>CAWFKU010000001.1:0-596107 GCA_963816485.1 uncultured Actinomycetota bacterium
GCCAGACGAACTAGTGAACGTGACGACGGACGGGCCGGTCGCGGTCGTCGAGATGGCGGCGGGCAAGGCCAACGCGCTCGACTCGGTGCTGTGCCGCCAGCTCGCGGTGCGGTTCGCCGAGTTCGAGCGAGGCGAGGTCCGGGCCGTCGTGCTGACCGGGGCCGGGCCGATGTTCTCGGCCGGAGTCGACTTGTTCAAGATCGCCGAAGGCGGGCCCGAGTACGTCGACGTGTTCCTGCCGGCCTTGCACGATGCCTTCCTCGCGGCGTTCGGCTGCCCGATTCCGGTCGTCGCCGCGGTGAACGGGCACGCGATCGCGGGCGGCTGCATCCTGGCCTCGGCCTGCGATCACCGGATCATGAATGCGGACTCCGGCCGGATCGGGGTCACCGAGCTGCTGGTGGGCGTGCCGTTCCCGGTCGCGGCGATGGAGATCATGCGGTTCGCGGTCGGGACGCACCGGCTGTCGGAGCTGATCATGTCCGGCCGGACCTACGCCGCCACCGAGGCGGCGGGACTCGGGCTGATTGACGAGCCGGCCGACGGAGACAGCGTGCTGGCCCGGGCCGTCGCGGTGGCGCGCGGGTACGCCGCCCTGTCGGCACCGGCCGTGCGGCAGGCTCGTCGCCAGATCCGAGGTCCCGTCATGGAGTCGATCGCGGCTCAGAGCTCGGTCGACGACGCGGTCCATGCCATCTGGCGCAGTCCGGCCGCCCAGAACTCCATCAAGGCCTACGCGGCTCAAGCCATTCACCGGAGTTCATGATCGTCGAGGGTTTTACGTCTGTCACCTGTAAAGGTCTCGATGATCAGTCACGCGGCCGGGAGCAGCAGGCAGCTGTCGCCGAACTCGTGCCCGAGATAATCCGCGTTGTCGGCTTCGGCGTAGGCCGCCCGGACGAGGGCGGGTCCGGCGACGGCCTCGAGCAGGTCCAGGTGCGAGGCCTCGGGGTCGTGCCAGCCGGTGATCAGGCCGGTGACCACCCGCGCCGGACGACCGGCCCCGAGCACGAGGTCGGTCCAGCCGTGGCTGGCCCGCACCGTGCCGCCCCTGCCGCCGCCCGCCGCGCCGGTAGCGCTTTCCAGCGCCCGGGTGACGGTGGTGCCGACGGCGATCACGCGTCGGCCCGCGGACCTGGTCAGGTTGACCAGCGCGGCGGTCGGCTCGGGCACCGAGAACCGCTCGGGCAGCGGCAGTTCGCCCGCTTCCAGCGAGGCCACCCCGGCATGCAGCGTGATCGGCGCGATCAGCACGCCGGACGTGATCAGCGCCAGGACCAGGTCCGGGGTGAAGGGCCGTGCCGCGCTCGGCATCTCCGCGCTGCCGGGTTCGCGGGAGAACACGGTCTGGTAGGCGGCCAGCGGCCACGGCTCGGGGACGTAGGAGTACCGGATCGGCCGGCCATGCCGGGCCAGGTAGGCCTCGACGCCGCCGGCCGCGAACGAGGCCGTCCACAGCCGGTCGGCACCGGGGTCCGGGTAGCGGGCGAGCAGCGTCAGTGCCGCTCGCTGCGCCAGCGCGATGCGGTCACCCGGGCCGGCGTCCCGCACGCGGCCATGCCCGGGCGCCGGCTCGCGCAGTTCGACCAGCCAGGTCCCGTCGTCAAGCGGGGTGGAGAAATGAACCGTGACCGGGCGGTCGCCGGCCCGGCGCCCGTCGACCGCAGCGGCCAGCGTGGCCGTGGTGTTGACGACCAGCAGGTCGCCCGCGGTCAGGTAGCGCGGCAGGTCGGCGAACGTGGCATGAGCCAGGCCGTCGGTCGTGGCCACCAGCATCCGGACCCCGTCGCGGGCCAGGCCGCGTTCTTCGGCTGGCCTGCTGGCGGCGATTCTCATGACGCCACCGGCACTATCTGGCGGCCGGAAGTGAGGTCGCCAGCCCGGTACCGGCCGCTGGGCGGCCGCTCGTCGATCAGGCGCAGCAGCGCGGGAACGACGCTCTCCGGCTCGGGGCGGTCGGAGATGTCCTCGCCGGGGAAGGCCAGCTGGTGCATCTCGGTCCGCATGTCGCCCGGATCGAGCGCATAGCACCGCAGCGACTCCTCCTCGGCGGCGAGCACGGCGGTGAGCTGATCGAGGGCCGCCTTCGCCGATCCGTAGCCGCCCCAGCCGGGGTAGGCCTCGATGGCGGCGTCGGAGCTGATGTTGACGATCGTGCCGCCGGACGCGGTCAGCGGGCCGGCCAGCAGCTGGATCAGGGCGAGCGGCGCGAGGAGATTGGTCTCCTGCACGCGGCGGAACTCGTCGAGGTCGTAGTCGCGGAGCGCTGGCAGCGGGCTGGGGCCCAGCGTGCTCGCGTTGTTGATCAGGACGTCGAGCCGCCCGAGCCGCGCGACCGCGGCGGTCAGCTCGGCGCGGTGACCGGGATCGGTCACGTCGCCGGGAAGAGCGATGACGCGGGGGAGTCCGCGCAGCGCGTCGGTCAGGTCGGCGCCGCGCCGGGCGTCGGCGACCAGCGACCAGCCGCGCCCGGCCAGCGCCCGGGCCGTCGCGCCGCCCAGCCCGCGGGAAGCACCGGTGATCAGTGCGACAGGCATGTCGTGCTCCTTACTGTCGGATGCATGCCATACTGGTAGTTGAAGTCAACTTCAAGTCAAGAGCGAGGCGGCGATGCACACCACAGACCTGCTGTCGGTCGGCGAGATCGCCAGGCGGAGCGGATTCGCCGACTCGGCGGTGCGCTATTACGAGCGACTCGGCCTGCTGCCCGCCACCAGGACGTCCGGCGGGCAGCGCCGGTTCGAGCGGAGCGCGCTGCGCCGGCTCGCGTTCATCAGGGCCGCGCGGAACATCGGGCTCAGCCTCGACGAGGTGGCCGCCGCGCTGGCGTCACTGCCGGCCGGGCGGACGCCGACCAGGTCCGACTGGTCGAGGCTGTCGCGCGGCTGGCGGAGCCGGCTCGACGACCAGATCGACGCGCTCGTCGCGCTGCGCGACGGGCTCGACTCCTGTATCGGCTGCGGCTGCCTCTCGCTGGACCGGTGCGCCATCTCCAACCCGGCCGACTCGGCGCGGTCGGGCGGCCCGGGGGCGGCGTTCCTGCCGGCCGGCCTGCGCAGCGACGACGCGGCTCTGGCCCCGGACGGCCCGGCCCGGCGCTGACGCCCGACGGTCCCGTGCGGCCGCGAGTCAGCCCGGCTGCTGCCCGGGCGCGCGGTTGCCCGGCGGCGGACCGACGCGTACCGCAGGAGCCGGCCGCCCGCGCGGCCCGGGCATGCCGGGTCCCAGGCCGGCTCGCAGGCGCCGCCCATAGAACAGCGGCGCCCAGCCGGATGAGGCCCAGCGCGCCGGCTAGAACGTGTTCTACTCTGGTGGCGAGCAGAAAGGCGGGGCCGATGGCTGAGGCGTTCATCATCGACGCGGTCAGGACGCCGGTCGGCCGGCGTGGCGGCGGGCTGGCCGGCGCGCACCCCGCCGACCTCGGGGCGCACGTGATCGGGGCGCTGGTGCAGCGGACCGGCATCGATCCGCTCGCCGTCGACGACGTGATCTTCGGCTGCGTGGACACCATCGGCCCGCAGGCTGGGGACATCGCGCGCACGGCCTGGCTGGCGGCCGGGCTGCCGGAGGCCGTGCCCGGCGTCACCGTCGACCGGCAGTGCGGATCGTCCCAGCAGGCCGTGCACTTCGCCGCGCAGGCCGTGCTGAGCGGCACCGCCGACCTGGTCGTCGCCGGGGGCGTGCAGAATATGAGCCAGATTCCGATCGCGGCCGCGATGACGGCCGGCCGGCCGTTCGGCCACGACGATCCGTTCGGCGGCTCGGACGGCTGGCAGCGCCGGTACGGCGGCCAGGAGATCTCCCAGTTCAGGGCGGCCGACCTGATCGCGGCCAAGTGGGGGATCGGCCGGGCCGAGATGGAGGAGTACGCACTGGCCAGCCACCAGCGGGCCATCACCGCCATCGACGCGGGCGAGTTCGCGGACGAGATCGAGCCGTACGGCGGCCTCAGCGACGACGAGTGCCCGCGCCGGGACACCTCGCTCGACCGGATGGCCAGGCTGGCGCCGCTGCGGCCGGCCGAGGACGGCGGCGTGATCACGGCCGCGCTGTCCAGCCAGATCGCCGACGGGGCGGCCGCGCTGCTGATCGCCTCCGAGCAGGCGGTCCTTGAGCAGGGGCTGCGGCCGAGAGCTCGGATCCGGCACATCTCGGCCCGCGGTGACGACCCGGTGCTGATGCTGACCGCCCCGATCGTCGCCACCGGGCACGCGCTGAGCAAGGCCGGGCTGACGATGGCCGACATCGACCTGATCGAGATCAACGAGGCGTTCGCGCCGGTCGTGCTCGCCTGGCAGCGCGAGACCGGCGCCGACCTGAGCCGGGTGAACGTCAGCGGCGGCGCGATCGCGCTCGGCCACCCGCTCGGCGCGACCGGCGCCAGGCTGATGACGACCCTGCTCTACGGCCTGAAGCGGACCGGCGGGCGGCTCGGCTTGCAGACCATGTGCGAGGGTGGTGGCCAGGCCAACGTCACGATCATCGAGCGCCTCGCCTGAGCCGCGGCGGGATCAGCAGCGGCGGCTGAATCACTCGCCGGTCTGGCCGGCGGCGAGCTCGCAGACGATGTCCAGGTGGCCGACATGCCGGGCGTACTCCTGGAGCAGGTGAAAGCAGATCCGCTCCAGCGTCGCCGGGCTGGCTCCGTCCCATCGCTCGCCCGGCTGCCCGACCTCGGCCAGGTCATGGCCTTCGATGACGGCCCGGCTCCGGCTGGCCTGAGCGGCGAGCGCCGAGACGAGGTCGTCCAGGGTCTCGTCGTCTCCGACCCGCCAGCGTCCGCCGTCCTCGTCGCCCCAGGGGTTACCGACGTCGCGGCCCTCGAAGCCCCACTCCAGCCAGCGCCGCTCGACGAACTGCAGGTGCTTGAGCAGCTCGACCGGGGTCCAGCCAGACGGCAGCAGGCTGGCCCGCAGCGCGCCAGCCGGCAGCTCGCGCAGCTTGCCGACCAGGCGGGACCTGAAGTAGTCGAGGTAAGTCAGGAACACCTCGGCCCGTGAGCCGGCCGGGTCGGCTCAGGGAAGCTGACGGGCTCGGCACCGGGCGAGGTCATGTCATCCTCCCGGCGCGACGACGCGGACAGCGAGCGCGGTGCCGATCGTAACGACCGCGAAGATGACCGCCGCCACGACGTCTCCCTCGGCGGCCAGCGCCGCCGCGGCGATCAGGAACAGCGCGGCTTCCGCGACGATCCGCCCCGGATCGGGCCATCGGCTGCGTGCTCTCGGCGCGATCCCGATACCCCAGATCGTGGCGGCGGCGGCCGGCGCCAGCACGGCGATGGCGATCCGCCCGGCCAGTCCCGTGCTGGCGTTCACGCCGACGATGACCAGGACGGCCAGCAGCGCAAGCTCGGTCCCGAACCGAACCGCGAGGACCGCCGCGCGCATCGCGCCTGGCCGGGCCGGATCGTGATGACTCCCGTCCTCGTCGGCGCTCACCTGGACACCCTACCGAGCCTGCTCGCGGGCCGGACCACGCATATCGCAGCCGGTGCAGGCACTCGGGCATCGGGTCGAAGACCTCGACGCCGTCCTGCTGACGCACGCGCACGCCGACCACACTGGCTTCGCCGAGCAGGCGAACGACGGCCGGCGCCCGGGTCTGGGTGCACGAGGCCGACGAGGAGATGGCACGAACCGGCAAGGCGGCGGCGTCGAACGAGGCCCGCGTCACCTCGTACCTGCTGAAGGGACAGCTGTACAAGACGTTCTGGGTCCTCGCCCGCGGCGGCGCTACCAAGATCATCCCGATCCGGGAGCTGTCCGCGTTCAGCGACGGCGAGACGATCGACGTGCCGGGCCAGCCGAGGGCGCTGCATGCCCCCGGGCACACCGCAGGCAGTGCCGTCCTGCTCGCCGAGGGTCGCAGCGCCCTGTTCGCCGGTGACGTGCTCTGCGGGACGGGCGGGGTAGGCGAGGCAGTCCGGCTGGCTAAGGCAGCGGGCCCGTCCTAGCCGCGGAACCGCATCAGCCCGCGGTCGATCACGACCGTCCCGTCCTGGGTCGCGGTCTGGAACCGCGCCGTCCCGCCGCCGTCCGCGCCGTCTTCCTCTGCGCCGGCCTTGTCGCCGGGCAGCCAGATCGAGATCGTGAGCGAGTCGCCGGGCAGCACCGGGTGGGTGAACCGCCCGGACATGGCCGCGAACCTGGCCGGGTCCGAGCCGCACAGGGTGTGCAGCAGGGCCCGGCCGGTCACGCCGTACGTGCACAGCCCGTGCAGGATCGGCCGGGCAAAGCCGCCGCGGGCGGCGAACTTCGGATCCGCGTGCAGCGGGTTCCGGTCGCCGGACAGCCGGTAGATCAGCGCCTGCTCCGGCCGGGTCGCCAGGACGACCTGATGGTCGGCGGGGCGGTCCGGACGCTGCCACGGCTCGCTGCCGCCTCGCTCGCCGCCGATGCCGCCTTCGCCGCGGATGAACGCGCCGCTGCGCGCGGTCACCAGCGGCTCGCCGGTCGCTGCGTCGACGGCCTCGTTCTCGGTCACCACGAGCGCGCCCGATCCCTTGTCGTAGATGCCGGCGACGGTCGCCACCACGCGCACCGTACCGGCCACCGGCAGCGGCCGGTGCAGCTCGAACGACTGCTCGGCGTGGACCAGCAACGCCCGGTCGAAGTCGCCCAGGTTCCGCCCCGTCGCCGCCTGCGAGATCAGGACCGCGAACGTCGGCAGCACCTGCTGCGTGATGCCGCTGGAGTTCTCCGTGGTGAACTCCAGCTCGCTCAGCGGGTCGCCCAGCCCGGCCCCGACCCCGACCGCGTAGAGCAGGGCGTCCTTGGACGTCCAGGATCGCTCCCGCGGCTCTCCTGGTTCGCCGACCAGGGTGTGGTCGAGTGCCATGATCGCCTCCGGTGTATTTCGTTCTAGCCTGGTATTAGAACTTGGTTCTAGAATCAATTCTCGCACGCTGCCATGTCAACGGATGCGAGGAGCGAGCCGTGGGCCTGCTGGACGGAAAGGTCGCCATCGTAACCGGCGCGAGCCGCGGAATCGGCGCGGAGATCGCCAGGAAATTCGGCGCGGAGGGAGCGGCCGTCGTGGTCGCGGCCCGGACGACGCAGGCCGGCGAGTCGCCGCTGGCGGGCACGATCGGCGAGACGGCGGAGGCGATCAGGGCGGCGGGCGGCACCGCGATCGCCGTGCCGGCCGACCTGTCCAGGCCGGCCGACCGGGAACGGCTGGTGGCCGAGACCGTTCGCCAGCTCGGGGCGCCCGACATTCTGGTCAACAACGCCGCCGTCACGTACTTCACCCGGGTGGAGGACTTCACGCCGCGCCGGTATCAGCTCATGTTCGAGGTGCAGGTGCAGGCCCCGTTCCACCTCGCGACCCTGGTGCTGCCTGGCATGCGCGAGCGCGGCCGGGGCTGGATCCTGAACATCTCCTCGCGCGCCGCCCTGCACCCGGCGATCCCGCCGACGGCGTGGGCCGGGCGCGGCGGCACCGTCTACGGGATGTGCAAGGCCGCGCTTGAGCGGTTCTCCACCGGCCTGGCCGCCGAGCTGTATCCCGACAACATCGCCGTGAACGCCCTGTCGCCGAGCAAGGTGGTGCCGACCCCAGGGACGATCTTCCACAAGCTGACTTCGGAGGATGACGAGAACGCAGAGCCACCCGCGGTGATGGCTGCGGCGGCGCTGCTGCTGTGCCACGCCGATCCGCAGACCAGGACCGGGCGGATCGCCTACTCCGGCGAGCTGCTTGACGAGCTGGGAGCGGGCTAGATCCCGATCCTGGCGGCCAGCCGCTCGCGGTGGTAGCTGGCATCGCCGAGGAACAGCTCACTGGCCTTGGCCCGCTTGAAGTACAGGTGCGCGTCGTGTTCCCAGGTGAAGCCGATCCCGCCGTGGATCTGGATGTTCTCAGCGGCGACGTGGAAATACGTGTCCGAGGCGAGCGCCTTGACCAGCGAGGCGACCACGGGCACCTCGGAGGAGTCCTCGGCCACCGCGGCGGCCGCGTAGCCGACCGCCGAGCGCAGCGACTCGACCTCGAGCAGCAGGTCGGCGCACCGGTGCTTGATGGCCTGGAAGCTGCCGATCGGCCGGCCGAACTGGTGCCGTATCTTGGCGTACGCCACGGCCATGTCGAGCGCGCGCTGGGCTCCGCCCAGCTGCTCGGCGGCCAGCGCGACCGCGGCCACGTCGAGCGTCCGGCTCAGGATCGCCGTCGCCTCACCCGCAGCGCCGATCAGCCGCGCGGGGGTCGCGGCGAACTCGCACCGGGCCAGCCTGCGGGTCTGGTCCAGCGCGGGCAGCTCGGTGCGGGTCAGGCCCGCAGCGCCGGCCGGCACAGCGAACAGCGACAGGCCGCCGTCGGTCCGCGCCACCGCCAGGACCAGGCCGGCGGTATGCCCGTCCAGCACGAAGCTCTTGTGCCCGTCGAGCACCCATCCGCCGGCGGCCGAAGTGGCGGCCAGCCCGATCGACTCGGGCTCCCATGAGCCGTTGTCCTCGGTAAAGGCCAGCGTCGCCACGGTCTCGCCGCTGGCGATCGGGGGCAGCAGCTCGGCCTTCGCGTCCTCGTCCGAGCTCGCCATCAGGGCCGTCGCGGCCAGGACGGCGCTGGCCAGGTACGGCCCCGGGTACAGCGCGGCACCGAGTTCCTCGAGCACGATCGCCTGCTCGGTGAAGCTGAAGCCCGCGCCGCCGTACTGCTCGGGGACGGCGATGCCCTGCAGCCCGAGCTGGCTGCCCGCGTAGCTCCAGACCTTCTCGTCGGTGCCGTCGGCCGAGTCCATCAGCTCGCGAACCCGCGGCAGTGGCACCCGGTCGGCCAGGAACCGCCGGACCGACTCCCGCAGTTCCTGCTGCTCCGTGCTGTAGGCGAGCTTCATGTTCGGGGTTCCGTTCTGTTCTGGATTGGCCTGTTGCTGCTCGGTTTGTCGTGTTCGGCCGGCTCGGTCACGACCAGGACGTCGAGGGCCTCGATCTGATCTCCGTCCACCCACAGCGGGTTGACTTCCAGCGCGCGCAGCGAGTCGCCGAGCGACAGCGCGGCGTCGGCCATCCGCAGGATGACGCCCGCGAGAGCGTCGAGGTCAGCGGGCGGCCGGCCGCGCGCCCCCCGCAGCAGCGGCGCGCCCTTGAGCTCGCCGAGCATCGCGATCACCTCGTCCAGGCCGACGGGCAGGACGCGAAGGGCGATGTCGCCGAGCACCTCCACCCAGATGCCGCCCAGCCCGACCGCCAGCACCGGCCCGAACGCCGGATCGACGCTCACCCCGGCCAGCAGCTCGGTCCCGCCCGTGCGCATCGCGCTGACCATGACTCCGTCGATGCTGGCGGTGCTGTCTTGGCTGTCTTGGCCGGTGAGGGCGGGCCCGGTGGGTCCGGCGGGGCCGGCGGGGCCGGCGGGGCCGACTGGCCGGCGGCGCTGACCCGCTTGTAGGCGGCCCGGAGCTGCGCGACCGTGCGCAGGCCGAGCGCCACGCCGCCGACGTCGGACTTGTGGGTGATCGCCGCCGAGCTGATCCGCAGCGCGACCGGATACCCGATCCGCTTGGCCGCGGCGGCTGCCGCCTCGGGCGAGGTCACCAGCTCCCCGGGCACCAGCGGAACCCCGAACTCCGCCAGCAGCCTCCGCGCCTCGATCTCCGCCCACGCACCCGCCCCCGCCGCCGCCCCCGCTGTCGTTCCTGCAGGGCCCGGCCAGATGCGAGCGCGGCCCTCGGACCAGCGGATGGCGTTGCCGATGGCCTGCACGCCCAGGTCTATGCCGCCGAGCAGGTGAATGCCGTTCCTGCCCATCAGGTCCCGGCCGTAGGGGGTCACGTCGACGCAGGTCGAGCCGACCGCGATGACCGGGATCGGCGCCGATTCCATCCGCTGGCCCAGCCAGGCGACCCGCTCGTCCAGCATGGCGGCCAGCTTCTCGTCCGCGGGCCGGCCGTCCGGCAGCGTCAGCCCGGAGAACAGCACGAAATCCAGCCCGGGGTCGGACACGGCCGCGTCCAGTGCGTGGTCGATCGCGGTCAGCGCCGAGGTCCGCTGGTTGGCCAGGAAGTAGCCGGTCACGTCGAGCGGGTTACGTACCTGCGCGAACGGCGGGACGTGCGGCGCGATCGCCGCCGCGGTGTCCGGCCCGAACGGCGGTATCTCGATGCCGCAGCCCGAAGCCTGGTCGGCGATGATGTCGCACGCGCCGCCCGACGCGGTCAGCACGCCCATCCGGCGGCCGCGCGGCGGCCGCCCGTAGCCGAGCAGGGCGCCGGTGGTCAGCAGTTCCTCGATGCTGGTCACCCTGATCACGTTGAGCTGCCGGAGCGCCGCGTCGACCACGGCGTCGTCGCCGGCCACCGAACCGGTATGAGCGAGCGCCGCCTGGCTGCCGGCCGCACTCGAGCCGGCCTTGAGCACGACGATCGGCTTGCCCGCCCGGTCGGCCCGCCCGGCCGCTGCGGCAAAGGCGGCCGGATCGCCGATCTGCTCCAGGAACAGGCAGACGACCTTCGTGTGCTCGTCCTCGATCAGGTAGTCGACCATGTCGGTCGCGGTGATCATGGCCTCGTTGCCCATGGTGGCGAGCGTGCTGACGCCGATCGCCCGGGACCGGGCGAAGCTGAGCATCACGCTGGCCAGCGCGCCGCTCTGCAGCGCGATGCCGACCGGACCGGCCAGCAGCGGCAGCGGGACGGTCAGCGCGAACGGCCCGGCCTTGGCGTGCGCGTTGAGGAAGCCGAGGCAGTTCGGCCCGAGCAGCGTGATCCCGTTCGACGCGGCGCTGGCGGTCAGCTGTGCTTCCGCGGCCTGGCCTTCCGGTCCGGTCTCCCGGTACCCGGAGGCGAGCACGATCGCGCCGCGCACGCCAGCCGCGCCCGCATCGTCGAGCACGCCCGCCACCGCGTCCGTCGGTACCAGGACGAACGCGAGGTCAGCCGGCTCGGGCAGGTCGCGCAGGCTGGCGACGGCCGGCCGGCCGAACACGGTCCGGCGGACGTGATGGACGGGGATCAGCTCGCCGGAGAACCCCGTCGCCGCGGCGCTCGCCAGGACGAAGCGCGCCCACGCCGAGGTGTCGGACGCGCCGACGATCGCGATGCTCCGCGGCGCGAAGAACTCGGCCAGCCGCTCCGGGCTGGTGAGGGAGGCACGCGCCGGCGTCGACGCGGGCGGCTCGGGGCCTGCGGCGGCCGGCCGTTGCCGGGTGGCGACCTCGCCGTCCCTGGCGGCCTGCTCGGGCAGGCTGGGCGGGGCCAGCGGAGGCGCCGCCCAGCCCCGGTCAGCGGCCGCCATCGGCGGCGACCTGTGGCTCCTTCGGCAGGCCCCGCGGTTCTTTCGGCAGGCCCCGCGGTTCTTTCGACAGGCCCTGTGGCTCCTTCGGCAGGCCGCGTGGTTCCTTCGGCAAGCCCAGCGCGCGCTCGCCGACGATATTGCGCTGGATCTCGCTGGTGCCCGAGTAGATCGTTCCCGCCCGGCTGGACAGGAAGACGTTCTGCCACGAGGTCGTCGGATAGCCGGGCCCTTCCGGCCGGATCAGTGCGTCGGTTCCGACGATGCCGATCGCGATCTCGCCGAGTCGCTTGTGGTACTCGCTCCAGGCCAGCTTGGCGACCGACGCTTCCGGGCCAGGCGGCCGGCCCTCGGCGACCTGAGCCAGCGTGCGCAGCCCGCTGAACCGCATCACCTGAACGCCGGTGTAGGCCCAGGCCAGCTGCTGGCGGACCAGCGGATCGGTATCCCGGCCGTACTTGCGCGCGGTCTCGGCCAGTTCCCAGAACTCCCGCTCGAAGCCCAGGTGCTGAACGGTAGCGGCGCCGCCGCGCTCGTAGCCGAGCGTCGTCATCGCGACCTTCCAGCCGTTGTTCAGGCCGCCGATGACGTTGAACAGCGGCACCCGCACGCCGTCGATGAAGTCCTCGTAGAATTCCGCCGCGCCCGACATCTGCCTGATCGGCCGGTACTGGACGGCGGGATCGGTGAACGGGAACAGCACGTACGACAGGCCCGCGTGCTTCTCGGCGGCCGGGTCGCTGCGGCACAGCGCGAACATCATGTTCGCCCGGCCGGCACCCGAGGTCCACACCTTCGTGCCGGTGATCACGACCTCGTCGCCGTCCACATCGGCCCGGGTCTGCACGCCGGCCAGGTCCGAGCCCTGGTCCGGCTCGGAGAATCCCTGGCAGTAGACGTCCTCGCCGGAGATGATCCGGGGCAGGAAGTGCGCCCGCTGCTCGGGCGTGCCGTGCACGATGATCGACGGGCCGACCAGGCTCTCGCCCATGCCGCGCCTGACCCGCGGCAGGCCGGCCGCGTGGAACTCCTCGTTCAGTACCGCGAGGCGCACGCCGTCCATCGCCTGGCCGCCGTATTCCTGCGGCCACTGCGGGCAGATCAGCCTGGCCTCGGCGAGCCTGCTCTCCCATTCGGCGTAGGCGGGATGCGCGGCCGCCCGGGCCAGCTCGGCGCCCTGATACCCGCCCGTGGTCGCCGCGATCGTCCAGTCGGTCAGCTCCGCGAGCCCCTCGGGCGCGTTCGCGGCGATCCAGTCCCTGAAGCGCGTGCGGAACTCCGCGATCTCCGGGCCGAGGTCAAGATCCATGGCTGGTCTCCCGGGGGCTGGGGACTTCAAATCCTAGAATCAAATTCTAGGTTCCAGCACAGCAAAGCGTCCGTGGCATTGTCAAGGCGCCCCCTCAGCCGATCGCGCCCGGACCTCAGGGCCGCCCGCCCCGCACCGCCCCGCTGTCCCCGGCCCGTGCCCCGCACGCGCCTGCTGCCCCCGCCAATACAACAGCGGTGGGCCACGGCTGGTTCTGCATCAACAGTGATGGGCCACCGCTGTTGTGCTGCCCGGGCAGCGGGGAGGCGGCGGGGCGGGGTGGTTAGGGGGCGGGGGGTTTCCAGGGGCCGCCGGCCATGGCGCGGCGTGCGTACTCGATCACGGCGTCGATCACCGCGTTCGCCTGGCGCCGGGTCCGGCAGGCGGCCACTTCCCGCGCGCCCTCGCCGATCAGCGAGGTCACGATGGCCGCGTAGAGCCGGTCGAGTGAGGTGTCGGCCAGCCGCAGCAGCGCGTCGTTCTGGCTGATCCACTCGTGCTCCCGGCGGCGCTTCATCAGCTCGAAGCCGGGCGGCCCGTCACCGGACACGAACAGCATGGCCAGGTCCCGGCGCAGCCAGCTGCCCTCCAGGAAGGCCCTCGCTCCGACACAGAACAGCGCGGTCGGGTCGGCCTCCCCGGCTCGCCTGGCCTGGGCTACCGCCGCGCTCGACGCCTTCTCGTGGGCGGCCTGATGCTCCTGCCAGAGGGCGAGGAACAGCTCGCTCTTGCCGCCGAAGTGGTGGTAGAGGCTGCCCACGCTCGAGCCGGCCCGCTCGACCACGTCGGCGATGCTGGCGCCGGAGAAACCCTGCTCGGCGAAGACCGCCCGGGCGGCGTCCAGCAGCGCGCGCTGCGTCTGCTTCGTCCGGCCCCATTGCCAGGCTCCGCTGGCCGGCCTGTTCGTCAGTTCGCTCGGCATACCTCACCGGCCCGTCTGGTGTCTTGACACGGCCGCCTTGACAGTGCCAAGTTCCCCACCTGAAGGTAATTCCAGAAGAGAATTCTAGTAATCCGAACGTGGGCCAGCTAGGAAGCGGGCCAGCCTGGAAGGAGCAGCGATGGGGCGGCTTGACGGGCGTGTCGCGATAGTTACCGGCGCCGGGCGCGGCATCGGCAGGTCGGTCGCCACCCTGCTCGCGAGCGAGGGCGCGGCGGTCGTGGTCAACGACCTCGGCGCCGCGCTCGACGGCTCGGGCCGGGACACGGGTCCGGCGGGCCAGGTCGCCGACGAGATCAGCGCGGCCGGCGGCAAGGCCGTCGCCAACGGCGGCGACGTCTCGGACCACGCGGCGGCCGAGAACCTGATCGGGACCGCGATCGAGCAGTTCGGCCGCCTGGACGTGCTGGTCAACGTGGCCGGGATCCTGCGCGACCGGATGGTATTCAACATGTCCGAGCAGGAGTGGGACGACGTCATCCGGGTGCACCTGCGGGGCACCTTCAACACCACGAAGTTCGCGGCCGCGCACTGGCGGTCGGTGCGCGACGCCTCGGCCCAGAACCGGATCATCAACTTCACCTCGGTGTCCGGCCTGCACGGGGCACCGGGGCAGCCGAACTACGCGGCGGCGAAGATGGGCATCGTCGGCCTGACCTACTCGAGCGCGAACGCGCTGGGACAGTACGGGGTGACGGTCAACGCGATCTCGCCGGGCGCCGCGACCCGGATGACCGACTCGGTGCCGACCGAGCGGCGCCGGGCCAGGGCCACCGCGGACGAGTGGTCGCCGGACAATGTCGCGCCGGTGGTCGCCTACCTGGCCAGCGAGCGGTCCGGCTGGATCACCGGCCGGATCGTGCATTCCTCGGGCTACGAGGTCGCGCTGTACAGCAACCCCGAGCCGGTCGTCCGGCTGATCGGGACCGGCCCGTGGGATATCGACGCGCTGGCCAGCCAGGTCGAGCGCTCGTTCGGCCCGCATCTCGGCCGGAAGGCGTGAGGCAGGTGGGTAAGGCCGTGCCGGTGCCGACGCCGGAGACCCAGCCGTTCTGGGACGGGTGCGCCGCCGGCGAGCTGCGGATCCAGCGCTGCCTGGACTGCGGGCAGCCGTACTTCTACCCGCGGCCGGTCTGCCCGGACTGCGGCTCGGCGCGGGTGGAGTGGTTCACGGCCAGCGGCCGGGCCACGCTGTACTCGTACGTGATCAACCACCGGCCCGCGCCCGGGTTCGAGGAGGACGCACCGTATGCGATCGCGGTCGTGCAGCTCGCGGAGGGACCGCGGATGATGACCAGCCTGACCGCAGTGCCGCAGACGCCGGAGGACCTGGTGCTCGACATGCCGCTGCGGGTGATGTTCGAACAGCGCGGCGCGGTCAGCCTGCCGGTGTTCGCGCCAGCGGAGGAGGGTCGTTGAGCGGGGTCATCATCGCGGGGGCAGCCGAGACCGATCAGGTCGGCAGGCTGCCCGGCCACTCCACGCTCCAGCTGCACCTGGAAGGGGCGCTGAACGCGCTCGCCGACGCCGGCCTGTCCACGAAGGACATCGACGGGATCGCGACGGTCAGCGCGCCGGGACCGGTCCAGGTCGCCCACGCGCTCGGCATCGTCCCGCGCTGGATGGACGGCACCGGCGTGGGCGGCACCTCGTTCCTGCTGCACGTCCGGCACGCGGCGGCGGCGATCATGGCCGGCCACGCCAGCACGGTGCTGATCACCCACGGCGAGTCCGGCCGGTCCAGGGTCGGCGCGGCCAGGTTCGCGATGGCGCCGTCCTCGATCCCCGGGCAGTTCGAGGCACCGTACGGCGTGTTCGGCGCGACCAGCGCATTCACCATCCCGGCGCTGCGCTACATGAAGGACTACGGGCTCACCCACGAGCAGCTCGCTTACGTCGCCGTCGCGCAGCGGCGGTGGGCGGCGAAGAACCCGCGCGCCATGTACCGAGACCCGATCACGGTCGACGACGTGCTCGCCTCGCGGATCGTCGCCTACCCGTTCCACCTGCTCGAATGCTGCCTGGTCACCGACGGCGGCGGCGCGCTGATCGTGACGTCGGCCGACCGGGCGGGCGACTTTCCCAGGCCCGCGGTGCACGTGCTTGGCACCGGCGAGTCGTCCGAGACCCCGCTGATCTCCCAGATGCAGGACTTCACCGAGTCGCAGGCCTTCCGGCTGGCCGGGCAGGCGGCGTTCGCGGAGGCCGGGATCACGACCGGCGACGTCGGCCACCTGATGATCTACGACGCGTTCGCACACGTCCCGATCTACGGGCTCGAGGCGCTCGGATTCGTCGCCAAGGGCGAGGCCGGGGCGTTCATCTCCGACGGTCATACCGAGCCGGGCGGATCGCTGCCGCTCAACACCAACGGCGGCGGGCTGTCCTACACCCACACCGGGATGTACGGCATGTTCGCGATCCAGGAGTCCGTTCGCCAGGTCCGCGGCGAGGCCGCGGCTCAGGTCGCCGGGCCGGACATCAGCGTGGTACTCGGCAACGGCGGGATGTTCGCCACGTCCGGCGTGCTCGTGCTGGGCCGGGAAGCTCCCTAGCGGACCGTGATGTCGAAGGTCACGACCGTGACCGACGGGCACGACCGGGTGGCCTGCGTCATCCGCTTGCGCACGGACCGACAGCGCAGGTCGTGGTACTTCCACGACATCGTGGTGGTGCCGCGGGCCCGGGCCAGCAGGGTATGGAAGTACGGGACGCGGCAGCCGGTCATACCGGCGGCGCAGCTTCCCTGGTTGAAGTTGCCGGCCAGCCGCACCACCCGGGGGTCCGGGCGGCTGCCGGTCTGGTTCCAGTAGAACGGCCCGTCCGACGTGTCGACCTGGACGGAAAAGCGCTGGCCGGAGCTGACCGCGACCCGGACCACCTCGGCCGCGCCGGTCGTGGCGGCCGGCCGGAAGGGAATCGTCAGGTGTGCCACCACCCGGCCGTGATCCCGCGCGGCGGCGGGGCCGCCGCAGGCAGCGGCCGCGATCAGGCTGAGAACGGCGGCCAGGGTAACGCGCAGTTTCATCGGGACCAGCTCCGAACGTGGGCTCACCTATCGGACGCCGCGGCTGCCCGGTAGGTTCCCCGCCTGGCCGGTCGTTACTGTGGGACCCGTGACGGAGAATCGGGAATGGCCGGTCACCGATGGCGTGCTGGAGCTCGGTGATTTTCCGGCCGAAAAGGGCGGCGTGATTCGCGATGCCCGGCTCGCGTGGCAGGCGCACGGGACGCTGAACGACACCAGGGACAACGTCATCGTCTACCCGTGCAGCTACACCGCCGGCCACGACGACGAGGCCTGGCTGATCGGCCCGGACGGCGTGCTTGACCCTGGCCGGTGGTTCATCGTGATCCCTGACATGTTCTCCAACGGACTGTCATCGGGAGCCGCCGACACGGCGGATTATCCGGCCGTTGTCACGATGGCCGACAACGTCCGCGCTCAGCATCGCCTGCTGACCGGGCATTTCGGCGTGCGCGGGCTGGCGGCCGCCTACGGTTTCTCGATGGGCGCCGGCCAGGCCTATCACTGGGCGGCCCGGTACCCGGAATTCGTCGAGCGCGCGATCGTGGTGTGCGGCAGCGCGAGGACGTCGCTGCACAACCAGGTGTTCCTGTCCGGCCTGCTGCGGACGCTGGAGGCCGCGCCCGAGTACGTAGGCAGCGGGCAGTTCTCGGCCGAGCCGGCAGCAGCCCTGCGAGCCTTCGCGCACATCTACGCCGGCTGGGGGCTGAGCCAGGATTTCTACCGGGAGCGGCTGTACGAGACCGCGCTCGGCGCGGCCGACCTGGACTCCTTCCTCAAGACCGACTGGGAGGACTCGTTTGCCGCCTGCCGGGCCGCCAACCTGTACGCGCAGGCACTGACCTGGCTGCACGCCGACATCAGCGCCAGCGACCGGTACGGCGGAGACCTGACCAAGGCCCTGCAGGCGATAACGGCCCGTGTCCTGCTGATGCCGAGTGCGACCGACCTGTACTTCCGGGTGGCCGACAACGAGGCCGAGCTCGCCTGCCTGCGCAGCGCAGAGCTGGCGACGATACCGAGCAGCTGGGGCCACCGGGCGGGCAGTCCGGCCGGGATACCAGCCGAGCTGGAGTTCCTGACCAGGAATGTCCGCGCCTGGCTCGACCGCTGAGGGTCCCGGCTGGCTGGCCGGCCCGGTTCAGCCGGCGGCCGGCGCGGTCAGCTCGAGCTGGACGCCGTCCGGGTCCTCGAACGGGAGCACGTCGATGCCGAAGGACGCCAGGGTGGTGATCTCGCCGTGCGTGACGCCGTGCGAGTCGAAGAGCTCAAGCGCCTGCTCCAGGTCGCCCCGGCTGGGGACGCCGAAGCTGAGATGGTCCAGGCCGACCCGGTCCGGGTCGAAGCGGTCGCCGGCCGCCGCCATCGGCCGCAGGCCAAGCAGCAGGTTGCCGCGGATCAGGACCACGCCGCCGAAAAGGATCTTGAAAACCTCCTCGGCCGACGGATCGTCAGGCGGCGGCGACTCGGCCGCGACGTCGAAGCCGAGCAGGCTGGTGTAGAACTGCCGGCTCCGCTCCAGGTCGGTCACGGTCAGCCGCAGGTGGTGAATACCGTCGGCGGGAACTGGCATGGCATCCTCCTGCGGCGCCGGAAGCGAGCACTGGATCCAGTATGGCCCGGTCACGTCCCGGATCTGCCAGGCTCGCATCGGCTAGCACTGCTCAGATCGGTCCCGCGCGCCCCGGTTAGGGTGGTCTGCGGCGGTGCATCACGCCGCCGCGTCAACGGTGACGAGGAGGCCAGGTGGCGGACGTAGCGATTGTCGGCGGCAGGGTAGTCCCTATCGTCGGACCCGTGATTGACGGCGGAACGGTCCTGATCCGCAGCGGCAAGATCAGTGCGGTCGGCGACGACGTGACCGTGCCGGACGGCGTGCCGGTGGTCGACGCGGCCGGGTCCTGGGTGCTGCCCGGGTTCATCGAGGCGCACGGGCACGTTGGCGTCAGCGAGGAGGCCGAAGGCTGGGCGGGCCAGGACACCAACGAGATGACGGAGCCGGTCACCGCCCAGGTGCGCGCCATCGACGCGATCAACCCGGCGGATCTGGGCTTCCGCGACGCGATCAGCGGGGGAGTACTCGCCGTCAACGTCAACCCGGGTTCTGGCAACCCGATCGGCGGCCAGACGGTCGCGCTCAAGTGCTGGGGACGCACCGTCGACCAGATGACGCTGCGGCAGCCGTCGGGCATGAAAGCGGCACTGGGCGAGAACCCCAAGCGGGTGTACGGCGAGCAGAAGAAGACCCCGAGCACCCGCCTGGGCACGGCCGCGGTGATCCGGGGCGCCCTGGTCGACGCGGCCAACTACCTGCAGCGGATCGACGCCGAGCAGGCCAAGCCGGCGGCCGAGCGCAAGCCGGTCGACCGCGACCTCAAGCTGGAGGCGCTGGGCAAGGTGCTGCGCCGGGAGATCCCCTGGCGGCAGCACTGTCACCGGGCCGACGACATCGCCACCGCGATCAGGATCGCCGACGAGTTCGGCTACGACCTGGTCATCGACCACGGCACCGAGGCGCACCTGCTGGCCGACATCATCGCCGCCCGTGGCATCCCGGTCATCATCGGCCCGCTCTTCACCAGCCGGTCCAAGGTCGAGCTGCGAAACCGGTCGCTGGCCAATCCCGGCCGCCTGGCCAGGGCAGGCGTGACGATCGCGATCACCACCGACCATCCCGTGGTGCCGATCAACTTCCTCGTCCATCAGGCGTCGCTGGCCGTCAAGGACGGCCTGGACCGGGAGACCGCGCTGGCCGCGCTGACCATCAACCCGGCCAGGATCGCCGGGATCGACGACCGGCTCGGCTCGATCGAGCCGGGCAAGGACGCCGACCTGGTGCTCTGGTCGGGCGATCCGCTCGACGTGCTCAGCCGGGCCGAGCGCGCGTTCATGGACGGCGTCGAGATCTACCGTTACGAGGCCGGCGAGGCGCGCTTCGCCGAGTTGTAACGGACCGGTCCCATCTGGCGCGCCATTGTGGACCGCCGTCACTGTACGGTGTAGATTTCGCCGTAGTAGAACGTGTTCTAGTCGCGCGTGCGTGCCGAACTGCGGCTGACCTGGGAGTCCGGGCCAGTCCGGGCAGTCCGGCCCTCGCGACCCGATGATGTCCGGCGGGTGAGCTTGTCTTCAGGCTGGCTCACCCGCCGGCTACCAGCCAGGGCCCGGATCAGCCGCCGGCCGGGCCGAGTCCGGCTGCGGGGCGGTACGAGCCGATAATGCCGGCCGCCGTCGGGTTCGGCTGCGTCGCCACCCGACACCGTCGCGACGGTTATCTGCTCGTCGTGCGTGGCTCCCCTGGCCCGCGACGACATCGACATCCGCCCGGGGCCGGGAATGGCGGGTGCGCCATAATGTCCCGTCCGGTCGTGGCCCGAGGAGAATGCGATGAGCGAAAGCTTCAGCGGCGAGCTGTGGGATGGCATTACCGAGATCTACGCGGCCATCCTGGCCCACCCGTTCCTCGCCGGGATGACCGACGGCAGCCTGGCTGCTGACGCGTTCTCGTTCTATGTCGTCCAGGATGCGCTGTACCTGCGGCGCTACGCCCAGGCACTGGCGGCGGTGGCCAGCCACGCGCCGGACGGCGCGCAGACCGAGATGTTCGCCCGGCACGCCGCCGGCATCGTGGCGGTCGAGATGAGCCTGCACGACACGCTGCTGGCGGACCTGGACATCGATCCCGCCGCCGTCAGCGCGACGCCGGAAGCCCCGACCACGCTGGCCTACAACAGCTACCTGCTGGCCGCGACCCAGGGCGGCTCGTACGCCGAGGGCGTCGGGACGGTGCTGCCGTGCTACTGGATCTACGGCGAGGTCGGCAAGCACCTGCTCGGCCGCGGCTCACCCAACCCCCGCTACCAGCGGTGGATCGACACCTACGGCGGCGACGAGTTCGACGCCGAGGTCCGTGACGTGCTGGCCGTCACCGACCGGCTGGGCCCCGACCTGTCGGCCGCCGAGCGCCAGAAGATGCACCACCACTTCCGCGCGACCAGCCGTTACGAGTGGATGTTCTGGGACATGGGCTACCGCCAGGAGACGTGGCCGGTCTAGCGGAACTCGACGACGAGCGTGATGTCCGTTCCGGCCAGCGCCTTGCTGACCGGGCAGCCGCTCTTGGCCTCCTGCGCGATCCGGCCGAAGTCCTCGGCGCTGATGCCCGCGGCGGACCCGCTGACGGTCAGCGTGATGCCGCCGATCCGGAAGCCGCCCGCGGGATCGGGACCGAGCCGGACATCCGCGGTGACCTCGAGTGACTGGCCGCTGCCGCCAGCCGCGCCAAGCAGAGCCGCGAACTGCATCGCGAAGCAGGCGGTGTGCGCCGCCGCGATCAGCTCCTCGGGGCTGGTCGTGCCGCCCGCGTCGTCCGCCGCCCGCTTCGGGAAGCTGACCTCGTAACTGCCGAGACCGGAACTGACCAGGTCCACGGTGCCGGAGCCGTCCTCGAGGCCGCCGGTCCAGGTCGTGCGTGCGGTGCGCATGGGCATGACTGCTCCTTAGCTGGATAGGTCGTTACGTGCCTACCTTGCCATTGCCGGCCGGCTTAGCCCGCCTTAACCCGAGGCGAGCTTGGCGTGATCCCAGGAGATGACCTTGCCGGGCTCGACGCGGTAGCCGTACCGCTTGCTCGCCGCGTGCTCGACGTACCGGGTGAGCGCGTCCGGATCGGCATTGGCCATCGGCCCGCCGATCACCGCCGTGATCCGCCGGCCGATCTCGGCCACCGCCGCGGGATCCTCGATCCGCCTGGCCGTGCCCTGGACCAGGACGCCCCGCAGGTCGAAGTACTCCTCGCCGTCCTCGACCAGGCAGGAGATCCGCGGATCGCGCTCCAGGTTGAGCGCCTTCTGCGACTTGCGGTAGGTCCAGAACGTGATCAGCCCGTCGGTGATCACGTAGTACATGGTGACCAGGTGCGGGAACCCGTCCGGGCCGTTGGTGGCCAGCTGGACCTTGTGGCCGGCCGCGAGCAGCTCGGCCGCCTCGCCGGTGCTCATCGCGACCTGGTCGCGCTGCTTCACTGCCAGCCCCCGAAGCCGATCGTCTGGTCGGCCAGGGAGAGGGTGTCCTCGCACGCGAAGCCCGCCGCGTTCCCGTCGCCGGTGAAGGCCGGCCCGAGCGCGGACGCGACCGAGTCGAGCGTCCACATGCCGTCGGCCGAGCCGGCCCGGAACACGGTCCGCACCCGAGGCGGGTCCATCACCGCCGCCACGCCGCCGTGCACCACGAACACCTCGCCGTTGATCCCGGCCGCGGCCGGGCCGGCCAGGTAGGTGACGAGCGGGGCGACGTGCTCGGGGGCCAGCGGGTCCACGGCGCCCTGCGGCGCCGCGCCCATCAGGTCGGCCGTCATGTCGGTCCTGGCGCGCGGGCAGATCGCGTTGGCCCGGACGCCGTACCGTGCGCAGCTGCGCGCCGTGGTGACGGTCAGCGCCGCGATCCCGGCCTTGGCGGCCGCGTAGTTCGGCTGGCCGGCCGAGCCGAGCAGGAACGCCTCCGAGGAGGTGTTGATGATCCTGGCGTAGACCGGCCCGGCCGCCTGCTTGCTCTGCTCCCGCCAGTAGCCGGTCGCCAGCCGCGAGGTGATGAAGTGACCGCGCAGGTGCACCCGCAGCACCAGGTCCCATTCGTCGGCGGACATCGTGAAGACCATCCGGTCCCTGAGCACGCCGGCGTTGTTGACCACGATGTCGAGTCCGCCGAAGGAACCCAGGGCAGCGGCCAGCATCGCCTCGCCGGTAGCCCAGTCGCCGACATCGCCCTCGCAGACGACCGCCTGGCCGCCGGCCGCGGTGATCTCATCGGCTACCGCGCGGACGGCAGGCCCGGGCAGGTCGTTGAGCACGACCCTGGCGCCGGCCCCGGCCAGCGCGATCGACTCGGCCCGGCCCAGGCCGTGGCCGGCCCCGGTCACGATCGCCGTCCTGCCGTCCAGAGTCAGCCCCTCGGCCATGTTAAAGCTCCTCAAGATTTGGATTTTCCCGCGCCGCCGCCCGGCCGGTCCGCCCGGTCCGCCCCGGTCAGTAGCCGGGGCCGGACAGGATGCCGCCGTCGGCCACGAACTCGGTCCCGGTGCAGTATGACGAGTCGTCGGAGGCGAGGAACGCGACCAGCCGCGAGACCTCGACCGACTGGCCGAACCGGCCGAGCGGCAGGGCCTTCATGTACCGCTCGCCCCGCTCGGGATCCATGGTCTGCGCCGTGTCGAGCACCATCCGGGTCAGGATCCCGCCGGGATGGACCGAGTTGGCCCGGATGCCGAGCGGCCCGAGTTCCTGCGCGGCGGCCTTGGTCATGCCGCGGACCGCGAACTTGCTGGCCGCGTAGGCCGAGCACTCGGCGGCGCCGGTCAGCCCCTCGATCGAGGAGATGTTGACGATCGACCCGCCGCCCGCGGCCTTCATCGGCTCGATCACCGACTTCATCCCGAGCCAGCAGCCGACCGCGTTGATGTCCAGGACCCGGCGGAAGTCGGCCAGCGGCATCTCGCTGATCGACGCGAACACCAGCACGCCCGCATTGTTGACCAGGACGTCGAGCTTGCCGAACGTCTCGACCGCGACGGCGACCGCGGCGGCCCAGTCCGCCTCGCTCGTCACGTCGTGGTGCAGGTACCGGCAGACGTCGGGACCGAGCTTGTCGGCGACGGCCTGGCCCTGCTCGTCGAGCACGTCGCCGAAGACCACCTTGGCGCCCTCGGCGACGAAATGCCTGACGTGGGACTTGCCCATCCCCCTGGCACCGCCCGTGATCAGCGCCACCTTGCCATCTAGTCGGCCCATGCTGCGTCTCCGGGGAAGCTAGGAACCAAACGCTTGCTTGGTTGGAGGATAACAGCGCCTCCCTGGGCCTGTCGCGAGTAAGCCCGGGCCGCCGGGGAGCTAGCCTGTCTGGTCAGTTTGTATACATATAGACGGAGCCGGACTCGCCGCCGGCCAGCGATGCCAGAATGGGAGCCATGACCACCGGAACCGGAAGCCAGCGACAGCAGGACGGCGCGGTACGGACCGCTAGCGGCCAGGCGCCCGCCATCGAGCTGCGGAAGCTGCACAAGCACTTTGGCCCCGTCCGAGCCGTTCAGGGAATTGACCTGACCATCGAGCCGGGCGAGATCGTGGCCCTGCTCGGGCCGAACGGCGCGGGGAAGACCACCACCATCGACATGATCCTCGGCTTGTCCCAGCCCACGGATGGTCAGGTGTCCGTCTACGGAACGCACCCGCGCGAGGCAATCGAGCGCGGCCTGGTCTCCGCGGTCCTGCAGACAGGCGGCCTGCTCAAGGACCTCACCGTGGCCGAAACCGCCAGGTATACGGCTAGCCTGTTCGCCAGCAGCCGGCCAGTGGACGAGGTCTTGCGCCGGGCCGGGATTACCGCGATCGCGGACCGCATGGTCGGCAAGTGCTCCGGTGGCGAGCAGCAGCGGCTGCGTTTCGCGATGGCCCTGCTACCCAATCCGGAATTGCTGATCCTGGACGAGCCGACCACCGGAATGGACGTCGAGGGCCGACGCGACTTCTGGTCCGCCATCAGGGAAGACGCCGAGCGAGGGCGGACCGTGCTGTTCGCCACGCACTACCTCGAGGAAGCCGACGCCTACGCGGACCGGATCATCCTGCTGCGCCAGGGCGAGGTCGTAGCAGACGGCACCGGCGCGCAGGTCAAGGCCCTGGCCTCGGGCCGGACGGTGCGCGCCACCCTGCCCGGCGCCGACGAGGAGAGCTTGCGGGACGTCCCCGCGGCCGACAGTGTCGAGATCCGGGGTGATACCGTCCTGATCCACTCCAAGGACAGCGACAAGGTGGCCAGGTACCTGCTGACCGAAACTGCGGCCACCGACCTGGAGATCAACACGCGCGGTCTGGAAGACGCCTTTATTGCCCTGACCAGCGACGACAACGGCAACGGCCAGCCAGGAGGATCACGATGAGCGCGTCCGCCGCGGCGGCAACCGATCTGAGCGCGAGGGAGGCGCCCGGCCTGGGCGGCATCAACACGACTGTGCTCGGCCTCGAGATCCGCAGGCTGCTCCGTAACCGGCGGACCGTGATCTTCGCCCTGATCATCCCGGCCGTGTTCTTCCTGCTGTTCGGGCTGAACAGCGCCTACGCGCACAAATCGGCGGGTCATGGCAACGTCTCGGCCTTCGTCATGGTCAGCATGGCGCTGTACGGCGCCGTCCTGGCGACGACCTCGGGCGGGGCGATGGTCTCCATCGAGCGAGCCGCCGGCTGGAGCAGGCAGCTGCGGCTGACGCCGTTGTCGCCGACGGCGTACATCGTCATCAAGATGCTGACTGCGATGGTGCTCGGGCTTGCCGCCGTCATCGCGGTCTACCTTGTCGGGAAGGCCACCGGAGTGCCCGCGATGAAGCCGGGTTACGCCTGGCTGTGGTTCGTCACGCCGCTCTGCGTCTGGATCGGTTCCCTGGTCTTCGCCGCGTTCGGCCTGTTCATGGGTTACCTGCTGCCGACCGAGAACGTCATGCAGTTCCTGGGCATCGCGCTGATGCTATTCGCTTTCGGTGGCGGCCTGTTCATCCCGCTGGACACCTACCCGCACGTGCTCCAGGTCCTCGCCCAGTTCACCCCGCTGTACGGCCTGAACCAGCTCGTGCACGCGCCGCTGATCGGTGGCAGCGTGGACATCGTCTGGGTGGTCAACGCGGTCGCGTGGCTGCTCATCTTCAGCGCCGGGGCGGTCTGGCGGTTCCGCAAGGACACGGCGAGGGTGTGACCATGATCGACTTCGCGGCCGGGGTGCCGGTGGCCGGGGACATGGACGTGCGCTGGAGTCATGGCGCCCGCGGTGAGCCCCCGATCCAGGTCCACGCCTATGACCCGCATACCTACGTGCTCAGGCAGTCCAAGGCGACCAGCTACGAGGCCCCGTTCATCTATCTGCTGTTCGGCAACGAGCGGGCGATCATGGCGGACACCGGGGCCACGAAGGACCCGGCCGTCTTCCCGATCCGGTCAGCGATCGACCGGCTGATCGCGGACTGGCTGGCCGCGAATCCGCGCGAGGATTACGAGCTGGTCGTCGCGCACACGCACGGGCACGGCGACCACGTGGCCGGCGACGAGCAGTTCGCCGGCCGGCCGCTGACGACGGTCGTGTCGCCAGCGGTCGAGGCCGTGCGCGAGTTCTACGGGTTCACCGACTGGCCCGGCGAGGTGGTCACCTTCGACCTCGGCGGGCGGGTGCTCGAGCTGACCGGCATCCCCGGGCACCAGCCGGCCGCGATCGCGATCTACGACCCGTGGACCGGCTTCCTGCTCACCGGCGACACGGTCTATCCCGGCCGGCTGTACGCGCTCGACTTCCCGGCCTTCGTCGACGGCCTGGAGCGGCTGGCCGACTTCGCCGCGGCCCGGCGGGTCACCCACGTGATGGGCTGCCATATCGAGATGACCCGCACTCCGGGCCGCGACTACCCGCTCGGGGCGCTGTACCAGCCGGACGAGCCGCCGCTGCAGATGACGGTGGCGCAGGTGGTCGCGGTCCGCGACGCCGCCAGGTCGGTGGCCGCGAAGCCCGGCGCGCACACCTTCGATGACTTCATTATCTTCAACGGACCGTCCCGGTCGGCTGTCGTGCGGCAGGTTGCTCGCGGTGCCTGGCGTCGGCTGACCAGGCAGGACGCGCCCCGCTCTTAGCTATGTCGGTCTCGGTGGTGTTCGAGACGCACTCGATCACCGTGGACAACGAGCGCGGCCGGGCGACCGGCTGGCTGCCCGGCGAGCTGTCCGAGCGCGGTCGCGAGCTGGCCCGAGCGCTCGGCAGCCGCCGCGCTGACGATGACATCGCCGTGGTGTTCTGTTCCGACCTGGCCCGGGCGGCGCAGACCGCGCAGATCGCGTTCGGGGCGGGGCCGGTTCCGGTGCTGCACGACTGGCGGCTGCGCGAGTGCGACTACGGCCGGCGCAACGGGATGCCGTCCGCCGAGCTGCACGCTGGCCGCGGTGAGCACCTCGACCTGCCCTATCCGGGCGGCGAGAGCTGGCGGCAGGCAGTGGCCAGGGTCGGCTGGTTTCTCGAGGATCTGCGGCGGCGCTGGGACGGCGGGCGGGTGCTGGTGATCGGCCACATCGCGACCCGGTGGGGGCTCGATCACTGGCTGGCCGGCGTGCCGCTCGAGACGCTGGTAGCCGAGGAATTCGCCTGGCAGGAAGGCTGGGAGTACCAGCTTCCCTAGCTACTCGGTACCCGCCATACTGGTCGCCAGAGTTCCCGTTCATCCAAATGGGGGATCACCAATGAAGCATTTCACCCGCAATGCGCGCCGGATCACCGCCGGAGCGGCCGCCGCTGGCGCCCTCATGCTCGCGCCCGCGATCGCTATGGCCAGTGCCGATTCACCGGCTCGCCCGGCCACCGCCGCAACGCCGGCGTGCCAGACTCCCGGACTTGTTATCTGGCTGGACACCAGCGGCAACGGGACGGCAGGCACCACTTTCTTCAAGCTGCACTTCACCAATCTTTCCGGGCGTGCCTGCACGCTGAACGGCTTCCCGTTCCTGTTCGCCGTCAACCTGGCCGGGCATCAGGTCGGACGCAGGGCGGCGTTCCGCAACCCGGCGCCGCATCAGATCACGCTGGCGAACGGCAAGACGGCCACCGCCGTGCTCGGAATCGTGGATACCGGAGTCTTCTCGCGGTCGGCCTGCCGCCCGGTCACCGCCGCCGGCCTGCGCGTCTTCCCGCCGAATCAGACCAGGTCCAAGCTGATCCCGTTCCCGTTCAGCAGCTGCTCGCGCCCGCACGGGCCGGTCTCGCTCAACGTGGGAGCCGTCACCCGGTAACGCCGCAGCCAGCCATCTGCCGCCCGTGTCCGTCCCGCATCTGTAAGGCGCGGGCACGGCGGCCGATGTCCGCTGGCGCACATTACGGGCGCGGTGCGGCGAGGCGCAGGCTCGGGTCGGCCACGGTCAGTGCGACGTCGGCCAGGAGGTTGCCCAGGACCGTGAGCGCTGCGCCGACCAGCGTGTAGGCGAGCAGGACCGGGTAATCGGCGTTCTGCAGGCTGGTGTAGAACAGCAGGCCCAGGCCTGGGTAGTTGAAGACCGTCTCGACGAAGAGGTTGCCGGCCAGCAGCGCCGGGATCGAGAGCCCGATCAGCGTGATCATCGGCAGGCAGGCGTTCCGCAGCAGGTGACGCGATCGCACCAGCCGCTCGGGCAAACCCTTGGCCCGCGCGACTTTGATGTAGTCCTGCACGAGGGTGTCGATGGCCGCTGACCGCATGTACCGGGAGAGAGCGGCGGTGATCACCAGCGCGAAGCAGGCGATAGGAAGCGTCATGCCATGCCAGTCGGCCATCACCGCCAGGACCGAGGTCGACTGGCTCGCCTGATAGCTGAAGATGGGCACGGTGAACGCGAGGACCTGGACCGCGATCAGGTAGAACAGATAGTCCGGCATGGCGTACAGGATGAGTTCCAGGCTGGTGGCAACGTGGTCGCCAAGTCGGCTGCGCCTGACCGCCTGGTAGATCCCGAGCGGGATCGAGACCACGATCGCCAGCAGCAGCGAGGTCCCCGATAGGTAAAGGCTGCGCGCCCAGTTCTCGGCAAACAAGCTCGCGACAGGCTGGTTCAGCGTGAAGGAATAGCCGAGATTGCCGTGCAGCAGCCCGGATAGATAGTGCCAGTACTGCACCGGCACCGCACTGGCGAAGCCGTTCTGCCCGTTCCAGGCCGCCACCTGGTCCGGGGACGCCTTGATTCCCAAGATAATCCGGCCCGGCAGCGGGTAGATCGCGTGCAGCAGCAAGAAGATGACCATCGAGATGCCGATGAGCACGCCAACCGACACCGCTGACCGGCGCAGAAGGTAACCAGTCACGGCCGCCACCCTTCCGGCGAAGCATAGTTGGGGCGGGGGACTCTAGCCAGAGGCCGGCCGCCGCCCGTCAGGCGGCGCTGGCTGGGGGGCTGTGGCTGTGCAGGATGCGGTTGCCGTCGGGGCTGCGCATGGTGGTGGTGCCGTCGGGGTGCAGGGTGATGGTCCAGCCCCATCGGTGGATGAGAATCAGGTGGTGGAAGCTGCAGAGGAGCAGCAGGTTGGTGAGTTTGGTGGTGCCGCCGTGGCTGCGGGGGATGATGTGGTGGATCTGGCAGGCGGCGGGGGGCTGGTCGCAGCCGGGTGCGGCGCAGTGCCGGTCGCGGGTGGTGACGGCGCGGCGCAGGTGGGCGGGGATGAGGTCGGTGACGGTTCCGACGTCCAGCGGGAGGCTGATGGAGGCGGCGGGGCCGGTCAGGGTTCCGGTGCGGAGCCGGGAGGCGAGGCCGGTCGGTCCGGAGAGCAGGGCGACGGCGTTGGCCAGGATGAGTTCCCGGGCCGCGGCCCGGCCGGGCCGTTCGCTGCTGGCGCCGCCGCTGCCCACGCTGCTGCCGCCCCCGCTGCTGCCGGTGCCGGTGCCGCGGCCGCCGTCACCATCGGTGCTGTCGTGGCCGCTGCCGGGCGGCTGGTCCGGGTCGTACCCGGTCCAGGAGCCGGGGGTGCGGGTGAGGCGGGCGGCGAGGCGGTCCAGGAGGTCGTGGTCGAGGTGGCCGGTGAGGATGGGGGCCAGGGCGGCGTCGCAGTCGTCGCCGGGCCCGGCGGCCGGTCCGGGCAGCACCGGGCCGGGCTCCCTGCCGTCCCCGCCGTCCCCGCCTGCCCCGCCGTCCCTGCCGTCCCCGCCTGCCCCGCTGTCCCCGCTGCTGGTGCCGGTGCCGTGCAGGAAGTCGCGGAGGGTGAGGTTCAGGTTGAGGCGGGCGGGCTGCCCGGCGCGCTCGGGCAGGCAGCCGGCGGCCAGCAGCCGGCGGCATGCTTCTTCCAGGGCGTCGTGGCGGCGCTGGGCGGCGCTGCGGGTGTCCTCGGGGCCGGCTTTGCGGCCCAGGGAGTCCAGGACGGCGTGCAGGGCGGCGGCGCACCGGCCGGTCAGGTCGCCGTGCAGCTTCCCGGCTCCGCCCAGCGTCGTGCCGAGCCGCAGGGACCGGTCGGCGAACCCGCCGTCGTCTCCGTCGCGGTCGGGGCGGGCGGTCCGGCGGTGGATCTCCTCGGCCAGGTCGGCGAGCGCGGTCAGGTCCGCGCCGCCGGCGGCGGCGGCGAGCAGGATCACGTCCGCGTCGGCGCGGCAGCCGGCGGGGAGCAGGTCGGTCCACTCGGCGATCTGCCGGGCCCACGACACCGAGACCTGCCCGCCGGCCAGCGCGGCGGCGATCGCGGGGTGGGCGGCCAGGGACCGCATCGACCCGAGCGACCCGCTGGCGGCGGCGCGGGTGACGCGGGTCTGCCAGGTCAGCCACGTCCGCGGCGATCCCTGCCCGTCGTCCTCGTAACTGCCCTGGGCGGTGAACGCCGCCAGCACCCGGGCCCGGGCCGCCGCGTGGACCGACAGCGCGGTCTCCAGGCCCCGCAGGCAGTCTGCCTGCACCGGGCCGGGCAGCGACGCCGCGTCGGCGCGGGCCAGCCACCCCAGCCCGGCCAGCACCATCTCCACCGCCTCACCCGCCGACGACGGGACACCCGCCACCGGCCCGGACCCCGGCCTGCGGCCGGGGGCGGGGACGGCGCCGCGATCAGCGGCTGATGGGGCGGCAGAGCGGGCACGCGGCGCTCCTGCCGGCTCGGCGACGCTGCGGCTGGACCGGCCACCGGAGGAAGGCTGACCGGCGGAGGAAGGCTGGCGAGCGGAGACAGACGGGTCAGGGGAGCGGCGCGAGCCGGCCTGGCCTGACGGCTCAGCCAGACCTGGCGAGTCAGCCGGGCCGGACGTTCCCGGCCCGAAGGCATCACCAGCCGCCCCGAGCAGCGGCGCGAACCACTGGCCCGCCGATGACACGCTGGTCACGGAGGAGGGGTCAGCCATGCCGAGCGGCGGTTCATGCTGGCCATGCGCTTCATGCTCGGGCTGCTGGTCGGCGACGGACACGGCGATCGCACCTCCTCACGGCACCTGCTCGGCTGCCGCATTTGCGGCTCAGGGAGCTGGCTGGGCTGCGGGTCTGCGGTTGCGAGACTGCGACTGCGGACTGGATTCCGGCATTTGATTGCATCAGGGCAGCTGCGGCGCCGAGGTGCGCGACAGCGAACAGCTTGCCTGGAGGGCCGATCGGCCGGGAAAGGGTTCCCGCAAGGGGAGCGCAATGTCAGCGAACCTAATGCCTACGATGATCCCGGTGACGCCATCTCTCTAGAACCTACAATCGAATACTATCATCGGCCACCGACAATAATCAGTTGCCGCAGCAGAATCTGACGACGTGTCGGCCTCGGGTTTGGGCATGGCGCCGCGGGCCGAGCCTCCCGGCGACTTAGCTACCCGGTACACAGGAGCTGAGCGTGCAGGTCCCTGGTCGGCTGGCTGGGCACAACGCCGAGTTCCTCGCTGAGCAGCCGCACCAGGTCGTCGTAGACGCGCAGGGCCTCGGCGGTGTTGCCGCGAGCGGCGAGCGCTTCCATCAGCAGGCGGTATCCGCTCTCCCGGTACGGGGCCCGGGACACGAGGTCCCGGGCGCTGCGCTCGGCGGTGGCCAGTTCGGTCCCGGCGACCCGGAGGGAGGCCTCGGCATATGCGCCGAGAGCGCGGACGTGCAGGCTGTCCAGCTCGCCGCGGATGTCGCTGATCCACGGCAGATCCTCACCAGGCAGGAAACCTCGGCGCGCCGTGAACAAAGTGACCTGAGCGGCGCCCCAGGCCCGGCCCCAGTCACCGAGTGCGATGGCCGACTCGGCGCGGTGGATGGCATCCCTGGCGGCGTCGAGGTCAACCCGGGCGCTGGCCGGGAGGTCGAGTCGCAGGCCGGCGAACGGCACCGGCTGCATCAGCGTCCTGAGCCGTGAGAGCAGCGCATTGAGGGCGGCATCGGGCGCTGCTGGCGCCCGCTCACCCCACAGCGCGGACGAGAGATCCTGCCTCGTCAGGGCAGAAAGGCGGTAGATCGTCAGGTAGCTGAACAGGCGGCGGCCCTGCGGTCCGGGCAGTCGCGCGTCCCTTTGCTCGCCATCGATCTCGATGCAAACCCGGCCGCATAGCTGGATTCGCACCCGCGGATCCGCCAACGTCCCTCCCGCCCCAGGTCACAGCGCCATTCCGGCTGGAAGTGGCAGCATGAGCACCGTATCGGACGCCAACATGAACGAGGACTGGATCAGGTCGCTGTCCTGGGGCCTGGTCGGCGTGAGCACGCTGCACCGGAGGCCTTCACAGCCGCATATCCTTCTCGATTGGCCGGTCGAACCGAAAGTTGTGGCGATGCGTCTAAGCCGTGCGTTGGCGCAGAGGCCGGAGGTCACGATGGCAGTAGCCACCAGCGGATTTAGGACACTGGCGGTCGTTGCAGCAGTTGCTATCGGGGCCACAAGCTGCGCCAGCGGCGGCGGGCGTCGCAGCGCATCGTGCGCTGCGACGCTCAGATTCCGCCACCAGACATTTGTGGGCACGAGCTTGCGCACCCATCCCCCATACAACCGCATCGGTGTAATCCCGAAATCCCATCTGCGCAGGATTGGCGTAGGGATACAGCCACCCTGCATCGACACCAACCACCCCAACGCCAATGACACACCGGCACTAGTTCAGGTGGCGCGCATTGACGGGGTGAGCCCGAAGATCGCCGTAGCGGCACTGCCCGAGGGCAACGTCTACCTCCTCAGAGGGGCAAGGATCCCTCGTATCCTGACCACGGCACGGTGGGTGCGCTTCGGTTCGGGCTAAGCCTGGGACCCTGGGCGGGCTAGGCCCCGCCTATCAAGCTTGCCCGCGTGGTTCCGGTGAACGCCGAGAAGCTACTCAGGAAGTGCGCGAACGGGACGATGCGGCAGCCGAGTCGTGAGGCAGGTGCTGGCGCTGCTGGATGTCCGCGTTACCGTGTTCAGCAACAGCAGGCAGCCGGACCTGGCAATCACCGGGACGGTCCGCGATGCTGTCCTGCTCCGACATCCAGCGGGGGAGCCACCAAGATTTCTCCAAGCTCACGACAATGCTGCCGTGACCTACTGATGGTGCAGCCGAAAGGAGATCCGGCGATGGCGAAGGTAATCAACTGCGAGTGCGGGTTCGTGGCCAGGGGCGATAGCGACGACGAGGTCGTCGAGGTGATCCAGGGCCACATGGCGACCGATCATCCCGAACTGCTCAGCTCCGTCGACCGTCAGGATCTCTACGGCTGGATTCAGCAGACCTAGCCGAGAGGTGACCGAGATGACTACGAGCAGCCCAACTAGCACAGGCGCGACGCCCCAGTTCAGCCCTGAGGCCTACAAGCAGACGACCCGCGATCAGTGGGATAACGCGGCCGACGCCTGGGACCGCTGGGGTCCGGTCATCGAGGAGTGGCTAGCCGAGGCGACAGCGGCGATGCTCGACCTGGCCCGGATCAGGCCCGGTGCCCGGGTGCTGGACGTAGCGGCAGGGGCCGGCGGGCAGAGCGTGGCGGCGGCCCGCCGGGCCGGTCCTGACGGCCGGGTGCTCGCGACCGACCTGTCGCCGGGCATTCTCGAGCGCGCTCAGCGCCAGTTCGAGCGAGCTGGCCTGGCCAGCGCGGCAACTATGGTGATGGACGGCGAGAACCTAGCCGTCGAGCCGTCCTCGTTCGACGCGGTGATCAGCCGCCTGGGGATCATCTACCTGCCCGACCGGGCCGCCGCTCTGGCCAGCGCCCGCACGGCGCTGCGGCCAGGCGGGCGGCTCTCGGTCATCGTCTACGGGACGGGACCGCAGAACGGGTTCTTCTCGGTGCCGGTCTCGATCATCCGGCAGGCGGCCGGCCTCGGAGCACCGCTGCCCGGCCAGCCAGGTCCGTTCAGCCTGGGCGCCGACGGCGTGCTGGCCGCCGAACTCGCCGCCGCGGGATTCAGCGACGTCGAGGTCCGCACGATCGACGCTCCGGTCCGGATGCCGTCGGCCGCTGACTGCCTGCGGTTCGAGCGCGAGTCGTTCGGTGCGCTGCACCAGATGCTGTCCGGCCTGGCCGAGCCGGAGCGCGAGGCGGCCTGGGCCGAGGTCGGCGCCGCCCTGGCGCAGTTCGAAGGTCCCGACGGCTTCACGGGCCCGTGCACGCTCCTGGTCGGCGCTGGCACCCGCTGACGCCTGGTCCGGGTAGCTCGCAGGCGGGCTAGCTGCCCGGATAGGTGCCGAAGCTCCAGCTCACCGACCACGGGTCGACGACCGTGAACGTGCGGCTGCCGTAACTGGTGTCCTCGATCGGCCTGGTGATCGCGAGGCCCGCTGCCCGGGCCCGCTGGTACAGCCCATCGGGGTCCGCCGTGACGACGTAGAGCGAGCTCGCCACGGGACGGTCGCAGCTAGCGATGATGATTCCGCCGCTGCCCTGCGGCCAGCGCAGCTCGATTTCGAGGTAGCTACCTGGCTGGTCACCCCGGATCAGCGCGGTCGGCTCGAAGCCGAAGGTCCGCACCAGGAAGTCGATCGCCGCCTGCGGATCGGGGTAGCGGACGGCAGGCCAGATCGTCGGCGGGCGGTCCGGCGAGCTCGGGCTGACCGCCGAGGTCACCGGGTCGGTCGATTCGGGATTCGTCATGCTCATAGCCTGGCGTGCGAGACCGCGCCCCGGCTTGGAGAAATCGGAACACCCGGCCTGGCTGGCGGCCCGGTGCCGGATCTGGAGAATAGAGTCATGGCTGCTAGCGACCTCGAGCGCTGGCCGGTCAGCGAATCGGCGGCCGGCAGCTGGCCGCTGAGCTGCGCCCGTATATCGCCGGTTACAGTGGCTACCGGCAGGCCGGGCTCGAGCCGGCGCAGCACGCGGGGCTGCCGTCGCCCTACCTGACCCTGATCTTCACGCTCGACGAGCCGCTCGTCGTGACCGCCCATCCCGACCCGAGGCAGCCGGGCGGCACGTACCTGACGCTGGCTGGCGGACTGCACTCGGCGCCTGCGCTGATCACCCACGACGGCTACCAGTCGGGCATTCAGCTGGCGCTGAGCCCGGTCGGCGCGCGCGCGTTCCTCGGCCTTCCGGCCGGCGACCTGGCGCACGTCGACGTCGAGGGAAACGAGGTCTGCGGCGCCGTCGCAAGCGAGATCCAGCAGCGCATCCAGGCGGCGGCGACCTGGCCGGAGCGGTTCGCCGTGCTCGACGAGGTGCTGCTTGGCCGGCTGCGGGCGCACCGGCTGGACGGCCTGCCGGACGTCAGCCCGGAGGTCGGCTTCGGGTGGCGACGGCTGCTGGCGACGCGAGGCGGCATCGGCGTCAGCCAGCTCGCTGCCGAGACCGGCTGGAGCGACCGGCATCTGCGCACCAGGTTCGCGGCCGAGATCGGCCTGACGCCGAAGGCCGCGGCCAGGGTGGTGCGGTTCGACCGGGCCCGGCGGCTGCTGCAGCGCCGGGCGGCGGGTGGCCGGGCGCTTGACCTGGCCGCGCTCGCCGCGCACTGCGGCTACTACGACCAGGCGCATCTGGACGCCGAGTTCAGGGCGCTCGCCGGGGCACCACCCACGACCTGGCTGGCACGCGAGTTCCGAAATCTCCAAGCCAGCCCGACGGCACCGGGGGAAAGCTGACTTTCATGACGCAGAAAACACCACCACCGCAGGTCTGGCCAACGCTGCGGGCTCGCGATGCCCGCGGACTGATCAAGTTCCTCGTCGACGCGTTCGGGTTCGAGGACACCGTCGTCTACGGCGACGGCGACCGGGTCGACCATGCCCAGCTCTCCTGGCCGCCCGGGGGCGGGGTCATGCTCGGGTCGGTGCGCGAGAGCGACCAGACCGACCACTGGCCGGTCCAGCCGGGCAGCTTCGGCTGCTACGTGGTCACCGACGATCCGGACGGCCTGTACGAGCGGGCCGCCAAGGCAGGCGCCGAGATCATCGCTGAGCTGCACGACACCGATTACGGATCACGGGATTTCGCCGCCCGCGATCCCGAGGGCAACCGCTGGTCGTTCGGAACCTACCGGGGCGAGCCGCGGCCGGGTAGCTGAGCCTCGGACGGGCTGCGTGCAGTTGGCCCGCGCCTGCTGCGCCCGTCAGGGACGGCGAGGGCAGCCGTTTTTTGGCTGCCCTCTTGACGGTTTTGTTTGGAAAGTATACGAACTAACCAAGCCGTAAACGGGAACCGGAACTTAGCGCCGTCCATCAGTCGGACAGCGGGGGTAGCCGATCGTGGCGGGGCGCGGAGAGGTCGCCAGGAATGCGAGAGGCTCTGCACCGTAGTTCCGTGTTCTGGACGGCGGCCGCACTGGCAGTCGCGTCACTGGCCGCGGCTTCGAGCGCACAGGTGGCACGGGCCCAGGCGGCCCGGCCAGCCGGCGCCGCCAGCGCGGCCGCCCCTGACCTTGCGGCCGCCTCGCCGTCCGGTACCGGCGCCAGCGACATCTCCGACCTCGGTGCGACCACCGGCTGGAAGGTGCGGAGCAGCGCTACCGCCACCCAGTCGGGCGCGCAGATCTCGACGCCGGGCTTTGACACCTCAGGCTGGCTGTCGGTCCGCAACGACGACGCGGGCGCGCCCGGCACCGAGATCGAGGCGCTGCTGCAGAACGGCGGCTGCCCGAACATCTTCTTCTCCTCGAACATGAAGACCTGTTACGGCCAGATGACCAGGATCGGGGCCGACACGATCGCCCGGTTCAAGGTGCCGTGGTGGTGGCGCACGGACTTCAGGCCGAAGCTGCGCTCCGGCCAGACCGCCACCCTGATCGTGAACGGCGTCGTCGGCTCGGCCAACGTCTGGCTGAACGGGACCAAGGTCGCTACGTCGTCCACGGTGACCGGCGCTTACACCCGGTTCACCTTCGACATCACCAGGCACGTCGTCTCCGGCCCGAACTCGCTGGCCATCGAGGTCAACGCCAACAACCCGAACACGATGTTCACGCTGGACAACGTGGACTGGACCCAGATCCCGCCGGACAACAACACCGGCATCCAGTTTCCCGTTCAGCTGCGGATCGACGGCCCGCTCGCGGTCGGCAATGCCCACGTCAACCAGGCCGACGCGGCCGGCCTGTCCAGCGCCGCGCTGACCGTCAGGACTGATGTCAGGAACTCAACGGCCAGGAGCCAGACCGGGACAGTGACGGCGACGATCGAGCCGCCGGGGCACGGCCCGGCGATCACCGCGGCGCAGCGCGTCACCGTGCCGCCGAACGCCACCAGGACCGTCTCGTTCGCTCCCGCGAGGTATCCGGGCCTTCGGATCAGCAGGCCGCAGGTCTGGTGGCCCTATCAGCTCGGGGCGCAGCCGCTCTACTTGCTGCGGACCTCCGTCGCGCAGCGCGGCGTCACCCGGAACGCGACCAGCGAGACGTTCGGGATCAGGACAGTCAGGTCCTACCTGACCGGCTCGTCGGCCGCTGAGCCGCACGGCGCCCGCGCCTTCGCGATCAACGGCGTGCCGATCGTGATCCGCGGGGGAGGGTTCGACCCTGACCTGTTCCTGCACTACTCGGCGGCCGACACCGCCAGACAGATCGCCCTGATGAAGAACATGGGCATCAACGCGATCAGGCTCGAGGGCCACATCATGCCCGCCGACTTCTTCGAGCAGATGGACCGGGCCGGCATCCTGGTCAACGGCGGCTTCCAGTGCTGCGACGCCTGGCAGGTCGGCGGGAAGCTCAGCTCCGCGCAGAAGGCGATCCTGCGGAACTCGGCCCGGGCCATCGGCGTCAGCCTCCGCAACCATCCGAGCGTGTTCAGCTTCCAGTGGAGCGACAACGCGCCGACCGCGGCCCAGGAGTCGGTCTCGCTGGCCGGCTTCCGGGCGGCCGACTTCCGCGATCCGCTGATCTCATCGGCCGAGTACAACTCGAGCCCGCGGCTGGGCCCGGCCGGCGAGAAGGAAGGCCCGTACGACTGGGTCCCGCCGAACTACTGGTACGACACGAAGCACGGCAACGCGCACGACCCGACTCAGACCAACGCCGGCGGATCGTGGGGTTACGACAGCGAGCAGAGCGCGGGCAATACCGTGCCGACGATCGACTCGCTGCGCCGGTTCCTGTCCCGGGCCGACCTGGCCCGCCTCTGGCGGGCGCCGCGCGCCAACCAGTACCACGCCAATTACGAGGGGACCAGGCACCGCGGCTACGCGTTCGGCACGCTGTTCAACTTCGACACCGCGCTGAGATTGCGTTACGGCGCCTGGACCAGCCTGAGCCAGTTCGTGCAGGAAGCCCAGGTCCAGAACTACGAGAACACCCGGGCGCAGTTCGAGGCGTTCATCGATCACGCCGGCCACCGGCCGCTGCCGTCCACGGGCACGATCTACTGGCAGCTGAACAAAGGCTGGCCGACGCTGCTCTGGTCCCTCTACGGCAGCGATGGCGACCAGGCGGGCAGCTACTTCGGTGTCCAGGAAGCCGACCGCACGCTGCACGCGCTGTACGCGCTCGACACCGGCACGGTCACGCTCGACAACCTCGGCGGGTCGCGGGTACCTGGCCTGTCGGTGCAGGCTAAGGTCTACGGCGCGGCCGGCCGGCTGCTCGATGCGCAGACGGTCCGTCACCTCACGCTGGCCAGCCAGCAGGTGAAGACCAACGTGATCAGGCCGGCCGTCCCGGCCGCGACCAGGCCGCCGTCCCGGGCCAGCGCCTACTTCGTCGAGCTGCTGCTGCGCAGCAGCACCGGCGCTGTCATCGACCGGAACGTGTACTGGCTCTCGACCCAGCCGGACAGCACGAACTGGAAGGCCACGCTGGGCAACCCGCAGGGCACACTGTCGCAGTACGCGAACCTGACCGCGCTGCGGGCGCTGCCGAAGTCCGCCATCTCGGTCGCGACGAAGACGGCGCGCCGGGCGGGCCCCGACGGGGCGGATCTCGCGACCCAGGTCACGATCAGGAACACGTCGCGCTCCGCGGTCGCGTTCTTCCTGCGCGCCGACGTCCGGCGCGGGACGGCGAGCGGCCAGGAGAACGCGGGCGACAGCGAACTGCGGTCCTCGATCTGGCAGGGCAACGACATCACGCTCTGGCCAGGAGAGTCGCAGACGCTGACGGTCACGTACTCCTCGGCCGACCTGCACGGGAGTACCCCGGTGATCAGCGTCTCCGGCTGGAACGTGGCCAGGACCGACATCGCCGCCCCCGTTCCCTGAGGAGACCAGCGCGACATGAATTTCCTGCCAATCTGGGCAATCCGGCGCGACAACGGCGGCTGCCCTGGTAGCACGGACAGCAACACCGGCTGACGGCGACTGACGGGAGACATCTAGGTGAAACGTCGTTATCGGTACTCGCTGGCGGCTGCCGCGGCGGTAACCCTGCTGGCCGGCGGCACGGCGGCGGCTGCCCCGGCGCTCGCGGCGCACCCCCGGCACCCGGCCGGCGTGTACGCGCCGTACTTCGAGACCTGGACCAAGGACAGCATCGCGAGAATCGCGAGCCGCTCCGGAGTCCGCGACCTCACCCTGGCCTTCATCCAGGCGGCCGGCAAGACGGGCGCGGCGGCGTGCACGGTCACCTGGGACGGGGTCAGGAAGCAGCCGATCTCGGCCGGCCGGTACGCCGCGCAGATCGCCCGGCTGCGCCGCGAAGGCGGTGACGTGATCCCGTCGTTCGGCGGTTTCAGCGCGGACCAGGGCGGTACCGAGATCGCCGACTCCTGCCACAGCGTGGCCAGGATCGCGAAGGCCTACGAGCAGGTGGTGATGACCTACCACGTCAGCAGGCTGGACATGGACGTGGAGGCGAAGTCGCTGACCAACAAGGCCGGCATCGCCAGGCGCAGCGCCGCGATCGCGATGGCCCAGCGCTGGGCCGCCCGGCGCGGCATCCACCTGCGGATCCAGTTCACGATCGGGATCGAGCCGTCTGGGCTTGACCGGTTCAATCTGGGCGTCGTTCGCAGCGCGGTCGCGCACGGGGTCAGGGTCAGCTTGGTGAACCTGATGGTGTTCGACTACTACCTGGCCAAGGAGCCGAAGCCGCTGCACATGGGGCGGCTGGCGATCGAGGCGGTGACGAACGCGCACCGGCAGCTGATGACGGTCTTCGGCGGACTCAGCTCGCGGCGGGTCTGGCAGCTGGAGGGCATGACGATGCTGCCGGGCATCGACGACTACCCGAAGAGGACCGAGGTGACCTACCTGCACGACGCGGCGGCGATGATGGCCTTCGCGAAGGCGCACGGGATGAGCTTCCTGTCCATCTGGGCCATCGAGCGGGACAACGGCGGCTGCCCGGGCAAGATCGACGGCAACCGGTGCTCGGGGATCCGGCAGAGCACCTGGGCCTTCAGTCACCTGCTCGAGCACTTCCACAGGTAACCCGACCCGGGTCAGCTGCACAATGTGATCATGCGCGTCGAGCTGCTCGCCGATCTCGACCGGCCGAACTGCTGGATGCTGCTGGTCGACGGCGTCCCGCAGTCGCATGTCGATCTTGACGACCCGCGGTACCTGGACTTCGAGTACATGCGGCGGCTCGGGCACCTGATCGACCTGGCCGGGCCGGCCGGGGCGCCGTTGCGCGTCCTGCACCTCGGCGGCGGCGGGCTCACGCTGGCCCGCTACGTGGCGGCGACCCGGCCGGGCTCCGCCCAGCTGGCGGTCGAGTCCGACGCGGAGGTCGCCGACCTGGTCGCGCGGCGGCTGCCGGTACCCGGCCAGGTCGACGTCCGGGTCGCGGACGCCCGCTCGATCCTGGCCGAGCTGCCGGCCGGGTCGTTCGACGTGCTGGTCGCCGACGTCTTCGCCGGCGCTCAGACTCCGGCCCGCGTCACGTCGGCCGAGTTCACGTCGGCCGCGGCCCGGGTGCTGTCGCCGTCGGGCTGGTACGCGGTGAACGTGGGGGACGGCCCGCCGCTGGCTCACGCGCGCGGCCGGGTCGCCGCCGTGCGCACCGTGTTCCGGCACGCGTGCGTGATCGCGGAGGCCGCGGTGCTGAACCGGCGCCGGTTCGGCAACCTGGTCGTCGCGGCGGCCCACCGCGAGCTACCGCTGGCCGGCCTGACCAGGATGGCGGCCGCCGACCCCGTCCCGGCCCAGGTGGTGGCCGGCGAGGCGCTCGACCAGTTCGTGGCGGGCGCCCAGCCCGTCACCGACGCCGACGCCGGGCCCGCCCCGGTCCTCCCGCGCGGCGTATCCGCCGGCTAACAGCCACGCGGGCGCGCGGCGCGGGGGCGGCGGGACCGCGCCCGATCAGGCAGGGGCTAGGCCGCGGACGGCTTCGGCGGTGTCGAGGCCGGGCGGCGGGATGATCGCGATGACCGGGGTGTCGAGGCCGGCCGCGCAGTACTGCGCGACCCGGTCCCGGCAGGTCTCCAGGTCGCCGTAGACGACCAGGTCGTCGATGACCTGGTCGGGGATCGCGGCGCTGGCGCCCTTGCGGTCGCCGGCCTGCCACAGGTCGAGCATCGGGCGGATCAGGTCACCGCGGCCGAGCCATTCGTGGAAGGCGTAGTAGGCGGGCACCGTGAGGTAGGCGGTGACCAGCCGCCGGCCGATCATCCGGGCCAGGTCGGCATCGGCGGTCGGGCAGACGAAGATCCGGGCGACTAGCTCGCAGTCCGGCCCGGCCGCCGCGCGGACCTTCGGCACGTCCGCCGGGGCCAGCCAGTTCGTGATCGCCGCGTCGGCCTCGGCGGCCGCCAGCCTGACCATCTGCGGGCGCAGCGCGGCCAGCGCCAGTTCCGGCGCCACGGCCGGCGCCCGCTCGAGCCGGAAGCCGCTGACGGTGAACGTCTCGTACTGCTCGGTGACCTTCGCGCCCGTCAGGGCCGCGCGCAGGAACCGCAGCGTGTCGCGGGAGCGCTGGTACGGCGCTTCGAACTTGATCGCGTTCCACTGCTCGACGACCACCGGCGTCGAGGTGCCGATGCCCATCACGAAGCGTCCCGGCGCCAGCTCGGCCATCGTGGCCGCCGTCATGGCGAGCAGGGCCGGCCCGCGGGTGTAGACGGAGGCGATCGCGGTCCCGAACCGGAGCCGGTCGGTCCACTGCGAGGCCAGGACGAGCGTGGTGAACGCGTCGATGCCGCTCAGCTCGGACGACCAGGCGTCGGTGTAGCCCAGGTCAGGCCAGGGACGAGACGAGCTCGCGCTGCTCGGTCAGCGAGTAGCCATGCAGCGGCAGGGTGATGCCCCATCGTGGCGCGGATGCCATTGCTCACAGATATCACAGTTCGCGGGTCCGCCGTGAGCCTAGGCCGGCCGCCCGGCGGGGACGGCGCAAAGCGGCGTCTTTCCCACTACATCATTCGTAACGGGTATGTGGGCCATCATGTGCCCGCGAAGGTGCTAGATTCGGCCCGAGCCAACCACCTTCCGGGGCGGTTTCTCGTTCGCGCGGTCACGCGGCCGCGCCGTCCCAGTGAAGGGAAGCCGATGACGTCGCGCACCCTCGTTGTCCGTTGGGCTCTTCGGGCCGGTACCGCTGCCGTGGCCGCGGTGCTCGCGGTCGGCGGCCTGGCTGGGGTCGCGGGGGCACAGGTCATCTCAACGGGGACGGGCTCGTATCCGCAGCACAAGACCAGCCCGCCCCGGGGCGCCGCGAAGTCGGCGCGGGGCTCGGTGAATCCCTACTCGCCGGCGGCCGGGCACCGGTACCGCCGCGGTGTGGTTCCCACGATCGGCCGGCAGCGCCAGATGCACAACTGGGCCGCCCAGCATGTCGCCGTGCCGGCCCTGAACCAGCTGGACCTGAGCTATGGCGGCGGCGTCCACCGGCAGGGCGTGACCAGCGGGCACGAGAAGGTCTACCTCGTCTTCTGGGGGTCCCAGTGGGGAAGCCGCAGCGTCAACGGCAAGGGTGACATCACCCTGTCGGGGGATCCGAACGGCGAGGCGCCGTACCTGCAGGAGCTGTTCAAGGGCCTGGGTACCGGCGGCGAGCGGTGGTCGGGCGTCATGACGCAGTACTGCGACGGAGTGGCCTACAACGCGAAGTCCTGCCCGGCGGCCTCGTGGCACGTCGCCTACCCGACCGGCGGCGCGCTGGCCGGCGTGTGGGTGGACGAGTCAGGCGCGGCCCCGGACACCGCGACCGGCCATCAGCTGGGAGCGACCGCGATCGCTGCCGCCCACCATTTCGGCAACACCACGGCGGCGTCGAACCGGTACGCCCAGTACGCCATCGTCTCGCCGACCGGGACGCATCCCGACGGGTTCAACACGCCCGGCGGCCAGTTCTGCGCCTGGCATGACGACACGGCGGACCCGAACCTTCCGGCCGGGCCGGTCAAGTCCAAGCTCGACGTCGCGTTCACCAACCTGCCGTATGTGACCGACCTCGGCCCCTCGTGCGGCGAGAACTTCGTCAACGGCGGGAACGCGGGCATCCTGGACGGCGCGTCCATTGTCGAGGGCCACGAGTACGCCGAGACGATCACCGACCAGTACCCGGCGTTCGGCTGGACCAACGCCGTTCCCACCGGCGGCGCCGAGAACGGTGACCTGTGCGCGTGGAACCCGCCCGGCACCGCGGGCGGCACCAATGACCTGACGCTGCCGGCCGGCACGTTCGCCATGCAGTCGACCTGGGCGAACGACAACGGCGGCGGCGGATGCTCGTTCTCGCACCAGATCGTCACCAACAACTGGGTGCTCAACGGCGGATTCGAGACCGGCTCGTTCGCCGACTGGACCACCTCGGGACCCGCGGCCGCCATCGTCAGGTCGGGTGCCCACTCGGGCCATGACGCGGCCCGGCTCGGCAAGTCCACGGCGACCAAGGGCAGCTCCGGCATCGCCCAGACCTTCACCGCCCGCGGCACGCAGCTGTCGCTGTGGTACAAGGCCAGCTGCCCGGACACCGTCGCGGTCTCGTGGGCGACCGCCACGCTGACCGACAACACCACCCACGCGAGCGTGACCGTGCTGGCCAAGACGTGCGCCGCGCATTCGGGCTGGAAGCAGGTCAGCCAGGCCGTGGCTCCCGGGCACTCCTACACGCTCAAGCTGATCAGCCACGACGACGGCGACTCAGGCGACGGCAACGTCACGCTGTTCGACGACGTCGTCAACAGCTAACCGCACGGTGTTAGCTACGCGGTGTCAGCTACACAGGGCCAGGGTCGCGCCGGCCGGGTCGACTAGCCGGTGATGACCAGCGTCCCCGGCGAATCGGACCTGGTCGCCGCGGACGCGGGATTTCGGCCCGCCCGGTCCGGTCAGGATCGTGCCGTCGGCTCCGCAGGCCACGAGCTCGCCGTCGACGCGCAGCAGCACCGGGCCATCCCGGCTCGCCGAGATCGCCGCTCGCCCCGCGGCCAGACCGCCGAGCACGGCCTGCGGGTCGGAGCTCTCGCTCAGCACCCACGTGGTGGGCGAGCCTGGCGGGGCGTCAGAGCCCGGCCGGTGCCAGTCGCTGCCGCCGACCGCGATCGCGGCCGGGTGCCAGGCCAGCCACCAGGCCAGCGGCGTCGTCCAGTGCGGGTCAAGCCAGCTCCAGTGCCAGACCTCCAGCAGCGGCGGCCGCCTGGTCATCGGCGCGGTCCAGCTGACCTGACCGCCGTACGGGTGATTAACGGAAAGCAGCCCGCCCGCCCGTTCCGTCGCGGCCAGCCACTCGTCCGGCGGCTCACGGAAGTCAACCCAGCCGATGTCGCCGAACGCGTTGGCGTGCCCCTGGTCGGTGGTCACCTCCTGGCCCGGCAGCAGGACGATGCCGTGCGCCGCCGCGGCGGCCGGCAGCTCGGCATGGTGGCTGACCGTGTTGTGGTCGGTCATGGCGAGGAAGTCCAGGCCGCGTTCGACCGCGAACCTGGCCAGCTCGGGAACGGTCAGCACGCCGTCGGAATGGACGGTGTGCGCGTGCAGGTCACCGGCCAGCCAGCGCATCCCGGCCGACGCCGGGAGGTCACGCCGGCCGGGCCGGTCGGCGACCGGCGGCACCGGCTCGTTCCTGGTGCCCGGAACGATCTGGGCCGGCTGGCTGGTGACCTCCGCGGACACCGTGTAGCCGATCCCGGCGGCGGGAATCCGGTGCAGTCCGAGGGCGACCTGCCAGGTGCCTGGCTCCAGGTCGCCGGGCAGGTAGCCGGGCGTGGCTGACGCCGATGTGATCACGAAGGACCGGCGCGCCGCGCCGGACCAGCCCCGGAATCCGGCCGGGCCGAAGCAGCCGACGTCAAGGACGGCCGCGGTGGCGTCGTAGTCGAGCTCGACCCTTAAGGCGCTCGCGCCGGGCGGCACGTCGAAGGGCAGGTACTGCCAGGCCGACTCGCACCGGTCCTCGATCGTCCACGTCCCGGCATGCCGAGTCTGCGCCATGCCTCCTGTCTACCACGCTGGCCTTGACCCGGTTAATTCAACGCTTGTAGAGTTCAACAGGTGTTGAATTAACGGACCCAGCGAAGGGCACGCCAATGTGGGCCATGATCGTGAAGGAGTTCCGCCAGGTCCGGCGGGACCGCCGGACGCTCGCGATGATGATCGTGCTGCCCGTCCTGCTGCTGGTCGTGCTCGGCTACGCGGCCAGCTTCGATGTCAAGACCATCACCGTGGTCGCGTCCGGACCGCAGGCCAGCGCCGTCGCCGGGCTGCTGAGGTCGCCGTTCGACATCACGATGACCGCCGCCCATCAGGACCGGACGTGGGCGCAGGATCAGCTGCGGGACGGCAAGGCCGAGATGGCCGTCGTCACCGGCGGGACCAGGCCGCTGGTGCTCATTGACGGCAGTCAGCTGTTTACCGCCCGGGCCGCGCTGGCCGCCCTGGCCGAAATGCAGCAGCGGCCGGCCGCGCACCAGGTCGGAGTCGGCGCCGTGGCGCCGAAGGTGACGGTGCTGTACAACCCGGACCTGACCACCTCCGACATCATGATTCCCGGACTGTGCGGCGTGGTGCTGGTCTTCGTGGGCACGATCATCACCAGCCTGGGCGTGGTCAGGGAGCGGCAGTCCGGCACCCTCGAGCAACTCGCGGTCATGCCGCTGCGGCCGCGCGACGTGTTCCTGGGCAAGATCGTGCCGTACTTCCTGGTCGCGGCCGTGGACCTGGCGATCGTGCTGGCGGTCGGCATCGCGATCTTCGGGGTGCCGTTCCGCGGCAGTCCCGCCGTGTTCGGGCTCGGCGCGCTGCTGTTCCTGTTCGTGACGCTCGGCATCGGCGTGCTGATCTCCAGCGTCTCGCAGAATCAGGGCCAGGCCATCCAGCTCGCCGTCATGACGCTGCTGCCGCAGGTGCTGCTGTCCGGGCTGATCTTCCCGCTGACCTCGATCGCCCCCGGCGTGCGCTGGATCTCCTACCTGCTGCCGCTGACCTACTTCAACCAGATCTCCCGGGGGGTAATGCTGCGGGCCGAGCCGCTCACGGCGCTCTGGCAGCCGTTCGTGTTCCTGGCCCTGCTCGGGGCTGTGGTCGTGACCGGCGCGACGCTGCGGTTCCGCGGCTACCTCGCGCCGGAGGCCAGGAAGAACGACTCGCCCAGGCCGGCCGTCCAGCCGCAGGGAGCCGGAGCATGACCAGCCAGGACGAGCGGACCGAGGCTGCGGCCCTGGACGGCGACGGCCTGCCCGCCTGGGGCGGCACGCAGGTCCGCGTGACCTACGGGAAGACCGTCGCCCTCGACGGCGTCACGCTGTCGGTCCCGGCGGGCCAGGTGTCGGCGGTGGTCGGCGGAGACGGTGCGGGCAAGAGCACGCTGCTGCGCTGCCTGGCGGGCGCGCTGGCCCCGGACAGCGGTACGGTCGTGCGCCCGGTCAAGGAACGGGCCGGCTACCTGCCGGCCAGCTCGGGGATCTACCCCGATCTCACCGTGGCCGAGAACCTGGACTTTCGCGCCAAGGGCTACGGGATGTCTGCGCGGGAGGCGCGGGCGCGGGCGGCCGAGTACCTCGACCGGGCGGGCCTGACGCCTGCCGCTGGACGGCTCGCCGGGCAGCTGTCCGGCGGGATGCGGCAGAAGCTCGCCGTGATCGCGGCCATGCTGCACCAGCCCGACCTGCTCGTCCTGGACGAGCCGACGACGGGAGTCGACCCGGTCAGCCGGTCGGGCCTGTGGTGGCTGATCGCGCGCGCGGCCGCCGAGGGCTGCGCGATCGTGCTGGCGACGACGTACCTGGACGAGGCCGAGCGGTGCGCGTCGGTGCTCGTGCTCGACGCCGGGACGGCGCTGGCCGCCGGCACCCCGGAGGAGATCGTCGCGGCCATGCCGGGATCCCTGCGCGCGGTCGCGGCCAGGCCGCCTGGCGATGCGGCGGCCAGGTCGTGGCGGCGGGCCGGAAGCTGGCGGGTCTGGGATCCGGACTCCGGCGGCGGCGACATCACTGCGGACCTGCAGGACGCCGTGATCGTCGCCGCTATCGCGCGCCAGCAGCCCGCCGGAGGTGCGGCATGAGCGCCCCAGCCCCGCTGGCCCAGACCCCGCTAGCCCAGACCCCGCTAGCCCAGTGCGCGCGGGCGACCAGGCGGTTCGGGCCGGTGATCGCGGTCCGTGACGTGGACCTGACCGTCGGGCCGGGCGAGATCGTGGGCCTGCTCGGGGCGAACGGAGCCGGCAAGACGACGCTGATCCGGATGCTGCTCGGCCTGATCCCGGCGAGCGAGGGTGAGGTCGAGCTGTTCGGCCAGCCGCCGTCGCGGCAGACCCGCCGCCGGCTCGGCTACCTGCCGCAGGGCCTCGGCCTGTACGACGACCTGACCGCGGCGGAGAACCTGGAGTTCACGGCCGCGATCTTCGGGACCGGCGGCGGGCAGCGGGACGCGCTGCCCGAGGAGCTACGGCCGTACGCCGGCGAGCTGATCGGCTCGCTTCCGCTCGGCGTGCAGCGCCGGGTGGCGTTCGCTCAGGCGCTCTCGCACCAGCCGGACCTGCTGATGCTGGACGAGCCCACGTCGGGGGTCGACCCGCTGGGCCGGGCCAGGCTCTGGGAGACGATCGCGGACACCGCGGACCGCGGGGCCGGCGTGCTGGTGACGACGCATTACATGGAGGAAGCGCAGGAATGCAGCCGGCTGGTGATCATGGCCGACGGCCGCGTGGTGGCCGAGGGGACGGCGGCCGAGATCGTCGGCTCCCGGCAGGTCGTCGTGGTGGAGGCCGAGTCGTGGTCGGCGGCGTTCGGCGCGCTCGAGCAGTCGGGCCTGCAGGTCGCGCTGGCCGGGCGCGGGCTGCGGGTACCCGGGGCCGAGCCCGCCGACGTGCGGCGCGCGCTCGGGGATCTGCCCGCGGTGGTGCGGGAGGCGCCCGCGACGCTGGAGGAGCGCTTCTTCGAGCTCAGCCAGTCAGGTGCGGCGGCGTGACGACGGACCAGCGGGCGACCGGCCGGCGGGCGACCGGCCGGCGGGCGACCGGCCGGCGGGCCGGGGACAGCGGGACGAGGGAGGCCATCGGCGAGGCGGCCAGGGCGCAGTTCGCCGAGCACGGCTACCACGGCGCGACGATCCGCGGCATCGCGGCCGCGGCGCAGGTGGATCCGGCGCTCGTCCATCACTACTACGGCACCAAGGAGGCCCTGTTCGCCGCCGCGATGCGGCTGCCGGTCGTGCCGAGCGAGGTGCTGACCGCCGCGCTGACGCCCCCCGGCGGAGCGGCCGTTGGGCCCGGCTTCGGCGCGCACCTGGTCAGGACGGCGCTGCGGCTCTGGGAGTCCGACGAGCTGAAGGAGACGTTCCTCGGGCTGCTCAGGTCGGCGGTCACCAGCGAGCAGGCGTCGGTCATGCTGCGCGAGTTCATCTCCGACTCGATTCTCGGCACCGTCGCGCGGGTCGCCGGGCTCGGCCGGCAGTGGAGTCCGGCGGAGGCCGAGTACCGGGCGGCTATGGTGGCCACCCAGATGCTCGGCCTGGCGCTGACCAGGCTGGTGCTCGGCCTGCCGGCCATGGCCGGGGCGAGCGTGGACGAACTGGCCGCGACCGTGGGCCCGTCGGTCGAGCGGTACCTGAGCGGCGACATCGATCTGCCGGCGAGAATGAGCCGCTCCAGGCGCCGCTGAACGGCGTACCGGAGGTGGGTTCGGGGTATTTAGACGGCATGAAGGGGGATCGCGTCGAGATCGTCGTGGACGCGGGTGACGTCACGAAGACCTACGACGTGCAGGCCACCCGCGCGGGCCGCCGGGTCGAGATCGTCAACCGGCGCGGCCTGGTCGAGGTGAGCGAGCTGACCCGCAGCGGCACCGCGGTCAGGACGGCCAGGTTCATGGCCAGCCGGGTGATCGCCCTGGTCGAGCATCCGGCCGGGTCCGTTAACATCCGCTGATGGACCAAATCCTCGGAAACTGCTCCCTCGCCGAACTCGCCAGGCGCAAGAGCTTCAAGTGGCGCACCTACTCGCCTGACGTACTACCCGCTTTCGTGGCCGAGATGGACTTCACGGTCGCCGAGCCGATCAGCGCCGCGGTCCGGGCCGCGCTGGCCATCGGCGACACCGGCTATCCGCACCTCGGGGCGCTGGGGGAGGCGTTCGCGTCGTTCGCCACCCGCCGGCTCGGCTGGACTCCGCGGCCGGACTGGGTGTTCGCCGTTCCCGACGTGATGACGGGGATCGTCGAGGTGCTGCTGGCCACCACGCCGCACGGCTCGGGCGTGGTCATCAGCCCGCCGGTCTACGGGCCGTTCTTCTTCCGGCTCGGTTTCATTGGCCGGCGGGTCGTGGAGGCGCCGCTGCGCCGCGGCGAAGACGGCCGCTACGACCTTGACCTGGCCGCGCTGGACCGCGCGCTGGCGGACCCCGGTGTCAGCGCCTACCTGCTCTGCAGCCCGCATAACCCGATCGGCAAGGTCTGGACCCGCGACGAGCTGCAGGCCATCGCCGACCTGTGCCAGCGGCACGACGTGGTGCTGCTGGTCGACGAGATCCACGCCCCGCTGGTCATGCCCGAGGCCAAGTTCGTGTCCTTCGGGTCAGTCGATCACCCGATGGCCGAGCGCGCCTACGTCTTCAGCTCGGCCTCAAAGGGCTGGAACATCGCCGGCCTGAAGTGCGGCATCGCGGTGGCTGGCTCGGACCAGAACGCGGCCGTGCTGGCCGAGCGCTGGGAGGCGCTGCTCTGCTCGCATCTGGGCTTGCTCGGCTCCGTCGCGGCGTTCAGCGAGTCGGTGCCGTGGCTCGATGCCGTAGTCACGCAGATCGACGAGAACCGCGCCCTGCTCGGCCGCCTGCTGCGCGAGCAGCTGCCCGAAGTCGGTTACGTTCCCGGCTCGGCGACCTTCCTGGCCTGGCTGGACTGCCGGAACCTGGGACTGGGCGACGACCCGGCGGCGGCGTTCCTCGACCGTGGCCGGGTGGCGCTCAGCCCGGGGCCGGACTTCGGCCACCAGGGCACGGGCTTCGCGCGGCTGAACATCGGCACCTCGCCGGAGCTGATCGCCGAGGCGGTACGGCGGATGGCAGTGTCGGTTTAACGGGTCGGACTTGCAGGCGATGGCCCGTACTGCCACCATCATGGTCTGTTCAGCCGGGATGCCCGGTTAACCCTTCGTCGGCCCATTATTTCGCGCGAGGTTACCTATGTCTGCTGCCGTTCGCCCCGCTGCCCGGCTGGCCCTGATCCTCGGGCTCGCGCTGGCCCTGCTCGCAGCGTGCAGCAGCGGCACCGCGAACCCGCAGCCGACGGTGACCGTGACCAGGGCCGCCAGCAGCGCGCCGGTGGTGGTCTCGTCGAGCAGTGCGCCGCCGACGTCGGCGAGCGCGGGAATCGTGGCCGTGACCGCGGCGGGCGCCCTGGTGAAGCTGGACCCGGCGAACGGAAGCATCACCGCCACCCTGGTTCCCGGCGGAGTCGTCGGCGACGAGGTGGCGTCAGCCCGGATGGCTCCACCATCTACTTCGCGGCCCGGTCCGGCTGCAAGTCCGAGATCGAGTCGGTCAGCAGCGGCGGCGGGAGCCCGACCTCGATCGCGCCCGGGGAACTGCCCGCGATCAGCCCCGACGGCAGCAAGCTCGCGTTCGCCGACGAGCCGCTGCTGAAGCCGGGCTGCCGCCGCAGGTCCAGCGCGGGGGCCTTTTCTCACCTATCTCTCATTTGTCCTGGGGCTCGGACAGCGTCAACCTGGCCGTCTCGACCCTGGCCGTGCAGGACAACGAGGGATGGGGCCTGTACCTGGTCAACACGTCGATCGCGCGTTATTACGTGCTGCCGGGGCCCGGCGTCACCGCCGTGCCCGTGACCGGCTCGCCCGATGCCCGGCGCAGCTACATCCGCGAGGGCATCATGCTGCCCGACGGCAACCTGTTCATCAGCCGCGCGTGCTGTGCCGGGTTCCCGGTGCACAACACTTCCAGGCTGATGTGGGAGGTGTCGCCAGCTGGCACGCTGATCCACCAGGTCGCGATCGGGTACCCGAACCTGGAGCATGTCAGCCTGGCGGCCAGCGGCAACTGGCTGCTCTACCTGGCTGGTCAGGACCTCTATGTGTCCCAGCACGGGAACACGCCCGCCAAGCTGGCCACCGGGCTGATCGCGGCCGCCTGGATGTAGCCGTCGGGCAACAGTGCCCTAGGTCGGTATCTGCGGGCGACATGACCCCTGGTCAGCATGCCCTTTCCGTGCAAATCTGGGTAGACAGCGCTAGAGCATGCAGCCAGCGCGTTGGCCAGTAGCGCCGTGGAGGGCATTGATGGGCAGGGACGTACCTGCAATCACGATCACCCGCCAGGACCGCCGGGCATACCGTGAGAAAGTACGCGCCTGCCTTGATGTCCTGGAACGGATGCTGCGGGAATCGCGGTTCGATGCCGGGTCCCGGCGGATCGGCCTGGAGATCGAGTTCAACCTGGTCGACAGCCTGGGCTATGCCGCCATGACCAACGCGGACGTGCTGGCGGCGATCGACGACCCGGCCTGGACCAGCGAGCTCGGCCAGTTCAACGTTGAGCTGGACTCCGATCCCGCGATCCTGGCCGGCGACGTCTTCGCCACGCTCGAGTCCAGCATCGGCGCGACCGTGGGGCACGCGTCCCGGCGAGCCGAGTCGGCAGGCAGCCGGCTGATGATGATCGGCATCCTGCCGAGCCTGCGCCGCCGCGATATCGGCGCGGAAACCATCTCGTCGAACCCTAGGTACCGGCTGCTGAACGACGAGATCGTCGCGGCCCGCGGCGAGGAGATGCGGATCGGCATCGACGGCCGGGAACGGCTGCTGGCCTACACCGACCACATCCTGCCCGAGGCCGCCTGCACGAGCGTCCAGTGCCATCTCCAGGTCGGCCCCGAGATGTTCGCCGGCTACTGGAACGCGGCCCAGGCCGTCGCCGGCATTCAGGTCGCCGTGGGAGCGAATTCGCCGTACCTGTTCGGCCGGGAGCTATGGCGGGAGACTCGGATCACGCTCTTCGAGCAGGCGACCGACACCAGGTCCGAGGAGCTGAAACGGCAGGGCGTCCGGCCCCGGGTCTGGTTCGGGGAACGCTGGATCAGCTCGGTCACCGACCTGTTCGCCGAGAACCTGCGGTACTTTCCCGCCCTGCTGCCGCTGTGCGAGGACGAGGACCCGGTCGCCGCGCTCGAGCGGGGCGAGACCCCCAGCCTGGCCGAGCTTGAGCTGCACAACGGCACCGTGTACCGGTGGAATCGCCCGGTATACGCGGTCGCCGACGGCAAGCCGCACCTGCGGGTCGAGAACCGGGTCCTGCCGGCCGGACCCACGCTGGCCGACGTGCTCGCCAACGCGGCCTTCTATTACGGGCTCGTGCACGAGCTGGCCGAGATGGAACCGCCCGTCTGGTCGCAGCTGCCGTTCGCCGCGGCGGCCGAGAACCTGGGCCGCGGGGCCAGGCACGGGCTCGAGGCGATCGTCTTCTGGCCCGGTTTCGGGGAGATCGCCGTTCCCGAGCTGGTACTGCGGCACCTGCTGCCCCTGGCCGCGCGCGGCCTGAGCCGGTGGGGAGTCGCCGCGGACGACGCGAACCGGCTGCTGTCGATCATCGAGCAGCGCTGCCTGCGCGGCCAGAACGGCGCGTCATGGCAGGTCGCGTCGGTGCACCGACTCCAGGATGGCGGCCTGGCCGACCGCGACGAGGCGCTGCGCCTGATGACCCAGGACTACATTGGACGGATGAACTCCCAGGAGCCGGTCCATACCTGGCCGATCATGTGACGGACGCGGGCGCCGAGCCGGTCGCGGGTCAGGTCAGGCTGGGGGTCCCGTCGGGCCGGTGGGTCATCCTGGCGACCGTCCTCGGGTCGGGCATGGCGATGCTCGACGGGACGGCCGTCAACGTCGCGCTGCCGGTGATCGGGCGGCAGCTGAGCACGTCGCTCGGCGGCCTGCAGTGGATCGTGAGCGGCTATACGCTCGCCCTGGCCGGCCTGATCCTGCTCGGCGGCGCGCTGGGCGACCGGATGGGCAGGCGGCGGATCTTCGTCACCGGCGTCATCTGGTTCGCGCTCGCCTCCGCCCTGTGCGGCCTGGCCCCGACCATCGCGGTGCTGATCGCGGCCCGGGTCTTGCAGGGCATCGGCGGGGCGCTGCTGGTTCCGGGCTCGCTGGCGATCATCCAGGCGAGCTTCGCGCCGCGCGACCGGCCGCGGGCGATCGGAGCCTGGTCCGGCCTCGGCGGCCTCGCCGCGGCCGTCGGGCCCCTGCTCGGCGGCTGGCTGGTGGTAGCGGCCGGATGGCGCTGGGTGTTCCTGATCAACCTTCCCGTCGCGGCGGTGGTCGTAGCGGTGTCGCTGCGCCACGTGCCGGAGTCGCAGGACCAGCGGGCGACCAGGAAGTTCGACGTGCTCGGCGCCGGACTGGCCGCGCTGGCGCTGGCGGGGATCACGTTCGCGCTGATCAGCGGGCCGTCGGCCAGCGGCAGCGGACTGATCCCGGTGATCATCGCGGCCGTGGCCGGCGGCGGGGCCGCCGTGGCCTTCATCGCCGTGGAGCGGTCACGCGGACGGTCGGGGTCGGGGCCCGCCGCGATGCTGCCGCTCGGCATCTTCGCGTCCCGGCAGTTCTCGGTCATCAACGTGATCACGTTCTGCGTCTACGCCGCGTTCGGCGGCGAGCTCTTCCTGCTCGTGCTCGAGCTTCAGGTGGCGGCCAGGTTCTCGGCGCTCGCGGCCGGATCCGCGCTGCTGCCGATTACCGTGCTGATGCTGGTCGGCTCGCCCCGGTCGGCGGCGCTGGCCCAGCGGATCGGCCCGCGCTGGCCGCTGACTGCGGGCGCCGCGCTGTGCGCGACCGGCCTGCTGCTGGCCACCAGGATCGGCGTCCACGCCTCCTACCTGGGTGACGTCCTGCCGGCCGTGATTGTCTTCGGCTTCGGCCTCACGCTGGTCGTCTCGCCGCTGACCGCCACCGTGCTGGCCAGTGCGGACGTCGGGCACGCCGGGGTCGCCAGCGGCGTCAACAACGCCGTGGCCCGGGCCGCCGGACTGCTGGCCGTGGCCGGGCTGCCCGCCGTGGTCGGGCTGCAGACCTCCGAGTATTACTCCGCTGACCTGCTCACTCACGGTTTCCGGCTGGCCATGATCGTCTGCGCCGGGCTGCTGGTGCTGGCCGGGGCGCTGGCCGTCTCGTTCGTAGACGATCGCGTGCTGAGCGGCGAGCCGGAGGAGCCGGTCGCCGAGCGGGCCAGGGCCTGCCCGGTCGAGGCACCGCAGCTCGGCTACCCGGTCAGTGCCCGACGTCGATGACGATCCGCCAGCCGGCGGTGGAGGAACCAAGCTCGATGACGCGGAACGGCAGCCTGGCGCGCACGCCGAGCCCGATGGCCGTGATCCGCTCGAACGACCCGGCCCCGCGGACCTGGCGGAAGGTCGTGAAGCCGGCGACGCTGGCCAGGTTGACCGCGTTCGACCGATAGTGCGCCCCGCCCGGCCCGCGCACGGTGATCAGGATGAAGGCGTGCCCTCGCATGCTCAGCACCCGGCCCGAGCCCTGCGCGACGATGTGCCGGACGTACTCGGCGCTGAAGGGGGGCCGCCGCCCGCCGCTGAGGTCGATGACCAGCCGGTCGAAGCAGCCATGCCGGCCGGCCCGGACGGCCTGGACGCGGGTGGCGACGGTGCCGGACGTGGAGCCGCGGTGCTTGGGATTGGTGCCCCAGTTCGTGGCACAGGCCGCGGCGTGGCGGGTGGCCGCGACGGCCGGGGCGGCAGTGGCGACGCCGACGGTGCCGAGCGCCGCGACGCCGACGGTGCCGACGGTGCCGAGCGCCGCGACGACATTCGCGAACCTTCTCATACTGGCCTCCTGTTGCTCGTATAGCCATCCAAACACCCGGGTAGCGTTACGGCACCCGGAACGGAAGGAACCCGATGAGCCAGCCCGACAGCGCGACCGAGGCTGTCCCGACGATCCCGGCTTCGGCCGGTGCGATGATCTTCGACCGGAAGGGCAGGCTGCTGATCCTCAAGCCGAACTACAAGGCCGGCTGGACCATTCCCGGCGGCGTGATGGAGGCCGACGGGGAGACGCCGTGGGAGGCCTGTCGGCGCGAGGTCTTCGAGGAGTGCGGGCTGACGGTCCGCAGCGGCAGGCTGGCCTGCGTCGACTTCCGCCGGCCCCGTCCCGGCCGGACGGGCGGCATGCGCTTCCTGTTCGACTGCGGCCAGCTGGACGACGACTCGCTCCGCGCGATCACGGTCCAGGAGGAGGAGATCTCCGAGTTCCGGATTGTCCGGCTGCGCACGGCGCTGCCCTTGCTGAGCGGCCCGATCAGGCGGCGGGTACGCGCCGGATCCGCGGCCAAGACGACGATCTACCTGGAAGAGGGCCGCCCGGTCGAGCAGGTCCGCTGACGCCGGCCAGCCCGGGCCGGGACCAGCCTGGCGGCTAGTCGGGACCAGCCTGGCGGCTAGTCGGGACCAGCCTGGCGGCTAGTCCTTGCCGTCGGGCAGGTACCAGCGCTGCGGCGCGACCAGGTGCTTGATCGAGGGCGGTCCCCAGGAGCCCGGCTCGTAGAACTCGACCGCAGGCGGATTGTCGATCAGCGGCATCGCCACCTCCCATAGCCGGTCGATCTCGTCGGACCTGGTGAACAGCGACTGGTCGCCCAGCATCGCCTCCAGGATCAGCCGCTCGTAGCCTTCGAGCCCGTGCATCTTGTGGAACGAGTCCTCGTACCTGAAGGTCATCTCGACCTCGCGCAGCCGCATGGCCGGACCCGGCTGCTTGGCCAGGAACCGGACGGCGATCCAGCCTGGGTCGTCGAAGTCGATCACGATCTCGTTGCACCGCTCGCCGACCGGCAGATGGGAGACGTTGGGGAACATCCGCATCGTCGGTTCCTTCAGCCCCAGCGTGACGGTCTGGCGGCGCTGCGCCATGGACTTGCCCGAGCGCAGGAAGAACGGCACCCCGGCCCACCGCCAGTTGTCGACCTCCACGCGCATGGCGACGAACGTCTCGGTCTGAGACTTCGGATCGACGCCCGGCTCGTCCCGGTACCCCTCGTACTGGCCGCGGACCACCCGGGACAGCTCGATCGGGTGCAATGCCTCGAAGACCTTGGATTTCTCGTCCCGCAGGCACTTGGCGTTGAACTTGCCAGGTGGCTCCATGGCCACGAAACCGAGCACCTGGAACAGGTGCGTGATGATCATGTCCCTGAAGGTGCCGGTGCCCTCAAAGAACTGGGACCGGCCCTCGATGCTGATCTTCTCCGGCACGTCTATCTGGATGTGCGAGACATGGTCGCGGTTCCAGATCGGCTCGAACAGGCCGTTGGCGAAGCGCAGGGCCAGGATATTGTCGACGGATTCCTTGCCGAGGAAGTGGTCGATGCGGAACACCTGCGACTCGTCGAAGACCGAGTGCACCACCTTGGCCAGGTTCCGGCAGGACTCCAGGTCGGTTCCGAACGGCTTCTCGATGATGACCCGCGAGTTGTCGGACAGCTTGCTCTGGCCCAGCATCGAGACCACCGACGTGAACGCCGACGGCGGCACAGCCAGGTGAAACAGTCGCTGCGGGTGGCCGCCGATCGCCTGCTCGGCCTCCTGCACCGCGTCGACCAGGGGTTTCGGGTCATCCGGGTCGGCGGCACCGAAGCTCAGCCGGCTCTCGAAATCCTGCCACGCCGCACCGGTCGGCTTGGTCAGGCCGAACTGCGCCACGGCGGCCTTGGCGTGCGCCCTGAACTGCTCGTCCGTCAGCGCGAACCTGGCCGGCGCGGAGCCGATGATCCGGTAGCCATTGGGCAGCAACCCCGACTTGGCCAGGTGAAACAGCCCGGGGAGCAGCTTGCGCTTGGCCAGGTCCCCGGTCGCGCCGAACAAGACGATGACATGGTCGTCTGGGAGCAAGCCGGACCTGTGGTTGCTGGTGTGCATGCCACACATAGTGCCATGGGACGGCTGATCGGGAAGACTGGTGCACTGTGAGCACTGAACGGGAAAAGCAGGTCGCGGCAGAGGCGGCCGCGCTGCTGGTCGAAGACGGCATGAAGGTCGGCCTCGGCACCGGGACGACGGTCAGGTACCTGCTGCCGGCGCTCGCGCGTAGGAACCTGTCGATCCGCTGCGTAGCCACGTCGGAGCGGACTTCGGCCGCCGCCGCCAGGCTCGGCCTGTCGATCGAGTCGTTCAGCACCATCAACGAACTGGACATCGCGATCGACGGAGCGGACCAGGTCGCGCCCGACGGGTGGCTGGTCAAGGGCGGCGGCGGCGCCCACACCCGGGAGAAGATCGTCGCCGCGGCGGCCGACCGCTTCGTTGTCATCGCCGACTCCGGCAAGCCGACCCTGGCCCTGCATCCCCCGATTCCGGTCGAACTGCTGAACTTCGGCCTCCCGGCCACCTTGCGCGCGCTCGGGGGAGTCACCGTGCGCGACGGCCCGCTCAGCCCCGACGGCGGTGTGATCGCCGATTACAGGGCGGCCTTCGACGACCCGGCGGAGCTGGCCGCCCGCCTCGCGGCGACGCCCGGCGTGGTCGGGCACGGCCTGTTCGGGCCTGACCTGGTCTCGGTCATCCTGGTCGGCCGCGGCGACGAAGTCGAGCAGCGCACGCTGCGCAGCTGAGCCAGGCCGGCGCCGCGATCAGGACAGGATCTCGAAGGCGGCCCGGTTCGCGCAGCGCAGGATGGCAGGCTCGGCGCCGGGGCGGGCCAGCGTGACCGTGCACCGGGCGATCTTGGTGTTGAGGCACTTCTTCGACCCGCCCGGCGGGTTGCGGTAGTCGAAGGTCACGAACGACTCCGCCGCCGCCCCGAAGTCGGCGGCGATCATCGCCTCGCCGTCCGGGCCGGCGGCACCGGCCGACTGCAGCGTCCAGCTGTACGCGGGTCCGCTGGCCCGGTAGGCGCCCTTGGCCCGCCGGGCCGCGCCGACGCCGGTGAGCGCGTACTCGCGTCCTTCGTGGCGCAGCACCATCGGCGACAGCCACGGCGACCGCAGCCCGGCGACGCGCACCCGCGCCGTCGAGCACTCCAGAAAGGAGCCCGGCGCGTTGTCAAAGCCGGCCACCTGGCCCCAGGCGTACTCGTCCGTATGCTGCGAGCCCCAGTTATGGTTCTGGCTCCCGGTCCACCCGGTCACCTCGACCGGCTCGCCGTCGACCACCAGGCGCCCGGTCAAGGCCGCCATCGGCGCCGGCACCAGCACCTTCGCCTTCGGGAACCGCCCGGCGTAGAACCGCTCCGGCAGCAGCAGCACGGGCTCGTCCGACCCCTCGTAGGCCAGGTCCCACCGAATCTCGTGCCCGCCGCTCGACCCGGCGCCGGACAGCGCGCCCCGCCTCGCGACCGGGTCGTCGGTCAGGACGGCATCCCCGATCCGGATGTCCAGCCCGTCCCCGGACCCGCCGAAGCTCGCCGATGCGAGCGGCATCGCCTGATAGACCGCGACCGTCCCGCCCGCCCGGTCGTCAAAGACGGCCGCCCACAACTCCGCCTCCGCGCGATCCGGCTGGCCCTTCGGCGCGAAGATGGTATACCGCACCCAGAACCCCAGCCCTCGCGCCGGGTGATTGCCCCGCACGAAGTAACTCTCGTAATGCCCCTCAGCCCCGCCGGAGTACCGCAGCCGGTTGGCGTCCCGCCGCTCCATCCCGCCTCCCGATCCGCCTCCGGCTGTCACTTACCCCGGATTCGCGTCCTCCTGGGGGCCAGTATGCGCTATTTGCGAGCTATGACAGGCACCAAATCCGGGGTAAGTGGCTTGGTGCGGTCACCTGGCGGTTGGCTTTTTCTCCGCGTGGCCGCCGAACTGCGACCGCATCGCCGACAGCAGTCGTCCGGTGAACTCGCCCAGCCCGCGCGACTCGAACCGCTGGAACAGCGACGCCGTGATGACCGGCGCCGGCACGCCCTCCTCGACAGCGGCCAGCACGGTCCACCGGCCTTCGCCGGAATCGGACACGTGCCCGGCGAACTCGGCTAGCTCCGGTGACTCGGCCAGCGCCGCCGCGGTCAGGTCGACCAGCCACGAGCTGACCACGGATCCGCGCCGCCAGACCTCGGAGACCTCGGCCACGTTGATGTCGAACTGATAGGCCTCCGGGTCGGTCAGCGGCGTCGTCTCGGCGTCGGTGATCTGCTCGTCCATGCCGGCGTTGGCGTGCTTGATGATCGACAGGCCCTCGGCAATCGCCGCCATCATGCCGTACTCGATCCCGTTATGCACCATTTTCACGAAATGGCCGGCCCCCGCCGGGCCGCAGTGCAGGTAGCCGTACTGTGCCGTTCCGCTCTCGACGCCGGGGGTCGCCTCGACCGTGCCCTTGCCGGGCGCGATGGTGCGGAAAATCGGGTCCAGCCGCTGCACGACCGCCGCCTCGCCGCCGATCATCAGGCAGTAGCCGCGCTCCAGTCCCCACACGCCGCCCGACGTCCCGCAGTCGATGTAGTGGATCTTGCGCGGGACGAGCTGCTTCGCCCGGGCGATGTCGTCCCGGTAGTAGGAGTTGCCGCCGTCGATCACGGCGTCGTCCGCCTCCAGCATCGAGGCGAGGTGGTCGAGCGTCCGGCCGGTGATCGCGGCCGGCAGCATCAGCCAGGCGGTCCTGGGCGGCTGCAGCTTGGCGACGAACTCGTCGAGATCGCTCGCGCCGGTCGCGCCCTCGGCGACCAGGTCATCGACGGCGGCCTTGTTCACGTCGTAGACGACGCAGTGGTGCCCGTCCCGCATCAGCCTGCGGACCAGGTTGGCGCCCATCCGTCCGAGCCCGACCATGCCCAGCTGCATCGGGTGCTCCGTGGTCATTGCTGAACCCCCTTCATCATCCGGTACCGGCGGATGAGCGTATTAGTTGACGAATCATGCTGCAGCTCGGGTTCGGCCGGGCTGGTCAGCTCGGGGATGATCGCGGCCGCGAGCACCTTGCCTAGCTCGACGCCCCACTGGTCGAACGAGTCGATATTCCAGATCGTCCCGGCCGTGAACACGGCGTGCTCGTAGAGCGCGACCAGCGAGCCGAGCAGCCGCGGGGTGAGGACCTCGGCGAGCAGCACGTTGCTCGGCCGGTTTCCTTCCATCACCCGGTGCGGCGCGACCGCCGGGTCGGTGCCCTCGGCCAGCACCTCATCGAGCGTCTTGCCGAACGCGAGCGCCTGAGCCTGGGCGAACACGTTCGAGGTCAGCAGGTCGTGGTGGTCCCTGACCGGGTTCAGTGACCGGCCGAAGCCGATCAGGTCGATCGGGATCAGGTGGGTGCCCTGGTGCAGCAGCTGGTAGAAGCTGTGCTGGCCGTTGGTGCCCGGCTCGCCCCAGTAGACCGGCCCGGTCGGGTAGTCGACCGAAGTGCCGTCCAGCCTGACGTGCTTGCCGTTGGACTCCATCGTCAGCTGCTGGAGGTAGGCGGGGAACCGCTTCAGGTACTGCTCGTACGGCATCACGCCGATGCTGGCCACGTCGAAGAAGCCGGTGTACCAGACGGCGAGCAGGCCCATCAGCGCCGGCAGGTTCGACGCCAGCGGCGTGGTCCTGAAGTGCTCGTCCATCTCGTGGAAGCCGGCCAGCAGCTCGCCGAACCGCTCGGGCCCGATCGCGATCATCGTGGACAGCCCGATCGCCGAGTCCATCGAGTACCGGCCGCCGACCCAGTCCCAGAAGCCGAACATATTGGCCGTGTCGATCCCGAAGGCCGCGACCTTCTCGGCGTTGGTGCTGACCGCGACGAAGTGCTTCGCGACCGCGGCCTCGTCGCCGAGGTGACTGGTCAGCCAGTCCCGCGCCGTGGTCGCGTTGGCCAGGGTCTCCAGGGTCGTGAAGGTCTTCGACGACACGATGAACAGGGTCTGCGCCGGGTCCAGGTCGCGGGTCGCCTCGACGAAATCGGTGGAATCGACATTTGATACGAAACGGAAAACCAGATGCTGGTCGGAGTAGTAGCGCAGCGCCTCGTACGCCATGACCGGACCGAGATCGGAGCCGCCGATGCCGATATTGACCACCGCGGTGATCGGCAGGCCGGTGAAGCCGCGCCAGTCGCCCGACCTGATCCGCCGGGCGAACGCCGCCATCGCGTCGAGAACCTCGTGCACCTGGGGGACCACGTCGGTGCCGTCGACCACCAGCGAGGCGGTCCGCGGCATCCGCAGCGCGACGTGCAGGACGGACCGGTTCTCGGTGATGTTGATGTGCTCGCCGCGGAACATCGCCTCGGTCCGCTCGCGCAGGCCGCACTGGTTCGCCAGCTCGGCCAGCAGCGTCAGCGTCTCGTCGGTGAGCCGGTTCTTGGAGTAGTCCAGGTACAGGCCCGCCGCCTGCGCGGTCAGCCGCTCGCCCCGGGCGGGATCGGCCGCGAACAGGTCGCGCAGGTGCACGTCGCGGATCTTCTCGTAGTGCTCGGCCAGCGCGGACCAGGCAGGCCGGTCCCGCAGTGCTAGCCGGGGGGACGACCCCCCGAGCCCCCCGCTGGGTGTGCTCGTCATCGCTCGTCCTTTCCCGTTTCCCGATGGCGACCCTAGCGCGCCTGGCCTTGACCATGTGCGCGCGATACTGGCAGTCATGACTGAGACTGCGAATACGGCGTCCGCCCTGCGGATCGGCGGCACCGACCTGCCCGTGCTCGACCGGGCCCGGATCTACTGCTGCGGCATCACGCCCTACGACGTCACGCACCTGGGACACGCCGCGACCTTCGTCTGGGTCGACGTGCTGATCAGGGTGCTGGGCGCGATCGGGGTGAACGCCCAGCTGTGCCGGAACGTGACCGACGTGGACGACGTGTTGTTCGCCGCGGCGGAGCACTCGGGGTCGGCGTACGACGCGTTCGCGTCGGTCCAGCAGTACCGGTTCGACCAGGACATGACCTCCCTGGGGGTGCGCGATCCGCAGTACGCACCGCGCGCGAGGCGGAACGTCGGCCAGGTCATCAGGCTCGCGGCCGCGCTGCTCGAGGTCGGTGCGGCCTACCTGCGCGACGGCAGCGTGTACTTCCGCGGCACGGACACCGCTGGCGTGGCCGGGCTCAGCCGGGACGACGCCGAGGCGCTGGCCGCCGAGTACGGCGCGCGGCTTGACGACCCGGCCAAGGACGACAAGCTGGACGTGGCCGTCTGGCGCCGGTCGGCGGCCGGCGAGCCCGGCTGGCCGTCACCGTGGGGGACAGGCCGGCCGGGCTGGCACGCGGAGTGCGCGGCGATGTCGCTGTCGGTGCTCGGGCTGGCCGTCGACGTGCTCTGCGGCGGCGCCGACCTGCGCTACCCGCACCACGCCTACCAGGTCGCGATGGCACAGGCGGTGACCGGTGTCCGGCCGTTCGCCCGGGCCAGGTTCAGCGTCGGCGTGGTCAGCCTGGACGGGGCCAAGATGGCGAAGTCGACCGGGAACCTTGTGCTGGTCAGCGAGGTGCTGGCCAGCCATCCGGCAGCGGCGCTCCGGCTCTGCCTGCTCGACCGGCCGTGGGCACAGGGCTGGGACTACGGCACGGCCGAGCTCGACGCCGCGACCGCGCGGCTCGAGCGGCTGTACCGGGCAGCCGGCCGGAACGCCGGCGCCTCGGCGCAGGACGCGTCGCAGGCCACCGCGGCGGCCGCGATCAGCGCGGCGCTGTGCGACGAGCTTGACGTGCCGACGGCACTGCGGATCGCGGAGGACGCCGGCGGTGCCGCGGCCCGGAGCCTGATCGCGACACTCGGCCTCAGCGAATAGCCGCCATGCGGGTGGTGGTGGCGCCGGACAAGTTCAAGGGCAGCGCGACCGCGGCCGAGGTCGCGGCGGCCCTCGCGACCGGCCTGCGGCAGGGCCGGCCGGACCTGGAGGTCGTCGAGCTGCCGGTGGCCGACGGCGGGGACGGGACCGTGGCGGCGGCGCTGGCGGCGGGGTTCTCGCCGGTGCTCACCCGGGCGCAGGGCCCGACGTCGGAGCCCGTCGAAACCACGTTCGCGCTGCGCGGCGGCACCGCGGTGGTCGAGCTGGCCGACGTGGCTGGCCTGCGCCGGCTGCCCGGCTGGGATGCGCAGCGCGCTGGTGGCAGGCGGGCCAGGCCGGCCGTGCTCGCGCCGCTGACGGCCTCGACCTACGGCGTCGGCCAGGTCATCGCGGCCGCGCTCGACGCGGGCGCGGCGACGATCGTGCTGGGGATTGGCGGCAGCGCGACCACGGACGGCGGCGCCGGGATGGTGCAGGCGCTCGGGGTCCGGCTGACCGACGACGCGGGCGCGGAGCTGGGACGCGGCGGCGGTCCGCTCGGCCACCTCGCCGCCATCGACTCGAGCGGCCTGGATAGCCGGATCGCCGGCGTCCGGTTCCTCGTCGCCAGCGACGTGGACAACCCGCTGCTCGGGCCGCGCGGAGCGGCCGCGGTGTTCGGGCCGCAGAAAGGCGCGAGCCCGGCAGACGTGGTCCTGCTCGACCGGGCCCTGGCCCGCTGGGGGGAACTGACCAGGTCGGTGACCGGCCTGGACCTGGCCGGCCGGCCCGGAGCCGGAGCGGCTGGTGGCACGGGCTTTGCCGCGCTCGCCTATCTCGGTGCCCGGCTGGTCGCCGGAGCCGACCTCGTACTCGAACTGATCGGATTCGACGCCGCCCTGGCCGGGACGCGGCTGGTGATAACCGGCGAAGGCAGCCTGGATGCCCAGACCCTCGGCGGCAAGGCACCGCTCGGCGTGGCCAGGGCGGCTGGCCGTCGCGGCGTGCCGGTCGCCGTCGTGGCCGGCCAGGTCCGGCTGACCCCCGGCGAGCTGGCCGCCGCCGGGTTCGCGGCCGCCTATTCGCTCGCCGAGATCGAGCCTGATCTGGCGGTCAGCGTGGCCATGGCGGGCGAGCTGCTCGGCCGGGTCGGCCGTCAGATCGCGGCCAGCCCGCTCGTCACCTGAGCTGCGCGGTGTCCGCGGCCCGGGTCAGCACATCATCCAGCGGCCTGCGCGGCGCGGCGGCCTGCGGCCTGCCGTAGCCGAGCCTGATCACGATCTGCGGGTTCTCCGGCCACGGCCAGGCCGGGGCCGACTCTGGCCGCATGTCGCGCAGCTCGATCGACTGGTAGAGGAAGGACGCCGACAGTCCGTGCGCGGTCGCGGTGAGCAGGACCCGCTGCAGGGCCTGACCGGCTCGCAGCCAGTCGGACGGCTCGTCCCTGGCGGTGGTGAGCACGGCCAGCTGCGGATACCGCTCGTAGCTGACCTCGGGCCGCACCACCGCCGGCACGGCCGAGCGCAGGTCGCCCCTGACCGGCGATGGCTCGCTGCTCGGCCGGGACGGCAGCGCCTCGGCCGGGATGCCGTCGTCGCGGCTGGAGGTCGCTATCCAACTCTGCAGCTCGATCTGATGGTCCACGTCACCAGCAAGTTCCTGGCTCGCGCTGGCCGCCATGTCGAGCACCCGGGCGGCGTCTGCGCCGTTCAGCGTCCGCAGGCTGGCGAACTCGAAGCCCGCCGCCTGCTCCAGCGTGATGAGCATCGGCTCAGCGATCGGCTCGTCGGTAAACGGGCCGCGGTTGGTGTGGCGCAGCCAGATCGCCTCGTACATCTCCCGCTCGGCGAAGGTCGGCGGGCGGCCCGGCTCGGCCTGCACGGCCGCGAGCACCGTCGGCGCGAACTCAGGATTCGGCAGCGGCCAGACCAGCGGGTTGAAGCCGGTCATCCGGATCGCCGTCTTGATGTTGAACAGGGCCGCGCCGCAGCTCAGGTAGAGCGCCCGGGCGTGCGGATCGGAGACCCACAGCGCCCGGTCGGGGTCCGCGTGCACCTCGAGCAGGTCGTCGGCCACGACGGTGAACCGCCACGGCTGCGTGTTGTGAATAGACGGCGCCGCCGCCGCGGACTCGATGATCCGCCGCAGGATTCCGTCCTTCGCCATCAGCTTCAGCATCACTGACCTCCCGTCACTGCCGCACTCCGCCGGCCAGCGCCTGTGCACTGTCGACTCTCGCCGGGACGCAGCGGCGCAGGCAGGGTCGTTGGCAGCCAAACAGCGGGTCCTTGGTCCCTGACCAGGTCGGCCGGGGGGACCTGGGTCCCGTCCGGTCAAGTATTTCGCCCCTGCCGCAGGCGGCTGACCAGGGCGATCCTGGGGGTGAGGGTGCTGTTTCCCCGCAACTCAGATCGGGGGTGGACTCCGTGAACCGCCGCGAAGAGTACACCGAAGTCATCGATAGCCCGGACCGGCCGCGGACTGGCCGGTGGCGCATCATCGACGTGATGGCGACCGATGTGGTCACCGCTGACAAGAACATGCCGTACAAGCAGGTCGCCCGGCTGCTCGCCGAGCACGGCCTGAGCTCGCTGCCCGTTCTCTCCGGCGGCGGCCGCGTGCTCGGCGTCGTGTCGGAAGCTGACATCCTGCGCCGGGAGGAGCGGTCCTTCAGCCGCCTGGGCGCCGGGCTGCCGAGGCGAACGCACCGGGAGCGCGAGCAGGCCGAGGCGCTGACCGCCGCCGAGCTGATGACCGCGCCCGCGATCACCATTCACCCTGATGCGCCGCTCGGCGCGGCGGCCCGCCTGATGAACGCTCATCACGTCACCAGGCTGCCGGTGGTCAACCCGGCCGGCGAGCTGATCGGGATGGTCAGCCGGCGGGACCTGATGAGGGTGTTCCTGCGCCCGGACGCCGAGATAGCCGCCGAGGTCGCCGACCGCCTGGCCGCGATGCCGGGCGCGGAAGCAATGCGGATCGCCGTGGCGATCGCAGACGGCGAGGTCATCCTGACCGGCGAGCTGCCGAATCCGGGAATGATCTCGGCTGCCGTCAGGGTTGCGTCGGACGTGGAAGGTGTTGTTGCCGTGTCCAGCAGGCTGACCGCCGGGCCGCCGCGCTAGCCGGGAATGCGCTGGCTCGTTCGCCTGTTTCATACCCCAAGGGGTATCGTACGGAAGCGATGCCCATGCGGATGGAGGTTAGGCAGTGGCAACAGTCGAGCTGACGGCTGAGAACTTCGACAGCGTAGTCGGCGGGGCCAAGATGGCGCTCGTGGACTTCTGGGCGTCCTGGTGCGGGCCGTGCCGTATGTTCGGGCCGATCTTCGAGCGGGCTTCTGAGAAGCACGCCGACCTGGTCTTCGCCAAGGTCGACACCGAGGCTCAGCCGGATCTGGCCCAGGCGTTCAGCATCACCTCGATCCCGACGCTGATGGTGATCAGGGACAAGGTCATCCTGTACGCGCAGCCTGGCGCGCTGCCCGAGGCCTCGCTTGAGGACCTGATCAGCCAGGCCCGCCAGGTGGACATGGACGAGGTGCGGTCCGGGGTCGGCGCCGAGGGCGCGACCGAGGCGGCAGGCAGCGCTGCCGATGCCTGACCTGGCCGCCGTTGACGACGACGCGCGCGCCGCGGTACTCAACCGGCTGCGGCGCGCGCAGGGCCAGCTGGCCGGCGTGATCACGATGGTCGAGAGCGGCCGGGACTGCCGGGATGTCGTCACGCAGCTGGCCGCGGTGTCGCGGGCGCTCGACCGGGCTGGCTTCAAGATCGTCGCGACCAACATGCGGCAGTGCCTGAACGGCGAGTCGGCCATGACCACCGACGAACTCGAGCGGCTCTTCCTCGCGCTCGCGTAGCAGGTCAGCGCGCGGCGTCGGCAGGCAGGTAGGCAGGAGTGTCCGGGGCCACGATCTTGCGGTCCAGGTCGACGACGCTGGCTCCGGCGGCCAGGAGCACCGGCCTGGACACCCGGAAGTGGTGCATGCACAGCAGCAACTCGGTCCGGTGCGCCCGGCCCGGTCCCGGCGGGATCAGCGCGATCACGGCCGGCCTGGCGGCGCAGCAGCACGCGCGTCCTGCCGTCCTGAGCGCCTCCCAGTCGATGCGGGGAGAAGCAGTTCGCTGGACGTCGGTGGGGGCAGCCGCAGTCGGGCCTGACGGCTCGCTGGCGGGCTCGGCGTGGCCAGTAGCCTGATCGGTCGCTCTCATATCCGCAGCCTGCTGGATCGGCCCGGGCGGCGGGAGGGCCCTAACTCATCGTTTCGTCGGGACGAAGGACCCGGGCGACTGCCTGGCCCGTGCACGAAGATGGGTTGATGAGCCAGCGGACCGAGGCGAGCGGGCCCGGCCCGGCTGACCTGGCCGGGACCGGCCTGTCCGCCGCGCAGATCGCCGAGCGAGTCGCCGCCGGCCAGGTCAACGATCAGGGCCAGCAGCCGACGAGAACGGTCGGCCAGATCCTGATGGCCAACATCGTGACCAGGTTCAACGCGATCCTGGGCGGGCTGTTCATCGTCATCGCGATCGTCGGGCCGCTACAGGACGGCCTGTTCGGCCTGGTCCTGGTCGCGAACAGCGGGGTCGGCATCGTCCAGGAGCTGAGGGCCAAGCGCACCCTGGACCGCCTGACCGTGCTGAACGCGCCGACCGCCACCGTGCTGCGGAATGGGGTGCGCGCCGCGATCCCGGCCGCCGAGGTAGTTCTCGACGACGTGCTGGAACTCGGGCCAGGCGATCAGGTCGTCGCCGACGGCGTGGTGCTGACCTCCGCGGGCCTGGAGATCGACGAGTCGCTGCTGAGCGGCGAGGCTGACCCGGTCGGCAAGCAGCCAGGGGCGGACGCGCTGTCGGGCAGCTTCGTCGTGGCGGGCACCGGCCGGATCACGGCGACGGCGGTAGGACCGGCGGCCTACGCGGCCCGGCTGGCCGCCCAGGCCCGCAGCTATTCGCCGGCCAGGTCGGAGATCAGGGACGCGATCAACCTGCTGCTCACGTGGATCAGCTGGCTGCTCGTCCCGGTCGGGGTGCTGCTGGTGGTCAGGCAGCTGCAGTCCGGGCAGAGCGTCGACGCGGCGCTGCGGGGATCGGTGGCCGGGCTGGTCGGCATGGTCCCTGAAGGCCTGGTGCTGCTGACCAGCGTGGCGATGGCGGTCGGAGTCGTACGCCTGGCGGCCAGAAAGGTCCTGGTCCAGGATCTGCCCGCGATCGAGGGGCTGGCCCGGGTCGACGTAGTCTGCTGTGACAAGACCGGAACGCTGACCCGCGGCGCCATGTGCGTCGTCGCGGTGACCGGCGTGGGTGTTGGTGCTGGTCCGGATGGGGCCGGCCCAGACGAGATCAGTCAGGAGGCGCTTGGCGCGCTCGCTGCCGCCGACCCGCGGCCCAACGCCACCATGCGGGCGCTCGCCGACCGTTTCGCTGACCCCGGCTGGCGCCCCAGCCAGGTCACCGCGTTCTCCTCGGCCCGCAAGTGGAGTGCCGTGAGCTATCACGATCAGGGGACCTGGGTGATCGGGTCGCCTGAGGCGATCCTGGCCGGAGCGAACGACAGGCGGGGCGGCGAGCTGGCCCAGGCCGGCTGGCGGCTGACGGGTACCGGGTCCTGCTGCTGGCCCGGGCTGACCCGCTGCCCGACGGTCAGCGGCTTCCTGGGCACGTCCGGCCGGTCGCGCTAGTGACCCTGGAGGAGCAGTTGAGGCCGGACGCGCAGGCGACGCTCGACTATTTCGCCGGCCAGGGAGTGTCGGTCCGGGTGCTGTCCGGAGATCATCCCGCGACCGTCGGGGCGATCGCGCGCAGGCTTGGCCTGCCGGGATCCGACGCCGGCCGGGTTCTCGACGCGCGCGAGCTTCCTGGCGATGCCGCCGGCCTAGCCGCGGCGGTCAGGGACGCGACCGTGATCGGGCGGGTCACGCCGCAGCAGAAACGAGCGATCGTCCGCGCGCTGCAGGCTGGCGGGCACGTGGTCGCGATGACCGGCGACGGCGTCAACGACGTGCTCGCGCTCAAGGACAGCGATGTCGGTATCGCGATGGGCTCGGGGACCCCGGCCAGCCGCGGCGTCGCGCGCCTGGTGCTGCTGGACGACAGCTTCGCGACGCTGCCGGGGGTCGTGGCCGAGGGCCGCCGGATCATCGGCAATGTCGACCGGGTATCCAGGCTGTTCCTGACCAAGACCAGCTACGCGGTCCTGATCGCGCTCGCGGTCGCGGCCGCGGGCGTGCCGTACCCGTTCTATCCCCGGCACCTGACCATCATCTCGACCCTGGCCATCGGCGTGCCCGCGTTCTTCCTCGCGCTAGCGCCCAGTGCCGAGCGGGTACCGGCGGGCTTCCTGGGCCGGGCGCTGCGGTTCGCCGTTCCGGCCGGCCTCGTCATCGCGGCCGCTGTGTTCGCCGCCTTCCTGTCCGTCCGGACCGCGGGAGCCGGCCTCGGTGCCGCCCGCACGAGCGCGACGATCGTTGCGGTGATCCTCAGCCTGCTCGTCCTCGCCGTGCTCTGCCGTCCGCTGGCCAGCTGGCGGGGCGGCATGGTGCTGGCCCTGGCGGCCGCGTTCGGCGCGCTGTTCAGCCTGCCGTGGCTGCGGGGTCAGCTCGCGCTCGTCGTGCTGCCCGCGCACCTGCTCGCCCTGACCGCTGGCATCGCCGCGGCCGGCTGCGCCGCGCTGCTGCTGGCCTGGCCGGCCGCCAGGCGGGTTTTGCCCGGTGCCGGAGCTGATCGCGGAAAGGCGGGTGGCCATGCCCAGGCGGGCTAGCATCGGCAGAGATCTGCCGCTGGCGCTGCTGGCGGTCACCGTGACGGGCCTGCTGGCCGGCGGCCTCGCCCGCTTGGCCGGCAGCGCGGCCGCCAGCAACGCCGCCTGGTTCGTCGTCGGATGCTGCGGTGCGCTCTACGCGCTCTGGGAGATGATCGACAGCGTGCGCCACCGCCGGCTCGGGGTGGACGCGGTCGCCCTGCTCGCGGTGGTCGGCGCGCTGGCCGTCGGGGAGCTGCTGGCCGCCGCGGTGATCGCCGTCATGCTGGCCAGCGGCCGGGCCCTCGAGTCGTGGGCCGCGGGCCGCGCCCGCCGGGATCTGCATGCGCTGCTCACCAGGGCACCGAGATCGGCGCGACGGTACGCAGGCGGCGGGCTGGCCACTGTCGACCTTGACGAGGTGCGGCCAGGTGACCGGCTGCTGATCGCCCCGGGCGAGCTCGTGCCGGTGGACGGCACGCTGGCCGGCGGCGCGGCAGTGCTGGACGAGGCGGCGCTGACGGGAGAGGCGCTGCCCGTTGAGCGCGCAGCGGGCGACCCGGTGCGCAGCGGCGTCGTGAACGCGGGCGGGCCCTTCGACCTGACCGCTTCGGCTCGCGCGGCGGACAGCACCTACGCCGGCATCGTCCGGCTGGTGTCCGACGCCGAGTCGTCCCAGGCTCCGTTCGTGCGCCTGGCCGACCGGTACGCTTTCTGGTTCCTGCTGGTCAGCCTGGCCGCGGCGGGCGCCGCCTGGGCCGCCGCCGGGCCGTCACGGGCCGTCGCCGTGCTCGTGGTAGCGACGCCCTGCCCGCTGATCCTGGCGGCTCCGGTCGCGATGGTCGCCGGGTTGTCGGTGTCCGCCCGCCGCGGCGTCGTCGTGAAAGGCGGTGCCGTGCTCGAGCGGCTGGCCACGTGCACGACCGTGCTGCTCGACAAGACCGGGACCCTGACCAGCGGCCGGCCCGCACTCACCGGCGTCGTCGAAGCTGGCGGGCTGCCCGCCGATCGCGTGCTGTCCCTGGCCGCGTCGCTCGACCAGGTATCGCAGCACGTCCTGGCGGGAGCGGTCGTCCGAGCGGCCCTGCAGCGCGGCTGCGAGCTGACCCTGCCCGCGGACGTGCGGGAGACGGCCGGGCAGGGGATTCGCGGCACGGTCGCGGGTCATCAGGTTGTGGTCGGCAAGGCCGGCTGGTGCGGAATCGACACGGCGGCAGGCGCCCCCGGATGGGTGAAGGTCGCCCGCCGGCGGGCCAGGCTGGACGGCGCGCTGACGGTGTTCGTGGCCGTGGATGGCACTCCGGCTGGCGTTCTCGTGCTCGACGACGCGGTCCGGCCCGATGCCGGCCGCACCATCAGGGCGCTGCGCAAGGGCGGGATCACCCGGGTGGTCATGGTGACCGGAGACCGCGCCGATGTCGCCGAGAAGGTTGGCGTCGTCATCGGGGTGGACGAGGTGCTGGCCGAGCGAACGCCGGCCGAGAAGCTGGACGCTGTCCGGCTGGAACGCCGCCGCGCGCCGACCATCATGGTCGGGGACGGGATCAACGACGCGCCCGCGCTGGCGCTCGCCGACGTCGGCGTCGCCATGGGCGCACGGGGAGCAACGGCCTCGTCGGAATCGGCCGATGCGGTACTGACCGTCGACCGGATTGACCGGCTCGGCGAGGTGACGGCGGTGGCCCGGCGAACCGGACGAATCGCCCGGCAGAGCGTTATCGCCGGGATGGCGATGTCGCTGGCCGCGATGGTCGTGGCCGGTCTCGGCCTGCTGCCGGCGGTCTGGGGCGCACTGCTCCAGGAAGGCATCGACGTCGCCGTGATCCTGAACGCTCTGCGCGCCCTGCGCCAGCCGGACGTGCCGGCACCGCTGTCGGCTGGCGATACGGCCCTCGCGCGGCGCTTCAGCGGGGAGCACGATTCGATCCGCGCCGCAATCGACGAGCTGCGCGCGGCAGCCGACGCGCTCGGGGCCGCTCCGAACGATGCGGCGGTCGCCCGCGTGCGGGCCGTGCACAAGATACTGGTCGACGAGGTCGAACCGCACGAGGCGGCCGAGCAGCGTGAGCTCTACCCGGCACTGAACCGGCTGCTCGGGGGCACCGATCCGACCGCGACCATGAGCCGGGCGCACGCCGAGATCTCGCACCAGATCCGCCGCCTGGGCCAGCTTCTCGACGACATCGGCGCCGGTGAGCCCGATCAGGTGGATATCGCGGACCTGCGCGCCCTGCTCTACGGGCTGCACGCCATCCTGCGGCTGCATACCGCTCAGGAGGACGAGAGCTACCTGTCGCTGGCTGAGGACTCCGCCTAGCCGGGCTGCTACCAGGCGACGTCGACGTAGATCCGGCCGCCGGCCTCGCCGACCCGGTACTTGCCGCCGCCGGCCAGGCCGAGCGCAATGTGCAGCACGCCCTCGAAATCACCTGAGGTGGCCCAGGCCCTGAGCATCGGGTCGTTCACGGCCTGCACGCCGGCCGGCAGGGTGGGCTGGCCCGCCGTCGTATGGGCCGCGGCCGGGCTGAGCCTGATGACCAGGTATCTGGTCCCCGGCATCGTGATGGTCTTTCCCGACGCGTCCTGGATCACTTTCTGAACAAAGCTCACGGAGTAGCCGGGCACCGGCCCGCTGATGTCGATCACCAGCCGGTCGAACTTGCAGTCCGGGTGGCTGCCCGTCCTGACCGACTTGGCGACCGGCACCGGCGGAACGGCGACCTGCCTGGTCACGCTGATCGGGCTGGTCCGCCAGCCGTCGGTGCAGGCGATCGGAGCCACGGGCGACGTCGACGGGGACGCGGGCTGGCTCGTGGCGGGTGGTGGCGCCGAGGTCGGCTGGCCCGGGCTGGACGGCCCGGTCGTGGGCGGGGAGCTTGTCGCGCACGACGCGACGCTGATAGCCGCGATCGCCAGCGCGGCACAGAACGAGACGAATGTGGTGGTCTGGCGTTGCATAACCTGCTCCAGGTACGAGATCCCGCGAGTCAGCGCGGACCGGCATCAGCCGCGCTTACGGCCCGTTTCAGGCTCGCCGGGCAGCGCGGTCCCGGCCAGGGGCCAAGGTCATCTCGCAGGTCCCGGTCTCCCGGCCGGGCCGGGTCCTTTTGGCCCTGACGGTACGCCACCGGCGGTGGGAATATCGGCGCTGCAAGGCAGTGCAATCACGGGAGGTGGCGCAGATGCCAAGCCTCGTCGCAGAAGTTATGACCTACAACGTGGTGGCGGTCCGCCAGGAGGCCGGGTTCAAGGAGATCGTGGCGGTCATGCAGCGCCGCCGGGTCAGTGCGTTTCCTGTGCTCGACACCAGTGACCGGGTGATCGGCGTCGTCTCCGAGGCTGACCTGCTGCCGCATGAGGCGTATCCGGCCCGGCCGTCAGCCAGGAACAACCAGCGCCGCAAGTTCGGTTACAAAGCCGATGCGCTCACCGCGGGAGAGCTGATGACCAGCCCGGCGATCACGATCAGCCCGCAGGCCACGGTCACCGAGGCGGCCAGGGTGATGCACAGCCGCAAGGTCAAGCGGCTGCCGGTGATCGGTGCTGACGGCAGGCTCGTCGGGATCGTCAGCCAGGTCGACCTGCTCGGTGTGTATGACCGGCCGGATACGCAGATCGGCACCGAGATCACCGAGCGCGTGATCGCGGGCGACTTCGTGCTCGACCCGCGCGAGTTCACGGTCCTGGTCGGCAGCGGCATCGTGACCATCTCGGGCAAGCTGGAGCGCCAGGACATCGCGCTCAGCCTGCTCGAGGCCATTTGGGACGTGGCCGGCGTGGTAGACGTGCGGGACCGGCTCAGCTACCCGGTCGATAGCTAGCCCGCACCGGCCGGAAAGGCCGATCCCCGCCCCGGTTTCACCGGGTGCGGGGATCGGCCTTCTCGGGCGGGCCGGGCCCGCTGGCAGCGGCGTCACTTGGCCGCTGCGTTCGCGTGCTTGATCGTGATGTGCTTCTCGGCCTGCTTGGCGTCCTTCTCCTTCAGGTCGACGACGACCTCGAGGATTCCCTTGTCGTAGCTGGCCTGGATGTGCTCCTCGTCAGCGTCGGCGGGCAGCACGATCCGGCGGCTGAAGACGCCGTACAGGAACTCGGAGTGCGTCTTGTCGACTTGCTCTTCCTTCCGCTCCGCCCTGATGCAGAGGATCCCGTCGCTGACCGAAACGTCGACCTCCTTATCGGGGTCGATTCCCGGCAGCTCGGCACGGACGACGTAGTGCTCGTGCGTCACGTAATCCTCCATCCGCATGCCCTGGCCGCGCAGCGGCCGGAACATCGTCATCGGAGAATCCATCCAGTCGAACAGGTCGAGGAACGGCCGGCTCTCTCTGCGAATGAGGGTGCTCATTGAGTACCTCCTCCCGTACATTTCACGGTTATCATTATTCTCCCTTATTCAGTACAAACCATTGATTACTTCATTACCAGGGCCGAAGGGCGCGTCTTGCCGGGACCTTCGGCTGGCTGACCTAGGTCCCGCAGACGCGGGTCGGGCTGCCCTGGGACGGATCGCCTGATCAGGCGACAGTGGTCATGAGGTCAAAGGGGGAGCCATGGCCAGCACGAGCCCAGCAGGGGGTCTGATGGTCGAGAACGCCCTGACGGCACAGGAAGCACTTGATCTGCTCGGCCAGGTGCGGTTCGGCCGGGTAGTGTTCACGGCCCGCGCCCTGCCCGCTGTCCGGCCGGTGCGGCACGTCGTCGCCGGCGGGCAGATCGTCATCGCGGCCGGACCGGAACTCGTGCTCGGCTCCACGTCGCCGACAACCCCGAGCGGATCCGGCGGCGAGACGATCGTGGCCTACGAGGCCGACCAGCTCGACTCCACCGGCTGCTGCGGCTGGAGCGTGGTGGTCGTCGGCCGGGCCAGGGCCGTGACCGGAGCAGCGGAAGCGGCCAGGTACCGGCACCTGCTCCCGGCCATGACCGTGCCCGATCAGCTCGTCGTGATCAGCGCGGACGTCGTGAACGGCTTCCGGCTTGATGGCTCGCCGGCTTTGGGATCAGGCCGGTAACCCGCGCCGCTCAGCCCGCCGCCGCTCAGCCCGCCGCCGCGGTGGCCAGCGGGAACCTCAGCCGCGCGGCCGCGGTGAACGGCGGATTGCGCACCGAGGTGACCATGCCGCCGTCGTCGAGCGTTCGGCTGGCGAGCTCGTCGAGCAGGTCGGGAACGGGATGACAGGCATCGGTCGGATCCGGGCAGTCGCAGTCCTGCGCCGACGTGCCCAGCGCCCCGCAGTCGTCGCAGGCGAAGCCGGGAACCAGCTGGTCATCGGGCAGGATCAGCTGAGCGACGGACCGGGCCCGGCTGGCGGTCAGGCAGCCGCCGAGCTCGGTGGTGACCGAGCGGTTGGGCGGCTCGTTCAGCACCTGGTCGACGAGCTGCGCCTCAGTCTGCTCTGACCAGCGATCCAGGACCGGCCTGGCGAGCTCGCGGACCCGCCCCGGCGTGGCGGTACGCAGGTCGACGCTGAAGCTCCCGGCCACGTTCTGCCTGATCGTGCGCGGCAGCGCCGCCACGAACTGGCTGATTCCGTCCTCGTGGCCGCCGAGCACGATCGGGTGGTGCTCGCCGTTCGCCGGGCGCTCGAGCAGGCCGATCGTGTCGCGGAAGTGCTGTCTGGACAGCTCCATGATCCGCTGCTGGATCCGGTACGCCTCCAGCCCGTACCAGCCGGCGAAGTTCGGGCTCCTGACCCCGGGATCGGTCCGCTCGGCCACCGTCTCGATCTGGTCGTCGGTGATCTTCAGGATCCAGGCGTGCTGCGTGTCCACGAGCGCGGCCCGGTAGGCGGGGTTGCGCTGCATCGCGATGAGCAGCGGCCGGAGGTACGGCCGGTCCGAGACCATCCCCTGCTCGGTGAGGTGGCCGGGCAGCGGAATCATCTGCAGCAGCCCGATCTCGGCGCAGGCGAAGATGGCCGCCGTGCGGCCCAGCCACTCATCGCTGTGCGCCGCCACGGCCCCGGCGACCGACTCGATGTCGGTCTCGCGTACCTGACGGCCGCGGTCCCGCGGCTCGCGGCTGGCCGCCGACCTGATCAGCTCCCTGGCTCGCGTGCCCAGGCCGCGGTGCTCGGCCAGGTCGACCGGGATGGGCAGGTAGACCGACACGACAGCGGGCCTGGCCGCCCGCAGCGCGCGCAGCCGGTCGGCGTCAGTTCTCGTGATCACCGCGTGCCTCCGACCCGACTCGTGCCTCCAGCCCGGACCTCGCCGTCGCCCTGCCCCTGACCCGCGCCATCGCCGTCGGCGGGCATGATCAGTGCCCTGACGTCGCCCGGCAGCGCGCCGAGTGCCTCGTCGATCGCTCCCGATGACATATGCCGCCGCATCGCGGAGGTCACCAGGGCCCCCGCCATCGGCACCTCGTGGTGGTGAACCTGGGCATCCTTGGCGAACCTGACCACGAATTCGTCCCGGCCGAACTTGATCGGTACCTTGCTCGGGTTCCAGCCGTCGTAGAACACGCCCCGGAGCAGGTCGGGCAGCTGCGCGGCCAGGTGCGCGGCAATCGGCACCGGCAGGCGATCGCGCAGCGTATGCAGCCACGACCTGGTGACCCGGTAGGCCATCCGCCGGTCGTCAGTGCCGAAGCTCCGGGCGACGTCGGCGAGCCAGACGTTGGTCTTGTCGATGCTGCGGTCGAGACTGTCGACTCCGGTACGTGACATGCGGTCCTCCCGTTGGAGACGCAGGCCGGCGGGGCAGGACGGGTGATGCCCGTCCGGCCGCCGCCGGGCAGAGCGCGGCCTTGGTCACTTCCGCGCCGCATGCCTCCTGTGGTGCTCGACGACCGTGTCGGCGGACGGGAAGAAAATGCTCTCGTGGCCGTCCCGCCACCGGACCAGGTACGGCGGGCTGCCCTGGTCGCCGTGAACTTCGATGATCTCGCCATGACGGTCATCGTCACCTTGATGCCGGCCCTTGACCGTCAGCTCGTCTCCGATCGCTGCTTTCATGGCTCTCCTTCCCCTGCCGGTACCTACCCGGTTAGTCCGGGCACAGTCCGTCCGATCATGCTCGCGTGGCCGGCCGCCGCAGGCCAGGGTCGAAGGTCCACACTGCGGAGGATGCCTCCCGGGCTGGAATTTCCGCTCCGGCCGGGGACTTTCGTCTCTGTTCGGGGGGCATGGCGAGGATTACACCGGAGGTGTTGCTCTCACGCTGCTGCACTTCACCAGCGGCACGACCGGCAAGCCCAAGGGGCGATGCACGTGCACGAGGCCGTCGTAGCGCACCACGCGATCTCGGCGTTCGCGCTTGACCTGCAGCCAGATGACGTGTTCTGGTGCACGGCCGATCCCAGGCTGGGTCACCGGTACCTCGTACGGCATCATCGCGCCGCTCACGCATGGCCTCACGATGATCAGCGACGCCGGCGACTTCAAGGCGAAGCGCTGGTACCAGATGCTGGCTGATCAGAAGGTGAGCGTCTGGTACACGGCGCCGACCGCGATCAGGATGCTGATGCAGCTACGGGCCTGAACTGGCGGCCGGCTATCGACCTGTCGCGCGCTCAGGTTCATCGCCAGCGTGGGGGAGCCGCTCAACCCCGAGGCTGTGGTCTGGGGCGCAGCAGTCGCTCGGCCTGCCGATCCACGACAACTGGTGGCAGACCGAGACCGGCGGCGATCATGATCAGCAACTTCGCGGTCATGGAGATCAGGCCAGGCTCGATGGGGCGGCCGCTGCCCGGTGTCACCGTCGGCCGAGGCGGATGAGAGTAGGTGCGCACAGCCGCGGTTCACCGCCGCCAGCATGAGCGTCAGCGAGGCCAGAAAGTGGACGGTGGAGGGAAGTAGAGAGTGGGGGGGAGAATAAAATAGAGGATGGGGGATGAGGATGAAGGAGACGGGTCTTCCTGATGGGCGAGGACGTAGGCAGCTACGGAGGTTGTTTTGCGGTGAGCATGGGTTTGCTAGCCGAGTTCGGGCCTGAGCGTATTAGGGACACGCCGCTGTCGGAATCGGCGTTTGTAGGGGCGGTATTGGAGCGGCGATGGGAGGATGCGGCCGATTGTAGAGATCATGACGTAATTTCAGTTTGCTGGCGCTTGATCAGATTATGAACAATGCGCTACGCTGCTGCATATGTCGGCGGGCAATTGAACGTGCCGCTGGTTATTAGGATGACTACGGGCGCAGGGCGGCAGTTAGCGGCGCAGCACTCGCACAGCCTGGAAGGGTGGTACGCGCATATTCCGGCTGGGTGTAGGGAGTGACGCCAGCGCATGCTTGACGAAGATGATTACCAGAAGCTGGCGACGCTCGCCAGCGCGAGCGCGTTCATCGCCGGCCGCGGTTAGCCACCGCGCCGGCTGAGCAGCGGTCCGCACGGATTCCGACGGAGGTTCGGTTGCCACAGCTTGGTGACTTCCTCAACCGGTTCAGGCCGGCGGGCGCTCCTGGCGCGGCCAGCCGGGCCGGCGTGCCGGCCGACCGGGCCGCTGAGCTGTCGGCCGAGCTGGATCCGGTGCTCGCGCTGCTCGCCGCGACCGACGCCGAATGCGCGCGACTGGTCACCGCGGCCGAGCAGGAGGCCAGCGAGTTCGCCGCGCAGGCCCGAGACGAGGCTGCGAGCATCGCGGCCGACGCCGTCCGGCGAGCCGAAGAGGCCCGTAACCAGGCTGCGGCCGGGGTGCTCGCCGCCGTCGGGGAGCGGGCCAGCCAGGCCGGGCGCGCGGCCGCCGAGCGGGCGAGAAGCCGGTCAGGCCCGAGTGAGGACGAGGTGCAGGCGCTGATCCGCGCGGCCATCGACCTGGTCAGGTCGATGCCGGACGGGGACGGTCGCCGGTGAGCGCGGGCTGGGTCGCGGGCAGCGTCAGGGCGCGCGCGCTGGCCAGGCGACGGATCGGCACCGATCAGGCGCGAAGGCTCGCCGCCTGCGGCTCGCTGGGCGAGGCCCTCGCGATGCTGGCCGCGACGCCGTACCGGATCGGTCCCGGCGTGCCGGGCGGCGCGGCAGGTCAGGTCCCCGGCGGCCAGATGGTGAACGGACCGCTGCCCGATGGCCCGGTGCCCGACGGGCCAGGGCCGGATGCCGGGGGTCGCGAGACCCAGGAGGCACTGGCGGCCACCCAGCACGCGATCGCCGAGGCGCTGCTGTGGGACCTTCGGGTCCTGGCTGGATGGCTGCCGCAGGGCGGGGCACAGCTGATGCGCGCGCTGGCCGGCTGGTTCGAGATCGCGAACGCGGCCGAGAAGCTGGCCGAGCTGTCCGGCCGTCAGCCAGGACCGACGTTCCGGCTGGGCGCGCTGGCGACCGCCTGGCCGCAGCTGCGACGGGCGGACAGCCTGGCCCAGGTGCGCTCCGTGCTCGCCGCCTCGGCGTGGAAGGACCCGGGCGGCGACACGCCGGAGGCCCTCCAGGTCGGGCTGCGGGCCAGGTGGGCGCAGCGGGTCGCGGAACTCGGGGAGCCCGCCCAGAGCTGGGCCGCCAGCGCGCTCGCCCTCTTGCTGGCCGGCGAGCGCTTCAGTGCGGAACGGACCGCGAACCCAGTGCTCAGGTCGGTCGCCGCCACGCTGCTCGGCCCGCGCGCGGCCGCCGCCGACACTCCGGACGAGCTGGCCAGGCGGCTGCCTGCCCGGCTGTCGTGGGTGCTCGAGCCCGCCGCCGACCCGGCTGATCTGTGGCTGGCCGAGGCGGCCTGGTGGACGAGGACGGAGCGGGACGGGCGTGAGCTGCTCGCCGGGTCCGGACTCGACAAGCGGCCGGTGCTCGGCGCGGTCGTCGTGCTGGCTGCGGACGCCAGAAGAGTCGGCGCGGCGCTGGAGATCGCCGCTCGCGGCGGCGGCCCGATGGGGGTATTCGATGCCGTGGCTTGACACCGTGTTCCCGGTCAGGATGACGCGCATCGCGCTCGTTGCCCCGGCCGGCTCGATGCGGCAGATGCTGGTCGCCGTGGCCGGTGCGGGGGTCGTCGAGGTCGACGCCGAGACGGGCGGAACGGAGAACGGCGGCCCGGCGAGCGCGGGCCAGGAGCGGGCCGGTGCGGCGGGGTCGGCCGCGGCGGCCGGATCCGGGCCTGGCGTGGCCGAGCCCGCGCTGGCCGCCGAGCCCGCGCTGGCCGCCGAGACACCCGATCTCGAGGTGCTGGCGCGGGCCGGCCGGCCCGACCTGATCGCGGGCGAGGCTCAGCTGCGCCAGTTCGCGGCGGCCGCGGTTCGCGGGCACTCCGCTGCGGCGCTGGCCGGCTGGGTTGCGACCGACCAGCTCAGTGACCTGGCCGGCCGGCTGGCCGGCATCGGCTGCGCTGCCGTCCCGCTGCCGCGGCGCAGGGGCGCCGACGCGCCGACTCTGGTCGCCGGGTCGGCCGGACAGCGCGCGCTCAGCCCGCTCGTCTCGACCTACGGCACCGTCCCGTACGCGGACATCAACCCCGCGTGGCTGGCCTGGGGCAGTTACGTGCTGATGTTCGGGATGATGTTCGGCGATGTCGGAGACGGCCTGCTGCTGATCGCGGCGGCCGCTGCGCTGCGCTGGGGCTGGCCCGGGTGGGCGCGCCGGTACCGGGCCGCGTGGCCGTTCGTCGCCGGCGCTGGCGTGGCCGCCACGGCGTTCGGCTTCGGTTACGGCGAGTTCTTCGGCCCGACCGGCGTCGTGCCGACGCTCTGGCTCGACCCGCTCGCGAGCCCGGTCCCGCTGCTGCTCGCCGGGATCGGCATCGGCGCGGTCCTGCTGGCCGGCGCGTACGCGCTCGGGACGGTCAACCGGTGGCGGGAAGGCGGCTGGCCGCTGGCCCTGTACGCGCCGTCCGGGATCGCCGGCGCGGCCCTCTTCGGCGGCATCGGCGTGCTGGCCGCCGGTTGGTACTACCACGTCGGAGCGCTGCTTGTCGGCGGCGGCGCGGCGGCCGTCGCCGCGCTCGTCCTCGCTTTCGCCGGGTTCGCTTCCGAGGCGGGCGGCGGTGGCGTCGGCGTGACGCAGGCGTCGATAGAGGTGTTCGACCTGATCGTCAGGCTAGGCTCCAACGTCGTGTCCTTCGCCAGGCTGGCCGCGTTCGGCCTCGCCCACGCCGCCCTCGGGCTGCTTGTCTGGCAGGGCGCGAAGTCGCTCGCGCAGCACGGCGGGCTGGGCGTCGCGGCCGCCGTCGTGGCGTTCGCCGCCGGGAGCGCGCTGGCCTTCGGGCTCGAGGCCCTGGTGGCGGCCGTGCAGGCGCTGCGGCTGGAGTACTACGAGCTGTTCTCCCGGGTCTTCACCGGTCAGGGTCGCCCGTTTCGGCCCTGGCGGCTGCGGATCGAGACGGCGGTCGAAGGCCGGGCGGAAGACATCAGCCGCGAGACTGGTGCAGTATCGGCGAGGGCGGAACTGACCGGGGCCGCGGCCCCTGGATCCGGGGAGGCGTAAATGGCCGTCTGGCTGCTCGGGCTGCCGGTGATCGTCGTGGCCGTCCTGCTCACGCGGGTGGCCGCGCGCCATGGCCGCCCGGCCGGCTACCTGCTGGCCGCGATCAGCGTGGTGGTGCTGGCGGGCGCGGTGGTCCTGCTGGTCGCTGCGGCCGGGCCGGCCGGAGCGGCGGTCGCGGCCGGGGCGGCGCCCGCCGCCGTAGCGACCCATGCGGCGAGCTCGGCCGCGCTGATCGGAGCGGCCATCGCGGTGGCCGGCTCGACCATCGGAGCCGGGATAGCGGTCGCCTACGTCGGCGCGGCGGCGCTCGCGGCGATGAGCGAGCGGCCCGAGCTGTTCGGCCGGGCCATGGTGATCGTCGGACTGGCCGAGGGCATAGCGATCTACGGCCTGATCGTCGGGATCATCCTGATCGGCAAGGCTTGAGCCTATGGCCCGCGTCGCCGTGATCGGGGAACCGCTGCGGATCTACGGGTACGGGCTGGCCGGAGCCGTGCTCTGCCCGGTCAGCGACCAGGGCCAGGCGGCGGACGCCTGGCGGGACCTGCCCGACGACGTCGCCGTCGCCGTGCTGACCCCGAGCGCCGCCGGCTGGCTGGCCGGCGACATCGCCAGGCGGCCCGGCGTGCTGCGGGTGCTGCTGCCCGAGGCGGGCGAGCCGGGAGCGGCGGTGCCCGGATGAGCCCGCTCGCGGCCCAGGACGCGGCGCTCGAGCCGGTCAGGGCGGCGATGCTGCGGCGCGCCGCCGAGCGGGCTGGCCTGATCACCGGGCAGGCCAGCGACGCGGCGGCGGCTCTGGTCGCCGAGGCGCGCCGGAACGCCGCCGCCGCCGTGGCGCAGGCCAGGGCCGACGGCGCCGCGCAGGCGGCGCCCGTCGCCGCGGCCGAGCTCGGCCGGAGCAGGCGAGCAGCCAGGTCCGTCGCGCTCGGCGCGAACCTCGCCGCCTACGACGAGATAGCCGCGCGGATCAGGGCCGCGATCCTCGGGCTGCGGGACGAGCCCGATTATCCCGAACTGCGGGACCGGCTGGCCGGCGCGGCCAGGCGGGCGGCCGGCCCGCGGGCCGCGGTCACCGAGCACCCGGCAGGCGGGGTGGTGGCCCGGGCGGGCGGCCTGGTCGTCGACTGCTCGCTGCCGCGGCTGGCCGACCGGGCCGTCGCGGCGCTCGGCCCGCGGATCGCCCGGCTGTGCGGACCGTGATCCCGTCCGGCCCGGTCACCAGCGTCAGCGGGCAGGTCACCAGGGTCAGCGGCCCGCTGGTCGAGGTGCGCGGCCTGACCGGCCTGGCCATGTCCGACATCGTCGAGGTCGGAGCGAACCGGCTGCCCGGTGAGGTCGTGGCGATCAGCGGCGACCGGGCCACCGTGCAGGCCTACGAGTACACCGGCGGCCTGGCGCCAGGGGACCCGGCCGCCGGGCGCGGCGAGCCGCTGTCGGCCAGGCTCGGCCCGCACCTGCTCGGCGGGGTGTTCGACGGCCTGCTCCGCCCGCTGGAGGGGGCGGGTCCGTGGCTCGACCCGGCCCGGTCGGCGGCTGCCGCGGGCGTGCTGGCCGGCGGGGCCGCGGCCGGCTCGGCCAGCCCAGGATCGGAATTCGGCTTCACGCCGCAGGTCAGCGACGGTGACGTGGTGGCTTCAGGCGCAAGCCTCGGAACGGTCGCGAACGCGGGCGGCGTCGGCTACCGCGTCCTGGTGCCGCCGGGCATCAGCGGCGTGGTCGGCGGGCTCCGGCCGGCCGGGCAGGTCGCGGCCGACGAGGTCATCGCGACGGTGGGCGGGCGGCCCGTCCGGCTGACCAGCTCCTGGCCGGTCCGGCGGCCGCGGCCATACGCCGAGCGGCTGGATGGCGGGGCGCCGCTGCAGACCGGGCAGCGGGTGGTCGACGTGCTCTTCCCGGTTACCCGGGGCGGTACGAGCGCCGTTCCCGGCGGGTTCGGCACCGGCAAGACCGTGCTCCTTCAGCAGATCACCAAGTGGTCCGACGCGGACGTGATCGTCTACGTCGGCTGCGGCGAGCGCGGCAACGAGCTCGCGGACATGCTGACCGAGCTCGCGGACCTGAGTGACCCGCGGACCGGCGGGAAGCTGGCGCAGCGCACCGTGGTCATCGCGAACACGTCCAACATGCCGATGATGGCGCGCGAGGCGAGCATCTACAGCGGTGCCGCGGTGGCCGAGTTCTTCAGGGACATGGGCCTGCACGTGGTCGTGGTGGCCGACTCCACCTCACGGTGGGCCGAGGCGCTGCGCGAGTTCTCCTCGCGGAACGGCGAGATGCCGGCCGAGGAGGGCTATCCGGCCGGGCTCGCCTCGGCGCTGGCCGCGTTCTACGAGCGGGCCGGCCGGGTGATCGCCGCCGGCGGCTGGGAGGGCTCGATCACGATCATCGGCGCGGTCTCGCCGGCCGGCGGCGACATGACCGAGCCGGTGACCGCCTACACCCAGCGGTTCGTCCGCTGCCTGTGGACGCTCGACCGTGACCTGGCCTATGCCCGGCACTATCCCGCGATCTCCTGGGCGGGCTCGTTCTGCCGCGACGCTGCCGTGGTCGGCAACTGGCACGCCAGGAACGGCGATCCTGGCTGGACCGACCGGCGGGCCAGGCTGAGCGGCCTGCTCGCGGAGGCCGACCGGGTCGGCGAGCTCGCCGAGCTGATGGGCGTCACGGCGCTGCCGCCGCGGCAGCGGATGGCCATCCTGGCCGGGCGGCTGGCCAGGGAAGGGATCTTGCAGCAGAGCGCGGTCAGCGCGACCGACGCCTACTGCGACCCGGCCAGGGCGGGCGCGCTGGCCGACCTCGTGCTGACGGTCGCTGACCGGTGCCAGGAGCTGGCCAGCCGGGGGGTCTCGGCCGCGCTGATCGAGGACCAGGACTTCTCGCCCGTGCTGCGGGCCAAGGAAGACGCTGGCACGCCCGGGCAGGTGCGCGCGCTGGCCGCCGGGATGCTGGCGCGGCTCGACGCGCTGGCGGCAGCGGACCCGCCGGAGCTGAGCCCCGGTGAGTGAGTGGGCCAGACCGGAGTTCACCGCGGTCGGCGAGCTGCGCGGGCCGCTGCTGATCGTGCACGGCGTCAGCGGGGTCGGCTGGGACGAGTTCGCCACGATCAGGCTGGACGGCGCGGCCCGCGGGCCAGGGGAAGCCGGCCAGCAGGTGCGGCACGGCCTGGTGCTGGAGGCCGACGGCGACCTGGCCGTGGTGCAGGTGCTCGAGGGCACGGCGGGCATTGACCCGTCGGCTACGGCCGTCGAGTTCTCCGGCGGCCCGCTGCGGATCCCGGTGGGGACGCAGTGGCTCGGCCGGGTCTGCAACGGCCGCGGCGAGCCGAGAGACGGCGGGCCCCCGATCACCGGCGAGGTGACGGTGCCGGTGACCGGGTTCCCGATCAACCCGGCGGCCAGGCAGCCTCCGGCTGAGCCGGTGCTGACCGGAGTGTCGGTGATCGACGAGCTGATGACCCTGGTCCGGGGCCAGAAGCTGCCGATCTTCTCGGTCGCCGGCCTGCCGCACCTGGAGCTGGCCGGCCAGGTCGCGGCGCAGGCCTCGGCGGGCGGCGAGCCGTTCAGCGTGGTGTTCGCGGCGATGGGGCTGACCCACGAGGACGCGGCCGCGATCAGGGCGACCCTGGAGGAGCGCTCGGCGGCCGGCGAGCTGGTGCTGCTGCTCAACCTGGCCGACGAACCGGTGATCGAGCGGGTGCTCACGCCTCGGCTGGCGCTCACGGTCGCCGAGCATCTTGCGTTCGAAATAGGACGTCATGTCCTGGTCGTGATGGCCGACATGACGAGCTACTGCGAGGCGCTCCGCGAGGTATCGGCGGCCAGAGGCGAGCTGCCTGGCCCGCCGCGCCTACCCGGGGTACCTCTACAGCGACCTGGCGTCCCTGTACGAGCGGTGCGGCCGGATCACCGGCCGGCCCGGATCGCTGACGCTCGTGCCGGTACTGACGATGCCCGCTGGGGACATCACGCACCCGGTGCCCGACCTGACGGGATACATCACCGAAGGGCAGATCGTGCTCTCGGCCGACCTGCACGCGCGCGGCATCTACCCGCCGGTCGACGCGCTGTCCTCGCTGTCCAGGCTGATGCGGCACGGCGCGGGTCCGGGGCGGACCAGAGCCGACCACCTGGACGTCGCCGCCCAGACGCTCGCGGCGCTGGCCGCCGCCCGGCGGGCGCGCGAGCTCGCCGAGCTGATCGGGACGGCCGCGCTGAGCGAGTCCGACCGGCGCTATCAGGACCTCGAGCGGGCGTTCGAGACCCGGCTGATGAGCCAGGCCAGCACCCAGGCCCGCAGCCTGGACGAGACGCTCGGGCTGGCCTGGCAGGTGCTCGGCGTGCTGCCGCGCCGCGATCTGACCATGCTGTCGGCCGGGGCGCTCGACGAGTACTACCCGGGCGGTCCTGGCGGCCAGGCAGCGGCGCCATGACCGGGCTGCGGCTCGCTGTGCCGCCGGGCCGGGCCGGCCGGCTCTGGCTCGACCGGCGGCTCGGGGCGGCCCGGCGGGGCGCTGACCTGCTCGACCGCAAGCTGCGGATCCTGCAGGCCGAGCTGGGCGGCAGGCGCGAGGACGCGGCGCGGACGGAGCGGGAGTGGCGCGAGCGAAGCGCGGCCGCCGAGCGGGCACTGCTGATCGCGGCGGTGCTTGGCGGGCAGCGCGCCGCGCGGCTGGCCACCGGGTCCGGTCAGGCCGACGTGCGGATCGGCTACGCGGTCACGATCGGCGTGCGCCATCCGGCCCGCGGCAGCTGCGCACCGCCAGCCGGGCCCGACCCGTGGGCCGGGCCGCCGCTCGAGCAGGCCAGGCTGGCGCACCGCGAGGCGCTCGCGGCGGCGGTCAGTCACGCGGTGGCCGCGGAGGCGGTCCGGGTGATCGAGGCGGAGACCACGGCGACCAGGTACCGGCTCCGTGCGATCAGGGACCGGCTGATCCCGAGCCTGGAGCGGCAGCGCGCGGAGGTCGCGCTGGCGATCGACGAGCTGGAACGGGCCGACGGTGCCCGGCTGCGGCGGGCCGCCGGACGCCGCGGCGCCGCAGGTCGGGACCTTAGGCCCTAGACGGGTGACCCCAGAGTGTGGTGTTATCAAAGTGACGAGAGGGACTCAGGAAAGGGTGCGAGGGATGCGGGCCAGCAGCCCGTACACCACGCAAGCCGCATTCGCGGGAAACGCGAGGAGCCCCTCTCGCCGAAGGCTTCGGCCGGCGGCACGCCGCGGGCCGGGTGCGGAGTCGGGGGACTCTGGCTGGATGCCCGGGGACCTCGTGCGAGATTCGGGGGGACTCGCGCGAGGATCCCCGGGCCATTTTTGCGTTCGGCTACGCTGGACGATATGTACGTGCCTGCGCACTTCGCCGCCGGTGACCTGGACCAGATCGCCGCCTTCGTCGACCGGGCCGGCTCCGCCGACCTGGTCACCTTCGACGGCACGCAGCCGGTCTCGACCTTGCTGCCGGTGATCTGGGACCGGTCGGCGGGGGAGTTCGGCCGGCTGCTCGGTCACCTAGCCCTCAGCAATCCGCAGTGGAACACCGCCGCGGCCGGCGTTCCCGCGCTGGCGATCGTGCACGGACCGCAGGCCTACATCTCGCCGTCCTGGTATCAGAGCACGAAAGACCACGGCCGGACGGTGCCGACCTGGAACTACACCACCGTCCACTGCACCGGGCCGGTCGCGTTCCACCGCGACGCCGGCTGGCTCCGCGACGTGGTGACGCGGCTCACCGAGCGTTATGAGGCGGGCCGGGAGGGACGCTGGTGGGTCGATGACGCCCCCGAGCAGTTCATCGACGGCCAGCTGCGGGCGATCGTCGGCGTGGAGCTGACGGTGCAGCGAATCGAGGCCAAGGACAAGCTGTCCCAGAACCGGCCGCCGCAGGACCGGGCCGGCGTGATCGCCGCGCTGCGATCCGAGACCGATGACGGCGCCCGCGCCATCGCCGACCTGATGTCGGCCCGGGAGGCGCCCGCCTCCGGCGGCTGAGCTGCCCCGCCTCCGGCGGCTGAGCTGCCCCGCCTCTAGGGGCTGAGCCCGTGAGCCCGTCAGCCCGCCTGCGCGTCGCGGTCCAGGGCGACGAGCGGCCGGGCCGAGGGCGACAGCGGCGGGACGGCGTTGGCTCGCGCCACGTCGGAGTAGAACCGGGCGCTGGACTTAGGGATCCGGCGCTGCGTTCCGAAGTCGACGAAGACGATCCCGAAGCGCTTCTGGTAACCCCAGCCCCACTCGAAGTTGTCCAGCAGCGACCAGACGTAGTAGCCGGCCAGGCTGGCGCCGTCGTCGATGGCACGCGCGGCGGCCCTGAGGTGCTGGTGCAGGTACCTGACGCGGTCCGGATCGTGCACCGCGCCTTCCGGGTTCACGTAGTCCTCCGCGGCGCAGCCGTTCTCGGTGATGTACAGCGGCAGCCCGGGCGCGTCCTTGGACAGCCGCATGAGCAGGTCATAGAGACCGCCGGCGTCGACGAGCCAGCCCATCGCGGTGCGCTCGAGCCACTCCGGCCGGTACTCGACCACGCCCGGGACGCCGCAGCGGGCCACGCTCTCGTTCTGCCTCAGGTCAGCCGGGTCTCCGGCCCGCAGATAGGCGCTGGAGTAGTAGTTCACGCCGAGGAAGTCGATGGGCGCGCTGATCGTCTCCAGGTCACCGTCGGCGACGAGCTCATCGGGCGGCAGGAGCTCGGCCCTGGCGTGGGCCGGATAGCTGCCGTGCAGCACCGGGGTGAGATACAAGCCGTTCATGTCGGCGTCGCTGGTCACCCGGGCCCGGTCGAGCGCGTCGGAACGGATCCCGCCGAGCACCTGCACCGGGTGCAGGTCGAGCGTGATGCCGATCTGCGCGCCGTCCGATAGCAGTTCGCGCAGCGCCCGGGTGGCCAGGCCGTGCCCGAGCAGCAGGTGATGGGTCGCCGCCGCGGCGGCCCCGGGGTCGCGCACCCCGGGGGCGTGCTCGCCGCTGCGGTAGCCATGACTGGCCACTACCTGCGGCTCGTTGATCGTGATCCAGCGCTCGACCCGGTCGCCCAGGGACTCGGCCACGGCCGCCGCGTAGTCAGCGAACCGCTGGGCGGTGGTGCGGACCGCCCAGCCGCCCTCGTCCTGCAGTTCCTGGGGCAGGTCCCAGTGGTAGAGCGTCGCCGCGGCGGAGATGCCATGCTCGCCCAGCGAGTCGAGCAGCGCCTTGTAGTAGTCGAGACCCTTGCTGTTCATGGCTCCGCGGCCGCCCGGCTGCACCCGCGGCCAGGAGATCGAGAACCGGTACCCGGTCAGGCCGAGCCCGGCCATCAGCTTCACGTCCTGCTCGTACCGGTGGTAGGAATCGCAGGCGATATCGCCGGTGTCGCCGCCGCGCACGTTGCCTGGCACGTGACTGAACGTGTCCCAGACCGACGGGCCGCGGCCGTCAGCGGTCGCCGCTCCCTCGATCTGGTACGCGGCCGTGGCTGCCCCCCAGGCGAAGCCAGGCGGGAATGCCAGGGCACCGTCGGCGCTCGACCCGGGACTCGTCATCGGACCCTCCTTGATGCCCGGCCGCCTGATGATCTCGGCCGAAACATGAGACCTTGACGGCACTTGTACCGGGTCTTACAGTAAGCGCTTAGATTGACAGTATGCAACCGCTTAGACAACTGCGGTGCAACCGGTTAGACATCGACCACGAAACGGCTCAGGAACGACCTAAAGCGCCTAAGGCCCCACCCGACAGAGGCGACTGCGATGCGGCAGAGCTCGAACGACGGATCCCCCGCCGGTGTACCGAGCGCGGTCACGCTCTATGACGTCGCGTCGGCGGCCGGCGTCTCGACCGCGACGGTGTCGAGGGTCGTGCACGGCCTTGACCGGGTCAGGGATACCACCCGGGCCCGGGTCCTGGCCGTCATCGAGCAGCTCGGCTACGTACCCGACAGCGCCGCGCAGAGCCTGTCCCGGCGCCGCAAGGACGTCATCGGCCTGGTCTGCGTCGAGCGCAAGGCGCCGAAGCTGCAATACGACATCGAGAGCATGAGCCTGCTCTTCTACGACGAGATCCTGCGCGGCGTCGAGGCGCGGATCAGGCACCACAACTGGTCGCTGATGATCACCTATCTCGAGGAGGACGGCGAGCCCGACCTGCCGCGGCTGCTGTCACTGTCCGGAAAGGTCGACGGCCTGCTGATCGGGGAGGGCATCGTCCCCTCGCATTTCCTCGCCCGCCTGGCCGCGCGGCTGCCGGTGGTGGTGATCGCGGGCAATCCGCGCGAGCGAGCCGCTGACATCGTGACGGCTGACAACCAGTCGGGCTCGGTCGCGCTGGTCAGGCACCTGATCGAGGATCACGGCCGGCGGCGGCTGTATTACGTGGACGGGCCATCGTCAGCTCCGGACGCCAACGAGCGGCGCCGGGGCCTGCTGCAGGTGCTGCGGGCCCACCCGGAGTGCGAGCTCGTGGGCAGCTCGGAAGGGCTGTTCACCTTCGCCAGCGGCGAGGTGGCCGGCCAGAAGCTGCTGGCCATGGCGGGCGAGGCGTTCCCTGACGCGGTCATCTGCGCCAACGACCAGATGGCGATCGCCGTCATGCAGACCCTGGCCAGCGCCGGCCTCGCGGTTCCCGCCGACGTGGCCGTGGTCGGCTTCGACGACATCTTCCCGGCCAATCTCTGCGATCCGCCGCTGACGACGATCCACCAGCCGATGCGGCTGCTCGGCGAGCGCGCGTGCGCCCGGCTGCTCGACCGGATCGCCAATCCCGGCCTGCGCCAGAAGATGGAGCTGCTGCCGACGGAACTGGTGCTGCGGTCGAGCTGCGGCTGCCCGCCCGGCACCATGCAGCGCCTGCTGGTTCCGCGGCTGCGCGGCCGGCGGCCGGCCGCGATGGTTCCCGCCCCGTCCGCCCCCCCGCCACTGATCGCGGCGGAAACGTCCTAGGAGAGCAGGCATGTATTTCCTACTTCGGCGCCTGGGCTTCTACGCGGTGGCCGCCTGGGTCGCACTGACCATTAATTTCTTCCTGCCGCGGGCCATGCCAGGCAACGCGGTGCAGTCGATCATGTCGAAGTTCCCTAACCTGCAGCCGTCGGCCTACCACGCGCTGGAGGCCATGCTCGGCGTCGGCCATCCGGGCTCGCTGTGGCATCAGTACGTGGCCTACCTACATGACGTGTTCACGCTGAACTTCGGCATCGACCTGGCCCAGTATCCGGCCAGGGTGTCCACGTTGCTCGGCCAGACGATCCCGTGGACGCTGACCCTGGTCGGCACCGCGACGGTCATCGCGTTCTTCGTCGGCACCGGACTCGGCATCATCGCGGGCTGGCGGCACGGCGGGGGGCTGGACCGGGTGCTGCCCGGCCTGATGTTCTTCCAGGCGGTTCCGTATTTCTTCCTGGCCCTGATCCTGATCGAGCTGCTGGCCGCCCGGGCCCACATCTTCCCGCTCGGCGAGGGATATGACGGCGGCCTGATCCCCGGCTGGAACTCGGCCTTCATCGGCAGCGCGATCTACCATTCCATCCTGCCCGCCTTCACGATCGTGATCACCACGATGGCCGGCTGGATGCTGCAGATGCGCAACGTCATGATCACCACGGTCGGCGAGGACTACGTGGTCGCGGCCCAGGCCAAGGGCCTGTCCAGCCGCCGGGTCGTGTACACCTACGCGGCCCGCAACGCGCTGCTGCCGCAGCTGCAGGGATTCGGCCTCGCGCTCGGCTTCGTGGTCTCCGGGGCGATCGTGATGGAGATCGTCTTCTCTTACCCCGGCATCGGTCTGCTCCTGGTCGGCGCGGTCACCTCGAACGACTACCCGCTGATGCAGGCGATCTTCCTGGTCATCACGTTCGCGGTGCTGCTGGCCAACCTGTTCGTCGACTTCATCATCGTCGCGTTCGATCCCCGCGCCCGGACGAGAGGGGCAGCCTGATGACCGCCGCATCGCCGATCCTGGTCGACCCCACCCTCATCGCCTTGGAGCCGCAGCCGCGCAAGCTCGGCCAGTGGAGCCGCCTGCCGGTCAAGGCCAAGGCGGGCGCGATCCTGCTCGGCCTGTTCGTGCTCGCGGGCGTCATCGGCCCGATGGTGGCGCCCTACTCGCCCGACTACCAGAGCACGAACCCGGCGCTCGCGCTGCACGCGCCGGACGGCCAGTTCCTGCTCGGCACCACCCAGAGCGGCCAGGACGTGCTGTCCCAGCTGCTGACCGGGATCCGGCTGACGCTTGAGCTGGCCCTCATGGTGGGTGTGATCGCCACGGTGCTGTCCGTGGTCGTCGGGGTCACCTCGGCGTTCCTCGGCGGCCTCAGGGACGAGGCCATGTCCCTGGTCAGCAACGTGTTCCTGGTCATCCCGCAGCTTCCGCTGCTGATCCTGCTGCTTGGCTACCTGCCGCAGAAGGGCCAGACGGCCACGATCCTCGTGCTCAGCTTTCTCGGCTGGGCCTGGGGGGCCCGGGTGATCAGGGCGCAGACGCTGGCCATCCGCAACCGGGACTTCGTCGCCGCGGCCAGGGAGACGGGCGAGAGCACCTGGCGGATCATCGCCGTCGAGATCGTCCCCAACCAGGTCAGCCTCATCGCCGCCAGCTTCGTCAACACCGTGCTGTACGCGATCGGCGCCTCGGTGGCGCTGGCGTTCCTCGGCCTCGCCAACCTGTCCAGCTGGAGCCTGGGCACGATGCTCTACTGGTCCCAGAGCGCGCAGGCGCTTCAGCTCGGCGCGTGGTGGTGGTTCGTGCCGCCCGGCCTGGCCGTCGCCCTGATGGGGACCGGCCTGGTGCTGCTGAATACCGGCATCGACGAGTTCGGCAACCCGCGGCTGCGCGACGCCTCCAGGGCCGTCAGGATCGGCGGCCGCAAGCAGTACCCGGCCGATCCCACCCCGGTCTGGCAGCCGGGCGAGCAGCCGCGCAGCGGGCTCGGGCGCCTCGTGCACTCCTTCTCGCGGGCCTCGCTGGCCGATCACGGCACCGCGGGGGGTTCTGGGGGGTCGTCCCCCCAGGCCGGTACCGCGGCCGGCGGGAGGGCGTCATGAACGGCCCCGTCCTGGATATCCGCGACCTGTCGGTCGCCTACCGCACCCCGAGCGGCGACGTGAAAGCCGTCAGTAACGTGAGCCTGGCCCTGCAGCCGGGCGAGATCGTCGGCCTGGTCGGCGAGAGCGGGTCCGGCAAGTCCACCCTCGCCTACGGCGCCTGCCGGCTGCTGCGGGCGCCCGCCGTGATCACCGGCGGCTCCGTCCGCTACCAGGGGCGGCGCACGTCGGGTCCGGCCGACATCCTGCAGATGGGCAAGGAAGACCTGCGCCAGCTGCGCTGGCGCGAGATCGCGATCGTGTTCCAGAGCGCGATGAACGCGCTGAACCCGGTGCTGAACGTGCGCGACCAGATCCTGGACGGCATCCAGGCGCACCTGCGGATCTCCCGGGAGGAGGCGCAGGCCAAGGTCGAGTCGCTGCTCGACCTGGTCGGCATCCCGCGCTCGCGGCTGCGGGCCTACCCGCACGAGCTGTCCGGCGGCATGCGGCAGCGGATCATGATCGCGATGGCGCTGGCCGCCGACCCGGAGATCGTGATCATGGACGAGCCCACGACCGCCCTTGACGTCGTGGTGCAGCGCGACATCCTCGGCCAGATCCTCGAGCTGAAGGAGGGGCTCGGATTCGCCATCCTGTTCATCACCCACGACCTGTCGCTGCTGCTCGAGCTGGCGGACCGGATCGCGGTCATGTACGCGGGACAGCTGATGGAGCTCGGCACCTCGGCCGAGATCCAGCACGAGCCCGCGCACCCGTACACCACCGGCCTGCTGAACTCCTTCCCTTCCCTGCACGGGCCCCGCCGGGAGCTGGCCGGCATTCCCGGTACCCCGCCCGACCTGCGGCGGCCACCGCCCGGCTGCCCGTTCCTGCCGCGCTGCTCGTTCGGCACGGACGCGTGCAAGCAGATCGACATGCAGCTCACGCACGTCGAGACGTCACCGGATCTGACCCATGTCACCGCCTGCCCGTTCGTGCTGCCCGGCGACCAGCCGGCTGGCTTTGCGGCGTCCCGCCAGCAGGCTGCGGATCCGGCCGTCCTGCGCGAGGGGAGCTCGGCATGACCGGCACCGTGGCGGAACCCGGCGGCATCCTGTCCGCCGCCTCCCGGCGCGGGCCGCTGGCGATGGAGGCGAGCTCGCTGAGCAAGGAGTTCCGCCTCGGGCACGGGCAGGTCGTCCACGCGGCCAGGGATGTCTCCTTCAACCTGTACCGCGGCGCCGTCGTCGCCCTGGTCGGCGAGAGCGGTTCTGGCAAGTCGACGGTGGCCAAGATGCTGGCCGGCCAGGAGCGAATGACCGCGGGGACGATCCGGCTCGACGGCGAGCCGGTCGATCTGTCCAGCCTCCGGGCGTTCCGCCGGTACAAGGGCTCGGTCCAGATGGTCTTCCAGGACCCGTTCGCCTCGCTCAACCCGGTCCACACCGTGCGGCATCACCTGGAGCGCCCGATCCGGCTGCACCAGGGCCGCAAGTCCAAGTCCGAGTTGCGGGCCGGGGTGAACGCGCTGCTCGAGCAGGTCAGGCTGATCCCGGCCGAGCAGTTCGCCGAGAAGTACCCGCACGAGCTGTCCGGCGGGCAGCGGCAGCGGGTGTCCTTCGCCCGAGCGCTGGCCGCCCAGCCCAGCGTGCTGCTCGCCGATGAGCCGGTGTCCATGCTGGACGTGTCGATCCGGCTGGAGATGCTCAGCCTGCTCGACGACCTGCGCAGCCGGCTGCACCTGGCGCTGCTGTACATCACCCACGACATCGCCTCGGCCCGCTACTTCGCCGACGAGGTGCTGGTCATGTACGCGGGCGAGATCGTCGAGCGCGGCCCGGCGGAGCAGGTCACCCAGCAGCCCGCGCACCCGTACACCCAGCTGCTGGTGGCCTCGGCGCCCGACCCCGACAACCTCGGCAGCACGCTGCGCTCCGGCTTCCAGGCGTCCGCCGGCCGGGGTGTCGCCGTAGCCGAGCAGGGCTGCCCGTTCAGTCCGCGGTGCCCGTTCGCTGACGACCAGTGCCGCGCGGAGGACCCGGCCCCCCAGCCGGTCGCCGCGGACCGCGCCGCCTCGTGCTGGCACCTCGACGCTGCCGCTGCCGCGGCCGTCGCCACCGCAGGAGAGAGCGAGGTGTGAGGGATCAGCAGTACTGGCTTAGCAGAGCTGACATCCGAACGTCGGTCTACAAGGAAAGCAGGAGGAAGCATGAGCAGACGGCTAGAGCGCCGGGGCCTGGTGGGCCTGTCGGTGATCGCCGTGGTCTGCGGTGGGCTCGCGGCATGCGCGTCGAGCCCCAGCGGCAGCACGTCGGGTACGACCGGCAAGGCGACCAGGCTGGTCATGGAGAGTTCTCCGGAAACCACCATCACCCAGGCCTTCAACCCGTTCGTGGCGACCCAGGCCGCCTTCGGCATGGGGGCCACCGGACTGATCTACGAGCCCCTCATCCAGTTCAACCTGGTCGCGCCGCCGAAGTACTACCCGTGGCTGGCGACCAAGTACGCCTGGGGCCACGGCGGCAAGTCGATCACGTTCACGATCCGCTCCGGCGTCAAGTGGAACAACGGCACGCCGTTCACCCCCGCTGACGTGGCGTTCACGTTCAACATGCTGAAGAAGAACGCCGCGATCAACCTCGGCGGCGTGGACGTCTCCAGCGTGACCACCACGGCCAGCACGGTCACTCTGAACTTCGCGACCGCGCAGTACACCAACCTGCAGCAGATCGCCGGCACGGGCATCGTGCCCGCGTCGATCTGGAGCAAGGTCGCCAACCCGGCCACGTTCGCCGACCCCAACCCGGTCGGCACCGGCCCGTACATGCTGGGCAGCTTCACGCCGCAGGGCTTCACCCTGAAGCCGAACCCGCACTACTGGCAGCCGTCGAAGGTCAAGGTGCAGCAGGTCTACTTCCCCGTCTACACCTCCAACACCAGCGCCCTGTCCGCGCTGTTCGGCGGTCAGATCGACTGGACCGGCAACTTCATCCCCGGCCTGAAGAAGAGCTTCGTCGACACCAACCCCCAGTTCCACCACTACTGGGAGGCGCCGGGCGGTACCAACAGCCTGATGCCGAACCTGAACAAGTGGCCGACCAACCAGCTGCCGGTGCGCAAGGCGATCAGCCTGGCCATCAACCGGTCGCTGATCGCGACCGAAGGTGAGGCCGGCCTGGAGAACCCGGTGCTCAACGCCACCGGGCTGACCCTGCCCACGTTCGCGGCCTGGAGCGCCCCGGTCGCGCACCTGACCAACTCGCCGACGGCGAAGCCGGCCCAGGCCGAGGCCGTGCTCCAGGCGGCGGGTTACACCAAGAACAGCAGCGGCTTCTTCACCAAGAACGGGAAGGTCGTCTCCATTACGATCACCGACCCGTCCGCCTACACCGACTACGCCCAGGACGACGCGATCGTCGCCAATGAGCTGAAGGCGGCCGGCATCGACGCGACGTTCTCCGGCCAGGCCGTGAACACCTGGGCCTCCGACGTCGCGTCCGGCAACTTCCAGCTCACCATGCACTGGTCGAACGGCGGCATCACCCCCTACAACATGTACAACGGCTGGCTGAACAGCTCCCTGGCCACCTCCAACACGGCGACCGGCGACTACGAGCGGCTGAAGAACGATGCGATCGACGCCCAGCTGGCCAAGCTGGCCATGGCGTCGACCACCGAGGCCCAGACCGCCGCCCTGGCTCCGATCGCCAAGTACGTCGCAGCCAACCTGCCGATCATCCCGACGACGACAGCGTCGCAGTGGTACGAGTGGAACAGCGAGCGCTTCGTGGGCTGGCCGACCGAGCAGAACCCGTACGAGACCGGGCAGCCGTCCGGTACCAACAACGGGCCGGGTTCCGGCACCGACGAGGTCGTCGTCTTGCACCTGAGCCCCAGGTAGCAGATGACCTGATCCAGGCTCCGCTCCCGGCCCTCCCCTCCGGGAGGGGACATCCCGCTGGGGCCGCCGGCCGTCAGGCCGGCGGCCCCAGCACCGTTTACGGGAAGCTCACCACGTTGCTCGCGGACCCGGCATTGCCGGAGTTCACCGGCGCCCCGGTGCCGTCGACCACCGAGTTGATTCCGCCCGACCCGTTCAAGAAGACAGTGAGCAGGTCGTGCAGCTGGACGCCCGGAGCCGTCTGCGGCACCTGGAAGGCCTCCGACGCGACGATCGGCAGGCCCTGGTTGAAGAAGCAGTACACGCCAAGCCCGTAGCCGGTGAAGCTCCTGACGTTGCCCGTGACCAGGAACGCCGGGTAGCCGTCGGTGCTGGCATCGGCCATCCAGGCCGCCTGGCTCGGCGGGTCGTACGGCATCTCGTTCTGGAAGAAGATGTCAGTCCCGCCCTGCCCGCGCCAGATCACCTCCGTCTTCTGGAAGTGCTCGACGGCAAGGCCGTAGGCCGTGACGTTGTCTCCGTTCACGATGAGGCCGTGCTGGGCGACGTTGCCGGTCCAGCCGACGCCGGCGCCGTGGTCGGCGCGCCAGGCCCAGATGTCGTCGAGGATGACGTCGGAACTGTTCACGACGAGGCTGTCGGTCGCCTGGCCGGCCTCGGCGCCGCCGATCCTGAAGAACGTGTCCTGGACCAGCGTGGGGTCGTTCGGATCGGCCGGCCCGTGGCCGGGCGCCCGGCCGACCTCGAGCAGGACCGGCGAGTTCACCGGGCCGGCATCGAAGAGCAGCCCGGAGAGCTTGACCCCCGGCACGCTGCTCACCGTCATGGCGGCATTGCCCCTGGTCGGGATCAGGGTGGCGAAGCCGAGGCCGAGCACCACGGTGTCGGGACGGGAGACCTGGATCGGCCGCGGCAGGTTGTAAACGCCTGGCGTCAGGATGAGGTTGCGGCCGGTCGCCAGGGCCAGGTTGATCCGGCCCACCGAAGTGCCCGGGCTGGCGATGAAGAACCTGCTCACGCCGATAGAACGGCCCGCCGTCACGCCGCCGACCCAGGACGGGCCCACCGAGTCGTGCCGCAGGGCCGGCACGAAGACGTTGAAGGAGCCGCCGGCGTCCGTGTACAAGAACGGCTCTTCCTGCGTCTCCGGGCTGGTCGCCAGCGTGGTGTACGGGCCGGCGCCGCCCGGGACGCCGAAGGCCTGGGCCGGCGCGCCGTTGTCACCGGCGAACACCTGGTTCCACACGCCGTTGGACCAGCCGTCCAGGTTGCTGTTCCTGACGATGAACTGCTGCTGGGATCCGTTGACGACGCTGCCGCCGGTGAAGGCCGAGTCGGCGATGAATCCGCCGCTCGCGAACTGCGGCCCGCCGGAGCAGTAGTCCATCAGGGACGCGCCGCCGTTGACGATGACCCGGCGCATGGGCGCGGCCTGCGAGACGGCCCAGAACTCCGTGTTCGCCTGGCAGCCTGTCCCGCCCGCGACGTTGATGGTCAGGTTCGACATCGACCGCCAGAAGTTGTCCAGCGCGATGCAGTTGGTGCCGTTCGGGCCGAGACACTGGTTGTATACGTCGATGGTGCCGTTGATCACGACGTCGCCCGGCGATGCGCCCAGACCGGCCACCTGGGTGTAGTAGCCGACACCGAAGATCAGCGGATCGGCCGCCGTGCCGTAGCTGCCAGGCTCGAACAGCAGCGTGTACCGCTGGGTGCCGAACTGGTTGGGGACCTGCTGGCTGGCGATCGCGTCGACGGTGGCCTGGATCTGGCTCTGCGGCATCGCCGGGGTGAACACGTAGACGTTCGGGCCGAGGTCAGGTGCGCCCTGGACGTGACGGGCGGCAGGCACGGCCGGGTGCGCCGTCGCGGGCGCGGCAGGCGCGGCGGAAGCGGCCGGCGCCAGCGCGGCAGCGCCGTAGAGCGCGGCGGCGAGTGCCCCGATCGCAGCCAGGAAACGGCGCGGGGAATGGCGCTGGCCCGAGAGTCGCGCGTGGGGGGAAACGCCGGTGCGGGGTCTTGTCATGGCTCCCTAACCTCCTCATCGAATCGCGAATCCCCCCCAAAACGTAGTTATTGCCAGCGTAAGCCGAATGTTGCGTCCTGTGGCTTGTCAGCGTGCCCCGCTCGCCTTGGGACTGCGCATGACTACAAGGCGCCCAGTTCGTCGGCCAGTTCGTCGAGGCCGAGCGACCCGAGCGACAGCGCGGCCATGTGCCAGGCCTTGAGGTCGAACTCGCTGCCGCGGGCGGCGTGGGCCGCCTGGGCGGCGGTCCGGCCTGCCAGCCAGGCGCGCTCGCCGAGCTTGTAGCTGATCGCCTGGCCCGGGCCGCTGAGGTACCTGATCACCTCGCTGGCCAGGAACTCCTTGTCGCGGCCGCTGTGCGCGGCGAAGAACTCCAGGGCCAGGTCCGGCGTCCAGGGCTGGCCGGCGCCGAGCGACGAGTCATCGGGGACCCGCAGCTGCAGGTGCATGCCGATGTCGATGACGACCCTGATGGCCCGCATGTTCTGGGCATCGAGATAGCCAAGCCGCGCCCCCGGCGTGGACAGGTAGCCGAGCTCGTCCATCAGCCGCTCGGCGTACAGCGCCCAGCCCTCGCTGCAGGCGCTGACGCCGCCGACCGCCGTCTGGTACATCGACAGCTCGCCGGACAGGTAGCGCCACTGGGCGAGCTGCAGGTGGTGGCCGGGCACCCCCTCGTGGTACCAGGTGCTGATCAGGTTCCAGACGGGGAACCGGGTCCGGCCCAGCGTCGGCAGCCAGGTCCGGCCGGGCCGGGAGAAGTCCTGCGACGGCCCGGTGTAGTACGGCGCGGCGGCGCTGCCTGGCGGCGCGATCCTGGCCTCGACCGTCTTCAGCGGGTCGGCCAGGTCGAAATGGGTGCCGTCGAGGTCGGCGATCGCCTGGTCCATCATCTGCTGCAGCCAGGTCCTGATCTCCGGCACGCCCTCGATGGCCTCGCCGCTGGCGTCGAGGTGGTGCATCGCCTCCTGCGCCGAGGCCCCGGCCAGGACCAGCTGGGCCTCGGCGCTCATCTGCGCCTGGAGGTCCTTGAACTGCTCCCAGCCCCACGCGTACGCCTCCTGCGCGTCCAGGTCTGCGCCGGTCCAGCGCCGGGCGCAGACCAGGTACCGGCCGGCGCCGACTCCGTCGGGCGTGCCGGCGGCCTGCGCCAGGTAGTCGGTGCCCAGCCACCGGGCGAGCGCGCCGACGGACTCGTTCGCCGCGGCCGCGGCGCGGTCAAGCTCGGCCCGCAGTGCGGCGGGAACGTCCGCCGCCGCCGCGAAGTCGGCGAACCAGCCCCGCCCGCCGCCCGCGGCCGTCCACTCCGCCAGCTGCTCGGCGGCGGCGCGCACGACCCGCGGCCCGGCGAACAGCCCGCGGCTGGCCCCCGCGGTCAGCGAGGTCTGGTACCCGGCCAGCGCCTGGCCGACCCTGGACATCCGGCGCGCGATCGCTTCCCAGTCCTGCGGGCTTGCCGTCGGCATGTCGAGGAAGGTATTGCGGACCCGGTTCGGCGGTCCGAAGATGTTCGAGACCGCGCGCAGGTGCTCGCCTTGCTCGCTCATGGCCAGGCCCGCCTCCAGCCGCTCGCGCAGCAGCCGCGCACAGCGCCGCTCGTTACCGGCGAGCCCATCGCCAGCATCGGCTGCGGCCTCGACCGCGGTCAGGCCGGCCAGCGTCGTCCGGGCGAGATCGTCAGCCGCGTCCTGTCCGGCGGGCGACAAGTCAGGCAGCCGGTCCTCGCCGGGCCGCAGGCCGAGCGCAGTGGACAGGATCGGATCCAGGTCCGCGAGCGCGGCCACGTAACCGTCGGCGATCTCCCGGACCGCTCGGGGCTGATCGGCGCTTGCTGTGATGTCCGCCATGCGGACATTCTGCCGTACTGGCACATCTCGGCTCCTGGAGACCTTGGCTCCGGCGTAGATCCACTTTGCTATCGAGAGGGTAAGGAAAGAAGTGAGAAGAGTGTCCAGCGGGACAGAGGAGGTCAGCGCGTGGGCAGTCCTTCGTCTCTGCACGGCCAAGACGGATCCGGCGACGGTTGGCCTGGCTCGGCGCTCCGCCAGCGCAAATCCGGGTCAGCGCCGCCCAGACCCCGAGTTCCCCGCCAGCGCGGCGGCCATGGCTCCCGCCCTCGGTCGACTCGGGCTGGCCAGCCGGACCTGGCCGCCGTAGCAAAGGATGCGGTGGTCAGGTACCTGCACGAGGCCACGGAGCGGGCGGTCGAGGGTGACGCCGTGCTGGCCGGCGGAGCCGCGCCCGAGCCGGGGGCATGGCCGGCCGTTACCTCGGCGCTCCCCTCGGCGGCCGCCCAGGACGTTGCGGTCCGGGCAGCGGCGGTCAGCGTCGCCACCCTCGACCGGATCGAGGCGGCAGCCGCCAAGCTGGAGGCGGACATCGCCACGGCTCGCCGGGAACAGGCCAGCCTGCAGGCCAGGGCCGGGGCAGCGGCCGCGGCCGCGGTTCGCGCCGCGCAGGAGGCCACGGAGGCCAGCTCGCAGGCCAGGCGGGCGCTGCGGCTGATCGGCCGCTACGTCCTGATCACCCTGGGCCTCGTCCTCATCCAGCTGGTCATCCTGCTGTTGTTCGCGGGCGCCGGCCACTGACTCAGTCGTGATCACCGGCCCGCTGGGCCAGGCCGGCTCGCGCCCTGGATGGTGAAATAGAACGTGGCGCCGTGATCGACGGCGCCTTCGGCCCAGACCCGCCCGCCGTGCCGTTCGATGATGCGCTGCACGCTCGCCAGGCCGACGCCGGTACCCGGGAACTCGGCCGCTGAATGCAGCCGCTGGAACGGCTGGAACAGCTTGTCGGCATAGGCGGGATCGAAGCCAGCGCCATTATCATGGACGTAGCAGCAGATTCCTGCGTCGTCGCAGGCCATGGTTCCGAACTCGATGGTCGCGTCGTCGCGGCGGACCGTGAACTTCCAGGCGTTCTCGATCAGGTTCTGCACCACGCTGCGGATGAAGGTACGGTCCGCCCGGACCCAGACACCGCTTTCGGCGATCACGTGAACCTGGCGGTCTGGCTCGCGAAGTCGCAGTTCCCCGATCACATCGGCGACCTCGGCGCTGAGGTCGACGGGGCGCACGTTGAAGTCAACCCGGGAAACCCTTGACAACAGCAGCAGATCATCGATCAGCGCGGCCATCCGGGCGCTGGCCGCCTGGATCCGCCCGGCGTAGCCGCGGCCGGTCTCGTCCAGGCACTCGCCGTACTCCTCGACCAGGGCCTCGCTGAAACCGCTCAGTGCCCGAAGCGGCGAGCGCAGGTCATGCGAGACCGAGAAGGTGAACGCCTCCAGGTTCTTGTTCGCCCGCTCCAGGTCGGCCGTACGCTGGTCGACGCGGAGGCCGAGCTCGGCATTGAGCGCACGGACCTCGGCTTCGGCCTGGCGCTGGGCGGTGATGTCGCGCACGGCGCCGACGATGAACTCCGCCGCGCCGCTCTCATCGCGAACTACCGCCCGGTTTACCTCGGCCCACACGACGCCGCCATTCCGCTGCACGAAGCGTCGCTCCATCGCGAAGCTGTCCGCTTCCCCGGACACGAGCCTCTCGACGCCAGCCACGACGGCGGCGCGGTCGTCGGGATGGATCAGGCGCTCGACCGGCATGGAAAGCAACTCGTCGGCGCTGTAGCCGGTGATCTCGCAGAATCGGGGATTGGCCCGCATGATGCTGCCGTCCGGCGCCAGTTCGTCGATGCCCACCGGTGCGTTGTTGAACAGTACGGTGAGCCGATCCTGAGATTCACGGAGCGCTGCGCCCGTGCGATTGATCTCCGTCATGTCGTGTGCGGCCGCGAGGATTCCTTGCCTGCTCCCCGAAGGTTCGCGGTACGTTGTCGCGCTGCACAGCAGCGGCGTGACATGCCCGTCGCGGTGCCGCACCTCGAGCGCGTAGTCGCGCACGCTTCCTTCCCGCAGGACCCGGTCGTAGCCAGCCACGGCTCGGTCCGGGTCGGTGAAGTAGCCGCTGAACTGCGAGCCAAGTAGCTCGGACCGGCGGTACCCGGTCACCACCTCGGCCGCCGCGTTTACGTCGGTGATCTTCCCGTCCGCGTCGATCGCGATCATCGGGTCCTGGCTGGCCTCGATCAGGCTCCGGTTGTAGGCGGCCGCTGCCCTCACCTCGGCTTCGGCCCGGCGCTGCTCGGTGATGTCGCGCACGGCGCTGACGATCAGCAGCGGATCGCCGCTGTCGTCATGAACCAGCGTGCGGCTTACCTCGGCCCAGGCCATGTCCCCGCCCTTGCGCCGGAAGCTGCTCTCCGCCACGTAGCTGTCGATCTCTCCCGCGAGCAGCCGCTGCATGCGGCCCGCATCGGCGGCATGATCCTCCGGCTCGCTGACGTCCCCGGTCCGCATGGACAGCAACTCGTTGGCGGTGTAGCCGGCGAGCTGGCACGCGCGGGAGTTGACCCGCCTGATCTCGCCGCTCGGGGCGATCTCGGTGATGGCGACCGGCGCGTTGTCGAAGATGGCGGTCAGGCGCTGTTGCGATTCTCTGAGCGCCGCCTCCGCGTGGCGGATCTGGGTGATGTCGCGCGCCGCGGCGAAGACACCGAGAGCGTGGCCTGCGGAGTCGCGGTAGACCGAGGCGTTGTAGAGAACCGGCATGGACTGGCCGTCAGGGCGGCGCAGCTCGAGCGGGTAGTCGCGGATGGAGCCGTCGCGGAAGGCCTGCTCGTAGCCGGCCCTGGCCAGGTCCGGATCGGTGAAGTAGCCGCTGAACTCGGTGCCGATCAGCTCCGCCCGACCGAACCCGGTCGCCTGCTCGGCGGCGGCGTTGACGTCGGTGATCTTGCCATCCCGGCCGATCGTGACCAGCGGGTCCAGGCTCGCCTCGATCAGGCTCCGGTTGTACGCGGCCGCCGCCTTCGCCTCCGCCTCGGCCTGGCGCTGGCCGGTCATGTCGTGCACGGTCCCCACGATCAGCGGCCTGCCAGTTTCATCGCGGATGAGGATTCGGCTCACCTCGGCCCACATCACGCTGCCGTCTTTACGCAGATACCGCTTTACTGTCGAATAGCTGCCGATTTCCCCCGACTGGAGATGCTGCATGCCCGCCAGATCGGCATCACGGTCGTCCGGGAAGACGATGTCCTGCACCTGCATCGACTGCAGCTCGTTCTGGGTGTAGCCGGTGAGCTGGCAGAAATATGAGTTGACCCGCAGGATTTCTCCGCTCGGCGTCATCTCGCCGAGACCGGTCATGGCGTGATCGAAGACAGCCTGCAGTTCCGAATGGTCTGCTGGCGGCTCCGCACTGTCCATGCGCGCACCTCCCCGAGTCGAGCGTGCTAAGCGGCGGTCCTGCACTCGACGGAAATGCAAGTCAGCAAGTTACCTACCCGATCGCGGCAGTGGTAATGGTGTGCCGGGATCAAGCTCCGCCGGCGATCCGGGATTCCCGTATTGCCGGCTGACTAAATAATTGGACAATATGCTTGAAGCGGATAAGAAAGATGTCCGCACCCTGCTACTGGTCAGTCTTTCGTTCTTCTCCCGCAAAGTAACGAACCGTGTTGCGAGCTGACGACCTAGCGCGCATTATAGTTGTCTTAGATAAGAACCAGGCGACGAGAAGGCGTGATCACAAGAAGATAACGCTATTTGTGTCGTGGTTGGCAGCATAGTTTTCCGGGTTTCGCGTTCAGCCAGCTGGGAGGGAACGTGGGCCGCAAGCATCTTGACCGTCCCGAGGGCACAGCCGCGGCCGCGAATCTCGACGGCATCATCACGACCTGGAATCCGGCGGCTGAGGGAATGTTTGGCTACTCGGTGCATGAGATCACCGGCCAGCCATCGATCGCTCGTGACATAACTGACCAGTGGCTCGCCGAGTCCGACCTCCGCCGCCAGGCCAAGGAACGTGAGCGGGAAACAGAAAGTGGAGCGACTAAGTGGCCACGTGCGAGCGGAGAGCGACCTGGACACAGGCGCGACCTTCTTCCTCGTACTCGACAGCAAGGACCTCAGATGATCGACAGATCCATCATGCTCATTGAGGACAACCCGGATGACGAGGCCCTGACGCTGCGGGCACTGAAGCGGGCCAACATCGCCAACACTCTGCTCGTCGCCCGTGACGGCGCCGAGGCGCTGGACCAGCTGTTCGGTGACGCCAGCGCTTGTCGTCCCAGCCTCATTCTGCTCGACCTGAAGCTGCCGAAGGTCGACGGCCTGGAGGTGCTGCGCCGCATCCGGGCGTCCGATCGCACTCAGCTGATCCCCGTTGTCATCCTCACCAGTTCCAGGGAGCAGGAAGACATCATCGCGGGCTACCGCAACGGGGCCAACGCCTACGTGAGAAAACCGGTAAATTTCTCCGAATTTGCTGAGGCGGTACACACGCTCGGCATGTTCTGGCTGCTGCTGAATGAGCCCGTGCCCGACATCGCCGTGCCGGCGGAAGAGGAGTAGCGGATGACATCGGCGAACAGCGGGCACCAGGGCCCGGCGGACCGGCGGCCCGATCGCATCCTGATCCTCGAGGACGAGGCCTGGGACGCTGAGCTGGCGCAGCGCCTGCTGACCAGCGCCAGCCTGGACTACACCGCGGTCGTGGTGGACACCAGGGCCGGGTTCACCGAGCAGCTGGCTGAGTTCCGGCCCGATCTGATCATCTCCGACTTCTCGCTGCCGGGTTTCTCCGGCGCGGACGCGCTGCGGATCGCGCAGCAGCGGTGCCCGCAGGTTCCGGTCATCATCTGGTCGGGCGTGCTCGGCGACGAGGCCGCGGTCGACCTGATCAAGCAGGGCGCCACCGACTACATCTTGAAGGACCGGCCCGCGCGGCTCCCGTCCGCTGTTCAGCGGGCCTTGGACGAGGCCAGGCAGCGGGCCAGGCTGGCGCGGATCGAGGCGCAGCTCGGCCAGGCCCAGCGGCTGGCGGGCCTTGGTCGGCTGACCGCCGCCGAAGAGGCCGTGCACCAGACCCGCGAGCTGCTGGCCAGCGTGCGCAGCGAGGTCGCGCATCCGGATGGCCCGGCCGGCGCCGGGGATCCTGATGGCCCGAAGGTCCCGTCCGGATCCTGACGTTCGGCCCTGGCCGGCCACCCCCAGATGCGGTGTGATGAAGGTGACGAGAGGGACCCAAAGGACGCGGGGTACGGGCCGTAGCCAGCCCGGTCACCACGCAATCTCTGACTCGCGAGAAACGCGAAGGTCCCTCTCGTCCAGATCCGTCAGCCGGGTCAGCCCGGAGAGCCTCCCGGGCTGACCCGGCTGCCTTCTGCTGCGGCCGCGGCCGCCCCGGCGCCGCCGGCCGCGGTGTCCTGCGCCTGGTATTCCTGGATCAGCCGCAGCTCGCCCGGCCGGGGCGGGAAGAAGAGCCGGACGATCGCCGCACCAAGCAGCACCGAGAGTACGCCGGCCGCGTAGGCCCACCGATCACCGTGACCGAACGCCGACCTGGCCGCCGCCGTGATCTGGGTCGCGTACTTCGGATAGCTCCTGGCGACCGCCGACGCGCTGGCGAACGACTTGGTCAGCTCGCTGCGCACGCTGACGCTGATCTTGTTCCTGGTCGACGGGGGCGCACCCGCGATAGTGGCCGAGAACGCCGACGCGTAGCCGGCCGTCAGCAGCGCGCCGAAGACGGACTGCAGGATCGCCGCCCCGAGATCGCGCTGCAGGTCAGCGGTTCCCGAGGCCATCCCGGCCCGGGTCACGGGTACCGAGCTGGTCAGCGAGTGCGAGGCCGGCGTTCCGGCGAAGCCGACGCCGATGCCGACGAAGGCGTAGCCGAGGCCGATCTGCCAGTACGGGCTGCTGCTGGTCCAGAGCAAGAGCATGGTCAGGAAGCCGAGCAGGCAGAAGAAGTAGCCGATCAGCAGGGTGAACCTGGCCCCGCGGGACACGGTGAGCTTCGCCGACCGCGGTGCGACCAGCACCATGGCCGCCGCGGCCGGCAGGATCGCCGCTCCCGAACGGAGCGGGGAGTAGCCGAGCACGTTCTGCATGAACTGCTGGCCGATGAACACGGCCCCCATCAGCGCCCCGAAGACGACGACGCCGCCGGCGGCCGCCACCCAGAAGATCCGCCGCCTGGCGATCCGCAGGTCGTACAGCGGGCTGGACGCCCGGCGCTCGCGGACGAAGAACGCGGCCAGGGCCGCGATGGCGACCAGGGCCAGCCCGAGGATCAGCATGCCCTTGTCCGGCACCGGAGCGAAGTTGATGGCCAGGATGGCCGCGCCGATGGCCGCGACCGACAGCACTCCGCCGAGGTTGTCGACCGGGCTGGTGGTCTCGTTGACATGCGCGGGCACGTACCGCCACGCGAGCAGCAGCGCGACGACGGCGAGCGGCAGCGAGGCGATGAAGACCGAGCCCCACCAGAAATGATCGAGCAGCAGGCCGGCGACCAGCGGCCCGAGTGCCGACAGAGCGCCGCCGATGCCGGACCACAGCGCGATCGCCCTGGTCCGCGCCGGGCCCGACCACAGCGCGGTGATCAGGGCCAGGGTGGTCGGATACGCCATGCCGGCCGCCACCCCGCCGAGCAGCCTGGCCAGCCCGAGAACCGTGTCGCTCGGGGCGTACGCGGCGAGCAGGCTGGCCGGCATCGCGAGTGTCGTGCCCAGCATCAGCATGAGCTTGCGTCCGTACCGGTCGCCGATGGCGCCGAGCCATAGCACCGAGCAGGCCAGCCCGAGCGAGTACCCCACGGCGATCAGGTCGAGCGTGGTCTGCGCCGAGTCGAACGCGGAACCGATGGCCGGCAGGGCGACGTTGGCCACCGACAGGTTCAGGTTGGCGACGGCCGCGACCAGGATCAGCGCGACCAGCGTCGCCGCCGGCCTGCCCGGGGAGTTACCCCGGGCATCCGTGACTCCCATTCCGCCCCCGAGCCTGGCTGGCCAGGCATGCCCCGCGGCTCCGCCTCCCGGCCCGCATCGGCCCCAGGCATACCCAGGCTGATCGCGACCTTTGCATAACGAAACCGTCGGGCGCGCTGCCGGGCCGCTGGGTAATGCCTGCGTGGCTGGGTACAGCAGGTGAGTACGACCAGGCGGATTCGCGGGGCCGGGCACGTGAGGGCAGCAGGACCCGGTCAGCGGCCCGCACATCAGTCCGGGGGGAACCGATGGCGTCGAGTCCAGCCGCTCGCAAGAGTGCCGCAGCGCAGCAGGGTGCGGCCGCGCAGAAGAGTGCGACAGCGCAGAAGAGTGCCGCAGCACAGAAGAGTCAGATTCCGGGCCAGCGCGGCCAGGCCGCGCGGAAGCCAGCCGCCCGGCGCCCGGACTCGCGCCGGAGCGCATCGCGGCCAGCACCGCGTGACGCGGAGTCGCGCCGGCCAGCACCGCGTGACGCGGAGTCGCGCCGGCCAGCACCGCGTGACGCGGAGTCGCGCCGGCCAGCACCGCGCGGCGGGATCTCGATGCCGTCGGTGCCGATGCCCCGGGTGCGCGTTCCCGGCAACGTGATCTGGTGGGGCGGGCTGGCGGCGATGGCGGCGCTCGGCGTGGTGGAGTGGCCGGTTGCCGCGCTGGTCGGCGCCGGCACCTGGATCGCCGAGCGGCACGCCAGGCAGTCTGATCACGCCCGCGCCGCCCGTTAGCGTCAATGCCCGCCTGACCTGCGTCCAGGGACAGCGATGATCGCGCAGGCAGGCACGGTCCTGGCGGCCATCGCCAGCCGGCTGCCGATCTCGCCCGGCCGCCGGCAGCGACGCCGCTGGGTCGGCAACGGGCGCGCGCACATCGAGGTCAGGGGAATCCACCGGCCGGAGAACCACCCGGCCGCGCGTGGCCTGGAAGCGGCGCTCGCGGAGGTTGACGGGGTTCAGTGGGCGCAGGTCAACACCGTCGCCGGCCGGGTCGTGGTCGCGTTCGACGGAGACCAGGTCGGCGTCGACGAGATCTGCGACGTCATCGAGGGCGTGGAGGACGCTCACGACCTGTCTGACGAGCGCTTCCCGCATGACCGGCCCGACCACCCGGCCGACTCCGAGCCGATCCAGCGCCAGCTGTACGCGATCGGCGCCGATCTCGGCGGCCTCGGCCTCGGGCTGGCCGGCCAGCTCGTCTTCGGTCAGTTCGGGCGGCTGGCGCGGAGCAACCCGCTGATCGGCGAGGCGGCGTCAGTGCTCTCGCTGGTCGAGTCGACGCCGCTGCTGCGCCGGCCGATCGAGGGCAGGCTCGGCCGGGCCGCGACGGATCTGAGCCTGGCCGTCGGCAACGCCGTCGCGCAGGGCCTGGCGGCTGGCCCGCTGGGGCTCGTCGTGGACATTGCCCAGCGCGGCCTGTTGCTCGACGAACTGCGCGCGCGCCGCGATCTGTGGCAGCAGCGGGAGCCGAAGCTGTCCGGCCTGCCAGCCGGGGAGCCAGCCGCCCGGAGACTGGCCGCCGCGAGGGCCGCCGCGCAGCGGCCGGTACCGCTGCCGGCCGGGCCGGTCGAGACGTACAGCAGCAAGGCCGCGGCCGGGGCGCTGGCCGGCGCGGCGGCGGCGCTGGCGGCGACCCGCGATCCGCACCTGATGGTGGCGGCGACCGCGACGGCGAACCCGAAGCCGGCCAAGCTCGGCCGCGAGGGATTCGCCGCCCGCGTGGACCGCGACCTGGCCCGGTCCGGGGTGCTGGCCATGGACACCGAGGCGCTGCGCAGGCTGGACCGTATCGACACCGTGGTCCTCGACACGCGGCTGCTGACCAGCGGCCGGATGGTCGTCGGCGCGGTCTGGATCCCGCCGGACCGCCAGGCCGACGCCGAGGCGGCCGTCCTCGCCGCCCACGCCCTCCTGAACGAGCCCGCGGTGCCTCCCGCCGCCGCGCAGTCTCATGATCACGGAAGCCAGTCAGCAGAATCCGCAGACAGGCTTCCGCGATCACCGGCACCGGCACCGGCACCGGCCCCGGCCCCGGCACCGGCACCAGCCCCGAACCGGGCCCCGGCACCGGCCGGTGCCGGGATTCCGGCCATCCCGCGGGCGCGCAACGCCGCGAACGGGCTGGTCCCGGCGAGACCGCCGTCCGGCACCGCGGCCCGCGCCGCGGCCATGGCCGCGCATCCGTCTGCGCAGGGGCCAGTGCCGTCGCTGGCGACTCGCCGGCCCGCCTGGCGGTCGGCGGCTCGCCGCTGGTGGGCAGCCCGGCGAGCCGGGGGCGGCGCGCTCACGCGGCCCGGCGTTCGCCGAGCGGGGCGGGTGGGCGACCGGGCCGGTGCCGCGCAGGCTCCGGGGCGAGTTCCGGGACGCGGCGCGCGAACTGCGGGGCCGCGGCAGCCCGCTGCTCGGCCTGTTCCGCGCCGGCGAGCTGATCGGCCTGGTTGCGGTCGAGCCCGAGCTCGACCCGCTGGCCGGCCCGATGATCGCCACGGCGCGGTCGATCGGGCTGGTCGTGGCGGCCGGCCGGGCCGGATTTGGCCGGCGGGCGCCGGTCGACCAGGTCGTCGCGGGCGGGACCGCGATGGCCGCCTCGGTGCGCGCGCTCCAGGCTGAGGGCCGGGTCGTCGCCCTGGTCACGGCGCGCCAGCACGAGGCGCTGGCGGCCGCCGACGTCGGCATCGGCGTGGCGAGCGGGTCCCGGCCGCTGTGGGGAGCCGACCTCATCACCGGCGCTGACCTGGCCGAGGCCTGCCGCGTCCTGCAGGCCGTCCCGCCCGCCAGGGCGGCCAGCCGCCGGGCCGCCATGTTCGCCGCCTACGGGTCGGGTGCCGGGGCCCTGCTCGCCCTGGCCGGCCCCGGCCGGGCGCGGCGGCGCGCTCCCTGCTGGCCGTCAACGGCGCCGCGCTCGCCTCCCTGTCCAGCGGCGTCTGGTCGGCCATGACCCTGGCCAGGAGACCGCCGCCGCTGCCGGCCGGGACGACCGACTGGCACGCACTCGACGCCGGCGCCGTGCTCGCGAGACTGGACAGCAGCGCGGAGGGACTGGACGCCGGCGAGGCCGGGCGCCGCCGGGCCGCGGTGCCGGCCGGTGACGCCAGGGACGAGCCCGGCCTGATCCGCGCCTCGCTGGAAGAGCTCGCCAATCCGCTGACTCCCGCCCTGGCCAGCGGCGCGGGACTGGCCGCCGTCGCGGGATCGATCACCGACGCGGTCCTGATCGGCAGCTTCATGGCCGCCAACGCGCTCGTCAGCGGCGCTCAGCGGGTCAGCGTCACCCGCGCGCTGCGCCGGCTGATCGATGAGTCCGCCGTCCGGGTCAGGCTCCGCCGCGGTCACGGCGAGGAACTCGCCGCCGCCGACCAGCTGGTCGCCGGGGACGTGATCGTCGTCCAGGCCGGGGACGCGGTGCCCGCGGACTGCCGGATCCTGCAGGCCCGCGGGCTGGAGGTGGACGAGGCCAGCCTGACCGGAGAGTCGCAGCTGGTGCCCAAGAGCCCGGCCCCGACCGGCGCGGTGAACCTCGCCGAGCGGCGCAGCATGCTCTACGCCGGAAGCTCAGTCGCGGCCGGCGAGGCCACGGCGGTGGTCGTGGCGACCGGCCAGGCGACCGAGCTCGGCCGGAGCGCGCAGGCCGTCGAGGGCGAGCGCCGACCGGGCGGCGTGCAGGCGCGGCTGCGTGACCTGACGAAGATCACCGTGCCCGTCACGCTCGGCGCGGGGGCGGCGCTGATCGGCGGCGGCCTGCTGCGCGGCAGGCCGCTCCGCCACACGCTCGGCACCGGGGTCAGCCTGGCTGTCGCGGCCGTCCCCGAGGGACTTCCGATCGTCGCCACCGCGGCCCAGTACGCCGCCGCCAGGCGGCTGTCGCAGCGCAACGCGCTGGTCCGCAATCCCGGCACGATCGAGGCGCTTGGCCGGGTCGACGTGCTGTGCTTCGACAAGACCGGCACGCTGACCCAGGGGCGGATCAGGCTGCACCGGGTCTGGACGCCCGACGCCAAGGGCACCGCGCAGCCCCTGCGCGAGCTGCGGCGCAGCGGCAGGCTGGTGCTCGCCGCCGGGCTGCGGGCGACGCCCGAGCACCGCGGCGGCGAGGCGCTCGCGCACGCTACCGACCGGGCCGTGGCGGCCGGGGCCCGCGAGGCCGGGGTCGGGGTCGGTGTCGACGCCGGTGCCGGACGCTGGCACCAGGTCGGCGAGCTGCCGTTCGAGCCGTCCCGCGGCTACCACGCCGTTCTGGGCCGGACGCCGGCCGGCCAGGTGCTGTGCGTCAAGGGGGCGCCGGAGATCGTGCTGCCGCTGTGCACGCAGCAGCGGCGCGGCGGCCGCACGGCCGAGCTTGACCAGCAGGCCAGGCGTGCCATCGAGCGCGCGGTCGATCAGCTGGCCAGGGACGGCTACCGGGTGCTCGCCGTCGCCGAGCGGGACGCGTCGAGCCGGCGCGACCTGCGCGAGGACCGGATCGAGCGGCTGCGCTTCACCGGCCTGCTGGCGCTCACCGACCCGGTCAGGGACACCGCCGCCGCGGCGATCCGCGGGCTGCGCGCGGCCCAGGTCGGCGTGATGATGCTGACCGGCGACCATCCGAGCACGGCCGAGGCGATCGCCGCCGAGCTCGACCTGCTGGACGGCGGCCGCGTGGTCACCGGGCCCGAGCTCGACGCCTGCACCGACCGCGAGCTCGACAAGCTCGTCACGCAGGCCGCGGTCTTCGCCAGGGTCAGCCCCGACCACAAGGTCAGGATCGTGGCCTCGCTGCGCCGGATCGGCCGCGTCGTCGCCGTGACCGGTGACGGCGCCAACGACGCGCCGGCGATCAGGCTCGCCGACGTCGGGGTCGCGCTGGGGCAGCGGGGCACCAACGCGGCCAAGGAAGCCGCCGACGTCGTCGTGACCGACGACCGGATCGAGACGATTATCGACGCGATCGTCGAGGGCCGGGCGATGTGGTCATCGGTCCGGGACGCGATCGCCATGCTGCTCGGCGGCAACCTCGGCGAGATCGTGTTCACCCTGGGGACCGGACTGCTGCTGCCCGGAGGATCTCCGCTCAACGCCCGCCAGCTGCTGCTGGTGAACTTGTTCACCGACATGGTGCCGTCACTGGCGCTGGCGGTGCGGCAGCCGGACGGCGCGACGCCGGAGATGCTGCTCCGCGAAGGGCCCGAGGCCTCGCTCGGATCCGCGCTGAACCGGGACATCCTGATCCGGGGCGGGCTGACCGCCGGGGCTGGCCTGGCCGCGTACGCGGGCGGCCGGATGACCGGCGTCATGCCGGGCCGGGCCGGAACGACGGCGCTGGTCGGCCTCGTGGGCGCGCAGCTCGGCCAGACGCTGGTCACGGGCTGGCGCAGCCCGCTGGTGGTGGCGGCCAGCGTCGGCTCGGCCGCCGGGCTGGCCGCCGTGATCCAGACCCCGGTCGTCAGCCAGTTCTTCGGCTGCACGCCGCTTGGCCCGGTGGGGTGGGGGATCGGCCTCGGCTCGGCCGCCGCGGCCAGCCTCGGCGCCCCGCTGGCCGCACGCCTCGCCCCGGCCTGAGCGGTGCTGGTCAGCAGGCTGACATCCGGTCAGTCGGGCGGGACTCTAGACCAGTGCTAGTCACCGTTCCAAAGCACGGGCGAGACGCTGCAGCGTTGCTTCAGTCGGGTTGCCTGCGCGCGCGACACACAGAGGCGTCCCGGCAAGCGGCATTCGCCGGCGTTGGTCCCTCGAGGTATCCGGGTCGAGAGCTAGGGCATCATGCCGTGCAGCGGGAAGATCGCCTCGCGGGTGGCCGCGATGGCCTGGTCGATCGGCTCGTCCGGGTCGTAGCCGTCGTCGTAGCTGGGGTACCTGGCCGAAGCCTGCTCGGTCATGAACTCCGGCGCGGGGGTCCGGGTCCGCCGAGCGACGTAGTCCCGCCAGTCCGGCGGGGTCGGGATGGCCGGGTCCAGCGGCCTGCCGGCGGCCTCGGCCAGCAGGTGGGTCCAGGTTCGCGGCACCACCTGGACCACCTCGTAGCCGCCGCCGCCGGTCAGCAGCCAGCGGCCGCCCGCCGTCTCGTGCGCGAGCCGGTGGATCGCGGCGTGGGCCGCCCGCTGGGCGTCGATGGTGAGCTCGAGGTTGGCTAGCGGATCCATCCAGTGCGTGTCGCAGCCGTGCTGGCTGACCAGCATCTGCGGCTGGAACGCGCGCAGCAGGGGCGGGACGACCGCGTGGAAGGCGCGCAGCCAGCCCGCGTCCCTGGTCCCGGCCGGCAGCGCCACGTTGACCGCGGATCCCGCGGCGTCCGGCCCGCCGGTCTCCGACGGCCGCCCGGTGCCGGGAAACAGGGTGCGCGGATGCTCGTGCAGGCTGATCGTCAGCACCCGGGGGTCGTTATAGAAGGCGGCCTGGACGCCGTCGCCGTGGTGCACGTCGATGTCCACGTAGGCGACCCGCTCGGCGCCCTGGGACAGCAGCCAGCTGATCGCGATAGCCGGGTCGTTGTAGACGCAGAATCCGCTCGCTCGGTCCCGCATCGCATGGTGCAGGCCGCCGGCGATGCTCACGCCGTGCTCGGCCGTGCCTTTCCACACCGCCTGCGCGGCGGCCAGCGTCGCCCCGGCGACCAGGGCCGACGCCTCGTGCATGGCGGGAAAGATCGGGTCGTCCTCGGTGCCGAGGCCGTACCGCCCGGCGACCAGGGTCGGCTCGGCTCGGCCGGCCTGCTTGACCGCCTCGATGTAGTCGAGATCGTGCACGTAGGCGAGTTCCTCGTCGGTCGCCGGCTCGGGCTGCACGACGGTGATGCCCTCGCCGTCGAGTACGCCGAGCGCGCGGGCGAGCTGGACGGTCAGCTCCACCCTGATCGGCGCGAGCGGATGGCCGGGACCGAAGTTGTAACCGGTCAGTGAATCGTCCCAGGCGACGTGCACGGTGCAGGTCATCTGCCCATCCTCTCGCACCAGCGGGCTACCAGGACATCAGCCGGGGCCGCGGACAGCCAGGGGAGAGCGACCCGGCCCGCGCGGACGTTCGGCCTTTATGGCCGCCCCATCCTGTGACATCGTTAGGCCGGGACCGGCCAGCAGGCCCCGCGCGGAGGCCGTCCGCTCGACCACGGGAGGCAGCGTGACGACGGCGCTGCCGAACGTGACCGTCATCGGCGAGGCGATCATCGACCTGGTCCCCGGCGACCGGCCAGGCACCTTCGCCGCCCTGCCCGGCGGCAGCCCGTACAACGTGGCGATCGGCCTGGCGCGGCTCGGGCACCAGACGGCGCTGATGGCGCGGCTGGCCGATACCGCATTCGGCCGGATGCTGCGCGGCCATGCCGCCGCCGAGGGCATCGACCTGACGGCCGCGCCGCTGGCCAGCCAGCCCGCCACCCTGGCCGTCGTCAGCCTGGACGCCCGCGGCGGCGCCAGCTATGACTTCTATCTCGACGGCACGGCCGACTGGCACTGGACGGCGGCCGAACTGGCCCGGGCGCCGGACGCGATGGCGGTGCTGCATTTCGGTTCGATCGCCTCGTGGACCCCTCCCGGCGACGCCCTGATCCTCGCGCTCGCGGAGCGCATCCGCGCCCGCGGCGACGTCCTGGTCAGCTACGACCCCAACGTCCGCCCCGGCCTGCTGGCCGATCACGCGCGGGCCAGAGACCGGATCGAGCGGGCGGTCAGCCTCGCCCACCTGGCCAAGGCGAGCGCGGACGACATCGCCTGGCTGTATCCTGACCTGACGGCCGGCGAGGTCGCCGCGCACTGGCTCCGGCTCGGCGCGGCGCTGGTCGTCATGACGAGCTCGGCCAGCGGCGCCGACGCCTATGCCGGGCTGGCCGCGCCCGTGCACCGGCCTGCGCGCCCGGTTACAGTCGCCGACACGGTCGGGGCGGGCGATTCCTTCACCGCCGGACTGATCGGATCGCTGGTCCGGCGGAGGCTGCATCACCCCGCCCGGCTGGCCGGGTGCCCGGCCGGGCCGCTATCAGCCGCGCTGGACGACGCGATCCTGGTCGCCTCGCTCAACTGCGAGCGGCCGGGAAACGATCCGCCGACGCTGGCCGAGGTCAGCGCGGCCGCTGCGGGACGACGGTGAGCGCGGCGGAACGGGGGTGGGCCGGGACCTGAACCGGCATCACTATACGATCACCGAGATCGGCGCTGACCTGGCACGGGGGGGTGACGTGGACCGACGGCTGACTGCGCCGCAGCGCTCACCGCGCGTCCCGGCCGGGCATCCGGCCCTGACGCCCCGCGGGGCCGATGTTTAACCAGTTCATCGGCCTCGTGTCGGACGCGTCGGGATGGGCGTACGGCATCGTCTTCGCACTTGCCGTGCTGGACGCCCTGCTGCCGGTCGTGCCGAGCGAGACCGTGGTGATCACGGCCGGAGTGGTCGCGGCGGCCGGCGGCCTGAACCTGGCCCTGATCGTCGTGGCCGCGGCCTGCGGCGCGTTCGCGGGCGACAACGCCGCGTTCTTCATCGGCCGCCGGTTCGGCGGCCGGGCGACGGACCGCTTCTTTCGCGGCGACAACGGACGCAAGTCCCTCGCCTGGGCCGAGTCTCAGCTCACCGAACGCGGCGGCGAGCTCATCATCGTGGCCCGCTTCATCCCTGGCGGCCGGACCGCCGTGACCCTCAGTGCCGGCACGCTGGGCTTCCCCTGGCGGCGTTTCGCGGTGTTCGACGCGGCCGCCGCGCTGATCTGGGCCAGCTACGCGACCCTGCTGGGGTACTTCGGCGGCAAGACGTTCGAGGGAGCGGCCTGGAAGGGGCTGCTGCTGGCGCTGGGCATCGCCTTCGCGCTCGCGGGCGCGACCGAGGTGGTGCGCCGGATCCGGCGGCGCCGAGGTGGCTAGAGCCGGGCCGGCGACATGCGGCGCCACCCGGGCCCTCAATGCCAGCTGACCGGCCGCCGTGCCACTAGCCTTTACGTAGCGTAACCATAACGCTACAAAATGCTGCGATCAGTGCGAGCAAGGACGCGCCGGGCAGTTAACGGCGGGAGGCCCGTGCGAGTCATCTGCATTGCCGGGGGCGGGTCCAGCGACCTGGCCGTCAAGCCGGTCATGGACGCGCTGGCCGCCCGGGGCGCCGAGGTCATCGCCGTCCACGCCGGCCAGCGGCCCGGCCCCCAGCCCGGAGGCGGGCCGGCCAGTGAGCTCGGGCTGCGGCCCGACCACTATCTGGAGGCCGGCCCGGGCAGCCACGCGGTCCGGGCGGCCGCGGTGCTGACGGCGTTCGAGCGGCTGGCCGAGCAGCTGCGGCCCGATGTCGTCGTGGTGGCCGGGGACGCGGACTCGACGCTGGCGTGCGCGCTGGTGACGGCGAAGCGCGGTGCGCTGCTCGGTCACGTCGGGGCCGGCCTGCGCAGCGAGGTCTGGTCGGGGTCGGCCGAGGTCAACCGGATGGTTGCCGACCGGGTCAGCAACTACCTGTTCGCCGCCTCGCCCGACGCCGCTGCCAGCCTGCGGGCCGAGGGGTGTGCCGAGGAGCGGATCCGCCTAGTCGGCAACGTCATGGTCGACAGCCTGCTGGCCAGCCAGGGCCGGGCGCTCGGCGGCGACACGCTCGCGCGCCTCGGGCTGACGCCGGGCGGGTACGGCCTCGTCGCGCTCGGCCGGGCGGGCCTGGCCGGCGATCCTGGCGCCCTCGCCTCGGTGCTGCCAGCGCTCGACCGGGTGGCGCGGATGTGCCCGCTGGTCTGGCCGGCGCATCCCAGGCTGGCCGCCCGGCTGGCCGGCGACGGCCGGGCTGAGCGGCTGCTAGTCGTCCGTCCGGCCCGCTATCTGGACTTCGTCGCCCTGCAGGCAGCGGCCCTGCTGGTGCTGACGGATTCCTGCGCGGTGCAGGAGGCGACGACCGCCCTGGGAGTGCCCTGCCTGACGCTCCGTGACACGACCGAGCGCCCGGTCACGCTCTCCCAGGGCACGAACCAGCTGGTCGGCAGCGATCCCGAGCGGATCGTCGGGGCCGCCCGGGCAGCCCTCGAGACACCGCCGCCGCCTCGCCGGCCGGCCCTGTGGGACGGTCACGCGGGCGAGCGAGTCGCGGCCGAGATCGTCAGCGGCGGCACCGCGGCGGACCGGACACTGGCGACGGTTCCGCGACCCCGGCGACTGCCGAGCGCGAGTGGGACGAACGCAGGGTCACGATCACTGTGCTGAGCGCTGTCACTACATGACTACGATGCTCAGGAACATCGCCCCGGCCACAAAAACGAAGGCACCGGCCAGGATAAGCGCGGCGATCAAGATCTTGCGGAGCCGCGAGCGGGTCGGCGGACGTGGCGCGGCCCGGGCATCTGGTGGTCGTGACATGGATCGGACCTCCTCAGGACAAGGAGCCGACGTAGCTGCCTCGTGCTAAGCGCTGACCTGCTGGCCGGGACCGAATGATGACTAAAACGTACCTACTACGTTACATTGTGTGACGACGGGCGAGGCGGGCGAGGTCACCCCGGCTGCCCGTGGACGGCATGATGCGGCCGTAAGAACAATAAAGGTGACGGGAGCTAATGGATATAGGTATTACCAGCGCGCTGTCATCCTGAAATTGCGTACTCACAATTCTTGCGGGTTGGCCAGGCCATTCAATACCGCCGGCTGGCGCGATCATCCTTCATACTGTTTTATCGTGGCTGCCGTTGTAATTACCGCGCATAACAAAAGCCGGGTGATAGGCCGGCTGCTCAGCCGGATCTCGCCGCTCGCGGCCGCCGGCGACGTCGTGATCGTCGTGGTCGCGCATGGCTGCACCGACAATACGGCCCAGATTGCCTCCTCGTTCGGCCCTGGCGTGCGCGTCGTTTCCCTCGGGGCGGTCCCGAGGCACGCTGCGCTGCGGGCCGGCGACGACGTCGCGGCCGGCTTCCCGCGCCTGTACGTCGATGCCGACGTCGACCTGGACCCGGGCGACGTCCGCGCGCTGATCGACGAGGTGCGCAGGCCGGGCGTGCTGGCCGCGGCCCCGGAGCGGGTGCTGCCGCTGCGGGGCTGCCCGTGGTACGTGCGCTGGTACTACGACGTCTGGCTGCGGCTGCCCGAAGTGCGCCGGGGCCTGTTCGGCCGGGGGGTGCTCGCCGTCAGCGAGGCCGGGCACGCGCGCCTGGCCAGCCTGCCGGCCACGCTGTTCGCCGACGACCTGGCCGCGTCGCTGTCGTTCGCCCCGGCCGAGCGGAGCATCGTGGCCGCGGCCAGGGCGATCCGCCAGCCACCGCCGACCTTCACCGCCCTGCTGGCCGGCCGGATCCGGGCGACGGCCAGCCTCGCTCAGCTCGGGCGGGCCAGGTGCGGCTCGTCCTCGGTGGCGCGAGCGCGCCCGGGCGAGCTGGCCGCCATCGTCCGGGCCGACCCGCGGGCCGCGCCGCGCGTCGTCTACTTCCTGTCCGTGGCGGCCATGGCCGCGCTAGCCGCCCGCTTACGCTGGCGGCCGTTACCCGGCGGGGCCCGGCCCGGCGCTCCGAGTGCCGGGCACGCTGCCCGCCTGGCGGCAGGTCAGGACGCCGTGCTGCGGGCCAGCGCCACGGCCGGCTGGACGCGGGCGGCGCGGATGCCGGGGATCAGGCCGGCCAGGATTCCGGCGGCGGCGCCGGCCAGCGGGGCGGGCAGAACCGTCAGCGGCGAGATGACCGGTATCCACTGGCGGGACCGGGCGAGCAGGATCACGGCGGCCACGCCGAGACTGGCCCCGGCCAGCCCGCCGAGCAGGCCGAGGATGGCGGACTCCGCGACGACGTGGGCCAGGATGTGCCTGCGGCGGGCCCCGACCGCCCGGCGCAGGCCGTACTCGGCGCTCCGCTCCCGCACCGAGAGCCAGGTGACGCCGCCGACGCTCAGCGTCCCGATCGCCAGGCTGACCGCGCCGAGCGTGAAGAACAGGCTGGTCAGCGTGCCCGTCACCTGATCGCGCAGCCGCTGCGGCCGCACCGGAACGATGACCCTGAACTGGCCGGGCGTGGCCGGGCTGATCGCGTACGCGGCCTGGCGGCCGACGACGGCGGCGGCCCCTGGCGTGGTCTGGATGAGCACGGTCGGCGTGGCGCCGGCCCGCTGGTCCGGCACTCCCCAGAGCGCGACCGCGGTCGAGTCCGGCAGCATGACCGAGCGCAGCAGCGCGGGCCGCCGGACGGCATGGCTGACGATCCCGATCACGGCGCAGGGCTCGTTGTTGATCAGGATCACCGGCTGAACCTGGACATCGGTCACGCCGAGCGCCTTCGCGGCGGCGGAGCCCGCCAGGCACACCTGGGCGGCGTGCGCCTGGGCCCAGGCGCTGACCGTCCGGCCCTGGCTGACCTGGACGCCGGCCGCCGCCAGGAAGCCACGAGACACGGCCACCACGGCCGGGCCGGACCCAGCCTGGCCGGCCGGATCCGGCGCGGCCGCGGCCGTGACCGTGACCGGGCCGGCCAGCTTCACCGGCCAGTACACGCCGGCGGCGACCACGCCGTTCAGGGCATCGAGCCGGCGTGACACGTCGGCCGGGTACGGGTAGGCCGCGGGCGCCGGGCCGGGGCTCGCCAGCCGCACCGTCACCTGCGTGGCGAGGCGGTCAGCGAAGGTCGCGGCCACCTGGCCGCTGGCCGTGCTGACGAGGCCGAGCGCGATCACGAACCAGGCCACGCCGAGCAGCGTGCCCAGGCTGGTGAGCAACGCCCTGGCCGGCCGGGCGGCGATCGCCGTGAACGCCTCGCCGACGGCGTCCGCCCACCGCAGCCGCGTCTTGTGGCCGACCCGGCGGCGGATCACCGGCCCGCGTCCTGGCGGACGGCCGGGCTGACTCCGCCGACGGTCAGGGTCCGCGAGCTGTAGGCGGCGGCGAGCTGATCCCGGGTCACGATCAGGACCGTCCGGCCCTCCCGGTGCAGGCTGACCAGCAGGCTGATGATCTGCGCGGCCAGCGCTTCGTCCAGGCTGGCCGTCGGGTCGTCGCAGAGCAGCAGGCTGGGATCCCCGGCGACGGCCCGGGCGATCGCGACCCGCTGCTGCTCAGCGGCGGACAGCTGGCCGGCCAGGACATTTCTCCTGGCGGCCAGGCCGACCCGGTCGAGCGCGTCAGCCGCGGCGCTGTGCTGGCGCGGCCTGGGCAGCCCGCCATACAGCACCGCGAGCATCACGTTGTCCAGGGCCGACCTGGACGGCAGCAGCCGGGGCTGCTGAAACACGCAGCCGATCTGCCGGCCGCGCAGCGCGGTCCGCTCGCGGTCACGCAGCGAGCAGGTGTCGAAGCCGTTCAGCAGGTAGCTGCCCGTGGTCGGCCTCAGCAGCAGGCCGACCACGCTCAGCAGCGTCGACTTGCCGGACCTGGCCGGCCCGGCCAGCGTGACGAGCTCGCCATGGCCGACGGTCAGGCCGATGCCGCTGAGCGCAGGGAGGCCCGCGCCCCGGTAGCGCACGCCCACGTCGCGCAGCTCGATCAGCGGCTGCCCCGGCGGCCGTGGCAGCGGCCTGGTCGCCTGCTCGGCCGTCATCGGCGCAGGCCGATCACGACCCGGTCGCCTGGCCGCAGCTGGCCCGGCCGGACCGGCTGCACGGCCACCAGGCCGCCCGCGGTCGGCCCGGTGTAGATCGCGACCCTGATCCGCCGGCGCGATGGCGTGATCCTGACCACGTGCACCGGGTGACCGTGCCCGGCGGCGAGGACGGCGGCCAGCGGAACGGTCAGCACCGGTCCGCTGGTGACGGGCGCTTCGATCGTCAGCCGGACGCGCACGCCGATCAGGTGCTGCGGTAGCGTCCGCCGGCTCGCGACCTGCACCGGGTATCCGCTGGCGGGCGGGCCGCCTACGGCTGGCAGCGGGCCGACCCTGGTCACGGCGCCGGCCGCCGCCAGCGGCGGGCTGGCCGATACGATCTCGGCCGCCATGCCCTTGCGAGTCTGCGCGGCCTGGTGCGCGCTGAGGTTCCCGGTCACCCGCGGGCTGCCGGTGGCCAGGGTCAGCACGGGTCCTGAGCCCACGACGGCGCCCGTTCGCGCGGTCACCGAGGCGACGAGGGCCGACCTGGTGGGGATGTAGACGACCTCGCTCATCGGCAGGTAGGCACTGGGTATCACCAGGCCGGCCGCGGCCGGGGGCGACGAGGGTCTGGCCGCCGGAGACGAGGGCGCGGCGGACGGCGACGGGGCCGGCGCGGGCACCGGCGGGGTCACCGGCCGGTGGTAGACCGGCGCCACGTAACCGAGGTGGCGGTAGAACAGCAGCAAAGCCAGCGCGGTGCTCGGGCCGAAGTTGCCGGCCGGGTCGTAGCTGGCGTAGCCGAGGCTGGCCAGCGCCCGCTGCAGCTGGGTCACGTCCGGGCCGCGGTCACCTTCGTGCAGGTCGCGGTAGGCGGGCAGGCGGCCGCGCAGCAGCAGGACCGGCCGGCCGTCGATCTCGGCGACGACCCGGCCAGGCCACACCCGGTCGCCGGCCTTGACCGGCAGCCTGGTCACCGTCACCTCCGCGAACGGAGCACTTGCCATCACCTTGACCGTCCTGGCCGACCGCACCGTGCCCTGCACCGTGATCGGGTTCCGCAGCACCTGCCACCGGGCGACAGCGGTGAGGACGGTCGCGGCCGGGGCCGCGGACTTCGCCGCGACCTCGTGCGGTGACTCGATGAAGACCGCCGTGGCCAGGCCGACCAGCGACATCGCGACGACTCCGATGGCCAGTCCGCCGAGGAAGAACCGTCTGGTCCTGAGCGGATCCGCTGCGGGCCCGTCCGCGCTGAGGTGAGCGGCAGCGTGATGCCGCATCACTCAGCCGCTAAGTGTCCTGGAGCGGCGTTGAGCGCGCCGCCGGCGACTCCGCCCGTTCCAACAGATGCACCGCCGTGCGGTGCGCGACCCCCCGTACACCGTCGACCCCCCGTCTACCCCGCGCAGGCTACCACGGTGGGCCGGGCGGGAACCGGAAGTGCGGGCGACTAGACGCGGGCGGCGACCGGCGCCCGCGGCGCCGGGTCCTGGTCGCCGGTGCCCATCCGGGCGGCCATCGCGGGACTGATGATGACGACCGGGCAGCGGGCATGACTGAGGCAGGCCCTGATGACCGGGCCGGTCGGCCGGTCCACGATCTGCGGGTCGACGTGCGCCACCGGTGACTGGCTGCCCGAGCCGAGCACCAGCAGGTCCGCGTCGGCCGACGCATCGGCGAGCACCCGCTCGGGCGCTCCCTCGACCAGTTCGGTGGTCACGGCCTGGCCGGCCGCATCGCCGAGCACGGCCCGCACCCGGGCGGCCAGCCGGGCGGCGGCCGTGTCGCTGGACGGCTCGCGCTTTACGCGGCCGGCCGCGTAAAGGGCTCGCGCCGGGTAAACCTGCCAGGCCTCCAGCACCCTGAGCCTGGCGTTCCTGCGGCGGGCCTCGCCGGCGGCCCAGATCAGGGCCGCGATGGAAGCGTCAGAACCGCCGACGCCGACCAGGATGACCGGTTGCCGCTCACGCTGCTGCTCGTCACGGTCCACCTGGCCTCCTCCGGTTGCGGCTCGCCTGCATGGCCCTAGTCTGCGCCGGGGTCGCACCACTCAATAGAGGACAAAGTCCTCCGCGGGCCGGAGGGCGCGGCGTCACGCCGGAACATGCCCTGAATGCGGGGGTGAGAACCGTCACGGCGGGAATGCTGTCTGAGTGCGACGGACGGGGGACCGGAGCCTGAGCAGGACGACACGGCCGCTGAGCCGGCGAATCGCCGGATGGGTCGGGGCGGACCGCAATCCGCTGCGCCGCCGGATGGACCGGTTCGAGGGCGGCGTCCGGCTCATCCTCGTGCTCACCTTCCTGGTCGCCGCGCCGCTGCTCGCGCCGGCGGCCGGACAGCTGACCGAGGCATCTGGCCTGCGGCAGGTTCATCAGGAAGCCTCCTGGCACCAGGTGGACGCCGTGCTGACACGGTCAGCTCCGCCGCAGTTCTACGGGTACGGGTCGATGGCGACGTTCTGGGTCGCCGCCCGGTGGCGCACGCCATCGGGCGCCACCAGGAAAGGCGTAGTGCCGACCAGAACCGGGACTCAGGCCGGCACCAAGGTCAGTATCTGGGTCGACGGTAGCGGCCGGGCGACCGGCCGGCGTCCGATGACGGTCGGCATGGTGAAGATCAGGACCGTGCTGGTCGAGTTCCTCACCGTGACGGGCGTCGCGCTGGCGCTGCTGGTGCTGGGCGGCCTGGTCAGGCTGCTGCTCAACCGGCGCCGGATGGCCTACTGGGGCATCGAGTGGGCGTGCTTCGGGCCGCGCTGGAGCACCAGGCGCTGGCCGCGAAGCTGAGCCGGCGAGCGACCTAGCCGGCGGCCGCCGCCAGCACCGACCGGGCGTCCCTGGCGATCTCGAGGTCCTCGCGCGCGGTCAGCACGAGGGTCCGTACCCCGGCGCCGCCGGCGCTGATATCCGCATCGGCCGCGGCCGACGCGTTCCGGTCCCGGTCCAGGGCCACGCCCAGGAAGCGCAGTCCGGCGGCCGCGGCGGCTCGCACGGCCGGCGCGTGCTCGCCGATCCCGCCCGTGAACACCAGCGCGTCCAGGCCGTTCATCGCGGCGGCCATCGCGGCCACGCCGGCGACCAGCCGGTGCGCGTGCACGCCAAGCGCGAGCCCGGCCGCAGGCTCGCCTCGCTCCGCGGCCGCGGCCACCGCCCGCATGTCGCCGCTGCCGTCCGCCAGGCCGGCCAGCCCGGCCAGGCCGGAGCGATGCTCGAGCCCGTCGGCCAGGTCAGCGGGCGGCACCCGGCCCTGACCGGCCAGCCAGGCGATCAGCCCCGGGTCGACGCTGCCTGATCTCGTCGCCATCACCAGGCCGTCGACCGGCGTGAAGCCCATCGTGGTCTCGACGCTGCGGCCGCCGTGCACCGCCGCGAGCGACGACCCGGCTCCGAGATGACAGGTCACGACCCGGAACTGGTTCGACCCGGTCATGCCGAGCAGTTCCGCGGCCCGGCGCGAGGCATAGCTGTGCGACAGCCCGTGGAACCCGAACTTGCGCAGCCCGAACTCGTCCCGCCAGGCGGCCGGCAGCGCGTAGGTCGACGCCTCGGCCGGCAAGGTGGCGTGGAACGCGGTGTCGAAGCACGCGACCTGCGGTACCGCCGGGAACGCGGCGGCCGCGGCCGCGATCCCCGCGAGCGCCCGCGGCTGGTGCAGCGGCGCCAGCGAGGTGAGGCTGGCCATCCCGGCCCGGACCTCGTCATCGATCAGTGTGGCCGAGGTGAACAGCGTGCCGCCGTGCACGACCCGGTGGCCGATCACGTCCGGCGGGCCTGCGGGCCCGGCCTGGCTGGCCAGGCGGCCGAGGTAGGCGCGCAGCTCCGGCTGGCCCGCGCCGCCGTCCCAGCGGTCGATTTCGCACCGGTCGGTCACCACGTCACCGGGCCCTGCGACGGACAGCTTCATGCTGCTCGAGCCCGCGTTGACGACGAGCACGCGGGCCCGGCCCTGCGGTCCGGCGGGCGGCGAGCCCGGCATTACAGCTTGGGCACGTGGATCGCCCGGCCGCCCGCCTGCCTGGCCCTGGCCGGCGGCTCGGTCTGGCGGCCCGCACGGCGCGCCGCTGGCCAGACCCAATCGGTGACCTCAGGCATGTCCTCGCCGTGCTCGGTAATCCAGTCGCGGTGCCTGGTCCTGGCGTCGGTCATCTGCTGGCGCAGCAGGGCGGCGCGCGGGCCAAGCCCGGGTACCCGGTCGATCACGTCCATGACGAGATGGAACCGGTCCATGTCGTTCAGCACCAGCATGTCGAACGGCGTGGTCGTGGTGCCTTCCTCCTTGTAGCCGCGGACGTGCAGGTAGTGGTGACCAGTGCGGCGGTAGGTCAGCCGGTGGATCAGGGTCGGGTAGCCGTGGTAGGCGAAGATGACCGGCTTGTCCGGGGTGAACAGCGCGTCGTACTCGGCGTCGCTCATCCCGTGCGGGTGCTCGGAAGCCGGCTGGAGCCGCATCAGGTCGACCACGTTGACGACACGGACCCGCAGCTCAGGCAGATTCCGGCGGAGGATGTCGGTGGCCGCGAGCACCTCGATGGTCGGGACGTCGCCCGCGCAGGCCAGCACGACGTCCGGCTCGGCCGCCTCGCCGGAACCGCTGCCGTCGTTGCTGGCCCAGGCCCAGATCCCGGCGCCGCGCGTGCAGTGCAGGACCGCGGAGTCGATGTCCAGCCACTCGGGCGACGGGGTCTTGCCGGCCACGATGACGTTCACGTAGTTGCGGCTCCGCAGGCAGTGGTCGGCCACCGAGAGCAGGCAGTTCGTGTCCGGCGGCAGGTAGACCCTGATCACCTCGGCCTTCTTGTTCACCACATGATCGATGAAGCCGGGGTCCTGGTGCGAGAAGCCGTTGTGGTCCTGCCGCCAGACGTGCGAGGTGAGCAGGTAGTTCAGCGAGGCGACCGGCCGTCGCCAGGGCAGCTTGCGGCTGACCTTCAGCCACTTGACGTACTGGTTGACCATGGAGTCCACGATGTGGATGAACGCCTCGTAGCACGAGAAGAACCCGTGCCTGCCGGTCAGCAGGTAACCCTCCAGCCAGCCCTGGCAGGTGTGCTCGGACAGGATCTCCATGACGCGGCCGTCGGGCGTCAGGTTGACGTCCACGGGCAGCACCTCGGCCTCCCACGCCTTGCCGGTGACCTCGATCACCGCGCTGAGCCGGTTCGAGTCGGTCTCGTCCGGCCCGACGACCCTGAAGTTGCGGGTGGCCAGGTTGCGCCGCATGACGTCGGCCAGCATCCCGCCGAGCACCCTGGTCGGCTCGGACCTGACCGCGCCGGGAGCCTGTACCGCCACCGCGTGGTCCCGCAGGCTGGGCAGGTCCAGGTCGCGCAGCAGGAGGCCGCCGTTAGCGTGCGGGTTCATGCCGAGCCGCCGGTTGCCGGACGGGACGAGGGTCAGCAGGCCGGGCCGCGGCCGCCCGTCGGCGTCGAAGAGCTCGGCCGGCCCGTAGGACGCCAGCCAGTCCGACAGCTGGCGCAGGTGGTCAGGATTGGTCCGCACTTCCGCCAGCGGCACCTGATGCGAGCGCCAGGTGCCCTCGACCTGCAGGCCGTCGACCATCTTCGGCCCGGTCCAGCCCTTGGGACTGCGCAGCACGATCACCGGCCAGGCGGGGCGAGCCGGGTGCCGCTGGCCAGCCGCCGGCCCGGCGCCGGACCGGCAGTCGGCCCAGATCTGCCTGATCCGCTCCGTGGCGGTGTCGACCGCCGCCGCCATCAGCCCGTGCATGACGAGCGGGTCATCCCCGGTCACGTACATCGGCTCGTAGCCGTAGCCGCGCAGCAGCGCGTCGAGCTGGTCGTCGCCGATCCTGGCCAGCAGGGCCGGGTTGGCGATCTTGTAGCCGTTCAGGTGCAGGATCGGCAGCACGGCCCCGTCGCGGGCCGGGTCGATGAACTTGGCCGAGTGCCAGCTTGTCGCCAGCGGCCCGGTCTCGGCCTCGCCGTCCCCGATCACGCAGGCCACGATCAGATCGGGGTTGTCGAAGGCGGCGCCGAACGCGTGCGAGAGCGAGTAGCCGAGCTCGCCGCCCTCGTGGATCGAGCCCGGGGTCTCCGCCGCCACGTGGCTCGGCACGCCGCCGGGGAAGGAGAACTGGCGCATCAGGACGGCCATCCCGGTCCGGTCTCTGGGCACGCTCGGGTAGATCTCGGAGTAGCTGCCCTCCAGCCAGCAGTTCGCCAGCGCGGCCGGACCGCCGTGGCCGGGGCCGATGACGATCATCATGTCCTGGTCGTGCAGCGTGATCGCGCGGTTCAGGTGGGCCCAGATGAAGTTCAGGCCGGGCGTCGTGCCCCAGTGGCCGAGCAGCCGCGGCTTGATGTGCTCGGGCCTGAGCGGCTCGGTGAGCAGCGGATTGTCCATCAGGTAGATCTGGCCCGCGGCCAGGTAGTTGGCCGCCCGCCAGTAGTCATTCAGCGTGGTCAGCTGGTCGGGCGCGAGCGTGCTCGGTGCGGTCATGATGGCCGGTCCGGCTCAGGCCGTGCGGACGACAGTGACCGGGCAGGATGCGTGCGTCACGCAGTGCGTGCTGACCGATCCGAGCATCATGCCGGTGAAGCCGCCGTGGCCGCGGCTCCCGACGACCAGCAGGTCGGCATCCTTGGACTCATCGATCAGCACCTGCGCCGGGTGGCCGTACACGACCCGGCGCTCGACCGGCACCGCGGGCGGCTCGCCGAAGGTGGCCGCGATCGCCTTGTCCATGATCTCCTGCCTGGACTGCTCGACCTCGGAGGTTACGGCGGCCGGTGCCACGCCGACCGGCGCCGGGCCGGCGGCGGTCGGGTAGTGCCAGGCCATGACGGCCCGTACGGTGGCGCCCATGGCCGCGGCGTAGCGCGCCGCCCAGGCCATTGCCATCGCCGATGCCGGCGATCCGTCGACGCCGACCACTACGCATTCGGTTGTGCCTTCTCTGGTCATACCAGCCTCGTCTGTGCGCGCGGCCTCCGGCATCTCGAAGGCGCGATCGGATGCATTTCCTCCTGCCGTCATCCAACTGTGTACCCAGTTACCGGTCCAGGGCCGTTAGTCACCGATGTTCGGTCCTGCGAGGCGGACGGACGGCCGGATTCGCGTGCGGCCGGTTCACGTGTCCCGCTTGACCGGCACGGCGCCGGATGATTTGGTTCTGCACATGAAAACGGGCAGGTCGAGCGTCACGGTCTCGGCTGGCAGATGATTACCCTTGCGATCATTTTCGTGGTTATTGCGGCGATTTTGTGCGCGGCTGCCCTGCTCGCCCTGCTCGGCATCGGCCACCTCAGCCTGTCCGGACCTGATGCCCTTGCGCGCGACGGCCTGGCCAGGGGGCGGCCGGCCCCGCAGTGGACGCTGGCTGACTCGGCGGGCGTGCCCCACTCCTGCCCGCCGGCCCGGCCGCTGCAGCTGATCCTGTTCGCCGATCACTCGCTGAAGTCCTTCCCGTCCGTCGTGGCCGGGCTGCGGGCCCTGCTCGGGGATGCCGACCTCGAGATCGTGATCCTGACCCGCGGGCCTGCCGCGCACGCCGAGCCGGTCCTGCGTCAGCTTGGCCTGGCCGGAGTACCGGTGCTGGCGGGCTCGCCGGCCAGCTACGGCCGGTATAACGTCCGGGTCATGCCCTTCGCGATCTTCGTCGACTCGGCCGGCCGGGTGCGGGCGTCCAGCCTCGTCAACCATGACTGGCAGCTGGCCAAGCTGCGGCAGGTGGCCGCGATCCCGGTCGGTGCCGACGAAGTGGCCGGCCGGCGGCGCAAGCTTGCGATGGCGGGCTAGATGACCCCGGTCGTGCTCACCCCGGTCGCGCTGGCCTGCAAGGCGGTCGTGGCGGTGCTGCTGGTCGCGGCCGGCGGCGCCAAGCTCGCCGACCTGCCGGGCTTCGCCGCCAGCGTCCGGCTCTTCCTGCCCGGCACCACGGCCAGCGGCTGGCCAGCACCCTCGCGGCCGGCATCGCGGCCGGCGAGATCATCGTCGGCTCGGCCAGCCTGTCCAGCCCGCGAGCGAGCTGGCTGAACCTGGTCGTTCTGGCCTGCGGCTGCGGTTTCGTCGCCGTATCGGCGGCTGGCTACCGGTGGCACCGCGGCCGGTCCTGCCGCTGCTTCGGCGCCTTGTCCCGGCGCCGGTTCAACCTGGCCGGACTCGGCCGGTCGGTGCTGATCGCGCTGGCCGCGACGATGGCCATGGCACCGGTCCGCGCGGCCGCGATCCTGCTCGGCACGGCTGAGCGGATCGGCCTGCTGGCCGGCGCGCTGCTGGTCGCGGCGGCCGCGTTCAGCGCGGCGGCCGCCGTCGGCCGCGGCGCTCAGGACGCACAGCCGGGGTGGGCCTGATGATCGCGATACCGGAGTACCTGGCGGTCGCGCAGTGGGCGCTGCTCGGCGTGCTCGGCGTGCTCGTCGTGATCATGTTCCGCCAGCTGGGACGGCTGCTCACCGGAGCCGCCAAGACAGCCGAGCTTGGCCCGCCGGTCGGCGGCAAGGCTGCCGCGCTGACCTACGTGCGGCCGGGTGATCCGGCCGAGCGGCGGCTGACGCCGGGGGAGGGCCAGCCGCTGCTGCTGGCGTTCGTCGATCCGACCTGCCCGTCCTGCGAGGACCTGGTGGGCGTGCTCGGCCAGCTGCAGGCGGCCGGCGAGCTGGCCAGCCTGCGGGCCCTGCTGCTGATCTCCGATCCGCCGTCCTACCTGCAGATCTCGGATGTGTTCAGCTCGACGGGAATCGAGATCGGGCGGCCGGTCCGGCCGGCTGGCCTGGAGTATTACCGCGTGTCGGCGACACCGCTGCTGGTCGCCGTCGACGATGCGGGCGTCGTGCGGGCCGCCGGATCCGTCGTGCGGCCGGCCGAGGTCCGCGCGTTTGCCCAGTCATGCCTGCTGCCGGCGCCTGAGGCAGCGCTGACCGTCGTCCCGGCGGTCGCGGGGAGCGGAGAGGACGGGCCATGAGCCGTCGAGGAACTGGGCCGAGCATCGATGACCGGATCGGCGCCGTCACCGCGCGCGTCGCCAGGACAGTGAGCCGCCGGGCCGCGCTGCGCCGGGTGGTCGTCGGCGGGACGACCGGGCTCGCCGCGCTGGCCCTCGGCGCCAGCCCGGCGCAGGCCGCGACCTGTGACTGCGGGCCGACCAGGCGCTGCTCGAACTGCCCGGGCGTCGGCTGCCCGCCTGGACACCACCTGTGCAAGGGCTCGTTCACAAGCAACTGCTTCAACTACCAGGGCTACCGGTGCGAGTGGCCGTCCGGCAGCTGGATCGCCTGCATGAACCTGGGCAAGGGACTGGGCTACAAGGTCTGCTACGACTGCATCGGATCCTCGGGCTGCCGGGACTGGTGTACCTGCCTGAGCGAGTGCATCTGCTGCCACTGCGCGAGTCCGGCCGACATCAAGGCCGAGCAGCGCAAGCTGGCCCATATCGCACCGCAGTGACCCTCTTCCAGGCCGGGCTGGCCGGGGTGGCCGGGCTGGCGGTGGTCCTCGCCGTCGTGAACGGGTACTCCAAGGCGTACTCGCCGTGAGGGGTCAACTCGGCTGCCTCGCTGGCCGCCGGTCTCCCGGTCGGGAGACGTGCCGTGCGGCTGGGCGTGATCGCCGCGTACGCGCTGCCCGCGGTGGCCGCCTGGACCGCGCTCGGGCTCGTGCTCACGACGGTCCGGCTGACCGGCTTCGCGCTGGCGGCAGTGGTGATCTATGGCGGCTGCTACGGGGTGACCGAGGTGTCGCGGTGGCGCGGCCTGCCGCCGCCAGGCCGGGGCTGGCAGGTGCCGCAGACGATGCTGATCGACGCCCCGGTCCGGCGCCGCGTGCTGGTCTGGGGTGGGTTGCTGGGGCCGGGCTTCGCGACCCGCAACCCCTATGCCGGGTTCGGCCTGCTGCCGCTGGCGGTGGCCGCGATGCCGGGGACCGCAGCGGGGGTGGCCGCTGGCGCGGCGGTCGGCCTGGCGCACGGCACCGCGCGGGCCGTGGCCGTCATCCGCGACGTCCGCGACCTGCGGCTGGAGCCGGCCAGCCCGGTGCTGGCCACGACGGGTGGCGGCGGCGTGGCCGGGCCGCCGCCCGGCGCCCTGCCCACGCACCTCGACGTGCTGCTCCAGACCGTCCGCTGGCGGCGGATCGACGGCGGCGTGCTGCTGGCCGCCGCCGCGACGGCGCTGGTCGCTGGCGCGGGCTACTTCACCTAGCGCGAAGTCGCCTGGCACGGGCGACACCACCGCGCGCTGGTTACTTCACCTAGGAGGACAGATGCGATTGCGATCAGCGGCGACAGCCGCCGTCCTGGCCGTGACGATGCTGACCGGGCTCGCCCAGACCGCGGCGAGTGCCGCGGAGCGCAGCCCGGCCTTTTCCGGCCGCGAGGTGTTCAAGATCGTCGGCCGGATGCCCGGCCCGCGGCACGCGGCGGCCTCGGCCTCGGGCGCGTTCAAGGCATCGGGCGTATTCATCAGGAAGGACGCGACACTGGTGTTCGGCCGGGGCCGGATCGTGGTGGCCCGGCACGTCGAGCAGACCACCTACTACGGGCCTGACCTGTCCACCTGCCGGTTCAAGATCGTGCAGAAGGGCAGCTTCGCGGTCACCAGGGCGACGGGGAGGTTCCGCGGGCTGCGCGAGTCCGGCGCGTTCACGACGACGGTCACCGGACGGCTGGTGCGGCGCGGGCCTGGCCGGTGCAGCGCGAAGATCACGGCCAAGCGCACGGTTACCTACGAGATCGGCACCGCGCGCTGAGCGGCCCGGCCAGGCTCACCGCGCGCTGAGCCGCCCGGCCCGGCTCGACCGGGCCGCCGGGGCGCCCGCAGGCCGGTCACCGGCGAGCGAAGCCCGTCGCCCTACCGCATAGTCTGGTGGGCATTGTCTGCTTCAAGCTGCTCTCGACCTGATCTGGAAGGCGGAGGATCCCGCGGATGCCTGACCTGTCGTTGCTGCCGCCCTCGGCCACCGTCGAGGGGGCGGACCTGCGGATCGGCGGCTGCCTGATGTCGGAGGTAGCGGGGCGGTTTGGCACGCCCGCCTATGTCTTCGACGAGCAGGCGCTGCGTGACCGGGCCAGGGAGTACCGGGCCGCGATGACGAGCCGGCATCCGGCCAGCCGGGTCTGCTTCGCCGTCAAGGCCCACCCGTCGGTCTCGATGATCAGGGTGCTCGTGGCCGAGGGCCTCGGCTGTGACGTGGTCGGGGCGGGCGAGCTCCGGCTGGCGCTCGCGGCTGGCGCCGATCCGGCGACCATCGTGATGCACGGCAACGCGAAGTCCGACCAGGACATCGAGGCGGCGCTGGACGCGGGCATCGGCTACATCGTCGTCGACGGCTTCGACGACATCGACCGGATCGAGCGGCTCGCGCGCCGGTCCGTCCCCGTGCTGCTGCGGGTCAGTCCCGGCGTCGAGTCGGCTACCCACGCGGCGCTGGCCACCGGCGGCAAGCAGTCCAAGTTCGGCGTGCCGGTCGAGCAGGTGCCGGCGGCCATCGCGAGGATGCGCGCGGTCCGGTCCATCGAGCTGCGCGGCCTGCACGCCCACATCGGCTCGCAGATCCTGGCCACCGACCAGTTCGAGGCCGCGGTGGACGCCCTGGGCAGCCTGGAACGGTTCGAGGTCTACGACTTCGGCGGCGGCCTCGGAGTCCGCTACGAGTCGCACGATGTGGCGCCGTCGGTCGACGACTACGCGGAGCGGCTGGTCAGCGCGGCGCACAAGCATCTCGGCGAGGACATCGAGATCATCGTCGAGCCGGGCCGCTCGATGGTCGCCAGGGCCGGGCTGACGCTGTACCGCGTGCTCACGGTCAAGCGGGCGGGCCGGCTGCACGTGGCCGTCGACGGCGGCATGGGCGACAACCTGGAGCACTCGCTGTACGGGCAGCGGTTCAGCCCGCTGGTGGTCGGCCACTGGGACGCCGAGCCGGCGGTGGCCGACCTGGTCGGCCTGGCACTGCGAGTCCGGCGACGTGATCACCCCTGACGTCCCGCTCGCGGACCCCGCGATCGGTGACCTCGTCGTCGTGCCGGTGACCGGCGCCTACTGCTTCACCATGTCCAACAACTACAACGGCGCGCTCAGGCCGCCCGTCATCTACTGCGCCGACGGGAAGGCCAGGATCGGCGTCCGGCGGGAAACCTTCGACGACCTGCTGGCCCGCGAGGTCGACCTGCTGTAGCGGGCCAGGGCGCAGGCCCGTGGCCGGCGCGCACCCCCACCATGGCCGGCGCGCGCCCCCACCATGGCCGGCGCACCCCACCATGGCCGGCGCGCGCCCACCATGGCGGCGCACCCCCACCATGGCCGGCGCACCCCCACCATGGCCGACCTGGGTTCGTGCTTGACACTCACGTCACGTCACGGGATGCTGTCCATACTCTGTATGCAGTGAGTGTGCAACGGCGCGCCGTGGGGGCGGGAGCAGGTTCCTGGCAACGGCTGGTTCTGTTGTCGGGGAATGTTCAGCGTTCAGCCTGGTGTGACCGGTCGCGTCGTGGCCCAGTCCGGCTGCGGCTCGCTCGCGGTTTCGGCCGCGGTCCGCTTGCGCCCGTCGTGAACGCGGCTGCTCTCCGTCCGTGCGGAATCATCCGGCGCACGCGCACAGACGCCGGACTGACGCCACGCCGTGGCCCGCCGCAAGGAGACGTCGCCCGATGCCGGTTACCGCGAAGCAGGTCAACGAGCTGCTCGGCGCGATGGTACGGATCGAGTCGGTGACCCCGTGGCTGATTCCGACCGGATCGGGCGAGGCCAAGGTGGCCGCGTTCATCGCGAACTGGCTGGACGGCACGGGCGCGGAGATCGAGATCGTCGAGGTCGAGCCGGGCCGCCCGAACGTCCTGGCCAGGCTCCGCGGCACCGGCGGCGGCCCGACCCTGTGCCTGAATGCGCACAGCGACACGGTCGGCTACGAGGGCTGGCCGGACGACGCGCTCGAGCCTCGGGTCGACGGCGACCGGATGTACGGGCTCGGGGCCGCCGACGACAAGGGTGGCTGCGCCGCGGCCATGCTGGTGCTGCGCTCGCTGGCCGAGTCGGGCGCCCGGCTGCGGGGTGACCTTCTCGTCGCCTGCGTCGCCGACGAGGAAGGGATCTCGATCGGCTCCGAGCACCTGACGCGCCGCGGCGGCATCGACGCGGCGATCGTGATCGAGCCGCAGCCCACCCACGAGCTCGTCATCGAGCATCAGGGCTTCGGCTGGATCGACGTGATCACCTACGGAGTCGCCGCGCACGGCTGCGAGCCTGACGTCGCAGTGGATGCCATCGTGCACCTGGCCGAGGTGATCACCAGGTTGCACCGCCTGGACCGCAAGGTGTTCCAGCGCCAGCCGTCGCTGCTGAACGGCCGCACGGTCTTCCACACCGGCACCGTTACCGGCGGTACGGACTACGCGACCTACCCGAGCTTCGCGAAGGTGGGCATCGAGGTCGGCACCCAGCCAGGGGAGCACCTGTCAGACCGGGTGGCCGAGATCGAGGACATCTTCGTCGAGGTGGCCAGGAACGAGCCCGGGTTCAGCGGCGAGGTAGACATCAGGCTGAACCGCGAGCCGTTCGTCGCCCGCGGGCAGGAGGCGCTGCAGGACGTCGTCGTCAAGGCGATGACCACGGTGCTCGGCCGCGAACCCAAGATCACCGGCATGAACGGCTGGACGGACGCGGCCCTGCTGCAGGCGGCCGGCATCCCGACGCTGCTGATGGGCGCGACCGGCGGCAACTACCACACCGCCGGCGAATGGGCCTCGATCAGCGAGCTGGTCAGGCTCTGCGACATCCTCGAGCAAACCGCCCGCCACTTCCTCGCCTAGCCCCGCCTAGCCCCGCCCCGCCGCCTCCCGCCCCGCCCCGCCGCCTCCCGCCCCGCCGCCCCTCCCGATTCCATGATCACGGAGAGTTTCCGTGGCCTAACGCGGTCTAGTCGCCGTGATCATGGAACGCGCACCCCGCGCACCGCCTGGCCGCGTGTCGAATGCTTCCGACCGGGGTTGACCCCGCCGAGTTGCTTGCAATTTAGCTATCTGTCAAGATAGCTAACATGTCAGAAGACATGGCCGGGTCCGTCTTCCGCGCACTGGCCGACCCCACCAGACGGCAGATCCTGGCCGATCTGCGCGACGGCGAGCTGGCGGCCGGAGAAATCGCGGCCAGATTCCCGATCACCGGGCCGTCGATCTCCCGGCACCTGTCGATCCTGAGGGCCGCCGGCCTGGTCCGCGAGCGGCGCGAGGGCAACCGGATCATCTACTCGGTCGCGGCCGACCGTCTCGCCGTGTGCGTCGGCGGCTTCCTCTCGGCGGTCTGTCCCGATCAGGTTCTGCTGCGGCACCGCTGGCCTGGCCCGGCCGAACAGGACCGTGCCAAGCAGGGCATGGCTCGCGCTGAGCCCGGCGAGCAGACGGTCGAGCCGTGATGCGCCCGCGGGTCAGGGCTCTGCTGGATCGCCGGATCCTGGTCAACTACCGGGTCGATCCTGAAGTCGTGGCCGCGGTGCTCCCTGCGCCGTTCCGGCCGGTGATCATCGGCGGCCATGCCATCGCGGGGATCTGCCTGATCCGACTGGGCCAGATCCGCCCGGCTGGCCTGCCGCCGGCCGCCGGGCGGAGCTGGACCGAGAACGCGGCCCACCGGTTCGCGGTGCACTGGGACACACCCGATGGCCAGGCCACCGGTGTCTTCGTCCCGCGCCGTGATACCGACTCCCGGCTGACCGCACTGGTCGGCGGACGGCTCTTCCCCGGCTGGCATCGCCGGGCACGGTTCGCGGTCGCCGAGGGGCACGGCCGGTTCCGGCTGACGATGACCAGCCTTGACTCCAAGGCGAGCATCCTGATCGGTGCGCAGCTAGCTGACCGCGTGCGGCAGGAGTCGGTGTTCGCCGGCGTGGAGGCGGCGTCCGAGTTCTTCGGCGGCCCGATCGGCTACTCGGCACGGCCAGACCATGCCGCCTTCGACGGCGTGCGCCTTGATCCGCACGGCTGGAATCTGCGGCCGCTGGCCGTTGAGCACGTGGCGTCTAGCTACTTCGACGACGTGAGCCGGTTCCCGCCCGGCAGCATCACGCTGGACAGCGCCTTCCTGATGCGCGATCTCGACACCACCTGGACGGCGCTGCCGCCGTTGCCCGCCCCGGCTCCATGATCACGGCGAGTAGACCGCGTTAGGCCACGGAAACTCGCCGTGATCATGGAACCGACGCTGTTTCCTCGGACTGGGCGGCCGCCTTTGCGGTCTCGGCGGCGGCGCGCTCCCTGACGAGCCCCCGGCCGCCGTGGCGCAGGGCCAGCAGCGCCGCGATGATCAGCACGGTCATCGCCATCGTGAACACGATCACCAGGCCGTGGTGGAACGGCCCGGAGATCAGCTGCGGGAAGAACTCCTTGCCGGTCAGCACGGCGACGTTGTGGGCCGGCAGGTGATGGAGCACGCCGGTCGGGGCGAGCAACTGGTGCACGGGGTTGTAGCCGAGGAACGCCGCGAATAGGCTGCCGACCGGCGGCAGGCTGCCGATCTGATGCGCGATCGCCGTCGGCACGCCCTGGCCGGTGAGCCCTCGGGTCAGCGTCGTGGGCAGCGTGGACGCGAGCCCGGCGATCATCAGCGAGAAGAAGATGCCGATGGACAGCACGAAGCCCGAGTTGGTGAACGTGGCGAGCATGCCCGACGCGGCGCCGCGCTGGTTCGGTGGGACGCTGTTCATGACCGCGGCGGCGTTCGGCGCGGAGAACAGTCCCATTCCGGCGCCGGAGATGAAGATCAGGGCGGCGAAGGCCTCGTAGCTGAAGTTGACCGGCAGCAGCAGCAGGCCGCCGAACGAGGCGGCCGACAGCAGCAGGCCGCCCGAGGCGAAGAACCGGGCACCGTACCGGTCCGACAGCCAGCCCGACAGCGGGCCGGCGATCAGGAACCCGGCCGTCAGCGGCAGCAGGTAGATGCCCGACCACAGCGGCGTGTCGATGAACGAGTAGCCGTGCAGCACGAGCCAGATGCCCTGCAGCCAGATGATCAGCATGAACTGCATGCCGCCACGGGCGATCGAGGCGAGCAGCGCGGCCGTCGCGCCGGTGGAGAACGACCTGATCTTCAGCAGCCTCAGGTCGAACATCGGCGAGTCGACCCGGAGCTCGATGAAGCAGAACGCGACGAGAAGGGCGATGCCGCCGATCAGGCCGGTCAGGACCACCGGGCTGGTCCAGCCCATCGAGTGGCCGCCGTAGGGCTGGATTCCGTAGGTGATGCCGGTCAGCAGGCCGATCAGGCCGACCGCGAAGGTGACGTTGCCGAGCCAGTCGATCCTCGACGGAGTCCGCGCGCCGACCTCCTTCAGGCTCAGGTATGACCAGATGGCGCCGCCGATGCCGATCGGGACCGAGACGATGAACACCAGCCGCCAGTTCACCGCGGCCAGGATGCCGCCCAGGATCAGGCCGATGAACTGCCCCGAGATGCCGGCCACCTGGTTGATGCCCATCGCCATGCCGCGCTGGTTGAACGGGAACGCGTCGGTCAGGATGGCGGGGGAGTTGGCCATCAGCATCGCGCCGCCGACCGCCTGCAGGATCCGCCAGCCGATCAGCCACAGCGCTCCCGACGGCCCGGTGTACGGATCGAACGGGAGCGCGAGTGCGCCGAGGGCGAAGATGGCGAAGCCGAGGTTGTACATCCGCACCCGGCCGTAGATGTCACCGAGGCGGCCGAGCGTCACGACCAGGACCGCCGAGACGACCAGGTAGCCCATCAGCATCCAGAGCAGATAGCTCACGTTGCTCGGAGTCAGCGGATCCAGCTTGATGCCGCGGAAGATGGCCGGGAGCGAGATGATCACGATCGAGGCGTTCACGGTCGCGGACAGCATGCCGAGGGTCGTGTTGGACAGCGCTACCCACTTGTAGTGCCCCCCGCGCAGGCCCCGCTTGCGATCTTCCGCGCCCAGCACGGCACCGCTGCCCGCGCCGTTGTCACCCTGGTTGCGATCTGTCGTAGCCAAGTCAGTACGCCTTACTGGGTGTGGTCTTTTGTTTCAACCTCTGAACCGGATGCGACCCTAACTTATTTCATAGGCTAACTATATTCCGCTCGTTCCGGGGCCCCGGCCTGCGGCTCAGGCCCGGGAGCAGGGTCCGGGCACCGTACAGTCAGCGATGACTGGGCTGGTGACTGGCCGCGCTGAGCGCGTACCGCTCGTGCTGCCCGGCCGCGCGCGCAATGCCATACTGTCCGGGCGCGGCGAAGGAGCGGCAGATGGGCGGAATGGCGCGGCGGACGGCCGAGCCAGGGATGCGAAGCGCGGGCAGCGCCCCGCCGCGGCCGGCGACGGGCAGTCTCGTCGCGGGCGCCGGCGCCGGGCTGACCCTCGGCTCGCTGTTCCTGCCGTGGTACGTCGTTCATCTGCGGATCACGGGGTACGCCAGCCTGTCCGTCTTCGCGCTGCTGCGGGTCGGGAACATGCACCTGAGCTGCCATCCGCCGGCCGGGACGTCGTGCTCGGCATCGGCGGCGGTCGATGCGCTGGCGGCGGGAGCGTGGGACTGGCGGGCGCTGATCGCGGTCGGTGCCGCGAGCGTCCTGCTGCTGCTGGTCTTCCGGGCGATGAACCGCGGCCGCCCGCACGGGCGGCTGCTGCGCGGGCAGACGGTGACCGCGGTCGCGGCGGCCACGGCGGCGTTCGTCCTCGCCGCCGTGCTGGCCAAACCGCTGACCGTTCCCGGCGCGGCGGAACTCGGGCTCTCGGCCTCGCTGTCGTACGGCGCGGCCGTCGGCCTGTGCGGCGCGGTGGCCGCCGTCATCGGCGGACTGCTGCTCCGGGGACCGTACGGGGCAGGTCCGGTTGTCGCCGCGGAGCGGTAACGCTTAACTGGAGGGGGAGGCTGAGATGACAGTGATCACCGATCGGGCGGGCCGGGCGCACGGTGCCAGCCCGGTGGACTTCGAGACATACGGCGACTACGGCGACTTCAGGCGCGGTCAGCAGCCGAAGCCAGCGGCGGAGTTCGTCCGGGCCGCGTATCCGTTCCGGGGCCGGATCACGGCCGACGGATCGAGCGGCTACCCGGCCGAAGCAGGGCGCTATCACCTGTATATCTCGTGGGCGTGCCCCTGGGCGCAGCGCACCGCGATCGTGCGCGAGCTGCTCGGCCTGGCGGACGTCGTCTCGCTGAGCGCGGTCGATCCGGTCAGGGACGGCCGTGGCTGGGCCTTCCGCGAGGGGCCCGGGCACGGCCTTGACCCGGTGAACGGATTTGAGTTCCTGCGCCAGGCGTACGAGGCGACCGAGCCCGGCTACGACGGGCACATCTCGGTTCCGCTGCTGTGGGATAAGCAGGCCGGGCGGATCGTCAGCAACAACTTCCCCGATATCACGATCGACCTGGACACCCAGTTCGGCCAGTGGGCCGACCCGGCCGTGCAGCTGTACCCGCCCGAATTGCGGCCCGAGATCGACGAGATCGCCGAGGCCGTGTACGCGGCGGTGAACAATGGCGTCTACCGCTGCGGTTTCGCCCGGTCGCAGGAGGCGTACCACGCCGCGGTGACCGGCCTGTTCGTCATGCTCGACCAGCTCGAGCAGCGGCTGGCCGGCCAGCGGTACCTGGTCGGATCCGCGCTGACCGAGGCCGACGTCCGGCTGTGGGTGACCCTGGCCCGGTTCGACTCGGTCTACTACTCCCACTTCAAGACCAGCATCAGGCGGCTGACCGATTACCCCAGCCTGTGGGGGTATGCCCGCGACCTCTACTCCAGGCCCGCCTTCCGCGAGACCACGAACTTCGACCACATCAAGCGGCATTACTTCACGACGCATCCCAATATCAATCCGACCAGGATCGTCCCTGACGGACCCCTGCTCGACTGGGACAGCCCGCACGGAAGGGAAGCCCTCTAGGCGGCCCGCGGCGGCGCCGCACCGCAGATACCCCCGGGGGCACCTATGTCCCGCCTGGCCGGGACTTTCGCCTCTGATCGCACCGCACCGGCGAACCTAGCGTCGAAGTGCAGTGAAAACAATCAGGACGAGGGGGAACGCCATGCAGCGGCTGCTCGTGCTAGGCGGCGGCACGGCCGGGACGATGGTCGTCAACAAGCTGCGCCGCAAGCTGGACCCGGCTGACTGGCAGATCACCATCGTCGACCAGGACGACCGGCACCTGTACCAGCCCGGGTTCCTGTTCATCCCGTTCGGCGTGTACCAGGAGTCCGACGTGGCGCGGTCACGTCATCGGTTCATCCCTGACGGCGTCGAGCTCGTGCTCGGCGAGATCGATCAGGTCGACGCCGATGCCCGCGATGTGCTGCTCGCCGACGGCCGGCGGCTCGGCTATGACTACCTCGTCATCGCCACCGGCACGACCCCGCGACCGGACCAGACTCCCGGCATGCTAGGCCCGCAGTGGCGGACCTCCATCTTCGACTTCTACAGCCTGGACGGCGCCACCGCCCTGGCCAGGGCGCTGCGTGAGTTCGACGGCGGCCGGCTCGTCGTGCACATCACGGACATGCCGATCAAGTGCCCGGTTGCCCCGCTGGAATTCACGTTCCTGGCCGAGGCCGACTTCCGGCGCCGCGGCATGCGCGATCGCGTCGAGATCACCTACGTGACGCCGCTGCCCGGGGCCTTCACCAAGCCGATCTGCACTAGGCAGCTCAGCTGGATGCTCGACGAGCGGAAGATCGCCATCGAGACGGACTTCATGGTCGAGAGAATCGACAGTGAGGCCAAGAAGCTGGTTTCCTACGACGAGCGCGAGGTCCCGTTCGACCTGCTCGTGACGGTGCCGCTGAACATGGGCGCCGACTACGTCGCGCGGTCCGGTCTGGGCGACGAGCTGAACTACGTGCCGGTGGACAAGCACACGCTGCTGTCCAAGGCGCACGACACGATCTTCGCGATCGGCGACGCGAGCGACATCCCGACCTCGAAGGCCGGCTCGGTGGCCCATTTCGCGGTCGACATCTTCACCGGGAACTTCCTCCAGCACATCGCGGGAAAGCCGATGACGGGCAGCTTCGACGGGCACACGAACTGCTTCGTCGAGTCAGGCGACGGCAAGGCCCTGCTGATCGACTTCAACTACGACACCGAGCCGCTGGCCGGGAGCTACCCGGTGCCCAGGCTCGGCCCGTTCGGGCTGCTCAGGGAGAGCAAGCAGAACCACTGGGGCAAGCTCGCTTTCCGCTGGATGTACTGGAACATGCTGCTGCCCGGCCGGCCAATGCCGCTTCCGGCGCACATGTCCATGGCCGGGAAGCACCAGCCTGAGCAGGCGGCAACCGCCGCGATGAGGGGGCAGTGATGACTGTGACCACGATCGGAACCGCGCGCGTCCACGTGGACGCCGAGGGATTCCTGACCGACTACGACGAGTGGAGCGAGGATCTCGCCCGGCAGCTCGCCGCCCAGATCGGAATCGAGCTGACTGACGCGCACTTCACCGTGCTCAGGTTCCTGCGCTCGGACTATGCCGGACAGGGCGAGACAGCGACGCTGCGCCGAGTCTCGACTCAGGCAGGCATTCCCATCAAGGAATTGTTCACCCTATTCCCCGGCAAGCCAGCCAAGAAGATGGCCTATATCGCCGGGCTGCCCAAGCCAGTCGGCTGCGTGTGAGCGCTGTCGGCAAGGGCGGCCGCTCCGGGCGAGCCGCCAGAAGGAGAGGTACGCCATGACTACCACCCAGGCCGGGCCGGCCATCGTTCCCGACTTCGGCGACACCGCACCCACCGGGCGCAAGCTCGCCATCATCTGCTCCAAGGGCAACCTGGACATGGCGTACCCGGGGCTTATCCTCGCCAACGCGGCCCTCGGCGAGGGCGTCCATGTGGACATGTTCTTTACGTTCTGGGGCTTCGACATGATCACCAAGTCCAGGATGGGCGAGCTGAAGTTCACCATGCTCGGCAACACGGCCACGCACATGCCGCAAGGGCTCGGCGGCCTGCCCGGCATGACCGCTATGGCGACGCATCAGATGCGCAGGCAGATCCACGACGTGGGCGTTCCTGACGTGCCTGAGTTCCTGGCTCAGATCGTTGACTCCGGCGGCCATCTGTGGGCCTGCCGGATGTCGGCCGACATGATGCAGCTCAAAGAGGACGATCTCTACGACGACGTCGAGGGAATCATCAGCGCCGGGGACTTCATCGAGAAGACCGAGGGCGCGCAGTTGCTGTTCATCTGACCGGCCGGCGCCTGATGCCCGGCCTGGCAGCGCAAGGAGGCCGGGCATCAGTCATGCCCGGGCCCGACTGGCTCGGCGCCGGGCGCCCGGGCGGCCCGGGCTCAGGTCAGCTCGATGTCCACGTCGGGCGGGTTGTGCAGGGTGTTGTGGACCGTGCAGTGGCTGACCACGGCGGCAAGCGCGGGCCAGCGGTCCTCGGGCAGGTCGGTCGGGACCTTCAGGCTCATCCTGATCGCCCTGACCCTGGCGGGGCGGTCGGTGGCCATCTCGTACTCGGTCGAGACGGTCAGGCCGGTCCGGCTGTTCCCGTGCCTGGTCAGGTACCGCCCGGCATAGAACGCCACGCAACTCGCTAGTGACGCCACGAACAGCTCAGTAGGAGAGGGTGCGATGTCCTCACCGCCGGCGTCGGCGGGCTGGTCCACGAGGATCCGGTGCCCGCGGACGGCGATCTCGTAGCGCTCGCCGTCGACGAAGCTGACTTCCATCCGGTGCTGGTCAGTTGCCATGACCCCGACATTATACCCATGGGGGTATTGTGAACAGGTACGACGGTCCCAGGGCGGCAGGACGTTGGTCCCAAGCCCGGGTGCTGGAACCCAGCAGGTCCACCGGTGCCGGGGGTGCTCGCGACGCGGTCCCATGATCATCGAGGCTTTTGCGGCTGCTGGCTGGAAAAGTCTCGATGATCATGATCGCCGCGCCGTCGGTGCGGCGATGTGGCCGGAATGGTGCTCTAATGGCCGATGACATCGCAAGGCGCTTGGTCCGGGAGGACGCCGGTTGCGCGAACGGGTTGATCGGTTAGGCAAGCTCGATCAGGCAGGTGATGACCGGGCGGAAGTCGGACGCGCAGAGACTGATGACCGGCCAGGAAACGGCGGTGCCGGCAGCCGCGGTGCGCTCCTGCGGCGCCTGGAGAAGTTGCCGCCTGAGCATCCGAGCGCCGTCCGCGCGGGCGCGTCACGCGACCTGGCGGCTCCGGCCAGCCACGAAGTTGCATCCGCCCGCGCGGCTGCGGCGGGCGGGCCGGACTCCTCGACTGCGGACCGCCCGCAGGCCGGCCGGGAGCGCCGTGACCGGCCTGCTGCGCCGGGAGGTCCGCCGGAAAAGCGTGCGGACGGGCCTGACCCGCCTGGCGATCCGCCGGAAAAGAGCCCGGACGGGCCGGTTTCATTCATGGACCGGGTCGAGCACTTCGAGTCGCTCTGGAAGGCGCACCTCGAACGCTGGCCCGAGCCTGACGAGGATCCCGCCGCGGCGGACAGGTGCCGGCCCGATGATCCGCCAGGATCATGGCGTGGCGCCGGCGACCGGCTTCTCGCCCCCGAGCAGAACGCTGAGGCTGACCGGATGATCGAGTTACTCCGCAGGCCCGAGAAGGCCGTCACCGAGTTACTGCGGAAGATTGAGCAGGACAACCCGTTCGGCGGCCACCTGGTCGGCCTGGACCACCGGCTCAAAGGCGAAGACCGCCTCAAGGAGAAGATCGTGGAGCATATCGAGAGCGAGGTCGGCTCGACGGTCGCTGACGCGGCCGGCGAAATCAGCGATGCGGTCCGATATACGTTCTGCTTCGGTCTTGAGGAATATGTAGATGGCCATGCCTATGTGCGTCAGATACTCGAGTCAGCCGGGTGGCAGATGGCGTACAGCAAGAACCACTGGATGGAGAACCCGGAATACAAGGGAATCAATAGCCGGTGGACGTCACCAGAGGGAGGTCGGTTTGAGCTGCAGTTCCATACTCCCGACAGCTTCTACGCCAAAGATCATCTGACGCATCGTTCGTACGAGCGGCTTCGTGCTCCCGATACAAGCCGAGCCGAGCAACACGCCTTGCACGACTACCAGCGTGAGGTCACCAGCGCGCTGCCGGAGCCGGAGCGAATTACTGAGATTGTGGACATCAGGAAAGAAGCTGTATGAGCAATCGGATCATTTACTACGCGATTGTTGGCCGTGGGGCCAGCCCCGATCACCCGCTCGGCTTGGTCCGTCGGCTTGAGCATGACGACGGTCCGGAAGATGAAACCATGCGGCAGGACCTGAGCTGGCGACGCACGCCGGTCATCGTCGAGTGGGAACACGGCAGCTACGACAACGAGCTCGTCGAGGTTAGTCATGAGCAGGCGAGCAAGATCGTGCAGTACTTCAGGGAGAAGTTCGCCCAGCAGCGGGAGCAGGGGCCGACCGGCTAGGGTCCTTCGCCATCCCTGCTAGCGTCAGGACCGGCGACTGTCAACCTCCTGCCGGCCCCTCGCGTCCAAGCGCTGATTCATGGGTGGCGCCGGCCTGGCACGGCGGCGCATGAACTCGCGAGGACAGGTGGTGGACGTGATGATCCGCCCGTGGCGCTCGCGCGGCCGGATCCTGCCCGTCACGGCCGTGCTGCTCGGCGCGGCCCTCGCGGCATGGCCTGGCGGCGCCTAGGCGGCCAGCGGGTCGCTCGCGCCATGAGCACGGCGCAGTCGAGAGGTATGGCTGGGCCAGGGCGAGCTGAGCGAGCGTGAGTTTGAGTTGAGTGATCGGCTTACAGGAGCGTCCATCATGTCCAAGTCCATGGCGGTCTTCGGCGCTGGGCCCGGCCTCGGTCAGGCCGTTGCCAGCCGCTACGCGCGCGAGGGCTATGACCTCGTCCTCGTAGCCCGGCGACGGGAACCGCTAGGGCGGCTGGCCAAGGACCTGGCCAGCGGCGGCGCGACGGTACACGTCATCACCGCCGACCTATCCGACACCGGTGCCACCCCCCGGCTGGCCGAGCAGATTCGCGCTAAGACCGGCCACCTCGACGCCCTTTACTATGCACCCACCCCAGACACCGGGTTCGTTTCCGCAGCCAACCTGACCCCACGGCACGCTCAGAGCTTCATGCCGCTCATCTTCTACACGATGCTGGCACTCGTGCAGGAATTCCTGCCGCACATGCTCGAGCAGGGGGACGGCGCCATCCTGACCGCGCAGGGCGGCAGCACCGTCCATGGCCTGCCGAACATGAGCGGCCCCAGCCCTGCACAAGCCGCCCAGCGCAACTACCTGCAAGCCCTGCACGCCGAGGTAGCCGAGCACGGCGTCTACGTCGGCATGCTCTACGTCGGTGCAGCGATCAAGAAAAGTTCCTTCCACGCCGAGATGGAGAAGGCCAAAGCGGCCGGCGGCCCGGTCTGGGAGATGGCTACCGTCGACCCCGAACATCTCGCCGACCTGCTCTGGAACATGCACACCGCCAAGGACCCGGCGGAGGCGATCTACCCCGAGGTCATCCTCGACCGCTGAAATTGCCCTGTCACAGCCTGACCGCTTGCTGGCGCATGCCGCCGGGCGGTCAGCTTTGGCCAACCCCGAGAACGGTGAGGAGCACCAGGACGATGGTCACGACGGCGAAGATGCCATGGGCGATGACCACCGACAGCGGGAAATGCCGCTCAGGCGGAACAGCGAGCGCGCCGGCCCTCCCCGCCGGACCCGGCATGCTCGGACTGCCGCCCGTCCGCGCATCTCTGGGCGTCCAGGCGTCCCGCGGCCGGCTGGCGGCTGGCGGTGCGGCCAGGAATGCCACCGGCGGCGGCCTGGTCGGGCTCGCTCGGTACACGCCGATCCAGCGCACGGCCATCGTCAGGCCCAAGGTCGCCACGAACGCCAGTACGGCCAGCGTCACGAACCCGAACGCAGCCTCGTCGGTGAGCAGATAGATGATCCATACGGCCAGGCCGCCCAGGGCCAGCAGCACGTGGCCGGAGATGACCGGCACGGGCAGCCGCGTCGCCGCCGCGCGCTGGAAGTCCGGGTCGTACTCGATGAGCCAGATCGCCAGGAGATACAGCCCGCCGAGGGCAGTGACGATCCACGTGATAAGGGCGATAACCGGCATTCATCTTCCGATCCGGAGCGTGGGGCTTCGTACCGTCTTTACGCGATCACCGAGAATCACGTAGAGAGCTCGCCTGAAGTTCACCACGACACGGCTCGGACCGCATTTTGATATCCGGAATTGACATCGACATATCTCTTGTGAGCATGGTGCCCGAGAACGCCCGGAAGATCCTGAGTCACGAGTCACGAGTCACGAGTCACGAGTTGAGCGACGGGCCCTGGCCCGGTGCGCTCCTCGGCATGGTGATCGTGAGCGCGTAGCGCGACGGCCGGTACAGGTGCTGGCCGAACTCCACCGGGCGCCCGCCGTCGTCGTAGGCGACCCGTTCCATGGTCAGCAGCGCGCTGCCACGGGTCTCGTGCAGGATCCGGGCCTCGGCCGTGGTCGCGTTCTTGGCCGAGATGCGCTGGGTGGCCGAGCTCATCCGGATGCCCGAGGCGCGCAGGAGCTCGTAGAGACCGTGCTCGGCCAGCATCTCGGTGCTCAGGTGCACCAGCGCCGCCGGCAGGAAGTTGCGCATCAGGGCGATCGGCTCGTCCTCGGCCAGCCTGACCCGCTCGAGGCAGATCACCAGAGCGCGCGCGGGGACCATCAGGGCCCGCGCGACCGGGTCGCTGGCGTGGCCGACCTCGTTCCTGATCACCACCGAGGCTGGACTGCGGCCGGCCGCCGCGAGGTCGTCGTGGAGACTGGTCAGCTCGAGGTCCCGGTCGATCGCCCGCTCGCTGACCAGCGTTCCGGCGCCACGCTTGCGGGTGACGAGGCCCTTGCTGACCAGGTAGCCGAACGCGGCGCGGACCGTCGGCCGGGACAGGCCGAGCCGCTCCGCCAGGTCGACCTCGTTCTCCAGCCGGGTGCCAGGCCTGAGCGTTCCCGTCTCGATGGCCAGTTCGAAGTGCCTGGCCAGCTGGAAGTAGAGCGGCACCGGGCTGGCCCGGTCGATCTCGATGACCACGTCGCTCATAGCAGGCTCACCGCGATGTCGACCGCCGCGGCCACGTCGTCGCCGGGCGGGTAGAGCAGGTTGCGGCCGACGACCAGGCCCCGGATGTTCGGCAGGGCGAGCGCTCGCTGCCAGCGGGCGAACATCTCGTCGGGCCGGTCGCCGATGTCGCCGCCGAGCAGCAGGGCCGGAAGGGTGCAGGCCTGGGCCACCCGCTCCATCTCGTCCACCACGGGAATCTTCAGCCAGCTGTAAGCCGACGTGGCACCTAGGCCGGACGCGATCGCGCTGGCGCGGATGACGGCGTCGGGCGACAGGTCGCTGGCCAGCCGGTCACGGTCGCGGCGCATCATGAAGGGCTCGATCACGGCGATCAGCCCGCGTCTGGCGAGGGCGCTGACGGCCTTGCCGCAGGCATGGAGCATGGACGCCGTCGCCGGGTCGGCCGGGTCGATCCGCAGCAGCATCTTGCCGGCGTCGAGCCTGGCCGCCTTGATGGCGCTCGCGCTGTAGCCGGTGAACCGGTCGTCCATCTCGAAGACCGACCCGGGCAGCCCGCCCCGGTTCATCGAGCCAATGACGATCTTGTTCTCGAGCGCGCCAAGCAGCAGCAGGTCCTCGATCACGTCGGCCGTTCCGAGGATCCCGTCCACGCCGGGCCGGCCGAGGGCGACCAGGATCCGGTCGAGCAGGTCGGTGCGGCTGGCCATGGCCATCGGCCGGTCGCCGGCCGCCAGGATGCCGCGGGCGGAATGATCGGCGGCGATGATCATGAGCCGGCCGGACGGCCCGAGCAGGGGCCGCCGCTCGCGGCTCGCCGCCGCGGCCGCCACGGCGGCCGGATTGCGGGCCCGGGTCTCGGCGATCAGCTCCCGCTCCTGATCCAGCATCGCGCCTCCTCCCAGGGGGCCGCAGCCGCTGCACGTCCCGCTGCACGTCCCGCTCCGCGGTATGTAAGTAGTTATTGACATATTGCCATACGGTCGTGCACGGTAGCCGAGCGAGGACAAAGGCGCCAGGCAGCGGGCCTGGCCGGGCCACGGCGGGCCAGCGAGCTCTGGGAGGGCGATGACAGCCGGATCGGGCTCCGCGCCAGGCGGATCGGGTTCCGCGCCTGGCGGATCGGGCTCCGCGCTTGGCGGATCGGGTTCCGCGCCTGACGAGCGGCTGCGAGTCGGGCTGGTCGGCGCGGGGGTCATCGCCCAGGTCATGCACCTGCACTACCTGGCCGAGCTCTCGGACCTGTACGACGTGCGGGCGGTGTGCGATATCGCCGCCGACAAGGCTAGGGCGTGCGCTGAGCGATACGGGATCCCCGTCGCCTGTGCCGACTGGCGCGACCTGATCGCCGAGCCGATCGACGCCGTGCTCGTGGCGACCTCGGGCAGCCATGCGCCGGTGGCGATCGCGGCCGCGCAGGCCGGGCGGCATGTCCTGGTCGAGAAGCCGATGTGCTTCTCGACCGGCGAGGGCCGGGCCATGGTGGCCGCGGCCGAGCAGTCCGGGGTCGTCCTGATGGTCGGCTACCCGAAGCGCTATGACCCCGGCTACGCCAGGTTCCGGCAGGAGGCCGGCGATCTGACGGATGCCAGGCTGATCCGGGTCACCACGCTGGAAGCGCCGTTCCGCCCGTTCCTGGCGCATTACCCGCTGCTGCCGCCGGCGCGGCCGCCGGCCGAGATCACGGCCCGGCTGCGGGCCGAGTCGCAGGCCGCGGCCGAGGCCGCCATCGGGCCGGCCAGCGAGCTCGAGCTGCGGGTCTACACCGGCGTGCTGCTCGACACGCTGGTGCACGAGCTCAACACGGTCCGGGGCCTGCTCGGCGAGCCTGACCTGCTGGAGTACGCCGACCTGAGCGAGCACGCCGTGACGGTGCTGCTGCGCTTCGGCGAGGTCAGGGTCGCGATCCACTGGATCGACCTGCCCGGCATCGCGCGCTACCAGATGGAGTTCGCGGTGTACGCGCCCGACCGCCGGGTGACCCTGACGTTCCCCTCGCCCTACCTGCGCAACGAGCCAGCCGCGGTGATCGTCGAGGGCGGCGACACCGAGTCGGCCCGGTCGTGGCGCCGCGAGGAGATCGCCGGCTACCAGAGCGGGTTCAGGGGTGAGCTCGAAGCGTTCGCGGCCTGCATCGCGTCGGGCTCCGAGCCGGTCACCTCGGGCCGGGACGCTCTGGCCGATATCGCGCTGTGCCAGGCGATCATCAGCTGTTACCGGGACCGCAGGCCGGTGCCGAACCCGACGGCGGCCGGTCTGTGACCGGGCCCGCGCAGGTCCGCATCGGCGTCGTCGGCTACGGCCTGATGGGCCGGGCGCACTGCTACGGCTACCGGGTCGCGCCCATGCTGCGGCGCCTGCCCGTGACGCCCGTCGTCACGGTGATGTCGGGACGTGACGCCGCGGCCGTGGCCGCGGCGGCGACGGCCTACGGCGTGCCCGAGCACGTGACGAGCTGGCGGTCGCTGGTCGAACGCGAGGACCTCGACATCGTCGACATCTGCACGCCGCCGGGCACGCACGCGGAGATCGCGGCCGCCGCGGCAGCGGCGGGCAAGGCCGTGCTGTGCGAGAAACCGCTGGCCGCGACCTACGCGCAGGCCCGCGCGGCGGCGGACGCGGTGACGGCGGCGGGAGTCCGCCATGCCGTCGGCTTCAACTACCGCCGCCTGCCCGCGGTGGCGCTGATGCGCCGGATGATCGCCGACGGCGCGGTCGGTGAGCCGCGGCTGTGGCGGGCCAGCTTCCTGTCCGACGAGTTCACCGATCCGGCCACCCCGTACGACTGGCGTTTCGACCGGACGATAGGCGGCACGACCATCGCCGACCTGGGCAGTCACCTGATCGACCTGGCCCTGTGGATGGTCGGCGAGATCAGCGCCGTCTGCGCGCAGTCGCAGACATTCATCGGTCGGCGGACGCTGACCGGCGGCGGCACCGCCGCGGTTACGGTCGACGACGCGTCGTCGGCACTGCTGACGTTCTCATCGGGGGCGCGCGGCACGGTCGAGGTGGCGCGGGCCGCCGTCCGCCGGCCCTGCGACTTCACCGTGGAGGTCAACGGCAGCGCCGGCACGCTGGCCTTCGACTACGCCAGGCTGAACGAGCTGTGGTTCGGCGCCGCGGACGATGATCCGGCCACATACGGAATGCGGCGGATCCGGGCCGAGCATCCCAGCCATCCCTATGCCGCGGACTGGTGGCCGATCGGACAGGGCGTCGGCTACGGCTCCACGTTCGCGAACCAGGCCGCTGACCTGCTGGCGGACTGGCCGGGCGGCGAGTGGACGCCCGGCTTCGGCCAGGGGGCCAGGGTCCAGGCGGTCTGCGAGGCGATGGAGCGATCGGCGGCCGGCCGTCGCTGGGTACCGGTCGCGGAGGTCGCGCCCGACGACCCTGGTCCAGCGGCCCGGGTCCAGCTACCCCGGCGACCGGCTAGCCCGGCGTCCGGCTAGCCCGCGTTCTGGCCGGCGGCCAGGGCGGACAGCAGCTCGAAGCCGACGTGCGCGGCGGCGATCCCGGTGATCTGCGCGTGGTCGTAGCTCGGCGCGACCTCGACGATGTCCGCGCCGATCAGGTTCAGCCGGGCAAAGGAGCGGAGCACGCCGAGCAGCTCGCGGCTGGTCAGGCCGCCGGCTTCCGGGGTGCCGGTGCCCGGCGCGTGCGCCGGGTCGAGCACGTCGATGTCGACCGACACGTACACGGGACGGTCGCCGACCCGGTCCGCGATGCGCTGCACCATACCGGCGACACCGAGGCTGTCGGCCTCCGGGGCGGAGACGACCTGGAAGCCGAGCCCGGCATCCTGGCTGAGGTCGGTGTCGGCGAACAGCGGGCCGCGGATCCCGACATGGATGCATCCCGACCGGTCAAGCAGGCCCTCCTCCGATGCGCGCCGGAACGGCGTGCCGTGGGTGTACGAGGCGCCGAAGTAGGTGTCCCAGGTGTCCAGGTGCGCATCGAAGTGCACGACCGCGACCGGGCCGTGCGCCGCCGCGAACGCCCGGAGCAGCGGGAGCGCGATGGTGTGATCACCGCCCAGGGTGAGCAGGTGCGGAACCCGCTCGAGCAGGGCCCGCGCCGCGCGCTCGATGGTGGTGATCGCCTCGTCGATGCTGAACGGGTTGACCGCGACGTCGTCGGCGTCCACGACCTGCAGGCTGGCGAACGGTGACACCTCGAGCGCCGGGTTGTACGGCCGGAGCAGCCGGGATGACTCCCTGATGTGCGACGGCCCGAACCTGGCCCCCGGCCGGTAGGTCACGCCGCTGTCAAACGGCACCCCGAGTACGGCGGCATCCGCGCGATCGACCTCGTCGATCCCGGGCAGCCGGGCGAAGGTCGCCGGCCCGCAGTACCTCGGCACCTTCGTCGCGTCGACCTGGCCGACGTTGCCGCCGTGACTGATCCGGTGGACGGCCTCGGACATCTCGCTCCAGTCGCTGGTTGCTCGTTGCTGACCTCAATGATCATCCCGCGTACGGCCGGCCTGACCGTACGCGGGATGACCTCAGTGCGGCCCGGGCCCGGTCAGGTCGCGGCCGCCTCGGCGGCGGCGTCGATCGCCTGCAGCTCACGCTCGCTGGACTCGATCGCCGACTGCTCGGCCGCCCGGTCAAGCGATTGGGAGAGCACCAGGTAGAGCAAGCCGGAGACGATCAGGCCGGCCACCCAGGAGTAGTCGACGCCGTTGGTCAGGTGGGCCGGGATCGGCCCGGTGAAGGAGAAGCTGCCGATCGGCAGGATCACCATGAACGGGATCTCGCAGGCGAAGCCGACCGCGTAGGCGGTCAGGCCCCGCCATCCCCACCGCCGGTACACGCCGTTCGGATTGAAGATCTCGGTGATCGCGTAGTGGCCGCGCCGGACGAAGAAGAAGTCGACCAGGTTCAGCGCGGTCCAGGGCACGAGCAGGTAGAGCATCAGGGTCAGCGAGTCGAGCACGGCCCCCACCGCCGTCTGGGAACTCCACGCGAGGCCGAGCAGGTACCAGACGACGGCCAGCGCGACAATCGTGACGGCCCGCCAGGCCCGGCTGGTCGTGACCTTCCTGAACGAGTCGATCCCGGTCAGCACGCACAGCATGGCGCCGTAGGCGTTCATGCCCATGGTCGCCAGCAGCGCCGTGGCCGACAGGGCCGCGGTGATCGAGCCGAGCGGCGCCGCGACGTTGTCGCCGGCTACCTGGAGCCCGACCAGCCCGTCGCTGACGTTGAGCCGGGTCGCGAGCCAGGCGCCGAGAGCGATCAGCCAGATGGCCGAGCCCGAGGCGCCGAAGAAGACGGCCGCGATGATGCCCCGCGGCGAGGTCTTCCTCGGCATGTAGCGGGAGTAGTCAGAAACATACGGCGCGTAGGTGATGTTGTAGGCCGCCGCGACCGTGAACTGGGTCATGAACGCGGCGAAGATGAAGCTGCCCGGGTGCTGCGGTGCCGTGCCGCCCGCGCCGCCGAAGAAGATGGCGACCGAGATGATCAGGTAGCACGGGAGCGAGATCACCAGCAGGAACCGGAAGACGCGGTGCACCCAGTCGTAGCCGAAGATCGCCAGCAGCGCCGCCAGCACGGCCGTGCCCGCCGCGACCAGCCCGGCGCTCCAGCCGAAGGCATCATGCAGGCCGCTGCTCATCAGCACCTGGTCGGCCACGTTGAACGCCATGTAGGTAAAGAGCACGGCGAACAGGGCCACGATCACCCCCCGGTAGCCCATCTGCGCCCTGGTCTGGATCATCTGCGGCAGGCCGAAGACCGGCCCCTGGGTCGCGTGGAAGGCCATGAACAAGGTGCCGAACGCGATGCCGAGGAAGCCGGCCAGGATCGACCAGCCCAGGGACAGCCCGAGCGCGGGGCCGACGAAGCCGATCGGGATCGTGAAGTACTGGAAGTTGCCGAGGAACCACAGCATCGCCTGCTGCCAGTTCTTGCCGTGCCGTTCCGGATCAGGGATCCAGTCGATCGAGTGCACCTCGATCTGGCTGAGCAGCGCGCCCTCGATCTCCTCGATCGGGGTGTCCGCCCGAGCGCCGGTCGTCATGTCGCCTCCTCGAGAGCGGGGATAGCCGGGGGGATGCCAAGACGTCGCCCGCTGAAGTTAGACAAGACTGTGACGGCTGGTTTCATGTATGTCAACACTTGTTTCATGACGGATTCTGGTATCCCATAGATGGATCACCGGGACGGGAGGGGCGATGCTGATGGCCGGGGGGCACGACGGCCCGGATGCCGAGCCGCGGATCGGCGCGCAGCTGCGGGCGGCCAGGCACGCGTCCCGCAAGAGCATGGCGGAGGTGGCCGAGCAGAGCGGACTGACCAAGGGCTTCCTTTCCAAGCTGGAAAGAGACCTCACGAGCGTCTCGGTGGCCGCGCTGATGCGGGTGTGCGAGGCTCTCGGGATCTCCGTCGGCTCGCTGTTCCAGGCGGCCAAGGGCGAGGTCGTCAGGAGGGGCGAGTATCCGCCGATCAACTTCGGCGGCAACGCGGTCCGGGAGTACCTGCTCACGCCCGCCGGCGAGAAGCGCGTCCAGGCCATCCTGAGCGACATCGAGCCGGGCGGCGGCAGCGGCGAGGAACCCTACTCGCTGCCCACCGACGTGGAGTTCGCCTTCGTGCTGGCCGGCCAGCTGCGGATCGACGTGGCCGGCGAGCACCTCGTCCTGGACGCCGGCGACGCCTTCACCTTCCAGTCCAGCGCCGAGCACACCTTCCAGGTGCTGTCGTCGGCCGGGCCGACCCAGGTGCTGTGGGTCTTCTCGCCCGCCCTGCCCGACCACGGCCTCGACGTGCAGCGGCTGGCCAGGGATCAGGCCAGGGCCCGCGCCCGGCGGCCGCGGGCGGGCGGGACCGGCGGGACCGCCAGGGGCGGCAGGGGCCAATGAGGCTGATCGTCGTCGGAGCCGGCATCGTCGGCGCGGCCTGCGCTTACGCGGCCAGCGGCCTGGGAGCCGAGGTCGTCCTGGTCGACGCGGGCCTGCCCGGTCAGGCGACCGCCGCAGGCGCCGGGATCATCTGCCCGTGGACCGCCAGCGCCGCGCAGGGGCCCTGGTATGACTTCGCCTGCGCGGCCGCCCGCCGCTACCCGGGCCTGGTCGCCGAGCTGGCCGACGGCGGCGAGACCGACGTCTCCTACCGCCGGGTCGGGGCGCTGATCACCGGCGCCGACGGCAAGCCAGCCGCCCGCGAAGCTGAGCGGCTGCGTACCAGGCAGGCGGCCAGTCCGGAGATCGGCGATGTCGAGCTGCTGGAACCCGCCCAGGCGCAGGCCCTGTTCCCGCCGCTGCGGCCCGGGTCGGCGGCGGCCTATATCGGCGGCGCGGCCCGGGTCGACGGCCGGCAGCTGACCGGGGCTCTGGTCAGGGCGGCGCGCCGCCGTGGAGCGGTGACCAGGCCGGGCCGCGCCACGCTCGCCTGCCAGGCCGGGCGGGTAGCAGGCGTCGAGGTCGACGGCCAGCTGACCGGCGCCGACGCGGTCATCGCCGCCACCGGTGCCTGGACGACGTCCTTTCTCGCTCCGGTCGGGGTGCCGGTCAGCGTGACCCCGGAGCGGGGGCAGATCGCGCACATCTCGCTGCGGCCGGCCGACACCAGCCGCTGGCCCGTGATCCTGCCCGCGGCGAGCGGCCACTACCTGCTGGCCTTCGACGATTCCCGGGTCGTGGCCGGCGCCACCAGGGAGACCGGGGCCGGCTTCGACGTCCGGGTGACGCCCGGCGGCTTGCAGGAGGTACTCGCCGAGGCGCTGGCGGTGGCCCCCGGCCTGGCCGCCGGCACGCACCTGGAGACGCGGGTCGGCCTGCGCCCGGCCGCCGCCCGGCCGCTGCTCGGCACGGTGCCGGGCCTGGCCGGGCTGGTGGTGGCCACCGGCCTCGGCGCGACCGGACTGACCATGGGCCCGCTGGCCGGCGCCGTCGCCGCCCAGGTCGCGCTCGGCATCGAGCCGGACCTGGACCTCGCCCCGTTCCGCCCGACCGGCTGATGAGAAACGGCAGGAGGCCGCGTGTCGCAGGATCGTTACGGAGTCAGGGACCTGGCCGCCCCGTGGTATGCGGGGAGCGCCTCGTTCCTGCGGGCCCCCTGGGTGCCGCCGGCCGCCGTGCCGGCCGGGGACGTGGCCGTCGTCGGCATGCCCGTCGACCAGTTCGCCACGTCGGTCGGCCATACCGGGATGCGGCTCGGACCGCGCCGGATCAGGGAGGCGTCGCTGTTCCTGGCCGGCTACCACGGGATCCAGGCCGATACCGGCATCAGCGACTTCGGCAGCGGCGTGATCTGGACGTGGCCCGCCCGGATGCCGCTGGTGGACACCGGTGACGTCCCGATCCTCCCCGGTGACGTCGCCGCCCAGGTGGCCGCCGCGGCCGACCATATCGCCGCGGCCAGCCGGACGAGTGGCCTGACCATCACGCTCGGCGGCGACCATTTCGTGGCCTATCCCGCCACCCTCGGCGTCGTGACCGCGCTGCGGGAACGCCGTCCCGGGGCCCGCCTGGCCTACCTGCACATCGACTCGCACACCGACTTCGTGGACTTCCATCACCAGACCGGCCGGATGCATCATGGCTCCGCCGCCCGCCGGGTCTCCGAGATTCCCGAGCTGACTTCGATGGCGTGGTTCGGGGTCAACGCGATGACCCAGCCGGGCCAGGTCGCGGTGATGTACGACCGCGGCTTCCGGGTGGCGACGGCCAGCTACGTCGAGACCGTGGGACCGGCAGACGCCATGAGCCGGGTACTCGACTACCTGCTGGACGGCACCGACGCGCTGTACGTCAGCATCGACATCGACGTGGTCAACTCGAGCGACGCGCCGGCCACGTCCGCTCCGGGGTTCCGCGGGATATCGGCCCGCGCCCTGATCGAGGCGCTCGGCGTCGTCGCGCGCGTGCCCGGCCTGGTCGGGCTCGACCTGTGCGAGGTAAACCCGGAGTTCGACCTGTCCGGGCGCACCGAGCAGCTCGCGGTCGACGCGCTGCTGGCGGTCATGTCGCACCGGGTCTTCGAGCGGGTCGGCGAGCTGCCCGCCGAGCAGCTGGCGGCCGTGCTGTTCACGCCGGAGCGGTAGCGCCGGCGCGCAGCTGGTCGATTACCGCGACCCGGTCAAGGAGGCCGCGCCGCTGGCTGACCACGCGCTGCAAGTGCAGCGGCGGGACCCGGACATGCCAGTCACGCCACCTGATCGGCTCAAGAGCGCTCGCCGCCGCCGGGCCGAAGTCGGTCAGATCCGGCTGGTCAGCCAGCGCCGTAACACCGCCCGCCCATTCGATCCTGGCATGCACGAACGCGCGGCCCCACCACCTGCTCAGGCCCCACTCGGCGGTGGTGACCGGCTCGATCAGGCCGTCGGCGAGAAGCTCGCCGGCCAGGACCGAGTCGCCCTCCGCGACGATCAGGTCCAGGTCATTCGGGCTGACCGGCGCACCCCGGACGGCTAGCGCCGCGCTGCCGCCAAGCCACCAGTCCACCTGACCGTCGAAGCGGCGGCATACCTCAGCGAGCGCCTCCGGCCAGGGAACCGGATCCAGGTCCGCGGCCTGGCGCAAGGTCGGAAGCAGCATCCGGGTGAGGTTCCCGAACGCGTGCTCGGCCTGACCCGGCGGGCACGCGAACGTCCTGCGCCACCCGCCGCCGACTGGTTCCCACCACAGGCCGCGCAGAGCGGGCTCTAGCGGCGTGTCAGCGTCGAAGACCCAGAATTCGGTCCGTCCGTCAGCTTCCTTGAGCTGGAATCGCATCGCCATTGGCGGCCCCTGATCGCCGGTGTCAAGTCGCCCGATCAGCGTAACGACGGCCGCTGACAGTTAGCCAGGAACCATCCCCCGCCGCCTCATGGCGCGGCGCTAGGCCTACTGGTGCAGGGCCGTGGTCCAGTCCGAGGGGTAGCTCGACGGGAGAACCCCGGACGGGTAGTCGTACCGGTTATTGGCGGCGGGAACGCCCAGCGCCTGAAGCAGCTCGTCGAAGTTCAGCCCGACGTCGGTCGGGAACGGGCCCGCACCGCTGATGCCACCCGCCTCGGGAAGCTGGGACTCGGCCGTGAACCCGGACGCCATGGCCCAGCCGGTCTCGATGCCGTCGCCGCCCTCGTACATGTTCGCGACGATCGTCGACGAGGTGACCTGCTGCCCGACCGTCACGGCCGGGGTCACGTCCTCGGCGACGAAAACCGTCAGCCCCGCGGCCGGCCCGTCGGTCAGCCGGTAGGTGATCCAGCCGCCGCCCGGCCAGCCGTAGTTGTCTCCCTGCGCGTTGGTGACAATGCCGTTCCCGAGCGCGTAGATCGGCCCGGCTCCGCTGAAGTCCACGCCCTGGTCGATGCGCTCAGGAACGAGACTGGAGATCGCGCGGAGGGGATTGGCGTAGATCTGCGGCGCGGCCACGTGCTTGGCGTGCCGGGGCCGGCGCTGGGCGGCCTTTGCCTTCGGCGTGCGAGCCGGATGGCTGCGGGCGGCCGAGCTGCTGGCCGACGGACGCGGCGACCCGTGCGCCTTGCTCGGGTGGCTCGCCCGGCTGGTAGCCAGCGGGCTGGCGCTGAGGCCCAGGCTGGTCCGGTCGCCGGAATGGCCGATGACGGCGGCCTGGCCGACGCCGACCGATCCCGACCAGTGGGTCGCAGCCGGCGCGGCGGCGGCGATCAGCACCGCGCCCGTCACCGCGGCCGCGGTGCGGGTCGGATGGTTCTGCAGCGCGGACGCGACCGGCGATGGCTTGCGATGCCGGGCGGACTCGCTGGACTGGGCGGGTGCCCGTTTCTGCTTCCGGTGCTTCGCGGATTTGCTGGACAACGGCTGCCCTCCGGTCGGGCGCTGCCTGCGCTCGGTGGTCGCTCTCAGTACTGGCCTCAGACAGCCTGGGTCAGGGGCTGGGAACGCCGTGCAGGTCAGGCCGACCGAAATACCGGCTGGCGGCCGTCACGCACGGTAGGTTGTTGATCACCAGGATGCACTAATGAAAGTCTCAGTGAAGCTTAAACACGAGAAAACTTCGTGATAGATCTTCTTCTTCTCTGATGCATCCGATCCAGACGGCATTGCTGATATCGCGGATTTCGCTGATTCCGCTGATTCCGTCAACTTCTTCGCTTCTTCGAAGCTAGCCGGTGACCGGCGATCTCGACCGGCGTTCCCGGCCGGTGTGATGAGGCTCATATTTGAACACGTTCCGTAGCCATTAGCCGGCGGTCCGTGCTGGCAGCCGTACTGGCGGGTCTGGGCTGCCTAGTCCGGCCCGCGCGGTAATAGGTACGTTGGCTGGTATGACGACTCTGGTGATGCGCCGATGACCGAGGATCCCTACGCCGACGCCACCGGGCTGGTCCAGCGGTCGGCGGCCGCCTACGCCGATGGCGTGCCGGAGCGCCCCGCCGACGACGGCTTCTTCGGCCCGGCCAGCGTGACCTGGCGGGCCACCGGAGACCTGTCCGCGCCGGTGGCCGGCCTGCGCGCGCTGCTGATGCAGGCCCTGCACCCGCTCGCGATGGCCGGCGTCGACCAGCACAGCGACTGGCGCGAGGACCCGGTCGGCCGGCTGGCGGCCACGTCCGCCTACCTGGCTACGGTCAGCTTCGGCGAGAAGGCGGCCGCGGAGCGGGCCGCCGCCCGGGTCCGCCGGATCCACGAGTACGTCCGGGGCACCGACGCGATCACCGGCCGTCCGTACGCGGCCGGCGATCCCGCTCTGCTGCTCTGGGTGCACGCCGCGCTGGTGGAGTCGACCATCGTGGCCCGGCACTGGTTCGGCACGCCGCTTGAGCCCGCCGACGCGGACCGCTATGTCGCCGAGATGGTCGTCGCGGCCGAACTCGTCGGCGTGCCGCGCGACCTGGTTCCGTCCAGCGTGTCCGGGCTGACCGGGTACGTCGAGTCGGTGCGACCCGAGCTAGCCTGCACGCCGGCCGCCAGCGAGTCGATGGCCTACCTGCTCGACCCGCCCGGGCTAGGCGAGGACCTGGCCGAGATCTGGCAGGACATCAGGGCCGGGGCGATCGGCTCGCTGCCGGACTGGGCCTGCGAGCTGTACGGCTACCGGCCCAAGCCGATGACTGATCAGCGCAGAAACGAGATCCGCCAGGCCCTCGGCGTCCTGGACGCCGTCTTCCTCGGCGAGCCCGGCGTCCTCGAGGCCAGGCAGCGGATCGCGGCGCGGGTCCGCGCCTCCCAGCGCGCATGAGGCGCCGCACCTCGATCGCCGCGGGAGTCGCCCTGGCCGGACTGGCCGGCGTCGCCGTCCTGGCGCTGCGCCGGCGGGTCGGGCCGGTACGGCTGCAGCGCGGCGCGGCCGCCCTGCAGCTCGCCGCCCGGGGCGGGGCCCGGTACGCGACCAGCGCGCCCCGGCTGTTCGCCGCCGCGGGAGACCAGCGCCAGCAGCTGCGCCAGGACCTGGCGCTGGAGACGGCGCAGGACGTCGCCCAGACCCTGGGGGCGATGAAGGGCGTCCTGATGAAGATCGGCCAGATGGCCAGCTACGTCGATGACGGCCTGTCGCCGAGCGTGCGGCGGACGCTCAGCCGGCTTCAGGACAGCGTCCCGCCGATGAGCGCCGAGCTCGCCGCCGGCGTCGTCGAGGCCGAGCTCGGGATGGCGCCCGAGCGGGCGTTCGCGCAGTGGGATCCCGACCCGATCGCCGCCGCGTCGATCGGCCAGGTGCACCGCGCGATCACCCACGACGGCCAGGCGGTCGCGGTCAAGGTGCAGTACCCAGGCATTGCCGAGGCCATCGCCGCGGACCTGGACAACGTCGCGCTGCTGCGCCGGATGCTGCGGATCACGGCGCCGGCCCAGGACGTCGACGCGCTGCTGGCCGAGCTCAGGGAGCGCGTGCTCGAGGAGCTCGACTACCGGCTCGAGGCCGCGAACCAGACCCTGGTCGCCAGCTACTACGACGGCCATCCGACGATCAGCATCCCGAAGATCATCGGTGCGCTGTCGACCAGGCGGGTGGTGACCAGCGAGCTGGCCGTCGGCGCCCGGTTCGCCGAGCTAGGCCAGTGGTCACAGGACGAGCGCGACCTGGCCGCCGAGACGATCTACCGGTTCGTCTTCAGGAGCCTGTACGAGGTGCACGCCTTCAACGGTGATCCGCACCCGGGGAACTACCTGTTCCACGGCGGCGGCCGGGTCACCTTCCTGGACTTCGGCCTGGTCAAGCACTTCACTCAAGAAGAGCTGCAGCCGCTGATGCAGATGGCGCGCAACCTGTGCGTCAGGAACGACCCCGAGGAGTTCCGGCGCAGCATGGAGATCGCCGGCTTCCTGCGCCCCGCCGCGCCGATCAGCACGGAGGACGTCGTCGAGCACCTGGCCGTCTTCTACGCCACGATCCGCGAGCCCGGGCCGCTGACCATCCGGCCCGACTACTCGTCGGCGGTCGTGCGCCGGTTCTTCGACGTGCGCAGCCCGGTCGCCGAGTACGTGTCCATCCCGCGCTCGTACGTCGTGCTGCAGCGGATCAATCTCGGCCTGTTCGCGGTCCTCGGCGAGCTGTCGGCCACCGCCGACTGGCGGTCCATCGCCGAGGAGATCTGGCCGTTCGTGCAGGGCCCGCCATCGACCCCGATCGGCGAGGCCGAGGCCGCGTGGGCGGCGACCCGGCCTCGCGGCCACGCGGCCCAGCGCTCCTGATCCCTGCTGATCCGTCTCAGGCCGCCCCCGCCAGGCGGACCGCCCGCCCAGAAATATGGGTGACTCGCACGGCCAAATTAGGTCGTTGCTACCGATGAACCGGCCGGCCCGCCGTACCTACGGTGATCGCGGTAGATCCGAGCGGCCGGAGGCGGGCAGGCATGAGGAGCGGCGCGAGCGTACGGGCACTTATGCGGGGATCGGCGATCGTGGCCGCACCGTCACGGCCTCGAACGGGGCCGGGTCAGCCTCGCAGCAGAGCGCGACGCACACCGTCACCTGATGAGCCACTCGATCAAACCCGCACCGAGCAGATGGGCAGGAAAATGACAACGCAGCAGCCCCCCACCGACAACTGGCCGCCGGCCCAGCCCTACGGCCAGCCTCCCCAGCCGGGCCCGGCATATCCGCAGCCAGGCACGCCGTATCCCCAGCCGGGCGCGCAGTTCCCGCCTGCCGGATACGCCCCGGCCGCCAAGCCGAAGGGGCGAAGGCGCGCGCTGATTGTCGCGGCCATCGTGGTCGTCGTCGCCGTCGCCGGCATCGTCGCGGGCAACGCCCTGTCCGCCAAGCCGAAGGGCAGCGTCGCCCTGCCCGGCACGCTCCTTGGCCTGCCCAAGGCCAGCACCGCGGCCGCCACGCACATCGCGAACACACTGCGGGCGAAGGAAAAGGCAGGCTACGGCAAGAAGCTGGCCGGCGTGGTGGCGGGCGTGTACGGCCGGAACACCGGACCGTGGTTCGCGATCTCCGGCGGCGGCATCTGCGGCACCTGCTCGCCAAAGTCGGTCAGCGTGATCAGGAATCACCTGGCCGCCGTCGGCTACGCCAACGCCGCCTCGTTCCCGGCCGGGCCGAAGGGCGGGGACCTGGCCTGCGGGTCGGCGGCATCCCAGAGCGGCACGCTCATCCGCTGCACCTGGGTGGATGACACGACGGCCGGCGACGTGCTGTACGCCAACGGCGCCGCCACGGGCCTGGCCGACGCCGCCGCCAAGACGAACCAGGCCCGCGCTGCCGTCGAGGGGTGACCGGGGGCGCCGCGATCGCGCCGCTCGCTGGCGCGCGGGAAGGTCCGCCCGGCAGACTGTCAGGGAGATATTGAACGAAAAGCCGGGAGGCAACTGATGGCGCACGAGGCCGGCCGGGTCGGGGAGACGCTGAACGCGATCCTGGATCATCCCGACCCGGGCAGGCCGGCCCTCGTCGTGCCGGACGACGGCCAGGTCCTCACCTACGGCCAGCTCGCCGACCGAGTCGGGTTCCTGGCCGGGAGCCTCGCGGCGGCGGGTGTCCGGCGCGGCGACCGGGTCGCGTTCACGCTGCCGAACGGCCCTGACGTGATCCAGATCCTGCTCGCGATCACCGCGCTCGGCGCGGCGGCGGCGCCGCTGAACCCGGCCTATACCCGCAGCGAGTACGTCTTCTACCTCACTGACATCGAGCCCAGGTTCCTGCTGGTGCCGGCCAGCCGTCCGGAGGCGGCGACCGGCGCGGCGCAGGCGTGCTCGGTTCCGGTCCTGGCGGCGCAGGCCGGCGCGGACGGGCCGCCCGAGCTTTTCGTTCAAGAAAAGGCCCTTGAACCCGGCCGTGGCTTCGAGCCGGGCCAGCCTGACGATGTGGGAGTCGTCCTGCATACGAGCGGAACCACGTCGCGGCCGAAGCAGGTGCCGCTGCGTCAGCGCAACCTGATGGCGTCGACCAGGACGATCGCCGCGCATTACGGACTCGGGCCGTCCGACGTCTCGTTCTGCGTGATGCCGCTGTTCCACGTGCACGGGCTGGTCGCCTCGACGTTCGCGGCGCTGGCGGGCGGCGGCTCGGTGATCGTGCCGCGCCGCTTCACCCCGCGCGGGTTCTGGACCCAGGCGCGCGAGCACGGCGCGACCTGGCTGTCGGCGGGGCCGACGCTGCACCAGATGATCCTGGACCGGGCCGACCCCGGCGGCCCGCCCGCCAGCCTGCGCTTCGCCCGGTCGTGCAGCTCGGCGCTGTCGCCCGCGCTGCTCGAGCGGGCCGAGCAGGCGTACGGGGTGCCGATGCTCGAGGCCTACGGGATGACCGAGGCCAGCCACCAGATGGCGTCGAACCCGCTGCCGCCCGGGGCCCGGATTCCCGGCTCGGTCGGCATCGCCACCGGGACCGAGATCGCGGTCGCCGACCAGGCGGGCCGCCTGCTGGCCGATGGCAGCCCGGGCGAGGTGGTGATCAGGGGACCGGGCGTGATGGCCGGGTACGCGAACAACCCGGCGGCCACGGCCGAGGCGTTCTTCGGCGGCTGGTTCCGCACCGGGGACCGCGGCGTGATCCGCGACGGCTACCTCTACCTGGAGGGACGGCTCAAGGAGATGATCCTGCGCGGCGGGGAGAACATCTCACCCGCCGAGGTCGAGCAGGCGCTCCTGTCGCACCCGGGGGTGCGCGACGCCGTCTGCTTCGGGGTCGCCGACGAGAAGTACGGCGAGCTCGTCTCGGCCGCGGTCACGCTGACGGCGGACGCGGCCGGGGACGTGACCCCGAAGGGCCTGACCGAGCACTGCCGGGAGAGTCTCGCGGCGTTCAAGGTCCCGGTCTCGATCCACGTCCTGGACGAGATACCGCGCACGGCGACCGGAAAGATCCAGCGCCGCCGGGTGGCGGAGTTCGTCACCGGAGGTCCTGGCGCCGATGGGGTGGTCGGCCAGCCGGGCCAGCCGGAGCAGCCGTGAGGTTCGTGGTGCTCGGCGCCGGGGCGATCGGCGCCTACGTGGGTGCGGCGCTGGCCCGCGGCGGCGCGGACGTCACGCTGATCGCGCGGGGCGCGCACGGGGCCGCGATGGCCGAGCGCGGCGTGCGCGTGCTGTCCGCGCGCGGGGACTTCGCGGCGCATCCGCCGGTGACCGACGACATCGCCGCCGTAGCCGGCGCCGATGTCGTGCTCGTGGCGCTGAAGGCGTACAGCCTGCCGGAGATCGCGCCCCGGCTGGGCGAGCTGCTGGCGCCGGGAGCGGCCGCGGTCTGGGCCCAGAACGGCGTCCCGTGGTGGTATTTCCAGTCGGCCGGCGACCCCGCGGACGAGGACGGCCTGGCCATAACAGGACTGCACAGCGTCGACCCGGGCGGCGTCATCGCCCGGTCGATCCGGCCCGAGCACAACGTCGGCTGCGTGGTCTACTGCTCGACCGAGATCATCGAGCCGGGGGTGATCCGCCACATCGAGGGAACCCGGTTCACGATCGGCGAGCCAGACGGATCGGACAGCGAGCGGTGCAAGCTGATCTCCGGCGCGTTCCGGGCCGGGGGGCTCAAGGCGCCGGTGGAGGCCCGGCTGCGCGACCAGATCTGGCTGAAGCTGATCGGCAACGTGGCGTTCAACCCGGTGACCGCGCTGACCAGGGCGACGCTGGGCGAGCTCGGCACCGCGCCGGAGATGACGGACCTGCTGCGGGCGGTGTTCGGCGAGTGCGCGCAGGTCGCCGGCCGGCTGGGGATCAGGTTCCCCGTGTCGCTCGACCGGCGCCTCGAGGCCGGGATCGCCGTCGGTGACCACCGGACGTCGATGCTCCAGGATCTGGAGGCGGGCAAGCGGCTGGAGCTCGGCTGCATGACCGGCGCCGTCGTCGAGCTGGCCGGACGGCTGGGCATCGACGTCCCGCACCTGCGGACCGTGCACGCTTGCGCGACCCTGCTCGACCAGCTGAACCAGGCCCGCCCGGCGCCCCCAGCCCCGCCCGCCTGATCCCGCCCTGCCCGGGGTGAACGGCGAGGGGTGGCGGTGCGGGGAGGCGGGGTTGAACGCGGGGTGGCGACCTTACATACGCGGCGCAAATACCGTATTGACAGTTTGTCCGGTCAAATGCAATCGTTTAACCTCGCAATCGATTAACTAGCGCGGGAGTCCGATAGCAGGTGACCTGCCGGTCGTTCTGACGCGCTGCGCGAAAGGTGCCCCCGCATGCCCGACCTGCCCCGCGCCAGGACTGTGCGTCGGTGAGCGGCAGGGTGACCATGAAGGACGTCGCGGCCGCGCTCGGGGTTTCCACCGCAACGGTCAGCCGTGCGCTGAAGGACGATCCGGCGATCAGCCTGGCGACCAGGCGGGCCGTGCTCGAGATGGCTCAGCGGGTGCAGTACCGGCCGTCGGCGGCCGCCCGCAGGCTCCGGACGAAGTCGACGTCGCTGATCGGCGTGGTGGTGCAGAGCGTCGGTGACGGCTATGTCGGCGAGGTCGTGCTCGGCATTCAGGGCCGGGCCCGTGACCTGGGCTACCAGCCGTTGTTCTTCGCCGCCGAGGGACGGGCGGACCTGGAGTCCGAGGCCCTTGACGTCTTCCTTTCCGAGCAGGTGACCGAGCTCATCGCCGTCTCACCGACGGGCAGGCCCGAGCTGCTGCGGCGGGCCGTGGCCGAGGGCATGCACGTCGCCGTCATCAACGCGGACGCCGAGGTTCCGGCCAGGTTCTTCGGCGAGGTGACGAGCGGCACCATCAGCGGTCAGATCAGCCGGATCGGCTCGCCCGGCCGCGGCGAGCCGATGTGCCACATCCGGTTCGACGACGTGGCGGCGGGGGAGCTGGCCACGACTCACCTGGCCGGGCTCGGGCACCGGGCGTTCGTCCACCTCCGCGGGCCCAATGTGCGTTCCGGCCTGCTCCGGCTGCTGGGGTACCGGCGGGCCCTGACGGCCCTGGGCCTGTGGCCGCAGCCCGTGCTCACCGCGGCGCTCCCCGACCTGGGCAGCAGGGAGTCCGCGGTCGCCGCCTTCCTGCGCCAGGCCAGGCGGCCGGTGGCGATGGTGGCCTACGACGATCTGGCCGCCGTGGCCGCGCTCCGGGCCGCGCATCAGGCCGGCTGGCGGGTGCCCGAGGACCTGTCGGTGGTCGGCATCGACGACATCCAGTTCGCGTCGTACACGAACCCTGGCCTGACGACGGTGGCCCAGCCCAAGCACGAGCTCGGCGCGCTCGCCGTCGACGCCCTGCTGACCAGGCGCGGCGTAGTCGGCACAGCTGGCCTGGATGGCGCCGCGGAGGTGCGGGTGCTGGACGGACAGCTCATCATCCGTGAGTCGACGGCGCCGGCCACGCCGGTCATCCGGGAGGAGGCGCAATGACCGTCGACATGCAGGGGATCGAGCTGGAACCGACCGGCACCGCGCGCCCGGCCGGGCTGCGCGCGACGGCGCTGCGCAGGCTGCGGCGCGATCCGGTCGCGATCTTCGCGTTCAGCCTGCTCGTGCTCCTGGTGCTCGCCGCCGTCATCGGCGGCCCGCTCGCGGCGCACCTCACCGGGCACGCGCCCGATCAGCAGTTCGCGAGCGCCCTGGCCGCTAACAGCGAGCCGATCGGCATCATGCAGCGCACGTACCTGCCCGACGGCACCACGCACAACCCGCATGGCAGCCTGTTCGTGCTCGGCGCCGACGCGCTCGGCCGTGACCTGCTGGTCCGCGTGCTCTACGGGGCGCGGATCTCGCTGCTGGTGGCCACGTCGGCGACCGCGCTGGCGCTCGTGATCGGGGTCTCGCTCGGGCTGCTGGCCGGATACATGGGCGGCTGGATCGATGCCGTCGTGAACCGGCTCACCGAGACCGCGATGGCGTTCCCCAACTTGCTGCTGGCGGTCGGGCTGGCCGTCGTGGTCGGTCCCGGCCTGCTCAACGTCGTGATCATCATCGCGCTCTTCACCTGGTACTACCCGGCCAGGATCGTCCGCGGCGCCACCATCGCGACCAAGCGGATGACGTTCGTCGCCGCGGCGCGCTCGGTCGGCGCGCGGCCGCGACGCATCCTGCTCGTCCACCTGCTGCCGCAGGTCTGGGGCCCGCTCCTGGTCTACGGCACGTCGATCATCGCCAACAACATCATCTTCGAGGCCGGGCTCTCGTACCTGGGCGTCGGCGTCCCGCCGCCGACGGCGAGCTGGGGGCAGATGCTCTCGGACGCGGTGACGTCCGGCATGTACCAGACCGACCTGACCCTGGCGCTGGCCCCCGGCCTGGCCCTGGTCCTGACCATGCTCGCGTTCAACCTGCTCGGCGACGGGATCAGGGACGCGCTCGACCCGAAGGCAGTGCGATGAAGGCGGCGGGGCGATGAGGAAGGTCGTCGCCAAGCGGCTGCTCGGGGCCCTGGTCCAGGTCCTGGTCGTGACCCTGTTCGCGTGGCTGCTGTTCTACGTGATCGCGCGGTTCACCGGGGCGTCGCCGGCCCAGCGGATCGCCGGCAAGAACGCCACGCGCGCGCAGATCGAACAGGTCGCCCGGCTGCTCGGACTGAGCAAGCCGTACTGGCAGCAGTACCTGATCTTCCTCGGCCACCTGGCCCGCGGCAACTTCGGCTTCTCCTACGTGCAGATGCGCCCGGTCTCGGCGATCTTGTGGCCGGCGATCTGGGCGACCACGTCGCTAGTCCTCGGGGCCGCCGTGCTCTGGATGGTCATCGCGGCGCCGGTGGGCGCGTACGGCGGGCTCCGGCCGCGATCGGCCGGCGACATCGCGGGCCGCGCGGTCGCGATCGTCGGCATGTCGATCCCGGTGTTCTGGCTCGCGCCGATGATCTCGTACTTCCTGGGCTACCAGCCCACCCAGGGGGAGCTGTTCGGGCTGCCCGTCCTCCCGGTCGGCACCACGATCTTCCCGATCCAGGGCTACGTCGAATTTACCCAGAACCCGGCCGAGTGGGCGTACCACCTGCTGCTGCCCTGGCTGACGCTGGCCATCGGGTTCGCCGCCGTCTACATCCGCTTCATCCGCACGCTCACCGCCGAGCAGCTCGGCGAGGACTACGCCAGGACGGCCAGGGCAAAGGGCGCCTCGACGTCCCGCGTGCTGGTCAACCATGTCGGCCGCAATGTCGCGCCGACGATTACCGTGCTGCTCGGCGCGGATATCGCGACCGCCCTGACCGGCGTTTTCTTCGTCGAGACGGTATTCGGAATTCCCGGCCTCGGCTATACGGGCCTGAGCGCTATCGAGAACCTCGATTATCCGGTGATCACCGGCGTGATCATCGTCGCCGCGCTGATCGCGGTGCTGGCCAACACGGTCGTGGATCTCCTGCACGCTGTCCTTGATCCGCGGCTCCGACGCGTCACGGGAGTGTAGCTGAATCTAATGGCTCATTATTCAGCCCGATCGCGGGCTGAAAAGAAGGTGAATAAATAGGAAGACCAGAGGGGATCGGAGACACTAAATGGCTAACAGAAGAAACTCGCTGCGGCGCGGGGGCGCGGCACTCGCCGCCGCGGCCACGCTGGTGCTCGCGGCCTGCGGTTCGAGCGGCGGCGGCGGCAGCGGATCCGGCGGGTCGGGCGGGTCGGGCGCGGCGCCCAAGCCGGGGGTCGCCAAGGGCACCCTGCTCGGCGCGATGTCGTCCGGCGCGATCGACAGCATGGACCCCAACCGGTGGTGGTTCGCCGTCACCTGGGGCCTGTCGAACGCGCTGTGCACCACGCTGGTCCGGTACGCCGACAAGCCTGGCGTGGCGGGCACGGTAGTCGTCCCCGGCACGGCGAGCCTGCCCGTGGTCAGCAACAACGGCCTGGAGTACACCTTCACCATGCGGTCAGGGGCGCGGTTCTCCGACGGCCAGCCGATCACCCCGGCCGACGTCAAGTACTCCTTCCTGCGGCTGATGAACCCGAAGGTGGGGACGGGCACGGGCGGGTACTTCACCGACGTCATCGGCGCCTCGGCCTACATGGCCGGGAAGGCGAAGGACATCTCGGGGATCACCACGACGGCCAACACGGTCAGCTTCCACCTCAGCGCGCCCGATGGCGCGTTCTTGTACAAGGCCGCGCTGCCGACGTCCTGCCCGGTGCAGGCCGGCACGCCCATGAAGCCGATCGAGGACGGCTCGCTGGAGATGAAGTACGCCAGCGGCCCGTTCAAGATCGCGTCCTACGAGCCGTCCAGGAAGCTGGTCCTGGCCTTCAACAAGAACTACGACCAGGCGCTCGGCGTCCGGGGTCACGTCGCCAAGATCGACTTCACCATCGGCTCGGAGTCGACTCAGGCGGTCCTGCAGATCCAGGCCGGCCAGCTTGACTTCCAGACCTCGAACCTCGGCACCGCCGACATCATCAAGATCTCTCAGAACAAGGCGCTGGCAGCTCAGGTGCACTCGTCGCCGCGGCCCTCGCTGACGTACATCTTCCTGAACAACCAAGTGCCGCCGCTGAACAACGTGGACGTGCGCAAGGCGATCAACTTCGCCATCAACCGCACCCAGATCCTGGCCCAGTGGGGCGGCCCGCTGGCCGGCGCCCCGAGCGACCAGATCATCCCGGCCGGCCAGGCCGACTATAAGCCGTACTCCATCTACCCGAACACTCCGAACCTGACCGAGGCGAAGAAGCTGATGGCCGCGTCCGGCGTGAAGACCCCGGTCACCCTGGTGCTGCGGACCCAGAACGACACGCCTGGGTTCATCAACATGGCGCAGGTGATCCAGGCGAACCTCAAGGTGATCGGGATCAACGTCCAGATCGTCGGCTCGCCGAACAGCGTCAACAGTTCCTTCATCACCAACCCCAAGGCACATGTCCCGATGGGGATCGAGCCGTGGTCGCTGGACTTCCCTGACGGCGAGGCGATCATCAACACCGGTCTCGACCCGTCGAACCCGGACGACCCGGCCAACATGGCCCGGTGGGGTGACAAGTCCTTCGTCGGGCCCTTCACCGACGTGCTGGCCCTGCAGGGCAAGGCCAGGGCGGACGCCTACGCCGCGCTGGACAAGCAGATCATGGCCGAGCAGGCGCCGTACGCTCCGCTGTTCAACCCGAAGTGGTACGACTTCGTCTCCTCGCGGGTGGGCGGCTACGTCTACAGCGAGGCGATGGACGCCATCAACTACAACACGCTGTACATCAAGTAGAAGGAGGTCTGGTGGCGGCGCTTCGCAGCAAGACGGCCGACCGGCGGCTGCCGTGGTCACGGCAGCGCGGGTCCGCTGCGGAGCGCCCGCCGGCCGGGGAGGGCGGCGCGCCGGCGACGGCTGCGCCGTCCTCCCGGCCAGGGCCGCTGCTCGACGTCAGCGACCTGAAGGTCACGCTGCGGACCGAGGGCGGGGCGATCGAGGCCGTCCGCGGGATCAGCCTGTCCATCGACAAGGGCGAGACGATCGGGATCGTCGGGGAGTCGGGCTCCGGCAAGACCATGCTCGCGCTGTCCTTCCTCGGCCTGCTGCCCGGAGCGGCCCGGGTATCGGGATCGGTCCGGCTCGACGGCCAGGAGCTGCTGGCCAGCAGCCAGGCCCAGTGGCAGCGCGTGCGCGGCGACCGCGTCGCGATGGTCTTCCAGGATCCGATGACCGCGCTCAACCCCATGTACACCATCGGCTGGCAGGTCGCCGAGTGCGTGCGGCTGCACCGGAAGACCGACCGGGCGGTGGCCTCGGCCAGGGCGGTCGAGCTGCTCGACGCCGTCGGCCTGCCCGAGCCGGAGCTGATGGCCCGCCGCTACCCGCACGAGCTTTCCGGCGGCATGCGGCAGCGGGTCGTGATCGCGATGGCCATCGCGAACGAGCCCGAGCTGCTCATCGCCGACGAGCCCACTACCGCGCTCGACGTGACCGTGCAGGCGCAGATCCTGGACCTGCTCCGCTCGATCCGGGCGCAGACCGGCGCGGCGATGATCCTGATCAGCCATGACCTGGGCGTCGTGGCCGGGGTGGCGGACCGGGTGCTGGTCATGTACGCCGGCCAGGCCGTCGAGGTCGGCAGCACCGATGATGTCTTCAGCCGGCCGCAGATGCCGTACACCACCGGGCTGCTGGCGTCGCTGCCCTCGCTCGACCGGCGCAGCGAGCGGCTCGCGTCCATCCCTGGTACTCCGCCGTCCGGGATCGGCTACGGGCCGGGCTGCGCGTTCGCCCCGCGCTGCCCGATCGCGGCCCAGGCGTGCTCGCAGCAGCCCGCGCTGGCGACCGTCGGGCCGTCGCACCAGGCCGCCTGTCATTTCGCCGGATCGGCCCCGGCGTGGCCGGCCGCGACGGGACAAGCGCCTGACCTGGCTTCCGCCGGCCTGGCTTCCGCGGCCTGGCCGGCGACGCTGAGCCGGACGTCGTCGTCCGGGTCACCGACCTGCACAAGCACTTCCGTGTCCGCGGCACCAGGTTCCGCTCGGTGTCGACCGTCCAGGCGGTGGCCGGGGTCGACCTCGAGCTGCGGGCCGGGCGCTGCCTCGCGCTGGTCGGCGAGTCAGGATGCGGCAAGTCGACGCTGGGCAGGCTGCTGCTCCGGCTCGAGGAACCGACATCGGGCAGCATCACGCTGAACGGGCGTGAGCTGACCGGGCTGGCCGACGACGAGATGCGCGCCGTCAGGCGGCAGATCCAGATGGTCTTCCAGGACCCTTACTCCTCGCTCAACCCCCGGCTGTCCGTCGGCGAGATCGTCGGCGAGCCGCTGATCGTGCACAAGATCGGTGACCGGGCCGAGCGGGTACGCGGGCTGCTGGCCAGCGTGGGCCTCGACCCGGCGAGCGGCATGCGGTTTCCCGGCGAGTTCTCCGGCGGCCAGCGGCAGCGGATCGGCATCGCACGGGCGCTGGCCCTCGAGCCGCAGACGATCGTGCTCGACGAGCCGGTCTCCGCGCTCGACGTCAGCATCCAGGCCAGCGTCCTCAACCTGCTGCGCGACCTGCAGCGCAAGCAGAACATGGCGTACCTGTTCATCGCCCACGACCTCGCCGTCGTGCGGCAGGTCGCCGACGACGTCGCGGTCATGTACCTGGGCGTCATCGTGGAGCGGGGGCCGGCGGAACAGATCTACGCCAGCCCCGCGCACCCGTACACGAACGCGCTGCTGTCGGCGGTGCCGGTGCCCGACCCGGCCAGGGAGCGCGGCAGGCAGCGGATCCTGCTCAGCGGCGAGGTGCCGAGCCCGGCCAGCCCGCCCTCGGGCTGCCGGTTCCGTACCCGCTGCTGGAAGGCCGACGACCGGTGCGCGCAGGAGACCCCGCCGCTGGTGACGATCGGACGGGACGGCGGGGGTGGTGGCCCTGGCCGGGCCGGGGACGTCCACGAGGTCGCCTGCCATTACCCGGAAACCGGGCCGTGGCCGGTGAGCCAGGGCACGGCCCGGCTTCCTGGTCATGGCAGCTGACGATGCCTGCCATGCCGACGACAGAAAGGGCTGCCGCGTGACCCGCTGCTATGCCTGGCCGCTGACCGTGCGAGCCGGCGACGACCTGATGCTGCACGTGTCCACCGAGCACCGGCGGTTCGGCGTCCGGCTGTTCCGCTTCGGCTCGTCGGTGGACGAGGTGCCGGGCCAGGACCTGGTCTACGACGGCCAGCAGCTGCCGCTCGGCCGGCCCGACGAGGCCTGGGGCTGGCCGCGGTACTCGGTCAGCCTGGCTGGCGCACTGGCCGACGGCATCTACCTCGCGGTGCCCGCGCCGGCCGGCGCGGACGGCGTCATCGCGCCGGTCGCGGCCGGCCCTGAGCTCGCCACCCGGCCCGACGCGTGCCTGTTCATCCTGCGCCGGGAGCCGGCCTCGGGCCAGCGCGCGATCTTGTTCAAGCTCCCGACCGCGACCTACGCCGCCTACAACCAGCTCGGCGGGGCCAGCACCTACGCCGGGGCGTTCTGGACCCGCGACTGGTCGGCGCAGGGCTATGTCGCGAGCCTGCAGCGCCCCGGCAACGGCGGCGTGGGCGGGCGGGTGATGGAAGGCGACGCTCCCGATGTCTACGCCCGCGACTCGCGCCGCCAGGTGTTCGCGCACTGGGACGCGCCGTTCGTGACCTGGCTGGAGCGCCGCGGCTATCAGGTCAGCTACTGCACCGACTTCGACCTGCAGTACGACGAGACGCTGCTCGGTCGGGACGCGCTGCTGCTCAGCGCCGGGCACGACGAGTACTGGAGCGCGCAGATGCGCAGGCGGCTGCTCGAGTTCGTCGACCGGGGCGGCAACGTCTGCTTCTTCGCCGGGGACGTCGCCTGCTTCGAGGTGGAGTTCGCCGCGTCCGGCGACCGCCTGTTCTGCGCCAAGATGGGCGGCGGGTCGCCGGAGAGCGATGGCGGCCTGATCGGCGCCCTGTGGCACGTGAACGACCCGCAGGACTGGCTGACGATGTCGAGCGGCGCCTTCGGCGGCGGCTGGTGGGACGGCCGCCGGAACATCGAGGCGTACCGGCCGGTCGTGCCGGACCACTGGATCTTCGACGGGGCCGGCGTGCCGCCCGAGGGCATCACCGGCGGGTCTGATACCCCGGTCATCGGCTACGAGACCGACGGCGTGCGGCTGGCCCGGGCAGCCGACCCGCCGCGGCTGAGCGAGCACCGCAAGGGCGGCAGCGGTGGCCGCGTGCTGCTCGCGCTGGCCAAGCTGTCGGCGGGCTGGGTCGCGGGCTACGACGAGGCCAACGCGGCGATCATGATCAGGACGGCTCCGTCGGGCGGCATGGTCTTCTCGGTCGGGACCACGGACTGGCCGCTCGCGCTCGCGGCCGACGGACCGGTCAGCCGGATCACCGAGAACGTCGTCGGCCGGCTCGCCCAGCGCGCGCTGATCATCCACGGCCCGGTCTGCGCCGAGGGCAGCTACATCGGCGAGGGCGAGATGGTCGGGGCCGGCCAGGACGTGGCCTGGTATGTCGACGGCGGCCAGTCGGCGGCCCATGGCCTGTCCGAGCCGCGGTGGAGCGTGACGGGCGGCGCGCTGCAGGCAGGCGCCTCGCCGGCGCAGATCCGCACCACGTCCGGCGACGGCGATCAGTGGCTGACCGTCACCGCCGCGGCCAGCGACGCCGCCGGGCATGGGTACTTCGGCAGCCGGACCGTGCGGGTGGTCGGCACCGAGGAGTACCTGCGGCGCCGGATTATCCGGATGCTCGACGCGATGGCGTACCCGGACGAGCAAGGCGGCGCCCTGGTCGACCAGCACGCGTCGGAGGCCGAACTGGCCGACCGGGTCATCCCGGTCCGGATCGGCTGGATCCAGCGGCACGCGGAGGTGCTCGCCGCCCTCGTCACCGAGCTGGAGGAGCGCTGGATCGCGGACGGCCGGATGGCCGACGGCGCGCTCAGTGCTAGCGAACGAGGGGCTGGCGAACGAGGGGCTGGCGAACGAGGGACCGAGGACGAAAGAGGGGCGCACGAGAAATGACCGGCCAGCATGCGGTGGGACGCGACGGCGGCCCGTTCCGGCTCGGGCTGATCGGGGCCGGCCGGATGGGGCGTACCCACCTGACCTCCGTCGGCGCGTCGAGCCTGGTCGCCGTGACCGCGGTCGCCGAGCCCGATCCCGCGGCGCGGGCGGCGATCGAGAGCACCGGCGCGGCCGTCTTCGCCGGCCCGGCCGAGCTGCTCGAGGCCGGTGACCTGGACGGGGTACTGATCGCGGTGCCGACCGACCGGCACGTCGACGTGCTCGGGCAGGTGATGGCGGCCGGGCTGCCCGTCCTGTGCGAGAAGCCGTGCGGCCTCAGCGTGGAGGAGGCCGCCGCGTGCGCGCGGATCGCCGAAACGGCCGGGCTGGTCCTCCAGGTCGCCTACTGGCGCCGGTTCGTGCCCGCGCTGGCCAACCTCAGACAGCGGATGCTCGGCGGCGACCTCGGCGACATCCTGGCCGTGAACTGCTATCAGTGGGACGCGGCTCCGCCGCCAGCCGAGTTCCGCGGCAGCAGCGGGGGGATCTTCGTCGACATGGGCGTGCACGAGTTCGACCAGGTGCGCTGGCTCACCGGCCAGGAGTTCACGGCGGTCAAGGTGGCGAGCTCGGCAGCCGGACCGGCGGCGCGCGGCGGCCCGGCCAGCGGCACGGCGGCTGACGACCCCGACTGCGCGCAGCTCGTCGCCGAACTGGACGGCGGCAGCACCGCCCTGGTCAGCCTCGGGCGGTGGCACCCGGCCGGCGACAGCTGCCGGGTCGAGGTGTTCGGCACCAAGGGCACCTCATCCCTGCCGTTCCTCGACCCGGTCGGCGGCGAGGCCGTGTTCCACCATGCCCTGCGGCTCCAGGCCGAGGACTTCGCCCGCTCGGTGGCGGCCGGCGATTCCACCGGGGCCACGATCGACGACGCCGTCGCGGCGCTGCGGACCGCAGGCCTGGCCCACCCCGATCCTGGCCCGGCCCCGGCTCGGTCCTGACAGTCTCGCGCCCGGCGAGCCTGGATCCTGAAAGGAACGGAATGGTCAAGATCGGCAACGCGCCCGTCAGCTACGGAGCGTTCGAGGTCACCGTCGGCAAGCACGACGGCGTCCCGACCGCGGCCGAGGTTCTGGACGCCGTGCAGGCGGCCGGCTACGAGGGGATCGACCTCGGCCCGCTCGGCTACCTCGGGCTGGGCGCGGATCTGAAGCAGGCCCTGGACTCGCGCGGGCTCTTGCTCACCGGGGGCTACGTGGAGATCGACGTGTCGGCCGACGAGGCCCCGGCGGCCGGGCTGGCCGAGCTCACGGCGGTCTGCGGCCAGTTCGACGCGGTGGCCGCCGGCACCGGCCGTCAGTTCCTTCCCCGGCCGACCGTCGCGCTGATCGGCACGCCGGCCGACGCCGGGGCCGCCGCGCAGGCCGAGCGGTGGCGGCGGATCGAGCGGGTCGTGGGCGAGGTCGTCAGCCAGTGCCGCGCCCGCGGGTACGAGGCGTGCCTGCACAACGAGGTCGGCACCCAGATCTCCGGCCAGGACAGCGTGATCCGGGTGCTTGAGTCGACGCCGGCGTCGCTCTGCCTGGACACGGGGCACCTGGTGGCGGCCGGCGGCGACCCGCTCGCGATCCTGGACGGCTGGCGGGACCGGGTCAGCCACGTGCACCTGAAAGACGCCAGGCCGGCACCGTCCGGGCAGCCGTTCACCGATGCCATGCAGCTGTGGGAGGGCGACGCGTTCTGCCCGCTCGGGGCCGGCCAGGGGCGCGTCGACGAGGTACTCGGGTCGCTGCGGGCGGGCGGTTACGACGGCTGGATCGTGGTCGAGCAGGACGTCCTGCCGCGCAGCGTCCAGGCCTACCGGCAGGCCAGCACCGACCAGCGGGAGAACCGCCAGTACCTGCGTGCCCGCGGCTGGTAGGCGGCGCAGGTGGCGGATGCAAGACCGTATGACGTGCTCACGATCGGCCGGGTCGGCGTCGACGTGTACCCGCTTCAGGTCGGCGTCCCGCTGGAGAAGGTGGAGACCTTCGGCAAGTTCCTCGGCGGCAGCGCCACCAACGTCGCGGTGGCGGCGGCCAGGCACGGCCGGCGGTCGGCGGTCATCACCCGCACCGGCGCCGACCCGTTCGGCCGCTTCGTGCACGCGGCCCTGCGCGACCTCGGCGTCGACGACGTGTTCGTCACCGCGGTCGAGGGCCTGCCGACGCCGGTGACCTTCTGCGAGATCTTCCCGCCCGATCACTTCCCGCTCTGGTTCTACCGGTTCCCCAAGGCGCCGGACCTGGAGATCGCCGCCGGCGAGCTTGACCTGGCCGCGTGCCGGAACGCCCGGGTGTTCTGGGCCACCGTCACCGGGCTGTCCCAGCAGCCGAGCCGGGACGCGCACTTCGCGGCCTGGCAGGCGCGTGACCGGCGCCCGCTGACCGTTCTCGACCTGGACTACCGGCCGATGTTCTGGGCGTCGCGGGAGGCGGCGCGCGAGCAGGTCACCGCGGCGCTGCCGCAGGTGAACGTCGCGGTCGGCAACCTGGACGAGGCGGCGACCGCGGTCGGCGAGAGCGATCCGGACCGGGCCGCCCGCGCGCTGCTGGCCAGCGGGATCGAGCTGGCGGTGATCAAGCAGGGCCCGGCCGGGGTGCTCGGGATGACCGCCGCCGGCGAGGTCGTCACGGTCCCGCCGACTCCGGTGCAGGTCGTGAACGGGATCGGCGCCGGCGACGGCTTCGGCGGCGCGCTGTGTCACGGGCTGCTGGCCGGCTGGCCGCTCGAGCGCGTGCTCCGGTTCGCGAACGCGGCGGGCGCGATCGTCGCGTCCCGGCTCGAGTGCTCGACGGCCATGCCGACGACGGCCGAGGTTGAAGCGCTGCTGGCTGAGGTGGACCATGGATGACGCGATGGCTACCAGTAACCTGCACCGCCCCAGCGGCTCGCTTTCGGCCGGACCCTGGTCGGTCGACCTTGACCAGGCCAGGGCCGGCTGGACCTGGTCGTCGCTGCGGGTGCTCACGCTCGGTCCGGGAGACTCGCAGCGGCTGGCGACCGGGCCGCAGGAGATGCTGGTCCTGCCGCTGGCCGGATCGTGCGCGGTCACCTGCGGGGGCGTCCGGGTCGAGCTGGCCGGGCGGCCGAGCGTGTTCGACGGCGTGACCGACTTCGCGTACCTGCCGCGAGGCACCGCGGCCGTGATCGTCAGCGAGCGCGGCGGCCGGTTCGCGCTCCCGGGCGCGCTCGCCGACCGGGACCTGCCGCTGCGCTACGCGTCAGCGGCTGACGTGCCCGTCGAGCTGCGCGGGGCGGGATCCTGCTCGCGCCAGGTCAACAACTTCTGCACGCAGGACGCTTTCGAGGCCAGCCGGCTGCTGGCCTGCGAGGTGATCACCCCGGCCGGCAACTGGTCGTCCTACCCGCCGCACAAGCACGACGAGGAACGGCCGGGGGAGTCGGTGCTGGAAGAGATTTACTACTTCGAGATCGCGAACGGGGCTCGCGGGGCTGGTGACACCGGGCGGGCCGGCGTGGGCTACCAGCGGGTCTACGGAACCGCCAGCAGGCCGGTCGACGTTCTCGCCGAGGTGCGCAGCGGCGACCTGGTGCTGATACCGCACGGCTGGCACGGACCCTCGATGGCCGCGCCCGGCTACGACATGTACTACCTCAACGTGATGGCCGGGCCGGGCGAGCGACGCTGGCTGATCTGCGACGACCCGGCGCACGCCTGGGTCAGGCAGACCTGGGACGGCCAGGCCGTCGATCCCCGCCTCCCGTTCTACGGCCCGGGCGGCGGCGACGGCCAGAGCCAGAGCCGGGGCCAGGTGACCGGGCGATGAGGCGCACCGTGGGCCAGGCGATCGTGGCGTTCCTGGCCGCTCAGTACAGCGAGCGGGACGGGGTCAGCCAGCGGCTGATCGAGGGCTGCTTCGGCATCTTCGGCCACGGCAACGTGGCGGGCCTGGGCGAGGCGCTGCTCGCGGCCGAGCTGGCCCGTCCTGGCTCGCTGCCGTACTACCAGGCTCGCAACGAGCAGGCCATGGTGCACGCCGCCGCGGGCTTCGCGCGGATGCGCAACCGGCTGTCGACGCTGGCCTGCACCACGTCGGTCGGCCCCGGCGCGACCAACATGGTGACCGGCGCCGCGCTCGCCACCGTCAACCGGCTGCCCGTGCTGCTGCTGCCGTCCGATGTCTTCGCCACCCGGACGGCCGAGCCGGTGCTCCAGCAGCTCGAGCATCCCAGCCAGCGCGACGTGTCGGCGAACGACGCGTTCCGGCCGGTGTCCCGGTTCTTCGACCGGGTCGGCCGGCCCGAGCAGCTGCCCGATGCCCTGCTCGGCGCGATGCGCGTGCTGACCGACCCGGCCGACACCGGGGCCGTGACGATCTGCCTGCCGCAGGACGTCCAGGCGCAGGCCTTCGACTGGCCGGACGAGCTGTTCGCGCCGCGCACCTGGCACGTGCCCCGCTCCGGGCCCGACCCGGCCGCCATCGCCCGGGCCGCCGCCGTGCTGCGGCAGGCCGTCCGGCCGCTGATCGTCGCGGGCGGCGGCGTGATCTACTCCGGCGCCGAGGACGTCCTGCGGACGCTGGCCGAGGCGACCGGGATCCCGGTCGCCGAGACGCAGGCCGGCAAGGGCGCGCTGGCCTACGACCACCCGCAGGCGGCCGGCGCGATCGGCGCGACCGGCACCCAGGCGGCGAACGCGCTGGCCGCGCAGGCCGATGTCGTGGTCGGCATCGGCACCCGCTGGTCCGACTTCAGTACCGCGTCGCGGACCGCGTTCGCCCGGCCTGACGTCCGGTTCGTCAACATCAACGTGACCGCGTCCGACGCCAGCAAGCACGCCGCGACGAGCGTGACCGGCGATGCCAGGGCGGCGCTCGGCGCCCTGGCCACGGCCCTGTCCGGCTGGCAGGTCAGCGCTGCCTACCGGGCCGAGGCGACGGCACGGGCCCGGCAGTGGGACGAGACGGTCGAGCAGGCCTACACGTCCGGCCACGCGCCGCTGCCCGCGCAGGCCGAGGTGATCGGAGCCGTCAACGCCGCCGCGGCCCCGCGCGACGTCGTCGTCTGCGCGGCCGGGTCGATGCCGGGAGACCTGCACAAGCTGTGGCGGACCAGGGACCCGAAGGGCTACCACGTCGAGTACGGCTATTCCTGCATGGGCTACGAGATCGCCGGCGGCATCGGCGTCAAGATGGCGGCGCCCGACCGCGAGGTCTACGTCATGGTCGGCGACGGCTCGTACCTGATGATGGCGACCGAGCTGGTCACGGCCGTTCAGGAGAACATCAAGATCACTGTGGTCCTGGTGCAGAACCACGGCTTCGCGTCCATCGGCGCGCTGTCACAGTCGGTCGGTTCGCAACGGTTCGGGACGGCTTATCGTTATCGAAACCCGGCGACCGGCAGGCTGGACGGCGGCCCGCTCCCGGTGGACCTGGCCGCGAACGCCGAAAGCCTCGGCGTGCACGTCATCCGGGCCGCCAGCATCGCCGACCTGACGGCCGCCCTGCGGTCCGCGCGGGCGGCGGACGGGCCCGTCCTCATCTGCATCGAGACGGACCCGATGATCGGCGCCCCGGACAGCCAGTCCTGGTGGGACGTGCCGGTCGCGGAGGTGTCCGAGCTCGAATCGGTGCAAGCGGCCCGCGCGGCCTACGAGGCCGCCAGGCCACGTCAGCGGAGGTACCTATGACGGCTCATGGCCAGCTGCGGCTGCCGGAGATCCAGACGCCGGCGCTGCTGATCGACGCGGACGTGCTCGCGCGCAACATCGCCGAGATGTCCGCGGCGCTGCCTGGCCCGCGGCTGCGCCCGCACGTCAAGGCGCACAAGTGCACCGGCCTGGCCCGGCAGCAGGCGGCGGCCGGGCACGCCAGCTTCACCTGCGCGACGATCCGCGAGTGCGAGGGCATGGTGGCCGCGGGCCTGGGCCAGGACCTGCTGCTGGCCAACGAGGTGCTCGACGCCCGGCGGGTCGGCGCGCTGGTCGCCGGCGGCGCCCGGGTCACCGTCGCGGTGGACTCGCCGCAGACCATCGGGGCGGCGGCCGCCGGGGGAGTTCGCGAGGTGCTGATCGACGTCAACGTCGGCCTGCCGCGCTGCGGCTGCCCGCCGGAGCTGGCCGGGAAGCTGGCCGAGGCGGCCAGGGCGGCCGGGCTGGCTGTCCGCGGCGTGATGGGGTACGAGGGTCATGTCGTGGGCCTGGTCGACGGCGACGAGCGGGTCGGCCAGACCAGGACCGCGATGGAGCTGCTGGTCGCCGCGCACGCGGACGTCGGCGGGGACCTGATCTCGGCCGGCGGTACCGGCACCTACGCGCTGAACAGGTGGGCGAACGAGATCCAGGCCGGGTCGTACGCGCTGATGGACACGGCCTACGGGCGGCTCGGGCTGCCGTTCGGCCAGGCGCTGTTCGTGCTCGCCACGGTCGTCTCGTCGGCGGCGGAGTGGTCGGTGGCCGACGCGGGCCTGAAGGCGTTCGGCATGGATCACGGCAACCCGGAGCTCGATGGCGCCACCGTGTGGTTCTGCTCCGACGAGCACACGACGTTCTCGGCGCCGCGGCCGGTCGGCGAGCGGGTGCGGTTCGTCCCCGGGCACATCGACCCGACGATGGCCTATCACGAGCGCGCCTACGTCTGCTCGGGCGAGGAGATCGTCGACGTCTGGCCGATCGACCTGCGCGGCTGGTGAGCCCGCCGCCGTCGCGCAGGTGGCGGTTCTGTTACGTATTGACGGGCGGATGGGCGGTGTGTAACGTTTCGGACATTCCCGCGCAGTGGCGCGTCGAGCCGGAACGAGGTGCTCAGCGATGACCGAAACAGGACCCGTGGTGCTCGACGCGGACGAGCGAGCCAGGCGCTCCGACCAAGGCAGCGAGGTCGCGCTGCGGCTCGAGGACGCCGAGGTCGCCATGATCGCGCTGTGCTGGGTCGACAACGCCGGGATCACCCGCGTCAAGGCCATCCCGACCGGCAGGCTGGAACGGGCCGCCGGCTGGGGCATCGGCATGTCGCCGGTCTTCGACGTCTTCGTGGTCGACGACAGCATCACCACGAGCAAGCACATCGGCGGTCCCGGCGGTGACCTGCGGCTGGTACCGGACCTTGACCGGGTCACGCCGCTGGCCGCCCAGTCCGGCTGGGCCTGGGCGCCGGTAGACCGCTTCACCCAGGAGGGCACCGGTTACGTCGGCTGCTCGCGGACGTTCGCGCGGCAGATGGTTTCCAGGGCTTTGGAACAAGGCCTCACCGCTCAGGTGAGCTTCGAGGTCGAGTGGGCCGTCGGGACGGACGACAACGGCACGTTCGTGCCGGCCTGCGCGGGGCCGGCCTACGGCATGACCCGCGTCATCGAGCTTTCCGACTACGGCCGCGAGGTCGCCAAGGCCATCGAGCAGCAGGGCATCGTCGTCGAGCAGTTCCACCCCGAGTACGCGGACGGGCAGATGGAGATCTCGGTGTCGCCGCGCGACCCGGTCGGCGCCGCCGACGACAGCGTCCTGGTCAGGCAGACCATCAGGGCGGTGTCGCAGCGGCACGGCTTCCAGGCGTCGTTCGCGCCGTCGGTCGTGGCGGGCGGGGTCGGCAACGGCGGGCACGTGCACCTCAGCCTGTGGCGCGACGGGCGGAACCTGCTCGCCGGCGGCCCCGGCCGGTACGGCATGACCACCGACGGGGAGGCGTTCGCCGGGGGAGTGCTGTCGGCGCTGCCCGCGCTGCTCGCGGTCGGCGCGCCGAGCGTGGCCAGCTACCTGCGGCTGGTGCCGTCGCACTGGGCGGGGGCGTACCAGTGCTGGGGCCGGGAGAACCGGGAGGCCGCGCTGCGGCTGGTCACCGGCTCGTCGGGGGAGCAGGAAGTGCGGGCCAATCTCGAGGTCAAGTGCTTTGACCTGTCCGCCAACCCGTACCTGGTGATCGGCTCGCTGATCGCTGCCGGGCTGGCCGGGATCAGCGAGGGCGCCACGCTGCCCGGCGAGATCACCGGCGACCCGGTCAGCCTGTCCGAGGCCGAACTGGCCGAGCGCGGCACCCGCAGGCTGGCTCAGTCGCTCGGCGAGTCCGTGAGCGCGCTGGAGGCCAGTGATGTGCTCCGCGAGGCGATGGGTGACCCGATGTTCGAGGCCTTCCTCGCGGTCCGCCGGGCCGAGATCGAGCTGTTCGCCGGGGCCAGCCCCGCCGACGTGGTGGCCCGCACCCGCTGGCGGTGGTGAATGGACCGGGATGTGACGGTCGCCGAGCGACTGCAGCTCCGGCTCGCGGACCTCACTCCCGCTGAGCGCAAGGTCGCGCGGGTCCTGATGGCGGAATACCCGGTCCGCGGGCTGCAGCCCGTCGCCAAGCTGGCCGCGGCCGCCGGGGTCAGCGCCCCGACGGTGGTGCGCCTGGTCAGCAAGCTGTCGTTCGACAGCTACGCCGGATTCCAGCGGTCGCTGAAGTCCGAGGTCTCGGCGCGGCTGTCCTCGCCGCTGGCGATGCACGCCGAGCGCTCGGCCGCCGACCTGGGCGACCCGCTGAGCCGGTCCGAGCACCTGTTCTGCGACGGCATCAGGTCCAGCTTCGCCCGGCTGCCGCGGGCCGAGTTCGAGCAGGCCGTCCGGCTGCTCGCCGAGCCGCGGCGCAGCGTGACGATGATCGGCGGCCGGTTCAGCTCCATGCTGGCCGAGTACCTGGCCGCGCACCTGCGGGTGCTGCGGCCGAACGTGCACGTGATCTCCGCGGCCGGAGCCGACCGGACGAGCGCGCTGCTCGACCTCGGGCGCCGCGACGTCCTGGTCGCCTTCGACTACCGCCGGTACCAGCACGACACCGTGCGGGCCGCGGTGACGGCCAGGCAGCAGGGCGCGACGCTGATCGCCTTCACCGACCCGTACCTGTCGCCGCTGGCCGCGCACGCCGACGTGATCATGACCTCCAGCGTGCAGTCGCCGTCGCCGTTCGACGCGCTGACCCCGGCCGTCGCGCTCGTCGAGGCGGTCATCGCGGCGCTCGTCGACCGGCTCGGCGACCAGCCGCTGGCCCGGATGGCGAGGTATGACGCGCTGTACGCGGGAACCGTCGACGCCGACGACGCAGCCGTCCCCACCGAGCAGGAGGAAGCGTGACCACAGCAGAGCCGCTGGCGCTGATCGACCACCACGTGCACGGCGTCGTCACCGGTGACCTGGACCGGTCGGCGTTCGAGCAGCTGATCACCGAGGCTTCCGGGCCGCCGGCGCCCGGCACGACGATGTTCGACAGCCAGCTCGGCTTCACCCTGCGGCGCTGGTGCGCGCCCGTGCTCGACCTCGAGCCGTCCGCTCCGCCCGAGGACTACCTGCGCCGCCGGGCCGAGCTCGGAACGGCCGAGGTGAACCGCCGCCTGCTGACCGCGGCCGGGGTGGCGCAGTGGCTGGTCGATACCGGCTACCAGGGCGATCAGCTGACGACACCCGAGCAGCTGGCGCAGGCCAGCGGGACCCCGGCCAGTCATGTGGTGCGGCTGGAGGCGGTCGCCGAGCGGGTAGCGCGGGCGGGCACGTCCGCCGCGGGCTGGGCCGCCCTGTTCGCCGAGGAACTGGCGATCGCGACCGCGCAGACCGGCGCGGTCGGCTACAAGTCGATCGTCGCGTACCGGTACGGCTTCGACTTCAACCCCGCCAGGCCGGCCCTGACGGACGTCACGGCGGCCGCCGGGCGGCTGCTCCGCGCCATCGACGCCAGCCCGTCGGCGCGGCTGGACGACGAGGTCCTGCTCAGGCACCTGATCTGGACCGCGATCGACATCGGCAGGCCGCTGCAGTTCCACGTCGGGTTCGGGGACACCGACGTCCGGATGCACCGGTCCAACCCGGCGCTGCTGACCGACTTCCTGGTCGCGACCGAGCCGGCCGGCACTCCGATCATGCTGCTGCACTGCTACCCCTACCAGCGTGAGGCCGGCTACCTCGCGCATGTGTTCTCCCACGTCTACATGGACATGGGCGCGATCCTCAACCATGTCGGGGCGCGGTCGGCGGCAGTGCTGGCCGAGGCGCTCGAGCTGACGCCGTTCGGCAAGATGCTGTACTCCTCCGACGCGTTCGGCCTGCCCGAGCTGCATTACCTGGGCGCGATCGGGTTCCGGCGCGACATCGTCAAGGTGACCGGCCAGTTCGTGGCGGACGGGATGTGGACCGCGGCCGACGCGGACCGGGTGGCCGAGCTGATCGGCTCGGGCAACGCGAACCGCGTCTACCAGCTGGACCGGGCATACCGGGCGGACATGCCGTGACCAGCACCGCCGTCACGATGGCCGAGCTGGCGGCCCAGCTGCGCGCTGGGGTGGCCGCCGAGCTTCCCGCCGCCGTGGCGCTGCGGCACGAGCTGCACGCCGCTGCCGAGCCGTCGGGCGAGGAGCACCGGACCGCGGCCCGGGTCGCCGCCGCCCTGGGCGCGGCGGACGCGCCGGCGGTGGCCGGGACCGGCCGGCTGATCCGGATCGGCCGCCAGGACGGCCCGTCGATCGTCCTGCGCGCGGAACTCGACGCGCTGCCGATCGCCGAGCAGACCGGCGTGGCCTGGGCATCGCGCACCGGGGCCATGCACGCCTGCGGTCATGACGTGCACCTCGCGGCGCTGACCGCGGTGGGCCGGGCGGCCCGGGCGGCAGAGCTCAGGTCCGGGCTGCCGGAGCCGATCCTCGCCGTGCTCCAGCCGCGCGAGGAAGCCATCCCGTCCGGGGCCAGGGACATCGTCGCCTCGGGCGCCCTGGAGGCGCACCTGCCGAGCGCGATCGTGGCCGTGCATCTTCAGCATCAGCTGCCGCTCGGCACGGTCGCGGCCGCGGTCGGCACGGTCAACGCGGCGACCGACGACATCGAGATCTCGGTGGAGGGGATCGGCGGGCACGCCGGCTACCCGCAGCTCGCCGCCGATCCGGTCGTCGCGCTGTGCCAGGCCGTCATCGCGCTGCAGCATGCCGTCAGCAGGCGCTCCGACCCGACGCACGCGGTCGTCGTGTCGATCGGCATGCTCGAGGCCGGCCAGGCGGCCAACGTGATCCCGGCCAGCGCCGTCGCCCGGGGGACGCTGCGGGTGCTCGATGAGGCGGACCGGCCCGGCCTGCACCAGACCGTGCGCGAGATCGTCGAGCACACCTGCCTGGCCTACGGCTGCCGTGGCTCGGTCACGATCGACGAGGGCGAGCCGGCGCTGGTCAACGACGAGGAGCTGACCGTCGCGACCTGGCCGTGGCTCCGCGAGGCCGGGTTCAGCGTCGACACGTCCTTCCGGTCCTGCGGCGCGGACGACTTCTCCTACTACACCCGCGGCGGGCGCACGCTGATGCTGTTCCTCGGTACCGGCGGGCCGCTCGCGCTGCATCATCCGTCCTTCCTGCCCGCCGACGACATGGTCGGGCAGGTGGCCAGCGCGATGCTGGCCGGTTATCTAGGGGCCCTGAGCCTGTCCGGCGCGCACCGAGCACGCGGGGACTGAGTAACAGCGATGCTGGCCGCCCGGCGGCCGGCGGGAGGAGGTAGCTAATCAGATGCCCATGACGGAAGACGAGCCGCAGCAAGTCAAACTTCACCGCAATCTCAGCGTCTGGGAGGCTATCGGCATCTCCCTGGCCCTGATGGCGCCGTCGATGGCGGCGAGCATCAACCCGCAGGGCACGGCCACCACCGTGGGCCGCGCGGTTCCCGTCGCCTTTGCCCTGGCCTTTGTCGGGGTGCTGCTGGTGGCGTACACGTTTGTCCGGCTGACCCAGCGGTTCCACCACTCGGGATCGGTCTACGGGTTCGTCGGGGCGACGCTCGGCCCGCGGGCCGGCGTGATCTCGGGCTGGGCGCTGGCCGGAACTTACATCTTCTTCGCCGTCACCACGGCCATGGCTGGCGGCCGGTTCGCGGCCGGCTTCCTCGACTCGACCGGGATCTGGAAGACGGCCGCGACCTGGCCCGGGTTCCTGCTCGGCGCGCTCGGCCTGGTGCTGATCCTGTGGCTGGCGATCAGGCCGGCCAGGGGCGGCACCCGGGTGCTGCTGATCGCCGAGGGCGTCACCGTGGCGCTGATCCTGATCGTGATCGTGATCGTCTTCGCCAAGCTGGCGAGCCACAGCGGGCCGGGGAAGCTCGGCCTGACCGGTTCGGCGTTCAGCCTCCCGTCGGGGACGGGGCTGTCGACGATCTTCCTCGGCGTGGTGTTCGGGTTCCTGTCCTTCGCCGGCTTCGAGGCGGCCTCCACGCTCGGCGAGGAGACGAAGCAGCCGACCAGGGATATCCCCCGCGCGATCCTGGGCGTCGCGATCTTCGGCGGCATCTACTTCGTCGTCGTGACCGCTGTCGAGTCGATGGGCTTCGGCACCTCGGCCAGCGGCGTGAAGGCGTTCATCGCCTCCCCGTCCCTCATCGGCGACCTGGGCACGGCCTACGTCTCGTCCTGGATCGGCAACATCATCACGCTGGGCGCGATGGTCTCCGCCTTCAGCTGCGCGCTCGCCTGCGTGGTCGGCGCGGCCAGGCTCATCTTCGCGCTCGGCCGGGACGGAGTCCTGCCCGGAAAGCTCGGCGAGGTCTCCGCGACCCGGCGCACGCCGACCTTCGCCACTATCGGCGTGGTGATTGCCGCGTACGTCATCATCGCCTTCACCTGGGCCGTACTGCGCAGCGATCCGTTCACCCTGTTCCTGGAGGCCGGAACGATCGGGACGCTGATCCTGCTGGTCGTCTACGTGCTGGCGACGATCGGCATGGTCAGGCTGGTGTTCTTCTCGGGGCAGACCGAGGTGCCGCGATGGCAGATCACGATCCCCGTGCTCGGCATCATCGTGCTCGGCTACACCCTGTTCAGGAACATCTACCCGTTCCCCGTCGGCGGCGCCTGGTGGGGACCGGGAACGGCGATCGCCTGGCTGGTCATCGGCCTGGTCGGAGCGTTCGTGCTGCCTGGCGCGGCGCGCGCCGGGCTGATGCTGATGCAGGCCGAGGGCCTGGCCGGCGCCCCGGTCGAGGCGGGCGAGCCAGCCGGCGCAGCAACCTGACCCCTAACCGGCCGGCGCCATAGCGCCCCGGCTGCCCGCCAGGCCCGGCGCCCGGCCAGGCCCGGCTGCCACATCGATGTGCCGTAGGTGTTCGCCAGGCAACACCTACGGCACATCGACGCTGACGTTATTCTCGCCTGAGCCGTGCGGCGGGATACTGTCCGTGCCGCCGGTCTCGGCGGCAGCCCGCTCTTGCGAGGTCATCATGTGTGACGACGGTCACGCTCGGCATCAGCCAGCGCCAGTTCTCCATGATTTCGAGCCGGCCGTGCCGGTCGGGCTCGAGCCGGTCGACTCGGTCGAGCTGCTCAGCCTGATGGACAACGTCACCGACGTCTTCATGCCGGACCAGGGGCCGGCCAGGCGAGCCGGAACGGCCGTCAGGGCGACTCGCCCGGCGGCGCTGATGGCGGAGGGCTGGGCGCCCGACGCGCTGATCGCCGAGCACGGCTTCTCGATGCTGGTCACCGTGACGAAGGCCGGCCGCGCGCACCGGATCCTGTTCGATGCCGGCACGAGCCCCGACGGCGTGATCGAGAACATGCGCCGTCTGGACGTCGACCCGGGCTCGATCGAGGCCGTCGTCTGCAGTCACGGTCACTTCGATCACACGACCGGCCTCGACGGCCTGACCAGGGCGGTCGGGCAGGCCAGCATGCCGGTCCTGATCCACCCGCACTTCTGGCGCCGCCGGCGGATTCTGATCCCCGGCGCCGACCCACGCGAGGTGCCGACGACCAGCCGGCAGGCGCTGACCGGAGCCGGCTTCGAGATCATCGAGGACCGCCAGCCGAGCTTCCTGCTCGACGGGTCGGTGCTGATCACCGGGGAGGTGCCGCGGGTGACCGGCTACGAGCCGGGGTTCCCGCCGCAGCAAGCCTGGCTCGGCGGCAGGTGGGAACCCGATCCGCTCGTACTCGATGACCAGGCGCTGATCGTCAGCGTGGCGGGCAAGGGGCTGGTCGTCATCACCGGCTGCGGCCACGCCGGCGTGGTCAACATCTGCCGCTACGCCAGCCGGCTGACCGGCGACCAGCCGCTGTACGCGGTGATCGGCGGCTTCCACCTCCAGGGCCCGGTCTTCGAGCCGCTGATCCCGCGAGTCCTCGACGACCTCGCCGCGCTGAACCCCGGCGTTCTCGTGCCCGCCCACTGCACCGGCTGGCGAGCCGGCCACGCGATGGCCGCCCGTTTCGGTGAGGCCTACATCCCCAACAGCGTCGGCACCCGCTTCTCGCTGTGAACCCCGGCGCCCCGGCGCCGCCCCCATGATCACGGAAACCTCTCGACCGGATCTGCTGAGAGGCTTCCGCGATCAAGGAATCACGACTCCGCCCCACCGTCCTCAGCCCGCTGCGCCTCGGCAATGGCCTCGGTTAGGACCGAGTACTGCGCATCGGTCAGATCTGGCCTCGATGGTAGGCCGCTGCAACGTCGTCGTACGAGCCAGGAATGTACGGATCGGGGTCTTCTAGCTCCCCGGCTGCCAATTCCAGGTAGTTGGCTGGGTCCTGCGGCCGTCGGCGAGGCCAGCTGCGATCACTGGAATCGCTGCACGACCTCTTCAAGGGTGATGGTGCCCTCGTAGCAGGGCGTTGAGCAAGTCTTCTTACCTCGTTAGTCATGCGTGGCTCTCCCGTCATCTTGCTTGCATCAGGTCACGTGCGGATCATTGTGCCGGCCTCGTGCAATGAGGACCGGCGCGTCTGCCGTCGACTGAGTTGTCGTAGATGGACCAGCTGAGTCGAACTGGCCCTTGACGGTCTTCGAACGCACGGCTGTTGATGCTGCCGTACTCGGGATCGGCCTGAAGACGGATGATGTCGGGCGGGAGGTACCGGCCGCCAAGACCCTCGCCGGCTAGGTAGCGGTCATGGCCATCACGGTGTCGGGCTTCTCGCCCTGGGCGACGCTCACCTCGATCGGGATGTCGACGAAGATCCCGTCGACTCTCCCGATAGCCGGCTTCTCGCAACTCGTCGATTCGGCGTGCCGTCGTCGCAGTGGAGGACATGGTGACGTCCCAGATGATGTTCTTGCCGTCGGCCAGAGCACGCAGGGCGAGCTGTCGGGCAAGGTAAGAGGACTCCTCGTGCGCCAGTGATGATGCTTCCATGGGCGATAGTCCCTGAATCTTCGGGTAGCAGGCCACGCGCGGCAAGCTTCTCCTTGAATTGGTCCGGATTGATGGTGAGGTACGCCGATCGATCAATGCCGGCGTGCTTCGTCAAGCACAGTGGACTTGCCAGCGCCGCCCAGACCGCCAGCGATGACGGCGCAGCCGTGTCACACGGAACGTCTGCGGCGGCGCGCGTAGATCTCCTCGATGATCTTGTCTGTGTACTTCGTCCGCTCAGCGGTCCATTCTTCGTGATCTGGGTCGATCGTGTGTAGCTCCTCGGTGGCGAGGCCATCGACGCGGGCCTTGTCTAGGCGGAGGGCTACCTCTTTGACGTGGGTGGCGTAGTCGGCGTCGCTGAGGCGGGTTTCGCGGAGTTCGAAGTCGGCCGGTGCCTGCTCGGGAGCCCGGCGCGAGCCGTCCTCGTTCCACGGGGAGGACGGGTGCCCGGGCGTCAGGTTCTCCGCGCGTATCCTCAACTCGGCAAGCGAAGTCCCGGCATCGCCGACCTTCGGGAGACGGTCGGCTAGCTTTCGCCGCTGGGAGTCGTCGGCGGTCTCTGGCGGCCCGGGTAAGTCCGTCTTGTCGTCCTTCGGCGTGTCCGGCTTCCATGCCATTCCGTCATCCAATCACGGGATACGCCGGTTACCAGGGGCCCGAGTCCAGGCCGTGCTCGATCGCGTACCTGACCAGGTCAACCCGGTTGTGCAGGTGCAGCTTGTTCAGCGTGTTCTGGACATGGTTCTGCACGGTCCGGTGGGACAGCACCAGCCGGTCGGCGATCTGCTTGTACGACATGCCGGTGCCGACCATCCGCAGGATCTCGGCCTCGCGCTCGGTGAGCCTGGGCGTGCCCGGCGCGGGATCGCTGGCCAGGCGGCGGAACTCGCCGAGCACCAGGCCGGCCAGGCCGGGCGAGAACACCGCGTCTCCCGCACTCGTCCGCCGCACCGCCTCGAGGAACTCGGCGCGGCTCGCGGACTTCAGGATGTACCCGGTCGCGCCCGCCTTCACGGCATCGAGCACGTCGCGGTGCTCGCCGCTGGCCGACAGGATCAGCACGCGCGCTGCGGGGTACCCGGCGTGCAGGCCGCGGGTGACGTCGACGCCGGAGACATCGGGCAGCTGCAGGTCGAGCACGACGACGTCGGGCCGGACCGAGGCGACGATGCGCAGGGCCTGGGCGCCCTCGCCGGTGGCCGCGACGACCTCGAAGCCAGCCTCGCTGAGGTCACGGCTGACGGAGTCCCGCCACATCGGATGATCGTCGACCACCATGACCCGGGTGGCCGGCCCGCTCACGGCGCCGCCCCTGCCCGCGCGACCGTCGTCACCGCGACTGCCATCACCGCCGCCTCCGCTGGCCATCTCCACAGCGACACCCTAAGCCGGGCCGCGCCGGCCGGGGCACCCGCAGCCGGACCTCGGTCCCGGCCCCCGGCGTGCTGCCGATATCCGCCGAACCGCCCAGGTCGCGGATCCGTCCGCTGATGGACTGGCTGACCCCGAGCCTGCCCTCGGCGGCGGCCTCGGCGAGGCGTCCCGCCGGGATGCCTGGTCCCTCGTCGCGGATCGTCACGCTCACCGCGACGCCCTCGTCGTCGACGAGCACCCACGCCCTGGCCGACTCGCCGCAATGTCGCCGCACGTTGTCGATCGCCGCCCGCACCGCGGCTGTCGTCTCGGTGACTGTCCGCTCGGTAAGGAGAACAGGATCAGCCGGGGTAATCACCGACACGAAGGCTGATGCCTGCCGGGTGAGGTGCACGCTCAGGTCGAGCTCGCCAGCCGGAGGTGACGCGAGACCGTCGCCGGTGACCAGCGCCCGCAGCGCGGCTTCCTGCTCGCCGGCCAGCCGGCCGATCTCGGCGGCCTCTCCGCCCGCCTCGGTTCCGCGCCGCTGCACCATCGCCAGCACCTGAAGCACCGAGTCGTGGATCGTCCTGGCCAGTCGCTCCCGCTCCTTGCTGGCCGCCTCGATCTCGGTCGCGCGCTGGAGTGCCTGCTCAGCGCGGGTCATGAGCGCGGACATGTAGCCGACCAGCATGGCCGCCATCAAAAGGATGATCGGACCGTCAAGTGCCGTGTTGCTGTACACGCCGGCGAGCGGCTCCCTGAGCAGGACGGCCGAGCCGCCCACGATGACGGCAGCGACCGCGCCGGCCCGGACTCCGCCGGCGACGGCCCAGGCCAGGGCCGGGCCTGCCAGCCAGGTCGCGGTGACCGGCATCACTCCGATATGAGTGGCGTGCCGGGTCTGCAGGACGGCGGTGGACAGCAGCGCGAGAACGGTCACGATCAGGTCAGTCGCCAGCAGCAGCCGCGTCCGGCGTGCGGGCGTGGCGTAGGCCACGGTGCTGGCGATCGTCCACGCCGTCATCGCAGCGAGAACGACCCACGCCCAGCCCCAGTACCGGTAATCCTCCGGCCTGATCGCCAGCAGGATCGCCGCGTAGGCGAGCGAGGCGAACCGGAAGACGGCGATCGAGCGCCACAGCGGCGCCTGCAGGCTCATGGCAGGCTTAACCGGGCTCGGGCGAGCGTGCCGGCGGGGCAGCCTGGGAAATCACGCTACGAGAGTATCGGCTGAAATAGGGCGCTGGTCCGTGCTCGGGGTCTCAGCTACTCAGCTCGACTTGAGTAGCAGCGCGCCGGCGGCGAGTAGCTCGGCGGTACCGCCAGCGGATGCCGGAGGGCAGCGTTGACGGCATGCGCACAGCAGTCGCCTCTTATCCAGTTCCCGCCGTTCGCTGCCCGGGATGTTGCCGCCCGGCTAGGCCGGCCGAGCCCCACTGCCCGGGCTGCGGCATCTGGCTGGCTGGCCCGCAGGCGGCCGAGGTGACGGGACGAACCGCAGCCCGGCTGGTGCTGGCGGCGGGCGTCATGCTGGTCGTCATCCCGGCAGCGGTGTTCACGGTGGCCGACTGGGCCAGGGTCGGTCCGCTCGGCCGGTGCGCGATCCTGGTCGCGGTCACCGGTGTGGTGCTGGCCGGGCCGCGGCTGCTCGTCCGCCGGAACTGAGCGCGATACGCGATCGCCTGGCGGCAATGAGCTAGTGCGGCATTAACCCCGGGTGTTCCGTTGCAAAGCACAATCCACTAGCCTGAACTGAGCGGCAGTCGTGCGCATCGCCAGCGAACATCTGGCCTGCGACCTGCACCAATCCGCAATTCGGGGTTTTGGTATTTACAGGATTAGCTTGTGACAAAGGTACAGCGTCGAAATAGTGGGGTACGCTTCGAATTTCTCAGAATGCGGCCGCACGATCACTTGGGCTGCGCTGTCGGCGGGGCCGCCGAGTTCCCGGTTCTCGCGGTTCCGTTCCTCGCCGAGGGCTCCGCGCTCGGCGAGTTTCTGCTGTATGTAGCCGAGGACCCCGACCCGGCCGACATCTCGAGACTCGATGACCTGCTCGATCCTGACTCACTGCTAGCCATGAGCACGGCCGAGGTGTACGGCGCCAGCGGTGTCGTCGATCCAGTCCGGCAGCGCGAGACGTACGCCGGCCTGCTGGCTGGTGCGCTGGCCGCCGGGTTCACCGGCATCAGGGTGGCCGCGGACTGCACGCCTCTGGTCAGCGACGAGGAACGGCTGAGGGCGTGGACGAGCTGGGAAGTGGTCACCGACCGGTTCATAGCGGAGAACCAGGTCACGGCCATGTGCGCCTTCGACCAGGAGCGAGTGGACGTCGGCTTGCTGCGGCAGGTGGCCACGCTGCACCCGCTGTCCTCGGCGTCGAGCCCGGTACCCCAGTTCCGGCTGTTCTCCGATTCCGGGGCGCTGGGCGTCGAGGGTCAGCTGGACTCCGTGGCCGTGACGCAGCTATGGCTCGCGCTGGATAACCTTCCGCCCGAGACCGGGGTGGTTATCGACCTGGCGTCGGTGACAGTGCAGGGCAGCGGCGTGCTCGACGGTCTTGGCCAGCTCGGCGCCTCGGGCGTTGGTGTCACCGTCCGGGGCGACGCCGACGCGATCGGCGAGCTGGCCCGGCTGGCCGGAGCCGCGGCTGACCGGGTCGTGTTCCAGGAGTCATGAGCCGGGCCCGGGAGGCCCGCTCCCGCTGGATCAGGCCTCGCGGAGCATCGCGCGGAGGGTCTTGACGCTGCTCGCCGGGGTCGCGGCCTCGATGCACAGCCGCTCCATCACCGCCAGGTAGTTATCGACGACCTCCTGCTTGTCCAGGTAGAGCGCGCTCGACAGCTGCTCCAGGTAGACGATGTCGGGCAGGTCGTACTCAGCGAAGCGCAGCACGCTGAACGGGCCGCCTGCCGCGGCGTGACCACCCGCGTTGAACGGCACGATCTGGATCGTGACGTTCGGCCGCTGGGACATCTCGATGAGATGCTTCAGCTGGGTCCGCATCGCGTTCGCGCCGCCGATCGGCCGCCGCAGTACCGCCTCGTCGAGCACCGCCCACAGGCTGGGCGGGTCGTCCCTGGTCAGCACCGCCTGGCGGGCCAGCCGCAAGTTAACCCGCCGGTTGATCTCCCTCGGGTTGGAGTAGGCGAGCATGGTGACGGCGCGGGCGTAGTCCTCGGTCTGGAGCAGCCCGGGCACGAACTGGACTTCGTAGGCGCGGATCTGACTGGCGGCTTCCTCCAGCCCGATGTAGGCCTCGAACCAGTTCGGCAGCACGTCGGAATAGTCGTGCCACCAGCCAGGCGAGTTGGCGCGGCTGGCGAGCGTGCGCAGCGCCTCGCGCTCCTTCTCGTCGACAACGCCGTAAAGGGTGAGCAGATCGGCGACATCGCGGTCCTTGAAGCCCACCCGGCCCGTCTCGAGCCGGCTGATCTTCGAGTGGGACGCCCGGATGACGTTCCCTGCTTCCTCCAGCGAGATCCGCTTTGCCTCACGCAGCCGCCGCAGCTGCGCTCCGAGCAGTATGCGGAGAACTGTAGGACCGCCGGCACCCGGCGGCGTGATCAAACTCGGGACCGGGCCGCCGTGAGACCCGGCTGCTGTGACCATGCATCCCCCTGCAGAGGTCAGCCGAAAAAGTAATGTTAACTCAAGGAGTGTCCCACGCAGGACGGCCATTGCGCCATAAGCGCGACCTTAACCGCAGTGAAATGATGAAAGTTCCCTTGTAGGCCGTTGTTGGCCGGTCTCAGCGGGTCTGCTCGCCGGGTCCGATCACCCGAAATCTCCGTCTTTCACGCCGCGGAGGAACGCGTCCCACTCGGCGCTGGTGAAGACCAGCGCCGGGCCGTCAGGAAACCGCGAGTTCCGGACCGCGATCCCGTCGGTCAGCTCCGCCGACTCCACGCAGTTACCGCTCGGGTTGCTGTAGCTACTCTTCCGCCAGCTGGCGGAGTGCAGCAGCGATGCCTGCACTCCGTTGTACGCGTGATCCACTTGCCTTTCCCTTCACCGCCCGCTGCCTTGGCTAGCACGCTCCGGGGGCTGGGGAGGTGTGACCAGGGGTCGATTTTCTTGTGCAACCGCACGTGCATCTGCACGCCATACGGGTATCTTAGCGGACGAAAACCCCCGAATGGGCTGAGTTCATAGTGCGATAGCACTTGCATCTGCACATCGATTAATGGCATCGTAACGGACGGGCAAGCCCGAAATGACTCGGCCGAGACCACGCCTGGTTACTGACTCGCAAGGGACACGACATAGTGACTTCCGCGCAGGTACGGGACTTGACTTATGGCCGTGAGGAGCTGCGGCCGCCCGGAGTGTCGCGCCGGCCGGCCATGCCCCGCCAGGGCAGGTCCCGCGCGGATCTGTCTGATGTGCCCGCCAGGGACCCCGGCGGGCACAGCGAGCTCGTGCTGAAGCCTGGTCCTGAGTCGGTCAAGGCGGCCCGTGACTTCACGGCGGAGACCTTGCAATCCTGGGGGCTTGACGATCTTATTTCCGAAGCCGTGATCATCGCTTCTGAGCTCGTCACCAACGCCATTAAGCACGGGACCTGCCTCGCGGCCCCGACCGCCGACCTGGCCCGGGTAGAACTGGCCTGGCAGCGTTACGCCAGCCGGGTGATCTGCGTGGTCACGGACGGCAGCAGCAGGCAGCCGATTCTCGCCCAGGCCGACATGGGCGCGGAGTCCGGCCGCGGCCTCCAGGTCGTGCACGCGCTCGCCGCCGCCTGGGGCTGGATGGTCCTCGGAGCACGGGAAAAGGCCGTGTGGGCGGCCATGCTGCTGCCGTAGCCGGTCTGGTCCGCCGGCTCTTGCCGCTGCCTGCTCGCTCTTCCTGCTCGCTCTGGGTTCGTTCTGACTGCTCGCTCTGAGCGCTCGTTCCGCGGCCTTTCCGCGGCCCCTTCCGCGCCGCCCGCCTAGGTCAGCCTTTTCACCAGGTGAATCTCGTCGTGCCCGCGAGGGTAGGCCGGAGTCCGGCCGCATTCGGTGTAGCCAGCCCTGAGGTAGAAGCCTGGCGCCTGGAACGAGTGAGTGCTCAGGGCCACCTGATCGCATCCCCGGAGCCTGATCTCCTGCTCCGCCGCGGCCAGCAGCCTGCTGCCGAGCCCGCTGCCGCGGTGCCCGCCGCGGACCCAGAGGTACTCGACGTAACCGCAGCCGCCCCAGGTCCACCCGGACAGCCCCGCCAGCAGCCGGCCGTCGTCCGCCCGGACGGATACCTCCAGCACCCGGCCGTCGTCGTATCCGGTCGCGGCCACGTTGAAGGTGCTGATCTCCGCCTCGAGCACGTCGCTGAGCTCGCTGTCAGCGTCGCTGACCAGTATCGGCAGCTCGTCGCTCATCGGCTCCTCCGTCATCCAGGCTCTGACCGGGCGATTCCTGATTGTCTGACTATAGTCAGAGAATGAGCGATGGCATGGTCAGCCAGGTCCGCAGCTTCAACCGGGTTGTCACCGAGCGGGTCGGCGCGCTGAACGAGACGTTCCTGTCCCGCGGCCGGCCGCTGGGGCAAGCGCGCCTGCTGTGGGAGATCGGCCAGCACGGCAGCGACATCCGGCTGCTGCGGGCGCGGCTCGACCTGGACTCTGGTTATGTCAGCCGGCTGCTGCGCTCGCTGGAGAACGACGGGCTCGCCGTCGTCGAGCAGAGCCGAGCCGACGGGCGCGTGCGGATTGCCCGTCTCACCGCCCGCGGGATGGCCGAGCGGGAGGTGCTTGACCGGCTCTCCGACGAAGCGGCCGCCGCGCTGCTCGGACCGCTCAGCGACCGGCAGCGCACGCGACTGATCACGGCTATGGCCCAGGTCGAGCGGCTCCTGACGGCATCGGCCATCCAGGTCGGCGTGGCCGACCCGCGGGAACCCTCGGCGCGTGCCTGCCTGCGGGCTTACTTCGCCGAACTGGCGCGGCGTTTCGACGACGGCTTTGATCCGGGCCGCAGCATCTCCGCCGACGACGAGGAGCTGAGCCCGCCCGCTGGCCTGCTCTTGCTGGCCACGCTGCACGGCGAGCCGGTCGGCATCGGCGCGCTCAAGTTCCATGCCGACCGGCCGCCGGACATCAAGCGGATGTGGGTCGCCGAGGCGGCCCGCGGTCTGGGGCTCGGCCGTCGCCTGCTGGCCGACCTGGAGGCCCGCGCCGCGCAGCAGGGAGCCCGCGTCGTGCGGCTGGAAACCAACCGCACGCTCGCCGAGGCGATCGGGCTGTACCGGTCGGCCGGCTATCGCGAGGTAACGGCGTTCAACGACGAGCCTTACGCGCACCATTGGTTCGAGAAGGACCTGGAGCTGCCGCGGTCTGGGGCCGAGCCCGGAGCCGAGGCCGAGCCCGGAGCCGAGGCCGAGGCCGAGGCCGAGCCCGGGGCCGGGGCCGCAGACGCGGTCCGGAGAGTGCGTCTGCCCGCGGAGTAGCTGGCGCAGGCGGCGGTCCGCGTCCGCAGAGGTGGCTGGCCAGTTCGCAGCGGCGATCCGCGCCCGCAGCAGCGGCCGGCTCGTCCGGGCAACCGGGTGCGCCCAGTTCGCCCGGTTCGCCCGGTTCGCCCGGTTCCGTGGGGCCGATCGGCCGGCCTCTCGGGCACTTTTCATGACTTGGCGTCAATCTGCAGCCCGGTTTCTGCCATGGCGCGAAGTTCGCGGCGACCAAAGTAATGAAAAGTGCCGTCGCGCGGGCTAAGGGCTGCGTCTGGTCGACGCTCGGGACTGGCGCCGGCGTCTGGTGGCCGCTGGACTGGCGCCGTCTGGTGGCCCGCTCGGGACTGGCGCCGGCGTCTGGTGGCCCGCGCGGGTTGGGTCCCGCGCGAGAACTTGCCGCTCGGACGGCCGCGAGTGCCGCCGCGAGCGACCGGCGATGAGGTTTAGCGGTATAGGCCTGGTTTGCCCGTAGGCTGCCAGGAAGAATGCTGGGCGGAGGTGTGCGTGACCGGGTCAGATGACGGAGCCGAGTCGGAGGCCAGCGGGGCGGACGGGGCGGACGGGGCAGGGGAGGCTGGCTCGCCCGACGGGGCGGACGGGGCGGACGGGGCCGACGGGGCCGACAGGGCCGACGGGACCTACGAGGCTGACGAGGCGGGGGGCTGGCTGCCGGAGATCGCTGAGATTCGGCGGCGGCGCGAGCTCGCGCTCGCCATGGGCGGCCCGGAGAAGGTGCGGCGCCAGGTCATCTCAGGACGGCTGACCGTCCGGGAGCGGATCGGCCGGCTAGCCGATCCGGGCAGCTTCGCCGAGATCGGCGTCCTGACCGGATTCGGCGACTACGACGCCGACGGACGGCTGGTCACGGTCCAGCCGGCCAACTTCGTCGCCGGAACGGCGTCGGTCGGCGGACGCCGGGTGATGATCGGCGCCGACGACTTCACCGTGCGCGGCGGGTCGGGCGACGCGGCCATCCATGCCAAGCAGGTCTACTCCGAGGAGTACGCGGCCGACCTGCGGCTCCCCGTCGTCCGGCTGCTTGACGGGGCGAGCGGCGGCGGCAGCGTCAAGTCGATCCTGGACACCGGTTACACCTACGTGCCGGTCAACCCGGCCTGGGACGCCGTGGTCGGCAATCTCTCGCTGGTGCCCGTCGTGGCCGCCTGCCTCGGCCCGGTCGTCGGGCTGGGCGCGGGCCGCCTGGTGATGTCGCACCTGGCGGTGATGGTGACTGGCATCGGCCAGCTGTTCACGGCCGGGCCGCCGGTCGTGCTCGGGGGAACGGGCGAGGACCTGACCAAGGAGGAACTCGGCGGATCGGCCGTGCACCGCCGCAACGGCACCATCGAGCGGTTCGCGGTCTCGGAGGACGACGCCTTCGGCATCATCCGCGCTTTCCTGTCCTACCTGCCTTCCAGCGTGCACGAGATACCACCGGTCCAGGCCTGCGAGGATCCGGCCGGGCGGCGGGACGAGTCCCTCGCGGCCGCGGTGCCCCGCAGTCCCCGGCTGCCGTACCGGATCATGCCGATCCTCGACGCGATCTTCGACCGCGGATCGGTGTTCAGTTACGCGGAGTACGGGGGCGCCACCGTCACCGCCCTGGCCCGGCTTGACGGCCACCCGGTGGGCGTGCTGGCCACCGATCCCTACCGCGGCACCACCATGTCGCTCGAGGGGGCCCAGGCGATCACCCGCCTGGTCGACCTGTGCGAGACCTTCCACCTGCCGATCGTCAGCCTGACCGACCAGGGCGGCATCACCATCGGCCGGGTCGCCGAGGAGCGCGGCACGATCAGGTACGCGGCCCGGGCCATCGCCGCGGTGTACCAGGCCCGGGTGCCGCAGGCCGAGCTGATCGTGCGCCGCGTCTACGGGGTGGCCGGCGCCGGGATGGTGAACCGGCACCGGGTCGGCCGCAGCTGGGCCTGGCCGTCGGGCGACTGGGGATCGCTGCCCGTCCAGGGCGGTGTCGAGGCGGCTTTCCGCGCGCAGCTGGCGGGCGCGAGCGACCCGGGCGCCGAGATTGACCGGATCCGGCGCACGCTGGCCGCGTTCACGTCGCCGTTCCGCACCGCGGAGCGGTTCGGCGTGCAGGACCTGATCGACCCCCGGGACAGCAGGCCGCTGCTGTGCGAGTGGGTGCGCGACGCCTACCGGGTGCTGCCCGAGCTCACCGGCCGGCCGTCGTTCGGCACCCGTCCCTGAGCCCGGTTTGCTACCGTGCGGGCGTGGCTATCTCGTTCAGCGCGGAAACGCTCAGGCTCCTCGACGGCAAGAATTACGCGGTCCTCGCCACCGTGAATGCGGATGGCAGCCCGCAGACATCCGCGATGTGGGTCGGCCGGGACGGTGCCGACGTGCTCATGTCCACCGTCGAAGGACGCGTCAAGCACCGCAACATGCTGCGCGATCCGCGGGTCAGCGTGACCATTCTCGACTCCGCCGACGCGGAGAACTACGTCGAGCTGCGCGGGCGGGTGTCGATGACGCCGGACATCGGCCGGCTTTTCGACACCTCGCTGTCGTGGAAGTACAACGGCCGGGATCCCGATCCGGACCGGCCGGGCGCCGTGCGGGTCATCGTGCGGATGACCGTGGAGAAGGTGACGGGCTACGGCGCCTAGCCGCGCGCGGTCCGGATCTGAACCGCCCGCGGCGCGCGACGGCCTCAGGGCTGCTGGAAGTTCTTCGTCGTCCAGATCTTCTCGCGCAGGTACTGCTGGACCTTGGCGATGTACTGCTGCGCGGGCGCGGTGCGCCAGCGGCCGGCGAACCAGCGGCCGACGCATCCCCAGGCGTCGCCGGCCCGGTAGGTGCTGCCGCGCTGGACGGTGTTAAGCCAGGTCTCGTAGCCGTCGAAGCAGGAACGCCAGATCGCGTAGGCGGTGTCGGCGTTCATGGCCGTGGACTTCTCGATGCCGGGCCAGCTCGTCTTCTCGTACGGGTACCTGTTCTGCAGGACGCCCCAGCTCTGCGGGCACAGGCCGGGCTGGCCGTCGACGCCGGGACCGTGGCCGGGCGGGCAGCCGCTGCTCTCCCAGTCACCCTTCGTGGTCTGCCGCCACCAGCTCTCGACCGCGGCCTGCGCGAAGACCATGTTCTGGTCGATGCCCCACTTGCACGCCGCCCACCGCAGGATCTCGGCGGTGGTGCCGGTGAAGTTGCCGTTGATCCGCGGCGCGATCCACTTGTTGGCCTGCGGCAGGTCGCCGGAGAAGAACCCGCTGCCGACGGTGTGCCCGGTGGTGTGGTTGAAGTGGCTGTTCACGCCCTTGTTCTCGGCCAGCGGCCGGGCCCGCACCCACGCGGCGCACTGGCTTCCCGTGGGCAGCTTCGTGCCGGGCGGCAGGGTGTGGAAGTAGGAGGGGACCGGCACCGATGCGCCGACGGGCGCGATCGCCGTGGCGGGGGCGGCGGCCAGGAGCCCGGCGCCCAGCAGGCCGGCGCCCAGGAGAAAGCTGGCCGCGGCCGCGGGCACGCGACGCTGGAGAGCGGGGGAGTTCCACGTTGATCGCGTGAAGGCCTGGATGAACCGCAGGGGCTGCATAAACCGATATGTGTACTCTGCTCGGCCGGCCGCTGCAACGAGTTCGGCAGAACGTGCCTGGCCGTCCGTTTTCCTGGGGCCGGCCAGCTGGCGGCGGGAGCGGACGTTTGATCCGCACCCCATCAGGTAGTTTGCCCGGCGCGTACCAACCGATCATTCGCACGGAAGGGCGGGACATGCTGGCGGCCTTGCTGCTGGCCGGGATAGTAGCGGCGCCGCTAGGGTCCGCCATGCTGTTCCTGCCGGCGAAACGTCGGATCAAGGGAGCCGGGACATGGCCGGCGATTCGCCGGTTCGTGCTCGCGGTGGTCGGCACGGTCGTGCTCGCCGCAGCCGTCGCCGGGGTCCTGAAGCTGCTCAGGGTCTCCGAGCACCGCACCGTCATCGGAGTCGCGAGCGTGGTCATCGCCAGCCTGATCTGGCTGCCGGTGACCAGGCGGTGGAACGCCAGGGCGCACATGTGCTGGGCGTCGTCCATCTTCTTGTTCGTCACCTACCTGGTCTTCGCGCTGGAATGGACCTTCAAGAGTCACCTGGGCGTCGCCAGCACGATCGGTGCGCTGCTGCTGTGGGTGTTCGAGGTGCTGGCCGCGATCATGGCCTGCGCGTACCTGTGGGAGATCTGCGACGCGCTGGGCACCGAGCACTGGACGAGGCGGGTGACGCCGCAGGTCACGTTCGACGTCGCCAGCGGCGACATGCCTATGGTCAGCCTGCACGTGCCGGCCCACAACGAGCCGCCGGACATGGTGATCGACACGCTCAGGTCACTGCTGCGGATCGACTACCCGCGTTTCGAGATCATCCTGATCGATGACAACACCGACGACGAGGCGCTCTGGCGGCCGGTCGAGGCCTGGTGCCGGCGGCACGACGTCAAGTTCGCCCACCTGGAGGACTGGCCGGGCTACAAGTCGGGCGCGCTCAACTACGCGCTCCGCGAGCTGACCGATCCCCGGGCCGAGGTGATCGGCGTCGTCGACTCGGACTACCAGATCGAGCCGGGCTTCCTGCGCCGCTGCGCCCCGGCCTTCGCCGAGGCGTGGGTCGGCTTCGTGCAGTCTCCGCAGGACTACCGCGACTGGCAGCACGCGTCGTACTACAAGCGGCTGTATTACTCCTACAAGTACTTCTTCGCCGTCTCCCAGCCCTCGCGAAACGAGCGGGACGGCGCGATCTTCGCCGGCACGATGGGGCTCATCCGCCGGGTGGCGCTCGAGCAGCTGGGCGGCTGGGACGAGTGGTGCATCACCGAGGACGCCGAGCTTTCGCTGCGGCTGCTCCGGGCGGGCTGGTCCGGGCTGCATGTCGACCAGTCGTGGGGGCACGGCATCATGCCGCTGACGTTCGAGGCGCTCAAGGGCCAGCGGTACCGGTGGTGCTTCGGCGGCATCCAGATCCTGCGGATGCACTGGCGGTCGCTGATTCCCGGCCGGAAGACCAAGGAGAACCACCTGACCACCGCCCAGCGGTGGGCCTACCTCGCCGGCGGCGTTCAGTGGTACGGCGACTTCCTCGGGCTGGCCTTCCTGCTCTTCCTGCTCGCCGGAGCGGCCAACGAGGCGCTCGGCGGGGGCACGCTGTTCCGCAAGCTCACGTTCTTCCTGGTCGCCACCGTTCCGGTGCTGGTGGCGCTGGGCCTGGTGCGGGCCGTGGCACTGCTCAGGCGCGGCACCGGCGCATCGTGGCGGGACGCCCTGGGCGCGTTCTTCATCTGGCAGTCCACCTCGCTGGTGGTGGCACGGGCATCGATCCTCGGCCTGTTCGCCAAGAAAGCCGCCTTCCTGCGCACGCCCAAGACCAGCGAGCAGGCCAGGTGGTGGGAGGCGCTGCGGGCGAACTGGGCCGAGTCGCTGCTGGCGCTGCTCGGCGTCATCGGCATCGGGGCGGCGCTGAGCAAGCCCACGCAGCCCAGCGGTCCGCTGCTGGCCGCGCTGCTCGTCTTCCCGACCCTCGGCATGGCCGCGGCGCCGTTCAACAGCTGGGCCGCCCGCAAGGCCGCGCTGCCCGCCAATCTGCGCGCGCGCCGGACCACCGAGTACCGGCGTGACCGGCGGTCGTTCGCGGCCGGCGCCGCCGCTGGCGGCCTGGTCACGGTGGCCGCCGTGGTGGTGGCCGCGGTGGCGCTGCTGTACGCGCCCAGTCACCACGCCGGGCCGGGCCCGAGCATCGTCGGTCCGGCTCAGGGAAATGGCCGCGCCCACGCACGCACGCACGGCCCGGGAAAGCACCGCACCCCGGCGCCGTCACCATCGACGTCCACCTCGACGGCGCCGAGTCCGTCGCCGACCCCGACCTCGTCCAGTCCCGCGCCGTCGCCGAGCACGTCGGCCAGCTCGTCACCGGCGGCGCCGGCGCCATCGGCCAGCAACTCGCCGTAGCGGCGGCCTGCTAGCCCGGGGCTACCGACGACCAGTCCGCGAAGCCGGTCGGATCGTGCCGGCCCAGGCTGGCATGCTCGAACATGCCCCAGCCTTCCTCGCCGTCCATGCTCGCCCTGGCCAGGTGGTCGGTCACGCCCCACGGAATCCGCGCGGCCACCGCCGGGTCGGTCAGGTCGTAGACGCTGGCGCTGCTCCAGTCCCGCCCCATCCAGCGGCCATGAGACCAGTCCGGGTCGCCGTTGTAACCGGCGCCGATGTGCAGCGGCAGCGAAGTAAGGGTTTCTATTTCAACGCACACCGGCTTGCCCGCCCCGTCGGTCAGGTGCACCCTGGCCGATCGCGGGTGCCGGGTTCCCGGTGCGTAGCTGATCTCGACCCGCGGCCAGCCAAGCTGCTCGACCCGGCCGTCAGGCCAGACCCGCTGGGCGTTGCTCAGGGTACGGAAGCCGTCCGGGTTCTCCTGAAGAATCACGATCAGCGCGCAGGACGAGAAGCGCAGCGGCAGGTACAGCCACCAGAACCCGCTCATGGTCTCGGCCGCGCGGCCGGCCGGCTCTGGCTCGCCCACCGGCCTGATCCCCCAGGACCGGTCCCTGGCTCCCGACCAGCGGTCGTCGCTGACGTCGAACTCGCGGTCGCCGACCCGCAGCCGGCCGCTCCAGCTGCCGAGCTGGCAGAACCGCGCCGAGTCGACGATCGGCCGGCTGCCCGACAGCAGCAGGTGCGAGTCCTCCGCCATGGCCGGGAACGAGCCGGTCCAGTGCAGGTCGAAGTCGAGGCTGGAGTCGGGGGACTGGCAGGTCAGGTGCAGCCGGCGCAGCGGCTCGGTGACCTCGATCCGGTAGCCGCCCACCTGCTGGTCAAGGCCGCGCGCCGCGAGGGCGTCGGAGAACCGGACACTCCACTGCCGGTCGCCCGCCCTGGCCGCCGCGTAGGCGTCGATCACGCCCAGGTTCGGGTACACGCCCAGCCCGGTGACCAGGAAGATGTCGCCGGTCCGGTCGTGGGCGTTGAAGTAGCACCGGTCGTAGAAGTTCCGGTCGCTGCTGGCCACCCGGCTCATCGGCAGCGGCGTCTGGTGGATCGGGTACTCGTCGAGCGGCGTAGGCCCGCTGGCTAGTGACACGGTCTCAGCCCCATCGGTAGGTTCCGGCGAGCAGCTTCTCCAGGCTCGCCCGGTGCATCACGTAGTCGTCGATGTCGGCGGGGACCTGGTCCTCGCCGAAGTGAATCATCCGGCGCTTGACCCTGGACATCACGATCGCGTGCCGCAGCGCCGCGTACATCAGGTAGAAATCCATGTCCCTCAGGTCGTAGCCGCTGAACTCGGCGTAGCAGCGTTCCACCTCCGACCGGCGCAGGAAGTCCGGCAGCCCGGGCAGCTCGAAGAACTCGGCGATGTCCTGGAAGAACCGGTGCAGGAAGATGAACCAGGCGACGTCAAGCTCGCGCGGGCCGAGCGCGGCCATCTCCCAGTCCAGCACGGCAGCGGGGGTGAAGCCGCGATAGATGATGTTCCCGATCCTGGCGTCCCCCCAGGACAGGACGTCAGGCCCGGTTTCGGCCGGCCAGTGCTCGTCCAGCCAGCGCAGGCTGCGCTCGATGATCGGAATACTGATGCCGTCATCGGCCAGTGCCCACCGGTAGTACTCCCGCTGCTGGTCGACGTGCCACCGCAGCGAGCCGGTGCCGGGCGGCGGCCGGAGCGCGGGAAACGCGTCCGCCGGCCCGGCAATGGCATGCAGGTCGGCCAGCACCCGGACGCTTTCCCGCTGCAGGTGCGCCCGCTCCTGCGGCGTCGCCTCGAGCAGCCAGCCGCCGAAGACATACGGCGGGTTGTCCAGCGGCACCCGTCCGTCGACCTGGTCCATGACGAAGAACGCCGTGCCCAGCGGCCCGCCGTCCGGCTGATTCCAGCGCAGCGGCGGGACCGGCACGCCGCACCTGGCCGCCACCTGCGCGATGATCTCGAACTGGCCCGGCAGGTCGTACCTGGGGAACACGGGGACCGCGCTGGACTCGGGTGCCATCCTGGCCACGTACGCGCCGCGCTGGCGCGTTCCTGCGCTGGTCCACTCCGCCTCGAACAGCAGCGAGGTGCTCGACAGGCCGCCACTGGCCGGCATCCGGACGCCGCTGATTTCCGGCGGCTCAGGCACCCCGAGCTGGGCGCCCAGCCAGGTCTGGAGCGCCGGCGCCAGCGAGTGCGGGTCGCGCTGGCTCACCGTCATCTTGACCCGCTCGCCCGGAGGGCGCTCTGCTGCCGCCTCGCCCGCAGGGCGCTCTGCCGCCGCTGTCATGCCGGCCTCCTCGCCGCTCGCCAGCCCGGCCACAGCCGTCGTCGCGGCGGTGAACGGAAATGAAACGTGTTCTAGCGGACGCTAACGATTTGTCCGGTGCCGGTCAACGCCCGCGGAGCCGGTCATCGATGCCGCGTCTGCTTCCGGACCACGGCAGCAGGTTCAGCACGCCGCCGCGCCTCCGCCGATGCTGCTGCGGGGCGGTGGTCTGACGCGTCGGGCAGCTGCCGTCGGTCACGTAGCGGTCCCGTAGCATCACCGGCATGTACCTCACCCCGACCGAGGAAGACCGGCTGGCGATCTACACCGCGGCCGAGCTCGCGCGCCGCTCGCTGGCCGACGGTGTCAGGCTGAATGCCCCCGAAGCGACCGCGCTGATCTGCGACGAGATGCACCGCGCGGCGCGGTCGGGAGCTTCGCTCGACGGCGTGCTCGCGGCGGGCCGTCGCGCGGTCCCGGCCGGGAGCCTGATGGACGGGATCCCGGCCCTGGTGCCCGAGATCCGGCTCGAGGTGCTGATGGATGACGGCATGCGCCTGGTGGTGCTGCGCGAGCCGTGGGGCCGGCCATGACGCCGGAGCCTGGCGCGGTGCGCAGCCCGGAGCGTGACGTGCTGCTCTCGCCCGGCCGCCCGCGCCGGCGGATCACGGTGGTGAGCCGGTCCGCCCGGCCGATCAGGGTGTCCTCGCATTACCCGTTCTGGCGCGTCAACGCGCGGCTCGAGTTCGACCGCGCGGCCGCGACCGGCTACCGGCTCGACATCCCGGCCGGCGCTTCCGTCCGCTGGGCGCCCGGCCAGCGCCGGGAGGTCGACCTGGTGGCGCTCGGCGGTACCGGCGGTGCCGAATCGTGAGCCAGGCTTCGATGCGCCAGGGCGACTACGGTGCTTCGATGCGCCAGGGCGACTACAGCGCGAAATTCGGGCCGACCACCGGTGACCGCGTCCGGCTAGGCGACACCGACCTGTGGCTGCGGGTCGAGGACGACCATGTCGGGTACGGCGACGAGCCGGTCTGGGGCTACGCCCGCAACATCCGCTCCCGGATGACCCAGCAGGACCGGGCCAGCGCCGACAGCGAGCTCGATGTCCTGATCGCGGGCGTGCTCGTCGTTGATCCGCTGCTCGGCGTGGTCAAGACCAGTATCGGCGTCAAGGACGGCCGGATCGTCGGGATCGGCCGGGCCGGGCAACCCGGACGTGACCAGCGGCGTCGACCTGACCATCGGGCCGAACACGCTGCCGGTCATGGGGTACGGCCTGATCGCGACGGCGGGCGGGGTCGACTCGCACGTGCACCTGATCACGCCCAGGCTGGTGCCGGTCGCGCTGGCCGCCGGGGTGACGACGCTGATCACCGCGGGCTTCGAGGAGCCGCCGGCGGCGATGACAGCGACGCTGCGGGCCTTCGAGCAGCTGCCGGTCAATCTCGGGCTGCAGGCCAGCGCGAGGACCGAAACCGCGGCCGCCGTGCAGCGGGTCATCGAGGCGGGCGCGATCGGGCTGAAGATCCACGAGGACTGGGGTGCCTACCCGGAGATCATCGACGCGGTGCTGACCGTCGCCGACGAGTTCGACGTGGCCGTGGCCTTGCACACCGACGGGCTGAACGAGTCCTGCGAGCTCGAGGAGACCGTGGCCGCGATCGGCGGCCGCGCGGTGCACGCGTATCACGTCGAGGGGGCCGGCGGCGGCCACATCCCCGACCTGATCGGCCTGGTGCGGGAGACCGGCATCGTCTGCTCGTCGACGACGCCGACGATCCCGTACGGCGTCGGCACGGCGGCCGAGCATCCGGAGATGATCCTGGCCGTGCACGGCGGCTCCGGTGCCGACCCGGACGACCTGGAGCTCGCCGCCGAGCGGGTCCGCCGGACCACGCTGGCCGCCGAGGGGCCGCTGCACGACCTCGGCGCGATCAGCATCATCAACAGCGACTCGCAGGGGATGGGCCGGATCGGCGAGACGATCAGGCGGACCTGGCAGCTGGCCCATGTCATGAAGGCGTGGCGGGCCGGCCAGGGCGGCTCAGGCTGGCCTGAGGCGCCCGCAGTGCGCCGGACGATGCCCCGTCCGCTGGCGTCGCTGGCGGCCGACGGCCTGGGCCAGGACGACAACGAGCGGGTGCTGCGGTACCTCGCCAAGTACACGATCGACCCGGCCATCACGCATGGCGTGTCGGGAGAGGTCGGCACGCTGGCCCCCGGCCGGCTGGCCGACATCGTGCTGTGGCGTCCCGGTTACTTCGGCGTCCGGCCCGAGCTGATCCTCAAGGCCGGGCACTTCGCCTGGGGACCGCTCGGGGAGGGGAACGCCACCGTGGAGGGCGCCGAGCCGCGCCGGTACGGAGCTCACTGGGGCGGGTACGGCCGCACTCCGGCCGCGCTGTCCGTGACCTTCGTCTCGCGTGCCGCCGCGGAGGCGGGGCTCGCGGGCCGGCTCGGCACCGAACGGCGGCTCGTACCGGTGTCCGGCACGCGGACGGTCCGCCGGGCGGACCTGATCGCGGGGCGCGCGTGCCCGCAGATCGTGATCGACGCGGCCGATGGCACCGTGCGCCTGGACGACCGGGTGCTGGCCGCCGACCCGGTCAGCGAGGTTCCGCTGTCGCGCCGCTACCTGCTCGCCTGAAGGGAGCACGACCTGATGCAGATGACCACCGGGCAGCCGGGGACGCCGCGGGCTGACGGCTTCGCCGTGCCAGCGGAGTGGGGGCCGCACCAGTGCTGCTTCATGGCGTGGCCCGCCAGGCCGAGCCTGTGGGGCGAGCTCTTCGGGCAGGCGAAGCTGGACTATGCGGAGGTGGCCAGGACGATCGCCGGGTTCGAGCCCGTCGTCATGATCTGTCGGCCAGGCGACGCCGCCGACGTTATCCGCCACTGCGGGTCGTCGGTCCAGGTCACCGAGATCGAGATCGACGACTCGTGGACCAGGGACAGCGGCCCGGTGTTCGTCACCAGCGGCCACGGCGAGGTGGCGGCCGTCGACTTCGGCTTCAACTCATGGGGCGGCAAGTACCTGCCCTACGACCGCGACGCTGCCCTGGGCCGGGCGCTCGCCGACGTGCTGGGCACCAGGTACTACCGGGCTCCGTTCGTGCTGGAAGGCGGTGCGTTCTTCACCGACGGTGAGGGGACGCTGGTCACGACCGAAGGCCCCGTGCTCGATCCGAACCGCAATCCGGATGTGTCGTCGGGGCAGTTCGAGCAGGTGGTGAGTGACTACCTGGGGATCGACCGGGTGCTGTGGCTGGTCGCCTACCCCGACCGGGACACCGACGGTCACATCGACGGGATCGCGCAGTACGCCCGGCCGGCGCAGCTGCTGCTGCTGGTGCCGGATGACGAGAAGCACGAGAACTACGGCTTCGCGCGGGAGAACCTGGCCCGGCTGGCCGGTGCAAATGATGCCAGGGGCAGGCGCCTCGAGGTGATCCAGTTTGACGTCACGGCGACCGCGTCGGCTGACGGCGAGACGCTCGACGTACCGTACCTGAACTGCTACCTCGCCAATGGCGGCGTGGTGGTCCCGGTGGCCGGCTCGCCGTCCGACGAGATCGCCCTGGCCCGGCTGAGCGAGGTCTTTGCCGATCGCGAGGTGGTCGGGGTGCCCGGGGCCGCCCTGTCCTACGGCGGCGGCGGCCCGCACTGCATCACCCAGCAGATGCCACTCGGCCGGCCGGTTCCGGGCTGAGCGAAGGCCGGAGGCCGTACCGCGCGGTCATCGCGCTGGCACGGCCCTCCGGCCAGACCCGCGGTTAGTACCCGCCTGGCCCCGTCGTCTGCTTCGGCTGCGGGTGGGAGGGGCCGCACGCCGCCGCGCCGAGCGCCATGCCGACCACGGCGACCGCTGCCAGCAGCGCGCGCAGGTACCTGGGCATCGCTGAAGCTGACTTCGATCGGGCTGATGCGTGCTTCACTGCATTCCTTTCAACGTGATCCGAAGACCCTCGAGGTGCCGATGACCTTGCCGCTGGCATCGAGCGCCTGGACCTGGTAGGCCGCGTAGCTCTGGCTTACCGGGATGGCCGTCTCGAAACCAGCCCTGGCCGTGGTCGCCACAGCGGACAGCTGGCTGGCGCTCGCGCCCGCCAGCACCCGCCAGGAGGCGACCTGGGTGGCACCATTCCAGCTCGCGTAGACCGTCGACTTCCCGCCAGACGCGTGTGCCGCGGCGCTGGGCGGGCTTTGCGGCTGGCCGACCCACGTGCCGGGCGGGATCTTGATCGCCCGGTAGGACAGGTCGGACCCGGGGAACAGCGCGTCCATGACCAGCTGGCCCGACTTGGTGTACTCGGCGAAGAACGGCAGGTTGCCGTAGCCGACGAACACGTTGTCGTTCGGCAGCAGCTCGGCCGAGCCCATGTACGACGCGTCCGTGCCCTGGCGGCCGTCCTCGTCGTGGTGCCGGTACTGGCTGACCAGGGTCGCCGTCCGGCTGGCCAGGTCGAGCTTGAGCACCTCGGCCCTGGACGGCCCGGTCGGCGCCAGGTAGGTGCCGCCGCTCTCCAGGAAGCAGCAGTGATCGTCGAAGACGCTGAGCTCGTTGTTCGGCAGCAGCGTCACGTCGTGCTGGTACTTGAACTCGGCGTTCTTGCCGAACGAGAAGTCCGAGTGGTTGCCGCCGAGCGTCCACTCGATCTTCCCGCTGGCAGTGTTGATCTTGTAGACAGCCCAGGTGTCCCGCATCGAGACCAGGACCTCGTTGCTGCCGAGCACGTCGATCGAGTTGACGTGGTAGGCATCCCACGGGAACCCGTTGCCCGGCGGCAGCGAGTGGGAGTCGCCGAGCCCGATGTGCTTGTACGCGTCCCAGGATCGGACGAGCTTGCCGGTGGACAGGTTGTACTCCTGGACCGCGGAGTCGACGAGCGTGCCGTTGTAGACGCCGCCCCACTTCGACAGGTTCAGCGGCACGTTCTTGTTCGCCGTCACCCAGGCGTTATCACCGTCGATGACCATGGTGTGCAGGGTCAGCACCCACCCGCCGGTGCCGCGCAGCGTGGCGACCGTCTTGTAGTGCTGGTTGACCACCAGGTACTTGCCGCTCGAGGTCTGGCCCGTGTTGGTGACCACTCCCTGCCACCAGGTCAGGACCGGCTGGCCGTGATAGGTCTGCTCGTCGAGGTTCGAGGCCACGACGTTGGTCGGCACCGGCCTGAACCACACCGGCTGAAGGCTGTTGTCGAGGATCAGCGGCCCGCTCTGACCGGTCATCGGCGGCTTGGTCAGGTCGTAGAAGTTCCCGGTCAGGATGTAGCCGGGGGCGGGCGTGCCGGTGGCGCGCGAAGCGGCCCTGATAATCGGCGGGTGCAGGCCGGGCGCGGACCGGTAGCTGTACGCGCCATCGAGCTTGTAGGAGCCGACCGGAGCGCCGGGGTGGGCGGCGAACCTGAAGTCGACCAGGGCGAACACCACGAGCACGCCGAGCACGACGGCGGGCAGCCGCCAGTGCACGGGTATCCTGGCCGGCGCGGCCGCCGGCGAGGCGGGCTGCTCGGCCGCGGCGGCCTGCTCAGGATCAGCAGGCTTGGCCGCCTGGTGCGCCGGAGCCTGGGAATGGCGCAGCATCATGAACGACAGCAGCGCCGCCAGGGCCGCGAGACTGGCCGCGATCAGGTAGGCCAGCCGGAACCCGGCGGTCAGGGCGTCAGGCACGGCTTTGTTGTGCCCGATCAGGTGCGTGGTGTAGGACGTCGCGAACGAGATCAGCAGCGCGATGCCGAGCCCGCCGCCCGCCTGCCGCGAGGTGTTGACCAGCCCGGAGGCCAGGCCCGCCTGGGCGGGCTCGACGGCATGGGTGGCGAAGATGGTCGACGCCACCACGGACAGCCCGATGCCGGCCGCGGACAGGATCCCGGGCAGCACGACGTAACCGATGGAGCTGCCGGTCGGCCCGATCCTGGCGAACAGCAGCAACCCGCTCGCCAGCAGGATCAGGCCGGACGTCAGCACGGTCCGCAGCCCGAACATCCCGACTAGCCTGCCGGCCTGCCGGGCGGTGAGCATGATCGTCAGGGCCATCGGGAAGAACGCGAGGCCCGCGTTCAGCGGCGACAGCCCGAGTACCTCCTGCAGGTACAGGGTGCTGACGAACCACATCGGCATCAGCGCGGCGCTGAAGACGAACACGATCGTGTTGGCGTCCGCCAGCGGCTTGGTGATGGCCTTGAACGGGATGAGCGGTGCCGTCGCCCAGCGCGCCTCGATGTAGGCGAACAGCGCGAACAGCACGAGAGCGATGATCAGGGGGACATAGAACAGCGGAGCCCCCCAGCCGTGGGTGCCGGCCTCCACGATCCCGTAGACCAGGATCATCTGCCCGAGGGTCAGGGTCAGCGCGCCGGGCAGGTCGAAGCTGCGCCAGCCGCCTTCCCGCTTCTTGCCCTGGGCGATCACGGCCCAGGCGATGCCCGCGGCCGCCACGCCGATCGGCGGGTTGATCAGCAGCACCCAGCGCCAGCCGAGTTCCTGCGTGATGACCCCGCCCAGGATGGCGCCGGCCGCGCCGCCGGCCCCGTTCATCGCTCCCCACAGGGCGATCGCGCGATGCCGCGCGGGCCCCTGCGGGAACGACATGGCGATCGCCGCCAGCGACGAGGCCGCCATCAGGGCGCCGCTCAGTCCCTGGAGCGAGCGAGCGGCGATGAGCATCCCCTGGGTGGTGGCCGCTCCGCCAGCCAGCGATGCCAGGGCGAACAGGACCAGGGCCGCGGCGAGACTCCGCCGCGGCCCGAACCGGTCACTGACCCGGCCGCCGAACATCAGGAAGCCGGCGAAGACGATCGCGTACGCGTCGACGACCCACTGCAGATTGACCGGCGTGAAGCCGAGGTCGGACTGGATCGAGGGCAGGGCGACGTTGACGATGGACAGGTCAAGGATCACCATGAACTGCGCTATGCAGCAGACGGTCAGCAGCAGCCCCAGGCGCGTGCCCGGCTCGCTCCCAGCCCCCGGCTGGCTGTCCTCGGTCCTGTTCCGCAGGGTGCCGACGCGGAAGTTCATTTAGCTGGAGCCTCCGCCTTCTTGGCGGCCTCGAATGCGTTCACCGAGGCCATCGCACCGTCGATGATCCTCTGAGCGAACAGCTCGGTGTCATTGACGTGCGGCAGCGGTGCCTGCGGCACCGGAACCTCGAGGAACTCGCACAGCGGCTCCCAGCCGTCGGCCGGCTTCCACTCGAGCAGCCGCCCGGCGGGAACCGTCGCGCGGACCTCATCGTTGTACCGCTCGAACGCCCTGCCCAGGATGGCCGGGTCGAAGACGCCGGTCATCTCGCCGAGGAGCCCGCTCTTTTGCCACATGTCCTTCATCAGTTCCATGTAGTCGCGCCAGCCGGGGTCGATGCTGGCGCGCGCATCGGACAGGTGACGCATGAGCACGTCGTCGTAGAAGACGCCCCAGATCGTGTTCTGCATGCTCTTGGCCCAGGACTCGGGGCTGCGGACGCTGAGCAGGACTTTGGCGTCCGGATAGGCCTCGATCAGCTCGCGCCAGAAGAAGGAGCCCGGCCAGTCCACCGTAGACTGGCTGCCAGCGAAGATCGCGTCCCAGTCGGCGTTGCCGTCGAACGCGGCCTGCCACTGCGGTACCAGGCTGAGGTTACCGATGATGTTGACCATGTGGTAGCACGGGCCGAGCCCGAGCATCTCAAGAGAAATCTTCTGCGTGAGAGTAGCCGTGCGCGGCAATCCCGCACCGATTACTTTCATCTGAGCCTCCATTTTTTTGGGTGTGGTTGCCACAACGTGGCATTGCCCTGGCGAAGAATCTAGGAGCCGACAGTTTTAAATGCTCACCGCCACGCCGCCGCTGAAGCGACTCGGAGTGCGCGGCTCACACTGAAGATCAAGGCGACTGAGGGGGCGACCACGCCTTCCATGACCTTCTAGGTCCCTGCGGCGGTAAATTATCACAAACCGTCGCGGGTCCGGTGCCGTTCTTGGCCGAGAAGTCCAACTTTCGGCAGCCGGGGATTGCGTCTGCCCTGCTGAGGCGTTCGGCGGGGCCGTGGCCTGCCCGCAGCGCAGCGCAGGCAGGTGCCGGGGGGCCCGGGTGAGCCACTGGCCCGCCTGGCCGGCCGGGGACGCCGGCTGGCAGGCGAGCCTCTCGTAAACGCCAATCAGCACACCAACGGGACGCGCGCGATCGGTCAACGGTTGACATGGCCGCCGATGTCCGCTCTGGTGACCGGCGCCCGGCCCGGTCAGGCGCGCCGGGGGCCGGGCGGTGCTGGTCTGGCCGCCCGCGGGCCTGGCGGTGCTCGTCTGGCCGCTCGCGGGCCTGGCGGTGCTGGTCTGGCCGGCCGCGGGCCGGGCGGTGCTGGCCTGGGCGTGGCCGGCGTGGGCACAGGCGTGGCCGACATGGGCGAGTCTCATGAAATTACTGCAGCCTCACAGGTCGCGTGCAGTCTCAGCGAGTCAGCTATATCGGACTTGGCCGATTACGGCGCGTAAGGAATAGTGCGCCCGTGCCGCTCACTTGTGCACGCTCCTTTAGTAGCTTGTTAATGGTCCGGCTGAAATCGCTGCCGCGGCCATTGAATTACCCAGCGTGATGAACTTGAATCATGGGATCAGCGAAACACGGGGTTCGGCCCGCGCTCGGAAGCGTACTCCGCTTCGGGTGGCACGTGGCCCGTCGTGCTGGACTGGCAGCGCCTAAGAATAATGCCGATTGTTTTAGTAGCTAATTGACGCGACCCGGGACCCGTCCGGCGACGGGTCGCGGCGGGCGGGCCGGCCTGCGCTGCCAGACTAGAGTCGTGGCCGAACGGGACGATCCGCCGGTGAGCCCGGCGGCAGGAACGGGCGCGCCCGACCTCAGCGCCGAGGCGGCCGAGGTCACGGCGTTCTGGCGGGACCTCGGGCTGCCCGGCCTGGTCGACGTGCACGTCCATTTCATGCCGGACAACGTGCTGGCTAAGGTGTGGGCATTCTTCGAGGACGGCCGGGCCGGCGGCTCGTGGCCGATCGCCTACCGGCGGCCGGAGGCGGAGCGGCTCGCGCTGCTGCGGGCATTCGGGGTGCGCCGGTTCGGCGCGCTGCTCTACCCGCACAAGCCTGACATGGCCGCGTGGCTGAACGGGTGGGCGGCGGAGTTCGCCGCCCGGACGTCCGATGCCCTGCACAGCGCCACGTTCTTCCCCGAGCCTGGCGCCGGTGCCTACGCCGGGGCCGCGATCGAGCGGGGCGCGCGGCTCTTCAAGGCGCACGTCCAGGTCGGCGGCTACGACCCGCGGGACAAGCTGCTCGACCCGGTGTGGGGGACCCTCGCCGACGCGCAGGTCCCCGTCGTCGTGCACTGCGGCTCGGGCCCGCATCCCGGGGCCTTCACCGGGCCGGGCCCGATCTCGGAGGTGCTGGCCCGGCATCGCAGGCTCGTCATGATCGTCGCGCATCTCGGGACCCCGGAGTACGCGGACTTCCTCGATCTCGCCGCCCGTTATCAGGGCGTCTACCTTGACACGACCATGGCTTTCACGGACTTCATGAATCGCACCGCGCCGTTCCCGGCGGCGCTGCGGCCGCGCCTGACGGGGGCCGGCGACCGGATCCTGCTCGGCAGCGACTTTCCCAATATCCCCTACCGCTACATCCGGCAGCTGCACGCCCTGGCCAGGCTCGACCTCGGCGAGGACTGGCTCCGCGCGGTCTGCTACCACAATCCGGCGCGGCTGCTCGGCCTGTAACGGCGCGGGAGAAAGGGGATCGCGATGTGCCGGCTCTTCGGCCTGACCGCCGGGACCACCCGGGTGCGCGCGACGTTCTGGCTGCTCGACGCGCCCGACTCGGTCGAGGTTCAGAGCCGGCGGAATGCCGACGGGAGCGGGATCGGGTTCTTCAGCCCGGCGCGATCACCGGTGCTGGACAAGCAGCCCGAGCCGGCGTTCAGCGATCAGCAGTTCACCCGCGAGGCCACGCGGGCCGAGTCGGCGACGTTCATCGCGCACGTCCGGCTGGCCACCGCCGGCGGCCGGACAGTCGCGAACACCCATCCGTTCGCGATGAACGGCCGGATCATGGCGCACAACGGATCCTTCGGCGAGCTGCGGCAGATCGACCAGCAGCTTGGCCCGTACCGCCGCCTGGTGCTCGGCGACACCGACTCCGAGCGCTATTTCGCCCTGATCACGCAGCAGGTCGACGCGCACGGCGGCGACGTGGCGGCAGGCATCACGGCCGCGGCGAGCTGGATCGCCGAGCGGCTGCCGCTGGTGGCGCTGAACGCGATCATCACCACGGCCGACGAGCTCTGGGCGCTGCGCTATCCGGACCAGCACGCCCTGCACGTGCTCGAGCGACCTGGCCAGGGCGGCCTGCACGTCAGGAGCGCGACGTCGTCGGTGCGGGTGCCCGACCTGGCGCCGTCGGTCGTGATCGCCTCCGAGCGGCTCGACGGCGAGACCGGCTGGCGGATGCTGGCCCCGGGTGAGCTCGTTCACGTCCGCCCCGACCTGAGCGTCGAGTCGGCCGTCGTGCTCGCCGGGCCGCCCGCCCGCCTGATCCCGCTCACCGGCCAGAACCCGAACGTCGACACCTGAGCCGCCAGCTGACCGGCACGGCCGCGTCGCCTCAGGTCGGTCGGCTGACCAGCGCAACCACCGCTGTCGAAGGCGAGACCAGCGCGTCGACCCCCCACGCGTCGTCGAACAGGTCCTCGTTGGCCGAGTCGTTCACCCGGCTGATCACCCGCGGGATCGCGAAGTGCTTCTTGGCCAGCAGCGAGACGACCAGGTTGGTCTCGTCCGAGCGCGAGCCGGCGATCAGCACGTCGGTCCGGTGCGCGCCGGCCGCCTCCAGCGTCGCCGGGACGGTGGGGTCGCCGCGAACGGCCCGCAGGCCGGCCCTGGCCAGCGCCGAATCGCGCCCGGGGTCGGTGTCGATGACGGACACCTCATGGCCGGCCAGTTCGAGGGCCGTGGCCACCTGCTCGGCGAGTCCCGCTCCGCCGACCACGATGATCCGCATCATGACCACGTCCCGTCCAGGAAGCTCCTCAGGCGGCCGAGCGATCCGGCCGCCACGATGAAGGACACCACGTCGCCCTGCCTGAGCTGGGTCGATGGCTCGGGGATCCGGGAGTGACCGGCGGTGGACACCTCCACGACGCCGATCTCGCCCGGAACATACAGCTCCGCTATCTCCCGGCCGGCCAGGTAATCCGGCACCCTGGACCGGACCAGCAGCGTCTCGCCGTTGCCGAACGTCTGGTGCGGCTCGAGAGTGAGGTGATGCAGCATCTGGACGATGCGGTTCACGGTCGTCTGCACCGATCCGACGGTCGCGATGCCGAACTCGCTGTAGACGGGCCCGTGCACCGGATCGTGCAGCCGGGCGATCACCCGCGGCACCCGGTACCTGTCGCGCGCCGTCCGGGCCGCGACGATATTCGCGCTGTCGTTGGGGGTGAGCGCGACGAAGGCCTCGGCGTCCGCGATCGCCGCCTGCTCGAGTACACGCGGGGTGATCCCGTTGCCGGGGATGAACCGGCCGCGGAAGCCCGACGGCAGCCTGGCCTGTACCTCGTCGTCCAGCTCGATGACGGTGACCTGGTCGCCCTCCGCGTCGAATCTCGTCGCGAGCGCCAGCCCCGTCCGTCCGCATCCCACGATCACGACTTGCATGCTGCCTCCTGGGCCTGGCTGCGGGCGTGGTCCCTGGCCGGCGGCCCGGCCCTGGCCCGGGCCCGGATGAGCGCCTTCCTGGTCTCCTCAGCCAGCAGCAGGACGGCTCCGAACGCGAAGAGAATCAGCCAGTCGGTCAGGCTCAGCGGCGCCGTGTTGAAGATCGACTGGAGCGCGGGGACGTAGCTGATGCATGACATGAAAGCTAGCCCGAACAGGCCGGCGAACACGAGCGGCTTGTTGGAGAAGATGCCCACGCGCAGGACACTCTGCTCCTGGGTGCGCACGGCGAAGCTGTTGAAGAACTGGCTGACGACGATGCCGGCCTGAGTCATCGTGAGCGCCTCCCGGTAGATGGGGTTCGCGGCGGTGAAGTCGCTGTACGGCAGGTGGGCCGTGTGGATCTTCCAGAAGAAGGCGGCGACCACGCCGGCCGCCTGGATCGAGCCGAGGAAGCAGAAGCGCCTGACCACCTTCCAGTTGAACAAATGCTCACCCGGCGGTCTCGGCGGCCTGGACATGGTTCCCGGCTCGGTGCGCTCGGTGCCCAGGGCCAGGGCCGGGAGCACGTCCGAGCCGAGGTCGATCGCGAGCACCTGAAGGGCGCTGAGCGGGACCAGCGGGAACCCGACGAAGACGGCGACGAGGATCGGCGCCAGCTCCGCGAGGTTGTGGCTGAACAGGTAGATCAGGAACTTGCGGATGTTGGCGTAGACGGTGCGGCCGAGTTCCACCGCCGCCGCGATCGACGCGAAGGAGTCGTCAAGCAGGATCATGACCGAAGCGGCCCGCGCGACGTCGGTGCCGCCCTCGCCCATCGACACCCCGATGCTGGCCCGTTTCAGCGCTGGCGCGTCGTTGACGCCGTCCCCGGTGACCGCGACCACCTCGCCGCGGTCCTCGAGCGCCGCGACGATGCGCATCTTGTGCTCTGGCTTGGCCCTGGCGAACAGCACCTGCTCGGTACCCTCGGCGGCGTCGGCGATCTGGCTGTCGCTCATCGCGTCGAGGTCACTGCCGTTCAGGATCGTGGCCGGCCCGTCGCCGATGATCCCCACCCGGCGCGCGATCGCCTCCGCGGTCAGGCCGTAGTCGCCGGTGATCATGTGAATGACGATGCCGGCTCGCCGGCAGGCCGCCACCGCGTCGACGACCTCGGGCCGCGGCGGATCCGACATGGCGATCAGGCCGAGCAGGGTGAGCCCGTCTTCGACCTCGCTGACCGCCGGGTGACCGCCGGCGATGCGGCGCCGGGCCACGGCCAGGACGCGCAGCCCCTGGGCCGCCAGCTGGTCGTTCGCGGCCGCCACCCGCTCCCGCAGCGCGTCGTCGAGCGGCAGGTCGCTCGCGTCCCAGCTGATCCGGACGCAGCGCTCGAGCAGGGCCTGGGGCGATCCCTTGACGTAGGCTTCGTAACCGTCCTGGTCGCCCTCGTGGACCGTGCTCATCAGCTTGCGGTCCGCGTCGAACGGGAACGTGAGCACCCGCGGCGCGCTCTTCTCCTCGATCGCCAGGTCGATTCCGGCCTTGGCCGCGGCGACCAGGATCGCGCCTTCCGTCGTGTCGCCCAGTATCCGCCAGCCGAGACGGCGAGCGGGGTCGGGCCGCAGCAGCCGGGCGTCGGAGCACAGGCTGCCCGCCCGCAGCACGCCGGTCACCGCCGCGGCCGACCCGGCCGCCTCGACCTCCCCGTCGGGCGCATAGCCCACGCCGGTCACGCCGTGCGCCCGGCCGGACTCCCACACCGTCTGGACGGTCATCTCGGCCTTGGTCAGCGTGCCGGTCTTGTCGGTGCAGATGACCGTCGTGGATCCGAGCGCCTCGACCGCGGTGAGCTGCTTGATCAGGGCCTTGCGGCGGGCCATCCGGCGGACCGCCACGGCCAGCGAGACCGACATGGTGGCCGGCAGGCCCTCCGGTACCAGGGCCACCATGACGCCGAGCGCGAAGACGAACGAGCCGACCACCGACCCGCTGACGGCGGCGCGGATGGCGAACAGGCTCGCTCCGGCCGCGATGGCCACGGCGGCCACGCGCCTGGCCATCACCGTCACCTCACGCTGCAGCGGGCTGTCCTCGGCCGGCACCTCCGAGGTGAGCCGGTAGATGCGGCCGAACTCGGTGGCCAGGCCGGTCGCGAACACGACCGCCCGGCCGCTGCCGTTGACGACCGACGTGCCCATGAAGACGCAGTTCCGTGCGTCGGAGGTCTTCGTCTCCGGCACGGCCTCGGCGATCCTGGGGGTCGGGCGGCTCTCGCCGGTCAGGGCCGCCATTTCGACGAGGAGGTCGTGGGCGTCGATCAGCCGGCAGTCGGCGGAGATCGCGTCACCGGCGTCCAGCACCACGACGTCGCCTGGGACGAGGTCGGCGGCCGGGACCTCGGCCCGCTCGCCGTCGCGGATCACCCGCGCCGTGGCCGGCACCATCGCCTGGAGGGCCTCGGCGGTCCGCTCGGCGGCATGCTCCTGCGCGAAACCGATGCCCGCGTTCAGCAGGACCACGCCCAGGATGCCGACCGCCAGCTCGAGGTTGGCCGCGTTCCGCGGGGTGGTGAGCACGTAGGCGAGGAAGGTAATCGCGGCGGCAACGATCAGCACGACGGCGAACATGTTGGAGAACTGGGGCCAGAACTCGGCCAGCAGCGACCGCCGGCGGGCCGCCGGGAGCCGGTTGGCGCCGGCCTCGGCCCGCCTGGCCAGCACCTCGTCCGCCGACAGGCCCTGCGGGGAGCTTCTCAGCTCCTCGAGCACCCCGGCGGCGTCGAGCGTGGGCACGGCCATCATCAGATGCTCTCGCAAAGGCGGCTGGACGGGGTAGCCGGGCGGGACCGGGCTGGCGGCCGGGGGCTGGGCTGGTGGCCGGGGGACTGGGCTGGGGGCCGGGCTGGCGGCCGGGGACTGGGCTGGCGGCTGGGGGACTGGCTAGGCGCGGCCTGTCGCGTCGAGCGCCCGCTCGAGCACGTCGGCCGGGTAGCAGCCGGACTCGGCTAGCTCGCCGCGGCCGCCCGGCTCGCTGGAGCCCGTGTCGATCGTGACGGCGCCGGGCCACGGCGCCTGGGCCTGCGCCATCTTCGCCGCGATCTCGGGATAGGCATCCGACAGGCTGTCGGTCCGGCGCCTGATCCGGTCCTGCGTCACCGCGGCGGGGGCCGCGCAGCGCAGCTGAACGAGGTCGGCTGCCGCCTGGTCAGCCATCGCGGCGGCGGCCGCCCGGTGCTCGGGCGATCCCCAGGTGGCGTCCAGGATGACCGACTCGCCGTGCGAGGTCAGCTCGGCCGCCCGGCGGGCGAGCTCGGCATAGGTGCGCTCGGTCCAGGCCGGGGCGTAGATACCGCGGCCGTAGCCCGCGTGGGCGGGCTGGCCGGCCGGGATAGCCGCGAGTTCCTTGCGGATCCGGTCGCTGGACAGCACGGTCCAGCCCAGCCGGTCGGCCATTGCCCCGGCCAGCGCTGACTTGCCGGTGCCCGGCAGGCCGCCGACCAGGACGACGGTGACCGCGGCCGCCCGCAGGTGGCGCAGCGTCAGCGCGGCGAGCTGCCCGGCTTCCTGCCCGGCCCGCTGGTCACCCTGCCGGGCGCGCAGGCAGCCGACCTTCGCGCGGACGAACGCGCGGTAGGCCACGTAGTGGTGCCGCAGCGAGGCGGGCGCGGGATCGCCGGAGAACTCGACGTACCAGTCGAGGAACCGGCCGGCCAGCTCGTCCGCGCCGAGCCGCTCGAGGTCCATGGCCAGGAACGCGGCGTCGTCGAGCCCGTCGAGCCAGCGGAGCTTGTCGTCGAACTCCAGGCAGTCCAGGATCCGGGGCCCGTCGGCCAGGCAGAAGATGTCGGCGGCGAGCAGATCCCCGTGCCCGTCGACGATGTGGCCGTCCCGGACGCGCGCATCGAGCAGCGCGGACCGCCCGGCGAGGAACCGGCCGGCCAGGTGCTGCACCGCGTCGATTTCGGCCGGCTCGATCAGGCCGTCGGCTATCGCCCTGGTCTGATCGACGTTGTCGGTCCAGCGCTGCCACAGTGCGTCCCGGCTGCCCTGCTGGCTGATCTCCGCGCCGCGCGGCGCCTGCGAGTGCTGCGCGGCCAGGATCCTGGCGACCTGGCGGACGGCGTCGTCGGCCGGGCCGCCCGTCTCGACCAGCGCCGACAGCCGCAGGCTCGCCGGCATCCGGCGCATGATGACCAGGTGATCGCAGACCTGGCCGGCGGGGTCGCGCAGCTCTGCGACACCCAGGTACACGTCGGGGGCGAACCGGCGGTTGAGCTCGGTCTCGCGCTGGCAGACCGCGGCCCTGGCCGGCGCCGTGCTGAAGTCAAGGAATCCCGTGCGCACGGGTTTCTTCAGCTTGTAGGCCCGGTCACCGGCAAAGAACACGACGGCGGTGTGCGTCTCGGCCAGGTCCGCGTACGGTTCCTGGGCGGGCTTGGCCGGTCCGGCGCAGTCATTCGCTGGCACGATCACCTCTCCGGTACCACTCTTCACCCCTGGCCGGCGGGCGGCAACGTCGCCCCGCCGTGCGCCCGGGGGCGTGGGCGTCAGCCGAAGGCCGCGGTCACCGGGGCCAGCCGCAGCACGTCGGCCGGGCCGGCCAGGTCGGGCAGCGAGACGAAGACCGTGCTGACTCCGCGCTGGGCCAGCAGCCGGTACCGGCCGATGTGCTCGGCCGGCGTCCCCGCGTGGTGCTGGCGGGCGAACACGGCCGCCGGCGTCCGGCCGCGCAGTCGTTCGACCTGGGCCGCGACCTGGTCGCGGTCGCTGCCGAGCACGGGCACGTCCAGCACCGTGATGGCCAGCTCGCCGGGGTCGCGGCCCGCGTCCTCGCAGTGCGAGCGCAGCACGGCCAGCTTGCGGTCGAGCGCGGGGAGGGCGGCGGGCAGGTTGCAGCCGTCGCCGAGCCGGGCCGCGATCCGCAGCGTCCGCCGCTCGCCGGAGCCGCCGACGATGATCGGGATGGCAGCGACCGGGCGCGGATAGCAGGTTGTCTCCGGCAGCGTCACCCGCTCGCCTTCATATGCCCTGGTGCCCTGCCGCCATAGGGCCCGCATCGTCTCGATGGCTGTCTCCAGCTGGTCGAGGCGCTGGCTGGCGGGCGGGAACGGCAGCCCGAACGCGGCATGCTCGCGTTCCCACCAGCCCGCGCCGAGGCCGCAGAAGGCGCGGCCGCCGCTGAGCACGTCGAGCGTCGCGACCGTCTTGGCCAGGATGCCAGGGGCGCGGAAGGTCACCGGGCTGACCAGTGTGCCCAGCCGGAGGCCGGTCGCGGCGCCGGCCAGCATCCCGAGCGTCACCCAGGGTTCGGGTATCGGCTCCCAGGCCCGTCCGACCTGCGGGATCTGGATCAGGTGGTCCATCAGCGCGAGGCCGGCCAGCCCGGCGCCGGCCGCCGCCTGGCTGACCGCGGTCAGCCAGGCCGCCGGGTCGTCGCCCCACGGGAACCTGGATATCTGGAGCACGAAGCTCAGCTGGGCCGGCTGGCTGCGCTGGCTGGCCGCCGCCGCGCGGGCGCCCGCCGAGTGGGACGGCTCTACGGCGGCCTCGTCGGCGTGCCTGACCACCGCCCAGCCTTCCGCGGCGATCTCGGTTTCCGCCTCGGGCATCCGGCGCAGCTGGCTGTCGAGCACCGTCGCGGGCACCGGCCGGCCGCGGGCGCGATTCCGCTGCCGGCACCGCGCCGCGTCGGTACCGAAGAGCACGGCGACGGCCGGCAGGCCCGCCTGCCGTGCGAGCCGGGCGTGCGCCCGGCGCCGCTCGGGGTCAAGGCCGAGCGTGTCGACGACCGTGTTCAGGCCGCGGCGGAGCCGGGCGGCCACGATCTGGTCGAGCAGGGCGAAGGCATCGGCTGACGCGTCCAGATCGTTCTCGCCGCTGCCGACGACGCCGCGCAGCTGGTCGGAGCTGACGATCTCGGACTGCCGGTAGCGGGCCGATGCCCAGGTCGACTTGCCGGAACCGGACGGCCCGACCAGCACGACGAGGGCTGGATCGGGCACCGTGACGACCGGCATCGTCACAGCGTAGTGCCGGTCAGGCCGCTACCGCCGCAGTGCCGGTCAGGCCGCTACCGCCGCAGTGCCGGTCCTACCGCCGCCCCCGCCAGCTGGCGCCGACTCCGATCAGGTGCAGCGCGAGGCAGGCCAGGCCGAGAAGCATCAGGCTGAACGGCGTGAATACCGGGCTGTCGCCAGCACTGGCGGCGTTGAGGATGAACGCTATGACGAACAGTGCGGCGGCAATGATTCCGAGCATTGAATTGACCTTCCAGAAGAAGCAGGCCCAGCGGCAACTGTGAGTGGGGTGGTGGTATGTGGTGCACCTCACTGCCCGCTATCGCCGCACTTACTCGCCGTCGCAGGCGGTGCATGAAGTCCATTGGCCCGGGTAGTAGGTGCCGTCCGATGAAATGAACCGAAAGGCAGCCACCGGCCATGGGATCGATATCGTCACAGACGACGCGCGCGTCGATGAGTGCCAGGCGCGCCTCGGAAAGCCCGGCAGCGAGAGCGATGGCCAGATTCGGGCTCGCCGCTCGCGGCGCCATCTACATTCTGATCGGCTGGCTCGCGATCGAGCTCGCCCTCGGCCACAGCGCGCAGCAGCCGAATCAGCAGGGCGCGCTGCAGCTGCTGGCCGGCAAGTCCTACGGCCTGATCACGCTCTGGCTGATCGGCATCGGCTTCGTCGGATACTCGCTGTGGCGGCTCAGCGAGGCCGCCTTCGGGGTCACCGGCGAGGGCAATGGCGCCGGCCCGCGAATCAAGTCACTGGTCCGGGGCATTGTCTACGCCTTCTTTGCCTACCTCACCTTCCAGGTGATCTCAGGCTCAAGCAGCAGCAACCAGACCCACAAGCAGCAGGACCTGACCGCGAAGGTGATGCACCACACCGGGGGTCAGTGGCTGGTCGGCCTGGTGGGCCTGATCATCGTCATCGTCGGCGTGATCCTGGCCATCGAGGGCATCAAGCGCAAGTTCATGAAGCAGTTGCAGACCGGCCAGATGAGCCGCAGGACCCGGATGGTCGTCGAGCGGCTCGGGATGATCGGCACCACGGCCAGGGGCGTCGTGTTCGCCATCGTGGGCGCGCTGATCATCGATGCGGCGGTCACGTTCAGCCCGAAGAAGTCCGGCGGCCTGGACAAGGCCCTGCTGACGCTGCGCCACCAGGCGTTCGGTGAGTTCCTGCTGCTGATCTTCGCGGTCGGCCTGCTCATCTTCGGCGTGTACGGGCTGTGCGAGGCTCGCTGGCGCCGGGTCTGAGCGCTACGACGACGGGTCTGGGATGCGGAGGGCCAGTTTCTCGGCGTGCAGGGTGATGTCCAGGCGGCGGGTCCGGCCGATCACCTCGCCGTCGACTTCCCACATGTGCTCGCGGTCGAGGTCGACGCGCAGCCTGGTGAAGGCGGCCCGGAAGATCTGGTCGGTCCGGTGGCGCAGCAGCACGTGCACGGCGAAGGCCAGCCAGCTGAGCCCGCCGCGAGCCGGCAGCACGACCACGTCGAGCATCCCGTCGTCCGGCGCGGCGTCCGGCAGCAGCGGCAGCCCGGCCTGGAGCCAGCCCACGTTGCCGATGATGATCCCTGAGGTCCGCAGCCGCACCGGCGGCCCGTCATCGACGGTCAGGGTGGCCCGGATCGGCCGGTCACGCAGATGGTGCAGCGCCGAGACGACATAGGCGGCGTACCCGAAGCGCTTCTTCGCCGCCTCGCTCGTGCTGTTAAGCATGTCCGCGTCCAGGCCGATGCCGGCCATCGCCACGAACGGCGTGCCGTTCGCCAGGCCGACGTCGATCTGCTGGTCGGCTCCGGTGAGCGCGACCTCGAGTGCCTCGCCCTGGTCCATCGGCAGGCCGAGGTTGCGGGCCAGCAGGTTGCCGGTTCCCGCCGGGATGATAGCCAGCGGCACGCCGGTTCCCGCCACGCCGGCCGCGCACGAGGTGATCGTGCCGTCGCCCCCGGTGCCGACAATCAGGTCGACCCCGGCCTGCGCGGCCGCCCTGGCCTGGCCCTCGCCGGGGTCGTCGGCGGTCGTCTCCAGCCAGAGCGGGTCACTCCAGCCGTGCTCGCCCATGACCGAGCAGAGCGATTCCCTGAACGCGCCGATGTCATCGAACTTGGTCGGGTTCGCCACCACGGCCGCCCGGCTCGCCCGGGGCGGTGCCGACGAACCCGGCTTCGAGGCGGGCTGATCGGCGGTCGCGTGCTGCATGGCGGGAGCTTATCGGCTGATTCGCGCCCGCCGGCGCCCGCCGGAGGCCAGCGCGGGGCCGTGGCGGGATGAGGGAGGATTAGCTCGTGGAATCGCTTGCCAATCTATCCGCCCGGCGGGCGCTGGAGTGCCGGCTGACGGCGGACCTGGCCCTCGAGTCGCTGGATGACGCCGAGGCGTTCCTGCGCGATCGCGGTCTGCTGACGCGCACCGCGGACTGCGCGCTGCCCAGCCTGTACGAGGCCTGCCACGAGGACCCTTACCGCCCGGGCAGCCCGGGCTTCGCGACCTGGCCGGCCACCAAATGGCCATGGTTCGGCCGGCTGGCTGAGCGGGGGTACCTCGTCACCGCCGTGCACCGCGGCAAGAACCTGCTGGTGGCCTCCGACGTGGCCAGGCTGCTTGACCCGATCTGCCGGGCGGAGATCACCCGGATGCGGGCCGCGGATCCCGGATGGGGCCGGCTGCTCGATCACCTGGCCGCGGCCGGGCCGTCGCTCGCCGAGGACGTGCGGGCCGAGCTCAGGATCAAGCGGCAGGAACTGACTGCCCTGCGGGCACCGCTCGAGCGATGCGGCGCGGTCGTATCCCGGTCGGTCGAGATGACCTCGGACGGCGCAGGTCCGCAGACCAGGGAGCTGGCCCGGTGGGACCAGGTCTACCCTGGCCCGCCCGCCGACGCCGACCCGGGTCAGTCGTTCGCCGAGCTGGTGGTGGCCGGCGTCCGGGCGGCGGTCATCGCGCCCGAGCACGAGCTGAGGCGCTGGTTCAGTTGGCCGGGCTACTGGACCGGAACCCTGGTCGATGACCTCGTCGGGGCCGGGCGGCTGCGCCGGGCCGGCGGCGACCAGGTAGCGGCGGGATAGGCGCGGCTAGCCGAACGAGGACGCCAGCGCGTCGGCCAGCCCGTCGCCGCACCGGCCGCCGGGATCCTTGGCCGGGTTGTAGCAGCCGACCGATACCCCGGCCAGTCCCGGGTCGCGGCCGAACTCGCTGAGCAGGACCGTGAGCCTGGCGAGGTCGAGCCCGCCCGGCATCAGGTAATCGGTGGCCGGGAAGACCTCAGCGGACAGCACGTCGACGTCCAGGTGCAGCCAGTACGGCAGCCGGGCGGCCGCGAACCTGGCGACCGCGCTCGCGGCCGCGCCAGCCGGATCGGCGGCGCAGGCGGGCCCGTCGCTGACGCTCACGCCGAGCCGTCGCGGCAGGTCGCCCAGGTCGCGTGCCTCGTCCTGGTCGCGCGCGCCGAGCAGCGCCACCTCGGAGCCGGAGAGCAGCGGCACCGGGCCGAGCGCGGTGAGCAGGCCGGGCCAGCCGAGCCCCAGCAGGGCCGCGGCCGGCATGTCCGCGGCCTCCCCGGTGGGCGAGGTCTGGTGATCGTAAAGGTCGAGGTGCCCGTCGACACTGACCAGGCCGATCCGGCCGACCCGGTCCCTGGCGCCGGCCACCGCTCCCATCACCAGCGCGCAGCAGCCGCCGAGCAGGAACGGCCGTTCGCCGCCGGAGATGATCTGCCCGACCGCGGCCCGTACCCCGGTGGTCATCGAGCCGACGCTCGGCCAGCCGACCATCCCGCTGACCGGGTCGCGGGCCGACCCGGTGACCCGGACGTCGGCGTCGCCCAGGTCGGCGGCATCGAGCCGGGCGACGATGTCCCGGTCGCGCAGCGCCGACGGCGCGAGTTCGGTACCGAACGGCGGTCCGCCGTCGGGGCTGCCGACACTGTCGATCGGCACGCCCAGGCAGGCCCAGGACGCATGAGCGGGCATCTTATTTCTCCTGGAATCGACCTTGACCGGCCGCCTGACTTCGCCGTCCGGCCAGCTACCCGGACAACCGCGGCCTGGCGGCTCCTGTTCCCGCGGGTAGGGTGCGGTGCATGTTCGCTGTCCAGCCTGACCTGGCCGATCAGCCGGACCGGCGGAAGTGGAACCGCCGGTACTCGGGCGGTTTCGCGGCGACCTTCGCGGCTCATCCGCTGGCCGCGGCGGCGCTGGCCATGCCGCTGCCGGACGGGCCGGTGCTTGACCTCGCGAGCGGGCCGTCAGGCAGCGTCCTGGCGGCCGCGGCGGCCGGCCGCCGCGCCGTCGCCGTGGACGCCTCTGACGTGGCCCTTGACCTGCTCGACCAGGAGGCAGCCCGCCGTCAGGTGGCCGGGCTCGTGGGCGAGGTTCACGCCGACCTGACCCGCTGGCGGCCGCACCCGGCCAGCTATGCGCTGGTGCTGTGCACGGGCTACTGGGACCGGGACCTGTTCGCCGCGGCCGCGCAGGCCGTGCTGCCGGGCGGGCTGCTCGGCTGGGAGGCGTTCACCGCCGACGCGCTCGGGGCCCGGCCCGGCATGCCCGCGCAGTGGTGCCTGCGCGACGGCGAGCCCGCCTCGCTGCTGCCGGCCGGCTACCTGGTCCTGTTCCAGCAGGACCTGCCCGACGCCCGGGCCGGCACGAGGAGAAGGCTGCTGGCGCGCCGCCAGGCGGTTCAGCCCGGCCTCGCCGGGGCAGGAAGCTAGCTGGTCGCGGCCTGGTCCCAGCTCAGCTAGACGGTCCGGCCCAAAGTAGGTAGCGCCGGTCAGAAAATAGGCATTCACTCCCGATTCCCGGCGCCATCAGCGGTTCTACGGTCGCGGTATCAGCACATCAGCTCACGAAAATCGAGGAGGCATCATGCCGCTCTACATGGACGTCCACACCATCGACGGCGGGGTAGCGGCCGACGAGGTGGCCAAGGCCCATATGGCGGACCTGCAGACCGAGGGCAAGTACGACGTCAAGTACCTGCGCTACTGGGTCGACGAGGGGCAGGGCAAGGTCTTCTGCCTGGTCGAGGCGCCGTCCGCCGATGCGGCCGCGACCGTGCACCGCGAGGCCCACGGCCTGGTCGCGGACGAGGTCTTCGAGGTCCAGGAAGGATCCTGACCTGACTGGCCAGGGCCGTGCCAGCCAGGGCCGTGCCAGCCAGGGCCGTGCCAGCCAGGGCCGTGCCGGTCAGGGCCGTGCCGGTCCGGCCCTGACCGGTGCGGGTCAGGAAGGATGCGCCTGCGAGTTCGCGTCCTGGCTGGTACCCAGCGGCGTGGTCGGCTGGCTGTCGCGCACCGCCGCCGGCCTGGTGTCGGCGGTCCCGGCCTGGCCGGGCGGGCCGGCCTTGTTCCGGTTGCGCAGGTACGCCGCCGCGGCTCCGCCGGCCGCGGTCAGCGTCGCGAGCAGGCCGACCGGCTTGACCCAGCTGCGCTGCCGGGGCTGAGCGGGATCCAGCCGCCGCGCGGCCTCCGACATCATGGCCGAGACCTTCGGCGCGACCGTGTCCTGCAGCACCCGGCCCGAGTGCTCGACCCGGGGCGCCGCCCAGGCACGGGTCCGCAGCACCTGCTGCCTGGCCGCCCGGCCCGTGCTCCTGGCCAGCGGCTTGGCGCGCTCCGCGACTGGCTTCAGCTGGGCCGCTGCCTGGCGGGCGCTGTCCGCCGCGGTTCCGCTTCGATTCTTGGGGGGCATCGCTACCTCCGCGAGTGTGCTCCGTTTGTCGACCATCTGTTATCACTGCCCCAGGCGAGCGCGGGCAATCGCTTTGGCCCGGAATGGGTTCCGCGGCGTGCACCGCGGCTGGCGACGCGATTGCGATCAGGCGTGGCAACGGCCGCCCCTGATGACGCACACTGAGACCATGCTGCTGCTGGAACGTGATTCGCACCTGGCGGCGCTCATCGACTACGCGCGGGACGCCAGGGCCGGCGAGGGCAGGCTGGTGTTCGTCGGCGGCGAGGCAGGCATCGGCAAGTCGGCGCTGGTCGAGCGGCTGGCCCGGGACCTGCCTGACGCCCGCTGGTCCTGGGGCGCGTGCGACGGCCTGTTCACGCCGCGGCCGCTCGGCCCGCTGTTCGACCTGGCCGGCCAGCTCGGCGGGGAACTAGCCGAGCTCTGCCGGTCCCGTGCCCCGCGCGAGGAGCTGTTCGGGGCCCTGCTGCGCCAGGCAGCCGCCCCCGGCGCGCTCGACGTGCTGGTCATCGAGGACGCGCACTGGGCCGACGAGGCCACGATCGACCTGCTGCGGTTCCTGGGGCGGCGGATCAGGTCCGCCTCGGTGCTGCTGATCGCGACCTACCGGGACGACGCCCTGCATCCGGCCGACCCGCTGCGGCTGGCCCTCGGCGAGCTGGCCAGCCACCGGTCGACCAGGCGGATCAGCCTGGCGCCGCTGTCCGAGTCGGCGGTCGCGGCCCTGGCCCGCGGCAGCGGCCTGGCGGCGGCCGAGATCTTCCGGCTGACCGGCGGGAACCCGTTCTACGTCACCGAGGTGCTGCAGGCCGGCCCGGGCGCGGTTCCGCCGTCGGCGCGGGACGCGGTGCTGGCCAGGGCGGGCGCTCACCCCGGCCGCGAGGGACGTGCTCGACCGGGCGGCGCTGACGGGATCCCGGGTGGAGCTGGCCGTGCTGGAGGCGGTGACGGACTGCCAGCCCGCGTACCTCGATGAGCTGATCGCGTCCGGCCTGCTCAGCGCGGACGGCGACGGCGGGTGGCTGAAGTTCAGGCACGAGATCGCCCGGCTGGCGGTCGAGCAGGCGATCGCACCGCACCGGGCCGGCGCGATGCACGCCTCGATCCTGGCCGGGCTGCTGCAGACCGGCTGTGACGACGACGCGCGGCTCGCCTTCCACGCCGAGGCGGCCGGTGACCGGGACGCCGTGCTGCGGTTCGCCCCCGCAGCGGCCAGGAACGCGAGCGAGCTTGCGGCGCCCCGCGAGGCGGCGGCCCAGTTCGAGCGCGCGCTGCGGTTCGCCGCCGAGGAGGCCGACGCCGTCGTGGCGGCGCTGCAGGACCGCCTGGCCGACCAGTACGCGCTGGTTGACCGGTGGGAGGAGTCGGCGCAGGCCGGCCAGCGAGCCCTTGACCTGTGGCGGCGGTGCGGCGACGGACTGCGCGAGGGTGACACGCTGCGGCGGCTGGCCCGCTCCATGTGGCGGCTGTGCCGCGGCGAGGAGTCGGGCGCCGCGGGCCGGGCCGCCGTGGAGGTGCTCGAACCGCTCGGGCCGACCGCCGAGCTGGCCTGGGCCTACGCGAACCTGGCCGGGGGGCACATGCTGGCCGGCCAGAACGAGGCGGCCATTGACCTGGCGCACCGCGCGGCCGCCCTCGCGGAGTCGCTCGGCGTGCCCGCCGCGCTGAGCGAGGCGCTGAACACCGAGGGCTGCTGCCGCGACTCCCAGGGCGGCGACGGGGTCGGCCTGCTGCGCCGCGCGCTGCGGGTGGCGCTGGACACTCGCCAGGACGGCCAGGCCGGGCGGGCGTTCACCAACCTGTACACGATCCTGTGCGTCCGGCGAGAGTTCGCCGAGGCCGACCAGGTGTACCGGGACGGCATCGCCTTCTGCGACGAGCGCGATGTCACCACCTACGGCCGGTGCCTGCGCGGGGAGCGGGCAGCCTACCTGGAGAAGACGGGCCAGTGGACCGAGGCGGCGCCACTGGCGGCCGAGATGATCGCCCGGTCAGGCGGCTCGCCGATCAACCGGCTGAACCCGCTGCTGACGCTGGGCAAGATCCGGGCCCGGCGGGGCGAGAACGGGGCCTGGGCGTGCCTGGACGAGGCCGCGCGCAGTGCCGACGCGGTCGGCGACCAGCCGCTGCAGGCCGCGGTCCGGATAGCCGTAGCCGAGGCGCACTGGCTGCAGGGCGAGGCCGAGGCAGCCAGGCGGCTGGCCGAGGAGGCCGCCGAGGTGGCGGCCGGCTGTGACCCCTGGGACCGGGGCCAGATCGCCGTCTGGCTGCGGCGGACCGGATCGTCCCGCGTGGTCGAGGGCGAGCTGGCCGAGCCGTACGCGCTCGCGGCCAGCGGTGAGTGGGCCGCCGCCGCGCGGCTCTGGGACGAGCTCGGCTGCCCGTTCGAGGCCGCGATGGCCAGGCTGGGCTCGGCCGACGACGCCGGACTCCGGTCGGCGCTGGCCGCCTTCGACGCCCTGGGCGCGACGGCGACCGGCCGGGTGGCCAGGCAGCAGATGCGGACCCTGGGGATCCGGTCGGTGCCGGCCGGGCCGCGCACCGCGACCAGGGCCGATCCGCTGAAGCTGACCAGGCGCGAGCGCGAGGTGCTCGACCTGATCTGCGCCGGGAACACCAATGCCCAGATCGCCGAACGGCTGTTCATCTCGGTCAAGACCGTCGATCATCACGTCTCGGCCGTCCTGGCCAAGCTGGACGTGCCGTCCAGGGACGCCGCCACCCAGGCGGTCCGGGCCGGGCTGGTCGCCAGCGCGGGCCGCTAGCCAGGCTCGCACCGGCAGCAGAATCTTCCGGTTAAGGGTCGGGTTTCGCCCCGATCGGCGGCACAATCACCCCATGACAAGCCTCAGTCGGGCCCGGGTCGCCCTGTGCGGGACGCTGTGCGGGATGCTGTGCCTGGGCCTGACGGCGTGCTCAGCCGGGCCGGCCAGCAAGGCGGCGGCCAGCCACCCGAGCTCGGGCCGCTCATCGGCTCCGGCATCGCCCGCGCAGCCGTCGACGGGGCCGGCCGCGGAGGCCGCGGTCAAGGCCATGTGGCAGACGTTCTTCAACGGTGCCGTCCCGATCCCGCGGCGGATCGGGCTGCTGCAGAACGGCCAGCGCTTCGCGTCGTTCGTCCACTCGGAGGAGAAGACCACGGTCGGCACGCTGGTCCTGTCGGCTTCGGCCAAGGTGAGCTCGGTCACGCTGCAGCCGCCGGATCAGGCGACGGTGGTCTACACCATCCTCCTCGGCGGCAAGCCGCTGGCCAAGAACCTGTCGGGCACCGCCGTGTACACCGGCGGAAGCTGGAAAGTCGCCGACAGCACCTTCTGCAGCCTGCTGCACCTGGCGTACGGGAAGAGCAGCCACGTGATCCCCGCCGCCTGCGGGAGCTGACCAGGTGACCGGCGCGCTGGCCGCGCCAGCCGGGATCCGGCGGCGCCCGCTAGCCCTGGCCACCCTGTGCACGGTGCTGTTCCTCACCTTCCTCGACACCACGGTCGTCAGCGTCGCGCTGGCCAGCATCCGGGCCGACCTGCACGCCGGGGTGTCCGCGCTGCAGTGGGTCGTCGGCGCGTACGCGCTGACGTTCGCCGCGCTGATGCTGACCTTCGGCATGCTCGGCGACGAGTTCGGCCGCAAGAAGGTGATGCTGGCCGGCATCGGCGTCTACTGCGCGGGGGCCGCGATGTCCGCACTCGCGCCCGGCATTGGCGTGCTGATCGCCGGGCGCGCGGTGATGGGCCTGGGCGCCGCCGCCAGCGAGCCTGGCACCCTGTCGATGATCAGGCAGCTGTACGGCGACGAGCGGAGCCGCAACCGCGCGCTCGGGGTCTGGGCGGCGGTGTCCGGCTTCTCGCTGGCCCTCGGCCCGGTACTCGGCGGCACGCTGGTCGGGGCGTGGAGCTGGCGCGGCATCTTCTGGTTCGACGTCACGTTCGGACTCGCCGCGCTGGTCGTGGCGGCCATGGTGCTGCCCGAGAGCTCTGATCCCCGCGCGGGGCGGGTCGACGTCACCGGCACGGCCCTCGGCGCCAGCGCGCTCGCCGCGCTGGTCTTCGCGGTGATCAGCGGGGAGGCGGCGGGCTTCACCACCGCCTGGATCCTGGTCCTGTTCGGCGTCAGCGCGGTGGCCGCGGCAGCCTTCCTGGCCTGGGAGTTCCGCACTCCTCATCCGCTGCTTGACCCGCACTTCCTGCGCGTCCCGCGGTTCGTCACCCCGAACGTGATCGCGGCCTGCTGCTACTTCGCGACCTTCGCGATCTTCTTCTTCACCGCGCTCTACCTGGGTGAGGTGGCCGGCTACTCCGGCTACCGGATCGCCGCCGTGTTCGCGCCGATGACCGCCGTAATGATCGTGGCGTCGCTGGTCGCCGGCCGCCTGACGACCGTGCTGGGCATCCGCTGGTCACTGGTCTGCGGCTGCGCGGTCTTCGCGGCCGGCCTGCTGGTCACCAACGCGGTGCTCGGCCCGCACCCCGGCTATCTGCCGCTCGCCGCGGCCCTCGCGCTGGCCGGCGCGGGCCTGGGATTCACCGTCGTCCCCGTCACCTCCTCGGTGCTGGCCGCGGTGCCGGGGGAGCGGTCGGGGATGGCCGCCTCGGCCACCAACACCAGCCGGGAGATCGGCGCGGTGGCCGGCGTCGTCGTGCTCGGCGCGGTCGTGGACGCCGAGCTCAAGTCCGGGCTGATCACCAAGATGACCCAGCTGCAGCTGCCGGCCGCCCTGCAGGCGCTGGTCGTCCAGGTGGTGGAGACCGGCGGCGGTGGCGCGCTCGCGCTGGGCGGCGGCGGTGGCGGCGGCGGAGGCGGCGGAGGCGGCGGAGGCAGGACCGGCCTGATCGGCCAGCTGCTCCGGGCCGGCTACGCGGCCTTCGAGACCGCCCTGCACGTGGCCCTGTACACCTCCGCCGCCCTGCTGGCGGCCGCCGCCCTGCTCGCCGCCATCACGCTGCGCCGCCCGCCTCAGGCAGAGCCGGCGGCCAGCACCTCGTCGAGCCGCTCGTAGACCTCGCGGACGCCGGTCTGCATGCCGCTGGCCACGAAGGCGTCCCGGGCGGCGAACGAGCCGACCAGCGACGTACCCGTCAGCCTGGTCCGGCCGTCGCCGAGATCAGTGAAGACCATCCGCTCGAGCGCTACCTCGTCCGGCACGCCGTCGAAGGTGAAGGTCTGCACGATCAGCTCGGCGGGCCGCACCTCGTGGAAGCTGCCGTGGAAGCCGAACTCGTGCTCGCCGTCGGAGTGCACGTACCGGTACGAGCCGCCGGTCCGGCAGTCGTAGTGGTCGATCCGCATCGCGAGCCGGCGCGGCCCGAGCCACTGGCGCACCAGGTCGGGATCGGTGTGCGCGCGGAACACCTTCTCGGGCGGGGCGTCGAACTCTCTGGTGATCCGCACCATCGGGACGTCCTGGTCGACGACGATCTCGGTCTCGCGGGTCCTGGCGGTCATCATGACGATCCTTCCTAGGCCGGCCGCTGCTGGGCCGGCGGGACGGGCTCGACGTCGTCTGGCATCGCGGCCAGGACGTCGTCGAGACGGCGGTAACGTTCCTCGGCCTCGCGGCGGTAGCGCTCGATCCACTTGGTCATCAGGTCGAATACTTCCGCCTCGAGATGCACCGGGCGGCGCTGGGCGTCCCTGGTGCGGCTGACCAGGCCGGCGTCGGCGAGCACCTTGAGGTGCTTGGACACCGCCTGGATGGTCACCTCGTAGGGCGCGGCCAGCTCGTTGACGGTGGCGTCACCGCCGGCGAGCCTGGCGACCATGTCCCGCCGGGTGGGATCGGCCAGTGCGGCGAACACCCGGGAGAGCGGATCGGCGGCCACGTTCCTGCCCCTTCAATCAACCATCTGGTTGAATACAAGGTAACTCGGGCGCGTCACCGTTGTCAACCAATTGGTTGAAGAAGAGCTGCGCCGGCTGTCGGCGGGCTGGTCGGGCGGTTCGCGGCGGTTTCGCGACCGGGGCGCGGGCGGGGCGCGGATGGCGGGGCCGGCGAGGCTGGCAGGCTGGGCATGGACGAACGGAGGGACATGGTCTCGGGGCGCTGGGAGTTCTGGATCGACCGGGGCGGAACCTTTACCGATGTCGTGGCGCGCCGGCCCGACGGCGCGCTCGCCGTGCACAAGCTGCTCTCGGAGAACCCTGGCCGGTACGCCGATCCGGCCGTGGCCGGGATCCGCTACCTGCTCGGGGTGCCGGCCTCCGATCCGGTCCCGGCCGAGCGGATCTCCGTCGTCCGCCTCGGCACCACGGTGGCTACCAACGCGCTGCTGGAGCGCCAGGGCGAGCCGACCGTCCTGGTCATCACGGCCGGGTACGCCGACGCGCTGCGCATCGCCTACCAGGACCGGCCGAGGATCTTCGACCTGCAGATCATCCGGCCCGAGCTGCTGTACTCGCGCGTCATCGAGGTCGACGAGCGGATCGGCGCGCACGGCGAGATGATCCGCCCGCTGGACGAGGCCGCGGTCCAGCGTGAGCTGCGGGCCGCGTACGCGGGCGGCTTCCGCGCCGTGGCGGTGGTGTGCATGCACGGCTACCGCTACCCCGAGCACGAGCGGCGGGTCGGCGCGATCGCCATGCAGATCGGCTTCACCCAGGTGTCGGAGTCGCACGCGACCAGCCCGCTGATGAAGCTGGTCTCCCGTGGCGACACGACCGTCGTGGATGCCTATCTGTCGCCGATCATTGCCCGCTACGTGGATCAGGTCGCCGCCGAGCTGGGCGGCACCAGGGTGCAGTTCATGCAGTCCAGCGGCGGGCTGACCGATTCCCGCCTGTTCCGGGGCAAGGACGCGATCTTGTCCGGGCCGGCCGGCGGGATCGTGGGCATGGCCAGGACCGCGCAGGCGGCCGGGTTCGCCAAGGTGATCGGTTTCGACATGGGCGGCACGTCGACCGATGTCTCGCACTTCGCCGGCGAGTTCGAGCGGCAGTACGAGACGCAGGTCGCCGGCGTGCGGATGCGGGCGCCGATGCTGAGCATCCACACGGTCGCGGCGGGCGGCGGATCGGTGCTCGCGTTCGACGGCAGCCGATACCGGGTCGGTCCTGACTCGGCGGGCGCTGACCCAGGTCCGGCGGCGTACCGGGCCGGAGGGCCGCTCACCGTCACCGATGCCAACGTCATGCTCGGCCGGATCCAGCCCGCGTACTTCCCGCACGTGTTCGGCGCAGACGGCAGCCAGCCGCTCGACGCCGACATCGTGGCCGCAAGGTTCGCGGCGCTGGCCGCCGAGATCGGGGCGGCCACGGGAACTACCCCGGCCCCCGAGGAGGTCGCGGCCGGCTTCCTGGACATCGCCGTGGCCAACATGGCGAACGCGATCAAGAAGATCTCGGTTCAGCGCGGCTATGACGTGACCGAGTACGTGCTGGCCACCTTCGGCGGGGCCGGCGGCCAGCACGCCTGCGCGGTCGCCGACGCGCTGGGCATGACCAGCGTGCTGATCCACCCGCTGGCCGGGGTGCTGTCGGCGCTCGGGCTCGGCCTGGCCGACGTGACCGCCATGCGGGAGCAGGCCGTCGAGGCGCCGCTCGTCGATGCGGTGCTGCCCGGGCTCACCGCGACCTGCGACGGCCTGCTGGCCGATGCCCGAGCCGAGCTCACGGGGGCGGGCGTCGATCCCGGCCCGGCCACGGCCGCCCGCCGCGCGCACCTGAAGTACGACGGAACCGACACCGCGCTGGCCGTGCCGCTCGGGCCGGCGGCCGCCATGATCGGCGACTTCGAGGCCGCTTACCGGCAGCACTTCTCCTTTCTGATGCGCGACCGGACCGTGATCGTCGAGGCCGTCTCGGTCGAGCTCACCGCGGCGGCTCGGCCTGCCGATGCCGCGGTCGCGGCGGGGCCCGCGGCGGCGGAAGGCGGTGGGGTCGGACCGGCCTCGGTCCCGATGCACGCCGGCGGACAGTGGCAGGACGCGCCGCTGGTCCGGCGCGGGGAGCTCAGCCCTGGGCACCGGGTCAACGGACCCGCGCTGATCGCGGAGGACTTCGCGACCACGGTCGTCCAGCCGGGCTGGACGGCCGAGGTGACCGGGCGGGGGGACCTGCTGCTGAGCCGACTGGCGCGGCCATCACGGCTGTCCGCCGGCACTGAGGTCGACCCGGTGCTGCTGGAGATCTTCAACAACCTGTTCATGTCGGTCGCCGAGCAGATGGGCGTTCGGCTGCAGGGCACCGCGCATTCGGTCAACATCAAGGAGCGGCTCGACTTCTCCTGCGCGATCTTCGACGCCGACGGCGGGCTCATCGCCAACGCCCCGCACATCCCCGTCCACCTCGGCTCGATGGGGGAGAGCATCAGGATCGTCGCCGCCCGTAACGAGGGCCTGATGCGCCCCGGTGACGTGTACGCGCTCAACGACCCCTATCACGGCGGTACCCACCTCCCCGACGTCACGGTCGTCACGCCGGTCTTCGACGAGGCGGGCGGGAAGATCCTGTTCTTCGTCGCGTCGCGCGGCCACCACGCCGAGATCGGCGGGATCACCCCCGGGTCGATGCCCGCCTTTAGCACCAGGGTCGAGGAAGAGGGCGTCCTGATCGACAACTGGCTGCTGGTCAGGGACGGCGTGCTGCGCGAGGCGGAGACCCTCGACCTGCTGCGGCTGGCCCCGCACCCGTCCCGCAACCCGCAGGTCAACCTGGCCGACCTGCGAGCGCAGATCGCCGCCAACGAGCGCGGCGCCGCCGAGCTGCGCCGGATGTGCGAGCACTTCGGCCTGGACGTCGTGACGGCCTACATGGGTCATGTCCAGGACAACGCCGAGGAATCCGTCCGCGGCGTGCTCGGCACCCTGCGTGACGGGGCGTGCCGCTACGAACTCGACAACGGGGCCGTGATCGCCGTCGCGGTGCGGGTCGACCGGGCCGCGCGCAGCGCGGAGATCGACTTCACCGGCACCTCGCCCGCGGTACACGGCAACTTCAACGCGCCGTCCTCGGTGGCGATGGCGGCCGTGCTCTACGTGCTCCGCACGCTGGTGGCCGACGAGATCCCGCTCAATTCCGGCTGCCTCAAGCCGGTCCGGGTCATCATCCCGCCCGGCTGCCTGCTCGCGCCGCGGTACCCGGCGGCCGTGGCGGCGGGGAACGTCGAGACGTCGCAGGCCATCACCGGCGCGCTGTACTCAGCCCTGCAGGTGATGGCCGAGGGCTCGGGCACGATGAACAACGTCACCATCGGCAACTCTCAGTACCAGTACTACGAGACCGTGGCGAGCGGATCGGGGGCGGGCGACGGCTTCGCCGGCACCGATGCGGTGCAGACTCACATGACCAACTCCCGGCTGACCGATCCCGAGGTGCTCGAGTGGCGGTACCCGGTCCGGCTGGACCGGTACGAGATCCGGCGCGGCAGCGGCGGCGCGGGGCGCTGGCCCGGCGGATCGGGCGGCCGCCGCGAGATCCGGTTCGGCGAGCCGATGACGGTGACCACGCTGGCCAGTCACCGGCGGGTCGCGCCGTACGGCATGGCGGGCGGGCAGCCCGGCGCGCTCGGCCGGCACTGGGTGCGCCGCGCCGACGGCTCGGTCACCCCGATGCGCGGCTGCGACAGCGTGCAGGTCGGCGTGGACGACGTGTTCATCATCGAAACGCCGGGTGGCGGCGGCTACGGAGACGAGCGAGCAGGAATTGCGTAATCGCTCGGGAGCATTCCGCACCGGAAGCGCCAGCCGCCATTGCGGCGCGTTCTGGTCATAGCCTGGGCGGGTTTGGCGTACCTTGGAGTGTCGCCTTCAGCGGCCCTGCCCGATACCAAGGATGGCAATGCCTATCGCACCGCCGAAATTCGCCTCCGCGGCGTGGGACTCGGTTCCCGGGCCGCTGCGCCGCAAGCTCGCCTCGTCGGGCGGCAGGCGGCTGGTGAGATTCGCTCCGGCGGCGGTGCTGGCGCTGGCCACCACCCAGATCACCTACTTCATCTGCTTCAGCGCGCTGGCCATGACCGGGCGCTCGGCCGGCGCGGCCGGCTGGCTGGCCGGCGCGGCGGTCAGCTACGCCGTCAGCCGCTGGGCCTGGGAGCGCAAGGGCAAGCCCCGCCTGCTCAGGGAGACGCTGCCGTTCGTCGCGATCTCGCTGGTGGTCGGCATCGTACTGACCGAGGCCAGCCACTTCGGCTACCGGGAGGCGGCCGCGCTCGGCCTGCACGGCGCCACGCACGACGTGTTCGTGCAGGGCTTCTACCTGGCCGCCAACTGCTTCACGTTCGGCATCAGGTTCGTCATCTTCCACTTCGTGCTGTTCGCCGACCGGGACGCCAAGCGACTAGGCGTCGAGGACGCCTGACCCGGCTGGCAGGACGGCGTGGACGCCCCACACGTCGTTGGCGACCTGCGTGATCCGCAGGTCCACGACGGGGCTCGCCAGCGCCAGGGCCGCCGCCTTGTCCAGTCCGGACAGTGACTGCATCCAGGTCAGCATGGCGTCCAGGGCGTCGCACATCGCCTCGTCGAGGTCCGTGCTGAAGCCGAACGTGATCCGCCCGGCCGGGGTGAGCGCGTGGATGCCGGGCACCGGCGGGCCGGTGACCAGGTCAAGGACCAACTCGGTGGTCATCGGGCACTCGATCGCGGTGCCGCCGACCTCGCCGTCCCCCTGCGCGGCGTGGCCGTCGCCCAGGCACAGCAGGGCGTCCGGCACGGTGACCGGCAGGTACAAGGTGGACCCGGCCACCAGCTCGCGGCAGTCGATGTTGCCGCCGCCCTCGGCTCGGGGCGGGACGGTCGAGTGCTCCCCGGGCTCGGCGGGCGGCATCCCCACCACGCCGAGGAACGGCGCGGTCCGCACCGCGTAGCCGCGGTCGCTGACCGCCACCCCGGCGTCCGGGTCGATCTCCCACAGCAGCCAGGACCGCGGTCCGCCGGCCACGCCGAGTCGGCGGGTCAGCCGGTTGTCACGGGCCGCCGCGACCGTCCAGCCCCAATTGGCCGTCCGCAGCGAGCTGAAGTGCACCGAAAGGACCGTGCCGGGCCGTGCGCCGGCCACGGCGATGGGCCCGGTCAGGCAGTGCCCTCGTGCCCCGGCGATCATCCGCGGCTGGTCATCGCCCGGAGATCGCTGCCGGGCCAGGTAGCCGGAGGCATCGAGCGACCCGGCGATCACGGTGTCGCCGGGCTGGACGGTCAGCACCGGCGGCAGGTCGCGGCTGAAGACGTCGGTCGTCGTCGCCGGCGTCGGCTCGAGCGTGTGGGTCGCGGCGGTCATAGCGCGGCGGTGCGCTCGCGGCGCAGCCATTGGCCGCGGCCTGGTCGGGCCAGCACCTGGCCGTCCTCGAGCACGACCTCGCCGCGGCTGACGGTGAACCGCGGCCAGCCGTGCACCTCGTAGCCGTCGTAGGCCGAGTAACCGGCCCTGGACTGCATCACGCTGCCGTCGACGGTGCGGCTCAGCTGCGGATCGAGAACGACCAGGTCGGCATCGCTGCCGACGGCGATGGTTCCCTTCCGCGGGTAGAGGCCGAACAGGCGGGCCGGGTTCGTCGCGGTCAGCGAGATGAAGCGGGCCAGCGAGAGGCGGCCGGCGCGGACGCCGGCCGAGAACAGCATCGGCAGCATGGTCTCCAGGTCGGCGACGCCCTGCCTGGCCGTCGTCACGTCCCGCGACTCGTCGAGCTTGTCGCGCAGCAGCCAGGGGGCGTGGTCGCTGCCGAGCGTGTCGACCGACCCGTCGGCCAGGCCGGCCCACAGGGCGGCCACGTCGGACGGCTCGCGCAGCGGCGGGGCGCCGATGTACTTCGCGCCGTCCCGCTCGGTCAGCGCCTCGCTGGTCAGGTGCAGGTACAGCGGCCTGGTCTCGACATACACCGGCAGGCCACGGTTCCGGCCGCGGCGGGCAGCCCGCAGCGCCTGCTCCGACGACAGGTGGACGATGTAGACCGGCGAGCCGGTCGCCTCGCAGATCGCGACGGCCCGGTCGACGGCGGCGCGCTCGGCCGGGACGGGCCGGCTGGCGGCCCAGTTGCCGAGGCCGCCGCGACCGGCCAGGCGCAGCTGCTCGCCGGCGAAGCGCACCAGCGCGCCGTCCTCGCAGTGGATCAGGGTCAGCATGCCGTGCTGCCCGGCGATCCTGACCGCCTCGATCATCCCGTCCGCCTGGGCCTCGAACTCCTCGGCGACCATGAACAGCTTCAGGCTGGTGTGCCCGGCCGCCGCGAGCTCGGGCAGCTCGGCCAGCGCCTGCGGAGTGGGGCTGAACAGGATCGGATGAAGAACGTAGTCGACGCTGGCCAGCGTCCTGGCCGCGGTGAGGTCGCGGTCCAGGGACTGGTGCAGGGTGTCGCCGGCCGCTGGGAAGGTCATGTTGCCGATGGTGGTCACGCCGCCGGCGATCGCGGCGGCCGAGCCGCTGGCGAAGTCGTCGATCCAGGCGGGCTCGCCCGGCTCCGGTGGGTCGGGCTCGGAGAGGTGCACGTGCATATCCAGGCCGCCGGGCAGCACCAGCGCGCCACTGGCGTCCAGCTCCCGGCGGCCGCGCGGCGAGCCGCCGAGCTGGCTGATCCGGCCGTCAGTGATCGCGACGTCGCACTCGGCCAACCCGCCCGCCGTCGCGACCGTCCCGCCGCGAACGACCAGATCGCACTCGATTCCAGCCACCCCACTCACCTCCCGCACGTGCCGTCACCATTATGCGGTTTCACCCCACGCTGGCCTCATGATCGTGGCGAGTTCTCGTGTTATAACACGGTCAACCCGCCGCGATCATGGTCGGCGATCCTCTGCTATCAGCAGATTGGGTTGGTGCTCCGGGGGGTGGGCCGCGATGGTGGATGGTGGCGCCGGACGACGGGTCCGGCCAGGGACCGCAACGGTTCAGAGAGCGGGGAGACATGCAGACCGCCGTCGCCGACGTCACGACCGCCGGCTCCGTCGATGAGCAGCTGATCGCGCGGCTGCTCTACCACCGGATCATCGTCCTCGGGGCCGAGGTCGATGACAAGATCGCGAACCGGCTGTGCGCGCAGCTGCTGCTGCTGTCGGCCGAGGACCCGCGCACCGACATCAGCCTGTACATCAACTCGCCGGGCGGCTCGGTCAGCGCCGGCCTGGCCATCTACGACACCATGAGGCTGATCCCCAACGACGTCATCACGCTGGCGATGGGGCTGGCCGGGAGCATGGGCCAGTTCCTGCTGTGCGCCGGGACGGCCGGCAAGCGGTTCGCGCTGCCGCACGCGCAGGTCCTGATGCACCAGGGCTCGGCCGGGTTCGGCGGTACCGCGGCCGACGTCGAGATCTACGCCGAGCAGCTGGAGAAGACGCGGGCCCTGATGATCGCGCTGATCGCCGAGCATACCGGCCAGCCGGCCGAGCGAGTTGAGCTGGACAGCCTGCGGGACCGGTGGTTCAGCGCGGAGGAGGCCCGGGACTACGGCCTCATCGACCACGTCGTGGAGCGGCTTGATGATGTCCGCCCCGCGGCCAGCACCCGGATGGCAGGGCTGTGACCATGAGCCAGTACACGATTCCCACCGTCGTCGAGAAGACCCCGCTCGGCGAGCGGGCCTACGACGTCTACTCCAGGCTGCTATCGGAGCGCATCGTCTTCCTGGGCACCGAGATCGACGACGGCGTCGCCAACGTGGTGATGGCCCAGCTGCTGCACCTCGAGTCGGCCAGCCCGGACCTGGAGATCAGCCTGTACATCAACTCGCCGGGCGGCTCGTACAGCGCCCTGACCGCGATCTACGACACGATGCAGTTCGTGCGGCCCGATGTCGCCACCATCTGCATGGGACAGGCGTCCTCGGCCGCCGCGGTGCTGCTAGCGGCCGGCGCGCGGGGCAAGCGGGCCGTCCTGCCGCACGCGAAGGTGCTGCTGCACCAGCCGTCCAGCCAGGCTCAGGGAACCCTGCCCGACCTGGCCATCCAGGCCAAGGAGGTGGCCAAGGTCCGGGCCGAGGTGGCGGAGATCCTCAGCCGGCACACCGGCCACCCGGTGGCCAAGATCAGGGCCGACACCGACCGGAACAAGACGTTCAGCGCCGTCGAGGCGGTCGCGTACGGGCTGGCCGACAAGGTCATCGACAGCCGCAAGGCGGTACCGACCGGGCTCGGACCGGCCGAGCTGCTCAGCGCCTGAGGATCGCGTCGCCAGCAGGCACGTCACGCCGCGGGCACGTCAGCCGGCAGCGCGTCACGCCGCGGGCACGTCAGCCGGCAGCACGTCACGCCGCCGGCACGTCAGGCGGCCAGCAGGCACGTCACGGCGCCCGCGCCGGGGCTTCCGGACGGGCCCGGGCGGCTGGTGATGGTCCCGAGCCGGATGACCTGGGTCGGGCGAGCGGCCAGGTCGCTGCCGACCTCGGCCAGCAGGTCCGCCAGGTCGATCCGCAGGGCATCGCAGATGGCGGCCAGGATCTCGGACGAGACTTCCTTGCGGCCGCGCTCGACCTCGGACAGGTACGGCATCGAGACCCGGGCCGCCCTGGCCACGTCGGCCAGCGTCCGGTCCTGCTCCAGCCTGGTGCGGCGCAGCACGTCGCCGAGCATCGTCCGGAGCAGGGGCCGGGCCAGCGGCCGGGGCCGCCGGCGGTCGTCGGTGGGGCCGATCACGGCCGGGTCGAACATCGCCGCATCCCTCCTGGCCGCGCTGTCGCCGCAGTCGTCCTGGCTGCCGTCTGGTGTCCAGGCCAACCACGGTAACCAGCGCGGGCCGGGCCGGAGAAGAGCGTTCGCGGCGGGCGTAAGGGGCGCCGCGGGCAGCTGGCGGGCGCGCCGAGGGCGCAGCCGCCGGCGCTAGGCCACGCCGTTGCCGGGCGCCGGGACCTGCTCGGCCGCGTGGACCACCTGGGAATCGGGCGCGTCGATCGCGGTGGGACCGCCGGGGATCGGCACGTACCAGATGTGCATCATCGGCGGCGTCACCTGGTTCCGTGACCCCGGCGGGCAGGTCGGGTGGGTCCGTGAAATCACGGCCACCACGCCGAGCCCGGCCCGCAGGCACAGGTTCGTGTGGATGTGCCACTGGGTCAGGCAGCCGCCGGGCTGCGGGGTCGGGCCGCCCGGCCTGGCCATGTACATGGCCGCAACCAGCACCGCGCCGTGGGGGGTATTGGCGTACACCAGCGACTGCGGCTCGGCCAGGTCGAGTACCGGTCCGCCCGTGATGGTGGCCAGGTAGGAGCCGACATTCAGGTAGTGGACCACGGGCAGGCCGACCGGCGTGATCGGCCGGTAGCCGGCCGCCTTCGCGACCGCGAGGTTCTGGTACTTGCGCGCGTCTTTCCAGCTGGCGTTGACCAGCCGTACCGCGGCTCGCCGCTGCCTGCGCGTGGGCGTGGCGTCGCACGGCGCGGAGCTGGCCATCTTCATTCCGGGCGCCATCTGCATGCCGGGAGCGGGCATCGAGATCTTGCCCGCGGGCGACTTCGTGGCCAGGCTGAGGGCCGATGTCCTGCCGGCCGACATGTGCATGGCGGCCGAACCCCTGGCGGCGGACGTCCGGGCCGGGGCACTAGCGCTCACGCTCATGACCATCTCGGGACCGCCGGCCACCAGCGCCGCGCTCAGCAGGACGGCGGTCACGCCGCCGGTGGCCGCGGTCGCCCCGATCAGCCCGGCGTGCCGCACTGGCTGGTCGGCCCGGGCGGCCAGCAGCCAGACGCAGCCTGCGGCGATCAGGGCCTCGAGCACGGTGCAGAGCCCGTCACCGAAGCCGAACGGCTCGGTCGCGTGGGGAGTCGGCCCGACGATATCGCCCGTCGTCCTGGTCACGACGTACACCGCGATGATGGTCGCGTTGAGCAGCGTGCCGCCGGCCAGCAGCCACGGCGACGGCCTGACGACGGCCCCGACGGCCCAGAGGAGCTGCAGCCAGCCGGCCACCAGCATGAACACGCCGAACAGCCAGTACTCCTGGAAATGCGAGCCGGCCACCGCGAAATGGATGACCGCGGTGGCGACGCTCAGGATCGCCAGGCAGCTGAGGATGACCCGGCCACGGGTGACCCCTCGCTGGCCGCCGCCGGGGAGCGGGCTGGTTGCGCCACCATCAGCCATTACGAACCGCCTCCGCTATGCCGTGCGTGTGCCCATCATCGGCGCTGAATATCGGACCGTCCAGGGTATTGGCTGGGAGTTCGATGTGTGCAGTCTTGACGTCCGGCAGTCTCGCGCGCAGAACTGCATACAGTTTCTTCGCGCAGACGGGAGCGAGGCCTGGGCTCATCTGCGCGTCTACGCCGCCCGGCCCGACGTGGCGGCTATCGCCAGGGCCCAGCCGCCCGCCGCCTTCGCCGTCAGCGCGGTGACGTCGTACCTGCCGCCGGTGTACGCCCAGGCGTGCTGGCGGTGACCAGGATGTGGCTGCTGGCCGCCGCCTGCGAGACCTGGCTGGCCGCGAGGTCCTGCGGCACGGTCAGGGCCATGGACGACGGCGAGATCGAGTCCTGGCGGGCCGTTCAGGCTGAGTTGCTGCCCGCGCCTGTGGTCGCACCTGCGCCGCAAGGCCGCCGGTCGGCCGGGTCGGGGAGTTCCGCCGGCCAGCGGTCAGTCCCCGCCCTGTCCGTTGCCGTTCCCCTGGCCATCCCCGTGGCTGTGGCCATGATCGTGTCCGCGGCCGCGGCCGTGATCGCGGCCGGAGAACCTGGCCGCGACCACCGTCACCGGCGAGCCGGCCAGGACCCGCCCGGCGGGATAGACGCGCAGCACCGTTCCCGGGGCGGTATCGCGAGCAGGCTGCCAGGTGACGGTGACCAGCAGGCCGCTGTGGCGCAGCAGCCGGGCCACGGCCCTGGCCGGCTGGCCGGTGAGGGCGGCCGCGTCCACGCGGACGAAGTGGCCGGCCTGCTCGCAGACGGCCCGGGTGCCGAGTGCTGCGGCGCCGTGGCCGACCTGGCTATCAGCAGCCAGCCAGCCAGGCCGGCTGCTAGCGCGATGGCGACGGCCGCCAGACCCCTGGCGCGCCGGCCGGCCGCCGGGGTGCGCGCGTTCCGGCCGCCCGGCATCGGCGGGCGACCGGAACGACCCGGCCAGCTCGGGTCCGTCCCGTCCGGTTCCTCGGCCGGGGTCGACGGCGAGATGTCGGTCAGCAGCGTCGGGCTGAGATCATCGGCGCATCCGGCCGGGCCCGGCCGGCCGGCCGGGTCCGGGCCCGGCTGGCTGTCTCGCAGCCAGGCGGCCCGGGCGGCGACATCGGCAGCGCTGGCCGGGCGGTCCATCTGATCCCTGGCCGTGAGATCGGCGACCAGGGCCGCGACCTCCCGCGGCATGATCGGCGGCAGCGGCGGCAGGGGCTGGCGCTGGTGAGCCAGCGCCACCTCGAGCGCGGTTCCGGCGAACGGAACCGCTCCGGCCAGGCACTCGTAGGCCACGATGCCCAGTGCGTACAGGTCGCTCGCCGGGCCCGCGATCACGCCGGCGAGGCGCTCGGGGGCCAGGTAGGCAGGAGTGCCGATGACGGTCCCGGTCCTGGTCAGCGGCGCCGAGCCGGCCGCGTAGGCGATCCCGAAGTCGGTGATCTTCACCACGCCGCTCGCGCTGACGAGCAGGTTGCCTGGCTTGATGTCCCGGTGCACGAGGCCGGTCGCGTGCGCCGCCGCCAGGCCGTCGGCGACCTGGGTGACCAGGTCAAGAGTCCGCCTCGGACCCAGCGGCCCGGCTGCCAGCAGCTGACTCAGCGGCCGGCCGTCCACCAGTTCCATGACCAGGAACGGCGGCTGGCCCTCGCTGGCGTCCCCGTAGTCGTAGACCTGGGCGATTCCCGGATGCGACACCGCGGCGGCGTGCCGGGCCTCGGCGCGGAACCTGGCCAGGGTCTCGGGATGCTGGGCATACCCGGCCGGCAGCAGCTTGACCGCCACCGGCCGGTCGAGCACGAGATCCGCGGCGCGCCATACCTCGCCCATGCCGCCGGCGGCGATCCGGCTCTCCAGCCGGTACCGGCTGGCCAGCAGATCGCCGTTGAGTAGCACCGACATAAGCCCACACACTACCCGCGCGCTGGCGGGCTACCCGCCCGCGAAAGACACGATGATCTGACACCCCCCCGGCCACTCGATCGTTGAGTAACCTGACGAGCGCCCGACTGATCCAGTACCTAACCCGACCGACTTTGCGCGACGGAGCCGATGTGGACCAGATATCCGCCCGGCCCGCCGGGCGTCATGCCGCCCCGGCGAGAGCCAGTCTGCTGCCGCCGTCCGCGCTCACCCGCGGGGCGCTGCGGGTCCCGGAGATCACCGCGTACTTCTGGATCATCAAGGCGCTGTCGACGGCGATGGGCGAGTCGACGTCGGACTTCATGGTCCACATCATGAGTCCGGTCGTCGCGGTCGGCATCGGGTTCGTCGGGTTCGTCGCGGCACTGTCGCTGCAGCTGGTGATGCGGCGGTACATAGCCTGGTCGTACTGGCTGGCGGTGGTCGGGGTCGGGGTCTTCGGCACGATGGCCGCCGACGTCCTGCATGTCGGCTTCGGCGTGCCGTACGTGATCTCGTCGGCGCTGTACGGGCTGGCACTCGCCGCAGTGTTCGTGACCTGGCAGTGGACCGAGCGGACCCTGTCGATCCACACCATCGACACGACGCGCCGCGAGCTGTTCTACTGGGCCGCGGTCGTGGCCACCTTCGCGATGGGAACCGCCGTGGGCGACCTGACGGCGGTGACCCTGCACCTCGGCTACCTGCACTCGGCGATCTTGTTCGCCATCGCGATCGCGATTCCCGCCGTCGGCTACCGGTGGCTGCGGTGGAACCCGATCCTGTCCTTCTGGTGCGCTTACGTGCTCACGCGCCCGCTCGGCGCGTCGGTCGCCGACTGGCTGGGCAAGCCGAAGATCCTGGGCGGGCTCGGTCTGGGCGACGGCAAGGTGGCCTCCGCCCTGACCGCCCTGATCGTGATCGGGGTCGGCTACCTGGCCATCACGCGCCGGGACGTGCAGCGCGGCCGCGCTGTTTACCCACGTGCCAGGGGGTAGCGGTGGGGAAGACACACGACGGAGGGGCACAGCGTGAGCACAGATGCGATCGTCCTGCTGAAGGACGACCACAAGAAGGTCCGGCGCCTGTTCCGGGAATTCGAGCGCGCCGGTGACCGCGCGGTCAAGAAAAAGGCCGAGATCGTCAAGGAGATCATCCAGGCGCTGACCGAGCACACCTACCTCGAAAACGAGGTGATGTACCCGCAGGTCCGGGCGCTGCTGCCGGAACTCGACGCGGACATACTCGAATCGTACGAGGAACATCACGTCGCGGACGTGCTCTGCATGGAGCTGTACGGCATGGCGGCCGATTCCGAGCACTTCACGGCCAAGACCACGGTGCTGATCGAGAACGTCACGCACCACATCGAGGAGGAGGAGCAGGTCTGGTTCCCGAAGGTGCGGGACGGCCTCAGCCGCCAGCAGCTGCAGGAGATCGGCGAGCAGCTCAAGCAGGCCAGGAAGAAGGCACCTAGGTCGCCCGCGCAGCCGAGCGCGCTGAAGAAGAGCATCGACACCGTTATTTCCTGACGCAGCCGCTATCTTCCGAGCTAGCAGCACGCTCTCAGCAGGCCGGGCCGGGACCTCCCCGCCCGGCCTGTTTGGCATAACACTGGCACGCTGTACACCGTCATCTGGCTCAGCTTGGCGTTGACGTGGTGCCATGATTGTGCCATAGTGATGCCATGGACTTGCAGCCGTACGTAGCGAACATCCAGCGTCAGCTCGAGGTAACCGCCGAGGCGGGAGGCGAGGACGCGCGCACGCTGGCCGGCCGCCTGTTCGCGCCGCTCGAGGCGTCAGTGCGGCTGACGCTGCAGGACGTGCTGGCGGTGGCGGCCGAGGAGATCACCATCGAGCTGGCGCCCGGCTCGGTCGAGCTGCGCCTGCGCGGCCGCGATCCCGAGTTTGTCGTGACGCCGCCGCCGGCCGGGCCGCCATCCGGCGGCCAGGAGGCGGACGAGGAGCCGGACGGCTGGGCCCCGAGCGCCATGACAGCCGCCGATACCGCCGACCGGGACGACGCCGCCATGTCACGGATCAACCTGCGGATGCCCGATCACCTGAAAGCCCGGGTCGAGGACGCGGCCAGTCGGGACGGACTGTCCGTCAATGCCTGGCTGGTCCGGGCCGCCGCGACCGGCGTCGAGCGAGCCGATCCCGGCCGCGGCCGCGGGCGGCGCGCCGCTTCGGGTGCTCAGCGCTACACGGGCTGGGTCCGCTAGGGCCCGCCCGCCAGACACGACCCATTTCTATCGGCGGGAGCACCCGTCGGCTCCAGGAGGCGCCATGCCTGTGTTCGACACCCCAGAACCTATCTCCGTCAGCATCGACATTGGCGTCGGAGACGTCCAGATTGCGGCCAGTGACCGCACGGACACCATCGTCGAGGTGCGGCCGAGCGATCCGGCCAAGGAGGCGGACGTGACCGCCGCCGCGCAGACCCGCGTCGAGTACGCGGCGGCCGGCTGGTCGTCAAGGCGCCTAAGAGCTGGCGGCAGTACACGATTCGCGGCGGCGGCGAGTCCATCGACGTGCAGATCGAGCTGCCGGCGGGCTCGCACCTGGCGGGCGAGGCGTCGGTGGCCGCGCTGCGCTGCAGCGGCCGGCTGGGGGAGTGCCGGTACAAGACCAGCGTCGGCGACATCAGCCTCGACGAGGCCGGGCCCGTGCACGTCAGGACCGGAGCCGGCGACGTCCGGCTGGAGCGGGCACTCGGCGATGCCGAGGTCACGACGGGTACCGGCGCGGTGCGGATCGGCGCCGTCGACGGGACCGCGGTCATCAAGAACTCCAGCGGTGACACGTCGGTAGGCAGCGTCACCGGAGACGCGCGGGTCAGAGCGGCCAGCGGCAACATCGCCATCGGAACATCCCGGGCGGCGGTCGCGGCCAAGACCGCCAAGGGCGACATCAGGCTGCGCGACGTGGCCGGCGGAACGGTCGTCGCCGAGACGGCCTTCGGCGCGGTCGAGGTCGGCATCGGCGACGGCGTAGCCGCCTGGCTGGACCTGCATACCCGATTCGGCCACGTCCGCAGCGATCTGGATGATGCCGATCGTCCGCGGCCCGGGCAGGCGGCTGCCCAGGTGCGCGCCTACACCTCGTTCGGCGACATCACGGTCGCCCGTTCAGCCGGTCTCGGTACGAGGCCGGCCACCAGCACCAGGAAGGACTCGGTATGACGAGCACAACGCTCCGGTCCGCGTTGCGGGTCACCGGCCTGCGCAAGTCGTTCGGCGACAAGGTGGTACTCGACGGCATCGATCTGGATGTCAGCGAAGGCACGGTGTTCGCGCTGCTCGGCCCGAACGGCGCAGGCAAGACGACCTTCGTGCAGATCCTGTCGACGCTGCTGCGAGCCGACGGCGGCGAGGCCGAGGTGGCCGGCTTCGACGTCGCCCGTCAGCCAGCGGCGGTCCGCGCCGCGATCGGCGTCACCGGCCAGTTCTCGGCCGTCGACAACCTGCTCACGGGCGAGGAGAACCTGCGCCTGATGGCGGACCTGCACCATCTGGACCGGCTGGAGGGCCGGCGCCGGGCGGCCGAGCTACTCGACCGGTTCGACCTGACCGGGGCCGCCAGGCAGATGGCAATGACCTACTCGGGCGGCATGCGGCGCCGGCTGGACCTGGCCATGACGCTCATCGGCAGCCCGCGGATCATCTTCCTCGACGAGCCGACGACCGGGCTGGACCCGCGCAGCCGCCGCGACATGTGGCAGATCATCCGCGAGCTTGTCGCGACCGGGGTCACCATCGCGCTGACCACCCAGTACCTCGAGGAGGCCGACCAGCTCGCCGACCGCATCGCCGTCCTCGACCACGGTCACCTGGTCGCCGAGGGCACGCCCGACGAGCTCAAGCGCCGCATCCCCGGCGGACACGCCCAGCTGCACTTCCGCGACCTGGCCGACCTGGACGTCGCCGCGCGGGCCATCGGGGAGGCGGCGCGCGACGACGGCACGCTCACGCTCCGCGTCCCGACCGACGACAGCACCCGATCCCTGCTGGCCCTGCTCCAGCGGCTGGACCAGCACGCCCTCGTCGCCGAGCGGGTCACCCTGCATACGCCCGATCTCGACGACGTCTTCCTCGCCCTCACGGCCACCCCTCGAGACCGACAGGACATCCTTCGATGAGCACTCTCGCCTACTCGTTCCGCGACTCGGCCACCATGATGCGCCGTGACCTCCGGCACGCCGTGCGCTTCCCGATGATGAGCATGAGCAGCATCATCGTGCCGGTCCTGTTCCTGCTGCTGTTCGCCGGGGTGTTCGGCAACGCGCTCCACGCGGGCCTCGGGACGGCCATCTCCGGCGGCGCCACCTACATCGACTACCTCACGCCCGGGATCATCCTGATGACCGCGTGCGCCAGCGCCGAGACGACCGCGGTGAATGTGTCCACCGACATGACCGAGGGCATCATCGCCCGGTTCCGCACCATGGCCATCACCCGGACGTCCGTGCTGACCGGCCAGGTCATCGGCAGCGGAATCCGGACTCTGATCAGCGGCTCGCTGGTCGTCGCCGTGGCGTTCGGGCTCGGGTTCCGGCCGACCGCCACCCCGCTCGGCTGGGTCGCGGTGATCGGCCTGTTCGCACTGCTGACCGTGGCCCTCACCTGGCTGACCGTGGCCTTCGGGCTGGTGGCCAAGACGCCGGCGGGCGCGAACAGCATGTCGCTGCTGATCGTCGTGCTGCCGTTCGTCAGCAGCGCCTTCGTGCCCGCGGACTCGATGCCGGCCGGCGTCCGCTGGTTCGCCGAGAACCAGCCGTTCACGCCCGTCATCCAGACCCTGCGCGGCCTGCTGAACGGCGGTCCGATCGGGCCCAACGGCATCCTCGCCGTGGCCTGGTGCGTCGGCATCGCCGTCGCCGGCTACCTGTGGGCCCGAGCCCGCTACGACCGCGCTCCTGGCTAGTTGACCCAGACGGTCTTGGTGTTGCAGAACTCGCGGATGCCGTGGACGGAGAGCTCCCGCCCATGACCAGAGGTCCTGACGCCGCCGAACGGCAGCTGCGGATAGGACGTGACGTTGCCGTTGACGAAGACCATCCCGGCCGCGAGCTCGCTGATGAAGTGGTCCTGCTCGGCGCGGTCGTTCGTCCAGGCATTCGCTCCGAGCCCGAACTCGGTGCCGTTCGCCAGCTCAGTCGCCTCGTCGAGGCCGGCGACCCGGTAGAGCGTGGCGACCGGGCCGAAGACCTCCTCGCTGTGGACGCGCATGTCGGGCGTGATGCCGGTCAGCACCGTCGGCGGATAGTAGTAGCCCGGCCGGTCGGGCGCGGCGGCGCCGCACAGGACCCTTGCTCCCTTGGCCACCGCGTCCGCGACGAGCTTCTCGACGTCGTCGCGCTGCTGCTCGGAGGCGAGCGGGCCGACATCGGTGCTGTCGAGCATGGGGTCGCCGACCGTCTTGGCTGCCATCTGCTCGACGAACAGGCGCTCGAACTCGTCGTAGATCTCGTCGTGGGCGATGAAGCGCTTGGCCGCGATGCAGGACTGGCCGTTGTTGAGGCAGCGGGCGAAGGCCGCCACCTGTGCGGCTGCCCGCAGATCGGCCGAGGGCATCACGATGAACGGATCGCTGCCGCCTAGCTCGAGTACCACCTTCTTGATCTCGCTGCCCGCGATCGAAGCCACCGACTGCCCGGCCGGTCCCGAGCCGGTGAGCGTGGCGGCCACCACGCGCCGGTCGCGCAGGATGGACTCGACCCGGCCGGAGCCGACGAGCAGGGTCTGGAAGGTCGCGTCGGGGAACCCGGCCCTGGTGAACAGGTCCTGCAGGAACAGCGCGGTCTGCGGCACGTTCGAGGCGTGCTTCAGCAGCCCGACATTGCCCGCCATCAGGGCCGGGACGGCGAACCGCATGGCCTGCCAGAGCGGGAAGTTCCACGGCATGATGGCCAGCACGGGCCCGAGCGGCTGGTACCTGACGTAGGCGCGGCTGGCTCCGACCGCGCCGGCATCGCCCGGCTCGTCGGCCAGGAACCCGGCCGCGTGGTCGGCGTAGTACCGGCAGGCAGACGCGCACTTGGCGACCTCCTGCCGCGCGGCGGCCAGCGTCTTGCCCATCTCGGTCGTCATCATCGCCGCGACCTGGTCTTGCTCGTCGTCGAGGAGGCCGGCCGCCCGGTGCATCCACCCGGCTCTGGCCCCGAAGCCGGTCAGCCGGTAGCTCGCATACGCCGTCGCCGCGGCGGCCAGGCGCTGCTCGACGGCTTCCTCGCTCATCTCCTCGAAGGTCTGCACGGTCTCCCCGGTGGCCGGGTTGGTTGTCGCGATAGCCATGATTCCTCCCGTATGCCGAGCGGCATCCCCCGACTGTGCCCTGCCCGGACCGTGCTAGCCCACACGTGGCGGTGCGGCCACGGCCCAGTGATCGCTGTCCGGCCCGGCCAGCAGCTCCCGGATGGCGGTCCAGACGTCGGGGTGGTTGAGCAGGTCGAGGTGATGCATGCCGCCGAACCTGCGTCCGAGGCCGGCCGGGAAGTCAATGTGCTGGCGGCGGCCGCGGCGCCCGTGCGCGCTGGCCGGCTGGACAAGCAGGTCGCCGACGACGGCGCCGACCGGGCTGTCGGGATCCGCGGTCATGGTCGCGCTGATCGCGTAATGGTTCGCTCCGGCGAGCAGCGGCGTGTCCGACCGGTGATCATGCTGGCAGCGGTCCTGGTCACAGCCGGCCCAGTCGTCATCCAGCAGGTAGCCGTGGCGCAAGTCCCTGACCGAGTCCGGTCCGGCGAGAAGGTCGCCAAGCGGCCTGGTCTCCGGCAGGCGGCGGAGCACCCGGCCGGTCAGCCCGGCGGCGCGGGCCAGCGGCGCGCCGAGGTGCGGAGATCCGAGATAGAAGACGTGGCGCACGTGACGTGGCCACGCCCCGGCCGAATCCTGACCGTAATGGCAAGCACTGCGGATAACCAGACCGCCCATGGAGTGGCCCACGAGCATGATCTCCCGCACCGGCTGCGGCCAGGCTGCGGTCAGTTCGTCCAGCAGGACGGCGAGGTCCCGGCCGCTGTCCGAGACATGCCGGCCGGTGTTGTAGCGGACATAGACGGGGGTGTAGCCAGCCTCCGCCTGAAGCCGCTGGCCGTACGGCGCGGACTGAGCAGCCCGCCGGAGCCAGGAGGCATCGGTCTCGGCCAGCCCGTGGACGAAGACGGCGAGCCTCGACGTAGCGGCCGGGAAGGCGGCCGCCAGCTGCCGCCCGGTCAGGTCGACGTCCCGTCCGCCGGACCGCACGGCCATGCGGATCATCAGCGGGGTCAGGTCAGATCCCAGCCGGTCACCGGCTGCGGCGTTCAGGGCGGCCAGGGCCAGGGCGGCCGCGGGCGCGGTGCCGGCCGGCTGCCCGCCGGTCACCAGTGGCGCTGCGGCGCGACCGCCGACCGCTCCCGCCACCGTGCTCGCGCCACGGACCGCCAGGTAAGCGCCTCGCGCCGCAGCGTCATGGACGATACGGGTGGGGTCGCTCGCGGGCCCGATGGCCGCGAAGGCGCGGCCGGCGATGACCTGGTGCACGTGCTCGATGCCCGACACGAGGCCGGACAGCGCCTTGCCGCCCAGGCTGGCTAGCGCACGGACCTCTGCTGGCGTCATTCGCTGCCTCCGCTGCCCTGAGGGTCCATTACGGCCTATTGCAGCACCGGCCGGCCACCAGCAGCAAGCAACAGTGCGCGATGCGAAAAACCCGAATCACAAATACGTCATCTGATCGGGAGTGTCGCGCGTCATATATGCGCCCCAACCCAACGTCGGCGCTGGTGGCGCAAAGCTCCGCGCCGACACATCTACACCCTGGGAGTGACTATGCCAGCGCCCGATTAGTGCGCGAGTGCAGCCCCGCGACCTGCGCGGCGCGGTTGCTCGAGGCGTAGCACGATCGGGCCGGGCCCGATCCAGTGACATTCGCCTCGCTGGCGAGGGTGGGCAGTCACCGGGAGCGGAGGGGATTCCCGGTGCAGCCGCTCAGCCGCTCAGCCGCTCAGCCAATCCGGGGGGCAGCGCCCTGGGCTGGCCAGTACCGTGAGGTCGGCCGGCCCAGGGCTTCCCCGGCCGCCCGCTCCCCGGTTCAGGGGCTTGGGCACGACCTGCCTGCGAGCCGTCACCGCCACGATCGCAGCGGTCACCTCGCTGACCGCCCCGGCGCCGTGGTCCTGCCGAACCAGCCGCACTGCTCGATGACCGCGGCAATCAGGTCGGCGTCGGTGCCGAGATCCTGATCCAGCCAGCCGAGTACCCGCGGGACGGCCGCCCCGAGCTGGCCTGCGGCCAGCGGGACCACCTCATCTGCTCGCGCGTCATTAACCGGTGCGCCGAGCCCGCGCAGATGGCAGACCCAGGCCGCCAGCACCCGGGTCGCGGCAGCTGGCAGCCGGCCCGCCGCTCGCTCGGCCCGCACGACCGGCAGGATCCGGATCGGCACCTTCTGCGAGCCGTCGGCGGCGATCCGGTCGAGCCGGTCCGCGATCCTGACGTTGCCGAAACGCTTCACCAGCGCGGCCCGGTAGGACCTGAGCTCGGCCGGCTGGCCCAGGTGGGCGGAAGCGATGTCCCACCACTCCTCCAGCCACGCCCGGCAGGTCTCGTCCGCCGCGGCGTGAGCGACCGTCGCGTGGCCGCGGATCGATCCTGCGTAGGCGAGCAGCGAGTGGGCTCCGTTCAGCAGCCAGATCTTTCTGTGCTCGTACGGCGCCACGTCGTCAGTGACCAGCGCGCCAGCGTCCTCCCAGCGCGGTCGGCCGGCCGGGAACGTGCCGCTGAGCACCCACTCGCTGAACGGCTCGGTGACAACGGGGCAGCGGTCGTCCCGGCCGGTCGATTCGAGCACGGTACGGGCGTCCGCTGGCGCGGGCCGCGGCGTTATCCGGTCGACCACGGTCGTCACGACGGACACCGAGTCCTGTATCCAGTCCCTCAGCTCCGGGTCGACCAGGTCGGCCAGGTCCGCGAGGACGCGCTCGGCGAGCGCGCCGTTGCCGGGAATGTTGTCGCACGGAACGAGCGCGAGCGGCCCGGCGTCGGCGCGCTGCCGGGCCGCGAGCCCTGCCACCAGCCGCGCCGGCGCCGTCCGGACCGGCGCCGCCCGGTCGCGGCGCAGCGCGCGGGTATCGGCCCGCACCTCCGGGCGGCCCGCGTCGAGGCCGCCGCTGGCGCCGCCCCAGTACCCGGCCTCGGTCACCGTGATCGTGACCGCGGCCAGCTCGGGAGCCTCGAAGTACCGCAGCCATGCCTGGTGATCAGCGGCCGCGTGCGCCCGTATCAGGCAGCTCAGCACCTCGAACGCGTCGGCGTCGCTGCCTCGCGAGATCAGGGTGTACAGCCCGTCCTGCTGATTCAGCGCGTCGACCAGCCCCTGGTTGGCGCGCCCGGTGAAGGCCGCGATCCCCCAGTCCGCCGCGTCGGCAGCGTGCTCGGTGTACCAGCAGGGGTGAGCCCGGAAGAAGCTGCCGAGCCCGAGGTGGACGAGGCGCACCGGCGGGGCGGCGCGGCCCAGGCGGCCGGCCCGGGACAGCCGCGAGCTCACCGCCTGAAAACCGCGCTCATGAGCGTAGAGTTTCCTAACTGGCGAGGGAAGGCAACTCTCGGCGGCCGACCGGGCCGGCCCGGGTGACGGGCCAGCCGGGGGATACCGGGGCCAGCCCGCGCGATACCGGGGCCAGCCCGCGCGACACCGGCCAGCCGGGCGATGCGGGGTGTGAGATGGCGGAGACGGCCGGCCCGGCGGCCCCCCGCGCCGCGCTGATCGGCGGTCCAGACGAGATTCTCGGTACCGGCGACATCCAGGCCTTCATCCGCGACCAGCTCAGGTCCGCGCCGCTGGACGGCCGCAGCGTCTGCGTCCTGGTGCCCGACGGTACCCGCAGCTGCCCGCTGCCGTTGCTCCTGCCGGCGATCCGTCAGGCGCTGCACGGCCGGGTCAGCCGCCTGACCGTGCTGGTCGCGCTCGGCACGCACGCCCCGATGAGCGAGGAGGCGCTCGCCGCGCACCTTGGCTGTGAGCCGGCCGCGGCGGCGGAGCGCTATCCGGCCGTGCTCAACCACGCCTGGTGGGACAGGTCCGCCTTCGCCGACGTGGGGACGATCAGCGCGGGGCGGATCGCCGAGCTCTCCGGCGGCCTGCTGCACGCTGCGGTACCGGTCCGGATCAACCGCGCGGTGGTCGAGCACGATGTCACGATCATCGTCGGCCCGGTGTTCCCGCACGAGGTCGCCGGGTTCTCCGGCGGCAACAAGTACCTGTTCCCCGGTGTCGGCGGCCGGGAGCTCATCGACCTGTCGCACTGGCTGGGAGCGCTGATCACGAGCGCCGAGATCATCGGGACGCTGGGCATCACTCCGGTCCGTGCGCTCATCGACGAGGCCGCGTCCATGGTGCCGGGTGAGCGGCTCGCGTTCTGCCTGGTCACGAAGTCGCATGCGCAGGACTTGCACGCCGCGGCCTTCGGCGATCCGCAGACGGCCTGGGCCGCCGCCGCGCAGGTGTCGGCGCGGGCCCACATCCGCTATCTGGACGTGCCGGTGCCCAGGGTCCTGTCGCTGATCCCGGCCAGGTACGACGACATGTGGACCGGCGCGAAGGGTTTCTACAAGGTGGAGCCCATCGTGGCGGACGGCGGCCAGGTCGTGCTGTACGCGCCGCATATCCGCCAGATCGCGGTCACTCATCCGGCGATCGAGCAGATCGGTTATCACTGCCGTGACTACTTCGTCCGCCAGTGGGACCGCTTCAGTCATCTGCACTGGAGCGACCTTGCTCATTCCACGCACCTGCGTGGCGCCGGCAGCTACGACGAGACCAGCGGTGAGCGCAGCCGGGTGACCGTCACCCTGGCCACCGGCATCGGCGAGGACCTGACCAGGTCGGTGAACCTGGACTACCTGGATCCGGCGGAGGTCGATCCCGTCAGGTGGGCGGCCGAGCCGGGCACGCTGGTCGTGCCCGACGCCGGCGAGGACCTGTACCGGCTGGGCCCGGCGCCCCCGGCGCCCCCGGCGCCCCGGCCAGCTAAGCCGGTGCTCTGATCGCCAGAGCCTCCCGGTTCGGCTGAGCGTTACGATCGGCCGAAAGGGAGGCACCGTGGCCGTGTACGAGGAGATCCGCTACGAGGTCGATGACCCGGTGGCGACCATCACGCTCAACCGCCCCGCGGTGCTGAATGCCTGGACGGACCGGATGGGCTTCGAGGTGCGGCATGCTGTCGCGCAGGCGGAGCACGATCCCCGCGTGGTCGGCATCGTGATCACGGGTGCCGGGCGCGGGTTCTGCTCGGGAGCGGACATGAACCGGCTCTCGGCCGTCAGCGCGGGCGAGTACCGGGCTGATCCGCTTGCCGAGGAACTGGCGTCGGATCCTGGCGACCCGTCGTTCGGCCAGGACCTGCACGCCGGGGCGTACACCTACCTGATGTCGGTGCCCAAGCCGGTGATCGCGGCCATCAACGGGCCGGTCGCGGGAATGGGCGTGCCCATCGTGCTGGCCTGCGATCTGAGGTTCATGGCTCAGGATGCCGTGCTCATGACCGCGTTTGCCCAGCGCGGCCTGATCGCCGAATGGGGGATCAGCTGGCTGCTGCCGCGGCTGGCCGGCTCGGCCGTCGCGCTTGACCTGCTGTTCTCCTCACGCAAGATCACCGGCACCGAGGCCGCAGCTCTCGGGCTGGTGAATGCCGCGCTCCCGCGCGATGAGGTGCTGGCCCACGCGCGGCAGTACGTGCGCGGGCTCGCGGCGACCTCGTCGCCGGCGTCCATGGCGATCATGAAGCGTCAGGTCTACCAGCAGCTGCACGCGGGCCTGGCCGCCGCCGAGAACGAGGCCCGCGCGCTGATGCTGGAGAGTTTCGGCCGTCCCGATTTCCGCGAGGGTGTCCAGTCCTTCGTGCAGCGGCGGCCACCCGCCTTCCCGCGGCTGCCGCCGTTGTCCGGTTAAGCCGGTCAGTCCCGGAGGAGGTAGCGCGCGAGCCCGGCGGGCTGAGAGAGCGCGATCAGGTGACCGCCGCGGAGCACGTCGGCCTCGACGCCCAGCCGCTCCCGGGCCACCCGCTGCTGGAAGGCCGCCGGGAAGAACCGGTCCTCCCGGCCCGCCACGACCCTGATCGGGACGGACGGCCAGGCGCCGAAGTCGCAGACGGACTCGAATATCTCCTCGGCCTCCGGCTGCTGGTACGGCGCGCCGGCCGCGACGATCTCCGGCGCGACGTCGTGGAAGAAGTACGTGTCCAGGTCGAAGTCGGGGCTGTAGCCGCCCTGCTCGGCGGCGGCCGTCCGGGCCTGCGACGATCCGGTGTTGCCCGACCACGCTCCCGGCGTCTCGCCAGGTGCGGGGATCATCGCGTTCACGAGCACCACGGCTCGCACCGGCATCCGCTCGGCGGCCAGCGGGGCGGTGAACCCGCCCATCGACTGGGCGACCAGCACGATGTCGTCGAAGCCCGCGGATGCCTTCGCGACGACGCTCGCGTACTCCCTGAGACCCGCGGCCGGGTCGGCACCCGGCAGGTCGACGGCGATCGCGTCGTGTCCTGCTTCCTGAAGCAGCGGCAGGACGCGGTGCCAGTACCAGGCCGTCCCGCCCGCCCCCGGGACCAGGACGAAGGCGCGGTGCTGCGCGGTCGTGCTGGACGGCCGCCGGCCGTCTTGCGGTGAGGCATCCATCCTCCTATCTTGCACGCGCTCGGGCGGTGGGGCGATGGGGCGGCCGGGACGGTCGGCGAACTCAGCACGAGCGCGTGGGCGGGCTGTGGCTACGCAGGATGCGGCCATCCGGGCTGGTCACGGTGGTGGTTCCGTCGGGGTTCAGCCTGATAGTCCAGCCCCACCGGTGGACGAGGATGAGGTGGTGGAAGGAACAGAGCAGAAGGCAGTTGGTGAGGCTGGTAGTGCCGCCCTGGCTGCGGGGAATGATGTGGTGGACGTGGCACGCCGGGGGTGGCTGGTCGCAGCCGGGGGCGGCGCAGTGCCGGTCGCGGGTGATGATCGCACGCCGCAGGTGCGGCGGGACGATGTCGGTGACAGCGCCGACGTCCAGCGGCAGGCTGACCGAGGCGGCGGGGCCGGGGAGGGTGCCGGTCCGGAGCCAGGCGGCCAGGCCGCTGGGTCCGGAGAGCAGGGCGATGGCGTTGGCCAGGATGAGCTCCCGGGCGGCGGCTCTATCGAGGTCGCGGCTCTGGCCGGGGCTGGTGCCGCGGGCAGGGCGGGTGCCGCAGGCGGGGCAGGGCGCAGGGGTGCGGCGGGCCGGGTCGGTTTCGGCCCAGAGGCCGCCCGGTCGGGTGAGGCGTGCGGCGAGCCGGCCGAGGAGGTCGTCGTCGACGCGGCCGGTCACGGTGGGGGCGATGGCGGCGTCGCAGTCGTCGCCGGGTCCGGCGGCCGGGAACCCGGCGCCCGGCGGCGCGAGTTCGCGGCCGGCGCCGTTGAGCAGGCCGTCGAGGCTGAGGTTGAGGTTGAGATGGACGGGCTGGCCAGCCCGGTCGGGGAGGCACCCGGCGGCGAGGAGGCGGCGGCACGCATCTTCGAGGGCGTCGTGGCGGCGCTGGACCGGGCTGCGGGTGTCTTCGGGCCCGGCCTTCTTGGCCAGGGAGTCCAAGACGGCCTGCAGGGCGGCGGTAGCCCGGGGTGTCAGGTCGGCGTGCAGGCGGCCGGCGCCGCCGAGGGTGGTGGCGAGCCGCAGGGCGCGATCCTCGAATCCGTTGCCTGGGTCAGTGTCCGGGGCGGCGGTGCGGGCGCGGATCTCCTCGGCCAGGCGGGCCAGGCCGTCGAGGTCGGCACCGCCGCGGGCCGCGGCGAGCAGGATCGCGTCCGCGTCGGCGCGGTGCTCGGCGGGAAGCTGGTCGGTCCACGCGGTAATCTGCCGCGCCCACGAGACCGACAGACCGCCGTCGGCCAGAGCATCGGCGATCGCGGGGTGCTCGGTCAGGCTGCGCATGGCGGCGAGGCTGCCGCAGGCGGCGGCCCGGGTCACTCGCGTCTGCCAGGTGAGCCAGGTCCGGGGGGATCCCTGACCGTCGAGCTCGTAGCTGCCGTGGGCGGTGAACGCGGCCAGGGCCCGGGCGCGCGCGGCGGCGTGGGCGGACTGCGCGCTTTCCAGGCCGCGCAGGCACTGGGCCTGGACCGCTGCCGGGGCCGAGGCCAGGTCGGCGCGGGCCAGCCAGCCCAGGCCGGCCAGCGCCATCGCGATCGCCTCACCGGCTGACGCCGGCTCGGCCGGGACCGGGAACGGCCCCCGGGCCGCCGGGGCGGGAGACGAGGAATCCGCAGTCGGCCGGTCCGGTTCCGCCAGCGGCGGGAACCACTCGTGACCAGGATCTGGCACCAGACTCACCTCCTCGCGGGACAGACGGCGGCTCGCAGACGCCAGGGCAGCGGACGCCAGGGCAAGCGGACGCCAGGGCAAGCGGACGGCAGGGGCCACGGCAGCCCGGAGCTGCGGGCAAGGGATGCGGGATCGGCGATCAGGTCACGGCACCCGAATCAGGAAATGCTCGGCCACTCAGCCGCGAACGGCTGCGCCGGCGGGGAACTCATCACCCCTGGAGAACACACTCCAGGTGTCTCCGTCTCACTAGAACAAGTACTCGAATACTAACACCACCCACTGACAATAACCGGTACGGACACGCCGACCGCGTTGTCAGAACCTGGCCCGGCAACATTACCCGGCGGCCGGAGAGGTGATCAGGGCGGCTCGCGCGGCAGTCAGGTTGAGGAACGCGGCCGCGCGGCTGAAGGTGTCGGCGATGGTCTGACCCGCGAGCTGCTCCTGGTATGCCTCGTACCGGGCCATTTCCCACTCCTGCCCGCGCGGCGTGAGCGGAGCGAGAACCGGTGCCGGCAGTGATTTCCATCGCCAGCCCGTCAGCCCGTTGTCGCCCGGTCCGCTGCTACTCGCCTCGGGCAGGACGAAGTCCGCCAGGTCGGCGTCCTGGCCCATCCGGTTCCGGACGAAGCGCAGTCCGGCGAGAGTGTCTTCCACCAAGGTGCGCTCGGCCCGTGGCTGGTCGGCCATCACGCGGTCGTAGGCCTTGTGATGATGCCGCAGCAGGGTAGCGTCGACGATCGTGACCCACCACACTGCCTCGGTGATGGCGGTGAACGCCCGGACCTGGTCCGACGACCGGATGCTGGGCAGGCGGACCGTGATGTCGTTCATCGCGCCGATACACCACTGCAGCGGGCTCAGCTCGTCCGCCGGATCGCTCATGTTCGCGCGGTTCCACGCGACCCGGCACCGGGCTGAGCAGAACCGGGCGTGCTCGCGGCGCGGTACGAACGGAGTTCCGCACTGTTCGCACTGCCGTGTATCCACCATTGCCCTATGTTACGCGTAACGCCACCAGGAGGGTCTGACGATGAGTGACCAAGAGCCTACGCCTGGCAGTTCAGGCGACAAGCCGGACAGCGAGCCTGACCGGCAGGATGATGCGGCCGAGGCGGCGCTGATCCGCAAGGTGATGCGGGAGCAGGAGCGGCACCGGGAGGGCGGGGTCGACCCGGAGCTGGCCGAGGACGACGAGCCTGATCCTGGATCCTGAATCCAGGGCGGCGGGCCCTACCTCCCGGGCCGCCCCGATGGACCGAGCGGCTCACGGTTCGTATGACTGGCCAAGACGGGACCTGTGGCCCTGACTCAGCGTCGCGGGCGGCGGCAGGCTGAGAAGAGCCGGACTTCCCGTAAGGAGGCTGCGCCGTGACGACTGCGAGCCAGCATGATGCAACACCTGCGAGCAAAGTGAACGGGCCTGCCGCTACCGGCGACGCGGCCGAGACCGGGCCGCCAGCCGCCGGGGCCCGGCTGACCACCGAGCAAGTCTGGAACGCGCTCGCCGGTGCGTCGTTTGCGGTGGTGAGCTACGTGACCCCGGGTGGCGAGCCCCGATCGAGCGGCGTGGTGTTTGCGGCCACGGGTGGTCGGCTATACGTAGCCGTGGCCGCCGACAGCTGGAAGGCCAGGCAGATCCCCGGCACCGGGCGGGTGGCGGTGACCGTGCCCGTTCGGCGGGGCGGCCTGCTGGCGCTGCTGTTCCCCATTCCGCCCGCCTGTATCAGCTTCCAGGGCGCTGCGACCGTCTATCCGCCCGGCCCGCTGGCCGACCGTCCGGTGCCGGAGCAGCTGGCGGCCCTGCTGCCAGCCGAACGGCAGGCGACGAGCTGCATCCTTGAGATTGTCCCCGAGGGGCACTTCCTGACCTACGGAGTGGGCGTGTCCCTGATGCAGATGCGCCACCCCGCCGCCTCCCGGGCGCGCGTACCAGTGGCGTGAAGCAAACCTCCGCCGATGACTGCACGACGTCGGCGCTCTGCCGAGATACCCCCGTTCCCCGGCCCGAGCTGGTCAGTCCGGCAGCGAAGCCCGTGCGGCGTAGGCGACTAGCTCGCGGCGGCAGCCCAGGCCGAGCTTGGCGATCAGGCTCGCGATATGAGTCTCGACGGTCTTCGGCGAGATAGCCAGTTGGCCCGCTACCTCGGTGCTTGACTGGCCGTCGCCGACCAGCAGGAAGACATCCATCTCGCGGCTCGTGACGCCGAGCTTGCGCAGGTCTCCCGGCACGTGGGCATTGCCCCGGCCGCAGCGGGGAACCCGCTGGCCGGCCTGGCGCAGGATGCCGCGGCAGGCCGACGCCAGGTGGTAGAAGCCGTTGTCATCGAGATCTTCGATCGCCTCGGTGAGCCAGGCGGCCGGCTCGCCCCAGCCATCGCGGAACGCGGCCGGGGCGACAAGCCGGTGCATGATGTGGTTCCACCACGGCGCGCACCGGGCGAACTGCCTCCGGCCCTCCTCGGCCAGCTGGCCGGCCCGCTCAGCCTGGCCGTCCTGGCCGGCGAGCACCGCCTCGGCGTACGAGAGGCAGCCGCGGTTCCAGCAGGCGACCTCGGCGCCGACGTCGATGGCGTCCTGCAGCGCAGCGCGGCCGCCCTGGCCCGCGACGGCCTGCAAGAGCGGCCAGTATCCCCAGCCCATGGCCGGAGCGGTCAGCCGCTCGTCCCGTCCTCGCTCGACGGCCGCCGCGCTCGTTTCCAGGGCTGCCGAAAGGTCGTTGCAGACGATCGCGGCGGTGACGCGAGCGTCGCCCGTCGCCGCCATCAGCACGGACGGATCTCCCGGCGCGAGCTGCTCGGCCTGCGCGGCCAGGGTCTCGGTGCGTTCCCGTTCGCCGCGGGTAGCGACAATGCACGCCTGGGCGGCCACGGCCATGGCCTCCACCCGGTTCATCTGCAGCCGCGCGGCTGCCTGCTGACTGTGCTGCGCGGCGTCGAGCGCACGGTCCAGGTCAGTGCCCAGGCTCCAGGCGTTGGCGAGCTGCAGGTCGAGCACGGCCGCGGTCGAGACCGCTCCGCACTCCACTGCCAGGCGCTTGGCCTCGCATAGCCGTCGGGATCCGGACTCCTCGAACATCTCGATCGTGCCGAGCTCGTGCATGGCGCGGATGCGCCGGACGGGCAGCCCGCGGCGCGACGAGATCTGGTAGGCGCGCTCGAACGCGGCTCTCGCGGCCGCCGTGTCGCAGATCCGCTCGCGGCGCCCGATAACTTCCAGCGCCTCACAGGCGATCTCGGCCGCGGAGCCGGACAGGCCCGCTGCCTCGGCGCTGGTCAGAGCGCTCTGCGCCAGTTCAAGCGCGTCGTCGGGCCGCCCGGCGTCGATCGCGCAGCGAGCCGCGACCGCGTCAGCCCAGCCGCCCAGTCGCGGGTCGGGTGTTCCTTCCGCTAGCGCCCGCGCCGCGGCGACCTGCTCCTCGGCCATCGCCACCTGGTCACATTCGGACAGCGAGCGGGCGGCCCTGAGGCGCACTTGCGCCTTCCGCGAGGCCGGGGCACCGATCGCGTCGAGTTCGGCGACGAGCTGCTCCGTGGTCTGGACGACCTGATCGGCGTCGCCGGCCAGCATATGGACGGTGGACAGCGTGTCATCGATGTCGGCCAGCATCCGCGGCTCGGCGGCCGGCGCCGGCCCGAGTTCCTGCCTCCCCCTGGCCAGCGAGGCGGCCGCGCTGGTCAGCGCTCCTCGCTGCAGCGACCGGCGGCCGGCCTCCAGCAGCAGGGCCGCGGCCTGCACGTGCTGTCCGGCCATCTCGTGCAGCTCGGCCGCTAGCTCGCACAGTCCCCCGGGCAGACCGGGGTGCGCGGTCTGGATCGCCGCTGCCGCCGTCGCGGCGTGCCTGGCCAGGAGGGGGGGGAGCAGATCCGACACGATGGCGTCCCTGGTCAGCGAGTGCCGGAACCGGAAGACCACCTGGCTGGGGCAGGGCGGCTCGACGAGCTGCGCCTCGCAGGCCCGCTGCAGCGCGGCGAGTACCTCGGCCTCGGTCGCGTCGACCATGGCGGGAATCAGCGTCCAGTCGAACTGCCGGCCAAGTACCGCGGCAGCGACCACGACATCGGCTTCCTTCGGGGCGAGTCCGGCCAGCCGGTGCCGTACCGACTCGGTGATGGAGGTCGGGACGCCGGTGGTCACTTCCTCGTTCGCGCGCCAGCCGTCGGCGCCGAGGACGAGCTCGCCGGAAGAGATCGCGGAGGCGAGCATCTCCTCGACGGCGAACGGCAGCCCGTCGCTGTCGGCCAGCAGCCGCTGCACGACCTGGCCGTGGACGTCTTCCTGGTCCAGGCAGTCGGCAACCATCCGCCTGACGTCGGCCGGAGGCAGCCGGCCGATCGAGATGACCGATGCGGTCCGGCGGGCGTGCACCGACCTGACCATGTCCAGGGCCGCGGATGGAGCGCTGTCGCGCAGCGTCGCCACGCACAGCACCGGCTCGCCGGCCAGGCTGTCAGCCAGGTACTCCACGACGGCCAGCGTCTCCGGGTCGGCGAAGTGCAGGTCTTCCAGCACCAGCAGCGTGCCCTTGCCGCCCACGCAGGTGAGCAGGCGGAGCAGGGCCTCGCCCAGGATGAGCGGCGAGATCTCAGCCGCGCGCTGCCCCTCCTGGCCCCAGTCGGGCAGCATCGAGGCGAGCGCCGGCCGGTACTCGGCCAGCGCCGGGACGTCCGGTATCCCGGTCGTCCGCTCGACTCCGGTCAGGGCCTCGACAATGGGCCTGAGCGGCACCGGCGATGAGGCCTGCACCGCCCGCCCGGCCGCGACGGTGAAGTTCCTGGCCGACGCGACCGAAGCCAGCTCCCTGGCCAGCCGTGACTTCCCTACTCCGGCCTCACCAGCCAGGACGATCAGGCCACCGTCGTGGTCCGCCCGGTCAAGCGAGGTGGTCAGGAACTCGAGCTCAGCGTCACGGCCGACCAGGTCCCGACACTGAATAGTTCTCATCGAGCCACATTACCGTTACGCAAAGTAGCCGTTGATCGGGGAAATCAGGCACTAACCGGATGATCGGGCCACCACAGTTTGGCCGCGCCGATCCCCTCCTGGCTGACGCGCGCCAGCCGCAGCAGCCAGCTGGCAATCCCGGCGGCCCCCTGCATCCAGCCCACGTCGGGTTCGGTGTCCGGCGGGTCGTGCCGGTGCTCGGTATGCGACCAGCGGGTGCCGGATTCGTCGGCGATGCGCCTCTTCAGCACGTCCTGCGCGAGGGTGTTCGCCCAGCCGAGCCAGTCGGGATCGCCGGTCTCCTGGTAGCGGTCCAGCGCCATCTCGCCGACGCCAGCCGTTCCGCAGCACTGGCCGAGATTGTCCCAGAACCCCGGGAACAGGCGGGCGGGCACGCCGCTGGACCTGACGGCGCGGCGGCAGGACTCGGCGTAGCCAGCCCAGCCGTGGCCCGGCTGCCGCAGCTCGAGCAGCTGGAACAAGCGCAGCGTGCCCGTCGGCCCGTGGCACCAGCCGAAGCACACCGGAACCTCGGGGTCGGCGAGCGGGATGCTGTGCGGCACCGCGATCGTCCCGTCCGGCCGGGATCCGAGCCCGACCAGCCGCTGGCCCGCGAGCACTCCCATTTCGAGCAGGTCGGGACGCTCTAGCGGCGTGCTCACGGCGGCCAGCGCATAGCCGATGCCCGCCAGTCCGTGGGAGAAGTTCGGCAGGAAGACGGGACGGTCCGCCCGGGAATACCAGTCGGGGAGTCCGTCGATCCACCGGGCCTGCGCGACGAGCTGGTCGGCGATGTCCGATGCGACCCGCTTGTCGCTGGCATTCCCGAGTTCGGCCAGGACGAGCAGCACGCCGGCCTCGCCCTCCATGATGTCCCGCCACTCGCTCACCGGCCGGGTAATCGCCGCAGCGCCGGAGATCGCCGACACGACGTCGCTGGCCCCATCTCGCGCCTCGGGGTCACCGCTGACCAGTGCCCACATATGCAGGGCCGCCGCCATCCCGGCGAGGCCCGTGTAGAGGCCCGTGTCGGGCACGGGCGCCGGCTCGGCGGCCGTCGCGGGAGACCCGGCGCCCAGGCTCCCCGACGCCACGCTGCGGAGCCGCCTGACGGCCGCGCGTGCGCAGTCGTCGAAGTCGGTGATACCGCTCAGGCGCGCCTGGGCCAGGGCGGCCAGAACCCCGGCGGTTCCCGCGTACAGGTCATCGCAGAGGGGCGTGCCTGGCGCGGTGAACTCTCGCCAGGCCATGCCCCCGTCGATCGCGATCCCGGCGGAGGTCACCCAGCGAAGTGCCGCCATCGCCGCCTCGGAAGCCGCACCGGCCCACGAGCCATTGCTGCTGCCGTGCATCCTCCCCATCGTGGCACGGGCGGTGACGGTGGCCGGCGCCCAGGGCAGGTTCGGACTGCCTTCGCCGGGACGCGCCGGGCCGGAGGTCAGTCGACGTGCCGGGCGGCGCCCTTGTCCGCGGACAGCGCCATCGCGGCGTAGGCGCGCAGCGCCGGGCTGACCGGGCGCTCACGGTGCGCCGGCCGCCAGCCGGCCTGGTCGCGGGCCGCGCGCCGCCGGGCGAGGACCTCGTCGTCAACAGCCAGGACGATCGATCGTGCCGGGATGTCGATCTCGACCACGTCGCCGTCCTCGACGAGCCCGATCAGTCCGCCCGCGGCGGCTTCGGGGGACACGTGCCCGATCGACAGGCCGCTGGTGCCGCCGGAGAACCGGCCGTCGGTCACCAGCGCGCAGGACTGCCCGAGGCCGCGGCCCTTGAGGAAGCTCGTCGGGTAGAGCATCTCCTGCATGCCGGGACCGCCGCGCGGGCCCTCGTAACGGATCACGACGACGTCGCCGGGCTTGATGCGGTTGTCGAGGATCGCCGAGACGGCATCTTCCTGGCTCTCGCAGACGCGGGCCGGCCCGCGGAAGGCCAGCCGGTCCGGCGCGACGCCGGCGGTCTTCACGATCGCCCCGTCGGGGGCCAGGTTGCCGCGCAGGATCGCGAGCCCTCCGTCCGTGCTGTACGGGGTGGCCGTGGCCCTGATGCAGCCGCCGGCCGCGTCGGTGTCCAGGCTGGCCCACGTGGCGGTGGAGGAGAAGGCCTCGGTCGTGCGCACGCCGCCGGGAGCGGCCGAGAACAGCTCGACGGCCTGCCGGCTGGCGGTACCGCTCCGCAGGTCCCACTCGGCCAGCCATTCCGTCAGACCGGCCGCGTGGACGGCGTGCACGCCGCGGTCGAGCAGGCCGGCGCGGTCCAGCTCGCCCATGATGGCCGGGATGCCGCCGGCCCGGTGGACGTCCTCCATGTGGTAGCTGGAGCTGGGCGCGACCTTGCAGATGCACGGCGTCACGCGGCTGAGCGCGTCGATCGCGGCGAGGTCGAAGCCGACCTCGGCCTCGCGGGCGGCAGCCAGCAGGTGCAGCACGGTGTTCGTGGACCCGCCCATCGCGATGTCGACGCGCATCGCGTTGCTGAACGCCGCGCGGTCGGCGATGCGGCGCGGCAGGACGCCGTCGTCCTCCTTCTCGTACCAGCGCCGGCACAGGTCGACGATCAGCTCTCCGGCGCGGACGAACAGGTCGCGGCGGACCGCGCTGGTAGCGAGCGTGGTGCCGTTGCCGGGCAGCGACAGGCCGAGCGCCTCGGTCAGGCAGTTCATCGAGTTCGCCGTGAACATGCCCGCGCACGACCCGCAGGTCGGGCAGGCCGAGCGCTCGATCGAGGCCAGCTGGTCGTCGCTGACGCTCGGGTCGGCTGACGCGGTCATGGCGTCGATCAGGTCGAGGCCGGCGTGAGCGACGCCGTCGGTGACGACGGCCTTGCCGGCCTCCATGGCCCCGCCGCTGACGAACACGGCGGGGATGTTGAGCCGCATCGCGGCGATTAGCATGCCGGGCGTGATCTTGTCGCAGTTGCTGATGCAGACCAGGGCGTCGGCCTGATGGGCCTGGACCATGTACTCGACCGAGTCGGCGATCAACTCCCGGCTGGGCAGGCTGTAGAGCATCCCGCCATGACCCATCGCGATGCCGTCGTCGACCGCGATCGTGTTGAACTCACGGCCCACGCCGCCGGCCGCGGCGACCGCGTCGGCGACTAGCCGTCCCATGTCCCGCAGGTGCACGTGCCCGGGGACGAACTGGGTGAAGCTGTTGGCGATCGCCACGATCGGCTTGCCGAAGTCGTCGTCGGTCATGCCCGTGGCTCGCCACAGGGCACGAGCGCCGGCCATGTTCCGGCCGTGAGTAGATGTCCGCGAACGCAGAACAGGCACGGCCAACCTCCAGGTCATCTCGCGTCAGGGCGCGGTGCGGCGGGTGACAGCGGGCCGCGCCCACTCATCCTAGTAACGTCAGGACCCGGGTCGAGCATGATGAGCCGGCGGCAGAGCGTCACCACGATCAGCCCGATGATGGCCTCGGCCAGACCCTCGGCCAGGCCCCGGACCGCGAGGATCTCCAGGACCGACCGCACGCTGAGCGGTTCGGGGGCAAAGGTGTTGAGGTCGCTCGTCGCCAGCACCGGCACCAGCACCAGCAGCGCCACGGTCCAGAACCGATGGCGGACCAGGTGAGCGGACCGCCGGAGGGCGGACAGGACCCGCCGGTCCTCCATCTCGATCACCGGGCCGACGACGGACAGCAGGTTGGCGGCGACGAGACCCGGTATGACCAGTGCGATGGCCCCGAGCAGGACGATCAGCGCCACCAGCAGGTCGGCCAGGATCAGCCGCCACCACGGCAGGGTCCGGGCGATCTCCCTGACCGACGGCCGCTCGCGGCCGGCTTCGCCCGCGCCGACCAGCTTGGACAGGAAGCCGGATACGAACACCGCTCCCAGCAGGGTGACGCTCGAGGCGCTGAGGTCGGCGGCCAGTGCGACCGGCAGGCTGGTCCGGTTCACGACATCCCTGACGACGATGTCGGCCAGGGCCGTGACGATGCAAACGGTGACGGCGACGGCCAGAATCCGCCATCCGTGCTGCCGGGCCGAGCGTGCTGCCGCGACCAGCACTGCCCGCACGCCCAGCGGCGGCTTAGGTCGTCCGCCGCCAGTCTCAGCGGCGCCGCCCGAACATTTCGTCTCTATGCTCACCGATCCGGCGAATCGTCATTGTCCATCTGGGACGACAGAGCGTTACGGGTACAATACTTAACGTAGCTGTCGTCTCGGAAGGCACGGGGGTCGGACATTAGCGACACGCGATTTCGCGCGGCGCTGGAGACGATGCTCGACATCGTCCTCATCAGTACTGCGGTGCGCGATGACAACGGCCAGATCGTTGATTTCGTGGTCGACTACGTCAATCCGGCAGCCGAGATCGGCGAGCGCTCGGCGGCCGAGATTGTCGGGAACCGGATGCTTGCTCTGTGGCCTGGCACTGCCAGCAGCCCGATCTGGGAGATGTACTTGCACCTGACGGAGACCGGCGAGCCGCTCGTCCTGGACAACTTCGAGTACACGACGGTGATCGACGGGGTCACCCTGACCGCCATCTTCGACATCCGGGCGACCAGGCTGGGCGACGGGTTCCTGCAGAATTTCCGCGATGTGACGGCCCGGTACCGGACTCAGCAGGACCTGGCGACATCGGAGAAGCGGTTCCGGTCGGCGGTCGACGCGCTGCTTGACCCGTTCTTCATGCTCAGCCCGGTACGTGATGAGCGGGGGCAGATCGTCGAGCTGGAATACCGGTACGTCAACCAGGCTGCCCTGCGCCTGTACAACATGTCCGAGCAGGAGATCATCGGGCACGGGCAGCTTGAGCTGTTCCCGTCCGTCGGCGAGCTCGGCATCTTCGACACGTACGTCGACGCGATCGAGACCGGCACGCCGACCAGGGTCGACGTGCCCACCTTCGACGAGAACGGCGTAGCGGGCTCGTTCGAGCTGGCCGTCACGCCAGGCGACGAGGGCCTCATCATCGGCGCCCGGGATGTATCAGAGACGCGGCGAGCGCAGGAAGATCTCGGGCTGCTCAACGCCGATCTGGAGCAGCGTGTCGCCCGGCGCACGTCCGAGCTGGTCCGGGCCGAGGCGGACCGGCACGCGCTGGAGAACGGGTTGCGCCAGGCCGAGCGGCTGCAGACCGTCGGCCAGCTGACCAGCGGCATTGCCCATGACTTCGGGAACCTGCTGGCCGTGATCGTCGGCTATGCCGAGCTGGCCGAGGACGTCTTCGGCGAATCGGATGCCGAGCTGCGGCGGATCGTCTCCGAGATCCACGGCGCCGCGGACCGGGCCGTCCACCTGACGCGCGACCTGCTCAGCTTCAGCCGCCGCGCCCGGACCAGGCCCGAGCCGGTCGACCTGAACGCGCTGATCGCCGGTATCAGGGACCTGCTGAGCGTCAGCCTGAGCGGCACGGCCGACGTGCTGTTCGAGCCGTCGCCGACGCCGCTGCCCCCGGTCCTGGCGGACCGGGGCCAGGTCGAGCAGGTGCTGCTCAACCTGGCCGTCAACGCGCGCGACGCCATGCCCGCCGGGGGCACGCTGACCATCAGCACCAGCCCGGCGGACCTCTGGCAGGAACGCACGCAGCCGGGCACGATTCCCGGGCAATTCGCCGAGATTGCCGTGCAGGACACCGGAACCGGTATGAGCCCGGAGATCGTACCGAAGATCTTCGAGCGCTTTTTCACCACCAAGCCGGCCGGAACGGGTACCGGACTCGGGCTCTCCACCGCCAAGGGCATCATCACCGATGCGGGCGGCGCCATCGAGGTCGAGTCCGCCGCGGGCCACGGCACGACCTTCCGCATCTACCTGCCCGCGATCGGCCAGCCAGTACCCGAGTCATCCGCCAGCCGCTAAGTGACGAGACCTTCGCCTCTGGCCGGCCGGGCTGGTCCGGCGCACGATGATGGCGGAGGCGATTGCCCATGGTTACCACCGCTGGCCGCAGTCGCAGCGCCCTGGATGCGGCGCTCGACGTCTTCCGGATGAGGCAGTACTTCAACGTTGTCGTCGGCGCGCGCGACGTGGCGACGGCCATCGGCCAGGATGCGACTTTCCTGGACACGGCCCGGCGCGGGATGCTGCCGCTGCCGTGGGACCGCCTGCCGGCCACCGGCCAGGTCTTCGGACCGCTGCGCGGCGCAGTCCCGCCACCGCTTCCCGGGCGAGTGGGAGTCGTGGCCACCGGCGGCAGCGGCGCCCTCGCTTCGCTCGTCGGCGTGGCGAAGGCCCTGCAGGACAGCGGCACCGAGGTGTCGGTCTACTCGGTGTGCTCGGGCTCGGCGCTGTTCGGGTTCCCGCTTGGGGCCGGGATGCCGCCCGACGAGGTCGCGGAACTCACCGCGTCCATGCGGCCAGGCGACTACCTCGACGTTGGCTGGCGCGAGATCGCCGCGCTTGTCCCCACGCTGGGCCGTGGCTGGTGCGGCATCCTGCGCGGCGACAAGCTCGAGGCGTTCTACCGCGAGCAGTTCGGCGACCTCACCCTGGGCCAGCTGCGGACGCCCACGTACGCGCCGATCTGGAACGTCGAGCACAACCGGCTGGACTTCGTCGGCCCGCGCACCCATCCGGACCTGCCGGTGGCGCGCGCGATCCGGATGGCCGTGTCGCTCCCGCTGTTCGTCCAGCCCGTCGTGCTCGACGGACTGTCGTGGTGTGACGGCGGGATCGTCGACATCTTCCCGGTGCAGCCCGTGCTCGATATCGAGCCGGCCGTCGACACCGCCGTCGCGGTCAACGGCTTCTACCCGCACGACTTCCTCGGCGAGGACGTCACCGGCTGGGACGGTCGGCCGCTCAGCATCGTATCGGCCGCCGCACAGGTACGGACCTGCCAGCAGGCCGAGCTAGCGCGCGAGCACCTCGCCCGGCTCCGCCGCGCGGCGCATACGCTGCTCGTCGAGCCCGTGCCGTACGGGAAGGTGGCCGGTACCGGCTTCTACCAGCAGTTCCTCGATACCCGCGAGTGGCCGGCCTTCATGCGCGCGGGTCGCGCCGCGATGCTGGCGTCGCTCCGCCGGTCCGCTCGCCGCGAAGCCGCCTGACGGCCCGCCCGGGACGGGTGAAACCGGCCCGTTTGGCAGATGGTGACAGCTTTTTGCCCGTCGCCGGGTTTGGGTGCTCGCGAGTCCGGTGAGCCTGCAGTGGTAATGAGCAGTGTGCCGCCCGCGGGTCGTACTGGTCGGGTGGGGATCGGCGGCCACCAGGCCGGGCACGTGGTGTCGGCCGTTCCGCTGACCGTTCATGGCATTCTTGTCGCCCTGGTCGGCGTGGCGGTCGTGGCCGGCCTGCTCTGGATTCCCGTGCTCGGCGACCGGCTCACCGATACCGTGAGCAAGCACGCGCCACGCGTCTTTCCGCGGATGCTCCTGCTCGGACTCGCCCTGCTGGGCCTCGGGCTCGTCGTCCACGTGGGGATTCTTGACATCGTGGGCGCATGCCTGGCTGGTGTCGTCGTCCTGGCGGTGATCGTGGACAACTACTGATCCCTACGGGCCAGGGCGGCCGGCTGGCTGGCGGCGCCGCGGATGAGTGATGCCGAGGTAGCTGCGGAACATGGGATGCACCCGGAAGTTCTCGACGGCGGCCATCGTGGAGCTGAGCAGCTCGTATGAGTAGTCCTCCGGCGCCAGCTCGATGACGTGGCTTCCCGCCGCCCGCTCCCTGGACGCCAGCACCTTGAGGATCGCGCTTTTGCCCGACCCCGGTTCCCCAGGATGATTGTCTTGGTGCCGGTCCTGACCCGGTCGAAGGCCGCGGACTCGACGAAGTACTTCTCCAGCCCCCGGCCGATGTCCCGCTCGGCAGCCGGGGCACCGAAATCAAGTTCGCGCATGGTCTTCGGCGTTAATTTCAAGACCGTCAAGGCCCCGCCCCTTCTCCCCGGCTTTCCCGACAGCGTCGCATGACAGGTACTGAGGGCTCAAGTACGCCCGCGCAGCAGGCAGCAGACGGATTTTCGCCGCCGAAACGGTGCTTGTTCGGCTGCGGGACCTTCGGCAAGGCTTACGACTCTGGCCTCGCCCGCCTGGTCCGCGTCACAGTGGCGGTGAGTATCGAGCAGTGAAGAGAAGAGGCTCAGGATGAAATGGTGGATCGTGGCTGGCGTTAGTGCCGTTGCTGGCGGCCTGCTCCTCGCGGGCAAGGACGACATCCGACGCTTCATGCTGATGAAGCGGATGTAAGCGGCGCACGCGCGGAGCGCCGGACAGGACGGCTCCGGCTGCTGCGATCGGGATATGGAAGTATTCCGATCGATAATATAGGATACAGCTCACCGCGAACGCGGGTAGGGCTGGTCGAGTGACCCGCGGACAAGCGAGATCGCTGAACGAACCGCACGCAGTGGAGTGGACGGATGGCTGACGGCGCAGGACTGGTATCCACGGCGCACCCGCTGCAGGCCTGGCAGGAGGCGCTGCAGGCCGGCCTGGTGGGGCTCACCCAGAACCCGCTGAACTGTGAGGTGCCGCCCGAGCTGCTCGACGCCGACGTCACGCCCGTGAGCCGGTTCTTCCGCCGCAATCACTTCGGCATCCCGCTGCTCGACGCGAGCACCTGGCGGCTGGAGGTCGGCGGACTGGTGCGGAGCCCGATGAGCCTGAGCCTGGACGAGCTCCAGCGCTTCGGCTCGGTGTCGACGGTGGCCGTGCTGGAGTGCGCGGGCAACGGCCGCAGTAGCTACCGGCCGGCGGTGCCGGGCGAGAAGTGGGGACTCGGCGCGGTCGGGAACGCTCGGTGGACCGGGGTTCGGCTGGCCGACGTGCTGGCTGCCGCCGGCGTTCAGCGCGGCGCCGTCGAGGTCGTGTTCCGGGGTGCCGACCAGGGAACGGTGAGCGGCTCGGCGGCCACGACTGCCTTCGAGCGGAGCCTGAGCGTCGCCGATGCGAGATACGCGGGCGCGCTGCTCGCGTTCGCCATGAACGACGAGCCGCTGCCAGCCAGGCATGGTCATCCCGTCCGGCTCGTCGTCCCCGGCAGGTACGCGGTGGCATCGGTCAAATGGCTGACCGGCATCACCGTCACGAGCACTCGGTTCGACGGCTTCTTCCAGGACGAGCATTACGTGTTCGAGTGGCCGCGGCGGTGACGACTCGCGCCAGCCCGTCGCCGGCCCTGCGGTCCGTGCTCTGATTACGGCGCCCGCTGCGGGAAACCAGCTGCCGCACGCGGCCCTCCGGGTCCGGGGAGTCGCCTGGTCGGGTATCGCGCCGGTGACGCTGGTCGAGGTGAGCGTGGCTGACGGTCCATGGCAGGCGGCCACGCTGGCTGGCCGGCGCAGCCCCGCACGGCTGGCGGCGCTGGGAGCTGACCGCCCGCCCGGCCGGCCCGGGCGAGGTAACCATCCGGGCCCGGGCCACCGACGCCGCCGGACGTACCCAGCGGGTCGAGCCGGAGTGGAACCGGCTGGGCTACGGCGGGAACTTCATCCACGCGGTCACGGTGCTGCTGCGCTGACGCGCACCCGGCGATCGGTGCCCGGCCCAACTAGCCGTAGCGGCCGGTGATATAGCTGGCGGTTTCCTCGTGGGCCGGGTTCTCGAAGACCTGGGCCGTGTCGCCGTGCTCGACCAGGTGCCCGGCGTGCAGGAACATGGTCCGGTCCGAGATCCGCCGCGCCTGCCCGAGGTTGTGGGTCACGATCACGACGGTAATCGCGGGGACCAGGGTCCGGATCAGGGCCTCGATCGACTCGGTGGCCACCGGGTCCAGCGAGGACGTGGGCTCGTCCAGCAAGAGCACGTCGGGTCGGACCGCCAGCGCCCGGGCCAGGCACAGCAGCTGCTGCTGGCCGCCGGACAGCCGGAACGGCGAGTCGCCGAGCCGGCCGGAGACGGCATCCCACAGGCCCACCTCGGTGAGCCGCTGCTGGGCGATCTCCTTCAGCTCTCGCCGGCCGGCCATCCGGTGCGCGCGGGCCCCGGCGATCACGTTGTCGCCGATCGACATGGGGAACGGGTTGGGCCGCTGGAACACCATCCCGACCCGGCGCCGCAGCGACATCAGCTCGACCGCCGGGTGCCAGATGCTGCGCCCGCCGAGCAGCACGTCCCCGGCCCGGCGGAATCCGCTCACCCGGTCGTTCATCCGGTTCAGCGTGCGCAGCAGCGTGGTCTTGCCCGAGCCGGTCGGCCCGATCAGCGCGGTCACGGCGCCTGGCCGGACGTCTGCCGACACGCCCGACAAGATGGCCCGCGGCCCGAAGCTCAGCGTCAGGTCCACCGCTCGCAGCGACCCTCGGGGAGCGGCCAGCGCCGCGGCACCGGCCCCGGACGGGTCAGCGTCGATCGTCATCCCGAGTTCCCCCTGCCGCCTGACGGCGCCGCGACCGCGGGGCTGCGGTCACTAGCTACGCTACGCCGCCCAGGCGACGGGACGCTGAACAGCAGATGATGAATGAGCGGCGCCGCCTGCAGCGGGGGCCCTTGACGGTGCGTTCGCCGCTGTGAGTCACTTGTCATAATGCCCAGTACCGCCCTTTAGTGATGAAAGACATGAAAGTCATGAAGGCATGAAGGCATGAAAGACCCGGCGATGACTGATGTAGATATCGCTGACGTGCGCCGCCGCTATGCCCGGGAGCGGGCCAAGCGGCTCCGCCCGGATGGCAACGATCAGTACGTCGAGCTGAAGGGCCAGTTCGGCCTCTTTCTCCGTGACCCTTACACCGAGCGTGCGGAGCGGACCGCGAAGCGTGATCACGTCACCGTCACCCTGGTCGGCGGAGGTTTCGCCGGCCTGGTGACGGGCGCCAGGCTCAGCGACGCCGGCGTCGCTGACGTGCGCATCGTCGAGAAGGCCGGCGGCTTCGGCGGCACGTGGTACTGGAACCGCTACCCGGGCGCGCAGTGCGACACGGCCTCGATGATCTACCTGCCGCTGCTCGAGGAGACCGGCTACATGCCGACCGAACGGTACGCCCACGCTCCGGAGATCCTCGAGCACTGCAACCGGATCGCGACCCGCTACGGGCTGCACGACAACGCCCTGTTCCATACCGAGGTAACCGACCTGGAGTGGGACGCTGACCGGTTCCGGTGGATCGTGCGAACCGACCGCGGTGATGAGTTCACGTCGCAGTTCGTCGCCATCGGGACCGGTCCGCTGCACGTCGCCAAGCTGCCCGGCATACCCGGCATCGAGAGCTTCGGCGGGCACGCGTTCCACACCAGCCGGTGGGACTACGCCTATACCGGCGGTGACCCGGAAGGCGCGCCGATGGACGGCCTGGCCGGCCGCCGGGTGGCCATCATCGGCACCGGCGCGACCGCGGTCCAGTGCGTCCCGCATCTGGCCGCTTCCTGCTCGGAGCTGTTCGTGTTCCAGCGCACGCCCTCCTCGGTCGACGTGCGCGGCAACCAGCCGATCGACCCGGAGTGGTTCGCCGGCGTGGCCGAACCCGGATGGCAGGAACGCTGGCTCGAGAACTTCGTCGCCAACATGTCGGCGGGCGAGTTTCCCGCCGATGACCTGGTGAATGACGGGTGGACCGACCTGGCCAAGCGGATCCGCGGCCGGCTCGCGGTGGCGCGCCCGGACTCCGCCAGCTTCCAGGATCTGCTGGACGACTTCGAGAGCGCTGACTTCGAGAAGATGAGCGAGATCAGGGCGCGGGTGGACGAGATCGTGCGGGATCCCGTGACCGCGCAGCGGCTCAAGGCCTGGTACCGCCAGCTCTGCAAGCGGCCCTGCTTCCACGACGAGTACCTCAGCGCGTTTAACCGGCCCGGCGTCCACCTGGTCGACACGGACGGCCGGGGAGTGGAGCGCATTACCCCGGCCGGCGTCGTCGCCGCGGGCGTCGAGTACCCGGTCGACTGCATCATCTACGCTTCGGGTTTCGAGGTCGGCACCGAGCCGACCAGGCGCTACGGCTTCGACATGACCGGCCGCGACGGCGTCCGGCTGTCCGGCTACTGGTCGGCCGGGATGCGCTCGATGCACGGCATCCACGTGCACGGCTTTCCGAATGCCTTCCTGGTCCAGCTCGGTCAGGGCGGCAACTTCGTGGCCAACGTCCCGCACAACCTGACCGACACGGCCAGGACTGTCGCCGCCGTGGTCACGCACATGATCGATAACAAATTCGACGGCGTCGATGTCAGCGTCCAGGCGGAGGACGCGTGGATGGAACTGCTCGCTCCTAACCCCGTGATGACGTCGTTCCTGGCCAGCTGCACGCCCGGCTATTACAACAACGAGGGCCAGGGCTCCAGCCCGTATTCCCTGCTGGTCGGCTACCAGCACGGGGCGCCGGCCTACTTCCGCTACATCGACCAGTGGCGCAGCTCGGGTGACTTCAAGGGCCTGGAATTCAGCCGGGCGAGCTCACAGGTACTGACCAGCGGCGTCGTCCCGGGCTGACGGGCGGTCAGGACCCAGGCTCGATTTGCGCCACGGCCGTAAGGAAGCCACGTTCGACACCATCCTGCTGGCGATCCGCGGCAGCAAGGATCCGGCCGCCGGTCGGTTCGCGGCGCTGGTGCGGTCCGCGGCGCTCGCTTCCGACGGGCGCCGCGCCATCGCCGGGGCCCCGTCCTGGCCGTCGGCGACGCCGGGCCCTGCAGTCGTCTCCCGCCCCGCCGGGCAGCCCGGGCCCGGCTTAGCCCAGGACGGCTGACCGGCGGCGTTCGGCGGGGAAGCTGCGGCCGCCAACCTGGGCTCCTGACCCGGCGCCACCGCGCACCCCGCGGTCACCAGGCCGGTCACGGGCTCGGGCGGAGCTCAGGCCGTCACGACCGTGCCCTTCTTCCCGCTCGCCAGTGCCTCGGCGTCGGCCAGCCTGCCGATGACCGCCATCCGGCCGGTCGCTTCCACGAACCGGCATACGGCCTCGATCTTCGGTCCCATGGAACCGTCGGGGAAGTCGCGGGAGCGCAGCTCGCCCGCGGTGGCGCGGCGGATCGGACGCGCCTGCGGGGTGCCGAAGCCGTCCTGGACGGCGGCCACGTCCGTCAGCAGCATCAGCACGTCGGCGCCGACGGCTCGGGCCAGCAGCGCCGCGGTCAGGTCCTTGTCGACGACGGCCTCCGCGCCGTGCAGCATCCCGGTGCCGTCCCTGATCACCGGTACCCCGCCGCCGCCGGCGCAGATGACGATGGCGCCGCTGGCGATCAGCAGCGTGATCATGGGCAGGTCAGGAAGTTCGGCGGGCTCGGGCGAGGGCACCACCCGGCGCCACGCCGTTCCGTCCCTGCGGACCTGCCAGCCTCGCGCCGCGGCCAGCTCGCTGGCGCTGGCCTCGTCGTAGACCGGCCCGACGAACTTGGTCGGCGCGCCGAAGGCCGGGTCAGCCGCGCTGACGATTGTCCGGCTGACCAGGCACGCGGCCGGCTTGCCGGCGCCCGAGTTCTGCAGTTCCTGCATCAGCCAGTACCCGATCATGCCCTGGGTCTGCGCGCCGAGCACGTCGAGCGGATAGGGACGGGTGAGGGCCGGGTCACGCGCGCTCTCCATCGCGAGCAGTCCGACCTGGGGGCCGTTGCCGTGGGTGATGACCAGGTCGTGCTGGCGGGCCAGGGGCGCGAGCGCCCGCACGGCCTGCGCGACATGTTCTTGCTGGATGTCGGAGTCGGGCCGCTCGCCCCGTTCGAGCAGGGCGTTGCCGCCCAGCGCGGCGACGATCCTCATGCCCGGGTGCCGAGGGTGGCCACCATGACCGCCTTGATCGTGTGCAGCCGGTTCTCCGCCTGGTCGAAGACGATCGAGGCCGCGGACTCGAAGACCTCGTCGGTCACCTCGAGCGCCGTCAGCCCGCGCCGGTCGTAGATCTGCCGGCCGACCTGCGTCTCGGTGCTGTGCAGCGCCGGCAGGCAATGCAGGAACCGCACCGCGGGGTTGCCGGTGGCCGCCATCACGCCGGCGTTCACCTGGTAGGGGAGCAGCAGGTCGATCCGCGCGTCCCAGTTCGCGGCCGGCTCGCCCATCGACAGCCAGACGTCGGTGTAGAGGAAGTCGGCGCCGGAGACGGCCGCCGCCACGTCGGCGCTCACGGTCAGGCTGGCGCCGGATCGGGAGGCCAGCTCCCGGGCCATGCCCTGCACCCCGGGGGAGGGCCACAGTGCCTCCGGCGCGCAGATCCGGACGTCGAGCCCGAGCAGCGCGCCCGTCACGAGCAGCGAGTTGGCGGTGTTGTTCCTGCCGTCGCCGAGGTAGCAGTACGTGACCGCCGACAGCGGCTTGGCGGCGTGGTCGCGCATCGTCATCACATCCGCCAGCATCTGGGTGGGGTGCCACTGGTCGGTGAGGCCGTTCCAGACCGGCACCCCCGCCCAGGCGCCCAGGATCTCCACTGATTCCTGGGAGAACCCGCGGAACTCGATTCCGTCGAACATGCGGCCGAGCACGCGCGCGGTGTCCTTCACCGACTCCTTCCGGCCCAGCTGCGAGTCATCGGGCCCGAGGTAGGTGACATGCCCGCCCTCATCGTGAGCCGCGACCTCGAAGGCTGACCTGGTACGCGTCGACGTCTTCTCGAAGATCAGCGCAATGCTGCGCCCTTCGAGCCTGCTGGTGCGCTGGCCATCGCGCTTCTGCGTCCGCAGCTCGCCGGCCAGGTCGACGAGGAACAGGAACTCCTCCGCCGACAAGTCGGTCTCCTTGAGCAGGCAGCGTCCGGTGAGGTCCACTTGTACTCCTGTACTAGGCGGCGGTCCGCGACATCAGGCGGGATCGCGTTCGATCGGGCAGGTCATGCAGCGCGGACCGCCGCGGCCACGGCCGAGCTCGTTGCCGACCACGTCGATGACCTCGATGCCATGGTTACGCAGCATGGTGTTGGTGGGCACGTTCCGCTCGTATCCCATCACCACGCCAGGCGCCACGGCGAGGTAGTTGGTGCCGTCGTCCCACTGCTCTCGCTCGGCGGCCCTGATGTCCTCGTCCGTGGCCAGGGTCGTGACCTTGTCCGTGCCGAGGGCCAGCGCGAGGGCGTCCCACAGACTGTGGTTGCGGCTCACCCTGATATCCGCCCCCTCGTCTCGCTTGGTCAGCGTCCACGACCGCAGATGCCGGTCGAAGTACGGGTAGACGACGAACGTGCCGACATCGACCATGGTCATCACGGTGTCCAGGTGCATCATGGCGTGTGATTTCGGCAGCTCGACGGCCAGCACGGTGGTGGCCTGGCCGCTCGCGAACAGGGCACTGGCGAGAATCTCGACCGCCATCGGAGTCGTCCGCTCACCCATGCCGATCAGCACTGACCCGTGGCCCAGGACATGCACGTCGCCGCCCTCGACCGAGGCGGGCAGGTGCAGGGCGTCGTCGTCTCCGTAGTAGGTCACGAAATCGGCACCGGCGAACATCGGGTGGTAGCGGTAGATGGCCTGGCTGTGCAGAGTTTCCCGGCGGCGGGCCGGCTTGGCCATCGGGTTGACCGAGACCCCGCCGTAGATCCAGCACGAGTTGTCCCGCTGGAACAGGTGATTGGGCAATGGCGGCAGCAGGAAATCGTCCGCCCGCATCATGTCCCACTTCAGGCTGCGCGCGCGGGCCGGGTGCAGGTCCGCCTTGAGGACGCCGCCGACCAGGAACTCGGCCAGGTCCACGCCGTCCAGGTCGTCAAAGAGCCGCCGTAGCGGCTGCACGAGCCGCGGGCCGAGCAACTCCGGCGTGCAGACGCGGTCCAGGACAAAGGCCCGGCCCGCGGGCTGCGTCAGTGTCTCCGCCAGGAGCTGGCCGAAGTAGTGCACCTGCACGCCATGCTCCCGCAGCGACTCGGCGAACGCGTCGTGTTCTTCTTTCGCTTTCCTGGCCCACATCACGTCGTCGAACAGCATCTCGCCGACGTTCTGCGGGGTCAGCCGGGACAGCTCGAGCCCGGGACGATGCACGATGGCCTGACGGAGCTGGCCAACCTCGGATTGCACATTGAAGCTCATGATCGTTCCCGTCCTTCTGCTGTCGTGACCGGCTGACCCCGCGCCTGTCCTAGGTCGTCAGTCCGGCGGGCGACTTGCTCGCCGTCCTGCCCGCCGCGGCGTCGGCCGGCACATCTCCGTGCGCCGCGACTCCGGCCGGCGCGATGTCGGCCGGCGTAAAGTCGGCCGGCGTCAGACCGACCGGCGTGATGGCCTGGCCGAGACGCTCCCGGCGGGCCTTGAGGAAGGCATACAGGATGATCCCGAGTAGCACTACGACCATGGCCTCGTACACCGCGGAGTAACCGGCGGCGAAGGTGACCCACATCGAGAACAGCGTGGCCGCGGCGGCGATCGACAGGTCCCTGGTGAGCAGCCAGCCGTGCACCCGGCGGCGTCCCGAGACCAGGTAGGTCAGCTGGGCGCACGCGGAGAAGAGGTACGGGATGGCCACGGTGACCACGGTCAGGTCGACGAGCTCGGTGAAGACCGTCAGGCCGGTGCTGGTGGTGTAGCGCCAGAGCATCAGCAGCGAGGGCAGCAGCGCCGCCATCACGATGCCGAACCAGGCCGTGTCCTTGCGGTCCTTCCAGGCGAACATCCGCGGGAACAGGCCGTCTTCGGCCGCCGCCCGCGACACCTCGGTCGTGACCAGCGTCCAGCCGTTCAGCGCCCCGATGCCCGAGACGACAGCCACGGCGGCGATCAGCTTCCCGGCCCAGGTTCCGTGCGTGAAAATCGTTCCGAACGCGTTGACGAACGGCGCCCCGGTGCCGATCAGGATGTGGTGCGGGACCAGGCCCATCACCGCGGCCGACACCAGCAGGTACAGCAGGGCGCTCGCGCCGGTGCCGAGCAGCGACGCGCGGCCGACATTCCGGCGCGGGTTCTGCACCCGCTTGGCCGTCATGGCGGCCACCTCGACGCCGATGAACGAGAACAGCGCCACTCCGGCGGCGATGCCGATGCAGCTGTACAGGCTCCCGCCGGAAGCGTTGAACGCTCCGAAGTTGGCCTTGGTGACGAAGAACCAGCCGACCACGCCCACGAACAGCAGCGGCAGGAACTTCAGCGCGACCGTGACATTCTGGAACCACGCCATCTGGCGGACTCCGGCCAGGTTGACCGCCGCCGGTACCCACAGGCCGATCAGCGCGATTCCCCAGTTCGTCATGGCCGACGGATTCTTAATGCCGAACAGGGCGTCGACGTAGAAGACCCACGATGCGACGATCGCGGCGTTGCCGGCCCAGGCCTGCACCCAGTAGCACCAGCCGGTGAGGTAGCCGGCGAAGTCTCCGAATTCATATCGGGCGTAGGCGTAAAGGCCGCCATCGGAATTGGGCACTCGCTTGGTCAGCTGGCCGAACATGACAGCGAGGAGCATGGCGCCGACGGCGATCACGGCCAGCACGAGCAGCGAGCTGACGCCGGCCCCGGCCAGGACGGCCGGCATGGTGAAGACCCCGGTTCCGATGATGCTGCCGACGACCAGGCCAGTCGCCGAGGTGACGCCAAGAGCCCGAGCCTTCTGCTCCGCTCGTGACGTCATGGGACCAGGTAGTTCCGTGGCGCCCGGCGCAGGCCGGGAGCCGTTGGTGGCGGACATAGCAACCTCCCAGGTGGGCCCTTGTGCGGGCCCGAGTCCGCGCGGGCCGCACCGGCCGGAGAATGCCGCCGGAAACGGTCCGTGACAGCACCAAGGTGCCAGGCCGCAAACAAGCCAGGTAGAGACTTATGTCATCTACTGGCCTGGTCCAACGGCACATGTCCGTGTCTGGGCGGAACGGCGCGTCGTTCCATGCGAGAGCAGGATCGACGGCGGGCCTGAGCAGCGTTACTTACCTGAGTGAACGAAGAGCCGGTCGAGCGGCCCCGGCGGGCCGGGCAGGCAGTGCCTGGTCCGGCTCCACGCCTGGGCGAGCCGCGATTCGGCCAGCATGACGCCGCACCTGTTGCTGGCGTGCGCCGGCGCGCTGACCAGCAGCACGGTCAGGCCTGCGATCAGCGCGATCGAGATCACCATCGCCGGGCGCAGCACCCGCATCACGCCCGCGCTGATCCGCTCCGTGATGGGCATCGGGTCGTCCAGGGTCAGCCGCGAGAAGATCGCGAACATCGACCCGAGACCCGGGTCGTCTGCCGCCAGCGTCCGGCCGATGCGGTCAAGGTCCCGTTGCTGCCGGGCGGGCAGGCTCATTGCGCTTGCGCCGACGTGAGCTGCTGCGGCGTTCCGGACATAACCCAACCTCCGGTGCTGAGTGCGTACCACCAGGGTCAAGAGCGGTCCGAAAAGGCGATCAGGGAAGCCGGGGGAAAGGCGCGCGATCCCCGGGCTGCAGCGACAGCTTATTCAGCGCCGGGGCAGGCCGCAAATAGCCCGCATGTTCTTGCATCGAAGGCAACTATAGGCTCACTGCAAACATAGGGTAGCTGCAATGTTATAGTGACTGCATGATGATGGGGACTGACACCGGCGGGACGGCGGGGTCGCTTCTTCCACTCCGGGAGCGGAAGAAGCTGGCTACTCGTCGCGGGATCCGGCGGGTCGCGCTCGACCTCTTCGCCGAGCGGGGCTTCTCGCACGTCACCGTCGAGGACATCGCCGCCGCTGCAGACGTGTCGCCGCGGACCTTCTTCAACTATTTCCCGTCCAAGGAAGCGGTGCTGTTCAGAGCGGATCCTGGCCCGGCTGAGGAGTCGCGCGCTCGCCTGGTCCGCGACCTGCCGGACCGCTGTGCGCTCGACGCGCTCCGCGTCGTCCTGTCCGATCAGGCCCGCAGGCTCGAAGCGGAGCTGGCCGAGCTTGGCGGCGACCCGGCTAGCTGGGCCCTGAAGATGAAGGCCGCGTACGCCGATCCCCAGCTGCGGGCGGCGCAGGCCGCGCACATGGCGCTCGTCGAGTCCCGGTTTGCTGGCGCCCTGGCTGACCGGCTCGGCGCCGACCCCGATCGCGACCCGTATCCGACGGTGCTGGCGGGCGCGGCCATGGGCGCTCTGCGGGCGGCCGTGTCGTTCTGGGCCGCCAGTGGCGGCGCCGTTCCGCTGGGTCAGCTCACCGACGCCGCCTTCCAGGCGCTGGCGGACGGGTTTCCCGAGAACGGCGCGCTGCGCAGGCTGCCGTGCGGCGCCGATGCACGGTCCGCCGCGGGGCATTCCGGCTCTCAGGCAGGAAAGGACGACACCAAATGACCGTTCCTAGCGATGGTAACGGCGCGCTGCCGGGTCTGAGCCACCGCTCGGTCTTGCTCATTATCGGCGCGCTGATGCTCGGCATGCTGCTCGCGGCGCTCGACCAGACCATCGTCTCGACCGCGCTCCCGACGATCGTCGGTGACCTGCGGGGCGGGGCGCACATCGCCTGGGTGATCACCGCGTACCTGCTGGCCGCCACCGTGTCGACCCCGCTGTGGGGCAAGCTCGGCGACCAGTACGGCAGGAAGATCTTCTTCCAGGCCGCGATCGTGATCTTCCTCGTCGGCTCGATCCTGGCCGGACTCAGCCACTCCATGGTCGAGCTCATCGCGTTCCGCGCGATCCAGGGCCTGGGCGGCGGTGGCCTGATGGTCGGCGCCCAGGCGATCGTCGGGGATATCGTCTCGCCTCGGGAGCGCGGTCGCTACGTCGGCTTGTTCGGTGCTGTCTTCGGCGTTTCGAGCATTGTCGGCCCGCTGCTTGGCGGGGTGTTCGTTGACGACCTGACCTGGCGCTGGATCTTCTACATCAACGTGCCGATCGGGCTGATCGCGCTGGTCGTGGTCGCCATTCAGGTCCCGGGCAGGCTCCGCCGGGTGCATCACTTCATCGACTACATCGGCACGACGGTACTGGCGCTGGCCGCCACCTCGTTCATCTTGATGACGAGCCTTGGCGGCACCACCTACGCCTGGAGTTCCCTGCCGATCTGGATTCTCGGCGGCTGCGGGGTGGTACTCGTCGGCGTGTTCGTCCTGGTCGAGCGAGGCGCCAGGGAGCCCGTGCTGCCTCTGCATCTCTTCCGGCTGCGCGCCTTCTGGGTGACCAGCCTCGTGGGGTTCATCGTCGGGTTCGCGATGTTCGGCGCGATCACCTACCTCCCGGCGTTCTTCCAGGTCGTCCGCGGCGTGTCGCCCACGTTCTCCGGCATCCAGCTGCTGCCGCTGATGGCCGGGCTGCTGGTGGTCTCGATCGGATCCGGCCAGCTCATCAGCAGGACCGGCAGGTACCGGTTCTGGCCGATAGCCGGCACGGCGACGATGGCGGTCGGCCTCTACCTGCTGTCGCACATGGGCGTCGGCACTCCGTGGCTGCTTGACTCGCTGTACATGCTCATCCTGGGCATGGGCCTGGGCGGCGTGATGCAGGTACTCGTCATCATCGTGCAGAACGCCGTGCCGCACAGCGAGCTGGGCGTCGCCACATCCGGTGCGACGTTCTTCCGGTCGATCGGCGGTTCATTCGGCACGGCGATCTTCGGTGCCATCTTCGCCAACGTCCTCGTCGGGAACCTCAGCAAGCACCTGCACGGCGTGCACGTCCCGGCCGGGTTCTCCAGTGCCGACGCCACGCCCGCCGTCCTGTCGCGGCTGCCCCCGGCGATCTACCACGGCTTCGTGGCGGGCTATGCCGAGTCGATCCAGACCGTCTTCATCGTGGCCGTCCCGATCGCGGTGCTGGCCTTCCTCGCGACCTGGCTCATCCCGCAGGTCGAGCTCAAGAAATGGCCGGCTGCCGAGTCGATCCCTGAGGCGGAGCCGCTGACCGACGAGGTCTTCGAGACGCTGACCGAGCTGGGCCTGCCTGAGCCTTCGGCCGCCGATACCGGAGCCGACTGATCGTGCTGGGCATCCATCGGTCGCGCGCGATCCATTGACGGCGTATCCGGCAGTTGCCGCTCGCCGCGGCGAGATGCGCGGCATGATGCGTATCGGCTTTGGGTCAGATGCGTGGCAGGACGCGAGGTGACGTGGTGATGCGCTGGGGATCGAGACTGGCGGCCGGCGGCGCGGCCGCCGCGCTGGTGACGGCTGGCTGCTCCGCCGCCGCCGCGGCTCCGGTTCCGGCCGCGGCTGCGGTCCCGGCAGCGGCTGTAGCTGCGGTTCCGACCGCGGCCGCAGCTGCGGCGAAGGACGCCAAGAAGGGGGTCGCCGCGTGGGCCTTCAACGGCGCGACCACGGCCCTGGCCAAGTCGGGGGCATCCTGGTACTACACGTGGGCGCCCGGCCACTCCGGCATCGGCAGCCCGCACGGGGTCGGGTTCGTCCCGATGATCTGGGGCGCGGGCAGCGTCACCGCGGCGACGCTGCGCCAGGTTCGGCGTGAGGGTCCGTACCTCCTCGGCTTCAATGAGCCTGACAACAGCGGCCAGTCCAACCTGACGGTGCAGCGTGCGCTGGCCCTGTGGCCGCGGCTCATGGCGACCGGCCTGAAACTGGGCAGTCCGGCGGTGGCCACCGACGCGGCGACGCCCGGCGGCTGGCTGGACCGCTTCATGCGAGGTGCCAGGTCCGACGGCTACCGCGTGAACTTCATCACCGTGCACTGGTACGGCGCGGACTTCGCGACCGGCGCCGCCGTCGGCCAGCTGCGGACCTATCTGGAGGCGATCCACGCTCGCTACCACCTGCCGATCTGGCTCACTGAGTTCGCGCTGATCCGGTTCGGAGCTAGCACCACCTTCCCGGCACCGCGCCAGCAGGCGGCCTTCGTCACCGCCGCCGCGAGAATGCTGCAGGGACTGAGCTTCGTGCCGCGTTACGCCTGGTTCGCGCTTCCCGCCACACCCGGGGACGGCAGCGCCGGGCTGTTCCACCCGGGCGCGATCGCCACGATTGCCGGACGGGCGTTCGAGGCCATCCACGCCTAGCGTGCCTAGCGTGCCTAGCGTGCCTGGCACGCCCAGCTCGCCGCCGATCGCGTTAGGCTGTTTTCCGGACGTTCCGCGTCCGGAAAGCTGGCCGCCGTCCCCGTAGCCGCGGCAACCGCTGATGAAGGATGTTCTGTTATGCCTGAAGCGAGTCCCACCGCACGGGCGCTGCTCGCGCTCGAGCTCGTCCAGGGCAGCCCGGGCATTACCGCCGACCGGCTCGCCGACAAGCTTGGCGTATCGGAGCGAGCCGCCCGGCGATACGTCGGCATCCTGCGCGAGGCGGGCATCCCGATCGACTCGGTCCGCGGGCCCTACGGCGGCTATCGCGTTGGCCGTGGCCTGCGACTGCCGCCGCTGATGTTCAGCGCGACGGAAGCGCTCAGCCTGGTCATGGCGGTGCTCGACGGCCACCACGACGCGAGCGACCCGACCAGCCCGGTCGGCAGCGCCCTAGGCAAGATCGTGCGGGCGCTGCCGGCGCCGGTCGCCGCCCAGGCCGAGGCGGTCCGGCGGGCCACCGCTCCGGCACCGGACCGCGCCGCCGTCAGGCCCAGCCCGGAGACCGCGGCCGCGCTGGTGCGGGCCAGCTCGGATCGCCGGCGGGTGCGCCTGCGGTACCGCTCCGAGGCCGGCCGGAGTGGGATGCCGAGGTTGACCCGTGGGCGGTCGTCGTGCGCCACGGCCGGTGGTACCTGCTGTGCTGGTCGCACACGTCCAACGGCCGCCGGGCGTACCGGATCGACCGGGTCAGCGCCGTCGAGGTGCTCGCCGACATGTTCGAGCCGCCGGCCGAGCTAGACCCGGTCGCTACGCTCGAGGATCATCTCGCCGTCGGCTGGGAGTACTCCGTCGAGGTGATCATCGACGCGCCGTTCGGCGAGGTGGCGCGGTGCGTGCCGCGAGCCCTGGGACGTCTCGAGCCGGCCGGTGCCGGAACGTGCCGGCTGAGCCGGCACGACCAGCAACCCGCGGTGGTACGCGGAGCACCTCGCCGCGCTGCCCGCGCCGTTCCGGATCGTCGGCGGGCCCGAGGTGCGTGACGCCGCCCGCGCGCTCGGCCAGCGCCTGCGCACCGCGGCCGCGGCGACCTGAGGCCCCGATCTCATGACAAGCCGCGGTCACCGCCGCCTGGTGACCGCGGCGGCCAGCTGGGCCGCCAGCGCTAGTGGTGCGGCGTGAACGACGTCTGGCAGCTTCCCTTCCGGGTGCCTTTCCTGACGGTGACGTCGACTTTGACCTTGAATCCAGGCGTGGCGCCGCTGATGCGGTAGGGGATGCCCGCCCTGCCGCTGGCGTTGGTGCGGCCGTGGTGCGTCGTGTTCGTTGTCCGGTAGTGCGCCACGGTTGTCACGCTGGCCCGCGCGACCGACCTGACGCGCACGATCGTCGTCGTGAAGTCGGCCGGGTGGCTGTTGCTCATCGACGCATGGCAGGGCAGTGCCCGCGCCGGAAGGCCGGCCGCGGACGCTGTTGGTGCCACGAAGGCGAAGGCGAGTACCAAAGCCGGGACGCTGGCCGTGGTGGTCATCCTGACGAGCTTGCGCATGTGAGCACCAATCGAATTGCGCCGGAGAGCGTGACATCCTCATTTTGAGGGTCTTATATCGCACCCCTCCATACCCGCCTTGGGAATGACGACACTGCCGGCCGCGACCTTTCCCGTTCGGCATCCCGCGCCAGGTGCCCCGCGCCTCACCGTCAGCTGTTCCGCTGGGCCATATGGGGCCCGGTTTGGATCCGCGGCTACTCTGGGAAACGAAGTGCGCTTGCTCGCCCTGGTTCACGTCCGTTAGGCCGCCCCCCAGCGCTCGTATAGGAGTGGCCTGGTGCCAGCCCCCCTGCTCGAGACGAAGTTCTTTGTGCCGCGGCGGCGGCGTGGTCTGGTGGTGCGTCCGCGGTTGAGCGTGCGGCTGGACCGCGGGGCGGGGTTGAAGCTGTTGCTGGTTTCCGCGCCGGCGGGTTTCGGGAAGACGACGCTGCTCGGGGAGTGGCTGGCGGCGGGCCCGGGCGGGGCGGCTGGCGGGCGGCTGGCTGCGTGGCTGTCGCTGGACCGGGGTGACAATGATCCGGCATCTTTCTGGGCTTATGTGATCGCGGCGCTGCGGACGGTGGCGCCGGGGGTCGGCGAGGGCGCGCTGGCCCTGCTGCACGCGCCGCGGCGGCCTCCGGTCGAGGCGGTGCTGACCGCGCTGCTCAACGACCTGGGTGCCGTGGCGGCCGATGTCGTGCTGGTGCTCGATGACTATCACGTGATCGACGGGCGTGAGGTGCAGGAGGGGATGGCGTTCCTGCTGGATCATCTGCCTGCGCGGCTGCATGTGGTGATCGCCTGCCGGGCTGATCCGGTGCTGCCGCTGGCCCGGTTGCGGGCGCGCGGGGAGCTGGCCGAGATCCGCGCGGCGGACCTGCGGTTCACCGCGGAGGAGGCGGCGGCGTACCTCAACGAGGTGATGGGCCTGGAGCTGGCGGCGCGGGACGTGGCCGCGCTGGAGGGGCGTACCGAGGGCTGGATCGCCGCGCTGCAGCTGGCGGCGCTGTCGATGCAGGGGCGAGAGGATGTGGCCGGCTTCATTGCCGGGTTCGCGGGTGATGATCGTTATGTTGTCGATTACCTGGCTGAGGAGGTGCTGCAGCGTCAGTCCGGTGAGGTCCAGGGCTTCTTGCTGCAGACCTCGGTCCTGGGCCGGCTGTGCGGCCCGCTGTGCGATGCGGTCACCGGGCAGGGCGGCGGCAGGGCCATGCTGGAGGCGCTGGACCGGGGGAACCTGTTCCTGGTCCCGCTTGATGACCGCCGCCGCTGGTATCGCTATCACCAGCTGTTTGCTGACGTGCTGCAGGCGCGCCTGCTCGACGAGCAGCCCGGCCAGGTGCCGGAGCTGCACCGGCGGGCGAGCATCTGGTTTGAGCAGGACGGCGAGCGGCCCGCGGCCATCGGCCACGCGCTGGCCGCCCGCGATTTCGGGCGGGCGGCGGGCCTGGTCGAGCTGGCGATCCCGGCCATGCGCCGGACCAGGCAGGAGACCACCGTGCGCGGCTGGCTCGAGCTGATCCCCGACGACGTGGTCCGCGTCAGGCCCGTGCTCAGCGTCGGCTTCGCCGGGGCACTCCTGACCAGCGGCGAGTTCGAGGGGGTTGAGGACCGGCTGCGGGACGCCGAGCGGTGGCTGGCCCCGCCAGCAGGTGCCGGTGAGGGCACCCCGTCCCGGCCGGCGGAGATGATCGTCGCCGACGAGGAAGGATTCCGCAGCCTTCCGGGCACGATCGAGGTGTACCGTGCCGGACTGGCGCTGGCCCGCGGTGATGCACCCGGTACGGTGCGGCACGCCCGGCTGGCGCTCGATCTTGCGCCTGAGGATGACCACCTCTGCCGCGCCGGGGCATCGGGGCTGCTGGGCCTCGCGTCCTGGGGGAGCGGGGACCTGGAGGCGGCGCACCGGGCGTATTCCGAATGCGCGTCTGGGCTGCAGCGAGCCGGACACATCTCCGACGTGCTGGGATGCGCGATCGCGCTGTCGGACATACGGATTGCGCAAGGTCGCCTCGCCGAGGCCATGCGCACCTGCGAGCAGGCATTGCAGCTTGTTCCTGGGCCAGGCGGCCCCGTCCTGCGGGGAGCAGCGGGCCTGCACGTACGAGCTGAGCGAGGTCCACTGCGAGCGCGGCGACCTGCACGCCGCTGCCCAGCACCTGCTGAAGAGCCAAGCGCTGGGCGAGCACAGCGGATTGCCGCAGTACCGCTATCGCTGGCGGGTCGCTATGGCCCGGGTGGCGCAGGCTGAGGGGAACTTGGCTGGCGCGCTTGACCTGCTCAACGAGGCGGAGCGCCTGTATGTGAGTGACTTCTTTCCGGACGTCCGGCCGGTCGCGGCGTTGAGGGCCCGGGTGTGGATCGCGCAGGGCAGGTTCGGTGAAGCCCTCGGCTGGGCGCGTGAACAGGGCCTGTCCGCTGATGACGACCTCAGTTACCTCCGCGAGTTCGAGCACATCACGCTGGCCCGGCTGCTCGCGGCGCGGTACCAGGACGAGCGTTCGGAGCGCTCCGTCCATGATGCGACGCGGTTCCTGCAGCGCCTGCTCCCGGCCGCGGAAGCGGGAGGTCGGACCGGGCGCGTCATCGAGATCCTGGTGCTCCTGGCGCTCGCGCTCCAGGCGCTCGGCGACACTTCGGATGCGCTTGGCTTCCTGGTCCGCGCGGTGACGCTGGCCGAGCCGGAAGGCTATGTCCGAATCTTCGCAGATGAAGGCCCAGCCGTGGCTTCCCTGCTGAGAGCGGCCGCGAAACAGGGGACCGGGCGGGAATATACCCGCCGCCTCCTGGCCGCCGCGAGCGGGCGTGACCACAGCAGCCCCGCCGAACAGGCCCTGATCGACCCACTGAGCGAACGCGAGCTCGACGTACTGCGGCTGCTCGGAACCGAGCTGGACGGCCCGGCCATCGCCCGCGAGCTCATGGTGTCCCTCAACACCATGCGGACTCACACCAAGAACATCTACGCCAAGCTCGCCGTGACCAGCCGCCGGGCGGCGGTCCGACGAGCCGCCGAACTCAACCTGCTGCCGCGAACCCGCAGCGCCCGGCCCTGACCCGGCCCGGCAGTCCTCCGGCAACCGCGCCCCTCTCGCCTGAATCACCAGATCAATCACCAGGTGTGGTGATGCCTGCTCACCACATCCGGTCATAGCTTCCGATCAGACCTGCGAATGGTCGCAGCGCCGGCCGGAGATACAGCCCGGCGGGCAACAGCAAGAGGAGCACCATGAGCGAGATGCCGATCGGCCGCTACCACGGCCCTGGATGGTACGAGATCCGCATCCAGGGGCACCTCGACGCCCGATGGGCCGCCTGGTTCGACGGGCTGACCCTCACCCACGGCAGCGACGGCAGCACCATCCTTCGCGGCCCGGTGGTAGACCAGGCCGCGCTCTACGGGCTGCTCCAGAAGACACGCGACCTGGGCCTGCCCCTGATCTCGGTCAATCACGTCGACCCCGACAATCCCCGGCTGACCGCGGCCGAGGCCCGATAACCCAGCAGTTCCACGAAAAGGAGACCGAAATGGCCACCATCGTCCGAACCGAGGCCACGAAACCGCCGGCGAAAGGAATCCCGATGAGCTCGACGAGGAAGACAGCACTCGTCGCGGGCATTTTCTACCTGATCACCTTCATCTCGATTCCCACACTCGCCCTCTACGGCCCGGTGAAGAACCACCGGGGCTGGATCCTCAGTTCCGGCGGCCACACTGCCGTGCTCGTCGGCGGCTTCCTCGAGGTGATCGTCGCCCTGGCCGGCATCGGCACCGCCGTCACCCTCTACCCGGTCGTCAAGCGGCAGAACGAAGGCCTCGCGCTCGGCTTCGTCACCTCCCGCGTCCTCGAAGGCACCATGATCTTCGCCGGCGTCGTCAGCCTGCTGTCGCTGGTGACCCTGCGGCAGAACCCGGGCGGCGCGGCCGGAGCGCAGGCGGCCGCACTCGTCACCACCGGCGCCTCGCACGTCGCGGTCTACAACTGGACGTTCCTGCTCGGACAGAGCCTCATGCCAGCCATCAACGCAATACTGCTGGGCACCCTGCTGTACCGGTCCCGGCTCGTGCCCCGCGCCCTTCCCGTGCTAGGACTCATCGGAGCCCCCCTGCTCCTCGCCGCCGACATCGCAACCTTGTTCGGCGGCATCGGCCAGCAGTCCTCCTGGGCCTTGCTAGGTGCACTCCCAGTAGCTGCCTGGGAGTTCTCGCTGGGCGTCTGGCTGGTCGTGAAGGGTTTTAAGCCCTCCCCGATCACGGCCGAAATGGACGCTCCCGGCACCCCGCCCGCCCATGGCGACATCGCCGTCTGACAGTTCGCAAACACGGCCGGACCCATCCCGGGTCCGGCCGTGTTGCCGCAGGTCGGCATGCCTAAGCTCATCGGACACGCTTCACGGGCAGGATGGCGACGGCTCCGAAGATGGCGCACAGCCCGGCGACCATGTACAGCACGCCGTAACTGCCGCCGCCGATCGCCAGAATGGCCGGCGCGATCGCCGGCGCGATGGAAAACGGAAGAGCGCCGGCGATGTTGAACACGCCAAGATCCTTGGCCGCGTTGCCTTCGTCGTGCAGCACGTCGACGACGAGCGCGAGGTCGACGGCCACATAGACGCCAAAGCCGAGCCCGGCGATGGCCATGCCGACGAGAAAACCGTTGAAGTCAGTGGCGACGGCGATTACAAACAGCGCTAGGCCGTACACGATCGACGCGATCAGGACGAAGATCTTCCGCCGGCCCATCCGGTCAGAGGCCTTCCCGCCAATGAGGGAAGCGGCGACGATGACGGCCGACTGGGCCAGCGTGCCCAGAAATATCTGCTGCGGCACGTCGGCCTTGGCGGTGCCGATCTTGTCCAGCAGGTAGTAGGCCTGGTACGTAACCAGGAACGCGTAGGCCAGAACGAACATGAAGCGGCTAGCGAAAGCCCAGGCGAAGTCCGGGCTCTTCCGCGGATTGACATAAAACGTGCCGGCGAATTCCCGCAGCGACCAGGCCGGCTTCTCGCCCTTCGCGAGTCGGCGATCTTTTAGGGAAACCGCGAAAAGGAGGATGAAGAACCCGGCGATCGCGCACGGGGCCAAGAACATGGCGAGCATATTGCCGGCGAACAACTTGACCACGAACGTGCCGCACACCGACGCGATGGGCAGGCACACGCCGAGGACACCGGAGACCACGCCGCGCTGAACGGACGGAACCTGATCTGGCAGCACCGCCACCATAGCGGCGAGCAGTGCGTTGAAAAGCAACTGAGCGACACACCACCCGGCGAGGACGACCGGGATGCTGGGAGCCAACGCGACAACGAGGATGCCGAGAGAACCGCCCGCCAGGCCGATAACCATCCATGGCCGCCGCATGCCCAGCCGCGACCCGGTGCGGTCGCTCATCCTGCCGAAGAACGGATTACCAACCATGGCCAGCAGAGCGCCGGTTCCGGCGACAAGCGCCAGGCTGTCCGGTGCCCGCTCGATCCCGACCAGCGAGTTCACCTTCAAGGCCAAGGTGACCAGCAGGGGGGCGATGAACAACAGGCTGGTGCTCATGTATGCCAGCGCGTAGAGCGAGACAAAACCCCAGCCGACCCGATGTGCCGCGGGGGACCGGGGGTCCAGAGCAGCACCGGCGGCAGTTTGGTCCTTCAAACGGCCCAGCTCGGCCGGACGAGCAAGAAATTCGTGGTTGGCGGGGGTGCCATCCCCAGCCCCGTCCCGCCTATGAACACGCAGGTCACGCACCGTGTCAGGCGTTCGCCGGCAATGGGGGTAAAGGTGGCCATAGGGCTCTCATGGTAGTGCGCACTTCTCCCTGCACCAGTCGGCGGCGCGGGTGCGCGGACCAACTCGCCGTTCGCAGCCCACCGCGCCAGTCAGGCGGGCGGCCCGTCGCGACCTCCCGCACGAGCAGGCGATCAGCACGATGTTGCCCCTCGTGCGCTGCCTCCGTGCTGGTGCCACCACGCTGGCTGACCTCAGGCTGGCACCCTTCCTTCGCCTTAAGAAGACCTTTAAGATCTGAGTCTCAGAAATGAATTGCCGGCCCATTCACCTGCACGAACGAGGAGCGGCATGAGCAGTCAGCCCACCAGGCTGGACATCAGCGTGGTGCCCGGGGACGGCGCCGACGCGCAGGCTGTCGCCGAGGGTGCCCGTCAGCTGCGCCGGGAACTTCTGGAACTCGAGGTCGATGCCGTGGACGTGCCGCGCGTGGCCGATGCCCCGCCAGGCTCGCGCGGTGCCGACGCGGCGGCGCTCGGGGCGCTGGTCGTGACCATCGCGCAGTCGCAGCTGCTTCCCTCAGTCCTGGACGCCGTCAGGTCCTGGCTCACCGCCTCCAATCAGCGCTCGGTCAAGCTGGAACTCGGAGGTGACGTGCTGGAACTAGGCGGGGTGTCCTCGGACGAGCAGCGCAGACTCACCGACGAGTGGCTCCGGCGCCACCAGGCTCCGTGATCGCGTGGCCAGCGCCCGCAGCGCCCTGATCATCGGCGGCGACGACTATTCCGACCCCGGACTGCGGCGCTTGCGCGCCCCGGCCAGCGATGCACGGGCGCTGGCCCGGGTGCTGGAGGACCCGGCGATCGGCGGCTTCGACGTGCGGACGCTGCTGAACGAGCCCGCTCATCTAGTGAGCCTCGCCGTCGAGGAGTTCTTCGCCGACCGGCTCGCCGATGACCTGCTGATGGTCCATTTTTCCTGCCACGGCGTCAAGGACGAGGACGGCGAGCTGTACTTCGCGATGGCGAACACGGTGCTGCGCCGGCTGGCTGCGACCGCAGTGCCCGCCGACTTCGTCAACCGGCGGATGAACCGGAGCCGCTCGCGCCGGGTTGTGCTGCTGCTGGACTGCTGTTACGCGGGTGCATTCGAGCGCGGGATGACCGCCAGGGCCGGCTCGGAAGTCGGCATCGAGTCCCAGTTCGGCGGCCGCGGCCGGGCGGTGATCACTGCGTCCAGCGCGATGGAGTACGCCTTCGAGGGCGACGTGCTCGCCGACGCGTCCGAGGTGGCGCCTTCGGTATTCACCAGCGCGCTAGTCGAGGGGCTGGAGACCGGCGATGCGGATCGCGACCAGGACGGCTTGGTCGCGCTCGATGAGCTCTATGACTACATCTACGACCGGGTACGCACGGCAACGCCGAACCAGACGCCGGGCAAATGGACGTTCGGCGTCCAGGGCGAGCTGGTGATCGCCCGCCGGGCCAGGCCGGTCACGATTCCGGCGCCGCTGCCTCCTGAGCTGGTGGAGGCGATCGAAAGCCGACTCGCCACAGTCCGGGCGGCGGCGGTCGAGGAGCTGGCCCGGCTGCTGGCCGGCCAGCACGTCGGCCGCGCGCTGGCCGCCCGGCGGGCCCTGGAGGAGCTGACCGACGACGATAGCCGCACGGTCGCCGCGGCAGCCGCGACGGCTCTGGACGGCGAGACCGTGACGGCGGCGCCGAAATCGCCGCCCATCGTGACCGCAACGCCGCCTGGTCCGGCCGACGCCGCACCCCTGGAGCCCGAGTCTGCCGCGCTCGCGATCGCGGATTCTGAACCCGCGCCCTCGGCGATCGCGGAGCCCGAATCACCGGAGCCCGAATCACCGGAGCCCGAATCACCGGAGCCCGAATCAGTCGTTCCGCAGACCTCGGAACCCGAATCCATCGCTCCGCCGATCGCGGAACCCGAGCCCGCCGACCCGGCCGGTGCCGAACGCGATCCTGTCGCGGCGACACCGTCTGCAGACGAACCCGCCGCAACCCCGGACGCCGATGGTCCTCTGGCACCAGCCGCCGCGACACCGGCGCCGCGACGGGACGGCCTCATCGCCGCTGCCGCCGTGCTGTCCGCCGCGAGCGGGATCGCGGTCATCGGTTCGCTCTTCCTGACGTTCGCGGACTCATTCAGGCTGGCCAGCACGAATGCCGACGTCGTTGAAGTCACGATCACCGGGCTCGCGGCGCTCGTTGCCTCGGTCCTGCTGGTGGCCCCGCGGACCAGAAGGCTGATCGGCCCGGGCATCCTGCTCGGCCTGGCGACCGAGGCGCCGAACAGCGCCGTGTATGACGTCATCGTCGGCCACGCCTATCCGCCGGCGGGACCTGGCATGTGGCTGAACGTGGCTGGCGGCCTCGCCCTGACCGCCGCCGCGATCCTAGTCGTCGTCGCGCTCGCCCGTACGTCAGCCGTGCGCCTGGGCCCGAAGGTGCCGGCCGGCCTGCTGCCCAGGCTCGTCGTCGTGATCGCAGCCGTCAGCGCGATCGTTCTGATCGTCCTGGTCTTGCGCGAGGCCATCATTCCCGGCGTGAACTCCAAATTCAGCGGCGGGGATGCGTTCTCGCTGATCTGGTCGGCGGGGATGACGCTGGCCGTGCCGGCCGCGGCGATGATCGTGCTGCCGAGATCCTTCGGACTTGCGCTGCTGGCAGGCGGCCTGGTCAACGACGTCGCCAACGCCTCGTTCTACACGACGACCAGCAGCAGCGAATTCGGCATCCTGGTCCTGATCCTGCTTGTGCTCGCGATCGTCCTGGCGGTGCGGCAACCAGACCGGAACACGCCAGCGCCCACGGGACCAGCCTGATTTATCTGACCAGATCACAGAATGCGCTGCGAGCGGCCGTCGGGAATCGGTCATGCAGGCCATATTGGTCAGCGGCCCAGAAGGGCCGTGGCGCGGACGGTCTTGCTAGGGATCATTTGGCCTGGTTCGCTGGGTAGTGGCACCGTACGCGAGGAATACCACTCGACCGGAGGTCGGCATGGTCGCAAGCGCAGGTTCGGCCGGAAGCACGCTGGCCGGCGCCACCGGGGCGCGGACGCCACCGTTTGCCTCGACATGGCGTCGGGAGCACCTCTCAGTGGACGAGCGGGTTGCCAGGGGTCGTACCGCTCGCGTCGCGGCGCCCCGGTCGAGCCACAGCCGGTGGGTACCTGCGCCGGGCCGGCCAGACCCAGTTGCCGTGCTTGAGGAGCAAGGGGCCTCGCGGGTTCCCCACCTGGTCCCGATCCGGTACGGGCGGATGCTGGTCTCGCCATTCACGTTCTACCGGGGCGGTGCGCTGATCATGGCGGCCGACCTGGCGGCGACGCCCGTGTCGGGGGTAACTGTGCAGTTGTGCGGTGACGCGCACCTGTCGAATTTCGGCCTGTTCGGCACGCCCGAGCGCCAGCTGATCTTCGATATCAACGATTTTGACGAGACCCTGCCCGGTCCGTGGGAATGGGACGTCAAGCGCCTCGCAGCCAGCTTCGAGATCATGGGACGTGACCGCGGCTTCAGCCCGGGCGACCGGCGCGCCATCGTGATGGCCGGGGTCGCTGAATACCGGGATCGCATGCGTCAGGCCGCCGGGATGGCGACTCTGAATGCGTGGTATGACCAGCTTGAGGCCGGGGTTCTGCTCAAACTGGTGCACCAGGAGACGCAAGTCAAGCGGGTCACTAGGAAGGAGGCCAGGGCTTTCGAGCGGGGAGTGGAACGGGCGCGGACCCGGGACAGCACACGAGTGTTCGCCAAACGGGCGGACGAGGTCCAGGGTGAGCTACGGATCGTTGCCGACCCGCCGCTTATCGTGCCGATCGAGGACCTGATCGTGCCAGGGTCGGAATGGGAAGACCCGGCTCCGCTCATTAAGAAACTGCTCGGCTCTTACCGGCGCACTCTGGCGCACCAGCACCACCCGATCGAGGAATTCCGCTACGTCCACACGGCATACAAGATGGTGGGGGTTGGCAGCGTCGGGACTCGCTGCTACATCATGCTGATGCTGGGCCGGGACCATGAGGACCCGCTCTTCCTGCAGATCAAGGAGGCGCAGGCCTCCGTGCTCGAGCGGTTCGTTGGCGCCAGCACCTACCGGCATCATGGCGAGCGGGTAGTAGCTGGGCAGCGCCTGATGCAGGCGGCGACCGACATCTTCCTGGGCTGGGTTCGGATCAGAGGGCTCGACGGCGTCACCCGCGACTACTACGTGCGGCAGTTCCAAGACTGGAAGGGCGGCGCGGACGTTGACAACCTTCTCGTGCCAGGAGCTACCCTCTACGCTCGCGTCTGCGGCGCGACCCTCGCCCGCGCGCACGCGCGCTGGGGCGACCGGATCGCCATGGCCTCATACCTCGGCAAGGGGAACTCTTTCGACAGTGCGATCGCGGACTTCTCCGCCGCATACGCCGACCAGAACGAGAAGGACTACGAGGCCTTCGCCGCGGCCGTGAAGTCAGGGCGGCTTACCGCCCAGACCGGCCTATAGGCGGTCGCCTCAGGCTGGCCGCTGGCGATGGCTGGCTACGACTGGAATGCTGTGAGCATGACCCGCCAGTTGGTGCTGCTGCGGCACGCCAAATCGGCCTGGCCGGATCTGCCGGATCTGCCGGATCACGAGCGGCCACTCGCTAAACGCGGCCGCCGCGATGCGCCGGCCGTCGGCAACTGGCTGCGCGAGATGGGCTGCAGGCCAGATCGAGTGCTGTGCTCGACGGCCCGCCGAACTCGCGAGACCTGGCGGCTGATGGCGCCCGGGCTCGGCGCCGACCCGGCGATGAGCTACGAGGACCGGGTCTATGAAGCGCACTGCGAGACTCTGCTCGACCTGGCCAGGCAGGCGGAGCCGACGGTGTCTTGCCTGCTGGTCATCGGGCACAATCCTGGCATCCAGGATCTGGCGCTGATGCTGGCTGCCCCACCGGACGGCAGCACGGAAGCTGACCTGCTGCAGCGGGCGACCGCCAAGTTCCCAACCGCTGCGGTAGCTGTCCTGGCGTTCGCCGGAGCCTGGTCCCGGCTCGGCGCGGGCCGTGCTCGGCTGATCAGCTTCGTCACGCCCAGTGACCTGCGTCAGCCTGATCAGCCTCGGTGACCGGTCCGGCGCGCGGCGCAGTCCGCTGAGTAGCGGCGAGATCGCCGACCGGTTCCGGCCTGCGGCATCGGACGCCGTTGTGTGGGTTGCCCCTGGTTAAGCGTTTGGCGCCTGGCCCAAGCCACGGCCCTGGCATGCCTTGCACGCCACCGGCTTACCCACGGTCGCGATGCAGCCGCGAATCAGGACTTAAATGACCGGCTGCCGGAATCTGGCGCTCACCAGAAGATTGTAACAAGCTGGGTACCGACGGGCAGTTCAACCGGAACCAGCAAGGAAGCTACCGAGTCATGCCAAGGTGGATGGTTCAGAACGTTCCGGCCTGGTGGCTGGTGGCTCTTGCCCTCGTCGGGCTCCCAGTCTTGGCCGTGTCGGCGCAGTGGCTGATCCGCCGTCGAGTGCCCGGCTTGGCCACCGGCGATCATAATGACGTAGCCGGCTTCTTGGGCGCGGTTGTGACCGTCGTCTATGCCATCCTCGCTGGGTTCATGGTTGTTACATTGTGGGAACATTACGTCGCGGCCAGCGATACCGTTCAGAATGAAACGGTGAGCCTTCGGGATCTCGTCCAGTTCAGCGGCGCCTTTGGCCCGAGCGCTCAGGCGGAGATCCGGCAGATGGTCGTGCAATATGCGAATTCCGTCGCCACCGTCGAGTGGAAGACAATGGCAGACGGCAGAAGCAGTCCTGTCGCCCAGAAGAATTTCGATCAGCTGATCTCTTCGATCGAAGGATTTACTGTGCGGAATCCCACACAGGAGGAATTCCTTAACGCCATGCTGACGCAGGTCGAAGACGCAGGCAAGGAGCGGCAGCAGCGCCTGGAGTTCACTGGTCAGAATATTCCTTCAGTTCTGTGGGTCGGCGTAGTCCTAGCCAGCTTCGTTACCCTCGGGTTCTGCCTGCTGTTCAGTATCAAGAGCGCGCGGTTGCAGTATGTCATGATAGCAAGCGTGGCCATCTTGATAGGCGCAACATTGGTGCTGATTCTCCTGCTGGAGTATCCGTTCAGCGGTACCGTGGCGGTCGGGCCCACGCCGTTCCTGCATATTGCCCAGAACCTGCGTTAGGCGGCCGCCTATTCCGTAGCGAGAACGGCGGCCCGATCCAGCCGTCCACTTACTGGCAAGTCTGGGCCAAAGCCCGGGCGCTGGCCCTGACCCCGGCGCAGCGCGCCACCCCGCTCATGCGCCGCCCTTATGACCTCCGCCACTCCGGCATTACCTGGCGGCTCAACTCCGGCGTTCCGGCGACCGAGATCGCCGCCTGGGCCGGGCACAGCGTTCGCGAGGATGGACTCCACGCTCGTGTGCTGAGTCACGACGACCATAGCTACGAGGAAGGCAAAAGCTACGAGAAAGGCAAATGATGCTCACGGCAGCGATGCGCGGGAGCGAGTCGAGCTCACCGGCCCGGGCGCAAGGTCAGCGTCGGCTGTCCGGCTGTGAGTGCATCTAAGGTGGCCACGTGTCCTCTGCTGCACTGGCGTCTCCTGGCCAGCCTGAACTGACCGCTGATGCGCTGCTGGCAGGTCCCCGCGGTAGGTCACTGTGCGTCAATTTGCTCGATGACCGGCTAACAGCGCCTAGCGGACGCAGGCGCGTCCCGAGAGCCTGGGTCGACGCACTGAGCGCCGTACGGACGGGAGATGCGAAGCGCATCGCTGGAAAGCTCAGCGAGTGCGCCGCGGTCGCCGACCTGTCCGGCACCCCGTTCGACTGCAGCGCCCTCATGGCCGGCCTGCAGACCGCCGTCGACTTCGCCTCGTACTGGCAGGAGCCGGACGCCGAGGACAAAGGGTTCGCGCGAGAACCGGCACGTGAGGCGCTGTGGCCAGTCGCGCAGGCGGTTGCAGCAGCGGCGGCAGCCGGAATCTCCGACGTGCGCTGGTGGACGGAACCGGTCGACCGCAGCCGCCAGCGCTACACACAGTTCCTGGACCAGCACCCGTTGCCGGAACCATTGCTGGCCGGCGCGGCAGGGTCGGCAGCGGCCTGGCTGGCCGACACCCGCGATGATGAGCGGTCAGCGCATGACCGGCCCGAGGATCCCGCCTCGCCATATAGCGGCCGGTGGTGGTCAAGTCCGGCGCACTCCCGGCTGCCCGTGACGACGCGCGCGCTTCCTGCGCTCGGCGCCGTCGGGCTGGCTCTCGTCGAGGACGAGCTCGGCTGGAAATCGGCCCGCTGCTGGCCGGTCGCGCCGGCGGACGGCGCACGCGTCTACGAGATCTGCGGCCCGGACCAGTGGGCCGAACTGGTGGAACGCTACCCGCTTGACGTCAGCAAGTCCCGCCGTCATGACTGGTGGCGGGCAACGGGGTGGGCCGACCGCTGGCTGATCCCCGACTATGCCGCTGTGGCCGCCGACTGGGACGCCGTCCACGTTTCCGTCGCGGGCTACCTCACCACGGCCGGAGTCGCGATTCCAGCTGGCGGCGCGCGCACGATGCTGGCCGGCTGGGATCCGGATGGGACCTGGTGGTTCAACGACATCCTGTCCTTCACCAGCCCGCCGGAGGACTGGCGGAAAGACGGCCAGACGCCATCCGGCTGGACCCGGGCTCAGTAACCCTGTAGGACACGGCAGCGGCCTGGACGTCGGCGAGGGCGCGGGCCTTCACAGGAGCGCGGCGGGCCCGCCGAATCTGGGAGCTCATTGGGAGCGGACGTCGGCGGAGGCGCTTCCGTTGACGGACAGTGGCGGAACCAGCTCCACCATGCACACGGCGTTTCCGCAGTTCAGAGGCTATTTTGGCGGCCTCCGGCCTTGAGAAACGTCGTCAGCGTCGGCCAATACGCCTTGATGCCATAAAGAAGCGGGCCTCCGCTTCTGGCGGATGTTGGAAGTTGCAAGCACCCGTCTCCACCAGTCAGGGAGGCGCTTTTGAGCGAAGATGACGCCGGGCGGCAGGTCGTCGGAATGGATCTGCAGCGGCGCCGCAGCGTGCTGGTGCTGAAGACCGAGGACGGCAGGAAGCTTGGCACCGCCCGGATCACAACAGCCCGGCCGCGCTACGGGCCGCGCGGGTGAGAACCCGCGAGTTCCGGAAATGGCAACCCGGGAGGAGGAACCGCTGGCTGGGACGGTCGCCGCAGACTGCGTTGTCAACGAAGCTGCAGACCAGTTCCTAAGAAACTGCCGAGCCGGCGAGTCCATGAGGAGATACGCTCGCGGCCGCCTGGAGAAATAGCGGCTCGACCTGGCCATGATCGACGGCAACGGTTGGTTCGAGGCTGCGTTAATCCTGTTCCAAGTGGATTGTCAGTTGCCCAGCGTTGTTGGGACCGCGTACTTTTTGACCAGCCCAAGCTGGATCGGAGAGCTCCGCACAGAGAGGAGCGCGGAGTCATCTGGACATCTAGTGCCCGCCTCCTGAAGCAGATGGCCATGTCCCCATAGGACGATCACCTGCGCAAACGTGTCGGACGGCCCCTGGCTGGAGGCGTACGGGGCGCATGACCTCCTGACGGCCGGGCGGCGGTATTCCAACTCGAAGCCAAACGTGACTGGATGGGTAAATGCGTGAAGCCGGCGCCGCCAGGAAGCTTCATGAGAGCAGGTTGCGCCCCCGACCTCGCCGCGTTCTGGCCGTGGTCGCCTCTGCCCCAAGGCGCCGAAGGGCTGTATTTCTTGCCACGCAGGGATGGCCGGGTCAAAGTGACGCGCAGAATACTCATTGGTGCGCGGCTCCGGCCAGAAGCGGTCCGATGGCGTGAGCGGACTTTCGCGCCGAGTCCTGCTGACCTTTGCCCCTGCCGCCATTATCTGACCTGACGCCACGATGGGTTGCAGCAGGAAAGTGAGATGATCGCGGTGAGCAGAACGACTATCCGAATGATTGGCGCGGTGTCGGTCATGGCCGTTGTCGCGTCCATTCTGGCGAGCGCTGAGCCTTCGAGCGCGACAACGGACGGCGGGACAGCGCGGACCGGCACGCGGGTCGACAGGTCGGCAGTTGCGCCGGGCAGCGTCCTATGGGCGGCGCGGTACACCAGCCAGGGGCGGCATCAGGATAGCGCCGTCTCGGTGGTCGTCAGCCCGCGCGGCGACGCGGTTTTCGTGGCCGGGACCAGCGACCGGGCCTCCTCGGGTCGTGACTTCGTCACGCTGGCGTATAGCGCGGGGACCGGCAAAAGGCTGTGGGCGGCGCGGTACACCAGCCGCGGGGCCAAGCCCGACCTGGCATCCGCGGTCACAGTGGCCCCAAGCGGGCAGCGGGTGTTCGTTACCGGGCAGAGCCTCGGTGACTACGTGACCGTGGCCTACAGCGCGGCCACCGGCCAGCGGCTGTGGCTCCAGCGCTACCGGGATCCCACGGGCGCCGACAAGCCCGGCGCTCTGGCCGTCAGCCATGACAGCAGCGTGGTCATCGTCACAGGTACAGCGAGCACGCGTGGCAATCAGCAGCGCACCAGGGCCCTGACCATCGCGTATGCCGCGGCCACCGGCAGGCGACTGTGGGTCAAGCGCTACGCGGGTCCCGCGGGCGAGGCCGCGGCAGCTAGCTCACTGGCGATCAGCAGGGACGACGGCCGGGTCTACGTGACCGGAAGCGCCCGGTGGGCGGGCGGGGAGCGATCGGACCTCGTCATCGTGGCGTACAGCGCGGCCACCGGTCGGCGGCTGTGGGCCACGAGTTATCGCAGCCCTTGCCACAATGGCGGCGGGGCGATTGTGGCCAGCCCGGGCGGAGGCCGGGTGTTCGTCACGGGATCCAGCGGCTGGTGTCCCGATATCGGCAGCTACCTCACTGCGGCTTACGGCGCCTCCACCGGCAGGCGACTGTGGGTCAGGCACTATACGGGCCGGGCACGGTCGGCTTCCGCCACGGCAATAGCGGTCAGCCCAGACGGCGGACAGCGGGTGTTCGTGACCGGTACCGGCGACCTGGGCTTCTCGAGCGGGGCGATGACGCTGGCCTACAGCTCCGCCACCGGTGCCAGGCTGTGGACGGCACGTTACGGTGGCACGGCATTCTATGCCTCAGCGAACGCGGTGGCAGTGAGCCAGGACGCGCGCACCGTGTACGTCACCGGAGCCGCCGACGCGTTCCCGGGCGGCGGGGTCGGCCGGTCCGACTACATGACGATCGCCTACGACGCTGCCACCGGCGCCCGGCAGTGGATCACTGGCTACGGCGGCTCCGACCACGGCACCGACTCCGCAGCCGCCTTGGCCCTCAGCCCGGACGGGCACCGGATCTACGTCACCGGGACGAGCGACGGCTCGGACTCAGCCGGAGATTTCCTCACGGTCGCCTTCGGCAGCTGAGCCGCCTACCACGCCAAGGAATCTGGCTGATCACCGTCGCGGTCAGCATCGGCTGACCAGGATCGGCGCGGTGACTGTCATGGCCTTCCTGGCTGGTTCGCTCACCGTGAGGGTGATGACGGAGGTCGGAGAGTGATGAGGATAACGCCGGCGCGGAAGTAATCACTGCTTTCGCCGCTAGGCCCGGAACGTGCTGGCGCCAGCCGAGGAACTCCGGGGTGCCTCGGGGGCGGAGACCGGCGGGAGGCGGCTTCTGATGACGGACAGTGGCGGAACTAGCGTTGCGTGATGGGCAGTGTTCCCGCAGGTCAGAGCAGGTTTCAGCAGGTCGCAGGTGAGCGCCCCCAGCAGGATTCGAACCTGCGCACACGGCTCCGGAGGCCGTTGCTCTATCCCCTGAGCTATGGGGGCTGGCGCATCGATGCCCCCGAGGCAGCTCCTTCGGGGACTGAGCAAGGGTACCAGTCGCAAGGTTCTGTAGGACACGTGCTCGATCTGCGAGCGTGAGACGGTCCGATCCCGGTAGCCTCACGCCCGTGACACAGGGACTCGGGCGGGTGCTGGTTGTTGATGACGATGAGGTCATCAGGCAACTTATCGCCGTAAACCTGACCCTCGAGGGCTTCGACGTCTTCACGGCGGTCGACGGTCAGGACTGCCTGGACAGGGTCGAGGACGTCAAGCCCGACGTGATCACCCTGGACGTGATGATGCCGAGGCTGGACGGCTGGGTGACCGCGACTCAGCTCCGCCGCAACCCCGTCACGGCGGGGATCAAGGTCGTCCTTATTACCGCCCGCGCGCAGGAGGACGACAGGAACCGGGGCCGGCAGGTGGGCGTGGATGCCTACCTCACCAAGCCGTTCGACCCGGCGGAGATGATCCGCGTAGTTCGCGAGCTGGCCGGCGCCCCGAGTTCCGCGTTCGACTGACGCGGACCGGTAACTGGCTCGCCCCGTGATCCCCGGCGACATCGGCGCCGAGATCGCCCGCGTTCTGCAGATCATGGTCACCTCGGGTGAGCTGCCGCCGCGCGCCGCTAGCCTGCCCGCGGCCGGAACCTGGCGGCCGGCGCCCGCCGGAGCCGGCGGGGGCCCAGGAACGTACGCGACATCCCTTCCGCTCGCGCTGGCACGCCTGGCCGGCGTGGCTGCCGAGCCCGTCGCCGGGCACCTCGCGGCCGGGCTGGCCGCGGTGCCCTGGATCAGCACCGCCAGGGTGACCGGCCGCGGCTACCTGACCGTGACGGTGACCGCAGCGTGCCTGGCGGCCCTGCCCGCCAGGATCGTCGCCTCGGGCCAGGCGGCCGCGGCGAGCGGTGCGCTGGCCGGCCGCAGGCTCACCGCGCCCCGGCTGACGGATCCGGCCACGGCACCGGACTGGGCGCGGGCCTGGCGAACCCAGCGCGAGGCGCTGGCGGGCCGCCTTGCGGATGCGGCCGGGGCCGAGGTTCTCTTCTTTGATGCGCAACGAGAGCGCACCCCCGAATCGCCAGCGCAGGCCAGCGTCGGCGCGGCGCCGATGACCGCGGCCGACCCCGGCGGGCGGCCCGTTGCGGAGGCGGGACGCGGCCCGGTCGCTGCCGCGGTCGCACGGCACGGTGCCGAGGCCGTCCGCTATGCGCTGGCCAGGACGTCGGCGCTGCGAGTCGGCGCGATCACCGGCCAGCTCGGCCTCCCGCTGGACTTGGCGAACCCGTTCGTGATGGTCAGGTACGCCCACGCCGACGCGGCCTCGACCCGGCGCTGGGCGGCCGACCTCGGGCTGGCGCCAGACCGGCAGGAAGAACCGCCCGATCGGGCGCCGAACCTCATGCGGCCCGAACTCGTTCTCGTCGACAAGCTGTCCTGGCTGCCAGAACGTGTTGCCGCCGCCGCTCGCCGCGGCCGCCCGGCGGACCTCGCCGCATATCTGGAGAGCCTGGCCGGCGCGTGGCTGGACTGCGCGGACAGCTGCCCGGCGCTGCCGTTCCGAGGCCGCGGCGCACCGGCGGTGCCGGCCGGGGAGCAGGCGGCGGCTAGGCTTGAATTGTCAGACGCGGCGCGTATCGTTCTAGCTGCTGGCCTGGCCAGCCTCGGCATATCCGCACCGGCGCGGATGTGATGCGCTAGCTAGCTAGTTGTGTCGGCCGTTCGGGGTCTTGTCAGAAACTCCCAGTTAATGTAATTTCAGCCTGATATTGAACCGCCACGGACGGCAACATGTTTTCCCCGGCCCGAGGTTCAAGCGTGAGTGAAGCGGGTATCGCATGGCGTGTAAGCCCCCAAGGCGCCGACGATCTCGGCGTAGCTCAACCCCCACGAGCCGGGCAGTGATCTACGAGGCAGCCTCTGCCGGTACAGAGCTTTCCGGAGTCGAGTGTTCGTAACTTTGGTGGCGTCCCAAGCTGTTCTGCCGCGCGATAACAGTGCTCGGACGCAGCCAGGGGTCTAGAAGGAATGCCGTGACCGCTGTTGGTGTTAGACTGTGCGAGGCACCAGGCGCCCCTACCCGGGGCGAGGTGCGTATCCGCATCCCGTCAGTCCAACTCCGCAGCAAGCGGTGGCGGGTTGCTCTCGGTGACATAAATCTGTCGGGAGACATTCGAAGCACGCGCCTGGCTCACTGCCCGGACCGAGCATGCTTGCGGCTACCGGCAGTATTCAGGCCAGTACGGGAGATTGCGGATTGCACGATGACCGGCCTAGCCGATCAGGGCGGTGCCGAGCGCGGCCACCGCACGGCACTGAGCGGCCGGCGATCGCTAGCTGGTGACCTAACATCCTGGAAGGACCCCTTGTGACCGAAACTACCAATCTGTTCTCCGACTCGGCGGAGCCGTTGTCGAAGGACGGAGCCACGCCTGATGTGGCCGCCGGCTCCCGCGCCGAGTCTGGCGCGGCGGGGTCTTCCGCGGATCAGGCCGGCGCGGCACGCTCCCGGGCTGGTAGCCCGGCCGACGACCCCTCGAGCGGGACCGCCCGGGGCGGACGTTTGCCGTCCATGCTGCTGCCGGAGTTGCAGCGCCTCGCTCAGTCGCTTGGCATTGCCGGCACTGGCCGGATGCGCAAGGGTCAGCTGATTGCCGCGATCGAGGACCGGCAGCACGGCGGCGGGGCCGCCCAGGCGCCAGTTGCCACCCAGTCCGCCAGCACGGGGTCCGCCAGCACGGGGCTGGCCGGTCCGGGACCAGCGGTGGCCGTCAGCGGTACAGGACAGCCCCTGCAGGACCGGGGACAGCAGAGCCAAGCCAACGGAAACTCAGTCAAGCGGACCGCGCCTGCGGGAGCCGGCGCTAACCGCCCCTTTGAGCAGGACGCCATGGAATCAGAAGGATCAGGGCAGCTCAGCATGGTCAGCGAGGACACGCCCGGACTGCGCGCGGGTGCGCCGTCCGGCCCGGTTACCAGGCCGGACCAGGCGGCCGCGGTCGGCCAGCCGCACGGCTCGGCGGTCGCCGAGCGCGGTTCTGGCCCGGCGGGCGGCGGCGCGGCCAATGGCACCGACGTCGCGCATGCCTCGCAGGGTGGTGCGGCCGCCGGGCCGGGCGCGGCCGGAGCCGGGCCCGCCGAGGACGGTGCCGCACCCGCCGAGCGCGGAGCTGCGCCCGCCGAGCGCGGAGCTGGGGCCGATCACGAGGGCGGCCCGGGCCAGGCCCAGGACGGAACCGCCGGGGCTGGCCAGGAGTCCGAATCTGGCTCGGCCAGGCGCGACTCCGGGTCGCGGCGCGACGGCCAGCGTGGTGACCGGCGAAGCCGCACCGGCAACGGGCGCCGGGATGACCAGGCCAGGGCGGCCAGCGAGGGTTCGGACCAGTCCAGGGATGCCGGCCGTGGCGACCAGCAGAACCGCGGCGACCAGCAGCGCGACTCCGGTCAGGGCCGTGGTGACCAGCAGGGGCGTGGCGACCAGCAGGGCCGTGGCGACCAGGGTTACCGGGACAGCGGCCGCGACGACGACCGGGACGGGCAGAGCCGCCGGAGCAGGGACCGGGACCGGTTCCGCAACCGGAACCAGGGCGGCACGAACCGGCGCCGGGAGCGCGGCGGCGGTAACGAAGCCGAGCCGGTGATCTCCGAAGACGACGTGCTGATCCCGATCGCGGGCATCCTCGACGTCCTCGACAACTACGGTTTCGTCCGCACGACCGGGTACCTGCCCGGCTCGAATGACGTCTACGTCTCGCTGTCCCAGGTCCGCAGGCATGGCCTGCGCAAGGGCGACGTGATCGAGGGCGCCATCCGCCAGCCTCGTGAAGGGGAGCGGCGGGAGAAGTTCAACGCCCTGGTCCGGCTGGACAAGGTCAACGGCCTTGACCCGGAAGAGTCGAAGAACCGAGCCGACTTCTCCAAGCTGGTCCCGCTCTACCCGCAGCAGCGGCTGCGCCTCGAGTCGGACCCGACCATCATGACGACCAGGATCATCGACCTGATCAGCCCGATCGGCAAGGGCCAGCGCGGCCTGATCGTCTCGCCGCCGAAGGCCGGCAAGACGATGATCCTGCAGGCGATCGCCAACGCGATCACCAAGAACAACCCCGAGTGCCACCTCATGGTCGTCCTTGTGGACGAGCGGCCTGAGGAGGTCACCGACATGCAGCGCTCGGTCAAGGGCGAGGTGATCCACTCGACCTTCGACCGGCCGGCCGAGGACCACACGATGGTCGCCGAGCTGGCCATCGAGCGGGCCAAGCGGCTGGTCGAGATGGGGCATGACGTCGTCGTGCTGCTCGACTCGATCACCAGGCTGGGCCGGGCCTACAACCTGGCCGCCCCGGCCAGCGGCCGGATCATGTCCGGTGGCGTGGACTCCACCGCTCTGTACCCGCCGAAGCGGTTCTTCGGCGCGGCGCGCAACATCGAGCACGGCGGGTCACTGACCATCCTGGCCACGGCCCTGATCGAGACCGGCTCGCGCGCCGACGAGGTCATCTTCGAGGAGTTCAAGGGCACGGGCAACATGGAGCTGCGGCTCCGCCGCGAGCTCGCCGACAAGCGCATCTTCCCCGCGATCGACGTCGACGCGTCGGGCACGCGCAAGGAAGAGCTGCTCATGACGCCCGAGGAACTCAAGATCGTCTGGCAGCTGCGCCGCGTCCTGCACGCGCTCGAGCCGCAGCAGGCGCTTGAGGTGCTGATGGAGCGGATGAAGGAGACCAAGAGCAACGCCGAGTTCCTGCTGCACGTGCAGAAGACCACGGTGGCCTCTTAGCGACGCCTTCGCCCAGGTGCGGGCGGCCCGGATTCGCGGCCGCTCGTACCTGGGCGCGCTGCCCGGCCGGCTCGCGGGGCAGCGGGAATCTACGGGCCCACCGGCCTGTTGACGATGTGGCACACTGGTGTGCTGACAAGTGCGGTACCGGTTCACGTCCGCGGCGCGCAGCGCTGCAGGCGACCCGGCGACCGACGGAACCAGGAGAAACATGAAGCGCGACATTCACCCGGATTACGTGGTGACGCAGGTAACCTGCACGTGCGGGAGTACCTTCACGACCCGCAGCACGGCGAAGAACGGACAGATTCACGCCGACGTCTGCTCGAACTGCCACCCGTTCTACACCGGCAAGCAGAAGATCCTCGACACCGGCGGCCGCGTCGCCAGGTTCGAGCGCCGGTTCGGCAAGCAGCAGGCCAAGTAGACCCGCTGGCGATCCAGTTGCCTGGCCGCCCGGCGGCCAGGCACACGCATGCATGCCCGGTGCCGGGTGCCTGAGGTTCGCCTGACCAGGATCAGGTCGGGCTCGCGGTTAGACCTAACGAGGAGGTAAGCAATGCTGGAACGGCTTGCCGACCTCGCCGCCGAGCATGCCCAGCTCGAGCGTGACCTGTCCGATCCCGCCGTGCACGCTGACCAGGACCGGGCCCGGGCGCTGGGCAGGCGGTACAGCGAGCTCACCCCGATCGTCCAGGCGTACTCCCAGTGGCGGTCGGTCAGCGACGACGAGGCCGCGGCGGTCGAGCTGGCGGGTGAGGATCCGTCCTTCGCGGCCGAGGCTCAGCAGCTCGGCCGGAGCCGGGAAGAGCTCGAGCAGCGGCTCGAGCACCTGCTGGTGCCGCGTGACCCGCTCGACTCCAAGGACGTCATCCTAGAGGTCAAGGCGGGGGAGGGCGGCGATGAGTCGGCGCTGTTCGCTGCTGACCTGCTGCGCATGTACCTGCGGTACGCGGAGCGGCAGGGCTGGAAGACCGAGATCCTCGATGCCACCGTCACCGGGCTCGGCGGCTACAAGGACGTCACCGTGGCGGTCAAGGCCGCGGGGCGCGGCCGCCTGGCCGGGACCCCGGACGGTGCCTGGTCGCAGCTGAAGTACGAAGGCGGCGTGCACCGGGTGCAGCGGGTTCCCGTGACCGAGTCGCAGGGCCGGATCCACACCTCGGCCGCCGGCGTCCTCGTGATGCCGGAAGCTGACCCCGTCGAGGTCAGCATTGACCCCAACGACCTGCGGATCGACGTGTTCCGCTCGTCCGGGCCAGGCGGTCAGAGCGTGAACACGACGGACTCGGCCGTGCGGATCACGCACCTGCCGAGCGGGATCGTCGTCTCCTGCCAGAACGAGAAGAGCCAGCTGCAGAACAAGGAAGCGGCGCTGCGAATCCTGCGGGCCAGGCTGCTCACGGCCGCTGCAGGAAGAGGCGGACGCCCTGGCCTCCGCCGAGCGCCGCAGCCAGGTCGCCACCGTCGACAGGTCGCAGCGGGTGCGGACCTACAACTACCCGGAGAACCGGATCTCCGACCACCGGGTCGGCTTCAAGGCTTACAACCTCGACCAGGTGCTCGACGGCGACCTGGACGCGGTCATCGGCGCCCTGGTAGACGCCGACCGAGCGGACAAGATGGCCGCTGCGCAGTGATGGTGATGGCGGTCCAGTGATAGTAGTCAGCCGATGAGCCTGCTGATGACCGAGATCGCCATCGCCGTCGCGCGGCTGGCCGAAGCCGGGGTCGAGTCGCCGCGCGCCGATGCCGAGCTGATGGCCGCGCACCGGCACGGCGTGAGCAGGAGCCAGCTCAACCTGGTCGCCGACGCGGACTTCGACCCGAGGTTCTGGGACGACGTGGCGCGCCGCGAGGCGCGCGAGCCGCTGCAGCACATCACGGGCATGGCGTACTTCAGGTACCTGGATCTCGAGGTCGGTCCCGGTGTCTTCGTGCCGCGGCCGGAAACGGAGGTCATGACCGGCTGGGCGATCGACCGGCTGACCGAGATGGACGTCGCGGAGCCCGTTGTCGCTGATCTGGGGACCGGATCTGGTGCGATCGCGCTTGCCATCGCCCAGGAGGTGCCCAGGGCGCGGGTCCATGCCGTCGAGGGCGACCCGCTGGCTAGGGAGTGGACCGAGCGGAACATCGCGCGCTGCTTCGCGGCCGCACCGCATACCGCCGGCCGGGTCAGCCTGCACCCGGGTGACTTCAGCTCGGCCCTGCGTGAGCTGGACGGCACCGTCGACCTGGTGATCAGCAACCCGCCGTACATCCCCGTCGGCGCGGTCGTGCCGCCCGAGGTCGGTGAGTACGAGCCGTCGGCCGCGCTGTTCTCCGGCGCCGACGGGCTGGCTGCGATCCGCGTCGTCGAGCAGGTCGCCAGGCGGCTGCTGCGCCCGGGCGGCCGGGTGGCCGTCGAGCACGGCGCTCCCCAGGGCGCCGGGGTGTACTGGGTGTTCGCCGAGGAGGCCGGCTGGAAGGAAACCCGCAATCACGCCGACCTGGCCGGCCTCGACCGCTTCGTCACCGCCACCTGGCCGTAAGCCGGCCACGGCGGAGCGGCACCCGCGACGGTCCAGGCTCGTGGCAGGATGATCCACCAGCCGAACTGGAGATGCGACACATGAGTGAGACTTACGACTGCGGCGACGAGGCGCAGCGGTCCGCGGGCCTGGCGGCGGCCGTATCGGCCGTGCTCAAGGGAGCCCTGGTCGTGCTGCCGACCGACACGGTCTACGGAATCGGCGCCGACGCCTTCCGGCCGACCGCAGTGGACAGCCTGCTCGCCGCCAAGGGCCGCGGCCGGGACATGCCGCCGCCCGTGCTCGTCGGGTCGGTGCGGGCGGCCAGCGCGCTCGTCGAGGACCTCGGCCCGTACGGCCAGGAGCTGATCGACGAGTTCTGGCCGGGCGGACTCACCCTGATCTGCCGGTCAAGCCGGTCGCTGAAATGGGATCTGGGCGAGACCAAGGGCACCGTCGCCGTGCGGATGCCGCAGGACCCGGTCGCACTCGAACTGCTCGCCCAGACCGGGCCGATGGCGGTCAGCAGCGCGAACCAGACCGGCCAGCCGGCCGCCATCACCGCCACCGCAGCCCGCGAGCAGCTTGGCGATCTGGTCGAGGTCTACCTGGACGGCGGACCCTGCCAGGCCGACGTGCCCTCCACGATCGTGGACCTGACCGGTGACATGCCGCGGCTGCTGCGCACCGGCGTCGTCCCGATCGGGCGGCTCCGCGAGGTGGCCGCCGTGGCGATGGGCCCGGACTGAACTGAATGGGACAGTGCCGACATCGCCGTCGTCCGGGGTGCCATACAGTTGTCGTGATGCCTGACGATCGCCGGACCTGGTGGGCGCGGTGCGCGAGTACGGCCTGACCCTGCTCGTCGCCGCCGCGGTGACCTATCTGCTGACGCCCCTCGTCCGTCGCGCGGCGATGAAGTTCAAGGCCGTCATCCCGGCCAGGGAACGAGACGTTCATGCCGGCCCGATGCCGCGGATGGGCGGGGTCGCGATGTACCTCGGCGTAGCGGCCGGGCTGCTCGTGGCCAGCAGGCTGATCCCGATGCGAGACGCCTTCCACGGCACCGGCCTGGTCGCGGGGCTGCTCGGCGCCGGCGGCCTGATCGTGGTCATCGGGATCGTCGACGACCGCTGGGGAATCAGCGCGATCGGCAAGCTGATCGGCCAGATCGTCGCGGCCGGGATCGTGTGCGCCAGCGGCGCGCGCCTGACGAGCTTCCCCGAGCCGCACAACAGCCTGTTCGCGCTGACCCAGAACGAGTCGGTGGTCCTGACCATCCTGGTCATCGTGGCGACCATTAACGCGGTCAATTTCATTGACGGGCTGGACGGACTGGCCGCCGGGATCGTATGCATCGCCGCTAGCTCGTTCTTCGTCTACTACTACTGGCTGGCCAAGGTCGTCGGCTTGTCGGCCGAGGCCGTGCCCGCGCTGGCGTCGGTCGTGCTGGCCGGGGCATGCCTGGGGTTCCTGCCGCACAACTTCTATCCGGCCCGGATCTTCATGGGCGATACCGGGTCCATGCTGCTCGGGCTGCTGCTCGCCTACGTGCCGATCTGGGCCATCAACTCGCTCGACTTCACGAGCCTGAACTACAAGGCGAACCGGTTTGCCGAAATCCTGCCGCTGCTGCTGCCGGCCGCGGTCCTGGTGATTCCCTATGTCGACATGGTGCGTGCCGTGGTGCGGCGGACCAGGGCGGGCATGTCGCCGTTCGCCGCCGACCGCAAGCATCTGCATCACACGATGCTCGAGATCGGCCACTCGCACCGGTCGAGCGTGCTGATCCTGTACGCCTGGGCGGCGCTGTTCGCCGGAACCGTCGTCGGCCTGTCGATCCTGAAGGTGAACCTGGTCGTTCTGGTGTGGACGACGCTGGCCGCCGTGCTGGCGCTTGTTCTGCTGTCGATCCCGAAGCTGCGCTGGTGGCAGCGGAGCCGGCCGGAGGTCGCGGCGGGCAGCCGCATGCTCGCCGCCCGGCAGCGTGCCGTCGCCGACCGGGTTGCGGTTCCCGCGCTGACCCGCCCGTCCGACCTGGCCCCGGGTGCCGACCGTGCGGGCAGTGCCGCCTTCGACGGCTCCGCTGGCAGTGCCGCCTTCGACGGCTCCGCTGGCAGTGCCGCCTTCGACGGCAATGGCGCCGGCCCGGCGGCGGGCCTGCACGAGGACGGTCTCGGCCCGCCCGAGGCCGGCGCCAGGCCCGCGCGGGCGGCCAGGGCGTCGGGCCAGGCAGGCCCGTGAACACTAGCCCGCGCAGCCCGCGTCCCGTCGGCATCGCGCGGCCACATCGGTTGCATTCGTCACGTTCGGTGACCTGGTGAGGCCAACGCCGGACAGCTTGTGATATCTTTCACGAGCAGCCGCACACCGTCGGCTGCGTGGTCCGTGATACGTTTCGGACGCCTGGCAGCACAGGTTTTTCGTTGCTGCACAGTGCGGTCGGAGCGTTACCGGGACACCGACACTGCCATGTACGTGCCGGCCGGCTGACAGGCCTGCCGCCAGTCCCTCCGGAGTTTGAAAACTGATGCTGGCGAACTACGCCCAGATCGTCCGCCGGTCAGTGCTGACCACCGCGGCGGTGGGCGCGGTCATGATCATCGTCAGTGTGGCTGTCGGCGGGGTCAAGGGACTGCTCGGGGCCGTGCTCGGCGCCGCTCTGGTCGCCGTGTTCTTCGCGATCAGCGTGTTCGCCGTGGGCCGGGCCGCGCGCCGGAGCCCGCAGGCGATGATGATCACCGCGATGACGACGTACATCGCGAAGATCCTGCTGCTGCTGTTCTTCGTGGTCCGGTTCGCCGGGACCACGGCGTTTGACTCCCGGCTGTTCGGGCTGACCGCGCTGGCCTGCATCCTGGCCTGGTCGGCATCCCAGGTGTACTGGTCGATGCGGCTGAAGACGCCTTACGTAGAACCTTCCGGTCGGTGATGAGCCGTGCGGGCATGCGGGGGCGAGGCGGACGGTAATGGCGGACGATTCGCAGAACGCCGGCTGGTCCATCTTCGGCTATCTGATCTCCGGCATGGTCTTCTACGGCGGTCTCGGCTGGCTGATCGGTCACTGGACGCACTTTGCCGCGGCGTTCCCGATCGGGGCGCTGATCGGGCTCGGCGTCGGGATTTTCGCCGTCATCTACAAGTACGGACGGTCGTGACCGGCCAGGCGGCGGATACCTGCGCGGGCCGCGGGGCCAGCGGTCAGGTCGGGGCCGCCGGTCCGGGCCGGCCCGCTGTCTGTTACGCTGCCGCGCCCGGCTACGCTCGCCTGACCGCCGGCGTGCTGGCACTCGCCGGCTCGCTGTCGCTGGCTGGAAGGAATTACCGGTTGACGATGAGTCGCATGACATCTGCGCCCTGGGCTCGAGGAGGTCGGGGTGGTCGCTGACGTACTCGTGCTCGCCGCGAATCACTGCCCGGACCCCGAGCTGCGCTCGCACCTGCAGTCCGGCTGCGGATACCCTGCGCCCGGCTATCCGTCCAGCTTTATCTACGGGAACCTCTTCCGTATTGGCTCGTTCACTTTCAACAAGCCGATGCTGCTGGCCGTGATCTGCGTGGCTGTCGTTCTCGGGTTTTTCTGGTCCGCATTCGCCAAGCCGAGGCTCGTGCCGAAGGGGGCTCAGAATCTCGGCGAAATCGGCATCCTGTTCGTCCGGGACGAGATCCTGCGGCCGATGATGGGCAAGCGGGGCGACGGCTTCCTGCCGTTCCTGGTCGCGCTGTTCTTCTTCATCTGGGTCATGAACATCATGGAGATCATCCCGGGCGCACAATTCCCCGCGATGTCGGAAATCGCCTTCCCGGCCGCGCTGATGCTGATGGTCTACGGCACCTATACCTACCTCGGGATCAAGCACCAGGGCCTGGGCGGCTACTTCAGGAACATGATCCCGTCCGGCGTGCCGATCGGGATCCTGATGATCCTCGCGCCGGTGGAGATCCTGCAGTACATCATCGTCCGGCCGTTTACGCTCGCGGTCCGGCTCTTCGCGAACATGTTCGCCGGCCACATCCTGCTGCTCGTCTTCACGCTCGCGACCTGGTACCTGATCAGCGCCGGCATCGGGCTGCTGTGGGCGGCCACGTCGTTCGCCCTGACCGTTGTCCTGACCGCCTTCGAACTGCTGATCCAGGCGCTGCAGGCCTACATCTTCACGATCCTGACCGCGCAGTACATCGGCGGCTCGCTGGAAGCGGGGCACTGAGATGAGCGGAACGGGGTGCCAGGCGACCGGCGCAGCCGCCGGAGGCCGGCCGTTGGTTCACCTAACCGCCGGGGGACAGTCCGCCGGCTTGACCGCAAAGGAAAGCGAACATGCTTGAGCTTGTTCATCACGTACTTGCTGCCGCGACGAACAACAACACCGTCATCAGCATCAACATCGGTGCCGTGGCGTATGGCCTCGCGGCGATCGGCCCCGGCATCGGCATCGGCCTGATCTTCGGCCACGGGGTCGAGGCGATGGCCCGCCAGCCGGAGGCGGCAGGCATGATCCGGTCGAACATGTACATCGGCTTCGCGCTGACCGAGGCGCTGGCGCTGATCGGAATCGTCATTCCGTTCATCTTCAAGTACCCGAACTTTTAGACGAGCCATGTGGCAAGGAGTGCAGTAGAGATGCCGGCAAAGTTCCTGGCCGCGGCCGCGGCGCCGAATCCGCTGATCCCGCACTGGCCCGAGCTGATCATCGGCGCGGTCGCCTTCCTGATCGTGTTCGCCTCGCTCGCCAAGGTGCTGATGCCGCGGATCAGCAAGACGCTGGCCGAGCGCACCGACCAGATCGAGGGCGGACTGAAGCGCGCCGAGGATGCCCAGGCCGAGGCCAGCAAGGTACTGGAGCAATACCGGGCTCAGCTGGCCGATGCGAGGCACGAGGCGGCCAGGCTGCGCGAGCAGGCCAAGGAAGAGGCCGCCCAGATCGTGGCGCAGGGCCGGGCTGACGGGGTGGCCGAGCGGCAGCGCATCATCGATTCGGCGAATGCCCAGATCGAGGCCGACCGGCAGCAGGCACTGACCGCGCTGCGGGCCGAGGTCGGCAGCCTGGCGGTCGAACTGGCCAGCCGGATCGTGGGCGAGTCGCTGGCCGACGACGCCAGGCAGTCCCGCATGGTCGACCGGTTCCTCGCCGAACTCGACGAGGAGGCCGCCAGCGGGGTCGCGGCCCGATGAGGGGCGCGAGCCGGGCGTCGCTCAGCGCGGCCAAGGAGCGGCTGTCGGCCGCGCTGGCCGGCGGCGACGCCGCCCAGGCGACTCAGATCGGCGAGGAGCTCTTCGCCGTCGCCGACCTGCTCGACGGCGAGCCCGGGCTGCGCCGCAGCCTGTCGGACTCTTCCCGGGACCGGGCCGCCCGCGCCGGGCTGGCCGAGGCGCTGCTCGCCGGGAAGATCTCGGACCCGAGCCTGGAGCTGGTCAAGGTCCTGGTCGGCGCGCGGTGGTCGGAGGCGGGCGACCTGGCCGACGCGGCCGAGGAGCTCGCCGTCCTGGCCATCGCCGAGGCCGCCGACTGCGAGGGCAAGCTGGACGATCTCGAGGACGAACTGTTCAGGTTCGGCCGGATCGTCCAGGGCAATCCCGACCTGCGCTCCGCCTTGTCGAATCAGTTCGTGCCCGCCGAGGGCCGCCGGAGCGTCGTGACCCAGCTGGTCGCGGGCAAGGTCATCGAGCCGGCCTTGCGCCTGATCACCCAGGCGGCCGCGCACTCGAGGGGACGTAGCCTGGATGCAGCGCTTGAGACCTACGCGAACCTCGCCGCCGAGCTGCGCGAGCGCCTCGTCGCCGAGGTACACGTCGCGGTGCCGCTGACCGACGACCAGCGGGGCCGGCTGGCGGCGGCGCTGGTCGCGGCCTACGGGCACGACGTCCACCTGAATGTCGTGCTCGACCCGGAGGTGCTCGGCGGTCTGTCGGTCCAGATCGGCGACGAGCTGATCAACGGCAGCGTCGCGAGCCGGCTGGCTGAGCTCCGACGCGACCTGGCCGCCTAACCGGCGGGCCGCGGCGACCGAGACTGTCGATGCAGAACAACCAGACGAGAAAGACGCGAGGAAGATGACGGAGCTGACTATCCGGCCCGAGGAGATCAGGGACGCCCTGGCGCGGTTCGTCGAGGCCTACGAGCCGGGCGCCGCCGCCACCGAGGAGGTCGGCACCGTCTCCGAGTGCGGCGACGGCATCGCCAGGGTCGAGGGACTGCCCTCGGCGATGGCGAACGAGCTGCTCGAGTTCGAGGACGGCACCCGCGGCCTGGCGCTGAACCTGGACATCCGCGAGATCGGCGTGGTCATCCTGGGTGACTTCAGCCAGATCGAGGAGGGCCAGCGGGTCAAGCGGACCGGCGAGGTGCTCTCGGTCGCGGTCGGTGATGCCTACCTCGGCCGCGTGGTCGGGCCGCTCGGCGAGCCGCTGGACGGCAAGGGCCCGGTCGAGACGTCCGAGCGCCGGGCGCTCGAGCTCCAGGCGCCGAGCGTCGTGCAGCGCCAGCCGGTGAAGGAGCCGCTGCAGACCGGCATCAAGGCGATCGACGCGATGACGCCGATCGGCCGGGGCCAGCGCCAGCTGATCATCGGCGACCGGCAGACCGGCAAGACCGCGATCGCGATCGACACGATCATCAACCAGCGGGCGAACTGGGAGTCGGGTGACCCGCAGCGGCAGGTCCGCTGCGTCTACGTCGCGGTCGGCCAGAAGGGCTCCACCATCGCCCAGGTCCGCCAGTCGCTGGAGGAGGCGGGCGCGATGGAGTACACCACCATCGTGGCGTCCCCGGCTTCCGACCCGGCCGGCTACAAGTACATCGCCCCCTACACCGGCTCGTCGATCGGCCAGCACTGGATGTACCAGGGCAAGCACGTGCTGATCATCTTCGACGACCTGACCAAGCAGGCCGAGGCCTACCGCGCGATCTCGCTGCTGCTGCGCCGTCCGCCGGGCCGCGAGGCCTACCCGGGCGACGTCTTCTACCTGCACTCGCGGCTGCTCGAGCGCTGCGCCAAGCTCTCCGACGACCTCGGCGCCGGATCGCTGACCGGCCTGCCGATCATCGAGACCAAGGGCAACGACGTGTCGGCCTACATCCCGACCAACGTCATCTCGATCACCGACGGCCAGATCTTCCTGGAGACCGACCTGTTCAACTCCGGCGTCCGCCCGGCGATCAACGTCGGCATCTCGGTCTCCCGGGTCGGCGGCAACGCGCAGACCAAGGCGATGAAGAGCGTGGCGGGCGGCCTGAAGCTCGCCCTGTCGCAGTACCGCGACCTCGAGGCGTTCGCCGCGTTCGCCTCCGACCTGGACGCGGCATCGCGCGCGCAGCTCGACCGCGGCGCCCGGCTGGTCGAGCTGCTGAAGCAAGGCCAGTACAGCCCGTACCCGATGGAGCATCAGGTGGTCTCGGTCTGGGCCGGTACCACGGGCCAGCTGGACGACGTGCCGGTCGAGGACATCGGCCGGTTCGAGGCCGAGTTCCTCGACTACATCCAGCGCGAGCGCCAGGGCATCTTCGACGCCATCAGGGAGACCGGCGCGCTGTCCGATGACACCATCGAGGCGCTGAAGGATGCGGTGTCGGAGTTCCGCAAGGGCTTCGAGACCAGCTCAGGGGAGCTCCTGGTCAGCGACGAGCCGGTCAAGCCGGTCGAGGAAGCGGAGATCGAGCACGAGGGCGTGGCCAGGGTCGTGGCCTCGCCGGAGCGGAAGTAGCCGATGGGAGCACAGCTTCGCGCGGTCAGGCGGCGGATCAGCACGGTCAAGTCCACCGCCAAGATCACCAAGGCCCAGGAGCTCATCGCGTCGTCGCGGATCATCAAGGCGCAGCAGCGAGCGCAGGCCGCGGGCCCGTACGCGCGCGAGATCACGTCGGCCGTCGAGGCGGTGGTCAGCCGGTCGGCCAGCATCAAGCACCCGCTGACCACCGAGCCCGAGCACCCGACCAGGGCCGCGGTGCTGATCCTGACCAGCGACCGCGGGTTCTGCGGCGGTTACAACTCAAGCGTGCTGCGGGAGGCGCAGGCGCTGAACGCCCGGCTGCGCCGAGCGCGGCGTGGAGCCGGTGCCGTTCGTCTCCGGCCGCAAGGGAATCGTCTGGCACCGGTTCAGGGAACGCGCCATGACCGGGGAGTGGTCCGGGTTCTCCGACATCCCGAGGCACGCCAACGCGACCGAGATCACGAAGGCGCTGCTCGATGCGTTCGAGAAGCCGTCCGAGGAGGGCGGCGTCGACGAGATCTACATGGTCTACACCGAGTTCGTCTCGATGCTGACCCAGCGGTCGGTCGTGCACCGGCTGCTGCCGCTGGAGATCACCGAGCGGGTCGAGCGGCAGGCGATTCCGGTCTACGAGTTCGAGCCGTCGCCCGAGGCGGTGCTGAACGCGCTGCTGCCGTGGTACGTGGAGAGCCGGCTCTTCCATGCGCTGCTGGACTCGGCCGCGGCCGAGATCGCGGCCCGGCGGCGGGCGATGAAGTCGGCCACCGACAACGCCAACGAGCTGCTCGAGGCGCTCACCAGGGAAGCCAACAAGGCCAGGCAGGCCGAGATCACGCAGGAAATCAGCGAGATCGTGGGCGGCGCGAACGCGCTGGCCGAGACGATCAGTGGGAGTTAGTGAGCATCACATGACCGCAACCGCAGAGCACGAAGCCACCGCTGGCGGACCGGGTCAGGGTACCGGCCGGGTCGCGCGGGTCATCGGACCGGTCGTCGACATCGAGTTCGCGGCCGACGAGATGCCGGACATCTACAACGCGCTGCACGTCGACGTCACGATGGGCGGCGAGACGAACACGCTGACCCTGGAGGTCGCCCAGCACATCGGCGACAACATGGTCCGCGCGATCTCCATGCAGCCCGACCGACGGCCTGGTGCGCGGCGCCACGGTGACCGACACCGGCGGCCCGATCACGGTGCCGGTCGGCGACGTGACCAAGGGCCACGTGTTCAACGTCGCTCGGCGAGACCCTGGACGTGCCGACGGCCTCGCTCGACATCAAGGAGCGCTGGGGAATCCACCGCCAGGCCCCGCCGCTTGACCAGCTCGAGCCCAAGACGGAGATGTTCGTCACCGGCATCAAGGTCATCGACCTGCTCACCCCGTACGTGTCCGGCGGCAAGATCGGCCTGTTCGGCGGCGCCGGCGTCGGCAAGACGGTGCTGATCCAGGAGATGATCCGCCGGGTGGCCAAGAACTTCGGCGGCGTGTCGGTGTTCGCCGGCGTGGGGGAGCGGACCCGCGAGGGCAACGACCTGTTCCTGGAGATGAGCGAGTCCGGCGTCATCGAGGACACGGCGCTGGTGTTCGGTCAGATGGACGAGCCGCCTGGCACCCGGCTCCGGGTCGGTCTGTCCGCGCTGACCATGGCCGAGTACTTCCGCGACGTGCAGAAGCAGGACGTGCTGCTGTTCATCGACAACATCTTCCGGTTCACGCAGGCCGGCTCGGAGGTGTCCACGCTGCTCGGCCGGATGCCGTCGGCGGTCGGCTACCAGCCGACGCTGGCCGACGAGATGGGTCAGCTGCAGGAGCGGATCACCTCGACCCGCGGCCACTCGATCACCTCGATGCAGGCGATCTACGTGCCAGCCGACGACATCACCGACCCGGCGCCGCACACCACGTTCGCCCACCTGGACGCCACGACGGTGCTGTCCCGCGCCATCACGGAGAAGGGCATCTTCCCCGCGGTGGACCCGCTGGACTCCACGCTCCCGGATCCTGGACGCCAAGTACATCGGCCAGGAGCACTACGACGTCGCCCGCGAGGTCCAGCGGATGCTCCAGCGGTACAAGGAGCTTCAGGACATCATCGCCATCCTGGGCATCGACGAGCTGTCGGAGGAAGACAAGGTCACGGTGCAGCGGGCCAGGCGGATCGAGCGTTTCCTGTCGCACCCGATGTACGTGGCCGAGCAGTTCACCGGCCAGCCAGGCGAGTTCGTCCCGCTCGAGGAGACCATCACCTCGTTCAAGGCGATCACCGAGGGCAAGTACGACCACGTCCCCGAGCAGGCCTTCTTCATGTGCGGCGGGATCGAGGACGTCGAGCGCAAGGCCAAGGAACTGGAGCGGTCATGACGGAGTCGTGCCGAGCTAGCACCGTGACGGAGTCGCGCAAAGCTAACACGGTGACGGAGTCGCGCAAAGCTAACACCGTGACGGAGTCGTGCGAGGTAACACAGTGACCTTGCGGGTGATGCTCGTCGTCCCGGAGGGCCAGGTCTGGGCGGGCGACGCCGACCGGGTCATCGCCAAGACCCTCGACGGCGACATCGGCGTGCTGACCGGCCACACTCCGGTGCTCGGCATCCTGGCGCCCGGCAGCGTCGTGCGGATCCTGCCCGAGGGCACCGCGGCGAGCGGCTGGGTCCAGGCGGCGGTCGGCGGCGGCTTCCTGTCCGTGGCCGATGACCAGGTGTCGATCCTGGCCCGCGAGGCGGTCCTGGGAGCCGACGTGGACAAGCCGACCGCGCGGGCCGGCCTGGACGAGGCGCGCGGCGCCGGCGGCGATCAGGAGGACCAGGCGAATTACTACGCGGCGCAGCTGCGGGCGGCCGGCGAGGAAGCCTGACCGGACGCGGCAGGCGGCGGGCCCGCTGGCGGTGACGTCCCGCCTAGCGCTCGCCGCCTGGCTTCCACAGCAGGTCGCCGCCGGGCTCGTTGGCCACCCGGGCGAGGATGAACAGCAGGTCGGACAGCCGGTTCAGGTACTTGACCGCGAGCACGTTCATCGTGTCGCCGTGCGCCTCGACCGCCGCCCACGCCGCCCGCTCGGCGCGCCGCACGACCGTCCTGGCGACGTGCAGCAGGGCGCTGCCCTTCGTCCCGCCCGGCAGCACGAAACTGCGCAGCGCCGGCAGTGACTCGTTGTAGGAGTCGCACGCCTGCTCGAGCCGGGTGAGGTAGCTCTCGTCGATCCGCAGCGGCGGATAGGCAGGATCGGGCGACACCGGGTTGCAGAAGTCGGCACCGACGTCGAAGAGTTCGTTCTGAATCCGGATCAGAAGCGCGGTCACGTCGTCAGCCAGCTCGCCGGCGGTGACCGCGACGCCGATGGCGCTGTTCGCCTCGTCGACGTCGGCGTAGGCCGCCAGCCGCGGGTCCGTCTTGGGCGCGCGGCTCATGTCGCCGAGCGCGGTCGTGCCGTCGTCGCCGGTCCTGGTGTAGATCCGGGAGAGCACGACGGGAGTATCAGTTCGTTCCTTCGGCATGGCATCCACCGTAACGGCCGGGCCGCCCGCCGGGCCGCACGGGACCGGGCGACGCGCCCAAGCCGGGCTATTCACAAATCGAGCACGATATGGCATCCTTGGACTACGTAGAGTAATCATTCTGGGTGACGCTGGCTGGTCCCGCCGACAGCCGCAGCTAGCTCGCAGGGCCATCGCCTCCCGGCGGTTACGGGGGCCCGCCGGGTGCTGTAGACGGTCCTCGAACGCGCTCTCGGCCTGCCGGCCGGGAGCGCGTCTGGCTGCTGCGGGTCAAAACTCGGGCGCTCGGTGTACGAACTAGTATGGTTTGTTCATTAGTACGGACTTGGCGGGAGCGGCCGTGTACGACTACGTGATCGTGGGCGCGGGCAGCGCCGGGTGTGTGCTCGCCGGCCGGCTGATCGGAGAACCCGTCGGTCAGGGTCCTGCTGCTCGAGGCGGGCCCGCCGGACACGGCCGACCAGATCCACATCCCCGCCGCGCTGAACCTGCTGTTCCAGAGCAGCTACGACTGGGGCTTCCGCACCGTGCCGCAGGACCGGGCGGCCGGCCAGCAGGTGTACTGGCCGCGCGGCCGGGTCGTCGGCGGGTCGTCGTCGATCAACGCCATGATCTACATCCGCGGCAACAAGCACGACTACAACACCTGGCGCGATGAATACGGCTGTGACGGCTGGGGTTACAACGACCTCCTTCCCTACTTCATCAGGGCGGAAGGCAACGCGCGCGGCTCATCGGCCTATCACGGCGGATCGGGCCCGCTGTCGGTCGTGGACCCGAAGTTCAAGTCACCGTCGACCTCGGCGTTCGTCGAGTCGGGGGTGAATGCGGGCGCCATCGCCAACCCCGACTTCAACGGCCAGGACCAGGACGGCGTCGGCTTCTACCAGGTGACGCAGAAGGAAGGCCGGCGCTGGTCGGCGGCCGACGCGTACCTGCACCCGGCGCAGGGCCGGCCGAACCTGAGCGTGCAGACCGACGCGCTGGTCACGTCGATCGTGATCGAGGGCGGCCGGGCCGTCGGCGTCCGGTACCTGCACCGGGGCGCCGAGCATCTGGCGCGGGCCGAGGCCGAGGTCATCCTGTCCGGCGGCGCGGTCAACAGCCCGCAGCTGCTGATGCTGTCCGGCATCGGGCCCGCTGATCACCTGCGCGAGCACGGCATCACCGTGACCGCCGACAGCCCGGGCGTGGGCGCGAACCTGTCCGACCACCCCATCGTCACCGCGATCTGGTCGACGCCGAAGGTCCGCAGCCTGGCCGAGCTGGCCGGGCCGAGGAACCTGCTGCGCTGGCAGCTGACCCATTCCGGGCCGATGACGACCAACGTGGCCCAGGCCGGCGGTTTCGCCAGGAGCGAGGCGGGCCTGCCCGCACCCGACCTGCAGTGGCACGTGCTGCCCGTGCCGTTCCGCGACGGCGGCCTCGCCGACCCGACCGACCGCGGCATGTCGGTGCTGGTCACGCTGGTCGACGTGCGCAGCCGCGGCCGGATCTCGCTGCGCAGCGCCGACCCCCGGCACCGGCCGCTGATCGATCCGGCCTACCTGGCCGACCCGGCCGACCTGGAGGCCCTGGTCAGGGGCGTGGCGATGGCCAGGCAGATCGCCGACGCCAAGCCGCTGCGCAAGATGTGGTCGGCCGAGGCGGCGCCGGGTGCTGACCTGTGCAGCGACGCGGACCTGCGTGACTTCGTCCGCCGCGACGTGACGACGATCTACCACCCGGTCGGCACCTGCTCGATGAGCGGCGAGACGCAGCTGGACGCGAGCAGGCTGCCCGGCGTCGTGGACACCGAGCTGCGCGTCAGGGGCGTCGAAGGCCTGCGCGTGGTCGACGCCTCGGTGATGCCGACCGTTCCGCGCGGCAACACCAACGCGCCCACGATCGCCATCGCCGAGCGGGCCGCCGACATGATCTCGGGCCGCGCCCCGCTGGCCGCCGTCGAGCCCGCCGACCTCCTCCTCACCGCCCCCGCCCCCTAGCCCGCATTTCGACGACATCGCTGAACCCCTGCTGTCGCTATAGCAGCAGCAGGGGTTCAGCGATGTCGTCTGAGACCGGGGGCGGCTACTTGTAGCGGCGGCCGTGCAGGAAGGTGACGAGGGTCATGATCTGGTTCAGGTCCTTGTCGGTTCTGGTGAAGCTGGTCAGGTTCGACGTCGGCTTCATCCGCTGGCGGGTGATGGACTGGGCCCGCGAGAACTCCTTCAGGCCGTCCGCACCGTGAATCCGCCCGAAGCCGGACTCGCCCACGCCGCCGAACGGGAGCGACGGAACGCTGAGGACCGTGAGCGCCGAGTTGATCGAGGTCATCCCGGTCCGCAGCGACCTGGCGGCCCGCATCGCGGCCTTCTTGTTCTTGGAGTACACGCTGCCGCCGAGGCCGTAGCGGCCGGCGTTCGCGAGCCTGACGCCTTCAGCGAGGTCGGCGACCGGCTTGACCGTCATCGTCGGCCCGAAGGTCTCCTCGGTGACCGCGGCGCTCGTCTCGGGGACGTCGGCCAGGATGACCGGCCCGACGTAGGGCTTGCGGATGCTGCCGAGCCCGCCGACCACGGCGCGGCCGCCGCCGGCCATCGCATCGGCGATGTGCTGCTCGATCACGTCGAGCTGGCCCGGCATCGTCATCGGCCCGTAGTCGGCCTCCCGGTCATCGCCCGGGCGCAGCTCGCTGACCCGGTCGGCCAGCTTCTCGATGAACGTGTGGTAGACGCTCTGGGCGACGTAGATCCGCTCGACCCCGACGCAGGTCTGGCCGGCGTTGGAGAGCGCACCCCAGACCGCGGCGTCGGCCGCGGAGTCCAGGTCGGCGTCGGCCGCCACCAGCATCGCGTCCTTGCCGCCGCACTCGGCGACCATCGGGGTCAGGTTCTCCGCGCAGGCGGCCATGACCTTCTTGGCGGTCCTGGTCGAGCCGGTGAACGCGATCTTGTCGACGCCGCTGCGCGCGAGGTGGCTGCCGGTCTCGCCGAAGCCGGTGACCAGCTGCAGGACCGGGTGCTCGGGCACCACCGCGGCGAACGAGCTGACCAGCCAGCTGCCGGTGGCCGGGGTGAACTCGCTGGGCTTGAACACGACCGCGTTGCCAGCCGCCAGGGCGTAGGCGATCGAGCCGATCGGGGTGAAGACCGGGTAGTTCCACGGGCCGATCACGCCGACCACGCCGAGCGGGTGGTACTGGACGGTGGACGCGTGGTTGAACGCCACCAGGCCACTGCGCACCTTCTGCGGGCTGAGTACCTTGCGCGCGTGCTTCGCGGCCCAGTCGATGTGCACGATCGCCAGCAGGATCTCCAGCTGGGCGTCGGAGACCGGCTTGCCGGTCTCGGCATGCACGACCTCGGCGAGGCGCATGATGTACCTGGTCAGGTATGACTTCCAGGCCAGCAGCCTGGTCTGCCGCTGCTGCCAGGTGAGTGCCGACCACCAGGCGGCCGCCTCGCGGGCCCTGGCCACCGTCTCGCCGACCTCGTGCTCGCCGAACACCGCGAAGGTGGCGACCGGCTCGTCGGTTGCCGGGTTCAGCGAGTCGAACGTCTTCGCCAGGCCGGACTGGCCAGGCTTGCGCGCTGTAGCGACCATCGCCCTTACACACCATCCCTCATGCGGCACCGCGAGTCGTTGTGTGCCAGTAAATCACTGCCTGGCCTGCGGAAGATACCGTTGGGTACCTGACCGAGTGGGGAGATCGCCGATGGCGGAGTCGCAGGCCGGCCGAGCCGCTGGCGCCGGGGAACCCGGACGCTGACCGGCACTGGCTGGCGGCCGCGATCGACCTGTCCAGGCAATGTCCGCCGTCGCTGACCGCGTTCTCGGTCGGCGCGATCCTGGTCGGCGCGGCCGGCCAGGTGATCGCGACCGGCTACTCGCGCGAGACCGATCCCGGCGACCATGCCGAGGAGGTCACGCTGCGCCGGGCCGCCGGGCCCGCAGCCGCGGGCAGCGGGGCCGGCGCCGCGCCCGGGTCGGTGGCCGGGCTCGGCCCGGCAGACCTTGGCCGGGCGACGCTCTACAGCTCGCTGGAACCGTGCCTGCGCCGGGCATCCCGGCCCGCACCCTGCGCCGAGCTGATCGCCGCGGCCGGCCTGCGCCGGGTCGTCATCGCCTGGCGCGAGCCGCCGCTGTTCGTCCCGGGCGGCGGAACGGCCTGGCTAGCCGACCGCGGCATCGCGGTGATCGAGGTGCCCGACCTCGCCGAGGCGGCCAGGTCCGCCAACCGTCACCTGCTCGCTGGCTGACGGGAGCGGGGCGGGCCGCGGTCGTCAGGCGGGACCGTTCTCCACCAGGAGCAGGGCCTTCTCCATCGCGTCCCACGCCTGGGAGACGTCCGGACGTCGGCCGAGGCCGCAGGCGGCCGCCACGTCGACCTCGCGCCCGACGTGGCTCTCGATCATCTGGAGCAGTTCGACCTGCTTGTCGCTGGACAGTGACTCGTGAATGCAGCCGGCCACGAAGCGGACGGAGTCCGGGATGTCCAGCTTGCTCAGCGGCTGGTAGAACGCCGGGTCGAAGGACGGCGGCTCCTCCGCGGCCGCGAACGGCACGTGGATGAACTCCAGCGTGCGGTCCGCCGGCCAGGCGGCCGCGATCTCGTTGGCGGCCAGGACCGCGGGCGTGATGTCCCGCATCCCGACCATCGACTTGTGGTTCATGTCGCCGAGGCACAGGTGCACGCCGAACCGGGTACCCGCGGGCACGCTGGCGGGCAGGGCCACGGTTCCGCCGGCCACCTGCCGGGCGGCCGCCGCCGCGCCGTCGTCGCCGGCCATCGTGACCGAGATCAGCGCGGCGGGAGTCTCGATCTGGAAGACAACGTCATCGCCCGCGGCCGCGGCGATCTTGCTGACCTGGGCGGCCGTGGCCTCGAGCGACGGCTGGTAGTAGCCGGGATCGAAGGCGACCTCGAAGCCGAACGAGTCGGCGGACAGGTCCAGGTGCCCGGGGATGCCGACCTGGAACGGCAGATCGGGCCGTCCGTGCTTGGCCCGCAGGTCCTGGAAGACCGGGTAGCTGGCGGTGAACGCCTCCAGGTACGGCAGGCAGGCCTCCACGCTCTCGGCCGACAGCGTGGCCCCCTCCCGCAGGCGGTACTGCGGCACGTCCTCGTACGTCGAGAAATCGCGCCGCCCGCCGCCGGCCAGCTCCAGGCTGGGGTTGTTGCTGAGGCTGCTGATGCAGGCGCCGATCCACCAGGCCCGTGCTCCCGTCTCGCCGTCCGACAGCGTCAGGAGGTAGGGGCCGAGCCGGGTCAGCGCCGACTCCATGGCCTCCGCCGCGCTCGTGCCAGGCAGCGACCCGACCAGGTGCGCTCGCCGTCCCATCGCCTGCCTCCTTGCTCGGTGGCACTGGCCGCCATGCAGGCGGGCCATGACCCGATCGCCGTTGAAGAAGGCTAGTGTGGCATAGCAAAACGGCTGTCAGCGCCCCTATCGGGCGAGCTCCGGTCAGGCTGGGCGGTCCGCCACCAGGAGCAGGGCTTTCTCCATGGCATCCCAGGCCTGGCTGACGTCGGGCCGGCGGCCGAGGCCGCAGGCGGCCGCCACGTCAACCTCGCGGCCGACATGGTTCTCGATCAGGCGGAGCAGCGCGACCTGCTGGTCAGCCGAGAGGTCTTCGTGGATGCAGCCGGCCACGAACCGCACCGAGGCCGGGAGATCGAGCTTCGCCAGCGGCTGGTAGAAGGCCTCGTCGAAGGTCGGCGGTTCCTGGGCCGCGGCGAACGGGACGTGGATGAACTCGAGCGTACGATCCCCCGGCCAGGCCGCCGCGAGCTCGTTGGCCAGCAGGACCGCCGGGGTGATGTCGGTCAGCCCGGTCAGGGCCTTGTGGTTGAGGTCGCCCAGGCACAAGTGCACGCCGAACCTGGTGCCCGCGGGCGCCCCCGCGGGCAGCTCGGTGATCAGGGCGGTGACCTGGCGCGCGGTCTCGGCCGCCGAGTCCTCGCCTGCGGCCGCTACCGCGACCAGCGCGGCCGGGGTCTCGAGCTGGAACACCACGTCGCTGGCCGCGGTGGCCGCGATCTTGCGCACCTGGCTGAGCGTCGCCTGCAGGCAGGGCCGGTAGTAGTGCGGGGCGAACCCCTCGCCGAACCCGAACGAGTCCAGGGACAGGTCCAGGTGCCCGGGGATCCCGACCTGGAACGGAAGGTCCGGCCGGTCGTACTTCTCGCGCAGCTCGACGAAGGCGGGGTAGCTGGCGGCGAAGGCCGCCTGATAGGGCAGGGCCGCCTCCAGGTTCGCGACCTGCAGGGCAGCGCCATCTCGCAGCCGGAACTGGAGCACGTTCTCGTAGTCGGTGAAATCGCGGCCCCCGCCGGCCACCTCGAGGTCGGGATTGTCGAGCATGTTCCTGATGCAGGCGCCGACCCACCACGCCCGCGCTCCGGTCTCGCCGTCGGAGAGCGTCAGCAGGTACGGAGCGAGCCGCGTCAGCGCCGCCTCCATCGCATCCGCCGCGCTGACACCGGGAATCGACCCGACCAGGTGCGCCCGTCGTCTCACTGTTCCCCCCGGCTCGACGCTGCTTTGTTCCCCAGCTGACTGCCGTCGCGGCCCTCAGTCCGATGCAGTCTGGCACACGGGCATCAGGGCGCCCCGGCATCGACGGACCGGGCGATTCTGGTCAGCAGGCTCGCGGCGCGGTCCGGGCGCGGGTCGCCGGGCGTGCCGGTCAGGTTGATCCGGACCAGCGCGGCGGCGGCGCGGGCGGCGGCCTGCGCCAGCAGCGCGGCGGCCTGGGCATCGCCGCGCAGCGCGGGGTTGCCGCCGGCGGCCAGGCTGGCAGCCAGCTCGGCCACCGGGGCGGCCAGCTCGACTAGCCGCATCGGCACGTCGGCGGCTCGGGAGAGCGCGGCCGCCAGGTCCCGGTCCTGGCCAGCCGGACGGCGGCGCTGCTCGATCACGGCGCGGAAGGCTCGCGCGTCCTCGTCCATGAGCGAAGCGGCCTCCGCGCGAAGTTGTTCCGCCTCCGCCGTGAGCTGGCCGGCCCGGTCCGAGGTCAGCTGGCGTGCGGACAGCCGCGCGGACTTGGCGCACAGCGCGGCGGCCTGGGCCAGGACCAGCGCGACCGCCGAGCCGGCCGCCGGAGCGGGCGCCCCGGCGGCGAGCGCGTCGAGGAAGCCGCCGACCGGCAGCCGCGGGTAGCAGCTGTCCTGGCCGCCGGTCAGGTCGCCGGCCTGCTCGGGCCGGTCACGAGAGTCCGACGATCTCCCCGTTCTCGTCGATGTCGATCCGCTCGGCGGCCGAGTTCGACGCCAGGCCCGGCATGGTCCGCATGTCGCCGCAGATCGGGTAGACGAACCCGGCGCCGACCGAGGCGCGCACCTCGCGGACCGGCAGCCGCCATCCGGTCGGCGCGCCCTTCAGCGACGGGTCATGCGACAGCGAGAGCGGCGTCTTGGCGATGCAGACCGGCAGCCCGCCGAAACCGTTCCGCTCGTACCCGTCGAGCTGGCGCGCGGCCAGCGGCGCGTAGTCCACCCCGTCTGCACCGTAAATACGAGACGCGATCGTCTCGATTTTCTCGCGCAGCGACACCTCTGCAGGGTAGAGGAAATGGAAGTCGCCCGGCTCCTGGGCCGCCTCGGTCACCGCCTCGGCCAGCGCGGTCGCGCCGCGTCCGCCGTCGGCGAAGTGCGTGCAGACCGCCGACCGGACGCCCATCGAGGCGGCGATTTCCGCGATCGCGGCGTGCTCGGAGGCGAAATCCTCGGGCATCGCGTTGATCGCCACGACCGGCGTGACGCCGTGGGCGCGGACATTGTCGATGTGCTTGCGCAGGTTCGCGCCGCCGAGGTGCACCTCGTCGGGGTTCTCGGCCAGCAGTGCCTCGGGGAGCGGCCGGCCGGCGACGATGCGGTGCCGGCCCGAGTGGGCCTTCAGCGCCCGGACCGTCGTCACGACGACCGCGGCGTCCGGCCGCAGCCCGGAGACCCGGCACTTGATGTTGAAGAACCGCTCGGCTCCCATGTCGGCGCCGAACCCGGCCTCGGTGATCAGGAAATCACCGGAATGGATGCCGATCAGGTCGGCGACCACCGACGAGTTCCCGTGCGCGATGTTGCCGAACGGGCCGGCGTGGACGAGCACGGGAGTGTTCTCCAGCGTCTGCAGCAGGTTCGGGCGGATCGCGTCCTTCATGATCACGGTCATCGCGCCCGCGGCCTTCAGCTGTTCGGCGGTGACCGGCTCGCCGGCGGCCGTGTAGCCGACCACGATCCGGCCGAGCCTGGCCCGCATGTCGTGCAGGGACGTCGACAGGGCCAGCACCGCCATCGCCTCGGACGCGGCGGTGATGTCGAACCCGGTCTGTCGGGGAACGCCGTCCGCCGCCGCGCCCAGCCCGATCACGATGTTCCGCAGCGCCCGGTCGTTGACGTCGAGCACCCGCTTCCAGGTGATGTTGTGCAGGTCGATGCCGAGCTTGTTGCCCTGGTACAGGTGGTTGTCGAGCATCGCGGACAGCATGTTGTGCGCGGCCGTGACCGCGTGCATGTCACCGGTGAGGTGCAGGTTCAGCGTCTCGAACGGCACGACCTGGCTGTACCCGCCGCCGGCCGCGCCGCCCTTGATCCCGAACGTCGGGCCCATCGACGCCTGCCGCAGCGCGATCGTGGCGCGCTTGCCGATGTGCCGCATCGCCTGGCCGAGGCCGACCGTGGTGGTCGTCTTGCCCTCGCCGAGCGGCGTGGGCGTGACGGCGGTGACCACGACGTACTTGGCCCTGGGCCGGTCGGCCAGTTCCTCGATCGCCTTCAGGTCGATCTTGGCCACGTGCTCGCCGTACGGCTGGACCAGCCACGGCGGCAGCCCGATGTCCTCGGCGATATCGGCAATCGGCTTCAGGGTTGCCGCGCGGGCAATCTCCAGGGCGGTTGGCATCGGCATCTTGGTGACCCCACTCTCCGTTGAGCTGGCTCTGGCTACTGACTGAATCTCGGTGCCGGGTACACGATCGTCTTCGGCTCGGTGAAGGTCTCCATCGGGTAGCGGCCGCCGACCCGGCCGCGCCCGCTGACGCTGCCCGCCCGGCCGCCGAACGGCAGGTGCGACTCCCACAGGTTGGTCGAGGCGTTGATGTTGACCCAGCCCGCCCTGGCCCGCTCAGCGAAAGCGAGGCCGCGCTCCAGGTCCCCGGTGAAGACGGCGGTCGTCAGCCCGAACGGCGAGGCGTTGGTGAGCCGGAGCGCCTCGGCCGCCGAGCGTCACCTCCACGATCGGAACGACGGGGCCGAAGGTCTCCTCGCGTTCGATGGCCATCCCCGGCGTGACTCCGTCGAGGACGGTCGGCTCGGCGAACAGGCGAGTCGGCAGCCCCGCAGTCCGCCGGCCGCCGGTGCAGACCCGCGCTCCGCCGGCGACCGCGTCGGCGACGTGCCGGTCGAACTTGGCCGCTGTCGCCTCGTTGTTCAGCGGTCCCATCGTGGTCTGCGGGTCGAACGGGTCGCCGAGCCGCACGCGTGCCTTCGTTGCCTCGACGACCCGCTCGGTGAACTCCGCTCGCACACCCGCCTGCACCAGGAACCGCTCGCCGGCCGTGCAGCTCTGCCCGGCGCACAGGTACGCGGCCTCCAGCGCCGCATCCGTCGCGAGTTCCAGGTCGGCGTCGTCGAGGATCACCATCGGGCCGTTGCCGCCCAGCTCGAGCAGCTGCGTCTTGCCCGCGGCGCGAGCCGCCACGGTGCCGCCGGTCTCCACCGAGCCGACGAAACCGACGCCGGCGACCAGCGGATGGCCGACCACGGCGGCACCGACAACCGGGCCCGGCCCGGACAGGAAGCTGAACACGCCGGCGGGCAGCCCCGCCTGGTCCATGATCTCGGCCAGCAGCGCGCAGCAAGCCGTCGTGGTCGGTGCCGGGACCCAGACGACGGTGTTGCCGGCCGCCAGCGCGGGCGCGAAGATCTCGGCCCCCATCGTGTACGGCCAGTTCCACGGACTGACGACGCCGACCACGCCGAGCGGCACCCGCGCGGTCAGCACCCGCCGGCCGGCGGACGTCGACGCGGGCAGCGCGCCGGCCAGCCGCTTGGCATCCTCGCCCGCCATCGTGAAGTAGACCGCGAGCTCGTCGACCTCGTCATAGGCCTCGGCGACCAGCGGCTTGCCCTGGTCCTGGGCGAGGGCTCGGGCCAGCTCCTCGCGCCGGGCCGAGACGGCGGCGGCGATCCGCTCGCAGGCACCGGCTCGCTCGAACGGCGACGCCGCCGACCACTTCGCGAACGCCGCGTCGGCGGCGACCACCGCCGCGTCGACGTCGTGCGGATCGGCGACCGCGACCGTGGCAAACGGCTCGCCGGTCGAGGGGCTGATGGCCTCGGCCGTGCTGCCGCCCGCCCGCCAGCGGCCGCCGATGTAGAGCAGGTGTTCCCGCACGGTACCGATGCCCCCGATCCCCGGTCGAACAGGCCGCACAGAACCGTATCGCCCAGTTTCCGGTCAAAGCCTAGGTAAATGGTGCCATGTCTGGCAAGCCCGCGCGGCGGGTCGGTACTACTGTCCTGGTATGACGCGACTTCCTTACCTCCGCTACGACGACCTCGACGACGCTGGCCAGCAGGTGTGGGACGGCGTGACCGGCTCGCGCGGCACCGAGCTGGTCAACGACAGCGGCGGCCTGATCGGCCCGTTCAACGCTTTCGTGCACGCCCCGGGAGTGGGCCGCCACCTGAGTGCGCTCGGCGGCAGGCTCAGGTTCAGGACGTCGATCGAGCGGCGGCTGAGCGAGCTCGCGATCATTACCGTCGGCGCCCGGTGGAAGGCCGAATTCGAGTGGTGGGCGCACGCCGCGATGGCGCGCGAGCACGGTGTCGCCGGTGCGGTCGTCGATGCCATCGGCCGCGGCGAGGAGCCTCCGTTCGAGGCTGACGACGAGCGGACGATCTACGCGGCGGTCCGCCAGCTCACCACCGGCGGCCGGCTCGACCCGGATCGGTACGCGGCCGCCCAGCAGCTGCTGGGCGACGAGGGCATGGTCGAGCTGGTCTCGCTGTGCGGCTACTACACCCTGATCTCGTTCCTGCTTAATGCCTTCGAGGTCCCCCTGCCGCCCGGAGTGACGCCGGAGTGGGGCACGGCGCCGGGCGTGGCCGGGTGAGCGCGGGCAGGCCAGAGGATCCCGGCGTCCCGGCTGATCTCCCCGCCGAGGCGGCCGGCTCGGCCGCTGGGCGCGGCCGCCTGGCCGGGCGCCGGGTGCTCGTCGTCGGGGCCGGAACCCGGCCGTGTCCCGATCCCGACCCGCCGGCCGGAAACGGCCGGGCCATCGCCGTCCTGGCCGCCCGCGAGGGTGCGTCGGTCGCGTGCGCCGACCGGGACCGCGCGGCCGCCGAGGTCACCGCGGGCCTCGCCCGGGCCGAAGGGGGCCGGGCCGAGGTCGTGGTGGCGGACGTGGCCGACCCGCTGGCCTGCGCCCGGGTCGTCGAGGAATCGGCGGCCGTTCTCGGCGGCCTGGATGGCCTGGTGCTCAACGTCGGCTTCGGCCTCGGCCGGGGGATGGCCGGGACCTCGGCCGAGCAGTGGGACGCGACCTTCGCCGTGAATACCAGGGCGCACTTCCTGGTCTCGGCCGCCGCGCTGCCGGTGCTGGCCCCGGGATCGGCGATCGTGTATGTCAGCTCGGCGGCCAGCATGCGCGCCGCGACCGGCGTGCCGGCCTACGACTCGTCCAAGGCCGCGCTGCTCGGGATCTGCCGGCAGACCGCCCGCGAGGGGATGGCCCGCGGGATCCGGGCCAACCTGGTGGTGCCGAGCCTGGTCGACACCCCGCTCGGTCGCGACGCGTCCCGCGCCAATCCGGGCCGGACCGCTCGCCGCCTGCCGTTCGGGCGGCAGGCGACGGCCTGGGAGGTCGCCTATGCCACCATCTGGCTGCTCTCCGGCGAGGCCAGCTACGTCAACGCCCATCCGCTGGTCATCGACGGCGGCGCCAGCGGTTTCGGCTGAACAGCCGGGACGTATCTCTTGACCCCTGTATTACCTTTCGTCCAGACTCGGACCCATCGTCTGGGGGGAGCCGTCATGCGCAGGTTGACCAGAAGTTCCTACGCGGTGGCCGCCGCCGTTGTCGCCATGGCGGGGTCGAGCGCGTTCAGCATGGCGGCCGGCCACTCCGGCGCGGGTCCCGCCGCGTCGGTCACCTGGACGAGGATCTCCGCGAATACCGGCCAGGGAATCGCGTCGGCTGGCCTGTACCGCACCTCCGATGCCCGGCTGCATGTGGCGTGGCAGAGCAACGACCACGCCAAGGGATTCTCGCTGCACTACTCGACCCTCGGCGCTAAGGCGAAGCTGATCAACACAGGGGCGATCGTCAGCAAGTGGTCAAGCCTGACGTCCTACCCGCGGTTGCTGCCCGGTCCGAACGGCGGCATCAGGCTTATCTTTACCGGCGCCGACGGCAAGGGCGGCAGCCCATTCAACAATGACTCGATGTACTCGGCGACCAGCGGAGCGGCCGGCAATACCTGGGCGCTGACGTCGGGATCGCTGTCTCATTCCAAGCTCGTCCCGCTGACCGATGATGCTGCGGCGAACGAGTCCAACGGGACGCCGGTGGCCGGCTGGGCCACCCTCCCCAACGCGCTCGGCTATCACGTCGGCGTGGACCCGGCGTCCCCGGCCACGGCGCCCGATCAGTCCGCGGGCGCGGGCGGCCCGGTGGTCGGACCGACGATGGTGCGGGACAAGAGCGGGAACATCTGGGCGGCCTGGTTCGAGAACTCCTTCAAGAGCGACCAGGGCTACTACGTCGACCAGATCCTGCCCACGGCCAAGGCCCGGGTGAAGGCGCCAGGCTCGGGCAATGCCGCGCAGAACAACCAGCCGCTCGAGGCGGTGGCCCTCGCGGCCAGGGTGGGCGGCGGCCTGTACCTGGCCTATTGCGTCGCGACCAAGGCGGCCCCGTGCGTCCATATCGCCCTGTGGCGGGACGGCTCGACCAAGGTGCAGGTCGTTCCCGGATCGGCGACCGGCCACGCTTCGCACGTGGCGCTCGCCGCGGGCCCCGGCGGGCACCTGCAGATCGGCTGGTATGACTCGGCGATGAACAAGATCCGGCTGGTCCAGACCAACTCGGCCGCGACCGGGTTCGGCGCCGTGCGGACGATCAGCGCGCCGCCGAGCACGATCGACTTCGACGGGCTTCAGCTGGAGGGCAGCAAGGGCCCGCTCGACGTGATCGCACTGACCCTGCAGGACAAGACGGGAGTCACCGCGTTCTGGGCCACCGAGCTGGGTTCCTGAGGGGCGGCGCCGGGCCGGGGGATCAGAACAGGCGGAGCGCGCCGTCGTCGGTGCCGCGCATCGACGCATAGTCCAGCGTCACGCAGCGGATGCCGCGGTCCTCGGCCAGGACGCGTGCCTGCGGCCTGATCTCCTGGGCGGCGAAGATGCCCTGCACCGGCGCCAGCAGGGGATCGCGGTTCAGCAGCTCCAGGTAGCGAGTCAGCTGCTCGACCCCGTCGATCTCGCCGCGCCGCTTCACCTCGATGGCGACGCTGATCCCGACCGCGTCCCGGCACATCAGGTCGACCGGGCCGATCGCGGTCGGGAACTCGCGCCGGACCAGCCGCCAGCCGTCACCGAGCACGTGCAGCTGGGCGGCGAGCAGTTCCTGCAGGTGGGCCTCGACGCCGTCCTTGACCAGCCCGGGATCCTCGCCGAGCGCGAACGAGGTGTCGCTGATGACCTCCTCGAGGTGCACGGTCAGCGTCTCGCCTGACTTCCCGGTCACGACCCATTCGGTGCCGCTCTCGGCGAGCCGGCATGGCGGCGACATCCAGTTCAGCGGCTTGTACGAGCCGCCGTCGCTGTGCACCAGGACCGAGCCGTCCGCCTTGACGATCAGCAACCGCATGGCCAGGGGGAGATGGGCTGACAGGCGCCCCGCGTAGTCGACGCTGCATTTAGCGATCACCAGGCGCATGAGGAGACTCTAGTTGGTCCGCCCCCGGTGACGCCGGCGCCGGCGCGCCCGGCTGCCGCTCAGGTGCCGGCCGAGAGAGACCGGGTCCATGGTCTCGATGGCGAGGCCGCCGGCGGCCGCCGGTTTGCGCCTCGGTAGTGTCTCGCCATGGAAATCCGTGACGTGGGGGTCGTCGGGCTGGGCACGATGGGAGCCGGCATCGCCGAGGTCTTCGCCCGGGCCGGCCTGAGCGTGACCGCGGTCGAGGCCGATTCCGGTGCGCTGTCCCGTGGCATGGCGATCCTGGACGCCTCGCTCGGCCGGGCCGTGTCCCGCGGCAGGCTGACCGAGGACGAGCGCGCGCAGATCGCGGACCGGGTCCGGCCGGGAGCGGCGCTGGCCAGCCTGGCCGGCGCCGACCTGGTGATCGAGGTCGTGCCGGAGCGGCTGGCCGTCAAGCGCCAGATCCTCGCCGAGCTCGACCAGGTCTGCCGACCGGACGCGATCATCGCCACCAATACCTCGTCGCTGTCGGTCACCGCCATCGCCGCGGGCTCGGCCCGCCCGGGCCGGGTGATCGGCCTGCACTTCTTCAATCCCGCCCCGGTGATGCGGCTGGTGGAGGTCGTGACCACGGTCCTGACCGATCCGGCGGCCGGCCGGGCGGTAACCGAGCTCGCCCGGCGGCTTGGCAAGGTGCCGGTGCAGGTCACCGACCGGGCCGGGTTCGTCGCCAACGCCCTGCTGCTGCCCTACCTCAACCACGCCGCCCGGCTGCTCGAGACCGGCTACGCGACCCGCGACGACATCGACCTGGCGGTGACCGCGGGGATCGGCCTGCCGATGGGACCGCTGGCCCTGCTCGACCTGATCGGGCTCGACACCTCGCTGTCGATCCTCGAGGTGCTCGACCGCGAGTTCGGCGGCACCAGGTACACGCCGGCTCCGCTGCTGCGCCGCCTGACCGACGCGGGCCGGGTCGGGCGCAAGAGCGGCGCGGGCTTCTACGACTACGCAGGCGCGGCCGCCGGCGGCGACTCGGCTGTTTTCGATAACGAGGACCAGCCGCCTGCTCCCGGCACCGTCACGCTGATCGATCACCAGGACCGGTCCGCGGAACTGGCCAGCCTGATCGCCGCGGCCGGGATCAACGTCACCCGCAACCCGGCGCACCCGAGCGACCTGGTCATCGTCGCGATCGGCCCCGGGGGCGGCGTGATCGGGCCGGCGACCGCCGCGGGCCGGGCCGCGGAGTCGGTCGGCCTGCACCTGGCGGCGCCGGGCCTGGCCGAACTAGTCGCGAGCCCGGTGACCTCGGCCGGGGCGCTGGCCGCGGCCCGCGCGCTGATCGCCCGGCTTGGCGTGCGCGCGGTGCAGTCGGCCGACCGGCCCGGCCTGCTGGTCGGCGCGCTGCTTTACCCGCACCTGCGAGACGCGGTGGCGATGGTCGCCGACGGGTACGCGACGTCGGCCGACGTGGATACCGCGATGACGCTGGGCTGCGGTTACCCGCGCGGGCCGATCCGGCTGCTGGCCGACGCGGGGGTCGGCACCGCGGTCGAGGTGCTCGGGGCCATGCACGCGGGCTACGGCGACCCCGCCTTCGCGCCGCCGCCGCTGATGACCCAGTACGCGCAGGGCGGCCTCTCGCCGGTCGCTCACGAGTCTTCCGCCTGTCACGAGCCAGCCGCCGGTCGGTGAGCCCGCGGAAGGCGCCGCCGGCTGCCGGGTGAGGTGCCGCGCCGCCCGCGCCGGGCCGGCCGCACGCCGCCGGCCGCCGGCCGGGATGCGGGTGACGGGGACGAGGACTCGCCGGCCAGGCTCGGTCCGCCGCGGACCGAGGAATGGCCGGACGGCGACTGGGTGGTGCGGCAGGTGCCAGGTGCGGCCGCGGTGAAGGAGTACCGCTGCCCGGGCTGTGACCAGGAGATCAGGCCAGGAACGGCGCACCTGGTGGTCTGGCCGGCGCAGACACCCGGCCTGGCCGAGCGCAGGCACTGGCACAATGCTTGCTGGCGGCGCCGGCCGCGCCGGACTGGGCGAGCCAGCTACCGGTGACGGAGCAGGCAGCGCCAGGCGGCCGGTCCCGGCCAGCTGCCGGTGCTGGAGCTGGCCGCCGATCAGTGAGGAAGGTTCGTGGCTGAGCACGCAGCGATCGAGATCCGGGCGGGAACCGTTCTGCCGGCCCGCCGGGAGAACATCGTGCTGCGCACGGCCGACGGCCTCGATCTGGTCGGCGAGCTGGCCCGGCCGCCGCGCCGCGACCCGGTCGCCACGCTGGTCTGCCTGCACCCGCTGCCGACGGCGGGCGGGATGATGGACAGCCACCTGCTGCGCAAGGCGTCTTACCGGCTGCCGGCGCTGGCCGACCTGGCCGTCCTGCGCTTCAACACGCGCGGAACCTCGTCCGAGCGCGGCACCAGCGGCGGCGAGTTCGGCGGCGGCGCCCCGGAGCGCGACGACGTGGCCGCGGCGATCGAGTTCTGCGTCACCGCCGGACTGCCCGGGATCTGGCTGCTCGGCTGGTCGTTCGGCACCGAGCTCGCGCTGATGTGGGGGAACGTGCCGCCGGTCGAAGGGGCGATCTTGCTGTCCCCGGCGCTGCGCCGGGCGGGGGACGGCGATCTGGACGCCTGGGCGGCGGGCGGCCGTCCGCTGCTCGCGCTGGTGCCCGAGCTGGACGACTACCTGCGCCCCGGCGAGGCCGTCGAGCGTTTCGCCCGGGTGCCGCAGGCCAGGGTGGTCGGCGTCGACCGGGCGAAGCATCTGTGGGTGGGCGAGACCTACGTCCGGATCGTGCTGAATGAGATAGTGCGGCTGCTGAATCCGGCCGCCTGGCCGCTTCCCGCTGAATGGAAGGACTCAACGTGAGCCTGTTTGATCTCACTGGCAAGACCGCCTTCGTGACCGGGGCGTCGCGCGGGATTGGCCGCGCCATCGCCGTCGCGCTCGCTCAGGCCGGCGCGGATGTCGCGATCGTGGCGCGGACAGCGGACGGCCTGGCCGACACGGCCGACGACATCACCGCCGTGGGCCGCAAGGCCATCGTCATTCCCGCCGACGTGACCGACCAGTCCGACGTGTCCGGTGCCGTGGCGGCGTCGATCGACCAGCTGGGTCACGTCGACATCGTGGTGAACAACGCGGGCGGGTCGAACTTCATGGTCAGCTTCCGTGACCTGCGGCTGTCCGGCTGGGACAAGCTGATCAGGCTGAACCTGAGCTCGGCCGTGTATGTCTGCCACGCGTTCGCCGGTCACCTGCTTGACCGCGGGTCGGGCTCGGTGATCAACGTCGCCTCCGTGGCCGGCGTAGCCGCGTCCCCGCTGATCACGCCGTACGGCGCGGCCAAGGCCGGGCTGATCTCGCTGACCAAGTCGCTGGCGGTGGAGTGGGCGGCCGACGGCGTGCGGGTCAACGCGCTGTGCCCCGGCTGGACGGCCACCGACCTGAACCGCAACCTGTGGGAAGATCCCGTCTCCGGCCCGGCGACGATCGCGACGGTGCCGATGAAGCGCTGGGCCCGCGCCGAGGAGATGGCCGGGCCGGCGGTCTTCCTGGCCAGCGACGCCTCGTCCTACCTGACCGGCCAGGCGATCGTTGTCGACGGCGGACAGACCGTCAACTCCTAGCCCGTTCACGCGGAAGGCTCCTCCGCCCGAGGGGCGGAGGAGCCTTCCGGTTACGTGCGCGGTGACCTACTCGGTCCACCACTCCTCGCCGTCGCCCTCGCCTGACTTGCCGTTGGCCGGCTTCGGCTCGGCCTTGGTCATCGCCGGCGGCGCCTGCCTGGTGGCCGTCTGACCGGAGCCGCCGTTCGCCGGCGCGGCCGCGACGGCCCGCGGGGCGGCCAGCGCGGGAGCCGGGGCGGGCGAGAGGCTCGCGGCAGACGGGCCGAGCAGCTGGCTGATCTGCGCGAGGTGCGCCTGCACGGTCTCGTACTGCTTGTTCGCCTCGTCGACCCGGCGCTGCGCGGTGCTGGCGTGCCGGTCGGCGTCGGCCTTCGCGTCGGCGAGAAGCTGGTCCGCCTGCGCCTTGGCCTGGGCGACGATGTCGTCCGCGTTCTTTTTCGCGCTGCTGACCAGCTGCTTCGCGTGATCGTCGGCGTCCCGCCTGGACTGCTCGGCCTGGGCGCTGGCCTTGGTGGCCCGCTGCTCGGCCGTCGCGGCCCGCTGCTCGGCCTCGGAGACCAGCCGCTGGGTAGCGGCCTGCGCGGCGGCCAGGCGCTCGGCCTCCTGGCGCTCGGCCTCCTCCCGCCGGGAGGCGAGCTGGATGTCGAACTCCGCCTCGGCCTGCGCGCGCTGCGCCTCGCTCTCCTCGAGAATGCGCTGCGCCTGGCTGCGCATCTCGTCGGCCTGGCGCTTGGAGGTGGTCAGGATCTCGTCGCGCTCGCGCTTGGACGACGCCTTGAGCTGGGCGACCTCGCGCTCGGTGGTCGTCCGCAGCTTGGCGATCTCGCGCTCGACGGCGGCCCGCTTCTCCGCCACCTCGTGGTCGACCATCGCCCGGAGCTTGGCCACCTCGCGCTCGGTGGTCGAGGTCAGCTCGTCGGCTTCGCGGTGCGCGGACGTCTTGATGCTGTCCGCCTCGCGCTCGGCCGACCCGCGCAGGTCGTCGGTCTCCCGCTTGGCGTTGGCCCGCAGCTCGGCGGTCTCGTTCTCGGCGCCGGCCCGGAGCTCGGCGGCGTCGACCTTGGCCGACGCCAGCAGCTGGCTTGCCTCGGTCCTGGCCTCCTGCAGGATCTCGTCCCGCTGCTCCTCGGCCAGCCGCAGCAGCTGCTCGATCCGCGAGCCGAGACCTGAGTAGGTCGGCCGCTCCTGCTCCTGCATCTGGCGGTGCAGGTAGGCGATCTCCTGCTGAGTGGCCTGGTAAGACTGCCGCATGTCGCGCAGCCTGGTGTCCATCTCCCTCAGATGAGCCTCGACCTCCTCCTGGTCGTAGCCGCGCATCTTCTGCGAGAACTGCGGATGCGGCTGGTCATCGTCAAAGAAGGTGCCGAGCTGAGCATTGATATCGGGCTGCATGTCGCCTAATCCTGGGGTAGACGGGGGGTTGTCGCATCCTAGAGCCTGCAGGGACTCCGATGCCCATACCGGGGCCGTTCGTCTGGATTGCTGGCCAGGCACGCCGCAGCGGCAGGACCGCCAGGGGCCACAGCCCGCAGGCCAGTTCACTTTCCCGGTGACGGCAGCGTACTCCGCCACCGTCGCGTTGGAAGCCTGTTCGCTGCTGCTCGTGGCCTAGCTCACGAATTATTCGGCTTACTACGCCTTTCCGTGCACTGTCCGGCCCTGATGGGTGGATTTGCGGTGCCCTGGGGAACCCGATCCGGCGGCGCTCCGGCCGTCACCGGACCGCCGATTCGACCAGCTCGGTCAGCACTCCGCCGACGTCGCCGGGGTGCAGGAACGCGATCGACGCTCCCATCGAGCCGTGCCGCGGTCTGGAGTCGAGCAGGCGCACGCCGGTGGCGCTGATAGCGGCCAGCGCGGCGTCGATGTCGGCGACGCCGTAGCCCACGTGATGGATGCCCTCGCCGCGCCGCTGCAGGAAGCGGCCGACCGGCGTATCGGGACCGAGCGGCTCGAGCAGCTGCACGCACGACAGGCCAGCGGGCGCGTCGGCGACCACGAGCATGGCCTCCCGCACGCCCTGCTCCTCGTTCGTCTCCCGGCTGACCACGGTGAGCCCGAATGTCGACTCGTAGAACGCGGTCGTGGCGGCCAGGTCGCGGCAGGCGATCCCGACGTGGTCGATGCGCTTCAGCAAGGTGCCCCCCAGTTGCTCCGCAGCGCGGCGGTTCGGCCGGCATAGGTATCGTTGCAGCATGCGCGAAGCGGTGATTGTCGGCGGGGCCAGAACGGCGATCGGGCGGCTGCTCGGATCGCTCAGCGGATTCAGCGGTGCCGAGCTCGGCGGCATCGCGATCAAGGCGGCGCTCGACCGGGCCGGGATCTCCGGGGACCAGGTCGACTACGTGATCATGGGCCAGGTGCTGCAGGCGGGCGCGGGCCAGATCCCGTCCCGGCAGGCCGCGGTCGCGGCCGGGATCCCGATGACGGTCCCCTCGCTGACGATCAACAAGGTCTGCCTGTCCGGGCTGGACGCCATCGCGCTCGCGGCTCAGCTGATCAGGGCGGGCGAGTTCGATGTGGTCGTGGCCGGCGGGATGGAGTCGATGACGAACGCGCCGCACCTGCTGCCCGCGGCCCGCAAGGGGGTCAAGTACGGCTCGGCCGAACTGGTCGACTCGATGGCGCTGGACGGCCTGACCGACGCGTTCGACCACGTCTCGATGGGCGAGTCGACCGAGCGGCACAACGCCAGGCTCGGAATCACCCGGGCGGAACAGGACGAGTTCGCCGCCATGTCCCACCAGCGCGCGGCGCTGGCGATCAAGAACGGGCTGCTCGCCGAGGAGATCGTGCCGGTGCCCGTCCCGCAGCGGCGCGGCGATCCGGTGATCTTCGATACCGACGAGGGAGTCCGGGCCGACACCAGCGCCGAGACCCTGGCCCGGCTGCGTCCGTCCTTCGCCGCGGACGGCACGATCACGGCGGGCTCCGCGTCGCAGATCTCTGACGGCGCGTGCGCGGTCGTGGTGATGTCCGCCGATGCCGCGGCGGCCGCGGGCGCGACGGTTCTCGCCGAGGTCGGCGCGCACGGGGTGGTGGCCGGCCCGGACAACTCCCTGCAGTCACAGCCATCAGGCGCGATCCAGCGTGCGCTGACCAAGGCCGGGCTGACCGTTGCGAATCTGGATCTGATCGAGATCAACGAGGCATTCGCTGCCGTGGCTATCCAGTCGATGCGCGATCTGGGCATCGGGCCTGAGATCGTCAACGTCAACGGCGGCGCGATCGCGCTCGGTCACCCGATCGGGATGAGCGGGGCCAGGCTCGCGCTGCACCTGATCGGCGAGCTGCGGCGGCGCGGCGGCGGTCTAGGCGCGGCCGCGCTGTGCGGCGGCGGCGGCCAGGGCGACGCCCTGCTGCTGCGGGTGCCGCTGACCAGGGAACCGCAGCCGGGCCGCGACTGACCGACGTGCCGGACGATTCGCAGGCCGAGGCGCTCGTCGCCGCGGCACGAGACGGGGACGCCCGGTCGCTGGCGCGGCTAGTGTCCCTGGTGGAGAACGGCTCGGCCGCGCTGCGGCCGGTCATGCGCGCCGTGGTGCCGCACGCGGGTCACGCTCGCGTGGTCGGGCTGACCGGATCGCCCGGCGTCGGGAAGTCGACGGTGACCGCCGCGCTCGTGCGGGCCTATCGCGCGCTCGGGCTGCGGGTCGGGGTGCTGGCCGTGGACCCGACCTCGCCGTTCACCGGCGGTGCGCTGCTCGGCGACCGGGTCAGGATGCAGGATCACGCGACCGACTCCGGCGTGTTCATCAGGTCCATGGCCAGCCGCGGGCACCTCGGCGGGCTCGCGGTCGCCGCGCCGCAGGCACTGCGGATCCTGGACGCGGCCGGTTTCGACGTGATCTGCGTCGAGACCGTCGGCGTCGGGCAGGCGGAGGTGGAGATCGCCTCGCTGGCCGATTCCACGCTCGTGATCGTGGCGCCTGGGATGGGCGACTCGATCCAGGCGGCCAAGGCCGGAATCCTGGAGATCGCCGACATCTTCGTCGTGAACAAGAGCGACCGGCCAGGGGCCCAGGAAGTGATACGTGACCTGCGCACCATGCTCGCGATGGCCAGGTTCGGCGCGGACGGGTGGAAGCCGCCGATCGTGTCGGCCAGCGCCGCCACCGGCGACGGCATCGAGGAGTTGGCCGCCAGGCTGGACGAGCACTGGAGCTGGCTGGGGGACTCGGGCGAGCGGGACCGCCGCCGGCTGGCGCGGGCCCGCGCGGAAGTCTCGGCGATCGCGGTCGCGGAGATGAGGCGCCAGCTCGGGGGGCTGCCCGGGCAGTCGCGGCTGGACGACCTGGCGGCCCGGGTCGCGGCGGGCAAGCTGGACCCGTACTCGGCCGCGGACGAGCTGATCGCCGGCGCTTAGTCGATGATCGTGGAGGGTTGACCGCGCTCAGGCACGAGAACTCGCCACGATCATGAAGTCGACGTCTTCGCGAGCGCGCGGTCGAAGACGCTGCTGACGGCCTGCCCGGCACTGGCCCCGATCAGCGCGCCGGCGATGGTGTCGCCGGGGTAGTGCACCCCGGTATGGACCCGCGAGTACGCCACGCTGGCGGCCAGGAACTGCAGGGCGACCGCCAGCCACGGACTGTCCCGGCTGATCGCGGTGGCGAACGCGAACGCGGCCGCCGAGTGCCCGGACGGGAACGAGGTGGACGACGGCATCCTGACGTACCTGCGGCCGGGAACTCCCGCCCCGGTCCGGTCCGGCCGCCGCCTGCCGGACAGCGACTTGACGCCGATGTTGACCAGGGCCGAGGTCACGGCGATCGCCAGCACCCCCCGGCTGGCCTTGCGCCGTCCGTCAGCGCCGGTCAGGGCGAGCCCGCCGGCGATGGTGAGCCAGATGACCGAATGATCAGCCGCATGGGACAGCCGCCGCATAGCCTTGTCCAGCGCCGGGGCGGGCACGCCGGCGATCGCCGCGTAGACGGCCCGGTCGATCGCGCCGAGCTGGCGCAGGACCTCGGCCAGCTGCTGCCTGGCCGGACCGCCGAGCCGGCTGAGCTCGTCGGCGAGCAGATCGGCGACCGCCTCGGCGTCCGAGATTGCCGAGCCGTCCGCCAGCGGCCCGCTGTCGGCATCTTCTGTCGCCATCGCTGCATGCTAGCACCGGCCGCCGGGCCCGCCTGGGTAGCTTGACATCGAGAGAACTGGGTAGTTAGGCTGGAAAAGTAACTTGACGTCGAGATACTTGGCCGGCCGGGCCGCCCTTCGCCAGCCTGTCGCCAGCCCAGCCGGGCTGCCGCCGGGCTGACCGCGACCAGGCAGCGGCCCTACGGCAGGATGGCCGCTAGGGCGAGAGCCTCGCCTCCGGGGCCGGACTGGCAGCAGGCAGCGGAAGGACAGGGCATATGACAGCGAACAGCTTTGGCGCTCGCGGCACGCTCGCGGCGAGCGGCCTGCGTTACCAGATCCACCGGCTCGATGCGGTGCCGGGTTCCGCGGACCTGCCGTTCAGCCTGAAGATCCTGCTCGAGAACCTGCTGCGCACCGAGGACGGCGTCAACGTCACCGCCGATCACGTCAGGGCGCTCGCGGACTGGGACGCCACCGCCGAGCCCGACACCGAGATCCAGTTCAGCCCGGCCCGGGTGATCATGCAGGACCTGACCGGGGTACCCGCGGTGGTGGACCTGGCCAGCATGCGCGAGGCGATGCGCGATCTCGGCGGCGATCCGGAGACGATCAACCCGCTGGTCCCGGCCGAGCTCGTGATCGACCACTCGGTCGTGGCCGATATCTTCGGCCGGGCCGACGCCTTCGAGCGCAATGTCGACTTCGAGTACCAGCGCAACTCCGAGCGGTTCGCCTTCCTGCGCTGGGGACAGCAGGCGCTGCGCCAGTTCCGGGTCGTCCCGCCCGGCACCGGGATCGTGCACCAGGTCAACATCGAGCACCTCGCCCGCGTAGTGATGTCGGCCGACGCGGCCGACGGCGCGCTGGCCGCCTACCCTGACACCTGCGTCGGCACCGACTCGCACACCACGATGCAGAACGGCCTGGGCGTGCTCGGCTGGGGTGTCGGCGGCATCGAGGCGGAGGCCGCGATGCTGGGCCAGCCGATCTCGATGCTGATCCCCAAGGTCGTCGGGTTCAAGCTGACCGGTGAACTGCCGTCCGGCGCGACCGCCACCGACCTGGTCCTGACCATCACGGAGCTGCTCCGCCGGCACGGCGTGGTCGGCAAGTTCGTCGAGTTCCACGGCGAGGGCGTGGCCGCCGTCCCGGTCGCCAACCGGGCCACCATCGGCAACATGAGCCCGGAATTCGGCTCGACCTGCGCGATCTTCCCGATCGACGAGGAGACCCTGACCTACCTGCGGTTGACCGGGCGGCCGGCCGAGCAGATCGCGCTGGTCGAGGCGTACGCCAAGGAGCAGGGGCTCTGGCACGACCCGACCGGGGAGACGGTCGGCGGCGGCGTGGCCAGATACTCCCAGCACCTTGAGCTCGACCTGTCGACCGTGGTGCCGTCGCTGGCCGGGCCGAAGCGGCCGCAGGACCGGGTCGCGCTGACCGACGCGAAGAACTCGTTCCGCGAGGCGCTGGGCGCGTACGTTCACCAGCCCAGCCTGGACAACGGCATCGCGGGTACCTTCCCCGCGTCCGACCCGGTGGCCAGCGGGCTGGACGACCGTCCGTCCAAGCCGACGCCGGTCACCCTGGAGGACGGGACGCAGACGAGCGTGGACCACGGCTCCGTGGTGATCGCCGCGATCACGTCCTGTACCAACACCTCGAACCCGTTCGTCATGGTCGGCGCGGCGCTGCTGGCGCGCAAGGCCGTCGAGGCCGGGCTGTCCCGCAAGCCGTGGGTGAAGACGACGCTCGCGCCGGGTTCCAAGGTCGTCATGGATTACTACGAGCGGGCGGGCCTGACCCCGTACCTGGAGAAGCTCGGCTTCAACCTGGTCGGGTACGGCTGCACCACCTGCATCGGCAACTCGGGCCCGCTGCCCGAGTCGATCAGCGCCGCGGTCGCCGACAGCGACCTGGCCGTGGTCTCGGTGCTCTCCGGCAACCGGAACTTCGAGGGCCGGATCAACCCGGACGTGAAAATGAACTACCTGGCCTCGCCGCCGTTGGTCGTGGCCTACGCCCTGGCCGGATCGATGGACATCGACCTGACCACCGAGCCGCTCGGGAACGGCTCGGACGGCAAGCCCGTCTTCCTGGCCGACGTCTGGCCGGCGCCGGCCGAGATCGAAGAGGTCGTGCGCGCTTGCGTTGCGCCGGAAATGTTCAGCCGTGACTACGCGGACGTTTTCGCCGGAGACGAGCGGTGGGCCCAGCTCGACGTGCCCGCTGGCGAGGTGTTCGCGTGGGACGAGGCATCGACCTACGTACGGCGCCCGCCCTACTTCGACGGCATGCCGGCCAGCCCGGAGCCGGTGACCGACATCCACGGCGCGCGCGTGCTCGCGATGCTCGGCGACTCGGTGACCACCGACCACATCTCCCCGGCCGGCGCGATCAAGGCCGACAGTCCCGCCGGGCAGTACCTGACCAGCCACGGGATCGACCGGCGGGACTTCAACTCGTACGGCTCGCGGCGCGGCAACCACGAGGTGATGATCCGCGGCACGTTCGCGAACATCCGGCTGCGCAACCAGCTCGCGCCAGGCACCGAGGGCAGCGTGACGGTCAAGTTCCCCGACGAGACCCAGACCTCGATCTACGAGGCGTCCCGCGCCTACCTGGACGAGGGCACGCCGCTGATCGTGCTCGGCGGAAAGGAGTACGGATCAGGGTCCTCGCGCGACTGGGCCGCCAAGGGCACGGCGCTGCTCGGCGTCCGGGCTGTCCTGGTCGAGTCGTTCGAGCGGATCCACCGGTCGAACCTGATCGGGATGGGCGTGCTGCCGCTGCAATACCTGCCCGGCGAGAACGCGGGCTCGCTCGGGCTCACCGGCCGCGAGGTATTCGAGATCACCGGGATCGAGGCCCTGAACTCGGGCCAGACTCCGCGCGAGGTGACGGTCACCGCGGACGGCAAGGAGTTCAGGGCGACGGTGCGGATCGACACGCCGGGCGAGGCAGACTACTACCGGCACGGCGGGATCATGCAGTACGTCCTGCGGTCGCTGCTTGACCGGTAGGCGCCCTGCGGACGACCGGGACGTGCGGGCCGAACAACGAGCGGAGTCACGAGGATGAAGTTTGCCTGGCTGTGCAGTCACGAGTCCTACCAGCCTGAGGAGCTAGTGGAGCAGGCCGTTCTGGCCGAGTCGGCCGGCTTCGACATGGTGCTGGGGTCCGATCACTTCCATCCCTGGGTCGACGACAATTCCGCGGCCGGGTTCGTCTGGAGCTGGCTGGGCGCGGTCGCGGCGAAGACCAGCCGGGTGGAGCTCGGCACCGCGGTCACCTGCCCGCTGTTCCACTACCACCCGGCGATGATCGCCCAGGCCACCGCGACGGTGGACCGGCTCTCCGGCGGCCGGTTCACGCTCGGGCTGGGCACCGGCGAAGCCATCAACGAGAGCCCGATGGGCTTTGCGTTCCCCGGCTACGCGGAGCGGATGGCGCGGATGGGGGAGGCGCTGACCATCATCAGGCGCCTGCTCGACGGCGAGAAGGTCGACTTCGCGGGCGAGTACTACACCCTGGACAAGGCCAGGCTCTACAGCCCGCCGGAACGCCGGGTGCCCGTCCTGCTGGCGGCCGGCGGCCCCAAGTCGGCCCAGTTCGCCGGCGAGCGGGCCGACGGCGTGATTACCAGCGTCAAGGATCCCGCCGAGACGGTGGCCAAGACCATCGAGCCCTTCCACAAGGCGTGGGCCGGCCGTACCGCCGAGAAGGCCGGGTCAGCTCAGCCACCGGGGACCGTCCTGGCGACCAGGTGGACCGTGCTGGCCGACGGCTCTGAGCAGGCCTGGGCGGCGCTGTCGTCCATGCGCGGCCTTCGGGCACCGGGCCGGCTGGAGGTCAGCGACCCGATGGTGCTCAGGGAGCGGGCCGACGCCATGGACCGGGAGGAGATCCTCGGCAAGTACACGGTCGTCGCTGATTACGACGGGCTGGTGGACAGCTACCGGCCGCTGCTGCACGACATCGGCGCCGGCTACATCTCCATCCAGGTGGCGTCGCTGAACCCGATGGAGACGATCGCGGCGATCGGCGAGCACGTCCTGCCGCGGCTTCGAGCCGAGGCCAGCTCGTAGCCGCCCGCAAGCAGCCGGCCGGGAGGCTTCTCATCAGCAGCACTCAGCTGCGCCGAGCGGGTTCGGCGGCTCTGATCGCAGCGATCCTCGCCCTGGGCTTCAACTTGCGCGGATCGATAGCCAGCATCCCGCCGCTGTTTCCGGAACTGAGCCGGGTGCTGCACCTGTCAGCGGCTGAGCTGTCGGTACTGGGCGCTGTTCCCGTTCTGTGCTTCGGCCTGTTCTCACCGGTCGCGGCACCGCTCAGCAGGCGCTCCGGCGAGGAGCGCGTGCTCGGGGCGGCCCTGATCGTGCTGGCTGCTGGCCTCCTGCTGCGCGGCTCGGCGCCGGCTGTGCTGCTCTTTCCCGGCACCGTCATCGCGTGCTGCGCGATAGCGCTGATGAACGTGCTCCTGCCGAGCCTGGTCAAGCGCCGGCGGCCGGACCGAGCCGGACTGCTGATCGGCCTGTACCTGACCGCTCTGTCGGCTGGCGGCATCATGGGCCCGCTGATCGCCGTGCCGCTGTTCGACGCAGCCGGCGGCGGCAGCAGGGCCACGTCGATCACGGTCGCGCTGTGGGCGGTTCCGGCGCTGGTTGCCGCGGTCATCTGGCTGCCGCAGCTGCGGTACCGGACGGTTCCTGAGCCGTTGCCTGGTGGCGCCGGCGGTCGGCGCGGGGCGCTCGTGCTGGGCCGGCGCCTGCTGGCCTGGCAGGTCGCGGCCTTCTTCGGGCTGCAGAGCCTGTCCTACTACGCGGTGCTGTCCTGGTTCCCGACCATGTTCAGGGATCGCGGGATGAGCCCGGCGCACGCCGGCGCGCTGATCGCGATGATGAATCTCGGCAATGCCGTGACCGCACTGCTGCTCCCGGTCCTCGCGCACCGAGTGACCGACCAGCGCAAGCTAGCCGCGTTCTCGACGCTGATGACGGCCAGCGGGCTGGCCGGCGCGGCATTCGGCCCGCTCGGCGGCACGCCCTACTTCATCTTCCTGCTCGGTCTCGGTCAGGGTGCGACTCTCGGGCTGGGGATCTTCTACACGATGGCCAGGGCGGCTGACCCGGTCGTCTCGGCGTCGCTTTCGGCGTTCGCTCAGGGAGTCGGCTATCTGATCGCCAGCGTCGGCCCGCTGCTGATCGGCTTGCTCCATGCGACCAGCGGCGGCTGGGATCTGCCGATGTCGACGCTGCTCGTGCTGGCGATGCTGCAGCTGGCGGCCGGGTGGCTGGCCGGGCGCGCGAAGACGATCAGCTCAGACGACAGCGTCCCGGGCCGCGTATCGGCGCCGGAGTCCGCCTGACGCGGCGCCGGAGTCCGCCCGGATGCGGACGCGGTGGGAGGTGCTGGCGTGATTGACAGGCCTAGTGTGGTGGCCGGGCGGGGACCGGTTTACCAGGCCGGGAAGGCGAACGGGGACTGGCCGATCGCGATCGGCGCGGGCCAGGGGATGTCTGCCACTCCCTTGGCGCCGAAGACGATCACCGGCGGCTGGGGGAAGTTCAGCGAGGCGACGAGCGCGTCTCCTGATGTGCTGACCCAGAACACGAAGGGGCGTTGCCCTCGAGCGGCAGGGGCAATGAAGAGGTGCACAACCCGGCCGGTCCGGACCGAGAAGTTCGCGAATCCCTCCGGGATGACTCGCTGGGCGAGGCCCGCCGGTACCGGCTTCTGCTTCTTGAAGACCGGGCAGGTGATCACTTCCCCGGACGGCGAGATCACCCCGCCGAACTCGGACTGCACCGTGGCCTGGGGGGAGAAGCGAACCGGCTTGCTGCCCGCGATCAGGCTGCCGCTAGCGGTCGCTGTGTTCAGCAGGAACATGCCGTGCGGCCAGGAGCCGAGGCTGGACGCCCAGAAGGCGACGGTCTGGTCGTCGGCGACCCAGGACAGGCCGCCCAGGTAGTTATCCCGCGCCTGGGCTGGCGACATGCTCCATGTCCGCGCCTCCCCGGTCGCGACGGAGAAGACGGAGATCTTCCGGCCGCCGAGTGCTACCGCCAGGTAAGCGCCGTCGGGGGAGAGCGCGATATCGGCGATCCGGAGTTCGGACGTGACGGCAGTGATCGGCAGTTCCGTCAGCGAGGTCTGGCCGCCTCGCGCGCTGAATCGCAGCAGGTAGAACCGGACCGGCGCCTGCGGCCAAGTGTGCTGGCCGTGATACCCGCCGCCGGGAGGCAGCAGCTTGTTGGCCGCGAGCACGAACGTGCGGTCGTCGGCGGCGCCGCTGATCCAGCTGAACGTGGTGAACGGCCTGGGCGGCCGGACGGTGGCGAGCACTTTCCCGGTGGCGGTGGCCCGGACGGTGACGTCCTGCGGGTGGTAGCGCCAGCGTGGGTTCGTGGCGGTCAGCGCTGCATAGTAGGGCGGCGGCACGGCATTGTCGGGCCGAGCGGGACCGGCGGGCTGCTGCAGCGGGCTCAGGTGCAGCTTGGCTTGGGTACTGCCGGGCGAGCGCGCGTGCTGCGAGATCACCAGCGCGACCGTTGCGACTACGGCCACGCTCGCCGCTGCGGCGAGCGGGACAAGCAAGCGCCGCCAGCGTCGGGCGCTGGCGGTCGCAGTCGCGCCGAGTCTGGCTGGCCAGGCGGCCGCACGGCGGGGCTCGCGGCTCGGTCCGGCCATCGCGCCGAGGTCGAGCGGCATGATGCGGTCCGGAGTGACCTGCGCGGCCGTGGCGGCGATGGCGTCCCTGACGAGATCCTCGGTCGAGGTCATGGCGACTCCTCCAGCATGCGGCCCATCACGGTCTGGCGCTGCTCGTTGCTGATCGCCGCGGCCTCGCTCGACGGCACGGACGACAGCTGGTCTCTCGCTGGCTGGCACATCGGCGTTCAGCTCAGGCCGGCTGCGCCGGCGGCGGAGTACGGACCGGCACGAGTTCAGCACCGACGACCGCACGTAGGACAGCGCCTTGTCCTGGTCGGCCAGGTGCGGCCAGCGCCGGTCCAGGCCGCAGAAGGCGTCCTGGACGATGTCCTCGGCCGCACCGAGGTCGCCGATCATGACGTGCGCGAGCCTGACCATGCCGAGCGCGTTCGCCTGGTGGAGCGCGGTCACGGCGGCTGCCGCCTGCTCGGCCGCTGCGCCCGGCCCGGTCCTGCCTTCGGCGGCAGGCCCGTGGCTGAGCGGCGCAGGCGCCGGGATATTCAGGCCCATGCTCATCTGACGCACGAGACCAGCGATCCGCTGCATCGCTGCGCAGCGGCTCCGACGCGGACGTGGTGGAGGGTACTGGCGTGACTGACGGGGCTGATGTCGTGGCGGCACTGCCGTGACTGGCGGTGCGTGCGGTGCTAGCGGGGCTGGTGGGTGACGCGGTCGGCCACGGCACGCCGCCGCCGGGCGACTTGTCACTAGTTTGAGCGCCGCTAACTTCGCGTTACGGCATTATCCGGGCGTGAATGTGACGCCAAGTCATGATAAGTGCGCTCACGGCAGGTCCGCCCGCTCTGGCGGGGGCGGCGGGACGGTCGGCGGGTAGTCGTGACTAGCTTGGCCTGCCGGGCGGGCTACGTCGGCCGGCGGACTACGCCGGCGGGTTGGCCGGGTTGGCCGGGTTGGCCGGTTTGGCCAGGCCGGTCAGCTCGGCGCTCAGGTCCCAGAGGCGGCCGGCGAGGTCGTCGTCTCTGGCGGTCTTGGACGGCCGGCGGCGTCGGTGGCCGACGTAGTAGCCGCCCGTCTGGCTGGCGACCTCGGGTGAGCTGGCCAGGTAGACGATCCGCCGCGCGGCCGACTCGGGCGTGCGCAGGAAATAACGGCCGACCATTAGGCCGTACCTCAGCCAGCGGTTGCCGGTCTGGCCGAAGTTGGTGGCCACCGTTCCCGGGTGCAGGCAATTGGCCGTGACCCCGGTACCGGCCAGCCGCCTGGCCAGTTCCCTGGTGAACAGGATGTTGGCCGTCTTGCTGTTGGAGTAGGCCAGCATCGCCGAGTAGGACCGCTCGAGCTGGAGGTCGTCGAGGTTGAGCCGCCCGCCCCGGTGCGCGGTCGAGGCGACCGTGATCACCCTGGCCGGGGCGCTGGCCTCCAGTTTCGGCAGGAGCAGGCTGGTCAGCAGGAACGGGGCCAGGTGATTGACGGCCAGCGTGTGCTCGATCCCGTCGACGGTCAGCTGCCTGCGGGCGACCACGAGGCCGGCGTTGTTGACCAGCACGTCGATCTCCGGCAGCTGGCCGAGGCGGCCGGCTGACGTCCCTGACCTGCTGAAGTGACGAGAGATCGGCCAGCTCGAGCGAGGGCTGGCCCGCCGTCGCCGCCGCTGCGACCTCGGCCATGGCGCGTTCGCCGCGGCCGCGGTCGCGGCAGACCAGCACGACGGTCGCGCCGAGCCTGGCCAGCGCGACCGAGGCCGCCTGGCCGATGCCGGAGCTCGCGCCGGTGATCACGCAGACGCGGCCCGCCATGGGCGGGTGACCGGCTGGTCCGCCGGCTGCTGCGGTCTCAGCCAATCCGGCCTCCGTTCCGGTACAACTTGCCCAACGCGGTCAGGATGATCAGTACGCGGACGAACCTAGCAGGCCGCCGCGGCCCGCCGTGGCCCGCCGCCGACCGCCGCCGGCCGCCGCCGGCCGCCGTGGCCGCCGCCAGCAGCCGTGGGCCGCCGGCAGCAGCCGTGGGCCGTTCCGCGGTCAGCCGTAGCGGTAGGCGGCGGCGGCGCTGCCGCGCGGCGCGGCCGCCTGGCCCGCCCCCCAGGTGCGAGCGGTGCCGGGAATCAGGCCGCAGGCCAGTACCTCGTTGGCGGCATTCGAGCTCACGACGGCCTTCGTCCAGGTCCCGCTGGCCGAGCGGTCGCGCACGGCCGACGGGCTCTGACCCGAGTTGGCGATCACCCACAGGCCGCCGCGGCCGTCGCGGCACATCCCAGTGCCCGCCGTCGCCCCGGGCATGGTCAGCGCCGTCCAGCCGTGGCCGTTGAAATGACCGAGCCGCGGGCGGCCAGCGACGGAGCCCGCGACCCAGATGTCGGACGGCGACAAGGCGAGCACGCGGGTGTAGGTAAAGCCGGCCAGCGCCGCAGGCCGGACGCGCCGCCACGCCGAGCCGCCGAAATGCAGCAGCGCGTTGCCGGCGGCGCCGGCGTTGCCGATGCCCCACAGGTCGCTCGCGCCAGCCGCGCTGGCCTGGAAGATGCCGGCCGCGGCCCCGCGCACCCTGGTCCAGCTGGTGCCGTTGAAGTGCCAGGTCCCGGCGCCCGGGAAACGGCGGCCGTTGGTCCCGAAGAGCCAGACGTTAGCCGCGCTGGTCGCGGTGATGCCGGTGAAGCGGGTCCCGGCCTTCCAGCCGCCTCGCGGCGCGGTCCGCCAGTTCGCGCCGTTCCAGGTCAGTACGGAACCGCCCAGGTAGGTCACGGCCCAGATGTCGGCGGGCGACGGCGCGCTGGCGGCGGTGATCCAGCTGTGCGGGCCGGGCGGCAGCAGCGCGGAATGCGGCACCCCGTTCCTGATCCGCTCGATCTCCGGCTTGCCGTGACCGCCGACGTCGGAGCCGCCGAGGAACCAGGTCTGGCTGGTCGCGGCGAGCACCACGTCATACTGGCTGTGGTTGGTGATCGGCGGAAGGTAGTGGATCGCCAGCTTCAGCCGCCAGGCGGCCTGGCGGGCCCCCGGCAACCCGGTCGAGGCCGCCGCCGCTCCCGCCGGGCCAGCCGCGGACAGCGCCGCGGACAGGGCCGCGGCCAGCGCCGCAGCCTGGGCGAGTGCCAGCGCGGGCCTCCATGTCAGGACCCGGCGGTAGCCTGCTGCGCGGCGACGGCTGAGCACTTTGCCTCCATGGGCGCTGGTTCACGGCTGGTCTGGGAAGACTAGCCAGGACGGTCAGGTCGAGTGGCCAGCAACACGCAGAATCACGCGGAGGGTGACGCTGTCGTCATACGCCAGGCCATGTCAGCGCACACTCCGCAGGCCACGCGAAATAGACTCGGTAGGTCCGCTCCCGGTCTGACCCTGACGGGAGCCGCTAGTCCGGACTCCGGAGGAGTATCAATCCGGCGGTCTTGCAATGTTCCGGGCGCGCGCGACCGGCGCCGCCCGCGACGTGAGGAGCGCACCAGATGACACTGCTCGAGTCGATCTGGAGTCCGCGCGACGTCAAGGCGCTGACCCCCGCCCAGCTGACCGTGCTCGCGGACGAGATCAGGGGATTCCTGATCGAAGCCGTCTCAAGGAACGGCGGCCACCTCGGCCCGAACCTCGGCGTCGTGGAGCTGACCATAGCCCTGCACCGGGTGTTCGACTCGCCGGCCGATCCGATCGTGTGGGACACCGGGCACCAGTCCTACGTGCACAAGCTGCTCACCGGCCGGATGGACGGCTTCTCCAGGCTGCGTCAGCGCGGCGGGGTTTCGGGCTACCCGAACCGGGCCGAGTCCGAGCATGACTGGGTCGAGAACTCGCACGCCTCGACCAGCCTGTCCTACGCCGACGGGCTGGCCAAGGCGCTGGCCCTGCGCGGCGAGACGAAGCGGCGGGTCGTCGCCATCATCGGTGACGGCGCCCTGACCGGCGGCATGGCCTGGGAGGCGCTGAACAACATCGCCGGGGCCAAGGACCGGCCCGTGATCATCGTCGTCAACGACAACGGCCGGTCCTACCAGCGCACCATCGGCGGCCTCGCTGATCACCTCGCGTCCGTCCGGGTCTCGCAGCGCTACGAGCAGGTGCTCGACCTGGTCAAGACCACTCTGTCGCACACCCCGCTGGTCGGCCCGCCGCTGTTCGAGACGCTGCACGGGATCAAGAAGGGCCTGAAGGACGTGCTGCAGCCGCAGGTGCTGTTCGAGGATCTCGGCCTTAAGTACCTCGGCCCGGTGGACGGCCACGACGAGCAGGCGCTGGAGCATGCGCTCGGCCGGGCCAGGGAGTTCGGCGGTCCCGTCCTCGTCCACGTGATCACGCAGAAGGGCCGCGGCTACGCGCTGGCCGAGGAGAACGACGAGGACTGCCTGCACCAGGTCCAGCCCGGTGCGGCGGTCCAGATCAACGGCGCCGTGCGGGCCGGGAACGGCGCAGCGCCGGCGCCGTCGGTGCCGGGGAAGCGCCCGTGGACCCAGGTCTTCGCCGACGAGCTGGCGGCGATCGGCGCGCGTCGGCCCGACGTGGTGGCCATTACCGCGGCGATGCTGCACCCCACCGGCTTGAACAAGTTCGCCGAGGCCTACCCGGAGCGGGTGTTCGACGTCGGCATCGCGGAGCAGCATGCCGTCACCAGTGCCGCGGGCCTGGCCATGGGCGGCATGCACCCGGTCGTGGCGATCTACGCCACCTTCCTGAACCGGGCTTTCGACCAGGTGCTGATGGATGTCGCGATGCACAAGCTGCCGGTCACCTTCGTCCTCGACCGGGCCGGGGTAACCGGGCCCGACGGAGCCAGCCATCACGGCATGTGGGACGGCTCGCTGCTGCAGATCGTGCCGGGCATCAGGGTCGCGGCGCCGCGTGACGGCACCAGGCTGGTCGAGCTGCTCCGCGAGGCCGTGGCGGTCAGCGACGGCCCGACCGCGCTGCGGTTCTCGCGCGGCGCGGCCCCCGCCGATATCCCGGCCATCGGGAAGCTGGGCGGCATGGACGTGCTCGCCACGCCGGCCGACGGGACCGGCCAGGACGTGCTGCTGGTCGCGGTCGGCCCGATGGCCGCGCTCGCGGTCGAGGCGGCGGGCAGGCTGGCCGGGCAGGGCATCGGCGTGACCGTGGTGGATCCTCGCTGGGTCAAGCCGGTCGACGAGGCGCTCGCCGGCGCGGCGGCCGGGCACCGGCTCGTCGTCACCGTCGAGGACAACGGCACCGTGGGCGGCTTCGGTGACGCCGTGGCCAGGTGCCTGCGCGATACCGGCACCGCCGCGCCGATCGCCACCTTCGGCCTGCCCCAGCGCTTCCTGGAGCACGGCGAGCGCAGCGAGGTTCTCGCCGAGGCAGGTCTGACCTCGCAGGATCTGGCCCGCGCGATCACCGAGGCCGTCGCGAGGCTCACCGGTGACCTGGTTCCCGATCCGCAGGACTAGCCGCCGCCTGCACCGACCGCTGGCCGGCCCGCCGCAGGCGGACGGCCGCGTCGCGGACGAAGTCGATGAGTTCCGGCGGCTCGAGCACGGTGAACTCGGCGCCGATGGCCGCGAGGTGGAACGTCAGCGCGCCGAGCGAGTCGGCGCCGGTGGTCAGCAGGCAGCTGCCGTCGCCCGCGTCCGTGACCACGCCTGAGGTGCGCGAGAACTCCTCGGCGACCACGTGCGCCGGGGCCTGCACCAGCACCCGTGCCTGGTATCGGTACGGTGCGGAGGTCACGGCGGCGGCCACGAACGCGGCCGGGTCGGGCGGGTCACGCGGCACGAACCGGCCGCCCGCCTCCGCCGAGTCGCCGACCCGGTCGACCCGGAACGTGCGCCAGCTGTCCCGCTCGACGTCGAACGCCATCAGATACCAGCGATAGCCGGTGCTGACCAGCCGGTACGGCTCCACGATCCGGATGGTCTCCGAGCCAGAACGGTCGCGATAACGCAACCGCAGGCGCTGATGACGCCGGCAGGCGGCGGCGAGCGCGGCGAGCTGCTCAGGGTCGACGACCGGGCCGGGCCCGGCCAGCGCCACGGTCGCGTGCTGCAGCGCGGCGGTGCGCTCGCGCAGCCTGGCCGGAAGCACCTGGTCCAGCTTGGCCAGCGCGCTGACCGAGGCCTCGGACAGGCCGGCCACCGAGTGACTGGCCGCGCTGCGCAGGCTGACCACGACCGCGATCGCCTCGTCGTCGTCGAGCAGCAGCGGCGGCAGCGCCTTCCCGGGACCGAGCCGGTAGCCGCCGGCCACGCCAGGCACCGAGTGCACCGGATAGTCCAGGTCGCGCAGCCGCTGCACATCCCGCCTGAGCGTACGGACGGTGACGTCCAGCCGCCCGGCCAGCTCGGCGCCGGACCACTCGGGCCGCACCTGGAGCAGCCCCAGCAGCCGCAGCAGCCGGGCGGAAGTTTCCAGCACGGTGGTGATTATCCCTGATATTGAGGACCGGAACTGTCCTCAATGCGGTCTACGGTCGATGTCATGAACCTTGACTGGAACGCTGCCCTCGCCGAGCAGCTCGACTGGCAGTGGCGCAGCCACCTGCGTCCCCGGCTGGACGACCTCACCGACGACGAGTATTTCTGGGAGCCCGTTCCCGGCTGCTGGAGCTTGCGCAGGCGCGAGGCATCGACCGCGCCCAGGACCGCGGGCTCGGGCGAGTACGTCTGGGAGTTCGCTTACCCGGAGCCCGAGGTAGCGCCGGTGACGACGATCGCCTGGCGGCTCGGGCACACCATCGTCGGCGTCTTCGCCGAGCGCAACGCATCGCATTTCGGCGGACCGCCAGCTGACCTGCACACCTGGGATTACGCCGGAACCGCGGCGCAGGCGCTCGCCCAGCTCGACGACGCCTACTCGACCTGGATCAAGGGGGTGCGCGGGCTGGGTGCCGACGGCCTGCTGCGGCCGTGCGGCCCGGCCGAGGGGCCCTACGCCGACTACCCGCTGGCCGAGCTCGTGCTGCACATCAACCGCGAGGCACTGCACCACGGCGCCGAGATCGCCCTGCTCAGAGACCTGTACCGATGGAAAGGATCCGACAGCCATGCCCTTTGACGTCCAGATCGCGGTCGACGCGACGCAGCCGCACGTGCTAGCCGACTGGTGGGCGGAAACGCTTGGCTGGGTCGTCGAGCCGTCCGACGAGACGTTCATCCGCAAGATGATCGCCGACGGCTACGCGACCGATGCGGACACGCTGACCCACAACGGAGCGCTGGTCTGGCGCGACGGAGCGGCCATCCGCCACCCGGACGCGCTCACCGGCCTGTCCAGGCCCCGGATCCTGTTCCAGCTCGTACCGGAGCGCAAGACGGTCAAGAACCGCTGGCACCTCGACGTCCGGGTCGGCGAGGAGAACGTGGACGCGCAGGCGGCCCGGCTGACCGAGCGCGGCGCGACATTCCTGCACAAGGCGTCGCAGGGCCCGCACTGGTGGATCACGATGGCGGACCCGGAAGGCAACGAGTTCTGCGTAAGCTGACAGGAGGGCTGGCGGGACATCAACGTCCGCACCCGCCGGCCAGCCTGGAAGGTGCAGAATCGCGTTCATGAAGAGCCTCAACGTCGCTGTCGTCGGCTCGGGCCCGGCTGGCCTGTACACCGCCGAGGCACTGATCAAGCAGGGCGCCGCGCTCGACCCGCCGTGCACCGTGCTGGTCGACGTCCTGGACCGGCTGCCTACGCCGTACGGCCTGGTCCGCTATGGCGTGGCCCCGGACCACAAGTCGATCAAGTCGATCGCCGACTACCTGCGCGGCGTCCTGGAGCACGAAGGCGTCCGGTTCATTGGCGGGGTGCACCTCGGCGATGACGTGACGAGAGCCGACCTGCTGTCCTGTTATGACGCGGTTGTCTACGCGACCGGCGCGATGCGAGACCGGCGGCTCGGGATACCAGGCGAGGACGTGCCGGGCAGCATTGCCGCGACCGACTTCGTGAACTGGTACTGCGGGCATCCCGATGTCGACCCGGACCGGTTCGTGCTGGACGCCGAGTCGGTGGCCGTGATCGGGGTCGGCAATGTCGCCGTCGACGTCGCGCGGATCCTGATCCGCGACCCGGAAGAGCTGCGCGAGACCGACGTGTCGCAGCCCGTGCTCGACGTGCTGCTCGACAGCAAGGTCCGCGAGGTCCACGTGATCGGCAGGCGCGGGCCGGCGCACGCCAAGTTCACCACCAAGGAGCTGCGCGAGCTCGGCGAGCTGTCCGGTGTCGACGTCGTCGTCGGCGAGGGCGAGGCCGAGCTCGACGCCTTCGACGCGACTGGCGAGAGCTCCAGGCTGGCCACCCAGGACCGGCATGTCCGCGGCAACTACACGGTGATCAGCGACTGGGCGGCCCGGATCCCGGCCGGCGCGGCCCGGCGGCTGACCCTGCGCTTCTGGCTGAGTCCGGCGGAGGTGCACGGCACCGACCAGGTCGAGGCCCTGACGGTCGAGCGCACCAGGCTGGACGCCGACGGCCGGCTGGTCGGGACCGGCGAGTACGAGAAGCTGCCGGTCCAGATGGTGCTGCGCAGCGTCGGCTACCAGAGCGTCCCGCTGCCCGGCGTGCCGTTCGACGACCGGGCGAACGTCGTCCCGAACGCCGACGGCCGCGTGCTCGGCCCGGACGGCGAGCCGCTGCCGGGGGAGTACGTGGCCGGATGGCTCAAGCGCGGCCCGACGGGCGTGATCGGCACGAACAAGTCCGATGCCGCGCAGACGGTCCGCAGCCTGCTGGCCGACCTGGCGGGCGGGCCAGGACCCGATGACGTCCAGCTGCCCAGGGCCGGCCTGCTCCGGCTGCCCGAGCCCGCGGCCGCCACCGAGGCCGAGCTGATCGAGGCCGCGGCCGGGCACGCCTGGTCGGAGCGGTTCAACACGCTGCTCGCCGAGCGGGGCATCCGCCCGGTCGGCTACAGCGACTGGCTGAAGATCGAGACGGCGGAGAAGGAGCTCGCCGCCGCCCTGGGCCGCGGCGCGCGGGTCAAGCTGCCCAGCCGCGCCGACATCCACGCTGCCTGCGGGCTGGTGGCCGATAACCCGCCCGGTTCAGGCCCTGATACGAAGGCGCCAGCTGAACCCGGGACCTAGGGGTGCGTCCCGAAGCGGCGGCCGGCGGCCACGGCCTACGTTCCTGAGCTAGGCACTGACCTAGGAGGACGTAGATGACGGCGACCGAGATAGCACGAACTGCAGTCACGACGACGACGACGGGCGCGGCGGGAGTCGGGTATGACTCGGCAGGCCACGGGGAGCCGCACCTGCTCTTCCTGCACGGATGGTGCGGCGACCGGAGTTTCTTTGCCCCGCAGTTCGAGCACTTCGCGGCGACGCACCGGGTCGTCAGCGTGGACTTGCCCGGGCACGGGCAGAGCAAGGCCCCGGACTCCTACACGATCGAGGCGCTCGCCGCGGGGGTCGCGGCGCTCGGGCGCGAGCTCGGCCTCGGCCGCGGCGTCCTGGTGAGCCACAGCCTCGGCTCGATGGTCTCGCTGGCGCTGGCCGAGCAGGCACCCGAGCTGGTGAGCGCGCAGATCATGGTCGACCCGCCGCCGCTGAGCAAGGAGGTATGGAAGGACTTCTCGGCCAGCCTGCTCACCGGCTTCGAAGGTCCCGAGCCCGGCGAGAGCCGGCGGAAGTTCGTCGAGCAGATGTTCCTGGCCACGGACGACGCCGAGCGCCGGGTCAGGATCGTCCAGGCCATGTGCGCGGCGCCGGACGATGTCGCGATCGCGACGACCAAGGCCATGGCGGCCTTCGATCCGGGAGCCGCCCTGCGCGATGCCGCGGTGCCGGTGCTCGTGATCGCCTCGGCGGTGCCGACGAACAGCACGGCTTACCTGCAGGAAATCAATCCGGCCGTCATTACCGGCCAGACGGTCGGAGCGGGCCATTTCCTCCAGCTAGAGGTCCCTGACCAGGTCAACCTCATGATCGAGCGGTTCCTGGCCGTCAGCTGAGCCTCGCCATGGCCGAGGTCAGCTCGGTCCGCGAGCCGATCTCGAGCTTGCGGTAGATGTTCCGCAGGTGGTACTCGATCGTCTTCGGGCTGAGGAACAAGGCGGCGGCAGCTTCCCTGGTGGTGCTGCCCGCCGCCAGCCGGAGCGCGATCTGCAGTTCCTGCGGCGTCAGGTCACTGACCGTCGTCACGTCCCGGCGGCGCGCGGTCTCGCCGGTCGCCGCGAGCTCGGCCCGCGCGATGTCCGACCACGGATCGGCGCCCAGCTGGTCGAAGAGGTCGACCGCGGCGTGAAGCTGCTCGCGCGCCCTGACCCGGTGCCGGTCCCGCCGCAGCCGCGAGCCGTAGGCCAGGCGTGTCCGTCCGGTCTCGAAGGCATCGCCGGTCTGAGCATGCAGGGTGAGGGCGGTCTCGAAATGGTGACCGGAGTCGTCCGCCGCCGCGAGCAGCCCACGGCATCGGGCCGACCTGGCTAGCGCCCACGGCTGGGCCTTGGCGCGAGCGTCGCGCTCGAACTCCGCGGCCGCGGCGGCAGCCTCGTCAGCGCGTCCGAGCCGCAGGTAGGTATCGACGAGCTCAGGGGCCGGTGACAAATCGACATCGCCGATTCCGCGGGCGCGGAGCACGGCTTGCAGCTGCTCGAACTGGTCAGCGGCGGCATCGGGCTGGCTGAGGGCCAGCTCCAGGTCGCCGAGGGCGGCGATGGCCCAGGCTTGGGGGATGACCAGGCCGAGGTCCCGGGAGAGGCTAAGGGCCTCGGCGGCGTGCTGCCTGCTCCCGTCCGACCTGCCCTGCCTGGCCTCGAGCCAGGCCAGCCGGGCTAGCAGCGTGGCCAGATCCGTCTGCTGGCCAGTCTCCCTGGCCAGGTCGATGGCCTCGTGATAACTGGCTTGCGCCTCGGCCCACCGATCGGTAGCCGACTGCTCGATGGCGACGTGCGTCAGCACGAAGGGCAGGACGCCGACCGCGGACTTGTCTCGCGCGACGGCGAGCGCCCGCCCGGCCAGCACTTGCCCGGTATTCGCCTCGCGCAGCCACAGCGGTCCCATCGCGGCCCAGGCGAGCAGCCGCGGATCATCGCGAAGCTCGTCGGAGTCCTCGAGCACCTCGACGGCCGCGCGGATCGCCGCGGCACCCGGCTCGCCGTCACCAGAGAAGATCAGGGACATCCCCTGGGCGATCAGCGCGAAGAAGGCGGTGCGCCCGGTTGCGGCGGGCTCGCCGGCCGGCTTGCTCGAGCGCCGACGACGCGGCGTCATCGGGGCCGAACGAGGCCAGCGCCAGGTGCCACGCCCGCCGGTCGGGGTCGGCGTCGGGGAAGGAGTCAGCCAGCGCCCGGTGCACCGCGCGCCGGTGATCCGCCTCGGCGGCGCCGTAGATGGCCGACCTGGCCAGCGGATGGCGGAATTCGACCACGGAGCCCTGCAAGGTGATGAGCTCCGCTGCCTCAGCGGGAACGAGGTCGGAGAGGTCTAGTCCGAGCCTCGAGGCGGCCTTCGCCAGTACCGACACTTCGCCACCGTCGATCGCCGCGGCCAGGACGAGCACTTCGCGGGTACGCGGCGGAAGAGACCCATACCGCTGCAGGTAAACGCCGGCCACGCTGCTCCCGATGGCGATCGGTGCGTCGGATAGCAGGCCAGCCAGGCGGTGGCGCTCGGACCCGAGCTCGAGGAGCGCGAGCGGGTTTCCCCCAGTCTCCCGGTACATCCGGTCCCCGAGGTCAGCGTCTACCGGCCCCTCTGCCTGGCGGCCGAGCAGCTCAGCCGCGCAGGCCTGATCCAGGCCGGCCAGCCGCAAGGTGGCCAGATCGGACCCGTCGAGCAGCGATGTCTCGCCCTCGCGAACGGTCAGGACGACCGCGATTGGGTCGGCCAGGAGGCGTCGGAACGCGAAGAGCAGGGCATCGGCGCTCGAGCCGTCCAGCCAGTGCGCGTCGTCGATCAGCACCGCGACGGGCGCGTCGTCGGCGTAGCTGGCCAGCAAGCTGAGCGTGGCGGCGCCGACGGCGAACCGGTCCTGCGTGCCGGCCGGCCGCAGCGCGAGCGCGCCGCCGAGCGCCTCCGCCTGCGGTCCGGGAATCTGGCCGATCCACGGGATGGCCGGCCGCAGCAGCTCGAACAGGCCGGCGAACGGTATGTGAGCCTCCGACTGCACTCCGCGCGCCCGCAGCACTTTCATGCCGGCCGCCTGGTCCGCGGCGTAGGCGAGCAGCGCGGACTTGCCGATGCCCGGTTCCCCGACCATGGCCAGGACCCCGCTCTGACCGTCGCGGGCATCCTGCAGCAGCCGGCCGAGCGCCAGCTGCTCCCGATCTCGGCCGAGCAACATGCCTGGAAGTGTACGAGTCCCTAGTGCGAAGCCGCTTCCGCGCCGCTCCGACTAGGGGGCAGACCCGAAGCGATGCGAGCCGGCGTCGCCCTACGTTCGCGGAAAGGAATCCATCCCGACCCGGAGGACATCATGACTGCGACGCAGGAGCCGACCGCTATCGACACTGACAAGCTGATGGGATTCGTGTTCAGGGCCGTCGACGAGGTCGGCGCGACGCTCAACACCGCTCTCGTCGTGATGGGTGACAGGCTGGGCCTGTACCGCGCCATGGCGGGCGCTGGCCCGCTGACGCCCGGCCGAGCTGGCCGAGCGGACCGGCACGGCCGAGCGATACGTGCGTGAGTGGCTCAACGCTCAGGCCGCCGGCGGCTATATCGACTACGACCCGGACAGCAGCCGCTACACCCTGTCGGCCGAGCACGCCATCGCGCTGACCGACGAGTCCAGCCCGGCGTACCTGCCTGGTTTCTTCCAGATCGCGCTCGGCTCGCTGGCCGACTCCCCGAGAATCACGGAAGCGGCCAGGACCGGAACCGGAATCGGCTGGCACGATCACGTGAACGATGTGTTCGAGGGGTGCGAGCGGTTCTTCCGGCCCAGCTACAACGCCAGCCTGGTGTCGACCTGGCTGCCCGCGCTCGACGGCGTCGTCGCCAAGCTGGAGCAGGGCGCGACGGTCGCCGACGTGGGCTGCGGGCACGGCGCCTCGACCGTCCTGATGGCGCAGGCCTTCCCCGCCTCGACGTTCGTCGGTTCCGACTACCACGAAGGCTCGATCACGACCGCTCGGGAGCGAGCAGCGCAGGCCGGGGTCGCTGACCGGGTGAGCTTCGAGGTCGCGCCGTCGTCGTCATATGCCGGCAGCGGCTACGACCTGGTCACGATGTTCGACTGCCTGCATGACATGGGCGACCCGGTGGGCGCGGCCCGCCATGTCCGCGAGTCCCTGGCACCCGACGGCACCTGGCTGATCGTCGAGCCCGCGGCCGGCGACCGGGTGGAGGACAACCTCAACCCGGTCGGGCGGGCCTACTACGGCTTCTCGACCCTGCTGTGCACGCCTGCCTCGCTGTCGCAGGACGTCGGGCTGGCGCTGGGCGCGCAGGCGGGCGAGTCCAGGATCCGTGACGTGGTCACGACGGCGGGCCTCAGCCGGTTCCGGCGGGTCAGCGAGACGCCGTTCAACCTCGTGTTCGAGGCGCGGCCGTAACGAATTTCGGAGGCCTGGCCCAGGTGCAGCCGTCGCGCGCGGCACCTGCTAGCCGCACCTGGGCCAGGCCACGGCCGCGGCCGCAGTACGTTGAAGCAACGGGCTCTCCGGCCGCCCGAGGGACCGGGCAGCTACCTGTCCGGCGAGTTCGCCATCGCGGCCGAGCTTGCGGCCGTCCGCTGTCCCTGCCTGGTGATCCAGGGAACCGCGGACGCCATCGTCGGGTCCGGCGCGGGTCCTGCCCTGGCGGCCGCGCTCGGCGATCGGGCGAGACTCGTCGAGCTGGTCGGCTCGGGCCACTCACCGCACGTCCGCGACCCGGTCAAGGTCAACCTGCTTATCCGCGAGTTCCTCGACTCGCTGGACGGTGCCGCTCGGGCCGAGGCGAGGCAGTGGAGCCGGGGCCGCAGCCGCCGGAAACGCGTTCTGTACATCTCGTCCCCTATCGGGCTGGGGCACGCTCGGCGGGATCTGGCCATCGCAGCCGAACTACGGCAACTGCAGCCGGACCTCGAGATCGACTGGCTGGCCCAGCACCCGGTCACGGAGTTCCTGGCCGGCCAGGGCGAGCGGATCCATCCCGCATCCGCGGCGCTGGCCAGCGAGTCCGGTCACTTCGAGCAGGAATGCGCCGACCATGACCTGCACTGTTTCCAGGCCTGGCGGCGGATGGACGAGATCCTGCTGGCCAACTTCATGGTGTTCAGTGACCTGGTCGACGAGGAGAATTACGACCTGTGGGTCGGCGACGAAGCCTGGGAACTCGACTATTACCTGCACGAGAACCCGGAGCGGAAACGGGCCGCGTATGCCTGGCTGACCGACTTCGTCGGCTGGCTGCCCGTTCCCGACGGCGGCTCGCCCGAGCAGGCGCTGACCGCCGACCACAACGCCGAGATGATCGAGCACATCGCCCGCTACCCGCGGGTCAGGGATCGCGCCATCTTCGTGGGGGCGCCCGGCGACATCGTTCCTGACCACTTCGGCCCCGGCCTGCCGGCCATCAGAGCCTGGACGCGGGCTCATTACGACTTCTCGGGCGACTACATCACCGGGTTCGGCCCCGAGGTGCTGGCTGACCGGGCGGCACTCCGGGCTGAGCTCGGCTACCAGCCCGGTGAGCAAGTGTGCGTCGTGACCGTGGGCGGGTCCGGCGTCGGGACTCAGCTGCTTCGACGGGTCATCGAGTCCTATCCGGCCGCCCGGCGCCGCGTCCCGGGACTTCGCATGATCGTCGCGGCCGGGCCGCGGATCGACCCGCGGTCGCTCCCCGCGCACGACGGAGTCGAGGCGCACGGCTATGTGCATGACCTCTGCCGTCATCTGGCCGCCTGCGACCTTGCCGTCGTCCAGGGCGGGCTGGCCACCACGATGGAACTGGTCGCCGCGAGCCGCCCGTTCCTGTATTTCCCGCTCGGTCACCATTTCGAGCAGATGTTCCATGTTCCGCACCGGCTGGCCAGGTACGGCGCCGGACGCAGGATGGATTACGCGACCGCCACACCCGAGGTGATCGCCGCCGCTATCGCGACCGAGATCGACAGGTCGGTGGCCTACCGGCCGGTGGATCCGGGCGCTGCTTCCATTGTCGCCAGCCGGCTCGCCGAGTTGCTGTGAGCTGAGCCGATGACCCGGGTCGCCTGCGTCATGCCACTATGGTGTGACAGGTGCTGATGCGCCGGGTCGGGGAGCGGCAGGCGAGGGCCACGCCGGTAGTCGTGGTGGTGCTGCTGGTCGTCCTGTCGGTCACCGGCGCGGCCACGCCGGGCAGGGCCGCGACCGCGACGAGCGCCGCTCGCGGGCCCGCCGGTGCCGGGCAGTGGCTAGCCGTGACCGCGACCTCGCACACGTCGAGCTATGCGACCCTGATCGCCTACCGTCGGGCCCGGAGCCACTGGGTGCGGGTCTTCGGCCCGTGGCGCGCCCGGGTCGGGTACAACGGAATTGCCCGGCCGGGCGCCAAGCGCGAGGGGGATGGCCGGACTCCGGCCGGAACCTATGCGCTCGGCTTCTTCTTCGGCGTCCGGCCCGATCCTGGCGTCGCTTTTCCCTACCGGCGCGCGCACTCCTACGACGTCTGGGACGACGACCCGGCGAGCCCGCGCTACAACGAGTGGGTCGACCGGCGCCGCCACAATCCGGGCCGCTACCCCGAGCCGATGGATCAGCAGCCTGCCTACGACTACGCGGCCGTCATCCGGTACAACGTCAGCCGCGTCCCGGGCCTCGGCAGCGCGATCTTCCTGCACGTCGGAACCGGCTCAGCGACCGCAGGCTGCGTCTCGCTGCCGCGGCCTGAGCTGCTGAAGATCCTGCGCTGGCTGCGACCCCGCGCGTCGCCGCGGATCACGATCCGCGTCGCGGCCTAGGAGCTTCGGCTGCCGGGCTCGGGCCCTCGAACGAGCGCCAGGATCTCTTGCAGCGTGCCGTCCATAGCGCCGAGCCGGCCGTCCATAGCGCCGAGCCGGCCGTCGATTCCGTCGAGCCGGCCGTCGATTCCGTCGAGCCGGCCGTCGACCTGGTCGAACCTGCCGTCGTGGGCGGCGACCCGGGTCACGAGCTCGGACACGGTATCGCCGATGACGCGGATGTCTTCCTTGAGGCTGTCTACCTGAGCATCGGTCACCACCATGCCCGGCAGCGTAGCGGGGCCTTCTGACAGCCCGCCCCGATTCGCCGGAACGGGCCGCAGGCTAGCCGGCGATGAGGGTCCTGAGCAGCGAGCGAGTCCGCAATCGCTCGGCGCCGCTGGCGAACTCGCCGGCCACGAAGTCGGTGACCCCGCAGTCCGCGAGCGCGGTGATCTGACCGGCGACGGTGTCCTCGTCGCCGACGATCGCGACATCGGCTGGTCCCTGTGCGCCCTCGCGGTCGAGCATGGCCCGGTACGACGGCAGCTGGCCGTAGATCTCGAACACCTTAGCGGCCCTGGCGCGAGCGCCGTCGGGGTCGTCGGTGACGCAGACGGGCAGGATGCAGACGACGCGCGGGGCGGGCTGGCCGGCCTCCCGCGCCGCCGCGGTGATAGTCGGGACGATGTAGTCGCGGACGGTGGCCGGACCCGTCATCCACAAGATTGTTCCGGCCGTGCGCTGGCCGGCCAGCTTCAGCATCTGCGGACCGAGCGCCGCGAGGAGCACGGGAACTTCCCCGGTCCGCGGGACCGACAGGGCGAAGCCGGCGCGCATGGTCTTGCCCTCGAACGCCACTGGCTCGCCCTTCATCAGGGGCAGCAGAATCGACAGGTACTCGCTCATATGCGTGGCGGGCGCGTCGAAGCTATAGCCGTACATGTCCTCGATGACGATCTTGTGCGACAGGCCGATGCCCAGCGCGAGCCGCGAGCCGAGCGCCAGCGCGGTCGTGAGCGCCTGCTGGGCGAGCACCGCGGGGTGCCGCGGGTAGGTCGGCACCACCGCGGTCCCGATCTCGATGCCATTGATGCCGTGCCCGGCTACGGCCAGGGCGGTCAGCGCGTCGAGGCCGAAGATGTTGGCCATCCAGGCCGACGCGAAACCGTCGTCGATGGCCATCTTGAGCTGGTCGCGGAGCACGCTGAGCGCCTGCGGGCTCTGCGGCTCGGTCAGGGATGTTCCGTAACGCATGCGGAGCTCCTATCCGTGATGTTTCATGATGGCCGCGAAGCCGGGGTATTGGATCAGTATCGGCTAGGGGAGTATAGAAACATGGATTCGGGGCAGAGCACGCCAGCAGTCAGCGGCCGGAATAACGCGCGCATGTCGTCCACCGGTCTGGCCGGTCAGAAACCCGCGGCCGGAAAGCCCGCGGCCGGTAAGCCGGCGGCGGGCAAAACCGGGGCCGGCAAGCCTGCGGCGAGCAAGCCTGCGGCGAGCAAGCTGACTGCGCGGGAGCGAGCCGAGCAGGAGAAGGCGGCGGCCGCCAAGCGGGCCGCGAGTCACCGGCGGGCTGCCAGCCGGGCACGGCAGCGCGCCGCGGAGCGTGCGCGCGACTCGGCCGGGCGGGGGGCGGCGGAGCAGGCACCCAGCGGGCCCGACCCTGCCCGCCTCGACCCGGCCCGCCTCGACGCCGCCCGCCTCGACCCTGCCCGCTTCGACCGAACTGGGACGGACTCCGATGACCTGGACGCGGCCGGGCTGGAATCGGCCGGACTTGAACCCGTGGGTTTCAGTTCCGGGCTGCTCGACGGTGCTGGCCGGGACAGCATGGAACGGGCCGCGGCCGTGCTCGCGGGCGTCGGGCAGGACATCACCGAAGCCGAGGCCCGGCTTAGCCTGGTCGGCGAGCTGCCGGACCTGCCTGGTGGCCGCTACCTGGACCGGGAGGAGAGCTGGCTGCGGTTCGCGCAGCGGGTGCTCGAGCTCGCGGAGGACCCGAACGTGCCGCTGCTCGAGCGGATCAGGTTCGAGTCCATCTTCGCTAGCGCCCTCGACGAGTTCTTCATGGTCCGGGTGGCGGGCCGGATCCGGCGGATGGCAACCGGCCTGCCAGTTGAGAGCGTGAGCGGCAAGGCTCCTGATCAGATTCTCGAGCACACCCTGGACATGGCGCGCGACCTGGCCGACCGGCACGCGCACTGTTTCAGCGACCGGCTGCTGCCCGCGCTTGCTGACGCGGGCATAGAGATCCTGCGCTGGAAGGAACTGCTGCCCGAGGAGCAGGCCAGGCTGCAGCAGCTGTTCAAGGAGCGGATCTACCCGGTGCTGACGCCGCTCGCCGTCGACCCCGCGCACCCGTTCCCGTTCATCTCCGGGCTCTCGCTCAGCCTGGCGGTAATGGTCGCGGATCCGCGGTCCGGCCTGACCCTCTTCGCCAGGGTCAAGGTGCCGCCGCTTCTCCCGCGATTCCTGACCGCCTCGCCGAGCAGGTTCGTCCCGCTGGAGGACGTGATCGCGGCCCACCTGAACGAGCTCTTCGCCGGGCTCGAGGTGATCGAGCACCATGCGTTCCGGGTGACCAGAATCCGTGACCTCGAGATTGACGAGGACGTGACGGAGAACCTGCTCCAGTCGCTCGAGCGGGAGCTGATGCGTCGCCGGTTCGAGCCGGCCGTCCGGCTAGAGGTCGAGGAGTCGATCTCGAACGAGGTGCTCGACAAGCTGGTCACCGAGCTCGATGTCGACCACCGGGCCGTCTACCGGCTGCCCGGTCCGCTCGACCTGTCCGGTCTGTCAGCGATCGCCGATCTCGACCTGCGCCAGCTGAAATACCCGGCGTTCGTCCCGGCCGAAGGCGCCTTGCCGCAGGACAGGAGCGTCTTCCGGACGCTCTCGGAGCGAGACGTGCTGGTGCATCTGCCCTACGACTCGTTCACGGCCAGCGTGCAGCGCCTGGTGGTCTCGGCGGCCGCCGATCCGCGAGTGCTGGCCATCAAGCACACGCTGTACCGCACGAGCGGCGACTCGGAGATCGTCGACGCGCTCATCGACGCGGCCGAGGCCGGCAAGCAGGTCGTCGTGGTCGTGGAGATCAAGGCCAGGGGAGACGAGGAAGCGAATATCGCGTGGGCGCGCAAGCTGGAGGAGGCGGGCTGCCACGTCGTGTACGGGTTCGTCGGGCTCAAGACTCACTGCAAGATGGTGCTGGTCGTCCGCGAGGAGGCGGACGGGTCGCTGCGCCGGTTCTGCCATATCGGCACGGGCAACTATCACCCGAAGACCGCCCGGCTGTACGAGGACTACGGCCTGCTGACCGCCGACCCGCAGGTCGGCGAGGACGTCACCGACCTGTTCAACCATCTCACCGGGTACAGCCGCCGAGCCGACTATCACCGGCTGCTGGTGGCGCCCGCCGGGCTGCGCTCGGGCCTGATCGAGCAGATCGACGAGCAGGTGCGGCTGCTGAGGGAGGGCCTGGCCCGGATCCAGATGAAATGCAACGCCATCATCGACGAGGCGATCATCGACGCGCTGTACCAGGCTTCGATCGCCGGGGTCCCGATCGACTTGTGGGTTCGCGGCATCTGCTCGCTGCGTCCCGGCGTGCCCGGGCTGTCGGAGACGATCAGGGTCCGCAGCGTCGTCGGTCGCTTCCTGGAGCATTCCAGGATCTACGCGTTCGGCGCGGGCGGGCCTGATAGTTCCGACGACGTCTGGATGGGCAGCGCCGACCTGATGCACCGCAACCTCGACCGCCGTGTCGAGCTGCTGATCCGGGTGACCGACCCGGCCCACAAGGCGGAGCTGCGCAGCCTGATCGACCTGGCCATGGATCCGAGCGTCTCGTCCTGGTGGCTCGGTCCCGACGGCAGCTGGACCAGGCACCATCTGGACGAGACGGGCGCGCCGCTGATCGACCTGCAAGAGCACCTGATCAGGTTCAGGAAGAACCGGCCCGCTGACGCCGATGTGAAGACGCGCAAGAGGCGGTTGCAAGGGAGCCCTCCGGCCGGCAATGGGTGACACCGGGGATTCCGATCTCATCCGGGCCGCGGGAGCCGTGGTCTGGCGTCCCGGCCAGACTGGCCGCGACATCGTGCTCGTGCACCGGCCGCGGTACGACGACTGGTCCTTGCCCAAGGGCAAATGCGAGCGTGACGAGCATGTGCTCACCACCGCGGTCCGTGAGGTCAGGGAGGAGACCGGGCTGCGGGTCGTGCTCGGGCGCCGGCTCACGCCATCGGTCTACCAGAGCGCCGGGGGCGTCAAGCGGGTCAGCTACTGGGCGGCGCGCTCGACCGGGTCCGACGGCTTCGTTCCCAACCACGAGGTCGATGAGGTGCGGTGGCTGCCCGCGGCGCAGGCGCGGGACAGGCTGTCTTACGAGCGGGACGTGGCGGTGCTCGACGAGTTCAGCGCCGGCCCGGTGATGACCGTGCCGCTGGTACTGCTGCGGCACGCGGCAGCCGGGCGCAAGTCAGATTGGGCACGGGACCGCGCGGCAGCGGGCGAGCAGCCGGGGGCGGCGGACCTGGCCAGGCCGCTTGACGCGCGCGGAGTAGCCGAGGCGGACATCCTGGCCGGCCTGTTGGCCTGCTACGGGAAATGCCAGGTGATCACCTCGGCGGCAGAGCGCTGCGTCGCGACGGTCCGGCCGTACGCGGCCGCGACCGGGGTCCCGGTCCAGGCTGAGCCCGCGCTGACGATCATGAGCGAGCCGGTGTCGGACGCCGACCTGCTGCCGGCCGGCGCCCCGACCGGCCCGAGATCCGGGAGCGGCAGGCCAGCCTCGCGGGCCGAGCAAGGTGCCGGGCTGGCCGCGAGCCTGGCGGTGTCGGGAGAGCCGACGCTGATCTGCGCACACCGGGAGAACCTGCCCGGGCTCACCGAGGCGGCCTTTGGCGCGCTCGGAGCGCGGGCCGAGCGGGCCGACCCGCTGCGCAAGGCCGAGTTCTGGGTTCTGCAGTCGGCCGATGGCGTCCTCGTGTCGCAGGAACGGCACGCCCCGGTCACCTAGGGCCAGGGAGTGGCGCCCGCCGGATTGTCGGAGCCTCGCGATAGAAGTCGGCTAGGCACATCTCCCCTCAGCAAAGGAGACCGATGATGGCCGACGAGATGTCACAAGCCGTGGAGCGCGAGATCGCCGACCTCGCCGAGCGGTTAACCGCGCCTGGCCGGGACGAGTGCCTGCGCTGCTTCCTGCTCCGGATGATCACGGAATTCGGCTGCGACGGCACGTACCGCTGGACGATCCGCTGGCGGGACGTCCGTGCCGCCCGGGCCGCGGGCCTGCTGACCCAGCTCGGGCGGCAGGGCGGCGGCTGCGACTGCGAGGTCCTGATGAACGTCTTCCCTGATTACCCGCCGGTCAGCGTGGCCCTTCCGTGCGCGGGCGCGCCCAGGCCCGGGTCGGTGCGGCCGTGCGACCTGCGGCGGCTGCGAAGGAGCGCCTAGCCGGTCGGCTAGGGCTCCGGGGTCTCCGCGGGGTCCGCGAGGTCCGGGATCTCCGCGGTCTCCGCGGTCTCCGCGGGGTCCGGGGTCTCTGAGGGGTCCGGGGTCTCGCCCTTTTCGATCAGCCTGATCAGCGCCATCGCGATCGGCAGGGCCGTGATCTCGATCTGCCACGGCCTCGCGCCGTAGCGCTCGAGCTCGGCCGCGACGGCCTCCGGGCTGAGCGGCTCGGGCGGCTGCCAGGACAGCCGGCGGACCGCGTCGGGGGCGAGCAGGTTCTCTGCGGGCAGGTGACCGGCGTCGGCCAGGGCGGCGACCGCCGCCCTGGCCGCGGCCAGCCGCTTCGCCGCTACCGGGTCGCGCTCGGCCCACCGGTGCGCGGGCGGCGGCCCGTCACCGGGCGGTGCTGACGACTCGGGCAGCGCCGAGTCCGGCAGCGACTTGGCCCGCCGCACCGCCCGCAGCCAGTCCGGCCCGTACCGGCGCGCACCACGTCCGGTGAAGCCGGGCAGCTTCACGAGCTCGGCCAGGCTGGCCGGCGCGGCCCTGGCCGCCTCGACGATCGCCGCGTCAGGCAGGATCCGCGTCGGCGAGACGTCCCGGCGCTGGGCGATCTCGTCCCGCTCCAGCCACAGCTCGCGGACGATGGCCAGGTTGCGGCGGCTGCGGACCCGGTGGATGCCGGACGTGCGGCGCCACGGATCGGGCCGCGGCGGAGCGGGCCTGGCGGCCAGGATCGCGGCGAACTCCTGCTCGGCCCAGCCGGTCTTGTCCTGCTCGGCGAGCTGCTCGGCCAGCGCGTCCCGCAGCTCGACCAGTACCTCCACGTCCAGGGCCGCGTAGCGGAGCCATTCGGCTGGGAGCGGCCTGGTGGACCAGTCGGCCGCCGAGTGCGTCTTCTCCAGCGTCAGGCCGAGTACCTCCTCGACCAGCGTTCCCAGGCCGACCCTGGGGTAGCCGAGCAGCCGGCCGGCCAGCTCGGTATCGAAGATCCGCCGCGGCCGGAAGCCGAGGTCGGCCAGGCACGGCAGATCCTGGTTAGCCGCGTGCAGCACGGCCTCGATTCCGGCCAGGGCCTCGTCGATGCCGGACAGGTCCGGGCAGGCGACCGGGTCGATGAGCACGGTTCCGGCCTCCGGCCGGCGGAGCTGGACGAGGAACGCCCGGTGCCCGTACCGGAAGCCGGAGGCGCGCTCGGCGTCGACGGCGACCGGCCCGGTTCCTGACCGGAGCCGCCGCGTGGCCGCTTCGAGTTCCTCGGCCGTGACGACGAGCGGCGGCAGCCCATCGCGGGGCTCGAGCAGCGGCACGCTCACGGCTGGCGCCTCACCCGCGGCGGCCGGGACTGAGGCGGCCGCAGCTGCGCTACGCCGGCGGGCAGCGGAGGCAGTCCCGAGGCCACGCACAGCGTGTCCGCCCACGCCGCGAGGTGCCGGCCGAGCTCGAAGTCGTCCTCGCCTGCCGTCGTCGGTGACCAGGACGCCCGCATCTCGAACTCGGTCGCGACCGGCTCCTCCTGCTTGGTCCCGAACCCCTCGGTGACGACCCGGGTCACCGTCCCGCTCGGTGCCGCGTACCCGGCCGACCTGGCTTCGAGTGCCTCGGTCAGCCAGCTCCAGCCCACCTGCCCGACCAGCGGATCGGCAGCGATCTCCGGTTCGAGTTCCGCCCGCACGTAACCGATGACGCGAAACGGCCCGGCCCAGCCGTCCTGTCCGGCCGGGTCGTAGAGCAGCACGAACCGGCCCCAGCCGATCTCGTTCCCGGCTACCTCGACCGTCGCCGCTACGGCCGCGGCCTGCGGGGCTAGCCGCCTGGGCGGCGGCTCGCCGTCGAAGCTGATCTCCGGCCGGCGCTGGCGCTGATCGGCCATCGCCGCCTCGAGCTCGGCCACCGCCGCACGGAACGCCGGGTCGGCCCCCGGGTGCCGGTCAGCGGGCACCTCGGCGGGTCTCAGCGCGCGAGACGGCGGCACGGCATCCTCACGCCACGCGGTCGAGCTGTCCGGCGGCGGGACGCGGCGAACCGGCGATCAGGCCGCCGTGGCCGGGCTGCGGTCCCTCGAGCAGGGCCGTACCGCACGTGCTGCAGCACCACTCGGGGCACCGCCCGTCGGAGCTGTCCGGGCAGCGGCCCGGCCCGGGATGGAGCTGGACGAACTCGCGCTGGGCGCCGCAGCCGGGACAATCACGGAAGTCATCGATCATCTGCTGCTCCTGTCGTCGCCTGGCCCTCATCGATGCTGGCACGTACCTGGCCACATGCCGTGGATCTTCGGCGGCGTGTCATCTGGGCGTTTCGCCGCCAAAGCGGCGGCCACCCGGGCCGGGTCCGGCCGGGGGAGCCCGTCACGCCGGTGCACCGGGCTGTGAGACGATCCCAGGCGTGGACACGCAGACCGCCGACTCACCATTCATCAGGGCCTGCCGCCGGCAGCCGGTCTCCTACGCGCCCGTGTGGTACATGCGGCAGGCCGGCCGGTCGCTGCCCGAGTACCGGGCGACGAGGGCGGGGACAGCGATGCTGGACGCGTGCTCCAATCCCGAGCTGATCACCGAGATCACGCTGCAGCCCGTGCGCAGGTACGGCGTCGACGCGGCGATCTTGTTCAGCGACATCGTGGTGCCGCTGCGGGCGGTGGGCCTGGACATCGACATCCGGCCGGGCGTCGGGCCGGTCATCGACAAGGCCGTCAGCGACGTCGGTGACCTGGCCAGGCTGCGCGACCTGGAGCCGGGAGACGTCGCCTTCGTCAGCCGGGCCATCGAGCTGCTCACCGCCGAGCTCGGCGGGACCCCGCTGATCGGCTTCGCCGGCGGCCCGTTCACGCTCGCCTGCTACCTGGTGGACGGCGGCCCGTCGAAGACCTTCGACCGGACCAGGTCGCTGATGTACGGCAACCCCGAGCTGTGGAGCGCGCTGCTCGGCAGGCTGGCCGACATCACGATCTCCTTCCTGACCGTCCAGGTCCAGGCGGGAGCCTCCGCCGTGCAGCTGTTCGACTCCTGGGCCGGCATCGTCAGCCCCGAGGACTACCGGCGCAGCGTGCTGCCGTACAGCAGGCGGATCTTCGCCGCGCTCGCCGCCACCGGCGTGCCCAGCATCCACTTCGGCGTCGGCACCGGCGAGCTGCTCGGGCTCCTCGGCGAGGCGGGCGCGGACGTCGTCGGCGTCGACTGGCGGGTGCCGCTCGACGACGCCGTGCACCGGGTGGCGCCCGGCAAGGCGCTGCAGGGCAACCTGGACCCGGCGGTGCTGCTGGCGCCATGGCCGGTCATCGAGGAGCGGGCCAGGGCCGTGCTCGACAAGGGCCGGATGGCCGAGAGTCATATCTTCAACCTCGGCCACGGCGTGCTGCCTGACACCGACCCTGACATGCTGGCCCGGCTGACCGACCTGGTGCATTCCGTTCCCGCCGGGCCGGCCAGCTAGCCGTTACGGCGTGACCGCCGCGGGCGGGTCGGCGGCGGGCGGCGTCTTCCGCCGTCCGTGCCGGCGCCGGATCTCGAACGCGATCCCGCCGATCAGCGCGGCCGGGATGAGGAACGGAAGCAGCGACCCGAGCGCGGTCAGCGCCCAGCCCACGACCAGGACGAGCCCGTGCCAGCCGGCCCTCAGGCCGGCGGCGAATCCGGGTGAGCTCTTCTGGTGCTTCTTATGCTGAACAATCTTCCCGTGGTGACCGACGAGCGTCACGGTGACGGTCGCGTAGCTAGTCTCATGGGCCAGCGAGCGCTGCTGGGCGAGCAGCGCCTCGAGCGAGGCCTCCTGGCTGTTGATCTCGTTCTGGACCGAGAGCAGCGCGCCGACCGATCCGGCCCGCTTGAGCAGGGCCCGCAGCTGGCTGATCGCCGCCTGCGCCGACGCGACCCGGCTGCCGACATCGGCGACCTGCTGGGTGACGTCCAGCGCGTGCTGGCTGAAGGAGATCTCCCTGGCGTCCGGCAGGTTCCGCAGCTGGGTCAGCACCGGGAAGTACTGCGCGGCCGGGATCTTGAGCTGCAGGCTGATCTGCGGCACGCCGCGCGCTCCCGGCGGCACCGTCTCCTGCTCGTTCGAGACGTAGCCGGCGACGGCGGTAACCAGGTTCGTGTCGGCCGTGGCCGCGGCGGTCACGTCCTTCACCTTGTCGGTCAGGTACGCCGTGCGGATGATGCTCTGCGTGGACAGCGCCAGCCTGGCCGCCGAGCCGCCGGATTGCGTGCCCGCGAAGGCTGGAGCGCCCGCCCTCGCCCGCGGCGCTGCGGCGGATGGCACGCCGAGGGCGCGGTGGTCGCTGACCCCGCCGGAGGAGCCGCCCGAGCCGGACGAGGTGGCCCCGGATCCCGAGCAGGCGGCGAGCAGGAGGCCGGTGCCGAGGAACGCGGCAGCGGCGACGAGGGGTGTGCGCAGCGTTCGCTGACCTGCGCGGGCGCCGGAGGCGCTGAACGAGCTACTCATGCTCCTCGGACGCACTAGCCGGTCATTCGGTTTCGTGCCGACCGCAATGGCGGCAGATAGTTACCGATGTGTGGCCGGCCCCCGATTCGGGCCTGGCCGGCCGCCTGGCCAGGATGATGAGCATGACCTACCCGAAGATCGAGCTGCACGTCCACCTCGAGGGGACCGTCCGGCCCGCCGCCCTGCTCCAGATCGCCCGGCGCAATGGCGTCGCGCTGCCCGCCGATTCGGCCGACGGGCTGGCCGCCGTCTACGAGTTCCGCGACTTCCCGCACTTCCTTGACGTCTGGCTCATGACGACCGGCGCGCTGCGGACCGAGCGGGACTTCCGCCAGGTCGTCGTCGGCTACGCGGCCGAGGCGGCCGCGCACGGCGCGGTCTACCTGGAGGGCATCTTCTCCCCGGCTGAGCCGGCCGGCCGCGGCGTGGCGTGGGAGGAGGTCTTCGCCGGCTACTGCGACGGCGCCGCGGAAGCGTTCGAGCGGCACGGCGTGCGGGTCGCGCTGACCCCCGACATCGTGCGCGGCTATCCGCTGGAGACGGCCGAGCTGACCGTCAGGCACTCGATCGCGCATGGCGATCGCGGCATCGTCGGGGTCGGCCTGGGCGGTTCCGAGGGTGATTACCCGCCCGGGCTCTACGCCCGGGCCTTCGCCCAGGCGAAGGAGGGTGGGCTCGGCTCGGTTCCGCACGCCGGGGAGGCCGACGGCCCGGACTCGGTCAGGGCCGCGCTCGACACGCTCGCTGCCGACCGGATCCGGCACGGGATCCGGGCGGTCGAGGATCCCGGCCTGCTCCGCGAGCTGGCTGAGCGCGGCATCGTGCTCGATGTCTGCCCGACGTCGAACGTGCGTACCGGCGTGGTGCGCTCGCTAGCCGAGCATCCGCTCCCTGAGCTCCTCGCCGCCGGCGTCCGGTGCACGGTCAACACCGACGACCCGGCCATGTTCGGGAGTAACCTGGACACCGAGTTCGCGACGGCACTGCGCCTCGGAGCGTCGCCGCTGGGGTGTTACGAGGCGGGCCTGGCGGGGGCGCTGTGCGACGATCCGACCCGTGCCGAGCTGCGCCGGATCGGCGCCGAATTCGACTGGGATGCGGCGGGTTGTGACTAACCTGTCCCCTGTGGCGATATTTGGCATCCTCCGGCGTCGCCGGCCATCCGTCTGGCAGGCCGGGGTCTTCGTGGTGCTCGCTGCCCTCGTCGCCGTGCCGGGTCTGGGCGGTTGCTCCTCGCCTTCCCATCAGCTGCCGCCGCGTGACGCCGGAATCCACAAGATCCGTCACGTGGTCATCATCATGCAGGAGAACCGGTCGTTCGACTCCTTCTTCGGCACGTACCCCGGGGCGGACGGGATTCCGGCCAGGAACGGGCGGTTTACCGTCTGCGTGCCGGACCCCCGTGCCGGGGGGTGCGACCGGCCCTTTCACGATCCCAGCCTGGTGAACGGCGGCGGCGGGCACAGTCCGGGTGACGCGCGCACCGATATCGACGGCGGCAAGATGAACGGCTTCGTCCGGTCGGCCGAGCTGGCCGGCAACCGAGGCTGCAGCGCGACCTACCCGACGCCCCCCGTGTGCCTGCCGTCGGGGCCGCCGGACGTCATGGGCTACCACGACGCCCGCGAGATCCCGAACTACTGGACCTATGCCAGCGACTTCGCACTGAACGACCACATGTTCGAGCCGGTCCAGTCGTGGAGCCTTCCGGCTCACCTGTACCTGGTCAGCGGATGGGCCGCGGAGTGCAGGAACGCGAATCCGTTCAGCTGCACCAGCTTCATCGGCGGCCAGTCAGGACCGCCGCACCGCAGTCCCGCCCGCCGCGGCACTGGCGGGCGCCGCCCTGCTTCAGGCCATAACCGCCATTCCGGCCAGGGCCATCGCCTTTCCGCCGCCTTCTGGGCCTGCGTGCGAGCGCACGGTGTCAATCCGAGCCACCTGCGCCGGCCGGCTGGGATTACCGACCGCCAGCGCCGGGCGATCGGCACCTGCCTGGCCATCCTGACGCCCGCCCAGCGCCAGCGGCTGCTCAACCACGGGGCCGGCGGGGGCGGCGGCGAGGGCCAGAAGCTGGGCATCTACTCGTGGACAGACCTCACCTACCTGCTGCACGCGCACCACGTGTCCTGGGCGTACTACGTGCAGAAGGGCGTCCAGCCCGACTGCGATGACAATCCCGACGAGACCGCTGCCGGGTGCGCCCCCGTGGCGCAGGGGGCCAGCACTCCGTCGATCTGGAGCCCGCTGCCGGCGTTCACCGACGTCAGGGCCGATCATCAGCGGCACGACGTGCGGAACCTGCGGGCTTTCTACCGGGCGGCCAGGCACGGCACGCTGCCGGCGGTGTCGTGGATCACGCCTACGCAGGCCAACAGCGACCACCCGCCGGCCAACCTGGCCACCGGCCAGGCCTACGTCACCAACCTGATCAACACGATCATGCGCGGCCCCGACTGGAAGTCGACGGCCATCTTCCTGGCCTGGGACGACTGGGGAGGCTTCTACGACCACGTCGTGCCGCCGCGCGTTGACCGGAGCGGATACGGCCTGCGGGTCCCGGCGCTGGTCATCAGCCCGTACGCCAGGAAGGGCTTCATCGACCATCAGGTGCTGTCCTTCGACGCCTACAACAAGTTCATCGAGGACGACTTCCTCCACGGCGCCCGGCTGAACCCGCGCACCGACGGCCGTGCCGACCCGCGTCCTGACGTCCGCGAGAACGTCGGCATCCTCGGGAACCTGCTCGCCGATTTCAATTTCCGCCAGCAACCGAGGCGCCCGGTGCTGCTGCCGGTGCATCCCGCTCCCGGACCGGCTTCCTCGCCCTGAACCCCGGGCTCGCGGCCGCGGTGCAGGTCCACCGGCCCGCCTGGCCGGCGACCGTCACCGGGTAGCCGAAGCACGCGCTGACCAGGTCACTGGTGAGGATGTCGCCGACCGGACCGGTCGCGACCGTCGCGCCCGCGCTGAGCAGCAGCGCATGCGACGTGCTGGCCGGCAGTTCCTCCAGGTGATGGGTGACCACGACGGTCGCCAGCCCCGGCTGGCGCTCGCGCAGGTCATCGAGGCTGACCAGCAGCTGCTCGCGTCCGGCCAGGTCGAGGCCGGCCGCTGGCTCGTCGAGCAGCAGCACGCGCGGCTGCCCGACCAGGGCCCGAGCGATCAGCGTGCGGCCGCGCTCGCCCTGGGACAGGACCGGCCAGCGCGCTGCGGCCAGGGCGCCGAGGCCCATCACCTCGATCGCCGCGTCGGCCCTGGCCTGGTCGGCCGCTGCGGGCGCCCAGCGCGCCATCAGGTCGATCGTGCCCGTCGCGCCGGTCAGCACGACCTCGCGCACGGTGCGGCCGCGGGGGACCGGATGATGCGAAGTCACCAGGCCGACCAGCGGCCGCAGCGTGAACACGTCTACCCGGCCGAGCCGGTGCCCGAGTATGTCGACCTGCCCGCGGGTCGGGTGCGCGTAGGTCGCGAGCAGGCGCAGCAGCGTGCTCTTGCCGGCTCCGTTCGGGCCGAGCACCGCCCAGACCTCGCCGGCCCGCACGGTCAGCGTGACCTGGTCGAGCAGCAGGCGCCCGCCGCGGACCAGGTCGACCGCGTCGGCTCGCAGCAGGACGTCCTGATCGTCGCCGGCGATCGGCTGGGCCACGGTTCCTCGCTCTCGGGCATCGGGCGCGCGGAGGCCGCGCGGTGGATAGACGCTAAGGCATCCGGGCGGCCGGGGCCGGCACCGGACCATAGTTAACTTGACAGCTAACTAACCAGGTGGTGAAATACATGCCAGGGCATCCGAGGAGGACGGCATGACCGTGGTGCAGGAGCAGCTCGATTCCACCTTTGCGGCGCTGGCCGACCCGACGCGGCGTGCGATCGTGGCGCGCCTGGCGCAGGGCGACGCCACCGTCAACGAGCTGGCCGCTCCGTTCGCCATGACCCTTCCCGGGATCTCCAAGCACCTCAAGGTGCTCGAGCGCTGCGGACTCATCTCACGAACCAGGCACGCCCAGTTCCGGCCCTGCCACCTCGAGCGGGCCGCGCTCGACTCGGCGGCGGGCTGGATCGAGGAGAGCCGGCGGATCTGGACCGACCGGTTCGACAAGCTCGACGAGCACCTGCGTGACCTGCGGGCGAAGCCAGCCCAGGACGAACCGGCCCAGTGAATTCGGCCCAGTGAATTCGACCCCAGTGAAACGGAGAGACCGGTCATGAGTGATTCCACGTCGGCAGCCGACGAGCTCGTCTACACCAGGGTGTTCGACGCTCCGAGGGAGCTCGTCTTCCGCTGCATGGTCGAGCCCGAGCACCTGACGCATTTCTGGGGTCCGGACGGCGTGAGCACGCCGGTCGAGACCATCAAGGTCGACCCGCGGCCGGGCGGCCGGTTCGAGACCGTCATGGTGAACGACGCTGACGGCAGCCAGTACCCGACCCGCGCCGTCTTCGTGGAGATCGCCGAGCCGGACCGGCTGGTGTGGACCGAGCCGGACAGCGGGCTGACGACGACCTCGACGTTCCGTGATCTCGGCGACTCGCGCACCGAGGTCCGCATCCACCAGGCGAATGTGCCCGCGCCGTACCGGACGCCCGAGGCCCAGGCCGGGTTCGCGACCTCACTTGACCGCTTCGCCGCATACCTCGCGACGCTCTCGTGATACCCGGTCCGGCAGCCAACCGTCCGGCATCAGATCAGGAAGACCCGCGCCTAGGAGGCACCGTGATGATCACCGCACCCGCGACCGACCGTCAGCTAGCCCGCCACATCGGCGCCGAGCGCCGGGAGCTCGCCGAGATGCTCAGCTCGCTGCCGGATCCGTCCTGGGACAGCCCTACCCTGTGCGCCGGCTGGCGCGTCCGCGAGCTCGTCGCGCATCTGACCATGCCGCTGCGGTACTCCACCGCGCGGTTCCTGGCCGAGCTGGCCCGGTCAGGCGGCCGGTTCAACGCGATGGCCGACCGCTGTGCCCGGCGAGACGCCGCGGCTCCGGCCGCGGAGCTGGTGTCAGCGCTGCGGGACAACGCGGACAACCCGTGGACCCCGCCCGGTGGCGGCCTGGTCGGCGCGCTGACCCACGATGTGATCCACGGCCTCGACGCCGCCGTGCCGCTGCGCGTCGGCCGCCGCGTCCCGGACGAGCGGCTGCGGCTCGTGCTGGAGTCCATCACCGGGCCGGCCGCGCTCAAGCACTTCGGCACCGACCTGGGCGGGATCGAGCTCCGGGCCGACGACCTGGACTGGTCGTTCGGTTCGGGGCAGATCCTGGCCGGGACGGCGCAAGACCTCGCGCTGGTCATCTGCGGCCGGAAGCTGTCCGCCGGCCTGCTGCGCGGCGAGCAGGCGGCCCGGTTCACGGCGCCCTGAGCCGCTGCCGATCGGTAAGGTCAGCGAGCAGGAGGATCCGTGACCGCGATAGTTCCGCCCGGCCAAGGCCACCAGCTGACCGCGCGCGGCAGCGTGATGGCGTTCAAGGCCGTCGCCGCGCAGACCGGCGGCGACTTCTCGCTGATGGAACGCACGCTGCCGCCGGGCGGCCGGCCGCCGCCCGCGCACCGGCACACCAACTGCTCGGAGGCGTTCTTCGTGCTGGACGGCGCGATCACGTTCCGGGTCGACGGCGACCAGGCCGCCGGGCGGCCCGGTGACTTCCTGCTGGTGCCGCGCGGCGCGGCGCACACCTTCGGCAACTCCTCGCCCGAGCCTGCCAGGCTGCTCGTCCTGCACGCCCCGGCGATGGATGCCTATTTCGAGGAACTGCACCGGCTCTGGTCGGGCGGCCAGCCGCCGGAACGGGAGCAGGAACAGGCGCTGATGAGCCGGTACGGGATGGACCCGGCCTGACGGCCGGCCGCCAGGCCGACCGCGTGGCCGACGGTGCCGGCCTGAGGTCCGGGCGGCGGCGCGGGTCTGCCAGGGTGGACGGGTGAGTTCCTCAGACCGGCCCAGCCGGGTCGCCATCGTGGGCGGCGGGATCGCCGGGCTGGCCGCCGCATTCTTCCTGCGCGATCACGGTCTGGCGGTGACCGTGCTCGAAGGCTCGCCGCGGGTCGGCGGCAAGCTGTCCGTCTCCGAGGTGGCCGGGATCGCGGTCGACGCCGGGGCCGAGGCGCTGCTGGCCCGCCGGCCGGAGGGCGTCGACCTGATCCGTGCCGTCGGGCTGGCCGGCGGCTGGCCTACCCGGGCACGACGTCGGCCAGCATCTGGACCAGAGGCCAGTTCCGGTCATTGCCCAGGCGCCAGTTCATGGGCGTGCCGGCGGACCTCGGCGAGCTCGAGCGGTCCGGAATCGTATCCCGCGCCGGCCTTGACCGGGCCCGCGAGGACGCGGCGCTGCCCGCCACGGTCCGGGACGGCGACGTGTCCGTGGGCGAGTACGTCGGCGCCAGGTTCGGCGCCGAGGTTGTCGACCGACTGGTGGAGCCGCTGCTCGGCGGTGTCTACGCCGGCCGGGCGGACCAGCTGTCGTTCGAGGCGACGCTGCCCGCCCTCGCCCGGGCGGCCAGCGGGCACCGCTCGCTGGCCGAGGCCGCCGGGTCGCTGCTCGGGCCGGCCGTGAACCAGGCCAGCGCGGGCGGCCAGGCCAGCACGGGAGGGGGCCCCGGCGGCCCAGGCGGCCCGGCCAGCACGCCGGCCGTGTTCACCACCCTGGCCGACGGCCTGGGCGCGCTGCCCGAGGTGCTGGCCGTGGCTGGCGGCGCAGTGGTGCGGACGAAGGCAGCGGTCAGGGAGCTGACGCGGACGGCGGACGGCTGGCGGCTGATCTTCGGCCCGGCCCCCGAACCCGAGTGGATCGACGCGGACGCCGTGATACTCGCGCTGCCGGCCCGGCCGGCCAGCCGGCTGATGCAGCCGGTGCCGGGTGCCGCGGCCGCCGCCGCGGCACTGGCCGAGATCGAGTATGCGAGCATGGCGATCATCACGCTCGCCTATCCGGCGGCGGCCTTTCCCGCGCCGCTCACGGGCAGCGGCTACCTGGTCCCGGCCGTCGACGGCCGGCCGGTGAAGGCGGTGACGTTCAGCACCGTGAAATGGCCGCACCTGGCCGACGGGCTGCACGTCATCCGCCTGTCGGTGGGCCGGATCGGCGAGGAAGCGGTCCTGCAGCGTGACGACGCCGAACTGGCCGCCCTGGCCGCGGCCGACCTCGCCGCCGCGACCGGAGTGACGGGCCGCCCGGTGGACAGCCGGGTGACCCGCTGGGGCGGCGGGCTCCCGCAGTACGCCGTCGGCCACCTGGACCGGGTCAGCCGGATCCGGGCCGGCGTGGCCGCCCAGCCCGGCCTGGCGGTCTGCGGCGCGGCATTTGACGGCATCGGCATCCCGGCCTGCATCGCCTCGGCGCGGCTGGCCGCCGATCAGGTCCTTGCCTGCCTGGAAACCCGGGCGCCGCACCCGGCACCCTGAGCGTCCGCGAGAATAGGCCTATGACTGCACAGCACGAAGAGGCCACGGATCCCGGGGGCAAGCCGAAGGCGCGGGACCTGAACCAGCTCATCCGCTACACCATGTGGTCGGTGTTCAAGGTCACCGACCGGGCCGCGATCGACCTGGCCGGCCGCGAGCCGCTGGCCGCCGAGGTCGCTGACCTGTTCGAGCAGGCGGCCGGCAAGGACGTTCTGACCAGGGGCTGCTACGACCTGCAGGGGATGCGCGCTGATGCTGACCTGATGTTCTGGTGGATCGCGCCGACCGCTGATGACCTGCAGGAGATGTACGCCAGGTTCAGGCGGACCAGGCTCGGCCGCGCCTGCGAGCCGGTCTGGTCGGCCGTGGCCCTGCACCGGCCAGCCGAGTTCAACAAGAGCCATATCCCGGCCTTCCTGGCCGGGGAGGACCCGAAGAACTACGTCTGCGTCTACCCGTTCGTCCGGTCCTTCGAGTGGTACCTGCTCGACGACGGTGAGCGGCGGGCGATGCTGGCCGAGCACGGGCAGATGGCGCGGGAGTACCCGGACGTGCGGGCGAACACCGTCTCGGCGTTCGCGCTCGGCGACTACGAGTGGATGCTGGCGTTCGAGGCCGACGAGCTGTACCGGATCGTGGACCTGATGCGCCACCTGCGCGGCGCGACGGCGCGGCGGCACACCAGGATCGAGATCCCGTTCTACACCGGCAGGCGCAAGTCGATCAGCGAGCTCGCCGCCAGCCTGGCGTGACCGGCCCGTCCGGCTAGCCGCCCTTGCGGAGGAACGTGCGCAGCCGGTCAAGCGGCCAGGTGTTGATCACGTCGTCGGCGCTCAGCCAGCCGCGCTGGGCCGTCCCGACCCCGTAGCGCAGGAAGTCCAGGTGGCCGGTGGCGTGCGCGTCGGTGTCGATGGAAAACTTCACGCCCGCGTCCCTGGCCGCCCTGATGTGGTCCGACGACAGGTCAAGCCGGCCGGGGCTGGCGTTGATCTCCAGGGCCGTGCCGGTCGCCGCGCAGGCGCGGAACAGCTCGGCGAAGTCCACGTCGACCGGTGGCCGCTTGCCGATCCGCCGGGCGGAGGGATGGCCGATGATGTTCACCTCGGGGTTCTCGCAGGCACGCCGGAACCGGCGGGTCATCTCGGTCCGGGGCTGGTCGAAGTGCGAGTGCACCGACGCGACGCAGACATCGAAGCCGGCCAGGATCTCCTCCGGCCAGTCGACGGTGCCGTCCGCGCCGATGTTCAGCTCCGTGCCGTGCAGCAGGGTCATGACCGGGTCGCCGTCGCCGGCCAGCCTGGCGTCGAGTTCGCGGAGCTGATCTCGTTGCACAAGCATCTTCTCTAGCGTCATCCGCTGCATGAACAGGTTCGGCGCATGGTCGGTGACCGCGAAGTACTCGTATCCGCGAGCCCTGGCCACGGCGACCATCTCATCGAGCGAGCCGACGCCGTCGGTCAGGTTGGTGTGGGTATGCAGGTCGCCGCGGACGTCGCCGGCCCGTACGAGGACCGGGAGTTCGCCGCGGAGCGCGGCCTGGACCTCGCCGGTGTTCTCGCGCAGCGGCGGCGGCACCCATGCCAGGCCGAGCCGCCGGTAGACCTCCTCCTCGGTCCCGCTCACGATGAGGTCGCCGGTCTCGGCCTCGAACAGGCCGTACTCGGACAGCTTCAGCTTCTGCCGCACGGCGATCTCGCGGATCGCGACGTTGTGCGCCTGCGATCCGGTGAAGTACTGGAGCGCGGCGCCCCAGCACTCGAGCGGCACCACGCGCAGGTCGACCTGGATGCTGCCGCCCTGCGCCGGGTGTCCGGTGCTGATCCGGACCGATGTCTTGGTGTCGCCGTGCGCGATCACCTCGGTCACGCCAGGCAGCCCGATGATGGCCTGCATCAGCGGGCCGGAGTCACTGGCCGCGGCGAGGATGTCGACGTCGCCGATTGTCTCGCGGAAGCGTCGCAGCGACCCGGCGTGCTCGCACCGTTCGCAGCCGGGGACCGCGCTGATGGCGGCGACGATCCGCTCGGCGACATCGGAGGCCACGTTCAGCGGAACCCGCTCGTGCAGGCTGCGGGCCAGCTCGATCCCGCGCTTCAGCTTGTCCTCGCTCTTCGGCCCGAAGCCGCGCAGGTCGCGCAGCCGTCCCTCGTCGATAGCGGCGGACAGCTCGGCGACCGAGCTGATCCCGAGCTCGCGGTACAGCTGGAGGGCCCGCCTGGGTCCGAGCGCGGGAATCCTGGTCATCTCCCGCACCCCGTCGGGCACGGTGGCGCGCAGCTCCTCCAGCGCCGCGATCGTGCCGGTCTGCTGGAACTGGATGATCTTCGTCGCGATCGAGGTGCCGACGCCGGGGATCTGCCGCAGCGTCGCCGCGTCGAGCAGCGCCACGTCGCCGCTGTAGCCGGCGACGGACTTGGCCGCCTTCTCGTAGTTCCGCGCCCGGAACTGGTCGCCGCCGGCGATCTGGAGCAGATCCGCGTACTCCTGCAGCAGCGCCGCGACCATCTCGTTGGCCTGTGGCATCCCGCAATCCTGCCGCGATCTCCGCGAGCCCCGCGAGCCGCGCGCGCCCGGCCGGCTAGACCGATGCGGCCAGGGCCGCCTCGATCTCGGCCCGGTGATTGTCGGCATGCCGCGCCGCGATGATCGCGAACCTGCGCACCCGCCCGTCGCCCAGATCGAGCTGGCCCGGCTCGAGCCCGGCGATCAGCGCGATCAGCTCGTCTCCGCTTGACCGCAGGTGACCGGTGACGTGGGCAGGCGTCACCGCGCCCGCGTCGCTGGCATGCTCGGCGTTCAGCTCGTCGATGATGGCGGCGCTGACGTCGATGTGCTGGCCTGTCACCAGGTCGCCGATATAGCGCGCCAGGTACTCGTACGCGTCGGCGACGTGATCGGTGATCACGCCGACCGGCCGCGGGTCGCCGTCGACCGGCGCCGAGCGCCAGTCGCCATCCGTGCAGCGCTGCACGAAACTGATCAGGCGCTGCCGTGCGTCATCGATCGCCTGGGCATGCTGCGCCGGGCTCAGATCATCGGTCATGTCCTGAGCCTAGAACGAGGGTCAGACAACTTCCGGCCGGCCGGCGGAAACGCTCGCCGCCAGGGGCCGCCAAGGGGGCCGCCGAGGGGCCGGCGGGGGTCGGTGTGGCGAAGCGTGACAATGGGTGCGACTGTAGATGACCAGGGACAGGAAGGAGATCCAGATGACGGTGACGGAGCAGTCAGCCGCCGGCGGAACTGACGCAGCGGTGGCCGGGGACACGATCGAGCAGGAGCGGCTGCACCGCAAGCAGGAACTGGCGGCCGCGTTCCGGATCTTCGGCCGGTTCGGCTTCTCCGAGGGAGTCGCCGGGCACATCACGGCGCGCGACCCCGAGCACGCCGACCGGTTCTGGGTCAACCCGTTCGGGATGAACTTCAGCCAGATCAAGGTTTCCGACCTGATCTGCGTCGACCACGAGGGCACCGTCGTGGTCGGGAGCCAGCCGGTCAACCGGGCCGCGTTCTGCATCCACTCCCAGGTCCACCTGGCCCGGCCCGACGTGGTCGCCGCCGCGCACGCGCACTCGCTGCACGGCAAGGCGTTCTCCAGCCTCGGCATCCGGCTCGATCCGCTGACGCAGGACGCGTGCGCGTTCTTCGAGGACCACGGCCTGTACGACGACTACCGGGGAATCGTCAACGACGTGGAGGAAGGCAGGCGGATCGGGGCAGCGCTCGGCAGCTCCAAGGCCGTCATCCTGGCCAACCACGGCTTGCTGACCGTCGGCGAGTCGGTGGCCGAGGCGGCCTGGTGGTTTGTCACGATGGAGCGTTCCTGCCAGGCCCAGCTGCTCGCGATGGCGGCGGGCACGCCGCGGCTGATCGACCGCGAGACCGCGCTGATCACCCGGGGCCAGCTAGGCCTACCGATCGCGGGGCAGTTCCAGTTCAGGCCGCTGTGGGACCATATCGTCGCCACCGATCCCGACCTCTTCGACTGAACTGACCTCTTCGACCGATAGGTACCGCATGGACCAGCCGCTCGAGTCGTACCAGGATGAGATCTACCTCAGCGGGCTCGGCGGCGGCAGGCCCATCCTGCCCGCCAGCCTGCCCGCGCTCGAGGACCTGGCCAGGGAGCGGATGGCTCCCGAGTCGTTCGACTACATCTGCGGCGGCGCCGGCCGTGAGGACACCGTCAGGGACAACGCGGCCGCCTTCCGCCGGTGGCGGATCGTCCCGCGGATGCTGACCGACGTCAGTGCTCCGTCCTATGCCAGCACGGTGCTTGGCACGGAACTGGCCGCGCCGATCCTGCTCGGCCCGGTGGGCGTGCTGAAGCTTGCGCATCCGGACGGCGAGGTCGCGGTGGCGCGGGCGGCCGCTGCCGCAGGCGTGCCGATGGTCATGTCGACGGCGGCTTCCTGCACGATCGAGGAGGTCGCCGAGGCCAACGGTGACGGCCAGCGCTGGTTCCAGCTCTACTGGCCCAAGGACCGGGACGTCGCGGCGAGCTTCCTGAGCCGGGCCAAGGCCGGCGGCTTTACCGTGCTCGTGCTGACTCTCGACACCCGGCTGCTCGGCTACCGGCCGCGGGATCTGGACAAGGCGTTCCTGCCGTTCCTGCGCGGGATCGGCAACCAGAACTACTTCAGCGATCCGGCGTTCTGCGCCGGACTGCCGGGCCCGGCCGCCGAGCACCAGGACGCCGCCATCCTGCGCTGGGTGCAGACCTTCGGTGACCCCTCGCTGACCTGGGATGACCTGCCGTTTCTGCGCGATAACTGGGACGGGCCGATCGTGCTGAAGGGAATCCAGTCGGTCCAGGACGCCCAGCGGGCGGCGGACGCGGGGATGGACGGCATCGTGGTCTCCAACCACGGCGGCCGCCAGGTGGACGGCGGCATCGCCGCGCTCGACGCCCTGCCGCCGATCGCGGCGGCGGTTGGCTCGCGGCTCACCGTGCTGTTCGACAGCGGCATACGCGGCGGGTCCGACGTCGTCAAGGCGCTGGCGCTCGGCGCCCGCGCGGTGCTGATCGCGCGGCCCTATGCGTACGCCCTCGGCCTGGCCGGCGAGGACGGGGTGCGGCATGTGCTGCGAGCACTGCGCAACGACTTCGAGCTGACCATGCGGCTGGCCGGCCACGCCAGCCTGTCCGATCTAAGTCCCGATGCCCTGATACGCATCCCCTGACCGGCGCCACCCGGCCTCTCAGCCCGCCCGCGGCGGGGATCAATCCCTGGATTCATCCCCGGGACAGGGATCAATCCCTGGATTCATCCCTCAGAGAGCGTCGACGTTGACGACGATGGCTTCCTGGGTGGAGCGGGCGATCACCACGACGGCGTCCCTGTCCGGCGAGGGGTTCTCCTCCCGGTGGTGCACATGCGGCGGCACCCAGACGTAGTCACCCGGCTCGGTCTCCAGCCGGACCAGCTGACCAGACGTGGCGTCCCGGCAGACGAAGACCGGATGGCCGCTGACCACGTAGATGCCGGTCTCCGACTCGCCGTGGTGATGATTACCCGACGACACTCCGGCCGGCAGGATCGTGCGGCCCATCCAGAGCGACTGCGCGCCGACCAGGTCACCCGAGATCGCCGCCGCGCGGATCATGCCCGCTGTCTGCGCGGTCGCGGCGGACAGATCGGCGGCGCGGATCAGCCGGAGGCTGGCCGCGGCCGGATCAGGCATTCCCGGCTGGCTCGAGCGTCAGCGAGACCGAGTTGATGCACCACCGCTGGTCGGTCGGCACGTCGTAGCCCTCGCCCTCGAAGACATGCCCGAGATGCGAGTTGCAGTTCGCGCACCGGACCTCGGTCCTGACCCGGCCGAGCGAGCGGTCCTCGATCAGCACCACCGCGTCGCCCTCCTTCGGCTGGTAGAAGCTAGGCCAGCCGCAGTGCGACTCGAACTTGGCGTCCGAGGCGAACAACTCGGCACCGCAGGCCCGGCAACGGTAGACGCCGCGGGCCTTGGTGTCGGTGTACTCACCGGTGAAGGGAGCTTCGGTGCCCGCCTGGCGGAGGACGTGATACTCCTCCGGCGTCAGCCGCTGGCGCCATTCGTCCTCGGAAAGCTGCGCGTTTCCCATACCGCCGAGAATACCTTCGGCCGTCGCGCCCGCCGCGGGGGCGCCTAGGTCACAAGCTCACCTCGTACGTGATCTCGCTTTCAGCCGGAACCATCTCGATCTCCCCCACGTGCCCGGCCGCCGCCACGTCCCCGATCACCGAAGCCAGCACGTCCAACTCCTCCGGCCGCCCCCTGACCATCACCCGCGCGACCCCGCTCCGCTGCGGCAGTCTCGCCTCCGACTTGGCTTTCCGGATCGCCCCGATGGCAGCCGCCGCAGCGTCCAGTCCGGCGCCGTCAGCCCGTTTCCCGTCCCGGGCGATGGCGCCGGATCTGGATGATGCGGCGGCCGCCGGGCTTGTCCCGCGCACCGTCTCCAGTTCTGCTTCTGACGGCCACGGGGCGCGGTGGATCGATCCTTCCTGCCACCACGACCACGCCTCCTCGGTCACGAACGGCAGCAGCGGCGCGAACAGCCGCAGCAGCACCGACAGCGCGCATCGCAGCGCCGTCACCGCCGATCCGCCGGCGGCCTGGTCGTGCTCGGCCGCATACGCGCGGGGCTTCACGAGTTCCAGGTAGTCATCGCAGAATTGCCAGAAGAACTGCTCGGCGAACTCGAGTGCACTGGCCTGGTCGTAGTCCTCGAACGCGGCTGTGCACCGGCGGATCACCTCGGCCAGTCGGTCCAGCATGGCCAGGTCGAGCGGCTCGGTCACCGGTCCGTCCGCGCGGCCGGGCCCGGCCTGCGGGCCGGCGGTCGGCGACGTGAACCCGAGCACGAACCTGGTCGCGTTGAGGATCTTGACGCTGAGCCGCCGCCCGATCTTCAGCTGCGCGACGTCGAACGCCGTGTCGACGCCGAGGCGCGCGCTAGCGGCCCAGTACCTGATCGCGTCGGTGCCGTACTCGTGCAGCAGGTCGGCCGGGGTCACCACGTTGCCGACCGACTTCGACATCTTCTTGCGGTCCGGATCGAGGATCCAGCCGGAGATGGCGGCGTGCTGCCACGGCAAAACGTCTTCAAGCACCTGCGACCTGAGCACGGTGTAGAACAGCCAGGTCCGGATGATCTCGTGCGCCTGCGGCCGCAGGTCCATCGGGTACACCCGGCAGAACAGGGCATCGTCCGCCGACCAGCCGCCGGCGATCTGCGGGGTCAGCGACGACGTCGCCCAGGTGTCCATCACGTCCCGGTCGCCGGTGAACCCGCCGGGCACGTCCCGCTGGCCGGCGCTGTACCCGGGGGGAATGTCGGCCAGCGGATCGACCGGCAGCGCGTCGTCCGCGGGCGTGATCGGGGAGCCGTAGTCGGGCGTCCCGTCCGGGCCGAGCGGGTACCAGACCGGGATCGGGACGCCGAAATACCGCTGGCGGCTGATCAGCCAGTCCCCGGTCAGGCCGTTGACCCAGTTCTCGTACCGGACCCGCATGTGCGGCGGATGCCAGGTCAGCTCGCGGCCCCGGTCGAGCAGCTTCTGGCGGAGCGCGGGATCGCCGCTGCCGTTGGTCACGTACCACTGCCGGGCGCTGATGATCTCGAGCGGCGCGTCTCCCTTCTCGTAGAACTTCACCGGGTGGCGCACCGGCTCGGCCGCGCCGCGCAGCGCGCCGGCGGAATCGAGCAGCTCGGCGGCCCGCTTCCTGGCCGCGCGCGCCGTCAGCCCGGCCAGTTCCGCGTAGGCGGCTCGCCCGGCGGGCGACCTGATCGCCTCGGGTGGCTCGGGCAGCAGCCGGCCGTCCGGGCCGAGCACCGGCCTGGTCTCCAGGCCGAGATCCCGCCACCAGGTCACGTCGGTCGTGTCACCGAACGTGCAGACCATGGCGATGCCGGTGCCCTTGGCCGGGTCGGCCAGGTGATGCGCGAGGACGGGCACGCTGACCCCGAACAGCGGGGTCGTGGCCGTGGTTCCGATCAGGTCGCGGTACCGCTCGTCCTGCGGATGCGCGACCAGCGCCACGCAGGCCGGCAGCAGCTCCGGCCTGGTCGTCGCGACGACGACCTCGGTGCTTGCCGACCCCGGACCGGCCACGCCGAAGGCGAGCCGCCAGTAGCTGCCTGGGCGCTCGCGGTCCTCGATCTCGGCCTGGGCCACCGCGGTGCCGAAGGTCACGTCCCACAGCACCGGCGCCTGCGCCTGGTAAGCGTCACCGCTGGCCAGGGCGAGCAGGAAAGCGCGCTGGGAGACGGCCGCGGGAGCGTCATCGATCGTGCGGTAGCTGGTCGACCAGTCCACCGACAGCCCGAGCCGCCGCCACGCCTCCTCGTACGCGCGCTCGTCGCGCTCGGTCAGCTCCCGGCACAGCTCGATGAAGTTCCGCCGGGACACCGGGACCCTGGCTGGGCTGCCGCCCGCGGGCTGGTCCGCGCCCGGCAGCGTCAGGTCGGGCTGGTAGGGCAACGACGGGTCACAGCTGACGCCGTAGTAGTTCTGCACCCGCCGTTCGGTGGCCAGGCCATTGTCGTCCCAGCCGATCGGGTAGAAGACTTCCCGGCCGCGCATGCGCTGAAAGCGCGCGACGGTATCGGTGTGGGTGTAGGAGAACGCGTGGCCCAGGTGCAGCGAGCCGCTTGCCGTCAGCGGCGGGGTGTCGATCGAGTAGACCTCGCTGCGGCTCTTGCTTCGGTCAAACTTGTACTACCCGCCCCATTTCCCACGCACGCGACCACTTGTCCTCGAGGCCGTCAAGCGTGGGCCTGGCGGGCACGAGCGGGGCGGAAATGGGATCGGAGTTCATGCCGCCGATAATAGCGCGCCGGCGGTCAGGACACAGCACGAGCACCCGGACGGCAATGGCCCCCGCCGCTGAGCGACGGGGGCCATGGCGAGCCGGTCAGACCGGCTTTTCGGCTAGCTCTTGGGCTGGCTCAGAGCCGGGCAGCCGCCGGAGATCTCCGGATTCGCCTTCACGGCCGACGTGACCGTGCCGCCGAACCGGGCCACGTTCGGCGTGCCGTACTGAGCGGCCTTGCCGAGGTTGCGGGTGGTGACACCGGAGATGACATTTCCGAAGTTCCACACGCAGGCGCCGGTCGGGAACAACCCGTTGCCGACGTTCTGGCCCTTCTTATTGGTAAGCGTCCAGAACGGATAGAACTTCGCGCCGACCGGCGGGGTCACGCACAGGTTCCCGTTGAAGATGTTGCACAGGAACGCCGATCCCGGGGCGTCGGTCTCGAACTGGATCTTCGGATAGGTCTGGCCAGTCTTGTCGAACGGCCCGGCGTACCTGAACGACGTGGGCACGTTCGGCGATCCGTTCGGCCACGTATGCGGCTGGTACGACATGCCGTCGAAGTCGAGGTCGCCGTTCTGGAACCGGTTGTCGCCGCACAGGTTGACCGGCGAGGTCTCCCTGATGGCCTTGCCGCCGACGATCACCGTCCTGGTGCCCTGCGGCAGGCAGATGCCGTCCGCGTACTCGCACAGCTGGCCGCTGGCGAAGTTGTTGCTCGGGCAGGCGATCGGGCCGGTCGTGCCTTCGGTCGTGGCACCTTTGCAGACCCCGGTGCGCGGGTTGCAGCTGCCCTCACCCTTGGCAGGTCGGTGATGCGAGCGGCCCTCGTTGCCGCCGACGCAGGTGTCGTGGGTGTTCTTGTCCACGATCAGGCCCGGCTCGTTGATCGGGTCCTTGTTGGCCAGCGAGGCGCAGACCTCGGAGTGCCCGATCTCCTGCTGCATCAGCACGCCGCCTTCAAGCGCGGCCCACGGCACCTGGTTCTGCTGGGACGCGGTGTTGTACTCGGCGTGGAAGGTGAACGGCGTGCCCGCGCACGTCTTGTAGTTGGTGTTCATGAAGCCGTTGCCGGCGCTGGCGGTCATCCGGCCGGTCTGCCCGGTCGTGAGGTCGCTGACGACCGTGGTGAATCCGGCTGGCGGATCGCTGATCGCGACCTTGATCACGTCACCGGAGTTCATGAACAGCGTGTGCTTGCCGGGCTGGAACGTGTGAACGTTCGCGGTCTGCGGTGCTGGCGGGCCGCCCGGCTTCCCGTTGGTCGTCAGGTAGGCGAAGTTAACCGGCTCCTCGCAGTTCGGGTTCAGGTTCACGAAGTTGAACTCCGACTCGAGGCTGTCGATGTTGATCGCGGTGCACCACTTCGTGGCGTTGCAGCTGGCGCTGTCCAGCCAGGGGGCGAAGCCCGGCGGGTAGAACTGAAGCTCCATGAAGGCCGAGCCCGCGTCGGTGGGCAGGCCCGAGCCGGTATTCGTGTCGCTGTCCGGCGTGCAGGGATTCTGCGGGTAGGACTTCGGATCGCAGATCGGCAGGCCGAACCACGGCGCGACGCTCAGCTCCGCGTACTTGACGACCTTGCCGTTATTGGTCGGCGGCTTGGTCGGGTCTTTCGGCATCTTCATGTAATAGGTCATCGTGTTGCCGGAGCCACCAGCGGAAGAAATGAACTTCACGCTCGGCTCATCGTGGCCAACGTAATGGCCGTTGTCCACGAAGCGGCCGCGGCTGTTGTACGTGCTCGCCGGCGCCGCCCACTTTCCCTTGAGCTTCTTCGGGCCGCGCGGGTCGACGCAGGTCTCCCGATGCGCGGCCACGACCGGCTTGTACTTCAGGCTCCAGCCGTTGCAGTCGACCTCGCTGATTTTGTGCGGAGCGACGGCACGCGGCGCCCCGGTGGCGACGCGCGCGGTAGCTGGCGCTGCTGCGGCAACCGACATGCTTGCCAGCGCGAGAACGGGCGCCGCCACCAGCGCCCAGCTCGAACGTCTCTTGAAGGACCAGCGAGATTGCACGCGATTTCCTCTCGGTCGAGGCTTGTTTGCGAAAAGGAGCGACTCATGGGTACTACTAGTTAGCCCTCGCCACAGAGCCCTTGATACGGGCGGAATCTAACAACGCCAGGCAGGCGGGTCAAGCATCGGGTCGCTACCGGCCGGGCGCCAGCCCGTCGAGCAGGCCGCTGGCCCGGCTCGCGGCCGTGGCCGGATCGGCGTCGGGCGAGCCGATCCGCGGGTCCCAGTTGAGGTCGTAGAAGACCTCCGTCACGCCCTGGCCGGCGAGCCCGCCGACGTCCTCGCGGATCTGGTCGTGGCTGCCGGACAGGAGCAGCCGGCGCCCGCTGGCATCGCTGGCCGGCTCGCCGGCCCGGACCACGCCGCGGCAGATGATCCGCAGCGCGGCGGGATCGCGGCCCGCGGCGGCGGCCGCCTCGCGCACGATCGCGATGCTCTCGCCGATCTTCGACAGGTCGGCGCGGCTCGACGTCACCCAGCCGTCGGCGATCCGGCCGACCCGGCGCAGCGCCACGGGCGCGGTGCCGCCGAGCAGGATCGGCGGGCCGCCCGGCTGGACCGGCCGCGGCAGCACGGTTCCGCGCGGCACGGCGTAGAACTCGCCGCTGAACTCGACCGGCTGGTCGCCCCAGATCGCGCGGAGCACCCGGACGTACTCGGCGGTCCTGGCCCCGCGGCGGTCCATCGACGCGCCGGTCATGGCAAACTCCTCGGGCATCCAGCCAAGGCCGAGTCCGAGGTCGAGCCGGCCGGAGGACAGCACGTCGATACTGGCGGCCTGCTTGGCGAGATAGCCGGGGGAGACGTAAGGGGCGTTGATGACGGCGACGCCGAGCCTCATGCTGGTGGTCACCGCGGCGGCGTAGGCCAGGGCCGCCACCGGGTCGAGCACGCTGTGATAGACGGGGTCCATGACCGCGCCCTCGGGAATGATCAGCCGCTGGAACGTCCACAGCGAGGCGTAGCCGGCCTGCTCGGCGCGGACCGCGAACTGAGAGATGTTCCGCGGGGTAGCCCACGCCCCCGACACCGGCAAGCCGAATCCGATCTTCATTGCCCACACCTTAGTAGCGCCCCGCGCCGAGCCGGAATAGCGGCCCGAGCCGGGCCGCAGAAGGTTACCTAACGGGATTGTCGACGAAGAAGCCCGGCGCGTTGAACGGGTCCTTGTCCGTCAGCGACGCGCAGGTCTCGCCGTGCCCGATCTCCTCCTGCACCGGCACGCCGCCCTCGAGCGCCTTTATCGTCCTCGACGGCCAGGGCTTCCTTCAATAGGCGGAAAATAACTGCGCGGTTACTATCGGCGACGAAGTCAGCCGGCGCCCTGGCCGGTGACTTCCGCCAGGACGCCGCGTGCGCAGCCCCACGACAGCGTGACCCCGGCCCCGCCGTGCCCGTAGTTATGCACCAGCCGACGCCCGCCCGGCAGGGTCTGCGCTTCCAGCCGGACCTGCGGCCGGACCGGCCGCAGGCCGACCCGGTGCGCGAGTACGGGCGCGCCGGCCAGCCGCGGCTCCACGGCGGCGCAGCTGGCCAGGATCCGCGCGGCGGTGGCCGGGTCGGGCCGCAGGCTCGCCACTCCGCGCTCGTGCGTGCCGCCCAGGACGACGGTCGCGCCGTGCGGGAAGATGTAGCTGACCTGGTCAGGATCGGCTCCCTCGCCGACGAAGAACTCGGTCAGCCCCGGGTTGGCCGCGATCACGACCTGCCCTCGTACCGCCGTGACCGCCGGGTCGGGGACCAGTTCGCGCGCTCCGATCCCGGTGCAGTTCACGATGACCGGCGCGGCGGAGCGGTCCTGCGCCTCGGCGAGGTCGCGCAGCGGCCGGCCGAGGTGAAGCTGGCCGCCCTCGCCGAGCACGAGGTCCATTAGGTAGTCCAGGTAGGCGGGCATCGCGACGACGGGCGCGGCGTACCGCCAGCCGGACGTGTAGCCAGCCGGCAGGTCAGCGGGATCGCAGCGGATCAGGCCGCCCGCATCGCGCGCGAAGGACGGCGGGTCCGGCGCGGCGGCTCCGGCCGAGGCGACCAGGCCGCGGAGGTCGCGGACGCCCGCCGCCGCGCCCGCGCACAGGTCGCGGAACCGGCGCAGCGTCACCCGCGCCCAGTGGCTCACTCGCTGGTCATCACCGACGAGGTGCGCGCCCCAGAGCGCTCCGGCCACTGCCGACGTCGTGCGCTGCGGCGGGTCCGCGGCATACACGGTCACGCTCAGCCCGGCCTCGAGCAGGACCACCGCCGTGCTGAGGCCGCAGACGCCGGCCCCGATGACGAAGACGTCCGGGCTGTCCGCTTGCACCACCGCAACGTATCTGATCGGGGATGCCGCGCGAATCGGCCGATGGCCTGCGAACGCCGGCCGACATATGCTGAGCGCGCGGTGACAAGGAGGCGGCCATGGGCGCTGCAGTCGGAGTCCTCATCCTGGTGGGGGTGACCGCGCTGTTCACGGCGGTCAACCTGCTGGCACGGCGGCGAGCGACCAGGAACAACGCGGACGCCCCGTGGGTCGTCGATCCGCACACCGGGCAGCGGGTGCCGCCCGCTCCTGGCCAGGGTCATCACGGCGGTCATCACGGCGGCGCTGGCGGCGGTCAGCACGGCGGCGGCCACCTAGGCGGCGGCCACATGGGCGGCGGCAGCTTCGACGGCGGCGGCGGCCACCACGGCTGAGTCCGGCTGACCGGCGGGTCGCCGGGTCGTGCGGCGGTGCGACATCGCGCGGTCATCACCGCGCCGGTCAGCGTGCCCGGCCTCCTGGCGCGGAGGTCAGCAGGTCATCAGCGATCCGGGGGAGGGCCACGCCGATCGGCTCCCTGATCACCTCGGTGGCCAGATCGTCGTACGGAGTCGGGTCCCGGTTGACCACGACCAGGCGCGCGCCTCTGTCGGCGGCCACACCGCACAGTGACGCGGCCGGCTCGACGGTCAGCGTGCTTCCGACCGCGATCATCAGGTCGCAGTCGGCCGCGGCCCGGACGGCCCGGGCCAGGACGGCGCGGTCGAGCGGCTGGCCGAACATCACGGTCGCCGACTTCAGCACGCCGCCGCATCGCTCGCAGGGCGGATCGGCTTCGCCCGCCCTGACCCGGTCGAGCGCGGTCGCCATCTCGGCCCGGTCGCCGCAGCCCACGCATACGGTCCAGAACATCGTCCCGTGCAGCTCGAGCACGCGATCAGCGGCAGTCCCCGCCCGCTGGTGCAGGCCGTCGATGTTCTGCGTGATCACCCAGGTGTCGACCGCGGCCGCCAGCCTGGCCAGCGCGGTGTGGGCCGCGTTGGGCACCGCCGACCAGGCCGGGTGCGCGAGCCGGGCCAGCCAGGACCGGCGCCGGAGCGCCGGGTCGCTCAGGTAGGCCTGGTAGGTGGAGAGCCGCTCGGCGCCCGGGTTGCGGGTCCACAGGCCCTGCGGGCCGCGGAAGTCGGGGATGCCGGAGTCAGTGGAGATTCCGGCGCCGGTGAGCACCGCGATCTTGGTGACGCCGCTGGTCCAGGGCGCGTCGTCGGGCTGACTCATCATCCCATCGTTATCGAGCGGCAGGCTTTGAAGCAAACCAGCGTGGTGGCTGGTCGGGCGGGAATAGTCATCTACAACGGCAAAAGTTGAGACCGCTGGCCGTTTATTACGGTTCAGCCACAATGGGGCGCTGATCTTGCAGCAGCGCGGACGGCGGTGAATCGTGGCGTTGAAGTTTTAGCACTGCTAGTGCGAGGACAGGTCGCGGGTGGATCGTGACTCCCTGGAAATCAGCGGTCTGACGGTCAGGTTCGGAAGCCTGACCGCGCTGGACGACGTGTCGCTGGCGGCGGCGCGGCACGCCGTGACCGGAATCATCGGCCCGAATGGCGCGGGCAAGACCACGCTGCTCAATGCGATCTGCGGGTTCGTCCGGCCGGAAACGGGCCAGATCCTGTTCCGGGGAAACGACCTGACCAGGGTCAGGCCGGACCGGCTGGCGGGACTCGGCATCGCGCGGACACTGCAGTCCGTCGGGCTGTTCCGCGGCCTTTCGGTCGCCGAGAACGTGATGGTCGGCGCGACACCGCGGGCCAAGGCGGGATTCTGGTCGGCACTGGCGGGGCTGCCGAGGTCGGATGCCGACGAGACCAGGCTCCGGACCATCGCCCTCGAGGCGCTTGACCGGGTGGGCGCCGCCAACCTGGCTGACCGGATGCCGGAGACGCTGGCCCACGGATCGCGCAAGAGAGTCGCGCTGGCCCGTGCCCTGGCCGGCCAGCCCACGCTGCTGCTGCTCGACGAGCCCGCCAGCGGGCTCCCGGAGGACGAGCTTCCCGAGCTCGGCGAGCTGATCACCTCGATCGCCCGGGACGCGGACGTCCTGGTGATCGAGCACCGGATGGACCTGATGATGTCGGTCTGCGAGCACATCTTCGTGCTCGACTTCGGCGTGCTGATCGCGCGCGGCAGCCCGGCCCAGGTTCAGGCCGACCCGCTGGTCACCGAGGCGTACCTGGGCGTGCTCCATGAGTGAGCCTATGGCTGAGCCGGCGGCTGACTCAGCCACGCTGGTGATCGAGGACCTCGTCGCCGGATACGGAGCCGTGCAGGTGCTGCGGGGGGTGTCGGTCACCGCTGCGGCCGGGACGATCACCGCGGTCCTGGGCGCCAACGGCGCCGGGAAGACCACCCTGCTGCGCGCGATCGACGGTTCAGTCAGGCCGCGCCGCGGCCGGATCCGGCTGTCCGGGGCGGACGTGGCCGGCCGCCGGCCAGAAGAAGTGGCCAGGGCGGGGATCGCGCACGTTCCCGAGGGCCAGGGCGTCATCACCGAGCTGACGGTGGCCGAGAACCTGCAGCTCGGCCTGCTGCTGCGGCCGCGTGCCGACCGCAAGGCCGCCCTGGCGGAGATCTACCAGCGGTTCGCCATCCTCGCTGACCGCAGGAACCGGGCCGCCGGGACTCTGTCCGGCGGCGAGCGGCAGATGCTGGTCATCGCCAGGGCGCTCGCGACGGCGCCCCGCGTCCTGCTGCTCGACGAGCCGTCGCTCGGGCTGGCCCCGAAGGTCGTCAGCAACGTGCTCGAGCTGATCAAGGGCCTGCGCGACGAGGCGGGCCTGACGATCGTGCTGGTCGAGCAGAACGCCCGCAGCGCCCTGGCGATCGCCGACACCGGGATCGTGCTCAATCTCGGTGCCGTGGTGGCCCGTGCGCCGGCCGCCGCGCTGGCCGCCGACGACGCCCTCCGGCGTCACTACCTGGGATTTTAGGAAGGCAGGGGATGGTCGAGTTCCTCAACTTCACCCTTGAAGGGATCAGCGCCGGCATGATCTACGCGGCTATCGGGCTCTCGCTCGTGCTGATCTGGCGCGGTACCAGGGTGCTGAACTACGCGCAGGGCGCGATGGCCATGTTCACGTCTTACATGGCGCTGCTGGTCATCAACGCGACGGGCGATTACTGGCTCGGCTTCGCGGTGGCGCTGGCCAGCGGCCTGGTCATCGGAGCGGTGGTCGAGCGGGTCGTGATCAGGCAGGTGACCGGCAAGCCGCCGCTGAACGCGGTCATCGTCTCGATCGGGCTGCTGATCGGCATCGAGGGGCTGGCCGGCCTGCTGTTCAGCTCCAACAACAGGTCGTTCCCGCCCGCTTACTCGATCAACGGGCTGAGCATCGGATCCGTGGCGCTGGGGATCACCTGGAACGACGTGTTCACGGCCGTGGCCGTGCTCGCTGCCGCCGGCGTGTTCGCGGCCGTGTTCCGGTACACCTCGGTTGGCCTGCGGCTGCGGGCCACCGCCTTCAGCCCGGCGGTGGCGAGGCTGCTCGGCGTCCGGGTCGGGCGGATGCTGACGCTGGGCTGGGCGCTGGCCGGGCTGCTCGGCGCGCTGGCGGGGATGCTGGTCACCCCGTCGACGTTCCTCAGCCCGAACAGCATGGACGTGATCTTCGTGCTCGGCTTCACCGCCGCGGTGATCGGCGGCCTGGAGAGCCCGGCCGGCGCGGTGGCCGGCGGCCTGATCCTCGGCGTCGTGCTGAGCTACGCGGGCGGCTACCTGAACAGCCAGGTCGTCAACCTGTTCGGGCTGGCCGCGCTGCTGCTGGTCCTGATGCTGCGGCCGAACGGCCTGTTCTCCTCGGCCCCGGCCAGGCGGGTGTAGCCAGATGACCACGACACCTCCCGAGCCGGGCCAGACCTCCTCGCCCGATCAGCCGTCGCGGGCCGTTCCGCTCTTCACCAAGCAAGCGCCCCCGGCGGCCGCGCCCCCCGCCGCCGCGCCGTCGCAGTCAGGCCGTTTCCGCGTGCCCACCCTGGCCAGGCACCTGGGAATCGCGGTGCTGGCCGCGGTCGTGCTGGCGATCGCTACGACCATGATCGGCGACTACCGTGACTACGAGCTGGCCGAGATCGCGGCCTTCGTCGTCGCCGTGGCCGGGCTGACCGTGCTGATCGGGCTGAGCGGCCAGATCTCGATCGGGAACGGCGCGTTCATGGCCGTGGGCGGCTACGCAGCCGCCCTGCTCTTCGTGCACCTGCAATGGCCGCTGGCGGCGATCCTGCTCGCCGCGACCGCGGCGGCAGCGCTCGCCGGGGCAATCTTCGGCGTGGCGGCGGCGCGGCTGCGCGGCCCTTACCTGGCCGGGGCGACGCTGATGCTCGCCGTCGCGCTGCCCGCGCTGTCCACCCAGTTCCAGAGCGTTCTCGGCGGCGACCAGGGCCTGGGCTTCTACGTCAGCGTGCCCGGCTTCCTGGGGATCAATTTCTCGCTGTCCCGCTGGCAGGCCTGGTTCAACTGCGCGGTCGCGCTGCTGGCCCTGGTCCTGCTGGCCAACCTGACCAGGAGCAGGGTGGGCCGGAACTGGCGGGCCCTGCGGGACGACGAGGTGGCCGCCTCGCTGGCCGGGCTGAATGTCGCCAGGCTCCAGATCGTCGCCTTCGTGGTCAGCGCGGCCTGCGCCGGAGCGGGCGGCGTGCTGCTCGCCGTCTGGATCGGGACGGTCTCGACCAGCCTGTTCGCCCTCGGCGTGTCGATCCAGCTGCTGACCGCTGCCGTGCTCGGCGGCCTCGGCAGCCTGGCCGGCGCGATCTGGGGCAGCGCGCTCCTCGTCATCGTGCCCACGTTCCTGGCCAACTTCGCCACCAGCCACGGCATGACCCAGACGACCAGCTCGAGCGTGCCGATCCTGGCCTACGGCGTCGTCCTGATCGCGGTCATGGTCGGGTTCCCAGGCGGGATCCAGGGCGCGCTGGTTCGGTTCTTCAATCTGCGCCGGCGTCGGCCGGCCGATTACCACCAGGAGGAGAAAGGATCGACATGATCAGATCGCACCAGGTGCGGCTCGGCGCCCTCGCCGGCCTCGCCGCGCTGAGTCTGCTGGCCGCCGCGTGCAGCAGCTCGGGAGGCAGTTCGGGCGGCGGCAGCAAGGGCGGCGGCCTCACGGCCTCCGACGTCGGCATCACGCCGACGACGATCACGATCGGCAGCCACCAGCCGCTGACCGGGATCGCCGCCCCCGGCTACAGCGAGATCGCGCCGGCCGCCAACGCGTACTTCAGCTACGTGAACGCGCACGGCGGAATTTTCGGTCGCAAGATCGTCTACAAGTACCTGAACGACCAGTACAACCCGACGATCACGTCGACCGTCGTGCATCAGCTGATCCTCCAGGACAAGGTGTTCGCGATCTTCAACGGGCTCGGCACCCCCACTCACCTGGCCGTGGCCCAGTTCATCAACAGCGAGCACGTTCCCGACGTCTTCGTCGCCTCCGGCTGCGAGTGCTGGAACGCCCCGTCGACGCTGCCCGACACCTTCGGCTACCAACTCGACTACGTACGCGAGGGCAAGATCCTCGGCAAGTACATCGAGCAGCACTTCCAGGGCAAGAAGATCGGCTTCTTCTACCAGAACGACGAGTTCGGCCAGGACGGCGTCAAGGGGCTCAGCTACGAGATCCCGAAGTCGCAGATCGTGTCCAAGCAGAGCTATGACCCGACGAACATCAAGATCGGCCCCCAGGTCGCCGCGCTCAAGGCGGCCGGCGCTCAGGTCGTCGTCTCGTTCACGGTCCCGGCCTTCACCGCGCTGCTGAAGCTCAACATGCTCGGCCTCAAGTTCGCGCCGCAGCTCGTGGTCAGCGACGTCGGGTCCGACCCGATCACCCTGGCCGGCCTGCTTGCCTCGTTCGCCAAGAACAAGACCGCGGGCTTCGGCAACTCGCTGACCCAGGGCATCATCACCGACAGCTACCTGCCGTCGCTTGGCCAGACCTCCAACAGCTGGATCACCCTGTTCCAGAGCATCTACCAGCAGTACCTGTCGAAGACCATCCCGGCCTTCGACGGGAACGTCCTCTACGGGATGTCGGTCGGCTACACGTTCGTCCAGTCCATGTTCAAGGCCGGCAAGAACCCGACCAGGGCGGACCTGATCGCCGCGATCAACAGGGGCCTGCCGCAGGCGGTCGCGGTGGCCCCGTTCGCGTACTCGTCCAGTGACCACAACGGGATCACTGGCGCCTACATCGGCACCATCAAGAACGGCGCGCTGGTGCCCAACACGGGCGTGTTCGTCACCGACGACTCACCGACCGGCGCCATCACCGCCGACTCAAGTCCCCAGCCCCCCGCCCCCTCAACCGGAATCCCATCCCCCTAGCGCCCCGGGCCTGACAACAGCGACGGCCCATCGCCGTTGATATACAGCAACGGCGATGGGCCATCGCTGTGCCTGGCGGTGCGGCCCCGTATTGTCGCTGGCATGACGGGCGCGTTCGGCCGCACGGTGGCTGACTACGCGGGGACGATTCCCGGGCTGCTCGAGCGGGCGGCCGAGCGGGACCCCGGCGGGATCTGGCTGCGCACCGACGACCTGCAGCTGACCTTCGCCGAGACCGCCGGGCGGGTCGCGGGCGTGGCGGCCGAGCTCGCCGAGGCCGGGATCGGCCACGGCGACCTGGTCGTGCTCACGGCCAGGACCACGCCCGAGTACCTGCTCAGCTGGCTGGCGCTGACGGCCCTCGGCGCCGTGACCGTGCCGGTCAACCCGGCGAGCGCGCCCGCCGAGCTTGGCGGCCTGCTGCGCCAGGTGCGGCCGCGCGCGGTGCTCACCGACCCCGGCCTGTACCAGGTCCTCGAGCAGGCTGCCGCAGGAGACGAGCCGGCCCGGGCCGTTTTCAATGTCAGCCGACTTGGCGCGGGCCGGGCTGGCCGGCCGCTCGCTGACCTGCCGCCTGCTCAGGTCCGTCCCGATGACCTCGCGGTGCTGATCCCGACCTCCGGCACGACCGGCCGGTCGAAACTGGTCATGCAGACCCACCGGGCGTACGCGATGGCGGCCGAGGGGTTCCCGTACTGGATGGAGCTGACGGCCGGCGACCGGCTGATGACGTCGCTGCCGCTCTTTCACATCAACGCGCCCATCTACTCGGTGCTCGGGTCGCTCGTGTGCGGCGCCGGGCTCGTGCTCGTGCCGAGGTTCTCCGCCAGCGGGTTCCTGGACACCGCGCGCCGCCACGGGGCGACCGAGTTCAACGCGATCGGGGCGATGCTCGAGATCTTGATGCGGCAGCCGGAGCGGCCGGATGACGCCGACAATCCGCTGCGGCTGTGCTATGCCGGGCCGGCCCCGGAACGGGACCGGCACGAGCAGATCGAGCGCCGGTTCGGCATCCGGATCGTGGTCGGCTACGCGATGTCCGAGTCGCCGTACGGGCTGATCTGGCCGCACGGGCAGCGGCCGTTCGGGACGCTCGGCGCCGTGCGGCAGCATCCTTACCTCGGAACCATTAACGAGGCCAAGGTCGTGACGGCCGCGGACGGCGAGAGCGGGGCCGCGCTCGGGCCGGGGGAGACGGGCGAGATCCTGCTGCGCAACCCGGTGATCACGCCCGGGTACTGGGGCATGCCGCAGGAGACGGCGGCCGTCATGACCCCGGACGGGTGGCTGCACACCGGCGACCTGGCGACCGTCAACGACGACGGGACCTTCACCTTCGTCGGCAGGCGCAAGGAAGTGCTGCGCCGCCGGGGCGAGAATCTGTCTCCGCTCGAGGTCGAGGAGGTGCTCGACACGCACCCGGCCGTCCTCGAGTCAGCGGTGGTCGGCGTCGCCTCCGATCTGACCGAGGAGGAGATCAAGGCGTTCGTCGTCGCGGTCCCTGGCACCGAGATCGACCTGCGAGACCTGCACCGCTATGCCGCCGAGCGGCTGTCGGCCTTCAAGGTGCCCAGGTTCTGGCAGGTGATCGACGAGCTGCCGCGGACGCCGACCGCACGGATCGCCAAGCACCGGCTGCCCGCCGGGCACCAGCCGGGCGAGTACGACACCGCGGCCAGCTAGCCATCGCTCCGCCCGGCCGCCTCGCCCCGCCCCGCGCCGGGCCATGATCACGGAAGGCTCTCGGCAGTTCCGGTGGAGAGGCTTCCGTGATCATGGTCGCGCTCGGCTAGATCCAGTGGAAGAGGTTCAGGAAGCGGTCGGCGAGGGCCTGGTCGCCGCGGACCGTGCCGCCGCGGATCCGGCCGAACGCGGTCAGCACCATGCTGCCGGCGTCGAACTCGATCACCGCGGGCAGGTCATCCACGCTGCCGGACTCGTAGCTCATCCCGTTCTCGCTGATGGAGACCCTCGTCGTCCCCGCGTTGTGGCCGGTGGTGACGTTGATGCCGATCGTGAACGGGGTCCGGTCCGCGTCTGGCCTGATGGTGGACTGCCAGATGATGAACATGAACGGGACGAGCAGGTCGGCCGCGTCGCCGGAGAGCGCGTGCGCCTTGCCTTGTCCCTCGCGGATGTCCCAGGTGTGGACCCCGTAGTCCATAAGCTGCCCGGCGGCATAGATGAAGGCAGGAACCGGGCCCATGTAGAAATGCGGGACAATCATCGACGACCACTCGTCGGCGCTGAGTGGCTCGAGAATGCCCATCATCTGGTCCAGGTCGGCGCGAACTCGGCGCATCATCTCCGCCTGAGAGAGACTACGGAACGCCTGCGCCGAGTCACCCGCTCGCTCGTGCATGCCGAGCAGGCCGTACGCATTCTCCGGCGTGGCACCGGACCGCGCTACCTCGAAGGCCTTGAAGTACCCCTCCATGGTGTCTACGAGATGGCCGATGACGTCCCTGACCTCCCAGTTCTCGCAGGCGGTCGGGCCCTGCCACGCATCAGGCTGGTCGGCCAGGGAGAACATCTGGTTCGCCTGGTCACGCACGACGCGAAGGATGGTGTCCTTTCCTTCGTAGGTCATGGCGTTCCACTCGCTCATAGCGCCCACCTTTTGTGTCGATGTAGCAGAAAGCGGATTGCCGGGTCCCGGGAGGAATTGCTCAGGCACGACCAGAGCGGCCGGGCGGCACATATACCGAACCTCAGCGCAAACGAGGGCCGGCTGTCAATGGCTTGCGACGGCGATCCTCGCGAGGGCCTCACCGTAGCGGACGGCGACGAGCTGGGCGATCGCCGGATGCGCGCCGAGCGGAGGCGCGCACGGCGCGTCAAGGGCGCCGCTCAGCGCGATGAACTCGGCCGGATCGGTCTCCGGCCCGACGACGCACGGCGAGAGGGTCAGGTGGGCGGCTCCGGTGTCGCGGAGCCGCTGCACCGCCGCCTCGATGCTGGCCGGGTCACCGAGCGAGGCCGGCGCGGCGGGAATCGCCAGCCGCGCGGCCAGCAGCACCGTCGTGACTCCCACGTCGGCCACGGCCTGCGGTCCCCGGTCGGCCACGACGATGATGCCGGTCGCGCCCGCCGCGATGTTGAGACCCCGGGCCCGGCTGGCCCTGGCCAGGCCCACTTCGTGCAGCCGGTCGTGCAGCGCACCGGCCAGCAGCGGGTGAGGGCCGAGAGCGGTCGCGAGCATCACGGGCGCCTTCGCCGCGCTGATCGCCGCCGCGATCGCCGCGTCATGCACCGGATGCGGGCCCGCGAGCAATGGCACGACGACCGCCTGCGGTCCGTGTTGCGAGCGCGATTCGGCATCGGCGGCCAGCGCCCCGGCCAGCGTGTCGGTGCTGCCGCTCAGGAAGCCGACCCGGATGTCGACGCCAGGACAGGAATCGATCGCTGCCTCGGCGATCCGGCCGGCGAGGTCAGCGGCGGCGTCTGCCCAGCCAGGAACGGCAAGCACCAGCGCGGGTGCGTCAGACGCCACGCTGATCCGGTGCAGGCTCCGGTGGCGGCCGACGCGGCTGGGCCTGCCACCTGACGCGCGGCGCGGAAGGCCCGGGCCGCCGTTCTGCTCTGGTGCCCCTGGAAAGCGCTGCGGCAGCCCCGGACTGGCCGCGTCCTCGCCGTTACCGGCGGCCGGCCTGCGCTGCGGCAGCCCCGGACTGGCCGCGTTGTCGCCGTCACCGGCGGCCGGCCTGCGCTGCGGCAGGGCAGGCTTCGGCGCTGACTCCGGGTTCTGATCAGTCACGCTCATGTATCGTAATGCTCACCGGCCGATGCCGGGGTCGTTCTGTGATGTTCGCACCGAAAAGTGCGTTGTATTCGTGAATTTCATAATCTCAAGGATTATGACTCCTGCTTCCCTTGCTGGCGCCTCAGCCGGCGGCCAGCATGCTCCTGTACACCGTGATCAGCGCGGCTTTCTGCTGGTCGGACAGTCGGCTGTCGGCCTGGATGGCGTACTCGACGGTCGTGATGCCGGCGGCCGCTCCGGGCGTCTCTTCGTCACCGTGATGCAGCAGGCCGGCGTGAGTGAGCAGTGTCTCCGCCGAGACGTTGAGCGCCTCGGAGATCAGCTTGATGACGCGCATCGACGGCTGATGCAGCCCGCGCTCGACCTGGCTCAGGTACGGGTTAGAGAGCCGGGTCTTCTCGGCTAGCTGCCGCAAGGACAGGTTGGCGAGCTTGCGCTGCCTGCGGATGAAGTCGCCGAGCGCCTCCATCTGGGTATCCCATGGTTCGTTCATGTCGCTCCTTCCGCCGCGGCGCCGCCACGGCGCCGCCACGGCCGACGGGGCGCGGCCGATGGTCGTGCCATCTGCCGCGCCCCGGTCGTCAGCCGATCTTACTTGGTGGCCGGCTTGGCCTTCTTGGGCGCTGAAGCGGTGCGCCGCGACGCTGGCCGGGTCTTCCTGGCCGACGGCGCTGCGTTGTCGGCCGGCCCTGCCTTCTCGGCCGACACTGCCTTCTCGGCTGGCCCTGCCTTGCTGGCTGGCTTGGCGTGGTGCGCGGGGGTCGCGCTGGCGGCCTTGCCGTTCTCGCTGGCCGGCTTAACCTCGGCCGCGTCAGCGGTGCCATTGTGCGTCACCGCGGCCGGCGAGGCCTTCGAGGTCGATGCCGTCGCCTGGCCGAACGCGGCGGCTGCCTGCTGAGCTAGCGGGGTCGCGACGGTGCGTACCTGGTCAACGACCTGGCGGCGGGCCGAGCGGACCTGACCGGCGACATCATGAGCGCCGGTCATCAGCTGGTCGCCGCTGGGGAACCTGGCCATGAACTCAGGCGCCTTCTCGCGGAGCTGGCTCATCTGCTTCTCGGTGACTCCGCGCAGCTCGGCGATCTGCTTCTCGGTCAGCTCACGCCATTCGGTGATTTGCTTCTCGGTGAGACTGACGAAGTGCTCGGCGTTCGGAATCTTGCCGATCAGGGCCGGGACCTTCTCGCGCAGCTGGGCGACCTGCTTGTCGGTCAGCTGGGCAAGATGCTCGGCGTTCGGCAGCTTGATCAGGCCCGGGGCCTTCTCCCTGAGCTTAGTCAGCTGGCTGAGCTGCTTCTCCCTGAGCTTGGTCAGCTGGCTGAGCTGCTTGTCCCAGAGCTGGGTGAGCTGCTTCTCGGTCAGGCCGACGAAGTGCCCGGCGTTCGGGATCTTGCCGATCAGGGCCGGGGCCTTCTCGCGCAGCTGGGCGACCTGCTTGTCGGTCAGCTGGGCAAGATGCTCGGCGTTCGGCAGCTTGATGGGCTTGGTGGTGGGCATGCTGGGGAGCTGCGGCCGGATAATCTGGGCGGTGGCCGTCACATTCTTAACTGTGTTAGTCACCCTCCGATGTCCCTTGCGGGCAGCGGCGAGAACCTGGTCCTGCAGTTCCTGCCCCACGGCGCGGGTGTCGGTCATTGTGATCCTCCTCCTATGTTCTAAGCAAAGTATAGTTTGCAACGGGAGATATGTCAAGCGGGGCCGGGGGGAGGAGCGGCGTCCGGCGCAGCGGGCCCGGGCGTGGGCCGGGCCTGGGCGTGAGCGGGCCCGGGGCGTGAGCAGGCCCGGGGCGTAAGCCTGGGGCGTGAGCGGGTTAGCGGGCTGAGCCGCGCGCCTTGACCAGTCCGGTCTCGTAGGCGAACACGACCGCCTGGACCCGGTCCCGCAGGCCGAGCTTGGCCAGGACGCGCCCGACATGAGTCTTGACGGTGGCCTCGGAGACGAACAGGCGCTCGGCGATCTCCGTATTGCTCAGGCCCTGGGCGATCAGGATCAGGACCTCGCGCTCCCTGCTGGTGAGGCCGGCTAGGTCGGGGGGCTCGCTGGCGGCATCGGTGGGGAACATCGGAGCGAACCTGTCGATGAGCCGGCGCGTCGTCGACGGCGCGACGACGGCGTCCCCTGAGTGGACGGACCTGATCCCGAACAGCAGTTCTTCCGGCGGCACGTCCTTCAGCAGGAAGCCGCTGGCTCCGGCCTTGAGCGCGGCGAATGCGTACTCATCCAGGTCGAACGTCGTGAGCATGAGCACTCGCGGCCGGTCACCGGCCTGGCAGATCCGCCGGGTCGCCTCGATTCCGTCGAGCCTGGGCATCCGCACGTCCATCACGACGACATCGGCTGTCGTGGCGCGGAGCAGGTCCACGGCCGCCAGCCCGTCCCCGGCCTCGCCGACGACGGCCATGTCCGGCTGGGCATCGAGGACCATCCGGAACCCCGTACGCACGAGTTCCTGGTCGTCGACCAGGACGATCCTGATGCTCACGCGGCGCCCGCCCGCGCGGGCGCGATCGGCAGCCGCGCGGTGACCTGGAAGCCGCCGTTCATCCTGGGGCCGGCCTGGACGGTTCCGCCGTACATGGCGGCCCGCTCCCGCATCCCGGTCAGCCCGTGGCCGGCGTCATCGCTGGCGGCCGCGCCGCCCAGCCCGTTGTCGGTCACGGCGAGCTCCAGCGCGTCGGTGCTGTAGCGCAGCAGCACGCAGGCCCGGGCCCAGGGACCGCCGTGCTTGCGGGTATTTGTCAGTGACTCCTGGATGATCCGGTACGCGGCCAGCGCCGTTCCGTCGGGCAGCGGCAGCGGCTCGCCCTCGACGGTGCAGGAAACGTGCAGCCCCGCGGCCCTGGTCTGATCGAGCAGATCATCGAGCTGGCCGAGGCCGGGTACCGGCGCCAGTGCCGCCCGCCCGGCCGTCCGGCTGACGGCGGAGGTTGCGGCAACGGCTCCCGGGCCAGCCGCAGCGGGACCCGCCTCGCCGAGGTCGTCGTTGGTGCGCAGTACTCCGAGCAGGACCCGCATCTCGGCGAGTGCCTGCCGTCCCGTGGCCGAGATCGCGGCCAGCGCCTCGCGGGCCCGGCCGGGATCGGTTCCGAGCGCGTAGGCGGCTCCGTCGGCCTGGACCACCATCACGCTGACGTTGTGGGCAACGACGTCGTGCAGCTCCCGCGCGATCCTGGCCCGCTCGGCGGCGGTGGCGATCTGCGCCTGGGCGTCCCGGTCCCGCTCCAGCCTGGCGGCGCGCTCCTCGAGGTTGGCGTAGTAAGCGCGCCGGTACCGCATCGAGTCGCCGAGCACCCAGGCGATCAGGCACGGCCCGGCGAACAGGATCGAGGCCATGAGCAGCCAGTTCGTCAGGCTGATAGTCGCCGAATGCCTGATCCGGCCCAGCTCGGCGGCGGATCCCAGCAGGCAGACCGCAAGGCCGAGCACCGACTGGCGCCTGGTCGTGTAGGCGGCGAGGGTGTACAGCAGGATGAGGATGGCGAAGTCGGCGGGCGTCGGCCTGATGCCAGCTGCCACCTGGGCGGCTCCGACAGCGATCGCGGCGACGAACGCGCCGGCCGGGTGGGCGCGGCGGAAGATCACCGGGATGGTGACTCCGAGGGTGGCCGGGATGAGCAGCCACTGGCGCAGCACGAGGCCGGTCGCCAGGCCGCCGAAGGCCAGCACCGCGGCGAGGACGCCGTCCACGAGCCGGGGGTGGCGGCGCAGCCATGCGTACAGTGCGGACACGGCACCAGGCTATCCGCGGGCGTCGCTCAATACGTCATACCGCGGGCTTGCCCCCGCTCATCCCCACGGATGAGGTCGGCGAGCTTGCCACCTGTCCGATTCAGGCATAGCGCAGCCGCTGTTCCGGGCGTACACCTTGGCGGCATCACCGCTTGCGCGCTGAACATGGCAGCCGCGCGGACTTCCCACATTCGTTGACGGTGAAGTCGGACAGTGGATGTCGGGACCAGCCGGTATTATCTGCAACAATACCTCTCCCGAACGGCATCTTGCGCATTCCCGGCAGGCATTGACACTGGCGCGATGCGAAAGACGGTAGCAGTGGAAGGAACTACGTCATGCCTTATCGAGATCCCGATAAGAGGCGTGCAGCACAAAGAGCGGCTCACGCTAGACGTATGGTCGATCCTGAGTATCGTGAACGTTATAGCAATTATCATCGGGCATATCGCATGCGGCATCCTCAGAGGAATGCGCGACGAAATCATAAGGCGCTCTACGGGCTGACTCGCATTATGTACGACCAGATGGTGATGATCCAGTGCGGAGCCTGTGCTATCTGCGGGCGAGTTCCGAACGCGCGCTGCACCTCATGTGCGGTCAGAGCGGTGACAGCGCGGAGCGACTGGATGCAGCCGCGAAGTACATCCGAGAATGGGAGAGCAGCAGATGAAAACGCCTGGAAGGCTCACTGTTGATAGTGAAGGCAAGGTTCGCGGCAAAGCCATAGTTAATTACAACGATCCCTGGCCGTGCATCAACGGACGGCTCGGCGTCACAGGGAAGATGAGCGGCGCTGTCGAACATACCATGGTGGCGAACCTGCCGTCGTGCGTGGCGACCTTTAACAACCCCAACCTGCAGGTTTCTGCTCACTTCGGCATTGCCCAGGATGGCACCGTTCATCAGTTCGGCCCTCTGGGCAAAGGCTGGGAAGCCTGGCATGCCATGGCCGCTAACGCGACATGGTATGGCATCGAACACGCCGACGACGGTAACCCCGATAATCCGCTCACCGACGCGCAGGTCGCTGCGTCTGCGCAGGTTTTCGAATGCCTTAGCGCGTTCGCGGGTTTTGCTCTGCAGGTCACCGACAGCGTCACCGGCCAAGGTTACGGAACGCACAGTATGGGCGGTGCGGCGTGGGGCGGCCACACGTGCCCGGACCTGCCGCCGAAACATATCCGGTCGGCGCAGCGAGCGGCGATAATCGAATTGGCGAAGCAGGTCAGGGTAGGCACCCAGGCGCCGTTGCCGTCTGGCCGCTTCCATGCGGACGGGCATATGTCACTGGCCGGACTCGCGCAGCGGCAGGGCTGCGAGGTTCCTGACATCTGGTGGTCGACGGCGGCTGCCCTAGGCGCAGCCGGCACCACAGGGTTCGGCCCCTTGCAGCGGCCGTATCTGGCGGCAGGCCGGTGGGACGCGCTGATGCCCTCGGGCATGGTGCTCTGGCTGCCGTAGCCGACAGCCGCCTACCGCGCGCGAGAACCGGTCGAGGCGAGGTTCCGGGGCGGGCTGGTGCCCGTCCCGCTCGCCCGGGCGTCGCTGCCCGACGCGCTGGCCCGGCTGGCCGGCCGGGCTGGCGAGGAGGCCGGGATGCGGGCGGAGTATGCCGTGCGCGGCTCGCCCCGGCCGCTCGGGACCGGCACCGAGGTGGTGCTGCTGCGGGTCGGCCAGGAGGCGCTGTCCAACGTGCGCCAGCACGCCGGGGCCACGCTGGTCCGGGTCGTGCTCAGCTACCGCGACGAAGGAGCGCGGCTGGAGGTGACCGACGACGGCTCAGGCTTCGACCCCGGGGTCAGCGGCGGCGGGTTCGGCCTGCGCGGCATGCGGGCACGGGTCAGCGAGATCGGCGGCGAGCTCACGGTGCGGAGCGCCCCCGGTGACGGCACGACGGTCAGCGCGGAGGTGCCGTGATCAGGATCCTGCTGGCCGACGATCACCCGGTGGTCAGGGAAGGGCTGCGCGGGATGCTGGCCGCCGAGCCGGACATCGACGTCGTCGGCGCGGCCGCCTCGGGCGCCGAGGCGATCGCGCGGCCGGTCCCTGGCACCTGACGTCATCCTGATGGACCTGAGGATGCCGGACAGTGACGGGGCCGAGGCGATCGGCATGATCAGGGCGGAGCGCGAGGCGGTCAGGATCATCGTTCTCACCACGTACGACACCGACGCCGACATCCTGCGCGCGGTCGAATCTGGCGCGTCCGGCTACCTGCTCAAGGACACGCCGCGCGCTGACCTGCTCCAGGCCATCAGGGGCGCCGCCCGCGGCGAGACCGTGCTGGCGCCCGTCGTGGCCGGACGGCTCGTCTCCCGGGTGCGCGGGCCCCGCCCCGAGGCCCTGACGGCGCGCGAGACCGAGGTGCTGGCCCTGGTGTCGCGCGGGCTGACCAACCTCCAGATCGGCCGGGCGCTGTACGTCAGCGAGGCGACGGTCAAGACGCACCTCATGCGGGCCTGCGCGAAGCTCGGCGTGGCCGGCCGCACGGCGGCGGTGACCAAGGCGATGGAGATCGGCGCGCTGCCCGCGCCCGGCGCGCCGGGGCGGATCGTGATACGGCGCGAGCGGACGGGGTAGCGGATAGGCATGTCGCGCACCGAGCGATCCCGGCTGGCTGGAGCCTGAGCTGGCCACCCTGACCAGGGACAGGTTCTCCGATCCGGCCTGGCTGTACGAGCGCAAGCTGGACGGCGAGCGCATCCTGGCCTACCGGTCGGGCGGGCAGGTACGGCTGATGACCCGCAACCGGCACGACGTCAGCGCCACGTACCCGGAGGTGCGGGACGCGCTAGCCGCGCAGTCGTCAGCCGACTTCGTCTGCGACGGCGAGGTGGTTGCGTTCGACGGCCAGGCGACGAGCTTCAGCCTGCTGCAGCAGCGGCTCGGCGTGCGCGACCCGGTGCGGCGCTGCGCCAGCGGGTGCCGGTGTTCTACTACGTGTTCGACCTGCTGGCCGCGGGCGGCCGCGATATCAGGCCACGTCCGCTGCGCGAGCGCAAGAAGCTGCTGCGGCAGGCCCTGACCTTCGCCGACCCGGTCAGGTTCACCGAGCACCGGGATCGCGACGGTGAGGAGTACTTCGAGCAGGCGTGCAGGCAGGGCTGGGAGGGCCTGATCGCCAAGCGCGCCGACGCGCGGTACGTGGCCGGGCGGACCAGGGACTGGCTGAAGTTCAAGTGCGAGAACAGCCAGGAGTTCGTGATCGGCGGCTACACCGACCCGCAGGGCTCGCGGAGTCAGCTCGGCGCGCTGCTGCTCGGCTACTACGACCCGGCGGGCAGGCTGGTCTACGCGGGCAAGGTCGGGACCGGCTTCAGCGAGGCGACGCTGGCGAGCCTGGGCCGGTCACTGAGCAAGATCGAGCGCGATGACCCGCCCTTCGACTCCGGCCTGCGGCCCACGTCGGGCAGCGGCAGGCTGCCGCGCACCGGCGTGAACTGGGTGAGCCCAGGCTGGTCGCCAGGTCGGGTTCACCGAGTGGACCAGCGCCGGGCAGCTCAGGCACCCGCGCTACCTGGGCCTGCGACGGGACAAGGACCGGCCTCGGGGTGCGGGAGGCAGTAGGCCTAGCTCAGGATCGGGCCGCCCCGGCTGGCCGAGTCGAAATCGCCGGTGCCGTCCGGCTCGGCATCGAAGCTGTTGCTCGGATAGACCGTGCGCCCGTGCACCGGGATCTGTTCCGGATGCGCACCTGATGCCGATATCTGCTTGATCTTGACGAAGCGCTTGATGTCCTGCCAGCCGTAGGCCAGGGCGAGGCCCAGGCCCGCGACGGCAAGCAGCTTGAATATGTTCCTGGCCAATTGCGCCATCCCCTCATAACGCGGCCCGATCCGGCCGCAGCCATCAGCTGGCCGCGCGGCAGCTACGGTGCGAGCACCTGGCTTCCCCGCCGCCATCATCGCATGATGGCGGGGACATCAGCGACTGCTCAGGGTGGCTTCCCCAGTGCGGTCAGTGACGGTCAGGTGACGGTCCCCCCGGGCCGGAGCCTGCTCGGGGACTGATTCCGTGCGCGGCCCGGGAACCGGCGGCTGGGTGCCTGGCCGGGTCGCCTCTGGCCCGGTCTGTCCCCGGGCGCCTGGCTGCTCGGGAACGGTTGGTGCCGCTTCCTGGTCTGGCCCGTCGTCATGGACGATCGGCTCGTCCGGGTCGGGCATCACCTGGCGCCCTCCCTGGCGGGCCGCGAACATGCCGCCGATGACTTCCCGTTTCTGAGCTGCCTCCCGCGGCTGGCCTGACTGGTTCTTGTCGGCCCTGAAGACGAGCCCGATCCAGACGGCCAGCGTGATCGCGAGGACGACGGCCATAATGCCGAGCCAGTAATTAGGCATGGCCCTCACCTCCCCCTGACAGTCATTTCCCCTGCTCACGCGGGCAAGCATGAATCTGCCTGCCCGCGTGAGGCGGGGGAGGGGGCGGAGCGGAGGGTTAGGCCGCGCGGCGCTGCTCGGCGGCGACGGCCGGCCGCCTGGCGGCCGCTGCCGCAGCGGCTCCGGCCACCCTGGGAGCCGGGGCGGCCAGGCAGCGCTCGTAGGCGGCCGCGGTCTCGGCGGCGATCCGCTCCCACGGGTAGCGGGACCTGGCCCGGTCGCCGGCGGCAATGCCGAAGGCCGTCAGCTTCATCGGCGTGGACAGCAGGTCGCGGATCCGCCTGACGAAGGCCTCAGGGCCGCCCGCGGGCAGCAGCAGCCCGGTCGTGCCGTCGATCACGGCATCGGCGTAGGCGCCTACCGCGTGGGCCATGACCGGCGTGCCGCAGGCCATCGCGGCGATCGCCGCGGCGCCATAGGGCTCGAAGCGCGCCGCGCTGACGAAGATGTCGGCCGAGCGCATCAGGGCCGCGAGGTTCTTGCCGGCGACCTGGCCGGTGAAGGTGACCCGGTCGGCCACGCCGAGCCCGGCGGCCAGCTTGCCGAGCTTCTTGTAGTTGAGGTCGGAGTCCAGCTCGTCCTGGTCGGGGCCGCCGGCGATGACCAGCTCGGCTCCTGGCAGGTCAGGAAGGGCCCTGATGAGCTTGTCGAGGCCCTGATGGTCGGCCAGGGAGCCGACGTGCAGCAGCCGGAGCTCGGCGTGGCGCTTGGCCGCCGGGCCCTCGGGGTCGAAGCGGGCGGTGTCCACGCCGCAGGGCACGATCCTGACCCGGGCGCCGGGAACGCCGAGCCCGGCCAGGCCGGCGACCTCATCGGAGGTGTGCGCCAGCACGCCCGTGACGGAGCGGGCGACGAGGGCTTCCATCCGGATCCTGGCGCTGTCCTGCGGCCCTGGCACGCCGTGGCGCTGCTCGGCGGTGCCCAGCGAGCCGAAGCTCGCGGCGATCGGGACCGGCACCTCGCGGGCGGCAAGCAGCGCCGCCAGGCCGCTGGTCCAGTGATGCGCGTGGACGATGTCCGGCGTGTCCTTCTTCCAGCGCGCTGCGAGGTACCTGCCGATCTCTCCGACGTACTGCGGCAGCTGGTCGGCGGGGACGGGTGCTGGCGGCCCGGCCTTGATGTAGCGCGCGGTAAGGCCCGGAGCGAGCGTCTCGCGGTCCGGGAGGCCCGGAGCGTCCTTGCGGGCGTAGATAACGACGCTGTGGCCCTGAGCGGCGAGCGCCCGGCCGAGACCGGCGATGTGCGCGGCCTGCTCGGCGGCGTACGGGTCAGACGGGGTGGCTGGCGCTGAGACATGCCGTGCGACGAGGGCGATCTTCATCCCTGGGATCTCCTTGCGGTGTCAGGCTGATGTCACCGCGAACGCCTGCTTGGAGAGCCAGTCCTGGAGTTCAGAGCGCTACGAAAGAAGTCGCTAGTCCCGCCGTGAAAACGGAAAGGCACACCCAGCAACGTCACACTGTGACAGATGGGTGTGCCTGCGTCGTAAGCACTGCCCATGAAGTTACACCAGGCTGGCCCCGCTGTCCAGTTCGCGGCTCCGGCTGAGCGCCCGCCCGCCGCGGCGCGGCTTGGCCCGGTCGGATGGGCTGGCGCAGTTAGTCCTGAACCCACGGCGCGCATAACATGTCCCTGATGCGGCTTCGGTGTCCTGGCTCGGCCCCGGTGCCGAGGTGTCCCGGCCGGCCAGCCTGATCCGATTGGGGGTACAGCGTGCCAGAGTTCGAGCTCTCGTCCGAGCATCGCGATGGCACTCTCGTCATCAAGCTCGTTGGTGACCTCGACATCGTCACGAGCCGGCAGCTCGACGAGACCCTCGCTGAGTCGAGCCGGACCCTCGACCATGTCGTGCTCGACCTGGCCGCCGTGGACTTCATGGACACCAGCTCGCTCGCGGTGATCGTCGGTCACTGGAAGGGACTGGTAGCGGCCGGCGGAACGCTGGCTCTCGCCGGAGCGAGGTTCGAGTACACGAGAACCCTGTGGATCACCGGGCTAGCTGACCGGATCCCGATGTACGACAGCGTCGACCTGGCGATCGGGGCCAGCGCGCCCGGCAGCCGACGGGCAGGCTGAGCCTGGCGAGAGCCGGGCGGGACTGGCTGAACCGCTAGTCCGCCTCAGCGCCGGACAGCTCCGGTGCCGGCATCTCCAGTATCCGGTCGCGCAGGTAGGCGAGCGCGTGCGCGAGCAGACGTGAGACGTGCATCTGGGAGATGCCCAGCTGGTCGCCGATCTCGGACTGGGTCATGTTGCCGTAGAACCTCATCATCAGCAGGCGCTGCTCCCGGTCAGGCAGCTCGCCGAGGTGCCCCCAGACGGCCTCCATGTCCAGCGTGTTCTCGAGCTGCGGGTCCTCGCCGCCGAGCAGGTCCTCCAGCGTCCCCGCGTCGGTGCCGTCGGACAGCGGAGCGCTCAAGGACGAGGCCTGGAACGCCAGATCGGCCCGCTGGGCATCGAGCAGGTCGCTGGCACTGACTCCGAGGTACTCGGCGAGCTCGGAATCGGTCGGCGTCCGCGACAGCTCCTGGGCCAGGTCGCCTCTGGCTTTCCTGATCTCCAGCCGCAGCTCCTGCGCGGACCGGCGGACATGCACCTGCCAGCGCTTGTCACGGAAGTGGCGCTTGATCTCGCCGGTGATGGTCGGCGTCGCATAGGCGGCCAGACTGTCGCCGATGTCCGGGTCGAAGTTGTTGATGGCCTTCAGCAGGCCGACGTAGCCGACCTGCATCAGCTCTTCCTGCGGCTCGGGACTGTCCCGGTACCGCAGCACGCACGAGCGGACGAGCGCCTGGTAGCGGCCGACGAGCTCTTCGCAGGCCGCCTCGCGGACCGGGGTCCCGTGCGGCTCGGACTGAACCGTCTTCAGCAGCTCGTGGTCGGCCTGCTGGCCGAAGTCAGCCGGGTCCGGCGACGTCCGGCGAGCGGTCGGGGGTACCAAAGCTCGTCACCTCCACTGGTAGAGCAGGAGTAGGCATGCCCCCGCTAGAGAGTTCCAAACATGGGAACTGCCGACGATACCGCACCGACTACCCGGCCCCCGTCCGGGTAAACGCTGGCCGGGTACGTCCTGCGCTTCGCCGCAGATCCGGTTTACTGGGGCGGCCCTGGGTAGCAGGCTGCGGAGCTCATTTCAACGGGGAATGCACATCGACGGAGGGAATAGCCATGGCCGACGCGTTCAGCGTCCTCAGGCGTGACCACGAGAAGGTGGAGCGCACGCTGGCCGCTCTTGAAGACGGCCCGAACGCTGGGAGCGGTGCCGACCAGGGCGAGCTGCTAGCTCGGCGGAAGCTCACGCAGCAGCTCATCATCGACGAGGCCGTTCACGAGGCCATCGAGGAACAGTACTTCTGGCCCGTGGTCAGGGACCGGATGCCGGGCGGCAGCGAGCTGGCCGACGAGGCCATCGGCCAGGAGCAGGCCGGCCAGCAGGTCCTGAACCAGCTAGACCAGCTCGAGGCCTGGGACGACGGCTTCGAGAGGCTGCTGCGCGAGTTCATCGCGGCGGCCCGCGATCACGTGGCGTTCGAGGAGACCAAGGTGTGGCCAGGGCTGCGTGAGGCGCTGAGCACGGAGGAGATCAACGGCCTCGGTGAGAAGCTGGAGGCGGCGAAGGGGCACCCTCGGACCTGAGGGACAACGCTGAACCCCTGCTGTAGCTCTGACAGCAGGGGTTCAGCGCTGTCACAAGCCAGTTAGGCGGTGCGGTAGCGGGCGGCGTCGGGGGCGCGGAAAGCTACTCCCATGCCGGGGCTGGTCAGGTCGGGAGTAAGGACGCCGCCGGCGCGGCCAGGCATGCCGTCGAAGAAGAGCGCCTCGATCCGCTGGTGGTCGTGGAAATACTCGAGGTGCCGCAGGTTCGGCGTCGCCGTCGCGACGTGCGCGTGCGCACCGGGCGCGCAGTGCCCGGAGACCTGGATGCTGTGCGCCTCGGCCAGTGCCGCCGCACGCAGGAATCCGGTCACTCCGCCGCATCTGGTCGCGTCGATCTGGAGGCAGTCGACCGCGCCGGCGTCCAGCAGCCGGGCGGAGCCGCCCAGGGTCCAGCTGTACTCGCCGGCGGCGACGTCCGGCGTGATCTGCGCCCTGACACAAGCGAGGCCGGCCAGGTTCTGGCTCGAGACCGGCTCCCAGCGCTGGCGGGGAATCCTGCGCTCACGTTCGGCCCTGCCTTCCCGTTGCTCTGGCCGGGGGAAGCCGGCAGAGGCCGGTCAGCTACCGGGACAGGCCGCCGCCAAACCTGGCGCGGCCCGGGGCCGGACCCGGCATGAGTAAGCCTGTGCACGCGGGTAGCGGAAGGCCGCGTCCCGGGGCAGCCGATGCCTGGGAGTGTGATCGGCGCCGGAGCGCCGGGGGAGGAGCGAGGCGATGATCGGCAAGCACAGCAGGCGCCGGGGGGCGCTGGGGCACCGAAAGGATGCCCAGGCCCCTGGCTCGGGCGCGGCGACTGCCGCCACGGACGGGGCCGCCAGCCCGAGCGCCGATCGAGATGCCGACGCGGCGCAGCTGGAAGAGCTCGGCTACCGGCCGAACGTTAACCAGGTGCGGCACGAGCCGCTGCCGGCCAGCCACGATGCCGATCAGCGGCCGGAAGCGGTGGTCAGGAACGAGGAGCTTGGTTCCGCCGGGCGAGGCCGATGACGCCGCCGGCTACCGCGGCGGCGGCCGCCACGGCGGTTACCGGGCTGGCGTGGCGGGACAGCCAGAGCTGGAGGGACCGGTCGTGCGAGCGGTCGGTGAACTCGCCCCGGGCGCCGTAGTCCTCGCCCGCCGGGCCGTCGGCTGGCTCGTACAGGTTGTCCGGCCGCCCGGGCCGCGATGGCCGGTCAGTCTGCTGGGAGTCGAAGCCGGTCCTGGCCAGGTACCGGTCGAGCAGCGCGGGCGCGATCCGGTTGGCGATCAGGGTCGCCGCGGTCGTGCCGCCGACCCAGTACATCCGCCGGCGCGGGTGATCGGCCGCGTAGACGATGCCGCGGGCCGCGACCTCGGGCTCGTAGATCGGCGGGACCGGTTGCGGCTGCCGGGGCAGCCTGGACCGCACCCAGGAGAACTGCGGCGTGTTCACCGCCGGCATTTGGACGACCGTGACATGCACGTTCGAGCCCTCGTGCAGCAACTCGCAGCGGAGCGAGGAGGTGAAGCCGACGATCGCGTGCTTGGCCCCGCAGTAGGCCGACTGCAGCGGGATGCTCCGCTCGGCCAGGGCCGAGCCGACCTGCACGATCGTGCCGTGATCGCGTCGCAGCATCCGGTGCAGCGCCACCATCGTGCCGTGCACGAACCCGAGGTAGCTGACCTCGGTAACTCGCCGGAATTCCTCCGGGCTGATCTGCGAGAACGGCGCGAAGACGGAGCTGAAGCCGACGTTGACCCAGACGTCGATCGGGCCGAGCGTCTCCTCGATCTTCTCCGCCGCGGCCTCGAGCTGGGCGTAGTCGGCCATGTCGGCGGTGACCGGGAGAGCGGTTCCGCCTGCGCGCGTGATCTCGTCGGCCGCGCTGTCGAGCCCGTCGGCGCCGCGGGCGATCAGGCCGACCCTGTCACCGCGCTCGCCGAACAGACGTGCGGCAGCGCGGCCGATGCCGGCGCTGCCGCCATTGATGACGACGGTCTGGTTCATGCGGCGCGGCTACCCGCCGATATGGCCCCCAAACAGCGTGTGATCAGGGCCGCGTTTGATCACGCCGGTGCGGGAGAGCCGTAGACCATGGCGAGACAGACGACGTTGACCAGGAAGCTGGCCAGATCGAAGCTGGCCGAATCGGCGAGCCAGATAAGCGAGCGCTACGCCGGTCAGGCGGACCGCCCGCTCGGCGGCTATATCGCGACGATGACCGTCTATTCCTCGGTCGTCGGCGCACTGGCCGCCGCGGCTGTGCTCACCGGCCGCGAGGTCCCCGCGGACGGGATGACGGCCCGCGACGTCGCGCTCGCCGCGGCCGCCACCCATAAGCTCAGCAGGCTGCTGACCAGGGACCCGGTCACCAGCCCGCTGAGGGCGCCGTTCACGTCGTACGAGGGCACCGCCGGCCCAGCCGAGCTGGCCGAGGACGCGCGCGGCCACGGCGTCCAGAAGACCGTCGGCGAGCTGATCACCTGCCCGTTCTGCACGGGCGTGTGGGTCGCGACCGGCCTGACCGCCGGGTTGGTCTTCCTGCCCAGGGTCACCCGGCTGGCGATGGGGACGTTCGCGGCCCTGGCCGGGGCGGACGTACTCCAGTTCGCCCATGCGTGGCTGACGAAGACCACGTCCTGACGCCGGTGAAGGACCTCTGGCAGCCCCGCGTCCTGCGGGAGTACTCGTTCATCGCCGACGGCGAACGCGGCGGCCTGATCGGACCGGATGGCGCCATCACCTGGATGTGCGTGCCGCGCTGGGATAGCCAGGCGGTGTTCTCCTCGCTGCTCGGCGGCCAGGGCGGTTACGCGGTGACCCCCGCAGACCCGTGGCACGTCTGGGGCGGCTACTACGAGCCGTCCGGCCTGATCTGGCGCAGCCGCTGGGTGGGATCCGGGGTGGTGGAATGCCGTGAGGCGCTGGCCATGCCGGCTGACCCACACTGCGCGGTGATCCTGCGCCGGATCGAGGCGCGCGACGGCGAGGCCAAGGTGCGCGTCGTCCTCGACCTGCGGGCCGGCTATGGCCAGAGCCGGATGCGTGACCTGACCCGCGACGGCGGCATCTGGACCGGGCGCAGCGGTGCGCGGCCGGCGGCCGGGGCCGTGTGGCTGCGGTGGTCGGGCGCCGCGCGGGCTAGGCCGGACCGGAGCGGGCGGCTGTCGCTCAGCCTCACTGTTCCGGCCGGGCAGCACCACGACCTCGTGCTGGAGCTCTCCGACCGCCCGTTCACCCAGCCGCCAGTCGAGGCCGGCAGCGCCTGGCAATCCACCGAGCAGGCGTGGGCGGCCGCCGTGCCGAACTGCGACGACCTGGTGGCATCGCGGGATGCCGCCCACGCCTACGCCGTGATCAGAGGGCTGACGGCCGGCTCGGGGGCGATGGTGGCCGCGGCTACGACGTCGCTGCCCGAGCGGCTGGAGGGAGTCCGCAACTACGACTACCGGTACGCCTGGATCCGTGACCAGTGCTATGCCGGGCTGGCCATGGCCGCGCACGGCTCTTCGGACCAGCTGACCGGTGCCTTGCGGTTCATCACCGAGCGGGTCCTTGCCGACGGCCCTGACCTGTGCCCGGCCTACACCGTCGGCGGCGAGCCGATCCCGGGCGAGAAGCACCTCAGGCTCCGCGGCTACCCAGGCAGCTCGGTACGGGTCGGGAACCGGGTGAACGCGCAGTTCCAGCTGGACTGCATGGGTGAGGTGCTGCAACTGCTCGCGGCCGCGGCCGAGCTCGACATGGTCGGCCCCGATGAACTGCGGGCCGCCGAGGTGGTGGCCCGGACCATCGAGCAACGATGGACCAGGCCCGACGCCGGCGTCTGGGAATTGCACGACGACCTGTGGACGCACTCCAGGCTCGCGTGTGTCGCCGGGCTCCGCGCTATGGCGGCCGCGACTGCGGCTCACGGCGCGCGGCTCGCCGCGAACTGGAGCGGGCTGGCCGACGCGATTATGGCGGATCTGGATAAGGCCGTTCACCCGACCGGGCGATGGCAGCGCGCGGTAGCCGACGAGCGGGTCGATGCGGCGCTGCTGCCCTCCGTTGTACGTGGTGCCCTGCCGGCCGGTGACCCGCGAAGCGAGGCAACGGTAGCCGCTGTCGCCAGGGAGCTTGCCGCCGACGGCTTCGTCTACCGGTTCCGCCACGACGACCGGCCGCTGCACGAGGCCGAGGGCGCCTTCCTGCTCTGCGGCTTCTGGATGGCGCTCACGGCTCACGTCAGGGGCAACGACGTGGAGGCGGCGCACTGGTTCGAGCGGAACCGGGCTGCCTGCGGCCCTGCCGGGCTGTACACCGAGGAGTACGACGTGCACCAGCGCCAGCTACGCGGCAACCTGCCGCAGGCGTTCGTGCACGCGGGCATACTCGAGTGCGCCGTCCGGCTGTCTGGCTTCGCGAACCTGGGCGGGATCGGGTCATCGGGAGCCCAGTGACCTGCCGCATGTACGGAGCGCGCACGGGTAGCTGTCACGCGCAGAACCAGATCGCGGCCGTCCGGCCGGACAGCCCCGGCCGCGGGGGACGGATTGCGGGAGTGGTGGGTCATGCCGAGAGGCTCAAGTCCGAAACGAGAGCGACAGTACGAGCACATCAAGGACAGCGAGCGGGCGCGCGGCGAGAGCCCGAAGCGGGCGAGCCAGATCGCCGCCGCCACCGTCAACAAGGAGCGGGCCAGGTCGGGGGAGTCGAAGACGGCGAGCCGTTCGTCGACGCACGACATCTCGTCCTCGCGTCGCGGCGGGCTGCGCTCGCGCAGCGGCGCCGCTGGGCCGACATACGCGCAGCTCTACAACGAGGCCCGTCAGCGCGGCATCAAGGGCCGGTCGGCCATGAACAAGGCGCAACTGGCCCGCTCGCTCGGCCGCTGACTAGCGCGGACTGCCACGCTTTGCGCTGATCTGCCTTGCCACGCTGCTGGCGGGCCCGCGCTGACGCCCGGCCGGGACCAGTGATCACCGGGAGTTAATGGCCTGGGCCACGGGGTAGGCAACGGACTTCCGGGCACATCGGAGCGAGCCAGGGGAAGGACGCCGATAAGAATGGCAACCACCAAGCAGACGCAGGCCGCCAAGAGCAACGTGAAGAAGGCGCAGCGGGTCGCCTCGGCCAAGAAGACGATCGCGCATCTGCCAGCGAAAACAAGGACCGCGCTCGGCAAGCAGGGCGCGGCAGTGGCGCAGCGCAAGCGGACTGGTGCCGCTGCTCCCAAGACACGCGCGGAGCTCTACGAGATCGCCAAGCGCAAGGATCTGCCCGGCCGGTCGAAGATGGGCCGCGACGAGCTAGCCAAGAAGCTAGGCGAGCGCTAACCAGCCGCCTCCGGGCCGGAGGCCGAACGCGGCCCAGCCGCGCCCGGCCCGCCGCCCCTGGCCCTGCTCTTGCAACAGCGGTGGGCCATCACCGTTGCTGTTTCAACAGTGATGGCCCACCACTGCTGAAGGGGTGGAGGGGGCGGGCGGGGATCCCGGGGCTTGGCCGGGGGCAGCCGGGATGGGAAAGTTGGGATTGTGGCCAGGCGGGGCGAGGATGCCAGGAAGACACCGCGGCGCGACCGCTCCGCTGAGGGAGCGGAGGGCGGCCGGTCCGCCGAGGGCGAGCAGCTAGGCCGGTACCGGGCGAAGCGCGACTTCACGCGGACGCCCGAGCCGGCCGGGGCGCCGGACGGGCCGGGGACACAGGCGGGCAGTCACCGCCGTTTCGTCGTGCAGCGGCACCGGGCGCGCAGGCTCCACTACGACCTGCGCTTCGAGATCGACGGCGTGCTGGTGAGCTGGGCCGTGCCGAATGGTCCCACGCTGGATCCCGCAGTCAAGCGGCTGGCCGTCCACGTCGAGGACCATCCCATCGAGTACCTCGACTTCGAGGGCGTGATCCCGTCGGGGGAGTACGGCGGCGGCGACGTCATCGTCTGGGACCTCGGCACGTGGGAGCCGCACGCCACCGACGACCCGGCCGCCGCCGTGGCGGCGGGAGAGCTGCACGTGGACGTGACCGGCCAGAAGCTGCGGGGCCGCCTCGTGCTGGTGCGCAGCGGCGGCCGGGGGACGTCCCCGGGCCGCTCAGGCGACCGCGAGGGCGGCCGCCGCGAGGCCGGGAATCGGGAGGCGGGTTCCGAGCAGTGGCTCCTGCTGCACAAGGACGACGAGGACGCGGTCAGGGGCTGGGATCCTGAGGAGCATCCGCGCTCGGTGCTCAGCGGCCGGACCAACGATGAGGTCAAGGCCGATCCTGACCGGCTCTGGCGGTCAGATCTGCCGCCCGCCCAAGCGTCGGTGGCGCTGCGGCCGCCTGCGGTCACCGGCCCGGGCGAAGGCGAGCTCGCCGCCCTGGACGAGCTGGGGGCCAGCGGCCAGTGGGAGGTCTTCGGCCGCACGCTACGGCTGACCAACCTGGACAAGGAGCTGTTCCCCGGCCGGGCGGACGAGCAGCCGGTGACCAAGCGCGAGCTGATCCGCTACTCGGCCAGGATCGCCCCGGTGATCCTGCCGTACCTGGCCGGCCGGCCGCTCAACATGCACCGTTTTCCTGGCGGAGCGGCGGAGCCGGGCTTCTGGCATAAGCAGCTGCCCGAGCATGCGCCGAAGTGGATTCCCCGATGGGACAATCCCGAGGCAGAGCGCGGCCGGACGACGACTTACCTGGTCGTGGACGAGGCCGCCGCGCTGGTCTGGGCCGCGAATTTCGGCGCGCTCGAATGGCACGCGTGGACCGCGACGACCGCGGACCCGCGCTCGCCGAGCTATGCGCTGATCGACATCGACCCGGGGCCGGCCACGTCCTGGGAGGACGTGCTCGTGCTAGCCAGGCTGCACCGGACGGCCCTGGAGCACGTGGGCGTGCGGGCCCGGGCCAAGGTCACTGGCCGGCGGGGAATCCAGATCTGGATACCGGTCGAGGCGGGCCTGAGCTACGAGCAGACCCGCGGCTGGGTCGAGCAGCTGTCCAAGACGATCGGCTCCGTCGTGCCTGACCTGATCAGCTGGAAGTGGGATGTCCGGGAGCGAGGCGGCCTGGCCCGGCTCGACTACACCCAGAACGTCAGCAACAAGACTCTCGTCGCGCCCTACAGCCCGCGAGCCGAGCCCGGGGCGCCCGTCTCGGCGCCCGTTGCCTGGGAGGAACTCGACGATCCGTCCCTTCGGCCGGATGGCTTTACCGTGCGGACCGTGCTCGACCGGGTGCGTGACCGAGGCGACCTGTTCGGCCCGGTGCTCGGGGCCGGACAGCCGCTTCCGCCGCTCGACTAGAAGCGCCAGCCGCGCATCGAGGGCGGCGGGTCGCCCACGACGGCCGAATGGGCCCGGCAGACATCGGTGAGGGAGTCGTGCAGGGCGCTGTCGGTGACGGATTTCAGCGGGTAGGCGCAGACCAGCGCGAACGGAAACTGGACGCCAAGCTCGTTCCACATCGCCTCGACCTCGATGGCGGCGCCGACCCGGCCGGCGTCCCACAGCAGCGAGACCATCTCGCCGAAGATCCTGACCGGCGTCCCGAGGCTGGCCGCCCGCCGGATAACCGGCGTGATCTCGGCCCAGAAACTGGCCGCGTCGGCCCGGTCACCGATGACGAACCTGTCGATCGTGCCGGCCGCATCGAGCTCGGTGTACAGACCAGACGCGCGGGCCTCGGCGAGGTCGATGCCAGCCTGCGCCAGCCGCCGGCCGAGCGCCAGCTGGTGGGCCCAGGTATTGACGACGATTGCGGCGCCGCCCTTGCCGATGGCCTCGATCAGGTAGCCGCCGACCTTCTGCACTAGTTCGCCGTCGTCGGCGTAGAAGAGCACGACGTGGTCGCGAGGGCCAGCGCTGAGAACCTCGGTCTGCGAGTCCAGCAACTTCTCCGCTTTCTCCGTCCGGCTCCGGATTATCTCCAACACTCTAATATAGCGCCGTAGCTGGGAACATTCGAGCTGCTACTTACGGCGACGAGCCAGATAGCTGGCAATGCCGTCATCGGCCTGACTGGCGATGAACGCTCCGCGCACGGTCACGAGAATCTCGTCGGCATGGTCCAGGCAAGCCCAGGCCGAATCTCCGGCAGCGTCGGCCAGCTTCACGTCGGCCTTCTGCGGGCATGGCTTGCCCCTAACATCGTTGACCTGGCAGCTGGTCTTGGCTCCGCCGCGGGCTGAGACCAGGTCGGCGGCCTCTTTCAGCAGCGAGAAGTGCTCGGAGGAATCGTCGGCTGGCGGCTCCTGCGAAGGCAACCGGTCCCGCTGGCCGAGCAGGATGGTGTTGCCGTCCGGGTCGAGAAGCTTGGCCTCGCCGCCGAGGGCGTGCGGAGGATGACCCAGATGCGCTACGTCGACACCGCCTGCCCGCAGCCTGGTGATGACGGCGTCGACATCGTCGAAGAAGAAGTAGAAGTGCAGGGGAAGCTGCGGGATGTCCAGCGGCGGCGTGGTCGAGGCCAGCAGGATCAGGTAACCGCCCTGCTGCAGGGCAGACCATCCGGAGGTCGCGGCCCGCCCGGCTGAGTCCTCCGCGAATCCGAGCAGCTCGTAAAAAGCCCGAGACACGCTGATGTCTCTGACATAGGTCGCGGAGACCATCTCCTGGACGGCGGGCGTCATCCGGACAAGGTACTCGGGTTCGGCGTCCGCTGTCGGAGTTCAGCAGCCCTGCAGCGGCAGCTCAGCCCCTGCCCTGCGGGCGTCGGCCACTCGCGGCCGGCGAGGCGGCCTGCGCGGGGCCGGCCCGATCCGCGCGCCGGCGACGTAGGCCACCACGACCGCGACGATGACCAGCGGCATGACCGCGAGGCCGTCGGAGGCGAGCAGCAGGGTCGCCAGCAGGACCGAGGTCAGCGGCAGCGTCAGCATGACCGCGCACATCGCGCCGATGCCCATCGCTACTCCCGGCACCTCGGGCAGCCCGGGCAGATGCGACAGCGCGATGCCGCCGGCGGCGCCGATGAACATCGAGGGGAACACCGGGCCGCCGCGGAAACTGCCCAGTGACACGGCGTAGGCGAGGCACTTGCAGGCAATGAGGAGCACGACAGCGCCGGCGGTGTAGCTGGCCGCGTGCGTGACTAGCGGGCCGAGCGCCGACTGACCCGAGAACAGCACGTCGGAGGTCGGCTTGCCAGATCCTTCCGCATAGGCGATCGCCAGCCCGGCGACGACCAGCGCGCCGACCGGGACAACCAGCATGTTCCGCTTTTCGGCGTGGCTCTGCACCAGCCGGGCGAGCCATTTCAGGCCGGTGCCGACCAGCGCAGCGGCGACGCCGATCACGACCGCCCAGCCGAATTCAGCCAGGTTGGGCCTGGTGAACGGCGGCAGCCCGGGGATAGCCAGCGAGAAGGTACCCAGCCCGGTGAGGCTGTCGAGCCCGATGAAGATGAGCGATCCGATCCCCGCGGCCAGCAGCCCCGGGATCAGGACCAGCCCGAGTACCGGGCCGCCGAGCCCGGTGGCTTCCATGAGCAGGAAGGCGCCGACGATGGGCGAGCCGAGCAGGGTGGCGATGGCGGCGAAGCTGCCGGCGCCAGCGATGACCGCCATCGCCTGGTCCGGGACCGTGCGCCTGGTCATGCGTACGGCCACGACCGCTAGCCCGCCGCCGATCAGGATCAGCGGCATTTCGGGCCCGAGCACGAGGCCGAAGCACAGTGTCGCGAGCGAGGCGAAGATGACCCCGGGCAGCTGCGCCGCCGTCGGCGCGCCGTGCAGCTTGAACCCGCCGGCCGGTGACGGCCCGCCGTGACCTGGCAGGTACTGAATGGCCAGGCCGGTCAGCACGCCGCCGACCAGCAGCACCGGCAGCGGCCACCACAGCGGCTCGGAGACGAAGCCGAGCCCGTGCGGCAGCCGGGTGAAGAGTTCCTCCTGCAGGTAGCTGACGAGGGCCAGGTATCCGTAGGCGGCGGCGGAGACCGGGATGCCGAGGAGCGCGGCGACGAACAGCAGGACTAGATAGCTCTTGCTGCGCAGCAGCGCGATCGGGTCAGCCTGCGTCGTCATGGGCGCGCCCGAGGACGAGTGTCAGGGAACCTTGACAATGCCTGGGCATTTCCACCTGGCCTGCACCACGGAACGATGCGGCCGGTACATCCGCAGGATCACGAACCACGGGCGCTCGCCGGAGGTGGGCAGCCAGTTCGGCTCCCTGGCTGACCCGGGTGATTTCGGCTGGAGGTAAATGGTCAGGCCGCCGTCCGGCTCGCGCCGCAGGCCTGGTGTGCGGTCTCCCACCGAGAAGCGCCCGGCCGCGTTCGGGATCAGGTTCATGTCCTCCTCGGTGTAGGCCGTCAGCGACCAGAACGCATCTACCGGCGGAAGTTCCCGGCCGGCCAGCCGCAGCCGGTAGCGGCTCTTGGGATCGAGCTTCCGGCCGCTGGCGTCGTCGAAGTTCACCAGGTAGACGGCCTCGTCCGGGTCGTTAGCCGAGATGCCGGCCAGCGACTGGTCAGCGGCCCGCCGCAGGAAGTCGTCGCCAAAGCGGCCTTCCTCGGCAGGCGGGTAGCGCCAGCCGTTGATAACGGTCGCCCAGTCGCCGCTGAGGAACTGCTGGCGCAGCAGCGGCATCCCGATCGCAGCCGCCCGGATCAGGGCCCGCCTGACCGTCTCGGGCTGGGCCTCGACATCGAGCCGGGGACCGATGCCGATGCGCGCGAACTGGTCCAGCAGGAGCGCGTGATGCGCTGGCGGCGGGTTCTCCGCCAGCATGGCGTTCAGGCTCTTCCATGGCCCGAGCGGGTCCTGGTGCGGATCCGGCGGCGCGTAGACGGCGCGACGCGGAGCTGCCCGAGCCCGCGGCTTGCCCCATGCGCTGAGCGGGGTGAGCTTGAACTGCTCCTGCAGCGCTCGCACGCCGGACAGGTCATCCGGGCCGTCGACGAGGGTCCGGCCGAGCACGAGGACCCATGGGGTCGGCGACGGCCGGGTCTTCTTGACCCGGGCGGGCAGCCTGCCTTTCCAGCCTGGCCCGGTGATAGCGAAGTGCCCGGCAGCCTGGCCCGTGGTGCGCTGCCCCACGTAGTCGAAGTTGTCGGAGGTGAAGGCGATTAGTTCGAAGGTGAAGTAACGGTTCCCCATACTCGGGTGCGACAGGATCACCGGCTCGCGGGACAGATCCACCCAGGCGACCGAGTACAGGGTGTCGTTATTCGGGCAGCCGCCGTCCCGGTACGACGCGTCGACCAGGGACCTGGCGTGCCAGAAATGGCCGACCGGTGCGTGCGGGCTCGCGGCCGGGCCGCCCTTGCCCCTCGTGACCCAGTCGTGCCTCAGCCTGGCGTTGTAGATGTACGGAAAGCCATAGATGAAGGCCTGCATCCCGGCGGTGTAGGCGTACTCGGTACGCCAGTCATCGACCTTTCCGGTCAGCAGCGGCGCCGTGGCCTCGCGCAGCATGACAGCAGCCGTCGGCAGCTGCCTGGCCCGGTGCAGCACGGCCTCCGGGCGCTTGAGTACATCGGCGACCGCCCGTCCGCGGGCCGGCGCGAGCCGCGCCGTGAGGGCGGGAACTCCCGGCAGGTGATGAGCTGCGCCGATGACGGCGTCGGCCGCGCCCGTGGTCTTGCCCGCGGTTCTGGTAGCGGTCCTCGGTTTCTGGCTGGCGGGCTTGGCGGCGCTCTTGGGGGTCTGGCGGGTCTGGCGGGCGGTCCTGACCGCGGTTCCGACCGCGGCCGGCGAGGTTCCGCCGCGCCGGCCATCCGACGACTGTGCCATTCCCTGCCCCCTCGTTGCCCGTTCGCACCGGCTTCCTACCTTCCTTCCAGGTCGCCGGTCTCGCCATCATCCCCGCAGGGTGATTGCGTCCGATGACCAGATTCGAACACCCGTTTGAATCGTGGTCTATCCTGGAGCCATGACAAGCACCTTCCAGGCGTCGCTGTTCGACGCGGACCAGGAGTTCGGGCTCGGCCGCCTCGATGTGCCGGGCAGCCGGACGGAGCTAGCTCACGGCGCGTGGCTCGACGTGATCCCGGGCTGGCTTCGAGGCGCCGATGCCCTGTTCGAGCGCCTGGCGCGCAGCGTCCCGTGGCGGGGCGAGCGACGGTGGATGTATGACCAGGTCGTCGCCGTCCCGCGGCTGCTGTGCCACTACGGCCAGGATGACCCGCTGCCCGATCCCGCGCTGGAGGAAGCGCGCCGGGCTCTGGATGGGCGCTACCGCCCGGGGCTTGGCGAGTCTCTCTGCACGGCAGGCCTGTGCCTGTACCGCGACGGCCAGGACAGCGTTGCCTGGCACGGTGACACCTCGGGACGCCGGGTGCGCGAGACGATCGTGGCGATCGTCTCGCTGGGAAACCCGCGGTCCCTTCTGCTGCGTCCGCGCTCGGGCAGCGGCCAGGCGAGCGGCGAGGTACGCCGTTTCCTGGTCGGGCACGGCGACCTGCTGGTCATGGGGGGCACCTGCCAGCGCACCTGGCAGCATTGCGTCCCCAAGACCACCAGGCCGGCCGGCCCGAGGATCAGCGTCCAGTTCCGGCCGGCCGGCATCCGCTGACGGGCCGGCGACGCCCGAAGGGTACTAGGGGCCGCTGCGAAGACGCGCCCAGAACAGCGCGTGACCGCCGTCGTCCTCAGGGACAAATCCCTGCTCGATGATCTCCAGGCCGGCGGCCCGCAGCCAGTCGGCGTACGTGGCGGCATCGGCCTGGCTCCACCACATGACAGCCGGTCCGCCGAGCCAGCCATCTTCGGTGCCCGTCCAGGCTTCCTGCCCGGCGGTCGCCAGCAGCCAGCCGGCCGGGCGCAGCCAGCCTGCGATCCGCTGGATCAGCACGGGCTGCGCGGCAAGCGGCAGGTGGATGAGCGCGAACAGGCAGACGACGGCGTCGAACGACGCAGGCGGGAAATCCACCGCCATGGCGTCGGCCCGGATGAAGTCAGCGTCCGGCACCAGGCTGCGGGCCCGTCCGACCTGCACGTCGCTGAGGTCGACGCCGGTGACCCGGTGCCCGGCCGCCGCGAGCGAGCGCGTGACGGGCACGCCGCATCCGCAGCCCAGGTCGAGCACCGAGGCCGCCCTCGGCAGGCGGTCGTTCAGGGTTGCCAGCCAGGGCGCGTAGTGACCTTCGTCAGCGTCGTCGCTCCGGTAGCGGAAGGACAGGGCGTCATAACCCCGCCTCACCAGGTCTGATTCCTGCTCGCCGGGCACGGCCGGGAGACTACGCAATCGCTGCCGCCTGGTCCACTGAAATTGGCGTGAATGCCCGTGACCGGTATTCGCCGCGTTTCATTGCGAACGCTGGGTCACTGGATCATCATGTGACGAACTGCTGCTGGCATCGATGATCAGCCACGGAAGGGCGCGAGATGAGTGGTCAGAACGGCTTCTGCGGTAAGGAACTGCGGATTGCCCTGGTCTGCTACGGGGGCGTATCGCTGGCTGTCTACATGCACGGCGTCACCAAGGAGATCTTCAAGCTCGTCCGCGCCGCACGCGCGTTCGACGCCGCTCTCGACGCCGATCCGACCCTTGACTCGGTCGCGGACCCCTTCGCTGAGCCGGACGGGGACGCTGCCACCGGGCTCGAGTACGACACGGAACGGGCGTACTTCGCCGCGCTCGTCGCCCTGGCCAGGGCCGGCACGCCGGTGACCGCGCTCGTGGACCTGGTGGCCGGGACGTCGGCCGGCGGGATCAACGGCGTCTGCCTGGCCCGGGCGATTACTCACGGCCGGTCGCTGAGCGGCTTCCGGTCATTGTGGATTGACATGGGCGACCTGGAGATCCTGCTCGAGGGCCACGGGCTCGGATTCACGCACGAGCAGCGGATGGTCTCCAAGCTGGCCGTCGCGTGCGCCGAGCTGGTGCGGCACCCGGGAGAGACCAGTGCGCCGCTGAAGGGCGCGCTGATGTCCCGGCTCCTCTATTCCGCCCTCAGGGACATGAAGGCGGTCACCGGCCAGGGTCCGACGCTGGTGCGCCCGGACAGCGGCCTCGACCTGTTCATCACGGCAACCGACCTCTACGGGTATGAGACGGCCATCCCGACCGGCGCGGGCGGCGTGTCGCATCCGGACCACTCCTACCGCCAGCTGCTGGGATTCCACTACGAGCCGGGCGGCACGGATGACTTCGGCGATGACGGCGTGGCGGCCCTGGCGTTCGCCGCACGAGCCACGGCCAGCTTCCCGGGTGCGTTCCCGCCGGTCAGCCTGGAGAGCTTCGCATCAGCGATCCGGGATGTCAGCCCGGTCGCGGATGCCGACCTCGGCCGGGTCCAGGCGCTCCTGCAGTACGGCTCGCCGGACGGGCAGCCGGGCGGCTCCTGGTACATCGACGGCGGAGTGCTCGACAACGGGCCGTTCGATCACGTGATCGACGCGATCGCGGCGAAGCCGGCGGCGACCGAGACGGCCCGCGAGATCGTGTACATCGAGCCCGATCCGGTGCTGCCTCCCGTGCTGACCGGGCCGGCCCCCCAGCCCAGCTGGTTCAAGACCGTCTGGGCCTCCCGCGCGACGATCCCGCAGCACGAGCCCCTCGTCGGCACCCTCGGGCAGCTGCGCGATATGAACCTGCTGATCGCCGAGGTCGGCCGCATCGCCGAGCTGCAGATGAGCGAGGTCCTGCCGATCCTGGCCGACACCGGGACCGATACCGCGGCCGACTACGCCACCGTGCTCAGGACGGCCGGCCAGGTGCGCCGGAAGGCGAAGGAGGCGTCGGGCCTGGAGTACGCGACCTACTGCCGGCTGAAGGCGGCGGCCGTGGCCGACCCGGTCGCGGCCGCTGTGGCGCGCCATTTCAGGTACCCGGACAAGTCGAACGAGGAGTACTTCGTCGCGGCTGTCCTCGGCGCCTGGGTCCGATCCCAGCGGTCCTGGCTGGACGGCAATCCGGTCACCCTGGAGCGCGCGCTCGGCGCCGTCGACCTGCCGTTCCGGATCCGGCGCGGTCAGTTCATCCTGCAGGGAATCAACGCCCTCTTTCCCCTGGCTGACCGGCACCCGGCGCCGGCCAGGCAAGATCTGGCCGCCCTCAAGTCGGCCTGCTGGCGGATGCTCGCGGACGTGAACGAGATGGCGCCCAGGGCCCTGGCGGCCGCCGGCGGCGAGCTCGCGGTCCTCGGCCCGCTGGCGATCAGCGACGACATCGCCGTCACCGACCCGCAGCAGTACGCGCTGGCGCACGACGCCGAGCTGACGGCCCTGTTCGCGGCGTACGGCGCGCAGCTGCGGCAGCTGTCGGTCGGCTCGAGCCACGGCTTCTGGGAGAGCTTCCGCGCCGAGACCGGGGAATGGGATCCGCAGACGCGCCGCGAGCTGGCCTGCCGGTACCTGGCCTTCCCGATCTGGGACGCACTGATCTTCCCGATCATCGCGCTGGCCAGGCTGCCGCAGCTGACGCCGGTCGGCGTGACCCGGTTCAGCCCGCTGGACGCGTCGCGGCTGACACCAGTCGACGAGAACGGCACCGAGCTGCCGCACAAGCTGCGCGGAACCGCGCTGGCCCACTTCGGCGGGTTCTTCGACAAGCAATGGCGGGAGAATGACTACCTGTGGGGACGGCTCGACGGGGCCGAGCTGATCCTGCGCCTGCTCGGCCGCACGGCGGGCGGTGCCGATCTCGCCGCGCAGCTGGACGACGCGCTGACCGCCATCCTGAGCGCGGAGAGCCGGCCGCTCGGCCTGATGCGCCCTATCATGGCCAGGCTCGCGGCGCAGGTCCGGGCGGGTTCCTAGTTTCCACCGGAAAGCCAGCGGGTTTACCCTGGGCAGTCAGGAGGCTTGCGTGCGCTTGCTGCATGTCTCCCTTCTCGGGGAGCAGACCGTCGCAGACGCCCGGACCGGCACTGTCCGGCTCCGGTCGTCGCGGACCGTCGCGCTCCTCGGCTTCCTGGCCGCTCACGCCGGGTCGCCGCAGGCGCGGCAGCTCATCGCCGGATTGTTCTGGCCGGACTCGACGGACGCCCAGGCGCTGACCAATCTTCGCCGCGAGCTGCACACGCTGCGGCAGGTTCTGGGCGACGAGCCGTCGCTTGTCGTGACATCACGGGATCTGTGCTGGCGCGACACCGATACGTGCAATGTCGACCTGCGCACCTTTGACATCGAGCGCAAGGCCGCGCTGGCCGCCGCGCAGTCGGGTAACAGCGACGGGATCCTCGCGCACGCCACGGCGGCGATCGCCGAGTATCAGGGCGACTTCCTGCCCGGTGCGTATGACGACTGGCTGCTTGAGCTGAGGACGGTATTCGAGCGGCAGTGCGCCGATCTGTGCGATCTGGTCAGCAAGACGCAGGAGGAAACCGGCAACCTGGCCGGAGCAGTGGAGGCGGCCCGCCGCCGAGTCCAGCTGCTGCCGATGGAGGAGGTCGGCTACCGCACTCTCATGCAGCTCCAGGCCGACCTGGGTGACCGTGCCGGCGCGCTGAGTACCTATCACCACTGCGCCTCAGTCCTGGAACGTGAGCTCGGCGTGGACCCGGACGCAGCGACGAGGGCAACCCTCCAGCGACTGATGGCTTCGGTGGACGCAGCGGGTGCCGCAGAGCCGGCGGCCGGGCCCGCGGCCGCGGCCCGCCTCGGCCTCGGCGCGGTTCGTCGGGCGGTCACGGGAGCTCAGGCTGCTCCACGAGGCGTGGCGGACGGCCGCCGCGGGGCGGCCCGGACTGGTGCTTGTCCGCGGTGACGCAGGCGTCGGGAAGAGCCGCCTGGTGGCCGAGGTGGCTGATCTGGCGCGGCAGCAGGGCGCGATCGTGGCGAACTCTCAGTGCTTTGCCACCTCCGGGCGACTGGCGCTTGCGCCAGTCGCGGACTGGCTGCGCAACCCGGCGGTGCGATCCGGCGCGGCGAACCTCGAGGCGGCCTGGCGGGCTGAGGTGGAACGGCTCGTGCCATCAGGGCTGGGCCGCGGCGAGCCCATCGTCGGTTCCAGGGCCATGGTCGACGCCTGGCAGCGGCACCGGTTCTTCGAGGGTCTGGCCCGTGCGCTAATCGGGGCGGACCGTCCGATCATGCTGATCCTGGACAATCTTCAGTGGTGCGACCAGGAAACCCTGATATTCCTCCCGTTCTGCCTGGGCCTGGATCCTGCCGCCCGCATCCTGATCACCGGGACGCTGCGTGCTGACAGCCCCGATGACGATTCCGAGCTGGCCGACTGGCTCGTCAGCGTCCGGGCCGGCGGCATGCTCACCGAGCTCTCGCTCAGCCCGATGGAGGCCGCCGAAACGGCGCGGCTCGCCGAGACGATTTCCGGGCAGCCACTTCTCCCGGACGCCGTGGACCTGCTCCACGCGACCACCGGCGGCTTCCCGCTCTACGTAGTCGAAGCGCTGCGAAGCGAGGCCCTCGGCGGCGGCACGCTGCCGGTGGGTGATCTCACCTCGGTCCTGGGCAACCGGCTCAGCCAGGTCAGCCCTGCGGCCAGAGACGTCGCTGGCCTGGCGGCGGCGGTCGGCACGGACTTCAGCCTGGACTTGCTGACCGAGGCGAGCGACCTGGATGCCGACATCGTCGTGGGTGCCGTGGACGAACTCTGGCGACGCAGGATCATGTCGGAGCTCAACGATGGCTACGACTTCTCGCATGATTTGCTACGCGATGCGGCGTATGCCCAGGTAAGCCCGCCCAAGCGGTGGCTGCTGCACCGGCGCATCGCCCAGGGGCTCGAGCTGGTCTACGCCGACGGCACGGACGCGGTTGCCGCCCAGCTGGCTGAGCAATACGGCCGGGGCGGGCGACCCGAGCGCGCGGTCGCCTATTACCGCCGGGCAGCCGAGGTAGCGGCCGGCTGGTTTGCTCATACCGAGGCCATCCGGCTGCACAAGAAGGCGCTGGCCATGGTCCGCAATCTCGCGGCGGGCCGAGACCGGGACAGCCGGGAACTTGCCGTTCTCGAAGCCATGGCGGCACCGCTGAACGCCCAGTACGGATACGCGTCGCCGGAACTGCAGCGAGCCCTCGAGCGCTCGATCGAGCTCGCGGAATCTCTGGGCCGCACTGACTCGATGGTGACCGGCCTGGTGGCGCTGTGGGCGTCGCGGTTCGTCCAGGGCCGCACCGCCGACGGATACAAGATCGCCGTCCGCGCGCTGAGCCTGATGGACCCCGACTCCGACCTCAGCGGGCCGGGTCATTTCGCCGTCGGCGGGTCCGCGGTGAGCCTCGGGATGCCTAACGAGGCGCTGGATCATCTCAAGCTGGCTAACGGACTGGCGACAGGTGCCTCGATGAGTACCGGCACGCGGCCCGACGTGCACGGCACCGCCTGGGCCGCACACGCCCACTGGCTGCTCGGTCACGACGACGATGCCCGCGCCTGCTGCGACGACGCGATCACGCTGGCCCGGGCCATCGACCACCCGTACAGCCTGGCCGCGGCTCTGGCCTACGGCTCCGTCACCCTGCAGATGCGGCGCGACGTGCCCGAGCTGAGGGAAACAGCGGGCGAGTTGCGCGCGCTCTGCGACCGGTACGGCTTCGCTTACTATCGCGAATGGGGCCTGGTGCTCCAAGGCTGGTCGTACGGGAATGAATCGGGCATCGCCCTGGCCAGGCGGGGCATCGACAATCTCAAGGCACAGGGAGCATTCGCTCGGATGCCGTACTGGCTGGCCCTGCTCGCCGATCTGCAGGCTGGCGCCGGCCAGGCCGGCGCCGCGCGAGCAACGCTCGACGCGGCCCTCGTCACGGGGCAGGCCAACGACGACGTGTGGTGGCTGCCCGAGGTCCTCCGGATGCGCGCCGCCTACGATGCCGATGACCGGAAAGCCGTCGAGCGGCTGCAGTCCGCGGCGGCGCTGGCATCGGCGCATGGCAGCATCGCGCTGCTGCGGCGCTGCGAGCGCGACATCGGGGCGCGGGGCGCTGGCCTTCCCGTCGTCGGCGTTCTCCCGATGGCCTGACCCGAACGCCCGCGGCCGAACGCTGAGCGAACGCGCCGGGTCCTAGCTTCGTGATGTCGCGAACTGCGACTGCCGAATCAGCCAAGGGGAACCACATGACTGCCACATCAGAGCGCACCGCTACCGCACCGTTCGACGAACTGGCCGCCGCCTTGCGCGGAGACCTGATCCGCCCGGGGGATCCCGGCGTACGACGAGGCGCGCGCCGTCTACAACGCCATGATCGACAAGCACCCTGCCGCCATCGCCCGCTGCCGCGACGCCGCCGACGTCATCTCGTGCGTGCGGTTCGCCCGCCAGCATGACGTCGAGATCGCCGTCCGGGGCGGCGGGCACAACGCGGGCGGGCTGGCCGTCTGGGACGGCGCCCTGGTCATCGACCTGTCGCTGCTGCGCAGCACGACCGTGGACCCGCAGAACCACACCGTCCGCGTCGACCCCGGCTGTACCTGGGCCGACGTCGATCACGCGACCGTCGCGTTCGGCATGGCCACGCCGTCCGGGTTCCTGGGGTCGACCGGGGTGGCCGGCCTCACGCTGGGCGGCGGCATCGGCTACCTCTCGCGGCGGTTCGGGCTCACCGTCGACAACCTGATCGCCGCCGATGTCGTCCTCGCCGACGGCACGTTCGTCCGGGCCACCGAGCAGTCGCACAGCGACCTGCTCTGGGCCCTGCGCGGCGGCGGCGGGAACTTCGGCATCGTCACCTCGTTCACGTTCCGCACCCACGACATCGGCGAGAACGGCACGGTCATCGCCGGCCCGGTCCTGTACGACATCGCCGACACGCCCGAGGTCATGCGCTGGTACCGGGAGCTGCTGCCCTCGCTGCCGGAGGAGCTGAGCGGCTGGATCGCCCTGCTCACCATCCCGCCCGCGCCGCCGTTCCCCGAGGAACTGTGGGGCCGCAAGGCATGCGGCATCGTCTGGTGCTACACCGGCCGGCACGACCAGGCCGACCAGGTGCTCGAGCCGGTCAAGACGTTCGGCTCGCCGCTGGTCGTCGGCCTGCAGCCGATGCCGTTCAGCGTGCTGCAGACGGCGTTCGATGCGCTGTACCCGGCCGGGCTGCAGTGGTACTGGAAGGCGGACTTCTTCAACGAGATCTCCGACGCGGCGATCGAGGTGCACGTCAAGTACGGTGAGCGGCTGCCGACCGGCCACTCGACCATGCACATGTACCCGATCGACGGCGCGACCAGCCGGGTGCCAGAAGGCGCGACCTCCTTCGCCTACCGCGACGGCGGCTGGGCCGGCGTGATCGTCGGCGTCGACCCTGATCCGGCGAACGCGGGCCCGATCTCGCAGTGGGCCAGGGATTACTGGCAGGAACTGCACCCGACGTCGGCGGGCGGCGCGTACGTCAACTTCATGATGGACGAGGGCCAGGACCGGGTGCAGGGCGTCGTACCGCGGCAACTACGACCGGCTCGCCCAGGTCAAGCACCGGTACGACCCGGACAACGTGTTCCACATCAATCAGAACATCAAGCCAGCGTCCGCCTGACCGGCCGCGCCGGTCAGCCTGACCACAGGGCATCGAGCGCGGCGTCGATGCGGGCGGTGAGCGGTCCCGTCCGCGGGACGGCGGGCTCCGGCGGGCTGGCGTCGACGGCGTGGCAGGCGGCCAGCGCCGCGGCGTCGAGGAACCTGGTGAGCTGGCCGAGGCTGTGCCGGTCGTCGCGGGCCGTGCGGTGGTGGTGCATGCGCAGCGGAGCGTAGAGGAACAGCTGGTCGCGCGCCCTGGTCACGGCCACGTAGAAGAGCCGCCGTTCCTCTTCGAGCCCGGCCGGCGAGCCCAGGGCCATGTCGCTGGGAACGGCGCCGTCGACCAGGTGCGGCAGGTGGACGACCGGCCATTCCAGGCCCTTGGCCGAATGGATGGTGGATATGACCAGGTAATCCTCGTCCAGCCGCGGCGGCCCGGCCAGGTCCGGAGCCGGAGACCGGCGGGTCGAGCGCCAGCTCGACCAGCGCGTCGTGCAGGGACGGGCGGCTCGCGGCGGCGTCGGTCAGGCGCTGCAGGTCGGCGATCCGGACGGCGGCGTCGGGGTACCTGGCGCGGACCGGGCCGTCGACGGCGGCCAGGACGGCGGTCGCCTGGCTGGCCGTCCCGGCCAGCAGCGCCGCGGCGGCGAGGCCGTCCAGCGTGGCCGCGAGCGCCACCCTGGACCGGGCCGGCGCCGCCGCGACGGCGTCGCCGCGGCGGGCCAGCGGCGCGGGCTCGGTCAGGCGCAGCACGCTGGTCATCCGGCGGGCATGGGCGGGGCCGATGCCGTCGTGCAGCCGGAGCACGCGGAACCAGGCGATGTCGTCGGCCGGGTTGGTGATCACGCGCAGCGCGGCGAGGAAATCCCGGACGTGAGCCGCTTCGGTGAAGCGCAGGCCGCCGTACTTGACGAACGGGATGCCGCGGGCCGACAGCTCGATCTCCAGGACGTCGCTGTGGTGCCCGGAACGGACGAGCACCGCCTGATCCCGCAGCTCGGCGCCCGCCTCGTGGGCCTCGAGCACGCGCGCGCAGATCTCCCTGGCCTGGGTGGCCTCGTCGTAGCAGCGGACCAGAGCGGGGGTCAGGCCGGCCGTCCGGCTGGCGGTCAGCTCGAGCTCGAGGCCCGGTGACTGCGGCCGGACCGCGTTGGCCAGCGTCAGCACGGCCTGCCTGGACCGGTAGTTCCTGGCCAGCCGGACCACGGCCAGGTCCGGGAAGTCCGAGCGCAGCCGCCGCAGGTGCCCGGGGTCGGCGCCGCGGAAGCCGTAGATGGCCTGGGCGTCGTCGCCGACGCAGGTCAGCCCGGCACCGTCGGGCCTGAGCAGCCGGACGATGTCGGCCTGCACGGCGTTGACGTCCTGGTACTCGTCGACCAGGACGGCGTCGAACATGCCGCGCAGCACCGGGCCGGCCGCGTCATCGGCCAGCGCGGCGCGCCAGAGCAGCAGCAGGTCATCGAAGTCAGCCAGGCCGTGACTGCGCTTGTGGGCGACGTAGTCGCGGAACATCTCCGACAGCTGGCCGGTGAAGCCGGTGCACCAGGGAAAGCCGGCCCTCACGACCTCGGCCACCGGCCGCTGGGTGTTGACGCACCTGGTGTAGATGTCGGCGCAGGCCGCCGCTCTCGGGGCGCGCCGCTCCGTGCCGACCAGGCCGTGGCTGCCGCGGAGCACGTCGAGCAGGTCGGTGACGTCGCCGGGGTCGATGACGGTGAACTGCGGCGGAAGCGAGAACGACTCCGCGTGCTGGCGGATGATCCGGTGCGCGATCGAGTGGAACGTGCCGCCCCTGATCCGCTCGGCTGACGCTGGCCCCGCCGGGCGGCACCGACCGGGACAGCATCTCCTCCGCCGCCCGGCGGGTGAACGTCAGCAGCAGGATCCGGCTCGGCTCCAGCCCCTGCGCCGCGCAGCCAGGCGGCGCGCGCGACCAGGGTCCTGGTCTTCCCGGTCCCGGCTCCGGCCAGCACGAGCAGCGGCCCGGCGGGCCAGGTCGCGGCCTGCCGCTGCTCATGATCGAGGTCGGCTAGGCCGGGGGCGGATTCGAACACGGGCACGAATGTAGCGGCCAGTGCCGACAGTGGCGGGCGGCCATTTTCAGCACAAGGCCTGGGCCCGCCGTGTCGCTAGCCCCGCAGGATGCGCCTGAGCCAGGCCAGGCGGACGTCGGCGGCGGCCCTGGCGAGTCCGGTGCCCGCCGCGATCAGGTCGAAGGCGTGGAAGCCGCCGGGCCAGACGTGCAGCTCCGCGATCCCGCCTGCCGCCCAGATCCTTCTGGCGTAGTCCAGGTCCTCATCACGCAGCGTCTCGACGCTGCCGAGTTCGAGGTACGCCGGGGGCAGCCCGGACACGTCAGCCGCCCGCGCCGGAGCCGCGTCCAGGCCGGCACATCGTCCCCGCCGCGCCGGTCTCCGAGCAGCATGGTCCACGCCGTGAGGTTGGACCCGCTGTCCCAGATGCCTTCCCCGTCCAGTTCCCGGCTCGAGCCGGTCGCGAGCCGGTCATCGAGCATCGGGTAGATCAGCATCTGGGCCAGCAGCGCCGGGCCGCCGAGATCCCTGGCCATCAGCGCGCAGGCGGCGGCCAGCCCGCCGCCCGCGCTGCCGCCGCCGATGATCAGCCGATCGGGGTCGATCCGCAGCTCCGCGGCATGCTCGGCGGTCCAGGCCAGGCCCGCGTAGCAGTCCTGGACCCCGGCCGGGTACGGGTGCTCAGGAGCGAGCCGGTACTCCACCGACACGATCACCAGCCCGGGATCGGTGACCCAGCCGATCATGGTCTCCAGCCCGGTCCGGTTGTTGCCCATGACCATCCCGCCGCCGTGGGCGTGTGGTACAGGGCGGGCAGGACTTCACGGCCGGGCGGCCTGATGATGAGCAGGGAAATATCCGGCGCGCCGTCTGGTCCGGGGATCACCCGCTCCGCCAGCTGAGCGCCGCTTGCGGCGAGCGCCGCCAGGCTGGGCGTGCCGTCGAGCTCGGCCTGGCGGCTCACGGCCAGGTTCTGCGCCGTCAGGGTCACCGGCGCCTGCTGGTAGCACTCCTGCAGCGCCGGGACGAGCTCGGGATCGAAGGGCGGGTGACGGCGTCCGGGCTCGGCCGCCGTCATGACGGACCGCTCCCGGCAGCTGCCGGGCCGTCGCCGGCGCGGGGGCGTCGCCGGGTGCGGCCGCGAACGCCCGGCAGAATCCGCCGTCCCCGCCGCCGATCAGCAGCGGTGCCGCGCAGAACCAGCACGGCCCGGGATCCAGCCGGTCCAGCCCGTTGAGGTTCTCGATGATGAGCATGCCCGCTCCCAGCAGGACGTGGTGGCACGGCTCGGTCGCGCTGCCGACCTGGTCAGGGGACGGGAGATCCAGCCCGACGAGGCCGAATCCGGCGTCCCTGATCTTCTCCGCCGCCTCGACGGTCAGGTAGGGAGCCCGCCCGTAGTACCGGTCCGTCCCCCACCAGCGCGAGTGCCCGGTGGAGATGAGCAGGATGTCGGCCGGCTCGGGCGGCAGCGTGAGCAGCGCGCTGCCGATCCCTCCGCCGGCCGCGCTCGCTCCCGGCCACCTGGGTGACCCAGGCCGGGCCCATCCAGCGTTCCACCCCGATGTCGAAGGTCGTCTGCCCGCCGGCGATGAAGTGGGCGGGGGCATCGGCATGGGTGCCGATATGCGAGCGGGAATGCACCTCGCTGACCAGGTATCCGTCATCAGCCACCGTCGTCACGGCGGTGAAGGTGGCGGCGGGCTGGCCGGGGTAGGACGGCGCCTGGCCGGCCAGCGGATGAGTCAGGTCGATCATCCGCTGGCCCGCGCCGAAGGGGGCCCAGGCCATGCTGGGATTACAGGACGGTCGGGTCGAAGTCGGCGTCCATCGTCTCGAACGCCTGCGTCATCGCCATCATGTTGGCCGAGTGGCGCTTCTCGATCCACCACATGACCCCGGCACCGAGGATCATCCAGGCGACGACGATGTAGGGGACCAGGACGAAGGGGTAGGCGGGCAGCGGCACGAACGTCACCCAGATGACCGGCAGCAGCAGCAGCGTGCCGACCAGCGGGACGACCGCGTGCCGCCACCAGGTGAAGTGCTCGGCCTGCTCCCGGCGCATATAGACGAACAGCGAGACGTTGGCCAGCCCGTACATGATCACGATGGCGACGGTGATGATGTCGCCGAGGAACCCGTAGATGTCCGCCGCGCCCACCCACAGGCCCACCGCGACAATCAGCACGGCCGAGATCGCGATCTGCAGCAGGATGGCCGTGCTCGGAGTGCGGAATCGGGGCTGGATCTTGGTCAGCCCCTTGGGCAGGACGCCGACCGATCCCATCCCGTGCCACACCCGGGTCACGGCGTTACTCGACGCGATCGCGATCGCGAGCACGCTGTTGATGATGGCGATGAAGACGAAGATCCAGCCCAGGCCCCACACCCGCTTGGCCATCTCGTAGAACGGGTTGGCGTTGGTGGGGAAGGTCTTGATCTGGTCGACGCCCAGCCGACGACTCCGGCGTAACCGGCGAAGACGAACAGGATCCCGACCAGGATGATGGAGCCGAAGATCGCCCGCGGCAGCAGGCGCCTCGGGTCGCGCGTCTCCCTGGCCAGCGGCGCCACCGACTCGAATCCGCTCAGCGCCAGGATCGAAAATACGATGCCGTACAGGATCCCGTGGATGCCCTGGAGCGAGTTGGAGATGTCGAAGGGCGCGGTCCAGTGGTAGCTGTGCGCCGGGGAGACGAGCAGGCTGATCGACAGTGCCACCATGATCAGGACCTCGAGCGTGCCGAGGATCAGCGCCGCCTTGGTCGAGACGGCGATGTCGCGGTAGATCAGCACCCACGTGATCAGCAGCCCGGCGAGCGCGAACACCCACCAGGGAATGTCCACGCCCGTGCCGGTTCCAGCACGTTCTCGGCCAGGTAGCCCATGAACCCGAGGACAGCGGCCGGCCGAGCGGGTCGTAGGCGAAGTAACTCCACCCGGTCCAGAATCCACCGCGGGCCGAGGCCCTCCGCACGAACGGTCGTAGCCGCCGGTCGACGGCATGTACCTGGTGAACTCCGACACCGTGTTGGCCACGAACAGCATGACGATCACGGCGCCGATCAGGGCGACCGGCGCGGCGGCGCCGGCGTAGGACGATGAACGGAAGGGTGAACACGACGCTCACGGCCGGGCCATGTGCGTGACGCCCTGGAACAGGACGTCACCGAGGCCCAGCTTTCCCTTGACGAGACCGTGGCGGGCTTCGGTGACTGGTTTGTGGATCGCGTCGGTCATGGACGTCCTTCAGGTGGGAGTCAGCGGGGCAGGGCGACGCGAGCTCCTACTGGACGACGCCGTTGAGTGAGATCTGGCCGCCGTCGACGACCAGGATGCTGCCGGTGATGTAGTCCGCATCCGGCGAGGCCAGGAACGCGATCGGGCCCGCGAGATCTTCTGGTTCTCCCCACCGCCGGGCGGGCGGGAAGGCGAACAGCGGGCTAGCGCCATCGGGCAGCGCTTGAACATCGGCGTTGATGTTGGTGCGGATGGTGCCGGGGGCAACGGCGTTGACCCTGATCCGGGCCTGCGCCAGGTCGACGGCCATGGACTTGACGAGCATCACCACGCCGCCCTTGGATGCGTTGTAGTGCGCGCTGTCTGGCTCGACCAGAAAGCTGTTCGTGGACGCCGTGACGATGATGCAGCCGCCGTCTCCGCGGCGGCCATGGCGGGGCGAAGCCGGGCGGACCAGGACGTGCCCTTGAGGTTGACGCCGAGCACGGTGTCCCACTCCTCGTCGGAGATCTCCAGGAACGGGCTTCCGCCAGATCCCGGCGTTGGACACCACCACGTCGACCCGGCCGAACCGGCTGAGGGTGGCATCGACCGCCAGGCGACCGACTGCGGGTCGACACGTCGGCGGCCGGCCAGGACGAACTCCGACTCGCGGATACTGGCCAGCCGTCCTGCGTCGATGTCCGCCAGATCACGCTGGCGCCCTCGGACCCGAACCGCTCGGCGGCGGCCGCGCCGATGCCGCTGCCAGCCCCGGTGACGACGACGACCTTGCCGCTGAACCTGGCCCCGGTCATTCGCCGGCCCCCATCAGCCCGACGAGGGCGAGTTGGCTGGGCCGTATCGAGCAGGCCGTAGGAGACGAAGACGCCGGTGTCGCTCTCCAGCCTGATCGCGTACTGGGTGCGATACGATCGTGACGCCCGGCGGCTCGTCGATGCGGATGCACCACCCGTCCGCGTAACCAGCCCGTCCACCCTCGTCCGGGGCGGCGTCCTCCAGTGAGAGAGCAGGCGATGGTCGCCAGTTCGTTCGCGGGTCAGGACCATCGGAGTTCGTGGCTGGTGAAACGGTCGCCGGGCACCGGCTCGGGCGGTCGCTGTCGTGGAAACCCCAGGTTGTTGCCGGTCATCGGGTCTGCGGTCCGGCACGCCAGCAGCGCGCGCCTTGGTCGAGTGCTGGGGTTCAGTGTACCTGCAGGGAGCTGACCGCGGCCGGCCGGTCTGGTACTGCGCGTCACAGGCCGAGACCTGCTGGCGCTCAGCTCCACTGCCAGCCACCACCGCGGTCATCGCGGCGGCGGCGGCGGGAGGCTCCGGTTGCCGCCCGCGCCGACCGCGGCGGGGCTGGCGGCGCCGGCCGACCCGCTCGGCCCAGGCCGCCGGCGCGGCCGCCCAACACCTCCTCCTTCGTCCACAGGCTTCTTCCCGGGCCACACCGCCGGTCACCAAGGTGGGCGGCCGCCTACCTGCCCTCGACGTCTCCACACCGCACCGCCGCCGAAGGCCACCGCCTCCAGCGTCGCCCGGGACGATCCCGCCGAGTCTGGGCCAGCGTGAGGCCGCCCCCCGTCCCGGGCTGCGGGGTTGCGGTCAGGTCGCGGCCCTCCATCTTCCATCGCCCACAGCCCGTCGGCGCCGCGGCCGCGACGGCGCCTCCGCGTCGAGGTCGCGCGGCGGCACCGCCGGGGCCACCTGCAGGGAGAACCACTCGACGACGGCCGCGGCCGAGGTCTGGCCGCCCTGCTGGACGATGCTCCGGCCGACACCTGGGTACCGGGCCGAGCGCCGGGGATCGCAGAAGACCGGCCGGTCGGCCAGGCCGTTACGGCGAGATCCGATCGGATCGGCGACCCGGCCCGGCTGGCTACACGTCGGCGGCCAGCGCGGCCGCGTAGCTGTCCATCAGCCCCTGGACCACGGGGGTGCCCTGGGTCAGCCCGGTCCGGGCGGCCGCCGCCGCCGCCAGCCTCCCGGCCGGGACGCCGGCCGGGGGCTTCGGCGCGTCCACGGGCGAGCAGTCGGTGATCGCGAGGCGGTCGGCGGGTCGGCCGGCCGTTGCCCGGCGCGGGTCGTCGCGCCGCTCGGCAGCGATGGTGGCCTCCGACAGGTTGCACTGGCCGGTCAGCTCGAAGCGACCGATCATGGACGTCGACGGTCCGGCGGGCCGCGCGTACCGGTCAGGGTCGTCCTGGCCGCCCGGGCCTTGGGCGGCGTCCTTGAGGATCCTGCCCGCCGGGGTGGCCAGCGCCGGATACCTGCGTCGCGGGTGATCTCGTCCTCGGCCGATGCCCTGGTGTCCATCCACAGCAGTGACGGCCCGGCCGGGCCGTCATCGCGGTCGACGGCGATCGCGGTCACCGCGGTCGACGCGACCAGATCGCGATCGGGGAGCCCAGCCACGTCGGGACGTCGGTGACCGTGCCGCCGGCCGGTTGTGGGTGTTCTCGATGCACACCATGGCCGTCTGCGGGTAATGGTTATCGGGCTTGCGCAGGTAGGGCTCGACCCGCTCGGCGGTCAGCACGCCGTCGTCGGTGACGATCGTCCTCGGCATCACCGCGGCCACGGCCGCCATGCCGCCGGCCTCGTAGTAGACGATGTGCGAGTCGGCCTCGGCAATGACCTCGGTGCCCCGGCCGGCGGCCGCGATGACAGCGCTCAGGTTGGACATGGTGCCGGTCGGCATGAAGATGGCGTCCTCGTGGCCGAGTACCGACGCGCCGAGCCGCTCGAGCTCGTTGACGGTCGGGTCGCTGTGGTAGACGTCGTCGCCCACCTTGGCGTGCGCCATCGCCTCCAGCATCGCCTGAGTCGGCTCGGTGGACGTGTCGTAGAAGTTCAGCATCCGCTAGCGCTCCTCGGTCAGCATCGCCCGGGCAATCTGGCTGTCGGTGATGAGAATGTTGACCAGGCCGGAGGCGATCGCAGCGCGGACCGCCCTGCTCTTCCGCCAGCCGCTGGCGACACCGATCCGGCACGGAGTCCGCCGCAGGTCATCCAGGTCAATGGAGATGGTCCGGTCCTCGAGTCCGGAGCGGAGTACCTGGCCGGCGTCGGTGAGCACATAAGAAAGGACGTCGGCTACCGCGCCGCGCCTGACGAGCTCCCGGTGCAGGTCGTCGTCGATGATGCCGCCGTAGCGGAGCCTGGAGGTGGCCGGCGCGGTCAGCGAGCCGATCCCCAGCACCGCGATGTCGAGCTCGCCGAACTTGTCGAAGGTCCCGCGCAGGTCATCGTGGGCCAGCAGGGCCTGCCGCTGAGCGGAATCGACGACAGCGGGGGCGAACAGCAGGTGCGGTTCGGTCCCGAATCGCCGGGCGAGGTCGATCGCCAGGGTGATCGAGGACACCTCGGACGTGACGCGGCCCCGGCCGCCGATCAGCTGGACCACCTCGGCCTTGGCCGGGATGCGCGCGGGGAAGCTGCGCCACCAGCCGCTGGACCGTCGCGCCGAGCGAGATGCCGATCACCGCGCCGTCCAGCTGCTGCTCGAAGCAGGAAGCGGCCGGCGGCATCGGCGACCCGCGACTGCAGCTCGGCCTCGTCGACCTCCTCGCCGTCGACGACGATGACGGCCCGGAGCCCGAGCCGCTCCTCGAGCTGGCTTTCGAGCTCGGAATGCCAGCGCTCCGGCTCGAGGATGTGCACGCTCACGTAGCCCGCGTCGAGGGCGGCCCGCAGCAGCCGGGCGACCTGAAAGCGGCTGATCCCGAGGTTGGCCGCGATCTCCGTGTGCGAGAGGTGGCGCCGGTAGGCCTGGTGGCACACCTTCAGCATCAGCCGCTGGCTATCCGACCCGGCCACGAGGTTCACCTCTCTACCGCTCAGGTGAGCAAAGGCGCTTAGATGAGCATGTTGTACCAGGCCGGTAATGGCGTCAAGAGTGCACGACCGCCGAGGAGGAGCCGTGAGCACGGACACACGCTGGTGGCAGGAGCTGCGCGGGGAGTTCCCCTACCTTCAGGACCACGTCTTCGCCTGGTCCGGCGGGCAGGTTCCGATGGCCGCTAGCGTCAGGGCCGCCATCGACCGGGTGCTGGCCGAGTGGGACGCCAGCCCGGTCACGCTGGCCGAGCGTGAATGGGGCGTGTTCGACGGGGCCCGCCGCGAGGTGGCGGCCCTCTTCGGCTGCGCGGCCGACCGCGTCGTGGTCACCGAGAGCACGTCGAGCGCCCTGTTCCTGGCCACGGCGATGGTCCTGGCCCGCTGGCAGCGGGCCGCGTGCTGCGGGCCAATGTCGTGCTGCACTGGGACTGCCATCCGGCCAGCAGCTACCACTGGCTGAACGCCAGCAGGCTGCACCCGGCGCTGACCGTCCGCTGGGCCGACCAGGCGGCTCACGAGGATCCGGTCGAGGCGCTCGCTGCCAGCGCTGACGAGGAGACGATCGCCGTCGTGGCGACGCACGTGGCCTGGCGCACCGGCGCGGCTCTCGACCTGGCGGCGCTGGGCGAGCGCCGCCAGGCGGCACGCTGGGCGGTGCTGGTCGACGCCGCGCAGTCGGCGGGCGCGGTGCCGCTCGGGCGTTCGCGGAGAACCTCGACTTCATCGGGTTCCCCGGCTACAAGTGGCTGCTCGGACCGCCCGGCACGGGCTATCTGGTGATGGGGCCCGGCTGGCTGGACGAGCAGAGCCCGATCTCCGGCTGGGCAGCGGTGCGCGACTTCCCGGTCGACCTGACCGAGTTCCGGCCGCAGTACGCAGGCGCGGGAATCCGCTTCGGCATGCCGAGCTTCATCCCGCTGGCCGGATCGCAGGCCGCGCTCGAGCTGCTGAACAAGGCCGGGATCGAGCGCGTCGCCAGCCGGGTCCTGGCCCTCACCGGCGACCTCCTGGCCGGGCTCGACCGGCTCGGGTTCGAGCCGGTCACGCCGAGAGAGCCTGGCCGCCGGGCCGGAGTCTGCTCGGTCCCGGTGACCGACCTCGCCGCGGCGGTCGCGGCCCTGGCGGAGCACCGGATAGCGACGCTGCCCGAGCTGAACTTCATCCGGCTGGACCTGCACGCTTTCAACACCGAGGAAGACGTCGCGCGCATCATTGGCTGCTTCGCCTCGCTGCGTCGCTGAGGCGAGACCCCGGCCGAGGCCTAGCATGGCCCGGTGATCGTGTGGCTCAATGGCACCTTCGGCGCGGGCAAGACGACGACAGCGGCCGAGCTGCAGACCCTGATGCCCGGCGCTCGCGTCTTTGACCCCGAGACCGTCGGGTACATGCTGATGGCCAATCTGGCCGACCGTCCGGTAGAAGCGGGCAGGCCGGTCAGGATGCGGGTGATGGCGCGGTCGAACAGGGGAAGCTGCGGGCCGGAGTCGTCAGGGCCGGGCTGATCAGCCAGCGCGGGCCGCGAGGTGCGGTGCTCGCCGGCCGCTGCGATCGGCAGCAGGTAGCCAGCCAGCCGGTGCCCTGCCACTGGGCGGCATCCCGCCCGGCTCGCTGCTGCTCGATCTCCGTCTGGGCGAACAGCCGCACGGCACCGGAGAACAGCCCGACCGTCTCCAGCCTGGCCGGCCCGGTCAGCCCGTTCGGCCAGCGCGGCCAGGACCTGCTCGGTGAAGGCGAGCGCGTTCGGCCCCAGGCCCCCGGCCGCCCGGAGGTCGAGCAGCCATGGGTGCCGGTGATACAGAGCGCGGCCCTGATGGGCGAGCCCGAGCAGGTCGGCGACCGGCTGACCCGGAGCCTGGCTGACCGTACCGGAACTCGCCGTAGACCTGGTCGGCCATCAGCTCGACCAGCTCGTCCCTGGTGGCGACGTAGCGGTACAGGGAGGCGGGCGCGGTGCCGATGGCGGCCGCGACGGAGCGCATCGGTCACCGCGCCGAGACCGCTGGCATCGGCCAGCGCGATCCCGGCCGAGGCGATCTTCGCCCCGGTTGTGCTCGGGGGCCGGCCCGCGGGCCGCGCGTTCCGGGCGGGTCCAGATGCTCTGGCTCCGGTCGCCGGCTTGAGGCTGCTCGGTCATTGCGAACACTGTACTCAGTAAGCTAGGCTCCGTATATAGCGAACAGTGATCGCAGTTTAGCGGCGCGGTCGGGTGTCCCAGGAGCAGAGATGACGTATGACCAGCTCGCGGGCTCGGAGGGCGATCCGCTGCTGCTCGTCATGGGCCTCGCCGTGTCCAGGTTCTGGTGGCCAGCCGGACTGGCCCGGCGTTCGCCGACCGCGGCTTCGCCGTGGCCCGATACGACCAGCGGGATGCCGGGGAGTCCACCCGGGATGCCCGACACCGGCGCCAGCAACCCGTTCGCCGCGCTGGCCCGCAAGCGGGGCGCCTACTCCAGCGAGGACATGACCGACGACGCGATCGCCGTTCTTGACGCGCTCGGCTGGGAACGGCGCCACGTCTTCGGCGCGTCGCTCGGCGGGATCGTCGCCCAGCGCGTCGCGCTGCGCCGTGATCGCGTGCTCAGCGTCGTGTCGGCGATCGCCACCCAGGACGTGTCCGGGATCGGCGGACGCTCGTGGGCTGCGGCCTGGTGCCAGCTCGGGCCCGGGCCAGGTTCCGACGGCCCGGACGGCGACATCCAGCTCGCTCTGCTCGCCCGCGAGCTCGTCTGCGGCCTACCGTTCGACGAACGCGGCCCGGGAGTCGATGAGCGTGACGTCGACAGCGGCCCCGGGACACGAAAGCGCGAGCAGGCAGTCGGCGCAGCGTGGCACGCCCGAAGCTGGGCGAGCTCGCGAGCCGGTGCTGGTCCTGCACGGCGACCAGGACCCGATCCTGGGTCAGCGCCGCGCGCCACGGCCAGGCCATCGACGGCGCCCGCCTGGTGATCCTCGGGCGTCGGTCACGACCTGCCCCTCGCCGCTGTCGCCGGAGATCGCCCGCGAGGTCCGCGGCTCGCCGTTCGGCGGCGCCGCCCGCTGACGCGCGCCGCTCGCGGCCTGGCGCGGCACCGGGCCGGAACCGGCAGCATCGCCGCTAGCTCAGCGTGCCGTCGCCCTGACTAGTGCCTCCTCAGCCTGCGCCGCGAGCCTCCGACCAGGCACGGCCACTGACGGCACGTCGAGGATGAGGTCGACCGCTTCGCCACCAGACGGCGGCCGGGGCGGCTCGCTCGCGCCTACCGTCCCGGTACGCCTGCAGGGCACCAGCATCGGCGGCGAGCATCTCCGTCCACGCCAGCCGGTCGAGACGGTGGTCGCCGGCGGGGAGCGGCCCGGTATCGCCAGCAGCAGAACCCGCGCGATCTGCAGGTCCTGCTGGCTGATCTCTCCCCGCGCCTCGTGATCGCCCGGTGACTCGACGGCTCGACCAGCGCCTCGGCGGTCGCCTGGAATCTGTTCCGGGGAGCGCCGGCCGCGCCCAGGGCGAGCGCTGCCGCTGCCTCGCCTGGTCCAGATCGGTGACCTGCAGTTCGGCCGCGCCCGCCGGCCCGACCGGTCCGGCGAAGGCCTCGGTCACCGAAAGGACGGCGTCGCCGCGCCCGGCTCGTGCTGCAGCGCCGCTGCGACGACGCCGACGTCGAGCGGCCATCAGCGCTGGCGCGATCAGGTGCGGCGAGCGCGGTCAGTGATGCGGTGCACGGGCCCTGCACGTCATCCCCGCGCCCGCAATCGGATCGGAATTCCGGTTTGCTAGGCTCCTGCGGAAGCTTGATACCGGGTCGGGGAGGTCTGCGTGACGGTGGGTCGCCGGCGGGCGCGTTATCAGGTGACGTTCGCGGTGCTGGCGGCTGGCGTCGCGGCGTTCGCGCTGCTGCAGTCGCTGGTGATTCCGGTGCTGACGACTGTGCAGCACGAGCTGCAGACCACGCAGAGCGCGGCCACCTGGGTGCTGACCGCTTACCTGCTGTCCGGCCTCGATCTTTACCCCGATCCTCGGGCGGCTCGGCGACATGATCGGCAAGGAGCGGGTGTTCGTCGCGACGCTGATCGCGCTGGCCGCGGGCTCCCTGCTGGCGGCCGTGACGTCGTCGATCGCCGTGCTGATCGTGGCCCGAGTGATCCAGGGCGTCGCGGGCGGGATGGTGCCGGTTGCGTTCGGATCATCAGGGACGAGTTCCCGGCCGAGAAGGTGGCCGGGGCCGTCGGCGCCCTGGCCTCCCTGACTGCCGTCGGGGCCGGACTTGGCATCGTGCTGGCCGGTCCGATCGTCGACGGTCTTCGGCTACCGCTGGCTGTTCTGGCTGCCGATGATTCTGACGGTCATCGCCGCGGTGTGCGCGGTCCTGTTCGTCCCTGAATCGCCGGTCCGCGCGCCGGGGCGGATCGGCTGGCTTCCGGCGCTGCTGTTGTCCGCGTGGCTCGTGGCGCTCCTGGTCGCACTCAGCGAGGCGCCGGGCTGGGGATGGAGCTCGGGCCGCGTCGTCGGGCTCCTGGCTGGCGGGGTGGTGCTGGCGGCAGGCTGGGTGCTCGCTGAGTTGCGCGCGGCGACGCCGCTGATCGACATGAAGATGATGCGGCGGACAGCCGTGCTCGACCAACGATCTGGTCGCGCTGCTCATCGGAGTCGGGATGTACGCGACGTTCGCCTTCCTGCCCGAGTTCGTGCAGACGCCCACGATGGCCGGGTATGGCTTCGGGGCGAGCATCACCCGGTCCGGGCTGATGCTGCTGCCGTCCGCCCTCACCATGTTCGCCACTGGCGTCTTCGCCGGCCGGCTCGCCCGACGGGTCGGCGGCAAGGTCATGGTCATCGCCGGGTGCGTGATCGGGTGCTTCGCGATGGCCATGCTGGCGTTCGCCCACAGCCAGGAGTGGGAGATCTTCGTCTCCAGCGCCATCATGGGCGTCGGGTTCGGGCTCGCGTTCTCAGCCCTGTCCGCGCTCGTCGTCGCCGCCGTGCCGCCGTCCCAGACGCGGCGTGGCGAGCGGCATGAACGCGAATATCCGCACGATCGGCGGCAGCATCGGGCGCCGCGGTCATGGCCAGCATCGTGACCTCGCAGCTCGGGCCGTCGGGGCTGCCCAAGGAGTCTGGTTACACGATCGGGTTCGCGGTGATGGCCTGCCGGCCTGGTGTTCGCGGCCCTGGCGGGCCTGCTGATCCCAGCGGCCCGTGGGCAGCGAGCAGGCGGCCGGGCGGCGGTCGCGGCCGGACGCTCGCCGTCGACAGCGACTGACCGGGGTCCGGAGCCGACAGTGAGCAGCACGGGCGGGACGGCATGGCACCAGGTCAGCGGCAGTGCAGGTCCGGCGCGTGCGCACCCGCACCCGACCGGCCGCAGGCGCGATGCCGTGCGCAACTATCACCGCATCCTGGACGCCGCGCGCGACGTGCTCGCAGAGTCCGGTGCCGACGCCAGCATGGAGGAGATCGCCGCTCGCGCGGGCGTCGGGGTCGGGACCGTGTACCGGCGGTTCGCCAGCAAGGACGCCCTGATCGGTGAGCTGCTCCAGCTCGCGGTGGAGGAGATCCTGGCCTGCGGCCGACCAGGCGCTGGCGCGCACGCGACGGACTCGGGCTCGAAGATCTGCTGCGCGCGCTCGGCCGGTCCTTCGCCGATCATGCCCGCTACGCCAGCCTGATGCTGCAGCGCCCGACCGACGCCGCGACGTCGACGCGTATGCGGGCGGCGATCGAGCTGCTGACCGCGCCGGGCCGCGAGCAGCCGGCACTGGTCGAACCCCGGGTCACGGCCGGCGACGTCGTCGCGCTCATCTGGGCCATGCGCGGGCTGGTCCAGGCGGCCGGCGAGGTGCGCGCCCGGGGTCGTGGCAGCGATTCCTTGACATCCAGCTGGCCGGAATGCGAGCGCCGGGCCCGCTCAGCGGCGCATCCCCGATGTCCGCGCGGCAGCTGTCGAAGCTAGCTCCGCGCCGCCGGGTTCACCGCGGCAGCTGAGGCCGCCGGCGAGCCAGCCGACGAGCGAGCCGGCCTGCGCAGCGGCCCGGCCAGCCGCCAGCCGGCCGCGAGCACGACGGCAAGCAGGCAGCCGAGGGCGAGGTCACGCAGATGGCCGGCCCGCCGGTCAGGGCTGAGGGCGGCGCTGTGCACCATCGCCGCCGGCCAGCACGCGTACGCCAGCCAGTGCACCGCCCGCACCGCCGGCGGCCGAGGCGGCGCCGCAGCAGGCTCGTCACGATCAGCGCGATCATGAGATCAGCGGCGATGGCACCCAGGCCCATCCAGGCCCGGCCGGTACCAGCGACGAACGGACGAACGCCGACGCCAGGCCGACCCCGGCGAAGCGCCCGGCTACCGCCGCCGTGATGTGAACGGCCAGGAACCCGGCCGCGAGCAGCGACAGGTTCTGATGGGCGGTCCAGAGGGCGGCCCGAGATCGCCGGGGCCGCCTGGGGCGCCGGGCTGATGCCCACGCCGAGCACGACCGACAGCGTCAGCAGGACCATCGTGATCACGCCCGCCACCGCGCTCGCCGTGCCCGCGGTCGGCATTACCTGCCGCCAGGAATGACCAGCACTCATCCATAGTGCATCATGAGGCCCGACAGGTAGGTAACGGCCGAGCTGCGACGGCCGGCGGTGCCCGGGGGTATCGATGAGCGACGCTGACTCAGTCAGGTCGGCGCACACAGCCGCCCTGAGCGTGCTCGCGTCGGTCGCGGAGACGATGCGGCAAGTCGGAGCACGCGATGGCCGGCTCGACGCCGACCTGATCGCCAGCACGGCGCGGCTGGCTGTCGCTGCGTGGGTGATGGCGGTGAACGGTGACGTCGCGACGCTGGCGGGCCATTCCGGTCCGGATGCTGTGCACTGGCTGCTGCATCCGGTCAGGAAGCCGTGGCGGGTGGCGCCCGGCCCGGTCGTGACGCAGATCGACATCTGGGGTCTTGATGCCAGCGCCGAGCCGCCGCGGCTGAAGGTCAGTTTCCGGTTCTCTGGCCGGCAGTTCGCCGACGACCCCGACCAGGGCGAGAAGACTGGCGGCGACACCCTGTTCGCCCCTGCTGGTCCTGACGCCCGGCGATGGCGGCCAGCAGCCGTGGCAGCTGGCGTCGGGTCATGTGATGACGCTCGATGAGTTCCTCGGCTACGTGTTCACCAGCCGCCGGGAGACGCCCGAGGAGCACCGCCAGCGCACCGGTCCGGCGGCGACCCGGCCAGGCGTCGGCCAGCGGCCGACCTTCCTGACGCGGCCGGCTTCGCGGATCACGACGTCCGGTTCGGCTCGTCCGTGACGATCGAGGTGCGGCAGGAATCCGCTCCGACTCGCGACGAGGCCGTTCGGCTCGTCTGGCCAGCGGTGGAGGCGGAAACCTCGCGGGCGCTGGGCGAGGGGGACTGGCAGCCGTCACTGAGCTGGCTGGACGTCATCGAACTGCGCCCGTGAGACCGGCCGGGGCGCTGGGCGGCTACTCGCCGCAAAGCTCGAGCAGCCTGCTGACAGTGGCCCAGTTGCGCGCCGTTCCGGCCACGGTGGCCGAGGTCGGTCCTCCGACCCTGGCGAGCATGCGGCGCAGTTCGCTGGGCGCCCGTCCGGCGTGTGCAGGTAGACCGTGCGGCCGATCAACTGGGCACTGTCGCGGCTCCCTTTCGCCCGCACCTGCCGCTGGGCGTCGATCACCCAGGCAGCCAGGCCGGGTCCGGGTATCTCGGGCAGGAAGACCGCGTGCAGCCGCCTCGGGTCAGCCTCGCCCGGATACGGGTTGTCGCGCACGCAGCGGGCGAGTTCCTCGCGGGACAGCACCACCGCGCGGGCGCGCACGCCGATGCCGTCGGCGATGGCTCGCTCCAGCTCGGCGGCCAGCGCCCCAGCGTCCGCGGGGTCCGGCGCCGTGCTGGCTGCCGGGCGCGGAGTGAACAGCACGTTCCCGCTGTGGATGTAGGTCATGACATCGGTATGGCCGAGCGAGGTCATAACCTCTCGGAGCTCGGTCATCGCGACCCTTTTTGCTGCCGAGGTTGTTGATCCCGCGCAGCAACACAACGTGAGTCGGCACGCCAGCATCATGTCAAAGCGACGGCGCATCCCGCGGGCTCTGGCCTCCGCGAGCCGGTCCCCGTACGACAGAGGCGCTCCCGGGCCTCGCCAGGGACCTCACCGGCTCTGCCAGTCGTCCGGAGCCGGTGCTTAGTAGCGCCAAACGGATCGCCCTTGGCATGGGCGAACACCTTGGCTGGCGTGACCGAGAACACCATCGCTCCGCCGCTACCATCCTCAGGGTCGCGGAAGGCGCCGTCGCGAGCGGTGAACTGCCATCGCCCGTCCCATTTGGAGGCGAACGCCCCGGCGATGCGCTGGAGCACGATGTCGTCGGTAACCTGCACCGCATCGCCTTCAACCACGATGTCCAGCCCCCGTTCCCACGTGTTGCAGCCGGTGGTCAGCACGACGTGCGGGTTGGCGCGCAGATTGGCGAACTTCTGCTCAGTGGCGCCGGTGGAGAACCAGATGGCTCCTTCGGCCCAGGCAGCCACGACCGGGGTAACGTGCGGCCTGCCGTCGGCCCTGACCGAGGAGATCCAGAACAACTCAGCGCTTTCAAGTACTGCGCAGGTTTCCTCCCAGCCGGTGGCTGTCGCAGCCGGATCGCTGTATTGCTCGTCGAGCGTGGTAACTGGCGTGGGCATCGGCATCTCTGGAAAGTAGCACCGGACATGCCCAGCCCGTCACGTGCCGAGCGGCTTGCTCAGATAGAAACACTGATCCGCGTACTCTCTTACGACCCTGCCATCGTCATCGCGCTCCGTCCATCGGTCGATGACCAGGCCGTGCCCCCACAAGGCGTAGCCGAGGCGCTCGTAGAGGCGCCGGGCGTCTCTGTTCTGCACCTCTACGGCCAGGCCGATAATCGGCGCCGCACGGCGCCTCGCCTCCACCTCGGTAGCGCGGATCAATGCGGTGCCAATCCCCTGGCCCTGAGGTCGCGCCTCCAGAGCGTTCATCTCGGCTACCTCTCGGAGCACCGACCGTACCTCCGGATATTTGGATCGAAAGAGCAACGTCACCCGGCCAGCGACGCGGGCGTCACGCCAGGCGAGCAGGTAGACCGCTTCCTGGCGCAGCTGGCGTGCCCAGCGCCCCTCATGATGGCGCATGTCCTGAGGTGCGGTATCCGTGCTTCGCAGCACTTCCATGTCCTGGGCGCTGCACGGCCTGACGTCGATGCTCATCCCGACATGGTGCCTCAGCGGGCAGTGCTTCAGGCCCGATGAGGCAGCAGGTCCGGCCAGCGCTGCGCGGGTCGCAGGTAATACCGCAGGTTCTGCCAGCCCTCAGCGGCATCGGCCGTGTCGTCGTGGCCATGGCGGAACCAGCGGACGTAAACGGAGATCTCGGCCAGGTCATACCACATGCGGTGCAGCGCCAGGGCGTCGCGGTCGATGACGGTACCGGTCGCGGCGGTATAGGCATCCGGCGCGCCCCCGGATCGGACTCCGCCAGCGCCCATAGATCACGCTCGGGCGGTGCCAGCAGCGCGGACTCCCAGTCCACCAAGACAAAGCCGGCCGGTGTCTTCAGCGCGTTGCCCGCATCTGCGCCGCCGTGGGTGATCGCCCATCCGGTCCGCTCTGGCGCGTACGCGGCCGGCCAGCACGTCGAAGACAGCGAGCAGTGCGCCAAGATCCGCAGCGTGACGCGCCAGCAGGTCCCGGCATCGGGTCCCGTACGGCCCGGCCTGCCACGGCTCACCGGTACGGTGCATGGCCGCCAGCAGCGCGGCACGACCAGGAACCTCGAAGTCATCGGCCGGCGGCCGGATCACCTGCGCGCCGTGCAGCCGGACCAGCATCGCAAGCACGGCGTGCCGGTCGGCGCTGGACTCGAACTCGCCATCCGGGCGGCTCTGGCAGTCAGCCAGGTACGGATGCACCACCAGCGAGTAGCGATCGGTCAGCCTGCGCAGCACCCGCCCGCCGGTCCCGGGCAGCGGTGCGATGACGAAGTCCAGGCCAGCGTCACGCCGCAGGGACAGCGCCGACTCGAAGGCCTGCAGCCGGCTGAACGCCGGGCCGGTGGTGTCGGCGTCGTCGCGGAGCTTCTCGCTCAGGTCATCGGCGGTGACGAACAACTTCAGCCCGCCCGCGTCAGCGGCCAGCCAGTGATGGCTGCCAAAGCCGACAGCCTGATAGCTCAGCGATGCCGGGCGGAATCCCCAGCCGTCGGACAGCGCCTCGGTCAGCAAGGCCTCAGGAAGGTCCGTCGGCTGGGTAAGCACCCGAGCAACCTATAAGGGCCAGACGGTACCGGCCAACCGCATTTCTGGCCGCTGCCGGGAACGCGTTCAGCAGCGCAGGACCGCCGCCGTCAGCGGTGCACGGCCCTGATGTAGAGGCAGTCGGGACTATCGGTCAGCGGTACGAAGTGGCTGATGAAGTAGGCCCTGAGCTGCGGTGTCCAGGGAATCCGGCGGTAGGACATCGTGGTCAGCCAGATGTATCTGGCGGCCCGGAAGGCCGACATCCAGGCCGCTTCCACGGCCGGCGAGCGGCCGGCGCCAGTCTCCGGGCTCCTTCCGTCGGCCAGCGCGTAGTCGGTACCCAGTCCATCGATCATGAGCGAGCACCCCGGCACGGCGGAAACGAACCGGTCGATGGCGATCGTGTACGAGGCCTGGTCGGTAGCGACACAGGCGCCGGGCGGGATCAGCCGCCGGGCAGCCGCAATCTCGCTGGTGGGCACGCTTGTGCGGTCGCCGGACTCGTGACGTACCTGGTACGCCGTCATGACCACGAGAGTGGCCACGGCGGTCGTCATGGCGGAGCGCCGCAGCCACCCGAACCGGGCGCGGGTTCCCCGGCGGGCAGCGCGGCCAGCAGCCGCGCCGCCGGGAGCGCCACCGCCAGGGCCAGGAACGGCGCGAGAAAGGCAGGGTAGTGGTAGTAGAAGTCGACCGGCCACAGGAACGCCGCCACCACGAGCGCACAGCTGCCCGTCGCGAACCGGTCAAGCGCGGGTGGCGGGCTGTGGGCCAGCCGCGAGCCGACCACGGTCACGGCGGCGATGGCGAGGACGAGGACGAGGCCGATGATCACCAGCGCGGGAGTGGCCAGCTGGGGGGAGCGGGGCAGCCCGAGCATCTGATGGAGCCGGTACCCCTGCGGGATCCGGGCAACGTCGGTGCGCACGAGCTGAGCGACGATCACGCCGCGGTAGAAGGCTATGGGCGCGCTCAGCGCGAACGGCAGGACGGGCACGGAGAAGCCGAGCGTGACCCCGGCGGCGTAGACGGATGCCTGGCGCGGGCGGCGTGCGGTCAGCATCAGGATCACCGCGACCGGCAGGACGGCCCAGACCTTGACCGCCCCGGCGAAGCCGAGGAGTGCGCCGCCAAGGAGCAGCCGCCCGGTACTGCTCGTGACCTGGTCGCCGTCAAAGAGCACCAGCGCGCCCAGCAGGCAGAACAACACCAGCCACGGCTCCAGGAGCACCGTCCTGGCCGCCAGGATGCTGTCCGGGAAGATCGCGAGCACCCCGCAGGTCACGAGCGTCGCGAACAGGCCGCGGTGCCGCGTGAGCAGGCCGGCCACCGGAACCGCCGCTGCGCTTGCGAGAGCGGTGATCACGCGGGCCGCTGCCATCCCGGTATCGGCGCCCATGGCCTTGGTAACCAGCGCGACCGGGAACATGAGCAGGGTGATTCCGGGCGGCTGAACCATCACGAAGTCGCGGTAGGGCAGTTCGCCATGTACGAGGCGGATGGCGCTGCCGAAGTCCGTTCCGTCGTCGTACTCGTTGATGCCCAGCAGAAGGCCGGGCCGGCTGAGGTCGTACAGGCGCAGCCCGACGGCGAGCAGCGTGGCAGTAACGATCACTGCGGTCAGCGCCGGCGGCCGCGGACAGTCGGGTGGCCGCTCGTCGGCCACCGCGGAGAGCCGGGTGCCGGATGCTGTCATGCCAGCGCCCCGGCACCCCAAGCCGCAGCCTCGCTGGCCGCGCCGACCAGAACCCGGCATCGCCTCACTGTTCCTCCGCGATATCCCGGAGCGGCACGCGCCGGCGGCGTGGCCATTCCAGCCGGGCGCACCCGCTGGTGCTGGCACCCCCGCCAGTCGCGCCTATATGAGAGAGACTCATCACCGGTGCGTTCTGCTGCGCGCGGGCCATAGGCCGATTCAGGCGCAGGACAGGCGCGGGCAGGCCGGCCGTCCAGCGGTCGCGATGCCGGGAGTCGGCGGGCTGAAATACCGTCCGGTCATGACCGCATCGGATGCGAAGTCAGACCTGCGTGATTACCTTCCGGGCGGCCGTGACACGCACCCACCTAGCTGCCGAGCGGTCCCGCTTCGCGGCAATGTCCGGGCTAGTGCACGGCGAACCGGGAGCGGCTCATGACGGCGATCCCGCTGGTGGCGATGAGTCCGTAGAGAGCCGGGGCGAAGAACACATGCGGCAGGCCGAGAACGCTGACGCCGAGGCCACCGGTCAGCCCTCCGAGGGCGCTGGCGATCGCCGTGGAGCTGATGAAGACGGCTGAGGCGGTCGCGACGGCTTGGGGCAGCAGTCGCTGGGCGACGATGATGCCCAGGGCCGCGAACACACCCCATACCCCGCCCATGAGGATCTGCCCGGCGAACATTCCGGCGGCGTCGCCGGTCAGAGCGAAGCAGAGATTCGCGCCGACGCCGAACGCCGCGCCGAGGATCATCAGGTGCATCATGCCGATCCGGCGGGCGACGACCACGGCCACCGGCATCAGGATCAGCTCGATCAGAGGTTGGATGCCGATGACCGCGCCGCTGACCGCCGTCGGCAGGTGCATGTCGTCGCGCATGTAGATCGGCAGGTAGCCGTACTTGATCGGCTCACCCGCGTAGACGAGCACGTACAGCCCGGTGAACGCGAGCAGCGGCAGCATCTCCCGGAGCTTCGGGCGCTGCGCGAGGCGCTCGGCGTGCACTTCGGACCCGGACGCGGTGTGCGCGCCGGGCCGAGCCGAGCCGGTGCGCACGAAGCCCATGGGGACGATCTGCGCGAGGGCGCACGACCCGGTGGCCGCGAGCATGACGCGCGAGCCGGCGGCAGTCGCCAGGATCGAGCCCAGGACGGGGCCGACGACCCATCCGGCCGTCAACGCCATCCGTACGATGGAGACGACCCCGTCGGCCACGGGGCTCGCGGTCGCTTGCAGGTCGTCGTGGACCGCGGCGAACAGTTGCGAGCCGGCGGCGCCCGAGAAGGCCAGGACGACGGCGCTGATCACGAAGGGCATCCACACCTGGTCGGCCAGGGCCATCGCGACCCACCCGAGGAATCCGGCCAGAGCACACCACCGGAACAGCCCGAGCCGCTTTCCTGAGCGGTCCGAGCGTGCCCCGATCAGGTAGCCGGCGAGCGGGGCGGTGATGTTGGTGAGGTAGAACAGCCCGGCCGTGGTCAGCGAGACGTGCAGGTCGTTGATCAGGAACAGGGTGATCTGCGGCGCGGCGGCGGACGTCCCCAGCCCGGAGAGGAACAGCGCGACGGTCGCTCCGCGGTACAGCGGCGAGGCCCAGACCGAGCGCGCCGCGGACGGGGTGGCCGCAACCTCGGCAGCGGCGAGTGCGGATGGCATGGCGGAGATCCCTCGAATCTAGGCAGTCTTGACGACGGTGCCGGTTCCTTCGAGCGCTGCTACTTCGTCGGCGGGTGCGGTGGTGTCGGTGACCAGGGTGCGCACGATCGCGGCGGGGCCGACGTAGGCGTGAGCGGTGCGGCCGAGTTTGCTGCCGTCGGCGACGGCGATGATGCGGCGCGCGGAGGCGATGACCGCCTTCTTCACCGCCGCGTCGTCGAGGTCGTAAGCGGTCAGTCCCTCGGCGGCGCTCAGGCCGCAGCAGCCCAGGACCGCGGTGTCGAAGCGCAGCGCTGCGAGGGAGGCGAGGGTGAGGGGGCCGGTCAGGGCGCCCTCACCGTTACGGGGCCGTCCACCCGGCACGATGAGAGTGGTCGGGGCGGGGGCGTCGCTGAGCGCGTGGATGGCCTGCAACGACAGCGGCATCACGGTGACCTGCCGGCCGTGCAGCAGCCGGGCGACCTCCAGGCAGGTGGTGCCGCTGTCGAGCAGGACGGTCTCGCCGTCGGCGATGAGCCGGGAGACCTCGGCGGCGATCCGGCGCTTGGCGTCGACAGCCTCGTGGGCGCGCAGCGCGAAGGGCGGCTCCTCGCCCCGCAGCAGCAGGGTGCGCGCCCCGCCGCGGAATCGTTCGAGGACGCCTTGCGCGGCGAGGGTGTCCAGATCGCGCCGGATGGTCATCTCCGAGGCGCCGGTCAGCTCGGCCAGTTCCGGGACCGTGGCGCTGCCCGAGTCCTGCACCGCCTGGGCGATCAGTCGGTGCCGGTCTGCGTTGCTCATGCCGCGATTGAACACCACTCAAAACGAACACACAAGCTGTTCGTAATGAGATTTTTGAACAAATTTCATGTTCGTTGCTGTGCCCGCGAGAGATATCCCGCCTGTCGAGCCCACGAGTCTCGGCGGGCGGCAGCGGTGAGAAGATCGGCTGGATGCAGCCATCTGAGATTCAGCGCGCGCTGGCTGCGGCCGTGTCGATCGCCTCAGCGCTTGGCCTGCCCGCCGATGACGTGATCGTTCTTCACGATTCGAACAAGCTCACTGTGCGCCTGCTGCCTTGTGACATCGTTGCCCGCGTCGCGCCAAGAGCGCATCAGGTCGCACAGTTCGAGATCGGGATTGCCCGGCGGCTCGCCGCAACCCAGAGCCCGGTCGCTGCTCTGGACCCCCGAGCAGAGCCGCGCGTCTATGCGCGTGATGGCTTCGTCGTCACGCTGTGGACCTACTACGAACCTGTGGCACCTCCGGAGGTCTCCCCAGCCGACTATGCGAAGGCGCTTGAGCGGCTGCATGCCGGCATGCGCCAGCTCGATGCCAGGACGCCGCACTTCACCGATCGAGTGGAAGAGGCTCAGCGCCTGGTGGAGAGCAGCAAGCTCACTCCGGATCTTGCCGACGCAGATCGGGAGCTTCTCATCACTACGCTACGGAGCCGCAGACGGGCGATCGTCGACCGCGGCGGTGCCGAGCAGCTACTGCACGGCGAGCCGCACCCGGGCAACGTGCTCAGCACGAAGTCCGGACTGCTGTTCATCGATTTCGAGACGTGCCGCCGCGGGCCCGTCGAATTCGACCTCGCCCATGTCCCCGAAGATGTGAGCGAGCGTTATGGCGCCGCTGATGAAGACCTGCTGATTGAGTGCCGAGGCCTAGTTCTTGCCATGGTCGCCGCATGGCGCTGGGATCTGAGCGACGAGTTCCCGGATCGGCAGCGAGCAGCTCGCGCACTTCTCAGCGCGCTGCGACTTGACCCGCCGTGGCCGTCGCTCGACGTCGTGATGCGCCGACGCTGAAGCCGGTGTCCTTCATCCCGAGCGGCCCGCAGATCCGCTCGCGCAGGGCGTCCCCGAACGACATGCCAGCGCGTTCCCTGGGCAGCCCGACGATGGCTAGCAGCTGTTGGGCAGCGGGTTGCGCGGCAGCCGTCGCCAGACTATATGCGGCGTTTGGCTGTCGCTAGTGTCAGTGGCCGGGGTCGACTGTGTCGTGTCGGTTGAGCCAGCGGCGGCCGATCTCGATGGCGAGCCCGGCGGTGCCCTTTGCTGCCTGCATCGCGATGGTGGCTGGCGAGAGGCCTGTCTCGGGGAGTGGGCCGCCGGTGATGATCTTCATGCCGGGCGGCGGTTCGAAGCTGAACACGACCTGGTCTATGTCGGTGGTCAGGCCGGTGAGCTCGGTGCGGGTGACGAGAATCGAACTCGCACTGTCAGCTTGGGAAGACCACGATCCCCGTCGTCAGAGTCCGGACCAGGCAGTTCGACTCACCGGGAGTCTCCGACAGTGACCGCCGGTCACCGGGACTAATTGCACGCTAGTTGCACGCGACTTCCCCTCGTCGCCTTGATCAACTCGACGGCCGTAGCGGTGCAGATGCCAGCTTGGCGCTCCTGCCTCGGTCTGCGATGCTGCCTTCGCCCGGTCCCGTGGCGTCACCGTCCTCGACGCCGCTGAGACCTTAGCTGATCTCCTCATCCCGCCAGGCAACCGGCTGGAGAAACTCTCGGGCGACAGGGGCGGTCAGCACAGCATCCGGATCAACCGGCAGTGGCGCATCTGCTTCCGCTGGTCCGACGCCGGTCCAGAAGATGTCGAGATCGTTGACTACCACTAGGAGGAAGGCATGATTCCCGAGGCCATCATGAGCCCTGTGCCGCCCGGCGAGATCCTGCTCGAGGAATTCCTCGTGCCGCTCGGGGTGAGCCAGTACAAGCTGGCGAAGGCCATCAGCGTACCCGCGCGGCGTATCAACGAAATCGTCCACGGGCACCGCCGGATCAGCGCGGACACCGCGCTGAGGCTCGCGCGATTCTTCGGGACATCCGAGCGGTTCTGGCTCAACCTGCAGGCCCGGTACGACCTGGAGATCGAAAAGGACAGACTGGGCACGGAACTGTTCCCCGCTACCCGCTGTCCGGCTCCGCTGCTGGCGGCCCCGGCCCAGCCGGGTCACGTCCCTAGCAGGTACGGCTGGACGACATAATCGCCCTGTGCGACAGAGCCGGGCCGGTGCCGCCATGCTGCGTGACCGTGACGGCACCCATCACGTCGGCGATGCCCGGGAGCGGCAGCCCGTGTTCAGACTTCTGGTCCTGCTTCCTGGCTGCCGCATGCTGACCCGTCCGTGCAGAGCGGGGCTGAGGCCATGGACCGGATCTTCGGACCGGGCAGGGACCCTCAGTCACGCAGTAGTCACTCAGGACGACATCGAGGATGAGAAGAAGGACACAAAAGGCGTGACCTGCGAGAACTTGGTGGGCGGTACTGGGATTGAACCAGTGACCTCTTCCGTGTCAGGGAAGCGCTCTCCCGCTGAGCTAACCGCCCGCGAGGCGGAAGCGGGAATCGAACCCGCGTACAGGGCTTTGCAGGCCCTTGCCTAAGCCACTCGGCCATTCCGCCACCGGCTGCCCGCCTCGAGGGGAGCGAGCCAAGGTGCCTGCAGAGCCGCGCGGACTGTCTTGTACGCGAGACGTCGTCCGGCACCTCCGAGCGGACGACGGGATTCGAACCCGCGACCCTCACCTTGGCAAGGTGATGCTCTACCAGCTGAGCCACGTCCGCACTAGCCGCCCGCCTGGGCGGGCCGCGCCACGCCGGGAGGATACTGCCCGGCGTGCGATCAGAACTGTAGCCGATCCTCGCCAGCGCGCCAATTCGCCCCGGCGATCAGCGGAAACCAGCCTACCGCAGATCCTCGCCGCCGGCCGCGACGCGTCTCCGGGCGCATCGCGGTCCACTCACGCTGCGGCGAGAAACGATCGCCCGGTCCCCGGCCGGAGGTCGGCATATGCCGCACGATGCCCAGATGGCAGGCTGTCAGCCATGCGAACAGTGATCGTCAGCGGCGACCCGCTCACCGTCGAAGATGTCGTGGATGTCGCCCTCGGCCGGGCCGTGGTCGAGCTCGGCCCCGACGTGCCGGCCAGGATGCGGGCCAGCAGGGACGTAGTGACCGCCGCCATCCGCGGCACCCACGCCGTCTACGGCGTCAATACGGGCTTCGGCGCCCTCGCCGACACCAGGGTCGGCGAGCAGGACCTCGCGACGCTTCAGCGCGCGATCGTCATGTCCCACGCCGCCGCGACCGGCGAGCCGCTGAACGACGAGACGGTCCGCGCGATGCTGCTGCTCAGGGCCAGGACGCTGGCGGCGGGCTACTCGGGTGTCCGGCCGGACCTTCCGGCCCGGCTGATCGAGATGCTGAACCGAGGACTGCTCCCCGTGGTCCCCGGCAAGGGCTCCGTCGGCGCCTCCGGCGACCTGGCCCAGCTGGCCCACCTGGCCCAGCCCCTGATCGGCGAGGGACGGCTCCGGTCCGCCGGTGACGAGCGCAGCGGCCGGCCGGCCGCCGAGGTACTCGCCGAGCACGGCATCGAGCCGCTCGTGCTGGCGCCCAAGGAGGGCCTGTCGCTGGTCAACGGCACGGAGCCGATGCAGGCGCTGCTGGCCTTCTCGGTGCACGACGCCGAGCTCCTGGTCAAGGCGGCCGACGTCGCCTGCGCGCTCTCGGTGGAGGCGCTGCTGTGCACGGACCGGCCGTACGACGAGCGGGTCCAGGTCATCAGGCCGCATCCGGGCCAGCTGACCAGTGCCGCTAACCTGCGGGCGCTGCTGGCCGGCTCCGGGCTGATGGCCAGTCACCGGGAGAGCACCCATGCCGTCCAGGACGCCTACTGCCTGCGCTGCGCCCCGCAGGTCCACGGCGCTGTCCGGGATGTCCTCGCCTTCGCCAGGAACATCATCGAGACCGAACTCGGCGCGATCGTCGACAACCCGGTGATCGTGCCCGACGGCGAGGTCATGACGACCGGCAACTTCCACGGCGAGCCGCTCGCCTTCGCCGCCGACATGCTCGCGATGGCGATCTCGGAGCTGGCCAGCATCAGCGAGCGCCGCCTGGACCGGATGCTCGATCCCGCGTTCTCGCGCGGCCTGCCGCCGTTCCTGGCCCCCGCGGCCGGCACCAACTCCGGCTACATGCTGGCCCAGTACACGGCCGCGTCGCTGGTCAGCGAGAACAAGGTGCTCGCCCACCCGGCCAGCGTGGACACCATCCCCACCTCGGGCAAGCAGGAGGATCACGTCTCGATGGGATGGACATCGGTGCGCAAGCTTCGCGAGGTGGTATCGAACGTGCGTACCTGCCTGGCAGTCGAGATTTTGTGCGCAACGCAAGGCATCGGGCTCCGGTCGGGTATCGCAGCACCCGCCGCGCCCGTGGCGGCTGTCCACGACGTCGTGCGGGCCAAGGTGCCCGCGATGGACGTCGACCGGGAGGTTAGCGAGCAGATCATGGCCGTGGAGCGGCTGATGGCCGATCTGTGCTCGGCGGCCAGCGCGGCGTGCGGCGGGCTGGCTTAGCGTTTTCCTGGCCCGTGAATGAGTGCGTTGGCCTCGCAATCTGTCCCGCGAGCGCATAGCGTCTGGGGTCATGGCAGTCTGGATGAACGGGGAGGTCCTCCCCGACGATGATGCGAGAGTCTCCGTCTTTGACCACGGCCTCGTGGTCGGCGACGGAGTTTTCGAGACGATCAAGGTGGCGGGCGGCGTGCCGTTCGCCATGACAAGGCACCTGGTGCGGCTGCGCAAGTCCGCGCTCGGGCTCGGCCTGCCCGAGCCGGACATCGAGCAGATCAGGGACGGCGCGCTGGCCGTCATCGCTGCGTCAGGCGGCCCGCCGCTGGCCCGCCTGCGGGTGACGGTAACCGGCGGCAAGTCGCCGCTCGGCTCCGAGCGCGGCAACGCGCCGGTGACCGCGATCGTGGCGATGGCCGAGCAGCCCAGGCCAGCGCCCACGGTCGACGTGGTGACCGTGCCGTGGCCCAGGAACGAGCGCGGTGCCCTGTCCGGGCTGAAGACGACCTCGTACGGCGAGAACGTGCGGGCGCTCGCCTACGCGGCCGAGCGCGGCGGCAGCGAGGCGATCTTCGCCAACACCGTCGGCGCGCTGTGCGAAGGCACCGGCAGCAACGTGTTCGTGGTGATCGGCGGCAGGCTGCTGACCCCGTCGCTCGCCTCGGGCTGCCTGGCCGGGGTCACCAGGGCCCTCGTGATCGAATGGGCCGACGCCGAGGAGCAGGATCTGCCTCTTGACGCGCTGGCCGGCGCCGAGGAGGCGTTCCTGTCGGGGACGACGCGAGACGTGCAGCCGATCAGGAACGTGGACGGTGCCGCGCTGCCCGCCGCGCCAGGTCCGGTGACCAGAAAGGCCGCCGAGATATTCGCGCTCCGGTCGGCCGAGTCGCCCGATCCCTGATATCGCCAGAGCCGTGATTAATGGGGATGTCCCCATTAATCACGGCTCCGTGGTACTCAGGCCTGCCAGAGCAGGTCGTCGAGCTCGCTGTCGACATCGATGAAGTCGCCTTCAGAGCCGGCCGGGATGATGCCGTACGTGCTCCTGAGAAACTCCGCGGTGGCGCTCAGCGGTGCCTCGAAGTGGGCCTCGCCGAACGGCGAGGAGAGCGAGATGTTCAGGATGTCCGCACCGCCCTGGCCCTCCGGCCAGACCTTCACGTCGCCGTCGCCAGCCTGGGCTTCAAGGCCCGCCGACATCAGCTCCCGTGCGAAGATCCACTCAACCGGCTCGTCGGTTCCGACGTGGAATGCCATCTTGATCGCATAAGGATCGTCGGCGCAGTAGTCGAGACTGGCCACCAGGGGAACGGCTCCATGCTCGGGGACTACCAGGCTGAGGCCCAGCTCAGCGGAGACCGTAACGCTGTTCATCATGGGGTTCTGACCTTTGCCTTGTCGCATCACGGAGAACCGTCATGCGTAATTGGTGCGGTTGCCATCACATTTGATGGACATTGGTTCCGCGGAACTGTTGCCTTGGGGGGTTGATTCCGCGATACCGACCGCTCGTAACCTCGGTCACTGATCACCAAAACGCCTGTGACCTGGTCAAACGCTTCAGGAATCAGAACGCCGAAAATCGCGCGGACTGTTCCTGTGACCTGCCCTAACACAGTGTGACGTTCGTCTCACTCACGGTGTCGTAAAGATTCGGCACAATCCTGGCCTCGACCGCGCGCGGCCGCTCGCTGGGTTGCTCGCAGGCGTTTCTGCGATGCCGGCCGGGACGGCGATGCGCTAGTCTGTGATGGCCCCGCAGGACTGCCTTGTCAGCCGGCGGGCGAGGGCGATTGGCTCAGCGGGAGAGCGCCTCGTTCACACCGAGGAGGTCACTGGTTCGATCCCAGTATCGCCCACGAGCCGGCCTTACCTGCTCGGCGGCCCTGGCCGCCTTCGCCGTCGGCCGCGATATTTACCCGGGGGCCGAGCCCCGGTGCCCCCGCGGACAAGGCGCGGGCGCTCGCTCGATCGTCGCTTTACGGCGCCCGCCGGCTCCGCACCCTCTAGCCGCTGCGGCGCCTGGCGCCCGTGATCAACGGTTTACCGGAGCGATGGCTATCTGTTAGCGCGCCGCGGGTAATTCCGAAGGTGACGCAGAGTAGTTGCGGCGATACTTTCTGCTGTCGGAGTGATCGGGATTGCGGAGTGGCGGGGGACGGGAGATTCGCGTGCCGGGAGAGGGAAAGCCCAGCCGCGCACATCGCCAGAGCGTGGCGTTCCGGCTGGGCATCGCCGCGGCCGTCGTCGCCGCGTTGGCGATCCTGGCCGGGACGGCCGGCCTGGCCGTCAGCGCCGCGTCCCGGTCGGATCACCGGCCCTCCGCACGCGGACGGTCAGGTCGCCCTCAGCAGGCGGCCGGGCCGCTGCGGGTGCTGGCGGTCAGCCCGTCGGACGGCACCAGCCGCCTCAGCGGTGCAGCGTCGGTCCAGATCAGCTTCTCCGCTCCGGTCGCGCGGGCCTCGGCCGACCCTCGCCTGAGCCCGAGCGTGCCTGGCCAGTGGCAAGAATCAGGCCGCACGCTGGTGTTCACTCCGGACACGCCGCTCGCGCCGTCGACGAGATTCACGCTGCGGATTCCGGCCGGGCCGGCGGGTATCAGGTCCGCGTCCGGGAGCCTGCTGGCCAAGCCGGTGACGACGCACTTCAAGACGGCGGCATACGCCCAGCTCCGGCTGGCCGAACTGCTGAGTAACCTCGGTTACCTGCCGCTGTCCTGGCAGCCAGGCGCCGGCGGCCGACTGTCGAGTGACCCGACCCGAGACGGGGCGGCGAGCGAGCAGGAACTCGCCTACAGCCCGCCGGCTGGCTCATTCACCTGGCAGGCCGGGTATCCGGCCGCGCTGCGAAGTCAGTGGCTGCCCGACCGGCCGAACCCGCTCGTCCGCGGGGCGGTCATGGCGTTCAAGGCCCAGCACACGATGGCCATCAACGCCGACACCACCCGCAAGTTCTGGGCCAGGCTCTTCGCCGCCGCACAGGCTGGCCAGCGCAACAAGGTGGGCTACACCTACGCCACCGCCAGCAAGGGCTCGCCGGAGACTCTGACGATCTGGCACGACGGCCGGGTGGTCGTGCGCAGCTACGCCAATACCGGCATCCCCGTGGCTCCGACCGCATCCGGCACGTTCCCCGTCTACCTGAGGTACAGGTACCAGATCATGCGGGGCACCAACCCGGACGGCAGCAAGTACGCCGATCCGGTCACGTTCGTGGCCTACTTCGACGGCGGTGACGCGGTGCACTACTTCCCGCGCGGGTCGTACGGCTCACCGCAAAGTCTCGGCTGTGTCGAGTTGCCGTACAGCGATGCCGAGCGGGCGTGGCCTTATCTCACCTACGGCAGCCTGGTTACCGTTACCGGCTGATTTCCGGCGGTAATTCCCGGCCGGGGCGGCATGGCTGATGCCCCGTATCCGGCCCGGCTTCTCCGGCTGTTCGGGCTGATCCGCTGTCCTGCCGGTCCGATTCTCCAGGTTGCATCCGCCGAGTACGGTGAGCCGTTATTTTGTGCCTGTTTCTTCATCTGATGTGCGGGCCGGCTGCGCTCCGGGTTACTTACACTCGCATGGGAGGAAGAGGTGGTACAGATCGGGGCACACAGCAGGCGGCCAGGACAGGATGGCCAGCCCACAGAAGGCACGGGCGGATCGGCGGAGTCCGCGGCGGAGACCAAGGCACCGGAGTCGGCCAGTACCCCTGAGCCGTCCGGTCCCGCTGCGTCGGCCAGGCCATCTGAGCCGAGCAGCCCGGCCGGGCCGGGGAAGCCAGCGGAGACTGCGGGCTCGGGCGGCGAAGCCCGCTCGCTGAGCCCGTCAGGATCGGTCTCGGTGTGGCCGGCTTCGGGCTCGGTCTGGCCGACGGGCCCGGCGGGATCGCCCGGCGCTGCACGGCCGTCCGGGACGTCGGCGGCAGACGCCACCATGGCCGCCAGAAGCCCGTCTGGGTCGAGCATGCCGATCAGTCCAGCTGGGACAACGCCATCCGGATCGGTCAGGCCCGACGGCGCCGGAGCGTCCGGCGCGGCGGCGTCGCTGTTTACCCCGAGGTCAGCCTCCGGCCCGGTCGGCCCCGATCAGACCGTCCGGCGCTCCGATCCGACGCCCGCGCCTGGTGCGCCCTTCACGAAGAAGCCGGCCGAGGCCGGGCCGCCGGCCGATAGCGGGCTGGCCGGTGCGTCGGCCTCGACCAGGCCCGCTGACCTGCCGGCCAGGCCAGGCCCGACGTTCACGAAGAAAGCCGATCAGCCGGGTGATGCGACCCGATCCGAGCAGGCCGCCAGTCCGCTGAGCGGACCGGGCTCGGTGTTCACGCCCAAGGCCGGTCCGGGTCCGGCGGGAACAGATCGGGCGGCTACTGGATCGGCGGCGTGGTCGGCTGTCCCGCCAAGTCCGCTTGGTTCGGCCGGTCCGGCCAGCCCGCTTGGCCCGGCCGGTCCGGCATGGACGGCCGAGGCGCCGAGTCCGCTGGGCTCGACGGCCGAGGCGTGGACGGCAGACGCCGCGAAGCCGCTGGGCTCGGCTGGTCCGGCGTGGACGCCGGGTTCGCTGGCCGAAGCCGCATCGGCCCGCCGGGCGGGCGATCCGCTGGTCGGCACACCGCAGCTCGGCGCGCCGCAGGCTGGCGAGGTGCAGCCCGGTGCTCAGCCGTCCGAGACCCCGCAGCCCGATGGCCCGCAGCCCGATGACCCGCAGCCCGATGGCCCGCAGCCCGGCGACCCGCGGACAGAAGATCCGGCGGCTCCGGCCGGGGCATCCTGGTCCCTGGCCTCGCTGGGCCTCGCTGGCCCGGCCAGCGGCGCCGAGACGCCAGGCACCCCGCCCGTCCCCGCGGCCAGCGGTCCGCCCAGCACCGGTGGCCCCGGCGACCCCGGCGGTTCCGGCGGCTGGGGCGGTTCCGGCGGCTCGGGCGGCTGGGGGAGCGGTCCAGCGGGCCCGCCCGCACCGCCGCAGCAGAACCCGCGTCGCCGGCGACTCGCTCCCGTCATCGGCATCGCCGCTGCGGTGGCCGTGCTTCTCGCTGGCGGCGGGGCCTATCTCTACCTGCAGAAGTCGAGTCCCGCGCACGCTGCGGGCAGCGGCCCGGCCACTAACGCGAGCCCGGCCGCCAAGGGCCCTGAGCACGTCGTCTCCGTCACGCCTGAGGACGGCACGGCCGGCGTCAACGGCGCCGCGAACATCAGCGTTCTGTTTTCCGAGCCGCTGAGCCCGACCTCGCCGATGCCAACGCTCAAGCCAGCGATCGGCGGCACCTGGCAGCGCCACGGCAGTACCGCGGTCTTCGTTCCCGCCCGTGGCTTCTCCCCGAGGACAAAGGTCACGGTCACGGTCCCGGCAGGCAGCGGCGGCGTCCAGTCGAGCGGAGGCGGACTGCTCGCGAGCCCCGTCACCGCCACCTTCCGGACCGGCAAGCTCAGCAGCGTCCGGATCGAGCAGCTGCTAGCCCAGCTCGGGTACCTGCCCCTGACGTGGGCGCCGACGACCGGGGCGGCGGCAGCGCTGACCGATGCCCACGCGCAGCTCAGCGCGGCCTACAGCCCGCCTGCCGGAACCTACACCTGGCAGTCCGGGTACCCGTCGGCGCTGAAGCGGCTATGGCGTCCCGACAAGCCGAGTCAGGTACTTCAGGGCGCTGTGATGGCCTTCCAGGCCGATCACAAGCTGACGTCGGACCTGATCTATGAGAATCAGCAGGGGCTGACCCTGAACGGGTCGATCGGCCACCGGCTCTGGAAGGCCTTGTTCCGTGCGATCTCACGCGGCGCGATGAACAAGCACGGTTACACCTACGCGCTGGCGAGTCAGAAGGCTCCGGAGACGCTGACCGTCTGGCACAACGGCGCCAGGATCTTCAGGCACCTGGCCAATACCGGCATCCCGGTCTCGCCCACGGCGGTCAGGACCGACCCGGTATATATCAGGTACCAGAGCCAGATCATGAAGGGCACCAACCCGGACGGAACGAAGTACGCCGATCCCGTCGCGTGGGTGGCCTACTTCCACTCTGGCGAGGCGGTGCACTACTTCCCCCGTTACAGTTACGGATCGCAGCAGAGCCTGGGCTGCGTCGAGCTGCCGTGGGGGCCGGCGAAGAAGATCTGGCCGTACCTGACCTTCGGGACGCTGGTCACCGTCACGGCGCCGTAGCCCGGCGGCGTCAGACGGACTTTGCGGCCCGGCCGCCGCCCGCTGTCGCCCTGGGCGGCCCGGCCGCGCGATAACTCGCGCGCGGCGACAGCATGCGGCCCGCTAGCATCGAAGCTTGCGGGCGATCAGATCAGCCCGCGCAGCGAGCCGGAGACCTCGGGGAGCCCTCTCGGAGCCGGGATCTCGGCCAGACCTAAGGAGCCAGCAGTGCCTGCCGACAAGCTGCACATCACCCTCGCCGGACGCGAGCACGTGGTGGAAGCCGGCACGACGGCTGGTGAGGCGCTGGCCGCCGGCGGGAGCGGCGAGGCGGTCGCGGCCCGGGTCAACGGCACCGTCCGGGACCTGGCCTGGAAGCTGAGCGACGATGACGCCGTCGAGCCGGTCGCCCTGAACTCTCCCGACGGTCTCGCGATCCTGCGGCATTCCACCGCGCACGTGCTCGCCCAGGCCGTCCAGGACCTGCATCCGGACGCCAAGCTGGGCATCGGCCCGCCGGTCGAGAATGGCTTCTATTACGACTTCGACGTGGCCGACCCGTTCAGCCCGAACGATCTGAAGGCGATCGAGCAGAAGATGCGCCAGATCGTCAAGCAGGGCCAGCGGTTCAGCCGCCGGGTCGTGTCTGACGCTGACGCGCGCGCCGAGCTGGCGGACGAGCCGTACAAGCTCGAGCTGATCGGCCTCAAGGGCGCGGGTCCCGCGGTCGGCGCCGAGGAGTCCGTCGAGGTTGGCGGCCCCGAGCTGACCATCTACGACAACCTGGACCAGGCCACCGGCGAGCAGCGCTGGAAGGACCTGTGCCGCGGCCCGCACCTGCCGACCACCCGGGCCATCCCGGCGTTCAAGCTGATGCGCAGCGGCGGCGCTTACTGGCGCGGTAGTGAGAAGAACCCCCAGCTCCAGCGCGTCTACGGCACTGCCTGGCCGTCGCGCGACGAGCAGGATGAGTACCTGCGGATGCTGGCCGAGGCCGAGAAGCGCGACCACCGCAAGCTCGGCGCCGACCTCGACCTGTTCTCGTTCCCGACCGAGATCGGCAGCGGGCTCCCGGTGTTCCACCCCAAGGGCGGGACCATCCGCCGGGTGCTCGAGGACTACTCGCGCCGCCGCCACGAGGAAGCCGGGTACGAGTTCGTCAACACCCCGCACATCACCAAGTCGACCCTGTTCGAGACCTCCGGGCACCTCGACTGGTACGCCGAGGGGATGTACCCGCCCATGGAGATGGAGGGCGCGAAGTACTACCCCAAGCCGATGAACTGCCCGATGCACATCCTGATCTACGCGTCGCGCGGCCGGTCGTACCGCGAGCTGCCGCTGCGGCTGTTCGAGTTCGGGACGGTGTACCGGTACGAGAAGTCCGGCGTGGTGCACGGGCTGACCAGGGCGCGCGGGTTCACCCAGGACGATGCTCATATCTTCTGCCGCCCCGATCAGCTCGCGGACGAGCTGGCCAGCCTGCTCGACTTCGTCGTCGGCTTGCTGCGGGACTACGGCCTGACCGAGTTCGAGGCCGAGCTGTCGACCAGGCCGGAGAAGTTCGTCGGCGAGATCGACGAGTGGGATAGGGCCGAGGCGGCGCTGAAGCACGCGCTGGACGTCTCGGGGCTGCCTTACGTGATCGCGGAGGGCGAGGGCGCGTTCTACGCGCCCAAGATCGACGTCCACGTGAAGGACGCGATCGGCCGCCGCTGGCAGCTCTCCACGCTGCAGGTCGACTTCCAGGAGCCCGGCCGGTTCGGCATCGAGTACACCGCCGCGGACGGCACCCGGCAGCGGCCGCAGATGATCCACCGGGCCCTGTTCGGCTCGATCGAGCGGTTCTTCGGGATCCTGGTCGAGCACTACGCGGGCGCGTTCCCGCCCTGGCTGGCCCCGATCCAGGTGGTCGGGATCCCGATCTCCGACGCTCACGTTCCGTACCTGGAGGACGTCGCCACCCGGCTGCGCAGGCGCGGGATCAGGGTCCAGGTCGACGCGGGCGCGGACCGGATGCAGAAGAAGATCAGGACCGCTCAGCAGCAGAAGGTGCCGTACATGCTGCTGGCAGGCGATGACGACATCGCCGCCGGAGCGGTCTCGTTCCGCTACCGCAGCGGCGAGCAGCGTAACGGCGTCCCCGTCGACGAGGCCATCGAGGAGATCGTCGCCGCTGTCGAGCAGCGCACCCAGGTCTGACCGAGCTGCCACTTCATGATCACGGAAGCCTCTCGGCGCCGGCTGCCAAGAGGCTTCCGTGATCATGGCCGGGCGGGTCGGCCGGGTCGCGGCAGTGCCACTTATGCTGCATTCCATGGTGGATAGCGGAGCGGCCGAGCCGGTGCGCCAGTTCGGCGCGGGGACGCCGGACGGCTTTCAGCGGCTCTGGACGCCGCACCGCATGGCCTACATCAAGGGCGAGAACAAGCCCGGCGGCGCCGGTGCCGAGGACGGCTGCCCGTTCGACCACGTGCAGGAGCTCCCCGACGCCGACGGCCTCATCGTCGCGCGCGGCACGCTGGTCTTCGCCGTGCTCAACCTCTACCCGTACAACAGCGGGCACCTGCTGGTCTGCCCGAATCGCCACGTTGCCGACTACACCGACCTGGACGACGCGGAGACGGCCGAACTGGCCGGCTTCACCAAGATCGCGATGCGCGTGCTGCGCGCCGTCTCCGGTGCCCAGGGCTTCAACATCGGCATGAACATGGGCGGCGTCGCCGGCGCCGGGATCGCCGCCCACCTGCACCAGCACGTCGTCCCGCGCTGGGGCGGCGACTCCAACTTCATGCCCATCGTCGCCCAGACCAAAGTCCTGCCCCAGTTGCTAGGCGAGACGCGCGACATCATCGCGACCGCGTGGAAGGAGGGTGAGACCTTCGCCCAGGACGCGCCCGGGCAGCACAGCTAATCCCGGTCCTTGCTGAACGCATGGACCGGGATCACTGTGCCACCCAGGCTGACTGTCGCCGGGGCCCGCTCTCGGAAAGCGGCTTTGGATCTAGGACTTCGAGTCTGAGGTCACCTTGTCGGCGAGGTGGGAGGGGAGGGGCTCGTAGCGCAGGTAGGAGCGCGAGAACGAGCCGGTGCCCTGGGAGATCGACCGCAGGTCGATCGAGTACCTGGTCAGCTCCAGCTCGGGAATCTCGGCCTTGACCAGCGTCCGGCCTCCGGCCACCGGCTCGGTGCCGAGCACGCGCCCGCGCCGCGACGACAGATCGGACATCACGGCGCCGACGTAGTCGTCGCCGATCAGCACCGCTACCTCGTCCACCGGCTCGAGCAGCTGCGGCTGCGCCTTCTCGGCCGCGTCGCGCAGCGCGGCCCGGCCTGCCTTCTGGAACGCCATGTCCGAGGAGTCGACCGAGTGCGCCTTGCCGTCGTACAGCGTCACCTTGATGTCGACCATCGGGTAGCCGGCGATGACCCCCTGCTCCATCTGGGTCCGGATGCCCTTCTCCACCGACGGGATGAACTGCCTGGGCACGACGCCGCCGACGATCTTGTCGACGAACTCGAGTCCGCTTCCGGACGGCAGCGGCTCAACCTCGATATGGCAGATCGCGAACTCGCCGTGCCCGCCGGACTGCTTGACGTTGCGGCCGAGGCCGTTCGCCTTGCTGCCCACCGTCTCCCTGAGCGGCACCCGCAGCACCACGGTCTCGACGGCCACGCCATAGCGGCTGGACAGCCGGTCGAGCAGCAGGTCGGCGTGCGCCTCGCCCATGCACCACAGCACGAGCTGGTGCGTCTCGGCGTTGTTCTCCAGCCGCAGGGTGGAGTCCTCGGCGACCAGCCTGGCCAGCGCCTGGGACATCTTGTCCTCGTCCGCCTTGGACTTGGCGGAGATCGCGACGGGCAGCAGCGGCTCGGCCATCGCCCAGGATTCCATCAGCAGCGGCCGCTCCTTCTCCGAGAGCGTGTCGCCCGTCTCGGCGCTGGTCAGCTTGGCCACGGCGCAGATGTCACCGGCGACGCAGGAGGCGATGGTGCGCTGCTGCTTGCCGAGCGGCGAGGTCAGGGCGCCGATCCGCTCGTCCAGATCGTGGTCGGCGTGCCCGCTGGCCGCCCGGCCGTGACCAGAGACGTGCACGACCGCGTCCGGGCGCAGCGTCCCGGAGAAGACGCGGACCAGGCTGATCCGGCCGACGTACGGGTCCGAGGTGGTCTTGACGACCTCGGCGAGCAGCGGGCCGTCCGGATCGGAGCTGATCCCGCTGACCGGCTTGCCGTCGATCGTGGTCAGGGCGGGCAGCGGATGCTCCTGGGGCGAGGGAAACGCCTGCGTCATCAGCTCGAGCAGCTCGGTCAGGCCGATGCCCTGCAGCGCCGCGGCGGGTATCACCGGGTAGAAACTGCCTCGGGCGACCGCCTTCTCCAGGTCCTCGATCAGGATCTTCTGGTCGATCTCCTCGCCGGACAGGTACCTGTCCATCAGGCTCTCGTCTTCGCTCTCCTGGATGATCGACTCGATCAGGGAGCCGCGGGACTCTTCCAGCTGGTCGGCGTCGTCTGGATCGGGATCGCGCTCGGCGCGCTTTCCGCCCGAGTACTCGTAGTACCGCTGGGACAGCAGCCCGATCAGGCCGCGGACGGTGCCCTGGCCGTCGCCGACCGGCAGGTACAGGGGAGCGACTGACTCGCCGAAGGCGGCCCGGCAGGCGTCGAGTGCCTCGCTGAAGTCGCCCCGGTGGTGGTCCAGCTTGGTGATGACGACGGCTCGCGGCGTGCCCGCGTTGGCGCACTCGTCCCACAGCATCGAGGTCAGGCCGTCGACGCCGTCGGCGGCCGAGACGGTGAAGAGGGCGGCATCGGCCGCTCGCAGGCCTGCCCGCAGGTCTCCGACGAAGTCGGCGTAACCGGGCGTGTCCAGGAGGTTCACCTTGACGTCGTTGTGCACGAACGGCGTCAGAGTCAGGTTGACCGAGCGCTGCTGCCGGATCTCGACCTCGTCGAAATCGCTGACGGTGCTGCCGTCCTCCACGCGGCCGGTCCGCTGGATCGTGCCGGTCGCGGCCAGCAAGGCCTCAGCCAGCGTCGTCTTCCCTGCTCCGGAGTGGCCGACCAGTACAACGTTGCGCACGTTCTCGGGCTGGCCGGCCGCTGGTGCCCTGCCGGCGGCGCCCGATGTTGCCTTCTCCGCCATACCACCGCCTCCTTGTGTTCATGTTCGCTCTGCTGCTGGTGCCAGCCTTTACCCACTGCTCCGCGACCACAAGCCCCCGGCCGCAATCGGCTCGCCCGTCGCTGCCCGACCCGAGGCCCGCGGGCCGTTGGTGAAACGGATTGATCAACCGCCAGTAAGATCAAACGGACATGCTGAAGGTGCTGAGACCCGGTCTTACCCAGCTGCTGACGCCAGTGGGGAAGGCTCTCGCGCGCACCCCGCTGACCCCGAACATGCTGACGGTCATCGGGGCCGTCGGCGTGACGGCCGGGGCCCTGACCCTGTTCCCGACTGGTCACCTGTTCGTCGGGACGGTGGTCTGCACGGTCTTCGTGCTGACCGACATGCTGGACGGAGCGCTGGCCAGGATTACCGGGAGCAGCGGCGCCTTCGGCGCCTTCTTGGACTCCACGCTTGACCGGGTGGCCGACTCCGCGGTCTTCGCGGGCATCGCGATCTGGCTGTCAGGTGGCGGCCACGACCGGCCGCTGGCCCTGGTCGCGCTGTTCTGCCTGGTCACCGGCGGGCTGGTGTCGTACGCGAAGGCGCGCGCCCAGGGCCTGGGGCTGCCCTGTGATGTGGGGATCGCCGAGCGAACGGAGCGGCTTCTGATCGGCCTCGTCGCTATCGGTCTGGCTGGTCTTGGCGTACCGTATGTCCTTCCTGCTGGCCTGTGGATCCTCGCCGTGCTGAGCGCGATCACGTTCGGCCAGCGGGTGTACGCGGTGCGCAAGGCAGCGGCGCTGCGCCAGCCAGGTGCGACCGCCGGCAACGGAGCCGCCGGAGTGCCGGGGGATCCCGGCGTTGCCGAGGCTCCAGACAGTGCGGGAGCTTCAGGCAGCGCCGCCAGTTAGAGCGCGTCGAGTGCTCGTTTGCGCAAATCTCGGAGGTTATGGTGCCTGGTGTGACAGCCGGTGCGCCTGGCACAACCCGGCATGAAGGGACAGTCCGGCCGGAAGGCCCGGCCCGGCGTGAAAGCCAGGCTGGTCGGCGCGGCCTACGCGCTGGGCTGGTCGGCCATCTGCCGCCTCCCTGAATCGTGGGCCGCGGCCGTCTTCCGGTTCGTCGCCGACATCGCGTGGCGCAGGCAGGGCCCGGGCATCCGGTTGCTGGAGGGCAACCTGATGCGCGTGCTCGGGCCCGCCACGACCGGCCAGGAACTGCGGGCGGCCTCGCGGGCCTCGATGCGCTCCTACGCCAGGTACTGGCTGGAGATCTTCCGGCTGCCGGTGATGCCCGCGGAGCGGCTGGTCGGCGGGATGATCGAGAACGGCGCGGTCGAGGCGATGCTGGCCGCCCTGGCGGCCGGCCGCGGCGTCGTCGTGCCGCTGCCGCACATGGGCAACTGGGATCAGGCCGGCGCGTGGGTCATCGGCCGGGGGGCCGGCTCGTTTACCACCGTGATGGAGCGCCTCGACAATGAGTCGGTATACGAGCGTTTCGTCGCCTTCCGCGAAGGCCTCGGAATGGAGGTTCTGCCGGCCACCGGCGGCCCCCATCCGTTCGGCGTGCTGGCCCAGCGGCTGCGGGCCGGCAAGCTGGTCGCGCTGCCCTGCGACCGGGATGTTACGGGCGGTGGTATTGAAGTTGACTTCTTCGGGGAAAAAGCACTAATGATGGGCGGGCCGGCTGCGCTGTCGGTGCAGACTGGTGCCGCGCTGATGCCTGCCACACTGTGGTTCGAAGGCGACCGCTGGGGCGTCCGCATCCACGAGGAGATTCCGGTGCCTGCTGTCGGGGACCGGCGGCAGAAGGCCGCTGCGATGACGCAGGAGGTCGCGCGCGTCTTCGAGCAGGGGATCAGGGAGCACCCGGCCGACTGGCACATGCTGCAGCGGGTCTTCGTAGCCGACCTCGATCCTGCGCGGCTGGCGGCCTCCAAGGCCAGGGTCGCGGCCAGAGAGCGGGTAGCGCAGCGGACCGGCGCCAGGCCGGAGCAGCCGAAGGACGCCGGGCCGACCGCTGCCGACACGACGGCCGACCGGCCATGAGAGTCGGCCTGGTGTGCCCCTACTCCTGGGACGTCCCCGGGGGCGTCCAGGAGCACGTCAGGGACCTGGCCGAAGCCCTGATCGACCTCGGTCACCATGTCTCGGTGATCTCCCCGGCCGACGACGACGCCAGCCTGCCCGACTATGTCGTCCCGGCCGGCCGGGCGATCGCCGTCCCGTACAACGGCTCGGTCGCCAGGCTCGCGTTCGGGCCGCTGTCGGCCAACCGGGTCCGCAGGTGGATCAAGGACGGCAACTTCGATGTCCTGCACGTGCACGAGCCCGCGGCGCCCAGCCTGTCGCTGATCGCCTGCTGGGTCTTCGACGGTCCGATCGTCGCGACCGTGCACGGGGCAAATACCCGGTCCCGCGCGCTGCTCGCGGCCGAGCCGGTGCTGCGCTCGGCCCTGGAGAAGATCAGCGGCCGGATTGCCGTTTCCGAGGCCGCGCGGAGCACCCTGGTCCATCACCTGGGCGGCGATGCGGTCCTGATCCCGAACGGCGTCACCATCTCCCGGTTCGAGAAGGCCGAGCCGCTGGCCGGCTGGCCGGGGGAGGGCGGCGCGATCGGGTTCCTCGGCCGGATGGACGAGCCCCGCAAGGGCCTGTCCGTGCTGCTGCGCGCGTTCGAGATCATCGGTGCCGCCCGCCCCCGGCTGCGGCTGCTGATCGCGGGCCCCGGCGACTCGGCCGATGTCATCGCGAAGATCCCCGCCTCGATGCGGGACCGGGTGGTGCTCCTCGGCCAGGTCAGCGAGTCGGTCAAGGTGCAGGTGTACCACTCGGTCGACGTGTTCTGCGCGCCCAACACTGGCGGCGAGAGCTTCGGCATCGTGCTGGCCGAGGCGATGGCGGCGGGCGCGCCGATCGTGGCCAGCGACCTCGACGCGTTCCGCCGGGTGCTGCGCGGCGGCAAGGCCGGCGAGCTGTTCGCCAGCGGCGACGCCGACGACCTGGCCGCGGCGATCGGGCGGCTGCTGGACGATCCGCCGCTGCGGGCCTCGCTGTCGGCGGCCGCCTCGGCGGCCGTGCGCGATTACGACTGGTCGAAGATCGCCCGCGACGTGGTCAAGGTCTACGAGGCCGTGCTGCCCGCCGGGCCCGCACCGGCCGCCGCTGCGAGCGCATGATGGCTCCCGTGATCAGCCTGATCATCGTCGGCGTGCTGGCGGTCAGCGGCGTCTACGTGTCCTGGCGGGCCGGCCGTCTTGACCGGCTGCACACCAGGGTGGAGACCGCCCGCGCGGCGCTGGACGCCGCCCTGGTGCGGCGGAGCTCGGTGGCGCTCGAGATCGCCTCGTCCGGGCTGCTCGATCCGGCGGCGAGCCTGCTGCTGGCCGATCTCGCGCATGACGCGCGGTCGGCCAGGTCGGGGCGGGAACTCGCCGAGAGCGACCTGACCAGGGCGCTGCGGGCCGTCTTCGGCCAGCCCGACTTCCATGCCTCGATCGAGCCGGCCGAGGGTGCCGACGAGCTGCTCGCCGAACTCGAGTCGACGGCGCAGCAGGTCTTTATCGCGCGGAAGTTCTACAACGACGCCGTGGCGGTTACGCTGGCCGCGCGCCGCCGCTGGCTAGCGCGGGTGCTGCGGCTGGCCGGCGGCGCCCCGCTGCCGGAGTTCTTCGAGATCGACGACACGCTGGCGCCGATCGGGATGGGCGAGCAGGGCACGGACATGCCGCACCTGGCCGGCTGACGCCCGGCATAAGGGTCATACAGGCCGACTGGCCTGCCGGGACGCCCGGCGCTGCACCTACCATGGAGGTATCAGCGCGGCTTAGAAATGCGGCTTACGAAGTGAGGAACCCCGTGTCAGTCCATGGCTCCACCGACAGTCCCGACATCAGCGGCAGCTCGGCTGCCCCAGTCACCGGCACCCAGCGGGTCAAGCGGGGCATGGCGGACATGCTCAAGGGCGGCGTGATCATGGACGTGGTCACCGCGGACCAGGCGAAGATCGCCGAGGACGCCGGAGCCGTCGCGGTCATGGCGCTGGAGCGGGTGCCGGCCGACATCAGGGTGCAGGGCGGCGTGGCGCGGATGAGCGACCCCGACATGATCGACGGGATCATCGCCGCCGTCTCGATCCCGGTGATGGCCAAGTGCCGGATCGGTCACTTCGTCGAGGCTCAGGTGCTCCAGGCGATCGGCGTGGACTACATCGACGAGTCCGAGGTGCTGACGCCGGCCGACGAGGCCCACCACGTCGACAAGTGGGCGTTCACCGTGCCGTTTGTCTGCGGAGCCACGAACCTCGGCGAGGCGCTGCGCCGGATCGCCGAGGGCGCGGCGATGATCAGGTCGAAGGGCGAGGCGGGAACCGGCAACGTCGTCGAGGCGACCAGGCACATGCGCAGCATCAGGGCCGAGATCAGCAGGCTGCACGGGCTGTCGCCCGAGGAGCTCTATTCGGCGGCCAAGGACCTGCAGGCGCCCTACGACCTCGTCGCCGAGGTGGCCGCCGCGGGCAAGCTGCCGGTCGTGCTGTTCACCGCCGGCGGCCTGGCCACGCCCGCCGACGCGGCCATGATGATGCAGCTGGGGGCGGACGGCGTGTTCGTCGGCTCCGGGATCTTCAAGTCAGGCGACCCGGCCGCGCGGGCGGCGGCGATCGTCAAGGCCACCACGTTCCACGACGACCCCGACGTGATCGCGAAGGTCTCCCGTGGCCTGGGCGAGCCGATGGTCGGCCTGAACATCGACACGCTCCCGCCCGAGCAGCACTACGCCGGGCGCGGCTGGTAGTCGCCAAGGTCGGCGAGCGCGGCGGCCAGGACCGCCGCGGTGTCCGTGAGGTCAGGCAGGACGGCATGGGCCCTCGTTGCCTGCAGCTCGGCCAGCGAGAACTGGCCGGTCGCGACGCCGACCGCGCGGGCGCCGGTGGCCAGCGCCGCCTCGACGTCCAGTGGCGTGTCGCCAATCAGCACGGCGGCCTGGCCGCCGTAGTCGCGGCCGTAGGCGGCCGCGGCCCGGTCCCTGGCCAGGTGCACGAGCTCGGACCTGGTCTCGTGCTCGTTCCCGTACGCGCCCACGTCAAGGTCGAGGTGCGTGGTCAGGCCGAGCGGCGCCAGCTTCGCCTCGGCGAGCGGCCTGACGTTACCGGTCAGCACGGACTGCACCACGCCGGGTACCCCGGCCAGGGCGGCGAGCGCCGCCTCGGCGCCGGGCAGCGGCTTCGCGGTGGCAGCGACCACACCGGTCACGCCGGGCGCGAGCCGGCCGAGCGCGTCCTCGAAGCGGCTGACCTGACCACGCGGATCCGGTACTCCGGCCAGCTCGAGCACCTCGAGCGCGATCGCCCGGTCGGTCCGGCCCGCCATGGCGGCCCCGTCCGCCACCGTGGGCAGCTCCCTGCCGTACAGGTCGGCGAAGACGGCCCGGTACAGATTCCGGCCCACGCCGTAGGCGTTCACCAGCGTGTAGTCGACATCCCAGAGCACGAGAAAGCTGGACACGTCCCGGAGGTTACCAGCGCCGAGCGGCGCGGCCCGGGGCTAGACTCGCGAAGGTGCCAGGCCGGATCCGTGACGAGGACATCGAGCTCGTCCGCTCCCGCTCGCCCATAGCCGAGGTCGTCGAGGAATACCTCCAGCTGCGCAGCGCGGGCGGCGGCTCGATGAAGGGCCTGTGCCCATTTCACGAGGAGAAGACGCCCTCGTTCAACGTCACCCCGGCCCGCGGCCTGTGGTACTGCTTCTCCTGCGCCGAGGGCGGCGACGTCATCGCGTTCGTCCGCAAGATCGACACCCTCAGCTTCACCGAGGCGGTGGAGCGGCTGGCGGCCAGGGTCGGCATCGAGCTGCGCTACGAGCAGGGCGGCCATGTCCCCGGCCAGGAGCAGTCGAAGCGGCGCAGGCTGCTCGAGGCGCACCGGGCGGCGGCCGAGTTCTATTCGCAACAATTCCTGACCGCCAGTGCTGCGCCAGGACGCGAGTTCCTCGCCTCGCGCGGCTTCGAGATCGCCGACGCCCAGCGGTTCGGCATAGGCTACGCCCCCGACGACTGGGAGATGACCACCAGGCACCTGCGCGGCCTGGGGTTCACCGAGGACGAGCTGCTCACCGGGGGACTGGCCGGCCGGGGACGGCACGGCCTGACCGATAAGTTCCGCGGACGGCTGATCTGGCCGATCAGGGACCTGAGCGGGGACGTGATCGCGTTCGGCGCCCGCAAGCTGGCCGCCGACGACAACGGGCCCAAGTACCTGAACACCCCGGAGACGCCGATCTTCAAGAAGAGCTCCGTGCTCTACGGCGCCGACCTGGCCAAGCGCGACATCGCCCAGCGCAGGCAGGCCGTGATCGTGGAGGGCTACACCGACGTGATGGCCTGCCACCTGGCCGGCGTCACCACGGCCGTCGCGACCAGCGGCACGTCGTTCGGCGAGGGGCACATCGCGATCCTGCGGCGGCTGCTGATGGACGACGACCGGCTGAAGGGCGAGGTGATCTTCACCTTCGACGGCGACGTGGCCGGCCGCGGGCCGCGCTGCGGGCGTTCGGGATGGAGGAGCGGTTCGTCACCCAGACCTTCGTGGCCGTGCAGCCCGACGGCCTCGACCCGTGCGATCTGCGGCTGAAGGAGGGCGACGCCGCGGTCAGGGATCTGGTGGCCAGCCGGCTGCCGCTGTACGAGTTCGCGGTCCGCGCCGCCATGAGCGAATACGACCTGGAATCCGCCGAGGGCCGGATCGCCGCCCTGGACGGTGCCGCCCGGATCGTGGCCCGGATCAAGGACGTCGCGCTGCGCAAGGTCTACGCCGTCAAGGTAGACCGCTGGCTCGGGCTGATGGACGAAGACCTGGTGATGAAGCGGATCGGCGAGCACATCCCGGGACGGTCCGGCGGCCGGGACGGTACCCGCTCGGGGCTCGGCCCGCGGGACGGCGGCCGGTCAGCGCCGCACCGCCAGGACACCGGCCTGGTGCCGCCGCAGGGTTGGGCTGGGCCGTCCGCCACCGGCGGTCAGGGTGGTGCAGGTTCGAGTCGGCCCGGTTCGGGCCGGGCCGGGTCGGGCAGTGCAGGCTCGGGCGGTGCGGGCGCGGCCGATCCTGGTCCGGGTGGTCCCGGCTCGGGCAGCTCTGGCTCGGGTAGCTCTGTCTCGGGTAGCTCTGGCTCGGGTAGCTCTGGCTCGGGTGGTGCTGGCGCCGGCCGGCGCTGGTCGGCTACGACCCGAGTGACCCTGTCGTCAACCTGGAACGGCAGGCGCTGAAGCTGGCCATCCAGCGTCCGGCGCTGCTCGGGCCGGCCTTCGACGGCATGGGCTCCGATGTCTTCAGCGCGCCCACGCACCGGTCGGTGCGCGAGCTGATCGGCGCCTGCGGCGGTGTCGCGACCGCCGGCCCGGTTCGCGAGTGGGTCGAGCGGCTGCTCAGTGCCGCACCGAACGACAACGCCCGGATGTTCCTGACCCGGCTGGCCGTCGAGTCCGTCGAGGCCCCGGGAGCCGACGGCGAGCCCGATGCCAAGTTCGCTGACGACGTGCTCACCCGGATCGAGGAACTAGCCGTCTCCCGGCAGATCGTCGCGGTCAAGTCCAGACTGCAGCGGATGAACCCGGTCACCGAGCAGACCGACTATAACCGGATGTTCGGCGATCTGGTGGCCCTCGAGCAGCGCCGCAAGCTGCTTCTCGAGCGCCGGGACGGCTCCTGAGACCCGTTTGTTCTTACCTGATCCGGCCCCCCGCCAAACTTGCCATTAGGTGACAATTTTCAAACCGCCCGACGCCCCGTTACTGACGCACACTGTTGTCCATGACTCCTGTGCTCACAGCGTCCGCTGATCAGGTCACCGAACTCGTCTCGCGAGCGCGGGAGAACGGTTCCGTCGCCCTCGCCGACCTCAACGCGGCCTTCGACCGCTGTGAGCTGATGCCCGATGTCATCGACGATGTCATGCGCGTGCTGGCCGAGGACGGCGTCGAGATCGTCGAGGCCGGATCGGACGAGGCGGACGAGCCTCGCCGCGGTGACGAGACCGACCGGCTCCGCCGCTCGGGGACCTCCGATCTGGTCCGGATCTACCTCCGCGAGATCGGCAAGGTTCCGCTGCTGACCGCGCAGGACGAGGTGGACCTGGCCAAGGCGATCGAGGCCGGCCTGTTCGCCCAGGAAATGCTGCACGGTGCCTGCCAGGTCGTCGGAGCCCGGGCCAACGGCACGGAGCTCGCCACGATCGCGGATCTGGGTGACCGGGCCAGGCAGCGCCTGATCGAGGCGAACCTGCGGCTGGTGGTCTCCATCGCGAAGCGCTACATCGGGCGCGGCATGGTCTTCCTCGACCTGATCCAGGAGGGCAACCTGGGCCTGATCAGGGCGGTGGAGAAGTTCGACTACACCAAGGGCTACAAGTTCTCGACCTATGCCACGTGGTGGATTAGGCAGGCCATCACCCGCGCCATCGCCGACCAGGCGCGGACGATCAGGATCCCGGTCCACATGGTGGAGACCATCAACAAGATGGCCAGGATCCAGCGGCAGCTCCACCAGGACCTCGGCCGCGAGCCCTCTCCGGCCGAGGTCGCGGCCGAGATGGGGATCCCCGCCGACCGGGTGGCCGAGATCCAGCGGATCGCGCAGGAGCCGGTCTCGCTGCAGGCGCCGATCGGCGAGGAGGATTCTGATCTCGGCGACTTCATCGAGGACGCCGACGCCGTGGTGCCGATCGAGGCCGCCGCCTTCATGATGCTGCAGGATCAGCTCGAGCAGGTGCTCGACACCCTCTCGCCGCGCGAGCAGCGGATCATCCAGCTGCGCTTCGGCCTGATCGACGGCCATCCCCGGACGCTGGAGGAGGTCGGCAGGGACTTCGGCGTGACGAGGGAGCGAATCAGGCAGATCGAGTCCAAGACCCTGGTCAAGCTCCGCCACCCGGGCCGCGCCCAGATGCTCCGCGAGTACCTGGCCTAGCTCCCGGCCTGGATCCTGGCCGAGTTCCGCGCCAAGAGACCCGGCTACGACAGGTCGTGCTCCCCGAAGCTGCCGTCAGCCGGAACGAAAGGGCGGTTGTCGTCACTGCCCGTCTGCTGCGGCTTCGCTCCGTTGCCCGAGGCCGTCGAGTGCGATGTGCTCGTGCGGCTCCTGCCGGACGTCGGACCGCGCCGGCTCGACCTTGGAGGCACCGCTGCGCACGCCGGTCGCGGCCTTGTCTTTCGCCGTCTTCGCGGTCGCCGTTGCCTGAGCCTGCAGGGCTCCGGCGGTCTGCTGCATGGCGGGGCTCTCCGCTGCCTTGCGGGCAAGCTGCTTCAGCTGCTCGTACCGCTCACGTCCGGCCTGAGCGCCGAGCACGTAGCCGATAGCCAGGCCGCCAAGGAAGCTGATTCGATAAAAGCGCATCTGGGCCTCTCCCCGAACTCCGGCTCGCGTGCGGCAGAGTCCCGTTGGCCTGCACACGTCACGCGCTCCGCTGACCTGTGTTGTCATGCCCGATACGAAGATTGTTATGCGCACGCGATCACCCGTGGCCGGCGGTCAGGCGCGCGCATCAGCGCAGGTGCGCTAACCTTGTCCCGCGGCGCAAACCACCCGGGAACCGCCAGCCCGGGTCGCCAGCACCGTCCGATCCCGCGTAGCTCAATCGGCAGAGCGTCCGGCTGTTAACCGGCAGGTTATAGGTTCGAGTCCTATCGCGGGAGCCAAGGGATCTATTGGGACATCAAGGACTGCCGATCGAGCAGCTCGAACAGGACGAGACGGTGGCCGACTTCGCGGCCCGGTTGCTGTCCGGGCTGCCGCGGTCGGGGAACGCGGCGGCGGTCAGCGAGGTTCTGCCGGAGGCGCTGCCGTGGGCGGTGTTCCTGCCCGCGGATGACATGAGCGTCTTCCTGGCCGAGTATCAGCGTCCGCATTGCGCTCGCTGACGTCGTAGGGGACGGCGGCCAAGCGCCCTACGTGTCGCGACTCGCCCGCGAAAGCCGCTCGTACGTCTGTCATGCCGGAGAGGTAGACAGGGAACTGGCCGACCGAGCTATGCGACGAATCAGGGACTACCTGGCCCACAACCCAGACCAAGAGATCGAGGTAATCGGAGAAATCGGCGACGATGGGCCGCTCGTATTGCCTCGCGCAGCGGTCACCTTGTTTGCCCAGCTGCTCGGGATCCTCGCGAACGGCCAGGGCGTGCAAGTCATTCCTGATGGCGCCATGATGACGACGCAGCAGGCCGCTGACCTGCTGAACGTCTCGCGACCATACCTGATCGGTTTGCTCGAGCAGCAGAAGATCCCGTTCCAGATGGTGGGTACTCACCGGCGGATCGCCTTCAAGGACCTGCTGGACTACAGGCGCCAGGACGACCAGCGTCGGCGCGCCGTGCTGGATGAGTTGGCGGAACAAGGCTCTGATCAATGACTCCGTGCCTGACTGCCTCGTCTCGGGTTATGAGCCGCTGATCGACGGGTTGAAGCTCCCCGACCCTGACGACAGGCACGTCCTCGCAGCCGCCAACACGGCGAGCGCGCAGGTCATCGTCACGAACAACCTCAGGCACTTCCCGGCCGATGACCTGCGCCCGTGGAACATGGAGGCTCCGGCCTCGTCCAGTCCGCCACCGCTCTCAGAAGCAGCTAACGGCGCTTGACGAGGCTGACTGGCAATTGGACAGCTGAACGGCCCGCCGATCCGCCAAGCCTAGGTATTGCCGGTGTCTCTCACCAGCCTTTGCAGGGTGTCGGAACCCCGGCGGAACCGGAGCCGTACCCAGATGGATCTAGGACTTGGTCGGTGCGCTTACGGACCGTCCGGTCGGCGCATCACGGCGTCGAGCGTCGGCCACGGTGGACCCTCGCGCAGCGCGCTGACGAGGTAGCGGGCTGCTCGCCGCCCGTCCGGGAGCTCGTCGCCCGGATCCCAGCGCCACGCGGCGACCATGGCCAGGACAAGGCCTCGGCACTCGCTGAGCAGTTCTTCATCAGAGTCCGCATAGCGCTCGCTGACGTCGCCGGGGACATGGGCGAGATCGAACTCGACGGGCCCGCGGCAGCACGTCTCGAGATCGATGAACAACAGCCCGGTCTTCGTGCTGAGCACGTTGCCCGGGTGCGGCTCGCCGTGCAGTAGCTGCTCGGCGGCGTCGCGGTCGCCGATCGCTCGTCTCCGGCTCCGCAGCGTGCCGAGGAGGAGTTCCCGATCCGCGTCGGCCAGCTCCGGAGTGAGATTGCGGCTCTGCACCAGCTGCTGAGCCTCTTCCACCCGATCGGTGAAATGCGGAGTCCTGACATCGAGCGTGCGCATGCCGACATGCAGCCGCTCGAGGGCACTCGCATAGTCGGCTGGTGAGACCTCCCGAGGAGTCACAGGTTCGTAGTAGGTCCACAGCGTGACGACGAAGCCATCGCGCTCATAGACGCGCGGCTCGACCCGGCGGTCCAGAGCAGCCACCGGGCTCTCGGTCTCGGCGAGCCGCTGGGCAAGCTCGACCTCGAACTGCGCGGCCTGATGCGCTGCCGGTGCGACTCGGGCCAGGACGTCACAAGGCAGCAGGCGCACGGCGAGCCTGTTCGAATTGTGCAGAACGATCGCGTCGTCGACGGCCAGGCCAAGCGCCGAGGCCGTCGACCTGGCAGCAGCCAGCGCGCGCTGCATCGCAGATGGCTGCATTCAGCTGACTCTAGCGCTTTCGGGGATCAGGAAGCCCACAGGCGCTTGGCCATCAGGACGTCGTCGACATAGCGGCCGCTGATCAGGAACTCGTCCTTCAGCACTCCCTCGCGCTCGAAGCGAAGGCGCTCGTACAGGCGTATCGCCGGCTGGTTGGTGCTGAGCACCCGGAGGCTGAGCTTGCGGGAGCCCCTGGTGCGCGCGAACGGCTCGGCCGCCGTCATGAGCGCGGCGGCGACGCCGCGGCGGCGGGCGGCCGGGAGGACGGCCAGTCCGGACACGTGCGTCACGTGCACGTTCTCGGGCAGGCGGGTGGGCGGCTTGAGCCGGACGTACCCGACGACCGTCTCGCCCAGCTCGGCGACCAGGTGGATGCCCGGCGGATCGGCGGCGGTGAAGAAGGTGGCCGCCGGATGACCGGCCTGGATCACTGAGGGGAACCCGGACTCCGGCGACCATGCCGCGGCGTCGAGATCGGACAGCGCAGCCTGATCGCTCTCGCGGGCCGAGCGGACCAGGATGGTGGCGGCAGAGCTCATCTGGCCATGGTGGCAGGTATCTCGATGGCAAGCTCCCGCTGACCCCGATCCTCCGGGCCTGCCAGCAGGGAACCCCGGACGGCTAATGCTGAGGGTGGCCGTCGTCGGGTGGCGGTAGGTACTCGCTGACGGACCCGCCCAGGACTGAGGAGAGGGTATCGGCCTTCGTCGCGTCGATCTGGCCGTCCTGCACGCGTCGCCGTCGTGACCTGCGGTCGCGCCTATCTGTTGCGATGGCCAGACCGAACGCCACAGCCAGCAAGGCGCCGATCACGACGACAGGGTTCATCTTCTGCCTCTCTCAGCCAGCATCATAAGGGCAGCGCGACCGGCCTGACCAGGTCAGCCAATCCCCGTGCCAGGCAGATAGCTGACGAGGCCGGTTTGGAGAACACCTGGCTAGGGGATCAGCAGCGTCCGCAGCGCGTGCCCGGCTTCCAGGTCGTCCAGCGCGGCAGCGGCCGACTCCAGCGGTGCACGTCCCGAGATGAGCTCGTGCAGCCGCAGGTCACCGGCCATGAAACGATCGACCAGCGCGGGGATGTCGACGGCGGGCCGGACGCTGCCGTAGTTGGAGCCCAGAATCCGCTGATCGGCCTCGGCGAGCAGCAGCGGCTCGAACGACGCCTTCGCCCCGGACGGCGGCAGGCCGACGATGACGGCGGCGCCGCCCAGCGCGAGCATCCGGATCGCCTGCTCGGTGGTGCTGATGAGCCCGATCGCGTCGAAGGCGTAGTCGACCCCGCCGGGCAGCAGGTCCCAGGCGGCGGCGACCGGGTCCGCCGCTGACGCGTCGACCTCGTCGGTCGCGCCGAGGGCGAGCGCCAGGGCCGTCTTCTCCGTGCGCACGTCGATGGCGACGATCCGCGCGGCCCCCGCTAGCCGCGCTCCCTGGACGACGGACAGGCCGACGCCGCCGCAGCCGATCACGGCCACCGCCGAGCCCGGCTCGACCGCCGCGGTGTTCATGACGGCGCCGACTCCGGTCGCGACGGCGCAGCCGACCAGGGCTATCACGTCGAGCGGCGCATCGTGACGGACCTTGATGGCGCCCGAGGCAGGCACGACGGCGTACTCGGCGAAGGACGAGACGCCCAGGTAGTGCGAGATGCGCCGACCGCGCAGCGAGAGCCGCGACGTCCCGTCGGACAGCACGCCCCCGGCGGCGACCACGGTGGCGGCGACCTGACAGCGAGCCTCCCGGCCTGCGCGGCAGTAGCGGCACTGCCCGCACGGGGCGACCCAGGACAGCACGACGTGGTCACCCTCGGCGAGTCCGGTGACCCCCGGCCCGACCTGCGTGATCACCCCGGCGCCTTCATGGCCCATGACCAGCGGGACCGGCACCGGCCATTCCCCGCGTCGCACGTGCAGGTCGCTGTGGCACACTCCGGCGGCGGTGATCTTTACCTTGACCTCGCCCGGGCCAGGCGGATCGAGATCGACGTCGGTGACCTCGACGGGCTCGCCGGGCCCGCTGAACACGACGGCTTTCACGCGGCTCCTTCGGTCGCAGCGGGGATCGCGGCCATCAGCCGCTGGGAACCTCGGCGGCCGGCGGCTGGCTCCGGTCCGGCACCCGGCGCGACCTGAGCCACAGGTACAGCAGCACCAGCGGCACCACGAGGCCGCCGATGCCGTAGAACACGAACGCGGCCGGGCTCGCGATGTGCTGCACGAGCCAGCCGAAGTTCTGGCCGAAGAAGCCCGTCACGAAGGTCAGCGGCAGGAAGACCGTGGCCAGGATCGTGAGCTGCTCGATCGTGGCGTTCTGCTGGACGCTGACCTTGGTCTGCTCGACGGAGATGACGGCCATGTTCGCCTCCAGCACCGTCCCGAGCAGGTCGCGCTGCGCGGCGACTTCTTCGTCGAACAAGAGCACATGGTCCTTGACATCGCGCAGATACGGCTGCAGGTCCGGCGCCGCGATGCTGCGCTCGATGGCGGCCACCACACCGAGCAGCGGATGGACGGCGCGGTAGAAGTCGGTCGCCTCGCGGCGGAGCGAGTAGATCCGCTCAGTGGGCGCCACCGTGCCGGAGAAGACCGTCGCCTCGATCTGGTCGATGTCATGCTCCAGCCCCGCCACCACGGGCGCGTATCCGTCGACAACCTGATCCAGGATCGCCCACAATGCCGACGTGCTGCCGGCGGTCAGCAGCTCGGGGCGCTGCTCAAGCCGCTGCCTGGCCCCCCGAAGCTCGCTTCCCACGCCCTGCCGGACCGTGATCACGAACGTCGGAGCCAGGAAGACGCTGATCTTCCCGAAGTCCACCTCCTCGTCCTCGTCGTCGTAGCGCGCGGTCCGCAGGATGACGAGCCGAATACCGTCCTCGTAGAGCTCGACCTTCGGGCGCAGATGAAAGACCTGCGCGTCCTCGACAGCCAGCTCGTGCAGCCCGAAGGCGGCCTGTACCTCAGCCAGCTCCTCCGGTGCTGGCTCGAACAGCCCGAGCCACACGAAGCCGCCCTGCTCGCAGCGCGCCGCCGCCTCCTCAAGCGAGACCGGGCCTTCTTCCTGCCGGTGACCGTCCCGGTAGTGAGCGCAGTCAATGATCACTTTGGCTCCTCATCTCGAAATACCTCGGATTGGCGACGGCGAGCCGTGCGGCTACCTGATCCGCGAGGCCGCCCTGCGCCGGAAGCTGGCCGAGCTCAAGCTCGCGCGCGACAATGCCCAGAACGTTGGCCGCGACCCGGGCATGGAAGGCAACCTGGCCGCTGGTTCCCGGCCGCACCGCGTCGGCGAGATACTCCCGGACGGCATCGAGCAGTTCGCTGGCGGTGGGCCGGCCGTACGGGGCCGGAGCCGCCCGCGGAGCGCCGTCCGGGTGCGGCCGCCGGGCGGCGGCCGCCGCGGCCGCCGCTGGCTCGAGCAGCAGCAGCAGATCCCACTCCTGCTCGCAGACGCGGCGGCCGATCGCGGCTAGCTCGACGGAGCGGTACGCCCCCGACAGGTGAGCCTCCGCCTGCGTCATGCAGATCACGCCCCACCGCAAGGTGCCGAGTATCTCCCACCAGCGCAGCTCGTCCAGGCTGATATCGGCCCCGCCGGCGGCATGGTAGGCGGCCAGCAGCTCCTCGCGGGTGCCGAGTCCGGCGACCGACGGGCCAGCCCCGAACCGCCACGCCTTGACGCACAGCCAGCCGAGATCCTCCGCGGGATTGCCGGCATGGACCAGCTCCCAGTCGATGACCGCTTTCAACGAATCCGGCCCGATGATGAGGTTGCCGAGGCGCAGGTCGCCATGGACGGTGACCGAGCGCCGCGGCGGCGGCGGGTCGGCTTCGAGCTGCGCGATGGCGAGCTCGAATACCGGGCTGAACTCGCCGAACGTGGCCAGCGTGGCGCGCAGGTCGGCGACCGGATCAGTGCCGGGGAAGTCGGCCGGCGGCCCGATCGCGTGCAGGCCGGCGGCGAACTCGCCCAGCTGGCCGACCAGCACCGCCCGGGCCTGGCGGAAGGCCTCGTCCCGCAGGATGCGCCGGGCGATGGTCTCGCCCTCCACGCGGCGCATGACCAGGCCGGCCGAGCCCCACAGGTCAGGTTCGTCGGTCCAGGTCAGGACCTCGGGTACGGCCAGCCCGGCCGCCCCGGCCAGGGCGATGGCCCGCGCCTCACGGCTCATCGCGCCGGGCGCGCTCGGCCGCCCTGGCGGGTCGCGCCGCAGGACCAGGGCGGTGCGGGTCCCGTCGGCGCTTACCGCGTCGAACGACCAGGTCTCGCGGGACGCGCCGCCGGTCAGCCTGGTGACGGCCTCGATCGTGACCGGCCCGAGGCGGTCCCGCAGCGCCGCGGCTAGCTGGCCGGCGTCCATCAGGTCTCGCTCACGCCTTTCGGTGCCCGCTGGTGCATGAAGCCGAACATGTAGCCGGCGACTCGGCGCATCTGGATCTCCTCGGTCCCCTCGGTAATCCGGTAGCGGCGGTGGTGGCGGTAGATGTGCTCGAACGGCTTGTGCCTGGAGTAGCCGAGCCCGCCGTGAACCTGCATCGCGCGGTCGGCGGCCTCGCAGCACAGCCGGTTGGCCCAGTAGTTGCACATCGAGACCTTGTCGGACACCGAGAACGGGCCGTACTTGTCCATCTGCCAGGCGGTCTTATGTATGAGCGCCCTGAGCATCTCGCACTGGGTCTGCAGCTCGACCAGCGGGAACTGGATCGCCTGATTGGCCGCGAGCGGCTTGCCGAATGGCTTGCGCGAGAGGGCGTAGGCGACCGACTCGCTGATGCAGTACTGCGCGGCGCCCAGGCTCGACGCCGCCTGCCTGATCCGGTTCTCGTTGAAGAAATGCTGCACGACCTGCAGGCCGCGACCTTCTCCGCCGAAGATCGCGCTGGCGGGCACCCGGACGTCACGGAAGCTGACGTGCGCGTGGTCGGTCGGCATGTTGAAGGTCCACAGGTACTCCTGCACCGTGAATCCCGGCGAGCTGACCGGCGTCAGGAAGGCGGTGATCCCCTCGGCGTCCCCCGGCTCGCCGCTGGTCCGGGCGAAGATCAGGTCATGCGAGGCGGCGTGCACCCCCGTGTTCCACGTCTTCTCTCCGTTGATCACCCATTGGCCGCCCTCGCGCACTGCGGTGGTCTCCATGTACGTGGCGTCGGAGCCATGCGCCGGCTCGGTGATCCCGAACGCGAAGCCCTTGCGGCCGGCCGCCAGCCCCTCGGCCCATTCCGCCTGCTGCTCGGGTGTCCCGTAGCTGATCATCAGCAGCAGCCCGACGTTGTTGCCGACAATCATGTGCTCGTTCTGCAGGTCGCAGTGCAGCCCGAGCCCCTTGCCGGCCAGGTGCTCCCTGATGATCGCCATGCCGAGGTTGGTGCCATCCCGGCCGCCGTATGCGGCCGGGAACGCGTACCGGTAGTGCCCGGCCGCATCGGCCCGCCGGACCACCTCGCGGAGCAGGCCCTCCCACTCGTGACTCGGCAGGCCGCCGCGGTCCCAGTCGGTCCGCGCGTCCTCGCGCCGGTGGTCGAAGAACCTGACGTTGTCGTCGGCTCGCTCCAGCGGCCGGATCTCGCGTTCGATGAAAGCGTCGAGCTCGGCGAGGTAGCCGGCGAGGTCAGCCGGGATCTCGAAATCCACTATCTCCCCTAACGTGACCCGTGGCGGGCACGGACAGGGGCAAGCTACGGCAGTAAGCCGGCGGCCGTCTAGCCCGACTACGGCGCTTCTGGCAGCGGTGCCGACCGCGAGCGCAGTGGCTGCGGCTCCAGCCGCTCACCTTCCTTCATCGCGCTGATCAGCGGCGAGCGGGCCAGCATGACGGCGCCGGTGAACGCGATCAGCAGTGAGAGCGCCTCGAGCGGCCCCGCCGCCCCGCCGGTCTGCAGGTCGTCGCCGAACAGCCCGATGCCGATGCAGATGCTGGCCAGCGGATCGATCAGCACGAGCGTCGACTGGGACGCGACAAGCGGGCCGGCGTGGATGGCGTTCTGGGTCAGGAACACCGCGAGCGCGCCGAAGAAAGCGAGCGCGTATGTCTGCCAGTGCCGGTACAGCTGGGTCCAGTCCGCCGAGGCGTAGTCGGACACGACCTTCGTGCAGGCCGCGGTGAAGGCGAAGCTGATCGCCGCGGCGATGCCGAACATGGTGGCCCGCCACCATCGCGGCCCGCGCATGGCGAGCGCGACGGTCACGACGATGATCGCCGCGCAGACGCCGCCGGCGACGGCCCACCGCCATCCGGCCGGCGGCGTCATCCCGTACTGCGGATGGGCAAAGTACAGGAAGCCGGACAGGCCGCCGGCGACGGCGATCGCGCCGAACCATTCCCGCCGTCCGATCTTGAACCGGAACCAGATGGCCAGGATCGCGGCGAGGAAGACCAGTTCGGTGGTCAGGATCGGCTGTACCTCGGAGAGCCGGCCGATGTGCAGCGCGATGGCCTGGACGACGAAGGAGACGATCATCAGCGCGAACCCGAGCAGCCAGACACCCCGGCGCAGCGCGTGCGTGAGGAGGCTGAGCTTTAGTGCCGAATCGGCCGGCGCGTTCTGTACTCCAAGTCGCTGGAGCACGCTTGTCAGAGCGTTGACCAGCGAAGCAGCCAGGGCGAGGACATAGACCATCGCGTTTGCGCCTCCGTCAGCGATGCATGCGGTACCCCAGGACTCTAGTCCGAATAAGCATTCGAACTGCGGTCCGCTACGGATGTGAGTCAAATATGCCTCACCGGAGACGGACTGGCTATCCCTTAACCTCGCGGCCGGCCCGGCCACGACCAGGCACGGCGACGCGGGGTGGAGCGGCGCTGCGATACTCCGGTCATGGCGAATCTGAAGCAGAAGACGGCTCTGGTGACCGGCGGATCGCGGGGGATCGGCCGGGCGATCGCCGAGCGGCTGGCGGCTGACGGCGCGGACGTCGTGTTCAGCTACCTCAGCAACGAGGCGGCCGCCGCCGAGGTGGTCGCGGCGATCACGGCGGCGGGCGGGACCGCGCACGCGGTACGGGCCGATCTGGGCGAGCCGGCTGCGGGCCGTGCGCTCTACGAGCGGGCCGAGGAACTGCTCGGCCCGCTCGACATCCTGGTCAACAATGCCGGCGTCGCACCGCGCGGCGTGATCGCGGATATCAGCGACGAGGATTTCGGTGCCGTACTGGCGGTCAACCTGAACAGCCCGTTCAGCCTGATCCGCGAGGCCGCCAGGAGGATGCGGGATGGCGGCCGGATCATCAATGTGTCCACGCTGAATACTGTGCTGGCCGGACCAGGCATGGCGGCTTACGCCGCCAGCAAGGCCGCGCTCGAGCTGCTCAGCCGGGTCGCCGCCTTCGAGCTCGGCGCGCGCGAGATCACCGTCAATGCCGTCCTGCCGGGCGCCACGGATACCGACCTGTGGCGCACCAACAACCCCGACGAGCACAGCTGGGACGCGGTGACATCGATCACGGCGCTGGGCCGGATCGGCCAGCCAGCGGATGTCGCCGATGTGGTCGCCCTGCTGGCCAGCGACGACGGCCGCTGGCTGACCGGCCAGAGCATCAAGGCGTCGGGCGGTCTGGGCTGACCGGCTATCGCCCGGGAGTCCCTGCCTCGCTATCGCCCGGCGGCGTCAGGCCAGGCAGGTGAGTGGAGCGCCGCCGTTGTAGGCGACCATGTCGGTCAGGGCCGCGACGACGTCGATGGGCGCGCCTGGCGGCGCGCCGGCCAGCTCGGCGTAAGCGCGATGCAGGTTACCGGCGATCCGCTCGGCGTCCGGCCAGCGTGAGAAGGAACCCAGGTCGGTCTGCCTGGCGGCCTCCAGCGGGGTGAGTCCCGCTGCGCGGCCGCCGGCCGCGGCCTGCTGGACGAACCGAAGGTAGTCGAGGGTCTCCTCGATGGGCCCGGTTCCCTCGAAGACGGGGCCGTGCCCGGGAACGACGGTCTTCGCCCCCAGCGGCATGATCACCTGCTCGAGAACGTCGATGGCGCCGGTGACCGAGCCCATCAGCAGGAACGGCGTGCCGCCGTTGAAGATCAGGTCGCCGCAGAAGAGCACGGACCGGTCGGCGATCCAGATAATCGAGTCGTTGGTCGTGTGCGCCGCCGTGCCGACGTGGCTTACCTGAGCGCGCACGTCGCCTGAGTGCAGCGTGATCTGGTCAGCGAACGTGATGAACGGCGGATCGAGCGTGAGGTCGCCCCAGTCGGGCCCGTCCCAGAACGGCCTGTCCCGGGCCGGTCCGAAGGCGATCGCCTCGGCCCGCGTGCGGTCGTGGCCGATAATGGCCGCTCCGGGAAACAGGCAGTTCCCGAAGGTGTGATCGCCATGATGGTGGGTGTTGATCACGGCCCGCACCGGCGCCCGGGTGATCGTTGCGATCGCGTCGAGGTAGGCCTGGGTGCGCCGCTGGGTGGAGCAGGTGTCGATGCTGATGACCCCCTGCGGTCCGGTCAGGAAGCCGGTGTTGTTGATCCACCAGGTCCCGTCGGGCTGGATGTAGGCGTAAATGCCTGGCGAGACCTCATGCAATTCGGGCCGGCCCGGAGTGTCGATGTCGCTGTTCAGACTGCTCATGGGCCCAGCCTGCCAGACGCTTGGCGGGACAGTTGTGTCTTGACGGTCTGTCGGGACGGAGTGAGGATGAATGGGTCTGAATGGAACCGTTCCGTAAACCGAAACGGATCTGGAGGCCAAGTGCAGGTGTCTGGTCGGGTGGCTTTCCCCGGTGGCACGCTAGCGCCTGGCTGGCCCCGATCGTGACGCGGCCGCCGTGGCCTTCGCTGCCGCCGACTAGCGGGGCAGGAGCCATTGGCCGGTGATTCCGCAAATTCATGTGATTCAAGTCGTACATCGGGGTAGTTGGGGTGGGCTCCCGGCGGGCGCAAGGCTGCCGGTCAGCACCGCAGGCTTTCTCGAATCCGCGCCGCAGTCCGGTCGCCAGGCGGCTCTGAGTTCCGCGATGGAGGGAAGATGATGGCTGATTCAGCCCGGCAGGCCCCGGCGGGAGCAGCGGCCGTGCGCCAGCGGTCCAGCACCACCCGGCGGCTGCGCCGGAACCTGGTACTTCTTGGCAGTGCCGGCCTCGTCGCGGCGGGACTAGCCGCGTGCGGCACGAGCGGCGCCAGCAGCGGCCCGGTCACGCTCACCTACTACCTGTATCCCGACACCTCGGGTGTCACCAACCAGGCGGCCGCGTCCTGCAGCGCCCAGAGCCACGGCAAGTACACGATCTCGTACCAGCAGCTGCCGACCTCTGCCGACGGTCAGCGTCAGCAGCTCGTGCGCCGCCTGGCCGCGCACGACAACACGATCGACATCATGGGGCTGGACGTCACCTGGGAGGCGGAGTTCGCCCAGGCTGGCTGGATCCTGCCGTGGACCGGCAGCAACAAGCAGCAGGCCGAGAACGACACCCTCAAGCCGATGCTCGAAACGGCGACCTGGAAGGGCAAGCTCTACGCGGTCCCTGACAACACCAACACCCAGCTGCTGTGGTACCGCTCCGACCTGGTCAAGACTCCGCCCGCGACCTGGGCTGAGATGATCAACGACTCGATCAGGCTGGCCAAGGAAGGCAAGCCGCACCTGATCGAGATCCAGGGCGCCCAGTACGAAGGCGTCACCGTCTGGTTCAACACCATGCTGGCCAGCGCGGGCGGCAGCGTGCTCACGCCGGACGCGCAGCACGTGTCGCTCGGCAAGCCGGCCATTACCGCGCTGACGATCATGAAGAAGCTGGCTACGTCGGTTGCCGCCGACCCGTCCCTCGACGTGCAGCAGGAAAACGACAACCGGCTCGCGATGGAGGCGAACACCGCGGCGTTCCAGCTGAACTACCCGTTCGTCTATCCGTCCATGAAGGCGGACAACCCCAAGATGTTCAAGAACTTCAAGTGGGCGCTCTACCCGTCCGTGGTCGCCGGCCAGCCGGCCCACGTGACGATCGGCGGCATCGACCTGGCGGTCAGCTCCTACTCCCGCTATCCGAAGCTCGCCTTCCAGGCCGCGCTGTGCCTGCGGGACAGGGCGAACCAGCTGAAGGGGGCGACCGTCGGCGGCGTCCCGCCGACGCTCATCAGCCTGTACAGCGACCCGAAGCTGTTCCCTGACTACCCGTTCCACGCCGACATCCTCAAGGAACTCGAGAACGCGAGCGTGCGGCCGAAGACTCCGCTGTATCAGGTGCTGTCGATCAACATCTCGCATCTGGTCTCGCCGCCCGCCAGCATCAGTCCCCAGGCCACCGAGAAGAAGATGGCCAGCCAGCTCACCAACGCCCTTCAGTCGAAGGGGCTGATCCCGTGAACCGCCACCCGACTGGCAGCAATCCGGAAGGAAGGGGCCGATGAGTATCCAGAGCCAGACGGCCGTCGTCAGCGCGGCCGACCAGGCGCCGGCCACACACAAGCGCCAGCTGTCAGAGGGAGCGCGGGCGGAGCGAAAGCTGGGCTGGCTGCTCTGCGCGCCGGCGGTGATCGTGATGATCGCCGTCACCGCCTACCCGATCGCCTACGCCGTCTACCTGTCGCTCTTGCGCTACAACCTCGAGCTTCCGAACGCGATCAAGTTCGTCGGGCTCAGCAACTACGGGGCCGTGCTCACCTCGCCGTACTGGTGGCACGCGCTGATCGTGACGCTTATCATCACGGTCGTCTCGGTGGCCATCGAGCTAGTCCTCGGCATGCTGCTCGCGCTGCTCATGCACCGGACGATCTTCGGCCGGAATACCGTCCGCACCGCGGCCCTCATCCCGTACGGGATCGTCACCGTGGCCGCCGCGTACAGCTGGCAGTTCGCCTGGACACCGAGTACCGGCTACCTCTCGGCGCTGTTCGGCAATAGCGCGCCGCTCAGCCACACCGGCCAGGCGATCGGCGTCATCATCCTGGCCGAGGTATGGAAGACCACGCCGTTCATGGCCCTCCTGCTGCTGGCCGGGCTGTCCCTGGTGCCCGAGGACCTGCAGCGGGCGGCCAAGGTGGACGGGGCCACCGCCTGGCAGCGCTTCACCAGGATCACGCTCCCGCTGATGCGGCCAGCGATCCTGGTCGCGCTGCTGTTCCGCACCCTCGACGCCTTCCGGATCTTCGACAACATCTACATCCTGACCAAGGGCGGCAACAACACGGGATCGGTCTCGATCCTCGGCTACGACAACCTGTTCAACGCGCTGAACCTGGGCATCGGGTCGGCGATCTCGATCCTGATCTTCATCTGCGTGGCGATTATCGCGGTCCTGTTCATCAAGGGATTCGGCACCGCCGCTCCTGGCTCGGACCTGGGAAAGAGGTGACCGGCTGATGAATAAGAAATTCGGCTGGGGAGCGGCGAACACGATCGCCGTGGTCCTGACCCTGATCCCGCTGCTGTGGATCTTGTCGCTGTCGTTCAAGACGCCGACCGCGATCCTCGATGCCAGCTTCTGGCCCAAGCAGTGGACCTGGTCCAACTACAGCGGCATTCTGCAGTCCTCGCAGTTCATCAGGCCGCTGGTGAACTCGATCGGGATTGGCCTGATCGCCACGATCATCGCCGTGGTGCTGGCGTCGATGGCCGCCTACGCGGTCGCCAGGCTGGCGTTCCCCGGCAAGCAGGTCCTGATCGGCATGGCGCTGCTGATCGCCATGTTCCCGGCGATCTCGCTGGTCACGCCGATGTTCAGCATCGAGCGGGCGCTCGGTCTGTTCAACACCTGGCCCGGCCTGATCATCCCGTACGTGGCCTTCGGCCTGCCGCTCGGCATCTACATCCTGTCGGCCTTCTTCAGGGAGATCCCGTGGGAGCTGGAGAAGGCGGCCAAGATGGACGGAGCGACGCCGTTCCAGGCCTTCACCAAGGTGATCGCCCCGCTGGCCGCGCCCGGCATGGTGACCACGGCGATCCTGGTGTTCCTGTTCTGCTGGAACGAGTTCCTGTTCGCGATCTCGTTCACCTCGACCATCGGCGCGCGGACCGCGCCGGCCGCCCTGGCGTTCTTCAGCGGCAGCTCGCAGTTCACGTCGCCGACCGGTCCGATCTCGGCCGCGGCCGTGGTCATCACCATCCCCATCATCATCTTCGTGCTGTTCTTCCAGCGCCGGATCGTCGCAGGGCTGACCTCCGGTGCCGTCAAGGGCTAGGAACATTAGGAGAAACAGTGGCTGACATCGTTCTTGACCAGGTCACCAAGCGGTTCCCGGACGGCGCGCTGGCTGTCGACAAGATCAGCCTGGATATCGCCGACGGCGAGTTCGTCATCCTGGTCGGCCCGTCCGGCTGCGGGAAATCGACGACGCTGAACATGATCGCGGGCCTGGAAGACATCACCGAGGGCGAGCTCCGGATCGGCGGCCAGGTGGTGAACAACAAGGCACCGAAGGACCGCGACATCGCCATGGTCTTCCAGAGCTACGCGCTCTATCCGCACATGACGGTCAGGGAGAACATGGGCTTCGCCCTCAAGCTGGCCAAATCCCCGCAGAGCGTGATCGACGAGAAGGTCAACGAGGCGGCCAGGATCCTCGATCTCACCCAGCACCTGGACCGCAAGCCGGCCAACTTGTCCGGTGGTCAGCGCCAGCGGGTCGCGATGGGGCGGGCGATCGTGCGCGATCCGGCCGCGTTCCTGATGGACGAGCCGCTGTCGAACCTGGATGCCAAGCTGCGGGTGCAGATGCGGACCGAGGTATCCAGGATCCAGCGGCGGCTGGGCACCACGATGGTGTACGTGACGCACGACCAGACCGAGGCGATGACGCTCGGCGACCGGGTCGCCGTCATGCGCAACGGGCTCCTGCAGCAGGTCGGCTCGCCGCGGGAACTCTATAACCAGCCGGACAACCTGTTCGTGGCCGGCTTCATCGGCTCGCCCGCGATGAACTTCATGCCCGCCGCGATTGACGACGGCGTCATGCGGACACCGCTGGGCGACGCGCCGCTCAGCGGCCGGGTCAGGCAGGCGCTGGAGCAGGCCAACGCGCCGAGGGAGCTGATCGTGGGCATCCGCCCCGAAGCCTTCGAGGACGGCTCGCTGGTGGCGTCCGACGTGCGGGACAAGGGCGTAGCGTTCCGCGCCACGATCGACGTGCTCGAGTCGATGGGCTCGGACGTCTACGTCTACTTCAACAAGGAGATCGAGCAGGGCGTCGATGCCGCCGAGCTGGCCGAGCTCGCTCGGGACTCGGGCCGGGCCGATACCGGCGGCAGCGGCGACACGGTCGTGGCCAGAATCGATGCGGCGACGCGGATCCGCGAGGGTGATGACGCCGAGCTGTGGGCCGACCTGCGCTCGATGCACGTCTTCGACCCGGCAACCGGCCGTAACATCACGCTCGACGGCAGCGGCGACGCGGGCGGAGCGAGCGCCAGCGCCGCGCCGAGTGCCAGTGCTGTGCCGGATGCCAGCGCCGCGCCGAGCGGGACGACCGAGACGGCCCCGGCCGTGGCAGAGGACGGCGCCTGACGCGCGATGGCCGGCCCGCGCCGCGAGATCAGCCGACCTCGGTCAGCTGATCTCGCTTCGCGGTGCTAGCCGATCTCGCTTCGCGGTGCTAGCCGATTTCGCTCTGCAGGCGCGCGATGACCTCGTCGTTCCAGTCGTGCGTGCGCATCAGCCGGTACCGCTCGCGGGCGACCCGCAGGTAGGCCTCGGCATCGGTCCGGCTGCCAATCAGGTCGGCCGCTCTCAGCATCCGCAGGACGGGGACGTATTCCTCAGCCCACCAGCGGCTGGCGACCTGCTCCCGGTCGATGAACTGCCGCTCGGCCTGCATGCACCGGAACCCCCACGCTTCGACGCCCTCGCCGAGCTCGGCATAGCACCAGGGGTCAGCAAAGATGATCTTGGCGTAGGCCTGCGGCGGCAGCGGCACCCGCGACCGGAACATCCGCTCGCTGCTCTTCATCAGCAGGTCCCGGCGGCCGCGGATGCCGCCAGCGGGAACGGCGGTGAGGACCTCGGTGACGTAGGCGTCGATCGTTCGCTGGCCGGTAGCCATGGCGATCGACACCCGATGGTGGCCATCCTTGACGAAATGCAGCCGGTCGATCCGATAAACCTCGATCGGCGGGATCGACTCGCCGCGCCGCTGGGCCAGGGCAAGCCGCTCCCAGCGCTCCCGCACCCGTCCCGACGTCGGCCGGAAGCGCCGGTCGAAATCGCGGTGCGAGTCGACCGTTCCCACGACCGTGTCGAGCCTGATCGAGTGCAGGCCGAGGTCACGCTCGCCGCGGCGGCCCAGGGCGCTCACTACGTCATCGAACGGCAGGATCAGGCTGACGTCGTCGGGCTCGCGATGGAGCCGGTACGCCAGCCGGGCCAGGATCTGACGGCGCCTGGCCCGGACGAAGTCGTTCTCGACGTCCGCCCGCGGGAATCCGGTTTCAGACGGCATGCCGGTAACCCCCGCGCAGTTCGGTCAGCCCGGATCCTGGCGTCAGATCAAGGAGGCGCCAGCCCGTGACGTTGCAGACGGTGGTGCGGCCGACCAGCCGGGCCGGCGCCGCGGCGCACTGCGGATCGACGTGGCCGTGCAGCAGGGCCCCGGGTGCCAGCCGGGCGATGAGGTCGTGATAGCAGCTGAAGCCGCGATGTGGTGCGTCGTCGCCGTCCCCGACGCCGCGCGGCGGCGCATGGGTGAGCAGCACATCGACGCCGCGCCGGTCGACCAGCCGGCGCCGCCGCGCCTGCCAGCTCAGCCGGCGCGCCCGCCGGGCCTGCTGCCGTTCGGTGTACTGGTTGGGACCGTCGGCGTAGCGCAGGCAGCCGCCGAGTCCGGCGACCCGCAGTCCGGCCGCGTCGACGACCCTCCCGTCCGCGCTCACGGCGCCGTCCGGCCACGGCGCGGCGGCGGGAAAGCCGGCCCTGGTCACCAGGCCGGAGCGGGACTGCCGGTAGCCGGACTGGTCCGGGTCGTGATTGCCGGGGACGAAGACGAGCGGGGCGTTCAGGTCGTTCATCAGCGCGCCGAGGTACTCAGCAGGCAGGTCACCACAGGCCAGGATGACATCGGCGGACCGGCCCGAGGACAGGCCGGCGGACAGCCCGGCATCGACCATGTCCGACACGGCCAGGACCCTGATGCCCATCTAGCGCGCTGCGGCTTTCACGTCGACGCCGCGTTCGCGCAGCGCGGCCTCCGCCCGGTAGATATCGGCCTGCCTGGCCAGGTCGCCGCCCGGCGGCGGGCTCACGCCGACCCGCTGGCAGGCGGCGCCGAGTACGTCCAGGTACGCGCCGCGCAGGGCGCGTAGGCGATGCTGCCTGGCCGGACCGCGCGGGGTGTTCTCGGTCGTCTCGAGCTCCGCTCGCAGCCGCCGCAGCCGGGTCACCAGGCGTTCCATCGGCTCAGGCGGCGGGGGCCGGCGCCGTGCTTCGGCAGCGCGGCGGCAGCCGCGCACGGCGAAGACGATCGCGTACCCGGTGATCGTCGGGAGCAGCGCCGCGAGCGCGAGAAGCCCGAGCCAGCCCATGTCATCCATATTCGGCCTGGCCGCCCCGGGCAGGCAAGCGGCCGGGACGACGGGCTGAGATAGTTAGTGGCAGGAATCGGCCGGAACAATCGGATCCCTGGAGAGGCGGAGCATGGATCGCCGGTGGTGGCAAGGCGCGACACTGTACCAATTGTACGTCCGATCCTGGCAGGACTCCGACGGCGACGGGTACGGCGACCTGGGCGGCATTATCGCCCGGCTCGACTACCTGGAATGGCTCGGCGTCGACGGGATCTGGCTATCGCCCACGATGCCGTCGCCCGACCAGGACTGGGGCTATGACGTCAGCGACTACCGCGGCGTCCATCCCGAGCTAGGCACCCTGGACGACCTGGACGCGCTGATCCAGGCGGCGGACCAGCGCGGCATGCGGGTGCTGCTTGACCTGGTGCCCAATCACACGAGCTCGGCTCATCCGTGGTTCGTCGAGTCAGCCGCCAGCCTCGCCAGCCCGATGCGCGACTACTACGTCTGGGCCGATCCCGCCCCCGGAGGCGGCCCGCCGAACAACTGGCTGGACTTCACCGGTCGTCCCGCATGGCAGTGGGACGGCCGGACGGGCCAGTTCTACCTGCATAACTTCCTGGCTGCGCAGCCTGACCTGAACTGGTGGCAGCCGGCCGTGCACGAGGAGTTCCGGCAGATCCTTCAGTTCTGGTTCGACCGCGGCGTCGCCGGATTCCGGATCGACGTGGCACACGGGCTGTATAAGGATGCCCTGCTGCGGGACAACCCCCCCGCGGGCGATGGCGGCCCGCTGGGCGGGCGGTTCGGCCTGCGGTCGGTCTACAACGAGAACCGGCCGGAGGTGCACGGAGTGTACCGGGGATGGCGCGAGCTCGCGGACCAGTACCGCCCGCCGCGCCTGCTGCTAGGCGAGACGTGGGTCGGCGACATCGGCCGGCTCGCGGCCTTCTACGGCCACGATGACGAGCTGCAGCTGGCTTTCAACTTCCCGTTCGTCTTCGCCGGGTTCACGGCCGCCGACCTGGCCCGGGTCGTGGCCGGCACGATGAGCGCGCTGCCACCCGGCGCATGCCCGGTCTGGACGGCCTCCAACCACGACGTCGGCCGCTTCGCGAGCCGGTGGTGCGACGGCGACGACGCCAGGATCCGGCTCGCCCTGCTGGTGCTCGCCGCGCTCCCGGGGACGCTCGTGCTGTACTACGGCGACGAGATCGGCATGACCGACGTCACCGTTCCGCCCGAGCTCGCCCGTGACCTGCTGGCGGGCGGGAGTCAGCAGCTCGGCCGGGACCGCGCCAGGACTCCGATGCAGTGGGACGACTCGCCGACCGGAGGATTCACGGCGCCGGGCGTTCGCAGCTGGCTGCCGACCGGTGACGTGGCGGCGCGCAACGTTGCCGCTCAGCGCCTCGATCCGGGATCGGTGCTCTCGTACTGCCGCGAGCTGCTCCGCGTCCGGCGTGCCCGCGCGAGCCAGGAACTCGCGGAATACGAGCCGCTGGCCGCACCGGCCGGCGTCTGGCAGTTCACCGCCGGCGGCCTGACGGCGGCGGCGAATTTCACGGGTCAGCAGGTCAGGCTGGACACCCCGGTCGGCGAGGTGCTGGTGTCGAGTGCGGGAACCCGCCACCAGGCCGACACCGCAACCCTGCGGCCGTGGGAAGGCGTCCTAGCCGCGAGTCGCTGACAGATTGATATGGTTCAGCCGCAGCCTCAGGCCGGACCGGATCAGGGGTGAGGGCGGATCAGATCGAACACGACAACGAAGAGCACGAAGGCGAGCAGGATGAACACGACGCCGCTGCGGTGCCGTGCCTTGCGGTAGCCGGGAATCTTTCTTTTCGTGGACTTAACGTCGCCGTGCGCGGCAATTGTGCGATTGGCGAACCAGCCCAGCGCGCAGCCGGCACCCAGGAATATGAGAGCCAGTCCATAGGAGGCCGAACTCATTGAAATGCCTCTCTCGCCGCCTGTGCTGGGCCGGTTGGCCTGGGCTTAGAGAGATTTTCGCGTGCGCGGCGCCGTATCGACCAGGAGAATCGCCGAAGCGCTGGTAATGACCTGATCATGTCGAAGTAATATTTCCTGCTCTAATTAACAGTAAGAAGGAGAAGGGTCGCATGAACGAAGCACTTACCGCCGAGACCGTGATGATGAAAGGGCAGGGCGGCGATGACGTCGAGGCCTACCTTGCTCAGCCTGTCGGCGCCGGCTCATTCGGCAGCGTGGTGGTGATCCATCACCTGCCCGGGTACGACTCGGCGACCAAGGAGATCACCAGGAAGTTCGCGGCGCATGGCTACGCGGCCCTGATGCCGAACCTGTATTACCGGGATTCTCCCGGCGCAAGCCCGGACGACGCGGCGGCGGCCGCCCGCGCCAAGGGCGGCGTGCCCGACGAGCAGGTCGTGGGCGACATCGCTGGCGCGGCCGAGTACCTGCGCGGCCTCGCTGACTCGAACGGCAAGGTTGGCGTGATCGGCTACTGCTCCGGCGGCCGGCAGTCCTTCCTCGCCGCTTGCAGCCTGCCGTTCGACGCGGCCGTGGACTGCTACGGCGGCGCCGTCGTCCATGTGCCGCAGGGCGCCCCCGCCAGCATGAAGCCGCTGATCGGGCTGTCGGAGAACTTGTCCTGCCCGCTGCTCGGCCTGTTCGGCGCCGACGACCAGTTCCCCACTCCGGCCGAGACCTCCGAGCTCTCAGCCGCGCTCGACCAGTTCGCCAAGCCGCATGAGTTCCACACCTTTACCGGTGCCGGGCATGCCTTCTTCTCCGTTGACCGTGCGTCGTACCGGATCGAGGCGGCCGTGGAGGGCTGGGACAAGATCTGGGCCTTCTTCGGCCAGCACCTGGCGGGGAAGGGCTAGCCATGTGCACGTATTCCACCGAGCATGTCCCGGCGACCGGTAGCGGCAAGGGCGCCAGCGGGTGGTTCCGGCTGAGCGAAGTCAGCGTCTATCTGGACCATCCGGCCCACGCGCTGGCTGATCACACGCTGAACATCGACTTCATCAACCCGGCTCAGGGCCCGTCGGCGAGGGTCGCGGTGGAGCTGACCGCGGATACCGCCAGGGAACTGGCCCGCGCGATCGAGTCGGCACTGGCAGCCGCCCCGCCCGGCCTGGTGTGACCTGATCCGGTGCGCATGGTCATGATCCGGGAACAATGTCGGTAGCTAATGCCAGGATCGAAGGTATGAAGTTCACCGTGGGCCGGGACGCGCTCGGCGAGGCGGTCGGGTTCGTCGCGCGCGCGCTGCCGTCCCGGCCGGTCGTGCCCTTGCTGTCCGGCATGCTCCTCGAGGCGGCCGCCGACGGGCTGACCCTGTCGTGCTTTGACTACGAGGTATCCGCGCGGATCAGGGTCGATGCCGAGGTCGCCGAGCCGGGATCGGCGCTGGTGCCTGGGCGGCTGCTGGCTGAGATCTCCCGGAGCCTGCCGGCGCGGCCCGCCGAGTTCGCGGGCGACACCGACATGGTGAGCCTGACCTGCGGCCGGGCCGAGTTCGGGCTCGTCTGCCTGCCGGCTCAGGACTACCCGGCCCTGCCCGTCTCACCGGAGCCGGTCGGCGTGGTCGACGGGGGGGTGCTGGCCGGGGCGGTCGGGCAGGTCGCACCGGCAGCCAGCCGGGACGACACCCTGCCGATGCTGACGGCGGTCTGCCTCGACATCAGCGGCCAGGTCATGACGCTGGCGGCGACTGACCGGTACCGGCTGGCCGCGCGGGAGCTGGACTTTGCCCCGCTCGAGCCCGACGTCCGGGCGCTCGCGCTGGTCCCGGCCCGGTTCATGGTCGAGGCGGCGCGGACGTTCGCGGCCGGGGTGCCGGTCACTGTGGCCTTCGGCAGCGACGGCCGTGACGGCGGCGCGACGCGGGGCGGCGCGGACGATCAGCCACGACCAGCCGAAGGCCTGGTCTGCTTCGAGTCGGGCGACCGGCGGCTCACGGCGCGGCTGATCGCCGGCGAGTTCATCAGGTACCGCAGCCGGTTCGGCAGCGAGTTCGGCTGCCGGGCCGATCTGCCTGCCGGGCCGGTGATCGAGGCGGTCAGGCGGGCGGCGCTGGTCGCCGAGCGGGCCGGGCCAGTGCGGCTGTCGTTCCGGTCTGACCAGGTCGTGATCGAGGCGCACGCTGAGGGCCGGGCCCGGGCGGCCGAGACCGTCGGCGCGGAATTCGCCGGCGACGAGCCGGTCATCTCGTTCAACCCGCACTACCTGCTGGACGGACTGACGGCCGCCGCCGCGGCGGCCGCCCCAGCCGGACCGTCAGCCGCGGGCCCGGCCGGCGCCACGGGCGGCGGCCCCGCCGCGGCGGAGAGCGCTGACGGGGCATCGGCCGGCTTGCCCCCGGCGGACGGGGAGGCCGGCCGGATCAGGCTCGAATTCAATACCCCGGCCAAGCCAGCCCTGATCACCTGGACAGCGGACGAGGAACGCGGCGGAGTCCCGGCGTTCAGGTACCTGCTGGTGCCGCTGCGGGTTCCCGAGCGCAGTTAGATCGAGGTTGCTGCGGTCAGCAGCGGTCGTATCAGGCCCGGCGCAGCCAGAATCAGAACGGCCAGCGCCCGCCGGGGAGCCAGCCCTTGAGTCGGCGCAGCAGGCCACGGCGGCCGAACAGCAGCAGGCCAAGCACGAAGAGCACCGACCGGGAGATAGCCATCCCGAGAAGGGCCACCGGCAGGAACAGGGCCACGACGCAGATGGCCAGCACGATCAGGACGAGGCCAGCCAGGCCCGCCAGCCTGGACCGGTGAACCGGCCGGTGACCGCGCCCGTGATCCCGCTGGTAACCCTTATCCCCGGCTCCGATGCGGCCGGCGGGCAGACTAGCCGGCGGTATCGACGCGTGCGGAAGGTCGCTGATGATCTCGGCCAGATCGCCCTCGGTCCTGGCGCTGAAAACGGCGCCGAGCCGGTGCTGGAACTCCTCGAGGGTCAGCCGGCCCTGAGCGAAGTGCTCACGCAGGCTGGCAGCGACCGCCTCGCGGTCGGCGTCGCCGATTCTCAGGCCTGATGCTGCCGCCATCTTTTCCTCCGCTGACTCGCACAGCCCCCGCCGGCGTGGTCGTCCTTCCCGCGTCGACGCTAAGACGATATATCGCAAGTGGGCCGGGCGGCAAGGCCCGGCCCGTGTGCTCAGCAGAGATCGGCGTCGTGGCACTTACTGCCGCTGTCGGCCGCGGCCGCGATAATCGCGGCCGCCACGTCGCCCAGCTGACGTAGCTGCTCCGGCGTCAGCGCATCCATCAGCGACTTGCGAACCTGCCCCACATGCCCCGGGGCGGCGGCGGCCAGGGCAGCGAAGCCCTCGTCGGTGAGCTGCGCGATCTGGCCGCGCCGGTCGGTCGCGCACTCGCGGCGCACCACCCAGCCGCGCTCCTCGAGCCTCGCGACCGCGTGCGACAGCCTGCTCTTGCTGTACGTCGACGCGTGCGCGAGCTGAGTCATCCGCAGCGCCCGCTCTGGCGCCTCGGAGAGATGGACCAGAATCTCGTAATACCCGTGGGGTATGCCGGAGTCGCGGATCAGCTGCGTGTCGGTCGCGGCGAACACCGATTCGCACGCCTGGACGAACAGGCGCCAGATGCGCTGTTCCTCAGCCGTGAGCCAGCGTGTCGTCGTGGTCATGACACCAGCGTACCCGATCTAGTTGAACGTTTGACAAGTCTCGGCCCCCGTGATATTAGTTGATTATTCAACAACGCCGGGAGTGCATCCCGGATCGCAGACTCAGCAAGCATCGGAGCGAGACATGACGATGACGCAGACCGGCACCATCCCGGGCTACGTGGCAGGTACCTGGACCATCGACCCCGTGCACTCAGAGGTCGGGTTCTCCGTGCGGCACATGATGGTGAGCAAGGTGCGCGGCAAGTTCACCAAGTTCTCGGGCGAGCTGGTGACGAACGACGATTTGCTGGCGTCGACGGTGACGGCCGAGATCGACCTGACCTCCATCGAGACCGGCGCCGAGCAGCGTGACGCGCACCTTCGGTCGCCTGACTTCTTCGACACGGCGAACCATCCGCTGATGACCTACCGGTCGACCGGGATCCGCGCGGACGGTGACGGCTACGTCGTCGACGGTGAGCTGACGCTTAAGGGCGTGACCAGGAGCGTGCCGCTGGCACTCGAGCTCAACGGATTCGGGCCCGACGCCTACGGCGGCACCAGGGCCGGGTTCACCGCGACGGGCGAGATCAACCGCCAGGACTTCGGGGTGAGCTGGAACGCGGCCATGGAGACCGGCGGCGTCGTCGTCTCCGACAAGGTGGCCATCCACCTGGAGATCGAAGCCGTACTCCAGCCGTAGCAGGGCGGCAAGCAGATCAGGACCCGGGCGAGCTCAGGCTCCCCGGGTCCTTGCCTTGCCCGCCGGGCGCAGCGGGCTAGTGCTCGTGCGTGCGGCCGTAGTGGCGTTCCAGGTCGGCCAGGTCGTCGCGGTGCTTGCGCAGGTAGTCCAGGTAGAGCGGGCGCAGCGCGTCGGCCACGTCAGTGTCGTCAGCGTCGATCGCGTCCCCGATGAGCGCCGACAGGTGCAGCGCGTCGGCACCCGCATGATCAGGGTGCCCGGCGATGGCCTCGCCGGCCGGGATGGCGCGCAGCAGGTCCCACAGGAACGCAACGTCGAGGTGATGCCTGGCCCGGCGGACCGCGAGATCGTGCAACTCGCGTGAGGGCAGCGCATCAAGATCGTCCAAGTCGCTCATAGCAAGCACCCTACCGGCCATCCGGGGCAGCGCGGCCGGCCAGGCCGCAGCCCACGGCCGCAGCCCGCGTCCGGCCAGGCCGCAGCCCTCGGCACGTAGCCCGGCCCGCCTCAGCCCCGGCGAACCGCGGTGTCGAGCAGGCCGAGCGGGGGCGAGCCGAGTTCCAGCAGCGCGCTGTGGAACCGGTGCAGCGAGAAACCGGATCCCCAGGCGGCCCGCGCCTGTTCGCGCAGGGCCATGATCTCCAGCTTGCCCCAGGTGTAGCGGCCGTAGGTCGGATCGAAGGTGGCCCGGCTCGCCTCGGCCAGCGCGGCCTGCCCGGTCAGGTGCGTGTCGGACTCGAATCTCCTGGCCCCTTCAGCGACGGTCATGCCGCTGGTGTGGATGCCGATCGCGCAGGCGAGCCTCGTGACGCGCACCAGGGCCTCCAGCCAGACGCCGACGGCGAACCTCGGGTCGCCGTCGCCGAAGCCTTCCTCGACGCAGAGTTCCTCGGCGTAATGCGCCCAGCCCTCGACGAACGCCTCCGAGTGCAGGGTCCGCCTGACCTCAGTCGGAGCACGGCGGATCGCCCGGCCATGCGAGAAGTGCCCGGGCGCCACCTCGTGCACGGTGATCCCCGGCAGGGTCGTGTCGCTGAACACCTCCAGCCATTCCTCGGCCTCGCTGCGCGGCCAGCTCGGGTCGGGCGGGGTGATGTAGTAGCGGGACGGGCCCTCAGGCTCGCCGGGCGCGGCCGTCGCCATCATCGCCATCGCCCAGCGCCGGGACTCCGGTGCCAGCATGACCAGGCACTCGCCGTCGTTGTACGGCACCAGGCCGGCGCGGGCGGTGAACTCGATCGCGCGCCTGGTCCACTTCCTGGCCGCGTCGATGACGCCGTCGGCGTCCGGGTGCTGCCGCACCAGCTCGCGGGCGACCTGCATGGCGGGCCGGTCAGGGTCGATCTGCGCGCAGTTCTCCGCGAGCCGCGCGGAGAGCCGGTCGCGCTCGGCGTCGGCTCGCTCGGCGAGCTGGCCGAGGTCCACGTCGATCCCCTCGGAGCTGCTCATCAGCGCGGACAGCGCGCTGGCGCCGAGGGCCGCATCCGGCCTGCCGTCGGCCGCAGCGTGCTCGAGGTGACGGACCAGCCTGGCGTGGGAGGCCAGCGCCGCGGCGCTGACCTCAGGGTCCGCGTCGGCGGGGATGCCGGCGGCCAGGCCGCGGGCGGCTCCCGCGAGCGCCTTACCCACCGGGGCCGTGACCGCATCGAGGGCGGCGATCGCCGCGTCGACTCCGTCGGGCCAGGCCGCCAGGTGCTGCGCGCGGGCATGTTCGCGCTGCTCCGCCGGGGCATACTCGCGGTCGTAGCAGGCTAGGTCCAGGTTGGCGATGTGGAAGTACGGATTGCTGCGGTGCAGCTCAAGCTGGCCCAGGCTGACCTGCCTGGCCCGCTCGAAAACGGCCAGGTGAGCCTCGTCGTGCTCGTCGGCGAGCGTCGATCCGGCCGCGGCGGCCTGGGTGAGGGCATGCAGGCCGGCCCGGACTCCGGCGGGGGACAGGTCCTGGATCGTCCCGTCGTACTCGTGCCGCCCGCAGTACTCGCGGACCTCGGCCACGGACAGATCCCAGACCGCACGCAGCCGCGGAAAAGTGTCAGCCATGCCCGGCAATCTACCCTGCGGGCGGCGTCCACCCGAGCACGCTCTTGCTCGCGCACGCGGTAAAGGTAATCGCGCGGGCTACTGCGCGGTCCCGGGGCGGGCGGCCCCGGGCTGGAACGGCTCGACGGTGAGGACGTCCGTTCCGGTGACGGGCCTAGCGCAGGTGGTCATCGTATGAGTGATGAAGGTTCCCTGCTGCTGGCCGGGCAGGCTGACTCGCAGGCCTGCGGCAACGACCGGACGGCACTGCGCGGCGGGAATGTTGGTCACGTCGACGAGGCGCAGCCAGATGTGAGCGCTCTGGCCGGCTGACAGGACCATCAGCTGCTCCGTCGCACTGCGGTCCAGCGTGGCGGCCGAGCCAAGCTGCTTGCCCGTGCTGCTGGCCGCCACACTGACCTGGGGGAACCCGGCCAGCGTGCAGCTGGCCGCGCCGACGTTAGTGAAGTCGAGCGGAAGGTAGGAGCTGCCCGCCGCGACCCCGGCCGAGCGAGTGTCCAGCCTGACCCGCATCTGAGCCGACGTGCACGAGGTGACGGCGGCGCGCGGGCTGCGGGAGGTCCGCGGCGTGCCCGATGCGGGCGGCGTGACCCTGGCCGGGGAACGGCGGCTCTGGTTGCCGCCTGCGTGCGGCGTCTTCTGCAGGCCGCAGGCCGCGGCAAGCAGGGCGACCGCGCAGATCAGGATGGAACGGCACGCGGCGGCGGTCATCGTTTTTCCCCTCGGCCAGCCTGGAATGCGGACGAATAGCGCCCATTCATCTGCTCAGATAGAGCACGATTAACAGGCCCTCAGAGATTATGACGCACCCGAGCCGGGGCCGGGTTGTAAGCGCCCTTCTTTTCGCCGGAATCGACGCGGATTACGGGACGAATATCTAATCAAGGACTGCTGGTGATAGCGGCGATTGTCATTGTCGGCTCAGTCGTCGATGCGCAAGTCTGAGTAGTAAAGGAAACGTATGCGGCGGCCCTCTGATTGGGCGGGAAGACCTTCAGCCAGTGCGCCGTGACCGGGTGGCACTTGACGGTCGGGAAGTTCGTTGCCTCGGCGACGCCGAGCACCGCGTGCGCGGTCTGCCCGGCGGCGAGCGTGATCGCGTGAAGGGGGGTGGTGGTGGTTCGCTTGGCGTCGTCGCCGACCTGGCTGCCGGCGTCGCTGCCCGCCGTGACCAGGGAGACGCCCGGGTAGCCCTCGATCACGCAGGCCGAGCCTGATGTGTTGGTGAAGTCGATGTTGTAGAAGATGGTGCCCGCCGCGCCGCTGGGTGCGCCCTTGCTGACCCGCAGCCCCGCGGTCGTGCAGGGCGGGGCCGCGGCCTGGGCCGCCGAGCTCGAGGCGGCCGTCGGTGACGGCGCCGGCGCCGGAGAGGTAGCGCTCGATGACGGCGAGCTGGTCCCGGACGAGGCGCACGCGGCCGCGAGCACCGGCGTCGCCGACAGGAGCAAGCCGCTGAGCACTCGCCGGGCTAGTGAATCCGATGAAGTCATGGTGTTTCCCTGCAGCGTGACGAATGATCTCGAGAGCTGGCCCGGCGGCACTGAGCGCGGCCGGTCTGATCGCGATTATCCTTCTGCCCAGGGCGTGGGCTGCATATGCGCAGCCCGTGCTCAAATGATCACAATGCGAAACCGGAGTCGCCCGTGGCCGGCATTCAGGAATTCACCACCAGGCCGGAGCTGGCCGGCACGTTCGGCATGGTGGCGTCGACGCACTGGCTCGCCTCCGCCGCCGGCATGGCGGTACTCGAGGCGGGCGGGAACGCGTTCGACGCCGCCGTCGCGACCGGGCTGGTCCTGCAGGTGGTCGAGCCGCACCTGAACGGCCCGGGCGGCGAGGTCCCGGTCATCGGCTACAGCGCCCGCGATGGCGGGCCATTCGTCATCGACGGGCAGGGACCGGCGCCGGCCGCCGCGACACCGGCCGCATTCGAGGCCCTCGGCATCGGCCTGATCCCTGGCAACGGACTGCTCGCGGCGACGGTGCCGGCCGCGTTCGGTGCCTGGATGCTGCTGCTCGAGCGGTACGGCACGCTGAGGCTGCGCGATGTCATGTGCTACGCGATCAGCTACGCCGCCGACGGGTATCCGATGCTCAGCGGTGCCAGCGCCGCGATCGAAGCGATGGCGGCCACGTTCACTCAGTACTGGCCGACGTCGGCCGGCATCTACCTCGGCGACGGCACGCCGGCACCGGGGAGCCGTTTCGCCAATCAGGCGCTCGCGGAGACGTACCGCCGGGTGCTCGCCGCGGCCGAGGCGGCGAGCGGCGACCGGGACGCGCAGATCGAGGCGGCCAGGCACTGCTGGTACGAGGGCTTCGTCGCCGAGGCGATCGAGGCGTTCGTGGCCAGCGCCGAGGTCATGGATGTGACCGGGCGGCCCAACCGCGGCCTGCTCGCGGCGGCTGACCTGGCGGCGTGGCGGGCCAGCGTGGAGGCGCCGGTCAGCTTCGGCTTCCGCGGGCTCACCGTCTGCAAGACCGGACCGTGGGGCCAGGGGCCGGTCTTCTGCCAGCAGCTCGCGATGCTCGACGGCTTCGACCTGGCCGGGATGGGGCCGGGCAGCGCCGAGCTGATCCATGCCGTGACCGAGGTCGCCAAGCTCGCGTTCGCGGACCGGGAGGCCTGGTACGGCGACCCGCGGCACAGCGACGTGCCACTGGCGGACCTGCTCTCGCCCGAGTACGCGGCGCTGCGCCGACGGCTCGTCGGCGAGCGCGCGTCGGCCGACCTGATTCCCGGTGCTCCGGGCGGAAGGGAGCCCGCCCTGCCTGGCTACGCGGTCGACCCGCAGCGGCTGGCGGCCGCCGCGAGCGGAACGGGCGAGCCGACGCTGGGCGCGGCGACACTGGGGGCGGTGTCGCTCGGCCCGGGTGACACCTGTCACCTGGATATTGCCGACCGGTTCGGGAACCTGGTGTCCGCCACCCCGAGTGGCGGCTGGCTGCAGAGCTCGCCGGTCGTGCCCGGGCTCGGCTTCTGCCTGGGTACCCGGGCCCAGATGTTCACGCTCAGCCCCGGCTTCGCCAGCACGCTCGAGCCCGGCAGGCGGCCGCGCACGACCTTGTCGCCGGGCCTGGTCCTGCGCGACGCCGAGCCCTACCTGGCGTTCGGCACCCCCGGCGGTGACCAGCAGGATCAGTGGACGATGGGATTCTTCCTCAACCACGTGGTCTTCGGGATGAACCTGCAGGAGGCGATCGACGCCCCCGCGTTCCATACGGACCACTTCCCCTCGTCGTTCTATCCGCGGGAGTCGCACCCCGGGTCGCTGAGCATCGAGGAGCGGGCCGGCCGCGCGGTCATCACCCGGCTCCGCGACCGCGGCCACCAGGTGACGGTGTCGCCGCCCTGGTCGCTGGGCCGGATCAGCGCCGTTGCCAGAGACCGGGGCTTCCTGCGCGCGGCCGCGAACCCGCGCGGCATGCAGGGATACGCGGCAGGCAGGTAAGGGCAGAAAGCCTGATGTGGGAGATAGCGGCGAGATGACGTCCCAGTCCGGTGCCTGGCCGGGGCCGGTCGGCCGCCCGGCCCGAGCGCACTGGTGGTCGGTTCAGCCGCCGCCGCCGGCCGGCCGGATCCCGGCCCGCCGGGCGTACGCGGAGGTACTGCTCGTCTTCGCGGCCTTCTTCGCGGCCAGTATCGTCGCGGGCGGTGAGACCCTGGCCGGCCGCTACCCGCCGCCATCGGGGAGCTGGGCGATCTTCAGCCCGGCCACCATCAGCGAGCTCGGCACGTCGGCGCTCGCGATCCTCGTCGTCATCCTGCTCTCGGCCAGGCGCGGGATCACGCCGCGGTCGCTGGGACTGAGCTGGCCGCGCAAGGGCGAGGGCACCCCGGGGGTCGCGCAGTCCTTGCGGATCGGCGTCTGGGCCGTCCTGGCCCTGCTGGCCGGAGGCGCGGTGACCTCCGCGCTGGCTATGGGCAACAAGCTCGGCCAGCCCGCGCACCAGGACGCGAGCTACCTCATCTACGCCGTCGGCGCGGCAGTGACCGCGGGCATCGTGGAGGAGATGGTCGTTCTCGCCTTCGTCGTCACGACGCTCAGGCAGGCGGCGCGGCCGCTGCCGGAGATCGTGCTCGTCGCGGTCCTGCTGCGCTGCTCGTACCACGACTACTACGGTCTCGGCGTACTCGGGATCGCGGTCTGGGCGACCGTCTTCATCTGGCTGTTCCTGCGGACAGGCAGCATCCTGCCGCTGATCGTCGTGCACATCGCCTGGGACGCGAACATCTTCCTCGGCCAGCGCTGGCATGCCATTCCGCTGGCGTCCACGTACGTCTACCTGCTGCTGTTCGTCGTCGCGGCGCTCACCTGGCTGGGCGACGTCAGGGCCAGGACCATGGCCAGGCCGGCACCGCTGGACGGAAGGCCGGTCACCGCGCCGCGGGCCACGGGGCCATCGACCACGGGGCCATCGACCACGGGGCCATCGACCACGGGGCCATCGACCACGGGGCCATCGACCACGGGGCCGCCGGTCGCTGACGAGCCGCCGGTGCGGTTAGGCCAGCCGCCGACCAGATCAGGGACGCTGCGCTGGTCAGCGGGCTGACCAGGTTCAAGGGCCCGGTCCGGATGGATTTCGGGCCCGAGCTTCCCCGGGACGCGATCGGCAGGATCCACAAGGGCGTCCTGCGTTCCAGGCATGCCGCTCCCGCCGCCGTCACCGGCTAGCGCGAGAATGGCGGCCATGAGCACGCAGGCAGATTTCCCCGGCTGGCCGGGCGGCGCGGACGTCGCCGTGGCGTTGACCTTCGACGTCGACGGCGAGGCGCCCTGGCTGGGTGAGGGCCCCGAGTACAGCCGGCGGCTGAGCACCCTGTCGCAGGGGCGGTTCGGGCCCGAGCGCGGCCTGGGCCGGGTGCTCGACCTGCTGACGGCGCACGGCATCGGCGGCACCTTCTACGTGCCGGGGCATACCGCGGATCACCACCCGGACGCGATGGCCGCCATCGCGGCGGGCGGTCATGAGGTCGGTCACCACGGCTACCTCCACCTGGGCAGCGAGGGCCTGGACGCCGATGGCCAGCGCGCGGAGCTTGAGCGCGGCCTGACCGCGCTCGGCAAGCACGGGATCCGCCCGATCGGCTACCGGTCACCCGGCTGGGAGCTGATGCCGGAGACACTGGCCATGCTGGCCGGCTACGGGTTCACTTACGACGCGAGCCTGATGGCTGACGACCGGCCGTACTGGGAAGCCAGCGGATCCGCGCCGCTGCTCGAGCTGCCGGGCCACTGGAGCCTGTGCGACTGGCCCTACTTCGGTTACACGCCCTATCACGGCGGGCTGCTGGCCGACCCGGCCGCGGTGGAGCGAATCTGGCTGGACGAGTTCGAGTCGGCGCGCACTGAGCACCGGGTCGTCACCTACACGATGCACCCGGAGGCGATCGGCCGCGGCTACCTGATCCGGATGCTCGACCGCGTGATCACCGGGATGCAGGATCGCGGGCGGCCGTGGTTCGCGACGCACGCGGAGATCGCTGCGCTGGCCGCCCCGCCTGGCACGCAGCCGCAGGCGGCTACCCGAGCTGCGGGATAATCTCGCTCGCCAGCCGCTCCGCGTGCTCGGCCTGATCGAACAGGGGCGTGAAGAGGATCAGCTCCGCGCCCGCCTCGGCGACCGCCCGCACTTCGCGCACGCAGTCGGCGGGCGTGCCGGCGACCGCGGCGGCCTCGATGCTGGCCACCCGGTGTCCGTAAATCCGCTCGAGGGCCGCGTCGATCCGCTCGCGCGCCCGTCCCGCGTTCTCGTCCACCGCGATGTACACCCGCTTCGCGATCGGGAAGTCCCTGGCCGGGCGCCCGGACTCGGCCAGCGCCTGGCGCACGACCCCGACCTGGTCGGCGAAGGCGGCGGTCGAGGCCGACCCGGCGCCGAAGAAGCCATCGGCGAGGCGGACCGCACGGCGAACCGCCGTCGGCCCGGCCGCGCCGATCCAGAGCGGCGGGTGCGGCTTCTGGACCGGCTTGGGCTCCATGGCGGCGTCCTTCAGCTGCCAGAACTCGCCATCGAAGGTGACCCGCGGCTCGGTCCACAGCGCCTTCATCAGGTCGATTCCCTCGGTAAAGCGCGCGACGTACCGCTTGGGGTCCACGCCGAATGCGGCGAACGGCCGTCCCTTGCCGCCGGTGCCCACGCCGATCTCGATCCGGCCGCCGCTGAGCTGGTCCAGGGTGCTCAGGCTCTTCGCCAGGTGCACCGGGCTGTACAGCGTGGACACGAAGACCACGCAGCCCAGTCGCAGCCGCTCGGTGCACGCGGCGGCGTAGGTCATCGCCTCGACGGGCGCGAGCTGGGGGGAGGACCCGAGCACGGACTCCTGAGTCCACGCGCTGTGGTAGCCAAGCTCCTCGACGCGGGCGAAGTACGCCCGGAACGCCGCCGGATCGAACTCGCCGTCTGAGTAGAACTGCGGAATCGCGATCGCGAACCTCATGCACCGCATCGTATCGGGCCGGACCGGCGACCGACCATGAGCGAGGCCCGGTACATCTGGCCGGTCAGCATGGCGCAGGTCCGCCGGGCGGCAGCCAGGCGTCGACGCCGATCGCGCGCGCCCACACGGTGGTCAGCGTGGCTAGCAGGACGTCCTTATCGAGTTGCTTGCCCAGGGTCAGCCACACGTAGCAGGTGTGGTCGACCATCGCGCCGAGTACCTCGGCGGTGACGGCGACGTCCAGGCCCGGATCGGCGATGCCTTCTTCCTGCAGCCGCCTGATGCCGCGGATCGAGCGGTCGAGGAACGCGGCGCGCAGCGCGAGCCTCAGGTCCCGCATCTCCGGCGTGAAGGTGCCGACCTGCTCGGTCAGCGCGATGATCCTGGCGCTCGGGATATAGGCATCGACGAAGCGCTGCATCGCCCCGCGGACCCGGTCATACGGCTTCTCGGCGTGGATATCGGCGTGCAGCGAGGCGAGCATGCCGTCGATCACACCCTGCGCCACGGCCCGGAACACCGCCTCCTTGGAGTCAAAGCAGGTATAGAACGTCCCCTGAGCCACGTTCGCCTCGGCGACGATGTCGGCGACCCTGGTGTCGAGGAATCCGCGCCGCTCGAAAACGGTCCGCGCCGCGGCGAGGAGGTGGGCCTTGCGCGCCTGACCCTTGCCGGTCACGGGACCGTTGACCCGGCGCTGCCGCTGCGACGCCGTGGCTACCACGATCGGGATGGTCGGCGGGCTGGCCGGCGGGCTGCTCGGAGCATGCTGAGTTGACATTGACATCATCATCATTTCCGGTCTTCGGCAGCGTCAAGCTGCCCGCGCTGGCCGGGGGATCGCGCTGGCCAGACCGGCAGCGTCAGCGCCGCGACCAGGGCTGCTGCCGCCGCTGCGATGGCGGCCAGCCAGCCGGAACCCGAACTTGCCGCCGGAAACGTGGCCGCGCCGGCCGACACGGCGGCGAGACCGATTCCGGCCGCGATCAGGGGGAGCTGCGGCCGCAGGATGGCAGGCCCGTCCGCGTTCTCGGCCAGGTGCAGCGCGAGCAGGAAGGCGAGCACGACCACGCCGAGCACGACGGTGTGCCACGGCCGCGCCGGATGCAGCGCCTCGAGCCCGAGCACGGCAACGATCAGGCCCTGCGGCCACGGGACGGCGCGCATTCCGTCCCTGGCCCGTCGCAGGAACCCGGTCAGCGCCGACTGGTAGATGGCCGGGTCCCGGCGCGGGCGTCCCGGCCGGGATGCCAGCCGGGCCTCGGCCAGCTGCGCCACGCTGAGGGCGGCGCACACCGCCGCGGCGATCAGGGCCGGCTTCCCGCCCGCCCTCGCATCGCCCGCCGGCAGGGCGGCCCAGGTGACGGCGGCGGCCGCCAGCACGGCCACGGCGAGCACGGGCCGCGTCATGCCCGGCTCACCATGACCCGCCTGGTGTACGGCGCCAGCGGCTCGTCCAGGCTCGACCGCCCGTCCCAGTAGACGACCGGGATGCCCAGCTCGCGGAGCGAGAACCTGATCGCGTCCTGTTCCATCCGCCAGATCCGCCGCGCGATCCTGGCCGTCGCGCGGTCCCGGCGGCCGGCCAGTCCCGAGCCGATGTCGGGCTCGGTGGCCAGGACATCGATGACGAGCGTGGCGTAGCCGCGCTCCCGCAGCTCCCGCAGCGCCTCCACCAGCCGCAGGCTGAGCAGCGGGCTCACCACCAGGATCAGCGCGCCGGGCGGCAGCGCCGCGTTCGGCAGCCTGCTGACCGAGCTGAGCGGCTCCCCGTCGCCGGAGTCGAACGTGATCATGTGCATGATCCGGTCAGCCTGGCGGCGCCCGGGCGCCGGGCTGATCCAGCGCACCTGCCGTCCGAAGCTGATCAGCCCGACCCGGTCCCTGGCCGCCAGGTAGGTCGCGGCGGTGCCCGCCGCGGCCCGTACCGCGAGGTCCGCCGTGCTCTCGCCGGCCATCCCGACGTCGGTGCTCACGTCCAGCAGGATCACGGTGACCTGGGCGCGTTCGGCCGCGAACGTGTTCAGCTGCAGCGTGCCCCGGCGCGTGGTAGCCGGCCAGTTGATCCGCCGCTGCCGGTCGCCGGGAACGAATTCGCGCACGCCGGCGAACTCGGTTCCCTCGCCGGTCGCCCGGGCGGCGTGCTCGCCGAGCCGCGCGGGCAGCTTGCTCAGCACCACCAGCGACTCGAGCCTGGCCGGCCGCGGCAGGCAGGTCACCGCGGGCAGGCCGACAGCCAGCCGGCCCTCGGCCAGCCGCCAGCGGTCATGCAGGACCACCTCCAGGGTGCCGACGGGTCGGCGGCCCCAGTGCCGGACCCGGAACGGCAGCCGGTGCCAGCCGTCGGCCCCGGACACGGTCGGCCCGGCGGTGATCCAGGCGGCCGGGTGCAGCCTGAGGCGCATGGTTCCCTCGTCGTAGCCGGTGATCCGGGCCAGCAAGGAGACCTGCTCGCTCTCGGTGACCTCCTGGTCAGCCACGGCGGCCAGCGTCACGCCCACCGACGCGGGCCGGCCGGATGGCCGCGGGACGAGCAGCATCAGCGCGGGCGCGGCCAGCCCGGCGAACTCGGGCCGCCTGGTGATCACGGCCAGGAACAGCCCGGCCAGCGCCAGCGTGGCCAGCCGCCGGGCGAGGCTGGACAGCCGCCACGTGACCGCGACGCTGCGCTGCGGGCCGGCGGTCAGCACGAGCGCTCCGTTGGAGCAGAAGAATGAATAGTCATCGCGCGACAGGGGCCGCGGGGTCGGTGCGCGGGACGGGAACGCTGGCCAGGATCCGGCTGATCACGTCCTCCGGACTGACCTTGCGCACCCACAGCTCGGGCCGCAGCGTGATCCGGTGCCCGAGCGCGGGAACGCCCACCGCCTTGATGTCGTCGGGAATCACGTAGTCACGGCCGCGGAGCACCGCCTGGCCCCGGGCCAGCTGGACCAGGAACAGTCCGCCGCGCGGGCTGGCTCCGACCTGGATCTGCGCGTTGGACCTGGTCGCGCCGATCAGCGCGACGACGTACTCGAGCAGGTCGGCCGAGACCTCGACCTGCTCGAGCGAGCGGCGCATGGCGATCAGCTCGGCCGGGCTGGTCAGCGCCTTCAGCTCGACCTCGTCGGCGGCGCGGTCCAGGCGGCGCTTGAGCATCGTGATCTCGTCGGCGCTGCTCAGGTAACCGAACCGGAGCCGCATCCCGAACCGGTCGAGCTGGGCCTCGGGCAGGTCGTAGGTGCCCTCGTACTCGATCGGGTTCGCGGTGGCCAGCACGATGAACGGCGCGGGCAGCGGCCGGGTCTGGCCGTCCATGCTCACCTGGCCCTCGCCCATGGCCTCGAGCAGGGCCGCCTGGGTCTTCGGGGGCGTCCGGTTGATCTCGTCGGCGAGCAGCAGCTGGGTGAAGACCGGCCCGGGCCGGAAGACCATCTCGCCGCTCCGCTGGTCGTACAGCGGGGCGCCGACCACGTCGGACGGCAGCAGGTCGGGGGTGAACTGGATCCGGGTGAAATCGAGGCCAAGGACCCGGGCGAACGACCGGGCGGTCAGCGTCTTGCCGAGCCCGGGCAGGTCCTCGAGCAGGATATGGCTGCCGGCCAGGATGCCGGTCAGCACGAGCTCGAGGCCGGTTCGCTGGCCGATGACGGCCCGTTCAAGCTCGGCGAGGACCGCGGCGCAGCGGTCAGCCGTCTGGGCCGGGGTGAGAGTCGGTTCGGTCACAGCTTCTCCAGTCGGTCGATCAGGGCAGCGAGCACGTTCGGCGGGATCCCGGGCAAGGACTCGGCATCCGGCGGAGCCGGCCGGGACGGGTCAAGCCAGCGCCACAGATCGTGCGTGGTCCCGTCGCGCCTGGTCCCGTCGCGCCCGGTCCGTCGCGCCCGGTACCGTCGCGCCTGGTCCCGCGGAGCAGGTCGGCGGCCGCCTGCGGATCGTCGGCCAGGCTGATCCTGTGCCGCTCGGACAGCCTGGCCGCCAGCAGGTTGGTGAGCCTGGGGCGGAGTCGGTACTCCCACGCGCGCCAGCGAGTTGATGGCGTCGACGAGGTCGGATCGCGTCCGCCAGACGCCGATGAACGACAGGCCGGGGCCGAGCTCCGACGGCGTTTCCGGCGCGGGCGGTTCCTGGTCCGGCTCGATCAGCGCGCGGAGCACGACCAGGCTCACCGCGATGCAGATCAGCAGCACGAACCCGGCGGCAGCCGGCCCGTCGAGCGCCCACGCGGCCGCGGTCAGCACGACGGCGAGCAGGCCGGCCACGGCGAGCTCGCGGCCGGCACCGTTCCAGCCGGTCCGCGGGCTCTCGTCGGCCGGGCGCCGCGGGTTGTCGCCGGCTGGGCGCTGCGGGCTGTTACTCACGGCCGGAACTCGCTGGCGCGGCCGGTCCGGCGGGCGCGGCTGGTCCGGCGGGTGCGGACAGGGTCGCGGCGAGGTCGGCGAGCGCCTGCTCGGCCTCGTCCCGCCGCGCCGCGGGCATCGGGTGCGTGGAGAATCGCGCCTCGTAGAACAACGCGGTGAGCCGGCCCGCCGGAGCGCCGTGGACCAGGCTGCTCTCGACCGCCCTGGACAGAAGCTCGTCCGGCGTCTCGGCGACTCCTCGGGCGGCGCCCGCTCCGGCCAGTGACTCTTCCATGGCCAGGTAGCAGCCGATGATCGCGGCCCGCGCGTCGTCGAGCTCGCGCAGCGCCAGCCGGCCAGAATCAACCGCCCGGGCCAGTTCGGCGGGCGTGCCGGTGTCCTCGTCGAGCGGGACGTCCCGCCCGGACAGGCGGGCCAGGCGCCGCCGACGGCGCCAGATCAGGACCGCCGCGACGATGATCGCCGCGATCAGCAGGCCGACCAGTAGGTACTGAACATAGGCGAGGTCAAAAGCGCCGTGGCCGGATCGCGGCGCGCGGAATTTGCCCGGGTGCAGACGCACGCGCGGCGGCGGCGGGCTAGCCGTCCGGCGGCGGATCTTTCCGATGCTGGCGATGACCAGGGCAACCGGGAGCGCGAGCAGGCCGGTTACCAGCGCGCCGTTCAGCAGCGGCCGCAGCCTGGCGCCGACGCCGGCCGGCGTGCGGCGTCCCCGGCGCAGCGTGATCAGAAGTGCGGCGAGGGCCACCTCGACGGCGGCACCGATCCCGATGACGACGGGCCGCTTCGGCAGGTGCAGGCCGACGGCCGGGCCGGCGGCGCGGATCCCCGCGATGGTCAGCAGGAGAAGCAGTGCGGCCAGCACGGTACGGGCGGGGAGTCGGTCTGGCATGTCGCGCAAATCATACGAGCAGCTGGTACGCCCGGCGCCGATCCCGACAAATCACCCGCCCCCAGTGTCCCCGGCCCCGCTCCGAGCGACAACGCTGAACCCCTGCTGCTGCTAGGGCGACAGCAGGGATTCAGCGTTGTCGTTGATTGAACGCGCTGCGTGCGGCGGTGGTGTGGTACCGCAGGCGGATGGGGAGTCAGCCTGCGGTTTGATGACACGGCAGCCGCGATCGCGGGAGGCTGGGATCCGCCCCGGCGCCCAGCGTTCCGTGCGCGCCATTGTCGGTGCCCTGTCGGGCAGAAAGTGAGGCCATGTCGTCGTGACCGCAGATCAAGTCCGGCCGGGCTGGCGCCCGGCGGCCGTGGCCGGCCAGGCAGGCTTGCCCGATCCTTCCGCGCCGGTCATCACGACGAATGCGCTGGCGCGGCGTTTCGGCGCCTCGATCATCGCGCTCGACGACCTGACGATGGCGGTGGGACCGGGCATCACCGGCCTGGTCGGCGCCAACGGAGCCGGGAAGTCGACGCTGATCAAGATCCTGCTCGGGCTGCTGCCGCCGACCAGCGGGACGGCGACCGTCCTGGGGCTCGACACGGTGCGGCATGCCGAGCAGATCCGCGGGTTGACCGGGTACATGCCCGAGCACGACTGCCTGCCGCCCGACCTGACGGCCACCGAGTTCGTCACGCACATGGGCCGGATGTCCGGCGTACCGCCGACCGCCGCGAAGGAGCGGGCCGCCGAGTCGCTCCGGCATGTCGGGCTGTACGAGGAGCGGTACCGCCAGATCGGCACCTACTCCACGGGCATGAAGCAGCGGGTCAAGCTCGCGCAGGCGCTGGTCGGCGATCCGCGGCTGCTGCTGCTCGACGAGCCGACCAACGGCCTCGACCCCGCCGGGCGGACCGCGATGCTCGACCTGATCTCCCGGATCGGCGACGAGTTCGGCATCTCCGTCGTCGTCGCCTCGCACCTGCTCGGCGAGATCGAGCAGATCTGCGATCACCTGGTGGCCATCGAGGCGGGCCGCCTGCTGCGGTCGGCCACGATGAGCTCGTTCACCCAGGCCAGCCAGGTGCTCGCGATCGAGGTCGATGAGGGCGCCGACCTGCTCGCGGCCGAGCTTTCCAGCCGCGGCCTGAGCCCGGTCCGCAATGAGCGCGAGCTGCTCGTGCTGATCACCGGTGACGAGACGTTCGACGCGGTGCGGGACTCGGTCGCCGGGCTCGGGCTGCCGCTGACCCGGATGGAGCAGCGGCGGCACCGGGTGGAAGAGCTGTTCCGCGAGGACGCCGGACTGACGGGAGCGGTCGATGGCCACTGACGGGGTAGTGCAGGGCGCCGGCACCGGCGTCATTCACGACATCGGTTACCAGACCTACGACGGGCCCAGGTTCGGCCGCGGCAAGATCGCCCTGGCCCTGTGCTGGCACAGCCTGCGGTCCGCGTTCGGGATCGGCCGGGGGGCGAAGGCCAAGATCGTGCCCGTCCTCACGTTCGCGATCATGTGCTCGCCGGCCGTGATCAACGCCGTGATCATGGCGCTCGGCCGATCGCACACGCGGGTCATCAACTACGACACCTACGTCGGCACGCTCCGGGTCCTCGTCCTGCTGCTGTTCATGGCCGCGCAGGCGCCGGAGCTGGTCGCTCGCGACCTGCGCAGCCGGGTGCTGCCGCTGTACTTCGCCCGGCCGATCCGCCGCTACGACTACCCGGCCGCCAAGTACGGCGCGTTCGTGCTCGCCTGCCTGGCCATGATCGACATTCCCGTGCTGCTGCTCTACGTCGGAACCATCTTCCAGGTGCACGGCGGAGCAGCGATCTGGGCCCAGACCCGGGCCGTGATTCCCGGCCTCCTGGTCGGGCTGATGTGGGCGGTCGTCCTGGCCGCCGTCGGGCTCGCGCTGGCCTGCGTGAGCGGGCGGCGGGCGTTCTCGGCCGGCTCGGTCGCGATCTTCCTGTTCATGACCTGGACGCTGACGACAGTGCTGAATCACATCGCGGAGACGTCTGGCCCGCGCGGGCCCGGCGGGCCGCTGGGCGGAGCGCCGCACGTGACCGGGGCCACTCACCTCTTCGGGCTGATCAGCCCGTTCACGGTGGTGGACGGGGTCCGGCAGTGGCTGGGCGGGACCAACCCGGGCATCATCGCCAATCCGGGGAGCTACGGCGTCGCGTACGCCGTGATGCTGCTGGTGTTCCTCGGCGTCAGCCTGGCCGCGCTGGTCGCCAGGTACAACAGCGTGAGCGTCGCATGAGCGCCATCGAGCTGACGAACGTCTCCCGCTGGTACGGCAACGTCGTCGCGGTGAACGACATCACCATGACCATCGGCCCCGGCATCACGGGACTGCTCGGTCCCAACGGCGCGGGGAAGACCACGCTGCTGAACCTGATGGCCGGCTTCCTCGCCCCGTCGCGCGGTGAGCTGACGGTCGCCGGCCGGCCGAGCTGGCTCAATCCCCAGGTGTTCACCGTGCTCGGCCTGGTGCCGGAGCGCGATTCGGTGTACGCGTTCCTGACCGGCTTCGACTTCGTGCGGTCCAGCGCGAAGCTGCACCGGCTGCCCGATCCGGATGCCGCCGCGCGGCGGGCCATCGGGATCATGGACATGGCCGACGCGCAGGACCGGCGGATCGCCACGTACTCCAAGGGCATGCGGCAGCGGATCAAGGTCGCGGCGGCGCTCGTCCACGATCCGCAGGTACTGCTGCTCGACGAGCCGTTCAACGGAATGGACCCCCGGCAGCGACTGCAGATGATGGACCTGCTCGAGGACATGGCGGACCAGGGCCGGACGATCCTGTTCAGCTCGCACATCCTCGAGGAAGTCGAGCGGATGTCCGGCACCATCCAGGTGATCGTCGGCGGCCGGCTCGCGGCCTCCGGCGACTTCCGCGCCATCCGGCGGCTGATGACGAGCAGGCCGCACGTGTTCCTGGTCAGGACGTCCGCGGACCGCGCGCTCGGCGCGGCGCTGATCGGCCGGCCGGCGGTGACCGGCGTCGAGCTGACCCCGCGCGGGCTGCAGGTCAGGACATCGGACTTCGGCGCCTTCTCCAGGGAGGTCGCCGGCCTGTGCCGGGACGGTGACATCCGGCTGCGCGAGGTGCTGCCGTCCGACGAGTCGCTGGAGAGCGTGTTCGCCTACCTGGTGACGTCATGACGACGCGCGCGGCGTCGGCCAGCGCAACGAGCCGACACGAGCGAGAGAAGAGACCGGTGAGCCCCATGACCAGCCTGCTGAACCCGGTGGTGCTGCGGATCACGCTGCGCGCCACGCTGGGCCGCAAGCGCGCGCTCGTCTTCACGCTGATCCCGCTCGTGCTGCTGCTGATCACGGTGGCGCTGAAGGTGGTGGCCAAGAGCCCGGTGTGGCCCGCCGAGTTCCTCGGCGTCTTCGGCTTCTCGGTCGTGCTGCCGCTGACCGCGCTGATCATCGGGACCAGCGTGCTCGGCGCCGAGATCGACGACGGCAGCATCATCCACCTGCTGGCCACGCCGGTCAGCAGGCTGTCGGTCGTCGTCTCCAAGTTCGTCGCCGCCGCGGCGCTGACCATCTTGTTCGGCGCGATCCCCGAGTACCTCGCGGCCGGCATCGCCAAGGGGTTCGGCGACAAGCTGAGCGTCGGCCTGCTGGTCGGAGCGCTGGTCGCCGCGGTCGCCTACAACGCCCTGTTCGTGATGCTCTCGGTGCTGACCACGAGGGCGATCGCGGTCGGCCTGATCTACCTGTTGGTCTGGGAAGGGCTGCTCGGCAACCTGATCGGCGGGGTCAGGGTGCTGTCCATCGGCCAGTACTCGGTCAGCGTCGCCAACGCGATCGCCAGGACGTCGGCGCTGAACGCGCACCTGACCTCGTCGACGGCTATCGTCATGGCGATCGTGGTCACCCTGGTCACCCTCGGCATCGCCGCACGGCGGCTGTCCAGGTTCGCGCTGAAGGGCGATGCGGTCTGAGCCCGGGTCAGCGCGGGGTGTCAGGACCGGGCACGAAGCTCGGACCGTGTCCCGGGATGATCACCGACGCGATGCCGAGGATCCGCTGGCGGCTGCGCGCCAGCACCGACTGGTCCGGGCTGAACGGGTCGTCGGCCGGACCGTCGGCGGCCCACCACGCGTGGGTGCAGACATAGACGCCGTCCGCAGTCGAGGCGACCGTGCTGATGTCCTGGTCGCTATGGCCGGGGGTGGCGATGAGCCGGATCGACGGGCTGAGCTCGGTGCCCTCGGCGTCACGGGAGATCCACAGATCGCCGTCGTAGACGGCCCAGAAGTCGTGGATCCTCGCGGCGGGGAACAGGGCCGCGTTGACGGTGTGGTCGGGATGATGATGGCTGAACACCACGTCGGTGACGGCCTGCGGCGCGGCGCCGTGCGCGGCGAGAGCGGCCAGCAGGGCGTCCCGCGAGGCGACCATGCCGGGGTCGACGACCACGACGATGTGGCCGTCCGTGATCAGTGTGACGGTACTGCCGACGTGCTCGCCGTCGTCGTCCTCGCGCGCATAGCCGTCCTGCAGGATGTGCACCCGCGCGGTTCCGGTCGCGGGGATCGGGGTGGCGCCCTCGGCCGCCGGGCCGTCAGTGTCTGACATGAGCCGAGACACTACCTGGTCCGGTATCCCGGGCTATTCCCGCCCGGGGCTCTTCCGCTCGCCGCCGCCGGCCGGCTGCAACAGCAGTGGGCCATCGCCGGGCTAACAGGAACGGGGATGGCCCACCGCTGGTGCCGGATGGCCCGTTCGCGGGGTCGCTGAGCAGGTCGGCGGCGGTGTCGATGGCGTCGACCAGGGGATCGAGCAGGGCGGCCATGATCGCGCCGCGGCGGTCGGCCAGGGTCTCGCCCGCGGCGGTGCCGACGGTCAGGCGGCGGTGGGCGCGCCGCAGGTCGGGGAACTGGCGCGGCGGCTCCCCGGTCCTGATCGCGCGCACCAGTTCGGACATGGCCAGGTCGATCTCGCCGACGATCGGCGCGGCGAGCGGGACGGCGACCTGCTGGCGGGCGTCACGAAGGTGGCTGGCCAGCGCGTGGGTGCCCGCCACGATCCGGCGGCCGGCCGACAGGATGCCCGCGTAGCCGCCGATGTCCGGCCTGCTTCTCGCCGGGTCGCCGCGGGCCCGCGAGAGCGACGCGGCGACCGAGGACTGTGCCCGCCTGGTCGCCCCGGCGAGCCGTTCGAGCGCGGCCGGGTCGCCGGCCTCCGGGTCGAGGTAGGCCTTCAGCACCGCGCTGAGGTAGCGCCTGATCGCCTCGAACCGGTCAGCGGTCGCGGCCTGCAGTGTGCCGGCTTCCCAGGTCGGCCAGAGCAGGTAGGCCGAAATGGCCAGGCCGCCGCCGATCAGGGTGTCGAATCCGCGGTTCTCGACCGTGGCAATGGCGCTGCTGCGGCCGGCCGAGATCAGCAGGATCACGAACGCGGTGAGGAAGATCGCGAAGATCGCGTAATTGGCGGAGAACACGGTGTACCCGGCCCAGGTGCAGAAGGCGATCAGCGCGATCAGCGCGAGGCCGGCCGGATGCAGCGTGGCCACGATAACCGCGCCGGCCAGGACGCCTATCCCGGTGCCGATGATTCTGGCCACGCCCCGGCTGATCGTGGCGGCGAAGTCCGGCTTGAGCACGATCAGCGCGCTCAGCGGCAGCCAGTAGCCGCGCGGCCAGGGCAGCAGATAGGAGATCGCCGTCGCGAGCGGGATGACCACCGCCAGCCTGACCGCATGCCGGAAGGCCGGCGACGACGGCGACAGCGCCGCGCGCACCTGCCGGAAGACGGAGACCAGCCCGCCCGGCAGGATGATCATCGCGTCCGCGGCGCTGGCGGCCGTAACGGGCAGGCTGATCCGGCGGACGCCGGCCAGCTCGGTCACCATCCGGTTCACCGCCCTGAGCTGTCCGGCCATGGCGGCGGTCCGCGCGCTGCTGAACCGCCCCCCGGCCAGCCGGGCCCCGGCTGGAGCGGCAGCGCGCGGGGCCGCGCTCTGGCCGGATTGGCCGGCCGCGTCGGGCGCGAGCTGGTCGGCCAGGTCAGCCAGCTGCTCGGCCAGGGGATCGACGCTCGTAGCGGCGCGCCCCTCCCGCAGCGCCTCGCTGATCGCGCGCAGCGCGCCGGCCGCCACGGTCAGAGCGTCGCTGGTCAGCCGGCGGCCGGCGGGCGGAAGCTGCGGCTGCTGGAACCTGAGGGCCTGGACTTCGTGCCTGATCCGGTCAAGCTCGTCGGCCAGCCCGCGCAGGGGCCCGGCCATCGGGCGGTCATCGGCCTGCAGCCATGGCGCGATCGCCTCGCGCGCGGCCGCGGCGGACTCGGCGACCGCGATCGGCACCTGCTGGTCGCCGGCCGCGGCCTCGGCGAGCGCCTCGTACGCATCGGCAAGGGCCGCGCGCTGGGATCGCAGCGGGCGCGGTGACTTGGCCAGCACGGCAAGCAGGGTCTGGAACAGCCCGCCGGCCAGGACCCAGCTCGCGTGCGTGGCGGCCGAACCCGGATAGGCGGTGAACCGGCCGAAGACCAGCAGCGCGATGGTGGCGTTGATCCCGACCTGAGTGGCCCCGCGGCCGGCCGCGACCAGCAGGCCGGCCACGAAGCCGGCCGCGGCAAGGACGAGCAGGTGCACGGGGGGCACCAGGCCGGACACCGCGCCGACGAAGGTAGCTGTGCCCATCCCGAGGCTGATCGCGAGCATCGTGCCGAACGGCGTGCGCGGGCCGGAGGTGACCAGCGGGTAGCCGACGCTGAGCGCCCCGAACGCGGCGGTGGCGCCGGCCAGCGGATAGCCGGCCGCGATGCCGGCGATCAGGGGGATGACGACCCCGGCAGTGGCCTTGAGGGCGACCGCCGGACGGAGTCCGGCCCGGTCGATGCTGAAGGCCGCCGCAAACGAGGCCAGCACGCCGGCCTGCGCGTCGGCGTCGAGGCCGGCCCGCGCGCCGGTCTGCACTGGCTGCCCCCCGGCTGACCGCTAGCGGGCGGCCGCGGCTTCCTGCTTCCTGGCCTTCTTGTACGACCGCACCGCGGCCAGCGAGGCGTCGTCGCTGATGTCGGCCACGGAGTAGTGCGATCCGGCCTCGCCGAAGTGCCCGGCGGCCTCGCGCCAGCCATCTGGCTGGATGCCAAGCTGCTTGCCGAGCAGGGCGATAGTGATCTGTGCCTTGTAGGCGCCGAAGCCGGGCAGCTCAGACAGCCGCCGCCGCAGCTCCGCGCCGTTGCCGGCGGTCGCCCAGACCGCGCTCGCGTCGCCGTCATAGCGGTCAGCGACGATCCTGGCCAGCTCCTGAGCCCTGGCGGCCATCGCTCGCGGGAAACGGTGCAGCGCCGGGCGCTCGGCGAAGATGTCGGCCAGCGCGTCGGGATCGAAGCTGGCCAGTTCCTGCGCGTCGGGCTCATGGCCGAGGCGCAGCACAAGCTGGTACGGCGAGTTAAACGCCTTCTCGAACGGGACCTGCTGGTCAAGCATCATCGCGAGCAGCAGCGCGAACCCGTCACGGGACAGCAACTCGTTGGCCTGCGGCTCGATCGGCAGTGACAGCGTCATCTCTTCCTCCCGGGGCATCGTGCTCATCATCTCGCACCAGATCTGGTCGCAGTGCTCCGGCGGGGAGCTACCGTGGTCCTGACGCGACTGATCATGCGGGTCGGTCAGGTTAGGGCGGGATGGTTCACTGAATCATCCCGTTACGACGGGAAGGTCCGGGTGTTAACGCTATGACCCCTCATATGAAGATCGGCATCGCAGGTGTCGTGATCGGGCTGATCCTGCTGATCATCAACCCGTGGCTGGCGCTAGCGGTGATCGTGCTCGCGATCGCGATCCCGGGCGTGGCCTACGCGATGCTCGACTCGAACCAGAAGGCCAGGCTGAAGTCGATCAGGGGCCGTAAGCAGCTCGGCCGCTGACCAGCTAGCCGAGCTGGCCCGGGTAGAGCAGCGACAGCTCGCGCGGGTAGGCGGCGATCAGCCGTAGCTCGTCGTCGGTCAGCGGCTTGCTGGTCGCCGCCGCGCAAAGCTGCACGAGCTGGAAGACCAGATCCTCGTCCTGACCCGGGTCGATGTCCAGTCCGTCCAGCACGTGCCTGAAGCCCGCCATCCCCCCGTACTCGCCGGTCAGCACGACCCGACCGGACCGCGCGTGCCAGTCCTGCGGGAACGGGCCCAGCGTGTCGTCGTCATAAAGCTCGTAGTTGTGCCGGTCCTTCAGCGCGCCGTCGGCGTGGATGCCGGACTCATGGGCGAAGGCGTTGCGGCCCGTGCCCGGCTGGTTCTGCGGCAGCGGCTGGCCGAACGCATAGCTGGCCCACAGCCCGAACCTGCGCGCCCAGGCCAGGTCGACCGGATCGCCGATCTCGGCCCGGCCGGCGATGCCGAAGGCATGGCTGAAGGCCAGGATGACCGAGAGCAGGTCGGCGTTGCCCGACCGCTCGCCGATCCCGTTCACGCACGTGTTCACCCAGGCGTCCTGGCCCGCGTCGAGATCGCCGAGTGCGCCGGAGACAGAGTTGGCCACGGCCATGCCCAGGTCGTTGTGGCAATGCGTCTCCACCGGCATGGCCGTCGCCGTCGCGAGCTTGGCGAACCGCTCCCTGATCCGCTGCGGGGAGTCCCCGCCGATGGTGTCGCAGTACCGGACCCGGTCCGCGCCCGCCTGACTGGCGGCCAGCGCGAACTCGGTCAGGAACCCCTCGTCCGTGCGCGATCCGTCCTCGGCATTGACCCCGATCGTCTCGGCGCCGCCTTCCCGGGCCACGGCCACGGCCGCCGTCATCTCAGCGATGATGGCCTCCCGGTCGAGCCTGCCGCGGAACTTGTGCGCGATCATCTGGTCAGACGTGGAGATCGACAGGTTGTAGTGACTCAGGCCGAGCGGGATCGCCCGCTCGACGTCCGCGGTGACGGCCCGGCACCAGCCGGACAGCCTCAGCTCGCCGAAGGCGCCTGCCTGCGCGAGCGCCACGTTGGCCCGCACGTAGGGCATCTCATGGAAGAGGAAAGGGAACCCGATCTCGGACTGGGCCACGCCGAGCCTGGCCAGGTAGAAGTTCACCATCGTCTTACCGAACTTGGAGAGCCCGGTCCGGGCGGTCTGCACTCCGTCGCGGTTGGTGACGTCGAGAAAGTGAACCTGTGGCATGCCCGCCTCCGTAGCCGGATTCCTGTCCCAGCTTGATTATCAACGGCTAATGTACAACTCTGTCAATGTTGATTAAAATCAATGTCTGGCCGGAACCGAGGGTCTAGCGATCAGGAACGGGGTGCCCATGCCGGCGGAGTGGATCGGCGCCGCCGAGGCCGCGCAGCGCCTCGGCGTGAAGCAGGCCAGCCTGTACTCCTACGTCAGCAGGGGAGTGCTGACCAGCCGCAAGGCCGAGGGTTCCCGGACTAGCCTGTTCAGCGCGACGGAAGTGGAAGGTCTCGCCCGCCGGGGGCGGCCGCGCCGTGCGCCGGGAGCCGCCGAGCTCGTTATCGAGACGGAGCTGACCGAGATCACGGGTGACCACCTGCGCTACCGGGGACGGGACGCCATCGGGCTGGCTCGCGCCCGCAGCTTCGAGGAAGTCGCCGGCCTGCTGTGGACTGGATCGCTGGACGAGCCCGGCGAGTCCTGGCAGGCAACCGAGGCGGCCGTGGCGGCTGGCTCGGCTGCCCAGGCCGCGCTGCCCGCCGGAACGCTGCCGCTCGAGCGATTGCAGGTAATCGTCCCGGCCCTGGCGGCCGCCGATCCGCTGCGGCTCCATCTGGACACGCCAGCCGTCATCGCGGCCGGGCGCTGCCTGATCGCCGGCATGGCGGACTGCCTGCCCGCCGTCCAGACCGTTGGCACCGCGACCGGCGGCACGATTGCCGAGCGGCTGGTGCCGCGGCTGTGCCCGGCCGATCCGGGACCCGGCCTGGTCGGAGCGCTCCGCGCGGCCCTGGTCTTGCTCGCGGACCATGAGCTGGCGGCATCGACGCTCGCGGCCCGGGTGGCCGCATCGGTTCGGGCCGACCCGTATGCCGTGGTCGCGACGGGGCTCGGCGCGGTGGGCGGCGCCCTGCACGGCGGCGCCTCGTTCGGCGCCGAGGTGATGCTGAGGTCCGCGGCTGGGCCCGCCGAGGCCGGCCGGGTGGTGGGGGACCTGCTGCGGCGCGGCGAGCGGATCCCTGGTTTCGGCCACTTCGTGTACCGGGGCCGAGACCCGCGCGCGGCCGCGCTGATGGACCTGCTCCGCGAGGCCGCTCCGCGATCCGAGCGGCTCGCCGTTGCCGACGCGGTCATGGCCGAGGTGCGCAGGCGCTCGCTGCCCGAGCCGAACATCGATTTCGCGCTGGCGGTACTCGCCACCATGGGCGGCATGATTCCGGGTGCGGGAGAGGCCGTGTTCGCGGTCGCCCGGGCCGCGGGCTGGCTCGCGCATGCGCTGGAGGAGTACGCGCGCAATATCCCCATCCGGCCGCGCGGCATCTACACGGGGTCGGCAGAGGTGCCTCTGTAGGCTTGTTCTGCCGGCACGAAGGGAGGCGACCGGGTTGATCGACATTGCCGTCATCGACACGCCGTCGCTCGGCGACCGCAGTTACCTTGCCACCGACGGCGCGGTGGCGATCGTCGTCGACCCGCAGCGTGACATCGACCGGGTACTGGCCGTGGCCGAGAGCCGCGGTGTCCGGATCACCCACGTCTTCGAGACCCACATCCACAACGACTACGTGACAGGCGGATACGCCCTCGCCCGCGCCGTGGGAGCCGCCTACCACGTGAATGCGGACGACCAGGTCTCGTTCGACCGGATCGGCGTCGCCGACGGGGATCAGATCGAGGTCGGGCAGATGCGGGTGCTGGTGATCGCCACGCCAGGACACACGTTCCATCACCTGTCCTACGCGGTCGAACATGCCGGGCGCGTGGTCGCCGTATTCACCGGCGGGTCGCTCCTCAACGGGTCGACCGGGCGGACCGACCTGCTCGGATCCCAGTACCGGCTCGAGCTGGCCAGGGCCCAGCACGCCTCGGCGCGCCGGCTGGCCGCCGAACTGCCGGCCGACGCGATGGTCTGCCCGACGCATGGCTTCGGCAGCTTCTGCTCGGCCACGCCGACCTCGGGCACAGCCTCGACCATCGGCATGGAACTGACCGCGAATCCAGCCCTGACCCTGGACGAGGACGACTACGTCGAGACCACGATCGCCGCGCTGGACGTATATCCCGCTTACTACGCGCACATGGCGCCCGCCAACGCGGCGGGCCCGCTGGCGCCTGACCTCGGCGCGCCCGAGGCAGCGGACAGCGCCGAGCTGAGGCGCCGCATCGACGCGGGCGAGTGGGTCGTCGATCTGCGGTCCCGGGTCGCGTTCGCCGCTGGTCACGTTCGCGGCACGCTGCAGTTCGAGCTAGGCGACAACCTGGCGACCTACCTGGGCTGGCTGATCCCGTGGGGGACGCCGCTGACGCTGCTCGGCGAGACGCAGGCGGACGTGGCGGCCGCCCAGCGGCATCTGATCAGGATCGGGATCGACGAGGTGCAGTCGGCTGCGACCGGGACGGCCGATCAGTGGGCTGGCGAGGAGTCGCTGTCCTGCTACCCGGTCACCGACTTCGCCGGCTGACGCGCGCTCACGTCGCGAGGTCAGGCATGTCCTGCTCGATGTCCGCCGGGACTCAGAGTGGGCATCAGCCCGGATCGAGGGCGCGCTGCATGTTCCCCTGCACGCGCTGCCGCGGCGCATCAAGGATCTGCCCGACGGGCAGATCTGGGTGCACTGTCACGCGGGCTACCGGGCCTCGGTGGCGGCCGCTCTGCTCGATGCCGCGGGGCGGGACGTCGTGCTGATCGACGACGAATTCGCGGTGGCGCAGCGGATCGGGCTGGCCAGCGCCGGTGCCGTGCCGGCTTACTAAGCGCGCCGGGAATCTCTGCCCGGCCCGTAGCCTTCTCACTACCGGTATCACGATTCATGGGAGCTGAGATGCCCGTACGCCGCCTGAACCACGCTGTGCTCTATGTCCGCGATCTGACCGCGACCGTCGGCTTCTACCGCGACGCGCTCGGTCTCGAGGTGCGCATGGAGGTACCAGGCCGGGCCGCCTTCCTCCGGGCACCGGACAGCGCGAACGATCACGACCTCGGGGTGTTCGCGGTACCCGACGGCGCGCTGCCGGCCGGTCGCTACCTCGGCCTGTATCACCTGGCCTGGGAGGTCGGCACGCTTGCGGACCTGGCCGACATCCGGGCCCGGCTGGCCGCCACCGGTGCGCTTGTCGGAGCTAGCGACCACCGCGTCTCCAAGTCGCTGTACGCGAAGGACCCGAGCGGCATCGAGTTCGAGGTCATGTGGCGGGTGCCGGCCGAGTACTGGGAGCAGGAGACGGCCAGCGGCGAGATGATCGCCCCGCTCGACCTGGAAGCGGAACTCGCCCGCTGGGGCGACCAGGTCACCGGAGCTGCGGCCGGCTCGGTCACCTGATTCCGGTGGGCCGATTCGTCGCCTCGATCGTGCCCTTGTAGGCCACGCCCCTGATCTGCACGACCGGTGCGTCCGCGGCGAACAGCCCGGCCGCCGAGTCAGCCTCGTCGCTGACCATCGACACGCCGGTGCCGCCGAGCTCGACCCGTACGCCGGCCGGCAGCAGGATCTCGGTCCGCGACTTGTACGCCACGGCGAAAATGGTCGTGACCGGGGCGGTCAGCTCCGCGGCCCGGAGATCAAGCAGGCCGCTGCCCTTGTAGACCACCGAGTAGAACCGCTGCGGAACTGTCCAGCGGCCAGCCCGGCTGATCGAGCTCTTCATCGCGATTGCGAGCTTGCCCGGCTTCCGGCCCGCGGCCCCGGACCCGGGGGCAGCGGATGCGCGGGCTGCGGTGATCGCTGGCAGGTCGGCGGTCAGCTGGTCGAGCTCGCCAGTGGATCTCGCGGTCAGCGCCGCCCGGATCCGCTGGTCGAATTCGTCGTCGTTCAGGCGGTGCTCGGCGAACGCGACCTGGAGACGCTGCGCGACCGCGTCGCGCTCGGCGTTGGATGCCAGGATCGGAGCCTGCAGCGGCTCCCGGCTGTCGGGTGACATCATGGCTAGCCTCCTCGTCGCGATATATCTTAACCAGGATGACTCCTGAGCGAAACGGTGTTTCAGCAAAGAACGGTGTTCAGCGTCCGGTGTCAGGTCGCGGCCGGACCGCGGGCCAGCTCCGCCTTGCGGACGAGCTCGGTATACAGAGCCGCGGTCTGCGCGGCGATGCTGGCCCAGCTGAACTCCGCTGCCACCCGCTGACGGCCGAGCTGCCCCATTCGCGCCGCCCGTGCCGGGTCGCTGACCAGGGAGGAGATGGCCTCGGCGAGCAGGACATGGTCGCCTGGCGGCACGAGCAGGCCAGTCTGGGCGTCCGCCACGACCTCGGGAATGCCGCCGACCTTCGATGCGACCACGGCGGTGCCGCACGCCATCGCCTCCAGGTTGACGATTCCCAGCGGCTCGTACAGGGAGGGGCACGCGAAGACCGTGGCGTGGCTGAGGATCTGGATCACCTCGGGCTTGGGCAGCATCCCGTTCAGCCAGATAACCCCCGACCTGGTGTCACGCAGGTGCTCCACCAGCATGGTGACCTCGGCCTCGAGCTCGCCCGTGTCGGCCTGCCCCGCGCACAGCACCAGCTGGACTTGCGGGTCGAGCAGCTCGGCCGCTCGCAGCAGCACCGGCAGGCCCTTCTGCCTGGTCACCCTGCCCACGTAGGCGACGGTCGGCCGGTCAGGGGCGATCCCGTGCCGCCCGAGCACATCGGTTCCCTCGTCGGGGGCGTACTCGTTGATGTCGATGCCATTGCGGATGACGTGCACGCGATCGGCGGGCAGCGACGGGTAAGTGGCCAGCACATCGTTGCGCATCCCGCTTGAGACCGCGATGACCGCGGCGGCCGATTCCAGCGCCACCTGCTCGCACCAGGACGACAACGCGTAGCCGCCACCAAGCTGCTCCGACTTCCACGGCCGCAACGGCTCGAGCGAGTGCATCGTCATCACGTGCGGAATCCCGTACAGGGTGGCGGCCAGGTGGCCGGCCAGGTTCGCGTACCAGGTGTGCGAGTGCACCACGTCGGCGGAGTCCACGGCGGCGGCCATCGCCAGGTCGGTCGAGACGGTCCGCAGGGCGGTGTTGGCCCGGTCGAGCAGGTCCCACGGGCGGTGCGCGATGGCTCCTGGCCGGTCCGTGCCCTGGCAGTGCACGGTCAGGCTGACCAGGTAATGCAGCTCCCGGGCCAGGTACTCGACATGAACTCCGGCGCCGCCGTAGACCTCCGGCGGATACTCCCTGGTCAGCAGCGCGACGTTGACCTTCCTGAACGCCTGGGCCCCGGAATGGTCGCGCACCGCTGTCACGGCGCGACCTCCTGGCCCTTGCCCACGACGGTGATGCCGCCGGTCGAGACCACGAAACCGCGCGCCCGGTCGTGCTCCTTGTCCACCCCCACGACCGCGCCGTCGGGCACGACCACGTTCTTGTCGAGAATGGCGTTCCGCACGACGGAGTACCGGCCGATCCTGGTGTTGTGCATGATGACGGAGCGCTCGACCCGGGACCACGAGTTGACCCGCACGCCGGGTGATAGCACCGAGTCCAGGACCAGGCCGCCCGAGACGACCACGCCGTTGCTCACCACGCTGTTGATCGCACGGCCCACGCGATCGCCGCTGTCGTGCACGAACTTGGCGGGCGGCTGCGACGGCACGTAGGTCAGGATCGGCCACCGGTCGTTGTACAGATTGAAGATCGGGTGCACGGCGCACAGATCCAGGTGCGCCTCGAAGTAGGAATCAAGCGTCCCGACGTCACGCCAGTAGCCGGTGTCGCGCGGTTCGGAGCCCGGCACCTCGTTCTCCAGGAAGTTGTAGGCCTGGGCGCGTCCCTGCCCGACGAGCATGGGCAGGATGTCCCCGCCCATGTCGTGCCTGCTGCCGTCGTCGGCGGCGTCCTGCCGCAGCGCGTCGACAAGGACGTCGGTGTTGAACACGTAGTTGCCCATCGAGGCATAGGACAAGTTCGGGTTGGTCGGCAGCCCGGGCGGATCGGCCGGCTTCTCCAGGAACGCCTCCACCGTGCGGCCGTCGCTGCCGGTCTGGATCACTCCGAAGCTTGACGCCTCCTCACGGTCCACGGGGATAGCCGCGACCGTGACGCCAGCGCCGCCCGCGACGTGTTGGTGGACCATCTGCATCATGTCCATCCGGTACACGTGGTCCGCGCCGAAGACGGCGACGATGTCGGGCCGGTCGTCGTAGATCAGGTTCAGCGACTGGAAGATGGCATCGGCCGAGCCGGTGTACCAGTGCGGCCCGAGGCGCTGCTGCGCAGGCACGGGCGTGACGTAGTTGCCGAGCAGGCTGCTCAGCCGCCAGGTGGTAGTGACATGGCGGTCCAGGCTGTGGCTCTTGTACTGAGTCAGCACGCAGATCCGGCGGCAGCCCGCATTGACCAGGTTGGACAGGGCGAAGTCGATCAGCCGGTACAGGCCCCCGAACGGAACCGCCGGCTTGGCCCGATCAGCGGTGAGCGGGGCCAGCCGCTTGCCAGCGCCGCCGGCCAGAACGATCGCGAGGACTTGCGGCTCAGCCATCCGGTGCTCCCGTCGGTCGCGGACGCCAGCAAAAAGGTGCCCGCATCACCTTGCTCCCTTACCCGGGCCCGGGTCCAGACATGACGGGAAGAGTCACCCGTATCTTCGACTGCGGATGACCGTTCTGCTCCCAGTCGTCCATGAACGTCGCCTGGAGGCCGTGCTTGGCGGCGAGAGCGATGAGCGTCTCGGTCCGGTAGTAGAAGTCCTCGCGCAGGACGTCGTGCTCGGCACCGTCGGTCTTGTCGAAGGTGAAGTCGAAGAAGCCGCCCGGCGCCAGGATCCGGCCGACATGCGCGAGGCACTCGTCGATCACCTCGATCGGGGAGTGCGAGAAGACGCTGTGGGCATGCACGAAGTCGAACGTGGCGTCCGGCAGGAAGCGCAGGCGCAGATCACTGACCAGGGTCAGGTGCGGCAGCTTCGCTCGCAGGTCGTAGTCGGTGATCGTGTCCTGCGCCGCCAGGAGGATGTCGGGTGAGATGTCCAGGCCGTAGTAACAGCCAGGCTCGAGGTAGTCGATGAAGAGGCGCCCGGCTCGCAGGTTGCCGCAGCCGATCTCCAGCATGCGCATGTCGGCCTTGAGCCCGTGACTGGTGGCGTAGTCGAACTGCAGCTGGCCGACCTGGAGCCAGTACTCGTGGCTGTGACTGCCGACGGCGGCCTCGGGGCTGCGGGACGCGTCCGAGCGCATGACAGCCCGGTAGTAGCTGACATGATCGGGTGATTTCCGCAGCAGCCACGCGTCGCGGCCGCGGCGCCTGACATACCCGGCGATCCGGCCAGGATGCCGGAACGCGTAGACGATCTTGAACGTAAGCCTTGACCGGTCTTTGGAGTGCACGCCAACAGCGTAGAGCCTGCCGATGCCGGGTGCGGGCCGGGTCAGTCAGGCGGCGGAGCCAGGCGCTTGGCGGACTGGCGGGTGGCGAACCTGATGGCCAGAACCCGCGCCACGGCGACGCCGATGCCGAGCACGATGGTCCAGGCCAGTGCTTCGCCGATGGCCACATCCGGATCCTCGGCCTTGCCCGGCGGCTCTCGCCCAGTCGCCTTCGTCCAGGCGAAGATGATCGCCTTCCGCGCGACAAACGCGGCGGCCGCACCGGCTACCGCCGTGACCGCCTTGCTGCCGTAATCACCGCCCTTAGCAGGCATTGCCGTCCTTTCCACGGTGAGCGGCCCGGAGTGGCCAGGCTGCCCACGATCACGTCGGCTATTCGCCTGCGGCAATCATCCCACGGTGCCGGGGCCGGCCGTGCGACCCGGTACTCCTCGGCGTGGTCGCCAGCCGGCGCCCCCGATCTGGCGCGCTCGATAGCCTCGGCAAGCTGGGCTGGCTTCCTGGTGGCGACGAGCCAGTACGGCCGCTCCGGTGGCCGGCCGTCAATTTCCACGTAAACCGCGACCGGACGGTAGGGCCTGACCAGCAGGTAGGCGGCTGGATCGGCGCGCGGCCCGCGCAGCGCCCTGGTCTGCGCTTTATCCAGCGCCGCGACCTCGGCGATCTGCGAGAGCGGCAGACGCTGCGAGCCGGCCCGCAATTCCGTCCTGGTGACCGTGATCCTCGCTGAGCCCCAGGCGATCAGGGTCACCGCACACGCGCCCTCCAGGACCGCGTAGATCACGACGGCCGTCCGGACGCTCAGCCCGGCCCACAGCGTGGTCCCGAGCAGCGCCGCGCAGGCGGTGACCAGCAGCCACCAGGAAACCGGCACGACGAGTCGTTCACGGTAGACGCGCATTGTTCCACCGTAGTTGGTTACATGGAGGCCATGAGCACGGACGGCGGGTCAGTAAGAGGAGCGGTGCGCGGGCTGGCAGCGCGGCTGCGCGCGGCCTGGAGCTCGGCTGGTAAGGCCGCAGGCGCGGGGGCTGGTCAGGCCGCAGGCGCGGGGAATGGTCACCCGGCGGGCTACGGGCCGGGCGGTAGCGGGCCTGCGGGGTGGCGGGAGACCGCCCAGGACGACGACGGCGTCGCCCCTGGCGCCGGCCGGTCAGCACCGGCTGCCCCCGCCGCAGGCCGGCCATCACAGGATGCCGCCGGCGGCAGGCCGATACGGCCGTACCTGGCCTGCTCCGGAATGTGGCGGCGTGGTCGTGGCGGCTGCTGCTCGTGGCGGCCGTCGTCTACCTGGCGTTCAAGGTCGCCGATGCGCTCCGTCTGGTCGTCCTGCCGCTGATCGCTGCGCTGCTGCTGTCCGCCCTGCTCCAGCCGCTGAAGGCGATCCTGCAGCGGATCGGGCTGCCGGCCCTGGCCGCCACCTGGTGCACTCTGCTGGCCACGATCGCCGTGCTGGCCGGCGCGGGGACGCTCGTCGCCAATCGGGTTCAGGCGGATTACCCGCAGCTCGCGTCCGAGGTCAGGCGGACCGTTCACGAGATTCAGGCGTACCTGTCCGGTCCGCCGTTCCGGCTGAGGGGGATCCGGCTCGATCAGCTCTCCAGCAAGCTGCTCGATTACCTGGCCCAGCACAAGTCGGTGGTCGCCGGAACCGTCGTCACCGGAGGCCGGTACTTCATCGAGGTACTGACCGGCCTGATCCTGACCGCGTTCATTACGTTCTTCCTGCTCAAAGACGGTCGCAAGATCTGGTCGTGGCTGATCAGCAGCCTGCGTCCGAGTGCGCACCGGCGGGCGGTTCAGGCCGGCGACGCCGCGTGGCAGGCGCTGATCGGCTACATCAGGGGCACCACCGTCGTCGCTGCTATCCATGCCGTCTTTATCGGGCTGGCCCTGTGGCTGCTCGGCGTGCCGCTCCTCGTGCCGCTGGTCGTCCTCGTCTTCATCGCCGCCTACATACCGCTGGTCGGGATCCTGGTCGTCGGTGCGCTGGCCATCCTGATCACGCTCGCGACCAAGGGATGGGTCGCCGCGGTCATCTTGCTCGCCGTGTTCCTGGCCGAGAATCAGATCGAGAGCCATCTGCTCCAGCCGCTCGTGGTCGGCCGGATCGTGCGGCTACATCCGCTGGCGATCATCGTGGTGCTGGCCGTCGGCGGTATCGTGGCCGGCGTTCCGGGTGCCATCGTGGCGGTGCCGAGTGCCGCCGTGATCTCCTATGCGTGGCCGTACCTGCGCGGTGATCATGACCACGATCCCGGGCCGGCCTGATGCCGCCGCCTTGATAGGGAGCATGCCGATGACCGTCCAGGCCGATCACGTCGAGGTGCTGGTCAGGCGGCTCGACCCGGGCCTGCCGCTGCCTGCGCGGGCGCATCCGGGCGATGCCGGGGTCGACCTGCACGCCGCGCGCGACGTCGAGCTCGCACCCGGCGAGCGCGCCGTCGTCGGGACCGGGATCGCGATCGCGCTGCCCGACGGCTACGCGGCGTTTGTCCATCCCAGGTCCGGCCTGGCCGCGCGACATGGCGTAACCCTTGTCAACGCACCGGGAACGATTGACGCGGGGTACCGTGGAGAGATCGCAGTGACGATGATCAACACTGACCGGGCCGCGGCGGTGCGCTTCAGCCGCGGCGACCGGATTGCCCAGCTGGTCATCCAGCGAGTTGAGCGCGCGGTGTTCTGCGAAGTGAGCAGGCTGCCGGGATCGGCAAGGGGCGAGGCCGGGTTCGGCTCGACGGGAGGGCACGCGGCCGAGGCGCCGTGACCAGCCTGGCGGCGTTCGCCGCCGGCGAGCCGGCTTGGGCGATGGGCCCAGGTGGTGTGAGTCTTCAGCAGTGCAGTGCAGGCATGTCAAGCAAGGTAGGGGAGCACGGACGTGTTGCGACGCCGCCGCCGTGAGAGCGGGGACCAGCCGGACCCGTATCAGGACCGTGTCATCGATGACCAGCCGCCGGCCCAGGACACCGCCGGCCCATGGGACCTCTCTGACAACTACCCCGAGACGGAGCGGATCGACTGCGGCAGCCTGCTGATTCCGGTCCGTGAAGGGTTCGACGTTCAGATCAACGTTGCCGAGGAGCAGGGCGCCTGGGTCGCTGTGGTGCACGGCGAGAGCGGCATGCAGCTGCAGGCTTTCGCGGCGCCGCGGAGCGGCGGCCTATGGGACGAGGTCAGGCACGAGATCGCCGCGAATATTGCCGAGTCCGGCGGCAGCTGCGAGGAGGACGACGGCCGCGCCGGTACCGAGCTGCGCGCGCACGTGCCGACGGAGGACGAGGGCGGCCAGCCAGGTCAGCTGCAACCGGTCAGGTTCCTCGGCTTCGACGGCCCGCGCTGGTTCCTGCGCGGCGTGATCAGCGGCCCGGCGGCCACCGACCCCTCGGCCGGCCTGCCCTTCGACGATCTGTTCGCCGATGTCGTCGTCGTCCGGGGCGACTACCCGGCGCCTCCGCGCGAGCAACTCGAGATCAAGCTGCCGGAAGAGGCCAGGCAGGCGCTGGAGGCGCAGCTAGCGCAGGAGAACGGTGGCTGGGATCTGCCCGACCCGTTTACCCGCGGTCCGGAGATTACCGAGACCCGGTAGCGAGCAGCAGGCCAAGCTCGGCCTCCACGTCCTCGCTGGTGACGAAGAGCAGCTCGTCGCCGGCCTCGAGCGGGTCGTCGCTGTTCGGCACGATGACCCGCCCGTCGCGCAGGATGGCGACGAGCGCGGTGTCGGCCGGCCACTCGATCGCGCCGATCCGCTGCCCGACCAGCGGAGCGTCATCGGGCATGGTCAGCTCCACCAGGCTGGCGGCGCTCTGCCTGAAGGTCATCAGCCGGACCAGGTCGCCGACGCTGACGGCCTCTTCGACCAGGGCGGACAGCAATCGCGGGGTGGACACCGCGACGTCGACGCCCCACGATTCGTTGAACAGCCACTCGTTGCTCGGGTGATTGATCCTGGCCACCACCCGGGGCACGCCGTACTCGGTCTTGGCCAGCAGCGACACGACCAGGTTGACCTTGTCGTCGCCGGTGGCCGCGATGACCACGTTGCAGCGCTCGAGGGAGGCGTCGTCGAGCGAGGCGATCTCGCAGGCGTCGGCCAGCAGCCACTCGGCCCGCGGCACGCTGTAGACCTTGATGGCCCTGGAGTTCTTATCGATCAGCAGGACCTCGTGCCCGTTCTCCAGCAGTTCCTTGGCGATCGACCTGCCCACGGCGCCGGCGCCGGCGATGGCGACTCGCATCAGTGGCTTCCCTTCCCCGGCGCGGCAGGCTTGGAGAACACCGACGCGATCTGCTTGAGGTCCTCTTCCTTGGCCATCACGTGCAGGACGTCGCCCTGCTGGAGCACGGTGCCCGGGCCCGGCAGCAGCGCCTCGCCGAGCCGGGAGATGAACGCGATCCTGGTACCTGCCTTGGCCTCGAGCGCACTGACCTTCTCACCGAGCCACTCGTCGCAGCAGCCCAGCTCGGCAAGCACCAGCGACCCGGTCGGATCGCGCCACAGCGTCGCGACGCTCTCGGGAAGCAGCCGGCGCAGCATCTGATCGGCGGTCCACCTGACGGTGGCCACGGTGGGGATCCCGAGCCGCTGGTAGACCTCCGCGCGGCGCGGGTCGTAGATCCGGGCCGCCACCCGCTGCACGCCGAAAGATTCCCGGGCGACCCGGGCCGCGATGACGTTGGAGTTGTCACCGCTGCTGACCGCGGCGAAGGCGTGAGCCTTCTCGATACCGGCCTCGATCAGTACATCACGGTCAAATCCGATGCCGGTGACCTTGCTGCCGCGGAAACCAGGCCGCAGCTTGCGGAACGCCTCGGCGTCCTGGTCGATCATGGAGACTGAGTGGCCATGATCTTCAAGAATGTGGGCAAGCGTCGACCCGACCCGTCCGCAACCCATGATCACGATGTGCATGATCATCCTTCCAGCAGCAATGGTGCCTGAAGAACGTTATGCCCTGCCGGCGTGTGGTGCTAGCGCAGGGTCCGGCCCTGCCTCGCGCGAGCGTCGACATTCCAGGATCGTGGAGGCTTTTCTTGCTATGGCGCGGTCAACTCGCCACGATCATGGAACTACAGCGCCCGGCGGGTGGCGCCGGGCGATGGGTGATGGGTGATGGGTGAGATGAGCGGGGCTGGTGAGACGGGCGGGGCCGGCGGGGCGGTGGTTCCGGGGGACGTGCTCGACCTGACCGTCGGCGAGGCCGTTAACGGAGGCTGGTGCGTCGCCAGGCCCGAGTCCGGCCAGGTGTTCTTCGTCAGGCACGCGCTGCCAGGGGAGCGGGTGCGGGCGGTGGTTACCCAGACGACCTCCAGATTCGCCCGCGCGGACGCGGTCGAGATTCTCCAGGCCGCGCCCGAGCGGGTCAGCGCACCATGCCCGTACGCCAGACCGGGCGGTTGCGGAGGCTGCGACTGGCAGCACGCCAGCCTGTCCGCCCAGCGCGAGATCAAGGCTCAGGTCATCGGCCAGCAGCTGAGGCGGATCGCCGGCCTCGAGCGCGCCGTCACGGTCGAGCCGCTGCCCGGCGATGCGGAGGGGCTCGGCTGGCGCACCACGGTCAGGTTCGCGGTCGGCAGGGACGGTCAGGCCGGGCTCTACCGGCACCGGTCGCATGAGATCGTGCGGGTCAGCGACTGCCTGATCGCCCATCCGCTGGTCACCGAGGCCGGCGTGACCCGCGAGCGGTGGCCGGGCGCTCGGTGGGTCGAGGTGACGGTAGCGCCTGGCACCGGCGAGCGCGCGGTGCTAGCCTCCAGCCGGCCAGGACCGAGGCACGCCGCGGGGTCCAGGCAGGCAGGGGGATCGTGGCAGGCCGGGGGGTCGCGCCAGGCAGGGGGATCGATGCAGGCAGCGGGGTCCCGGCAGGCAGCGGGGTCCCGCCCAGACACCGCAGTCCCGCGGTTCCTCACCCAGCACGCGGCCGGACGCGACTGGCGGGTGGCGGCAGCCGGATTCTGGCAGGTGCACCCTGGCGCCGCTGACACGCTGGCCGAGGCGGTCCTGGACGGCCTCCGGCCCGAGCCGGGCGAGACGGCACTCGACCTGTTCTGCGGTGCAGGACTGTTCGCGGGCGTCCTCGCCGAGGCGGTCGGTCCGGCCGGGCAGGTTGTCGCCGTCGAGCACGATGCCGCGGCTGTGCGTGACGCCCGGTTCAACCTCCGGCCAACGCCCTGGGCCCGGGTGCACCGGGGCGACGCGGCCGAGGTGCTAGGCCGGATCGGACGCAGCGGCGCCTCCGTCGCGGTGCTCGATCCGCCGCGGACGGGCGCCGACCGCCGCCTGATCGAGGCGCTGTGCACCCGCGCCGGCCAGGCCAGGCACAGTCCCGCCGGGGAGGCCACTCACAGTCCGGCCGGCCGGGCCAGGCACAGTCCGGCCGGGGAGGCTGCGCTGCGCCGGATCGCCTACGTGTCCTGCGATCCGGCGACCCTGGCTCGTGACATCGCGGAGTTCGGGCGGCACGGATGGCAGCTCGACCGGCTGCGCGCGTTCGACGCGTTCCCGATGACCCACCACGTCGAGTGCCTGGCGATCCTGGTGCCGCCGGCCGAGTGAGGCTTGCGGTACCGAATGCGGCAAGATGCCGGTATGCAACTGCGGATCTTCACCGAGCCCCAGCAGGGTGCCGACTACGCCACGCTGCTCAGGATCGCCAAGGCCACCGAGGACCTTGGCTTCGACGCGTTCTTCCGGTCCGATCATTTCCTGAAGATGGGTCCGGGCAGCGGGCTGCCAGGACCGACCGATGCCTGGATCACGCTGGCTGGCCTGGCCGTCCAGACGAGCCGGATCCGGCTGGGTACCCTCGTCTCGCCGGTGACGTTCCGCCCGCCTGGCCCGCTTGCCATATCCGTCGCCCAGGTCGATCAGATGAGCGGCGGCCGGGTCGAGCTCGGGATCGGCACCGGCTGGTTCGACCAGGAGCACGCCGCCTACGGGCTGCCCTTCCCGCCGCTGGGCGAGCGGTTCTCCATCATGGAGGAGCAGCTTGCCGTCATCACCGGCCTGTGGACCACTGCGGCCGGCGAGACCTTCTCCTTCGACGGCAAGCACTACTCGGTGAGCGACTCGCCTGCCCTGCCCAAGCCCCTCCAGCAGCCGAGGCCGCCGATCGTCATCGGCGGTGGCGGGCAGAAGCGGACGCCGCGGCTCGCGGCTGCCTACGCCGACGAGTACAACGCCGCCTTCGACGCCGTGGACGGGACGCGAGCCGCGTTCGACCGGGTGCGGGCCGCGGTCCAGGCGGCCAGGCCGGAGTCTTCGATGATCTACTCGGCGGCTCAGACGGTCTGCTGCGGGCGGGATGACGCTGAGCTCGAGCGACGGGCGGCGGCGACGGGCAGCAAGCTGGACGACCTCAGGCGCAGCGGGCTGGCCGGTACCCCTGAAGAGATCATCGCGAAGATCGGGCAGTTCGCGGAGATCGGCGCCCAGCGGATCTACCTTCAGGTGCTCGATCTGGACGATCTCGAGCATCTGGAACTGATCGCGGCCGAGGTCCTGCCGGCGGTCTGACCGGACCGAGCCGCCGGCCGCCGCCGCTACCTAGCAACTGGCTGGCGATCGGGGTCGGCTGCTCAGCAGCCGCCTTGCGGTCCCGCGTAGCCGGGGCCGGACGCCGGGGCGTCGACCATGCCGACGGCGGGACGGGTGATCCCGCCGAAGTGGACGACGTACCAGACACCCCGCCAGGAGATCAGCGAGGCGATGCCGAACGAGCGGACCTGGCCGTGCAGCCGGTAGACGACGCGGGGGTTGGCGATGTGCCAGTAGCCGGCCTTGTTGTAGCAGGCGCCGGGCCCGACCCAGACGGCCTCGGCGGACGGGACGATCACGCGGATCAGTTTCGCGGCTCTGGGCCGGGGGCCGAGCAGCCGGTGAGCGGCCTTCACGTCGACCGCGAAGTCCAGCCAGAGCCGGGTCCGCCAGTCGGCGGCGGCATCGTAGATCGCCTTGACCTGCTTGTAGGCATCAACGGGGAAGAACGCCGGCTCGGCCAGCGACGGCCGGCCGGCCTGGACCGCGAGCCAGAGGTCGGTCACCATCGCGTGGAACGCCCGCCCGTGCGTCCGTGGCCTGACCTGTGTCTGCGGCAGCCGGCCAGCCCCGGGCGCGACGGGCAGCGGTCCCCGGCGCGTCGGCGACGGTGTCGGTGTCGGCGTCGGCGTGGCTACCGGGGCCGCCGACTCGGTCGTGCGCCTCGGCGACGCGGGCTGGCCGGCGGAGCCGGACGTCGTGCCGCAGCCCGCCAGCGCGGCCAGCGCGAAGCCGGCGGCGGCGAGCGCTCGCCCCTGCCGGGGGACTCTCAGTCGTCGAGGCCGGCCGGCATCCCTGATCACGAGGACCGAGCATAGCGCCGGGTCCGGTTGCGCGGGCCGGTACCGCGACCGGGACATCGGCCTGGGACAGCAGCCCCGAAGGCGGCTGCGGAGAGGTCGACTGCGGGCGGGACAATGGGGCGTGGCCGACCGGGTACTGATCACGATCAGAGTGCATCCCGGGGCCTCGCGCGCTCGGGTCGGCGGCTGGCATGCCGAGCCCGGACACGAGCGGGTGCTCGGCGTCTGGGTGCCGCAGCGAGCCGTGGACGGCCAGGCGACGCGGGCCGCCCTGGATGGCGTGGCTGACTGGCTGGGCGTCCGCCGCCGGTCGGTCCGGCTGGTGACGGGCGCGCGGGCACGGGTCAAGGTCGTCGAGATCTGCGACCCGCCCGCCGATCTCGGCGACCGGCTGCGCGAAGCGCCCTGATAGGCCGCTCCCGTCATCGGCCTCTACCGGCTGCGCTGGTACCTGGACGACATGTGCTCCTGTTCCGCAACCCGCATCACGACTTCCCCCGACACCAGGCGGTGGCGGCGCGGGCTGGCCCATGACCTGGATACGCTACGAAAGTCCGAGCGCCGAACTAGCCGACCGGACGGGCTGACATCTCGCGTTCGCTGGCGACGGTGATCGTGACAGCGGTCAGGATGCCGGCCGCCGCGACCAGCCCGGCCGAGACGAAGAGCGCGTCATGCAGGCCGGACAGGAACGCCGAGTAGGTCGCGTGGATGACCTCGCGCACCAGCTGGCCCTGGCCGGCCGGAGCCTGCGAGGACGACCCGCCGACCGAGGGTTCCTGGCCGGTCAGCACGCCGTTGATCACGATCGGCTGGATGTACTTCGGGAGTCCGAGCTGGGTGAGACTGGCGACCAGCGCGCTCTGCAGCTTCCCGATGACGATCGCCCCGAGGACGGCGACACCCATCACCGCCCCGACCTCGCGGCTGGTGTTCGTAGTCGACGCGGCCATGCCCGATCGCTCGGGCGGAACGGTGGCCAGCACCGACGAGGTAATGGGGACCACGCACGACCCGATGCCGATCCCGGTCAGCGCGAGGGCCGCCGCCAGCGGCAGGTAGGGCGGATGCGGGCTGATCACCGCGTTGGTCCAGAGCAGGCCGCCGGCGAACGCGGCGCAGCCGCCGACGATCGACCAGCGGACGCCGACCGATCCGGTCCACCGTCCCGCGAGCAGCGAGGCGAGAATCATCAGGATGGTCATCGGCAAGAAGACGGTGGCGATCTGGCCGCCGTTGTACCCGGCCACTTCCTCCAGGAAGAGCGCGGTGAAGAAGAAGATCGCGAAGGTCGCGAAGTAGGCGCAGAAGGCGACGATGTTCGGGGTCGCGAACTGCGGAATACGCAGGAACCGCAGATCGAGCAGCGGATGCGGAGCCCGGCTTTCCTGCCACAAGAACGCCGCCGCGAAGACGGCGCCGACGCAGAACAGCGTGATCACCTTGGTCGAGCCGAATCCGGAGCTCTCGGCGTCGATGACCGCGAAGATGAGGCTGGCCAGCGCTATTGCCCCGAACACGGCGCCGAGAAGGTCGATCCGCTGCCCGGTGGGATCGGCGTTCTCCGGGATCACGATCACGGTCGCGACCAGCGCGATCAGGCCGAACAGGACGTTGAACCAGAAGATCGACGGCCAGCCCCAGGCGTAGACCAGCGCGCCGCCCACGACCGGGCCGAGCGCGAGCGCGGAGCCCGACACCGCGGCCCAGACGCCGAGGGCCCAGTTCCTGCTCGTGTACTCGGGGTAGATATGCCGCAGCATGGACAACGTGCCCGGCTCGCTGGCCGCGGCACCGAGTCCCATCACGGCCCGGCCGGCGATCACGATCGCCAGGGCCGACGATCCCGAGGTAATGAGGACCGAGGCGCCGGCCATCACCGCTCCGACGATGAAGACGCAGATGCCGACGAGCATGATCTTCTTGCGGCCGAACTGGTCGCCCAGGGTCCCGAACGTCAGCATCGTGGCGGCGAACGTGAGCGCATACGCGCCGACCACCCACTGCAGCGACGAGACGCCCGCGTGCAGCTGGGTCTGGATCCCGGACAGCGCGACGCTCACGATCGTGATGTCGAGGAAGGTCAGGAACAGCACCAGGCACAGCGTCGCAAGCGCCGCCGACTGGCTGTTCTCGCTCAGCAGGGCCGGGCCGGCCGATGGGGACCCGGTCTCCAGGGCAGGACCGCGGCCGACTGCCTCAGCGGCGGCGGCTGCCCCGGCGGCCGGCGGGCCTGCTGATCCAGCGTGCTCTGGTGGCGCATCGGCCATCTGGCTTTACTCCCAAGCGGCTACCGTCGAGCCGTGGAAAGCGCTCGGCAATTGGCTGGAGACGGTACGTTACGGTCAACGAGCTGTCAATGATCAGATTACGCCCCGACCTGCCGCCTCGCACTCCCCGGTTAGCTACCCCTTGCAGGCCGCGGGCAGTCCGGAGGTCTTGCCGGCGTTTTCCAGCTGCAGCAGGGCGCAGAAGCTGACAAGGCCGACCTTCCAGACGCCGCCCTGATAGACCGCCACGCCATGCTGCCCTTTCAGCGCAGCCTGGCCGCCGACGTAGATGGAGTACGTCACGGATGCCTGGTTCGTACCGGTCAGCGTCACCTGGCTGACCTTCGCCGTGGCCGAGGCCGCCAGCGGGTTCTTGGACTGCGCCTTGATCACCGTGGCGAGCACCTGGCCGTTCTGGAGCAGCGCGAGGCGGCGCGAGGTCGACGTCTTGGCATTGAAGAACGTCGCCCAGTTCGCCTCGATCGCTGAGACGGCGGCCTGGCCGGTCGTGGGCTCCGCGGACCCGGTAGCCGGCGGCGAGGACGGCGGCGAGGACGGCTGGCTGGTCGGCGTGCCGGAGTTACCTGATCCGCCGCTGCTGCTGCATGCGGTCAGTGCAAGCCCGATAGCTACGAGTAGCGATATCGACACTATGGGCGATTCGCGGAAATGCAGACGTTGCATAGCAACAGTGTGCCGCACAAACGGGTGTGTGAATCATGATGTTGATGATTCGCCGGAGATTTTCCGCGGACCCGGCCTGCCCTTCCACGGGCCGTCGTCGACTTCGAGAGTTTCCTGCTCAGGACGCTGATCGGGCGGGGTGGGCAGCAGCGTCCAGGCTGACCGGTACCGCGGCCGTCGGCCGCGCGCCGCGGACGTCGACGCGTGCGTTCCTGCCGACGGCGGTGGCGGCGATGACGGCGGCCGCCGCGGCGGCACTGAGCCAGCCGACATGCTCGCCGAGCAGCAGGGCGGACCAGCCCAGGGTCAGCGCCGGCTGGGCGATCTGCAGCCGGCCGACGCGCGCGACACCGCCGATCGCCATGGCGTGATACCAGGCGAAGAAGCCGATCACCATCGACACCACGCCGACGTAGGCCAGCCCCGCCGCCGCGCCGGGCGTCACGTGCCGGGGCGCATCGGCGATCAGGGCCACAGCGGTCAACGGGACCGTGACCGGCAGTGCCAGGATGATGGCCCAGCAGATCACCCGCCAGCCGCCGTAGTCGCGCGCCAGCGCGCCGCCCTCCGCGTAGCCGACCCCGGCGATGGCGATCGCCGCGAGCAGCAGCAGGTCGGCCAGATGCAGCTGGCCGCCGCCCTGCACGACGGCGAACGCGATGACCACGGCGAGGCCGAACCCGAGCGCGATCCAGTACGCGGCTCGCGGCCGTTCCCCGGCCCGCCAGACCGCCATCCCGGCGGTGGCCGCCGGGATCAGGCCGGTGAGCACGGCCCCGTGCGCGCTATCCACGTAGTGCAGCGCCAGGGCCGAGAACAGGCCGAAGCCCACGCCCACTGGCCCGGCCACGACGAGCATGCGGGGGAGTGCGGGACGCGGGGGGAGCAGCGGCTGGCGGCGCAGCGCGAGCACGGTGATCGCCACCACCGCGCCGATCACCGACCGGCCGACGCCGACCTCGACCGGGGTGAAAGAGGCCTCCGCGGCCGTGGTCGCCGGGAAGGTCATGCTGAAGCAGATGACGCCGAGCCCGCCGAGCGCGAGCGGTGCCGCTTTCCCGCTCAAGACAGAAGTGCTTCTATTGTCTCTCATGAACGATGATAGCAGTCTGCCTACGGCGAGGTCCGGTCTCGAGGCCATGGTTGGCTCCCTGCCACCGGGAAGCCGTCTTCCTTCCTACCGCGAGCTCCAGCAGCGCTATCGCGTCGGTCCGGCGACCGTGCAGCGAATGCTTGCCGATCTGAGCAGGCGCGGGCTGCTGGTGACCCGTCCGGGCAGCGGCACCTACACCGCGCGGCGCCGGTCGGCGCCGGCCGCGGCCGATGTGGCCTGGCAGACGCTGGCGCTGGGCAGCCGGACCGGGCTGGGGGCCGACCTGGAACGCCTGGTCGAGCCCGTGCCCGCCGATTCACTGGCGCTGACCAGCGGATTCCTGGACGAGGGGCTGCAGCCGCTCGGTCTGCTCGCGGCCGCGGGGTCCCGGTCATCGCGGCGGCCGCAGGCCTGGAGCAGGCTGCCGCCCCAGGGCCTGCCCGAACTGCGCGCGCATTTCGCCGCCGAGACCGGCGGCACGATGACGGCGCAGAACGTGCTGATCACGCCGGGCGGCCAGGCGGCCCTGTCGGCGGCCTTCCGGCATCTGTGCGCGCCGGGTGATCCGGTCATCGTCGAGTCGCCGACCTACGTCGGCGCGCTCGCGGTGGCCAGGGCGGCCGGGCTGGCGATGGTGCCGGTGCCCGGCGACCGGGACGGCGTCCTGCCTGACGTGCTCGCCGACGCCCTGGCCAGGACCGGCGCGCGGCTGGTGTACCTGCAGCCGCGGTACTCCAACCCGACCGGGGCCGTGCTCGCGCCCGATCGCCGGGAAGCGGTGCTCGGCGCGGTCCGCCGGCACGGCGCGTTCCTGATCGAGGACGACTGGATGCGCGACTTCGACCTCGGGCCGCCGTCACCGCCGCCGCTGGCCAGCATGGACGACGACGGGCACGTGATCTACCTGCGGTCGCTGTCCAAGCCGGTGGCACCGGGGATGCGGGTGGCGGGCCTGGCCGCGCGGGGGCCGGTGCTGGCCAGGCTGCGGCGCGGCCGGATCAGCGACGACCTGTTCGTCGCGCCCGTGCTGCAGCAGGTCGCGCTCGACGTGCTGACCGCTCCCGGCTGGGTCCGGCACCTGGGCAGCATCAGGCGGGTGCTGCGGGAGCGCCGGGACGCGCTGGCCGCCGCCATCGGCGCGCTGCTGCCCGAGTGCGCGCTGCCGCTCGTCCCGGCGGGCGGAGTACACCTGTGGCTGCGGCTGCCAGATCGCTGCTCCGACACCGACGTCGCTGACCTCGCGGCCGCGCGGGGCGTGGCGCTGAGCCCGGGGCGGGTGTCCTTCGCCAGCGAGCCGCCTGGCTCGTTCCTGCGGCTCAGCTACTCGGCCGCCGAGATCCCTGACCTGGTCAGGGCGACAGAGATCCTCGCGACAGTGCTGGACGCCGGCTGAGGAGCCGGCTAGTCAGCGGCGGGCGAGGGCCTCGCGCATGCCCTGGTTGGCCAGGGCGTCGGCGCGCTCGTTGCCGGGGTCGCCGGCGTGCCCCTTGACCCAGAGCCAGACCACCTGGTGCCGCTCGACGGCAGCCTCGAGCCGCTTCCAGAGATCGGCGTTCTTGACCGGCTTCTTGTCCGAGGTCCGCCAGCCGTTCCGCTTCCAGTTGGCCAGCCAGGAGGTGATGCCGTTGCGCAGGTAGGAGCTGTCGGTGTGCAGGCGGATCGTGGCCGGCCGGGTCAGGCTCTCCAGCGCCTGGATGGCGGCCATCAGCTCCATCCGGTTGTTCGTAGTGCCGGCGCTCTCGCCGCCGCAGATCTCCTTGGTGTGCGACCCGTACCTGAGCAGTGCGCCCCAGCCGCCCGGGCCCGGGTTGCCGCTGCACGCGCCGTCGGTGTAGATCTCGACCATCGCCGCCTGGTCGTCCTGCTGCCGTGCCATCAGGCCAGAGCTGCCAGCCGGTCGGCGAGCGGCTCGAGAATCCGCGGGGTCGCCCGCAGTGGCAGGCCGACCACCGCCAGGTCGGCACCGGCGTCGCGGTACTGCGCCGCTGACTTGACGGCCGCGTCGAGGTCGGCGGTGGTGTCGGAGTCCAGCCGGATGTTCACCGAGCAGGTGATCTCGGCCGGATCCCGGCCGAGATCGGCGCAGTGCCCCAGCAGGGCCTCCTTCAGGTCCAGCCAGTCGGCCGGGTCCTGGGTGATGGCGTTCCACTGCTGGGCCCAGCGCGCGGCCGTGCGCAGGGTTCTCTTCTTGCCCCGGCCGCCGATCACGACCGGCGGATGGGGGCGCTGCACCGGCTTCGGCTCGCAGCGCGCGTCGGTGAGCCTGACGTACCGGCCGTCGAAGGTCGTCGTGGTGTCGCTCAGCAGCCTGACGATGGCCTCGACGCCTTCGTCGAACCGGTCGAGCCGCTCCCGCATGGGCGGCAGCGCGATCCCGTAGGCGTCGCACTCCATTTGGTTCCAGCCCGCGCCGACCCCGAGTTCGAGCCGGCCGACCGAGATGATGTCCACCGCGGCCGCCATGTTCGCCAGCACCGCCGGGTGACGGTAGATCATCCCGCTGACCTGGCAGCCGATCCTGATCCGGCTGGTCGCCTCGGCCAGGGCGGCGAGCATCGTCCAGCCCTCGAGGTTCGGGCCGGTCAGGTCGCCGGTGAGCGGATAGAAATGATCCCAGTTCCAGGCCGACTCGAAGAACTCGATCTGGTCCGCGGCCAGCCACACCTCGCGCATCTCGGCCCAGGTCTGGTGCTCGGGCCTCGTCTTGATCGCAAAGCGCATCGTCGGTCTCCCTCGGGCCGGGGTGCAAAGGGCTACGCCATGCTACTGGCCGCGGACGGCCGGACAGGTGCGGGACCGCGAAGGGCCGCGAGCCGCTCGCGGAGCCGTCTGCCGACCAGGACCGGCTCGGGCAGTTGCGCCGATTCGTTGATGAATAGGCCTAGATCTGAGCGTTTCGGTTGCGACCGTTATCGTACGGATATATACAGAACTCTATGACTGCAGAAATTAGCGTGTATGAACGTCTCGGCGGTTCCTTAGCCATCCGGTCGGTAACAGAGGTGTTCTACCGCAAAGTACTGGCTGATGACCTGCTCGCTCCGTACTTCGACGACGTCGATATGGACCGGCAGATAGCAAAGCAGGCATCGTTTCTCACGATGGCTCTCGGGGGTCCAAATGAATACACGGGGGACGATCTGCGTTCCGCGCACGCCGGAATGGCCGATCTAGACGACAAGCATTTCGACGCCGTCATCGGGCACCTTGCCGATACGCTCCGGACGTTCGGCGTCAGCGAGGCAGATGTGTCCGCGGTCGGCGCGGTGGCCGACAGCGTCAGGAACGACGTCCTTAACCGCTGACGTCGCGATGCAGCTCACGTTCGAGGGCCGCGACTACGATCTCCGGCCCGGCGAGTCGGTCCTGGACGCGATGGCCCGCCACGGCGTCGGCCTGCCGTCGGCCTGCCGGGTCGGCTCGTGCCAGGCCTGCATGATCCGCTCCGTCAGCGGCGATCCGGGTCCCGACGCGCGCCGCGGGCTCAAGGCCACCTGGCGCGCGTCCGGGTACTTCCTGGCCTGCCTGGCCCGGCCTTCCTGCGACCTGACCGTCGCCGAGCCCGGCGACGACGCCCATACTCCCGCCCGGCTGATCAGCGCCCGCCCGATGGGCCCCGGCGTGCTGCGCGTCCTGGTGCGGCCCGATCGCCGTCTGGATTACCAGCCCGGCCAGCACGTGACCCTGTCCAGGCCCGGAGGGATAACAAGGATCTACTCGATCGTCAGCCTGCCAGCGCAGTCCGATCGGACGGGAATCGAGCTGCACGTGCGCGTCTACCCGGCGGGCGCGATGAGCGGGTGGCTGTCGGGGGCCAGGCCAGGAGCGCCGCTGACCCTGGGCAGCCCGGCGGGTGAGTGCTTCTACCTGCCTGGCAACACCGCCGGACCGCTGCTGTTAGCGGGCACCGGGACGGGGATCGCGCCGCTGCTGGCCGTGGCCAGGGCCGCCTTAGCTGACCAGCACCCGGGACCGGTCGTGCTCATCCACGGCGCGGCCGAGCCGGACGGACTGTACCTCGGGCGTCAGTGCCCGCCGGCCCTGGCCGCCAGTCCCGGACGGACGGTGTCCTGGCGGACGTGCGTGCTGTCCGACGGCGAGGACATTGCCGCCGCGGCGACCGCCGAGCTGGCGGCGCTGGCGTGCCCGCCAGGCGGCGTCCGGGCCTATCTGTGCGGTGGCGCAGGATCGGTCATTCGGATGCGCCGGGCGCTGTTCATGGCCGGGCTGTCGCTGGCGGACATCTACGCCGATCAGTTCGTCCCGGCCAGCGCCGGCCGCTGACGGGAGGGTCAGCCGCCGGCGCCGGAGCTTCGATCCGGGCCCGGGAGCGTCCGGTCAACGGCCCAGATCGTACGATCCGCCGATTTCGGCCGAAGCCTGATCGATCGTCCGGGCCTCGCTGCGCTCCCACTCGGCAATGCTGCGCAGCATTCCCTCGGTGTAGGCGCGCAGGTGCGTGCGGTAGACCTCGCCGAACGTCCGCAGATAGGCGAGCTCGGCCTTCAGCGCACTCCGGTCCGCCTCCATCTGGTTCGGCACCGGGGCGTTCAGCGTCGCGAGCGCGGCCTCGCGGGCCCTGCTCGAGGCCTCCTCGAGCACCAGGTCGGCATGCTGCTGCGCTTCGTTGAGTATCTCGTCGCGGCGGTTCCTGGCCTCTTCGGTGAGCCGGTGGCTGTAGGCCTGCGCGTCGGCCACGTAGCGGTCGGCGGTCAGCTGGGCGTTGGACAGAATCCGGACCGCGTGGACATGAGCGTCCTCCCGGCCGAACAGGACGCCGTCGTTGTCGCCCGACTGCTTCATCCCGGTGATGATCCGCCTGCGGAGCCGCTCGACCTCGTTCCACAGCGAGACCTTCTCGTTCAGCAGCGTGACGATCTCGCGCTCGACCTCCTGCAGGAACGCCCGCACGTGGTCCTCGTCGAACCCGCGCCGTCCGATCCTGGATAACGGGAAGGTGACAGCCTGCACTTCGTCAGGTGTCAGTCTCTTCTCTTCTTGCTGCCACGCCACTGTCATGGCTCACTCCACCCGAAATCCTCGATGTGTATCTGACTTCGCGGCGTGCCTGCCGAGGTCAGCCGCGCGGCGGTGTCGCGCACCATCTCCGTGGGGCCGGCCAGGTAGGCATCGTGCCCCGACCAGTTGCCCGCGCGCATGACGACGTCGGTCACGCTGCCCGACTCGCCGCGAGATCTGAGCTCGCTCGATATGACGGGCACGACGGTCAGCCACTGGTGCTCGGCGGCCAGCTTCTCCAGGCTGGGGAGATCGTAGAGACCGTCCGCTGTCCGCGCGCAGAAGAAGAGCTGCACGCCGGGCGGTGCGGGCAGGCCGGCGACCTGCTCGATCAGCGCCTTCAGCGGGGCCAGGCCGGTGCTCCCGGCAACCATGAGGAGGTCGCGGTCGCAGGGCGCGTCGAGCGTCAGGACCCCGATCGGCGGTCCGAGCCGGAGCGATCCGCCTGGCTCCTGCCCGTAGGTGAGCGCCATGCTCACGGCGCCGCCGTCGATCAGCCGGACGTGGAAGTCGAGCGTGCCGTCCTCGCGCGGCGCGTTCGCGATCGAGTAGTAGCGCCACAGGCGCGGCCTGGCGCGGCGACTCGATTGCGACCGACTGGCCGGGCAGGAAGTCCAGCTGCGGCTCGGGCCGCACCTGGAGCACGCTGATGTCGAAGGCCCGCTGCTCGCAGGACAGGACCGTTCCGCGCCAGAACGCGGGCCTGGACGCCTCGTCTTCCGTGGCGGCATCGATCATGACGCTGGCGACCAGGGCGTAGGCGGCCGCCCAGTCCGCGGCGAGCTCGGGCGTCCAGGTATCACCGGCGAAGTGAGCGAGGGTGGCCAGCAGGCTGTCCCCGACCGCCTCGTAGTGCCCGGCGACGGCGCCGAACTTGCGATGGTCCCGGCCGAGGCCCTGGACGAAGACAGTGAGATCCTCCAGCCGGTCGACCTGGGCAACGATCTGCGCTAACGCGCCGATCAGGTGCTCTCGCTGGGTCTTCATGGAGATCGGGAAGAGATCCCTGACCTCGGGATGCTTAATGAACAGGTCCGAATAGAAGAAGAGCGGAACCTCGTCTCCGTACGAGGCGATCCGGGAGAAACTGTCCTTTAATCCCAGGACATCCACATACTCCTCCTGTTCTCCCGGAGCCGGCTGGTCGGCGCTCATGAGGCGAGAATGCCATTGCAAATACTCGTGAAACTTGCAGGCAGAGACATCGGTCAGCTGACGGATGTTTTAGCGGCGTCATCCGGGCTAGCCGAGCAGGTCATCGGCGGCGGCCGCGAATAGCTCGGTGTGGGCGTCGACGTCGGCGTCCGTCGTGGCCGGGCACATCAGCGCCATGTTGTGGAACGGCGTGATCAGCACCCCGCGATTGGCCAGGTAGAGGTGCAGGTACTCGTCGAGCGCCTCGTTCGCGGCGGCGTCCGACTCACCGCCCGACCGCGGCGGCCGGGGGCAGAACCGGTACTCGGCCCTGGCGCCTAGCTGGACGATATTCCACGGCAGGCCGCGGCTCTCCATGACGTCGCTGGCACCGGTGGTGAACCGGCCGGCCAGCTCGATCATGCCCGCGAACGCGTCGTCGGTGAGCACGTGCTCCAGGGTCGCGCGCATCGCCGCGACGGACAGCGCATTGCCCGCCAGCGTGCCGCCGACGCCGCCGGTGTCGACGATGTCGGCGGTCTCGTCGGCCAGGATCTGCTCGGCCAGCGAGGCGGAGAAACCGAAGGCGCCGCACGGGATGCCGCCGCCGATCGACTTGCCGATCGTGACGATGTCGGGATCGAGCTGCCAGGCACGCGTGCAGCCGCCGGGACCCGCGCTGAAGGTATGCGTCTCGTCGTTGATCAGCAGCGTGCCGTGGCTCCTGGTCAGCTCCCGCACCGCGGCCAGGTAACCGGGCTCGGGGAGCACGATGCCGATGTTCGTCATGGCCGGCTCCATTAGCACGGCCGCGATGTCACCGCGAGCCAGCTCGCGCTCCAGCGCGGCGATGTCGTTGAACTCGACCACGCTGGTGGTGACGGTCGGGTCGACGGGGGCACCGGTGTTGCCCGGCCTGCTGCGCGGCCCGTCAGGGGTGGCGATGACGAACGACTCGTCGACGCTGCCGTGGTAGCAGTACGAGTAGACGAGCACCTTCGGCCGGCCGGTGATCTGCCGCACCATCCGCAGGGCCCACCGGTTGGCGTCGGTGGCCGACAGCGTGAAGCTCCAGTGCGACGGGCCGAACCGGCGGGCTAGTTCGGCGGCCACCCAGGCGGCATCCTCGGTCGGGAGCATCGTCGTGGCCCCGCCCAGATCGCCGTACCGCTGCGCCACCGCGGCCTGCACCGGGGCGGGGGAGTGGCCGGCCATCGCGCCCGTGTCGCCGAGGCAGAAGTCGGTGAAGATGTTGCCGTCGATATCGGTCAGCCGGGCACCGTGCGCGGTCGCCAGGTAGAGCGGGAAGCCGCCTGGCCACATCCGCATCCAGGTCATCGGGACGCCGCCGAGCAGGTGCTGGCCGGCCTGGCCGAACGCGCGCAGCGACTCGGGATGGCCGGCCGCGTACTGGCCGCGCTCGCGGGAGATCAGGTCCCCGAGCCGCACGGCGTCGACGCCGGCCGGGCCGGAGTCCCGGCTGACCTGCTGACTTTCACCCATGGTGCCCCCATCCCTAGGCGAGGAGATTATCGCGGCGCGGTCCGGCGCGCTCGGGCGCGGCGGTGCAGTCGGGCGCGGACAACCCGGTCAGCGGGCGTCGGCGAGCTTGCGGACCTGCGAGATGAACGAGGTCGTGAGCTCGAGCGCGGGCTGCGGCTGGCCGCCGATGCTGAACGCCACGGTCCCGCAGGCGGCCGGCTCCTGCGCGACCGCGAGCGGCCGGCCGCCGGGCCGGGCCAGGAACGTCAGCCTGATCTGGGGGCCGAAGGACGCCGGGCAGAAGACGCCCGGGCCGATCGTGGACAGCTGGAGGCTGTCGACCAGCGCCGCGAGCCTCCGGACAACCGCCAGGTCGGTGATCGTGACCGGCGCCGGCAGGCGGCCGGCGTGCCGCCGGTCCAGGCCGGGCAGCCGGGTGATCGTGACCACGCGGGCGGCGGACGGCACCCGGTCGAGAGCCGGCCGGCGCGGCTGCCAGCTCACCTGGGCGTCCACCCGGATCGCGGTCTGCCCGCCGCCCGCCCCGGTCACCTCGACCACCAGGTCCCGGGCGTTCAGCACGCCGGGAATCGGAGCCAGCGAGAACGTGCGGTCCCAGGACGGCGGCCCGAAGTCGGCGTCTTCCGGCGTGAAACGGCGGGGCAGGTGCGCCCGCTCCCAGGCCAGTACGGCCCGCGGCTGACCGGGCACCTGCCAGAACGCGACGTCGTCCACCAGGGAGGTGGAGCCGACGGTGCTGATCGGGACCTTCAGGGCATCCCGTGCCGTCCGCAGCCGTGCCGCGGCCGGGGGCACGACAAACGCCTTCAGAATGGCCGCCGCATCGGTGACGGCCCGCTCCCTGGGCGTCAGTGACGCCGGCCGCGACGCCGCCGTGGCCGGCCCGGTCGCCGGGTGCGCGGCAGCACAGCCTGCCAGCGCCACGGCCGCGCACGCGGCCAGCAGGGGGGTGCCAGACGCGCATCGCAAACGTGATCGCATGCCTTTTGGACGCCCGGCCCGGCAGCGCGGTTCCGTGCCCGGCAGCCGGTCCGGCCGCCGCCGTCGGCGGCGCGTCCTACACTGACGCGGTGACCACTGGCGCGGTGACGTCCCCGGCGGCCGGCCAGGATCCGGGCGGAGCGGCCGGCGTCCTGCGCCGTGTCTTCGGCTACGACTCGTTCCTGGGTACCCAGCAGGAGGTCATCGAGCACGTCATCGGCGGCGGCGACGCGCTCGTGCTGATGCCGACCGGCGGCGGCAAGTCGCTGTGCTACCAGATCCCGGCGCTGATCCGCCCGGGGACCGGCGTGGTCATCTCGCCGCTGATCGCCCTGATGCAGGACCAGGTCGACGCGCTGCGGGCGCTCGGGGTCAGGGCCGGCTTCCTGAACTCGACCCAGGACGCTGGCCAGCGCCGCGCGATGGAGGCCGATTTCCTGGCCGGCGAGCTTGACCTGCTGTACCTGGCGCCGGAGCGGCTGCGGGCCGAGTCGACCCTGCGGCTGCTCGACCGCGCCCCGATCAGCCTGTTCGCGATCGACGAGGCGCACTGCGTGTCGCAGTGGGGCCACGACTTCCGGCCCGACTACCTGGCGCTGTCGGCCCTGCACGAGCGCTGGCCGTCCGTGCCGCGGATCGCGCTGACCGCCACCGCGACCAGGGCCACGCGCACCGAGATCGCGACCCGGCTGAACCTGGACTCGGCCCGGCATTTCGTGGCCAGCTTCGACCGGCCGAACATCAGGTACCGGATCGAGCCGAAGGCCGAGCCGCTGCGGCAGCTGCTGACGCTGCTGCGCAGCGAGCATCGGGGCGACGCCGGCATCGTCTACTGCCTGTCTCGCGCGTCAGTGGAGAAGACAGCCGCCTTCCTGGAGCGCAACGGGATCCCGGCGCTGCCCTATCACGCGGGCCTAGACGGCCGTACCCGGACCGCCAACCAGGCCAGGTTCCTGCGCGAGGACGGCCTGGTCATGGTCGCGACGATCGCGTTCGGGATGGGCATCGACAAGCCGGACGTGCGGTTCGTCGCGCACCTGGACCTGCCGAAGTCGGTGGAGGGGTACTACCAGGAGACCGGCCGGGCCGGGCGGGACGGCCTGCCGGCCACGGCGTGGCTCGGCTACGGCCTGGCCGACGTCGTGCTGCAGCGCAGGCTGATCGATGCGTCGGAAGGCGACCTCGCGCATCGTCGCCGGCTCTCCGCTCACCTGGACGCGATGCTCGCGCTGTGCGAGACCGTCCAGTGCCGCCGCGCCCAGCTGCTCGGCTACTTCGGCGAGGCGGCGGAGCCGTGCGGCAACTGCGACACCTGCCTGTCACCCGCCCAGACGTGGGACGGCACGGTCGCGGCGCAGAAACTGCTGTCCGCGGTTCTGCGGCTGTACCGGGAACGGCATCAGCGGTTCGGGGCCGGACAGGTGATCGACATCCTGCTCGGCCGGAAGACGCCGAAGGTAATCGAGAACGACCACGCCTCGCTGACCGTGTTCGGCATCGGCGAGGAGCTGACCGAGAAGGAATGGCGCGGCGTGGTCCGCCAGCTGCTCGCCCGGGGACTGCTGGCGGTGCAGGGTGACTACGGCACGCTCGTGCTGACGCAGGACAGCGGCTCCGTGCTAGCCGGCCAGCGGCAGGTCCTGCTGCGGCACGAGCCGGCCGCCACCGCCCGGGCCGCGCGGGTGAGCAGGGCCGGCCGGACCGCTGAGGCAGCCGCCGAGCTGCCCGCGGCCGCGGCCGGCGTCTTCGATCGGCTGCGGGCCTGGCGCGCGGCCGCGGCGAAGGAGCAGGGCGTGCCCGCCTACGTGATCTTTCACGACGCGACGCTCCGGCAGATCGCCGCCGAGTCCCCGGCCTCGCTGGCCGACCTGGCGCGGATCAGCGGCATCGGCGAAGCCAAGCTGGCCAGGTACGGCGAGCAGGTCATCGAGCTGCTTGCCGAGCCGCAGGCAGGCTGACCCGTCGTCCCGCCTGGCCCCGCCTGGTGCGCCTGGCCCGGGCCGGACGAGGCTCGCGTCGCGGCTCCGACCCGGCCGGTCAGAACCGGTTGCCCAGGATCAGGTTCCGGTGACCGAGGTCCACGATCGGTCGGCCGGCGTTCGGCAGTGGCCGCCTGGCCCTGTTAATGCCAATCAGATTCCTGACAATGCGGTTCAGGCGAGTTCCGGCCAGCAGCGTGACCCCGTTGCCGTGGTTGCCGCTGATGATGCTGGCGCTGCGCGGGCGGAGCAGCCCGATCGTGTTGCCCCAGGCCGTGCCGGCGATCAGGATGCCGCCGCGGCGGTTGCCGAGTGCCGAGACGCCGAGTATCGCCGTGCCGACGAAGCTGCGGAAGACGCGGTTGCCGTGGGCCGCGCCGGTGATCGCGATGCCGTAGCCTCGGTTGGCCGAGAAGGTGTTCTGCGGGATGACCGAGCGCCGGGTGCCGCCGACCGTGTTGCCGTGCGCGTGCCCGCCGATCAGCAGGCCGTCGCCCCCGTTGGGCAGGGCCGCGTTGCCGTCGGTGGTCAGGCCCGCGATGTCGGGGTCGATCGTGACGCCGCGGGCGGCGCCGCTCAGCTCGATGCCATTGCGGCGGTTGCCGGAGAACACGTTGGTGCGGGCCAGGTTGTTCCCCCCGGTGGAGGTGATGAGCAGCCCGTCGCGGCCGTTCGGGGCGGCCCCCTTGAACGCCAGCAGGCCGCCGAAGGTGTTGAAGGTCACGAACCCGCGGGCCGTGCCGGTCACAGCGATGCCGTTGCGGCGGTTGCCGGCCGACACGTTCCCGAGCGGGATCACGCCGCCGACCTGGGTGCCGGCCGAGGATCCGTCGATCAGGATGCCGTTGCGGCCGTTGCCGATGACCGCGGTGTTGTTGGCTCCTACGCCGAAGAAGTTGCCCTGCACGACGGTCTTCGCCGAGTCGGTAATGCGCAGGCCGTTGCCGCCGTTGCCGCTGATGACGTTGTAGTAGACGAACGGGTTGTTGACGAAGCGGCAGCCGATCAGCGAGTTATGGCTGGCGTCATCGATCCAGACGCCGCCGCCGCCGTTGCCGAGCCTGGCGTCGCCGCGGGCCCTGGTTCCGATGAAGTTGCCGTTCAGGACGTTGCCGCTGGAGTGGCTGCCGATGAAGACCCCGGCGCCCCCGTTCCCGGAGATCAGGTTGCCGAGCGGCGGCACGACGAAGACCGGGGTCACCGTGCCCTTGTCGCCGGTCGGATTGTTGACCTGCCCGGTCGCCGAGTCGGTGAACTCCGTGCCGCCGATCTCGTTGCGCCGCGCCCCCCTGACGATCCGCAGGCCGTCGCGGCCGTTAGGAATGGCAGCGGTGCCGGACGCGTTGGTGCCGATCCGGTTGGCGGCCACCGTGTCGCCGGACGATCCGGCCAGGACGATTCCGCTGCCGTGATTACCCGAGATGACGTTCGCGACGGCACCCGAGGCGCCGGACGGGTTGCGGCCGATGACGTCGCGTGCGGACGAGGGAGCGACATAGACGCCGCTGCCGAGGTTGCCGTCCGCCTTGCCCCGCAGGTTCAGCCCGATGTAGTCGTCGTCGAGGGTGATGCGGCCCGCGCGGAGGCTGATGCCGTCGCCGGCGGCGTCGTCGACGGCGAGGCCGAGCACCGCGGAGCCTGCGGATCCGCCGGCCAGCTGGAGGCCGCGATGACCCGCGCAGTCGACCTCGACGACCGGCGGGCCGCCCGCCTGGTAGCGCGGCGCCGACCGTCCGTCGATGATCACGCGGCGGGAAACGGGCGGCAGCGGGCTGGCGAGGCGGGTGACGCCGCGGACGGCGAACTCGATGACGGTCGTCCGCTGCCGCGGGCCGGAGTTCGCGGCCCGGATCGCCGTGCGCAGGGTGCCGGCTCCGGCGTCACGCAGGCTGGTCACGACCAGCAGGCGGACCGGGTGGCCGTCGTGGCCGCGCGGGCCGGCTGGCGCGGAGGCCGGCCCGGCGCCGGCGGGCGTCAAAGCCAGCGCGAGAGTGACGGCGAATGCAAGCATGTCGCGAAGTATTCGCTGGTCAGAGCGGCGTTACCAGCACCAGCGCGTCGCTCGCCCGGCAATTCTTGGTCTGGCCCCGGTCAAGGCCAGGTCATTGCGCCAAGACCGCCGGGAGCGGCTGGTCTCGCCACCAGCTGGCGGGGAATTCCATGATCACGGATGATTCTCAGCAGTGCTGCCGAGAATCGTCCGTGATCATGAATCCGTGATGATGAATGGCGTCAGACGCCGGCGGGCAGACCGGCCAGTGCCTCGGCGAGGGCGGAATCGGACAGGGCGAGATCGGGAATCTCGCCGTGCAGGTAGTCGCCGTAGGCCTGCAGGTCGAGCAGGCCGTGGCCGCACAGCGCGGTCAGGATGACCTTCTCCTCGCCGGTTTCCTTGCACCGCAGCGCCTCCTCGATGCAGGCGGCGACGGCGTGCGTAGGCTCGGGGGCCGGCACGATCCCCTCGGTCCTGGCGAACCGCAGGCCGGCCGCGAAGCACTCGGACTGCGGCTTGGCGACGGCCTCGATCAGGCCGAGCTCGTAGATATGTGACAGCAGCGGCGACATGCCGTGATAGCGGAGTCCGCCCGCGTGAATCGGGTCGGGAATGAACGCGTGCCCGAGGGTGTGCATCTTCAGCAGCGGCGTGAATCCGGCCGTGTCGCCGAAGTCGTAGGCGTAGGTGCCGCGGGTGAACGACGGGCAGGCAGCCGGCTCGACGGCCCGGATCACCGGGTTCATCTTCCCGGCCATCTTCTCGCGCAGGAACGGGAAGGCCAGCCCGCCGAAGTTGGAGCCGCCGCCGGTGCAGCCCACGATGACGTCCGGGGTGTCGCCGGCCTGAGCGAGCTGCTTGAGCGCCTCCTCGCCGATCACGGTCTGGTGCATCAGCACATGGTTCAGCACGCTGCCGAGCGCATACCTGGTGTCGGCGTTGCTGCCGGCCACCTCGACGGCCTCGCTGATCGCGATGCCCAGGCTGCCGGTCGAGTCAGGGTGCTCGGCCAGGATCGCGCGCCCGGCGTTGGTGACGTCCGACGGGCTCGGGTGGACGGTCGCGCCGTAGGTCTCCATCAGCAGCTTGCGGTAGGGCTTCTGGTCGAAGGACGACCGGACCATCCAGACCTCGAGGTCAATGCCGAACAGGGCACACGCGAAGGCGAGCGAGCTGCCCCACTGCCCGGCGCCGGTCTCGGTCGTGAGCTTCCTGACCCCCTCGGCGGCGTTGTAGTACGCCTGCGGGACGGCGGTGTTGGGCTTATGCGAGCCCGCCGGGCTGACACCCTCGTACTTGTAATAGATCTTCGCCGGGGTGCCGAGATCCTTCTCGAGACGGCGCGCGCGGTACAGGGGGGTGGGCCGCCAGAGCCGGTAGACGTCGAGGACCGGCTCGGGAATCGTGATGTGGCGGTCTCCCGACACCTCCTGCATGATCAGCGCGGTCGGAAACAGCGGCGCGAGGTCATCAGGGCCGACCGGCTGATGAGTGCCGGGGTGCAGCGGCGGGGGAGGCGGCGCGGGCAGGTCCGGGATGATGTTGTACCACTGCTGCGGCATTTCGGACTCCTGCAGCACATACTTAACCTGGTTCGACATAGTTCCCTCCCAGTTGAACGACCGCCAGTCCACGCGGGCGCGAGGTGAGACCAAACCTAGCCCACGGTCGCGGTACACGTCAGATTGCGGGCGATTCGCCCGCCGTCGGCGAGAATGCGGATCTTGCCTGCGACGGAGCTTGTGACCTGAATCGGATCGGTTGCGGCGGACCCGCGTGCGTGAAATCGTTAGGAGGTTAAGTCGGCTGATCGGCTAGCCTGTAGTGATTCGGCCAGGTCGGCCCGACCTGTGGCAGGCGACGGGGCGGTGCTCGTGGCCCGTGAACTCACCAGTGACCCAACGCGGTCCTGCGATTTACTTCACGAGCCGGCGGTAGCGGAGGTAGTGGTCTTGTCGGTGCAGGCAGTCTTCTCGCGACACGCGGCCTGTCTTGCGCCCAGGTGGTACGTCTAGCTATGGCCGGGGGGCGCAAAGGCCGGCGGAGGCCAGGACCGGGCGAGCCTGGGGACGACCGCGCGATCGGCGATGGCGGTCAGGACGCGGATTTCGATGAGTTCGGTTACGACCTGGCCGGCGACTCGGGTGACGTCGAGGCCGAGCAATGGCTGAGCCCGTTCCGCATCGGGCGTCCGGTCACGCCAGTGATCTCGCACCGCGACAGCAAGCCAGGTCCGCAGCGGGCCGAGCCGGTGCGTGTCGAACCACTGCGCGTCGAGCCGGTCCGCGTCGAGCCGGTTCGCGTCGAGCCGGTTCGCGTCGAGCCTGCCGGTGCCGCGCCGCTCGGAGGCGCGCCGCTCGATCGTGCGCCGCTTGATGGTGCGCAGCTCGATGGTGCGCTGCCGCGCCAGGTCTGGCATGACGCCGAGCCTCCTGGTCAGATCTGGCACCAGGGACAGCCTCCTGAGCAGGTCTGGCACCAGCCCGTGCCGCCCCAGCCGTTCGAGGCACAGGTCTTCGAGGCACAGCCGTTCGAGGCCCAGCCGTTCGGGGCCCAGGCGTTTGAGGGCCAGCCGCTCCTGCCGCAGCCTGTGCAGCCGGCGCACCTTCATCCTGTGCCGCCGCAGCCAGACCGGCCCGTCCCCGCCGACGGCTACGACTCGCGCGGACAGGCAAGGGCTGACCGCCACCGGGGCGCCGCCGTCGATCCTGACGGCCGAGCCGCCGGTGCCGAGCCGGCCGGTGCACCGGCAGCCGGTCCGCGGCCAGGCGGTTATCCGCAGGCCGACGGCCACGCGCTCGCAGACAACGGCGCCGGAGCCCAGTCCTGGCCGCCAGGCGGTCGGCCGCCGCACCCGAACGGCCCGGGCAGCGAGTATCTGCCGGGTCAGCAGCACTGGTACCCGCCAGAACCTGCCGCACCGGGTTATATCCAGCCCGCGGGCTACGGGCCCGGCGACGGCTACGGCCCTGGCCAGGGTCACGGCCCCAGCCAGGGCTACGGGCCCGCCGAGGGCTACGGGCCCGGCGAGGGCTATGCGGCTGGCCGGGGTCATCCGACGGCTGGCGATGGCTACGGCCGGGCCGCAGGTTACGGCGGCGGCCGGGCTATGGCCCGGCTGACGGCTATGGCCCGGCTGACGGCTATGGCCCGGCTGACGGCTATGGCCCGGCTGACGGCTACGGCCCGGCTGACGGCTACGGCCCGGCTGACGGTTACGGTCGCCCGGACGGCTATCCGCCGCCCGATGGCTACCGGACGCGCGACGGCTATGTCGGGGACGGCCCGGCGAATGGCGGCCACCCCCGGCGCCAGGGACATGGCCCAGGCAATGGCTATGGCCCGCCCATTGGCTACGGCCCTCAGCCCGAAGCCGGACCGCTGGTTCAGCCTGAATACGGCCCGCCCGGCAGCTACCCGGCCCGCGACGGCTTCCCGCCACCGGCTGGCTACGGCCCCGGCCCGGGCTTCGGGTCTGCTGACGGCCTTCCGCCGCGGGCTGGCTACGGCCCTGGCCCGGGTTACAGGCCCGCTGACGGCTATGGCCCTGGCCCCGGCTACGGCTCCGGCCGTGGGCCTGATGCTGGCCATGGGCCTGGCTCTGGCCGTGGGCCCAGCCCCGGCCATGGGCCTGGCCCCGGCTACGGCGCCGGGCCCCGATATGGGCCTCCTGACGGCTCTGGCCGTAGGCCCGGCTATGGCCCGGCCTACGGACCGCCTGACGGCGCCGGCTACGGACCGCCTGACGGCGCCGGCCCGGCTCCTGGCGGCCCGCGGCGCGATGGCAACGGCCATGCGCCGGGCTATGGGCCGCCTGAAGGCTATGGCCGGCCCCCCGGGTTCGGCCCGCCGCCCGCTTTCGGTCCGGACGGTTACGGCCCGGACGGTTACGGCCCGGCTGGCGGAGGTCCGCCGGCCAGTTACGGCCGGGGCCGAGGCGGTCGTGACGGCTCCGGGCCCCCTGGAAGCTACGGGCCCCGCGCTGGTTCCGGGTCGCGAGACGGGACAGATTCGCCCGGACAGTACGGCACCGCGGCCGACTTCGGGCGCTCCGGTGGACCGTCGCCCCGTGACGGGCGCGAACTACGTCGGCAGTTTGGCCCGTCTGGTGATTACCGTTCGGGAGCCAGGCAAAGGCCGCCCGCTGGCTATGGTCCGGGCGCCGGGTACGGGCCGCCGGGCAGTTACGGTCCCCACGAGCGCAGGCGGCCCGGGCCGCCGGTCGCCGACCGGCACGACGCGGACGGCCGGTCCTCGGGGCATTTTCCTGGCGACGGCGGCTACCGTTCGCGCGACGGGCAGGTCCGCCGCGACGAGCGGACTCTTACCGGTCAGGTATGGCCAGGACCAGGGTCGGTGCCGCCCGGCGGGCCTGGATCGCCCCGGCAGGCTGGCCCGCGAGGCCAGGCGGCCGCCGGGTGGCGAGAACCAGGTCCCGCGCAGTATGACGGGTACAGCCAGCGCCCCGGCGAATTCGCAGGTCGCGGCGATGCGCCCTGGCGCTCGAGTCAGCCGCCGGGATACGGGGCCCGCGGAGCGCCGCCGTCGGCTTACGGTCCCGATGGCGGGTTTGATGCAGATCCGCACCGGTACCCAGACCAGGCCGGCGCATATCCTGCTGCCAGCTCGGGCTGGCAAGAGCCCAGGTACCCCGGCGAGCGCGATGACCCGCGAGCCAGGCCCCGGCCAGGTGACAGAGGTGCCGGTCCGGCTCGCGGAGCCGGCGAAACCGGGCGGTCGGCCGATCCAGCGCGGAAGACCAGCGTGCGACCGGCAGCGCTGCCCGCCGCACTGCCGCCCGGGCCGTCAGCCGCCGGCCCGCCGGGGCCAGCGGCTCGGCCGGCTGGATCGCCCGGTCCAGCCGAGCGGTCAGATAGCCCGCCGCCCGCCGCCGCGGCGGCGACGCCGGTTCCTGTGGCGTCGTCAGGCCCCGAAGCGCCGCCCGGGCCGGCCAGCCCGCCAGTCACGGCGGCCCAGCCTGCGGTGACGTCGACCCCGGCAGCTTCGCCGGCCCCGGCCGCTTCGCCAGGCCCGGCAGTTACGCCAGGCGATGCAGCTTCGCCGGACCAGGCCGCCTCCCCAGGCCCGGTCGACCCGGCGGTCAAAGTGACACCGGCCAGCCCGACCGGCATGATCCCGCCGGCCGCGCGCGAGCAGTCAGCTGAGCAGGCACCGGCTCCGTTCGTCGGAGATGCAGACGGATACGGCGTGGTCAGGCCTGATGACGACACTGCGCCGATGCCAGTGATCCTGCACGACCTGCCACCTGCCGGTCCGGACCGGCCGGCCGGCCGTCCGAGCCCGGCAGCGCGCCCGACCGCGGCCGCGCGTCCTGCCGCAGCACCGAGTCCGGCCGCCGCTGCGCCATCCGGGCCGCCCGTTCAGGCTGCCGGTCAGGCTGCGGCGGGGCCGGAGCCGTCGGCCGGGCCGCGCCGGCCGGCGGCCCCCGGAAAGGCTGCCGTGCGCGAGGAGCCTCTGGCGCCGACCTCGCGAGGCCCGCGAATGCGCGGTCCGTTTGAGCCGGCCAACGACCTCACGCCGCCCGCCGCGGATGAGCTGACGCACGCATCGGCCCCGCTGACCGCTCCGTCTTCATCCGAGTCACCGCCTCCGGAGCATTCCTCGCTATCTTCCCCGCCGCCCGGTTCCGGCCCGGGCAAGCCGATGTCGCAGGCCGCCCGGGCGAGCATGTGGTCGCCGACGGCCGCCAAGATGGATCAGATCAAGGATCTGTACCTCACGGCGGAAGCGATCGGCGAGGACGCCCTTGACCAGCACTTCCAGCTCGTCAGCGAGCGACAGAGGCAGCTGATCAGGGAGTATTTCGATGAGGCCGTAACCGGCCAGGCCGACGGTCCGGACTGAGACAATGGCGCCGGCGACGCGGCCCGTGACCGCTGTCCGTGTCAGCGTTCCGCCGCCCGGCTGCCGTCGCGCCGGTAGTCACCGATGGCCGCATTCCCCGGCGGGGATGGCAGCGCTGCCCAGGTCGAGGCCAGATCAGACTGAAGATTCGCGGCCTCGGTCGGCGGGATCCGCGGGTCACGGATGAGGGCGGCTGAGGTCCGGGCGAGCTGCCGAGCCTCGACACTGGCCGGGGTGTGGAATTGCACCTCGAAGGGCAGGTCGTTGAGAGGGTCGCGCCAGACGGTGAACACGCACCTGTTCACCAGGCTGCTCCAGCTGTTCTTGCGCGCCTGGAGCTGAAAGCCCTGGACTTCAAGAGCCTCCTGAACCAGCCGGATGCCGTCGGCGTAGTGCTCGGCCTCGAAGACGAAGGCATATGAGATCGCGCCAGGTATCCGGCGGGCGACTAGCTCAGGCCTGCGGTCCGGATGCCGCCTGAGCAGGTCGGCGAACCTCGCGCGGAAGATGTCAACCGACAGCAGCGCATGCTGCTCGGTGTCAGGTGCCAGCTGGCCGTGCGCGAGCCGGCCCTCGATCCGGCGCAGCGTAGTCGTGAGACCACTGCTGGTGTAGCTGCCGAACAGACTGCGTCCCTCGGCGGCGCGGAACCTGTCATAGGCGTCCTCGGCTACCCGCACCTGGTCAGGCGTGAGACTGGCCGGACCCCATGTCCAGGAGCCGTCGGCCGTCAGGTGCGGCCCGGCGGGGGCCGGACCGCGGGCCGGCCGGGGGCTGGCAGGCGGCGCGGATTCTGGTTGGCCGGGACCGCGGGAGACGGTGGTCTCGTGCCAGCCGGCCGTCTCGGCTGGCGGCGGGCCGGGAGCCGGCCGCTCGCTGCCGATCGACGCCGCGGACGAGTGGACGTTCCGGTCCTCACTGACGGCGGGCTCGGGGCTGGGCCCGACTGGGGGTTCGTTCCGGTTGTGGCTGACGGCGGGGTCCGGGCCGGGCCCGACTGGGGGTTCGGGAGGGTCTTGACCGGCGGGATCGAAGGCGGACGTGGCGGCGGCGTTTTGCGGGCGATACTGCTCAGGTGCGCCGCCGGGGACGGGTGCCACGGGCTGCGGGCGGAGATCCTGAGCTGCCGCTGGATCGGCGACGGGCGCAGCGGAGTGTTCGTGGTGGTCCTGCTCGGGCGGACGACCGGGCTGCGGCGGGCCGGGAGCGTTCTGAGGCCCGGTCGCGGCGGAACTGGCGACGGACCCGGGGGACTGGCCGCCGCGATGGTGGTCGGCGGGCACAGGATCGTCCGCCAGCGATGCCGCCTGGAACGCGCGCGGGTCCTGCCTAGCGCTCGCTGGCGGGTCGTCTGGAGCTGCCTCCGATTGGCCGACCTCAGGGAACTCAGGCTGGCTTGCCTCGGGCTGGCTTGGCTCGGGCTGGCTTGGCTCGGGCTGGCTTGGCTCGGGCTGGCTTGCCTCGGGCTGGCTTGCCTCGGGCTGGTCGACATGCGGAGGCGCGGACGGGTTCGGCTCGGGAAGTCCGGCGTCACGGAGTTCTGAATGGCCTGCTTCAGGCTGGCCGACGTCTGGCAACTCGGGCGGGCTTGGCCTGGGTCCTGTCTCGCGCACCGGCGGCGCTAGCTCCAGGTGTATCAGCCGCGGCGGTGGAGGTTTCCGCTCGCCGTCGACGTGATAGGGCGAGGACGGATGGCCGTACGGCAATCGGTCCAGACGCTGCCTGAGATCGCCCCATGAGCCAGGATCCGGCCGCGGCGCGGCCCGGCCGACCACGATAGGCGCGGAAGCGGGGTCGGTAGCGGCGGGCGCGGCGGCCTCGGACCGCTGCGCTGGCCCGGGCTCAGAAGCGGCCTGCTCGGGCTGCTCGGGCCGCGCCGCTGGGACCGGCTCAGCTTCGGGCTCGGGCTGGGCTTCCTCGGGCCTCGCGGCGACTTCGACGGCTGGTGCTGGTGGCTGGTGCTGGCACATCCACGCGCGGCTGCCCCCGCAAAAGCCCGGGGCGAATCTGCCCGGGGCGGGCGGCTCGATCCGGCTCGACGGCCTGCCCGCGTGCGACCGCGTGCTCCGGGATAGCGGCTGGCTTGGGGGCGGCGGTCAGCCCGGATGGATCGGGGGCGGCGGTCAGCCCGGCTGGCTTGAGGGCGGCAGCCCGCTCGGGTGGCTCGGGAGCGGCGGTCAGCCCGGCCGATTTGGGGGCGGCCCGCTCGGGTGGATCGGGCGTGACGGTCCGCTCGGCCGGCTCGGACGCCGCGTTCTGCTCGTGCGTCGCGGTCAGGCTGTCGCGCGGCGGCGCGAAAGCTGCCTGCGGCTGGACCGGCCCCGGACCGGGTTCATGCGGCCACGCAGGAATGATCCCGGCAGTGCGATGTCGTCCGGTCGTCGTATCGGGCGCCAGGTACCCGGCCGGCCCGGCCGCGCCCCCCGACCCGCTGCCCGGCGTGGTGCTCACCGTCGCGCTGTTCCCGTTCCCCGTGCCGGTCGCGTTCCCCGTGCCGGTCGCGTTCCCCGTGCCGGTCGGCGTCCCGTTCCCCGTGCCGGTCGCGGTCCCCGTGCCGGTCCCGTTCCCGGGCCCGTTCTCCGTCCCTGACCCGTTGCCCTGACCGTTGGCGTGATCCGGAACGGAGCGCCCGAACAGCCGCGCCATGATGAGGGTCGAGTCGAGCGGGTCAGGCTGGTCGGGCTGGTCCAGCCCGTCCCACTGCTCCCGCTGCCCTGACATGGTGCTATCTCCCCGCGAATCGGCGATGTCGTCATGGTAGTCGCGGAAAGGGCGATGACGTGTGGTGTCGCGGGATGGTCCGGTTCAGCCAGCGGGCGGCAGCGGCGGGACGATCTGGCCGTGCGCGTCACCGAAACCGACCCGGCTGCCGTCCGGGCCGACGGCCGAGGCGGTGATCACGACCTCGTCACCGTCCTCAAGCCAGCCTCTGCTGCTGCCGTCGGGAAGGGCGAGTGGCTTCCGGCCGGCCCAGCCAAGCTCGATCAGCGAGCCGTACTGGTCTGGCTCGGGCCCGCTGACCGTCCCGGAGGCGAACAGGTCGCCGGTCCGCAATGAGGCGCCATTGACGGTCAGGTGGGCCAGCATCTGGGCCGGGCTCCAGTACATGGTCGAGTACGGCGGCCGGGACACCACGTGCCCGTTGATGCGCACCTCGAAGTCGATGTCGAGTCCCCAGTCGCCCGATTCGGCCAGGTAACTGGCCAGCTCGGTATTCAGGGACGGCGGCCTGACCCGTGCGTGCTCAAGCGCCGCCAGCGGCACTATCCACGGGGAGATCGTGGTGCCAAAGGATTTTCCGAGAAACGGCCCGAGCGGCTGGGATTCCCATCCCTGGATGTCCCGCGCCGACCAGTCGTTGACCAGGCACGCGCCGAACACGTGCTCGGCGAACCGCCCGGCCGTCACCCGCTCGCCGAGTACGCTCTCGACCCCCACCACGAAGCCCAGTTCCGCCTCGAAGTCCAGCCTGCGGCAGGGGCCGTAAAGCGGGGCGGGCGCGCTGGCCGGCTTCGTCTGGCCGCACGGGCGCCGGATGGGCGTTCCCGAGACCACGATCGTGCCCGATCGGCCGTGGTAGCCGATCGGCAGGTGGCGCCAGTTGGGTGTGAGCGGCTCGCCGTCCGGCCGGAAGATCCGTCCGACGTTGGTCGCGTGCTGCTCGGAGGCATAGAAGTCGACGTAGTCGGCCACGGCGAACGGCAGGTGCATGGTCACGCCGCCGGCCGGGACGAGCAGGTCCTCGATCGCGGTTCGGTACTGATCCTGCGACAGCCAGTCGGTGAGGGCGGCCCTGACCTGCGCCCAGGCCATGTCGCCCGCGGCCAGGAAATGATCCAGGGTGCCGCCGGCGAACTCCGCGATCCGGCCCGGCAGCAGCCGGCTGGCCGCGGCGGTCAGGTCAAGCACACGGTCGCCGACGGCTACGCCGACCCGCCGGTGGGACGGGTGGCGCGCATCGCTGAACGATCCGTACGGCAGGGTCTGCAGGCCGAACGGGTGATCCGCCGGGATACCGAGCCAGTCGCTGGGACGCGCCAGTGCCATGATTCAAGCCTTTCAGGTTCAACAAATTCTCAGGGCTGACTCAGCAACCCGAGCCTGATGAGATCCGCGACGGGCTCATCGGTGCTGCAGGTGCCGAACGAGGTGAAGAGCCAGCGGATCTCGGCTGCGGCCTCCGGGTCGAGAGCCCGCACCGCGGCGGCGATCCAGCCCGGGTCGCGCTGGGCCAGGATTGCCGTGATCTCGCCGACGCTGGCGTCGGCGGCCGCCGCGCCCACCGCGAGCAGCACGTTGAGGAAGCCGTGCTGCTCGAACCCGGTGGCCTCCTCGGTGTGCCGCACCGCATGGTGCAGCCCCGCCGTGCACTTGAACGGTATCCGGCGGCCGGCGACCGCCACCAGGCATCCGGCCAGGAGCTGCTCGCCGGGAAACGCCTCTTTGGTCACGCCGCCGGTGCGCAGCTTAGGCCGGTACCCGCGCTGGTCGGCGAGCTCGAGCAGCGGCCCGGCGCTGGCCGGATCGGCGATCGCCGCGAGCGGGAACTCGATGAAGCCCGTCGCTCCCGCGAGCGGCACCTGGTCGAGTGCGGCGGCGACGTCGGTGATCGCCTGGGCAGGTTCGTCGCCCTTCGCGGCCGGCACCTCCACGGCCCGGAGCCGCAGCCGCGGGTCTGCGGCCACGGCATCGATCGCCGCCGGCACCGCCGCCGCGCCGCCGGTGACGACCACCGACAGGTCGATCCACGGGACGCTGGCGGTGGTGAGCGCCCGGCCGAGCTCGGTCAGCCTGGTTTCCGGGCAGACGAATGGTCCGGTCAGCTCGCTGAACCAGGCGCTCTCGTGGCCCACGTGGCCGGCGACGGCCCTGGGCATCGGGAGATTGCCAGGGGGGAACAGCGAGGCGTCGTCGAGCAGATCGTGCAGCAGGCTGCGCTGGAGGTCGGCGTTCAGGGCGGGCAGCGGCGAGTTCGTGCTCACCCGACCCATTGTCCGGCCCCCGGGCCCTGCGCCTCCCGGCGACCCCGTGCCTCCCGGCGGGCGGGCGCTAGGGGCTCCCTGGCGCCTGGTTCCTGGGCGTCGTGGTCGGCTGGGGGCCCGCTCCGGCACCGCTCACGAGCGGAACCGTGGCGCCCGCGGTCGCCGGGCCGGCCGACGCGGCCTGCCCGCTTGTCTCCGCTGGCCCGGCAGCGCCCGGTGGCGGGCCCCCGGACGCAGACGAGCCGGTGACGGCATGTTCCGCAGCGTGCGCAGCGGCCTCCATCGCCGCGACGGCCTTCTCCGCCTCGTCGAAGATCGAGGCGGCGCGCAGCCTGGCCTCATAAGCGTGCTTCCCGCCGCGGGCGCCGAACAGCCGCCTGCTGTAGACCAGGTAGACGACGAGGAGGATGTTCAGGACGAAGAGCGTGATCTTCGTCGCGGTGACGGCCTTGGTCAGCTCGTAGATCTCGAAGGGCAGGCCGAGCGACGTCACGATCATCGCGAAGTACTCGCCCCAGCGCTTGGCCTGCCAGAGCGCGAAGGCTTCGATCGCGGAGACAACGGCCAGGGCCGTGATACCCAGCGCGAGCAGGCGGAGGTTCGACGCGCTGATGTGCAGCAGGCTCTGAACCTTGTCCAGCAGCGCGTGGTTCAGGTTGAAGCCCAGCTGCCTGAAGAGCGTCCGCACGATCGGGATGTCCCGGTTGATCGCCTGGGTGAGCGAGAAGCGCGACCCCGCGAACCGCCAGATGCCGAGGGCGGCCGCCCCGAAGATGATGACCCGCAGCCCCCGCTCGATGGCGAACAGCTTCAGGATCAGGTCGCCCCTGATCTGCTTGCCGCGCTTGACGGCGGGCGCGCCGTCGACTGGTCCGCTAGCCTGCGGCTCGCCGGTGACGTACAGGCCGCAGCGCAGGCACTGCCAGAGCTCCGCCGAGGCCGTCGTGCCGTGCAGGTGCTCGCGCAGATGCGGCTCGTCGGGCGCGTAGGTGATGTGCCCAGACCGCCCGCACTGGTACAGGCTCCAGTCCATGGGCAGCAGCCTACGGTAACGGGACCGTACTCTGACTTGGTGCAATTCGACGAGGTCATCAGAAAGCGGCGGATGGTGCGGGCGTTCACGAGCGAGCCGCTTGGCCCGGGCGTCACGGACCGGGTACTGACGGCGGCGAACCGGGCGCCGTCGGCGGGGTTCAGCCAGGGCTATGCGCTGCTCGTCCTGGACCAGCCTGACCAGCTAGGGCCGTTCTGGGAGCTGGTGTCCGACTATCACGGCAGCGAGGATAACGCCGGGCCCGCGTTCGACCCGGTGACCAGGGCGCCGCTGGTCATCGTGCCGCTGTCCTGCAAGGACATCTACCTGGACAGGTATGCCAGGCAGGATAAGGGCTGGACCGACCGGGACGAGGCGCACTGGCCGGTCCCTTACTGGGACATCGACACGGGCTTCACGGCGCTGCTTATGCTGCTCGCCGCGGTGGACGAGGGCCTGGGCGCGCTGTTCTTCGGGATACCGCCGGCGCTGATCGGGCAGTTCCGGGACCTGTACGGCGTTCCTGATACCTACCTGCCGATCGGGGCGGTTGCGATCGGGCATCCGGATCCAGCGGCCGACGCGGGCGGCTCGTCCCGGGTGATCAAGCGCCGGACCCTGGATGACCTGGTCCATCGCGGCCGGTGGTAAGGCGGGTACGGCTCAGGACCGCGGCGCGAGGCCCCAGCCGAGTCGTTTCGGCCCGAACCATGCCTTCTTCGTGACCCTGGTTCGCACCGCAGCGATCCTCGCCTTCCGAACTCCGACGAGCTGCAGACTACGCTCATCAGACAACGCGGACATCGCGTCGCGGAGTTCCTCCGCCGACCGAGCCCGCGCAGTAGCGGACGGAATGGACGAGATTCACGGGCTGCGGATGCCGGGAACCGGTATCCCGGGCTGTTGATGGTCGGCACGGTCCGTGACCGCGACTTCGTCACCTTCGCCGTCTGCCACGCTCGCCGGACCGCCATCGTCATCGACCTGACCCGTCAGCCCTATAACCGGCTGGTCATCACCACCGACGACGCCGAGGTTGTGGCGGCCGCCCTGGCTCCGTCACCGTAGGCGGTCTGCCCAGGCTGCCCCGGGCAGGCCGCAGATTACGCGTGCAGCGGCTGGGTGGCAGGGGACCAGGCGGGTGGCAGCGACGAAGGACGGCTCCCGATCAGGATGCCGTCATTGAGCGTCACGACCTGATCGCAGATGAGCCCGAGGGTGTCGGCGTCGCCGCCGAGCGCGATGACCGCGGTGTCGCGCTCCAGGTCCCTGATGACGTCGGCTAGCACGGTGCGGTCCAGCGGCTGCAGGTGGTCGAGCAGCCCGTCGATCAGCAGCAGCTTGGGCTGGTGCACGCAGGCGACGGCCAGCCGGGCCTTGCGCGCGATCAGCTCGGGCGCCGAGCCGATCGGGACCTCTGCCCACGGCATCAGCGCGAGCCGGTCGAGTATCGCGGCCACCAGCAGGTGGCGGTCGGAACCAGGCTGGCCGGAGTGTCTGGCGGCCCGCTCGACCAGGCTCCTGATCCGCGAGGCGGGCATCGGCCGGCCCGCCCGGCTGGCCGTGCCGGCCTGGCGGCTGACCGCGGTCCGGCCGGCCGCGCGGTTCATGTCGTAGCCAAGGACCCGGAGGTTGCCGTAGCCTGGCGCGATCCGGCCGGACAGCAGGCCGATCATGGCGGAAGCGGCGGCCGATCGAGGCGTCACGATCCCGAGGGCGGCGCTGCCGAGGTCGGACTGGTCGAGTCGGAAGCTGGCCATCCGCAGGGCCCAGCGACTCTCGTACCTGACGCCGACGCCCGCCGACAGCACCGGGGCAATGGCTGTCGCGGCGTGACCGGACTCCATAACGCCCCCTCGATCACGTCTCGGTCACGTACTCCCCAAGCAGGGAATATAACTTGCCGTAATCATGTGTGTCCAAGACGTGATCGGCGGGGCGCAGGTGTATTTACCGTAGCCCGCCCGGCCGCCGGTACGGTGTCGCTGTGCGCGAGCCGCTGGATCTGCCGTTCGATCCGATCGAGCGCGCGGCGGCGATCTGGGCCCGCCGGTTCGGCGAGCCGCGGGCGATGGCCGCGGTCACCTCGATCATGCGCGCGCACCAGATCCTGCTCGGCGAGCTCGACGCCCTGCTGCGCCCGTTCGGCCTGACCTTCGCCAGGTACGAGGCGCTGGTCCTGCTCAGCTTCAGCCGGGCCGGGGCGCTGCCGCTGAGGCTGATCGGCGAGCGGCTGATGGTTCATCCCACCAGCGTCACCAATACCATCAACCGGCTCGAGCGAGCCGAGCTGGTCCGGCGCAGGCCGAACCCCCAGGACCGGCGGGGCACGCTGGCCGAGATCACCCCGGCGGGGCGCGAGGTCGTCAGCCAGGCGACCGAGGTGCTGATGACGTCAGGATTCGGGCTCAGCGACTACGACGACGACCAGCTCGACGACCTGTTCAGCCTGCTGCGGGGCCTGCGGGTATCGGCCGGTGACTTCACCGGATAGGTGCGTGCCGCCAGTTCTGGCCGCCGTCAGTAGTGATGTAGAGCTCGCGCGAACCCGGGCCGGACGGGACGGCGACGCCGTTGCTGCTCGTCGTCATGCCGACGAAGCCGAAGCCGCCGCTGCCAGGGGCGGGAACGTCAAGCCGCGCCGCCCGCCAGGTATGGCCGTCGGGGGAGTAGTACAGGCCCGCCGTGGTCGCCAGCACGAGCTTCCCGGCCGGGGACAGGGCCAGCGATGTCGCGGTGCCCGTGACGGCTACGGCGCCCTGCGCCTGCCAGCTGCGGCCCTGGTCGCCGGAGACGTACAAGGACAGGGCCGTGCTCGGGCTGGCGTTCGGCCGGGAGATAGTGCAGAGGAGATAGAGCGCGGCGTCGCCGGGCGCGATCAGCCAGGGGCCGGGTCCCGACTGCGCGGTCAGGCACGGCGGCGCGGTCGGCGATGAGGTCGAAACCGGATGCCAGGCCCCGCCGCTGACCGGGCCGGCGTAGAGCAGCCCGTCGGTGACCAGGTATCCGTACTTCCCGGTGAGCTGCAGGCCGCCGGGGACGACCTGGCTGGTGGTAGCGGCACCGGCGACCGGGCGCCAGCTGTCGCTGCTGGCGACGGCCGAGAACAGCGAGAAGCTGGAGCAGTTCTCCCAGTAGTTCGTGCCGCCGCAGCCGGTCCCGACGACGGCGAACGCCCGGTGGCCGACCGTCGCGAGGTCGATCACGCGGCCCGGCAGGCCGGTGACCGCGGTCCAGCGATGCCCGCCGTCATGCGTGGCGTACAGCGCCGGCCCGTAGGCCCATCCGTTGCGCAGGTCGAGGAACCTGATCTGGCTGACGCCGGCTGAGCCGTGCGGGGGACCGGCCGGCGGCGCGCCGATCGCGTCCCACGTCGATCCGTAGTCGTGCGTGCCGGCCACGGCGGTGCAGGGGCCGCCGCACGAGGTTCCGGCCTGGCCGACGACCGCGCCGGTGTGCGAGCCGACGAAGGTCACAGACGTGGGCCGGAAGCCGGCGGCCGCCGGACCTGAGCCAGCGCTGGCGATCGGCTGCCCTCCGTTCGGCAAGGCGCGGGTTGTCGGCGACGGCCTGGCCGCGGGCTTGCTGGTCGGCTGGCCGGAGTTCCGCTGGGTGCTCGTTCCGGTCGCCGCGCGATCCGGTCCGGTGGTGGTACCGGGCAGCAGGTTTCCCGCGACCTGCGGCAGGACCGCGGCCGCGGCCACGATCACGGCGGCGCCGGCGGCGGCGCTCATGGTCCGGACCGCCTTGCGCCTGCGGGCCGTGCGGCGGACTCGCTGATAGGTTCCGGGCCGCGGGGGCAGCAACTCGACGTCCGAGCTCAGCCATGCCTCGATGGGGTCACGGGGATCAGTCACTGTGCCTCACCCACCGCGGCCTTGAGCCTGTTCCTGGCGTGATGCAGGTCAGCTTTCACGGTCCCTTCCGGCCGGCCGAGCAGCATGGCGACCTCCTTGACGCCGAAGCCCGCGTAGTAGTGCAGCAGGAAGGCGCTCCGCAATCTGGGCGGCAGGCTCTCGATCAGGGCGCGGACGTCGACGTCCTGGGCCGGCTGCCAGCTGGGCTCCCTGGGGACCGTGGCCGTAATCGTCCTGATCGCACGGCGCTCCCGGCTTGTCTTGCGCCAGTGGTCCCTGACCAGATTCGTGGCGATCATGTACAGGTAGCTCTGCGGATTATCCAGGCTCGACCAGCGTGACAGCAGCCGGGTGAACGCCTCGGCCGCGATCTCGTGCGCCGTCTCATCGTCATCGACCAGGCGCCTGACCCAGCCCGCGAGCCGTGGATAGCACGCGTTGAAGAGTTCCTCGGCGGCCTCGCGGTCAGCGGTCCGGAGCCTGGCCACGGAGCTCCCTTGCCTTGCCGCAGTAGCTGGCGGCATTGCCCATGATGCCTGCAGGGTGACAACGTCGCCGGCTACTGCCAGGCAGCCGGCATCGCTAGCGAGATTTCGCATTTGTTGTACCACACATTCGGCCTGGGCTGGTCGTTTGCGCGCGCACGCGAACGTCTCACCTGCGCACCCGCATCGTTCTTGAGACGGCGCAGGCCGGCGGATGGTTGGAATCGCTCCGGCTTTTCCGTGGCTTGCGCCGCGGCATAGACTGAGCCAGGCGGTTTAGTAGGACGTCCTACTATCTCGGCCGCCGGCTCCATCAGCCGCCGGAGGATGACTATGGATGCTCAGTCCGCGGGCGATCACGGTGACTACGGCCGGGCTCGCTGGCAGCGCCGGTATGACGACTCCAGGCTGCGGGATGCCGATTTCAGCACCCTGTCCGGCGTCGCCGTCGACCCGGTCTACGGGCCGCCGCGCGGCGCGGTCGTCCCGGACTTCGAGCGGATCGGCTGGCCAGGCGAGTTCCCGTTCACCAGGGGCCTGTACCCGGCGGGCTACCGCGGCCGGACCTGGACGATCAGGCAGTTCTCCGGCTTCGGCAACGCCGTGCAGACGAACGAGCGGTACAAGATGCTGCTCCAGGCCGGCGGCGGCGGCCTGTCAGTCGCGTTCGACATGCCGACGCTGATGGGCCGGGACTCCGATGACCCGCGCTCGCTCGGGGAGGTCGGTCACTGCGGCGTGGCCATCGACTCCGCCGCCGACATGGACGTGCTCTTCGCCGGCATCCCGCTGGCCGACACCACGACCTCGATGACGATCAGCGGGCCGGCCGTTCCTGTCTTCTGCATGTACCTGGCCGCGGCCCGACGGCAGGGCGCTGACCTGGGGAAACTGAACGGCACGCTGCAGACGGACATCTTCAAGGAGTACATCGCCCAGAAAGAGTGGCTGTTCCCGCCGCAGCCGCACCTGCGGCTGATCGGCGACCTGATGGAGTACTGCGCCAGCGAGATCCCCGACTACAAGCCGCTGTCGGTGTCGGGCTACCACATCAGGGAGGCCGGGTCGACGGCGGCGCAGGAACTGGCGTTCACCCTGGCTGACGGGTTCGGCTACGCGGAGCTCGGGCTGTCCCGCGGCCTGGATATCGACGTGTTCGCGCCCGGCCTGTCGTTCTTCTTCGACGCGCACATCGACTTCTTCGAGGAGATCGCCAAGTTCCGCGCCGCGCGGCGGATCTGGGCCCGCTGGATGCGCGATGTCTACGGCGCCACGACCGAGCGAGCGCAGTGGCTGCGCTTCCACACCCAGACCGCCGGCGTCTCGCTGACAGCCCAGCAGCCGGATAACAACGTGGTCAGAACGGCGGTCGAGGCGCTGGCCGCGGTGCTCGGCGGGACGAACTCGCTGCACACCAACGCGCTCGACGAGGTGCTCGCGCTGCCGAGCGAGAAGGCGGCCGAGATCGCCCTCCGCACGCAGCAGGTCATCATGGACGAGACCGGGGTCGTCAACGTGGCCGACCCGCTCGGCGGCTCGTGGTACGTGGAGGCGCTGACCGACCGGCTGGAGGCCGAGGCCGAGGCGATCTTCGCGAAGATCCGGGCCATGAGCCCGGACGAGACGATGACCGGCGGGATCCTGCGCGGGATCGAGGAAGGCTGGTTCATGGCCGAGATCGCCGAGGCGTCATTCGTCTACCAGCGCCAGCTGGAAAAGGGCGAGAAGAAGGTCGTCGGGGTCAACTGCCACACCGAGACGGTCGAGAAGCCGGTCGAGATCCTGCGCGTCAGCCACGAGGTCGAGCGGGAGCAGGTACGCGACCTGGCCCGGCGCCGGACGGCGCGCGACCAGGACGCCGTGGACGGCGCGCTCGCCGCGATGCTGGCGGCGGCCAGGTCGGGCGGCAACATGATCGCGCCGATGATCGATGCGGCCATGGCCGAGGCGACGCTGGGCGAGATCTGCGGCGCGCTCCGGGAGGAATGGGGCGGATACTCCGAAGCGCCCGCGTTCTGAGCCCGGGGGCACGGCGCTGAGTGCGTAACCGCTGACCGGCATGCGGCAGGATGGAGTCATGCAACAACCGCGTGACTTTTCGATGTCCGGCGCCGTCGACCTGGCCGCCCGGCAGGCGGCCGCGAAGCGCCGGGAGCAGGCGTCGCAGGCGCCGGAAGGCGGAGCGTCGCCTTATGTCTTCGAGGTGACCGACGCGACCTTCAACACCGACGTGATCGGCCGGTCCCAGGCCGCGCCGGTGATCGTGGACCTGTGGGCCGAATGGTGCGAGCCGTGCAAGCAGCTCGGCCCCATTCTGGAACGGCTGGCCAACGAGGCGGCGGGCGATTGGCTGCTGGCCAAGGTCGACGTGGATGCCAACCCGCAGCTGAGCGCGGCGCTCCAGGTGCAGTCGATCCCGATGGTGGTGGCCGTGATCGGCGGGCAGCTGGTCGACGGCTTCCTCGGCGCGCTGCCGGAGGCGCAGGTGCGCCAGTGGATCGCCCAGATCCTGCAGGTGGCCGACCAGCTCGGGATGCCGGCCAGGGTGCGCGGCGATGCGGTCGCAGGCGGCGAAGCCGCGGATCAGGGCCCGGGCGTTCCTCAGCCTGCGCGCCGGCCCGCTGCCGGGCGGTCCCGGTGGGCCTGGCGGTCCTGGCGGTCCTGCCGGGCCCGGCGGGCCTGGAGGCGGTCCTGGTGGCCCGGCCAGCGCCGCCGAGATGCTCGGGGACCCGAGGTTCGAGACCGCGCAGGAAGCGATGGACTCCGGTGACCTCGACGCCGCCGCCGACGCGCTCCAGCAGGTGCTCGCGGACACGCCCGATCATCCGGTCGCGAAGGCATGGCTGGCGCAGGTCGACCTGATCCGGCGGGTCAACTCCTACGACCGGGCCAAGGTGCAGCGAGCGGCGCAGGAGAACCCCGACGACGTCGAGGCCCAGATCCGGGCGGCCGACCTGGAGCTGGCCAGCGGGCAGATGCAGGAGAGCTTCGACCGGCTGCTCGGCCTGTTCCCGCGTGCGGCCGGCGAGGACAAGAACCGGGTCCGGCTGCACTTGCTGAACCTCTTCGAGGTCCTGCCCCCGCGCGACCCGAGAGTCACCAAGGCGCGGGCGAGGCTGTCCAGCATGCTGTTCTGAGCGCGATCCGGTGCGGCGAGCCCGCCAGGTCCAGCCCGGCCGGGCGCCAGGGCGGCCAGGTGGAGCATCATAGGTACATGGACGAGGAATCCCGCACGGGACAGCTGCTCGCGGCGACCCCGATGCTCGGTGACGTCAACTTCCGGCGCACCATCGTCCTGATCGTCGAGGACGATCCGGAGGAGGGAACGCTCGGCGTCGTCCTGAACCGGCCGAGTGAGATTCCCGTCCAGCAGGTGCTCGAGCCGTGGACCGAGCTGGTGACAGGTCCGTCGGTGCTGTTCCAGGGTGGTCCGGTCTCGCCCGACAGCGCGCTCGCGCTGGCGCTTCCGCGCGGCGAGAACGAGCCGATCGGGTGGCGGTCGCTGTCCGGGTCCAAGCTGATGTCCAGGATCGGCCTGGTCGACCTGGGCGCGCCGCCGGAGCTGCTGGCCGACGGCATCGCGTCGCTGCGGGTGTTCGCCGGCTATGCCGGGTGGGGCGCGGGCCAGCTGGAGGCCGAGATCGACGTCGGTGCCTGGCTGGTGCTCGACGGGATACCCGAGGACGCTTTCGCCGACGAGCCCGACCGGCTCTACCCGTCGATCCTGCGGCGGCAGGGCGGCGAGATGGCGCTGCTGTCGACTTACCCGGACGACCCGGTGCTGAACTGAACCTGCGTAAGCTAGTGACCGTGACTGACGTTGTACCGGCCGGCGGCACCCAGGTCGAATCTGACACCAGACCTGACCTGTCCACCGGCGATGGTGACCATGAGCGGTTCGCGCACTACGTCCTGAAGGACAAGATCATGGACAGTGCGGTGAACGGGACGCCGATGGTGGCTCTGTGCGGCAAGGTCTGGGTGCCGAGCCGCGACCCGAAGCGCTTTCCGGTGTGCCCGGAGTGCAAGGAGATCTTCGAGTCGCTGCCCGAAGGCCAGGGTTAGCCAGCCGGCCCGACGCCTGGCGCTAGCCCGATACGTCCGCTGGCTCGCCCGAGGTCAGCCTGAGCAGCTCGGCGTACGAGGTGGGGAACACGGTGTTCTGGTGACCGCCGGCCGCCCAGATCACGTCGTACTTGTCGAGCCAGACATCGACCAGGGTCCGGATCGGCGCGGGATGCCCGACCGGCGCGACGCCGCCGATGACCTGGCCCGTGGCCGTCCGGACGAACTCCGGGTCGGCCCGGCGGACCGAGCCGAACTGATGCCGCTCGGCGATCAGGGCCGTGTCGACGCGATGGGCGCCGCTGGTCAGGATCAGCAGCGGGGCGCCGTCGGCGTTGAAGATCAGGCTGTTGGCAATCGCCCCGACTTCGCAGCCCAGCTGCGCGGCGGCCGCGGCCGCCGTCGGCGCGGGCTCGGGCAGCTCCCTGACCTCTCCCGCGGCGTCCAGCGCGCGAAGGGCCTGAGCGACATGACGTGCGCTTGAATGCATGGCAGAAAGGCTACCGCCCGGCTCGCCCGTTCTCGCTCCCGCTGCCGGCGCCGAGACGCCCAGGGCCTGAACCGTCGGGGGTCGCGGCCGAGGGGATGACGGTCGGGATCGCGGGCTCGCCAGGGGACAGCCGCAGCGCCTCGTGCGGCAGCTCGGCGAGAGCCTGCCGGTGCCGGTCCCTGGCCGCCGAGAGGGGCTCGTCCCCGACGATCTCGCCGTCGCGCACCAGCTCGCGCAGCAGGACCCGGCGCCCGCCCGGCTCACCGCCCGGCTCACCGCCGTACTCGGCCGGAGGAGTCGTGGCGATCACCTCGGCGACGGCCGTGCCCGCCTCGCTGCGGGTGCGCACCGCCCACTTGCGGCCGCCGATGGTCGGCTTGCCGACCGACTGCTTGGCCACGGGCCGGACCTCGCCGGTTCCGTCCGCCCGTGCGACGAGCTTGTAGACCAGCGCGGCAGTCGGCACGCCCGAGCCAGTGACCAGCGCAGTGCCGACGCCATAGCCGTCGACCGGAGCTGAGGCGAGCCCGGCGATGGAATGCTCGTCCAGGTCGCCGGTGACCACGATCCTGGTGCCCGCGGCCCCGAGCGAGTCGAGCTGAGCCCGGACCGCGCGGGCGACCTCGGCGAAGTCGCCGCTGTCGATCCGGACCGCTCCCAGGCCAGGGCCGGCCACCTCCACCGCGGTCCGCACCGCCCGCGCGACATCGTAGGTATCGACGAGCAATGAGGTGTCGGCCCCCAGTGACTCCACCTGCACCCTGAACGCGTCCCGCTCATCGTCGTGCACCATCGTGAAGGCATGGGCGCTGGTGCCGGCCGTCGGCACGCCGTAGTCCAGCCCGGCCCGCAGGTTTGACGTCGTCGCGAACCCGGCCAGGTACGCGGCCCGGGCGGCAGCCACGGCCGCGCGCTCGTGCGTGCGCCGGGAGCCCATCTCGATCAGCGGCCGGTCTCCGGCGGCGGTCACCATCCTGGACGCCGCCGACGCGACCGCGCAGTCATGATTGAAGATCGACAGCGCCAGCGTCTCGAGTACGACCGCCTCCGCGAAGGTGGCGTCGACGACCAGGATCGGCGATCCGGGGAAGTAGCAGTCACCCTCGGCGTAACCCCAGATGCGGCCGCCGAACCGGTACGAGGCCAGGAAGCTGGCCGACTGCTCGTTGACGATCCCCGCGCCGCGCAGGTAACCGATCTCGTCCGGGGAGAACCTGAACCTGGCCAGCGCGTCCAGGAACCGCCCCGTGCCGGCCACCACTCCGTACCGGCGGCCGCCGGGCAGCTGCCTGGCGAACATCTCGAAGACGGCGCCGCGGTGCGCGGCGCCGCTCCGGAGCGCGGCGCAGATCATCGTGAGCTCGTAGTGGTCGGTCAGCAGGCCCGTGCCGTCATAGCTCACGGTGGAAGCCTACGAACAGGACGTGGTTCTGCCGCGATGCGGGGCAGTGGAACACTAGGAGGAAGGAGGTGGCATGCAGTGAGCGTCGCACCTGTGGAAGTCACCAGGGCGGAGACGGACGAGGAGGCGATCGTCGATCGTCCGTGGATCACCATCGTCTGGAATGATCCGGTGAACCTGATGGACTACGTGACTTACGTATTTCAGCGGGTATTCGGGTATCCCAAGCCGAAAGCGGAGAAGCTGATGCTCGACGTGCACCACAAGGGCAAGGCTGTGGTGGCCGCCGGGGCCAGGGAAGCGATGGAGCGCAACGCCGAGACGCTGCACGGCTATGGCCTGTGGGCCACGGTCAGCCACGATACGTGAGCCCGGGCCAGGAGCCGCCCGAGCCAAGCGACCATGAGGATCTAGCGCAGCCGGAGGACTTGATGGCGGGATTCCGCCCGACCTCGGACGGGGTTACCGCCCGCTTCGCCAAGCCGGAGGCTGCCATCATCAGGGATCTCGTCGGGCAGGTCGTCGAGCTTGTCGTGGCCGACATCCCGGCGCCGGACCCGGACGAGCTGGCCGCGATGGTCGGAATCAGTGATTCGACCGAGGTGCCGGACGACCCGGTGCTGGCGCGGCTGCTGCCCGATGGCTACCGGGACGACCCGGAAGCGGCCCAGGAGTTCCGCCGGTTCACCGAGTCGGGGCTGCGCTCGGCCAAGGTGGAGTCGGCGCAGATGCTCCTGCAGACCCTGCCCGCCGGCGGCGGCAAGGTCAAGCTGAGTTCCGAACAGGCCGAGGCGTGGCTGCGGTCCCTGAACGACGTCCGGCTGGCGCTCGGCGTCCGGCTCGGCGTGACCGACGACTTCGACGGCCTCAACGAGGACGTCGGTCCCGATGACCCCCGGCACGCCTACATCCAGGTCTACCAGTGGCTCGCCTTCCTGCAGGAGAGTCTGGTCGCGGCCCTGTCGTAGCAAGCGGTTACCATCACCGTCCATGCTCACCATTTCGCGTGTCCTGATCGATCAGGTGATCGCCCATGCCAGGGCCGACCACCCCGATGAGGCCTGCGGCGTGATCGCCGGCCCGGCTGGCAGCGACCGGCCCGAGCGGTTCGTCGCGATGACCAACGCGGAGCGCTCGCCGACCTTTTACCGGTTCGACTCGATGGAGCAGCTGCGGGTCTGGCGGGAGATGGACGACCGGGACGAGGAGCCGGTCGTGATCTATCATTCGCACACGGCGACTGAGGCGTATCCATCCAGAACTGACATTTCTTACGCGATGGAGCCGTCCGCGCATTACCTGCTCGTCTCCACCAGACTGCCCGACGAGACCGAGGTCCGCTCGTTCGCGATCGTCGACGGGGTAGTCACCGAGGAGCAGGTTCAGCTCGCCGGCGGCGGGGTGGAATGATCGAGACCTGAGGTGAGTTGTTCATCGGCGAGCGCCCGCTACACCTGGAGAGTTACAGATGGCCATCGAGGTCCGCATCCCGACGATCCTGCGCACGTTCACCGGCGGCGCGAAGTCGGTTGAGGGCTCAGGCGACACGCTCGACGCGCTGATCGCCGACTTGGACGCACGGCACGCGGGGCTGCGTGACCGGCTAGTTGACGACGCTGGCCTGCGCCGGTTCGTCAACGTCTACCTCAACGATGAGGACGTGCGGTTCCTTGGCGGCCTGTCGGCTCCGGTCAAGGACGGCGACACGGTCACCGTGCTTCCCGCTGTGGCCGGCGGGATGCGCTGAGCCGTTTCCCGCGGCGGCTGACAGCAGGCGCCGGACAGGGCAGGCATCCTGATGCGCTATGACTCGCTGCTCGACTCGATAGGCGGGACCCCGCTCGTGGGCCTGCCGAACCTGTCGCCAGGTCCGGACGCGAGGCTGTGGGCCAAGCTGGAGGACAGGAACCCGACCGGGTCCGTGAAGGACCGGGCCGCGCTGTGGATGGTGCTGGCCGCCGAGAAGGACGGCCTGCTGCGCCCCGGGTGCACGATCCTGGAGCCGACGTCCGGCAACACCGGGATCTCGCTGGCGATGATCGCCAGCCTGCGCGGCTACAAGCTGGTCTGCGTGATGCCGGAGAACACCTCGGCCGAGCGGACCCAGCTGCTGCAGATGTACGGGGCGTCCATCGTCTACTCGCCAGCGGCAGGCGGGTCCAACGAGGCGGTGCGGGTCGCCAAGCAGATGGCGGCCGAGAATCCCAGCTGGGTGATGCTGTACCAGTACGGGAACGAGGCCAACGCGCGTGCTCACTACGAGACCACGGGCCCTGAGATCCTGGCCGACCTGCCGGAGATCACGCACTTCGTGGCGGGCCTCGGGACGACCGGGACGCTGATGGGAACCGGGCGCTACCTGCGCGAGCACGTGCCGGCCGTGCAGATCGTGGCCGCCGAGCCGCGGTACGGCGAGCTGGTCTACGGACTGCGGAACATGGACGAGGGGTTCGTCCCCGAGCTTTACGACGACACGGTGCTGACCTCCCGTTTCTCGGTGTCGGCGGCCGACGCGCTGCGCCGGACCCGGGAGCTGGTTTCCTGCGAGGGCATCTTCGCCGGGATCTCGGCCGGGTGCACGGTCCACGCCGGGCTGGCGCTGGCCCGGCGGGCCCAGGACGCCGGCGAGCGGGCCGATATCGTCGTGCTGGTCGCCGACGGCGGCTGGAAGTACCTGTCCACCGGCGCCTACAGCGGAACGCTGGCCGAGGCCGAGGCCCGGCTGGAAGGCGAGCTATGGGCCTGACCGCTGCCCCCTACCCCCGCCCGCCCATGGAGTTCCGAGCATGACGATCTTTGATGAAGCGACGGCCGTGCGCCGGATCAGCGACGGCGTCTACGAGGCGCGCCCGGACCAGCGGTTCGCGCTCGTCGCACCCGGCGGGCAGACCCCGCCCGCGGTCAACGGCGGCGTGCTGATCGCCACCGTGCTCCGGGCCGTGCTCGACGGCTCGCCGCTGCCGCACCCGGTTGCGACGAGCGCGCACTTCCTGCGGGTGGCCAAGCTCGCCCCGGCGCAGATTCAGGTGACCTGGCTGAAGACCGGGCGGACCGCGGCGACGGCGCGGGCCACCCTGATGCAGGACGGCGAGGCCGTGCTGGAGACGACGGTAACGACGGGCACGGTCCCGGTCAGCCTGCCCGTGGCGGCGCTGGCCACCGGGAACGGGCACGGCCCTGCCGACGCCGCCGCGGGCCGGGGGGCCGCCGGTCAGGAGACCGCCCGCCAGCGCGCGGACGGGGCCGAGAGCGGCGAGCTGACCTGGACCGACGCGCCGCCCGTGCTGCCCGGCATCGACGAGTGCGTCGAGCTCGGGCCGTGGCGGGGCACCGTCGCACCGGACGGGACGGCCGGATATGCCGCCCAGATCCGGATGCTGTTCGACCCCGCGGTGGTCGGCTGGGTTCGCGACGAGCCGAGCGGCCTGCCCGAGATGCGCGGCTACTTCGGGCTCCGCGAGGAGCGGGAGCCGGACGCGCTGCTGCTGGCCCTGGCGGTGGACGGGCTGCCGCCGGTGGTGTTCGGCCTCGGCGCGACCGGCTGGGCGCCGACTGTCGAGCTGACGATGTACATGCGGATGGTTCCCGCGCCCGGACCGCTCCGGGTGGCGGCCAGGTGCCGCCACGTCAGCGGCGGCTGGTTCGACGAGGAGGCCGAAGTCTGGGACTGCGCCGGCAACCTGGTCGCCCAGAGCCGCCAGATCGCCCGCCTCGGCCGCGGCCCCGTCCGCCCCGCCCCCAGCTAGCCCGCACCGCGCCCGCCTAGCAGCTCTCCACCCCAGCCGCACCCCGCCCCGGCCGCCAGCGACCCGCCGGCGCCCGCCTCCCCAGCAACAGCGGTGGCCCAGCGGTGTTGCTGTATCAACGGCGGTGGCCCATCACTGTTGCTGGCCGGGGCGCTGCTGGGCGGGGCGCGGCGGCCAGCGGCGGCCAGCGGCGGCCAGCGCGGCGGGAGGCGGGACTCGGGGGGCTAGGGGACGGTCTTGATCCGCCAGACCAGGGTGGCCCCGATGGCGGCGGCGATGGCCGTGCTCGCGTACAGCGTCGGGTAGCCGCCGAGGCTGACGAGGAGGGCGGCGAGCAGGCCGCCGACGGCGGCCGGCCCGGCGATCGCGATGTTGATCAGGCCGAGGTCCTTGCCGCGGTTCTCCGCGCTGGGCAGGACCTGGGTGATCAGCGCCTGGTCAACCGCCAGGTACGCGCCGAATCCGGTCCCGAACAAGAACGCGGCGACGACCACGGACGGCCACGTCTCGATGAAGGTAAGCAGCAGGGCGGCAGCCCCCATCAGCGAGCCGGAAACGGTGACGATCAGCTTGCGCTTGCCCAGCCGGTCCGACACTCTCCCGCCGGTGATCGCGGTGACCACGACGCAGAGAGTGTAGATCAGGATCAGCGTCGTCAGGTGCGCTGTCGCCGCCTGGCTGGTGTAGTGCAGCTTGTCGCGCAGGAAGAAGAAAAGGTACAGCGTGCCCATCGAGATCGACAGCGAGGCCAGGAACCTGGTGATCCAGGCCCAGCCGAAGTCAGGGTAGGCCCGCAGGTCGACCCGGAAGGCCTCGAGGAGCTGCCGGGCCGAAAACGGCTCCCGCTGATCGGGCGGCAGAGGCGGGTCGCTGGTCGAGAACACGAACGGGAGGACGAACAGGAGCATGCAGACGGCCAGGAACAGATAGCCGGCGGTGAAGCCGGTGAAGACCTTGGCGACCAGCTCGACGCCGATGACCAGGCCGAGCGCCTGCGGCATCCCGACCCAGCCGGCCACCGTCGCGCGCTGCCCGACCGGCACATGATCAGGGATCGAGGCGCTGAGGCTGGCGTACTGGCCGTTGTTGAACACGCTGAACAGAGCCCACAGGCCGAGGACGCCCAGGACCGTCGCCTGCTGCGAGATCAGCGCCAGGCTGATCGCGGCCAGTACGGCCATCCCGAGCGTCCACCGGTGCCGACGGCCGCGGAGCCTGCCTAGCGCCCGGCTGTTGGTGGTCCGGTCGGACAATGCGCCGACCAGCGGGGTAGCGACGATCGCCGCGACCGCTCCGAGCGCGTGGACCAGGCCGATAACCAGGAACCTGTCGTGCGGCGCGATCTGCTGCACCTGCTTGGGCAGCAGGATCTGCAGCGGCGTCAGCGAGGCCATCCACAGCCCCATGCAGGCCAGCCCGAGCTGGGCGATCCAGCGCTTGCGCACCGGGACGGTCGGCTCCGCCAGCGCATGCGGCAGGGTCGGCGTCGTGCCGGTCGCCTGCTCGGACATCAGTCCTCCGTTGCCTTACGGGACGCTCTTGATCTTCCAGACCAGCACCGACCCGAAGGCGGCCACGACCGCGGTGGCGGCGAACAAAGCAGGGTAGCCGCCCAGGTCGACCAGCACTGCCGAGAGCGCCCCGGCCAGGGCGGCGGGACCGACGATGGCGATGTTGATGATCCCGAGATCCTTGGCCCGGTCCTTGGCCTCGGGCAGGACCTGGGTGATGAGCGCCTGGTCGACGGCGAGGTAGGCACCGAACCCGGTGCCGAACAGGACGGCGGCGCCCATCGCGGCGGGCCAGGTCTCCACGAACGTCAGCAGCAGCGCCGCCACGCCCATCAGCGCGCCGGAGAGCGTGACGATCATCTTGCGCTTGCCGATCCGGTCCGAGATGGCGCCGCCGACGATGGCCGTGATGATCACGAATCCGGTGTAGATCGCGATCAGGATGAACAGGCCCTGCGCCGGGTGGGCGTAGTGCACCTGATCGCGCAGGAAGTACAGCAGGTAGAGCGTTCCCATCCCGATCGCGAGCGAGGCCAGGAACCTGGTGATCCAGGCCCAGGCGAAATCGGGATGGCGCCGCGGGCTCAGCCAGTACGAGGCGACCAGCGTGCGCACCGACAGGGGCTGCCGGTGCTCGGGCTCAAGCGGATGATCGGGCGTCGTCAGCACGAACGGCAGGGTCAGCAGGACCAGTGGGATGGCCAGCACGAGGTAGCCGCCGATCAGGCCGGTGAAGACATAGACCACCAGGGCCGTGCCCACCACCAGCCCGAGGGCCTGCGGCATGCCGACCCAGCCGGCCACCGTGGCGCGCTGGTTGACCGGGACGTGGTCAGGCACGGCGGCGCTCAGGCTCGCGTACTCGCCGTTCTGGAAGGCGCTGAACAGCACCCACAGGACGGCGATGCCGATCACGCTGGCCTGCCACGCGATGAGCGCCAAGCTGACGGCGCTGAGCAGCGCCATGGCCAGCGTCCACCGGTGCCGCCGGCCGCTCAGGTGACCCACGCTGTAGGCGTGTGTGGTCCGGTCCGAGAACGCGCCCGCGATCGGCGTGGCCAGCAGCGACGAGACGGCGCCGAAAGCCGACACGAGGCCGAGGTCGAGGATCTTGCCGCGCGGGTCGATGTTCTGGATCTGCTCCGGGAGCAGGACCTGCAGCGGGGTGATCGCTGCCATCCACATGACCAGGCTGGCCAGGCC
>CAWFKU010000002.1:0-770000 GCA_963816485.1 uncultured Actinomycetota bacterium
AAGCTGTGACGGATGGACGCGTGTCGTTTTTTCGGCGGTGAGGTGACTACGGTGGTGCTGTGAGCTGCGAAAGCGCGGCCGCGCCGATGTCGCAGCGGAGCCGCCGGATGCTGAGGAACCCGACCCGCCGGGCCGGATCATGGTTGTCGATGATGACCCGACGGTTGCCGACGTCGTGCGGCGCTACTTGATCCGGGACGGTCATGAGGTCGAATGCGTGCCCGACGGCGTCGCGGCATTGCGCCTGGTTGAGCTGCATCCGCCCGATCTCGTGGTGCTGGACCTGATGCTGCCGGGTTTCGGCGGTTTGGAGGTATGCCGGCGGCTGCGGGAGCACTGGCCCATCCCGGTCGTGATGCTGACCGCGCTCGGAGAGGAGACCGACCGGGTCGTCGGCTTTGAGACCGGGGCCGATGACTATGTCACTAAGCCGTTCAGCCCGCGCGAACTGGCACTTCGCATCCGGTCGGTGCTGCGCCGGGCCCGCGGTAGCGGGCTCGCCGGCCGGCCAGCGCACGGCACGATCAGTGACGGCGATCTCGGAATCGACCTTGGCGCGCACGAGGCGCGGCTCGGCATCACGCTACTGGCGCTGACCTCGCGCGAATACGACCTGCTGGTATTTCTGCTCAGCCACCCGCGGCAGGCGTTCAGCCGCGAGCAGTTGCTCGAGCAAGTCTGGAACTGGTCATTCGGGATACCTCCACGGTTACGGTCCATGTACGCAGGCTGCGGGAGAAGATCGAGCCGGACCCGACGTTGCCGACGCGGATTCGTCACGGTATGGGGAGTTGGCTACCGGTATCAGCCGGTGGATGGCCAATGACGCCGGCTGACTGGTGGACGGTCAGCTACACCGTCGCCCTGATAGCGCTAGCCGTCATGGCCACCGGGGTCGTCGCGGTGCGCGTGCTGGCGGCCCGCTCGGTCGCCACGCTGATGGCGGTTATCGCGGCGGTCACCGTTGTGGCCACGCTGGCCGGCGTTGTGGTCGTCGCGATGAAGATGTTCGATCTCAGCGGGCGATCTCGACGTCGTGCTGGCGGTGGTCCTGATCGCCGGGATCGCCGGCTTCGGCGTGTCGGTGACGGTCGGCCGGCGCGTGTCGACGGCCAGCCGCCTGCTGCTTGCCGCGGTCCAGGAGGTAGGAAGCGGGCGCCGGTACCGGCCCCCGGGTCAGGTGCTCCCGGCCGAGCTGCAGGGGTTGTCGCGGGAGCTGGAAAGCGCGCAGAACAAACTGGCCGAGGCCCGTGACCGCGAGCGGGCGCTGGAGGCCAGTCGCCGCGAGCTCGTGGCCTGGGTCAGCCACGATCTGCGCACCCCGCTGGCAGGCCTGCGGGCGATGGCCGAGGCGCTGGAGGACCAAGTCGTGACCGACCAGCAGACCGTGCGCCGGTATCACAGCCAGATCCGCGGCGAGACAGACCGGCTCACCCTCATGATCGATGACCTCTTCGAGCTGTCGCGCATCCACGCGGGCGCGCTGCGGCTGTCACGCTGCCGCGTCGGCCTCGATGACCTGATCGGCGAGGCCCTGGCCAGTGCCGAGCCCTTGGCCCGGGCCAAGGGCGTGCTGTTGCGAGGCTCAGCGGCCGGCGGCCTGCCCGTATGGGTGGACACCGCCGAGGTCGGGCGGGCGCTGCGCAATCTGGTGATCAACGCCATCCGGCACACGCCGTCTGACCACTCGGTCGAAGTTGTGGGCGACTGCGAGTCGGGGATGGCCATGGTCAGCGTGTCGGACTCGTGCGGCGGAATTCCCGCGGACCAGCTGCCGCGGATCTTCGATGTGGCATTCCGCGGTGAGACCGCCCGCACGCCGGGGCCCGGCGAGGGCGCTGGCCTCGGCCTGAGCATCGCCCGGGGCATCGTGGAAGCCCATGCCGGGCAGATCGCCGTGCGCAACACCGGACCAGGCTGCCAGTTCGTGATCCGGCTGCCGCTCGCGCCCGCCCAGACCGTGGCCGATGGCCAGCCTCGCCGCCCTAGCGGTTCGTACGAGCGTTCGTCCTGGCCGCTCGATCAGCCGCTTCCTGCGGCCGGGCCCGGCGGCGAGCACCGGGGCCCGGGCTAGGGCAGAGGGCGTCGCGGCGCAGCGGCCTGGGCTGGCTCCCTCAGCGGTGCCCGCGCGAACTGCGCCATCCCGGCCGAGAACCGGGTCGCGGCCCGGAAACCCAGCTCGCGCCGGGCCAGCTCGGGCGAGGCCACCACGTGGCGGACGTCGCCGATCCGGTATTCGCCGGTGACGCGGGGCAGCGGGCCGCCGAAGGCGCCCGCCAGCGCGCTAGCCATCTCCCAGATCGTGTGCGGCTCGCCGCTGGCGACGTTGTATGCGTTCAGCCGGCCTGGCTGACCTGCCTGCAGCGCGGCCAGGTTTGCCGCCGCGACGTCCGTCACGTGCACGAAGTCTCGCCGCTGGGCACCGTCCTCGAACACTCGGGGTGCCTGCCCCGTTTCGAGCGCCGAGCGGAAGATGGCCGCCACGCCCGCGTAGGGCGTGTCTCGCGGCATCCTCGGGCCGTAGACATTGTGATAGCGCAGTGCCACGGCGCTGCCGCCGGTGAGGTCTGCCCAGACCGCCGCGAGCTGTTCCTGCGCAACCTTGCTGACCGCGTAGGCGTTACGCGGGTCCAGCGGCGCGGATTCCGGTACCTCGACGGTGCGCAGGCCGGCCCCGCAGCACGGGCAGCGGGCCTCGAACCTGCCTTGCCGCAGGTCGGCTCGCTCGCGCGCGGCCGGCCGGACCTGACCGTGCGCCGCGCACGAGTAGCCGCCCTCGCCGTACACGACCATCGAGGAGGCCAGCACCAGGCGGGATACCTGCTCGCGGCCCATCTGCTCGAACAGCACGGCAGTGCCGGTGACGTTCACATCGGTATAGGCGGGCAGGTCGCCGAGATCCACTCCGAGGCCGACCATCGCGGCCTGGTGGCAGACCACCTCCACGCCGCGCAAGGCCCGGCCGATCGCCGCTGGATCCCGGATGTCGGCGGTGATGAGTTCCGCCCCATCGGGCCAGTACCCCGGCACGCCGTCGTGCACCGCCGGCGCCATCGAATCGAGCCCGCGGACCTCGTGCCCGCAAGCCAGTGCCGCATCGGCGATGTGCGAGCCGATGAACCCGGCCGCGCCGGTGATCAGTATCCGCATAACCGCAGCCAAGCATGCTCAGGCAGGCGTGCGGCTACCCGTAAGCGCATCGTAAGAGTTGATCGTGGCCGGCCGCCGATAGCGTCAGGGCCATGCCGATTGACGTGGTGCTGCCCTGCCTCGACGAGGCCGCCGCCCTGCCCTGGGTGCTTGGCCGGATGCCGCCGGGATTCCGCCCGATCGTCGCCGACAATGGCTCGAGCGACGATTCCGCGCAGGTCGCGCGGCGGCACGGGGCCCTCGTCGTGGACGCGCCGCAGCGCGGTTTCGGGGCAGCCTGCCATGCTGGCCTGCTCGCTGCCACCAGTCAGGTCGTCTGCATCATGGATGCGGACTCGTCGCTTGACCCCGCCGATCTGCCTATGGTTGCCTGTCCGGTGCAGAACGGCTTGGCCGATCTGGTACTGGGCCGCAGGAGGCCCGTCGGCCGCGGGGCGTGGCCGCTGCATGCACGAGTCGGCAACCAGGCCCTTGCGGCGATGATCCGCCGCCGCGCCGATGTGCAGGTGCGCGATCTCGGGCCGATGCGGGCCGCCCGTCGTGACGGCCTGCTGGCGCTCGGCCTAGCGGACCGCCGGTTCGGATATCCGCTCGAGATGATCCTCCGCGGGGCTGAGGCTGGCTGGCAGATCGAGGAGCGGGACGTTCCCTACTACCCGCGGACAGGCAAGTCCAAGGTAACCGGGACGGTGAGGGGAACGTTGCGGACGGCGCGCGACATGCGGCGGGTGCTCGCGTCGTGATAGCTGCGGCCGGCCCGGCGGGCCCACCAGCCACCCGCGCGCAGGTGGTCGTCATCGCCAAGGAACCGGTGGCCGGACGCGTCAAAACCAGGCTGACCCCGCCCTTCAGTCCACTGCAGGCAGCCCGGCTTGCCGCGGCGGCGCTCGCGGACACTCTCGCCGCAGCCGCCCTTGTCCGTGCGGTCCGACACGTGCTCGCGCTCGAGGGGACGCCCGGAGGGTGGCTCCCCCCGGGATTCGATGTCGTAGCCCAGCGAGGCGGCGGCCTTGATGAGCGGCTGGCCGCCGCGTTCGGGCAGGCGTACGCCGGGCTGCCAGTCCCCGTGGTCCTTATCGGCATGGACACGCCCCAGGTGACACCCGGGATGCTAGAAGCGGCGATCCGCCCGCTGACGGCCGGCACCGCGGACGCCGTATTCGGCCCAGCTGCTGACGGTGGCTTCTGGCTGCTCGGCCTGCGGCATCCCGACCCGGAGTTGCTACTGGGAGTGCCTATGTCGGCGGCCGATACCGGCCGCGCGCAGCTGGCCCGGCTCACCAAGGCCGGCTTGCGGGTGCGCCATGTCCGGACGTGTACCGATGTGGACGACGCGGCGACCGCGCGTGCCGTGGCCGCCCAGGCACCGCGCAGCCGCTTCGCCGCGACCCTGAGGCCCATGCTGGCCGACCTGGACGGCCGGGACGCTGCACAGGGCCTCGCCATTCCGGAGCGTGGCGGCGAGCGCGAGCCCGGGCCTTACGACAGTGTTACCGGACGGGCGAAGCGCTTCCGGTGATCCGCCGCGGATGATCGGGTGGCTGATATGACCAGGGGAACACCAGCGCACAGAGCCGTCGCGGCGGTCCGCGGCGCCCGGGGTGCCGCGGCCAGGACGGCGGGCCGGGCTGGCGCTGCTGTGCGCCGGTCCGCCGCAGCGGCCCGCGGCGCAGCGATGCGGCAGCCGCCGGGTCCATTCCGGCCCGGGTTCTGGCGCAGCCCGCTGCGCGGCCGGTGGCTGACGTCCGTGCTCGGCCTGGTGCTGCTGGCAGGCCTGCCGGTTATCGCGATCACGGGCCTGCTGTCCTATGCGGCTTACAACCCGCGGCTGCACGGCAACGACGAGACACCCGGGGCGCCGTTGCTGAAGTTCTTCCTGTTCTCCTGGCCGACTCACCCAGCGTGGCTGTACCGGCTGGACCAGGGCGTGCACGTGACGCTCGGCCTGGCGCTGCTGCCGTTCGTGCTGGCCAAGCTGTGGTCGGTCCTGCCGAAGTTGTTTTCCTGGCCGCCGGTACGGTCGCCGGCGCAAGCGCTGGAGCGACTCAGCCTCATCATGATCGTCGGGGGGGTGCTGTTCGAGTTCGCCACCGGGATGCTGAACATCCAGGATTATTACGTCTTCCCCTTCTCCTTCTACACCGCTCACCTGTACGGAGCGTGGGTCTTCATCGCCGGACTGGTTGTCCACGTAGCCCTGAAGTTTCCGCACATGATGGCCGGTCTCCGTTCGCGTAGCCTGCGGCGCGAGCTGCGCACGCCGCTGGCCGCGACCCAGCCCGAGGACCCCGACGCAGAAGGGCTGCGGGCCGCCGATCCGGCGCCGCCGACGGTGTCGCGCCGGGGGTTGCTGGTTGCGGTCAGCGGAGCGTCGCTGACCTTGGCCGCGCTCGCGATCGGCCAGTCAGTCGGCGGGTGGACTCGCCGGACAGCGCTGTTCGCGCCGCGCGGGCTGTCCGCCGCAACGCCCGGCAGGCTGCCGGTGAATCACACGGTCGCGGCGGCCAGGATCACGGCGGCAGACACCGGCCCCGCATACCGGCTTGTGCTGACGGGACGGAGGACGGTGTCGCTGACCAGGCACGAACTCATGGCGCTGCCGCAGCGCACCGCCGTGCTGCCGCTCGCCTGCGTCGAGGGGTGGTCCTATTCGGCCGCCTGGACCGGCGTGCCGCTGGCTGAGCTGGCCCGGCTGGTCGGGATCACCCAGCCATCCGCTGCGCTGGTCGAGTCGATTCAGCAGGCAGGCTCGTTCCGCAGCGTCACCCTGTCGGCCGGTCAGGTAAGCGACTCCAGGTCCCTGCTCGCGTTGTGCCTCAACGGCATCGACCTGCCGCCCGACCACGGTTACCCGGCCCGGACGATCATCCCGGCCGCGCCCGGCGTGCACAACACGAAATGGGTCGGCAGGATTACGTTCATGGCGGCGCAATGAATAGCCGGGGCCGCTCACGGCGCTCGCCGAGAGCCGCGGCGACGTCCCTGCGCGCAGCGGCGAGGTCCCTGAGCCGCGCGATCCTGGCCTGCTACGGCGCCCGGCCCCTTCATCTGCTCGCGCTGCTGGCCGCGTTCGCGCTCGCTGGTTACGCGGTGCGGGCGGTAGTCGCCGCCGACCAGTGGCGAGGATTCGCCGTCTGGTTCATCGTCGCCATCGTCGGTCACGACCTGCTGCTGTTCCCGCTCTACTCGCTGGCCGACCTGTCCTTCCGCCGGCTGCTTCCCCGGCGGGCCCGGGGCGCCGCGGCCGGTCCGGGCCCGGTGACCTCTGGCGGGTCGCGGGTGCCCGTCATCAACTACATCCGGGTGCCCGCCGGGTTCGCGCTGCTGCTCTTTCTGGTCTGGTTCCCGCTGATCCTCGGGCTGTCCGCGGCGACCTACCGCCGGGCCAGCGGGCTGGGTACGGATCCCTACCTGTGGCGCTGGCTGACCGTCAGCGGGGTGATGTTCGCCCTCTCCGCCGTCAGCTACGCGCTCGCGCTGCGCCGTGCATCAGCACGGGCCCGCCGAGCGCCACCCGGCGCTGGCCCCAACCTGCCTGGCAAGACGTCCGTACTGTGAAGTGATGACCGTCCGCGTGATGGACCACATCGGATGAGGGGGGTGACCCGTCAGGCGGGGCGGCCCTGGGCCAGGTCGCCGCCGCCGTCGCGGTGCTGGCCGCACTGCCGCCGACTGATGGCATGCAAGAGGTCTGGGGTTCGCCCCATAGCTCCACGCCCAGCTCAAGGTAACATATTCGAAAATTCGCTTACCTGCTGCCCGAGTGGCCTGCAGAGAGACGCTCCCGCCCCCCTGGAAGAGTGGCTCAGCACGTTTCGGCAGCTCAGAGGCTTCAAGTGGCGGAGCTCGCCGACAGGTCATCCGCCTCTTGCGTTGTTTGCAAGAGGGCGCATGATCGAGGCTACCAAAATCCCAGCTCATGGGCTTAATTCGAAAGCTGAACGCCCCGTACAGCAGCGGAGTACCGCAGCGTGCATGACGAGAGCCAGCGTTCGACAGGTGCCCTCAACGGCGCCACCGCTTCTGCGCTTCTGCTTGGAACGCGCCCTCGTGCTTCTGGTGACATAGTGCGGACCAACCCGCCCGGAGGCGGCCCGAAGCACTTGTCAGCCCGCCTGGCGGAAAGAAGCCGCTCCCCGGGTCCGCCCGCCTGGTCGCAGAGGGTTGGCCGGAGCCGCTGACTAGTCGCGGTGCCAGCAGTCAACTGTCATGAAACTATTGTGAATTCGCAAGGCTTACGGGACAGGCTGTCCATCAAGCCTTGCTAATCCGCAATATTTTCTGGACGCTGGGCGTTGACGTCAGAGATACGGATCGATCGCCGGGGTGCGAGCATGGATGCCGACGTGCTGAGCGTGCGCGAAGCAGCTGAGCAGCTGGGTGTGAGCAGCGCACGAGTCAGGCAGCTCATCAGTGCGGGTTCCTTGCCCGCGCGGCGATCGTCAGCGGGATGGCTAGTCGGGGCCGACGCGGTTGCGGATAGAAGCGGCTCCGCGCGAGCCGGGCGGCCGGCGAGCCCGCGCACTGTCTGGGCGATCCTTTGCATTCTCTCGTCGGCCCTGGCACCTGACGCTGCAAATCCGCCAGGCTGCATGGTGAGGGACCGGCGGTTGCGGCACCATGCCCTGCAGTTGCTCAGCGCGATGCCCGATCCGGCAGATGATCCCGGGCGATGGCGCATATTGCTGGCATCCAGAGGGCGGACAGAGCGGATGTGGGCCCATCCTGGCCTGCTGTCGAATCTGTGCTCTGACGACCGGATCTCAGTGGGCGGTGATCGGGCCGCCGCGCACGTCGGCGAGGGCCTGTCCAGGGTCGGCCTGTGCGATTTGTACGTGGCCGGGTCGGACGTCAAGGACATTGTCGCGCAGTACCGCCTGCGCCCCGACCTCGACGGCCAGATCAGGCTGCATGTAGTGCCGGAAGGACTGCCGCGCGAACTGATCTCTGGAGGTCCCGGAATCGTGCTGCCCGCGGTTGGTGCCGCTGATCTTCTGGACGAGGACGACCCGCGCGCCCGCCGGTCCGCGCTTCTGCAGCTGAGTACGATGTGCGCCGCCTTGGCGAGCCGTCGTCCGATCCGCGCGGCACTTGCCTCACAATCCCCGATCATCCGGCGCCCGGGGGAGCAAGGCTGATGGCTCCGGTGACGCTTGCTGAAACCAAGTCCCCAGCCGCCCTATGGCTCTGATATGGCGCGGTAATCAGACTGTCGGCGGAACGCGCCGCCCGATACCTAATGGATGTTCAGCGCGGCCGCCCGCGGATCATCGAGATGTTCGGGCCGGGAATCCTAGCGAAGGCACGGGATCGCCGTTTCTTCCGATGTGACGGTGGACCTGCCAAGATGGAGCAATGGTTCCCGATGACCATGCGGGTCAATGGGCCGGGAGGCGGACCTGTGGCCGATCCAACACAGCCCCGTCCGGCACCTGAAGCTGGTGCCGGCAGCGGCGAGACCACGCGGACGTTCCCGGGCGGGCAAGGAGCGACCCGACCGCGGATCGGCAGGCCAGCGAAGCCGCCAGCCGGGCCGTCAGCCGACGCGAATCGGCCGAGGCCGCCAGCCGGGATCGTCAGGTCCGGTCCCGGCGTCCCGGCACCCGAGGCCCGCGACAAGGCGGGCCGACAGGCGGAGCAGATCTGGCGGGACGGTCCACCCCCCGGCCAGGCCCGCCGCCCGAAGCTGCGGCGGCTGCTCGGCCCGGCGCTGACTGTGGTCCTGCTGGCGGCCAGCGGGGTGGTGCTGTACGTGCGCATCCACCACACACCGCCGGTCCAGGTGACCAGCGTGACGATCGCCCGGCGGACGGGAATCGCCTGCGGCGTTGACGTGACCGGACGGATCACCACCAACGGTGCTGCCGGAACGGTTTCCTATCAGTGGCTCGTTCAGCCAGGCCGACGCCAGCCCCGGCCGAAGACGGTGTCGATTATCTCTGGCCAGCATGTCGCGCAGGTGACTTTGCTCCTCCCGCTCACCGGCCACGGCCGGGCGTCCGAGCTAGTCACCCTGCAGGTGCTGGCACCCGACCCGAAAGCGGCGTCGGCCAACGTGGCCGTCAGCTGCTGACGGCGCACGCATACCGGTAAACCACCGGGCGCCAGTCCCGCAACTGCGCGGCGCCTGGTCTCGCAGCCCGATGCGGAGGGGCAAGGGGGAGACGCCATGGCGGAGTGGAGCGTTCCAGGCTATACCGCGCTCAAGCAACTGGGCGAGGGCGGATTCGGCGAGGTGCTGCTGGCCAGGCATGACGCCACGGGCACGCTGGTGGCCATCAAATATCTGCGTCACAACCTGCTGGCCGACCGTGGTTTCGCCGACATGTTCCGCGGGGAGGCGGAGGTGCTTGGCTCCCTGAACGACCCGAACATCGTGCGGCTCTACGAGTATGTCGAATCGCCGGCCGGCGCGGCCATCGTCATGGAACTGGTCGACGGCGTCACGCTGAGCGACATCCTGACCCGTGCGGGCAGCACCACGGCGGAGGCCGCTCTGGTGGTCCTGCAGGGCTCGCTACTTGGTCTCGCTGCTGCGCATCGGCGCGGCGTCGTGCACCGCGACTACAAGCCAGCGAACGTCCTCATCAACGGCGACGGCGTCAGCAAGCTGACCGATTTTGGCATCGCGGTTCGCGCGGGTGACCACCCGATTCCCGCTGGCACCCTGCTCTACGCCGCGCCCGAGCAGATCGCGGGCGCGCCGGCAAGCCCGGCGAGCGATGTCTACTCGGCGACGGCCACCTTTTACGAATGCCTGACCGGCCACCCGCCCTTCACCGGAGAAGCCGTTCAGCTGCTCTACAAGCACAGCATGGAGCCGGTTCCGCTCGAACCAGTGCCCGAGCCGCTACGGCCGCTGGTGTCAGCTGGGATGGCCAAGGACCCCGAGAGCCGGCCAGCCGACGCGGCCAGCTTCGTCACCAGCCTCCGAGCCGTCGCTTCGGGCAGTTACGGCCAGGACTGGGCCGACCGCGGCCGGTCGCACCTGGGCGAAGCGGCACTGCTGCTGGCGGCACTCTGGCCGTCGGCCGCGACGCCGGCGGCCCCCAGTCTCACCGTCCACCGGCTTTCCCCGGTGCGCCGCGTGATCTCCCGGGTGGGCACGGCCAAGGCGGCCATCGCGATCGGCGCTGCCGCAGTGGTCGTGGCAGGCGGCGCGGCGGTGGCCAGCGGGCTGGTACCCCTGTCCAGCGGGCACCCCGCAGGTCCGCATCGGACGAAGGCGGCGGCCGCCCACATCCGGCCGGGCCACATCATCTTCCTGACTAGCGCGGCCGGCGCCAGTCACCCGTTCTGGCGGATCCACGAGATCAGCCCCAAGGGCGCAGGCGCCAGCCTGCTGCCCGTCGGGGATGCCCTTTGCTGCGGCACCCCGGCCCTGTCGCCGGACGGCACCAAGCTGGTGTTCACCGGTGAGGGCAGGCTCGACGTCACCGATCTGAACGGCCGCCAGGCCAGCGGCCTGTGGAGCCGGTCCCACGTCGGCCTGACCACGCCGACCGGCGCCTTCCTCGACCCGGCCTGGTCACCATCCGGCAGGCAGATCGCCTTCATCTACTTGCCAGGAAATGGCCAGGCCCCGGAAATCGACGTGATCAATGCCGACGGGACCGGCAGGCACGCCGTCATCAAGAGCCGCGAGATAAGCGCTAGCGGGAGTGTGGCCGCCTTGGCCTGGTCCCAGGACGGCACTCAGCTCGCCTTCGCTACGACCCTCACCAAGCCGCAGGCCTCGCCTGGCGGGATCCCGGCAGGGGGCATCGCCGTCGTAGGGACGTCGGGAGGCCCGGTGCATACGATCGTCACGCGAGTGCTCGGAGGCGTGATATCCCTCTCCTGGGCGCCGGGCCCGCTGCCCCTGTTCAGCAACGGCCACCAGGCGGGCATCTCGGAGGCAAACGGCCATGGCGGCGCGAAGCCCGTCCTGCTGTGCGGCACGTGCCTGGACTTTCATGCTTCCTGGGCTCCCGACGGAGTCCATTTTGCCGCAGTGCGCGCAGGCAAGGGGGTGATAGTGGCCAGCATCGGCAAGGGTGTCCAGGCTACCTTCGGGCCAGCCGACGTCACCTACGTGCAGTGGGGCGGGGGCGGCACGTCTGTTCCGCCCAAGCCCGAGCCCTCGACGCCTGCCCCGCCGACATCCGCACCACCATCCCGGGCCGGATCGCTGACGCAGTTCATGGTCTGCATTTCACCGGCTCTCACCTGTACCGGCTCCGGCGGTCCGGGCAGGATGAAAACGGAGCCGACCCAGATCGTCACCACCGGAGACGGCTCCGGCTACGTGAAGAACCTCACCTGGTCCGCCTGGGGGAATGCCCAAGCGGTCGGCACCGGCATGCTGGAGGTCGACGACTGCAACCCGAACTGCGCCTCGGGCACCTTCACCGGGTACCCGGCGACGATCACGCTATCCGGACTCACCCCATTCGGGAACGGCAAGCACGCCTACTCGGTGATGACCATCAGCGCACCTGCCGCCCCATCGCCGCGGGAAGCCTTCACCGCCGGACTAGTGCCATGACATGCATGCCCCGAGCTCAGTGCCTGGCAGCTTGGATGCCAGCGATCGGAATTGCGAGCACCGCCGAGAGACCCGGTCAGACCCGCTCTGCAGGGGCCGCGAAGGATTGCATCGCTCGGCAAGGATAGGCCGGCGACTCAGGTCGTTTCCGACTGGGGGACGCGACGGTTCGAACGCAACACCATCTGAAACCTCAGGCCAATGGTCTGTCAGATCACTGAACGCTGCGGCGGGCCGATGCAGAGCAACCAATAGGGCGCTGAGCAGCCGCCGGGGCCGGGCGCAGCCCGGCTTCGGGTCCGGGAGTGGAATATCCGAGGAGCTGGCAATAGTCACCTGACTACTCACCTTTCGCGCCGGTTCATCTCACGCCCGTAAAGTAAGGAAGAATGTCACATTGATATTAATTGCGGCGTTATCATGCGACTTGGCGGACTCGAAGGGCCGGGGCGCGCGGGTTTCAGCCACTATGGGGCGCTCACTGCGATAATTCGGACTTCCAAACGCTGGAGATCTTTAGCGTAAAATGTAGAGGCTGATTGCTATCTACGAGGTCAAGCCACTACCATTTCGGCATGAGTAGTTCACCGGAAATGCCAGAGTCAGGCATGTCATTTCAACAGCCCTACGTTCCGTCGGACGGCCCCGACCCGGGCGGAGCATACGGGTCTCTCGGTGGCGATCCCCAGCCTCAAGCTCCGACCGAGCCTGTCCTGGTAACAATCGGCGACATTTCGGTGACCGGGTCTCGGGTATTTACTCCAAGCGGAACCCGGCCTCTGGGCGAGGTCTCCTGGACCGTTACTGACGGGTCGGTGACAACTACGAGCATTCCGGTGTGGGCGATCGTCTGCGCAATAATCGGGTTCTTCTTGTTCCTCATCGGACTACTGTTCCTGCTGGTCAAAGAGACCACCACCAGGGGGGCAATGCAGGTCACCGTATTCGGTCCCGGCTTTGTGCACACCACTAACATTCCCGTCACCAGCCAGGCTCAGGTTACCGACATTAACGCGAGGGTCAACTACGCGCGAATGCTGGCCGCGGCGAACGGCACACCACAGGCAGGCCCCGGATACCCGACGCCAGGCACCACCGGGCAGGAGCGAGGTCTGGGAACGTGAACTCCGTTCCTGGCTGCACGGCGCCGGACATCGCGCGCACGCTGGTCAGTCGACCCACCTAACTCGCCGCAACGCGGGCCGAGACGAGCGCGCAGTCCGGTATGCGGGCCATCTTCTTAGCCGCTCCACCGCAGCGAAAAGGCCCCCCTGAGCCGTCGTCAAAGGGAAGATCCGCGCTTGGCGCGAGCCGGATTTCTGGCCTGCGCCGGGGCGAGCGAGCCGCTCGGCGAGGGGAGTCGATGCGACGGAGCTGCCTGTCGCGTAGGCGCGATTGAACCTTACGCTGCCTATGATGTGGTCGGACAGCAAATCGCCCGGTCCACGAGTGAACTTAGAGCCCGGCGAGGCACAGTGCGACCCGGCCGCTGACGCGTTCATCGCCGAGTTATTGGCGAGAAGTCGCCGGCTGCTCGCAGAAGAGGCTGTCCAGCATGGTCGGATACACGCCTCCTATGTCAGCAAGGTCGAGCGCGGCACCGTCGTGGCCAGCAGGAGCTTCGCGGAATCTTCCGATCAGCATCTGCGAGCCGGGCGGGCGCTCATGCGGCGATGGATGGAGATGCACGAAGCGCCAGCGGGGTCGGCGCGGTCAAGGTCCGGCATGAGGACGCGGCCGGTGAGGGCAACCCGCCGGCACCTGAACCAGAGCTTGTCGTTGATCATGAGCATGCTGAGCTGACGTACCGGGATGGCGTGTACCGGGCGCGGGGACGAGCCGATGACGTGGCGGGCGCGGTATGACCGAGACGCGTTCAAGGAGGTCTGGCTCCTGTTCGAGAATCCGGGCGGACGGTTCCGCTGTATCCGGGGGAGAGCACCTGGATCAGCTACGTTTACACGGGCCGGCGCCGGACAGTGGGGGCCATGGTGGCTACGGATAACTACGTTCGAGCGGGGAATGGCTCGACAGGTGTGCCATGAGGTGGATCATCTGCATGGGCTGCCGTACCGAGCACGGATGCGAGCCGGGGTAGAGCCGATTTCGGGGGCGCAGTATCGGGGGACAGGGCAGCAATGGACGTACCGGTAAGGACTGCGCAACGCCGCGCGGAGGCGATCGGGGATCTGCGGTTCTCGTGGCAATGCCCTGCTCGCTGCGCGCGAGGTGGGGTACGGTACAGCCGCCCGCCAGGCGTTTGCAGAGAGTGACCGCCTGTCCGGCTAGTGACTGAAAGTAAACCTAGCTGCCCCATCAGGCGTCAGCATGGCAGCAAGGTGCCCCGCCGGGCTCGACCCGTGAAGCCAGCCCTGGCGGGGCACCCGAATCCCCCCGGAAAAAGAGGATCCATGAACGACCATACGTCGGCCGTGCCCGGTGCGCCGACCGATCTGGCGTTAGGCACCAACGATGGTAGGCCGTGGGCCGTGGACGGACGGGAAACTGCACGGCTGCCCGGTGACGGGGTGCCATGAGACGGTGCACCGCTTCATCTGCCGACGGCATTGGACCGCGCTGCCGAAGGCGGTCAGAGACGACCTGTGGCGCGCATGGCGATCGGGCACGGGCGTTGGCACGCCCCCGTTCGCGCTGGCCGTTGAGTCGGCACTGCTGATAGCCCGCTTGAGCGACTGACCTCGGAGCGCCATGAGCACTGGTTGCCCACGGCAGGCCAGGCGGCGCATCGCGCTGACCTGGCCCGCAGGCAGGTCGCAGTGCCAGAACGGGCGGTCGTCTGCCCCCAGCCGTAGCAATCAGCCACACCTCCTACTCCGTCGCGATCAGCCACCTGTCCCTCGCCGCCCACCGGGCGGACCGCGATCGCCTGGCTGGCCCATCCCGGCCCAGCCCAGCTGCACTGCGCCCTGATGCGCCATCACCTGTACCTCGGCAGCGCCGGCGCCTGGATCGCCCCACCGGGCCGTCACCTGCACGATCCGCTTCTACCAGCTCACCCCGCACGCCGACGGGGTCATCGTCACCCTCCAGGCCGCTGGGCATAAGAACTCCTACTCCACCGTGATCGAGCACCTGCCCGCGCGGCCGACCGGCCGCACGCTACTCCGGTGGCTCGCCTAGGCGCCCGCAGCCGCTCCGCCATATCCAGTGACTAGCCAAGTGACAACACACCCGGACCACAACGGTGGAGGCCGGACCAGATCAGACAGCTGGCCCTACATGACCTGGCGTAACGCGATCCGCTCCGACCCTGCCGGACGATCCCCTCAGGAATGGCATGCAAGAGGTCTGGGGTTCGAATCCCCATAGCTCCACAGTTCAGAGCTTAAATTCGAATACTTGGCTAATCTTCATTCCGGGTCAGGGGAGCAAGCCGGAATGATCATGCCGTCCGGGGAGCGCGTTTCGCGCGAGAAGGCCATAGCGGATCCCGGTCGTGTGGGACGCGGCGAGCCGGATTTTGACCCTTCGCCGGGGCGAGCCAGCCGCTCGGCGAGCGGGAGTCGGTGCGACGGAGCTGCCTATCGCGTAGGCGTAGAGTCCCGCCTCCCGGAGTCGGCGGTGGCCTGGTCTGTCCGTTAATCGGCGCACCAGTTGGCTCTGATTGTGTTGGTGCAGGCGCTGCGGGTGTTTCGCCCGTAGTGTTCAGGGACCTGGCGGGCTGGCTCCCGAAGGCTCTGCCGGCCGCTTCCTCGCGGCCTGGCTTTAGAACGAGTGGCCGCCTGCCGGGTCCCGCCGTGGCGTGGCTCGAAAAGGGACGGACCGCCTGAGATCTGTTATCAGACATGCCCGCCGCGGTTCAGTCATGCCTGGTTACCGGGATCTGCGAGCAGAAGGGCTGTTCAGTGGCGGCGGTGATGATCGGAGTGGACCCGCGGTCCGTGCTTCGGCTGCCCAGGCCAGCAAGCTGGTGGAATGGGCGGCGGGGTGGCCCGAGCGGACCTGGGCGGTCGAGGGCGCCGGCGGCCTGGGTCACCTGCTGGCCCAGCAGCTCGTCGCGGCCGGCGAGCAGGTCGTGGACGTCCAGCCCAAGCTTGGCTCGCAGGTCCGGCTGCTGTCGACCGGGACCTCGAATAAGAACGACCCGAATGATGCCCGCTCGGTCGCGGTCGCGGCGCTGCGGTCCCCGGTCCGCTCCCAGGTCCGTGCTGATGACCACGCGGCCGTGCTGCGGGTCTGGTCCCGGCGCCACCGCCAGCTGTCCTCGCTGCGCACCCAGGCCGCCTGCCGGCTGCACGCCGCGCTGTGCGAGCTGACTCCCGGGTGGCGTGCCCCAGGTCATCACCGCGAACCGGGCCACCACGATCCTGGACGCGCACGAGCCGGGCGATCCGGTCGCCGCGGCCTGGCACGACCTGGCCGCCGAGCACCTGGCCGACCTGCGCCGGATCGACGCCCAGCTCCGCGACACCCGCGCCAAGATCACTGCCGCCGTCCGCGCTTCCGGCACCAGCCTGACCGACATCTTCGGCGTCGGTGCAGTCATCGCGGCCACGGTCATCGGCGACGTCGCCGACATCACCAGGTTCCGGACCGCGGACCGGTTCGCGTCCTATAACGGCACCGCGCCGATCGAGGTGTCGTCCGGCCGCCGGAAGATCTACCGGCTCTCGATGCGCGGCAACCGGCGGCTCAACCACGCGATCCACATGGCCGCAGTCACCCAGATCGCTCACAAGAACAGCGACGGCCGCGCTTACTACCAGCGCAAACTCGCCGAAGGCAAGACACCCGCCGAAGCCCGCCGCGCCCTGAAGCGCAAGATCAGCAACACCATCTACGCCCGGCTCCTAGCGGACGCCAGAGCACAGGCAGCGGGCCCGGGAGGGCAACCGGGGAACGACACTGAATCCAGCGCGGCCGGCTCACACCCCGCACGCCGGCTCTTCGGACAAGCCACTCCCGAGCCCGGGCCCAAGCCTACGGCCAGCCGCAAGCGCGCCGCAGCCAGCCAGGACAGCCACGAACAAAACCCCCGAGCCACTTGACACTAAGAGGACTCGATATGTACGTGAACGATGCGCCTGGCTAGCAGGCTCGATCGGGGCACGATAACGGCCCGTCGGTGTCATCGGCACGTGCCTGCTGACTCCGGTGCGCAAAGCTAGGGCCCGGCGCCGATCCCCGACCGGGGTCAAACGCGCCCGGCTACGCTGGCTGAAGCCGGCTGGGATCAGTCGCTAGCGTGTCGTCTGCGCAACCGCCCGGCGGAACGCTCGGACGGCGGCTCGGCGGCCTTCGAGGCGCCAGGCCCTTAGGCGGTTGATGTCGAACCACACGAAACCGCTCAGGTGCAACTGCTGCACGCCGTTGAACAGTCCGATGATCTGCCGGGCCTGATGCCGGCTGGGCGCGACGCTTGTCTCGGCGATGTAGACCGGCTTGCTGGTGAAGTGCCGGATGTTTGCGAGCCGGTCCGCGAAGATGTGCGCGAAGGTGTTCCCGGGCCGCTGATAACCGTCGATGCCGATCTTGTCGACGTAACGCCGGCCGGGCCACCAGGGCCGCGGCAGATCGCCAGCGTGGGAGGGGTCCCACGACCAGGTCACGTTGTGCACGCCCGCGAGCGTGAAGATGTTGTGGATGCGCCGCCAGACGGCCACGAACGTCGACGGACTGACGTGCCCGGCACCCCAGGAATACCAGGTGCCGTTCATCTCGTGGCCGAACGAGAGCACGACCCGGCGCCCGAACCGCTTGACCGACACCGCGTAATGGCGCAGGTAGGTGTCGTACCCCCCGGCGGCGATCCTGGCCAGCGGTGAGCCCCGCGGGTTCCACTGCATCAGCGGCCGGGCCCCGGTAGAGGTCACCCGGTGCAACGCCCGCCGCGGGAACGGCGCGCCGAACCGCGCATAGATCTCCACCATCGCTATCCGGGCGCCGGTGGCACGGCGGAACGACCGGACCCCTGGCACGATGCCGCCCCTGACCGCGACGCCCACGAACACCTGGCCACGCCGCACCCGCGGCAGCGTGCGCGGCGACGCCGCCGGCGATCCCGCGCTGCCCGGCGGCAACTGCCTGGCACTGGCCTGCAACGGCGACAACCGGGCCATGCTGCGCGAAGGCGACAGCGACGGCGACCGCGGCACAGCCGCCGGGTTGCCTGCCAAGGACGCGCGGTCAGGCCGGTTACCGGCACTGACCCGATGCGCTGGCGGCAGCACCGCGATCCCCGCACAGCCAGCAGCCAGCGCCGCTGACGCAACGATCGCGGCCAGCAATGATCGGCCCACGTGCGGTCAGTCTCCAGACTGGGACGACGTTACGGACTTCCCGCCACGCTAAATCATCAGATCCGCCGGCACGCAGGGAATCAGGGAGCTGGCACCGAACCTGCCAATCTGGCCCCGAAGAGGCAACCACCTGCCGGCTCAACAGGCATCCACAGCCCGCAGCCGTGTATCAGGCGCAGGCGGTCGTCCCGGCCAGAGCCCGCGACCCCGCGTCGTCGCCGCTGGTGACCCTGCGCGGAGGCCTGTTCGCGGTCACCTCCGCCGTCGTCACAGATTTGCCCGCGCGGCGCGTCTCAGCGGTCGCGCGGCAAGCTCACCCGAAGCCTGAACCGCATGTGACATCGCAGCACACTCATATCACGATGTTTTGCATCGGCAGACATCATGGAGCGTTGACCCGCTCGGCAACGCCGACATGCCACAGCGGTTCACGTGCGTCAGCCGGCCATCTACGCCCGCCTGCAAGCAGACGCCCAGAACACAGATAGCGGGCCCGGGAGGGCAACCGGGGAACGAACTGAATCCAGCGCGGTCGGCCTGCACCCCGAACGCCGACTCTTCGGACGAGCCACTTGCGAGCCCGCCGACGCCCGCCCGGGCAGGCCCGGATCCTCACGCGAGCCAACGCACCCCGCCGAAGCGATTGACAAACAAATGGGACTCGTTCTGGCCTCCTATGACCTGCCGGAAGGTCCTCAGGCGGGAACCGGTCTTTCCGCAGCTTTGCTGGCGGCACTTGCACAGGGTCGTCAGGCGCCTGGGCCAGCCGGGCTTCCGACCGACCGGCCGGCCGCAGAGGTCCGAGGTCGCGGTGACGGTTGCTGGCGCCCGCTATCTGTCGGTGTCCTTGGGTTGGCGGTCCCGTCACGCTGGCAAGCGACACTGGCGGGATGAGGCGACGATCTGACGTCCACGGCTCCTGGTAGCCCGAGCGCATAACCGGATAGTCGCTACGTCTCTCTGACGAGTAGCCGGGATCACCTGAGCGGGGAGCAAGACGGGGAGCAAGCGACCGGCGATTGCAGGCGACGGCGAGCGACGTCAGGCGAGAGAAACTGCTGGCAGGGCCATGGAAGGCGACACCGGGCCAGCCACGGTGTCCGCATGGCATGCAAGAGGTCGGGGGTTCGAATCCCCATAGCTCCACTTCAGAAGCATTTTTCGAACTGAAGTTGTTACCCTCACGGGAACCGCAGTTAGACCCTAGATTCCTTGCTCATCGTCAGGTCGCTATCCGCAGTCTATGCACGTCAGAGGACGTTTTCGGGACTGTGATCGTATGCCTCGGAGCGCTTGACGAAGGTTCAAGGACTCCTAATGGAGGTACGACATTTGCCCAGGCAGAACGGCCTTTTCGACTGGTGAGACCCGCCTGGGAGCCAGCTGGGGTGCCACCCGGTCTGCCGGCGCTCCCAAAGATAGCCACCCGCCTCCCGGCGAAACCTGCTGGAGCAGGGGTCGTTGGCAGGACTGCAGATCGTCGACGCGTCGCCCTCAGCTTGGCCGTTCAGGTCGCTGTAACTCTCAAAGAAGCCCCGTCACTGACGGCGGCCCGGCAGGGCGGAGTTGCATGGTGCGATCCCGTCGTTGTCGAGCACGGACGATCTGCGCCGCCGCGAGTGCCGTCGAACTCGCTTTGCCTGGCCGGGTGCGTACCTTGCGCGCACGCCGACGGCTCTGGCGCACCGAGCGTGCGAGTTCGCTGCTTATCGGTCCGGTGCCGAATGGATACTCTGCGCGCGGGGGAGTAATCACGGCTGCGACGCGGGTATCGGCGGCAGCGACGTCGACAACCATCTCGGTGAAACTTCTGAGCCCGGCACGGCACCGCGCAGAGGACATACCACTTCATCGGCCTGGTCTGGTTCGACCTCAACCGCAAGCAGCCATGGTGGTTCGAAGGCAGGCCAGCCGCGCTGGCTGCCTACCGCAAGGCTCCGCACGATTCCTGCTGCTGTTCTACCAGCCGAGGGCGATCCTGAGCCGTCGGCGTGTTGGTTCCCGCCCGCAGCGGGTAGTCGGCTTCTCGTGGAGACTGGGACCGAGCCTGGCCGCGGGCCGGATGGGCAGGACTGGAAGGTGAGCCTGCCCTCCTGGCGCGACGGCGCCGCGAGGCGGTCAGTGATCGGCTTTCTGCAGGAGATCACCCAGGGACCGGATGCTCTCCCGGCCGCTGACCGGGTGGCTGCCTTCGACAATGACGGCACGCTGGCCTGCGAGAAGCCTCATACGGCCCTGGCGGGATTCCTCCTGGACCGGGCGGCCGCGGCCGGCATCGCCGCGCCGAGCGTGACGAGTGGCCACGACGTGCTTCGCGAACTAGGGATCCTCTTCGCCGGCCAGACAACGGCACAATACGAAGAGCAGGCGCGCTGTTACCTCGGCGAAGCGATGCACCCGCGCTTCCACCGCCGCTACCCGATGCTGACGTACCAGCCGATGCTGGAACTCATCTCCCTGTTGCATGCCCTGGACTTCAGCGTGTTCATGTGCACTGACAGCTCCCGCGACTTCATGCGGGTCATTGCCGGCCCGGCGTACGGGTTGCGGCGTGAACGGGTGATCGGATCGGAGGTCCAGATCCAGGCCGTGGACGGCCGACTGGTGCGCACGGCCAGACCGGCCCCCATGGATGACGGGCCGGGCAAGACCGTGCACCTATGGGATCGAACCGGAACCCAGCCGGTGCTCGCGGCGGGCAACGCCGCCGGAGACATCGACATGCTCCGCGCCGCCCGCTTCGCCCTGGTGGTTCACCACGACGACCATGTCCGCGAATACGCCTACGACGACCTTCAGATACTCAGCGCGGCGGCCGAAGGCGACTGGACTGTGCTTAGCATGCGCGACGACTTCGCCCGCGTCTGGCCAGCGGACCTCGCCCAAAGCGCGCAGTGACTGACCATGGCCATGGTCTGGTGCTCAGATCCTGTCTGCACGCTAGCAGGGTCAGTGCTTCGCAGCTTTCTTGACTTTCTTGCCCTTGTGCTTAGCACCCTTCTTGGTCTTACTCTTGGCTGCCTTCGCGTCATGCTCTGCCTTCTTGGCTACACCCATGACCCGCTCCTATTCTTTGCCTGAGCCGCCACGATCCAGTGAGTGCCATCTTTCACGTGGGATCTACCCCAAACCCGTGCGGGCGGGATCTGCTCCCTGCCTCGCCGCGATTGTGTTGTGCTGTGGTGACCTGGCACCGGGTGGCCCGATGGATCCGCAAACGGCACAACAAGACGAAGTGGGCGGTCCTCCTGCGCCGCTACCTGTTGACCGTGGGCCGCACGGTGCGGTCGGTGAACCTTCTCACCGGGTTCGAGGCCATCCTGCACTACGGCGCGGACGGCAACCGGTCGCTGATGGGCCTGGGCGACCGGCCGGTCGTCACGCCGTATGAGATCCGCGACGGCCGGCGCATCGAGACCACCCTGCTCGGGGAACGGATGTCAGTCGCGCTGTTCTCGGTCGACGGGCGCACCCTGGGCGCCAGGGACGACGAGGCCTGCTACGTCAACTACGAGGCATTCGCCACTACCTGATCCGGACTCCCCGCCGCGAGATCGTGTCACCGGATGCTCGCGGCGGGAAGAGCGCCGGAATCGCCCTGCGTGGAATCCAGAACCCCGTATGGTGATGCTGGCCTGGCAGAAGCACCCGGGAACCCTGGACGCGTTACCAGCGGCCAACGCCGCTGCAACCCGCCGGGAGTGGCCATGGCTGATGGCGTCGCGGCGAGGACATCCGGGCAGGACGGGACTGGTACCCGTCAGGCACGCTGAAGTCTGAGTCCTGGTACAGGGAGAACACATTGCATGGGCCCTCCCGCGAGTACAACGAGGATGAGGTAAAGGTCTCGGAGGAGGTCTACGAGTACGGCATCCTCATTCACCGGACTAAGTGGGATGACGCTGGGCGCGAGACCGAGACATGGGCCATAGACCCTGCCGGGCCAAGCTTTGCCCGGCTTCAGCGATACCGGGCCGAGAAGCGGCGGCCCGCCGCTACCAGATAGCCGAGTCGGCGACACGGGACATGCCGTCCGAAGCGGACAAGCTGGCGAAAAGCGGCAGTAACCGGCCCATCGCGCAGACTGCCGATCGGTTCGGCCTCATCTCGCCGAATGATCCGCCCTTTGGCGCTAAGGTTGCCGGACGGAAATCAAGCAGCGCGCCGATCCGGATACTCGATGAGATGCTCATGCCGTGGCTGAGTCGTCGGACGCCGGGGCGCTGTTCGTGGCTGTCGATGTGCAGTACCTGCGCGACGGCGATGCGCGGGCGGCGATCGTCGCGGCCGGCGACCGCCGATTTTCCCTGGTCACATGGTCCAAGACCGCGATCGTTCCAGCGGGCGCGCCGTATCAGCCTGGGGAATTCTACCTGCGTGAGCTGCCGCCGCTGCGGGCTGTCATCACGGCATCTGACGAACTCGCGCTGGTCGTGGTCGACGGATATGTTGACCTGGATCCCGGCGGCCGGTGCGGTCTGGGCGCCCACGTCCATGCCGAGTTCGGCGTTCCGGTCATCGGCGTGGCTAAGACGGCATTCAGGACCGCGACGCATGCCGCCCAGGTTCGCCGCGGGCAGTCTTCCCGGCCGTTGTATGTCACCGCAGCCGGGATGACGATCGCCGACGCGGCGCGCTTGGTGGGCGAGATGGCTGGGCAGTTCCGCGTGCCTGATGCGCTCAGGCTCGCCGATCGGCTGGCCCGGGGCCTGGAACTGCCTGGCGCCGGTTCCGCCGCTCCAGGCGGCTGCGTTTTCTGATTGGTAAGTCTTGCAGAAACATAAGCACTGTGCTTATATTGAACTTGTGCTTATGGAGGTGGTGCGCTGGCTGCGAGAGTCCGGGCTGGACGTGGAGCAGGAGCACGTCGAGGCAGCGGCAGGTGAGGGTGCCGACGCGGTCCTCGTCGTTACGGGCGCCGGCGATCGTGCCCGGTTCGCCGTCCAGATGAGGCGGCGGGCACCGTATCCGAACGAGCTGGCTGATCTCAGCAAGCTGCGGGAGTCGGCGTCGTGGACGGGGGAGCCGCTGCTGGTGGCGCCATTTGTCACTGAGCCGCTGGGAGCAGCCCTGACGGCGCGAGGCTGGTCGTGGGCTGACGCGCACGGGAACTTCGACCTGCGCGCGCCAGGACTGCTGTTCCGTCAGCGCCGCGCGGCGAGGGCACCCAGGCCAGCCCGAAAGACGCTGCCCGCCGGCTCCGGGAGCTTCGCGGTTATCCGCGCCCTGATCAGAATCGGCCGGGGCGAAGAGGCGCATGCCAGCGCGACGGCGCTCGCCGCCCAGGCCGCTATTTCCCAGCCGCGAGCTTCACAGGTGCTCGGTCAGCTGCTGGCCCAGGATCTCGTCGACAAGATGGCAGGTGGCGGCTGGCGGCCCCGGCGGGAAGAGCTGCTGGACAGGTTCCTGGAGGAGTACCGGGGTCCGCAGGGGTCGGTGCAGTATTTCTACAGCCTGGACTCGCCTGCGGACGCGGCCGTCCGTGCCGGCAGCATCCTGAGGCACCGGGCTGCAGTGTCCGCGGACGTCGGGCCCGATCTGATCAGTCCGTTCCGAAGGCCGACCAAGGTGATCTTGTATGCGAGAGATCTCATCGATGCGAGTCCGCTCGGGCTTGTTCAGGCGCAGGGGAGGGACGACGCGAACGTCATCGTCTGCATGCCGGCGGACCGATCGGTCTTCCCGGTGCCGGAACTCACCGCCGAGGTCCGAGGTGTCGAGATCGGGCTGGCTGACCCGTCCCAGATGATCTGGGACCTCGATTACCTGGGCGGATCGGACCGGGCCGAAGCAGCGGGGGAGTTGCGGACATGGCTGCTGGCCCGCCACTGAGCCACCTCGTGCTCAAGGCATCCTCCGTCGCCGACGACCTCGGCTATGTTGCGCTCGCTGACGTCGCCAAGGCCATCGAGAAAGACGCGCCTGACCACCGCATCATCGGCGGGCACATGATTACCGTGCTTGCAGCGCGATGGAGGCTCGGCGCCGATCTGTACCGCGAAACCGGTGACGCCGACCTCGGCGTGACTCCAGTCCTGATCCGCAACCTGCACCTTCCCAGCCGGCTGAAGGCGCTGGGCTATGAGCAGGTAGCGGGCAACCGGTTCGCGCGCACCGTGCCTGACATCCCGGTCACGCTGACGGGCATGCGGGGCCGTCCGCATCAGGCAATCATCGACATCCTGGTGCCCGCCTACACAGGCAGAGCGCGCCAGAACGTCGAGATCACCGACGACCTCGTCACCACCGAAGTTCCGGGACTTGCGGCCGCCCTCGGACGGCCGGCGGTCATCATGACGCTCGAGCTGCAACGTCTCAACCGCAAGAAGCTGCACGCTACGCTGCCATTCCCCGATGAGGTCAGCGCCCTGGTCCTCAAGGCTTTCGCGACGCGCGTCAGGGTCAAGGCCACGGACGCCACTGACATCTGGCGGTGCCTGGAGATCGCGCTGGCCGCCGGCGTTGCCCCTCGGGACTTCTCCCGAAGTGGCCGCGACGAGGCTGCCGGCCTTATCCGCGCCTTGTTCGCACAGCGGGACAGTGCAGGAATGACCGCACTACAGGAAGAGCTCGGCCTGTCCAGGCAGGCAGCAGATCAGCGGTTCACGCGCCTGCGCGCCATAATCGAAAGGGTCCTCGGAACTTAACGACTCTCAGCAGATCTCGCGGCTATTCCGAGAGCCGGCGGGGCGTCGCGCTGCCGGGAGTAAGGAGACCTGGAGCGCGCGGTACCGACCGCCATGGTGGGCGAGGATCGATGCGGCCGTTCTTCGCGAGGTCACGTCCCCGATGATGCAAGGGGCCGGCGGCCGGCGGAGCTGCGTAAGCGGAGGGAATGACACAGGTGCGGATGGGCGTACCGGTCGCCGCGTGTCGCAGATCGATGGCGGCGACCTCGACGCAGGATGTACCGAACCGCTTCGTCGCCGCGCTGGGCGGCACCCTGAAGGATCGGCATTTTCGGTGCGGAGAAGCTGAGCTGCTGAAGAGTGCCTGACCGGGGAGCAAGACGGGAGCAAGCGACCGGCGATTTCAGAGCGCCCGGCCCTGGCTAGAGCGGCCTGGATGCCGTGCAGTTCCCTGACCTGCCAGGCCTGGTAGGTGGCGGAGGCCGGCACCAGGGTGAGCAGCTTCAATCCGAGGGCGGGGGCGAGCATCGCGAAGATCGACTCCGATGCGCCGACCTATCCGCGGCGGTGCGGCCCTGTCGCCACGTAGTGGCGCGGTGCCGGCGGTAGTCAAGCGGGAAAATCGCCGCCGGGCCTGGTGGGCGAAGCGTGACTGAACATATGCTCTTTGGATCCTCGGGCGAGGGAGGGGGCGGTTCGCCATCGCCAGGATTCTGATTGTCGGCGCGGGAGTTGTCGGCCTGGGTGCGGCCCTGCTGCTCAGCCGGGACGGCCACGAGGTGACAGTCCTGGAGCGAGACGCCGAGGCGCCCCCTGCTGGCGCTGAGGAGATCTGGGGCAGCTGGCAGCGTAAGGGAGTCAATCAGTTCCGGCTTCCGCATTTCTTCCTCGCCCGTTACCGGAACCTGCTCAGCACCGAACTGCCGGAAGTGACGGAGGCCCTGGCCGCGGCCGGAGCGATTCGCCTCAACCCCGTGCTGAGTGCTCCTGAGCAGCTACGGGGCCCGGCGAGCGATGAGGACGGCGCGTTCGAGTGCCTCTCGGGCAGGAGAAGCGTCGTCGAAGCGGCCGTCGCCTCGGTGGCTAGTCGCTCCCCGCGGCTGGAGATCAGGCGCGGCGCGCCTGTCGCTGGGTTCGTCACCGGTCCCGCCGCTCATGACGGTGTGCCGCACGTGGCCGGGGTGCGGCTTGCTTCGGGTGAGGAGCTGGTCGCCGACCTGGTTGTGGACATGACGGGCCGCCGCTCCCAGCTGCCGAGATGGCTGGAAACGATCGGGGCACGGTCGCCCCTGGATGAGCTCGATGACTGCGGATTCATCTACTACGGCCGCCACTTCAGCTCGGCCGACGGCGAGGTTCCGCCGGCGTTGGGAGGCTTTCTCCAGCACCTTGGCACCATCTCCTCGCTGACGCTGCCGGCCGACAACGGAACATGGAGCGTCACGCTGGTTACCAGCGCCAGGGACAAGGAGCTGCGCGCCTTGCGTGATGCCGGGGCCTGGGAGAGGGCTGTCCGATCCTTGCCGCTGGTAGCGCACTGGCTGGACGGGGAGCCGATCGATGACCGGGTCATGGCGATGGCCGGGATCGAGGATCGGCACCGAAACCTCATGGTTGACGACGCGCCGGTTGCAACCGGGGTGGTGGCCGCGGGCGACGCCTGGGCGTGTTCCAACCCGTCGGTGGGCAGGGGCGCTTCGATCGGGATGCTGCAGGCGACGGTGTTGCGCGACACGATCGCAGCAACTGGCCTCGAGGATCCCTGGGAGCTCGCCTGCGCGTTTCACGAGGCCACCGCCGAGCTCGTCGAGCCCTGGTACCGCGACACCCTGGCGGCGGACCGGCACCGCCTGGCGGAGATCGACGCCCTCATCGCAGGCGACGAGTACCGCCCTCCCGATCCCGCCTGGGAGGTCAGTCAGGCCCTGGCCGCTGCCGCTTTCAAGGATCCCGACTGCCTGCGCGGCTTCGTCAGCGTCGCGATGGCACTGAACCGGGAAGCTGACGTGCTATCTCGTCCTGGCATGCTGGAGAAGGTCACCGCCCTGGGCGCCGGGTGGCGCGACGAGCCGATTCCGGCCCCCAGTCGTGGCGACCTGCTGTCTACCGTGGCGGGCGGTTGAGAGGGGGAGTGGTGAGAGTCGAGGCAGACGGAGTCGGCATCTCGTACGAGGTAACCGGGCAGGGTCGCCCGGTGATCTTGCTGCACGGGTTCCCTGACTCGGGGAGGTTGTGGCGCCACCAGGTCCCGGCCCTGGCTGAGTCCGGGTTCCGGGTGATCGTCCCCGACCTCCGCGGCTATGGCCTCTCCGACAAGCCGGAAGCAGTCGAGTCGTACTCCCTTCCCGCGCTGGCCGGGGATGTCCTGGCCGTCCTGAGTGACGCTGGGGTCGAGCGTGCCCACGTCGTGGGCCATGACTGGGGAGCGGCGCTCGCCTGGGTGCTCGGCTCGCTCGCGCCTGACCGGGTCGATCATCTTGCGGTGCTGTCGGTCGGCCATCCCGCGACGTTCAGGCGGACACTGGCGCAGAACGAGAAGTCCTGGTACATGCTCCTTTTCCAGTTCCCGGGCATCGCTGAACAGTGGCTCAGTGACACCAACTGGGCGAATTTCCGCGCCTGGGCGCGCCACCCCGACACCGACGCCGTCATCAGTGACCTGGAAACCGGCAAGTCCTTGACGCCCGCTCTCAACTGGTACCGGGCCAATGTCCCGCCCGAATCCTGGACGGCCCCTCCGCTGGCACTTCCGGCCGTGCAGGCACCGACCATGGGTATATGGAGCAGCGGCGATATAGCCCTCACCGAGACGCAGATGACCGATTCCGCGGGAAACGTGTCCGGCCCGTGGCGCTATGAGCGGATCGACGGGCCCGGTCACTGGATGCAGCTAGAAGCACCCGGCACGATCAATCGGCTGCTCCTCGACTTCCTCCCGGTCCAGGATTAGACGGCACCATGCGGTACTCACCGCGAAGGAGCGCGAGTGACGCAACCGCGTTGCCACAGTTCACCCGAATTCGCCTGAACGGAGTTCGGAGGGCACCGACGGTGGCTTGGTCGTCCGGCCAGGCCGGTCACGTTGACGGTCGGCTCGACGATCCTGACACTCGCCGCGTCGGCCGGGCGAGCTCGCGTGCTCGGCGGCCAGCCACCAGCAGCGGTCGCGCGGTCGAGCAGGGGTGCAGACCCACGTGCATCTTGCCCTGGCATGTGCGCAGTCAGCGCTTCGGCAGTTAGGGGCAGGCAGTCACGCTCGGCGCGGCGACGCCGGCCCCGAACTCTTCGCGGAGCGCCGCACCGCGGTAACCGACCACGGGCCGAACCGACCCTGTCCGAGCACGCGGGCGGGCACGGCCCGCTCCGCCGGACGGCCCGTCTGTTCGACGAGAAGCATGTGCCGGCCGACGCGCTGCTCGCGCCCGCGTATGCGCAGATGCCTGCCGAGGAGCCGCTGCTGCTAGCCGGCTGGCTCGCCGAGGCGCTCGGCGCCCCGGACACCGGCGCCCGGGACGACGGGCCGGGCAAGGGCGATCCACTCGGCATTCAGCGCCGGCGCCCAGGGCTGTCACGGACCGCTGCCCGCAGCCAGCCGGCGGTCGCGGGCAGCAGGGTGCCGCGCTGGGACTGGGGGCTGCCCCGACCGACCGAGGCGGCCGGTCGCGCCGGGGATGAAACAACAGGCGAGCAGAATGTTGCGTTGCCCGGACCAGGCCAGCCGGTCGGCTTTCGACGCCCACATCAGGCCGTTGTTCAGGGAGAAGGACCGGCAGTCGATGAGCTTCGCCGCCGATCTGGGCTCCTAGAACGATGTACGCGCCCACGCGGACGGGATCCTGGCCAGGCTCGCGGACGGCTCTATGGCCCTGCGACGATTCCTGGGCCGCGGACAAGACCGACGTGTTCCGCCGCTGGACTCAGACCGGGATGCAGCCCTACGGCGACCAGCGGGCACGTCTGCCTTGTCCCGGTCTGAATCAGGGACCGGTCACTCCGAGTGCCGCTGTGATCTCCTGGACTGCTGCTGCCTCGGCAGGACTCACGCTTTGCCCGTGCTCCCTGTGCGCCGCCGCGACCTTGTTGGCGAGGGTGAGGACGAAACCTCGGTAGCCGTCGAGCTCCTCGGCGGTCGCTTTGGTCCCGAGCAGCGTTATCGCATCCCGCAGTTGGGCAAGTCCGCTGCTCCTGAGCTCCTCGGGTGAGTGGTACCGCGTGTGGTCCACCTGGGGCTTGGCCGCGACGATCTCGTCGAGGAGTTCGCTCTCGCCGTGCTGGGCGCGCGCCTCGGCGTAGGCCTTCGACATCGCGATCGTCTCGCGGACTGTTCCTCCGTGCGCGGCTGTTACCACGATCAGGCCGGCGGTCGGCGGGCCCGCCAGCACCAATTTCCATTCCTCGGGTGAAAAGGCGGTCTTCGTCGTCATGTTCACGCTCCAGGCGGTTGTCGTTCGGTGGCCCCGCGGTCGCCCTGGTCAGGGCGGATAGTCGTATTGCAACTGTTCCATCATGCCCGCGTGGCAGCGCCGCCAGGGGTAGCTGGAGGGGAACCGCCGGATTGCGGTGGTGAATTGCCTGCGATGAGGTGGAACTCGACGCGGGCGGCGGGAATGCGTTCCCGGCTTCCGCCTGCGCGTCGGATGGTCGGGACGAATACGGCGGCACCGTGGGCGCCGAACGTGCGCGGCGGGTGAGTGGTCGAGCAGTTCCTCCTCGACGGCGTACTTATAGAACCCGGCGATCGTGCACAGACGGCGGGTGACTGTGGCGCGGGACCGGCCGCGGGCTTCCGGGGGCCAAGAGCGGCGCCATCGGCGCGAACATGGTGCGCCTCGGCGCGACCCAGGCCGGGTCTCGGCGCGGCGAGCCGCGCGGCGGCGCGGGCTTGGCGCATGCGGCAGCTCGGGACCGGCGCCAGTCGGCGAGACGATTCAGCGGGCCGCCAGCATCGCCGTCATCACGATCGTCGCTATGCGGCAAGCTTCATGCCAACCCGCAGTTGCGCGGCGTGATTGCCTCGGCCTCGGCTGACCTGGTCTGCACGAGCCAGGCCGAATCGGAGCGGCTGAAAGCTGAGCAGGATCCATGGGCTGCCGCGCGCACAATCTTCTGGTTCTGTGTGGGGCTGCTGCACTGTCCGCCGCCGTCTGCCCCCTGCGTTGTGATCACGCGGCCCGGTTTCGCCTGGCACGACCGGGGCACACCACGGCCATGAAGACGACGATCGTCGCTGTCGGCGCCGTAGCGGCCACCGCGGCCATCGGCGGTGTCGCGGCCGACCCCGGGTCCGCCTGGTATCGCAGTCTGCGCAAGCCCCGGTGGCAGCCTCCGCCTCCGGCCTACGCGCTGGTCTGGACGCCGCTTTATGGGACCATCGCCTACGCAGCCGCCAGGGCGCTCACACGCGCTAAGAGCCGCGATCACAGCCAGCTGGCCGGCGGCCTGATCCTTGACCTGGCGCTCAACGCTGCATGGACGCCCTTGTTCTTCCGCGCCCGCCGGCCTCGCGCCGCGCTGGCCGAGATCGCCTGCCTCAACATCGCCAACGTGCTGCTGATCCGCCAGACGTGGCGGGCTGACCGCACGGCCGCCGTCCTGCTGGCGCCCTACGCCGGCTGGACCGTGTTCGCCACCGCGCTGAACGCCGAGATCGTCCGGCTGAACCCCAGCGCCTGAGTCAGGGAGACCCAGGCCACGGGCTCCACGCAAACGCAACCACGCGTCCGTGCCAGCAGCCGCGCTCACGCTGCGCCGAGAGCGGCGGTCTCGGGCAGAAAGAACCTGAGCGAGGCGTGCACTGGCTCGGAGTCGATCAGGTGATAGTCGTCGAGCACCAGCAGAGCCTGATCTGCCACGGGTCGCTCGGCCAGCGCGTTGACCAGCGAAGTCAGCGTCGGCTCCAACGACTGCGCCGCTCCCGGCTCGGGCAGCGGGCCCACCCGGTCACCGGCAGGCCACCGGCCGGGGACCGCGCCTGGCCCAGTCGGCAAGCACCGTCGTCTTGCCATAGCCGGCGGGGGCGCACACCAGGACCAGGCTCCGGTTCAGCCCGTGATCAAGCCACTCTGTCAGCCGGGGGCGCGGCACGAATTCCGGGTTCGGTCCGGGCATATGAAGCTTGGTAGCCAGCAAGGAATCCCGCCCCGAGGTGGCCCCGGTCGACAAGGGCACGTCCGGCAGTTCCCGGTCGGAACCCTGCACGCTCTGCGCCTCCTGCGGTCCATGGCTGTCACTTCCCCCGCCACGAGGCACTTTCGGGTCAAGGCGGCGACGGGCCGAAGACGGGCATGACCGGCCCGCCATCGCCAGCGCGCTACGAGATCCGGGTCGAGGGAATCCTCGATCGCCGCTGGGCAGCCTGGTTCGACAGCCTCCAGGTCGCGGCCGATGGCACCCAGACCGTAGCCTTATGGGTGGGGCTCGAAGTAATGGGCGAGGATGCCGCTGCGGTAAGGGGTGGTGCCGATCGCCAGGCTGCCCGCGTAGGGGTAGTTGTAGGCGATCAGCACGACCAGGGAGAAGCCGACCACGACGGCGATCGCGCCGGCGCCGATAGCGTGGAAAACCGCGCTGCGCGAGCCGACCAGGCTGGCGTACCCAAGGAGGACGACCGAGCCGAGCAGGATCAGCCCGACGATCGGCGCGGACAAACCCCCGGCCGCATCAGCCAGCCGGTTCCGGCGGGCAGAAAGGACATCGTCGAGGCGCCCACGGCGTCCTGGTAGAAGGCCGACGCTGCGGCGGTGGTCGGCTTCACCTGCTGCATGGCCCGGTAGAGGTCATCGATTGCCGCCGCTGCGCGGGCGCTGCTGCGACCGTTGCGCAGTTGCGGCCATTCGTCATAGACCACGGCCCGGACGTATGTCCCGGCCGCGGCGCTGACGGCGGCCTGGTCAGTGGGCGAGAACGCGTGGCTGTCGCGGACGATCTGCGCGACGCCAGCCGCTTCCTGGCGCGAATTGGCCCCCGCGTCGCCGTAGGCCTGGAAGGTGAGCACGACGACGAAGGCCAGCAGCAGGCCGAACAGGGTGGAAACGACACCGAGCAACTAGGAAGAGACCTCGGCGTCGAAGCCGTCCTTCGTCGCCGGGACGATCCGCCGGACGAGCCGGACACCGAGCAAGGTGAGGCCGACGACCAGGACCACGACGATGACGACCAGCACGCCGATCGGCACCGCGTTGACCACCCAAAGGACTCCTACCGCAGCACATCTCTGCCTGATTTCCGTCATCCTGGGGTTATTGCGGGTCGTTCATATCAAAGACCCGGGACAGGGATCCCTGCCAGCGCCGTCAGGACCGACGACTTACTGATGTTCCCCCGGTTCTCCGGAGCCGGGGAATATCAGTTTCGCTACGAGATTGCTGCCCGTGACAAGCATCGTGGAGCGTGGCCAGCTCGCGGAGCGCCATGGATGCGGCTGCACTGCGGCGGCAACGTCATGTCGCCTGTGTGGGATGGCCGGCAGCCGCTGTCTCGGGCCGTGCGGGCGGTTGTCCGCCCGGCCTGCGGGTCGGCAGAATCCTTGGGATGCCCAGGCGGGTGACCCAGCGCCGGAACAAGATGACCGCAACAATCACGGATGCCGCGGGGAGCAGGTTGCCGAGCAGCATGTAGAGCCAGAAGCTCTTGAGATCCTCGGTCAGGATGTCGAAATTCATGCCGAAATACCCGGTAATGAAGGTCAGCGGCAGGAAGATCGCGGATATGACGGCGAGGAAGTTGATCACTTGTCCCTGCCGGCCGGAGATGTTCTCTGAGTACTGGCCGAGGGCCTCCCTGGCCTCCTCCCGGTACTCTCTCGCCGCATCCGTCAGCCGGATGACGCGCTGGCGGTGCCGGTCAAGGTGCGGCTGGGCGGCTGGGCCCATGCCGGGCAGCTGCGCAATTCCAGCGGCGATCAGGTCGTCGAGGTCCCCGGTGTACCAGCCCAGCGACTGGACCGCATCCGCCAGCCTGCGCCGGATGGCGAGGACCTCAGCCTGGGCGCCGCGAGAGGAGCTGGTCAGCAGCTCCACCTGGATCTCATCCAGCCGCGCATCCAGCGCCAGGAACTGCTCCTCGAAGCTGCCCGCCAGGTCGTCCAGGACCAGGAAGAGTACCAGGGGGCCGTCGGCCTTCCCCTGATCGCGAAGCCCGTCATATCGGCGGCGCGCCTGCTCCAGCGCCGGGCACGGCCCGGCATGCACGGTAAGCAGGAACTCCCGGCTGTACACGACCCGGACCGGGATAGCCGTGGCATCTGGAGCCGAGCCGGTGGCGGCCGAGACCAGTGCCTGGACGGTGTCACCGACGGCCCTCAGGGAAGGTCGCTGCGCGGTGCGCACGGCGCCCGTGGCCATCCCCGGTGGGCGGCCAGTGTCCTCCGGCCACGCTATAACCGACGTGTCGAGTCTCAGGCTGCGGGCGAACTGGTCCAGCCGCCCGTCGCCCAGGAGCTCCAAGTCAAGCCAGCAGAAACTACCTGCCGCCAATTGCCGCTCAACGTCTCGCGGGGCGGCATCGTCCACGGCACCAGCAACGCTGACCAGGCGGGCAACCAGATACTCTCCCGCCCCCGGCTGATGCGCCGATCCCGGCGTGTTCGTCGGCATTATCGTTACCTCCTGGCCCCAAACGCCCCATTGCTGCTAGCTAATTGTCACGGATGAACCGATGATTTGACCGGGCCACGCGGCCTGCGGGCCTTTCCAGGACGTCCTCGGACGACGGCGGACTCCGGCGCAAGTGTCTGCACGGTGAGATGCGGGGATGCACGGCGCACGCGTACCTGATGCCCGGCGGTCATGTCGATGATGGCGAAGACCCCCGCCGGACGTGCCGGTAAGCCAGGGGCGGCTTACCTGCCTCAGATAAGGGCGTGAGCGAGGTCAAATCGTCCTTCGAGATTCAGGGCGCTGGCCTTTGGTCGAGCAGGTCTTCCTCGACGGTGTATTTGTAGAGCCCGGCGATCGTGCTTAGCCGACCGGTGACGTGGCCGGGCCCGGCCGGCGGCTTCGCGGCTCACGGCTGACATGCCCCCAGGGCCGCCAGTCTCTGGAGCCGTTTCTTGACAGCGGCCGGCGGCAAGCGGGAAGCTCGACGTGCCAGTCTTTGCGGCACACATTCTGAAAGCGCAGGTCGCGATGAAGAGAGCCGTTCGCCTACGCTTCTGGCTGGAGTCGGGACTAGCGATCGTGACCGGGTGCCTGGCCATTCTCACGGTGTTCTGGCGTGACTGGATCGAGGCACTCACCGGATTCGATCCCGACCATCACAGCGGATCGTGGGAGTGGGCGATCATCGGCGGTCTCGCGGTGACCTGCATCCTGGTCGCCGTTGTTGCACGAGCCGAATGGCGGCGATCGCCGGCGGCCGTCGCGGCACAGTCGGGGTGAGCTCGCGGCGATGGCGATCTCACCGTCGGCCAGCAGCCTGACCGGGGTCTGGCTATGCGACGACGGCGGGCTGTATTACCTCCGCCAGGGCCCGGACGGATCGGTTCTCTGGGCGGGGCTGCATGACTCTGGGTTTCACAAGGGGCTGGAGTTCGCGAACGTATTCCGCGGCTGGCTGAGCGCAGACGGCGGCGCACTGTTTGGGGACTGGGTCGATGTGCCGCGTGGCGGGACGGCGAATTCCGGGACGCTGGTCGCCGGCATCGTAGATGACGCCGCTGGCTTCCGGCTCGTGAGAGTCGACGATGAGACCACCGGCGGCTTCGGCGGCCGGGTCTGGCAGCCGACCGGGTCGCTGCTGGAGGCGCAGGACATCGCGGATCTCGCCCACCGGGTGCAGCGCTACGACGTCAGGCTCGGCCACAACAACCCGCCGTGCCGGGACTTCACCGTCATGTGGGGAGGCGTCTGGCAGCCCAAGCGGGCAGACCTGCCGCCCTTGCCCTACAACTATTGCTCGTTCGTCGGCTGGGTGCCTTGGCCGCCGTTCGGCGCGATTCCGTGGGGCTGGGGCGGGGACGGCGATTTCTACTTCAATTTCACCCCGCTCTGGGACACGATTTACCCCAACGGCACGAGCAACAGCGACTTCTGGAGCAACGGTTGGGTGACTGACCAGCCGAGCGAGTTCTCTGAGAAGCCGGTGGACCTGATCGCCGCGCAGTTCGGACGGTTTGACCGTTTCCACTGCGAGGCCGCCATGTACGGCCGGGAGAACTCCGGCTGGCCGGACTGCGAGGCCGCGCCGAGGAATCTCCTACCCGGTTGGAACGAGCGATCCGGCTGGAGTGTCCTGATCAACGGCCGCCCGGTCGAAGGCCGGCTCACGGTCGTTAATCCCGACGACGAGGAGAACAGGTTCCTCAGCTTCGCGGTCGGACCCGACGGGCAGACGGTCGACCTGCATGCCAACACCATCGCGAGAGTGACCGGGGTCGTCGCCGACGACGCCGGTCACGACAGCGCGGGCCCGCCTGAGATCCATCCCGTCTACGCGGTCGACATCCTCCAGGACTTCACGCTTCCCCGCACGCAGCCCGTGACCCTCAGCGGCGTGTGGCACGGGTCGGACAACGGCACGTACTACCTGCGCCAGATCGGCCGCGAGGTGTGGTGGCTCGGGCTGTCACGGGACCAGGGCCGGTCGTTCGCCAACGTCTTGCACGGAACCATCGGCGGCACCGGAGCCCTGGAAGGACAGTGGACCGACGTCCCTATGGGCGCGGATGGGGCGTTCTCTGGCGGGACGCTCCTGCTCGAAGGCGACCAGGCCGACCTGCAACTTTCGACATCGCTGAACAAGACCGGGGACACCGGCGGATTCGGCGCCGGAACATGGACGAAGATCTACGACACGCCAGGCGTGCCGGACAGCCCGTGGCCGCCCGTCAACGAGCCGCCCGCCTAGAAACCCATCGCGGCTGACATACCGGGCGTGCTGGCATCGGCTCGCACCGCTCACCGAGGGCCCTGGCGACCAACTCGGCAACTTGAAGGCGCAAGATTACGCGTTACGAAGCATCAGCTGGCTGGCCCGCCAAGGTGGCGCATTCCTTCGCCGACATAGATCTGGCGCGGGCGGGAGATTTTCTGTTCGGGGTCAGCGGCGCCTTCCTGCCATTGGGCCAGCCATCCGGGCATCCGACCGATCGCGAAGAGCACCGGGAACATGCTGACGGGGAAGCCCATCGCCTGGTAGATGATGCCCGAGTAGAAGTCCACGTTGGGGTACAGCTTGTGCTGGATGAAGTACTCGTCGGCGCGTGCGATCCGCTCCAACTCGAGCGCGATGTCGAGCAGCGGGTTACGCCCGGTGACCCGAAATACGTCGTCGGCGACTGTCTTGATGATCGTGGCCCGGGGGTCGAAGTTCTTGTACACGCGGTGGCCGAACCCCATCAGCCGCACTTCGCCTCGCTTAACTCGCTCGATGTAGGCGGGGATTCTGTCCGTGGATCCGATCTGCCGGAGCATGCGCAGCACCTGTTCGTTGGCGCCGCCGTGCAGCGGGCCGTACAGCGCGGCGGTGGCTGCGGCGGCCGCCGAGAAGGGGTCGACCTGGGAGCTGCCGACGAGCCGCATGGCGCTGGTGGAGCAGTTCTGCTCATGATCAGCGTGCAGCGTGAACAGCACGTCTAGCGCGTGCTCGAGCACCGGGTCGGGCCGGTACCTTGGCTCGGTCATCTTCCGCATCATGGATAGGAAGTTGCCCGCGTAGGACAGGTCGTCGTCGGGATAGGCATAGGGCAGGCCCATTGCGTGCCGGTAGGCGAACGCGGCCAGCGTCGGCATCTTGGCGATGAGCCGGACGACCTGCTCGTCCTGGCGCGCCTCGTCCGAGATGGCCTTGGCTTCCGGGTAGAAGGTGGACAGCGCGGCGATCGTGCTCACCAGGATGCCCATGGGGTGGGCGTCGTGGTGGAAGCCGTCGATGAACTTCTTGACGTTTTCGTGCACGAAGGTGTGGTTGGTGATCTCGTGCATCCAGGCGGCTGAATCTTCTTTGCCGGGTAGTTCGCCGCGCAGCAGTAGGTAGGCCACATCCAGGAAGGACGTGTGGGTGGCGAGTTCCTCGATCGGGTAGCCGCGGTAGCGGAGGATTCCCTCGTCGCCGTCGATGAACGTGATCGCGCTGCGGCAGTTCGCGGTGTTGAGGAACGCCGGATCGTAGGACAGCAGCCCGAAGTCCGTCTCGGACACCTTGATCTGGCGCAGGTCGATCGCGCGGATGGCGCCGTCGGTGATCGGGATCTCGTAGCTGCGGCCGGTCCGTGAATCGGTGACATGCAGGACTCCGCTGGTGCTCATAACTGCACCCTCCTCGGCGCACACAGGTGTCGGGCAGCAGTTCGCGTCCGCCTGCAGGCTTCTATGCCTGCACCCTAAGCCGCGCCGGTCGGAGCGAGCGCGGCCCAAACGGCCTGTACTCACGGGACTTCGGTCACCAGGCAGCATGACCGGCGGCTTGCGAACCCGCGCGCACGCCGTCGCCACAGTTCCGGCACCTGCTGAGCGAGCCCGCCGCCAGCTAGTTGTTGACCTCTGGCTTGATTACTTCGTAGCGGCGAGCCATTCCGGCTCTGGGCGCGGCACCGACTTGAGCAGGTTGGCGGTGTAGGGGTCCCGAGGGTTGCTGAGAACGTCCTCAGTCGGGCCGGACTCGACGACCTTTCCGCCGTGCATGACATAGAGGCGCTCGGTGACCTGGCGGACGATGGACAGGTCGTGGGTGATGAAGAGGTAACCAAGGCCGCGCTCGGTCCGCAGCTTGATGAGCAGGTTAAGGATCTGGGCCTGGACGGACATGTCGAGGGCCGAGACCGGCTCGTCGCAGATGAGGATGCGAGGCTGGGCTGCCAGCACCCGGGCTATGGCGACGCGCTGGCGCTCGCCGCCCGATAGGGCGACCGGCTTGCGGGCGGCGTAGTCAGCGGGAAGGCCGACCGAGCGGAGCAGGTTCCCGACTTCGGCGTTGCGGTCATTCAGCTCCGGCTCGCCGATGGCTATTGCCTCTCGGAGGATCGATCCTATGCTGCGCATCGGGTTCAGGCTGGAGTAAGGATCCTGGAAGACGATCTGGATGGTGCTTCGCAGCTTGCGCTGATCTCTGGAACTGAGGTTCGCCCAGTTGGATACGGGGATGCCGTCGATGACGATCTGTCCGCTGGTGGCCTGTTCGAGGCCGACGAGGATGCGAGCCAGAGTGGTTTTCCCCGAACCGGACTCGCCGACAATCCCGACGCTTTCGTTCGCACCTACCTCGATCGACACGCCGTCCAGCGCGGCAACGGCACGGCGACCGTTCCTGAAGACCTTGCGAGCGTCCTGAACCTGGATGAGGGCGGTCGCCACTCCTGATGATGACGGGCCGACGTCGACCTCTTTTTCACCTTGTCGCCGCAGGATCGCCATCTCGGCGCGGATCTCCGACACGCGAACGCAGGCCGACAGGCGGCCTGGCGCGACTTCGGCCAGCGGCGGGGAACCCTCGGTGCAGGCCGGCGCGGCCCAGCGGCAGCGGGGGGCGAACGTGCACGAGCCGGCGACGTCGTCCGGGGCCGGGACCGAGCCGGGGATAGTCATTAGCTCGCCGGTGCGGCGCTCAGCCGACGGCTCGGAGAGGAGCAGTCCGAGGGTGTAGGGGTGCAGGGGCTCAGCGTCGAGCTCGGCCGACCTGCCCACCTCGATCAGCGAGCCGGCGTACAGCACGTAGACGCGATCGCAGACCGCGAAGGCGACACGCAAGTCGTGCGTGATCAGGATCAGACTCATCCCCCGCGCTGCCTGGATGCCCTTGATCAAGGCGAGGACGTCGCGCTGCGTGGTGACGTCGAGCGCGGTGGTGGGCTCGTCGGCGATCAAGACGCGCGGGTCGCGGGCGAGAGCCGCGGCGATTCCGACCCGCTGCCGCATCCCGCCCGACAACTGGAATGGATAGCGGTCGGCGACCGACGGGTCGCGGATCCCGACTTCCGCGAGCCGGCGGACTACCTCCTGACGCCGGGCGTCGCGGCTGAGACGACGCTCTCGGAGCAGCGATTCGCCGATGATCTTTCCGCAGGTCATGACCGGGTTGAGCATCGTGAACGGGTCCTGCAAGATCAGTCCGATCTCGCCGCCGCGCTGAGCCTGCAGCTCCCGCTCGGGGAGCTCGAGCAGGTTCTGGTCCCGGTAGCGGACCTGGCCACTCGCGACCAGTCCCTTGGGCAGCAGGCCCATGATCGCGCGGGCCGTCATCGACTTTCCGCTGCCCGACTCGCCGACGATCCCGATCGTCTCGCCCGGGCCCAGGGCCAGGTCAGCGGCCCTGACAATCGTGGCCTGGCGCCCCTGGCGTATGCGCTCGATTCTGAGCCCCTCGACCTCGAGCACCGGACCGAGGGCCCCGTCCTGGGTGACGGCAGGGAGCGATTCGGGGATCACCGGCCGGCCCCCCGGTTGGTGAGCTGCTCATACAGCCAGTCACCGATCAGGTTCATCGCTATCGCGGTCAACACAATCATGGCGGCAGGGGCGATGGTGGCGAGCGGGTTGGTGAACAGCAGCGCCTCGTTCTGTGACAGCATCAGGCCCCAGTCAGGACTCCCAGGCGGCAGACCGAGACCGAGGAAATCAAGGCCGGCCAGCGTCACCAGCGAGCCGGCGAAGACCAGGCACGTATTCGCCACGGCAACCGGGGAGACATTCGGCCAGACATGGAAAAGCATGATCTTCCACCTCGGCACCCCAAGGGTCTTGGCCGCCTCCACATAGGGGCGCGGTACCTGCTCCAGCGTCGCTCCGCGGATCACCCGGGTATCGAACGGCACGGTCAGCACGATGAGCACGACGACCGCCAGCCAGTAACTGCTGCCCACCGCGCCGGCCACGACGACGAGGATGACCAGGGCCGGGAGCGCCCACATGAAGTCCACCCAGCGCATGATGATCGAGTCCGCCAGCCCGCCGCGGTAGCCCGCGAACAGTCCAAGCAGATTGCCGAGGACGAACGAGGCCGCGGCGATGACCAGCGGCCCGAAGAAGGCGGTCCGGGCCCCGGCGATCACCCGGGAGAACACATCCCGGCCCAGCGCGTCGGTGCCCAGCCAGTGCGCGCCGGACGGCGCGGCATCGACCAGCGCCAGGTGCTGAGCAGAGGGGTTATGCGGAGCCAGAATCGCACCGAATACTGCCATCACCAGCACTCCGGCGGCGACCAGCAAAGACAGCCAGATGATCGGCGAAACCGCACGGCGGCGGCGGCCGCTTGCCGCCGGCCGCTCCTCGCCGAGGACCAGGACAGTGTTCGCGGTCATGCCGATCGCTCCCCAACCCGGATGCGCGGATCGGCGACCATGTAGATAACGTCCGCTAGCAAGTTGGCGACGACGATGACGACGGCAAAGAGCAGCACGACGCCTTGAAGAGTCGGGAGATCCTTCGCGGTCGCCGCCGTGACCAGAAGCGAGCCGAGACCCGGGAGGGAAAACGCCACTTCCACCAGCACCACGCCGACGATCAGGGACGACAAGATGACCCCGCTGATCGTGATCACCGGGATGAGCGCGTTGCGGAGCAGGTAGCCATAGAGCACGCGGCGCGACGAGAGCCCGCGCGCCCGTGCGAACACGACATAGTCCTGGTCGAGCGTGCCGATCATCGCGGCCCGGGTGTGCCGCGAGACATACGCCACGGTCGTCACGGCCAAGGCGACGGCCGGGAGCGTGAGATGCCACAGTTCGTCGAAGAATCCCGAGCCCACCCCGTACACAGGGAACCAGCGGACCTTGATCGCGAACACGTAGAGCAGGGCGACGCCGGCCACGAACGCGGGAGTGGACAGGCCGAGCATGGCTCCGCCGACCAGGCCGCGGTCGATGACGCTGCCGCGCCGGAGCGCGGAGGCAACGCCGAGGCCGATTCCGAAGACCATCGTCAGGAAGAACGAATAGATCCCGAGAAACATCGACAGGGGCAGGCGGGCCGTGATCTGACTCGTCACGGGAAGTGATGTCTGGATCGAGGTGCCGAAGTGCAACTGGACGGCCTGGCGGGCCCAGAGCCAGTACTGCACCAGGAACGGCTTGTTGAGGTGGTACTCCCTGGTGAGCGCGCGTACCGTCGCGGCCGTATGCGGCCTGGCTCCGAGCAGGATGTCGATCAGATTGCCCGGCGAGATATACAGCAGCGAGAAGGTGACGAACGAGATCACCACGAGCAGCAGGGCCAGGACGGCGAGCCGCCGCAGCACGAAGAAGAGCAATCCCCGGCTGCTCAACCGCCCGCCACCTCCTTTTGTCGTGCCAGAGGGGCAGCAAGCGTGCCCCTCTGGCTGTGCTCGTTCTCGGCGCCAGCCGCGGTCCCGCCGTGGTTGCGCCTAGCCTCTACTTCTGGCTGACTCCTAGCAGCCAGGGACCGAGGTCATACCAGTAGCCATTGAAAGAAGGCCAGGTGTATGCGCTGCCGAGCGCGACGGTCGCATCCTGGTTGAAGAGCGGGATGAACGGGACGGCCTGCGCGTACGCGGTGTCTATCTGCTGGTAGATCTTGAGGCGCTTGGCGTTGTTGGTAGTCGCGAAGCCCTCAGCGATCAGCTTGTCCATGGACGGAGGGGCCCAGTTCATGGTGTTCCAGTTGCCGGCGCTGATGTTGGAGCTTCCCATCTGGAAGTCGAAGGCTTCGCCCGGGTCGCGGGAAACGGCGCCGCTGTAGGTGAAGTTAGTGAGGATCCCCAGGCGGTTAGCCGATGTTTCGTTGGCGGTCTGCTGATCGATGGTCATGACCTGGAGCTTCAGGTGTATCCCGATCTTGGCGAGCTCAGCGGCGATCGCCTGGCTCACGTTCGGATAGGAGCCAGAGCCCTCAACGCTGATTGTCGCATTCACGCCGTGCGGATACGGTGACTGCGCCATCTCGGCCTTGGCCTTGGACAGGCTGAACGGGTAAGTCGGGACTGACTTGAGCGCGGCAGCCACCTGCGCTGGGGTGCCGATATTTTCCAGGAGCCCGGCGGTGAGGAACTGGTACACCGGGGTCGCGTATCCGCCCCAGGCGCTGATCAGCGCGGTGCGATTCAGCGCGTAGGCGATTGCCCGCCGCACGTGCAGGTTGTTAAAGGGCTTCTGCAGCACGTTCATGAAGAAGCAGCCCTGGACCGCGTAACTAGGAACAGTAGTCAGCTTGATGCCTGCGGTCGACGCGAAGGCCTTGTTGTCGATCGGGAAGGCGAGATCGATCGCGCCCTGGCGGAAGGCCAGGGCCTCGCTCGTCTCACTCGAGAAGAACTGAACAGAGACTTTCTGGATCTTGACCTTGCCGCCCCAGTAGTGCGGATTCGCTTTCAGTTCGGCACTAGAGGTGCCGTTGTAACTCGTGAACTCCCACGGGCCGGTACCGACAACGCCGGTGCCCGGCTGCCCGAATGACGATTTGTGCGCCTCGAAGAACTTCTTCTCGAAGATCCCCATGTTATCTCCGGCGGGCACAACGGCCCACGCTGCGTCTGGCTTGGTCAACGTCACCGTGAGCGTCTCCGGGCCGGTGGCCGTGATGCTCTTCAGCGTCGTCGGGAAGTTGTAGGCGTCGAGCGAGCCTGGGTGGCGATAGTAGTTCAGGGAGAAGGCGACGTCGGCCGCCGTGAGCGTGGTGCCGTCCGAGAACTTGACCCCGTGCCGGATGTTGTAGACGTAGGTGGTCGGGCTCGTCTGCTTCCACGACTGGGCAAGCCACGGCATGAGCTTCCCGGACTTCGTCGCTATCAAGAGCGGCTCGAGAGCGAGGCCGCCGAGTTGATAGCCGATGTTGCTCTTGGCGAAGTTCAGCGTCGAAACGGCCGGATCGAATCCCACCGTGAACTGCGGTATCGAGCCGCCGGACGCGGACTGGCCAGGGCTGTTGCTGGTCGAGCACGCGACGAGCGCGCAGCTACCGAGTACGGCGCCGACAGCCGACAAGGAAACGATTCGCGAGGAGATGCTTCTCGACTTGGGCAGCATTGTGCGCACCCTTTCTGCCGTCAAATGTTTGGCCGGTAGCTCTGAGAAGTAGCTACGTTCCCGGCAGGGATCCCCCCTAGCCGGTGCTCCGCAAGGTCTGGCAAGGCACGCACGCTCGCGGCGGGGCGGCGCAGCCACCGAACTGCACTAGCGAGCACGGGAACCTACATCCTGCGGGGACAGGTGATATGTCAATACCTAAGGCATCTTATATTACTCTGCTTCGAGGGTGTCAAGGTGTCGTCAAGCGGCAGGAATCAGGCGCGCAAGGGGCTCGTCTAGCTGCTGACCAGCGACTGTCAGCTGGGCGACATCAGATGCGGGCGCCGAGAGTACCGGTCGGGGAACCGGCCAGACACGCTACGGCTTGCGGGTCGGCTGGGGTTTTCGGCCTCAGCCCTTGTCGGCGGGCGGCTCGGCCTTGCCGGCCCAGATTCCTCGCGCATGCTGCAGGTGCCGGTCCATGATCGCCGCGGCCTCGTCCGCGTGACCGGCGGTGATGGCGCTGAGGAGAGCAGCGTGCTCATGGGTCGACTGAATCAGGCTCTCGGTCCCGGCGACGTAGTCGAGGCCGTAGAGCCGGCTCTGGTCCCGCAGGGAGCCCACGACCTGCAGGAGCCTCTCGTTCCTGAGATGGCCCATGATGCCAAGGTGGAAGTCGCGGTCGCTGTCGAGGAAGCCGACCCAGTCGCCTGCGGCCGCGTACTTCTCCGTGGCCCTGGCAAGTTCCTGAAGGTCGCTTGCCTGATCGAGGAGCTCGCGCTCCGCGACCATACGCACGGCGCCAACCTCGATGATCTTCCTGAACTCGACGATCTCATTGAGCTCGTGCTCAGACATTTCCCGGACCCGGAAACCCCGGTTACGGGCGAGTTCTACCAGCCGTTCCCTGGCGAGCTCAAGAACGGCCTCGCGGACCGGCGTGACGGATACTCCGAGCTCGCTCGCGGTCGCACCGAGCGCATAGAGCTGGCCCGGCCGCATCGCCCCCGAGATGATCCTGGCGCGGATCACCCGCAGCGCTTGATCTCGCAAGCTAGACGCTTGGAGCTTCATGCTCCCGGGGCTTGTCGCTGCGGTCGACTCTGGGCTAGTCACGCGGCCAGCCTCCCTGATCCTGGTTCGTTGCCTAATGCTCTCACAGCGCCGGGCCGAGGCTTGACGCGCTATACGTTACCTCTTAAGGTATTATACATAATATTCTGCGGAGGTGCCGTGACACGTGCTGACCCGCACCCGGCGGACGACGGGCTGGCTGTCCATTCCGAAGCAATAGTCATCGACGGCACCTGCCCTGGCGAGCACTGGAGCGAAGCCTTCCCCTCGTGGATGTCGGGCGGGGCAAGTGCCTGCGTGGTCAGCGTCGCCGCGTGGGAGGGCTGCCGCGAGACGATAGACCGGCTTGGCGACGTCTTCCGGCTGGTGCGCGACAACGACCAGCTCTGCCTGGTCACCGACGCTGCCGCCATCCGCGCGGCCAAGCGCGTCGGCAAGCTCGCCATCGTCCTGCACTTCCAGGGGACGTGCCCGTTCGAGTACGACCTGGACCTGGCCGAGGTCTACTGGCGGCTGGGCGTCCGCGTCGTCCAGATGGCCTACAACGTGCGCAGCCCGGCCGCGGACGGGTGCGAGGAGCCGGGCAATGCCGGGCTCAGCCGGTTCGGTCGCCAGCTCGTGGCCGAGTTCAATCGCCTGGGAATCGTCGTCGACGTCTCGCATACCGGGCATGCGTCAAGCATGGAAGCGGTGGCGGCATCCACCGCGCCGTGCGTTGCCTCGCACTCCAACGCGGCCGCGGTGCATTCCAGCGCCCGCAACCTCCAAGACGACCTGATCAGGGCGATCGCGGCCAGCGGCGGGGTCATTGGCGTCAACGGGTTCCCGGCATTCGTCGCGGACACGACGTCGCCGGCACTGGACCAGTACATCGACCATATGGCGTACATCGCCGACCTAGTCGGACCTGGTCACGTCGGCGTAGGCCTGGACTACACGGACCGCAATCCGCCGATGGCGGAATATGAGCAGCTCGTTGCCGATGGCCACTGGTCGCGGGAGAGCTATCCGCCGCCGCCGTGGCATTATCCGAGCGGACTCGAAGATGCTTCAGGGCTGCCGAATCTCACCCAGCGGCTACTGGAGCGCGGGTTCAGCGAGCAGGACGTACGCGGAATTCTCGGAGAGAACTGGCTCCGCGTCTTCGACGCGGTCTGGGTTACGTCGTGACGGAGGATCAGCCTGCAATGACAAAGGTCGCATCGGGGCGCTTGGACGAAGTCGCGCCGGAATTCGCGCAGTTGCTGCAGCACCCGGACAGGATGGCAGAGCCGAAGTTCACGGTGCCTGACATCAAGATTGCCACGGTCATGGTCCCGATGCGAGACGGCATACGCCTCGCGACGGACGTTTACCTGCCCCCGGAATTGCCCGCCCCGGTCGTCGTGATGCGGACGCCCTACGAGAGGGGCGCCGATGCCAACGTGGGCGCGTTCATGTCCCTGGCCCGGCGGGGGTTTGCCGTCGTTTCGCAGGACTGCCGGGGCACTGGCGGCAGCGAGCCGGACTTCTGGGACTACTACATCCGTGAGCCCGAGGACAGTTACGACCTCATCGAGTGGATCACTCACCAGGACTGGCACGGCGGTTTCATCGGCTCCACCGGTGGCTCCTATGTCGGGCAGACCCAGTGGTGCATGGCCATGCACCCGGCGATGTCGGCGACCGTGCCCGAAGTCAGCGGCCTGGGCGTGGGAGTCAATCATCTCCACTTGCACATGTTCGTGAACGCCTACGCCCGGTCGATGGGTAACGGCGAGGACATCCTCGACGTCTCCTACGAGGACCTCGAAGGCACCATGCTCGATGAAACGCTGGCCACCGGATATTTCAATGAACCCCTGTACAAGCCGCTCCCAGACGCTGTGCTCAAGCGGGTCCCCGAACTGTCGGGCCTGTCGCCGCACGCGGCGCAGCAACGGCTCTGGGCGTACTACTGCTCGCTGACAAACGCCGAGCGCGTCGAGCTCATCAAGGAGATGACCGGCGCGCGCAACGTGACGATCGTCGAGGTCGAGTCGCTGTCCGATGCCTTCGGTCACACGATCTCGCACGACCGGCACACCCTTCCACATACGCAGATGGCCGAAATCGTCAGGTCGCTGCACGCTCCGGCGCTGATGGTCAGCGGCTGGTACGACTGGGGCCTGAACGACCTGTTCGCCACCTGGGACCTGCTGAACCGGGCCGCCCCCGAGCCGCTTCGCTCGCGCAACCGCATGCTGATCGCCCCGAGCTCCCATGGCACGGCGGGTTATCACGAGGGGCGCGAGGGCCATCCGGAACTCGACCGGCCATACCGGACCGCCGGCATCCCCGCGGTCCTCGCGCGCTGGTACTCGGCGGTGCGCGATGACGCGCTGGATTCCTGGCCGGCCGTCGTCTACTACCTGATGGGCGCCAACGAATGGCGCGCGGCCGATTCATGGCCGATCCGCGACGCGGAGCCAGCGCTGTTCTACCTGGGCCCGGATGGAACGCTGACTGGCAACCAGCCGCAGTCCCCGGACGAGCCGGACAGATACACCTACGACCCCGACGATCCCCCGCCCACTAAGGGCGGCAGCATCGTCTCCTTCGTGTACCCGCCCGGCAGCGTCGACGTCAGCGACGTCCAGCAACGACCCGACGTGCTGACGTACACGACCGAACCACTGGAGCGCGACCTCGATGTGGTCGGGCCGCTGCGCATGATCCTGTTTGCCAGTTCCAGCGCCGTCGATACCGATTTCGTCGCCCGGCTGACCGACGTCTTCCCTGACGGCCGGGCCATCCAGCTTCAGGCCGGCGCGCTGCGGACCCGCTACCGCGACCGGGAGGGTGAGCCCAGCTTCCTGGAGCCCGGACACGTGTACCGGCTGGAGATCGACATGTGGGCCACCGCGAACCGGTTCAAGGCCGGACACCGGCTCCGCGTCGACATCTCCTCAGCCGACTTCCCCAAGTTCGACCGCAACACCAACCTCGGCGGCGAGCCCGGAGAGCCCGTCCCGGCCCGCCAGACGATCTACCGCGGCGCCGGATACCCGTCGCACCTCGAGGCTCGCGTCCTGCCGCGATGACAGGAGGCTCAGGCGGCAGGCTTCCATACTTCTTTCGCGACACGAAGGAAGTTGCCGCCCATGATCGCGGCGATGTCGTGCGCTGAGTAGCCAAGTCCCTGGAGTTCCGCCTCTAGTCCGGGGAGTTGCTCGGGCTCGAGGAACCTGTAGCTATCCCAGTGCTGATAGCTCTCGGGGAACACGTCAGTGTTGGCGAGCTCCTTGCTCAGGTCGTCATTGTCGAAGACGTAGTCAGTACCGATACCGACGTGGTCGGGCCCGACAAGCTGGACGGCGTAGTCGACGTGCCGCGCCATCGCGGCCGGGCTGGCGTCGTTGTCACCCAGAAAGATGCCGACCCCGTTGATGCCTATCACCCCGCCGGTGGCCGCGCAGGCACGGACCTGGTCGTCGCGGATGTTCCGGTCGTGCTGCCAGACCCCGCGCATCGCCGAGTGGCTGAAGATCACGGGAGCTGTCGACCGGTCAATGGCCTCCATCGACGTCCGGTAACCGCAGTGTGAGACGTCGACCATCATCCCGACCCGGTTCATCTCATCGACCACCAGGCGGCCGAAACTGGTGAGCCCGTCGTCCCTGGCCGCATGGCAGCCGAAGCCAGCCAGGTTCTCGCTGTTGTAGGTGAGCAGCATCGAACGTACGCCGAGGTCGTAGTAGGTCTCGACCATGCTGATCTCGCCGCCCAGCGGATTGGTGTCCTCGAGATCGAACCCAACGACGAGCCGGCCCGCCTGCTGCGCCGCGGCGATGTCGCCGGCCGAGCCGACCAGCTCGAAAGAATCGGGAGCGCGGAGTATCTGCTGGCGCCACGAACTGAGGACCGGCATGCTCTCGGCGATGCCATGGGGGGCGAACCCGACATTGACGGAAACGTAGCTGACGCCAACTTGCCGGTACCGCCCGAGGGGCGCGATATCGCAGTATGCCTTCAGCGGCAGGCAGCAATGCTGTTCCCAGGCGAAGTCGGCGGCCAGGCGGTTATCGGCGGTCATCGCGAATTTGCCTCCTTCAAGGCTCTGGTCAGCCCTCGGTTAGCGCAGGACGAAGCCGGGCGTCAGCTCGTCGTCCGGGTCGACGACGAAGGTGTGCTCGCCGGTCTTGTGGGCTAGGCCGGTGACCTGGGGGAGCACGGCCGGCCGATGCTCGGCCGTGACCGTGTCCAGCACCCGGGCCTGAAATCGGCTGCCCACGATCGATTCGTGCGTGAGGACCTGGCCGGTGGTGATCTGGCCGGCCGCATGCAGTGCGGCGAGCCGCGCGCACGTTCCCGAGCCGCACGGTGAGCGGTCCACCTCGCCGTCGGCGAAGATCGTCACATTGCGCTGGAGCAGGTCGCCGCTGGCGCTTCGTCCGAGGTCTTCACAGAAGATCGTCCCGTAGACGCCGCTGAGCCTCGGGTCGGACGAATGCCGGGCATAAGGAGAGCCGTTCAGCAGCTGCCGGATCTCCCGGCCCAGGGCGATGAGGCGAGGCAAGTGTTCGTGCGTTACCCGTATTCCCGGCAACGCGGTATCGACGATCGCGTAGAAGGCGCCGCCGAACGCCAGCGTCACGGTGATCGTGCCGCCGGAGGTTGGAACCTCGATCTCGCGGGCGGTGACGTAGCTCGGCACGTTGACGAAGTCCACGTGAGTGACCCGCTGACCGGTGGAATGAACGCGCGCGACCACCCTGCCGGATGGTACGTCGATGACCACCTCGGTAGCTCCTGAAGTGCTGAGCTCGACGAGTCCTGTCTGCACTGCCCAGACGCCGAGTGCGATCGTGCCGTGTCCGCAGGCGGTGGAGAAACCGTCTTTGTGCCAGAACAGCACTCCGAAGTGCGCACCGTCATCGTCGGGAGGCGTGATGAACCCCCCGTACATGTCGGCGTGACCGCGCGGCTCGTAGCAGAGTAGCTGCCGGATCCGGTTGATCTCGGGGTCATCGATCGCGTACTGGCGCCGCTCGGCGACACTGCGGCCGCGGAGCTCAAGCGGGTCGGTGAGAATGCGAAACGGCTCCCCGGCCGTGTGGTAGTCAACGGCCCTGATCAGCAGCTCAGACCGAGTCACGCGGAGAACTCGAATCTGGAGAACGTGCCGTCAGCCTCGGCGCGCTGCCACAGGAGATCGAGCAGCGCCAGATCGGCACTTGCCGTTCCGACGGATTTGAAGATGGTCATGCCGAGGCGCTGCGCGCGGTCATGATGACCGGCCAGCAGGCCGAGGTCGACGATCGATTCCGCTGCGAGCGCGCCGCTGGCCACCGCCTCCATCAGGTCACCAGCCTCGCGAACGGCGCCGGGCGGATCGTCTGAGCACACCAGCTCGGCCGCGGCCAGGACCGAGACCCCCAGCTCCCGCATGTCGGGCCGGAAAGCTCCGACCGCGTTGATGTGAACATCCGATCGGACGTCGCCATCCTCGACTAGGGCCGCGACAGATGTTGTCGCCAGGCAGACGATTGCCGCGTCCTTGATGGCTTCCTTGACGCTTCCGCAGATGCGGACGTCCAGATCGGGCAGGAGCGAGCCAAGCCGACCGCGGAACTCCTCAGCCGATGCCCGGTGCAGGCTGGCAATCTGCACCCGCCTTACCGGCCGGACTGTCGCGCATGCTTCGACGAGCGTCAGTGCCTGCCCGCCGGTGCCGACCATGGCGAGCACCGACGCATCAGGCGCCGCAAGCGCCTGGGTCGCGACTCCGGAAAGCGCCCCGGTCCGCAGCGCCGTGACTGTCGTCGCGTCGGCGACCAGCAGTGGCTGGCGGGTGGTGAAGTCCAGCCACGACGCGAGCCCCTGGATCGTCGATAGGCCGGCAGCCCGGTTGCCTGCCGCCACCGAGACGAGCTTGGTCGCGACCCCTCCGCGTTGCTTCGATTCGGCCGCCATCAGCAAGGTTCCGCCTGGCAAGGCGACTCGTGGCGCGGCAACGAGATCTCCCGCGGCACGTTCTTTCGCTGCCTTCCCCACGACCTGGATGACTTCGTCCATCGTGACCAGCCGGCGGATATCGCTGGCACCGAGCAGGAGCGTCGATGTCGGCTCGGCCGGCGGCCGGCGGGAATCGGCATGGTCATGCTGTGGTGACGCGCCGTGCGAGCCGGTGGCCCGTGTACATCAGCTGGAAGGCGCCGTCGGTTTTCTCGTGGAAGGTAAGAGCCTGCGGCCCGCCCAGGAGTTCTCCGCAGGACACCAGCGTGTTCTCGCTGATGGGAACGGCCTGGAATTCGGGGACCGTGCTCTCGGGATCTGATGGAAGACCAACCAGTTCCTCCGGCACTTCAGTGACCTGGACAACGAGGTGATCTGAGTTCCGGGTGATCTCCGTGCGCGTGGTCGCGCGGCTGTACCTTCCGACGAAAAGGTCGAGCGGAACGTCGCGCCGGATCTCACCGGTCGGCGTGGCCAGCGGTGACGGCCGTGAGGGCAGCACCAGCCGGACGAGCTCGTCGTGGAGCCGCCCCCCGATACTGCTATTGACGAACGCGGCCATCGCGAAGTTGTCTTCGGGCGAGATCTGCGCATGCGCGACTCCGCCGAGAGAACCGCCGCCATGAGAGAAGATGCGAACACCACCGTGCTGGTTGTACATCCAGCCCAGTCCGAAGCCGCTGTCCGGTCCGGTCGGGTCCGGGCTCGTCGGCGTCTGCATCGCCTGGATCGACTCATGGCTCAGCAGGCGGGTGCCGTCGGGCAGCACTCCGTCGGCCAGGTGCATCCGCAAGAAGGCGATCGTGTCTTCCACCGTGGTGATCGTCATGGTCCCCGGCGCGGCCCACGTGTCCGGATACATGAACTGCGTGGTGGCTTCGGGCGTGCCGTCGCTGGCCGGATAGCTGCCGATCGCGGTCCGGTGCAGCATCGCTTCGCGTGCGGAAAAGACCGTGCGCCGCAACCCGAGTCGCTGGACGACTCGCTGGTCCAGGTGCTCGACGAAGTTCTTCCCGGTCAGCCTGCGAAGGACGAGTTCCGCGATGATCCATCCGGCGTTGTTGTAAGAGGAGACAAGACCTGGTTCGGTCAGCTTCCCAGCCTGCGAAAGAGGTCCCAGGTAGTCTTCGACGCCCTCCGGGTAAGGGCGCGTCTGCGCGAACAGATCGGACGAGTCCACGCCGCTGGAGTGGTTGACCAGGTGCCGGAAGGTGAGGAACCTCGCCACGTCCTGGTCGGCGCCGAAATGTATGTCGGGCGCGTAGCTGACGATCGGCACGTCCAGGTCGAGCAGACCTTCCTGGACGAACGTCATGAACATCGTCGTTGCCCAGACCTTGGTGATCGAGCCCGTCAGGAAGGCGGTGTCGACGGTCATGGGCACGCCAGTGTTGAGGTTAGCCAGGCCGGCCGCCGCGGTGATGAGCTCGCCGTCCTGCCACACGGCGACGACCGCCCCCGGCACCCGATGCCTGGCAACGAGTTCGCCAAGCTCACCCTGCAGATCCGGCTGACTGACCGACATCAGCTGCATGCCTCCTTCGGGTAGGGGAAAACGTGATTGCTATCTTATACCTAAGGTGTTAACGCGATAAGGTGCCACTTGATGAAGATTCAGGGTGGGCCGGGACGCCTGGACGACGTTGCGCCGGACTTCGCCGAGCTGCTGCGGAAGCCGGGAAGGATCGCTCCGCCGCAGTTCGCCGTGCCTGATATCGAGGTCGAGACCGTCATGGTTCCCATGCGTGATGGCGTGCGCCTGGCCACGGATATTTACCTGCCGCCGACGGTGCCCGCCCCGGCGGTGGTGGTGCGGGGCCCGTACGGCAGGGGCTCCGATACCTCCGCTCGGACTTTCCTCGCCCTTGCGCGCCGGGGATTCGCCATCGTCTCGCAGGACTGCCGGGGGACCGGCGGCAGCGAGCCGGACTCGTGGGACTACCTGGTCTGGGAGTCGCAGGACAGCTACGACTTCGTGGAGTGGATCACGCACCAGGACTGGTCTGACGGTTTCATCGGCGCTCTTGGTGGCTCGTATGTCGGGGCGACCCAGTGGTGCATGGCCATGTACCCGGCGATGTCGGCGATCATGCCCGAGGTGGCCGGCCTGGGAATCGCCGTCAACACCGTGCGCGCGCACATGTTCCTGAACTCGTATGCCCGGTCCGTGGGCAAGGGCGAGGACAAGCTCGACGTGCCATTCGAGGACCTCGAAGGCGTGATGCTGGATGAGACGCTGACCACGGGCTACTTCAATGAACTCCTGTACAAGCCACTGCCCGAGACACTCCTGGCGCGCCTCCCGCAACTGTCAGGCGTGTCGCCGCGCGCGGCGCAGCAGCGTCTGTGGGCGCACTACTGCTCGCTGACCAGCGCTGGTCGTGCAGCTTTCATCAAGGAAGTCACCGGATCGCCGGCCGTCACCATCGTCGAGGTCGAGTCGCTGCCCGAGATCTTCGGGCGGCATATCCCGGCCGACCGCCACGTGCTTCCGTTCGCGCGGATGGAGGAAGCAGCCGAGGCGCTGCACGCGCCGGCGCTGATGGTCAGCGGCTGGTATGACTGGGGCCTGAACGACCTGTTCGCCACCTGGGACCTGCTCAATCGCGCGGCTCCGGAGGCAGTGCGCTCGCGGTGCCGCCTGCTGATCACGCCGAGTGCGCACAACATGACCGGCTACCACGAGGGACGGGACGGCCATCCCGAACTCGACCGCGTGTACCGGTCGGCCGACATCCTTGGCGTGCTCGCGCGGTGGTACACGGCGGTGCGTGCGGACGCGGTGGACTCCTGGCCAACCGTCATCTACTACCTCATGGGCGCCAACGAATGGCGCGCCGCCGACGCCTGGCCCGTCCCCGACGCCCAGCCCGCCCAGTACTACCTCGGCCCCGACGGCACCCTCACCACCACAGCGCCGCAAGCCCCGGCCGAACCCGACAGCTACATCTACAACCCCGACGACCCCACCCCCACCAAAGGCGGCAGCATCGTCTCCTACGTCTACCCGCCAGGCAGCATCGACGTAGCTCCAAGCCGGCGCCCTCCGCACCCGCTACCGCGACCCCGAAAGCGAACCCAGCCTCCTGCAACCAGGACACGTCTACCAGCTCGACATCGACATGTGGGCCACTGCCAACCGGTTCGCAGCCGGCCACCGCCTCCGCATCGACATCTCCTCCGCCGACTTCCCCCGCTACGACCGCAACGCTAACCGCGGCGGCCAGCCCGGCGAACCCATCCCCGCCCGCCAGGCCATCTACCACGACCCAGAACACCCCTCCCACCTCCAGGTTCGCGTCCTGCCTAGCTAGCGGCGACAGCTGCCTTGACAGCCGTGATTCCACGATGAGGAGTTCACTATGAAAGCCGATCCGGTGAACGCGCCCACCGGGCACCTGACGGTCTCCGGCGGCTACCTGGACGCCGCCTGCCCGCTGATCCAGCCGAGGGATCTGAAGAAGCACCTGCCCGATCTGTGCAGCGGCGAAGTGACGACGGTGCTGGCCACCGTCGCCTCGATCGAGGACTCGCGGTATACGCTCGGCGCCCTCGCGCACTGGCTGTCGATGGAACGCGAATCGTCGATGCCGTTCCGGATCGCACGATCCGCCGCTGACATCGAGGCAGCGCACGAGGCCGGGGACCTGGCCGTTGTCTTGCACTTCCAGGGCTGCGATCCGATCGAAGCCGACGTGAACCTGCTGGACGCCTACCACGCGCTCGGCGTCCGGGTCATGCAGCCCACCTACAACGCCAGGAACCGTCTCGGTGACGGCTGCCTGGAGCGGGCGAACAGCGGCCTGTCCAAGCTCGGCCGCGCGGCGATCGCCAGGATGAACGAGCTCAGGATCGTCGTCGACCTGGCGCACGTCGGGCGGCGCACCAGCCTGGAGATCATCGAGGCCAGCTCGGCGCCGGTGATCGTCAGCCACGGCAATCCCTGCGGCGTCTACGACAGCCGGCGCAACCTCACCGACGAGCAGATCAAGGCGGTAGCCGCCGGTGGCGGCGTCATCGGCGTGTGCGCGTTCCCCGGCTTTGTCAGTGCCGCCGATGCCGATCTCGGCAAGGTCCTCGACCACGTCGACTACCTGGCTGCGCTCGTCGGCGCGGAGCACGTCGGGCTTGGCATGGACTTCGCTGCGGAGACCGAGGAGGACTACGACTACTTCGGCTACGAGGAGGACACCTATCCCCGGCCGCCGTGGAACTACCCGCCGGGCATCGCGGGCTTCGCCGACATCCGCAACATCGGCGACGGGCTCGCCCGGCGCGGCTACCGCACCGACCAGATCGAGGGAATCGCGAGCGGCAACTTCCTGCGCGTGTTCCAGGAGGTGTGGGGCCGATGACCCCCTGGCGACTGTTCGACGTCCAGGTGCCGATGGCCGACGGAGTCAGCTTGTCGACCGACGTCGTGCGGCCAGCGGCCGGCACCGGGCCATGGCCGGCCATCCTTATCCGCACGCCGTACTCCAAGGTCAATGACCGCATCCTCGGCTGGGCGGACTTCTTCGCGGATTACGGCTACGCGGTCGTCGCGCAGGACGTCCGCGGCCGCGGCGACTCAGATGGTGTCTGGGAGCCGTGGATCTCTGAGTTCGGCGACGGGTATGACACGGTCGAGTGGATCGCGGCCCAGCCCTGGTGCACGGGCAAGGTCGGCATGCTCGGCGGGTCCTACGAAGGCTGGGTGCAGTGGGCGGCCGCTAGCCGCCATCCCGCTCACCTGGCCGCGATGGTGACCAGCGGCAGCCCAGGACGCTGGTTCCGTGACTGGCCCTACCGGTACGGCGCGTTCTTCGCCTCGGACTACCTGGAGTGGCTGAACCTGACGGCACGCCGGGTCGTCCAGCCGTTCCCGTTCCCGAGCTGGGCCTGGTACGTGAGCCACCCCAGCCTGCGCAGGCTGGACGCAGACATGGGCCGTCCGCTCGCCTCCTGGCAGGCAGCTCTCGACCATTCCACGTACGACAGCTACTGGCATTCGCTCGACATCACCGGGTATGAGCAGATGGACATTCCCGTCCTGCACCTGACCGGCTGGTTCGATGGTTGCGCGCCTGGCGAGTTCCACCATTTCCGCCAGATGCGCGAGCGGTCGCCCGCAGCGGACCGGCAGTCCCTAGTGGTCGGACCGTGGGACCACGGGGGTGCGGTGGTGACCGGGCTGGCTGTCGAGGGTGACCTGGCGATCAGCACCCAGGGGACCGTGGACCTGCGACTGGTGTGGGAGCGCTGGTTCGCCAGGTTTCTCAAGGGGGAGCCGGCCTCCGCTGACCGCCCAGCTGTCCGGTACTACAGCCTCGGCGCGAACGAGTGGCGCGAGTCGAGCAGCTGGCCGCCAGCCGGAAGTAAGGAGCACGTGCTCTATCTGCACCCGGACGGGACGGCGAGCACTTCGCCATCACCTACGGAAGCGGCCAGGGAGTACGAGTACGATCCGGCTCGTCCGGTGCTGAGTATGCTGATGCCGCACAACCGGGACCGGCTGGAGTGGGCGCCGCGGCCGGGAGCACTGATCGACGGGCGCGCGGATGTGCTCAGGTATCGGGCGGCGCCGGCCGAGGTACCGCTGGCGATCGCCGGCCCGGTGCGCGCTGTGCTGTTCGCAGCTACTACCGGCCCGGACACCGACTTCGTCGTCTCACTCGGCTACGTCCGGGCCGACGGCAGCACGACGATCGTCGCGGACGGCATCGTCCGCGCCGCGATGCGTTCCAGCCTCGAGGAGGTCGCCCTGCTCGAACCAGGGCAGATCTACGAACTGGAGATCGAGGTGAACGACATCGCGCTCGAACTCGCCCCCGGCGAGGCGCTCGAGGTCGCCATCAGCTCGTCACTCGCCCCTAACTATCACCCCAACCCCAACACCGGGCTCGGTTACGCGGGCGATGCGCCGCCCGTCGTTGTCCGGCAATCCGTCTTCCACGGCGGGCACCGCCCCTCACGGCTCGTCCTGCATGTCGTCCCCGCCGACGATGCACAGCCGTCAGTGCGCTGACTCGGCGGCGCTGGTCTGGTTAGCCGGAAAGGATGCTATGGCGAACTACGGTGACAGGCGGGCAGCGGTGGTCGGCGCCGGGATCGTGGGGCTGTCTGTGGCCTGGTTCCTGCAGGAGGAGGGGTTCGAGGTCACGGTCTTCGACGCTCGCCACGTCGCCGGGGGGGCCTCAGCCGGTAACGCCGGCTGGATCACCCCAGCCATGGTGTCGCCACTTCCCGAGCCCGGCGTGCTCGGCTACGCGCTTCGCTCCCTCGCACGGCGCGACTCTCCGCTCCGGGTGGCGCCTTCTGCGCTGCCCGCCACAGCCCGGTTCCTGGCTTCCTTTGCTATGAACTGCACGCGTGACAGGTGGGAGCGCGGCGTGGAGAGGCTGGCCGGCATCTGCGCGCTGGCGCTGAGTTCTTACGACCTCCTGGAACGCGGCGGCGTGCGGGCCGATACGTGGCCATCGCCGATAGTGATGGCATTCGGGGACGCCGGCGAGGCCGCGCCAGTCGCGCACGAGCTGCGCGCGATAGGTGAAGCGGGGATCGCGGTCGATGTGACCGAACTCGATCAGCGCGAGCTGCGCAAGGAGCGGCCCGTGCTGTCGGCACGGCCGCGCTACGGCCTGAAGCTCGACGGCCAACGGTACCTCCAGCCGCTTGCCTTCACGCGGAGCCTCGCCGAGTCCTTCAGTGCGCGAGGCGGGCAGATCTGTTCCGGTGCCCGCGTTGACCGGGTCGAGTCGGCGGGCGACGGCAAGCTGACTGTCTTCGCGGCAGGCGAGGGGACTGCCTTCGATGTCGCCGTCCTGGCGAGTGGCGCCTGGCTGAATCAGCTAGGTAAGTCCGCGGGTGTCCGGCGCCCCCTGGCCGCCGGCCGGGGCTACTCCTTCACGGTCGCGACCGCGGCGCCCCTGGCCGGGCCGCTCTATCTTCCGTCCCTGCGGATAGCGTGCACGCCCGCGCCCGAGGGGATGCGCCTGGCCGGGACCATGGAGTTCCGGTCCGCCGACGCACCACCAGACCGGCGCAGGATCGAAGCCATCGTTCGCTCGGCAAAGGACTACCTGGAAGGAGTCGACTGGGCTTCGATCAGCGGCCTCTGGGTCGGACCCCGTCCTGTCACGGCGGACGGGCTGCCGCTGATCGGCGCGACCCGACAAGCAGGCGTTTACGTAGCGGGTGGTCACGGCATGTGGGGCATGACACTCGGGCCTGCGACGGGACGCCTGCTGGCCGAGTTCATCACCACGGGAGAGCCCCCGGCAGCGCTATGCCATTTCGATCCCTGCCGATGATCAGCCGATAGCAGTTGGACCGCCTTTGCTGGGAGCCAGAAGGGGTGCCACCGCTGGGCCGGTTCGGGCACCTTCCAGCCTCGAGTTTGAGAGATATTGCCAGCTTGGAGCATATCGACGGCGCCCGGGTGCTCGCGTTCGGCGACAGCGTACCCGTCATGTTTGCTCGAGGTAGGGCTGACGCCGGACCAGCGGCGCGGACCCATCGCGTCACGGAGGCGTGCAGATCAGCCGGATCTGAGCTATTGCATCGCCGGGCTGTCGGCTTGCGCGGATTGGGGATGTCGAGTGCGACGGGACTCACGCCGGATTCGGGAACGGTGGCGGCCCCGGGCTGGTGTCCGGGGCCGCCGTGACGGTACGTCAGACCGATCCGGAGGTTGAGGGCCTCCTGGCCGGAGTCACTCGCTGGGGATGCAACCGCCGCCAGTGTTGGCGTAGTCGTTGTTGCTGAATTCCTCTTGGGTCAGGTAGTGGTGGCTGCCGATCACCTGGTTGTAGAGCGAACCCGCGGTGCCTTGAGTGGTGCCGTAGACGTAGGCGCACTCGTCACCGTTCTCGAACCCGCTGGAGTCATACCAGCCGGTTTGGGTGTCGGGATCGGTGATCGCCTCCATGATCTCGTGGCTTGTCGGGCTGACCTCGGTGTCGGCGTCCGCGTTCCCGTTCGGTGTTTCGGCGACGCCGAAACTGCCGTCGCTGCCGCACGTGAATCCGGTCGGTGACTTGTAGACCGGGAAGGCCATGTTCGCGTACACCACATGGCTCGACGTCGCCAGGCTGTGGTAAGCGCAGAAGGTGGCGCTGGGGTAGTGGTTGATCGCGCACTGGTTCGCGGTGGTGGTCGTCGATCCTGAGTGGAAGCAGGCCTCGACGTGCTTGGGCAGGAACACCACGTAAATGTGGGCGAGGTTGGCGGGCAGTTTGTGCGCTTTCCGGACTTTGTTGGCTTCCGTCCTGACCTGGGCGTCGTCGAGGCATGCCTTGTAGCCGGTGTTGTCGGCGTAGATCCCTGTCTTGTCCTTCGATCCGACGGTGCAGCCGCTGGCGGGCAGCGCGTCAGTATCGTTGATAGCCGTGCCCATCTTGACCTTGTACAGGATGGAACCGTTCGCCCCGGAATACTCAGTCAGGGTCGAGAACACGTTGGTGTGCTGGCCGCTGGCCGCCGCGACCCCGGACAGGTACGTCGTGATGATGTTCTTGTAGGCCGCCGCCATCCCGAAGCCGGTCGGGTCCCAGAAGATCGGGGTGATGACGACGGCGCCGGTCGACGACGTCCCCATCACGTTGCCGCCATGGAACAACAGCGGCGGAGTGCCCTTCGCCGGGTCACCAGCGCGGATTGGCGGGCACGCGTTCTTGATGGCTACCGGGCGGACAATGCCGCTGAAATGGCCGATCCGGGTCGGCCCGCTGGCCTTCGCGCAGGCGCCGGCCGCTGGCGAGACTGGGTGACCCGTGGCCGCCATCGCGGACGCACCCGCCGCCGACAACGCCGCGGCACCCGCCGCTGCCAGCGTGAGCGTGCGCAGGCAGCGCCTTCTCCGTGCTCTTTCCATTCATCCCTCCGACTGGAGCGAGCGCCCGGGCTGTCTCCCGCAACCCTGAACAAGCCACTCGGGTTCGCCCTACATTTTCGCTAACTGCGTTTCATGTCAAGATCTGCCTCTTACCCCGGTTGTACACGGATGTTCGTCAGATTCCGGGGCGGCAGTCGACCGGGGCCTAGCTAGCGCCGTCGCGCGACCGGATGGCTGGCCGATGACCTGCAATGTCGGCCAGCACCGATGGTCGCCGGTTGAATCGGACTCTCATGAGGCTTGCCGGATAGGCCAGGCGGTAGCGCCGCGTTTTGCCGTCCACTGATTTGGAGCGCGAGGCCGAGCGGTCGGCCGATAATGCCGGCGAGGCGGTCGGTTTCCGCTTCCAGGTCCTGGCGTGGTGGCGTGTCGCTGTCAAGCCATATCACCACGACTTCGTCGTCTTTGGTCACCCAGCGGCCCGCCGGGCGGCTGACGACGCCGGCGCGTCGTCGGCATCGGCCGCCGGCGCCTGGCAGGGCCAAGCGGGCCCAGCGCATCGCGCCCGCATGTTCACGGCTGGTGCGTGCCCGGATCGTCATGCGGGCCTTACGGATCTGGGACAATCGTGCGGTGAGTCCGCGCAGCCGAGGGCGCCCGCCCGGCCGTGGCCGGCGCCGCCAGCCGAACAGCCGTCAAGACCGACGCCGCCCGGCCCCGGACCGGCCTGATGACCGGCTCGCCCCGGCTCGCCAGGACGCCGGCGAGTGCTGGTTCGACGAGCCCGCCGCCGCCGACCGGCGGTCGTGGGCCGCTCCGCCGGGGCACGGGATGTACCGGGGGATGGATCTGGAGCTGCTGGATCCCGGCGATGACGATGAGCTCGGGTTCCTCCTCGAGGCGCTGCACCAGGGCGGCCGGGATGCGCCCGGCAGCGATCGTGATCTGCCCGCGACCGGGGAGGCAGCCAGCCCGCGGCTGCACGTGACGATGCACCAGATCGTGGCCCGGCAGATCCTGGCATGCGACCCGCCCCAGACATGGCAGACCGTGCAGCGGCTGGCCGGACTGGGCTACGGCTGGCACGCCATCATGCACATGATCGCCGGGCTGGTCGCCGAGGACGTTCACGCGGCTATGGCAGAGCACCGCCAGCCCGATCCCGAAGGCTACGCCCGGCGGCTGGACCAGCTGCCCGCCGGCTGGCCAGCACCCGGAGACCCACCCAGCAAAAGTGACCCCCGACGGCAGCAGTGACCAGGCCGGAGGGCGCACCGGCCGGATCGAGGCCGAATCCGTACTCCGAGCCGTGCGGCGGTCGATGCTGAATGGTGCGGCTTGCTCCCCCTGAACGCCCTGCGTGTCGAGCACCCGGATGCCTACGACCGAGAGTGCACCAGAGGCCAACATCGTGTCCGCCGCGCCGGGCGGGTAAGGCGGGAATTGGCTGCGTGATCTATGGCCGGTGCGGCTGGGAAGGACCTTCGGCCCTGTTGGCAGGACCGATTGCGGCTGTTTGAATTGGCGGGCCGGATCTATGGTTCAGGGGAGTTCGATCATGGCTGGAAAGGCGCCGAGCCCGGCAGTTTATGAGTGCTGGGCCCGGAATTCGCGGGGGAGCACGAGGCGGGGCCGGGTGCTGGCTGTCCTGGCCGGCGCGGTTGCTGTGTGGGGTGCCGCTGCGCTGTCGGTCGCGGGAGCGGCCGGCGGGGCTGTCCTGGCGGCCAGGGTAGCGGTCCGCGCCGCCGGCTCGTGGGGCAGGGCAGTCGAGCTGCCCGGCCTGGGCGCGCTGAACAATGGGAACGCCGCTGTCCGCTCGGTGTCGTGCGCCTCGGCGGGCAACTGCGCGGCCGCCGGGTACTATACCGACCGCCACCATCACTCCCAGGGGTTCGTGGCCGCCGAGCGGAACGGCCGCTGGGGCAAGGCGATCGAGGTGCCCGGCCTGGGCGCCCTGAACACAGGCGGGTCCGCCCGGGTCTTCTCGGTGTGGTGCGCCTTGGCGGGCAGCTGCACGGCCGGCGGGTTCTACACGGACACCACGGCCAGCAGGGGTTCGTGGCCGCCGAGCGGAACGGCCGGTGGAGCCGGGCGATCGAGGTGCCCGGCCTGGGGGCCCTCAACGCGGGCGCTGTTGTCGGCGGCGGCGCCGAGGTCACGTCGGTGTCGTGCGCCTCGGCTGGCAGCTGCGCGGCCGGCGGGCACTACGCCGATCGCTTTGGCCTTCCGCAGGGGTTCGTGGCCGTCGAGCGGAATGGCCGCTGGGGAAAGGCGATCGAGGTCCCCGGCCTGGGCGCTTTGAACAAGGGATTCGCCGACGTCGCCGCCGTGTCGTGCGGCGCGGCGGACAGCTGCGCGGCCGGCGGATACTACAACGATCGCGATCTCAACTTTCACGGGTTTGTGGCCACCGCGCGGAACGGGGTGTGGGGCAAGGCGATCGAGGTGCCCGGCCTGGCGGCCCTGAACAAGGGCGGGGACGCCCAGGTCGGCTCGGTGTCGTGCGCCTCGGCGGGCAGCTGCGCGGCCGGCGGGCACTACGACGACGGCCACGGTGACCTGCAGGGGTTCGTGGCCGCCGAGCGGAACGGCCGCTGGGACGCGGCGATCGAGGTGCCCGGCCTGGGGGCACTGAACACGTTCGGGTCCGCTGAGGTCCGCTCGGTGTCGTGTGCCTCGCCGGGCAGCTGCGCGGCCGGCGGGCACTACGGCACCCGCCGAGCGCTGCAGGGGTTCGTGGCCGCCGAGCGGCACGGCCGCTGGGCAAGGCGATCCAGGTGCCCGGCCTGGCGGCCCTGAACGCGGGCGTGGACGCCGGTGTGGTGTCGGTGTCGTGCCCCCCGGTCGGCGGCTGCACGGCCGGCGGGCACTACGCCGACGGCCGCGGTCACGACCAGGGGTTCGTCGTGAGCCAGAACGGATAAGGCGGCCGCGGGCATGGCAATCGCCGGCCCGGGCCTCCCGCCGGGACATGACCGCGCACCCGACACGACAACAAGCCCGCCGCCAGCGCGCCAGCCACGATGGCAACGGTGCGCACAGCGCTACTTCGGTGGCTGCTTCCTGCGGCCCTGGTCGCTCTGCCAGCTGGCCGTCGAGCGGGGCGGCCGCTGGGGCCGGGCGATCGGGGTGCCCGGCCTGCGCGCCCTGAACGCGGGCGGGAGCGCCGCGGTGTTCTCGGTGTCGTGCGCCCCGCAAGGCCGCTGCGCGGCCGGCGGGGGCTACTCGGACCGCCGCGATCGCTCTCAAGGGTTCGTCGTGACCCAGACCGGATAAGGCGCGCCCGGGCAAGGCATCGAGGCGGCAGTGTCAAATCGTCAGGCGCAGCCGCGCCTCCCGGCACCCCCAACTTGGCACCGAACTGAACAATCGGCGTGCGGAACGGTCGCCGGCTGAGTTGCCAGAACAAACGCTCCAGAGTATCGGCCTTATACGCGTTTGCTTTGGTCAGGATGAGCTCGTGGCAGCGAGGCCCATCGTAACTGCGCGGCTCGGTGCCCTTGCTGCGGCCGCGGTCAGTCCTGGATGAGGTCGAATTTCTCCCACGGGCCGATGGCGGTGCGGTTGGCGATCAGCGGCGCAGCTCCGGCGTTGTCCGCGGTCACGATCTTGCCGTTTGCGCGGGCGCGGAAGCTGACGCTGCCGTCGGGGTTGTTGATGAGCTCGAACTTTTCCCACTGGCCGATAGCGGTGCGGTTGGCGATCAGCGGCGCAGCTCGGCCGTTGTCCGCGGTCACCAACTTGTCGTCTGCGTAGGCCAGGAAACTGACACTGCCGTCGAGATTGATCCCGCTGACGTTGGTGATCATCACGAACGTCTCCCAGGGGCCGATAGCGGTGCGGTTGGCGATCAGCGGCGAGGCTCCGGCGTTCTCGGCGGTGACGATCTTGCCGTTGGCGTGGGCGCGCAAGCTAAACATCGTGGCCCCGGCTGTCGGCACCGGCGGGCCCATCACGGTCTGCTGCACCGTCGTTCCCGCCTTCAGCGTCCTCCCGTCAGCCGCGTAGATATCGACGTTGATCGTGGCGACGCCGCCGCTCGTCACAGCCCAGCAGTTCCCCCACATCGGGCAGCTCGCGAAGCCGTGGGCGTCAGTGGTCGTCTGATAGACGTCCGGAAGGCTTTCCGGGTTGAAGTACAGACCCATCTCGTCGGCCCGGGCGCCCAGGCCAAAGGTGACCTGAACTCCGGGAACCGCCAGGTAGTTCTGGTAGGTGACCTGGATCGTGAGCGGCTGCAGGAAGGGCATCGGGGTCTGGGTGTCCCAGACGGTAAGGGTCTGATCAGCGCCGGAGATAATGCGGACGACGAGGGCCTGCGGGTCAGTGACGACGGCGTCGGCGTACAACGGCGCCTGGGTGGTAGTCACGTCGCTGCCGGGCAGGACGGCGAAAGTGCCGTCATCGCGGATGGTGGCGACAGCGGCGGTCGGGGCCGTTGTAGAGGACGAAATTCCCGTCGGACTGCATCACGGCGAAGTAGTGCGGTCCGCCGTGCGGGCCGCTCGCCTGGCCGGCGGCGTTGGCGAAGACCGACCAGTACGGCCGGCTGATGTCCGCGGCCCGGTTCGTCGTCTGGCAGAGCACGATGTTGGCGTCCTCTTGCAGGTACGCCGCGTACAGGCCGTTCGCCGAGATCAGCGGAGTGTCGGTGGTCATCCACTGGCCGGTAGTCAGCCGATCTCCGCTCGTGATTTGCTGGCTCACCCATACGGTGTTGGATGCCCCAGATGGGCTTCCCGGCGCCGTCGTAGAGGACGAAGTTGCCGTCGTTTTGCATGGCGGCGGTGAACTGGCCCTGGGCCCGGTTCGTGCCGGTGGCCCAGTAGGGCGGCCCCTGGCCGGCCGGGCTAGGGCCGTTGTAGAGGACGAAGTTCCCGTCCGACTGCATGATCGCGAAGTAATGCGGTCCGGCGTGCGGGCCGCCGACCCGCGCGGCGGCGTTGGCGAAGACCGACCAGTACGGTCGGCTCAGGTCAGCGGCCCCGTTCTTCGTGTAGCACAGCACGAGGTTGGCGTCGTCTTGCAGGTACGCCGCGTACAAGCCGTTCGCCGAAATCAGCGGCGCGTCGGTGGCCATCCACTGGCCGGTGGTCAGGTGGTCACTCAATGTTTACTCCTGCCGTTCACAGCCCCACCATCGGGTGCATACCCGTCGGCAATTCAGCCGCTATCCATGGCTATATAACTCCAAACCAAAGAAATCAACCCACGCTATTACCTCATTTAGCGCAAAAGGTTCTTAGCTGGTTACGCGACCTACGCCGGACATCGTGCACTGTCTGGGCGGCTCAGCGCATCGAGCGATTGACGGGCCACCCGTGCCTACGGCGGGGTCGCGTGCTGCTCTTACGTGCTAGGCCCGGCACGGGGGCGTGCGCTTGCGCGCGGTGACGTCACAGTTTGCTGATCAAGAGCTGTGCGATCTTCTTGCTGCGAGTGAAGGTGCTCGCGGTCGGCGGGTTATTGAAATCGGCGTTGGTCACGAGCACGATGTAGCCCTTCGCTTCGGCCGCGAATTCCTTCACCGCACCCTGGGCGGCACGGTCACCGACGCCTGAGACACTGGTCTCCGAGCCGTCGTCCCGCTTGATGATCGCGACCTGGGCATCCCACGTATTCGGCGGCGCACCCTCCTTGTCGACAATGAAGAAGAAGCTGTCAGTCACCTGGGCGCCGGTGACGTTACAGAACGAGTCACCGGAGCCCTGGATCGCGGTGTACTTAACCCCCACAGCCTGGCTCAGCTCTGCTGGCGTGATGAGGGTGCAGCTGTCCACTACCTTGACTGATGTTCCACTGGTTGTCGGCGAGGCGGCAGGAGGTGCCGGGCTGCTGCACGAACTCAAGGCGAACGCGGTGACGCCGACGGCTGCGACGCATGCGGCCAGTCGTCGTGGATTTGTGGGAACGCGCATTGGAGGTCTCCTGTCGGGGCTGGCACGGCTGTCGCTGCCGTCGCTGACGCTAGGCGCGCAGTGCTGGCGGGGAATCCGTGCAAACCCTCGATCAGGGCGTCTCGTCGGGCGCCGAGCCTCGCAGGGTTATCGACCCGTAGCGCCCATCCGCGCACCTAGTTCCGCGCGGGAGCTGATGCCGAGTTTGCGGTAGGCGCGAGCGAGGTTGGCTTCGACGGTCTTGACGGCGAGGAACGTGCGGTCGGCAACCTCGCGGTTGCTCAGTCCGGACGCCGCCAGCTGCGCCACTAGCCGTTCGGTCTCGGTCAGGTCGGAAGGGGCGCTGGGCCGCACGTTGACCCGCGCCAGCTCCGCGGCAGCCTGCCCTCGCCAAGCGATCGCGCCGAACGACGTGAACTCGTTCTCGGCCTCGGTAAGTAGGTCCCGCGCATCCGACTTTGCCTTGGCGCGGCGGCTGATCTGGCCGGCGACAAGCAGGGTGCGCGCGCGGTCGAAACGCAGTGGTGAGGAGTCGTACCAGTTCAGCGCGGCCGTTACCGAGGATCGGGCGTCGTCCAGCCGTCCCGAGTGCGCGTCCAGCATCGCGCGTCCGGTCAGTGCGACGGCCACGGCGGACATCCTGCCGGATCGTCGAGCTTGCCCGTCGAGCTCGGTGTGGAAGGCTTCGGCGTCCGCCGTCCGGCCGGAGCCGATCAGCGCGCAGAAGTGGTCGAGATGCGAGCGGCTGTAGCCGGGCTCCCCGAAATGCATCTGGGTCAGCGCTTCGTGCCAGAGGTTTGTAAAGCCGACCGCGCCTGCCGCGTCGTTGCGCGAGAGCGCGACGAATCCCAGCGTCGCATTCGCGCGCTTGCGGAACCATGCGCTCGTGGTCGGGTCGGTGAGCACGCTGGACAGCACCCGGTCGGCGTCGTCCAGAGATCCCTGGTAGGCCATCACCAGGCCGAGGTTGCACCTGGCCTGGGTTCCCTGGCCGCCGAGCTCCCCATAGCTGGAGAGTTCCAGATGTTCGTCGGCATAGGCTCGGCCTCGCACCAGTTGGCCACGCCACAGGCTGATGTGCACGAGGTGGCCGAGCGAGTACGTGATCGACGAGAGGTCGCCGATCGCCCGCGCTTCCTCGAGCAGTGAGCACAGCCGGTCTTCCGCGCCGTCCAGGTCATCGGCGTACTTCAGCAGCGCCGCGTAGCTCGTGTCGGCGCGATCTGAGAGCCGCCGGTAGGGGTGAGCGCGTTCGATGGCGATGGCGCGGTCGAACATGTCGTGATCGAGTCCACGACCGGCACGGAAGCGGGCACCGGCGACCTGGTTGAGCGCGCCCGAGAGGATGACCGGATCCGGCTCGTCCTGCGCCTCGACCAGGTCCAGTGCACGCTGCGACGACGCCTCGGCCAGTTCGATGTCGTCGGTGACCGCTGCGAGTGTGAGCAGCGCTTCGGCTAGCACGCGCGGATCCTCCGCCGCCTCCGCGACAGCCATATGAAGATGACGCTCGGCGTCCTCCCAGCCGGTCACCTCGACGACGATCTCCGCAAGCCTGATGCGCCGACGGGCTCGCGCCGCGCCCGGTGCGGTTGCCGCCATCGCTTCGGTTTGCGCATGCCATGCACCCGTGCTGTCGCCGGCGCGGAACCTCGCATCGGCGAGCCGGTCCAGACGCGCTGCACGCCGGGCATCATCGGTCGTGTGTTCCAGGGACAATTGCGCAAGCTCTGCCGCGAGGTCGGGGACGCCGGCCGCGAGGACGGCGGTGACGCCTTCGTCCAACTCGTCCGCAAGCTCAGCCCGCGGTTCGGTCGCGGCGAGCGCAGCATGTCGCACGCGTTCGACGGGATCGCTGCTCGCGCTGGCGAGTCGCTCGTGCAGCGCTCGGCGGCGGGAACCGCTCAGGCAGTTGTAGGCAGACGCGCTGAGCAGCGGGTGAGCCGCCCGCACCACCTGAGGCCCGCCGACCATGGTCGGCTCGTCGACAACGACCATCCCTGCCGCAACTGCCCGCTCAATCGCCTCGGCGTCCGCGTCCGTCGCGCTGAGACGCCAGGTGGCAGCCGTCGCGGCGACGAGATCGGCAACATCTGGCCGCAAGTCGCGGACGCGCGCATCGACCAACGCATCGAGCCCGACCGGCACTGGAAGCGGGCTGCCAGCCTTGGGGGTGACCTCAAGACGGTCCAAGGCCCGGGCCAGCTCCAAGGCATAGAGCGGGTTGCCGCCGGTGGTCTCGTAAACCCGCAGCAACAACGGCCGCGCCAGCCGGATGCCGCGGCGAGTCTGCAGCAACGCGAAAAGGGCCCCCAATGTCAACGGCCCGACGTCAATCGCCGTTGACCGATCAGCCGGCAGACCTCTCACTACCGGCAGCTGCGGGTCGTGCCCGCGGACGGTCGCGAATAGCCGCGCGGGGTGAGGCCCTTCGAGGCGGCGCAGGGCGAAGGTGACTACGAAGGCGGTGGCCACATCGAGGTACTGCAGGTCGTCGACAGCCAACAGCACTGGCGCGGATTCGGTCATCATCTGCAGCACCGACAGGATCGCAGTGCCAACCGTGCGTTCGTCGAGTGCGTCCGCGCCACCATGCTGCAACGACACCGCTTGCAGGGCCCGCTTCTGCACGTCAGGCAGGCAGGCTTGAACCGTCAGCGGGATCGAGCGCAGCAGGTCGGCCAGTCCCACCCACGGCAGCCGAGCCTCAGCCACCGTGGCACGGCTGATGAGCACATGCTCGCCGGCCGAGCGCCGGTCAGCGACAATCGATTCCCAGATCGCTGTCTTGCCAATGCCGGCCTCGCCGGTCAGGATCACTGCGGCTGAGCTGGCACCGTCGACGCCCAGCGCCGCGAGGATTGACAAACGCTCCGTCGCGCGCCCGATGAGGTCGGCCGGGTCACCTGCCACGCCGCTGCTCCGACTCCAGCAATCCGATCTCCCCGGTGACCTGGCAGATGAAGTGACTCCCAACGGATCCTTCCACCCTGGCCGTCACGAGATGACATCACGTGGCACCGAGCGACTTCTTCGCTGCTAACGCGGGTGGCGTTGTGCGGTGATGACGTGCCTGTCGTGTCTAGTGCGGCGAGCCGCTGGACGGTATGCCAGGTCTGCGGCGGGTCGAACGCCAGGATCTGCCGGACCGCGAGCTAGTGCATCGTCATGTGCGGAGAATGGTCGGGCACCAGGCCGGCCTTGTGTTGAAACGAGCCGCAGGCACTGCTGACGGGCCTATTCGCGGCGTAGATTGGTAGTTTGGACATTAGGCCGACGGCGCCGCGAAGGAGCACGACCATGACCGCACCGTCCGGGGTCAGCCCGCTGGAACTGCAGGTCATCGGCGCGACGATCGAGGAGATCCGCGAGGCTCTGGGTCTCGAAGGCGATGTTGCCGAGGGCGCCACGCTGCCGCTCGGGGATGGCGCGATCCTCACTGTCGACGACCTGTCGAAGTCAAGCGGGTTCGACGCAACAACGGTCGTGCTGACCGGCATGGTCTCGGTTGCCACGTCTACGAGCAGCGCGATACTCATCGAGTGGCTGAAGTCGCGCCTCTTTCGCGTCGGCGCGAAGGACGGCGATGGCAATGTCGCGAATATCACGGTCGTGATCGATGGGAAAGAACTGAGCGCCCAGACCAAGCCCTGAGCCAGTGACCTCCGAGGAGCGTACGGGCTCCGGCACCTTCGTCTACCATCCGCTCCTTCCCGGCTCGCCGCTCTCCGAACTCTGGCGCGCATCACGAGGCCGTGCCGCCGCTCCGCTCGCGGTGCTATCCGAATCGGTGGCACGGAAGTATCGCGTCCATCTCGAGGCGCGCTTGCGGATGGCTTCCGGTGGCGCGGCATCCACCCTGGCGGATCATCTCGATGAGGATGACCGCCCGCTCGTAGGCGACTTCCGGGCGTTCTTCCTTGCCTTCCTCGAACGCTGCGGCGCGCCGCCCCAGGTTGGCTCGAGCGTCCGTTTCCCGAAGGTCGGGTTCTTCGACGCCCGCGTCGTCGAACGCGGCCAGGAACGCGCGACGTTCGTGACTTCACGCGTCCTCGACGCCGTCGAGATGTTCGCCCGCACGGTCAGCATGTGCGCCCGGCTGAACGGGCTGGCCATGGGCGAGTTGCTCGCCATGGAGGATCCGCCGCCAAAGATCGTGCCGTTCGCGTGGCTAGCGCTGATGCAGCACGGCCAGCCGGGCTACTCACTCGACCAGGTCGACGGCGTATTCGCGGCAGCGGATCCGGCCCCGTTGCTTCGGGATGACCTGTTCTCATCGTCGTTCCTGCCGCCGGATGCTGCACGCGCGATCAGCAGGTGTCGGCTGACGCATTATCTCGCCCAGGTCATGCTGCTCGCCCTTGAACACCTCGTCGAGGGCGGCATCGAGGATGTAGCGCCCTGGATCGAGTGCGCGCGCCCGCCCGGGGCGGCGGACGCGCCGTTGACCATAGACGCGACGTACCTGGCGAATCTGGTGCTGGCGTTCATCGCACTGCACGAGCAGGCGCACATTGTGCACAACCACAACTCATTCGAGCGGGCGACCGGAGACCCGCAGGTCAATGCGATCGCCGAGGCTGTCATGCGCTACGCAGCCGAGCACCCGGATGTGGTCGCGCAGGATCTCCGCACTTCGACGCTGCAGCTTGAGCAAGACGCCGACTGCTTTCCGTTCGAAGTCGCGCCGGAGGAAGACCGCGGCGCGCTCCTCGAGGTGGCGTCACTGTGGCTCGCGGCTCTCGCTGCCGCCGATCGCGGCGGCCACGACTGGCTCGAGGGGAGTTGGACCGCGCGAGGTCGGGTGCATCCCCAGTATGCGATGCGCGTCTGGTTCATCAACGGCCGTTACAGCTCAGGTTCGCGCGCAGGTGAGGTCGCCAGGACCGCGTGCCGTGCCGCCGAGGCAATCGAGACGCAGGCGAGCGTGCAAGACCGATACGCACCGGACGAGGTATTCAGCGTCTTCAAGGCGCTGTGGAGTATTGCCCGCGACGAGGCCGGTGAGGGCACCTGAGACACGGGCAGCCGACCGCCTCCTCTGCCTGCGGCGCCGAACTCTCGCGCGCCTCAACCTGCGCGCGGTCGCCGTCCTAGCCGCGAAGGAACCAGCGTCGTCGGACAACAGATTTGCAGCGCGCCGAGTCGGCGTTGTGCGGCGTCCTTGCCGCAAACGACGACCGCGGGGAGCGTCGCGGTGCCGTCATTCGCGGCGGGAAGTCGGTCGGATGCTTTGCTGTGTCGATGGTCGCCGTTCGGTGGCTGGGCCGAGTCGGCCGGTGATGGCGCTGACGTCGTCCAGGCGGCCGTCGGCGACGGCGATGACGAGGTCGTATGCCTCGTCGTTGCTCAGGGTCAGCCGGCGGCCGTTGACGCCGTAGAAGGCGATCACCCCGGCCAGCGCTAGCCGCTTGTTCCCGTCGACCAGCGCGTGGTTGCGTGCGAGTGAGTGCAGCAGCGCGGCTGCCTTGGCGTCCAGGTCCGGGTAGGCGTCGCGGCCGAAGGCCGTAGCGGCCGGCCGGGCGGCCGCTGCTTCGAGCAGGCCGATGTCACCGATCTTCGGTTCGAAGCCCAGCGCTCGCTCTGCGACGTGCAGCAGGTCGGGCACGGTCAGGTAGATCACTGGCCGAGCCGGTGCAGCGCCTCGGCGTAGCGGGGGAGTTCCTCGTCGAGTACCCGGTCCAAGAGCTCGGCCCGGCTGTGGGCCTCGACGTATTCGCGGATCGCCTGCCGGGCGACTTCCTGCATGGGCCGGCCCTCGTGCTCGGCTCGCCGCCGCAGCGCCTTGGCCTCGTTGTCGGTCAGCCGCAATGTCATCGCCATGACCTCATGGTATCAACCGTGATACCACGTGCGCGGCGAGGCTCCGAACGGCTGGTGCAAGACAGCCTGCGCCCGCGACGGCTACGCAGCAGCAGCATCATTCAAAGCCGATCGCGGACGGGTCTCCGGCACTGCCAGCGCATCGCGGAACGGGCGTCACGCGCCGGCCCGGGGCCCGGCTAACCGGCAGCCCGGACGCCGAGGAATGGGCCTCGCGGATCGGGCGTGCCCGGTGACGGCCGCTTCCACATCGACGTCGACTGGGCCTCGTTCTCGTGGAGCCGGTGTTCGGCACTGCGGGCCGGCTTGCGCCCGCTGCGTGCCTGGCCTGGGCCGGCACTGTGGTGCTGAAAGGTCACCAGGTTGTCGCTGCGGCTTGACGCTGGCCGCCGGGATGGGAGGATGCGGTTCATGGCAGATGGCTTCGTCATGGGCCCTGGCGAGGGTGAGCGGGTCTCACCGGCCATGACGCTCAAGGTCGGCGACGAGAACTCAGCAGCCTGGTCGATGTTCGAGGTCCTGGACATCGCGCCGGGATTTGATGTCGGCGCTCACCTGCACCGCAACGCCGAAGAGCTGTTCTATGTCCTGGAGGGCCAGCTCGACCTGCTCGCCTTCGAACCGCGGGTCCGGACGGCGGGCGGCTGGCAGAGCTGGGAGTCGCATACCGGGGCCACGGTGGCCCGCGGCGGGCCGGGGAGCATGATGTATGTCCCGCGCGGCTGCCCGCACGCATTCGCCAACCCGGGCCCCGGACCGGCCCGCATGATCTTCCTGGTCTCCCCGGCCGGCCACGAGCACTACCAGAAAGAGCTCGCCGAGCTGGTCGCCAGCACGGCAGGCCCGCTGGACGCAGCGATCGCCGAGCTGCGCGCCCGCCACGACATTGACCAGCTGACGCCGCAGGTGATACCCGGCCGGCCGTGAACACCCTGCACGCCTGCCGCTGACGCCGCGATTGGGTTCGGCGACGCGTCCGACAAAGCCTGGCCAAGCAGCCGGCCAGGGTTGATGATGTGTGGTGCGGTCATCGCGATGATTCCCTTTCGAGCGTGCTGTGGAAGGTTCACTCGAAAGATCACGCGATGGCCGCAACCTCGTCCGGCCGACACGCCGGTGCCGATCACAACGACCCGCGTTACACCACTATCAGGGACGCAACTCTGGCGAGTCGCCCCTTCCCCGTGGGTGCGCCGTGGGTGAGCAGTGGGTCTTCCCCGTGGTCTACCTACCGGCCTTCGGCGACAGTTGATTCAGGGTTCAATGCGGCCGATGGGCGAGAAGGCCGCAGCGCGGTGGCAATCCGCGCAGGCGGGTGCCATTCTGGGAACAGTGGCGCGCCGTCGGCCTATTCGGGTTGGCAGGCGCTCTAGGCGGATTTCGGCATTGGATTCTGTCGTGCGCCCAGGCAGACAGCGCTGGGTGGGGGGCGCTAGCGAAATGATGCGGGATATTGATCAGGACGGCCCGAACTTTGGCGGGCTGCTGCGGCGGCTTCGGATCGATGCCGGGCTGACCCAGGAGGAGCTGGCCGAGGCCGCTGGGGTGGGCACGCGGTCAGTGAGCGACCTGGAACGGGGTATCAGCCGCACCGCCCGGCCGCAGACGGCCCGGCTGCTCGCCGCCGCCGCGCTCAGCCTGGCCGGGCCAGAGCAGGCCCGGTTCCTCGCCGCCGCGCGCGGTCAGGTCCGCCATGAGGGCCGCGCCACTCCGAACTGGGTTGTCGGCCGGATGACGTGATGGCTGGTGGCTTGTCGAGCGCGGCCGCGATCCTCGGCGATCGGCAGCGACCAGACCGCGGGAAGGCGAGGCCCGCGTCATGCTGGCGCTCGAAGTAAGGTGCGGCTGCCTTCGTTATGGGGTTGGGGTGCTGGTTGCTGCTTGTTCGGCCTGGCATCCGGCGGCCGGGAGCCGGATGTGGAAGGCGGCGCCGTTGCCGGGCCGGGTATCAACGCCGATGTTCCCGCCGTGGGCGGTGGTGATGGACGCTGCGATCGCCAGGCCGAGGCCGGTGCCGCCGCGCGCGCGGGTCCGGGCCTGGTCGGTGCGGTAGAAGCGCTCGAAAACGTGGGTGGCCTGTTCGGCGGTCATGCCCGGCCCCTGGTCGGCGACGGTGAGCTGGACGGTTCCGGTGGCCTCGGTCACGGTGATCGTCACGGGTGACGGTGGGGGCGCGTGCTGCAGGGCATTGCTGATCAGGTTGTCGATGACCTGGCGTATCCGACCGGCGTCGGCTATCACGACCGCGGGCTCGGCGGCATGCAGCGTGATCGAACGGCTGGGGTGGGCGACGCGGGCGTGCTGGGCGGCTTCGGCCGCGATGCTGGCCAGGTCGATGGGCGCCTGGTCGAGGGGGCGGCCGACGTCGTAGTGCGCGAGAAGGAGCAGGTCTTCGACGAGCTGGCTCATGCGGCTGGATTCGCGCTGGATCATTGTCATGAGCCGCAGCAGTTCGCCGCTGTCGGCGTGGTCGCCTTGCTGCAGGCCGTATTCGGCGAGTCCGCGGACGGAGGTGAGGGGAGTGCGCAGCTCGTGGCTGGCGTCGGCGGCGAACTGCCGCATCCTGGCCTCCGAGCGCCGGGCCTGTTCTTCCCCGCTGGCGCGTGCCTGGTAGGCCGACTCGATGGTGGCGAGCATGGTGTCCAGCGCGCGGGCAAGCCGCCCGACCTCGGTCTTGCGCGAGGGGTGGTCGATGCGCCGGGTGAGGTCACCGTCCGCGATGGCGGCGGCGGTTGTCTCGATTTCTGTTAGCGGCGACAGGCTAGCGCGTACAAGCGGCAGGCCGGTGGCGGCCAGCAGCGCGACGGCGATCGCCCCGGCCAGGGCGTCGGCTATCTCCAGGCGGGTGACCGTGCTGTCGAGGTCGCCGAGGCTGTAGGCGACAACTTCATGCTGGCCGCGGGGGAGCCGCCGGACCAGGACGCGCCAGTGCGGCCCGCCGCCGCCGGCTGCCGGGACCGTGAAGGGTGTCCCGACTTCGCGGAGCTGGGCCGGGGACAGGCGGGGCACGGTGGCCGTGTGCACCGGCCGGCCGAGCAGCCGGGCTGAGCCGCTGGCGGCGACCAGTTCCACGAGGAACTGCGCCGGCAGCGCCTGACGGCGGTCTGCGTGTGGGGGAGGTGGCGGGTGCGGCTGACCGGCGATGCGGGCCGCGACGTAGGCGAAGCCGCGGAGCTGGGCATCAGACCTGCCCAGGAGGTAGCCGCGCAGCAGGGTGGCGCCCACGACTCCGGTCACCAGGCACGTGATAGCGACCAGCAAGGTGGCCGCAGCCATCACCCGTACGCGCAGCGACGCGCCACTCAGGACGGCGCGCAGTCGCTCCGCGGGACGCCGTGGCCGGGCCACGTTCACGGCGGGATTCGCAGCACGTACCCGAGTCCCCGGACGGTGTGGATCAGCCGCGGCTCGCGCTGGTCGATCTTGCGCCGCAGGTAGCTGACACATGATTCGACCAGGTTGCCGTCGCCCGCCAGGCCATATTCCCAGACGTGGTCACGGATCTGGCTTCTGCTCACCACCCGTCCGGCGTTGGTCATCAGGAACCGCAGCAGCCGGAACTCCGTCGGCGTCAGAGTGACGACCTCGCCGGCCCGCCTGACTTCGTACGCCTCCTCGTCCAGCTCCAGGTCGGCGACACGCAGCCGGGCGCAGGGAGCGGCCTGCCATGCGCGCTTGAGTACTGCCCGGACCCGCGCCAGCACCTCATCGAGGCTGAACGGCTTGGTGACGTAGTCATCGGCCCCCAGGTTCAGCCCGGCGACCCGGTCCGTTACCTGGTCGCGGGCGGTCAGGAAGACCACGGGGATGCCGCGGGAGCCGGCCCGCAGGCGGCGGGCCACCTCGAAGCCGTCGCCGTCCGGCATCATCACGTCGAGCAGGATGAGGTCCGGTCGGCAGGACGCGGCCGCGCGCACTGCCTCCGCGCCGCTGGCCGCCGTCATCACCTCGAAGCCGGCGAGGCGCAGCGATCCTGACAGCAGGTCCCGGATGGTGGCCTCGTCGTCGACCACCAGGATACGGGCAGGCTGCCGGCCGGCCGCAGGCACAAGTCTCACCCGTTCACCCTGGTGGCTGAACCTTGAGGGTCGCTGACCGCTGGCTGCATACCCGCTCAGCCTTCCAGCGGTCCGCGCTGAGCGCGCGCCGGGCGCTCCCCCAGCGGCGGGCAGGCCGCTGGTGATCACGAACCCTCAGCTGGCGTTCAGGGTTCGCCAACGATTGCGGACCAGGCTGGTCAGCGGCGCGTCCGCCTGGGTGGCATCGCACGGGGGTCAGCTCGCTCGCCACCGGGCGGCGCGCCGCCAGCGCGCCGCATTCGAGGCGGGCTCTGACCGGAGCAATCGGATCTGAAGGGAAGCACATGTTCCTTACCTACCTGCGGCGGGAGCTGCGGCGTCGAAAGCGGCAAGCGGCCATCATCGCGCTGGGCCTGGCACTGGGCGTCGGCCTGGTGATTACCGTGACCGCCGTGTCCGGCGGCGTCAGCCGGGCGCAGGGCGACGTGCTGCACTCGCTGTACGGGCAGGACACCGCGATCACGGTGACCAAGGCCCCGTCCTTCGGCAGCGGCGGCCCGGGCGGGTTCCGGTTTCCCGCAGGCGGCAACGGGTCACGGCCGTCGGCCGGGACTAAGGTCAGCGTGGACAACCTCACCAGCACGGCGCTCGGCACCATTCCGGCGACTGAAGTCGGGGCGGTGACCAGGCTGAAGGGGGTCGCCGCGGCGGCGGGCGGGCTCACGCTGAACGACACTAAGCTCAGCTTCACCATCCCGAGCCAGAGCTCCGGCGGCGGTTTCGGCGGCGGGGGCGGCAGTCCAGGCGGCGGGTTCGGATCCGGGCATTTCCCGACTCCGATCAGCGTCAACGGAGTGGCGCTGTCCGGCAACGCCGCCGCGCTGGGGCCGCTGAGCACCGCCAGGCTGGTGTCCGGCCGCACCCTGGCCGCCTCCGACGCCAGCGCGGACGTAGCGCTGGTGAGCTCGAGCTACGCCACCGCCCATAAGCTCTCGGCCGGGTCTACAGTCACGCTGGCCAAGACCCGCTTCAAGGTTGTCGGGGTGGTATCGGCGGGCTCGGGGAACAGCACCGACGTCTACATCCCGCTGGCCCGCGCGCAAGCACTCGGCACAGCGCAGGGCAACAGCCTCAAAGGCAAGGTCAACACCATCTACGTGGCCGCGCGCAGCGCCACCGCGATCACCACGGTGTCGAAGGAGATCTCCGCCGCGCTGCCCGGCACTACGGTGACCAACCAGAACAACCTGGCCAAGCAGCTCACCGGCTCTGTGGCCAGCGCCTCCAGCCTGGCGTCCAACCTGGGCCGGTGGCTGGCCATCGCCGTGCTGGCCGCGGCCTTCGCGCTGGCCAGCTTGCTGACCACCGCGGCGGTATCGCGCCGGGTGCGGGAGTTCGGCACGCTGAAGGCACTGGGCTGGCCCAGCCGCCGGATCGTCGGGCAGGTCGTCGGCGAGTCGCTCGTGATCGGGGTAATCGGCGGCGTAGCCGGGATCGCGCTCGGGTTCGCCGGCTCCGCCCTGGTCGGAGTGTTCGCCCCCACGCTGACCGCATCGGTCGGGTCGGCCACTAGCAGCGCTACCCCCGGCGGCGCGAGAACCTTCGGCGGCCCCCCGGGCGGCTTCGGCGGCGGTGGCGGGTTCCGGCAGCTGGCCTCAGCGGCCACACCTACCGTGCACGTTCCGCTTACCGCCACGGTCACCATCGGCGCAGTCGCCGCGGCCGTGATCCTGGCGGTCGCCGGCGGCCTGGTCGCGGGCGCGTTCGGCGGCTGGCGGGCCTGGCTCCGCCCGGCGGCGGCGCTGGCGAGGATCGGATGAGCCGGCCGGCAACAGCAGGGCGAGGCGTGGTGACGGATATGAGCGGAGAAGCATGATGTACAGGCTGGCTGGCGTGACCAAGGACTACCCCAAGGGACGCGAGGTCGTGCACGCGCTACGCGGCGTCGACATCGTCATCGAGGACGGCGAGTGGCTGGCCATCCAGGGACCGACCGGGCATGGCAAGACCACCCTGCTCCAGATGCTCGGCGGCCTGGACCGGCCAACTGCCGGCAGCATCCTGCTCGGCGGCGATGACCTAGCCCAGCTCCGTGAGGCCGAGGTCACCAGGGTCCGGGCCGCCTCCATCGGGTTCATCTTCCAGACCTTCAACCTGGTGCCCACCCTCAGCGCGCAGGAGAACGTCGAGACCGCGCTCGTCCCGCTGCGGACCCGCCCGGCCGATCGCCGCGCCCGCGCCGCCCGCGCACTGGCAGACGTCGGCCTCGCCGACCGCGCCGGGCACCTGCCATCAGAGCTGTCCGGCGGGCAGCAGCAGCGGGTCGCGATCGCCCGGGCCCTGGTCAAGGAACCCAAGGTGCTGCTGGCCGACGAGCCGACCGGCAACCTTGACGAGGACACCCGGGACGACATCATCTCCCTGCTGGAAGGACTCTGGCGCGACAAGCACCTCACCATGGTGCTGGTCACCCACGACACCGCCATCGCCCACCGCGCCGAGCGGCGCGGCGTCATGAAACACGGCAAGTTGACCACCAGCAACCGCGCCGGGCAGGCACCGCCCAGCCGGAGGTAGCCGTTGGCTCTGAGAACCCGCAGGCAGGTCGGGTGCGGGGTCCGTCCGCCGGACATGATGTCAGCGATGAGCCCGGCCATCCCGTCGGTCTATAGTCAAACGCTGCGCCTGATCATGGAAGGAGTCGTGATGCCTCGGACCCGGGTCCACAACATGAACATCTCCCTCGACGGTTATGCCGCCGGCGAGCACGTGACGTTCGACGCCCCGATCGGCGGTGCCGAGCGGCTGTTCAAGTGGTTCGATGGCCGGGTAATCCATGGTGTCGATAAGGTGGATGCCCCCCTTACGCTGGACCGGGCCCTGACCAGCATGACTTTCCCAACGGGACGAGCTTCCGGTTCGTGGACGGGCCGCCGGACGAGGTGCTTCGCCTGGCTCAGGAGGCTGCGGGTGGTCGCGATGTCCGCATCGGCGGAGGACCTTCGACCGTGCGCCAGTTCCTCCAGGCCGACCTGGTCGACTTCATGCACCTGGTGATCGTGCCGATAACCCTGGGGCGCGGCGTATCCCTGTGGGAGGGATCAAGCGGCCTCGAAGATCGCTTCACCCTCGAGTCGGTCACCTCGCCTACCGGCCTGACTCACCAGCTGTGGAACAAGAAGGACCACGCCTGATCCCGAGGCACAGCGCCCACCGATGCCACCCAAAGCGACGTTAGCGAATGCTGGGTCCGGCAGGAAACGGCTCCGGGACCGGCATGAATCAGGGGCATTGACAGGGCAGGCACGGCGTTCCGAGGCGTCATTGGACTAAACACCCACATGATCTTGGAGACCGTTCCTGTTCAGTTCACTCACGTCGCAACCCGAGTGGCTGGCTAACGGACATCACGCCATTATGCCGGGCCTCTGGGACCACTGGCCCGTGAGTTCGGGATCATCGACCCTACTTGTCCCAGGCAGCGGTAGGCAGGATACAGAGGCAGAAAGCGCAAGCGGCGGCTCAGTTAAGGCGGGGCAATACCTGGCGGCGAGGACATGGCTGAGGTCCTATCCGACCGGTAACAGATCTGCAATCCTGGATAGGGGGATTCACCATGGATCGGCTATGGAGAGGCGCGCTGGTATTGGCCTGCGCGCTCGGGTTGGCGGCAGGTGTCGCCAGCGCTGCGGTCGCAAGTACCAATGTCGCCGACGCCAACAAGGCGATGACGAGTTGGGCGCAGTTCCATTACGGCGCTTCGCACACCGGATGGAACAGCAGCGAGACGATCCTGAACGCAAGCAACGTGTCCGGCCTGCACCAGATCTGGCAAAGCAATGCCGGAGGCCTGGCCGGGGCGCAGGTCGGGTCACCAATCGTCGTTGAATCGCGGGTCTTCGCCCTAGGAGGCGACTGGACGCAGCCGACGCTGGTCGCCACTGACAGGTCAGGGAAGACACTGTGGACAACTTCGCTCGGCACGAATGCCTGGCCCAGCGAACTTGCCTCCGGCGGCGGGCTTGTGCTCGTCGGAGTCGGCCCGACACTGCGAGCCTACAGCCAGGCGAGCGGCGCGCTGGTATGGAGCGCAACGATAAACATCGGGTCCAACCCGACCCGGGGTCCAACGGTCGCCGGAAACCAGGTTTTTGTCGGCGCCGGGACTCATGTCTACGCATTCCGGCTGGCCACCGGGGCCAGGCTGTGGGCCAGGCAGCTGAACGAGGACATCAGCTCATTCGTAGCCTGGGCGCAGGGCCGCCTGTTCGTCGCCTCGTACGCCGGCGAAGCCGGCTCAGTCATTTCGCTAAAAGCGCTGTCCGGAACTACCGGTGCGACGCTGTGGCGGGCATCCGGAATCGGCGACGTATATGGCGGTGGCCCGTCGGTCAAGGACGGGATTGTCTACGTTGCCGGAGACGGCTCCGGCAGCGAGGGCGGCAGTGCCGTGCTGACAGCTTTCCGTGCCTCGGACGGCCACAAGCTGTGGAGCCGAGACGCGGGGGATGACGTGCACACAGTGCCCGCCGTTGACAACAGCCGGGTATACACCGGGACGATCGACGGAGTAGTTCACGCGTTCGACAAGGCCAATGGCCGGCTGCTGTGGACCTCGGCTGAGCCCTACGAGAGTTCTGAGATCTGGTCAAGCATCACCTCGGCGAACGGCGTGCTCTACCTGACCACCGAAAGCAGCGTACGAGCGCTGAGTGCCGCAACCGGCACAGTGCTGTGGTCGTACACGCCCTCGGGCGATACCGGAGCAGCGCTGATGAGCTCAGTCGCCGTCGTCGACGGACGGGCCTACGTCGGGTTTGGCGCACTCGGACTGACCGTGTTCGGGCTGACTCCCTGAGGCCCGCGCACGACGCAGCGAGGATGTCCAGCACCCGAAGGGCCTGGACATCCAGTTCCGGTCTGTCGGCGGCAACTGATTCTCAATCTGCTTGTCAAGCGGCTCTGGCTGGAGCGGTGGGTTGCTCTTGGTAATACTGCAGGTCTGAGACCGGGGGATGGGCCGGGCGGATGCTGGCCGAAGCGCTGCAGGCCGAGGTGGACGCCTACCTCGCGGCGTTCGCGGCCGAGCGGGATGAGAATGGCCAGCGCTCGCAGCCGGTGAGCTGTCGCGGGCAAGCGGTCTGGGAACTTTGGTCTTGTTCCTGGCCGCCTAACCGGGGATCATACGCAGGTGGAGGCAGGGCGCTGGGGGGCGAATGGCGAGCTCGCGGTGCTGGGGCGGGCGGAGTGCCTGCGCCTGCTCGGCACTATCCCACTGGGTCGGCTAATCGTCACCATCGGGGGCGCTGCTCGCCGTTCGGTCGATGGAAATCGCGCTGATCGGCGGCCTGATCTTGATGCGTACCGCTGCGGATTCCGCGATGGTCCGTAGTGCTTAGCGAAAGCTAACCTAGGGGAAGGCCGTGGAGCTCGTCGAGCGCAGCGAACAGCTGCGCATCATGCGCGGTGTGTTCGACTCGGCCAGGCGAGGCGCCGGCTGCACCGTGCTGATCTCCGGTGAGGCGGGCATCGGCAAGACCAGCCTGCTGCGGGCATTCGTGGGTGACCTCGACCGGCTCGCCCGCATCCTCTGGGGTGCCTGCGACGATCTGTCGACACCGCGCATGCTCGGGCCGTTCCGCGACATGGCGAGCCAGCCCGGACATGATCTGGGTGATCCGGGGCTGGACCGCGACAGGTTCATCGACGCGCTAATGGCTTACTTGCGACGCCCCGTCTCGCCGGCGGTGGTCGTGGTCGAGGACGTCCACTGGGCCGACAATGCCTCGTTGGACGTGATCCGCTACCTCGCGCGGCGCATTGACGGGCTCCCTGCGGTACTGGCGCTGAGCTACCGGGACGAGGAACTGTCGCCCACCCATCCGCTGCGACGCATCTTGGGGTCGCTGGCCGCCCACTCCGCAGTACGGCGCATCCCCGTGCACGGGCTGTCCGCGGAGGCGGTCGGCCGGCTCGCCGCCGGGGCGGGGCTCGAACCGGCGCGAGTGGTCTCGCTCGTCGGCGGGAATCCGTTCTACCTGGCCGAGGTGATCGACTCAGCCGGATCGTGGGTCCCGGCGTCTGTTGAGGACGCCGTGCTCGCCCGGGTCGGTCGGCTTTCGTTGGCGGTCCGCGAACTGCTCCAGGTTCTGAGCGTCATCCCGGGCGGGGCCGGACCCGACCTGATGGAGAGGCTGGCTGAGCGGCCCGGGCAGCAGCTGGAGGACGCCCGCCGGGCCGGGGTGCTGGACGGATCCGGGACGCACGTGCGCTTCCGGCACGAGTTGGCCAGGCGCGCGGTAGAGGCGTCGCTGTCCCACGCCCAGCGCATCGAGTGCAACCGGCGGGTGCTGGAAGCGCTGCTCGCGGTGGGCGCGGATGCCTCTCTCATCGTCCATCACGCCGCCGCCGCGGGCGACGATGCGACCGTCGCCGGGTACGCCCCGTCCGCCGCGGCGGCGGCCCTGGCCGCCAAGAGCTACCGCGAGGCCGCGACCCTCGCCGCGCTCGCCCTTGAGCGCTGCCCGAGCACCGCGGACCCGGCGGCCACTGCACGGCTGCACGGTTGTGCGGCCCGAGCGCTGTTCGCAATCAACCGGCTGTCCGAGGCCGCCGGGCAGGCCGACCGGGCGGTCGCCATCTGGGATCGGATGGGCGCCGGGCCGGTCGAGCTGGCCGACGCGCTGCTCATATCCGCGGGGCTGAGCACCTCGGTCGGGCAACCGGAGGCGGCCGCCGTCAAGGCCGAGCGGGCCCTGGGCATCCTCGAACCGCTGGGACCCGGCCCCGAGCTGGCCCTGTGCTACTCGACCCTCGGTTCTCAGCACTGTGTGCGGGGCGACTTCGCATCGTCGATCATCTGGTGCGACCGGGCGATCGAGCTGGCGGGCCCGCTGAATCTGCCTGACGTCCGCGCCCGGGCACTTAGCTACCGAGGACTGGCCCGGCTGTCGGTGGGTGACGACGACGGCTTCGGCGACATGCGCGATGGCGTGGCGCTGGCCCAGCAGATCGACCACGGCGACTACCTCTCCGTAGCCGCCCACAATCTCGGCGTGGCACTGATCCGCACGGAACGCCATGTCGAGGCGAAGGTCTATCTCGACATCGCCGAACGAGCCGCGCGCGAGCACGGGCTGGCTCGGGCGGCGTACTTCATCGAGGGCAAGCAATGCCAGATCCTGATGCTGCGGGGCGAGTGGGAACCGGCCGAACGGCGCTTGCGCGCGCTACTGGCCGCTGACGGCGATCCAGGCGCCAACGCGGCGCCGCCGCTGTCGTTCCTCGGCCGGATCCTCGCCCGCCGGGGGGAGCCGCAGGCCGATGAGGTGATCGAACGGGCCTGGTCGCTGGCGTCGGCGACCGGCGAGCAGCAGAAGATGGCCTCTGCCGGCGGGGCGCGCATCGAGGGAGCGTGGCTGCGCGGCGACGACGAGGCGGTACGCCGGCTCGGGTGGGAGCTGGTCAAGCTGGCCATCGGGATCGGCCACCCTTATCTGCGCGCCGAGACCCTGCGCTACCTCAGGCGGGTTGGTGCCGACGTCACGACCTTCCCCGGCTGCCCGCCGGCCTTCGCCGCGGGGCTGGCCGGCGAGTGGTCGCGAGCCGCCCAGCTGTGGACCCAGGCCGACAACCCGTACGAGATGGCCCTGGAGCTGATCGAGTCCCCGCAGCCAGCCGCCGCCTTCGAGGGCCTGCGCACCCTGGACCGGCTCGGTGCGTCCGCCGCAGCCGCCCGGGCGCGGCGCTTGCTGCGCGAACGAGGCGTCACCGGTATCCCCCGAGGTGCCCGCCGGAGTAACCGGGCCAACCCAGGCGCGCTGACCGACCGCCAGCTCGATGTGCTCGGTCAGGCGGCCGAGGGGCTCACCAATGCCGAGATCGCGTTCCGCCTCGTGGTGTCCAAACGCACCGTCGACAACCACATGGCGGCGATCCTTCTACGCCTGGGCGTCACCTCGCGGCAGCAGGCCATCCGGGTGCTGCAGGGTTCCGGCGACAGCCCAACGTAGGTATTTAAGGGCACCAATATGAGCATGGCGTGCTCATGACGGGCTCCCGGCCGACCGGCCATCGTTGAACCGCAGCCAGGACAGGGCTGTGGCCGATGGAGCCGGGAAGGGCGGTGCGTCGTGGCTATCGAATCGCCCGCCGAGGGGCCGACCATGAGCACTGCCGAGGCGACGCGGCGGCAGGCCGCGTATGCGCTGGGGCACAGCCCCGCAGAATACGAGCGGCTGCGCAGACAGGCTCACGGGTGGGAATCCGTAACCGAGCGGCTGCTGGATCACGTCGGCCTCAGGCCTGGCGCCGCCTGCCTGGACGCCGGCTGCGGACCAGGGGAGACGATGCGCCTGATGGCCGAGCTGGTCGGGCAGGCCGGCCGTGTCCTAGGCATCGATGCCGACCCAGCGCTCGGGGCCATGACCCTGGCCATGCTGCACGCCGCGGGGCACGGGCAGTGCGCCTTCCAGGCCCATGACCTGACCGCCGCCGAGCCCATCCCGGGCGCCCCGTTCGACCTGGTCTATGCGCGGCTGCTGCTGTCCCACCTGCCCCAGCGCGCCGAGGTGCTGGGCCGACTGTGGGACGCGGTCACTCCGGGCGGGTACCTGCTGGTGCAAGATTACGACCTGCGCAGCGTCGCCACCTTGCCCCAGCTGGACTCGGGCCATGAAGGGCTGCGGGTGATCACGGAGACGCTCACCGCGGCAGGCGCCGACGTCTCGGCCGGCACCCGGCTTCCCCAGCTGTTCGCGCAAGCAGGCGTCGGCGCCCCGGATGGCACTGACGTCGCCGGCCGTATCGAGCCGCTGGCCACCGGCCGCATCCTTCTGGAGCACACGTTCCGCAGCCTGCTCCCGGCAGCCCTGGCCCACGGCATCACTACCGCGGCCAGTGCCGCCGAGACCCTGGCCTCGATCGACCGCGACGCGTCCCAATTCCCCGACTGCCCGCTGCTGTGGCCGCTGCTGGTCGGCGCATGGAAACGCAAGGAATCGGCATGACGGCGCTGCTCCAGCTCGCCCGGGACCGGGGCCGGGGGGCGGGGTTGGCCGGCACCGGTGCCGGGCCGCTGGATGTGCATGCCATCCGCGCTCACTTCGCTTTTCCCGGGCTCGGGCGGATAGTCACCAACAACGCGGCGAGTACCCAGCCGCCACGGGAATTGGTCGCGCTGTACCAGTCGCTGGCGGCCGGGTACGAGAACGTGCACCGGGGACAGTCCTCCGCATCGCTGCGGATGACAGAGATGTTCGAGGGTTCCTACGACACGATCGCCCAGTTCATCGGCGCGCCGGGGCGGGCCAGCATCGCGCTGTACCGGAACACTACCGAGGCCATCAACGCGGTCATGTACTCGCTGCTCACCGAGTTTCGCGACGGCGACAACGTCGTCACCACGATGATCGAGCACAACTCCAACTACGTCCCCTGGTACGCGCTATGCCAGGAGATACTGCCCCGGCTCGGGCGGCGGGTCGAATACCGCCTGGCCCGGTTCGATCCCGATACCGGCGAGCTGGACCTGGAGCACCTGGCTTCGCTCATCGACGCGCGCACCAAGATAGTCTGCTGCACCGGCGCGTCGAACTTCCTGGGCAGCCGCACTCCGCTGGCGGCCGTGCGGGCGCTTGCCGACGCCAGCGGCTACCCGCAGCCCACTGGCGAACGGCGCTCGTACCTGCTCATCGACGCTGCCCAGCTGGTACCGGGGTCGTTCGTGGACGTGCAGGAACTCGGCATCGACTACCTGGGTTTCTCCTTCCATAAGCTGCTTGCGCCGTTCGGGGTTGGCGCCCTGTACGCCAAAGAGCACCTGCTGCGGTCCGCGCGGCCGTTCCTGTACGGCGGTGACATGATCGCCGAAGGGCGCGTCTACCCGGACCGGGTCGACTACAACGCACTGCCGTGGAAATACGCGGCCGGGACGCCCAACATCCTCGGCGCGATCATCTCCGCGCGAGCCCCGCGCCTGCTGCTGGACCTGGCGCTGAGCCCAGGCCGGCCGGCCTATTTCGGTACCGCTCAGCCGCTCGAGCGCGCAGCGGTCAGGATCGCCATGAACCGCATCTCCAGCTGGAACCAGCAGTTGACCGCGCGGGCACTCGATGGGCTCAGCGCCATCCCAGGGCTGACCGTCTACGGTCCCCGCGATCCGGTGCGGCGTACCTCCCTGGTTGCGTTCAACCTCGCTGGCCACGACCCCGTCGACGTGGCCAGCGCCCTGAACCGGGCCGGGGTCGAGTCGCGGGCCGGCTGCCACTGCGCCACCCTCGCCCACCACGCACTCCGGCTCAATCCCCCGGCGAGCTGCCGCCTGAGCTTCTACCTCTACAACACCCCCGATGAGGTCGACCGGGCAGTAGCCGCGGTGGCCGACGTCGCGGCGGGCCGAAGTGATCCTGTAATCCAGCGGCACCGGTTCTGGCGTCGCCGGCCGGGCGCCTCGACCAAGCTCATTAGCCGCAATGAGCCCCGCATTTCTCCGAGGTAACGATGCCCGTCTTCACTTCCTGCCCCGGCTGCAGTTGCCCGGCCGTGATCACCGAACGTTTCAACTTGTTCAGCACCGACGGCCCGGTCGACCACGTAGTCGTGGTCTGCGCCACCGGCCATCACTTCCGGATGGCAGCCGACATGCTGCCACTCCCGCGACAACACCTAGATTCCTGGCAGCCAGTTACCTGGCAGTCAGCCATCTAGGAGCCTGCCATGTCGATCACGCCCCGCCTGCCGCAACGCGCCTCCTTCCCGTGCTCACACTGCCACCTAATAGGAGCTAACGGGTCGGCCTTCGGGCAGACTCGGGTTCTGGTAGCCGCCGGCAGGTGAGCACTGAGGCCACCTGGGCTCCTTCTGGAAGCCCTGGGGTTAGATCGTGCCCCTGCCGGTGGCCGGGAGAGTGGATCGCTGCTGGGATGTCGTGCCCGCTGATCGTGGCGTGAGCACTGGTCTATTAGGTCGCTGATGGTTCTCCCGCAGGCTGCCCGGTGCTGGCGTCGGGGACGGGAGAAGCTGTGCAGCTGTTCGTGGGAGATGACTGGTCGGAGGAGAATCACGACGTCGAGCTGATGGATGCCGGCGGCCGGGTGCTAGCCCGGGCGCGGCTGAAAGAGGGTGCAGCGGGGGTGGCCCGGTTGCACGCGATGATCGGCGAGCACGCCGGTGATGACGAGGACGGGCTGGTGGTCCGGGTCGGGATCGAGACAGACCGGGGCTTGTGGGTGATGGCGCTGGCTGCGGCCGGTTATGAAGTGTTCGCGATTAACCCGCTGCAGACGTCGCGGTACCGGGACCGGCACGGTGTGTCGGGCGGTAAAAGCGACACCGGTGATGCGCATGTGCTGGCCGACATGGTCCGCACCGATTCGCATCAGCTGCGGCAGATCGCCGCGGACACCCCGGCCGTGCAGGCCGTGAAGGTCGTTGCCCGCGCGCATAAGACGTTGATCTGGGAGCGGACCCGGCACGTGCAGCGGCTCCGCCACCAGCTGCGGGATTTCTTCCCCGCCGCACTGGACGCGTTCGAGGACCTGGACGCCTGCGACACCCTGGAACTGCTCGCGAAAGCCCCGGACCCGGCGTCGGCGGCGAGGCTCACCACCGCCCAGATCTCCGCCGTGCTCAAGCGGGCCCGCCGCCGCAACATCAGCGAGAAGACCACCGCAATCCGGGCTGCGCTGCGATCGCCGCAGCTGGCTCAGCCGCCGCAGGTCACAGCTGCGTGCGCGGCGGTGGTGCGGTCGCTGACCGCGGTCCTGGCCACCTTGAACGAGCAGATCACGATCATGGAAGGGCAGGTCGACGCCCATTTTCGGCAGCACCCGGACGCTGAGATCATCACGTCCCAGCCCGGCCTGGGACCCATTCTCGGCGCCCGGGTGCTGGCAGAGTTCGGCGACGACCCGCACCGGTACGCCTCGGCGAAGGCCCGCAAGAACTACGCGGCCACCAGTCCCATCACCCGCCAGTCGGGCAAGAAGAAAACCGTCCAGGCCCGGCACGTGCATAACGACCGGCTCCGCGACGCCCTCGACGGCCAGGCGTTCGCCGCCCTCAGCGTCTCACCGGGCGCTCGCGCCTACTACGACCAGCTCCGCGCCCGGAATGTCAGCCACCGCGCCGCCCTCCGCCAGCTCGCCAACCGGCTCGTCGGCATCCTGCATGGCTGCCTCAAAGACAGGACCCTCTACGACGAGGCATTCGCCTGGTCCTCTCCCGCCAGCCAGCAAATCAGGACTGCCGCTTGACATTCCTAACCCCTGGGATGTCTAAGCCTGGCCAGGTACTGGTCAGCGCCAAGAGCGATTCCGTAGTACGCCGACCTTGGTGCTGGGCTTGCTGCCAAGGATTGGAGCTAGTCCGCTACGACCTCACCTCACTGGGCGGCGAGGAACTGCCTGCTGCGCCGCTACGCGCCGTACCCAGGCGCGAGATGCCCGGTTAGTGCGTGCTGGCGCCCTTGGTGCTGGCTGAGTCCAGCAGCTGCCGCAGGACACTCGTGTAGGCGTCCAGGGCCTTGCGGCCTTGCTGGCTGAGGCTGACCGATGTCCGGGAGGTGACGCCGCTGCCTGACTTGGCCGTCGTCACGTAACCTGCGTCCTCGAGCTTGCGCAGGTGGGTGATGAGGTTGCCGGGCGTCAGCCCGAGCAGTTCTTGCAGTCTGGTGAAGGACAGGTCGTCCCCTGCCCGGAGGGTGGCCAGTGTCACCATGACGCGCAGCCGCGCGGGCGCATGAATGACGGGGTCAAGCCCGTTGTCAGCTGGCATGTGCGCCAAGCGTGGTCTGGATCACCGCGATCAGCAGGAACGCCCCGCCGCCGGCCAGCGCGCAGGTCGCCAGGACGGCCGCGGGTGCCAGCCACGCACAGCTGGTGCCGACGACCACCAGCCAGGCGCCGAGGGCGAACGCCAGCCGGTCCCGTCCGAGGACGGAGGCAAGGATGTAGATCAGCCCGGCCAGCAGCAGGGGAGCCGCGAAACCAGCGAAGGAGAGCGCCCGCGCACTGACCGATCCGCTGATCGCAGCCTGCACGACGAGCAGCACCAGGTATCCGATCGCCCACGCCGCCATGATGATGCGGCGGTGTCGCGCGGACTGGCCGCCGATGCCCGCAGTTGCCCGATGGGCAACAACCAGGACAGCCGCGGCCGCGAAGCCGGCCAGCACAAACACCGCCGCGATCGAGATACCGGAGGGCCCCCGGTAAGGGTGCTGGCCGCGCACCGACAGCCACATCGCTCCGTAGCCGACGAGCCAGACCAGGCCCCATGCCATGTACACGACGGGCGCGCTGATCACCAGCTCCTTGCGAGCGCGTGCCCGGGCGTCCTGCACGATGGCCGCCGCCTCCTGCACGCTCATGTCCTGGTCCTCTACCACGCCGGCCTCCAGGCCCTGCTCGGATTCAGGGTCAAACTTTGTACTTCAAAGCTACTTTGCTTTGCGGTTCAAAGTCAAGGTCATCTCAGCCAGCCGTCGGTCCGACGGTCAGCAGCCTCGGCTGGCTTGTCATGGCGTCAGGGTCCGGTCAGGCGGTGGCCGAGATCCACCGGACCGGGTCTTCGTCGAGGTCGGTGTGGCCGGCGGAGTTGAGCGCCCCGGCGGCGAGGATGCGCCGGTGTGCCGCGTAGGTGAGGATATGCGCGATCACCCCGCCGTAGGTGTAGACCTCGACCCGGTCGCCGGGGCACACCACCGCCTCGTCCAGCCGCCCCTCCTTTTCGATGCCGCGGACCCGGGTGAGGAACTCGGGGCCGACGACACCCAGTCGCCTGCGCAGCTCGAGGACCGCCGGCGTGTCATCGGGCCAGGTGTAGGGCTGGCCGGCAAAGGCCGCGTTCCACATCTCCAGCTGCCCGACCAGTCGCGCCAGCAGCGACCGCAGGGTGGGGTCGGCGTCGACCCCCTCGACGGACAGCTCGATGGGACCGTCTAGCACCTGACCCGAAAGCCCCTCGCAGCGTCGCAGCATGTCGTCGGTGAGCCAGACGTTGTGCTCCAGCATCTGTACGACTAGGTCCATGCCAGACACCTTTCGTCGGGCCGGCAGCAGGAGGCTGTCCGGCGGGTGGAAGTGCACCCGGTTGGGTGCGTCGATCTGGAGCCGGGTCGGCGATAGCCGCCACCGTCGCGGTGTGAGCCCGTGCGCGGCGGAGAACGCCCGGGTGAACGCCTCGTGGGAGGAATACCCCGACTCGACGGCGACGTCGAGAATGGTCGAGTCCGTGGTGGCCAACAGGTATGCCGCGCGCTCCAGCAGGATCCGGCGGCGCAGCGCCGCCGGGGGTTCGCCAGATGCTGCCGTCACCAGCCTGCTGAAGTGCGACCGAGACAACCCAACCCGGGCCGCGATACCCGCGGTGTGCTGTGTCTCCTGCGCCAGGGCCGAGGACAACACATCCAGGAAGGCTGCAAACGCGTCGTGCGCCATCTCCATGCTCTGATCCTCACCCACTGAACCCGCAAGCACTTGATCGTCTGTGCGCAGTTTCGCGCAGCACGGTCCCGGAACCGAGTAGATACTATTTGTCCGGTAATGATCCGTAGTAGCCTGGAAAGTCGTTGGCGGCGGTCCCGCTTCGGTGTCCTGGGCACGATCAGGCGGAAGCACGGCACGATTGGGTGATCTACAGGAAGGGAGCCATGGCCATCATTAGTCCTGGCCTGCGGCCGGCGGACGAGCCCAGGGACAAGGGTCTCAAGACATCCGCACTTGGCCTGGTGTCCAGCGTGGTCATGGGCGTGGCCTCGACCGCCCCGGCTTATAGCCTGGCCGCGACGCTGTTCTTCGTGGTGGCCGCCGTCGGGCTGAAGTCTCCGCTGGTCGCCGTGCTGGCGTTCGTGCCGATGCTGTTGTGCTCGATCGGCTTCAGCGAGCTGAACAAGGCCGATCCCGACTGCGGGACCACGTTCATCTGGGCGGCCCGGGCGTTCGGGCCGAGAACCGGCTGGGCCGGCGGCTGGGGCGTCGTGGCGGCCGACGTCCTGGTCATGGCCAGCCTGGCCCAGGTTGCCGGGCAGTACGTGTTCTTCCTCATCCAGGGACCGAACAGCGCGATCGGTCGCAACCCCTCCGGCGGCTGGGTGCTGCTGGTCGGCATTGGGTGGATCGTCGCGATGACCTGCATCTGCTACCGCGGCATCGAGGTGTCGGCCAACTTCCAGAAGGCGCTTCTGTCCATCGAGATCATCATGCTGCTGGTCATGTCGGTCACGGCGCTGGTCCGGGTGTTCGGCAATCATCCGCCGCCGGGGTCGCTGCACCCGAGCTTTGGCTGGCTGTCGCCGTCGCACCTGCCCGTCTCGGACTTTGTGTCCGGGATCATCTTGATGCTGTTCATCTACTGGGGCTGGGACACGGCCTTGTCGGTGAATGAGGAGACCGCGGACAAGTCCCGGACGCCGGGCCGAGCGGCGATCATCTCGACGGTCCTGCTGCTCGTCACCTACGTGATCGTGATCATCTCCGTGCAGGCGTTCGCCGGCGTCGGCGGCAAGGGCGTCGGGCTGACGAATCCGGCGCACCAGTTCGACGTGCTGTCGGTCACCGGGGGCGCGATCTTCGGCACCTCCGGGTTCGGCAGGGTATTGTCCCGGCTTCTGTTCCTCATGGTGCTCAGTTCGGCCGCCGCCTCGACCCAAACCACGATCTTGCCGACTGCGCGCACGACGCTGTCGATGGCCGCCTACCAGGCGCTGCCCCAGTCGTTCGCCAAGATCAACCCCAGGTACCTAACCCCGACGGTGTCGACGCTCGTGATGGGTGCGATCTCGATCATCTTGTACATCCCGCTGAACTACATTGCCGGCGGCAACCCGATCGCTGACGCGGTCACCGCAATTGGGCTGTACATCGCGTTCTACTACGGCCTGACTGCCTTCTCCTGTGTCTGGCACTACCGGGCCACGCTGACCAGCAGCAGCTGGAATCTGTGGATGCGCGGCATCCTGCCCGGGCTAGGCGGGCTAATCATGTACGCGGCTGGCTTCTACAGCCTGCAGAGCGACTGGGTCGCGTCCAACAGCTACACCACGTGGATGGTGCCGATCCTGCACTGGCGGATCGGCGGTATCTTCATCATCGCCGTGCTGGCCGCGGCGGCCGGAGTGATCGGCTTTGCCTTCATGCGCGTCACCGCCCCCGCCTTCTTCCGCAAGGAAACACTCACCAGGACCAATCCCGTGCTCGAATTCAGCCAGGACCTCTGAGCCAGGCCGGCGCTCGGTCAGGGCGCGGCGGGACTTTGACCCGGGGCGTGACGAAGTCGCTGGAGGGGTTGCCTATCCGCGCTGGTAGTTTGGCAGGCTAGGGCAACGATGGTGCAGTGCGGCCGCTAGCTGGGTTCGCTGACGAAGGCGGACTTAGCCGGGGATAGCGGGAAAAAGGGATATGTCCATGTCCTCTTCAGCTCGGCCGGCCGATGTCGGTGCAGCCAGTAAGCCGGATCTGGCTCCGCGCGCCGGCCCGCCTGTCGCCCGGCATGCCACGGATGCACCCAAGGTGCACCCTGATGAAACCTGCTCAGCTGACCGGGTCGGCGGCCTCTGGCGGACTGCACGCGCACGGCGGGCCATGGGCGGCGCGCCATGAGCAGGGCATCGCGGCCCGCGGACCCGGCAGGCGCGGCCCGCGGGCGGCCGTCCTGGCCCATCCGGTCCGGGTCGGTCCCGGCGCCGGCCGACGGTTTCAGTGCCAGGGTGGAGACGGACCCCGGCCTGGCCGATGCGCTGCCGGCCGGGGCCGCTGTCGCGCTTGTACCTTATCGGGCGGCCCCGCCTGCCTTCCCCGACCCGGTGGCAGCTCCCGATGCGCAGGACTGGCTGAGATCGTCGGGCAAGACCCAGCTCGCCGCAGCTTTCGCCGAGTCGCTGTGGCAGTCAGGCAGCGTAGACCTGCTGGTCTGGATCGAGGCCACGAGCCGGGCCTCGGTGCTGTCCGGCTACGCCGCGGCGACGGCCGATGTGACCGGCCGGGACCAGGCGAGCAGTTGTGAGTCAGTCGCCGCCCAGTTCCTCAGCTGGCTGGTTGAGACCAGCCGTTCGTGGCTGGTGGTACTCGATGGCCTCGTCGACCCGGCGAACCTGCATGGTCTGTGGCCGGCAGGCTCGGCTGGCCGGGTGCTGGTGACCACCGCCGACGCTACGGCCGTCCCCAGCGGCATGCGGGTCGTGCGAGTCGGGCCGTTCAGCCTGCGTGAGGCCGTCAGCTATCTGAGCGGACGGCTGTCGGCTGACCCGGACAAGCGGCACGGTGTGATCGAACTAGCTCAGGACCTGGACTTGGAGCCGGTCGCGCTGGCTCAGGCCGGCGCGGTGATCGCCAACTCCCCGTTGTCGTGCCGCGAGTACCGCGCCCATTTCGTGCGCAGGCGGGAGCAGCTGGCGGAGTCGTCCAGCGCACGGTCGCAGGCAGCAGCGGTGACCTGGACGTTCTCGTTCGGACGGGCGGACCAACTGGTGCCGGGCGGATCGGCCCAGTTGCTGCTGGCCATGGCCGCGCTGCTGGACGGGCACGGCATTCCTCAAACCGTCCTTACCGCTCCTGCGGCAGGCGATTTCCTCGCGGGCCGCGACGTCCCGGCCAGCGGTGAGCACGCCCGCGCGGCGCTGGCGGCGCTGGAACAGTTCGGCCTGCTGACCGTCGAGCCGTTGACGGCACCGCCGACGGTCCGGATCAGCCCGGTGTTGCAGGCGGCGCTGCGGGCCGCGATGCCCGAAGGCATGCAAGATCAGGCGGCGAGTTCGGTTGCGGACGCGCTGCTCCAGGCCTGGCCGGAACGGGAGCTGCCCGGCTGGCCTGCTTCCGGCCTGCGATCCTGCGTGGCGACCCTCCGGCGGATCACCGGAAACCTGCTGTGGGACGGCGGCTGCCATCCCCTGCTGATGCGGGCCGGGGACAGCCTGGATCGCGCCCGCCTGACCGAGCCCGCCGTGGACTATTGGCGCGATCTGGCCGCGACCGGCGGCAGCCTGCTCGGCGGCGGGCACCCGGACACGATGCTGGCCAGCCAACGGCTGGCCGACGCCTTGCTTACGGCCGGGCGCGCGGACGACGCCATTCCGTGGTTCCAGTGGGTACTCGACAGCCTGACCCACATGCTTGGGCAAGATCACCGTGACGTGATCGAGGCGCGGCGCCGCCTTGGCCACGCCCTGGTGGCGGCGGGCCAGCTCCCGGCGGCGATCACCGTCCTTGAACGCGTGGTTCCCCAATTCGAGCAGGTCTACGGGCCCGGCCAAGCCGACACGCTCGGCGCACGGGACGAGCTCGCCGCTGCCTACCTGGCTGCGGGCCAGTACTCCGACGCCATCATGCTCTACCGGCGCACGCTGGCCGACCGGGAGCGCGCCCAGGGAGCCCGGCACCCGCAGACGATGACTACGCGTCAGGGCCTGGCGGGCTCTTACCTGGCCAGCGGCCAGGCAAAAGAGGCAGTCGCGGTCTACAGGAGGGTGGTGGCCGACCGGGAGCTCGTCCTTGGGCCCGGTCACCTGGACACGCTTACGGCGCGGAACAACCTCGGCGCCGCCTACGAGAAGACAGGCAAGACGGCGGCGGCGGAGCTGGCGTACGAGCAGGCCTGGGCCGGGTTCGAGCGGGTGCTCGGACCCCGTCACCCTGACACGCTGCGGAGCCGTGCGGGGCTGGCCCGGGTGTACGGTCGGCTGGGACGCTATGGCGACGCCCGCACTCTGCTGCGCGACACGGTAGACCGCCTGGAGCGCGCCTTGCCCGATGGCGATCCCCTGATCACCGAGCTGCGCCAGAGCCTGGCCGACATCGGCGAGGAGTAACTCCCGCGGAGGAAGCCCGGGTCGGCGCCGTCATCGTGGGTTCCTGCCAGACTTGCATTCGGTTGTGTTCATGGTGCCGTCGGTGAGAAATCGGGAATGCCAGGATAGGGCCTCGTCGAGAAGATGGGGTGTGTGCTTGCCCCATGATGTCGCGAGTGCGCGCTCGAAATAGTCGTCAAGACCGGCACGGAAATCGGGGTGAGCGCACTTATCTATGATCTTGCGCGCGCGGCGGCGCGGTGGGAGCCCGCGAAGGTCGGCCAGGCCTTGCTCGGTGACGATGACGTGGACGTCGTGCTCAGTGTGATCGACGTGAGATGCCATCGGGACTATCGAAGAGATCATGGTGCCTTTAGCCCTAGACGGGCTGAGGAAGAAGGAGATATAGGCGTTCCTCGCGAAGTCACCTGACCCGCCGATGCCGTTCTGAATTCTCGTTCCCATGATGTGGCTCGAGTTGACGTTGCCGTATATATCGGCCTCGACCATGCCGTTCATCGCCAGGCAGCCCAGACGGCGGATCAGTTCTGGATGGTTGGTGATTTCCTGCGGGCGCAAGATAACCCGCTCCCGGTAGTAGGCCAGGCGGCTGGTGAATTCCTCGCGCGCCTCCGAGCTCAGGTGCAGGGCAGTCGCCGATGCCACTGCCAGCCGCCCGGTCTCCAGCAGGCTGAGCATGCCATCCTGCAGGACCTCGGTGTAGGCGGTGAGTTGCTCGAACGGGCCATCGCCGAACCCGTCCAGCACGGCGTTTGCCATGTTGCCGACCCCGGCCTGCAGCGGGAGCAGGCTGCGCGGGAGCCGGCCACGGGCCACCTCGTTCTCGAGGAAGTCGATGAGATGACCAGCGATCCGCCGAGACACGGCGTCGGGCGGCGTGAAGCTGGTGGTGTGATCCGGTGCGTCGGTCTCCACGATCGCCACGATCTTGTTGGCCGGACAGATTAAATGCGGCACGCCGATCCGGTCGCCCGGCCTGGTGAGCGGTATCGGAGTGCGCAGAGGCGGCAGTGCCGTTCCGTAATAGATGTCGTGCATGCCGTCGAACTCGCCGCTCTGCGCCGCGTTGACCTCGACGATCACCTTGCCCGCCTGATCGATCCAGGTCTTGTTGTTGCCTACGGACGACGACGGGATTAGGTCGCCTTCGCCGGTGAAACCCACCGCCTCGATGATGGCGAAATCCAGGGAACCGAGGAAGCCCTCGGTGACCATCTGCGCGACATGCGACAGATGCACGTCGATGTAGTCCATCTGGCCAGAGTTGATCTTCTCGCGGCTGATCGGATCGGACTGGTAGGGAAGCAGCAGGTCGATGCCGTCCACGGCAGCTAGCGTGCCGTCGAGTTCCGGCGCGGTAGCCGCGCCTGTCCAGACGCTGATGCGGAACGGATGCCCGTTGGCCCTCGCGGCGCCGATGCGGTCGGCCAGAGCGCTGGGGAGCGCCTTGGGATAACCCGCGCTGGTGAAGCCACTCATCCCTACGGACGCACCCTCAGGAATAAGCGCGGCTGCATCCTCGGCCGACATCACCTTCCGCCGAAGACCTGCCGACGGTATCCGGTCAGGCCACGAACTGCCCATGCCGCGCCACCTCTGCCCTGGCACTGTCGCCGCGGGGGTGCGGCCAGCTACTCAGATGATGGGCACTGGAAGGGAAAGCCAACAGGGGCGAATGACCTTACATGGCGACTGTCGGCCTGCTGGCCCGCCGATTCGCGCAACGAGCCATCATTCAACCCCGCCGTGACCGGCGTAGAGTTGCTCACGCCGCTGCCGATCGGGCTGCGCCTCGGACTCGCACGACACCACCCGCACCGCCCGCTCACGGCCTCAGGGAGCAGCCGCGCTCGCCGCGCTCCGCGCGTCGCCGCCAAGGCCGTCGACGACCTGGATCGCCATCGAACCGAGCATGCGCTGCATGCCCGGACCCACATGGCGGACCGCGACCGCCTGGACCTGGTTGTCCCGCAAGAACCGGGCCACCCGGGCGTGATGGGCACCCTCGGTTCCCGCGTCATGCAGCGTTCCCCAGCCGACCGTGAACTCCTGCCAGTCGGTGATCTGGCCGTCGACCACGCTGGCGACCGCGACACGATCGGCTCGTCCCCAGCGCGGGTCGACCTGGCCCTCGGCAGTGATCGGCACGCACACTCTCATCTCGAATGCCTCCTTGTCGCAGCGGAGCCTTGCCGGACACCCTGTGGTGCGGTCCCTGATCTCTATCGAACCAATGCGACGGGGTTACCGCTGATGGGCAGACGGTACCTGGCGACGTCTTGGCGAATCGTGATGTCTCAGATTGCGCGGCGGCTCGTCCTGGCCCTGACTCCAGCACGCACGACGACCGGGCCCCGATTCGCCGCGCCACCCAGCAGCAGGGTCCTTAGCCCGGCCACCGGCACTGCGGTGCCCTGCCATCCGGCGGCCGAGATTGCCTGCTTCTTGTGTCACCCGGACCTGGGCGCTGGGAGGAATCACCCTCGGGAGGGTGACGACACGCCAAGATCGCCCGAACAGAATCTGGCATAAGCGGCCGATTGTGGGAGATCGGCACCTTGGGCTGGAGCAGAGGCGGCAGGTGATTCACAAGAAAGGTCCTGTGCGTGATGGCCGCCAGTGGCTGGCGGTACCCCGGCTGCCGCAGCGGCTGGACAGCAGTCGGCACGACGGGGCTACGGCCGTTTGGCTGCCGCCACGACGAGCGGCGGCTCTGGTGGCGCCGGGACGATGACTGCGCCCTAGCGCCGGGCTAGCCCCGCTGGGCGATCGTCTGAGGAGGAGATAGCCATGGCGCGGGATGTGCAGGGGCCGCCGACTGGTCCGTCACCGAATGAGCATCCAGATGCGGTGAGCCTGCGCGCTGCCGATTCGGCCGAGGCCGGCCAGCCTCCTGCAGCCGTCGAAGCGCACCCGGCGCCAGCCCTCCAAGGCCCTCCGGCCGTGGCCGCTGCTGGAGGCCCCCGGCCATCGTCTGAGCTCGGCAAACCCCGGAAGTTGCTATATGCCACGCTGCCCGGTTGCTGGGGCGCGCTCATCTTCGCGTGCCTTTCTTTCACCCCGTCGCTGCTCCCGCGCGGCGGCCTGATCCAGGGCCTGATCTGTGGCATCACCGCAGCTATCGGCTACGGGCTCGGAGTACTCGCCGCGTGGATCTGGCGTGCTTTCGCTGATCGGGACCCGCGGCGTCCGAGACGCTCGGCCTGGCTCACCTTCTTCATCAGCGGGGGTGTCCTGTTCGCCGTTGCCTTCGGGCTCGGGCAGTACTGGCAGTATGAGATCCGCAAGCTGCTGGGGGTGACGGATTACAACATCCCGCTCGCCATCGCCTCGCCCTTTATCGCCGCGCTGGCCTTGTGTTTCTTCCTGATGATCGGGCGCGGGCTTCGCGGCCTGTACCGGTGGGTCGCGAAACTGCTCAGCCGCTGGGTCGGGCGGCGCGCGGCGAAGGCGGTCGGCTGGATCCTGGTGGCCGGCCTGACCTATCTGGCCGTCAGCGGCCTGTTGCTGCAGGGCTTCGTCGGCCTCATGAACAAGGCGTATTCGGTGCGCGACACGACAACCGCGGAGGGGGTGCACAAACCCGCAACCAACCTGCGGTCCGGCGGGCCGGGCTCGCTCATCCCATGGGACACGCTGGGCTATCAGGGCCGCAACTTCACCGGCGAAGGTCCTACGCCGAGTGATATCGAGAAGTTCACTCACCACCCGTCCCGGGAGCCGATCCGGGCCTACGCCGGACTGGCGTCAGCGTCCGACGCGGAGTCCCGGGCCGCGCTCGCAGTCAGGGACCTCGAACGTGCAGGCGGTTTCCAGCGCAAGAACCTGCTCGTGGTGACGACAACCGGCAGCGGCTGGGTTGACCCGGCGCTGGTGGACACGTTCGAGTACCTCAGCGGCGGTGACTCGGCGACTGTGGCGATCCAGTACTCGTACCTGCCGTCCTGGATTTCCTATCTGGTCGACCAGTCGAAGGCCCGTGAAGCGGGCCGGGCGCTTTTTGACGCGGTCTATGGCCGCTGGTCGCAGCTGCCCCAGGGCCACCGCCCGCGGCTGTTCGTCGCCGGGGAAAGCCTGGGTTCGTTCGGCGGCGAGGCAGCCTTCAGCGGCGTAAACGACCTGCATAACCGCACCGCTGGCACGTTGTTCGCCGGGCCGCCGAATTTCAACACGCTGTTCCGGGAATTCAGCGACCACCGCGACGCCGGTAGCCCGGAAGTCCAGCCCGTCTACCAAGACGGGCGGATCGTGCGGTTCGCGAACGATCCGACGGCGGGGATCCCGCCGGAAGGCCAGCCGTGGGAAGGCAGCCGGGTCCTGTACCTGATGCACCCATCCGACCCGATCGTCTGGTGGAGTCCGCATCTCATCTTCAGCCAGCCGGACTGGATCAGCGAGCCGGCCGGCAAGGACGTGCTCAACGGCATGTTCTGGATGCCTTTCGTGACCTTCTGGCAGGTCACCGCCGACCTCCCGTTCGCCACCGGCGTTCCAGACGGGCACGGCCACCGGTACTCGGCCGAGTATGTCGACGGATGGTATGCGGTCATGCGGCCCGCCGGCTTCACCCCCCAGGATCTGGCCAGACTCAGGAAGATCAGTGCGGCGGTGAGGTAATGGCCTGCCATGCAGGGCTGGCAGACAGCCTCAGTGGACAGTGAACCACGCGACGGTCAGCGCGAGGCCGTTGGCCGCGACGTGAGCCATAATCGGGGCGATCAGGCTCCTGGATCGCAGCCTGAGCCAGCAAAAGACAAGACCGCCGATGAATGTAACCGCAATCGAGCCAAGCACCAGCAGTACCTGCCCGCCGGCACTGGCGGAGATACCAGCGACTCCGCGGTTGTCCGTCATCGTGTGCAACGTCGGCGCAATGTGCCACAGGCCGAACAGCGCCGAGGTGACCACGCTCGCGCGCCACGGGCCCCACAGTCTCAGCGCCGAGCCCAGCAGGACGCCGCGGAAGGCGAACTCCTCGGGGATCGCCGTCAGCAGCACGATCGACACCCCTAGCTCGTAAAGCAGTCGTCCGCCGCCGATTTGCGCACGCGAATCGTGAAGGAAGCCGCTCGTCAGAGGGATTACGGCAGCCACCACCAGGGCCACCAAGAGGACCCCGAAGGCACCGGCCCCGTAACGCAAGCCCGCACCTATATACGCTCGGCCAAGGCCGAGGTCAGCACGTGTTGCGCCCGCACTCCAGGCAACAAAGACCAGTGCCGCGGTCATAAGACTCACAGCTACGGCTGACGGGCCCAGGAGTCCGTACGCGCGCGCCACGGTGAACACGACCAAGACGCCCACCGTCTGCAGGAAGCAGCGGCCGGCGTTCATATCAGTGGCCGGTCTGCCGCCGCGATCGCCGCGGATCCAGCGTCCTTATCCGGGCGAGGCTGGTCATTGGCCGGGTGGCGGTGCCACGAGATGCAAATGGATCACGTCAAGCCCGAAGCCGGTGATCCGCTGAACGAGCCCGGAAAGGGCTCCCCGATCGGGCAATTGGGCTCGCAGAGTCGTCGTGCCATCGCCCACGATGATCTCGCAGTCGTCGAATTCCGCACTTAGTGCGGTGCCCGCCTGACCGACGAATGTGATCACGTACGTCTGTGTTTGCACCAGTATTGCGCCTCGCAGTTGCCGATTCAGCGTGCCGCCAGCGTGCCTCCCGACGGACCCGACGTCATCACCCCCCGAAGGGTGACCCTGACTTCAGAATCCACGAACCGTTTGACCTCATCAGCAAGGCCGGCGACCGCCGCCGCGCCCTGCAACTAGGTGACGGGACCTTCCCATTTGGCCCGGTCTGGGGTTACGGTCGAAGGACGGACCTCTAGGAGAGGTGTCGTGACCCATGGGCACGACCGAGCGCGGCGCCTCACACGGCGCATGGTTCGCGCTGTCGAAGCACCGGCCGACGACCCTGCCCACCACGCTGGTCACCAGACCGGCACTGCATGATCAGCTGACGGCGGGGGCCAGCAAAAGCCTGACGGTGGTGATCGGGTCGGCTGGCGCAGGCAAGAGCGTGCTGCTGTCGAGCTGGGCGGCGGCACGGCCACATGAAGTGACGTCATGGCTGTCCTGCGACAGAGCCGACGCCGATCCGGTCCGTTTCTGGTCCGGCTTCATCGAGGCATTCCAGACGATGGCGCCGGGGTTCGGTACCGACGCCGCCGACCTGCTGGCGATGGACGGCCTCATGTCGGCGGACGTCACCGCGTCGATCGCGAACGACGCCGCGCAGCTGCCTGCCGGGTCGGCGGTCATCGTCGACGACTTCCATGCCGCGGCGGCCGCGGTCTCCAGGGACATGACCGATCTGGTCGAGCGCTGGCCGGCCGAGACCGCTCAGTTGGTGCTTGCGGGCCGCAGCGACCTTCCGCTGCGCCTGCACCGGCTGCGGATGTCGGATGGGCTGTGCGAGCTGCGCGATCGTGACCTTTATTTCTCCCTGACCGAAACGCGTGACCTGCTGGCCAACTTCAGCGTCCAGGTTGGCGACTCGGAGCTTGCGGACCTTCATGGGCGAAGCGAAGGGTGGCCCGCGGTTCTGCAGATGGCGGCGCTGTCGCTGCGCCGCACCGGAGACCCGGTACGGGTAGCGCATGCGCTTGACGTCCGCAGCTACCCGATCGCGGAGTACTTCATCTCCGAAGTCCTTGATCGGCAGCCACCGGAGATCGTCCAGTTCATGCTCGACGTCTCCATCCTCGGCGAGCTGACCGCGGGCGCGTGCGCGGCCGTCACGGCGAGGCGGGACGCGGCGGCGCTGCTGCGCCGCCTTGACGCGGGCAATTTGTTCGTGGTGGCACTCGATGACGAGCGAGCCAGCTTCCGCTATCACCATCTGGTCCTCCGGGTGCTGCGGGCTGAGCTGCGCGCCAGGGACACCGAGCGTGAGCGTGCACTCCAGCTGCGGGCGGGCGAATGGTTCGAGTCGGCGGGTGACACCCGGCGTGCGGCCCGCCACTTTCTCGCGGCAGACCAGGTTGACCGGGCGCTGGCCCTCCTCCAGGACCGGGTCGTGCCCGACTTCCTGCACGAGCCAGTCCTCCCAGCTGCCCCGGACCTCAGCAAGATCCCTCCCTCGTTGCTCGCGGATGCCCCCGGCGGGCTTTTGGCCCTGGCCAGCGATCTGCTGATCCGGGGTGACACCGCTCGTGGCAGCGAGTACCTGGACCTTCTTGAGCGTGCCCAGCCGCCGATCCCGTCCGAGTCCGCGCTGGGCGCCCGGCTGGCGGCCATGCGGTCATTCCGCCACGGCGTGTTCGGCCGGCTGGACGAGGCCATCGCCGAGGCCGACGTCGCGCGGGCCATCCAGCGGAAGATGCTGATCCAGGACGAGTGGACCACCGTCGTCCCGCTGATCCTCCTGCGCGTCTATAACTGCCTGGACGATGGCCAGTCAATTGAGCGGGAGGCGGCGGCGGCCCTGGCGATGCCGACACTCAGCGAGCCGGCCAAGCTCGTGCTTGTGCCGGGTGCGCGGGCGCTGGCGTGGTTTCAGTCCGGGCACCTCGCCGACGCCGCCGACGCCGCCAGGTCCGCCGAGGCGGAGGCCAGGCGGCTCGGATTCGACCAGCATTTCTTCGCCGTGGACCACCTGCGCGCGCTGGCCGGCCTGGCGCTGGAGCAACGGGACCTCGACACCGCGGAGCAGCTCACCGAGCGAGCGCTGTCGATCACCGAGCGGCGGCGGCCCCTCTTCGAGTTCCTCACGCTCCTCGACCGGGCCGGGATCTGGGCCGCCCGCGGGCAGATCCGCGATGCGCTGACGACCGCAGAGGCAGCGCGGCTGGTCGTGCCCGAGGCCAGCCCCGCCCTGCTGGCGCGCGCCGATGAGCTTGAGGCGCTGCTGCGCCTATCGCTCGGCGACCTGCGGTCCGCTGGAGAGCTGGCCCGTGGGCTCCCCGCCCCCCGCCGCCGCTTGCTGCTCGCCAGGATCGCGCTCGCCGCCGGCGATCAGCACGGCGCGCGCGAACGCCTGCGATCACCCACGTTGGCTGAGCTGACGCCGCGACTCTCGCTGGTACGCCAGCTCCTGCTGGCCGCGGCCGCGATCGGGCGCGGCGACCCTATGGCCGACGGCATCGTGGGCCGCGCCTTGCACTCAGCGCGGCAACAGGGTTTCCTTAACACGGTCGTCACGACCGCGCCCCAGGTCACTGGTTACCTGGTTGAGCATGCCGCGCAGGCGCGGCCGGATCCATTCACCGAGCAGCTGATCGGCGCCGCACTCGAGGTGCGCGCCGCGCAGTCGGCAGCGGCCCGGTCCCGCCCCGTGCTCGCCGAGCCCTTGACCGCTGCCGAGATGCGCATCCTGAAACTGCTGCCGACCGGCACCTACCTGCAGATGGCGGCTACCCTTTACGTTTCGCGCAACACGGTGAAGACCCATCTGCGGTCGATCTACCGGAAGCTCGGGGTGGCGTCGCGATCGAAGGCCCTCGAGCGGGCCGTCGATCTGCAACTGCTCTGAGGGCCGGCGGGGCGCGCATCGAGGGAGCGTGGCTGCGCAGGCGAATGGCTGGAATCACCCTCGGATGGGTGAAGCTGGGCTTGGCAAGGATGAACATGATCCTGGTGCCATCCCGTACGGTATCTCCGCGCTCGCGCAACTCAAATGGCGGTCAGGTTCGTGCACTGCCTGCCGGCCTTCCACGACCCCAGCACCACCGTCGGCCGATGGGACACGCTGGCGGGCCGTCGCCGTCGTACCCGCGGCAGGCAGCGCACGCGCGCCGGCAGCAGGAACGGGCCCGAGCCGGTCGAAATCACCCCCGGGAGGGTGAAGAACCAGCCGGGTACCGGGACCAGGATTAACCATGTCCCATGCCTCAGCAGGCCTGGACAAGACGCAGCGGTAAGAACGACACCGAAAGAGGAAAGGAATGTCATGGCTGACCTGATCGCTATCGGATACCCGGATGAGACGACCGCGACGGCCGCCGCCGACGAGGCACGGCGGCTGGCCCAGGACCTGATTATCCAGCCAGACGCGATCGCGGTGATCGTGCGGGACAAAGACGGCAGCTACCACGTCCGCACCAGCCATCACGCGGTCGGCGCCGGAGCAACCTGGGGCATGTTCTGGGGACTCCTGTTCGGCCTGCTGTTCTTCATCCCGGTCTTCGGCATGGCCATCGGCGCCGGGCTGGGCGCCCTGATGGGCAAGGTCGCCAAGACCAGCATCGACAAGCAGTTCCAGGACCAGGTCCGCGACATGGTCCAGCCCGGCACTTCGGCGCTGTTCCTGATGCTGGAGAAGGTCACCCCCGACAAGGCTGTCGAGGCGATGAGCAAGTACGGCGGCACGGTGCTCAAGACCTCGCTGTCCAAGGACGACGAGAAGGAACTCCAGGACGCCCTGCACGGAGACCAGACAGGCGCCCAGTAACTACCTGATCCGTGATCCCAGTCGGCTCTCAGCCCAAGATGTGCCGGGGTGCGTCGTGCGGTTCGCGCCTGGCCAGTGCATGATCAGGTCATGTTCGGGCGCGATGCGGCGAAGGGGACTTGGCTTGCCTTCAGCCGAAAGCGCATGACCGTCGGGATGGTGAACCTGCTATGACGGGCGAGTCCGGCGCCAGCGCTCCTGCGCTGGCCAAGGGTGACCGAAGGCTGGCCATCTTGCTGGCGATGGCCATGTTCGTCCTGGTCGTCGACACGTCGGTGATGAACGTGTCCATCGCATCGGTCGTTCATGATCTGCACACGACCGTCAGCGGGGTCCAGTCCGCGATCGCGCTTGAGGCGCTGGTGTCGGCGGCGTTCATCTTGATCGGCAGCAAGGTGGGCGATCTGATCGGGCGCAGGCGCGCGTACGTGCTGGGACTGCTCGGCTACGGAATCGGTGCCCTGGCCATGGCCCTGGCGCAGGGCCTGACCGCGATCATTGTCTTCTGGGCGATCGTGGGCGGGATCGGCGCATCGCTCCTGCTGCCAGCGATGCAGTCACTGATCCACGGCAACTTCGAAGGCAATGCGCAGCGGCAGGCCTACGCGCTGGTGGGAGCCGCGGCCGCGATCGCCGCCGCCGTCGGACCGCTGCTGGGAGGGTTCATCACGACCTACCTGTCGTGGCGGATCGCGTTTGTGCTCGAGGACGTCATCATCGTCGTCGTGCTCTCCAGCATCAGGTTGGTCCATGACGTGGAGTACACCGGATCGCGGCGCGTGGACGTGGTGGGTGCCGTCCTGTCCGTCCTGGGCATGGGCGGGATCGTGCTGGGCATCCTCGTGTGGCAAGAAGGCGGCGAAGCAGTGGGCCTGCTTCTTGCCCTGGGGGCGGTATCGCTCGGGCTCCTGGCGTGGTGGCTGGTGCGGCGCAAGCGTGCGGGCAAGGCGGTGTTGCTGGACCCGGACCTGTTCAAGGCCAAGTTGTTCAGGTTCGGGGTCTCCGGCCAGATGCTCCAGCAGATCGGCCTCGGCGGCACGATGATCGCGCTGCCGATCTACCTGCAGATCGTGCTCGAGTACAACGCGATGCAAGCAGGCCTGTCCATCGCCCCGCTCTCACTGAGCATGTTCGCGGTGGCCCTGGTGGCCGGAAAATCGAGGAAGAGGCGCCCGGCGAGCCTCATCCGGGCCGGGTTCGCGCTGTTCACGATAGGGATGATCGCCGTGGAGCCGATCGTGCCCCGGGCGACCTCCGGCTGGTACCTGGTGGTGCCGTTGATGATCGCCGGAGCGGGGCTGGGCCTGCTGGTATCGCAGCTGAACAACTACACGCTCGCACCGATCTCTGAGGAACGCGTCAGCGAGGCTGCCGGAGTGAACTCGGCCGGAGGGTCGTTCGGTCTGTCATTCGGGCTGGCATTCGCCGGCGCCATCTTGCTGGCGGCGCTGTCCTTCAGCTTCACCAGCATGGCCCAGTCGAGCACCGTGCTATCCACGGCTGAGCAACAGCAGGTCGCCAAGGTCCTGGAGCATGACGCCGAAGTGGTGAGTGACACCCAGCTCGCGAAGCAGCTCGCCGGCCAGCCGCAGAAGACGCAGGACGAGATCATCAAGATCAACACCCAGGCCAGGCACCTCGCCCTCCAGGTGGCGCTTCTCATTCCCATCCTCGCGGGCCTGGCCGGGCTGCTTTTCTCGTTCCGCATGATGCGCCTGCCAGATCCCCAGCAATCGGGCTCCGGCGAACAAGCCGCCCTGGGCTGACCCGACCACGGAATTGGCGGCGGTCGACGGGTACTACCAGGAGACCGGCTGCTAAGCCCTCAACCCGGCATGCTCACCGCCGGGCGAGGTGGAATGCGTATAGGTTGCCGTCAGCCGACCCCGCGAAGACCACCCCGTTTGCCACCGCGGGGGAGGAGAGGACCTGGTTCCCGGTCTGGTAGCTCCACAGCTTGGCGCCGGTGGCGGCGTTCAGGGCGTAGATGAAGTCGTCTGCCGACCCCGCGTAGACCACTCCGTTCGCCACCGCGGGGGAAGAGGCGACGCCGCTGCCGGTGGCGTAGCTCCACAGCTTGGCGCCGGTGGCGGCGTTCAGGGCGAAGATGCTGCCATCGTACGATCCCACGTAGACCACCCCGTGCGCCACCGCTGGGGAGGAGTACACGCTGCCGCCGGTGGGGTAGCTCCACAGCTTGGCGCCGGTGGAAGCCTTCAGCGCGTAGACGCTGCCGTCTTCTGAGCCCGCGTAGACCACCTTGTTCACCGTGGCCGGTGAGGAGTTGACGCTGCCGCTGGTTCGGTGCAGCCACATCTTGGCGCCGGTGGCAGCGTTCAGGGCATAGATGCCGCTGTCCGAGCCGACGTAGACCACCCCGTTCACCACCGCCGGGGAGGAGGTGACGCTGCCGCCGGTGGGGTGGCTCCACAGCTTGGCGCCGGTTGCCGCGTCGAGGGCATAGACGCCGCCGCGTCCTGAGCCCACGTACACCACGCCGTTCACTACCGCCGGGGAGGAGTTGACGTAGCCGCCGGTGTGATAGCTCCACAGCTGGGCGCCGGTGGAAGCCTTCAGAGCGTAGACGTGCTGGTCAAACGAGCCCACGTAGACGATCCCGTTCGCTACGGCCGGGGAGGAGTTGACGCCGTTCCCGGTGGGGTAGCTCCACCGCCTGGCGCCGGTGGAAGCCGTCAGGGAGTAGATCCGGCCGTCGTCCGAGCCCACGTACACCACCCCGTTCACCACCGCTGGAGAACTGAAGTCGATGTCTCCGCCGGTGGTGTAGCTCCATGCCTTGGTGAGGCCGGAGACGTTGGCGGGGGAAAGCACGTTCTCGTATGGGTTGTACCCGCTGTTGCGGTCGTTGCGGTGGAACTTGGCCCAGTTGGTGCGCACCCGGAAGAAGGCACTGGCCGACAGGTTGCTGGCCCGGCCACTGGCGGTCACGGTATGCCGTCCGGGCGGCGCCGCGGCGGGCACCGTGAACGCGGAGCTGAATGATCCGCCGGTGGAGGTCACCGCCCTGGCGGCCCGGGCGTTATCGAAGTCCAGGTTCACCGTCTCGCCCGAGCGAAACCCGGTGCCAGTGACCGTCACCGTGGTGGCGGGCGGCCCGGAGGCAGGCTTCAGCGTGATCGTGGCTGTGGCCGTGGCGGAATCCGCCGTCGCCGGAATGGTCATGGCCGCGACCGGGCAGATGGCCACGGCCATGGCGGTTGCCGCGAGTATAAAGGTCAAACGCTTCACCGAGGCCGACCTCCTCAACTCCGTGGGGAAGCCGGATCAAGCTCCACCTGAGCCCTCAGCCAGCAGGCCCCAACAGCCCGCATTTACTCTTGCACCACAACACACCAGGAGGTAGTGACCAACGTCCCTTCCGATGCCGTCGTGGAGCCGGGCGAGCGCAATGCGGAGGCGGCGCTTATGGACGCTACTGGTATTTCCACGCCAGGTGCCGCAGCTCGGCCACGACGACCTTGCTCGGCGGCCACGGCCCGGACAGGCCGGAGTGCGGGCCGGTCTTGGCCGTCCAGCGGGTCAGGATCCAGCCGATCCGGTGCCCGTCGTGAGTGGCAAACCAGCTCGCCAGCGTGGAGAACCAGGTCTTGCGCTGGTAGTCCTTGCTGGCGTTGGTCTCACCCAGGTAGATCGCCGGGTTCCGTCTGCCGGTCAACTTCTGGAGTGTCCGCAGGTTGTTGGTCATCCGCGTCGTGACGGCGGCGACGTTGATGGTGCCATTGGGATTCAGGTAACGGGGAAAAGCGTAGAAGTCGTAGCCGAACCAGTCGTCGCCCTTGTAAATCCAGCTCAGGACCGAACTGAACGGCGCGATGATGTCCACGCCGAATCGGACATGAGTGCCCTGGACTAGGTTCTCCATGTAGCGCTGCATCCTGACGTAGTTGACGGCGTTGTGCACGTCAGGGGGGTAGTTGAGAGGATTGCCGCCGGCGTTCTCGTGGTAGATCGTCAGCAGGGAATGAGCCGGTGCGGAACCGATGAGGGCTTTCAGTTCGGTGTCCAGCTTGCCGGACAGCAGGTCGTGCGGGTCGGGCCGGATGGACAGCATCGTCCACACGCCCTTGCCCGCCCGCTGCGGCCAGGTGGCCGGAAAGACGTTCACGGTGTCGTAGTACACCCGCACGCAGTTGCTCTGCGGGACAGCTACATGGAACGAGTTCCAGTCTCCGCGGTTGGAGCCCCAGCATTCGTGGTTGGCCGCAGGGGCGGCCTGAGCCGTGGCAGGCGCGATAGCAGCAGCCGCGGCGACTGCGAGCGCCGCAGCCACCGCTGCGCATGCTTTCTTGCACCGATGCCGATGCCTGCGCCGATACCGATGCATTTCCGCTCGCTCGGCCGACTCATCGCTCCCGGATCGGCATACGGTGCAAAGCGGCTTCATCTGGCTATTGTGCGCGACTATCCTGCAGCCGTTCAAGGGACCAATGCGCGACAATCTGGGCTAGAACTCGAAGGCGTGCCCGCTGCTGCCGCTATAGGGAATGGAGGGTTCCTCTGCCTATATCCGTCAATCCCTGAGGCGGTCCAGTCCGTGCCAACCCGTTCCACGCGGTTCGGTCAGCCGGCCAGCTTGCGGCCGGGGGACCAGGGCCCGTAGCCGACCGCGGCCTTCGGGACGGCCGGCCGAAGCGCTCGCGGAGTTCCAGAGGGCGGGAAGCCTCGCTCGGGAGGCCGGCCACGACCTGCCAGGCTTCTGGGCCTGGCGGATCGGGGCGGCCACCGCTCAGCTGGCGCTCGGCAGGCGAGCGGAGGCACAGAGGGTGGCTGGCGAGCAGCTACAGCTGGTGCGGCCCTTCGGAGCACCGGGTCCGATCGGCATCGCGCTTCGCACCCTAGGACTCATCGAACATGGCCAGGCGCAACTCGACCTGCTCCGCGCGGCCACCAGTGAGCTGGAGCGATCACCGGCGCTGCTTGAGCGCGCCCGAGCGTATCTCGAACTCGGGGCGGCGTTGCGCCGGGACGGCCGACGAACTGAATCGCGCCAGCCGCTGCGTGCCGCACTGGACCTCGCCGACCGCTGCGGAGCCATCGTGGTCGCCCAGCGCGCCCGGCGAGGAACTCCTGGCCGCGGGGGGACGCCCGCGACGCTCCCGGATCAGCAGTGTCGATGCGCTGACGGCGAGCGAGCTGCGGGTAGCGCGGCGCGCAGCCGGCGGCCGCACCAACCGAGAGATCGCACAGGAGCTCTCTTCGTGACCGTGAAGGTGGTCGAGAAACACCTCGCCAGCGCCTACCGCAAACTCGGCATCCAGGGGCGGGCGAACTCGCCGGCATTCTCAGCCCGGCCGCGGGACATTAGCCACGGCGCCAGCCCGGCCAACCGCCTTGCGCCGGCCGCGCCGCCCTGGCCAAAGAGTGGGGTGCCTACCCCCATGCCGTCCGCGCGGGCGGTCGGCATTATCGGCCTAGGCCTGACCGTCGCCGCCGGTACCTAGCCGGACCGCGGTTAACGCCTGACGGTCAGCAGCACCGCGACTAGCTGAACGCATGAGGGAGCAGGCGATGACCGGGCCTTCAAGCAGGGCATCATCCGTTATAACAGCCAGGCCCGTCGTCGCTGCCCTGCTGCTGGCCGCGGTGGCAGCAGGCTCCGGCCTCGCCGACGGCACCGCCAGTGCGGCTCCGGCGGGGGCAGCCGCCGGGAACTTGGCAGCCGGTCCGCCGCGGCGGACCGCTGCGGCAAGGGCGGTAGCCCCGCTGCGAGCCTGGGGCTACAACCGGCGTGGCCAGCTCGGCGACGGCAGCGAGCAGAATGCCGATCTTCCGGTGACGGTCAAGCTGCCCAGGGGAATCAAGATCGCTGCGGTGCGGGCAGGCTGCCGCGACAGCGTGGCCCTTGCCTCGGACGGACGGGTCTATGCGTGGGGCGACAACAGCTACGGGCAGCTAGGTGACGGCACCACCAACGTACGGACGGTTCCCGTGCGGGTGAAGCTGCCCAAGGGCGTCACTGTGACCGCCATCAGGGCCGGCTGCTGGGACAACCTGGCGCTGACCGCGAGCGACCGCGTATACGCATGGGGGGACAACAGCCTCGGCGAGCTCGGGGACGGCACCACCCAGGACCGGCACCGTCCGGTCCTGGTCAGGATGCCGTCGGGCACCAGGATCCGGGCGATCAGCGCCGGATGCGGCCACAACCTGGCGATGACCTCGGGTCGGCGCCTACTGGCCTGGGGCAGCAATCAATACGGGCAGCTCGGCAACGGCACCACGATCAACAGCGTGGTCCCGACCCGGGTCAAGCTGCCGGCCGGCGTGACAGCGAGGATCGTCTCGGCCGGCTGCTACCACAGCATCGCGATGACCTCCGCCGGGCTCTTCGGCTGGGGACTCAACACCAGCGGCCAGCTGGGCAACGGAACCACCGTCGACAGTGCCGTACCAGTAGCGATCAGTATCGTGCGGCGAGGTCGGCCCATCGGGCGCCCGGTCTCGCTGTTCGCCGGCTGCTACCACACCCTCGTGCTGTTCTCCAAGGGCGCAGTTCTGGCCTGGGGGGATGACACCTACGGGCAGCTCGGCAATGGGTCGACCACAAGTAGCGATACGCCGGTCTCGGTGCACCTGTCGGCAGGGGCTCATGTTCGGGCGATCAGTGCTGGTTGTTATCAGAGCTACGCCGTTACCGCGGCAGGCCAGGTGCTCGCCTGGGGCTACAACGGGGAGGGAGAACTTGGTGATGGGCTGCTGGCCGACGCCGACCTGCCGGTCATAGTCCGGCTGCCGGCCGGCCTGACAGCCACCGCGACCGCGTCCGGCCCCGGGGCCGCGCACGCCTTCGCCATCGTGCAGAGATCGTAGTTCTCGGCCGCGGCCGGGCCAGCGAGCACTGCGGCCATCGGCCCTTGAGATAGGTCGATCCCGCAGTGGTCATGTCTTATGCAAGAAAGGGATACCAAGGATGCGCGCACGTCTTTATCGCCAGCTTATTGTCACGGCGCTCGCCGCGGCGCTGGTGCCGGTCGGCATGCTGATCGGGCTCCAGCCGGCCGAAGCCCAGGCGGGGACCTGCGAAAGCTGGTCCGGCGCGCAGCCACCGAGCCCCGGTACGTCGGATAACACGCTGTTCAGTACTACTGTCCTGTCGCCGTGCGACGCCTGGGCGGTCGGCTTCGCCTTCAGCGGCGGAGCGGACCAGACGCTCATCGAGCACTGGAACGGCTCCGCCTGGAAGATAGTTCCCAGCCCGGACCCGGGCAGCGCCAACAATTCCCTGGCCAGCGTCCGCGCCGTCTCAGCCACCAATATATGGGCGGTGGGCAGTTTCTCCGACGGCACTGTGAGCGAGGCCCTCATCCTGCATTGGGATGGGCACTCCTGGGGGCAGTTCGAGAACCCGGACCCAGGCAGCACTGCCAACGAGCTCAGCGGCGTCCGGGCCGTGTCCGCGTCCGACGTCTGGGCGGTGGGCAGCTTCGGCAACGGCACCGCGCACCAAGCCTCATCCTGCACTGGAACGGTGCCGGATGGAAGCAGGTGGCCAGCCCCAACCCCGGCTCCAGCAACGACCTGTTTGGCGTGGCCGCCAGCTCGTCCGGCAACGCATGGGCAGTTGGCGCGTTCGACGGTGCCATTCGCCTGGCCCTGGCCATTCACTGCTGCTGAACGAGCAGGGCCAGGCCGCGCCCATCAGGACCATGCGCTGCGGCTGTCACCCGGCATGGCGCGCTCGCCGGTAGTAATTCGGGCTGTAATTACGCCGAGATTCCAATTGTGATAAAAGGTCGGCATGATTGCCACCACGATACCAAGCCGCTACGATTCCATCATGAGTGAACCACCGGAAATGCCAGATTCTGGCATGCCATTCCAGCGGCGACCCGATGTGCGGTCAGGCGAGCCCGGTCCAGAAGGGCTCCAGTGGTCTCCCGGTGGCGCGCCAGAGCCTCAAGCAGCGACCGAGCCTGTTCTGGTAACAATCGGGGATATTTCGGTGACCGGGTCTCGGGTATTCACTCCGAGTGGCACTAGGCCGCTCGGCGAGGTCTCTTGGACCGTTACTGACGGGTCGGTGACAACCACGAGCATTCCGGTGTGGGCGATCGTCTGCGCAATAATCGGATTTTTCCTGTTCTTGATCGGCCTGCTGTTCCTGCTGGTCAAGGAGACCACGACCAGCGGAGCAATGCAGGTCAGCGTTTTCGGACCCGGCTTTGTGCACAGCACCAATATTCCGGTCACCAGCCAGGCTCAGGTTACCGACATCAACGCGAGGGTCAATTACGCGCGGATGCTAGCCGCGGCGTATGGGAGTCCGCAGGCAAGCTTTGGACATCAGGCGCCCGGTACCGCAGGGCAGGAGCGAGACCGAGGTATCTGACCTCGATCCTGGCGCCGGCTACGCTGCACCGGCGCCGATGATCTGGACTAAATCTCGCATGGGCCGGCTGGCCGTTCTGCGCCGCCGACCAGAACAGTAGTTATGCCCCCATTACGCCCTAAGCCGCGGTACGCAACTCAATCGCAAATGCGATGTACCGAGCAGGGCTATTCCGGTGCGCTCCGCGATAAGCTTCGAATCATGGGCGGAGAAGGCGGTGAGAATCCGAGAAGCGAGTCCCGGTTTAGATTCTGGAGCGATGCACCAGGATGGGTACAAGCCGTGGTCGCCGTTCTGGCCCTGCTGGGCGTCGGCGGCGTTGCCGGAGGCGTCGCCCACTCGGTTGCTTCCGCTCGCCGCTCGTCGCGCCAGCCGACGGGCGCAAGCCGCAGTTCGGTCCGGTGGCACGGGCCGATCGCCATCAACTCCAGTGGAATCGAGCTTGATGACGTGCCGCCGATAACGGGCGCCAGCACGTCGACCTTCACCAATAGCGGCGGCTACTTGCTCAGCGGCAATGGCAGCTACGCCGTCTGGCGGGGCTCGTCGGCCCCCAGTTACCGCCAGTGCCGTACCCTCGTGCAGACACAGGGCAGCACCAGTTCTATCCAGATCACGTCGAGCCTTGACCTGTGCGTCCGCACCGGCGCGGGCAGAACGGCCTACGTAAAGATCACCAGCGTGTCCAGTGACGGCTCGACCGCCCAGGCGCAGGCGACTATCTGGGGCCAGCCGAGTCATGCTCCGCCGCCAGCGCAGGCTTCTGCGGTCCGGTGGCACGGGCCGATCGCCATCAACTCCAGTGGAATCGAGCTTGATGACGTGCCGCCGATAACGGGCGCCAGCACCTCGACCTTCACCAATAGCGGCGGCTACTTGCTCAGCGGCAATGGCAGCTACGCCGTCTGGCGGGGCTCGTCGGCCCCCAGTTACCGCCAGTGCCATACCCTCGTGCAGACACAGGGCAGCACCAGTTCTATCCAGATCACGTCGAGCCTTGACCTGTGCGTCCGCACCGGCGCGGGCAGAACGGCCTACGTAAAGATCACCAGCGTGTCCAGTGACGGCTCGACCGCGCAGGCGCAGGCGACTATCTGGAATCAATGACAGCATGAGTGGTCGGACTGTCTTTGCCGAGCGATCGCAGGTCTTCGCGGCCCCGGCGGAGCAGGTGTGGCCGCTGCTCAGCGGCCCGGCGGCGCTGGCGCTGCGGCCGCGCAGCTTCGCCTTCGACGTGACGGGGCCGCCCGGGGCCAGGTTCCGCGTGGTGCTGTCCGTTCCCGGGGTGTCGCCGATCTTCGTGGTCTATGGGGTCGGCGAGGAATCCCCTGGCCGGGTGGTCTCGCTGACCTTGCCGGGCAGGCCCGCAGATGGCGGCGAGGTCTTTACGCTGTCGGTGGTTCCTGAGCGAGCCGGCTCGCGGGTGTCGATACAAGTCCGGACCGTCGTGGCGGGCCGCAGCGGGCGGGCCGTGGTCGCGGACTACTGGCAGCGCACGCTGCCGGTGTGGCTGGCCGGGCTCTGTGACGTTGCCGAGGGCCGGGCGCCGCTGCCTGATGGCAAGATGCCGGCCGAGTTGCAGGCGGCTTGCACGCCCCCCGCTCTACAGGGCCAGCCCGCCTCGGTGTCGGCCTGGGCGGCGATCGCGGCACCTGTCGACGAGGTGTGGGCAGCGGTTCACGCACCTGAGTCGGCAGCGACCTTGATGTCCCGCGGCGGCCCTGTGTACGCGGGCGTCGTTCCGGGAACCCCCGCGCGGCCGGCGGGGGAGATGCAGTACTTCATCACGCGGCTCGACAACGGTGAGCTAAGCGTGACTGTCACCATGTTCAGGGAGCTCGCAGCCGGGCGCTTCGCGCTGAGCTCCCCGGTCGGAAAGCCCGGGCCTGAGATGCTGCACCACGTCGAGCCCGAAGGGCAGGGAACCCGGCTGGAGCTGACCTTCCGCTGGCCGGCTGGCATCCCGAACAGCCAGGCCGTGGCCAGATCGATGGCCGATGCGGCCTGGCACCGGGTAGCTGCCTTCAAGGACCTGATCGAGAACCCGGACTCGCCATGGGCCAGTCGGCGTGCGACGCGATGATTTCCGAGCGCTCCGTGGTTTCTACCATCGGCGGCTCATGCGGTCGCCCGCGGAACATGCGGGAAACGCGGAATCGTTTGGCGGCTTGTCCCAGCGCAGGGTGTAGCGGAAGAACAAGCGCCGCCGAAGGGTGGCGCCGGGGAGACGGGCGGTGGCCGCCGCGGAGATCTCCGCGAGGGTACTGGCGGGATCCCTGACTGGCATGACCGGCTGGTCGGCCGCGGTTTCGTCAGGTGGGCGGACGGCTCTCGGATGCTTGATCATGCCCATGACCGGGTTCGCCGCGGCCGAGATGAGGTCGACCGCTAGATCGGGCCGCGAGTTCACCTTGGCGAGGCCGATCACGAGCAGGCGGCCGCCCGGTGCCAGCAGTCCGGGTATGCGGGCCAGGGTGTCGTCGAGGCTGAGGTGGTGCAGCACGGCCACCATCGTGATCAGATCAGCCGCTCCTTCACCGGGCGCCGAGGCGAACTGCTCGAAGCTGCCCGGTCGGACGGTTACCTGCGGGTCCTTGGCCAGGCGCGCGCTCGCGGCGGCGGCCATACCCGCATCGGCGTCGATCGCGGTGACGCGCGCGAAGTGCGGGGCCAGCTTCCCGGCTAGTACCCCTGTCCCGCAGCCGACGTCGACGGCGGTGATGCGGCGCGCTGGAAGGTTGCGCAGGACCCAGCTGTGGAAGTGCTCATTGTGATTCCACGGGTGACGCGCGTTGAACCGGGCCAGCGATCGCCCGGCACTGGCCAGCAAGGGACTCGAACTATCCCTGACATCCATGCGGACATTTTCCCGGGCGGGGACCGGTCCCGCCCAATGCGGCGGTCTTCGCCGAGCCCTGAAAGTTCAGCGATCCGGCGCCACTTCCGTTCAGGCTTACGGTGGCAGTGCCGAACAAATTTGGCTGATTTGCTATTAGAACGACTACCGCTCGACAGGAAGAAGAATCGCAGGTTGTCCAGCCCGGTCCAAATGTTGAAACGTCACCACTCCCGGGGCCATGGTCCTGGCGCATAATGGTCCAGTGGAGCCGGCAGCTGATTCCGTCGGGAGGCAGATCCGGCCCCCCGCGGGCCGCCACAGGCGGGTACGCCGCCCCCGGCTAGCAGGGCCTTCCGACGAGGCCCTGCACCGGCTGGCCGGCCGGTATGCGGTCGCCCTGCGCCTTGGCGGCGCGGTCTTGTTCACCGCGGTAGCCGTGCTGGCCGCAACGAAGCAGATCTCCGGCTGGTGGCTGGCTGCGCCGCTGACTGCGCTGTGCTTGTGGTCAGCCTTCTTCACCTGGCGGGTCCGAGGATCAGGGCTGACGCCGACCGTGGTACTGGCCGACGCCGCGGTCATCTCGGCGCTGGCGCTGGCCCAGCAGCACCTGGTCCCAGCGGTGCTGATTAAGGACAGCACGACCTGGATGCTCCCGCTGGCCTGCACGTCGGTGTACATCCTGCAGATCGCGCTGCGGCCGTGGCTCGGGCTGCCCGGGGCCGCGATCGTGGTCATCGCTTACGGGCTCGGCGCCGGCCACCCGGCCGATGCCTGGCTGCTGGTGGTGGAAACGATCGTCTCCGCCGGGCTGGTAGCGGTGATCCGCGGCGGAGCCCGGCAAGCGGACGCGATCGTCGCCGCCGGTCTGGAGACGGAGCGGCAGATCCGGGCCGAGGAGGCGCGGCGTGCTGACGAGCGAGAGCAGCACCGCCAGCTGCACGACACTGTCCTGTCGACCCTGACCATGGTCGCGGCCGGCGCCTTTGCCGAAACGTCTCTGGCGCTGACCGCGCAGGCGGACCGGGACCTGCGCGTGCTGCGCGGGCTCGCGGGCGCGCCATCCGGGCCGGGCGGGCTGGCGCCGCTGACTGACCCGAGACCGAAGTTGAAGCGGGCCGCGGCCAGTACTGATGACCTGGCCGTGCGGCTGAAGCTCGCCCCGGTCACGCTGCCGTCTCCGGTCACGGATCAGCTCGTCGCCTGCGTCGGCGAGGCGCTGCGCAACGTCGAGCGGCACGCTGGAACCGGCCAGGCGGATGTGACCGTCACCGGCGGTGCCGGCTGGGCGGTCGTCAAGATCTCTGACCGCGGCCGCGGGTTCGACCCGGCCGCCACTCCGCCATCGCGCCGGGGCATCCGCGATTCGATCACCGGCCGGATGCTGGCGGCCGGCGGCCGGGCCGCGGTCGCCAGCCGTCCCGGCGCGGGTACGACCGTCACCGTGAGCTGGCCCGCATGACCGCCGTGCAGCCGGCGGCGATGATGTCCGGCCGCTATCAGCGGGCCTTCACCATCGCTGTGGTCTTCCTGGTGGCGGGCTGGCATCTCGCCGGGGCGGGCGGACAGCTGCTGCATGACCGGTCGGCCTACGGCTCGTTCGCCTTCCAGGGCGCCATGTGGCTGGTCATGGCGCTGGCCATCGCCGCCGGGTCGGTCCTGGTGCTGCGCGGGGCGCCCGGCTGGGGCCCGGCCTGGGCGGTCGCCGTGATCGCACTGGCGGCCAGCACCGCGGCGGCGGCGGCCAGCCCGCCCGGCCAGATGCTGGCCCTCAACTGGGCGTGGGGGAGTGCCGGCTGGATCTGCCTGCTCGTGCTGCTCCGCCGCCGGTCCGCCGAGCTGGCGTGGTTCCTCGGCGCCGAGGCCCTGGCCACCCTGGCCGTGCTGAAGTGGAACGGGATGCACCGCACCGACCTGGCCGGGTTCCTCGCCCTGCTGGCCTGGTCGACTGGCGCCCAGGTGGCTGTCGCCGTCCTGGTCAGGGCGCTGGACGCCGCCGCCGGCCAGGCCGCCACGGCGGCGAGGAGTGAGCACGCCGCGCTCGAGCGGGCTGCCACCGCGGAGATCATCCGGGCCGCCCGGCACGCCCGCTGGCTGGCGCTGCAGGAAAGCGCCGTCCCGCTGGTCGGCGAGCTGGCGGCCGGGACGGCTGACCCGGGCGACCCGCAGGTGCGCGTGAGGTGCGCAGTCCAGGCGGCCCGGCTTCGCCGGCTGCTGGCCGAGAGCGATGAGGTGCCGGGATCGCTGGTGCACGAACTGCACGCGAGTGCCGACGTGGCCGAGCGGCGCGGGGTCGCCGTCGAGATCGAGACGGCCGGACCGCTGCCCCAGGTGCCCGGTCCGGCGCGGCGGGTGATCACCGACGCTGCCATCGCGATCCTGACCGCCGCGCGCAGTCAGGCTCGGATCACCCTGGCGGCGGTGACCGCCGGAATCGCCGTGAGCTTCGTCGCCGATGCCGGCGCGCTCGTCTGGCTGCCCGCAGCCGGCGAGGGGGTCGCCATCGAACAGCAGCAAGACGGCGGCATGCTCTGGGCGGAGGCGCGATGGAACAGCCGGTGACGGTGGCGATCATCGAAGACCATCCGGTCGTCACCGAGGGGGTGGCGTCCTGGATCCGGTCTGATCCCGGCCAGCGGGTGCGCCTAGTGCAGACGGGGCGCGACCTGACCGGGCTCCGCGCCGTGCCGCGGCCAGAGGCCGACGTGGTCATCCTGGACCTGGAACTGTCGGGCGAGCTGGTCACCACGCAGATCCCCGGGCTGGTGGCAGCCGGATACCGGGTGGTGGCCTTCTCCGGGCACAGCGATCCGGCAATCGTAATGGAGACGCTCGATAACGGTGCGCATGCCTACGTGTCCAAGGATGAGGGCCGCGACCATCTGGTCGAGGCCGTGCTGGCGGCCGCCATCGACCGGCCGTATGTGACCCGCTCGCAGGCCAGGGCGATGCTCGCCGACCAGCGCCCGGCCCGGCCGGCGCTGTCGGAGCAGGAGCGGCAGGCGCTGCTGCTGTGGTTCCAGGGCATGTCGAAGGCATCGGTCGGACGCCGCATGTCGATCAGTGAGAACACGGTCCGGCAATACATCAGCCGGGCGCGCGCCAAGTACGCGGCCACCGGGCGGACCGCGCCGAGCAAGGACGCGCTGCTCGCCCGCGCGATTGAGGACGGTGTGATTAAGCCGACCGAGATCATGCCGTACAACTCATTCGCCCGCGCCGCGGCCGACAACCCCAGCTAGGTGTCCCGGGCTGTTGAATGGCCCGGGACACCCAGGCCCCTCCCCGGAGCTGCCCCCCCGGACGAATCGGCCGCAAGGCAGCGCCAGGCTGAAGAGCCTGGCGCCGCGGCGTCATCAGATTGCGGGCTAGCACACAGTCAGGATCCCCGATCGTAGGGGATGCTGTCATGACGCCCGATCGGGTGACACGACGGCCGACTGGCTATCAGATGATGAAATTTTGGCGAGCCCGGGCAGCCGCACATCCAGCGAGCGCTGGCCGCTCCCGATGGTATGCACACGGCCGCGTGGTCACGGGCCGGCGGCTATGCGAGGCTTGCCCCATGGGCAGCCTGCAGCGGATAGCGCCGATCCTTGCCAGCCGCGCGTCCCGGCCCAGCACGCCAGCACGATGGATCGCCTCGTGAGCGGCCCCGGGCCCGCAGCGGGGTCAGCGGGAGCGGACAGCCAGCCAAGCTCGGCGCCGCAGGCCGGCGGCACGGAGGCTGGCCCGGCAGCCGCCCGCCGGTGGGATGACCCGAGGCTGCCGTGGGCTGGCCAGCCACGCGCGGCGGACATCGCCTGCTGGGCCGCCATCACGGCCAGCGGCCTGTACTTCCTCCTGCTGCTGCCGTTCCGGGCCGAGCTGGTCGGCACCCACCCGATCGTTCTGGAGGTGCTGAACGGCTCCACGGAGGCCATCGTGGCTGGCGCCGCGTTCGCGCGGGTCGGGCACGGAACGCTGCTGGCGGTGCTGCTCGCCGCCATTCCGGGGCTGATGAAGTTCGATCTGCTGTACTGGTGGGCAGGCACGCTGTGGGGTGAGCGCGCGGTCGCGCTGCTGGGCGGTCGCCGGAATCGCGGCCAGCGCTACCTCGACCGGGTCAAGCGGTGGGGGCGCAAATTCACCTGGCCCGTGATCGTGATCGCGCCGTTCCTGCCGGTTCCGAACGCGATCATCTTCGTCATCGCCGGCTGGGCCGGCGTCAGCCTGATCACCTTCGTGGTGCTTGACCTGATCGGCACCATGCTGTGGACCGGCATGCTGATCGGCCTCGGGTATGCCCTCGGGCACCATGCTGTCGTGGTCGCGCAAGCCGTCTCGCATTACGGGCTCTGGTTCTCGATCGCCATCATCATGCTGATCATCGTCAGCCAGGTGCGCTCGGCGCGCGCGGCCGGATCAGCGCGGCGGTCCGGAGGCAGTACTAGGGAGGCCACACCGGACGTCTGAGTAGAGTGCGCCCGTGACCATTGTCAATCAACGGCCCATCCGGGTGGGCTTGCAACTTCAGCCGCAGCACGCTGACTACGCGACGATCCGCCGCACGGCGGCGCAGGCCGAGGAATTCGGCGTCGACATCCTGTTCAACTGGGACCACTTCTATCCCCTGTACGGCGAGCGGGACGGCCTGCACTTTGAGTGCTGGACCATGCTCGGGGCCTGGGCCGAGGCGACGTCAAGGGTTGAGATCGGCGCGCTGGTCACGTGCAATAGTTACCGCAACCCCGAGTTGCTGGCCGATATGGCCCGCACGGTCGACAACATCAGCGGCGGCAGGCTGATCCTCGGGATCGGCTCGGGGTGGTTCGAACGGGACTACACCGAGTACGGGTACGAGTTCGGCACCGCCGGCGGTCGCCTTGACGACCTGGCCCTGGCCCTGCCGCGGATCGAGAAACGGCTCGCCCGGCTGAACCCGCCGCCGATCAGGGACATCCCTGTGCTCATCGGCGGCGGCGGGGAGAAGAAGACGCTCAGGCTGGTCGCCAAGCACGCTGACATCTGGCACGTCTTCGCCGACTTCGCCGAGCTTGAGCGCAAGTCCGCGGTGCTTGGCCAGCACTGTGCGGATATCGGACGCGACCCGGCTGAGATCGAGCGGTCCGTGGGAGTGGACCAGCGCATCGGAGGCCCGGGCGAGAGCGGCCAGAAACTGCGCGACCTGGGCGTCTCCCTGTTCACGGTCGGGGTCGGCGGTCCGCGTCCTGACCTGGGTTATCTTCGCGACTGGATCGCCTGGCGCGACGAGCAGAACGGCTGAGCGACCCAACCTGCGCCGGGCGCAGCGCGGGCCTGGTCCCGCGGTTCACATATCGAGAGTAGTACTCTTGAATTAGAAGTAGTACTCTCAAATCTATGACAACTGCTGCTAGGCCCTCCAGCTCGCGTGACGGCCAGGGCGGCCAGGCCCGGACCCGCCTGGCTCGTGCCGCGGTCGTGCAGGCCGCCCGGACGCTGTTCCTCGAACGCGGTTATGCCGGAACGACGGTCGAGGCCATCAGCGACCGGTCGGATGTCCCGCCTGCGACGGTGTACCGGCTGTTCTCGTCCAAACTGGGGATCCTCAAGGCGCTGCTCGACATCTCGATTGCCGGCGACGACGACGCCGTCCCGCTGGACAGCCGGCCCCATGTCCGTGCACTTCTCGCGGACCGCGATCCCCGCAGCCAGCTGTCGGGTTTCGCCGGCATCACCAGCGGCATCATGTCGAGAACCGAGCCCGTCCACCGGATCCTCGTCGGCGCGGCGGCCTCCGATCCCGACGCGGCCGCCCTGCTCGCCGAGCAGACGCGGCACCGGCAGCTCGGTCAGTCGCAGATCGCCCGGTCCCTGGCCCGGGCCGGCGCCTCCGGCCGAAGCTGCGCGAACGCCAGGCTGCGGACATCATCCACGCGCTGATGTCTCCCGAGGTCTACCGGCTGCTCGTCGGCGACCGCGGCTGGCGCCCCCAGCAGTACGAGCGGTGGCTGACGAAGATCCTCATCGGCCAGCTGCTTCCCCCGCCAGGAAGGACACCACATGCACACCCCGACCGAACTGCCCACCATCACTAGCCGCCCCGGCTCGCCGAGCTGGTGGCGGGCCGGCTACTGGCTGGCGACCGCGATCGTCGCAGGCGAACTGGGACTTGGCGGTATCTGGGATATCGCGCGCCTTCCATTCGTCACCCAGCTCGTGACGCACCTGGGATACCCGTCCTATTTCCTGGTCCTGCTGGGAATCTGGAAGGTGCTGGGTGCGCTGGTCCTGCTGATCCCCGGCCGCCCGCTGCTCAAGGAATGGGCGTACGCGGGCGCCTTCTTCACCTACACCGGCGCCATCGCGTCCCACCTGACCACCGGCTACGCGCGTGGTGAGGTGGGCCTGCTGGCCGGCCTGACGGTCCTGACCGTGCTGTCCTGGGCGCTGCGACCCCCGAGCCGCCGGATGCCGCGGCCCACGCCCGGGAATGGGATCGGCGCAGCTCATTTCGCCCTAAGGCGCTGGTTTCGCCGTTCCGGCCCGATGGCCGACCTCCACGGCCAGGGCGAGGGGCAGGACGAAGTCGACCAGCACGAAGGTGAGCGCTGGGCCGAGGTAGACCGGATTCCCGTGCAGCTGGGCGCCGATGATAATCAGCCCCAGTGAACCGAATCGGAACACCGAGACCATGCCGGTCGTCAGCCGCGTCTCAGGGCTCCTGCCGCCCAGTAGCATCCCCAGCAGCAGACCGAGGATGGCGGCCACGATGACGATGATGATCGCGGCGCCGATTACCCACGACCCGAACATCGACACGATCGTGCTCCAGTTCGCCGCGATGCCCGTGACCAGCGCGATCACCAGCGCCAGGCTGGCGGCTCGCACCAGCTCGGCCCGCCAGTCCTTCGCGTGATCGGCGTACCGGGCGCGGATCAGCAGGCCGACCACCAGCGGCAGGAGCACCAGCAGGAGCAGGCTCTTGACGATCTGCCAGGCGCTGATCGACGTGCCGGTGACGACCTGCCCGGCCCACAGCGGCACGGCGATGATGTTGACCAGCTGGAGCACCACGACCACCGACACCGCCAGCGGCAGGTCGGCCCGCTTGGCCAGCTGGGCGGCCTTCAACGACGAGGCGCTGCCCGCGCCGAGGGTGGCCAGGACCAGGCCGGGCACGTACTTGGAGCCAACCGGCAGGATTTCGGCGATACCCCACGCAGCCGCCGGGATCACCACCCGAGCGACAAGACGGTGGCGCCAACCGAGACGGCGATCGCGGCGTTGAACAGCGCGGCCAGTAGCTGCTGAGCGGTCACGCCCGCTCCTCTTCGTACGCTAGTGACCGGTCGTCAGGTGGATCACGCCGACGTCGGCCAGTCCGTTGAGCACCAGCTGCACTCCGAGCGCGGCCAGCAGGAAACCGAACACCTTCTCGGTGACCAGCATCCGGCTCGCGTCTAGCTTGCTGCTGACCTGCACCGCCCAGCGGAAGACGAGGACGTCGAGCACGAGCACCGCGACGATCACGCCGACCGCGACAGCGAACACCGCGAGGGAGCTGGCTTCGGCCGACAGGGTGACCAGGACGACAATCCCGGCCGGGTTGAGCAGGTAGGGCACGGCCAGCGGGAAGACGGCGATCTTCATCGGGTCCTGGCCCTCGACCGCATGATCGTCGCCGCCCGCCTGATGGCCGAGCACCATGGTGACCGCGATGATCAGCAAGATGATGCCGCTCGCGACGCCCAGCGCGCCCGGCGAGAAGTGCAGCAGCCTGGTCAGCAAGCCACCGAGGATCAGCAGCAGCGCGGCCACGGTGGCGGCGGTCGTCAGCATCTTGCGCAGGACGCGGCGCTTGGTGGCCTCCGGCATATCTGCTGTCGCGTCAAGGAATGGCACCAGCGCGATCTTGGGTCCGATCCCGATCAGGAGCAGCAGGAAAGTGTCAACGACGAAAGCAAGGTCGAGCGATTCGAGTTCTTTCACCGGGGCCTCGCTGCCTCTACCTGGTGCGCCGTCGCGAGCAGCAGTTCCTCGCCCCGCGGCGGGCCTACGAGCTGCAGGCTGGCCGGCAGCCGGTTGCCCGCTGCCCGGACGGGCTGGGCCGTGCAGGGCGTTCCGGCCGCGTTGAACAGCCCGGTGTACTGGGTGATCTCGATAACCACGTTGACCAGCGAGTCGGGGGACAGATCCTCCAGCCGGGGCGGGAACACGGGCAGCGTCGGCAGGGCGAGCAGCTCCACCTGGCCGAACAGGTCGAGCAGCGACTGCTGCCATGCGGCGAGTTCGCTGAGGGCGTCATCGAGGCCGGGCCGGAAGACATCGGCCATGCTGAGCGTCTGGCGGATATCCTCACCCACGGCGTCCGGGTGCGCCTCGGCCAGCACGTGATCGGTATCCCACACCTCGGTCAGGAACATCGTCGTGAAGATGCTCGTCCCGGTCGCGAAGCTGTCCCAGTCGAGGGTCACGACCTCAAATTCCGCGGCTTTGAGAGCCTCGTCCACGGCCTGCTCGATCTCTGGCCGCGCGGTCGTCCGCAGCCGGCCGATCCGCCTGGCTGGTGCCCTTGCGGGCGTGAACCCCGGCTCCAGCAGTGCCATTCCGGTCACGAGCCCGGCCACGGTCGCTGCCATCGGGCCGACGGTATCCAAGCGCGGCGCCAGCGGCCAGACGCCTCCCAGCGGCACCCGGCCATAGCTGGTCTTCAGGCCGGCGATGCCGCAGCAGGCGGCCGGGATCCGGACGGAACCGCCGGTGTCGGACCCCAGCGCCACGTCGGCCTCGCCGTTCGCGACCGCGACTGCCGAGCCGCTCGACGACCCGCCCGGGATCAGGGCCGGGTCCAGCGGGTTGACTGGTGTGCCGAACCACGGGTTCGTGCCGAGCGGCAGCATCGCCAGCTCATGCAGGTTCGTCTTGCCAACGATCCGAGCACCGGCCGCCCGCGCCCCGGCCAGGCACGCGGCGTCGGCGGCGGCGGGCACTGCGCTTCGCTCGACCGCGCGCGATCCAGCGGTGGTCGGGACGCCCGCCACGTCGATGATGTCCTTGACCGCGAGCCGCGGCCCGGTACCGGCCGTGTCGAGCCTGGTGATGAACGTGCTCATGGGCTTCTCCCTCCATCCGCTGCCAGTAGCTTGAGACCTAGCCGGCCTTCCCCTCGACCGCCGCCAGGAAGCCCGGCACCTGCTGCTTGGCGGCACCCCGGAACCTGATCTCGCCGGCCTCGGTGCGGAGGGTGAACTCGTTCTTCTTACGCTCGGCGACCTGCAGGCCGTCCCAGGACAAGTCGTAATGCTTGCGGGGCGTTCCGCTCATCCCGGTACTGATGACGATCAGGCGATTGCTTGTCGCTGCGAGGACGACGTTCGTGCTGTCGGTCATCTCGAGCAGGGCGCCCGCCATGGTGCTGCTGGTGTGCCGGAACTGGGGGTTGAGCGTGACGCAGGAACTGAGCACCGACTCGTCGGGCTCGCAGATCTCGGCGAGCTGCTCGAGGGCCTTTCCGAACCGGCCCCAGCCACGGGGCAGCCGGCCCTTCTCGCGCTCGATCTCCTCCGCGGTGACGGCCACGCCCACAATGTTTGCATGCGAAGCGGGCGGCTCGCACCCGGCCCCTTTCGCACATCGGCCGGGAGCGGTCGCCTGCTACCGCACTTGCGTTGCGGGGGCTGCGACGGCATGCTCGGATCCGTGCGGATCCCGGGCCTTCGTGCACTTCCACGAGGACGCCGGTGACCTTTATGCAGACGTCCGGCTCGACCGCCAATTTCAGCGTCTCATAATCACTGGCGCTGAGGAGCAGGGCAGATTCCTGTCACAGGTGCGGCAGGCACTCGGTCGAACGACATGATCGCGCCGGCTACTGAGCGCGTCCCGCGCCCTAGTTGGACGGGCCAGGGCTGTCGGTCGCGTCCCCCGGCGACGACGTGTGCTCGGTCAGCGAGCTGTCCTCGGGCGGCTCGGCGCTGGGAGCCAGCGGATAGAACAGTATGTGGATCCCCGCTGCCAGCACGGCTCCCACGAGCGGGGCGAGCAGGAAGACCCAGAGCTGGCTGAGTGCCGCGCCGCCGACGAGCACAGCCGGCCCGAGGCTGCGGGCCGGGTTCACCGAACATCCGTCGAACAGGATGCCGATCAGGTTCACCAGCGTGAGCGCGAGGCCGATGCCCATTCCGGCCACGGCAACGGTTGCGCCCTCGCGCGTCAGGCTGAGCATCACCAGCACGAACGCCGTGGTGAGCAGGACCTCGGCGAGAAAGGCTCCGCTCGCTCCGACGTGCAGCAGCGAGCTGGCGCCGTAGCCGTTAGTGCCAAGACCTTCCTGCGCCTTGTGGTAGAGCGGCGAGGTGTTCAGCAGCCACAGCGCCAGCGCGGCACCAGCGATGGCGCCGACCAGCTGGGCCGCCCAGTAGCCGACGAGATCGACGGCCTTGATGCGCTTGGCCAGGAATGCGCCGAGCGAGACGGCTGGATTCACATGGCCACCCGAGATCGGGCCGATCACATATACCAGCGCGGCGTAGATCAGGCCGAACACGATCGCGACCACCAGCACCCCGGCCACAAGGCTGGAGCCGAAGATCCGGAAGCCGAAGACGAGGGTCGCCATGCCGACTCCGAAGAACACGAGCGGCGCTGATCAGGACCGTCGCCATCCGCGTCAGCATGTACGGCTGGTACCGCCGGCGCGCGGCCGGCCGCGGCGAGCCCGGCCTCGATGGCTATGGGCGGGGCCCGGATGCGGACCAGTCGGCCGTGATCACGGCGCTGCGCCAGATCCAGGCGGCTGATCGCCAGGTGGTCGTGCTCCATTATCTGGTCGGCGAGCCAGTGGAACAGATCGCCAGGGAGGTCGGCATCCCGGCCGGGACGGTGCGAGCGCGGCTGACCCGTGGCCGGCGGGGCGACAGCCGCCATCGCGCCGAGACGCTGCGGGTCATCGCGGCCGTGCTCGTCCTGGCCGTCATTGGCGGCACGGCGCTCGCCCTGTCCGCTGGGCCGGCCCCTGACCATCCGGGTCGGCTCGGCCGGCTCCTGGCCGGCCGGGCCAGCGGGGCCAGCGCTCACGAGGTGAGGAAATCGAGCAGGACGGGAGCAAGGACGCCCGGGTTCACGTTGTGCGTCTGACCCTCCAGGATCCGCAGCTGGCCCTGCGGCATCGCCTGGCTCAGCGCCCTGGCCGCGTGCGGCATGAACGGCAGGCCCGCGTCGCCCGCGATCAGCAGGGCCGGAACGCGGACGCCCGCGGCCAGGTCGGTAGGCGCCGACCAGCGCTCGCCGATGATGCCGGCGTGATCGTAAGCCAGCGTCGGCGCGATGGCCTCCATGCTCGGCCAGAACGGCGCCTGCCGCATGCCATCGACCTCGTCGGCGGGCGTGCCGACGAGCCGCATGAACAAGGCCACCGCGTCGCCCCGGCGGCCGTCGGCCAGGAGCTGTTGCAGGTCCCTGAGGTATTCGCGCCAGGACTCCTCGGCATCGGGGTCGCTGTTGTGCGGAGGCTCGTACAGGGCGATCTTGCTGACCCTGCTGCCGAGCCGGACGGCCGCCCGCATGGCCAGGGTTCCGCCGGACGAGTGGCCGTAGAGGAACGCCGAGCCGCCGGCGTGGCCGATCAGCGCATCGATGTCCTCGATCTCCCGGTCGACCGCATAGGGCAGCGTGTCCCCGCTCCCGCCGCGGCCCCGGCGGTCGTAGCCGTAGACGGTGAGGTGCGGCGCGAGCAGCTTGGCCAGTTCCGACTTGCCGCCGGACGAGTGGACGGTCAGCGCGCCGTCGACCAGGATCAGGGCCGGCCCGTGGCCGACCTTGTCGTACGCGATCATCGTGCCGTCATGCGAGCTGACCGTGTCCACCTTGTCTCCTCCGCAGTGGCGTCCGGATCCCCGCGTAGATGGCGGGCGCGGGTTCCATGTCACGGGTGAGATTACGCCGTGGCTCGGACAGTGCCCTGCGGCCGAACAGTGCCTTGCGGCAGAACAGTGCCTTGCGGCGGAGCTATCGCGACCCGCGCCTCGGCGTGATTAGCCCGTGCTCGTAGGCGAAGGTGACCGCCTGGGCGCGGTCGCGTGCGTCGATCTTGGCCAGCAGGTGGTTGATGTGGCTCTTGACGGTGCCTTCGCTGACGACGAGGTGTTCCGCGATCTCGCGGTTCGACATCCCGGCGGCGACGAGTGACAGTACCTCGGCTTCCCGCGGAGTCAGGCCCGAGGGAAGAGATGAGAGCGGCCGCCGGTCCTGGCCCGGCGAGCCGGTGGCGATGGCGTCGACCACGTGATGCTGGACGGCCGGATCGATGACGGCATGGTTATCGAGGACTTGGCTGAGCGCGTGACGGATCTCTGCCCCGCCCGCGTCCTTGGTCAGGTAGCCGCGTGCGCCAGCCCGCAGGGCGTCTATCACGGATCGGTCATCCGCGTAGGTCGTGAGCACGACGACCTTCGTCGCAGGCACGCGCTCACGCAGCCGGCGGGTGGCCTCGACGCCGTCACAGCGGGGCATCCGAAGATCCATCAGGACGATGTCGGGGAGCAGGTCAGCGGCCAGGGCTACAGCTTCGTTGCCATCAGCAGCGGAGCCCACGACCTCGACGTCAGGCAGGAGGCCTAGCACCATCGCGAGTCCTTCGCGGATCACTCGCTGGTCGTCAGCGATGAGAACGCGCACGGGCTGGCTCAGTTCGCCGGCGGGCCCGCTCGGCTCGCTCACGCCGGGACCCGCAACTCCACGCGGAAGCCGCCGTTCGTCATCGCCGTGGTGAGCTCGCCGCCGAGCAGTTCGGCCCGCTCGCGCATCCCGGTCAGGCCATAGCCGGAGCCTCCGTCGGCCGCGCGCGGCGGTTCGGTGCTCAACGCGAAGTTCTCGACCGTCAGGCGAGCGCCGCAAGGCTCGTAACCGAGGTGCACCTCGACCCGTTCCGGGCTGGCGTGCTTGGTGACATTTGTCAGCGCTTCCTGGGCCACCCGGTACACCGCGAGCCCGGCCTCGGCCGGGAGCTCGTATGCCCGGCCGGACACCGTGAACTGGCACGGGACGCCATTGACCTCCTCGAACTGCGCGGCGAGGCCGGCGAGGCGCTCCGGCCCGGGCAGTTCGTCGTCGCGCAGCATCCCGATCGCCCGGCGGGCCTCCTCGAGCCCGGACTTGCCCAGCTGGTGGGCGCGCTCGATGACTTCCGGCAGCCGGGGATCGCCTTGGCTACCGGCCGCGAGCATCCGGGCGCCCTCGAGCTGGAGCATGAGCCCGGACAGGGAATGGGCGAGTACGTCGTGCATCTCCCTGGCCAGCCGCTGGCGTTCGGCCAGTCCAGCCGCCCGTGCCTGCGCCGCCCGAGTGCCCTCCAGTTCGATCAGGAGCCGCTCGGCCTGGTCGTTGGCCTGCCCGAGCCGTCTGGCCAGCAGCGTCATGCCGGGGAAGCCGACAATCGCGATGGCGCTGAGGAGCCCCGCGGTGGGCGAGTCATGGCTGACGGCCACCACAACCGCCGCCAGGCACGCGCTGCCGACGATGGACAGCGCGATCGGGAAGCGATCTGGCACCCGCGGGGCAAGCAGCACGAGACCGGCCAGGAGCCCGGCCAGGCCCGGGCCGTCGGGTCGCAGTCCGATGAGCGCCGCCGAACTAGCCACCAGCACCACGGCGAAGATGACGCGGACGGCCGCGCGTCGATAACGGGCCGTCAGCGCGCCCAGCGCGCCCAGCACGAACCCGCCCACAGCGAGAACGGCAGCCACGTCGCGCCCGGCGAGCCCCGGGCCCCGGCCGGAGGTGAACGTTACCGCTGCCACCACGACAAAGAGGGGCGGAGCCAGCCGGCGTATCCACAGCAGGGCTGCCTCCTGCTGCGCCCGCGCCCGGCGCAGCGTAGCGAGGGCCGGGCTGCCCGCGAGGTCGGTGCTCATCTGACGAACACTACGGCGCGCCGGCCTGGACGGCACCGGATCCTGGCCGCACAGCCTGGTCTAACCCTGGGTGGAAGCGCCTCCACCCGGGGTTGCACCGGAGCGGGCCGGCGATGTGCTACCCGGCGCCGTAGACGGGCCGTGCCGCCGTATCGCACACTTGCACCTCCATCCAACGATGCCCGGGAGCGGTGATGAATACGACGGCTCTGCCGGGCTTGCCCGGCAAGCTGGCCGCGAAGAGCTACTGGGCCGTGGAGACCCACGGGCTCACCAAGCGTTTCGGGGCAACGACGGCTGTGAACGGGGTCGAGCTCCTGGTCCCCCGGGGATCCGCGTTCGGCTACCTCGGCCCCAACGGGGCCGGCAAGACGACGCTCATCCGGGTGCTGCTGGGGCTGACGCGGGCTGATGCTGGCACGATGTCCCTGCTCGGCTACCCGGTCCCGCGGCATCGCGACGCGGCGCTGGCCCGGATCGGCGCCATCGTCGACGAGCCCCGGTTCCACGGCCATCTGACCGGCAGGCAGAATCTGCGGCTTCTCGCCGCCGCCCGCGAGCCTGCCGCGCGGGACCGCGTCGGCCCGGTACTGGAGCGAGTCGGCCTCGCTCACCGCGCCGGCGACCGGGTCTCGGCGTACTCGATGGGCATGCGGCAGCGCCTGGGCGTGGCCGCCTGCCTGCTCGGGGACCCGCAGCTGCTCATTCTGGACGAGCCGATGAACGGGCTTGACCCGGCCGGTATCGCCGAGATGCGCGACCTGATCTTGTCCCTGGTGGCCGACGGCCGCACGGTCATGCTGTCTTCCCATCTCCTGGACGAGGTTGAGCGGACGTGTGACGCGGTCGCGATAGTCGATCGCGGCTGCATCATCGCGCAGGGACCGATCGCCGAGTTGCTGGCGGGGGCGCGGATCGCGCTCCAGGTCGAGTGTTCTGACCCCGGCCAGGCCCGTGCCCTGCTCGCGCGCACCGCTCTCGGCGCCAGCATCGAGGTCGCGCCGGGGCCGCTGGGCCTGGAGATCACCCTGCCGGGCGGCACCAGCCGCCACGTCGTCGCCGAAGTCAACCGGATCCTGGTCTCAGGCGGAATTTCCGTCTACCGGCTCCAGCCGGTCCAGACCTCGCTAGAGACGTGGTTCCTGCAGGTCACGAGCAGGCTGGGGGACCCGGAATGACGACCATGCCCGCCGACGGCGTGCCCGCGCCCGGCGCGCCCGCCCACGTGACACGGGCCGACCACGCCCGCGACCGCAGGGGTTCGCCGGTTCCCACGACCGGCATGATCGCCACCAGGCTGATGGAGCTGCGGCGCCGGCGCGGCCTGATGATCGGCGTGGCGGTGGTCGACGTCGGCATCCCGGCGTTGTTCATGGGCATCCGCCTGCTGCTGCACGCGTTCGCGCCGCGCACCAACCCGCCCGCGGGCAGCTTCTTGATCTTCGTGGTCCTGGGACCCGGGATGCTGTTCACCTTCGGCTTCGTCGCCGCTGCCGTCGTGGGCTGCACGGCGGGATCGCGCGACCTCGCCGAAGGCATGTTCCGCCATCTGGTGGTGACCGGCCGGTCCCGGCTAGCGCTCTACCTGGCCAGGATCCCTGCCGCACTGGCCATTGTGGTGCCGCTGGTCGCGGCGGGCTACACGATCATCTGCACGGTGTCTGCCCTGGCCGCACCGACCTTTATCGATGACTGGAACGTGAACATACCGCCGGGGCTATCGCGGGCCGGCTTCGAGAACTGGGCCAGCGGACACGCCGTGCCGGTTATCTGCGGTCTCGGCACCGGGCGCGTTCAGCGGAATGTCGACTGCCCCAGCTTCCCTTTCTGGTCGAAATCCGCGGTCGCCCCGGCCCGCTCGGCGTCCCCCCGGGTGGAGGCTCTGGCTGTCGAGGTCGCCAGGCGGAATTACGCCGGATACACCAGAATCATCCGGCGCCCGTCGACCTCGCTCATGATCAGAACCGGGCTGTGGATCGAGCTTGAAACGGTCGTCGGAGTCATCATCGGACTGGGGCTCGCGTCGCTCATGGGGCACCGGCTCATCCCGGTGATCGTGATGATCGTGCTTCAGCTGATCCTGACGCCGATCCTGACCTACGCGAGCATTCCCCATCTGCAGGACCTGCGGCGATCATTCATCGGGCTGGCCATGGCGCACCTCGAGCCGCCCGGCCTGCCGGTGGTGGTCGGGCTGCCCGGGGTGACCGGAGGCGTCGGGGGCCCGGGCTCGGCACTGCTACCCGAGTCGGCCGCCCAGGCCAGCTGGGTCATCATCGCGTGGCTGGTCGGCTCGACCGTCCTCGGCGCGTGGCGGATGATGACCAGGGACGCCTGACGAAAGCCTGCAATCTGAGCGAGCGTGGGGATACAGGCCGTGCGCAGCCCGCTGCGACGAGCGCAGCGTCGTGGCAATACCCGCTAGACGGCGCGATTCCGGCAGTCCGGGCGATGCTCGCGCAACGCGGGACGGCAGCGCCCGCTGACATGTCACGACTTTGAGTGCAAATCGCGCCCGATTTATCAAGCAACGCGAAGTTCTCGCTGCGCGAACTAGTGATAAGTGCGCGGCCGACCCTGACGGCGCCTACGAGCGGGCAACGGGCGAAGACCGGCCAGCACGTCGCGCGTCAGCGGACGGCGGTCCAGGGGGCGACCCAAGCGGTGTCCAGGAGGTCGGGCCGCTCCAGGTATTCGATCATCAGCCGGACAGCTCCCCGAACATCGCGGGTCAGCTCGTAACAGCGCGCGGCCGAGTGGCATTCGGCCGGAGCGAATTGCCGTGCGGTAGCAACGACCTGGTCGGCGTACCGGGGCACTTCCTCCGCGTCAGCGGGATCGATCGGCCAGCGGTTCCGGTCGGCTGCGGCGCCGAGGGTGCGGACCTGATCGCCCAGCCAGCGCCAGGGGTCGGCGGTCAGTGCGGGATCCCACGCCCGGTCCGATGGCTCACTGCCGGTGAAACTCGGATGGTAGTGCGCCACGGCGAAACTGCCGGGCTCATCGGACAAGCGGTCGAAGAGGTCGGCTCGCCAGAGCGGCCGGTCAGCCGTCACGAGCTGGGCGGCGGACTCGCTGCCCCGGTGTGGATGCACGGCCAGTTCCCTGACTTCGATCCGGGCTCCATGCTCCATTGCTGCGTCAGCGAGGTCGATTTCGAACCAGTGCCGCACGAGGATGGCGCAGCGTGAAAAGGCGAACATATGCAGCACGTTGCCTCCGTGACGTTGGAGTCTTCTCTCGTGCGGTAACGCCGGCTGCACCGGCGCGGCGGGCCCGAGGTGCTGGTCCGCCGCGCTGATCGCGGGTGACTCGCGTGGTGCTGCCTACTTGGCCGCGGCGGGGGGCGGGACGATGCGTGCGGTCAGGTGCAGCACGTCCTGCGCGAACTTCCGCTCGCTGGCCAGCAGCTGCTCGGCGAAGTCGTAGGCCAGTGGCGGGGTCACGGACGGAATGGCCGATGTCACCGGCTGGATCCCGTCGCTCACGACCTTCAGCGCATCCAGGGCCACTGCGTTGCTCTTGCCGACCATGTCCAGGATCCAGCCTTCCATCTCCCGGGCAAAGGTCATGGTGTCAGTCATCTCTCCTCCAGATATCTCGTTCCGCTATCTCGCTCTTATGCTCAGTATACCTAGCGAACGCTTGATATACAAAGCGGAGCTCGTCGTCCTTCAGCCGGCCCGCTCGATGCTGCGCTCGATGGCCTCGATGATCCGCGGCCGGAGCTCGGCCGGACTGATGATCGCGTCCACCGAGCCGACGTCTACCGCGCGCTGGATGCTGTGCACGCGGTCGAACTCGGCCGCGACCTGGCCGAGCTTCTCCGCTCTCACGGCGGACTGCATCTCGGCGAGCTGGGCGTTCAGCGCCGCCCGCTCGGCGCCGCTGGCCGCGGAGACCCGCGTCTGCAGTCCGGTCACCCGCGGGTCGGTCGCGGTGCGGTTGTTCACCTCGCCGGAGAACACCACGGCGGCCGCTGGAGCGCCGCCGAGCACGGAGGCGAACGAGCCCTCGAGCGCCAGAACCGTCATGTTCGGGTTGAGCGCCTTGGAGAACACCACGAACGCCCCGCCGTGGTAGCGGGATATGACGCAGAACACGATCGGCCCTTCGAAGTTGACGATCGCCCGGCCGATCTCCGCGCCGTACTCCAGCTGAAGCTTGCGCATCGACTCCGGCGATCCGTCGAACCCGGACAGGTTGGCCAGCACCACCAGCGGCCGGTTGCCGGACGCCGAGTTGATCGCCCGCGCGGTCTTCTTCGAAGATCGCGGGAACAGCGTGCCCGCGGTGTACGTGTCCGGACCGTCGGCGGGCGGGAATCCGCGCCGCGGCACCGACCGGGACTCGATTCCGATCAGGCAGACCGGCCAGCCGCCGATGTGCGCGTCCTGCACCGCCGAGGTGTCGGCGTCGGCCATTCCGGCCCAGCGTTCCAGCACCGGGTGGTCCTGGTCGGCCAGGGCGCGCATCACCATCCGGATGTCGAACGGCTTCTTGCGGTCGGGGTTGTGCCGCACGGAGAAGATCTGGCCGACGGTGCTGAAGTCGCTGTCGGAGATGGCGTGCGGGAACTCGGAGACGTCGCGATCGGCCGGGTCGCTGGTGAAGGCCCGCCGCGGCGCTGTCTCGCCAGGGATGACGTAGGTGTGGTCGTAGTGCGCCATCAGCACGTCCGTGGCGGCCTGCAGGTTAGGGGCCCAGTACTGCGCCTGGCCGTTCGGCCCCATCACGCGGTCGTAGCCGCCGATCCCGAAGTTGTCCTCGGCTGACACGCCGCCCGAGAAGTCCAGCGACTGCTTGCCGGTCAGGACCATGGCCGAGTCCGGCGTCATGATGAGGATCCCCTTGGTGTGCATGAGCATCGTCGCCTCGGCGTTCCAGTACGGCTGGGCGCCGACGTTGATCCCGGCGACCACGATGTTGATCTCGCCGCCGTCCTGGGTGAACGTGACGATCCGCCTGAGCGCGGCCGCGACCCAGTCCATGTTCTCGGTCCCTGACGTCATCGAGATCCGGGCGCCGGCCGACAGCGCGAACCATTCCAGCGGGACACCCATCCGCGCGGCGAGGTCGAGCGCGGCGATCACCCGCGCGCATTCCGGCTCCGACAATGCGCCTAGCGCCTTCGTCGGGTCGCCGAGCAGGATCACCCGGGTGACGCCCTCTGGGTGCCGCTCGGTGGGGGTCGTGACAACTCCCGCCACGATCGCCGCGAGGTTCTTCCCCTTCGGCCGGTCCACCGGCACGAGGGTGCCGTGCTCGTCGAGGTCATGCTCGACGAAGCTGCCCTCCGGCCCGGCCAGCAGGCCGGTCAGCTCGTACGGGTAGACGTTCCCGCGCCGGGCCGCGCGCAGCACTTTCTGACGGTAGTCGTCCAGCGGCTGCACGGGCTCGGTCGACGGCTCGCCGATGTGCAGGCGTGCGCCGTGACCCGGATCGAGGGCGATCCGCACGGCGACCTCGACCAGGTCCCCGACGGCCGTCTCCTGGCGGACGACGAACTGGACCTCCTCCAGCCCAGCGCCGGAGGTGGTCGGCAGGATCCGGTGGACCAGCGCGTTCAGCTCGTCGGCGGTCAGCTCGGTCACCGGCCAGACCGGCCACGCGTACATCATGATCCGGTTGGTATCGAACCGCTTGTTCTGCGGGCGCTGCGCCTGGACGTTGCGGATCGCGTCCAGGCCGGAGGTGATCGCGTTCTCCACCGCGGGCAGGGCGACGAGTCTGCCGTCGGCCTCGCGCAGCGGCGTCAGGTCGCGGACCTGGCCCATCGCAATGAGCCGCTCGTCGGCCGGGTTGCTCTTCGCGACGGCCTTGAACAGGTAGATCTCCTCGTCCGCGGACGGCAGCCGGGTCAGGTCGAACTCGCGCAGCCGCTGCAGCTGCAGCCGCCGTGCGATCTGCGGGTGCAGGCCGCGGATCAGCCGGTCCTCGGCGAAGCCCGCGCTGTCGGGCCGGAAGGTGAAGTGGTGGTGCATCGGCGCGCCGCTGGTGCCGGCGACCGTGGTGGTGATCCGGCGGACACCTGGAGGCTGCGGTCGCTCGGCGATGAACTGCCCGAGCCGCACCGCCATCTCGTCGGCATCCGGCTGGTCTTCCCAGGTGACGTAGAGGTCGGCGACCAGTCCCCGCTCGGCGACGTCAGCGGCGAATGAGCCGACGGCGCCGATGGCATCGGGCAGCGCGGCGATGTCGACGGCGGTGGTCGCCACGCGTGTCACGCGGTCCGAGCCGCTGTGCTCGGTGATGACGAACCGGCAGCCTGCCGCCTCCGCCGCGGTGACGTCGGACAGCCCGCGGTTGCCGTAATAGCGGCGGGTCAGCACTTCCAGGAGCGGCGCGTGATCCCGCCCCGGCCGGCCGATCCGCTGCCCGATCAGCCGGACCAGCGGCTCGGAGCTGGCGACCATCGCCTGGATCCGATCGGCGCGGTCGGGCGCATCCGGATTGCGGTCCAGGTAGCGCAGGTCGTCGCGCACCGAGGCGTAGACCCTGGCCCGGGTGCGGCGCAGCAGCGGCTGGGCGAACCAGCGGAACACCACGCCGCGGGCCAGGTCGGATACCACCGGGAAGCGGACCTGGGTGGCCTCGATCAGGTGCTCGAGGGTGAGCCCGGCGCGCTGGGTGAGCGGCTCGAGCGGCGGCTCGCCGGCCAGCCACTGGCGCAGCAGCTCCGACACGATCGCCACATGCGGGCTCATCTGCTGCTGGGCCAGGAAGATCCGGAAGACCGCGGCCTCCAGCTCGGGCGTTCGGTCGAGGCTGGCGACGCCGTAGTGAGCGAGGACCCTGGCCAGCTTGGCCTGGAACCCCTCGGTGACGCCGGCCCGGTCGACGTCCAGGCTCTGCAGGTAGCTGTGGAAGTACTCGCGCGGGCTGTGCACCGGGCTGTCCGGCTCGACGTCGAGCTCGCCGGCCGGCTTGTTGCGGCTGAGCTCCGACAGGTCGGCGAACACCGTCAGCAGGTCAAGCTCGCCGGGCAGCGGCCGGTCGCCGAGCTCGGCGCGTGCGGCCAGGTACCGCGACAGCGCGCGCTGCTCATCCTGCGGGTCGGCGTCGAAGCCCATCAGCAGGCTGCGCAGGTCCTGCAGGCCGCGCTCGGCCCGGTCGGCCGCCGACTGGTGCGGCGGCTCGGCGGGCAGGTCGAGCTCGGCGGTCTCGCCGGTGCCCGCGGCTCCCTGGTCGGCGCTGTCGTCGGCCAGCGGCTCCAGGCGCATCAGCGGCGCCCCGGTCTGGACCTGGCTGCCCACCGAGACCTGGCACTCGCGGACGCGGGCCCGGAACGGCGCGCGCAGCACGGTTTCCATCTTCATGCTCTCGAGCACCAGGATCGGCGCGCCCGACTCGACCTCGTCGCCGGGCGACAGCGGCGTCGCCACGACCAGCGCAGGTGCGGGGGAGCGGACGACGCCGCCCTCGTCGCGGCTGATCCGGTGCGTGACGCCGTTGACCTCGATCTGGTGGATCGGCCCGTGCGTAGCGGACACCAGCCGGAACCGGAGGCCGTTGACGACGATCTGGCCGCTGTACGCGTCGAACCGCTCCAGCTCGACGTCCGCCGGGTGCGCGTCACCGCCGCCGGAGATGCCGACCCGGAACCGCTTCTGCCCGACCCGGGCCACGCTCAGCCGGTAGCCGACGCCGCGCAGCTTGAGGTCCAGCGGGCGGCCGGAGTCGTGCTGCACCAGCGGGCGCCCCCCGCGCGCGGTGGACAGCAGCCGCTGGCGGCTGACCTCTTCCTCGTCCAGGTAGGCCTCGATCGCGGCGGCGGCCAGGGCGATCGCGGAGTACCGGTGGTTAACCAGGCGGCCCTCGGCGCGCACCCGGTCGATCCAGCCGGTGTCGGCGCTCGCGTCGATCACCTCGGGCTGGTCGAGCAGGTCGAGCACGAAGCTCTTGTTGGTCGCGCCGCCGTCGATGATCACGGTCGTCTCGGCCATCGCCCGGCGCAGCCGGCCCAGGGCCTGCTCGCGGTCGCGGCCGTAGGCGATGATCTTCGCGATCATCGAGTCGAAGTCGGCCGGAATGGTGTCGCCCTCGCTGACACCGGTGTCCACCCGGACGCCGGGCCCGGCCGGCAGCACCAGGTGCTCAATGCGTCCCGGGGCGGGCGCGAAGTCACGATCGGGGTCCTCGGCGTTGAGCCGGGCCTCGATGGCGTGGCCAGCCTCGCCCGGCGGGGTGCCGGTCAGCTTCCCGCCGCTCGCCACGTGCAGCTGGAGCCGGACCAGGTCAGTGCCGGTGGTGATCTCGGTGATCGGGTGCTCGACCTGCAGCCGCGTGTTGACCTCGAGGAAGGCGAACAGCTTCTCGCCGGGGTGGTAGAGGAACTCGACGGTACAGGCGCCGCAGTAGCCGACGGACGTGGCGAGCCGCTCGGCCGACGCCTTCAGCTCGGCGGCCTGCTCGATCGCGAGGACCGGTGAGGCTGATTCCTCGATGACCTTCTGGTTGCGCCGCTGCACCGAGCAGTCCCTGACCCCCAGCGCCCAGGCGGTGCCGTGCCCGTCGGCGATGACCTGGACCTCGACGTGCCTGGCCCCGGTGATCAGGCGTTCGGCGAAGACCACCCCGGAGCCGAAGGCCCGCAGCGCCTCCTGACGTGTCCGGTCGTAGGCGTCGGACAGGTCCTGCGCCGAGGCGACCATGCGGATGCCGCGGCCGCCGCCGCCGGCGCTCGCCTTGAGCATGAGCGGGTAGCCGATCTCTGCTCCGACGCGCAGGGCGTCCTGCAGAGTAGCGACCTCGCCCCGGCTCCACGGCGCGACCGGGATACCGGCTTCCTCGGCGATCAGCTTGGCGCCGATCTTGTCGCCGAGCTTGCGCATCGTCTCCGCGTTCGGCCCGACGAAGGTGACGCCGATCTTCTCGCACAACTCGGCGAACGCCGGATCCTCGGCGACGAACCCCCAGCCGACCCAGGCGGCGTCGGCTCCGGTCTCGATCAGCGCCTGCTCCAGGATCGCGTGGTCGAGGTAGGGGCGAGCCGAGGCAGGGCCAAGCAAGTAGCCGGCGTCAGCCTCGCGGACGAAGGTCGCGCTGCGGTCGGCGTCGGTGTACAGGGCCACCGTCTCGATCCGCGCCCCCGTTTCCGCCGAGAGATCCCGGACAGCGTGGATGAGCCGCATGGCGGCCTCTCCGCGGTTGACGATCGCGACGCGACTGAACACCGGCTGATCCTCCTCACTAACCAGGCGCAGAAGGAAGGCGACGTCCGCGTCCCGGAGCGTCGCCTGCACCCGTCTCTAGCCTGCTCCACAACCGCCGGGAACACCAATGTCCCGCATCGTCCATACCGGATCTGCTGCGTTGTGGGGACCCCACAAAGACTAGCCAGCGAGTACTACCTGGCGGCAGTGCGCTAGCGGCGTTCTCACGGTGGCGGCGAGTACCGGCCGTCGGCCGCCGTCCACCCGCCATCGACGACCAGCACCGACCCCGTGACATAGCTGGAGGCGTCTGAAGCCAGGTAGACGGCCGCACCGGCCATCTCGTCGGGCCGGGCCCAGCGGCCGAGGACGCTCTTGCGCGCGTAAGCGTCATACCATTCCGGGACTGCGGTGATCTGACTGGTCAAGGCGGTCTCGACGACGCCGGGCGCGATGAGGTTGACGCGCACATTGGATGGTCCCCATTCGGCCGCGGCGGTACGCAGCATCTGAACGAGGGCGGCCTTGGTCGCGGCGTAGACAGCCTGCCCGGGCTCGGTAGTCATCGCGCGGATGGAAGCCAGGCCGATAATACTGCCGCTGCCACGCCTCACCATGTTCCGGCCGAATTCTTGAATCAGCAGAAACGATCCGCGCAGGTTGAGCTGCACGACGCGATCGAATTCCTGCACGGAGTAGTCGAGGACACGCTTGCGGACGTTTGTCGCTGCCGTGAAGACGAGGACGTCGAGATCCGGGAATTGTTCGGCCGCATGCAGGATTGCCGACGGCTCGAGTACGTCAAGGTCATATGCGGACGCGCCGTCCCCGGCCAGTGCGGCTGACTCCCGGGCTGCTGCGATATTGCGGTCAGCGCAACATACCCGGGCTCCGAAGGCGGCTAGCGCCAGTGCCATCTCGCGACCGATCCCGGAACCTGCGCCCACCACCATGGCCTGACGGCCGGTCAAATCGAAAATCTGGCTGAAATCGGGTCGCCGGACCCCGCCGCTGGTCATGCCATCTCCGTCGTCTGGCCGAGAGAATTGATGATCGCCATCTTGGTCACGGTGAATTCATCGATTGCGAAGCGCGGTCCCTCGCGGCCAATGCCGGAGTCCTTAATTCCGCCATACGGCATGTTGTCGGCCCTGAATCCCGGAATGTCGTTGATCACTACCCCTCCGACCTCTAGCTCATTGATGGCTCGCAGCGCCGTGGCCAGGGAGCTGGTGAACACGCTGGCGTGCAGCCCGTAACGGGAGGCGTTCGCAATCGCTACGGCAGAGTCAAACCCCTCGACCTCACGTATGCAGACGACCGGGCCGAATACCTCCTCGTCCCAGATGTCGATGGCATCGGGGACATCGGTCAGGATGGTGGGCACGAGCATGCCGCCGACCGTGCTCCCACCGAGGACGGACCGGGCGCCGGCCTGCACGGCGAGGTCGATCCAGGACGCAATCCGGCCCGTCGCCGGGCCGTCGATCAGCGCGGACACGTTCGTCGACTCCAGCCGCGGGTCCCCGACCCGCAAGGCGGCGACACGGGGGATCAGCGCCTTAAGGAACATGTCGCCGATTCGCCTGTCAACGAGCACCCGCTGCACCGAGATGCAGGCCTGACCTGACGCATAGAAGCCGCCGCGCGCCACGGCGCTGGCGGCGGCATCCAGATCCGCATCCCTGGTCACGATGAGGGCCGAGTTTGACCCGAGTTCCAGCAGGACCTTCGTCGGTGCCGCGTCCCGGGCGATCCGATGGCCGACGGCCGCCGAGCCAGTGAAGGAGATCGCGCCCACCCGGCGGTCGGTAACTAGTGCCGATCCCACCGACGCGTCTCCGGTCACGACCTGGACTGCGCCAGGCGGTGCGCCAGCCCGCTCGAGTGCCCGCCGGAACATTCCTGCCAGCCGGAGCACTGCGAGTGGCGCCTGCGGCGCTGGCTTGCAGATGACCGGGCAGCCCGCCGCAAGCGCCGGAGCGATCTTGTGGGCGGCAAGCAGCAGCGGGTAGTTGAAGCCGGTGATCCCGACCACCACTCCGATCGGCCTTCGGAGCCAGAAACCGGTCAGGCCAGCGCCGGAGGCGGCCAGATCAAGCGGCACTGTCTCGCCGTGGATGCGGCCTACTTCCTCGGCCGCGGTACGGACGGTGAGGATCGCGCGTTCGCACTCGGTCCGGCAGTCGACGAGCGGCTTGCCAGTCTCGAGGATCAGCAAGTCCGTCAGCGCCTGGCGTTGCCGCACGAGTTGCTCAGCCACAGACACCAATACTGACCTGCGGATATGGGACGGCAATGCGGCGACAGCCGCACGCACCTCGACCGCATGATCGAGCGCCTGCCGCGCGAGTTCGGATGTCCCGAGGGGCGCCTCGCCGACCGGGCTGCCGTCGTAAGGAAAGCGGACCGGGTAGCTAGCAGCCGGTATCCATGACGCGCCGACAGGCAGGCTTGGCGCGCCTGCGGTACAGACCTCACCCATGATCGAGGCGGGTGCTCGGATCGAAGAGGAATGCCTGCGCTGCCTCGGCGTAGACCATGGCGTACTGCTCTATCTCGGCGACCGGGACGAACTCGTCCGCCTGGTGGGCGATCCATTTCCCGCCCGGGCCGTACACGACAGTCGGAAGCCCGGCTTCACTAGTGAGGATCGTTCCGTCCGTGGTCCCCGGAACGATTCCGAAGGGCGCCGGAGTTCCGTGCACGCGAAGGTGGGCGGCGGCCAGCGTGGTCACAATCGGATGCTCATGATCAATGGCGACGGCAGGCCGGTCGTCGAGGACCTCCAAAGTTATCTCTACCTGCGTGGCGACAGTAACGCTGGTCGCCAGTTCCCCTATCTGAGCCATCAGGTAGGAGTGATCCACAGCCGGAGTCGTCCGCACGTCCAGATGCAGGACCGAGACACTCGGAATGACGTTCATCTGCGCCGTCTCGCCCGCCTGCAGAACCGTCGGCGTAATGGACAGGCTGTCCGCGCTGTCACCGGCGGTGATCTCGGCCCGGATCTTGGCCTGCAGCGCCTCCAGGCCCGCGACTAGCTGGCTGGCGGCCGAGATCGGGTTTCTGCCTAGGTGGGGCATCGCTCCGTGGGCCATGGCGCCGCGCAGCTCGACCTTCACCCGGATAGCGCCTTTGGCTATCGTGCAGATTTCGCCGCCCTCGGGCTCGCAGACGATCACTCCGGCGGCATCAGCCAGCAGGCCGGATCTGGCCAGGTGCCTGGCGCCGAGCATCATGCCCTCTTCGTCAGCGAGCGCGCAGACTGCGATGCGCCCCGGGAACGGCCCGGAAAGCTGCACGGCGCGGGCGGCGTAGATGGCCGCCGCCAGGCCGGACTTCATGTCGGCGGCGCCGCGCCCGTGCAACCTGCCGTCCCTGATCTCCCCTGAGTACGGGTCCGAACTCCAGTCCGCCAGTTCGCCTTCGGTGACGACATCGGTATGGCCCTCGAAAGCCACCGTAGGACCGCTTCCGCCGCCTCCGGTGATGAAGGCCACGACGTTCGGCCGACCTGGCGCGACCTGATCGATCAGCGGCTCCCAGCCGAACTCGCGCATCTTGTCCGCGACCAGCATCGCGGCCGGGTGCTCAGTCGCTCCGGTGGCCGGGTCGTGCACGGACCGGGTCCGAACGAGTGCCTGCGCGAAAGCGACAAGCCCGCCGACGTCGATCCGGAGCGCACCCCGGCCGCCGACGAAAGGCTGCGATGTTCGTGGGTCATTCACAATGAACGCCGATCTCGGGAAGCCCAGGTTGCCGTTGACGCGGCTCCCGCTGCCCTACATGATCTTGGGTGCAACGGACGGAACGTAAGGATGGGGCTGCGCCAAGGGCGCTGTCAAGGCTCGCCTCGCAGGCCGCGCACGCGCTTGCGGGCGAGATCGGTTCGCGGCAACTGCCGGAATCGCAGAGAAGGACGACTGATGAGTGACGGACTCAGCCGCGCGGCCGCGGCCGACGCGGCGCCGGTCGCGGTTGTGACCGGCGCTGGACGCGGTATCGGCCGGGCCGTCGCCCTCTTGCTGGCGGAGTCAGGCTACGACCTGGTCCTGAACGACCTCGATCCCGCCACCCTCGCCGAGACCGCGGCGGCGGCACGGGCCGGCCGCTGCCGAGTGGAATGTGCACCGTGCGACATCACGGCCGACGACTCGGCGCGACGCGTAGTCGCGGCTGCTGACGCCAGCTTCGGGCGGATCGACGCTCTGGTGAACAACGCCGGGAAGGGGCTGACCGCCGCTTTCGTCGATATCAGCCCGCAGGACTGGGAGCGGCTGTTCGCGCTGCATGTGCATGCGGCGGCGCGGCTCTGCCGGGCGGCGTTCAGGGATCTGGCGGCGAGCCCCGGCGCGGCGGTCGTGAACATTTCCAGCGTGGCAGCGACACTCAGCCTGCCGCAGCGCGTCGCGTACACCTCAGCGAAGTCCGCGGTCGAAGGATTCACCCGGTCCCTGGCTGCGGAATGGGCGCCCGCCGGGGTCCGCGTCAATGCGGTGGCGCCCGGAACGATCGCCACGCCTTTGGTCGCCGAGAACTTCGCGCAGGGGCTTCTGGACCAGGACAAGGTCATCGAGCGGACTCCGCTGGGCCGGCTCGGGACTGCACGCGAGGTCGCGACGGCAGTCCGGTTCCTGATCTCGCCGGAATCCTCTTACATCACCGGCCAGACCCTGAGAGTCGACGGCGGCTGGTCCATCTGGGGAGGCTGGTAGCGCCCAGGGCGCGGGCGGCAAGGCGGCAAGGGCCGGGCAGCTGACGACGCGTCGCGGTAAACGGGACAGACCGTCTTGTACGAGGACTTGACAACGCAAGCTGGGCCGTGGTGCACTCCCTGCACCAGGACACTGGTCCGGCCAGTGACCCTGTAAGGCATGGCCCGAGGATCAAGTCGGTAGCTTCGCTGCGATACCTGGTTCGGCGCCGCAGCCCGCATGGCCTGGCTTGCCACGCGCCGAGGACCTTGGCCACGTACCGGAACCGTGCCGGGAGTATCGTCCCGGAACTCGTCAAGCAGGGGAACCGCGCCGATGTTGAAGCCGCTGGGTATCCGGACTCCGATCGCGCTCGCAGGTATCGCCAGCGCTTTGCTGCTCGCGGCCTGCTCGTCGGGCGGATCCCCGTCGACGCCGGGTGCGAACCAGGGCGGCACCGCGGCTGTGACCAAGGCGCCAGCGGCGGTCACCGTCGCGTTCCCGTCCAAGATGAACAACCTCGACCCGGATCTCGGTTACAACGTCCAGGAGATCAACGCCATCGGGCTGTTCGGTGAGGGTCTCTACGAATTCCGGTACGGCACCGCATCTAAGCCGGAGCCCGGTCTGGCCGAGAGCGCGACGACCTCCGCCAACGGCCTGACCTGGACGTTCAAACTGCGGCCCGGCCTGAAGTTCTCAACTGGCGCCCCGCTGACGTCGGCCGACGTCCTGGCGACGCTGAACCGCGACCGAACCAACGCTGCGAACGTCTGGTCCTTCTTCGCGCAGCCGATCAAGTCAGTCTCGGCACCGGATGCCAGCACGGTGATCATCACGCTGAAGCAGCCCTACCCGTATCTGCCGACCATCCTGGCTGAGTCGGGTTTCAGCATCCTGCCCGCGTCGTCGTATAAGCACGGCGCCTCGCTGACGAAGCCAGTCTCGGCGGGGCCGTACATGATCGCGTCCTGGAGCGGCGGTAACAACGCGACCTTCGTTGCCAACCCCAACTACTGGGGACCCAAGCCAGTTATCAAGACCGTGAAGTTCACGACCATCACCGATTTCAACGCCGGCCTCGCGCAGCTCAGGACCGGTCAGGTGAGCATGGCCGAAGGGCTCCCGATGAGCATCCAGCCCCAGCTTGCGACGGGCGGCCTGCAGTGGAAGCTGCAGCAGATGTACGGTTTCTACGGTTTCCCCTTTAACAACGACAGTGCTCCCTTCAATAATGTCAACGTGCGCAAAGCGGTCTCACTGGCTCTCAACCGGCAGCAGATGAACCAGGTCGTCTGGCGCGGGCTGGCCCACCCGGTCAGCAGCTTCTGGCCGGACACTATGGCCGGTTACGACAAGAGCATCTCCACCGCACCGGATGTGGCGGCCGCGAAGAAACTGCTCGCTGGCACACCGTGCGCGCACGGGTGCACGATCCAGCTTGACATCTCCCCGATCCTGGGCGGCTGGGCCAGCCAGCTCGCGCAAGTCGCCGCCAGCAACCTGTCGGACATCGGGATCCACGTCAACATCACGTCGCTGACGGCGACCCAGTACAACAACGACGTCATCCTGCACCCCAAGTACCAGATGTCGCTGGCGTTCCTCTACGACTACGCGAACATCCCGGTCGGGATGCTGGAATACGCTGCCCTGCCGGGTAGCTTCTTCCGCGGCTTCTACAGCGACTGGAAAGATCCCAAGCTGGTGGCGGCCATCACGAGCGCCAGCCAGGTCACCGGCTCGGGGAAGGCAGCCGCGCTGCAGGAGATCAACCGGCTCTTCGAGCAGGACATGCCGTACGCCACGATCGCCACGGACAACGACCTGTGGGCACAGCGCGTCTCCTCGAAGTTCATCGACGTCGAGCCAACAGATCAGGTCGAAGTCGCCCGTGCCGGGAGCTAACCGGTGGGCTAAGCGCCTGGGCCGGGATGTCCTTCAGGCAGTCCTGATCATGCTCCTCGTAGCGGTCATGGTTTTCATGGTTATCCGGCTCATACCAGGTAATCCAGCCGCGCAGGTGCTCGGGCAGCGGGCTACCCCGCGGGCCGTAGCCGCGCTGGAGCATCGCCTCGGCCTTGACCGGCCCTTCATCGACCAGGTGGGTGTCTATTTCGGCGGGCTCATCCACGGCAACCTGGGGCACTCCCTGGTCGAGCAGGGCGTGACCGTGCACAGCCTGGTCTTCGCCGGGCTCGGCGTCACGCTCGCCGTAGTGGCGAGCACGGTGCTGCTTTCGCTGGTGATCGGAATCCCCCTCGGCTTGTGGAGCGCCTTGTCGAGAACGCAGGGAATCGACCTCGGGGTGCGTGGCGTGGGCGTGCTGCTGCTCGCCTCCCCGCCGTTCTTCGTCGGGCTGATCCTGATCCTGACCCTGAGCCTGAGCGCTCACGTCCTGCCTGCCGGAGGCTGGGGCGCGGGCTGGCCGGGCAACCTGGAGTACCTGCTCCTTCCGGCCCTAGCCCTGTCGTGCTACTTGGGCCCCATTGTCATGCGGGCGATCCGCCAGGCGGCGCGGGACGCGGCCCGGCAGGAGTTCGTCGACGCGGCGCTGGCCAGGGGCATCTCGCCGAGGCGCGTCGTGTTCCGGCACATCCTGCCCAACAGCCTGCTCCCGCTGGTGACCTTGATCGGGCTCAACATCGGCTGGCTCATCTCCGGGGCGGTCGTGGTGGAGGTGGTCTTCGCGCTGCCGGGTCTCGGGCAGGTGCTCGCTCAGGCCGTCACGGAACTCGACTACACCGTTATCCAGGGCGTCGCGATCGTCTCGGCATTCGTCGTAGTGGCCGCCAACCTGCTGGCCGATATGGTCTACACCGCCGTCGATCCCCGCATCCGGGCCGTCAGATGATGAGCCAGCAGGGCGGATTCGCGGCGGCGGGCCCGCTGGAGCCGTCGACCGGCCCCGAACGGTCGCGCGCCAGACCGTCGGCCCGTCGGCTGATCATGTTCTCCGGCGTCCGCCGGGCCTGGGGCCGGTCCGTGGCCGTGCGGGTCGGAGGCGGCCTGCTCGCGATGATCTGCCTGGCCTGCGCGATCGTGCCGATCTTCTGGCCGTACAGCCCGAATAGCCTGATTGCTGCGCCGTTCGCGGCGCCGAGCCTGGCCCATCCCTTCGGCACCGACGATCTAGGGCGTGACGTATTCGTCCGCACGCTCGCCGGCGGTCGCCTGGACATCGCGATCGCTGCGCTCGTGGTCGCCTTCTCCTGCGTGGCCGGGACGATCATCGGAACCTGCGCGGGCGCCAGCAAGCGCCCCTGGGCCAACCTCGCGGTAGCACGCCTGATCGACGCGCTGATCGCGTTCCCCTACATGGTGACCATTCTCGTCCTGGTCGTGATCGTCGGTCCCGGCGCACGAATCGGGCCCACCCCGCGCGGGCTGACCGCTGTCCTGGTCGCCTTCCTCGTGCTCGGCTGGACCTTCTACGCGCGCCTCGCCAGGGCGCAGGCGATGACCATCAGTCAGCGCGACTACATCGTGGCGGCGGAGATCGTGGGTTACCCGCGGTGGCGGATCCTGTTCCGGCACGTCATGCCGGGCGTGATACCGGTGACGATCGCCTATGCCGTCGCCGACGCGATCTTGACCATGGGGGCGCTCTCGTCCTTCGCTTTCCTCGGGGTAGGCGTGCAGCCGCCGACCGCGGAATGGGGCGCGATCATGTACGAGGGACGCGCTTACCTCGACTCTGCCTGGTGGATCACGGTCTGCCCGGGCCTGCTGCTGGCTACCACCGGATTCGCGCTCAGCTTGCTGGCGGACGGGTTGCTTCCCGGCGATGAATGAGGTTGCGGTGACCAGCAAGCCGGCGGTCAGCATCGACGCCCTGTCCGTGGCCGTCAGCGGCCGGCAGGTGCTCCGTGACGTCAGCTTCAGCGTTGACCAGGGGAAATGCCTCGCGCTTGTCGGTGAGTCTGGTGCGGGGAAGACCATGGCGTGCCGCGCCCTGACCGGCCGGCTGGCCAGGATAGGCGCGAGCGACCTGGGTGGCTCAGTCCTGTTCGACGGCATTGACCTGCTGCATCGGCCCGCGGATCAGTGGCGGGCACTGTACGGCAGGCGGATAGCGCTGGTGCCGCAGAACTCCCTCTCGTCGCTGGACCCGGTGATGCGGGTCGGCGGGCAGCTCCGCGAGACGATCCGCGAGCTTGACCCCTCGGCTTCCGTCACGGACCGTTCCGTAGAACTGCTTGACATGGTTCACCTGCCGCGACCGCGCGAGGTGCTGCAGGCCTACCCCCATCAGCTATCCGGCGGCATGCGGCAGCGCGTGATGATCGCCCTGGCGCTGGCCGGGCGTCCTGACCTGCTGGTCGCCGACGAGCCGACGAGCGCGCTCGACGTCACCGTCCAGCACGGGATCATGGCGCTGCTGGCCGAGGTGCGCGAGCTCACGGGCATGTCGATCGTGCTCGTCACGCATGACCTGTCGATCGTCGAGAGCATCGCCGACGATATCGCCGTCATGTACGCCGGCACGGTGGTCGAGCGCGGGCCGGCCGGGGCGATCTTCGCGGTCCCGCGGCACCCCTACACGCGCGCCCTGCTAGCGGCCATTCCGCGCCATGACCATCGGTCCGGTGAGCTCGCCGCCATTCCCGGGCAGCCGCGGCCGCTGGACACCGCGTTGCCCGGCTGCCAGTTCGCACCGCGATGCGAGCTGGCCACCGAGACCTGCCAGCGCGAGGTTCCCGTGCTGACCGACAACGGCACCGGTCACTGGGTGGCCTGCTGGAACGCAGAGGGCCGGACCGGATGAGCGCACACCTCCTTTCCGCGTCGGGCGTGCGGGTCGCCTACCCGCACCATCCTCGCCCCGCGGTTCGCGACGTTGACCTGGTCGTCCAGGAGGGCGCGGCGATCGGAATAGTCGGGGAGAGCGGCAGCGGCAAGACCTCGCTGGCCCGCGCCCTCGTCGGGGCGCTCCGCCCGGCCGAGGGGGAGGTCCTGGTCGCGGGAACTCCCTGGGCCGGCCTGAAGCGCCGGGATCCGCGGCGCAGGTGCGCGCAGATGATCTTCCAGGATCCGCTCGGCTCGCTTAACCCGGACCGCACCGCGCGCCAGACGGTCGCTGAGGTCTTCAGGTTCTGGGACGGCCTGGATCGGGCTGAAGCTAGCCGCGCGGCGGAACGCCTGCTGGACGAGGTCGGCCTCGGGCCGGACAGCTTCGACAGCAAGCCGGCCCGGCTCAGCGGCGGGCAGTGCCAGCGAGTCGGCATTGCCCGGGCCCTGGCCTGCCGGCCCCAGGTGATCATTGCCGACGAGCCGACATCTGCCCTTGACGTGTCGGTGCAGGCCCAGATACTCAGCCTGCTCGGGACGCTCCGCAAGGAGCACAACCTGGCTCTAGTACTCGTCTCCCACGATCTCGGTGTGGTCCGCCACTCGACCGACCACGTCCTCGTCATGTACGACGGTGCGGTCATCGAGGAGGGGCCAACGGAGCAGGTCTTCGACAGTCCGGCTCACCCCTACACCAAGGTGCTCGTCGAGTCCCGCCCGGGCAGCGCGCCGGCTTCGGCCCTGCTCGCGGGCGAGCAGCACGCGGCCGGATGCTCATACGCGGCGCGCTGCCGTTTCAGCCAGGAGGACTGCCTCGCGGGCCCCCCGCCGCTGGTACCGCACGGCCGCGGGCGAGTCGCCTGCTTGCACCCGGTCGGCTCTGTCCCGCCGGGACCGGGCCCGCAGGCTTGACCAGCACGAGCGGAGGCCAGCATGGCGCGGTTTGACGGAGCGACTGGCTCCGTGCATTACCGGGAATGGCTTGTCCGCCGCCCGCGGGCAACCACCGTTCTGGTGCACGGGGTCGGGGAGCACTCCGGGCTCTACGGCCGCCTTGCCGCCGGGCTGAACACCCGGGGTATCTCCGTGCGAGCGCTGGACCAGATCGGGCATGGCCGCACGCACGGCCGCCGCGGCACGATTACCTCGATCGATGACCTGGTGTCTGATGTCGGCCTTCTGACGGACATCGCGATATCCAGGGACTCAGGAACGCCGGTCTTTGCGATCGGCCACTCACTGGGCGGAATCGTCGCTGCGGTGACCGCGAGCCGGCGACCAGCCCGGTACGCGGGCGTTGTCCTGTCCGGCGCGACACTGTCGGCGCCGGCTGGCTTCGGCGGTGGCGACGACGCCGGGCACGAGGACTATGACCTGGATCTGGACGACGCCGACCTGTCAGCCGATCCCGCGTACCTATCGTGGCTCCGCAGCGATCCGCTCGTGTTCACCAGCGGCGCCGAGATCAATGACTCGCTCCAGCGCATCCTGCCGCCGGCGTGGGAGGAGCTCGGTGCCAACCTGCCTGCCCTCGACATCCCGGCGCTCTTCATCCACGGTGAGGCCGATCCGGTCTCCGCCGTGGCCGGGGCGCGCGAATGGTCGGCGAGGCTGGCCCGCGGGCAGCTGATCACGTTCCCCGGTGCCCGGCACGACGTTCTGAACGAAGTCGCCCACGAGGCCGTCATGTCGGCGATCGCCGAGTTTGTTCTGGCTACCGCACCGGACCGCGCCGCCGCCAGCCGGCCGGACGAGCAGGAGGTTCCGTGACCGCTAATTACTCCCGGCCATTCCGCATCGCCGCGATCGGCGGAGACGGAATCGGGCCCGAAGTCATCGAGGCCACCATTCCCGTGCTGGCCGCTGCGGCCGCGCTGGACGGGGCCGCGCTCGAGGTCGAGCGGCTGGACTGGGGCGGCGACCTGATGATCCGGACCGGCCGGGCCATGCCGGCGGACGGCCCCGACCGGCTGCGCTCGTTCGACGCCGTGCTCTTCGGGGCGGTCGGGCGACCGGACGTGCCCGATCACGAGCTCGTATGGGGCCTGATCATCGAACTGCGGCAGCGCCTGGGCCTGGCCGTGAATCTCAGGCCGTCGCAGTTCTGGGCTGGAGTGCCGGGGCCACTCCGCCGCCCGGAAGGCATCGACATGCTGATAGTCCGGGAGAATACCGAGGGCGAGTACGCGGGCCTGGGCGGCCGTACCTACCGGCGGACCACGCGCGAACTCGCGGTGGAGGTGGCGGTGCACAGCCGCCAGACGATCGAGGAAATTACGCGATTCGCGTTCGAGCGCGCGCTGGCGCGCAAGCGCCATGTCTGCCTGGTGACGAAGTCGAACGCCATGCGATTCGGCTACACGCTCTGGGATGAAGTGGTCGCCGACGTGGCGGCCGGCTATCCGGGCGTCGAGTACGAGGCAGTTCTCGTGGACGCGATGGCCGCGCGCATGGTGGAGCGGCCGACCTCGCTGGACGTGCTTCTGTGTGGCAACTTGTTCGGCGACGTGCTCTCTGACCTCGCGTGCAGCCTCACCGGCGGCCTCGGTCTCGCGCCCAGCGCGAACATTTCCTACGACCGGGCGGTGCCCGGTGTCTACGAGCCAGTTCACGGCTCCGCACCGACGATCGCGGGCCGGGGCATTGCCAACCCCTGTGCCTGCCTGCTGTCCGGCGCGATGCTGCTGGACGACCTCGGGGTTGGCGTTGGCGCACGGGCGATCAGGGCTGCCGTGGCATCCGCCCTCCGCGACCCGCGGAGCAGGACGCCTGATGTCGGGGGGACGGCGACCACGACCGAGGTGTCGGCCTTCGTCGTCTCCGAGATGAGCGCGGCGGCCGCGATGAGCGAGGGATGATGCAGGCTGACCAGCACGACGGAGCAGGGGAAGACCCGACGGCCGGCGACGTCGGTCTGTCGCAGCAACCATGGGAGCTACCTGCCTGGCGGCTGAGGGAGCAGATCGTCGCCGGGCTGCGATCGCCGGTGGACGTCGTAGCGGCCACGCTGGAGCGAATCGCCACCCTGGACGAGAGCGTGCGGGGCTACCTCACCGTAGCCCCGGCGGAGTCCATGGCCGCCGCCCGGGCCTGTGAGCGGGCGCTCTCGGACGGCGGCCCGACCGGGCCGCTGTTCGGCGTTCCCGTCTCGGTCAAGGACCTGTACTGGACGAAGGGTATGCGGACGACCGGCGGGTCGCTGATCTACAAGGACTTCGTCCCGGAGGACGACTCGGTTCACGTAGCGCGATTGCGGGCGGCCGGAGCGATCATCATCGGCAAGACGAACCTGCCCGAATTCGCGCTGTTTCCGCGGACCGTCAACCGCCTGGCCGCCGAGTGCCGGAACCCCTGGGACCTCAGCCGCACGCCCGGTGGCTCGAGCGGCGGCTCGGCCGCGACGGTCGCGGCCGGAATGACAGCGCTCGCGCTGGCGAGCGACGGCGGCGGCTCGATCCGGATTCCGGCCGCGCTGTGCGGTGTCTTCGGGCTCTACCCGAGTAACGGCCTGCTGCCTCGGCACGGCGGCATCGGCAGCACCGTGATGTTCTCCAACGCCGGGCCGATCTCACGCGACGTTCGCGACGCGGCGATCCTGCTCCAGGTCCTGGCCGGCCCCGATGACCGGGATCCAGCGTGCTGGCCAGATCCCGTGCCCGACTACCTGGCGGACCTGGAGCAGCCGATCGGTGGCATCAGATTTGCGCTGGGTCGGCGACTGCGGGGACATCGAGGGGATCGACCGTACGGTCGTGTCTGCGGTCCGCTCGGCGGCGGACGCGTTCGTGTCGCTCGGGGCAGTCGTGGAAGAAACGGCGGAAAGCTTCGCCGCCGAGCGGTGGATGGAGTCCTTCTACACCATGATGATGGCGGACCGGTACGCATCGATTGGCCAGCAGCTATACAGCAATCCCGCGACCCGCGGCCTGCTGTCCGAGTACGGCCGCTCGCATTTCCAGCGGGGCAGCCTCGTCACAGGCGCCGAGTACTCGCACGCGCTGGCCTTGCGCGTGTCGGTGATCGCCCACCTGCGGCGACTGCTGGGAAATGCCGACCTGCTGCTTTCCCCGACGGTCGGCGTCACGGCCCCGCAGATCGGCGGTGCCATCGAGCGCGGGCCGCTGGTGGCCTTCACGTTCGCGGTCAACTACGCCGGGTTCGCGGCCGCCACCGTGCCCTGCGGTCTGGTGCGCGGACTGCCTGTGGGCCTGCAGCTAATCGGCCGTCCGGGGAGCGAGGCGCTCCTGCTCAGAGTCAGCCGGGCATTCGAAAAAGCCAGGCCGTGGCACCGCAGTTACCCGTCCGGATTGGCGGCGTAGCCGGATCGCCGGGCCCGGCGCGGGCCGGTATCGCGGCTCAGTGCAGGCTCCGGCCGCCATCGACGGCCATCACCGAGCCGGTCAGGTATCCGTTGCCGGGCGCGGACATGAAGGTGATCGCGGCCGCGATCTCCGCCGGGCTGGCCGGCCTCTTGATCGGGTAGTCGGCGAAGGCCGCCACGGCCGCGCGCTCTTCCGGTGACCTGTCATCTTGAACTTGCGCGGCGAGCGGCGTGTCCACCTGGCCCGGGCACACGCAGTTTGCCCGGATGCCTTCAGGCGCGTAGTCGATGGCGATGCTGCGGGTCAGGCTGATCAGGGCCGCCTTGGAGGCGCTGTACGCCGCGAGCTCAGGCAGCGGCCGCAGGCCGGCGGCCGACGCGACCGTGACAACTCGGCCCGGCCGGCGAAGAACGGGAAGGAACTCACGGAAGGTCAGCCACGCGCCCCGGACGTTGACCCCGAACACCCGATCCCAGTCGGCTTCGGTCGACCGGCCGGCCGCCCCGGCTGCCGCCACGCCGGCGGCGATCACGAGCACGTCACAGCCGCCGAATTCGCCCTTGACGGCCCGGGCGGCGGCACGGAGCGAGCCGGCGTCGGTCACGTCTGCCGTTATCGCCAGCTGGACCGGGGCGCCTGGCTCGCGGGCCAGGGACCGGTCCAGGACGATCACCGTGGCCCCGTCCCTGGCCAGGGAGGCGGCCGTGGCGCTGCCGATGCCGCCCGCACCTCCCGTGATGACCGCCACCTGGCCCGCCAGGGCCTGGGTTCCGTGGTCGCTCATCGTCCGGCCGCGATCAGCCTGGGCCGCACTTCCTCGCACAGCGCCTCGAGGGTGGTCAGCTTGCCGCCGCCGTCGAGCACGTGAGCGATGAACTGCTCCAGGACCCACATCCGGGCGGGCCTTCCGATCACCTGAGGATGCATGGCCACCACCATGCATCGGCCCGGCTCGCGAGTCAGGCCGTCGTATTCCCGGCACCAGGTCTCGAGTACAACGCTGGGCGCGGCCATGGAGCGCCCTGGGAGGCGATTGCTGTAGAGCCAGTAGGGCGCGTCATCGAGCGACCACGCGAACGGGAACTCGACGATCGAGGAGCGCTGGTCACCTAGCTCAAGCAGATACGGGCTGTCGCGGTCGAACATGTTGCTGGAGAACTCGAATCCGTACTCCTGGAGCAGCCCGAAGGTCCACGGCGTGAACTCAGCCGCGGGTGACCGGAAGCCGGTCGGCGCGAGGCCGGAGAAGTCGCGGATTACCGCGGAGCCGCGCTCCATCTCCTCGCGCTCCTGCTCGGCGGACAGCTGATCCGCCCAGGTGTGGCTGTAGCTGTGATGCTGCAGCCTGAACCCGGCCTCGAGAATCGTGGCTATCTCCCGCGGGTGCCGCTCGATGACCTGGCCTGGCACGAAGAAGGAGGCGGGAACCTTCAGCTCAGCAAGGAGCCGCAGGATGCGCGGAAGGCCTTCCTGGACTCCGTACAGACCCTGGGACAACCACACCGGCCGCTGGCCGGAGTCCGCGTCGCGGGCAAGCCACAGCAACTCGGCATCGACGTCGAAGGTCAGGACGACGGCTACTTCATTCACATCCACCTGCCGACTGGCATCGGGCCAGGCTGCGTGCACTAGGCGGTCTCTGGCCGGACCAGTAGACTGTCCTACACGCTTCCTCCTTGTCAAGGCAGCCGTCGACAGCTGGGCAGACGTGAGTTCCAGCTCATTTGGCCGCACTGAAGAGGCCCGGTCGCCTTACTTGATTGGCAGGCTATTGCTCGAAATGGAACGCGATGTTTGAGCCAGTTCGGCCGGTGCGGGCGTACGAACTTATTGTCCAGCAGATCGAGGCCGCTATCTTCGACGGCACGCTTAGCCCGGGCATGAGGTTGCCGTCCGAGCGTGAGCTGGTGGCACAGTTCAACGTGAGCCGGTCGACGGTCAGGGAAGCTCTGCGCGTACTGCAGAGTGAGGGCAAGGTGCAATCCCGGCCAGGCGACCCGCACGGTCCCATCGTGCTGCCGTTCTCGACGGCCGCCCTGCACAAGTCGATGTCCAGCCTGGTTCGTGCCGAGACCGTCGGGCTGGCTGATCTCCTTCAGTTCCGGATCATGACCGAGGGCAGCGCGAACCAGCTCGCGGCCGTCTTCCGGTCCCCGCAGCAGCTCGAGTCAATGGAAATAGCCCTGCGGAAGATGGAACAGAGCGTTGAGCAGGGCGATGCCGCATTCGCCTACGCTGACGTGGCGTTTCATGATCTCCTAGCCGAAGCTGCCGGGAACAAGTTGCTCCAGGTGGCCAATGACGTGGTGCGCTCTGTGGTGCTGCAGCTCATCGAGCGCAAGATAACGCAGTCAGTGGACCGCAGAGCGCAGATGCTTGACAGTTGCCGGCGCCATGCCCTTGTCCTTGCTGCCGTCCGCGCCCAGGATCCGGTTGCCGCCCGAACCCTAGCGTGCAAGCATATTTACGAGTACTACGCTCCATATCTTGACGGTTCCGAGATCTCCCGGCTGAATGTCCTGATCGACGGAGCGGGCGCGGTCGACAGCGTCAGTGCACCATGAGGTGCTTCACGTCGATAATGCGCTCGATAGCCGCTCGCACGTGCGGATGCCTGGTTGCGCTGATGTGAATGAGGAGAGTTGCCACGCCATCATCAGATGGAGACGTAGCTTCCCACCGCAGGTCCAGGATCTGTGCGCCGCGCCCGCGGATAACAGTGAGCAGCCGCACCAGCGCGTGGGTTGTTGGCGCCATGATTACCGTCATTCTTATCGTGTCCTCGCCGGGCACGCTGACATCCGAAACGTCCTCGTAGCCCTTGACTGCGTGGTCAAGCATGTTTACCGCCCGGAATCTGGCCAACAAAAAACCTCCCGTGCGAAGCACGAGAGGTAGGCGCAGCTGGTAAGCCTCTAGCCTGCGCCCCAGTGAATAATCTGACCTGACCTTGACTTCATGAGGGGAACTGTAGGTGCTGAACGACCTGAGTGCAAGGCGCTGCGCGGTCCGGCCCGTAGCTGGCGCCTGAGCCGGGCAGCGTTGCCCGAGCGGTCGCGACCAGGTCGCGGATGGCTGCGCCTCGATCTTCTCTTCGAGATTGCGGGCGGTCGGGCCCCGCCGCGGGCGCCCGCCGTCGGCGCGGGGGTCGACGTTGTTCCAGGCATCCCAGGCCGGGCTGGCGACGAGTAGAGGTGGGCCAGGACGAGGCCGTCGTCGTCCATCGGAAGGTGGACGAACGAGACGTCAATCTGGTTGCTGAGCAGCGCGCCGGGCTGATCGGGCCAGCAGATCCGTTCGACCTCGACTTCGGTGTCCTGGTGCGCGGCGTCGAACGCCCGCACCAGCGCGAGCAACGGCTCGGCATCCTCGAGAAGCTGACGTCCGGCGGGGGTCAGCTCAACGTGGCGGCTCGACCTGGTCAGCGGGCTGACACCGACGTCTCGCTCGAGTCTGCGAATCTGCCGGCCGAGCACCGGCTGGGTGATGAGCAGGCGCTCGGCCGCCCGGCCGAAATGAAGTTCCTCCGCGAGCGCCGCGAAGTAGCGGAGACATCTAGTGCCGCGGCCAGGGGAGCACGATGGTCGACGGACAGCCGGCGCTCACCGGATTCGAGCCGGCCGAGGGTGGACGCGGCCATGCTGGCCCGCCGGGCCAGTTCTGCCTGGCTCGTGCCCTTTGGCCTGCATCGCTGGCCAGGTCACGGGTGTTGCGGCTCCGGCGGACTTGAGGAACAGTCGTCACCTGAGTGACCTCCAGATCAGGAGATTCAGATGTCCGTGCGAACCGAAGCGAACCTCATCCACTACAACGAGCTCGACAGGGGCGGGCACTTCGCGGCCTGGGAACAACCGCAGCTCCTCTCCGAGGAGGTTCGCGCGACGTTCCGGACGCTGCGTTAGATGGCGACCTCGCAACTCCGGGCAATGCCGTCGCTCGGCGGGGCCACTGAGTGGCTCAACTCCGAGCCACTCAGCCCTGCTGGATTGCGAGGTCACGTCGTCCTCGTCGACTTCTGGACCTTGACCTGTATCAACTGGCTGCGCACCGAGCCGTACGTTCGGGCCTGGTCGCAGGCCTACAAAGGCGACGGCCTGGTCGTGATCGGCGTCCACACGCCGGAGTTCTCGTTCGAGCATGAGGTCGACCGGGTGCGGGCGGCGACGGAGGAACGGGGGATCGACTACCCGGTCGCGGTCGACAATGACTACGCGATCTGGAGCGCCTTCGACAACCACTACTGGCCGGCGCTGTACTTCGTCGACTCGGACGGCATCATCCGCGATCGTCATTTCGGCGAAGGGCGCTACGCGCAGTCGGAGCGCGTCATCCAGCGGCTGCTCGGCGTCGAGCGCGACTTCACCTCCGCAGCCGGGCACGGCGCCGAGGCCGAGGCCGACTGGGCCCACCTGCGCACACCCGAGACGTATCTCGGCTACGGGCGCAGCGAGCATTTCGCGTCACCGGGCGGCGCGGGGCTCGACGAGAGCCGGGCTTTCGAATTGCCCGGGCGCCTGGGCGTGAACCGCTGGGCACTCGCCGGCGAGTGGACGATCGGCCCCGAGAAGGTGGTGCTTGACCAGGCCGGCGGGAGCATCGCCTGCCGGTTCCACGCGCGCGATGCGCATCTCGTGCTGTCTCGGGGAAACCATGAGCCGATCGCGTTCCGGGTGCTCCTCGATGGCGATGCCCCGGGCCCGTCTCACGGTGTGGACGTCGACGCGGAGGGGCGAGGACAACTCCTGCAGGGGCGCCTGTACCAGCTCGTGCGGCAAGCTGGCGACGTGCGCGAGCGCACGCTCGAGATCACCTTCGACGCGCCCGGCGCTGAGGCCTACGTGTTCACGTTCGGGTAACCAGGGATCGCCGACCGGCCAGCCTCACCGCAGAGCGAACCGCCGCGAGGCTGATACCAGGGAGCCAACGGTCTGCGGAGTGTCGGCGTCGAGCCGCGTCGACAGGGCCAGGAACACCTCGGCTGTGGTCAGCGCATCCCCCAGCGCATGATGCGGCTCGTGAACCGGCAGCCCGAGGCCGCGGGCCAGGAATTCCAGGGACGGCTCAGCGGACGCGCCGACGGCGGCCAGGCCTGCGCTTCTGGCGAGAGCCGCCGTATCGACAACGGTTCTGGGCGGCGGAACCCGCCGCATCCGGAAGGCGCGCCGCAGGAATGCGCGCTCGACCCACGCGGCGTGGGCCACGAGGACCCGACCGGTCAGCGCCTGGAGCAGCAGGTCCACCGAGTCCTCCCACGGCGGGGCGTCGGCCAGGTCCGCTGGGCGCAGTGAATGAACCGCGACGGCGTCGGGCGACACGGGCGCCAGTCCCCCGACAAGGCGGTAGACCGAGCTTCCCGCGATGACCCGCCCACCGTCGATGCCGACCGAGCCGAAGCTGACGATCCTGTCCCGTCTGAGGTCGAGCCCGGTGGTCTCCAGATCGACTGCGCAGTAAGAGGCCGAGCGCCACGTCTGATCCAGGTGCACCGTCGTGGCTGCGTAGGCGCGGGCAACGTGCCCGCGCGGCCGGCGGACGGCGAGTCTCACTTGACCCTCGATACCCACTCTCCCTCCAGCGTGGCCTGCACCGCAGAGATGACCCTGAACGTCTCGCGCAGAAGCCGACGGGTGAGTGAGTCGAGGTCGCCAGGAGCCAGGTACCGGCTCGACGGCGTGCCTGCCCTGATGGATTCGATCTCCCGTGTCATCAGCAGCCCGAAGATCTCCTCGAACGCCCCGGTCAGGCTGCTTGACTCGTCCGCTGTGAGCAGGCCCGCTTGCTGGCCCCGACGCAGGCGCTCGAGCGTCGAGCCCCTGACATCGCGCGTCACGATGGCCGCCCACCGTGCGATCGAGGCGACAGGAACGAGACCGCCGTGCTTCAGGTCGAGCTCACCCCGATGCTCTCCGGTGTGCTCGACGACGAAATCCCGCACGAAACCGGTCGGAGGCCGGTAATGCAGGGCCAGTTGCAGCGCACCCTCGATGAAGTCGAAGCTCCTTGCTGACGCCGCGAGTGCGTCAGTCACCGGACGGCCTACTGCCGTGCCGGTCAGCGGGCGGCTGTCGGCGATGAGCGAGACGAGCAAGGCGGTTCCCGAGCCAGTGGGCTGGCCGACCCAACGGCCCGCGGCTGCCTTCCACTCCGTGACCGACCGGTTGAACAGCCGGTTGTCGGCATTGGCGTCGTGCGGGCAGCGATGCAGGCCGCAACGCTCCATATCGTCAAGTACCTGCGACGCCGCGGCCTGAACCCGGTCGAACTGGCCAGGCTGTCCAGGCTCGTCGGCCCAGGCCACGGCGGTGTCGAGGTCAGAGCCGGGAAATGGCTCACACCTCGCGGTCGAGCCGAGGACCATCCACGAGCACTGCGGGCCGGCCGACTCGATGCCGCCATCTAGAGAGATCAGACGTCGCATGATGGCGTCCCGTACGGTCGCGAGCAGCGCGGCCAGCCGCAATGCGGGAACTCCGGCGTCGGATAGGGCGACGGCCGTGGACGGCAGCAGGTGCGCCGCGGCGGCGATCGCGGGCACGTCAGCGGCATGCTCCACGGCCGACCTGATCAGGAGCGGATCGCGGACTTCGGCGGAGGCCATGTCGACCACCCGGACCACTCCGCTTGGTCTTCCCTGGCTGTCCGCCACCGGCAGGTGGTGCACGTCATGCTCCACCATCTGCAGGAAAGCCTCGGCGATCGTCGCACTGTCGGCAACCATCGTGACCGGCATGGTCATGATCTCTCCGACCGGAGCGTCGGCTGGCACCCGACCGGTCGCTACGTGCCGCCTGAAGTCACTATCGGTGACGATCCCCAGCCCGCCCCGGCCTCGCACCACGGCGCATGACTGGCGTGCATCCCCCATCCGCTGCGCGACGTCGGCGATCCGGTCACCCGCGTCACACCAGACCACCGGCCGCGCGTGCGCGGCGACTGCCGCGGTCGCATGGTCAGTCAGCGGGTTGCCGCCGGCCAGTCGCTCGCGCGCGATCAGCGTGCCGTATGAAGTGAAGCGAAGACGATCCGGATGGCTGAGAATTCGCCTCGGATCCGGCAGGAGGTAGCACAGTGTCTCCTCCGATGCTCGAACTGCGAGCGCCGGCGGCAGGCCGGTCAGCAGCGACACATGCCCGAATGTGTCGCCGGGCCCGAGCAGGTCGACGATGCGACCTCGGTCGAGCACCTCAACCGAGCCGACGCGGACGACGTAGATGCGATCCAGAGGCTCGGCGTCAGCAGCGACGATCACGGTCCCGCGGCCGAAGTACTCGACTTCGACCCGTCGTGCCAGTTGCTCAAGGTCGGCCGGGTCGAGCGAGTCGTACGGCGCCTGGCGGCCGAGGAAGTCGGCATACTCTTTCACCCGTCACCTGCCAGCCCGGCTCCGGGCCGGCCTGGCGTCCAGGGATGAGCGCCGCTCATCCCTGCAGCCTAACTCGGAAGAATCGTTTTGCCGCGGCGCGGGTCTAACCAGGTGACGGACGAAAGAAAGGATCCGATCACATGCGTAAGAGCCAGGCCGGCGCGGAAGCCGCCGCTCGCGAGTTCGGCATGCCGGACGAGCAGTGGCGCCGGGAACTGACCCCGCTGCAGTTCAGCGTCCTGCGCGAGGCACATACAGAGCGGCCGTTCACCGGGGCGTACGTCCACAACCACGTGGACGGGTTCTACCGGTGCGCGGGCTGCGGCAGCAAGCTGTTCAGCTCGGACGCCAAGTTCGACTCGGGCACCGGGTGGCCGAGTTTCGATGAGCCGGCGGTCGCCGAGGCCGTCGAGCTGCGGGCGGACAACAGCCTGTTCATGCGGCGGACCGAGGTCGTGTGCCGTCGCTGCGGCGGGCACCTGGGGCACGTCTTCGATGACGGGCCCACCCACACCGGGCAGCGGTACTGCATCAACTCCTGCTCGCTGGCCTTCGAGCCCGCAGCGCCGCAGGAGCAAGACGGCCGGGCCCCTCAGCCCGGCCCCGAGCGCGGCTGACCGTCGATCCGGCCCGGCTCAGGTGCGGTCCGCTACCGTGAGAACGGCAGTCCGCTCATGGGCCGCGAGGGGAGAGCTGATGGGCGAGGCCGGTCGCGGCGGTGACCACCAGTGGTCGCAGCAGCATCTGTCGCACTACGTCGAGGGTGAACTGCCCGCGCGCGCCCGCCGCCGCCTTGACCGGCACGCGCGGGACTGCGTCGACTGCGGGCGCGGCCTGCGCGCGATGCGTGCTGTCGTGCACGCGCTCCAGGGTCTGGATGGCCTGGCGGGCGCCCGCGCGCCGGCCACGATCTTCGACCGGGTCAGGCTGGCCGGTCCCGGTGGCGCACCATCGTCCCAGAACGCGTGATGCCGGCCCCGGCCGGTCGGCCGCCCCCGGTGCCCGAGGCCACCGAGGCGACGTTGATCGCCCGGGCCCAGGCCGGAGACGTCCACGCGTTCGAGCAGCTGTCAGGGGCGTACGCGGATCGCCTGTTCATGCTCCTGCTGCGGCTGCTCGGCGACCGCGGCGAAGCCGAGGACGTCGCGCAGGACGTCATGCTGCGTGCCTGGCAGGGCATCACCGGATTCCGGGGCCAGTCCAGCTACTTCACCTGGCTCTACCGGATCGCGGTCAACGAGGCCAGTCGCGCGCGCGAGCGCAAGTCCCGTCGTCCGGTGGACGTGTCCATCGGCGCGGAACAACTGCAGCTGCCCGCATCCGCGGCTCAGGAGCCATCGCGGCAGGCCGAGAACAGCGAACTGCGCCGGGCCATCGGCCGGGCCCTGGCTGAGCTGCCGGCTGCTTTGCGGACGGCCATCGTGCTCCGCGATGTCGAAGGGCTCTCCACTCAGGAGGCCGCCGATATCGCCGGCGTCAGCCAGGCCGCGTTCAAGAGCCGGCTGCACCAGGCACGGCTGCGCGTCCGGGCCGCCGTGGGCGACGAGAATCTGGTCGGCTAGCGGTCTAGACCCAGCGTGAAGGTGGGCTTCGGCGAGGTCGCGGGCAGCCGGTGCTCCTCGCCGAGCCGCCGGATGGCGGTTCCGGTGGCGAGGAACTCGGTCGCGTGCTCGCCCCAGACGTGATTGTTGACCTCGACGGTCACCCCGACGATGCCCGAGGATCCCGCCTGCCCGGCCTCCGCCTGCATCCGCGACAGCGCGAGTTCGCGAGCCTCGTAGATGCCCTGAGTGAAGACCACCATCTCCTGGTTCTGGCCCGCCTGGCGCAGCGCCTGCATGGCCGACTGGTGCGCGATGTGGTAGACGCAGACGCCGAGCACGAACGCCACCGGCACCGCGCCGGCCGCCAGCAGGCGGAAGAAGTCCTGGGCCGACAGATCCGAGGTAAAGGCCCGGCCGTCCGGAGCTCGGTGGGCGCCCGCGGTTCCGGCGCCCCCGCTGCCCAGTGCGCGCACCGCCGTGCCGGTGGCGATGAACTCCAGGACGCCCTGGCCCCACGCGTACTGCTGCATCCGCAGCTGTACGCCGACGATCCCGTCGGCGCCCAGATGATCGGCCTCGCCCCGCATCCTGGCCATGGCCAGTTCCCTGGCGTTGTACATGGCCTGAGTCAGGATCTGCAGTTCCTGGTTCTGCGACCATCTGCCGACCTGCAGCCCGATGTGGTAGATCGACGATCCCACCACGAAGCCGAGCGGCTCGAACCCCGCCTCGCCGAGCAGCACGTACTCCGAGACGGACAAGTCGGATGTGAAGACGCCCGCCGGATCGGCGCCGGCGGTATGGGCCAGCCTGCTGTCGGCGGCCTGCGGCTCCCAGGCGGCGGCATCGCCGGCCGGCTTGCTGGCGAACAGTGGCATGTGACTCTCCTACCTGCGACGGACAGCTCAGACGGCTTGTCTCAGCTGCACGATGGCACCATGTGCCTCGAGTTCGACCTTGATCGCCTCGGCCTGGACCCTGGCCACGCCGGTGAGGATGGCGCCGGGTGCGGCATCGACCCGTGCTCTGGCCTGCTTCACGTTCAGGGTTGTGACCCGCCGGATAACTCGGTAGATTCCGACCGGCGTGTGACCGGCATCCAGATGGATGACATCAACCGGGTCTGATGGCTCGTCTCCCATGATCGCCGCCATTCTCGTCCGCCAGGACAGAGCATCTGCATGCTATAGCCACCGGTAGCAATAGCGGCCGCTGGCCAGGCTGCGCTGCTATCTCGTGGTCTTGCTGGCCCGGCCGCATCACGCGGGACGCGGGCCGGGTCAGGTTCGCGGCGCGTACTCGATCGAGTCGAACGGCCAGTCGTGTTCCAGCCAGTCGCGGACGGCGCGGTACAGCACGGCGTCGAGTTCGGCGTGGTCCGCGCGTACCCAGGAGCTGACGCGCGCTCTCCGCTCGCCAGCGCCGCCGCCCGGGCTCTCGCCGCGTGGCGGATAGATGTACACGCAGCCGATGACGTCTCCGTCGCCCGTGCTGAGCACGGTGTAGGTGAACCCGCCGCGCTCGGCGAAGTCCTGCGCGTGGCGTTCGAGATCGCGCCGGTTGTCGGCCAGGCTCATCTCGTGCGGCCAGCCTGTCCCGGCGAATCCTGGGGTCGCGAGTATGTGGTCGGCGCTGGCCGTCCAGGCGGCATAGTCCGCGGCGTTGTGCTGCGGCCCGAGCGGCTCCAGCCGGAACGGCTCGGCCGTGAGCCCGTCAGGTACCGCGAAGTCCGCGGGAACGAAAGGCTGCTCAGTCATTGTGTGATGCTAACGATTTTGCGTTCGGCTCCAACGTGCGGGCGGGCGGTGGCGTCAATGAGACAGTTGACAGTGAGCGAGGAGGGCTGATGCGATCCGGTCCCGGCACGGGCAGTAGTGAACCCCTTACCGGTTCGCTCGAGGTGCGGACGCCGGGAACAGACCGGGTCCTGGAGCCTGGCCGGGAGTACACGATCGGCCGCGGACCGGACTGCGACGTGGTGATCAATGATTCCCGCGTATCCCGGCAGCACGCCGTGCTCCGGCTGGAAGGCAGCCTGTGGGTACTGGCCGACAGCGGCAGCACTAACGGCCTGTATATCGAAGGCCGCCGGGTCGACCGGGTCGAGGTCCGCCGGACCTGCCTGGTCCGGATCGGCAACCCGGTCGACGGGATTCTCCTGAGCTGCACAGTCAGCGAGACCGGCCCAGGCCAGGCAGACAGCGATGTCGACGTCGACGCTGACGTCGACGGCGGCGGCGAAAGCGACGGTGCGCTGGAGATCCAGTACGCCGTGCGCTGGCTGGTGCCGAAGGGGGAGCGGTTCGCGAATTTCGATCTCCTGAACGACAACGACACGCAGCTTGACTACTACCGCCAGTTCGGCCATATCTACGCGGTCGGAATACCGACCAAGAAGTGGCGGATCGTCGTCGTCTCCGATCCTGAGCTGCTCGACGAGGTAGCAGCGAACGAGGAGCAGTTCGGCAAGCGGGTAGAGGAGATCAACTTCTTCGACCAGCTGGCCAACTCCCGCGGCGGCGGCATCTCCGTCATCGGCGACGGCGAGCACACCGAGCAGGTCCGCCGCGTGATGCTGCCGTGGTACGCGCCGCTCAATCAGCGGACGCAGTTCCCGCTGATGAAGGAACAGGCGCACAAGCTCGTGGTCGCCTGGTCCGCGCTGCCCGACACCGAGCCGGTCGACGCGCGCTCCTGGATGGAGCGTTACACGCTCGAGGTCTCCGGCCGCGGCGCGTGCAGCTATGACTTCGGCCTGCTCGACGGGACCAGCGAGCCGCACCTTTTCGCCGCCGCCGTTCCGGAGAGCACGAAGGAGAGCATCCTGCGCGTCGCCGAGCCTCGCCCGGACTTCACGCTGCTCGCCGGGCGGGCGAAACGGGCGCGCCGGAAGCGCTACCGACGTCACAACAAGGAACTGTTCGCCACGGCCGATGCGCTCGTGCGCGCCCGGATGCACACCTGCCCGGTGGGCCAGCAGACGGATCTGCTTACCCGCCTGGTGAGCACGCCGGACCCGGTGACGGGCGAGTTCCTCGACGCCAAGACGGTGCGGGACCAGGTCCTGATGCACCTGTCGAACGGATTCAACGGGCCGTCCATCACCGGAGGCTGGCTGGCCTACGTCCTCGCCACGCATCCCGACGTCGAGGACAAGCTGATCGCGGAGATCGACGGCATCACCGGCGGCGATCCCGACTACGACCTGCAGTATGACGACCTGTTCGCGCTGACCTACACGACGCAGGTGATCAAGGAGACGCTGCGGATCTACCCGCCGCAGCCAGTCACGATCCGGCGCAGCCTGAGGGACGGAACACTCGGGCGCTATCGGATCAGGAAGGGCGACATCATCTTCGTCGGGACGCTCGCCGCGCAGCGGGACCCGCGTTACTGGGGATCCGATCCTGACCGGTTCGATCCCGACCAGTTCGCGATCGAGAAGGTCGTCGACCGGCCGCGGCACGCGTTCATCCCGTTCTCGGTCGGCAGACGGCAGTGCATGGCGCAGGAGGTCACGTTCATGATGCTCCGCGTCGTCCTGTTCGAGATCTACAAGAACTACCGGCTGCGGATCGCGCCCGGCGCCACGGTGCGCAAGAACGCGATCGTGACGACCAAGCCAGCCTCGGTCCCGGTCATCCGCCTGCCGCGGGACCGGGACCGAGGGGCCCGCCAGCCGGTCGCGCCGCTCGGCCGGCCGGCCGGGCTAGCCGCCGGCCCGGCGCCGGCGAAGGCTCCGGCATCCGCTCAGGCGCCCGCCCTGGCGGCGGCGCCCGGTAGCGCGCACCTGTGGGGGGAACCGACCGAGATCCCCGAGACGAGCGGCTACCGCCACCTCGTGATCGCGTACGGCAGCAACTTCGGCGCCAACAAGGACCTGGCCGACCGGTTCGCCGAGCGCAGCCACTTCCACGGCTTCACCAGCGACGTGGTCACCCTGAACGAGCTCGCGCAGTCGCCGGCGCGCCCGCAGCCCTGGCTGCTCGTCGTGATGACGTCCACCTACACGTCGAACCCGCCAGCGAACGCGGCCGCGTTCAAGTCCTGGCTGGAGCACACGGGACCGGCTACGCAGACGTGGCAGAATTGCCGGTTCGTGGTGTGGGGGCTCGGCAACACCCAGTGGAACGCGTTCCTCGCCTTTCCCCGGTACGTGCACCAGAAGCTGTCGGAGCTCGGCGCGACTCCGCTCGCCGACTTCGGCTACGGCGACGTCGGCTCGCCCGCGTGGGAGAGCCTGGCACGCGGACTGGAACAGCCGCATCTGGCCGGTACTCCTCGAGCTGGCCGGCGCGCGGCCGAGCCGGGCCGCGGCGGCCCGTGATGCCGCCGAGCAGGAGGCGGCGGGCGCGCTGACGAGTTCCGACTCGAACGCCGCCATGCGCCGCTCGCTGGGCAGCGGCGACGTCGACGTCGCACCGCAGCCGGCCACCCGGGCCACCGGCGTCTCGTCGATCATGCGCGTGATGTCGGCCGGGTCCCGGAAATGGGCGACCTCGGCCCGCAGCGGGCCCGGGCCGTCCGACCAGGGCCGCACCCAGCCGCGGACGTTCCTCGCCCCGACCATCCTGACGAACCCCGCCGGGCTGGTCACGGTCGAGGCCCGCGTCCTCGCCAGCCGGGAACTGCTGCCCGCCGGCTCGCCGAAGCAGACCCGGCACCTGGAGCTCAGCCTGCCGCCCGGCGCCACCTACCGGGCCGGGGATCATCTCGGCGTCTGCCCGAAGAACGACGAGGAGCGGGTCGAGCGGCTTGCCCGGCGGCTCGGCGCCGGGCTGGACAGCCTCTTCATGGTGCCTGCCACGATGACCGTCCGCGTCGTGCCGAAGGGCGCTGTCCTGCAGGTCCGCAACGTCCTCACGAACCTGGTCGACATCTCCGGCCTGGCCGTGCCGCTGCTCGACCTGCTCCTGGAGAAGGTCGCCGACCCGGCCGAGTGGGCGAGGCTGACCGAGATCAGGGACGTCCTGCGGACCCCGGGCGGCCCCGGCTCGCCGCTCCGCGCGGCGATCGACGCCGGCGGGTACGACGTGTTCCGCCTGCTCGGTGAATTCCCGTCCGGCCGCCTCAATATCTTCGAGTTCCTGCAGGTGGCACAGCCGCTGCGGCCGCGCTACTACTCGACCAGCTCGAGCCCGCGCATCCACGGCGACGGCGTCGCGCACCTCACCGTCGGCCTGGAGCGAAAGCCCGTCCCTGGCCTGCCCGGCCGCGATTTCAGCGAGATGGCGCCGCGCTACCTGCACGCGCTGCGGGCGGGTGACCGGGTGAATGTCTTCCATGACAGTGCGGACGGGTTCCACCTGCAGGAAGACCGCACGAAGCCGATGATCTTCGTCTCGGCCGGGACCGGGTTCGCCCCGATGCGGGCCTTCCTGGCCGAACGGCTGGCCACCAGGCAGGCGGGTGGCCCGCTGGGCGAGGCGGCGCTGTTCAACGGCATCCGCTCGGCCAGCCTCGACTACATCTACCGCGACGAGATCGAGCAGTTCACCGCCAGCGGATTGCTCGACCACGTCCATGTCGCGGCATCGCGCGACGTGCCGGGTCGCCGGGACTATGTTCAGGACCGGATCCGGGAGCAGGGCGCACTCGTCTGGCGGCTGCTGGCCGCCGACGGCTACGTCTACGTCTGCGGCTCGCAGCCGATGCGCGCTGCCGTTCGCGAGGCTTTCACCGAGGTCGTCGCGGAACACGGCGCGCTGCCGCGGGAGCAGGCCGCCGCCTTCCTCCTGGAGCTGGAGACCACCGCTCGCTACCGCCCCGACCTGTGGGGCTGACCTCCGGAGACCGCATGGACGTCCTCGCCCTGCTGCTGACCCTCGCCGCGCTGGTCATGTTCGCCTTCGCCGCCAGCGGCCGCGAACTGCGCCGCTTCAACGAGGTCGCGCTCGGGCTCGTCTTTCTCACCGCCGCGCTGATCTGCCAGTTCACCTCGATCACAAACACGCACATCGGCCGGTGAGGCCCGGCTAGTGCCCGGCTGGACCCGCTTGTTCCGCCACGAGCTGCTCCAGCCACTGGGCGCTGGCGGTGGCCACCCGGGGCGGGATCCCGAGATCGGCCAGCAGTTCGGCAGCCGCGTTCATCTCGTCGGCTCGCCGCCTGGCGTGCCGCACGCTGCCCTCCTCCAGGCGGTCGACGGTCGCCGCGGACGCGTTCGACAGCTCACGGGAGATGTTCTCGCGGAGCCAGTCCTCGCAGCCGGCGGCGCGAGCCGCCCGGATCGCCTCGGTGACGGCGGCCGCCAGTCCCTTGTAGAAGACGCTCCGGACCAGCTTGCGGGCAGCGGCAGTGCCGGGCGGTCCGGGCAGCACCTCGACGGTGCCGCCCAGCGAGCCGACGATCCGGGCGAACCGATCAGCGGCCGGCCCGCATGCGAGCATCGGCGTGCCGAGCCCGTGGCCCGGCACCGGCGACATCAGCGCCACGTCGGCGAACGCGATGCCCGCCCCGGCGGCCCGCTCCGCGAGCCGGGCCTTGAGCTGAGACGAGGCCGTGTTCAGGTCCGCGTAGATCGCTGAGCCGCCGATACCGGGGAGCGCCGACGCCAGCGCGTCCTCCGCCTCGTGCGCGCAGGTCAGCGAGAGCACGAGGGACGCGCCGCGGCAGGCGTCGGCGTCGCCGGAGCACGCGGTGATCCGCGCCGCCACGGAACCGGCCGGGACCTCCGGGTCGAATCCCCTGACCACCGTGCCGGCGGTGGCGAGGTCGGCCGCGATCCGGGACCCGGCCTCGCCCAGTCCGAGAACGGCCACCACGACGGCCGGCCCGCGCGCGGTGCTCATCCGACGGGCGGCGTTCCGTGCGTGTGGAACGAGCCGATCGTTCCCAGGCCCCAGGCCTGGCCCTTGGCCCGCTCCTTCTGCGTCCAGCTGACCGGCGCCCAGTCGGGAGCGAAGATCAGCCGGGCGCACGGGTTGCAAAGCTCGATCCGGTTGCCGCCGGGCTCGTAGACGTACAGGAAGAACGTCTGCTGGATGGCGTGCTTATGCGGGCCGGTCTCGATGAACACGCCCTTGTCGAGGCAGATGTCCGCGGCCCGCAGGATGTCCTCCCTGGTGTCGGTGGCAAACGCGAGGTGATGCAGGCGCCCGGAGGACTTCGTCCAGTCGTCGGTATAGACCAGGTCGTAGGACTTCTGCGCGAAATGCAGCCACTGCGCCGACGCCGTCCCGTCATCGAGGACGATCTGCTCGGTGACCCGGGCGCCCAGCGCGTCGCAGACGAACCTTCCGTTGAGCTCGGATCGCGCGGCCAGGAAGTTCACGTGGTCGAGGCGCCGGACGCCGACGCCCCGGCCGGGGTACGCCTGGGCCTGGTTCTTCAGCGCCGGCCTCAGCTCACCGGTCGGCTGGTACCACTGCGTCTCGTAGTACAGCTCGAACTCGTGCCCGTCGGGGTCGCGGAACAGGTAGGTGGGCCCGATGCCGAGGTCGCCGTCCTGCCAGCCGAGGCCCAGGCCGGCCGCCTCGATCGCGGCGACGCGCCGGTGCAGGGCGGCCTCGCTGGCCGCGCGCAGGCCGGTGCGGCGGATGCCGGACGATTCCGACGCGGTCAGCTTCAGGCTGTGGTGCTCATAGTCGTCCCAGGTGCGCAGGTAGACCGAGTCGCCGCGGGCGCCGTTCTCGGTCAGGCCGAGGACCTGGGTGAAGAACCACAGGCTCCGCTCGGGCTCGGGCGTGAGCAGCTCGGCGTGACCGAGGTGGGCGACGTCATGAAGGAGCGGCATCGGCGGGTCCAATCGGGCGCTGATCGGCGGTTCGGCCGGCGGGCGGCAGGCGGCGGGCGGGGCGAGGTCCTGGGTAGGCGAATCCGTCGAAGAGCCTGCGGGCGGTGCGGACGACGCCCGCGCTGAGGACGACGGGCGGCTCGGCGGAGGTGTCGAGCTCGACGTCGACGATCAGGTGCCCGGTCGGGTGCTCAACGTCGATGCGATGGCCCGGCCTGCCGAAGCTGGCGAGATCGGCGCCGACGCCGCCTGGCAGCAGCAGCGCCGTGGCCACGCTGACCGCGCCGAGCACGCCGATCGCGGTGTGCGGCCGGACCGGGATGAACGTCCTCGTGCCGATCGTCCCGCCGTCGCGTGGCGCGCTGACCAGGGTCGTCTTCGGCACCGACAGGCCGCTGACGTCACCGAGGCCCATCAGCTTCCCGGCCGCGATCCGCAGCGACTGGACCCGGGCGGCGAGCTCGTCATCGCCGGCCAGGACGTCGGGCGACTCGGATCCGCTGATCCCCAGGTCGGCCGCGCGGGCCACGACGACCGGCATGCCGTTGTCGACGCAGGTCACCTCCAGGCCGTCGATCAGGTCCCGCACGCTTCCGGTGGGCAGCAGGCGGCCGGTCGCCGAGCCGGCCGTGTCGGCGAAGCGCAGCAGGACCGGCGCTGCGGTTCCGGGGACCCCGGCGATCGCGGTCGCGCCCTCGTAGACCGGGACGCCGCGGCGGGTGGCGAACGTCGCGGTGACCACGGTGCCGGAGTTCACCATCCGGATGCGCGTGGTCGTCGACTCGTCCCCGGCGGCGACGAGGCCGCGCTCGGCGGCGAACGGGCCGACGCCGGCCAGGATGTTCCCGCAGTTCTGCCGGTCCGTGATCGTGGCCTCCTCGACCCCGAGCTGGAGGAACAGGTAGTCGATGTCGGCATCGTCGCTGGCCGACCGCGACACCACGGCGACCTTGGAGGCCAGCGGATGAGCGCCGCCCACGCCGTCGACCTGGATCGGGTTCCCGCTGCCCATGATCGCGAGCAGCAGCGCATCTCGTTCCGCGGCCAGGCCGGGCAGGTCGCCGGCGAGGAAGAACAGCCCCTTCGACGTGCCGCCGCGCATCAGCATGCACCGGATGCCGCCGGCGGCGGTCACGGCAGTTCCTGGTAGGAGTCGTAGTCCAGGTACTCCACGCCGAGCCGGGACAACTCGGCCCGGAGCCCGTAGCGATCAAGACCGAGCTCGCCCCGGCGGAACGCGGCGCGGGTTTCGTTCTCCTTCTGTGTCCTTGCCCTGGCCGCTGCCACCGCCGATGGGACCGCGGTCCTCGGCACGACCACCACGCCGTCATCGTCGGCGACGATCGCGTCGCCGGGAGCTATCCGCTGGCCGTTGATGGCAACCGGGACATTCACGGCGCCCGCCGTGGCCTTGACCGTTCCCTGCGCCGAGACCGCCGCGCAGAAGACGGGGAACCCCAGCTCGTGCAGTTCAGCGACGTCGCGCACGCCGCCCGTGGTCACCAGTCCGCGCACGCCCCGGTGCTGCAGGGACGTGGCGAGCAGCTCGCCGAACGAGCCGTCGGCCGACGGCGAGGTCGTGGTCACGACCAGGATGTCGCCGTCACGGCACTGCTCGACCGCCGCGTGGATCATGAGGTTGTCGCCCGGCCAGCAGATCACCGTCACCGCCGGGCCGGCGATCCGGGCGCCCAGGTGGACCGGGCGCAGCGCCGGGCCGAGATAGCCGGTGCGCCCGATGGCCTCGTGCACAGTAGCCACGCCGAACGCCGCCAGCCTGGCGACCTCGTCCAGGTCGGCGCGCGGGCAGCCGGTGACCACCACGTTCCTCATCGCAGCACCGTCGTCACCTGCGGGTACAGGCGCATGTAGGCCTCGGCCATGGTGGCGTGGGCCAGGCCGAGGTTCGGCCCGGCGTTGCGCCGCAGCTGGACGCCGCGGCGCCGGGCCAGCTCGGTGTAGTAGTCCCACATGTGCTGCTGCGCGGGCAGGCACTCCATGGCGCGGCGCTTGACGTCGAAAACCTCGGTGATGTCGAGCAGTACCTGCGGCTTGAAGTCGCACTGCTCGGGCTGGTGCGGCTCGAACAGGAACACGGGCGGGGCGCCGAGCGGCTCGCCCGGCGCGTCGTAGCCGGCGGCCTGCGCGAGCACTCGTGCCTGCAGCGCCATCCGGGCGGCCGCCGGGTGGTCGAAGTTGTAGGGATCGGCCAGCGCGTGGGTGAGGACGACGGCCGGCTCGAGCCGGCGGTAGCAGCCCGCGATCGCGTCGATGAGCTCGTCGGACTCGCGGAGCGGGTAGTCGCCCGCGTCCAGGAACTCGACCGCGGCCCCGAGCACCCCGGCCGCCTTCGTCGCCTCCTCGCGCCTGATGGCCTTGATCTCGTCCAGCTTCCTGCCCTCGCGCCAGGCTCGCGCCGACTCCCCGCGCTCGCCGAAGCTGAGGCAGAGCACGGTCACCGCAGCGCCGCGGGACGAGGCGAGCGCGATCGCCCCGCCGGCCCGCCAGACGAAGTCGCCCGCGTGCGCGCTCACGACTAGCATGGCCTCGCTGCTGATCTGGCCGTCGTCCGCGTCGGTCACCATGTGGCCCAGACCTCCTGCGCGGTCTCGACGATCAGGGCGAGCTTGGCCCACTGCTGCTCGGGCGTCAGGTCGTTGCCCTCCTTCGTGGAGGAGAAGCCGCACTGCGGGGACAGGCAGAGCTGGTCGCCGTCGACGAACCTGGCGGCCTCGTCGATCCGCCGCTTCAGGTCGTCCTTGCTCTCCAGCTCGCCGCGCTTGGTCGTGACCAGCCCGAGCACCACCCGCTTGCCCTTCGGCACGTAGCGAAGCGGCTCGAAGCCGCCGGAGCGCTCGTCGTCCCACTCGCAGAAGAAGCCGTCGACGTCGAGGGTGCCGAACAGCGCCTCGGCGACGAAGTCGTAGCTGCCCTCGGCGGCCCACATGCTCTGGTTGTTCCCCCGGCACATGTGGGTGGTCACCGCCAGGTCGGCCGGACGGCCGGCCAGCGCCCGGTTGATGTTCGCGATGTAATGCTCGTGCTGGTGCTCGGGATCACCGCCGATGTCGGCCACGTGCTGGCGCTGGGCCGGGTCGTTCATGTAAGCCAGGCTGGTGTCGTCGAACTGGAGGTAGCGGCAGCCGAGGTCGTACAGCTGTCTGACCTCCTGGGCGTAGGCCGCGGCCAGGTCGGCCCAGAACTGCTCCAGGTCGGGGTAGACCGACTCATCGATCGCCGACCGACCGCCGCGGTAGTGCACCATGCTGAGCGACGGGATGGTCAGCTTCGGCACCGCGCCGGTCGCCGCGGCGGCCAGGAACGAGAACGCGTCGCCGAAGATGGTGCGCGGGAGCGACACCGGGGCGACGATATGCGCGGATGGCGGCGCCCATTCGTAAGTCTTCTGCTCGTTGTGGAAGGCCACCCTGATCGTGTCGTCCTGCACTTTCTGGACGCCGCCGAGCTGGTAGATGAAGTCCATGTGCCAGGACTCGCGGCGCAGCTCGCCGTCCGTCGCCGAGCGCAGCCCGACCTCGGCCTGCCTGCGCACGACCTCGCGGATGGCCGTGTCCTCGATCGCGCGCAGGACGTCGGCGCCGATCCGGCCGGCGGCGAAGTCGTCCCTGGCCCGCAGCAGCTCGGGCGGCCGGAGCAGGCTCCCGACGTGGTCGGCCCGGAACGGCGGACCAACGCGCGCTGGGCTGGCCTGGTGGGCCGGGCGGCTCGGGGAGTGGGTCATGCGGAACGCTCCTTCGCGCCAGATCGTTCACAGGATTGTAGACAATCATCGTCGGCTTAGATCCCCCGGCTGCCCGGGCCGGGCGGTACATGTGCCGGATGATCATTCCTTAGCAGGTCATCGCGGTGGGTAGAGTGCGGCGGGAGGAGGTACATATCCGTGGAGCTGAAGTCAGTTCGCATCCAGAACTACCGGAGCATCGAGGACACCGGTGTCGTGCCCATCGGGGACGTCACGTGCCTGGTCGGCAAGAACGAGTCCGGCAAGACTGCCTTTCTGCATGCCCTCCACCTGCTGAATCCGCTGAACCCCATCAAGGGCAAGACGGCCTTCGACGAGGTGATGGACTTCCCGAGCAGGCGGTACTCGGCCTACCGGAAGGTGCGGGACGCATCGCCGGCCAATGTGGTGACGGCCGTATTCGAGCTCACCGACGGCGAATGCGAACTCATTGAGAAGGATCTCGGGGACGGCATCCTCAGCAGCCGCGAAGTCACCGTCGTCATGGGGTACGCCGGCATCCGGAGCTATAAGGCGGATTGCGCGGAAGACAAGGTTGTCGCGCATCTGCTGGCCGCGGTCGAGCTGGCCGATGCCGATCAGCAGGCAGTCGCGGCGGCGAGCACGATCGTCGGGCTTCTCGACGCGCTCAAGGCCGTCGGCCAGCCCCACTCGTCGGTCATTGACCTGATTGCCAGGTTGGAGTCCTGGCGCTTGCCGTCGCTGGCTGTCTATCTGGTGGATAGCTATCTGGACCACTGGCTGCCCAGGTTCTTCTACTTCTCGGAGTACAGCACCATGCGGGGCCGTGTTTCGCTGCCCGACCTCAAGGCCAAGGAAACAGCCGGTATAGCGGACGAGGCCGACCGTACGTTCCTGTCCCTCCTGCGGACGGTGAACGCCGATCTCGGCGACTTCGATGTGTTGGATTTCGAGGCGCTCACTCGCGAGCTCGAAGGCGTTGCCAACGGCATTACCGAGGACGCCTTCACCTACTGGCGCCAGAACCCGGGTCTGCGTGTCATGATCCAGATGTCGGCTGGCAACCAGGCCGACGCGCCGCCGCTGGATCGCGGCCCTGTCATGAACCTGCGCATCTACAACCCGAAGCACGCTGTCACGGTGCCATTCGACGAGCGCTCCCGCGGTTTCGTCTGGTTCTTCTCGTTCTACGCGTACTTCAGCAACATCGCCGAGGATCCGCAGCGAAGCACGATCCTCCTGCTCGATGAGCCGGGCATTAACCTGCATTCAACCGGCCAGCGTGACGTGCTCGCCTTCATCGAGCAACGACTTGCCCCGACCAACCAGGTCATTTACACGACCCACTCGCCGTCGATGATCGACCCGAAGCGCATCGACCGGGTGCGGACGGTTCAAGATCTCGATCAGCGCGGCACGACCGTCAGCTCGGACGCCTATCAGGCGGACAGCGAGACCGCCTTCCCTCTGCAGGCCGCACTTGGCTACGAGCTGGCGCAGAGCCTCGTCACAGGCCAGCACTGCCTGCTCGTCGAGCGCCCGTCAGATTTGCTGTACCTGGAACTCCTCAGCCAAGCGTGCCGGGACGCCGGTCTCAGCGCGCTTGATCCGCGATGGCTCATCACGCCGGTCGGCGGTGCCGACAAGATGTCCGCGTTCATGAGCCTGCACGACCTGACCAGCGTGAACGTCGCGATGCTGACTGATGACAGTCCCCGCGATCGGCAGCGGATCGGCGCGATGCTGGACAGCGAGCGGCTCGGCACGAAATCCCTGATCCGAGTCAGCGAGTTCGCCGTCAGCAAGGAGGCTGGTATCGAGGACCTGTTCGACTCGTCCTTCTACTGCGCTCTCGTATCAGGCGCCTATGCCAAGGAACTGCCCTCGGGGGCGATCAAGCCCGCGGACCTCAAATCGCGTGTTCCGCGCATCACATCCCGAGTTGAGCAGTACCTCAAGGAGAATGACGTCGCGTCCGGCACGCTCAGCCGTTATCGGCCCGCGACCTATTTCCTGCGCGAACAGCAGGCGCTGCTGCCGATGCTGAGCGCGGGCACGCTCAGGCGGGCAGCCAAGATGTTCGACCGGATGAATAGCTGCCTGACCTGAGCGGGCGCGGCAGCAGAAGCTCCGTGCCGGGCTAGTAGCTGGACCGGCTACGCCCGGCTTATCCTTGGTCCTGACGACCCGACCCCCGGCCGCATCGCGACGATACAGCCGACGGCCCGTGCGTGGCCGTCTCGTCGAGGTCTCATGGGAGAGGAAATAGCGAGTGGAGAATACCAACGAGTTCTGGGCCAACGTCAGCATGGTTGCTGTCTCGCCAGTGGCGATTGCCGCCGGATTCGCCAAGGGTGCCTTTGACGCCTCGACTGACAACGGTGCGTTCAGCGACGGCTTCGGCTCGGCTGCGGGCCCCATTCTGCGAAAGGCCAAGGACTTCGGAGCCGAGCATGGGACGACGATGACCAAAGGGGTGGTTACGGGAGCCGCTGGCGCGCTCGGTGCTCGCATCGTGCGCGAAGGGTTCAAGTACCTGAGGGTCTAGCGTCCAAGCGCGGCCGCCCAGTCGGCCGGGTACCGCGATGGCAGCGTCCCGTAGCCGTTCGGGGCGAAGTTGGGTGCGGCGGGCACGCCGACCGCCTGGAGCAGCTCGTCGAAGTTGAGACCCACCAGCGTGGGGAACGGGCCGCCGCCGCTGATGCCGCCGGCCTCGGCTAGCTGCGACTCGGCCGAGGCGCTGTCGGGCATGGCCCAGCCAGTCTCGATCCCGAATCCGCCGGCCGGCATGGTGCCGATAACGGTCGACGCCGTCACCTTCTCCCCGGTCGTCACCGTCGGCCTGACGTTCTCGGCCACGTAGACCACGTCACCAGCGGCCGGGCCGTCCGTGATCTGGTACGTGATCCAGCCGCCACCCGGCCAGCCTCCGCTGGCACCCGTCGCCGCGGTGACGACGCCGTCGCCGATGGCGTAGACCGGCCCCGACCCGGCGAAATCGACGCCCATATCGACTCGCTGGGGAATCAGGCCGCTGAGGCCGCGGAACGGATCCTCGTAGCTGACCGTGACGGTTGCGTGACTCCTGCGCCGGTGGCGCCGCGTCGCGCGCTCGACCGCAGCGCGCTGGGCTTGCCGCCTGACCGCGGAGATGTAACGGCCTAGCTGGTAGGTACTGCCAGCGGCTGCCCGGGCGACGGCGGTGTGCCCGTTGTTCACGCTGGGCGGGCGGACGGCCGCAGCAGGCGCTGCCGCCGTGCCTGGCTGACCTGCCTGACCGAGCCAGCTGACCGCCGCTGGCGTCACGGCGGCGCCGACAGCCACCGCCCCCGCCGCCATGACGGCCATCTGACCCGGAGTGTTCTGCAGCACGGCGGCTACCGCCGAAGGCCTTCTGTGCCGGGCGCCACCAGATAGGGCGGGTACGCGCCGGGTTGTCATGCGGTGCTGGGCGGATCGTGACACGAAGGGACTTTCCGTCTGGCGCAGACTCGCGCCGAGCGATCGCCCGTTAACTGACCGATAGGTCCTGCGGCCAATGGCGTGCGGCCGCCGTGCGGGATCATGGCAACGGCAAGTACTGTGGCATTTCGCTTCGCACGCGGGGCGCTATGAGCACTACCTTGCGCGATCGCGGTGGCCGGCGTTGCCCGAATAGCCAAAAACGTACGGGCACCACCTTGCCCGACGACCCGCTGGGCCGGCCGTGCGGGCCGCCGGTGATGGCGCCAGCGGGCAATGCCCTTAAGCTCGTCGCATGGCCAGGTACTTCGACATCCATCCGGCCAACCCGCAGCCGCGCGCGATCATCCAGGTCGCCGACATCGTGCGCGCAGGCGGCGTGATCGCCTACCCGACGGACTCCTGCTATGCGCTCGGGTGCCAGCTCGGCAACGCCGACGGCATGGCCAGGATCCGGTCGATCCGCCAGCTCGATGACCGGCACCACCTCACGCTCGTGTGCCAGGACTTCTCTCAGCTAGGCCAGTTCGTGTACGTTGCCAAATCGGTGTTCAGGGCGATCAAGGCGGCGACCCCCGGCAGCTATACGTTCATCCTGCCCGCGACGAAGGAGGTGCCGCGCAGACTGCAGCACCCGAGAAAGAAGACGGTCGGCGTGCGGATCCCGCATCACGTGGTTGCCCAGGCGCTGCTCGCCGAGCTCGGCGAGCCGCTGGTCTCGAGCACGCTGCTGCTGCCCGGCGAGGATGAGCCCATGACGGATGGCTGGGTGATTTCCGAGCAGCTGGAGCACGTCGTGGACGCGGTGATCGACTCGGGCGATTGCGGCACCGAGCCGACAACGGTGATCGACTATTCCCAGCCGAAAGCCGAGATCGTCCGCCGTGGCGCCGGCGACACCTCCGGCTTCGAATGACCCCGAGAGCCGACAGCGATGCCCGTGTCGCGCATCGTGGATGGGTTCAGGGTGAAGGACCGGCCGTTGTCGCCCGGTTCGATCGTCACCCGTACCCGTCGTTTCCCTTAATGCGGCGGCCAGCAGTAACGACCACGCCGGCGGCGAGTCCGAGGATTCCGCCCGTTATAGCCGCAGGAAGACCAAGCTCCACGACCGCGAACGCAGCCGTCGGCGCATAGACGTGGAGGCCGATGACCAGCCCGGCGATCGCACCCAGCACGCCTGCGACGGCCGCGCCGGTGATCGCCCAGCGCGCGGGCAGCGGCAGGGCGCGGAGCGGCGCCGCGATCGCGTTCACAGCCTCCATGATAACGACCCGGCTACCGCACGGCCGCGATGCGATCAGCGGTGGCCCGGCGGGCAGGGCAGGCCCTGGAACTCCGGGTGGTCGCCGGGAGTGGGATCGGTGAACCGGCAGCCGAAGAACGGCGACGCAACTGCTCTGGGATCGAGGATGTCGTCACCTGCTGGCCGCTGGCCCGTGTTGATCCAGGACACGAGGGCGGAGAAGCCGGCCGACAGCTCGTTCGTCGTGTAACCGCAGTGAGTGACCTCGCGGATGGCCCGGTCCACGAAGAGCCGGCCCTCGCCGTGCGCAATCATCATCCGGTCGTAGCGCTGGTCCATGGAGAAGGGAACGAACAGGTCCCCGATTCCGTGGATCGACAGCACCGGGATACCGGGGTCTCCGTTGATCGCCGGCAGCTCGGCCGGCGTCAAGGCGTCAGCGGAGGACGTAGCGGTGACCGGAACCCGGAGCACGGCGTGGTTGAGCGCGATCTCCTGACGGATCATGCGCCACGGCTGGTCGCTGAAGGTGTAGAAAGTGCCCTCGTTGCCTGCCACACTGCCGTTCGCGAACCCGAGGGTCCCGCCGTTGAGCCCGGGGTACAGGCCGAACAGGAACGGGATCTTGGTCAGCGGGGCGAACCCGAAGGAGTTCCAGTAGTCGATGGCGCTCTGGAAGCCGGGCCGGGTGCCGCCGGACAGCTGCTCGACGGTATCCGCCCACAAGGTCCCCGTCTTGGTCAGGTTGGTCGTGAAGGTCTGCCCGCCGGTCGCGGGATCGGGCGTGATCCCCAGGGCCGGCAGCTCGGACTGGACAGCGGCCTGGTAGGCGGGTGCGTAAGCGGTGCCGGCGGCTAGCGTCGTCGGGTAGGTAATCGTGGTGCCGGTCAGCGCGGCCGCGGTGACGTTGGCGCCCAGGTAGTAGTCGAACAGGTCATTGCCGGCCAGCACGCCGCAGTAAGGCATGGCGCCGGCGAAGTCGCCCTTGTACGCCTCGATTTCGGCCGTGGTTATCTCGCCGCCCATCGACAGCCCGGTCATGATCGCCTGCTTCGGGTGCAGCCCGGTGACGGACGGGAATGCTTCGAGCAGGTCGTGAGTGTCGGCTACGCCGTCGCCTGGGTCATAGCCGTTCAAGGCGTAACTCGACGCCGCCCACGCGTACCCGTGGTCGACGAAGTACTGGCGCAGCTGAGGCTCGTCGACCCACACCACATTGCCATTGCCGCGGAAGCCGTGGGCGAACATGACGAGCGTGCCGTTCCACTGCGGCGGGACCTCGATCCGGTAGGCGGCTCCGTCGCTGGCGATGCCGGTCCACACCTGGGACGGCTGGCCGCCCGCGCTGGTGCTGGGTCCGAACGGGCCGGTGTAGGCCGAGCCGTTGAACTCGCAGGCCGGGTCGGCGATCTGGACGCCGGGGACGACAGCGCTCGGCGTGGTGACGCAGCTGCTGGGATCGAACGCCGGATGCGCGACGGCGCTCGCCGGGTTGATCCCGGCGGTCCAGCCGATCGACAGCGCAGCAGCGCTGATCAGCGTGGCGACGACGCGGCGGGTGTGGGGGCGAACCAGCAGCATCGTGACCCTCCAGCAAGAGCGGTTTGGGTCGAGTTTAACGAGAATGTACGCGGGCGTCTCGCGGCTCGGCCGCGCAGCGGTGCGATCAGGCCGGCATGTATCGCTCGAACCAGGTCACGAGGCGGGTCAGGTAATCAGTGACGGCCGGGAACCGGCTGACGCCGTGTCCTTCGCCGGGGTAGATCACCAGTTCGGAGTCGACGCCATGACCGGTCAGTGCCTGGTAGAACTCCCTGGCCTGGCCGGCCGGCGTGCACCGGTCCTTCGCGCCCGCGGTGAGCAGGGTCGGCGTCCTGGCCTGGCTCGCGTGCATGACCGGACTGCGGGTGTGCACCTGGTTGCCGATCTCCTCGGGATCGGCGTTGTCCAGGAACCACAGTCCCCAGCGGGAGATGTTGGTCGTGAACGTGAAGCTGTACCACTCAGTGACGGGCGAGCCGGCGACGGCCGCGGAGAACCTCTGGTCCTGGGTCACCAGCCAGGCCGACATGAACCCGCCGTAGCTGACGCCCATCGTGCCGATCCGCGCCGGGTCAGCGATCCCGCGCTCGACCATGGCGTCGATCCCGGACAGGTAGTCGTAGGTATCCGCGCCGCCCATGTCGCCGACGACCGCGGCGGCGAACTCCTGACCGCGCCCGGAGCTACCGCGCGGGTTCGGGAGCAGGACGGCATAGCCGCGGGAGACCAGCAGCGGTACCGAGTAGTCACGCATCATCCAGCTGGACTGGTAGGCCCCGATGGGCCCGCCGTGCACGTTCAGGACGAGCGGGAACGGGCCGGCTCCGGCCGGCGTGCACAGGACTCCCTCGATCGGTGTCCCGTCGGGTGCGTCCCAGCTGACGTTCGCCGCCGAGCCCGCGACCGATCGGATGTAGTCGGTGCCGGCGTGGGCCAGGGAGGCCAGCACCTGGTCGGCGCCCGTACCGACGATCGCGATCTCCTGCGGAAGGTCGTAGTCGTCCCGGATCACCACGATCCGGCCGTCGGGCGTGAAGGCGCCGGCCGGGTTGAACCAGCTCGCCCACGACTGCGCGGACGCGGCCAGTTCCTTGCCGGTGATCGTCTCCGGCAGGGGTCCTTCCCCGGCGTCGGCGATCCCGGCCACGCTGTCCAGATGGCGCTGGCCGATATAGCCGAGCCGCGTTCCGTCGATCCACTGGACCGCGGTGACATCTGTCCCGGCGGTGTCGACGGCGCACCTCGTGCCGGCCGTCAGGTCCAGCAGGATCAGGTCACCGGCCACGATCCACCGGTCGCTGCACGCGGCCTGGACCACGGCGGCCCTCGCGCCGTCGGACGTCCCGGCGGGCAGCCCGAGCTGGACGTCACTGCGGAGCAGTTCGGTCACCTCACCCGTGGCGATGTCGAGCCGGCTGAGTACCGCGGAGTACCAGTCGTCCTCGCCGGGCCGCTGGCTGGTGATGGCCAGCACGTGCCCGGGGCCGGACCAGGCCGCCTCCCAGACGTTCAGGCCGTCCGGCGAGATCCTGGCGAGCTCGCCGGAAGCCGGCGTGTAAAGCCACAGGCTGCGCCAGGCATCCTCCGGCGTCCCGGCCTCGACCTCCGGGTACCAGGACGGCAGCGCGGACTCATCCGAGCCGGCCGTTCCCGATCCCTGCGCGTCAGCCATCTCGGCTCCGAGCCCGGCGATCCCCAGCAGGATCCGGGTGCCGTCCGGTGACCAGGTGAGGTACTCGACCGTGCCGGGGACAGCAGGCGCTGGCCGGGCCTCGCCGAGCTCCCCGTCAGCCAGCAGGTAGAGCTGGAAGACATGGGCATTGACCCGGTCGGACAGGAAGGCCAGGGCTGAGCCGTCCGGAGCGAGCCGGGCGACCTTGGCTGACCCGCCGCCGGAGGTCAGCGCGCGCAGCGTGCCGTCCCGCACCTCGTACAGGGCGGTGCGTGGCAGCCCGTCGAGCTCGTCATAGACCGATCCGGTCACCACGATGCGGCTGGCGTCGGCCGTCGTGACAAGGTCGGTGACATGGTGCGGCCGGCCGAAAGCCGGCTCGTGCAGCCGCCGGACATGCTCGGCGACAGCGGCGTACTCGGGGGACTCCCGCAGGTCTTTGCGCATAGTTCGGGATGATCTCATGCGCTATCGGGGTCCCGCTACGCACCGAGCTGACGTTCGCAAGGACCCGGGACCTGACCGGCCGCGCTAGGTGATCGGGTCGAGCTCGGCGGCGTGCGCGGGTTCGGTGATCGGCGCGCGCCGCCGGCCGCCGCGTTGGGCGGCCGTCCCGGCCAGGACCACGAGCAGGATGCCGGTGACCTGGGTGGCTGACGGCGTCTGGTGCAGTACGAGCAGCCCGAGGAGGACGCCGATGGCGGGTTCGAATGCCATCAGGGTCCCGAACGCGGTGGGCGTCATGTGGCGCAGCGCGAGCAGCTCGAAGGTGAAGGGCAGCACCGGGAGCAGGACGGCGAGTCCGGCGGCGGCGGCCAGAATGCCGAGCGTGAGGTGGCCGCTAGCCTGCGGGATGCCGGCAATCGCGGCTGTGGCGGCGGCGATGGGTACGGTCAGCGAGAGCGCTCCGGTGCCGGCGAACCGATCGCCGATCCGTTGGGTGAGCAGGATGTAGGCCGCCCAGCCGATGGCCGCGAGTCCGGCGAACCCGATGCCGGCTGAGTTGATGCCGCCGTGCCACGGCTGGGTCAGCAGGGCGACCCCGGCCGCCGCCACGCCGGTCCAGATGAGGGCTCGCGTGCTGTGACTGCGCACGGCGGCGACGGTCAGGGGACCGAGGAACTCGACCGCGACGGCGGTACCGAGCGGGATGCGCTCGATCGCGGCGAGGAAGGCGATGGTCACTAGCCCGGTCGTGACACCCAGGCCGAGGAGCGCGGGTACGTCGTGACGGCGTATCGCGCGCAGCGGCGGGCGCGCCAGCGCGAGGAATATGAGTGCTCCCGCACTGAGCCTGAGCCACGCGGTCCCGGCCGGGCCCACGGCGGAAATCAGGTGCACCGACAGGGCGGAGCCGAGCTGGACCGACAGCATCGCGGCCAGGGCCAGCCCCCAGGGCGGCACGGCCGCGGTGCGGGGGCCGCCGGTGGTCATGGTTGTTCCCGGCGGGCCTGCCAGTCGCCGATCGCGGCCAGGCGCCGGCGTTGCTGCGCCGCGGCCCCGGCGTCGAGCCCGTGCCTTCGCTGCTCGAGGTACCCGATGACCCGCTGGCGGTGCTCGACCGGATTGGCGTCGTCGTACTTGAACTTGGCGTCCACCTGCAGCACCGCGAGCCGGACGCCGCGGATGCCGGGCAGCATCCGTCCGTACGGCGCCGCCCCGACGGCGACGGCGGCGTGCCGGCCTTCGGGCTGGAAGTCGGCGAGCTGGGCGGTGAGGATCGCTGCCTTGCTCTCGGGATCGTCGACGACCGTCGGCCGGCAGAGGAACTGCACGGCGGTGTAGTAGCTGGTCGGCACGCCGTCCTCGTCGGGCCCGCCCGCCTTGGCCCGCCAGTACGTCGGGATGTAGGCGTAGTCGCCGATGACGGCCAGCCGTACCTCCGCGGCCGCCTCCAGATGCGGCCAGACCGGGTTCGGCCGGGCCAGGTGGATGAGCAAGTCCTCGCCGGCGACGGTGAAGTGGACGGGCAGCACCAGCGGAGCCCGGGCGGGATCGAGATTGCTGACCGCGAGCATCCCGAACCGGTCGGTGGTGGCCAGCCAGTCCTGCCACTCGGCCGCGTCGAGTGCCGCGTCCCAGGGGTGAATGAGCATGTCAGTCTCCTTCATCGGGCGTCGTGGCCGCGGCGATCAGGCGGCGGGCGACCCGGACGGCCGGCCCGAGCCGGGTCAGGCGGGCGGCTAGGTCCTCAGCGGCGGCCTCGAGCGCCTCGTCGGACATCGGATCGAGCGCGTCGAGGATGAACAGCGCCGCGCTTGTGCGGTCGCTGAGCTGCGTGCGGCGGCCCTGGCGCCAGTTCCAGCGGCGGCAGGTTACGCCGGCGTCGTCGCACCACACCACCTCGCCGGGGTCGGGATACTCGATCACCGCGATGCCGTCGGCCACGGTGTCGAAAGGCTCCTGGCCGCAGGCGCGGACCAGCCGCGGCGCACCGGTGTAGCAGGTCAGGTCCTCCCCGCCGACCGGGACCTGGTGCAGCACCGAGACCGCGTTGTACAGGTCGGTGAGGAGATTCACGCGGGGCAGCCCGGACCCCGCCCGGCGCAGGAGCGCCTCCAGGCTGTTCCGGGTCCGCTGCGGCTTGGCTCCGAACGCCCGGTAGGCCTCCCGCCAGGCCGCCACGTGCGGGACCTGCTCGGCCGCCTGGTCGCGGAGCGCCCGGCAGGCCGCTGCCTCGGCCGCCCGGAGCAGCGCGTCGCTCGATTCGTCGCTCGGGCCAGGAACGAGCCCGTCAACGGCCAGCAGCATGGTGCGGTAGTCGGGCCGCAGCGCGAACACCGCGGCATCGACATGGCCGTCGGCGAGGAACTCCCGGATCAGATCGGCGTCAGGCACTGGCAGCCTCCGACCGTGATCCCGGTCCGACCCCCGGCTCGAAGACAGCCAGCGAGAACCTCGCCGGCTGCGCGCCCCGGTTGGCGTAGGAGTGCGCCACATCGCCGGGGAACGCGACTGCGTCGCCCGCATCAAGGGTGACCGGCTGGCCTGCGACATCGAGGGTGATCGTGCCCTGCTGGACCTGCATCAGCTCCCTGGTACCCGGCGTGTGCGCCTCGCTCGCGTGCTGGTCGCCAGGGACCAGGGTCCAGTCCCACAGCTCGACCACATCCGGAGGCTCCGTTCCGGCCACCAGCACCCCGCGACCGCCAGCCTCACTGCTCCACAGCGCGGCGCCGTCACCGCGGCGGGTGACCTTGACCGGCTTCGGCCGCGGTGGCTCGACCAGGGCCGGCAGCCCGACGCCCAGCGCGTCGCTGATCCTCAGCAAGGTCCCCACGCTCGGGTTCGCCGCGCCCTGCTCTACGTTGACTACCATCCGGCGGCTCACCCCGGCCGCCTCCGCCAGCTGATCCAGCGTCCAGTGCCGCGACTGACGCTCCTGCCTCACCCGGCCGCCGATCGCCAGCGCCAGGGCGGCGGTGCTCTCGTCCATCAGTGCAGCATACTGCATTTCGAGTGCAGTGAATCCGAGGTGGGCGGGCGACGGCGTCAAGCGGGCCAAGCGAGCAGGTGTCCTAGGGTATGAAGCGAGTTCGGGTCCGCGCCACGACCAGGAAAGAAGATCGCCATGGGAATACGCGGGACTGGCGGCAGCGGCGTCGTTCTGGCCGCCGCTGCTCTCGCGCTGTGGGCGGCCGGCCCGCTGGCCACCACGGCGTCAGCCGCCACGGCATCAGCCGGGGCGGCAACCGCGTGTCCGCATGCCCGCACGGCCGCTCCCGCGCCTGCGAGGCTGGATGGCGTGGCGGCGATATCGGCCCGCGACGCCTGGGCGGTCGGTTGGACGTCCGGGGCAGCGCCCAGGCCTGTCCTGGCCCACTGGAACGGCACCACCTGGACCACGCTAAGCACGCCGGTGCTGCAGGCCCCGGGCGTGCTGCTCGCGGTGGCGAAGGCTCCGGGCGGCATCTGGGCCGTCGGGGCGAGCGGGCAGACCGCCGGAGGGCAGCGCCGCACGCATCTCACTCTGCGGGATTCCGGCGGCACGCTGCAGGCGGTGCCTACTCCCGGGCCCGTGGGCGGCAAGCTCGAAGGCGTGGCCGCCACCTCGGCGACGAACGCCTGGGCGGTGGGCTACGTCTCGGCCGGCGGGCCGCTGATCCTGCACTGGAACGGCACCGCGTGGAAGCGCTCGCCATTCCCCGCTCGCAGCGGCCGGGTCTACGGGGTGGCCGCGACCTCCGCGACGAACGCCTGGGCCATACTTACTCCCGGCCGCGCGGGCTCGCAGATCTGGCACTGGAACGGCAGGAACTGGAGCCGCGTTGCGATCCCCGCGATCGCCGGGCAGGTCTATCACCTCGCCGGCGTGACCGCCCTCAGCGCGAAGAACGCCTGGGCCGTCGGCAGTGCCATCGACAGTTCCGTCACCGGCCACACGGTCGTTCTGCACTGGAACGGCGCACGGTGGAGCCGCACGCCGAGCCCGAACCCGCCCGCCCCCGACGGCGACTTCCTCGATGCGGTCGGTGCCTCGTCACCGGACAACGCCTGGGCCGTCGGCACCAGCACCGCGGGACCGTCCCTGACCGAGCACTGGAACGGGACGTCCTGGCGGGTGGTGCCGGCCCCGGGCTGCGCCGTTCTCTCCGGTGTTTCGGTCCTCCCGTCCGGCCGGGCCTGGGCGGTCGGCTCCCGGGGCAATCGCCTGCCGGTGATCCTGCAGTGGAACGGAACCTCCTGGCGGTCGGCGCCCCTGAGCTGATGCGCTAGCCGTCGGTCAGGTGCGGCCGCGCACCGTCAGCGCGCGGCTCGCCACATGGTGGTCACGACCGGGCCGCCGCCCGGATAGCGGAACTCGCCGTGTCGCTCGAAGCCGACCGCCGCGTACCGGCGGTTGTTGTCCGGGTTGGTGGATTCCAGGTACGCGGCCGCGTGCTCGGCGTCGACCTGCTCGAGAACCCGGGCCATCAGCCGCATGCCCAGGCCGTGGCCGCGATGGTCAGGGTGAGTGCCGAGCAGTGACAGGTAGTAATGGGGCGCCCTGCGGACGGCGAGCTCCTTTACCATCCGCTCATGCTAACGATCGGTTCAGCGCGCCCGAACCGCTGGCAGCCTGAGCGATGATAGCTGGGTGGCCACACCCAGACCTGCCTCGCTCACGGGCCGGCGACGCGCATGAGGCTGCTCGTCACCGGCGGCGCCGGGTATATCGGCAGCGTCGTGTCGGCGCGCCTGATAGCCGATGGGCACGACGTCGTCGTGCTCGACGACCTGTCGACGGGCCATGCTGACGCGGTACCGGCCGGGGCCCGCCTGGTCCGCGGCGACCTGCGCAGCGAGGCCGGGCCGGTGCTGGCCGACGGTGTCGACGCGGTGCTGCACTTCGCGGCCCGGTCGCTGGTCGCCGAGTCCGTGCAGCGACCCGACCTGTACTGGAGCAGCAACCTGGGCGGGACGCTCGCGCTGCTGGACGCGATGAACGCGGCCGGGGTGAACCGGATCGTCTTCTCCTCGACCGCCGCGGTCTACGGCGAGCCCGAGGCGGTTCCGATCACCGAGACCGCGCCCGCCCGCCCGACCAGCCCCTATGGCGCGTCCAAGGCCGCGGTGGACACCGCGCTGGCCGAGCACGCGCGCATGCACGGCATCGGTGCCGTCAGCCTGCGGTACTTCAACGTCGCCGGCGCGCAGCCCGATCCGCCTGACGGCTGGCTCGGGGAGCGGCACGTGACCGAGACGCACCTGATCCCGAACATCCTGGCGGTGGCGCTGCGCGGCAGCGGTCAGGTCGCCATCTTCGGCGACGACTACCCGACTCGGGACGGTACCTGCGTCCGCGACTACATCCACGTCACCGACCTGGCCGCGGCGCATGTGCTGGCCCTGGCGGCCTGCACCGCCGGCCAGCACAAGGTGTACAACCTGGGCAGCGGGTCAGGTTTCTCCAACCGCGAGGTGCTGGCCGCCTGCCAGGAGGTGACCGGCCGGCCGATCGCGTTCAGGATCGCTCCGCGGCGGCCGGGCGATCCCGCCGTCCTCGTCGCCTCTTCGGAGCGCATCGCCGCCGACCTCGGCTGGCGGCCGCGGCGCGGCCTGCGGGAGATGGCCGCTGACGCGTGGGCGTTCATGTGCGCCAGGGCCGGTGCCTGAATGGCCGACGCCGCGCGGCTGTTCGCCGATCGTTACGGCAGGGAGCCGGACGGCGTCTGGTACGCACCAGGCCGGGTGAACCTGATCGGCGAGCACACCGACTACAACGAGGGGTTCGCGCTGCCGTTCGCGATCAGCGCCGGGATCTGCGTGGCCGCAGCCGCCCGGGACGACGAGGCGATTGCCCTGTCATCGGCGCAGCAGGGCGACGGCACGGTAATCGTGCCCCTCGATGCTCTCGCACCCGGCCGGCCTGACGGCTGGGCGGCGTACCCGGCCGGCGTGGCCTGGGCGCTGCTGTCCGCCGGTCATCGCGTGCGCGGCGCGAGCCTGGCCATCGACGCCGATCTGGCCGCCGGGGCCGGCCTGTCCTCGTCCGCGGCCCTCGAATGCGCGGCCGGCCTCGCGTTCGCCGACCTCAACCAGCTGGACCTGCCGCGGTCCGAGCTGGCCGCGCTCGGCCGCCGCGCGGAGAACGACTTCGTCGGCGCGCCGACCGGGCTGATGGATCAGCTGGCCGTCCTGCTCAGCCAGGCAGGCCACGCGCTGCTGCTCGACTGCCGGACCGGTACTGGTACCGCCGTGCCGCTCGACCCGGCCGCGGCCGGGCTGGTTCTGCTGATCATCGACACCCGGGTGCAGCACGAGCTGACCGACGGCGGGTACGGCGCACGCCGCCGGGCCTGCGAGGACGCCGCCCGCGTCCTCGGCGCGCGATCGCTGCGCGATGTCACCGATGTGAGCGTGCTTGACCAGCTCAGCGACCGGGTCCTGCGCCGCCGGGCCCGCCATGTCGTGACCGAGAACCGCCGTGTCCTTGATACCGCCGACCTGCTCCGCACGGACCAGCTGAGCGAGGTGGGCGCCCTGCTGACCGCGTCGCACGCGTCGCTGCGCGATGACTTCGGGGTGTCGTGGCCCGAGGCCGACGCCGCGGTGGAGACCGCGATCGCGGCCGGGGCGCACGGGGCCAGGATGACCGGGGGCGGGTTCGGCGGCTCGGTGATCGCGCTGGCGCCGGCCGCGGCCGGCGCTGCCGTGAGTGCCGCGGTGGCGGCCAGGTTTGCCCGGCAGGGCTGGCTGCCGCCGGCCATCGTGCCGGTCAGGCCCTCGCAGAGCGCTCGGCGGCTGCCCTGAACGTGGCGGCCGTGACGCCGCGGGTGCCCGCAGTCGGGGACGCGACCGCGAACCTGTAAACCTTTGCGGTGCCTGCGCCGTCTAGTGACGTACGGCGCATAGCACCATGCGCGGGATCAACGGGGTAACACCCGGCCATAAGGAGAACACGGCTATGGCAGTCACGCTTCAGCAGATCCTGCTCGCGCCCGATGTCCGGCCCCAGGTGGTCGACGACTGCCACACCCTGGTCGACCAGGAGGTGGCGGAGAAGTCCGGGGTCTCCGGAACGGCGGTCAAGGTGGCCTACAAGACCGTGAACGCGTTCATGCCTGGTCATGTCCGCCACATGGTGGCCGTCATGCTGCCGGAAATGGTGGACAAGCTGGAGCCGTACTGGGCCGACTTCTGCGCCTCAGGCGGCTCGGGATTCGGCGACTTCCTGGCCAAGCGCGGCGAGGAAGTGGCGCAGGCCCTGCTCTCGGTGACCGACGCCCGCGCAGCCGCCTCCGGTCGGCCGACGATCATCAAGGCGTACGGCACGGTCCGGGGCAGCGCGGGCCGGCATGTCGAGGCCGCGCTCCCGCGCGTCGGCGACCTGGTCCTGAAATACGCCCCGAGCTAGCAGCCGGATACGACAGCGCTGAACCCCTGCTGTCGTCCTGGCGACAGCAGGGGTTCAGCGCTGCTGCCCGGGCTGGGAGTGAGCGCGGTGGACGGGTGGGGATGTCGAGTTGGCGGTGCAGGCCGGGGTGGGACAGGCTGTCGGGGTGCTGCCGACCGTCGAGGAACTGCTGCGTCGTCTCGGAGCCGACCCGGGCGGGACCGTCGCCGACGAACTGCCGCACAATCGCTGGCTGAGCCCGGGCGTCTGGCGCGTCCGCACCGCGGCGGGCCGGCTGGCGGTGCTGAAGTACATGCGATCGGACCGCAGCGGCGGCCAGACGCCCTGGGACGCGCACTGGACGGCCCGCGATCGTGACCCGCGCCGCTGGACGTACTGGTGCCGGGAAGCGCTCGCCTACGACAGTGATCTCCCCCGCGCCTACGCGGGAAGCGGCATGACCGCCCCGGCCTGCCTGGGCGTGCGGATCGACGACCGGGAGGCGATCCTGCTGCTTGACTGGGCCGACGGTGAACCTGGCGAGTCGTGGCCGGCCGCTGCCTTCGGCCCGGCGGCCGAGGCGCTCGGCCGCGCCCAGGCGCCCTTCCTTTCCGGCCGGCCGCTGCCGCAGGTTCCCTGGCTGAGCAGGAATTTCCTGCGCCAGTACAGCTCGGAGAAGCCGGCCAGGTGGGACCTGCTCGATGATGACGACGCCTGGCAGCACCCGGTCGTGCGGGAGACCTTCCCGCCCGGGCTGCGCGACGGCGTCAGGTTCGTCCATGCTCACCGGGAGCGGCTGTACCAGATCAGCGAGAGCCTGCCGCGCACGCTGTGCCATCTCGACGTGTGGCCGAAGAACCTCATCCGCCTGCCGGGCGGGCAGGTTGCCCTCATCGACTGGAGCTTCGCCGGGCTCGGAGCCGTCGGCGAAGATGCCGGGAACCTGGTCCCGGATTCCGTCCTCGACCATTTCATCGCCGCCGCCGACCTGCCCGACCTCGAGCGGATCGTCTTGGACGGCTACCTGCGCGGGCTGAGGCAGGCGGGCTGGAGCGAGGACCCGCGGCTCGCGCAGCTCGGCATGTGGTCCTCGGCGGTGAAGTACGACTGGCTGGCGGCGCTCACCCTGGAGCAAGTCCGGCAGGCCAGGCAGTACCGCTACGGGGGCGGCGGCGAGATCGAGGCGACCTTCAGGTTCTCCGAGCGCAGCCGGGTGCTGGAGTTCAATGCCCGCTGGGCCCGGCAGGCGGTCGACCTGGCCGGTCGGCTCGGCATCTAGCAGGAGGAGCGGGCATGAGGATCCTGATCTCGGCGGACATGGAAGGCGCGACCGGGGTGACCTGGCCCGCTGACGTGGAGCCTGGGACGGAGCAGTGGCAGCGCTGCCGCCGGATGTTCACCTCCGACGTCAACGCGGCCGTGGCCGGGTGCTACGACGGCGGCGCGACGGCCGTGCTCGTCAACGAGGCGCACTCGACGATGCGCAACCTGCTGCTCGAGGATCTCGACCAGCGGGCCGTCATGCTCACCGGGCGGCACAAGGACCTGGGCATGGTCGAGGGCATCCAGCACGACGACGTGGACGGCGTCGCGTTCGTCGGCTACCACGCCGCTGCCGGGGCCGAGGGTGTCCTCGCGCATACCTACCTGCCGAACTCGATTACCGCGATCAGGGTCAACGGCCAGCTGGCCAGCGAGGGGCGGCTGAACTCCTATGTCGCGGCGGAGTACGGCGTTCCGATCGTGCTGGTCACCGGCGATGACCGGACCTGCGCCGATGCGCAGGGATACGGGCCGGCCGTCCCCGCTGTCGCCGTCAAGGACTGCGTGAGCAGGTACGCGGCGATCTGCCGGACCCCGGAGGTGACCGCCGAGGCGATCCGGTCCGCCGCGAGTCACGGCATGACGCTGGCCGGGCGCGTGCCGCCCGCCCGAGCGGGGCAGTACCGGGTCGAGGTCGAGGTGGACGCCGCCCAGCTGGCCCAGTCGGCGGCCATCGTGCCGACGGTGCGGCGGACCGAGGAGCGCGCGATCGCCTACGAGAGCTCGTCGGCCTACGACATGATCCGCTGCTTCAAGGTCGTCTGCACGATGATCTCGTGCGCCATGGAGGAGCGTTATGGCTGATCCAGCTAGCTGGCGCTGGCGCCCAGGCGGCGGAGGAGCTCGGCCCTGATGCCGGGCCGGGACCCGAAGACGAGCAGGAAGGTAGCCTCGCGGGTCAGGCGCTGAGCGTGCGCGACAGCGGTAATCGACCGGCTGCCTTCGTGTACGGCCAGGGCGGCGGCCGCGCGCACGGCGAGTTCGGACGCGGCCGCCCTGGCGGCCTGGATGGTCTCGTCGCCGGCCGCATCCAGCCGCCGCCGGCAGAGGTCGAGCTCGTCATCGAGCGGGCTCTCGCCCAGCAGCCGGCAGCAGCGTCCGGCCAGGCCGAGAGCCAGGGAGCCGTTGACGCGAAGCGCCCCCGCGGTCAGATTCATCGCCGGGTCAGCGGGCACCCTGGAGACCAGCCGGTGGCCGGGAACCAGCACGTCGGCGAAGTCCAGCTGCACCGTCGCGCTGGCATTGACCGCCGCCAGCTGCTGCCGGGTGACGGTCAGGCCGGCCTGATCGGCCGCGTCGAGCACCAGGGCGACAATCGTGTCGCCGGGTCCGCGTGCGGCCACCAGCAAGACATCGACCCGGCCCCACCCGGTGACCCACGGGCACGTGCCGGCCAGGACCCAGCCGTCGCTGACGGCTCGCGCCCGCAGCCTCGGCGGCCCCGGCAGCAGCCCGGCGAGGGCTATGCCGGCTCGCAGTTCTCCACGACAGGCGGGTCCCAGCCACGCGTCGCGCAGCCGGGCCGGAGCGTCGTCCGCACTGAGTGCGCGCAGCAGCCCGAAGTGCTGGATCAAGATGAAGGTCGTGGCCAGGCAGCCGCCCGCCAGTTCCTCGACCACCGCGCAGCCGGCCGCCCGATCTAGGCCCAGCCCGCCTGCTTCCGCCGGCCCGAAGATGCCGTACAGCCCGACCGCCGCCAGCGCGTCGAAGTGCGAGGCCGGCACCGCGTCCGCCCGGTCGGTCTCCATCGCGGCCGGAAACAGCACCTCGTCCGCGATCCGCCGGGCTTCGGTCAGGACATCGGCGGCCACGGGCGCTGCGCTATCCACGCCGCCATCATCCGTCACCGGGCCCGCCATCAGGCGGCCGGGGTGCGGCCGCCGCGGCCGGAACGGCCTGCGGTCCGGCCAGCAGGATGTCGATGCTCAGGACCAGGATCCACGCGGGAAAGAGCAGCGCCGCCCAGGCCGAGATGCCGGTGCCGATCAGCAGCACCAGGGTGGTGATGAGCCCGGCCGTCCCGAGCCACCGCGGGATCACCTCGGTACGGCGCCCGATCGTCACCGTGGTGAGGGTGAACACGGCCGCCATCCGCAGGCAGTAGACATTCAGCAGGATCGACGTCGCGTTGCGGCCAAGCGCCAGGGTGCCGGGTCCCGGCAGGCTCGACGTGCGCGATGAGGCCGCGATGAGGCCGCCGGCCACCGCGGCGGCGACGAACAGCATGCCGGTGAACAGCAGGCCGCTGCCCAGGAAGACGGTAATGAAGAAGCGGTCCTCCCGGCCTCCGATCCGGTCCCTGACCACTCCGATGAACCACAGGAAGGCGATGCCGGCGAACGGGATGAGGTTCAGCGCGACCGCCACCGCCGCCCGTCGCGTGGAATTGGTCAGCCATGTCCCGGCCTGGGCCGGATCGGCAGGTGCCGAGATCTCCAGCAGCACCAGCGCGGTGATCAGAAGCAGGGAGAAGATAATTCCGGCCGCCGCGGCCGCCCGCGGCGTTCGCAGCGACCTGCCGGTCTCCAGGCGGTTCCTGAGCTCCAGTCGCCTGGCCATCGGCTGCCCCCTTCAGGCCGCGGCGAGGCGCGCACGCCGCTGCCAGGCCCCCGTCGGTCAGGTCCCCCGACCTGCGCCGCTCCATCGTTGTGCCCTCTGGACCGGGGCGCCACACTGGTTGGTCAGGTGCCGGTGACGGGCCGGCGGCCGCCGTAGATGGCGTAGTCGAGTTCCTTCCAGAACACCTCGACGGACTCGAAGCCGGCCGCGCGCAGGAAGCCGGTCTGGCGATCCAGCGGGATGATGTAGCGGACGTGGTTCTCGAAGTGCCGCTGTTCTTCTGCCGTGCGGTGGGCCCGCTGGTAGGCGCTCGCAGGATCGCGGCGGTCGCTAGCCCGCTGCCAGACCGCCTCGACGGCGGGGTCGCCGGCCGCGACCGCGTCGTAATTCAGGTACCAGCCACCCGGCGCGAGCCGGGAGCTGATCTCGGCGAACAGTTGCTGTTTGCGCTCGTCGGGAAGGTGATGGACCGACAGCGAGCTGATCACGGCGGCCAGTCTCGCGGGCATGTCAGCTGGCCACTCGCTGTGGGCCAGGTCGAATTCGACGTAGCGGTACCGGCCCTCGTAAGGGGCGAGTGCCTTCTTCCCCTCGGCCATCATCTGCGGGGAATAGTCGGCGAGGATGGCGCTGGCGCCGGGATAGCGGTCAAGGACGGCGCGCGCGGCGGCCCCCGTGCCGGCGCCCAGGTCGGCGAACGTGAAGGTCTCATCGTCGTCGAACTGCATCAGGTCGGCCAGCAGTCGACGCTGCTCGGCGCGCCGCCGCTCGCGATCATCAGCGGTTGACATCCACTTGGAGATCCCCTCGGCGGACTTCCAGATTTCGGCGTTGGTGTCTGGCGTCTCCGGCATATCGCGATGCTACCGGGGGGCGCCAGCAGGCGGGCCCAGCCTGACCGTCTGGTCGGAGCTTGAGGTGGCCAGCAGTCGCCCGTCGGCGCCGATGAGCGCGGAGCGATTTCTCAGCCTCGCCCCGACCTCGTCTTTGCGTGCTACCTGGCTCTGCGCGAGCATAGGCATCGGCTGCCTACGTTCGCTGCGGCTACTATGCGGCAGTGTGATTCAGCCCAACCGCGACAAGGGAGATCCACTATGAGCCTGGCCATCGGCGACACGGCGCCGGACTTTCACGCCCAGACCAGCGAGGGCCCGATCGACTTCCACGACTGGATCGGGGACTCGTGGGCGGTGCTGTTCTCGCACCCGAAGGACTTCACTCCGGTGTGCACGACCGAGCTCGGCTACATGGCCAAGATCAAGCCGGAATTCGACCGGCGCGGCGTGAAGATCATCGGGCTCTCCGTCGACCCGACCACCGACCACGAGCGGTGGGCGGCTGACATCGAGGAGACGCAGGGCTACGCGCCGAATTACCCGATCATCGGCGACGCCGACTTCAACGTCGCGAAGCTGTACGGGATGCTCCCGGCCAGTACCTCCGGCGACCCGAAGGCCCGCACGCCCGCCGACAACCAGACGGTCAGGAACGTTTTCGTGGTCGGGCCGGACAAGAAGATCAAGCTCATCCTCATCTACCCGATGACCACCGGGCGCAACTTCGACGAGGTACTCAGGGTGATCGACTCTCTTCAGCTCACCGCCAAGCACCGGGTGTCCACGCCGGTGAACTGGCAGCCGGGCGAGGACGTCATCATCTCCGGCTCGGTCTCCAATGACGAGGCCAAGGAGATCTTCGGCGAGTGGCAGGCGCCCAAGCCCTACATCCGCATCGTCCCCCAGCCGAGCTGAGCGCGGATCAGCGGGCCGCGGGTTCGCCGCCGGGGCCGAGCAGGTCCCACTTGTTGCCGGCGATGTCGAGGAACACGGCGACGCGGCCGAATGGCTCGGTACGCGGTTCGGTGACGAACTCGACGCCCGCGGCCCGCATCCGCGCGTACTCGGCGTCGAAGTCCGCCACGTGCAGGAAGAAGCCGACCCGGCCTGCGGCCTGCCGTCCGACGACGGCCGCCTGACTGGCTCCGTCCGCTCGCGCCAGGAGCAGGCCGGTCTCGGCGCCGGGCGGCCGGACGACGACCCACCGCTTGGGGCGTCCGTCATTGGTCAGGGACGGCGAGTCCTCGATGAGCTCGAAACCCGCTGCGCGAACGAAGAAGTCGATCGCCTGGTCGTAGTCTTCGATCACCAGCGCTACGAGACCTATCTGCATGCCGCCAGCGTATGAAAGCAAGCGAGCGCGCGATGCTGCGCAGCCGGTCCTCGCGGCGGCCGGCCAGGAGCGCAGGGTCCGATTTCGGAAAGCACTTTCCCGGAAGTTATTCTGGGCGAAAGCCGGGTCCAGCCAGAGCACGGCGGCTCTCGCACTGACAACAGCGATGGGCCATCACCGTGGCTGTATCAACGGTGATGGCCCATCGCTGTTGCATACGGAGAATTGGCGTGTCGGATGTGAGTGCGGCTGGTCCTCGCGGCGGCGACGGCGGGAGCGGACGGGAGGTGCCGGGCGAGTACGGGACCGGCTCGCCGGTGACCCTGCAGGACGTGGCTGATCGGGCCGGCGTCTCGCTGACCACGGCCTCGCGCGTGGTCAGCGACGGGCCGCGGCGGGTCGGCCGGAATCTGGTCAGCCGGGTCAACCAGGCCGTCGCCGAGCTCGGCTATACCGCCAACCTCCAGGCCCGCGCGGTGGCCACGGGCCAGAGCAACATGATCGGCGTCGTGGTCCACGACATCGCCGACCCCTACTTCTCCTCGATCGCCGCCGGCCTGATCGATGTCGCTCACCCGCGCCGGCTGCTGGTCGGCCTGTCCAGCACGGTCGGCGAGGAGAGCGAGCGGGAGTACGTCGCGCTGATGCGGGCGCAGCGGGCACGCGCGGTGATCCTGGTCGGCAGCAGGTCCGGTGATCAGGCCGCGCTGGCCGGCTTGCGGACCGAGATCGAGGCCTTCACCAGCGGCGGCGGCCGGGCCGCCTGCGTCGGGCAGGACCTGCTCGGCATCGACACGATCCTGCCGGAGAACACCGCCGGCGCGCGGGCCCTGGGCCGGGCGCTCGTCGTGCAGGGTCACCGCAGTTTCGCGGTGCTCGCCGGTCCGCGCGGGCTGCTGACCGCCGAGCACCGGCTGGCGGGATTCCTCGACGGTCTCGCGGAATGGTCCGTCAGCGTCGACCCGAGCTACGTCGTCCACGGGGCCTTCACCCGCGACGGCGGCTACGAGGCGATGAGCACGGTCCTGGCCATGGGCGGCCCACGGCCGGAGTGCGTCTTCGCGGTCAACGACGTGATGGCGGTCGGAGCGCTCGCCCGGCTGCGCGCCGAGGGCATCGGGGTACCCGGCGACGTGGGCCTGGCGGGATTCGACGACATCTCGACGCTGCGCGACGTGTATCCGCCGCTGACGACGGTGCGGCTTCCGCTGACCCGGATGGGCGAGATGGCAGCACGCCTGGTCCTGACCGACGCGAGCCCCGGGCGGCCTCGCGTCATCCCCGTTCCGGGCGAGGTCATCCTGCGCGACAGCACCGCGCGCCTGCCGTCGCAGCCCTGATCGCGGGCCGGGACGGCGCTGCACGGGACGGCGCTGCACGGGACGGTGGCCGGACGCTCGGTGCCTCTTGCGTGCGGCCGGAGCTGTCCGGTAGTTTGCGCCTAATTGGGAAAGCGCTTGCCAACTGTTGCGGCCGCAAGGGCAGCCGGTGCTGGGGCGAGTGGCTGGAAAGGCGCCGCGACCGTGGACCCGTCATCCAGGCTCGCCGGGCGGCCCGGGCGGCCCGGGCGGCCCGGGTGCCGGCTCACCGGCCGGGTTGGCCGCCTGTCGTCCTGCGCCATTAATTCGGTCGGGAAGGCGGATTCCGGGCCTTCTGCGGCAGCGAGCAGATGTTCCCGGCCGCTGCTCTTCCCCTCGGCAATCCGGCGCCTGACAATTCAGGCAGCGGTACCCGCGCGTTCGGCTGACATAAGGAGCGGAAATGAGCGATAGGGCCTCCGTGCCGTTCACTGAGACCAAGGCGCCCGAGAGTGCGGAACGGCTGCACCGGGGGGCCCTGAGCCTGATCGACATCTCGGCCTCGACGATGGCGAACATCGGCCCGGCCTACAGTTTCTACTTCGGCTTCGGCTTCCTGGTGTTCACGGCGGGCGTCGCGGCGCCGCTGACCATCATCGTGGCCGGCATCGCGATCGCGTTCCTGGGCAACACGCTGTCCCAGTTCTCCCGCGCCCATCCGTCCACGGGCGGCTTCATCTCCTTCGTCGGCAAGACATTCGGGGGCACGAGCGCGGTGACCACGGCGCTGCTGTGCGGCGCCGGGTACATCATCGCGATCTCCTCGGTGTTCGCGATCTCCGGCGGTTTCCTGTCCGACATGCTGAATTACTACTTCGGCTGGAACATCCCGTGGATCATCCTGTCGGTGGTGCTCACCGGCGCGGCGACCGTGATGACGATCCGTGGCGTCGGTGTCTCGACCAAGCTGGCCGGCCTGTTCTTCGCGTTCGAGATGATCGTCCTGGTCGTCGTCTCGGTGGCGATCCTGATCAAGAGCGGCGGTCACCTCAGCCTGGTGCCGTTCGAGCCGAGCCACATCACGGGCGGCTTCTCCGGGCTGGCGGCCGGCTTCCCGCTCGCGATCTACCTGTTCATCGGCTGGGAGAACTCGGCCGCGCTGGCCGAGGAAACCGGCAACCCGCGCCGCAACGTTCCCCGCGCGGTCTACATGTCGATCATGCTGATGGTGGCCGGCTACGTGCTGTTCGCGTTCGCCACCGTCACCGGGTACGGCTACAACGCGACCAAGCTGACGGCGCAGGCGATCCCGTTCATCCCGGTGGCACACGACGTCACGGCGTTCCTCGGGCTGCTGGCCTACGTGGCCGGCTTCACGTCCACCATCGGCGTGCTGATCTCCGCGATCAACTCCCAGGCTCGGCTGATCTTCAACGCCGGCCGGGAAGGCCTGCTGCCGCGCTGGATCGGCCGGATCCACGCGCGCCGGCAGACCCCGATGAACGCCATCTACGTCTTCGTCGGGATCGCCAGCCTGATCATCATCGTCTGGGCCGTCGGGCACCTGATCGGCAGCCACGCCCAGCGGGGTCAGATGAACGCCCTGAACTTCTTCGTGGAGTCGTCCACGATGGGCACGATCCTGGTCCTGGTGGTCTACTTCCTGGCCAACCTGGCCCTGCCGTTCTACTACCGCAAGTACCGGCCATCGGAGTTCAACGTGGTCAAGCACGCCGTGCTGCCGGTCCTCGGCATGATCGCGATCGGCGTGCCGGTCTACTACCTGTGCAAGCCGGGCCAGTCGGCGCCGTTTGACTGGTTCCCGTACGCGGCGCTGGTCATCGTCGTGCTCGCGGTGGGTTACGGCTACTGGCTGAACCGGCGTGACCCCGAGCTCGGCGACCGGGTCGGCTCGATCGTGGCTGACGAGTAGCGGGCGGCAGGCGGGCCCGCGCTCAGGGGCCGGGCGCGGGCTCTTCGTTCCAGCCAGAAGGAGATCTGCCATGACGGACACCGCGATCGCGACAGACGAGACCGCCGGCGCGGCGCCGGACCACCCGCTCGACCCGGTCAGCGCGGCGGAGTACCGGGCCGGACGGCAGGTCCTGGCGGCGGCGGGCCTGCTGGCCGAGTCGGTCAGGTTCGCCTACTACGGGCTGGACGAGCCGCCCAAGGACGAGGTGCTGGCGGCGCCGGGCCGCCAGCCGCCGGATCGCAGGCTGCGGGCATTCCTGCTGGACGTGCGCTCCGGGGAGTCGGCCGACGTCGTGGTCTCGCTGACCAGCGGGCAGGTGGTGAGCCGGCGCGTGCTCGATCCGCGCACCGACGGGCAGCTGCCGATCATCAACGAGGAGTTCGCCGTCTGCGAGGAGGTCGTCCGGGCCGATCCGCAGTGGCGCGCCGCGATGGCCAGGCGCGGGCTGACCGACGTCAGCAAGATCCGGACCTGCCCGCTGACGGCCGGGTCGTTCGGCGTCGCCGACGAGGAAGGGCGGCGGATGGTGCGCGTGCTCGCCTTCGTCCAGGCCGATCCGCACGACTATGCGTGGTCCCATCCGGTCGACGGCGTCGCCGCCTACTTCGACCTGATCGAGCGGCGGGTATTCAGGGTCGTCGATGAGTTCGAGCGGCCGGTGCCGGCCGAGTCGGGCAACTACGACGATCCGGCCGTGCACGGCCCGCTCCGCACCGACCTGCGGCCGATCGAGATCACCCAGCCCGACGGGGCCAGCTTCGCCCTCGAAGGGACGCGGCTGAGGTGGCAGAACTGGTCGATGCGGATCGGGTTCGACGCGCGCGAGGGGCTGACCCTGCACGAGATCGCCATCGCCGACAACGGCCGCGAGCGGCCGCTGATCTACCGGGCATCGGTGCCGGAGATGGTGGTGCCGTACGGTGATCCCGCGTTCCGGTACTGGCAGGCCTATTTCGACAGCGGCGAGTACCTGGTCGGGAAATGGGTGAATTCGCTCGAGCTGGGCTGCGACTGCCTGGGCGAGATCGCGTACCTCGACGCGACCATCACCGATGACTTCGGCGAGCCGAGGGTGGTCAGGAACGCGATCTGCATCCACGAGGAGGACTTCGGGATCCTGTGGAAGCACACCGACATGTTCAACGGCTCGGCCCAGTCCCGCCGGCAGCGGCGGCTGGTCGTGTCCTTCTTCACCACCGTCGGCAACTACGACTACGGGTTCTACTGGTACTTCTACCTGGACGGCACGATCGAGTGCGAGATCAAGATGACCGGGGCGCTGTTCACCGCGGCCTATCCGGGCGGTGAGTACCCCTACTCGTCGGAGGTCGCGCCCGGTCTCGGGGCGCCCGTGCACCAGCATCTGTTCAGCGCCCGGCTGGACATGACCGTGGACGGGCTGGCCAACGCGGTCGACGAGATCGACGTCAGCGGCTGCCCGGTCGGCCCTGACAATCCGTACGGCAACGCGATCAGCCAGCAGGTCACCAGGCTCGGCACGGAGTCGCAGGCCGCCAGGCTCGCTGACGCGGCGCGCGGGCGCACCTGGCGCGTGGTCAGCACCGATCAGGTGAACAGGTTCGGCCGGCCGGTCGGCTACACCCTGTACCCGGAGGCCGCGCCGCCGCTGCTCGCCGACCCCTCGTCGCCGGTCAGCGCCAGGGCCGGGTTCGCCACCCGCCACCTGTGGGTGACCAGGTACGACCCGGCGCACCGGTATCCGGCGGGCGACTTCGTGAACCAGCATCCGGGCGGCGCCGGACTGCCCGCGTTCATCGCCGGCAACCGTGATATCGACGGCGCCGACATCGTGCTGTGGCACACCTTCGGCCCGACGCACGTGCCCCGGCCCGAGGACTGGCCGGTGATGCCGGTGGCCAGGTGCGGATTCACGCTGAAGCCGACCGGGTTCTTCGGCCGGAACCCGACCCTGGACGTGCCACCGCCCGCCGGGCACTGCCAGGACGGCCGCTAGCCGCGCGACGCTTGCCGGTAGCGCTAGCCGCGCGGGCGGCCGGCTCCGACGCCGAGGCCGAGATGGGCGGGCCGGGGCAGGCCCGCGTGCGCCGACAGCAGCGCCCCGACCGCCGCCCACCGGTCGGCCGGCATCGCCGTCACGCCGCCCGCCGCCTCGTCGACGTGCAGGTACAGATGCTCGCCGGTCGCCACCGCGGTCCCGTCGCCGCGGCTCAGCAGCGTGTGCACCCGCATCCGCTTCGGGTCCGCGCTGACCAGGAGGCTCTCGGCGGCCAGCACGTCGCCCCGCCTGCTTTCGGCGAGGTAGCGGATGTGGCTCTCGACGGTGTACATCGCCCGTCCGGTGGCCGCGCGGTAACTCTCGCTCAGGCCGAGGTCGGCGAAGAGCACCTCGTTGGCCTCGCTGAGCACGATCGCGTAGCCGGCGTCGTACAGGTGGCCGTTGTAGTCGATCAGGTCCTCGCGGACCACGGTCCGGTACCGCGCGTACGGTCCGCCGGGCGACGGCCGCCCGGCCCGCGCGGTCTGCCCGGCCGGCTCGGCGGCCTCAGGCACCGCGATGCTTCTCGAGCAGCAGCAGCAGGTCGACGAGGAACTCGTCGCGCCGCCGCTCAAGCTGGCGCACCGGCACGTCGCCGGCGGCCTCGTCGACCCCGGCGACCACGAGGTCACGCAGCCGGGGGGTGAGGTCCGGCGCGGTCAGCCTGGTCCACGGCTCGGCCAGCGCCGGGCCGAAGTGGTCGAGCATGTGCGCCATCCCGCCGGCCCGCCGGCGAGGTGGAACGTGAGCATCGGTCCCATCAGAGCCCACCGCAGCCCCGGCCCGTAGGTGATCGAGTCGTCGATCTGCTGGACCGTGGCCTGACCGGAGTCGATCATGTGCAGCGCCTCGCGCCACAGCGCCTCCTGGAGCCGGTTGCCGACGAAGCCGGGCACCTCGCGCTCCATCGTCAGGCACACCTTGCCGGTGAGCGTGTAGAACTGCTCCGCCCACGCCACCGCGGCCTGGCCGGTGAGCTGGCCGCCGACGATCTCGACCAGCGGGATCAGGTACGGCGGGTTGAACGGGTGCCCGACCACGAACCGGCCGGGCGTGGTGGTGCCCGCCGCCATCTGGCTCATCGCGAAGCCGGACGTGCTCGACGCCACGACGACTCCCGGCGGCGTCGCGGCATCGAGCTCGGCGAGCAGCTTGACTTTGGCGTCGAGGACTTCCGGCGCCGATTCCTGGACGAAGTGAGCGTCCGCGACCGCGTCGGCGAGGCTGGCGGCGAACCGCAGCCGGTCGCGGGCGGCACCCGGCTGCAGGCCGAGCCGCTCGAGCACGGGCCAGGCGCTCTGGACGAGCGCGGCCAGCCGCCGGTGCGCTCCAGGACCAGGGTCCCACGCGACGACGTCGTACCCGGCGCGCAGGAAGTGCGCGGCCCAGCCGGCGCCGATCACCCCGGTGCCGATGACGGCGACGGTACGGGCGGCCTCCGGAGCCGGGGGAACGCCCTCGCTCACCAGCCAACCTGGTCGATGCCCTTGAGCCCGAGGATCTCGCGGGCGTCCGCGGGGGTCGCGATGTCGAGCGACAGCTCGCCGAGGATCCGCACGATCTTGGCGACCTGCTCGGCGTTGGACTCGGCGAGCCGGCCCTTGCCGATGAACAGGCCGTCCTCCAGCCCGACGCGGACATGCGATCCCATCACAGCGGAGACGGTGATCATGTTGAACTGATGCCGGCCGGCGCCCAGCACCGACCACTGCACCGCGTCGCCGAACAGCCGGTCGGCGGTGGCCTTCAGGTGCGCGAGGTGGTCGACCTCAGCGCCGATGCCGCCCATCACGCCCATGATCGTCTGCAGGAAGATCGGCGGCTTCACCAGTCCCTCGCCGAGGTAGTACGCGAGCGTGTACAGGTGGCCGACGTCGTAGGCCTCGTACTCGAAGCGGGCACCGGTGGTCGGGCCGACGTGGGTCAGCATGTGCTCGATGTCCGCGAAGGTGCTGACGAACGGCTCGGTCCTGGTGCTCTCCAGGTATGGTTCCTCCCAGCCGAACTTCCACTTGCCCGCGTACTTGCCGATCATCGGGAAGCTGCCGTAGTTGAACGTGCCCAGGTTCAGGGTGCACAGTTCGGGCTTGGTCTCGTAGATCACCCGCAGCCGGTCGGCCACCGACATGCCGGTCCCGCCGCCTGAGGTGATGCTGATGACGGCATCGGTCTCGGCCTTGATCGCCTTCAGGTACTCGAGGAAGACCGCGGGATCGGCGGTCGGGCTCCCGTCCTTCGGATCACGGGCGTGCAGGTGGATGACCGACGCTCCGGCCTGGACGGCGGCGACCGACTGAGCGACCACGTCCTCGACGGTGTAGGGCAGGTGTGGCGACATGGTGGGCGTGTGGCCCGACCCCGTGACCGCGCACGTGATGATGACCTTGCGGGCTGCCGCCACAGTGGCCTCCGGGACTGCTCGACAGGGAAATGGCGTACGGACACAGCGCACATCACGAGCGCTCGCCGCATCATATGAAACGCTTCCCGACTCCGGCAGGCTTGTCAAGACCCTGCGCGCCCGGTCAGTCGCGCAGCGCGGCCTCGACCGACGCGGCCGCCTCGATGGCGATCGCTCCGAGCGCGGGAAACCGTGACGGCGGTACCCGGTCGGCTGGGCCCCAGATGCTGAACACCGCGAGCGGACGGTCCTCGCCTGGCCGCAGCACAGGGGCTGACACGCCGCATAGCGCGGGCTCGAGCTCACCGGCGGAGACGGCGTAGCCCTGCTCGCGGACCTGGCCGAGTTCGGCGAGCAGCCGCGTGACGTCGGTGACCGTGGCGTCCGTGAATCCCTCGAGCACCGGTCCGAGCACGCCGCGGGCCTCGATTTCCGGCAGCCAGGCCAGCCACGCCTTGCCGGTCGAGGTGGCGTGCAGCGGGACCGGGCGGGCCAGCCAGTTGACGGTCAGGACGGCCGCAGGCGCGACCTCGTCGACGTAGACGAGTCCTGACCGGCGCCCGACCGCTAGGTCGGCTGCCTCGCCCGTCTGCGCGCAGATCCGCCCCAGCACATGATGTGTCCGCCGGACCAGCCCGTCCACCCCGGATGCCGCGGCCAGCCGGGCGACGGTGTATCCGACCTGGTAGCGGTTGGTAGCCGGGTCGCGGTCCACCAGGCCCGCGCCCTCCAGGGTCGCGAGCAGCCGCCACGCGGTCGCGCGGTTGATGCCGCACGCCAGCGCGAGCTCGGCGGCCGTGTCCCCGCGCGGCGACGCCGCGGCGACGGCGTCCAGCAGCGCGGCCGCCCTCTCCACGGACTGAACCCGCACGCCAGAGGCATGCTCGGCGGTTACTCCGGCGGTCCGCTCCGGTGTGCTCACGGCCTGGTCCTGTCGGGTTGACGGTTGCTGCTGAGGCTGTCTATCGTCGCATAATACGAACACCTGTCGCGTTGATCGAACGCCGCGATGTGCCGTTGGGGGGTCGCCGCGTCATGATCGATGCGCCGCTGAGGCTCCACCAGGCAACGGTTCCGCCGGAATGGCTCGACTACAACGGCCACATGTCGGAGTGGTGCTACCTGCTGCTGGTGGGCGACGCCGCTGATGCCTTCTTCCGCTATGTCGGCATCGACGAGGCGTACCGCGCCGCCGGCCACTCGCTCTATACCGCCGAGACACACCTGCACCATCTCCGCGAGGCCGCTCTCGGCGACCGGCTCGAGGTCCCGCTGCAGGTGCTCGACGTCGGGCCCAAGAGCCTGCACCTGTTCCACGCCGTGCGTGATCAGGCCACCGGGGAACCGGTGGCGACGGCCGAGCAGCTCCTCGTGCACGTCGACATGACGGCTGGCCGGGTGGTCCCGATGCCCCCCGCTCTGCACGGCCGGGTCGAGGCGATCCGGGCGGCGCACGCTGCCCTGCCGAGGCCAGCCGAGGCCGGGCACGTCATGGGCATCCGGCGGCGGGGCGGCCCGGACCGGTGAGGAGAACAGCATGGACTTCGCGCTCAGCGAGGAACACCGGGCGATCGTCGAGACAGTGCGCAGCTTCGTCCGGCGGGAACTGGTCCCGCACGAGGATCTCGTCGAGCGGCTCGACGAGGTGCCCGACGACCTCGCGCGCGAGATCCGCGGGAAGGCCCTCGCGGCCGGGCTGTACGCCGCGAACTTTCCCGCCGACCTCGGCGGAGGCGGGCTCGACGCGCTCGGGCTGACGTTCGCCGAGCGTGAACTCGGCTGGACGTCGTACGCGCTGCAGGCCCTGGTGACCAGGCCGAGCAACATCCTGCAGGCCTGCCAGGGGGACCAGGTGCGCAATTACCTGCTCCCGGCCATCCGCGGCGAGCGGCACGACTGCCTGGCGATGACGGAGCCGGGCGCCGGATCGGATGTCCGCTCGATGACCACCACCGCCCGCCGCGCCGACGGCGACTGGGTGATTAACGGCACCAAGCACTTCATCAGCCACGCGGACATGGCCGACTTCGTCGTGCTGTTCGCGGTGACCGGCGCCGGCTCCGGTTCTGGTACGGGCGGCGGGCGTTCGGCGATATCGGCGTTCCTGGTCGACCACGACACCCCCGGACTGACCGTCCGCCGTGGACGGCCGTCCGTCTCGCACCGGGGCTATCACCATTGCGAGCTGTCGTTCACCGACTGCCGGGTGCCCGGATCGGCGCTGCTCGGCACCGAGGGCCGCGGGTTCGAGCTGCTGAGCGAATGGCTCGGGGCCAGCAGGCTCACCGTGGCGGCGTTCAGCGTGGGGCGGGCCAGGCGCGTGCTCGAGCTGGCGACCGGCTGGGCGGCGACCCGCCGGCAGTTCGGACGGCCGGTGGGGCAGTTCCAGGGCGTGGGTTTCAGCCTCGCCGACATGGCGACCGAGCTGGAAGCCGCCGAGCTGCTGACGCTCAGGGCCGCGTGGCGGCTGACCCGGAGCCAGATGAGCGATACCGACGCGGCCATGGCCAAGCTCTACGCCTCGGAGATGCTCGGCCGGGCTCACCGATCAGGCGGTGCAGATCTTTGGCGGCATGGGCCTGATGAGCGACCTGCCGATCGAGCGGTTCTGGCGCGACGCGCGGGTCGAGCGGATCTGGGACGGGACTAGTGAGATCCAGCGGCATATCATCTCGCGGTCCATGCTGCGCGAAAGGGGCGCCTGACATGACGGCAGCCGGGGTCAGGGCGAAGGCGTCGCAGGGCGTCCTCGTCATCACGCTCGACCGGCCCAGCGCTAACGCGGTCGACGTGGCCACGAGCCGCGCGCTCTACGAGGCGTTCGCCCGGCTCGAGGCCGACTCCAGGCTGCGGGCCGGGGTCCTGACCGGAGCGGGCGACCGGTTCTTCTGCGCCGGCTGGGACCTGAAGGCAGCGGCGGCCGGTGAGGCCGTCGACGCTGACCACGGGCCGGGCGGCTTCGCCGGACTCACGGAGCTGCACGGCCGGTCCAAGCCGGTCATCGCCGCGGTCAACGGGCTGGCCCTCGGCGGCGGCTTCGAGCTGGTGCTCGCGGCCGACCTTGTCGTCGCCGCCGACCACGCGGAATTCGGCCTGCCCGAGACCGGGCTCGGCATCATCCCGGACGCCGGCGGGGTGCTGCGCCTGCCGCGCCTGCTGGCGCGCCCGGTCGCCGTGGAATTGCTCCTGACCGGACGGCGGATGACCGCGCAGGAAGCGCTCGGCCGGGGCCTCATCAACCAGGTCGTCCCCGGCGGTCAGCTGCAGACCGCGGCGCGGGCGCTCGCGGACCGGATCGCCCGGTCGGCGCCGCTGGCGGTGGCCGCCGTGCTCGAGGTACTCGACGCGACCGAGGCGGGCTCGGTCGCCGACGGCTACGCGACGCTGCGCTCCGGCCGGCTGCCCCGGTACGCGGCCATGCTCGGCTCGCAGGATGCCGCGGAAGGCCCCGCCGCCTTCGCCGAGCGCAGGCCGCCCAGGTGGCAGGGCCGGTGACGATCGCGGCCCGCCGGCCGCGCGGCTCGCGCGACCGGGACCTGCGGGCCCTGTTCGACCCCGTGTCGGTGGTGGTCGTCGGGGCCAGCGATGACGAGCGGAAGTGGGGCAACTGGCTGGCCCGCGGGGCGATGACCGGCCCGCGCCCGGTGCACCTGGTCAACCCGGCCCGCGACACCGTGCTCGGGCGGCCGAGCTACCGGTCGGTGTCCGACGTTCCCGGGCCGGTCGGGCTGGTGGCCATCTGCGTTCCGGCCGCCCAGGTCGCCGGCGCGGTCGACGACGCGCTCGCCGCCGGCGCCCGCGCCGTGGTGGGGATCAGCGCGGGATTCGGCGAGACCGGCGCCGATGGCCGCCGGCTGGAGCAGGACATCGCGCTGCGCGTACGACGGGCCGGAGCGCTGCTGCTCGGACCGAACTGCCTCGGCATCTTCGACGCCGCCAGCGACCTTCGCCTGACCTCCAACCCGCTGCCCGCCGGCCGGGTCGCGTTCCTGTCCCAGAGCGGCAACCTCGCGCTCGACCTGGCCGGCCTGCTGACCGAGCACGGCCTCGGCTTCTCCCGCTTCGCATCGCTGGGCAACCAGGCCGATGTCGATCTGCCTGAGCTGATCGACGCCTGCGCCGATCACGACCGCAGCGACGCGGTCGCGGTCTACTGCGAGCAGTTCACTGACGGCCGCCGGTTTGTCGCCGCCGCCCGCGAGGTCGGAAAGCCGGTAGTGCTGCTGTCGGCGGGCTCGAGTGCCGGAGCGGCCAGGGTCGCCGAGTCGCACACCGGATCGATGGTGACGGCGTCCGCGGTGGTTGACGCGGCCTGCGCCGAGGCCGGGGTATACCGGGTCCGCAGCCTCGGCGAGCTGGCCGACCTGCTGGCGCTGCTGGCCGCGCCCGCGCGCCCGGCCGGCCGCTGGCTGGCCATCCTGACCGACGGAGGCGGGCACGCGGCCGTCGCCGCCGAGCTGGCCGACCTGTCCGGTCTCGACGTGCCCGCGCTGTCCGGTCCGCTGCGCACCCTGATCGGCGCGCACCTGCCGCGCCACGCGGGCACGGCGAACCCCGTGGACGTGGCGGGCGCCGCCGAGCAGGACCTGCACTGCTTCGCCCGGGTCGCCGGCGACCTGCTCTACTCGGGTGAGGTCGACGCGCTGCTGATCAGCGGCTACTTCGGCGGGTACGGCGAGTACGGCCCGGAGACCGCCGCGGCCGAGCTTGCGGTCGCCGGGCAGCTCGGCGAGGTGATGGCGCGAACCGGGCGCCCGGTCGCGGTGCACACGATGTTTCCCGGCGGGCTGGCGGCCGATGCGCTGCGGGCTCGCGGTATCCCGGTGTTCCGGCGGCCGGAGTCCGCGTCGGTCAGTCTGGGGATCCTGGCGCCGCGCGAGCCGCTGCGACCGGTGACTTCGCCGGGCGCTGCGCTGGCGGCGTCCGCACAGCGGGCCGACTCAGGTGACTACTGGCCGGCCCGGCAGCTGCTGGTCGCGGCCGGGATCCCGTTTCCGGCGGCCGAACTGGCCGACAGCCGGGCCGCGCTGGACGCCGCGGCCAGGCGGCTGCGGCCGCCGTGGGTGCTGAAGGCCAGCGGGCTCAGCCATAAGTCCGATGCCGGCGGCGTCCGGCTGGGCCTGGCGGACATCGCCGAGCTCCGCGCGGCCCACGCCGAGATGATGACCCGGCTCGCTCCCGCCAGCTTCGTGCTGGAGGAAATGGCCGAGACCGGCGGGGGAGTCGAGCTGATCGTCGGGGTCAGCCGCGACCCGCGGTTCGGCCCGGTCGCCATGGTCGGAATCGGGGGGATCTACGCCGAGGTGCTGGCGGACACCCAGATCGCGCTGGCCCCGCTGACCCCGGCGCAGGCGCTCGGCCTGCTCGCACGGCTGCGCGGCGCTCCGCTGCTCACCGGCGCGCGAGGACGGCCCCGGCTCGACCTGGAGGCTGCCGCGCAGGTGATCGCCCTGGTCACCGAGGTCGCTGCCCGGCAGCGGCAGGTCAGCGTGGTCGAGATCAACCCGCTGCTCGTGACTACCGCCGGAGCGCTGGCGCTCGACGCCAGGATCGTGGCCGAAGACGAGGCAACGTCCGCGATGAGGGAGAGCGATGGTACCGACAGCGACGCCCGCGGCGGCTGAGCCCTGGCCGCTCACCGACGAGCAGCGCGCGGTAGTGAGCGTGGCCCGCGAGTTCGCGATCCGCGAGGTCCGGCCGCGAGGCCGCGAGGTCGACGAGGCGGACATCGTCACGCCGGTGGACCTGTTCGCCAAGGCCGCCGAGGTCGGCATCACCGATTTCATGATCCCGGCCGAGTTCGGCGGCGGCGGCGTCACCGACGTGTTCACCCAGTGCCTGGTCCAGGAGGAGCTCTGCTGGGGTGATCCGGGCATCGGGAACCTGCTGTGCTCGAACGGCTTCTTCGCCGATCCCGTCCTGGCTCTTGGCACGACCGAGCAGCAGGAACGCTGGCTGCGGCCGCTCACCGGACCGCGGCCGCCGATGACGGCGCTGGCGACGACCGAGCCGGGGTCAGGTTCGGACGCGGCCTCGATCACGACGTCGGCCCGGCGCACCGAGGGCGGCTACCTGCTCAACGGGCAGAAGGCGTGGATCTCCAACGCCGGCGCGGCGCAGTTCTACGTGATCTTCGCCAAGACCGACGCGGGGCGACGGTCGCGCGGCGTCTCGGCGTTCTTGCTGACCAAGGATGCCGCTGGCCTGTCCTTCGGGGAGCCGATGCGCAAGATGGGCCAGCGCGCGATCGTCTGCCGCGAGATCTTCCTGGACGATGTCTCCGTGCCGGAGGCGGACCGGCTGGGCCGGGAGGGTCAGGGATTCAGCGGCCTGATGCAGACCTTTGACACCTCCCGGGTCGTTCTCGGCGCGGCCGCGGTCGGCGCCGCCCGGGCCGCCTACGAGTACGCGCGCGACTACGCCAGGACCAGGCAGCAGTTCGGGCGGCCGATCATCGAGCATCAGGCGGTCGGCTTCCGGCTCGCGGACATGGCCACCAGGATCGAGGCGGCCCGGCTGCTGGTGCTGCATGCCGCCCGCGTACTCGACGCCGGGCAGGACGCCACCGGGCTGGCCGCGATGGCCAAGCTGACCGCCTCGGAGACCGCTATGCACTGCACCTGGGCAGCGGTGCAGACGCTCGGCGGCTGGGGCTACTCGCGCGAGCACCCGGTCGAGCAGTGGATGCGCGACGCCAAGCTCGAGGAGATCGAGGAAGGCACCTCGGACATTATGCGGCTGCTCATCGCGCGGAATCTGCCCTGACCGTCGCGGCCGCGGCGTCGGCGATCGCCGGCAGCGCGAGGTAGCACAGGTCCCGGCACTGCCGGTCCCACCACGGGTCGGCGTACGGCCACGCGGACGTCTTGACGATGACGATGCGCCGCGGCCGGTCGACGTAGACGAACTGGCCGCGCATCCCGTCGGCCATCACCCGCTCACCGCCGGCGTCCAGCGGCCACCAGTGGTAACCGAAGCCCGCGTGGGTGGTGATGGTGCTCGGCAGCCTGCCAGGTGCGAGGAACTCTCGCTCCGGACGGCAGCTGGCCTGGACCCAGGACCGGCTGACCACCGGGCGGCCCGCCCAGCGGCCGTCGATCTGCAGCGTGCCGATCCGCGCCCAGTCGCGGGCGGTGGCGGCCAGCGAGCCGCCGGCCATGGCGACGCCGCCGTGCTCCGCTGGCCGGTCCAGCCCGACAAGTGCGGGGTGCTCGGCCTCGATGGCCGACCACAGCCCGGTCAGGGCGGCCGCGAAGGTCTCGCCGGTGGCTCGCTCTCGGGCCCAGTCCAGGGCCAGGGAATCCGGCGTGCAGTACGCGTAGCGACTGCCGGGCGGATCCCCGGGCGGCATGTCGAGCAGGGCCTCGCGCAGGCCGCCGTCGCCGGCCTGCCACCGGCGGAGCAGCCGCGACGCCGGGCTGGCCGGGTCGTGATAGTCCTCGCGCCAGCCGACGCCGCTGGTCATCGTGAGCAGCTGGCGCAGGCTCACCGCTGCGTAACCGGTCCCGGCCAGCTCGGGAACCAGGGCGGTCACGGGGGTCTGCAGGTCCGGCAGCCGGCCGTCATCGACGGCCTGCCCGACCAGCAGCGCCAGCGCGGACTTGGTGGCCGAGTTGCCCAGCAGGCGGTCCTGCGCCCTGGTGCCCTCCAGGTACTGCTCGTGTACGAGCGTGCCGTCGACCACGACCAGCAAGGACGTCGTCACGGTGCGGGTCAGGAACTCATCGAGGCCCATCGTGCGACCAGCTCCGACGACCGTCGCCTGCAGCGAGACCGGCCGGGTCGGCCAGGCCCCAGAGACGGGAGAGGTCACCTGAGCCTGCCGTCCGTTCCAGTCCGGTTCACGGAGCGTTTTCACGCCTCATTTTGCCCTTCTAATAGCGCTTACGTCCGTCTTGTCCCTCCCGCCACATAACAACAAGGAACCAACCTTCGTTGAAAAGGTTGACAGGTCGTGAACAGGCGGGCTACTACGGGTCAATGTTGCGCAATCTGCGGCTAGGTCCGCAGATGGCAGCGTACTGACGGGGGCTGCCGAGGTCGTCGACCCGCCGCCACGATGACGTAGTTCGTAGGTTCACTGGCAAGTGTCCGTACCGGCCCGAAACGGAACGCCCGGTCCGGCGAACAGGAGGGTCATTACATGGCGGATGTCTCAAGACGGGAGCTCTTCGCCGGCGCTGCGAGCCTGGCCGCGGTCGGTGGCCTGGCGGCCGCGTGCGGCAGCGGCTCGCCGACACCGACTCCCAGCTCCGGTGCCGCGGGCCAGCCCAAGCGGGGCGGAAACTTCCGGCTGGGTGTCACCGGCGGCGGGTCCAAGGACATCATGGACGGGCAGAACATCATTACCAAGCCCGACCAGGCCAGGCTGGTGACCGCCTTCGAGACGCTGCTGCTGTTCGACGACAACTACCAGCTGACCCAGAACGGCCTGGCCGAGAGCGTCACCGCCGACAACCCGAAGCAGTACACGATCAAGCTGCGCAAGGGCATCGAGTTCTCCAACGGCAAGACGCTGACCGCCGACGACGTCCTGTACTCCTTCCAGCGGATCGGGACCAAGGGCAACGGCCTCACCGGCTACGCGGCGACCGCGACCATGGACATCGCGGGGATGAAGAAGCTGGACAAGTACACGGTCCAGCTGCCGCTGAAAACGCCGGACGCCACGGTCCCGCAGACGCTGGCGAGCTACACCTTCTGCATGGTGCCGGTCGGCTACAAGGCCTACCCGGCGCCCCAGGTCGGCACCGGAGCCTACAAGCTCAAGTCCTTCACGCCGGGCCAGCAGAGCATTCATGAGCGCAACCCCAACTACTGGCGTGGCGGCGGCGAGCCGTTTTTCGATCAGGTCACCATCCAGGACTTCAATGATTCCACCGCCCAGGTGAACGCGCTGCTCGGCGGCCAGATCGACGCGATGACCGACCTGCCGGCCTCGCAGGTGAAGGTGCTGCAGGGGCGCGGCATGCAGGCCCTGGTGTCCAAGACCGGCGGCTGGCTTCCGCTCTGCATGGCGATCGACATGCCGCCGTTCGACGACGTCCGGGTCCGGCAGGCGATGCGGCTGATCGTGGACCGGCCCCAGATGATCGAGCAGGTGCTCTCCGGGTACGGCTTTGTCGGCAACGACCTGTACGCGCCGTTCGACCCCGGCTATGACAAGAGCCTGCCGCAGCGCGAGCAGGACATCTCCGGAGCCAAGAAACTGCTCAAGGCGGCAGGCCAGCAGAACCTGACCGTCGACCTGCACACCACCAACGGCGCGTCCGGCATGGTCGAGGTAGCGACTGTCTTCGCCAACCAGGCCCAGGCCGCCGGGGTCAAGATCAACGTGCACAACGACCCGAACTACTACGGCAACCAGTACCTCAAGCTGGCGTTCTCGATCGACTTCTGGGGCACGCGCAGCTACCTGAACCAGGTGCAGCAGGGCTCCCTGCCGAACTCGCCGTACAACGAGACGCACTGGCCGCCGAAGTCGGGCACCGGGTCGAACTTCATCTCGCTCTATAACCAGGCCCTGGCGACCACCAATCTGAGCACGCGGTACGAGATCGAGCACGAGATGCAGGCGCTGGAGTACAACAACGGCGGGTACATCATCCCGTTCTTCGGCGACCTCATCGACGGCTACGCCAACACCGTGAAGGGCTTGCGGCCGAGCAAGGGCACCCTCAACCTGGATAGCTTCGGCCACGGGTTCCGCACGATCTGGTTCGGCTAGGGCCGCCGCCCGTGCTGGCCAGGTTCAGGTGGGGCGGCGTCTCCGGGTTCGTGTTTCGCCGCCTGCTGCTCGGCCTGCTTGTCCTCTTCATGGTCTCGATCGTGGTCTTCGCGGCCACCCAGGCGCTGCCTGGTGACCCGGCCAGGGCGATCCTCGGCCGGTCGGCGACCCCGGCGAGCCTGGCGGCGCTGCGACTGAAGCTGCACCTGGACCAGCCCGTGTTCAGCCAGTACTGGACCTGGCTCACCGGGCTGCTGCACGGCAACCTGGGCACCTCGCTGGCCGCTCAGGAGCCGGTGACGACGCTGCTCGGGCCCAAGCTGGTCAACTCCGCGGTCCTGGTCGCCATCGCCGCGATCGTCTCCATCCCGCTGTCGATCGCGATCGGCTGCTGGGCAGCGTTCCGGCGCGAGAAGGTCTTCGACACGCTGAGCTCGAACCTGCTGCTCGTGCTGGCGGCGCTGCCGGAGTTCGTGGTCGCGGTCGTGCTGGTGCTGCTGCTGGCCACGACCGTTGCCCATGTGCTGCCCGCGATCAGCACGATCCCGCCTGGCTCGGGGCCGTGGAACTACCCGAACGCGCTGGTCCTCCCGGTGCTCACGCTCGTGATCGCGGTCGCGCCGTACGTGGCCAGGATCATGCGGGCGTCCATGGTCGAGGTCCTGGAGAGCGATTATATCGAGATGGCCAGGCTCAAGGGACTGCCCGAGCGGACCGTGCTGGTCCGGCATGCCCTGCCGAACGCCCTCGGGCCCGTCTTCCAGGTCATCGCCCTGAACCTGGCGTACCTGGCCGGCGGCATCGTGGTGGTGGAGTACGTGTTCAACTACTCCGGCATCGGCGGCGGCCTGCAGGAGGCCGTGGTCAATCACGACCTGCCCGTGGTGCAGGCGCTGGCCATGCTGATCGCCGCGCTGTACGTCGTGCTCAACCTGCTGGCCGACGTGGCGACGATCATGGTCACGCCTCGGCTGAGGACGCGGCTGTGATCCCGGCGGCCGGGCCCGACCTGGCGGCCGCGGTGGTCCCGCTGGCGACACCGGTCCGAGCGACGTCGCTGCTGCGCCGCTCGCTGCGGCTGTGGCGTACCCGCATCGGCGTCGTGCTCGTCGGCCTGCTCGTCCTGGTCGCTATCGTGGGGCCGTTCGTGGCCCCTTACGGGCCGAGCACGCCGGTCGGCGTGCCGAACGCGCTGCCCGGCGGCAAGGCTGTGCTCGGGACCGATTATCTCGGCCAGGACGTGCTCAGCCGGCTCCTCTACGGCGGCCGGAGCATCCTGATCATGGCCGTGATCGCGACCCTGGCGGGTCTGCTCGTCGGCGGCGTGATCGGCCTGGTCGCGGCCTACTCCCGGAACGCGCTCGACGATGTCCTGATGCGCGGCATGGACGTGATCATGGCGTTCCCGCAGATCATGCTCGCGCTGGTGGCCGTGGCCGTGATCGGCCCGCACGCGTGGGTGATCGTGGTCGCGATCGCGCTGACGACCGTGCCGCGGATCGCGAGGGTGGCCCGCGGAGCCGCGCTGCCGGTGGTCGAGCGTGACTTCATCGCCTGCGCCGAGGCGATGGGAGTGCCGCGATGGCGGATTCTCTTCGTCGACCTGCTGCCGAACACGCTCGGCCCGCTCATGGTGGAGGCCAGCCTGCGGATCACCTACTCGATCGGGGTCATTGCCGCGCTCGCGTTCCTCGGGCTGGCGCCCGACCCCAACGGTGCCAACTGGGGCACGATGATCCAGGAGAACCAGATCGTGCTGTCCGTCCAGCCGTGGGGGGCCGTCGCGCCGATCATCGCGATCGCCCTGCTGACCATGGGAACCGGCCTGATCGGCGACGGCATTGCCAGGACGGCGGCAGGCATCGACCGGAATGTAGGGACCGAATGAGCGCCATGCCGGCCGAGCCGGTCCAGGCGGCGGTCTCGGTTTCCGATCTGCGCATCGACGTTGCCGCGACCCGCACGCCGGTGGTCAGTGACGTGTCGTTCGAGATCGCCCGGGGCGAGATCCTCGGGGTGGTGGGCGAGTCCGGATCGGGCAAGACCACGGTCGGGCTGGCGCTGCTCGGTCATGCCCGACGTGGCCTGGTCATCGCCGGCGGGTCAGTACGGCTGGGCGGCCGCGACATCCTCGCGCTCGGTGACGAGCAGCTGCGGCGGCTGCGCGGCTCGGTGGTCTCCTATGTCCCGCAGGATCCGGCCTCGTCGCTGAACCCGGCGCTGCGGATCGGCCTCCAGCTGCGCGAGGTGCTCGAGGCGCACGCGGGCGACCGTGACGGCAGCCGGCAGGCGACTGCCGAGCGAGTCGCCGAGATGATGCGCGAGGTGGCCCTGCCGGACGACAGCAAGTTCCTGCGGCGGTACCCGCACGAGCTGTCCGGCGGCCAGCAGCAGCGGATCGGCCTCGCGATGGCCTTCGCCAACCGGCCGCGCCTCATCGTGCTGGACGAGCCGACGACCGGCCTGGACGTCACGACCCAGGCCCATGTCCTGTCTACCGTCCGCGAGCTGGCCCGGCTGCACGATGTCGCGGCCCTGTATGTCAGCCACGACCTCGCCGTCGTCGCCACGCTGGCCAGGCGCGTCGCGGTGATGTATGCGGGACGGCTGGTGGAGCTGGGAACCGCCGAGACACTCTTCAGCGCGGCGGGGCATCCTTACACCCGCCGGCTGATCGGCGCCATTCCCCGGCTGACCGGCGGCCGGTCACTGGTCGGCATCCCCGGCCACGCGGCCTCGCCGGGCGGCCGCCCGGCGGGGTGCAGCTTCGCTCCGCGCTGCAGCATGCGGATCGAGCAGTGCGACCAGGAGATCCCCCCGCTCCGGCCGCTCGCCCCCGACCACCTGGTGCGGTGCATCAGGGCGGAAGAGGTTCTCACCCAGGAACGGCGCCGGATCGGCGATCAGATCGACATGCCGTCGGCCAAGGAACAGGCCGTGCTGCGGCTCGACAGCCTCATCGCGCTGTACGGGCGGAACGAAGTGGTGCACTCGGTGAGCCTCAGTCTGGCCGCGCACGAGTGCGTCGCCCTGGTCGGCGAGTCAGGCTCGGGCAAGACGACGATCGCCCGCGCGATCGCCGGGCTGCACCGCAACTGGACCGGGAAGATAACCCTCGGCGACCTCCCGCTGCAGACGTCGGCCCGGCACCGCGACGCCGACACCCGCCGCCGGATCCAGTACATCTTCCAGAACCCGTACGGGTCGCTCAACCCGCGGCGCACCGTCGGCGAGATCATCGAGCAGCCGCTGCGCATCTTCGGCACCGCGAGCGGGCGCGAGGCCGGCCGGCGGGTCGGCGAGATGCTGGAGCGGGTCTCGCTGACGGCGAGCTACTCCTCGCGCTATCCCGACCAGCTCTCGGGCGGTGAACGGCAGCGGGTCGCGATCGCCCGGGCGCTGGTCTGCGACCCGGCCGTGCTGATCTGCGACGAGGTCACCTCCGCGCTGGACGTGAGCGTCCAGGCGGCGATCGTCGAGCTGCTCGGCAACCTGCAGCGCGAGCTCGGGCTGTCGATGCTGTTCATCACGCACAACCTGCCGCTGGTGCGGTCCATCGCGCAGCGGGTTGCCGTCCTGCACGAGGGCACCATCACCGAGCTTGGTGACGTCGCGACGGTCCTGGCCGAGCCCAGCCAGCCTTACACCCGCCAGCTGATCGCCGATACGCCCTCACTGGAGACCGCGGTCACCGTCGTCGGCCTCGGCGAGCCGCCGACCGACGCGGCCATGAGATAGCCCGATGCCCGCAGGCGCTCGCCCGGACATCCTCCTTATCATCGCTGATCAGCTGGCCCCGGCGGCCCTGCCGTGCTACGGCAACCCGGTGACCCGGGCTCCGGCGCTGACCGAGCTGGCCGGATCCGGCGTGGTCTTCGACGCCGCGTACACCGCGAGCCCGCTGTGCGCTCCGGCCCGGGCCTCGCTGATGACCGGTCTGCTGCCGTCCGGCACCGGTACCTATGACAACGCGGCGGAATTCAGCTCCGAGATCCCGACCTTCGCCCACTACCTGCGCGGCGCCGGCTACCGCACCGTCCTGGCCGGCAAGATGCACTTCTGCGGGCCCGATCAGCTGCACGGGTTCGAGGAACGGCTGACCACCGACATCTATCCCGCGGACTACGGCTGGACGCCGGACTGGGATCGTCCGGGCGATCGTCCCAGCTGGTACCACGACATGTCGTCGGTCACCGATGCCGGGCCCTGCGTGCGGTCCAACCAGCTGGACTTCGACGACGAGGTGGCGTTCGCAGCCGAGCGGTCGCTGTTCGCCCGCATCCGCTCCGGCGACCAGCGGCCGGCCTGCCACGTCGTCTCGTTCAGCCACCCGCACGACCCGTACACGATTGGGCGCAAGTGGTGGGACCTGTACCGCGACGAGGACATCCCGCTGCCCCGCTTCGGGTACGACGAGGCGTCAGCCCACCCGCACGAGCGCCGGCTCCGCCAGGTGTGCGCGATGGACGATGGCGAGCTCACCGAGGGCCAGGTGCGCGCCGCGCGGCGGGCCTACTACGGGGAGATCTCCTACGTCGACCGCCTCGTCGAGCGGCTGACCGGCCTGCTGCGCGAGACCGGCCGCCTCGACGACACCGTCGTCATCGTCACCAGCGACCACGGCGACATGCTCGGCGAGCGCGGGGCCTGGTACAAGATGAGCTGCTTCGAGGGATCGGCCCGGGTGCCGCTGATCATCAGCGCGCCGGCCCGGTTCGGGCCCGGCCGGGTCCGGTCCGCGGTGTCGACGATGGACCTGCTGCCGACCCTGGTCGGCCTGGCCAGCGACGGTGACGTGGCTGGCGTCGTCGGCCCGCTCGACGGCCGGAGCCTGCTGCCGCACCTGTCGGGCGCGCCCGGCCACGACGAGGCCGTGGCGGAGTATCTCGCCGAAGGAGCGATCGCGCCGATCGTGATGATCCGCCGCGGCCGGCACAAGTTCATTCACTCGCCGGCCGATCCTGATCAGCTCTTCGACCTCGTGACCGACCCCGACGAGCGGTCGAACCTGGCTGGCGATCCAGCCTCGGCCGGGCTGGTCGGGCAGTTCCGGCGGGAAGTCGCCGCCCGCTGGGACCTCGAGGCGCTCGACCGTGAGGTGCGGCTCAGCCAGCGACGGCGGCGCGCGGTCGCCGCGGCGCTCGGCATCGGAGTCCAGACCTCATGGGACTTCACGCCGGCCTACGGCGCCGCCCAGCGCTATATCCGCAACCACATGAACCTGGGTGACCTTGAGCAGCTCGCCCGGTTCCCGCCGGTCCGGCATCGGCCGCAGCTGGATCCAAACAGCCGCTCGGAATAGCTGGCACAATGGCGGAGCGCAAGCGGACAGGAAGGGACACAATGAGGGCAAGGATCAGGCCGGAACTCCCCGTCATCGCGCTCTTGGCCGCGGCGCTGGCCGCTGTCGGGGGTTCCGCGGCGAGTGCGGGCGCCACCGCGCGGGTCGCTGGCCAGGTGCACGCGGCGGCAATGTCGCCCGCGATCGCCCGGCCTACGCCGGGCCCGGTGCCCGGGCTGCGGCTCGGCGAGCTGGCCAGGCCGGAGCTGCCCGGGGCGCGGCGGGTGCCCAAGCCGGGCGCCTTCAGTCTCCTCAACGGTGTCTACTGCGTGACCGCCGCTGACTGCTGGGCCGTCGGTCAGTACGGCACGTCCCACCAGGGCAGCCGCAACGAGGTCCTGCACTGGAACGGCAAGGCATGGCAGACCGTGGCCGTGCCGAACCCGGGCGGCCATGCGGTCAGCAGCGCCAGCGAGCTGTTCAGCGTCCGGTGTACCGGCGCGAAAGACTGCTGGGCGGTCGGCGACTACACTTCGCATGGCGCCGAGCTGAACGAGGCGCTGCACTGGAACGGCGCCAGGTGGTCCAAGGTGGCCACGCCCACGCCGGCCGGGACCTTGCCGGGCACCCTTAACGAGCTCTTCGACGTGACCTGCCTGACGTCGTCGCGGTGCTGGGCCGTGGGCGAGTACGGCACCGAGAACACGACCGGCATAGTCCGCAACGAGGTACTGCGCTGGAACGGCCGCACCTGGTCGCAGGTCCTGGTGCCGGAACCGGCCGGGACCAGCACGTCGGACATCAATGTCCTGAACGCGATCCGCTGCATGTCCGCTACCCGGTGCCTGGCCGTCGGCCTGGACGGCGTGATCACCGGACCGCCTACGGTAGCGAACGAGGCGCTGCTGTGGAACGGCCGGAAGTGGTCGGTGCAGACGACGCCGCAGCCCGGCGGCACGACGACGACCGGCGACCAGAACGTGCTGGTCGGCCTGACCTGCGCGTCCCCGACGAGCTGCTGGGCGGCCGGAGTGTACGGCACGGAGGCCACGCCGGCCGTGCTGCTGAACGAGGTCCTGCACTGGGACGGCAAGAAGTGGTCGCTCTTCGAGGTGCCGAATCCGGACGGGACGGGCAGTGGCTCGTTCAACGAGCTGAGCGGGGACTTCTGCTCCAACTCGCGCAGCTGCTGGGCGGTCGGGTCCTACACCCCCGGTCACGCCATCGTCCGGCCGATCCTCACCCAGGCGCTGCGCTGGAACGGGATCAAGTGGTCGCGGGTCAAGACGCCGAGTCCGGCCGGAACGGCGGACCAGGACAGCACCGAGCTGTTCGCGGTCCGCTGCTCGCGACCGGACAACTGCTGGGCCGTCGGCCAGGCCGCTGGCAAGTCGGGCCAGACCAGTAACGTGCTGCTGCACTGGAACGGCAAGGCCTGGTCGGTGCGCTGACTTCGCAACTAAGACGGGCACAGAACGCCGCATCCACTACCGCATATCAACTCCGGGACATGCATGCCCGTCCTTTCGGCCGAGTCACCGCATAGTCGCCGACAAGAGCGGGACTGAGCTGTCCTGGGCGAGTCCGCAGACTAGAGCCGCGCGGCCAGGCCTGGCCAATGCAGCGACTGAGTGACGATCTGGGTAGAGTTGGCTCTACCGGGCGCGCAGTATGAGTCCCTGCAAACAGGCTCGGCAAGGCTGCAGCTCGGCAACAATGGGTGATAACGGAAGAGGGCATAAATGGCGGTAATTGCCCATACTAATATCTTTCTCAGTCATTCGAACGAAGATCGTGAGATAGTGCACGCCACGGCGGCTAAGCTAGACGGCTTGGGATTCAGGCCGTTCGTCTCTTCGGCACACATTCGACCTGCGTCGGAATGGATCCAGCAGCTGGAGGCCGAGCTCGACTCAAGCGCTGCCCTAGCTGCTTTTTTGAGTCCATCTTTCCGTGCCAGCGCTTGGACCGATCAAGAAGTTGGTTATGCGCTTGGCCAAAGTAAGAAAATAATCTCGATCCAGCTTGAATCCAGCTCGGTGCCGCATGGGTTTCTTGAGCGATACCAAGCGATAAAGGCCTCCAAGGAGGATCCCGAGGGTATCGCCATCGCTGTTTTCGATGCACTTCTAGCCTATGCAGATATAGCCGCACGACTGAAAAACGTCATTACTTCACGTATTAGGGAAGAACGATCAGAACGACTTCTCGAACTGTGGATAGGGCGACTCTCTCGAGTGACCGACCTCGTTCCAAATGAAAAGCAGGCAATTCTCCGAGCACTTGAGTCCAATCCTGTTCTCAATGCTAACATGTCCCTAGCCGATCGAGTGCGCAGCATCGTTGCTTCAAGTAAAAGTTAGAGATAATTCATGATGATTGAACTAAAGGCGAAGCATCAGCTTAGACACGGGATTCTTGGCAACGCCGACTGTCGAGCTTACGAAGCGGGCGAGCAGACGGCTATCGCTATAGTACATGGCAGGATAGTCCCAGAAGAAGAAATCCTTGTTCGGATACAGTCTGCGTGTTTGTATGGTGAAGTTCTGCTAGCGACAGATTGTGACTGCCGGGCACAGCTTAACCAGTCACTTCACGATGTCCGGGACGCTGGCTGCGGTGTAATAATTCACCTCGATCAGGAGGGCCGCGGTGCTGGTCTTGTAACGAAGGCCAGGGCCTACCAGCTGCTGGACAGCGAATCACTCGACACGGTCGAAGCTTACAAGCGAATGCGGGTCGAGGTGGATTCCCGCGACTACTCGGCTGCCATAGAAATATTGCGCGAACTTGGTGTAGAACGTGTGCGACTGATTACAAATAACCCGCGCAAGATCGATGCGCTAAAACGCGCAGGTTTGGCAGTTGAACGTGCGAAACAGCGCGTAGCAGCGACAGATGCGAATATCGATTACCTTCGGGTGAAGGCTTCTAAGCTAGGACATTTGCTGGACTTGCCGCCGGAGCCAGGCGCACTGGCGGATGAAAGCTCATTCCACTGCACGGTCGTCGGAGCAGCAGTGATGGACCATGTGGTCAAGATGTCGCAGAATCCGACTCTGGGCCGCGCACGGCAGGCGAGCGCTTATAGGCGTCGGCCTGGTGGAAAGGGCTTTAATCAGGCCGTCGCGCTTTCTCGGCTCGGAGCATCGAGCGCTCTGGTGACTTCTCGCGGTGCTGACTCCGACTCTTTGGAGATATCGGAGGCCCTGGTCGCTGAAAGCGTTCGCCCCTGGTTCATAGATGCGTCGCAGGTCAGAAGCCCGCAGACGGTTGTACTGGAACCAAAGGATAGCCAGCCCACCTATATTGGGTGGCTGACGTCTGAACATCGGACGCTAGCGGCCCAGAAGATTTCTCGTTGGAGTGCAGAGATAGGTAGTTCCGATAGCGTTCTCTTTACGCTTGAGTCATCGCCGAAGACGATTGATGCGGTCCTGGACGTGGTCTCGTCGACCACGCTGAAAATCCTTACCGCCTCGCCCGCGGCTGAGGACAGGAAGGTCTCGACGTGGCTGCTTGAGCAATTGGATGTGGTCATTGGATCGGAGGGTGAGTTGCTGGCCCTATATGGCGATCCCGAAGGAAGTTCCATTGACGATGTCATCCAGAGTCTCACCGATACGTGTGATCTTACGGTGGTAGTAACCGATCTTAAGTCAGTCACGAGAACCGTGCGGGGCTACAACAAGTATTTGCCTGAGTCAGTTACTGTTCAGTCGCCGAGCGTTCGTGCGACGGACAGATATGCTGCGGCCGTCGGCAATGGTGATGTCTTCTCGGCCGCTTTCACGCTCGAGGCGCTGAGAAGAGAACGGGAGCAGGTAAGCGAAGTCGGCCATCCAGGATGGCAGTCGGCCGAGTCGTTCTTCGGGACAGGCTCGAATCTGCTCGATGTGCTGTTTGAGTCAGTAATCGTTGAGGCTTGGGTAGTGAAATCCGGAGGCGGCGGCTACACGACTTTTCCAACGCGCGAGCAGCTTAAGAAATGGCCCCATCAGGCTCCGAGGATTCTGGCGATCAGTGATGTAGCCGAGCAGCGCTGAACCCCTGTTGCCGCGACAGCAGCATCAAGGGTTCAGCGTTGTCGTACTCGTTCGCGCCCGACGGGGCTCGGGTCAGTGGCGCGAGCGGCCCTGCGAGCCGAACAGCGGCGTCATGGGCACGACGCCGTCGGCGCTGTCGCACGCGTTCTGCAGGCACGACAGGCCAAAGGCCTGCTCGAGGCTGAGCAGCAGCGAGTAGTGGTTGTACGGGGTGCTGTCGGTGACGTGGTGGTGGCCGTCGTTGGTGATGACGATGGTGGGCACGTGGCCGCCGCCGGGGTCAGCCCCGCAGCATCCGGTACCCGGCTGGCCCTGGTCGGAGAAGTCATCCTCGTCCCAGGTGACCACGATCGCGTTCCGGCCGCGCTGCCATACCGGTGAGTTCATGATCTCGCCGACGATCGTGCCGACATACGTGTCGCCGGCCGAGATGAGGCCGTTTTCGTCGCCGCACGCGGCAATGCCGTGCATGTCGTGGCACTGGTCAGGCACGACGAGGCTGAAGTTCGGCAGATTGCCGCTCGCCAGGTCCGCTCCGAGCTGAGTGTCCGGAACCATGTTGGCGAGGTCACCCTGGGTGCCAGTGAAATTCACGAACGGATTGTGCTTGGAGGCATACAAGGCGTCGGTGTTGCTGGGCCACTTGAAGCTATACGGCCCGTTCGCGTTCGGCCCGGTCACGACCACGCCCGTCGACGGGATCGGCGGCAGGTTCTGGAAGTAGCCCTTCCAGGTCTTCCCGGCCGAGGTCAGCTGGTCGGCGATGCTGGGCGCCGAGATCGTGTGATTCACCGTGGTGCCAGCGCAGTTCGGGTCTGTGCTGGCCAGCGCGGGGGTGCAGTAGAACTGGTTGTCGTCCTGGATGCCGAAGAAGCTGCCCCCGACATTGGCCACGTAGTTGGGCTCGCTCGGGTGGGTGACTCCGAAGTAGTCCGTGGCCAGCCCGTACTTGCTGGCCAGCGCGTTGATGTCCGGAGCGAGCGGGTTTCCGATGATGGTGGAGTAGCTCGTGTTCTCCATCATGATCTCGACGATGTGCTGGTAGCGCGGGATGCCGCCGTGATCATTGACGCTGGCCGAACCCGCAGCCGGCGCGAACATGAAGGCGATCCCGCCCAGCGCTACCGCGCCAGCGGTAATCAGCTTGAACCGCATGAGGATTGCTCACCCTTCGTCTGCTGCGGCTGACCGCAGGAGCTATGCGCAGCACTGGACACCTGACCCCTCGGCTGCGAACGGCGACAATCGCCGCAGGGCGACCATATCGATCAGGACTGGCGAAGAAGTGCCGCCAAGATGATCAGTGGCTGAACCGCGCGTTACCAGAATAGAACGTGACGGCTCGGCGAGCCTATTGGCGCTGAGGCCATGGTGAGTTCCTTGGTTCAGATCAGGCGGGCGAGTCGGAGCGATGCTGACGTGCTGGCGGCACTGGCGGCCGACCTCGCGCAGTCTTTTGCCTTCTCGCGGCCGGACTTCGACCGCACGTTCCGTGAACTGCTGGCGCAAGAGGACACCTGCCTGCTCATCGCGGACGACGCGGGCGCCGGCGTCGGCTACCTGCTGGGCTTCCGGCACCTGACCTTCTTCGCGAACGGGCCGGTGGGCTGGGTGGAGGAAGTCCTGGTCCGCGACGGACATCGCGGCCACGGCTTGGGCCGGGCGCTGATGGGCGCATTCGAGCGGTGGGCGGCGGACGGGGAGTGCGCGCTGGTCGCGCTTGCGACCCGGCGTTCGGCAGCGTTCTACCGGTCGCTCGGCTATCAGGATTCGGCCGCCTACCTGCACAAGGTGCTATGAACGACCCGGTCGTCTCCAGACAGCTTGAGCTAGACGATCCGACATCGTATAATCCGAAATCGTGAAATCCGAATCCGTGTCGTCAGAGTGGTCCGCCGTGCTCGAGGTCCAGCGGGCCGCCCACGCCATCGTGCACGTACTCGCTGAGGAGCTGGCCGATCTGGACCTGACCGCTTCCGAGATCAACGCGCTGGCCAACCTGGCCGACGGCCGCGGCCGGACGGTCTCCGAGCTAGGCGCGGCCGCGGGCACCCGTCCGACCACGATGACCAGCGTGCTCGACCGGCTGGAACGACGGGGCCAGATCAGTCGCGGCAGCCTGCTTGGAAACCGCCGGGCGGTCCTGATCGAGCTGACCCCCGCCGGGCGCCGGACGGCGACCACGATCCGCACGGCCATCACGGCCGTGGAACGGCGCGCGCTCAGCGCCCTGCCGGCCGATGCGATCACCGGCCTGAGGGCCGCGTTGCACGCCTTCGCCGAGGTGTCCAGGTGAGCCCGGGCCAGCCGGCGCCGCCGCCCGACATGACCTCGTCCTTCGACCAGCTCATGGCGGAGGTGATGGCGACCGCGGACCGGTTCGGCCACCGGGAGCATGTCCACCTGACCTGGCTGGCCGTGCGACGGTTCGGAATGCCCGCCGCCATCGGCCTCGTCTGCGAGGGCATCCAGCGCACGGCACGGTACGCGGGGGCGCCGCAGAAGTACCACGCGACCGTCAGCCGGGCCTGGGTGGAGCTCGTCAGTTACCACGTCGCCGGCGACCGCGACAATGACTTCGCCGCGTTCGCCAGCCGCTATCCCGCCCTGCTCGGCAAGCGCGTGCTGACCCGCCACTACCGCCCGGCCACGCTGGCCAGCCAGCAGGCCAAGGTCGGCTGGGTCGAGCCCGACCTGGCCCCGTTCCCCTGGCCCGACACCAGCACGACACTCGCCTGACGCCGGCGTGACCGGAGCGCTGCCCTAACGGGGATTCGAAATTCGAACTTCAGGAGGGCATGGGTTCGAATAACGGCTTCCACAAGGGCGAACTATTGCCTGATGCGAACCGACGTGCGAATATCCGACCAATGTCGGACCCGGACCTGGAGACCCCGTGAGCGACAAACTTGACGCGCAGGTCAGCGCTGCGCCGGACGACGTCAGCGATAGCGATTACCTGCGGCAACTCGGAGTCGAACCGCGCTTCAAGCGGGCGCTCGGCTTCATCACCGGCTCGCTGTTCGCGGTCGCCTTCCAGGGCCCCACCACCGGCGCCCTGCTGATCACCGGGGCCACCCTGGCGCTTGGTGGCCCGACCTTCATCTGGGCGATCCCCGTCATCTTCGCGTTCCAGTTGCTGCTGGCGCTGACGTGGGCGGAGCTGAGCTCCCACTATCCGCTGACCGGCGGCATCTACCAGTGGGCTCGTGAGCTCGCCGGAGATTTCGTCGGCTGGATGACCGGCCTGTTCTACGTCGTCGCGATCATCCTGGTGATGCCTGCCGTCGGCACCGTCATGAACGTCGTGCTCGCGGGCCTGTTCACCAGCATCCCCGTCACCCTGACCAGCCAGGTGGTCGTCTCGATCATCACTACCGTGGTCGCCGCGATCGTCATCGCCACCAGCGTGCGGGCCGTCTCGATCATCAACAGCATCGGCGTGGTGCTCGAACTCGCTGTCCTGCTCGGCGCGGCCATCGGCCTGCTGTTCCATCAGCACCAGTCGCTGTCGGTGCTCGGCAATACCGGCGGCGTCCAGGGCCACAGCAGCTACCTGTTCCCGTTCCTGATCGTGGTCGCCCTCGTCGTCACGCAGCTGGTCGGATTCGAGACGGCGGGAGCCTTCGCCGAGGAGACGCACAAGGCCAGGATCAAGCCCAGCCAGGCGATCATCGCCGGCCTGGCCGGGACCGCCCTGGTCCTGTTCATCTTCGACGTCGCACTGCTGCTGGCCATCCCTGACGTGGGCAAGGCGATGGCGGATCCGAGCCTGATCCCCGATGTGCTCACCGCGGCGCTCGGCTCGACCTTCACCAAGGTGTTCCTGGCCGGCGCGCTGGTCTCCGTGTTCAGCACCGCCATTGCCACGCTGGCCACCATCGTGCGGATGATCTACGGAATGGCGCGCAACGGGCAGCTGCCGGGATCCGGCTTCCTGACCAAGCTGTCGTCGGCGACCACCGAGCCGCTCGGCGCCATCGCCGTCGCAGCCGTTCTGTCGATTGTCCCGCTGATCTTCATCAAGCGGATTCCGGTCATCGTCGCGGCCATTACCGCGCTGATCATCATCCCCTACATCGTGGTTCTCGGCTCGCTGCTGATGCGGCGGCTGCGCGGCTGGCCGAGCGCTCCCTCGCAGTTCAGTCTCGGCCGGTGGGGCCTGCCGATCACGGTCGTCGGGCTGATCTGGACCGTCATCATCCTGCTCGACGCCGCCTGGCCCCGCGAGGTGACCAACCCGAGCCTCGGTGCGCTGCCCGTCATCGAGGACCTGGCCATCGGGACCGCGATCGTCGGCCTGATCTGGTGGTTCGTCAGCCTGCGGGGCAAGCCCGATCCCGAGGGGGCGGCCATCGTCGAGCACGAGTCCGCGCCGTGACGCCTGCGCGATGAACTTCGACGACGCCCTGGCCAGCATCGACGGCATCGACGGGGTCGGCACCGACCTCGGCGAGCGCACGCCAGTCTGGCCCGACTTCCCGATCGAGGAGTACCGCCGCCGGTACGCTCGCCTGGCCGCGCTGATGGACGCCCGCGATCTTGACGTGCTGGTGCTCACCCAGGAGGAGGTCGTCAGGTACCTGTCCGGCTACAACTCGGTGATCTGGGCGGTGGGACGCTGGCTGCCGACGGTCCTGGTCGCGGCCAGGGACCCGCGGCAGGCGGTGCTGATCGCGGCGCAGTTCGACGGGGGATGCGCGGCGGGAACCTCCTGGGTGGGCCAGGTCGACACCTACCATGACGCCGAGGAAGTGCCGGCGAAGGTGGCCGGCCACCTCGCGGCCATTGGCGCCGGGCCGGGACGGGCGGGGTTCGAGCTGAGCCCCGGCAGCTTCATGGCGCTCCCTCAGCAGCTCGTCGCCGAGATCACCGGCTCGCTGGCGGCGCCCCCCCGCGATGCCAGCCGGATCATCTCCGCCTTGCGCATGGTCAAGAGCCCGCTGGAGGTCGAGCGGGTCAGGCGGTCGGTCGGCGCCGCCGTGGCCGGCGTACCGGGCCGGCCTGGAAGCGGCCAAGGCCGGCATGACGGAGAAGGAGCTCGTCGCGATCATCAGCTCGACCATGTACCGGAGCGGGACGACGGCCGGCACCAAGCCGCTGTTCGTCAACTGCGTCTCCGGCCGGACCAGGTACCCGCTGGTCGACTCGCCGGCGTCCGACAACGTCCTGGCCGAAGGCGACATCGTCTTCGTCGACGGCGGCGGCGCGAGCGACGGTTACGTGTCCGACATCCTGCGCCTGATCGGCGTCGGGCGGGTGCGGGCGCAGGACGAGCGCTACGCCGAGGTCGCGGCCGAGGCGACCAGGTCGATGGTCGATGCCGTCCGGCCCGGCATCAGGGTGTCGCGGCTGATCACCACGGCCGCGGCGCACGTCGCAGCGGCCGGCCTGACCGAGCCGGTCGGCGAGATCGCCGGGCACGGGATCGGGCTCGAGCTGTGGGAGCGCCCGCTGATCAGGGTGCACGACAGTCCCGACGACGATGTTTCTCTCCGGCCAGGCATGGTCCTGTGCCTGGAGCCGATCCTCGCCCCGGCTCACCCCGACGGCGGGCTGGCCGGGATCTTCGTCTTCGAGCAGCAGGTTCTGGTCACGGCCGGCGGCTGCGAGGTACTCTCCGGCGAGCTGCCCGCCAGCCTGTGGCGGGCGGGCGGCTGACGTGCGCGTCCTGTACGTCAGCCCGATGCCGTACGGCGCGAACGCGGCCGTCGACGCGATCTGCCACGGCATCGAGAGCCGCATCGCCGCATCGGGCGGCGACCTTCGCGTCGGCTACGCGGACTTCGCCGACCCGGACTGGCAGGCGCTGGCCGACCGCACGGTCCGGGCCGGGGCAGACGCGGGTTTCGACGCGATCGTGATCTGGGTCATCGACCCGGAGACGCCGGCCCAGGCGGTGCGGTACGCGCGCGCCGCCGGCGTGCCGGTGGTCAGCCTGGAGCGGCCGAGGTTCACCGTCGACGCCTCGGTCGTCTACCCGAACTTCAACCACGGCGTCTACATGGCCGAGTACCTCGCGACGCTGGTGCCGGCCGGAGCGCGGGTCGCGGTCGTCGGCGGGCCGGATGTCGTCGACGACATCGAGCTGCTGGCCGGCCTCAGGCACGGCCTCGACATCTCCGGCCTGAGGCGGGTCAACGACCCCGAGGACCCCAGGTACAAGAACACCACCGACGTCGCCAGCGGCGGCCGGGAGAAGACGGCCAACCTGCTGGCCGACTTCGCCACCCTGGACGCGCTGATCCCGTTCAACGACGAGACCCTGCTCGGCGCGGTCGAGGCGCTCCGCGAGGCCGGCCGCCTCGGCGAGGTCAAGATGGTGTCCAGGAACGGCACGCCAGCCGCCGTCGAGCTGGTCAGGGCCGGCGTCCACCACGGGACCTGGGACATCGACCCGCCCGGCATCGGGCAGACCATCGCCGACCTGGCCATCAGGGTCGCCGCCTCGGAGGAACTCGACGGGCTCTGCCTGTCCAGCCCGATCGGCCGGATGATCACCCCCGAGCGCGCCGAGGAGTGGATCCCGTGGCAGCAGCGCATCCCCTACCACGAGCTGAAGCGGTTCGAGCGCTGAGGCCCGTCAGGCAGGGTACTGGCGGTGGTAGGCCTGCTCGGCGGCGGCGAAGCACTCGACCGGGGCGCGCAGGATGCCGGCGCCGACCTGGCCGCCGTCCTTGCCGGCCAGTCCTCCGTCGATGACGGGAGTAATCCCGGTCTGGTTCACCCGGACGATGTCGATGCCGACCGGGGAGCCACGGAAGCCGAAGTAGGGGATCAGGAAATCCGGGTGCTCGGCCACGGTGATCTCGTACATCAGCGCGTTCATCCGGACCATCTCCTGCGCCGAGCCGCCCTGGTAGGCCTGCAGCCCGAACGCCGCCGCCTGGGCGAAGCCGCCGAGCCCGACCGTCTCGGTGATGTGGCTCTCCCCGCCGATCCACTCGACGTCGTCCGGCGTGAAACCGTCGAACAGCTTGCACGACACCTCGGGCAGCGGGCCGGCGAACCACTCGTCGCCCAGGCCGCTGACCCGGATGGCGAAGTTGCGGCAGCTGATCGTCATCGCGGTCACCACGCTCGACGCCGGGACGTCCCGCGCCGCGTCGGCCATCGCCTTGGCCGCCGCCATCGAGAGCCGGAGGAAAGAGTAGTCGCTGGCGAAGAAGAACCGCAGCGTGCTCATTGCCCGCTCGCTCGAGACCCGGACGGCGTAGTCGAGGAACTGCGGGGTCAGCTCCCTGGTGAACAGGGTCGTGGCGGCGGTGTTCCGGCTGTGCAGCTCGTCGCCCATCCGCAGGGCCCGGCCGATCAGCGGCTTGAGCGGCACTCCGCCGGTGGCCCCGATCACCTCCTTGAGCACCGGCGCGAGCTCGTCGCGCAGGTAATCGAGGCCGCGGCGCACGTCGTCGTTGTACGAGCCGTAGTTCAGCCGGTGCCGTGACTCGCCCTCGTAGAAGTTGCAGTAGGCACGGTTGCCGCCGGGGCCGTTCTCGATCACGAACACCGGCATCGACGCGGTGTAGATCCCGGCGACCGAGCCCACGCAGCCGTGGTCGTGGGTCGCGCCCAGCACGATCCGGCCGTCCCGCAGCCGGGCGTCGGCATCGTCCGGATCGGCCGCCAGGCCCTCGTAGAGCGCGCCGTAGATGATGGCGTTGCGCTGGCCGCCGTAGTACTCGGGCCACGGCATCGGCGGGCCTGAGGTGAGGATCGTGTTCGCCGTCATGCCGGGGACCGCGTCGCCGGCCGCCTGCACGTCGACCAGGACCGGGTCGGCGCCCGTCATCCTGCCGACCGCCTCGGCGTTGGCCTCGTCCCGCAGCTGCCCGGTCCCCGCCTGCCCGTTCCCCGCCTGCCCGCGCGCCTCGCTCATCGCCTCGTCCCTCCGGTTGCTGCCGTCACCACAGGCGCAGGTACCTGGCCTGCTCCCACTCGCCGACGACCGTGTTGTACTCCTGCCACTCGGCCCGCTTGAGCTCGGCGTAGGACGCGTGCAGCTCGGTGCCCAGCACCTTCTGCACGAAGTCGCTCTCCTCGAACGCGGTGATGGCCTCGCCCAGCGTCCACGGCAGCCGCCGGACGCCCATCGCGGCGAGGTGGGACTCGCTGACCTTGTAGGTGTCGATGTTGACCGGATCAGGGGGACTCAGCTCGCGGCGGACCCCGTCCAGGCCGGCGGCCAGGACCAGGGCCGCCCCCAGGTAGAAGTTCACGGCGCTGTCGGCCGTGCGGACCTCCAGGCACCGGCGGTTCATCGGCAGCCGGCACATCAGCGTGCGGTTGTTGTAGCCCCATGCCTGGAAGACCGGAGCCCACGAGATCTCCTGCATCAGCCCGCGCGGCATCAGCCGCTTATAGGAGTTCACGGTCGGGCTGAGCACCGCCATCAGGGCGTCGGCGTGGGCCAGCACGCCGGCCGTGAACTGGTAGCTCACCGGGCCGTAAGCCTGGTCGTGCGGGACGTCGGACATGGTGGCGCCGGCCGCCGCCGAGGCGCCCTCGAAGACGTTCCGGCCGGTCGCGATCTCGGCCAGGCTGACGTTGAGGTGCGCGCCGGAGCCGAACGAGGTCTGGAACGGCTTGGGCATGAACGACGCGAAGCAGCCCAGGTTCCGTGCGACGTGCTTGGCCATCAGCCGGAAGATCAGCATCCGGTCGGCCATCTGCAGCGCGTCGGTGTAGCCGAAGTCGAACTCGTACTGGCCGTCCCCGCCCTCGTGGTCGAACGAGTAGACGTCCCAGCCGAGCTCGTTCATGTAGCCGACCATCGGCTCGAGGAAGGCATCGGCCAGGACGGTGGTCTCCAGGTCGTAGCCGCGGGTGGGCGGATTCGACAGGTCCTCGGCGATCCACGGGACCGCGCCGCCTGGGGTGTCGCGCAGCACGTACAGCTCGGGCTCGACCCCCATGTTCATCCGGTAGCCCATCGCGGCCGCCTCGGCGACCTGGTTCTGCAGGATCCGGCGGAAGTCGTGGCTGTACGGCACCGCGTGCAGGTACAGGTTGGCCGGCGCGACCGCGTACCGGTTGTCCCAGGGCAGCACCGTGATCTCGGCCAGGTCAGGGATGCCGACGCACTCGTCCTCGTTCGGCCCGAGCTCGCCCATCCCCTCCAGCGCGCCGACCGTGTACAGCTCGGAGCCCGCGGCGGCGTCGGCGAGATGCGCGATCGGCACGCACTTGGACTTCGGCACGCCGTTCACGTCGGTGTACGCGCCGAAGAAGTACTTCACGCCCCGGGCCTGGAGGTCCTGCCTGAGCTGCTCGATATCCGTCACACCCGCTCCCTCGTCACGCCGACCGTTTACCTGTGCTCGCCTGACCGCTGACCGCTGACCGCTGACCACTAGCCGCTGACCGCCTGGTAGCCGAGCAGCCTGCCGTCACCCACGGTGACCAGCACGCCGCGCAGCACACCCTCGCCGTACTCGGAGCCCACGTTGATGGCCGTCGTGCGGCCGAGCCTGACCGATCCGCCGGACTCGTGGATGTGGCCGTGCAGGCCAAGCAGGGGCTGGACCTGCTCGATCGCCTCGCGCACCGCGACCGATCCGACCGGCGCCGTCACCACGGCGCCGGCCGAGGTCTTGACCTTGAGGTCCTGGCCGAGCAGCGGGGCCGTGTCCAGGCGGGAGTTGTACGGCGGGACGTGAATGTTGAAGATCGCGGTCTCGGGACGTTCCAGCCGGTCCGTCATGGACTTGAGGTGATCGCGGATCTGATCCTCGGAGTACTCGCGGTGCGTGTCCCAGGGGGTCACGTTGGTATAGCCGGTGCTGAGCATCTCCATGCCGGGAGCAATCTCGACAATCTCGCCTTCAACAAAGCGCACCCGGCCGTCGCCGTGGCTGAGCAGCACCTCGTCGACCGCGAGCGGGTCGTCGTTGCCCGGCGCGTTGTAGATGAGCACCGGGCTGTCGGTCAGCTTGGTCTTGGCGTACTCGATCCACCGCTGGACCGTCCGGCGCATGACCCGGTCGAACAGCACCTCGACATCGCCCGGCTGGTCGATGTAGTGCTGGTACTCGTCCGGCTCCATCCGCTCGGTGTACAGCCCGCTGTTCCACGCCCGGCGCTCGAAATCCTCGACCGTCGAGTCGTCGATCTTCTCCTCGTGGCCGTGGAACTGGGCGCGGTAACGGCCCTGGCCGGCACTGACGATGGGGACGACGACCTTCGCGCTGATGTCACCACCGAGGACAAGGACATCAGCGGAGTAGAACTTCGCCGCCGCCACGAACTTCTTGAAGCAGACCTCGGACCCGTGCAGATCGGAGGCAAAGAAGATCGTTCGCTGGGTGTCACTGCGCGGCGCGGGCCGCTTCGGCTTGAGCCAGCCCATCAGTATGTGGCCTCCTTGTCGTCCACGTCCTGCCACCACTGCTTGCGCTCGCCGATCCGGTCCCTGATCCGCCAGCCCCGGCTCTTCGGCTCGGCCTCGATCACCGCGAGCAGAGCGGCGACGCCGTCCTGCACCCGAGCGTTGGCCTGCTCGCTGATGTCAATTCCTGCGTCGTGCCCGACCACCTGGCCGATGCGCGCCAGGTTGCGGGTCGCGGTGTGGTGAAAGCCCCAGTCCCGGGCGAAGATCCGCGCGATATGGCCGCCGTCGATCGTTTCGTCGCCGGCCGTCGCGGCCTGACTTGCACCGACGTGATGGGTGGCGAGCACGACGGCGATGTCCATCATGTCGGTCATCGTGAGCTCCACGATCTGCAGCTTCTGCAGCAGCAGTTCCTCCACCGGCAGCGTCACCGGGTGCCGGTGCAGGCGGCTGGCGACCTCGATCGTGTGGCAGAAGTCGAGCCGCTCGACGAACACGTCGATATCGGTTCCGTGCTCGGCATGCCGGAAGCTGTAACGGGTGCCCTCCATGGCGATCAGCAGATCCCGGTCGATCAGGTAGCCCCGTTCCTCCAGGTAGCGGCGCATGCCCTTGCGGTGCTTCTCCGGCACCACGAAGTCGATGTCCTTGGCCGGCCGGTTGAGCATGTCCATGACGGGACCAGGCCCGCTGCAGTGCAGCCGGATCCCGGCCGAGCCGACGACCCGCAGCGTGACCCCGGCCCGCCCGGCCTCGGTCACGATCGTGACCGCCTCGGCCTGCAGGTCCTCCCACTGGCCGGCCGCCTCGCGGTCCCCGGCCGTCATTCGATGGGTATCTGGGTGAAGGCCAGGCTGATGTTGATGCCCCGGCGCTTGCGGTACGCCTTCACCCACAGGTACCAGACCGCGCCGATGACCACGGCGCCGAGCGTGATCCACGCCTCGACCGGCATCTTGGACGGCTTGATCAAGGCGCCGGCCGCGATCGGGTCCTGCCACAGCAGCCAGAACATGACGGCGAAGAACACGGCCGCGATCAGGCCGGCGGCTGGCATGACCGGCACGCCGGCCAGCCGGAAGTTCTTGGCGGGGGAGGACTCGTAGAGCTGCCTGCGCCGGACGGGGAAGACGACCGCAGCGACCATCACCGTGCCCCACACCACCAGCAGAACTTCGATGAAGGTGAGGAACGCGACCGCCTTGAAGGCGATCAGCCACATGAAGACGACCGCGCCCGCGGTCGAGACCCCGATCGCGACGACCGGCGTATGCAGGGTCTCGCTGACGAAGCCGAGCTTGTCAGGCGCAACCCGGTCGAAGGACCAGGCGATCATGCTGCGGGTGGTGTAAGCCATCTCGGCCGGGATCCAGAACCAGATCCACGCGGCGAAGGTGGCCAGGATCACGCCGGACAGCACGACGTTGTGCCCGAGGATGCCGGCCAGCACGGCGAACCAGGGTGCGGTCGAGGTGGTGGCCGGCACGCCGCTCAGGGCGTTGAAGGCGACCGCGCCCTGGAAGGTGTAGCCGAAGTCCTTGTTCGCCAGCAGCGCGAACAGCGCGATCACGAGCCCGGTGGCCACGACCGCCCCGATCATGCCGAACAGCTGTGACCGGCGCACCTTCTTCACCTCGCCGCCGATGCCGACCGACTGGACGGCACCGAGCAGCGGCAGCAGCGGCCAGATGATGAACTTCCAGCTCTCGCTCAGGCTCGTGCCGGCGGTCACGAAACCATGCTTGCTGGCCGCCGCGATCACCTGCTTCTCGTGCAGCCCGGTCAGGCTGGTCAGGCTGGAGTTGAATCCGCTCCGGCTGCCGACGATCATCACGACCGCGATGACGGCCAGGCCCGCCACCGCGATCACGAACAGCACCCGCTGGACGGTGAAGTAACGCCGGGTCCCTGAGGCGAGCAGGGCCCCGGCTGCCGCGATGATCAGCGTCCCGATCCAGAACACGCCCTTCGGTTCCGCGACCGTCTGCCCCCAGCTGACCAGAGTCGAATTTCGCGCGACCGTTCCGACCGCGCCGAAGAAGGACGAGACGCCCACCTGCACGATCAGCCCGGCCGCCAGTGCGGCGTAGTACAGCAGGATGATCGTCTCGATCAGGGACATGACGAAGGCAACGCCCGGGTTGATGGTCCTGGACAGGAAGACGTAGACCCCGCCGGACCGCGGGAAGACCACTGACCAGCAGTAGAAGGCCGCCGCGACGAAGATCATCCCGGCCGCGGCGAGCAGCGTCGAAATCCACGGCTGAGCGCCGGGATACAGGCTCGGCCCGTAGTACTGGTTATAGGCGATGGCGATGCCGACGGACACCAGGCCCACGTTGAAGATGAACACGTCCAGCGTGCTGCCGACCCGGACCAGCCCTGATGCCTTGCGGGAGAAGACCTCGGTCCCCGCCGACGTGTCGGCGGCCGCAGTGTCAGACATCGCATTCCTCCTGTGGTGAGCAGGCAGTTGCGATTGGAACTTAAGATCGCCGGAATCGTATGTCAATGCATCAGGCGTCATATAGATCGAATGCCGGACTAGAATAGGTTCGAGCAGACGATATTCGAATCTCCAGGGGTTTGCGTGACCACTTTGCCGCCGACGGCGCCTGAGCACGTGCTCGACGAGATCGACCGCCGGGTGATCAAGATCCTGCAGGCGGACGGGCGCACGCCGAACACGGAGATTGCCAGGCAGCTGAAGGTCTCCGAGACGACGATCCGCAAGCGGATCGGCCAGCTGGTGTCGAACGACCTGATCACCGTGGTCGCCGTGCCGACGCCCAAGGCGGTCGGCATGACGATGTCGGCGATCATCGGGATCTCGGTCACGCTGCCGCGGCTGCGAGCCATCAGCGAGGAGCTCAAGCGCCAGCGCGAGGTGCGCTACGTCGGCGTCTCGACCGGCCGGTACGACATCATCGTCGAGGCGTTCTTCGTCGACCAGCAGCACTTCCTCGAGTTCATCTCCAGCCGGCTCGGCCGGATGGAGGGCATCACCGGCCTGGAGACGTCGATGATCCTCGAGGTGGTCAAGTTCTCCTACGAGTGGGAGATCGCCTGATAGCCGCAGGCTGGTACGCCGATCGGAAGGAAGCGGAGATGAGCGAGTTCCCGCACGTGCGGGTGAGCGGCAGCGCCGTCGAGCGCGGCCGGCAGTACGGCGCCCAGGCCCGTGACCGGGTGCGCCGGTCGGTCAGCGCGTACGAGCGCGTGTTCCAGCACTATGCGGGCTGGGACTGGGGCGTGGTACGGCGCGAGGCGGCCCGTTTCGAGGCGCCGATCGCGGAGTTCGGGCCTGGCTATCTCGCCGAGATGCGCGGCATCGCCGACGGCGCCGGCCTTGACCTGGTCGACGTCCTGGCGATCAACGTGCGGACCGAGGTGATGTTCGCCGCCAGGGCCCGCGAAGCGGCCAGCCAAGCCGCCCCGGCGGGATCAATCCCGGGATTCATCCCTGTGGCGGGGATGGATCCAGGGATTCATCCCCGCTCGGGCCCGCACGAGTGCAGCGCGTTCGCGGTCACCCCGCCTCCGGGCCAGCCAGGGCCAACCCTGGCCGGGCAGAACTGGGACTGGCTGCCCCATTCCGCTGAGACGGTCGTGGTCCTGGAGGTCCAGCGCGATGACGGACCTGACTTCGTCACGGTCGTCGAGGCCGGGCTGCTGGCCAAGACCGGCATGAACTCCTCGGGCCTGGGTCTGGTCACCAACGCCATGGTCACCGCCGGCGATGTCGGCGCGGCCGGCCTGCCCTACCACCTGCTCCTGCGCGCGATCCTGGACGCCGAGAACGTGTCGGACGCGATCGCGACCCTGCAGGCCGGCGTCCGGTCATCGTCGGCCAACTACCTGATCGCGCACGGCGACGGCATCGCGGTCGACGTCGAGGCGGCGCCCGGCGACTTCTCCCGGCTTTACTTCGTCTTCCCCGGATCACGGGACGGGGTGCTGCTGCATACCAATCATTTCCTGTCGCAGCGGTTCGACGGCCAGGATGTCTCAGTCTGGGCGATGCCGGACAGCCCCGTGCGGCTGCAGCGGCTGCGGGCCGGCGTCGGCGCGTCGGCTGACTACTCGCTGGCGCGGTTCCGCGCGCTGCTGTCGGACCACGCGAACTACCCGTCCGGGGTGTGCTGCCACCCTGACGCCCGGGCCGATCCGATGGACCAGGGCATGACCGTCACGTCCGTGCTGATGGACCTGAACGCCCGGCAGATGCTGGTGGCCGACGGCAACCCGTGCACGGCACCGTACCGCGAACTCGACTACTCGGGCTTCCTGGGCAAGCCGTCGCCGGTCGCGCGGGCCGCGTCCGGGCCAGCCGGCTCGGCGGCGGCATGAGCGCCGATCCGGGCCGCAGCGGCCCGGGCGGGCCGCGGAGCGAGCCCGACCTGGTGCTGCGGGGCGGCCATGTGTACACGGTCGACACAGCCCGGTCCTGGGCCCAGGCCGTGGCGGTCCGCGACGGCACCATCGTCGCGGCCGGGACCGACGCGGACATCACCGCGCTGGCCGGGCCGCGCACGGACGTCATCGACCTGGCCGGCCGCATGCTGCTGCCCGGATTCACGGACGCACACGTGCACGCGTCGGCCGGCGGACTGGAGCGGCTGCGCTGCGACCTGTCCGAAGCGCACGGGCTGGCCGACTACCTGGCGATCGTGCGCGGCTACGCCGAGCGCAATCCGGACGCGGAGTGGATCACGGGCGGCGGCTGGGCGATCGACGTCTTCCCTGGCGGCGTTCCGTCCCGGCAGGACCTGGACGCCGTCGTGCCGGACCGGCCCGTCTTCCTGTCCAACCGGGACCACCACGCGGCCTGGGTGAACTCCCGGGCGCTCGCGCTGGCCGGGGTCGGCGCGAGTACCCCCGACCCGCCCGACGGCCGGATCGAGCGTGACCGCGACGGCGCCCCGGCCGGCACCCTGCAGGAAGGAGCCATGGGGCTGGTCGAGCGGGTGGTGCCCCGTCCCGGGCTGGCCGAGCAGGTGGCGGGCATCGCCGAGGGCCAGCGCTACCTGCACTCGCTCGGCATCACCAGCTGGCAGGAGGCCATCGTCGGCGACTACGCCGTGATCCCTGACTGCTTCGACGCGTACCTGGAGGCGGACCGGGCCGGGCTGCTCACCGCCAGCGTCGTCGGCGCGCTCTGGTGGCAGCGCGGCGCCGGGACCGGCCAGCTCGACGGCCTGGCCCAGCGGCGCAGCCGGGCCGGGCCGGGCGGCCGGTTCCGCGCGACCAGCGTCAAGATCATGCAGGACGGCGTGTGCGAGAACTTCACCGCGTCCATGCTCACGCCCTACCTGGACCCGCACGGTCACGGCGGCAGCGGCAGCGGCACGAGCTTCTTCGGTGCCGCCGAGCTGATGGCGGCCGTCACCGCGATCGACGCGCGCGGCTTCCAGGTGCACTTCCATGCCATCGGGGACCGGGCGGTCCGGGAGGCGCTCGACGCGGTCGAGGCCGCGCGGCGCGCGAACGGGCCCGGGCACGGCCGTCACCACATCTCCCATATCCAGGTCGTGCACCCTGATGACCTGCCCCGCTTCCGCGGACTGTCGGTGCTGGCAAACTGCCAGCCGCTCTGGGCCTGCAACGAGCCGCAGATGACCGACCTGACGCTCCCCTACCTGGGCCCGGTACGGGCTGGCTGGCAGTACCCGTTCGGCAGCCTGCTGCGGTCCGGCGCGCAGCTCTGCTTCGGCAGCGACTGGCCGGTATCCAGCCCGAATCCGCTGTGGGAGCTGCACACGGCGGTGAACAGGACGGTGCCGCCCGGCTACCCGTACGCCGTTCCTGGCGAGGGCGAGGTGTTCCTGCCGGACGAGCGGATCGGCCTGGCCGACGCCCTCGCGGCGTTCACGATCGGCTCCGCCTACGTGAACCACGCCGAGTCGGTCGCGGGCTCGATCGAGCCGGGCAAGCAGGCCGACCTGGTGGTGCTGGACCGCGACCTGTTCGCGCAGCCGGCCCGCGAGATCGCGCTGGCCCAGGTCGACCTGACGTTCGCGGGCGGAAAGCTGGTCTATGACCGGCTCAGCGCCCGGTGAGATCGGGCGGTCAGCGGGCTAGCCTGCTTCATCTTCGGCCTGGGCGTCGCTGGCGCCGGAGCAGCAGAACGATCCGGCGCTCGGCCAGCTGCTGGGCGTGATAGCTGAGCCACATGCAGACGGCGGCCAGCGGCAGCTCTACCGCCACGGCGAGCAGGATCGATTCGAGCCGCCCGCCGGGCGGCGTGGTCATGACGTCGAACCATGCGTCGACGACGAGCAGCGTGGCCGTCGCCGCGGCCGCGGTGGACAGGTAACGGGAGCGGCGGAACGCGAAGAACGCGGTGGCGGCCAGCGCCGCGAGCAGCAGGACGTCGAAGCCGGCCCAGGCGGCGTCGTAGTTCGGGGACACCTCGCGGGCGGGCAGCGAGACACCAATGTAAATCGTCCACGGCAGCATGATCACCGAGAACAGGGCGAACAGCGGGCCGGTCCACCTGACCGCCCTGGCATTGTCGGTCAGGACCGTGTTCTCCGGTTCCCGGGCGGGCGGCACGAGCGTGTCCAGCCTCTCCACCAGGCCCTCGTCCGGCCCGGACGGCCTGGCGGGCCGGCGGCGCGTGGGTCGGCGGCGGGCGGGGGACGCGAGCAGCGCCGTCGTCCACCTCGCGATGCCTTCCCGGTTCAACAGGGCCTCCAGTTCGGCCCAGCGGGCCGGTCCGCGCTCACCTGACCGGTGTAGTACCAGTTATGCGGCCGTCAGCGTAACAATTCAGAGCGCGTCATGCTTCTGGAGATAGTGCATGGCGACCCAGCCGATCGGCACCGGCAGCCAGAACGTCACCAGGCGGAACAGCAGGACGGCGCCGATCGCCTTCGCGCCCGGCATGCCGGCGGCGGTCAGCCCGGCCGACAGGGCCGCCTCCACGGCCCCGATCCCGCCCGGCGTCGGGACGGCCGAGCCGATCGCGCTGCCGGTCAGGTAGACCACGGCGACGCTGGTCAGCGCGACCGATCCGCCGAACGCGAGGACGGATGCTTCCAGGCAGAAGATGTAGGCGACGGTCAGCAGCAGGGCGCCCCCGATGCCCTCGGCCAGTTTCGTCGGCCGCTGCGCGATGTCGAGCAGCCGCGGGATGACCTGGCTCAGTGCGGGAGCCAGCCGGGACCGCAGCAGCCGCCGGCCGGCCGGGATCGCCAGCACGATCAGCACGACCGCCGCCAGCGTGGCGAGCGCGATCCAGACCCAGTTCGGCGGCCGGAGTGAGTGCGCCCGCGCGGTCCGGGTGAAGGCCGCGAAGATGATCAGCATCAGCAGGTGCAGGCCGAACGCGATGACCTGCGAGACGCCGACGCTCGACCCGGCATCGGCCGGGCTCACGCCGGCCTTGCGCAGGTAGCGGATGTTCAGCGCGACGCCGCCGACGGCCGCCGGGGTGACCAGCGTCACGAACGACCCGGCGATCTGAGCCAGCATCGTGCGGAAGAAGCTCAGCCGCTCGAGCACGAATCCGGTCAGCTCGAAGGTGGCGCCCACGTAGGTCAGTGCGGACAGGGCCACCAGCAAGATGACCCAGCTCGGGTCGGCCTGGTGCAGGACCGTGCCCAGGCTGGCCGTGCTGAGCTGGCCGATCAGGATGTAGGCGGCGACGACTCCGGCCACCAGGGTGATGAGCGTCCGCGGCCGGATGCGCTCGAGCTGGACCGGCGGCGCCTCGTTCTCGGCAGCGGTGCCGAGCAGCCGCTTGCGCAGCCCGGGCAGGACGTCCTTGCGGTGCCGCAGCTCCATCCGCGTGGTGCGGTGCAGTGCCACCGGCTGCAGCAGCGGAACCATGGCCGCCAGCTCGTCGCTGCTGAGCTTCTCGGCCGCGAGGTCACCGGCCCGGTCGGGGCCGACCGCGAGGGCCATCTCGGCCAGCAGCTGAACCCGGTCCAGCCGCAGCTGCAGGTCACTCGCGGCTACGTCGCCGTCGCCGGGCTCGAGCAGCAGGACCTGCCCGTAGCGGTCGCCGCCGGGATTGCCGCCGGGCTTGCCCCCTGGGTCGCGGCCGGGATTGCCGCCGGAGTCGGCGCCGGGATCGCCGCCGGGGTCGGCGCCTGGCTGAGTGAACAAGATGTGGTCGGCGGTCAGCTTGCGATGGGTGACCCGGTGCCGGTGCAGCCGCAGCACCGCGTCCCACACCCGGCGCAGCTGGTCATCGTTCAGCTGGCCATCCAGCTCGGCCAGCGTCGCGCCGTCGGTGTGCTCGTTAGCCAGCACCGCCGCCTCGGGGCCGACCCGGATCAGCGCCCGCAGTCGCGGCGTGCCGACGCCGGCGTCCTCTACGGCGTACGTGAGCAGCGCCCGTCGTTCCACCGCTCCTTCCACGGTCAGCGGCCCGCTGCGCGACACCTGGGCTTTCAGCCGGATCCGCCGGTACAGCCGGTAGAGCGCGTCGGCGGCCTGCTGGTCGCGGTCGAAGACCGTGACATCCCGCTGCGCGCCGCCCTGCACGGTCGCGGCGTAGCGCCTGGTTTCCGTCCGGGCATCGGCGATCCGGCGCATGGCCGTGACCGGCGCGTCCACGGTGCTCAGCGCGGCGGCGATCTCCGCCGCGGTTGGCCGGCCCGATGCCGAGCCGAAGGCATACCGCAGGCCGGATCCGATGGCCGAGCCGATCAGCAGGGTGATCAGCAGCGACAGCAAGGTGACGTGCGCGTTCTTCGGGTCGGCCAGGCTGGCCAGCAGGTAGAAGCCCAGCGCGGTCCAGTACGCGGTGCGCCAGCGGCGGCGGCCGGACAGCCCGATCACGGTGACGTAGGCGGCGAGCCCGGCCAGGTAGCCGTCGAGCACGGACACGCGGGCATGCGATGCCGACAAGGTCAGCGCGCCGTACAGCTGGGAGGCCGCGTGCTGGCGCAGCAGCCAGTTGATGATGGCCACCACGGCGACCGCCACGCCGCCGGTCCCGACCGCCTCGCTTAGCCGCCGCGCCTGGCGGTGGACGAGCAGCAGGACGGCCAGCGCCAGCGGCAGGAGCAGCAAGGCGATGTGCGCTGCATCGCCGATCAGGCCCAGCAGCCCGCTCAGCAGCTTCCGCTCGGCTAGCTGGCTGGCCCCGACGACGTTCTGCTCGATGCCCTTGACCGTCGCGTGCGCCAGCAGTCCGAGACCGACCAGCAAGGCGATCTCGGCGCACTGAACCATGCAGCGCAGTGCGTCGGCGGGCAGCCTGACCCTCGGTTCCAGGTTGTCCTCGATCATCACCGGTGCCTGGTCAGCCGCCGAAACCAGCGCGGGGCTGGCTTGGCCAGCCGGTCGACCGGGTTCCGGCAATGTCATAGGGCGATGGTGTCATCCTTTGGCCGCAGAGTCGCACGCGGCCTTTTGCCTGGACGCACGCGCGCGGGATCGGCCGGGAACCGGAGGGCGTGCAGGCCGGCGGCGGCCACCGCGGCCACGGCTGCAGGCGGCGGCAAGCGCCTGCGGGCGGGCAGATCAGCGGCCGTGGTCGGTACGGACGCGGCCGTGATCGGCTGGCGAGCCCCGTCCGCGACCGGGCAGTCCTATGCTCCTGACGTGGCGAGCTGATCGAGCCGCTCGAGCGACTTGGTCATTTCCTGCCTGGTCCGCGAGGCGGCCACATACCGGAGCGCGAAGCGGAGCGCTTCACGTGAGATGTCCCAGGTCTCACGGACCCTGGTGCCGCCGTCGACGGGCTCGAGCTCAAAACGCCAGACCCGCCCGACGAGCCGGGCACCTCGGCCGCTCGCCGGCTTTGGCGCCCAGGCGATCAGCCGCCCGTCGTCGAACTCGGTGACGGTGCTGATCATCTTGTACGGAACGCCGCGCTTCATGTCCATGCCGAAGCTAGCACCCCGCGAGAGCCGGGCCGGGGCGCCCGGCCGAGGCTGGAGGACCGTCCCTGAACCGTCGATCTGCGGGTGCCGGGCTGGGTCGGCGATGATGTCGAAGATCGCCGACGCGGGAGCTTGTATGACCCGCTCAACGGAGACAATGTCGCGCGGATTGGCCACGCTGCCAATGGATTCGGTCGCGGCCCCGGATCGGCGCGGCGACCCGGGCCCCGCGGGCGGACATTTCGGGCGGCTAGGTCGGCTCGAACCGGCCGGTCGCTGACTTTTCATCAGTTTGGTCGCTGGAAATCGGGCAGATAGATCTAGATCGGGCGGGAATGTGGCGCAAAGTAATGATAAGTCAAATGGCGTGGCCAAACGGCCGGATGGTACGACCGTTTTGCCGCTTATTGGCGCTGCTAGGCGAAGCCGACCGGGAACATGGGGCGTTGCTGGCCGCCGGGGCCGTGCGCCGGGACCGTGCGCCGGGCCGGCGGGGCGTGCGCCGGGGCCGTGCGCCGGGCCGGGACACAGCACGTCGCGCGGCGACGCTGCAGCTGCCGCTTAGCGAGCGGTACGGCGGTCCGTGTCGATCCGGCCGCGGCCGAAGGCGTCGACTCGCTTCCATCTTCCCGGCAGGTCGAGCAGTTCCAGGTGGCCGATCCGCTTCGGCAGCGCGGGATCCACGATGAGGTGTTCCCCCTGCGGCTCCAGGCCGAGCGCCGCGCGCAGCAGCAGCAGTGGCGCGCCCGCCGACCAGGCCTGCGGGCTGCACGCGGTCGGGTACTCGACCGGGTACCTGGTCACGCTCCTGGCATAGCCGCCAAACGCCTCGGGCAGGCGGCCGGCGAAGACCTCCGCCGCTTCCAGGATGCCGGCCACGATGCAAGCCGCCTCATCCTTGAACCCGTACCGGCGCAGACCCCAGGCGATGATCGAGTTGTCGAACGGCCACACCGCGCCCGTGTGGTAGCCGATCGGGTTGTAGCGGGCCTCGCCCTCGGCCAGCGTGCGCACGCCCCAGCCGGAGAACAGCCGCGGGCCGAGCAGATGCCGGACGACCGCCCTCGCCTTGGACTTGTCGACGATGCCGCTCCACAGCAGGTGCCCGTTGTTGGAGGTCAGCGAGTCCACCTGGCGGCCGTCGATATCGAGCGCGACCGCGAAGTACCCGCCGCCCGCCACCCAGAAGTCCCGGTTGAACCGCCGCTTCAGGCTCGCCGCCTCGCTCTCCAGCCGGTCGGCGAACGCATCGTCATGCCAGATCTTCCTGGCCAGCCGGGCTCCGCGGATCTTGGCGTCGTAGGCATATCCCTGCAGCTCGCAGGTCGCCCGCGGGAATCCGGGCAGGTCGCCGTTGCGGTAGGAGATCGAGTCCCAGGAGTCCTTCCAGCACTGGTTCTCCAGGCCCGTGTCCGCATTGCGGCGCTGGTAGGCGACATAGCCGTTGCCCTGCAGGTCGGCGTACTCGTCGATCCACGCCAGGGCGGCCCGTGCGGTGTGCTCGAGGTCCCTGACGAGCGCCGTGTCGCCGGTCCAGCGCTCGTACTCGTCGAGCAGCACCACGAACAGCGGAGTGGCATCGGCGGAGCCGTAGTACGGCGAGTGCGGCCGCTCCTCGAAGGCGGTCAGCTCGCCGTACCGCATCTCGTGCAGGATGCGCCCGGGGTCCTCGTCACGGAAGTCGTCGATCCGCGTGCCCTGCCGCTCGGCCAGCGCGCGCAGCGTGGTCGCGGCCAGCTCGGAGGTGAACGGAAGCGCCTGCAAGCTGGTGAAGATGCTGTCGCGGCCGAAGATCGTCATGAACCACGGCAGCCCGGCGGCCGGGAGCCACCGGTCGGGCATGGTGAGCGTGGCGAACCGCAGCGCGGCCAGGTCGGTCAGGCAGCGGCGGTAGATCTGCTCGAGCGGCTTCCAGTCACACTGCAGGTCGGGCGCCCGCTCGAGCCATTTCTGCAGGCCCCTGGCCATGTTCCGGCGGACCCGGCGCGGCCCGGGCATCCCGGGCGCCCCGGGCGCCCCGGGTGTCTCGGGCGCTCCTGGTGTCCCTGGCGCCCCGGTCTGGCTGTCCGGACTGCCCTCGGCGGCCCCGAGCCTGGCCACCACGTCGAGTTCGGTCGTCCACTCGCCATGGGCCGGGATCGTGACGGCGAACGTCATCCCGTGGTCGTCGAAATCGGCCGGCGCCGTGGCCGAGATCCAGGTCTCGCGCCGGTATGTCTCGCGCCGGTAGGAGAGCAGGAGGCCGTCGACGGTGCTCCTGGTCTGGTACTCGCCGGCCTTCGTCAGCGCGTCCTTGACCTCGAACAGGTCGGCGAAGTCGCTGCCCGCATCGACGCGGATCACCAGATCGGCTGGCTCGCTGGCGTGGTTCAGGACCGTGAGCTGCTCGCGGAAGCCGTCAGCCACCTCGCGCTGCCTGATCACCGTCAGCGTCGCGTTGATGTAGACGCTGCTCGTGCCGGGCACGAGAAAGAACCGGGCTTGGAAGTACTGCAGATCGTCGGTCGACAGCGCAGTCAGCCGGTCGCCGTTCACGGTCAGCACCCAGTGCGACAGGAAGCGGGTGTCGAACGAGAACAGGCCGGTCGGATCGGTGGCGGAGGCCGCGATGTCGCCGCGCTCGTCGCTGACCACGAAGGTGTTCCCCTCGAGGATCTGAACCGTCTGGCCGCTCACGCCTGCCTCGCCTGCTCCGCCTTGGTCCTGGCCATGACGGCCGCGCCGGTGATCGGCGCCGCGCGCCCGGTCGAGCCCGGCGGCCCCGGCAGGCAGCGCTGGAACATGACGACGGCGGCCATCTTGCCCTCGCAGGCCAGCGCACCGCGCAGGGCCGCGGCCTGAGCGTTGAGCCGGCCGGTGACCAGAGCCTGCGCCTGCGGCCGGTCCATCCGGATGACCGCATCGGCCGGCCGGTCCTCGCGCGTGACGTCAATATCGCCGTTGGACACGGTCAGATGCCAGCGCTCCACCCCGTCCAGGCTCACGACATCGAATCGCACCGTCGCTGACTGTCCCTCGAACGTGGCGAGATGGCCAGCCTCGGCGAGACCGCCGAAGAAAGTCCCGACCGGGTCTCCGTCTGGCTGCTCCGAGCCTGTGCGTTGTGTCGGCATGACCGCCCTTCTGAGCGTTCTGCGCAGCGGTCCCTGGCCGGGAGTCGCGGCTTGATACTCGCACGGCAGTGGCTAGTCGTCGACCGAGTCGTCCGGGCCGGCCTGATCACGGCGCGCGGACACCGGCTCCGCGGGCGGGGTGCGTCCTGGCCACGTCAGCGGCTGGCCGTGGCTGCCGGTGAGGACGTCCTGAATGCGGTTCTTGGCCCGGATCAGCGGCAGCCGGATGCGTTCCTCACGCCGGATGGCGGTGGCGAGCCGGCCCGGCCGGTCCCGGTAGCGCCACCTGGCCCACGGCGACCCCGGCCTGGCCACCCGCACGGCTCCGGCGATCAGCACCAGCGGAAGGAGCACTCCCAGCAGGGTGACCCAGGGCTTGCCCTTGAGCAGCGTGATCACGGCCAGCACGAACAGCGCGGCTACGGTCGCGACGAGCGCGGCGGACGTGGCTGTGCCGCCCGGCATGTGGTGGTAGTCGGCCACGTCCTTGACCCCGACCGGGCTGGCCCCGAGCAGCAGCAGCGCGGTCACTCCGGCGGCCACGAACACGGCGTCGACCGACAGCCTGCCCTCGTTGGCCCAGTACACGTCGCGCAAGTGCAAGATGAGCGCGAACTCATCGAGCACCAGGGCCGTGCCCAGGCCGAACACCCCGGCCGCCCCGGCTCGCCAGGCCAGCGAGAACGGCGGCGCGGCCAGGTCGGCGATGCCGCCGCCGGCCATTAGCACCACGCCGAAGACCATGTGGTGCACGTGCACGCTCCCGGCGGTCAGGTTGCCTGGCCACCACTTCACCCCGGCCCGGATCAGCCGCACCGACGCGCGGATGCCGGCGAAGCCGACGATGAACGCCATGAAGAAGCAGAACAGCGGCAGCCGCCCAGTGTGCACGATCTGCGCGAAGAACCAGCCGGACACCCCAAAGACCCCTAGCAGACGGACCGCCCGCGGGCCTTTTCCACCGCGGGCAGCGATCCCAGTCTGGCCGGCCGCGGCCGTCCGTGCCACAACACCACGGGACGCCCTGGCCGGCCGGCTTTCGCTCCTATGATCGGGGCGTGGGCGATGTGCCGAGCCGCTGACCGGTAGCTACCTCGTGATCTCGCACCCCGCGAGTGCGCGGGATGGCCGAGATGGCCAGGCGGGTCGACGCCCGGCTCACGTCGGCCAGCGGCACGTTGCGGGACCGGGCCGCGGTGGCCAGCTTCTTCCACGGCCTGACCCTGGTCGAGCCCGGCGTGGTTCAGCCGCAGTGGTGGCGCCCCGCGACGGACTCTGGAACCGGCGCCGACGTCACCGCCTGGTGCGCAGTCGCCCGCAAGCCGTGACCCGGCGGCCGCTAGCGGTCCCGCTCGATCTCGCGGGCGAACATCTCCCGGTAATCGGCCGCGCCGGCGATCCGCGGGTTGGAGGGGCTACTGGTGTTCTGGGCGGCCTTCTCGCCCAGCAGGTCAAGGTCCTCGGCCCGGACGAGCGTGCTCATGGCCGGCACGTCGAGATCGCGGCTGAGGTCCCGGATCGCGCCGATGGCCGCCTGGGCCAGCTGGAGCTCGTCGGCCCCCGGCGGCCCGGCGCCGAGTGCGACGGCGAGCCGCGCGTACTTGTCAGTGCACACTGGCAGGTTGTATTCCATGATGGCGGGCATGCTGACCGCGCAGCAGAAGCCGTGCGGGTGGCCGTACAGGCCGCCCATGGCCTCGGCTAGGGCGTGCGCTCCCGACACGTCGGTCAGCCCGACCGCCAGACCGGCGGTGAGACTGCCCTGCGCCATGCCGCACCGGGCCTCGATGTCGCCCGGCTCGCTGACCGCCCGGCGCAGGTACCGTGAGACCAGCCGGGCCCCCTCCAGGGCCAGTGCGTCCGAGGCGGGCGTGGCCAGCAGGCACTGGAGGGAGTCCACCGCGTGCGAGAGCGCGTCCATCCCCGACGACGCCGTGACCCAGGCCGGGCAGGACACGGTGAGGTCCGGGTCGACCAGCGCGACCCGCGGGCAGTTCCGGGTATCGAAGAGGTTCATCTTCTTCTTGCGCGCCGTGTCCGTGATGACCGCGGACGGGCTCACCTCGCTGCCGGTCCCGGCGGTCGTCGGGATGGCAATGGTCGGCAGCGGATCGCGGCGGAGGGCACCGAAGTCCTCCCAGTCCCGCGGATGCCCTCCGTTGGTCAGCAGCAGGCCGATGCACTTGGCCGTGTCGATCGCTGATCCGCCGCCAACCGCGAGGAGCAGCTGCTGGCCGCCCGCGCGCATGAGCTCGGCGCCGGCCAGGCAGTCCTCGTCCTTCGGGTTGGGCTCCACCAGGTCGAAGATCGTGACGGCTATGCCGCGTCCGGCTAGGCCCGTCTCGACGGGCGCGATGAGGCCGGCGGCGCGGACGCCCGGGTCGGTGACCAGGAGTACCGAGCTGGCACCCAGGGCTGCGGCATGCTCGGCCGCCTGCCCGGCGATGCCGCGGCCGAACAGCGCCCTGGTCGGCATGTAGAACTCGCCGTCGGCTGCGATCCCCGTCCCCCGCCGGGCCAGTGCCGGATGCGGGGGGTTGCGGGGGGTCGTCCCCCCGTGGTTGTGCTGCGGGGGGTTGCGGGGGGTCGGCTCCTCAGACATGACCGCCTCGCGCCATCAGCGTGATCAGGTCGTAGGCGACCGTGGCGGCCGCCACGGTGGTCAGCTCGGCGTGGTCATAGGCCGGCGCGACCTCCACGACGTCGGCGCCGACCAGGTGGACGGCGGTCAGCCCGCGGAGCACCCGCAGCAGCTCGCGGCTCGTCAGCCCGCCGGCCTCCGGGGTTCCCGTGCCGGGCGCGAAGGAGGGATCGAGGACATCGATGTCGACGGACAGGTAGACCGGGAGATCGCCGACCCGGTCGACAACCGCGTCGATCGTCCCGGGGATGCCGAGATCGTCGACGTCGCTGGTCCTGATCGTCCGGAAGCCGAACCGGCGGTCGTCGGCGAGATCCGCCTCCCCGTACAGCGGACCGCGGATGCCGACGTGCACGGAGTGATCCTCGATCAGCAGCCCTTCCTCGAAGGCCCGCCGGAAGACGGTGCCGTGCGTGGTCGGCGCGTCGAAGTAGGTATTCCAGGTGTCCAGGTGCGCGTCAAAGTGCACCAGCGCTACCGGCCCGTGCTGCGCCGTGACCGCCCGGAGCATGGGCAGCGCGATCGTGTGGTCGCCGCCGATGGCCACGACCCGGCGATCGCCGGCCACGAGGCCCGCGGCATGGTCGCGGATCTGGGTCATGGCGGCGGTGATATCGAACGGCGTGACCGGAACATCGCCGGCGTCGACCACCTGCACGGCCTGGAACGGCGCCAGGCCGAGCTCGACGTGATAACCGGGCCGCAGGTGACGCGAGGCCTGGCGGACCGCCATCGGCCCGAATCGCGCGCCCGGCCGGTACGAGGTGCCGTTGTCGAAGGGGACGCCGAGCACGGCGACGTCGTAATCCGCGACCCGGTCGACCTCGGGCAACCGGGCGAAGGTCGCGGCTCCGGCGAAGCGCGGCACCAGGCGTCCGTCGACCGGTCCCACCGGTTCTGGGCTGGCCTCGGGCAACGTTCCCTCCAGGTTGTGTGGGGTTAGTCCGGCACGCTCAGGTCAGGCTCTGGTACGGGTGACGCCGCCGCTGGGCTGCAGCACCTGGCCGACGAACGCGCTGCCGCCCGGGCCGGCCAGGAAAGCTACGGCACCGGCGATGTCGCCGACCGTGGCCAGCTGTCCGGTCGGCACCAGCTCGCGATAGCGCTGGCGCATCTCGTCCAGGGTGATGCCGAGGTCAGCGGCGTCGACCCGGAGCTGCTCGGTGTCGATATAGGCCGGGGCGATCGCGTTGGCCAGGATGCCCTGCGGGCCAAGCTCGCGTCCCAGTCCCTTGGCCAGCGCGATCAGGCCGGCCTTGGATGCCGCGTAGGCGGTGGCATTCGGGTGGCCGATCACGCCCCAGCCCGAGGCGATCAGCACGATCCGCCCGCCGCCAGCTACCCGCATATGCGGCACCACCGACTGGATCAGCCTGAAGTGCCCCGAGAGGTTCACCTCGACCTGGCGCCACCAGACCTGCGGGTCCTGGCTGAGGAACGGCCCCATCTCCATCGCCGCCGCGTTGGCCACCAGCACGTCGATCCGGCCCAGCCGCTCGATCACCATGCGGGTCATTCCCGTCACCGCCGCCGGATCGGCGATGTCGCCAGGCACCGCGAGCCCGCCGAGCTGACCGGCGAGGCCGGCGAGGCGCCCGTCATCGGCGAGGTCGTTCACCGCGACCGCGAAGCCGTCCGCGGCCAGGCGCAGAGCGGTCGCGTGACCCAGTCCCTGCGCCGCTCCCGTCACTAGGGCCACGGGCCGGCCGTCTGCCCCGGTGGCCATCTCAGATCACCGCCCCGGCGTTCGGCGACAGGACCTCGCCGCAGTACATGACGCCTTCGGTAGCCAGGTAGTAGACGGTCGCGGCGATCTCGTCGGGGCGGACCAGCCGGCCGAGCGGCAGCGTGGCCAGGTAATCAGGTTTCCGCCACAGCGAGTCAGCGGCCAGCAGCGGCGTGTCCGTCGGGCCGGGCGCCACGGCGTTGACCCGGATCGGCGTGGCGGCCAGTTCCGCCGCCAGCGACTTCACCAGCCCGAGCACGGCGCCCTTGGCCGCCACGTAGTGCAGGTCGGTGGCGCTGCCCGCCAGGGCCAGCTCGGACGAGATCGCGATGATCGTCCCGCTCTGCTGCCCGATCAGGTGCGGGAGCACGGCCGCGCAGATGTTGACCGTGCCGCCGAGGATGACCGCCAGCATCGAGTCCCATTGCGCCCGGCTGATGTCGCAGACGTCGATGCCTTCCTCGTAATAGCCGGCCGCCGATACCGCCGCGTCGATGCCGCCGAACTGGCCGGCCGCCTCGTCGACGGCGGACCGGATTCCGGGCGCGTCAGTGACGTCGCACTGCAGCGGCAGGTCGGTGTCGGACGGCCGCAGGTCGATTCCGGCCGTGCGCCAGCCGCGCCGCCGGAACAGGGCGGCCGTCGCCGCGCCGATGCCGCTCGCGGCACCGGTGATGACAGCGACTGGCGGGCTGGCCCCGGCGGTCACTCGCCCTCCGGGTCGGAGACGACCGGAGTGAAGTGGGTCGTCGCCGCCTCGCCGCCGGGCCGGAAGACGTAGGTCGAGACCAGCGCGCCGAGGACGCCGAGCACGACGATCACCAGCACGATGCCCCAGTTCAGGTACCAGACGTCGGCGTAGGTGTTGCGCGGCCAGGCGATGTTGATGATCTCGGCGATCATCCAGACGGCGGCGAAGTAGGTGATCGTGGTCCCGGCCTTGCCCATCGACACCGGGCCGGGCGTCCAGCCGCCGCGCAGCCGGGTGATGGCCGCGGCCACGACGGGCAGCGCATAGGACACGAAGAAGCCGGCGGTCGCGCCGCTGAGCAGCAGCGTGAACACGTTCGCGCTGTGGATGAAGACCAGGACCCCGGCGATGATGCAGGTCAGTGCGATCACGTGGCGGGGCAGCCGCTCCGGGCCGCTGAGCCGGCCGAGCAGTCCGGACGCCGGAAGCTCGCGGGCTCGGGCGCTGGCCCAGATGGCGCGGGACACGGCCGCCTGCACGGCGATCATGCTGGCGGTGAAGCCGATCGTCAGCATGACCAGCAGCGCGCGGCCGGTGCCCGAGCCGAGGCGCAGCTCCAGGGTCGTGGCGATCGGGTTGGTGTCCTTGCCGGACAGCACCGCGCTGAGGTCGGGCAGGGCCAGCAGGAGGCCGAGCGTCGCGAACATGACCAGCAGGCCGCACGAGAGCAGCGCCAGGCTGATCGCCTTCGGCAAAACGTGCCTGGCGCCCTGGACCTCCTCGGCGATCGAACCGGCCGATTCGAAGCCCACGAACGAGAAGCCGATGAACGCGACGATGGCGAGGAACGGCCCGAACAGCCAGCCGGCGCCGTGCGCGGTGCCCGCTCCGCTGAACAGGAACGAGAACGAGTGCGTCCGGTGGAAGAACAGCAGCGCGACGCCGATTCCCAGCGAGGAGATCAGCTCCGCGGTCATCGAGACGTAGAGCAGGCCGCGCAGGAACTTGCTGCCGATCATGTTCGCGATCGAGCCGAAGATCAGGACGCCTAGCGCCAGCAGGCTGGTCTGCGTCTGGCTGAGCGAGTTGAGCCCCAGCGCGGGCCCGAGGAAGTCGGCCGCGAAGAGCGCGACCGCGCCCAGCGCGATCGTCAGGCCCCAGCTGTAGGCCCAGTTCGTGAACCACCCGTAGCGGGCGCCGAACAGCTCGCGCGCCCATGCGTAGACGCTGCCCTGGAACGGCCATTTCGAGACCAGGTCGCCGAAGACGCCGGTGACGGCGAGCTGGCCGATCAGGACGACGGGAAAGCCCCAGAAGAACGCCGGGCCCGCCACGAGCAGGCAGAGGCCGAAGACGGAGTAGATCCCGACGATCGGCGAGACGTCAGAGAACGCCAGCGCGAACGCGGACCGGAGCGTGAAATCCCGGACCGGAGTGTGGGACAGGTCCGCCGTGACCGTCTGCTCAGGCGCCATCTCCGTCATGTCGGTCCCCTTTCTCGAAGCGGTCAGGTGCTTGGCCGTGCGACCCAGTAGGCCGCATCAGGCAGGACGGGCGGCGGGCACGTCCGGGGGGTGAGGTCGAGATCGGCCACGTGCCGGGCGACGTCGCCGATGGTGGTCATCCACAGTCCCGGCAGGGCGGCCATGCGCTCGATCAGCTGCTCGAGCGCGTGGGCCCGGGCCGGACGGCCGGACAGGAACGGGTGACAGGTGAGGACGAACGCGGCGCCGATCCGGTAGACGGCCTCCAGCTCGAGCGACCACATCTCCAGCGCCTTGGCGGGGCTCTCGATGACGCCCGAGCCGATCAGGTCAGGCAGGAAGGCGTACTGCTCCCAGTCATCCAGGCCCCACCAGGCGGGGACCTCGATGAGGCTTGACGGCTCGCCGGGCCCCGGAACGGCCAGCCGGTAGGGGTGATCGGAGTCCATCAGGCTGGAGTCATAGAGGAAACCGCGGTCGGCCAGCAGGCGCGGGGTGTGGTAGGTCAGTTCCCACATCGGCGCGCGGTAGCCCGCAGGCCGGACGCCGGCCACGTCCCACAGCGCCTGCAGGGCCAGGTCGATCATGTCGGCCTCGGTCCTGGCGTCCATTCCGATGGTGTTCTCGTGGAAGTAGGAGTGGTGCGCGATCTCGTGGCCGGCCTCGGCGATCGACCGCACGACCGCGGGGTAGCGGTGGGCCGAGTAGCCCGGCACGAAGAAGGTCGCGCGCAGGTCATGCCGCGCCAGCAGGCCGAGGATCCGCGGAATGCCGACCAGCGGCCCGTATGCCTGGTGGCTCATCGGGCTCATCCGGCTGACCGAGGAGATGTCGGCCGTCAGGACGGCCGCCTCGGCATCGAGGTCGAACGACAGGCAGGCGGCCGCGGTGTACCCCGTGGGCCAGGCGACCGGCGCAGCTGGCCCGGCGGAGGTGGCCAGTTCCTGGCCCGAGCTTGGGTCGTCGGCCGTGCTCACCGCATCGTTCCATCGGCTGTCATGCCGGCAAGCATCCGGCCTGCTGCCGGAGTTGGCTATCCGACTGGGGTGCAGACTTCACCCCCGGGTTCATAACGTGGTATGACGGGATTCACGCCTGGCCCGGCCGCTGGCGGCGGCGACCTCCGGGTGGGGGAACAGAGATGACGATTACCGTCCGAGGGCTGCTGGAGCGGCCGAGGCTGGAACTCACCCTGGTCGGCGGGGATTCGGGTCTCGACAACGAGATCACCTGGGCGCACGCGTCCGACCTGCCGGCCCCGTGGGACTACCTCGGCCCCGGCGAGCTGCTGCTCAGCAATGGGACCGGGATCGGGTCGTCGCCCGACGCGCAGGTGCAGTTCATCGAGCGGCTGGCCAGGATCGGGGCCAGCGGGCTGGTGATGGGCCTGGGGACGGGCGGCTCGCCCGTCACCTCGGAGCTGGCGCGGCGGTCCGGAGACCTCGACCTGCCCGTGCTGACGGTGCCGTACTCGATCCGGTTCAGCGACATCGTGCGGATCGTCGCCGAGAGCAACGACAGCCACGAGCGCGAGCAACTCGGCGACGTGGCCCAGTTCTACGACCTGCTGCGGCTCTCGCTGGCGTCCGGCAGCCTGGGCCGGCGACGTTCGACGCCCTCGGCCGCCGGCTTGGGCTCCGGCTGCATCTGGTGGACGCGGAGACCGGGGCATCGGTGTTCGACGACGAGGACGTCGTCCCGCTCGGCGCGATGCTCGCGCGCAGCGTGGCCGAGCATGACCACGCCATCCCGGGCGTGGTGCGGCTGAGCCGGGACGGGAGCGCCGACGGAGAGGTCTGCGCGCTGGCCGTCGCCGTGCCCGGCGAGCCGCTGACGGCGCTGGTCGCGGAGCCGCTCGGCACCCGGCTGCCGAGCGTGACCGTCCTGCAGCATGTTGCGGTCGCTGGCGCGGTCCAGCTGGCCCAGATCGTTTCCGAGCGCCGGGGCCTGCGCCGGCAGCGCGGCGAGCTGCTTGACCAGCTGCTTGATCCGCGGCGTGCCTGGCGGGTGGCCGGCGGCGAGCCCGGCATCGCCGGGCTCGATCTGGCCGCCAGCGTGCTGGTGGTGCTGAGACCGGTGCGGTCAGCGACCGAGGATGAGCTGCACCGGGTGTGTTCCCGGGCGCACGTCGCCAGCTTGCTGCTGCGGCGGGCAGACCTGCTCTACGCGGTCGTGCCTGAGGCAGCGCTCACCGGCCACGTGCTGCCGCGGCTGGCCGACCTGGAGTGCTGCGCCGGAATCAGCGATCTGCTCGGGTCGGCCGAGCGGATGCCTGATGCGGCGCAGGAAGCGGGTTGGGCGCTGAGCATCGCGGAGGCCAACCAGGTACCGGCGACCCGGTACGGCGACCGCGCCGGACTGCTGATGCCGCGCACCCCGGCCGAGGCGCAGTCTCTCGTGGATCAGGTCCTGGGTGAGCTGCTCGACTACGACCGGGCGCACGGCACGCGGTACATCGACACCGTCCGGGCGTTCGTCCGCGCGGACGGTTCCTGGCTGCATGCCTCGGCCCAGGTTCACGTGCACAAGCAGACGCTGGGCTATCGGCTGCGCAAGGTAGAGGAGCTGACCGGCCGCGGCTTCGCCCGGACTCAGCACCTGGCCGAGTGGTGGTTCGCCCTGCAGGCGCTCGACCTGCTCGCCGCGTGCCGGCAGGACTGACCGCCGGCCGCTCCAGGTGACCCGGCAGCGCGGCTAGCCGCGGCTACGACGCCGGAAGATCCGCCGCCGGGACCGCCCGGGCCAACCCGCCGGCGGCCGGGCCTGGCGCTCGGGCGCCGACGCCGGCTGGGCCGCCCTCTGACCATCTCGCCACCGGCTGACCATGGCTTCCTCATCAACCAGCGGCACGAAGATAGGCGGTCCGTGCGGGAACCGGCGCCAGCCCGCGATCCGGTAATTGAGTTCCTTCACGACCTCCCGTACGTCCTGCTCCGACGGCAGGTCCTGCACCGTCTCGGCCAGGCGCTCGCGTTCCTTGCGCAGCTTCAGCGGGGTCGGCAGCGCGTCCTCGGCCGGCACGCCCTCCCGCCGCAGGTAGTCCCTGAGCCACGCCTGGGCAGCGTCCTCGCCGCCCCGGCTGGGCAGCGGCTGGCCTGCTCCCGGCAGGTTGTCGAAGGCTCCGCGCTCCGTCGCCTCCTGGATCTGCTGGTCGATCCACGAGGTGAAATTCAGGCCGGCCGGCTTGCGCTCCGTCACTCGGTCATTCTCTCAAGCTTTGCAAACCCTGCTGGCGGCAGTAGGGCCAGGTGAGATGATGGCCGACTATGACCGGCCCCGGCTTGCGGACCATGAGCCAAGAACTCCGGACTGACCCGCTGACGGGCGCGCGAGTGATCGTCACTCCCTGGCGCCAGCACCGGCCCAACCTCCCTGAAGGGCCGTGCCCTTTCTGCCCGGGCGGGCTAGAGGCTCCGGACGGCTACGAGGTGCTGTCGATCCCCAATCGCTGGCCGGGGCTGCCGGACGGGCGCCATGAGGTCGTCTTGCACAGCCCTGACCACATCTCGTCGTTTCCAACCCTCGGCGTCGGTGGTGCCGCAGCGGTAGTCGAACTGTGGTCGGCCCGAACCGCCGCGCTCGGCTCGCGCGAGGACGTCAGCTACGTCTTCGTCTTCGAGAACCGGGGCCGGGTGATCGGCGCCACCATTGACCACCCGCACAGCCAGATCCTGGCCTTCGACGCGATTCCCCCGGTCGCGCAGGCCGAGCTGGCCGGCCCGTCCTGCGAGCTGTGCGGCGATCAGGACGGGCAGCTCGTGGTGGCTCGCCATTCCGCCTGGCAGGCAGCGGTGCCGTGGGCGCCGTCGTGGCCGTACGAGATGGTGCTGGCTCCGCGCGATCACGTGGCCGACCTGCCGGCCGCGGGAAAGTCATTGCGTACCGGCCTGGCCGAGATGCTCGTCGAATGCACGGCTCGGCTGGAACGGCTCTTCGAGGACACGGTTCCTTACATGCTGTGGATCCATCAGGGACCGGCCTGCGGCGGGGACTCGCCGGCGGCGCATCTGCACCTGCACCTGGCGCCGGTGCTTCGCGGGCCGGGAACGATCAGGCACCTCGCCTCCGCCGAGCTCGGCGCGGGCGTCTTCTTCGATCCTGTCGACCCGGTCGAGGCGGCCGCGCAGATCAGAGGCGATACCGCGCCCCCGCCGGACAGGCTGACACGACGAGGCTGCGCCGCACGCTCACGGCTCTAGCAGCAGCTCGTGCAAGCGCAGGCTGACCGCCGTCGGGAAGACGATCTCCTGAGCGCTCAGCCATGACGCGTAGAGGGCCCGGTAGTGACTTTCCCGGCGGGATACGCCGCCGTCCGTGCCGAAGAGAGCAGTAATCGATGAGTTCTCGATGAGATAGCCGCTGACGGCATTGTGATCCATTACCAGCTCGGCACCCGAGGCGTACTTGATCCGGGTCGACCGCGAGCGATCGCTCGCGTACCAGCTCGTCAGGATCACCGCGGTGAGGGTCTGGCCCTCGGCGTGGCACGTAAATATTCCCTCGTAAGCTGACCAGGACTCCTCGCCGATACGGCGAAGCGATTTCCGCCTGACCGGGACTGCGAACCGATCGATGACGCTGAGCGCGTTGATGCCGGTGTCAATCCAGCTGTTGCCCAGTCTGGACCTCGCAGAAGCGAGCTCCCCCTGATAGGGGTCCGCGGACGCCGATTCGATCGCGACGGGAGGACCCAGCTCAGCAGCCCTGGCGCGGGCCACCCGCAGCGCCCATTCGACCTCCGGGGAATACGCCATATGAAACGCCACGGATACCGATTGCTTGCCGGCGATTACACGGCGGGCCTCGCTCAGGTCTGCCGCCGCAGGCTTCTCGATCAGAACTCTCGCGGCGGGGAAGTGCTCGGTGACCTCGTCGCAGACTCTCGCATGAGTCGGAGTCGGCGACGCGATGACAATGACATCGGGATCGTGGCGCGACTTGGCGTCAAGAACCCCTGGATAGACGGGCACCTGGCGTCCGCGGAAAGTCAGGGTCTGTGATGGATCTGGATCGACTATCGCGACGACATTGGCCCCCGTGAACTGCTCCAGCGCCCGCGCGTGATCGCGGCCGGCTATTCCGAGACCGATGATGACTATCTTCACATCCACCCGCAGCCTCCGTGCTGATCCGTCATGGCGCCCGGTGCCAGGCCCGGTGCGGTCCCGGGCAGGAGTGACGCGAATGGACGCGGGCGACATGGCCTCGCTTAAGAAGTCTAGCGTTCGGAGCCGATCGCATCGAGAGACTGCGGGTGAACTCCGCGTACTCGTGCCGTCCCCGCAGCGACGGCTCGCCCCCGTTCCCGTCCCATGTTGTCCCCATAGCTGGCTCCATTGCGCAACATCGGCAGATCGCGTCAAAATGCGTTCAGAAGACGCGGTTAGCTACGTCCTCGGCCATCCCGCAGCAGCGGCAATGGCTCGCGTGCGACAAGGGCTCGGCGAAGATCAAGCGAAGGGCAGCGGCAGTGGCGGAGCAGCCCGTCAGGACCTTCGCGGTGCTGCTGCGGCAACTGCGCTCGGAAGCAGGTCTTACCCAGGAGGAACTAGCGCAGGCAGCGACGCTGAGCGCGCGGTCGATCAGCGATCTGGAACGCGGCGTCAATCAGACGGCCAGGAAGGACACTACGCGCCTGCTGGCCGACGCGCTCGGGCTGACCGGAGCGACCCGGACGGGGTTCGAGGCCGCTGCTCGCGGCCGCGCAGCCGACCCTGGCCCGGTCGATGGCTGGCCCGAGGCAGACACCGGCGCGGTCGCCGCCGCGACCAGGACGCTGCCGCGAGATGTCGCCAGCTTCACCGGCCGCGGCCATGAACTGAGGCGACTGCTCGACGCTGTTCATGACTCGCCGGGGCCCGGCGGCGTTATCGGCATTCACGCGATCGACGGAATGGCCGGGGTCGGGAAGACGACGTTCGCCGTCCACGTCGCGCATCTGCTGGCTCCGCGCTTTCCTGACGGGCAGATCTTCCTGCAGTTGCATGCCCATGCCACCGGACACCGGCCGGTCGAGCCCGCTGACGCGCTGAGCAGCCTGCTGCTTGCCACGGGCGTCGCGGCCGAGCAGATCCCGGCCGGACTGCAGGCCAGGGCAACCCTGTGGCGTGCCCATATGGCCGGAAAACGGATGGTACTCGTGTTCGACGACGCATCCGGCCATGACCAGGTCCGCCCGCTGCTGCCGGGCACCACCGGCAGCCTGGTGCTGGTCACGAGCCGGCGCCACCTGACCGCTCTGGACGACACCGCTACCGTCAGCCTCGACATTCTCCAGGCCAACGAGGCCGCGACGTTGTTCGTCAGGCTCGCGGACCGGCCCGATGTCGCTGCCGAGGACCTGGCCGTCCGCGAGATCGCCCGCCTCAGCGGCTACCTGCCACTGGCCGTCGGCATGCTGGCCCGTCGGCTGCATCATCATCCGAACTGGACGGCTAGCGGGCTGGCTGCCGAGCTGGCGGTGGCACGCAACCGGCTGGCTCTGATGTACGCCGAGAATCTCTCGGTCGCGGCCGCGTTCGACCTGTCCTATCAGGACCTGGCGGAAGAGCAGCAGCGCCTGTTCCGCCGCCTTGGCCTGCACCCAGGAACGGAGATCGACTCGGCCGCGGCCGCCATCATGGAAGACATCAGCCAGCCCGCTGCCACCCGCATGCTCGATGAGCTCTACGATCAGCACCTGATCATCGAGCCAGCCAGAGATCGCTACCGCTTGCACGACCTGATCCGCGAGTACGCGCGGGCGCTCGCGGCGGCCGACGATACGGACGAGAGCGAGGCGGCCGTTCGCCGGCTGCTCGACTACTACCTGCGGAATGCGCGGGGAGCGGGCCGGCATTTCGTTCGGGATCACAAGTCCGACGCGGGCCCGGTGGTGACCGGCGACTGGCCGTCGCGTGATAGCGCCGGCGGATGGCTGGAAGCGGAGCGGACGAACCTGCTGGCGGTGGTCGACTACGCGAAGCTGCGCGGGTCGCATGTGCACTGCATTTCGATTCCGGCCGCGATCGACGGGTTCTTGCGGACCAAGGGTCACTGGGGCCAGTCTCTGGCGCTGCATGACATCGCGCTGACGAGCGCGCGGGCAACCGGCGACCGGCCCGACCAGGCGCGGGCCCTCAGCTGCCGCGGGACGCTGCTGCGGCTGACCGGCAACTACGAACCGGCCGTCGGTGCGCTTGACGAAGCCCTCGACATCTACCGGGAACTTGGCGATCAGCACGGCCGGGCCGAGGCGCTGCAGTGCATGGGAGTCATACAGCGGCTGGCCGTCGACTACTCGACGGCCGCGATCACGCTGACCGAGGCGCTGCGCCTGTACCAGGACGCGGGCGACCCGCTCGGCCAGGCCGACGCGCTCAACGAACTCGGGTTCGTGCAGCGTCTGGCCGGGCTACAGGAGTCAGCTATCGCCAGCCATCGCAAGGCGCTCGACCTCTACCGCCGGCTTGATGATCGCGGCGGCCAGGCAACCTCGCTGCGTTATCTCGGCCGGGCGCTCCAGGAGTCCGGTGACTACGGCGACATCACGAGCATCTACGAGCAGGCGCTCGACCTGTACCGCGGTATCGATGATCCGCTGGGTCAGGCGCACGCCCTCAGCTTCCTGGGCGTCGCCGAGCATATGACGCCAGAATTTGAGTCTGCCCCGGTCACCCTGGCTGAGGCGCTAGCCCTGTATGAGAACCTCGGCCACCGGCTCGGGCAGGCCGAGGTGCTGAACAACCTCGGGGACATCCTGTCGGTCTCAGATCCCGGCCAGGCGAGTGCTCATTTCTCGCGGGCACTCGGCATTGCCCGCGAGATTAACGCGCGGCTCGAGGAGGCACGCGCACTCGAAGGAGCCGGATCGTGCGAACTTCAGGAACGCAGCATCGAGCGCGGGGCGGGCAGCCTGCGCGCCGCGCTGGCGATCTACCGGAGAATAGGTCACCCGCATGCCGCGCGCGTGGAGAGGACGCTCCGTCATCACGGCATGGAGCCGAACTCGTCGTTATCGGGTAGCGGGCCACCTGCGCCGTTGCCTGGCCGCACCACCGGATATGTGGGTCCTCCTGTGGCTTTTCTTCGTGGTGGTCGGTAGCCGACCTCCGTAGCGTCATAACCGACCCGCCACATCGGGCGGCGGGTAAGCGGCACAGCCGCTTGGGTTACGCAGGAGGTGGACGTGATGTTGATCGCAGCGTTCGTCGTCGGCCTCGTGGTGAGTTGCGCGCCGATCGTCGCTATCGTGCTGGTCAGCGTCGCCAGCAGGCGCGAGGACGCGGAGTGGACGCTGAATGGCTCCGCTCCGCCTGGGCCCGCCAGGGCTGCGGCGCGGCGAGTCGTGGATTTCCATTCCGAAGAGCTCGAATGGCCGCGGCCGAAGAGTCGCATCCTGGTCCGGACTCACCAGCGCACTCCAGACTGGGAGCCTGGCGGGGGTATGCCTGAGCCTGAGCGTGCGGGATACGCGGTCACCCCCGGGCTCGCGGGCCTGGTCCGCGAGTGACCGCTCTCACGGCCGGTTGCGGCCCAGTCGCTCGTGGGCAGCGACCCAGTCGTCCGTGACGACCGCCCAGCCCAGGGAGACCTCACCGCAGAGGACCGTGGCGGCCACGATCTCGGCTAGCTTGCGGACCTTGCCGGTTCCGTAACAGTCCAGCATCTCGAGGCACTCGCGCTGGGTGGGCAGGCCCGTGCCGCCGCCATAGGTCGCCACGATCAGCGCCGGGATCGTGATCGAGTAGTAGTAGCCGCCATCGGCCGTCGGCTCGGTATGGACCAGGGCCGCCGACGACTCGGCCACGTTCCCGGCGTCTTGCCCGGTCGCGATGAACAGGGCCGCGATGCCGTTGGCCGAGTGATTGCCGTTATTGTTCACGCCGGACAGGCGGCCGCCGAGATTAGAGATCTGGCGGCCCGCGAGCATCCGCTCGGCGGTGAGGTGCATGACATCCCTGACCAGGTCCCCGGGGATCGTCACCTCGGCGGTCACTCGCTTGCCCCTGGTCCTCATGACGTTGACCTGTGAGCTTTTCTTGTCCGTGGCCAGATTGGCCTCGAGGATGAACTGCCGCACGCCGGGATACCTGGCGCGGATCCAGTTGCACGCCTGCCAGGTCGCCTTGCCGACCATGTTCTGCCCGGCGGCATCGCCGGTCGTGAAGTTGAACCGCAGGAACAGGAACCTGCTGGCGGAGAACTGCTCGATGTCACGCAGCCGTCCGGTGCGGGTAGTGGTCTCAGCCGCCCGGGCGATGGCGTCGAAGTTGAGCGTGACCCACTCGCCGAACGCGCGGGCCTGCCTGGCGCTGTCGAATCCGAACGCCGGCGCGCGCTGCATCACGTCGTCCATCACCGTGGTCGTGACGCCGCCCGCGCGGTGCAGCAGCTTCATGCCCCGGTTGTAGCTGGCCACCAGCGTTCCCTCGGTCGTGGCCAGCGGGACGTAGAACTCCCCCCGGGCGTGCTCTCCGTTCACCAGGAGCGGACCGGCGATCCCGATCGGCACCTGCGCCACGCCGACGAAGTTCTCGACATTGCCCGCCAGCACGGCCGGGTCGAAGGAATAAGAGGTGAGGTGCTCGGGGGGCGGACCGGCGCCGGTCCTGACGAACTCCAGCCGTCTCGCCGCCGCGGACCGGCTGTAGTCGTCGTCGGTATGCGGGATCGGGCGGCGCTCGGCTGAGATGGCGGCCATGGGCGGCGCTCCTTCCTGATCGCTCCCGGGCACGCCGGCTCGGTCCAGTCTCACCCGGGCCCGGATCGCCAGGCAGGGGCAGAAGTCCGTGGTGGTGTACCGGACGTCCCGATCCGGGCAGCCCGGGCAGCCGGGGCCGCCGGGACAGCCTGGCCCGCCGGACGGGCCGGCCGCCGGTCAGGTGAGGCCGTTCGGCCCTAGGCCCGCAGCCCGGCCGGACGTACGGTGCGCACATGCCGGGGACAGCGGATCACAAGCTCAAGGACGGGCGGGCCGTGGTGCTGCGCACGGCCGGCCCGGATGACGTCCCCGCGATCGCCGCGCTGTTCACGGAGTTGTCGCCGGAGGCCGTCCGGAGCCGGTTCAACAGCGCCTGCGCGCCAGCGCTGCTGGCTCGCCTGGCCCGGATCGAGACGGCCGGGACGGTGAGCATCGTCGCCGCTCCGGCGGATGATCCCGGGCACCTGGCCGCCGAGGCCCGGTACGTCCCCGCGGGCGCGGACGTGGCCGAGCTGGCGCTCGCGGTCCTCGATGGCTATCAGGGCACCGGCCTGGGCCACCTGCTGCTCGGCGAGCTAGCCGGGCGGGCCGCCGAGGCCGGGTTCATGCGGCTGCAGGCGATGGTCAGCCTGGCCAACGGACCGATGCTGCATCTGCTCGAGCCGTACGGGTGGGTACTGGCCGCGCCGACCGACCTGTCGGTGGCGAGCCTGGAGATCTCGGCGGCCTGCAGCAGGCCGGCCTGGCCGTCTGATACCGCCGGGCGGCGGGTCCTGGTCGAGCAGCGCAGCTGGTTCGACGGCGACCGGGTCGCGGCCCTGCGGTCCGGGGGAAACGTTGTCCGGGTGTGCCTGGGCCCGCGCGAGTCGACCGGGCGGGACTGCCCGCTCGTCTCGGCGGGCTCCTGCCGGCTGGCTGAGGAGGCCGACGTCATCGTTCCGCTGCTGCCGGGGCAGGACGCGGACTGCGCCGCCGTGCTCGAAGCGCACCAGCGGCTCTGGCACCACCGGCTTGACCCCTGACCGGCCGGCTGCTGTTACAGGTGCCTGATCTGGAGCATGAGCACGGCTACGAGCGCTTGCTGGCCGGAGTGGAGTGCTCCCAGTCGGCCAGCAGCGTGCGGACTCCGGTGACCAGCGCGATCGGATGATCGAGCATGACATGGTGCCCGGCGGCGGGGATCTCGATCAGCGGGGCACGCCGCCCGAGCCGGTCGTACATGAGCTCGCTGGTCTGCGGCGACACGATGCCGTGCTCGGCGCTGAACAGGGCCACCCGGCAGTCGAGCCGGGTCAGCAGCGCGGGGGTCAGCGGTGGCCGGCCGAAGACCCGGGGGTCGAACTTCCAGCTCCAGCCACCGTCGACCGGGCCGATCGATGTCGCCGCCACGTGCGCGGTGATGTAGGGCAGCGCGGGCTGATCCGGGATCGGGTGGAATCGCGCGATGGCTGCCTCCCGGGTCGGGTACACCCGCAGCGGGCCGAACGCCCGCTGGTCGCGCGCGGCCTGCTCCTCGGGGGTGATGTCGCGAACGGGGGAGTCGATGACGACGACCCCCTCGATCTGGCTGCCGTACAGGCCAGCGACCCGCAGCGCGACGAACCCGCCCATGCTGTGCCCGATGACGACCGGCGGACCGGTGATGCCGGCCGCGCCCGACACGGCCAGAACCTCGTGCGCCCAGTGATCCAGGGTGTAGACGTCACGCCGCCCGCTGTCGCCGTGACCGGACAGGTCGAGCGCGACGACGCGGGTGCCCCGGACCAGCAGCGGAGCGATGTGGTCCCACCAGCGCGCATGTGCCGCGCCGCCGTGCACGAGCACGATTCCGCTGTCAGCGGGAGGGCCGAAGGCCCGGTAGCTGATCGGCGTGCCGTCCACGGTCACCGAGCCGGTCTGGACGTCTGCCTCGAGTGCGGCCAGGAACCAGGCGGGCGGCGCGGCCACGAAGGCAGGTTCGGTGCCGGGGGCTGAAGTCATAGCTGACAGCGAACCAGATGGGCGGTCTCGCCCGAGAGGGCGGGCCGTGTCAACGAACGCCACCTGGTCCGCTACTCGTCTATTCTCCAGCCGTGACATCGCCTCAGTCCGGCCCGCCGGCGGGCGGCGCGCCCGCGGCGGCGCCGCGCCGCGCGCCGTCCCTGTCCGTGGCCGGCGTTGAGCCCGCCGCGGGCAGCCTGGACAACCTGACCCGCCGCGGCGCTGCGCTGCTGCTCTTCGTGTCCGAGGAGTGCCCGACGTCGGCCCTGGCGCTGCGGAATCTGGGTCCGCTCTGCCAGGGCTGGGGCGCGGCCGGGCTGACGGCCGCCGCCCTGTTCGAGGATCCGCTGGACGTCGCGATCAGGGTCGCGCGCCGGCTCGGCTGGACCGGCCTGGTGCTGTCCCAGCCACCGCCGTACGCGACCTCCCGTGCTTACGGGCTTGATTCGGTGCCGACCACGGTGCTGGTCGACCAGGCCGGCCTGATCGCGGGCCGGGTCGTGGGCTGGAACCAGCCGGGCCTGGCCGCGCTGATCGAGCAGGCCGCGTCGGCCCTGGCCGCGGCCGGACCGGCTGGATCCGGCGAGCGCGGCGGGAACGCCGGCCGTCCGGCAATTACCCTGACCGGACCGCCGGCGGCCGAGCCGCGGTACAAGCCGGGCTGCTCATCGAAGTCCGCCATCGATCCCGAGATCGCGGCGGCGATCTCCAGCCAGCGCGCCGACGACGAGATGGAGGAAATGTTCGAGCGCGGCTGGACCGACGGCCTGCCGGTCGTGCCGCCGACTCCGGAACGTGTCGAGGCGATGCTTGGCGATGCCGACGGCTCGGTGTCCCTCGGGTTCGTGCCGCCGTCGATGGGCGAGGCCACCCTCGAGCGGGTGGCCGCCTGCGCGGTCCTGGCCGGCTGCCGGCCGGCATACTTCCCGGTCGTGGTGGCGGCGGCCCGAGCGGTACTCGATCCCGCGTTCAACCTGCACGGCCAGGCGGTAACCACGCAGCCGGCCGGGCAGCTTGTGGTCGTCAACGGGCCGGTCAGGCGAGCCATCGGGCTGAATAGCGGAATGGGGGCGCTCGGGCCCGGCTGCCGGGCCAACCTGACCATCGGCCGGGCCGTGCGGCTGCTGGTCACGCTGTCGGGCGGAGCCATGCCGGGCGGGCTGGACCGGGCCACGCTGGGGCACATGGGCAAGGTCGGCTTCTGCATCGCGGAGGACGAGGAGACCAGTCCGTGGGAGCCGCTGCACGTCGAGCGCGGGTTCGAGGCGGGCCAGTCGGTCGTCACGGTGATCGGCAGCGACGCTCCGCTGAATATCTCCGATCACCGCAGCAGAACCCCGGAGGACCTGGCCTACATCCTGGCCTGGGCGGCGGCGACTTCCTGGTCGACGAACTGGTGGCCGCTGGCCGAGCCGTCGGTCTTCGTGATCTGCCCCGAGCACGCCGAGATGTTCCGCGCCGCCGGCTGGAGCAAGCAGCGGCTCCGCGAGTTCATGTTCGACGCCGTGCGCAGGCCCGCCGGCGAGCTGCACCGGGGGGAGACGACCCCGCTCGTGCACGCGGCCGACCCAGCCGCCGAGGTCCCGAAATGGGCCTCGCCCGATGCGATCGTGCTCCTCGTGGCCGGCGGCGAGGCCGGACGCTACTCTGCAGTCCTGGGCCCCTGCACCGGCATGGGCTCTCAGATCATCTCCCGGGAGGTGGAGTCGGGTTGACTCCGGCCCCGTGTGAGCATGGACAGGGTGAGCATGGACAGATTGAGCCGCGACTACGTAAGCCCCTTCGACGAGCGGGTCAGGGTCCCTGAGCCACTCGCGCCGCGTCCGGCCGGGATCGCGGGCCGAACCGTGGCGCTGCTCGACATCAGGAAGAACCGGGGCTCGGAGTTCCTCGACCGGATCGAGTCGCAGCTGGCGGCGGCCGGTGCGGTCACGAGCCGTTGGGCCAAAGAGATTTTCTCCAAGCCCGCCGCGCTGGCCCTAGTCGACGAGATCGCCGGCCGCGCCGACCTGGTGGTCGAGGCCCTCGCCGATTGAGGCTCCTGTACGTCGTGCAGTGTGTGCGACCTCGTTCATCTGGAGCGCCGGGGGATCCCGGCCGTCGGCATCGCGACGACGCCGTTCGCCGACGAGGCCATCGAGCAGGCCCGGCTGCTGGCCATGCCGGGCTGCCGGATGCTCTACATCGGCCATCCGGTCCAGCTGCTGACGGCCGCCGAGCTAGACGCCCGGGCTGATGCCGTCGTTCCCGCGATCATCGCCGCGCTCACGGCGGGCGGCGCTAGCTGACGGAACGCGACTGGCGCCCGGCCGCAGAGACCGGCAAACTGCTCGCAGGGGACACCGCGCGCTCGCAGGCCCAGATCGGTCAGATCGATAGCAACGGAGGAGCCGACCATGCGCGTCATCGTCGTCCGGCATCACGCCGAGGACTCGGCGGGATTCATCGCCGATGCGTTCACCGCGCGTGGCGCCGAGGTCAGCACGCACCTGTTTCCGAGCGATGGCCCGCTCCCGCCGGCCGGCAGTACCGATCACATCGTGATGCTCGGCGCGATCCCGTCGGTCTACGACGACGAGCACGCCAGTTGGATCGAGCAGGAACTGACCTGGCTGCGCGAAGCCGACGAGTCGGGCGTGCCGGTACTCGGGATTTGCTTCGGGGCCCAGGCGCTGTGCACCGCGTTCGGCGGCCGCGTGGTGGCAGCCGACCGCAAGGAACTCGGCTGGACCATGATCGACTCGGCGGACGAGACGATGATCCCGGCTGGCCCGTGGCTGGAATTCCACGGCGACCGGTGCGAGCCGCCGGCTCACGCCACGATCCTGGCCCGCAACGAGATCGGGGTGCAGGCGTTCTCGGTCGGCCGGCATCTGGCCGTCCAGTTCCACCCCGAGGTCGACGCCGAGCAGCTCGGCCTGTGGCTGGCCGCGGGCGCGCGAGGCGAGGTACTCCAGGCCGGCCAGGACCCCGATGCGCTCCATGCCAGGACCCGGGCCGAGGAGCCGGCCGCCAGGGCCCGCGCGGACCGGCTGGTCGGCACCGCCCTGCGGCTGGCTCAGTCGGGCCAGCCGGCCAGTTCCTCGATGCGGGCGTGCAGTTCAGCGACATAGTTCTCCGACTCGGGCTTCATCAGGACGCTGCGCAGGATCCGCGCCCGGTCCTGGTCGACGGTGACGTCCGGGTGGCGCCGGGCGAAGGCCTCCGCCTGGACCGTCAGGGTGCTGACGAACACCGGCCGGCCGGGGTCGTTCATGCCATCGGCCAGGATCCGGGCGGACGCCTGGTCGATCGCGGTGAGGCGGGTCCCGGCGGTGGCCGGGTAGTAGGTGACGATGTCAAGCTCGGGCGGCTGGTACGGGCGCAGCCGACCGGCCTGCGCGAGCCGATCCGACCAGTCGAGGGCCGCTAGCCGGCAGGCGGCCAGGACCTGGCCGAGCCCGTCGGGCTCGGGCGGCAGCAGCCGGAACGTCAGCCAGAGGGCCGCCGCCGCGGCACCGGCCCGCGAGCACTCCAGGCTGATCTCGCCGAGATGCAGCTCGTCCGAGGTGAAGTAGGTGTAGGGCGAGTCGTGCGAGTAGAACCTGCCGACCCCAGGATCGGCGAACAGCACCGCACCGCAGCCGTAGGGCTGCAGGCCGTGCTTGTGCGGGTCGACGACGACCGAGTCGCACCCCGCGATCGCCCGCCACGGCCGGGGGTCGAGTCCCGCCCGGCCCCGGGCCCCGGCCAGCAAGGTGAAGAACCCGCCGTAGGCGGCGTCCACATGGACCCTGACCCCGTGCCGGCGAGCCGCCGCCAGCACGTCGTGTACCGGGTCGATGGCGCCGAGCCCGGTGGTTCCGGCCGTCGCGACCACGGTGCCGATGCTCCCGCCGGCCAGCAGACGGTCGAGCGCATCGAGGTCGATCCGGCCCGCCGCGTCGGTGCCGACGGCCGTTCCGGCTATGCCGAGCACGCCGCACATCCGGGCGTGGGTGTAATGAGCCTCGGCGCTGTAGGCGATGCCCTGGTTCGGGTGCAGCTCGCGGGCGACGTACAGCGCTTCCAGGTTCGCGATCGTGCCGCTGCTGGTCAGGTGACCCAGGTGGGTCGCGAGCCCGAACATCCCGGCCAGCTGGGCCACCACCTCCTTCTCCAGCTCCGAGGTCACCCGGCCGCCGTCGAGCGCGTGATTGTTCGGATTGACCAGCATCGCGGCCAGGTAGCCGGCTACCGCGGCCGGGTGCGGCGGCTTCAGCATCTGACCGGCATAGGACGGGTGGAAGTACGGGTAGTTCCCGCGCATCCGTTCGGCGAGCTCGCCGAAGGCGGCCGCGAACCGCTCGTCACTGACCAGCAGCGCCGGGTGGGTGTCGAACGGCGGATACTCCGACTGCCATCGCAGCACGGATTCGGCGGCCTGCCTCAGCCAGCGGTGGATGTCCATCTGCCGAGCCTGGCAGATCCCAGCCCAGGCTCGCGGCTTGCTCTCGAACCCTTCTCAGAAGGACCTGAGATGCGGGCCTGAGGTCGGCCAGCGCCGAGCCACGCATGGTTGGTTCTGCCCGCTCAGCGGCCGGGACCGGCGATCGTCGGCCCGCGACAGAAAGGGAACCCCGATGCCGGTCCATCCTCCTGGACGTCCGCTCACCCCGGTCGCGCGCCGGCGGCGCGCGCTGCGGCGGCTGTCCGCGCTTACGGCGGGAATCGGCATCGCCAGCGCCGCGGTGTCCGGAGCGCTCGCGGCCGCGCTGCCGGGCTCGAGCCACGCCAGCGCCAGCACCTCGGCCGGGTCGGGTCGGACTGGCACGCCGACGTCGGCCGCCACCTCACGGTCGTCCCGGTCGGGTAGTTCCGGCACCAGCTCGGCCGGGAGTAGCGCCGCATCGTCGCCGTCGTCCTCCTCGGGCGGCGCCCACGCGACGTCCGGGGGGTCATGATGCGGGCAGTTTCGCCGGCTGGGCAGCGGCCGGCCGGGCGCCTCGCGGCTGGACCGGCGAGATGAGCGCCTTCCTCGGCTCCGGGGCCCCGTGGTACGTCAGCCGGGCCACCGGCGTGGTGGCGATGGTGCTGCTGTCGATGGTCGTCGTGCTCGGCGTGATGGTCAGCCGGCGCGTCCGGGTGCCAGGCCTGCCCAGGTTCGCGGCCGCCGAGTTGCATCGCCGCGTCTCGCTGATCGCCGCGGTGTTCCTCGCGCTGCACGTGCTGAGCGCCGTGACCGACAGGTACGTCAGCATCCCGCCTACCGCGACCGTCATCCCGTTCACCTCGGCGTACGAGCGGCTGCCGGTCGGACTCGGCGCCATTGCCGCCGATCTGGGCATCGCGGTCGTCCTCACGAGCCTGCTGCGAGCCAGGATCGGCCGCCGGGCGTGGCGCGCTGTGCACTGGCTTGGCTACGCGGCGTTCCCGGTCGCGCTGCTGCACGGCTTCACCAGCGCGAAAGACCTCCGGTCAGGCGCCGTCCTGATCGTCACCGGGACGTGCGCGCTGGCCGTCGCCGCGGCGGTCTGCTACCGGCTCGCTACCCCGGGCCGCCGTCATGCCACCGCTCGCCGGCTAGTTCATGATCACGGAAGTCTCTCAGCGCCGACCGCTGACAGGATTCCGTGATCTTGCTCGCGAGCCGCCACGGCGAGCGGGTGGGCGGGTAGGTCAGGAGCCGGCGACGTTGCCGGCGACGTAGGTTGTCGCGGTGCTGGTCGCGGGAATGGCGACCCCGTTCCGGTCGATTAGCGGCGCGACCAGTGCCGGATGGGTGCCGTAGACGTTATTGCCGTCGTAGACGCCGTTCGTCGGCGCTCCTCCAGCACCGGCGAGCAGCTGGAGGAGGGCCGTCATCGACGAGCCGTTGCCGCGGCAGTCGTTGCCGCGGAAGGTGAGGTTCTGGGTCGCCGCGGCCAGCGTGATGACCGGCCCGTCGCAGGCCGCGTCGGCCAGGAAATGGTTGTCGCTGATCCGGCCGCGCGCGGAAGCCAGGACGACGGCCGGGCTGGCGCCGTTCTTGTCGAAGTAGTTCGCGACCACCACGAAGTCGCCCGCGGCGCGACCCAGGGACAGCCGGTACGCGCCGGGCGGCGCCGCGGCGTACACGAGGTGGCAGCCGGTCAGCTGCAGGCCGCCGCCGCCCGCCGTGGCGCCGAGCGTGATGCCCTGGATATTGGAGTGCTCAAGCAGACCAGACAGGCGCAGGTCGGTGACCCCGGCCCCGTCGCCGTAAATCCCGCGCCAGCACGCCGAGATGATCCCGCCGGTGACGCAGAACCCCGTCCCGTCGCCTGGCGATGCCGCCGTCAGGGCAACCGCCGTGCCGCTCCGGCCGGCCCGGTCGAAGTTGGCCAGGAACGGCTCGACCAGGTGAACGTCGGCGGTGTCGGTGACCAGGATCCCGGTGCAGCCCCTGATCGCCGTGCCGTCGGGCGCGATGCCGGAGAGCCGGGGGGTCAGGAACGTCGTTCCGCACGGGTTCTGCCGCCGGGCCGCCGGGCGGCCGATCGAGAACAGCGGGGTGTCAGGCGGGAAGCCGCTGGCTGGCCGCACGTACCCGCCGGTCAGCGTCTTGGGGCTGACCTGCCGCTGGCCGGCGCCCAGGCACCAGAACTGCAGGGCCGGACCGGTGGCGACGCTGATCGTCGACTCGACCGCATAGGGCTGAGAGAGCACGATCACGCCGCCGCCGGCCGCCTGCGCGGCCGCCACGGCGGAGTTGATGGCCACCGCGTCCGCCCCCGCGCCGACGGGTCCGTAGTGCTCAGGAAAGTACATTCCCCTGACGGTGACGCCGGCCGTGGCTGGATTAGTCACTGGCTGGACCGCCTTTCTGGTGCGACCGCCCGCCGAGCTCCGCGTCAGCTCGCCAGCCGGCGGGAGTCAGTCGGAGAGGGTCAGGCCCGTAGCAGGTTGTCGTAGACGGCTTGGGTCGCGGCGCACGGGGAGATGCCGAGTTCCTCGCGGAGGACATCGCACAGCGCGGCATGGACGCGCAGTGCTTCGGCCACGTCGCCCTGGCTGGCAAGCGCGCGCATGAGCACCTGGTACCCGGTTTCCCGCAGCGGCGCCAGGCTGGTCAGCCTGCGGCCGGCCCGGACTGCGGCCCTGGCGCCCCGGCATGCGTCCCTCGACGCGCTCGCCGTCCCGCTCGATGACGGTCGGCCCGCAGAGCTGGATCCGGGTGGCCGGCTCAGGCACCAAGGTCACGCCAACATTGTGCCAATAACGCCGGCGTATACAACCAGGAGAAGGAAGCGATGGCCACGAGCATCTAGTGCGAGCGCGGATCCGTGGCCGACTCAGAGGAGGCCGGCATGGTCGCGGAACACTACGCCACGAAGTACGAGGAATACGCCGCAGGCGAGGTTCTCGTCACTGCGCGCTGGCTCGAGGAGCACCTCCACGACCCCGGACTGCGCGTCGTCGAAGTCGACGTCAGCCCGGCCGCCTACGACACCGGGCACATTGACGGCGCCGTGCTGTGGAACGTCTACAGCGACCTCAAGGACCGCTCGTACCTTCTCGCCGGACGAGCGGCGATCGAGAGCCTGCTCGCCCGCTCCGGAATCGGACCGGACTCGACGGTCGTGCTGTACGGCTATGCGCCTGCCATGGGCCTGTGGCTGATGAAGCTCTACGGTCACGGCGATGTCCGCATGCTCGACTGCTCGCGGGCGGCATGGCAGGAGGAAGGCCGGCCCTGGACCAGTGCCCCGGCCAGCCCGGTCCCCACCCGGTATCTCCTGCCCGGCGAGGACGGCCGGGTCCGGGCGGACCACAACGCGGTCGCGGAGGCCATCGGCGACCCGGCGGCTGCGATCGTCGACGTGCGCACGGAATCTGAGTTCCGCGGCGAGCGCTTCTGGCCGTCGGGTGGCTCGGAGCCGGGCGGCCGCGCGGGCCACATTCCGTCGGCCGTGAATATAGTCGTCGACGGAGTGCAGGACGAGCGCGGGTCGTTCCGGACCGCCGCGGAGTTGCGTCAGATATTCGCGGCGCTCGATCTGTCCGGTGATCGCGAGATACTGACCTACTGTACGATCGGCGGCCGCGCTAGCACCGCCTGGTTCGTGCTCCACCTGCTGCTGGGCCTGGAGAACGTCAGGGTCTATGACGGATCCTGGGCCGAGTGGGGCAAGCTGCCGGTCGCGCCGGTCGAATGAGCCAGGGCCGCCTTCACGTGCAGGTCCAGCCACCATCGACCACGAGCGTGTGGCCAGTGACATAGCTGGACGCATCGGAGGCCAGGAACAGCAGCGGACCGTCGAGCTCATCGACCGAGGGGACCCGGGCGAGCAGGGTCTGGCTCTCGATGTGGGCGACGAAATCGGGATCGGTCAGCATTCCGGTCAGGTCGGTCGGGAAATACCCCGGGGCGAGCGCGTTGACGTGCACCCGCCGCGAACCCCACTGCGCGGCGAGATGACGGGTGAGGTTGACCAGCGCGGCCTTCGTCGAGTTGTAGCCAGCCATCGGGCCGCGCGACGCGACCAGTCCGTAGATGGACGCGATGTTGATCACCGATCCGTGGTCACTGGCGAAAAGCAGCGGTGCCATCAGACGGCACACGTCGAGCACCGCGATCAGGTTGACCTGGACGACCGCCGTCAGGTCGTCCAGCGACTGATCTTCCATCGGGCCGTCATCGCAGACACCGGCGTTGTTGACCAGGAAGTCCAGCCGCCCGAAGCGCTCGGCGATCACGGCGGCCACCGCGCGCCGGTGGGCTGCGGACGCGATATCGCCGGCTACCGCGACCGCGCCGAGCTGGCGGGCCAGAGGCTCGAGGCGGTCCGCGCGGCGGGCGGTTACCACGACGTCGGCTCCGGCCCCGCGCAGTACGGTCGCTAACCGCTCCCCGAGACCCGAGGAGGCGCCGGTGACGAGAGCCACCCGGCCGGACAGAGAGCCCGCTGAACCATCCATGGTGCCATCGTCCCAGCCGGCGAACGCGAGCGCTGGCGTCTGCGGAGCCGCACGGGCTGAGTTTCAGAGGAGGCTCAGAGGAAATACAGATCTGAACCCCTGGGGAGGCGGTAGATGATGTGGCCATGAACACAGCGCAGGACATGCGTTCCGGCCTCGCGCGGGCCGACGGCTCCGCGATCCGGGTCCTGGTGGTAGACGACGAGCCGACCCTGGCTGAGGTGCTCGCCAGCGTCCTGCGGTATGAGGGCTGGGAGGTCAGGACCGCCGCCGACGGCGGCTCAGCCGTCCGGACAGCGCGGGACTTCCAGCCCGACGCGGTCATCCTCGACATCATGCTGCCCGACTTCGACGGGCTGGAGGTGCTGCGCCGGCTCCGGACCACCAGTCCGCACATCTGCGTGCTATTCCTGACGGCCAAGGATGCGGTGGAAGACCGGATCGCCGGCATCACCGCGGGCGGGGACGACTACGTCACCAAGCCCTTCAGCCTCGAAGAGGTCCTGGCCCGGCTGCGCGGCCTGCTCCGCCGGGCGGGCGTGGCCAGGTCCGCGAGCGGCAGCCTGCTGGTGGTCAGCGACCTGACGATGGACGAGGACGCGCGCGAGGTGCGCCGCGGCGGTCAGCTGATCGAGCTGACGGCAACTGAATTCGAGCTGCTCAGGTACCTGATGCTGAACCCTAAGCGAGTGCTGAGCAAGGCGCAGATCCTGGACCGGGTGTGGAACTACGACTTCGGCGGCCAGGCCCACGTGGTCGAGCTTTATATTTCCTACCTGCGCAAGAAGATCGACGCCGGGCGTGATCCGATGATCCAGACCGTCCGCGGCGTCGGCTACGTGCTCAGGCCGCCAGCCGAATGAGCTCCCCAGGTCCGCGGGCCGGTCCCGGGGTCGCATGGAAGCGCTGGCTGGCCGGCCGGACCCTGCGGGCCCGGCTCATCGCCGGCCTGCTGGTCCTGTTCACGGTGGCCAGTTTCGGCGTCGGCCTGGTGACGACGGTCGCGCTCAGCAATTTTCTGCTTAATAAACTGGATCAGCAGGTCAACACCGCCGGCCAGGCCCTCAGCCATGCCATCGAGGACTCGCCGGGCAGCGGGCAGCCCCCGGGACAGGGGTCAGGACCGGACGCCGAGCCGGCCAATCCTTCGTGCAAGGACGCCAGCCAGCACTCCTCGATCGCCCTCGGCCAGGCGCCGCGAACTTTCGCCGCGCGGCTGGACGGAGGCAAGCTGTCCTATGCCTGCGTCGTCATCGACACCGCCCGCGGACCTGGCGACCTCAAGGCAGTCCGGATGTCGGCCGGGGACCTGGCGATTCTGAAGCGCCTGCCGACCGCCACGCTGCCGCAGGACGGCCATCCGGGCCGCAGCTATCCAGTCACCCGCGACCTTTCGGGACTCGGCGACTACCGGCTGACCGCTTTCACCGGCGGTGACGGTGACGTTCATATCGCCGGGCTGCCGACCAGCGGGGTGCAGCAGACGGTCCGTCAGCTCGAGCTCGTCGAGGTCATCGTGTTCGGCACGGCCCTGGTCGTGATGGGCCTGGCCGGCACGGGCCTGATCCGGCTGTCGCTGCGGCCGCTCGGCCGGGTCACGGCGACCGCGGCGGAGGTCAGCGCGCTGCCGCTGGAGAGCGGCGAGGTCGTGCTGCCGCACCGGGTCGAGGAAGCCGATCCCCGGACTGAGGTCGGCCGACTGGGCCGGTCGTTCAACCAGATGCTCGGCCACGTCGAGGCCTCGCTCGCCACGCGTCAGGCCAGCGAGGACAAGCTGCGCCGGTTTGTCGCCGATGCCAGCCACGAGCTGCGCACTCCGCTGGCCGGGATCCGCGGCTACACCGAACTGGCGCTGCGCACCGGGGGAGACCTGAGCCCGGAGGTCCGCACCGCGCTGGGCCGGGTCGAAGCGGAGTCGGTGCGGATGAGCCGGATGGTGGACGACCTCCTGCTGCTGGCCAGGCTGGACGCGGGGCGGCCGCTTGCCCACGAGCCAGTCGACCTCACCCGTCTCGCGATCGAGGTCACCAGCGACGCGCAGGTGGCCGGCCCCGGCCACCAGTGGGTGCTCGACCTGCCCGCCGAGCCGGTCATCCTGACCGGTGACCAGCACCGGCTGCATCAGGTGCTCGCCAACCTGCTCAGCAACGCGCGAACGCACACGCCGCCGGGGACGACGATCACCGTGCACGTGGCGCGGGCACCGGCAGTCGGGAACGGCGACGGCGGCGGCGAGGGCGGGGGCGGGGGCGCCGAGCTGACCGTCGCCGACGACGGGCCAGGCATCCCGGCCGAGCTGCAAGAGCACATCTGGGATCGGTTCGCCAGAGCTGACACCGCGCGCTCGCGCAAGGCGGGCAGCACCGGTCTCGGGCTGGCGATCGTGCGCGCGGTCGTGACCGCCCACCAGGGGCGGCTCTCCGTCGACAGCCAGCCGGGAAAGACGACTTTCCGGATCTGGCTTCCGGCCGACCGCCCTTAGGATCGGCAGGGAGCGGGCTGCGGCTTCCTTCCGCTCAACGATCGTCTTAGGCGGCCAGATGACCGAGGTGCTCGTCGAGATCGCCGACCTGGTGGCGGTCGTCACGCTGAACCGGCCCGCGCGCCGTAACGCGATCTCGGCCACTTTGCTCACCAGCCTGCGCGAGGCCCTGGCCGACGTGGACGGGCGGCCCGATGTCCGGGCGATCGTGCTGACCGGTGCCGACCCGGCGTTCTGCGCCGGGCTGGACCTGGCCGAGCTCGGCCAGCCGGGCGGCTCGCTCGCCGGCGTCGCCCGCAGCACGGTTATCGGCGACCTGGCCAGGCCGCTGATCGGCGCGGTGAACGGCCCGGCCGTGACCGGCGGCCTGGAGCTGGCGCTGGCCTGCGACCTGCTGATCGCGTCGGAGCGGGCTAGCTTCGCCGATACGCACGCCCGGATCGGGGTGCTGCCCGGCTGGGGGCTGACGGTGGCCCTGCCCGAAGCGGTCGGGCTGAGCCGGGCCCGCGAGATGAGTGCGACCGGCAACTTCATCAACGCCCGGACCGCTCTGGAGTGGGGCCTGGTCAACCACGTCGTGCCGCACGACAAGCTGCTCGACTTCAGCCGGCGGCTGGCCGGCGACATGGCCACTACGGACCCCGATGCGCTGGCGGCGATCTTCGCCAGCTATGACCAGGGGGCGCTGGTCACCGGCCGCGAAGCCAGGCAGATCGAGGCCCAGGCTCACGACCGCTGGCACTCGGGCGGCATCGATGCCGCCCAGGTGGCGAGCCGCCGGGAGGCCGTCATCAAGCGCGGTCGGTCTCAGCGCTGACCGCGTCTCGCGGTCGGTTCCAACGCTGACCGCGTCTCGCGAGGCGCCATCCTGACCGGATCGACCCGGCCCGGTTCCCTGGTCGGACGGGTCCGGCCCGGTTCCCTGGTCGGACGGGGTTGGCCCGGTTCCCTGACGCCCGTGCCCGGCCCCGGAATGAAGATCAACTCGACTTTTACTGACTTGGCGCGGCCAGAACTTAACAAAGAAGGCAGAATCGGGCGGCAAATTGACGCCAACTCAGTAAGAGTGCGAAGACCGTCGCCGGCGCCGTCCGAAGACCGTCGCAGGCAGAGTGCGAAGACCGCCGCCGGCGCGGTCCTGATCGGACGGCGCCGCCGGCGGTATCCCGGTCCGGCTGAAGGGCGGCTCTCGGTCGCGCCGGATGCGGCCGGTCATCCGCGCTAGCGGCGGCTCAGCGCGAGCTCGGAATGGCTGGCCGGCTTGCCTGGCCCGGTTGCCAGCAGGTCGGCGGAGGCTCGCGGCCGGATGGTGCGGACCATGGCGGGCGCGGTACTGCGGGCGCTCTTCGCGGTCAGGTACTCGCGAGCGGGTGAGAAGTCCGGAGCGGTGTCCGTGTGCTTCCAGGTCATCCACAGCGGGATGCCGACGATGGCCAGTACGAACGGCACGGCCAGAATCAGGTTGATCCACACCGGCGTAGTCATTGCTGTTCACCTTCTCCTAGAGGGGGTCGTTCTGCTACTTCCTCCAGGGTGCTCCGCGGCGTTCTCAGGACGGTCTGCCAATCTTCTGAGCCAGCTATGAGTGACCGGTGACGATGGCCGGTGGCCGCGACTCGGCCGAGAACGGCTGGGTCGAGCTCGGTGAGGGACGTGACCGTCAGTGCCGCGCCGCCGTGGTCGTGGCCCCAGGTAAGCGCGGTGCGCACCGCGACGCAGCGCAGCCCGGCGGCGCTGGCCGCCGCGACCCCGCTGGCCGAGTCCTCGATCGCCACCACCCCCGCCGTTCCGGCGCCCAGGCGCTCGATCGCGAGCTGGTAGACATCGGGCGCGGGCTTCGGCTGCGCCACTTCCTCACCGGAGGCGATCGCGGACAGGACCGGTCCTAGCCGCAGGGCCGCCGCGACCGCATCGATCTCGGCCAGCCGGGAGGAGGAGGCCAGCGCCATCGGCACCCCGGCCGCGCGCAGCGCGCTGATCAGCTCGCAGAGGCCGGCCGTCGGCGTCGCGGTGGCACGAAGGCGCGGCAGGTACAGCTCGTCGTACGCGTCGCGCAGCACGCCAGGGTCAAGGTCGCGGCCGGATCGCTCGGCGGCGATCCCGAGCGACTCGTCCAGGCTCAGGCCGATCAGGCCGGTGAACAACGCGGCATCGGCCGTGCCGCCGCGGTCGGTGACGACCTGGGCGATCGTCTGCAGCGAGAGCGGCTCGGAGTCGACCACCACGCCGTCCATGTCGAAGATCACCCCGCGCAGGGGCCCGGCGCTGGTCGGCGGCGCGTCGTCAGCCATGCTGGTGCGCAGCCAGGGCGGCTCGCCAGTAGGCGCAGGACTGGCGCAGCTCATCCAGCACCGCGTCGTCGTCCTGCTCGAACGGCGGGATCACCTCGAGAATCAGCGTGACCTCCGCGGCGCCTGACCGGTCCAGCGCGCGGAGCACGCGCTCCGCCTCGATGATGCCGCGGGCGTTGTGCTCAGGAGTGAACGGCCAGTGGCGGTCGGCCAGCCCGTCGGACTGCTGGAGCTGCACGACCGGAGCGCGGGCGCCCAGCTGAGCCAGCCACGCGTAGGGATCGCGGTCGTCGCCGCCGGTTCCCGGCACGCACATGTGCCCGACGGCCAGGCACAGCGTGAGCGGCGCGTGCAGCGCGTCGCCCTCGGTCAGCAGCGACGCGATCATGTCCATGGTCGACGGTTCCCTGGCGGCGGCCAGGTTCTCCGCCATCAGGCAGCTGAGCCCGCAGCCGCGCGCATAGGCCGTCAGCTCAGCCAGCGACTCGGTCAGCTCGCCCCACAACCGTTCGCGGCGCTCCTGGTCGGTCCAGTCGGAGACGCTGAACGCACCGAGGTGCCCGCCGGTGGACTGGGCGCCGCACATCGCGGTGAAATCCATCACCCGGCGGTACCAGTACCTGGCCCGGTCCCTGGCGTTCTGGTCCGGGTGGAGCAGCAGGTTCGACGAGTAGGCCGCGAGGCCGGTGAAGGTCGAGTGGAGCTCGAGCCCGCGGTCCGAGCACGCGGCCCTGAGCCGGTCCGACTGGTGCTCGATCTCGGTCGCGGCGGCATCGAGGTCGACCAGGTCGAGACAGTGCTGGACAAGATCCAGGCCCAGCTCAGACCGGGTGATCTCGGCCCAGCGCTCCGGTTCCGGCCAGCGCTTGACGGCGAAGCAGGTGTTGATCCCGAGCCGGTATCTGGTCACGTCAGCTCCTGCGGGTTGTGCACGGCAGCGCTCGCTCGCACCCGGTCGAACCACGCGGCGCGGTGCCCGCTCGAACGCTGTGCCCGCACGCGAGGGGACAAAACGCCGCGCCTGAGCCGCCGTCTGCCACAAAGGTCCCTCTCGCCCCATGCTGCCACAAAGGTGACGCGAACCTGGCCACGGTCGCTGAGCCGCCGGCCCGCCTGGCCAGTTTGCCCGCTGCGCCCCGGCTGGGCGGTTTCGGAACCGCGATCCGGGTTTGGCGCTAATGACGAGGGTAGCTGCGCGGCTGATAACCCAAGAGAGGGGTGCTTCACATGCCGGTAGTCCTTATCGCGCTCATTGTCATCGTCGTTCTCGCATTGCTCGGGTTCGGCCTGCATTTCTTGTGGTGGATCGCGCTGATCGCGCTCGTCATCTGGCTGCTCGGCTTCGTGCTCCGGCTAGGCGAGGGGGTCGGCCGGTCGCGTCGCCGCCGCTGGTATCGCTGGTAGCCGTTCCGTGCTGGTGCCCGTCCCGGCCAGGCTCGCGGGAGTTTGGCCGGGTCATTCCTGGGCAGTTGGCCGCGCGTGAGTCTGCCAACGTACCAGCAGTCGCTCCTGAACGGCATGGACCGGGCGCTGGAGACGCGTGATCCCCGCCTCGCCTCCATGTTCGCCATCTTCACCCGGCTGACCAGGGACGATGGCCCGCCGCGGACCGAGCGGCTAGCGCGGGGCCCCAGCAAGGCAGCCGCCGCGCTCCGCAGGTCGGCTCGCTGGGCCGGAGGATCGGCCGCCGTTCCGATCGTCCTGGTCGCCACCCTCATGGTCGCGATCATCGCGCTCGGCATCATCACCGCGGGTCAGAGCACCTGCCCGTCCGCACCGGTGCTGCACCAGGTGGTCCCGCCCAGGAACTCGGTCTGCCCGTCGTCGGCGAACGGGATGCGCAACGGATGAGTCAGGCCGCTTTCAGGCTGCGTTCAGGTCCGAGACCGATGATGAAGACCGGATCAACGCACATCGGATCGAGCTAGTGGCTGCGCGCTGAGGGAGCCGACCGCATGACCAGCATCTACGACCCGCCGCACGGTACGGGATCGGGTCCGGCCTCGCCTGGCGCGGCTAGCCCGCTGGCCTGGCCGGAGCCGGGCCTGCCCGCAGGCCCGGCGAACTTCCGCGGCCGGGCCCGGCCTGGCCGCGGGCGCCGTCGCGGGCGCCGCAGGCTCCTCGCCGCGTTCTACGTCGCCGTGATCGCGCTGGCCAGCTTCTGGGGACTGCAGAACGCACGGAACCAGGCCGTCGCGCCCGGGCACCCGGCGCCGGCGCACGGCAGCATCCCCAGCCGGGTGGACCCTGGCCTGGTCGACATCGTCACGACCCTCAGCTACCAGCAGGCGCAGGCCGCTGGCACCGGGATGGTCCTGACCCGGTCGGGGGAAGTGCTGACCAATAACCACGTGATCGAGGGCGCCACGTCGATCAAGGTCACCGACATCGGCAACGGGCGCACGTACCAGGCCATCGTGCTCGGGTATGACCGCAGCCGCGACGTCGCGCTGCTCCAGCTGCGGGACGCGTCGGGACTGCCGACGGTGCGGACGGGAAACTCGGCCACGGCCGCCCGGGGCCAGAAGGTAACCGGCATCGGAAACGCGGGCGGCAGGGGCGGCACGCCTTCGGTGGTGACGGGCCGGATCGTCAGCGTGAACGCCAAGGTCAGCGCGTCCGACGGGTCAGCGCAGACGACGGAGAGGCTGAGCGGGCTGATCAGTCATGACGCGCCGATCAAGCCGGGTGACTCGGGCGGCCCGCTGGTCAGCAGCAGCGGGCGAGTCATCGGCATGAACACGGCCGCCTCAGCCGGATTCCGGCTCCGCGGCGGGACGACGGCCTTCGCGATACCGATCAACCACGCGCTCGCCATCGCCCGGCAGATCGAGGCCCGGGCGAGCTCGGCGACGGTGCACATCGGAGCGACCGGTTTCCTTGGCGTGGCGGTCAGGCCAGCCAGCCAGGCGCCAGCGCCGGGCCGCCCGGCCGGCCGGGGCGTCGACGTCACCGGGGTCTTCGCGGAGTCCCCGGCCAGCCGGGCCGGACTGGCGGCCGGAGACGTGATCGTTGAGGCAGGCGGCCGACCGGTGCGATCGCCGCTCGAGCTCCAGGCCATGCTGGAACGGCATCACCCCGGCGACCGAGTCGGCATCGGCTGGATTGACCGCAGCGGCCAGCGTCACTCGGCGACCGTGGTCCTGATGACCGGCCCAGCGGGCTGATCCCGACTCGCCGCTGCGCGCTGCTTGCAACCGCCAGGAGCACAAAGTAGCCTGCCGGGAGTTTCCGTTACACCGGGTGACCTGCGGCGTTGGTGACCTGTGACGTTGATGTCCCATCGGATCGCAGTTGGCTGGTCAGGTCGCCCGACGGGTGGCTTGCGGCCTGGCAGAGGAGTGATCTCGACTGGCCGGAACAGGCGACCGAGCGGGCCCGCGGCTGGCCGCCGTGCTCGAGGGGCTCGCCCGCAAGAACGTGACCGGCGTCCTGGAGATCGACGGCCATCCCGACGGGGCTATCTACGTCGATCAGGGCCACCTCACTTTTGCCCGGGCCTCATGGAGTCCTGATCTGATGGCGAGGCTGTACGGCGTCATCCAGCCGACCGCGCAGGTGCGGGCGCTGCTTGACGGCGAGGACCGGCCGGACCGCGATCTGGGCACCATGCTGCTCCGGCTTGGCTATCTGACCGTCGGCCAGCTGCAGGCCATTTTGCGATCGATCGTGGTTGACGCGGTGACGGTCCTGACCGTGCCGCTCAGCGAGGAGTCCGTCCTGGCTGAGGTCAGGTTCGAGCCGGCGAGAACACACTGGGCGCAGTCCTTCTGCCGACTGCCCCTACACGTGGTCCAGGCCGAGGCGGCCGGCCAGGCCGACAAGATGGCGAGCTTCGATATGGCCGCGGGCCTCGTCCACGCGGGCAGCCTCCCGTGCCGGTCCGGGACGGGCCCGGGGTGGAACGATGGCGCCAGTCAGTTCGCGGCGCTGCCGTCGGAGTCACTGAAACGGGTGCTTGAAGGGCTCAGAAGGCTCAGCTGACACCCGGGTAGCGGCAGCTGGCTCAGGCGTCGCGGCTACCCGCCGCCGCGTTCTTCCGCGCCCTGGACTCGCACCGCTGCCTGGTGATCGGCGGCCGGGCGCATATCATCGTGCCGCCGCAGTGGCGAGTGCAGGATCAGGTGCTGGTCCTCGGCACCAGGCACGCGATCGAGCGCGGTGCCGAGCGCGGCAGCGGCCCGCTGCTCACCCTGCGCGGCATCGTCATCGGCGGCAACTATGAGCTATCAGAAACCTGACCCTCGCGCCCGCCCGGCCGCAGCGCCCGCCCCGCCAAGCCGCAGCCCTCGGACCCGCATGATCACGGAAGTCTGTCAGCAGATTCGGCCGAGAGGATTCCGTGATCATGGAACCCGCGCGGGCGGGCGGTTCGCGCGGGCGGGCGGTGGCTTGTGCGGGCGGCCGGCGGCTCGGGCGGGCGGCGGGTCGCGGCGACGTAGGCTGCAGGTAGCGCGGAGGAGGCAGTGATGGAGTTCGAGCACATCCTGGTCGACTGGTCCGGCGAGTTCGCCACCGTGACGATGAACCGCCCGCAGCGGCGCAACGCGCTGTCCCTGGCCCATATGCGCGAGCTGATCACGGCGTTCGCGCAGATCGGGCAGAGCGATGCGCTGGGCATCGTGCTGGCCGGTAACGGCCCCGTGTTCAGCGCGGGTCATGACTTCGCCGATGTCGCCGACGCCGACCTCGCCTCGGTCCGGTCCCTGCTCGTGACCTGCACGGAGCTGATGACGCTCATCCAGCAGGTGCCCCAGCCGGTGGTGGCGCGGGTGCACGGACTGGCCACCGCGGCGGGCTGCCAGCTGGTTGCCTCCGCCGACCTGGCGGTGGCCAGCGCGGACGCTGGGTTCGCCGCTCCGGGCGGCAAGGGCGGCTGGTTCTGCCACACGCCGATGGTCGCGATCGCCAGGAACGTCGGGCGCAAGCGGGCGGCCGAGATGGCGCTCTCCGGTGACGCCATCGACGCGCCGACCGCCCTCGACTGGGGCCTGGTCAACCAGGTCGTGCCCGCCGATCAGCTCGATTCGGCCGTCTACGACCTGCTCAAGCGCGTCACCAGGGGATCGGCGCAGAGCAAGGGGATCGGCAAGCAGGCGCTCTACGCCCAGATCGACCTCGACCAGGCCAAGGCGTACGCCTATGCGATCGAGGTCATGGCCGCCACCAGTCAGCTGCCGGATGCGCGCGAGGGAATGCGCGCGTTCCTCGACAAGCGTGAGCCGCACTGGCAGCGGCGCGGCGGGTGAACCGGCCGGGAGCGCGGTTCGGGCGCCGCCGAGCTCACCCTTCGGGTATCCGGTAGGCACCCACGACCGAGGCGTCGGCTGCGGCCGGTCCCTCGACGCAGCGCTCGCGGATTCCGGCCTGGAACTTGGCGAAGGCCGGCGACTTGGTCAGCGGGTTCTCCTCGTCGTCCAGCATGGCGACGTGCACGAAGCTCACGCCGTCGTCCAGCCGGAACGTGATGTACCGCAGGCCGGCGGGCTGCTGGTCGGCCAGCTCGGCGTACACGTCGCGGACCAGGCTCGCGTTCTCCTCGGCGCGCTCAGGCTTCGTGCGGTACCTGACTACCTTGGCTATCGTCATCGTCAACTCCCTTTGATCGCGCGGATCTTGTTGTTGCGCGGGTCGTGGGTCAGCTCGGCCAGGCCGAGTTCCTCGAGCAGGGGCGGCAGGTACATGCCGAACCGGCCGCGGTATCCGCTGCGCAGCCCGTACCAGCCGCCGACCGGGTTCTCCGGCGAGCGGCCCCAGGCCTCGACCGTGCCGTCGGCAGCGGGTTTCTTCTCGTCCGCCGCTCCGAGCGGCACCCAGTCGCCCTGCTCGGCCAGCCAGGCGTGCAGGTCGGTGATCGCGCTCAGGTGGTACTTGAGCGTCGTCGAGCCGACCTGGCAGACCAGCGCCGGAGGGTCGGCCTTCTCGTCGGCGTACATGGTGTAGCCCGAACTCCCGGGCGGAGTCTTCAGCTCCCACGGTTCCTGCCTGGTCCCTGCGGCCATCACAGTTCTCCTTCCTGGATCGCGGCCGCTTCCTCGAACGCGGCCGCTTCCTCGATCGCGGCCATTTCCCTGATCGCGGCCATTTCCCTGATCGCGGCTATGTAGCGGGGGAGCACGCCCTGCCAGCCGGCCCGGTTCCGGTCGCGCCGCTGCTCGCCCGCCCCGGCCAGGCGTTCCCACCCCCGGTGCTCGATCTCGACCCGGGTGGCCGCCTGGCCCCGGGCGATAAAGCGGATATCGACCTCGGTGGCGTCGGACCGGTCCAGCCCGAGGTGCCACAGGTAGGACAGCCTGGTCGGGGGCTGCCAGACAGTCACCTGGCCCCAGTCGTGCTCAACGCCGTCGGCCGTGCGCTCATAGATCCGGCCGCCGACGTCACCCTGCAGGACAACGGCCTCGGCGTGCCCGGTCATCGTGTGGTCGGCCGGCCACCAGGTGCCGATCTTCGCGGTCCAGACGCTGAACGCGTGCGCCGCCGAGCAGTCGACGTCGAAGGACATCCGCAGCGGCTCGGTCACGACCGCTCCGGATCATCGGTGTTCTCGGCCAGCAGCCTGAACCGTGCGGCCGCGTCGCCCCAGACGTGCTCCAGGTAGGCCTGGATGGCGTGCATCCCCTCGTGGCGCAGGTGATAGATCCGGCGGGTTCCGCTGGCCTGCTCGGCCACCATTCCCGCCTCCTTCAGCAGGCGCAGATGACGGGAGACGGCCGGCCTGCTGATCGGCAGCGCCGCCGCGAGCTCGATGACGGGCTTGTCGCCGGCCGCCAGCAGGCGCAGGATCTCGCGCCGGTGCGGGTCACCTAGCGCCTCGAACGGATCCCCCGGGGCAGGTGCCTGCGTCATCCCGGCCTCCTTTGGTAACGACCGGGCTACCGTAACACACCGGTTACCGAGAAGGCGGCTCGGCCGGCGGGTCAGCGAACAAGGTCTCGCCCTTGATCAGCCAGGCAATGCCGAACGCGACCACCGCGACTGCCTCGCCCCAGAACACCGGGTGCCAGGCATCGCGGAACGCATTCGAGGTCAGCAACTCGAACAGGGCCGCGACAACGACTCCGACGACAATGGCGATGCCGCAGCCGCGGTAGATCTTGTTGCGCTGCTTCTTCCGGCTGGTCATCTCCGCCGGGCTGACGTCGGACCTGGTGAACAGGAACAGGCAGAAGTAGGCCAGCAGCAGCAGGAAGCTGGCCGCGAAGGCCAGGTGGAACGCGCCGATCACGACCTGGTGTTTGGGCGGATTTAGCTCCTCCGGGGTCGTCGGGAAGAGGGCGACCAGAATGGCCAGGACGCCGGCGATGCTGCTCAGGACGGTGTCCGGCTTGCCGTACCGGTAGAAGATCAGGAAGAAGCCGGTGGCCCACATGGTCCCGACGAACCAGTTCCGCATGTCGGTGTAGTAGTAGGCGCTGATCGACCGTTCCAGCCCGAGGTTCCCGATGACCAGCGCGAAGGGCAGTACGAGGCCGAGGACGCCGATGCCCCGGCGCAGGTCCCGGTAGGAGATCACGGCATTCTGGTTGCCGATATCGCCGCTGTAGCCTGCCACGCCCGAACAGTAACAGTTCTGCCGGGCCGGCCGCGGATGACCGGGACCTGCCTCGACGGTTGAGCATTCAACTTAATCCGGTATGCTGCCTGAGTACCGGCGGCGGCGCGAAAGCGGCGCAGCGCCGCGAAAGCGGCGCGGCCTCACCAGGAGCGGAAGGACCTCATGACCGACTACGGGCACGAGCTGCTGTTCGGCAGCTTCATCACCCCGGCCGCCGGGAATCCGGAGCAGGTGGTCGCGCTCGCGCAGCGGTCCGAGGAGGCCGGACTGGACCTGGTGACGTTCCAGGATCATCCCTACCTGCCCGCCTTCCTCGACACGTGGACGCTGCTGTCCTACGTGGCGGCCGCGACGACCAGCGTCCGGCTGGCGGCTAACGTGATCAACCTGCCGCTGCGCCAGCCCGTCGTCCTCGCCCGCAGCGCGGCCAGCCTCGACCTGCTCAGCGGCGGGCGGGTCGAGCTCGGGCTCGGCGCGGGCGCCTTCTGGAACGCGATCGAAGCGTCAGGCGGACGGCGGCTGGCCGCCGGGGAGGCCGTCGACGCGCTCGCCGAGGCGATCACGATCATCCGCGAGGTGTGGGCCGCGGATCAGCGCGGCGGTGTCCGGCTCAGCGGAGCTCACTACCAGGTCACCGGGGCTAAGCGCGGCCCGGCGCCCGCGCACCCGATCGGCATCTGGGTTGGCGGTTACAAGCCGCGCATGCTGCGGCTGATCGGCGGCACCGCCGATGGCTGGCTGCCGAGCCTGTCCTATCTGCCGAAGGGCGTCGCCGAGCTGGCCGACTCCAACGCGCTGATCGATGCCGGTGCCGCCGAGGCCGGCCGGGATTCCCGCTCGGTGCGGCGGCTGCTCAACATCTCGGGCGAGTTCTCGAGTTCCGGTACCGGCCTGCTCGCCGGCCCGCCCGGCCAGTGGGCGGAAGAGCTCGCGGGCCTGGCGCTCGACTTCGGCGTCTCCGGCTTCATCCTGGCGGGCGACGACCAGGAAGCGATCCGCCGTTTCGGCCAGGAGGTGGCACCCGCGGTGCGCGAGCTCGTCGCGGCCGAGCGGGCCGATCCTGGTGCCCGGGCCAAGGCCGCTGCCGTCAGCCTGGGCCAGCGATCCGGGGACGGGCCGGTGGGCGCTGCACCGCGGCCGGCCCGGGACGCAGGCTCCGCGCCCGGTCGTGACGGGCGCTGGGACCCCTCGACCCGCCCGGTAGCGCCGCCCGCACCGGAGGGCTACGTCTACACCAGCCGCGGGAAAGCCGTCGGCCGGCACCTGGCCGAGGTCCACGATCACCTCCGGCAGGAGCTGAGCCAGGTCCGCGACCTGCTCCAGCAGGTACAGCAGGGCAGCATGAGCGCCGGCCGGGCCCGAGCGGTGCTGAACGAGATGACGATGCGGCAGAACAACTGGACGCTCGGCGCCTACTGCGCCGCCTACTGCAGCATGATCACGCAGCATCACGGGCTCGAGGACCGGGCGGTCTTCCCGCACCTGCGGCGGGCCGATCCCGGCCTGGTCCCGGTCATCGACCGGCTCGAGCAGGAGCACGTCATCATCCACGAGGTGGTGCAGGACGTCGACCGGGCCCTGGTGAACCTCGTCCGCCAGCCGGGTGACTTCACCGAGTTGCAGGCGGCGGTCGACGCGCTGAGCGACACCCTGGGATCGCACCTGGCCTATGAGGAGCAGCAGATCACCGAGCCGCTGGCCCGCCACGGCTTCTTCCCCGGGCAGGTCTAGCCGGGTCCGTGGGCGGACCCGCCGCAGTGGCGGCCCGCCCGGTCCTGACCGCTACCGGCTGTGCTGACGGGCGCAAAAAAGGCGATTAAAAAGATAGATTAACTAGAAAATTATCGGCCCGCTCTGCCGCAGCGGCCTGCTGGTCCCGGCTCCCGCGACGAAAGGACGTGCTGCGGCCGGCGGATGCGGGTAAACCCGCCCGGCGGCGGAGGGCTGCCTTGACGGGTCCGAAACGGAAGTGTTGGCTGGGTTTGGCGGGACGCGCTGTCCCTAGCGGAACGGGGTCCGATGCGATCACCACGAGCTGGCCGGCACGCGGTCGCCGCCACCGTGCTTTCCGGCGTCATGGTTGCTGGCCTGGCCCTGGCGGCCGGGCCAGCCTCCGCCTCGGCTCCGCCGGGGCGGCACCTGATCGCCGGAAGTACGCCGCGCTGGCTGCGTCAGGCGCACCGGGTCGGCGCACTGCCCGGCGCGCAGCGGATCGACTTCGGCGTGCTGCTCGCGATGCGGGATCAGGCCGGCGCGGTCGCCACCCTGGAAGCCATCTCCGAGCCGACCAGCAAAAGCTACGGGCACTGGCTGTCCGGCGCCGCCTTCCGGGCCGACTACGCGCCGGCCAGCGCTTCAGTCGCCGCCGTGCGGCAGTGGCTCCGCGCCCAGGGCTTCACGATCACCAGCACCCTGCCGAGCGGGATGTACGTAGCGGCCAGCGGGTCGGTGGCGCAGGTCGAGAGGACCTTCGCCACCAGGGTCGATTACTACCGTTACCTGGGCACGATGGTGCGGGCTAACGCGGCGCCCCTGTCCCTGCCGGCCAGCACGCCCGCGGCGGTCAGGACCGTGATCGCCGGAGTGCTCGGGATAGACCAGGGCTCGGCGCTGAAGCTGCCCGCCGACACCGAGCCAGGACCGCCGCCGGGGGCCAGGTACGGAGTTCAGCCGTGCTCGGACTACTACGGCCAGCAGACGGCGACCGGCCAGCCGCCGGCCTATGGCGCCGCCCAGCCGTACGTGGTCTGCGGGTACGTGCCGCAGCAGTACCAGCAGGCCTACGGTGAGGCCAGCCTGCTGCGCCACGGCGTGGACGGCCGCGGGATCACGGTGGCGATCACTGACGCCTACGCCTCGCCGACGATCGACGCCGACGCCCAGCAGTACAGCCAGGTGCACCACCAGCCAGGATTCTCTCCTGGCCAGTTCTCCCAGATCACGCCCGCGGCGGACGGCTACGACCAGGTCAGCGAGTGCGGCGCGCAGGGCTGGTACGGCGAGGAGACCCTCGACGTCGAGGCCGTGCACGCGATGGCACCGGGCGCCAGGATCGTGTACGTCGGGGCGTCGGACTGCTCCACCGGGCTGGACGACGCCTGGGCCAGCGCGATCGACCATCACGTCGCCGATGTCATTACCAATTCGTGGACCGACGGCACCGACGACGTCAGCCTGCTCGGTTCCGATTTCGTCACCTTCTACCAGCAGTTCTCGCTGGAGGCGGCGCTGACCGGGATCACGGTGAACTTCTCCGCCGGTGACTCCGGCGACCACACCGCGGGCGGCAGGTTCAGGTCCCGCAAGACCGTGGAGTTCCCGGCTGACCTTCCCTATGTCACCGGCATCGGCGGTACCAGCGTCCTGATCGGCCGCCACGGCAACTGGCTGGGCGAGTACGGCTGGCAGAGTTCCTACTCGAGCCTGGTCGGCGAAGCCTGGAACCCGGCCCCGCCAGGCACCTACAGTTCCGGCGGCGGAGGCGGTACCAGCCAGCTGTTCAGCCAGCCCTTCTACCAGGCCGGCCAGGTCCCGACCGTCATCTCCGAGTACTACGGTGCCGCGCCGATGCGGGCCGTGCCCGACATCGCGATGCCGGGAGATCCGAACACCGGCTTCGAGGTCGGCCAGACCCAGGTGTTCGGTGACGGCACCCACTGGGACCAGTACCGGATCGGGGGGACCAGCCTGTCCGCCCCGCTGATGGCCGGGGTGGTGGCCGTGGCCGACCAGTTCGCGCATCACTCGCTGGGCTTCATCAACCCGCTGTACTACCGGATGCTCGGCACCAGGGCACTGCACGACATCATCGCGCCGGACGCCCCGCTGGCCGAGGTCCGCACGGACTATGTGAACTTCACCGACGCCAGCCAGGGCACGTTCTTCCGGCTCCGGACCATCGACGTGCAGACCTCGACCCTGCGCTCGACCCAGGGTTACGACGACGAGACCGGAGTCGGCACCCCAGACGGCCCGGAATTCTTCCTCGCCGCCCGACCCGGCAGGCACCACTGAGTGCCGGCCTGGACGGGCAGTCCGCGCTGCGCCGGCACGAGCACGGTTAAGCTGGCGGTGACCCGGCTGACGGAGGGCGGAAGGGGGCCAGTGCCAGGCGAGCAGTCCGATCTGCGGCTGGGTCGGCACAGCTTCGCCCCCGGGCAGCCGATCGTCATGGCGATCGTGAACCGGACGCCCGACTCGTTCTTCCAGCCCGGCGACACGTGGGACGAGGCCGTGGCCATGGACCGGGTCCGCCAGGTCATCGCGGAAGGCGCCGACATCGTGGATATCGGCGGGGTTCCCGCGGCCCCGGGCCAGGCCGTCGACGCGAGCGAGGAGATCCGGCGGACGGCAGGCTTCATCGCGTCCGTCCGCGGTGCCTACCCGGACGTGGTGATCAGCGCCGACACGTGGCGGCACGAGGTCGCCCGCGAGGCATGCGCCGCCGGAGCTGACCTGATCAACGACAGCTGGGGCGGCTGGGACGGCAAAGTCGCCGAGGTCGCGGCCGAATTCGGGGCGGCCCTTGTCTGCGCGCACAACGGCGGCCAGCGGCCCAGGACCAGGCCGTTCCGGGTCAGCTATCAGGATGTGATGGCCGACGTGCTCGACCACACCCAGAAGCTGGCCGCACGCGCGCTGGCGGCCGGCGTCGACCCGCGGCGGATCGTCATCGACGCCGCTCATGACTTCGGCAAGAACACCTGGCATTCGCTGGAGGTCACCAGGAGGCTGACCGAGATGACCGCCACCGGCTGGCCGGTCCTGGTCTCGGTGTCCAACAAGGACTTCATCGGCGAGACGCTGAACCTGCCGCTGCCTGACCGGCTGGCGGGGACACTGGCCACGACCGCGGTCTGCGCCTGGCAGGGCGCCAGGATCTTCCGCGCCCATCATGTCGCGGCGACTAGGCAGGTTCTCGACATGGTGGCCGCGATCCGCGGTGACGCGATGCCAGCCCGCGCGATCCGCGGCCTGGCCTAGCCGATGATCGTCGCAGCCGCCCTGTGCCCGGCACCGCCACTGCTCATCCGCGAGCTCACCGGCGCCGACCAGGTCGCCGCGGACCTGCGGGCCGCCTGCCTGGATGCCGTGGCCGAGCTGATGGCTGCGGAACCCGACGTGATCGCGGTAGCTGGCGCGGCCGGGCAGACCAGTACCTGGGACGCCGCTTCCTCGCTCGACCTGGCCCTGTTCGCGCCGTGGCCGCGCGCCCGCGCCCGCGCGGGCCGGCCGCCGGGATTGCCGCCGTCGCTCGGCGTCGGCGCCTGGCTCACCGGCGAGGCCGGTTACACCGGCGAGCGGATTCTGCAGTCGGTCGCCGCGGACGAGCCGGGCGGCCGGTGCGCGAGCATCGGCGCGAGCCTGGCCTCCGCACGCGCACGGGTGTCGCTGCTCGTCATGGCCGACGGCAGCGCCAGGAGAGGGCTGAAGGCGCCCGGATACCTCGACGAGCGGAGCGCGGCGTTCGACGCCGATGTCGAGCGGGCGGTCCGGACGGGCCGGCTGGACGCCCTGCTCTTGATCGACCAGGACCTCGCGGCCGACTTGATGGCAACCGGACGCCCGGCGTGGCAGGTACTGGCCGGCGCGCTGGCAGGCCGTAGGGTCACCAGCGAGGTCCGGTACGCCGGCGATCCCTTCGGGGTCGCGTACCTGGCGGCATCGCTGCGCGTGCCGCCCGGCCAGCCGTGAGCCGACGATGACGAGGACATGGGAGGCAGGAATGCCGGAGCAGGATTACGCCGGCCTGAGTGTTCTGGTCTTCGGGGCCGCGGGCGCGCTCGGCTCGGGCGTGGCGGCGGCGTTCGCCGCGGCCGGCGCCTCGGTCACCGGCGTCGACAAGAGCGAGCCTGCGGGCGAACACCAGCGGGCCGGGATTAGTTACCGAACAGCGGATGCCGGAGACGACGAGGCTGTCGGCGCGCTGCTCGACTCGGCGCCCGCGCCGTGGGCTCTGATCAACACCGTCGGCGGGTTCGCGCCGCACCGGCCGCTGGCCGAGCTCGACCGGCACGAGCTGGCCGGGCAGCTCGAGCTGAACCTGGTCAGTGCCGCGCTGATCACCAAGCACGCGCTGCGGGTCATGCAGGCGGCCGGCGCCGGCCGGATCGTGCACACCGCCAGCCGGGCCGGCGTGGTCACCAAGGGCTCCGGGTTCGCCTACTCGGTCAGCAAGCTGGGCGTGCTGCACCTGGTCTCGATGGCGGCGGACGACGTGCGCGGGACCGGGGTGACCGTGAACTGCGTCGTCCCCAGCATCATCGACACCCCGGCCAACCGGGCGGCGATGCCCTCGGCCGACCACGATGCCTGGCCGCAGGTCGCCGACATCGCCCGCGCGTACCTGTATCTGGCCGCGCCCGATTCCGCCCTTGTCAACGGGGCCGCGATCCCGGTCTGACCGCCGCCTGGCGGTCGGCCGTCAGGTGAGGCGCTCGGAGCCCTGCTGCGGATGGCCAGGCGGCGGCGCCGCGGGTCCCCACGGCGGGCCAGCCGGCCCGGGCGGTCGCTGCCCGGGCAGGTGGCCCCGGACATGCCGTGCCTCGTACCGCCCCTGGACGAGACGGCCCGTCTTGCCCACCGGTTGCGCCGGCGCTGCTATCGGGTCCGGCAGCGTTCCTGGCCAGAGCGCCGCGTCGGACGGGGGCACGCTCGTGCCGGCCGGCCCGGCTGTCTCGCTGTCGGCGCTGGTCTCGGTCGAGCTAGCGGTCGTAGGGCGGATCCGGACGATCACCGACACCGACAGCGCCAGCAGCAGGATCAGCAGCGCCAGGCTGGCCTCGAGTACCTGGTTCAGCATAGGCGGGCTCACGTCAGCCACTCGTCCCTTCTCAGCCGGCCGGTCGCGACATCAGCTTCGCAGGAGCCATGGAACCACAACCTTCGCTATCAACGGGTCATTGTTACGGTCATTTCCCGCCGCACCAGATGGACGCGTGAAAAGCACCGGGGGGCAAGCCTGAATGGCCGGGCCCGGCGGCGTAATCGTCGTTATCTGGCTCGCCCCTGACCTGGCCGCGGCGGCTAGCCGGCGGCCCTGACTCCGAGTGCGCGCCAGCAGAACGACCGAACGGACGCGACCGCCTGCTCGCGTGAGCCAGACACCTCACGCAGCGGGTTGAGCCCGGCCGCGGCCCAGGCGACCGAGCGGATGTGCCGGGCATCGGGAACCGGGTCGGCGAGCGGGTAGGTGCCATCCCGGTGCCCGGCGGCGAGCAGCGCCTCGAGCGGTCCGGTCAGCAGCATGGCCGCGTGGCGGATCTCGTCGCCGTATCCGTCGGCCCGCAGTGCGCCCGGCGAGCTCATCACGGCGACCCGCGCGGCCTTCGCGCGGTGGAACCCGAGGTTCATGATCTCCTCGATCCAGCTGTCCAGTGCCGCCAGCGGGTTCGGCGCGGCGCCGACGCTGGCCCTGATCCGCTCCGCGACCCGCTCAGCCTCGGCCCGGCACAGCGCGCACAGCAGCTGATCCTTGGACAGGAAATGCCGGTAAAAGGACCGGGTGGACAGGCCTGCCTCGGCGAGGATGCCGGCCACCGATGCGTCGGCGTAGCCGTTGCGCTCCATGACGCGGAGCGTCGCGTCGAACAGCAGCCGTAGCTCGTCGGCTGGCTCGAAGCGCCTCGGGCGCCCGGCGCCCGCCGGGCCGGCCTGGACAGCCACGATCATTCCCGCTCAGTAGTCCGGGTACTTTGGGGTCGATTATGGCGGACATTCTGCTCGAGTTGGTCAAGAGCGGATAGATCGTTCCCTGGTCGATCGTTACCTGATGAGCGGGTCGCGGGGCAGGCCCAGGATCCGCTCGCCGATCTGGTTGCGCTTGATCTCCGAGGTGCCCCCGGCGATGGACATCGCGCGGTGCAGCAGCGACAGCGTCCCGCCCAGCGCGCCGGGCCCGTCCAGGAAGGCGAGGTCGGGGCCGGCCAGGGCGGCCAGGATGGCCGCCGCCTCATGCCCGATCTCGGACAGCAGCAGCTTGGTGATGTTGCCCTCGGGGCCGGGCTCGCCGCCCGCGACCGCCCGGTGCGCGCTGCGCAGGTTCAGCAGGCCCATGGCCTGGATCCGGCAGATGTGCCTGCCCACCCGACCGGCACCGCCAGCGAGCCGCTCGGGATGCGCGTCGAGCGGCGCGATAAAGGCCTCGGCCGGCATCGACATCCCGCCGCCAGCGCCGCCGCCGATGCTCACGCTCTCGTTGCCGAGCGTCGCGCGGGCCACCGTCCACCCGCCGTCGACCGGCCCGACCACGTCCGCGTCGGGCACGAACACGCTGTCGAAGAAGACCTCGTTGAAGTCCGAGTGACCGGTCGGCATCTTCAGCGGCCTGACCGTGACGCCGTCGGCCTTCAGGTCGATGACCATCGTGGTGATGCCGTTGTGCTTGGGCGCGTCCGGGTTCGTCCGCACGGTCGCCAGGCCGTACCGGCTGAGGTGCGCGCCGCTGGTCCAGACCTTCTGGCCATTGATGGTCCAGCCGCCGTCCGTCCTGATCGCCCTGGTCCTGATGCCGGCCGCGTCAGATCCGGCGCCTGGCTCGCTGAACAGCTGGCACCAGATCACCTCCTGGTTCAGGGCCGGAACGACCCAGCGCTCGACCTGATCGGCCGTGGCGTACTGGATCAGGGTCAGGATGACCCAGCTCGTGATCCCGTAGGACGGCCGCTTGATGCCAGCGGCGCCGAACTCCTGCTCGATCACGAGCTGCTCGACGGCGCCGGCGTCCCGTCCCCACGGCTTCGGCCAGTTCGGCATCACGTAGCCGGCCTCGATCATCGCCTTGCGCCTGGCGCCCTCGTCGAGATCGCTGATGCGCCCGATGAACTCCCGGACGGCGTCGCGGATCGGCTCCGCCTCGGCAGGCAGGTCGATCGCGCGCTCGCGCCGGACGCCGCTCCGGACCGAATCCGTGACCTGCAGGGCCGCGGCCTCGGCGTCGATGATGGCCCCGATGGCCGTGGCGCGCCTGACGTACAGGTGAGCGTCGTGCTCCCAGGTGAACCCGATCCCGCCGTGGACCTGCGTGTTGAGGTTCGCGTTCTGGTCGGCGGCCGCCAGGGCCAGCGTCGCCGCCACCGCCGCGGTGTAGGTGAGCTGGTCGCCTCCCGCTGCGGCGGCCCGGGCCGCGTCCCACACGGCCGCTGTCGCCAGCTCGGCGGCGACCAGCATGTTGGCGCAGTGATGCTTCACGGCCTGGAACATGCCGATCGGCCGGCCGAACTGCTCGCGCACCTTCGCGTACTCGCTGGCCAGCGTGGCGCACTCGCGGGCCACGCCGGTCGCCTCGGCGGCGAGCAGCGTGCGGGCGAGGTCCAGCATGACCTGGCGGCCGCCGGCGAGCACTTCGGCCTGCGCGCCGTCGAGGGTCACCCGGGCGGCCCGGCGGGCCGGATCCAGGTTGGCGGGAACCTCGGCCTTCAGGCCGCCGTTCCGGACGTCGATGACGGCGACGTCGTCGCCCACCGCGACGAGCAGCACGTCGGCGAGGTGACCGCTGAGAACCACCCCGGCCGGGCCGTCGGCCCTCCCGCCGGAGACGGTCACGTCACCGCCGAGCGCCACCGCGCCGACCAGCGAGCCGTCGGCCAGGCCGGGCAGCAGGCTGGCCTGAGCCTGCGGCGAGCCGATCGCGGCCAGCACCGCGCTGGCCGTCACCGTCGGGACGAACGGGCCCGGGGCGACCGCGCGGCCCAGTTCCTCGGCCACGATGACGAGCTCGGGCAGGCCGAAGCCGGAGCCGCCGTGCTCCTCAGGCAGATGCAGCCCGAGCCAGCCGAGCCCCGCTAGCTCGGGCCAGAAGGCAGGCCGCCCGTCGCGGTCGGCATCCAGCAGGGCCCTGGCGGCGCCGCGGGCGCCGTGCTTGGCCATGAAATCAGAGACGGTCTGGGCGAGGGCGCGGTGTTCATCGGCGATGGCGATCGACATGTTTGCACGATACGTGAAAATACCGGCCGGCGCAGGAGGTGATCAGCCGCGACATCAGGAGCCGCCGATGCCCTCGTGACCGGGAGAAACGCCGTGCGGTCAGTCCGCCAGCGGGCCTATGCCGGCGGGTGCCGGGCCGGAACAGCGATTCCTGGGCGATGCCGGCGGCCAGCCGGCCGTCCCGGCTGAAGATCCGCCCGGTATACATCCCGCGCCCGCCCGAGGCGGACTCCGGCAGCAGGTCCATCAGCACCCAGTCGTCCAGCGCCGTCCGCCGGTGGAACCACACCGGGTGATCGATGCTGGTCACCGGCCCGACCTACAGGCCGAAGGCGTCCTCGTAGCGCACCCGGGACCGGAACAGGTTGGCCTCGATCCGCTCCAGGGTGAGCCGGTCGACGAGACCGGGCCTGGTCAGAAGTACTCGCTCATCAGCTCGCCGGCCAGGCCGGCTGCCTGACGTCGCCGCGCGGGCCGAACTCGCGCAGGTAGGGCTTGATGTCGAGGACCGGCGTGCCGTCCACGGCGTCCAGCCCCAGCACGTGCAGGTCGGTGCCCTCGACCCGGACCAGGGAGCACCGCGAGACGCCGAGCCGGTTAGGCCTGCCCTTGGCCCGCTGGGCGAAGATGCCGACCACGGGCCAGTCGGGGTTGTTCCTCGGGTGCCTCGCGCCCGGAACGATCTCGTCCTCTTCCATCCGGTGGAACTGATAGATCACCTCCAGGTGCGAGAAGTCCGCGAGCCCGGCGACCGACTCCGCACCGAACGCGGGATCAAGCCGGATCACGGCTGCGACGCCACCCCAGTGGTCGTCGGTCAGCTCGGTCCTGGCGCTCATGACCTTCCCGACGGGCCGGACGATCACCGCGTCGGGCCGGTGCGGGGGCAGATCCGCGGTCCAGTCCGCGACGACGCGGACGTCGGCCTGACGCGGGAACACCTTATCGGTCAGGACCCGGTGCACCTCCGGGTCAGAGTCGATGCACGCATCGGCGAGCACGACGACGCGGTAATCGAGGTCGACGGCCTGGCGGACGGTCGAGAGCACCACGCCGCTGGTGGCGATCCCGGCCAGGACCAGCGTGCCAGCGCCGAGGCCGCGCAGCAGGACCTCGAGGTCGCTGCCGGCGAACGCTGACACCCGGCGCTTGGTCACGACCAGGTCACCAGGCTCGGGTGCGATCGCGGGATGGATCCTGCTCGCCTCGTCACCTTCGGCGAAAGCGCCGGACCCGGCGATCGCGGCGAAGGTCTTGTTGCGCGGGCTGATCTCGGGATGGCCGGGCCGGAAGCCCACAGTCACGTACACCACGGGGACGCCGGCCAGGCGAGCCGCCGCGATGGCCCCCGACAGCCGGTGCAGGTAGCCGGACGGATCAGCGAATCGCCCGACGATGCTCTCCTGGACATCCATCACGAGCAGGACGGTCGAATCCATCGGAGCGCACCTTCCCCTCGCGGGATCCGGCCGGACCCGGCAGGACCCGGCCGGGCGATGCTACCGGCTCGATGGCGCTCCCGCTGGCGGCCCCCGGCCCGCTAGCCGTCGACCAGATTGTCCTTGAGGATCTTGCCCAGCGCGTTCTTCGGCAGCTCATGGCGGAACTCGATGACCCGGGGGTACTTGTAGGCGGCCATTCGCTCCTTGCAGAACGCGATCAGCTCAGGCGCCGTCAGGCTGGCGCCAGGCCGCAGGACCACGAAGGCCATCACTTCCTCGCCCAGCCGGTCGTCGGGGATGCCGACGACGGCCGCTTCGGCGATGGCGGGATGACCATGCAGCACATCCTCGATCTCGACCGGGTAGACGTTGTACCCGCCCCTGATGATGAGTTCCTTGATCCGGCCGGCGATGAACAGGAACCCGTCCTCGTCGAAATAGCCCAGGTCGCCGGTGTGGAACCAGCCGCCGGCGAAGGCCGTAGCGGTGGCATCGGGGTTGTTCAGGTAGCCCTTCATGACATGCAGGCCCCTGGTAACTACCTCGCCGACGTTGTCCTTGCCGGGCGGCAGAGCCTTGCCCTCCGCGTCCCACACCTGGGTCTGGGTGCCCCAGATCGGCTTGCCGACGCTGTAGATCCGGCGGTCGGAAGCGCTGAGGTTGAAGGTCGTCGTCGAGGCCGTCTCGGTGAGTCCGTATCCCTCCAGGATCAGCACCCCGAACCGCTGCTCGAAGGCGTCAAGTACGGGCCCCGGTATCGAGGCGCCGCCCGAGATGGCGATCCGCAGGGAGGACAGGTCGTACTGGCCCAGATCCGGGTAGCTCAGCAAGCCGATGAACATGGCCGGCACGCCCTCGAAGATCGTGGCGCGGTCTCGCTGGATAGCGGTCAGGACGGCGGCCGGGTCGAACCGCGGGATCAGCGACATCGTGCAGCCGAACCGAACGCAGACGTTCAGGATGCTGGACAGGCCGAAGATGTGGAACAGGGGGAGGACGGTGATCACCACGTCGTCGGGCTGGACGTTGAACAGGCGGCCGGGGATATCGGCGTTCATGTAGAGCTGCATGTGCGTCATCTCGGCGCCCTTGGGCCGCCCGGTCGTGCCCGATGTGTACATGATGACCGCCGTGTCGGTCATGTCGGTTCCGGCCAGTCGTCGCCCGTTCGCCGGTGCGGCTATCAGCTGCTCGAAGGGCCGGGGCCCGCCGTCGTCCTCCATCCGACCGACGGCATAGACCTCCTTCACGCCGGCGGCCTCGGCGCCGGCGATCGCCTCGGCCAGCACGCCGGCCCAGGTGATGAAGATCCGCGCTCCGCTGTGACCGAGGTGGAAGGCCACCTCGGGCGCCTTGTACAGCACGTTCAGCGGAACGACCACGCCGCCGGCCTTGAGTATCCCGAAGTAGGCGATCAGGAACTGCGGGATGTTCGGCAACTGGAGGCCGACCCGGTCGCCAGGACGGAGTCCGGCTATCTCCAGGCTGGCGGCCAGCCGGTCGGAGAGGTCGTCGAGCTCGCCGTAGCTGAGCCGTCCTCCCTCGTACAGGGCTACCGCCTTGTCGGGGGTCGCGGCAGCAGTCTCCCGCAAGATCACCGCCAGGTTGAACTTCATGTTGCCTGCCCTTCGAACGTTGGACCTCCCTCGAGCATGCGCGGGCGATACCCGTCCCGGTACGGGCATTCCGCCTGAGTACCCGGGGCTTTGGTCCCCGGCACTCAGGCGGGCGCTGGCGGTCCGCTGCCGGGCTGGGCGGCGGGCTGGCTGGCGGGCTGGGCCTGATCAAGCCCGGTCGTGGCGAGCCACCGGGTGATGACGGCCGCGCACTCACGCGGCGCCTCAAGCTGGGGCACGTGGCCGACCCCGGGCAGGATGACGACCGACCAGGCCGGATGGGACCGGGCGGCCGCCCGAGCCGCCGCGACCGGCACGAGCCGGTCCGCCGAGCCGTGGACGAGCAGGACCGGGCAGGTGACCGCGCGGATCCGGCGGCGGTACTGGCGGCCGTGCAGGTACCCGGCAGTTGCGATGACCGACCGCATGGCAGCGGCGAAATCCCGGCCGACCTCGCTGAACGCGGCCCGCTGGCGGGCGAGCTCAACATGCTGGGCGACGACGTCAGGCGGCACGGCCGACGGGTCGGCGCAGCACAGGTTCAGGACGCCGGCCACGGCCGCCTCAGGGGGCTGGCGCCGGCGGCCGGCCGCGAGCGCCTGCCCGATGCCCGGTGTCGCCTGCAGCGCGAACAGCGCGGTGACGAGCGGATCAGGTCGCACCGGCACGAACGGCAGCGCGGGATCGACGAGGACGAGACCGCTGACCGATCCCGGCGATGTGCCCGCCTCGATCAGCGAGATCATGCCGCCCATCGAGTTGCCCATCAGGATGACCGGGCGGCCCGGCACGGCGTCGATGAAGCGGTGCAGCAGGGCCTGGTTGGCCGGCACGGTGGTACGGCGGCCCTGCGAGCGGGTCAGTCCGTGCCCGGCCAGATCGGGTGCGAGCAGGCGGTAGCGGGCGGTGAGCAGCGGCGCGATCGCCGACCAGTTCAGGGACGACCCGCCGAGGCCGTGCACGCCCACGATGACCGGCGCGCCAGCCGGCCGCCGAAGTCGAGGTAGTGCACGTCGCCGCCGGCATCGACCCGTCGCGACTCCATCGTCATCTCTTCCTGGCTCGTGCCCTCGGCCGTTCTCGCTGACCGCCGGCGAGGTCTGCCGTCCCGGGCCTACGGCGTGTGGAAGGCCGCGTAGATGATCGCGCTCAGCCGGTCGATCATCTCCTCGCGCGGCAGCCGCACGTCGACGCTGAGCAGGTAGTTGATCCGTTCCAGCATCATCAGGCAGGCCAGGGCGGTGAGCTCGGCGTGCTGAGCTGAGTCCTCGGTCGGCTGACCGGCCTGCTTGCTGGCGGCCGCCGCCGTCATCCCCTGGGCGATGGCCTCCGAGAGCCGGAACAGCAGCCGCAGCCCGTCCCCGTATACCTGCTCGCCGACGATCTCCGCCTGGCTCAGGATGCGGATGACGGTGGCATGGGCAGCATAGGTATCGGTGAAGCTCTGGATCCACCGCCGCAGGGCGGCGCGGCCCGCCTCGTTGCTGGTCACGATCGGGAAGTCGTCGGTGATGATCGCCATATCGTGCAGCGCGTCCCGCAGCAGCGTGCGGAACAGATCGTCCTTGTTGGCGAAATACAAGTAGAAGGTCCCGTGCGAGGTCTTTGCGCGCCTGACGACATCGTCCACGCGCGCGGCCTGGAATCCCCGCTCGTCGAACTCGGCCAGCCCGGCCTCCAGCAGCCTGCGCACGGTCTGCCGTCCCTGGGTGCCCAGTTCGCGGCCGCGCGCGGGAATTCCGCCGCCGAGCGACGGCCGCCGGGGACGAACCCCGGTGCCACGGCTCGGCGGTCTGGGCTGCTGGGGAGCTGGCTTGTTCGAGATGGCCATCACCTCGCTGGCAACTCCCGCTGGCGCGCCGCCCGCGGTGACCTGGGCCCGCGGCAGGGCATCGAGGGCAAGGCCGTCATGGGACGCGGCCTCGGCGGGCAGCCCGTCCGGGGCGCCGGGGGCCGACGTCCTCGGCTCCGGTGGCGCGTCCTGGCAAGGTTCCCTGGTCATGTTCGGGAGACTAGCCCTTCGGCCGTCCCCCGGCGACGGCAAGGTGCCCTCATCATGTCGGGAGACTAGCGCCTCGGGTCTTCCCTAGCGATCTAGTAGTTTTCCCAGGCCAGCCGGGGCGCGTTGGGTGGGCTATTAAATACGCTCTTAACGTGCGAAAGGGTTTATCACCCTCATGGCCGGACATCTATCCCGGGCGATCGGACCGGCTCGCGTTTGCAGTGCTCACGACACTAAAGACGACACCGGCATCAGGTGACGTCGATGTCATTGTTTGCAATTCATTTAGAGTCCGTGGGGGAATAGGGATCGTGACCGCGCGACGGGCGGGGTGCGGCGGATGCCGCGCCCCCGGGGGAAGACGTGGCAGAACCAGTGATGGAGCAGCCAGTGACGCAGCATTCGGTAGCGGGCTTGCCCGCGGCTGAAGCACTGCTACCTGAGCATATGGCGCCGGGCGATCTGGCGCCGGGCAATCTGGCCGCTCGCGCTCAGGCTGCGGACACTCATGCCGTGGCGGCGAAGGCGGGCGGCGAGAACTTCCCGGTGGCGCTGCGACTGCTGCCGCGACGCCACCGGCAGCATCTGATGGCGGTCTACGTGTTCGCCAGGACGGTCGACGACGCGGGGGACGAGGCTCCGGCGGCCGAGCGGCTGCGGCTGCTGGCCGAACTTACCGAGGACGTCCGGCGGCTGTACGCCAGCCTGGGCGAAAGCCGCGGCCCGGCCGATGGCAGCGGCAGCACCGGGCAGGACACCGGACCGCCGCGGCTGCCCGCAGTCCGCGGACTGGCCCGCACGGTGACCGAGTGCGAGATCCCGATCCAGCCGTTCGTGGACCTGATCCGGGCCAACCAGCAGGATCAGGTCGTGACCCGGTACCAGACGTTCGACGACCTGGCCGGTTACTGCAAGCTGTCCGCCAACCCGGTTGGCCGGATTGTCCTGCATGTCTTCGGCCGCTTCTCCCCGGCCCGCGCGGAGCAGTCCGACCTCATCTGCACCGGCCTTCAGCTGGCCGAGCACTGGCAGGACGTGGCCGAGGACTTCCGGGCCGGCCGTATTTACCTGCCGCTCGAAGACCTGGCCGGGCACGGCTGCACCGAGCAGGACCTGGCTGCCCGGCAGACGCCGCAGGCGGTTCGGGAACTGCTGGCCTTCGAGGTCGGCCGGGCCCGGTCGCTGATCGATGCCGGCGCGCCTCTGATCGGCACCCTGCGCGGTGCCGCGCGCGCTGCCGTGGCCGGGTATGTCGCCGGCGGGCGGGCCGCGCTGACCGTCGTCGCCGCCGCCGACTACGACGTGCTGGCCCGGACGCCGCGCCCTGGCCGGGCCCGGACCGCCGGCGAGCTGGCGAGAGCATTTGCGAGGGGCAGGTGACGGGCGTGACGCTGCGCCAGCCGGACGCCACGGACGTTCGCGCGGCGTACCGGCAGTGCGAGCAGATCACCCGTCAGCAGGCCAAGAACTTCTCCTACGGGATCGCGCTGCTGCCCGGGGCCAAGCGGCGGGCGCTGTCGGCCGTGTACGCGTTCGCCCGGCGGATTGACGACATCGGGGATGGCCCGATGGAGCCAGCCGACAAGATTGACGCACTGGAGCGGCAGCGCGCTGACCTGAGCGGGCTGACCGCCGAGAGCGCTGCCCGGTCCGCTGATCCGGTCCTGGTCGCGCTGGCTGACGCCGCGCGCAGGTTCCCGATTCCGGTCGGCGCCTTCGGCGAGCTGATCGACGGCTGCGCGGCCGACGTGCGCGGCACGCGGTATCCGACCTTTGCCGACCTGGAGTACTACTGCCGGTGCGTGGCCGGGTCGATCGGGCGGCTCTCGCTCGGCGTGTTCGGCAGCAGCGACCCGGCGGCGGCTGAGCAGCTGGCTGACTCGCTCGGGGTGGCGCTGCAGCTGACCAACATCCTGCGCGACATCCGCGAGGACCTCGGCAACGGCCGCGTTTACCTGCCTGCCGAGGACATCGAGCGGTTCGGCTGCACGATCGAGCCCGGCGGCCAGACGGGCCGGGGCGACCTGAGTGGCGAACTGGCCGACCTGGTCAGGTTCGAGGCCGATCGGGCCAGGGACTGGTACGCCGTCGGCCTCAAGCTCATGCCGCTGCTCGACCGGCGCAGCGCGGCGTCCGCCGGAGCGATGGCCGGCATCTACTACCGGCTGCTCGAGCACATCTGCGCCGCGCCGCAGGTCGCGCTTGACCGCCGGATGTCGCTGCCGACGAGGGAGAAGGCCATGGTCGCGGCCAGCGCCCTGGCCGGGATGACCAGGCGGCGGCGCGGCGGGCCGGAGCCCGCCCGGCCGCCCGCGCAGGCGGGAGGCAGGCCATGACCGCGCGTCACGTGGTCGTCATCGGCGGCGGCCTGGCCGGGGTCACCGCCGCGATCGGGCTGCGGGAGGCCCGGTTTGACGTCACCCTGCTCGAGGCGCGGCCCAGGCTGGGCGGCGCGGCGTCGTCCTTTGCCCGCGGTGACCTCACCATCGACAACGGCCAGCACGTTTTCCTGCGCTGCTGCACCAGCTACCAGGAACTGCTGGCGCGGCTGGGCGTGAGTGATCTCGTGACCATGCAGGAGCGGTTCGACGTCACCGTGCTGTCCCCGAACGGCCGGGCGAGGCTACGGCGGACGGCGCTGCCCGGGCCGCTGCACATGGGCCGCGCCCTGACCGGTTACCGGCTGCTGCCGCTGGCGGAGCGCCTCAAGGTGGCCAGGGCCGCGCTGGCCCTCCGGTCACTCGACCCCGCCGACCCGGCCATCGACGACGTGCCGCTGGGGACCTGGCTGGCGTCCAAGGGCCAGAGCGAGCGGGCCAGGCGGATGCTGTGGGACCTGTTCATCGTCTCCGCCCTGAACATCGGGGGCGACGAGGCCAGCCTGGCGCTGGCCGCGACCGTGATCCAGATGGCGCTGCTCGGCAAGAAGGATGCCGCGGACATCGGCATGGCCGCGGCGCCCCTGGGTGACCTGCACGGCCGTGCCGCGGCCGACCTGCTCGGCAAGCTCGGCGCCCAGATCAGGCTGGCCGCCAAGGCGGCGGCCGTGCAGCGGCTGCCCGGCGGCGGTTTCCGGATCGGGCTCACGGGCGGCGGGACCGGGCCGCAGGACGCCGATACCGAGGGGCTGGCGGCTGACGATGCCGCGGGTTCCGCGCTGCTGGCTGATGGTGTGGTGCTGGCCGTCCCGCCTGGTCAGGCCGCCAGGCTGGCCGGCGGCGCCGGCCTCGAGGGCGCGGACCGCTGGGCCGACCTGGGCGCGTCGCCCATCGTCAACGTGCACGTCGTCTACGACCGGCAGGTCACCAGCCTGCCGTTCGCGGCCGCCGTGGACTCGCCCGTCCAGTGGGTCTTCGACAAGACCGGGCCGGCGGGGCTGGCCGCCGGGCAGTACCTGGCCGTGTCGCTGTCGGCCGCCGATACCTATGTCGACATTCCCGCCGCATCGCTGCGGCAGCAGTTCCTGCCGGCCCTGGAGCGGATATTCCCGGGCGCGGCCGGCGCGAAGGTCACAGATTTCTTCGTCACCAGAGAACGTCGCGCGACGTTCCGGCAGGCGCCGGGGATCGGCGCCCTTCGACCAGGTACCGCGACCGCGGTGCCCGGGTTCGTGCTGGCCGGAGCGTGGACCGACACAGGCTGGCCGGACACGATGGAGGGTGCCGTGCGAAGTGGGCAGCGCGCTGCGGAAGAACTGACTCGCTGGCTGGCAAGCCAGCCCGCACCGGGCGGGGCCGGCCGCCCGGAGGCCGCGACCGTCCGGACCGGAGCGCCGTCATGACCGCGACTATCCCGGCGGGCGTAGAAACGGCGCGAGATCTCGTCGGCCCAGGGATCGAGGCGGCGGTAGCCAGGCTCAGCCCCGACATCCGCCCGGTGGCCGCCTACCACCTCGGCCTCGCCGACGCGGCCGGCACACCGACTGGGACGAGGGCCGGAGGCAAGGCACTGCGTCCCGCGCTGACGCTGCTGTCCGCCCGTGCCGCCGGGGCGCCGCCGGAGCAGGCGGTTCCCGCTGCGGTCGCGGTCGAGCTGGTGCACAACTTCTCGCTCCTGCACGACGACATCATGGACGGCGACACCGAGCGCAGGCACCGGCCGACCGCGTGGACCGTGTTCGGAATCGGCCCGGCGATCCTGGCCGGGGATGCCCTCCAGGCGCTCGCTAACGACCTGCTCCTGGAGGGGCCTGCCCCGCAGGCGGTCTGGGCGTCGCGGTGCCTGTCAGCTGCGGTGCACCGGCTCATCTCCGGCCAGGGCGCTGACCTCGCCTTCGAGCGGCGCGATGACGTGAGCGTGGACGAGTGCCTCGACATGGCCGCCGACAAGACAGCGGCCCTGATGGCCTGCGCGTGCAGCATCGGCGCCATCTACGTCGGCGCGCCCGCCAGCACGGCGATGACGCTGACGGCGTTTGGCGCCTACGTCGGGCTGGCCTTCCAGCTCACCGACGACCTGCTCGGCATCTGGGGCAGCACGGACGTAACCGGCAAGCCAGTCAGATCGGACCTGCGCTCCAGGAAGAAGTCGCTGCCCGTCGTCGCCGCGCTGGCCAGCGAGAGTGCCGCGGGCCGTGACCTGGCGGCGCTGCTGGCCAGCCCTGACCCGTTCAGCGAGGACCAGCTGCTCAGGGCGGCCGAGCTCGTGGAGGCCGCCGGCGGCAAGAAGTGGGTGGAGGCTGAGGCGGACACCGCGCTCGCCTCGGCGCTCGGCTGCCTGGCTGACGCCGAGATGCCCGACGACGTGCGCGCCGAGTTCGCCGGAATCGCCGAGTTCGTCACGGCGAGGCAGTGGTGAACCCAGGCCCCCTGGTTCCGGACACAGTGGTGGCCACGGCGCCACCCGGGCCGGCCGCCGTGGCCAGGACCGCGCTCGACCGCGCGACCAGCCACCTGCTCGGCATCCAGCATGACCAGGGCTGGTGGCAGGGCGAGCTCGAGACCAACGTCACCATGGATGCCGAGGACCTGCTGTTCCGCGAGTTCCTCGGCGTGCGGACCCCGGAGCAGACCGCGGCGGCGGCGCGATGGATCAGGTCCTGCCAGCGATCCGACGGGACCTGGGCCAACTTCAGGGGCGGCGACGGCGATCTGTCCACCACGGTGGAGGCCTACGTCGCGCTGCGGCTGGCCGGAGACTCGCCCGATGCCAGTCACATGGCGGCGGCGGCCAGCTGGATCAGGGACTCGGGCGGGATCGCGGCGACGCGCGTGTTCACCCGGATCTGGCTCGCCATGTTCGGGCAGTGGTCCTGGGACGACCTGCCCGTCATGCCGCCCGAGCTGATCTACTTCCCGGCCTGGTTTCCGCTGAATGTCTACGACTGGGCCTGCTGGGCCCGCCAGACCATCGTCCCGCTGACCATCGTCGGCTCGTTCCGTCCGGCCAGGCCGCTGCCGTTCAGCCTGGCCGAGCTGCACGCAGCCGAGGCCGCGACCCCCGATGCGGCTGCCGCCGACGGCTGGACCAGGGCATTCCAGCGGATCGACCGCGTCCTGCACGGCTACGAGCGGCGCCTGCGGCGGCGTGCGCCCGCGGCCGCCGTCCGGACCGCGGCCATCCGGCGGTGCGCGGAATGGATCATCGCCCGGCAGGAGCGGGACGGCTGCTGGGGCGGTATCCAGCCGCCCTGGGTCTACTCGCTGATCGCCCTGCACCTGGTCGGCTACGGGCTCGATCATCCGGTGATCCAGCGTGGCCTGGCGGGCCTCGACCGGTTCACGATCTGGGAGGACACGGCGGACGGGCAGGTGCGCCGGTTCGAGGCCTGCCAGTCGCCGGTGTGGGACACCGTCCTGGCCATGATCGCGCTGGAGGACGCCGGGCTGCCGCCCGACCATCAGGCCCTGCAGTCGGCGGCCTCGTGGGTGCTGGCCGAGGAGATCCGCGGCCCCGGCGACTGGCAGGTGCGCAGGCCCGGGCTTGAGTCCTCCGGCTGGGCCTTCGAGTTCGATAACGACAGCTATCCCGACATCGACGACACGGCGGAGGTCGTGCTCGCGCTGCGCCGGGTCACGCTGCCCGGCGGCACCGGGCCTGGCACCAGCGCGCAGGCCGCCGAGGCCACCGCAAGGGCGATCACCTGGCTGTCCGGCATGCAGTCCGGGGACGGCGGCTGGGGAGCGTTCGACGCCGACAACACTGGGACGCTGGTCACCAGGCTTCCGTTCTGCGACTTCGGCGAGGTCATCGATCCGCCGTCGGCCGACGTCACCGCGCACACCGTGGAGGCGCTGGCGGCGGCCGGGCTGTCGGCGAGCCGGGCGGCCCGCCGGGGCGTGACCTGGCTGCTGCGCAACCAGGAACCTGACGGCTCGTGGTTCGGCCGGTGGGGCGCGAACTACGTGTACGGGACGGGCGCCGTGGTCCCGGCGCTGATCGCGGCGGGCGTGCTGCCCGGCAAGCCGGTCATCAGGCGGGCCGTGGACTGGCTGATCCGGCACCAGAATCCGGATGGCGGCTGGGGCGAGGACCTGCGCTCCTACACCGATCCGGCCTGGGCCGGCCGGGGCGAGTCGACCGCGTCGCAGACCGCCTGGGCGCTGCTGGCCCTGCTTGCCGCGGGCGGCGAGGACGCCATGCGCAGCGCGGACCGAGGCGTCGCGTGGCTCGCCGCCGCCCAGCGCGAGGACGGGACCTGGGACGAGCCGCAGTTCACCGGGACCGGGTTTCCTGGCGATTTCTACATCAACTACCACCTGTACCGGCTGGTGTTCCCGATCAGCGCGCTCGGCCGGTACCTCGGGGGAGCCTGATGAGCGACCATGTGATCTGCGCGCCGCTGCGGGTCGAGGCCCGGGCGCTGCGGCGCGGCCTGCGCGACCTGAACGGCAACGGTTCAGCGGCCGTGCAGGTACTCAGGACCGGATACGGCCCGGCCAGGTCGGCCGCCGCGGCCGCCAGGCTCGAGCAGTCAGGGGCTGGCGTGGTCGCCGTCGGCGGGGTGGCCGGCGCCCTGACTGACGACCTGAGCCCTGGCGATCTGGTGGTCGCCTCGGAGGTGACGGGCGGCGGCACGGCGGTCAGCTGCCCGTCCGCGCCGCTGCTGGCGGGCGAGCTGCGGCGAGCTGGCCTGCGGGTACGGGTGGGCCCGATCGCGACCGTTGATCACCTCGTCGGGCGGGACGGGCACGCCACCCTGGCCGCTGCCGGCGCCATCGCCGTGGACCTGGAATCGGCCCCGCTGCTCAGCGGGGCCAGCGGCGGTCCGGCCGCCGTGGTCAGGGCGATCTCGGATCTGCCCGGTCACTCGCTGGTCAGCACCCGGACCGTGACCGGCGGGCTCGCCGCGCTCAGGTCGCTGCGGCTGGCCGGTCCGGCCCTGGCGCGCTGGGCGGCGGCGGTGGGCTCCCGCCGGGTGCTGATGGCCAGCCCGCGGTCGTTCTGCGCCGGAGTCGAGCGGGCCATCGAGATCGTCGAGCTGGCGATCGAGCGGTACGGGTCTCCGGTCTACGTGCGCAAGCAGATCGTGCACAACACCACCGTCGTCGCCGGGCTAGAAGAGCGCGGCGCGATCTTCGTCGAGGAGCTGAGCGAGGTGCCCGACGGCTCGGTCGTCGTGTTCTCGGCCCATGGCGTCTCGCCCGAGGTGCGGCGCGAGGCGGCGGAGCGCGGTCTTGCCGCCGTGGACGCGACCTGCCCGCTGGTGGCCAAGGTGCACGCCGAGGCGCGCCGGTTCGCATCCGACGGCTACCTGGTCGCGCTGATCGGGCACGCGGGCCACGAGGAGGTCGAGGGCACGCTGGGCGAGGCTCCTGAGGCGACGGCCCTGGTGGAGAGCGCCGATGACGTCGCCAGACTGCAGCCCGCTGACCCGGCCAAGGTCGCGTACGTGATGCAGACCACGCTAGCCGCGGACGAGGCGGGCGGAGTCGTCGACGCGATCCTGGACCGCTTCCCGGCGGCCCGGGGCCCGGGCAGCGACGACATCTGCTACGCGACGACCAACCGCCAGCGGGCGGTCCGGGCCATCGCAGCCGACTCCGACCTGGTCATCGTCGTCGGCTCGGCCAACTCCTCGAACTCGCTGCGCCTGGTGGAGACGGCCGAGCGGGCCGGGACCCCTGCCTACCTGGTCGACGGGCCGGAGGAGATCGAGCTCGGGTGGCTGGCGGGGGTGTCGACGGTCGGGATCACGGCCGGCGCATCGGCACCGCCGGCCGTCGTCGGGCAGATCGTCACCGCGCTGTCGGGGCTCGGCCCGATCGAGACATCTGAGGTCGTCGTCACGACAGAAGACGTGCAATTCGGGCTGCCGAGGGAGCTGAGGCGGCCGGCCAGCTGACGTGGCCGACGGGTCACGCCGACAGCACTAACTGAGGGCTAGCCACGGCCTCAGCGGGTAACTCACGATAACAGAAGTGACTAAAGAGAAAGCTGGTGTTCAAGTGTCTATGCCGCTGCGCCAGAGCCTGCGGATCGGGGCGTACCTGATTGGCCAGAAGCTGGCTCGCAGAGACAAGTTCCCGCTGCTCGTCGAGCTGGAGCCGCTGTTCGCCTGCAACCTGAAGTGCGCGGGGTGCGGCAAGATCCAGCAGCCGCACACGGTGCTCAAGCAGCGGATGCCGGTGGAGCAGGCGATCGGCGCGATCGAGGAGTGCGGTGCCCCGATGGTATCCATCGCGGGCGGCGAGCCGCTCATGCACCCGCAGATCGACGAGATCGTCCGTCAGCTGATCGCCCGCAAGAAGTTCGTCTTCCTGTGCACCAACGCGTTGCTCGTCAGCAAGCACATCGACAAGTTCAAGCCGTCACCGTACTTCGCCTGGGTGGTGCACATCGACGGGCTGCGCGAGCGGCACGACGAGTCGGTCTGCAAGGACGGCGTGTTCGACGCGGCGGTCGAGGCGATTCGCGAGCTCAAGCGGCGCGGGTTCACGGTCAATACCAACACGACGGTGTTCAACACCGACACCCCGCAGACCGTCATCGACGTGCTCAGCTACCTCAACGACGACCTGGGCATCGACCAGATGCAGATCTCGCCCGCCTATGCCTACGAGAAGGCGCCCGACCAGGACCACTTCCTCGGCGTGACCGAGACCAGGGAGCTGTTCAAGAAGGCGTTCGCAGGCGGCAACCGCAAGCGCTGGCGGCTCAACCACAGCCCCCTGTTCCTAGATTTCCTCGAAGGCAAGACTGACTTCGGCTGCACCGCCTGGGGAATCCCGTCGTACTCGCTGCTGGGCTGGCAGAAGCCCTGCTACCTGATGAGCGACGGGTACGTGAAGACGTACCGGGAGCTGGTCGAGACCACCGACTGGGACTCCTACGGCCGGGGCAAGGACCCGCGCTGCGCGAACTGCATGGCGCACTGCGGCTACGAGCCGTCTGCCGTGCTGGCCACCATGGGGTCATTGCGGCAGTCCATCCGCGCCATCGGCGGCTGACCAGACCGGACCGCGCTGCCCGCGGTCCGGTCTGCCCGCGGTCCGGTCTGCCCGCGGCTGCTTTCCTGGAGGCTGCCCTGGCCCTGCCTCAGCCGGCCTGGACCGGCAGGCCGGCCTGGGCCCAGGCCACGAAGCCGCCCGCCAGGTCGGTGGCGTTCCGCAGGCCGAGGTCCTGGAGCGAGGCCGCGGCCAGGCTGGACGAGTAACCCTCGGCGCACATGATGATCAGGTGCACGTCGTATCCGGTGGCCTCGGGAAGCCTGGCGTCTGAGCGGGGGTCGAACCGCCACTCGAGCACGTTCCGCTCGACGAGCAGCGCGCCGGGGACGCTGCCCTGCGCCTGCCGCTGGGCTTGCGGGCGAGTATCGACCAGGATCGCGCCGTCGTGCATCGCGCGCTGCGCGGCAGCGGGATCGAGGCGATGCAGGCGGCGCCGGGCATGCTCGAGTACCTCGTCGATCGTCTGCGCCTGGCTGTCTACCATGTTCGCTCCTCCACGGTGGCGAGCAGCAGGCCGCCGGCGGCGACGTCGAACCGGCGCATGCTGGTCAGCGGCGGCGAGTACGCGTGGACGCTCACGGCGGGCTCCGCCGAATCGTTTCTCACGTCATGTATATAGTCCGGGCCAAACGACCGCGCCGCCCCCTGCGTCACCGTCTTCTCGATAGCCGCCGGGCGCCCGGCCGGGGCAGCGCGCTCGCGAAGCTGGCCGAGGGCGACGGCGAACGCGCCTGCCGACGGGCCGTGATCATGGAATCCGGTCTGCTGTCCGGGGAGCCAGCTGAGGAGCCAGACCTCGTACTGGTCGGCCAGCATGAGGCGCCGGTACCATCGCCTGCTCGCGTCGTACCGGACCTGGCTCAGCCACCGCCCCGGATGACCGGCGATGTCTGAGGTGATCCTCGCGAGCTCGGCGGGACCGACCTGAATTCGAGCGGTCAGAGGCTGAATCACGTTGCATCCCATCTGGCTGGCCCACGCGGGTAGTGCTTAATTCTATATTCTCTATTGGTTTTATAGGATAACTTCCTGAGCAGTCAAGATTGCGCCAGGTGGCGCCAGGCGAGATCGGAGCTCAGATGTCAGTCACTGACGAGTACCTGCTGAACAACGCGCGGTACGCCGAGTCGTTCAGCGGGCCGCTGCCGATGCCGCCGTCCCGTCAGGTCGCCGTCGTGGCCTGCATGGACGCGCGCCTCAACGTCTACGCGATCCTCGGGCTGGCCGATGGCGAGGCCCACGTGATCCGCAACGCAGGCGGGGTCGTCACCGAGGACGAGATCCGCTCCCTGGCCATCAGCCAGCGCCTGCTCGGCACCAGGGAGATCATCCTGCTTCACCACACGGACTGCGGGATGCTGACGTTCACCGACGACGGGTTCAGGCGCTCCATCCAGGACGACACCGGCATCAAGCCGCCGTGGGCCGCCGAGGCGTTCGCCGACCTCGACGAGGACGTCCGTCAGTCGGTGGCCAGGATCAAGGCCAGCCCCTTCGTCCCGCATACCGACGCTGTCCGCGGCTTCGTCTTCGACGTCGCCAGGGGCAAGCTCAACGAGGTCGCCTGAGCGCGGCCGGCGGTGGGCGTCACCCGCTGGCCCGTCCAGGCGGACCGCCGCCGGCGGTGCTCGCGGTCAGCGGGCCCGAGGTCTCCAGGTACGTCTTCAGGTTGCTCAGCAGTCGCACGCTGTCTACCGGCGGGTCGATCGGCAGGGAGTCCACGGTCAGCCTGACCCGGGTGATGCACTCCTCGCGCTCCCGCAGGTGCCAGGAGATCCAGCAGTCGACCTCGCCGGTGACAGGATCCTCCAGGCGGAACACAAGCAGGCGCGGCTCATCGGCCAGGACAATCGAGCCCGTCGCGATGTGGGTGGCGCAGTGATAGGCATCGACGGCCAGATCGGCCCGCCATGCCGATACCAGGCGCAGGCCGGAAAAGAACTGTGGTGTCTGATCCGCCGAGGTAAGCGCGGCCCAGAGCGCCGCGGGGGACGCTCCGATGTCGATCTGAGCTGTGGCCGAACGCATGGTCGCTCCCGGCACTAGGAAATGCGACGAGTAGCTTCATTATGCTCGCACAATGCCTTTTCGGACAGCACTCCGATCGGCCGGGATCACTATCCGGTCGTGATATCTCCGGTTATGCGATGATCGTGCCATGGCAGTTCTCTCCGGGCCGGTCGCGGCGGGCCGAATCGTCCCGCCCGTCAGCGTCGTCCAGGTTGACCTGGCCGCGAGCGGCTTCCTGGAGGAGGAGTTCTTCGCCTCGGGCACCGCGCGCGGCTACGCCCGGCCGGATCGCCCGGCCGCTGGCGGCCGGCCAGCAGCTCAGCAGGCAGTCCAGTCCGGCCCCGCCGTCCCGTTCACGACCAGGGTCGTGATCCGCAGGCCGGCCGACGCCAGCCGGTTCAGCGGCACCGTGCTGGTCGAGTGGCTGAACGTGTCGAGCGGATTCGAGGCCGCCCCCGACTGGTCCTTCCTGCGCGAGGAGATCCTCCGGGCCGGTCATGCCTATGCCGCGGTGTCGGCTCAGGCGCTAGGCATCACCGGCGGGACGAGCAGGGTGGGCTTTCCCGGCCAGTTTCCTGGGCTGCGGGCATCGGATCCGGTCAGGTACGGCACGCTGGCTCATCCTGGCGACCAGTACTCGTTCGACATCTTCCGCCAGATCGGGCAGGCACTGCGCGGCGGGAACGGGGCCGGCGGGCTGCCTGGCGGCCCAGGGCCGGCCTGCGTCCTGGCGATCGGGGAATCACAGTCGGCGTTCTACCTCACGACCTACATCAATGCCGTGCACGGGCCGGCGCCGGCTTTCGACGGGTTCTTCGTGCACAGCCGCGGTGCGGGCGCCGCATCGCTGGACGGCTCCGGCCCAGGCGACCCCGGCGCGGTCACCGCAGGCGTGCCGATCAGAACCGGCCTCACCGCGCCGGTCCTGATCTTCCAGACGGAGGGCGACGTCGTTCCGCCGCTGGCGTACTGGCTGGCCAGGCAGCCAGACTCGGACCTGCTGCGGTCATGGGAAGTGGCGGGGACGGCGCACGCGGACGCCTACCTGATCGGCCCGGCGGCGGCGGTGCTGGGCTGTGACTGGCGGATCAATGAGGGTCCGCAGCGATTCGTCGCCCAGGCGGCGCTGCATGCCCTCAACCAGTGGGTCCGCGAGGGTACGCCGCCGCCTCGCGCGCCGGTCATCGAGCTGGCCGGACAGGACCCGGCGATGATCGCGCGGGACGCGGCCGGCATCGCGCTCGGCGGTGTGCGTACCCCGGCCGTGGACGTCCCCGCCTGCACGCTCAGCGGGGAGGGCCCGGCCGGGTCAGGCGCCCTGGGGTGGCTGGTCGGATCGACGACGCCGCTGGACGACGCGGCGCTGCTCCGGCGGTACGGCGACCGGGCTGGTTACCTCGACGCGTACGCGAGGGCGGCGGACGAGGCCATCAGCCGGGGCTTCCTGCTCCCTGCGCACCGAGCGGAAGTGCTGGCCGCCGCGGCGGCGGTCACGTTCCCGGCGTAGCTGACGCGGCCGCGGCCGCGCAGGTATCGAGGCGGGCGAGGCAATCGCCAAGCCAGCCGGGCGTCAGCGGACGGGCGGCGGCTCGCCGTCCGCGCTGGCGGCCAGGCCAGGGTCCCATGCGCAGACCCGGCAGGCGTGCCGGAAGGCCGACCTGGCGAACTCGAGCGCGAAGGCGTGCGGGTCGGCGGCGGCGCGCACGTCGTCCCAGGGCAGCAGGTACTCGCCGATCGCGGCGTCCCAGTACGCTGCGGGCGGGGTGAGGGCCGCACCCGGGTAGCCGTCTGGCGCCGGGTGCGCGTAAGCGTAGAACGCGGCCTGGGGATGGCGCGGGTCGCCGGGCCACCAGCCGACCGCGACCTCCTGGGAGTCCATGGCATTGCGCATGATGAAGTCGTCGGCGGGCGGATTCGCCGGCTGGCCGGAGAACAGGCTCACGGCCAGGTCGAACGAGCCCCACCACGCGTTGACCGGGGTGGTCTTCCCGCGATAGGGCGCGCGGAACTCGGCCAGCACGGCCGCTGCCCGGGTCGCGGCACCGAAATAGGCGCTGACCTGGGCCTGGTCGTAGCTGGCGTGCTCGTAATCCGTGTCGAGCGGCACCGTCCACGGCACTTCCTGCGGCGCCGGGCTGATCTCCACCGGCCCGGCCAGGCCGCGCACGGCCGCGAGCACGTCGCGGGTGACGTCGGCGACGGGCCGGTCGGGCGTCAGCGGGATCCGGGCATCGTCGCCGCTGCTGTGCTCCGCGATGGCCTCGTGCGAGCGCAGGTCAAGCGCGATGACCAGGGACCCTGAGCCGTTCGGCGCGGGTAGCGGCGACGTCTCCCAGCCGCGGGCGGTCAGCCGGAGGGCAGCGTGCTGGAGTTGCGGCTCCGCCGGGGCGAGCCTGGCCGCCAGCTTGCCGAGCACCTGCGTGTGCGCGTGGAGCGTGTCGCAGGTGGCGCTCCAGTTCTCATACGACGTCTCCGGCCAGTCTGCGGGCATGTCCTGCACGGTACCCCTGTGGCCGTTGCTCAACCCGGAGCCGCGGACCGTGGCGCGGCCGGAAGTCACTCGGCCCGGTGAGGTCCGGCAGTGGTATGACAGACAGGACTGGCCTCAAGAGGCGGCCGGGGAAGGGAGGGCGAGATGAGCGAGACCGGGTACTGCCTGCAGCCGGTCGGATCGGTCGAGTCCCCGCTCACTGATCGCGACCTGGCGCCGCGTCAAGGTGACGAGGGTGCGCCCCAGGCTTGGCTGGTGCTCGACCCGACCATGCGGGCGGCCATCGACGGCCTGGCCGTCGGCACCGAGGTCATCGTGCTCACCTGGCTCGACCGGGCTCGCCGTGATGTGCTGACGGTCCGCCCGCGCGGCGATCAGGGCCGTCCTGAGCAGGGCGTCTTCAGCACTCGCTCGCCCGATCGGCCGAACCCGATCGGGTTGCATCAGGTGCGGATCGTGGCCATCGACGGCACCAGGATCGCGGTGCGAAATCTCGAGGCGCTCGACCAGACGCCGATCCTGGACATCAAGCCCCTGCTCGGCCCGGTCGACCAGCGCTGAGACCCTGGTCCGGCCGGCGTCCGTGGCCAGCGTGGATACTGCTGTGATGGCCGCGAATCCGGATACCTACCTGCACGGACATCACGACAGCGTGCTGAGGTCACACCGATGGCGGACGCCGGCCAACTCAGCCGGCTATCTCCTCGCGCACCTGCCCCCCGGCGCGAGCCTGCTCGACGTGGGCTGCGGGCCGGGCACGATCACGGCCGGGCTGGCGACCCTGCTGCCGAAGGGCCGGGTCGTCGGTCTCGACGCGGCCGGCGACGTGCTCGAGCAGGCGCGGGCTGAAGCCCGGCGCCAGGGTGCGGGCAATGCCTCCTTCGAGATCGGCGACGTGTACCGCCTGGCCTTCGCAGACGCTTCGTTCGACGTCGTGCACGCGCACCAGGTCCTGCAGCACCTGTCGGAACCGGTCGCCGCTCTGGCCGAGATGGGCCGGGTCTGCCGGGACGGCGGCGTCGTCGCGGCCCGCGACAGTGACTACGGCGGCATGATCTGGTTCCCGCAGGACGAGGAGCTATCCGAGTGGCGGCTGCTGTACCAGCGGGTAGCCCGGGCCCTGCGCGGGGAGCCGGACGCGGGCCGGCGCCTGCTGTCCTGGGCGCAGGCGGCTGGCTTCGGCCGGGTCGAGTCGTCGGCCAGCGCCTGGTGCTACACCGGTCCGCACGACCGGCAGTGGTGGGGCCGACTATGGGCCGAGCGACTGACGGACTCGTCGTTCGGCGACCGTGCTGTGGAGCACGCCCTCGCCACGAGAACCGATCTCCGGCGGCTGGCGGACGCCTGGCTCCGGTGGTCGGCCAGCGCCGACGGCTGGTTCCTGATCCCGCACGGCGAGATCCTCTGCTGGCCCGGCACAGCGCGGTAACCGCACGTTGCCGGGGGAGCTCCCGCGCTCGGCTTTAGCTGCCTCACCGAGGACCGGTGCGCAAACTCGACGGCCAGCTCAGCCGCTGCGCCTGATCGAATTGCAGCCCACTACGACCGGCGCCGGACTCGCGGCTTACGGCATGGCTTCCGTCTGATCCGCGGTCCGCTCCGAATCCGTCCGCCAGGCCCGGGACCGGCTCAGGGTCAGCACGCCCCCCGTCATGAAGGCCAGCGGGATGACGGCCAGCAGCAGGATCCAGCCATGCCTGACGTGCTCGCCGAACGCCGCCGCGCCCCACAGGGTGGCAACGATCGGGTCGGCCAGCGTGATGCCTGGCTGCGCCGCGGCGAGCGTGCCGGCGTGGTAAGCGTTCTGCAGCAGCCAGGTCGAGGTCAGCCCGGCGGCCCCGCAGGCATAGAGCTGCCAGGACGACAGCACTCCGGTGACGCCGCCGGCGGCAAACTGCGACGCCATCCCCTTGGTGAGGGCGGCGGTCAGGCCATAGCCGAAACCGCCGGCGACTCCCAGCAGCGCCGCCCTCGTGGCTGGCCTGCGCTGCGTCCGGGCGGTGACGTACAACGCCGCCACGACCGCGGCGTTGGCCGCTGAGCCCGCCAGCCAGACCGTCGCGGGCACCGGTCCGTCTGGCCCTGGCCGCGGGTCGAGCAGCACGACCAGGCCCATCACGCCGGCCGTCATCGTGGCGATGGCCGCCCAGTCTCGGCTGGTGAGCTGGCTGCCGAGGAAGCCGACACTGCCGATCAGGGTGAGCGGCAGCTCCAGGATGACGATCAGCTGGACGGCCGCCAGCTGCCCGGTTCCGAGTGCCGCGGCCGCGAGCACGAACGAGGCCAGCATGAGCGCGACCGCGACCAGCCAGGCCCGGCGGTGCAGCAGGTCAGCGAAGAGCCTGAGCCGGAAGGCCAGGTTCGCTGGCGCCTGGCGACTGGCCTCGCGGTTCAGCACGTCGCCGACGGCGTTCACCGAGGCGGCCAGGAAGGCCAGCACGTAGCTGATCACTCGAGTCCAACGGGCATGAGCCGTTTCCTACCCGTGTCAGCGCCCCGTAACGTGATCGGGAATTACGTGAGGTTCGGCGCAGTTCGCGAGCAGACTGCCGGTATGAGCACCTTTTAGCTCGCGGGCTTGAACGGCTTGCCCGTGCCCGTCGTGCAGAACAGGCGCAGGCTCTCGAGGTAGTAGCCCCAGTTGTAGTTGTAGATGCCGTAGTAGTCGTCCTCGAGCTCGACGGCGTACTCCTGCCAGAAGCGCATCCTGGTGCGTCCGTCGTCCAGCGGGGCGAGGGCGAATCTGAAATCGCTGTCCTGCCAGGGCTGGTGGCCAAAGACGCAACGCCAGCGAAGGTCGCGGCCCGGGTCCAGCGCGGTTACCTCCATGACCGGGCTGAATTCCGCATCAAAGATCCAGTGCACCTGGACACCGACAGCCGGCGGCTCCGACCTGACCTCGGTCGTCCACCAGCCCTCCATCGTGCCGGGCTGTGTGAGGGCGGCCCAGATGGTCGGCGCGGGGGCGTCCAGATCGACAAGATGATGAATGGTCCTTCACTTACTCACCACATTCAACGATGGTCGCATTTCCTGTGCAATCGGGAATTCGTACCGGAAGCGCCTCTAACGCTCCGGCTCAATCCAGCCCGCGGGCGCGCACGGCGTTTTGCTGTTAATCGCCACGACGATACTGCGGATCCGTGCCGCCGCGGTGGAAAAGGCAGCCGAGTACGCGGCGGCGAGCCGGGCGTGGCGGGCCGGGCGTGGCGGGCCGGGCCGGCCGACCGGTGAACCCGTCTTGGTGCGATGGGCCGGCCAGGGGTTCACAGCGGTCCGCGGGCCGGCTCCGGGGCCGGTGGGGGGCAGGTCGCGAGGGGCGAGGTTGCCGCTGCGGCCGGCGCGGGGCGGGCGGCGGGACGGCGGAGGCGGGCAGCAAGGTGACTGACGGAGCACTACCAGGACGAACTCCCGGTTAGGATTCGCTTGAGCTAATAGTCACGGTCTTCGTCCGGCTCGGACGGATTTCATGATTGCCGCAGGGGGAGGCTCGCGGCGCGCGTGCGGTCTCAAACGATACCGATGATGGGGTTTTAACTCGCCGGGCTGGGCCTGGCGGGCAGCGCAGTGAGTGAGGCGGGAGGGCCAATCCATGCGTCGACGCCGCGACCGCAAGGTGCCCAGTGAGCCCACGCAACCGGAGGCCGGGCAGTCAGAGCCAGGGCTGACCGAGGCCGGGCCGCCAGGGCCGTCGGCTTCGGGGCAGTCGCCGGCCGGACTGCCAGGAGGCGGGCTCCAGGCGAGTTCGGCGCATGACCAGGCGCACGACCAGAGGCCGCCGTACTCGACTGATCAGAGCCAGGCCGGCCAGCAGGCGTGGCCGTCTTACCCAGGCCAGCAGCCCGCGACGGTCGTGTTCCACCCGGGCCAGCAGGCTCAGCCGGGCCAGGAGGCAGGCTCAGCCGGGCCAGCAGGCTCAGCCGGGCCAACGGGGTCGGCATGGCCAGGAGCCCATGGCCTCGCGGTCATTCGGGGATCCGCTGTCGTCTCCGTCGGACCCGCTGCACCCCGATCAGAGGGGGTACCAGGGCCAGTCCACCCCGGCTCAGCCGCCCTATCCCGACGGGCAGTGGTATCAGGACCAGCGGCACCAGGACCAGCCGGACCAGCCGTATCGCCGCCGGCCGGTTCGCCAGGCCCAGCAGTTCTACCCGGATCAGCAGTCTTACCCGGGCCAGGAGGCCTACCCGGATCACCAGGCCTACCTGGATCAGCAGGTTTACCCGGGCCAGCAGCGCCACTCGGCCCAGCCCTATCCGGGCCAGTCTCACGGGCAGCAGTCGTACTCGGGCCGGCAGTCCTATCCGGGCCAGGAGCCGTATCCGGGCCAGGAGCCGTATCCGGGCCAGCAGTCGTACCCGGGCCAGCAGTCCTACCCGGCCCAGCAGTCGTACCCGGGCCAGCAGTCGTACCCGGGCCAGCAGTCGTACCCGGGCCAGCAGTCGTACCCGGGCCAGCAGTCGTACCCGGGCCAGCAGTCGTACCCGGGCCAGCAGTCGTACCCGGGCCAGCAGTCGTACCCGGGCCAGCAGTCGTACCCGGCCCAGCAGTCGTACCCTGGCCAGCAGTCGTACCCTGGCCACCGGTCCTACCCGGGCCACGAGTCCTACCCGCCCGAGGAGTCGTATCCGGGCCAGCAGTCGTATCCGGGCCAGCAGTCGTACCCGGGCCAGCCCGGCCCAGGCCAGCAGCCCCCCTCAGGCCAGCGGCCCCATCCAGGCCAGCAGCCCTACCCGGGACAGGAATCCTATCCGGGGCAGCGGTCGTCTCCGGCTCAGCTCAGTCCGGGCGCGCAGCTCAGTCCGGGCGCTCAGCTCTATCCGGTCGCGCAGCCGGGCCCCGCAAGCCCCCCGGGCCAGTCGCCCGCTGGTCAGCAGCCGGCGCTGACGGATCATGCTCGCGACGGGCAGGCGGGTGCAGCGATCCAGCCGCCGCTGGATCCGCTGGCCTGGGCCCGGCAGCCCCAGGGAACGCAGCCGACTCAGACGCCCCAGGTGGTTACCCAGCAGGGCAGCGGGTCCGGTCTGACCGAGCCGGGCCCGGGCGGTGGGCCGCCCTCCGGGCAGCCCGCCGTGCCCGACCAGGCCCCGCCGGGCCGCCCGAAGCGCCGCCGGAGACTCACCGTCCTGCTGCTGGTCGTGGTGCTCATCGCGGGAGCGGTCGCGGCCGGCGGGTTCTACGTTCTCAACCGCACCAAGGGCAGTCCCCAGCAGACCGCGACGGCCTATCTGAGCGCGTGGGAGCGGGGGAATTACAGCGCGATGGGCAAAGTCAGCGTGGGCGTCCCGCACGGTGGCCTGGCCGGGCCGCTGACCGCGGTCGACCACCAGCTTGGCGTGCGCAGCAGCCAGGTCACTCTCGGCCAGGTCACCAGCAGCAACGGCACGGCGCGGGCGAAGTTCGTGGTGAAGGACCAGCTGTCCAGCAACCACACCTGGGTCTACCACGGCACTCTGCGCCTGCTGAGCCGCGACCGGCGCTGGTGGGTGAACTGGAGCCCGGCCGCCATCTACCCCGGCCTGAAGGCCGGCGAGCGGTTCGCGCTGACCAGCAGGTGGCCCGTCAGGGCGCAGATCCTGGCCGCGGACGGATCGATTCTCAGTTCCCCGGCCGCCGTCGCCCAGTCCGGCTCGATCGCCCTGCTGACCGGGGCCGTGGTGAAGGCAACGGCGAAGCAGGCCAGGCGTCTGGGGGCGCCGTACAAGGCGGGCGACCTGATCGGGGACGGCGGGATCGAGCAGCAGTATCAGGACCGGCTGGCGGGCAGCCCCTCACTGACGATCAAGATCGTCGGCCCTGGCAAGCAGGTCGACGGGACAGCTCATAGTTTCGCCGCCAAGCCTGGCCGACCGGTCCGGACGAGCATCAGCATGGCCGTCCAGGTCGCGGCCTCGCAGGCGGTGTCGACGGCCAGCACGGCCAAGCCTGTGGACATGGTGGTCATCCAGCCGTCGACGGGCCACGTGCTCGCCGTCGTGGAGCGGCCTGGCGGCTGGAACCGCGCGATCGACGGAACCTACCCGCCCGGGTCCACGTTCAAGATCGTCACGGCCTCCGCGCTGGCGAGGACGGGCCTGACCCCGTCCAGCCAGGTTCAGTGCCCGAGCAAGATCGATATCGGCGGCCGGGTCTTCCATAACGACAACAACGAGCAGCTGGGCACGACCACCCTGCTCAACGCGTTCGCCATTTCCTGCAATACCACCTTCGCGGAGCTTGGTGCGAACCGGCTGAGCGCGGCGGCGCTGGCCTCGATGGCCAGGACGTTCGGCTTCAACTCCCGGCCGGCCCTCGGCATCGCCGCCAGGCTCGGCTCGTTCATCCGGCCGAAGTCACAGGTGGATCAGGCCGCTGACGCGTTCGGCCAGGGAACCGACCTGGTCAGCCCGCTGAGCCAGGCCGCGGAGGCGGGCGCGATCGAGGCTGGCACCTGGCGGCCGCCGCTGCTGGTGCTCAGCCCCGCGCCGAAGCAGACGGCCCGGCCGCACGCGATCAGCTCGGCGATTCTCGCCACCCTGCGGCCGATGATGGCCGCGGTCGTGACCAAGGGCACCGCGGCCGGGGTCGGCTTCCCGCCCGGCGTCTACGGCAAGACCGGCACGGCGGAGTACGGGACCGGAACGCACCTGAAGTCGCACGGCTGGTTCATCGGGTACCGCGGCGACCTCGCCTTCGGCGTCCTGGTCGAGGGCGGCGGCTTCGGGGCCAGCAGCGCGGGGCCGATCGCCAACGCCTTCCTGCGCCGGGTCTGACCGCGACGGCGCTGACCGCCGAGGCCGGCGAGGGCCCTGGACCCAGCCAGGCCCGGCGGCAACCGGGTCAGGTCCCGGGGGTGACGATCCCGTACTCCCGTACCTTGCGGTAGATCGTGGCCCGCGACATGCCGAGCGACTTGGCCGCCTTCAGCTTGTTGCCGGCCGAGTCGAGCAGCGCCTCGACGATCGCGTCGCGTTCCATCGACTCCAGCGGGCTGAGCAGCCGCCTGCTGACCGTCCAGCATTCCGGCGGCAGGTCGGCGGGCTGGATCGCACCGACCCGGCGGTGCTGGACGACGCGGCGCAGCACCTGCCAGAGCTGCTCGGTGTTGCCGGGCCAGGTCGAGCGGAGCAGAAGCTGCATCGCCGTGAGCGAGCAGGTCAGCCGGCCTGGCTGGGTGAGCTTGCCGAGGAAGAACGGGACCAGGTCATTCAGGTCCTCGATGTGATGCCGCAGCGGCGGCAGCTCGACCGTGCGCGGGAAGAAGCGCAGCAGCCGGGCCAGGTGCGCGCTGTCCCGGCCCTCGGTCAGCGTGACGGCGACCCAGAGCGAGCGCTGCCTGTCCAGCGCCTGCGCTTCCTGCATGGCGGCCGAGATCGCGTGCGTCCGGCGCGCGCTGAGCCGCTCGACGTGCCTGATGACCAGGCCGCCGTCGCCCTCCAGCAACTCCTTGCGTACGTCGGCCTGCCAGCTGTGGTCGGTGGCGTCTGCCGCGTCCAGGACCCGGAACACTCCGGCGGGGTTGCGCCGCTGCAGGGTGGCGCGCAGCACCGCCAGCTTGCCGACGCCCTGCTCGCCGGCCAGGGCCAGCCACTCTCCGGCCTGGTAGGCGGCATCGACCTGATGGCAGGCCCGCAGCCACAGAGCACCCGAGCCGACCAGCCCGGGCAGGAACATCCGGGATGAGGGCTGGGCATGAGTATCGGCCGTCCGGGGTTCCGCCTGATCGATGAGCTTGACCTGCACGACGCCGCCCTGGCGGCCCGGGCCGCGGACCGGCCGGCAGAGCAGCCGCGCTCTGGTGCCGCTCGGCATCTCGACGACGACCGTTCCCGGGTCATCCCGGCTCGCGAGGGCGTCCGCGGCGTGGCCCAGCAGCACGACCTGGTCCCCGGGATCGAGCGTCTGCCTGGCGTGCTCGTTCATCATGACCATGTCGTTGTTGAGCGCCACCACCATGCCGCCCGCGTGCCGGCACGCGCGCAGGTACTCCCGGAGCAGCTCAAGCTCCGGTGCGCTTCCCGCGGCGAACAGGGCCTTGGTGATCTGATCGGCCGTCGTCCTGGCCAGCGCGATCAGCAGCGGGTCGGCATCGCGCCGCCAGCACGTCAGGTCGACGGCGCCCACGGTCTTGCCGGAGATCGGATGGTGGATGGGCACGCCGGCGCAGGCGAGATCCTCGAGCTTCTCGGCATAGTGCTCGTGGCCGAAGACGTGCACCGGCCTGGCCGATCTCCAGCGCGGTGCCGATCCCGTTGGTGCCCACGAACTCCTCGGCGTAGCTGAAGCCGGGAGCGAGCTTGACGCTGTCCAGGTGCCGGTCGAGATCGTGATCGGCGGCCATCCTGGTCAGCACCACGCCGTTGGCATCGGTCAGGATGACGCTGATCGGCTGGCCTTCCAGGCTCTCGCGGAGCTGGCGCAGAACCGGCATGGCGGTGCGGGTCAGCGGGGTGTCGAGGTCCGGATCCCGCACGTACGACAGGTTGATCCGGTCAGCGGCGACCTTCAAGCTTCGTGACCGCCACCAGGAGGCCAGGATCGTGTCCCGGACCTGGTTCGGTTCAACCGGCTCGGCAGTCAGGAACCGCTCCCGGTTCACGGCGAGCCGATCGCCGTTCACCAGGCTCAGCCGGTCGGCAACGCTTCGCGACATGCGCCTCCTAGCCTCCGGTCCTGCCCACCTGCACGGCGAGATGGGTACACACCTTGGCGGGCCGGGGGGCCAAGGTATTTTTCGTTACCATTCAAGATAAGCACGGGCTGGCAAGCGACTGTCTCAAGTTGAGACCGCTAGCGCGTGCCTCTTGTCTTTTGATGCCTGGACATCCACGCAGACCGATGGCCAAAGGCAAGCCGCTCGGAGGTGCCCGGTGGACCGTCCGGATGAGTATGCGAACGAGACATTCAATCCCTGGAGCATCGTCAACCTGGTCTTTCACCATCTAGCCGGGCTGGGGCTCCATCCGCAGCTCGGCAGCACCGGTGATCCGGGCGGCCCGGCCGCCGACCTGCTGCGCGCGCTGGGCATCGAGCCGGCCCTCGAAGGAAACCGGCAGGACTCGCTGGCGGTCAGGAATCATCTCGAGCAGATCAGGACGGCGTTCTTCGGCGAGAGCTGAACGACGGCGCTGTCTCATGTTGAGAGCGCCATCACGCCGTTACCGGGTTGTGATGGCCCCCATGAGGAGTTTCGGGCGTGCGGAGCTCGTGACTTCACCAGCCGAGCGTGCGGCGCTGGAGAAGACGACCACGGCTGCAGCAGGCCGCCTGTCTGCGCCGACCCGAGGGAAGAGGGGTGACACATGAGTCGCCAGAGTGTGGCCAGGGCTCATCAGAAGATCCAGGAACTGTCCTGGGAACCGCTCTATCACGAGCCGGTCTCGCAGTACGGCACGGACTACACGTTCGCCAAGGCCCAGAAGAAGGACCCCCTCAAGCAGGTCCTGCGGTCCTACTTCCCGATGCAGGAGGAGAAGGACCACCGCGTCTACGGTGCATCCGACGGCGCCATCCGCGGCAACATGTTCCGCCAGGTCCAGGAGCGCTGGCTGGAATGGCAGAAGCTGTTCCTCTCGATCATCCCGCTGCCCGAGATCTCGGCCGCCCGGGCGATGCCGCTGCTATTCCGGACCGTCCCCAATCCCGAGCTGCACAACGGCCAGGCGATCCAGATGATCGACGAGGTCAGGCACTCGACCATCCAGCAGAACCTCAAGCGCCTGTACATGAATAACTACATCGACCCGGCCGGCTTCAACAGCAGCCTGCGGAACTTCCAGAACGACTACTGCGGCACGATCGGGCGCCAGTTCGCGGAGGGCTTCATCACCGGCGACGCCATCACCGCGGCCAGCATCTACCTGACGATCGTCGCCGAGACGGCGTTCACCAACACGCTGTTCGTGGCCATGCCGGCCGAAGCCGCCGCCAACGGCGACTACCTGCTGCCGACGGTCTTCCACTCGGTGCAGTCCGACGAGTCCAGGCACATCAGCAACGGGTACGCGACGCTGCTGATGGCGCTGGCCGACGAGAACAACCACCAGCTGCTCGAGCGCGACCTGCGCTACGCCTGGTGGAACAACCACCGCGTCGTCGACGCGGCCATCGGCACGTTCATCGAGTACGGCACCAAGGACCGCCGCAAGGACCGGGAGTCCTATGCGGAGATGTGGCGGCGGTGGATCTACGACGACTACTACCGCAGCTACCTGGTGCCGCTCGAGAAGTACGGCCTGGTCATCCCGCACGACCTCATCGAGGAGGCGTGGAACCAGATCTGGAACAAGGGCTACGTCCACGAGGTGGCGCAGTTCTTCGCCACCGGCTGGCTGGCGAATTACTGGCGGATCGACCCGATGACCGACAAGGACTTCGAGTGGTTCGAGTACAAGTACCCGGGCTGGTACGACAAGTACGGCAAGTGGTGGGAGAACTACAACCGGCTGTCGATGCCGAACGGCCACCACCCGATCGTGGCCGAGGACGTCGACTACCAGTACCCGCACCGCTGCTGGACCTGCATGGTGCCCTGCCTAGTCCGCGAGGACATGGTCATGGACGAGGTCGAGGGCCAGGTTCGGACCTACTGCCACGAGGTCTGCCGGTGGACTGACACCACCGCGTTCCGGCCGACCTACCAGGGTAGGGCGACCCCGAACATGGGCCAGCTGATCGGCAAGCGGGAGTGGGAGACCCTCTACCACGGCTGGAACTGGGCCGATGTCGTCTCGGACATGGGGTACGTGCGGGACGACGGCAAGACCCTCGTCGCGCAGCCGCATCTGAACCTCGATCCCAAGAAGATGTGGACGCTGGACCACCTGCGCCGGATGGGCCCGCTGCAGAGCCCGAACGTGCTGCTCAACGAGATGACGCCGGAGGAGCGGGCGGCATTCCACGCCAGCTACATCCGCGGCGGCCCGGCCGGGCGGCCAGCGCCTGCGGAGGCCTGAGCCGCAGCGGAGCATGCGAGCGCGGAGGAGGGCCGGCGGTCGAAACCGCTCCGGCTCCGGTCTTCCTTCGCTGCTCACCCCGTCCGCAGCCCGCGGCACGAGCCCGGAGGGAGTCATGGCTGACAAGCATCTCGTGCGCTTCGAGCCGGTCGGCATAGAGATCGAGGTCGGCGAGGACCAGACGATCCTGCGCGCCGCCGCCGAGCAGGGAATCATGCTCATGCACGGCTGCAAGGAAGGGCAGTGCTCGTCCTGCAAGTCCTTCGTCCTCGACGGCGAGGACATCGAGCTTGACAAGTACTCCACGTTCGCGCTGCCCGACTACGAGAAGGAGGAAGGCTACACGCTGCTGTGCCGGGCACACGCCTACGAGGACGTCACGATCGAGCTGCTCAACTACGACGAGGACATGATCCACTCGGGGCTGCCGATCGTCGAGGCGATCGCTGAGGTCGTCTCCAACGAGCCTGTCACCCACGACATGAGGCATCTCGTCCTGCGCCTGGTCGAGCCGGCGGAGGTCAAGTTCTTCCCCGGGCAGTACGTCGACATCGCCGTCCCCGGCACCAGCCAGACCAGGTCGTTCTCGATGGCGAACACGTCAAGCCGGGAGGACGGCCGCCTCGAGTTCGTCATCAAGGTTTACCCGGACGGGCTGTTCTCGCACTTTCTCGACACCCGGGTCGCGGCCGGCGACCGGCTGCAGCTGAGCGGACCGTTCGGCGTGTTCACGCTGCGCGAAGGTCAGGACGCCGACCTGATCTTCGTGGGCGGCGGCGCGGGGATGGCTCCGATCCTGTCGCTGCTCCGGTCGATGGCCGAGCGCGGCATCACCAGGCAGGCAACGTACTTCTACGGCGCCCGGCGCCGCCGGGACCTGTGCTTCGAGAAGGAACTCCGCGCCCTCGAAGAGTCGCTGCCGAGCTTCCGCTACGTGCCCGCGCTGTCCGAGCCCGCCGCCGAGGACGGCTGGGAGGGCGAGGTCGGCCTGATCACCGACGTGGTGCGGCGGCTGGCGGGCGGGCTCAAGGGAGCGCACGCCTATGTCTGCGGTCCACCGCCGATGGTGGAGGCCGCCCTGCCGATGCTCATGACGGCAGGCGTGGAAGACAAGCGCATCTATTACGACAAGTTCACGACGACCGCAGATCCCCAGGAATGAGGAGGCCGATCTCATGACCGCCACCGAGGAACGCAGCCTGCCCAAGCCCGTCTTCACCGACGCGGAGGCCGGGGCCAAGGTCTTCCCCGACTCCGACTCGCGCCGGTTCAACTACTTCACGCCGAAGAAGCGCAAGCAGAGCCACTACGAGGACGTCACCGTCGAGGTGCAGCCCGACCCCAGGCACTACCTCGCCCAGGGCTGGCTGTACGGGTTCTCCGATGGCCGGGGCGGCTATCCGCTGGACTGGACCGCGCTCAAGGCATGGGGATCTGACCGGCCCGAGCCTGAGCGCTACCCGGGCTCGGGCGGAAAGGGCTACGACTGGCCCGCCCACGGCTGGCACGAGTTCCGCGACCCGAACGAGGAGTGGGAGCTGACCTTCTACCGCTACAACTCCAACGTGGTGCGGCAGCTCAACCAGAACATCGACGCGGCCAGGCAGGCGAAGGCCTTCGAGCAGTGGAACCCGAACTGGGTCCGCTTCGTCGAGCACAACATCGGCGCCTGGATGCACGTCGACCACGGCCTCGGCCTGTACCTGTTCGCCAACGCCAACCGGCGGGCGCCCACGAACATGCACAACAACGCGATCTCGGTGAACAGCATGCACCGGATCAGGGCCGCGCAGGACCTGGCCCTGTACAACCTCACGCTGAGCGAGGAGATCGTCGGCTTCGACGGCTCGGCCCACCTCGAGGCGTGGAACAGCGACCCGGCGTGGCAGGGCGTCAGGGAGACCGCCGAGCGGCTGACCGCCATCGACGACTGGTGCGAGGCGATCTTCGCGGCCAACGTGGTCTTCGAGCCGCTGGTCGGCGAGCTGTTCAGGAGCAGCCTGGTCCAGCATGCGGCACCGCGGAACGGGGACTTCGTCACGCCGACCGTCGTCGGCGCCGAGGAGTACGACTACGCCGAGCGCGACCTGCGGTACACGAGGGCGATGTTCGAGCTGCTCACCAGCGACCGTGAGTTCGCCGGCCACAACAAGGCCGTCCTGCAGCGCTGGCTCGCCGCGTGGGTGCCCGTCGTCATCGCCGCGGCCAGGAAGCTCCAGCCGCTCTGGTCGCAGCCCGACGCGAAGCCGCCGCGGTTCGAGGACGGCCTGGACGCGGCCAAGCATCGCTTCAGGGGCATTCTGTCCGATCTTGGCCTCGAGACACCGGAGGAGCTGGCGCAGTGACCACCTTCACGACAGCAGAGAGCCCGTTCAAGTCCGACAGCACCGCGTCCAACCGGTGCGGCTTCACTCTCATGAACAACCAGGTCGGCGTCGTCGTGGCGAAGGTCATGAGCACGGAGTCGAACGTGACCGTGACGCCGCTGCCGTCCATGATCCGGGTCGACGCGATCGGCCGGATGGACGTCGTCTACGACGAGATCTCCGAGGCGCTCGGCGAGGAGCCCGGCTTCTTCGACGCCGCCGAGTTCGAGGAGAACATGTCCACCCACTACGGACGGATGATCCACGAGGACGACCGGACGATCATGTTCGCCAATCCGGAGGATGCCGCGGAGTACCTCGGCTTCGACCTGACGCCTGAGTCGCGTTAGCGGCCGGCGGCCGCACCGCAATTTCGGCCCGCGAGGAGGAATGGTGTACGAGAAGAACGGCGAGAAGTATTTCGTGGTCGACAGCCACATGCACTACTGGAACGCGGCGCCGGACAACTGGGTGCCTGGCGCTGAGCAGTACGCCAAGGGCTGGATCGAGTGCTTCCACGCGTATCAGGGGCTCGGTCCGCCCCAGACGCACTGGTCTATCGAGCACTTCCAGAAGTACTCAGAGGACGACCTGATGAAGGACGTTTTCGAGAACGGCTACGTGGACGTGGCGGTCTTCCAGCCGACCTACCTGAAGGAGTGGTACAAGGAGGGCTTCAACACCACCGAGCGCAACGCGCTGATGGGCGAGCGGCACCCAGGCCGGTTCCGCTACAACACCCGGTGGGACCCCCGGGACGGTGACGAGGGGCTACGGGTGCTGAAGGAGAACGTCGAGCGGTTCGGGTCCAGGGGCTGCAAGCTCTACACCGCCGAGTGGAACAACGGCTCGCGCGGCTGGAAGCTGACCGACCCCGGAGCGTACCGGTACCTGGAAGCATGCCAGGACCTGGGGATCAAGAACATTCACGTGCACAAGGGCCCGACGATCTGGCCGCTGGACAAGGACGCCTTCGACGTGTCGGATGTCGATCACGCGGCGACGGACTTCCCCGGCCTGAATTTCATCGTCGAGCATGTCGGGCTGCCCAGGATCGAGGACTTCTGCTTCATGGCGACGCAGGAGCCCAACGTCTACGCCGGCCTGGCGGTGGTCATCGGCGGACTCATGTACGCCAGGCCCAGGTTCTTCGCCAAGGTCATGGGCGAGCTGCTGTTCTGGGTCGGCGAGGACAAGATGACCTTCGGCAGCGACTACGCCATCTGGGAGCCCAGGTGGCAGGTCGAGGGCTTCGTCGACTGGGATTACCCGGAGTCGGAGGAATTCGCCGACTACCCGCGGGTGAGCATCGCGACGAAGAAGAAGATACTCGGCCTGAACGCGGCCCGGCTGTACGGGATCGACGTGCCGGCGCAGTGCCAGCTCGACGCCGGCCAGGGCACTCCCGCTGCCCAGGACGACGCCCAGCTGGTCTCAGGGTCGTGATCAAGCCCCTCACAGCCCAGGCACGGGTACTGGCGGCGCTGGAGGCGGTGCGCGACCCGGAGCTGGACGAGCCGATCACCTCGCTCGGCTTCGTGGCCTCGTGCACCGTCTCCGGAGACGGAGACGCGCAGGTCAGGCTGCGGCTGCCGACGTACTTCTGCGCGCCCAACTTCGCCTTCCTGATGGTGGCCGACGCGTATGACGCGGTGTCGGCCACGCCAGGCGTGCGCCGCGCGGAGGTCGTGCTCGAGGACCACTTCGCCGCGGACGCGATCAACGGCGGAGTGGCCGCCAGGTCCGGGTTCGCCCGCTCCTTCGCCGGCGAGGCGGCGGGCGAGCTGCGCGAGCTGCGCGCGGACTTCCTGCGCAAGGCCGTGCTGGCGGGCACCGACGTCCTGTGCCGGTCACTGGCATCGGCAGGCGCCGCTCCCGACGAGCTCGCGGCGATGACGATGGGCCAGGTGGCACCGTCCGCGGAGCTCGACCGGCTGCGGCAGCGCAGGACCGAGCTTGGCCTGCCCGCCAGCGACGCGTCACCGCTCGTCGTCGACCCGGTCACCGGGGACGCGGTCGCCGCCGAGGCGCTGCCGCTGCATCTGCGCCGGGCGCAAACCACCCGGATCAGCATCGAGGCCAACACCGGCATCTGCCGCGGCATGCTGCGGCACCGGTACGCCACGTCAGGACTAGGCGAGGAGGACACGTGAAGGCCGTCCGCTTGCACGCATTTCACACCCAGCCCGTGATCGACGAGGTCCCCGAGCCCGCCATCACCGGTCCGCTCGACGTCATCGTCAAGGTCGGCGGGGCCGGGGTGTGCCGCACCGACCTGCATATCATCGAGGGCCAGTGGGACGCGGCGATGGGCACCGCGCTGCCCTACATCCTCGGCCACGAGAACGCCGGCTGGGTGCACGAGGTCGGCTCCGCGGTCACCAACGTTGCCGTCGGCGACACCGTGATCCTGCACCCGACCCCGACCTGCGGGCTGTGCCGGGCCTGCCGGGCCGGCGATGACATGCACTGCGCGGCCAGCGTCTTCCCCGGGCTGTCCCGCGACGGCGGCATGGCCGAGTACCTGCTGACCTCGGCCAGGGCGTGCGTCAAGCTGGACCCGTCCACCAGGCCGGCCGACGTGGCCGCGCTCGCCGATGCCGGCATCACCGCCTACCACGCCGTCCGCAAGGCCATCCCGCTGCTGTACCCGGGCACGACGTGCGTCGTGATCGGGGCCGGCGGCCTGGGCCACATCGGGATCCAGTGCCTGGCCGCGCTGACCGCGGCCACGATCATCGTGGTGGACCGCAACCCCGACGCCCTGAAGCTCGCCGAGCAGCTCGGCGCGCACCAGACCGTCGTGGCCGACGGCGGACAGGTGGCCGCGGTGGCCGAGCTGACCGGCGGGGCCGGCGCGCAGGTCGTGCTCGACTTCGTCGCCGAGCAGGGCGCCGAGCACGACGGGTTCGCGATGACCGGCCGGGCCGGGTCGTACTTCGTGATCGGATACGGCGGCACGATCACGATCCCGACGCTCGACATCATCACCACCGAGCGCAACATCATCGGGAACATCGTCGGGAGCTACAACGACCTGGCCGAGCTGATGGTCCTGGCCCAGGCCGGCCGGGTCACGCTGCATACCAGGACCTACCCGATCGGCTCGGCTCCCGAGGCGTTCGCCGACCTGGATGCCGGCCGGGTGCGGGGGCGAGCCATCCTGGTCCCGTAGCCAGCTGGCCCGGCACGCCGATTCTCCGTTACATTCCGAACGTCACAGGAGGGCCGATGGCCAAGGAACTGCGTTTCAGCGACGAAGCCCGCGATCTGCTGATGGCCGGGGTCGACCAGCTGGCCGAGGCCGTGAAATCGACACTCGGGCCGAAGGGCCGCAACGTCATCCTGGAGAAGATCACCGGCTCGCCGGTGGTCACGAACGACGGCGTGACCATCGCCCGGGAGATCCACCTGAAGAACCAGTTCGAGAATATGGGCGCTCAGCTGGTCAAGGAAGCGGCGATCAAGACCAACGACATCGTCGGCGACGGCACCACGACGGCGACCGTGATCGCCCAGGCCGTCGTCAGGGAGGGAAACAAGGCCATCGGCGGCGGTGCCAATCCGGTGCTGGTCAAGCGAGGCATCGACCTCGCCGTCGGCGCGCTGGTGGCCAGGCTGCAGGAGGTCGCCTACCCGGTGGTGACCGAGAACGACTACTGCCGGGTGGCGGCCATCTCGGCCAACGACGACGACATGGTCGGCGCGGTGATCGCGAAGGCGCTGCACACCGTGGGTGACGGCGGCATCGTCACGGTGGAGGAGTCCGCGGCGCACGGCATGAGCGTGGAGTTCATCGAGGGCTTCGAGTTCGACAACGGGTATCTGTCGCCGTACATGGTGACCAGCCCGGCCAGCCTCGAGGCGAACGTGGCCGACCCTTACATCCTGCTGTGCAGCGAGAAGATCACCAGGGTCCAGCAGCTCATGCCGCTGCTCGACAGGATCATGCGGGAGCCCCGCCCGCTGGTCATCATCGCCGAGGCCGTCGAGGGCACCGCGCTGAGCATGCTGGTGCACAACCACGTCAACGGGATCTTCCAGTGCGTCGCCGTGCGCGCTCCCGGCTTCGGTGACCGCCGGCTGCACAAGCTGGAGGACATTGCCGCGATCACCGGCGGCGCTGTGCTGTCCCGGCATTCCGGATTCACGCTCGAGACCATGACGGTCAGCCAGCTCGGCCGGGCCGCGCAGGTTATGGTCGCCGCGGACCGGACCGCGATCGTCGGCGGCGGCGGCTCGGCCGGTGATGTCGAGTTCCGGGTCGCCCAGCTGCGGGCGGAGCTCGACCGGGCCACCTTCGGCGTCGACGAGGACGTGCTGACCGAGCGGATCGGGGCGCTGACCGGCAAGGTCGCCATCATCCGGGTCGGCGCGCCCACCAACGCCGAGCTGAAGGAGCTTCAGCACCGGGTCGAGGACGCGCTGTCGGCCACCAGGGCCGCGATGGCCGAGGGAATCGTGGCCGGTGGCGGCGCCGCGCTGCTGCACGCCGAGCCGGCGCTCGACGACCTGGCGGTCACCGGCGACTACGCCACCGGGGTCGAGATCGTGCGGCGGGTACTGGCCGAGCCCGCCTACCTCATTGCCGCCAACGCCGGCTACTCCGGCCAGGAGGTGGTGGCCCGGATGGCCGGGCTGGGCCGCGATGACGGCTTCGACGCGCTGGCCGGCCGGTTCGGGAACATGATCGAGATGGGGATCATCGACCCGCTCAGGGTGGCCCGCTCGGCGCTCCAGAACGGCGCCTCCGTGGCCGGCCTGCTGCTCACCACGAGCACGCTGATCGCCGAGGAGCAGACGCCGTGGGGCGGCAGCCCGGCACTGATGACGGAGTTCGGGCCACTCGACGAGGGCCTGAACCAGCCGTCGCCCGACGCGAGCACCCCGCAGTCGCTCGGCCTCGGTCCGTCGGTCGGCTGAGGTCCCGTCCATGGCCGCGGATTCGGTCACCGGGCCGAGTCTGGCCGGACCGGGGCTGGCGGGGCCGGGGCTGGCGGGCGCACCGAGCGCGCTGCGGGTGCTGCGCGCTCGCGGGCGCGTCCGCGGCGGTGCCGCGCTGCTCGGGCCGGCCTTCGTCGCCGCTGTCGCCTACATCGACCCGGGCAACTTCGCGACTAACTTCTCGGCCGGAGCGGTCTCGGGATACGAGCTGGCGTGGGCGATCGTGGCGGCCAACCTGATGGCGATGCTGGTGCAGTACCTGTCGGCGAAGGTCGGCGTCGCCACCGGGAGCGACCTGCCCGAGCTGTGCCGCGATCACCTGCCGCGAGCGGTCTCCCGCGGCCTGTGGCTCCAGGCCGAGCTCGTCGCGATGGCCACCGACCTGGCGGAATTCGTCGGCGCCGCGATCGGGCTCAACCTGCTGTTCGGCGTGCCGCTGCTGCCCGCCGGGCTGATCACCGCGGTCGTCGCGTTCGCGATCCTCGCGCTCGAGCAGCGCGGCTACCGCAGGTTCGAGATCGTCATCGCGGCGTTGCTCGGGATCGTCTGCCTCGGCTTCGGCTATGACCTCGCTGTCGTCGGCGTCTCGCCGGCCGGAATCGGGGCCGGGCTCGCGCCCAGCCTCGCCGGGCCGGACAGCCTGCTGCTGGTAACCGGAATCGTCGGCGCCACCGTCATGCCGCACGCCGTCTACCTGCACTCGGCCCTGACGAAGTCGCGGGTGTCGTGCCGCGACGACGCCGAGCGCCGTGAGCTGCTCGGCTTCCAGCGGCTCGACGTCATGGTCGCGCTCGGCGCGGCCGGAGTGATCAATCTCGCGATGCTCTTCACCGCGGCCGCCCTGTTCCACCGCGCAGGCCAGCCGGGGCCGGACCCGATCGTCGCGGCGCACGCGGGTCTCGGCCGCGTGGTCGGCGGCGGTGCGGCACTAGCCTTCGCGGTCGCCCTGCTGGCGTCCGGGATCTCGGCGTCCAGCGTGGGCACGTACGCCGGCCAGGTGGTGATGCAGGGGTTCATCGGCCGCCGCATCCCGCTGCTGGCCCGGCGCACGCTGACCATGCTGCCCGCGCTGGCGGTGCTCGGCGCCGGGCTCCCCGCGACCCAGAGCCTCGTCATCTCCCAGGTCGTGCTGTCCTTCGGGATCCCGTTCGCTCTCGTGCCGCTGGCCCTGCTGACCCGACGCCGCGACATCATGGGATCGCTGGTGAACCGCAGCCTGACCACCGCCGCGACGGCCTGCATCGCCGGACTGATCATCGGCCTGAACGGATACCTGCTCTACGCCACCATCCGCGGCTGAGCCAGACTGGCCGGATCGTCAGGGAGGTCCGGCCGGCGTGCGGGTGACGTCACGCCCGCTCCGCCGGGCCAGGCCGGCGAATGCTGTCGAGTCCGCGATCGCCGCGCCGAACTGGTCGTTGTTGAAATAGACGTACACCGGCTCGGCGTCCAGCCAGCATTCGCTCACCCGGCCGAGCCAGGAGCGCAGGGCGCGGGTCCCGTAGCGCGGCCAGGGCTGCGCCGCGCCCTCGTGAAACCTGAGGTATCCCCAGTCCGCGGTCCGCCAGAGCGGAGTCAGCGGGCGGCCGCGGCGGTCCGCCCAGCACAGCGCGGCGCGGTGAGCGGCGAGTACCTGCCGGGTCTCCTCGGTCCACCAGGACGGATGCCGCGGCTCGACCGCGACCCTGACCGGCCGGCCGGCTACGGTCGCTGCCTTGCCGAACTCCGCCAGGCACTCATCCAGCCTGGCCGCGTCGGCGGTCAGGCTGGGCGGAAGCTGGAGCAGCACGGGACCGACCCGGTGACCCAGTCCAGCGGCCGCCAGCATCAGCCGCTGCACCGGCTCGGCGGGATCTCGCAGCCGCTTGACGTGGGTCAGGAACCGGCTGGCCTTGATCGCCATGACGAAGTCCCCTGGCGTCCTGGCCTGCCAGCCGTCGAACGTCTCGCGAGCGGGCAGCCGGTAAAAGGTGCCGTCGTTCTCCACCGTCGCGTACAGCCCGGCATAGTGCTCCAGCCAGCGCTTCTGCGGCACGTCGGGCGGGTAGAGCACGCCGCGCCAGTGGCGGTACTGCCAGCCAGATGTTCCGACCAGGATAGGCACAGCGCATTATCTGCCCCGCGCCCGCCAAATTACCTCCCGCCGCGCCCCCGCTCCTGCGCCGGGCACGCCATTACGCTGAGGTGTGGGCAATTGGTACCGGACTGGGGCGTGGCCGCCTCCGGCGCAGGGGCCGCCGCCGGTGCGGATCTTCACCGTCGGGGCGCATGCGGGTCTGCGCGGACAGCGCTGGCCGTTCGGCCGGTTCTTCGTCAGCCCGGCGGGCTTGCAGGTGACGACGCCGGGGCGGCGGCCGATCAACCTGTGGGCGCCGCGCGAGGCGGTCATCTCGGTCTCCGTGGGCAAGGGCATGTACGGGCAGCGGCTGAAGATCGCCGACGCGGCCGGCGCGCTCGCGCGGGTGGGCATCGAGGTGCCCTTCGGGCGCAAGAAGATCATCGCCGAGCTGCGCCGGTGCGGATACGTCGTCCATGCGCCCGCCGGATTGGGACGCTGGCTCTGAGCCCCGGGCCCGGTCGGAAGGGGACCGGGGCGGCTGAGGCGAGCAGCCGCCCCGGAGACTGCGGTTACTGGACCGACTGAGCCGGGCAGTTCGGCGAGAAGCTCCCGACGGCGCTGTCGGCGTCCCAGCCGTGCTTGTTCCCGGCCTGCCACTGCGGCAGGGTCAGGAAGCTGGTCGCGGGCAGCGCGAAGTTCCCGTTGACGGTATTCGACGCGGCGGACAGGTTGCCGTAGTCGTTGCAGTCGACGACGTTCGTGCCGCCGGACGGCTGCTTGTCCACCTCGAACAGCGGGTTGTAACGGTCAGCGGAGCCCAGCCCCAGGATCGTGTTGTGCCAGATCTGGACGTCGGACCAGATCCCGCCGAGATCGACCACCGGCATGCCGGCTGATGGCGTGAGGAAGTACTGGCTCTGGTTCTGGAAGGTGTTGTCGTGCACGTAGACCGAGCTGATCGACGCGCTGCGGCCGAACGCGTCGACATAGAGTGCGTACGGGTCGTGGCCGGCCACGGTCGACGGGCCGGCGGTTCCGGGCGGGTTCGTGCCGGCGCTGGGGTCCGAGGCCGACGTGCCCGGGTCGGCGTAGACCGTGTTCCCCGAGACCAGCAGGTGATCGGTCGACTTGCCCTTGGTCTCGACATCGAGGTTGATGCCCTGGTCGGTGTTCCAGACCACGTTGCCGTCGATCCAGACGTACGAGGCGCCGTCATCGTAGATCCCGGCGGCGTTCTCCGGCTGCGCGACGCAGGCGCCGTTGCTCCACTTGCCGTAGGCGGCGTTGGACCACGTGTCGACGTTGTAGATGGTGTTGCCCCTGATCAGGCCGTGACTGGCCTGAGACGCGCCGACCTCCCAGCCGATCGTGTCGAGTCCGATGTTGTCGGTGTCGTGGATGACGTTGCCGGCCGCGAGGAAGTCGGTCACGTTGCCGTTGATGGTGACGGTCTCGCTCTGCCCGGTCCGGGTGCCGGTCACCGTATTGTTCTCGATGACCAGGTGCTGCAGCGGCTGGGAGGTGGCGCTGCCGGCCGCGATCACGGCGATCCCGTATCCGTCCACGTTGCCGTTGCCGCATAGCGACCTGGTCGTGAAGTTCTGGTCACCGGTGTTGGTGATGTTCCGCACGGTGTTGCCGATGATGTAGATGTCGCCGCAGGATCCGCCGTTCAGGAAGCACGCGGACTGATGCGGGACGGTGTTCTGGTTGGTGTTCGTCGTGTCGCTGCGCACGGTCACGTAAATTCCGGCCGGGCTGTGCCCGCTGCCAGACCAGGTGTAGTTCTGCACGGTCAGGCCGTAGATCTCCACGCTCCGCGAGTCGACGATGCTGACGCCGCCCGAGTCGGCCCAGAACTGGTTCGGGCTGGTGTCGGCCGCCGTGACGGTGCCGAGGCTCAGCGTCGCGGTGCTGCCGGGGGCCGGCGCGATCTCCAGCAGCGCGGTGCTCGACTTGCCCCAGACCTGGATCGGCGAGGTGAAAGTGCCGGACAGGCAGACCACGGTCGGGGCGGCGATCGAGTTCTCGTTCGCCGCGATCCAGGAGTTCACCGACGCTGACGTCACCCCCGCCGACGCGGAGAACTTCACCGCGCACGAGGCCGGCGGCGCGATCGCGGCACCGGTCGGGGTGGCCGGGTTGGGGATCAGCCCGTCGTTGTCGGCCGGTGCCGTCCCGGCCGGCTCGACCGGGAACGCGCTCGCGGTGACCGGCGGGGCCGGCTGGGCGATCGCCGCGCCCGCGGGGTCGGCCGCCGCGAGCGGCGCCCAGGCCAGCGCGGCGGTGCCGGCCGCCGCGGCCGCCAGCCGGAGCCGGTGCCCCGGGCGAGTGCGTGACCTGCGGAACATCTGCGGCGGGACGGGCATCACGGCACCTCGCGTTCGGTGGACGGGCTAGGGCAACTATTCAGCGGAGCGCGACCGTGCCGCGACCGGACGAGGTCCGGGCCGGACTGGCGCTAACGGGCGAAGCGCGGCGGGCAGCAGGCCGGCGTGCGCCTCGAGCAGCTCGTCGCAGAGCGCGACGATCTGGTCCGTGGTCAGCGTCGCAGCGGCGTTGGGGTCGAGGAGAGCCGCCTGGTAGACGTGGTCGCGGCGGCCGGTTAGCGCCGCCTGGACGGTGAGCTCGACCACGTTCAGGAACGTCCGGTTCAGCGCGGCCAGCTGCACGGGCAGCGCGCCGACCGGCTGGGGTCTCGGGCCGCCGGGGCCGAGCTGGCACGGCACTTCGACGCAGGCCTGGGCCGGCAGGTTCTCGATCAGGCCGCCGTTGCGCACGTTGACGTAGATCTCCTGCTCGGCGCCGGTCTCGGCGGAGTAGATGAACTGCGAGGCCAGCTCGCGGGTCGGCTCAAGGTCCAGGGCCTCGCCGGCCGCCAGCTGCCTGCTCAGCTCGTCGAGCTCGCGCAGGTTCTCTTCCGAGCGGGCCAGGTAGTCGCCGACGAAGATCCGGAACCGCTCGACCTGCGAGTCGTGCCGCATGAACCAGGGCACGTACTCGGCCGAGTGCTCGCTCGACTCGGTCGGGAAATAGCCGAACCGGCGGAAGATCTCGACCCTGACCCGGCGCTGCAGCTCCGGGTCGGCATCGATCACCTCGGCCAGTTTCGGGTACAGCGAGCGTCCGCCGTGCTCGAAGCGCAGCACGAACGCCTGGTGATTGAACCCCGCGGTCACGAAGCTGACCTCGGCCGGGTCCAGGCCGACCAGGCCGGCCAGGAACGCGTGCGTGTCCCTGACCGAGTGGCACAGCCCGAAGACCCGCTCGAAGCCGGTCCCCTCGTAGACCGCCCACGGCAGCATCGCCATCGGGTTCGCGTAGTTCAGCAGGTACGCGTCGGGGCAGGTGCGCAGCATGTCCTGCGCGAGGGCGACGGCGACGGGGATCGTCCGCAGCCCGCGGAAGACGCCGCCGATGCCGAGGGTGTCGGCGATGGTCTGCCGCAGCCCGTACCTGGCCGGGAGGTCGAAGTCGAGCCGGGTCGCGGCGTAGCCGCCCACCTGGATCTCGTTGATGACGTAGGCAGCGCCGTCGAGGGCGTCGGTACGGCCCGGGCAGGCCGTGACGGTCGCGGCCGAGCCGGTCTGCGCCACGATCTGCCTGACCAGCCGCTCGGCGAACGCCAGCCGGTCCGGGCTGATGTCGTGCAGCGCGAGCTCCAGCGAGCCGCCCAGGTCGGTGAAGCCGCACAGGTCAGTAGCGACATTGCGGGTGAACTCGATGCTGCCGGCGCCGATGAACGCAACCTTGGTCACGCTCGAAAGTGTTCCATTGTGACCAGATTCGTGCAAGAGCGCGCAGCAAAGCCAGCGATGCGCGTTCGTGACCTGCGGCGAATCTGCGCGGCTGCGCTCCGGATCTGGTTGACACGGTGCGCGGCCGGCGCCCAAGATTGGCTCAAATACCAGCTTGCCCGTTTAACCTGGTTGTTCCCCCGCTACAGCGTGAACGAAGGACACCGATGGGATCTAATCGCCTGCGGACGCTGCGCGTCCTCGTGGCCTGCGCGCTGATCGCGCTCGGACTCGGCGCCTGCGGCACGGGCAGCGGCGGGACGGGCTCGGGCAAGTCCATCTCGATCTGGGAGGGCTGGACCGGCGCCGAGCAGAAGGAGTTCCTGCACCTGGTTAGCCTCTACGAGAAGGCGAACCCCGGCGTCAAGGTCAACTGGCTGTACGTCAACAACGACAACACGCTGCAGAAGGTGCTGACCGCCGTGCGCGGCGGGTCGACGCCCGACATTGCCTACCTGTACGGCTCCTGGGCGCCGAACGTGGCTAAGATCCCGCAGGTCGTCAACCTGACCAAGGTAGTCGCCAAGCCGTCGGTGAACTGGAACGACTTCTGGGTCGGCGAGCGTGACGTGGCCACGGTGAACGGCAAGGTCATCGGAGTCCCGGCCCTGGTCGACAACCTCGCCGTCGTGTACAACAAGACGTTGTTCGCGCAGGCCGGCCTCGAGCCGCCGGCGCCCAACTGGACCTGGGCGCAATTCCAGGCCGACGCCAAGGCGCTGACCAAGCCAGCGATCAAGCAGTACGGGACCGCCTACGTCACGCCCGGCTCGGAGGACACGGTCTGGCACTGGGAGGCGATGCTCTGGGAGGCCGGCGGCCAGATCCTCAACTCCTCCAACACCAAGGCCGCGTTCGACTCGCCAGCCGGGCTGACCTCGCTGAATACATTGCGCACGATGGCGGTCACCGACCACTCGATGTACCTGGACCCGGCCGACTCCGCGTACGCCAACCTGTTCAACTCCGGCAAGATCGGGATGGTGGTCACCGGACCGTGGGACCTGTCCGCCTTCCCGAACGTGCATGACGGCGTGCAGGTGATGCCGGAGTACCCGGGGACCGGCGCCGGGCACCAGACCATCTCGGGCCCGGACAACTGGGTGGTCTTCAACAACGGCGCGGCGCAGGTCAGCTCGGCGGAGAAGTTCCTGCTCTGGCTGACCGCGCCGGCCCAGGTGAAGGCGTGGTCGCAGGCCACCGGCGACCTGCCGACTCGCCAGTCGGTCTCCACCGAGCCGGGCTTCACCGCGGCCATGAACACGGCGCTGCCCGGCGTCGACACCTTCATCGCCAACCTGGCCAACGTCAAGCAGTCCAGGCCGCAGATCGCGACCTACCCGCAGATCTCGCAGGTGCTCGGGACGATGATCGTGTCGGTCCTGCTCGGCAAGTCCGCGCCCAAGGCCGCGCTCGCCGCGGCCGCGGCGAAGGTCAACTCGATCCTGGCCGGCTCGGGCGGCTGAGGGTGGCACCGATGGCGGCCCGCCGACGATGACGGCGGGCTGAGATGGCGGCAAGCACGGCGGCGGGCAGCCGGCGACGATCCGGCGCACCCCACGGAGGGCGCAACCGGGCGATGGCGCGCTCGGAGTCAGTGGCTGGCTGGGCCTTCGTGACGCCGGCCGCGGTGATCATCCTGCTGTTCGGCGCCGTGCCGATCGTCTGGTCCTTGGTGATGTCGTTCCAGCAGAACAACCTGCTGTCGCCGAAGACGCCGTTCGTCGGCCTGCAGAACTACCGGCAGCTGATCCACGATCCGGCCGTGCTGTCGGCCACCGAGCACACCATCTTGTACACCGCGCTGTTCGTGCCGGGGACGATGATCGTCGGCCTCTTCCTCGCCATCGCGATGAACAGGAAGATCCGGTTCATCAACCTCTACCGCACGGCCGCCTACGCGACGATGGCCATCTCCACGATCAGCGAGGCGCTGGTCTTCATCTGGCTGTTCGACCCGTCGTACGGGATCGTCAACTACGTGTTCAGCCTGGTGGGCCTGCCGCAGCAGCAGTTCCTGAACGACCCGTCGCAGGCGCTCGCCGTCGTCGTGGTGATGACGATCTGGGGCTGGTCCGGGTTCGCCGTGGTGATCTACCTGGCCGCGCTGCAGGGCGTGCCCAGGGAACTGACCGAGGCGGCGGCGATCGACGGGGCCGGCCGGTGGGCCACATTCCGCCGGATCACGCTGCCGCTGCTCAGCCCGGCGTCGCTGTTCCTGGCCGTCTGGCTGACGATCAACGCGCTCCAGCTATTCGACGAGGTGTACCTGTCGACCCAGGGCGGACCGCTCGGCGCGACCACCGTGGTCGTCTACTACCTGTACGTCCAGGCGTTCCAGAACTTCAGCTTCGGCTACGCCTCGGCGATCGCCTACCTGCTGTTCATCGTGATCCTGGTGGTGACGGCGATCCAGTTCCGGGTCGGCCGCCGCTTCACCTACTACCGGTCATGAAGCGGGTGCGCTGGTGAGCGTCGTGCCGGAGGCGGGCCGGTGAGTACCGTCGACCTGGCCAAGACCGTTCCGGCTCCCGCCCCCATGCCCGGGGTCACCGGGCCGCCGCGGCGGCGGCGGAAGCTGCCGTTCAGCCCGTGGCACCTGGTGCTGGTGCCGGCCACGATCATCTTGATCTTCCCGTTCTTCTGGATGATCATCACCTCGATCGAGACGCCGTCCGAGGCGCTGCGGTTCCCGCCCGACCTGACGCCGCACGTGCTGCGGTTCAGCAATTACAGCGCCGCCCTGAAAGCCGCGCCGTTCGGCCGGTTCTTCTGGAACAGCGCCGTCGTCGCGCTGACCACGGTGATCAGCAACCTGGTGTTCTGCGCGTCCGCCGGATACGCATTCGCCCGGTTCAGGTTCCTCGGCCGGGGCGTGCTGTTCGTGCTGATCATGATCACGCTGATGGTGCCGTTCCAGGTGACGATGATCCCGCAGTTCCTGATCACCAAGTGGATCGGCGTCAACCTGCTGGCAGGCGCCGGGATCGGCCACATCGGAGCGCTGATCGTGCCGAATGCCGCGACCGCGTTCGGCGTCTTCTTCCTGCGCCAGTTCTTCCGGACGCTGCCGATCGAGTACGAGGAAGCGGCCAGGGTCGACGGCGCGACCAGGCTGACCGTGCTGATGCGGATCGTGCTGCCGCTCTCGGCTCCGGCCCTGGCGACGCTGGCCGCCCTCACCTTCCTCGACTCCTGGAACTCGTTCCTGTGGCCGCTGATCGCGATCACTTCCACGAGCGCGTCGACGCTGCCCCTCGGCCTGGCGACCTTCCAGGGCGCGCATGCCACCGAGTGGACGCTGCTGATGGCCGGCAACGTGATGAGCCTCGCGCCGATGATGCTCGTCTTCCTGCTGGCGCAGCGGTACTTCGTCCGGTCGGTGGCCTCGACCGGGCTGACCGGGACCTGACGGACGGACGAGACGATGGGGAACCCTATGCGGACTGAGTCGGAGATCGCGTCACAGCCGGACTGCTGGCGGCGCGCCGTCGCGCTGCTGCCTGACGTGGCCGGCCTGCTGCCCGACCCCGGCGAGCGGGTGGCCGTGGTCGGCTGCGGTACGTCGTGGTTCATCGCCCAGTCCTACGCCGTCGCGCGCGAGGCGGCCGGGCTGGGGGAGACCGACGCGTTCGCTGCCTCCGAGATGCCGGCCGGCCGCCGCTACGACCGGGTCATCGCGCTGACCAGGTCGGGTACGACCACCGAGATCCTGCGCCTGCTCGGCCTGATCGGGGGAGCGCAGCCGACCGTGGCGATCACCGCCGATCCCGGCACTCCGATCGCGGTCGCCGCCGACGCGCTCATCACACTGGACTTCGCCGACGAGGAGTCGGTGGTGCAGACCAGGTTCGCGACCACCGAGCTGGCCCTCCTGCTCGCGCATCTGGGCACCGACATCGAGCCTGCCGCCCAGGCTGCGGAGCGGGTGCTGGCCGAGCCGCTGCCCGCGGCGCTGACGGACGGCCGGCAGTTCACGTTCCTCGGCACCGGCTGGACCTGCGGCCTGGCCAGCGAGGCCGCGCTGAAGCTGCGCGAATCGGCCGGCATGTGGAGCGAGGCCTACCCGGCGATGGAGTTCAGGCACGGCCCGATCGCCGTGACCGGCCCCGGCAGCGTGGTGTGGATGCTCGGGCCCGCGCCGGCAGGCCTGGCCGCCCAGGTCACGGCGGCCGGCGGCCTGATGTGGGAGTCCGGCGAGCACGCGCTGGCCGAGCTGGTCCGGGTACACCGGGTCGCGGTCGCGGTCGCCCGCGCGGCCGGGCTGGATCCCGACCGGCCGCGCAACCTGACCCGGTCGGTGATCCTGGACGGGGCTGGCCCGGCCGATCCGGCCCGATGATCCTGGTCGTCGCGCTCAACCCGGCACTCGACGTCACCCACCACGTCGCCGGAGCCGACTGGGGCGGAGTCAACCGCCCGGTCGCCGTGCAGGCCAGGGCCGGCGGCAAGGGCCTGAACGTAGCCCGGACCCTGTGCGCGCTCGGCCAGGCCGTGACCCTGACCGGGCTGGCCGGGGGGCGCACCGGCGAGGCGCTCGTCGACGGCCTGACCGGGACCGGGATCTCGGTGGAACTGACGCCGATCGCTGGGGAGACGAGGCGGACATTCGTCGTCGCGGACAGCGTGAACGAGCAGACGGCGTTGTTCAGCGAGCCGGGACCGGCCGTCTCCGCGGCCGAGTACGAGCGGTTCTTCGTTGCGTATGAGAAGGCACTGACGTCCGGCGCAGCGGTCGTGCTGTCCGGCAGCCTGCCGCCCGGGGTGCCGGAAGACGTCTACGCCGCGATGGTCACCGCGGCCGCGGCAGCCGGGGTGCCGGCGATCCTGGACGCCAGCGGCTCGGCGCTCGCGCACGGTGCGGCGGCCGGCCCGGCGATGGTCAAGCCCAACCTGGCCGAGCTTGAGGCGGCGACCGGGCGGGCCCTGCGCACGCCCGGCCGGACGGATACTCCTGACCTGGGCGCGGTCGAGGATGCGGCGAGCGCGCTGGCCGGGCCACGGACCAGCGTCGTGGTATCGCTCGGGCCGGAGGGCCTGCTGGCGGTCGGGCCAGACGGAACCTGGCACGCGCGGCCCCCGGGTCACGTTCCTGGCAACCCCACCGGCGCCGGCGACGCGGTGGTGGCCGGGCTGGCCGACTCCCTGGTCCGGGGCCAGGACTGGCCCGCCACGCTGCGGCACGCCGCCGCGCTCGGATCGGCGACCGCGGCGGCGCCCGTCGCCGGATCCTTCGGCTGGGCGGACTACGAGCGCCTCGTGACGACGGTTCACGTCATCGGAGCAGGACAGGAGCGTGGCTAGGTGAGGGTGTATCGCGGATGCCGGTGACGCAGACGGCGGAGATCGTCGCGGCGGCGCGGGCCGAGGGCCAGGGCGTCGGCGCGTTCAACCTGATCGGGATCGAGCACGCCGAGGCGATCGTCACCGGTGCCGAGGCCGCCGGGCTGGCGGTGGTGCTGCAGATCAGCGAGAACTGCGTGCGCTACCACGGCGCACTGGAGCCGATCGCGCTCGCCGCGCTCGCCATCGCCAGGTCGGCTGCGGTGCCGGTGGCGGTCCACCTCGATCACGCGACCAGCGCCGACCTGATCCGCGAGGCGGCCGGGCTCGGGATCGGATCGGTGATGTTCGATGCCTCGGCGCTGGACTACGCGGCCAACGTGGTGGCGACCGCCGAGCTTGCCGCCTGGTGTCACGAGCGCGAGATCTGGATCGAGGCCGAGCTCGGCGAGATCGGCGGCAAGGACGGGGTGCATGCCCCCGGCGCCCGGACCAGGCCGGACGACGCGGCCGATTACGTCGCGGCGACCGGCGTGGACGCCCTGGCCGTCGCCGTCGGTACCTCGCACGCCATGCTGACCAGGGATGCCGCGCTCGACTTCGACCTGATCGGGCAGATCAGGGCGCGGCTGCCGGTCGCGGTGCCGCTGGTGCTGCACGGGTCGTCCGGGGTCTCTGACCTCTCGCTGGCCAAGGCGATCATGGCCGGGATGTTGAAGATCAACATCGCGACCCAGCTGAACAAGGTCTTCACCGCGGCGGTCAGGGGCGCGCTGGCCGCGGACGAGCGGCTGGTCGACCCCAGGAAGTACGAAGCGCACGGCCGGGACGCGGTCGCGGCCGAGGTGACGCGGCTGCTCGGCGTGCTCCAGGTGGCGGGCTGACGGGCATGGCGGTGCTGACTGGCATGGCCGGGCTGATGCCGCCGGTGGCCGGTGACGGCCCGCAGTGGCGAACTGTCACCGGCGTGGCCACGTGAGCCGGTACCGGCGGCTGAACGACCTGCTCGAACTGCTCGCCGCGGACGGCCAGGTCAGCGTGGAGCAGGCGGCCGGAGTGCTCGGCGTCTCGGCGGCGACCGTGCGGCGTGACTTCGACGACCTGGCCGCGCAGCAGATGCTGACCAGGATCCGCGGCGGCGCGGTCGCCCGGGGCGTGACCTACGACCTGCCGCTGCGGTACAAGACCGAGCGGCACCCGACCGAGAAGCACCGGATCGCCGCCGTCGCCGCCGACATGATCCGGCCCGGTCAGGTCGCCGGGCTGAACGGCGGGACTACGACGACCGAGGTGGCCAGGGCGCTGGCGGTCCGCGCTGACCTGCAGACCGGTGACCCGCTCGCCCCGGCGGTGACCGTGGTGACCAACGCGCTCAACATCGCCGCCGAACTGGCCGTCCGGCAGAACATCAAGATCGTGGTGACCGGGGGAGTGGCGCGACCGCAGTCCTACGAGCTGACCGGGCCGCTGGCGACCGGCGTGCTCGAGCAGGTCGCGCTCGACGTGGCGATCCTCGGCGTGGACGGGATCGACGCCGAGGCCGGCGCGACGGCTCACCACGAGGGTGAGGCGAGCATCAACCGGCTGATGACGCAGCGGGCGGCGCGGGTCGTGGTCGCGGCCGACTCGTCCAAGGCGGGCCGGCGCGCGTTCGCCAGGATCTGCTCGTCGGGCGAGGTCGACGTGCTGGTGACCGACGCCGGAATCGACGCCGATCAGGCGGCCCGGCTGGCCGACGCCGGCGTCCGCGTCGTCATCGCCTGACCGCTTGCCTCGGGGCGGCGATCACGACACCGGGCGCGCCTAGACCACCGAGAGTTGGTCGCCGACCGAGATCTGGCCGTCGGTCAGGATGTCCGCGTTGAGGCCGCCGCGGTGAATCAGGTCCTTGATGATGCCCGGCCGCGTCAGCTGCTGCAGGTGCAGGCACGGCTCGCAGAGCTTGACGCCGACGCACTCGACGTCCCCGACCCGGAAGCGCTTGCCGACCAGGTCGTTGAGCCGCACGCCACGGACCACTACCTGCCGGCGGGACTGGGTGCCGGTGAGTCCGACGTCCTCGAGGGCCTCCGCTTCGATCAGGGTCAGGGCCTCGCCGGGTTCCGCGCCGCAGGGGAAGAACTGGCGGTCGCCCTTCAGCCCCTGGCCGGCAATCGCGGCCACCGAGTCGACCGGGGCGAGCGCGTCGCTGGGGCCGATATTGATCTGCTCGACGTTCATGATCCCATCATCGCCTTCGCCGGGCCGCCAGGCCAACCCGATATCGGGCGAACTGTCCGTGCCGCCCAGCCGCCGCCAGCCCGGTCCCGCGGCCGCGTGCGTGCGGGCCGGATGCGCGACCGCGGTCTGGATGGATGGCACTTTCATCCGGGGAAACAGCTATGAAAGGGCCATCCATTCAGCGAGGCTGGGCGCGGACGGCTCGAGCGCGCGCCGGGTCGGGCACCCTGGTGGGGTGACCACGTCTTCCGCAGGCCGGCCAGCCCCGGCTTGGCATCGACATCGGCCGGGTGATCATCGACGGCCCCGCTGATCGCGGGGGCGGCGACACGGCGTTCTTCGAGGGCGACGAGGCGGCCATGCTCGCCACGCCGGAGATGGCGGGCTCCTTTCCGTCGATCGGGCGGCTCGTCGACCTGTTCGCGGCCCGGGTCTGGCTCGTCTCCAAGTGCGGCCCCCGGGTCCAGGCCCGGACGCTGCGCTGGCTGGAGGGTCATGACTTCTACCGGCGGACCGGCCTGCCGGCCGCGAACGTCAGGTTCTGCCTGACCCGCCCTGACAAGCGGATCCACTGCGAGCAGCTGGCGCTGACCCACTTCGTCGACGACCATCCTGAGGTCCACACCGCCATCCGCGGCTGGGTCGACCATCAGTACTTCTTCGGGCCGCAGCGTGATCCGGTGCCGGGTTACGGGACTCCTGCGCGGGACTGGCCCGAGACGGAGGCGCTGATCAGGGCGTCGCTCAGCACCGGGCCTGACGCGCCGGTCAGAAAGGGCAGTACATGATGTGCAGGCCGACCCGGCCCAGAACCCGGTGCTCGTAGGCGCCGGGCACCGTCCCGATCATCGCGAAGCCAAGCCGCTCGTAGAGTTCGACGGCCGCGCGATTCGACTCGACGACCGCGTTGAACTGCATGCCCGCGTAGCCGTGTTCCTTCGCCCAGCCCATCGCGTAGCGGCACAGAGCTCCGCCCACGCCTTTGCCCCTGGCATCGGCGGCGACCATGAAGCTCGCGGTCGATATGTGCGCTCCCGGCCCTGGCTTGTTCGGGCCCATCTTCGCGGTACCCAGCACCCGGCCGTCCTGAATCGCTACGACGGTCAGCCCGGGCGGAGGCTCGATCCAGATTTCGCGAGCCTGGTCCTGCGTCATCGCCGGGTCATAGGGAAACGTCTCCTGCGCCCTGACGATGTCGCGCACGATGGGCCAGACCTGCGGCCAGTCGGCGTCAGCGAATTCTCGTATCTCCACCGGACGAAGTTAGCGGCTCAGCCCGGTCGGGCCAACTGAGTTAACGGCGTGGTTACCGTCGTGCCGGCCGGGTGGCCGACGCGCGGCCCGTCGGCCAGCGTCCATACCTGCTGCCGGCCGCGGACTTCCCAGGTGTGCCCGGCGCCGGTCAGGTCGACCAGCGCGGTGTCCTCGTCGATCCCGAGCACCGTCGTGCCGGCGGGCGGGTGCATCAGCGCCCTGGTCAGCAGGTCGGGTACCCAGCCCAGCATCTTGTCGAAGTGCGGCAGCACCCGCAGGCCCGGCAGCAGCCCGAGCCCCGGATCGGGCTCGCGGTGCAGGGCCCGCATCGACGGGACCCAGCCGGTCAGCGCGATGGCCCCCGCCGAGCAGCCGGCCAGCGCCGAACCTGACTGCCAGGCGGCGAGGATGGCGTCCCACACCGCCGTGCCGCGCAGTGTCCGGGCCAGGAACGTCGGGCTGCCGCCGGACAGGTAGATCAGGCCCGCGCCGTCGATCAGCGCGGCCAGGCCGGCCGAGTCTGCCTCGGCGCGGTCCCGCACGACGACCGGCACCTGCTCGACGCCGAGCCGCTCGGCCTGGGCCGCGCCGAGGTCCAGCCAGCGCCGCAGGCTCTGCTCGCCCTCGGGAGCGGCAGCCGTCGGCAGCTGGACGTACCTGGGCGGCCGCCCGCGGAGCAGCAGGCCCTCCGTGCCGGTCATCACCGGCAGGTACTCGCCGCTGCCGACCAGGGCCAGCGGCCCGGGGCTCAGGTCGCGCTCCCGTGGTGGCAGGCCCGGGCAGCAGGGCAGCGGGCAGATCCGCTGATTGACGGCACCAGGCCATCATGGCCCGCGATGAGGCGCCCACGCCAGCGCGGCCCGCCGCGCCGGATCGGCGCGCCACGGCGGCAGCCCGGCTTACGGCGCCTTGCCGTAGACCCCGATGAGGCTGTTAGCCGCGCGGCTGGTTCGGGTCGGCGTGACGCCGCCGGCGCCCCAGAGGGCGGTGCGCCCCGGAATCCTGGCCAGATCCTCGAAGAACGGGAAGGCGGTGCCGACGAAAGCCCGGCCCGGAGTCGTGTTGACCCAGTGGCGGCCGGTCCAGTGCGCGTCGGCGCCGAACCACGCGCCGCCTGTCCCGTCCGCCACGACCGGCCCGCCGGGGGGGGTTGTCAGCGACGCGGGCGCGTTGATCTGACGCCAGCGCCGCCCGTTCCAGTGCAGCAGGTAGCCGGGCTGCCGGCCAGCGGGACCGTTCAGGATCGCGCCCAGCCACACGTTATCCCGCGAAACGACGGAGATGCTCGCGGGGAAGAAGCTCAGCGGGCCTGGCATCGACGTCACCTTGGTCCAGGCGGCACCGGTCCAGCGGTAGGCCACCGGACGCCCCGGGGTGGCCGGCGGCGACATGTCGCCGCCGAACTGCCCGCAGATCCAGACGTTGCCGGCCGTGCCCGAGATGCCGTCGGCGAACGTGGGGACGGTGAACGTCGACCAGGCCCGGCCGTTCCAGTGATACACCGACGTGTGGCAGTGCTGCATGCTGTGAACGCACAAGGCGGAGCCCAGGCCCCAGACGCTGGACGAACTCAGCACGAGGGGCTGGTGCACGGGCTCGGGCGGAGCGGGCATCGCGGTCCAGCGGCTGCCGTTCCAGCGCTCGGTGATTGCCGTCGGCGTCGTGCTCGACTGCGCGAAGATCCAGACATTCGTCCGCGACGACGCCCGGACCGTGGCTCCGTCGGCGGCGGACAGGCCGGGCACGGTGACGCGCCGCCAGCCCGAACGCTGCCAGCGCAGCACGATCGCGCGCCGGCCTGGCCCGGGACGCCCCCAGCGGCCCAGGCATCCCTCGCATCGATCGCCGCGACGCTGGTCAGCCAGTTCGGATCGCTCAGGTGACCCGGTACGCGACATGCCAGGCCGCTGACCCGCGCACCGGGGCAGCGCCGCGGGCAGAACCCGCCGCTGCAGCGGGGAGGCAGGCCTGGATCGCGGCGGCGAACAGCAGCGCTGACGTGGCTGCGGCGAGCGCCGCGGTGCGGGTCAATCGGGCCATCGACGACTCCTCATCCGGTCCGTATCCGGCCGGTTTCGTAGCTCAGGTGCCGTCGTAGTAGAACATAAATGGTAAATTTCCGCATACCGATTCGGTGCTGCGCGAAACTCCGCTGGTGCGCCGATCCAGGCGGCGGCATAAAGTACTGATCCGTGACCCATTACAGTCGGCTTTCCAAGATCGTCATCGACGTGCCTGAGGACGTCCACCAGCCTGAACTCGCGTTCTGGCAGGGAGCGATGGGCCTCCAGCTCATCCAGTACGGTCAGTTTCCCGAGTACCACGGAGCGGACCTGCACGGCCACGACCTGGGCATGCTGCTCCAGCTGATCGGCGGCGGCCTGCCTCGCATGCACGTCGACATCCACACCGACGACCTGGAGGCCGAGGTCGCCAGGCTGGAGGCGCTCGGCGCTAATCGCCAGTTCAAGGCGCACGACGCCTGGTGGGTGATGAGCGACCCGGCCGGGCTGCTGTTCTGCGTCGTGCCCGACGAGCCTGGCGCGCTCAACGACGAGAACGCGACGCGCTGGGACTAGCGGCAGGCCGGCGGGCCAGGACGGGCCAGGACGGGCCGGGGCCGGCCCGCGCCCCGGCTAGGGGTGCCCGTGCGAGGCCCAGGCTGACCAGCCGTTGCTTGCCGCCGTCTGCCACTTGTGCCAGAGCGCGCCGTCCCGTCCCACCACGAACAGCTCGAGCCGCCCGTCTCCGCTCCGCCCGATCCCGGGCGCGGCGTCGGTGCAGCCGCCGCCGGCGGACCCTTCCGAGGTCCACGGGGACCAGCCGTTGCTCGCGGCCGTCTGCCAGCGGTGCCAGAGGTTCCCGTCGACGCCGGTCATGAAGAGCTCGAGCCGGCCGTCCGCGCTGGCTGCCACGACCGGATGATCGAGCAGGCCGCCGCCGGCCGTGCCTTCCGACACCCATGGCGACCAGCTGGCCGACGGGTCCACCTGCTCCTGCCAGCGGTGCCAGAGCGCGCCGTCGTTCCCGCGGACGAACAGCTCGAGCCGGCCGTCGGCGCTGCGTGCCAGCGCGGGCCGGTCCGCCAGCCCGCCGTCGACCGACCCGAAGTAACCCCAGTCCGACCAGGATCCGTTGGCCGCGGTCTGCTCGACTTTCCACAGACTCCCGTCAGTATCGACAACGAAGACCACCACGCGGCCGTCTGCGCTTCTGGCCGCCTCGACCGGCCCGACCACCAGCAGGCCGTCGGGCGGGGCTCCGTGCGGTAGCCACTGTGACCACCCGTTGCTCCACGCTGTCTGCTCCAGGCGCCAGAGCGCGCCGTTGGCGACGAGCAGCTCCAGGCGGCCGTCGGCGTTCGGCGCGACGGCCGGTGCGTAGAAACCGAGGCCGGGAATGACCTCGGGCGGTGCGCCGAGCGTCGTCCAGTCCGACCAGCCGTTGCTCCACGCGGTCTGCCACTGATGGGCCAAGGTGCCGGCCGAGACGAACAGCTCGAGTCGCCCGTCGCCGCTGGGCGCGACGGTCGCGGGCCAGGACGCGCCATCCAGCGCGCCCTGGAGTGACCAGCCGGACCAGCCGTTGCTCCAGGCCGTCTGCCAGATGTGCCAGAGCTCGCCCTCGATGTCGAAGACGAACAGCTCAAGGCGGCCGTCTCCGCTGGCGGCCAGTGCGGGAGCACCAAAGAGCGTGGGCATGGGCGACCTCCGTATGACTCCGCCGACAGTTACCGTGAGTAGTTCCTCGCATTGGAAGAGTAATGGAATCGGAGAAGGCGAGCTTGCGGCAGAGGTATGTGAGATGGCAGCAGAGCGCGCGCCGCGGCCCCCGGCGGTATAACGGTCACTGTGGAACCGACCTGGGCCCTGCGGCAGATCGCCTTCCAGTTGGAGCGGGCCGGCGCGCCGACCTACCGGGTTCGCGCGTTCCGGCGGGCCGCGGAGGTCGTCGGCGGTCTGCCCGCCGGCGAGCTCGACCGTCTGGTGCGGCAGGGCACGCTGCAGACCCTGGCTGGAATTGGCCCGGCGACCGCGGAGGTCATCGCTCAGGCGGCAGCCGGCCGCGAGCCCGATTACCTGACCAAGCTGCTCGGCGGGGCCGAGCCTGCGCCGCCAAGCGCGATGCGCGCCGCGCTGCGCGGGGACTGCCACGCGCACTCGACATGGTCTGACGGCGGCAGCTCGCCTGCCGAGATGGCCGAGGCGGCCCGTGATCTTGGCCACGAGTGGATGGCCCTGACCGACCACTCGCCCAGGCTGACCGTCGCGAACGGGCTGTCGGTCGAGCGCCTGCGGGAGCAGCTTGAGCTGATCGGCCGGCTGAACGCCGAGTTCGCGCCGTTTCGCATCCTGACCGGGATCGAGGTGGACATCCTGGAAGACGGAACGCTCGACCAGCGTGCGGACATGCTCGCTGCCCTGGACGTCGTCGTCGCCAGCGTTCACTCCAAGCTGCGCATGCCGGCCCGCGAGATGACCCAGCGCATGATCACGGCCGTGTCCAACCCGCACGTGGACGTGCTCGGTCACTGCACCGGCCGGATGGTCGTCGGCCGGGGCAGGCCGGAGTCGGAGTTTGACCCGGAACGCGTCTTCGCCGCCTGTGTCGATCACGGCGTCGCGGTCGAGATCAACTGCCGGCCTGAGCGCCAGGACCCGCCGGACCGCCTGCTGCGGATCGCGGCCGATATGGGCTGCCTGTTCGCCATCGACACCGACGCGCACGCTCCCGGCCAGCTGGACTGGATCGTCAGCGGCTGCGTCCGGGCCGAGGCTATGGGCATCGATCCTGACCGGGTGATCAATACGCGCCGCGCCGACCAGGTCAGCGCCCGCTAGGCGCCCAGGCGGGTCAGGGCTCGAGCAGGCCGGTAAGAACCTTGCGCAGGATGTCGGGGTAGCGGTCGGCCGGGTCGGCCGGGTCGGCCGGCGGCGGTGCTGCCCCAGCGAGCAGCTCGCCGAGGCGCGGGTGCGCACCCGAGGTCACCGCGTAGATCAGGTAGGCGGAATTGCGCTGCTGAATGGCCCGGCCGCCCGCGACCTCGAGCTGGACGAAGGCGGCGGTGACGGAAGTGAGCATCGCGAATGCCTCCAGCTTGGCCGACACGTCCGCCGGGTGGTCCGCCAGTATCTCCAGGACATGCTCGATCGCCGCCACGCCGTTCGGGCCGAGCAGGGGGCGCGTCATGATCAGGCCGGCCAGCCACCGATGGCGCCGCATGATCGCGCGAGTCCGCTCGCCGACCGCGATGAGGTCAGCGAGCCAGTCGCCGCTCGGAGCCGCGAGCGGCTGCTCCGCGCCGGCCGAGTCCGCCATCAGGTCAAGCAGGTCCTCGCGAGTCTCGACGTACCGGTAGAGCGACGCCGCGCCCGTCCCGAGCGCCGAGGCCACCCGCCGCATGGACACCGCCGGCAGGCCTTCGGCGTCCGCGATCGCGGCCGCGGTCGCGGTGATCTCGGCCCGGCTGCGCTGAGCCGGCCTACCGCGGCCCGTTCCGGGCGCATCCAGATGGGCCGATCAGACCTCGCCGCTGTCATTGCCCCTCGCAGTCCCCGTCCGGACCGGACGTCGTTCGCGATCACTGTACCCGAATGGGGTACGCTCATTCGCGAACGATGTATGCGAAATAGACGGAGCTGAGGACATGGCAAGGTCAGCGGCATTCAGGCCGGCGCACAAGCTGCCGCTCAGGGTCCGGGCGATGGTACGGCTCGGCGCACGGGGCATGCCGGAGCCGCTCTGCGAGGTCGCGGTCGAGTCGGGACTGGAGGTACCGGCCCCCGGCGGGATAGTGCTGATCGCCGATCACTACATCCCGCTGCTCCCGGGTCCGCAGCCGACGCTGCTCGTCCGCACTCCTTACGGCCGCGGCTTCCCGTGGGACCAGCTGTTCGGCGCCCAGTTCGCCCGGCAGGGCTTCCACGTCATGATCCAGAGCTGCCGCGGAACCGGCGGCTCGGGCGGCGAGTTCGAGCCGATGCGGAACGAGGCGGCGGACGGACGGGCCGCCGTGGCCTGGCTGCGCGAGCAGGACTGGTTCAACGGAGCGCTCGGGACCATCGGCCCGAGCTACCTCGGTTACGTCCAGTGGGCGCTGGCGGCCGACCCGCCGCCCGAGCTGCGCGCCATGGTCGCCCAGAACAGCATGGCCGACGTGTACTCGTTCCTGTACCGGGGCGGGGCCCTCGCCCTGGAGGACGCGCTGACCGGCGCCGCCGCCATGCTGTCCATGGGGCACGGATTCGGCCGGCTCTTCCTGGCGATGCTGCGGCTGCTGCGCCATGCCCGCCCGATCAGCCGGGCGCTGCCCGTCATCGAGGCCTACCCGGCGGCATTCGGCCACCGGGTCGAGTGGTTCGAGCAGTGGCTGGCCCATCCTGACCAGGCGGAGCCTTTCTGGGACGGCCTGACAGCCGGACTCGGAGCGGGCACTGTCCCGGTCAGCCTGGTCACCGGCTGGGATGACGTCTGCCTGGACCAGACCCTGGCGCTGTACGGACGGCTCCGCGAGGCCGGGCGCCAGGTGCGGCTGCTCGTCGGGCCGTGGTCGCATACGTCGTCCTTCGACAAGGGCTGGCCGGTCGTCTTCGCTGACGCCCTCGGCTGGCTGCGGGCGCACCTGTCCGACGAGCCCGCCCGCGATCCTGACCACGCCGTGCGCGTGCAGATCGCGGGGAGTGCGCAGTGGCGCGACCTGCCTGACTGGCCACCGCCTGCCGCCGAGGCCCAGGCCTGGTATGCCAGCGCGGACGGGACGCTCAGTACCGCGGCTCCGGCGGGGCCATCGGAGTCGTCGCTACGCTACGACCCGGCCGATCCCACTCCGTCGGTCGGCGGGCCGGTGCTCAATGCGCGTAACGCGGGCGCCAGGAGCAACAACGCGCTGGAGGCGCGTGCCGACGTGCTGGTCTTCACCAGCCCGCCGCTGGCCGCTGACCTGGAGGTCATCGGCCCGGTCAGGGCAACGCTCGAGGTGCGCGGCAGCAGCCCGCACTTCGACGTCTTCGCGCGGCTGTGCGATGTCGACCCGCGCGGCATCTCGCGGAACATCTGCGACGGCCTGGTCCGGCACGGGATCGGCGCGGACCAGGGCCTGGCGGGCCCCTCGGGCCCGGAAGGCCCGGAGGCCCCGTCTCGGGACTGGTCCGCCGTCACGGTACCGATGAGCGCGACGGCTTACCGTTTCGCCGCCGGTCACCGGGTGCGGCTGCAGCTGTCAGGCGGTGCTCACCCGCGCTTCCTGCGCAACACCGGCACCGGCGAGCCCGTGGCGACGGCCACCGGTCTCGTCCCGGTCGAGATCACGATCCGGCATGGCCCGGATCAGCGGTGCGCGCTCGTGCTGCCGGCCGCTGCCGGGGCCGAGCTAGCCGGCCGCGATCAGCCGGCGGTCGCACGCGCCTAGCCGCCCGTCCCGTTCCGTCCCGCGCCGCGGCCGACGACTGCACCTGCTGGTGCCGGCCGGGCGACGCTGCGAGAATGCCCGCATGCGCTCTGACGACAGTTCCTCCGGCTCGCCCGCCGCCTCGGACTCCCTGCTGAGCATCGGATCAAGCGGCTCGATCCTGTCCATCGGGTCGAGCGGCTCGATCCTGTCGATCGGGTCCAGCGGCTCGATCCTGTCCATCGGCTCGGCCGGCTCGTTCGCCTCGGTCCTCTCGGTCGGCTCCGCGCTGAGCTTCGCCTCGGTGCTGTCCGGGATGTCGCGCTGGTCGCTGCTCTCGTGGCGGTCCCAGGGCGCGATCAGGGGCACGGGCAGGCCCCGGTGACGGGACTGCTGCACGCCGCGGACGCTACCGGTCCCGAGGTCGCGCGCCGCCTGGCCGACGACGGCTACGTCGTTGTAGACGCCATGATGTCCGGCGCGGATGTCCAGGCCGCGCGAGCAGACCTGGGCCGGGTGCTCGAGGCGACCAGGACTGGCCGCAACGCATTCGAGGGATTCTCGACGCAGCGGATCTATGCTCTGTTCGCCAAGACGCGGACGTTCGACCGGGCCGCGACCCACCCGCTGCTGCTCGAGGTCCTCGACCAGGTGCTAGGGCACTACCAGCTCAGCGCCCCGGTCGGCATCAGGATCGGGCCGGGTGAGAAAGCCCAGGTACTGCACACCGACGACATGATCTATCCGATCCCGCTGCCGCATCCTCCCGTCGTGGTCAACACCATGTGGCCGCTGGACGAGTTCACCGAGGAGAACGGGGCCACCAGGTTCATCGCGGGCAGTCACCAGTGGGAGCCTGGCCGGCGGCCGGCCAGTGCGGACCCGGTCAGCGTCGCCGCCATGTCGCCCGGCTCGGCGATGTTCTACCTCGGCAGCCTGTGGCACGGCGGCGGCGCCAACCGGACCAGCCGGCCGCGGCTCGGCGTGATCCTCGAGTACGCCGCGGCGTGGCTGCGACCGCAGGAGAACCACTGCCTGGCAGTTCCCCGGAGCACCGTCCGGCAGCTCGAGCCCCGGCTCCAGGAACTCCTCGGCTACAACATCTACCCGCCGTTTGTCGGCTACGTCGACGGTAGCCATCCGCGCAAGGTGCTGGACGCTGACGAATGACGCGCCTGCACCGTTCGAGCGCAGCTGCCCGCAGGCGGGGGCCGGGTGCCTGACGGCCAGGCGCTGATCGAGCGGGCCAGCCCGGATGACCTGATGCTGCTGGCCAGCGATGTCGGCCCGGCACCGATGCAGGCCGGCGCTGTCCTGGTGCTGGACGCAGGCCCTGACTTCGACGTGGCTGCCGCGAAGGCCACTTTGGCGGCGCGGATAACGGCGGTGCCGCGGCTCAGGCAGCGGCTCGTCCGGGCACCGCTCGGCTGCGGGCGCCCGTTCTGGGTTGACGATCAGGCGTTCGACATCGAGGCCCACGTGCGGTCGGTGCCATGCCAGCCGCCCGGGGACGAAGCTGCCCTGCTCGAGCGGGTGACCGCGACCGCGACACAGCCGCTGCCCTGGTCACGCCCGCTGTGGTCGGCGACCTTCCTGACCGGCCTGGCCAGCGGGCGGGTGGCGATCATCGTGATCTTCCACCACGTGCTGGCCGACGGAATCGGAGGCCTCGCGGTGCTGGCGAGCCTGGTCGACGGCGCTCCCGGCGCGGCGTCCGTCCCGTTGCCCGCGCCAGCCCCGTTCCCCCGGCCGCCCCGTCCCGCCGGCAGCTCGCCGAGGACGCGCTCGGGTCCCGGCTGAAGGCGCTGGCGCACCCGGCCGCCGTGCTCGGCCGGGTGCGGCCGGCCCTGGCCGAGCTCAAGCCGGCGGGCCTGGCCCGGCCGGCCAGGACGACGCTGAACGCGGCGACCGGGCCGGCCAGGCACATCCTCGTCACGCGGACCAAACTCGACCAGGTCGTGGCCTGCGCTCACTCGCACGAGGCGACGGTCAATGACGTCGTGCTGGCGGCCGTGGCGCGCGCGCTGGCCGCGCTGCTCGCCAGCCGGGGGGAGCGGGCGGGTGATCTCGTCGCGTCGGTGATGGTGACCGGCCGGCCAGCGACCACCGCGACTCAGCTCGGCAACCAGATCGGCGTCATGCCGGTGCGGCTGCCCGCGCACGGCGATCTGAGCGATCAGATCGCCCAGATCGCGGCCACCACCAGGGCACGCAAGACGGCGAACCGGGCCGCGTCGGCTGGCCTGCTCCGGCCCGCGTTCCGCACGCTCGCGGCCCTGGGCCTGCTGGGCTGGCTGATCAACCGCCAGCGGCTGGTCAGCGTCTTCGTCACGAACCTGCGCGGACCCGCTGATCAGTTCAGGTTCGCCGGCGCCGTGATCGCTGATGTCATCCCGATCACCGACATCGCCGGAAACGTCACGCTGAGCTTCGGGGTGATGTCCTACGCCGGCACCCTCGTGGTCGTCGTGGTGGCCGACCCTGACCGCCACCCCGATCTGGACGCGCTGGCCGGGCTGCTGCAGGCCGAGCTGGACGACCTGGCCGCCCGCAGAGGTCCTGAGACGCCGATCAGGTAGGCCAAGGTTCGGGCGTACCCCCGTAGCACCCGAACGCTGCCCGCTAGCGATCCATCAGCGTGGAGGCTCGCACGCGGCGCTTCCTGACCCACCTGACCGGCTGTTCCCCCGCTCACCGGGAACTTTCGGGTCCCCGTGCCCGGTGTCCCGCACGGCTCGCGAGGAAACGCGTGTGCGAGTCTGCGTCGCACACTCTTCCAACGCTATGGCCGGTCCGGCGCAGGCCGCGACCCTCAGATGGTCCGACCGCACCCCCCATATGGTGTGCCAGAGGGCATAAGCGTGCGGATGCCGAACCATCGTGCGGCAGGAGGCCGGATCTGGTCGCCACCACGACCGCTTCCAGCTGACTGTGCGTGCCGAGCTTCATCATGACGTTCTTGACGTGGCCGCGCGCCGTGTGCAGGCTCACGACGAGGCGCTCGGAGATCGCCCTGGGATCGAGCCCCTCGCCCATCAGCGCCAGCACCTCCTGTTCCCTGGCCGTCAGCCTGGCCCAGTCCTGCTCGTGGCTGGCCTGCCCAGGTACCAGCGCCGGTCCGCCGGGCCGGGGCTCGGCGTCGCGCAGCTCGTCGATGAGCGCCCGCAGCGTCGTGCCCTCGATCACCATCTTGCCGCCGCCCGGATTCCTGATCGCGTCCAGGATGTCGGCGAACGAGCTGCTCTTGGTGAGAAAGCCGGTGGCGCCGGCGGCGGCCGCCTCGGCCAGTCTGCCCGCGGAGGCGTCCGCCGTCAGGATGAGCACGCTGACCTCGGGGTACGCCGCCGTGATCCGCCTGGTGCACTCGATGCCGTCGCCGCCGAGCAGCTCGATGTCCATCAGCACGACATCGGGGATATGCCGGGCTATCTGGTCGAGCGCGTCGCCGACGGTTCCGGCCGATCCGAGGCACTCCAGGTCAGGCTGGGCGCCGATGGCGACCTCGAGGGCGGACGCGAGCGCCTGCTGGTCCTCCACTACCAGGACTGCCGTCATCTGCCGCCCCCTGCCGCCGCTCTACTAGCACCTATACCCAGCCGGGCGGATGCCCGCGCCGGACGGGCGGTCGATACCGGGCCGGCGGCTGGCGGCTGGCGAGACCTCAGTGCCGCCTTGCGGCCGGAACCCGGGCCAGCGGCAGGTCGAGGCAGAAGGCTGAGCCCTCGCCGTCGCCCGGCTCGTACCAGGCAGCGCCGCCGTTCGCGTGGGCGAATGTGCGGACGATCCACAGCCCGAGTCCGGTTCCTTCCGCTTTCTGCCCGGTCGCCGGGGCACGAGTGAACCGCTCGAACAGCTCGGGGGCAAAGGACGAAGTCACTCCCGGTCCGTGGTCGATGACCCGCAGCTCCACCCGGCCGTGCCGTTCGGCGGCCCGCACCTCGATCGGCGGGCTGGCGTAGGCCAGGGCGTTGTCCAGGTAGTTGGCGAGCATGATCGAGAGCTCGTGCCGGTCAGCGAGCGCGGTCAGGCCTGGTCGGCAGGACACGCGGACGTCTTCAGGCTTCGGCTCGATGCGCGCGACCTGCTCCATGATCACCTCGAGCACCGGTACCGGCTCGGGCACGGGGCGGACGCCTACCGCGTCGATCCGCGCCGCGGTCAGCAGCCGGTCGACGAGCAGCTGGAGCCGGCTGGTCAGGCCGATGATCCGGTCGATGATGTGGGCGACGTCGGCCGGCGGCATCGTGGCTGGCGCGGTCTGCTGGTCGGCCAGCACGTGCGCCAGGACACCGATCGCCGCCAGCGGGCTGTGCAGTTCATGCGCGGCCACGGCAATCACCGCGTTCCGCTGCTCCAGCGCCGTCTCGAGGTCGCGCTCGGCGTGCTTGCGGAAGGTCACGTCGCGCAGGGCCACGATCTGCAGGTGCTCGCCGTCCAGCTTCGTACTGGTGGTCCGCATCTCGACCACGCGCTCGCCGCCGCCCGGCAGCCTGAGCTCGACCTCGGCCGACCGGCCCGCGACGACCGGGAAGCCGAACGGGCTCCCGATCAGGTCCCTGGCCGGCCGGGCGAGCAGTCTTTGCGCGGCCCGGTTGGCCAGCCTGATGATTCCCTGGTCGTCTACGGCGACTATTCCGTCGGCCGAGGCGGCGACGATCAGAGCGCTGAGGTCGTCAGAAAGGCCTGAGCCAGGGCGGCCAGCGGCGGCCTGCCGTTCGTTTCCCTGCCGGGCAGCGCGGTCAGCCATCGTGCCGCGGCCCCAGCGATCCTGCCGGCCCGGGCGGCTGACCGGGGGTCGTCAGTGCGGCCGCGCCGGGCAGCAGGCTGGCAAGACCACGGATCGGCTCTCCGATGTGCATTCCGTCCCCGCTGAGCGTCGCCTGGCGCACCCGCGGATCGTGCGCGGAGCCGCGCGTCTGAAGGACCGCGATCGCGCGCTGGATCTGGCCGGCCTGCTCGTAGTAGGAGAGCGTGATCGCGATGTCGGTCAGGCTGGCCAGCTCGCCCGCGACCAGTGGCCTGACGTGCGGCGCAGGCTGGACGGCGGGCATGGCCGTCAGCAACGTCGTGATCCCGCGCTGGCGGGCCACGGCGACCAGGGCGATCACGAAATCGAGCAGCGCCCGGGGCGAGGCGATGCGCTCCAGCGCGGACAGGGTATCGATGACGAGCCGGCTCGGGGCGACGTCCTCGACGGCGCGCCTGATCCGCAGGAAGTGATCTTCGACCGAGGCGACCTCGGGGTAGTCGCACACCGCGCTGAGCAGGCCGGCCTGCTCAGCCGCGGGCAAGTCGATGCCCCAGCCGGCGGCGCTGCGCCGCAGCTGCTCCCGGCCCTCGTCGAAGGTGAACGAGAGGCAGGGCTGGCCCTCGGCCAGGCCGGCCGCGATGAACTTCAGGGCGGTCAGCGTCTTTCCCGCGCCGCTCGGCCCGGTCAGCAGGACGATCGCGTCCTGGTAGAAGCCGCCGCCGCACATCCCGTCCAGGTCGGCGTTGCCCGAGGTCACCCGGACCTGCGAGGCAGGAACAGACGGGTAGTCGAGGAAGGCGAGCGGGATGATGACGAGCCCGTCGATCGGGTCGACGGAGAAGAGCCATTCCCCGGTCCGGTGCGCAGCGCCCCGGAACTTGACGATCTCGATGGTCCGGCGCCGCTGTTCCCTGGCCAGGACATTGCGCAAGATGATCACGTTGTCGAGCACGAACTCCTCGACCCCGTAGTTGGAGACGCCGTTGTGCTCGTGGGTCCGCTCCGCCGTGACGACCGAGGTCACTCCCAGTGAGGTCAGCGCCCGGCCGATCCTGTGCATCTCGTGCCGGACGAGGCCGCCGTCGGCGAACCTGGTGAAGACCGCGCTGAGCGAGTCGAGCGACACGCGCCGGGCGCCGATCCCGCGGACCGCGTGCTCGATCCGCGCGACCAGCGCGCCGAAGTCGTACGCACCGACCGCGAGCGCTTCCTCGTCCAGGTGGTGCGACGCGTCGATAAATGTCCATTGACCGGCCTGCTCCCACTGTTCGATGGGGAAGCCGAGCGAGGCGTGGTTGCGGCGGATGTCCTGAGCGGTCTCCTCGAACGTGACGAAGACCCCGGGCTCGTCGAACTGGAGTATCCCGCGGGCCAGGAACTCGACGGCGAACAAGGTCTTGCCGCTGCCCGTCGTGCCGCCGACGAACGTCGACCGGCCCGCGGGCAGTCCGCCTAGGGCCACCTGGTCGAAGCCGCTGATTCCGGTGCGGAGCCGCGCAATCGGGCCGACGTCAGTCATCGAGATCTCCAGGCGGCGCGCCATCGGCCCGGCCGGGGCCCGCGGGCAGCCCGGGGCCCGCGGGCAGGCCGGGGCCCGCAGGTCGGCCGGGGCCTGCGGGCAGGCCGAGGGCCCGGGCCGCGCGCCGGTGGTCGGACAGGTCGCCGATCACGCGCCGCTGAGGTGACGGGGCGAGCCGTAGGACGGTGGGCGTGACCAGGATCCGCTGCTCCTCGGCCAGGTCCGGGTGCTCGGCGGCGTCGACGACCTCCAGCTCGTATCCGCCGGGTACGAAGGACTCGCACAGCATCCGCATGTTCGCAACGGCCGCGACGGACCGCTCGGTCTGGCCGGCGATATACAGCCGGAAGGCGAATCTGGTCATCCCGCGGCGCCGGAGAGCGCGGCAGCGGCGCAGCACCCGCCCTGATCTCGTGCGCCAGCATGATCGGTCACGTCCAGCGCGCCTCCCCGTCACCGCCCCCGTGCAGGTAGTACCTACCCTCCGTACGAGACGATTACCAAGCGTAATCGCTGCAGGTAGCAGACCTGCTACGGCGCGAGTTCCTGCCGCACCTGGTGGGTGCCGGCGACCAGGACCCGGAGCTTGTCCCGTGCGACTTCGCCGGGCAGGTGACGCAGCCCGCAGTCCGGGTTGATCGTGAGCTGATCCGCCGGGACGAACTCCAGCGCCCGGCGAATCCGCGACGCGACGAGGTCAGGACTCTCCACGTCGGCGCTCTTCACGTCGATCACGCCGAGACCGACGCCGCGATCCCACGGGTACTGGCTGAACAGGCGCAGGTCGTCCGGGCCCTTGCGGGCGAACTCGAGCACCAGCTGATCGACGCGCGCGGACAGGACGGCCGGGAAGAGGAAGTCGTAGTGCCCCTCCCACAGCGGCCGCGCATAGCGATTCCCGTAGCACACGTGCAGTGCCCACGTCGCCCTGACTCCGGCGGTGACGGTGTTCACGGCCTCCACCGCCAGCTCGACGGCCTCGGGGTAGCCGGCCAGGAACGGCTCGTCGATCTGGAGCAGCTCAGCGCCAGCGTCGGCCAGCTCGGCCGCCTGGCTGTTCAGCCACCGGGCCAGCGCCCGCACCAGGTCGGCCGGATCGGCATAGGCCAGGTCGCGAATCCGCCGCGACAGCGAGAACGGCCCGGTGAAGGAGAACTTGACCGGCTTGCCGGTGTGCGCCCTGGTGAAGGCGAAGTCGGCGGCCAGACCCGGCGCGATCGTTCCCGGCTCGGGCAGCGGCCTGGTCACCTGCGCGTCGTAATAGTCGTAGTAGTCGGTCTTGGCCCGGTGCGGGATGTCCACCCCGGGAATGCGGGCCAGCAGGTAGTCGATGTCGTTGTCGCGCCGCAGCTCACCATCGGAGACGATGTCCAGGCCGGCCAGCTCCTGGTCCTTCAGGGCCGCCTTGATGGCGACATCATGAATCTCCTGCAGGTGCTGGGCGCTGATCCGGCGCTGGTAGAAGTCGGTCTTCAGCCGCTCCAGCCATTCGGGTACCGAGTATGAGCCGACGACCGTCGTGGGCAGCAGCATGGGCTCAGTCCCGCACCTGGGCGACGAGCGTCCTGACGTTCGCCTCGGGGCGCCCGCTGAAGGGCGTGATCTGCACGTCGAAGCCGCGCCGGTTTCCGGCCAGCTGGAGCAGCGGGCCGTTCACCCAGTTGACGACCGAGCCGTCGTACTTGCCGGGACCGTAGAACCCGGAGTGGTAGGCGGCGGGATGAGTCAGGAACAGGTCGTGGCAGGCCAGCCTGCCGAATGGATGCAGCAGCGGCAGGGTCTGGATGAAGCTGGCCAGGGCGCCGTTGCTGACCTGCATCCTGATCTCCCCGGCGCCCTCGAGCAAGGGGCGCAGCACCTCGCCGGTCACCGAGGGCGCCACCTGGTAGGTATCCAGGCCGTCCAGCGGGGCGTAACGCTCCTGCAGGTACAGGGCCGCCCAGACATCGCGCCACAGCGCCACCGCTCGCGTGACATCGGCGAACTGGTCGGGGGCCGTCTCGGCCAAGAGGTCAGGACCGAGCCTGAGCAGCCGGTCGATCAGGGTACTCAGCTTCGACTTGGGGATGCGCAGCCCGCGCGCGATCCTGGTCGCATCGTCATCGCGCAGGTACGCGCGGACCTCGACCAGGTACGACCGCCCGGCGATGCTGGCCAGCTCGTCGGTGGGCAGGTTGTCGTAGACGTTGGAGATGTAGACGCAGAACGCCTTGCCGCGCAGGAATCCGAGCGTGCGCTGCGGGCGGCTGGCGTCGAGCACCAGGGCGCTGACGTGATCGCCATGGTGTGCGACCTGCTGCCAGGCCCGGTCGAGCACGTGCGCGGAGTAGTCGCCCATCAGGTAATGCAGGCGGCGGTAGTAGTCACGGCCGTGCCGGCGGTCGAGCTCGGCGAAGGTGTCCAGCCAGGTGCGCGCCTGCCCGCCGTTCCCGACGCCGAGCTCGACGATGTAGAGCTGGTCGGGCAGCGCCTGCCTGGCGTCGAGTGAGTCCCACACCGCCAGCAGCTCCCCGATCAGCTCCCTGACCGTCTCGGCGTTGCGGGCGTCGCTCTGCCCGCCGGGCAGCGCCTGCTCGTACTCGCGGCCGGTAACCTGCTCCCAGCTGGCCAGCGCCTGCCAGTACAGGGCGTTGAACCGCCAGATGCAGCTTCTGCTGGCCGGCGTCCACGGCTCGAGGAACATCCGCCCGGCGGCGCTCAGGTCACCGGGCTGGCTGAGATCGCGGTGCTCGGCCAGTGCCTGCTTGACGCTGGTGGCCAGGTCGATCTGGCCGCAGCGGCGCAGGTCGATAGCCAGCTCCAGGCCGCTGAGCGGAACCGGGGCCGGCCGGATAGGGGCCGCGCCAGGATCGCCGGGCGGCTCGTGCTGGCGGTCGTCGGCGGGCCGGTCGGCGAGCACCGGCCGGCACCGGACGGGCTCGGCGAAGCTGCTGCGGTACTGGATCCAGTCGCAGACGACCCTGAGCCGGGTCAGGTCCACGTCCGTGGAGCTCAGCGCCTCGAAGACCGGCCCGAGCGCGGCCGTCACATCGAGCGGGCTCGGGCCGCGCAGCCGGGCGACCGGTCGGATGTCAATCTGCACGGCGGCTCCCGGCCCTGGCTGGCCAGTTCGCTGACGCGGCCTGCGTCATTAGTCAGAGCGTACGTCTTTTACGCCGAACCGTGCCCGGTGCCCATGAGCGCGTGCACCTCGGTCAGCGTGCGGGACGCGACGGCGGCCGCCCTGGCGTTGCCGTCCCGCAGCACGGCGCGCAGGTAGCCAGGATCGGCCGCGAGATCCGCCCGGCGCTGCCTGATCGGGCGCAGGAACTCGTTGACCGACTCGGTCACGACGCGCTTCAGCTCGGCCGACCCGCCCGCGCCGATCTCCGCCGCCACCTCATCCGGCGCCCGGTCCTGGCACAGCGCGGCCAGCAGCACCAGGCTGGACACCTCGGGCCGGACGTCAGGGGAGAAGGTGATGTCCCGCCGCGCGTCGGTCCTGGCTCCCCGGATCAGCCTCGCCGTCTCGTCGGCCGTCGCGGACAGCGCGATCGAGTTCCCGCGGCTCTTGCTCATCTTCGTGCCGTCGGTGCCGAGCAGGTTCGGGGCCGCGGACAGCAGCGGATCTGGGATCGGGAAGAACGCAGAGCCTCCGGCGTACCGTTCGTTGAAGCGCCGGGCGATCGTCCGGGCGACCTGAAGATGCGGCAACTGGTCCTTGCCGACCGGCACCAGGTTGGCCTTGCAGAACAGGATGTCCGCCGCCTGGTGGACCGGATAGGTGAACATCAGGCCGCTCACCGCGCGCTGCCTGGACAGCGCGATCTCTTCCTTGACGGTCGGGTTCCGGCCCAGCTCGGTCACCGAGACCAGGGACAGGAACGGCAGCATGAGCTGATTGAGGGCGGGGACGGCGCTGTGCGCGAAGATGGTCGCCGTGGCCGGTTCGATTCCGGCGGCCAGGTAGTCCGCGACTAGGCCGTCAGTCCGCTCGCCGAGCCGGTCGGCGACATCGCGGTCGGTGAGCACCTGGTAGTCGGCGACCAGCACGAACAGGGCGGCGCCGGCTTGCTGCAGCCGGACCCGGCCCGCGAGCGTGCCGAAATAGTGGCCGAGATGCAGCGGGCCGGTCGGCCGGTCGCCGGTCAGGATCCTGAATCGCGCCGGGTCGGCGGCGATGAGTGCCTCGAGTTCGGCGCTCCTGCGCTGGGCCGCCCGCAGCGAGGCGGATCCGGCTGGATCCGCCTGGCCGGCGGCGGGGCTGATGGCGGTGCTGGTGTGACTCACGGGTGGCTCCTTTTCTGTCTGCCAAGGACAGTCAGGCCGAGCGACCCGTTGAGAATAAAAAATGGGCCGTCCAGCCGGACGGCCCTCGTGGTGCATGCTTCATCGGCCGTCCTAGGACGGCCACCAGGTCACGCACGAGAAACGATGCATGACCCCAACTCTAGGCCATCGGCGGGCGCTGGCCAAGGGAGCGCCAGGCGACGGCGGCCGCGTGGTGGTCGACGATCGGCAGCGGGTAGCGCCGCGCGGCGCGGAGGTCCGGGGCGGGATCGTGGATCTGGTCAGCGCTGAGCCCGTCCAGCTCGGGCACGTACCGGCGGATGTACTCGCCGCGCGGGTCGAACCGGCCGCCCTGCCGGGTGGGGTTGAAGATCCGGTGCCGCTGCGAGTCGGTGCCGGTGCCGGCGATCCACTGCCAGTTCAGCTGGTTGCAGGCCACGTCGGCGTCGGCCAGGAGCGCCATGAAGTGGGCGGCGCCGGCCCGCCAGTCGACGGCCAGGTCCTTGGTCAGGAACGAGGCGGCGATCATCCTGGCCCGGTTGTGCATGAACCCCTCGCAGGCCAGCTGGCGCATGGCGGCGTCCACGACCGGGTAGCCAGTCTGACCCGCCTGCCAGGCGGCGAGGCCGTCCTGGTCGTCCTGCCAGCGGCGGACTCCGGCCCGGAAGTCATGGTGCGCGGCACCGGGCCGGGCGGCGAGCAGCTGGCTGAAGAAGTCGCGCCAGGCCAGCTGCCGGACGAATGGCTCGCCGCCCGGCAGCGAGCCGAGCTCGCTGGCCACCGCGAGCGGGGACACGCAGCCCAGGTGCAGGTAGGGCGAGAGCCTGGAGGTGGCATCGGCGGCCAGGTCGTCGCGGGCGCCGGCGTAGCCCGCCAGGTGCTGGCTGGCCCAGTCGCTGCAGCCGGCCGAGGCCAGCGGACTCGCCGCCGGGCGGTGCGGCCGCCGCGGGGCGCCGGCCGGTCAGGTCGGCGAGCTCCGGCATCGGGTCGGAACGGATCCCGGCCGGGACCGCGATCCTGGCCGGGGCGGCGGCCGCCGGCCGCCGCGGCGCCGCCAGCCACCGGCGGTAGTAAGCGGTGAAGACCTGGTAGGGGCCGCCGCCCGCCGGGCTGATCGGCGCTGGCCCGGCGATCAGGACGCCCGGGTGCGTGACGACCTCCCGCCTGGCCGCCCCGGCGGCCTGCTCCAGGCTGGCCAGCCGGCGCCTGGCGTAGCCCGAGACGTCGGCCGCCAGGTGGATTCGCTCGGCGCCGGCCTGCGCCGCGAGGTCGAGCACGGCCCGGGCCCACGGCCCGCGCCGGATGATCAGCCGCCCGCCACGCGCGCGCAGGCGGCCGTCGAGGTCACGCAGCGAGTCGAGCAGGAACGCGAGCCTGGTGGCGTTCGGCTCGTGCCGCCGCAGGATGACGTCGTCGAGCACGAAGAGCGGAATGACGTTCGCGGACCGGGCCGCGGCGGCCAGCGCCGGGTTGTCCGTCACCCGCAGATCGCGGGTGAACACCGCGACCGACGTGGTCATCGCGACGGCTCGGACATCGGCAGCTGGCTGGCGTCGACGCCGGCCTGCTCGGCGGTCCAGTCCCAGAGCCGCTGCCCCTCGTCCAGTGCCTCCGGCCTGGCTCCGGGGATCCGGTAGACCGGCCGGCGCCGCCGGTCGTGCCAGAACCGGCCGGTACCGAGCCGGTCAGGGTCGGCCGACGCGAGCCAGACGATCGTGTCGGCCCCCTGCTCGGGAGTCCGCAGCAGCGGGCCCAGCAGTCGCGAGAACGTCGGCAACGAGCGCGCGATCCCCGGGGTGCGGACCCAGCCGGGGTGCATGGCATGGAAGGCGACGCCGGTGCCCCCGGCCCGCTTCGCCCACTGCGCGCTCAGTGCGACCTGGGCTCGCTTGGCCCGCGCGTAGGCGGTGACGCCCTGGTAGTCCGCCGCGGTCAGCTGCAGGCTGGACACCTCAAGCCCCTGCGTGTACATGCCGCCCGACGAGACGGTGATCACGCGGGACGGGGCGGACTGCCGCAGCAGGCCGAACAGCTGGTACGTCAGCAGGAACGGGGCGACCACCTGGCCCGCCACGGTCAGCTCGAGGCCGGCACTGTCGCGCTGGTAGCCCGGATGCATGGCGCCCGCGTTGTGGATCAGGACGTCGAGCCGGTCGTGCCCGGCGGCGAACGCGGCCGCAAACTCCCTGACCGACGAGAGTCGGTCCAGGTCGGCGATCCCGTAGCTGACGCCGTCGGGGTCGTAGCCGGGCCCGGCCGGCCACGACGGCGACCTGGCGGCGGGTGCGCTCGGCCCGCTGCTTGCTGCGGGCCAGGAAGTGCACGCTGGCGCCCAGACGGGCCAGCCCGATCGCCGCCGAGAGCCCGATTCCCGAGGTCGCTCCGGTGATCAGCGCGGTCCGGCCGGCCAGCCGCGGCTCCGGCGCTGCGGTGTACTCGGGCAGCAGCCTGGACCTGGCCTCGAATCCGAGCCGGGAGAAGCTCCCGCCGACGCTGACCTCGAGCACCCGGTCGACCGGGCCGGCCAGCGCCGTGCGGAGTCCGCCGTAGCCGGTCATGGTGTCCTGGCGGGGGCGTCACCGGACGCCAGCGCGCTGGCGAGCCCCGCCGCCGCGCGCTCGCCGACGGCCCGGAAGCCGCGGCCCAGGACCGGGTCAAGCAGGCGCAGCGGGCCGGCCAGGGTGACCTCGGCCCGGTAGCTGACCGCCGCGCCGGCGCGCGCCGGCGCCGGCCGGACGGCGATGCGGTCCGTAGCGCGCAGCAGCCTGCTGGCCGCGTCGAGCACGATGCGGCGGTCCCCGGCCGAGAACTCGGTCACCCGGTAGACCAGCGGGAGCTTGCGCCCGAGGAACGGCACGATGAGCCGGAACCGGCTGCCGACCCGGACCGGGCCCGGATCAAGCTGCTCGGCCTCGAGGACGCCAGGGTCCCATTGCGCGGCGTTGCTGAAGACCGCCAGGTAGCTGAACGTGTCGTCCGCGGTCCAATCCGATCCGATGGTGGCTTCAAAGACGGCCATGAGTGTGCTCCCGTTCCGCGGTAGGGACCCGGCGCGGACGGCGCCGGCTGCCAGGACCCGCTGGCTGCCCGGCCCGCCGGGTGCCCGCGGTGGCCGGGTGCCTGCGATGGCTGTCGCTGCCTGCGCGCCGGCCCGCCGGGTGGCTGTCCGTTGAATCTTAGTGTAATTTAGTTTTAATTACTACCCAGGCCGTAACGAGGGGGAACGACGACGATGCAACCAGCAGCCGGCTCGCGGCACGGCGCGGGAACCAGGCCCGGCCGTCCGCGCGCGGCCGTGGTCGGGGCCGGAGTGTCCGGCCTGACCGCCGCGTACCTGCTGCAGCGCCGTTATGACGTCACGCTCTACGAGGCCGACGCCCGGCTGGGCGGCCATGCCGACACCCGCGAGGTGCCCCTGCCGGACGGCAGGCTGCTGCCGCTCGACACCGGATTCCTGGTCCACAACACCAAGACCTACCCCACTTTGACCAGGCTGTTCAGCGAGCTCGGCGTCGAATCACAGGAGACCGAGATGAGCTTGTCGGTCCGCTGTCAGGGCTGCGGGCTCGAGTACGCCGGATCCAGGGGGATTAGGGGCCTGGTTCCCCGGGCAGGCCAGCTCGCGAGGCCTGAGTACCTGCGGATGCTGGCTGCCGTCCCGGGCTTCTACCGTGCGGCCAGACGGCTGCTGCACGCCCGATCGCTGCCGTCGGCTCCGGGGCGGGCCGACCCAGATGCATCGCCGGACCTGAATATGTCGCCGGACCCGGATTCCCTGACGCTGGGCGACTTCCTGACCGCCGGAGGCTACGACCGCTACTTCACTGGGCACTTCGTGGCGCCGCTCATCGCGGCCGTCTGGTCGTGCTCGCCAGCTGACGCCCGAGCCTATCCGGCCCGGTACCTGTTCGAGTTCCTGGACAACCACGGCATGCTGACTCTGGGCCGGGCGCCGTCATGGCGCCACGTCGTCGGCGGCTCGAAGACCTACGTCGAGCAGATCGCCAAGCAGATCACCTCGGTCCGCAGGGGCGTTCCCGTTCGCTCGGCGCGGCGCGCTGGCGGCGGGGTCGAGGTGACCGATGCGAACGGCGAAGCCGGCTGGTTCGAAGCGGCGGTCGTGGCGACCCATCCCGATCAGGCGCTCGCACTGCTGGCCGCGCCGACCCGGGCCGAGCGCGAGGTGCTGGGGGCCTTCAGCTACTCCGCCAGCGAGGTCGCGCTGCACACCGACGAGTCGATGCTGCCGCGCAGCCCCGCGGTCCGCTCGTCCTGGAACTACTTGCTCTCTGACTGTGCCGGGTCGGCGGACACGGTGCACGTCAGCTACTACCTCAACCGGCTGCAGCGGCTGACGGAGCCGGTCGGCTACATCGTCACGCTGAACACGCTGGACCAGGTCAGGCCCGCGCGCGTGATCGACAGGATGCGCTACGAGCACCCGCTCTACACACGGCAGTCGGTGGCCGCCCAGCGACGGCTGGGCGAGCTCAACTCGGGCATGCTCGCCTATGCCGGCGCCTATCACGGCTGGGGCTTCCACGAGGACGGGTGCCGCTCGGCGGTGACCGCGGCCGGGTCACTGGGGGTCACCTGGTGAGCGACGTCAGCCCGGTGCTCTACCCGTGCGCGATCACCCACGTCAGAACGACCCGGGTGCGTCGCGCGTTCACCTACCGCAGCTATCTGTGGCTCACCGACCTCGACCATCTGCCGCGCCTGCCGCTGGCCATCCGCCCGCTCGCGGCCTTCCGGGTGGAGGATCACCTCGGCGATCGTGCCGCCCCGTCGATCAGGTCGAATGTCGAGGCCTATCTGAGGTGTCATGACATCGACCTGAGCGGCGGCCGGGTGCTCATGCTCGCGAGCGCGCGGGTGCTCGGCTACGCCTTCAACCCGATCAGCGTGTTCTGGTGCTACCGCGCCGACGGAGCGCTGGCGGCGGTCCTCGCCGAGGTGCACAACACCTTCTCCCAGCGGCACGTCTACCTGCTTCAACCAGACCAGCGCGGCCGGTCAGAGGCGGACAAGGAGTTCTACGTCTCGCCGTTCCTGCCGGTTTCCGGCCGTTACCGGCTGCGCCTGCCCGAACCGGGGGAGCGGCTGAGGCTCGCCGTCACCCTCGACCTGGACGGCGAGCCGGCCCTCGTGGCCGGAGTCCGCGGGACGAGGCGGCCCGTCACAGCCTGGCGGCTGCTCGGCTACTCGCTCCGGTTTCCGTGGGCGTCATGGCGGGTCACCGCGCTGATCCGCTGGCAGGCGGTCAAGTTGCTGGCGCGCGGGGTGCCGGTGCTGCCGCGGCCAGCTCACCGACCCCAGAAGGGAGTGCAGTGAAAACAGCAACTACGTCGCCCCGGCCGTCGTTCGCGGTGAACGGGGCCGGGCCGATCATCCCGGCCGTCCGGCCGGGCGGGGCCAGGTCCGCGATCGCGCGGATGCTGATCACCAGGATGAGCGCCAGGCTGCCGATCAGGATCGAGGTGCCCGACGGCACCGCGACCGGAGCGGGCGGTCCCGGCGCGCCGGCCATCCGGCTGCGGAACCCGGAGGCCTTCTTCGCGAGGGTCGGCAGCGAGACGGCCGGTTTCGCCGAGAGCTACATGGCCGGCGACTGGGACAGCGACGACCTGCCCGGCCTGTTCGCCGTGCTGGCCGCGCACCTGCCTGACCTGGTTCCCGCTCCGCTGCGGGCCTTCAGGCGCTGGTACATCCCGCGCCGCCCGCGTGCCGAGGATGCGACCGTCGACGGGGCCCGGCGCAACATCGAGCGCCATTATGACTTGTCTAATGACTTCTTCGCGCTATTCCTGGATCCGACCCTGACCTATTCCAGCGCGCTATTCGGGGCCGGGGAATCGCTCGAGCAGGCTCAGGGCCGAAAAATAGACCGGCTGCTCGACATCACCGGTGTCGGCCCAGGCACCCGGCTGCTGGAAATCGGCACCGGGTGGGGAGAGCTGGCCTTGCGCGCCGCCCGGCGCGGAGCGCGGGTCACGTCGCTGACCATCTCCCGCGCCCAGTGGGAGACCGCGGCCAGGCGGGCGGCCGCTGCCGGGCTGGCCGACCGGATCGACGTGCAGCTGCGCGACTACCGCGAGGCGGAGGGCAGTTTCGGCGCTGTCGTCAGCGTCGAGATGATCGAGGCGGTGGGGGTCAGCTACTGGCCCGAGTACTTCCGGACCATCGACCGGCTGCTTGACCGCGGCGGACGGGCGGGCATCCAGGCGATCACGATGCCGCACGACCGGATGATGGCATCCATGAATGGTCAGACCTGGATTCATCAGTACATCTTTCCCGGCGGCCAGATCCCGTCAATGCAAGCGATTGCCGATGCACTAGCGGGACACACGAAACTGCGGGTAACGTCGGATCTGGCGATGGGTCAGCATTACGCCCGAACGCTGTCGCAGTGGCGGACTCAGTTTGCCGCCGCGGAAGACGAGGTGGCAATACTCGGGTTCAGCCGGCCATTCCGGCGCATGTGGGACCTGTACCTCGCCTATTCGCAGGCGGGATTCCTGGCCGGCTATCTCGACGTTCATCAGCTCCTGCTCGAGCGCCCGGGTGACCGGTAGCGCGGCAGACCGCAGGGCACGGTCCGCGGCGCGCGGCGCGCGGCGGGAGGCGGGAGGCGGGCTTGTCAGGCGGAGGCGATCAGGAGATGGCGTTACACGATGGGATCGGCGGCGAGCAGGTAGTGACCCCCGGCGACATGAGCGCCTGGGACGCGATCAGATCCCGGCGCAACGTACGGCAGTATGCGCGGACGCGGATCTCCGCGGAAGATCTTGACCAGATACTCGAGGCCGCCCGCCGGGCTCCGTCGTCGCAGAACAGCCAGCCCTGGGACTTCATCGCCGTGACCGGCGACGACGAGCTCCGGCGGCTCGCCGATGTCTGGTTCGGCGGCCGGCACATCGCCAGTTCCGCCGCGACCATCGCGCTGATCACCGCGGCCGGCGACGCCAGGGCGGGCCGGGTTCAGTTCGATCTCGGCCAGGCTGCGATGTCGATCATGCTGGCCGCGGCCGGCCTCGGCATCGGAAGCTGCCACTCGGCCGTCGGCGATCAGGACCTGGCTCGCCAGCTGCTCGGTTACCCGGCCGACAAAACGTGCGACCTGCTGATCTCGCTCGGCTATCCGGCCCGCCGCCCGCTGAGTCCGATCACCGTGCCCGACCGCCGCCCCTTCGACGAGGTCGTCCACCGGAGCCGCTGGTAGCCCCGCCCAGCTCTGCCGCCCGCCCGGCCCCCGCGGCCCCGCCCCGGGGCCCGGCCCCGCCACGCGGCCCCGCCCGGCCCCGCGCCCCGGCCCGGCCTGCCCCCGCAGCCCCCGCTTGCCGCAACTTGGTCGATTCTCAGTGATATCCGCTGACTAACGACCAGGATCATGAGACTCCTTGGCCGCACCGCGGACAGGCACTGAGGGTGCCGGTCCAGCCCCGGCTCCGCAGCACCAGCGCGATCTCCGCGGCCACCTGACAAGGCCGCCTCGTCACGTCGGCCCAGCTGTAGCGCAGGGTGATGATCCCGGTACCAGCGAGGTAGTTGTCCCGGTGGATGTCCTGCCAGCGGGTCTCGGCCTGATGCGAGGCCAGGCCGTCGAGCTCGACATTCACCCCGAACTCCTCGAAGGCGTTGTCCAGGTACATGGATCTGGACCCGCGCCGTATGCGTGCCTGGCGGCGCGGCGTCGGAAGCCCGTGCGGCCGCTCGACGTTCCTGACGTACTGGCGTTCCAGATTCGACGAGACACCGTCGGCGATGTCATCCAGCGCCTCGAGCAGGTCGGCGCGCCAGCGCAGCCTGGCCCGGGACCGGGCCGCGGTGCGCAGCTGGTCGGCGGTGACGAGGCGGCGACCACATGCGGTGCTCAGCCAGGAGAAGGCGGTGTCGAAGCTCCGCGCCACGTCGGTCAGGTCGAGAACCGTCTCTTCGACACGAGTTCTGGGCGGTGTCCTGGCTGGGTGGCGGGCCGAGGTAATCCGTGATGATCGGTGCAGGACGATTCGGGGCAGCCCGCCGCTGAGCTCGGTCCGGGAGAACCTGATCCGCGCCGTTTCCGGGATCGTGACGTGAATGGCATCGCTCGGCTCGTCCGCGATCCGGTCTAGTTCCGCGGCGGAGAAATGGCTGAGCGCTGCATCAGGTCCGCAGCGGCGAACGCCTGCCCATAAGAGGCCGGTTCGCGACGGTCGTCCGGTGTAGGTGGCGTAGACCCCGCGGTACAAGGCCTGCCACCGGCCCTGCCGCAGCAGCCCGTCGGCAGCGTACCGGTCAGCTGCGCAGGCGGAGATCTGCCAGCGCGCGATGATGCCGCGCTGCTGATCCATCAGCTCGCGACACTCCCTCGACAGCGGGGCAGCCATGACCGCAGCATGGCCCGCTTCGGGGCGGACCGTCGATGACGCCCGGTCAGCTTGTGGATAACGGGCTCGTTCGTCCTCGCGGATGTGGACGAGCGACTGCCGCGGTCGCCTGCGGCCGCCAGGATCGCCGGTTCGTCATGATCCTGGTCGTCTGTCAGTGATATCCACTGACAGACGACCAGGATCTCACCGGGTCCAGCCCGTCAGGCGGCGAGAGCGTGCGGGTGACCGATCGACAGGCCAGAGTCGAAATCGAAGAATTGCAGGTTCGACGTGTCTACGGCCAGCTCGACCCGGTGACTCGAGGCGATCCTGCTGCGGGCGGCGACGCGGGCGGTCCACAGGGTCTTGCCCGCCGTCAGCGGCAGCGCCCCCTCTTCGCCCTCGACCGCTATGGCGTCGCCGAGGGCCGCGTGCTGGACGGGCGGGGCATCGACCCGGAACAGGACGTGCAGCTCGCTGCCGAGCGCCTCGGTCACGTCGGCGGTGGCCCCCATCCGCGGCCACGACTCGTCGGCGAGGTCACCGTCCTCGAAGTCCGACGGTCGGACGCCCAGGATGACCTCGCGGCCGAAGTAGTCGGCCAGTCCGGGCCGGGCCGCCAGCAGCGTGTCGGGCACCGGCAGCCGGTGGTCGGCGAACACCACCGCGGGACCGTCGTCGCGAACGAGGCGCGCGGTGGCGAAGTTCATCGCCGGCGACCCCATGAACCCGGCCACGAAGAGATTGACCGGCGCGTTGAACAGCGCCTGCGGGCTGTCGGCCTGCTGGAGCTTGCCGTCGCGCATCACGCAGACCCGCTGACCCAGGGTCATCGCCTCGACCTGGTCGTGCGTCACGTAGACGGTGGTGACGCCGAGCCGTTCGTGCAGCTGAGACAGCGACGCCCGCATCGAGACCCGGAGCTTGGCGTCTAGGTTCGACAGCGGCTCGTCCATCAGGAACGCCTTGGGCTCGCGGACGATCGCCCGCCCCATCGCGACCCGCTGGCGCTGGCCGCCGGACAGGGCGGCCGGCTTGCGCTTGAGGTAGTCGTCCAGGCCGAGCAGCCCGGCGACCTCTCTGACGCGTCGCCGGATGTCATCCTTCGGCGTCTTGCGCTGCTGCAACCCGAACGCCAGGTTCTGCTCGACCGTCATGTGCGGGTACAGCGCGTAGTTCTGGAAGACCATCGCGATGTCGCGGTCCTTGGGCGGCAGGTCGTTCACGACATGGGCGCCGATCGAGATCGTGCCCGAGGTGATCTCCTCGAGCCCGGCGATCGATCGCAGCGCGGTCGACTTGCCGCATCCGGACGGCCCGACCAGGACCATGAACTCGCCGTCGGCGATATCCAGGCTCAGGTCGTCGATCCCCTTCACGCCGCCCGGATAGACCTTGGTGACGTGGTCAAGGACGATCTGGCCCATGGGCGCTCACCTCTTGTGTCAGGTCGGCAGTCAGGCCAAGTATCTCCGCCGCGGCCCGGCTGCTGGCACGTGTTGCACCAAATGTAGCGAGATACGCCTGTGCAGGCGGACGCCATACGGGTAGTCCCATCTCGACCACGACCGCGTCGGGCCGCGCCGCGAGCAGGGACCGGGTGCCGGACTGGGCGGCCGGGTAGCGGTGCGCGTCGCGGATCACGATCAGCAGGGGCCGGCCGGCGGCGACCGACAGGATGCGGTCGTCCCCGGCTCGGGCTGGCGACGATGCTGGGCGGAAGGCTGCACCGCGGCGTCGGCGGCGCCGCGGGCGAGATCGGCTACCTGCCCGTGCCAGGGGTGCCGCTGCCGCAGGACATCACGCATCCGGCGACCGGTGCGTTCCAGTCGCTGGTCGGTGCGCAGGCGGTGCTGGCGCTGCGCGGCGCGATCCTCGCGGCCGTGGACCAGGCCCGGGCCGAGCTGCTCGCCTCCGTGGCCAGCTGACGCTGGCCCCTGGCGGATCCCGGCGCGAAAGGGGAGCATCGAGTCATCAGCCGGCAGCTGGCTGATCAGTGCCGGCTGGCCCCGCGCTTCAGCCGGCCCGCGCTCCGGGAGGGACACGACCATGCCGACGGTGCACGCGAATGGCATCGACATCTACTACGAGGCGCAGGGCGAGGGCGAGCCGCTGGTCCTGATCCCGTACCTGGCCGCCGACCAGGCCTGCTACGCGTTCCAGGTGGCGGAGTACGCCAGGCACTTCACCTGCTTCACCGTCGACCTGCGCGGCGCCGGGCTGACCAGCAAGCCGGAGGGCAGCTACTCGACCGAGCTGCTGGCCGACGACGTCGCCGCGTTCATGCAGGCCGCGGGCGTGGAGCGGGCCCACGTCGCGGGCCTGTCGCTGGGCGCGGCGACCGGCATGTGGCTGGCCGCCAAGCATCCAAGCCGGGTGCGGTCGCTGTCGCTGCACAGCGCGTGGCCGAAGACCGATCCTTACCTGCGCGCGGTGGTCGAGGGGTGGCGCATCATGGCCACCGGCCTCGGCAGCGTGACCGACATGGTGATCAAGGGCATCCTGCCCTGGTGCCTCACTCCGGAGCTGTACGCGGCGCGGCCCGAATACGTCGACTCGCTGGCCGATTTCGTCCGCGGCCGCCCGATGCCGCCGGTGGACGCCTTCCTGCGGCAGTCCGAGGCGGTCCTGGCCCATGACGCGTCGGAGGTGCTCGGCGCGATCAGCGCGCCGACCCTGATCACGTTCGGCCGGCACGATCAGGTCACGTCCACCCGCTTCGCCGACGCGCTGACGACCGGGATAGCGGGATCCGAGCTGAGCGTGTTCGAGGACTGCTCGCACGCGCCGATCTACGAGAACGTGGCGGCATTCAACGAGCGGACGGTGGCGTTCCTGCGCCGCCACTCGGCGGGCGGATGAGCTCGCCGCAGCGGGCTGATCATGACGAGTGGCTCGAGCATGCCCGGGCCAGCCTCCGCGCCGCTGACCCGGTGCTGGCCCGGCTGATCGACGGGCGGCCCGACTTCGATCCGCGCGCCTGGCTGGCCGAGCTGCCGCCGATGGACCTGTTCGGCGCGCTGTTCTTCCAGGTGGCGGGCCAGCAGCTGTCGGTCCAGGCGACCCGCCGGACCCTCGCCCGCATCGGCGACCTGTTCGACGGCAAGCTGCCAGACCCGGCCAGCCTGGTGCGGGCGGACGCGGCGGACCTGCGGCAGGCCGGCCTGTCCTGGCGCAAGATCGCCACCCTGCGCGACGTGGCCGAGCGGCTGACCGACGGCCGCCTGGACGCCGACGCGCTCGGCCGGCTCGGCGACGACGAGATCATCGCCACGCTGACCGAGATCCCGGGGATCGGGCCCTGGACGGCGCAGGGCGTGCTGATCATCGCGCTCGACCGCGAGGACGTCGTCCTGCCCGGCGACCTGGCGCTTCGCAAGGCCGTCCGCGCCGCGTACGGCCTCGACCATCTCCCGTCCCAGGACGAGGTGCTGGAAATCGCTGAGCCGTGGCGGCCGTACCGGAGCCTGGGAACCAGCTACCTCTTCGCCGGCGCCTTCGATCTGGTGCGCGACGACCGGCCCGGCAATGGCAGGCTGGAACCATGATGGTGACCGCTCGCGTGGAGCACGTGGGAAGCCTGCTGCGCCCGGCCTACCTGCTTGGCGCCCGGACCAGGTACGCCAGCGGGGAGCTCACGCCCGCCGAGTTCAAGGCGGCCGAGGACCGGGCGGTGCGAGAGGTGGTCGCCCTGCAGGAGGGGCTCGGCCTGCCGGTCGTCGGCGACGGGGAGATGCGGCGCGATTCCTTTCAGGCCGAGCTGACGGCTGCCTGCGACGGCTTCACCGGCGTCAGCCTCGATGCCTGGCTGTGGGGCCAGTGGCACTCCGACGAGGTGGGCGATGCCACCATCGAGCGGCCGGCGGAGCTGGCCGTGACGGCACCGCTGCGCAAGCGGCGCAACCTGGCGGCGGAGGAGTTCACGTTCCTGCGCGGCTGCACCGACCGCCAGGTCAAGATCACGCTGCCCAGCCCGACGCTGTTCGCCAACCTCTGGTCGCCGGAGCGGTCCACCGGCGCCTACCCGACCCTGGACGCCTTCATGAGCGACGTCGTCGAGGTGATGCGCGACGAGGTCGAAGAGCTCGTCCGGCTCGGCTGCTCGTACATCCAGCTGGACGCCCCGCACTATCCGCTGCTGATCGACCCGGCCTGGCGGGCGTTCTACGAGGCGCGCGGCTGGCCCGTGCAGCGCTGGCTCTCGTACGGGATCGAGCTCGACAACGCCGTGATCGACGCCGGCCGTCCCGCGACCTTCGGCTTCCACCTGTGCCGGGGCAACCAGCTCAGCCGCTGGCTGGTGGCCGGCGGATACGAGCCCATCGCGGGTCCTGTCTTCGGCGGAGTGCACGCGGACCGGCTGCTGCTGGAGTACGACGACGAGCGGTCCGGCAGTTTCGACGCGCTCGGGCTGGTCCCGGACGACAAGATCGTCGTCCTCGGGCTCGTCACGACGAAGACCTCCCGGGTCGAGCCGGAAGCCGAGATCGCGGACCGGGTCAGGCAGGCGGCCGCGCAGGTCGGGACCGCCCGGCTGGCGGTCAGCCCGCAGTGCGGGTTCGCGACCTCGTCCGCCGGCAACGCGATCACCGCCGAAGCGCAGCGAGCCAAGCTGGCCCTGCTCGTCCGGATCGCCCGGGACGTGCTCGGCGGCTGACCGATTTTGACGACCGCGCGGCCCGGGGACCAGCGGGCCCTCTCCGGCGGCAGGGACGAACGACAGCGCTGAACCCCTGCTGTCGCTAGAGCAGCAGCAGGGGTTCAGCGTTGTCGTTCCAGGCTTTGGGTTCTCGGGGCGGGGGCGGTGAAGATCTGGCGGCACTCCCTGACGGCGTAGTAGACGAGGACGTAGCCGGCCGCGGGGTCGGCCTGCCACCAGCCGGCGACGGCGTTGAGCAGCAGGCCGACCAGGACGGCGGTGGCCAGGATGCCGTCGACCAGGGTGACCCGGCCCTCGGTGGCCAGGACGGGGTTGCCGAGCGCCCGGCCGGTGCGGGACTTGCCGGCCGCGAGGGCAAACATGACGGCGGCCGTGACGGCCGTCCAGGCGATGCCGGCCGTCGAGTGCCGCGGCCGGAACCCGGTAGCCAGCGCCCAGGTGGACTGGACGGCCAGGTAGACGGCGAGCGCCGCGAACGCGGCGCCGATCAGCCGCAGCGCCCGGCGCTGACGGTCGGCGCCGGTACCCGACAGCTCCCAGATGACGACGGTCGAGGCGCCGATCTCGATCAGTGAGTCGAGCCCGAACCCGGCCAGCGCGACCGACTGGGCGGCGACCGCCGCGAAGCCGAGCACGACGATGCCGACGGCGTTCCAGCCGAGCGTCAGGTACTCCAGCGCGAACCCGCGGCGCAGCAGGGTCGTGCGGGCATCGCCGGGAGTCGCCATGGGTGCAGTCTGGCAGGCCGGGACATCTCGCCTAGCCGACGCCGACCTGCGCGGCCCAGCGGGTGACGCACTCGGCGAAGAAGGCGTCACGGTCGCCGCGGTTCTCGCCGATGACGTTATGGAACTGGCCGAACAGCTCGAGCGACACGGTCCCGAGCAGGCCGGACCACACCATCAGGCCGGCCAGGATCGCCTCCCCGGTCACGCCCGGCGGCAGCACGCCGAGGACCGGCGCCAATGCCGCCCGGCCCGGCTGGCTGAGCTCGCCGCGCGCCGCGGCCGGAACCTCGATGCCCCGCGCGGCGGCATCGGCCAGGATCTGGACCAGCAGGTTCGACACCCGGCTGGCCGGCCCGATGGTGTCGGCCGGCGCGACGTATCCGGGCACCGGCGAGCCGTAGATCAGTGCGTACTCATTCGGATTGACCAGCGCCCAGTCCCTGACCGCGCGGCAGACGGCGGCGAACCGGCCGCGGAGATCATCGCGCCCGGCGGCGGCGTACCCGGCCTCGCCCGCCGCGCCCAGCGAGTCGTAGGCGTCGATGATCAGCCTGGTCAGCAGCTCGTCCCGGCTTGCGACGTAGCGGTAGACGGCCGACGACGCCATCCCGAGCTCGCGCGCGATCGCCCGCAGGCTCAGCCCGGCCGCGCCGTCGGTGGCCAGATGCCGGCGGCCGGCGTCGAGGATCTCGCTGGTGATCTCGGCCCGGGCGCGCTCCCGGGCGGTGCGCGGCACGGACGGCACTGGGCTGGCGGCAGGACTACGTGTACTCATTCCAGCATCATGTCATAAAACAAGAGCAGAGGAAACAAAACAGAGCGGTGCTCTTGACGCCAGGCCGCCCTATCGTCATGCTGAATGAAGAGCGGTGCTCGCGAATGCGAGCAGGGAACGAAAACTGTGGAGCGATGACATGGACGTAACCGGAACAGGCAACAGGACTGCGGGCGAACTGCATGTCGTGGTGGGTGCAGGCCCGATCGGCAGCGGAGTGGCGCGGGCTCTGGCCACCAGCGGGCAGCGCGTCAGGATCATCACCCGGTCAGGGTCGGGGCAGGCCGACATCGCCGCCGACCTGGTGGCCGCCGATGCCGGTGACGCCGCGGCGGTCGCGCGGCTGACCCAGGGCGCCGCGGCGATCTACAACTGCGCCAACCCGCCCTATCACCGCTGGCCCGACCTGTGGCCGCCGATCGCGGCGTCGCTGCTCGGCGCGGCCGAGCGGGCCGGCGCCGTGCTCGTGACCATCTCCAACCTCTACGGCTACGGCCCGGCGCGCGCCTCGCAGGGCAGCGACGGGTACACCGGCGAGCGCCCGATGACGGAGGCGACGCCGCTGGCCGCGACCGGGCCGAAGGGCACCGTGCGGGCGCGGATGTGGCGCGACGCGCTGGCCGCGCACGAGGCCGGCCGGGTCCGGGCGGTCGAGGTCCGCGCCTCCGACTACGTCGGGCCGGGCGCGGGCAGCGTGCTGGGCGACCGGGTCGTCCGCAGCGTGCTGCGCGGCAAGGCGGTCTACGTCCTCGGCCGCACCGACCAGCCGCACACCTGGAGCTACACCGGCGATGTCGTCTCGATGGCGGTCGTGGCCGGCCGCGACCCGCGGGCCTGGGGCCGGGCGTGGCACACGCCGTCCGGGCCGCCGCGGACGCAGGCCGAGGCGGTCGGCGACCTCGCCCGGGTCGCGGGCCGGAAGCCGGTGCCCGTCCGGGCCGTCCCGTCCGCCGTGGTCCGGGCGGCCGGGGTGTTCTCGCCGCTGATGCGCGAGCTGAACGAGACCCGCTACCAGTTCGCCGAGGACTTCGTGATGGACTCCGCCGCCGCCCAGCGCACCTTCGGCCTGACACCGACCCCGTGGGATTGCGTTATATCTGAGCTTCTTTCCTCTTTTGGGGGAATAGACTGGAAGGACCGCTCCGAGCACCGCAAGGACGGTGACAATGGAGAGTCTGCCGAGTTCAGCGGGTTGCCCGGCAGGCAGTGACCGGCAGCCCGCTCGCTCGATGGTGGAGGTGGCGGACATGCTCGGCATGCTCGCGCCCGGTTCGGTAACGTCCCGCCTGTTCCTGGCGGTGGCCGGCGCGGCGGTGGTGGTGCTGCCGCTGACCGCGGCCGCCAGCGCGCCCGCGCTCAGTGCCGGTGACACGCCGCCGGGATTCTGGTACGGCACCGACAGCAGGCAGATGGCGGTCACCGGGACCGGCCCGTACACCGAGCCGGTCATCGGCGGCAACTACGGCGGGTACGTGGGCATGGTCGGCAACTGGGCCCACTGGCAGGGCTGCCACGGCCAGCTGGTCTGGTCGGCCACGAACTTCAGCCAGGCGGCGACCAACTTCAGCAAGTATCACAAGGGCGTCGGCACCGCCGGCTACTGGTTCATGGCCGGGCCGGGCGTCGACCCGCACTACGACGGGACGGTCGCCGAGGCGAACTCCTGGGGGCAGCAGCAGGCGGCGCGGGCGCTCGCCGACATCCACGGCACGGAGAATTACCCCGTGGTGTGGATGGACGTCGAGCTGCCCGGCAACGCGCCGACCTACACGCCGGCCCAGGACAACGGATGGAACAACGTCTACACCTCGCCGTGCAGCGGGGTGGTCGCGCATCCGTACATCGATCCCGCGGTCGACCGGGGAGTGCTGGACGGATTCGCCAGCTACCTGACCGCACACTCGTCCTACAAGCCGGGCGTCTACTCCTCGCCAGCGATCTGGCCCTCCATCTTCGGCACGGGCGGCCCGGCCCAGATCCCCGACTGGTACGAGTGGACCTACACCGGTGACACGTCCAGCCTCGCCCATCACCCGTCGGCGTGGTGCCTGACGGGCACATCCACCTGCGCCCGGTTCTTCGGCGGTCAGACCAGCGCCAAGCGCACCGCGCTGATGTGGCAGTGGTCGGGCGGCGGCGGCACCAGCAACGGCTACGGCGACTTCGACCAGATTGACGGTGCCCGGACGCCGTAGCCGGTCGCGGCTCACCCCCGGCGGGCGATGACGGGCTCAGCCGCGGCTGCGAGGTTGAGACCCGGACGGCTAGCCAGCCAGGCATGGCCAAGGGGGGAGACCGGGGATGGCGAAGCACGAGTTCGGCGGCGTGGTCAACATCGACATCCGGGACTCGGTGCCCGACTGGGCGCCATTCGAGCCGCCCAAGGCGCCGCAGCGCGCGCCCAACGTCGTCTACATCGTGCTCGATGACGTGGGCTTCTCGGCCATGGGCTGCTACGGCGGCCCGATCGAGACGCCCAACATCGACCGGATCGCCGCCGACGGCGTCCGCTACACGCAGTGGCACACCACCGCGCTCTGCTCGCCCACCCGCTCCTGCCTGCTGACCGGCCGTAACCACACCCGCAACTCGATGGCCTGCATCACCGAGGCCGCGATCGGGTTCCCCAACGCCAGCGGCACGATCCCGCCGGAGAACGGCATGCTGCCGGAGATCCTCGGTGACCTGGGCTGGAATACCTACGCGGTCGGCAAGTGGCATCTGTGCCCGACGGACGAGATGAACCTGGCCGCGACCCGCCGGAACTGGCCGAGCGGGCGGGGGTTCGAACGGTTCTACGGGTTCCTGGGCGCCGAGACCAACCAGTGGTATCCGGACCTGGTCTACGACAACCACCCGGTGGACCAGCCGAAGTCGCCGGCGGACGGCTATCACTTCACCGCCGACATCACCGACCGGGCGCTCGAGTTCATCGAGGACGCCAAGGTGGTCGCGCCCGACAAGCCGTTCCTGCTCTACTACGCGCCGGGCGCGTGCCACGCGCCGCACCAGGTCCCGGCGGACTGGATCGCGAGGGTTAAGGGGCGCTTCGACGCCGGCTACGAGGCGATGCGCGAGGAGACGCTGGCCCGCCAGAAGAAGATGGGCATCGTCCCGGCCGACACGGAACTGCCGCCGCTGAACCCGATCGGCACTCCGCAGGACCGGCACGGTCCCGACGGCCAGCCCTTCCCGCCGCTGGACTACACCAGGCCGTGGGACTCGCTTAGCGAGCCGGAGCAGCGGCTGTTCGCCCGGATGGCCGAGGTGTACGCCGGCTTCCTGGCCCACACCGACCACCAGATCGGCCGGCTGCTCGACTACCTGGAGGAGAGTGGCGAGCGGGAGAACACGCTGGTCGTGCTGGTCTCGGACAACGGGGCGAGCGGCGAGGGCGGGCCCGACGGCTCGGTGAACGAGAACCTGTTCGCGAACGGGATCCCCGACGACATCGACGTCAACCTCGCCCTGATCGGCGATCTAGGCGGGACCAAGACCTACAACCACTACCCGAACGGCTGGGCGATGGCCTTCAACACGCCGTTCAAGATGTGGAAGCGGTACGAGTTCAACGGCGGGACCGCGGATCCGTGCATCATGTCCTGGCAGGCCGGCCTGCACGCCAGGGGCGAGCTGCGGCATCAGTATCACCACGCGATCGACCTGGTGCCGACGATCATGGACTGCCTGGGGGTCACGGCGCCCGCCACGATCAAGGGGCACACCCAGAGCCGGTTCGACGGGGTCAGCATGCGGTACAGCTTCGACATGTCCTCGGCGCCGTCGGCCCGCATGACGCAGTTCTACTCGATGCTCGGTTCCCGCGGGATCTGGCACGAGGGCTGGAAGGCCGTGACCACGCACCCGACGCTCAGCGGGTGGGGGCACTTCAACGACGACACCTGGGAGCTGTACCACACCGAGGTGGACCGGGCCGAGCTGCATGACCTGGCGGCCGAGCAGCCGGGCAAGCTGCGCGAGCTGATCAGCCTGTGGTTCGCCGAGGCCGGTGCCAACCAGGCGTTCCCGCTCGACGACCGGTCCCCGCTGGAGATCATCAGTACGCCGCGCCCGCAGCTGTCGGCGGCGCGCAGCCGCTACGCCTACTTCCCCGGCACGGCTCCAGTGCCGGAGGCGCAGGCGGTCAACATCCGCAACCGGTCGTACTCGATCGGCGCGCTGGTCGAGATCCCGGCGGACGGACGGCCCGAGGGCGTGCTGTTCGCGCACGGGGCCAGGTTCGGCGGCCACTGCCTGTACATCAAGGATGGCCGGCTGCACTACGTCTACAACTTCGTCGGCCTGTCCGAGCAGAAGGTGGACGGGTCGGAGCCGGTCCCGGCGGGTGAGAACCTCATCCTGTCGGCGTCGTTCGAGAAGGACGGCGAGGATCCGCCGGGGGTCGCGACCGGCATCCTGTCGCTGTATCACGGCGACCGGAAGGTCGGCGAGGGCCGGATCAAGACCCAGCCGGGTAACTTCAGCCTGGCCGGCGAGGGACTGTGCGTCGGCCGGGACAGCGGAGCGGCGGTGACCGACGACTATCCGGGCCCGGCGCCGCATCGGTTCACGGGCGGCACGATCCAGCGGGTGGCCGTCGACGTCAGCGGCGAGCCGTACGTCGACCTGGAGCGCGAGGCCGTCGCCATGCTCGCGCGCGAGTAGCAGCGCGGGCGAGTGCCGCCCGGGCGAGTGCCGCCCGGGCGGGTGCCGCCCGGGCGGGTGCCGCCCGGGCCGGCTCAGTCGCAGGCGTGGATGAACGCCTCCGTCAGCCAGCGGCGCACCTGATCGTCGACGTCCCCGGGCTCGCGCAGCAGCAGGATGTGGACGACGCGAGTGCTGCCCGGGCTCGTAGATGGCGCGCTGCGCGGGCGGCCGGCCAGCGAAGGACGCGTCGACGGTCACGCCGGGGACGCAGGTATGCGACTGCCTGGCGCGGCCGAACTCACGGTCGCACCGAGGGCAGGTCCAGCGAGGCATAGCACCATGGTGCCGGACGAGACGATGCCCGGCCGAGGCGATCAGGTGAGCTGCTCGGTCGCCGGGTCGGGCAGGCCGTCGAAGTAGCTGGCGAGTACCTGGCCGAAGAGTGCCTCGTCCGGGGCGGCCAGCCGGAACAGCGTCATCGACGAGCGCAGCTTCAGCGCGTCGACGGCACCGAAGATCCGCTCCGCGTCGCGGTCGGTGAGCTCGGCGAGGATGCGCGCGCACTCGCGCAGGCGCTGGCCGAGGACCGGGTGATCGAGGTACGCCCGCGCCTCGTCCAGCGAGGAAATCGAGTACCACTGCGAGGTGGGACTTCGCCCCAGTCCCGCGATCTGCGGGAACACGAACCACATCCAGTGACCGGTCTTGCGGCCGGCGCGAAGCTCGGCGACCGCGTGCTGGTACGTGCCGCCCGCATCCTGAGCGGCTACGAAGCGCGCGAGGCCGTACGGATCGTTCATCCTCAGATCTTCCCGCGTGCGGCGGAAGCGCGGGCCGCCGGCCCTGGTCAGGGCAGTGCGTCGGCCGGAGCGAGCAGCGGGACGTCGACTGGCACGGTGTCCGGGTACTTCAGGCCGGTCCCGGTGTTGAGGACGACGACCTCGTCGCTGCCCGACAGCCAGCCGGATTCGCGGAGCCGGCGCACGGCGCTGAAGCAGGCCGCACCTTCCGGGCAGATGAAGCATCCCTCGAGCCTGGCGACCTCGCGCTGGTCGGCGAGAAGCTCCTCGTCATCGACGGCGACGGCCGTGCCGCCGGTCGCATACAGCGCATCCAGGACGAGGAAATCGCCGAGCGCCTTGGGCACGGTGAGGCCGAACGCTACCGTCCTGGCGTCCGGCCACGGCTCGCTCTGCCGGGCGCCGCCGGCGAAAGCGGTGACGATCGGCGCGCAGCCGCTGGCCTGGACGGCCACCAGCCTGGGCAGGTCGCCCGTGACCCAGCCGAGCTCGCGCAGCTCGAGCAGCGCCTTGTAGATGCCGATGATGCCGACACCGCCGCCGGTCGGATAGACGATCACGGAGGGCAGCCGCCAGCCCAGCTGCTCGGCGATCTCCAGCCCCATCGTCTTCTTGCCCTCCAGCCGGTACGGCTCCTTGAGCGTGGAGACGTCCTGGAATCCGGGCCGGCCGGGCAGGGCGGCGGCGACCAGCCGGCCCGCGTCGCCGATGAGCCCGTCGACCAGGTACAGCTCGGCGCCGGCCGCGGCGCACTCGGCCCTGGTGATGGCGGGCGCGCCGGCAGGCATCACGATCAGGCTGCGCAGCCCGGCCCGGGCGGCATAGACCGCCCAGGCCGCTCCCGCGTTGCCGTTGGTCGGCATGGCCACCCCGGTCACGCCGAGCTCGGCGGCGCGGGACACGCCGACCGCGGCGCCGCGTGCCTTGAAGGTGCCGGTCGGAACGAGACCCTCGTCCTTCATCAGCAGTGCAGGCAGGCCGAGCGCCCGGCCCAGCCGCGGCATCGCGAGCAGGGGAGTCATTCCCTCGCCGAGGCTCACGATCCGGGCGGGGTCGCCGACCGGCAGCAGCTCGTGATAGCGCCACAGGTCCGGCCCGCGGCCGCCGATCTCGCGGCGGCTGACCAGCGCGGCGACCCGGTCGAGGTCATACCGGGCCAGGAGCGGCGAGCCGCAGGAGCACAGGCCCTGGACGACGGTGGCGTCGTAACGGGAGCCGCACCGGCCGCATTCCAGGTGGGACAAGGCTGAGAAGGAGCTCTGCACGACGCGATTCTCCCCGCTGCCGAGCCGTACCCGCGGGCGGGGGTGGGCGGGGGTGGGCGGGGGTGGTGGCGCGGGCTGCGTGGCGAGCAGGGCAGGCGCGGCGATGACGGCGTGGTCGGGTCACGTGCGGCCGACAAGGAAGCCGCCGATTCTGATTGATAATCTAACCTTTAACTGTTACCTCGGAGAGCGCCGGTGACTCTTAACCAACTGCGAACCTTCCTGGCCGTCGCGGACCACGGGTCGGTCCGCGCCGCTGCCGGAGAGCTGGTCGTGACCCAGGCGGCCGTCTCCGCGTCGATGGCCGCCCTGCAGAAATCGCTGGCGGTCGCGCTCGTGGTGCCCGACGGGCGCGGGCTCCGGCTGACCGCGGCCGGCGAGGCCTATGCCAGGTACGTCCGGCAGGTACTCGGCCTGCTGGACGAGGCCGGCCTCGCGGCCGCCGCGGCCGCCGACCCGGAGCGCGGGGAACTGCGGATCGCCGCCGTCACTACGGCCGCCGAGCAGGTCGCGCCGGCGATCCTGGGCGGGTTCCGGCGGCAGTTCCCGCAGACCGGCGTGCGGCTGGAAGTCGGCAACCGCGAGCGGGTCCATGCCCTGCTCGATCGCCACCAGGTGGATCTCATCCTGGGCGGCAGCCCGGAGCCTGGCTGGGACGTTGCCGTCCACGCCGTGCGCCCGCACGAGCTGGTCGTCGTGGCGGCACCGGATCTCGCGGCAGGTGCACCGGCGCCCGCCTCGAACCTGCTGTCGTGGCTGGCCAGGCAGACCTGGCTGCTGCGCGAGCCAGGATCGGGCACCCGGACGACGACGTACGGGCTGCTCGCGGACCTGGACATCGCACCGACGACGCTCGTGGTGGGCTCGAACGGGGCGATCAGGGAATCGGCCATCGTCGGGCTCGGCGTCACGCTCGTGTCCAGGGACGGGGTGGCCGCCGAGCTGGCCGAGGGCAAGTTGGCCGCGGTCGGCGTGCCGGGCACCCCACTGCACCGTGACTGGTACCTGGTCGGGCACGCCGCTGAGCTCGTACTCCCGGCCGCGCGGCTGGTGGAGCACGCCGTGCGCCACGCAGGCTTCCGGCGTCCGGGGTAACTGTTAAGCGACGCCTTATGAAAGACCGCAGAACATTCAATAGACAGTGAAACATCCAGCTGGCACGGTGGAGTGCGGGAGCGAAAGCACCAGCCGACGGAGGAGCCATGGAGCCGGGGTCAGGTCAGGAACGCTGGAGCGCGGGGGTCATCCCGTACGCGCAGATGGGCTACTGGCAGCCCGACTACACGCCACGGGACACCGACGTGCTGGCGGCCTTCCGCATCACGCCGCAGCCGGGAGTTCCGCCGGAGGAGGCGGGCGCGGCGGTCGCGGGCGAGTCGTCGACCGCGACCTGGACCGTCGTCTGGACCGACCGGCTCACCGCGTACGACCACTACCAGGCCAAGTGCTACCGGGTGGACCCGGTGCCCGGCCGCGAGGGTGAGTACATCGCGTACATCGCCTACGACATCGACCTGTTCGAGGAAGGGTCGATTCCGAACCTGACCTCCTCGATCATCGGGAACGTCTTCGGCTTCAAGGCGCTGCGGGCCCTGCGGCTGGAGGACATGCGCATCCCGCTGCACTACGTCAAGACCTATCAGGGACCGCCGCACGGCATCGTCATGGAGCGGGAGTACCTCAACAAGTACGGCCGGCCATTGCTGGGCGCGACGACCAAGCCGAAGCTCGGCCTGTCGGCCAGGAATTACGGCCGGGTCGTCTACGAGGCGCTCCGCGGCGGCCTTGACTTCACCAAGGACGACGAGAACATCAACTCCCAGCCGTTCATGCGCTGGCGGGACCGGTTCCTGTTCACGATGGAGGCCGTCAATCGGGCCCAGCAGCGGACCGGCGAGATCAAGGGTCACTACCTCAACGTGACCGCCGCCACGATGGAGGACATGTACGAGCGAGCCGACTTCGCGAAGGAACTGGGCAGCGTCGTCATCATGGCCGACCTGACGGTCGGCTACACCGCGCTGCACTCGCTGTCCCGGTGGGCCCGCCGCAACGGCGTGCTCTTGCACCTGCACCGGGCCGGTCACGGCACGTACACCCGCCAGAAGTCGCACGGCGTGAGCTTCCGCGTGATCGCCAAGTGGTGCCGGCTTATCGGCGTCGACCACATCCACGCCGGGACCGTAGTCGGCAAGCTGGAGGGCGACCCGTCGAACACCCGCGGGTACTACGACACGCTGCGCGAGTCGTTCGTGCCGGCCAATCTGGCCAACGGCATCTACTTCGACCAGGACTGGGGCTCCATGCCCGGCACGATGCCCGTCGCCTCCGGCGGCATCCACGCCGGTCAGATGCACCAGCTGCTCGACTACCTGGGCGAGGACGTCGTGCTGCAGTTCGGCGGGGGCACGATCGGCCATCCGATGGGCATCGCGGCCGGGGCGACGGCGAACCGGGTCGCGGCCGAGGCGATGATCAAGGCGCGCAACGAGGGCCGGGACTTTCTCGGCGACGGACCGGACATCCTGCGCGAGGCGGCCCGGCACTGCCAGCCGCTGCAGGTCGCGCTGGACGTCTGGGGCGACATCACCTTCAACTACGAGTCCACCGATACCCCGGACGTCGTCGTCACGCCGACCGGCTGAGCCGTGCGGCCTGAGCCGCGGCCAGAACTCATCTGACAGGAGCACCGGATGCGCCTCATGCAGGGCACTTTCTCGTCGCTGCCCGACTTCACCGATGCGGAGATCCTGGCCCAGATCCAGTATGCGGTCGACCGCGGCTGGGCGATCGGGGTCGAGTTCACCGACGACCCGCATCCGCGCAACGTGCTGTGGGAGATGTGGGGCCTGCCCATGTTCGAGCTAGCCGACGCTGCGGCCGCGATGCTCGAGATCACTGCCTGCCGCCAGGCCTGCCCGGGCCAGTACGTGCGGGTGACGGCCTACGACGCCAGCCTCGGACGGCAGACTACGGCGCTCAGCTTCATCGTCAGCCGTCCGTCAGCCGAGCCCGGGTTCCGGCTTGACCGCCAGGAGCTGTCAGACCGGCGAGTCAGCTACTCGCTGCACGCCTATGCCGCCGACCGTCCGTCCGGCGAGCGCTACGGGACCGAGCCTGTATGAGTGATCGTGGCCAGGCCGGGCCGCAGCGCGGTTTCGCCATGCCCAGGCCCGGTCAGCGCGACGCAGCGGCGTCCGGGGGGCCAGAAACACCGGACGGCCCTCCCGCGGCGGCTCCGCCGGCCTCGGTTCCGCCGCCGCTGGCGCCCGGGGCGGTGGTCGACCTCGATGCCGAGCAGCGGGCGCTGAGGATCGGCGAGCTACTCGACCGCCTCGACGCCGAGTTCGTCGGGCTCGCCCCGGTGAAGACGCGGGTCAGGGAGATAGCGGCGCTCCTGCTGATCGACCGCCTCCGGCAGCGGTACGGCCTGACGTCGTCGCGGCCCAGCCTGCACATGTGCTTCACCGGCAGCCCGGGAACCGGAAAGACGACGATCGCCTCGCAGATGGGCGTCCTGCTGGCCGATCTCGGCTACCTCCGCAAGGGCCAGCTGATCAGCGTCACCCGGGATGACCTGGTCGGGCAGTACGTCGGGCACACCGCGCCGAAGACCAGGGAGGTGCTCAAGCGGGCGATGGGCGGAGTCCTCTTCATCGATGAGGCCTACTACCTGTACCGGCCGGAGAACGAGCGCGACTACGGGCAGGAGTCGATCGAGATCCTGCTCCAGTTCATGGAATCCCACCGGGAGGACCTGGTGGTTATCCTGGCCGGGTACGCCGACCGGATGGACACCTTCTTCCGGTCGAACCCCGGAATGGCGTCTCGCATCGCCCATCACCTGGACTTCCCCGACTTCAGCCTCGACGAGCTGGTCCGCATCGCTGACCTGATGCTGGACCGCGAGGAGTACCGGCTGTCGGCGCCAGCGAGAGAGGCCTTCCGTGAGTATGTCGCGCTGCGGATGACCCAGCCCCGGTTCGCTAACGCCAGGAGCATGCGCAACGCCATCGACCGGCTGCGGCTGCGCCAGGCGGGCCGGATCGTCGCCGCGGGCGGGTCGGTCCGGGTGGCGGACCTGGTCGAGATCAGTGCCGACGACGTGCGGGCCAGCCGGGTCTTCGGAGCCGGCGGCAACGCGGTCGCCGGCGACGCCCCGGTGATCGCGGAGCCGGACGGCGAGCCGGAACCGCCCAGCTAGTCAGCTGGTGCCGATCGGGCCGCGGACGGCATGGTCAGGCGCACCGTGGTGCCGCGGCCGGGCGCCGTAATGACCTCCAGCCGCCCGCCGAGCAACTCGGCCCGCTCGCGCATCCCGGGCAGGCCGAAGCCGCTCGGCCCGCTGTGGCCGACCGGGGCCGAGCGGGCGACGGCGAGGTCGAAGCCGGTGCCGTCATCGGCTACCTCGAGCACGATGCGGCCCGGCGGCGCCGTCAGCCGGATCCTGACCGACTGAGCCTCCGCGTGCTTGGCCACGTTCTGCAGCGCTTCCTGGGCCGTCCGGTACACGGCGGTCTCGAGGTGCTCGGCAATCGGCTGGGCCGTTGTTTCCACCTGCACGTTCAGCTGGGGAAACGAACGGCCGAGGCTGGCCAGGCTCGGGGCCAGGCCGAGGTCGTCGAGTACCGGGGGCCGCAGCCCGGCGATCGCGAGCCTGGTCTCGTCCAGCGCGGCGGCGGCGAGCTCCTGGGCCCGGGCTATCTGCTCGGCGGCCAGTCCGGGCGAGCTGGCGATCGCGTCGGCGGCGGCGGACAGGTGGAAGAACAAGCTGACGATGCGCTGGCTGATCCCGTCGTGGATCTCGCCGGCCAGCCTGCGGCGCTCGTGCTCCTGCCATTCCATGGTTTGCTCGGCGAACCGTTCCAGTGCTTCCTCACGCTCGGCCAGCCGCTGGTGCAGGCGGGCATTCTCGATCGCCCCGGCGACCAGGCCGGCGACCGACCGCAGCAGGTCCACGTCGGACGTCGTGAAGTCCCGGCGCAATCTGGTGTGCACGTTGAGGACGCCGACGAGGTGCCCGAGCGGCGTGACAACGGGGACCGAGATCATCGACGTGTAGTCCTCGCCGCGCAGGGCCGGAATGTAGCGGTAGCGGGGATCGCTGTTCTTGTCCCCGATGATCACGGCGGGCTCGCCATGGTCGGCGACCCATCCGGACACGCCCTCGCCGACCGCCAGCTCGATCTTGCCGACGAGCTGGTCAAAGGGCGGCGTGGCGCCGCGGAGCCGCAGCGCGCGGCCGTCCTCGTCGATGAGGTGGACGAAGCAGACGTCGGTCGCGGTCGTCTCGGTGACCAGGTTGGCCACCCCCTGCAGGATCCGGTCGAGATCGAGGCCGGCCGAGATCGTGTCGATCACGCGGGACAGCAGGAGCGCCTCGCGCTCGGCATCGCCTCCGCCCAGCAGCGCGGTCAGTGGAAGACCCCCTCCCGCAGCGCGACGGCGACCGCCCCGGCCCGGTCCGACGCGCCGAGCTTGCGGTAGATGCCGCGTGAATGCGTCTTCACGGTCTCCTCGCTCACGACGAGCTTGGCCGCGATGGCACGGTTGGACAGCCCTGCGACCAGCAGCGCGAGAACTTCGCTCTCGCGCTGGGTGAGCCCCAGGTGCGCGCCGGGCCAGAACTCGCCGCTTTGCAGCCGGGCCGCGGACAGTGCCACCCTCGCAGCCAGCGTCGGGTCGATCAGGACCTCGCCGTCCCGGATGCGGCCGAGGTAGTCGACGAGCTCGGCTCCGCGGATCCGCTTGAGCAGGAAACCTGCCGCGCCGACTCGCAGTGCCTGGTACAGGTACTGCTCGTCGTCATAGACGGTCAGGAACACCACCTTGCAGGCCGGCCGGGCGGCCAGGATGTCGCCGCACAGGTCCAGGCCCGACGAACCGCGCAGGCGGATGTCGAGCAGCACCGCGTCCGGCGCGACCTCCGAGACGACGCGCAGGGCGTCCTGCGGATCGCTGCTCTCGCCGACGATCGCCACCTGCCCGGCGTAGGGGTGCAGCATCGCCTTGAGACCGTCGAGCACCATCTGGTGATCATCGATGATCACCACGCGGAGCGGCTCACGGTCCGAAGTCATGTCAGGAACGCTACCGACTGGGCGCGGTCAGCGGGCGAGGGCCGCCGGGCACGACTGATGCGGGTCACGCCCGGGCCTCCAGCAGATGCCACAGGAGCAGCAGCTGCGCGATGGCCAGTGCCTCGCTGCGCCTGCCAGGGGCGTACTCGCCTAGGCTGTCCGGCGGTGCGGTTCCCTGATCCATCGAGAGCTGCGCCCAGATGGCCTTCTCCACCACCTGGCTGTCCTCGCGCGGCGCGTATCCGTGGACGTGCAGGGCGTCGACGGGGCGGCCGTCGCTGTCCCTGATCAGCTTGAGGTGAACGGTCCTGCGGTCATCGTCGGTCAGCACGTGCGACAGGTCGGGATGCACGATCGTCGGCCGGAGCAGGATCTCGGCCGACAGCGGAGTGTCAGCCGCGCTGCCGTGGCCGGCGACCGGAGCGAACCTGATCGCGATGTCCGCGCACTGCCGCTGTGGCCTGATGTAGGCTGCCGCCTCGGGCTCGCGCCGCTCCAGCTCGGCGAGTACCTGGTCCGGGCGGTAGCCGCGATCCTTGCAGTCGCGTCTCAGCTTCCACTCCCGGCGGATGGCCTCCGGCGGGTCAAGGAAGACCGTGATATCGAAGCAGGCCCGGGCCAGCTTGGTGTGCAGCGGCAGCAGGCCCTCGACGATCACGAAATCGCGCGGCTCGACCGGTACCGGCCGGGTGAGCTTCCCGGTGCTGTGGTCGTAGACCGGCTTGAGAATCGGGCGCCCCAGCGCGAGCAGCTGCAGGTGCTGCTCCATGATGTCGATGTAGTTGCACTCAGGGTTCAGCACCGTGAACGGCACGGTGCGGCGTTCCTCGCGGTCGTACTTGTGGTAGTCGTCAACGCAGATCGCGGTGGCCCGGTCCTGACCGAGCGCTTTCGCGATCCCCCTGGTCAGGGTCGTCTTGCCCGCCGCGCTGTCACCTGCGATGGCGATCATCACGGGCCGGGCCACCCGGGCCGGCTCCTCATGACGACGCAGGCGCATCAGCTTGTCTGGCATGACCGCGGCCTCGCTTCCTCGCACTCGCACGGCGGAGGTCGGGCAGTCGCGTTGTGCCGAGTTCCATCGCGGCGCGAACCGCCACCATAGGCCGGCCGGGGCCCGCTGCCATCCCCTTGGCGGGGGGTCCGCCGGGGGAGATCGGGCCGGCGGCCCGCCGCAGCCGGACCGCCAGGCCCTCGCTGACCGCCCAGCCCGGCTAGCCGCAGGAACATCGGCGGACCATCGATGCTGCTATACAGCGACATCAACGGTCCGCCGATGTCGCCGCGGGCCTGAGGTTCGCGCGGCGGCCAGCGACGGCACCGGGGCGGCGGGGAGGGTGGCGAACGGCCTGGTGCCCTTTGGCCCGCAAGAACCGGTCATTCGGCTCTGCGCAATCGGGAGTTTGGATGGCAAAACTGGATATGCAGGGAGAACTCCCGCAGTCCAGGGGAAAGGCCGGGCAGCATGTCCAGAGCTCAGGCTGGCGAAGGCGGCCGCCGATCGCCCGTCACGGTCATCGCGGCGCTCGCAGCCGTGCTCGTTTTCGTGATCCTCCTCGCCGTCCTCCAGCTCGGGTCGGCCGGGCCTGCGGGCCGCGCTGGCGGCAGCCAGGCCGGCTCCGCCGGGTCCGGCGCGGTTACCTTGGCGGTCACGCTCAAGCCGTGCGCGTCGGGCACCTGCTGGGTGGATGTCAGCGTCGCCACGATGTGGGTCAAGCCGTGGTATCCGCGCCCCGTGGATCAGCCAGCGCTCGCCAACCCGGCCCGGCCGCGGGCATGGATCGCTGCGATGACCACGGCTCAGAAATCCTGGCTGGTCGGCCGCCTCGAGTCGCAGGCGCTATACGGCACGCGGGTGATCGTGATCGCGCATCACGGCGCGGGCTGGACCAGGATCGCGGTTCCCGGCCAGCCGACGGACCGCGATGGTCGCGGATATCCGGGCTGGGTTCCGACCAGCCAGCTCACCAGCACGCCGCCGCCAGCGGCGCAGACAACGGCGATCGTGACAACGCCGACGGCGTGGCTGTGGACCGGCTGGACGAGCAAGGGCCCGTCGGGATCGAAACTGATGGAGATCTCCTACGACACGATGCTGCCCGTGCAGTCGGCCACGTCGACGTACGTCGAGGTGGTGCTCACCGGAGGCAGGCACGTGGCGCTAGCGAGATGGCGGGTGACGCTGCACGCCGCGGGCGCGTCCTGGGGCGCGACGGCAGCGAAGGTGGTGAGCGAGGCCAGGAAGTTCCTTGGCCTGCAGTACCTGTGGGCGGGCACGTCCGGCTTCGGGTTCGACTGCTCGGGCTTCACCCGCTCGGCCTACCTCGCCTACGGCGTGGTCCTGCCGCGCGACGCGAACCGGCAGGCGGTGCACGGCACACCGGTGGCCAGGTCGGCGCTGCGTCCTGGCGATCTCGTGTTCTTCCGTGAGAGCCCAGGGGGCCCGATCGGTCATGTCGGGATGTACGTCGGCAACGGTGACATGATCAACGCTCCGCATACGGGCGCGCCGATCCGGATCGACCCGGTGTCGTCGTTCGCCAACTACGCCGGTGCCCGCCGGTATCTGAGTAACTGATCAAGTCGAGCGCGGCCCGGCACATACAAATGCAATCGAGTTGTAATTCAATTGACCTTTCGATAATTTCTATTTCGTGTTATGCTGTGAATTGAATTGGTAATGTCCGTGTGTGACAAATACGCAGCGGCACGACGCGGACCGGGCCAGTCAGACAGCACTCACGGCCGCCGCCGCGCGCGCGGCTCACCTGATCGTTGACCAGCCTCCGGTGATCTTCGCCGACACACTCGCCCTGGCGCTGCTCGGCGACCAGGCCGCCGAGCTCGTCGGGTATCACCGCGCTCACGGCACGCACGTGGTGCTGTCCGGGGCCCGCGGGCAGGTCACGTGCCGCAGCCGCTACACCGAGGACAGGCTGGCGGCCGCGATCGCGAGCGGCAGGATCGTCCAGTACGTGATCCTGGGCGCCGGGCTGGACTCGTTCGCCTACCGGTCGCCCCTGTCCGGCCGGGTCAGGGTCTTCGAGGTCGATCATCCGGCGACTCAGGACTTCAAGCGCGGCCGGCTGTCGGCCGCGGGCATCCCGGTTCCTGGCAACGTGGTCTTCGTCCCGGCCGACTTCGAGACCGGCCTGGCGGACGGCTCGCTGGCCGAGCATCTGGTCCGGAGCGGATTCGACCTGGCCGAGCCCGCCTTCGTCAGCTGGCTGGGCGTGACGATGTACCTGACCGAGGCGGCGATCGGCCGGGCCCTCGCGGCGATCAGCGGCTTCGCCCCCGATACCGAGGTCGTCGCGGACTACATGCTGCCCGCTCAGCTGCGGGACGAGGACGGCAGCACCTACGTGGAGCTGGTCGCACCGGTCGCCGCCGAGCACGGCGAGCCGTGGCTGACCTTCCTGGCCCCAGCGCAGATGTCGGCGATGCTCGCGGAGCACGGGCTCACCGCGCTCCGGCACGTCGGCCAGCGCGACATCGCAGAGGCCGCCATCTGGGAGCGGTCCGACTCGCTCCGGCCCGTCGACCTCCCGGTCATCGCGCATGCGGTGGTGCCGGGTCCGAAAGCCCGGTCAGCAGCCCGCGCAGCCGACCGTTCCCGAACAGCGCGAAGAACATGACCGTGTAGCTGCGCCTGCCGCCGTCGGCGTCGACGATCAGGTCCAGCCGCCGCCACATCGGACCGCCGCTGCGAACCACCTGGACCTGATCTCGCGACAGGGCGGCCATCGGGCAGGCCGTGGCGATTGGCCCGTCGAAGATGAATATCCTCGTCGCCCCGAGCGCGACCACGGGATGGCGCGGCATACGCACCGCCGTGCCCAGGCGCGCATTCGTGAGCTGCCTGTGCAAGATCGCGTTGCCGATTGCCTTTCCCGCGGCCGCGCCGCCGCCGGCGGCCGACGAGCTATAGCGTGCCTCCTGGCTCAGACCGTTGCACCAGCGCAGAATGGGCTCCGGCGCGAACTCCGCGAGGGAGATGGCGATCTTTCTGGCCGGCATGGAGAACCTCTGCGTGATGTCTAGGAGCCGACCGGGAAGCTGATCCCGGCCAGTGAGGAGAAGTCGGCCGCGGCGCCTGGGGTGTCGCTGAAGACCGCCATCTGGCCGCCAGGGAAGATCTGGACCGTTCCGAGCACGCCTTCCGAGGCATAGATCGGCAGATACAGGATGTGCGTTGGCCGGTCCCCCGGCGGAAGCACGGCGAACTGGTCCGAGCTAGGACTCGGCGCGGTAAGGGAGCCAGACAGGTAGACAACTCCGCCGGCGATGGCGAATCGCGGCTTGCCGGTTCCGCTCGTGGAGTTGGCTGACTGCCATCCGTTCAGCAGGGTCAGCGTGTGCTCAGTCAGCGTTGCCGGGGCGAGCGGCGCCCGGCTGACGTCGCGAGCCGACGCGTACGCACCGCCGCCGAGCGCGAACAGCAGCGCCGTCATCGAGATCGCAAGTGCCACCGGACGGTCGGCGCGCGTGCGGAATCTACTCATCATTACCAGCCCCTTCGAATTAGATCGCAGATATCTGGTCCGCTTGCGGCAACGCTAAAGGGCCCGAAGGCAGCTGGGTATCGGGAGGCAGCCCTATATATTGCTGGCGACTACCTAAGTAATCGACATCCCTGACCCGGATCTGAGGCCATTCTGCGCCGAGTCGTTCAGCTTGCCTGCCGCCTCCTGGCGAGTGCGGACGCCGAGCTTGGCCAGGATGGCCGTGACATGATTGCTGACGGTCTTGCTGGACAGAAAAAGCCGGTCGGCGATCTGGGCGTCGGTGCATCCGGCCCCAAGCAGTTCGAGCACCTGGGCCTCGCGCCTGGTCAGGCCGAGCCAGTGCTGCCGGGTGGCCTCCTGGGGTCCGCGCGGCACGTCTCTGACCCCCATCCGGCGCAGCTTCCTGGCCGCCATGGATGCGCACGGCTGGGCGCGCAGACCGGTGAAGATGGCCAGGGCGGTGCGCAACGCGGGCTCCTCGTCGCTGTCGAGCAAGGCGGCAGCCTGCTCAAACGGGCAGCCAAGCCGTTCCCAGGCCTGCGCGGCTGCCGCCCAGTCGCCGCGAATCTGGAGCCCGTAAGGATGCGGTCCTACCACGTCAGGCAACGAGTCGAGTGCCTCTCCGCGCCACCGCCACAGAGCGAGCTCGCCAAGTATCCACGGGTCCTGTGCGGCCAGCGCCAGTTCGTAGGCCGCTGCCGCTTCGGCCGCCGCGCCGTCGAGCCGACCTTCGAGCCAGGCGGCCTCCGCCCGGACCGCCCTCACATTGCCGACGTGCTGAAGCTCGTTGCGCGGGGCCGCGATCGCCAGCGCCTCGTCCAGGACTTCCCACGGGCGCTCACCGCGGCGCGCTCGCACGCGGCCGAGCAGGTAAAGGGGTTGAATCCGGTCCGCCCGGCTCCGCGGCAGGCGCCGGAGCAGGTCGGCTGCCGCCTCGTCAGCCTGGTCCCAGCGTCCGCGGTGTACTAGCTCGACGCACCGGGACGCCAGCAGGTCAAGTTCGTGGACGGTCAGGTCGTGCTCGGCGCAGAAGGCCAGCGCATCGGTGGCGTAACGGTCGTAGGGGCCGAACTGGCGGTGCATGGCACCGAACCACACCAAAGTGCTGTAGGCGGCAGCGGTCTCGTCGTGCAGGCCCGCCTTGGCAGCCAGTGACAGCGCCAGCTCGAGCTGCGGCCACCCGTCCTCGGCCGGTCCGCACAGCCGGGCCGCGCCGATGATCCGGAGCGCGCGCGCCTGCACGGCCGTGTCGCTCAGCGTCGCGGCGAGACGGTCGGCCCGCTGCGCCCAGGCCACCGCCTCGCCGGCGTTGGCCGCCTGGGAGTGCAGCCCGGCGAGGGTGACATAGGCAGCGGCCAGCTCCGGGCCGGCCGGGTGCGCCTCAAGCGCCGCGACTGCCTGCGCCGCTGCCGGGAGGGCGGCCGAGCGCTGCGATGTGCTCCACAGCAGTGCTGCGAGCAACCGGGTGTCGTCTGCCGCCATGACGGCATCGCCGTCCCTCGTCCTGATCGCGATCGCACGCCGTGCCGCGCTTACTGCCTCTTCGATCGCGCCGGCCAGGAAGCATTCGCGAGCCTGCGCCTCATACAGGCTGGCGAGATCCGAGCTGGCCGGGTCGTCGACGGACCGCAGCGCTCGCCGGTACTGGGCAGCCGCCTCGCGGTGCGCGCCAAGCTTCGCGGCCTGCTGGGCAGCCGCGGCGCCGTAGGTGAAGGTGGCGGCACGATCCCCGGCCTCGTGCGCGTGATGGGCCAGCGTCGCGAGCGACTCCGGCGGCACCGGGGCGCTGGCCAGAATCTCCAGCACTCGCCGGTGCAGGTCGGCACGCCGGGCCGGCGCGATGCCATCCAGCACCGCGGCCCTGGTCAGCTCGTGGCGGAACATCATCTGGCCGTCCGCCCAGGACAGCATGCCCTTGGTGATGCACTCGTCGAGGCCGCCGGTTCCGGTCGCCGCCACCGCGCCCAGCAGCCGGTGATCAATTCCCCGGCCGATGACGGCGGCTGCCTCCACAGTTGACCGCGCCTGCGGGGAGAGCCGTGACAACCGGGCCCGGACCGCGTCGCTGATCGTCGCCGGCAGGCTAGCTGGCGCTGCGGCGAGGATTTCGGTGACATAGAACGGGTTGCCGCCCGTCATCCGGTACAGCGCGGCCGGATCGGGATCGCGCCCGGCGGCCAGCTCCCGCACCGCTTGCGGCGTCAGCGTTTCGAGCGTCAGGCGGTGCACGCCGGCGGCGGTCGCGAGGTCGCCGAGCACCACGGCCAGCGGGCTGTCCTGCGCGTGCTCGTCGTCGCGGTAGGTCACCACGAGAAGCGCCCTGGTGCGCGTGATCCTCCGGCCGAGGAAGCGCAGCAGGTCAAGGGTCGATTCGTCGGCCCAGTGCGCATCTTCAATCGTCACCAGGACCGGCTTGCCCGGCCTGGTCAGCAGGTCGAGCACCCGGGCGAAGATTCGGTCCGCGGGCGCGCGGTCGGCCAGCATCTGGCCGAGATCCGGGTCGGCAGCGCGGGCGATATCGGCGACCGGGGCAAGCGGGCTCGGGGCCGTGAGGTTGTCGCAGGCACCGGCCAGCAGCCAGGCATCGGCCCGATGGACATCGGAGAGCTGGCGGACGACGCTGGTCTTGCCGATCCCGGCTTCACCCGCGATCAGGACCAGGCGACCTTCGCCAGCGGCCGCGTCGGCGAGGAAGCCTGACAGGTCGTCGAGGACCTGCGCTCGCTCCAGCAATGCCACATGCCCATGCTGCTCTATCGTCGCGGCGATCCGCCAGAGCGCGGCGCATCATCCAGCCGACCATCGTTACCCCCGAAGGCCGGCCAGCAGGCTGGTAAGCAGCCGGCTGCTGGCGCGCGGGCCGTTGATCTCCAGCCAGCGGACCTCCCGGCCGGCGGCGGTTACGCCGACGTAGAACGGCTCGGCCATGTGGCACGCGCACATCGGCGGCTTGATCAGCCAGCCGGACTGGCCGCTGACGCTCAGCGGGTGACTGACCGCGAAGGGATAGAACGAGTCGAGGTGGGACTCCAGGTAGGAGACGAAGGCCGCGGCACCGGCCCGGGTACTGAACGTCAGCGACCGGCTGACGACGAGGGTCAGCCGGCGAGATTCTCCCTGGAACGTCCGCTGCCAGCCGCCGCGGTAACCCCAGCGGCCCAGCCGGGCGGCCAGGGTGTGCAGGCTCGAGTTCTTCTGGACGTCGATCGCGGTGAGCGTCTGGGTGCGGGCCGGCAGGCCCGCGATCGCCCGGACCGGCAGCACGCCGGTGGCCGCGGGCGCGGGCGCCGCGCTGCCGCAGCCGGTCACGCACCCGGCGATCGCGAGCACGGCGATCGCGAGCGGGCGGCGCCTCAACCTGCGCCGTTCGCCGGGTCAGCGGCGATCCCGCCCGCGGTCGGGTCACCGCCGAGGATGCGCAGCCCGCTGGGCGGCAGGTGACATGCCACCGACATGCCAGGCGACCACGCGGAAACCGCGTCCTCGCCGGTGTTCGGCACCAGGGCCGTGACCGCGTGCCCGCTGGCCAGCTGGATGGCCAGCTGGAGGCTGCTGCCAAGGTAGACCACGTTGGTGAGCAGCCCGGGTATCCGGTTGCTGCCCGGGCTGCCGGCCGGCTCGACCCCGATCCGCTCCGGCCTGATCACGACTTTCGCCGGCCCGCGGCAGGCGACGTCGCCGCGCTGTACCTCGACCGAGAAGCTGTCCGAGAGCCGGACCTGCGCCCCCGCGCCGGACGGCCCGGCGATCGTCGCGTCCATCAGGTTGGACACGCCGAGGAAGTCGGCGACGAACGCGTTAGCGGGCTCCTCGTACAGGTCCTGTGGCGTGGCGGCCTGCTCGATCCGGCCCCGGTTGACCACCGCGATCCGGTCGCTCATCGTGAGCGCCTCTTCCTGGTCGTGGGTCACGTACACGAACGTGATGCCGACCTGCGCCTGCAGTTGCTTCAGCTCCACCTGGAGCTGGCGGCGCAGCTTGGCGTCGAGGGCGCCGAGCGGCTCGTCGAGCAGCAGCACGGCGGGCCTGAGCACCAGCGCGCGGGCCAGGGCCACGCGCTGCTGCTGGCCGCCGGACAGCTGGCCGGGCTTGCGGCGCGCGTAGTCGGACAGCTGGACCAGCTCCAGCGCCTGCCCGGTGCGCTGCCTGACCTCGTCTCGGGCGACGCCGGCGCGCCGGAGCCCGAAGGCCACGTTGTCGAAGACCCTCAGGTGCGGGAAGAGCGCGTAGCTCTGGAAGACGGTATTGACCGGCCGCTTGCTGGGCGGCGTACGCGCGATGTCCCGGCCGTCGAGCAGCACCCGCCCTGATGTCGGCTCCTCGAACCCCGCGATCATCCGCAGCGTCGTGGTCTTCCCGCAGCCTGACGGCCCGAGCAGGGAGAAGAAACCGCCGGCCGGGATCTCGAGGTCGATCGAGTCGACCGCGACGAAGGACCCGAAGCGCTTCGTCAGCGCGACCAGGCTGACCTGACCCGTTCCCGGTCTCCCGGCCAGGCCCTGGCCCCCTGGCTCGTTCGGATGCACCGGGTCTACCGCCGTGCTAGCCAACTGGCGCCTGCCTAACCGCTTCGAGTAGCGAATGTTGCTGACGGCTGCTCACTGTCCGGGGCGGCCACCGCGCCCGTGCTGGCCGTCTGTCCCACCAGCCTGCGCTCGGCCCATCGGCGGCCCCCTTCCGCGAGCACGACGAGCATGATCGAGCCCGCGATGATCAGCGCGCCCACCGCGATCACCTCGGGCAGCAGCGCCGGGGTGCGGGCGCTCGCGTAGAGGAAGACCGGATAGGTCGGCTGGCCGGACGGGGCCAGGAACGAGGCGATGGCGAACTCGTCGAAGCTCGTCACGAAGCAGATGATGCCGCTCGAGACGAGCGCCGGCGCGAGCAGCGGCAGGGTGATCAGCCGCAGCGCGGCCAGCGGCGACGCGCCGAGGTCCTGCGCGGCCTCGTTCATCGCCGGATCGAGGGACCGGAGCCTCGGCATGATGACCAGGATCGCGAACGGGAGCACGATCACGCAGTGCCCGAGGATGACCGCGACCAGGCTGGGCCGGGCGCCGACCTCCTGGACCAGGATCAGCAGGCCGACGGCCAGGCAGATGTAGGGCACCACGAGCGGAAGCAGCAGGACGGTCAGGGCCAGCGCCGCGGCCCGGCCGCGCAGCACGAGCAGCCCAAGCGATGCCATGATCCCCAGCGCCGTGGACAGGACAGCCGCGATCAGGGCGATCGCGATGCTTCGCAGCAGGGCACCGGTGAGCTCTCCGTTTCCGAAAGCCTCGTGGAACCACCTGGTCGAGAAGCCCGACAACGGCAGAGTCGGCGTGGCGCTCTTGTTCACCGAGAAGATGAGCAACACGGCCAGCGGGGCGAACAGGAAGACGACGAACGCCCAGAAATAGATCGCCAGGCCGGCTGATCCGAGCCTGCTGGTGAGCCTCACTGGTTCGGTCTCACTGCTCGGGCCTCGTCTCGGTCCGCAGGTCGGTCTGGAGGAACCGGCCGAAAACCAGGGTCAGCACGATGACGACGACGATCAGCGCGATCGCCAGGACCGATCCGTAGTTCCAGTCCGGTGTGTCCCCGAAGAACGCCTGGATCGAGTTGCCGAACAGCTGGTTGTTCGGGCCGCCGACCAGCAGCGGAGTGATGAACTCGCCGGTCGTCGGGATCAGCACGAACACAAAGCCGGCGATCACGCCGGGCAGGCTGAGCGGCAGCGTGACCCGCCAGAACGTCGCCGCCCGGCTCGCTCCGAGGTCTGCGGCCGCCTCCTGGAGCCGGTGATCCATGTTCTCCAGCACCACGAAGATCGGCAGCGACACGAACGGGATCCAGGTGTAGAAGAGCACCAGGGCGACCGAGAAATTCGAGTAGATCAGCCACGAGATGGCGCTGCCCTTCGGCCGCAGGTGCAGCGTCCACAGCAGGGAGTTCACCACGCCGTCGTTGTTCAGGATGATCTGCCAGGCAATGACCCGCAGCAGGTAGCTGGTGAAAAACGGCGCGAGCAGCACGAGCAGGAGCGCATAGCGGCGGCGGCGGGCGACGAACGACAGGAAATAGGCGAGCGGGTACGCGGCCAGCGTCGCCGCCACGGAGACGAGGAGCGCGATCTCCATCGAGTAGACGAACCGGCCGCGGAACGCGCTTCCTCCGCCGGTCAGGAAGTCACTCCAGTTCGACAGCGAGAACGCGGTCGGGACACCGGGGATGTTGGTCCGCAGTCCCACGCTGTACAGCGTGATGAAGGCCACGGGCAGCAGCAGCAGCACCGCGACGAAGAGGACCGGCGGCAGAACGAGCGTGCCCTTGCCTGGCCGCCGCCACCTGCGGGCCGCGGGCTCGTCGCGGGCGCCGTCAGCGGGACCAGTCAGCACGCCGACCGGTCCCGCCGCCGGGTGATCAGGCTGCGACAACTTCCTGCCAGGCCAGCTCGAGCGCGGCCCGGTTCGGCGACCAGGTCTGCAGGTGCACGTCCGAGGCCGCGATCGCGCTGGGATCGCCGAGCTTCAGCGCGGTCACCAGTTCCTGGTTCTTGATCTCGGACGGCTTGACCGACGCGTTCGATGTCCCGTAGTAGTACAGGTTCGTCATCTGAGCGCAGGCGTTGTGGTTGATGAACGACTCCACGTAATCGTGGGCGTGGTAATAGTTCTTGGTATCCGCCCCGAGCATGTACCCGCACAGCCAGGACAGCCGGCCCTGGCTCGGGTTCATGAACGCGACGGGGACTCCGGCGGCCTTCATCGAGACCAGGGTGTCCTGCCAGGAGTAAGCGATCCATACGGTGCCCGACTTGATATCCGGCTGCATCTGGCTGTACTCGCTGCTCCAGTACAGCTTGTTCAGCGGCTTTTGCTGCAGCAGGCTCGCCTTGGCGGCGGCGATCTGGCTGCTCGAAAGGTTGTCCATCTTGGGGAAGCCGAGCTTCAGCGCGGCCACCTCGAAGTTGGTCGACGCCCCGCTCCATAGCGAGATCTTGCCCGAGTACTTCTTGTTCCAGGCCAGTTCCCAGCCGGTCGCGTCCGAGCTGGCCACGTGGTCGGTGCGGTAGGTCAGGCTGCCGTAACCCCAGTCCCACGGGATCATGTACTGCTTGCCGTTAACCTGGCCCTGCTTGACCAGGTACGGGTTCAGCTGCTTGAAGCTCGGCAGCAGGGACGTGTCGAACGGCTGCACGAGGCCGCGCTGGACGTAATCCGGCAGGTTCTCGTGACACGGATGCATCAGGTCGAACGGTCCGGCTGAGGTGGCCTTCTCCAGAGCCTGGTCGTCGTTGGTGATGTAGGTGTAGGTGATGCCGTTCACGCCGAACTTGGCCGTGTAGTCCTTGCCGGCCTCCAGGCCGTTCGTCTGTGCCTTGGTGCCGGCCGCCTCGTAGCCGCCCCATTCCAGGATGGACAGCGTGCCCGGCTCCTTGCCGATCGGCGGCCGCTTCGTCGGAGCCGGGTTAGCCGAGGAGCCGGATGAGCTGCACGCGTCGAGCAGCACCGCTCCGCCGAGCATGGCGGTGCCGGAGGTCAGGAACCTCCGGCGATCGAGTACCGGCCCGGTCATCGGGCCTCGAACGAACTTCACGGTCAAAACTCCCCCACCCCTCACATCGTCAGCTAACGCCAGCGATTAGCTGTTAGTACACCCAGGCCGGTGAAGGTGTCAATCATCATGTTCCTGGCGTTTCGCCGAACTTGATCTCGCCCGTCCGGGGTGACGTTTAGGTGCCGCCGGGTGGGGAGCATGTGAGTCATGACTACGCAGTCGAAGGCCAGGCCCGTCCGGTGGAGTGCGGCAATCGTGATCGCGGGCGGCGCGGCACTCCTGGCCGCGTGCAGTTCGGCCACGAACGGCAGCTCCGGCGGGACTCCCGCCGCGCCCACGACGAGCCCGGCCGGTTCCGCCAGCCCGACGACGACCGTGACGGTGTCGGCGGCGACCTGTCGGCACGTCGCGTCGCTGAATACGTCGCTGAACAGCCTGACTCATCTCCAGCTCAATGCCAGCGCGTCCAAGCAGATCAGGACCGACCTCACCAACATCCAGACGCAGCTCACGGCCCTCAAGACGTCCGGCGGCGGTCAGGTGTCCAGTCAGCTCAGCACACTGTCGACGTCGCTGAATCAGGTGGAGAAGGCGGCGAAGGGCCTGTCGGCCAATCCGTCCGCGTCGCAGATCAGTTCGATCGTGACCGCCCTGTCCGGGCTGAAATCCAACTCCAAGGCGACGGCCACCCAGCTGAAGGCGATGTGTCCCGGCACTTAGTGCTCGGCCGACCTGGTGCCGACCTGGGTCGGCGGCAGGCGGCCGGCCTAGAGCTCGGACGCGACGGTGAGGCCCTCGAGCACGGCCTCCTCGACCGTCCGCGGCGCCAGGCAGTCGCCGATCTCGTGCACGTCAATGCCCGATCCGGCTAGCGCCGCGGCCAGGCCGGTGACGGGCAGGTGGCCGGCCGACAGGACCAGCGCCGAGGCCGGCTCGATCAGGACCGGCTCGCCGGTGAGCACATGCTGGAGGTAGACCGTCCCGGGGTCCGCGCCATAGGGCCGGACCAGCGGGATGATCTCGATCCCAAGCCGCAGCGCGTCGCCGATCATGCCGTCCCTGACGTACTGCTGGATGCGCTGGCCCGCGTGGTACCCGCAGACGCCGAGCGTCACCTTGCGACCGCGCCGGGCCAGCAGGGTCGCAACGCCCAGGCCGATCCAGTCACATCGCCAGTCGGCGACTACGACCCGGCCGGACGGCACCGGTGCGCCCTGGAGGACCTCCCATGCGGTCAGCACGACCGGGGAGTCGGCCAGCTCGAGCTCGGGCACGCGCGGCCGCGCGCCCGTGGCCAGCACGATCGTGTCCGGCGCTAGCTCGCGGAGCAGGCGCTCATCCGCGGCGGTGCCGAGCAGGATCTTCGCCCCGGCCCGCTCTGCCTCTCCCGCCAGGTTCCCGATCGCCCCGCCGAACTCGGCCCGGCCGGGGATCTCCTGGGCCAGCAGGACCTGGCCGCCTAGTCGGCGGCCGGCTTCCAGCAGGGTGACCCGGTGACCGCGCTCCGCCGCCACCGCGGCGGCCTTGAGCCCGCCCGGGCCGCCGCCGACCACCACGACGTCCCGGCCGCGGCTGGCCGGCCGCCGCACGGCGTAGCTGAGTTCCCGGCCCGTTTCCGGCCGCTGGATGCACGAGATCGGGTAGCCGGCGTGGAAGTGGCCGATGCAGGCCTGATTGCAGCCGATGCACGCCCGGATGGTCGCCAGGGCGCCGGCCCTGGCCTTGGCCGGCATCTCCGGATCGCAGATCAGGGCCCTGGTCATCACCGCGGCGTCGGCGTCACCGCGGCTCAGGATCAGCTCGGCGTCCTGCGGCTGGTTGATCCGCCCGGCCACCATCACCGGTACCGAGACGACCGGCTTGACCCGCGCGGCGAGCGGAGCGGTGTAACCGGCCGGATACGCCATCGACGGCACGATGTGATCCGATCCTGCCGTGGTGGCAGAGGTTCCGGCCACCACGGAGACGTAGTCGAGCAGGCCGTCGGCGTCGAGCGCGGCGAGCGCGCTGATCGCCTCGTCGGCGGTCAGCCCCTCGTCCGACTGCGATTCCTCGCCGACCGAGATCCGGAGCCCGACGGCGAGGCCAGGGCCAGCGCCGCGCCGGGCGGACGCGATCGCCTCGCGCAGGAACCTGAGCCGGTTCTCCGCCGAGCCGCCGTAGGAATCGGTCCGCAGGTTGGTGCGCGGGTTGAGGAACTGGGCCGGCAGGTAGCCGTGCGACGCCACGACCTCGACGCCGTCGAGCCCGGCCCGGGCGACCCGTGCGGCGGCCGCGCCGTAGCAGCCGATCATCTCGCGGACGAAGCCGGCCGGCATTTCCCGCGGCATGACGCCGAACCGCTCGTTCGGAACGGCGGACGGCGCGTAGGCCACCGGGAGGGTGCCGTCGGCCGACTCCATCAGCTCTCGCCCGTCGTGGAAGAGCTGCTGGAAGACGACGGTCCCGTGGGCGTGCACGGCGTCGGCGAGCCGGGCTAGACCGGGGATGCAGGTGTCGTCGTCGGCCATCAGCACGTGGCTGCTGTACCTGGCCGACGCGTGGATTCCGGCCACCTGCACGACGATCAGCCCGACTCCACCTGCCGCCCGCGCCTCCTGATAGGCGATCAGCTGGTCGGAGACCTTGCCGTCGACCGCCATCACGGTGTCGTGCCCGGACGAGACGATCCGGTTGCGGACCGTCGCCGGCCCGATCCGCAGCGGCGAGAACAGGCGCGGAAAGTGCGCCGGCTGATCAGGTTCGACGGAGGTGGTGCTGCCAGGTCCCATGTGCTGCCGTGCCCCTCGCCATGTCAGGATCGACATCGTATCTACCCGATCGCGGCGGGGCGGCCATGCGGTTCGCCGGGCCCTGATCTTCCCGTCCCCGCGCTCCTGGAGATCGGCGCGGCGTTCGGCGGGTGCTACGCGATCTCGGAGCGGCACTTCGGGGCGTTCATCGAGGCACTGGACCGGCGCCGGCTCCAGCGGCTGATGCCGGCGTTGCTGCGGGCGCTCGACGCGCTCAGGCTCGTCCTCGTCCCGGCCGACGCCTCGCCAGTCTGGCCGCCCGGCGACCCGGACGCGCCGGCGAGCTGGCGCGACTGGCTGACCGCCACCGTCGAGGACCACGACGGCGGCCGGGTCAGCGGCTGGCGGGCCAGGCTGGCCGAGTCGGCCGGGCTGGACGGGCTGTTCGCCGCGGGCGAGCGGGAGATGCGGGCGCTGGCGGCCGGCTGCCCTGAGCTCCGGCACGTCATCCACATGGATCTGCTCAACCGGAATGTGCTCGTCAGCGAGGACGGAACCCGGCTCGAGGCCGTCTTCGACTGGGGCTGCTCGGCCTACGGGGATTTCCTGTACGACGTCGCCTGGTTCACCTTCTGGGCCCCCTGGCACCCGGCCATCGACGCGGTCGGCTTCCGCGACGTCGTGACCCGGCACTATCAGCGGACGGCGCTGGCCGTGCCGATGCTGGACGAGCGGCTCCGGTGCTACGAGCTCCACATCGGGCTGGTGCACCTGGCCTACTGCGCCTTCGCCAGGCGGGACGGCGACCTTCAGGAGGTCGCGCAGCGGATGGCCCGCCTCCTGAGCTAGCCGCCAGTCGCCGGACCGATCTCCGCGGCGTCGAACTCCCAGTAGGCGCGCAGGGCAGCGAGCTTTCCCGCGCCGTCGCCGCGGTAGGTGTAGACCCCGCGGACCACCACGACGTGGTCTCCGCCGGGCAGCGTCGTGCGGATGACGCCGACATCGGCGACCTCGTCGCCGCACAGGTAGGACCGCTCGATCTCGAAGCTGATCCGGTCGTTCGGCGCGATGACCGTGTCGTAGAAGGCGGCGATCGCGGCCAGCCCGCGGTGGCCCTGCCCGGCCGGGTCGAGCGGGGACGGCCCGATCGGGTCAGCCACCACGGCATCGGCGGCGAACAGGCTGAGCCAGGCCGTCCGGTCCTTGGCCTCGACCGCTGCCTGAGAACGGCGCGCCAGTTCCCGCGCGCCCGGGTGCGCCGTGGTCCCGTTTGCCGTCATCTGGTCAGTCCTTCACCTTGGCGATGACCTTCTCGGCGAACGTGTTCAGTGCCCCGATCTTGTCCGCCAGCGGCTGCGTGTCCGGCTCGGCGGCGTAGGGCCACCGGAAGCCGACGATCACGTCGGTGACGCCCTGGTCCTCCAGCCGGCGAACCCCGTCCACGCTGAACGCGTCCATCGAGATCACGTGCACCTCGAACGGCTGGTCCGCCGTTCCCTCCGCCCGGCGCAGCTCGGCGAGCCTGGCCAGCAGGCCGGGCAGATCGGCCGGGTCGCCGCCGCCGTGCATCCAGCCGTCGCCGGCCCTGGCCGCCCGGCGCAGCATCGCCTCGCTGTGCCCGCCGAGCAGGATCGGGATCGGCTCGGTCGGAACCGGCGAGATCTTGATGGGCGGGATCTGCACCAGTTCGCCGTCGTACTCGAAGTAGCCGCCCGCCGTCAGCCCGCGGATGATGTCGATTCCCTCGTCGAGCCGCCGCCCCCGCCGCTCCCACGGGACGCCGAGTATGTCGTAGTCCTCGCGCCACGGGCTGGTCCCGACCCCGAGCAGGAGCCGGTTGCCCGTGAGCACCGCCGTTGAGGTGGCCTGCTTGGCGACCAGGACCGGATTGCGCACGGGCAGCTTCAGCACGAACGTCACGAACCTCAGCCGCTGCGTCACCGCGCCGAGCGCCGGGATCAGCGAGAACGGCTCGAGGAACGGCTTGCCGTCCAGGAACTCGCGGGTGCCGTCGGGGCTGTACGGGTACGTGCTCGTGGCGTGCGCCGGGTAGCAGATGCTGTCGGGAATGACCATCGAGTCGTAGCCGGCGTCCTCGGCCGCCCGGGCCAGCGGCAGGTAGAACGACGGGTCGGTCATGGACTCGGCGTAAGAGAAGCGCACGGAACCTCCGTCCGGTCAGGTCACGGTCCGATCCTGCCAGCCCGGCCGGCAAAAAGGTAGAACAGGTTCTAGTAAGCACCGGGCGAGGCGGCCGCCCCGGCGAGCAGGCGATCACGAGCCATCTGATGTTCTGCTGCGACTCGCACTCCCGGACAGATCAGGGGGCGACCAGCTCGACCGTCGGAAAATACGTGCGATAGCGCGCCGCCTCCCTGGTCAGCAGCCGGTATCCGCGAACCGCCGCATGAGCGCCGATGTAGAAGTCCGGCAGCGGGGACCGACGCTCGCCACCTCGCTTCCGGTATGCGAGGAATGCCTTGCCCGCGAGGAATCCCGCGTCATAGGGCAGTGACTCGCGCTCGAAATCATCGGCCGAGATGACCTCGTCCAGGTCCTCGATACGGTCGAAGCCGGTCGAGATCTCGGCGTACACGATCTGATTGATCACCAGCCTGCCCGCATCGCCCGCGTCCGCCAGCGCCTCCTCTGACCAGGGCAGCCAGGAGGGATCCTCGGTCAGGACGTCCAGCAGGACACCGGAGTCCACCAAGGTCACTGGGCGATCGGAAACCACGGCCAGCCGGCCGAGCCGGGCCTCAGTCGCCACGGAGCAGGCCAAGCAGCTGGTCCGTGGTCATGGTGGTGGTCGCGCGGCCCCGAATTCTGCGGACGAGCCTGGCGCCCCGGGTGGGGCCAGTCGCGGATCGCTGGATCCGCAAGGTATCGCCATCTTCGATGACGTCCACCTCGTCGCCCTCATGCAGTCCGTGCCGCTCGCGGAGCAGCGCGGGAATCGTCACCTGCCCCTTGCTATTCAGCCGCATGATGTCTCCGAGTACGTAATACCTGTAGTACGTAATACTCTACTCGACGCAGATCGTGGCGACCAGCGATGCGGTGGCGTGACAGACTGCGCTGTCATGGCTGTGAACCTCATTCGGTGCGCCCGGCTGTTCGACGGCGCGCCCTACGCGTACGCCGCGACGGCCCGGGGGACTGACCTGGTCTTCACGGCGGGCGCCTGCCCGCTCGACGGCCAGGGCCAGGTCGTCGCGCCGGGTGACATCGCGGCGCAGGCGCGGCAGGCGCTGGACAACCTGCGCGTCGCCCTGGATGAGTGCGGCGCCACCCTGCGCGACGTCGTCAAGACCACGGTCTATGTCGTCAGCGGCGATCGAGGCGACCTGGTCGCCGCGTGGGGCGAGGTCGCCAGCGCCTTCGGCGACCACGACGCTCCCAGCACGCTGCTGGGCGTCGCGATGCTGGGCTACGCGGACCAGCTGGTGGAGATCGAGGCCATCGCGGCCGTGCCCGCCGCCTAGCGATCACGACCGCCCCGCCAGCAGGTTTCGGCGGCCGCCTGGCTTTCCTCCTTGCCGATAGCACCGCCCGGAATGTAGAACAGGTTCTAGTATTCGGGCTGGGCGGCGACTGGCGCGCCCGGCGGCTACGCGGCCTGGAGGCTGGCCTGATGGACCTTGTCGAGCTGGAGAAGATCCGCCGGCTGAAGTACCGCTACCTGCGTTGCGTCGACCTGAAGCGGTGGGACGAGATCGGCGAGGTCTTCACCGAGGACGCGACCGCGGACTACGGCACCCCGTCGGCTGGCCGGCCGCTGAACCTGACCAGCCGGGACGAGATCGTCACGTTCCTGCGGGACAGTCTCGGCCAGGACATCGTCACGCTGCACTCCGCCGGCCAGCCCGAGATCGACATCGACGGGGATACGGCCACCGGGACCTGGCGGTTCGAGGACACCGTGATCGCGACCGAGTACAACGTGGTGATCGCCGGAGCCGCGTTCTACGAGGATCGCTACCGGCGCGGCGAGGACGGCACCTGGCGGATCTCGCACACCGGGTACCAGCGGATCTACGAGACCAGCATGTCGCTGAACGACCTGCCGAGCTGGCGGCTGACCGCCAACCGCTGGTCGGCCTGACCCGGTGTCCGCCGACCCGACTGCTGGTCCGCCCGCCGCCGGTCCGCTGCTCACCCAGTCCTTCGCCGAGGCGGTCGCCGAGGCAGAGAAGATCATCACCAGCGCGCCGCACATCCAGACCGAGCAGGATCTCGCCGAAGGCTACGACTACCTGGCCGGGTCGATCCGGGCCTCGCTCACGATGGCCTGGGCCTACCAGCGGGAGTTCCCGTTCTTCGTCGCCTCGACCGGCCCGTACACCAAGCTCGGGCTGGACAACCCGGACACCCTGTACTTCCACTCCTACCTGCGTGACGACGCCGAGTACGTGGTCACCGGCCGCCGCGGCAGTACCGCCGACCTCAGCTTCCAGGTGCTCGGCGGCGACTACTCGCCGGTGCAGGTCCCGGACAGCCTGACCGCGTTCGACGACCGGGCCATCGACATCGCCGGAGACGGCACGTTCGAGCTGCGGTTCGGCCCGGCCCGGCCGGACCCGCCGCGCAACTACTTCACCCTCGGCCCGGGCTCGGCGATGCTGATCGTCCGTGAGGTCTACAGCGACTGGGCGAGCGAGCGGCGCGGAATGATCGCCATCCGCCGGGCCGACACCACCGGCGCCGCGCCGCCGCCCCCGCAGGTCAGCGCGCTGGCGAAGCGGTACGCAGTGGCGGGCAAGATCCTCATCTCCCGGCTGAAGACGTTCCTGGCCTTCCCCGAGTGGTTCTACCTGAAGCTGCCGGCCAACACGCTGACCGAGCCGCGGTCCACGCCGGGCGGGCTGACCAGCCAGTTCTCCTCGGTCGGACATTACGACCTGGGCGCCGACCAGGCGATGATCGTGACCGTGCCGGCGGCAGCCAAGCAGGTGGCGCCGTACCAGGGCATCCAGCTCGGCAGCATGTGGTACATCTCGCTCGACTACATCAACCACCAGACCAGCCTCACCGCGGACCAGGCCAGGCACGACCCGGACGGCATGCTCAGGTTCGTGATCAGCGAGCGCGATCCGGGCGTCGCCAACTGGCTCGAGTGCACCGGGCACCGCCGCGGCTACGTCCAGCTGCGCTGGCAGCGGCTGTCCAGAGACCTGCGGCCGGCTGACGGGCCGATCGTCGAGGTGGTCAAGGCCGCCGAGCTCGCGCAGCGGCTGCCGTACTACGAGAAGGCGACGATCAGCCGCGGCCAGTACGCCGAGCGGATCGCGGCCCGCCAGGCCGCCGTCGCACAGCGAATGCTCGGATAAGGAAGCCTCATGCTGCTCAGGGACAAGGTTGTCATCGTCTCCGGAATCGGCCCCGGCCTCGGCCGGTCGATCGCCATCCGCAGTGCCGAGCAGGGCGCCGACGTGGTGCTCGCCGCCCGGACCGAGTCCCGGCTGGCCGAGGTGGCCAAGGAGGTGACGGCGCTGGGCCGCCGGGCTCTGGCCGTGCCGACCGACATCGCTGATCCGGCGGCGGCCGAGCACCTGCGCGACGCCACGCTGGCCGAGTTCGGCCGCGCCGATGCGCTGGTGCACAACGCCCTGGCGATGCCGCCGATCAAGGACCTGTCCGTCGTGGACCTGGATGCGATCAGGGCCGCGTTCGACGTCAACGTGCTCGGCGCGCTGCGGATGACCCGCCTCTTCACGCCCGCGCTCGCGGAGAGCGGCGGTTCGGTGACGATGATCAACTCGATGGTGGTGCGCTTCTCCCAGCGGACCATGGGCCCCTACAAGGCGACCAAGGCGGCGCTCCTCGCGGTCGCCCAGTCCCTGGCCACCGAGCTCGGCCCGCAGGGGATCAGGGTCAACACGGTGGCCCCCGGTCACATCTGGGGCGACTCGCTCAAGTGGTACTTCGGCTACCTGGCTAAGAAGCGCGGGGTGGACGCTCAGGAGATCTACGACGAGACGGCGGCCAACACGGACCTGCGCAAGCTGCCCGAGCCGGACGAGATCGCCGACGCGGTCGTCTTCCTCTGCTCGCCGATGGCGCGCGCCATCACCGGTCAGTGCCTCGACGTCAACTGCGGTGAGTACCACCATTGACGGGCGAGTCGCGTACCGGCGTCGGCACCGTCGATGACCTGCATGCCTCGGCGACCCGGCTGACCGGGCTCGACGACTTCGGCGCCGATGACTACCGCGATGGTCTGGCCGTCCTGCTCGAGTCCTACGCCAGGGACGAAGACCTGACCCCGCTTGGCAGCAAGATGAGCCGCGTCTTCCTCCGCGGCGCGCTGGTGGCCCGCCTGCTCAGCGAGGCGGCATGGCGCCGGTACCCGGAGCACGCCGCGGTCGGCATCGACCGGCCGGTTTTCGTTACCGGACTCCCCAGGACCGGCACGACGGCGCTGCACCGGCTGCTCACGGCCGACCCCGCGCATCAGGGTCTTGAACTGTGGCTCACCCAGGCGCCGCAGCCGCGGCCGCCGCGCGAGTCGTGGGCCGCCGATCCGGTGTTCGCCCAGATGCAGACGGCGTACGCGCGGCACCACGTCGAGCACCCGGAGTTCATGGGCGTCCATTACATCGCCCCTGACCAGGTCGAGGAGTGCTGGCAGCTACTCCGACAGTCGATGCGGTCGATCTCGTTCGAGTGCCTGGCTCACCTGCCGACGTACTCCGCCTGGCTGGCCGGGCAGGACTGGACCGGCGCGTACCGCCGGCACCGGCGCAACCTGCAGCTGATCGGGCTGCCGGACGCCGGCCAGCGGTGGGTGCTGAAGAACCCCAGCCACCTGTTCGCGCTGGACGAGCTCCTCGCCGTGTACCCGGACGCGCTGGTGATCCAGACGCACCGGGCGCCCCGGGTCGCGATCGCCTCGGCGTGCAGCCTGGCCGCGCACGCGACGGATGGCTGGTCGGGCCGGTTTGCGGGCGAGGTGATCGGGCGGGACCAGCTTGAGCTGTGGGCGCGCGGCCTCGAGCACTTCACGGCCGAGCGCGCCCGGCATGACCAGGCCAGGTTCTGCGACGTCCGGTACGAGGACTTCGTCGCCGATCCGCTCGGGACGGTCGAGTCGGTCTACGCCCATTTCGGGCTGCCGCTAAGCGGTGCGGCCGCCGACGCGGTGCGTGCCGTGCTGGCCGAGGGTGGCGTCGCCGGCGGGGCGGCGGGGGAGCGGGGGCCGGGCGCCGCGCCCCGGCACCGGTACGCCCTGGCCGACTTCGGCCTGACCGGCGAGCAGGTGGACGAGCGGTTCGGCGGGCTGACCGCGACCGAGTCGGCCTAGTCGGGACGGCCTGCCGCACCGGGCCCGGCTTGGCCGGCCCACTCCCAGTCCAGGATGGCGTAGCAGAACTCGTCGGCCCACTCGCCCTTCTCCCAGACGGCCTCGCGCAGATGGCCCTCGCGGCGCATGCCCAGCCGCTCGAGTACCCGGGCTGATGCCGTGTTCCGCGGGTCGCAGCGGGCCGTCACCCGGTGCTTGCCGCGCGCCTCGAACAGGTAGCGCAGCAGGGTGCGCGCCCCCTCGGTCGCGTAGCCGTGGCCCTGGTACTCGGGGCGGACCGTGAAACCGATCTCGGCCTGGCGCGGGTCCTGCTGGTCCGTCCCGGCCGCGCAGTCGCCGATAAGTTCACTAGTGGATCGAAGGACCATCGCGTACTGAAACCACTCGCCGGCTGTGTCCGGGTGGGTCTCGAGCAGGCTGGCGATCATCCTCTCGCCGTCGGCTAGCGGGTAGGGCGCGTCCCAGGCCTGGTAGCGAGCGACGTCGGGATCGGAGCGGTACGTCACGAAGGTGGTCAGGTCGGCGGGCCTGAAGCGGCGCAGCGCGATCCGGCCGGCAGCTAGCTCAGTGAAGTGCTCGTCGGGCATGGCAGTTCCTCGGTTGCTGACTTACCGCCGGCTTGGTTCGCCGGCTTCCGGCGGGCCGACGTGGGTGCCGAGCCAGCCGGCCAGCGGCTCGGTCGTGACGAGGAACTCGGCCAGGTGATCCTTGGCTGCTGGCGTGCTGAGCCAGGGCTCGACCGGCCACTCGATGTAGGCGACCAGGCCCTTGTGCCTGAGCAGGCCGATCCGAGGATGATCCGCCGGGTAGCCGCGGGGCGCGGACTTCAGGGTCTCATGGCCGATCAGCGAGATGCCCTGGCTGGTCAGCGCGGCGGCGATCCGGTCAAGCTCGCCGCCGCTGACGTCGTCGGCGACACCCTGCCGGTACCGGGTCAGCTGGTCGGCGGCCAGGTGGAACATGCCGTTGCCGGCCGCCAGGCCGCCGGCCGAGAGGCGGATGTAGGCCGAGCCGACGCTCGCTCCGATCTCGGTCCGGTACGGCGACTTGTCCGCGCTGAACCTGAGGTCACGGTACGGCCGGAAGATCTTCACCGGGCCGAACTCCGCGCCCAGCTCGTCGGTGAGCTCCGTCATCGGCCCGAGCACGAGCTCGTCGTAGATCGCCTTGTGCGCGGTCCAGTAGGACCTGGAGTTGTCCTCCTCCAGGCCGTCGAAGAAGTCCAGGGCCGCCTCCGGCCACCCCTGGAAGGCCATCGCAGGATCCTCCTCCCGGGCCGGCCCGCTCGCTGTTACCGGCCGAGCCAGCCTACCGGCGCGCCACTTTCCGCTCTCGCCCCCAACCCGAGCGACAGCGCTGAACCCCTGCTGTCGCTATGGCAGCAGCAGGGGTTCAGCGCTGTCGCTTGCGCTTGCGTTTGGGGGTGGTTCTGGTGGCGGGCAGGTCCGGCGTTGCCGGTCACGTGCCGACGATGACCTTGGGGAGCTTGGGCGGCGTGCCGGACTTCTTGATCATGTGATGGCCATTCCACGCGTACACGTAGGTGTCGGTGCCGGCGTTGCCGTTCTCGGCACACGACGTGCTGGCCGACGCGCTGACCCCGTAGACGACGGCGATCTGGGCGGTCCCGTGCGCGTGCAGTCCCTCGACGCCGCCGACGCTGCGCGGCTGCAGGGCCTTCGTGCTGGCCAGGAAGGTCTCCTTGGAGAAGAAGAACGCCCGGCCGCGATAGCAGTCGTCACCGGTCTGCTGCGTGAGATCGATGGCAATGAGCGGGCCGCCATGGCCGTTCGAGGTAGTGGCGACCTTGAACGGGCAGTGCTGCGGGCTGAGATGCAGCGCCGCGCAGTTGTGGTACCTCGCGGCGACGAAGGCCTTGTCGTGCGCGATCTCGGCCTTCAGCGTCAGCGGTGCGGCGCCGGACACGCGGCCGGCTGCCTGCGCCGACGCGCAGCCGGCCGCGAGGACGAGGCCCGCCAGGCTAAGAATCACCGCGCCCGCGCGCCGCATGTTCCGGCGGCTGCAGAGGCGCGGCCGCCGCCATTCTTCGATCATGAGCTGAGCCCTCCCTAGGGTGAACCGACGTGCCTTTGGCCACTAAGACGACGCAGCCGGCCGAGCGGTTGCCGGGGAAAGCGCGGCGGTCAGCAGCACGGCCGAGACCAGGCCGGCGCCGGCGAACAGCGCGGTGATGAGGACGACGCCAGGCCGGAAGGTGGTGACCGGGTCGCCGGGCACGACGTGGGACAAGAGGGCGACCAGCGCGGCCACGCCCAGCACCGTGCCGATCTGGCGGGCCATGTTGAGAATCCCGCTGCCGGTGCCGAACCTGGCCGGCGGAACCGAGGCGCTGCCCGCGCCGAGCAGCGCCGGGATCGACAAGCCGACTCCCGCGCCGCCCAGCAGCTGGGAGGGCAGCAGATGCGTGAGGTAGGCCGGGCTCGCCTGGATCCTGGTGTACCAGAGCAGCTGCGCGGCCGCGCTGACGAAGCAGCCGAGCACGGCGACCCGACCTGGGCCGCCGACGCGGGCCGCCAGCGGCGCGACGATCCTGGCGAAGGGCAGCACCATCAGCGGCCCGGGAGCGATGGCCAGGCCGGCCTGGACCGCGGAGTAATGCCAGACGCTGGTGAGGAACTCGACGAAGTTCAGCACGAAGGCGCCGAAGGCCGCGTAGTAGAGGATCGACGCAGCGAACGCGCCGCTGAACGTCCGCGACCGCAGCAGCCCGAGCTCGATGACCGGGGAGTGATGGGCGCGCGAGCGGACGATCATCGCAGCGCCGCTGGCGAGCGCCGCCGCCATGGTGCCGACGAAGCTGGCCGAGCCCCAGCCCCAGACCGGAGCCTTGACCAGGGCCAGCGCGATCAGGCCGACGCACGCTGCGAGCAGGGCCGCGCCGGCGAGATCCGGTCTACTTCCTGAGTTCTCGTCGCGGCTTTCAGGCACCACCCTGATGGCCATGAAGATCGCGGCCAGCCCGATCGGGATGTTGATCCAGAACACCCAGCGCCAGCTGACCTGGACGAGGGCCCCGCCGATCACCGGGCCAAGCGCGGCGCCCATGGCGCCGAAGCCGGCCCACGTCCCGATAGCGGCCGTTCGCCCCGCGGCCGGAACCGCGGCCAGCAGCAGAGACAGCGAGGCCGGCACCATCAGGCCGGCGCCAGCGGCCTGGATGACCCGGGCGCCGATCAGCTCCGGAACCCCCGGGGCCACGCCGCACAGCACCGAGCCGAAGCTGAAGGCGGCTAGGCCGGCCACGAACACCCGGCGCCGGCCGATGCGATCAGCCCATCGCCCGGCCGGCACCAGGACGGAGGCGAACACGATCGTGTAGCCGTTGAGAACCCAGGACAGTGAGCTCAGCGTCGTGCCGGCGTACTCCCGGCCGATATAGGGGAACGCCAGGTTGACGATGAACAGGTCGAGGCTGGACATGAACACGGCGAGCGCCAGCACCCCGACGATCGCGCTGACCCTGCGCCCGTCGGGGCCGCTGGCCGGTCGCACGGGGGCCGGCTGCACGGGGGCCGGCTGCACGGGGCCCGGCGGGCGGGCGAGCCTGACTGACTCCCTCGAGGTGGCGGAGATGCGGCGCGAGCTGTCCATGGGCCACGCACTTCCTGTGTTAGTCCGGAAACTGGACTCACTGTAACCGCCGTTCGCTTGTCCGTCCAGTTTTCGGACTTACCTGGTATGCTGGCCGACATGGTTTCCGTCTCCGCGCGGCCACGGGAGTGCTCCATCGCCCGCACGCTTGAGATCGTCGGCGAGAAGTGGGCTCTCCTGGCCGTTCGGGAGGTCTTCCTGGGAAACGGCCGGTTCGACGAGATGGTTCGACGCACGGGGGCGCCTCGCGACACGATGGCGGCCCGGCTGCGCGCGCTGGTGGGCACGGGCATCCTGGAACGGCGCCAGTACTCGGAGCACCCGGCCAGGTTCGAGTACCACCTGACCGAGGCCGGGCGCGACCTGTATCCGGTGATCCTCACGCTGATGCGCTGGGGCGACAAGCACCTGGCCGGGCCGGCCGGCGCGCCGCTGGTGCTCGAGCACCGCTGCGGTCACCGGCTCAGCGCCGAGGTGGTGTGCCAGGCCTGCGGGGAACCGGTCGTCGCGCAGCAGACCCGGCCGGTCAGAAGCCGATGACCGTGCCGCCTTCGTCTACGAACCCGCCGTCCTGTGACAGGGACGCCACGTGGTTGTTCTTCATGATGAGCAGCGTTCCGCTGCCGGGCTGCCAGTCATAGCTGACGACGGCACCATGGGCCACGTTGCCGAAGAGGCGCGTGTTGTATACCGGGCCGTCGGCCCGGTCGCCGCTTCCCCTGGTCACGAGGAACTCCCCGGGCGCGGAGAAGGTGTTGTCCAGGTAGGTGTTGGTGGTCGCGCCGCTGCCGCCCAGCTCGGTGAAGTCCGAGTCGTTCCAGCCCGTGCTGTGCTCGATCATGTTGTACGAGCCGTGGTAGATCTCCACGCCCGAGCCGTCCCGGCCGTAATCCGGGCTGCAGGTGCTCTGGTTCGCGAACGTGTCCTTATTGACCGTGTTGTGATTGCCCCAGATCAGGATGGCGAACGCGCCGGCACCGAGGTTCGACGGGTTGAGCGAGTTGACGCCGTCGAAGATGCTGTGGCTGATCGTCGCATAGGCACCGCCGGGCTCGACGTAAACGCCCGCGTACAGGTTGCCGTAGGCCTTCACGGAGTTGACGGTGTCATGCAGGCCGCCGATGTCGATGCCGACCTCGTACCCGGCGGTACTGGCCGATCCGCATCCGGGCACCTGCTGGTAGCCGTGCCCGGTCAGCCGGATGTGCGAGATGAAGTCGGCGTTCCCGGACACCGTCAGGTCGTTGCCGGCCGAGGTCCGGCTGAAGATGGGATACCGGCCGGTACCGTACGCGTCGATGATCACGTTGTCGGCGGCCACGGTCAGCGTGCCCGTATAGGTGGCGCCCCGCTTGAACAGGTAGGTGATGCCCGAGGCGGGGCGCACCGAGTCAAGCGAGGTTCCTGGTGCGATATACCGCACCGACGGCGACTGAGATTTCGGCGTCACCGGCTGACCGGTTCCGGTCGGCCGGCCGCTGGCGGAGCGCCGGGCGCCCGAGCCGGGTGAGTGCGCCTTGAGCCGGGCGAGTGCGCGGGGAGACAGCGCGACGCTGCCCGCCGCCGGGAGCGAGCGGGGCGCCGTGCTGCCCGCCAGGCCGGTGGCATGCGGGACCCTGGCGGGCCGCGCGGTCACGATCGGCTCCGCGACCACCGCGGCCGCGGCCGCGGCGACGACCAGCACCGAGCACGCAACGGCGGCGCGGATCCTGTTCCGCGCGGACTTGGAGTGGCGAGGGCGGGCTGAACGTGACAAGACGCCTCCGGCTGGGGCGCGCGGACCCGTGTCGCGGTCCCGAGCGCGCCGCTATTTCAGTGTGTCTTCACCGTTTCGCTATGAATCTGGCGGTATCTGGCCGCCGGTTCCGGACACGTTACATCACTATCGCGAATTTTGCGGCTAGTGCGGAGATCTATCCGGCGTGACCTGAGACCGGCCCGGCGAAAGCGCCGCCGGGTCAGCATGGACCCGTCACATCAGCGTACGGTCCGTCGCGCCCTGGCCGGATCGGCGGCTCCGCGGACCGTTCCGTGTCAGGATATGAAGCGACTCGGGGGAGAAGGCGAGAGGTGCGTCGCGCGTGACCGAGCATCGGACGGGTCAGGGAATCGCATCCGCTGAGGAGATCGCATCCGCTGAGGAGATCGCGGCCGCCGAGGCCGTGCGGCGGGCGGGAATCGACACCTCCGTCGCGCATCCGGCCCGGGTCTACGACTACTGGCTGGGCGGCAAGGACAATTTCGCCGCCGACCGGGAAGCCGCCGAGCGGGTGCTCGCAGCCACTCCCGGCCTGCGGTTCCGGGTCCAGGCGAACCGTGCTTTCCTGGCCCGGGCGGTCAGGTACCTGGCCGGCGAGGCCGGGATCCGGCAGTTCCTCGACATCGGCACCGGCATCCCCGCGGCGAACAACACGCACGAGGTCGCCCAGGCCGTGGCGCCCGATTCCCGCATTGTCTACGTCGACAACGACCCCATCGTGCTCGTCCATGCCAGGGCGCTGCTGGCCAGCAGCCCGGAAGGATCCACCCAGTTCGTGGCGGGCGACCTGCGGGATGCGGACGCCATCCTGGCAGCGGCCGCGAGCACGCTGGACCTCGGTCAGCCGGTCGCGCTGATGCTGCTTGGCATCCTGCACCTGATCCAGGACTCCGAGCAGCCGCACCAGATCGTCGCCGACCTGATGGCGAGCCTGCCGGCCGGCAGCTATCTCGTCGTGTCCCATCCCGCCATCGACATCCACGCCGCCCAGGCGGAGGCCCAGAAGCGCTACAACGAGCGGGTGTCGACTCCGCAGACCCTGCGGACCAGGGACGAGGTGGCGAGGTTCTTCGACGGGCTCGAGCTGGTGCCGCCCGGCGTCGTCTACGTGCACGCGTGGCGGCCTGGCCCGTCCGATCTCGCCTCGGCGGACACGGTGTCCGCGCACGGCGGCGTCGCCCGCAAGCCCTGACCCGGCCGGACCGTCGCGGTCAGGCCTCGTCCGGCCGCTGCTCGGCGCGCGCCGCGGCCCGGGTCGCGGCCCTGGCCGCCCGGCGGGCCGCGAGCTCGGCGGCCTCGCGCCGCTCCAGCCTGGGCAGGTAGGCGAGCACGTAGGCCGTCACGAGCCCGGCGACGACGGCGAGGAACACCAGCGGCACGAGGCTGGTGTGCGTCCCAACCGTGACCGCGCTGACCAGCCCGAGCAAGCCGAAGACGACCGTGGCGGCCAGCGCGGATACCCGGCCGCCGGCCAGCCGGAACGGCCGATCGGCGTCAGGCTGGCGCTTCCGCAGCCGCCAGACCACGAACCCCGCTGCCGCGTAGATCATCATCTCCAGGGCGGCGCAGACCGAGACGACCAGCACCCAGGTTCCGGTTACCGCGACGATCAGCGATGCCGCCAGCGAGGCCAGGCCAAGGATCCATACCGGCACGATCGGGACGGCGCGATCGTTGAGCCTGGTCAGCATGCGCGGCAGCTTGCCCTCCCTGGCCACTGCGTACATGAACCGCGACATCGTGACGAAGCCGCCGTTGAAGGTGTTGACGGCGGTCAGCGCGGTGACGCCGAGCATGACGAGCAGGCCGGCCTGGCCGAGCGCATGCTGGGCCGCCAGCAGCTGCGGGTAGGCCGTGGCCCGGCCGCAGGCCCGACGGTCAGGCCCATCGCGACCGCGAACAGCGCCTGGCTGACAGCCAGCACGATGATCGCGACCAGCATCGCCCGGGGGATGATCTTCGGCCTGACCACCTCGTCCGCGTTGGTGGTGACCCACTCGAATCCGCTGTAGAAGAAGATCCCCAGGATCAGCGCCTGGACAGGCGAGCCGCCCGCAGCGGGACCGGCGGGGGCCGGGCCGTGGTGCGCGATCGCCGCGATCCCGATCGCGACCGTCGCGAGCACCACGACCGCCGTCACGATCATCTCGGCCCGGCCGGCCAGCTTGATGCCGCGCAGGTTCAGTACGGTCGCCACGATCAGCAGCGCAGTCACGTAGCCGATGGCCACGGCCGGGCCGTTGCCGAACGCGTACGCGATGGCCTCGCCGATGATGAACGCGTCGGCGGCGATCACGAGCACGATGGCCGTCATGTAGGTCAGCGTGATGATCAGCGCGAACCGGTCGTTCATCGCCTGGCTCATCCACAGCCTGATCCCGGCGGCCGTCGGCCGCATCCCGTTGAGTTCCGCGAACAGGGCGCGGACGATCAGGATGAGCAGCCCGCCCGCCACCACGGCGGCCCAGGACAGCGGGCCGCTGATGTACCCGAGCAGCTGAGCCATGCCGAGGAAGTTGACGGCCGCGAAGGCCAGGCCGGTGGAGATCGCCGCGGCGCCGGGAAGGGTCAGCGCGCGGCGCAGCTCCGGCGGCCCGGAGCTGCCATGCAGGTCAGTCATGGCGGCGTCCCGTCACTGGCCGAGGAAGACGAACATCGCCATCGCGTCGAGTCGCATCACGTCGTCGGCGCGGCCCTGGGTCGAGATGGCGCCCTGCATGTAGTTCGAGGCCGGATTGGCGTCGCCCCAGAAGATCTCGGCCAGGTCCATGCTGTGCCCGCGAACGATCAGGTCGGCAACGTCGGAGAGGCCCCGGATGATTTCCCCCCGAAGCTGGTCAATTAGCGATGACGTTCGCACCAGGAAACTGGGTGCGCCGCCCGCAGTCAAGCCGGCCCATCGCGGCCGCCACCAGATCCGGGGCGCCGCTCGAGACCGCAATTTGTGCACCTGCACATTCTTTGTGCAGTTGCACATTCTTTCTAGCGAGTTTCTCGATTGCAATCGTTATCATCGGTGATTAATTGGTTCTACCGCGTGAAATAAATGACTGATCGTGCAGCAATATGATTGACTCTGATCAGCGGCATAGACCCTGCCTGTCCAGGTGTCCGGTGCTGCTCATCGGTGAGGCGGGGGAAATTGAAAGCGCTGAATAAAGGCACGCAATTCGTCGTCACGGGGACAGAAGTCTCGGCTGGTATTCCGGGCCTGCAGTTCTCGGCCCGCGGTGTGCGCGGGCAGTCGGTCGCCGGCGGGTTCGGCGGATTCCACGATCTCGTCCAGCTGGACGGCGGCCGATGGGGACTCGCGGTCGGCGACGTCAGCGCCCGGCCTGAGGGCAGCGGGGTCCCGGCCGCGGGCAGCATCGGCGTAGCACGTGCCGTCATGCGCGCCATGGCCCAGATCGACGGCACCCCGAGCGCTGTCCTGGCGGCTATGAACCGCGCGCTGCTGGCCCTGTCCCCGAGCGAGCAGTGCTCGCTCGCTGTCACCTACACCACCGTCCGGCTGTCGGCCGTCGGCGTCCGGGTCCGAATCTGCGCCGCCGGCCCGCAGACGGCGTTCGTCCGGCGCTCCGACGGAAGCGTGCTCCCGATCGCGTGGCCGGGCAGCCCGCTGGGCCTGCGTCCCGATCCCGAGCTTTCCGACTCGCGCGTGGTGCTGCGGACGGGCGACACGATGATCCTGGTGAGCGCGAACGTGACGCAGACGCTCGGCGGTCCCGACCGGGTCTGTCAACTCCTGGTCGGGGCGGGACGCGCCTCGGCGGCGCGCAGCACCGACACCCTGGCCCGCGCGGTGAAGGAGGCGGGCAGCGGGCGGATGCAGCACGAGGCCGTCGTGCTGGCGCTGAAGGTGCCGGGCAGCAAGCGTGAGCCGGGGCTGCATTCGGCCGGCTGGCCGGGAGACCGGTCAAACACCATAGCCGGGCCGCACGCGTTCCGGCCCTGGACCCGGCGCCAGCCAGCCGAGCGCATGCAGTACCCGTTCTTAGGCCAGCCGATGGCGGGCAGCGCCGCCGGGCATTCCGGGCCTGCGAGGTAATGATCCCGCGCCGGGCGCGCGGTGGTAAGGTCGCCCAGCTATGGCTTGCCAGGTTGGTTTCCGCGCGCTGCGCGGACTAGGTCAACGCGAAGCCCTGAGGTGGCCGTCATCGTGACATCCCTCCCGCCGACGTCATCAGCGCCGCCCGCCGGGCTGGTACCCGTGCACCGCCGGATCGCCGCCGAACTCGGAGTCCGCGATGGCCAGGTCAGCGCCGCCATCGAGCTACTCGACGGCGGCGCCACGGTCCCGTTCATCGCCCGGTACCGCAAGGAGGCGACCGGTGCGCTTGATGACGCGCAGCTCAGGACGCTGGACGAGCGGCTGCGCTACCTGCGTGAGCTCGAAGAGCGGCGGAGCGCGATCCTGGAGTCCGTCCGGTCCCAGGGCAAGCTCGACGACGCGCTGGCGGCCCAGATCATGGCCGCCGACTCGAAGGCCAGGCTGGAAGACATCTACCTGCCCTACAAGCCGAAACGCCGGACCAGGGCGCAGCTGGCCCGGGAGGCCGGCCTGGAGCCGCTGGCCGACCTGCTGCTCGGCGATCCATCCGCCGATCCGCTGGCCAGCGCGGCCGGGTTCGCCGGGCGGGAGCACGGCGTGGCCGACGCGGCCGCGGCGCTCGACGGCGCCCAGGCGATCCTGACTGAGCGGTTCTCCGAGGACGCGGACCTGATCGGCGTACTGCGCGAGCGGATGTGGAGCCGCGGGCGGCTGTCGGCCCGGGTCAGGAACGGGAAACAGGAAGCTGGCGCTAAGTTCGCCGACTACTTCGAGTTCGACCAGCCCTTTACCAGGCTGCCGTCACACCGGATCCTCGCGATGTTCCGCGGTGAGAAGGAGGAAGTGCTCGACCTCACCCTGGACTCCGGCGACGTGGTCGCACCCGCGGGAGACGGGGCGGCTGCCGGCCGGGCGGGGATGGCCGGGTTCAGCGACTCCGAGGCCCTGATCGCCGCGCAGTTCGGCATCGCTGACCTGGGCCGGCCGGCCGACCGGTGGCTCGCCGATACCGTCCGGCTGGCCTGGCGGGCCAGGATCGGTGTCCACCTGGGCGTCGACCTGCGCATGCGGCTCTGGCAGCAGGCCGAGGACGAGGCGGTCAGGGTCTTCGCGGCGAACCTGCGTGACCTGCTCCTCGCCGCGCCGGCCGGGGCGCGGACGACGATGGGCCTCGACCCGGGGCTGCGCACCGGAGTCAAGGTCACGGTCGTGGACGCTACGGGCAAGCCGGTCGCGACCGAGACGATCTACCCGCACGAGCCGCGCCGCCAGTGGGACGCCTCGATTGCCGTCCTGGCCCGGCTCGCCGCCACCCACCACGTCGACCTGATCGCTATCGGCAACGGGACGGCATCGCGGGAGACCGACCGGCTGGGCGCGGACCTGATCAGGCGCCACCCGGAGCTGAACCTCACCAGGGTGATGGTCTCCGAGGCGGGCGCGTCGGTCTACTCGGCCTCTGCCTACGCCTCCAGGGAACTGCCCGGCATGGACGTCTCGCTGCGCGGCGCGGTGTCCATCGCGCGGCGGCTCCAGGACCCCCTCGCTGAGCTAGTCAAGATCGACCCGAAGTCCATCGGGGTCGGTCAGTACCAGCACGACCTGGCGCAGGCCAAGCTCTCGCGGTCGCTGGACGCCGTGGTGGAGGACTGCGTCAACGCCGTCGGCGTCGACGTCAATACCGCCTCCCCGCCGCTGCTGGCCCGGGTCTCCGGGATCAGCGAGGGCCTCGCGGACGCGATCGTGGCGCACCGGGACGAGCGCGGGCCGTTCCGCAGCCGCCAGGCACTGAGGCAGGTCCCCCGGCTGGGGCCGAAGGCGTTCGAGCAGTGCGCCGGGTTCCTGCGGATCACCGGCGGCGACGATCCGCTCGACTCCTCCAGCGTGCACCCGGAGGCCTATCCGGTGGTGCGGCGGATCCTCGCCGCGGCGCGGACGCCGGTCCGCGATCTCATCGGCAACGCTCAGGTTCTTCGCTCGCTGCGGGCCGCGGACTTCACCGACGAGCGGTTCGGGCTGCCGACCGTGACGGACATCCTGAGCGAACTCGAGAAGCCAGGCCGTGATCCGCGGCCGGGGTTCACGACCGCGGCGTTCCGTGAGGGCGTGGAGACGCTGGCCGATCTCACACCGGGCATGGTGCTCGAGGGCGTAGTCACGAACGTGGCCGCCTTCGGGGCGTTCGTCGACATCGGGGTCCATCAGGACGGGCTGGTCCACGTCTCGGCGATGTCGCGTGACTTCGTCAGCGACCCGCGCCAGGTGGCCAAGCCCGGCGACATCGTGAGGGTGAAGGTTCTCAGTGTCGACGCCGGCCGCAAGCGGATCTCGCTGAGCCTGCGGCTCGACGACGAGCAGGGCGCGGCCCGGGCCGGCCGCGGCCAGCCGGGCCCGCACAGGGGAGCGGGCCGCACCGGGCCGCGCCCGGACCCGCGAGGCTCCGCGGGCCGCGCCGGGATGGCAGGCGCTCGGGCGGGCGGCAGCCAGGCGGGCGGCAGCCGGGGCGCCATGGCCGAGGCGCTGCGCCGGGCCGGCCTGGTCGATCCCGAGGCCGCTCAGCGGGCCGACGGCCGCGGCTGACCTCCCGACCGGCGGCCCGCCGGCATAGCATGGCGCCTTCCGGGCCGGGCCGCGGGAGGAGCCAGCAGGTGCCACGATCGTCGATCTTCGAGTTCGCGGGTGGCGAGCCCGCATTCCTCGCTCTCGCCACCACCACCACGAGCGCTGCCTGGCCGATCCGGTGCTGAACCATCCGTTCTCTCATCCCGGACATCCTGAGCACGTGCAGCGGCTGGCGAGCTACTGGGCGGAGGTGTTCGGCGGGCCCGCACGCTACTCGCAGTCCTGCGGTGGCCAGCCGGCGATGCTGGCCATGCACTCCGGCACCGGGGCCGAGGGCGACATCGGGGACCCTGTGATGTCGCTCTCACCCATCGGGTCCGAGCCGCCGTCGCAGGCGCCGGTACCGCGCTGGTCGTGGGACGGGCTGCAGGAGGCCGGGGCGGCCTAACCGGCCGCGTCCGGAGCCGTTCGGCTGGTGCTCCCCGGCCGCGGGCTGAGCCGCCGGGACGAAGCCCTCGGCCTGGGTGACCTCGGACGCGACTCGCACGCCGTACCGGTAGGCGAGCTTGCCGCCCAGGTAGCCAGAGAACGCGAGGGCCGTGACGCTGGCCGCGGACAGCGCGACCAGCCGCGGGTCGACCGGCCTGCCGTGGGAGGGGTTCCGGTAGCGCCAGGCGAAGTTCCCCGCGTAGGCGAAGATGAGCACCAGGTTGACGTACATGTGCGTGCACGCCGTCCGGAACGCGCGGGTGCCGGGCGGGATGACGACGAGGTCGAGGAAGCCGACCAGGCCAGCCGCGACCGCGCCGAGCAGTCCGGCCGCGATCAGCCACTGCGAGCCCTGGACCAGGAACCCCGGCTTGCTGGCCACCTGCGAGGCGACGTCAAAGCCCAGGCTGATCACCCACGCGCCGATCGGCACGGTCACCAGCATGGGGTGGTACGGGTGCCCGTAGGGGCCGGCCAGCAGCGCGCTCGCCGGCTTCTTCGACCGCCGCATGCCCGTCACCGCGTCCTCCCAGCCACTCAGCCTCCAGCCACCGGACCGTGAGACCGTCACTTGCCGGACGATATCCGGCCCATCATGAAGACACAGGCATTTCTCTCTACGACGTACCCGGTACGCGATCAGTTCAGCAAGATAGCGAGAATGGCGGGCATCGACCGGGTGTCGCTGACGAGGTCAGTCCGCGTCACGCTGGCCAGCTCCCAGCCCGCGAACGTGGTGCTGATGATCTGCTCGTCGAGGCCGTTGGGGACTCCCGCCGAGGTCAGGCACATCCGCATCAGCAGCCGGCCGCCAGGCCGCAGAACCCGGGCCGCTTCCCTGGCGTAGTCGCCGCGGGACCTGGCCGCCAGGTAGTGAAAGCAGCCGCGGTCGAGGAGCAGGTCGGCCGCGCCGCCCCGCAGGGGCAGGCTGGTCACGTCGGCGCAGGCGAAGGTCACGCCCGGCTGGCGGTCCCGCGCCCGGGTCAGCGCGAGGACCGACAGGTCCACGCCGATGCCATGCCAGCCACGGCGGGCCAGGTAACCGAGCTCGCTGCCCAGCCCGCAGCCCAGATCGACGACGACGCCCGGACGTCCCAGTTCGCCGGCGGCTTCGGCGGCGAGCAGTTCAGGCGATGGCTCCGTCCGGTGCCACCACCGGTACGTGCCGCTGGCATAAGGGTCCGTCACCGGCTAGCGGCCCGGCGGCGAGGGCGGGCCGGGCCGTCCGCCGGCCTGGAGGTCGGGGCGAGCGGCAGCCGGGATGGCGGCTTGACCTCGGCCAGCTTCAGGTGGGTGACCAGCCGCTGGCCGCCTCGGGCCGCCAGGCGGGCCAGGACCTGCTGCAGGTCGGTGACGTCCCGGGCGACGACGGTGAGGAGATAGTCCATCTCGCCGGCCACGTTGTCGGCCGCGACGATCTGCGGTAGCGCTCGCACCTGATCCTCGAAGATCCGGGTTGAGCGCGGGTCATGGCGCGCGAGCGTCGCCGTGACGAAGACCTGGAGCGGGAAGCCAGCCGCGGCGGGGTCGAGCTGGGCGGTGATGATCCGGATGACGCCGGACTCCTTCAGCCACCTGACCCGGTGCAGCGTGGCCGCCGGTGACAAGCCGGCCAGCCGCGCGAGCTCGACGTTCGTGCAGTCGGCGTCCGCCTGCAGCGCAGTGAGCAGCTTGACGTCAATTTCATCAAGTTCAACAGCCATACTACGAAACTTTATATCGCCAAGTGCCGCAGGCGGGAAATAATGGCTCGCCGTACCCGACGATGGGTTCATGTCCACCGACCGCCGTCGCGCCATCGCGGCGCTTACCGCTGCTGGCCTCCTGTGGGGCACCACCGTGCCGCTGTCCAAGGTGGCCCTGGAGTGGCTGGCGCCAGGGTGGCTCACCTTCGCCCGGTTCGGCGTGGCCGCCGTCATTCTCCTGACCATCGCCCGCTCGAAGATCCGGGCGGTGTGTACCCCCGCGCTCCTGGCCTCGGGCGCGATCGGCTACGGCGGATCCGTCGTCCTGCAGAACACGGGCATCACCCGGACCAGCGTCAGCCATGCGGCGCTGCTGATCGGCGCCGTCCCGGTGCTGGTCGCGATCATCGCGGCATGCTGGCACCGGACCGTGGCGCGACCGCTGGCGTGGGCCGGCTTCGCGTTGTCACTGGGCGGCGTGGCCATGGTCGCCGGCGGCGGCGGAGGCGGCGCGACGGTCAGCGGCGACGGCCTCATCCTGGCGTCGCTCCTGGTGTCGGCCGCCTTCACGGTGGCGCAGGGCAGCATGCTGCGAGATCGCGACCCGATCGCGGTGACTGCCGTGCAGTTCCTCGGGGCCGCGCTCGGCGTCCTGCCGGTCGCGCTGAGCTCGGAGGGCGTCCCGGCCGGGCCGGGCCGCGCAGGCGCGGTCCTGGCCGTCCTCGGGCTGGCGGTGGCCGGCACGCTCGCGCCCTTCACCTTGTTCGCCTACGGCCAGAGCAAGGTCGCGGCCGAGGTCGCCGGCGCCTTCGTGAACCTGGAGCCGGTCGTCGGCGCCGCGGCTGGCGCGGTTGTCTTCGGCGACCCCGCGAGTCCGGGGCTGATCGCCGGCGGCGTGGCCATCCTGGCCGGCCTCGCCATGACCAGCCGCCAGCTGGTCAGCGGCGGTCAGCAGAAGGGTGGCGGAGGGTGTCCCGCAGCGCCGCCAGGGCAGTGAACCGGGGTGACCAGCCGAGCTGCTTCCTGGCCCGGCTGGTGTCCATGATCGCCGGGCGGCTGGCGGCCTCGGTCCACTCGGCGAAGGCCGGCAGACCAGGAACCGCGGCCAGCGCCCGGGCCGCGACCCGCACCGGGCCGGCCGGCAGCAGCAGCGGGATCAGGCCGAGCTCGCGGGCGATGTCGGCCGGGGTGATGATCCCGTCGGCGGCGATGTTGTACGGGCCCGCCGGGCCTGCCGCGACGATGCACTGCAGCAGCGCGCGGCCGACGTCTTCCTCGTGGACGAGTTGCATCGGCAGGTCAGGCACCGCCACCGGCAGCGGAAGCGGGAACCGGAACCCGGCCAGGTCACTGGCCAGAAGGCGGCCGAGCGGCGCTAGCCGGCCGGGCAGCAGGTCCTTGGCGCCCACCGTGTGCGGGCCAACCACGATCGACGGGCGCAGCAGGTACAGGGCCAGGCCGGGACGTGCCGCAGCCTCGGCGGCCAGCAGCCCCTCGAGCTCGGCCTTCTGCTGCGCGTAGAACAGTCGGGCGGCGGGCCGCACCGGCCATTCCTCGGTCAGCTCGGCCGGATTGTCGGCGTGGAATCCGTACGCGGCCACCGACGAGGCGTAGACGAACCGGCGCGCCCCGGCCTCGGCGGCAGCGCGGAAGGCGTTCAGCGTGCCTTCGACGTTGACCGCCCGGATGGCGTGCCGCCCCTGCGCGCCGGTGATCATGAACGCCAGGTGCACGACGACATCGCAGCCACCGAACGAGTCCCGCAGCGCCGCGGGATCGCGCACGTCGCCGCGCCGGTACTCCATTTTCGGCCAGCCATGGGCCACCGGGTCGAACGGCCGCCGGGCCACTCCGGCAACGCTGGAGATCCGCTCGTCGGCCTGCAGCAGCGGCATCAGCCCGAATCCGAAAGTTCCGGTCGGGCCAGTAATCGCCACTCGAAGGTCCCTGTCCGCGGCATGAGGCACTCGCATGAAGCCAACATCTCACGGGGCTAGGGAGCCGGTCCTCGCGGAGGTACACAAACCGGGCGCCCTCCGATAACCTGCCGCCATGCTCGAACGCTGAATCAAGGGGTGACCAGCGATGGCTGACGAGCGTCCGGCGGCGCAACGGCACGGCTCGGGCGGCGGCTACGCCGCCTACTCCTACCTCACCGCGGGCGAGGATTTCCGCGCGTTCGAGCTGGCGCCGGAGTTCGGCCGCGTGCCGGCGTATGCCGCCGGGCTGAGCCCGGACCAGCAGCAGCGGGCGCGGCGGCTGCTGACCGACGCCATGGTGATCAGCCTGCACGATCACCCGGTCCGTTTCCCGCTCCGGATGGAGGAGACGCCGGACTACAACCGGACCGGCCGGCAGCACGCGGCCTACGCGGGCCTGGCCGCGTCCGGCATGACGGTGGTATTCGACAACATGATGGACGGCACGGCCTGCGTGACGGGGAACGCGCCATGGCGGTGGGACGACATCATCACCGACCTGGGGATGCGCCAGGCTGACCTGGCTCACCAGCGGGACATCATCACGATCCGCACGATCGCCGACATCGACGAGGCGTACCGCTACCGGCGGGTCGGGCTGCTGTTCGGCCTCGAGGCGGCCACGCCGATCGAGAACGAGCTGGACCGGCTCGACGTGCTCTACGGCCTCGGGCTCCGGCAGATCGGCATCGCGTACTCCGACGCCAACGCGCTCGGCAGCGGCCTGGCCGAGACTTACGACGGCGGGCTCACCGCGTTCGGCAGGCGGGCCGTGACCCGGATGAACCGTCTCGGCCTGGCCATCGACCTGTCCCACTCTTCCGACCGCACCGCCCTCGACGTGTGCCGCCACACCGACAAGCCGGTGTTCCTGACCCATGCCGGCGCGCGGGCGGTCTGGAACACGTCCCGGATGAAGCCCGACGACGTGCTGCGGGCGGTGGCCGAGACCGGGGGCGTGATCGGCATGTCGGCCGCCCCGCACACGACCCTGTCGGCCGCGCACCCCCGGCACACGATCGAGTCGGTGATGGATCACTTCCGCTACTGCGCGGACCTGGTCGGCATCGAGCATGTCGCGTTCGGGCCCGACACCCTGTACGGCGACCACGTCATGCTGCACACGATCTTCGCCCGCCTGCTCAGCATCGGCGCGACCCGCGGCCCCAGCTTCGACCCCGTCCCCTACGTCGACGGGCTGGAGAATCCGACCGAGAACTTCGCGAACATCACCGGCTGGCTGGTCAGCCACGGCTTCGGGGACGAGGAGATCCGGGCCGTCCTGGGCGGCAATATCTACCGGGCGCTGCAGGCGATCTGGGTCAGCTAGGGCCGTACGCCCGGCGAGCCGCGGCCCGCGTACGTCAGCACGAGCGAGACCAGCGCCATTACGCAGACGGCTACCGTGACCAGGAGCATCCGCCGCCGCGCGGACCCGGGCTGATCGCGAACTGATGACGTGTGGCCGACCAGCCAGACAACGGCGCTGAACGCCAGCAGCGGGACGCCGACGACCGGCCGGAACTTCAAGATGGCGGTCCCGAGGGCGAGGAAGGAGAGCGCGCTGCGGGTCCAGGCCAGGTCGGTCCGCTCGCGGGCCAGCACGGGATCGGCATCCTCGATGTCGTCGGCGGCCACAACGTGCGGGTTGCCGCCGTCCTGGCTCACCGCGAGGTCACCCGCGAGTACAGGTCGACGGCCCCGGCGAGCAGCGCGATGACCGCGATCGTGAAGGCCAGGACCTTCGGCAGCTGCGACCGGGGCAGCGGAGACCCCAGCCGGAGCGCGCGCTGGCTGGCCTTCCACTCGAAGTAGCTGAGCACCGACATCGCCGCGCCGAGCAGGATCAGCGGAGTGGCGATGACGGACCGCCCCCACGGCACGTTCGGGAACGGCGGAAGGAGCTGGGCGATGGCCAGCCCGCCGACGACGAGAGCCAGCGATGTGCGGCTCCAGGCCAGGAAGGTACGCTCGTTGGCCATCGTGAACCGGGCATCGGGCTCGGTGCCGTCATCAGCGCCCGGGGTTGCGTTATCGCTCAAAGTCGTGGTGCGCTCCTTGTCGGCAGTCCGTAGCACGAGCGACGAGAGCCAGTCTCTCGCATCACGGCCGCTGCCCGCCCGGGTGGCCCTGCTTGCACTAACCGGGCCCCGGACGGGTATCGCGGCTAACACGAGCATGACAGCGCCAGGTGACAGGAGTGACGGCATGGGGCGGTACGAGCAGGAGTTCAGCCGGAGCATGAGCGATCCGCGAGGATTCTGGGGTGCGGCGGCCGGGCTGATCGACTGGTACACCGAGCCGGCCAGCGTGCTCGATGACTCGGCGCCGCCGTTCTACCGGTGGTTCACCGGCGGCCGCCTGAACACCTGCTTCAACGCGCTTGACCGCCATGTCGCAGCCGGCCGCGGTGACCAGCCAGCGCTGATCTACGACAGCCCGGTAACAGGATCGGCGCGCGTCTTCAGCTACGCCGAGCTGCTCGGCCAGGTGGCCAGGTTCGCCGGGGTGCTCCGCGGCGCCGGAGTCGGCCCGGGCGACCGGGTGGTCATCTACCTGCCGATGATTCCCGAGGCCGTGATCGCGATGCTGGCCTGCGCCAGGATCGGTGCGGTGCACTCGGTCGTGTTCGGCGGCTTCGCCGCGCACGAGCTGGCCCTGCGGATCGACGACGCGACGCCCAAGGTCATCGTGTCGGCGTCGTGCGGGATCGAGGGTTCCCGCGTCATCGAGTACAAGCCGATGCTCGACCGGGCGATCGAGCTGTCCGCAGCCGCGCCCGGCCGGTGCGTGATCGTCCAGCGGCCGCAGGCCGCCGCCACGATGGTGCCGGGCCGGGACCTGGACTGGCAGGAGGCGATGGCCGGGGCCGAGCCCGCGGACTGCGTCCCGGTGGCGGCGACCGATCCGCTCTACATCCTGTACACCTCGGGCACGACCGCCAAGCCGAAGGGCGTCGTCAGGGACAACGGCGGCCACGCCGTGGCGCTGGCCTGGAGCATGCGGCACATCTACGACATGAGTCCCGGCGAGGTGTTCTGGGCCGCATCGGACGTCGGCTGGGTCGTCGGCCACTCCTACATCGTCTACGCCCCGCTGCTGGCCGGCTGTACGACGGTGCTGTACGAGGGCAAGCCGGTCGGGACCCCTGACGCCGGCGCGTTCTGGCGGGTGGTCGCCGAGCACGGCGTCAGGGCACTGTTCACCGCGCCGACCGCGATCCGGGCGATCAAGAAGGAGGACCCGGACGGGCACCTGGCCGCGGCCCGCGACCTGTCCGGGCTGCGGTACCTGTTCCTGGCCGGGGAGCGGCTGGATCCCGAGACCTACCGCTGGGCGGGCGGCGTGCTCGGCATTCCGGTGATCGACCACTGGTGGCAGACCGAGACCGGCTGGCCGGTGGCCGCCAACCCGATGGGACTCGAGCCGATGCCGACCAAGGCGGGCTCGCCCACCAAGCCGATGCCCGGCTTCGACGTGCGGGTCGTCGACAGCGAGGGCAGCGACGTCGGGCCCGGCGTGACCGGCGACATCGTGATCCGGCTCCCGCTGCCGCCCGGCTGCCTGCCCACGCTCTGGCAGGACGACGAGCGCTTCGTGAGCTCGTACCTGGCCCGGCATCCGGGCAGCTACGCCACCGGCGACGGCGGCTACCGTGACGCCGACGGCTACCTGTACGTGATGGGGCGGGTCGACGACGTGATCAACGTGGCCGGGCACCGGCTGTCGACCGGGGAGATGGAGGAGGTGCTGGCCAGCCACCCGGCGGTGGCCGAGTGCACGGTCATCGGCGTGCATGACGATCTCAAGGGCCAGGTGCCGCGCGGGTTCGTGGTGCTCAAGTCGGGTACCGGGACGGAGCCTGGGGTGGTCGCGGCCGAGCTGGTCCAGCTGGTCAGGGACCAGATCGGGCCGGTGGCCGCGCTCCGCCAGGTCGACGTCGTGACGGCCCTGCCGAAGACCCGCTCGGGCAAGATCCTGCGCAAGACGATGCGCGGCATCGCCGACGGGCGGGACGAGCCCGTTCCGTCGACGATCGAGGACCCGGCCGTGCTTGACTCGCTGCGACCGTTCCTGACCGGCGGCGGCTGACGGGCGGCCGCAGCCGACGTGCGGCGGCCGATGTAGAGAACCGGGAGACGATTCCGACTGACTGGTGAAAGCGCGCCGGCCCGGTGCGCGGACCACGAAGGATGCGTGACATGAAATACCTGATGCTGATCTACGGGAACCAGGAGAAGTGGGACACGATCGCCCCCGAGGACTGGCCGGCCGCCATCGCGAAGCAGGACGCGTTCAACCAGAAATACGCGCAGACCGGCGAGCTGATCGGCGCCTACGGGCTGTCGGACGAGGTGAACGCGATGCTGGTGCGCCGCACCTCCGGCGGCGCTCCCGCGGTCACCGACGGCCCGTACCTGGAGACGAAGGAGCACATCGCGAGCTTCTACCTGCTGGACTGCGAGAGCGAGGAGCGGGCCAGGCAGATCGCGGCCGACATGCCGTGGGCCGACGTGGACCCGGTCGAGCTGTGGCCCATCCTGCACGAGGCGTCGTTCGACCTCTGAGATGAACGCGGACCGCACCACCGAGGACCTGCTGCGCGAGCTGGCGCCGCAGGTTCTCGGTGCGCTGGTCCGGCGCTACCAGCGGTTCGACGCGTGCGAGGACGCCACCCAGGAGGCGCTGCTGGCCGCCGCCCTGCAGTGGCCGGCCGACGGCAGGCCGGCGAACCCGAGGGGCTGGCTGATCACGGTCGCGTCGCGGCGGCTGATCGACGAGCTGCGCAGCGAGCACTCGCGACGCCAGCGTGAGGACCTGGCCTGGATGTCGACCCCGCCGTCGGCGCTGGTCGGCCCGGCGGCCGACGCGGAGCCGCCGGCCAGCGCCGATGACTCGCTGGCGCTGATCGTCGGCTGCTGTCATCCGGCGCTCTCGCCGCCCAGCCAGATCGCGCTCACCCTGCGCGCGGTCGGCGGCCTGACTACTGCGCAGATCGCGGCCGCCTTCCTGGTGCCCGAGGCCACGATGGCCCAGCGGATCAGCCGCGCCAAGCAGACGATCAAGTCGAGCGGCGTGCCGTTCGGCCTGCCCGACGGGCCCGAGCGCGCCGGGCGGCTGAGCGCCGTCCTGCACGTCCTGTATCTCATTTTCAACGAGGGCTACGCGACAACGGCCGGCGAGCAGCTGACTGCCCCCGTGCTGTCCGACGAGGCGATCCGGCTGACCCGGTGGCTGCAGCCGGCTGCTGCCCGGCGACCCTGAGGTAACGGGCCTGCTCGCGCTGATGCTGCTGACCGACGCGCGGCGCCCGGCGCGCACGAGGCCGGACGGCACGCTGGTCCCGCTGGCCGAGCAGGACCGCACGCTCTGGGACCGCGGCCGGATCGCCGAGGGAGACGCCCTGATCAGCGCCGCGCTGCCGCGCGGCGAGGTCGGGCCGTACCAGCTCCAGGCGGCGATCGCGGCCGTGCACGACGAGGCCGCCAGCCTGGGCGCCACCGACTGGCCGCAGATCCTCGCCCTGTACGACCTGCTGGTGCAGGTGGCGCCGAACCCGGTGACGGCGCTGAACCGTGCGGTGGCCGTGGCCGAGGTGCGCGGCCCGGCGGCGGGCCTGGACGAGCTGGCCGGGCTGGAAGCTGACCAGCGGATGAAGGATCACCACCGGCTGCTCGCCGTGCGGGCGCACCTGCTGGAGCTCACCGGTGACCGGGCCGGTGCCGCCGCCTGCTACCGGGACGCGGCCCGCAGAGCGACCAGCCGCCCGGAGCGGCAACATCTGGCCAGGCAGGCCGCCCGGCTCCGGCCGTGAACTCGGTTGCGCCGAGGCTCAGGTTTAGGCGGCCGTTCTCGTCGCAGCTATACCGTCGGGCCGCAGGTCCGGATCCACGCGCCGAGCGAAAGGGAACCGAGATGAGCCTGCCCAGGATCGCTACCCGGCCGGAGTGGCTGGCCGCCCGCCAGGCGCTGCTGGCCAGGGAGAAGGAGCTGACCAGGCAGCGGGACGAGCTTAGTGCCGATCGCCGGCGGCTGCCGATGGTCGAGGTCGAGAAGGATTACGTGCTCGACGGCCCGGATGGTCCCGTGCACCTGATCGACCTGTTCGCTGGCCGGCCTCAGCTGATCATCTACCACTTCATGTTCGACCCGGAATGGGAGGACGGCTGCCCCAGCTGCAGCGCTGGCACCGACGAGCTGTCGGCCGGGTTCTTCGACCACCTGAACACCCGTGACACCAGCTACGCGATGGTGTCACGCGCGCCGCTGGCGAAGCTGGAGCGGTGGAAGGCCAGGAAGGGCTGGGACGTGCCCTGGTATTCCTCCTTCGGGACTGACTTCAACTATGACTTCGGCGTCACGATCGACGAGTCGGCCGGGTCCGGCGAGTACAACTTCCGGACCAGGGCCGAGTACGAGGCGAGGGGAGACGACTTCTTCGCCTCACCTCAGCCGTTTGAGATGCCCGGCCGGAGCTGCTTCCTTCAGGCCGACGGACGGGTGTTCCACACCTACTCCCAGTACGCGCGGGGCCTGGAATGCACCGGCGGATCGTATTACTTCCTCGATCTCACCGCCCTCGGCCGGCAGGAGGAGTGGGAGGAGCCGGAGGGGCGCAGCGAGTCAGCGAGGTCGGCGACTCCCGACTTCGCGTCCTGACCGTCGTGACCTGGCTCGGCCGGCCGCGCCGCGGGGTGGGGCGGCCGGGATGACGCGGGCGCGGTAGCGTCCGGGGTATGCACTCGGTCGGCCTGGTCCTGCATCCCCAGCGGGATTCCGCTGGCGCGGTCAATGCGGTGCTCGGCTGGGCGGCCCGCCACAAGATCGCGGTCTTCGGCATCGAGGAGGAGATCAGCAGGCTCCGGTGCGCGGCCGTTCCGCTGACCGCCGCGGAACTGGGCTACCGCAGCGACCTGGTCGTCAGCCTGGGCGGCGACGGGACGATGCTGCGGGCGATGCGGCTGGCCGACCGGCAGCGAGCCCCGGTTCTCGGCGTGAACCTGGGCCGGCTCGGGTTCCTGGCCGAGGTAGACGTCGATGACCTGCCGGCCGCGCTGTCGGCCATCGACAGCCGGGAGTTCACGATCGAGCCCCGGCTGGCCGTCGACGGCGCGCTCGGCAGCCAGGCCATCACCGCGTTCAACGACGTTGCCGTCGTCCGGGTCCCCGGCCAGGGATCGGCCGTCGTGGCCGTGCTGGTCGACGGCCAGCCGTTCGTCAGCTACTCGGCCGACGCGGTGGTCGTCGCCACCCCGACGGGCTCGACCGCTTACAGCTTCTCAGCGGGCGGCCCGATCGTGAGCCCGGCGGTCGAGGCGCTGCTGGTCACTCCCGCGGCGCCGCACTCGGCCTACAACCGGGGCATCGTGGTCTCCGCGGGTGACACGGTGACGCTGCAGATACTGGCGGCCAGCGGGCGCCTCGCCGTGGAGGTCGACGGCGTGGTCGCCGGGTACGCCGGGCCTGGCGACCAGCTCGACCTGCAAGGGCGCCCGGCCGCGGCGCGCGTGGTCCGGCTGGGCCGCACCACGTTCTACGAGCGCGCCCGCCGCAAGCTGCGCCTGACCGACTCGGCGGAGATCCCCGCGGCACGGCTCGACCCAGGGCCGGCTGCCCAGGGCTGATGGTGTCGGGGGCGCGGAGTGCCGGTCACTGCCGCAGGGAGAGGCAGTCGGCGAGGAGGCTCTGGCTCGAGCTGGCGAAATTGCTCACGTACAGGCTGTACCGGATTAGGTCACCTGAGTTCTTGGCCGCGTAGGCAGAGCTGATCTGATGCCAGCCGGTATCGGGCAGCGTCAGCGTGGTGGTGTGGTAGCCGACTCCCGAACCGGATGGCGTGGTCTCGCGGACCAGCAGCGAGACCGTCTCGCCGGCCACGCTGGCCTGCACGACGGCGCTCCCCGTGTAAGTCGCACCCGCCGTTGTGCTGGTGCCGGGCGGCCCGGGCACCCAGATCGGGCTGACGTTGTTGACGCCGGCGGTTCCCGAGCTTCCGGACTTCGGCGCGATCTGCAGCGCCCAGCTCCCGTCGTAGCTGCCGCCTGCGGGCTGGATCCTGGTGATCGCCGAACCGCTGGTGTAGATGCCGGTCCACCCATCCTGGCCGCTCTCCAGGCTCACGTTGCCGGACAGCTCGGTGCCGCCGCCGGGCGCCGGCGGGCAGCTGGTCCCGGTCGGACTCGGGGATGGCGACGGGCTCGGCGAAGGCGAGGTGCTGGGGGACGGCGAGGTGCTGGGGGAGGTCGACGGGCTCGTCGTCGGCGAACCGCTGGGGGAAGGCGAGGGGCTCGGCGAGGTCGCGCCCGCCGGCAGCCCGAAGTGGCCGACCAGGCTGCTGGTCTGGGCATCTCCGGCATGAGCCAGGTACGGCAGGCCGAAGACGTCCTCGACTGTCCTGGTGATCGAGTAATGATCGAAGAAGGTGCCGTCCTGGGTGCCGGCGGGAGTATACGGGTAGATCACCAGCAGCGGCACGTGGCAGGACTCCTGGTGCGCGCTGACGCCGTTGGTCACCGGCAGGTCCATGCTCTCCATCGTGCAGTCCTCGCCCGTGGCGGTATCGGAGGCGCGGCCCTCGTCATAGGTAACGAGCACGATCGTGTTGCCCGACTGGTAGCTGGCGGACTGCTGGACCAGCCCGATAAATGCCTGCAGCCACGTATCCGCCGCTAGCAGTTGCGCGCCGGAGCCGCCGGAACCCTCGCCGTCGTTATTCAGATTAGGAGAAATCAAGCTAAAAGACGGCAAGGTCTGATTCTGCAGATCATTCCAGAACGCGCCGGACTGCACGGTCAGGTTACTGACCGGCAGATCATTAGCCTGGCACTCGGCGGCTGGTATGTCGGCGTAGAAAAGGACCGGGTTGTGGCCGATCTTGTAGGCGCCGCCGGAACTCGGAGCGCAGGCGAACGGCATGGATTCCAGGAAGGCGTTCCAGCTCAGGCCGGCCGAGTCGAGCTGGCGATAGAGATTGCCTGACCCGTCCGTGCACGCGCCGATGCTGCCGCAGCCGGGCGGGCTCGAGGCCGGGTACTCGCCTGCCGACAGGGCCAGATAGTTCGCGGCCGAGCTGTGGGTCGCCCCGAACGTGGCCGTGCCGACCCCGCACTGGCCCGCCAGCGAGGTCTGGTAGGGCGCGCTCGGGTTCCCCATGACCTGGCTGTAGCTCCGGTTCTCCAGCATGACGACCACGACGTGCTGGATGGGCGGCGCCGTGCCGGCATTCCCGCATAGCGCCAGCACGTCGGCGCTCGCGTGGCTGCTTCCCAGGGCGAGCCATGACAGCAGGCTCATTGCGGTGGCCAGGGTAATCCCGGCGCTAGCGATACTCGTCCGTTTCGGACGGTGAATTTCCCAGGTATTCAGCGTTGCCCCCCGCCGTCACAATCACGCTGTGCCGCAGCCACACTGCTAACTCAGGCAACCAGAAAAGGTGCTGAGCTAGAATGCCTTAATGTTACGAGCCGGGACGGGTTAATGCTAGATGTGAATTAGTCGCAGGGCAGTTCCGCCCTTAATTCCGAAATCGGATCTAGCGTAAATCAATTGTTCTGGCACGAAAGGTCGGCTGTCGGCTGTCGGCTGTCGGCTGTCGGCTCGTCGGCTCGCGGCTCGCGGCGGTCAGGTCGGCGGCGGGACCGGGGTGAGTACATCGGTCACGTAAGCGTCGATCAGCCGCTGGCCGGTAGCGGCGGCGACGGATACCCGGTGATGGCCGTCGATCACGTAATGCAGGTCACCAACCCGGTACACCTCGATCGGCGGGATCGGCTCGCCACGCCGCTACGCGAGGGCCAGGTGCTCCCAGCGAGGCCGGACCCGGCTGGAGGTGGGCCGGAAGTGCCGGTCGAAATCGCTCCGCGAGTCGACCGTGCCGACGATCGTGTCCAGCCGGATGGCGCGCAGACCCAGGTAACGCTGGCCGCGCCGGCCGAGTCCGCCGATGACCTCGTCGATCGGCACGATGCGGTCGCGGCCAGAATGACTTATCACGTCTTTGAGTCCCGGGAACTTCGCGTAAGACAATAAACCGGGCGCGAATTACGTTCAAAGTCGTGATATGTGTCGTGGCACCTCCGCCGCGGCCGCTTGACCCGGATCTTGGTCGGCTGCGGCCGGCGGGGGTTCGGGGCGCTGGATCGGGCCGCGGCCGGCCGCGGTTCCTCGCGCCGCCCGATCGCGCCCGCGCAGCGGCTCATGTGGGACTACTACACCGGGCTGGCCCGGCGCCGCGGCGTTCAGCTGCGGCGCAACGCCGGGCCGAACCTGGAGGCGGCAGCTGGACCCGCACGGCGACTGATCGAGTCATAACTTGTCCTAGCTGCCGGGCCGAGCTACGCTGTCGATATATCGTGATCGTATCGCGAGAGGTGGCAGGCACGATGACGGCAGCGGCTTGCGGCGCGGGTGACTTCGACGCCAGCTTGCGCGAGGTCTTCGCCCGCGTAAGCGAGGTACTGGGCCAGGTCCAGAAGGGCGGCCGGGCATGGTCCGCCGGGCAGGCGTGGTCGGGCGGCCGGGAGCGGCACGGCGGCCGGGAGTGGTCGGCGAGCCGGGAACGACCGGGCGGACAGGAATGGCCGGGGAGCCGGGAGCGGCCGGGCCGCGGCGGGCGTGGCGGGCCGTGGGACCGGGACTTCGGCGGCCGGCGGGGTCCCGGGCACTGGGGCGGTGGCTTCGGCGGGCCGTGGGGCGGCTGGTTCCCCGGACCGCCCGCGCCGCCCCGGCCCCCGAAGGCCAGCCGGGGCGACGTGCGCGCCGCGATCCTGGCGCTGCTGCGGGAAGGCCCGCTCAACGGGTACCAGATCATGTCCGAGATCGAGGAGCGCAGCGGCGGAGCCTGGCGGCCGAGCCCGGGGGCGGTCTACCCGGCCCTGTCCCAGCTTGCTGACGAGGGCCTGATCGCCGCCGCGGAGTCGGGCGGCCGGCGGGCCTACAGTCTCACCGATGCCGGCCGGCAGTACGTGGAGCAGAACCCCGACATGGCGCGCGGTGCCTGGGAGTCCGTGGCCCAGCAGGAAGCCTGGCAGGTGCCCGGTCTGTTCGCCGAGGCGGCCAGGCTCGGCGGCGGGATCGTGCAGATCGCTCACGCGGGCACGCCCGAGCAGGTACGTGCGGCCGAGCGGCTGCTCGAGCGGACTCGGCGCGATCTGTACCGGATCCTCGCTGAGGACGATGACGACGAGGACGGCGAGGATGACGCCGATGCCGACGATGAGCAAGACGAGCGATAGGCAGGCAGGATCATGGACGATCGCATGCGGGTTTCAGACGCGGACCGGGAGCGCGTGACAGGGCGGCTGCGGGAGCACTTCGCCGAGGGTCGCCTGTCGTCAGAGGAACTGGACGAACGGGTCACCGCCGCGCTCAGCGCGAAGACCTTCGGGGAGCTGCGGCGAGTCATGACCGATCTGCCCGAGCCCGCGCCCGAGGTCGCGCAGGTGCCGCCGTCCGCGCCCTGGATCGGCCGCCGGGGCGCGGTTGCCTGGCGGGGACCGCGGATCCTGCCGCTGGCGATCATCGTGCTGATCGCCGCGCTGGTGATTCCGGGCGCCGGATGGCTGTTCTTCGCCTTCCTCAAGGTTGTCCTGGTGCTCTGGCTGGTGGCCTGCGTCGCGGGAGTGTTCGCCGCGGCCAGGTTCCGGCGGCATCTGCGCCGCCACTGGCGGGCCGATGGCAGCCAGTGGCACCACTACCAGTGGCGCGGCTAGCGGGGATACGTCAGCCCCGGCCGATGAAGGGCATCCTGGTGGCGGTGATGGTCAGGAACTGCACGTTGGCGTCGAGCGGGAGGCCCGCCATGTACAGGACGGCGTCCGCGACGTACTGAGGGTCAAAGGTCGGCTCGGGCATGACCGACCCGTCTGCCTGCAGCGCGCCGCCGCTCATGTGCTTGGTCAGATCGGTGGCGGCATTGCCGACGTCGATCTGGCCGCAGGCGATGTCGAATTCCCGGCCGTCGAGAGAGATCGACTTCGTCAGGCCGGTGATGGCGTGCTTGGTCGCGGTATATCCGACGCTTCGCGGCCGCGGGCTGTGGGCGGAGATCGAGCCGTTGTTGATGATCCGGCCGCCGCGGGGCCGCTGAGCCTTCATCATCGCGACCGCGTGGTGCGCGCACAGGAACGCACCGGTGAGATTGGTGTCCACCATGCTGGCGCCACCCGGACCAGGACAGCTCGTCCACGGCGCCCGCCGGGCCGAAGACGCCGGCGTTGTTGACGAGCAGGTCGACGCGCCCCCACTCGCGGTGCACCGCATCGAACAAGGCCGCGACCGACTCAGGCACGCTGACATCGGTCGGTACGACCAGGGCGGGCCAGGGTGGCGCGGCGGGGGACGACACCGTGCCGCGAAGCTGCGGCTCGCGACGGCCGGCGACCGCGACGCGCCACCCGGCCGCGAGCAAGGTCCGGGCGATGCTGCGGCCGAGCCCGGACCCCGCTCCGGTGACGACGGCTACGCCCGCTGTCGGCTCGGGCCCGCCAGGTGGCGGCACGGGCGGGACGGGCGGGACGGAGGTCAGGACGGGACGGCGGCCAGGCCGGCCTGGGCTACTTCCATGTCCTGGGAGTAGTGGCCGCCGCTGACGCCGATCGCGCCGACGATCGCGTCCCCGATCTTGATCGGGTAGCCTCCGCCGAACACGACCAGGCGGTCGATCCCGGTCGGCGCGCCCATGGCCAGCGGCGCGTCATCCTTCACGAACTCGTGCCACATGTCGGTGGACATGCCGAAGCCGACCGCGGTATAGGCCTTGTCCTGGGCGACCTGAATGGACAGCAGGGCGGCGCCGTCCATCCGGCTGAACGCCTTGAGCACGCCGCTCTCATCGACGATCGCGATCACGAACGGATGACCCATCTCCTGCGCCTTGCGCTCGGCCGCCAGGATCATGTCCCTGGCCAGCTCCGTGGACACGCTGGGCCGGTTGAATGTCGTCGCCACTGCTACCTCCCGATCTGGTCCCCACCGTCAGGGTCGGCAGCGGAGTACCGCTGCTCGACCTCGCGGACCTGGGGCAGCCCGATGAAATCCACGAACTCGCCGAAACTGGGCAGGTCGCTCAGGCGAGCGGCCGGCGTTCCGGCCCCGGCGATCTCCTGCAGTATGGCGCGCATCGCCGCAGTCGCGGCAAGAAGGGTACTAATCGGGAAGATGACAATCTGGTAACCGAGTTCTCGCAGCCGAGGCAGGCTGATCGGGGGCGTTTTCCCGCCCTCCGCCCAGTTGAAAAGAAGGGGCACGCCAGGAAAGGCGCGGGCCGCCGCTGCCGCCTCCTGCTCGGTGACGACGGCCTCGATGAACAGCACGTCGGCCCCGGCCTCGCGGTACAGGGCCGCGCGTTCCAGCGCCCGGTCGAGTCCCTCGACGGCCCGGGCATCGGTCCTGGCGATGATCACGAAGTCGGGATTCGTCCGCGCCTCGACGGCGGCCCGTACCTTCTGCGCCATCTCGTGCGCGGCGATGACCTGCTTGCCTTCCATATGGCCGCACTTCTTCGGCGCGACCTGGTCCTCGATGTGCAGGCCGGCGACGCCCGCCGCCTCGTAGGCGCCGACGGTGCGAATAACGTTCAGCGGGTTGCCGTAACCGGTGTCCGCGTCCGCGATCACCGGGATGTCGACGCAGGCCGCGATCCGGCCCGCGTTGTCCGCCATCTCGGTCATCGTCAGCAGGCCGACGTCGGGCCGTCCGAGCAGGGCCGCGGAAGTTCCGAAGCCGGTCATGTAGACGGCCGGGAAGCCTGCCTCCTCGACCAGCCGGGCGGCCAGCGGGTCGAATGCTCCAGGGGCCACGATCAGCTGGCCGGAGCCGAGCAGCTCGCGCAGGTGCGCGGCGCCGCCCGAGCCCTTGGTCAGCCTGGCGGTCACGAGGCACTCGCGGCGGCGGTATCCGGGCTGACGTGCTTCGCGCACGTGCAGGGACGCGGCGCGCTGGCCAGGAAACCGTCGACGACCAAGGACAGGATCGTGTCGAAGATGTCGTCATCAGTGACGCTCGGCAGCTCGTCCCTGATCTGCCAGGTGTGCGGGTACTCGGCCCGGTCGACGGCCAGGTAGGCACGCGTCCATGCCGACCGGTCCGCTTGCTGCAGGCCAGGCTCCAGAGCCAGGAAGGCGGCCTCGCTGCCGGCCCAGGCCAGCGCGAAATCGCCGAGCGCCCGGTAGACCCTGGCTGCCGCCGCACCCTCGAACCCGGCCTCGAGTACGGCGCCGATCAGCACGTTGACGACCCGCATCTCGGCCGGCCGCTGGGTCGTCCTGGACGCCGACAGGGCGGCCGCCCCAGGGTGCGCGCGGTACGTCGCCCGGAGCCTGGTGACGATTTCGGCCACTGTGTCGGCCCAGCATGGCCGGGCCGACAGTTCGGCCATGGCCTCCTCGATCAGCCGGTCGGCAATGGCCAGCACGAGGTCGTCCTTGCTGGCGAAGTGCCGGTAGACGGCGGTCGGATCGGCGCCCAGGGCGCGACCCAGCTTGGGCAGGCTGAAACCGTCGGCCCCCTGCGCGTCGAGCAGCCGCAGGCTCTCGGTAACGATGACCTCTGGGGTCAGGCTGCCGCGCCGGAGCCGCCGCCCGCCCCGCCTGCCCGGGCCCATCCCGCCGCGCTCTCCGCGCGCGGCCGCGCGTCCAGAGGTGCTGCTCGTCATCGTCCGCCTCTGCCTCGATGAACATCGCTCACCAGGAAGCTACTCGACGGGCGTCCCTGCTACAAGCCTTTGTCAGAGGCATTGACTACGAACTCCGCAAGTGATCTAATCACCCGCAATAACCGGCCGCGTACGGGAGGGTCTGGGTGCGTCCTGGTTCCGCACTTGCGTTCTACAACGGGACGATCTTCGACGGCGCCCGGTTCTTGCCCGCGGGCACGGTGGTCAGGGTCGCCGACGGGAAGATCGCCGCGGTCGGCCCGGCCGAGGGCGCCGGCCAGCTAGGCAGCGCCGAGCCGGTCGACCTGCACGGCGGGACGCTGCTGCCCGGGTTCATCGACGCTCACGTGCACCCCGTCTTCGCCGGCGACCGGCTGCGCCGCTGCAACCTGGCCGGGGTCGTGACCGCGCAGGAATACGCGCAGATCATCGCCGACTACGCGGCCGCTCACCCCGACGACGAGTGGATTCTCGGCGGTGGCTGGTCGATGGAGGCGTTCCCCGGCGGCGTGCCGACCAAGGATCTGCTCGACTCGCTGGTGCCGGACCGGCCGGTGTTCCTGCCCAACCGGGACGGCCACGGCGCCTGGGTGAACAGCCGCGCGCTCGCGCTGGCCGGCATCGACGCCTCGACGCCCGACCCGGCCGACGGTCGGATCGAGCGGGATGCCGGCGGTCAGCCGGTCGGCATGCTCCAGGAGGGGGCGCAACAGCTCGTCGGGCGGCTGCTGCCCGAAGCGACCGTGGACGACTGGTACTCCGGCTTGCTCGCCGCGCAGGACTACCTGCTGTCGCTCGGCATCACCGGCTGGCAGGACGCGATCGTCGGGCAGCCGGCCAGGCCTGCCCGACCCGGTCGACGCCTACCTGCGCGGGTCGGCCGCCGGGACGCTGCTGGTGAACGTGGTCGGCGCGATGTGGTGGGAGCGGGACGGCGGCATCGAGCAGGTCGCCGAGATGATCGAGCGGCGCCGGGAGGCGCGGGCGGACCGGTTCCGCGCGACCAGCGTGAAGATGATGCTGGACGGGGTCGCGGAGAACCATACCGCCGCCATGCTCGAGCCGTACCTGGACGGGCACGGCTGCGAGACCGAAGTCAGCGGCCTGGACTTCATCGACCCGGCCGAGCTGCCGCGGTTCGTGGCCGCGCTGGACGCCGCCGGGTTCCAGGTCCACTTCCACTCTCTCGGCGACCGCGCCGTCCGCAACGGCCTGGACGCGATCCAGGCCGCGCGCGAGGCCAACGGCGACAGCGGGCAGCGGCACCATCTCGCGCACATCCAGGTCGTGCACCCCGATGACGTGCCGCGATTCGCCGCCCTGAACGCAACGGCGAACATGCAGCCGCTCTGGGCCACGCACGAGCCGCAGATGGACGAGCTGACGATCCCGTTCCTCGGCGAGCGGCGCAGTGCCTGGCAGTACCCGTTCGGGTCGCTGCACGCGGCCGGGGCCCCGCTGGCCGGCGGCAGCGACTGGTCGGTGTCCAGCCCCGACCCGCTGCTTGGCGCGCACGTGGCCGTGAACAGGTCACTGCCGGCCGGGCCCGGCCGGTCAGCCGCCGAGCCGTTCCTGCCTGAGCAGGCCTTGGACCGCGAGGTCATCCTCGGCGCCTACACCTCGGGCAGCGCCCGGGTGAACGGGCTGGAGGGCGTGACCGGCGCGGTCCGGTCCGGCCTGGACGCTGATTTCGCCGTCGTCGACGCCGACCTGGCGCACTGCGCCTCGCACGACATCGGCCGCGCCCGCGTCGCGACCACCTGGGTCCGCGGCGAGGTCGCCTACCAGCGCACGTAGACCGCAGCACACCACCCCCGCAGCGGGCCAGGGCCCGGCGCAGATCGAGGAGGACAGATGGCCAGGAGAACACGCCAGCGGATGGCCTTGTCCGCCGCAGCGGCCGCGACGGCCGCCGCGCTCGCGCTAGCCGCGTGCGGCCGGTCCGCGCCCGGGACCGGCAACAACAACGGCGGCAAGCAGGCCGGCGACGTGTCACCGACGAAGGGGCTGGTGGTCTCGACCACGCCGGGGACCAAGCCGGTGTCGTCGGTGACCTGGGCGGTGTACCGCGATGTCAACTCGCTGGACCCGATCTTCGCGTTCGACTACCCGGAGAACACCGCGGTCTCGCTGATGTGCGAGTCGCTGCTCAAGCAGGCACCGGACGGGTCGATCGGTCCCGGGCTGGCGACGATGAGCAACCCGTCGCCGACCTCGCTGGTGTTCACGATCAACAAGGCGGCCACGTTCTGGGACGGGCACCCGGTGACCGCGGCGGACGTCGTGTACAGCCTGGACCGGGCCGATGAGCACGAGCCTGGGGGGTTTCTACACGCTGGTGTTCAGCCGGGTGAAGTCGATCGCCGCGACCGGCAGTGACCAGGTCACGATCACGATGAAGCAGCCGGACTACTGGCTGCCGGGCGAGCTGGCCTCGATGCCCGGGGTGATCATCGAGAAGGCGTTCGCGCAGAAGCAGGGCAAGAAGTACGGGACACCGTCGGGCAGCATCATGTGCACCGGCGCGTACAAGTTCAAGTCGTTCGTGCCCGGCGTCGGCGTCACGGCAGTGCCGAATACGCACTACTGGCAGCCCTCGGTCAAGCCGCTGGTCGGCCAGATCATCGTCAAGGGCGTCGCCTCGGACACCGAGCTGACCTCGGGACTGAGCACCGGCGCGATCCAGGGCACCTTCACCTCGGGCGGCCTGTCCACGCTGCCGCAGCTGAAGGCCGGCAGCGCGGTGAACATCTACAACGGCCAGGGCTGGTCGACCGACGCGTTCATCGTGTCCAGCACCAAGGGCGTGCTCGGTGATGTCCGGGTCAGGCAGGCCCTGTCGCTGGCGCTGAACCGGCCGGCGATCGTCAGCACCGTGTACAAGGGCGCCGCGCTGCTGCCGCGCTGGCTGTCCAACCCGGGGGTATTCGGCTACGGCAAGTCGGTGTTCGCCAAGGCGTACGAGTCCTCCCCGGTCATGTCGTACGACCTGGCCAAGGCGAAGAAGCTGGTCAAGGAGGCCGGGGCGGTCGGCAAGACGTTCACGATCGGGACCTCGCAGCAGATCGCCAACATCGCGGCGGTCACCGGCGCCTACCAGCAGGCGGCTGAACGCGATCGGGCTGAAGACGGTGCTGCACAACGTGTCGGCGCAGAACTACATCAACTTCTTCATCGACCCCAAGGCCCGGGCCGGCGTGGACGGGTTCCTGACCGTGAACTACGGCGACTACGCTGACCCGGCCGCGCTGCTGTCCACGCTGGTCGTCCCGGGCGGGTCGCAGAATTACGACAACTTCGACGACAAGCAGATCCTGAACTGGCTGGAAACAGCCCGCTCGACGGCGGACCCGAACGCGAGGGCGGCCCTGGTCGCCAAGGCCGAGGAGCGCGCGGCGACCATCCTGCCGTGGATTCCCGACGTGCAGCCGGTCAACCTGCTGATCATGTCCAAGAACCTGACCGGCGCCACCGCGTCGTTCGCCTACATGTTCGCACCATGGGCGAACGGCCTGGGCGGGAGCTGATCTGGTGCGCTGGCGATTCGTTGCCCGCAGGCTGGCGATGCTCCTCGCCAGCCTGCTGGCCGCCAGCTTCGTAATCTTCGGCGCGCTGTACCTGGCGCCGGGGAACCCGGTCGCGGCGCTGTCCGGCGGGCGGTCGCTGCCGGCCAGCAGCCTGCGGGTGCTGGAGGCGCGGTACCACCTGAACCAGCCGTTCCTCGCCCAGTACTGGTACTGGCTGGACAACGCGCTGCACGGGAACCTCGGGATCTCGATCACGCTGCGGGAGAACGTGACCGCGCTGATCGCGTCCCGGGTCTGGACCACCGCCGGGCTGGTGCTGTACGCGTCGGTGATCATCCTGGTGCTCGGCATCGGGCTGGGCCTGCTGGCCGGGCTGCGCCCCGGCTTGCTCGACACCTCGGTGCTGCTGACCAGCGCCATCTCGGCCGCTATCCCGTCGTTCGTGGCCGCGATCGTGCTGGTCTCCCTGTTCGCGGTCAAGCTGGGCTGGTTCCCCGCCCTGGGCAACGGCACCGACCTGATCAGCAATATCCAGCATTTCACGCTGCCCGCGTTCGCGCTGGCGCTGTCGTCGCTGGCGATCGTGGCCCGGGTGACCAGGTCGGCGATCAGGGAGGAGGCCAACCGTGAGCATGTGCAGACCGCGATCAGCCGCGGCATCCCTGGCCGCCAGATGATCAGGCGGCACATCCTGCGCAACGCCGCGATCCCGATCACCACGGTCTCCGGCATCACGATCGCCTCGCTGATCGCGGTCGCCGCCGTGGTGGAGACCGCGTTCAGCCTGAACGGGCTCGGCTCCTACCTGGTGACCTCGGCCCAGAACAAGGACCTCGCGGTAGTGCAGGGCATCTCGCTGGTGCTGGTCACCGCGTTCGTGGTGATCAACATGGTGGTCGATCTCGCCTACGCAGTCCTCGACCCGAGGGTCGCGCTGGGGAGCCGGGCCCAATGAGTACCTCGGTACCGCTCGTCACCGTCCAGGCGCCGGCCATGACCAGGCGCGGGCGGACGGTCGGGCTGCTGCGCGGCACCGGGGTCGCGGGCATGATCTCGGCCGCCGTGATCGCGCTCGCGACCGTCGTCGCGCTGATCGGTGAGCTGATCGCGCCGTTCAGCCCGACGCTGCCGAACCTGGCCCTGTCGTTTGTCGGCCCGACCGGCGCGCACGTGCTCGGCTTCGACTACGAGGGCCGGGACGTGCTGTCCCGGCTGCTGGCCGGAGCGCAGTCGTCCATGCTCGGGCCGCTCGCCGTGGTGCTGGGCGCGCTGGTGATCGGCACCTTGCTGGCGGTCATCGCGGCCTGGCGGCGGGGCATGGCCGACGCGTTCATCGGATCGGGGCTGGACATCCTGTTCGCGTTCCCCGGCATCCTGCTGGCGGTGCTGGCGGCCGCGGTGTTCGGCGCGGGCCTGTGGGCCGCGGCGATCTCGCTGGCCATCGCCTACATGCCCTACGTCGCCCGCGTGCTGCGCGGCGCGGCGCTGAAGGAGCGCAGCCAGCCGTACGTGGCGGCGCTGGAGGTTCAGGGCGCGTCGGCGACCTCGATCTGCCTGCGGCACATCGTCCCGAACATCATGCCGCTGATCGTCGCGCAGGCGACGATCCTGTTCGGCTACGCGATGGTCGACCTCGCGGCTGTGTCGTTCCTCGGCCTTGGCGTCCAGCCGCCCGCCGCCAACTGGGGAGTGATGATCTCCGAGAACCAGATCGGCATCCCGCAGGGCTATCCGCTGCCCGCGCTGTCCGCCGGGGCGTGCATCGTCGCGGTCGTCATCGCTTTCAACCTGCTCGGCGAGCGGCTGTTCGAGCAGGCGCAGGGCGCCCGATGAGCGGCACGAAGGACCGCCTGATGGCGGCCCGGAGTCGAAAAGAAAGCAATGCGCCGCTGCTGGAGGTTGAAGGCCTGACCGTCAGGCTCCGGGTCGAAGGGGAGCAACGGGCCGTGCTCCGTGATGTATCGCTAGCGGTCCGTGCCGGCGAGGCGCTGGGGCTGGTCGGCGAGTCCGGGTCGGGCAAGTCGATGACGGCGCGGGCGATCGACCGGCTGCTGCCGCGCGGCGCGGCGGTCAGCGGCCAGATCAGGTTCGACGGCGCCGACGTCATGACGCTGGCCGGGGCCGGCCTGCGCGGCTACCGGAACCAGGTCGCGATGATCTTCCAGGACCCGCGCGCGCACGTGAACCCGGTCCGCCGGATCGGCGACTTCATGACCGAGGCGCTGCGCACGAACCTGGACGTGCCGTCGGGCGAGGCGTACCGACGGGCCGCGGAGATGCTCGGCCAGGTCGGGATCGACGACGGGGAGCGGCGGCTGCGGCAGTACCCGCACGAGCTGTCCGGCGGGATGCTGCAGCGGGTCATGATCGCGGCCGCGCTGCTCACCGAGCCGAAGCTGCTGCTCGCCGACGAGCCGACGACCGCGCTCGATGTCACCACCCAGGCCGAGGTGATGGCGATCATGGACGACCTGCGCCGCGAGTTCGGGCTGGCGATGCTGTTTATCACGCACGACCTTGAACTGGCCGCCGCGATCTGTGACCGGACGGCCGTGATGTATGCCGGGCAGATCGTGGAAGTGCGCGAGTCGGCCCTGCTGCACGACGATCCGCTGCATCCGTATACCGCCGCGCTGGCGGCCGCGCGGCCGGACATCGCCCAGACGGCGCACCGGCTCGCGGCGATCCCCGGCCGGCCGCTGTCGGCCTTCGAGGCGCCCGAGGATGAATGCGCGTTCGCGCCGAGGTGCCCGCACGCCCGGGATGTCTGCCGCGAGGAAACCCCGGAGCTGATCGGGCTCGATGGCGGGCGGTCGCGCTGCGCCCGTGCCGTCGAGCTGCGCGGACGCCTGCGGCATGAGTTCGCGGAAGGCGGGTCGAGCGGTGACTGACCCAGGCGCCCCGCGGGCGGCCAGCCGCGAGCGGCTGGCGGACGGCCCCGGCGATGAGCCGGTGCTCGAGGTCAGCGGCCTGCGCAAGGAATTCGGCGACCTCGTCGCCGTCGATGGTGTCAGCTTTGCCGTGCGGCAGGCCAGGTCGCTGGCGATCGTCGGCGAGTCGGGGTCGGGCAAGACGACGATCGCCAGGATGATCGTCGGGCTGGAGCGTCCCACCGCCGGAACGATCACCGCGTGCGGCCGGGACCGGTCGGGACCGGCTCGATCGGCGCGGGTGCGGCGGCGCCGCGGCGGCGAGGTGCAGATCGTCTTCCAGGATCCCTACACCAGCCTGGACCCGCGGCAGACGGCCGAGGCGACGATCGACGAGGTGCTGCGGCTGCACCACAGTCTGACGACCGTCCAGCGCCGGAGCCGGATTGCCGAGCTGGCTGCCCTCGTGGGACTGGACGAGCGGCAGGCCAGGGCGCTGCCGCGGGCTCTGTCCGGCGGCCAGCGCCAGCGGGTCGCGATCGCGCGCGCCCTGGCCGCCGAGCCGCGGGTGCTGATCCTCGACGAGTCCGTCGCCGCGCTCGACGTATCGATCCAGGCCCAGGTCCTGAACCTGCTCGCCGACATCCGCGACTCCACGAGCGTTTCCTACGTCCTGATCAGCCATGACCTCGCGGTCGTCCGGCAGCTGACCGACGACGCGATCGTGCTGCATCGCGGTGTCGTCGTCGAGCAGGGACCGACCGCGAGCGTGCTTGACGCCCCGCAGCACGAGTACACGAAACGACTGCGCGCGAGCGTGCCCCGGCCCGGCTGGAAGCCGCGCCGCGGGACCCTGCTCGGCGCCGGGAAGGAACCAGGCCAGCCATGAGCGATCTGCACTACCTGTCGGCGACCGACGCGCTCGCGATGTTCCGCGACCAGGAACTGTCGCCGGTCGAACTCGTGCAGGCCGTGATCGAGCGGGCCGAGGCGGTCGAGCCGGCCATCAACGCGATCGCCGAGGCCCGATTCGACGAGGCGCTCGAGGCGGCCAGGGCGGCCGAGGCCCGGTACGCGCGCGGCGAGCCACTCGGCCCGCTGGACGGGCTGCCGGTCGCGGTCAAGGAGGAGGCGCCGATCGCGGGGCAGCGCAACACGCTCGGCTCGCTGCCGCTGCGTGACGTCGTGGCGCCGGAGACGGCCGCCTTCGTCCAGCGGATCATCGACGCCGGCGGGATCGTGCACGCGCGGACGACGACGCCGGAGTTCTCCAGCGCCCCGGTGACCTGGACGAAGCTGTGGGGTGTCACGCGGAACCCGTGGAACACCGACTTCTCGCCAGGCGGGTCCAGCGGCGGGTCGGGCGCCTCGCTCGCGGCGGGGTCGGCGACGCTGGCGACCGGGTCCGATATCGGCGGCTCGATCAGGATCCCGTCCTCGTTCTGCGGTGTGGTCGGATTCAAGCCGCCCTACGGCCGCGTGCCCGAGGTGTCGCCGTTCAACCTCGACCATTACTGCCACGAGGGCCCGATGGCGCGCACCGTCGCCGACTGCGCGCTGCTGGAGAACGTGATCGCCGGGCCGCATCCCAGCGATGTCGCCTCGATCCGGCCGAAGCTGGAGATACCGCAGCCGCTGGCATCCGTCGCCGGACTGCGGATCGCGCTGTCGCCCGACCTTGGCTGCTACAACGTCGACGCCGACGTGGCCGCGAACACGATGGCCGCCGCCGACCGGCTGCGCGACGCCGGGGCAACCGTGCACGAGGTCTCGCTGCCCTGGGACCTGGAGACGATCGGGCGGGCGGTGAATATCCACTTCGGCATGATCTTCGGCGCGTCGATGAAGGAGATCAGCGACCAGCACGGCGACGAGCTGACCTCCTACGTCCGACGCCTGGTCGCCGAGTCGGAGCTGATCGGCAAGGACGACTTCCTTGTCGGCCTGGGTCTGGAGGCCGAGATCTACGCCCCGCTCGGAGAGCTGCTGGAGGAGTACGACGCGCTGATCTGCCCGACCTTCGCCGTGCCCGCGCTGCCCGCCGAGTACGACACCGACGATGTCGTCGAGGTAAACGGGCAGGCGGCCGAGCGCTGGTACGACGTCATGATGACGCTGCCGTTCAACATCGCGAGCCGCTGCCCGGTGCTGAACGTCCCGTCCGGCCTGTCAGCGGCGGGCGTGCCGACCGGGCTCGCCGTGGTCGGGAGGACCTACGACGACGTGACGGCCTTCCGCGTCGCCGCCGCGCACGAAGAGCGGCTGCCCTGGCTGACCGGGTCAGGCCCGCGGCCCGCCCTGTGACGGCGACGCTGGCGAACTGGCAGGATCCGCCGTTCAACCGGTGGGCCTTCCAGCACGTGCGCGAGCTGATCCCGAGCGCGCGGATCGCCAGGGGGACCGGCCCCGCCCGCCGGCTGCCCGGCGCTGATCACGAGCTCGGCAGTCTCGCGTTCACCTTCGGCGGCCGTGAGCTGACCATCGCGGAGTTCCTCGACGGCACCTGGACTGACGGTTTCCTGGTCCTGCACCGCGGCCGCGTGGTCACCGAGCAGTACTTCAACGGCATGCGGCCAGAAACGCCCCACCTGCTGATGTCGGTCTCTAAGTCGGTGACCGCCGCGGTCGCGGGGATCCTGGCGGGCCGCGGCCTCCTCGACCCGTCCGCCGAGGTGGCCGCGATCGTGCCCGAGCTGTCCGGCACCTCCTTCGCCGGCGCGACCGTGCAGGACCTGCTCGACATGCGGGCCGGGACGCGATTCAGCGAGGATTACGCCGACCAGCACGCCGACGTGCGCTCCTACGAGCGCGTCTACCTGTGGCGGCCGCCGGGCGGCGAGCCCGTGGCCGCGGACGCGATCGAGTACTTCGCCACGCTGGGCAACGACGGCCCGCACGGCGGCGCGTTCCGGTACCGGTCGATCCTCACCGACGTGCTGGCCTGGGTGATCGAGCGGGCCGCGGGGGAGCGGCTACACGAGCTGATCAGCCGTGAGCTGTGGCAGCCGATGGGGGCCGAGTTCGACGCCGAGATCACCGTCGACGGGCGGGGCAATCCGATGGCGGACGGCGGAGTCAGCGCCACGCTGCGGGACCTGGCCAGGTTCGGTCAGCTCTACCTGCGCCGGGGCCGGGCCAGAGGGCGCCAGGTGGTGCCCGCCCGGTGGGTCGACGACACCGTGCGCGGCGCGCCCGACGGGCCGCGCGCGTTCGCCGAGGGAGACGAACGCTCCGGGTATCCGCCCGGCAGCCATTACCGGAACTGCTGGTGGGTGCGCGATCCGGCGCTGCCGTTCCTGCACGGGAGCGGGATCAACGGCCAGGGCGTGTTCGTGCACGGGCCGTCGGAGACGGTCGTGGCCAAGCTGTCCACCTGGCCGGTGGCCTGGAGCGAGGACCTGTACGGCCAGACCGTGGCCGCGGTGCTGGCGATCGCCGCCGCTCTGGCGTAGGGCGCGCCGGGATTGTCCGGCGGCGCCATCAGCTCTGCTCGCCGGGCCGGACGAGGCCGGTCTCGTACCCGTAGACGACCGCGTGCGCGCGATCACGGAGCCCGAGCTTGGTCAGGATCCTGGTGACATGCGTCTTCGCGGTCGTCTCGCCGATGACCAGGGCGCGCGCGATGGCGGCGTTGGACAGGCCGCGGACCATGAGCACCAGCACTTCGCGCTCCCGCTCGGTGAGCTGTCGCAGGTCCGCTGTCTCCCGCGGCCTGCCGCGGACGAAGTGCTCCACCAGCCGCCGCATCGGCGCGGGGGAGACGAGAGCATCGCCGGCCGCCGCGGCCCGCACCGCCAGCACGATCTCCTCTGGCGGTGCGTGCTTCAGCAGGAAACCGCTGGCTCCGGCGAGCAAGCCGTCGAACACGTACTCATCCAGGTCGAAGGTCGTGAGCAGCAGGACGCGGGGCGGGTCCGGTGTCAGTGCCACCACCTGCCTGGTCGCCGCGATCCCGTCCAGCCGCGGCATGCGCACGTCCATGATCACGACATCGGGCCTGAATTCGGCCGCCCTGCTGACCGCCTGGCAGCCGTCCTCGGCCTCGGCGACCACCTGGAGGTCGGGTTGTGTCCCGAGCAGCTGGGTGACCCCCGCGCGGACCACCGGCTGGTCGTCGGCCAGCAGGAGGCGGATCGTCACGGTGCGCTCGGCAGAAACGCGCGCACGACGAAGCCCCGCTGGCCGCGGCCGGCCTCGAGCTGGCCGCCAAGCAGCCTGGCGCGCTCGCTCATTCCGGCCAGCCCCGCTCCGCCACCCGGGCTGACCGCCGACTCCTCCGCGAGCCCGGCCGGGCCATCGTCCGCCACCTCGATCAAGATTCCGTCGCCGCGGTAGCGAAGCCGCACGGTGGCCGCCGTGCCGCCAGCGTGCCGGATAGCGTTCGTCAGGCTCTCCTGCACGACCCGGTAGCCGGCCAGCTCGACCGCATCGGCCAGCGGCCTGGCCTCGCCGTCGACCAGCAGCTCGGCGCGCAGGCCGGACTCCCTGGCCCGCTCGATCAGCCCGCCGACGTCTTCGAGGCGTGGCTGCGCGTTCGCGTGGTGGTCCGCTGCGCCGCTTCGGCCAAGCCGCCGGACGAGCGTATTGAGCTCGGCTAGCCCGTGCCGGGCGCCCTGCTCGATGGCCGCCACGGCGGCCACGGCCACGTGCGGGTCGTCGGCGGAGGCGAACCTGGCCGCGCCCGCCTGGACCGCGATGGCGCTCAGCTGGTGGGCCACCACGTCGTGGATCTCCCGGGCCAGGTCGGCCCGCTCCTGCTCGTGCGCGTGCCGGGCCGCGCTCGTGGCCACGTCCCGGTGCGATGCCGCAACCTCGCCCAGCACGAGGGCCGTGCCGAACAGCGCGCACGCGATGGCGGCCGAATGGCTGCCGCGGAACGCCTGGAGGCTGATGACCGCCGCGATCACCGCCATGACCGCGAGGAACCGGGCGGTCCGGCGCGCTGGCTGGCGGCCGTAGGCACCCAGGCCGTACGCGGCGGCCAGCACGGCGGCGCTCGCTGACCACAGGTTGAGGTGCGCGCCGTACTTGACCGCCAGCGCCGCCGCGGTCACCGCGAGCACGCCGGCCGGCCGCTGCCGGCGCCACAGGAACGGCAGGGACTGCGCTACCGCGAGTCCGGCGAGGGCGAGTATGGCCGGCCCGGAGCCGCCGTGGCCTGGCGGCCGCCACCACCACGGCACGTCGAACAGGGCCCACGCGGCCAGCCAGGCCGCGAGCAGCCGGTCGACGGTCTGAGCCCGCAATCGCCGCTGCGACCAGGCATTCCACATGCCTTGACCATACGTGCCTGAGCCAGGCCGGGTCACACGGTCACGTCCGCCGCGAACCGCCAGCGGGCGATCAGCGCCGCGACTACCGCAGTCGCCGCCATGCCCGTCAGACCGGCCAGCTCGCCGAGCTGCTGGCCGCTGGCCACGAACCGGCTCCAGAAGTTGGTGGGCAGGTAGCCGGAGGCGCCGAAGTTCATCCAGGCCTGCACGAATGACGCCGGGGACAGTCGCCCGATGCTGGCGATCCCGGCCAGGAGAAGGGCCAGCAGCATGGCTCCCGCCGTAATCGCGGTGGTGGCTAGCTGGCCCCGGGCGATCGTGCCCGCGGCGGTCGCCACCGCGGCGAACAGTCCGAGCACTGCCGCGGCGCGGCCGATGGCCGCCGCCGACGAGGCCAGGCCCGCCCACAGGGCGGTGTGCGCGGAAGGCAGGCCGGCCGCGGCGGCGATCAGGGGAGCGGCGATCAGCAGGATCAGCCAGCAGCTCAGCATCGTGGCCACGCCAGCTGACCAGATGGTGAGCCACTTCGCGGCCAGCACCCTGGATCGGCGGCCTTCCCGGCTGAGCAGCTGCCTGATCGTGCGCTGTCCCCACTCGCCGCCCCAGTGCCCGCCCGCGATCAGGGCGATCAGCAGCAGGCCGGGAACGGAGGCCAGCATCCCGGCCACGACATGGCCGATCTCGCCGGGCTGCGCCAGCGAGCTCGTGGCCAGCGCGGCGGCCCGGGCGCTCGCGTGCGCGGCGGCGACCACGTGGCGGCACTGCGCAGTAACCGAGGCGTCGCACACGCTCGGTATCTTCGGGCTAGCCAGTGCGCTCCTGGCATTGTTGGCGCCGCCCCAGGTGATGAGGAGGCAGAAGCCGGCGACGGCCAGGCCCGATCCCCACATCAGCGGCCTGGCGAGCTTGGCGAATTCAGCCCTCAGCAGCGACAGCATGAGCGTCCTCCCGTTTCGTGATCTCCAGGAACCTGTCTTCCAGCCGCGGCTGCACGACGCTCACCGACTCGGCGATAACGCCGCCGGCGACCAGCGCGCCGTTCACGTCCCGGCCGCGGTCGTGCTCGACCACGAACTCGCCGTCCGCTTCCGGTTCCTGAGCGGGCCAGCGCGCCAGCAGCCGCCTGGCGGTCCCGGCGTCACCCGGATCGACCCGGACCTCGACCCGCCGCCGGATGGCGCCGAGCGTCGCCGGGGCGCCCTCGTCCACGAGCCGGCCGCGGACGACGACCGCGACCCGATCGCATACCTGCTCGACCTCGGCCAGCAGGTGGCTGGACAGGAAGACGGTCGTCCCGTCGGCGGTCAGGTCGCCCAGCAGGCCGCGGATCTCCCTGATGCCCGACGGATCCAGCCCGTTGGTCGGCTCGTCGAGGATCAGCAGCAGCGGCCGGCCGAGCATCGCGGCGGCGATGCCGAGCCGCTGGCGCATGCCCTGGGAGTACGCTCTGACCTTCCTCGCCGCGACATCGGCGAGTCCCGCGAGGTCCAGTACCCGGCCGACCTCGGCCGGGTCGCAGCCGCCGCCGGTAGCCGCGGCCACCTCCAGGTTCCGGCGGCCGGTGAGCCACGGGTAGAAGGCGGGCTCTTCGATCATCGAGCCGGTCCGCGCGACCGCGCCCGGATCGGGCAGCACGGCGGCCGAGCAGCTCGACCCGGCCCCCGGTCGGCTTGATCAGGCCGAGCAGCATCCGGATCGTCGTCGTCTTGCCGGCCCCGTTCGGGCCCAGGAAGCCGTAGACCTGACCGGCCGCCACTTCCAGATCGAGGTCGTCGACGGCGACGGTCGACCCGAACCGCTTGGTCAGGCTGGCACAGCTGATGACGTTCATACTCTGAACGGTAGGGAGGACTGGGCCGCGTGGCGTCGGCCGGAAGAGCGATCTGGCGTCGCCATTCGGATGACGCCGCCGGCCCGCCGTCCCCGGACCGCTACGGCATGGGCAACGGAGCGTCGTCGGCGCGCAGCAGGGCGTCGGTACCGCCGTCGACGAAGAAGACCGATCCGCAGCAGAACCTGGCGTGTGGGCCGAGCAGGAAGGCGGCGAACTCGGCGAGCTCGGCCGGCTGGCCGGCGCGGCCCGCCGGCACGGGGAAGGCGTCCACGAACGGCCCGATCACCGGGTCGTCCCTGGTCGCCCGGAGCATCGGCGTTTCGACCGCGCCAGGGGCCAGGGCATTCAGCGTGATGCCGGCTCCGGCCCACGCGGCGGTGGGCGCATTCCGGCGTACCCACCTCGCCACGGCGAGCTTTGACGCCGGGTAGCTGCGGATCCCGCCCGCGGCGTCGGCGGCGGACCGGGCGCCGGCCTCGTCGCCGTCCAGGCACCGCGCGGCGACGTCTAGCGGCACTGCGGGCATGCACGTCGTCGAGTTCGAGCTGATCGCCACGGCGGCCGGCTGGTCGCCGCGGGCGAGCAGTGGTCGCAGGCCCGCGAGCAGGGCGACGGTTCCGAAGTAGTTCACCGAGACGAGCGCCGATCCGGAGACGGTCGTCAGCCCGGTCAGCCCGGCCCAGGTGACCAGCCCGTCGATGGCGCCGCCCGCCAGGTCGGCCACGGCAGCGACGGCGCGGTCACGGCCGGCCGGGAGGCCGAGGTCCGCGACGACATCCGCGTCGTGCCGGTCAATGCCGATCACCCGCTGGCCGGCCTGCTCCAGCCGGGCCCTCGTAGCCGCGCCCATACCTGACGCTGATCCCGTCACGACCACCGTGCGGCTCGCCGCCATTCCCCTCACCCATCCCTTGGCCGGCCTGGCAGCATGAGGTTAGCGTTGGGGAGCGGGCACGGGCCGACTGGCCGGGAGGTGGGCAATGGCTGACCTGGTCAGCGAGCTTGACCTGCCGGAGTTCGACATTACCGACGCTGACCTGTCAGGCGACGCCTATCACGAGCGGCTCGCGTCGGTCAGGGAGCTTGGCTGGCTGGTCCGCTCGCCGATCGCGTTCGTCGTGCTGGACCGGGAGGCGGGTGAGTTCTTCCTGCGGGCCAGGCAGACGGCGTTCCCAGGCCGGGAGATCGCTGAGCTGTTCGGTATCACCGGCGGCAGGCTGGCCGAGCAGATCGACGCCAACATCCTCAACCTGACCGGTGAGCGGCACCGGCGGCTGCGCGCGCTGGTCGCGCCGGCCTTCACCCCGCGATCGGCGGCCAGGTGGCGCCCGGTCATGCGCGAGATCGCCAGCGCGCTCTGGCGAGAGCTGGCTGACCGGTCCGAATGCGACTTCGTGTCCTGGTTCGCCGGGCCGTTCCCCGCCCGCACGATCGCGGCCGTCATCGGCGCGCCGCAGCAGGACGCCGCGGCGCTGCACCGGTGGTCGAGCCTGGTGCAGCGGCAGTTCGACATCCGGGCGCTCGCGGCCGAGCCCGAGCGGATCGAGCAGGCCGTCTGCGAGCTGTACGACTACGTCGCCGACCTGCTGGACCGCCGGCGCGGCGAGCTGGCCGATGACCTGATCAGCGTTCTGCTCCGGGCCGAGGCCGATGGCGAGCGGCTGTCCGGGCCGGAATGCGTCAATCTGGTCCTCAACGTGCTGGCAGGCGGCGTGGACACCACATCGGCCCAGCTGGCGCACGCCCTGCGGCTGTTCGCCGCGTACCCAGACCAGTGGGAAGCCCTGCGACAGCAGCCGGGGCTCGTGACCAGGGCCGCCGACGAGGTGCTCAGGTTCGAGCCGATTACGCCGTTCACCGCGCGGCTGTGCACCGAGCAGATCGAGCACCGCGGGGTGATCTTCCCGGCGGGCACGATCGTCGCGATCTGCGCCGAGCGAGCCAACCGGGAAGCCACCTCCGGCGAGGTCTTCGACATCACCGCCGAGCCGGCCGGCGACCGGGTGCTGACGTTCGGGGCGGGGCCCCACTTCTGCCTGGGCCAGAATCTGGCCCGGGCCGAACTGGAGGAAACGCTCGGCTTCCTGGCCCCCCGGCTGCCCGGTCTGCGGCCCGCCGGGCCGGAGCGGCTAGGCGGAGTCGAGGGCATCTACGGCATCGAGTCGCTGCCGCTCGCCTGGTCGGCGGCCTGACCGGGCGGGCTCACCCGATCGCCGGCGGCTTCGGGTGGTCGAGCACACAGCGGGTCCCGCTGTAGATGCTCACCACGCACTTGTTGCAGTGCACGCACGTGCTCGCTGAGGCGGTGCCAGCCTGCATCCTGGCGACCAGGTCGGGTTCGCGCAGCAGGGCCCGGCCCATCGCTACGAAATCGAACCCCTCGGCCATCGCCTGCCTGATCGACGCGGTCGTGCTGATCCCGCCGAGCAGGACTAGCGGCAGGGCCAGCGCGGCGCGGAACTCCCTCGCCAGGGGCAGGAAATAGGCCTCCTCGAACGGGTACTCCCGCAGGAGCGCGCGGCCCAGCAGCCGGAAACCGAGCCGCTGCGGCGCCGGCAGCACCCGGGCCATCTCCTTGCGCGGCGCGGAACCGCGGAACATGAACATCTGGTTGGCCTGCGAGCCGCCCGCGGTCAGCTCGATCGCGTCGAGGCCGCCGTCGGCCTGCAGCAGCCTGGCCACCTGCAGGCTGTCCGCTGGCTGCAGTCCGCCGCGGATGCCATCGGTCATGTTCAGCTTCGCGATGACAGCCATGCGGGGCCCGGCTGCCGCTCGGACCGCGCTGAGAACCTGCCGGGCGAGGCGGGCCCGATTCTCTACCGGACCGCCGTAGTCATCAGTGCGCCGGTTCCATCTCGGGCTCAGGAAAGACGAGATCAGGTAGTGGTGACCGAAATGCAATTCCACGCCGTCGAAGCCGGCCTCGGCGAGCATCCGCGCTCCCGCCGCGAACTGGCCGACCACCTCGTCGATACCGCCGCGGGAGATGGCGTGCACGGCGGTGCCGGCGATCGTGCGGGTCTTCGACGGGCCGACCACGCGCTTGCCGTGCACCATGCCGACGGCCCCGGCATGGCCAAGCTGCGCCGAGATCCGCGCCCCCTCGCCGTGCACCACGTCGGCGATCCTGGCCAGGCCATCGGCCGCCTGGTCGTGCAGGTAGATCTCGGCCGGCGCGCCCATGCCGTCGCGGGAGACGGCGATATAGGCGACCGTCGTCATCGCCGTTCCGCCCGCCGCGATCCGGCGGTGGAACTCGATCAGGCCGTCCGACACCGTGTTGCCCGGGCTCATGCCCTCGAAGGTCGCTGCCTTCAGCACCCGGTTGCGCAGGCTGACCGGCCCGAGGGTGGCCGGCGCGAACGGGTCAGGAGGGCCGGATCCAGGTGGCGGGACCGGCGCGGGCGGAGGGTTCGCAGCCGGCACCGGTCCAGCTTGTCACGCTCAGGACCGGTTGCGCACCTGCTGGATGCTGCCGTCGTCGTGACGGCCGGCGGTGCCGGTTCAGCCCGTGGCCTGCCCGTCGTGACAAGATCACTGTGTGTCACCTACCCGACGCTGCCTGGTCACCGGTGCCTCCGGCTACATCGGCGGCAGGCTGGTGCCCGAGCTGCTGGCCGCCGGTCATCAGGTCCGCTGCATGGCGCGTGACCCCGGCAAGCTTCGCGACCGGCCCTGGTCGGCCGAGGTCACGGTGGCCGCTGCGGACGCGCTCGACGAGGCGGCCGTCGGCGCGGCGCTGGCCGGGATCGATGTCGCCTACTACCTGATCCACTCGCTGGGCTCGGCCGGCGAGTTCGAGCAGCAGGACCGGGAGGCGGCCGCGATCTTCGCCCGGGCGGCGGCGGCGGCCGGCGTGAGCCGGATCATCTACCTCGGCGGCATCGTCCCGGCCGGTGACCAGTCGGGCTTGTCGCCGCACCTGCGGTCGCGGACCGAGGTCGGCGACATCCTGCTGGCGGGCGCGGTGCCGACGGCCGTGCTGCAGGCGGCCGTGATCATCGGCAGCGGGTCGGCGTCGTTCGAGATGCTCCGCTACCTAACCGAGCGCCTGCCCGTGATGGTCACCCCGCGCTGGGTCAGGACGCTGATCCAGCCGATCGCGGTCAGGGACGTGCTCCGCTACCTGGTCGGCTGCGTCAGCCTGCCCGCCGAGATCAGCAGGCGCTTCGACATCGGCGGCCCCGATGTCATCACCTATGCGGAGATGATGGGCCGGTACGCCGACGTTGCCGGGCTGCGGCGCCGCCTGATCATTCCGGTGCCGCTGCTGAGTCCGAGGCTGTCTTCGCTCTGGGTCGGCCTGGTCACGCCGGTCCCGGCCGGCCTCGCGCGCCCGCTGGTCGAGTCACTGCGGAATGAGGTCGTCTGTGCCGAGCATGACATCGTGCGGTACATTCCCGACCCGCCAGCTGGCCTGGTCTCGCTCGACGACGCTATCGCTCTCGCGCTCCGGCATGTCAGGACGGGCGAGGTGGCGACCAGGTGGTCGTCGGCGGCCACCGCCGGCGCGCCCCTTGACATGCTGGCGAGTGACCCGCAGCCGACCGATCCCGCGTGGTCCGGCGGCTCGCTGTACCTCGATGACCGGGTCCGGCGGGTGCGGGCGTCGGCCGATGTCCTGTGGCGGGTGATCGAGGGCATCGGGGGCGAGCGCGGCTGGTACTCCTTCCCGGCCGCCTGGGCCGTCCGCGGGCTGCTTGACCGGGCCGTCGGCGGTGTCGGCCTGCGTCGCGGCCGGCGCGACCGCGACCGGCTGCAGGTGGGCGACGCGCTCGACTTCTGGCGGGTCGAGGAGGTGATCCCCGGCTCGCTGCTCAGGCTGCGGGCCGAGATGAGGCTGCCGGGCCGGGCATGGCTCGAGTTCTCCGTCCGGCGCGACGCGTCCGGTCGCGTCGTGTTCAGGCAGCGGGCGATCTTCCGGCCCGTCGGGCTGCTCGGCCAGGTGTACTGGTGGTCGATGCGGCCGTTCCACGGCATCGTCTTCGGTGACATGCTGCGCAACATCGCCGCCACGGCGGGCCGGGCGACGCAGGCCGCGGAGGCTAGCGAGCCGGGCTGACCGCCCAGCTGGTGCCGTCCGGTGAGTCCTGCAGCTCGACGCCGGCTGCGGTCAGCGCGTCCCTGATCACGTCCGCCGCCGCGAACGAGCGCTCCCGGCGCAGGGCCTCCCGCAGTGCGACCAGCGGCTCGACGGCCGGCCGGAGCTGGTCAGCCGGATCGGCCAGCCCTTGCTCGGCACTCCGGCCGAGCCGGACGACCAGGCCGCGCAGGACGGCCCTGGCCCGGTCCGCGCTGTCGTTCTCGTCGGTGTCGGTCGACCATGCCTCGATGGCCGCTTCCAGATCGAGAATGGCCGACACCATGGTCGCGCCGTCTCGGTCGCGGACAGCCGCCTCGAACCGGCCCTCCGCGTCGCTGGTCACCTCGCTCAATGCCTGACCCGGCCGGCTGGGGGCGGCTGGCCGCCGATCCGGCTGGTGCTGCCCGGCCTGGCCGGCGCCGCCCGGGCCGGCCTGGCCGGGGCCCGGGCTCCCGCTGCGGACCAGCAGGCGCAGGTCGGGCAGCGTGATGCGGGATCCCGCCGGTAGCACGGTACTCACGCCGGCCTTGCGGATCGTCGCCCCGCCCCGGCCGACGACCTCGGCCTCCTGGGCCCCCAGATCAATGATGAGCGCCGTGTGCTCGTCGACGCCGAGCACCGCCGCGTCGGCCGGCAGCTCCCGCTCGAGCACGGCGAGCCTGCGTTCGCCCAGGTAGCAGAACCGGGTGTCATGCGTGCCGCCCTCGGCGTTGTCGTAGTGCGGAATCACCGCCACCTTGAGCCCGAGCACGCCGAACAGGTCAAGGCCGTCCAGCCAGTGCGGGTCGGCGCCGACCTTGTAGATCTCGTAGACCGGAACGGCGACCAGGCCCGTCGCGGCGGCCGCCGCCGAGGCGATCACCGTCATCCCGGTCCCGGCGGCGATCCGGTCTCTGAGCGCCTCGGCGACCACTCCGCCGCGCCATCTGCCGAGCAGGTACGAAGGGCTGCCCGGCCCCGCGAAGACCCAGTCCGACGAGCGGATCGCGGCCAGCGCTGCCGGGGCGGCCGGATTCTCGGCGGCCGGCCGGTCGGCATCGCTGACCACCGTGACCTTCAGGCCGACGCTGCGCGCGAAATAGGCCTGCGATCGGGCCGAGATGTCGCTCGCGTTCTCCTGGAAGGCGTAGGGGGTGTCGAGCAGGATGGCGCTGGGCTGGCCCGGGCCGAGCCGGGCCGTCAGGGCCTTGTGGATGGTGACCATCGTCGGGCTGGTTTCGCCCGAGCCCATGATGACGAGCACGCGGGTCTGCGGCGCCGCACTCAAGGCTGCCTCCTCCACGCTCGCGGCTTCGGCCCAGGACGCCCGGCCGCCGTGCGGGCGGCCGGCTCTGCTGGCCCGTACTCTACTGCTGGCCGGTGACGCCGAACCGTCATGCGCCTGGCTTAGCGGCCACGACCAGGAACCTTGGCTCGTGCATCGGCCACGGCCACATCTCCGTGTCCTGCCAGGCCTCGCGCAGCCGGGGCCGGAACGCGTCCAGGCTGTACTCGGGCACGGCCCATTCGATGATCTTCAGGTAGTAGATGACGGCGCCGACGTGGTCGAAACACCGGCGCGCCTGGCCTGCCGCCGAAGTCACGACCGTGAGACCAGCGGCGGTCAGCTGGCTGGCCGCCAGCGGCAGCCACGTATCCGGCTGGGGCGGCAGGTCCAGGCCGAGCAGCTGGTACAGCTCGTCGTAGCTGTGGTAGTCGACCTGCTGGGTGACGAAGGCCCCGCCCGGCGCGAGCACGCGCGCTACCTCGTCACCGCGGAATGACTCGTGCTTATTGATCACCAGGTCGAAGGCGCTATCGCCGAACGGAAGCAGCCCGGGCCCGCCGGGACTGGCGGCGGCCGCCTCCGCGCTCATATTGTCCGGAGCGCCGTCGCAGTGCACGACGGGGATCCCGAGCGGACGCAGCCTGCTGGCCGCCAGGCTCACATTAGGCGGCCAGGACTCGGTGGCGACCGTCCGGGCCGGCCGCGGCCGGATCCTGGCCAGCAGCTCGCCGCCGCCCGTGCCCAGGTCCAGCAGGCTGGCGGCGGTCGCGGCCCGGCGGCGCACCTCCGCGGGGTAGCTCCACGGCAGGTCCTGCGTCAGCGAGGTGCGTGCGTCCAGCCAGCTGAAGTCCCAGCCGGTGAACGGGGCCGCCTGCGCCTCCGTGAGGAGTTCGTCGAATGTGACCATGCCTGGCTCCTTCCGCTCGGCGGTGACCGGCCGGGCTAAGCGGCCCGCCGGTCCTGTCGCGCCTGCCTGCTGAGCAGCGCCAGTCCGGCGATGCCGACCGCGATCTCGGTCAGCCACAGCGCCGGGTAGGCCGGCACCGGGTAGGCGGCGCCGCCGCCCAGATACATTCCGTAGAGCCACCAGGCCGCAGGCTCCAGGACGAAGGCTGCGGCGACCAGGCCGGCGGCGAGAGGCGAGCGGTTTCGGTGCCACCAGAAGCCGAGCGCGCCGAACACCGGCCCCGTCACGACCGCCCGCTCGGCCCAGAAGATCGCGCCGCGCATGGTCAGCGACAGGTCGACCAGCCACGGGTGCGGTCCGAGCTGGAGCACGAAGCTGTCGGCGAAGTAGAAACCCGCGAGTGCGGCCAGCGTCGCAGCCAGGCCGGCCATGGCCGCCCCGCTCAGCCGCCGGGATCGCCAGGCCGCGCCGGCCAGAAACGGCAGCAGCAGCCACGGTGCGCTCGCGTTGCCGACCGCATCACGCAGGCCGGCGTCGTTGCCCTTGATCCAGGCCGACGCGACGCCGAACAGCAGGGCGAGCGAGAGAATCCAGACCGCACTGCGGACCGCGCCGCGGGCCCGGGGCCGATCGGTCTCCATATGGGGCCAGGTTAGCGCAGCGACGGGCGCTTTCCGAGCCCTCGTCGCCACGGGCGGCGGCAGGCGCCTGCGGACCCCAGCCATTCCGAGCACGGTGTCAGATGCTTGCGGGATCATGTCGCTATGCACCGGATAGATGTCACGGAACGCCGCCGCAGGCTGGCCGTGCGGCACGGTCTCGGACGGCACCGGGTCAGCGGGCGGGCAGGCCGGGCCGCCGACCCGGCGCAGGTCGCCAGGCAGCTGGTGGCGTTGCACTCCACCGACCCGGCGACGGTGTACTTGTCGCTGATGGCGAGGATGGCGGGGCTGGTCACGCCGGGCGCGATCGAGGAAGCGCTGTACGACCGGCGCGACCTGATCCGCATGCTGGCGATGCGCAGGACCGTGTTCGTGGTTCCGGCGGAGTCCGTGCCGGTGGTGCAGGTTTCGACGACCGACCGCGTCGCGCGGGATCAGCGCGCCCGGCTGCTCAAGCACCTGCGCGAGGGCACCGCGATCACCGATCCCGAGCCCTGGCTGGCCGACGTCGAGCGGTCGGTGCTGCGGCAGCTCGCGCAGCGGGGCGGGACGGCGACCGCGACGGAACTGTCCGCGGCTGAGCCCCGGCTGAGAACCACTCTGGTGATGGCCGCCGGAAAGCCCTATCAGGCCACTCCGGCCGTCACCAGCCGGGTGCTGCTGGTGCTGGCCGCGCAGGGCAAGATAGTCCGCGGCCGGCCGATTGGCTCATGGCTGTCCCAGCAGTACCGCTGGGTACTGGCCGAGCACTGGCTGCCGGGCCTGACGGACCCGATCAGCGAAGCCGCGGCCAGGACCGAGCTGGCCAGGCAGTGGCTCGCCGCCTTCGGGCCGGCCCCGCTGACCGACCTGAAGTGGTGGACAGGCTGGACGATGACGCAGGTCAGGCAAGCGACCGCGGCGCTAGGCGCGGTCGAGGTGGAGCTTGACGGCAGCGGGATCGGGATCGCGCTGCCCGACGACCTCGGCGGCACCGAGGATCCTGGCGACTGGGCGGCGCTGCTGCCCGGCCTTGACCCGACCGTGATGGGCTGGTCGGAGCGATCCTGGTTCCTCGGCGCGCACGCCCGGGCGCTGTTCGATACGAACGGCAATGCGGGTCCGACGATCTGGCTGAATGGCCAGGTGGTCGGCGGCTGGGCGCAGCGCGCGGACGGCGAGATCGCGATCCGGCTGCTGGCGGACGTGGGAGCCGGGGGCCAGGCGCTGATCGAGGCGGAAGCGGAGCGCACCGGCTCGTGGCTGGCCGGGGTTCGGGTGATACCGCGCTTCCGCACTCCGACCGAGCGGGAGCTCTCCGCCTAGCAGCGCAGGGCCGCCGGATGGCACGGCGACTGGCGGCGACCGGGCGCCTGGGGTTAGGCCTCGGCGAGGCGGCGCAGCAGGTCGTCTCGGCGGGCCGTGAGCTGGTCGGCGAGGCTGTCCTGCTCGTCGGCGGCCTGGATCAGCGATCCGCGGTCAGCGGGGTCGTCCGCCTCGCCGACGCCCGAGCGGATATCGGCGGCGGTGCGGCGCAGGCTAGCCAGGTCGCTCTCGACTTCCTCGAGCTCGGCTCGGAGCCGGTCGGCCGGGCTGTCCGCGGTCATCGTCTGTCCCCTCCCTGGTCGCGGTCGGCCCGTCTCCGGCCGCCGCGACGCCGCTCTTTCATCGCACGCCCAGACTAGTGCGCGGCTTTTCGCCTTGGCCATCGCGACCCGCGGCTCCGGTTACTTCCTGACTACCCACTGGAGGGCTGGTGCTGTTCACGCAGGCACCAGCACCGCGCGGGCCGTTCAAGAAATATGCTCGAGCGCCCGCCGGGTGAGCACCCGCGCGAGGTGCTGGCGGAACTGCCGGTCGGCGTGGATGTCCTCGCCTGGCGACGTCCCCTCGGCGGCGAGCCGGGCCGCGTCAGCGGCGCTCGCGCCGTCCGCGAGGGCCTGCTCGGCGGCGCGGGCGCGCACCGGCACTGACCCCATGTTGGCCAGCGCGATCCGTCCGTCGATAGCTGCGGCGCCGACGATGGCCCAGTCATTGGCCCGGCGCACGAACTTCTGGTAGCCCCACGCCACCCCTGGCCGGCGCGGCACGCGCACGGCCGTCAGCAGCTCGCCGGGCTCGAGCGCGGTCTCGAAGAAGCCGGCGAAGAAGTCGTCGGCCGCCACCTGGCGGGTTCCGCCGGCGCCGGTCAGCTCGACCGAGCCGCCGAGAGCGACCAGCGCCATCGGCAGGTCGGCGGCCGGGTCGGCATGCGCCAGCGAGCCGCCGATCGTGCCGCGGTGCCTGATCTGCGGGTCGCCGACCAGCGAGGCCGCGCGCGCGAGCAGCGGCGCATCGGCCCTGACCAGCTCGGACGACGCCAGGTCGGCGTGCCTGGTGGTCGCGCCGATGACCAGTTCGTCGCCGTCGACGCTGATCCCGGCCAGGTCGGCGACCCGCGCGATATCGATCAGCACCTCGGGCGCGGCCAGCCTGAGCTTCATCATCGGCAGCAGAGAGTGACCGCCGGCCAGCACCTTGGCGTCGTCGCCGTGCTGGGACAGGAGCTCGATCGCGTGCGCGGCCGACTCGGCGGCGACATAGTCGAACGGAGCGGGAATCATGCGGTCACCTCGGCCTGGCCGTTGGCTCCCTGACCTGATGCGGCGAGCACGGCGCGGATGATGTTGTGGTAGCCGGTACACCGGCACAGGTTGCCCTCGAGTCCCTCGCGGACCTGTTCCTCGGTCGGGCTCGGGTTCTCCCTCAGCAGGCTGACCGCTGCCATCACCATGCCGGGGGTGCAGAACCCGCACTGCAGCCCGTGCTCGGCCCGGAAGGCGGCCTGGACCGGGTGCAGCTCGCCGGCCGCGGCCAGCCCCTCGGCGGTCACAACGTCCTGGCCCGTCGCCTGGGCAGCGAGCAAGGTGCACGACTTCACGGACTCGCCGTTCAGCAGCACGGTGCAGGCACCGCACGAGGTGGTGTCGCAGCCGATATTGGCCGCGCGCAGCCCGCATACCTCGCGCAGGTAATGGACGAGGAGCAGCCGCGGCTCGACATCGTCCGACCGCTGCTCGCCGTTGACGGTCAGCTCGACCTGCATCACGCACTCTCCGAATCTGTTCCCTGGGCTGAAGCTGCTACGAGTGCACGCCAGATGCGCATCGGCGTGGCCGGCATCTCCACGTGCCTGACGCCGAGGTGAGCGACCGCGTCGATGATCGCGCTCTGCACGGCCGGGGTCGCGCCGATCGTTCCCGCCTCGCCGATTCCCTTCACGCCGAGCGGGTTGTAGCTGGTCGGCGTCTCCATGCTGGCCAGCTCGAAGCTGGGCAGCTCGGTCGCCGAGACGATCGGGTAGTCGGCGAAGCTGGCCGTCAGCGGGTTGCCGTCGGCGTCGTAGACGACCTCCTCGAGCAGGGCCTGGGCGGCGCCCTGGGCGATCCCGCCGTGCCGCTGGCCCTCGGCGAGCAGCGGGTTGAGCACCAGGCCGGCGTCGTCGACGGTGATCACCCGGCGCAGCACCGCCTTCCCGGTCTCGGTGTCCACCTCGGCGACGGCTACGTGGGTGCCGAACGGGAAGGTGGCGCCAGGCGCGGTGAAGATCGAGTGCACGAACAGCCGCTCGCCGGCGGCGAGATCGGCCAGGCGCACGGACGCGTCGGGGTCGCCGGCCACAGCGAACGCGCTGCGCCCCGGATCGAACCGCAGGTCCGCGGCGCTCGCCTCGAGGGCCGCCGCGGCCCGCTCCCTGGCCAGCTCGATCAGCTCCTTGGACGCCTGCTGCACGGCCGCGCCGCCCTGCTGCAGGCTCCGCGAGCCGCCGGTGCCGCCGCCCACCGGGATCAGGTCGGTGTCGCCCCAGCGGACCGTGAAGTTCTCGACCGGGATGCCGAGTTCCTCGCTGGCGATCATGGCCCAGGCGGTCGAGTGGCCCTGGCCGTGCGGCGAGGTGCCGGTCAGGATCGTCGCCGTCCCGTCGGGATGAACCTCGACGGTCGCGTTCTCCTGCGGCGCGCCTGACTCGTCGCCGCCGCCGGTGATCTCGACGTAGCAGGAGACTCCGATGCCCATCTGCACCGTGCCGCCGCTCGCCCGCCGGCTGGCCTGCTCGGCGCGCAGGTCCGCGTAGCCGGCCGCCTCCAGGGCCTTGTCCAGGGCGGCCGCGTAGTCGCCGCTGTCGTACAGGGCGCCGAACGCGGTCTGATGCGGCTCGGTGAACGGCGGCAGCAGGTTGCGGCGCCTGACATCGGCCGGGTCCATGCCGATCTCGGCGGCGAACAGGTCAAACGCCCGCTCCAGAGCGGCGGTCGCCTCCGGGCGGCCCGCGCCGCGATAGGCGCCGATCGGCGTGGTCGTGGTGGCGACCGAGATCCCGATCGCCTCGGCGTTGGGGATCGAGTACGGGCCGGTGGCCATCATGATCGTGAGGAACGGCAGCACGGCGCCGATCCTCGGGTACGCCCCGCCGTCCTGGACGATCTCGAGCCGGTAGCCGAGCACGTCGCCGTCCCGGCTGCCGCCGATCGTGATCGTGTGCCGCTGCCCGCGGCCGTGCGTCATCGAGATGAGGTTCTCGAACCTGGTCTCGGTCCACCTGGCCGGCCGGCCGAGCTGCCTGGCGACCCACGCCACGACGGCGTGCTCGGGGTCGGCGCCGAACTTGGCCCCGAACGCACCGCCGACGTCCGGCGTGATCACCCGGACCTGGCTCGCCTCGAGGCCGAGCATCTTGGCCAGGTCGTCCCGCGCGCTCTGGGCGCCCTGGTTGGGGATCCAGGTGGTGAGCCTGCCGTCCTCGCCCCAGACCGCCGCTGCGGCCCGGGATTCCATCGGAGCGGGAGCGACCCGCTGGTTGGCGAAGGTGTGGCTGACCACGACCTCGCAGCCGTCGAACAGCTCGGGCTTCAGGCTGCCCGCGTTGCCGAACTCGACCACCACGTTGGTCCCGGCGTCATCGAACAGGATCGTCTCGTTGGACAGCGCGTCATCGAAATCGACCACCGCGGGGAGCGGGTCGTAGTCCACGTCGACGAGCTCGACCGCGTCCTCGCCCTGGTACGGGTCCTGCGTGACGACGACCGCGACCGGGTCGCCGACGAAACGGACCTTGTCGATCGCGAGCAGCCGCCTGGTCATCTTCGCGTTCAGCATGCCCGCCATCATCGGCTCGATCACCGGCAGGTCGGCGAGATCGGCGCCGGAGAAGGCCGCGACGACGCCGGGCGCGGCCAGCGCGGCGCTGAGGTCGATCCGGCCGATCCGCGCGTGGGCGATGGGGGAGCGGACGAAGAACACGTGGCAGGCGCGGTCCAGCACCTCATCCGTCAGGTCTTCGGTGTAGACACCACCGGTGGTCAGGAACCGCGGGTCTTCGGTCCGCAGGACCCTCGTGCCAAGGATGCTCATCGGCGACTGGCCTCCTCGTTCGCTGCGCTGCCGGCCGTCAGGGCCGCTACCGGCCGCTACGGGCCGCTGCCGGCCGATGGCCTGCATGCAGACTCTACAGATGGCGGCCGAGGATTCAACCGCTGGATCCGGGTCCGGGGGCCGGCCCCGGACCGGGCGAGGAATGCCGCGGGGCCGCCAATGGTTGAACCTGTTGCACCGGGCATTTCCGGCGCTAAGGCCGCGGCGGACCTGAGCCGCGGCCTCGTCTTGTCCGGCCGTGGCAACCGGCCGCGCCGCTGCCGGGCAGACGGCTCGCCGGACGGCCCTGGGGAGGGCCGCCAGGCGGCACCAGATTCGGGCCCAAAACCTGTTGGGCGCCTCTGACCGGCCCAGATAGGATCGGCTCCCGGCGCCCACCTGATCAGATTGGAACCTTGTCATGTTTACGCGCGCGCTGACGCGCCGCTACCCCGTCCTGTCGAACCGCAATTTCCGGCTGCTGCTGGCCGACCGCCTGCTGGCGCCGATGGCTGCGACGTTCTCGCTGGTTGGCGTCTCGTTCGCCGTCCTGGCCGCGACGGGCTCGACCGCTGACCTGTCTTACGTCATCGCCGCCCAGGCCGCGCCGTCGCTCGTCTTCCTGCTCATCGGCGGGGTCATCGCCGACCGGATTGCCCCGCAGCTAGTCATCATCGCCGCGAACGTCATGGTCGCCGCGGGCGAGGGAACCTTCGGCATCCTCGTCCTGACCACCCATCCCGCCGTCTGGGTCATGATCGCCCTGGAACTGCTGACCGGCACCGGAGTGGCGCTCTTCTATCCGGCGTCGATGGCGCTGCTGCCGCGGCTGGTGACGACCGAGCAGATGCGCGAGGCCAGCGCGATCAGCAGGCTGACCATGAACGCGGCCATGATGGCGGGAGCCGCGCTGGCCGGCGAGTGCGTGGCGCTGTTCGGGGCGGGCTGGGCGCTCGCGGTCTGCGGCGTCGGCATGCTCACGACCGTTCCGCTGCTGCTGGCGATCAAGGTCGCGCCGCTCGACCGGCCGGAGCCCGCTGGCGCGCAGGAGCCCGCGCCGAGCATGCTCCGCGAACTGCGCGAGGGATGGTCGGAGTTCCGGTCGCACACCTGGCTGTGGGTGACCGTGCTTCAGTTCGCGGTGGTGCTGGCCGCGTGGTGCGGCGGCTTCCAGGTCCTCGGCCCAGCCGTGGCCAGGGCGCACCTGGGCGGCCCGGCGGCCTGGGGCCTGATCTCGGCGGCCGAGGCCACCGGCCTGATCGTCGGCGGCCTGATCGCACTGCGCTGGTCGCCCCGCCGGCCGATCCTGTACGTCGTCCTGATCGGCGCGGCGATCGCGATATCGCCGCTGTCGCTGGCCATGCTGCTGCCGCTGCCCGTGATCTGCGTGACCTCGTTCCTGCTCGGCGCGGCCATCGAGACCATGGCCGTGCTGTGGACGGTGACGATGGCGGCCAAGATCCCGGCCGACAAGCTGGCCCGGGTGTCCGCCTACGACGGGCTCGGTACCACGATGGGCATGCCGGTAGGGGCTCTGGTCGCCGGGCCGCTCGCGGCCAGGATCGGCGTCTCGGCGACGCAGTACGGCGCCGCCGCGATCACGCTGATCGCCTCGGCGCTCGCGCTGATCCCGCGCGACGTGCGGACCATGCGGTCCGGTCCGGCGCCGGCGGAGACGGTCGCGCCGGCCCCGGCTGGCCCGGCGGTCGAGGCGCTCGCGCTGGTGGAAGCCACTCCGGCCGGCCCCGCGCTGGTCGAGACGGCGCTGTCACCCACCAGCTGAGGTCCCGCTGCAACATCGGCGGACCGTTGATGTCGCTATGACGACATCGGCGGTCCGCCGATGTCGTTGTTATCCGCTCTGGCTGACTGGCCAGGCGGGTCAGGGCATCGCGCCCAGGCGGCCGATCGGCGGGATGTCCTGCTCGAACCAGACTCGCTTCCCGGTGTCATCGGCGTCCACGCCCCAGCGGGCCGCCAGCGCGTCGATGACCCGCAGGCCCCACCCGTGCTCGGCCAGCTCACCATCTGGCCGGCGCGCATCGGGATCCGCCGGACAGCCAGGGCCGGGCATGATCGTGCCGCGGCCCGTGTCCGCGATCTCGATGCGGAGCGTGCGCAGGTCGCGGTGGATCGTGACCGTCACCGGCCCGGCGGGCCTGGCGTGCAGGATCGCGTTCGTCAGTGCCTCACTGAGGCACAGCACGGCATCATCGCTGATCTCAGCGAGTTCCCAGCTCGCGAGGAGCCGGGCAACCGCGTGCCGGACCTGCCCGATGGCCGCGGGCGCGGGTCTGACCGCGAGAACCGACGTGACGTCAGGTTCGCGGCGCTGTCGTGGTGTCACTGCCAAAGCAGATTCCCCACTTGCTGCCCCCGTGGCTACTCTCCCCGTGGCTAGGAAGCCTGGACGTCCGACGTCCAATGTCCATTGTTTTCTGAAACTTCATACGGAGTCAAGAACACATCAGACGTCTAAGCTCTTCTTTATGCCTGTTGAGTCCCCTCGTCCCCAATATCGGCAGCTCGCCGATCTCATTCGAGCGGCCATCGAGCAGGGGGAGTATCCACCCGGCTCGGAGCTGCCTGCCGAGGATCAGCTGGCCAGCCTGCATGGCGTCAGCCGGGCCACGGTGAACCGCGCGGTGCTCATCCTGCGCGGTGAGGGCGCGGTCCGGGTCGTGCGGGGACGGGGGACGGTCGTGCGCGAGCTGCCCGTGCTCCGGCGTGACGGCATCACCAGGCAGCGCGCGGACCTGCGGGAAGCCGACTCGGCGCGAGGCGCCTTCCAGTCCGAGCTCGCGCGCCTCGGCCTGAGCGCGAGGTCCGAGGTCGGCGTGGCCGAGCAGGTTCCTCCGGCCGAGATCGCCGGCCTGCTGGGCATCGGGCCCGGCGCGCTCGTCGTCACGCGGCAGCGCCGGATGTATGGCAACGGGGTGCCGGTGCAGCTGGCGATTTCTTACCTGCCGCACGAGATCGCGGCCGGCACCCGGCTGATGGACGCGGACACCGGACCGGGCGGGATCTACTCGCGTCTCGCCGAGCTCGGGCATGCCGCGACGGAATTCAGCGAGTCGGTCCGGATCAGGCTGCCCGAGTCGGACGAGGCAGCGTTCCTCGTCCTGGATGCCGAGCAGCGCGTCTTCGCCATCCGCCGGATCGCATCGACCGCCGCCGGGCGTGTCGTGGAGGTCAACGACATCGTCCTGCCTGCGCATCAATGGGAATTGCACTATGAATGGCGTTCCGGCTAGACCATGCCTTTATCTGGCGAGCCCGGCCGTTTGGCGGCGAGCCCGGCCCTTAGGCCGCGAGCGTGGTCTCGCCGGTGAACGCGGACCACAGCGCGCGGTAGGCGCCGTCGGCCTCGAGCAGCTCGTCGTGCGTGCCGACTTCCGCGATCCGGCCCGCGTCCAGCACGACGATGCGGTCCGCCCGGGCCGCCGTACTCAGCCGGTGCGCGACGAGCAAGGTTGTGCGCCTGGCCGTGAGCTGCTCGGTCGCCCGGATCACGGCGGACTCCGCGGCCAGGTCGAGCGCCGCCGTCGCCTCGTCGAGCAGCAGGATCGCCGGATCGACCAGGTAGGCGCGCGCCAGCGCGATCAGCTGGCGCTGGCCCGCGGACAGGTTGCGGCCGCGCTCGGCAACCTCGTGGGCGAACCCCGCGGGCAGCCGGGCGATCATCTCGATCGCCCCGACGCCGCGGGCAGCCGCCTCGACCTCCGCGTCGGTCGCCTCCGGCCGGCCGTAGGCAATGGCGTCACGCAGGGTGCCAGGGAACAGGTAGGGCTCTTGCGGAACTACCCCCAGCTGCCTGCGGTAACTCTCCAGGTCGAAGTCGCGGACATCGACGCCGTCGACCAGAACCCGGCCGGCGGTCACGTCGTAGAACCTGGCGACCAGCTTGACCACCGTGGACTTGCCCGCGCCGGTCTGGCCGACCAGAGCCACCGTCTCGCCGGGGGTGATCCGCAGGCTGATCCCCGCGATCGCTTCCTGACCGAGATCCCGGTAGCTGAAATGCACGTCGGCCAGTTCGATCTCACCGCGCAGCCGGGCGGCCGTCACCGGGTGCTCGGGGCCGGCGTGCCCGTCGGCGTCCGCAGCAGGGACGAGATCCGGCGCAAGCCGACCGTCGCCTGCTGGTAGCCGTCGAACACCTGGGACATCTGCTGTACCGGCGAGAAGAGCATGTCGATGTAGAGCAGGTAGGCGATCAGGCCGCCGGCTGTCAGCGCGCCGCTGTGCACCTCGCTGGCGGCAGCGAATAGCACCAGCGCACCGGCGATCGTGGACAGTGCCTGCACGAAGGGGAAGTACAGCGCGATGTACTTCTGGGCGCGCAGCCGGGAAGTCCGGTAGGCACTGCTCAGCGTGGCGAACCGGTCCTGGTTCACCTGCTCGCGGCGGTAGGCCTGGGCCACGCGCAGCCCGGCGACGTTCTCCTGCAGGTCGGCGTTGACGGCGCTGACCTTCTCGCGCGCGTCGGCGTAGGCCCTCGATGACTTGGCCCGGAACACGATCGTCGCGATGATCAGCACGGGCAGCACGCAGAACAGGGTCAGCCCGAGCCTGATGTTGATGAGCAGCAGCGCGATCATGACCCCGACGAACGTCAGGCCGGCGTTAACCATCGTGATCAGCCCGGTCTGCAGGAACGTGGACATCGCGTCCACGTCCGTCGTCATCCTGGTCATGATCCGGCCGGCCATCTCGTGCTCGTAGTAGTCCAGGCCGAGCCGCTGGAGCTGGGAGAAGATCTTGACCCTGAGCGTGTAGAGCAGCCGCTCGCCGTTGCGCCCGACGACGACCGTCTGGACGGCATTGACGACCCAGTCGGCCATCACGATCGCCAGGGCCGCGATCGAGATAAGCACGATGACGCGGAAGGTCTTGGCTTCGATGCCGTGGTCGATGCCGCCCCGCATCAGCCAGGGCAGCGCGATGCTGGCAATCGCGTCCAGGCCGTCCAGGATCAGGCCGGCGATCAGGGCGATCGCGAACGGTCGCAGCAGCCGGCGGAGGGTGAAGTGCGGGTCGCCCGCGCGGCTGAAGGCCTGGTCGACACCTGGCTCGTCGTTCGCCGGCGGCAGGGCCGCGACCTTGGCCAGCAGTTCGGGCGTGGGCGGGATCCCGGCCAGCATGCTGCCGTCAGTCCCGGCGGCGCGGCTGGCCGTCGCCGCCCGGCCGCGGCTGCCACCGGCGCCGATGCCTGTGCCGCGGCCGATCGAGGTGCTGGCCTGGCTGGTGAGCTGGCTGGCGCTGCCCGCCGGGGTGGCCGCTCCGGCGGCCGGGCGGTCCCGGTCAGGCCAGAGCCAGGAAGTGATGTCGCCCGGCCTGCTGGCGGTGGCGGCCTGGCCGGCCGGCGTGTTCTCGTAGTAGGCAAGCTCGCCCGCGTCGACGCCCTCGGCATCCTCGCCCGGGCCGGCCAGCAGCAGCCGGTACAGCGGGCAGCGTCCGGTAAGTTCCTCGTGGGTGCCGAGATCGACCAGCCTGCCGTCGTCCAGCACCGCGATCTTGTTGGCGAGCTGAAGGGTGGATCGCCGGTGCGCGATCAGCAGGGTGGTCCGGCCGGCCATGACCCGGCGCAGCGTCTCGTGGATCTGCGCCTCGACCCTGGCGTCGATAGCCGAGGTAGCGTCGTCGAGGACCAGGATCGCCGGGTCGGTGATCAGCGCACGGGCTAGCGCGACCCGCTGCCGCTGCCCGCCGGACAGCGTCAGGCCCTGCTCGCCGATCACCGTGTCGTAGCCGTCCGGCAGGCCGAGGATGAACTCCTCGGCCTCGGCAGCCCGCGCGGCGGCGACGATCTGCTCGTCGGTCGCATCCGGCCGGCCGTAGGAGATATTGGCCCGGATCGAATCGGAGAACAGGAAGCTGTCCTCCATCACCAGGCCGATGGCCGAGCGGAGCGAATCGTGGGTCAGGTCCCTGACGTCGTGTCCGCCGATCCGCACCGCGCCGCCGGTCACGTCGTAGAAACGGGGCAGGAGCAGCGAGATAGTCGACTTGCCCGAGCCTGAAGTTCCGACGATCGCGACCGTCTCGCCCGGCCTGACCGGCAGCGACAGCCCGCGCAGCACGGGCTCCGATGGCAGGTAGCCGAACGTGACGTCGTCGAGTTCGACGTCCGAGGATCCGGCCGGGAGTTCGACCGCGCCGGGCTTCTCGGTCAGCACCGGCCGGGAGTCGATGACCTCGAAGACCCGGATGACGCTCGCCCGTGCTTCCTGGCCGAGCGTGATCAGCCCGGTCAGGGCGCGGACCGGGCCGACGAGCTGGGCGATATAAGAGGAGAACGCGAAGAACGTGCCGAGGTTGATCTCGCCGCGAATCGCCAGCCAGCCGCCGAACGCCAGCACTCCCACCTGCCCGAGCGCCGGAATAGCCTGCAGCGACGGGTTGTACCGCGCCATCAGCCTGACCGCGCGTACCCGGGCTGCGTAGAGGAGCTGGCCGGCGCCCTCGAGCCGCTCCACTTCCTGCTGCTCCTGGCCGAAGCCCTTCACGACGCGGACACCGGTCACGGCGCCGTCGACCACGCCGGCCACGTTGGCGGCGTGCTGCTGCGCGTCCCAGCTGGCGGGGAAGAGCTTGTTCCGCGAGGCGAGCGAGAGGGCGAACAGGGCGGGACCGACCGCCAGGGCGACCAGCGTCAGTAGCGGGGAGAGGAACGCCATGGCGACGAGGGACAGGACGAACAGCAGGGCGTTGCCGAGCAGGTACGGCACCATGGCCAGCAGACCCTGGATCATGTTCACGTCCGAGATGGACCTGCTGACGATCTGGCCGGTGTGCAGCTGGTCCTGCCGGGCACCGTCCAGCCTGGACAGCGCCGTGAACATCTCCGTGCGCAGATCATGCTGGACGTCCAGCGACAGCCGGCCACCGAGGTATCTCCTGGTGAAGACGCCGCCGAAGCTGACGAGCGCGGCGATGACCAGGGCCGTCGCGCCAACCCAGATGGGCTGGCGGTGACTCAGGATCGCGTTGTTGACGATGTCGCGCTGGATCAGCGGAATGATCACCATCACGATCGTGGCCAGCAGCGAGCCGGCGAAGGCGAAGGTGACCAGGCGCGGGTAGCGCCAGCAGTAGCCGGTCAGCCGCCGCAGCCAGCGCTGGTGCGGTTCGGCTGACGTCATGCTGTTCTCCTTCCGGCCCGGCTGCCTGTCGCGGGCCAACGCGGCATCGGGCGCATCACTTCCCCAAGCGTGACGAGCGAGTCCGCCCGCCGGCTGCCTCGCCGCCGGCCGCCAGTTCGCCAGCTGCCGGCTGCCGGCTGCTGAGTCGCCGCTGACAGCTGCCTGGCCGCCGGCCGTTCGCTGCCTCGCCTCCGGCTGCTCGCTGCCTCGCCTCCGGCTGCTCGCTGGCGGCTGTTCGCTGCAGGCTGTTCGCTGCGTCGCCTCCGATTGCCTGACGATCGACGCCGGGCCACTACCTGGTCGCGGCACGGTCACTGCCGAGCCACTCCCCGGTCGCGGCATGGCCACCGCCCGGACAGCTGGTTGCGGCGCTGGTCTGACGCTGGCGACGCCCCCGATCAGTATGCGGCCAGAGTCTGACAGCGACGCGCCATCGTCTCGGGCGCCGGTTCCGGCCCAGTAGCATTCCGGAACCTCGTCCGTAGTTCGTTAGCCTAACAAAATTTCGACCCGTGCGGATTCCCGGCGATTGACCCCGTCGCTTGATGAGGGAGCCAGGGTGCCGCGGTGCCTGGTGTCTGGCGACCGCCCGCGCCGGTGTCGGGTGCCGGGGGTGCGGGCTGCCGGAGCGCTGGGCGAGTGCCAAGTTACGAGCCGGGGTGCCGCGGTGTCGGGTGTCGGGCGAGCGCCCGCGCTGGTGTCGGGTGCCGGGGGGCCGGCTGCCGGAGCGCTGGGCGAGTGCCAAGTTACGAGCCGGGGTGTCGGGTTCCGGGCGAGCGCCCTCGCCGGAGCCCGGTGACTCGCGGGGGGCCGGCCGGGCGGTCAGGGGGCGGTCAGAGCGACTTCCCCCAGATTTGGTGCCCGCAAAAGCCGCAAAACCGCCGTGATCTTGGCTGAAATGCGGGGTAAGTGACGAGGACAGGCCGGGGACCGGGCGGGACAGGGCTCGGTGGTTAGAGTTTTGCCTCGATTGCCGGGATTGGGTCGGCGGTGCAGACCGATCCCGGCTTGTTGCCGGTCATCTTGCAGATCGACGCCGTGATGTAGTTGGCCGCGCCGTTCACGTTCTGGGCCACGGAGCTATTCGGGTTCTTGAGCTGGCTGGCGACCTGGGCCCAGGTCAGGCCGTGGAGTACGGACGGGACGAACAGCGGGCCGGTGATGATGGTCTTGTTGCCGAAGTCGATGAACGGGTACCCGGTCGAGCCGTTGGTGGTGTCGTACTTGCTCCACAGTGCCTGCTGCGCCTTCGTTACCGGCTGGAGCAGGGCGTGGTTGACCTTCTGGTGCTCGATCGAGGTGAAGGTGAAGTACGGGCTCGAGTACTTCTGGTTGACGAAGGTGAGCGTCGGGGTGTCCGGGTAGACATCGGTGCTCGACGAGTGAATTCCCGTGAACGGCCCGAACGTTCCGAACCGGCTCATGGCCACCGCCATCGACCAGCGCATCGCGGCACAGTAGGGGCAGAACTCCGCGCCGATGTAGAGCATCTCAGGCTTGCCGGCGCTGGTGAGCGGGGTGTCGCTAATGGTCTTCAGCGGCAGGCCGGAGGCAGGCAGCGGGCCGGTGCCGATCTTGGCCAGCGTGCTGGCCGGGACACCGGTGATATCGCGGGCCACGGCCGTCGGGAGATGGCCCGAGTCGTGGCTATTTCCGGGCTTGGTCAGGCTCTTGATCACGATGAAGCCGACCACGATGACGATGACGAGGCCGATCGAGCCGCCGACGATCAGCAGCCTGCGCCGCTGCTCGGCCTTTCTGGCCGCGGCCTGCTGGGCAGCGATCCGCTCCCGGGCGTTGCGCGTCCTGTTCCGTGTTGCCTTGCTCATCTGTCTCGCTCTGCCTCGTCCTGATGAAAACGCATATTGCCGCCGCAGCGGACGTGGGAATCAGGTTAGTCCCTCGCGGGCGCTGCTCTCACTCCGGAGAAGGCGGCGCGGCCGATGACCAGCCCGAACAGGATAAACGTGAGCACGTGCACTCCGGTGCAGTACAGGCAGATCGCGTTGATCCTGAACAGCTCGGCCCAGACCAGGTACAGCACGAACACGATTCCGACGACCACCGACACCAGCCGGGCCCAGTGCACGGCCGGCCAGGGCGCGCGCCAGCCCCACGGCGAGTTGACGGCCACCATGAAGACGAAGAAGGCCAGGCCGAGGACGGAGACCGGGAAGGGCCCGAGATGCGACCACGCGCTGGTGGTCACGGCCTCGCAGTTGATCGCGCCATTTTCCGAGCACCCGGCGAAGCTCGTCGACTGGCTGAAGTGCTGGTAGGTGAGGTACGCCGCGTCGGCCAGCCCCAGCAGGGAAACGATCAGGGTGGCCAAGGGAACACCCCCGCCCGCCCAGGTCACCGTCGCCCGCCAGGCGGTACCCAGCCCGCTCAGCCAGCCTGGCCCGCTCTTGCCCGCCGGAGGAGAGCCGCCCCGGCTGGGCTGGCCGGCGGCGGCCGTTCCCGTGCGCTTGGCGGCCGGGGTGTTCGCCGTGCTTCTCGCGGGCTTGCCCGTTGCAGGCTGGCCGGCCCGGCCGCTTTGCCAGTCGCTGGCCGGCCGGCTGCGGAGTTCGCCGGGCGCTTGCCCGACTTGCTGGAGGTTTGCCGTGTTGCCATCAGATGCTCCCGCTGGCTGAGGTGACCCCGGTTGACGAGCAGACGCTGCCCGGCTGGTTGTTGGTGATCTTGCAGATGGCGGCCGTGATGTGGTTCGCGGTGGCGTCGATCGCCTGGCCCACCGGGCTGTTCGGGTTGGCCAGGTCGGCCCCGATCTGCTGCCAGCTCAGATTGGCCAGCAGTAGCGGGTCGTAACTCGCGCCGTCGATGACGTACCTGTTGCCGAAGTCGACGAACGGGAACGAGTCATCGTACTGGGCGCTCGGCACGTACGGCGGTGCGTCGTACTTTCCCATCAGGGACTTGTCCAGTGCGGTGACGGGCTGCAGCGGGCTCTTGTCGACCTTCTGGGCCTCGGTCGTGGCGAAGGCGACGTACTTACTGGTGTAGGTCGACTTGTAGAAGCTCACGGTCGGCGTGTTCGGGTCGGTGTCGGTGCTGCTCGAGTGGATGAGGTGCAGCCCGGAGAAGGTGCCGAACCGGCTGAGCGCGACTGAGAGCGCCCACCGCTCGGCGGCGCAGAACGGGCAGTACTCGGCGCCGACGTAGACGACTTCCGGCTTCCCGTCGCTGGTGAGAATCGCGCCGGCCGGGCTTATCGTGCGGATCGCGTGCGGATAGACGCTGCCCTTGGCTGGGTAAGCCGGCCCGGCCGCCACGTTGTCCAGCGTCGACGCGGGGACACTCGCGATGTCGCGGCTGACGGTGGCGGCCGCGGTCGCGCTTGCCGTCCCGGGGTCCGAGGCCTTGGCCGACGATCCGCTCAGCGACTTGACCACGATCAGCGCGACCACCACGACCAGCACCACGACAATGCTTCCGCCCGCGATCAGGCCCTTCTTCCGCTGGTCGGCTCGCTTCTCGAGGGCCTGCTGGGCGGCGATCTTCTCCCTGGCGCTCTGCTGACGGTTTCGCTCCGCCATGCTCATTCCTGACCTGCCTTAGTTGCGAGGAAACCTGAGGGGGCGCCTGCCGGAGACCATGCTATGGCGCGCGGACCTGTGCGGCTGCGCTGTTGCCGAAGCGCTGCCAGGCCGGCCGGTCACAAGGCCGGGCGACAGCTAACCACAGGAGGCTGAACGTTGGCTGAAGGTCAGCCCCGGCCTCGCTGTCAGGTCGTGATCGCCGGCCCGCAGGGCCGACCCGCAGGCCGGCCCGTTCGCCGGCCGCTGGCCGGGCGGCGCTGCGCACGAGCGCTTTGTGTCAGGAGTTCTTGCGCAACGCAACTGAGAGTGGCTATCGTCCGGGCTATGACGCTGAAGATCAGCAGGATCCATGTCGGAGTGGCCGTACTTGCGTGTCTTGGGCTGGCGGCGGCGGGCTGCAGCTCGTCGGGGAGCCCCAGCGGCTCGGCCAGCTCCGGCGGCACCCCCAAGCCGTCGGGCACGGCGAACGTCGCGTACGCCGCGTCGCTGGCCTACCTGAACGAGAAGGTATTCGGGCCCGCCTTCGCCAAGGCGATCCGGGTACCAGTACCTGGGCACGGCGGGGCCGTCCGACGGCCTGTCCAGCGAGATCGCGGCCAAGACAATCTTCCCGAACGTATTCATCAGCGTCGGCGGCAAGCCCATCGAGGATCTCGGGGCTAAGTTCACCAAGTGGTACGTCCAGTACGCGTCGACGTCGATCGTGGTCGCTTACAACCCGTCGAGTAAGTTCGGCCCGGAGTTCCAGGCGATCGCGAGCGGCAAGAAGCCGATCTCCGACCTGTTCACGCTGATGACGCAGAAGGGCTTCCAGCTCGGCCGGACCGACCCGAACACCGACCCGCAGGGCCGCGCGTTCATCTACATGCTCGAGCTTGCGCAGATGAAGTACCACCTGCCCAAGGACATCGTGACCAAGATCCTTGGCGGCCCGCTGGCCTCGGCCAAGTCGACCCAGATCTTCGAGGAGGCCGCGCTCGACTCGCGGCTGCAAGCCGGCCAGCTCGACGCGGCTAGCGCCTACCTGTCACAGGCCAAGCAGCTGCATCTGCACTACATCACCCTGCCGCCCGACATCAACCTGGGCGACGCGTCCTTCGCCGACCAGTACGCGAAGGCCTCGATCACGATTACCAGCAGCACCGGCCCGGAGACCAAGACCGGCTCGCCCCTGACGCTCGATATCACGACCATCAGCGGCGCGAAGGACGCGGCCGCGGGCAACGCGTTCGTCGCCTACGTCCTCTCGCCGGCCGGCCGCGCGCTCTACGCGAACCAGGGCGGCTATACGCTGCTGACACCGACGCTGACCGGCCCGAGCAGCGCCGTACCCGCCTCGATCCGGAAAGAGATTGGCAGCTAGTCCCGTTACTGTCACTCCGCCGGCGCCCGGACAAAACGGGCCCGGCGGACTGGCAGTGCCACGAGGGCTCCGGAACGTGAACCGGTCGCTGGCCGTCGCCGGGATCGGCGTCATCTGGCTCGCCCTGCTGGGACCCGTCATCGCGCTGCTCACGCACCTGTCGTGGAACAGCATCACCCTCGCGCTGGGCGCGCCGGGCGCCTTCGACCCGCTGATCCTGTCGGCCGAGTCGGGCGCGGTGACGCTCGGCGTGCTGCTGCTGCTCGGCACTCCGCTGGCCTGGGCGCTGGCCCGGGGCACGCTGCCGTTCCCGCGGGTGTGGGAGGCGGGCGTGCTGACCACGCTGCTGCTGCCGCCGCTGGTCGTCGGGCTGCTGCTGGTCTTCATGGTCGGCCCGTACACGCCGATCGGGCACCTGCTGTCCGACCTGCACCTGTCCGCGACCGACACCTTCCTGGCCCTGGTCATCGCCCAGGTGTACGAGTCGGCGCCGTATTACGTGCTCGGGGCGCAGGCCGCGTTCGGCAGCGTCGACTACCGGCTCGAACAGCAGGCCGCGCTGCTGGGAGATCCGCCGCTTCGCGTGTTCCGCCGGGTGACCCTGCCGCTGGCCGCGCCCGGGATGGCGATGGCGATGGCGATCGCCTGGGCCCGGGCGATGGGAGCGTTCGGCGCCGTCGTCATCATCGCTTACCATCCAACCGCGCTTCCGCTGCAGATCTGGACGACGCTGCAGGAGACCGGCCTGCCGTCGGCCCTGCCGTACGCTCTCGTCTTGCTGGTTGTCGCGCTGCCGCTGCCGATCGCGGCCTATTTCTGGAGCGCTCGTGCTCGAAGCCGACGTCGAAGTTGACCGCCGGGACTTCACGGTTCGGGCCCGGCTGGCGGTCGCGCCGGGGGAGCGGCTCGCGCTGTTCGGGCCGTCGGGGGCAGGCAAGACGACGCTGCTCGAAATGATCGCGGGGCTGGTCGCTCCGCGCCGGGCGCGGATCACCCTGTCCGGCCGGGTCCTGACCTCGACGGGCAAGAGCGTGACCGCGCTGCCGCCATGGCAGCGGCGGGTCGGGATGCTTCGCCAGGATCCTGGCCTGTTTCCGCACCTGTCGGTCAGGGACAACCTGCTCTACGCCCGGACCCGCTCGACGTCGACGCCGGGGTCGGCGGCGGAGGCGGAGCTAGCCGAGCTAGCCGGCCTGCTCGGGATCGACCGGCTGATGGCGGCGATGCCGGCCAGGCTGTCCGGCGGACAGGCGCACCGGGTGGCGCTCGGGCGGCTGCTGCTCTCGCACTGCGATGCGCTGCTGCTCGACGAGCCGTACGCCGGGCTGGACGCCAGCTTGCGGCGCACGCTCACCGACCTGGTGGTCTCGCTCGTCGAGGAGCGCCGCGTTCCCGCGATTCTCGTCGCCCACGAACTCGCCGAGGCGCAGGCGTTCGCCGACCGGCTGGCGGTACTCGACCGGGGCGAGGTGCTCCAGATCGGCGCACCGGGCGAGGTTGTGCTCCGGCCCGCCGCGCGCCGGGTGGCCGAGCTGGTCGGATACACCGCGTTCGTGCCGGCGCCGGTGCCGGGATCCGGTCCGCCGCCCGGCGCGGGGCCTGGTCCGGGTTCGGATTCGGGACCTGGGCCTGTTTCCCCGACCGGTTCCGATCCGGGGCTGGGGTCAGGATCCGGGTTGGCCGGCGTAGTCGCGGGCATTCATCCGGACCGGGTCATCAGCGGCCGCCATCCCGACCGCGGGCTGGTACTGGCCGGAATCGTCAGCTCGTGCCGGCCGGCCGGGGCGCTGTGGGAGGTCGCGATCCGCGCTGCCGAGGTGACGGTGACCGGCCGGCTGCCCGAGGCTGTGCCCGCCGGAACGGTAGCCGTGCTGACGGCCGTCGATCCGCCGTACTTCGACCCGGACGGTGCAGCCCTCAACGCCGCGGCGGCGTCCGCCGGAGACCATGCCTTCGCCGAGGGAGCGCCGCCCGGCCGGGCCGAGGGAGCGCCGCCCGGCCGGGCCGGGGTCCAGAAATGATGAACGGGGCCAGGCTGCGATTCGCCCGGCAGGCGCGCGGCTTCTCGCAGCAGCAGCTCGCCGGAATGGCGGGCGTATCCCGCCAGGCTGTCTCGGCCGTGGAGAGCGGTCAGTCGGATCCCTCGCTGCGGGTCGCGCTGGCGCTGGCTCGGGCGCTCGGGATGACGGTGGAGGAACTGTTCGAGGCGGAAGGCACGATCCCGACCGTGTCAGCCCGCCTGGTCGGTCCCGGCCCCCGCCTCGGTCCCAGCCTCGGCTCCGGCCTCGGCCCCGGTCCTGGTCCCGGCCTCGATCCGGGCCTCTCGCGGGTCACCCTGGCTCCGATCGGCGACTCGTTCGTTGCGCTGCCGCTGGCCGGCGCCACGGTCAGCCGGGCGGGCTTCCTCCCGGCCGGCGGCCAGCTCGCTCCCGGCCAGCCCCGCCTGCCCGGCCAGCCGGGCGGCGCGACCCCGCCCGACGCATATCCGACCGCGCGCCTGGCGGACGTCACGCCCATCGGGCCGCCCCGGCCGACGCTCGTCGTGGCCGGCTGCGACCCGGCGCTGCCGCTGCTCGAGGAACCCCTCAGCCTGCTCGACCCGCCGATCGCGTTCAGCTGGTGGCCGTGCTCCAGCCGGGAGGCGCTGCGACTGGCTGCCGACGGGCTGGTCCATGCCGCCGGCGCGCACCTGCGGGACCGTTCTGGCGAGTACAACACCAGCGCCGCGGCTGAGGTGCTGGCCGCGGGCGGCGAGGTGATCGGCTTCAGCGCGTGGCGGGAAGGGCTCGTGCTCGGGCCCGCCGCCGCGGACGGCGTGACCTGCGTTGCCGACCTGGCCAGCCGCGGCCTGCGGCTGGTGAACAGGGAGCCCGGTGCCGAGGCCCGCCGCGTGCTCGACCGCGAACTTGACCGGGCCGGGATCGACGGCGACCAGGTGGCCGGGTACCGGACGATGGCGGCCGGGCACCTCCAGGTCGCCGACGCGATCGCGGCCGGTCTCGCCGACGCCGGCGTGGCGTGCGAGCCTGCCGCGCTGGCCTACGGGCTAGCGTTCATCCCGCTCGCGGCGGAGCGGTTCGACCTGGTCATCCCGGCCGAGCACGCCGCGTCCCGCGAGGCGCAGGCGCTGATCAAGGTGCTCACCTCACGCTGGCTGATCGACCAGCTGGCCAGCCTTCCCGGCTACGACCCGTCGTCCTGCGGGCAGCACCTGGCGACGCTGCCGGCGCAGTAGGGGTCACCAGCCCAGCAGACCGCATCCGCTCGATCACCCGGCGAGGGTGACGCCGGTGCCGCGGCCGCCCCCCAGGATGGTGCTCCTGACACTGGCGAACCCCGGCGGCCGGCCGCCGGAGCGCCGGGACGCGCGAGCCTCGGCTCGGCGCGAAGGGACCGGGGAGGCGGGACCGTGAATCGGCTGCTTGAGCGGCTGGGCGGCTTCGCGGTGCGCTGGCACTGGGCGGTGATCATCGCCTGGGTGATCATCATCGCGGGCCTGTTCGCCGCCAGGCACGAGTTCGGCGGCGGCTACGTCAACAACTACTCGGTGCCCGGCACCGACTCGGCGAACGGCCTCAACCTGCTGAACAGCACCTTCCCGTCCGAGGGCGGTTACGGCGGGCAGATCGTCTTCCACGCGCGCAGCGGGACCGTCACCACCAGCCAGCGCGAGAGCGCGGTCAACCAGGCGACCGCCAACATCGCGAAGCTAGCGCACGTCACCGGCGCGGCCAGCCCGTTCTCCTCGTCCACGGGCGGCGCAGCAGCCCAGGGCAGTGCCGTGTCCAAGGGCGGTGCCGTGTCCAAAGACGGCACCATCGCCTACTCCAGCATCACGTGGAAGGTGAACCCGGATTCCCTGGAGACCTCGTACCTGAACAAGCTGAACACGGCGGTCGCGCCGGCCAGGAACGCTGGCCTGCAGGTCGACTACGGTGCCGGAGCCGGGAACATCGGCCAGCAGACCAGCGACACCAGCTCCGAGGTCATCGGCCTGGCTTGCGCACTGGCCCTGCTGCTTTTCATGTTCGGATCGGTGATCGCGGCCGCGGTCCCGCTGGTCTCGGCGCTGTTCAGCGTGGGCGCCGGGCTGTCCGTGCTCGGCCTGCTCGCCTCGGCGATCACCTTCCCCACCACCGCGCCGACGATCGCGACCCTGCTCGGCCTCGGCGTCGCGATCGACTACGGTCTCTTCCTGACCGCCAGGCACCGGGAGAACCTGGACGCCGGCCTGGACGTGGCCACCTCGGCGAAGCGCGCGGAGAGCACCTCAGGAGCGGCGGTTGTCGTGGCCGGCAGCACCGTCGTGATCTCCATCCTCGGGCTGTACATCGCCGGCGTGACGTTCGTCGGCTCGCTGGGCCTGGCCGCGGCGACGGTCGTCGCGATCGCCATGCTGGTGGCACTGACTCTCGTCCCGGCGTTCATGGGCGCGGTCCGCGGGAACGTCCGGAGCCTGGTCGCGCGGCTGCGGGCCCGTAAGGCCGGCATCACGGTGCGGGAGCAGGCGGTCCGTTCCGCGTCGGCCACGCAGGAGCAGCACGAGCACAGCGCGTTCGCCCGGTGGGGCAGGCGGGTCAGCGCCCGGCCGTGGCCGTGGGCGGTGGCCAGCGTGGCGGTTCTCGTGGTGCTCGCGATCCCGCTGCTGGGGATCACGCTCGGCCAGCCCGACAACGGCACCAACCCGACCTCGGACAGCAACCGCCGGGCCTACGACCTGATCTCTCAGGGCTTCGGCGTGGGCGTGAACGGCCCGCTCACGGTCGTGGTCAAGCTGCCGAAGCAGTCGCAGCAGGCCACCAGCTCGCTGCTCAGCGGCATGCAGTCCAGCCTGGCCAAGGCCCATGGCGTGGCTTCGGTCAGCCCGCCGGTGGTCAACACGGCCGGCACGACCGCGGTGCTCAACGTGATCCCGACGACGCGCCCGCAGGCACCCGCGACGGCGAACCTGGTCCGGGACCTCCGCGACAACGTCCTGCCCAGGCAGCACGTCACGACGTACGTCACCGGGACCACCGCGGGCGCCGTGGACTTCACCGACCGGATCACCAGCCGACTCCTGTGGCTGATCCTGGCCGTGATCGCGATCTCCTACCTGCTGCTGACGATGGCGTTCCGGTCGATCGTCATCGCGACCAAGGCGGCGATCCTGAACCTGCTGTCGATCGGAGCCGCCGTCGGCGTCATCGTGGCGATCTTCCAGTGGGGCTGGGCCAAGGGCCTGATCGGCCTGCCGACGACCCTGCCGATCCCGGCCTACGTGCCGATGCTGGTGTTCTGCATCGTGTTCGGGCTGTCGATGGACTACGAGGTGTTCCTGCTGTCCCGGATCCACGAGGCCTGGGTCGTGACCAGGGACCCGCACCGCAGCGTCGCGATCGGCATCGGCGCGACCGCCCGGGTTATCACCACCGCCGCGGCGATCATGGTGGTCGTCTTCGCCAGCTTCGTGCTGAACACCGATCCCACCATCAAGATGCTCTCGATCGGCATGGCGTTCGCCGTGCTCATCGACGCCTCGCTGGTCCGGATGGTGCTCGTCCCCGCGGTGATGACGCTGCTCGGCAGCCATGCCTGGTGGATGCCGCGCTGGATGGAGCCCGTCGTGCCCAGGCTGCACCTCGAGGAGGGCGCCGCGGCCGCGGCCGCCGACCGGGCGGAGGCGGCCGGCAGGCCCGCGGCCTGACTGCTACGCCGAGAATGAAATTGTTCGACTGGCCCGGGCAGCGCCCGCGAGGATAGCCACATGAGACTTCTAGTTCTTGGCGGGACACATCACGTCGGACGGGCCGTCGTCGAGGCCGCGGTGGCCCGGGGTGACGAGGTCACCACGGTGAACCGGGGCGTCAGCGGCAAGGACGTTCAGGGAGCGCAGGCGCGGCACGCGGACCGTGCCGATCCGGACCAGCTGCGCGCGGCGCTCGGCGACGACACCTGGGACGCCGTGATCGACACCTGGAGCCGCGCGCCCCGGGTGGTCAGCGACTCGGCCACGATGCTGTCCGGCCGGGCCCGGCACTACGGCTACGTATCCAGCAGGTCGGTCTACCAGTGGCCGATCCCGGCGGCGGCGGACGAGAGCGCGCCCGTCGTGGACGGCGACTCGGCCAGCGAGGAGTGGGAGGACTACGCGGCGGCTAAGCGCGGCGGCGAGCTCGCCGTTCTCGAGCACTTCGACGGGCCGTCCGTGCTGGCCAGGGCCGGGCTGATCCTCGGCCCGTACGAGCTCGTCGGCCGGATGCCGTGGTGGCTGCGCCGGATCGAGCGCGGCGGCGACGTTCTGGCGCCCGGCCCGCGCGACCTGCCGCTGCAGTACATCGACTGCCGCGACCTGGCCAGCTGGCTGCTGCACGCGGCGGACGCGGGCATCAGCGGCCCGTTCAACGCCGTCAGCAGGTCCGGGCACGCCACGATGGAGAGCCTGCTGACCGCCGCCGTCGCTGCGACCGGATCCGACGCGAACCTGGTCTGGGTCGACCCCGAGGTGATCGAGGCGGCCGGAATCGAGCCCTGGATCGAGCTGCCGGTCTGGGTGCCGCCCGATGGCGAAGGCGCCAGCCTGCACGACGGGAACGTGTCCGCGATCCTCGCGGCCGGCCTGGTGTGCCGGCCGGTCGAGGAGACGATCACCGACACCTGGCGGTGGCTGCAGGCCGAAGGCGACCCGCCGACCGCGGAGGGCCGGCCTGCGCACGGGCTCGACCCCGACCGCGAGCGCGAGGTCCTGGCCAGCCTGCCCTAATCAGCCAGCCCCCGACCCGCGCCCCCGGCTCCCGCCCCGCCCCCGGCTCCCGTCGCGGCAGCTTTCATGATCGCGGCGAGTTGACCGTGCTCCAACAGGAGAACTCGCCACGATCATGAACGGCGTGGCGGGGGGAGGGAGCGGAGCGAGGGCGGGAGGGTGCGGGGGAGCGGGGGAAGGGTGGCGGGGCTAGCGGCGGCCGAGGGATCGGGGGGTGTTGATCTTGTCGGGGCTGATCACGTAGATGACGCGGCCCTGCGGGCCGATCGGGTTCGCGTAGTCACGCCCGACGTATCTGCGGGATAGCTCGTCGATGTGGTCGCGCGCCTTCTGGCCGTCGATGGTCTCGATGACGTGGCCGCGCACCTCGGCCCAGTCCCACGGGTCCTGAGCCGAGTGCAGCAGTACCGTGACCCGCGGGTCGCGGCGGATGTTCCTGCCCCGCTGCCGCTGCGGCTCGGTGTTCACCAGCACGTTCTCGCCATCGGTGTCGATCCACGTCAGCAGGGCCTGCGGCTGCCCGTCCGGCATCAGCGTGACCACGGTGGCCAGGTTGGATCCCCTGGCGAGGCGGGCGACATCGGCGTCGATTGGCACGAGTGTTCTCCTCAGGGTTCGGTTGCCTGCCGCCGACTCGGGCCGTGGCAGGCTCGGCCGGGCACCGGCCGCGGCCGGCGTGCGGCGCATCCCGCACGACCAGCCACGGCTGGTTTCGTTCTATAACTAACCACCGCCCGCCCCTGCAGGCGGGCAGGCCCGCGTCAGTGCGCGTAGACGGGCACGATCATCGCGCGGGCGATGGTGTGGAAGCGGAGGTTGAAGCCGGCCACCGCCGGGGAGACGTCGGAGTCGATCCCGAGCGACTCGGTGTCCAGTGCGTGCACGGCGAACACGTACCGGTGCGCCGGGTCGCCTTCCGGCGGCGCGGCGCCGCCGAAGTCCTTGGACCCGTAGTCGTTGCGCACCGAGAAAGCGCCGACCGGCAGGCCGCCGCCGTCCGCCGCGCCGGCGCCGGACGCCAGCTCGGTGACCGAGGCCGGGATGTCGAGCACCAGCCAGTGCCAGAACCCAGATCCCGTCGGCGCATCCGGGTCGTAGCAGGTCACGGCGAAGCTCTTGGCCTCGGCCGGGAAACCGCTCCAGCGCAGCTGCGGTGAAATGTTCTGGCCGCTCATGCCGAAGCCGTTGTATACCTGGTTATCGCCCATCTGCTGGTCCTGGGCGACGTCGTCGCTCTCGACGGTGAACGAAGGTACCTGCGGCATGAAGTCGTAGGGCAGCGGAGCCCTGTCGGACATAGATCCTCCTAGCGCGAATTCGTTTCCAACACGTGCCAGTCTGGTTGCCAACGCTACTTCCGGGACGCGACGCGCCGCCAATCGGCCCGCGATCCCCGCGGACTCCCGGGCCCGCATACCGTGGCTGGACTGGTGCCCGGCGACAGCGAGAAAGGCGGAGCAGCATCGTGACGTTCAGCCGGCTGGCGAAGACGCCTGTGCCGCGCGCAGCGCTCGCGATCCTGCTGGCCGGGGTGATCGTGACCGGCGGCATTGCCGCGCGGATAGGTTCCGCGTCCTGCCGGGGCACGCGGAGCCAGTGCCCGGCCGGCGGGGTGGTGCGCTGGTCGCAGCCGCTGCCCGGATCCTGGATCGCCGAGAACGGCGTCGAGGGAACCGTCGTCAGCCACGGTCAGGCCTACGCCGCCGCCAGCGACGAGGCGGCGGTGATCGGCTTCGGCCTCACCGTCAGCGCCTATGACCTCGCCAGCGGGCGGCGCCGCTGGTCGGAGACGCTGACCGGCCTGCCCACCGGATCGGCCGTCGTTGCCGTACGGGCCTGGCACGGGGTGGTGACGGTGGGCGTCGGCCGGGCGAGCGTGGTCGGCGGGACCGGTCCGCCTGGTGCGGTCGGGACAGCCGGCGTGGCCGACGCAGCCACACCCAGGCAGGAGATCGTGCTGAACTCGGCCACGGGGCGGCCGCTCAGGAGGTATCCGGCGGCCGGCTCGGGCGGCGCGGTCAGGGCCAGCCTGCGGCGTATCGTGATCGTCGGCCAGACGTCGGTGGCCAGCTATTCGAACGCGACCGGGAAGGCTGTCTGGCGCGACCCGACCGGCCCGGCCGAGCAGGCCTGGCTGGTGGCCGGGCGGCGCGTCTACGTGACGGTCTCGGCGCGAGGCGAGGTCGGCACGGCGCCGGTGACGGCGGTCAGGCAGATTGACCTGCGTACGGGGGCCGAGCGGCTGATCCGGGCGCCCGGCCGCTCCTTCGGCGGCCGGCTGGCGGCCGTGGTGTCCGGCGTCCTGATCTTCTCGGGCAGTTCGGGCCTGCGCATGTACAGCACGGCCGGCGGCCAGCTGACCGGCCAGCGCCCCGGTGCCGTCGTCGAGGGAGTCGATCCGGTGCTCGGCATTTTGTACGCCGACGTCCGCGGCGCGCTGACCGGCATCGACCCGGTAACCGGGCGGGACGTGGCCGGCGCCGGTGCCGCGATGCCCGCCGGCATCTACAGCGTGCGGGCCGGGTTGGGGCTCGGGCTCGACCCGGGCGCCGAAGGGTCGGCCTGGGGCTACAGCATCGCGAAACGGCAGGTCGTGTGGGCGGCGCACTCGCTGCCATGGCCGCATTTCTTCGCCGCGCCGGCGGGCCTGGGCGGCGTCGACTCCGGCAGCGGGATGGCGCTGCTAATGACCTGCGGCGCAACCGGCCAGGCGGTGCGGGGAGCCGTGATCGGCGCGGGCGGGCGGCAGTGCCTGCGGCCCAGGCTGGTGGCGATCGGCCCCTGGGGACCAAGGTCGTGACGAGAACGCCGGCCAGCCCGGGCGGCGCCGGATAGTTGGGCGGCACAGGTCCGGCGCGTAGCCTGGATCGGGCACAATGTGCTTCGAGCGCCTGTAGCTCAGCGGATAGAGCGGCTGCCTTCTAAGCAGTTGGTCGCAGGTTCGAGTCCTGCCAGGCGCGCAGGTCAGAAGCTAGATCTGGGCCTCCAAGGTCTGCAGGGGAGCCAAACGGGGTTATCGCGGCTCGCCGTCCCAGCGCAGGCGCCTGGATACCGAAACCAGGGTTCCGTAGGCGAGCCAGCCGTCCTCGAGCTCGGGTCCGCGGCCGGCGATCGGGACGCGACCGGGCACCAGTCGCACGCCGTAAACGTCGAAGTCTGCGGTCACCGTGCCCTCCTCGCCGCGGCGGGGTGAGAGCGGTGTCCAATGACTAGCGATCTGAGTGCCGCGGTCACCGGCGGTGGCCGCCAGCGCCGCAACCGCGAGGTCCGGCAGCGGGCCCGTCGCGGCGATCACGCCCTCGACATGTCCCTGAGTGTGCTCGCGCTCGTTAGTCTGCAGCCGCACGTCCGCGGTGATGTCGCTCATCGGGCCTCCGTCCCTGGAAAGCGCAGGAAGTCGCTCACTTCGCAACCTATGCTCCCGTGGACCAGCGGACAGACCCCGGCCGGGATGCTCCCAGCCGTCGGCCGCGGACCGCCGACGGCTCCTGGCGCCCCCGATGTCCCCCGGATCAAGGATCGAACCCCGCTGCGGGCGGCCGGTGGGCTGACAGTCGCGGCTGGGGTCGAGGACCAGTTCGCGGAGGAGCTCGCCTCACCCAGCCCAGGAAGTCCAGGTCGAGCAGCGCGGACGCCGGGGATCTTGCTGACCGGGTAGTGCATGGGTGCTGAACGGGTGCAACGCCCGGATCATGAGCCTGCACTTCGGCGGCCTGCCGATGTGGCAGATCGGCGCCGAGGGCGGGCTGTTCGACATGCCCGTCCCGGTTCGGCGGCTGACGCTGACCCCGGCCGAGCGGGCCGACGTGCTGGTCGACTTCCGCGGTCTGGAGGGCCGCGTCCTGCATCTGCGCAATGCGGTCCCGCCGCCCCCAGTGTCCACCCCCGCGCCGCCGCTGGAGCCGGTCATGCAGGTCCGCGTCGGCACCTCGGTTACTCACCGCGGCCCCCGGCACATCCCGGCCAGCTTGCCCGGGCGGCGGGCGGACCTGCGCCATCCGTCTAGGACCCGATACATCACCCTCAACGAGATCGCGCGGGAAACAGCGCAGTGGAAGCTCAACCTGAACGCGATGGATTTCGAGCAGATGCCGGTCACCGAGCGCCCGAAGGCGGGCACGACCGAGGACTGGGTCTGGGTAAAAATGACCATGGACACCCACGCCATGCACGTTCACCTGGTGACCTTCCAGGTCGTCGGGCGCACGCCGTTCGACGTCCAGGCGTACCAGAAGAAGCACGGCGGCCCGAACGGCGTACCCGGCGGGATCTCACCCGAGCCGTTCGCGACCGGGCCGATGCAGCCGCCCACTCCCGATGAACGCGGCTTCAAGGACACGGTCAAGGCCAACCCTGGTTACTTCACCACCATCCGCGCGAAGTTCGACCTGGCCAAGGGCACGAAGGGAAGGCAGCGTTACGTACACCACTGCCACATCGTGGAGCACGAAGACAACGAGATGATGCGGCCGTTCACGGTCGAACCCTGATCCGCCCGGACACCACCGGCCCGCACTCCCGCGGACCGGACCGGCAGACCGGTCACGTCCCGCGCAGAACCCGACAATTACGCGCTGTAACGGGCAAGGGCCCGGAGCCAGACTGCCGAGGAAATATTCGTGGAAACGCGTTCCGCCGGCCCTCTGCGCATTCTGCGCTTTCCGGGCGCTCCGGTGACCGCTCTGTGCAGGCAGAGCGCCCGGAGCGTCCGAACCCCGGACTGTTAATCCGTAGGTTCCGGGTTCGAGCCCCGGACGCCCCCTACCTCTGAACTGGTATTACACCTGTCGTAACGGCTCCGCGTTCGGGCGTGTCGTGGAAACATCTGGCCGCACGAACCGGACGTCCCACTCGCCCTGTGGCGGCGCGACGGTGACCCGGCCGCCGCGGCGCAGGCTCACGCGATTGCCGCGACCGGGCCAAAGTCGCCTTCGGTCGGCGCCAGCGCCTGCACGTACAGACTCTTGTCGGCCTTGATCCGCGCGGTGGCCCGCCATCCGGCTATGACCTCGCGGGCGGTCGCGTCGATCCCCAACTCGGCCGCGTCCGACAGAGCCGCGGTTAGCTCGGCCGCGAACTCCGCCCGCTCGGCCGCGGACAGGTGCCGGGCCCATGCGAACACTTCCTCTGCCGCCGCCGCCACGGCGTGAGCCCCGGCCGGGCTGCGGGACAGGGCAGCGAACATCCGCGAGGCGGTCAGCAGGTTCTCGTCCCGCTCCTCCTCTCGCTCCGCGGCCGTCAGGTAGAAATCATCCGCGTCGCGGTGCGTCACCCGCAACCGCCCCAGACGCCGGGCACGCTCAGCCACAGCCCTCGGGTTACGGGAAAGATCCGAGAATGTCACGGCATCTATAGGCTCAGCACTCACCACTCCAGGATATCAGAATACGATCTGATGCCCGCAATCCCGCGTCGCTCTCGCGCACGACCCGGTGATCAGGCCGGGCCCGCCGGCACCAAGCCGATGCGCCGAACACCGTTAAAGGCTGGCAGCACCGGGGACCAAGGTCCCGGAGATGGCTGAGAGCTGGGGATACCAGGTTCAGTGGCAAGCGCGATCGACCGTTCCTCGTCGCGAGGCGGCATCGCCCCATCCGCCGGTCCTCAGCTGGATGGCGCCCGTCGCTATGCGCGCCGGGTCCGTCCGCGGCGAGGCGTTAGGCGGCGAGGGGTCAGGGCAGGCTGAACATCGCCGGCCGCGTTCACGGTCACGGCGCTGCGTCGTGTTCCGGGCGGAAAGCCAGGACGTAGCGAAGCAGGGGCAGCCCGGCAGGTGATGACCCGATCCGGTACCCGGCCGCCGCAGCCAGGTCCTCCAGCGGGCCGACGGTCGCGACGGCGGGATGCATCCGCCGCGCGCCGGGGTGCCGCGGGAACGCGCGCCGTGATGGGCCGAAGTCCGCGACCAGCAGGCGCCCGCCGAGGCAGGTCCTGCGCGACCCCGACGGTGAACGTCATGGCCTCGGGTGCACGCCGCCGCGCGTAGGCGATCGCAGCCTCCGATGGGTCCACCCCGGTGACATGACCCGCCGCCCCGGCGGCCGCGGCCAGCTTCCTGGCGAGGTACCCGCTGCTGCACCCCACGTCCAGTACCGAGTCCCCAGGCCGCACCGCGGTCAGGGAGACGATCCGCCGGTACACGCGGCGACGGCGGCCGCCGAACGCTATCTGGCTGACTAGCTCGTTCAGCAGGAAACGGTCGATGGTAGTGCCCGTGCCGCGCTGCCGCTGGTGCAGGCCCCTGAGCGGGTCATGCACGGCAGCCCCCGGTTCCCGTTAACTTAGTTGCAACTAAGTTTAGTCATGACTAAGTTATCGCGCAAGGATTTAGTCGCGCGTGAGCACGATGGTCATGGCGGTGGACATGGATCGTTCCGGGGAGGATGGCCAGGCGCCCAGGCGGAGGCGGCTGCCAGCGGCCGAGCGGCAGGAGACGATCTTGCGCGGTGCGGCTGAGGTATTCGCCCAGACTGGTTACCGCGCCGCCAAGATCTCCGATGTGGCGGCCCGGATCGGGGTGAGCGAGCCGGTGATCTTCCAGAACTTCGGTTCCAAGGCCGCGTTGTTCGCCGCCGTCGTGGAACGCGCCGCCGCCGAGGTCAGGGCCTCACTCGACGACCTGGCCGCCGGCTTCGGCTCAGCGTCCGGGCTGCTGGCGCATGTGCTCACCGAGGGCGCGCACGGCGGAGCGGGCCAGGCCACTGTCGGCCACGGAGCCCGGCACGCCAGCGCGGAGGACGCCGCTGCCGCCTACGGCGTGCTGTTCGCCGACGCGGCCACCCTGGCCGCCGAACCGGAGTTGACCAGGCCGGCCCGCGATGCCATCCGCGCGATCGCCACTCACCTGACCGGCCTAGTTCAGCACGCGCAAGCCGAGGGCGACATCCGACCCGACGCCGACCCCCGCGCCGCTGCCTGGCTGCTGCTGTCGGTGCTGTCCGCCCGCCGGCTACGCGCGGCCGCCATGCCAGCCGGACTTGAGCCTGCCATCACCGCCCTCGCGCTTGACGCGCTTGCGTCACCCGCAGCCGCCGCGCCCGGCCACCATCACGCGGCGCCGGAAGCCCGCGGTCACCCCGACACAGGCAAGCACTGAGGGCTCGCCGACCAGGTCGCCGGTTTCCGGCCGGTGACCTGGTCAGCAGCCCGCCCGCTTGTAGCCCGCCGGGATGACCGGGCGCAGTTTCGCCAGGCGCTCGGCGGTGGGCCGGAGGAAGACGTAATCCCAGACGCTCCGCTGTCCGTTGGACATGAGCACGGACCCCCGCATCGGCAGGTAGGTCGTGGCGTTCACCCACAGCCGCTCGGCGATCACATGAGGCGGGCTTCGTTGTTGGGCGGCACGTTGAACTTCAGCTCGATGGCCTGCTGTCCGTGCAGTTCGGTCCGCCCGATGACCGTGAACTGCCCGTTAGCGATCTCGGCGCGGATGCCGGCCGCGTCCAGGGTGAACCCGAGGATGAACTTCGAATGGCACTCACCCCAGACGTGCCTGAAGTGATCGACCCACATGGCCGTCCCGGAAAGCTTCAGCCCGCCCTGATCGAGGTTGGGGGTGTAGTTCTTGGCGGGGTTCGCGGAGGACATCTTGAAGGAGTACTCCCCGTCTTTGTAGACCTTCCCGTCCGAGCCGACGGCTGGCCCGACACGGACATGGACCTCCTGGCCAGGGCGGGGATACGCCGGGTACTGCCCCCCGCCCAGCGGCCCGCCCGGTACGTGCGTGTACAGGATGTCGCCGCTGGCGGTGTCGATAGCCGCGAGCAGGCGGGTTCGCAGCGCGGACGCCGAGACGGGCGCGTCCTTGGCGGCCGGGCCGTAGGCCACCGCGGCTGTCACCGTGACTGCGGCCACCACCCCGGCGGCGCCCAGGGCCAGGCCAGCACGCAGGACGTGCCGCCGCCGGTGCCGCTGCCATGTTCTGGCGGCTAGGTCGGGCGAGGCCTGCGTAGCCGACGTGAACTGCCGCATTCCCTCACGGGCCAGTTCCTCCATGTCTGAACTCATGATCACTCCCTTGCCGCCGCGGTTTCCGCGCTCTCCGCGGAAGCAGTCATTTCCCGTAGCCGGACCAGCCCGCGTGCGGCGGCCGACTTGACCGTGCCCACCGAGCAGCCGAGCACTTCCGCCGTTTCCGCCTCGGTCAGCTGCTCGAAGTAGCGCAACACCAGGACCGCCCGCTGGCGAGGCGGAAGCCGCACCAGCACGCGGACCACGGCATCACGAACGTCAACCTCGGTGGCCGGATCTACTGGCGGGGCGGGCTCGAACAGCACAGCCTTCCGCTGCCGCACCTGCTGACGGCGCCACCCATCGGCGGCCAGGTTGTACGGGGTGCGGCGTACGTAATTCTCCGGGTCGCCATCGACCCGCCGCCAGTTCCGCAGCAGCCGCTCCAGCGCCGACTGCAGCAGGTCCTCTCCGTCAGCCCGGCTCCCCGCCAGCAACGCCGCCGTCCGCAGCAGCCGGTCACCCCGCTCAGCGACAAACCGCTCTAGGGTCCGCCTCTGCTCGTCCTGCTGCACCGGTGGCCTCCGTCCTGTCACCAAAGGAATACGAGGACCTCAGGGGCAAGGTTGCCTGACATCGCTCACGACTTTCGCACGGAGTGATAATGGCGACGGCGGTGACCGGCAGGCCACCAAACCGAGGCCGGGGAGGCTCCATGCTCGATCCGCAGGCCGTCCTGGGCCAGGCGAGGCACGGGAATACGCCTTCTACCTGGAAGGTCTTCACCAAGGCCAGGGGCCGGGTACGGGGGTTCCTGCGCGGTACCTCGGCTGATCCGGATCCCTTGCTGGTCATCACCCCCGACGGGGTTGCGGAGTATGTCGATAGCAAGAAGCCGATCGCGGCGGTCGACTTCGACAGCCTGACCGGAATCAGACTGCGAATCCGGGGGAGTTCCTTCTCCGACAGCACCATCGTCCGGATCGAAGTCTGGCTCGACCTGTCCTACCGCGACGGCCGGAAATCGAAGTGGCGCTCGGCCTCGTTCGGTGACGAGCATCGGACCATCCAGGCCTTCATCGAGGCCTACGGCGCCCACCAAGCCCACCAAGCCCGCCGTGGCTATGCCTGATAGCCGACGGTGGAGTAGTCGCCGTTCCCTGCTTCGGCAGTGCTGCCGCAGCCGCGCCAGTGGCGGGGCTGACCGTCACGGCCCGTGCGGTTGACAGGCCCCGGCACCACGGGATGCGTGCTCGGAGGCGAGGTGGTCGGATTCCGGCTAACCTCGCGGGCATGCAGTCCGCACAAGCGCGGCGGGCGGGATAGGGAGCGCGGCCATGGGCGAGACTACGCAAGAGGAAGCGTTGTGCCAGGCGGATGCGCTGGTAGGTCGGGCGCTGAGAGAGACGGAAGCTCGCTGCGGGGTGCTGGGGCAGTACATCAACGACTGCGAGAGGAGGGGTTCAAAGACCGCAGCCTGGAGCGAGGCACTCCGCGAGCTTCATGCGCTGCACGGCTACCGCAGTGGGCTCATGCGCAGGCGCAGCCTGATTCAGCAGGCCCTCGATTGCCCCGTGGGCGAGTGCCCGGCGAAGGCGCCGCTGACGCCCCCGCCGAACCGGGCCGTAGTTCAGACTCAGCAGCACCTTCAGATCCGAGCGCGGCGGCGGCGATCATGAGGTCTCGCTCATCAGCCGGTACCTGATCGGAGACGCCCGGCACGACTCGCTGGATGTCAGGCTGCGCCGCCGCCGCTAACCAGGCCGCTGGCGAAATACGCGATCACGGCGGCGGCTCTGGTCAGCCAGCGAGCTCGACGAGCGAGAGGTCGTCGGCAAGGTACTCGTGGGCGAGGCGGACCGCAGTCGCGCCGTCACCGACGGCCGAGGCAACCCTCTTGATCGAGCGGTAGCGCGCGTCTCCGGCGGCGAACACGCCAGGAACCGAGGTCTCGAGCGAGAGAGGCGGCCGGTCCAGTGGCCAGTGAGACGAATCCGCTCGGTCCTGCACGACATCGCGCCCGGTCAGGATGTAACCGCGCTCCAGCTGGACCGCGCCGGGTAGCCACTGGGTACGCGGCTCACCGCCGATCAGCACGAAGAGCGCGGCCGCGGCGACTTGCTCGGACTGGTCCTGCTGGCGGTCGTGCAGGGTGAGCGCTTCGAGGTGATCGGACCCGAAGCCGTCGGTGACCTCGGTGCGCAATCGCACGGTGATGTTGGGGGTGGCCTCGATCTCCCGGGTCAGATAGTCCGACATGGAGCGCGCCAGGCTGTCTCCCCGCACCAGCATGGTTACCTGGCGGGCATACCGCGCCAGGTGAAGCGCGGCCTGGCCGGCCGAGTTCCCCGCTCCCACGACGAACACGTCGTGGCCCTCCATGGCCCGCGCCTCGCTTCCGGCGGAACCGTAGAAAACGCCGGAGCTGGTCAGCGCCTCCAGGCGCGGAACGCCCAGCCGTCGCCATGCGATCCCTGGGGCGAGGATGACCGCCCTGGTCGTGATCCGACGGCCGTTCGCGAGAGCCAGGACGCGTTTGCCGCCGCGGCACTCCAGGCCCGCCGCGGGCTGGGCGAACACCATGTGCGCCCCGAACATCCAGGCCTGCTCGCAAGCACGCCGGGTGAGCTGATGTCCGCTGATGCCATGCGGGAAGCCCGGGTAATTCCTGATCATCGGGCTGCTTCCCGCCTGACCGCCGGAGACGGTCTCTTCCAGTACCACCGTCTGGAGGCCTTCGGAGGCGGCGTAGACAGCGGCCGTCAGACCGGCCGGCCCGGCCCCGACGATCACGATGTCGCAGTCGTCGACATCGGTCGAGATGCTCCCGCCTACGGCCTCGATGATCTGGGCGCGAGTCGGCGTGACCATGGTGTAGTCGTCGTGGCGGATCATGACCGGCAGGCGTGATGCGTCCAGACCCCTGGTCTCGAGCATGCGGCGCCCCTGCGCGCTGTCGGCCGGATGGAAGTGGAATGGCACGTTGAAGCGGGTGAGCAGTTCCCGCAGCTCGTGCGAGCCAGGATCTTGGAGCCCTCCGATGACGTGGAACAGGTCAAAGCCCGTCTCCCGATCCTTGGCCCATTCGGCCAGGAAGCCGCTGATCTCACGGTAGAGATCCTGTTCGAGCATCCACGGCTTCGTGATGTGATAGTCGGCCTGGCCGAGTGTCATGGCCTGGACGACTGGGCTGCGGGCCGAGTAGTCACGCTCCACCAGCAGCACTCGCTTGGCCAGCGGGTGAAGTGCATGTGCACGGGCAAGGAAGTCGACGCCGGGCATCTCGCTCATGGCATGGTCGACGATGAGCAGCGCGACCGCTTCGCGCCGGTCGGCCAGTCGGCGCAGGATCTCCAGTCCCGCTGCCGCCGAAACTTCAGCGACAACGCGGAAATCGTCGCCGAACCTGCGGCCGAGATCGTCCCGAAGCGCCCCCACGACCCCGACGTCGTCATCGATCACGAACAGGACCGCCTGTGACATTCGCTTCCTTCCAGTCAGGCGGATGCGAAAGGGTCGAGCGGATCACGCCGGTGTCGAGGTCAGGCGAAGACCTTATGGACATGACGTGTTGACACGAGCCGGCCTGCGATCGGCTGATCCCGGCACGGTAACCAGAACGAGCACCCGCCGCGGGTCACGCGTGAACGCGCGGCCGCCGCTCAGCCCACGGAGCGGCCTGCTCGAGTTGGCTCGCCAGCCTGACCAGGATGTCGTCCCGGCCGTAGCCGGCCACCAGCTGAACCCCTACCGGCAAGTCATCCGCCGTCCAGTGCAGTGGCAGGCTCACCGCGGGCTGGCCGGTCATGTTGAACTGCGCCGTGTAGGGGATGAAGCTGGCGATCCGCCGGCCCTCGGCCTCTGGGCCCGCTGCGGTGAACCAGCCCAGCTCTGGAGGCGGCGCGCCAAGGGTCGGAGTGACCAGCACGTCGAAATCGACCCACCAGCTCGCCATTCTCCTGGCCCACTGACCGAACCACTGCCGGGCCTGGAGGTATTCGACGGAGCCGAGTGCCCGGCCGGCCTGCCGGTACGCGGCGTTGCGCGGCTCGATCTCGTCGTCGCCGATCGGCCGGCCCAGTGCGGCCTCGAAGGCACGGAAGGTCGCCTCGGTGTCGGCGGCGATGATGGCGGCGAAGCGCGCGCCGAATTCGTCATCGAACATGGCCGCCGGCCACGACTGCGTCACGTGGTGGCCGAGCGACTCGAGCAGCCGCGCGGCCCCGGCGACGGCGGCGCGGCACTGCGGGTCGTCGAGGAACCGCTCGTCCCCGGCGCTGTCGACCACGCCGATCCGCAGCCGGCCCGGGTCGGTGCCGACCTCCCGCGCGAGCGGCTGGCGCAGCGGCGGCGCGTAGTAAGGCTCCCCGGGCATCGCCGCGCTGATCACGTCGAGCACGCCCGCGGCATCGCGAACCGTCCTAGTGACCGATCCGTCGATGGTGCCTCCGGCCCACCCTTCACCGGTCAGCGGGCCCTGGCTGACCCGGCCGCGAGTCGGCTTGAGCCCGACCAGGCCGCACTCGCTGGCCGGGATGCGGATGGACCCGCCGCCGTCATTGGCATGCGCGACCGGCACCATGCCGCTAGCCACCGCGGCGGCCGAGCCACCAGAGGAACCGCCCGTTGAGTGACCCGGATTCCACGGGTTGCGGGCCGCCGGGAAGCTCATCGCCTCCGTCGTGACCGTGGTGCCGAACTCCGGCACGTTGGTGCGGCCGACGGCCACGAAACCGGCCGCCTGAAACATCTGGGCGAGGAAGGAAGTCACCGGCCAGGCCACGTCACGCAGCGGGCCGATGCCGAATGCCGTGGTCTCGCCGGCGACCATGCAGCCGAGATCCTTGAGCAGGATCGGCACGCCGCGGAACGGACCGGGGGGCAGGTCGCCAGCCGCTTCCTTCCTGGCCTGGTCGAATCTCGTGCTGATGACGGCGTCCAGGAGCGGATTGAGCTGCTCGATCCGGGAGATGGCGGCATCGACGAGCTCAGCCGGGCTTAGCTCGCCGCGGCGAATGAGGTCGGCCTGCGCGGTCGCGTCGAGCCAGGTGATTTCTGTCACCAGTCCAACCTATGCGGGCTACTTCACGCCGGGAAGTCCCGATTCCGCATCACCTAAGCGGGCGCATCACCAGACCCCCGCAAGCTGCGCCCGACCTGGCGGCGCCGCCGTTCCTGGCGTTCGCGGCGACCGGCAGCGCGGTCGCTCGGATGCGAGCGCTGCGCGAACGCCGCGGTTCCTAACTTCGGGTGTGCGCCGGGCTTCGGTGCCGCTGCTGAAAGGGACCGTGATGACAACATTTGCCGGAAGTGCCTGCGCTCCGCGTGCGGACCAGGCCGCCGCCGGCCGCGGTGACCCGGCCATGACGGTGGTGCTGGGCGACGGGTCGGTCGTGCTGATCCGGCCGGTCCGCAGCGCGGATGCCGGGCTGCTGGCCGAGGGCTTCGACCGGCTGAGTGCGCGGTCCCGCCAGATGCGGTTCCTTACCGGGAAGAAGGTCCTGTCACTGGCGGAGCTTCGGTACTTCTGACACCGATGATCCGCAGGCCGCCGAGATAGCCGTCACCATCGTCGACGAGTGGCAGGGCCGGGGCCTGGGCACCGAGTTCCTGGCCCAGTTGTCGGACCGTGCCCGCCAGGAGGGCATCAGCCGCTTCACCGGGATGGTCGCCGAGGACAACAAGGCCATCGCCGGGCTGCTGCGGAACCTCGGCGCCGAGCAGGTCGGCCGCGGACCTGGCACCGTGACATACGAGATCAGGCTCTGGCCGGGGCGAACCCGGCCGACGGCTGCCATCAGGACTTCACGCGGACTCCACCGCAGCTGAACATCACGGCGTTCGACTGTGCGTCTGACCTGGTGCGACGGGCTCCGGGTCCGTTCGCCGAGCCGTCGCCTGACACTCACCCACCGGCGGATGCCCCTCCGGCCGGCCGCTGGGTGGCTCACACTCGGTTCCGGGCCACCCGGCGAAGGGGCCCGCGTCTCGCGACGGCGATGCGCTGGCCCAACTACCAGCCCTCGAACGGACTGCATCCACGCGTTCTTCACGGACGGCGCATTCTAGTTCCACGTCGGCGGCCTGGTATGGAAGGAACCGGTGATCCGGACGCGGCACCGGCACGGGAGATAGCAGCGGTCGGCGTGGAACCGGGGGCGCGCTGGTCTCGCTACGGCGGCCACGCGGTCACCAGCGGCCGCTCGGACAGTGCAGGCGTGCCCGGATGCTGAGGGGTGAATCCGGGCACGCCATGAGGCGGCGCGCGAGCCCAGCTCGCTAGCGGCCAGCCGTCCGGCGCCTGCCGCGGCGCACCACATCACCGTCCGGGGGCTGATGACTTGACAACGGGATCGGATCATTCGTGACGAGCGGGCCTGGCACGATGCGGGCCGGCTCAGGCGGCAGCTCTCTGGTGGCCCGGCTCGGGCTGTCGTTCCTCGCTGTGGCGCTGATCTCGATCGCCGTGCTCGCGGCCCTGACGGCGGCACTCGCCGCGGCTGACATCTCGGCGCTCGCCGCCCGGCAGCGCGCCGGGGCGGTCGGCGCGATCGCCGTGACCGCCGCCGCGGCCTGGGACAGGAACGGCACCTGGGCCAGCGCCAAGCTAGCGCCGGTGCTTGACCTGGCGGCGCGGAGCGGCTCCTACACCGAGATACGCGACCTGCACGGCGATGTGGCCGCCGTATCGCGAGGGTTCGACGGCCAGCCGGCCCCGGATGAGGTCGCCCAGGCGATCGTGGTGCGGGGCCGGCAGGTGGGAGACGTGGCCGTCCGGTTCACCCGGCCGGGCGCCGACCTGGCCCTGCGGACCACCTTGCTGCGGGCCATCGCGGCCGCCACCGGGGTGGCAGCGCTCGTCGCCCTTGGCCGGGTGCTCGACGATCTGCAGAGTCTCGCCTCAGCCGACGCGGCGGCCCTGCACCTGGCCCGGCGCCACTGTGACCTGGCCGACATCGCCGCCAGGGCGGCTGACAGCGTGGCCGCCCGAGCCGACACGGCCTGCCTGACCCTGGAGCGCCGCCTGGGCCGGGCCGACGTCCTGGCCGACGCCGGGAGGCTGCACCAGCTCACCGCCAACCTGCTCACCAACGCGCTGAAGTTCACGCCGCCAGGAGGCCGCGTCGTCATCGAAACCTGGACCTCGGGCCCGGCCGCCGTGCTGAGGGTCACTGATACCGGTGTCGGCATCCCGGCCGACGAGATGCCCCGCATCTTCGACCGGTTCTGGCGCGGCCAGCAGGCCGCACCGGCTTCCGGCAGCGGCATCGGGCTCGCCATCGCCGCGGAACTCGCCGCCGCGCACGCTGGGCGGCTGACCGCGGCCAGCACGCCCGGGCAAGGGACTCAGCTCACCCTCACCCTCCCAGCTGAACACCAGTTTCTTCTGGGCTGAATGATGCGCCGGAAAGGGCAGCGCCGGGAGTATCATCGCGGCAATCAGGGCTCAGGAGTGGACTTGAGTCCCAAGCGCAAGAGGCTTCAGCAAAATACAACCACCCCAAAGCACGTGGCTGGGTACTCTGCGCTCTCATTCGCTCCGAGCCAGAAACACATCACATTGAGCGAGGTAAGGGACGTGAGTACACTTATGCCCGGAGGCCGCCCGGCAACGTCAGGTTCGGCTCCGCATTGGATCAAGAGCTCGCTGAGCTTCTCGAACGGCAACTGCGTCGAGGTAGCCAGCCTGCCCGGCGGCGGGATCGGCGTTCGGGACAGCAAGGACGCCGAAGGCCCCGTTCTCCGGTTCACCCCGGACGAATGGCGCGCATTTCTCGGAGGTGCGCGGAACGGTGAGTTCGACGGCCTAATTCAGATATGACCGCAACCGGCAGCGCGCCGCACGGCACTGATCAGGCTGAGGGCGGTCGTGGCTTAGGTGCGGTCAGCCGTCGATTAGAGCCAAGGGCAAAGGCCCCTCCCAGGATGCTGAGGGGTCTTTGCCCTCAGCGGCGGCGTCAGCGGTCAGCCGTACCTCCGGACGAGGGTCTTCAGGTGCGACACCACCTGGTTGCTCGGCGGCCAGGGACCCGACAGGCCACCGGTGGCCTTGCCGTGCACGGAGTTCCAGTAGGTCAGGATGCGGTGGCCGTTGTTGCGGGCCATCCATGCCGCCATCATGGCGAACCAGTGCGTCCGGTGAGAGTCAAGCGGGCTGTTGGTCTCGCACAGCCTGATGGACGGGTGCTGCGTGCCGGCGACCTTGCGCCACGTGGCCAGGTTCGCGTTCATCCGCTGGTAGAGCTTGGCCTGGTTGAGGGTGCCGTCAGGATTGTGAAAGCGGTCGTTGTCGTACTGATCGACCCCGTACCAGTCCAGGTTGCGGCCCAGCCAGGCCTCGCGCTGGTTGGCCGGGCCGCAGATAATCGAGCCGTAGCTGACGTTCGTGCCCCGGCACAGGTTCTGCATGTGCGTGTGCATGAGAGACATGCTGCTGGCGTTGATGTAGCGCGGGTAGCCGAGCGGGTTACCGGGGCCGGCCTCGTGCCAGATCGAGAGCTCCGAGTGCACGGGTGCTGACTGCAGCAGGTTCCTGATCTGGCTGTCGAGTGTTCCCTTGAGCAGATCGAGCGGATGCGGCCGGATCGAGAGCGTGGCCCAGGCGCCGGGCAGGTGGTCAGGCCAGGTGTCAGGGAAGACGTTCTCGGTGTCGTAGTAGATCCGGACGGCTCGCGCGCCGTGCACGGCGGCGGTGAAGGACTGGAAGTAGTTCCGGTTGACGCCGAATGCGATGGGGGAGTGCGAGACCGTTCCCGGCGTCAGCGCCGCCCCCGCGACGGCGAGCCCGCTGAGCTGAAGCGCGGAGCGGCGGGAGATGTCCGTCCTGCGATCAGGCCGGATCAATCCGGCACCTTGATAAGGTCGCTCACCGGCTTCCATCGCGCGTCCATGACGTTGTGTTGTTCCTTCCTGTCCCGGTGACCGCGACAGCAACGCTAGTGGCCATAACGGACTTAATCAACGCTTCTCCGCGTACTCTGCCGTTTACCGTGTGGCTTCAGGAGTGTTCCCGGGATGCAGTACGGAGCACCAGGCTGAACCAGAATTTGACCTGAAGCGCGGTTGAACTCCTGCCGCTGGACGAGGCCGCTGTCTTGCTGTTGTACTGAACGGGCCCTCACGACATCGGAGCCGGATCATGCCATCGTCAGTTCCCGTGATCGACCTCACACCCTGGCTAAGCGGAAACGGGACCGCGCGCGCCGGTGTCGCGGCCCAGGTCGACGCCGCGCTCCAGAGCGTCGGCTTCTTCCTGATCACGGGCCACGGAGTGCCTGACGAGCTGCGCGCGCGGGTGCGCGCCGAGGCGCGGGCGTTCTTCGCGCTGCCGCGGGGCACGAAGCAGCGGTACGCCGTCACGGTCGCCGGCCGCGGCTGGCTGCCGCCCGGAGTCGAGGCGAACGGCTACGCCGAGGGAACCGAGACCCCGCCGGACCTGAAGGAGTCATTTGCGGTCGGCGCAGATCAGCCGACCGGTGACCCCGACGTCGACGGGTACTGGTTCCAGCCCAATGTGTATCCGGCCGAGGTGCCCGCGCTCGAGCCCGCTGTCGTGACCTACCTGGCCCGCATGCGCGAGCTCGCGGACGAGCTGCTGGTGCTGTGCGCGGCCGCGCTGGAACTCGATAGCGATTTCTTCACCCGGCACACCGGGCATGCCACGCACACGATGAACATCAACTGGTACCCGCCGATGACGGTGGCGGGCACGCCGGAACCAGGCCAGTTCCGGATCGGCCCGCATACGGATTTCGGTACCGTCACCATCTTGGACCGCGAGCCAGGTCGCGGCGGCTTGCAGGTGTGGACCGAGCAGGACGGCTGGGAGGACGCGCCGTTCGTCCCGGGCGCCTTCACGATCAACACCGGGGACCTTCTTGCCCGCTGGAGCGGCGGCCGGTGGAAGTCCAACCGGCACCGCGTGCTTCCGCCGCAGGCCGAGGCGCCGGATGAGGACCTCGTATCGCTGGTCTACTTCTACGAGGCCGATCACGACGCGCTGATCGAGTCGCTGCAGCCGCCGATCGGCAGGCCGAACGACTTCGCGCCGGTGGTGTCGGCGGCCTTCCTGAAGGAGCGCCTGGACGCCATCACGGTCGGCTAGCTGACCGCCGGGCCTGACGCGCCTGCTGGGCCTGACGGGCCCGCCGGGGGCGGCAGCGTGGCGACCAGTGCCTCGAGCGCAGTGGTCCAGCTTTCCCAGTAGGGCCGGCCGGGCTCGGCGGCGATCGCCCTGATGAGCTGCTGGCGGAACGGCTCCCGGTCGCCGCCGAGCGCATGATCGACGACGGCGGCGGCGAGCGCGAAGACGGTGCTCTGCCAGGGCGCGTCGAAAGCCAGCTCGCCGTTGCGGCGGGGGAGGTCAAGCTCCGACAGGCTCAGCGTCCCGGTCACAGCCTGGCCACCCCGATCATCGAGTCACGGGTCACCAGGCCGGCCAGCTCCGCTTCCGTCATGCCCTCGGTTCCCGGCGGGCGCTCGGGCAGCACGAGGTAGCGAACCTCGGCGGAGGAGTCCCAGACCCTGACCTCGACGTCACCGGATAGCTGGCAGCCCATCTCGGCCAGCAGCGTCCGGGGTTCCCGCACCATCCGGGCCCGGTACGGCGGGTCCTTGTACCAGGCCGGCGGCAGCCCGAGCACCGGCCACGGGTAGCACGAGCACAGCGTGCAGACGATCACGTTATGGACGGCGGGAGTGTTCGCCACGACCACCATGTGATCGCCTTCCGCGCCGCCGAAGCCCAGCTCGGCGATCGCCGCGGTGCCATCGGCCAGCAGGCGCTGCCGGTACTGCGGGTCCGTCCAGGCCCGGGCCACGACCTGGGCGCCGTTCAGCGGCCCGATCTCGGACTCGTAGCGGCGGGTGACCTCGTCGATAAAGCCCTCGGGTACCAGCCCGCGCTCGGTCAGCAGCGCCTCAAGCGCCGCGACCCGCTGCTCGACCGGCGACACGGGTGCCGGGTGATGATGATCGCCCTCGCTCATGCTCGCTCCAGGTAGCTGTCCCACAGGTCAACATGCACCGACACGTCCCGCTGGCCGTCCTGCCAGAGGTCGGCGGCAGCGAACCGGACCGAGTAGGTCGGCTCATGACGGCGGGCGGCACCGTGCGCCTCGACATCGGGCACCGAGTAGCTGCCGTCCAGCCGCACCACCGTCCCGGCCTTGCCCCGGATGTAGCGCGGGCAGCGGGTGTGACCAGCCGGATGCCACTCCCGCACCCGGACCCGGTCGCCGACCCCGAAGCGGGGCTCCCCGACGTCAGGACCGGGATCGGTGGCCGGCGGCGCGAGTACCGGCCCGCTGAGCGGGAAGCCGCCGCCGGCCCTGGCCTCGAGGTCGGAGTGAGTCACCAGCCCGTGCTCGACGGCCAGCGTGGCGGCCGCGGTCAGCCAGTGCTCGTAATAGCTGGAGGTCAGGTAGTGGCCGGGATCCATCCGCTCGATCGAGTGCCGGAACTCGCCCCCGCTCGCGCCGACCGCGCCGGCCACGACCATCAGCAGCGCCCTGGCTGCCGCCTCCCACCGGTCACGAAAGACCGGCTCGGCCGGCGAGTGGGCCACCGGCCCGAGGCCCTGCAGGCCGCCGAGATCGTGGATGCCGTCCATGAGGCCGACCTTACCTCGTGAGCCGCTAGACGATGGAGGTCGGATGACCGGCCCAGTACGCGTCCCTGAGCAGGCGCTTGTAGAGCTTGCCCGTGGCCGACCGGGGCAGTTCGGGCACGAAGTCGATCGTCCGCGGGCACTTGAAATGCGCGAGCCGGTCGCGGCAGAAGTCGATCAGCTCCTGGGCGAGTTCCGGCCCGGCCGCCGCCGGGTCGGCGAGCTGGACCACGGCCTTGACCTCCTCGCCCAGATCCTCGTTCGGCACGCCGATGACGGCGACATCGGCGACGGCGGGGTGCGCGGACAGCAGGTTCTCGGTCTCCTGGGGGTAGATGTTGACGCCGCCAGAGATGATCATGTAGCTCTTGCGGTCGGTGAGGTACAGGTACCCGTCCGCGTCGACGTGGCCGACGTCGCCGACGGTGCTGGCCAGCCCGTCGGCGGTGCGGCTCTGCGCGGTCTTGCCCGGCTCGGCGAAATACTCGAACGCGGTCGCGCCGCGGAACCAGATGGTGCCGTCCACGCCGACCGGGCACTCGCGGCCCTGGTCGTCCAGGATCAGCAGCTCGCCCAGGATCGTCTTGCCGACCGTGCCCGGATGAGCGAGCCACTGCGCGGAATCGCAGAACGTGAAGCCGTTGGCCTCGGTGGCGCCGTAGTACTCGGTGATGACCGGGCCGAGCCAGTCGATCATCGCCTGCTTGACGTGCACCGGGCACGGTGCGGCGGCGTGCACGACGCACTCGAGCGAGGACGTGTCGTAGCGGGCCCTGACGTCCTCCGGCAGGCGCAGCAGCCTGCTGAACATCACCGGCACCATCTGGCAGTGCGTCACCTGGTAGCGCTCGACCAGGGCCAGCCACTGCTCGGCGTCGAAGTGCTCCATCACCACGCTGGTGGCGCCGAGCCGGATCGCCGCTGACACGCTCGCCTGCGGTGCCGAGTGGTACAGCGGCGCCGGGCTGAGATAGGTCATGCCCGCGCGGAATCCGAACATCGCCCGGACGAACGCCATCACCGGCAGCGGTTCGCTCGGCGCCACCTCCGGCAGGCCGCGCAGGACGCCCTTGGGCTGGCCGGTCGTGCCGGAGGAGTACAGCATGGCCGTTCCGAGCACCTCGCCGGGAACGGGATCGTCCGGGTAGCCGGCCACCGCGGCCTCGTAGGACTCCCAGCCGGCCGGGGGGTCGCCGGGCCCGGTGATCAGCCTGCGCTCGACGGCCGGGCACCTGGCCGCGGCCGCCTCGGCCACCGGCCGGCGGGCGGCCGAGCTGAACAGCAGCCTGGACCGCGAGTTGGCCACGATGTATGCCACCTCGTCAGCGGCCAGGTAGGTGTTGATCAGGGTGTAGTACAGGCCAGTCCGCTCGGCGGCCCCTTCGATCTCGAGCAGCCGCGGGCTGTTCTCCATCAGGATCGCGATGTGGTCTCCACGCTGCAGGCCAGCGGCCCGCAGCAGATGAGCTGCCCGGTTGCAGCCCGCCTCGTACTGGGCGTACGTCACCGTCTCGCCCGACGTGGCCATGATGATGGCTGGCTGGTCCGGGTGCTGCGCCGCGTGCTGGCGCGCGTACACGCTACGGGCCCCAGCCGTACACGCCGGTGCCGTTGGCCGTGAACAGCCAGCCGCCCGCGAAGACGCTCTGCGCGAAGTCCGAACTGCCCGAGATCAGGGTGCGGACGACGCGGCCGGTCCGCGCGTCAGCGAGGTACACGGCATTCGGCGTCGCGCTGCTGCCGTACGTGCCGACCGCGACCACGCCGCCGCCGTCCAGCGTCGGCGTGCCGATGACCCCGTTCGGCAATCCGGTCTGCCAGAGCACTCGGCCCGTGACCGGGCTGAGCTGCCTGATCGATCCCGGGTATGTCTTGCCGCCGATAGCCGTCGACGTGGCGGCCACGTACAGGTGCGTGCCGTCGTAGGCCGACGACGCGATGCACTGAGCCTTTCCGGTGCGGCCCGGACTCGTGGCCAGCCGCCGTTCCCAGGCCACCTTCATGCTCGGCACGCGCAGCGCGTAGAAGACGCCATTCTTGTTGCAGGCGCCGACCAGCGATCCGAACAGCGTCGGTGACGCGCCGAAGTCGGTGTCGAACAGCCGCTGCGACGCCGGCGGCTGGAACGATGCCACCCGGGCCAGGGTGCTCGCGCGCAGTTCGACGATCGACGTCGTGTCGTACAGCCGCCGAGCGCCCGCGACGCCGTTGCCGGTGGAGACGTAGACGTACTGGCCGGCCGCGGCGACGCTGGACCACACCGATCCGCCGATGACGCCCTTCGGCACGTCGTAGTACCGGGCGAAGACCTTGCCCGTCGACTGGGCGTAGCCGATGACGCCGCCGCGAACCAGCGGGTTGTCGCAGTGCGAGGAGACGCCGATGTAGATCCGCCCGCCGGACACGGTCGGCGAGGACCACTGGAAGTAGTCGCTGACCTTCGCGGACGGGATCGCGATCACGGACCGCCACTTAAGCGACAGGTCCGATGCTCGCAGCGCGTAGAGGTATCCGTCAGGCGCGCCGACGTAGACCGTATCCCGGCCGTCGGCCGGGTCCCTGGCGACCGTGGCGGTGGAAATGATGCCTCCGGCCGTGCAGGTCCGGCCGGGCTGGAAGCCGATGAAGATCTTGTCCAGCACCTTGCCGGTGCGCTCGTCGAGCTTGTAGAACCAGCCGGTCCTCGAGCCGATGAACACGGCGCCGTCCGCGACTGTCGGGCTGGCGTTGTAGGCGGGCCGCGGCTGACCTGGCTGATTCGGCTGGTCGCCCACGAAATGCCACTTGCGAACCAGCGCGCCAGCGGTACCAGGCGTGATCGCGACCTGCGCCCGGTTGTCGGAGGTATGCGCCGGGCCGGCCAGGTAGGCGGGCCAGTCGGCCGGCCCGACCGCGCCCGCCGCCGCCGTCTGGCCCGCCAGCGCCGACACCACCGCGGCCGTGAGGGCCGCCAGCGAGCCAGCCGTCCGGCGCGCCGAGAACCGTGCTGACCACCGCATCCGTACCAGTCCTTTGCTCAGGCCGGGTAATCGCTGATGACGTGCTCGCCCCATTCGGCCGTCGAGCCGTCGACGGCTTCCTGCACCGCGAGATGCGTCATGAAGGTACGTGGGCCGGCCCCGTGCCAGTGCCATTCGCCGGCCCCGGTCCACACGGTGTCGCCGGCCCTGATCTGCTCCACCGCGCCGCCCCGCCGCTGGACCAGGCCCGTTCCTTCGGTGACGTGCAGGACCTGACCAAGCGGGTGAGCATGCCAGGCCGTGCGCGCGCCGGGGTGAAAGTGCACGCTGTAGACGGCGATCGGGGATACCTCGGACGGCACCGCGATCTTGTCCAGCCACACGGACCCCGTGAACTGGTGTTCAGGACCGGGATCGCTGGCGTCAGCGCCGCGGCGGATGTGCACGCGCTCCTCCTCTGGCCGGGTCTGCTCAATCTACGGGTCGAGCCGACCAGCAGCGGCGAAAGGCGCGCCCGGCGGGTCGCCCCACCAGGTACGCAGGAAGCCGGCCGCGCGCTCGCAGGCTCCGGCCAGCGGCCCGTCCGGGTGACCGAGCGCTTCGGTGATCAGTCCGCTGATCTTGTCCTCGACATCGGCGAGGACCTGCTGCGGCGCGGCCTCGCGCGGCGAGCGGTAGCCCATCACGGCGCCGGCGTTGCACACGAAGTCAGGCAGCGCGATGATGCCGCGGCGGCGCAGGACGTCGGCCCCTGGCCTGGTGTAGGGAACATTCGCCGCGGGCGCGACGACCCGGACGGCGGCCGGCAGCGATTCTGCGGCCCGGCGGCCGATGACTCCCGGTCGGGTCCCGGGGACGAGGACATCTGCCTCTACCGCCGTGAACAGGTGCGCGGGCGGGCTGGACGGCAGGCCGTACCGGGTAACGCAGTCATCACCGTGGCGGCCGCGCAGCGCGAGCAGCCGCTCGATGTCCAGCCCGGCGGGATCGGCGACGCAGCCCGCGACCGTCGACACGGCGACGACCCGGCCGCCGCGGTTGACGACCTCGCCCGCCACGCCGCCGCCCACCTTGCCGAACCCCTCGATGGCAACCGACCGGTCCTCCCACCCCCCGCCCAGCCTCGCGCGCAGGGTCACCTCGGCCGCCACCGCGACGCCGTAGCCGGTCAGGATGTCCTCGAACGGCATCCCGCCGACGACGGCCGAGATGGCCGCGGGTGCGGCGCGACCCTCGCGCAGCAGCGCGAAGTCCTCCTCGAACGTGCCCATGTCCGGGCCGGTGAGGAATCGGCCCGCATCGGCCATCGGGCGGATCTCGGCGCAGTACCTGGCCATCAGCCCGGCTCTCGCGGTGCGGTCGGCGGGGTCTCCCGTCAGGCCGGCCTTGGCCCCGCCGATCCGGTCGCCGAGCACCGCGAACTTGTACGTCATGGCCCGGGCCAGCAGCGCCACCTCGGCGACGGTCACGTCCGGCGCCACGCGCGTGCCCCCAGCCGACCTGGCCGCGCCGGGAAGATCGAACACGACGAACCCGGGGACCGTGCTGAGCTCGACGATCCCGGCCTGGCCGGGATCGCGTCCCGGGTCAGGGTCTGTTGGCGGGCCGTTCACGTCGATTCAGCTTCCGGCGGGCGGGCGATGACGATGGTCTCGGCGTGCTGGCAGCTGCTCATGCCGACAGTATTTCCTCCGCGAGGTGCAGCCTGATGACGGAGTCGAAGTCCGGATCGGGGGACAGGCCAAGCCGGGCCGCGCGATCGGTGCGGAACCTGGCCGGCCAGCTGGTCACGATCGCGGCCACCGCGGGGTCCGGCACCCAGTCGATGAGGTCGATGACCGCCGGGCCGGCGACCCGTTCCAGCGCGGCGACCATTTCGCCCACGGTCACGGTGAGCGCCGGCAGGTTGACGGCGCTCCGGCCGCCCCAGGCCTCGTCGGACGACGTGGCCGCCGTGAGCAGGCCGTCGACGGCCCGGGCCGGTGACGAGAGAGCCACCTCGGTGCCCGGACCGACCGGGCAGGTCGCGCGTTGGCCGGCCAGCGGCTCGCGGACGATGCCTGACAGGAACCCCGACGCCGCCGCGTTGGGCTGGCCGGGTCGCACGCTCACGGTCATCAGGCGGGCGGTGCGGCCGCGCAGGAATCCCCTCCTGCTGTAGTCGGCCAGCAGGTACTCGCCGATGACCTTCTGCGTGCCGTAGCTGGACTGCGGATTCGGCCGCGTCTGATCGTCTACGACGGGGGGCAGCGGGTGATCCGCGCTGGCCCCGAACACCGCCACGGAACTGGCGAAAACCACGACCGGGTGTGTCCCGAGGGCGCGGCAGGAGGCGAGCAGCGACTCGGTGACCCGCAGGTTCGCTCGCACGCCGAGGTCGAAATCGGCTTCGCACTCGGCGCTGACGGCGGCGGCGAGATGGAAGATCACGTCGGCGCCGGCCAGCACCTCAGGGCCGCCCCGCCGGGGCTCAAGCAGCTCGCCGAGGTCACCGCGGATCGCGGCCACCCGCTGGTCGGCGGCGAGGTCGGCGGGAGCCGGCGCGCGGTCGACGAGGGTGACCAGGGAAACGGGCTCCGCCGGCTGGCCGGCCACGCCCAGCGAGCCCGTCGCCAGCAGTTGCCGGGCCAGGCGCGAGCCCAGGAAACCCGCCCCGCCCGTGACCACGACGTTCGTCACGGCGTCTCCTAATGAGTCTGTCTGTGGCGGGCCGGGAGGTCGGCCTGGCCGGGAGGTCGGCCTGGCCCGGAGGTCGGCCTGCCCGGAGGTCGGCCTGGCCGGCCTCGATACTGTGATCCTAGGCGTTCAGCCGTTGCAGCCGGCTGGCCGGAAAGGGTCGCGTTGGTGCGGGACAGCCAGCCGTTCGCGTCGGAGGTATTCGCCCGCCTGCCCGAGCCCCGGCCGGACGGTGCGGCGCTCCGCGCGGCGATCCGCGCGATGCGCGCCGCGGACGGCGCGCTGATCGGCGTCCTGGATGACGATCCGACCGGGTCGCAGTCCGTCCACGACGTGCAGGTCGTGACCGTCGTGGACGAGGGCACCTGCGACGCCGCGCTCGGCGGCCAGAGCGCGACCTGTTTCGTGCTGACTAACTCGCGCAGCGTCGGCGAGCGCGACGCGATTGCGCTGACGCGCCGGGCGGCCGGGGCCCTGGTCGCCGCGGCCAGGCGGCGCGGCGCGCGGATCGACCTGGTCAGCCGCAGCGACTCGACGCTGCGCGGCCACGTCATCGCGGAGGTCGGGGCGCTGGCGGCCGTCCGCCGGGAGAGCTCGGGCCGGGGGATCGACGGCGTGCTGCTGATCCCGGCTTTCGTCGAGGCCGGACGGCTGACCGCGGGCGACATCCACTGGGCGCGCACCAGCGACGGCCTGGTGCCCGTCGGCGAGACCGAATTCGCCAGGGATCCCGTCTTCGGCTATGCCGCCTCTGACCTGCGCGACTTCGTCGCCGAGAAGAGCGGCGGCACGATCGGCAGCGAGGAGGTGGCCAGTATCAGCCTGGCTGACATCAGGCTCGGCGGGCCGTCACGGGTCCGCGGCCTGCTGGCTGAGGTGGCCGGCGGGAGGTGGGTCATCGTCAACGCCGCCGAGTACTCCGACCTGGAGACGGTGGCCTGCGCGGTACTGCAGTCCGAGCGGGCCGGCCGGTCGTTCCTGTTCCGCACCGGGCCGTCGTTCGTGCGGGCGCTGAGCGGGCTGGAGCCCAGGGGGCCGCTGCGCGGCCCGGAGCTCCGGCCCGCCGCCGGGCGCGGCCAGCACGGCCTGATCGTGGTCGGATCCCATGTCAGCCAGACGACCCGCCAGGTGGCGGCCCTGCGGGCACGCGGCGGCATCACCGCGATCGAGCTCGACGTACCGGCCCTGCTGCGATCCGCCGGTGACCCCGGCGCCGCGGGCGACGTGGTGCAGGCGACGGCCAGGCAGGTGGCCCGCGCGCTAGGCGAGGCCGACGTCCTGCTCTGCACCAGCCGCACGCTCATCCAGGGCCGCAGCAAGCAGCGCAGTCTCGCCATCTCCCGCTCCGTCTCGGCCGCCCTGGCTCGCATCACCGGCCTGGCGCTGCCCGCCCGGCCGGCCTGGATCATCGCCAAGGGCGGGATCACCTCGCACGACGTCGCCGTCCAGGGCCTGGGCATGCGGCGCGCAGAAGTCGCCGGCCAGTTGTTCGACGGCCTGATCTCGGTGTTCCGGCCGGCCGATGCGGATCCCGACGCGATCGGGATGCCGTATGTCGTTTTCCCGGGCAACGTCGGCGACGAGCAGATGCTCGGCCAGGCCGTCGCGATCCTGCGCGCGGCCTGAGCCGCGGCGACGGCGAGCCACCGCCCGGTCTCCGGTCAGCCTCGCTGGCCCTCGCGGCCGGCCGGACGGGTCAGCCGGTCACGAACCGCCACGACACCCTGGACATGCCGCACCGCGTCGAGAACGGCCTGGCCCTCATGATCGCCCCGAACCGCCCCGGTCACCGTCACGATGCCGTCCTTCACCGTCACGTCGAAGCCGGCGACGGCCCGGGACAGGACGCCGGGCAGCACCTGCCGGATCACCTCCAGGCGGATCTCCGCGTCCGGCCGGTCGAAGACCGCGAGCACGTCCACCCGGCTCACGATGCCGACCAGCAGGCCGGCCTCGGTGACCACCGGCAGCCGCCTGACCTTGCGGTCATACATGCGGCGGGCGGCCTCTTCGACCGTGGCGTCCGCGCCGATCGTGACGGCGGGGCTGGTCATCAGGTCACCGGCGGTGATCCCGGCCGCCTTGTCGTCTTCCCTGAAGTGCCGCAGGGCCGCGATCAGGCTGGTGCCGTCCGCCTGTACGGCTTCCTTGACGAGCAGATCGCTCGCTGACACGACGCCGATGACCCGCCTGGCGTCGTCCACGACGGGGAAGGCGCTGATCCGGCTGCTCCGGAGCATGGCGGCCATCTCCTTGAACGACGCGTCCCGGCGGACGGCCACCACGCGCGTTGTCATCACGTCCCTGACCGCCGCGTTCATGTGCGCACCCTACGGCAGGGCTGTAAGCCGGCCGGCGTCAGAGCCGAACCACGGCGTCCCGAAATTGTGCACCCCGCCGTCAGAGGTGAGCACCAGGTAGCCGCCCGGCTGGCCGGCCGCGATGGCCGTGATCGTGGCACCAGCGGGGATCCGCCCGGTCAGCGAGCCGCGCCACGGTGCGTGGAAGCCGTCGACGCCGCCGGTCGACTTCAGGATCCAGTAGCCCCCGGTGACCGGATCGGCGGCCAGGCCCACCGCCGTCAGTCCCGGCCGCAGCCGGCCGCGGTCGGACCCGTACGACGGCGATCCGAAGCTGCTCACGGCCCCGTCGGCGGCCCGGACCCGGGAGGCGAACCCGTCCAGGTAGTCCATGGTCACGAACGAGTACCCATCGGCGCGCAGCCTCCTGATCACCGTCGGCAGCGCGTCGGCGTCCAGGGTCGAGCCGTCGTGAGAATCCGAGCCGCCGTGCATGAGGACGATCTCACCAGGTCGGCGATGCGACAGGACGCGGTCGATGACCTCCTGCACGGTCACGCCGCCCGAGGTGCCCTTCCAGCCGAGGGTGTCGACCGTCCAGCCGATCGGCGCGAATCCGGCCGAGTTGACGACCCTGATGGTGTGATCGGTGTGGGCACCATAAGGAAAGCGGAACCAGGGCCAGGCGTTCAGCCCGGTCGCCGACTCGATGGCGGCCTGCGCAACCGTGACTTCCTCGCCGATCCGCTTGTCGCTGATCGTGGTGAAGTCCGGGTGGTTGTTCGAGTGATCTCCGACGAGCTCGCCGGCGGCCGCGATGGCGCGGACCGCCGTCGTGGAGTTTCTGGCCCGGCGGCCGGTGATGAAGAAGGTGGCTCGCACGTGGTCGCGGCGGAGCGTAGCCAGAGTCTTCGGCACGCCGTTGACCGGCCCGATGTCGAAAGTGAGGGCGACGATCTTCCTGCTGCCCGGGATGACGTCCCACTGCCGGCCGGCCAGCCCGGCAGGAAGCGGCCCGCCGGTCGACGTGAGCACCCGGTAACCGCCCCGCGGGGCGGCCGCGACGGCGGCCGCGACGGACCCGGCCGGGATCCGGCCCGCGAGCGAGCGGTGCCGGGGGGCGTGGAAGGCGTCGACCCGGCCATCGGACCGCAGGATCCAGTAGCCGTCCGTCGCCGGGTCGGCGGTGATCCCCACCGCCCGCACCGGCGCGCGCAGCCGCCCGGCGTCTGACCCGTAGCCGGGCGTGCCGAAGCCGTGCACTCCGCCGTTCGAGGTCAGCACCAGGTATCCGCCGGCCCGGCCGGCGGCGATCGCCGTCACGGCCGTTCCGCGCGGGATCCGTCCCGCCAGGGAACCGTGCCAGGGCGCGTGGAAGCTGTCTACTCCGCCGGTCGACTTGAGAATCCAGTAGCCTCCGGTCGCCGGGTCGGCCGCGATCCCGACCGCTCGCACCGGCGGGCTGAGCGTGCCCGGGGCCGAACCTTTCCGCGCGCTGGCGCCGGACTCCTGCCTGCTGGCCGCGCGGGCCGAGCCGGTGATGCCGCCGACGGCGGCGACGGCGCCGGCGGCCAGCACCGCCAGCGCGATCCTGGCCGGGCAGGTCGTGCGGCCATTCGGCATGACGATCACCGTTCCTCGCGCGTGGCTGTCCCAGCCCTTACCTTCCGGTCTGACCGTAGTCGCGGGCCAGTGCCGAACGGCATGACTTGCCCGGGGACGAAAGGCCCTGCCCATGGCGGGCGGGCCGCGCGCCTACTGGACGCAGATACCTTTCCGGGAGGACGCATGAAACAGCGAATTCCCCGGCGAGCGTGGAACTCGCCGGCCCGAGCCTGGCACCGTCCGCGGGTCCTGATCGAGGACGACCGGCCGGCCCTGGCGATCTCGGATTTCTCCCTGTTCCAGCAGGCCGGGTTCGACATCGCGTTCTGCTCAGGCCCGGGCCCCGACGAGGCAGCCTGCCCGCCGCTGCGCGGCGAGCCGTGCCCGGCGCTGGCCGGCGCGGACGCCGTGCTGCACGGTCTGGACGCCCGGCTCGGTGTCGCCGGGGCCATCCGCCGCGCGCGTCCTGGCACGCCGGTCATCGTCCGGCAGCGCCGCCTCGAGCCCGGCGGTGAGCAGGCGGCTCCTGACGGCTGTGTGCCGCTCGCGCCGGACTGCTCGGTGCCCGGCCAGATCGACGCGCTCAGGCGGGCGCTGGCCAGCCGGGCCTGACGCGGCTCACGCGGCTGACGAAACTCAGCCGGCGGCTGACCGGCCGGTCAGCTATCTCCCCAGGTGCTCGTGTGCAGCGCGATGTGGTCGGTGCAGGTCGGCGCCGGCTTGGGGACCAGCGTCGTGCTCGGGCAGGAGTTGAGGATCAGCGGCGGCCGCGGGGTCTGGGTGAAGTCGAAGTCGTTGATCAGGTTGCCCAGGATCGACGCGTTCTCGCGGACGTCCGGACGCGGGTCAGGCCGCCCGTCGGTGGCCGGGTTGAGCCGCGCGCCGCCCATGAAGTCGTCCTCGATGAATTTCAGGTAGGCGTCCGTGGTGAGCGTCTGCGAGTCGATGTAGCCCTTCTTGGCGTACGGGCTGATCACGATGCCGGGCACCCGGATGCCGTAGCCCTGGCCGTCGACCGTCGGCGGCACCACGTTGTCGTAGAAGCCGCCCCAGTCGTCCCAGGTCAGGAAGATCGCGGTGGAGGACCAGTCCGGGCTGCGCATGACCGCGTCGATGACCTTGGTGACGTACGCCTGCCCGGTGCTGACCAGGGCCGGTCCGTGCTCGCTGTCCCTGAAGTCCGGCGCGACCCAGGACACCTTCGGCAGGGTGCCGGCCTTGGCCTGCTTGTAGAACACGCTCAGCGGGCGCATGCTGCCCAGCTGGCTGTCCTTGTGCACGTCGGTGAAGCCGGGCAGCGGGTTCCAGTGGATCGACACCCCGTTCGGGTTCTTCAGGTCGACCGACACGGCGCCATGGTCGAGGTAGTAGCTCCAGCTGACGTGATGCCGGTGCAGCAGCCAGGTGACGTCGGTCCACGCGAACGGCGTCTGGCGGTTCGGCAGCCGCTCCGGCGGCATGTCGGTGCTCTTGCAGCTCATCGGGTCGCCGGTCTTGGTGCACTTGGCCGACCAGGCCGACACCTCGTACAGGTGCGCGGGCAGGCTCCACGACCCGGGCGCCTCGAAGAAGTGGTCCTGCAGCACGAAGTTTTTCGCGTAGGCCCAGTAGTTCGGGATGTCGGACTGGACGTGGTAGCCCATCACGTCGGGATGGCAGGGGGCCGGCTTGGGCTTGCACAGCATCTTGTCGGCGATGGAGACGAAGCCGTCCATCTTCCCGCCGTCGATGTCCGCTGAGAAAGGGGTCTCGGCGTGCGGGTCGTTGCCGTTGCTGTCGCGGTGGTCCACAAACGGCTTGCGGCAGCCGCCGTTGCGCGGGTCGGGCAGGCAGACGCCGTTCGGAATGCCGTTGGCGCCCGGGAAGGTGCCGAAGTACGAGTCGAACGACCGGTTCTCCTGCATGATCACGATGACGTGCTTGATCTTGTGGATGTTCGGGTCGATCGTCGCCGCGGACCTGGGATGCGCGGCCGACTGCTGCGCGTACACGGTCGCGCTAGCGGCCAGGGTCGCGCACCCGGCCAGCACAACTCCGGTGACCAGCACGAGCCGACGCCTCATTCAGTCCTCCCCGACCGCGGCCATGGCATATGCCATCATGCCCGGCCATGTCCGTTCACGTGGGTCTATCAGGCAACTAGACGCCAGTCCGTGACATACGCTGACGTCGGTGGCGCCAGTGCGGGAGGCCAGGCGGCGGTGAAGGTTCACGTGCTCCACGAGAATCCGGACTGGTTCGCGCCGGTCGGGGCGGCGCTGGACGCCGCGGGCGTGCCGTATGAGCAGTGGCTGCTCGGCGAGAGCGTGCTGGACCTCGACCAGGAGCCGCCCGCCGGGGTGTTCTGGTCGCGGATGAGCGCGTCCTCGCATACCCGCGGTCACCCGCACGCCAAGGATCAGACCCGCGGCGTGCTCAGCTGGCTGGAGTCCCGCGGGCGCCGGGTGGTGAACGGCCGCGGCGTGCTCGAGCTGGAGATGAGCAAGGTCGACCAGCTCGTCGCGCTGCGGGCAGCGGGCTTCGACGTCCCGCGGACGGTCGCCGTGGCCGGGACCGGGGAGCTCGCCGCAGCGGCGAGGAAGCTGCCCGCACCGTTCATCAGCAAGCACAATCAGGGCGGAAAAGGACTCGGCGTCGCCCTGTTCGGCAGCCACGACGAGTTCGACGCCTATCTGGCTGCGCCGTCCTACGAGCCGCCGGTCGACGGCATTACGCTGCTCCAGGAATACCTGCGCGCGGCCGAGCCGCGGATCACCAGGGCGGAGATTGTCGGCGGCGAGTTCATCTACGCCATCTCGGCCGACACCGCGCTCGGCGGTTTCCAGCTCTGCCCGGCCGATGCCTGCGCGGTCGGCGACGGGCCGGCACCGAACTTGTTCTCGCTGCGCGAGGATTTTGACCATCCGGTCACCAGCCGGTACGTCGACTTCGCCCGGCAGCACGGAATCGGGATCGCGGGTTTCGAGTTCATCGAGACGGCCGACGGGCGGCTCGTGACCTACGACATCAACACGACGACGAACTACAACGCCGGGATCGAGGCCGTGGCGCCCCGGCCGGCGCAGCAGGCGGTGGCCGCCTATCTCGGGCGGCTGCTGGCGGAAGAGGCAGGAAGGGCGGCGTAACGCGATGCGGTTTGGCTACTGGATGCCGATCTTCGGTGGCTGGCTGCGCAATGTCGCTGATGAGGGCATGCCCGTCGGATGGCGGTACGTCAGGGACCTGGCCGTGGCGAGCGAGCAGCAGGGCTTCGACCTGTCCCTGATCGCCGAGCTCAACCTCAACGACATTAAGGGCCACCGCGCGCCGTCGCTGGACTGCTGGACGCTGGCCCCGGCCGTGGCCGCGGTGACCAGCGAGCTCGAGCTGATGCTCGCGGTCCGGCCCAACTACCACTCGCCGGCGCTGACCGCCAAGGCGCTGTCTACGCTCGACCTGATCGCCCCGGGCCGGATCTCGCTCAACGTGGTCTCGTCCTGGTGGAAGGACGAGGCCAGCCAGTACGGCGCCCCGTTCGACGTGCACGACGCGAGGTACGCCCGCACCCAGGAATGGCTGGACGTCATCTCCCGGCTGCTGCGGGAGGACACCGTGACCCACGCCGGATCGCTGTATCAGCTGGACGGGACGGTGCTCGAGCCGAAGCCGAGCCGCCCGCCGGTCATCTACATGGGCGGTGAGTCACCGAAGGCGAAGGACGTCATCGCGGCCCAGGCCGACGCGTACGTGATGCACGGCGACGCCCCCGAGGTGATCGCGGCGAAGGTGGCCGAGCTGTCCGCGCTCCGGGCCGCCGTCGGGCGGCCGCCGCTGGAGTTCGGCGTCTCGGGCTACGTCATCTGCCGTGACACCGAGGCGGAGGCGAGCGCGGAGCTCGACCGCATACTCGACGTCCGGTCTTCGCCCGAGGCCTACGCCTCCTACCAGGACTTCATCGAGGGCTCGCAGCTCGAGTCCCGGGTCACGCTGGAGGAGTACAGTGTCTCGAACCGTGGCCTGCGCAGCGGTCTGACTGGCACCCCGGACCAGATCCTCGAACGTATCGCGGCCTACGCCGAGGCCGGCGTCGGCCTGCTGCTGCTTCAGTTCTCGCCGCAGCGGGAGGAGATGGCCCGCTTCGGCGCGCAGGTCATCAGCCGCTACCGGAAGGAGGGTCGACGATGACCGGTCAGCTAGCGGTGAAGGCGGTTACGGGCGGCCGCGGCCGGGGGCCGCGCGGCCAGCTGGCGACGTTATCGTCCGGCGTTCGCTGCTGCCCGATCCCGCGATGCGGCGATCAGATCGACCCGTCGCGCCTGATGTGCCGCTCGCACTGGTATCTGGTGCCCAAGGAACTGCGGGACCAGGTGTGGGCCAGCTGGCGGTCCGGCCAGGGGGCCTTCAGCCGCGAGCATAGGGAGGCCGTGCACAAAGCGGTCGTCGCGGTGCTGGCCGCGGTCGGCCAGATCGCCGGGTAGCCGCTCGCCGCCAGGCGGGGGACGCCGGTCAGCGCTCTCGCGACTCGCTGGGCTGCGTCGGCACGGCGAGTTCGCCGACGGCCTCGTCGGCGGTGTCCGCCAGCGTGAACTGGCCGCTGAGCCCGCTGCCGCGAAGATGCCCGATGAACGGGCCGGGCGCGGCGGCGAGAATCATCCGCGCGGACGGGCTTCCGGCTATCCGGGCCTGCGCCCTGAGCAGGGCGGCGAGGCCGAACGGGTCCCAGAAGGTCAGTCCGGCCAGGTCGAGAACCAGGCGTACGGTCGGCGTCCCGGCCAACAGCTCCTCCACGGCGTCACCGAGCTGGCTGGCCGAGCTTAGGTCCAGCTGCCCGCTGAGCGTCAGGACCGTGCAGTCCCGGCAGGTGTCCCTGGCCAGCGTGAACGGCGCGGGCGCGGCACCGGGACTTCCGAGGGTGAAGCTGATCGTCACCGCCGTGCCCTGCGGACCCGGGTGCAGGCTGGTCCGGTCGGCGAGCTGGCGTACCAGCCAGAGACCGTGGCCGGGCTCGACCCGCCACGGGGGCCCCCCGGCGGCGGCTGAGGCGGATCCCGGGTCCTCGCCGGGCACGGTCACCGGCCAGGCGCCGGCGCCAGGCGGCGGGCCTTCGTCGGTGACCTGGCAGTGCAGAGCCTGACCATGCCGCCAGATGCGCAGCCGGCCATGCCCGCTGCCGTGCCGGACGACGTTGGCCGCCAGCTCGTGAACGGCGATCACCAGGTCGTCGGCCCGGCGCGGAGGCAGGCCGGCCTGGGTGGCGTGAGCGGCCACCGATGCCCGCAGCTGGTAGAGCGAATCACCATCCAGGCGATGATCCAGGACGGGCAGCACTCCGGGGCCGGCCGGCGAGTTACCGGTCATCGACGGTCACCAGGCTGACGCAGTCGATATCCGCCGCTCCGAACATGGCGAACTTGGCCGCCATGCCCGGCGGGCACTGCAGGGCCACCTGGCGCGGCGCGGGAACGCTGCGCGCGGCGGTCACGATCATGCGCATGCAGAAGGCATCGATGAAGCCCAGGCCGGCCATGTTGACCGTGATGGTGCCGTCGAGGCGGAGCGCCTCGGCCAGCGCGAGCGAGAGCGGCTCCTCGGCGCGGTAGTCGATCTCCCCGGCCAGCCGGATGCCAGGCGGCGCGTACTGGCGGCAGATCCGCAGCACGGCGTCCTGATAGTAGGTGGCCGCCGCGACCGAGCGGGTATGCAGCGCGGCCACCGACGCCAGCGTCACGGGATCGAACCGCTCACGGTCATACTGACACAATACGGACACCGGCGAGTCGGCCAGCACCGCCGCCACGCCCTGCTCGAAATCGGGCAGTTGCTCCACGCCCGCGATCGGGCGCAGTGCCCAGCTCATGTCCACGGCCAGCCGCAGGCCGGGGAAGCCCTCGTCGCGGCAGAGCGCGAGCTGGCTGCCCAGCCAGCCCATCGCGTGCCCGGCCGCGAACGCCTGCCCGGAGAGCAGGTAGTCCTGGCACGCCAGCGCCGACATCTGGCCGGCATCGACGGCCTGCCGCACGGCGACTCCGCGCCTGGTGAGCTGGCCCAGGGCGAGCCCGGGCGCCGCATCGCTGAGCCACATGACCTTCAGGCCGCCGGACAGCCCGTCCCGCACGAACGCGGCGGTCAGGTCGAACAGCTCCTCGGGCTCGCCGAACGTCAGGCACGCGTGATCGTTCACGGCCAGATCAGTGATCTGCATGTCGGCGCTGACCGTCACCCCGAATGTCACCTGCCCATCGTCACGTTGAGTCCGCCCCGCCACCCACGGAGCCCCCCTCTACCCATAGCACGCCCGCTCATGCCATGATCCAGGACCGGCTTGACGGCCTGTGGCGGCGGACAGGTGAGCGCGGGATACGCTCGGCCTCGTTGGCGCGGTACGGTGCGGACGCGGGAGGACACGATGGCACTACTGCTCCCGGAGGCGGACGGGGTAGCGGAGCACGTCGGGCAGCGCCTGCCGCAGGCCGAGGTGCTCCGATACGGGACGGCCGGACCCGGCCGGCTGGACGAGGTCACCTTCTACTGCCTGCCGTATATGGGGGACACGGCCAGCATCGCCCTGATCGGCGAGCTCCCGGCCCTGCGGGTCGTGCAGAGCCTGAGCAGCGGCGTCGACGACGTGCTGGCGTCGCTGCCGCCGCAGGTCACCTTGTGCAACGGGCACGGCCTCGGCCACGAGGAGGGCACCGCCGAGCTGGCCGTCGCGCTGATCCTAGCCAGCCTGCGGCAGATCCCCTGGTTCGCCCGGCAGCAGTCGGAGCGGACCTGGTCCCACGTGCGCACCGACTCGCTGGACGGCAAGCGCGTCCTGCTGGTCGGCTACGGCGCGATGGGCGCCGCGATCGAGGAGCGGCTGGTGCCCTTCGGGGCGCGGGTCGTCCGGGTGTCACGAACTCCCAGGGACGGAGTTAGCGGCCTGCGGGAGCTGCCCGGGCTGGCACGGGAGGCCGACATCCTGGTCGTCTGCATCGCGCTGCACGCCTCGACGCGCGGCCTCGTCGGGCCGCAGGTCCTCGCCGCCCTGCCGGCCGGAGCGCTCGTGGTCAACGTGGCCCGCGGGCCGGTCGTGGACGCGGCGGCCCTGACCCGGGAGCTGCGGACGGGCCGGCTGCGCGCCGCGCTGGATGTCAGCGACCCGGAGCCGCTTCCGGCCGACCGTCCCGAGTGGACGCTCCCCAACGTGCTGGTCACGCCGCATATCGGCGGCGATACGGCCGCGTTCGCGCAGCGTGCCCCCGCGTTCGTCGCGGATCAGGCCGCCCGCCACCTCGCGGGGAACCCGCTTCACAACGTCGTCCGACCCGCGCCCGGGTGACGGCGCAATCGCCCGACTGGGCGGAGAAACTGCGCGGCATCCAGTCGATCACTGACCGCGCCCTGTCGGGTCTTGACCCCCAGGAGCTGCTCGAGGCGCTGGTCGAGCGGGTCCGCGACGCGCTGCAGGCCGATACGGCGGCGGTCCTGCTGCTCGACCACCCGTCCGGTCAGCTGGTCGCCACCGCGGCCGCCGGACTCGAAGAGGAGGTTCGGCAGGGGGTCAGGATCCAGATCGGCAGGGGCTTCGCCGGCCAGATCGCGGCGCAGCGCCGGCCGGTCATCCTCGACGAGGTTGACCATGGCAAAGTCGTGAACCCGATCCTGCTGGCCAAGGGCATCCGGTCGCTGATGGGCGCTCCGCTGATGGCGGACGGCGCGGTCGTGGGCGTACTCCACGTCGGCACGCTCCGGCCGCGCAACTTCACGAGCCAGGACGTCGACCTGCTCCAGCTGGCTGCCGACCGGGCGGCTCTCGCGGTCCAGGCGCTGGCCGCGCAGCTTGATCGCGCGGCGGCTTCGGCGCTGCAGCGCAGCCTGCTGCCGACCGCGCTGCCCGCGGTTGACGGCGTCTCGATGGCGGCACGGTACGTTCCTGGCACGGGCAATGTCGGCGGTGACTGGTATGACGTATTCGTCCTGCCGTCTGGTGAGCTCTGCGCCGTCATCGGGGACGTGGCGGGCAGCGGGCTCCGGGCGGCGGCCATCATGGGCCGGATCCGCAGCGCCCTGCGCGCGTACGCACTCGAGACGTCCGATCCAGCCGATATATTGAGCCGGCTGGAACGTAAGCTGCACTACTTCGAACCTGATGCGATGGTTACCGTCTTGTGCGCAGTCTTCAGCCCGGCCCTGGATAAGATCCGGGTGTCCAGCGCCGGCCACCTGCCGCCGGTGCTGGCGTGCCCTGGCTTTCCCGCCGGGCCGGCCGACGTGACAGCCGATCTGCTGATCGGCTTGGCTGCCGCCCGGCCCCGCCACGTGACCACGCTGGACCTGCCGCCCGGCGCCATGCTGTGCCTGTATACGGACGGGCTCGTCGAGCGGCGAGACCGGCCGCTCGACGACGGGATCAGCCGGCTGTCCTGCGCCGTCATCCCGGGCGATCCGGATACCAGCTGTGCGGCGGTGATGGCCGCCATGACTGACTTCAGCCCGAACAGCGACGATGTGGCCTTGCTGATGATCGGTCGCGATCCGCCGCCCGACGCTGGCCAGCCGCACGCCGGCGGTGGCGGGGGGGCCGGGTGATGGCGCCGGACGGTGCGGTCCGCTGGTCGGGCCGGCACGCCGTCGTGGCCATGCCGGTCGAGATCGACGTGACGAACTCCGCGGGCGTGGACAGCCTGCTGGCGGCCGTGGCGGCCGAGCGTCCCGAGGTCATCACAGCCGACATGACCGCGACGAACTTCTGCGACTCGAGCGGAATCCACGCCCTCGCCCGGGCTCATCAGCTGGCCGCGGCCAACGGCGGGGAGCTGCGGCTGGCGGTCGGTGCCTCGCCCGCCCGGCGAGTACTTCAGCTCACCGGGCTGGACCAGGTACTGCCGGTCTTCGCCGACGTTCAGCAGTCGCTGGCTACGCCGAGGGACGCCAGCGCGCACCAGGCCTGACTCGTCACCTGTCTTTACCGTCTGAGGCATGGTGTCGAATTGGCGGGGTAGGCAGCGTTGCTTAGCCGGGGAGGGGGTCAGAGGCTGTCGTGAGTGAACTGACCATTGCGCGAAGCCCGTGAGCGGCGCGGCCAGCAGCCGTGCGCATGACTGAACCGCAGCGCCGGTTCCAGGCCACGTCGCAGGTTGTGGCCGAGCTCCAGCGAGCGCTGCTGCCGCCCGTGCTGCCGGTGCTGCCGAAACTGCGGATGGCTGCTCACTACCTCGCCGCGGGGCAGAGCGACAAGGCCGGCGGCGACTGGTTCGACGCGATCCCGCTCGCCGACGGCTCGGCCGCGCTGGTGGTCGGCGACGTCGTCGGGCACGGCGTGGCCGCGGCCGCCGCGATGGGCCAGTTCTGCGCAGTGCTCCGCGACCTGCTGGCCACCGAGCCTGATCTGCGCACCGTCCTGGCGCGGGCGGACGCTTTCGCCGCCCGCACTCCGGCCCTGCGGGCCGCCACTATGGCTCTGGCCAGGCTCGATCCGGCTGACGGCTCGCTGCGCTACGTCACCTGCGGGCATCCGCCCCCGCTGGTCGTCGGTGCGGCTGCCGATCCGGGGCTCGTGCCGGCCGCGGGATTCCTGCCGGCCACGGGTTCGGGGCCGCTGGGCACTGGCTCCGCGATGATCATCGGCACGGCCGCGCTCCAGCCGGGCGAGCTGCTGCTGCTCTACACCGACGGGATCATCCGGCGCCCGGACACGCCGGTCGCCGACGCCCTGGCCGAACTGCGCGAGACGGCGGCCGACGTGGCGGCGGGCCGGCGCCCGGCTGCGGCCGGGGCCGGGGCCGGAACCTCTGCTGACCGGGTGTGCCATGACACCGTGCGGGTGATCGGCCGCAGCGGCTACGCCGACGACGTGACGATGCTCGCGGCCCAGTTGCTGTCCGGTCCGGTGCCGGAACTCTACCTGGAGGTGCCGGCCAAGGTAGCGAGCGTGCTGCGGGTGCGCCGCGCGTTCGCGCAGTGGCTGCGCGAGATCGACCCGGCCGCCATCGACGGGAACGACCTGCTCCTGGCGGTGGCCGAGACGATCACCAACGCGGTCGAGCACGCCTACCCGGCCGACCGGCCCGGCCTGGTGCAGTTCCGGGCCGGGTTCCGCGCCGACGGGATCCTGGAATGCCGCGTTACCGATCACGGGAGCTGGCGAGCTCCGGATCCGGCGGTCGGCCATCGCGGCCACGGCCTGATGGTCGCCGGGCAGGTGGTGGATTACATGCGGGTCAGTCACGCCATGCCGCCGACCGGCGCCGAGCCGGGTAGCCGCGGCACGGTGGTGACGCTGCGGCACCGGCTCCGCAGGCCGGTCACGATCACGGCCGACAACCGCGCCCAGCCTGGCCGGCGGCTTCCGGCGCGGCCTTCAGCCTGGATATCGACAGCGCCGGGCCAGAGCCGCGGGCCAGGGTGAGCGGCCCGCTGGACGGCAGCACCGCCGAGCGCTTCCTCAAGCAGCTGCTGACCGCGTGCCGCGGCGGCACGCTGCCGATCACGCTCGATCTCACCGGCATCAGCTACCTCACGAGCTCCGGAGTCCGCGCCATTTACCAGGTCAGGGAACGCCTGGTCGAGCACCATCAGAACCTGACCATCCTGGCCGCGGCCGGCAGCTCGGCCCAGAACCTGCTCGAGCTGGTCAGGCTCCCCTATGTCAGCCGCTGACCGGCTGCGGGCCGCCGTGGCGGGCGGCGCGCGGGAGCTAGGCGGCCCGCAGCCGGGTGCTCTCGTCGGTGATCCACAGGCCGAGCAGGCCGCGGAAGTGCGCGATGAACTTGTCCTGCTCGCTAGCCGGGTAGACCGACCTGACCGTGTCGATCAGCAGTCCGTCGAAGGCGGAACCGCTGACCCAGTCCAGCACCACCTCGTCCAGGCGGGCGAGGCTGGTCGCGGCGAAATCCTGATAGCGCTCCGTCTCGAAGTAGGAATCGGCGAGCCCGGCGTAGGCCTCCAGCTTCTGCCCGTACGACGCGCCAGCGTCGTCGGCGATCTCGAAGAACCGGGAGGTCTCCAGGTCCAGCCTGGGCCGCCGCCGGGTCACCAGCGCGAAGACGGACCATTTCACCAGCGCCTTCATGGCCCAGGGGAAGTAGTAGTGCAGGCTAGTCAGCGCCACGTCGGGGCAGGCGTTGGCGTAGTCGATGGGGTAGACCTGGTCGCCGGCGACCAGCGTCTCGCACGAGTTGAACTCCCACCGGAAGAAGGCGTTGACCAGTCGCCCGATCGTCAGCACCTCGGCTCCGGCGCCCGCCGACAGGAAGTCGTGGTCGACCGCGTACCGCAGGTGCATGGGCTGCTCGGGCTGGAAGCGCATCACCATTGTCTCGGCGCCGATCGACAGCGAGCGGGCGAAGACGTCGTAGTCCTCGATCGCCTTCTGCAGGTGCATCAGCATCTCGCCGCTCTGGTCGTAAGCGGCGTGCAGCTCGGCCGGATTGCCGATCCGCGAGACGCCGCGCCAGGCCCCGCCGTCGTACGGCTTCATGTACAGCGGATAGCCGATCTGCTCGGCGATGGCGTCGAGGTCGAACGGCCGGTTGTACCGGGCCGAAGTGTAGGCATAGCGCGAGTTGTCGACCGGGTGCTTGAACGGCACCAGCACGGTCTCGGGGACCTTGAGCCCGAGCCGCATCATCGCGCAGTAAGCCGCGTGCTTCTCCATGGACTGGAAGGTGAACGGGCTGTTCAGCAGGTACACGTTATCCATCAGCGCGACCTTCTTCAGCCATTCCCTCGGGTGGTAGTACCAGTAGGCGAGGCGGTCGACGACGAGCTCGTAACGTGGCCGGTCGCGCAGGCTGAACGGCTCGATGCTGATCCGCTCGCAGTCGAACTCGTGCCGGGCCCCGCCCGGGCCCCGCACCGGGCCGAGCCGGCGCAGGATCTCGTCGAACGCCCGCGGCCAGTCCTCCTCGGTACCGAGCAGCAGTCCGATCAGGTGCCTGGTGGCGGTCATTGACGGCTCCCGTTTCTCAGCAGAATCGCGGCATGTGATGGGCGACCTGGGCGCGCCAGGACGGCCAGTCATGGGGCACGTCATGACCCCACAGGTCGAGTTCGTGGCTGATCTGCTTCTCGGCCAGCAGCGCGGCAAACTGCCTGGTGCCCGCCAGCGACCCGGTGGTGTCCTCCCACTGGCCCTGACCGCACACGAGCAGCAGGCTGACGTGCCGGCGCAGCCAGTCGAGGTGGTCGCCATCGAGGTGCCTGACGTAGTCGAGCGGGTTGTTGAAGTACGCCGCGGTCCCGCGCTCGCCCCAGCCGTTCCAGGCCGCGGGGTCGTAGGTGCCGGACAGGCACATGGCGAGCGGGAAGAGATCGGCCCGCTTGAGGGCGAAGTTGGCCGCGTGGAACGCGCCCAGGCTGCAGCCGAGCGTCATGACGTCGACGCCGCCGCGGCAGTCCTGGTAGATCCAGGGCAGGACGTCGCGGAGTATCCAGGACTCGTACCGCTCATGCTGGCGCGCCCGCTCCTCGACGGGAATCTCCCCGTTGGACCAGGACGCCGCGTCGTAGCTGTCGACGCAGTAGACCTTGAGCCGCCCCGCGTCGATTAAACCCGCCATGGCGCCGATCATGCCGTTGTCCTCGAAGTCCCAGGCCCTGCCCTGCTCGGACGGGAATGCCAGCACCGCGCGCCCCCAGTGGCCGTAGCGGATCACGGTGCCGGCGGTGCCGATCGCGTCCGACCAGATCTCGGCGACTTCCCGATTCACCGGCTCACCTCCCCGAGCAGCCGGGTCAGGTGCGGGTCGAACGCGTCCCGCCAGGCCGTGTAGTTGTGCATGTCAGGGACCTCGTGCAGGTTCGCCTGGTAACCCTCGGCGCGCAGCACCTGGGTCATAAGCCGGTTGTTGGCCACGTTCTCCTCGATCTGACCGCAGGTCAGCACGACCGGTATGGTCCGGACGCGCAGGCTTCCGCTGTGCGCGGCGGCCACGAACCTGACGATCCGCCGGTAGTAGGGGAACCGCCGCTCGTGACTGTCCAGGGAAGGGCAGAAGAAGCTGCCTGACTGCAGGAACAGCGCGTCGAACGCGTCCGGGTAGCGGCCGTGGGCGTGCAGCATGGCCAGCGCGCCCAGGCTGGTGCCCATCCCGATCCGCGCCGTGGTCGCGAGCCGGCCGACCAGCGCGGGGATCACGGACCGGCCCAGCGCGCGCGCATAGCCAGCGTTGGCGGAGTACCAGGCATCACGCGGCCCCGGGCTGAGCAGCGCGGCCCGCAGCCGGGGCAGCCAGTTCCCGGTGACCCCGGCCGACAGGTAACCGATGATGCTGGCCAGGGAGTCGTACTCGGGGCCGTCGTGGACCACGAGCAGCGGCAGCGGCTCGTCATCGGCGGCGCCGGCCGGACACCAGGTCCGCACCGAGATCTCGGCTCCGAGCGAGGGCGCGGGCAGGTCGAACGTGCGGCTCGTGCATGGCTCGGCGGGTGCGCTCAGCCACGACGGCGGCTGGTAGCCGGGAAATTCGAGCACGCTTTTCATTCCGAACGCACCGTCGACCTGCATCGGGTTCTCCGGGTCGGTGACCCACTCGCTGCTGCCGTCGTCGTGGCGCAGCTCAAGCAGGTACTCCAGCCGGCTCACCGGCGGCCGGGGGATGGCTAGCTCCCACCAGTCGCCCTGGCGGCGGAACTCGAGCAGGTCGGGTGGCATTCGGATGTCCTGGCGCAGCCGCACCCCGGCCAGCTGGCGGCCGCGGTCGGGTAGCCGGAAGGTCAGCTGGACACCCGATACGGCGATCATTCGCACATAGTGCCTGGAATGCGCCGCGCTGACAATGGGACGGGAGCTGCTGGCGCGCGTGCGGCCGGCGTGCGACTGTAGGGAGATGCCAGCGCAGTCCGTCGGTTCCCGAGCCAGCACAGCGAGGCCGGATGGGCCGTGATATTCAGCCGATCAAGATCAGCGGCGAGGACCGCCGCAAGTACCGGGAGAAGCTCAGGCGCTCGCTCGACGTGTTCGACCGGATGCTGCGGGAAGACGTGTTCGAGGACGCCGTCGCGCGAGTCGGCCAGGAGATCGAGCTGAACCTCGTCGACGAGCGCGGCGAGCCGTCGATGCGCAATGCCGACGTGCTCGACGCGATCGCCGATCCGGCCTGGGCGACCGAGCTCGGGCAGTTCAATATCGAGATCAACGTGCCGCCCCGGGAGCTGGGCGGTGAGGCGCTCGATGGCCTGGAGCAGGAGATTCGGGCCGACCTCAACGCGGCGGACGCCAAGGCCAGGGGCAGCGGCAGCCGCCTGGTCATGATCGGCATCCTGCCGACGCTGCGGCAGGAGGACGTGCACGAGGGCACGCTGTCGGCCAACGCGCGCTACCGGGTGATGAACGAGCAGATCTTCGCCGCCCGGGGCGAGGATCTCCGGATCGCCATTGACGGCGCCGAGCAGCTGCTCACCCACGCCGACAGCATCACGCCGGAGGCCGCGTGCACGAGCGTGCAGCTCCATGTCCAGGTCACCCCGGAGGCGTTCGCCAGCTACTGGAACGCCGCGCAGGCGATCTGCGGCGTCCAGGTCGCCCTGGCGGCGAACTCGCCCTACCTGTTCGGGCGCCAGCTCTGGCAGGAGACCAGGATCACCCTGTTCGAGCAGGCTACTGACACCCGTCCCGAGGAGCTGAAGCAGCAGGGAGTGCGGCCCAGGGTCTGGTTCGGCGAGCGCTGGATCACCTCCGTGTTCGACCTGTTCGAGGAGAACATCAGGTACTTTCCCGCGCTCCTGCCCATCTGCGAGGACGAGGATCCGCTGGCCGCCCTGGACAGCGGCACCTGTCCCAGGCTGGACGAGATGAGCCTGCACAACGGCACGATCTACCGGTGGAACCGGCCGGTCTACGCCACCGTCGACGGCCAGCCGCACCTGCGGGTGGAGAACCGGGTCCTCCCGGCCGGCCCGACGGTCGCCGACACCGTCGCGAACGCGGCGTTCTACTACGGGCTCGTGCGTGCCCTGGCCGAGGCCCAGCGACCGATCTGGACCCAGATGTCGTTCGCCACTGCGGCCGACAACCTGCATGCGGCGGCGCGTCACGGGATGGATGCGCACCTTTACTGGCCTGGTGTCGGCGAGGCGCCGGCGGCGGAACTCGTGCTCCGCCGGCTGCTGCCGCTGGCCAGGGAGGGGCTCAGCCGCTGGGCCGTGAGCCCGGTCCTGGCCGACCGCCTGCTCGGCATCATCGAGCAGCGCTGCCTGACCGGCCAGACCGGCTCGGCCTGGCAGATCGCCACGGTCGGCGCGCTCACAGGTGACGGCGGAGTGGACCGCGCCGAAGCGCTGCGGCTGATGACCCAGCGCTACATCGAGCACATGCACGCCAACCGGCCGGTCCACACCTGGCCGGTCGGGGGCTAGGGTCCGCCGGGGCCGAGCAGCCCGAGCGGGCTGGGCGCGGAGAACTGGATCAGGAAGACGGACGTTCCGCCGGACTGCGCCGGGCCTGACAGCTGCGGCGCGTACGGCGCCTGCTGCACGCGGATCACGGTGGTCAGGAAGTGAGAGTAGGCGGCCTGGCTGAGCTTGGCCGCGGCGTCGTCGGCGGCGACTTCGGCTATCCGGAGCGGAACGTCGGCGCTCGCTCCCGTAACCGCGTCGAACCTCACGATATGGATGGGATGTACCGAGGCGAGAGCCGTGAGCACGATGATCAGCCTGGCGTCGACTTGCCCGCTGTCCAGGCACTTCCTGGCTTGCGCGGAGACCTGGACCTGGTGGCTGGCCAGCAGGGCAGCGCCGCCGTCCCGCCGCAGCTTCAGGTCACCGGCCAGCGCGGACTTGAACGCGGCCGCGCCCTGCTGGGCCACAACCCGGATGCTGATGGCCGCGCTGCCCGCACCGAACTGGGCCAGGCTGCTCGGCGCCCAGTTGGTGGCCAGGCTGCTGCCGAACTGGTGCCGCACTTTCGGCGTGACCACGACCACGTCAGAGTGCACCGGATAGGTCGGCCCGATCAGCTGCAAGTTGTGCCTGGGGAAGTGGGCCGCCGCGAGCGCGCTGCACATCAGCTGGTCACAGGCCACGACCGCACTGTGGCTGACCTCGCTGGCGACCCAGTTGGCCGCCCGGATGGTGGTCGTGGTCGGCCCGGCTGTGGCGGTCGGCTTCGGTGCCTGGGCCCTGGACGTCAGGACGGCCGCGACCGTGCCGGCCGCGACGAGCACGACCGCCAGGGCGGCGACGCCGACGACGCGCGGACGGCGGCCTCGTGCCTTGCGGCCGTGCGGCTCGTGCCGCGCGTCGGTCGCCGCCTGCCCGGTCTCGGCCGGCCACCCGCCGTCGGCTGGCCAGCCAGCCTGCGCCGGACCCTGGTCCTTGGCCGGCTGCTTCTGCTGAGCCGATCGCTTCTTCTGGGCCGGCCGCCTGCTGCGATCGGCCTGCCGGTCCCGATCGGGCCGGCTGACCGGCCCGGCCGGTGCGGATGCGGGTCCAGCCGGTGCAGGCGGTGCGGGAAGGGCGGCGCGCGGACGGCTCGGCGGGGCCGCGCCCTGGTCCGGCTCGGCCGGCCGGCGCGGAACGGAGCGGGACGGAGGATCGGCAGGACCCTGGTCCGTACCACCCGAATCCGGGCCGCGGCCCGGCAAGGCCCCGCGATCCCGCCTGCCGAGCCGGTACGGGACGATGGCGCGATCCAGAGCCGCAGGCCGGCTCGAAGCAGCGGGCCGTTCCTGGGCGGGTCGGTCCTGAGCTGGCTTGTCTCGGGCGGGCCGGTCCTGAGCTGGCTTGTCTCGGGCCGGGCGGTCAGTTGTGACCGTGGTGCCGTTAGCGGCCTGAGCTGACGGCCGGCCGGTGGTGATCCCGGCCTCGCTCACCGGGCCAAGCGCGGCCTGCGGCTTGGGCAGCGGCTCGGTGATCGGATCCGGGCTCTCGTCGTTCCCGTTCGCGGGCTTGCCTGGACTGGTGACCTCGGTGACGTCGACGGTCGACGATGCCTGCGTTCCGCGCGCAGCCTCGACCGCAGCCTGCATCTTCGCCAGTAATGCGTCGGGAAGCACAGGCCTTTCTGCCCGCTCTGGACCGCTTCTGGCGGCGCCTGGCACCCGCCGGGTAAGCGGCGGAGTCGGGCTATCGTCTGCCATCCAGCGCACCCCCCGGTCGCAATGCAGTTCGCTACTTAATCGCAACATCCTTCCCTGGACGACCAGAGCAACACAAGATTGCATGTTATTCAAGCACTATCACTAATTGTCACGAACTTGGCACCGTGTGCGTCTGCACAGACCGGGACGAATTACGGCAGGCACGGCACTCGATTGCAGCCGGACCCAGCCGGCGCCGGCGCGGTTGGAACTATCGTTCGGAAAATATGCAAACAGCCGTCTCGTCATCCGTGTGACCTGTACCTTTTCGTATGCGGTAGCGCGGTAGGGCCGAATATGACCTGGTCGCGTTGTCGCACGCAAGGTTCACGGGCTGCAGGGGGGCGGCCACGTTAGGTGCGAGCCCCTGGTGCACCCTCGACGAAACAAGTAGGTGCGCCTATGGAGGACGGCCTGACGACGCCGCGCTCGGCCGACGCCGGCATGCTAGATGACGGCATGGCCGCGGCCGGGTCTGGCTCGCACCGTCAGTACCGGACTCGCCGCTGGCAGGCGCCTGGTGCCTGGCCGCTGCTGGCCGTGCTCGTCGTCCAGGCGGTTCTGTCGCTCCGGCTGGTCCGGGCTGACACGGCCTTCCAGGACGAGGCGCTGTACTTGTGGGCCGGGCACCGCGAGATCGCGCACCTGCTGCACGGTGCGCCGATCCCGCCCTTTCCGGCCTACTTCTCCGGCGCACCGGTCATCTATCCGCCGCTCGGGGCTTTAAGCGATGCGCTCGGCGGCCTGGCGGGCGCCCGGATCCTGTCGCTGATCTTCATGCTCGGCGCGACCAGCCTGCTGTGGGGCGTCGCCAGGATGCTGTACGGCCGGGTGGCGGCCTTCTTCGCCGCCGCGCTGTTCGCCGTTCTCGGCCCGACCCTGCACCTCGGTGCCTTCGCCACCTTCGACGCCATGTCGGTATTCCTGCTCGCCCTCGCGGCCTGGCTGGTCGTGCGGGCCGGGGACCGGCGGGATGCGACCGGTTGGATGATCGCGGCGGGCGTCGCGCTTGCCCTGGCCAACGCGACCTCTTACTCGACGGCCGTTTTCGACGTCATCGTGATCGCGCTCGCGCTGGTCACGGCGTTTCCGAGGCCCGGAGGGAAGCTCGCGGTCGGCCGCTGCCTGATCCTGCTGACTGTCGTGGTCGTGCTGCTGTCGGCTGGACTGCTGATCGGCGGAAGCTACTACATCACCGGAGTCACGCAGACCACGTTCCAGCGGGTGCCCGGCGCCGCCTCCCCGCTGACCGTGCTGACCGATGCGTGGCTGTGGACTGGCCTGGTCATCCTGCTGGCCGCGTCTGGCGTGATCGTCAGCCTGCTCAGCCGCGAGGGTCGCGCGCGAACCTGGACGCTGGTCATCCTCGGCTGCGCCGCGCTGGTCGGGCCGCTGGAGCAGGCGCACCTGCATACCGCAGCGTCACTGAACAAGCATGTCGGTCATGGCGTCTGGTTTGCCACGATCGCTGCCGGCTACGCGATCGACAGATTCGTCGCCGCGGCTCCGGAGGGAAGGATGCGGGCCATCACCTGCGGCTCATGCGTCGTGGCCCTCCTCTTCCCGGTCACGCTGGGATTGAGTCAGTCCCGGACCTTCTCCTCGGACTGGCCCAACGCGTCGAGCCTGATCGCGGTGCTGCGCCCCCTCGTCAACGCAGGCAACGGCCGCCTGCTGGTCGAGGACCCGTCGATCGCGGAGTACTACCTCAAGGCCGGGGACGACTGGCAGCGGTGGTCGAGCACGAGGAACATCGTCACGCCGTCGGGCAAGAGCACCGGAGGCCCCAGCAAGTCCGCTGGCGTCGTCGGCCCAGGAAACGCCGGCGAGTTCGCGGTCTTCATCCTGCAGCATTACTTCTCGATCATTGCCCTGAATTACGCCGACACGACCACGCTGGATCACAAGATCACCGCGGACCTAAAAGCCGACCCCCACTACCATCGAATCCGGGTCGTCCCTTACGGGCCGGCCCATGGTACGTACATCGTCTGGCAATACCAGCGATGAGCACCTCCACCGAGCAGGTTTCGTCGGTCGCCGAGCAGGTTTCGTCGGCCGCGCACATCAGCCAGCGCACCGATAGCCCCGCGCTGCCTGAGCCTTGCGCGCCGGAGCTGCCGCAGCCCCCGGATGACGCGGAAAAGTACAGCTACATTCACCGTGATATCGCCTATCTGGGAACTATTCTCACGGTCGGGGCCACCTGCCTGATCGTCAGCCAGCTCCGGTTCGAGCTCGGAGTTCCGGTGCCCTGGCCATTCATGATCTTCACGGCCGCCTACGTCATCTACCAGGTCATCAGCCTGCCGATCAACTTCGCCGGGCGCGGCTTCGACCTGGCCAGGCACCAGGCACTCGTCGACGGCTGGCGGCCAGCCAGCTATCCGGCCGTCGACATCCACCTGCCGATCTGCGGTGAGCCGGTCGACGTCCTGGCTAATACATGGCAGGCCGTGTCCGTGCTCGTGGCCAGCTACCCGGGCCCGGCTCGGGCGTACGTACTGGACGACGGGCCGTCGCAGGAGGCACGGACACTCGCCGAGTCGTTCGGGTTCAGCTACCTCAGCCGACCCGAGGTCCGCGCCTTCAAGAAGAGCGGCAACCTGCGGTACGCCTTCGCCCGGACCAGCGGCGAGTACATCGTCATCCTGGACGCCGACTTCGCGCCCCGCGGCGATTTCCTCGCCGAGACGCTGCCCTACCTCGATGATCCGGCGATCGCGATCGTGCAGACGCCGCAGTACTTCAGGGCGAATGCCGGCCAGAACTGGGTCGAGAACGCGGCCGGAGCGATCCAGGAGGTGTTCTACCGGTCCATACAGGTAGCTCGGGACAGGTTCGGAGCGGCTATCTGCGTGGGGACTTCGGCGGTCTACCGTCGGGCGGCGCTTGAAGCGGAAGGCGGTCCGACCCTGATTCCCTATGCCGAGGACGTGCACACCGGCCTGGACGTGCGGCGGGCCGGCTGGTCGCTGGCCTACGTGCCGATCGTCCTGTCGACCGGGATCTGCCCGGACAACCTGGATTCGTTCGTACGCCAGCAGTATCGCTGGTGCACGGGTAACGCGGGGGTCGTCTTCTCCGGTCGGCTGTGGTCCGTGCCGATGTCGGCTCCGGCCCGGCTGACCTACGTTTCTGGTTTCTTCTACTACGTCTACACCGGCTTGCTGATCTTCTTCGGACCTGTCATCCCCGTCGTCATGCTGATCTTCCTGCCGGGCCAGATCCGGCTCAGGAACTTCGTCGTGCTGCTGCCCGCCATGCTCACCGGATTCGTCCTGTATCCGCTGTGGCACCGCTCGAGGTACGGCCCGTCGGTCTGGCCGCTCGGGATCGCCCGTGGCTGGGCGCACGTGTTCGCTATCTGGGACGGCGCCAGGGGCAAGACGATGGGCTGGCACCCGACCCGGACGCCGGGGAGTTCCCTGCGCCGGTTCCGGATCGGCGTCACCACCTGGAGCGGGGGGATGGCCGTGACATGGTTTGCCCTCGCTGTCTGGCGCACGATGTCCACCGGGTCGCCGCAGCTGGCGATCCTGCTGCTGGTGGCGCTGGTGAACCTGGCCGCCGTCGGCCGCGTGGTCTTCCCGGGCGGGACAACGCCATGAGATCCAGGCTCATCGTCATCATCGCGGTCGCGGCCGCGCTCGCGGCCGTCGGCTTCACCATCACCCGGTACGTCACCGCGCCGGGCATGCCGCTGGCCGTGCACGCCAAGCTTCCGCCGATGCAGGCCTCTTACCTGGGAGTCTTCGAGGATGGCGCGCCGCCTGGATACCAGCCGCTCATGAGCTTCGGGAAGGTGGCCGGGATGGAGCCGAACCTGGTCGGCTACTTCAGCGGCTGGGCTGAGCCGTTCGACCGGACCTTTGCCGACTCCGTCAGCGCCCACGGCGCCGTGCTGCTCGTGCAGATAGATCCGACGTTGGCCCCGATCGCACAGATCGCGGCCGGCGATTACGACAATTACCTGCGGTCCTACGCCGACAGCGTCCGCGGTTACGGCCGCCCGGTCGTCATCGGCTTCGGTCAGGAGATGAACGGCACCTGGTACCCGTGGGGATATAACCACGTCTCGCCGGCGACGTTCGTCGCCGCCTGGCGGCACCTGGTGAGCGTATTCCGCGGCCAGGGCGCCGAGAACGTCACCTGGCTGTGGACGATCAACGCGAACCGGCCGACGGGCAGCACGATCCCGTCGCTGTCCAGCTGGTGGCCTGGCCGGCAGTACGTGACCTGGGTCGGCATCGACGGCTTCTACTACCGCTCGTCCGACACTTTCCGCGCCGTGTTCGGCAGGACCATCGAGCAGGTCCGGGCTTTCACACACCAGCCCGTGCTGCTGTCGGAAACCGCGGTCGGACCGGCCGCGGAGCAGTTCATCAAGATCCCGGAGCTCTTCAGCGGCATGGTTCGCAACCGGACTCTAGGGCTAGTTTGGTTTGATAAGAATCAACATGCCGGAATATATCATCAGGACTGGCGCATTGAGGACAATCAGAAAGCTGGGGACGCTTTCCGCCTCGGCGTGCGCGATAACGTCAGGCGGTGAGGATTGGGCCCGCCGCGGAACCTGACGGCGAATCAGGCTAATAGCCTGATGAGAAAGCCAGCGAACTGTACCCTTTTGCATGTGGGCACCCCGTTACGCGGGGTAACACCACAGAGCGTGACGTCTTGGTCACATTTAGACGGGCTACGCCGGGGGGGTACGCCGAGGTCCCTTGGCACGCCCCTGAGCGGTGGCAGGTGCGACTGATGGACTACGGCAGTGCGACAGGCCAGGACAGCCTGCCGCCGCCGTTGCCCGCCGAGCCTCCTGTCCGGACGGCGGAGGCGCGGTCGCCGCTGGCCGGCGGCCAAGACGGGGCGGGCCATCCGAGCGCCGTCCGCCGGGATCTCGCCCAGAGCCAGCAGGCTGGCCTGACCGCCATATTCGGGCTGGGCGGGGACCGTGCGCCGCAGCAGCCGCCGTGGACGGGCACGCCGACTCTTGCCACTGATCTCGCCGAGGTGACCACCGGAACGCAACCGGGCCACGACGAGAGCGGGATCCTGGTGCGGCCTGCGCGGCCGGCCAGGACGGCTCAGGAGGCCGCGCCGGCGACGCCGCTCCAGCTACCCGCAGACCAGGTAACCGACCGGTTCGCTCACCTGCCAGGGCTGTCGCTGATGGCGGTCATCCTGACGGTCCAGGCGGTTCTGTCCGCGCAGTTCCTGCGGGCCGACACGGCCTTCGCCGGCGAGGCGCGTGATCTGTTGGCCGGGCGGCTGGAACTGGCGCACTGGCTGCACGGCGCCAGCGTTCCTGCCTTCCCGCCCTCCTGGTTCAGCGGCTCGCCGGTGATCTACCCGCCGGTCGCCGCGCTGGCCGACGGCCTTGGCGGCCTCGCGGGCGCGAGGGCGCTATCGCTGGCCTTCATGCTGGGTGCGACCTGCCTGCTGTGGGGGACGACGACGCGGCTGTTCGGCCGCCGCCCGGCCTTCTTCGCCGCGGCGCTCTTCGCGGTGCTCGCGCCGATCCTGCACGTCGGAGCCCTGGCCACGTACGACTCGATGGCGCTGTTCCTGATGGCGCTGGCCGCCTGGTGCGCCTGCGGAGCGCGGGCCAGGGAGGATGCGACGGGCTGGATCCTGGCCTGCGCCGGGGCGCTCGCGCTGGCCAATGCCACCGAGTACGCGAGCGCCTTGTTCGACCCGGTCGTGGTGATCATGACCGTGCTCTGCGCCTGCCCGCGGCCTGGCGGGAAGGCGGCTCTGCGGCGGGGGGCCCTGCTGCTTACCTGCCTGGCCGGAACGCTTGCCGTGCTGGTCAGGGTCGGGGGGGAGTGGTACATCACCGGGATCCGCCAGACCACGACGATGCGTGCGACGGGCACCGACAGCATGCGCACAGTGCTGACGCAGTCCTGGGAATGGACCGGCGTCGTCGGGGCCGCGGCCCTGGCGGGAGTGGCGGTTAGCCTGTTCGCCAGGAACGCCAGACCCGTTACCTGCCTGATCACGGCGCTGGCCGCCGCCGCCCTGCTGGTCCCGATCGAGCAGGCACGGGTCCAGACGACCGCTTCGCTGGACCGGCACGTCGCGTTCGGCGCCTGGTTCGCGTGCATCGCCGCCGGGTACGCGCTCGGCTCGATCGCCAGCTGGCCGAAGGCCAGGTCAGTGCGGGTCGTCGTGGCCGCCTGCCTCGGTGCTGCCATTGCCCCGATCGCCGCCCTGGGGATCAGGCAGGCCCAGCCCATGATCAACTGGCCGAGTTCCGGGCACCTGATCGCGTTTCTCAAGCCATTAACGCTGCACGGCGGCCGGTTCCTGGCCGACACCGCCGAAGTGCCTGAGTACTACCTGCCGCACACGAGCTGGCAGCAGTGGTCGAGCACGTTCGCGATCACGCTCCCCGGCGGGCAGGTGCACAGTGTCAACGGCAACCCGACGCCGTTCACCCGCGCCATCAGCGCGCACTACTTCTCGGTGGTGATCCTGGACTCCTCGCAGACTCCGGTGATGGACCAGGCCATCACGCAGGCACTCCGCGCGACGCCCGGGTACGCGGTCATCCGCGAGGTGACCTACGAGGGCCCGGTCCGGGGCGACTACACCGTCTGGGCGTACCGCCCGGTCGCCGGGAGCGGCGGCTCATGATCACCGCCCCGGCCGCTACTGGCCGGCACCGCAGGTACGGAGCGCTGATCCAGCCGCCGCCCGTCGACATCGAGAAGCACCTGTACCTGGCCCGATCGCTGCCGTACCTGGCGATCGGGCTCACCATCGCCTTCCTGACCGCCTTCGCGAGCCAGGTGCTGTTCGAGTACAACAGCGGGTACTGGGCCTTCGGTGTCTTCACGCTCGTCGGCACCTTCGCCTTCGTGATGTCGACGCCGCTGGCTTTCGTCGGCCCGGGATTCGACATCAGCCGGCACGAGCGTCTCGTCCGGACCTGGCGCCCGGAGAAGTACCCGGACGTGGACATCTACCTGCCGATCTGCGGCGAGCCCATCGAGATTCTGGGCAACTCCTGGGTCGCCGTCGCCGAGCTGGTCCGGGCCTACCCGGGCTGGGTGTATCCCTACGTGCTCGATGACGGGGCCGACCCGGCGGCCCGCGCGAAGGCGATGGATCTCGGCTTCGGCTATGTCATCCGCCCTAATCGCGGCGAGCATAAGAAATCGGGCAACCTCCGGCACGCCTTCGCTCACACGCGCAGCGAATTCTTCGTCATATTCGATGCCGATTTCGCTCCCCGGCCTGATTTCCTGGCCGAGACGCTGCCTCATTTTCAGGACCCGGATGTGGCTATCGTCCAGACACCGCAGTTCTTCCGCACCGACCGCCGGCAGACCTGGGTCGAGAGCGCGGCCGGCGCGATTCAGGAGCTCTTCTACCGGGCGATCCAGGTCGGGCGCGACCGGCTGGGCGCCTCCATCTGCGTGGGAACCTGCGCGGTATACCGCAGGCGCGCACTTGAGCCGTATGGCGGCACGACTCTCATCCCGTACGCGGAGGACGTTCATACCGGCCTGGATGTCCGCCGGGCCGGCTGGACGCTGACCTACCTGCCGGTCGTGCTCGCGACCGGCATGTGCCCGACCGGCCTGAACGCCTTCTTCCGGCAGCAGTACCGCTGGTGCACCGGATCGACCAGCACCATCCTGACCTCGCGGCTGTGGTCCGTCCCGATGACGAAGCGCGCGCGGATGACCTACGTGTCCGGCTTCTGCTACTACGTGTTCACCGCAATGTCGGTGTTCGTCATGCCGCTGATCCCCATCACGCTGCTGGTCTTCAGGCCGTGGAGCATCACGCCGCTGAACTCCGGGCTGATCGTCGTGTCCATGTTCGCGACCATGACCGTACTGCCGCTCTGGCACCGGGCGAGCTACGACCTCCGCAAGACCCTCCCGCTGTCGCTCGTCCGGGCCTGGGCGCACGCCCTGGCCATCTGGGACTTCGTTCGCGGCAAGACGATGACCTGGGAGCCAACCGGGGCCGGGGTGAATCCGGTGCGGCGATTCTGGTGGGGCGTCCGGCTGTGGAACCTGACCGCGGTCGCCGCCTGGCTGGGCCTGGTCGTCTGGCGGACGACCGCCTTCCCGCCGTCCCGGTTCCTGATCGTCACGATAGGCGGCCTGCTCAATGCCGCCGTCGTGCTGCGCGTCATCTTTCCAGGAAAGAACTCGATATGACCAGCCAGCAGCCGGCGTCGCGACCGGCCGCCACCAGCGGGCGCCCCCGCCTGGCGGGTGCCTTCGGGAACCGGGCGTTCGTCATCCTGGTCAGTGTCGCGACGGTCATCGCGGTGGCGGCGGTGACGGCCGGCGTCGTGCGCGCTGTCGCGCCCTCGGTGGGGACGGGCGCCGGGAGGCCGCTGCAGGCCGACCGCCGTGTGGTCATCAGGCTGCCTGCCCGGCCGCTGTCCTACCTCGGCGCCTACGCGCATGGCGTACCTGACAGCTACGCGCCGATGGAGCAGTTCGCCACGGCGACCGGGGTGCAGCCGAACGTCGCCCTCTACTACAGCGGCTGGGGCGAGCCGTTCAAGATGGGCTTCGCCGAGCAGGTCGCGGCGCATCACGCCGTGCCGCTCATTCAGATCGAGCCGGGGAAGACGCACCTGATCGAGATCGTCAAGGGCGGGTACGACAGCTACCTCAAGACCTACGCCAAGGCGGTCGCGCGCTTCGGCCGGGAGACCGGCCACGGAGTCATCATCGGCTTCGCTCACGAGCCGAACGGCCCGTGGTACCCGTGGGGCAACGGGCACGTGTCGCCCGCCGTGTGGGTCAGGGCATGGCGGCACGTCGTCGACTTGTTCCGGCACTACGGCGCCGATGACGTGACCTGGCTGTGGACCATCAACGTCATCGACACCCGCCACGGCATCGCCGCCCCTGGCCCGTGGTGGCCGGGGACCAAGTACGTGACCTGGGTCGGGATCGACGGCTACTACTACAAGCCGAACTGGAGTTTCGCCCCGCTCTTCGGTCCGGCCATCAGGGCGGTCAGAAAGCTGACCTTCGATCCGATTCTCATCTCGGAAACCGGGGCCTCGAAACAGGCCGGAAAGGCGGCCAAGATCACCGACCTCTTCGCCGGCGTCCGCGCGTACGACCTCCTCGGCCTGGTCTGGTTCGATGTCAACCGGGTCAGGGACTGGCAGATCGACTCGCCCGCGTCGGAGGCCGCATTCCTGGCCGGAGCCAGCTCGTTCGGGAGGCTTGCGCCATGAGATTCCCGCTGCCCCGACGGGGCGCCAGCCCACGTGGCCGGGTCGATGCTGCCGATGCCGGAGCGCGGACGGGCCTGCACCGGCAGGCGGGCGACGAGCCCTCGCGCCGGCGGGCGCGCCGCCCGCAGGCTCCGCTGGACCCGCTGAACTGGCCGGACCCGCAGAACCCGCAGAACCCGCTGGACCCGCAGTACCCGCTGGACCCGGACGGTACGGGTCCGCGCCGGCGCAGGCTGGGTGCGGGGACCCGGCTGGCCATGATGGTCGCGGCCGTGGCGACCGCGGTGGGCGTGTTCCTCGCCTTCACCGGGTTCGCCCCGTCCGGCCAGTCAGACGGGCTCTCGACTAACCCAGGTTCGTACCTCGGGGTCTACATCACGGGCATTCCGCATTCGTACGCCCCGGTCTCCGACTTCGTGGGTGCCACCGGGGTCAAGCCGAACCTGCTCCTGTACTACAGCTCGTGGTGGGAGCCCTTCCGCGTTCAGTTCGCGGCCAAGGCGGCCAGTCACGGCGCCGTCCCCCTCGTCCAGATCAACCCGGAGCACGTGCGGCTGGCCGATATCGCGGCTGGCAAGTACAACAGCTACCTGGACAAGTTCGCCATGGCCATCCGCGCCTACCGGCGTCCGGTCGTGGTCGGATTCGGTCACGAAATGAACGCGCACTGGTCCCAGTGGGGATACCAGCATGCCAAGCCGGCCGTGTTCGTCGCCGCGTGGCGCCAGATCGTCGACGTGTTCCGCGCGAACGGGGCACGGAACGTGACCTGGCTGTGGACGATCAACGTGATCGACGCGCACGCCGACTCGCGCGATCCCGGCCCGTGGTGGCCCGGGCGCAATTACGTGGACTGGGTGGGCATCGACGGCTACTACCGCAAGGCATCCTGGCGCTTCGCCGCGCTCTTCGGGCCGACCATCAAGGTCGTCAGGACGCTGACTTCCGACCCGATCCTGATCTCGGAAACGGGCGTGGCGCCCTGCGCCGGGAAGGCGGCGAAGATCGCCAATCTCTTCTCCGGCGTCCGCAACTACGGGCTGCTCGGGCTGGTGTGGTTCGACGCGGTAGCGCACAAGGACTGGCGGATCGACAACCCGGCGGCCATCGCCGCCTTCCACCGGGCGGTCAGGATGACCTCGATCGGCAGGTAAGCCGCGCTCGCTCGGCCAGTGTCAGGGCGGACGCCGATGCCGGTGCCCGCTCGTCAGCGGTCAGTCTGGGCAGCGTGGGCAGGCTGGGCAGTCTGGTCGCCCTCGCCGACCAGATCGTTGAGAACGGTGGCCAGACCGTGCAGGTGGTGCAGATGAGCCCTGGTCAGCTGCTGCAGGATCCGGTCACCTTCCCCGGTCAGCCTGACCCGGACGACCCGGCCGTCGTCACCGTCGGGCGACCGCTGCACCAGCCCGGCGGCTTGTGCCCGGTCGACGAGCTCCACCGTGCTGTGCGAGCGCAGCAGAAGGTAGCCTGCGAGGTCGCCGATCGCGGGCGGCCTGGCGCCGGCATGACCCTTGATCGCGACCAGCAGCTGATGCTGGACATGAGTCAGGCCCGCGGCCCGCGCCTGATCCTCGCTCCAGCGCTGGAACCTGCGCAGGGCCACGCGGAACGCGAGCAGCTTCTCGAAATCTTGCTGGCGTAGCTCGGCTGTCGTCACCTGCGGCCTTCTTCCGGGGCAGCACTTGCATCGTATAACGACAGACCTGAGCCGGAGGCCTGGTCAGCGTGACCCCGCGCCGTGGCTCAGTCCAGTGCCAGCAGGCCGGCCCTGGTCGGCGCGAAACCGCAGGAGCCGAGATAGAACGGGCGGAGGTGGTCGTCGAAGTCCACGTGCAGGTACTCGCACCCCGCGACCCGGGCGCCCTGGGCGGCGCGGGCTACGAGTTCGGTGCCGATGCCCAGGCCGCGCAGCCGCCCGGCGACCATGGTGTCCTGCAGCCAGGCGTGCACGAGGCCGTCCCACAGCACGTTGACGAAGCCAGCAAGCTCATCGCCGTCCCTGGCCACCACCCAGCCGAGGCTGTGTCGGCCGGTGAGCTCGATCCAGTTCCACTCGGACTCGCTGAAGACCTGGGTGCCGAAGGCCTCGGCGTGCAGGGCGTTGACCTCGTCGTTGGCGAAGGCGCCACGCCACTTATAAGCAATGCTCACGCGGCGACGATACCGACTGCCTGGCGGTTCGATCACCTCAAATAGTGGCAGGATGGCCGCGTGGCGACCCTGGAGACACCCCGGCTGATACTGCGCCGCTGGCGCGCGGCCGACATCGCGCCGCTGGCGGCGATCAACGGCGACGCCGATGTCATGCGCTGGATCGGGACCGGAACGGTCCGCGACCTTGAGCAGACCCGGGCCAGCGTCACCGCGTGGGAACGCGAGTGGGACGCGACCGGCATCGGCCTGTTCGCGGTCGAGATCCGTGCGACCGGCGAGCTGGCCGGCCTGACCGGGCTGGCGGTGCCGCATTTCCTGCCCGAGATCATGCCGGCGGTCGAGGTCGCCTGGCGGCTCGGCAAGCCCTACTGGGGACAGGGGATCGCGACCGAGGCGGCGCGCGCGGCGCTGGAGTTCGGCCTGCTTGACCGCGGCCTGGCCAAGATCGTGGCCATCGTCCAGGTCGGCAACGGCGCGTCCGAGCGGGTCATGCAGAAGATCGGCATGTCCTTCGAGCGCGAGACGGCCGATCCGGCGTCCGGCCGGCCGGTCCGGGTCTACGAGATCAGCCGAGCCAGGGACCCCGGCGTCCGCTAGCCCGGCTGCTCGCTCACAGGCCGCTCGGGAACGTGATGCGCTCCGGCGCGATCAGCGGCGTGCCGACCTGGAGCTGGATCTGAGCGTGCTTGTTGAGCGGGATGTCGCGGGGGTTGCCCTGGTACACCTGCCCGTTGTAGATCGCGACGACGTGGCCGTGGACCGGGCCGAGCGTCGTCGGGCCGAGCGGCTGACCCCACTCGTCGAAGAAGTCACCCAGGGTGTAGGTCCGGTGCACCGGGGACTCGACGTGAACGATGCCGTCGGGCGCGTGGGTGTGCAGCCAGTACAGGCAGCTCCCGCCGACGGCGACGGGGCCCTGCGCAGAGTTCTGGGTGTGCGAGCCGGGAATCCCGACGCCCGCCGGGACCTGCCGCGCCGAGCCGTTGACGAAGATCGTGACATGGGCGTGAATGTGGAACAGGAGCTGCTCTTGTGTCTGGCAGCGAATCCCGTCCACCTGACTGCCGGTAGCAGCCGACCCGGTGCCGGCCAGCGGAGCCGCGGCCGGAATGGGTACCCCCTCGAAGCTAGCCGGACCCGGGCTCGGGGCAGGCTGCAGGGTGCCAAGGGTGCTCAGCGGTCCGAGCTGGAGATGCGGCGTGCTCCCGGATGACGCGGGCGTGCCGCCAGATGGCGCGGGCTTGCCCCCGCCGCTGGTGACGGCCAGCGCGATGCCCACCGCCGCCGCGATCACCAGGACCACCGCCCCGATCGCGGTGAAGAGCCTGCGCTGCCTGACCCGCCTGGCTTCCTGCGCTCGCATCTCGGCGACCCTGGCCCTGACAGCGTCGCGGTTTCTGCTCGCCTTCGACACCTGTTCCGTTCCTCCCTGCCGGGACCCGTGCCTGCGGAGCCGTCGGCGGTCAGGGCCGCCGCCCGCGATACGAGCCTATTGGCCAGTAAGACGACGGAATTTCGCGGTCGTCCAGTTCACCGGGACCAGGGGTTTCTGAGCCGCCGACGCTATCCGGGGGGCCGGGAACGCCCGCTGAACCGCTGGCCGGCGAGGTCGGCGGCGGCGCGTCAGTACGTGACACGCTCAGCGAGCCGAGGGGCGGAGGTAACTGACAGTTACTGCAGATACTCGCTAAGTTATGGCTCGAGAACGAGCGGCGGGACCGCCTCACCGAGGCGGAGCGTCTGTCGCCTGATCCCGCAGCGAGTTGATCCGGCGGCCATTGCGGCCGCCGGAGTTGTCGCCCAGATTCCAGAAGGGAATGTCATGCCACGTCAGGATTGCCTTGGCTCGCCAGCACCGGGCAGCGCCGCCCCGTCCGGTGCCCCGGCCCGCGATCAACGGGAGCAGCCCCCGTCACGGCGGGCACTGCTCCGCGGCGCGGCCGGTGCCGGTGCCGCCGGTGTCGCGGCGACCGCGCTCTCCGGGCTGGGCGGGACCGCGCTGGCAGCGCCGGTCAGGGCCGGCGATAGCGCCCGTCACGAGGCCGGTCAGCACACCGCCGCTGATCATTCTGAGCAGATCGTCGTTCACGTCAGGGACGCGAGGGCGGGGGAGATCGACGTCTTCCGCGGCTCGACCGTGACCCGGCTGCGCGATCCGGAACTGGCCGCACGCCTGGTCCGGGCCGGCCGCGCCTGACGTCGCCCGTCGTCCGCTAAACCGAGCACTGTGAGGTAATCATGTCATCGCACCGCGAGGCGCCCGAGATCTCGAAGGATCCGGTCGCCGACAGCACCGATCTCTACGCTTTCGTCAGCCCGGATCACCCGGATACGGTCACCATGATCGCGAACTACATTCCGCTGGAAGAGCCGGCTGGGGGCCCGAACTTCTATGAGTTCGGCAACGACGTGCTGTACGAGATCCATATCGACAATGACGGCGACGCCATCGCCGAGATCACGTACCGGTTCCGGTTCCATTCGAAGCTGACGAATCCAGACAGCTTTCTGTACAACACCGGGCCGATCGGCTCGCTCAGCGACCCGAACTGGAACAGCAAGCAGTTCTACTCCGTTACCAGGGTCGACAAGTTCGGCGTTCACGAGCTTGGCCGTGACCTGGCCTGCCCGCCGTGCAACGTGGGGATCCTGTCCACGCCGCATTACGAGGCGCGGCTGGGCAGCAAGGCCGTCCACTCACTCGGCAAGGGGACCAAGGTCTTCGCCGGGCAGCGCGCCGAGGAGTTCTACGTCGACCTGGGGTCGATTTTCGACCTGGCCAACCTGCGGCCATTCCAGCAGGCCAACGTCTTCGGCAAGATGGCTGGCCTGGTGAGCCAGCCAGGCGTCAACGCCACCAACAAGCTGAACGTGCACTCGATCGCGATCCAGGTCCCGATCGCGCAGCTCGTGGTGCCCGGCCGTCCCACGATCGGGGTGTGGACCAGCGCCAGCAGGCAGCGGGTCGGCATCGCCGGGGAGAGCGGCGGAGGCGGATCGTTCGGCCCCTTCGGCCCGGTGTCACGGCTTGGCAACCCGCTGATCAACGAGGTCATCATCCCGCTGGGCAAGAAGGATCTCTGGAACGCTCAGCCGCCCGAGTTTGACAAGCAATTCGCCGAGTACTACGCCCACCCCGAGCTGTCCGGACTGCTGCCCGTCCTGTATCCGGGAGTGTTCCCGAATCTCGCGAAGCTCAACAAGTCCGGCAAGGTCAGGTCGGATATCGAGGCCATCCTGCTGACCGGGATTCCGAAGGGCATCGTGACGGGCTTCACCAACTTCACCGGAGCGACCCAGGCCGACATGCTTCGGCTCAACACGTCCATACCCCCCACCCCATCGAAGTCGGTCAACATACTCGGGCTGCTCGGCGGCGATCCGGCGGGCTTCCCGAATGGCCGCAGGATCGTGGACGACGTCGTGACCATCGAGTTGAGGGCGCTCGCCGGCCTGACCTACCCGCTGATCGATCCGAGCTACGTCGTGGACCCGACCGTGAAGGTGCTCACGGATGGCCTGACGAACACCAGCGTCAAGAACCAGCCGCTGAGCAGGTTCCCCTACATGGGAATCCCGTACGACGGCTACGACAACCCGTCGTGACCGAAACCGCGGACGCGGGTAACGCTGCCGGCCCGTCGGCGGCCGGCAGCGTCGTGCTCGACATCGGGTCAGAGACCGGCGCGCTCGTCCTGTTCGCCCCGGCCTGGCTCGATGGCACCGAGATCGAGATCAGCGTCGCGGCGGACCCGGCCGCCAGACGGACGCATTCGCGGGTCAGGAAGCGGGACTGCGCCGGGTCCGCTGCCCCAGGGAGTCGTCCAGGCAGCGGTTCCGCTAGCTACGCGGCCGTATACCCGGGGCTCGTCGCAGGCACCTACACGATCTGGCGCGATACCCATGCGCCGGCCGGAACGGCGGAAATCGCCGGCGGTCAGGTGACGACCTGGCACTGGCCGGCTGCAGAGCCCCGATAGTGGCCGGGCCGGTCAGCGACCGACCCGCAGCAGGCCGACAAACCGAGCAATTCGCTCGCGCCCTCGGGCCCGGCGAGCTGCGGGCCGGGCGCCGGTCCGGACGAGGGCTGGTCTGTGTGCCTGGCGCCGGCGCGGGCGCAGGGCCGTTTCTACCCGGCCGGCGTCTTGGCGCGGTCGGCAGTCGGCGTCCCGCCGCGCCGCCGAGCGGTCACTCCGCTGCGCCGGCCGGCGGCCGCCCGGCCGTGCGGTGCGGCCGACGCGGCTGATGCGGCCAGGTCGTCGCCGAGCAAGCGCGGCCCCGCGGCCCTGATCAGCACGACCGCCCAGGTCCGCAGCGGCTTCCACGGCTCGGCGAGTTCGGCGAGCCGTTCCCCCGACACCGGCTCATCCAGGTCGTAGAGCCTGCCAGCGAGGGCGAGCGCCTGCGGCTCGGCGACCGGCAGGACATCGGCGAAGCCGGTCCCCCTGATCACGATCAGCGAGCTGTAGAACGGTCCGATGCCCTTGATCCGCTGGAGCTCGGCGGCCGCGGCATCGGGTCCCAGCGCCAGCAGGTGCACGGCGTCAAGCTGGCCGGCCATCGCTGCTTCGGCGACGCCGTGCAGCCGGCTCAGCTTGTCGGCCGGGATACCGGCGAACGTGTCGACGCGCAGCAGCGCCTCAGGCGTCGGGAAGGCGGCCAGCCGCTGGCCGGCCAGATCGAAGACGGCGCCATGTTCCTCGCTGAGGCGCTGCCTGACCGTCATCATCTGACGGGCTGGCCGCCGGGCGCTCAGCACCGACCAGGCGGCGGCCTCGTACGGCGAGTAGAACAGCGGTGGCCGGAGTCCCGGCGCGACCTGCTGGAGGCGTCCGATTACCGGGTCGCGCTCGCCGATCCTGGTGAATTCCTCGCCGTCATGATCCAGGGACAGGACCCGGGCGACCTGGCCGCGGACCGCGTCGATGTCGGTGCCCGCGGCCCCGCTGACCGTGCCGTGCACCGCGCCCGCGTCGTCCTGGCGCACCTCGACGCCGACCTGCGCGGAGTAGCCGTCCAGGCCGAAGGCCAGGCGCATGACGCCGTCCCACACGGCCGCCGCGCGCTGGCCGAATCCGAACGTGGCCGCCTCGGCCAGCGAGAACGGCCCGATCGGCGTGATGGTGAACGTCGGCGAATCCACCGCATCTCCCTTGCTGGTTCGCGGCCGATGCCATCGTCGCAGCGGGGTCTGACAGTCACCGTCGAGCACTTCCGCGAGCGGGAATGCGGAGGAAGCGAGGGAGGGCAAGTGCGACGGCCAACTCAGGTCTCATGATCCTGGTCGTTAGTCAGCGGATATCACTGACAATCGACCAAGTTGCGGCCAGCAGCTTCCGATGCCGCGGCCGGCCGCGGCCAGAAGGTCCGTTAGTGTCCGTCGCGGCGGAACCTGCGTTCCCAGCTGCGCTCGCGGATGAGGACGCCGTCGCGCCGCAGCTCGCGCCTGAACCGGTAGCGGAGCGAGTCCACGTCACCATCGAGGTCGAGAAACGAGCTGAATATAAGCAGCCGGTCAGGCAGGTGAACCTCGGTCCTGGCCTCACCCCTGGCCGATGCCTGGGCGGGCCGCTCGTCGTCGACCTCGTACCGCAGGTATTCCTCGTCGATGACCTTGCCCCAGCTGAATACGTTGCCGGCGGTGCCGCGCCAGGAGATCGAGGCGATCCCCTTGTCGTCGCGCACCAGGGTCCAGCGGACCGGCAGCACGTCGCCCCAGCCGCTGACGCCGTCCAGCTCCTGGCCGGCCTCGATTTCGCCGAAGACCGGCGCGGGCCGCGATTCAGCGGGGACGACCGGCAGCGCCAACCGGGTTCCGGTCGGGCCGAGCCGCACCGTCGACGTCGCCGGGTACGGGGTCGGCCAGATCATCGGCCACATGGCGTTCGAGATCGCGAGCCTGATCCGGTGGCCGCGCGGGAAGACCCACGAGCAGGCATGCAGCGGCAGCGGCAGCCAGTCGGGCTGCGGCTCGGCGTCGGCGCCTGAGGGCCCGGGCACCGGCGCGGCCGGATCCCGCATCGGGTCGGGCCGGTCGGACCGCCCGCCGCCGGCCACCAGCGTGCTGGTGCCGTCCGGCGCCACGTCGCAGACCCGGGCAAACCAGTTCAGCGGCGAGGCGTCGGCACCGCCGTGAATGTCGACCTGGCAGAAACCGAGTATCTCCAGGTCCTCGGCGAGCGGCGCCGAGTCGAACGTCAGGCTGTAGGCGTCCGCGCCGCGCTGGTCGACGGTCAGCTCGCCCCACCAGTGGCCGGCCTCGATCCCGGCCGACGGCACGTACCGCAGCTGGACCGACTCGTCCGGACCAGGCTCGGCGGACAGCATGCGTCCCGCCCCGCAGTACAGCACCTGGCTGGAGGTCCGCTCCGGGGGCAGCGCCGTCTCGCTCCGCCAGTGCCCGGGCAGCTCGGTCAGGTCAGGGTCCGGCGGCCGCCAGGTCTGCACGTAGACGTCGGCCATCGGCTCGTCAAGCAGGCCGGTGTCGATTCCCTTCAGCCAGTGGTCCCACCAGCGGACGGCGTGCGAGCGCCATTCCACTGCCGGCCCCGGTACCGCGTGGTGCGGCCAGGTGTGGTTCCACGGCCCGATCAGCGCCCTGACCGGTGCGTGGGCGTTGGCGGCCATCCGGAAGACCGAGTCACGGTAGCCGTCCCACCAGCCCGTGATCAGGAAAGCGGGAACCCGGAGCCTGGAGTAGTCGGTGCGCAGGGAGGTGCGCAGCCAGTACGGGCCGTCCTGCTGCTGGCCGAGCCAGGTCATCAGCCAGGGCTCGCTGTCGAACCGGCGCGCGAGCACCTCCTCGTCCAGCGGGTACTCCGGCGCCGGGGGCAGCATGTTGAGCTGGTCGATCATGACCGAGTACTCGTCGAGATGGAGCAGTCCGTCGATGTAGTGCACGTCGTCGTGAAACATGTCGTCGGAGGCCTCGCAGGCGATGATCGCCTTGAGCGCGGGCGGCGGCGGCTGGCGCATGGCGATCTGGATCGAGTTGAAGCCACCCCAGGAGATGCCCCACATGCCGACCGACCCCGTGCACCACGGCTGGTCAGCGAGCCAGGCGATGACTGCCTCGGCGTCGAGCTGCTCCTGCTCGGTGTACTCGCCGTCCGGCAGCTCGCCCTCGCTGTTGCCCGTCCCCCTGATGTCGACCCTGGCGCCCGCGATCCCGCGCCTGGTCAGGTAGCCGTTGAGCTCCAGGTTGCGGCCGACCGCATCGTCCTTGCGGTACGGCAGGTACTCCAGCACGACCGGGACCGGGGTGGTGTCGGTGTCGGGCGGGAGATAGAGCGTGGCCGCCAGGCTGACTCCGTCCGGCATGGGGATCGCGACCTCGCGGATCACGGTGGTCGGGACGTCGGTCACTGCCTGCTCCCCTTGCTGGTGGCCGGTAGGGAGATCGCGCTGCGGAGAAGCTCGACGAACTGGCGCACCCGCTGCTCGCGCACCTGGGCCGACTGAGTGAAATAGCCGAACAGCCCGGGATCGAGCTCCTCGGTCACGATCGCGTCCTGGCACCGGTCGATCAGCCAGTCCACCAGCGAGATGATCAGCTCGATCTCGATATCCCGCCTGACCTCGCCCCGCTCGACGCCGAATTCGACGAATTCCCTGGTCCCGTAGGGGTCCTCCTGCTGCATGTACTTGGTGATCTCGCGCTTGAGGGCCAGATCGGAGCAGTAGCTGCCGATCAGCACGACCCGGTACGGGATCCAGTCCTCGTGAATCATGTGCGGGGTGTGCGCCAGCCAGTAGCTGATGGTCGAGAAGAAGCCCTGATCGAGCACGCTGGCCGGGGCTTCGAGGTACCTGCTGAACGTGCGGGTCGCGCTCTGGTAGGCAGCCAGGAACAGGCCGGCCTTGCTGCCGAAGTAGCCGAACACGGCTCCCTTCGACACTCCGGCCGCCGCGGCGATGGCTTCGGCCCTGGCGCCCTCGTAGCCGTGCGCGGCGAAATGCTCCATCGCGATGGCGACGATCTTGTCCTGCTTCGCCCGCTGCCGCTCGCCCGCCCGGACGGCGGGGCGAAGACCGGCCCGGATCGGTGCGTGAACCGTTGATTGACCTGGAGTCATAATTCCGCCGTTACCGAGTCATTGACATCGCAGAAGCTAGCATTGCATACTCGGCAAAATCCAGACTTCTTAACAAACCGCGGGTCATGTTCGGAGCCCGGGCCGGGCGGCGCCGGGCAGCCGGGTCCGAGCGTGCCGCTTCCCCCCGACGCCCGATCAGGGAGGCCGGCGCATGAAAGAGCAGCGCGGCGAGCTCACCGATAGCGCTGGCCCGCATGCCGTCTCGGCGGTCCCGGGATGAGCGCGCAGCGGCGCTGGGACGCGATCGTCGTCGGCGGCGGGCATAACGGGCTGACCGCCGGAGCGCTGCTGGCCAAGGCGGGTCTGGCGACGCTGGTGCTCGAACGCCGCGACATCGTCGGCGGGGCCTGCGTGACCGAGGAGATCGCGCCTGGCTGCCGCGCGTCCACCACCTCGTACATAGCGAGCATGCTGCGCCCCGAGGTGATCAGGACGCTGGAACTCGGCCGCCACGGACTCCGCATGATTCCGTGCGAGCCAGCCCTCCAGGTCGCGCTGGAGGGCGGCGAGGTGCTCGCGAGCTGGAACGACCCCGCCAGGACGATGACGGAGATCGAGCGGTTCTCCAGCCACGACGCCCGCGCGTTCGAGGCCGTGACGAGGGAGCTGCGCCAGCTCAGCGCGCGGCTTCAGCCGATGCTGACCGAGCTTCCGCCGGACACCAGGGCCCGGAGGCTTCGCGGCGCCGCCGAGCTGGTCAGGATGGGCAGGCGGCTGCGCGGCCTGCGCGGCACCGACTTCGAGGGCCTGACCAGGCTGATCTCCTCCAGCCTCGGCGACTATATCGACGCCCATTTCACCTCGCCCCAGGTCAAGGCGCTGCTGCTGGCCAACAACCTGTACGGCAAGCACGGCGGCCCGTACCAGCCGGGAACACTGATCGGGCTGGTGTTCCACATGCTCACCGGTGGCGACCACGACGAGCAGGGATTCTTCGGCCACGTGATCGGCGGGATGGGCGCGATCAGCGAGGCGATCGCGGCGGCAGGCTGCGAGCACGGCATGCAGATCAGGACCGGCGCGGAGGTGACGGCGATCGCGGTGACCGGCGGCCGGGCCGTCGGCGTGGTGCTGGCCGATGGCACGGAGCTGGCGGCCAGGGTCGTGCTCTCCGGCGCGGACCCGAAGCGCACCTTCCTCGACCTGGTCGGCAAGACCGACTTGCCGGAAGACTTCCGCGACGCGATTGCCGCGATCAAGATGGACGGTCCGTGCGCCAAGGTGAACCTGGTCCTCGACGCCGAGCCCGCGGTACGGGGCATGCCGGGCGACGCGGGGCCCGGGCAGCGGGCGCTGTTCACGCTGCCGCCGAGCCTGGATGTCGCCGACCGCTGCTACGACCGGTCCAAGCGCGGCGAGATCGCCGAGGCCGGCGAGCTGTTCGTGGACTGCGTGGTCGCCTCCAACGTCGACGACTCGCTGGCCCCGGCCGGCCGGCACGTCATGACCTGCTTCGTGCAGTACGTTCCCTACCGGCTCGCCGAGGGGACCTGGGATCAGCGGGCCGGCGAGCTCGGCGACAAGGTTATCGCCCGGATCGGCGAGTTCGCCCCCAACGTGCCGGGCGCCGTGGTGGCCAGGCAGGTCCTGACGCCGCTCGACCTCGAGCGGACCTACGGGCTGACCGAGGGCAACATCTTCCACGGCGACATCAGGTTCGACCAGCTATTCCACATGCGGCCGGTTCCGGGCTGGGCCCGGTACGCGACGCCGGTGGGCGGGCTCTACCTGTGCGGGGCCGGGGCGCATCCCGGCGGCGGGGTGACCGGCGCCCCCGGCTACAACGCCGCTCACCAGGTGCTGGCCGACCTGCGCCGGCGTCGCTGGAGCGGCCGGTGACCGGGCCCGCCGCGGCCGCCGCGGCCAGCGCGACGACCAGCGCCGGGACCAGCGACGTGCTCGTCGTCGGGGCGGGCGTGATCGGCGCGGCGACTGCCTTTCACCTGAGCAGGCTCGGAGCGGGGTCGGTGACCGTGCTCGACCGGGCCACGGTCGCCTCGGGGATGTCGAGCCGGTCCTCGGCCCTGGTCCGGATGCACTACACGTTCTCCGGCGAGGTCGACCTGGCGGTCCGCAGCGATGCGATGTTCGACGCCTGGACCGAGCTGACCGGGCGGCCGGCCTGCGTGCGCCGCACGGGCTTCGTGCGGATCGTCCTGCCCTCCGAAGCGGACCTGCTCAGGGCGAACGTCGCCATGCAGCGGGAGCGAGGGGCGAACGCCGAGATCATCGACGCGGCCGAGCTGGCGCGGCTCGCGCCCGGCCTGCGCACGGACGATATCGAGTGCGCCGCATGGGAGCCACACGGCGGCTACGGCGACGGGGCGATTGTGGCCGGGGACATGCTGGCCGCCGCCCGCGAGTCCGGTGTGCTGTACCGCCCGAACACGCCGGTAGCCGCGCTGATCACCGACGGCGACCGGGTCACCGGAGTGCGGACCGCCGCGGGGCCGGTCTACGCCGGGACCGTGGTGCTCGCCGCCGGTGTCTGGTCTCGGCCGCTGCTGGCCTCGGCGGGGATCGACCTGCCGATCGAGACCGAGCTGCACCACGTCGCCTTCGTCCGGCATCCCGACGGCGGCGGCGCCGCCGTGGCCTGCATCGACTCGACGACCAAGACCTACTTCCGGCCCGAGGCGGCCGGGCAGCTCACGCTGATCGGCACCTTCGGCGGCCCGCGCGGCGCCGACCCGGACGGCGTGCCAGCGACCGCGCAGCCCGAGGAGCTGGCCGGGCTGGTCGGGGCGGCGGCGCGCCGCGTTCCCGCGCTCGCCGACGGCGGGATCACGCGCGGCGTCACCGGCGTCTACGACATGACTCCGGATTCCCGGCCGATGCTCGGCGAGCTGCCTGGCCGCCCGGGGCTGATCGTTGCCGCCGGGTTCTCAGGGACGGGCTTCAAAATCTCTCCGGCCGTCGGGGAGGCGCTCGCCGAGCTGATCGCGCACGGGGCCGCGTCCCACGTCGACCTGCGGCCGTTCCGGCCCGGCCGGTTCGCCGAAGGTGCGCCGATCGCCCCGGTCCTGGCTTATTCAGACGACTGACGATGCCCGTCGGGGATTATCGATATATTCCGCACAGTATGAGGGAGGTAGCGGTGCAGACGCGGAAGGCGGCAGCAGGCAGCACTGGCCAGGACGCAGCGGCCAGCGCCCGCATTCCGCTCGATCTGAGCCTCCCCCGGGCCAGCTTTGTCGCTGAGTCGGAATTCCGCCGGGAGCGGGAGGTCATCCTGTTCGCCGACTGGTTCTGCGTCGGCCGCGAGGAGAGCCTGCCGGCGACGGGGGACTACCTGACCGCTGACATCGCGGGGGAAAGCATCATCGTCGTGCGCGGCCAGGACGGTGTCCTCCGCGGGTTCTACAACCTGTGCCGGCACCGCGGCTCGCGGCTGGTCCCGCCCGAGGACGGCGAGCCGGCGGCCGGCCTGGCGGTGCGGGCCGGCGAGCGCCTGGCCGACAGCACGGCGGCCGGTCCGGCGGCCGCCCTGCCCCGCGCGGCCGGCTGCTTCCCCGGCGCCATCCGCTGCCCGTACCACGCCTGGACCTACGGCCTGGACGGCGCGCTCCGGTCGGCGCCGTTCCTGCCTGACCTGCGCAGCCATCGCGGAGCACTGGCCCTGCACCCGGTCGATGTGGACACCTGGGGCGGTTTCGTCTTCGCCAGGTGCGAGCCCGGAGCCGGCCCTTCGCTCGAGACGGCGCTCGGCGCGATACCCGGCCGGGTGGCGGCCTACGGCCTGGCCGGTCTGCGCACCGGCGCCCGGCTGCATTATGAGGTGGCGGCGAACTGGAAGGTCGTGCTCGAGAACTACAACGAGTGCTACCACTGCGGCCCGGTCCACCCCGAGCTATGCGAGCTCGTTCCCGACTTCGCCCGCAGCGGCGGCGACGTGGACTGGGAAGCAGGCGTGCCGCACCGCGCCGGGGCCTATACCTTCACGGCAACGGGAACGACGACGCGACTGCCGTTCCCAGGCCTGTCTGAGATCGAGCGGACCCGTCATTTCGGCGAGCTCGTGCTGCCCAATCTGATGATCAGCATGTCGGCCGACCATGTGGCCGCGTTCACCGTCTGGCCGCGGTCGGCCGGCCGCACCACCATCGTGTGCGATTTCCTGTTCCACCCGGACGAGCTGGCCAGGCCAGAATTCGATCCCGGCGACGCGGTGAGCTTCTGGGACCTGGTGAACCGGCAGGACTGGCTGATCTGCGAGCGGGTGCAGGACGGCATGACCTCGCGCCGGTTCACGGCCGGCTACCTGGCCCCGATGGAAGAGCCGAGCGCCGACGTCGGCCGGTACGTGGCCGCCCGGCTGGGCATCGACCGGAACGCCTAGGAGGCGAGCGAACCATGACTCAGCGCAAGCGACCGCGACCGGCCGTCCAGGCCGGACCCGGCGGGGCGATTCCGCCCGGCCACCCGGGTCGGCCCGACCGCACCGCTGCCCTCGACCGGCGCGGGTTCCTGCGGCTGACCGGGGCGGCTGGTGCCGTCGGCGCGGTGGGCGGGGCGGGGCCGCTGCTCGCCGCCTGCTCGGCGACGCCCGCCGGCCCTGGTCCGGCCGGCCAGACCGGCATCCGGATCTCCGAGCACGTGCCCGGACCGCAGCCGGTATCCGGCGGCCGGCGCGGCGGCACCGTCAAGGTCGCCTGGGTGGATCCGCCGGACTCCTTCGATCCCGCGGTCGGCGAGAACCTGACCGCCTGGGACTGCCTGACCGAGCTCGTCTTCTTCGGCTCGCTGATGGCCTACGACGATCAGTTCGGCGGCCCGGTGCCGAACCTGGCCGCCAGCCCGCCGGTCGTCAGCCAGGACGGCAAGACGCTGACGTTCACGATCCGGCCCGACGTCAGGTTCCACAACGGCAGGAAGATCGTGGCCGCGGACTTCAAGTACGGGTGGGAACGCACGCTGGATCCGAAGACCCAGTCCTGGGGGGCCAGCTACCTGGCGTCGATCGTCGGCGCCAGCGCGGTCACCTCGGGCAAGGCCAAGCTGCTGGAAGGGGTCGAGGTCAAGGGCGACGCCGCGCTGGTCGTGCACCTGACCGCGCCTGACTTCACCATCCTGAACGCGTTCACCCAGCCGATCGCCGCGCCGGTGCCCAGCGAGGAAGTCGCCCGGCTCGGGAAGGCGTGGGGGCAGACGCCGGTCGGCTACGGGCCGTTCAAGATCACCTCGTACGACTCCGCCGCGCAGACGGCAGTGTTCGAGCGCAATCCCGACTACTTCTATGCCGGGCTCCCGTACCTCGACTCCGTCGAGTACCGCTGGGGAGTGGATCCGCAGATCGGGCTGCTGCAGCTGGAGCACGGCGACATCGACATCATCGGCGACGGCATACCGCCGTCCTCGGCCGGTCAGGTGCTGGCCAGCCCGACCCAGAAGCCGCTGGCCCACCCCAAGGCGTCCCCGGGAAACATCTACCTGACGATGTATCCGTCCGCCGTGCCCGCGTTCGCCAGCCAGGCGGTCCGGCAGGCGATGAACTGGGCTATCGACAAGGTCGCGCTGGGCAAGGTCACCTACGGCACCAGCACGCCGTGGGGCGCGCCGTTCCCCAGCCAGCTCTCCGACTTCACCCGGACCTTCCAGCCCTACGGCTACGATCCGCAGCGGGCTAAGCAGCTGCTGGCCCAGGCCGGCTACAAGAACGGCTTCTCGGTTACTCTCACCGTCGCCGCCGCTCCGCCGTTCACCGCCATCGCCCAGGTCGTGCAGCAGCAGCTCGCGGCCGTCGGCGTGCACGTGACGCTGAACCAGGTGGACTCCAACGCGCTCAGCAGCCTGGAGTACGCGGAGCAGCGTGGCAGCAAGAAGCTTCAGATGTCCACGGACATCTGGTACATGGTGCAGCCGACGGCGGCGGACGAGGTCGACGCGCTCTACACGACGAAGGCGTCAAGCAACTACTGCGGTTACTCCAACCCGGTCGTCGACCGGCTGGCCAGGCAGGCCGCGGCGGAATTCGACGCGGTGGCGCGCAACAAGCTGTACGCCCAGATCCAGCAGCTGGTCGGCGAGGACGCTCCGTTCATCTTCCTGGCCTCGACCGACTTCCTCGCTGGTGTCTCGCAGCGGGTCAGCAACTACCAGTACCGCGCGGAGACCTACAGCTACTACGACCGGATGTGGGTGTAGCCGGAGTGCCGGCGGTCACCGCGCCCGGGCGCCGGGCGCCATGGACGCGCGGCCCGGCGGCCGGCCCCGCCCGGCGTCCCGGCCGCCGCCGCTGGCCGTGGCAGCTGGTCGCGGGGGTAGCGGTGCTCGTGGTCTTCGCCGGGCTGGCCATCTGCGCGCCGCTCTTCGGTAACCCGGCCCACCAGGACCTGGTGCACGGGCTCGGCCCGACCGGGCTCCCGGTCGGGCCGAGCCGCAGGTACCCGCTCGGGACCGACCTGCTCGGCCGCAGCGAGCTGGTCAGGCTGGTCTACGGGATCCGGGTGTCGCTGCTCGTGGCGATCATCTCGAACGCGACCTCGATCGTGATCGGGACCACGGTCGGGCTGCTGGCCGGGTACTTCCGCGGGCCGGTCGAGCAGCTGCTGATGCGGTTCACCGATATCGGCCTGGCGCTGCCCTATACCCTCGCCGGGCTGGTCATCGCGGCCGTGCTGCCGGCCGGGATGACCCGGGTCATCTTCATCATCACGGTGCTGTTCTGGTCGTACCCGGCCCGGCTGGTCTACGGTGAGGTGCTTAGGCTGCGCAAGCGCGGGTTCGTCGAGGCCGGCGAGGCGATGGGCGCGAGCGGCCTGATGATCGTGCGCAGGCACCTGGCGCCGCACGTGACGTCGATGATGATCGCCTACTCGCCGCTGAACGCCGCGTCGGCCGTCGCCTTCGAGGCCACGCTGTCCTACCTGTCAGCCGGCATCAACCCGCCGACCGCCTCGCTCGGCAACATGATCTCCGACGGCCAGGCGGCGATCGCCTACGCGCCGATCCTGGTGATCGCGCCCGGCCTGGCGATCATGGGACTGACGCTCGCCTTCCTGCTCGTCGGCGAGGGCGCCAAGGCCTTCAATCCCGACCTGAGGAGACTCTCGTGGCTCGGGCGCTGATCCGCCGCCTCGCGTTCGGCGTGATCGCGGTGGCTGGCGTCGTCGTGCTGGCCTTCCTGCTCGAGTTCGTGGTGCCCGGTGATCCTGCCAAGGCGATCGCGCCGCGGGCGCAGAGCCCGGCCGTGCTGGCCAGCATCCGGGATCAGCTGCACCTGAACCAGCCGCTGATCGTGCAGTTCGGCGACTATTTCGGCGGTCTCCTGCGGGGCAACCTCGGAACCTCCTACGTCCAGCGCCAGTCCGTGGTCTCGCTGATCGGCCCGCGGCTGCTGGCCACGGGAATACTCGCGCTGGCCGGCGTCGTCGCCGAGGTGATCATCGGCGGCACGCTCGGGATCCTGGCCACGCTGTACGGCCGGGTCAGGGCCCTGGTCAGCGCGATCAACCTGACGCTGCTGGCCATCCCGGTCTTCGTGCTCGGCCTGCTCCTGCTGCTCGTCTTCGGCTTCCAGCTCGGCATCGCGCCGGTCACCGGCGGCGCCGGCCCGGCGCAGCTCGTGCTGCCCGCGCTGACGCTCGGCCTGATCGGCGCGCCCTGGTACGCCCAGATCGTGGCCGATCAGATGCAGGATTCGCTGGCCTCGTCGTACGTCAGGACCGCGGTGTCGAAAGGCCTGTCCGACTCCTACATCCTGCGCCTGGCACGTGCTGCGGAACGTGCTGTCCCCGGTCATCACGATGATCGGCCTTGATCTCGGGGCCTACCTGTCCGGCGTGGTCACGGTCGAGGTGGTCTTCGTCTGGCCCGGCATCGGGCTGCTAGCGGTCGACTCGCTGCACAATCTGGACCGCCCGATCGTGATGGGCACCGTGATCGTCGGCGCGATCGCGGTGGTGTTCTTCAACCTGGTCGCCGATGTGCTGCGCTTGTTCGTCGATCCGCGGACCAGGGAGGAGATGTGACTCCCGGCCAGGGGGAGCAGGCTCCGGCGCTGGAGATCACTGATCTCCATGTCCGGTACGGGCCGGTCCACGCGGTCAGGGATGTCCGCCTGACCGTCGGCGCGGGCCAGGTGGTGGCGCTGATCGGGGAGACGGGAAGCGGCAAGAGCTCGCTCGCGCTGGCCGCCGCGCGGCTGCTGCCGAGCTCCGCGGCCGTCAGCGGACAGGTCGCGATCGCGGGCCGGGACGTGTCCGGCATGGGCGGCAGCGCCTTCCGCCGGGTGCGGGCCAGCCTGCTCGGCTGCATCGCCCAGGACGCGATGGCCGCCCTGAATCCGGTCGTCCCGGTTGGCAGGCAAGTCGGCGAGCTATTCGCGGTGCACGCGGGAATGAGCAGGCCGCAGGCGGCGCAGGCCGCGATCGCGGCGCTGGCCCAGGTCGAGATCCGGCACCCGGCCGCGGTCGCCCGGCTCTACCCGCATCAGCTGTCCGGCGGCATGCGCCAGCGGGTGATGATCGCGATGGCGATGGCGCTGGCCCCGCCGCTGATCGTGGCCGACGAGCCGACGACGGCCCTCGACGTATCGACCCAGGCCGAGATCCTCGCCCTGATCGGTGAGCTGCGGGCGCGGACGCGCTCCGGATTCCTGTGGATCACCCACGACATGGGAGTGGTGGCCGAGCTCGCTGACTGGGCCGCCGTCATGTACGCCGGGCGGATCGTCGAGCAGGGGGCGGTCGACATGATCTTCGACGCCCCGGCCCATCCGTACACCGAGGGGCTGCTGGCGACGAGGCGCGACCTGCGGTCCGGGGCGCCGGGCGCGCCGCTGTTCCAGATACCGGGATCGCCGCCCGGGCCGGGGGAGGTGGCGCCGGGCTGCCCGTTCGCCCCGCGGTGCCCGCGGGCCACCGCGACCTGCACCAAGGTCGATCCGCCGCTTCGAGCCGGCCCGCTCGGCCGGCGGGCACGAGGCCGCCTGCCATCATCCGGCGACCACCCTGGCCCGGCGGGAAGGGTGACCCTATGACGTCGGAAGCGGCGGCCGTGATCGGCTTCGACCGGGTCAGCAAGCAGTACCGGGGCGGCCGGCTGGCGCTCGACGACGTCACCCTCAGCCTGCCCGCCGGCGGCAGCCTCGGGCTGGTCGGCGAGTCGGGCTCGGGCAAGACCACCTGCGTCCGGCTCGCGCTCGGCCTGGAGCAGCCGACCTCGGGGCAGCTGACGTTCAACGGAACCGCGTATCCGGTCGGCCGGGCCCGGTCGCGCTCGCTGCGCCGCCAGATCGGCTTCGTGCTGCAGGATCCCTACGATTCGCTCGACCCCCGGATGACCATCCGCGACATCGTCACCGAGCCGCTCCGCATCCACCGGCTCCCCGGCGGCCGCGGAGCGCGCGGCGATGCCCTGGTGGCCGATCAGCTGACGGCGGTCGGCCTGCCCGGAGCTGATCTGCGCAGCTACCCGTCGCGCTACTCGGGCGGCGGCCGGCAGCGGATCGCGATCGCCCGGGCGCTGATCGCGTCGCCGTCGGTGCTGATCTGCGACGAGCCGACCTCCAGCCTGGACGTGTCGGTCCAGTCGCAGATCGTCAACCTGCTGCTGGACGCCGGCCGCGCGCGCGACCTGTCGACGCTATTCGTCACCCACGACCTGGACCTGATCGGCCGGGTCGTGGACACGGTGGCGGTGATGTACGGCGGTCGGGTCGTGGAGACCGGTCCGGCCGAGCTGATCCGCCGGTCGCCGCGGCACCCGTATACCAGGGCATTGCACGACGCCGTTCCGGCGAATCATCCCAGGGACCGCCGGCTGGCGACCCGGGGCGCCGGCCCGCTCGGACCTGGTGCGGCCGAACTCGGCGGGGCCGAACTAGGCGGGGCCGAACTCGGCGGGGCCGAACGCGATGCGGCCGGCCCCGGCGCGGCCGGGCCGGACGGCGCCGCAGCCACCAGACCGGACAGCTGCGTGTTCGCCAGCCGCTGCCCGCGCGCGCAGGCTCGGTGCCGTCGGGAACGACCGCCCACGGTCACCGAAGACGCCGCCAGGTCATACGCTTGCTTTTATCCGATTTAGCGGATCCGGGTACGTCTCGTTCACCAAGTCCCCTTCTGGATGGAGCACCGGCCTGATGACGGCGGAGTATGACGCGGTAATCGTCGGCGGCGGCCACAACGGCCTAGTCGCCGCCGCGTACCTGGCTCGCAGCGGCCTGCGGACGCTTGTCTGCGAGCGCCGGGACGTGCTGGGCGGCGCGGCCGTCAGCGAGCACCCGTTCGGGCCCGAGTACACGGTCACCTCGCTGTCCTATGTCGTCTCGCTCCTGCCCGCCGACCTGGTCAGGGACCTGCGGCTCGCCCGGCACGGCTATCACGTGTACCCGCAGGGTCCCTATTTCGCCCCCCGCGCCGACGGCCGCTACCTGCGGCTGCCGGACGAGCCGGCGCAGCGGCACGCGGAGATCGCCAAATTCTCCCGGCCGGACGCCGACAACTACCCGGACTACGAGGCCAGGCTGGCCAGGATCGGGTCCATCCTCGGGCCGCTGCTGACCGAGATCCCGCCGAAGCTCGGCTCGAGGCGGCCGGCCGACCTGCTCGGTCAGGGCCTGCTACTGCGTCACCTGCGCAAGGTCGACACCAGGTTGGCCGTCGACATCACCAGGTTGATGACCGGCAGCATCGCCGACCTGCTGGACCAGTACTTCACCAGCGACGCGCTGCGCGGGCTGCTGTCGGTGTCCGGCGTGATCGGCATGTGGGCCGGCCCGAGGTCGGCCGGCACCGGCTACGTCACCCTGCACCATCACATCGGCGACACCGCCGGTCAGGCCGGCGCGTGGGGCTTCCCGCGCGGCGGGATGGGCGGGGTCACGGCCGCGCTGGCCGGCGCGGCGCGGGACTTCGGGGCCGAGTTGCGGACCGGAGCCGAGGTGGCCGCGATCACCACCCGGGCTGGCCGGGTGACCGGCGTGGACCTGGCCTCGGGCGGCCACGTGGCGGCGGACACCGTGATCACGACAGTGCATCCGAAGCTTTCGTTCCTGAAACTGGTCGATCCGGCCGTGCTGCCCGCTGATTTCGTAGCCGACATCCGCGGCTGGCAGTCCAGGAGCGGGACGGTGAAGATCAACCTGGCGCTGGACCGCCTGCCGGTCTTCGCCAGTCACCCCACCTTCGATCCGCAGGTGCACGGCGGGACGATCGTGCTGGCCGACAGTCTCGACGAGATCGAGACGTCGTTCCAGGAGGCCGTGGCGGGAAGCCCGTCGTCGGCGCCGTTCGCCGACATCTGCATCCCGAGCGTCTTCGACGACTCGCTCGCGCCGGCCGGGCAGCACGTCATGTCGCTGTTCACGCAGTGGGTCCCGCACCGCTACGCCGACCAGCCGGACGAGGCCGAGCTCGAGATCTACGCCGACCGGGTGATCACCAGGATGGACGAGGTCGCGCCGGGCTTCGCCGAGTCGGTGCTGCACCGGCAGGTGATCGGCCCGCACCAGATGCAGGAGGAGTACGGCCTGGTGGGCGGGAACATCTTTCACGGTGAGCTGACCATGGGCCAGATGTTCCATGCCCGGCCGGCGGCCGGCTACGCCGACCTGCGCACCCCGCTGCGCGGGCTGTACCAGGCGGGCTCGTCGACCCACGGCGGCGGCGGCGTCACTGGCATCCCCGGTCGCAACGTGGTGCGCCAGGTGCTGGCCGACCGCAAGTCCGCTCGCTGGCGCCGCCGCCGCTAGCCACTGCGCCCGTCCGCGGTTTAATGAGCCCGCCGGGCCGGGACCTTCAGCCCTGGCCTGGTGGCCCGGCAGCCGGCACCCTGATCGCAGGAACGCAGACGCTGGCCCCCGCGGAGATGACATGGACGTGCGCACAGACGTGAGTCGCCCGCCGGCGGCCACGACCCAGCCGGTACTGCGCACCGAGAAGCTGACCAAGCATTTCGGCCGCGTCGCCGCGCTCGATCAGCTGGACCTGGCGGTCGCGGCGGGCGAGGTACTCGGCTACCTGGGCCCGAACGGCGCCGGCAAGACCACCACCATCAGGCTGCTGCTCGGGCTGATCAGGCCGACCAGCGGGCGCGCGCTGATCCTCGGGATGGACGCGCAGGCCGACAAGGTCGCCGTGCACGCCCGGGTCGCCTACGTGCCTGCCGAGTCGACCCTGTGGCCCTCGCTGACCGGTGCCGAGACCCTGCACCTGCTGGCCCGGACGCACGGGCAGGCCGACGAGCGCTACCGGGACGAGCTGATCGGGCGGTTCAACTTCGATCCCTCCAGGAAGGTCCGCACCTACTCGAAGGGCAACCGGCAGAAGATCAACCTCATCGCCGCGCTGGCCAGCCGGGCCGAGCTGCTCATCCTGGATGAGCCGACGGCGGGCTTCGATCCGCTGATGGAGCAGGCGTTCCGGCTGAGCGTGATCGAGGCCAAGGCGAACGGCCAGACCGTGTTCCTGTCCTCGCACATCCTGGCCGAGGCCGAGGCGCTGTGCGACCGCGTCGCGATCCTGCGCGGCGGCCGGCTGGTGGAGATCGGCACGCTGGCCCAGATGCGCCACCTGTCGGCGCTCACCGTGGAGGCCACGTTCGCCGGACCGCCGCCGCCGGTCGGCCGGGTGCCCGGGGTCAGCGCCGTCTCCGTGACCGGACATCAGCTCAGCTGCCAGGTACGCGGGCCCGTCGACGACCTGCTGACCGTGCTCGCCGCCGCCCATCCGAAGACGCTGCTGAGCCGTGAGCCGTCGCTGGAGGAGCTCTTCCTGTCCATCTACGGCGATCAGGCCGGACCCGCCGGCGGAGCTGACGGTGACTAGCGCGGCGGCCGGGCCGGCTCCGGCGCCGGTCCTGACCAGGTACCGGCTGCCCCAGCTGAGCATGGCCCGGTTCGTCGGGCTGCGGTCCGTCAGGTCGGGTGCCACCTGGGGACTGGTCTTCGGGCTGTACGTCTACGACAACGCGTTCTCCTTCGACACGATCGCGCGGACCGCGGCCAGGCGGAGCTCGCTGCTGACCGCGATGGCCGGCAACACCGGCCTGAAGGCACTGCTCGGCGACACGCGGGCCATCACGACCAGGGGCGGCTTCATCGACTGGCGGGCGATCGGGGTCATCACCCTGGTCGCCTCGATCTGGGGCATGCTCGCCGCGACGAAAGCGCTCAGGGGCGAGGAGGCAGCCGGGCGCTGGGAGCTCTTCCTGGCCGGCCAGACGACCGCCCGCCGGGCGGCCGCCAGTGCCATGGCCGGGCTCGGAGCCGGCGTTGTGGTGATGTACGTGATCACGACGATCCTCACGGTCGTCGTCGGCACCAGGCCCGCAGTCGGGATCAGCGTCGGCCAGAGCCTGCTGTTCGGGCTGGCGGCCGTGGCCGGCGCCGCGGTCTTCATCGCTGTCGGCGCGCTGGCCAGCCAGGTGATGCCGACCCGGTCCAGGGCCAGCGGCCTGGCGGCCGCCGTCTTCGGGATCTCGTTCATGTTCCGCGCGCTCGGCGACTCGGCCCCCGGCGCGCACTGGCTCGTGTACGTCAGCCCGCTCGGCTGGATCGAGCAGCTTCGCCCGCTGACCGGCCCGCAGCCGCTGTGGCTGCTGCCCATCGCCGGGCTGATCGCGCTGTGCGTCGTCGCTACCCTGCTGACGGCCGACCGTGACGTGGGCGCCAGCCTGCTGGCCGACAAGGACACCGCCGCCCCCCGGGTGGCGCTGCTCGGTTCCCCGGCCCGGTTCACGCTGCGGCTGTCCTGGGCCTCGATCGCGGGCTGGCTCGGCGCGGTGGCGGCGGCCGGCCTGCTCTACGGCTCGTTCGCGAAGGCCGCAGGCAAGGCCTTCGCCTCGTCCAGCATGCTCCGCAGGTTCACCGGCCAGCTGACCTCGGTGCTGGTACGGCAGCTGCAGCTCGCCGGGGCGCGGGTGTATGCCGGGATCGTCTTCCTGATCCTGATGACGCTGATCATGGCCTACGTGGCCAGCGCCGTGGGCCGGATCAGGGACGAGGAGGCCGACGGTCACCTGGACAACCTGCTCGTCCGCACGGTCAGCAGGCAGCGCTGGCTGGCGGGCAGCGTCGGCCTGGCGCTCGCGGTCACGATGGTGGCCGCGATCCTGGGCGGCGCGGCGTTCTGGGCCGGCACGGCGAGCCAGCACAGCGGACTGACCTTCCACGAGCTGATGCTGGCCGGGATCAACAGCGCGGCGCCAGCGGTCGCCCTGCTCGGGCTCGGTGTCCTGGCCTTCGGGTTCATCCCGCGGCTGACCACATTCGTGTGCTGGGGGATCCTGGCCTGGGCGTTCCTGCTCGACATGCTGGGGTCCGCGGTCAAGGTCAATCACTGGGTGATGGACACCTCGCTGCTGCACCACATCGCGCTCGCCCCGGCGGTCGGCCCGGACTGGCGGATCGCCGCCACCTACCTGGCCATCGCCGTGGCGGGCGCGCTGGCCGGCGGCTGGCGTTTCGTCCGGCGTGACCTGGCTAGCGGCTGAGGCACCCGCGCCGGGCACCCTGGCCCGGCATCTGGCCCGGCGGCCGCCCGCTCACCGCTGTGCGTCGGCCGCCCCGAACTCCCGATAATGCGGTGACCACATCGCCGCGTCCACGGCCGCGGCGGCGTCCTGGCCGGCCGGCATCCGGGCGACGCCGTCCGCGCGGGCCTGCCTGACGACCGCGATCGCGATCGCCCGGGACACGCCGCGCAGCCCGCCAAGCGGCGGGTACAGCGCGCCGGCGGCCAGCCGCTCAGCCGGCACCAGCCCGGCGAGGGTGGTGGCCGCAGCTAGGAACATCGTGTCGGTGACCTGGCTGGCCCGCGACACGATCGCGCCGAGGCCCACGCCCGGGAAGATGAAGACGTTGTTCGCCTGCCCCACCAGCCGGGCGGTGCCGGCGACGTCGACCGGGCCGAACGGGCTGCCCGTGGCCACCAGCGCGCGGCCGCCGGTCCAGCGCAGCACGTCGGCGGGGGTCGCCTCGGATTTCGACGTCGGGTTAGAGAGCGGGAAGACGATCGGCGCCGTGGTCCTGGCGGCCATTTCCCTGATGGCGGCCTCGGTGAAGGAGCCCTGGGTGCCGCTGGTGCCGATCAGGATCGTCGGGGCGACGTGGCGCACCACGGTCTCCAGGTCGTACCTGCTGGCCGGCGCGAAGCCGTAGCGCGCCATGGCCGGGTCCCGGAGCGCGAACGGGCGCTTGTCCTGGTCGAGGTGATCACGGCCCTCGAAGACGAGACCGCGGGAGTCGAGCATGACCACCGCCGACCGCACCACGTGCGGTGGCGCCCCGGCGGAGCGCATCACCTGGCTGGCCAGCCGGGCGATGCCCAGGCCCGCTGCCCCGGCGCCGAGGAAGACCAGCCGCTGGTCGGCGACGGGCTCGCCGCTGTGACGCAGGGCGGCCAGGATGCCGGCGACCACGACGGCCGCGGTCCCCTGGATGTCGTCGTTGAAGCTGGGCAGTGCTGCCCGGTACCTGTCGAGCAGGCGGATCGCGTTGTGCTGCTTGAAGTCCTCCCACTGCAGGACAGCATCGGGGAAGGTGTCGCGGACCGCGCCGACGAACGCGTCGATGAAGCGGTCGTAATCGGCGCCGCGCAGCCGGGACTTGGGATAGCCGAGATACTGCGGATCGCGGAGCAGGTCCTCGTTGTCGGTGCCGCAGTCCAGCGAGACGGGCAGCGTCAGGTGCGGCTCGATCCCGGCTCCGGCGGTGTACAGGCTCAGCTTCCCGACCGGGATGCCCATGCCGCCCGCACCCTGGTCGCCGAGGCCGAGAATCCGCTCGTTGTCGGTCGCCACGATCAGCCTGACGCCTGGCTTGCCCGCGTTCCGGAGCAGTTCGGGGATGTGATCCACGTCCTCGGGCGTGATCCACAAGCCCCGCGGCCGACGCAGGATGTGACTGAACTTCCGGCAGGCATCACCCACCGTCGGCGTGTAGACGATCGGAGCGAACTCCTCCAGGTGATCGAGGAGCAGCCGGTAGAAGAGCGTCTCGTTGCGGTCCTGGAGGCCGGCCAGCCCGATGTACTTTTCCATGTCGTCGGGCTTGCGGCGGAGGTGCTCGAGTTCCAGTGCCACTTGCTCGTCGATCGTCGAGACCCGCCAGGGCAGTAGGCCCCGCAGGCCCATGGCATCTCGCTCCGCGTCGGTGAAGGCCGCGTCCTTGTTCAGCAATGGCTGGCCCAGGATCTCGGGGCCGCGTAGTCCGCTCATGCTGCTGACGGTAGACCGGCCCCAGAGCCAGCGCAGCGGCCATTCGGCCCGAACTCGATGGACCAAACGCACGTAGTTCAGGCCGGAGCGGGTGCTTCCTGCGCGCGGTCGTCGCCTCGTTCGCCGTCGTCCTGGCCGGCCAGCGTGGCCCGGCGCAGCGCCGGGTTGACCGCGCCGATGACAAGCGCGCCGGCGACGCACGCCAGGCCGCCGCTGACGACCGAGATGGTCACCGAGAACAGCTCGGCGACGAGGCCGGCCTCCACGTTGCCGATCGACGGCGCGGTGGTGACCTGAGCGAGGTACAGGCTCGATACCCGTCCGCGCAGCGAGTCGGGCGTGTAGTGCTGCAGCAGGGCATTGCGCAGCACCTGGGAGATCAGGTCGGCCATCCCGGCCAGCGCGAGGAAGGCGAGCGCGACCGCCAGGCTGCCGCTGAGGCCGAATCCGACGATCGCGACTCCCCAGGCCAGCCCGGCGACGATGACCACCATGCCGGGCCGATTCAGCCGGCCAGTCCAGCCGCTGGTTGCGGCGCCAACCAGGGCGCCGAATCCTGGCGCGGCGGACAGCAGGCCGAAGGTGGCCGATCCGCCATGGAACTGCTGACTCGCCATCGCGGGGAAGAGCGCCGACGGCATGCCGAAGATCATCGCGCTGGTGTCGACGGCCAGCATGCCGCGAACGACCGCGTTCCGCCCGACGTGACTGAGCCCTTCGGCCATCGACCGCAGGCCTGGGCGCCGCGCGCGGACCGTCGGCGGCAGCGGCTGCATGAACCACAGCGTCAGCCCGAAGACCGCGAAGCACCCGGCATCCAGCCCGTAGCACAAGGCCAGGCCCGGTCCGGCGATCAGCGCTCCGGCCAGCGCCGGGCCGCCCAGGTCACCAAGCTGGCTGCTCATCGCGCTCAGCGCCATCGCGGCGGCCAGCTGGCCCGGTCCGACCAGCGCGGGGACGGCGGCGGTCGACGCCGGCGAGCCGATCCCAGAAAAGGCTCCCACCGCGAGCACCACGACGTAGACCACCCCGAGCCGGGGGTGCGGGAGCAGGCTGTTGACCATCAGCATCGCGGCCAGCACGGCGAGCGGGACCCGGCTGGCGAGTATCAGCATCCGCCGGTCATGCCGGTCGGCGAGCATCCCGCCGGCCATCAGGCCCGCGAACATGCCTGCGCTGCTGGTCAGCGTCAGCATGCCGACGGCCAGCGAGGAGCCGGTCAGCTCGTACACCTGCCAGCTGGCGGCTGTCGTTGCGACGGCGTTGCCCGCCATCGAGACGAACCGGCCGGCGAACAGCAGCCGGAAGTCCCGGCCCTCGCGAAGCGGCGTCACATCGATGGCGATCTGCCCGATGCGCATGCCCCTCCGTCCGGCCCGGCTTCCCGGCGGCAGCATGGCAGGCCGCAGGTCTACCCGTAGGGTAACCGGCCCGGTCAGGAGGGCTGAAATCGGGCATCACATGACAAGCCCGGTACACGTTTTCTTGATCACGGAAGGCTCTCGGCCGGATCCGCTGAGGGGGTTCCGCGATCACGGGGCGCGCGCGCCTCGGCGCGCCTTGCCCGCGGACAGGTAGGGTCATGTCCAGGGAGGACCACCATGCACCAGCCGCCGATTCCGCACGTCGCGAGCACGGACCCCGAGATCGCCGAACTGATCGAGGCCGAGGCCGGCCGCCAGTTCGAGAAACTGCGCATGATCGCGTCGGAGAACTATGTCTCCCAGGCAGTACTCGAGGCCAGCGGCTCGGTGCTGACCAACAAGTACTCAGAGGGCTATGCGGGCCGGCGCTATTACGAGGGCCAGCAGTTCATCGACCCGATCGAGATGATCGCGGTGCAGCGGGCCAAGGACCTGTTCGGCGTGGACCACGCCAACGTCCAGCCGTACTCGGGATCGCCTGCGAACCTGGCTGTCTACCTGGCGTTCGGAAATCCTGGCGACACCGTGATGGGAATGTCGCTGCCGATGGGCGGGCACCTGACCCACGGCTGGCCAGTTTCCGCCACGGGCAAGTGGTTCCGCGCCGTGCAGTACGGCGTGCGTGCCGACACCGGCCGGATCGATTTCGACGAGGTGCGTGACCTGGCTCGCAAGGAGCACCCGAAGATCATGTTCTGCGGGGGCACGGCGATTCCGCGGGCGATCGATTTCGCCGCGTTCGCGGAGATCGCGGCCGAGACCGGCGCCGTGCTCGTGGCCGACATCGCACACATCGCCGGGCTGATCGCCGGCGGCGCCCACCCGAGCCCGGTCGGTCACGCCGACGTCATCACCACGACGACCCACAAGACGCTGCGCGGGCCGCGCGGCGCGATGATCATGTGCAAGGCCGAGCACGCGTCGGCGATCGACAAGGCCGTCTTCCCCGGCCTGCAGGGCGGACCGCACGACCACACCACGGCCGCGATCGCGGTGGCGCTGAAGGAGGCGTCCGCACCGGAGTTCCGCGCGTACGCGCACCAGATCGTGGCCAACGCCAAGGCCCTGGCCGCGGCCCTGACGGCGCGCGGCTACAGCCTGGTCTCCGGCGGCACCGACAATCACCTGATCCTGATCGACCTGACCCCGCAGGAGATCGGCGGCAAGCCGGCCGCCCGGGCGCTCGACCGGGCCGGCATCGAGGTGAACTACAACACGGTGCCGTTCGACACCCGCAAGCCGTTCGATCCGTCCGGGCTGCGGATCGGCACCTCGTCGATCACCACCCGCGGGCTGACCGAGCAGCACATGCCGCAGGTTGCGGCCTGGATGGACGAGGCGATCACGGCCGCGACCAAGCAGGACGACACCGTTATTGACCGGGTGGCCGGCCAGGTGCGCGACCTGCTCGCCGGGTACCCGATGCCAGGTTTCGCGCCGCTGCCCTGATCGACGCGCGGCGGGCGATCTGGCGATCTGGCGATCAGGCGATCTGGCGGCCGCCCGGCCGCATGGGCGCCCGGAGAGATTAATGACCGAACACCATTTCCTTAATGGCTCTTGCGTTGAACATGGATCGAATATACGTTCGAACTAAGCGCAGCTGCCTGTCTTCCCCTGGGTAGCCGACGGAGCGAGGAGAGCTCGAGGGCGCCCCTGGTGTCCGGCCGGTGCGGGTCTCTGGGCCGGCGGGTTCCGGGACGACTCTTCGCCCGGGACCGCAGGATAGGCACGCAGGGAGCACGGGTGAGCGGGGTTCGATCGGAACCGGTGGAGGTCTGGCTCATCAATGGCAGGCCGGCCAGGTTCGTCTGGCGGGAGCGGCTGTACACCGTGCTGTCGATCATCGAGAGACCGGCCGTCGCGTCTCAGCATGCGGATGAGCCGGGGGCAGCGGCGGAGTCCGGGGCCGTGCCGGAGTCCGGGGCCGAGGCGGAGTCCGCGGCTGAGGCGGCGTCCGAGGCTGAGGCGGCGCGTGGGCGGCATCCGTCGGCCGGACATGGCCGTGAGGGACGGCATGGTGACCGGACCGCCTGGCGGTGCTGGCTGGTGACCGCCGCCCCGGGCCGGAACGTGCCGCGGGCGACCTACCGCCTCTGCCACGATCCGGCCGCCGGCCGCTGGCAGCTAACCAGGAACGGCCGTTAGCCACCAGCGCCGCTGGGTGTCGCCGGCTGCCGCAACCCAGAACAACGGGGGTGGCCCATAACTGCTGATACAGCGACAGCGGCCCATCGCTGTTGTAGAGGGGGCGGCGGCGGTACTGGGCGGCGCGGGCGAAATAGGCGCCGCGATCCGGTGGTTGGGTGTTCCTGGGCAGGGCACTTGGGCCGTGCGTCATCGGCAACCGGGCACCGGGAGGAATCATGGCTGAGAACTGGAATTCCAAGATCATCGAAGAGTTCCGGGCGAATGGCGGCAAGGTCGGCGGGCCGTTCGAGGGCGCGCCGCTGCTGCTCCTGCATACGACGGGCGCGCGGACCGGCCAGGAACGCGTCAACCCGGTGATGTACCGGCCCGACGGCGACCGGCTGGTGATCTTCGCGTCGAAGGCGGGGGCGGACACGAACCCTGACTGGTTCCATAACCTGCGCGCCAACCCGGAGGTGTCGGTCGAGGTCGGAGGCGAGACCAAGGCCGTGCGGGCGCACGTGGCGGAGGGCGACGAGCGGCACAGCCTCTGGGAAGCGCACAAGAGCCAGTGGCCCGGTTTCGCCGATTACGAGACCAAGACGCAGCGCCAGATCCCGGTCGTTATTCTCGAGCCGGTTTCGTAGCCGCCGCGGCGCGTTGTCGCGTTCGGCGCAGTCCGTTCTTCGGGTTCGGCCGGCACCTGACTTTGTGCTCGGTCGCCCGCTTTTCTTAGGCGTCGGCTAGCGCCCATTCTCGTGTTCCGCTTTGCCGCTGGTTCCTCTTCGGCGTCGGCCGGCGCCGGTTCCCGCCGCATGCGCTCCGGTCCGCCGGCACTCGACGGGCCGAGATTTGCCATGCGTGCAGGCGGTTTCGGCGGTCAGGCTCCCGGCCGCCGCGCGGCGCGTCGGTTTAGCGAGAAACACGTCAGCTACTAATCTCTTTCTCGGAATAGCTAATTTGCAAAGTGCGCGTTGGCCATAAGCAATGTAATAGCAATGTCGATTATGGCGATGCGATAAATGGCGCTCAAGCCGCAGGTCCAACGGGGGGATCGGTTACCGGTTCCGGCCGCGGCTTCACCGGGGAGGACGTCATTCGTCATGGTCGGCGACGGATTCGCTATTGCGGCTCTCTGCGCGCTGATGCCCCTGAGCGGGAGCCAGGTTGCGACCGGGCACGCAGAGCGCGACGCAAGCACGGCCATGGCCAGGAGCGCACGGGCCGCCCACGTACGGGCCAGCGTCCTGCGGGCCGGTCAGACGCGGGCCGGTCAGACGGCCGGTCAGACGCGGGCCGGTCAGGCACGGGCCGGTCAGGCACGGGCCGGTCAGGCACGGGCCGACGACGCGCGAGTGCAGCTGAAGGCGGTCAGGTATCGCGGCTATACCTTTCTGGTGCCCAGGTCGTGGCCGGTCGTCGACGACCGGAGGCAGTCGCGCGGCTGTGTCCGGTTCGACCAGCACGCCGTCTACCTGGGGGCGGTGCGCGGCGACGAATTCTGCCCGAGCTGGCTGCTCGGCACTACGGAGTCGATCCTGATCCAGCCCGGGCCGGCCAGGGCCGCGCGGAGGTCGGCGGAGAATCCGGTCGCGCGGGAGATCACCGCCCGGGCCGGCGGCATCACCATTACCGCCACCTTCGGCACCGATCCGACCGTGATCTACCGGATTCTGGCCAGCGCGTCGCTGCCGCCGCCCGTCATCACCGCGCAGAGCCCGGCCCGGGCCGTCACGGCCGGGCATCTGGACGGGGCGGCGTCACGGGCGGCCCTGGCGCGGGGCGACTCGCACCGGTCCCCTCGGATGCGCCAGCCGATGCCAGCGCCGCCACTGCCGACCGCGGTCGCCAGCTACCGGGGGCTCGGCTTCGACGCGTGCACCGCGCCGAGCAGGAGCGCCATGCGCGCCTGGCGGCGCAGGTCTCCCTACCGTGCGATCGGCATCTACATCGGGGGCGCCGACCGAGCCTGCGCACAGCCGAACCTGAGCCAGTCCTGGGTGCGCGCCGAGGCGCGCGCAGGCTGGCGTTTTATCCCGCTGTACGCCGGCCCGCAGGCGGCCTTCGGCGAGCTGCACGCCCCGGTTCGGCAGGGACTGGCGGCCGCGCGCGACGCGGTCGCGCAGGCACGACGGCTGGGCTTCGGCCGCCGGACACCGATCTACTACGACATGGAGGCGTACCATCCCGGCGTGCGGATTGCGGCGCTGAGGTTCCTGTCCGCTTGGACCGTCGAGCTGCACCGGCTCCGGTATTCATCGGGCGTGTACAGCAGCTCCGACTCCGGCATCGCTGATCTGTCCCGGCAGTATGCGCGGAGGATCTTCGCGATGCCGAACGTCATCTACGACGCCCTGTGGAACGGCGCGGCGAGCACGAGCGACCGGAACCTGCGCACCGGCCAGTGGTACCTGAAGCGCATCCACCAGTTCAGCGGGAACGTGACCCTGCGATACGGCGGGCACACCATCAACATCGACAAGGACTTCCTTGACGTGCGCCTGCGGGCACCGTTCGCGACCTCGCAGGCGACCTCGGCGGTGACCCTGCCTGACGGATCCGTCGACCTCTTCTACCGGCGGCACGGCAGCCAGCTCTGGTTCGACCGCTACTCGGCCCGGGCCGGCTGGTCCAGTCCGGTCCGCACCAGCGCCGTCACCTCGTCGGTTCCCTCGGTCGTCTACACCGGCTCGGCCGTCGACGTCTTCTACACGCAGGCGGGCGGGAACCTGTGGGTGGACTCCTACGGGCCCGACGGCAAGCTGTCCGCCAGGCACCAGCTGTCGATGATGGGGAAGCTCGGCTCGGCGCCGCGGGCGGTCGCGCAGCCCGGCGGCGTGATCGACGTGTTCTGGCGCGGATCAGCCGACGACCACCTGTGGCACGGCCAGTATGAGCCGGGCGCCGGCTGGTACGGGCCGCAGGGCCTCGGCGGCGACCTCGGGTCCGATCCGGTCCCGGTCGTGTCATCGCCGGGCACCACGACCGTGCTCTGGAAAGGGCGCGACGCGAGCCTGTGGAGCATCTCGCGCGGCGTGCTCGGCCGGTGGTCGGTGCCGCGCAGCCTCGGAATGGGACCGCTCGGCGGGCAGCCGCAGGCGACCGCGCAGCCAGGCGGCGGAATCCAGGTGTACTGGCACGGCTCGGGGAACTCGTACGTCTGGGAGGCCTTCTACCGGCCGGGGACCGGCTGGCTCGGGCCGCGAGACCTGGGTGGCCAGGTTCGGTCGGTACCCTGGCCCGCCACGGCGGCAGGTGCGGTGCGCGTGCTGTGGCGCGGGCCGGGCAACAGGCTGACCTACATCAGGCACCGGCGCGGGCGGCAGTGGAACCTGGCCGAATGGCAGGGCCCCGCTCCGCTTCCGGCCAGCTGGCTTGGCTCGGCTCCGTTCGCAGCGGTCGGCAGTCCCGGCGCGGCCCTGCAAGTGTTCTGGGCGGGACGGCACAACCGGCTCTGGACGGCCGCGCTCAGGGCAGGCAGCTGGACGAGGCCGACCAGGATTGCCGGGTAGCGTGGGCCGGCTACCAGCCGAGCGGGCTCGCTGACCGGCGCCAGTCGACGGTCGGGACCATCGCCTCCGGCCTGACCCGGTGGGCGAAGCGCTTGGTGATCTCGAACAGGGACTCGATCAGCGTGTCGGATAGCAGGTGCGGGTCCAGGCCGAGGTCGACCAGGCCAGAGTGCACGACGTTGTAGTGATGCCCCTCCTCCTCGACCCGCGGGTTGGCCAGATGCTCGATGGACACCTTCTCCGGGCTCACCCTGGCGATCGTCTCGGCCATCTGGGTGATGGACAGCGACTGCGTCATCTGGTTGAAGACCCGGAACTCGCCGCGGTCGGCCGGGTTCTCGCAGGCCAGCTGGAGGCAGCGGACGGTGTCCCTGATCTCGATGATGCCGCGAACCTGGCTGCCGTTCCCGTAGACCGTCAGCGGCAGGCCGAGCACGGACTGAATGACGAACCGGTTCAGGACGGTGCCGAAGACGGCGTCGTAGTCGTACCTGGTCGCCAGCCGGTCGTCCAGGGCTGTCTCCGCCGTCTGCTGGCCGTAGACGATGCCCTGGTTGAGGTCGGTCGCCCGGATCCCCCAGATCCGGCAGGCGAACTCGATGTTGTGGCTGTCATGCACCTTGGACAGGTGGTAGAACGACCCGGGCCGCTTCGGGAAGAGCACCCGGTCCTTGCGGCCCTTGTGCTCGATCTCCAGCCAGCCTTCCTCGATGTCGATGTTCGGCTCGCCGTAGGCGCCCATGGTGCCGAGCTTGACCAGGTGGATGTCCGGATTGATCTCCGCGATCGCGTAGAGCACGTTCATCGTGCCGACGACGTTGTTGACCTGGGTGTAGACCGCGTGCTTGCGGTCCACCATCGAGTAGGGCGCGGCCCGCTGCTCGGCGAAGTGCACGATCGTGTCCGGGCCGAACTCCCGCACGACGTGGGAGGTGAAGTCCGCGTCGGTCAGGTCGCCGATGTAGCAGGCGATCTCGCGGCCGGTCAGGTCCCGCCAGGCCCGGATCCTGGCCTGGAGCGTATCGATCGGCACGAGGCTGTCGACGCCCATCTCGAAGTCGTAGCCGCGCCGGGCGAAATTGTCGAGCACGGCCACGTCGTGGCCGCCGTCGGACAGGTGCAGTGCGGTCGGCCAGCCGAGATAGCCATCGCCGCCGAGTATCAAGATCTTCAATTCAGGCTCCTGCCGTCCGCAGCTCGGATCCGGTGCGCGGCCATGCCCCGCTCGTGCGAGGCCAGCGATCTTATTGCATTAACCTTCGCACACGGGGTAATAACCTGTGCCGGGGTACAGGCATCGTGGCTGGCGAAGGCCGGGTCAGCGCGCCGTTTCGGTTGCGTTCTGACCTCGGGCCGGGCCGGTTCCCGTACTGTATACGTGTCTCGTGACCTGCATTTCCTCGCCGAGCAAGGACGTCAATGCCAAACCTCATCGACAAGCTGCCTGGCGCGATAGGGGACCGGCTGAGAACCCGCCTCGGCAGGCAGTTCAGCAGGTTCGCGGTAGTCGCGGTCGTGTCGCTGGGCGCGAGCGAGCTCGCGCTTTTTGTCTTCACCGAGCTCATGCACCTGACCGGCGGTATCTCAGGCGTGTCGGCGGCGGCGATTGGCGCTCTGACGAGCTACCTCATGAGCCGCTGGGCATGGCGGCGCAAGGGCAGGCCGAACGTTCTGCGCGAGACGATCCCGTTCTGGATTGTTTCGGCTGGCGCCTGGATCGTGCTGGGCCTGGCGACGAAACTGGGCCTGCACATCGCGGCATCGGCCGGGGCGACCGGGTTCAGGCACTTCCTGATCGTGGGCGGGGTTTACTTCCTGGCCAACTGCGTGACCTTCGTGCTCAGGTTCATGATCTTCCACTATGTGCTGTTCGCCGACCGGGGTGGCAACGCCGGCGCGGCGGGGCCCGGCCCGGGCGGCGGCATCGAGGCCGAGTCCCTGTCACCCATCGCGGTCGTAGTCGCTGAGGACGACGAGGAGCGGTCCTAGGCCCGGTGCCGGGCGGGCTGCGTGGCCGGGCGGGCTGCGTGCCCGGCGGCTCAGGCGGCTGAGCGGGTCCTGCGGCGCTCGCGCATCCAGGTACCACCGATCACGCGCGCGAAATACAGCCCGTAGAGCGCGTTGTGGCCCTTCTTGCTATGGCCGACCTTGCGCTTGTGAATCGTCGCTGGCCGCTCGGTCACCCGGTAGCCGTGGGCGAGGACGCCGATCAGCAGTTCCGCCGCCTGATACTGAGGCTGCTCGAGCCGAACCGCGCCCGTGACCTCGGCCCGCATGGCGCGGAGCCCGAACGACGGGTCGGTGACCCGCTGGCCGGTCAGCGCGCTGATCGTGAGGGCGAAGACCCGGACGCCGAGCTTGCGGACTGGGTCCTTGGTCTCCTCGCTGCCCTGGGTCCGCGAGCCGGACACGAAGTCAGCATCGCCGGCCAGGATCGGCGCCAGCAGGGCCGGGATCTCGGCCGGGTTGTACTGACCGTCGGCGTCGGTGGTGACGATGTACCGCGCGCCGCCCTCGCGGGCCAGCCGGTAGCCAAGCCTGAGCGCGGCCCCCTGGCCGCGGTTCGCCGGCACGTCGCAGACCAGCGCGCCGGCGGCATCCGCCTCCTTGACAGTTGCGTCCGCCGAGCCGTCGGACACGACGATCTTGACGACCTCGAGCCCTGAGATGACCGGCGGCAGCGCCTCGACGACCGGGCCGATCGCGCCTTCCTCGTTATACGCGGCGATGACGATCGCCAGGGGCGGCATGGCCGTGGCGCGCGCGCCGTACTGGCTGGAGAACGCCTCGACGGCCGCGGCATCAACCGCCTCGTGATCGATGAACTCGCTGCTGGTGGCGCGGCTCTGACGTGATGTCACTTGGCTGTCTCCGAGAATTCTGGCCACACAGTGGCGATTCCTGCCTTGAGGTCGTAGCGCGGGTGGTAGCCGAGCGACCTCGCGGCCGAGATATCGATATTGACTGCCGGCATCTCCCCGGGTTTCGCGGGGACATGCTCGACCGGGATTTCCGCACCCGTGACGGACCGCGCGGCATCCACGATCTCGTTCACGGTCACCGGCTCACCTGAGCCGAGTATCAGCGGTCCATTGTGCCCGGCGCGCCACGCGGCGAAGATGCCGGTCACCAGATCGTCGACATGAACCAGGTCCCGACGGCTCGTGCCATCGCCGTAGACCTGCACGCCCCTGCCGTCCCTGGCCGCTCGCATCAGCCGCGGGACGAAGCTGTCCTTGGCCTCCATGCCAGGGCCGTAGACGCTAGAAAAACGCAGCGCGGCCCCGTGCAGGCCATAGCTGCTCACGTAGCCGGCCAGCAGCATCTCCGCCGCCGCCTTTGTGGCGCCGTACGGCGTCAGCGGGCTGAGCGGGCACCGCTCGGTGATCGTGGCGGTGCCGACGTCACCGGCCACCGCGTTGGTTGAGGCCAGCAGGAACGTCCGGACATCGCGCTGCCTGGCCCGCTCGAGCAGGCCGGCTGTTGCTTCCACGTTCAGCTTGAAGGTCCCGGCCGGGTCCTGCGTCGAGCGGAGCACCGAGGTGACCGCGGCCAGGTGGATGATGACATCGGTCTGCGGGCTGACGGCGTCGGCGATGACCGCCGGATCGCACAGGTTGCCGACCACCGAGCGGACCCGCTGGTCGGAACACGCGCGCTTGTCGGCCGTGGTGACCTCGTGACCCTGCTCGAGCAACGCGCGGAGGACGCGCCGGCCGATGAAGCCGGCTCCGCCGGTCACCAGTACCCGGGACGGGCTCCCGTCCGCCAATGAACGCTCCTCGCGTGCGCTCGCATCCTGAAACCGGCCGCAGATCCTGCCCGGCCTGTTGACATCTATATCGAACGAACCAGTTCGCAGGATCGTGCCCGAAAATGACTTTTGCACCTGCGGGCGGTCTGATGACCGCAGATGCCACGTCAGTGTAGCCGCAGGGCAGGATCTGGTTGCCCAGACCCAAGCCAGCCGCGGCCCGGCCGTCTCGGCAGGGACCAGGATGATCGCGGATGTGACCGCATCTGGCGGGCAGATGCGCCGCGGGTCCGGGAGCGCTGTGCCATGCTGAGGTGCCGACTGAACGTGTCGGATCCGTTGCGCTGCGCTACCGGGCCGGCCCGGCGCCGGCGGAGGGCAGATCGCCAGGACCGCGGGTCGTACCGCTGATGGTGACCGGACAATGACACGGATGCGAGGGGACGTGACCTGGCAGGACGCGGTGCACAGGCCTGATGGGAAGGCCGTTGACGATGCGCGGGACGCTGAGCTCCTGGCGCTGCGGTCTCGCCTCGACCTCGCCGGACTGCCTCCGCTGACGCGGACGGTGACCGAGCAGATCATCGGCACTAGCGCCGACCTTGGTTACGCGAATGATCTTGTCTGTTCTGAGCCGTGGCTGGAAACGGCGGTCGGCGCGCTCGCGGCGGGAGCAGCGGTGGTCGCCGACGGGCCGATGGTCGCTGCCGGGCTTGCCGCCGGTGCGGCGATCTGCAAGGTCGGTGAGTCTTTGACGGAGCGGCTGGCACGGACAGCGGGCATCGCGATGGCCGCGGCCGCGATCCGGCTTGCCTACGGCGACGCCGGGCCTGGAGCCGTCTGGGTCGTGGGCAGCGAGCCGGTTGCGATCTACGAGATCTTGTCGAGGAACGTCCAGCCCGCGCTGATCATCGGGATGCCGGCCGGCTTCCTGGCCGCGGTGGAGGCGAAGAAGGCGCTCAGGGGCAGCGGGTTGCCGGCGCTGACTAACGTCGGCGAGAAAGGCGGTGCGGTCGTCGCGGCCGCTGCCTGCCAGGCGCTCCTGGCGCTCGCCGGGCAGGCGGCGGCGATGGAATCTGAGCACCGGGGCTCCAGCCGTGGCGGCCGTGCCGGTAATGCCCAGCAGCGTCAGCGAACATCGTGAAATTCGTGAAATCCCTGAAATCCCTGAAATCCCCGAAATCCGACTCAATCGCCGAGTCCCAGCACTAGATTCCGGCAGCTCCCGAATCGCGTGGCGGCTCGTTTAGGTCAATGCCGGCGGTACCCTGCGGTGGCGGCGCACAATTACCCATGGAGCGTTGTTTGCGGTAGTGATGGCATCTGACATGTCATGGCTGGAGTGGCCGGTGACCTGGTTGGATGGGTGCTTCGAGCAGCAGCTGGATAGCGGAGGCCCGTGGGCATGAAAGAGGGACAGGGAGTGGCTCCCGCATCGGTGCCCTGGGGCGCCGACGATGCTGCGCGGGTGCCCGCGCGGCCGCCCGCTCATGCCCGCCGCGATCCGGCCCACGCGGCCGCTGCGGCCGACGCTGCCGAGGCGCAGGTCCCGGCCCGCACCGCCGGTGCTGCCGCGCCGCATATCCCTGCCCACGCGGCCGGACAGGCCGAGCCGCATGTCAGGATCGACGCGCGCAAGCTGGAATCGGCTCTGCTCGAGGTCCGCGGCGCCGTCGGCCGGACGCAGCTGCTGCTTGACTTCCCCGGCATCGAGGCGGCCAGGGCCGAACGCCAGCAGCTGATCAGCCAGATCGACGATTATCTGCTCCCGCGCCTGCGCCAGTCCGGCGCGCCGATCCTGATCGCCATGGTCGGCTCGACCGGCGCTGGCAAGTCAACGCTGCTGAACAGCATCGTCGGCAACCAGGTGAGCGCGACCGGCGTTCGCCGGCCGACGACGAACAGTCCCGTGCTCGCCTGCCACCCTGAGGATGCCGGGTGGTTCGCCGAGAATGTCTTCCTGCCCACCCTGCCGAGAGTGCGGCAGGAGGGTCTGGCCAGACCCGGCCGGGATGGCCTGCTCGTGCTGGCGACCAGCGAGGACATACCGCGCGGGATCGCCCTGCTCGACACGCCTGACATCGACTCCGTCGTCGCGGCGCACCGGCAGTTCGCGCGCCAGTTCCTGGACGCCTCCGACCTGTGGCTATTCGTGACCACGGCCCGCCGGTACGCGGACGCGGTGGTCTGGGAGCTGCTGAAGGACGCGCGGGACCGGGGAGCGTCGCTCGGCGTCGTCCTGTCCAGGGTTCCGCCAGCGGCCGGGAAGCAGCTCAGCGAGCATTTCGAGGCGATGCTCGACGCGAACGGGCTCGGCGAGATTCAGCGCTTCGTCATCCCGGAAACCATCGTGACCGACGCTCAGCTGCCCGCCGAGGTGTCCGCGCCGGTCAGATCCTGGCTGGAGGAGACGTCGCACCGCGACGAGCGGCGGATCGCGATCCTGACCCAGACGATGTCAGGAGTGCTGGACTCGTTCGAGGCCAGGATGCCGGCCCTGGCGCAGCACGCGGAAACGCAGCTGGCGCTCGGGGCCGAGCTCCGGTCGGCCGCCGACGCGGCCTACTCGGCGGCGCTCGCCGAGCACGACGAGGCGATCAGGAGCGGTTCGCTGCTCCGCGGCGAGGTACTGGCCAGGTGGCAGGACTTCGCCGGCACCGGCGACCTGATGAGTTCGCTGGAGGTGCGCAAGGGAAGGCGCCCCGCGCAGCGATCGAAGCGGCACGCCGCGATGCCGGCCAGGGCGCAGGCGCTCAAGGCGGCGCTGAGGCTCAGCGTCGAGGCCCTGACGACGTCACTAGCCGACCGGGCCGCCGAGGACGCCATGGAGCGCTGGCAGGCTAGCCCGGCCGGCACCGGGCTGCTGGCCGAGGCACGCCAGGCGACGCAGGCGCAGCAGGTGCCACCTGGGCCCGAGTATGCGACGCTGCGGAAGTGGGAGGGCGAGCTCCGATGGGGTTTCCCTGGCGCGCAACGCGACCTGGCCGCTAGCCTGCCCGTCGGCGGCGTCGACGCGCTGAGCCGGTCCTCAGCTGACCTGGCGCGGCGGATCGCTCAAGCCGTCGCGGCCTGGCAGGACCACCTGCTGCACCTGGTGCAGACCGAGAACGTCACCAGGCGCTCGATCGCCCGGATCGCCTCGTTCGATGCCGAGTCGCTGGCCCTGGTCCTGACGATCGGGGTGCTCGGCTACGGCGCGGGGGATGTCATCGTCAGCGAGGGTGCGAGCGCGGTCCCGCAGCGGCTGCTGACCTCGCTCTTCGGGGCCGGCCTGATGCGCGACATCGGGGGCCAGGCCCGGCAGGATCTGCACGAACGGATCGGCCTGCTGTTCTCGGAAGAAGCACTGCGGTTCACGGCGCTGATCGCGGCCGTTGGTGCCCCGGACGAGGCCGCGCCGACCGACCTTTACCAGGCCAGCTATTTGTTGGAGTCCGCGCGATGAGTGCACGACGGCAGGCTACGGCCGACCGCGAGAGCCGGGTCCGGGTGCGGTCCCACGCCGAGGAGACGGCCGCGCCTGCGCCGGCCGAAGCCGCCACGGCAGGGTCCGAGCCGGCTGGGGATGGCGCGGCAGGAACAGGTCCGGCTGGCTCTGGTCCGGCTGGCTCTGGTCCGGCTGGCTCTGGGTCGGCTGGGGCTGGCCGGGTTGAGACTGGGCCTTCTTGGACGGAGCCTGCTAGCACGGAGCCTGCTGGCTGGGAGCCTGCTGGGGCTGTGCGTGCTGGCGGGGAGCCTGCTGGGGCTGTGCGTGCTGGCACCGAGCCTGCTGGGGCTGGGCCGGCTGGGCCGCGTCGGCTGGGATCGGGCCGGCCGGGCCGGCGGCGGGCCGGGCGGCCAGGCCCCCGGCGGCCGAGCCGGCCGGGTCAGCGGCCCCCGCGGCCGGAACCAGCGCTCCGGGTACGGCTAAGCCGGCCAGGAAGAGGCCAGCCCGGCTGGCCACCCGCGTCCCCGCGAGCCAGCGTCGCGGTGCTCAGCTGGCGTCCGGCCTGATACCGCCAGCCGAGCGACCGCCAGCCGAGCGACCGCCGGCTGAGCGCCAGGCCGCCGGCCTCCCGCCGGCTGAACGGCCGGTCGGCGGGCTGCCAGCCGCGGATCAGGCACTGGCGGATCCGGCCGCGACGGATCTGCCGTTCCGCGCTCCGCCGGCGCCGACCGAACAGCAGGTCACCGCCGGCCTGTCAGCGCGGCTCGTGGCACTGGCGAGGCTGATCCAGATCGGCTCGGCCAGGAGCGGCCGGAACGCCTTCAGCAAGAAGTTGCTCGCCGATGCCGAGGAGGTGCTCGCCCGGGCCGGCGAGCGGATGCGGCTCTCGTCCAGCCACACGGTGGTCGTCCTGGCCGGCGGTACCGGCAGCGGAAAGTCGTCGCTGTTCAACCGGCTAGCCGGCGCTGACCTGTCCACCGTCGGCGTGACCAGGCCGGTGACGAAGGATGCGCACGCCTGTGTGTGGGGCGAGGCGGCCTCGGGCCCGATCCTCGACTGGCTGGACGTTCCGGCCAGGTACCGGTATTTGCGCGCCAGCGCGCTCGACAGCGGCGAGGACGATCTCGCCGGGCTCGTCCTGCTCGACCTGCCCGACCATGACTCCGTCATGACCCATGCGGGCGAGCTGGTCGACCAGCTGGTCAGCATGGCCGACGTGATGGTCTGGGTACTCGACCCGCAGAAGTATGCGGACGCGGCCGTGCACCGGCGGTTCCTGGTCCCGATGGCCGGCCATTCCGATGTCCTTGCGGTCGTGCTGAACCAGTGCGACCTGCTCGATTCGGCGCAGGTCGACGATTGCGTGGCTGACTTGCGCAGGTTGCTGGACTCCGAGGACCTGCACGAAGTGCCGATCCTGGTGACGTCGGCAGTCAGCGGAGCCGGCCTGGCCGAGCTTCGCCAGCTGCTGGGCGACGGAGTGGCCGCCCGGCGCGCCGCGGCGACCAGGATCTCGGCGGACCTGGACGGCGTCACCTCCCGGTTCAAGCCCTATGCCGGTGACGCAGGTGTTCCGGCCGGCGGTGTTCCGGCCAGCGGCGTGCCGGCCGCCAGCAAGACCCGTCTCGCGGACCGTCTCGCGGCCGCCGCCGGGGTCTCGGCGATCAGCGACGCCCTGCGGAGCGCGCGCGAACTGCGAGCGATCGACTTCGTCGGCTGGCCGGTGGCGTGGTTCGTCCAGCGCCTGAGCGGCCGCGACCCGATTCGCAAGGTCCGTCTCGGCATGCTCTGGAACGACTTGCGGTCGGTGACTGCGGGGCCGGCCGGAGCGCAGCAGGCCGAGGTCGACAACGCGCTGACGGACCTGGGTGGCGAGCTCGCCGACGAGCTGCCCAAGCCGTGGTCGCAGACCGTCAGGACGGCCGTCCGGTCCAGGGGCGACGAAATCCCAGCCGCGGTCGGATCGGCCATCGGCGAGGCGCTTCCGGCTGAGGACAGCGTCGTCTGGTGGTGGCGAATGGCGGGCCTGTGGCAGGGACTGCTGCTGGGTACCGCGGCGGTCGCGATCGTCTGGCTGGTGCTGGTGGTCGTCTTCGGTGTCTTCCACGCGGACGCCGGAGTACCCCGGCTGCTGAGCGACACCGGTGCGCTGCCGTGGATCGGAGCGGCAGCGGTAGCAGCGCTCGGCCTGGGCGCCGCGACGGCGTCGGTCTGCATGCGGCTGGTCGCGTCGACAGCGGAGCACGAGAACACGCAGGTCACGGCTGAAATGAGGGACCGGATAGCAGGCGTGGCGGACGAGATGGTGATCGTGCCTGCCGAGCAGGAACTGTCCGAGTTCAGCCGCTACGTCGAGGAAGTCAGGATCGCGTCGGGCGATGCCGGGCCTGCTCCGGCCGGCTGACCGTCCGCGACCGTGCCAGCGCGCGGCCATGATCTCACAGCTGGTCCCGCGCCGGGCTCGATGATCCACAGGTGCCCGCCGGCCGGCCGAGTTATCCACAGCCTCGCCCCGCACACTCGCGGCGAGCCGGTACTGCCGCGATCTTAGGTGCAGGTAAGCCGGGCGGCGCAGGCCGCCGGCGCGGCAGTCCCTGCGCGAGAGGCGCGCTGCTGCCGCACAGCTGTGGAGGATCGCGATGCTGAATGAGGCTCAGATCAGCCTGACCGGGTACGTGGCTACTCAGCCGGTCACCAGGCAAGTCAAGCCAGGCGTGTCGAACGTGTCGATGCGAGTCGCGTGGACGCCGCGCAGGCAGGACCGGGTCACCGGCGAGTGGGTCGACGGGAACACGAGCTACGTCACGGTGATCTGCTGGCGCAAGCTGGGCACCAACGTAGCTATCTGCGTCCGCAAGGGCGACCCCGTCGTGATCAAGGGCAGGCTCTCGGTGCGGCCCTATGCGGACAAGGAGGGCGTTCCGCGGATCTCGGTCGAGGTGGATGCTAACTCGGTCGGGCACGACCTGTCCCAAGGGGTGGCGGGCTTCCAGCGGGTCAGGCCCGCAACGGGCATGACCGCGTCGGAGTTCGCGGCATCCGGTGCGGCCCCGAACGGCCAGGCCGCTGATGGCCAGGCGGCCGGTGGCCAGGCTGCTGGTGGCCAGGCGGCCGTCGGCCTGAGCGACGGGCACGGGCTCGCGGACGGGGCGGCGTCCGGCTCGGGCGCCGGGTCCGGCCATGGCGGCGCGGCCGACCCGGACCTGGCCGGCTCAGGGTCGGCCGAGCCGGAGCCCAGCTTCTTCGACGAGTCGGCGATCAGCGAGCGGGACACGGCGCAGGAGGCCGCGGCCGTCTCCTTCTAGCGGACGGCCGGCCTGGCCGACTTCTGACCTGGCTCAAGCGCTCGCCGTCCCGGCAGGTCAGCCGCACTGCACGAGGCCCGGTCGGCGACCATCCCGGCTGATGGCCAGGCTAGTTCTGCGGCTGGCTTGCCGGGCAGTGCCCGCCATCGGGCCGCCGGGCAGGACCGACCGTGCGGGCGGATTCCTGCCGTCGTGCGAAGTGCATGGCAGCTGCCCCTACCCTTATGACATGCCCGAGTTCATCTATCAGATGCATGCTGTGCGCAAGGCGCACGGCGACAAGGTCATCCTCGACAACGTAACGCTCGCCTTCCTGCCCGGCGCGAAGATCGGCGTGTTGGGACCGAACGGCACCGGCAAGTCGACGCTGCTGCGGATGATGGCTGGCGTCGAGCAGCCGTCCAACGGCGAGGCACGGCTCATGCCGGGTTTCTCGGTCGGGATCCTCGACCAGGAACCGTAAGCTGGACGAGGCCAAGACCGTGCTCGGCAATGTCGAGGAAGGCGTGGCCGAGACCAAGGCGCTGCTGGACAGGTACAACCAGATCGCCGAGCAGATGGCGACCGACTACTCCGACGAGCTGCTCGAGGAGATGGGCAGGCTCCAGGAGCAGCTCGACCACAGGAACGCCTGGGATCTGGAAAGCCAGCTCGAGCAGGCTATGGACGCTCTGCGGTGCCCGCCGCCCGATGCCGATGTGAGCGTGCTGTCCGGCGGTGAGAAGCGCAGGGTCGCGCTCTGCAAGCTGCTTCTGGCCCAGCCCGACCTGCTGCTGCTCGACGAGCCGACCAACCATCTCGACGCCGAAAGCGTGCTGTGGCTCGAGCAGCACCTGGAGAAGTATCCCGGTACCGTCGTCGCGGTTACCCACGACAGGTACTTCCTGGACAACGTGGCCGGGTGGATCCTGGAGCTCGACCGTGGCCGGGCCTACCCCTACGAGGGGAACTACTCAACCTACCTGGAGACTAAGGCTGCCCGGATCAAGGTCGAGGGCCAGAAGGACGTCAAGCGGCGCAAGCGGCTCGAGGAAGAGCTCGAGTGGGTGCGGTCAAGTCCGCGCGCCCGCCAGGCCAAGAGCCGGTCCAGGCTGCAGCGATACGAGGAGATGGCGGCCGAGGCCGACCAGAACAAGAAGCTCGACTTCGAGGAGATCCAGATCCCGCCGGGCCCGCGGCTCGGCAGCCTGGTCGTCGAGGTGGACAAGCTGTCCAAGGGCTTCGACGACCGGATGCTGATCGAGGATCTCAGCTTCAGCCTGCCGCCGAACGGCATCGTCGGCGTCATCGGTCCCAACGGCGTCGGCAAGACCACCCTGTTCAAGATGATCGTGGGGGAGGAAGAGCCGGACAGCGGGTCGATCAAGGTCGGTGAGACCGTGAAGATCGCCTATGTCGATCAGGCCCGCGGCCGGATCGACCCCGACAAGAACGTCTGGGAAGTCATTTCCGACGGCGAGTCCTACATCAGGGCAGGCAAGTCGGAGATCCCGAGCCGGGCCTATGTCGCCGCATTCGGATTCAAGGGCGGCGACCAGCAGAAGCTGGCTGGCGTCATGAGCGGCGGCGAGCGCAACCGGGTCAACCTCGCGCTCACCCTGAAGCAGGGCGGCAACCTGCTGCTGCTCGACGAGCCGACGAACGACCTGGACGTGGAGACGCTCTCGTCGCTGGAGAACGCGCTGCTCGAGTTCCCGGGCTGCGCGGTGATCACCAGTCACGACCGGTGGTTCCTGGACCGGATCGCCACCCACATCCTGGCGTGGGAAGGCGGGTCGAGCTGGTTCTGGTTCGAGGGCAACTTCGAGTCCTACGAGAAGAACAAGATCGAGCGTCTGGGCGCCGAGGCGGCCCGGCCGCACCGGGTGACCTACCGCAAGCTGACCCGCGGCTGACGGCCGTGACCCGCTAGTTCCCTCCAGGCCGGCCGCAGCTCCGTTCCGGCCTAGCTGACGAGGCTCATCCATCGACTCCATCGCCACATAACCTCGGGGTAGCCGACACATGACCGTGCACGGAAGCGACCATAGCAGGTACCGAGCGAGCCGGCTCCGGCCAGCCGGAGCGCCTCGCGCGCAAGCTGCCTGACCGCGTCCAGGCGGTCGTGGTGGGCGGCGGGATCATCGGCACCTCGGTCGCGTATCACCTCGCGCAGCTGGGCATGAAGGACGTCCTGCTGCTCGAGCGCGACCGGCTGACCTCGGGAACGACCTGGCATGCGGCCGGCCTGATGGCGACGTTCGGCTCCACGTCCCAGACCTCAACCGAGCTGCGCCAGTACACCCGCGACTTGTACAAGCGGCTGGAAGCCGAGACGGGCCTGGCTACCGGCCTGAAGCAGTGCGGCCTGATCGAGCTGGCGATCGAGCCGGGGCGCCTGGAGGAATACCGGCGGGTGGCCGCCTTCAACCGGCACTGCGGCGTCGAGGTGCACGAGATCTCGCCCCGCGAGGTCGCCGAGATGTGGCCGCTGGCCAGGACCGACGACGTGCTGGCCGGGTTCTACATCCCGGACGACGGCCGGGTGAACCCGGTCGACGTGACGATGTCGCTGGCCAGGGGAGCACGGATGCGCGGCGTCACGATCATCGAGGGCGTGCCCGTGACCGGCTTTACGCGCGAGCGCGGCACCGTGACCGGGGTGCGGACCGGCCAGGGCGACATCGAGGCCGAGTACGTCGTCAACTGCGCGGGAATGTGGGCCCGCCAGCTTGGCGAGCTCGCGGGGGTCTCGATCCCGCTCCAGGCCGCGGAGCATTACTACCTGCTGACCGAGCCGATCGCCGAGGTGGACAGCTCGTGGCCGGTGCTGGAGGACCCGGCATCGTACGGCTACTACCGCGAGGAGGGCGGCGGCCTGATGCTGGGCATGTTCGAGCCGGTCTGCGCGCCCTGGCGGGTCGACGGCATCCCGGCCGACTTCTCCTTCGGCGAGCTGCCGCCGGACTGGGACCGGATGGGCCCGTACCTGGAGACCACCATGGCCAGGGTTCCGATCACCGAGCAGATCGGGATCAGGAAATTCTTCTGCGGCCCGGAAAGCTTCACCCCCGACTTGCAGCCGATCATCGGAGAGGCTCCCGAGCTCCGGAATTACTTCGTCGCGGCCGGGCTGAACTCGATCGGAATCCTGACTGGCGGCGGGATCGGCCGGACCATCGCACAATGGATCGTCGACGGCAGCCCCGACGCCGACATCACGGCCATGAACATCGACCGGCTGCACCCATACCAGGCCAACCCCGAGTACCGGGCGACCAGGACCGTCGAGTCGCTCGGCCTGGTCTACGCGACGCATTACCCGCATCGGCCCACGAAGACCGCGCGCGGGGCCAGGCTGTCGCCGATCCACAGCCGGCTGGCCGCGCAGCGGGCCTGCTTCCGCGATGTCAGCGGGTGGGAGGGTGCCGACTGGTACGCGCCAGAAGGCGTCGAGCCGGAGGTCGGCGAGCTCACCTGGGGGCGCCCGACCTGGTTCGGCTACTGGGCGGCCGAGCACCAGGCCACCAGGAACGGCGTGATCGTGATGGACATGTCGTTCATGGCGAAGTTCCTGGTCCAGGGCCGGGACGCGGCCCGCGAGCTGGAGCGGATCTCGGCCAACCAGGTCGCGGCCGAGCCGGGCCGGATCACCTACACCCAGTGGCTGAACGAGCGCGGCACGCTCGAGGCGGACCTGACCGTCACCAGGCTGGACGATGAGCAGTTCTTCGTGGTCGCCTCCGACACCGCGCACCGGCACGCGGAAACCTGGATGCGCCGTCATTTCGGTGACGCGCACGCCTTCGTCACCGACGTCACCTCGGGCTATGCGCAGATCAACGTCCAGGGCCCGCTGTCCCGCGATCTGATGGCCGCGGTGACCAGCGCGGACATGTCGAACGAGGCGCTGCGATTCCGCGCCGCGCGGTACATCGACATCGGCTTCGCCAGGGTGCTCTGCATCAGGATCACGTACCTGGGCGAGCTTGGCTATGAGCTGCACATCCCGGCCGAGCAGGCAGCGGCGGTCTACGACCGGCTGGTCGCCGCCGGCGAGCCGCTCGGGCTGCGCCACGCGGGCCTCAAGGCGCTGGCCAGCCTGCGAATGGAAAAGGGCTACCGGGACTACGGGCACGATATCGACAACACCGACACGGTGCTGGAGGCCGGCCTCGGCTTCGCCGTGGCCCTGGACAAGCCGGGCGGGTTCATCGGCCGCGACGCGGTACTGGGCCAGAAGGCGAAGGGCCCGCTGACCCGCAGGCTCGTCCAGGTGCTGCTGACCGATCCCGAGCCGCAGCTGTTCCATGCCGAAGTCGTCTGCCGTAACGGCCGCCCGGCTGGGTATATCCGTTCTGCTTCCTACGGATTCACCCTCGGCGGCGCGGTCGGCCTGGCGATGATCGACGCGGACGAGCCGATCGATCAGAAATATCTCGACGCTGGCGAGTGGACGGTACAGATCGGTGACGCGATCATCCCGGCCAGGACGTCGCTGCGGCCGCTGTATGACCCGTCGAGCAAGCGCGTGCAGATGTAGGACCGCCGCCGGACCGGCCGAGCGACGGGACGAGTGACCAAGGAGGGCCAGGATGGCCGATCTCGCCGACTTCGAGGCGCTGGTGCCAGCAGATCACGGCTTGGTCGTGATGACGGTGATCGGCCCGGACGGTCGTATGCGGCCGTCAGTGGTCAACGCCGGGGTGATCGACCATCCGATCACCGGAGCCAGGGTCGTCGCGGTCGTCATTCACGGGAAAGCCCGCAAGCTGGCTCACCTGCGCGCCAGGCCGCGGACGTCGGCGGTGCTCCGGGGCGGGTGGCGGTGGGCGGGCGTCGAAGGACCGGTCGAGATCGCGGGACCCGACGATCCGATGGACGGGATCGGGCCGGAGCGGCTCAGGCTGCTGCTGCGCGAGATCTTCACGGCGGCCGGCGGAACGCACGATGACTTCGACGAGTTCGACCGGGTGATGGCGGCGGACCGGCGAGCCGCGGTACTGATCACGCCAGAGCGGGTCTTCGGCTAGTCAGGCGCGATTGGCGACCGGGCCAGCCCGAGCGCTGGCCCGGCCCGGACAACACCGCCGGGCCAGCCAGGCAGATCGCGTCGCGGGGTGTCGGTCCGTCTCATGATCCGGCGTTTCGGTCGCGCAGCCAGCGCTCGAACTCCACCGCGATGATGCGCTCGTCATGCAGGCCTGCCGCCTGGTCGGACGCCAGCCAGACGACTGGCGGGCCCATCACGGCCGGATCGAGGAGCTCCCGCCCCTCGGGCACCACGTCCGGCAGCATCCCCGTGGCGGTCGCGCCCCCGGGCAGCAGCAGGTTGACGGTGACACCAGTGTCGCGCAGATCGGCGGCCATGACCCGGGACAGCGCCTCGCTGCCGGCCCGTGACGGCCCGTAGGGGACGAACCCGGCCCGGTGCATGGTCGACTGGTTCACCGAGATGTTGACGATGCGGCCGCCGCCGGCGGCCAGCAGCCTCGGCGTGATCTCGCGCGCCACGAGGAAGTAGCCGGTCAGGTTGGTCTCGATCACCGCGCGAAAACCGCCGGTCGGCACTTCCCAGAAGCCCTGCGGGTGCGCCATGAAGCGCGGGTTGACCGTGCGCATGCCGATTCCCGCGTTGTTCACCAGCATGTCGATACCGCCGAGCCGCGACCACGCCTGGTCAACCGCCCGGGCCACCGACGACTCGTCCCGCACGTCCAGCTCGATGCCAGCAGCCCCCGGCAGCTCGGCGGCCGCCGCATCCGCGCGCGCGGCGGACCGGCCGGTCAGCGCTACCTTCGCTCCCGCTGCGGCCAGGGCAGAGGCCATCGCCAGGCCCAGGCCGCTCGTCCCACCGGTCACCAGGACCTTCAGCGTTGAGACACTCATGACCGCGATGCTACGGATAGCAGGCCGTTACCGGCTCGCGGCGGCACCGTCCGCGGCCGGAGTCGGCAGGCCGCCGGCCGGGCTGGCCGGCACGACTAGCTTCCGGGTGAAGGTCATGATCAGCGTGCCATCCTGGTTCTGGCCGCGAGTCTCGATCTCCACGAGCCCGCGCTCCGGCCGGCCGTGGAACGGGCGATTTGGCGAGGACCTCGCTCGCGGCGTAGAGCGTGTCCCCGTGCAGCACCGGCGCGTGATGGTCGATCCGCTCGAAGCCCTTGTGGGTAATCGCCTGGCCGGCGACGTCGGCCTCTGAGAGCCCGAGCAGGAGTGAGAACACGTAACTGCCGATGACTAGCGGCTGCTGGTACCGGGTCGCGGTCTTGGCGTAATGCGCGTCGATATGCAAGGGATGGCGGGCCATCGTCAGCAAGCAGAACAGGTGGTGGTCGTACTCAGTCACCGTTTTGCCTGGCCAGTGCCGGTACACGGCACCGACCTCGAATTCCTCGAATGATCTACCGAACGCCATGGACGAGCGCATCCTTTCGCTCCGGGCCTGCCAGTTCGTCCGCAGGTTCGGTCACCCAGGTGCCGAGCGCGAGCTCCATCGTGATCCCCGGGCCGAATCCCGCGATGATGCCTGTCGCCGCATCGGCCGGAGATTTCTCCGCGACTCTGCGGAGCACGTCGAAGACAGCCGCCGAGGCGATGTTGCCGCAGTTCGTCAGAGTCTCCCAGCTGTCGCCCAGCGCGTCAGGCGGCACGCCGCCATGCGAACGCAGTGCGTCCAGCACACGCGGCCCGCCGGTGTGGATGACGTGGAAGTCCAGATGGGCCAGGTCGTGTCCCTGGCTACGGACGAACTGGGCCAGCTCGGGCATCACCTGCTGCATCGTGCCGGGCACGCCCTTGTTCAGCCGGAAATGGAAACCCGTTTCCTTGACCTCGTAGGAGATCCAGGTGTCCGTGCCCGGAATGACATGCGATGCCTGCGCCTCCAGCTGTACCCCTGTGCCCTGGCCGTCGCCGCGTATCACCGCCGCGGCCACTGCGTCGCCGAACAGGCCGTTGGAAAGCAGGCTGCCCACGTCCAGGTCGTCCGGCTGGTAGCACAGCGAGCAGAACTCACACGCGACGATCAGAGCATGGCCTCCTGGCCTGGCGCGGCAGAAGTCGGACGCGCGGTTGATCGCCGCCGTCCCGGCGGCGCAGCCGAGCTGCGCGATCGGCAGCTGCACCGTGTCCGTGCGGAACCCGAGCTCGTTGATCATCCACGCCGTCAGCGACGGCATCATGAACCCCGTGCACGAGACCAGCACGATGGCGCCGATGTCATTAGTGGTGAGTCGTGCATTCGCCAGGGCGTCGCCGACGACGGCGGGAATGCGTTTCTTGGCTTCTGCCTCGAACACCCGATTGCGGTGACCGAAGCCGGTGTGAGCGAGGGTCTCGTCGATCGGCCGGATCAGGTGTCTCTTTGCGACTCCGGTATTCTCGATCAGCCGCAGCACCAGGCGCAGCTGGGGATGGCTGGCATGCAGCCGTTCGGCGACCGCCAGCGTCTCCGCCTGAGTGATGACGTATTCGGGGACCGCCACTGCGGGCTTGCACAGCACCGGCGTCCGGAACGCGAGGTTGGCGTCCCTCGGCTCGCCGTTATGACTCGCTGCTGGCATGATGCTCCTTCGGGCGACGAAATTCGAAACCTCTGACCGAATAGAAAGCCATTCCAGCGCGCATTACGCGCCGGCGAGATGCTACCCGGGCTCTGCCAGCTGTGAACGCAAATCGGTAATAGCGCGACCTGAACTTTGCCAAGCTGCGCAATTCGCGGCTGCATTCATCTATTGCTAATGGTGGGAATTAAGCATTGATGAGGTGGCGAGGGCGGCTGAACCGGGCACTAGCCTCCTGGCTCGCCGGGCCAGGTAAGCCGGGACTACTTGCGGACGCGGAACCGCAGGATAGTAATGCCGTCCGCCGGCGTGCTGCTGACCGGTTCCAGGTCTACCCTGGCGAGGCCCGGGGCGGAGAAGCGGATGCCGTCGCCGAGCAGGACCGGCAGGACTTGCACCCCGATCTCGTCGACGAGCCCTCGTCGCAGGCACTGGCCGGCGACGTCGGCGCCGAGGATCTGGAGGTCCAGTGTTATTGGGGAAATTAGGGACCTAGCACAAACGAGGGTGTAACGGTCGGCGCGTTCGACAGCGACACGGCAGCCGACATGATGCCAATCGCACGCCGCGTCACCGGGGTGCCAATTTCTTGGCGATCGTGATCCATCGGCAGGAGATGAGTCCCATGAACGCAGTATCCGCAGTGGGTGCTTCCCTGCCGTCCACGATCGCGCGACTGAGGTAATCGCCACCGGGAGCGCCCCCAGGCAATCCGCGAAAGGCGACTCCCATGAACACGACGCGTGGCTGATCGGCGTCATCGCCGGCCTGTTTGGCGGGGGACCGGCCAGGCGATCGTGTCGTCGGCAGCGGCCGCTCAGGCTGGGGAGATCCCCAGGTCGCTCCGGTTGCGGCCTGGTTCCGGGCCGCCCTGCGGGGCTCGATTCACCAGGCTGTGGGCAGCCATCTCCAGGTAGCGCCACAGCTCCTCGTCGCGCGCCGGGTCGAGCGCGAGCTCGTCAAGCGCGGTTCGCATGTGCCGGAGCCAGGCGTCGCGCTCGGCTTCTCCGATCGAAAAATGGACGTGCCTCATCCGCAGCCTCGGGTGACCGCGCTGCTCGCTGTACGTACCGGGGCCGCCCCAGTACTGGATCAGGAAGAGCCGCAGGTGCTCCTCCGCGGGTCCCAGGTCCTTGCTCGGATAGACCGGTCGCAGCAGCGGATCGGCCTCGACCTCGGCATAGAACCGGCGGACCAGGCGGGTAAAGGTTTCCTCGCCGCCGACGGCCTCATAGAAGCTCTGCTCTGGCCCGGCGGTCTGCTGCTGCGCTGCGCTGTCCATAACGGCACCCAGCGTACTTCCCCGTGGCAGCCGATCTGGCTTCCGCAGGGGGTAACCCGGTGGCTTGCTTCTGCGTGGGTATTTAAGGCTGCGACACGCCGGGACCGGATCGCCTCTAGCTGCGGCATCATCGGGAATTCACGGTCTGTTCGCGGTCTCGAAGGTCACTAGGCGGCAATTTGGTGTTGGCGGTTGGGGGGTCGTGCGGTCACACTGGTCACGGGTGCCCCGGCAGCCAGCGGGCGGCCCAGCCTGGGAGGTGGCATTGCGCAGGGTATTGCTGCTCAACATCACATATGAGCCCCTGACCACCGTTGGCCTGCATCGGGCCGTGGGCCTCGTCCTGGCCGAGAAGGCGGAGATCCTGCACGACGAGGTCTCCGGGCTGGTGCTGCATTCGGCCTCGGTGAAGCTCGCCGTCCCGTCGGTCATCAGGCTCCGCAGGTACGTCCGGATCCCGCACCGCAACCGCGTCCCGCTGACCAGGGCCGCGCTGATGCGCAGGGACAACTACCTGTGTGCCTACTGCGGCGCGTCGGCCGACACCATCGACCACGTGGTGCCGCGGAGCCGCGGCGGTGCCCACGCGTGGGAGAACTGTGTCGCGTCCTGCACCCGGTGCAATCATCGCAAGGCGGACCGACTGATCGAGGAGATCGGCTGGACGCTGCGGTGGGATCCGCTGGCTCCGCGCGGGATGCACTGGCGCCTGATCGGCGCCGCCCGTGACGGCGACCCGCAGTGGGCCGCCTACCTGCCTGCCGCCACCGCTGCCTGACCGGGCGGCCCGGGTTCGACGCCGAAGTTGCGGAACTCTCGAATCGTGACCGCTAGGAGTACGGCGAGCGCGAGGATGGCGCCCGCGGCCGGGAAGAACGGCGCCGGGCCGATGCTGCGGACGATCACCCCGGACAACGCCACCGAGGCGGGGAACGCCCCGATGCTGGCCAGCATCACCAGGCTCATCACCCGCCCGAGCAGGTAGGCGGGCGCCCACTGCTGGAGCAGGGTGACGATGATGACGTTGCCGAAGCTGCCCGCCGCGCCGAAGACCAGGGCCGCGGCCGCGGCGCCCGGCAGGCCGCCGAGGAACGGCACGAAAGAGATCGCCACACCGCCGATCAGGAATCCCGCGCACGCCGCGGCCGCCGGCCGCCGCAGCCCGGTCAGCCTGGCCGCGGTGAGCATCCCGGCGAGCGAGCCGGCGCCGAAGCAGGCGATCAGCGAGCCGAAGCCCGCGGCGCCGAATCTGGCGTGCGCGAGCGCCGGGAGGGCGACCTCGAAGGCGCCGGCGATGACGAAGTTCGCCAGTACCGCAATCAGCACGATGGCCTGCAGGACTCTCGCGTTCAGGAACAGCCGCCAGATGCTGATCTCCTCGCGGCTCGCTGGATCCGGCTGGGCCGGGGCTGGCTGAGCCGGGCCTGGATCGGTGGTGCCCAGAGTTTGCTGGCTGGCCGGGCCGGCCGCTGGTTCGCGGCGCCCGCGCATCATGGCGAGCGCGGCGGCCGAGATCGCGAAGGAGGCCGCGTCGATGGCAAAAGCCGGAGCGGATCCGGCTGTCGTGACCAGGATCCCGCCGAGCACCGGTCCGGCCAGGCTCCCGATCTGGATCATCGCGGCGGACAGGCCGTTCCCCGCCTGCAGCTGGTCGGCTGGAAGCAGCGACGGCATGATCGCGGCCGAGGCAGGCAGGAACAGGCCCTCGCCGGCTCCGATCAGCGCCGCGACCGGGCCGAGGAAGGCCAGGGAGACTAGGCCTCGCGCCGCGAACACGGTCAGGACGGCGACGAGCACGCAGCGGACGGCGTCGGCGGCCAGCATGACCGCGCGCGGGCTGAGCCGGTCGGCCAGGATGCCGCCGACCGGGATCAGCACCGTTCGCGGAACTCCGTAACAGGCGAGGACGGTGCCGAGCAGCACCGTGCCGCCGTGCGTCGACAGGACGAGCCAGGGGAGCGCGACCGCGTAGCAGAAATCCCCGGCGGTCGACGCCAGCTGGCCGATGCTGAGCAGCCTGAAGTCCCTGACCGCGAGGGGTCCGGCGCGGAAGGCGGCGGCGAGCCGCACGGCGATTCCCGGCCGGCCCGAGGTTTCCGAGGTCACCGGCGTGCTCCTGTCTCGCCGTCACGCGGCAGTGTCGGGGGTGAACCAGGGGGTGAAGTTGAGCATTACGTACACGCGGCGGGCACCAGGCGGCTGGTCCGGCCGCTTCAGCCGCCTGTTCCGGGCCAGGGTCTCGTGCATGCTGGCCCGGATCTCCTCCAGCTCGGCAGGCGTCACGTGCAGGACGTCCTGGCTGGCGCCCGCGGCGCGCTGCCACTCCGCCGGATAGTCGGCCTCGTGGTCCAGGTAGTTCGCCCGCACCTTCTCGAACTGCGCCTGGACGCTCTCCACCAGCAGGCGGCTGGCCACTCGCACCGCCTCAGGCTGACTGGACTTGCTGCCGACGGTCATCGAGACGTAGCGCGCCCGCCACGGCCGGTGCCGACGGTCCTCGCCCCCGGCCGGATCCTCGTCCACGAACCCGTAGCGCGCCAGCGCGCGGAGGTGGTAACTGCAGGCGGACGGGGACAGGCCGGCCACCTCGGCGCACTCGGTCGCGGTGGCCGGGCCATCGAGAATCAGGTGCTGCAAGATCGCCAGACGGGCCGGATGGGCCAGCGCTCTGAGGGCCAGCGGATCGGAGATCTCGACTGGCTTCTCCGGGCCAGACTCGGGCGCGGAACGCGGGCCTCGCGGCTTGGTGAGCCCGGCCTGATCCTCGTCGGGCACTGTGAAGGACATGCTGCGAAAGTATAGTTGCGAAAGAAGTCCTTCGCAACTTGTCCCTGGCGCCGGGTTTGCCGCGGTCGCCGGGGGCCGCGGCCGGGCGGGTCCGCCCGCGTTCGTTCGTGTTACCTTCGCCATGCAGAATCTGGCGCCGGGCACGATCTGGGCCGCCGCGAGGACGGGGTACATGCAGCGCGACATCTTCACCAGCGACCATGAGGCGTTCAGGGACATGGTGCGCTCGTTCATCGCCAAGGAGGTCGCCCCGTTCCACGAGCAGTGGGAGCGCGACGGCGTGGTGTCCCGCGATGTCTGGCTCGCGGCCGGCCGGGCCGGATTGCTCGGCATCGACGTGGACGATCAGTACGGCGGCGGCGGCAACGACGACTACCGCTACTACCTGGTCCTGAACGAGGAGATGACCAGGGCGGGGGCGCACGGCCCCGGATTCTCGGTGCACAACGACATCAACGGGCAGTACTTCCGCCGGCTGATGACACCCGACCAGGCGCAGCGCTGGATGCCTGGCTACTGCAGCGGCGAGCTGATCACGGCGATCGCGATGAGCGAGCCGGGGGCTGGCAGCGACCTGCAGGGCATCCGCACCACGGCGGTTCGAGACGGGGACACTTACATTCTGAACGGGCAGAAGACGTTCATCTCGAATGGCCAGCTGGCCGACCTGGTGATCGTCGTTGCCCGGACCGATGCGGACGCCGGTCACCGGGGGATCAGCCTGCTCGTCGTCGAGCGGGGAACGGCCGGATTCGAGCGCGGCCGCAACCTGGACAAGGTAGGCATGCACGCGCAGGACACGTCGGAGCTGTTCTTCAGTGACGTCCGGGTTCCGGCCGCGAACCTGCTCGGTCCCGAGGGCGGCGGATTCGTCGCGCTGATGCAGAACCTGCCGCGGGAGCGGATTGCCATCGGGACCGCCGCCCTGGCCGGGGCCGAGGCCATCTTCGAGACCACGCTGGAGTACTGCAAGCAGCGTCAGGCGTTCGGGCGGCCGATCGGCAGGTTCCAGCACAACAGGTTCGTCCTGGCCGAGATGGCAACCGAGCTGGCCGTCGCGCGGGCGTTCACCGACAAGGCGGTGAACGAGCACAACGCCGGGCCGGCTCTCCAACGAGGATGCCTCGATGGTGAAGTGGTGGGACACCGAGTTGTGCAACCGGATCGTCGACCGGTGCCTGCAGCTGCACGGTGGCTACGGCTACATGCGCGAGTACCAGGTCGCGCGCGCGTTCGCCGACGGCCGGGTGCAGACGATCTTCGGCGGGACGACCGAGATCATGAAAGAAATCATCGGCCGTGGCCTGGGTGTCTGACGAGCGAATCTACCGTCCGGCTGGATCAGTACCGCTCGACGTAGGCGGCCCGCCAGGCGGGGCTCTCCTCGGCGCCCAGGCTGGTCCAGTACTCGGTGCCGCGGACGATCTGGTCTCCCGCGACAGTCCAGAACGACGCGACCCGGAACACGCCGAGGTCCTCGTGCGGCACCTCGACCTCGGAGACGACCTGATCGCCGTCGGCCACGATCCGCAGCACGCGGATCGACCAGCCCTCCGGGTACTGGCGGTTCAGGTCGATGAAGTTGGACTTGCCCACGATCCGCTCGGAGCTGACCGGCCAGTCGATGACCGCGTCGTCGGCGACGAGTTCGGCGGCCCCCGTCCAGTCCCGGGCCTGGATCCGCTCCCACAGGGCGTGAATGACCTCCGCTGGCTGCATGGATCCATCCTCCTGCGGCCGCGTCCGCGCGGGCAACGGCATGTCGGGAGACGGCGCGCCCGGCGGATTAAGTCCGAGATAACGTGCTCGATGTCATTGTGTGCTGGTTGCTCGCGGGCTTAGCCTGACCCCGTGATCCTGCGGCGAGCGCGGCTGGCATCGGTAATCGCGGCGGTGAGCCTGGCGGCAACCGGGATGCTGGCCGCCGCAGGACCGGCCGCCGCCCGGGACACGCTGACCGGGGGCGTGGCCCAGCGGGCGTGCCGCGCCCCGGCGGCCGGCGGGACCTCCGGCTCCCGCCCCGCGGCCGGCGGCTCCGGTGCCCGGCCAGCGGCGGTGATCAGGGTCGATCAGGTCGGTTTCCCGACTAGGGCGGCCAAGCTCGCCACGGTCATGACCCACTCATCGCGCGGCGGCGTCGGCTGGCTGCTGGTCAACCGCCAGGGCTGCCGGATTGCTGCCCACGGCCGGTCGCTGACCGATCTCGGCCCGTGGAGTCAGGCCTATCCGGCCGTATGGGCGATTCGGTTCAGCCAGGTGCACCAGAGCGGAACCTACCGGCTCGCGCTCGCCACGGGCGGCCTGGATGCGGTCTCGCCCTGGTTCAGGATCGCTCCCGCGTCCGTGTTGTACGCGGCGCCGCTTTCCAACGCGCTGTCGTTCTACCAGAACGAGCGGGACGGCCCGGACTTCATCCGCAGCGCGCTGCGGAGCGCGCCCGGGCACCTGAGCGATGCGCAGGCGATGACGTTCCGGATCCCGAAGGTGAGCCCGGACGGCAACTTCAAAGGCTCGCTGCGGCCCGACGCGACCGGGCTGCGGATCAACGCGACCGGCGGCTGGTTCGACGCTGGCGACTACCTGAAGTTCACCGAGACGACCAGCTACACGGTCGCGATGATGCTCCAGGGAGTCGCGTCGTTCCCGGCCACGCTCGGCGGCGCGAGCGGCAACGGCCACGGCACCTTCACCGCTGAGGCCCGGTTCGGCCTGGACTTCCTCCAGCGGATGTGGGACGAGCGGACCAGGACGCTGTACCTGCAGGTCGGTACCGGCGAAGCGAACAGCCACTACGTCGGGGACCACGACATCTGGCGGCTGCCGCAGGCCGATGACCGATACCACGGCACCGACCCGCGCTACCAGTACATCCGGCACCCGCCGGTGTTCCGCGCCGGACCGCCGGCCGCGCCGATCAGCCCCAACCTGGCCGGCCGCCTGGCCGCCGACTTCGCGCTCTGCTATCGCGTCTTCCGGATCAGCGACCCGAGCTACGCGGGCCGCTGCCTGCGCTCGGCCGAGACGGTCTACGCGATGGCGGGAACGCACTGGACCGGCAAGCTGCAGACCGTGCTGCCCTGGGATTTCTACCCGGAGGCGTCCTGGCGCGACGACATGATGCTCGGCGCGACCGAGCTCGCGCTCGCGCTGAGGTCGGCCGGGTCAGGTGACCTGCCCGCCGCGCTGCCGGTTCGGTCGGCGGGCCGCTACCTGGCCGATGCCGCGCACTGGGCCGGCCAGTGGATCGCGGGCCAGGCATCGGGCCGGGACACGCTGAACCTGTACGACGTCAGCGCGCTGGCGGACTACGAGCTCTACCGCGCGCTCGGCCGCTCCGGCCAGCACCTGGCGGTGACCAGGGCCGCGCTGCTGGCGAACCTGCACAGCCAGCTCAGCCTGGCCACGAGCATCGCGGCGGGCGATCCGTTCGGCTTCGGGTTCGCCTGGGATCAGTGGGACACCACGGCGCACGGTCTCGGGCTCGCGGTGATGGCTGGCGAGTATGACCAGCTGGCGGGCAGGCCCGCCTACGCCGCGTGGGGCCAGCGCTGGCTCGACGACGTGCTGGGCACGAACGCGTGGGGCGTGTCCCTGATCGTCGGTGACGGCACGATCTTCCCTGACTGCATGCAGCACCAGGTCACCAACCTCGTTGGCTCACACGACGGGACGCCGCCGGTCCTGGCCGGAGCCGTCGTGGAGGGCCCGAACAGCTTCGCCGCGGTCGGGTCGGTGCCCAACATGCGGCCGTGCTCGGTGAACGCGCCGGGGAATGTCCCGTACTCGGATTTCCGCGGGCACAAAGCGGTGTTCCGCGACAACGTGCAGTCCTACTCGACGGTCGAGCCCGCCATCGACCTGTCCGCGCTGTCGCCGCTGGCGTTCGGCTGGCAGGAGTCGGGCGGCCGGGCCGATCCCTAGGCCCGGTTCCTGACTGGCCTGGTGACAATCTTGGCGAAGCACGCGGGGACGGCCCTGGTCCAGTCATGACTGCGAGCTCGGTACGAGCTGGGGCTCTCGCCGACCAGCTCGGTGAAACGGGAGCTGAACGAGCCGAGCGAGGAACAGCCGACCGCGAAGCACACGTCGGTAACGCTCATGTCTCCGCGCCGCAGCAGCGCCTTGGCCCGCTCGATCCGCCGGGTCATCAGGTAGCTGTAGGGCGTCTCCCCGAACGCGGTCTTGAAGCTGCGGGAGAAGTGCCCGGGGGACATCAGCGCGGTGCGCGCCATCGCCGGCACGTCGAGCGGCTGCGCGTACTCCCGGTCCATCTGGTCTTTTGCCCGGCGCAGCCGGACCAGGTCCGCAGTCTCCATGCTGGCCAGCCTAACTCCCGCCGCGACGATCAGCACAACGGGAACAGGCCTGAGCCGGGCCGCCCAGGGCCGGTCAGGCCCGCAGCCGGTGCGAGATGACCGCGAGCTCGCCGGCGGCCGTCCTGATCACTCCTACGCCCGCGCCGAAGGCCTCGCTCAGCAGGTCATCCCTGAGCACCTGGGCTGGCGGGCCGTCCGCCGCGACCCGGCCGCGGCGCAGCAGGACCAGCCGGTCGGCGAACTGCCCGGCCAGCGTCAGGTCGTGGATCGCCGACAGGACCGTGAGCGACCGCTCCCGCCGCAGCTCGTCGATCAGCTCGAGCGCGTCGACGCGGCGGCCAAGATCCAGCGCGCTCGTCGGCTCGTCGAGAAGCAGGATCGGCGCTTCCTGAGCCAGGGCGCGGGCTAGGACGAGCCGCTGCACTTCCCCGCCTGACAGGGTCGCCAGGCGGCGGCCGGCCATGTGACCGAGCGCCATCTGGTCGAGCAGATCCAGGCAGATCCCGCGGTCTGCGGCGGACTCGACGGCGAAATAGCCCAGATGCGGAGTCCGGCCGAGCAGCATGTAGTCCAGGCCGGTCATTGCCGCCGGCAGCTGCGGGTGCTGCGGCACGTACGCGACCAGCCGCGCGCGACGGCGGTGACTCAGCTCGCTGGCTCGCCGGCCGCCGAGGCGGATGGCGCCGTCCGTGTGGACGAGGCCAGCGACCGACCGGAGCAAGGTCGTCTTCCCGGCGCCGTTCGGGCCGATCACTGCGACCCACTCGCCGGCCTCCACGCTGAGCGCGACGCCGTCGATCGCCGCCGTCGCGCCGAAGGTGACCCGCAGGTCCTGGATGCCGATCATGACAGGTCCGCCCTGGCTCGCCGCGACCGGAGCACGAACAGGAAGAACGGGGCGCCGATCGCGGCGGTGATCACGCCGATCGGGACCTCGGTATCCGGCTGCACCGTCCGCGCCGCGATGTCGGCGAGCACGAGGAAGGCCGCGCCGCCGATCATCGAGACGGGGACGATGATGCGGTAGCTCGCGCCCGCGGTCAGCCGGACGAGATGGGGCACGATGATGCCGACGAAGCCGATCAGGCCGCTCACCGACACCGCGGCCGCCGCTCCCAGGGTCGCGGCGATCACGACCGCCAGCCTGACCCTGCTCACGTTCACCCCGAGCGTTCCCGCCTCGGTCTCGCCGACCCGAAGCACGTCGAGCAGCCGGCGGTGCGCGAGCAGGGCCGCACCCGAGACCGCGACGTAGGGCAGGATCAGCGTGACCTGGCTCCAGGTCGCCCCGGACAGGCCGCCGAGAATCCAGGCGTAGACCGACTGGAGGGTCTGCGTATGCGCCTGCTGCAGGTACGTCTGCGCCGCGGTGAGCAGCGCCGCGACCGCGATCCCGGCGAGCAGGATGGACGCCGTCCCGGCTGCGCCGCCGGCCCCGGTGTCCTGGCCGCGCCGGCCCGCGCCCGCGCCCAGCGAGTAGGTTAGCGCGACCGCCGCGATGCCGCCTCCGAACGCGGCCACCGGGAGCAGGGCCGGGCTGCCGCCGCTGATGATCACTGCGGTCGCCCCCAGACCTGCTCCCGCGGCGACGCCGAGCAGGTACGGGTCGGCCAGCGGATTGCGGAACACGCCCTGGTAGGCGGCGCCGCCGCCGGACAGCATCGCGCCGACCAGCGCGCCGAGCACCACCCGTGGCAGCCTGATCTGCCAGATGATGGCCGCGTCGATCGCCGGTGCTCCGGTAGCGGGATGCCAGGGCAGGTGCGCGAGCAGGGCGTCAGCGATGGTGCCGAGCGGCATGGACACCGGCCCGAACGAGACGCCCGCGGCCAGCGCGAGCAGCAGCACGAGCGTCGCGACGGCCACGGCGGGGCCCGGCCGCCGCCCGCGGGGGCGGCTGGGTGCGCCCGGCGGATCGGGCGTGACGGGCCCGAGCGAGGCCGGGCCCGCCTCGGCCGGGCCTGCCTCGGCCGGGGCCGCCATGGCCGGGGCCGCCGCAGGCTCCGCCCTGGCTGGCTCCGTGCCTGGGCGGGCGGCCGGCCCGGACGGGCCGGGCCGCGTCGACGTCACCGGCGGATCCCGGCGAGTACCGTCCGCAGCAGGTCGGCGACCCGCGGGCCCCACCGAGACGCGATGTCGTCGTTGAGCGTGATGACGTGGCCGGCCTTGACCGCGGCGAGGCCTGACCATCCGGGCCTGGCGGCCACGGTGGCCGCGTCCTGGTGGCAGCACAGCGTGTCGGCCAGAATGATGTAGTCCGGGTTGGCACGGACCACGTACTCCGCCGATAGTTGCGGGTACCCGCCCGCCGCGGCCGCGCCCTTCGCCGCGTCGGCGATGCTCTTCAGGCCGAGCAGGCCGAGCAGCCGTCCGATGAACGTCGTCGAGGTCACCGAGTAGTAGGTCTGGTCAAGCTCGTAGTAGTACGTCAGCGGCTTGCTCCGGTGCGGGACCGCGGCGATGATCTTGCTGATCTGGGCGCGCAGCGAGGAGACCTCGGCGCTGGCCTGGCGCTGCTGTCCGGTGGCCTGACCAAGCTGGGTGAACTCGGAGTAGACGCCGGCCAGGCTGGGCGGGGCTGGCAGCACGAGGACCGGGATGTGCAGCGCGCCGAGTCGCTTGGTGAGTGACGCCCCGGCGCCCGAGTCGTTGGACACGATGACCAGATCGGGCCGCTCGGCCGCGATCGCCTCGACGTTGGGGTTGAAGTACGACAGCTTGGTCCGCGGCGCCTGCGCCGGGTAGTTCGAGGCGCTGTCGACGGCCTTGACCTGCGACCCCGCGCCGATGGCGTAGAGCATCTCGGTAGCCGTCGGTGACAGCGACACGATCGCGCCCGGCCTGGCGGGCACTCGCACGATGCCGTTCGCGGCCGTCACGGCGACCGGGAACGCGCCCGTCGGCTGGCTCGGGGCGCCCGCTCCCGAAGGCGTGCCTGACGGCTGGCTGGCGCACCCGGCTGTGACCAGGCCGGCCGCGAACGCAGCGGCGAGTAGCCGCCGCGTGAGAACTCTCTTCTTCACTCATCCTCCGGTTGCCGCGGAGGACGAAGTGCGTCCGTTGCGACGCCCCGGAGGGGATCGGAACGAACCGCCCTTCCTCCGAGGACAGGTCGTCGACACTGGCCAGGCGTCCGGGCTTGTCCTCCAGGCGGAGGCATCACCGTTGCGGGACAGCGCCGGATTCGCACCGGCTTCGCTGTGCTCAGCGTCATCCCGGGGCTCGCCTCGGGACAGGGGAAGCCTACTGCACCCGGCCGTGACGAGCACGCGGCTGAACGCGCGCCGGCCAGCGGGGGTGAAGATCCCGCCGTCCGGCGCGCGCCAGTCAGGCAGATCGAATACGGCGCTCGACCGCCGCCGCGACTATCAGGGCGTCACGATCGTCGTCGTCACCCAGGCGGATGCTACCGAGCCGTTCCGCGCCTGCACGCGGTAGTAGTACCGGGTGGCCCGGGCCAGAGCCGTGAAGCTGTAGCTTCTGGCGGCGGGCCCCACCTGGACGGTCACCACCCCGGTCGTGAAGCCGGAGTTGGTCGCCTCCTGGACGGTGAAGCCGGTCAGGTTGGTCGTCGTGCCTTCCGCCCAGGTCAGATCCACCTTCGCGGCCAGGCCGACGAGTGAGGTACGGGCCGCCAGGTTGGTCGGCGCGGGCGGAATCACGGCGATGGTGATCGTGGCCGTGTTCGACCAGGCCGAATAGCTGACGTCGTTCTCCGCCCTGACCCGGTAGTAGTACGTCTGGCCCGATGTCACGGTGCTGTCGGTATACGACGTCGCCGTGCCCGACGTCGTGAAGGTCCGCAGATTCTGCGTGAATGCGGAGTTAGTCGCGCGCTGGATGGTCACCTGGGTCGCGGCCGGGTTCGTCGCGTTATTCGTCCAGCTGAGGTGGACGGACGTAGCGGTCAGCTCCGTAGCCGTCAGCGCGCTTGGCCCGGCTGGTGCCGCCAGGTACACGATCGGGCGCATCATGTCGTTTTCCTCGTGCCCGAGCAGATGGCAGTGCCAGACGTACTCCCAGCCGAAGTTGTATGGCTCGTTGACGACGGTGATCGGCTGGCCGGTGGACGGATCGATACCAGTGAACTCGGTGGTCGTTCCGAGCGGCATGCTCGGTGCCAGCGGCCTGATGCTATCGGGCACCTTGAACGGCAAGGTCGGCGTCGTCGGCCGCATCGCTACGATGGCGTCCTCCAGCGGGTTCATCCTGACACTGTCTTTCCAGCCCAGTTCGTTGGGATCGGGCGGCCTGATCGCCCCGTCCCAGCCAACCCGGTTGATGATCTGGACATCGAACAGGTGGAAGTGGATGACGTGGGTGTCCACTCCGTTGTGCGTGACCTTCCAGATCTGGGTGCCGTCTTGCGCCGACTCCACCGGTGCCCCGGCCGCGGATGGCCGCAGTATCTCGGTCGGCGGATCGATGTACTTGAGCGGGATCGTCGTCTGGATGGCGGCGCTGGTGTTCGGCAATTCGGTGCCGAGAATCGAGTTCATCCTCCCGTAATCCGTGTCGAAGAGTTCCTGGATCGCCTTCGGCTGCAGGGGCATCGGCTGCGGAAGGCCCGCCCAGTCCAGGAAGTTGTCCTGGATGCGCGCGTAGGTATCCACCGGCGTCGTGGTGCCGAAGGCCGCGTCGTATGCGGTCTCGGGCACGATCGGCGGGTTCTGGCTCTTTCCGTAGGCGATCGGGAGCCGTGTTTGAAGCGTGGCGAGATCGAACGGGGCGGGCGTTCCTGCTTGAACCTGGAACTGCAGGATGGTCCGGGTGTTCGGGCCGTAGCCGGGCTGCGTGGTCGGAGCGCCGCCCGAGGCGACCTGGTCCGGGTCGCCGGTGTAGTAGTCGTACCTCGGGTCGAAGGCGGGCACGGGCGCTGGCGCGTCGTTGTAGAGGATCACGTTGGTGCCGGCCGGTACGTGCGAGAAGTCGATGATGACATCGGCCCGCTCGGCCGGCCCGATCAGCAGGGTGTGATCGGTGACGTTGAGCACCACGATGTCGCGCCGGTTGTACTGATAGTTGATGGGCTGGTTCGGCAGGACGACCGGGGCCGGGAGCAGGCCGGCGTCGTTGCCGATCTGGATCATCTCGGGCCCGGACGCCGCCGGGTCGGGCACGCCGCCAGCGCGGCCGTCGGTCGGCCAGGTCGGCGGGTACGTCGGGTTGAAGCACGCCTCCACCATGGGGACCTCGCCGGCGCCGGCGTCATGGAGAGTCCCGTTCGCGTTCCACATCGCGGCGTTGGACTCAGCGAAGTACAACTGCAGGTTGTACGTGCGGTCGTTCGAGGCGTTCAGGATCCGGAACCGGTACGCCTTGGGCAGCACCTTCAAGGACGGGTAGGCCGTCCCGTTCACGATCGGCGTGTCCATGAAGGCCTCTGGGACCTGGGTCGGCGTCGGCGTGCCGGGGGCCAGCGGTGGCTCCCACGGCGCGCTCGGCCCGAAATACGGGTTCGGTATCGGCCCGAACGTCAGGCCGGTGAAGGGCGGCCAGAACCACGGGCCGTAATCCCACCGGCCCATGGGCGCCGCGCCTGTGTTGTCGCCAGGGTTCTGATTCGGCATGTAGACGTGCGGGAACCACAGGCTCCCGTGGCCGCCCCACTTGACCTTGTTCCAGGTCGGATCCTGCACCGCGAGCTGAGCGTCGGTGGGCACGAACGTCTTGTCCTGGATGACGAGCGGTATCTCCTCGGCCGGGATGACCCCGTCGGTGACCAGGCCGCGCTCGACCTTGTCCTGTATCTCGTACGGCAGGGCCTCGCCGGAGTAGACGTTGAGGCGGGTCATCGCCATCGCGTGATCGTGCACCCAGAGCAGCCTGGCGCTCTGCTGGTTGGTATAGAAGAACGTCATCGCGCCCGAGCCCGGGTCCGGCATGTCAGGCACGTTCTGAACGCTGACGCCCTTGGGGTACGGGGTGGTCTCGTTCTTCGGGGTGATCCACTGGTACGGCGTTCCGTCGCTGATCCAGGGCGTGTGCCCGCCGTGCAGGTGCGGGATCGCTCGGTTCTGCGTGTACTTCACGGTGCCGCCGAGCGGGCCGGTCCCGGCGCCGTCCAGGGTGGTGTCGACCGGCAGGAACAGGTTCCCGCCGCTGCCGGTTGGCAGCATGTTGACGAACTTCACCCGTACCGGCCGGTCCCGCTGCGCGAAGATCATCGGACCGAGGTAGTACGGCTTGGCCGGCGGGACGATCGTGTTCTCGCCGCTGGCGTCGGTCCCGTTGTTGAGCTGGACGTAGCCCTGCAGCGGGGTCGCCGGGAGATCGCTGCTCATCTTCTGGCTGAATCGCTTGAGCGCGATCTCGTAATAGTCGCAGCCGGGGTAGGTCACGGTGTCCGGCACAGCCGCCGGTATGTAGTTATGCAAATTATTGGCATTGCCCTGCCCGAGGCCAGCGAAAGAGTCGAAGAACTTGCGTATTCCAGTGCCGGCGACCACTTTTTGAGTCACCGGGTCCACGGTGGGCAAGGGGCTGTTGGCATAATTGGGATAGGGCCCGAAATAGTCCGGCGGAGCGTTCGGGTCGACGACCGCGAGCGCTGGCGAGGTGACTAGTCCGGTCGTTGCCTGGTCCGCCCGCAAGGCCACGGCACGGTCCGCCGCGGCCTGCCGCAGGTCCGGCGTGACGATACTGTCGATCGTGCGAGCAGGCGCTATGACCTGCTCTGAGTCCGTGGTTTCGGTCGAGTCCGACACTGCCGTTTCCGATGCCGCAGCCTCGTCGTACGTCCCAGCGTCGGTGCCGCCCGTCGGGTCGTCCGCGGCGACGAGCGTGCTGGCGCCTTTAAATTTCTTATTCATAAGAACCTCTCCCTCAGCATGAATTGAGAAAATCCTAGTTTCCGAGGACATGAATTGCTGCTGTTATCAGCACGACCCCTGGCGCTCATTATCAAGCCGTGAGAAGCGTTCGCGCAAGAGGTCCAAGGTCCTATTTAGAAGTGGTAAGTTCGTGGAGTAATCGACCGCAATACTTGCACAAGTACTGGGCCGGAACATCGCGCCTTAAATGCCTTTGACGTGCACCTGAATTGGTGAGCAGACGAGATTTCGATAACTGCTGATGCGCGGTCGGGGCCGGATGGGTCGCGTCTCAGCCCGGCGACGGCCGACGGCACCCGGCAGCCGGGCGGCTGCGGCCATGTAACGGTCGGGCGCAGGTCTGGCCGTACGCTGTCATACAGGGCAGCCAGAAGGCGGACGTGAGGCCCGGGCGCTCGATCGCCGACCCGGGCTGGCCCGCGTACAGGACGGAGCGGAACGTGGCAGATGCCGATCACGAGCTGGTGGTGCCCGAGGGCGGGTTCTGGCCCGCGCCGGAGATTCCCAGGCCGAACATCTACCCGATGGAGTGGCGGGTCGAGACGGAGAAGCTCGCCGCGATCTACCAGAAGTCCAAGCTCGTGGTCTGGAATCCGGCCGACCTGCCGTGGGACGGGCTACGGGCCGAGGACTTCACGACCGAGCAGCGTCTCGGGATCATGTACTGGTTCTCGGTCCTGGCGAACTTCGACGCATCGGGCCCGGCGGTGTTCGCAAGGGCAACCATCCGCGCCTTTGAGGAGCACGAGGAAGACCCGGTCCGCAAGTGCTTCTTCTCGATTACCAGGGACGAGATGAACCACGAGGAGTGCTGCCAGCGCTCCATCGCCGCGCTGTGGCCGGGCGGGCCGCTGAACTGGACTCCGGTCACCGACCTCGAGCGGGCGGCGCATAACAACATCGGCTGGCTGTACCACAACGGCGGCCGGTACTGGAACGGCTACAACAACGCGGTCGGCAGGTACTCGCTGCCCGTGCTGTTCACCAGCTTCATGATGGGCGAGATGGCGGCCTCGACGCTGTTCCGCGGTATGGCCTCCGGCAGCACGCATCCGGTCTTCTCCGAGATGTTCCACAAGATCGGCCGGGACGAGTCCCGGCACCTGCAGATCTGCATGACGATCCTGGAGAACGAGTGGCCCGGCCTGACCGACGACGTGCGAGCGACGATCACCCGGCAGCTCAGGGCCGGGTTCATCTTCCTGTCGATGATCCTGTGGGAGCCACCGGAAGGCTTCTGGGACCTGCCGCCCTATTTCCTGCCCAATCACCGGGTGCTGATGGCCCACGCCAGGGACGCCGGCCTAGGCGTGCTGTCGTTCGAGGAGCAGGCGGAGAACTGGCGCGGCGCCATCGCCAAGATCCGGGTGATCGTCCAGCGGTGGGGCATCGAGTTCCCGGCCATGCCCGAACTCGACATCGAGGGCGTTGACGTGTCCGCGGATATCAGCGCCGAGGACATCATCCCGGTCTTCTGACCAGACCTGAGCCGGTCCGGGAGCGCGCTTCGGTGGATTTCCTGTGGATGGCGGCGGTGGAAAACGGCGCATTCTGTGGACAACTAGCCGTCGCTCGGTGGACATCCTGTGGACCGCTAAAGAATCATGAAATTAGTCCGTGAACCCTCTTGTGCGCGTGCCCGCAATAGCTGTACAACTTCTCTACCAGCGAAAACGGGCACCACTCGGAGGCAACTTCGGGAGTCCCAGGGGGCAACTCCGGGGAGTCCTGAGGGTGGCTCTGAGAGTCCCGAGAGGCTCCGAGAGCTTTCGAAGGCGACTTCGAAGCTTCGCGGACAACTCTGAGGAGTCCGGAGGCAACTCCGGGGGACTCGGGGGAGCCGAGGAACTGCGGGGGAAACCCTGGAGGACCCGGTGAGCCGGTGAACGCGGGGGAGACCCCGAGCGATCCGGTGAAGCCGCGAAGATCTCAGGGCCAGCTCCGTCGAGGGTCGCAGGGGAAACCCTGAGGGCTTCGGGAGCAACTCCGGGGCAGGCTGGAGGACCGGGTAACCGGGTCTCCGGCAGGTGTTCTGGACCGGTGGTGGACGGACTAGCGCGCGGATCGCCGATTGCCCCGGCGGCCCAGCTCGCCGGGGCAATCGGCGAGTTTGCACTAGGTCGGCCGAGCGAGGCCCCTGCATCTCATACATGCGGGGGCCTCGTTTACTTTTCGCGCCAGCCGTAACGGCGCGGGCATTGGCGACCGATACTGAGGTAGACGCAGGCGGCGTGGGTACCCCCGAGCTCACGTCGCCTGGTCCTTTCCCGGTCGGCCTCCCGGCCGTGATCGCGCACCGGCCTGAGGCCCGGGCCAGGAAACGCCGGTCAGGAGAACGCGGCCAGGACGAGCAGGACCGTGGCGGTCGAGAGCTCGATCAGCGCGCCGAAGACATCCCCGGTCATCCCGCCGAGCCGCGTGACCGCGACCCGGCGCAGCCCTGCGGCGGCCGCGAGGGCGAGTACGACGGCGGCCAGGCCGCGCACGGCCAGCTGCGGCCCGCCGGCCAACGCTCCGGCGACGGCCACAGTTCCGGCGAGCGCCGCGGCGACGGCTGCCCTGGTCCGGCGCGTCGCAGCGCCAGCGATCAGCGCCCCGAACCCCTCTGGTCGCGCCGCGGGTGCGCCGGCGGCCAGCAGCACGGCAACCCGGCCGGTGATGACCGCGACGACCAGTGCCGCGGCGCCGAGCCAACGGGACGGGAGCGCGGCGACCGCGGTGACCTGAACCAGCACGACGAACAACAACGCCGCGACGCCCATCGGGCCCGTGTCGGACCGGCGCATGACGGCGAGAGCCTCCTCGCGCGAGCGTCGGCTGGCGAGACCGTCGACGGTGTCGGCCAGCCCGTCGAGGTGCATGCCACCGGTGAGCATGCCGAGCACCGCGAAGGCCACCGCTGCGGCGAGCAGGCGGCGCGCGACCGAGTCGCCGCCGGCCTCGAACGCCAGCAGGACGCCGGCCGCGGCCGCTCCGAGCGCTCCGCCCAGCACCGGCAGCCACAGCACGATCCGGCCCGCGTCATCGCGCGCGATGTCGGCCGGCCCGGCCACGGGCACGACCGTGAACATGGTGACCGTGGCCCGCCAGGCCGGCGCGTCCGATCGCGTGGCCGTCATCGCAGCCGCTGGGCGATGCCAGCCGTGCACAGCCACACCTCATCGGCCGCCGCGGCGAGTCGGGAGTTGAGCCAGCCGAGTTCGTCCCTAAAGCGCCGCCCCGACGGCGTGGCGGGCACGATCCCGGAGCCGACCTCGTTGCTGACCGCGACGGCCCGGCGGCGCGTCGACTGCCAGGCCTCGACCAGCCGGTCCGTCCGGCCGGTCAGCTCGGCGCCGGCCGTTTCCCGCCCGGTCCAGACTCCGCAGTCGTCCATGACCCTGGCCAGCCAGGTCGAAATGCAGTCGATCAGGGCCGCCGGGGCCGGCCCGGGCTCGGCGAGGGCCGCCGCGATGTCAAGCGTCTCGACCGTCCGCCAGCCGGCCGGCCGCCGTTCCTGGTGCTCGCGGACCCGCTGATCCCATTCCAGGTCCCCGCTGCCCTGGCGGTGGCCGGTGGCGATGTACTCGACGGTCCGCACGGCCGCCAGCATCGCCTCTGCGGTGGCCGACTTGCCCGACCGGGCACCGCCGAGCACCAGGACCCGGCGGCCTGGCCGGGCAGCAGGCAGCCCGGTCGCTGGCGGGTCCGGCGTCGGCATCAGCGTGGCCGAGCCGAAGGCGTCATCGGGCGTGACGCACCAGATGCGCTGCTCCTCGGCCGTCCGGGCGATGCTGGCGTTCCCGGCCTGGTCGTCGCAGGCCAGCACCAGCCAGGCGTCGTCCAGGTCGGACGCTCGGGCGCGGCGCGTGCGGGCGGCGATGACCCCGCGCGCGTCGAGCGCGGCCAGCGCGGCGCTCAGCACGGGCGCGACCACGAGCACGTCGGCGCCGACGGCCAGCAGCCCGTCGACATAGCGCTCGGCCGCCGCGCCGCCGCCGGCCACGACCGCGCGCCGTCCTCCCAGCCGCAAGCCGAGCGGGAAGATCACGAGTGCGGACCCCGGTCGGCCGCCGAGCGCATCGTGCTACTCCTTGGCGCCGGACACCCCGGCGCTGTCGAAGGTCGCGACGTCGCGCAGCAGCCGGGCGGCGGCCTGCACGATCGGCAGCGCGAGCGCTGCTCCCGAGCCCTCGCCGAGCCGCATCTCCAGGCTGAGCAGCGGGCGCAGCCCGAGCGCGGCCAGCGCGGTGCGGGCACCGGGCTCGGTCGACAGGTGACCGGCCACCATCGCGTGCACCGCATCGGGGGCCAGGGCGACCGCGGCCAGCGCCGCCGAGCAGGCGATCACGCCGTCCAGGACGACCGGGACCCGATGCGCGGCCGCGCCGATGATGAAGCCCGCCAGCGCCGCATGCTCCAGACCGCCGACGGCGCTGAGCACGCCGATCGGGTCCGCCGGGTCGGCCTGGTGCAGCGCCAGCGCCCGGCGCACCACGGCTACCTTCCGCTGCCAGGTCTCGTCGTCGATTCCGGTGCCGCGGCCGGTTACCTCGGCCGGGTCGGTGCCGGTGAAGACGGAGATCAGCGCGGCCGACGCCGTGGTGTTGGCGATGCCCATGTCACCGGTTACCAGGCATCGGTGGCCGGCGGCGATCAGATCAGCGGCGACCTCGATGCCGGTTTCGACCGCCCGCTCGGCTTCGTCGCGGCTCATCGCCGGCCCGGCGGTCATGTCGGCGGTCCCGGCCCGGATCTTCCTCGCCAGCAGCCCGGGGGCGGCGGGAAGACCGGCGGCGACGCCGACGTCGATGACGCAGACCTCGGCGCCAACCTGCGCGGCGAAGGCATTGACGACCGCGCCGGCGGCGAGGAAGTTGGCCACCATCTGCGCGGTGACCTCCTGCGGCCACGGCGTGACGCCCTGGGCATGCACTCCGTGGTCGGCGGCGAAGACGGCGATCACGGCGGGCTCGGGAATCGGCGCCGGGCACTCGCCCGCGAGCCCGGCCAGCCGGACCGACAGGTCCTCCAGCGTCCCGAGCGAGCCGCTCGGCTTGGTCAGCCGTTCCTGGCGCTCGCGCGCGGCCGAGATCGCGGACCGGTCGGGCGGCCCGATGGCCGACACCGTCTCGGTTAGCAGCGAGCGCGTGGTCCCGGCTGCGGTGTCGATGCCTGGCCGCGCGATCGGGTCGTCGTCATGGGCCATGAGTAAAGCCTTCCTCGGAGTAACCGCGCTCCGGTACGAAGGACCGACGGCTGGAGTTCCTGGCTTCCGGATCGGGACCCGCCGGGCCCGGACCGCCGGGCGCGGGTGAGGCATCAGCGTGGCCCGCTCCCCGGTCACAGTGGCGGGACCGCGCCGGAATCGCACCGGCTTCCTGCCTGGCCGTCGAGAGGACGTCACAGAGTAGACCACCCCTCGCCTGCCTCGTCAACCGGAGCATGTACCGCCCGGCCCGAGAAGGTGCAGGTGGCAGGAGTGAACGAGGTCAGGCCAAGGCTGGCTCGTGCGGCGCGGCCGGGATTCGCGGCGGCCAGCGTGTAGCGTTCGTTTTATGAGTGAAACCGCGACTGCGAGGAGCGGCGAGCCCGCCCCTACGCCTGCAGCCCCGTTCGGGCGAATGCTCACCGCGATGGTCACGCCGATGACGCCCGACGGCGCCGTTGACTACGCCGGGGCGGCGCGGCTCGCTGACCACCTGGTCACGCAGCTGCGCAACGACGGCCTGGTGATCAGCGGCACCACGGGTGAGTCGCCGACGACCTCGGACGAGGAGAAGGACAGGCTGCTGCGGGCCGTGATCGAGGCGGTCGGGGACCGGGCCCGGGTAATCGCCGGCGTCGGCACCAACGACACCGCTCACACCTGCGAGCTCGCCCGCCAGGCGGAGCGGGCGGGAGCCCACGGTCTGCTCGTCGTCACCCCGTACTACAACAAGCCGCCGCAGCAGGGCCTGGTCGCGCACTTCACCGCGGTAGCCGACTCGACCGGCCTGCCGGTGATGCTGTACGACATCCCCGGGCGGGCCGGGGTGCCGATCGCGACCGAGTCGCTGCTCCAGCTGGCGCAGCACCAGCGCATCGTCGCGGTGAAAGACGCCAAGGGCGACCTGACCGCCGGATCGATCGTGATGGCCGCGACGGACCTGGCCTTCTACTGCGGCGACGACCTGCTCAACCTGCCCTGGCTGGCCGTCGGCGCGTCCGGGCTGGTCAGCGTCGTCGGGCATGTGGTCGGCGACCGGCTGGCCGAGATGATCGCCAGCTACCTGGCCGGCGAGGTCGGCACCGCACTGCGCCATCACCGCGAGCTGCTCCCGGTCTACACCGGCATCATGACCCGCACGCAGGGCGTGATCGCCACGAAGGCCGCGCTGAGCTTGCTCGGGCTGCCAGCCGGGCCGGTCAGGCTCCCCCTGGTCGACGCGACCGCAGCCGAGATCGAGCAGCTGCGCACCGACCTGGTCGCGGGCGGTGTCAAGCTCAAGTGAGCCACCCGCATCCAGAACTAGGACCACCGCCGCCGCTGGCCGACGGCGGGCTGCGGATCGTCGCGCTCGGCGGACTCGGCGAGATCGGCCGGAACATGACGGTCTTCGAGCATGAGGGCCGCCTGCTGATCGTCGACTGCGGCGTGCTCTTCCCCGACCCCGACACTCCGGGCATCGACCTGATCCTGCCTGACTTCAGCGCGATCGACGACCGGCTCGCCGACATCGAGGCGCTGGTGCTCACCCATGCCCACGAGGATCACATCGGAGCCGTTCCCTACCTGCTCCGGCGCCGCCCTGATATCCCGCTGGTCGGGTCGAGGCTGACGCTCGCCCTGGTGGCCAGCAAGCTCACCGAACACCGGATCACTCCGGTGACCATCGAGGTCGACGCGGGCGGGCAGGGCCAGTTCGGGCCGTTCGGGCTCGAGTTCTTCGCCGTCAACCACTCGATCCCCGACGCGCTGGCGGTAGCCATCAAGACCGGCGCGGGCGTGGTCCTGCACACCGGCGACTTCAAGATGGACCAGCTGCCGCTGGACGGCCGGCTGACCGATCTGGGCGGGTTCGCCAGGCTCGGCGCCGATGGGGTCGACCTGCTGATGTCGGACTCCACGAACGCCGAGGTGCCCGGCATCGTGACCAGCGAGCGGGAGATCTCCGCGGTCCTGTCGAACGTGTTCAGCGCGGCCGACCAGCGGATCATCGTCTCCTGCTTCTCCAGCCATGTGCACCGGGTGCAGCAGGTGATGGACACCGCCGCGGAGCACGGCCGGAAGGTCTCGCTGGTCGGCCGGTCCATGGTGCGCAACATGGGAGTGGCCAGGGAACTCGGATACCTGCGGGTTCCGTCCGTACCTGGCGGGCTGATCGTGGACATGAAGGACGCTGAGGAGCTGCCGCCCGATCAGATCGTGCTGATCTCGACCGGCTCGCAGGGCGAGCCGATGTCCGCGCTGGCCCGGATGGCCGGGCGGGATCACCCGATCAGGATTGCCAGGGGCGACACCGTGATCCTGGCGTCCTCCCTCGTTCCCGGTAACGAGACCGCCGTGTCGCGGGTGATCAACGACCTGACCAGGCTGGGAGCCACGGTCGTGCACAAGGGCAACGCGCTCGTGCACGTCTCGGGGCATGCCCCGGCGGGTGAGCTCCTGTATGTGCTCAACATGGTCAGGCCCAGCAACTTCATGCCCGTGCACGGCGAGTGGCGGCATCTGAAGGCGCATGCGGAGCTGGCCGCGATGACCGGGGTTCCGGCCGAGAACATCGTGCTGGCCGAGGACGGCATCGTCGTCGACCTCGTCGGCGGCAAGGCATCGGTGACCGGCAAGGTGCATTGCGGTTACGTCTTCGTCGACGGGCTGTCGGTCGGCGAGGTGACCGAGACCTCGCTCAAGGACCGGCTGATCCTGGGCGAGGAAGGCTTCATCTCGGCCGTCGTGGTGATCGACATGTCGAACGGCAAGCTGGTGGCCGGGCCGGAGATCCACGCCCGAGGCTCGGGCATCGACGAGGCCGCGTTCAGCGAGATCCGCCCGCTGCTGGAGGAGACACTGGCCCGGGCGGCGGCCGACGGCGTCAACGATGCGCACCAGCTTGGCCAGCTGATCCGCCGCACGCTCGGCAAATGGGTGAACAGCAACTACCGTCGCAGGCCCATGATCATCCCGGTCGTCGTCGAAGTCTGACGCCCGGCCGGGCTGCGGCCCGATACTCGGTCGCGTCCGCCGGGGCCGGCTGGCCATGATGTCTGTCATGAACGAGAGCGCCGATCGCGACGAAGCTGACAGCTCGCGCCGGGCCCTTCGCCGGGTCGTCGCCGAGGCTGGCGGCGAGCGGGTGCTTGCGGCACTCGCCGGCGGCCTTCCCGGCGCGGATCTGACCACGCTGCTGCTCGAGGTGTTCCGCCGCCGCGCCGGGCGGCTCAGCCCGGCGCAGGTGATGCACCGCTACCGCACTGACCGGTTCGTTGCCACCGCAGCCGTGAGCTTCGCGGCGCTCCGGCGGACCGAGGACGCCATGCTCGGGGCGCTGCCGCCGGACTTCGACCGGCTCGTGCTCGCGCCGGTCCTGCCGCTCGGCGCGCACACGGCGGTGGCGGGCGTCGACCCGCGGAACGTGATCGCGACCGTCAGGGGCACCGAGGTCGCGGCCGATCCGACGAACGGGCTGGCGCTAGAGGCCGCGGCGCGCCGGGCGCGGCTGCTGGACGGGTCGGCGCGGTCGCCCGAGCCGGTCAGGCTGGCCGCGAGTCAGCGCGTGACCCGCGCCCAGCCCGTCAGCGGCCCGGTCAGCTTCGCCCATTTCCAGCTCCTCGGCGTGGTGACCGCGGGCCGCGACACCGGCAGCCGCTCCTTCGAGCGGCAGCACCTCGCCGAGCACCTGACCTTCGCGTCGCAGGCCCTCGCCGCGCTCGGCCTGCCGCGTGTCACGATCGCGGTCACCTGCCTGGACGACAGCGGGCGGCAGGTGCTCGCCGCGGTCAGGAGCACACTGGCCGGCCGGCCGGGAACCACGGTGACCGAGGCTCCTGAGCGCCGCAGCGGGCGGGCGTACTACCGCGGGCTGTGCTTCAAGGTGTTCGCCGCGCGGGCCGGGGAAGAACCGCTCGAGGTGGCCGACGGCGGCTTCGTCGACTGGACGGCGACACTGCTCGCGAACCGCAAGGAGCGCCTGCTGATCAGCGGTTACGGAGTCGATCGCCTGGCCGGCCTGAGCGCGCGGACGTGCGGCTAGACGGCACCGGATCGCGATTCGCTGTGCTTTAATAACCGCGATAACTTGCCCGGCAATGAGCAGGATGGACGGTAATCGCGATGATGCATGGGCTGTCGCGATTCGGGCTGAGCAGGCGTAATTTCCTGGCCGGGACCGGCGCAGCCGGGCTGGCGTCGACGCCAGCGACCCGGACGAGGTCGCTGGCCGCCTGGCCGACCCGACTCCGGCTCGCCGCCGTCGGGCGTCGCGCTGATCTCCGCGCAGCAGTCCAGGTCACTCACGCCCTGGTTCGCCGGACTGTCCAACCGGCTGTCGGCCAGTTGCAACGTCGTCTGCGTCGGGGACTCCATCACCGAGGGTGAGCACGCGAACGGACCGCCGTTCACCGGGTTCGAGAACCGGTGGACAGCCCGGCTGCGGGACATGCTCAGGGCCCGCTATCCGACTGCTGGCCTGACCGGCGGCGGCCGCGGCTTCATCGGAGCGGCCTCGACCGGAGAGACGTCGTTTACGTGGCCGACGACACTGGCCGGAAACCCCTACACGGCGGCGACGGGCGGCCTCAAGGCGAAGTTCGTGCAGCTGGGCGCCGCGGGCCAGTCGGTCACCTTCTCCCTGACCGGCGACTCGGCCGACATTATGTGGATGCAGGTCGCCTTCGGCGGCACCTTCTCCTGGACCGTGGACGGCGGCTCGGCCACGAAGATCTCGACGAACGGGGCCAGCACCGCTGACGGGAAGATCACTCACATCCCGCTCGGATCCAGCGGGCCGCACACCCTCGTCTTGTCGTGGGTATCGGGGAAGTCCAACATCACCGGCGTCATCGAGTACCACGGTGATCATGGTCAGGGGGTCGGCGTTCTCGACGCGGGCCACTACGGATGGCAGACCTCAAGCTGGGTCAACGCGCTGAACGGCGGTGCCGCCTCCGGCCCGGCCGCGGCCGTCGCCGCCGTCTCGCCGTCAGCGATCATCATCACGCTGGGAGTGAACGACCAGTACAGCGGCGTCGTCCCGGCGACCTTCCAGTCGCGCCTGCAGACGATCATCACCGATCTGCAGGCCCGGCTGGTGGCGCCGTACCCGGCCATCGTCTTGAACATGCTGCCGCCGCGGGTGAATCAGGCCAGCTACACCTACCCGTGGAGCCAGTACGTGACGGCCGCGTATAACGTCGCCGCGGCCGACACCTCCGGTCCAGGCGGCACGTCCATCGTGACGGTGATGGACTTCACCACCATTCCCAGCATTCCGGGCGCCGACACGGACGTCTACGGGTTCTGGCAGCCGGGCGACCTGATTCACCCGTCCAACCGCGGTCATCAGATGATCGCCGACTGCCTCACCGCGTTCTTGTCCTTCAGCTGAGATCACGAAGCTTGAAACGCTGCAGCTTGCCGGTGTTGGTGCGCGGCAGCGAGGGCAGGAACTCGATGGCCCGCGGGTACTTGTACGGCGCGATCTTCTGCTTGACCAGATCCTGGAGCTCGGTCACGAGTTCCGGGCCGGCCGCCGCGCCGTCGGCCAGCACGACGAACGCCGTGACGACCTGCCCGCGAGTTTCGTCGGGCAGGCCCACGACGCCGCACTCGGTGACCGCGGGATGGGTCAGCAGCACATCCTCGATTTCCGGTCCGGCGATGTTGTAGCCGGCCGAGACGATCATGTCGTCGGAGCGTGCCTGGTACCAGAAGTAGCCGTCCGAGTCGCGGATATAGGTGTCGCCGGTGAAGTTCCAGCCCGCGCTGACGTAACTGCGCTGGCGGTCATCGGCCAGGTACCGGCAGCCGGTGGGTCCCCTGACCGCGAGCCGCCCTGGCTGGCCGTCGGGTACCGGCTCGCCATCGGCGCCGAGGACGAGGGCGCGATAGCCGGGGACCGGTATCCCGGTCGAGCCGGGCCTGATCTGGTCGTCGGCCGCCGCGATGAAGATGTGCAGCAGCTCGGTGCTGCCGATCCCGTCAATGATCTTGACGCCGGTCGCGTCGTAGAAGGCCTGCCACACCGATGCCGGCAGGGTCTCGCCGGCCGAGACCGGGCGGCGGAGCCCGCGCAGCTGGCCGGCCTTGCCGGCGGCCAGCATGGCGCGGTACGCGGTCGGCGCCGTCGAGACGACCGTGACCCCGCGCGCGGCGATGTGATCGGCCAGCTCGGCCGGCGTGGCCCGCTCGATCATCAGGACTGACGCGCCCGCCCGGATCGGGAAGATCAGCATGGCGCCGAGGCCGAACGTGAACGCCAGCGGGGGAGTACCGGTGAAGACGTCGTCGGCGGATGGCTTGAGCACGTGCGCGGAGAACGTGTCGGCGACCGCTAGCACGTCGCGGTGGAAATGCATCGCGGCCTTCGGGCGGCCGGTGGTGCCCGACGTGAACGCGATCAGCGCGACGTCATCGGCGGCCGTCTTGACGGCGGTGAAGCTGCCGGGCTTGCGGCCGGCCAGCTCGTTGAGGTTGCCGGGCCCGCCCTGGCCAGCCGCATCGTAGGTTAGCGTCCGCAGCCCGGGAACCTGCGCGGCGCTGAGCTCGTCGGTGAACCTGTCGTCGCACAGGGCCAGGCTGACCTGGGCAATGTCGCAGATGGTGGTCAGCTCGGCCGCGCGAAGCAACGGCATCGTGGTGACCGCCACTCCGCCGGCCAGCAGGACTCCGAACCAGCAGGCAGCCAGCCACGGATTGTTGGGTCCGCGGAGCAGGATCCGGTTGCCGGGCACGAGGCCGAGATCGTCGGTCAGCACGGCCGCGATCTGGCTGGCCGCGGCGGCTAGGTCGCCGTAGCTCCAGGCCGGCTCGGCCGGGTCCTGCGGCAGCAGGCAGGGCCGGCCCGGGCCGTGCGCCGCGATGGTGTCGTTCAGCAGCACGTCCGCGCAGTTCAGCTGCTCGGGATAGGCCAGCTCGGGGAGCGTGAATTCAAGCTCGGGCCACTGGTCGGCCGGTGGCAGATGGTCGCGGCAGAACGTATCGACATGGGCGGACGGCGTGAGCGTCATCGGCCAGGCCTTCCTCGGGCAGCGGCTGTGATCGTGCCCAGTATTCCTGCTATGTGCCGCCAGTCAATGGGGTGCATGGCCCTCGACCTGCTGCTCCGCGTACTGCTAGCGGGCCGGACCGGCTCGGTCGTCCGGCTGGCCACCTGAGCCCGGCTCGCCGATGACGGCGAAACCCTGGACTTCCACGACCGCCGCGGCATCCCAGAGCTCGTGCACGCCGACGGCCGCCATCGCCGGGTAACGCGGTCCGGCCAGTTTCCGCCAGACCGCGCCGATCTGCCGGCCATGAGCCCGGTAGTCGCGCAGGTCGGTCGCGTAGACGGTGAGGCTGGTCAGGTGCTCGGGCTCGCCGCCGGCCGCGCGCAGCGCGGTGAGCAGGTTGCCGAGCGCCTGCTCGAACTGCTCCACCACGTCATGGCCGACGATGGTCCCCGACGCGTCGAGCGCGGTCTGGCCGGCCAGGAAGACGAGCCTGCCGCCGGCCGTGACGACCGCGTGCGCGAACCCCGACGGCCGGGCCAGCTCGGGCGGATTGACGGGCTCGATGATCATGGGGATGCCTCCGTCGGCGCGGGCGCGGGCGCGGGCGCGGCCGCGGCCGCCGGCGCGGGTCTGGCCGGGGCGGGTCTGGCCGGAGCGGGTGCGCCGGCCCGCGCGGCGGCGGGCGGGCGCCAGCGGGCGTGCCGGGTCCCGCCGGTGCCGAGACTCGCCTCGCGGATCAGCGCCAGCCGCGGCTTAGGCCCGTCCGTCCGCCCGGTCTGCGGCGGCCTGCTGCCCGCGGCCCACTGGTCGGGCCAGGTCGCGCCCGGCCCCGAGTAACCCTGGTCGGCGGCGGCGTGCAGCGTCCAGTTCGGGTCGAACAGGTGCGCCCGGCCGATCGCGCACAGGTCCGCCCGGCCGGCCAGGATGATCGAGTTGACATCGTCGTAGGACGAGATGACGCCGACCGCGACCGTCGCGATGCCGGTTTTGTTGCGAATGGCATCGGAGAATGGCGTCTGGTATGACCGGCCGAACGCGGGCTGCTCGTCGGGCGTGACCTGCCCGGTGGAGACGTCGATCGCATCGGCACCAGCGGCGGCGAAAGCCCGCGCGATCTGCAGCGAGTCCTCCGCCGTCGTGCCGTCCGGCACCCAGTCCGTGGCCGAGATCCGCACGGTCATCGGCTTGCCCGAGGGCCAGGCCTCCCGCATGGCCGCGAACACCTCGAGCGGGAACCGCAGCCGCGCCGCCAGCGACCCGCCGTACCGGTCGGCCCGGCGGTTGGAGACCGGCGAGATGAAGGAGGACAGCAGGTAGCCGTGCGCGCAGTGCAGCTCGATCAGGTCGAAGCCGGCTCGCTCGCCGGCCATGGTGGCGGCGACGAAGTCCGCCTTGATCTGCTCGAGCTCGGCGACGGTCAGCTCGTGCGGCACCTGGTTCAGGCCGGCCAGGTAGGGGATCGGGGACGGTGCGCTGACCTCCCAGTTGCCCTCTTCGAGCGGCTCGTCGATCCCCTCCCACATCAGCTTGGTTGACCCCTTGCGGCCGGAGTGGCCGAGCTGGAGGCCGATGCTGGCGGTGGTGTACTGGTGCACGAACCCGGTCACCCGCCGCCACGCGGACTCGTGCGCTGGCGCGTACATGCCCGCGCACCCTGGCGTGATCCGCCCGGCCGGGCTCACGCACACCATCTCGGTCATCACGAGGGCGGCGCCGCCGGCCGCCTTCCCGCCCAGGTGAACCAGGTGAAAGTCGGACGGCGTGCCATCGCTGGCCGAGTACATGTCCATCGCCGACACGATGATGCGGTTCTTCAGCTCCAGGTCACGCAGGCGCATCGGCTGGAACATCGGCGGCACGACGTCGCCGGGCCCCAGCCCGCGCCGCTGGCAGTCGGCGGCGAACCAGGCGTCGACGCTGGCGGTGAACTCCGGGTCGCGCAGCCGCAGGTTGTCATGAGTGACCCGGCGGCTCCTGGTGATGATGTTGAAGGCGAACTGCTCGGGATCCTGATGGGTGTACTGGCCGAGGTTCTCGAACCACTCCAGGCTGGCCTGCGCCGCGCGCTGGGTGGACTCGACGACCGGGCGCCGCTCGCTCTCGTAGGCGAGCAGGGCGGAATCGACGTCCGGCTGCTCGTTCAGGCACGCCGCGAGGGCCAGCGCGTCCTCCATGGCCAGCTTGGTGCCCGACCCGATCGAGAAGTGCGCGGTGTGTGCGGCATCTCCGAGGAGCACGACGTTGCGGTGCCGCCAGCTGCGGCAGCGCAGCGTGCCGAAGCTGATCCACTTGGAGTTGTTGGCCTCGATCTGGTGGCCGCCGATGATGCCGTCGAGCAGGTCGGCGATCCTGGCGATCGACGCCTCGTCGGACTGGCCCGGCGGAAGTCCGGCCGGCGCCAGTGCGGCGAACCCGGCCGCGGCCCAGACATCGCTGTGCATCTCGACGATGAATGTGCTTCCGGTCGCGTCGTAGGGGTAGCCGTGCACCTGCATGACGCCGTACGGGGTGTCCACGATGTAGAACTTGAAGGCGTCGAAGACGAGATCGGTGCTCAGCCAGATGTACATGCACTGGCGGGCCTCGACCTCCGGCGCGAACGCGTCGGCGAACTCTGCCCGCGTCGCCGAGTTGGCCCCGTCCGCCGCAATGACCAGGTCGTAGCCGGTGGCCAGGGTGGCCGGGTCGGGAGCCTGCGTGCGGAAGTACATCCGCACGCCGAGGCCGGCGCAGCGCTGGCGCAGGATGTGCAGCAGCCGCTTGCGGCTGATGGCGGCGAACCCGTGGCCGCCGCTCGTGATGACCTGGTCGCGATAGTGGACGTCGATGTCGTCCCAGCGGGCGAAGTCGCGCTCCATCGCCGCGTAGACCTGCGGGTCGGCGTGCTCGATGCCGCCCAGGGTCTCGTCGGAGAAGACCACGCCGAAGCCGAACGTGTCGTCGGCCGCGTTCCGCTCCCAGACGGTGATCTCGTGGCCCGGGCCGAGCTGCTTGGCCAGCGCCGCGAAGTAGAGCCCGCCCGGCCCGCCGCCCACGACCGCGATCCGCACTCCCGCCCCCTTCCGCCGCCCGACCTGTGCCGAAGCTACGTCCCCCCTCCGCCCCCCGTCAACGCGCCCCGCGCTCCCCGCTCCGCGCCGCGCTCCGCGGCCCGCCCCGCTCCGCGCCGCGCTCCGCGCCCCGCTTCGCGCGGCGACCGGTTCCATGATCGCGGCGAGTTTTCGGGTCAGAGCACGGTCAAGTCGCCGCGATCATGGGATTCCAGGCTCGGCGCGGCGACACTCCGGTCAGGTTCTTGGGTTTTGGCCGGGTGCTAGTTACCGTGTGAAACATGGCGACTCGTGCGCCCAGGGGTGCAGCACGCCCGACGGGCGGAACCGGCGGGCGCAAGCGCCCAGCCGGCGGCTCGGGCCGTCCAGCCGGCAGCTCGGCATCGGCCCGGTCGCGTTCGGCGTCCGGCAAGAGCGGTGCCAGCCGAAGCGGCGGCGGTCGGGGCGGGACCGGTGCCAAGCGCGGCGGCACGCCCTATTACCGCAGCCGGAGCACGCCCACGCCGCCGAGGCGCGGCTCCGCACGGGGCATGCGCGGGTCGAGCAATCCCTTCGTGATCATCATTGGCTGGCTCGTGTCGGCCATCGCCGCCGTCTGGATGGAGCTGGCCGGCGGCGTCGGATTCGTCGCCCGGCTGTTCGGCGACAGCGCTCGCGAGCTCGACCCGGCCCACCGCAGGGACGGCGCCGGGCTGGCCGTACTGGCCGCCACCGTCATCGCGGCTTCGACGGCCTGGTGGCGGCTCGGTTCGCCCCTTGGCCGGGCGCTGACCGCGCTGATCCGCGGCACGTTCGGCGTCATGTCATGGACGCTGCCGATCCTGCTCGCCCTGCTGGCGTGGCGGCTGCTGCGGCACCCGGACAAGAACGCGCACGCGGGGCGCATGGTGATCGGGTGGACAGCGTTCCTGGCCGGCGTGCTGGGCATCGTTCACATCGCGCTCGGCAGCCCGAGCCCGTCAGCGGCCAACGGCGTCGCGGCGATGCAGTCATCCGGCGGCCTGATCGGCTTCGCGATCTCAGCCCCGCTCCAGGGGCTCCTGACGACGTGGGTAGCGGTCCCGCTGCTCGCGCTGTTTGCCGCGTTCGGCGTGCTGGTGATCACCGGCACGCCGCTGCACCGGGTACCGGAGCGGTTCGCCGAGTTCGTGTTCCTGATCCGTGGCCGCGTCACGGAGGAGACCGAGGATGGCGCGGAGACCGGACAGGCAGGTCCGTCCGCCCCGCGACTCGGCCGGCGGAAGAATTCCGCCGCGATCGAGGCCGGCGAGCACGACCGGCCCTATGACACGCCGCTGCTCGGCGGCCTGGTGCCGCGCGGGGCTGCCGGGCGGGCGGCCAGGGCCAGTCAGGCGGCGGCCGCGGCGGAGTCCGGGACCGGCGCCGAGACCGCGGCGCAGGCCGGCGTGCCCGCGCATCGCTCAATGGACGACGAGGTCATCGCCGAGGCGCTGATGTTCGGTACGTCCCAGGCCGGGCCGCACGCCGGACCGCAGGCCGGGCCGCAGAGCTATCCCGGGCCGGGCGCGGCCGGGCCGGACGCCGGTGCCTATGCCGCTGGCCGGGCCGGGGCGGCGTCCGGGGCCGAGGCGTCCTGGCGCAGGTCGTGGTTCGGCGACGACGCGGCGGCCGAGGAGCCAGCCGCGCACGGCGCCGCGGCGCGCGAGTCGGCCAAGACGGCCCGGGCCGGCGAGCAGCTGACGCTGACCGGCACGAGCTCGTCGAGTTACACGCTCCCGCCGTCGGCGCTGCTGAAGCCGGGGACGGCGCCCAAGGCGAGGACCCGGGCCAACGACGCCATGGTCGAGGCGCTGACCATGGTCCTCGAGCAGTTCGAGGTCGACGCGCAGGTCACCGGATTCAGCCGGGGGCCGACGGTGACCCGCTACTCGATCGAGCTCGGGCCCGCCGTCAAGGTCGAGCGGGTGACGGCGCTGTCGAAGAACATCGCCTACGCGGTGAAGAGCGCCGACGTGCGCATCCTGTCCCCGATCCCCGGCAAGTCAGCGATCGGGATCGAGATCCCGAACACCGACCGCGAGATCGTCAGCCTCGGCGACGTGCTCCGGTCACCGGTCGCCGAGAGCGATCACCACCCGATGGTCGTCGGCCTGGGCAAGGACGTCGAGGGCCGCACCGTCGTCGCCAACCTCGCGAAGATGCCTCATATCCTGATCGCCGGGGCCACCGGCGCCGGAAAGTCGACCTGTATCAACGGGCTCATCACCTCGATCCTGATCCGGGCCAACCCGGACGAGGTCAGGATGATCCTGATCGACCCCAAGCGCGTGGAGCTGACCGCCTACCAGGGAATTCCGCACCTCATCACGCAGATCATCACCAACCCGAAACGGGCCGCGGACGCGCTGCAGTGGGTGGTCGGCGAGATGGACCGCCGGTATGACGACCTGGCGGCCTCCGGGTTCCGGCACATGGACGATTTCAACAAGGCGGTCAGGGCCGGCAAGGTGAAGGCGCCGCCGGGCAGCGAGCGCGAGTACGTGCCGTACCCGTACCTGCTCGTGGTCGTCGACGAGCTGGCCGACCTGATGATGGTGGCGCCTCGCGACGTCGAGGACGCGATCGTCAGGATCACCCAGCTGGCCAGGGCGGCCGGCATCCACCTGGTGCTCGCCACCCAGCGGCCGAGCGTGGATGTCGTCACCGGCCTGATCAAGGCCAACGTGCCGTCCCGGCTGGCGTTCGCGACCTCCAGCCTGACCGACAGCCGGGTCATCCTCGACCAGCCGGGCGCGGAGAAGCTGGTCGGCCAGGGCGACGCGCTGTTCCTGCCGATGGGGGCGAGCAAGCCGATCAGGCTGCAGAACGCCTACGTGACGGAGAAGGAGATCCGGGAGATCGTCAGCCACTGCAAGCGGCAGGCGGAACCGGATTACCGCGAGGACGTCACGACCGCCGAGGGCAAGCAGCGCGAGATCGACGCGGACATCGGCGACGACCTCGACGACCTGCTCCGCGCGGCCGAGCTCATCATCGGCACCCAGTTCGGGTCGACGTCGATGCTCCAGCGCAAGCTCCGGGTCGGGTTCGCCAAGGCCGGACGGCTGATGGACCTGCTCGAAAGCCGGGGCGTCGTCGGGCCGAGCGAGGGGTCCAAGGCCAGGGACGTGCTGGTCCGCCCGGACGACCTCGCCGAGGTGCTCGACTCGCTGCGCGGCAAGTAACCCTCCGGCGCGGCTGCCGGTACCCGCCCTTTCCCTGTGCTCTGGCCTGGTGAAAGGTCGCCCAGTACGTGGGTGTTGGCTGGCTGAGCGGTGGGCATGAGGGGGTGGGGATTGCGTAACCGGATTTGCTTATTGGCATTGACCTACCAGACACCCGGTCCGGTTCTCGCCGCAGAGTAGCGGGGTGTCTACACTGGGTCACCAGCCCCTGAAAAGGGGAACGGGGGAGCGGGATCATAGCTATGCGCCCGAATCTGAACTGGCAGCGACCATTGAAAAGGAACGTTGGAGGCGCGGCATGAGTATCGGTGACGCGCTGGCAGAAGGACGCCGCCAGGCCGGACTGACTGTCACGCAGGTGAGCCAGCGCACCTGCATCAGGGAAACCATCATCCGCGGCATCGAGCGTGGCGACTTCTCGGGCTGCGGCGGAGACTTCTACGCCCGCGGGCACATCCGCAGCATCGCCGGCGCCGTCGGGATGAATCCCGAGCCCCTGATCGAGGAGTACGACGCGACGATGGGCGCGCCGCAGGCGATCAGCGCCGCGGATGTCTTCCAGCCGGTGACGCCGGTCAAGCTGAAGGAACGGCGGCGTCCCAACTGGACCGCGGCCATGGCGCTGGCCCTGGTCGTGATCGCCGGGATCTTCGCCTACCAGCACTTCGCGTCGCATCCGACCACCGCGGCGAAGCAGGACGCCCGGGTGCAGAACCCGAGTACGGCGTCCAACCCCAAGGTCACGACGTCGCCGGCGGCTCACCACGCCCCGCGCCACCTGCGGATCAGGCTGACCGCGACCCAGGACTGCTGGGTGCAGCTCACCAGCGTCCACGGTGCGACCCTGTTTAGCGGGATGGTCTACGCGGGTAACTCGATGAACTGGACCGAGCGGCACGCCGTCACGATGGTGCTGGGCAACCCGTCCGGCGTGAAGCTGCTCGTGAACGGAAAGAACCCGGTGCCGCGGGGCTCGGTGAGCATGGTGACGCTGAGCCTGCGCGCGGGCCAGGCGCACTAGCTCGGCCCTGGTCCGGCGGCTGCCGCAGGCAGCGGCTTACCGTAGTCTGCCGGTGTGTCATCGACAGGTTCACCACCGCCAGGAACCAGGCGCTCCGTGCGCCTGGTGACCCTCGGCTGCGCCAGGAACGAGGTCGACTCCGAGGAGCTCGCCGGTCGGCTCGAGGCCGGCGGCTGGGAGCTGGCTGACGACGAGGATGGTGAGCCCGACATCGTCCTGGTCAACACCTGCGGCTTCATCCAGGCCGCGAAGCAGGAGTCGATCGACGAGCTGCTGACCGCGGCGGAGTCAGGCGCGGCGGTGGTCGCGGCCGGCTGCATGGCCGAGCGTTACGGATCCGGGCTGGCCGAGGCGCTGCCCGAGGCTCAGGTGCTGAGCTTCGACGACTACGCCGACATCTCCGGCCGCTTGGACGCGGTCCTGGACGGCCAGCGCTGGTCGGCGCACGAGCCGCGGGACCGCAGGAAGCTGCTGCCCATCTCGCCGTCCGGCCGTCCGGGCGCGGGCCGCGCTCATGTCCCTGGCCACGGCGCGGCTCCGGCCGCGGACCTGCCGGCCGGCGTCGCACCCGCATCCGGGCCGCGGGTGCTGCGGCGCAGGCTGGGCGAGGGGGTCGTCGCGCCGCTGAAGATCGCGTCCGGCTGCGACCGCCGCTGCAGCTTCTGCGCGATCCCGGCCTTCCGCGGCGCCTTCATCTCCCGCCACCCCGATGACCTGGTCGCCGAGGCGGGCTGGCTGGCTGGCCACGGCGCCAGGGAACTGCTGCTGGTCAGCGAGAACTCGACCTCATACGGCAAGGACCTGGGCGACCTGCGGCTGCTCGAGACGCTGCTGCCGCGGCTGGCCGCGGTGCCCGGGGTCGACCGGGTCAGGGTCAGCTACCTGCAGCCGGCCGAGGTGCGTCCCGGGCTGATCGACGTGATGACCTCGACTCCGGGCGTGGCGCCGTATTTCGACCTCTCGTTCCAGCACGCGAGCGGCCCGGTGCTCCGCGCGATGCGCCGGTTTGGTGACACCGAGCGGTTCCTGGGCCTGATCGAGCAGATCAGGAGACTGGCGCCGCAGGCAGGCATCAGGTCCAACTTCATCGTCGGGTTCCCCGGCGAGACCCAGGCCGACGTCGACGAGCTCGAGCGGTTCCTGACCCAGGCGCGGCTGGACGCGATCGGCATCTTCGGGTACTCGGACGAAGACGGCACCGAGGCAGCCACGCTGCCCGGCCAGCTCGGACCGGACGAGATCGCCAGCCGGGTCGAGCAGCTGGCCGGGCTCGCCGACGAGCTGATGGACCAGCGCGCGGCCGACCGGGTCGGCGAGGTCCATGAGGTGCTGATCGAGGAGGCGGTGACCGGCGACGTAGCTGGCGATCCCGGTGACGGCGCGCTCCTGCGGTACGGCGGCCGGGCCGCTCACCAGGCACCCGAGGTGGACGGGGCCACCGAAGTGCTGGCCGTGCGCCCGCTGGCCCCTGGTGACCTCGTGCGGGTTCGGGTATCAGGTTCAGAGGGGGTAGACCTGGTGGCGGATCTGATCGATGAGCAGGAACCCGGACGTCCCGGCCAGCGCCAGAGCATTGACTAGCCCGGACGCCAGGACCGCTCCCGCCTCGCCCAGGCTGGTCAACCTGCCGAACGGGCTCACGGTACTGCGCCTGGTGCTGGTTCCGATCTTCGTTGCCTTCCTGGTGGAGGGCGGCACCGGCTCGCGGATCGTGGCGTTCTTCGTGTTCGGCGTCGCCTCGGCGACCGACCTGCTCGACGGCCAGCTGGCCAGGCGGAGCGGGATGATCACCGACTTCGGCAAGATCGCCGACCCGATCGCGGACAAGGCGCTGACCGGTTCCGCGCTGATCACGCTGTCCGCCCTCGGTGAGCTGCCGTGGTGGGTGACCGGGATCATCCTGGTTCGCGAGGTCGCGGTGACCGTGCTGCGCTTCTGGGTCATCCGGCACGGAGTCATCGCGGCCAGCCGGGGCGGGAAGATCAAGACGGTGCTCCAGATGGCCGCGATCGGGCTGTACATCCTGCCGTGTCGACATCGGCTGGGCCAGGTCCGCCCTCATGGCCGCGGCGGTCGCGGTGACGGTCGTCACCGGCGTGGACTACGTGGCCAGGGCGCTGCGGCTGCGCCGCGCCGCGCAGAGCGGGCCCGCTGCCGCGCTGAGCTCTGATGACGCCGGGCCCGGCGCGGGCCGGGAGCCTGGCGCGGGCCGGGGGCCCGATGCGGACCCGGCGACGGCCGCCGATCTAAGGCTCGCTGACGGACTGGCGGCCGGCCTGGGGCTGGCGGAGCCGCCGCCGTTGCCGCCGCCGGTCGGGCCGCCGGCCGGCAGGCCCGGCAGGCCCGGCGGGCCCGGTCGGCCCGGTCGGCCAGACCGGCCCGGTCGGCCCGGCCGGCCGGTCGGCCCGGCCGCAGACCGGGGAGGCAGGGACCGGAGAGTGACGCACGGTGCTGACGCCGGCGTGGCGGCGGAGACGGCGATCGGCCTGCTCATCGCTCGCGGGCAGACGGTCGGAACCGCCGAGTCGCTGACCGGCGGCCTGGTGGCAGCGGCGCTGACCTCGGTACCCGGGGCGTCCGCCGTGTTCCGAGGCGGGATCGTCGCCTATGCGGCCGACCTGAAGCGGTCCCTGCTTGACGTGCCCTCCGGGCTGCTCGACCGGGTCGGCACGGTTCACCCCGATGTCGCGCTCGCGATGGCCCGCGGGGCACGGGACCGGCTCGCCGCCATGGTCGCCCTCGCCACCACCGGGGTGGCCGGCCCTGATCCGGCCGACGGGCAGCCAGTCGGCACCGTGCACATCGCCGTCTGCACCCCGGCCCGGGCGATCCACAGGGAACTCGCACTGCGCGGAACCCGGGCGCAGATCCGTGACGCCACCGTGAAACACGTTCTTAACCTGCTTGTCACAGCCCTGATGGAAGCTAATGAGTGATTACAGCGTTACCTATCTCGAACACGCATTGATGCCCTCTCCCGCACTGTCATCCAGGCCAGGTACGGTGGAGGGGTAAGCGGCCAGTCCTCGGGAAGGGATTGCGGCGATGGTCCTGCTTCGTCACTTGCTAGGTGACGCGCTGCGGCGTCTGCGCCTGCGGCAGGGTCGCACCCTCCGCGAGGTGTCCGCCTCGGCGCGAGTTTCGCTCGGGTATCTGTCCGAAGTCGAGCGCGGCCAGAAAGAGGCCTCCTCTGAGCTGCTCGCCGCCATCTGCTCGGCGCTTGGCGCGCCGCTGTCCCAGGTCCTCAGGGAAGTCTCCGACAACTTCGCGCTCGCCGAACTGCAGAGCGAGCCGGTATTCGCCGATGTCATCGAGCCCGCGATCGAGGTAACCGGCGCTGGCCATGGGTCCAGGCCGGACACCGATTCCGACGAGCAGGTGCCCGTGGCGCACGTGTCCGCCGAGGCCCTGGGCCGCCCGGCGGCTCAGAAGGTCCCGGCCGCGGCGGGCTCCCAGCGGATCCCCGCCGGTGCCGGCCAGCTCGCTGCCGGCCAGCTCAGTGCCAGCCAGCTCAGTGCCGGCCAGCTCAGTGCTCAGATCAACGGCGGCCAGCTCCCCGCCGGGCACATCGGCGCTGGTCAGCTCCGGCCCGGGCAGAAGATCACGGTTCCGGCGCGGATGCCCATGGGCGCGAACCTCGCGGTCGGCGACCCGGCCTTCGATCAGGTATCGAGGACGGTCCGCGAGATCACGAACATGGTGCCCGTCTGACCGAGCGGCTAGCGGCCTAGGCGCGCTTCCCAGGAACCGGGCAGCTCGGCCAGCTTGCGGACGCTCTCCGGCAGGGCGCCGCTGACCAGGTGCGCCAGTGTCACCTCTTCCAGGATCGCCCGCTCGTTCGCGCGCAGCGCGATCCACACGGTCTGCAGGGGCCCGGCGGCTCCGATATAGCCGAGATTCTCCGGCCGCTCGCCTCGGACACCCAGCAGCGGGCCGTCGATCGCCCGGATGATGTCGGCGAGCGAGATGTCCTCCGCCGGCCTGGCCAGCCAGAATCCACCATCCGGCCCGCGCTGGCTGCGCACCAGGCCAGCTCGGCGCAGCTGAGTCAGGATCGCCTCGAGGAACTTGGCCGGAATCTGCTGTGCCTTGGCCAGCTGCTCAGCCGTCACGTGTCCTTCGCCCGATGCCGCCAGTTCGATCGCGGCGCGCAGGGCATAGTCGGCTCGGGCTGACAATCGCATACGAAGCATTATGCAGGTAGCCGGCCCGAGTTGCAGAAACCTGACGGCGCGACATCGGGCGGCGATCCGTCCTCGAGCGGCTCTCGGCCGCGCCAGGCGCCCGGCGCCCGGTCGTCACCCCAGCTGGTCCTGGCGCCGCGGAGCTGGGGTTTCGGGACATGATCGCCGCCAGGCTCGCGCGGAACAGCCGCTTAGCTTGCCGAGCCGGTACCAGTTAGCCAGGATTGACGGCATGCGATATGTCATGTCAAATAAGTGGTCCATCACCGAGCATTTCATCATTACCGACGACTCGGGAGATCCGTGCTTCGACGTCCGGGGCAACCTGGGCCTGACTCAGCGCCTCACCTTCCGCGACCAGTCAGGCCGGGAGATCGCCGAGATCCGCAAGCACCTGATGACCACCGCGCATGACATCTCGATCGGCGGCCAGCACGTGGCCGAGGTCCGGCACACGGGGTTCTTCGGCGAGCACTACGAGATCGACTCGAGCTTCGGCCAGCTCACCGCGAAGGGGAGCTTCACCGGCTGGGATTACCGGATCAGCCAGGGCGGCCAGGTAGTCGCCACGATCTCGCGCGAGTTCGCGTTCCGGGAGAAGTTCCTGGTTGACACGGCGGACGGCGGCAACGACATCCTCATCCTGGCGATCGTGCTCGCGATCGACTCGATCCACGACGAGCGCCGCGAGCGCGAGCGGGACGATCGGGGCATCGTCGGCGGCCTAGGCGACGTCATGGGCGGCAACTTCCCTTAAGCAGAACGAGACATTTCGTGCAACTGCGCGCCGCCGTCGTGGCTGCCGTCGGCCGGGACGAGGCCCATACGTTCAGCAAGCCGCCCCGCGCCTCGATCAGGCTGGTCGCTAGCCTGGGAGTGCAGGGCGACGCCCATGCGGGGCGGACCGTGCGGCACCGGTCCCGGGTCGCTCGTGATCCGACCGCGCCGAACCTGCGCCAGGTCCACCTGATCCCCGCCGGCCTGCGCAACCCGTGCACGCAGCTCGACGGCTTCCGGCCCGGCCTGATGAGGGCGGTACTGGACCGGGACGCCGACGGCGGGCTCGGCGCAAGGCCGGGGTGATGGCCGTCGTTCGCGCCGGCGGGGTGATCAGGCCGGGCGACTCGATCGCGTGCGCCTTCCCGGCCGAGCCCCGCAGTCCGCTCGGCCCCGTCTGATCCCGTTACGATGACCGCGTGATGCGACAGCGGCCGGCAGCCTTCGTACTCGCTTCAGGGTCGGCGGGCAGGCTGCGGGTCCTGCGGGACGCCGGGATGGACCCTGAGGTCGTGGTCAGCGGAGTCGACGAGACGGCCGATGAGATAAGTGACACGCCCGCACTGGTCCAGCTGCTCGCCGATCGCAAGGCATCGGCGGTCGCGGCGCAGCGGCCGGACGCGCTGGTGCTCGGCTGCGACTCGCTGCTCGACCTCGACGGAGCGGCTCTCGGCAAGCCGGCTTCGGCCGCGGCGGCCATCAGCATGTGGCAGCGGCTGGCGGGCCGCGAGGGGACGCTGCTGACCGGGCACTGCCTGATCGAGCCGGGCTCGGGCCGCCGGGCGCGCGGCGTCGCCCGCACGATCGTCCGCTTCGGCCGGCCGGGCGATGCCGAGCTGGCCGCCTATGTCGCGACCGGCGAGCCGCTGGCCCTGGCGGGCGCGTTCAGCATCGACGGGCGCGCCGCGCCGTTCGTCGACGGCATCGACGGCGACCCGGGCAATGTCATCGGGCTCTCGCTGCCGCTGCTGCGGCGGCTGCTGGCCGACTTCGGACTGGCCGTCACCGACTTGTGGCGTGAGGGACGCTAAACCGCGGAATCGGCATCCAGGAGATGCAGGCGGTGCGCGGTGGCGGCCGCCTCCATCCGGCTGGCCGCGCCGAGCTTGGCCAGGATGTTCGACACGTGCACGCTGACGGTCTTGACCGAGATGAACAGCTCGTCGGCGATTCCCGCGTTGCTGCGCCCGTCCGCCACCAGGCGCAGCACGTCCATCTCGCGGGGAGTCAGGCCGGCGGCGATCAGGCCGCCGGGAGCCCTATCCCCGCCTCCTGCCGCCCCGCCTGCTGCCGCCCCGCCGGCCGCTGCCGCGCCGCCTGCTGCTGACCGGCCTGGTGCCGCCTCGCCAGCCGCTGACCCGCCTGGTGCCGCCTGGCCGCGCGGGCCCGGCGCGGGGATGCCCGCAGCGCCGCCGGGGGCGGTGAGCGGGATCCGGCCGCGCCTGGCCAGCAGGCTGATCTGCTGGAGCAGTGGTGCTGCCCCGAGGCCTGCGGTGATCCGCGCGGCGCGGTGCAGCGCGTGCGCGGCGGCCTCGCGCTCGTCCCGGTCGGCCAGGGCCGCCTCCGCCAGCCGGAACAAGGCGATACTGGCTGGGTAGGGCTCGCTGACCGCATCCCAGGCGTCGGCCGTCTCCCGCCACGCGCCGGCGGCCGTCTCCCGCCACGCGTCGGCGGCCGTCTGGCCGCCGGCCTGGCGGTCCGGCGCACCGGCAGGCTCTGCTCCAGGAGCGCCGGCCCGGAGCAGCTCGCAACCGAAGGTCAGCTGGTGCGCGCGCTGCAGCGGGCCGTGGACATCCAGCTTGGCGGCCTCGGCGCCGAGGGCAACGAGCAGGGCCGACGCCTGATCCGCGAGCGCCGGGGGAGCTGCGGCCTTCGGCAGCGCCGCCACATCGGCACCGACCCGGGCCGCCGAGGCGAGCAGCGGCCAGGCGTACCGGGGACTGGACTGCAGGTCGAAGGCGCCGAGAGCGTGCTCCGCCGCGGCTAGGGCGTCGCCGAGCCGCCCCTCAGCGTGGCGCAGGACGATCTCCAGCTGCGCGGCCGGCAGGTGGAGCTGGTCTTCGTAGCCGGTGCTGGCGAGCAGGTCCGCCGCGACGGCCAGGCAGTCGCGGCCAGCGCTGAGGTCGCCGCGAGCCACGGCGATCATGCCCGCCAGATGGTGCAGCGCGGCGCGGGTCTTGGGAACGGGTGACAGGTCAAGCGCATGCTCGATGACCTCGGCCGCCTCATCCCAGCGACCGAGTGACACCAGCGGCTCGGCCAGGTTGATGGACAGGAAGGTTCCTGCCGTCCGCGCCAGCCCGTACCGCTGCGCCGCCACGACCCCGCTCTTCGCTGCGTCAGCTGCCTGCTGATGGGCGCCTATTCCTTCCAGCAGGTGCGACTCGTTGGTCGCGGTCAGCAGCAGCATGTGGTAGTCGCCCGCCTCGGCCGCCGCCGCGCGGGCCTGCGCGATCAGCGCGAAGCTGGCGTCCTCGCCGCTGCTGCAGAACCCGGTCCCGCCCATCGCGAGCGTCAGCAGTGCGCTGGCCTGCGTGGCCAGATCGCCCGTGCGCCGGGACAGGGCCAGCGCCTCCTCCGCCGTCGCGCTCGCCTGCTCGCGCTGAGGACCCCGGGCCAGGTTCTTGGCCAGGCTGGCGAGCACCTTGGCCCGCTCCGCGTCGTGCTCCGGGCCGGCCACGAGCCGCAGCGCCTCCTGCAGGTCGTCGATCCCGCTCGGGAGGCCTTTCCGCAGGGTCCCGCGCCGCTCAAGCAGCAGGGCGGCCCGGGCCGGACGGGCGTCGGCGTCGATCTCGCGCAGCGCGGCGTTGACGAATCCCAGCCCGCGCTCGTCTTCGCCCATCACGTGCGCGAGCGCGACGGTCCGCTCCAGGACCAGCACATGGTCGGCCTCGATCAGCTCGCTCGCCTGCGGCACCTTGTCCCAGAGCTCGAGCACCCGGGTCAGCATGGCGAACTGCTCGGCATGGGCGAGCGCCCGGCCTGCCTCGGCCGCCGCCTGCCACGCACTGACCAGGGCCTGCGGTACATCATGGGCGCGATACCAGTGATGCGCGGCCGAGCTGGCCGCGCGACCGGCCGGCACGAGAGAGGGCTCGGCGGCGACCGCCTCGGCGTAGCGGGCATGGAGCCGCCCGTGCTCGCCGGGCAGCAGGCCGTCGTAATGGGCCTCCCGGATGAGCTCGTGCCGGAACGCGTAGCCGTCGGCGTCACCGAGGATCACGTTCGCCGCCACCGCCGGGCGCAGCGCGCGGTAGAGCTGATCGTCGGGCATCCCGCTGACCCAGGCCAGCAGGGCGTGCGAGACATGGTTGCCGCCGACGCTGGCGACGCGCAGCACTTCCTGGGTGTCCTCGGGCAGCCGCTGGGCGCTGGCCAGCACCAGGTCGCGCAGCGACTCGGGCAGCGCGCCGTCGCAGGCGAGCAGTTCCTCCAGGAAGAGCGGGTTGCCCTCGCTGCGCCGGTAGACGGCGTCCACGACGGCTGGCTCGGGCTGGTGCCCGAGGATCCCGGCCACCTGCTCGGCCGCCTCGTGGCGGCTGAGCCTGGGCAGCTCCAGCCGCTGCACCCAGCTGATCCGGCCAAGCTCGGCCAGCAGCGGGCGGAGCGGGTGGGTGCGGTGCAGCTCGTCGGACCGGTAGGTGGCGGCGATCAGGACCCGGCCCAGGATCCGCTGGTTGCTGACCAGGAAGCCGAGCAATTCCCGGGTGGACCGGTCCGCCCAGTGCAGGTCCTCGACGACCAGGACGACCAGGCGCTGGTCGGCCAGGTGCTCGAGCAGCGCCAGCATCTGCTCGAAGAGCCTGGCCCGCGCCTCACCCGGATAGCCGTCGGACGCGGCGCCGGGCTGGCCGCCGAGCTCCGGCAGCAGCCGGCCAAGCTCCACGGCGCCCGGTCCGGGCAGCAGGGCCAGCGTCTGCTCGGCGCCGAGCTCGCGGACCAGCGCGCGGAGCACGGCCGTGAACGGCGCGAACGGCAGTCCGTCCGCGCCAAGTTCCGGGCAGCCGCCGAGGAGAACCAGGGCTCCGCCGGCGCTGGCGCGCTCCGCCAGCTCGCCGACCAGCCGGGACTTGCCGACTCCCGCCTCGCCGCCGATCAGGACGGTCGACGGGCGGCCGCCGCGAGCCGCGTCGAGGGCGTCATCGAGCACGGCAAGCTGCTGAACCCGGCCAACAAAGGTCGGGCTGATCGACCGAGCGCTCACGCCCTCCAGCATGCCACCGAGTGGCGACAGCGTGGCTGCCGCGGCTGGCTGGGCCTGCACTGCGCTCATGCGGCGCGGCGTCCGGCGTGAGCGCTGCCATCGGCAGGCTCGCGCCGGGCCGCGCTGCTGACCGCAGTCAGGCCCGCCGCCCGGGCGGCCGGCACGGCCTGGCGCGGCGCCCCAAGCGGCGGAACGGCCGGGCCCGGCCCGGCTTCGCGTGGCGCGGGGCGCGGCGCGCCTGCCGGGCCAGGTCCGATTGCTCCGCGGCGACCAGCAGGTCTTGCACGCGCGCCGCGGCGACTGCTCGCGTTATGTCCGGATGCATGTCGGCCTCCCTCACGGTGGGCCAGTCCTGGCCCGCACCATTGATCCTGGTGCTAAGGCCCCGGACACCGGATCGGGCGAAATCCCTATTCCTGCGCCGGCCCGTTACCTAGGCCGGCGCCGCCGCCCGATCAGGTCGGCGGGCCAGCCGCGGGCGGGCCGCTGAGCAGCGCGCCCGCGGCTCACGGCTGGTCCTTCACAGGGCCACGATGTCGGCCACGGCACAGGCGATGTTGTCAGGAGCGCCGGCCGCCCTGGCCAGCCCGATCAGGTCGCTGACGGCCTCGTCAGGCCGGTCGGCCGCGCCGAGAGCGGCCCGGATGTCGGCGGCCGGGACGACCGTGTGCAGGCCGTCCGTGCAGAGCAGGTACCGGTCACCCGGCTGGACCGCGTGCAGCGACAGATCCGGCTGCGGGTCCGTGGCGCCGTCGAGCGCCCGCAGGAGCAGCTGCCGCTGCGGATGCGCGGCCGCCTCCTCGGCGCTGATCTGCCCTTCGCGGACGAGCGACTGCACGTACGTGTGATCCTCGGTGAGCCTGGATAGCTCGCCGTCGCGCAGCACGTACGCTCGCGAGTCGCCGACATGGGCCAGCGCGAGCTGGGACCCCGACCATAGGAAGGCCGTCAGCGTCGTGCCGAGTCCGTCCAGTTCGGGCTCGGACTCGACCAGGTGGCTCAGCTTCTCGCTCGCCTGACCGACGGCCTCGCTCAGGGCGGCCAGCGGATCGGCCGGGCTGCCGTCCTGCTCCAGGGCCGCAAGGGCCTCGATCGCGGCCGCGCTGGCCTGGTCGCCGCCGGCGTGACCGCCCAGCCCGTCGGCGACGGCGAGTACCCGCGAGCCCGCGTAGGCGGTGTCCTCGTTGCGGGCCCGGACGAGGCCGATATCGGACTGAGCGGCGAAGCGGATCCCGAGAGTTGCTCGTGCATCGGACATGGCGGTGGCCTTTCCGGAGAGATAGTCGACGAGGAAGCCGGCTAGATCCGCGCGCCTGGCGGTCTCGGCCACGATCTGGTCCCGGTACGCGGCGATCTCGCTGGCCGCTGGGCCTGGCTCGGCGTCGCACACCAGCCGGATGCGCGCCAGCGGCATCCCGAGCGACCGCAGCCAGGCCACGAGCCTGGCCCGTTCGAGCTGGACCGGGTCGTAGAAGCGGTACCCGGACGCCGGATCGACCTGCGCCGGCCGGAGCAGGCCGAGTTCGTCGTACAGGCGCAGCGCCTTCGGCGAGAGCCTGGACGCCCGCGCGAAGGCCCCGATCGTCAGCAGCGGCACGAGTCTGCCTCCTCTGCCGGGCGAGGTTGCCCGGCCATCTCGAACACTGCCCTCTCCCCTAGGGACAAGGTCAACTGGTCGCTTGGGACCAGGGTGCCTCAGGCGCGGCGCAGCTCGGCACGACGGCTCGCCGGGCCGGCGCCGCTCACGGGATGACGAGGTGGCCGGCCCGCGACAGGGCGCGGCCGAGATCACCGGCGCGCCGCACCGCGTCGGCGGCGGTCCGCGTGGTCAGCCGCGAGTATCCGTCCAGCAGCGGGTAGGGCCGCTCGGCCGCCAGCCGGTCGAGCGCGGCCTGCATCCGCCCGGTGATGTCGTCGTAGCAGCCGGCTACGGCGGCCGGGTCATCGGCCGACTGGGGACCGTAGCCAGTCCAGTCCAGCGGGGGCAGGAACTCGACGGTCAGCTGGGCCGGCATCGGGCCGGCGGAGCCAGGATCGACGTCACGCCGAACGGCGGCCCGGCCAGGAAGGGAAAGACCTTGATCCGGATGCTGTGCAGACCCGCCGCCCGGGCTAGCCGGTCGCCGCGGGACAGCACTACGACAGCGTGCTGGCCGCCGTGCGCCACGACCGGCACCACGGGCACGCCGGTGCGCAGCGCAAGGCGCACGAAGCCCTTCCGGCCGCCGAAGTCGATCTGGTTGCGCTGCGTCCACGGGCGGCAGGCCTCCAGGTCACCGCCCGGATACACCACGACGCACGCGCCGCGCCCCAGTGCCTGCTCGGCATCCCGGGCGCTGGCCGGGATCGCGCCGAGCCGGCGCAACATGGGCCCGATGCCCGGCAGGGCCAGCAGAAGGTCATAAGTGAGCAAATATGATGGTGCGTCGATGCCGCGGCGAGACAGCACGGCCTGCCCGGAGATCCACGCCTCGGGCATGTAGAACAGGCACGAATGATTGCCGACCACGAGCACGGGACCTTCCGCCGGGAGCAGGTCGAGTCCGCGCACCTCGGGGGTGAAGTAGCTGGTGTAACGGGCGATGGCCGGAAGCTGCCTGCGGATGAACTCAGGGTCGCGCTGGACCGCTGAATCGCCGTGCGCGGCCTCCATCCGCTGCGCCAGCGGTGTGAGCAGCAGCGGCGCAGCACCACGATCCGCCGGACGGGCGGCGGGCTGGGATCTGTCGGTGCCGGGCATATTTCCTCCCGGTTCCTACCCTGCCGCGGCAGACCGCCGGCCAGCAGGGTCCTTGGTCCGCAGCTTCGAGTAGCAAGGTCAGCCGGCCGGTCGGGCTGGCGTCGCCGTTAGCCGCGCAGGCGCAGGCCGCGGGGCGTCGGGCGGAAGCCGGCCGCCTCGAGCGCCTGGGCCAGCGGCGAGTCGTAGACGGCGCCCCCGTCGGCCCGTTCCACGGTCAGCCTGCCAAGCGCTCCGGCGCGGACGGCACCGGCGAGCGCGGCGGTCGCCGGTCCGAGCTGCGCCGGGTCGGAGGTCCACGACAGCAGCGTCTTGCCGCCGCGTTCGACGTACAGGACGAGCTGGCCAGCAACCAGGATCACCAGGGCCCCGGCCTTGCGGCCCGGCCGGTGACCGCCCGCCGTCTCGTCCGGCCGCGGCGGCCAGGGCAGCGCGGCCCCGTAGGCGTTGGCCGGATCGGCGGCCGCGAGCACCACCACGGTGGCCTCGGACCTGGTCGGCCACGATGGCGGACCGGGCGCAGCCCACAGGTCGGCGGTCAAGGCGACCGGGCCGGTTCGCGATCCGGCGGTCAGCCACGGGGTTTCGGCCGGCGGGGGCGCGGGGCCGCCGCCGGCGGGCAGTGAGGCCAGGACGGAGTCGGCCATCGCGCGCATCCGGTCTACCGCCCCCGGCAGCGCGAACTGGGCCGCCCCAAGCCCCTCGACGAAATAGCCGCGCCTGCACTGGCCGGTCTCCTCCATGGCCCGCAGCACCGGGTAGAGAGCACCGAAGCCGCCGGATACCCGCTCGGTGGCGGCCACGCCGCGGATCACGATGCCGTGCCGGTCGAGCAGCGACAGCGCCTTGGCGTGCAGCCTCCTGGTCGGATCGGCATCGGGCGGCGGCACCAGCGACCACCGGCCGCTCACGGTCGGCGGGCCCGCGTGGGAGGGCAGCGAACCCCGGCCGAAGCCGGAGCGCCGTGCGCTGAGCCGGCCGCCTCCGTGTCCCAGGCCGCCCGTCAGAGCCGGTCGACCGGCCGTCGAGGAGCCGCCTGCCACGCTGCTGGCTGCCGTGCCGCTGGCTGCCGTGCCGCCGGCTGCCGTGCCGCTCATCATCCGGCCGTCCCCCTGGCCGCCGCGTCCAGGACCGCCGCGTCCACGACCGCCGTGTTCGGAACCGCCGCGTTCGGAACCGCCGCGTTCGGGACCACCGCGGCCCTGGCTGGCGGCGTCCGGGCCGGCCAACGGGGCGCCTGGGCCACCCTGGCGCGGCCCTGGCGTCCAGGACTTGCCGGCGCCGAGCACCGTTCGCAGCGGCGCCAGCGTGTCGTTGGTCAGCAGGCCAGCCCAGGCTAGGTCCCAGATCGCCGCCGCGACGGCCTGGTCGGTGACCCGGCTGAGCATCCGCATCCGGGCCGCCCGGTCGCCGCCCGCGCCGTCGCGGCCAGCCCCGCTAGCCCCGCTAGCCCCGCCAGCTCCGCTAGCCCCGCCAGCCCCGCCAGTCCCGCCGGCGGCCCGATCGCCGGTCACCGCCTGGCTCGGGCCGGCATCCGCCGAGGTCATCCGGTCGACGACCCGGTCGGCCAGCGCGCGGAAAAACAGTGCCCCGCCTCCGTCCAGGACCGAAAGCACGGCCTCGTGCACCGGCGTCACCGTGATCTCGCCGGCCGGCGGAAGCAGCAGCGGCGCTGACTCGGCGGGCGCCAGCACGAGCCAGCCGTCGCCGCCGGGCAGCGCCCCCGCGCCCGCCCAGATCACGTCTCCGGCGGCGGTCAGCTCGTCGAGCATGGCCGGCGCGTAGCCGTCGACCCGGGCGGGCAGGATCAGCGACTCGAGGGCGCCGGCCGGCACGGCTGCGCCGGCCAGCTGCTCGACCACGGCGTAGACGGCGTCCGGGCCGGTTGTCCGGCCCCGCCGTCTGGGCTGCCAGCCTGATCCAGCCGGTTTCTGCGGGCCCGGGCCGGCCGCTGCGTCGTGCAGCGCGTCCTGCCAGGCCGGCAGGAACGCGGCGAAGACCTGCATCGGCACCGGCTCGACTTCCTGACGCAGCCGGGCCAGGCAGCGGCGCTTGAGCATCCGCAGCACGCCCGCGTCGCACCACTGCTGGCCCACCAGGCTCGGCAGGAACTCGCCCTCCACGACCCGGCCGTCGGCCGCGAGCCGGTGCAGGACCCCGGCGACCACCGCGATACCCAGGCCGTAGCGGTGCGCGACGTCGCTGGCCGTGAACGGGCCGTGCGTCCGCGCGTACCGGCTGGCCAGATCGCCCAGCGGGTCGGGCAGCAATTCGGTGAAGGCAACCGGAATCCCCGTCGGCAGCGCGACTCCGAGCGCGTCCCGCAGCCGGCCCGCGTCCTCGATGGCCGCCCAGAGCTGCTCGCCGGCGATCCGCACCTCGATGATCCGGCGCTGGGCGGCGAGCTCGGTGAGCCATTCCGGCGCCGCGGCGGGCTCAGCGCAGCGCTGCGCGACCTCGGCCGCCAGCAGCGGCCCGATCTCCCTGATCAGATCCGCTAGCTGCTCCATCGTCAGGCACTGCCGGCCGGGCGACAGCCGCTGCAGGTCGCGCTCGGCGTCGGCGACGACCTGCGGGTCCAGCAGCTCCCTGAGGTCGGCCTGGCCGAGCAGTTCAGCGAGCAGCGCCGAGTCCAGGGCCAGCGCCTGGGCGCGGCGCTCGGCCAGCGGCGCATCGCCCTCGTACATGAACGCCCCGATGTACCGGAACAGCAGCGCGCGCGCGAACGGCGAACCGGTCGCGGTCTCGACCTCCACCAGCCTGACCCGGCGGCCGGACAGGTCCCGCATCAGCCCGATCAGCGCCGGGACGTCGAAGACGTCCTGCAGGCACTCGCGCATCGTCTCCAGCACGATCGGGAAGCTGCCGTAGCCGCTGGCCACCGCCAGCAGCTGGGCGGCTCGCTGGCGCTGCTGCCACAGCGGGGACCGGCGGCCGGGCTGGCGCCTCGGCAGCAGCAGCGCGCGGGCGGCGCACTCGCGGAACCTCGATGCGAACAGAGCCGACGTGCCGAGCTCGGCCGTGACGAGCTGCTCCACCTCGTCCGGGTCGAGCAGGGCGAAGCCGGCCGGGGGCGGATCGTCAGAATCGGGAACCCTGATCACGATCCCGTCGTCGGTGTACATGGCCTGGACGTCCATGCCGCCGTACCGCTCGCGCAGCCGCGCCGCGATCGCCAGCGCCCAGGGCGCGTGCACCTTGGATCCGTACGGGCTGTGCAGGATCAGCCGCCAGTCACCCAGCTCGTCGCGGAACCGCTCGAGCACCAGCGTCTTGTCGTCGGGCAGGTAGCCGGTCGCCTCGCGCTGGCCGGTCAGGTAGGCGAGCAGGTTGGCCGTGGCCAGCTCATCGAGGCCGTCCGCGCGCAGCCTCGCTATTGCCTGGTCGGGACCGGCGGCGCCCAGCTCGCGGCAGTACTCGCCGATGGCCCGACCGAGTTCGGCCGGGCGGCCCGGCGTGTCGCCGTGCCAGAACGGCAGCTTGCCCGGCTGTCCTGGCGCGGGGGAGACGATGACCTGGTCCGCCGTGATGTCCTCGATTCGCCAGGAACTCGCGCCGAGCACGAAGACGTCGCCGACCCGCGACTCGTAGACCATCTCCTCGTCGAGCTCGCCCACCCGGCGCGAGTGGCGGCCGCTCTTGTCGGCCGCCCCGGCCAGGAACACGCCGAACAGTCCGCGGTCGGGGATGGTGCCGCCGTTGGTGACCGCGATCCGCTGGCCGCCCGGGCGGCCGCGCAGCGTCCCGGTCGCCCGGTCCCAGACCAGCCGGGGCCGCAGCCCGGCGAACTCCTCGCTCGGATACCGGCCGGCGAGCATGTCCAGCACGGCCTCGAGCACCGGCCGGGTCAGGCCGCCGAACGGCGCGGCCCGCCGGACCGTCGCGAGCAGGTCGTCGACGGTCCACTCGTCCATCGCGGTCATCGCCACGACCTGCTGGGCCAGCACGTCGAGCGGGTTCCGCGGCATCCGCAGCTCTTCGATCTGGCCGCTGCGCATCCGGACGGCCACGACCGTCGCCTGCACCAGGTCACCCTGGTACTTGGGGAAGATGACACCACGGGAGACGTCACCCACGTTGTGGCCGGCGCGTCCGGTCCGCTGCAGGCCGCTCGCGACCGACGGCGGTGACTCGACCTGGATGACCAGGTCCACCGCGCCCATGTCGATGCCCAGCTCCAGGCTCGACGTGGCCACGACGGCCGGGAGCCGCCCGGCCTTCAGCGCTTCCTCGATCTGAGCCCGCTCGATGCGGGACACCGAGCCGTGGTGGGCCCGGGCGACGACCGGGGGAGTGAGGTCGTCGGCCGAGATTCCGGCCAGCTCCGCGAGCTCGACCGCGCGCTCGGCGGCTAGTTCGTTGAGCCGCGCGCAGAGCCGCTCGGCCAGCCGCCGTGAGTTCGCGAACACGATCGTGGAACGGTGCCGCTCGATGGCGTCGAGCACTTGGGCCTCGACATGCGGCCAGATCGAGCCGGCCCTGGCCTGGCCGTCAGGTTCGCGGCGCCGGCTGACGAGCCGGCGACGGGTTGCCGACGCCGGCCTGGCCGGCCAGCTCGGCCGGGCCCACGGCCGCGGCGTGCTGCGGCGGCCGGCTGGCGCCGTCCGATCCGAGGTCGGACATGTCCTGCACCGGCACCACGATGGTCAGGTCGAGCCGCTTGTCACTCGGCGGCGCGGCGATCGTGACCGGCAGCGCGCCGCCGAGGAAAGAGGCGACCTCCTCCGGCGGCCGGACGGTCGCGGACAAGCCGATCCGCTGGGCCGGCCTGACCGGTGTGCCGCCGCCGGACCCGACCGCGGCCTGCGCTCCCCGCAGCACGTCGAGCCGCTCGAGCGAGAGCGCCAGGTGCGCGCCGCGCTTGCCGCCTGCCAGCGCGTGTACCTCGTCGATGATCACCGTCTCGACGTTGCGCAGCCCTTCCCTGGCCCGCGACGTGAGCAGCAGGAACAGCGACTCGGGGGTGGTGATCAGGATGTCGGGCGGCTTACTGGCCAGCTGGCGGCGCTCGTCGGCGGCGGTATCGCCGGTGCGTACCCCGACCCTGATCGCCGGCTCGGGCTGGCCGAGCCGCCGCATGGCCTGGCTGACCCCGGCCAGCGGCGAGCGCAGGTTGCGCTCGATGTCGACGGCCAGCGCCTTGAGCGGCGAGATATACAGCACCCGGCACCGCCCGGACGCCTCGGCTGGAGTCGGCTCGGTAGCCAGCTTGTCGATCGCCCACAAGAAGGCAGCGAGCGTCTTGCCCGACCCGGTTGGCGCGACGACCAGCGCGTTCTCTCCGTTTCCAATCGCCTCCCAGGCCTGGGCCTGAGCGGCAGTCGGCTCTGCGAAGGCAGCACGGAACCAGGACGCGGTCGGCTCGGAGAAGCCGGCCAGCGCCCCGGTGGCGGCAGCGGAGGCATGCTCCGGAGTTGCGCGCGCGGCCATGCCTCCATCCTGCCGTGCGCCACCGACAGTGTCAGACGTGCTTGAACCCGGCCGGAATCCGCTGGTGCAGCAGCGACAGGTTCGCCTTGGTCGGGGGCAGCCAGCCGAACTCGACTCCGACCCGGTAGTCGTGGCCGATCATGATGAGCCTGGTCGGCAGGTAGGTCGACGCGCTGACCCACAGGAACCCGTGCCAGCTCACGTCCTGCTTCCGGCACGGGCCGCTGCTGGATGCCGCGCAGGCGCGCTGGTGGCTGCTCAGCCTGAACTCGATGGTGGCGGGACCGCCGGTCTTGCGGGATCCGACGACGGCGGCGCCACACGACAGCAGCTTCCTGACTTCGCGGGCCCACTGTGCGGGGGTCCGCTGGACCGGTCCGAGCGCACAGGAAACCGCTGGCCGAGGGAAACTCTGGGCGCGGTAGGTGCTGCGCCACCAGACCCGCTGCGGGTAGGCGACCGAGGTCTCGACATCCTTCCCCGACCTGGTGACACCGACGGTGCTGGCCACGACCTGGCCGCTGCGGGTCGCGAACTCGGCATGCTCGATTCCGTCGCGTGCCCACCTGGTGGTCACGCTGGCCTGGGCAAACCCCGGCTTGCCGTGCGGGATCAGCAGGTCGATCGTGACCCCCGTGCCGGTCTCCCTGGTATAGGCGATGGGGTCGCTGGACCCTGCGTGCGCCAGGGCCCGGTCGACCCGGCTGATCACCAGCGCGGTGGTCTGCGCGTGCCTCACGGCGCTGGTGCGCGGGTGCGCCTGGTGCGGCGGCCCGGGCGTCACCGGTCCGGATATGACGGCCGTCGCGGCCGCGCTGGCCAGCGCGGTCCCGGCCGCGAGCCAGCCGATCCTGGCGTTCCTGCGGCGGCGGCAGCGGCGGCGCGCCTGTTCCGCGAGTCCCGCGGGCGCGTCGATGCCGTCCGTGAACCACGTCATGCTGTGCCGCACCAGCTCGTCGAAATCGGTATTCATGTCCCCTTCTCCGTCAGCTCGAATTCGCTTTCCAGCCACGGGCTGGCGAGCTCCCGCAGCCGCCGCAGGCCGCGTGACGCGACCGCCTTGACCGTGCCCGGCGAGCAGCCGAGCACCTCGGCGGCCTCCGCATCGGAAAGCTGCTCCCAGTGCCGCAGCACGACCGCGGCACGCTGCTGCGGCGGCAGCAGGTGCAGCGCCCGGATCTCCGGGTTCCCGCTGATCCGCCGTCCCTGCCGGACGAGCCGCTCAAGCGCGGCCTGCATCAGGTCTTCGCCGTCCGTCCGGCTGCCGGTCAGCAGTACCGCCGTTCGCAGCAGCTGCGTGCCCCGTGCGGCCAGCAGCCGCTCCAGGTCATCGGCGTCCTGCGCGTCCCGCACACCACCACCTCCTCGTCTCGCCTACCAAGTACGAAGAAGGCGGCCGTGAAGTTGCCGCGACCGGCAGAGCGGTCGGCCAGATCGGCCGGCAGATCGGCCGGCCAGCCCGTCGTCGCGAAGCGCATCGGCCTGGCCGATGAGTAACGCCAAGTGGGGCGGGGTGTTAGTCGGGCGGCTCCGCCAGCCGCTCCATTCGGTTCCAGCCGCTCCAGCCGCGCTCGCGCATCAGGTCCTTCAGCCGCTGCGCCCGCGGGTCCTTCTCGACGGCAAGATCGTCGAGAAGGTCAAACGGTAGATCGTCGTGCGCCTCCTCGCCCGGGTTGATCTCGTCGGCGGCGTATGCCTGCTCGGCCAGGGCGGCCATGATGTCGGCGGCTTCCTCCAGACGCTTATCCTCGGCTGCGTCGCTGTCGAAGATCTCCGAGAGGACCCGGTAGAGCCGGACGAGTTGCGGGTTATCGAGTTCCGCGAGCTTGGCGGGCATCCACTCCCGGATGCGGTCGGGCCAGCGCGCCGCAACCAGGATCCATCCGTCCCGCTCAGCCGCCACCATCCGCTCGGAGGCCCCGATCTCCCGAAGCCGATCGAGGTAGTAGACCACCTCCGGTGGCAGCGCCAGACTGTTCCCGGCCGTGAGCTGCGCGATCTGCTTGCGGCTGGTCTCCAGCCGTTCAATCTCGTCGCGCAGGTGGCAGTCGATCCTTTGGACCGCTTCGGCGAAGGTCGATGCGTCGGCTGCGAGCATCGGACCGATCTGAGACAGCGGCACGCCAGCGCTGGCGAGGGTGCGGATCTTGATGAGGGAAATGACTGCCGCTGGCCCGTACCGCCGGTAACCCGAAGCATCCCGCTCCGGCTCGGGCAGCAGTCCGATCTGGTGATAGTGCCGTACCGCCCGCACTGTTAGGCCGGCATACTCCGCCAGTTGACCGATCGTCAGCATGCTCTGATCCTGCCCTCATCTCGCCCAGACCGGGGTCGACACCGGGTCACGAGATCCTGCGACGGTAGAAGATGTTGGCGAGGATGTAGGCCACGACGAGAATGCCGACGCACCAGGCGAGGGCGGTCCAGATGCCGGTGCCGACCGGCTGCTGGGTGAGCAGGTCGCGGATGGCGTTGACGATGGAGGTCACCGGCTGGTGCTGGGCGAAGGCGCGCACCGGGCCGGGCATGGTGCCGGTGGGCACGAAGGCCGAGCTGATGAACGGCAGGAAGATGAGCGGATAGGCGAACGCGCCCGCCCCGTCCACGCTCTTGGCGGTGAGGCCGGGGATGACCGCGATCCAGGTCAAGGCCAGGGTGAACAGGATGAGGATGCCGGCGACCGCGAGCCAGGCCAGCACTCCAGCGCCCGAGCGGAAGCCGATGAGGAGGGCGACGCCGATGACGACCACGAGCGAGGTCACGTTGGCGGCCAGCGAGGTCAGCACGTGCGCCCACAGTACGCCCGACCGGGCGATCGGCATGGACTGGAATCGCTCGAAGATCCCGCCCTGCATGTCCGTGAAGAGCCGGATTGCGGTGTAGGAGATGCCCGACGCGATGGTGATGAGCAAGATGCCGGGAAGCATGTAGTTCACATACGAGACCGTCCCGGTGTCGATCGCGCCGCCCAGCACGTAGACGAACAGCAGCATGATGGCGATCGGCGTGATTGCGGTCGTGATGATGGTGTCCATGCTGCGCGTGACGTGGCGCATGGTCCGTCCGGTGAGGATGGCGGTGTCGCCGAAGAAGTGCGTGGCCATTGTCGTTCCTTACTTCCTGCCCGACCTGGTCTTGCGGTCTTGGCTGCCCTCATCGGCGTCGCCGTCCTTCTCGTCTTGGCCGGCGTCGCCGACGACCGCGAAGAAGACGTCTTCGAGGGAGGGCTGCTTCTCGACGTACTCGACCTTGGCGGGCGGTAGCAGCTGTCTGAGCTCGGCCAGGGTGCCGTCGACGATGATCCGACCCTGGTGCAGGATCGCGATCCGGTCGGCAAGCTGTTCGGCCTCGCCGAGGTACTGAGTGGTGAGCAGCACGGTCGTGCCGCCCTCAGCGAGCTCCTTGACGGCCTGCCACACCTCGATGCGCGCCTCCGGGTCCAGCCCGGCCGTCGGCTCGTCGAGGAAGATGACCGGCGGATTCCCGATCAGGCTCATCGCGATGTCCAGGCGGCGGCGCATGCCACCGGAGTACGTCGCCACCCTCCGGGTGCCCGCCCCGGTCAGCGCGAAGCGCCGCAGCAGGTCATCCGCGATCGCGCCCGGGTCCTTGAGGTGCCGCAGCCTGGCGACCAGGACGAGGTTCTCCCGCCCGCTGAGAATCTCGTCGACCGCCGCGAACTGCCCGGTGAGGCTGATGGCCTCGCGTACGTCAGCGGCCCGCGTCGCGACATCGAAGCCGTTGACCCGGGCAGTCCCTGCGTCGGCCTTGAGCAGCGTGGACAGGATCTTCACCACCGTGGTCTTGCCCGCACCGTTGGAGCCGAGCAAGGCGAAGATGCTGCCCCGCGCCACGTCGAAGTCCACGCCGCGCAGCACACGCAGCTCCTTGTACGACTTCTCCAGGCCCTGCACGTGGATCGCAGGCCCCTGGACCTGACTGGTTGCTGGAGGGATGCTCATGACAGCCAGCATGCAGGGTTGACGCGGCGTCATGGTCAAGTCCGCGGCGCAGATTTCGACTTGTGGCGGGCCATGCTGGTGGCCGGCACCGCGGCCGCCCTCCTGATCGCCTGGCTGGCCCGACCTGCGCCGGACCTGGCCCGGCGGGTCGACAGGATCGGCCGCCACATCGAGGCGACGCTAGACGGAATCAGCGATCACCAGGAACTGCAGGCCGGGCTCCGGGCCCTGGTCCGGATGGTCAGGGCCGAGCCGTCCTGAGCCTCCGGTTCACCCGGCCAGTAGCGGTCGTGGTGGGCTGGGCGGGACGTCAGGGCAGCGCCTGCCTGATCAGGCCGGGCAGCTCGGCGGGCCAGATCGCCTCGTGGGTGGCGTCGAGCTCGGCCAGGGTCCACCAGCGCCAGGTCGCGATGCCGTCGGCGGCGTGCATCGCCTCGACGCCGGTGATCGACCGTTCCGGCTGATCGGTCCTGGCCAGGTAGAAGCGCTCCACCTGGCGGACGATGGCGTCCGCGTACTCCATCGTGTGCTCGCGGCGGTACACCTCGCCGAGCAGCGTGATGTCATCCCAGCCGGTCTCCTCGGCCAGCTCGCGCTGGGCTCCGGCGGCATAGTCCTCGCCGGGATCGAGCCCGCCGCCCGGCGTGCACCAGTGGACGCCGTTGGGCGGCCCGTCGTCGTATCTCATCAGCAGGACGCGGTCGTCGGGGTCGAGCAGGATCACCCGGCCGGCCTGCCGGATTCTGAGGCCGCGCTCGTCCGATCCGCCCGGGACTGCCGGTCCGGAGTTGGCGGTCGTCATGCTCCCATTGTCCAGCCTGACCGCGCCGCGGTGCCCGGCTAGGCGGCGCGCGCCGCCGGAGTACGGTGCGTTCGGTACCGGTCGATGACCAGAGCCGCGACCGCCGGGTGCGCGCCGAGCGGCGCGGTGACCCAGTCGGCGCCGCTCTGCCCTAGCCGGTCGTGGAACTGCCCGGGAGCTAGCAGGTAGGTCGCCACGGCGACCGGGCCGCCGGTCCTGGCCCGGAGGACGGCGACCGCCTCGGCGACCGCCGGCTGCCCGGCGGCGGCGAACGACGGGGCGACCGGCACGCCGAGCGCCTCGGCCAGCAGGTCCGCCTGGGCCGCCACCTGCGTGGCGGCATCGGGGTCCGACGAGCCGGCCGCGGCCAGGACCACGGGCGTTCCGGCCGGGACGCCGGCCTCGGCCAGCCGCCCGGTGAGGGCGGTGACCAGCAGCGGGTCGGGCCCGAGCGGGCCAGCGACTCGCGGCCCGGTCCCGATCGCGGTGATCGCGGTGTCGACGGCGGTGGCCGCGCCCGCGATGTCGGTCGTCAGGTGATAGCCGGTCGACAGCAGCAGCGGGACAATGACCAGGTCGGGACCGGAGGCGTTGAGCGCCTCGGCCAGGGTCGGCTCGGCGTGCTCGACGAACGCCAGCTGGATGTCGAGTACCGGGGCCAGCCGCTCGACCTGGCGGACCAGCGCGGTCACCGTCTCGGTGGCACCTGGGTACCTGCTGCCGTGCGCCACCGCGAGCAGCGTCGGCCCGCTCACGCCGCGGTCCCCGCGAGCGCCGTTCCCAGCTGATCGCTGAGGCGGACCACGTCGCCGATGACCACTACTGCTGGCGGCGTGATCCGGTGGCGGGCGGCGTCGGCCGCGACGAACTCGAGCGTCGATGTCAGTACCTGCTGCGTCGGCATGGTCCCGTCCTTGATCACCGCGACCGGGGTGCCCCGGTCCCGGCCGCGCTTGATCAGCTCCGTGCTGATGGCTTCCAGATGGGCAACGGCCATGAGAAGAACGATCGTTCCCGGGCCGCGGGCGAGTGACTCCCAGTCCACGGTGGCCCCCGGCTGGGACGGATCGAGGTGCGCCGAGACCACGGCGAAATCCTGGGTGATGCCGCGGTGAGTGACCGGAATGCCCGCGTAGGCCGGAACCGCGACCGCGCTGGTCACCCCGGGGACGACCTGGACCGGCACCCCGGCGCTGACGCAGGCCAGCGCCTCCTCGCCGCCCCGGCCGAACACGAACGCGTCGCCGCCCTTGAGCCTGACCACGCGGTGCCCGGCGAGCGCCCGGTTCACGATCAGGGCATTGATCTGGTTCTGGGTCATGGTGTGCGCGCCGGGCGCCTTGCCGGCCAGGATGATCTCGACGGCGGGATCGAGCTCGGCGAGCAGGCCGCTCGGGCCGAGCCGGTCGGCCACGACGACGTCGGCCTCGGCGAGCAGCCGCCGTCCGTGCACCGTGATCAGCCCGGGGTCGCCAGGACCGCCGCCGACCAGGGCGACGCTGCCGACCTGGCCCCGGGAGCGACGGCGGTGGCGCACCGGCAGGGAACCGTCGGCCAGCGCCTGGCCGATCGCCGACCGCAGCCGCTGCGACCGGCGCGGGTCCCCGCCCGACGTCACCGCGACCGTCAGGTCGCCGTGCCGGGTGACGGCTGGCATCCTGGCCGCCGATGCCGGGCCGTCGTCGGCCCGGACGCACCAGATCCTGGCCCGCTCGGCCTCGGCCGCCACCGCGGCGTTGACAGCGGGATCGTCGGTCGCGGCGTGGGCCAGCCAGGCGCCGGCCAGATCGCCGTCGCGGTAGCGGCGGCGCCGGACGCGCGCCGCCAGGCCCGCCAGCTCGCTGGCGATCTCCGGCGCGACGACCGTGACCCGCGCGCCGGCCTCGACCAGCGTCCGGGTACGGCGCAGCGCGACCGCGCCGCCGCCAACCACGACGGCGAGCCGGTCGGTCAGGTCGATCTCGACCGGGTAACTGTTCATGCCGCCCACGCGATCATGAAGGTGGCTCCGCGCGGGCCGTCAGCAGGCCGGCGAAACGGAGCTGGAACCCGCGTGAGCACGCCCGGCATTCCCAGTCGCCCGGCCTGGACCCGGCCGGGCGCAGTTCCTCCTCGCCGCAGTACGGGCAGAAGAACGGCACCTGCCGCTCGCCCCCGGGCGGGCCGCCGGCGCCGGGCTCGGGACGCTCCGCGCTCACGTCAGCAAGTCCTCGTCGGCACGCCTGACCCAGGTCGCGAACTGCTCGCCTTCGGCCCGGTCCTTGACGTAGCTGCGCAGCAGCCGCTCTACGTAGTCGGGCAGGCCCTCCGCGGTCACCTTCAGGCCGCGGATCTTGCGGCCGAACGCCGGGTCGGCTCCCAGCGAGCCGCCGAGGTGGACCTGGAAACCCTCCTGGCCGTCGACGATCGACCCCTTCAGGCCGATGTCGGCCAGCTGGAACCTGGCACACGAGTTCGGGCAGCCGTTGACGTTGATCGAGATGGGCGTGTCGAAGTCGGGCAGTCGCTTGTCGAGCTCGCCGTACAGGTCGCGGGCCCGCTGCTTGGTCTCCACGATCGCCAGCTTGCAGAACTCGATGCCGGTGCACGCCATCGTCGCGCGCCGGAACGGCGCGGGACGGGCAGGCAGGTCGATGCAGTCAAGCTCGGCGAGGAGCGGGGCGATGTTTCGTTCTGGAACATCGGTGATCAGCAGCTTCTGCTCGATGGTGGTCCGAACCCGGCCCGACCCGAAGCTCTCGGCCAGGTCGGCCACCTGCCACAGCTGCGTGCCTGATGTACGGCCGGTGTGCGGCGCCACGCCGACGTAGTACCGGCCGTCGCGCTGGCGGTGCACCCCGACGTGGTCGCGGGAGCCTGGCGGCGGGGGCGGCGGCGCTGGGCCGTCGGGCAGGGCGGTCCCGAGATACTCGCGTTCCAGCACCTCGCGGAACCGCTCCGGGCCCCAGTCGGCGACGAGGAACTTCAGCCTGGCCCGGCTGCGCAGCCGGCGGTAGCCGTAGTCGCGGAACAGCCCCGTCACGCCGGCCCAGACGTCGGGAACCTGATCGGGGCGGACGAAGACGCCGAGCCGTTGGGCCAGCATCGGGCTGGTCGAGAGGCCGCCGCCCACCCACAGGTCGAAGCCCGGCGTCCCGTCAGGCCCGAGCACGCCGACGAAGGAGACGTCGTTGATCTCGTGCGCGGTGCACTGGGAGGAGCACCCCGAGATTGTCGTCTTGTACTTGCGGGGCAGGTTCACGAACTCGGGGTTCAGCGCGGCCACGGCCTCGGTCGCGCGCAGGGCGGCGGTCGCGTCGATGACCTCGTTCTCGTCGATTCCGGCGACCGGGCAGCCGAGAATGTTGCGCGGGACGTCACCGCACGCCTGCAGGGAGGACAGGCCGACCTCTTCGAGCCGCGCCCAGATCGCCGGCACGTCCTCGATCCTGATCCAGTGGAACTGCACGTTCTGCCGGTCGGTGATGTCGGCGAGATCGCGGCCGTACTCCTTCGCGATTCCGGCGACGGTGCGCAGCTGATCGGCGCTGAGCTGGCCGCCGGGGATGCGGACGCGCATCATGAAGTAGGCGTCCTCGATGTCGGCGTCGTCGAGCGCGCCGGTCCGGCCGCCGGCGATGCCAGGGCGCCGCTGGGTGTACAGGCCCCACCAGCGGAACCTGCCGCGCAGGTCGGTCGGGTCGATCGAGTCGAAGCCCTGGCTGGCGTACCGGCTGACGATCCGGTCCCTGACGTTCAGCCCGGCGTCGTCTTTCTTGAATCTCTCGGCCGCGTTAAGCGGCTCGTAATGGCCGAGGGCCCACTGGCCCTGGCCGCGCTGCTTGGTCGGAGGCATGCGGGGAGTCCTTCTGCTTGAGCTGGCGCGCGTCTGGTGCGTCCGGCGCGCGGAGCACGCCGGACGACGAGGCCGGCCGGGCAGGCCAGCGGTGGCTTAGAGCGGGAGTCAGCAGAAAGAACGACAGATGGCGCTTGATACGCGCTGAAGGTCGACGTGGCGTCGGCAGACGAGCATCAGGTCCTGGCACGCGGCTGGGCGTGTCATCGCGGGCCTCCGGTATTCGGTGATGCGCACGTTCTTGATTCGACTCTAACATCGGATCCCGGCCGCTAACACGGCTGCGCGGGGCGTCGTCACGGCCGGAAGGCTGGTCAGCCTGACCGGGCTGGCGTCGTCCGGCCCGGCGGATTCTCGGCTAGCGAGCCAGGGCCTGCCTGGCGGGCAGGAGGCTAGCGCCTGGGTTTTGTTATGAAAATGGCATCGAGCCGCATGGGCCGCGCAAGAGCCCGGCCGCGCGTCGCGCGGGCTGATTGGCTGGGCCCGACCAATCGAGTGCCGCGCTGGTGAGCGCGGCCGCGGAGCACGGGAGGATCCACGCCATGACCTCGGCAAGCCGGGTAATCGTCGGAGCCTGCGGCAGCCCGGGCAGCATCCGGGCGATGCGATACGCCAAAGACCTGGCCGGTCGCAGCGGCGCGACGCTGATCATCGTGCACGCCTGGACCCCGCCAGGCGGCGACATCGCTGACCGCCGGTCGCCGTCGCCTTACCTTCGCCGGGTCTGGCAGCAGGCGGCCTGGCAGCGCGTGCGGGACTGCGTCGAGGCGGCCTGGGGCGGCGTGCCGGCCGGGGTCGAAACGCGCCTCGTGGTCGCTCGGGGGCTGCCTGGCCCCGTCCTGGTCGACTTCGCGAACGGCAGTGACGACCTGGTCGTCGTCGGGGCCGGCCAGCGCGGGCCGCTGGCCAGGATCGGCCACGGCCGGGTGGCTCGCTTCTGCCTCGCTCACGCCGAGTGCCCGGTCCTGGCCATCCCGCCGTCCGCCCTGGCCAGCGAGACCGGGCACGGGCTGCGCGGGAGCGCGTTTCGGAACCGCAGACTGAAGGCCGGCCAGGCGGCCGGCGGCAAGGCCGGCGAACTGGATCGCCGCGCCGCCTAGTAACCGCAGCCTGGACGGCGGCTTGGCCAGGGCGGGCGCAGCGGCCTCGGACTGGCGGCAACCGCCCGCACGCCGGGCCGGGCCAGGTAGCCTGACGGCCGTGCGGCTCACCGAGTTCTGGCAGCGGATGGACGAGCAGTTCGGCAGCTCGTACGCGCAGAGCGTCGCCAAGGACTTCGTGGTGGCGGGGCTTGGCGATCGCACCGTCGCGCAGGCACTCGCCGACGGCGACGACGTGAAGACGATCTGGCGTGCCGTCTGCGGCGCGTTCAACGTGCCGGAGCGACTGCGCTAGCCAGGCTCGGCGCCCCGCTGGCCGCACCCGGCCGCGGCGATTGAGAGTATTTCCGGCGGTCGGCGCGCCGGCTTCATGATCGAACAGTTGTTCGTTAGAGTGGTCCGGCCGGCAGTACCTTGCGGCCTCGAAATGAGCCGGAAGGGCGCCGGCCGGCTACAGCGCCAGCAAATTGTCGGTGGCCGCGCGTAGCGTCAGCACCGCAGCAGGAGACAAGGCGTGGCAGTGCGGGAGACCGCATGCTGAGAACGGCTCGGCGTAGCCCTCGATCCCGACAGGAGCTCAGATGGCACCGAACGACAAGGCGGGCGGCAGCAAGGCCGGTGACAGGGACAAGGCCCTGGAGACCGCGCTCGCGCAGATCGAGCGGCAGTTCGGCCGGGGCGCTGTCATGCGGCTGGGGGATGACGCCCGTGCTCCCGTCGAGGTGATCCCGACCGGGTCGATCGCACTCGACGTCGCGCTCGGCATCGGCGGCCTGCCCCGCGGCCGGATCGTCGAGATCTACGGACCGGAAAGCAGCGGCAAGACCACGCTTGCGTTGCACGCGGTCGCAAATGCCCAGAAAGGCGGCGGAATTGCCGCCTTCATCGACGCCGAGCACGCGCTCGATCCCGAGTACGCCAAGAAGCTCGGCGTCGACACGGACGCGCTGCTCGTCTCCCAGCCGGATACGGGGGAGCAGGCACTCGAGATCGCCGACATGCTGATCCGCTCGGGAGCGATCGACGTCGTGGTGATCGACTCGGTGGCCGCGCTGGTGCCGCGGGCGGAGATCGAGGGTGAGATGGGGGACAGCCACGTCGGCCTCCAGGCCCGCCTGATGTCCCAGGCCCTGCGCAAGATCGCCGGCGCGCTGAACCAGACAAAGACGACAGCGATCTTTATTAACCAGCTAAGGGAAAAAATAGGCGTCATGTTCGGATGTATGTCATACGGGACGAAAATTACGCTCGCCGACGGCACCCAGGAGAAGATCGGGAAGATCGTTAACCAGCGGCTGGACGTCGAGGTGCTGTCCTACGACCCGGACTCCGGCGAGATAGTTCCGCGCCGGATCGTGAACTGGTTCAACAACGGCCGTGCCGAGCGTTTTCTTCAGTTCACCGTGGCCAAGTCAGGCGGGAACGGCCGGGCGCAGTTCGCCGCGACGGAGAATCACCTGATCCAGACGCCGGGTGGCTACCGGCCAGCCGGGGAGCTGATCGCCGGCGACCGGGTGATCACGGCCGAGCCGAAGCTGCTGAGCGATCAGCAGATCCAGGTCATCCTGGGCTCGGTGATGGGTGACGGCAGCCTCTCACCGAATGTGCGCGGCCGGACCGGTACCCGGTTCCGGATGGGACACGGTGCCAGGCAGGCGGCCTACCTGGACTGGAAGGTTTCCCTGCTCGGAAACATCATGTGCTCGCGTACCACGAATGCCAAGGGCGCGGTCTTCGCTGACTTCACGCCCTTGCCCGAGCTAGCGGAACTGCACGACGCCGTCTACTTCGGCGATGGCCGGAAGAATCTGAGCTGGGACTACCTCAAGGCGCTCACGCCGCTGGCGCTGGCTGTCTGGTACCTGGACGATGGCGGATTCACTGTCCGGTCCAAGGGAGTTCAGGAGCGGACCAAGGGCGGGTCAGGACGGATCGAGATCTGCGTCGAGGCGATGAGCCCTGGCACGCGCGATCGGCTCGTGCAGTACCTGCGGGACACTCACGGACTGGACGTCAGGCTCCGCGAGAGCGGAGTGCGCCGGATGGCGGTGCTGCAGTTCACCACCTCCGCGTCGGCGAAATTCCAGAAGCTGGTGGCCCCGTATGTCCACCCGTCCATGGAGTACAAGCTCCTGCCGGGACTCCGTCAGCAGTTCTCCGTCCAGCCCCAGTTCGCGCCCGCGGAGCTGCGGCCGCAGCCGGCTCGGATCCTGGATATTCACGTGAAGCCGCCGACGCGATCGATGAACCGGTTCGACATCGAGGTGGAGGGCGGCCACAACTACTTCGTCGACGGCGTCATGGTGCACAACAGTCCCGAAACGACCACTGGCGGGAAGGCGCTGAAGTTCTACGCGTCGGTGCGGCTGGACGTGCGGCGGATCGAGACGCTGAAGGACGGCAACGAGCCGGTGGGCAACCGGACTCGCACCAAGGTCGTGAAGAACAAGATGGCCTCGCCGTTCAAGGTCGCCGAGTTCGACATCCTGTACGGCATCGGGATCAGCCGCGAGGGCAGCCTGATCGACATGGGCGTCGACCAGGCGATCGTCCGCAAGTCCGGCGCCTGGTACACCTACGAGGGCGACCAGCTCGGCCAGGGCAAGGAGAACGCCAGGAGCTACCTGCGCGAGAACCCGGACGTGGCGAACGAGATCGAGAAGAAGATCAAGGAGAAGCTGGGGATCGGGCCGCGGCTGGACGCCGACGTGACGCCGCCGACGGACCCGGCGGCGCGCCCGTCGCTTGAGGTGGTGACGGGACGGGGCGGTGCCAGGTAGGCCCCGGACCGGCAGGTCCCGGACAGGCAGGCCCAGGACAGCGGGCGCTGATAGTTCCGGTGCTGATGGTTCCGGTGCGCAGGGTTCGGGGACGCGGGGTCCCGGCGGACGGGTCGGCGAAGGCGCTGAGCCCGCCGATCCGGAGTCCGTCGCCCGGCTGATCTGCCTGCGGCAGCTGACCGCTGCCCCGCGGACCCGGGCCCAGCTCGCCGGTACGCTCCGTCGCCGGGGCGTACCTGACGAGGCGGCGGCGGCCGTGCTGGCGCGGTTCGCAGAGGTGGGCCTGATCGACGATGCCATGTTCGCCAGCGCCTGGGTCGAGTCCCGGCACTACGGCCGAGGACTCGGCCGTCGGGCGCTGGCGGCCGAGCTGAATCAGCGCGGCGTGGACCGCGGCGACATCCAGGCTGCCGTAGCGCAGCTCAGCCCGGAGCGGGAGCTGGCCACGGCCCGGGCGCTCGTCGAGCGCAGGCTCGCCAGCACGGCGGGTCAGCCCGCTCAGGCGCGGATCAGGCGGCTGGCCGGAATGCTCGCCAGGAAGGGTTACCCGCCCGGTCTTGCCTACCGGGTCGTCCGCGAGGCGCTGGAGCAGGGAGGCCAGGATCAGCCCACACCGATCGACGACGAGATGTTCGAGGCGGAATTCGCCGACGGCGAGCTGGGCTGAGCCCGGCGGACTCGGCACCTCGGCCCCTGCGCCTGCTCTGCCCCCGCCCGGCTGACCCCCGCCGCCCGCCGTCCCGCCGCCCCGCCGCCCCCGCCGTCCCGCCGCCCCTAGCAACAGCAATGGGCCACCGCCCGTGCTGTTTCCACAGCGGTGGCCCGTCGCTGTTGCTGGCGGTGGAGCGGCGGGGCGGCGGGGGCGGGGGGTGTCGCATTCGCGAATAAGCGCCCGTAGTGCGCCGAAACTCACCGCCCAACGAGAGGCCGGCCCGGGCCCTTCGACTCTGGTCTGCGACGGCGCGCCGGCGGGACGCTGGAGCCAGCAGATCTTCTGGGGGTGTGCGATGAACCTTGCCACCGCAGCCGCGGGCTCACAGGACCTCTGGTACGTCTCCCGTGCCAGCGGGCTTGTGCTGCTGGTGCTGTTCAGCGTCGTCGTGGTGATTGGCGTCGCAGCCAGAATGGGGTCGTCGCCGAGGAACTGGCCGCGCTTCGTGTTCGTCGAGCTGCACAGGACGCTGGCCCTGTTCGCCGTCGCGCTCCTCGCGCTGCACGTCGTGACCGCGATTCTCGACCCGTTTGTCACGATCGGATGGGCCGCCACCGTCATTCCGTTCCTGTCGCCCTACCGGGCATGGCAGATCGGCCTGGGCACGCTGGCCGTGGACATCGCCGGCGCGGTGATCATTACCAGCCTGCTGAGAGTGCGGCTCGGCTTCCGGGCCTGGCGGGCCGTGCACTGGCTGGCGTACGCCGCCTGGCCGGTCGCGTTCGTGCACTCGATTACCGCGGGCACGGACCAGGCGATCTGGTGGGTAGCGCTGACCGAGTGGGCGTGCGCGGCCGCGGTAGCGGTTGCCGTGGTGGCCCGGATCCTGTTCGCGGTGCGGGGCCGCGTGGTCCCCGGCACCCCGACAGCGACCGGGGTTCCGCCGGAGATACCAGCGGACTTCTTCAGCCGCGAGCGGGCTCACCGCTAGGGCCTGCGGAGCGGGCCGGGAGGTCCTGGCATGGCGCATATAGAAGGTGAAATAACGATCAGGCGACCCGTCGACGAGGTGTTCGACTTCGTGGCCGACGAGCGTAACGAGCCGAGGTACAACCCGCGCATGATCAGAGCGGACAAAACGTCGCCCGGGCCGGTCGGCGCGGGCGCCCGGTACCAGGCGCAGTCCAAGGCCAGGGGCCGGCCGGTAGAAATGACGATCGAGACCACGGCGTACGACCGGCCCAGGCGCCTGGCCTCATCGACATCGCTCGCGATGATGAACGTGCACGGCGCGCTGACTTTCGATCCGGTCCGGGACGGGACGCGGATGCGCTGGTCGTGGGACCTTGAACCACGCGGGCTCCTGAAGCTGATGACCCCGCTGATCGTCGTCCAGGGCAGGCGACAGGAAAAGCAAGTCTGGACGGGCCTGAAGCGCCTGATGGAATCGGGCCCGGCGCCCGCCCGGCCCGCGAGCCACGAACCGGATGCTACGGACCGTCCTCCCGATCCGACCCGGTGACCGCCACCATGTGACCCGCTCACATGAGCCTCTCACGGCCATCTCATCGGCGCTGACGCACTCTGGGGATACCTGGCCGGGCTGACAGCGAGAAAGTCGGCCGCACCGGGTGCACCAGACCGGGTCACCGCGGCCCGCGTCTATGAACGGGAGTTCCGATGGATATTAGCCGCAATCTGAGCCCGCACCAGCTGCCGTCAGCGGAACCGGAGCCAACGGCCGGACCGGCCCGCAGCCGGGCGCGCAATGACGGCGTCAGGCGAGTCAGGCGGATGTCCAACTGGACCGCCGCCGCTCTGCTGGTCGGTACCGGAGCCACGACCGTGGCGCTGGCCAGTCACGCCTTTCCGGCGAGCACCTCGGGAACGGCGACGGCCTCCAGCGCCCAGGGCACCGCCGTCCAGGCTTCGAACGCTCCGCACGTGAGCGGGGCGGTCGCCACCTCAGGCGGTTCCGGCGCTACCGTCACCACGACCACGCACGTGGTGAATGGCAAGACCGTTGTCACGCAGGTCAGGCACCCGGCTGTCTACCACGACCACTAGCCGAGCCGTAATAGCCCGCAATCTGGTGCCTGGACCCGAACTTGACCGGCTCGTCATTCCCGGCTTAGCCTCACGGGCAGTGAGGTTTACTCCGCGCAAGCGGATGATGAGCGACGGGCGACTACTGATGAGCTGCCGGGCAGCGCTGCGGACCTGCAAGCGCATGCCCTGGCGCCACGACCTTGCTTGGCCTGGCCGCGCGACGGCCAGCACGACCGAGGAGTTCCGATAACCCGGGAAGGAGCAAGCACGCACGAACAGGTGCGCCTGCCCGCCCGGCAGGCCGTACCGGGCCAGCACGTTGCCGGGCTGGCTCATTGGCGCGGTGCGCCGGGAAGGCGATCCCCGGCCGCGCGGTAACCCTCGCTACGGCAGATTCCGTGCCATCGGATTGGCGGTGCCCGGAGTCTTAACTAGCGGGAAGGGGTACGCGCAGTGGGAAGTGTCATCGCGCTGATTCTGGCCATTGTTGCTGTCCTCGCCCTGCTCGCTGCGGCGGCGGCCATCACGTTCATGGTCCGGATGAAAGGGCGACAGCCGCGGACCGGCCCGGCGGCACCGTCGGACCGCGCGGCCTCGGCCGCCCCGCCTGCCGCTCCCGCCCCGCCTGCCGCTCCCGCCCCGCCTGCGCCGCTCACCCCGGCCGCCCCGCTCGCCCCGCCCGCCGGGGCGAGGGATGCCGCGCACGCTGAGCTCACGGCGGCGCAGGCACAGGCCGCCGCGATTGTCAGGAAGGCCGAGGAGGCGGCCGAGCAGGCCGCCGATGCCCGCCGTGACCTGGACGAGGAGGTCAGGGCCGTCACGGCCGAGGTCAGGCAGCTGCGGGCGGACCTGGAGCGGCGCGAGGCGCGGATCGCCGAGCGTGAGCAGCGGCTCGACGACGAGGCACGCCGGGTCGACAAGCTGGCCAGCGAGATCGAGCAGGTCCGGCGCCAGCTCGAAGACCGGCGCGCCGAGCTCGACCAGGTGGACGCCAGGGGAAAGGCCGAGCTCGAGCGGGTCGCCGGGCTGACCGCCGACCAGGCCAGGGCCGAGCTGGTGACGGCGATCGAGCAGCAGGCGAAACGCGAGGCCGCGGTCATCGTCAGGGAAATCGAGGGCGAGGCGAAGAAGGAAGGCCAGCACCGGGCCAGGAAGATCGTCACGCTCGCCATCCAGCGGGTAGCCAGTGAGCAGACCAGCGAGTCCGTGGTCTCCGTGCTGCACCTGCCGGCCGACGAGATGAAGGGCCGGATCATCGGCCGCGAGGGCCGCAACATCCGGGCCTTCGAGACCGTGACCGGAGTGAACCTGATCATCGACGACACGCCGGAGGCGGTCCTGCTGTCGTGCTTCGACCCGGTCCGCCGGGAGGTCGGCAGGCTCACGCTGGAGCGGCTGGTCGCCGACGGGAGGATTCATCCGCAGCGGATCGAGGAGGCCTACGAGCAGAGCCGGCTGACGATCGCCGAGCTGTGCGTCCGCGCTGGTGAGGACGCGCTCATCGATCTCGCCATCACGGACATGCACCCCGAGCTCACCCAGCTCCTCGGCCAGCTCAGGTACCGGACGTCGTACGGCCAGAACGTGCTGAAGCACCTGGTCGAATCCGCGCACATCGCGGCCATGATGGCCAGCGAGCTTGGCCTTGACCCGGCCCTGATGAAGCGCGGCACCGTGCTGCACGACATCGGCAAGGCCCTGACCCACGAGGTGCAGGGCAGCCACGCCCTGATCGGCGCCGAGATCGCGCGCCGGTACGGCGAGAACGACGATGTCGTGCACGCTATCGAGGCCCACCACAACGAGGTCGAGGTCAGGACCGTGGAGGCGGTGCTGACCCAGGCGGCCGACGCGATCAGCGGCGGCCGTCCCGGTGCGCGCCGGGAGTCGCTCGAGGCCTACGTCAAGCGGCTGGAGCGGCTGGAGCAGATCGCCCAGGCCCAGCCCGGCGTGGAGAAGGTCTACGCGATGCAGGCGGGGCGCGAGATCCGGGTGATGGTCAAGCCAGGCGCGGTCGATGACATCGGCGCGCAGGTGATCGCCCGCGACGTCGCCCGCCAGGTGCAGGACGAGCTGACCTATCCCGGCCAGATCAGGGTGACCGTGATCAGGGAGTCCCGCGCCACCGAGTTCGCCCGCTAGCGACCGCGCCTGCTAGCCGTGCCCGCCGTCGGTCAGCTTCAGCTCGGGGACGCCGCGCGGCGTGAAGCCCATGATCTGGCCGTAGAACGACAGCTCAGACTCCAGCGAGACGACCATCGACTCGGCCTTGCGGAAGCCGTGCGACTCGCCTTCGAACGGGATGTAGGCATGCCGGATGCCGTGCGCGGCGAGGTCGGCCGCGATGCTCTCGGACTGCTGCGGCGGGACGACGGGGTCGTCGAGGCCCTGCAGCAGCAGGACCGGGCAGGTATTGGCGTTCACGTGACCGACCGGTGCGCGCTCCGCATACACGGTGTCGAAACCCGGCAGCGGGCCGATCAGCCCGTCCAGGTAGCGCGACTCGAAGTCGTGCGTGTGCTCGTTAAAGCCGCGCAGGTCGGAGACCCCGTAGTAGGAGACAGCCGCACTGAAGACCGGGTCGCTGACCGCGCCGGTGGTCACCGCCGCCAGCGCGGTCCAGCCGCCGGCCGAGCCGCCGCGGATCCCGAGTCGTGCCCCGTCGGCCGCACCGCTGCGGGCTAGCGAGCGCGCCACCTCCTTGGCGTCGGCCACGTCGACCACGCCCCACTCCCGGTTCAGCCGGTTCCGGTACAGGCGGCCGTAGCCGGTGGAGCCGCCGTAGTTGACGTCGATGATCCCGATGCCGCGGCTGGTGAAGTAGGCCTTCTCCAGGCTCAGCCGGGCGGTGACATGGCCGGTCGGCCCGCCGTGCACCCAGACGATGTACGGCGGGAGCTCGCCGGCCGGGCCGGTCACCTCGGGGTTCGACGGCGGGTAGACGAGTGCGTGCACGACCCGGCCGTACGGGCCCTCGAGCTCCACCTGCTGCGGCACCGGCAGGAACCGCCGGTCCGGCAGGTCGCTGATCTCGGCCCGCAGGACCGCGGCGGTGCCGGTCGGCGTGTCGATCCTGAGTACGGAATTCGACTCGAGCGGCGCACCCCCGATGGCCGCGATCGTGGTGCCGTCCGCCGACACACCCTCGAGGAACTCGGTGAACGGCAGGTCGAGATCGGTCAGCTCGGAGGTCTCCGGGTCGAGCAGCCCGAGCCTGGCACTCCCGCGGCCGTGCCGGACGGCGAGCCGGCCGTCACCGAGCATCGCGAACGGCCGCGCCCCGAGCTCCCAGAGCGCGTCGGCGAACTCCTCGTCGGCGGGGTACAGCGCCTGCGGCGGCTCGCCGCGCAGGCCGATCTGGTAGATGTTCCACCAGCCGGTCCAGTCGGTCGCCACGTACAGGCTGGTGTTGTCGCGCCACAGCGGCGCCAGGACGGACTCCCTGTTGCTGCCCTTGATCAGCCGGCCCTTGCCCGGCATCCCGTTCTCGACCGGCGCGACCCGCAGTTCGGTGCCGTCCCACGGCATGTGCGGATGGTTCCAGCAGATCCAGGCCAGCCACTGCCCGTCCGGCGAGGGCGTGGGGAACGCGAAGAAATCGAAGCCGGTGACCAGGACCCGGACAGCGGCGGCGTCGGTCGCGCCGGATCCATCCAGCGGAACGGCGACGATCGCCCTGGTGACCTTTCCGCCCTGATGGCGTTCCCTGACGCACCAGATCTCTTTCTGGTCGGGCGAGATCACGAAATCGGCATAACGCAAAGCGCGGGGCTCGAGCGATCCGCCCGAGCCGGCGACGCGCCCGGGCGCTCCCTGATCGCCTGCGGGCATGATCGCGCTGCCCGGGGCGGTCGGGTCCGGAGTCAGCGGAACCGGCTGGCCGTCGCCGGACGCGACCGCGCTCCCGGCCAGGTAGAGGCGCTGGTCGTCGAGGTTCGCGAAGACGACGGGCAGGTCAGGCTCGTCGCTGCCGTGGCCGGACCCGGCCAGGGCAGCCGAGGCGGCCGGTCCCGGCACCGGCAGATAGGACAGGCCGCCGTACTCGTGGACCCGGCTCCGGGCGGACCACGGCGCCGGCAGCAGCGCCGTCTGGCTCCCGTCCGCTGCCTGGCGGACGATGGTGGTCCGGCCTGCCTCGTCCGGCCGGTCCTCCTGCCACCAGGTGCTCGCGCCGATGACGGTCGGGAACGCGACCCTGATCCGGCCGCCGGCTACCTGCGCCGCGGCGATCGGTGACGCCCACGACCCGTACGGCGCCTGCGGCAGCGCGGGAGCGGCCGGCTCGGCGTCCGGTGCCCCGGCGGCCTCGCCGGACGGGTGATCGGCGGCGGTGCCGGCGGATGACCCGGTCAGGCCACGGGCCCCGGCCGGGCTGCCGGACGCTGCCGGTCCTGTCTCGTGGCCCAGTCCGCTCGTCTCGCCCGTCATCGCCGTCACGTTGTCCGTCATAGGGATATCGTGCCCTACCCGCCTGGCTCGGTTCGCCTCGATTGCCGACAACCGGATGGGCACCATGTGCGTCAGCCGGCCCATTTCAGCCCCGGTACGGGAAGGTCGGCAGGCCGGCGACCTCTACCTGGCAGCTGAACAGCGCGCCGGCCAGCCGCCCAGGACCGGCGGCCGTCGTGACGAACAGCTGGTCGAGGCCGGGGCCGCCGAACGCGCAGCTGGTCACGTTGGCGGCGGGCAGGCGCACGACGCCGGTCAGCCGCCCGCTCGCGTCGTAGCGCTGGATGACCCCGCCGCCCCAGACCGCGACCCAGACGCCGCCGTCGGAGTCGACGGCCATGCCGTCCGGCATGACCTCGCCCGAGCCCAGCGAGGCGAACGGCCGGCGCTCGCCGAGCTGCCCGGTCGCCGGGTCGTAGTCGAGCACGTCGACCCGGTAGTCGAGTGAGTCGATGTAGTACATCAGCTTGTCGTCGGGGCTCCAGCCGAGCCCGTTGGAGATTCCGAGCCCGGTGAAGATCTCCGTCACCGTGGCGTCGGTGTCCAGCCGGTAGAAGGAGCCCTTGCCCGCAGACTCGTCGGCCGCCATCGTTCCCGCGTAGAACCGGCCGGCGCGGTCGCACTTGCCGTCATTCATCCGCGTGTCAGGCAGGCCGGGAGCGGCAGCGATCTCGGCGACGTCGCCGGTCAGCGGGTCCAGGCTGAGGAAGGCGCGGCCCGCCGCGACGACCAGGCCGCCGCCCGCCCTCGGCACCACGGCGCCCGCCGGCTGGCCGACGGCCCAGGACGAGTGCACGCCGGCTGCGAGCCGGTGCACGCGCTCGGCCGGGATGTCGACCCAGTACAGGGCCTGGGCGTCGGCATCCCAGCACGGTCCCTCGCCGAGCTCGGCGGCGGGGACGTCAACCGGCTCAGGTTCGTAGATGATCAGATCGGGGGCGCGCTCGGTCACGGTAACTCCTAGGCGGCTGGCCGGCCACGGCTGCGGGTGGCTCGCTGCGAGGGTGGACCGACGATGTCAGCCCGACAGCGGCGGTGTCAATGGCCGGCCGAGGCGCCCGGTCGCAACGTCTACCCTAAGGAGCATGCCGGGCGCAGACGGTCAGCGGACCTTCGAAATCCGCACCTACGGGTGCCAGATGAACATGCACGACTCCGAGCGGCTCGCCGGGCTGCTCGAGGAGGCCGGCTACCGCAAGCACGCCGACGGCGCCGAGCCCGACGTCGTGGTCTTCAACACCTGCGCCGTGCGCGAGAACGCCGACAACAGGCTGTACGGCAACCTCGGTCACCTGCTGCCGGTCAAGAACGCTCATCCGGGCATGCAGATCGCCGTCGGCGGCTGCCTGGCTCAGAAGGACCGGGCCGTGATCACGGACCGCGCTCCGTGGGTCGACGTGGTGTTCGGCACGCACAACATCGGCTCGCTGCCCGCGCTGCTCGAACGCGCCCGCGTCCGCCAGGAAGCCCAGGTTGAGATCGCCGAGTCGCTCGAGCGGTTCCCCTCGGTGCTGCCCGCCCGGCGCGAGTCCCCGTACTCGGCCTGGGTCGCGATCTCGGTCGGCTGCAACAACACCTGCACGTTCTGCATCGTGCCCAGCCTGCGCGGCCGCGAGGAGGACCGCAGGCCAGGCGATGTGCTGGCCGAGATCAGGGCGCTGGTCGACGACGGCGTGCTCGAGGTCACCCTGCTCGGCCAGAACGTCAACTCCTACGGGACCGCGTTCGGCGACCGGCTCGCGTTCTCCAAGCTGCTGCGTGCCTGCGGCGAGATCGACGGGCTCGAGCGGGTGCGCTTCACCTCGCCGCACCCCAGGGATTTCACTGACGACGTCATCGCGGCCATGGCGCAGACGCCGAACGTGATGCCCCAGCTGCACATGCCGCTCCAGTCCGGCTCGAACGCCGTGCTCCGCGGCATGCGGCGCGCCTACCGCCGGGACTCTTACCTCGCGATCCTGGACAAGGTACGCGCGGCCATCCCGGCTGCCGCGATCACGACCGACATCATCGTGGGGTTCCCCGGCGAGACCGAGCAGGACTTCGCTGACACGCTGGACATCGTCCGCCGGGCCAGGTTCGCCGGCGCGTTCACCTTCCAGTACTCGATCAGGCCCGGTACCCCGGCCGCGACGATGGACGGCCAGGTCCCGCCGTCGATTGTCGCCGAGCGGTATGGCCGGCTGGTCGCGGCGGTCGAGGAGGTCACCCTGGCCGAGAACCAGGCGCTGGTCGGCCGGCCGGTCGAGGTCCTGGTCGCGGACGGGGAGGGCCGCAAGGACGGTGCCACCCGGCGGATGTCCGGCCGGGCCAGGGACAACCGCCTGGTGCACTTCAGTCCCGGTGCGGCCGGGGTGGCCGCGCAGGACCCGGCCGAGCCAGGGACCGGGCCGGGCGGCGCGGCCGCGCCGCCCAGGCCAGGCGACATCGTCGTGACGGCAGTGACCAGGGCCGCGCCGCACTACCTGATCGGCGACGGCGCGCCGCTGGCGGTGCGCCGGACCCGCGGCGGCGACGCCTGGCAGGCCCGTGCCGCAGCCGCGGCAGGCGCTGCTGCCGGGACGGCGCCGGGGGCGGACCGGGCGGCACCTGAGCCGGTCCTGCTCGGCATGCCGGCTCCCGGCTCTCTCCGTTCATGATCACGGACATCTATCGACGGCAGCCGTAACGAGATGTCCGTGATCATGAAGAGCGATGGCATGGCGCGGCCGGTGGTTGCGGTTGTCGGACCGACGGCGGCGGGTAAGTCCGAATTGTCGCTCCGGCTGGCCCGCGCGCTTGGCGGCGAGGTCGTCAACGCCGACTCGATGCAGCTGTACCGCGGGATGGATATCGGCACCGGCAAGCTCACGGTCGCCGAGCGCGGCGGGATCCCGCACCACCTGCTGGACGTCTGGCCAGTTAGCGAGTCGGCGAGTGTCTCCGAGTACCAGCACCTGGCCAGGGCGGTGATCGACGACATCAGGCGGCGGGGACGCACCGCGATCCTGGTCGGCGGGTCCGGCCTGTACATCAGGGCCGCGATCGACAAGCTGGAGTTCCCCGGCACCGATCCGGTGGTGCGCGAGCGGCTGGAGCACGAGCTTGCCGCCCTTGGGCCGGCCGTCCTGCACGGCCGGCTCGCGGCCGCCGACCCGGCGGCCGCGATGGCGATCCTGCCCAGCAACGGGCGCCGGCTCGTTCGCGCGCTCGAGGTCATCGAGCTGTCCGGCCAGCCGTTCAGCGCGACGCTGCCCGATTACCGCTCGGTGCTGCCCGCTGTCCAGATCGGCCTGGAGCTGCCACGTCCCGAGCTCGACCAGCGGATCGCGGCCCGCGTCCGGCAGATGTGGCAGGCCGGGTTCGTCGACGAGGTTCGCCGGCTGGCCAGACCTGGCGAGCCGGGGGCCGGCCTGCGGGCGGGCCGGACGGCCAGCCGGGCACTCGGGTACGCGCAGGTCCTGCGCTTCCTCGACGGGGACTGGACGGAGGCGCAGGCGGAACGGGAGACCGTGCGCTCGACGCGGCGGTTCGCCCGCCGGCAGGAATCTTGGTTCCGGCGGGACCCGAGAATCCGGTGGCTGCCAGCTGGCCAGCCGGTGCCGACGCGGCTGGCACTGGCGGTTATCGACGAGTCCGCTGCGGCCGCTGACTAGCATCAGAGCATGCGTTATGCCAAAGGTCACGGGACCGGGAACGACTTCATCATCATTCCCGACCTCGATGACCAGCTGGAACTCGGTCCTGAGCTCGTCCGCCGGCTGTGCGACCGGCATACCGGGATCGGCGCCGACGGGGTGCTGCGGCTGGTCGGCCGCGGGTCAGGGCCGGCGCCGTGGTTCATGGACTACCGCAACGGTGACGGCAGCATCGCCGAGATGTGCGGCAACGGCATCCGGGTGTTCGCCAGGTACCTCATCGACCACGGGCTCGCGGCCAGTCCTGACGTGGCCATCGCGACCAGGGCAGGGGTCCGGACCGTCCGCCAGGAAGCTGGCGGGGTACTGACCGTCGACATGGGACCGGTCACCGTCGGCCGGCCGGCCTGGGCGCTCATCGGCGGCCGCCGGTACACCGGGCACGCGGTCTCGGTGGGCAACCCGCACCTGGTCTGCCTGGTCGGCAAGGCGCTCGGCGGGATCGACCTGTCCGAGCCGCCCGAGGTCGATGCCGATGCGTTTCCCGACGGGGTGAACGTCGAGATCGTCCGAGTCGTCGGTGAGCACGCGATCGAGATGCGGGTGCACGAGCGCGGGTCGGGCGAGACGCTGTCCTGCGGGACCGGGGCCGTGGCCGCCGCCGCAGGGGCCGCCGCGGCGGCGGGGGAGTGGCCGGGCAGCGGGGACCAGCTGTGGACCGTGGACGTTCCGGGCGGCAGGCTGGCCGTCGCCCCGAACGCGACGGCCAGCTTGCTGACGGGCCCGGCGGTGATCGTCGCCGAGGGTGAGACCTGCGCGTCGTGGCTGACCGACCCGCTGGTGGTCACCACCTCAGCGACTGCCTGACTCGGCGATCCTGAGCCCGAGCGCGACCAGCGCCCAGCCGGTCTGGCTCCTGATCGGCTTCCTCGGATCGTGACCGGCGGTGGTCTGGCTGGCCCCGGCGCGGGTCTGGCTACGTCGGCGGGTCGTTGCTCTCAGTTCGTCCGGGCGCTTGCGCGCGAGCTGCTCGAGTTGACGCGAGTACATGGACTCGATTCCTCTCTGGCTGGTAGCTGCGGATTGCGGATGGGCCTGGCTTGATCGGGGGGCTGGCTCAGCTGGCCATCTCGGCCCGCGCCGCCCGCGCGATGCGGATCGCGCCGCTGACCGTCCGGCTGCGCAGCTGGAGGTCCTCGTCGCCGTCCTGATCGGAGGGGTCGAGTTCACTGGTGACCCGGCCCGTCACGGACGCGAGGTCGAGATAGACGCCCGTTCCCTCGGCCACCTTGACCTCGATGTCACCGGAGACGGAGTTCAAGTCGGCGAGACCGCGCGCCACGCTGTTGATCAGGACCTCGCCGCTGGCGGTCCTGGCCGTGACGGACGCCTCTGCCTTGCCGACGGAGATGTTGCCGCTCGCCGTCCTGGCTGTGAGGTCGCCGATCGCGTGCCGGACCAGGATCCGGCCCGAGGCGGTCTGCGCGCTGCACGTGGCCGCCTCGTCGACCTGGACACCGCCGGACATCGTGCTGATCTCGGCGGGGCCGCGCACGAGGTGGACGTCGACTCGGCCGCTGGCGGTGCTGACCTCGGTGGCGCCGTACTCGCCCTGGCACCTGACATCCGCTGACGCGGTGGCGATGCTGCAGCGCGAGCCGTCCGGTACCGAGATGACCAGGTGCACGCTCTTGTCGCGTCGGCGCAGGCCGCGCCGCTCCGGCTCGCTGATCTCCAGCCTGCCGTTCGCGAAGTCCACGGTGAGGTAGTCGGCGAGACGGTCAGCGTCGGCCGATTCCCTGGCCGGGCCGCCGGCGCGCCCTAGCTGGGCGCCGACGGTGACGACATCGGTAGGTTCGGCCGTCACGGCGACCGAGCCGGCGGCGATGCCGATGCGCAGGTCGATCGGTTCTGAGCAGGGGAATTCCCAGGCAGCCATCGTCTTCTTCCTTCGTTTCGTCGGTGACTAGTGCGCGGAGAGCCCGCGCGGGTTAGCTGGCGCGGCTCGCTCAGCTGCGGGCGTAGCCGGTGATGCGCTGGCCGATCTCGGTGCGTGACCGCTGACCGCGCGCCGAGCCGGGCTGCTCCAGTGCCCTGATCGCGGCATGGGCGAGCCAGGAGTTCACCGACAGCCCGTCGGCCGCGGCCTGCGCCTCGACCCTGGTCTTCAGCGTCTCGGACAGCCGCAGGGTCACCCGGGCGGTGCCCGCCTCGTCGGCCGCGTCCTGGCTGGCTCCGGCCGGCCGCTCGTCGTGCTCCCGCGGAACGGCGGTGACGACGAAATCCGGCTCGCCCGCGCTGAGCCGGACATCGATCACGGTGTCGTTGAGGCGGCTGGTGATCTCGGCGGCCGCGGACGACAGCACGTCAAGCAGCATGAGCCGGACGGAGGAGTCGAGCGCTTCGCCCAGCTGGTCGACGACCTGGGCAACATCTTCGGTGGCGAACCGGGTCAGCGAGTTCAGCTCCCGGTGCAGGCCCTCGACATACTCTGACAGTTCCATGACGTCATTATGACGTCGTAGATGACGTATGTCAAGCTTCATTCGACGTCAGCACGGCGTCATAAGGCGTCATGAGGTTTGCGCACGGACGTCATTGCGACGTCAGATGGCGTCGGAAGTGCGTCAGCCCCAGAGGGCGCAGGTCGGTATGGCCCAGATCCCGTCGTCGAGCCTGATCGGACGCGGGCCAGTGTGAAAGACGATGCCGAGCGCGAACAGGCTGCCGACGGCGTCCTTGAGCCAGCGTAGATGCCGGGCATCGGCCGGCCCGGCGGTGGCGCTGGCTTTTATCTCGATCCCGACAACCCGACCGTCCCGCAACTCGGCTATGACGTCCACCTCGTGCCGGCCATTGGCATCCCTGGCGTGGAAGAGCGTCGGCGAGAAGTCGCTCAGGACGCAGTCAGCGCGCAACTGAGCCACGACGAAGGTGTCCAGAATGCGACCGAGCAGGTCGCCGTCGCGCATGACAGCACGATGGTCTACGCCGAGCAGGGGACCGACGAAGGCGGGCTCGAGCAGATACCGCTTCGGCTGGCGGATCATGCGGTTCAGCCGGTTGGTCGACCAGGCTGGCAGCCGTGCGGTGATCAGCAGGCTCTCCAGCAGCGAGTCATACGCGACAGCGGTGCTCTGGTCGATGCTGGCCGTGTCGGCCAGGGTCTTCAGCGCGGGCGTTCCCCCCGTGCTGGCGGCGAGGACCTGCAGGTACCGCCGCAGCCGCCGGGGATCCCGAATCGAGCCGACAAGGCCGACGTCTCGCGAGAGGACCTGGTCGACGTAACTGGCCATCCAGCGCTGCCGGGCTCGCTCGCTGCTCATGAGGGCGACGTCAGGAAACCCGCCCCGCAGCGCCCGGCTTAGGTAGCCGCGAATGTCGGGTACCTCGGCAGGCAGGCGGATGACTCCGGGCCCGGCCGTCAGGAGCCGGTCAAGCAGGGGGCGCTCGGACGCGCGGCCTTCGATCTCTCGTTCGGTGAGGCCGTACATCTCAGCCCTGATCAGGCGTCCCGTGGCCGGCCAGCCCGCCGCGGTCAGATCAGCCTGGGCGGAGCCGGTCAGCACGAAACGGCCAGGCCCAGGCCTTTCGTCCACAGCTCGCTTCACCGCTCCGAGCACCTCGGGAACAACCTGCCATTCGTCAATGAGAAGCGGAAACGGCCCGGCGGATAGCACGGCGTCGGGATCGGCACGAGCGACGGATGCCTCGGCCGGACGATCGAGGCGGAGCCGGCCCGCGCTATGGCGCCGTCCGGTAGTGGTCTTCCCGCAGGCGCGGGGGCCCACCAGGAGGACCGCGGGATGATCGGCCAGCAGGTCGTCGAGAAGCCAGTCGACCAGTCGGGGAAGGTAGTCCGAAGCCGCCGTGATCACCTCCGGCGAGGTTGGCCGGCAGGTCCGCATCCGGTCATTAGCACACCGTCTAGTCGGACTTTAGCACACTGCCGAGCCAGACGTTAGCACACTGTTCAACCAGGGTTTAGCACGCCAGCGCCCAGGTCAGCGATCAGAGCAGAGACTTGGCCGGGCGGGCTCGGATCGAGGCGTCGAGGACCTCGGCGATATGGGCGACCGGCATCGGGGTGCCTGCCGCGCCGAGCGCTGAGGCGATCTGCAGGGCGCAGCCGGGGTTGCCCGAGACAACCAGGTCAGCCCCGGTGCGGGCGACGGCGGCCGCCTTGCGGGCGCCGAGCTGCGTGGCGGCCTCGGGCTGCACCAGGTTGTAGATGCCAGCCGAGCCGCAGCAGGTCCCCGAGTCGCCGAGCTCGGTCACGATCAGGCCCGGAACCTCCCTGAGCAGCTCGCGCGGCTGGCCGGTGATCCGCTGGGCGTGGGCCAGATGACACGCATCGTGGTAGGCGACGGTGAGCGGCAGCGGATGCCGCTGCGCAGCCGACCCGAGGTCGGCGAGGAACTCGCTGAAGTCGGCGACCTTGGCCGACAGCTCGGCGGCCCGCGCCGCCCAGGCCGGATCGCGCGCGAACAGCTCCGCGTACTCCTTCATCGCCGAGCCGCAGCCGGCTGAGTTGACGATGACGGCGTCCACGTCGGCCTGCTCGAACGTCTCGATCAGCTGGCGGGCGAACGCGGTGGCCTGCGCCCGGCGCCCGTCGTGCAGCGACAGCGCTCCGCAGCAGCCCTGCCCGGCGGGGATGATGACATCGCATCCCTCGCTGGCCAGCACCCGCGCCGTGGCCGCGTTGACCTGGGGGAAGAACACTTGCTGGACGCAGCCGGTCAGCATCCCCACGACGGCACGGCGCTCGCCCCGGGCCGGGACCCGGCCGGGCAGCCTGCCTCGCGGCTGCCTCTTGCCTGACCGGCGCGGTGCCACCCGCAGGGCGGCGGCGAGCTCGGGAGCGATCCGGTCGGCCAGGTCGCCGCGCTGTAGCAGCCGGTCCGCGCCAGTCCGCTGGGCCGCGCGGAGCGGGCCCATCAGGATCCTGAGCCGGCTGGGATAGGGGAACGTCGCGAAGATCGCGGCCCGCAGGGCCCGTTGCCGCGCCGACCGGGGCGGCAGCGCGCGGACCGTCTCCGGCTCGCCCGCCGACGGGCTTACCGCCGACGGGTCTGCGGCCCACGACCGGGCGGCCTCGATCAGCCGGTCGTAACGGACACCGGACGGGCAGGCCGGGACACAGGCCATGCATCCCAGGCACCGATCCAGATGCTGGGCGGCAGCCGGGCCGGCGCTGGCGCCGTCGAGGAGCTGGCCGATCAGGTGGATCCGGCCGCGCGGCGAATCCATCTCTTCGCCCCACAGCTGGTAGGTCGGGCAGGCCGGCAGGCAGAACCCGCAGTGCACGCAGTCGCCGACGATCTCGCTCAGCTCACCGTGCGGATCGAGCGGGCTGAGCGCCGGCCCCGAAGCCGGAGCCGGGCCCGAAGTCGATCCGGGGCCGGATTCCGCGCTCGGGTCGTCGGCGGCGGGGCGGACATTCATCAGATCCCTCCGGCGAATCGTCCGGGCGCCATCGTCCGGGCCGGGTCGAACTGGTTCTTGACCGCCCGCATGAGGGCCAGGGACGGCACCGGCCCGAAGAGGTCAACCAGGTCACGGACCTCGGGCGGTGCGTGCAGCACGACCACGTTCGCTCGGGCCGGCGGTCCCTCGACTGACCTGGGCCAGGCCGGCCGGAATGGCCGGCTGCGCAGCGAGCCGGGCGTTAGCCGCCTCAGCACGGGGCTGCCCGCTGGCGACCGGCCGGTTCACGCCGGGCCGGCCGCGCCTCAGGTCGGCGAACGTGAGCCTGGCGCCGGACCTGGCCCGCAGCAGCGGCTGGCGGGACTCGGCCAGATGGTGACCCGAGTCCGCCGGCAGGCCATGCCCGACCGCGGCGCGCAGGACGGCCACCAGCGAGGCGACGGCACCGGGATCGCGGTCGGCGGGCAGGGCGGCGTACAGCACGCCGGCGGCCGCCGGGCCGCCGACCGCGGGATCGAGCCCGGCCGCCTGCGCCGCGGCGCGGATCTCGGCCAGCACCATGCCGAGGTCGCCGGGCCAGAACGCGATCTGCAGGACCGTGCCGTCCGCCTGGGCCGCCGGGCCGGCGCCCCACCATGGCGGTGGTTCCGGCTGAACGGACGCAGCGTCGTGGCCGAGCAGGCCGGCCAGCGCGATCGCCCGCCCGGCAACGCCAGCGGAGTCGCCCTCCAGGGCCACGCAGACCCGGACCGGGTCGCTGCTGGCAGGCCAGTCGATCTCGGCCGCGACCGGGCTGGCCGGTGAATCGAGCGCGACCGCGATGACCTGGCACGCGTCCACCGCGGCCGCGCAATCCGCCGTCACGTACGCGGTCTCGGCCGGCACCGGATGCAGCCGGAACGTGGCCTGCGTGATCAGCCCGAGGGTTCCGCGCGAGCCGGCGAACAGCTTGCCGAGGTCGTAGCCCGCGACGTTCTTGACCACCTTTCCGCCGGACTTGGCGACCGCGCCGTCCGCGCGGATCACCGTGATCCCGATCAGCAGATCCCGCGGCGTTCCGTACCGCAGCCGCAGCGGGCCGGCCGCACCGGTGGCCAGCACGCCGCCGACCGTTCCGCCGGCGCCGCCGGCGGCGCCAGGCAGCGCCGGGGGGTCGAGGGCAAGCCGCTGGCCCGCGGCCCCGAGCACCTCGGCCAGCCGGTCCAGGCGCACCCCGGCCTGCACGGTCGCGACCAGGTCGCCGGCCGCGTGCTCGACCACCTGGTCCAGCCGCATCGTCTCGATGATCAGGTCACAGCGCTCCGGCGGGCTGCCCCAGTCCAGCCGGGAACCGGTCCCGCGCGGGACCACGGCGAGGCCCAGGTCAGCCGCCGCCCGCAGCAGGGCGCTGGCCTCGCCGGTACTGGCCGGGGCAGCGACGATCCGCGGCTGTACCCCGGCGACGGCGTCGGCCGGCGTGGCAGTCCTGACCGCCGCGCAGGCAGCCGAGATCGGCGCCGGGATCGGCTCAGCTGCCATGGGCACCGGCCACGAGCGAATTGTTCGCCATGTTCAGAAGATCTCCGCCTGGCCGGAGGCCACGAGCGGATGCGGGCCGTGCCGGACACCCGGCACCTCGCCGCACATTCGCGGCGTGGGGAAGATCTTGCCCGGGTTGCACAGCCCGGCCGGGTCGAACGCGCACCGCAGCAACTGCATCGTGTCCAGGTCGTCCGGGCCGAACATGCGCGGCAGGTACCTGGACTTGTCTACGCCGACGCCGTGCTCGCCGGTAATCGAGCCGCCGTGGTTGATGCACTCGTCCAGGATCGCGCCCGAGAGCATCTCGGCGGCGGCCGACTGCTCGGGACTCGAGTCGTCGAAGAGAACGAGCGGATGCAGGTTGCCGTCGCCGGCGTGGAACACGTTCGCGACCCGGATCCCGGCCTGCTCGGAGAGCGCGCTGATCCGGTCGAGCACCTCTTGCAGCGCGGTGCGCGGGACGACGCCGTCCTGGACGATGTAGGCGGGCGAGATCCGGCCCACGGCGGCGAACGCAGACCGGCGGCCGGTCCAGATCGCGGCCCGCTCGGCCGGGTCGGCAGCCTCCCGGATCTCGAACGCGCCAGCCTGCTCGGCCAGCTTGCGTACCGCGGCCGTCTCGCCGAGCACGTCCGTCTCCGGCCCGTCGAGCTCGACGATCAGGACCGCGCCGGCGCCCTCGGGGTACCGGCACGCGACGGCCGCCTCGGCGGCTTCGATGGCCAGCGCGTCCATCATCTCGATGGCAGCGGGCAGGATGCCCGCTCCGATGATCGCCGACACCGCCGCGCCGCCGTGACCAGTCGTCTCGAACGCAGCCAGCAGGGTCGTGACCGCCTGCGGGACCGGGGTCAGCCTGACGACGATCTTGGTGACGATGCCGAGCGTGCCCTCCGACCCGGTGAACGCCCCCATCAGGTCATAGCCGGGGGCCGCGCCAGTCCCGTCGCCGAGCCAGGTCAGCTCTCCCTCGGGCGTGACGATCTCCAGCCCGGTCACGTGGTGGACCGTGAACCCGTGCTTCAGGCAGTGCGCGCCGCCGGAGTTCTCGGCCACGTTGCCGCCGACCGAGCAGATCTTCTGGCTGGACGGATCGGGCGCGTAGAACAGCCCGAACGGCTCCGCGGCCTGGCTCACGGCCAGGTTGGTGACGCCGGGCTCGACGATGGCGCGGCGGCTGGCCGGGTCGATCTCGATGATGCGCCGCATCCGGGAGGTGACGATCAGCACGCCGTCGGCTCGGGGGAGCGCGCCGCCCGACAGGCCGGTGCCGCTGCCGCGGGCCACGAACGGGACGCTCGCGGCGGCGCAGGCCCGCACGACGCCAGCCACCTGGGCGGCGGTCTCCGGAAGAACGACCAGCCCGGGGGAGCAACGATGCGCGGTCAGCCCGTCGCATTCGTAGGTGCGCAGTTCCATCGGGTCGGTGATCACGGTGTCCGGGCCGCAGACCTCGGTGAGCCGCGGGATCAGGGCGGCCAGAACGGCCGAGGGACCCGGCGGCGCGCTCGGGCCGCCGGGCCCGTCGCTCGGGCCGGGGCCGGACTGCTCGGTCATCGTCTCGCCTCCCGCCCGGCTCATGCCATCCGTTCTTCCCTATCTTCCCCCTGTTTGGCAAGCCGGGTCACGGCGCGGCCGGGTTCGGGCTGGCGGATCGGCTGGCTTCGGGTCCACTAGGGTCGGCCGGCATGGACTCGGGCGGCGGGCTGGCGGGCGGCGGGCAGCGGGAGCGGGCTGGCGGGGAGCGGGCCTGCGGGGAGCGGCAGGCGGACCCTGCGCCGGCCAGGCCGGTGCGGCGGGTCTTGTCGGGGACGACGTGGGAACCGGTCGTCGGCTACAGCCGGGCCGTCGCGGCAGGCGACTTCGTGTTCGTCTCCGGCTGCACCTCGGTGGACGGCGCGACCCTCGTCCACCCGGGCGACGCCTACGCGCAGACCCGGCAGGCGATCAGGAACGCCGCGGAGGGACTGGCCGGCCTGGGCGCCACCCTGGCCGACGTGGTGCAGACCAGGATGTTCGTCACCGACATCTCCCGCTGGCAGGAGATCGGCCGGGCGCACGGCGAGGCGTTCGGCGACGTCCGGCCGGCCGCGACGATGGTCGAGGTCGCCGCGCTGATCGAGGCCGGCCTGCTGGTCGAGGTCGAGGTCGTGGCGTTCCGCCCCGGGATCGGCCGGGCCTGAGCCAGTCCGTGGTTCATACTGGCTCGTAGCGCGACAACCCGGACCGGAGGCCTTCGTGCGAGGAGCCTAGCAACGCCCGGTCTCGGCGCGAGGGAAGGAGCGAATGGACCCGCAGCAGATCTTCATGGCCTTGCTCGGGCCGGAGGGAATGGCCGACCCTTACCCGCTGTACGCCGCCCTTCACTCCTGCGGCGAGGTGATCACCGCCGGGCCCGGGCTGGTGCTCGTTCCCGGCTACGAGACCGCCAACGCGGTGCTCCGCGATTCCGAGTACCTGGTCGACGACGCGGAGTCGCTCGACCGGATCTTCCCTGGCTGGCGTGACCACCCGGCGCTCAGTGCCGACGGGCTGCTGAACCTGAACGGCTCCGACCACTCGCGGCTGCGCGGGCTGATGACCCGCCAGTTCACCCACCGAAGGGTTCAGGCGCTGGAGCCGGCGATCGCCCGGCTGACCGACTCGCTGCTCGCCGCGCTGGCCGACGGCGGTTCCGGCGGCCAGCCGGTCGACTTCATGCAGGACTTCGCGTTCGCGCTGCCGGTCGCCGTGATCTGCGAGCTGATCGGCGTTCCTGACTGGCCCACCGGGCAGCTCCGGTCGCTGGCCCGGAGCCTGACGGCGGTCCTGGAACCGCTGGCCGACGAGGCGGTGCTGGCTCAGGCCGACGCAGCCGCCGTCACGCTGGGCGGGATGTTCGACGAGCTGACCGCCGAGCGCCGGGCCCGCCCGCGCGATGACCTCGTCAGCGAGCTGGTCGCGGCGGCGGACTCGCCCGGCTCCAGGATCAGCCAGCTGGAGCTGGTCGAGAACCTGATCCTGGTGCTGGTGGCCGGCTTTGAGACGACCACCAACCTGCTCGGCAACGGGCTGCAGATCGTCCTGTCCGATCCGGCCGCCGGGGATGAGCTGCGTACCGGGTCCGTGCCGCCCGCGGCGTTCGTCGAGGAGGTGCTGAGATACGACTCCCCGGTCCAGCAGACGGGCAGGCGCCGCCGCAGCTCCGGGGAACTCGCCGGAGTCGAGGTCGGGGCCGGAGAGCAGCTGGTGGTGATGCTCGGGGCGGCAAACCGTGATCCGCGCCGCTTCGCCGACCCGGGCGCGTTCCGGCCCGGACGGGCGGACGCCGGGCCGCTGAGCTTTGGAGCGGGCGCCCACTTCTGCCTCGGCGCGGCGCTGGCCCGGCTGGAAGGTGCGGTCGCCTTCCCCCGGGTGCTGCGGCGGTTCCCCCGGCTCGCGGCGGCAGGCCAGCCCGAGCGCCGCGCGGGACTGACCTTCCGCGGATTCGAGCACCTTCCGGTCAGCCTGGGCTGAAGAAGCGCGGCCGGTCCCGCTAGCTTTGCGGGGTGGCAGCCTACGAGGACCTCGACGTCGGGGACCGGACGGTCCGGATCACCAATCCGGACCGGGTGTACTTCCCGGCTCGCGGCGAGACCAAGCTTGACCTGGCGCGCTATTACCTGTCGGTCGGCGACGGAATCGTGCGCGCGCTGCGCGAGCGGCCGTGCATGCTGCACCGGTTCCCGTCCGGAGTCAGCGGCGACAAGGTGCACCAGAAGCGGGTCCCGGCCGGCGCCCCCGACTGGCTGCAGACCGTGCGGGTCAGCTTCCCGCGCTATGGCCGGCACGCCGACGAGCTCTGCGTCACCGAGCTGGCGAGCGTGCTGTGGGCGGTGCAGATGTCGACCGTGGAGTTCCATCCGTGGAACTCCCGCCGCGCGGACACCGAGCGCCCCGACGAGTGGCGGATCGACCTGGACCCGATGCCGCAGTGCGGGTTCGACACGGTGCGCCGGGTTGCCCTGGTCGCCCGCGAGCTGCTCGACGAGCTCGGCGCGGTCGGCTGGCCCAAGACGTCAGGCGGCCGCGGCCTGCACATCTACGTCCGGATCGAGCCGCGGTGGGGGTTCGCCGAGGTCCGGCGGGCCGCGCTGGCCTTCGCCCTCGAGGTCGAGCGGCGGGCTCCCGCCGACGTCACGACCACCTGGTGGCGCAAGGACCGCGATCCGGCCAAGCTGTTCGTCGACTACAACCAGAACGCCAGGGATCATACGATCGCGAGCGCGTACTCGGTGCGGGGCGTGCCGGAGGCGACGGTCTCGACGCCCATCGGCTGGGACGAGATCGGCACCGTCGAGCCGCGGGACTTCACCATCGCGACCGTGCCGGCCCGCTTCGCCGAGCTCGGTGACCTGCACGCGGGCATCGACGACAGCGCCTACTCGGTGCAGACGCTGCTCGACTGGGCCGACCGCGACGGCCTGGACTAGCGGCGGCCCGCTCGCCCGCCGTCAGGCGCCGAAGGCCGACCGTCAGGCGCCGAAGGCGGCGCGGGCGGCGGCGGCGCCCGACCTGGCCCGGTCCCAGTAGCCGTAGCTGCCCTGCTCACGCAGCTCACGAGCCGCCTGGGCGAGCCCGTCAAGCGCGCAGAACGCGAAGGCGCCGCCGACCGAGATCCGCTGGACGCCCACGCCGGCCAGCTCGGCGACCGAAGGCGTGCCCGGCAGCGCGAGAATGTTCACCGGGCGGTCGACCGACCTGACCAGCTCGGCGATCTCCGCCAGCTTGGTCACGCCGGGGGCGAACAGCACGTCCGCGCCGGCCTTCTGATAGCTCCGCAGCCTGGCGATCGTGTCGGCCAGGTAGGGCTTTCCGTGCAGGTAGTTCTCGGCTCGCGCGGTCAGGACAAGATGAACAGGGCCGCCGTGGGCCACCTCGGCGGCAGCGGCCACTCGCTCGGCGGCCAGCGCCTGGTCGTAGATCGGGTCCTCGTCGCGGCCCGCGAAGTCCTCGACCGAGCAGCCGGCCAGGCCAGCGCCCAGCGCGAGGCTGACCGTCTCGGCGACGTCGGCGGGGTCGTCGGCGAAGCAGTTCTCCAGGTCCGCCGAGACCGGCAGGTCGGTGCCGGCTGCGATCCAGGCGGCGTGCCCGATGGCCTCATCGCGGGTCACCGACCCGTCCAGCCGCCCGAGCGTGGCGGCGAAGCCGCTGCTCGTGGTGGCGAGGGCCGCGAACCCGAGCGAGGCCAGCAGCCTGGCCGATCCGCGATCCCACGGGTTGGGCATCAGCAGCGGCTGGCCGGCCTGATGCAGGGCCAGGAAACGCTCGGCTTTGTCGGTCTGGGTAGGCATGTGGCCAACCTAGCGCGAGTCCCACCTGGAGCCGCGGACCGGATCTGCGAGGCGGGGGTCGGCTACAGCATGTGCTCGTAGGCGGGCAGGGTCAGGAACTCGGCGTAGTCGTCGGCCAGCGCCACGTCCTTGAACAGGCCGACGGCCTCGGCGTACTTGTCGGCGTCATAGGACTCGCCGAGCGCGCCGGCGATCTTGGCCAGCTCCTCGTCGATGACCTGCTCCACCAGGGCCCTGGTGACCTGCGGCCCCTCGGCGAGGTGGATGTCGTTGTGCAGCCACTGCCATACCTGGGACCGGGAGATCTCCGCCGTGGCCGCGTCTTCCATCAGGTTGAAGATGGCCACCGCGCCCTGGCCCGCGAGCCAGCTGGCCAGGTACTGCAGGCCGACGCTGACGTTGTTGCGCAGGCCGGCCTCGGTGATGGCTCCCGGGGTGCTCGCCACGTCCAGCAGCTGGGCCGCGGTCACCCGGACCTCGTCGCGGAGCTTGCCGAGCTGGTTCGGCGCGTCCCCGAGCACGCCGTCGAAGATCTCACGGCAGACCGGGACCAGGTCCGGGTGAGCTACCCACGAGCCGTCAAAGCCGTCCCGTGACTCGCGCGTCTTGTCGTCGCGCACCTTGGCCAGCGCGACCTGGTTGACTTCCGGGTCGCGCCGGCTCGGGATGAACGCGGCCATGCCGCCCATCGCGTGCGCGCCCCGGCCGTGGCAGGTCCTGACCAGCAGCTCGGTGTAGGCCCGCATCATGGGCGCGGTCATCGTCACCGCGTTCCGCTCGGGCAGCACGAACGCCCGGCCCCTGGTGCGGAATTTCTTGATGATGCTGAACAGGTAATCCCAGCGGCCGGCGTTCAGGCCCGCACTGTGCTCGCGCAGCTCGTAGAGAATTTCTTCCATCTCGAAGGCGGCCGGGATGGTCTCGATGAGCACGGTGGCCCTGATCGTGCCGTGCGGCAGGCCGAGCGCGTCCTGGGCCAGGTTGAAGGCGTCGTTCCAGAGCCTGGCTTCCAGATGGCTCTCCATCTTGGCCAGGTAGAAGTACGGGCCCTGGCCCTTGGCGAGCTGGCGCTGCGCGCAGTGAAAGAAGTACATCGCGAAATCGAACAGGCCGCCCGCGATGCGCTGGCCGTCGACGAGGACATGCTTCTCGTCCAGATGCCAGCCCCGCGGCCGGACGACGATCGTGGCGAGCTGGTCATCGGGAGCGAGCCGGTAGTCCTTCCCGTCGGCGCTGGTGTAGTCGATCGTGCGGTCGAGCGCGTCCTTGAGATTGAGCTGGCCGGTGACCATGTTGTCCCAGAGCGGCGTGTTGGCGTCCTCGAAGTCAGCCAGCCACACCTTGGCCCCTGAGTTGAGCGCGTTGATCGTCATCTTCTTGTCGGTCGGGCCGGTAATCTCGACTCGCCGGTCCACCAGGCCAGGCGCCGGCGGTGCGACGCGCCACGTCCGGTCGGCCCTGATGTGCTCGGTCTGCGGCAGGAAGTCGAGCATGGCGCCCGCCGAGAGCTGCTCCTGGCGGGCCGCCCGGGCGGCCAGCAGCTCGGCCCGCCGAGGACCGAGCTCGCGCTGGAGAAGTGCCACCAGGTCCAGAGCCTGCGGCGTCAGGATCTCCCCGTACCGATCCCGGACCGGACCGTTGACCTCGATACCGTCGCCGTAGCTCATACCTGGCTGCTCCTCCGTGCCGGCCGATACTGGCTTACCGGCACATTCTCGCACCAGAACCGAGCCCGTCCCCGCCCGGGAAAGAACTCATCGTGACCGCGACGCGGGCACAACCTGGGCCTGCGCGGTGTTATTGGAGTGACGGCGCGGCCCGCTCGTGGCAGCATCGGATGACCGCCGAAAAGCGGCGGTCCCGTTCTGGATGGCAGATGACAGCAGAATCTGACGAATTCACTAACTACAGCGATCATGCTCCGGAGAGCTACGACGCCGGTCAGCTTGACCTGGAGGACCGGCATTCACTGCGCCGGGTGGCCGGCCTGTCGACCGAGCTGCAGGACGTCAGCGAGGTCGAGTACCGGGCCCTGCGCCTCGAGCGCGTGGTCCTGCTGGGCGTCTGGACCGAGGGAACCCTCGGGCAGGCCGAGCACTCGCTGCGCGAGCTCGCGCTCCTGGCCGAGACGGCCGGCTCGGAAGTCCTTGACGGCCTGACCCAGCGCCGGAGCAGGCCGGACGCGTCGACCTACGTCGGTGCGGGCAAGGCTGTTGAACTCGCCGAGCTCGTGCAGGCGACCGGAGCGGACACCGTCATCTGTGACGGCGAGCTAACGCCGAGCCAGCTGCGGAAGCTGGAGGGCGTGGTGCGGGTCAAGGTCATCGACCGGACGGCGCTGATCCTGGACATCTTCGCTCAGCACGCCAGGAGCAAGGAGGGCAAGGCTCAGGTCGAGCTGGCCCAGATGCAGTACATGCTGCCCAGATTGCGGGGCTGGGGTGAGTCGCTGTCCAGGCAGGCCGGCGGCCGGGTGGCCGGCGGCGGCGGAATCGGGACCCGCGGTCCCGGTGAGACCAAGATCGAGACCGACCGGCGGCGGATCAGGACCCGGATCGCTCGGCTGCGCCGCGAGATCGCCGACATGTCCGTCGGCCGCGGGGTACAGCGCGGCCAGCGCCGCAGACGCGAGATCCCGTCGGTCGCGATCGCGGGCTACACGAACGCGGGCAAGTCCAGCCTGCTCAACCGGCTGACCGGCGCTCACGTGCTGGTGGACAACTCGCTCTTCGCGACGCTGGATCCGGCTGTCCGCAAGGCCAGGCTGCCGTCGGGAGCGCCGTTCACGCTGACGGACACCGTCGGATTCGTCCGGCACCTGCCGCATCAGCTGGTCGAGGCCTTCCGCTCGACGCTGGAAGAGGTCGCCGACGCGGACCTGATCCTGCACGTGGTGGACAGCTCCGACGCTGACCCGCGGTCGCAGATCGCCGCCGTGCGCGAGGTGCTGGCCGAGATCGGCGCGCGTGACGTGCCCGAGCTCGTGGTCTTCAACAAGGCCGACGCCGCGGACGGCCTCGAGCTCAAGGGCCTGCAGCTGGCCGAGCCGCAGTCGGTGGCCGTGTCGGCGCGGACCGGGACCGGGCTGCCTGCCCTGCTGGCCGAGATCGAGCGGCTGCTGCCGCGGCTGAGCTGCGAAGTCAGCGTGGTCGTGCCGTACGCTCGCGGCGACCTGCTGGCCCGCGCCCATCAGGAGGGTGAGGTGCTGGGGGTCGAGCACACCGGCGCCGGGACTCAGCTGTCCGCGCGGGTTCCGCCCGGCCTGGCGGCCGAGCTTGACCGGTTCGTCGTGGCGGCCGATTCGGCCTGATTCGCGGATCATGTCTTAGACCACTGAGTCACGCGATGACACTGGTACTGCATTGAGTAGTGCAATAGCGTCTCGCAACCGATATGGTATGTGCGTTCCCGTTGAGCTGTGGCCTTCTGGCCGCATACCGCTAAACGATGACCAGCCGCCGCCGGCTCTGGCGTCAGGCCTGAGTCATGGCAGGTGGGGGGCATGGCAGCGACCAGGGCGGCGGCTTACGTGCTGATCGGGCACGGTGTCCGGGGATGACTTTCCGTCTCCTTACCAATATAGGCCGGTTGTGGACCGGTTCTGAGGTATGGAGTAATGCTGCAATTTTGATGCAGAATGATCGGATTGCATGGGCCGGACCAGCCTCGCAGCTGCCGCCTAGCCTGCCGGGCATCATCGAGGACATCGTCGACGTCGATCATGTCGAGAACCTCGGCGGGGCTCTCGTCACGCCGGGGCTGATCGACGCGCACACGCACCCGGTCTATGCCGGGAACCGGTGGGCCGAGCTCGCGATGCGCTCCGGCGGGGCGTCGACGAGCGAGATCATCTCCGCGGGGGGCGGCCTGAACTCGACCGTCACGGTGACCAGGGGAACTGACCCGTGGACCCTGTGCAACCACGTCCGGGGCCGGATGCGGGACTGGCTGCTGAGCGGCACCACGACGATCGAGGCGAAGACCGGCTACCACCTGACCAGGGACGGCGAGCTGGCTGACGTGCGATTGCTGCGCTCCCTGGAGGATGAGTCGGGCATGCCGCGCGTGCATGTCACCTTCCTGGCGGCGCACAACTTCCCGCCCGAGTACTTCGGCCGGCGCAACGACTACGTGGACGCGGTCAGCTTGTGGTGCGCGGACGCGGCCGCCGCCGGAGCGGACAGCATCGATGTCATGTGCGAGGACGGACGCTTCAGCGAGCCGGAATCGCGCTGGATCCTGAACGCGGGACGGACCGCTGGCCTGCTGCCGCGGCTGCACGCGAACGGTGACTCCCGGTACGGCGCGGCGAAGCTGGCGGCTGAGCTTGGCTGTGCCTCCGCTGACCTGCTGAACGGGGCGGACGACGACGATGTCGCGGTGCTGGCCAAGGCCGGCGTCACCGCGGTGGTCTGCCCGGCCAGCCCGGCCGAGAACGGGCGAACCCCGCCCGTCCGGGCGCTGCTTGACCGGGGCGTGATGGTGGCGCTGGGGACCGGGCACTCGCCCGGAACGAACGGCATCACCTCGATGCCCTTGGTGCTCACCCTGGCCGTCGCCAATTTCGGGATGAGCGTGACCGAGGCGCTCCGGGCGGCGACGGTCGGCGGCGCGCACGCCCTGCGCGCGCCGGACCGCGGCGCGATGACGCGCGGCAGGCTCGCTGACGTCGTCGCGTGGGACGCCGATCACGAGGGTGCTTTCGCCTGGTCGTACGGGCTGAGGCCGTACAAGGTCTGGCGCGGCGGCGAGCCCGTGCAGGTCTAGGCTGGATGGCCGGGCCAGGCGGCAGCGAGTTGCGGGCGGCGCGGTCAGCGACGGGATCGGTGGCCGTCGTGACCGACTCCGCCGCCGGCCTGCCGGACGAGCAGGCCCGGTCCTGTCGCGTGACCGTCGTCCCGCTGCGGCTGATCGCCGGTGACGTAGTCGCCGATGACAGCGCTCAGGAAACGGCGGCGATCGCGGCCGCCGTGGCCCGAGGTGAGCGGCTGACCACGGCGAGGCCGTCGCCCGATCGCTTCGCCGCCGCCTACCGGGCGGCCGCTGACGCGGGCGCGGGGGCGGTGCTGTCCGTGCACCTGTCCAGGCAGCTGTCGGGGACGGTCAGCTCGGCCGAGCTCGCGGCGGCCTCGTCGCCGATTCCCGTCTGGGTGGTCGACGCTCAGACCATCGGCATGAGCCTCGGCCTCGCCGTGCTCGCGGCGGCGGCCGCCGCAGCGGGCCAGGGGGCGGCGGAGGCGGCCGCGACGACCACCGGTTACGCCGAGCGGATCGGCTCGTTCTTCGCGCTCGACGCGCCAGACGCGATGCTGGTGAGCGGCCGGATGCCGGGCGGGCCAGTGCCGGGCGGGCCAGTGCCGGCCGGGCCGCCGCAGGCTCGGCTGGCCGCGCGCACGATCATGCAGATCCGGTCCGGCCAGATCGTCACGGTCGACCGGGTCCGCACCAGAGCCGCCGCGGCAGCCGGCCTGGTCACCCTGGCCAGCGATTTCGCAGGCCACCGGCCGGTCGACATCGGCGTCCAGCACACGGCGGCCGGCGACCGGGCAGATGAGCTCGCCGACCGGCTCGCCGCTGCGATCCCGCAGGTCGGCAGCGTCTACCTGGCGGAGGCCGGGCTAGCGATCCTGGCTCACACCGGGCCGGGAATGCTCGGCGTCACGGTGGCGCCGCACACGCCGCGGCGGTAACCGTGGCATGCTGCGGTCATGGCCACACCAGCAGCGCGATCACGGCCAGGCGCCGGGCCAGCGGGCCGGCCGCGGCCGGCGAGACCGCGACCGGCAGCACCGCGACCGGCCAGACCCCGGTCACCGTCATCGTCGGCGAAGAGGAGCTGCTGGTCGAGCGGGCGGTTGCCGCCGTGCTCAGGCCGACGATGGCGGCGCCAGATGCCGAGACCGGGTCGGGTCCCGACGTGCACGATGTCCGCGGCGCCGAGCTGACCGCCGGCCAGCTGAGCATGCTGACCGCCCCGTCCCTGTTCGGCGGGGACTGCGTCGTGATCGTCAGGGCCGCGCAGGACGCGAATTCGGCGGTCGCGGCCGAGCTCGGGCAGCTCGCGGCGGCGATGCCGCCGGACGTGGTGCTCGTCGTCACGCACGCTGGCGGAGCCAAGGGCAAGGCCGTGCTGGCCGCGCTGATCAAGGCTGGCGCCAGGCGGGTGGACTGCCCGGGCATCCGCAGGTTCGGCGAGCGGATGGATTTCCTGCGTGGCGAGCTCGGGCGGGCCGGGCGGAAGGCCGACGACGGTGGCCTGCGGGCGCTGATCGACGCGGTCGGGACCGAGCTGCGCGACCTCGCTGCCGCCTGTGATCAGCTGGCGTCGGATACGACCGGAGTGATTACCGCCCAGGTCGTGGCGCGGTACTGGCGCGGCCGCGCGGAGGCGACCGGCTTCAGCGTCGCCGACCGGGCACTGGAAGGGAATCTGGCCGAGGCCCTCGCCCAGCTTCGCTGGGCCCTGGCGATCGGAACCGCCCCCGTCCTGATCACGAGCGCGCTGGCCCGAGGAATCAGGACGCTGGGGCAGGTAGGAACCGCGCGGGGTAAGGGGGCCGACGCGCTGGCGGCCGAGCTGGGGATGCCGGCCTGGAAGGTCGACAAGGTCCGGCAGCAGCTGCGCGGCTGGAACTCAGCCGGGCTCGCGCGGGCGCACTCGGCCGTCGCCCAGGCCGACGCCGAAGTCAAGGGCGAGGGCGCGAGCGCCGGTTATTCCCTCGAGCGGGCGCTGCGCGTGATCGTCGAGTCCCGGTCGGCCGGCCGCTAGGCCCGCTGCAACGGGCGGTCAGCCCTGCTTGACCGACGCGACGCGCTTGGCGAGCGCGGACTTCCGGTTGGCGGCCTGGTTCTTGTGGATGACACCCTTGCTGGCCGCCTTGTCCAGCTTCACGTAGGCGGCCCGTAGCGCCTCGCTGACCTTGTCCGCGTCGCCGGAATCGGCTGCCTCGCGGAAGTTGCGAACCGCGGTCTTCAGCGACGACTTGACGGCCTTGTTCCGCTGCCTGGCCTTCTCGTTCTGCTTGTTGCGCTTGATCTGGGACTTGATATTCGCCACGCGTATGCCTCGCTACTTTCTTCATGGTGGGTCTAGGTATGCCCGGCGCGAGCCGACGGCGCGGAAGCACCCGGCCTGGTTAGGTGCGGGCATGCGGGCAGCCGAACAAGAAGAATATCCGAGATCGGGTCGTGCGCTCAAACCAAGGCCGATCTTGGTGCGCGCGGTTCCCTGCCGCTGAGGTCATCCGCGCCCCGGCACCGACACGGCTGCGCCCGCGTCACGCCTATTTGTCCGGTTCAGTGGCGCAGTCGCCGCCACCGCCTGGCGATGGCGGATGGACCGGCCGGGCGTTGCGGGACGGCTGCTGGCATGGGCATCGCCGCGGGCATGCGACCATAGACGGCGACGAGGAACTACTGGCTGAGGCGTCCCGGGTCCCCGGGACCATGATCGTCAGCGGGCCGGAGCCGCGGCCAGATGGGCCCGGAGAACGGGCCGCGCGATTCCCGGCCTCCGGTAAATCGCGAACCTATACCGAGCGGATGACTGTGCCACCAATGTCCGACCCGACCCGAGCGGCAGCGCCGGCGCCTGTGAGCGTCAAGGCCGCCGCGGCGGCCGCGGCTGCGCTACCGCAGCCGTCGCGGACCGATCAGGCGGTGATCAGGAATTTCTGCATCATCGCCCACATCGACCACGGCAAGTCGACGCTGGCCGACCGGATGCTGCAGCTGACCGGGGTGGTCGGCGACCGGCAGATGCGGGCGCAGTACCTGGACCGGATGGACATCGAGCGGGAGCGCGGCATCACGATCAAGAGCCAGGCGGTCCGGCTTCCCTGGCGGGGCACCGACGGCCAGAACTACGTCCTGAACCTGATCGATACCCCTGGCCACGTCGACTTCTCGTACGAGGTGTCCAGGTCCCTGGCCGCGTGCGAGGGCGCGGTCCTGCTGGTCGACGCGGCCCAGGGGATCGAGGCGCAGACCCTCGCCAACCTGTATCTCGCGCTCGATGCCGACCTGACCCTGATCCCCGTGCTGAACAAGATCGACCTGCCCGCCGCCCAGCCCGAAAAGTACACCGAGGAGCTGGCCAAGATCATCGGATGCGAGCGGTCGGACGTGCTCCAGGTCTCGGCCAAGACCGGCGAGGGTGTCGGCGACCTGCTGAACGCCGTAGTCGCCAAGGTGCCGCCGCCGGCCGGGAACCTGGACGCGCCCGCCAGGGCGCTGATCTTCGACTCGGTCTACGACACCTACCGGGGCGTCGTCACCTACGTCAGGGTGATGGACGGGAAGCTGTCGCGCCGGGAGCGGACGCTGATGCTGTCCACCGGGGCGGTGCACGACACCCTCGAGGTCGGGGTCATCTCACCGGAGCCGGTGCCGTCCGACGGCCTGGCCGCGGGTGAGGTCGGCTACCTGATCACCGGCGTCAAGGATGTCCGGCAGGCCAGGGTCGGTGACACGGTCACCAGCGCCGCGCATCCCGCGACCGAGGCGCTGGCCGGCTACGCCCACCCCAGGCCGATGGTGTTCTCCGGTCTCTACCCGGTCGACGGCGACCAGTACCCGGACCTGCGCGACGCGCTGGACCGGCTGCAGCTGAACGACGCGTCGCTGGTCTACGAGCCGGAGACGTCGACGGCTCTCGGTTTCGGGTTCCGCTGCGGCTTCCTCGGCCTGCTGCACATGGAGATCATCAGGGAGCGGCTCGAGCGCGAGTTCGACCTGTCGCTGATCTCGACCGCGCCGAACGTGGTCTACCGGGTCGTGATGGACTCCGGCGCCGAGGTGGTCGTGACCAACCCGAGCGAATTCCCGAGCGGGCCAGGCGGAGTGCCGACCAGGACGGGCGTCATCGCGGCGGGCAAGATCGGCCAGGTCTTCGAGCCGGTCGTGCGGGCCACCGTGCTGGCGCCTTCGGACTACATCGGCGCCATCATGGAGCTGTGCCAGTCCCGGCGCGGCGTGCTGCTGGGGATGGAGTACCTGTCGGCTGACCGGGTCGAGATCAGGTACACCATGCCGCTGGCCGAGATCATCTTCGACTTCTTCGACCAGCTCAAGTCCCGCACCAGGGGCTATGCGTCGCTCGACTACGAGCCGGCCGGCGAGCAGGAGGCCGACCTGGTCAAGGTCGACATCCTGCTGCAGGGCCAGCCGGTCGACGCGTTCAGCCAGATCGTCCACGCCGACAAGGCGCGCGAGTACGGCCTGGCGATGACCGCACGGCTGAAGGAGCTGATCCCGCGCCAGCAGTTCGAGGTGCCGATCCAGGCCGCCATCGGCGCGCGGATCATCGCTCGCGAGAACATCAGGGCGCTCCGCAAGGACGTGCTCGCCAAGTGCTACGGCGGCGACATCACCAGGAAGCGCAAGCTGCTGGAGAAGCAGAAGGAAGGCAAGAAGCGGATGAAGACCATCGGCCGGGTCGAGGTCCCGCAGGAGGCCTTCGTCGCCGCGCTGACCGCGGACCAGGGCGGCGAGCGGAAGTCGTGATCGCAGGCTTTAGGGCGGCCCGGGGAATTGCACCTGGTTCGGCGCGGAGTGCCCGGCCGCGACGACGAGGACGGCGATCAGGATGATGGCGATCACCGAGAGGCCCAGCCCGACGTAGCCCAGGATCAGCCCGGCCAGCGCCATCCCCGCGCCCTGCTCGCCCGTCTGCCGGATCTGGCGCCGAGCGATATGGCCGAGCACGACGGCCGGGATCGTGCCCAGCAGCCAGAAGCCGAAGAACTGGGCGATCCCGCAGATCATCGCGGCGATGGCCAGGCCATTGGTTCGCTGGCCGCCGGGATAGCCCGGCGGCGGGTACGGATAGGGCTGCGGCGCCTGCCCGGCCGACCCCGGCGCCCTGGCCGGCAGGTCGGCGGTCAGCGCCGTCAGCTGGTCGTAGGTCTGGGCGCTGACCAGTGCGGTCGAGCGGGCGTCGAATTCCGGCCAGCTCAGGCGGCCCTCGGAGTACGCGTTCTGGAGAACTGTCCCCGCGTGGTCGCGGTCGGCGTCCGTGGCCCGCATCGAGCCGAAGCTGCCTGCTGTCATTGCCGTATCCGTTCGCTCACGGCCGGTTCACCGGACTATGGCGACAGCTTAAGCGACCGGAAGCCGAATGGGGCGTGCGGCGGTGGTGCGGGGTGCTCTTTCAGCGGCCCGCGAGGGCGGCGGCGATCCCGGCGATGAGCAGGATCGGGACCAGGACACCCACGTACCCCATGATCAGCCCGGCCAGTGCCAGCCCGTCGCCTGCCTCACCGCTCTCGCGGATCTGGCGGCGCGCGACATGGCCGAACACGATCGCCGGGATGCCGGCCAGGAACCAGAAGAAGATCTGGCCGATGCCGCAGACCATCGAGGCGACGGCCATCGAGTTGGTTCGCCGCGCCGTCGGATAGGACCCCGGCCGGTAGGGAACCGGCTGGCGCAGGTCCATCGTGAGGGCGGTCAGCTGATCGTAGGTCTTGGCCTGCATCAGGCTGGTCGACCTCGTGTCGAACTCTTCCCAGGTCAGCCGGCCGTCCGCGTAGGCGGCCTGGAGCAGCGTGTGCACGACGTCCCGGTCGGCGTCGGTGGCGCGCATCGACCCGCTGCCCATCGGACGGTAACCGCCAGCTGCTATCGGCTCCACTTGTCCACCCGACCTCGCCTCCGAAAACACCACGTTCTCAGGTTATCTCCACTCTCGGCTAGCCTGCGGTCATGGCAACCGCGCGGATCATTTCGGTGAACACAGGCGCCATCGCGGATCTGGTCATCGGCGGGAGGCCGGATCGCAGCGCGATCGACAAGCGCCCGGCCGCCGGGCCGGTGCGGGCCGGGCGGCTCGGCCTCAGCGGCGATGAGCACGGCGACACCGAGAACCACGGTGGCCCGGAGCAGGCGGTCTACGCCTACGCCAGGGAGGACCTCGACTGGTGGACCGAGCAGCTGGGCCGGGAGCTGCCTAGCGGAGCCTTCGGCGAGAACGTCACCACGGCCGGGATCGACGTCAGCGCGGCCCTGATCGGCGAGACCTGGCGGATGGGCCAGGTCGTGGTCCAGGTCACGTCGCCGCGCATTCCGTGCGAGACGTTCAAGGCCTGGACCGGCGAGGACCACTGGGTCAGGCGGTTCGCCGTGGCCGGGCGCCCGGGCGCGTACCTGCGGGTGCTGACCGAGGGCGAGCTAGCCGCCGGGGATGACATCGAGGTGCTGGCACGGCCGGAGCAGCAGGTCACCGTGGCCGAGTCGATGGTGGCGTACTACGGCGATGCGGGCCTGATGCGCAAGCTGCTGACGGTGCCGGGGCGGGGCGCGAAGTGGGACGCGATCGCCGAGCGGGTGCTGGGGCGGATGACGGCGTGATGGCGGCCGTGAGCATTCCGCGGGCCGGCTGAGCGTGCCAGGCAGGCCGCCCGACGGGGCGCCCGTGCCACCGGACGGACGGCTGGAGCCTGCCGCGCTCGACCAGCTGGGCACGGTCCCGTTCGGAATCTATGTGCACGTGCCGTTCTGCAGCACTCGCTGCGGATACTGCGACTTCAATACCTACACCGCCGCGGAACTGGGCGGCGGGGCGTCCAGGGACCGCTACGCGGGCCTGGCCATCGCCGAGGTCAGGCAGGCCCGCGCCGTCCTCGGGGCGGATGCGCCGCAGGTGAGCACGGTGTTCTTCGGCGGCGGGACGCCGACGCTGCTGCCGCCCGCTGACCTGGCCGCGATCCTGGCCGCGATCGGAGCCGAGTTCGGCCTCGCGCCCGGCGCCGAGGTGACCACGGAGGCCAATCCGGAGAGCGTCGACCAGCAGGCGCTGGCCGAGCTGCGGGCGGCCGGACTGACCAGGATCTCGCTTGGCATGCAGAGCTCGGCCGAGCACGTGCTGAAGGTCCTGGACCGGGCCCATTCGCCGGGGCGAGCGGAGCAGTGCGTGGGATGGGCACGTTCGGTCGGTTTCTCCCATGTGAGCCTGGACCTGATCTACGGCACGCCCGGGGAGCGCCCGGCCGACTGGGAGCGATCCGTGCGCCGCGCGATCGAGGCGGGGCCCGATCACATCTCGGCGTACGCGCTGATCGTCGAGGAAGGGACCAGGCTGGCCGCCCGGGTCAGGCGCGGAGAGCTCGCGCCGCCCGACGACGACGAGATGGCCGACCGCTACCTGGCTGCCGATGACCTCTTCGCGGCGGCCGGGCTGGCCTGGTACGAGATCTCGAACTGGGCCGCCGGGCCCGACTCGGTCTGCCGGCACAACCTGCTGTACTGGTCGGGCGGCAACTGGTGGGGCGTGGGACCGGGCGCGCACAGCCACATCGGCGGTACCCGCTGGTGGAACGTGCGGCACCCGGCCGCCTACGCGGGCCGGATCGCGGCCGGCACCAGCCCCGGTCAGGCCAGGGAGATCCTGACCGGCAGCGAGCGCAGGACCGAGCGGATCATGCTGGAGACCAGGCTGGCCACCGGCTGCCCGGTGGCCGAACTCGGGCCCACCGGGCGGCGCGCGGCATCGGCCGCGGTCGCCGACGGGCTGGCCGATCCGGGCGCGCTCGAGGCGGGCCGGGTCGTGCTGACGGCGGCCTGGCCGCTGCTGGCCGACGCCGTGATCCGCGACCTGACGGAGTAACTCGCCGGCCCGGAGGTACCTGCACGGTGACTTGACGGGCGTGTCCCAGTATCGTTCGGCCATAGACTTGGCACTCCGGCTGACCGAGTGCCAGGGGAGGTGACCACGTGCTAGATGACAGGAAGCTGGCCGTACTGCGCGCCATCGTCGAGGACTACGTCTCCACCAACGAGCCGGTCGGTTCGCGGGCCCTCGTCGACCGGCACAACCTCGACGTGTCTCCCGCGACGATCCGTAACGACATGGCCGTGCTCGAGGAGCAGGGGTATATCGTCCAGCCGCACACCAGCGCCGGACGGATACCGACCGACAAGGGGTACCGGCTGTTCGTCGACAAGCTGTCTGCCATCAAGCCGTTCTCGGCGGCCGAGCGGCGCGCGATCGAGACCTTCCTGGCCGGCGCCTACGACCTCGACGACGTCGTCATGCGCACGGTCCGGCTGCTGGCCCAGCTGACCCGCCAGGTTGCGGTCGTCCAGTACCCGTCGCTCAGCAAGTCGGCCGTGCGCCATGTCGAGCTGGTGCCGCTGACCGAACGGCGGCTGCTGCTCGTGCTGATCACCGACACCGGCCGGGTAGAGCAGCGGGTGGTCGAGCTGCCCGTTAGCTTCGACGAGGACTCGATCATGCAGCTGCGCGCGGTACTGAACGCGTGCCTGGACGGGCGGAAGCTGACCGACATCGCGACCGTCGTGGCCGAGCTGCCCGAGCGGGTCGAGCCGAGGGAACGAGCCAACGCGGCGGCCGTGTTCTCGGTGATACTGGAGACACTCGTGGCCCGGCATGAGGAGAAGATCATCGTGGGCGGTGCGTCCAACCTGACTGCGGCCGACTTCTCCCAGGGCCTGCGCCAGGTACTCGAGGCGCTGGAAGAGCAGGTCGTCCTGATGCGCCTGCTCGGCGAGTCCGACGACCAGTCGTCGGTTACGGTCAGGATCGGCGCTGAGAATGATGTGCTCGGACTGCGCAGCACCTCGGTCGTGGCCGTCGGCTACGGCTCGGCGGATCGGCCGCTGGCCAAGCTGGGCGTGGTCGGCCCGACCAGGATGGACTATCCGACAGCAATGGGGGCGGTACGCGCAGTGGCACGGTACACAGGCCAGATCCTGGCGGAGTCGTAAGGGATGAGCGTGACAACCGACTACTACGCCGTCCTCGGCGTGCGCAGGGACGCCAACGCCGAGGACATCAAGAAGGCCTACCGGCGGCTGGCCCGCGAGCTGCACCCGGACGTGAACCCCGATCCGGTCACCCAGGAGCGGTTCAAGGAGATCACCCAGGCGTACGAGGTCCTGTCCGACCCGGAGAAGCGCCAGATGTACGACCTGGGCGGAGACCCGTTCGCGCCGGCCGGCGCCGCTGGCGGGTTCGCCGCCGGGTTCCCGTTCAGCGAGATGATGGACGCCTTCTTCGGCGGCGGCGCGACCGCGCGCGGACCTCGCAGCCGGGCCCGGCGCGGCCGTAACGCGACCATCAGGGTGGACCTGGATCTCTCCGAGTGCGTGTTCGGGGCCACCAGGGAGCTGACCGTGGACACCGCGGTGGTCTGCCCGACCTGCTCGGGCGAGGGCAGCGCGCCTGGCAGCCATCCGAGCACCTGCGAGGTCTGCAACGGCCGTGGTGAGGTCAGCCAGGTGACGAGGTCGTTCCTCGGCCAGGTCATGACGTCGCGTCCGTGCCCGGGCTGCGGCGGCTTCGGCACCGTCATCCGCAAGCCGTGCCCGGAGTGCGACGCCGACGGGCGGGTCAGGACCCGGCGCACCGTCAAGGTCAGGATCCCGGCCGGTGTCGAGGACGGCACCCACATCCAGCTGGCCGGCGAGGGCGAGGTCGGCCCGGGTGGCGGCCCGCCGGGCGACCTGTTCCTGGAGATCGTGCAGCGGCCGCACCAGATCTTCGAGCGGCACGGCGACGACCTGCACTGCACGCTGACGATCCCGATGACGGCGGCCGCGCTCGGCGCGACGCTTCAGATCCAGACCCTGGACGGCCCGGCCAATATCGACATCAGGCCCGGCACCCAGAGCGGGCAGGCGATACCGCTGTACGGTCAGGGATCCTCGCACCTGCACGGGCCGGGGCGGGGCGACCTGGTCATCCACGTGACGGTCGAGACCCCGGTCAAGCTGGAGCCCGAGCAAGAGGAACTGCTGAGGCAGCTGGCCAGGCAGCGCGGCGAGGAATCACCGCCCGGCCGGTTCTCGCCGGGAGAGCAAGGGTTCTTCTCCCGGCTGCGTGACGCCTTCAATGGCCGCTAGAGGGCGTCTAGTGAAACTTCGCGGCCGCCGGCGGACGCCCTGACCCCGCCGGTCTTCGTCTGTGACCGAGCTCAGCTCGACAGCGACCGGATCACCCTGGCCGGCGCTGAGGGAAGGCACGCCACGACGGTGCGCAGGCTCGCGCCTGGCGAGCGAGTCGACCTGACCGACGGGGCCGGCCTGCTGGCCGAGTGCGAGGTAGTCGCGGCCAGGCCGGCGGCCGGCGAGCTCGACGTCGCCGTGCTGGCCAGGCGGTCAGAACCCGAGCCCCAGTGCGCGGTGACCGTCGTGCAGGCGATCCTGAAGGGCGATCGCGGCGAGCTGGCTGTCGAGCTGATGACCGAGGTCGGGATCGACACGATCGTGCCGTGGGCCGCTGAGCGGTGTGTGGCCCGGTGGCGCCCGGACCGCGAGGACAAGGCGCTGCACCGCTGGCGGACGGCCGCCCGCGAGGCGGCCAAGCAGTCGCGCCGGAGCAGGTTCCCTGAGGTAACCGGGCAGGTACCGATCGCCGAGGTGACCAACCGGGTGCGCCGGGCGGCACTGGCGGTGCTCCTCGATCCGCAGGCCGAGCCGGCGCTCACCGCCATGCTGCGGCCGGCCGGGGAGCCGGCTGACGGACCCGCCGCCGTCACCGGCGCCGGGCATGCCACGGGGGCGCTCGCGGGGGAGATCGTCCTGATCGTCGGGCCGGAGGGCGGGATCAGCCCGCGCGAGGCGGCCGAGCTGACCGGCGCCGGCGCGGCTGCGGCCAGGCTCGGGCCTTCGGTGCTGCGCGGCTCGACGGCCGGGGCCGTCGCAGGGGCGCTGGTGCTCAGCGGCATCGGGCGCTGGGCCTGACGTGCTTCGTCAGCGCGACTTAGGACCGGGCCTCAGCCGCAGCGCTTCTGCCTGGTCGACGGAGCCGGCGTGGTGATCACGTTGGTGGCCGAGGGCTTAGTCTGCGAGCTCGTCCGCCGCCCTGACGGAGCGGGCGCAGCGGAGCCCTGGGCGGCGGCGCTGGCCGAGGTAGCTCCCGGGCTGGTGGTCGGAACCGAGGTGGACGGAGATCCGCTCGGAGATGGCGTGCTGGTGGACGGCGACGGCGACGGCGACGGCGAGGTGCTCGGTGACGTGCTCGGCGACGGAGACGTGCTGGGCGACGGACTTGACGATGTGCTCGGGCGCGTCGACTTGGTCGGGCGGTGCCTGGCCGGGCCGGACGAGCAGCTGCGAGACGGCTGGGGCGACCCGCCGACCCCACCGCCGATGCCCGTGCCTGAGGTGGACTGCACGCCAGTCGAGTGGGACGACGCCGGCGCGCCGCCGGAACCGCCGCCGCCCAGGTGACTCGAGTTGTTGGCCGGAGTGATGATCGCCGGCATGGCGGTGATGACCCACGACGCGGCGGCCACGACGAAGACGCCGGTGGCCAGCGCGGCGGCAGGACGCAGCCAGCCGAGCCGGCCGGTGCGGTCCGGGTCGGGTCGGAACCGGTCGACGATGGCGCCGGCCAGGTACCGCAGCCAGATGACGGCCGGCCCGAGCCATCGCCACAGCGTGCCGAGCACCCCGCCCGGGGCTGACATGGCCCAGCCGGGCTGGACCGGCTGGCGGACGGAGATCTTGGCGCGGATCCGGTCCAGGCCGTCCGCGGCCGGCTGCTACGGAGTCGCCCGCCAGGCGCAATGCGTTCCGCAGCACGATCTCGAGGCCGGCCTGCCGCGGGTCCGGTCGACGATGGCTCATGACTCACGCTCCAGAACCGAGCGCAGCGAGGCCATCGCACGCGAGGTGTGGCTCTTCACCGCTCCGCGGGTGATCCCCATGGCGGCGGCGATCTGCGCTTCGGACAGGTCGCCGTAGAACCGCAGGACGACGACTTCGCGCTGCCGGTCGGGGAGTGACCGCAGCGCGGCGACGACGGATGAGCGCTCGATCAGCGCGAGGGCGCCGTGCTCGGCGCTCGGCATGTCCGGGGCTGGCTTGGGCGCGTTCCGGTCCACGACCACGCGGTGTCTCAATACGGAACGTGACCGGTTGACTACGGCAGCGCGAAGGTAGGAGAGCGTCTTCTCGCTGTCACGCAGCCGGTGCAAACCGGCGTGCAGGGCGACAAACGAGTCTTGCACTACTTCCTCCGCGGTCGAGATGTCGTGCAGCAGCAGGGTTGCCAGGCGCACCAGCGATCGGTAGTGGGCGCCGTACAACTCCGTTATGGCCGCATCAGCGTCAGTTGCGTGGTATCCGTTGGCGGCAGGCGCATCAAGATGCTTGTCTGCCGTGACCCGCCCCAGCACTGTGCCCGCCACCAGGGTTTCGGTCACCTTGTCTTGACGCGCGGCCATGCCGCTAGGTTCACGCGCTGTCATCACAAGATGTAGCGCGGGACTCTCGCGTACTTCCTCGCCACACGAATCCCACTGCTCCAAGATCCCTCAGATCCGACCTGGCCTCGCTGCGGAAGGCAACGCTCGGCGAGCGGGATCCTCCGGCGGACCATCGCCGGACTGACCGACGAGCTAGTCCATCGGGCAGCAGGGTCCAGGTCGCCCGGATTGTCGCGCACTCACAGCGCGCCACGGACCGGTCCTACGGTCAGGCCAGGGGCGCGCTGGAGGTTCGCAATGCTGCAACCATATATGTCGGCAGCCCGCCGAGCACGTCACACGTTAGTATCGGCCCCGTGTCTGATTGCCTGTTCTGCAGAATCGCGGCCGGAGAGATCCCGGCCACGCGGGTGCTCGAATCCGAGCGCACGCTTGCATTTCGTGACATCAATCCGCAGGCGCCTATTCACGTGCTGGTCATTCCCAAGCCCCACTACCCTGACTTGGCAGGCCTCGCCGCCGCGGACGACGGGCTGCTGGCTGAGGTGGCCGGACAGGCTCACCAGGTAGCCGTGTCCGAGGGTATTGCCGAGACCGGTTACCGCGTTGTCTTCAATACGGGCAGCCACGCCGGCCAGACCGTCGATCACGCGCACGCGCACGTGCTCGGCGGCAGGCCGATGACGTGGCCGCCGGGATGAGGCTGGGCACGATGATGCGGGCGCGATGAGGCAGGGGTATTGAAGAAGAATCCGAGCGAGACCGAAACAGCCGGGCAGCAGGCGGCCGGCGCGACGTCACTGCGGATCGTGATTCCTGAACCACACTCGATGGTCAGCCTGCTCGGCTCGCGCGACGAGCTGCTCCAGGTCATCGAGGCTGAGTTCGACTCCGACATTCACGTGCGCGGCAACGAGATCACGGTCACGGGGTCGGCCGCCGAGGCGGCCGTCATCGGCAAGCTCTTCGAGGAGCTGACCACCCTGATCGCCAGCGGGACCGAGGTCACCGCCGAGGTGGTACAGCGCAGTGTCGGGATGCTGCGGCGTAAGTCGGGAGCGCGTCCGGCAGACGTGCTGACCCTGGACATCCTGTCGAGCCGCGGCCGGACCATCCGGCCCAAGACGCTGAACCAGAAGCGCTACGTCGATGCCATCGACAAGCACACCATCGTCTTCGCGATCGGTCCGGCCGGTACCGGGAAGACCTACCTTGCGATGGCCAAGGCGGTCAAGGCGCTGCAGGCCAAGGAGGTGAACAGGATCATCCTGACCAGGCCGGCGGTCGAGGCCGGCGAGCGTCTCGGGTTCCTGCCGGGCACGCTGTACGAGAAGATCGACCCTTACCTGCGGCCGCTGTACGACGCGCTGCACGACATGGTGGACCCCGACTCGATTCCGCGGCTGCTGACCGCCGGCACCATCGAGATCGCGCCGCTGGCCTACATGCGCGGCCGGTCGCTGAACGACTCGTTCATCATCCTCGACGAAGCGCAGAACACATCCGCCGAGCAGATGAAGATGTTCCTGACCAGGCTCGGTTTCGGCAGCAAGATCGTGGTCACCGGCGACGTCACCCAGGTCGACCTGCCATCGGGTCAGGTCAGCGGGCTGCGCATGGTCCAGGACGTACTGGACGGCGTCAGTGATGTGTACTTCTGCAAGCTGACCGCGCACGACGTGGTCAGGCACCGGCTCGTGGCCGACATCGTCGACGCCTACGAGCGCTACGACGCGGCACGGGCCGCCGCCGAGGCTAGCCGCCTGCCGGCGTAGCCGGGCCCGGCGCGATGCCAGCAGGAACCGGTGATCGCGATCGCGGGGTCCGTCCCGTGAGCATCGAGATCGCCAACGAGTCCGGGGTGAATGTCGACGAGGCGGCCCTGGCCGGGCTGGCCAGGCACGTGCTCGACGAGATGCGGGTGCATCCGCTGGCGGAGCTGTCGCTGCTGCTCGTGGACGAGCCGGCGATGACCGAACTGCACGTCCGGTGGATGGGCGAGGAAGGCCCCACCGACGTGCTCGCCTTCCCGATGGACGAGCTGAGGCCGCCGCAGCCGGGCGGCGCGCACGCCGAGCCGGGCGGGAGCGAGCCGTCCGGGATTCCCGGCCTGCTGGGCGACGTGGTGATCTGCCCCCAGGTGGCCGCGGTCCAGGCCAGGCGGGCCAGGCACACGGTCGGGGACGAGATCGACCTGCTGTGCGCGCACGGCATCTTGCATCTGCTCGGCTATGACCATGCGGACGCGAGCGAGCACGCGGCGATGTTCGGGCTGCAGGACCGGCTGCTGGCGTCGTGGCGCGCGGAGCGTGGCGCAACTGGCGGGCCGGCCGGATCGGCGAACGGTGCCGCGGCGGCCGGCCGTCAGGACGACGAGCAGCCGGCGCCCGGCTAGGAATCGCGATGGCCTGGCTGATCCTCGCAGCGGCTGCGCTCGCCCTGTTCGCCGGGCTGTGCGCGAGTGCTGACACAGCCCTGCTGCGGGTTTCCCGGGCTGGTGCCAAGGAACTCGCGACCTCCGGCCGGGAGGCATCAGCGCCCCTGCAGGCGGCGCTGGCCGAGGTACCCAAGTACATCGCCGTGCTGCTGCTGGCCAGGGTGGCGGCCGAGATCGGCGCGACCCTGTTCGTCACGGCCGCGCTGCTGCACTGGTCGGGTCCGGTCTGGCGGGTGTTCCTGGTCTCCGGCGCCGTCATGACGGCCGTCATCTACGTGGTGGCCGGGATCGTGCCGCGGACCCTCGGCCGGGAGTACGCGGCCAGCGTGGCCGACAAGGCGGCGTCGGTGATGCAGCCGGTGGTCCGGCTGATGGGACCGATCCCCGCCATGCTGCTGGCGACCGGGCGGATCCTCGGCCGCGGCGGCAGGCAGCAGGCCGGGCCGTCGGGCGAGGAAGAAGATCTGCGCGGCCTGGTCGACCTGCTCGAGCGCCGCCGCGTGATCGAGCCCGGCGAGCGGGCCATGATCCACTCGGTCTTCGAGCTCGGAGACACGATCGTGCGCGAGGTGATGGTGCCGCGCACCGACATGATCTTCGTGGAGGGCGGGAAGACGCTGCGGCAGGCGCTGACACTGGCCCTGCGCAGCGGGTTCTCGCGGATCCCGGTCGTGGGCGAGAACCTGGACGACGTGGTCGGCATCGCGTACCTGAAGGACATCGTCACCCGGACCTCCGAGCACTCCGACGGCCTGGCCACCGAGCGGGTGGCGTCGATCATGCGCCCGGCCACGTTCGTCCCTGACAGCAAGCCGGTCGACGACCTGCTGCGGGAGATGCAGGCCAGGCAGACGCACGTCGCGATCGTGATCGACGAGTACGGCGGCACGGCGGGACTGGTCACGATCGAGGACATCCTGGAGGAGATCGTCGGCGAGATCGCCGACGAGTATGACCGGGAGCAGCCGCCGATCGAGTGGCTGGGTGACGGGCATGCCAGGGTGACGGCCCGCCTGTCGGTGGACGAGCTGGCGGAGCTGTTCGACGTCCAGATCGAGGCTGAGGACGTGGAGACGGTCGGCGGCCTCCTGGCGCAGCGGCTCGGACGGGTGCCGATCGCGGGGTCGACCGCGACCGTGGCCGGCCTGCGCCTGACCGCGGAGAGCCTGGCCGGCCGGCGGAACCGGATCAGCACCGTCACCGTGCAGCGGGTCAGCGAGAACGGCGCCGGTCAGGAACGTTCGGAGCAGGACCGGGCGAGTCAGGCGATCGCGGCAGCGCTCGAGGCGGGAAACGGCCAGCTGACCCGCGGTGATGCCGCTGGCCAGGCGGAGAACGGCCGGCCAGCAAGCGCAGATCCCGATGCCGTCCCGCGCGCTCCGGTCCGGTCCGACTCTGACCGGCGGGACACCGCCGGCGACGACGCTGCGCAGTAAGCTCGGTCGCGTGACAGAGCCTGAGCTCGGGCCCGAAGACCTGAAGATCATCACGCTTGCCCGCTCGGCCAGGGCGCGGGTCGGGTCAGCCGAGGGCGCAGCGGTCCGGGACGAGACCGGCCGCACGTATGCTGCCGCCGCGGTCGCGCTGCCCTCCCTGCGGGTCTCGGCGCTCTCGCTGGCCGTGGCGATGGCCGTCTCCAGCGGTGCGGTGGCGCTCGAAGCGGCGGCGCTGGTCAGTGACGGTCCTGGGCCGGCTCCAGAGGATGTCGGCGCGGTGCAGGACGTCGGCTCGACGGCCATGATCATTCACGCCGGCTCAGACGGCGCGGTCCGCGAGATCCTCCGCCTGTGACAGCTCCCGCGCCTGCCCGGCCGGCCGCGTGCCCGTCCTCGGTATAACCCAGTCCGCCGGGTAGGGGAGAATCACCAGCGTGGAGCCGCTGGGAGAACAGGTGCGAGCCGGTGACGGCTTCTCGTCCGGCTTTGCCTGCTTCGCCGGACGGCCGAACGTGGGCAAGTCGACCCTCACGAACGCGCTGGTCGGCACGAAGGTCGCGATCACGAGCAGCAGGCCGCAGACCACGCGGCGGGTGATCAGGGGGATCGTGCGGCGACCCGGCGCCGAGCTGATCGTCATCGACACGCCGGGGCTGCACCGGCCACGCACGCTGCTCGGCGAGCGGCTCGACAGCCTGGTCCGCTCGACGCTGACCGAGGTGGACGTGATCGGCTTCTGCGTCCCCGCGGTCGATCGGATCGGGCCGGGCGACAAGTACCTGGCCGCCGAGCTCACGGGTAACCCCGGTACGCCGGTCGTCGCCGTCGTCACCAAGACCGACCAGGCATCGAGGCAGCAGATCGCCGGCCAGCTGTCCGCGGTCGCCGATCTCGGTGACTGGGCCGACATCGTGCCGGTGTCGGCCGTCACCGGCTTCCAGCTCGATGTGCTGACCGACGTACTGGTCAGCCATCTTCCGCCGGGCCGGCCGCTGTATCCGGACGGCGAGCTGACCGATGAGCCTGAGCAGCAGCTGGTCGCCGAGCTGATCAGGGAGGCCATCCTGGAGGGCGTCCGGGACGAGCTGCCGCACTCGATCGCCGTGGTGGTCGAGGAGATGGCACCCAGACCGGGCCGGGATGACCTCGTCGACGTGCACGCGGTGATGTACGTCGAGCGGCAGAGCCAGAAGGCGATCGTGATCGGCGCGAAGGGCGCACGCCTGCGGGAGGTCGGCTCCCAGGCGCGCAAGCAGATCGAGGCGCTGCTCGGCAGCCGGGTTTACCTGGATCTGCGGATTAAGGTGGCCAAGGACTGGCAGCGCGACCCGAGACAGCTGCGCCGGCTGGGTTTCTACGACTAGGCGACCGTGATGTCGCAGGTCAGCGCGGCCCGGCCCGGGACCGCCGGGCTCGCTAATTCTGCCGAATCGCTGACCCAAGATCACCAGTCATGTGATGATCGGGACTCCGGCGTGCGGTTCACCCCGGCTGGATACTCGCCCGGAGCGGCGGGCTGGGAGGCGAAGCAAATGCTGGCCCTTGTCGGGTCGAGAGTCTGGTACCGGACCATCGGAAGCGGCGTCTTTCACTGCGAGCGCTGCGGCGGGGACCGGCCGTACCGGCATCGGTCAGGGCGGCGCTGGGCGCACTTGCTGGGGGTGCCGGTGGCCTCGCTCGGTGACACCGGAGAGCACCTGCGCTGCACCTGCTGCCGTACCTGCTACCGGGTGGAGCTGCTGGCCGTGCCGACCATCGATCAGATGCTGGTCGCGCTCCTGGCCGGGACGAAAGCCGCGGTCCTCGCGATGCTGACCGCGGGCGGCGCGGCCAGTCCGGCGGCCAGGCGCCGCGGAATCCAGATGATCAGGGACGCGGGCGCACCCGAATTTGACGACACCCGGCTGACGGCCGCGCTCGCTGACCCGGAGGCGGGATCGCAGCCGCGGAGGCGGGATCGCAGCTGCCGGAGGCGGGATCGCAGCCGCCGGAGGCGGGCATCCCGGCGCTCGGCCTTCGGCCGGCGACCGAGGCCCTCTCGGTTCAGCTCGAGATCCCGGCCCGGGAGTGGTTTCTCGCGAAGGTTGTTGAACTGGGGCTGGCCGACGGATCGCTGAGCGCCGCCGAGCGTGATGTCGCCGCCAGGGTGGCCAGGTACCTGGGGATGAGCGCGGCCAGGGGGCGCGACGTGATCTCGCTCGCGGAGGAAGCAGCCCAGGCCGGATAGCGGTGTTTGGCCTATCAGCCGTCTGCCCTATTCAATAGCGAGCTGCCCGGTGCGCGTGTGATGATCGCGTGGTCTGATTAGCCGGGAATCGGGGAAATCTCGCCGGGGCGAGCAGGAGGCGGCTCATGTTGCTGATCTTCGGGCTGCGGGTGTACTTCCGCACTATCGGCCAGGGGACATTCCACTGCCAGCGCTGCGGCGGCGACCGGCCGTACCGGCTCAAGTCGGGCCGGCGCTGGATCCATGTGTTCTTCATTCCGGTCATCCCGCTCGGCAAGGCGGGGGAGTACGTTCAGTGCGCCGAATGCGGCACCAGGTACCGCTCCGACGTGCTGGCGCTGCCGACCATGGCGCAGATGCAGGCCGCGCTGCCGGCCGGGATGCGGGCCGCCGCCGTCGCCATGCTGCTGGCCGGCGATCAGGGTGCCAGCGCGGCGAGGCGCCGGGCCATCGACGCGGTCAGGGGGGCCGGGGTACCCGACTACGACGACGCGGCCGTCGATGCCGACCTGGCGGCGGCGGCGGCGGACCCCGCGGCCGGCAGCTCGATAGCGGAGCGGCTGGATGCGCTCGCCGTGCAGCTGGCGGTGCCGGCCAGGGAGTGGTTCCTGGCCGAGATCATCAGGATCGGGCTGGCGGACGGCGCGCTGACCGAGTCAGAGCGGCAGACCGCCAGGGAGATGGCCGGCTGCCTGGGCATGACGCCCGCGCAGGCCGTCGGCGTCATCGCGCTGACCGAGGAAGGCGCGTCCGCCGAGTAAAGGCGTGCATGCGCGAGAATGGCACCGTGAGCATCTACCGCGACGACGGGATCGTGCTGCGCACCCACAAGCTGGGTGAGGCTGACCGCATCGTCACCGTCCTGGCCCGCAAGACGGGCCGGATCCGGGCCGTCGCCAAGGGCGTCCGCAAGACGAAGTCGCGGTTCGGAGCCCGGCTCGAGCCGTTCACCCATGTCGACCTGCTGCTGTACACGGGGCGGACGCTCGATGTGATTACCCAGGCCGAGACGGTCAGGAGCTACGGGGAAGCGCTGGCGGCTGACTACCCGAGGTACACCACCGGCACCGCGATGCTCGAGACGGCCGAGCGGTTCACCGCCATCGAGAAGGAGCCGGCCCTGCGCCAGTTCCTGTTGCTCGTCGGCGGGCTCAGGACGCTGGTCGACGGCGAGCACGAGCCTCGGCTGGTCCTCGATGCCTACCTGCTCCGCTCGCTCGCCGTCGCCGGGTACGCGCCGGCGCTCGGCGAGTGCGCGATCTGCGGCACCCGGGCGCCGTCGGCCGACCCGGACGACGCGGGCAACGCGGGCGACCCGGGCGACCCGGCTGCCGCGCGGCGACGCACCTCGGGCCGCCAGACGTTCGGCGTGGCCGCGGGCGGCCTCGTCTGCAAGGCCTGCTGGGCGCCGGGCTCGGCGTCGGCGTCCGGGCCGACCATCGACCTGATGAGCGCGCTGCTGCGGGGCGACTGGGGGCTGGCGGACGCGAGCGAGCGGCGGACCCGGGTGGAATGCAGCGGCCTGGTGGCGGCCTACGTGCAGTGGCACCTGGAGCACTCGATCCGCTCGCTGCGCCACGTGGAGCACGCGTGAGCCGCGACCGGGACGCCGACCGCGCCCGGCGGCCCGCCGGGAACTCGGGCGCGGTCAGGCCGCCGGACCCGCACGTCTCGGGGGCCAGGCCGCCGGCCATCCCGGCCGAGCTCGTGCCCCGGCACGTGGCACTGGTGATGGATGGTAACGGCCGGTGGGCTAAGCAGCGCGGCCTGCCGCGCACCGAGGGCCACAAGGCCGGCGAGTACTCGCTGTTCGACGTGATCATGGGGGCGATCGAGCTCGGCATCCCTTACCTGTCCGCCTATGCGTTCTCGACCGAGAACTGGCGGCGCTCACCGGACGAGGTCCGGTTCCTGATGGGCTTCAACCGGGACGTCATCCGCCGGCGCCGCGACCAGCTCAACGAGATGGGCGTGCGGGTCAGATGGGCCGGGCGCGCGCCGCGGCTGTGGCGCAGCGTTATCAGCGAGCTTGAGGACGCCGAGCGGATGACCGTGGGTAACTCGGTGCTGACCCTGCAGTTCTGCGTCAACTACGGCGGCCGGGCCGAGATCGCCGACGCCGCCGCGGCGATCGCGGCCGACGTGGCCGCGGGCAAGCTGCGCGCGGACAAGATCGACGAGAAAATGTTCGCCAGGTATCTCGACGAGCCCGGCATTCCCGACGTCGACCTGTTCGTCCGGTCCTCCGGAGAGCAGCGAATGTCCAATTTCCTGATCTGGCAGTCGGCCTACGCCGAGTTCGTCTTCCTCGACACGCTGTTCCCGGACTTCGACCGTCGCCACCTGTGGCAGGCGTGCGAGATCTACGCCAGCCGGGACCGCCGTTACGGCGGCGCCGAGCCGAACCGGATCCCCGACCTCGCTTAGCCGGCGGCGGTCCTGGCCCGCGGGATCCGGCGGATCAGCCGTGCATTCCGCGGATGACGGCGACCGCCGCGACCAGGACGATCACGGCGATGCGGAGCACCCGGCCCGGCGCGGACAGCCGCGGCCAGGACAAGGAGGCGAGCCAGGCCAGAACGCCCGCGAGGCCGAGCAGGGCAACCGCGCCCGCCCAACCGCCCACCGCCAGGCCGGTGACCAGCAGCGCGACCGCCAGGACGGGCGCCAGCCAGCGCGGCAGCTGATGCAGCCAGAGCAGCAGGGTGGCGCTGCGCTGCTCGACCGCCTGCCTGGCGGGCGAGGCCTCCGGGGTGAACAAAGTGTCGCCCTTAGGCAGCGGCCGCGGCCGCCGCTGACGGGCCTGACGAGGTGGCCGCCCGGACGGCCGCGGTGCCTGCCGGGCACGGTCGGTGCTCACAGCGCGGGCTCCCTCCACCGGCCCTGACCGGTATTCAAGTTGCCACAGTGCCTGGTCACCGACCACGATAGCGGCATCACCAGTGCGTCAGATCAACGCTAAGCTGGCAGGCACCGCCGCCCGCCGTACCGGGATCGAGCGTGTCCCGTACTCTGTCAACCGCCTCAGGCGCTGGAGAATTCTGATGGCTCGCCGCAGTGACCGCATGGAGACCGTAGTCAGCCTCAGCAAGCGGCGGGGGATCGTGTACCCGTCCAGCGAGATCTACGGCGGTCTGCGCGCGTCCTGGGACTACGGCCCGCTCGGGGTGGAGATCAAGAACAACATCAAGCGGCAGTGGTGGAAGTCCATCGTGACCGAGCGGGACGACATCGTCGGCCTGGACTCCAGCGTGATCCTGGCGCCCGAGGTCTGGCAGGCCAGCGGCCACATCACCGAATTCGTCGACCCGCTGACCGAATGCCAGTCCTGCCACAAGCGGTTTCGTGCCGACCACCTGATCGAGGCGTACCAGGAGAAGCACGACGGCAGGGAGCCGGAGAAGGGACTGGCCGAGCTGGCCTGCCCCAACTGCGGCACCAGGGGCGCGTTCACCGAGCCGCGGATGTTTAACGGCCTGCTGCGGACCTACCTTGGCGCGGTGGAGCGGGAAGGGGAGGCAGGGCCGGAATCGGGGCTGGCCTACCTGCGCCCCGAGACGGCTCAGGGCATCTTCATCAACTACAAGAACGTCCAGCAGACGTCCAGGAAGAAGATCCCGTTCGGGATCGGCCAGATCGGCAAGTCGTTCCGCAACGAGATCACGCCCGGGAACTTCATCTTCCGTACCCGCGAGTTCGAGCAGATGGAGATGGAGTTCTTCGTCAAGCCGGGCACCGACGAGGAATGGCACGAGCGCTGGATCCAGGCCAGGCTCGGCTGGTACCGCGATCTCGGCCTGAACCCGGACAACCTGCGGCTCTATGAGCACCCGGCGGAGAAGCGCTCGTTCTACTCCAAGCGGACCGTCGACATCGAGTACCGGTACGGCTTCCAGGGCAGTGAGTGGGGCGAGCTCGAGGGACTCGCCAACCGGACCGATTACGACCTGTCAACTCACGCGAAGGCGTCTGGCCAGGACATGTCCTACCTGGAGCCTGACACCAGCGAGCGGTACGTGCCGTACGTGATCGAGCCCGCGGCCGGAGTCGACCGGTCGATGCTGGCGTTCCTGCTCGATGCGTACTCCGAGGACGAGGCGCCCGATGCCAAGGGGGCGATGGAGAAGCGGACGGTCCTGCGGCTGGACTACCGGCTGGCTCCGGTCAAGGTGGCCGTGCTGCCGCTGTCCCGCAACGCCGACCTGTCGCCCAAGGCACGCGACGTGGCGGCGGCCGCCCGCAAGCACTGGAATGCCGACTTCGACGACGCGGGCGCGATCGGCCGCCGGTACCGCCGGCAGGACGAGATCGGCACCCCGTACTGCGTCACGGTCGACTTCGACAGCCTGAACGACCAGGCCGTGACGGTGCGCGAGCGCGACTCGATGAAGCAGGAGCGAGTCGGCATCGACAACCTGATCGGCTACCTGTCCGGTCGCCTGGCCGGCTGCTGACCCGGCCCGAAGCAGCCTCACCGGACGGCACCATGGCGAAGTACGACCGCGTCAGCGCAAGTTCCACAGAGCGCTGACCGGAACGGCCCGCATTCGCGGGCCGAACGGTAGCGTCTGCGTGCCGGTATACAGGACGATGCCGGCCAGAAAGTCATCACCAAGCCGGTCGGACAGGTGCCGCAGGCCCCGGAAATCGTCTGCGCGTACGGTCGACGCGGCTTTGATCTCGATCGCCACGACCTGGCCCCGCCGGTTCTCGAGAACGGCGTCGACCTCGACGCCATCTTTTGTCCGGTAGTGGAAGAGCTCGGCGCGCTCATGTGACCACGTCAGCTGGCGAGCCAGTTCCATCAGGACGAAACCCTCGAGTAGCGGCCCTAGCTGCCCGCCCGGGCGGATCAGGTTCCTGGCGTCGGCACCGAGCAGGTTAGCCGCGACGCCCGAGTCGACCAGGGCTACCTTCGGTGTTCCCGTGGCCCGGCTGCTGAGATTTCTGGACCAGGCCGGGATCCGCTTGATCAGGAAGATCTCCTCTAGCAGGCTGATGTACCGGTGCGTCGTAGCGGTGGAAATGCCCGCCGCATTGCTCAGCGCGTTGCCAACCAGCAGCTGACCGGACCGTGCCGCCATAAGGCGAAGGAGGCCCCGCATCTGCGCTGGGCGCTCGATCTCGGATAGCTGGCTGACGTCTCTGGCGATGAGGTCAGATACGTAGGAGTCGAAGAAGCGCTCGCGCCGTCGGCTATCTGGTCGCCGCACCGCCTCAGGGAATCCTCCGCGCACGAGCCGCTCGGCGTAATCACGTCTGCTCAGGCTCGACTGGTAGCCGAGAGCTGCGCCGTCGCTGAAAACTGCGTCCACGAACCGGTCCGGTGCGCCTTCGATCTCGCCTTGCGAGAACGGCCACAGCTCGACGGTCTCCGTCCGCCCGGGCAGCGTGTCGGGGAGCGCCTTGAGGCCGAGCACCCGCGCTGATCCGGTCAGCAGGAACCGGCCAGGTCGCGGATCGTCGTCGACCTCCGCCTTGATGGCGAGGAGCAGCTCGGGAACTCGCTGAATCTCGTCAATGACCATCAGTTCGGGGTAGGCGACGAACCCCGTTGGGTCGCTGATTGCTGCCTGACGTGCTGTCGCTCGGTCGAGATCGCGCCACTCGGCGGGCTTGTTCGTGGCGACGACGCGGACCAGCGTGCTCTTCCCGCACTGACGTGCTCCGGTGATCAATATCACCCGGGTGTCGGCGAGGGCGTCCGCGACCGCTGAGGCCGCTCGTCGCGGAAGGAGCGCATCCTGTGTTCGCACGCGACGATTATGCCACGGTCAAGCTCTGTTCTGAGACGCTGGCCGCTAAGTTGGTGAGACGTTCGTCGCACAACTGCTGATACATTGGTCGCCGACTCGGTGACACGCTGGACGCTAGTCCTGCGCGCGGAAGATTTCTGCGGCGGCGAGGTGGAAACCACGCGGCAGCCCGGCGGCGCCCATAGCGGCGGCGATCTCCTCCATTTCCCCGGTCCAGCGCCAGCCCTTGGCCGCCGCCGATTCCGCCGCGCCGCGCGCCCTGGCCAGGAGCCCGGGCTGCGAAAGTTCCCACTCCGCCAGCAGGACGTCGGATACTCCCTCGGCCTCGGCGAGAGCTCGAACCGCGAGCAGCAGCGCCGCCGAGCCTTTCGTCCACGCCGCGTAGGCCATTTTGACCGCGGAAGCCGATCCCACATCTCCCGGCACAAGGCGGGCATCGAGGGGGGTTCCGTCGAACAGGCTCAGGACGGTGGCGGCCGCGGGACCGGACAGGTACAGCCGGGTGCTGCCCGGGGCGACGGGAGGCGGCCCGACAATACCGCCGTCGGCGTAGCTGGCGCCGCCGCCCGCCACGATCGCGGCGATCTCGCGGGCCGTCTGCGGGGAGACAGCGTTGGCGTCGACGTACGTGCCGCGGAAGCCGCGGACCGAGCCCGCGACGTCCAGCGCGGCGTGCGGCGGGCAGACCGAGAAGATCACGTCGGCCTGCGCGGCCATCGCGGCCGCGGTGCCAACGTCATGCAGGCCGAACGACCCGGCGCGCTCAGCGGTCCGCGGGCCGCGCCCTTGCGATGCCCAGAGCACGGTACGGCCCGGCGCCGCCAGGCAGCGTCCGACCGCCGAGCCCATCTCGCCGGGATGCAGGACTCCGATAACCGGGCCAGTTCGCGTTCGCATGCCTGAGTCTGGCACGCGCGAGCCGACGCGCGGCCCGCGGATCCGGCGGCTCGCGGTCCGCTCGGCGTTCTCCTGAACTACCAGGCAGCGTCCGGGAAAGCGGCCAGGCTGGAACTAGGCAGCAGTGTCACCCTGGTACCCCGGATGATCGCGATCTGGTCGGGATGCCCGGGAGGACTGCTGACCAGCAGCGTGTGGCCGGACTTGCTGGCCCACAAGACGCCCGTCGGGATGCCGACCGCCTCGGGCGGCAGCGAACTCCCGCCGAGCCGGCCGAGAAGGCGCCCCGTCGCTACGGAGAATTCGGCGAAGCCGCCCGCCGTTCCCGGCGGGTTCGCGGCCGCTGCCACGACCTTCCTGCCATCCGGCGTGAGCAGGCCCGCGCCGGAAACCAGGCGTGGCAGGCCGGGGTGGCCACCGATCTTGTACAGGCGGACGGCGAGCCGGCTGGCGGCGACGAGATCGCTGCCAGGCTTCCCGGTATTGAGCAGGCGTACGCCGCTGATGGCGGGAACGGCCGCGGCTGGGTCGCTCCTACGGCAGCCGGCCCAGTTCAGCGCCAGAATGATGTCGTTGTCCGCCCAGCTCAGCGACCGCAGGTCATACCGGCCGCCGGCGACAGTTCCCTGCGAGCTTGTCCAGGTGCGGGTCGCCCCGGTGCTGAGGTCCAGCACCCGGACCTCCTCGGTCAGCCGGGCGGCGGTCCCGTTCAGCTCGAACGCTGCCGCCAGCTTGCTCGCGTGCGGGGACAGCGCCATGCCATCGAGTGTTGCCGCCGCGGGCATCCGCGGCATCGCCAGCGCTACCAGGCGAATCGCACGGCTCACGGGGTTGAACCGGACCAGGAAGAACTTCACCGCAGACAGCCTGCGGCCCGCAAACGCCTCGGCGGCCACCGCGAACGTCCGGTCCTGCACCGCGGCGGAAACGCCGGCCAAGGTGGTGTAGGGCCGCGGCACAGCGGCCGAGGCGATGAGCGCGCCGGTCGCGGTCGCGAAGATGCCGAGATGGCGGTGCTCCTGGCCCGGCGACCTGGTACCGGTCAGCGCGATGTAGTACGGCGGGACGGCGCGCACGGCGGCGGCAGCAGCGCCCTGTTGCGGGCCGGAGGCACCATGAGTCAGGCCGGCGACGGCCGTCACTCCGGCCGCGATCGCCAGCACCGCCGCCGCTGCGCCGACGGGAGCAAGCCACCGGGCGGACGGGATGAGGCGGCGGCCGGTGGCCCGGCCCGCGCCGTGCCGCGACCGGCCGCCGGGGAGTTGCAGCGGCGGTACCCCAGCGGCGGGAATGTCGTCGGCTACCTCGCGCAGGGCGTCGCGCAGGTGATTCTCGATCCTGCTCATGACTCCTCCATGAGCAGGCGTTCCAGCGATGCCAGGGCCCGGTGCCTCGTCGACCGGATCGTGCTCGGGGCGATTCCCAGGTCGCTGGCTATCTGCTCGTCGGTGAGGTCGAGGTAGTACCTGAGCACCAGCACTTCCCGCTGCCGCTCGGGCAGCCGCCGCAGCGCCCGGACGACCTCGCGGCGCTCCTCGCTCGACAGGACGGCGGCCTCCGCTGATACCGCCGATGGCTGGTACGTCATGATCCGGTCCTGCAGTCGGCTGCGGCGCAGCGCCGTCCGGCAGCCGTTGAGTACGGACGACCGGACATAGCCGATGGCCTTGTCCTTGTCCGCCAGGTGCGCCCAGCGCCGGTACAGGCCGCAGAACGCGTCCTGAACCACGTCCTCGGCTGCCGCCCGGCTGCCGAGCATGATGTGCGCGACGCGGATCAGGCTCAGCGCGTGCTCGTGGTACAGCGCGGTGACAGCGAGCGCGGGATCCTCTGGCTCGAGCCATTCGGGCAGGCCTGACGCGGCCTGGCCGGCCAGCCGTCGCGGGGCGGGGGCAATGGTGACGACCGCGCCCGGCCCCGCGCGGGACTCAAGGTCCATGCTAGTAAGACGATTCGCGGCGCCATTTGTTGCCTGCGCGGCCGGAGTTTCTACCAGGCGCCTTCGATCGCGGCTCGTCGAATTCGCCCAGTCCCACCCGGCGGGCGTCCACCGTGCTGGTCAGCCTCCCGCTGCGGACCATAACGGCCAGATTGGTGCGGGATCGAGAGCCAGAACGCCGCGTGCGACTGCCGCGTTGGGCGCCAGGCTCGGTAGAGTCGTGCAGGAGGGCCGAGAAGGCCGCGATCACTGAGCCGCTGGGTGCCCAGCATGCCGGGGCGTTCCGGGGATCTTTCCCGGGCTAACCGGGCTGCCGGGCCCGCGGCACCCGCAAGGAGAGCGCGCAGTGCCGAAGCTTGTCTATGACTTCATCGAGGGCAACAAGGACATGAAGGACCTGCTCGGCGGCAAGGGTGCGAACCTCGCCGAGATGACCAACCTTGGCCTGCCCGTCCCGCCCGGCTTCATCATCAGCACCGATGCGTGCCGGCATTACCTGACCCAGGGCGCCGTGCCCCAGAGCCTGGGCGCCGAGGTAACCGAGCACCTGACCGCGCTGGAGCAGGCGAGAGGCAAGACGCTCGGCGACCACGACGACCCGCTGCTGGTCAGCGTCAGGTCGGGGGCCAAGTTCTCGATGCCGGGCATGATGGAGACGGTGCTGAACATCGGCCTGTCCGACGCCTCGGTTCAGGGCCTGGCCAAGCAGGCCAGCAACGAGCGGTTCGCCTGGGACTCCTACCGGCGGCTGATCCAGATGTTCGGCAAGACCGTGCTCGGGATCGAGGGTCAGGAGTTCGAGCACGCGCTCGATGCGGCCAAGCAGGCCAAGGGCACCAAGAACGACCTCGACCTGGACGCCGAGGACATGAAGTCGCTGGTCGATACCTACAAGCAGATCGTCAAGGCGCAGACCGGCCGGGACTTCCCGCAGGACCCGCGTGAGCAGATGGACATGGCGGTCAACGCCGTCTTCGATTCCTGGAACGCCGACCGTGCCATCTTGTACCGGCGCCAGGAGCGGATTCCTTCCGATCTCGGCACCGCCGTCAACATCGTGGCCATGGTCTTCGGCAACCTCGGCCCGGACTCGGGCACCGGCGTGGCCTTCACCCGCGACCCGGGCAGCGGCCAGCAGGGCGTCTACGGCGACTACCTGCAGAACGCCCAGGGCGAGGATGTCGTCGCCGGGATCCGCAACACTGTCCCGCTCCAGGACCTCGAGCAGATCGACCCGAAGTCCTATGCCGAGCTGATGCAGATCATGCGGAAGCTGGAGAATCACTACAAGGACCTGTGCGACATCGAGTTCACGATCGAGCGCGGCAAGCTGTGGATGCTCCAGACCAGGGTCGGCAAGCGGACCGCCGGCGCCGCGTTCAGGATCGCGATCCAGCTGGTCGACCAGGACCTGATCGACGTGGACGAGGCGCTGCGCCGGGTCTCAGGCGCGCAGCTCGCCCAGCTCATGTTCCCCAGGTTCGGCGACAGCGAGACCGCCACCCTGATCGCCAAGGCGATCAGCGCGTCTCCTGGCGCGGCCGTCGGCAAGGCGGTCTTCGACTCGGCGACGGCGGTGCAGTGGGCCGACCGCGGCGAGGACGTGATCCTGGTCCGGCGCGAGACCAACCCCGACGACCTGCACGGCATGATCGCCGCCCGCGGCATCCTGACCAGCCGCGGCGGCAAGACCAGCCACGCCGCCGTGGTCGCCCGCGGCATGGGCAAGACGTGCGTGTGCGGCGCGGATTCCCTGGAGGTCGACGTGAACGCGCGGCAGTTCACCGCGGCGGGCGGCGGCGGCGGCCAGGTCGTCGTCCGCGAAGGCGACGTGATCTCGATCGACGGCACGTCGGGCGCGGTGTACCTGGGCGAGGTGCCCGTGGTCGCCTCGCCCGTGGTCGAGTACTTCGAGGGCAGCCTCGAGCCCGGCGCCGACGAACTGGTCAGCGCGGTGCACCGGATCATGACCCACGCCGACTCCCGGCGCAGGCTCGGTGTCCGCGCCAACTCCGACACCGGCGAGGACTCGGCCCGCGCGGTCAGGTTCGGCGCGCAGGGCATCGGCCTGACCCGGACCGAGCACATGTTCCTCGGCGAGCGGCGGCAGCTAGTCGAGGATCTCATCCTCGCCGAGGACGACGAGGCCAGGCAGGCGGCGCTCGCCCAGCTCGAGCCGCTCCAGCGCGGTGATTTCGTGGAGATCCTCGAGGCGATGGACGGCCTGCCGGTCACGATCAGGCTGCTCGACCCGCCGCTGCACGAGTTCCTGCCCGACCTGACCGAGCTATCGGTCAAGGTGGCCCTGGCCGGCGACAGCGCGACCGCGAAGGACCGCAAGCTGCTCGAGGAGGTCCGCAGGCTGCACGAGCAGAACCCGATGCTCGGCCTGCGCGGCGTCCGGCTCGGCCTGGTCATCCCCGGCCTGTACGCCATGCAGGTCCGCGCGATCGCGCACGCGGCGGCCGACCGGATCAAGGCGGGCGGGAACCCGCACGCGGAGATCATGATCCCGCTGGTGGGAGCCGTGCAGGAGCTCGAGGCGGCGCGCGACGAGGCGGAGCGGGTGCTGCGCGACGTCGCCGAGGAGACCGGCGTCAGCGGCCACACCCTGATCGGGACGATGATCGAGGTGCCGAGGGCCGCGCTGACCGCCGGGCAGATCGCCCAGGCGGCCGAGTTCTTCTCGTTCGGCACCAACGACCTCACCCAGATGGGCTGGGGCTTCTCCCGGGACGACGTGGAGGGCGCGTTCTTCGGCCGCTACATCGAGATGGGCATCTTCGGGGTCTCGCCGTTCGAGACCCTCGACGCCGAGGGCATCGGCAGGCTCGTCAAGCTGGCCGTCAAGGAGGGCCGGGACACCCGGCCTGACCTGAAGATCGGGGTCTGCGGCGAGCACGGCGGGGATCCCGAGTCGGTGCGCTTCTTCCACGAGGCCGGGCTGGACTACGTGTCCTGCTCCCCGTTCCGCGTCCCGGTCGCCCGGCTCGAGGCCGGCCGCGCGGTTGCGCTGGAAGCGTCAGGAGGCAGCGACAGCCGGTGACCGTAGGGATCGGCAGCTGGCTCGCCGGTTACGACGAGCACGCAACGGCCAGGTTCGCGCCTGAGGCGGCCAAGCGCGCGCACAGTCAGGAGCGGACCCCGTTCCAGCGGGACCGCGCTCGGGTGCTGCACAGCTCGGCGCTGCGCAGGCTCGCCGCCAAGACGCAGGTGGTGGAGATCGGGCAGGCCGACTTCCCGCGCACCAGGCTCACGCACTCGCTGGAGTGCGCGCAGATCGGCCGGGAGCTCGGGGCCGCGCTCGGCTGCGATCCCGACCTGGTCGACGCGGCGTGCCTGGCGCATGACCTCGGCCACCCGCCGTTCGGGCACAACGGCGAGTCCGCGCTGGCCCAGGTCGCCGCGGGCTGCGGTGGCTTCGAGGGAAACGCGCAGAGCCTGCGGCTGCTGACCAGGATCGAGGCCAAGGTTCCCGGCGCCGGCCTGAACCTGACCAGAGCCACCCTGGACGCCACGCTGAAGTACCCGTGGCTGGCGTCCCAGCCGGAGGCGGGCGGCGGAAAATACGGCTGCTACGACGACGACGCCGAGATCTTCGGCTGGATCAGGCAGGGCGCGCCGGACGGCCGGGCGTGCCTGGAGGCACAGGTCATGGACTGGGCGGACGACGTCGCCTACTCCGTCCACGACCTGGAGGACGGCCTGCACAGCGGGCTGATCAAGCTCGGCCAGCTGCACGACCCCGATGCGCGTCGCCAGGTCGCCATCTTGACCCAGGCCGAGTATTGCCCGCCGGGCGCGGTGACCGCGGATGAGCTGTGCGAGATCTTCGACCGGCTGCTCGAGCTGAGCTGCTGGCCGCGGCGCTTCGACGGCGAGCCGCAGACCGTGGCCGCGGTGAAGAACCTGACCAGCGAGCTGATCGGCCGATTCTGCGACGCGGCGCTGCTCGCCACCCGGCCCGCCGGGAGCACGCCGTTGGCCCGTTATGCCCATGATCTTGAAGTTCCCCGGCCGCAGCGGATGGAATGCGCCCTGCTCAAGGGCGTGACCGCGTTCTACGTCATGGGCCGGGCCGGCGCGGTCGCGGTACAGGCCAGGGAGCGCGCGGTGCTGACCGAGCTGGCGGCGGCACTGGCGGCGGGCGGGCCGGAAGTGCTGGATCCGTTCTTCCGGCCCGAGTACGAGTCGGCGGGCTCCGACGCCGGCCGGCTCAGGGTCGTCGTCGACCAGATTTCCTCGCTGACCGACATCTCCGCGCTGGCCTGGCACGCCAGGCTCTGCCAGTAGCCGGGCCGGCTAGCTGCCGATCGCGGTTTCCGGATCACGGCCCGACCTGACCAGGGTCAGGATCTCGCCCAGGCCGTCGAGCGACCAGCCCTCCTCGCGGACATCGACCGACACCCGGGCGCCCGCCACGTGCAGCGAGTCGATCCGCAACGGCAGGAACCTGGCCGGGATGGCCGGGTCGCACCACAGCTTGCCGACCGGCACCGACGGATCGAACCGCAGCAGCGTCCGCAGCAGGTGAAACGGGGCGGCCGACGCCCACGCCTGGGGCGAGCACGACGTCGGGTAGCTGACCGGCTCGGCGAATTCGTCGCGGTCGAAACCGCAGAACAGCTCGGGCAGCCGCCCGCCGAACCGCTCGGCGGCCTCCAGGATGCCGCCGAAGACCTGCTGAGCTTCCTTGACGAAGCCGTACCGCATCAGCCCGGCGGCGCAGATCGCGTTGTCGTGCGGCCAGATCGACCCGTTGTGGTAGCTCATCGGGTTGTAGGCGCCGCTGGATGCCGCCAGCGTCCTGATCCCGAAACCCGAGAACATGTCCTCGCTGGTCAGGTGCCTGGCCACGGCGGCCGCCTTGCCCGCGTCGACGATGCCGGTCCACAGGCAGTGGCCCATGTTGGAGGTCAGCGAGTCGATCTGCCGTTTCTCGCCGTCGAGGCCGAGGGCGAAGTACCCCTTGTCCGCGATCCAGAACGCCCGGTTGAAGTCGTCCTTCAGCACCTGGGCCTTGTGCGCCCAGTAGTCGGCGCCGTCGGCGTCCTCGCGCTCGATGCAGAAGTGGGACTTGGCCAGGTAGGCGGCATAGACGTAGCCCTGGACCTCAGCCAGGGCGATCGGCGGCTTGGCCATCGCGCCGCTGGCGAAGTTGATGCCGTCGAAGGAGTCCTTCCAGCCCTGGTTGGCCAGGCCGAGCTCGGTAGACCGGCCGTACTCGACGAACCCGTCACCGTCCTTGTCGCCGTAGTTGACGATCCAGTCCAGCGCGCGGTCGGCGTGGGGGAGCAGTTCGTCCACGACCCGGCGTTCCAGGCCCCACCGGCGCAGCTCGCCGAGGAGCATCACGAACAGGGGGGAGGCGTCGACGGTGCCGTAGTACACGCTGCTGCCGCCCAGCCAGAGCGACGCCTGCATCCCGAACCGCATCTCGTGCAGGATCTTGCCCGGCTCCTCCTCGGTCGGCGGGCTCACCTTCGAGCCCTGGAGGCTGGCCAGCGTCCGCATCGTGCCGAGGGCCAGCGACGGGTCGAGCGGCAGCACCATCCACGAGGTGAGCAGCGAGTCCCGGCCGAAGATGGTCATGAACCACGGCGCGCCCGCCGCGATGACCGCGCGGTCCGAGTGCTCGGGGTCGAAGATCCGCAGCGAGCCGAGGTCCTCGGTGCTGGCCGCGAAGACCGAGGCCAGCCGGACATCGGACGCCCTGACCAGCGGACTCTGCCGCCGCCAGTCGGCCAGCCGCTGCTCGGGCCCGGCCAGGCCGGCCCGGTCGCCGTTCGGATGCGCGTGCGCGGCCCGGAACTCGACCAGGTCCTGGCCGTTCAGCGACGGAGTGATCTGCACCGACGTGCTCCACGCGCCGTGCGCGGGCACGACCGCGTGCCAGGTCAGCTGGCTGGCCGAGACCTCGAGCTCGGCGTCGGGGTGCCGGGCGCCGGTGATCCGCGCTCCGCGCAGGGCCGACCCGACCTGCCGGCTCAGCTTGATCGCGTCGTCGTCGACGTCGAGGGTCATCCCGTCGACGACGGCCGAGTCGCTGTGCACCCGGCCCTCCTTGACCTCGAACACGTCCGCGAAGTCGCCGCCGATGCCGATCCGCAGGCTGACCGGGAGCGGCTCGGTGCTCATGTTGCGGAGCGTGATCTCCTCGTGCATGCCGTCGTTGAGCAGCCGTCTCCTGGCGACCAGCATCGTGCTGTCGGCCAGGCCGGGCATCGGCGGCATCCGGCTCAGGAATGTGCACGCGAACGGCTCGTGCGACTGCGGCGCGAGCGGCTCGGGCACGTGCCCGTTGATGCTCAGCTCGAGCCGGCTGATCAGCCGGGTGTCCCGGACGAACAGGCCCTGCGCACCGCCCGGCCGCAGGTCGCCCGAGGTCTCGCAGATGCAGAACGTCGTGCCTTCGAGCAATGTCACCAGACCGCTAGGCGCGCCCATGGTGGTCGCGGGCGCGCCATCGAATGTCCATACCTGGCCCATCTGGTGCCTCCCGTGTGGACTGACTGCGCCGCTGCCCGCACCCCCAGGCGGACCTGCGTTACCTGAAGGGCCGCGCCCTGATGGGGAGTTGGCCGCGGCTTGACCGCACTGCGTAGTTCAGTGATCGCTACCCGCCGCGCGACTATGGCACACCCTTACCACACGGATACCCTCGGACTTACTTACTCGTTATCCCAGGAGGGGAAATTGCCAGCCAGCGACGCGGCGCTCGTCGGCTCCTCGCACCCGTCGGACGCCTCGCCAGCCGCGGCGGACGGGCCCGCCAGGACGCGCACCACGACGCGCACCACGACGGTCGGCGTGCTCGCGCTGCAGGGCGATGTCGCCGAGCACCTGCGCGCGATCACCGCCGCCGGAGCGCACCCGGTTCCGGTGCGCCGGCCCGCCGAGCTGGCCGCGGTCGACGGCCTGATCATTCCCGGCGGCGAGTCAACCACGATCTGGAAGCTGGCCGCGATCTTCGACCTCGTCGAGCCGCTGCGCGCGAGGATCAGCGCCGGTATGCCGGTTTTCGGATCGTGTGCCGGGATGATCATGCTGGCCAGCCGGCTCGTGGAACGGGCCAGCGAGCAGGAGACGTTCGGCGCGATCGACATGACGGTCAGGCGCAACGCGTTCGGCCGCCAGGCCGATTCCTTCGAGAGCGATATCGAGCTCCACGGCGCGGGCGGCCCGCCGTTCCGCGCCGTGTTCATCAGGGCGCCCTGGGTCGAGGACGTCGGGCCGGGGGTCGAGATTCTGGCTACCGAGCCCCGCACCGGTAGGATCGTCGCCGTCCGCCAGGGTCCGGCGCTCGCCACCGCATTCCACCCCGAGCTCACCGGCGACAACCGCGTGCACACGATCTTTACTGACATGGTGAGGGAACTCTCATGAGCGGCCACTCCAAGTGGGCCACCACGAAGCACAAGAAGGCCGTCGTCGATGCCCGGCGCGGCAAGCTGTTCGCCAAGCTGATCAAGAACGTCGAGGTGGCGGCGCGCAGCGGGGGGGCGGACATCAGCGCCAACCCGACGCTCTACGACGCGGTGCAGAAGGCCAAGCGCAACTCGGTGCCGAACGACAACATCGACCGGGCCGTGCGCCGCGGCGCGGGCCTGGAGGCGGGCGGTGCGGCCTACGAGGCGGTGACCTACGAGGGCTACGCGCCGGGCGGCGTCGCCGTCCTGGTCGAGTGCCTGACCGACAACCGGAACCGGGCCGCCGCCGAGGTCAGGGTCGCGCTGACCAGGAATGGCGGCTCGATGGCGGATGCGGGATCGGTCTCGTACCTGTTCAGCCGCAAGGGCGTGGTGATCGTCCCCAAGTCGGACAAGATGGGCGAGGACGACGTGCTGATGGCGGTGCTCGACGCGGGCGCCGAGGAGGTCAACGACATCGGCGACTCCTACGAGGTGGTCAGCGAGGCGACCGACCTGGTCCCGGTGCGGACCGCGCTGCAGCAGGCCGGAATCGACTACGAGTCGGCCGAGACGCCGTTCCTGCCGTCGGTCGAGATCCCGCTGGACGAGGAGACCGCGAAGAAGGTCTTCCGGCTGATCGAGGTGCTCGAGGAGTCCGACGAGGTTCAGGACGTGTACGCCAACTACGCGGTGTCCGACGAGATCATGGAGAAGCTGGGTTGAGCCGCTGGTGAGCCAGCCCGAGCTGACGATCCGGCTGATGCGGGCCGACGACGACGTCGACGCCGAGCTTGACCTGCGGCACCGCTCGTTCGGCCCGATGGACGAGGCGGACCGCGAGTTCTGGGCCGCCGAGGTGCGCGGCTGCATCGAGGGCGGCCGGCAATTCGGCGTCTGGGACGACGGCCGGCTCGTCGGCGCGGCCCGGTACTACGACATGCGGCAGTTCTGGCACGGCCGGGCGGTGCCGATGGCCGGCGTGGGCGGCGTCAAGGTCGCGCCCGAGGCCCGCGGCCGCGGCGTCGGCCGCGCGCTGATGATCGCGCTGCTCGACGCGATGGCCGAGCGCGGCTACGCGCTGTCGGCGCTGTATCCGGCGACCGCGCACCTGTACCGGTCGCTGGGCTGGGAGATGGCCGGCGGGCACTACCGGGCCGAGGTGCCGGGCCGGTCTCTCGGCTCGCTGCTGCCGCCCGATCCGCGGATCCCCGCGGCGGCCGGGCCGGGCCAGGCCCCTGCTGGCATGCCCGGCGGCGAGCCGCCCCCGGCGGTGCGGCGAGCCGGCCCGCAGGACGCCGAGGAGGTCATCGCGGTGCTCACGGCGGTCCATGCCGGGGCCCGCGACTGCGGCCCCGCGACCCTCGATCCGGGCAGCGTGCGGCGCTGGCTGGCCGGCCCGCACCTGTTCTCCTACCTGGCGCCCGACGGGTTCCTCGGCTACGGCTGGCACGGCGGCAGCGACCACGAGATCATGGTGCACGTGCTGGCCGCCGGCTCGGCGCCGACCGCGCGGGCGTTGTGGGGGATCGTGGCCTCGCACGCGTCGGTGACCCATACCGTGCACGCCGTCGTCGGCCCTGACGATCCGGTCGGCTGGCTGACCAGGGAACCCGACGTCCGCCTCCGCCTGCACAAGCGCTGGATGCTCCGGGTGCTCGACCCCGCCGCCGCGATCAGCGGCCGCGGTTTTCTCGCCGCGGCCGATGCCCGCGTGGTGCTGCGACTGGCCGACGACCAGCGGCCAGCCGGAGCCGGGCTGCATACCCTCACCGTGCGCGACGGTCAGGGTTCCCTTCTTCCTGGCCTAACGGAGCGCTCGGCCGGCTCGCCTGCCGCCGACCCGGTCAGGCTCGGGGCGCGCGGCTTCGCCGCCTTGTACGCGGGCGTCCCGATGGCGACGCTCCGCGTCGCCGGCCTGGCATCCGGCGGCGACCGGGCGACCGACGAGGCCCTCGACTCGCTCTTCGCCAGCCACCCCCACCTCCTCGACTACTTCTAACTCCTCCATTCCATGATCGCGGAGAGTTCTCGTGTCTGAGCGCGGTCAACTCGCCACGATCATGGAAACGAGCGAGGGGCGACACGCCGGGGAGCGGCTGCGGCGAGTGCGGCGGGGTGCTAGCCGGTAATGTCGCAGCCGAACACTTGTTCGCCAATACTCAGGCGCCCATGCTCAGGCGCCGATACTCAGGCGGTGGCCGGATGCGGGTGCTCGGTGTCGATCCCGGTCTCACCCGGTGCGGCATCGGCGTCGTCGACGGCGGGCCAGGCGTGCCGCTCAAGCTGGTCGGCACGACGGTCGTGACCAGCCCGGCCAGCGCGGACATCGGCAGCCGGCTGCTCATCCTCGCCGAGCAGTTCGATAAGTGGCTGCGCCGGTACGAGCCCGATGCCGTCGCGGTCGAGCGGGTGTTCAGCCAGCACAACGTCCGGACGGTGATGGGCACGGCGCAGGCGGGGGCGGTGGCGATCGTCTGCGCGGCCCGGTTCGGGGTTCCGGTCGCCCTGCATACGCCCAGCGAGGTCAAGGCGGCGGTGACCGGCAGCGGCCGGGCCGACAAGGCGCAGGTGACCCACATGGTGACCAGGCTGCTGCGGATGACGGAGCCGCCGCGGCCCGCGGATGCCGCCGATGCGCTCGCGCTGGCGATCTGCCATCTGTGGCGCGGCGGCGCCCAGGCGAGGCTGGCGGCGGCCGGCACGGCGGCGGAACGAGCGGCACAAGCGGGAGGAAACCGATGATCGCGCATCTGGACGGCGTGGTGACCACCGTTGCCCCGGAGGGAGCGGTCATCGACGTGGGGGGAGTCGGGCTGCTCGTGCAGTGCTCGCCGGGGACGCTGGCCGGACTGCGGCCGGGCGAGCGGAGCAAGGTTTCCACGTCACTGGTCGTCCGCGAGGACGCGCTGACCCTGTACGGGTTCGGCAGCGACGACGAGCGCAACACGTTCGAGCTGCTGCAGACCGCGAGCGGCATCGGGCCGCGGCTGGCGCTGGCGATGCTGGCCACGTTCAGCCCGGACGGCCTGCGCCGCGCGGTCGCCGCCGAGGACGTGAACGCGCTGACCAGCGTGCCGGGCATCGGGCGCAAGGGTGCCCAGCGGATTGTGCTCGAACTGGCCGGGCGGCTCGGGTCGCCAGGCGAAGCCGGTCCCGCCGGGGCGGGCTCCGCGCTGACCGGCGCCAGCGGGACCGGGCCCGGCCGAGCCGGTGCCGTCGGCGTCCTGACCTGGCGGGACCAGGTGCGTACCGGACTGGTCAACCTCGGCTGGCAGGCCAGGGACGCGGACCAGGCGATCGCGATGATCGAGCCGGACCTGCTGGCCAGCGCGACCGCCAGCGAGACTGGCGGCGAACCGGGCGCCGACGGGGCCGACGGGGCGGCCGAGGTCGACGTCGCGGTCGCGCTGCGGGCCGCACTGCGCGTCCTGGGCCGGTCATGAGCGGGCCGCAGGGGAGTCTTCCGTGAGCCAGAGCGATACCGAGCGGTTTGTCTCGCCGCTCGCCGACGCCGACGAGCGGCAGGTCGAGGGCGCCCTGCGGCCCAGGCAGCTAGCCGAGTTCGTCGGCCAGGCCAGGCTGCGCGAGCAGCTCACGCTGGTCCTCGAGGGGGCGATGCGGCGCGGCAAGGCGCCCGATCACGTCCTGCTGTCCGGCCCGCCAGGACTGGGCAAGACCACGATCGCCATGATCATCGCGGCCGAGCTCACCGCTCCGCTGCGGATCACCAGCGGCCCGGCGATCGAGCGGGCCGGTGACCTCGCCTCCGTGCTGACCTCGCTGAACGGCGGCGAGGTCGTCTTCATCGACGAGATCCACCGGCTGGCCAGGCCGGCCGAGGAGATGCTGTACCTGGCCATGGAGGACTTCCGGGTCGACGTGATGCTCGGCAAGGGACCGGGCGCGACCGCGGTGCCGCTCGATATCGCGCCGTTCACCCTGGTCGGCGCCACCACCCGGGCCGGCCTGCTGCCGGCGCCGCTGCGCGACCGGTTCGGCTTCACCGGCCACCTGGACTTCTACGACCCCGCCGAGCTTGGCGTGATCATCAGGCGGTCGGCTGGCCTGCTGGGCGTGACGCTCCGCGAGGACGGCGCCGACGAGATCGCCGGCCGGTCCCGCGGGACACCGCGGATCGCCAACCGGCTGCTCCGCCGGGTCAGGGATTTCGCTGAGGTGCGCGGCGACGGCGTGGTCAGCAAGGCGGCGGCCAGGGCCGCGCTCGAGCTGTACGAGGTCGACGAGAGCGGCCTTGACCGGCTCGACCGGGCCGTGCTGACGGCGCTGGTCCGGCGCTTCGGCGGCGGCCCGGTCGGCCTGTCGACGCTCGCCGTCGCCGTCGGCGAGGAGGCCGAGACCGTCGAGGTGGTGGCCGAGCCGTTCCTGGTGCGGGCAGGCCTGATGGCCAGGACGCCGCGCGGCCGGGTCGCCACCCCGGCCGCCTGGGCGCACCTGGGGCTCGTCGCGCCAGCCCCGGGGACAGCGCCCGGCGGCCTGGGGGATGATTCTGGCGCCATCACGCTGTTTGACTAACGTGAGCGTGCCCGGCACCTGGGCACGGAACAGTACATCTGGTTGCGGCCCGGTCACGATCACTCGACGGAAGTCGTAGCCTGTTTGTGCGCGGCGCTTGCGCCGCTAAACTTCGGCAGTTGGTCTTTTCCCAGCCGCCTGGCACTACTGCCGGTCCCGCCGGTATGGTTCCTGCGCTGCACCCGGCCGCTGCGCCATCAACCGGAAGGAAGCCCCGCTATGGGGACCATGATTCTCGCCGCTGGCACAACCACCAAGAGCGGCAACCCGGCGTTCACCTTCGTCATCCTCGCCGTGCTGGTCGGCCTCTTCTACGTGCTCATCATGCGCCCGCAGCGGAACCGGCAGCGCAAGGCGATGCAGACCCAGAGCCAGGTCATGCCCGGGCAGCGGGTCCGCACCACGGCCGGCATGTACGGCACGGTGGTCTCCGGCGACGACCGCGATGTGGTCATCGAGATCGCGCCAGGGGTCGAGGTGACGATGCTGCGCCGGGCGATCATGGACGTCGTGTCCGACGACGCGATGCCCTCGCACGAGGACATCGACGCCGATGAGGCGCAGGAGCACGACGAGGAGCCCGAGGCCGAGGCCGAGACCCACGAGGACGCCGCGCCTGATGACGACTGGGACCTCAAGAACCGCAACATCTAGCCGCCCCGCGGGATCTCGCGGCCCCGCGGGTCGATCGATTTAAGGACAGGCACAGGTGGCATCCCCTAGCAACAGGCCGTCCAGGCCGCGCGGTTCCGCGTCCCGGCCGGGCGGCGCATCGAGGCAGTCAGGGCCGACGTCCAGGCCGTGGCGGCACCTCGCGGTCCTGGCCGCGCTGCTGATCGTCATGCTCGCGACGATCATCGGCGGCGCCTTCCTGCACCCGGGCAGCTGGCACGACAAGTTCAAGGTCGGCCTCGGTCTCGACCTGTCCAGCGGCACCACCGTGACCATCAAGACCGTGGTTCTCGGCCCGGGTAACCGCACGCCGACCAGTGCGGACATGTCCCAGTCGATCGCGATCCTGAATAGCCGGCTGAACGGCCAGGGCTTCACCGGAGCCAAGATCCAGCAGCAGGGCACCGACGAGATCGTGGTCTCCGTCCCGCACCGCAGCGCCGAGGACATCCGCCCGCTGCTGAGCTCGGCGGTGCTGCGATTCCGCCAGGTGCTGCTGGTGGCGCCCGGGCACCCGACCGCGCTCGCGCCGACGCCAACGGCAAGCCCGAGCTCTTCGCCGTCCCCGGGCACGGCATCGGCGAGCCCGAAGGCCACGGCCGGTGCGTCCTCCTCGCCCAGTCCCAGCGCGTCAGCCAGCAGGGCAGGCGGGACGGGCCAGGCCGCCGGGGCGAAGGCGCTGCCAGGCAGCTCGAGCCCGACGCCGTCCAGCAGCCCGAAGGCCTCAGCGAGTTCCTCGCCGTCGGCCAGCCCGTCGCCCTCGCCCAGCCCGAGTGCGTCACCCACCGTCCGGCTGCCCACCGCCGCGGATGCCTCCGGTGATATCAGCAAGGTCACCAGCAAGGCGGTCATTGCCGACTTCAACCGCCTGAACTGCACGAATAAGAAGTGGCAGAGCGAGATCTACGGCAACAACCCGACGAAGTGGGACAACGCCAACGCGCAGATCGTGGCCTGTGACTCGCAGGGCAACAAGTACGTGCTGGACGTCGCGAAGGTCCTCGGCTCGAACCTGACCAAGGTCGCGGCGGTACTGAACGCGCAGAGCCAGTGGGTCGTGAACTTCAACCTGGACGGCCCGGGCGGCAAGGCGTTCGGCGCCCTGACCACCCAGATGTACCAGAAGTACTACAGCACGGCGACGCAGAACGAGACGTCGGTCCTGGACCAGTTCGCGATCGTGCTGGACGGCAAGGTCGTGTCAGCGCCGCAGGTGAACCAGCCGATCCCGGGTGGCTCCGGCCAGATCACCGGGCCGGGCGGGAGCTTCACCCACGCCCAGGCGACGTCGCTGACCAACGTGCTCAAGTACGGCGCCGTACCGCTCGCGTTCCAGCCCCTGTCGACCCTGTCGACCTCCCCGCAACTCGGTGCCTCTCAGCTCACCGCGGGACTTATCGCCGCGGCGATCGGCCTGCTGCTGGTCGTGCTCTACTCGGTCCTGTACTACCGAGGGCTGGCGATCGTGTCGGTGCTCAGCCTGGCCACCGCCGCGCTGATCACGTGGCTGTCGGTCATCATGCTGTCCAAGTACCAGGGCTACACGCTGTCGCTGGCCGGCGTGGCCGGACTGATCGTGGCGATCGGCATCACCGCCGACTCGTTCGTCGTGTATTTCGAGCGACTGCGGGACGAGGTGAGAGAAGGCCGGTCGCTCCGGGCCGCTGTCGAGCGCGGCTGGCAGCGGGCCAGGCGGACCATCCTGGTCTCCGACACGGTCTCGTTCCTGGCCGCGCTCTTGCTGTACATCATCGCGATCGGCGACGTCAGGGGATTCGCGTTCACGCTCGGGCTGACCACGCTGATCGACATTGTCGTGGTGTTCCTGTTCACCAAGCCGATGGTCTCGCTGCTGGCCAGGACCGAGTTCTTCGGCCGCGGGCACAGGTGGTCAGGACTCGACCCGGCCAGACTCGGAGCTAAGTCGCCGTGGCGCGGCTCGCGCGCGGCGACGGCCAGGCCAGCCGCCGGCACGGCGAGTGCCACGTCGGCCGCCGCGGCCCGGACCACCCCGAAGGAGGCGTGATGTCCAGGCTCGGCAACATCGGCGGCCGGCTCTACCGCGGCGAGGTGTCGTTCGACTTCGTCGGCAAGCAGCGGCTCTGGTATCGCATCTCCGGCGCGATCCTGGCCGTGAGCGTTATCGCGCTGCTCGTCTTCCACCTCAACTTCAGCGTGGACTTCAAGGGCGGATCGGTCTACAAGTTCACGGCTCCTGCGGCGACGAACGCGCAGGTGACGAACACGGTCACGGCGGCGGGAGCCGGCGACACGATTACCGTCCAGAAGGTCGGCAATAACGGCTGGACCGTGGAGACGCCGGTCCTGCACACCAAGACGCAGTACGCGGTCGTGAACGCGATCGCCAGCAAGTTCCACCTTCGCCCCGGTCAGGTCAGCATTCAGTCGATCGGCGCGAGCTGGGGCAGCCAGATCTCGCAGAAGGCGATCGAGGCGCTGATCGCGTTCCTCATCGTGATCGTGCTCTACCTGTCGATCGCGTTCGAGTGGCGGATGGCGTCGGCGGCGCTGGTGGCGCTGGTGCACGACATCGTGATCACCGTCGGCGTCTACGCGCTGCTGCGGTTCCAGGTCAGCCCGGCGACCGTGATCGGCCTGCTGACCATTCTCGGTTACTCGCTCTACGACACCGTGGTGGTCTTCGACAAGGTGCGGGAGAACACGGCCGGCCTGCTCGCGACCCGCCGGACCACCTACAGCGAGGCCGCCAACCTGGCCCTGAACCAGACCCTGGTCCGATCGATCAACACCTCGGTGATCGCGCTGCTGCCGGTCGTCTCGATCCTGGCCGTCAGCGTCTTCCTGCTCGGCAACGGCGAGCTGAAGGACCTGTCCCTGGTGCTGTTCGTCGGCATGCTGTCCGGCACGTACTCCTCGATCTGCATCGCCACCCCGGTGCTGGCCGACCTGAAGGAGCGCGAGCCCGCCTACAAGCAGCTGCGCAAGCAGATCGCCCAGCGGGCCGGCAGCGCCAAGCGGCAGGCCAAGGTCGCGGTCGGCAACGCGACCGGGTCCGGCGAGGTAGTCCAGGACGGCGCCGAGATTCCGGACGCGCCGGCCGAGGACGTCGAGGCTGAGACGGCTCCGGTGCCCGCGTCGCGTCCCGCTGGCGGTACCGCGGCGCCCAGGCCCGCGTCCGGCCCGCGCCAGCAGCCGCGGCGGCCCAGCGCGTCGCAGCGGCGCCCGTCAGGCAAGAAGAAGCGCCGGTAGGCTCCGGTGTCCGCGACCGAGGCCGGCGCCGACGGCCGGCCGGCTTCGCCGGGCGGCGGGGAGCCTGCGGACATCGGCGCAATGCTCCGCGGGCTGATCAGGGACGTGCCCGACTATCCGCAGCCGGGGGTGATGTTCAAGGACATCACGCCGCTGCTCGCAGACGCGTCCGGTTTCGCCGCAGCGGTCGACGCGCTGGCGGCCGGGCACGACCGGATCGACAAGGTGGTCGGGATCGAGGCCCGGGGGTTCATTCTCGCCGCTCCGGTGGCCTGCAAGCTCGGTGTCGGCTTCGTGCCGGTGCGCAAGCTCGGGAAGCTGCCGGGGCCGACACACGCCGAGACCTACCAGCTCGAGTACGGCACGGCCACGGTCGAGGTCCATGTGGACGCGTTCGCGGCTGGCGACCGGGTGCTGATGATCGACGACGTGCTGGCTACCGGCGGCACGGCCGCGGCTACCGCAGAGCTGATCAGGCGCAGCGGCGCCGAGGTCGTCTCGCTTAGTGTCCTGATCGAGCTCGGCTTCCTGGGCGGCCGGGCCAGCCTGCCGGGCCTGGACATCCGCGCGCTGCTCGGCTTGTGAAGCGCTGACCTCACGGGCGGGGCCGGTGTGGCTCGCGACGGGTCATGCCGCGGATACACTAGGGGCTTCAACTGACGCGAGGAGCGGCAGTGGCCGGTGACGTTGCGACGGCTGGAAAAGCCGGAAGCGGAGTCGCCCAGGAGGCCGCGGGGCAAGGCCCCGAAGACCAAGAGCTGCCCGTGGCCGGCAATGGGGTGACCCCGGCACTTGGCGCGCCCGATAGCGAGCCCGACGTCGACCTGCCCGACGAGCCAGCCGAGGCGAGCACGGCCAACTCGCCGACCCGCTCGATGCCACGCGATCTGCCGGTCCCGGAGGGGTTCGGATCCGGATCTTCCGGGTCGGGTCACGCCGGGGTCAGGCGCCGGCTCAGCCGGTTCGGCGGGTCCCGCGGCGGCGTCAATCCGGTGCTCGAGCCGCTGATCAGGACGGTCCGCACGACCCATCCGAAGGCGGATATCCGGCTGATCGAGCGCGCCTACGAGGTGGCGGCGAAGTGCCACGCGAACCAGTCGCGCAAGAGCGGTGATCCCTACATCACGCACCCGCTCGCCGTGGCCACCATCCTGGCCGAGCTTGGCATGAACCACGACACGGTGTGCGCGGCGCTGCTGCACGACACCATCGAGGACACCGCCTACACCCTGGACGAACTGCACCGTGACTTCGGTGACGACATCACGGCGCTGGTCGACGGCGTGACCAAGCTGGACAAGGTCAAGTACGGCGATGCCGCCCAGGCCGAGACCGTCCGCAAGATGGTCGTGGCGATGTCCCGCGACATCAGGGTGCTCGTCATCAAGCTCGCCGACCGACTGCACAACATGCGCACGCTGCGCTACCTGCCGAGGCCGAAGCAGGAACGGAAATCACGCGAGACCCTGGAGATCTACGCTCCGCTCGCACACCGGCTCGGGATGAACACGGTCAAGTGGGAACTCGAGGATCTGGCCTTCGCGACGCTGTTCCCCAAGCGCTACGACGAGATCGCCCGGCTGGTCTCGGAGCGCGCACCGCGCCGGGAGGCGTTTATCCAGGAAGTGATCGAGGAGGTCTACGCCGACCTGCGGGAAGCGAAGATCAAGGCCAAGGTAACCGGCCGGCCGAAGCACCTGTACTCGGTCTACCAGAAGATGATCGCTCGGAATGTCGGTTTTGACGAGATCTACGACCTGGTCGGCATCAGGATCCTGGTCGACACCGTGCGCGACTGCTACGCGGTGCTCGGCTCGGTGCACGCGCGCTGGAATCCGGTCCCCGGCCGGTTCAAGGACTACATCGCGATGCCGAAGTTCAATATGTACCAGTCGCTGCACACGACGGTGATCGGCCCCGGCGGCAAGCCCGTCGAGCTGCAGATCAGGACGTGGGGCATGCACCGGCGGTCCGAGTACGGCGTCGCCGCGCACTGGAAGTACAAGGAGGAGGTCGCGACCGGCCGCAGTCCGTCCGACCTGGCCTGGCTCCGGCAGCTCGTCGACTGGCAGCGGGAGACCGCCGACCCGGCCGAGTTCCTCGAGTCGCTCCGGTTCGAGGTCGGCAGCGCCGAGGTCTACGTGTTCACCCCGCGCGGCGAGGTGATCGCGCTGCCGCAGGACGCGACGCCGGTCGACTTCGCTTACGCGATCCACACCGAGGTCGGCCACCGCACGGTCGGAGCCAAGGTCAATGGGCGGCTGGTGCCGCTCGAATCGCCATTGTCCAACGGCGAGACGGTGGAGATCCTGACCTCCAAGGCCCCCGATGCCGGACCGAGCCAGGACTGGCTCGGCTTCGTCAAGAGCGCCAGGGCCCGCAATAAGATCAAGCACTGGTTCTCCAAGGAGCGACGCGAGGCCTCGGCCGACACCGGCAAGGCGATGATCGCGCGGACCATGCGCAAGCAGGGCCTGCCGCTGCAGCGCCTGGCCACCGCGGACGCGCTCCAGGCAATCGCGATGGAACTGCGCTACCCGGACCTGTCCGGGCTGTACGCGGCCATCGGCGACGGCCATGTCAGCGCCCAGTCGGTCGTCTCCAAGCTGGTCAAGTCGGCGGGCGGCCTGGCCGGAGCGCAGGAGGACCTGGCCGAGGCCACCGTCCTGACCAGGCAGCCGACGCCGCGGCCGGTCACCGGCGACTCCGGGGTCAGCGTCGAGGGCGCCGCCGACGTCTGGGCCAGGCTGTCCAAGTGCTGCACCCCCGTGCCCGGCGACACCATCACCGGATTCGTCACCAGGGGCAACGGCGTGTCGGTGCACCGCACCGACTGCGTCAACATCGCGCACCTGATCCAGTCCGAGCCCGAGCGGATGGTCAACGTGCACTGGGCGCCGCGGGAGAGCTCGCGTTTCCTGGCCGCGATCCAGGTCGAGGCGCTGGACCGGACCGGCTTGCTATCCGACATCACCAGGTCGATCTCCGAGCAGCACGTGAACATCTTGTCCGCGTCGGTCACGACCCGGCGCGATCAGGTCGCGCTGAGCAAGTTCACCTTCGAGATGGGCGACCCCGAGCATCTGCGTCATGTGCTGCGGGCCGTGCGGACCATCGACGGCGTCTACGACGCCCATCGCGTCACCAGCTAAGCCCGGCGCCCGTCCCGCGTCCCTGTGGGGTGCCCGCCGACCGACTGGGCCGCAAATCGGCGATAAGCGCCGAAATCTCCCGCTGCTCGCGACCATGGGTCCCGGCTGAGCGCACTCTTACTGAATTTGAGGCAAAATTGCGCCGGTTTCATTGACGTATGCGGCGTTTGCGCCGCGCGAACTCAGTAGAAGTGCCAGCAGCCGCCCTGCCCCGGCGGAGCAGCGCTGGTGGGGCGGTGCGGAGGTGCGGAGGTGCGCGTCAGCTGGTCAGGTCGGTGAGGGTCCGCTCGGCCTCGGCGAGCCAGGCGCGGCGGGTCTCCAGGGCCGACGACGCACGCTGCCTGGCCGCCTCGTCACCCTTCTCGTCCGCCTGCTTGAGCTGGCCTTCCAGGTTCTCGACCGTCCTGCGGATCTGGGCGACCGTGTCCCTGGCCCTGGACAGGGCTTCCGGGTTGGTCCGGCGCCACTGGACGTCCTCGGCCTTGCGCACCGCGTCGTCGACCTTCTTCAGGCCGCCTTCGAGCCGTTCCTGCGAGTCCCTGGCGACGGCGCCGATCTTGTCCCAGCGCTGATGGATCGAGCGCATCGCGGCCCTGGCCGTCTTGGGATCGGTCACCGGGAGCAGCCGCTCGGCCTCGGCGAGCAGCTCCTCCTTGGCCGTGGCCCGCTCGCGCAGCTGGCTGTCCTTCGCCGACATGGCGGCCGACCGGGCATCGAAGAACGTGCTCTGCGCGGCCCTGAACCGCTTCCACAGCTCGTCTTCCGCGGCCCGGTCGGCGCGGCCGGCCTCCTTCCACGACGCCATCAGCTCGCGGTAGGCGGCTGCCGTCGCGGCCCAGTCGGTCGACGAGGACAGCTCCTCGGCCCGGGTGACGAGTTCCTGCTTGCGCTCCCGCACGCCCTCGCGCTCTTCCTCGAGCGCGGCGAAGTAGCCCTTGCGGCGCTTGGCGAAGGCGCTGCGCGCAGCCGACATCCGCTTCCACAGCGCCGCCTCGGCCTGCCGATCGCCGTGCGGCGCCGCCTTCCACTCGTCGAGCAGTTCCTTGAGCCGGTCTCCGCTGGACTTCCAGTGCGTCGCCTCGGCGGCGAGCTTCTCGGCCTCGGCGACGATGCGCTCCTTGACCTCGATCGCCTCGACCCTGGCCCGGTCCCGCGCCGCCTTGTGCTCCTGCTGGCGCTGGTCGGCCCGCTCGGTCAGCGAGTCCAGACGGCGCGCGAGCCCCTCCAGGTCGCCGACGGCCTTGGCCTCGGCGATAGCGGCGTGCAGCCGGGCGATGGTCGCCTTGGCCTGCCCGGGCGCCAGGTCAGTGGTCGCGATCCGCTTCTCGAGCAGGCTGACCTCGGTGGCCAGCGAGTCGTACCGGCGGGTGAAGAAGGCGAGCGCCTCGTCCGGGCTGCCTGCCTGCCAGATCCCGACTACGCGCTCACCTTCTGAGGTGCGAACGTAGACGGTTCCGTCGTCGGCTACCCGGCCCCACTGATGGCTTTCGGTGCTCACCGCTTACCTCCAGCTCGGTACCTGACTAGGGGCATGCCCGGTCTGGCATGGCTAATCAGGTCTTCTTGATGGTCACGCTCTCAATGACGACCTTTTCCTTAGGATGGCCGTCACCCGTCCCGTTGTCAGTGCCCGCCGCGGCCACTTTCTGGATCACGCCGAGCCCGCTCACGATCGTGCCGAACGGGGTGTACGAGGGCGCCAGCGTCGTGTTCTTGTAGACCAGGAAGAACTGGCTGCCGTTGGTGTTGGGCCCGGCGTTGGCCATCGCCACCGTGCCCTGCGGGTAGGTCGCGCCCGCCAGGTTCTCGTCGTTGAACTTGTAACCTGGCCCGCCGCTGCCCGTGCCGGTTGGGTCACCGCACTGCAGGACGAAGATGCCGCTGGTGGTGAGGCGGTGGCACTGGGTGCTGCTGAAGTAGCTCTTGCTGGCCAGGTAGACGAACGAGTTGACCGTGCACGGAGCCTTGGAGTTCGACAGGTTGATGACGATATTGCCGCGGTTAGTCTTGATCGTCGCCTGGTAGGTCGCCTTCAGGTCCGGCTTGGACGGCGGCAGGCCAACGTTCTTGGACGCCGGCGGGCTGCTGGTGTACGTGCAGCTCGAGGCCGTGCCGGACGCCGTCGGGCTGGGCGTCGGCGACGGGCTAGCGCTGAGTGACGGGCTGGCCGACGCGCCAGGCGAGGACGCCGCTGACGGCTTGGCCGTCGCGCTGGTCAGGTGCACGACCGTGAAGGCCACGACCCCGGCCAGGACGAGCAGGACCAGCCCGGCTGACACCCACTGCGTCGTCTTGCGGGCCCGCTGCTGCCGCTGCGCTTCGCGGGCCATCCGGCGCTCATAGCGTTCCCTGGCCAGCTTGCGCTGGCGCTCCTGCTTACCCGCCACCCGTCCAACCCTCCCGTTATCCACCGGTAGTGGTCCCATTGAAAAACTTCGCGCATGGTATCTGGGCCAGGCAAGTGCCTACGCCCTGTGTTATCGGTTCGACGCACCAACCGAGCCGTCTTGTAACTGGCGCTAGCCTGGTCTGCGTCGCCAAACCAGTCGCCGGGCGTCCCTGGAGTGCGATCCGATCTGCCCCTCGCGCCCGGTCAGGAGGTCACCGTGCTCATCGCCGGGTTTCCCGCCGGGTCGTTCGCCGCGAACTGTTACATCGTGGCATCCGGACCCGGCGAGGAGTGCCTGATCATAGATCCTGGCCAGGATGCCGAGGCCGGCATCGAGGAGATCGTCTCCCGGTACCGGCTGCGGCCCGCCGCCGTGCTCGCCACGCACGGGCACATCGACCACATCTGGTCGGTCGCGCCGGTATGCGACGCGACGGGCATCCCGGCCTACATCCACCCAGCCGACCGGGCGCTGCTCAGCGACCCGGCCAGGGGACTGTCCCTGATGGCCGGCCAGCAGCTCTTCGGCGGCATCACGTTCACTGAGCCGGACGAGGTGCTCGAGCTGGCCGACGGGATGACGCTGGACCTGGCCGGGGTCAGCCTGGTCGTCGACCACGCCCCAGGTCACACGCCGGGGTCGGTCACGTTCCGGCTGCCCGACACGATGTTCACCGGTGATCTGCTGTTCGCCGGCTCGATCGGGCGCACCGACCTGCCGGGCGGCGACTACGAGACGATTCTCGATAGCCTGGCCAGGGTCTGCCTGCCGCGGCCGGATGAGACCGTCGTGCTGTCGGGCCACGGGCCCCAGACGACGATCGGGGCGGAGCGGGCGTCCAATCCCTTCCTGGCCGGACTAGCGCCCGCATCGGGCCCGGCCAGGGGGCTGTGAACGCGGTTTGCTGGTTACGTTGCCGACAGAAGGGCTGGGCCGAGAGATGATCCGCACGCATGAGGCCGGCGCGCTGCGCCCGTCACAGGCGGGGCAGCCGGTCGCGCTGGCGGGCTGGGTCGCGCGGCGCCGGGACCACGGCGGCGTCGTCTTCATCGACCTGCGCGACGCCAGCGGTGTGGTCCAGGTCGTCGTGCGGCAGGAGGACGTCGCGCACGACCTGCGGGCCGAGTTCTGCGTCCGGGTGACCGGAGAGGTACGGCAGCGGCCGGCCGGGAACGAGAACCCCGAGCTGCCGACTGGCGAGGTGGAGGTAGCGGCCGAGGGGATCGAGATTCTCGCCGAGTGTGACCCGCTGCCATTCCCGATCGACGGCCCCGCGGCGGCTGAGCTCAACGAGGAGATCCGGCTCAAGCACCGGTACCTGGACATCAGGCGGGCCGACATGGCGGCCGCGCTCCGGGCCAGGTCGACCGCGGCTTACCTGGTCAGCGACGTGATGCGGGACCACAACTTCGTCAACGTGGAGACCCCGTTCCTGACCAGGTCGACCCCGGAGGGGGCCAGGGACTTCCTGGTCCCGGTACGGCTGCAGCCCGGCAGCTGGTACGCGCTGCCGCAGTCGCCGCAGCTGTTCAAGCAACTGCTCATGATTTCCGGCTTGGAACGCTACTACCAGCTCGTGCGCTGCTTCCGCGATGAGGACTTCCGGGCTGACCGGCAGCCCGAGTTCACCCAGGTCGACATCGAGATGTCGTTCGTCACCCGCGCCGACGTGGTCGACGTCGCCGAGGACCTGGTCCAGCGGCTGTGGCGGGAGATCGCCGGGTACGAGATTGCCCGCCCGATCCCGCAGATGACGTACGCCGACGCGATGGCGAAGTTCGGCTCGGACAAGCCTGACCTGCGGTTCGGCTACGAGCTGACCGACCTGACGGAGTACTTCGCCGGCAGCGGCTTCCGCGTCTTCCAGGCCCAGCACGTCGGCGCGGTCGTGATGCCTGGCGGCGCCGCCCAGTCGAGGAAGGAACTGGACGGCTGGCAGGACTGGGCCAAGTCGCGCGGGGCCAGGGGACTGGCCTACGTGCTGATCGGCCCCGACGGCGCGGTGTCCGAGGCCGGACCGGTGGCCAGGCACCTCTCCGAGACCGAGCGCGGCGGCCTGGCCGGCGCGACCGGAGCCGGACCTGGTGACTGCGTGTTCTTCGCCGCGGGGACGCCGAACGCGGCCAGGACCCTGCTCGGCGCGGCTCGCCTGGAGATCGGCGCTCGGTGCGGGCTGATCGACCCGGCGGCGTGGGCGTTCACCTGGGTGGTCGACGCGCCGATGTTCGAGGAGGACGCCGAGGGCGGCTGGACGGCGGTGCATCACCCGTTCACCTCGCCGCTGCCGGACTGGGCGGACAAGTTCACCACCGAGCCGGGCGGCGCGCTGGCCGACGCCTACGACCTGGTCTGCAACGGGACCGAGATCGGGGGCGGATCGATCAGGATTCACCGTCCGGCCATGCAGCAGCAGGTCTTCGACGTGATCGGACTGTCCAGGGACGAGGCGCGGTCCCAGTTCGGCTTCCTGCTCGATGCGCTGCGGTACGGGCCGCCGCCGCACGGCGGCATCGCCTTCGGCTGGGACCGGATGCTGATGCTGCTGACCGGCCGCGAGTCGATCAGGGATGTCATCGCGTTCCCGAAGGCAGCGTCCGGCAACGACCCGCTGACCGGGGCGCCGACGCCGATCACCGCGGCGCAGCGCAAGGAGGCCGGCGTCGACGCGGTCGGGCCGCCACCGGCGCCTGCCCCGCCGCCGCAGCCGGTCAAGGTGGCATCTGACGGCGCCTGACCTCCGGGAGTGCCCCAGAGTATGGTCAAGCCGTGACCGCAAAGGATGCCCGATCGCAGCAGGGCGCGAGCCTGTTCGACGCTGCGGGCGAGGAGGCGGCCAGGGCGGTCGCCCCGCTCGCGGTCCGGATGCGGCCGAGAAATCTCGACGAGGTGCGCGGGCAGCCGCACCTGACCGCCGCGGGCTCGCCGCTGCGCAAGCTGGTCGAGCATGCCGCGCCGATGTCGGTGCTGCTCTGGGGACCGCCCGGGACCGGCAAGACCACGCTGGCCTACGTGCTCAGCCAGGTGACCAGCCGCCGGTTCGTGGAGCTGTCCGCCGTCTCGGCCGGCGTAAGCCAGGTCCGGGCGGCAATCGACTCCGCTCGCGCCGAGCTTGGCCTGACCGGCACCCAGACGCTGCTGTTCATCGACGAGGTGCACCGGTTCAACAAGGCACAGCAGGATGCCCTGTTGCCCGCGGTCGAGAACCGGTGGGTCTCGTTCGTCGGCGCGACCACGGAGAACCCGTCGTTCTCGGTCGTCGGGCCGCTGCTCTCCCGCTCGCTGCTGCTGACCCTGCGGCCGCTGCCGGACGAGGACATGCGGGCGCTGCTTGACCAGGCGGTGCAGGACGAGCGCGGGCTCGGCGGGGCCGTCGCGCTGGCCGGCGAGGCCGCCGAGGAGCTGATCCGGCTGGCGGGGGGAGACGCCAGGCGGGCGCTGACTTATCTGGAGGCCGCGGCCCTCGGCCTGCAGGCCGGCGGCGTCATCGACACCGCGGTGCTCGAGCGCGCGGTTGACCGGGTCGCCGTCCGCTACGACCGGGCCGGGGACCAGCACTACGACGTGATCAGCGCGTTCATCAAGAGCATCAGGGGCAGCGACGTCGATGCCGCGCTGCACTACCTGGCGCTGATGATCGAGGCCGGCGAGGATCCCAGGTTCATCGCCAGGCGGCTGATCGTGCACGCCAGCGAGGATGTCGGGATGGCCGATCCGTCAGCCCTGCCGGTGGCCGTGGCGGCGGCCCAGGCCGTCGAGTTCGTCGGCCTGCCGGAGGTGCGGATCAACCTGGCCCAGGCGGTGATCCACCTCGCCCTGGCGCCGAAGTCGAACGCCGTCATCAAGGCGATCGGCGCGGCGGCCGACGACGTGCGGTCAGGGCGGTCGGGTCCCGTGCCGGCCCACCTGCGGGACGCCAGCTACCGGGGTGCGGCCAAGCTGGGCCACGGCCAGGGATACCAGTACCCGCACGACTTCCCCGAGGGGATCGTCAGGCAGGACTACCTGCCGCAGGCCGCGGCCGGCCGGCGGTACTACGAGCCATCACGGCACGGCGCCGAGGCCAGGTGGGCGGACCGGGTCGAGCGGATCAGATCGGTGCTCGACGGCTCGGCCGGCGGCGAGCGCGATCCCGGGCCCGGCGACGGTAATGGTTGAAACCCGCCAGCGCGGCAAGCAATAGCGCCGCAGACGGTAGGGTCAGGCCCATTGACAGCGACCTGGGCCAGGAGGGAGCGGGCCGATGAACGCCGGGCAGCTGGCAGCGCTGATCGCTGCCGCCTTCTTCGCGGTCGGCGTATGCGCGGCCGTGTACGTGCTGGTCAAGGTGGCCAGGCTGGTCACGGCGGCAACCTCGCTGGTGACCAGCTACCAGGCCAGCGCGGACGATCTGCTCCAGCGCACCAGGGCCGTCGTCGAGCGGGCAGATGAGCAGCTCGCGCGGACCGGGGCCCTGGCTGACGGGGTCGACCAGGTCGCCGCGAGCATGTCCGACCTCTCCGAGCAGGTTGCCGCCGTCGCCGGGACCACGCGGCTGATCGCCTCGGGCCTGGGCGCTCCGGTGCTGCGCCTCGCCGCGGCCGGCCACGGTGTCCGGCGCGCGATCGCGATTCGCGGGCCGGCCGCCCAGTCGCTGAACTTCGTGCCGACAGCGGGACGGCGCAGGTCAGGACCAGGCGGCCGCTCCCTGACCGGATCAGGGCCGAGCGGGCGCTGGCCGACCAGGCACGGGCCGATCGAGCCCTGGCGGATCGGGCGCGCCGATGATCGGGCGGCTGATCTGGCTGGCAATCGGCGCGGTTCTCGGCATTACCGGCTACCGGCGGGTGCGGAGGGCAGCGAAGTCGCTGCTGCCCGGCGGCGACCTGCTGGCTCCGCTCGGTCGTCGGCCGGCCGACTCCGGGCCCGCGCGGCAGGTTCCGGCGCGCACCTCGGGCGCGGGCGCCGGAACGGCCGCGTTCGTCCGCGATGTCCGTGCCGGGATGGCCGAGTACATGGACCGGCACCGCGACATATGAATCGGCATTCCGCCGTTCAGGCAATACCCTCGTAGGCTAGCGAGGCCCGCGCCGCGGCGCAGGCCGCAGGCAAGCGACAACCCTAAGGATGGCCGCTGATGGAGTCGGCAGAGATCGCCCGCCGTTTCCTTGACTACTTCGCGCAGCGCGGGCACACCGTCGTCCCCTCGGCCAGCCTGGTCGCGGAGGACCCCACGCTGCTGCTGGTCAACGCCGGGATGGTTCCCTTCAAGCCGTACTTCCTCGGCCAGCGCGTGCCGCCCTTTGCCCGCGCCGTCAGCGCGCAGAAGTGCGTGCGGACGCCGGATATCGAAGAGGTCGGCAAGACCACCAGGCACGCCACGTTCTTCCAGATGCTCGGTAATTTCTCGTTCGGGGATTACTTCAAGGAGCAGGCCATCCCGCTCGCCTGGGAGCTGCTGACCAGGCCGGAATCCGACGGCGGATTCGGCTTCAACGAGAGCAGGCTCTGGGCCACCGTCTACACCGGCGACGACGAGGCGTACTCGATCTGGCATGACTCGGTCGGCGTGCCGGCGGACCGGATCCAGCGCCGCGGCCTGGCCGACAACTACTGGCACATGGGCGTGCCAGGTCCCGGCGGCCCGTGCTCGGAGATTTACTACGACCGTGGCCCCGAGTACGGCCGCGAGGGCGGCCCCGAGGCTGACGAGGACCGCTACCTCGAGGTCTGGAACCTCGTGTTCATGCAGTACCAGCTCAGCGCGGTCCGGAGCAAGGTGGACTTCGACACCCAGGGCCCGCTGCCGTCGCGCAACATCGATACCGGCATGGGCCTGGAGCGGATGGCGGCGCTGCTCCAGGGCGTCGACAACATCTACGAAGTCGACACCATGTGGAAGGTGCTCGAGCGGGCCGCCGAGCTGAGCGAGCAGAAGTACGGCCGCGACCACCTCGCCGATGTCGCGCTGCGCGTCGTGGCCGACCACGTGCGGGCGTCGGTGATGCTGGTCGCCGACGGCGTCATCCCGTCCAACGAGGGTCGCGGCTACGTGCTCCGCCGGATCGTCCGGCGCAGCGTCAGGAACATGCGGCTGCTCGCCGGGTCCCAGCGCGGGGGTGACGGCGGCCGCGGCGGGTCGGGCGAGCGCTACCTGCACGAGCTCTCGTCGGTCGCGATCAGCGCGCTCGGCGACCAGTATCCCGAGCTGATCAGGGACGCGCCCAACATCCACACCGTGCTCGACGCCGAGGAATCGGCTTTCCTCGGCACGCTGCGGACCGGCACCGCGATCTTCGACGCGGCCGTGGAGGAGGTGACCCGGCGGGGCGAGCGGACGCTGGCCGGCGGCCAGGCGTTCCAGCTGCACGACACCTACGGCTTCCCGATCGACCTGACCCTGGAGATGGCGGCCGAGCAGGGCCTGAGCGTCGACGAGACCGAGTTCCGCCGGCTGATGGCCGAGCAGCGGCAGCGGGCCAAGGACGACGCGGCGGCGAAGAAGACCGGCAACGCTGACATCTCCGTCTTCGCCCAGTTCCTCGAGCGGTCCGGCAAGGTGGCCTTCACCGGGTACGACGAGATCGCCTCCGACGGAACGGTCATCGGCCTGCTGGAGGCCGGCGCATCGGTGCCGGCCGCGGGCGCGGGCCGCGAGGTGGACGTCGTCCTCGACCGGACGCCGTGCTACGCGGAGGGCGGCGGCCAGCTCGCCGACACGGGAATCATCCGGTCGGCGGGCAGCGGGGCGAGCGACGGCGCGACCGTGGAGGTGCTCGACGTCCAGGCGCCGGTACCCGGGCTGATCGTGCACCGGTGCCGGGTCACGGCCGGTGAGATAGCGGTCGGCGACATGGTGCACACCGAGATCGATATCGAGCGGCGCCGGGCGGTCTCCCGGTCCCACACGGCCACCCACCTGGTGCACCGGGCATTCCGGGGTGCGCTCGGCGAGTCGGCGGCCCAGGCGGGTTCAGAGAACTCACCTGGCCGCTTCCGGTTCGACTTCACCGCGATCGGCGCGGTGCCGCCCGCCGTGCTCGCTGACGCGGAGGATGAGGTCAACGAGGTCCTGATCAACGACCTCGATGTCCGCGCGTTCCACACCTCGATTAGCGAGGCGCGGGCGATGGGTGCCCTGGCCCTGTTCGGGGAGAAGTACGGCGAGCAGGTCCGGGTGGTCGAGGTAGGTGATTACTCGCGTGAGCTGTGCGGTGGCACCCACGTGGCCAGGTCGGGCCAGCTCGGCCTGATCAAGATCCTGGGCGAGTCCTCGATCGGCTCCGGCGTCCGGCGGGTCGAGGCGCTCGTCGGCATCGACGCCTTCCGCTTCCTGGCCCGGGAGAGCGTGCTAGTCAGCCAGCTCACCGAGCAGCTCAAGGTGCCGCGAGCGGACCTGCCGGACCGGATCGCCGGGATCGTGGCCAAGCTCCGGGACGCGGAGCGCGACATCACGCGGATGCGCTCGGCGCAGCTCGCGAATGTCGGCGCCGATCTCCTCGCGCGGGCCGACACCGTGAACGGAGTCGTGTACGTCGCCCACCAGGTGCCGGATGGCACGCCGGCCGACGGCATCCGCAAGCTCGCGCTCGACGTCCGCGGTCAGATTCCGGCCGATCGGCCGGGCGTTGTCGTGATCGCCGGAGTCCCCGCCGACCGGCCGGCGGTCGTGATCGCCCTGAACGACGCGGCCAGGGCGCGAGGCCTCGCGGCCGGCTCACTGATCGGTACGGCGACCGCGGTGCTCGGCGGCCGTGGCGGCGGCCGGGACGACATCGCGCAGGGCGGCGGCGCGGCGGCGGGCGCGCAGGCGACGCAGGCCCTCACGGCGGCGTTTAGTGCGGTTCGGGGTAGTATTGGCGGCATCGGTCCGTCAGGTAGCGTAACGTGAGATCGTGCTGCAGCCGAGTTGTGCCACTTCTGAGACCGGGCACCTGGAGCCAGACGCGTTGAGGGCCGGCGTCCGGCTTGGCGTTGACGTGGGATCGGCTCGGATCGGGATCGCCGGCTGCGACCCGGATGGGCTGCTGGCCAGCCCGATAGCGACGGTGCGCCGCGGCCGCGGCGATCTTGCCGAGATTGCATCTCTGGCGACCGAGCGGCATGTGATCGAGATTGTCGTCGGGCTTCCGACTAGCCTTTCCGGAAGGGCTGGACAGGCCGCTGACCAGGCACGAGACTTTGCCGAAGCGCTCGCGGACATCATTGCGCCTACGCCAGTCAGGCTCGTCGACGAACGCTTCACCACCGTCATCGCCCATGCCGCGCTTCGTCAGGGTGGCCGCAATTCCAAGGAGCGCCGTACCGTGATCGACCAGGCTGCCGCGGCACTGCTGCTTCAGGGAGCGCTCGATGCCGAGCGTCAGACGGGCAACCCTCCCGGCGAGCTACTCGGCGCGAGGCAGGGCGGTAGCTCATGACGGCGGACGGGCACTGGGGTAACGCTGGCCGGCGCAGACCCGGCCGCGACCCCGGCGACGAGGAAGACTACGTCCCGCGGGCCGGGTACAACGGCCGTTCGGGCGGCAACCAGCTCGGTGCCGGCGAGTACCAGCCGGGCGGTTACGCGGCCGGCGAGTACGGAAATGGCAGTTACGCGGCCGGTGATTACCCGAATGGCGAATACGGGGCAGGTGAGTACGGGGCAGGCGGAAATGCGACCGGCAGTTACGGGCGTCCGGGGGAGTATCAGGCCAGCGACGGTTATGGCCGGCTCGACGGATACGAGCAGGCGCCCGGCTACGGAGAGCCAGATGGATACGGCCGGCCCGCCGGATATGGCGGGTCAGGCGGTTACGGCGATCCGGGCTATGGCGAATCCCGTCATGACGACCGGGCCTACGGCGAGCCCGGCTACGGCGAGCCCGGCTACGTAGATCCCGGCTACGTAGATCCCGGCTACGTAGATCCCGGTTACGGCGATCCGGGCTATGGGGAGCCCGGCTACAACCCGGCCGGCGGTTACGGCGCGGCCGGCGGTCACGGTGCCCCAGGCGGCTACGGCGAACAGGCTGACTATGACACCGCCGGCGGTTACGGCGCCTCCGGCCACTACCCGGCGCCCGGAGCCTATCCCGAGTCCGGCGGCTACGGCGGTCAGCCCGGCTACGGCGAGCCCGGCTACGGCGAGCCCGGCTATGACCCGCAGAGCGGCTACCAGGGTCAGGCCGACTATGACCCGTCCGGCCGATCCGGCCGGGGCCGGCACTCCACGGGACGGGCATCAGACCGAGCCGACGCCAGCAGCACCGATCCGTACGGCGGCGCCGGCGCGGAAGCCGGCCTGGACCCGTACGGAACAGGCCCGCACCAGCAGCCAGCGTACGGATCGCTCGATCCCCTCGACCAGGCCGGAGGGCACGGGTCGTACTACCAGAACGGCCAGTACGAGGCGGCCGGCGGACGCCGGCCCGCCGAGCTCGGACCGGGGCCGGACACCGGCTCGGCCGCCAGCCACCCGTGGCCTGGCGAGTTCGGAGCGGCCGGGACTGGTCCCGGCTCCGGCTGGCTCGCTCGCCCGAGACTGACACGGGCTCGCACGCCGGATGGGCGTTCCGGCCGGACACCGGGCCGTACGGCTCGGGGGCGCTCGGCGGCCCGGAGACGGGATCGTTCCCCGAGCCTGACCCCGGCGCCATCGGCCGGCGCGACTCGGGTACGTTCGCGCGCCCGGACACCGGCAGCTTCGGCCGGGCCGAGTCCGGTGCTTTTCCCCGTGCCGTCCCTGACGCCCACGGCGACGACTCCGCCGCCTTCCGCCGCCTCGACCCGGGATCCTTCGGCGCCGACGACGAGGACGAGTCCGGGCAGCCGGAGTCGAAGACCCACGACTCGGGCACCATCCGGTGGAAGTCAGGCCCGCCGCCGACCAAACCGCGGACCGACCGCAGCCAGGCGGACCTGCCCGAGCGCGGGGACATGGCTGGTGACCAGGACGGCTACGCCGAGTGGCACGACGATCCGGCCGACGAGGACTGGCCCGACGACGCACCCGGCGGCCTGCTCTCGCGGCGCTTTGGCCGCGGCGGCGGGGGGACTCAGGCGGCGGCCGGAGCCGTACCCGCGTCCGCAGGCGGCGGGGGGCCAGGGGGAGAGCCGCCTTCACGGTCGCGATCTTCGTGGTGGTCCTGATCGTCGGCATCGTGGCCGCCGTCGGCTACAGCTTCGTGAACCGCTGGATCAGCAATCGTTACGGCGATTACGCGGGCGCGGGTACCGGCACCGTGCAAGTAACCGTTCCGGAAGGTGCCACCCTGGCCGGGCTCGGCCCCACGCTGGTCAGCGATGGTGTCATCATGTCGGTGCGGCCCTACGATACGGCCGCAGCCGCTGCCACCGGCACCCTCCAGCCTGGCGTCTACCGGCTGCACCACCATATGAATGCGGCGCTGGCCGTGAAGTACCTGCTGGGGCCCAATGCGCGGCTCGCGGACAAGGTCACGATCATCGAAGGCACCAGGGCGAGCGCCATCGCAGCGATGTTCGCCAAGCGGACGGGCCTGAAGGCCAGCCAGTTCCTGCAGATCATCGATCACCCGCCGGCCTCGCTCGGGCTGCCGTCCTGGGCGGCCGGCTCGACTGCCGAGGGGTTCCTGTTCCCGGACACTTACACGCTACTGCCGCACGAGACGCCGTTGCAGATCCTGCAGGCCATGGTGGCCGAGTTCAATCATCAGGTCACCAGCATCAACCTGGTGAGCGAAGCGGCGACCGTCAACACCACCCCGTGGCACGTCCTCATCGTCGCGAGCATGGTTCAGGCCGAGAGCGGGCCTGGTGACTTCGGCAAGGTTGCCCGGGTCGCCTGGAACCGGCTGGGCCAGAACATGGCGCTGCACTTCGACAGCACGGTCTTCTACGGCCTGCACCAGTACGGCACAGCGGCGACGAGCGCTCAGATCAAGATAGACACGCCTTACAACACCTACATCCACGCCGGCCTGCCGCCCGGTCCCATCGGCAGCCCGGGGCTGGCCGCCATCCAGGCCGCGCTGCACCCGCCGCACGGCCCGTGGCTGTACTTCATCACCGACCTGCGGACCAAGCCAAGCAAGACCTACTTCACGGCTCGTTACTCGCAGTTCCAGCAATGGCAGCGGACGTTCCAGGGCTGAGCCCGGACGACCGGCGGAGGGTCCGGGTGGCCGTGCTGGGCGCGCCGGTCAGCCATTCGCTGTCGCCGGTCCTGCACACGGCGGCCTACGCGGCGCTCGGCCTGACCTGGTGGCGCTACGAGGCGATCGAGTGCGACGAAGCCGGGCTGGCCGGACTGCTCGACCGATGCGGGCCTGACTGGGCCGGCCTGTCACTCACCATGCCGCTGAAGCGGACCGTGCTGCCGCTGCTTGACCGGATCGAGCCGCTGGTCACGGAGGTGGGGGCCGCCAACACGGTGGTGTTCGCGGCCGCCCAGCGGCTCGGCTACAACACCGACGCCCCCGGCATGGTCCGCGCGCTGGCCGAGCACGGCGTCGAGGCGGGCCAGGGGGGTCCGGCCGGCCCGGCGCTGATCCTCGGCGCCGGCGCGACCGCGTGCGCCGCGCTGGCCGCGCTGCGCGATCTCGGCGAGCGGTCCGTCACGGTGGCGGTCCGGGATCCGGCCCGGGCGGGGAGCCTGCTCGCGGCGGCTGACCGGCTCGGCCTGGCCGTGACGCTCCGGCCGCTGGACTCGTCCGCCCTGGCCGGGGCCCGGCTGGTCATCTCCACGGTCCCGGCTGGCGCCGCCGATTTTGCGGCTCAAATTATCGCTCAGCTGGTCCCCGTGCCGAGGCTGGTCTTCGACGTGGTCTACCACCCGTGGCCGACGGCGCTCGCCGCCGCGGCGAGGAGAGCCGGGGTGACCGTGGCCGGGGGGTTCGACCTGCTGCTGCACCAGGCCGCGCTCCAGGTCGAGCTGATGACCGGGCGGCCTGCGCCCGTCGGCGAGATGCGGCAGGCGGGCCTGGCCGAGCTGACCAGGCGAGCCTGGCCGGCGGAGTGAGCCGGCCTGCGGATTGTCGCCGAGGATGTCGGTCTTGCGCGCATGTCCAGGGCCCGGCAGAAGGCCGCCACATCATCGGCCCGCCGCTCCCACGTCCGCAGGAAGGCTCGCTGCGATCGGACCTAGCGGCGCAGGCCGCGGGCTTGCCGCGTCCAGCCTCGGCCCGATGCCGCGGGCGGGCGGCGTGGCGCTGGGCCGGCGTCCGGATTTTGGCGGCACAATCAAGCGTGATCCGACCGCTGGAGTGCCGATGACGGACCTGACCCGATGACGGACCCTGCGGCCGTGCCGGCCGCGCCCGTGACCGCCAGGCCTGTGACCACCCTGAGCTGCGTGGAGATCTGCGCGGGCGCTGGTGGTCAGGCACTCGGGCTTGAGCAGGCCGGCTTCGGGCACGCGGCCGCCGTGGAGATCGACGCCGATGCCTGCGAGACCCTGCGCCGGAACCGCGGTTCGCGCTGGAAGATCATCGAGGCCGACGTGGCCGACGTCGACGGGGCGGAGTTCCGCGGTGTCGACCTGCTTGCCGGGGGAGTCCCCTGCCCGCCGTTCTCGGTCGCGGGGCGGCAGCTGGGCGCGGCGGACGAGCGTGACCTGTTCCCCGAGGCGCTGCGGCTCGCCCGGCAGATCGGCCCGCGTGCTGTCCTGCTCGAGAACGTGCGCGGGCTCGCCGCCCGCCGGTTCGACGGCTACCGGGCGCAGGTCGTCGCCACGCTGCGTGAGCTCGGCTATCAGACCTGGTGGCAGCTCGTGCAGGCGAGCGAGCACGGCGTTCCGCAGCTGCGGCCGCGGCTCGTTCTGGTGGCCCTCAGGCAGCCGTGGGCGGCGGGCTACCGCTGGCCGGAGCCGTCGGCGACGCGTCCGCCCACCGTCGGGGAGTCGGTCGCTGACCTGATGGCGGCGAGCGGGTGGCCGGGCGCGCTGCCCTGGGCAACCCGCGCCGCCGCCATCGCGCCCACGATCGTCGGCGGAAGCAGGAAGCATGGCGGTCCCGATCTCGGCCCGACGCGGGCCAGGGCGGCGTGGCGTCAGCTGGGGGTCGACGGCCTGGGCATCGCCGACGAGGCGCCCGGCGCGCTGTTCCCGGTCGGCGCCGCGCCGCGGCTGACCACCCGGATGGTCGCCAGGCTGCAAGGTTTTCCTGACTCGTGGGAGTTCGCCGGCCGCAAGACCAGTGCCTACCGGCAGGTCGGGAACGCGTTCCCGCCGCCGGTCGCGCGCGCGGTCGGAGCGACGCTCGCGGCGGCGCTGGCCGGAGCACCCGGCCGGCCAGGAGCCGGCGACCGGAAATAACGCCGCTTCGCCGCTGGTCGAGGTGGCTGAGGCGTAGCAGCGAGCGGGAACAGCGCGAGGCCGCGGCCGGTCCGGCGCAGCGGCTGCGACTGACCCGGCCGGATGCGCTACTCTTACTGGGAGAACTTAAGGTTCGGCGCAGCGCGCCGGGCCGTAAGCGGAGGACCACCTCGGCCACCTCCCACCTTGTCAGCTCCGCGACGCCGTTGGCGCCGCCCCGCTGGCGGGTAGTAGTCAGGCAGCTTAATCGGCTGGCTGGCGCAGGCCGGCGGCCCGAGCTGGCGCTCAACGCGACCCAGCGCCGGGACGTTGCGTGGCGAAGCTGCGCAGGCGTCAGCCTGTGTGGCGGTCGCCGTGTCCGTGGTGGCCCCGCATGCAAGCCGTGCGGGGCTTTCTGCATTCACGGCGAGCACGCGACCTGCCTGACCAGGGATGGTCCCGGTCAGGAACGAAGTGACGTTGGAGGTCACATCAGCACTGAACCTCGAATCAACGACCGTATCCGGGTACCTGAAGTTCGTCTCGTAGGCCCGTCGGGCGAGCAGGTCGGGATCGTATCGATCACCGACGCGCTGCGGCTGGCTCAGGAGTCCGATCTCGACCTCGTCGAAGTCGCGCCGACGGCACGGCCGCCGGTCTGCAAGCTCATGGACTTCGGCAAGTTCAAGTACGAGTCGGCGCTGAAGGCCCGGGAATCGCGCAAGAACCAGGCGCAGACGGTCATCAAGGAGATCAAGATCCGGCCGAAGATCGACCCGCACGACTACGGCACCAAGAAGGGCCACGTCGAGCGGTTCCTGCGGCAGGGCGACAAGGTCAAGGTGACGATCATGTTCCGCGGACGCGAGCAGTCCCGGCCCGAACTCGGGTACAAGCTGCTGCAGCGACTCGCCGGTGACGTCGAGGAACTCGGCTTCGTTGAGTCAGCGCCCAAGCAGGACGGCCGGAACATGATCATGGTCATCGGGCCGCACCGCAAGAAGGCCGATACCAAGGCGGTCCGTGGTCCTGACCGGGCCAGCGCCAGGGCAGCGGCTCCCGCTTCGGCGAGCGGAGCGGACGACGACCGGGTCGGCGCGGTCGTGGCCGCTCCGCGTCCGGTTGCGGCTGCGGCTTCGGCGGCTCCCGCGAGCAGGCCGGCTGCCTCCGGCCCGGCGACCGCGAGCCCGGCGCCCGAGGCGGCGCAGCCCACCTTCATCCGCCGGACCGAGCCGAGCGCGACAGGACCCGCCGTATCGAGGTCGAGCCAGACATCGGCCGCCGGATCCGCCCAGCACGCGCCGTCGAGCCAGTCCGCGAGTCGGCCGGGGCCGCCCCGGCCAGGATCGTCCGGGGCCGGCAGTTCCGCCGCCCGGCCAGGGCCGGGGTCATCTGGTGCCGCCGCCCGGCCAGGCCCGGGCTCGGGTACCAGCGCCGCGGGCCGGCCAGGACCCGCTCCGGCTAGCGGCTCGTCCGCCCGGCCGGGACCCGCGCCGTCCGGCCCCGCGCAGTCCAGCGCGGCCGCGAGGCCTGCGGCGTCGCCCGCGCCGAAGCCTGGACCCGCGGCCGGATCGGCGAAGCCGGCCGCGCCCAAGCCAGGTCCGTCCGGTGCGGCCAGGCCGGCCGCGCCGAAGCCGGGTCCGTCGGGAGCGGCGAGGCCGGCTCCGCCCAAGCCGAGCGCGCCGCGGCCTCCGGCCGCCAAGCCCGGTGAGGAAAGCCCGGTCCCGTCACCTCGGGCCAAGCCCGACGCGCCGGGCTCGGCCGGAGCGGAGACCGGAGGCTGACGGGCTAGCTGCCGGGAGATCGAGTTTGTGCCCGCCTGACATCTCGTCGGCGGGCGGACACAGGACGCGTGCCGCAGGCACGCAGGGAACGAGGGATGCGGCGACATGCCGAAGATGAAGACGCACAGCGGTGCCAAGAAGCGGTTCCGCCTCACGGGCACCGGCAAGGTGATCCGCCGCCGGGCAAATCGAGCTCACTACCTCGAGCACAAGCCGAGCACGACGACCCGCCGCCTGGCGGGCTACGTGACGCTGGCGCCTGCCGACGCCAAGAAGATGAAGAAGCTGCTGGGCAAGTGACCCGGTCCGACGTGAGGGAGTCGAACACATGGCACGCGTAAAGCGGGCGGTCAATGCCCACAAGAAGCGCAGGGTCGTCCTGGAGCGGGCGAGCGGCTACCGGGGCCAGCGGTCCAGGCTGTATCGCAAGGCCAAGGAGCAGTCGCTGCACTCCATGACCTATGCCTACCGCGACCGCAAGGACCGCAAGGGCGCGTTCCGCAGGCTGTGGATCCAGCGCATCAACGCGGCGGCACGGGCCGAGGGGATCACCTACAACAGGTTCATCCAGGGCCTGAAGATCGCTGGCGTCGACGTTGACCGCAAGATGCTGGCCGAGCTTGCCGTGGCCGATCCGGCGGCATTCAGCGCGCTAGTCGAGGTGGCCCGCAAGGCTCTCCCCGACGACGTGAACGCGGCGGCCGCCTAGCAAGGTTCATGATCGCGAAGGATTTCATCGGCGGGTTCAGTCCATGCCCGCACCGGAAGTCCTTCGCGATCGTCATGTCCAGACCAGGTCGGGCAGGGGGCCATGGTTACCAGTACCCGGTCACCGCGGGTCAGGATGGCGAGGTCGCTGGCCAAGCGGGCGCTGCGGGAACGGTCCAGGCTGTTCCTGGCCGAGGGACCGCAGGCGGTCAGGGAAGCGATGGGCCGCCGCGGCGGGATAACCGAGCTCTTCGTCACCGGTCCGGCCCGGTCGCGGCACGCCGAGCTGGTCCGCGCCGTAGCTGCTACCGGGGTGCCGGTGCACGAGGTCAGCGGCGAGGTGATGGCGGAACTCGCGCAGACGGTTACCCCGCAGGGCCTGCTCGCTGTCTGCCCGTTCATCGACGTGCCGCTCACCGAGCTGATCGCTGCCGAGCCCCGGCTGGTCGTGATCCTCGCCAATGTCAGGGACCCCGGCAACGCGGGCACCGTGCTGCGGACGGCCGATGCGGCCGGAGCGCAAGGTGTGATCTTCGCCGACGCCTCCGTTGATCCGTACAACAGCAAATGCGTGCGTTCATCGGCCGGCTCGCTGTTTCACCTGCCGCTCGTGCTTGGCGCCTCCGTTACCCAGGCCGTCGGCGAACTGCGCCGCGCCGGGCTGGCCGTGCTGGCCGCGGACGGCAGCGCGGCGCTCGGGCTCGACGATCTCGATCGGGCCGGGCGGCTGGGCCAGCCGACCGCGTGGCTGTTCGGCAACGAGGCGTGGGGCCTGCCCGCCGACCTGGTCGCGCAGGCCGACGAGGCCGTATCGGTTCCTATCTACGGTCAGGCGGAGAGCCTGAACCTGGCCGCCGCGGCAGCCGTCTGCCTGTACGCCTCGGCGCGCGCCCAATATGGGGGTGCCGCGCAGTCCCGCTGACGCGCTAGGCTCTGATCACGTTGCGTCATGACTGGCACCCGGTCGGGTCACGGGATTGCAAGGCTGTGACGCGGCAGCTGCCGACCGACGGTTACCCCCCGGACCCCGGTCAGCGGGTGGTGCATGCCGGGGCAGCGCTGGGCGGGTGGGGGCGGCAGTCCGATGTGGACCGGCGAGTGAACGCGATGGCCGCGAGCACTGGTCCTGCGCTCGGTTCCCGGCGGCCTGGCACGGTGATCAGGCCTAATGACCTGCTGAGCGCGGACGAGCTGCCTGACGGCCTGGTCGTCGCCGACCAGTGCGGCCGGATAGTCATCTTCAACCGGGCCGCGGAACGGCTGACCGGCATCAGCGCCGAGCGGGCCATCGGCACCGAATTGCCCGCCGCGCTGCCGCTCGCCGACGCCGAGGGCCGCTGCTGGTGGCAGCAGTCGCGGCCGTACGACGGGCTCTCGATCCGGACCAGGCATCCCGAGCGCTCGCTCTACCTGACCGACGGCACGGAGCTGCTCGTCACGATCGGTTACCTGCGCGAGCCACGCGGCACTGGCCCGAGAACCGGATGGCGGTACGACCCGGGCGCCGTCCGCCGGCTCACGATCACCCTGCGGAGCGCGGAGCAGCGGGCCAGGCTCGAGCGGACCAGGGCCGACCTGGTTTCCACGGTCGCGCACGAACTGCGGTCGCCGCTGACCAGCGTCAAGGGATTCACGGCGACATTGCTGGCCAAGTGGCCGCGGTTTACCGACGACCAGAAGCGCACCATGCTCGAGACCGTCAACGCCGACGCCGACCGGGTCACCCGCCTGATCACCGAACTGCTTGACGTATCGAGGATCGAAGCCGGGCGGCTGCACCTGCACCGCGAGCCGGTCGATATCGCGGCCCGCGCGGCGAAGCTGGTGGCCGGCCGAGTCGCGGCCGGCGAGCTCGGTGACCGGTTCAGGATCGAGGTCGCCGACGAGCTGCCCGAGGTCTGGCTGGACGCCGACAAGGTCGACCAGATCCTGGCCAACCTGATTGAGAATGCCGTCCGGCATGGTGCTGGTACGGTTACTACCGTGATCGAGTCGGCGCTGGTCCAGGGCGGGCCTGGCGTGGCGGTTTCCGTCCGCGACCAGGGTCCTGGAATCGCGCCCGAGTTCGCGCCCAGGGTGTTCCGCCAGTTCTGGCGCGCGAAGCGCCGTGGCGGGGCTGGCCTTGGCTTGTTCATCGTCAAGGGCCTGGTAGAGGCGCATGGCGGGTCGATCACGGTAGCGCAGGCACCAGGCGGCGGGGCGGAGTTCCGATTTACCATGCCCGCCGGCGTGCCAGATCACTGCTGAGCAGATCTGCGCTGACCGGCGGGCAGTTAGCGATTTCCTGGCCGGCTCGTAGCACCTAGCCGCGCCGACACGCCCGTGCCAGCGGGCCGGTCGGCGCTCGGGCAGGGGCGGGCGCGAGCAGTTACCTCGTGACATCAAGGAGACAGGACCGATGTCCGCACCGAACAACACATACGACCCCGTCCGGGTCGCCGCGCTCGCGCCGGCCGAGGTCGAGCGCATGACGCAGGAGGGCCTGGCCGCGATCGCCGCCGCGGCGACCTTCGACGATCTGAAAGCGGCGGAGGTCAACCATCGGGGCCGGCAGGCGCCGCTGACCCGGGCCAGCAAGGAGGTCGGTGCGCTGCCCCCCGCGGCGAAAGCCGAGGCCGGGCGGCGGGTCGGGGTGGCCAAGAAGCTGCTGGAGGAAGCGCTCGCCGCGCGGCAGGCCGAACTCGAGGCTGACCGTGACCGCCGGGTCCTGCAGGACGAGACCGCCGACGTGACCCTGCCGTGGGACATGTCTGCGGCCGGCGCCCGCCATCCGGTCGCCACCTTGTCCGACCGGCTGGCCGACGTCTTCATCGGGATGGGCTACGAGATCGCCGAGGGGCCCGAGGTCGAGGCCGAGTGGTACAACTTCGACGCGCTCAACTTCCCGCCCGATCATCCGGCCAGGGAGATGCAGGACACGTTCTTCGTCGCCGGCCAGGCCCGTCCTGATCACCAGGGACCGTCAAGATCCGGCATGGTGCTGCGCACGCACACCTCGCCGGTCCAGATCCGGGCCATGCTGACCAGGCCGCTGCCGCTGTACGTGGTGAGCCCCGGCAAGTGCTTCCGGAGCGACGCGCTCGACGCGACGCACAGCCCGGTCTTCCACCAGATCGAGGGGCTGGCCGTCGACGAGGGCCTGACCATGGCTGACCTGCGCGGTGCCATCACGGCCTTCGTCGACGCGATGTTCGGCGAGGGCCTGCGGACCAGGCTGCGGCCGGACTTCTTCCCGTTCACCGAGCCGTCCGCCGACGTGTCGATGGAATGCCATGTCTGCCGCGGCGAGTCCACCAAGCCCGCAGCGCCGCCGTGCCGCGTCTGCAAGTCGCAGGGCTGGATCGAGATCGCGGGCTGCGGCATGGTCAACCCGCGCGTGCTGGTCGCGTGCGGCATCGACCCCGACCGGTACAGCGGCTTCGCGTTCGGCCTCGGCATCGAGCGGTCCCTGATGATCAGGAACGGCCTGACCGACATCAGGGACGCGATCGAGGGCGACGTCAGATTCAGCTCGGCGTTCGGTATGGAGGCGTAATGCTAGTCCCGCTTTCCTGGCTGCTCAGCTACGCGCCGCTGCCCGAGCCGGTCGACGTCGGCGAAGTCGCGCGGCGGCTGACCGGGATCGGACTCGAGATCGAGTCCGTCGAGCAGGTCGGGCACGACATCAGCGACGTGGTCATCGCGCGCGTGCTGGAGATCGAGGAGCTGACCGGCCACAAGAAGCCGATCAGGTACTGCCGCGTTAGCACCGCGGGGGGTTCCGGGGGGTCGTCCCCCCGGGCCGGCACCGCGGGGGGTTCCGGGGGGTCGTCCCCCCGGGTCAGCACCGCGGGGGGTGACGCTGAGCGCAGCGTGATCTGCGGCGCGGTCAACTTCGCGGTCGGCGACCTGGTGCCGCTGGCCTTGCCGGGCGCGGTGCTGCCGGGCGGCTTCGAGATCGGCGTCAGCAAGCGCTACGGCCGGGTGTCGGACGGCATGATCTGCTCGGCGGCCGAGCTCGGCCTGGGCGACGACCACACCGGGATCATGGTGCTGCCGTCCGACGCGCCGATCGGTGCCGACTTTGTCAGTTACGCCGGGCTGCGCGACATCGTCCTCGACGTCAACGTGACTCCCGATAAGGGGCACGCTCTGTCGATCAGGGGGATGGCCAGGGAACTGGCCAGCGCGTTCGGTGTCGCGTACACCGATCCGGCCGAGGCCGACCTGCCCGCCTGGGTCGCCGATCCCGGCCGCGGCGAGGTGTACCCGGCGAGCATTGCCGACCCGACCGCCTGCGACCGCTTCGCGCTGCGCGAGGTGCGCGGGGTCGACCCGGCCAGGCCGACCCCGCTGGCCATGCGGGTCAGGCTGGCCCGGGCCGACACGCGCAGCGTCTCGCTGGCCGTCGACGTCACGAACTACCTGATGCTCGAGCTCGGCCAGCCGATGCATGCCTTCGACCGGTCCGCGCTCAACGGCCCGATCGTGGTGCGGCGGGCGCGGGAGGGCGAGCGGCTCGAGACCCTGGATCACGTCGTCCGCACCCTCGATCCCGACGACATCGCGATCACCGACTCGTCCGGCCCGATCGGGCTGGCGGGCACGATGGGCGGCCTGGCCACCGAGGTCAGCGAGAGCTCCACCGACCTGGTCATCGAGGCTGCGCACTTCAGCGCGCCCGGCGTGGCCAGGATGAGCCGCAGGCACCGGCTGTTCAGCCAGGCGTCGGCACGGTTTGAGCGCGGGGTGGACTACGAGCTTCCGCTCCGCGCCTCGGCGAAGGCTGCCGCGATGCTGGCCGGGCTGGGGGGCGGAACCGTCGTGCCCGGTTACACGCTCGCGGCCGAGCCGGTCGAGCCGGTGACGATCGTGATCGCCGCCGACCATCCCGACCGGGTGGCCGGCACGCCCTACGGGACCAACACCGTGGTGCGCAGGCTGCGGGAGGTCGGCTGCACGGTCGAGCTCGGTGACCGGAGCGAGACCACGGCCGGCGGCCGCGACCTGCTGACCGTCACCCCGCCGTCCTGGCGGCCCGACCTGACCGACCCGAACGACCTCGCTGAGGAAGTCATCAGGCTCGAAGGCTACGAGAAGGTCGGCATCGCGATGCCGCGAGCCACTGCCGGCAAGGGAAGGACGGCCGCGCAGCGGCTGCGCGGCGCCATCGCGCGCGCCCTGGCCGGCGGCGGTTACGTCGAGGTGCCGAGCAGCGCGTTCGGCTCGGCGGCCGATTTCGACCGGCTCCAGCTGCCGCCTGAGGATCCGCGGCGGCGAGCGGTCCTGCTGGCCAACCCGATCAGGGACGAGGAACCGCAGCTTCGCACTACGCTGCTGCCCGGCCTGTTCCGGGTGGCCGGGCGCAACGCCGGGCGCGGATTCGCGGACCTGTCGCTGTTCGAGGTCGGGAACGTGGCCAGGAGCAAGCAGGATGCCGGGGGCGGTGGCGATGCCGGCGGTGATCCGGGCGCCGGAGCCGCGAGCCGGATCGCGCCGATTCTGCCGGTCGACCGCGGACCGACGCCGGAGGAGATCGCCGAGCTGGAGCGGGTGCTGCCCGATCAGCCCCGGCTGGTCGGCCTGGTGCTGACCGGCCACCGGGAACTGCCGGGCTGGTGGGGCGACGGCAGGCCGGCCAGCTTCCGCGACGCGATCGAGGCCGCGCATATCGTGCTGCGGACCAGCCGGGTGCCCTACTCGGTCCGGGCCGGCCAGTGCGCGCCGTGGCATCCGGGGCGGTGCGCGGAGTTCGTGATCGAGCCAGAGTCAGGCTCCATCACGGCGGGCGGCGAGCCGGTGACGGTCGGTTTCGCTGGCGAGCTGCACCCCAGGGTCATCGGCGAGTTCCGGCTTCCGCCGAGGACCTGTGCGGTCGAGCTCGACCTGTCCCTGATCGAGCGCGCCGCGGCTGATCTGCCTCCGGTTCAGGCTCCGGTCATCTCGACCTACCCCGTCGCCAGCCAGGATGTCGCGCTGGTCGTCGACGAGGCGATGCCGGCGGCGCAGGTGCAGGCGGCACTGGTGGCCGGCGCCGCCGCAGCGGGCCGCGAGCTGCTGCTCGAGGATGTGCGACTGTTCGACGTCTACACCGGCGAGCAGGTTGGCCGCGGACGCAAGTCGCTCGCCTACACGCTGCGCTTCCGGGCACCGGACCGCACGCTGACCGACGACGAGGTGGCGGTGGCCAGGGACGCGGCGGTCGCCTCGGCGGGCCAGCTGACCGGCGCCGTGCTGCGCGGCAGCGTCTCGGCGGCCGGCTAGCGCGTCGCCGGCTGGGTCCGGGGCCCGCCGGGCCGGCCGGGCGGGCCGCTACGAAGCTGACGGCGAGGGCGGCGGCGGGAGGATCTCGAGTATCTCGTCGCCGTCCCTGTCGCACTTGGATGCCTTGCCGGTGTGCAAGACGATCGGCGTGGCGAACCCCTGGCAGGTCCATCCCTTGACCTTGACCGGGCCGCCGCCACCGTTACCTGGCGCCTTCCCCGACCTGATCGCCCGGGCGTAGTCGGCCTCGATCGCCCTGGCCGTGCCGCACGCCACGTGACCGCGGGCCACCTCGACCTTCACCGGGACGTCGGCCGCGGTCTTCGCGGTGCCGCAGGAGGTGACCGTCGCCGCGCCGGGCGACGGCGAGCCGCCATGACCGCACCCGGCGGCCGCGGTCAGCAGCAGGACGAGCATGAGAATGCCCCCCGTCCTGGTGCACGGCCGCCTTCCGGCCCGGCCCGGCGATCCGCGGGGCTGCATGGCATCTCCTTCCTGCGCCGACAACATCATGCCGTCTGGCGCCGTCAGTCCGTACGGCGAACTCGCCGGTTCGCCCGGTATTAGGCCAGCCCGCCATGGCAGCTCGCCAGTCTTTGCATATACAAACACGATCATGCATAATCATTCGAGAGAGTCCTGGGTGAGGGGTCGAAGTCGATGCGGGTCGCGGTGGTCGGCGCGAGCGGGTACGCCGGAGGCGAGCTGCTGCGGCTGGTCAGCGGGCATCCCAGCTTCGAGCTGGCGGTGGCCACGGCTGACAGCAGCGCGGGCAGGACCGTGGCCGATCTGCACCCCAACCTGGCCGGTCATCCCGCGCTCGCGAACCTGATCTTCGAGCCGCACAGCGCGGTCAAGGAGGCCGACGCCGACCTTGTCTTCCTGGCCCTGCCGAGTGGTCAGTCCGCGCCGGTCGCGGCCGGCCTAGCCGATGACGTCGCGGTCGTGGACCTCGGACCAGACTTCCGGCTGGCGGACCCGGCCGACTGGGCCAGGCACTACGGCGGCGACCATCCTGGCCGGTGGGTGACCGGGCTGCCCGAGCTCCCGGGCGCCCGGCCGCTGATCCGCGGCGCGCGCAGGGTGGCCGCACCTGGCTGCTACGCGACGGCGGCGATGCTGGCCCTGGCCCCGCTGGTGGCGGCCGGGCTGGTGGCCGCTGACGATGTCGTCGTGGTGGCCGCGTCGGGAACCTCTGGCGCCGGCCGGTCGCTGCGGGCCGACCTGCTCGGCAGCGAGGTGATGGGCTCGGTCTCGGCGTACCAGGCAGGCGGCGCGCACCGGCACACGCCCGAGATCGAGCAGGCGCTGACCGAGGCGGCCAGCGGACGCCCGGCTCGCGTGTCGTTCACGCCGATGCTCGCGCCGATGCCGCGCGGCATTCTCGCCACCTGCACGGCCCGGCTGGTCCCGGCCGCCGCGGGCATTGCCGCGGCCGGCCCTGGCTTGGCCGGAACCGCCGCGCTGCGAGCCGCGCTGGCGGACGCGTACGCCGGCGAGCCTTTTATCACCGTCCTGCCAGACGGCCGGTGGCCGGGCACCGCCGCGGTGGCCGGCTCGAACGGCGTGCACCTGCAGGCCGGTGCGGATCCGCGGACCGGCCGGGCGACGGTCGTGGCCGCGATCGACAATCTCGGCAAGGGCGCGGCCGGCCAGGCCATCCAGAACGCCAATCTCATGCTCGGCCTGCCGGAGACAGCAGGCCTGACCTCGATCGGAGTTGCGCCATGAGTGTGACAGGACCGCTCGGTTTCCGCGCGGCAGGAGTCGCGGCCGGAATCAAGGCGTCGGGCAGCCCTGACGTGGCGGTCGTGATCAACGACGGGCCATCGGCGGCGGCCGCTGGCGTCTTCACCTCGAACCGGGTTAAGGCCGCGCCGGTCCGCTGGAGCCAGCAGGCGCTCGCAGGCGGCCAGATCCGGGCGGTGGCACTTAACTCGGGCGGCGCCAATGCCTGCACCGGGCCGGACGGGTACGCCGACACCAGCCAGACGGCGGAGCATCTCGCGAAGCTGCTCTCCGTGCCGCCCGGCGAGATCGCGGTCTGCTCGACCGGGCTGATCGGCGAGCGGCTGCCGATGCACCGGCTGCTGGTCGGCATCGACGCCGCAGCGGCCTCGGCGTCGGTGGCGGGCGGGCAGTCGGCCGCGACCGCCATCATGACGACCGACACCGTCCCCAAGACCTGCACCATCCAGGGCGGCGGCTACCAGATCGGCGGGATGGCCAAGGGCGCCGCGATGCTGGCGCCGGCGCTCGCGACCATGATCGTCGTGCTCACTACCGATGCGGACCTGACGGCCAGCGAGCTGGACAAGGCGCTGCGCGGATCGGTGCGCACGACCTTCGACCGGCTGGACTCCGACGGCTGCATGTCGACCAACGACACCGTCCTGCTCCTGGCCAGCGGCGCCTCGGGCCAGCGGCCCGATCTGACCGAGTTCACCGGGCTGCTGACGGCCGCCTGCGATGACCTGGCCCACCAGCTGATGCTCGACGCCGAGGGTGCGACCAAGGCGATCACCATCGAGGTGACCGGGGCGGCCAGCGAGGATGACGCACTCGCCGTCGGCCGCGCCATCGCCCGGTGCAACCTGTTCAAGTGCGCCGTGGCCGGCGAGGACCCGAACTGGGGCCGGGTGCTTGCCGCGGTCGGCACGACCAGCGCCGACTTCGAGCCGGACGAGCTCAACGTGGCGATCAACGGGGTCTGGGTCTGCCGGAACGGAGCCCCCGGCACCGACCGGTCGGCGGTTAGCCTGCGGCCGCGGGACGTGACCGTGACGGTCGACCTGTCGGCAGGCCACGCTACGGCCACGGTCCTGACTACCGACCTGACCGCGGCCTACGTACACGAGAACTCGGCGTACTCGACATGATCGCCGAGCAGGAGGTCGCGGGGGGTCGGCCCTCCGGGACTGCCGAGCGGGGGGGTGCGGGGGGTCGGCTTCCCGGAACAGCCGAGCATGAGCATGCTGGCGCGCTCGCCAAGGCGGCCACGCTGATCGAGGCGCTGCCGTGGCTGGAGCGGTTCCACGGCCAGGTTGTCGTGATCAAGTACGGCGGCCATGCCATGACCGACGAGGCGTTGCGGATCGCGTTCGCGCAGGACGTCGTATTTCTGCGGTACGCCGGCCTCCGCCCGGTCGTCGTGCACGGCGGGGGGCCGCAGATCAACGCGCACCTGGACCGGCTGGGCATGGAGTCGACGTTCAGGGCCGGGCTGCGGGTCACCACGCCGGAGGCCATGGAAGTGGTCAGGATGGTGCTGACCGGCCAGGTGAACAGGGACGTCGTCGGACTGATCAACCGGCACGGGCCGTTCGCGGTCGGGATGTCGGGCGAGGACGCGCACCTGCTGACCGCCCGGCGGGTCGTGGCCACCACCGACGACGGCGAGATCGTCGACATCGGCCATGTCGGCGAGGTCGAGTCGGTGAACCCTGGAGCGGTGAGCGCGCTGATCGCCGACGGCCGGATCCCCGTGCTCTCGACGGTGGCGCGCACCGACTCGGGCGAGGTGCTCAATGTCAACGCCGACACGGCGGCCGCCGCCCTGGCCGTGGCGCTCGGCGCGGTCAAGCTGGTGATGCTGACCGACGTGGCCGGCCTGTACGCGAACTGGCCGGGCTCGTCGGCCGCCGGGGCCGAGCCCGGCGGCCCGAACGGTGCCTCCTCGGCCGCGGGCGGCCGGCCGCCGCAGGTCATCAGCGAGCTGACCGTGAGCGAGCTGGCGGCGATGGTCCCGCAGCTGAGCGACGGCATGATCCCGAAGATGGAGGCCTGCCTGACCGCCGTCCGCGGCGGCGTGCCGCAGGCACACGTGCTCGACGGGCGGCTGCCGCACGCCGTCCTGCTGGAGATTTTCACCGACTCGGGGATCGGCACGATGGTCGTGCCGGACGGAGAGCAGAGGGCAGCATGACAGCAGCGACCGGTACGACCGCGACCGGCACGACCGCGACGGGCGCCACCGGGACCGGCCCGGCGACCGGCTCGCTCAGGGAGCGCTACGCGGCCGCGCTGATGCCGAACTACGGCACGCCGCCGATCGCCCTGGCCCGCGGCGAGGGCTGCGTGGTCTGGGACGTGGACGGCAACTCCTATCTCGACCTGCTCGGCGGGATCGCGGTCAGCGCGCTGGGCCACGCGCACCCGGCGCTGGTCGCGGCGGTCAGCGAGCAGGCCGGCCAGCTCGCGCACATCTCGAACCTGTACCTGCACGAGGGTCAGGTGGCGCTGGCCGAACGGCTGCTCAGCCTGCTCGGCGCGGACGGCCGGGTGTTCTTCGCGAACTCGGGCACCGAGGCTAACGAGGCCGCGGTCAAGCTGGTCCGCCGCATGCAGGGCGCCAGCCGGCCGGTGTTCGTCGCCGCCGAGGGCGGATTCCATGGACGGACGATGGGATCGCTCAGCCTGACCGGAAAGAGCTCGATCAGGGAACCGTTTGCGCCCTTCGGGGTTGACGTTCGGTTTGTTCCCTACGGCGACGCCGATGCGCTGGCCGCCGCGATCGGACCGGACTGCGCGGGCGTCTTCCTAGAGCCGTGCCTCGGGGAGGGCGGGGTCGTGCCGGCGCCGGCCGGTTACCTGAAGGCGGCGCGGGCGGCATGTGACGCGAGCGGCGCGCTGCTCGTGCTGGACGAGATCCAGAGCGGGATCGGGCGCACCGGAGCGTGGTTCGCCTGCCAGGCCGAAGGGATCCTGCCCGACGTCATCACGCTGGCCAAGGGACTTGGCGGCGGGCTGCCGATCGGCGCGTGCATCGGCATCGGGGCGGCCGGGTCCGGGTTCAGCCGCGGTGACCACGGCAGCACCTTCGGCGGCAACCCGATCGCGTGCGCGGCCGCGCTCGCGGTGCTCGACACGATTGAGCGCGACGGCCTGCTCACTCACGTCGCGCAGGTCGGCGCCGCACTGTCGGCCGGAATCGCGGCCACCGGGCACCCGCTGGTCGCCGGCGTCCGCGGCAGCGGCCTCTGGCTCGCCATCGCCCTGACCGCGCCGGTTGCCGCCTCGGTCGAGACCGCGGCGCGGCAGACCGGGTTCCTGGTCAACGCGGTCCAGCCGGACGCGATCAGGCTCGCTCCGCCGCTCGTGCTCAGCGAGGACCAGGCCAGGTCCTTCACCGACGCGCTGCCGGGGATCCTCGCGCAGGCCGCCGCGCTGGCCGGGTCGGGGGCGTGATGGGAGCACCAGCCAGCGGGCTGGTCGGGCTGCCGGACCGCGGCGCCGCGGTCCACCAGGCCGGGCCGCGCAACGGGGCTCCGGTCAGGCACTTCCTGCGGGACGACGACCTCACGCCCGCCGAGCAGGGCGAGATCCTGCGGCTGGCCGCGTCGATGAAGGCGGACAGGTACCGCTGGAGGCCGCTGACCGGCCCGCGCAGCGTGGCGCTGCTGCTCGACAAGGCCTCCCTGCGGACCAGGGTCTCGTTCGCGGTCGGCATTGCCGAGCTGGGCGGGAGCCCGCTCGTCATCGACACGGCCTCGACGCACCAGTCACGCGGCGAGTCGATCGGCGATACCGCACGGGTGCTTAGCAGGCAGGTCGCCGCGGTGGCCTGGCGCACCTTCGGCCAGGACCGGCTCGAGGAGTTCGCCGCGGCCAGTGCCGTCCCCGTGATCAACGCGCTGACGAACGAGTTCCACCCGTGCCAGATCCTCGCCGATCTGCAGACCGTCAGCGAGGCCCTGGGCGAGCTGGCGGGGCTGCGACTGAGCTTCCTCGGCGACGGGAGCAGCAACCTGGCCCACTCGTACCTGCTCGGCGGAGCGACGGCCGGCCTGCACGTGCGGATCGTGGCGCCCGAGCCGTTCTGGCCGCTGCCGGACGTGCTGGCGCGAGCCCAGGCCATCGCCGCACAGACGGGCGGGTCGGCCGGCGTCTGCGCCGACCCGGCCGCGGGCTGCGCGGACGCGAACGTGCTGGCTACCGATGTCTGGACCTCCATGGGCCAGGAGGGCCAGGAGGACGAGCGGATCGCCGCGATGACGCCGTACCGGCTGGACGAGGGCAAGCTGGCGCTGGCGGCGCCCGGCTGCCGGGTCCTGCACTGCCTGCCGGCGCACCGCGGCGCGGAGATCACCAGCGGCGTGCTCGACGGCCCGGCCAGCCTGGCGTGGGACGAGGCCGAGAACCGGCTGCACGCGCAGAAGGCGCTGCTGACCTGGCTGCTGCAGGAGGACGAGTGACCCGCCCGCTGACCGCGAGTGCCGACCGGGGCAGTGCTGACCGGGGCGCGGCTGACCGGACCGGGGCCGACCGGATCAGCCCGGCGACCAAGGCGGCCAGGCACGCGAAGATCGCCGCGATCCTCAGCCAGCCCGGCGAGCCGGTGCGGTCGCAGGAGGAACTCGCCGACCGACTGGCCGTGCTCGGCGTCAAGGTGACCCAGGCAACCCTGTCCCGCGACCTCGACGAGCTTGGCGCGGTGCGGCTGCGCGGGCCCGGCGGCGCGCTGGTCTACGCGCTGCCGCCCGACCCGGCCGACACTCCGGTCGGTGACGTCGACGACGTGGTCTTCCGCCAGGCCGCCGCGGCCGTCGCCGGCCTGGCCGGGTTCGCCGCTGGCACGCCCACGGCGGCGGCCGCGGCCCTGGCGAAGGTGGCGGGCGACCTGCTGCTGTCAGCCGAGGCCAGCGGCAACCTGGTCGTGCTCCGCACGCCGCCGGGCGCCGCTCAGCTGATGGCCTCGATGATCGACAGAACCGCCATGCACGCGGTGCTCGGAACCGTGGCCGGCGATGACACCGTGCTGGCCGTGGCGCGTGACCCGGCCGGCGGTGACGAGCTCGCGGCCCTGCTGCTGCGGCTCGCCGAGCGGCGCGGCCGGGCCGAGCCGCGGACCACCCAGACTACGGGCTCATCAACCACGGGCCCATCAACCACGGGGACGCAGGACTAAGGAGGAGTTGTGACACAGCGAGTCGTGCTGGCCTATTCAGGAGGCCTCGACACGTCGGTGGCGATCGGCTGGATCGCCGAGCAGAGCGGCGCCGAGGTGATAGCGCTCGCCATTGACGTCGGCCAGGGCGGCGAGGACCTGGAGACCATCAGGGCCCGGGCCCTGGCCTGCGGAGCGGCCGAGGCCGTCGTCGTCGACGCGCGGGCCGAGTTCGCGGCGGACTACTGCATGCCCGCGCTGCGGGCCGGCGCCCTGTACATGGACCGGTACCCGCTCGTCTCCGCGCTGTCGAGGCCGCTGATCGTGGCCCACCTGGCCAGGGTGGCGAACGAGTTCGGCGCCAGCGTCGTCGCTCATGGCTGCACGGGCAAGGGCAACGACCAGGTCAGGTTCGAGGTCGGGCTGGCGGCGCTCGCGCCGGACGTGAAATCCATCGCTCCGGTCCGTGACTCGGGCATGACCAGGGACAAGGCGATCGAGTTCGCGGCCGCGAAGGGGCTGCCGATCGACGTCACCGCCAGGTCCCCGTACTCGATCGACCAGAACGTCTGGGGCCGGAGCTGCGAGACCGGGCACTTGGAGGACATCTGGGAAGCGCCGCATGACGACGTCTACGGCTACACCGACGACCCGGCAGCGGGCAAGCCGGCCGAGGAGGTCACGATCAGCTTCGCTGATGGCCTGCCCGTGGCGATTGGGGGGCGGCCGCTGTCGCCGCTGGAGATCATCACCGAGCTGAACGCGCTGGCCGGCGCGCACGGGATCGGCCGGATCGACCTGGTCGAAGACCGCCTGGTCGGGATCAAGAGCCGCGAGATCTACGAGGCGCCCGCGGCGATGACGCTGCTCGCCGCGCACGCCGAGCTGGAGAACGTGTGCCTGGAGCGCGACCTGGCCAGGTTCAAGCGGATGGCTGGCCAGCGCTGGACCGAGCTCACCTATGACGGACTGTGGTTCTCGCCGCTGCATCGCTCGCTCGAGGCGTTCATGACCGAGGCGTCGAAGCACGTGACCGGTGATGTGCGGGTGCGGCTGCAGGCCGGCTCGGCGGTCGTGACCGGCCGGCGGAGCCCGGCGGCGCTGTATGACTACGGGCTCGCGACCTACGACACGGGCGACGTGTTCGACCAGTCGCTGGCGAAGGGGTTCGTCGAGCTGTGGGGACTGCCGACGAAGGTTGCGGCCGAGCGGGATCGGAAGGCCGAGCGCGTCTAAGACCTGATCCGAAGTTGAACGCCCGCGGGATCGGAACTCGCCCGGCCGCCTGAACGGCTTGCCGGGTGAGTCCGAAATCCCGCAGGCCGGCTCGCGGTGGGCATGGCCGCAGAACGAAAACCAGCTGGGCGGCCCCGGTTTCGTGCCGGGGAGTCGGGCGAGCGAATTGTTCTGCCTATAGCTTGTCGGGTGAACGGAAGCACAGACTGCGGGAGGGGTTGTGAGCGGCGAGCCGGGAATGCCTGCGGTGCGGCTGTGGGGCGGCAGGTTCGAGTCGGGGCCGGCTGATGCGCTAGCCCGGCTCTCGATGAGCGTGCAGTTCGACTGGCGGCTGGCGCGCTATGACCTGCTCGCGTCCGGCGCCCATGCGCGGGTGCTGCACCGTGCCGGGCTGCTCGACGACGGCGAGGTCGCCCGGCTGCTCGCGGCGATCGACGAGCTGAGCCGGGACTGCCAGACGGGCGCGTTCCGGCCGTCGGCGGCCGACGAGGACGTGCACACTGCCCTGGAGCGCGGCCTGCTCGAGCGGGTCGGCTCGCTCGGCGGCAAGCTGCGCGCCGGCCGGAGCCGGAACGACCAGGTCGCCACCGACCTGCGGCTGTACCTGCGCGACCAGGCCAGGCGAGTCGCCGCGCGGCTGGCCGAGCTGCAGACCGCGCTGATGGGGCAGGCGGAGCGGCATCTCGCGGAGCAGACACCGGCCCCGGGCATGACTCACCTGCAGCACGCGCAGCCCGTGCTGCTCGCGCACCAGCTGCTGGCGCACGTGCAGGCGCTGGCCAGGGACATCGCGCGGCTGCGGGACTGGGACAAGCGGGCCGCGATCTGCCCGCTCGGGTCGGGTGCCCTGGCTGGATCCTCGCTGCCGCTCGACCCGGCGGCGGTCGCGGCCGAGCTCGGTTTCGACGCGCCCGCGGCCAACTCGATGGACGCGGTGGCCGACCGGGACTTCGCGGCGGAGTTCTGCTTCGCGGCAGCGCTGGCCGGAGTGCACCTGTCCCGGCTGGGCGAGGAGGTCGTGCTCTGGACGTCGCACGAGTTCGGCTGGGCCGAGATCGACGACGCCTACGCGACCGGATCGTCGATCATGCCGCAGAAGAAGAACGCGGACGTCGCCGAGCTCGCCCGCGGCAAGGCGGGCCGCCTGATCGGCGGGCTCGCCGGGCTGCTCACCGTCCTGAAAGGCCTGCCGCTGACCTACAACCGGGACCTGCAGGAAGACAAGGAACCAGTCTTCGACGCCGTGGACACGCTGCTGCTGGTGCTCCCGGCCATGGCCGGTCTGGTCAGTTCCATGCGCTTTCACTCGCAACGGCTCGCGACCGGGGCTGCCGCGGGCCACGCGCTCGCCACCGACGTTGCTGAGCTGCTCGTCCGTCGGGGCGTGCCGTTCCGGGAGGCACACGAGGCGGTCGGGCACCTGGTCGTCTGGTGCCAGGTCAACGACTGTGAGCTGGGGGACGTCAGCGACGAGGATCTGCAGAAGGTGTCGCCGCACCTGACGCCGGAGGTCAGGTCGGTGCTGTCCGTCGCCGGTGCGATCGCCGCCCGGGACAGCGTCGGCGGCACGGCGCCCGGCCGGGTCGCCGATCAGCTCGCCGCGCTGCGGCAGACAGTCTCCGCGGGCGCGGCCTGGGCCGCCGAGGGATGAAGCCCGGTTCCGGCCCGTCTCCGGCCGCGCGACGAGCGTTCTTTGATCGGCCGGTGCTGACGGTCGCGCCCGCGCTGCTCGGCTGCGTGCTGGTGCACGAGACCGGCGAGGGGCTGGTTGCCGCCGAGATCGTCGAGGTCGAGGCGTACCGCGGCGAGTCGGATCCGGCGTCGCACGCGTTCCGCGGGCAGACAGCCAGGAACGCCGTGATGTACGGCGAACCAGGGCACGCGTACGTGTACTTCACCTACGGCATGCATTTCTGCGTCAACCTGGTCTGCCAGCCGGCCGGCGAGCCGGCGGCGGTCCTGCTCCGGGCGGGCCGGGTCGTCGGGGGAGCGGGCCTGGCCGCGGCCAGGAGGCTGGCTGGCCAGCGCGGCACGGCGCGGGCGCCCGGCGATGCGCCCGGCGGCGCCGGGTCCGGTGCTGGCGCTGCCAGCGGCGGCGGGCGGGCAGTGGCCGAGCGGGAACTCGCCAGCGGCCCGGCCCGCCTGTGCCAGGCGCTGGCCATCGGCCGGGCGCAGAACGGGGCCGACGTGTGCGATCCAGCAAGCCCGCTGCGGCTGCTGATCCCGGCCGGATTCGCGGGCCTGCCCGCGGCGTCGATCGGCCACGGCCCGAGAGTAGGGGTTCGCAACGGTGCCGAGGTTCAGTGGCGGTTCTGGGTGGCCGGCGAGCCGGCGGTGTCGGCCTACCGGCCGTACACTCCCCGCCGCCGTGCCGCCGCGGCGGTCCATGATCACGGAAACGTGTCCGGCGCGGGCACCGACAGGCTTCCGTGATCATGGATCCGGGCCGGCAGCGGCGAAATCGAAGGTGACCGCTGGGCCGCGAGATGGGAGTATGCACCGGTGACCGACATCATTGACGACCTGGCCTGGCGCGGCCTGATCGCTGTCTCGACGGACCTGGACGACCTGCGCGGCGCGCTCGGTGCCGGGCAGGTGACCTTGTACGGCGGGTTCGACCCGACCGCGCCGAGCCTGCATGTCGGAAACCTCGTGCTGCTGCTCACCATGCGCCGCCTCCAGCTGGCCGGGCACCGGCCGATCGGCTTGGTCGGCGGCGCGACCGGCCTGATCGGCGATCCGAGCGGCAAGTCGGCCGAGCGGGTGCTGAACCCGCCCGACGTCGTCGCCGGATGGGTCAAGCACATCGGCGATCAGGTCGGCCGGTTCCTCGACTTCGAGCCCGGCCCGGCGTCGGCCCTGATGGTCAGCAACCTGGACTGGACCGAGGGCCTGTCGGCGCTGGCCTTCCTGCGCGATATCGGCAAGCACTTCCCGGTGAACCAGATGCTGTCCAGGGAGACCGTCAAGGCCAGGCTCGAGGCCGGCGGGATCAGCTACACCGAGTTCAGCTACCAGATCCTGCAGGCCAATGACTTCCTCGAGCTGTACCGCCGGCACGGCTGCACGCTGCAGATCGGCGGCAGTGATCAGTGGGGGAACCTCGTCTCCGGCGTCGACCTGATCCGGCGGGTGACCGGGGAATCGGTTCACGCGCTGGCGACACCGCTGATCACGAAGCCGGACGGGACCAAGTACGGCAAGACCGAGGGCGGCGCGATCTGGCTGAGCCCCGAGCTGATGAGCCCGTACGCGTTCCACCAGTTCTGGCTGAACCGCTCGGACGCTGAGGTGCCGGGGCTGCTGCGGGTCTTCACGTTCCGGTCCAGGGCGGAGATCGAGGACCTGGAACGCGAGATCGCCGAGCGTCCTGCGGCACGGCAAGCTCAGCGCGTGCTGGCCGATGACCTGTGCACGCTCGTGCACGGTGCCGACGAGACGGCCAGGGCCACCGCGGCGGGCCGGGCCCTGTTCGGCCAGGGTGACCTGCGAGAGCTCGACGAGGACACGCTGGCGGCCGCGCTGGCCGAGGCATCGCACGCGATCGTCGACCGCACCGGAGCGACGGTGGCCGATCTCATGGTGGAGTCGGGGATCGTGACCACCAAGTCAGCGGCCCGGCGCGCCATCGAGGGGGGCGGCGCGTACCTCAACAACGTCAAGGTGGCAGACGTCGGCGCAGTGCCACAGGACAGTGACCTGCTCCACGGCCGGTTCCTGGTGCTGCGGCGAGGAAAGCGAACCGTCGGCGGCATCGAGGTAGCCCGCCCGTAGCCGTCTGTCGCGCTGTAGCCGTCTGTCGCGCTGTAGCCGTCTGTCGCGCTGTGGCCGTCTGCTGCGCCGGCGGGCGGCACGTGGCGGCGGCGGCACGTGGCTCAGGGCCGCGGGCGGCACCGTCGGCGGGCGGCACCGTCGGCGGGCGGCACCTGGCGGCGGGCGGCACCCGGCTCAGGGCTGCGGCCCCGGGCGGCGGGCGGCACCCGGCCCACTGCGCTCACCCTGCGGACGTGTGCTCGTTCATGATCGTGGTCGTCTGTCAGCGGATATCACTGACAAACGACCAGGTTCTGACGTCGTCGAAGATCATCGGGCGGATCGGGCCTGCAGTCGGCCAGCGGTGACCGGGATCCTGCTCCGGCAGGCAGATCACAAACCCACGTAGAGGTCATAAAAGGGGCCTGCTGCCGCGACCAGGCGACCGCCGAGGGCCTCGATTTGACACTGTCGCCGAGCTTCCCTAATGTTCTCTTCGGCCCGATGCGAACCGGACGGCCCAGTGAGGCCCCGGTGGCAGGAGCCGCCCGCAGACCCCAACTTCCCAGTCTGCCGACTGTCCAAGTCGGCTGACTACTGGTGGGTTATGCTAAGTGACCAAGAGTAACTGAAAACTAAATCCGCTGACAAACTTGACAGTCAGTTGACTCGCAGGTAAGTTAGCAGGGTTGCCCCAGACGGAGTTTTGAGACTCCTGATGGTGAGCGTCCGCTCCTTGAGAACTCAACAGCGTGCTAAAAGCCAGTGCACATGCACATACCCCGTCATACGGGATCTGTACCGCAAGGTGCAGCTCCCAGACGGTAATTGCCAGATCGCCTCACCGGCTCGGTCTTGACCGAACCGTGGGGGCATCTCTTCAGTCTGCAGCCGGCTTACCTGCCCTCCGGGGTTGGTTTCTGGCTGCTTTAGACATCCAATGGAGAGTTTGATCCTGGCTCAGGACGAACGCTGGCGGCGTGCTTAACACATGCAAGTCGAGCGGAAAGGCCCTTCGGGGTACTCGAGCGGCGAACGGGTGAGTAACACGTGAGCAACCTGCCCTTAGCTCTGGGATAGCTCCGGGAAACCGGGATTAATACCGGATATGACCACAGTCGGCCTCGACCGTGGTGGAAAGATTTATCGGCTAGGGATGGACTCGCGGCCTATCAGCTTGTTGGTGAGGTAACGGCTCACCAAGGCGACGACGGGTAGCCGGCCTGAGAGGGCGACC
>CAWFKU010000002.1:772500-2197912 GCA_963816485.1 uncultured Actinomycetota bacterium
AGGTAGAGCTACTGGATGGCCTAGGGGGCCTACAAGCTTACTGAAGTCAGCCAAACTCCGAATGCCGGTAAGTTAGAGCGCGGCAGTGAGACTGCGAGGGATAAGCTCCGTAGTCGAGAGGGAAACAACCCAGATCACCAGCTAAGGCCCCTAAGCGTGTGCTAAGTGGGAAAGGATGTGGAGTTGCAGAGACAACCAGGAGGTTGGCTTAGAAGCAGCCACCCTTGAAAGAGTGCGTAATAGCTCACTGGTCAAGTGATTCTGCGCCGACAATGTAGCGGGGCTCAAGCACACCGCCGAAGCTGTGACATTCGCGTGATAGCCAGGCCTGTACTTCGGTACGGGTCCAGGTGCGCGGATGGGTAGGGGAGCGTCGGGTGGCGAGCGAAGCGGCGGAGTGATCCAGCCGTGGATGCCACCCGAGTGAGAATGCAGGCATGAGTAGCGAAAGAGGGGTGAGAAACCCCTCCGCCGAATGACCAAGGGTTCCTGGGGCAGGCTAATCCGCCCAGGGTAAGTCGGGACCTAAGGCGAGGCCGACAGGCGTAGTCGATGGACAACGGGTTTATATTCCCGTACCCGCACAAGTGTGCCCATGCTGAATCTGGCGATGCTAAGCGTTTGAAGTGGCAGATCCTTCGGGACGAGCCGCGGATAGCGCGGCCCAGACCGGTAGTAGGCAAGCCGATGGGGTGACGCAGGAGGGTAGCTCTACCGGGTGTTGGACGTCCCGGGGTAAGGATGTAGGGCGATGTGTAGGCAAATCCGCACATCATTAAGCCTGAGATCTGACGCCGAGCCGATTAGGCGAAGTGAGTAATCCCATGCTGCCAAGAAAAGCCTCGCGGTTAGCACTTGAGTGGCCCGTACCCTAAACCGACTCAGGTGGTCAGGTAGAGAATACTAAGGCGATCGGGTGAACCGTGGTTAAGGAACTCGGCAAATTGTCCCCGTAACTTCGGGAGAAGGGGAGCCGTGTTTGGTGATAGGACTTGCTCCTTGAGCTGGATGCGGCCGCAGATACCAGGGGAAAGCGACTGTTTACTAAAAACACAGGTCCGTGCTAAGTCGCAAGACGACGTATACGGACTGACGCCTGCCCGGTGCTGGAACGTTAAGGGGAGAGGTTAGTGGCCTTCGGGTTGCGAAGCTTTGAACTTAAGCGCCAGTAAACGGCGGTGGTAACTATAACCATCCTAAGGTAGCGAAATTCCTTGTCGGGTAAGTTCCGACCTGCACGAATGGCGTAACGACTTTCCCACTGTCTCAACCACGGACCCGGCGAAATTGCACTACGAGTAAAGATGCTCGTTACGCGCAGCAGGACGGAAAGACCCCGGGACCTTCACTGCAGCTTGACATTGGCGTTTGGGACGTCTTGTGTAGGATAGGTGGGAGACTTTGAAGCGAAGACGCTAGTCTTCGTGGAGTCAACGGTGAAATACCACTCTGGTCGTTCTGGATGTCTAACCTAGGTCCGTGATCCGGATCAGGGACAGTGTCTGGTGGGTAGTTTAACTGGGGCGGTTGCCTCCTAAAAGGTAACGGAGGCGCCCAAAGGTACCCTCAGCCTGGTTGGCAATCAGGTGTCGAGTGTAAGTGCACAAGGGTGCTTGACTGTGAGACAGACATGTCGAACAGGAGCGAAAGCTGGGACTAGTGATCCGGCGGTGGCATGTGGAAGCGCCGTCGCTAAACGGCTAAAAGGTACCCCGGGGATAACAGGCTGATCTTCCCCAAGAGTCCATATCGACGGGATGGTTTGGCACCTCGATGTCGGCTCGTCGCATCCTGGGGCCGGAGCAGGTCCCAAGGGTTGGGCTGTTCGCCCATTAAAGCGGTACGCGAGCTGGGTTTAGAACGTCGTGAGACAGTTCGGTCCCTATCCGCTGCGCGCGTAGGAGTCTTGAGAGGGGCTGTCCCTAGTACGAGAGGACCGGGACGGACAAACCTCTGGTGTGCCAGTTGTTCCGCCAGGAGCACGGCTGGTTGGCTACGTTTGGAAGGGATAACCGCTGAAAGCATCTAAGCGGGAAGCTCGCCTCAAGATTAGGACTCCCTCAGGGTTAACCTGGTAAGGCCCCCAGCTAGACGACTGGGTTGATAGGCCGGAGGTGGAAGCATGGCAACGTGTGGAGCTGACCGGTACTAATAGGCCGAGTGGCTTGGCTTCTACTTTACGATCTTGTTTCGCGTCCACTGTGCGGTTCCCGAGGTGCGGTCGGCCCCGGCGATTCCTGAGCTTTGGCTCGGATCGCCGGGGGCTCACATCTCCATAGAGTTTCGGTGGCCATAGCGAAGGGGAAACACCCGGTCCCATTCCGAACCCGGAAGTTAAGCCCTTCAGCGCCGATGGTACTGCGTGGGAGACTGCGTGGGAGAGTAGGACGCCGCCGGACATCTTCCCGCTGAGGGCTGTTACCGCAAGGTGATGGCCCTCGGCGTTTTTTGGCGTGCTGATCCAGAGTGGTGCGAGCGTCGGCGCTGGTCGGACGAGGGTCCTGGCGAGTGAGGTTATTCGGGGCCACGCCAGAGCGGGCGAAGGCCGGCATAGCCCGCGCCACCGAGGTGTTGGTGCGGGGTGACTGGACGGTCGACGTAGTGTGAGCTTGATTGGTGGAGATTAGACGTGGCAGGTGAGGCGAGCGGTCGCTCGGCCGAAGGGCGCCCGGCTGCCGGAAGCGGCCGGACGAGCTCCGGCCGCACGAGCTCAGGCCGGACTGGCTCAGGCCGGACGAGCCCGGACCGCGGTGGTACTGGCCAGAGCGGTTCTGGCCGGACCGGTCCTGCCCGAACCGGTGCTGACCGGACCGGCTCGGGCCGGTCGCGCGGCGAGTCAGCCGGCGATGGCGGCTCGAGTTCAGACGAGCAGGCCGCTCGAGGCGGCTCGGGCGGTGGCGACGCGCCACGTCCCGCCCGTGGCTCTGGCCCGGGCGCTGCCGCCAGGCGCGCGCCCGCCGGAACTGGGTCAGGGCGCCGGTATCCGTCCAAGAAAGACTCCAGCGCGGATCGTCGGAGCCCGCGCGGAGGCGGACCGGCCTGGGATCGTGGCAAGCCGCCCGGCGACCGAGATGGCACCGAGGCCGGGCGCGGCTGGTCCGGTGCTCGGAGCGCATCGCCCGGTCGGAGCGCATCGCGCGCGGTCGGAGCGCATCGCCCGGTCGGAGCGCATCCGCCGGACGCAGCACATCCGCCGGACGCAGCTCGTCGACTGGCGGGGGCAGCTTCAGCACTGACAGTGCGCCCGGTGATCGCGGCCAGTCTCGAGACGGCCGGTCGGCCGGTGCTGGTTCAAGGGGCGCTGCTCCCCGCAGTGCGGCGCCGCGAGGTACCCCCTCGCGCGGGGCCACGCCACGCGGGACTGGCGCACGGGCCGAAGGATCTCGTTACGGTCGCAGAGACGATCAGGCGTCGGCAGGCGGCTCGGACACCAGGCGGTCATCGGACAGCCGGGGCGGCGCTACCGGGCGCCGGTCGCCGGGGCCAGCTGAGAGCTGGCGGCCGCGGACCGACCGACCTGACCGTGGCGGGGACCGACCTGATCGTGCTCGGACGCCACGCACGGACCGTGCGGGCCGTCCTGCGGCAGCGCGGCCGCGGGACGGTGGCCAGCAGCGGACAAGTCGTTACGACCGGCCGGACAGCAGCGGTTCAGCCGCCGGTTCCTACCGCCCGGCGGAAGGGTCAGCCAGGCGCCCGCCGCAGGCGGGCTATGGCCGGCGCAGCGACAGGCCGGACCAGGCCAGATCCCGGAGTGACAGCAGCCAGCGGAGCCAGGCGAGCGAGGGCTACCGCAGGGCCAGGTCCGATGATGAAGGTTCAAGGCCGAGCAGGCCGCAGCGCGAGGGCTACCAGGGATCGAGGAGCCTGGACGGCGGCTCCCGCGCGGGGCGGCCGCAGCGCGAGGGCTACCAGGGATCGAGGAGCCTGGACGGCGGCTCCCGCGCGGGGCGGCCGCAGCGCGAGGGCTACCAGGGATCCAGGAGCCAGGGTGACAGCTACCGGTCGGGCGGCCCGCCGGGCGGGGGCTATCAGGGGTCGGGCTCTGAGCAGGGCACCCGACCGGGCGGCCCGCAGCGCGAGGGCTATCAGGGAGCCCGGGGCCGGGATGGCGGGTACCGGTCTGACCGCCCGCAGCGCGACGGGTACCGCGCGTCAAGGGCCCAGGACGACGGTCATCGCGAGGGGCCGCGGCTTCCGGCCATCCCGGACGGCATCACCGCTGACCAGCTGGACCCGGTTGCCCGCGCCGAGCTGAGGACGCTGCCCTCCGATCTGGCCGAGGCAGTCGCGCGGTTCCTCGTGGCGGCAGGACTGGCGGAGGATCCCGAGCGCGGGTACGAGTACGCGCTGGCCGCGCGCCGCCTGGCGGCGCGCGTCGGCATCGTCCGCGAAACCTGCGGGATCGCCGCCTACCAGGCCGAGAAGTGGGCCGAGGCGCTCGCGGAACTGCGCGCGGCGCGGCGGCTGACGGGCCAGGGCAGTTATCTGCCGCTGATGGCCGACTGCGAGCGGGCCCTGGGCCGGCCTGACCGGGCGCTCGACCTGGTTACCAGCCCGGAGACCAGAGAACTGGGCCGGGATACGCAGGTCGAGCTGCGGATCGTCGAGTCCGGCATCCGGCGGGACCAAGGCTTCCCCGAGGCCGCCGTGGTTGCCCTGCAGATCCCCGAGCTCACTGACGGGCGGCAGCGCCCCGGCTCGGGCAGGCTGTTCTACGCCTACGCGGATGCGCTGACCGATGCGGGCCGCGGGGACGAGGCGCGCTACTGGTTCGGCAAAGCGGCGGCCGCCGATGTGGCCGGCGAGACAGATGCCGCCGAGCGTGTCGAGGACCTGGACATGCTCGTCTTCGACGATCTCGAATTCGACGAGAACGACGAGACGAGAACGAGAACGAGGACGAGGACGAGGATGGCGCGCAGGCGAACGCCCGCGAACGCGACGCCGACGCCGATACCGACGAGCTCGCTGCGAAGATCATGAATGCCGCGGCAGGTACCGAGGACGACACAGATGTCACCGGCGATGAGTCCGGATGAGGGCACCGGCGGTCGTCCGGGCGCCGTGGCTGATCTCGTTCCGCGGCAGGCCACCGCGTCGGACCTGCCCGACATCCGGCAGGTAGTCCGAGCAGCCTACGCCCGGTACCTGGACCGGATGGACCGGCCGCCAGCGCCTATGCGCAACGACTACCGCGCCGAAGCGGGCGCGGGCCAGATCTGGGTTCTCGGCCAGCCGGTGGTCGGCGTCATCGTGCTCATCGGCCAGGACGACGGCCTGCTCGTCGAGAACGTGGCGGTCAGTCCGGCCGCGCAGGGCACTGGCATCGGCCGCCGGCTGATGGAGTTTGCCGAGCAGCGCGCCATTTCGCTCGGACTAGGCCGTCTCAGCCTTTATACGAACGAGGTCATGACCGAGAATCTCGCCATCTATGCCCGGCTCGGCTTCCGCGAGACTGGCCGCCATACCGAGGACGGCTACCGTCGCGTCTTCATGGAGAAACGGCTCGCGCCGTAGGGCCCGGGCCGGGGACAGCCCGCTGACGGCGGGGGCGGGCGCCGGGCGTCGGTCAGCCGGGATCGCCGGTCTTGTCCAGCCAGTGCATGATGCCCGACACGTTCGACGGGGCGCCCGCGATCCGGTTGTACTTGGCCGCGAGCTCGGGATCGGCGCCCGGCGCGAGTACCGCGTACCGCTGCCTGGTCCGCTCGGCCACCATGGCCACCGCGTGGTCGAGATCCAGGCCCCTCCGCCGGGCCCGCCTGGTCTCCTCGACCCAGAGCCTGATCTCCTCGGCCGACCGGTCGAGCGCCTCGGCGACGGCACTCACCGGGCCGTAGTGGCTGAACAGCAGCCGGGCGGGCTGCAGCGCGGCGAACATCGCGAGCGATTCGAGCGCGATGCCGAGATCGAAGTCAGGCGGCGGGGTGGCCGGCCGCTGGTCGCCAGTCTCCGGAATGTAGATCCCGGCCGCATCCCCCACATACAGGTCCCCGCTCACCGAGTCGACCAGGCCGACATGATGCTTGGCGTGCCCCGGCGAGTAGTGACTCTCCAGCCGCCGGCCGTCGCCGAGATCGACGGTACCCGTCCGCTCGACGGTCCTGATCCGGTCAGCGGGCGTCGGCGCGAGCGCACCGAACAGGGCGTCAAGCTCGTCTCCGTAGACCATCCGGGCGCTGGCCATCAGCCGGGACGGGTCCGCCAGGTGCCGGGCGCCAAGTTCGTGCACGACGACCTCGGCGCCGGGGAACATTCCGGCGATATCGCCGACGCCGCCGGCGTGGTCGAGGTGAATGTGCGTGACCACGACGGTGGCCAGATCGGCCGCGCCGACGCCGAGCGCGGCGAGTGCGTCCCTGACCACCGGGGCCGACGGCGCCGTGCCCGTCTCGACCAGGCACGGGCGATCGGATCTGATCAGGTATCCGGCCGTAATGCCGTGGTACCCGGCCATCTGAGTGTCGATCTGATAGACCTCGTGCCCGAGAGCGGTAATAACATCGCCTTTAACGGATTCGGGCGCTGTGCGCGCGTCGTCGTCCATGTGGCTATCGTTCCAGGTGGTCGCCCTGAGCCGGGGCGCGGGAGCCGCGCAGCCGGATTCAGCCCTGAGCGAACGACCTCAGCACCAGGCCGGTACGCGGCTTAGGAGCGAAAGATGTCGACTTGCGCGGCACCTTCTCGCCGCGCGCCGCGACGGCGTAGACCTCGCTCGGTGACATCGGGCTGCACAGCACCGCCGTTCCGCCGGCCGCCTGCGCGGACCGCACCGCGGCGTTCGCGTCGTGGTGCACGACCCGCACCGTGTCGTCGTCGTCGGTGAGATCCCAGAGCCGGGTAATCAGCAGTTCCTGCAGTACGGCCGCCGGCAGCGCCCGCCACGGGGCCGACCGGTCGGCTGGCATCGCCGCCGCGACCTGGCCCGGATCGGGATGACTGATCAGGTACGCCTGCTCGTCCCCGGCCAGCACGAACGCGGGGGAGTCGGCGCTGGCTTCCTCCAGCGCGGACAGGGCCGCGGGAAGCTCGTTCGGCAGCCCCGGCACGCGTCGCACGGTGAACGCCGGAGCGGCCAGCTTGACGGCATGCTGGACGGCGAGCCCGGGGATGACCCGGTGGATTGCCCCGATCTGCGGCGGGTAGCTGGCCGAGTCGACCAGCAGCGCGAGCCCGTAGTCCCACGGCCCTGACCCGCACCCGGCCTGGTGGCGGCGCGCCTGCAACTGCCGGTAGGCGGCGTAACGGTGGTGCCCGTCGGCGATCAGCGCCTGGCGCGGCCGCAGGTCGGCGGCGATCGCATCGAGATCACCGGGATCGGTAATGGCCCACAGCCGGTGCCGCAGCCCGTCGGGCGTGCACGTGTCGATCAGCGGCTCGCGGGCTGCGGTCTCGGCGACCATCCGCGCCGCCGCCCCTGGCGCGGCGTGGCCGTCGTAGAGCAGGAAGATCGGCTCGAGGTTGGCCTGCGTGGCCTCCATCAGCGCGAGACGCCCGGCCACCGGCCCGGCCGACACGTCCTCGTGCGGCAGCACGATGCCGGCCTCGGGCGGTACCAGCCGGATCGCCCCGATCAGTCCGCGCTGCACCCACTCCGGCTGGTCATCACACCCCGAGGCCTGCTCGTAGACATACAGCGCGGCAGCCGGGTCGGTGACCAGGATGTGCTCGTCCTGCCACTGCCGCAGCGACTCCGCCGCGTGGCGGTACTCCTCGCCGGGTCGGCCGGGTACCGGCCGCGGCAGGATCAGGCGGACCACATTGTGCGGATCCGCCGCCATCAACTGGTCCTCTTTATCTCTGAAGATGACGTCGTACGGTGGAGATGTGACCTCGGCGAGCCCGCTCACCCGGTCCGGCACGTAACGGACGCCGCGAAAAGGCGCCAGCTCCAGTTCGGCGGGGAACTGGCCAGCCGGCGCTGAAGACGACGGAGGGATCTGCACATATGTCAGAAGGATCTTCAGGCGGTAGGGATTCCCGTTCCGGCGAAAAGCCTGGCTCGGCCGACGCGCCGAGATCTGGCCAAGAGGATATTTACACCCTTTACCGGCGTGGCCTCGACCTGCTCAAGCGCGGCAGCGCGGCGGCCGCGGCGCAGCTGCTCGAGCGCGCTGCCGCGGCCGAGCCCAACTCGCGCAGCATCCTTGAGGCGCTCGGGCGGGCGCAGTTCGACACGAGGCGCTACGAGGCGGCGGCGGGCAGCTTCCGGCGGATTGTCGATGCCAGCCCGAGTGACGACTATGCCCAGTTCGGGCTGGGCCTGGCGCTGGCCAGGACCGGAGATCACGGCGCAGCGGCTGAGCACCTGGCGCTGGCGGCAGCGATGCGTCCCGATTTGCGGCATTACACCGACGCACTTCGCAGCGTGCGTGCGACACTGCGCGCCCGGAGCCTTGTTGATGGCAAAGAATAGGACTTATGGGAAACGACATGCGCCCGCTCACCGGGACGGTGCCCGCGGCGGACGCCGCGGCCACCGCCCTGCTCGAGGCAGGCCCGCGTCCGCCGGCCACGGAGTACGACGTCGGGCTGCTCGACCTGGACGGTGTCGTCTACAGCGGCCCGGAGGCGATCCCCGGCGCGGTGCAGGCGCTGGCAGCCGCACGCGAGGCCGGCCTGCGGCTCGCGTTCGTCACGAATAATGCGTCCAGGTCGCCGTCTGCGGTCGCCGAGCAGCTGACCAGGCTGGGCGTCGCGGCCCGCTCCGCGGACGTGGTGACCTCCGCTCAGGCGGCCGCGACCCTGATCGCGAACCGGTTCCCGGCCGGGTCGCCGGTCCTGGTCGCGGGCGCGATCGCGCTGCGGCTCGCCCTGCGGGAGCGCGGCCTGCGGCCGGTGTCGGTGGCGGCGGACCGGCCGGTCGCCGTCGTCCAGGGCTTCGTGCCGGACATGAACTACGGGCTGCTCGCGGAGGCGGGGGTCGCGGTCAGGGACGGCGCGTTGTTCGTGGCGACGAATACCGACGCCACGCTGCCCACGCCGCGTGGCCCGCAGCCGGGCAACGGCTCGCTGGTCCAGGTGATCGTCACGGCGACCGGAACGCATCCCGTGGTGGCGGGCAAGCCGGAGACGCCGCTGCACGCCGAGGCGATGACGCGAACGGGGGCGAAGCGCCCGCTCGTCGTCGGCGACCGGCTCGACACCGACATCGAGGGGGCGGTACGCGGCGGTGCGGACAGCATGCTCGTTCTGACCGGAGTCAGTACGCCGCAGGATGCCGTGCTGGCGCCGTCCAGCCGGCGGCCCACCTACCTCGCCGCCGACCTCGGCGGCCTCCTCGAGCCGCAGCCGGAGATCGGCCCGCGCGGCGGCCGCGGCGTTCACACGGGCGACGCTGGGCCGGCAACGGGCCTGGCGGGTTCCGGTGCGGCGGCTGGGAGGCGCGCCGGCCAGACGGCCGGGGACCGGTCGAGCTGGACGGGCATGGTGCCTGGATCGACGGGCTGCGCGCCCTGTGCGCGGCGGCCTGGTCGGGCGAGCAGGTGACGCCCGACCAGGTCGAGCCCGCGCTCAAGGCGCTGGGCCGGCCAGCCAGGTGACGGCGGCTGTCAGCCGCCGGCGAGCCGCAGCGGCTCGGCGTCCTGAACCTGGGGGGCGAAGTCAGCCTCGGGGCTGAGGCAGAGTCAGACCTGAGGGCGACGCGGCCGGCCGCGTATCGGGCCAGACTGGTCACCGGGTTCCCGCTGCCCGGCCGATGCGGCGCGCGGATAAGGGGATTCACGTCATCGTGCTGGCCGGACGTACGGTCATGGCCGGCAGGAAGGATCGGAACATGATCGAGGCACGAGGCCTCACTAAGCGATACGGCGATACGCTCGCCGTCGATAACTTGTCGTTCACGGTCGCGCCAGGCCGGATCACCGGCTTTCTCGGACCGAATGGCGCCGGCAAGACGACCACGATGCGCCTGATCCTCGGGCTCGACCGGCCGACCAGCGGGACGGTCACCGTGGACGGCAGGCCGTTCGGCCAGCTGGCCTGGCCGATGCGCGAGGTGGGAGCGCTGCTCGACGCCAAGGCCGTGCACGGCGGGCGGTCAGCGTACAACCACCTGCTCTGCGTCGCGCAGACCAATAATCTGCCGAAGCGGCGGATCGGCGAGGTCCTGGAGCTCGTGGGCCTGAGCGAGGTCGCGCGGAAGCGGTCGAAGGGATTCTCGCTCGGCATGGGGCAGCGGCTGGGTATCGCCTCCGCCCTGCTCGGCGATCCGAAGATCTTGATGTTCGACGAGCCGGTCAACGGGCTCGACCCGGAAGGCATCCTGTGGATCCGCAACCTGATGAAGGCGCTCGCCTCCGAGGGCCGCACGGTGTTCGTCTCCAGCCACCTGATGTCGGAGATGGAGAACACGGCTGACCACCTGATCGTCATCGGCCGCGGCAAGCTGATCTCGGACTGCACGACGGCTGAGTTCATCGCGGCCAATTCGCAGCAGTCGGTCAGGGTCAGGACGCCACAGCGCGACGAGCTTGAGGCGCTCGCGTCGGCGGCCGGAGCTACCGTGCGCGACGACGCCGGTGGTGCGCTGGTGCTGCTCGGCCTGACCGCGACTCAGGTCGGCGACCTGGCGTTCGAGAACGGCATCCGGCTGCACGAGCTCGCCGCCGCGCACGCCTCGCTCGAGCAGGCCTTCATGGAGCTGACCGCGTCCAGCGTCGAGTTCCACGCTGGCCTGCCGGCTGGCGCCGGCCGCGAGACCGCCCACGCGGGAGAGGTGGCCTGAGATGGCGACGACAGCTACTCACGAGGCGCTGGTCGGCGGGAAGCTGGCCCGCCAGCCTGCTGGCCGGGCAGGATTCCTGGGCACCGTCAGCTCGGAGTTCACCAAGATCCGGTCGGTGCGCTCGACGTACTGGACGCTGCTGGCGCTCGTGCTGGCCTGCGTCGGTATCGGCGCGCTGTTCAGCTGGGGCCAGACCCAGCGGCTGACCCACCTCGATACCGGCCGGAACTTCCGCGGCGCGCACGTGCCGCCCGGGGTGGCGGCCGCGGTGGCCGCCGAGATCCACCGCTCGGCCGCGAGCATCAGCCTGTTCGGGCTGCTCATCGGGCAGCTGATCATTATCGTGCTCGGCGCGCTGACGATCACCTCGGAGTACTCGACCGGCATGATCAGGACGTCGCTGACCGCGATGCCGCGCCGGGGCACCGTGTTCGCCGCCAAGGGGGTCGTCTTCGGCGCGGTCGCCCTGGTCACCGGGCTGGTCACCAGCTTCCTGGCCTTCTTCGTCGGCCAGGCGATCCTGTCCAGCCAGCACGTCAGCACCAACCTCGGGCAGCCGGAGGTGCTGCGCACGGTGATCGGCGGCGGGCTGTTCCTCGCGGTCTGCGGCCTCCTGTCGTACGGCCTCGGCGCGATGCTCAGGCACACGGCCGGGGCGATCGCGGCCGGGATCGGCATCATGTTCGTGCTGTGGATCCTCAGCCAGTTCCTGCCCGGTCCTCCGAGCGGCTGGTTCGGTCAGGCTGACATCGACAAGTGGATCCCGTTCAACGCGGGCTCGGCGATCTGGGAGCACCAGGCCAACGGGCTGAACCCGTTCTCACCCTGGATCGGGTTCGCGGTGTTCTGCGCCTACGCGGCCGTCGCGGTGATCGCCGGCCTGGTCGTCTTCCTGCGGCGCGACGCCTAGGCACGTCCCGCATCGCACTGCGGACCCCGGCACTCCGGATTCCCCCGGGGTGCCGGGGGATGACCTGACCACGACGAGAAGGCCAGGTAGGTCCGGCGGTGCGGTGAAGAGTGCTCAGCGCAGGGTGAGGATGAGGACCCGCTTGACGGCGGCGTCCTCCAGCTCGGCGATGACCGGGACGTCATAAGCGGCGAGCTCGTGCATCAGTGGCCGCGGCAGGAAGGCCCGACCGATGTCACCGATCAGCACGTCGGCGCCGCGGGCACGGGCTCGCTGCAGCAGGCCGAGGGCCCGCTGCGCCAGCCGCCGCTCGTACCAGATGTCCGCGGCCAGCACGACCTGAGCGTCCTCGCCAGTGCCGCCGAGCACGTCGCCGGTGACGGCGATCGACACGTCGTTCGCCGTGGCGTTCAGCCCGATCGCGGCGACGGCGAGCGGGTCAAGCTCGCTCGCCAGCACAGCCGAGGCGCCGGCCAGGGCGCACGCGATCGCGGTGAGGCCGGAACCCGAGCCGAGGTCCAGGACCCGGCGCCCGGCGACCCGCCCGGGGTGGTCGAGAATGAAGCGCGCGAGGGCCTGGCCGCCTGGCCAGGCGAACGCCCAGAACGGCGGCGGCTCGTCGGACCGGCCGGTTTCCCGCTCCACCGCCTCCCAGAGGCTGAAGGCGTCATCGGCCGCATGCAGGCTGATCTCGGGAACCTCCGGTACCGGCCGCAGCGCGCTGTGGGCCGCGATGAAGCTCGCGCACCGGTCGGGGATCATCGGCTGCCCAGGCCGGGCTGACACGACGGGCACCAGAACGTCACCCTTTCCTGCGAGCGGGTACCGCGGCTTGCGTAGCCGTCGGCCTGCACCGCAGTTCCGCACCGCCGGCAGGCCCGCGCGGCCCGGCCGTAGACCCAGGTCTCCTGGCCGCGCGCCGCATTGCCGGTCGTCACCTGCCCGGCATGCTCCTTGTTCGCCTCCAGCAGGCGCCGGGCCAGCTCGACGACCGCCTCGAGATCGTCGATCGAGCCGACCGGGCGCCACGGGCTGAGGCCGCGCAGGAACAGCACCTCCGCCTTGTACAGGTTCCCGATGCCGGCCAGGTTGGCCTGGTCAAGCAGGGCCTCCCCGACGGGCCGGTCGGGTACGGCGCGCAGCCTGCGGACCGCCTCGGCCGCATCCCAGTCGGGGCCGAGCAGGTCAGGGCCCAGGTGGCCGAGTACTCGCTCCTCGCGGGCGGTGGGCAGCACCTCGACCACGCCGAGCAGGTAGCCGACCGCCTGCCAGGCGTCGTTCGCGAGCACGAGGCGGACCCGGTGATCGCGCGGGGCGTGCGGGCTGGCCGGCCAGATCCGCCAGGAGCCGTCCATCCGCAGATGAGTGTGGACGGTGATGCCGCCCTCGACCCTGACCAGCAGGTGCTTGCCGCGGGCCGTCGTCTCGTGCACCGTACGGCCGACGAGGCTGGTGGTGGCGAACCTGGGCACCCGGAAATCGCTGCGGGTCAGCACGCGCCCCGCCAGCGCGCCGTCCAGCTGGCGGGAGACCCGCCAGACCACATCTCCCTCCGGCACCACCCCAGGATGTCACCGGGATGGGATTCCGCCGAACGCGGACGCGCCTGGCCGGACGCGCCTGGCCGGACGCGCCTGGGCGGCTGCGGTCAGCTCAGCCCGGACTCGCGCAGCGTGATGTTGAGCCGCCCGGCTGACAGGCCGATCTCGGGCTGGTCCGTGCCGGGGATTGTCCTGGTCACTCCGTGATAGGCCAGCCGCGCATCGCCGCCGAACACGAACAGGTCGCCGGACTCGAGCGTGACGTCGCGCCACGGCTGGCCGCGAGTGCTGGCGTTGCCGAACCGGAACACGCAGGCGGAGCCGAGGCTGAGCGAGACGACCGGCGCCGCCGAGCGCTCGTCCTTGTCGGCGTGCATGCCCATCCTGGCCCGGGCGTCGTAGAAGTTGATCAATGCGACATCCGGCCGGTAGGCCGCTGCCTGGGCCGGATCGCCGTACGCGTCGGCCACCGCCCGCCGGCCCAGGTCGGCCAGCCAGCCGGGGAACGGCTTGACCGGCGCGCCGTCAACGTCCTCGGCCGTCCGCGTGTACCGGTACGGCAGCCAGTGCCAGCCCAGGCAGACGGTCTGCACGGACATCGTCCCGCCGGACGGCATCGCCGTATGCCGCAGGCCGGCTGGCAGCGCCCATTCCCGGCAGGCGGCGACCAGGTGCTGCTGCTCCGCCGCCGAGAGCCAGCCGGGCAGGTGGACGGCCCCCGGCGCGATCTGCGTCCGCGGCCGCTCGAACAACCCGCTCATACGGCCCAAGCTACCGCCGTATCGCACGCCTCCCGCCCCCAGCCGCCCGCCCGCTCTCCCGCGCCGCCCGCCCGCCCGCGTGCAGTGCAACTGGGGTGTCGATACAGCAACGGCGGTGGCCCAGCGCTGTTGCTGGGGCCGGGGGCCGGGGGGCCGGGGGCCGGGGGGCCACGGGAGCCTGGGGCGGGGGAGGCGGTTCAGTGTCGGTGCCATATGGGACCTTGTCGGCATGGGACGTACCGCGTTATTCAACCGGGCCGCATTGGATGACCTGACGGCCCGGCAGAGTGGGCTGATCACTCGTTCGCAAGCTTTGTGCTGCGCCATGACCGAGGAGGCCTTGCGCCGTCGCATCCGCGACGAGGGCCCGTGGCAGGTGCTCCTTCCCGGCGTCTACTCGGTTACCACCGGTACCGCGACGCCCGCCCAGCGCGAGATGGCCGCCCTGCTGTACGCGGGACCCGGAAGTGTGCTGACCGGGCAGGCAGCTATGGCCGCCCACGGCATCAGCGGTTACGACGGTACGGTCGTGGACGTCCTCATCCCCGCCACGCGCAAGCGCCGGGATCACAGCTTCGTGCACGTGCTGCGGACGTCGAAGATGCCGGGCATGGTCTACGAGACTGGCGAGTTCCGCTACGTTCCGCCCGCCCGGGCTGTTGCCGACGCGGCCCGGCAGCTGTCGGATGTCGGCGAGGTGCGAGCGATCGTGGCAGCGGCGATCCAGCGGCGCAGCGTGTCCGTCGCTGACCTGGCCGGCGAGATCAGGACGGGCCCGGCGTCGGGTTCCGCCCGCGTCAGAACCGTCCTCGCCGAAGCCGCCGTCGGCATCAGGTCATCCGCCGAAGCCGACCTGCTCAAGCTGGTCAGGAGTTCGGACCTGCCAGAGCCGCTTTACAACCCGGCGCTCTACCTCGGCGACGAGTTCATCGCGATCCCGGACGACTGGTGGCCCGATGTCGCCGTCGCCGTCGAGATCGACTCCAGGCAGTGGCACTTATCGCCAGCGGACTGGGAGCGCACGAATGGCGCGCCACTCGCGGATGAGCGCGCTCGGCATCATCGTCCTGCACTACCCGCCCAGGAGGCTGCGTGCCGAGACGCGTGTCGTAGCGGCCGAGATCAGGTCGACACTTGACGCTGCCCGGGACCGCCCGCTCAAGCCGTTTCGCGCGATTCCGGCGCGATGAACGGGCGCGGCCTAGCCGCCGGCCGAGGCGGGTGATGGCGTGATCTCAGAGCAGCCTTCTCAGGTGGAGCAGGTCGAAGAAGTTGCCTTCGACCTTGAGCCGTCCGGACAGCCAGGCGCGGGCGAAGCTGCCCGGGTCGTCGGCGATGGTCAGGACGTCATCGCTCTTGGCAGTGAAGCGAATCTGGGCGGACGGGTGACCGTCGTCCGTCTCCTTGATCGGGTCGGCGCCGTGCGGCCCCAGCCGGGTCAGGTAGGTAACGCCCAGGTCAGAGACATGGCAGCTGAGCGTCCGGTCCATCAGCTTGGCCTGGCGCACGGACTCGTCCATGTCCGTGATGCGGCCCGTGAGCTTCTCAAGGGCCTTGCGGCACTCGTTCGCAGTCGCCATCGTCACCCCGCTTTCATGGTCATTCTCTGCCGGGCAGCCGGGAGTCAGACACCGGGGGGTGTGCGCTTGTGAGTCCAATGGCGTCAGCTTGACCAGGAGGACGGTAGCGTTCCTGACAGGACGCAGGAAGCAGGGCGCGAGGAGCTGGTAACAGGATGGAGCAAGACACCGGGTCAGGCGTCGCCCCAGCCGACCCGACCGAGCAGCCCGGCGGTGAGCTGCCCAGTGGTGAGCTGCCCGGTGGTGAGCTGCCCGGTGGTGAGCTGCCCGGCGGTGAGCTGCCCGGCCGCGAGCTGACGGCCACCGGCGAGCTGACGGCCACTGGCGAGCCGCGAGTAGACGCGGCCCTGCGCCAGCTCGGTGACCTCGACGAGCGGCCCGTCGCCGAGCATCCGCCGGTCTTCGAGCGAATCCACGGGCAGCTGGTCGAGGTCCTCGGCGAGCTGCACTCCGGCACCGGCCAGCCCGGCCATGCCGACCATGCCGGTCACGGTGGCCAGACCGGTCAGCACAGTCAGCACGGTCAGGCCGGTCAGGGCGCCAGGTGACAGCGGAGGACCGACGGACGCGAACCAACGAACCCCGAGGACACGAGGACGCCGGCAGATGGCGAAAAGGGCACGGCTGGACGCGGAGCTGGTCCGCCGCGGGCTGGCCCGGTCGCGCGTGCAGGCGGCCGACCTGATAGCTGCGGGCCAGGTCCGGGTGTCCGGGCAGGCAGCGGCCAAGGCCGCTACCCAGGTGGGCCTGGACGCCGCGATAACGGTCGAGCGCGGCGACGCCGGCCCGGATTACGTGTCGCGCGGCGGCCACAAGCTGGCTGGCGCACTCGCCGTCTTCACCGGACTGCTGGTGCCCGGCCGTCGCTGCCTGGACGCGGGCGCCTCGACCGGCGGCTTTACCGACGTGCTGCTGCGGGCGGGCGCCGCGCACGTCGTAGCGGTCGATGTCGGCTACGGCCAGCTGGCCTGGCGCCTGCAGTCCGATCCCCGGGTCACCGTGCTCGACCGGGTCAACGTGCGGAACCTGCAGCCCGGCCAGGTCGCTCCGCCGCCTGACCTGGTGACGGGTGATCTGTCGTTCATCTCCCTGGGCCAGGTGCTGCCCGCTCTGGCCGGCTGCGCCGCGCCGGACGCTGACTTCGTGCTGCTGGTGAAGCCGCAGTTCGAAGTCGGCAAGGGCAGGGTCGGAGCGGGCGGAGTCGTCAGGGATCCCGAGCTGCGGGCCGGAGCGGTCGCCGCCGTGGCGCAGACCGCGCTCGGTCTCGGACTGGGCGTCAGCGGCGTCACGGCGAGCCCGCTGCCTGGTCCGTCCGGCAACGTGGAGTACTTCCTGTGGCTGCGCCGCGGCGCGCCGCCGCTGGATGACGCCGAGTTGCGCGCGGCCGTCGCCGAGGGGCCGCAGTGAGCGAGCACGCCAGCCGGGCCATGCTGCTCGTCGTGCACACCGGGCGCCCCGAGGCGGTCCACGCCGGGCGGATCGTGGCCGGGCGGCTGCACGCGGCCGGGGTGAAGGTGCGGACACTCAAATCCGAGGCCGATGATCTTCGCCTGCCGGACGCGACCGTGCTGCCGGCCTCCCAGCGGGCGGCCGAGGGCGCCGAGATGGTGCTCGTCTTCGGCGGCGACGGGACGCTGCTGCGCGCGGCGGAACTCGCCCGCCCGGCCGGGACTCCGCTGCTCGGCGTGAACCTCGGTCACGTCGGGTTCCTCGCCGAGACGGAGCCTGACGTGCTGGCCGACGCGGTCGATCACGTCCTGGCCGGCACCTACTGCGTCGAGCAGCGGATGACCATTGACGTGACCGTACGGCAGAACGGCTCGGTCACGGCCACCACGTGGGCGCTCAACGAGGCCACGGTCGAGAAGGCAGCCAGAGAGCGGATGCTCGACCTGGTGACCGAGGTCGACGGGCGGCCGCTGTCCCGCTGGGGCTGCGACGGCGTCGTCTTCGCGACGCCGACCGGTTCAACCGCCTACGCGTTCTCGGCGGGCGGCCCGGTGGTCTGGCCCGACGTCGAGGCGCTGCTGCTGGTACCGATAAGCGCGCACGCCCTTTTCGCAGGGCCTATGGTGGTATCACCGGAATCAGTGCTGGCCGCGGAAGTGATCGGCGCCACGGGCGGCCAGGGCGGGACGTCAGGTGCCGTGCTGTGGTGCGATGGCCGGCGGACGGTCGAGCTGCCACCGGGCTCCCGGGTCGAGGTCCGGCGCGGCGCCCAGCCTGTCTACCTCGCCCGGCTGCGCGGTCGCGCCGGCCACGGCGGTGCCGGCCCGGACAGTCCCGGCCGGGAAGGTGCCGGTCGCGGGGAGGCCGGCGCGGACGTCGGGGCGTCGTTCACCGACCGGCTGGTGGCGAAGTTCGGCCTCTCGGTGGCGGGCTGGCGCGGCCAGGTCGAGGCGCGGCAGGACGCTGCCGCGCGGATGCGAGACGAGGAGCCGGCAGGCGATGCTTGAGGAAGTGAGAATCAGCGGCCTCGGCGTCATCGACGAGGCGGTACTCGAGCTGTCACCGGGGTTCAACGTCGTCACCGGCGAGACCGGCGCGGGCAAGACGATGGTCGTCTCCGGCCTCGGCCTGCTGTTCGGCGGGCGGGCCGACCCGAGCCGGATCCGGCCTGGCGCCGAGCGCGCTACCGTCGAGGGACGGCTGCGGACTGACCCGGACGGCGAGGTGGCCAGGCAGGTCAACAACGCGGGCGGCGATCTGGACGATGACGGCGCGACGCTGGTGCTGATCAGGTCGGTTTCCGCCGAAGGCCGGTCGCGGGCCTTCGCCGGAGGCCGCTCGGTGCCGGTCTCGCTGCTGACGTACCTGTCCGACGACCTGGTCGCCGTGCACGGCCAGGCCGACCAGCAGCAGCTGCTCAAGCCGGGCCGGCAGCGCCAGGCCCTTGACCGGTTCGCCGGGACCGAGCTCAGCCGCGCGCTGGCCGACTACCAGCGGGCGTATCAGCAGCACCTGAAGGTCGCCGGGGAACTCGCCGAGCTGACCTCGCAGGCCCGCGAGCGCGCCCTGGAGGCCGACGACCTGCAGGCACGGGCTGGCCGAGATCGAACGGCTCGAGCCGGCCGACGGCGAGGACATCGAGCTGCACGCCGAGGCCGAGCGGCTGTCGAACGCCGACACGCTGCACAGCGCGGCCACCACCGCGCACGAGGCGCTGGTCTCCGACCCGTCCCTGGCCTCCTACGAGGCGGCCGACGCGCTGACGCTGCTCGGCTCGGCCCGGCACGCACTCGAGGGCGCGGCGCCGCACGATCCCGCGCTCGGTGACCTGGCCGCCCGCCTGAGCGAGGCCTCCTACCTGATCTCGGACATCGCGGCCGAGCTGGCTTCCTACGCCGACTCGGTCGAGGCCGACCCGGCCCGGCTGGCGGTCGTGCAGGATCGCCGGGCCGAGCTGACCAGGCTGATCCGCAGCTACGGGTCGGCGCAGGTACCGCAGGCCACCGCGGGCGGCGGCGCGCTGTCTTCGGGGGATAACGGGGCGCCCGGGGCCAGCGCCGGGGGCAGCGGACTGCCGACCGGGGAGCCCGCCGTGACCGGATCCGGCCCGGTCCCGGCCGGCGCCGCCCCGACAGGCGGCGAGGACGCCGGGAGCGGGCCAGGCCCTGGCGGCGGTCCGGTTCCGTCCCTGGCCCCTGACCTGACTGCCGTGCTGGCGTGGGCCAAGGGCGCGGCGGCGCGGCTGGCCGAGCTCGACAGTGACGACGACCGGATCGCCGGCCTGCAGGAGCAGGAGGCCGAGCTGGCCGCCAGGGTCAGGGAACTCGGCGCCCAGCTCACCGCGATCAGGCAGGAGGCGGCGGCCCGGTTCGACGCCGCGGTGACCGGCGAGCTCGTCGCGCTGGCCATGCCGCACTCCAGGATCTCGGCCGTGGTCAGCGCGTTGCGCGAGTACGGGCCGCACGGCGGCGACGACGTCGAGATCCGGCTGGCGGCCCATCCGGGAGCGCCGCCGCTTCCGCTGCATAAAGGGGCCTCAGGTGGTGAGCTGTCCCGGGTGATGCTCGCGATCGAGGTGGTTTTCGCCGGCGCCGACCCGGTGCCGACGTTCGTCTTCGACGAGGTCGACGCCGGCGTCGGCGGCAAGGCGGCCGTGGAGATCGGCCGCCGGCTGGCCAGGCTGGCCCGGCTCGCTCAGGTCATCGTGGTCACTCACCTGCCGCAGGTCGCGGCGTTCGCCGACACGCACCTGGTGGTGGAGAAGGCCGAGGACGGGCTCGGTGGTCATCGAGCGGGGTCACCAGGCTCGACGACTCCGGCCGGGTCAGGGAGCTGTCCCGGATGCTCGCCGGGCTGGAGGACTCCGAATTCGGCCGGGCGCATGCCGGCGAACTGCTCGCCGCGGCGGCCGCCGAGCGGGCGGAATCGGCGAGCCCGCGGTGATGTGCGTGGCCGCTGGTGGTGGCTGAGGCGTGATGACGTCGGGACGTAGCCGGTCTGGCACACTTGGTAACGCGATGAGGGTGTACTCGCGGAAGCTCGCTGGCAAGCGCGGGAACGGGTCGGCCGACCTTCCCGGGCTGGTCGCGCCCGCCCGGCTCGACAAGCGCACCAAGACCCTGACCAGGCGGCTGCAAGCCCGGTGACATCGCCATCATCGACCACGCCGACCTGGACCGGGTGAGCGCCGAGTCGCTGCTCGAACTGCCAGGTCGCGGCGGTGATCAACGTGGCGGCCAGCATGACCGGGCGGTACCCGAACCTCGGGCCGCAGCTGCTGGTCGACGCCGGCGTCCCGCTGATCGACGACGTGGGGCCGGAGGTCTTCGAGAAGGTCAGCGAGGGTCACCTGGTCCGGCTCGACGGTGACACGCTCTACGCGGGCGACGTGGTCGCGGCCAAGGGGACCGTGCAGACCAGCGAGTCGGTCACTTCCGCGATGATCAAGGCCAAGGCCGGGCTCGCCGCCCAGATCAGGGCGTTCATGGCGAACACGGTCGATTACATCGGCCGTGACTTCGAGGAGCTGATCGACGGCATCAGGGTGCCCGAGCTGCGCACGAAACTCGAGGGCAAGCACGCTCTGGTCATCGCCCGCGGCTACCGGCATCGTGAGGATCTGCAGGCGCTGCGCGCCTACATCAGGGAGTTCAAGCCGGTCATGGTGGCCGTGGACGGCGCCGCTGACGCGCTGCTCGACGCCGGCTACCGCCCGCACCTGATCGTCGGCGACATGGACTCGGTCTCCGACCGGGCCCTGAACTGCGGAGCCGAGCTCGTCGTCCATGCCTACCCGGACGGGGAGGCGCCTGGTCTGGCCCGGGTGCAGTCGCTCGGTCTTGACTCGGTGCTCTGCCCGGCCACCGGCACCAGCGAGGACGTCGCGCTGCTGCTCGCCGACGAGCTGGGCGCGCGGCTGATCGTGGCGGTCGGCATGCGGTTCACGCTGGTAGAGTTCCTGGACAAAGGCCGGCCGGGAATGGCCAGCGCGGTCCTGACCAGGATGCGGGTCGGCGACAAGATCGTCGAGCCGAAGGGCGTCAGCAGGCTCTACCAGAGCCGGATCTCGACCTCATGGCTGGTCCTGCTGGTGCTCGCCGCGGCTGTCACGATCGTGGTCGCGGTCGCGCACTTCCTGTCGGCCAGATCGTCATCACGGTTCGATCGGGCTGTAGCTGAGCACGCTTCTGGCACTGGCTGACAGGACTTCTACTCAGTGATTGATTTCCGTTACCACCTCGTCTCGATCGTCGCGGTCTTCCTGGCCCTGGCCATCGGCATTGTGGTGGGCTCTCACGGCGCGTCGCTCCCAACCTCGCGGACAGGCTCAACAAGCTGGCGGCCGCAGAAGCGAAGCAGAACAAAGCCCTCTACGCGCACAACACCCAGCTCAAGAACCAGATCAGCGCCGACCAGACGTTCGCGCAGGCGGCCGAGGGCAGCCTGCTGCGCGGCCTGCTCGACGGCCAGCGCGTCGTGCTGGTGCTCGCGCCGGGCGCGGACAGCACGACCGTTGACGGCGTGACGACGGCGCTCGGCAAGGCCGGAGCGGTCGTCACCGGCCAGGTCGCGCTCAGCTCGCAGTTCTTCGACACCGTCGCCGGCCACCGAGGAGCAGCTGAAGACCGCGGCGGGCACGGCAGCCAAGCTGGTACCCCCCGGCGTGACGCTGCCGCAGGGGACCCTCGACCCGCAGATCTGCCGGTCAGCAGGCGGCCGCGCAGGTCATCTCGGCCGCGATCATGACCAAGGACGCGCTCCTCCCGACGCTGACCGCGCAGCAGAGCCAGCAGATCCTGACCGAATTCGCGAATGCGGGGTTCCTGCAGATCAACGGCGTCAACGGCAACGCCGCGCTGGCTAGTCAGGCCACGCTGGCCGTCGTCGTGCTGCCCGCCACCGTGCCGCCCGCCAAGACGGCCGTGTCGTTCAACCTGGCGCTGGTCTCCCTGACGCAGGATTTGCAGGAAGCCGGCAAGGGTGCGCTGCTGGCCGGAGCGCTCAAGGGCTCGGGCCCGCGCAGCGCGATCGAGGCGGTCGTGAACGGCTCGGCCGGGGTCCCGCTCACGACCGTCGACAACGCCGAGACCGTCGACCGGCCAGATCATTGTCGCCCAGGCACTGCGGGCAGCTGCTGAACCCGCACCCGACGCCGGCGGCCTACGGAGTCCGGCCCAACGCCGCGCCGAGTCCGGCTCCCAGCCCGGTCGCGTCGCCGTCGGTCAGCCCGTCGTCCTCGTCGAGGAAGAAGTCGAAGAAATGACCGCCCGGCGGCCGGGGCGGCGGCTCCTGATGGCGGCGGCGGGTGCGCGGCTGGCCTATGCCGTGCTGACCAGGATGCAGCCGGGCGCCGAGCAGACCTGGACGAGGACCAACCACCGCGGCGAGCCGGTCACCCTGCTGGAAGGACCGGCCGTGACGATCGCGGCCGTCGCGGCCGCGGTCGCGGTGCCCGGGCTGGAGCCGGGGGAGCGGATCGCGCTCGGTCTGGCCGGGGCGGGCTCGGGCGCCTTCGGCTGTTACGACGACCTGGCCGAGAGCGGCGACCGGCGCGGCTTCCGCGGTCACCTCGGCGCGCTGGCTAAGGGCGAGGTCACCACCGGCGCGGTCAAGCTCGCCGGCATCGGCCTCACCGGGCTGGCGGCCAGCGCGCTGCTCGACCGGGGCGAGAACGGCCGGCGGGTGGCCGGACGGACGGCTGACATCGTCATCAACGCCGGGCTGATCGCCGGCAGCGCGAACCTGATGAACCTGTTCGACCTGCGGCCGGGCCGGGCGATAAAGGTATCGCTGCTGGCCAGCGGGGCGCTGGCGGCGGGCGGGCCGACCGCGCGGGCCGCGGTCGCCGGGCCGGCCGGGGCGGCCATCGCGCTGCTGCCGGAGGACCTCGGCGAACGGGCGATGCTCGGGGATAGCGGCGCGAACGCGCTCGGGGCGATGCTCGGGGTGGCCGCGGCGGCCTCGCTGCCCCGGCCGGCCCGGCTCGCTGCGCTCGCCGTCGTGGCCGGGCTGACCGCCGCCAGCGAGAAGATCAGCTTCACGAAGGTGATCGCGCGCACACCGCCGCTGCACTGGGTCGACATGCTGGGCCGCCTGCCCGCCCAGCCGGTGCCCGCCCAGCCGGTGCCCGCCCAGCCGGTGCCCAGCACGCCCCCGGCCGGTCCTGCCATCGTGGCCGCGGGCGCACTGCCGGACGGCGACGCCAGCCAGACCCCGGCGTCCGCCGACACCCCGCACCCGCTGTGACCACACGGGGCGGCCCGGCCGACACCGGCTCTGCCGACGTGACCGGGTCGGCTGGTCAGGCGGCTAAGCCACCATCCCCGGCGGACCACGAGCGACGCTCGGCCGAGCCGCCCGCCGACGAGTCGGGGTCCCTGCGCCCGCCGAGCGCCGGCATCGGCCGCGCCGCGCTGCTCATCGGCGGGCTGACCATCTTCGCCCGGATCCTCGGATTCGCGCGCACCGTGGTCTTCGCGGGGACCGTCAAGACATCGTGCCTGAGCGCGGCCTACGTGACCGCGAACCTGGTCCCGAATGTCATCTACGACATCGTGCTGGGCGGAGCGCTGACCGCCATCGTGGTCCCGGTGCTGGCGCGGCCGGCCGAGCGGTCGGCGGCACGGTCGGCGGCCAGCGGGCAGGACGCGCAGTCCGAGGTGAGCGGCATCTCCTCGGCGTTGCTGACCTGGACGATCGTCATCCTCGCTCCGGTCAGCCTGGCCCTCGCGGTCGCCGCCGGCCCGGTGATCTCGCTGCTGATGCCGGCCAACCCGACATCGGGCTGCTCGCGGGCCAGCCTGCTGCCGATCGCATCGGAAATGCTGGCGGTGTTCGCGCCGCAGATCCTGCTCTACGGGCTAGCGGTCGTCCTGTACGGCATCCTGCAGGCACACCGCAAGTTCACCGCGCCCGCGCTGGCCCCGATCCTGTCGAGCATGGTCGTGATCGGCGCGTACGTGCTCTTCGTTCCGCTCGGCCGGAAGTACACGACGAACGTGGCTGGCCTGCCTCTCGCCGCGCAGCTAACCCTGTCCGTGGGCACGACGCTGGGCGTGGCGGCGCTGGCCGTGACCGCCATGGTGCCGGCCTGGCGGCTGCGGCTGCGATTGCGCCCGACGCTCCGTTTCCCGGAAGGAATTGCCAAGAGAACCACGAGCCTGGCCGCCGTCGGAATCGCGGTGCTCGTCGCCCAGAACGCCTCCGTGCTGGTGGTGATCAGGCTGGCCAACGCGCACGGCGCGAGCGACGGCGGCACCGTGACGGTCTACAACTATGGCTGGCAGGTGTTCGTCTCGGTTTATGCCGTGCTCGCGATCCCGGTGGCGATCAGCGCCTTCCCGGTGCTGTCGGCGCGCAGCGGCGCGGCGTTCGACGAGGCCGCGGCATCGTCGACGCGCGCTACGGCGCTCGCGTCCTGGCTCGGCGCGGCCCTTCTGGCCGCGGTCGCCATTCCCGGAGCGCGCGCGTTCCCCTACCTGGACGCCGGCGTCGAGCGCCAGTTCTGGCTCGCGCTCGTGGCGTTCGCACCTGGCCTGGTCGGCTACGGGCTGATGGCCTGCCTGTCCCGAGTCCTGCTCGCCGACGGGCGCACCCGGATGGCGGCGTTGACGATGGTCGCCGGCTGGCTGGTCGTGATCGCGGTCGACCTCGTGGTGGTGCCGCTGGTGAAGCCGGCGTCGGTGGTGCCGGTGCTCGGCCTGGCCAACACCGCGGGCATGACCGCGGCCGGTGTCGCGCTGCTGGTGGCGGTCGGCCGGGCCCGGGGCGCGGCCGCGCTGCGGGGCGTCTGGCGCACACTTGGCGCCGGGCTGGCCGGCGCGGTGGCCGGAGCGGCGGTCGGGCTCGGGATGACGGCCGCGCTGCCGGTCTCCGGGCACTGGCGCAACGCCGGGCTGGCGCTTCTCGTGGCCGTGTGCGCGGTGATCGCGTTCGGCGTCGTCGTGGCACTGCTGGACGGCGGCGAGTTGCGCAGCGCGGCGATCCGGGTACGGCGGAGAATCCAGTCGCCGTGACCGCGCCGAGGGTCGCCTACGTGCTCGGGACGACCGAAGGCGGGACCGGGCGGCACGTTGCCATGCTGGCCAGGGGCTGCGCCGCGGCCGGCCTGGGCGTGACGGTCCTGGGCCCGGTGCAGGTCAGGCCGCTGCTCGGGCGTGAGGTTGATTTCGGCAGCGTGACGATTGGCGACCGGCCGAGGCCAGGCCGGGATGCGGCCGCTATCAGGCGCCTGCGCCGGCTGCTCATCGGCCTGGCCCCGGACGTCGTCCATGCCCACGGGATGCGGGCGGGGGCGGTGACGGCACTGGCGTTGCGGCCCTGCCCGGGCGCGCGCTGGCCGGGCGCGCGCTGGCCGGCTGGCCGGCCGCCCGCCCTCGTCGTGACCGCGCATAACGCGCCGCCGCCGTCGGCTCCCGCGGCCGTGATCTACGGGCTGCTCGAGCGGCTCGTCGCGCGGCGGGCCGACGTCGTACTCGGCGTCTCGGCCGACCTGACGGCCCGGATGCGCCGGCTCGGGGCACGAGAGGTCGCGGCCGCCATCGTCCCTGCCCCCGAGCCGGACCCGCTAAGCGCCGGTTCTGACGGCGGCCGGCCGGGCGATGCCGGTGCCGATGCCGGGCGAGCGGCCGGTGCTGACGCCCGCGCGCGGGCGGCCGCCATCGCCGTGGACGGGCGGCCCGTGGTGCTGGCCGTCGGGCGGCTCGCGGCGCAGAAGGGCTTCGACACGCTGATCGCCGCCGCGGCCCGGTGGCGGGGCCGGCGGCCCGAGCCGCAACTGGTGATCGCGGGCACCGGGCCGCTCGCTGGTCGGCTGTCGGACCAGGCCGCCAAGCTCGGCGTCGACGTCCAGTTCCTCGGCTTTCGCGACGACGTGACCGGCCTGCTGGCCGCCGCCGACGTGCTCGCGCTGCCCAGCCGGTGGGAAGGCCAGCCGCTGATCCTGTCCGAAGCGCTGCGAGCCGGCCGGCCGGTCGTTGCCACCGACGTCGGCGGCGTCCGCGACCTGGCCGGAGACGGGGCCGCGCTGCTGGTGCCGCCCGGTGATCCAGCCGCGTTCGCCGCCGCAGTGCTGAGCGTCCTCGACGATCGCGACCTCGCGGCCAGCCTGAGCGCGGCGGCCGCGGCCCGGGCCGCTACGCTGCCCGGCGAAGCCGACGCAATCGCCGCCGTCATCGCCCTCTACAGCCGCCTGGGCACGGCGGACCGTGATCATCGAGGGTTTTACGGCCGACAGCCGTAAAACCCTCGATGATCATGAAAGTTATCCCGGCCGACATCAAGGGCTGGGCGGGGAGCGGGGCGCTGGCGGAGAACCTTGCGGCGGTAGAGATGGACGGCGGTCGGGGCGAACACGGCGATCAGCGCGATCGACCGCGCGAGGACCGCGAGCTCGGTTCGAGTTCGGGCTGGACTGCGTGCTCGAGGGCATCGCGGCAACGCTGGCGAAAGGCCAGGCGCAGGCGTAGCGGGCGGCTAGAACCTGCTCACGGCGAAGCGCGCGGGCGGCCCGGATGGTCCGTCGGCCTGGCTGAGGTCCGCAGTGGCACTTGCCGACAGGCGGGCCAGCCAGTCACCCAGCAGCGGGCCGAACTTGAAGCCATGCCCTGAGGTGCCGCTGCCGACCACCACGTTGCCGATCCGGTCCACGATGAAATCGGTGTCGGGCGAGTTGTCGTAGACGCAGCGCTCGACGGCTACCGGCCGGGGGTCGAAGCCGGGCAGGAACGTGCGGGCCGCGCCGGCGATCCGCCGGCTCATCGTCACGTCATCGGCGTGCTGCTGATGATCGGGATCGACGGCGGGGCCGCCGTGATGGATTCCGACCTTGTAGCGTTCCGAACCGGGTACCGGCAGGCCATACGCGAACTCGCCGCCGTAGTGGACGAAAATCGGCATCGCGGAGCCTGCAGCCGGGGCGCCGGGCGCGAAGTAGGCGACCTGTTCCAGGGTGGCCGCCGCGGGCACCGTGATCCCGGCCGTCGCGAGCAGGCCCGCCGTCCACGGGCCCGCGCAGACGATCGCCCTGGCCGCCTCGATCTCTCCGTCGGCCGTGCTGACCCTGACCCGCCGTCCGTCGTCCGCGAGCGCCGTGACCCTGACGCCGGTCCGGATCGCACCAGCCAGCGCGGCCCGCTCGACGAGGCTGGCGAGGGCGGCGAGCGCCCGGTCGGCAGCGATGACGGCTGACTCGGGCTCGACCAGCACCTCGCCGGTCGCGGTGACCCCGGGGAATCGAGCCGCGGCCTCCTGGGCCGCAAGCAGCTCGCAGGCCGCGCCGGCCTCCCGCATGGCCGCACGTACCTGCGGCATCTGCGGCCCGAACGTCAGCTGCGGGGTCGGGTGCAGCAGCGGCTCGCCGCAGGCCTGCTCAAGCTCGGTCCACAGCGGCCTGGCCCGGCCGGCTAGCGAAACGTAGGCCGGGTCGTCATAGCCGAGCCGGAAGATCCGGCAGGAACCGTGTGACCCCGCGCCGCGATGGCCGATCTCGGCCTGGTCAAGCAGCACGACCTCCCGCCCGCGGCGGGCCAGGGCCCATGCGGCTGACAGGCCGGTAATGCCGCCGCCGACGACGACGAACTCCGCGCGCTCGGCCGGCTGCCGTGACCGGCGCGGAGCCGGACGGCTGGCGGTCACCAGCCGCGGGCGCGCCACTCGGGCACATGCGGGCGCTCCGCGCCGATAGTCGTGTCTCCGCCGTGCCCGGGGTAGACCCAGGTGCCATCGGGCAACTCGGCGAAGACCCGCTCCTCGAGATCGGTGATCAGGGCGGTGAACCTGGCCGTGTCGTGGTCGGTGTTGCCGGGACCGCCGGGGAACAGCGAGTCGCCGGTGAACAGGTGCGGCTCGTCCGCGAGCGCGCCGCCCCCGGCGTACAGCACGGCGATGCTGCCTGGCGTGTGGCCGCGGAGGTGGATGATGGACAGCCTGGCATCGCCGACATGAATGGTGTCACCGTGGCTGACTAGCTCGGACGGGGCCACTGGCAGGGCCGGGGCGTCCTCGACGTGCGCGACGGTCTCGGCTCTCGTGGCCTTGGCGAGCGGCTCAAGCGCCTGCCAGTGGTCGCCGTGCCGGTGCGTTGTCACGATCGTGGCCAGCGCGGTGTCGCCGATCAGGCCGAGCAGCGTCTCCGGCTCGTTCGCGGCGTCGATCAGCAGCAGCTCGCCCGTGCTCGTGCAGCGCAGCAGGTAGGCGTTGTTGTTCATCGGGCCGACCGCGACCTTGGTGATGGTCAGTCCCGGAAGCTCCCTGGTCTGCGCGGGGCCGCCGACGCTGACGTTGCCGGTGTAGGTCATGGTGTCCTCTCGTTGTTGCCGTCATCCATACGACGGAATAGTAGGCAGTGGCCCGGCCGGGTCGGCCGACAGGGCGGCACCGCCGTCCCGCCCGAGCAGCCAGGCCAGCAGTGCGTGGCCAGGTCCGCTGATCTCCAGCTCAGACGCATGGCCCGGCCGCAGCAGGTACTGCCTGCCGGTGCCCACGTCGTTCAGGATGGCGACCGGCGTCTGCGGGTTGACGGCCAGGTCGCCGGTGATCCGGTAGAGCTCGCCGGTGACGAACCACTCCGGCCAGTCGGCCGGCTCATACCCGGCGGCCAGGTCCACGTGATGGACCTCGACCTCGAACAGGCGCCGATGCAGCGTGAACCAGGCCGGGTGCGCCGGACCGCGGCTGGCGCGGACCTCGGCCAGCCATGCTTCGCTGGTGAGCTCGCGGGCCTGCGCGTTGAACGCCTCAGCCGACTGGGCCACGTCGGCGGCTAGCTCGGCGGCAGACCGGGGCGCCCCCGCCTCAATCTGCTCGGTGCGCGCGGTGAGGCTGGCGTACTGGGGCGTTTCCACGCCGGTCTGGGCCCAGGTCAGCAGGTTCCGAAGACCGTCGGCGTTGCGCGCGATGTGGCTGAGCACGTGACCGCGGCTCCAGCCGGGGAGCAGCGAGGGTTCCCGCATCTGCTCGTCGGACAGCGCGGAGACGGAGGCGGCCAGCCGCTCGACGGCGTCGTCGATCCGGCTGATCGTCTCCTCGACCGAGTGCCCAGCGGGCTGGCTCACGGGTGCCATCTTCCTCTACCAGGCGGCCATGACGGAAGCCGCCTGGCGCTAAGGCGGTCAGCCGCCGGCCGCGGAATGCCCGGTAACCCGGATGTGTTGACGCAAGATCCGTTATCGTCCGGCAGCCGGGATGCGGCCCGGCGGAGCCTGCCGCCCGGGCCGGACCACACGAAATTGTCAGTGGGCCCGGATACGATTGACGGCGCGCCTTCTAGGCCAGCGAACTCCCCGTTCTCACCGCCCGGAAGAGAACACAGACCAGGAGAAACAGAGCGCACAGTGGCAGAACGACTGGTAGTCCGCGGTGCCCGCGAGCACAACCTCAAGGACGTCTCGCTGGACCTGCCCCGGGACGCCATGATCGTTTTCACCGGGTTGTCCGGCTCAGGTAAGTCCAGCCTGGCGTTCGACACGATATTCGCCGAGGGGCAGCGCCGGTATGTCGAGTCGCTGTCGGCCTACGCCAGGCAGTTCCTCGGCCAGATGGACAAGCCCGACGTCGACTTCATCGACGGCCTGTCGCCGGCTGTCTCCATCGACCAGAAGGCCGCCAGCCGCAATCCCCGCTCCACGGTCGGCACGGTCACCGAGGTCTACGATTACCTGCGCCTGCTGTTCGCCAGGATCGGCAAGCCGCACTGCCCGGTCTGCGGCCGGCCGATCGCCAGGCAGACGCCGCAGCAGATCGTCGACCGGGTACTGGAATTCGACGAGGACACCAGGTTCCAGGTCCTCGCCCCGGTCATCCGCGGCCGCAAGGGCGAGTATGCCGAACTGCTCCGCGACCTGCAGACGAAGGGCTACTCGCGCGCCAGGGTGGACGGCGTGACGGTCAGGCTCGACGACGCGGCTACGGGCTCGGGCAAGCTTCCGGCCCTGAAGAAGTACGAGAAGCACACCATCGAGGTCATCGTCGACCGGCTCTCGGTGAAGGAGTCGGCCCGGCGGCGGCTGACCGACTCGGTGGAGACGGCGCTCGGCCTGTCCGGCGGCGTCGTGGTGCTCGACTTCGTCGACCTGCCGGAGGACGACCCCAACCGGGAGCGGATGTACTCCGAGCACCTGGCCTGCCTCTACGACGACCTGTCGTTCGAGGAGCTCGAGCCGCGGTCGTTCTCGTTCAACTCACCCTGGGGAGCCTGCCCGGACTGCACCGGCCTGGGTACAAGGATGGAAGTCGACCCCGAGCTAGTCGTATCTGACCAGGACCTGTCGCTGGCCGAGGGCGCGATCGGCGTGTGGAGCGGCGGACACGTCAGCGACTACTTTCTCAGGCTGATGGAGGCGCTGGGCAGCTCGCTCGGGTTCAGCGTCGACACGCCGTGGGCCAAGCTGCCGGCCGCCGCGAAGAAGGCACTGCTGCACGGCTACGACGAGCAGGTGCACGTCAGGTACAAGAACCGGTACGGCAGGGAGCGGTCGTACTACACCAACTTCGAGGGAGCGATCCCGTACATCTCGCGGCGCCACGCCGAGGCGGAGAGCGACTCGAGCCGGGAGAAGTTCGCGGGCTTCATGCGCCAGGTGCCCTGCCCGTCCTGCAACGGGACCAGGCTCAAGCCGCTGACCCTAGCGGTCACGATGGACGGCCGGTCGATCGCCGCGTACTGCGCGCTGCCGATCGGCGAGCTGACCAAGCAGCTGCGCACGCTGGAGCTGTCCGAGCGTGATCAGCAGATCGCCGGCCGGGTGCTCAAGGAGATCAACGCCCGGCTCGGCTTCCTGCTCGACGTCGGCCTGGACTACCTGACGCTGGACCGGGCCTCGGCCACGCTGGCCGGCGGCGAGGCGCAGCGGATCCGACTGGCGACCCAGATCGGCTCCGGCCTCGTCGGCGTGCTGTACGTGCTGGACGAGCCCTCCATCGGATTGCACCAGCGGGACAACCACCGGCTGCTCGAGACGCTCCTGCGGCTGCGGGATCTCGGCAACACGCTGATCGTGGTCGAGCACGACGAGGACACGATCAAGGCGGCCGACTGGGTCGTCGACATCGGCCCGAGGGCGGGCGAGCACGGCGGCCAGATCGTCGTGTCCGGGCCGCTGGAGGAGCTGCTGGCCAGCGAGGAGTCGCTGACCGGGGCGTACCTGACCGGCCGCGAGTCGATCCCGGTGCCCGCCAGGCGCCGCAAGGTGTCCCGCAGCAAGGAGGTCGTGGTCAAGGGCGCGACCGAGCACAACCTGCAGGGCGTCGACGTCGCGTTCCCGCTCGGCACCTTCATCGCGGTTACCGGCGTGTCGGGCTCAGGCAAGTCGACCCTGGTCAACGACATCCTGTATGCGGCGCTGGCCAAGGAGCTGCACGGGACCAGGATCGTGCCAGGACGGCACGCCAAGGTCACCGGGATGCATCAGCTGGACAAGGTCGTCCACGTCGATCAGGGTCCGATCGGCCGCACGCCGCGATCCAACCCGGCCACCTACACCGGGGTATTCGACCACGTCCGCCGGCTGTTCGCGCAGACGACCGAGGCCAAGATCCGCGGCTACCAGCCGGGCAGGTTCTCGTTCAACATCAAGGGCGGCCGGTGCGAGGCGTGCGCGGGCGATGGCACGATCAAGATCGAGATGCAGTTCCTGCCCGACGTGTACGTGCCGTGCGAGGTCTGCCACGGCGCCCGGTACAACACCGACACCCTGCAGGTGCACTACAAGGGCAAGACCATCGCCGACGTGCTGAACATGCCGATCGAGGAGGCGTCGGAATTCTTCGAGCCGGTGCCGGCCATCCACCGCCACCTGAAGACACTGGTGGACGTGGGCCTCGGTTACGTCCGGCTCGGCCAGCCGGCGCCGACCCTGTCCGGCGGCGAGGCCCAGCGAGTCAAGCTCGCTTCCGAGCTGCAGCGGCGGTCGACGGGGCGGACGATTTACGTGCTCGACGAGCCGACGACCGGCCTGCACTTCGATGACATCCGCAAGCTGCTCGGCGTGCTCGGCCGGCTCGTCGACGGCGGCAACACGGTGATCGTGATCGAGCACAACCTGGACGTGATCAAGACCGCGGACTGGGTCATCGATCTCGGGCCGGAAGGCGGGTCGCGCGGCGGAAAGGTCATCGCGACCGGCACGCCGGAGCGGGTCGCCAAGGTCGAGGCGAGTTACACCGGGCAGTTCCTGGCGAAGATTCTGGCTGGGGCAGGCGGACCTAGTCTCAGCTGAGGGGCTGGCCGTCGTAGATCAGGCTGGCGTCGTCCAGCCGGCCCGCGCAGGTAACGAGGCCGCCGGACGGGACGACCGGGCTCGGGCCGCCGGGGTCGGCGTTGGGCACGGTGAAGGACAGGTTGCCGGGCAGCGTGACTCGCCAGCCGACGGGCGTGATCCAGTGCGGCCTGCAGAGCGTGCCTGCCGGGCTGTCGGGCGTGATGCGGTATTCCGCGTACAGCCAGATCGCGCCGGCTAGCTCAGCGGCTGGCGGCGGGATGACGTCCGGGGACGGCGGGTTGTCCGGGACCGGGACGGCGTTCGGCCCGAGGATCACGGTGGCGGGCAGGCGGCTGCGGAAGACGTTCGTGACGGGATGGCCGGTACCGCTGATGCCCTGGATCCGGACCCGGCCGGTCAGCGTGCACGGAGCCGGGCCGGTGTCGCGGATGACGACGGAGCCGTAGTTGCTGCCTCGGGTGGCGGCGGCGGCGCGATACGACAATCTCAGCTGCCGGGCCGTGCAGACCGCGGCTGGACGGGCGGCGACGACGACGCTGACCTGAAGGCCGTTGTGCTGGCGGGAGCGGCTGCCCGGCGGAAGGGCCTGGAAGAGCACGGTGCCGAACGGGACCTGGGTGTCGGTCACGACGTCGGCCAGGCTGACCCTCAGTCCGTGCCGCCTGGCGGCGGCCTCGGCAGCGGCGAGGCTCAGCCCGGTCAGGTTCGGCGTGCGCGGTCCCTGGTTGCCCCAGCTTCCGGCGGCGTCAGCCGGCCAGGGCCTGCGCCACCATGACGGACGGGACAGCGAACCGGATGCCGACGGTGATCCTCGCCGCGGGGCAGCCCGGATAGGTGACGACGGCCGACCGGGCTGGTCCCGCAGCGTAAGCAAACCGGATGAGCTGTGAGTAACGGCCGGGGTCTACTCCGCATCCGATCGGCCATAGCCTGACTGGCGGCAGGTCGTCGAGGAGCGCGGCCAGGCCGGCTGCTGCCGAGCCGGTCAGGACGACCTTCGGGACGCGCGCCAGCGTCGCGGGCGTGCGGCGGACGTTGTACTGGCAGATCACGGCGACTACCGGATCGCGCCTGATCAGCGTGCTCTGAGCAGGCCGCTGCTGGGCCCCCGGCCGAGGCTCGGGCGCCCGGGTCGGGCACGGCCCTGGCGCCAAACCGGATGTGCCGGCGTCCGCCGGACCCGCTGCCTGGTGGCCGGCCGGGGCCGCGGTCGTGCATCCGGCCAGCGCGATGACGGTGATCGCTGCGCCGCGGGTCAGGAGTGCGGTGCGGTTCATCGCTGACGTCCTTTAGCCGGCCAAGTTGCCGACGATTAGACGTCCGGCGCCGCGTCCTGGTTGCCGTGTGGGGCTAGCAGTCAGCTGCCTACGGCGGTCAGCGATGCCGTGCTTGACCGGTGACTGAGCGTAATTTACGGGTACTCAATGCGGGGAACTAGCTCCGGACTGCAGGACGCCGCACCGGATGGCTCAGAGGTAGTCCGCGCGGCTCATCACGCCGGTGACCGGGCCGCCGCGCAGGTAGCGGCGGACATTCTCGGCCGCCCGGGCGGCGGCCGAATGCAGGACCCCGGGCACGATGCCGGAATTGTGCGGCGAGCCGAGCAGGTTAGGCAGGTCGAAGAACGGGTAATCCGTGCGGAACCCGGAGCCCGAGCGGGGCTCGTGCCACCAGGCGTCGATACCCGCGCCGAACTCCGGGCTCGCGAGCAGATGCTGATACAGGGCCTGCTCGTCGATGATCGCGCCCCTGGCCACGTTGACCACAATGGCGGCCGGCTTCATCAGCGCAAGCTGCCTGGCGCCGATCAGGCCACGGGTGCGGCGGGTCAGCGGCAGGGAGACGACCAGGACATCCGCGGCCGCGAGCACCTCATCGAGATCGGCGAGCGTGCCGATGAACTCGACCGGCTCGCTGGTTCGGCCGGAGGTATTCACGGCATGGATCCGTGCTCCGAACGCCCGCATCAGCGCGGCCGTCGCGGTACCGATGCCGCCGTAGCCGAGAATGGCGCAGACCGCGCCGTCCAGTGTCAGCACCGGGTCCGACTGGTCGAACTCGCCTCTGGCCAGGGCGGCGTGCCGCTGCGGCAGGCGCTTGGCCAGCGCGAGCGTCATCGCCATGACGTGCTCGGCCATCGGCTTGGCGTAGGCGCCAACGTTGCCGGCCAAGGTCACCCACTCGGGAATGGCGCTGAAGTCGACGCTGTCGGCGCCGGCCGACAGGAGCTGCACGAGGCGCAGTCCGGGTGCCTGCTCGAGCGCTCCAGCTGGCAGCTCGCGGCGCAGGTTCCAGCCGATCAGCGCCTCGGCCCGGGTCAGGAGAGCAAGCTGGTCGGACGCGGGGATCTGGCGCAGGAAAGCGACCTCGGCATCGGCCTGCAGTACTTCGGCGTTAATCCTGGCGTAATCGTCGTCTGCTGGGTAACTGACGACGACGAGACGATCGCGGTGCATCGGTCCCCTTTCTGGCCTGGGATCCGTTTGGTCGGCCCGTCCAGAGTGCCCCACCCGCGCCGGATGATGACCGCCGGCCCGCCGAAGGCGGAGACTGAACAGGTGAATGCCGACGAAGGTGACGCAGGATCAGGAGCCAGCCCGCAGCCGACGATGTCCGAGGCCGAGTTCCGGGCGCTGCACCAGCATCTGCGCGGCCAGCTGCCCTGGGATGCGGCTGACCGGCGCGGTGCGCTGAACTACCTGACGCCTGCTGACGTGCTGGCCGCCCTCGGCGAGGTGCGGCTGGGCAGATCCGTGTCGCTGGCGGCACCGGTGGAGAACCGGATGGCCGCTGACAATCCGCATCCCGCGGTGCACCAGATGACCGGGACGGCGGCGACGGCTGACCCGTCCGGGCTGTCCTTCGCGACCGACCGGATCGCGATGAACGTGCACGGCAACGCGGATAGCCACATCGATGCCCTGTGCCACGTCATGTTCGACCGCACGCTCTACAACGGCGTGCCCGCTGACCAGGTCACCGAGAATGGCGCTGGCACCCTGTCGATCGACATCGCCCGGCACGGGATCGTCGGGCGAGGCGTGCTGCTCGACATTCCGGCGGTCCGCGGCGCGTCGTGGCTGGAACCTGGCGACTACGTCACGGCCGGCGACCTGCTCGCGGCCGAGCAGCGGCAGCAGGTCCGGTTCGGCCGCGGGGATCTGCTGTTCGTCCGGGTCGGGCACCGGCGGCGCCGGGAGGAGCAGGGGCCATGGGACGCCGCGGCCGCTCGCGCGGGACTGCATCCCACGGCGATGCCGCTGCTGGCCGACCGGCAGGTCGCGGTCCTCGGCAGCGACGGGAACAGTGATACGGCGTCCAGCGCGGTCCAGGGCGTGGAATTCCCCGTCCACGTCCTCGCGATCAACGCGCTCGGCCTGCACCTGCTCGACTACCTGCAGTTCGAGGACCTCCTTCCGCTATGCCTGGACAGTGGCCGGTGGGCCTTCCTGTGCGTGATCGCACCGCTGCGGCTGCCCACCTCAACCGGCTCCCCGGTCAACCCGATCGCGATCACCTGAGCCGCCGCCCGGCCGGAGGTCACGGCCAGGAGACCGTCGCCGGCCCGACTCGGCCGAGCCGGCCGCGGCAGGTGACGAAACCACCGGACGAGACGAGCTTGGCGGAATCGCCCGGGTCGGCGTCGGGGAGGGTGAGCGTCCGGCCGCCGGGGAACGCGACCCGCCAGGTGGCCGGAACCACCCACAGCGGAGTGCAGAGTCCGCGGTCAGCGTGCGCTGGCCCGTCCCGGTACTCGGCCTCCAGCCTGAGCGCGCCCGTCAGCTCGCCCGGCGTCACGCCGCCGGGGGCGCCTGACCGGCCGGCCCGGGTGACCGGGCCGGCCCCCGCGCTGAGTACCGCCACACCCGCCAGCGGGAAGCTGACCGTACGGGTGACCGGGTGCCCGGCCGCATCGAGCCCGGTCAGCCGGACCGGGCCGGCGAGCGTGCAGGCGCGGCTTGAGGTATCCCTGACCAGCACCGTGCCGAAGTCGTAGCCAGTTCCAGGTTCGCCGCCGAGGTAGCTCAGCGCCAGCTGGCCCGCGGCGCAGGCGGGGGAGGGCCGGACGGCGAGGACGACGCCGACTTGCCCGCTGGGCGCGCCGCCGCGCGCTCCGGGCGGCAGCGACTGGAAGATGACCGTGCCGGTCCGGGCGGCCCGGTCGATCGCGGCCCCGTCAAAGATGATGCCGAAGTGATGACGGCGCGCGGTCGCCAGCGCGGCGGCGGCGCTCAGGCCGATCAGCCGCGGCGTGCGCGGGCTCCTGGCCCGCCTGGTCACTGTCGCGTAGTAGAGCAGGTCGTCCTCTATCTGGCCGGACAGGACGCGCGAGCGGCCGCCGGCCGACACGACCGCGAGCGAGCAGTCCGTGTGCACGACCGTCACCGCGGCCGGCGCCGCGCTGCGGTAGCGGAAGATCAGGATCTGCGAGAACGGCAGCCGCCCGGCAGGCCTCGCACACCGCGCGGCGTGCGCGGAGACGGCGGTGGCGCTGCCGATGACGGCCGCGAGCCCGGCTGCGGCCCGGGCGCGGAGCACGATCCTGCGCGCCGGCGCGGCGCTGGCCTTCGAGCGCGGAAGTCCGGCATCGTACTGGCACACCGACGCGATCAGGGCGCCCGGCGGTACCAGGCCTCCCGGGCTGGCCTGCCGCGCGGTCACCGCCGGCGGCGGTGGCTTTGCCGGGCAGCCGCCCGCGGCGACCCGCGAAGATCCCCGGCCCGCCGCGCCGCCGCAGGCCGTCACCACGAGTGCGGCCGCGGCTGCCGCCGCGAGGATTCCCGATGCCGGTCGCACCATGTCGCCTGCCTCCTGCCGAGCGGCAGCGCCTGCCGGATCAGTGCTGGTCCGCTAGCTGTCCTGCCCTTAGGACGGCACCTGCCTCGGTGACGTTGCGACGAGCGGCGATGAAGGACGTAACCTCGTGCAGATGGAGATTCTGACCGGTGCCGGCCCGGCGCGCGCCGAGCTCGAGGCACCACCGGCACCGGGGTTTCTCTTGGTGCTGACGCACGGGGCCGGCGGCGGGGTCGCTACCAAGGACATCTTCGCCGCCCGGCGCGCGGGGCTGGAGGCCGGCGCCGCGGTGGCGATGGTGACGCAGCCGTACCGGGTCAGGGGGGCCAGGGCGCCTGGATCGCCGGACCGGCAGGACGCGGCCTGGCTGGAGATCATCAGCGCCCTGCGCCGCGACCATCCCGGGCTGCCGCTGGTGCAGGGCGGCCGCAGCAACGGCGCCCGGGTGGCCTGCCGGACCGCGCAGGCAGCCGGGGCGGCCGCCGTCATCGCGCTGGCTTTCCCGCTGCACCCGCCGGGCAAGGCCGGACAGCCTGAGCGGTCCCGTGCGGCCGAATTGCGCGCCGCAGGCGTCCCCGTCCTGGTCGTCAGCGGCGGCAGTGATCCGTTCGGGGTTCCCGATCCGGCTGACGCGGACCGGCTCGTAGTCCTGCCAGGAGAGGGCCATGGGCTGTCTCGCCATCCGGAGGTGATCGCGGCCGCGGTCGAGTCATGGCTACGCGACGTGGCTCAGCGAGCCGGCTTGCCGGCCAGCTGACCGGCAGCCGGAAGAGAGCCGTTCAGGTGGTGCGGTGATCCCCCGGGAGAACGTCGTCGGCGGGCTGCGATGGCCGCCGTCGCCGCGAGAACGGCCTGACAGTCTTCAGGTCAGGCGGCTGGCGAGGCCGATACCGGCCGGGTAATCGGGGCCGATACCGGCCGGGTGATCAGGTCGGTGGGGCGATGGGGGGCGATGGCGTCGCCGTCGGGGAGCAGTTCACCGGTGTCCTCGAAGACGACGATGCCGTTGCAGAGCAGGCTCCAGCCTTGTTCGGGGTGGCTGATAAGGGTCCGAGCCGCTTCGTGGTCCGGGTCGCTAGCGCTCGGGCACGGGGGCGAGTGCGGGCACATCCGTGCGCCTCCTGGTCAGTGGTGGGGGTGTGGTCATCATCACAATCTAATCTGTCAGTAATCACTCTGTGACGACATGGCACATTGTGATGGGATTCAGGCACATTCTTTGTAGCTTTCCTCGTGACTTCCGGCGCCGCTCGGCCCGGCTGTACCGGGTCACTACCCGGAATAACGCCGGGCTTGGCCCACGGAAGTCCCATGATTCAAGATTATTCGTATGGCGGACCGGCCTGGTCAGTGCGTGCCGTGTGCCGCCAGCGGTTCCGGCGGCAGGCCGACCACCTCCGGCCGGGGCGGAATGCCGGTCAGGCGGTGCGTCTCCCGCAGCGTCAGCAGCCGTTCTGCCTCGGTGTTCAGCGCATGTACCACCGGCGTCGCCATGGCCTTGCGCTTGAAGATCCGGTCGTCGTAGCCGCGCGGGCCGATCTCGGCCCGCACCGCCGCGTACGCCGAGCGCATCACGTCAGTGAGCGCCGCGTCCAGCTTCTTCGCCAGCCAGTACTGCTCGGCGAGCGGCGCCATCCGGGCCTGGGCCGACCGGAACTGCTTCTCCACCGCCTGCGCGTCAGCGAGGAGTTCATCGAAATTCGCGGCCAGCGCGACATCGGACAGGTATTTAGCCTGTGCGTCCTCGCTAGCCTGCTTACGTCCCGCGATCACGCCGGTCAGCCTATCGGACCCGGAGCCGCCGCGCTCCGCACTAGCCCGGTGCGGCGTCAGGCGGCGGTGCAGTTCATGCCCAGATCAGCGCTAGCTCATGCCGAAGGCGGGCTCAGGCGAGGCTGGCCAGCCAGCTCCGGTGCAGATCGGAGTACTCGCCGCCGCTGGCGAGCAAGTCCGCGGGGGAGCCGTCCTCGATCAGCTCGCCGTGCTCGAGAACCAGGACCCGGTCCGCGATCCGTACGGTGGACAGCCGGTGCGCGATGATCACGGCCGTGCGCCCGGCCAGGACCGTCTGCAGGGCCTGCTGGACAACCCGCTCGCCAGGCAGGTCGAGCAGCGAGGTCGCCTCGTCCAGGATCAGCACGCTCGGGGCGGCCAGGAACGCCCGCGCGAACGAGATCAGCTGCCGCTGGCCGGCCGACAGCCGCCCGCCGCGCTTGCCCACGCCGGTGTCGAAGCCTTCTGGCAGGGCGGCGATGAAGTCGCCCGCTCCGACGGCGGCGGCCGCCGCCTCGATCTCGGCCCGGGAGGCATCCGGCCTGCCGAGTCCGATGTTCTCGGCGATGGACGCGCCGAACAGGAAGTTCTCCTGGGTGATCAGGATGACCTCGCCCCGCAGGTCGGTGTCGGCGATGCCGCGCAGGTCGACGCCGTCCAGCAGTACCTGGCCCTCGTCGGGATCGTAGAACCGGGCCAGCAGCCTGGCGATCGTCGTCTTGCCCGCCCCGGTGGCGCCGACCAGGGCCACTGTCTGGCCGGCCGGGATGGTCAGGTCCAGCCTGGGCAGCACCACGGACTCCCGGTAGCCGAATCGCACCGAGGAGAGCTCCAGCTTCCGGCCGGGGCTGGCGCCTGCTGGCCGGCGCGGGACCGGGACGGGAGCCCGCGGCTCGGGGACCGATGGCGCCTCGTCGAGGACCCCGGACAGCTTCTCCAGGGCCGCGGCGGCCGACTGGAAGGTGCTGTAGAACTGCGACACGTCCTGCAGCGGCTCGAAGAACCGCCGCAGGTAGAGCAGGAACGTGACCAGCACGCCGACCGGCATGGCATGGTCGATGACCCGCACGCCGCCGTAGAGCAGGACCGCGCCGACGGCCAGATTGCCGATCAGCGTGACGCCGGGGAAGTAGAGCGCGACCAGGCGCATCGACTTCAGCGACGCGTCCGCGTAGCCCTGGTTCAGCTCGGCGAAGATCTCGTCGTTCCGCGGCTCCCGGCGGAAAGCCTGGACCGCGCGGATTCCGTTGAAGGTCTCGACGAATTGAACAATAACCAGCGCGATGGTCTCCCTGGTGCGCCGGTAGGCCACCGTGGACTCACGCTGGAACCAGGCGCTGAGCCAGGCCAGCGGGATGAAGCCGGCCATCACCGCGAGGGCGAGCGGCCAGTCGAGCAGCAGCATCCCGGTACCCACGAAGAGCAGTGAGAACCCGGCGTTCAGGAGCGAGTCCAGGCCCTCGTCGAACAGTTCGGACAGCGCGTCCATGTCGGAGACCTGGCGGGAGATCACCTTGCCCGACGTGTAGCGCTCGTGGAAGGCGACCGACAGCCACTGGAAGTGGCTGAAGACCCGGGCCCGCAGTTCGCGCACCACCTGGCCGCCCATCTTCCCGAGCAGCGAGATGAACGTCGCGGTCGCCGTGGCCTGGACGGCGATCGCGAGGCAGAACTCGGCGACCACGACGATGATCGGCACAATGTTGCCGGTCGTGATCAGCGCGGGCACCTTGTCGACGCCGATCCCGATCAGCCAGGGCCCGGCCAGTCCGGCCAGGTTGGCGGCCAGGACAAGCAGGCCGATCACGATCACCAGCCTGCGGTGCGGCCTGAGCAGGTCGGCGAGGAGCGCCCGGCTCCGGCGGCGGAGCAGCAGCGACAGGCCCTTGGAGACCTCGTCGGCCTCCTCGCTGCCGATGCCGCGCCACGCCTGGGCTGCCTGCTGGCTCATCGCATGGCCCCGGTCTCGGCGTCCGTGCTCATCAGGAACTGGTAGCGGCGGTTGCTCTCGAGCAGCTCATGATGGCTGCCGACGGCGGTGATCTCGCCGTGGTCCAGAACCGCGACCCGGTCGGCGAGCGCGACCGTCGACGGCCGGTGCGCGACCACCAGCGCGGTCGAGCTGGCCAGCACCTGGCCGAGCGCCGCCGTGACCTTGGCCTCGGTGTGCACGTCGAGCGCGGACAGCGGATCGTCAAGCAGCAGGACGGACGGCCCGGCCAGGATCGCCCGCGCGAGGGCGATCCGCTGCCGCTGGCCGCCGGACAGTGACATGCCCTGCTCTCCGATCCTGGTGTCCAGGCCCCAGGGCAAGTCGTCGACGAAGCCGGCCTGGGCGGCGGCCAGCGCGGCCCTGACCGACTCGTCGGAGGCGTCGGGCACCCCGAGGGCCACGTTCTCCCTGACGCTGACCGAGAAGAGCGTCGGATCCTCGAACGCGCAGGCAACGACGGTGCGCAGCGTCGTGAGCGGCAGCTGGGTGATGTCCGTGCCGTCCAGCGTGATCGATCCGCTGGTCGCGTCGGCGAGCCTCGCGATCAGGTACAGCAGGGTGGTCTTCCCCGAGCCGGTCCCGCCGACCAGCGCGACCGTCTCGCCCGGGGACAGCTCGAGGCAGACGTCCCGCAGGACCGGGGTCGCCGCGCCTGGATAGCGGAACTCGACATGGTCGAGAACGAGCCGGCCGGATTCGCGGCCCGGCCGCCGCGGCCGCGGCACCGCGGGCGCCGTCCCGGCGGGCCGGGCGGCGGGCCGGTGATCGACGGCGCCGTGTCCAGGATCTCGTAGACACGCTGCGCGGCGGTCGCCCCTTCCTGGCCGAGGGACAGGATGTAACCCATCGCCTCGATCGGCCAGACGAGCTGCAGCACCAGCGCCACGAACGCGACGAGACCGCCGATGGTCAGGCCGCCCCGGCTGACCGCGAGCGCCCCGAGCAGCAGGATCGCGGCGATCGTGACGTTCGGCACCAGGTCGAGGCTGGCCCAGAACGTGCCGCGCAGGCGTGCCTTGGCGACCTGGGTCTCGTAGACGGTCAGCGACAGCCTGGAGTGGGTCGCGGCGGCATGGTCGCGGCGGCCGAGTGCCTTGAGCACGCGGATGCCGCCGGCGGCCTCTTCCACGTAGGTGGCCAGGTCGTCCTGCTGGTCCTGAACCCGGCGGGACAGCACGCCGTAGCGTCGCTCGAACCGCAGGCAGAGCGCCGTGACCGGCGCGAACACCGCGGCCGTCAGCAGCCCGAGCAGCAAGTTGAGGTGGATCAGCAGGATCACGATGACGGCGAAGCTGACCAGGCTCGTGATCATGAACACGATGCCGAAGCCGACGAACCGCCTGATCGCCGACAGGTCGGTGGTGGCCCTCGACAGCAGCTGGCCGGATTGCCACTCGTCGTGAAACTCGGGCTCCAGCCGCTGGAGGTGCTGGTAGATGTCGTCCCGCATCGACTGCTCGAGGCCGGCCACCGCCGTCGCCTGGACCCACCGCCTGATCAGGTTCAGCGCGACCTCGGCGATGCCGAGCGCGATGGCGGCCACGCCGATCGGGATGAGCAGCCCGTAGCCGTGCGAGCCGCCCTGCGGGCCGGACGATGCGGCAATCGGGCCGTCGATCGCCGCCTTCGTGAGCAGCGGGATGGCAATTTCAGTGCCGGCCCCGAGGAGGGCCGCGAGGAGCATGACGAAGATCTGACCGTAGTACGGGCGCAGGTACTCCCTGACCCGCCACATCGCCTGGCGCGGAGTCTGTGCTGGTGACGGGGCTGCCGTGGCGGAAGGTGCGGCCTTTTCGAGCTGGCGGCCCCCCGAAGTCTGCGCACCCGTAGTAGCCACCGCCGGATGTTATCCGCACACTGCATTCACTGTCACTTTGTTTTCCGGTCGCGGACGGGTGGCGTAAGAAGCGGTGTTTCTGGCAATCTGGCGAAGCGCGTCGATTCTGGTCTGGGGGCCGCGGCGTGGTCAGGGAGGTACCCATGGAACCTGGTGATTCCTGGGACAGGCCTGCGCCGCTGGCCGCTCCCGTAGTGGCCGAGACCGATGCGCCCGTGGCCTATTACGACGGCATCCGCGCGATTATGGAAATCGCGGCCCAGTTCACCAGCACCAGCTGGAACGCGCCTACGGCCTGCCCGGAATGGCGGGCCGCCGACCTGGCCGGGCACCTGCGGTGCGTGGCCGACGACTATCACGAGTACCTGGACGACGCGCCAGTCAGCCGCCTGTCCAGGCTGATGGCCACCGGGGCGCATCAGCAGTCCATCGCGCGGAAGCTGGCCAGGCAGAACGCGGCCGAGCTGGCTGCCCTGCCCGAGGTGCCGCCGGAAGAGCACATCATCGCGTTCGCCAGGTCGGCGACCCGCTACGCGGCCAGGCTCGGTCCGCTGCTGGGGCTGCCGCACCACAGCTACCGCGGCCGGGTGATCTCGGTGGCCGGAATGGCCGGTGCGGCCTGCGTGGAATGGCACGTGCACGCGTGGGATCTGGCCAGCGCGCTCGGCATCATCTACCGGCCCGCCGATCCGGAGGCGGTGCTCGCGGCGTGGCTGTCCGGCATTCCGCAGCTGCCGCTGCGCTCGGACGAGGACCCGTGGGTGGCGGTGCTGCGCTCCGCTGGCCGCCTGCCCGGCTAGCCCTCGGCGCCTGCCAGGTGCGCGGCCCGGCTGCGGCTTTGCGATGATGGCCAGCAGGAACGAAAGGGGCTGATCGCACATGCCATTCGAGGTGACCAGGGTCAGGGCCGCCTATCCGGCGCTGGCCGACGGCTACGCCTACCTGGACGGAGCGGCCGGAACGCAGGTGCCGTCCGGCGTGATCAGCGCGATCAGCGGCGCCTACGAGGCCGGTCTCGGCAACGCCGGCGGCGCGTTCCCGGCCAGCGAACGGGCGGTCGCGATCACCGGCAGCTTCCGGCAGGCGGTGGCCGACCTGGTCGGCGGCGAGCCGGCCGGAGTGGTGCTCGGCCCGAATATGACGACCCTCACCTACCGGCTGGCGACCGCCCTGGCCGATACCTGGCGGCCGGGTGACGAGGTGATCGTGTCCAGGCTTGACCACGACGCGAACGTCAGGCCGTGGGTTCAGGCCGCGGCCAGGGCTGGCGCCGTGGTGCGCTGGGCCGAGGTCGACGCCGCCACCGGGGAGCTTCCCGCCGATCAGTACGCGGGCCTGCTCAGCGAGCGGACGAGGCTGGTCGCCGTCTCCGCGGCCAGCAACGTGATCGGCACCAGGCCGGACGTCCCGGCGATCACCGGCATGGCCAGGTCGGCCGGCGCGCTGAGCTACGTCGACGGGGTGCACGCGACGCCGCACGGCCCGGTCGACGTCCGTGCGCTGGGCTCTGACTTCTACGCGACCAGCGCTTACAAGTGGTCAGGCCCGCATATCGGAATGGTCATCGCGCGCCCGGCGCTGCTCGAGTCGCTGCGGCCGGGCAAGCTGGTCCCGTCGCCCGACACGGTGCCCGAGCGGTTCGAGCTCGGCACGCCCCCGTACGCCGACCTGGCCGGAGTGACGGCGGCGGTCGACCACCTGGCCGGCCTGGACGACGCGGCCACGGGCAGCAGGCGGGAGCGGATTCTGACCTCCATGGCCGCCGCCGAGCGGCACGAGCAGCGGCTCTTCGGGGTGCTGCTCGGCGGGCTGGACGGGATGCGGCACGTCACGACGTACGGCAAGGCAGCCAGGCGGACGGCGACCGCGTACTTCACCGTGGCCGGTCACACACCGCAGCAGGTCGCCGAGCACCTGGCGGGCCGCCGGATCAACGTGTGGAACGGCCACAACTACGCGTGGGAGCTCACCGGCGTGCTCGGCATCAGGGACTCGGGCAGTGCCGTCCGGGCCGGGCTCGTGCACTACAACGACGAGTCCGACGTCAGCCGCCTGCTCGAGGCCGTCGTCGAGCTGGGCTGAGCGAAACCGTTCCTAGGCTCCTCCTGAAGCGCCGGAAAGACATGACGGCAGCATGCCACCGGCGTTTTGACAGGCCGAATTGTCAGTGGCCGATGATAGTATTTCGAGTATAGGTTCGATCGCGGGACATGGCACCTGGGGCTGAGAGCGCCGAGGCCCCAGGGGTGACAATTCCTCTTCTACTCCCGGCCGCTGCGGCGGGCCGTCTGGTTCTGCGCATTCCTTCGATTTCACTCCCGCGAACGGTTAGCGCGTGCGGAGGTGAAGCGGGATGCCGGTGCCATCGCCAGGGTCAGCCAGTCTTGCCGAACCGTCGTCGGCTGGTGAGGCGCTGCGCATGGCGGTAGCCGGGCTGGGCTGGCTGGCGACCGCGGACGTGGCGTCGCTGCCGTCGCCGGTGCAGGCCGACGCGCTGCGGGCGCTGGAGCGTGTGCAGTCGCTGCACACGGCCGCGCGGGCCAGGGTGCTGGTCGGCTTCGCGGCGCAGCGCGGTTTCGAAGACGACGGACTGGGGTCCGCGCGGTCGTGGCTGACGTCGCAGACCCGGACAACACCGGGCGCGGCGCGGGCCGCGGTCGCGTCGATGCGGCGCCTCGCTGACCATCCGGCGGTCGCTGCCGCGCTGGCGGCGGGCGAGCTGTCGGTGTCGTGGGCCAGGAAGATCACCGACTGGACCGATCAGCTTCCGGTCCAGGCCCGCAGCGACGCGGACGTGATCCTGGTCGCGGCGGCGGCGGGCGGGGCCGATCTGGCCGGACTGGGCGAGCTGGCCGAGGAGATTCGCCGCCGGGTCGCGGGACCTGATCAGGACCGTGACGACGGGTTTACCCACCGGGGGCTGTGGCTCGATACGACGCTGGGCGGCGTCGGCCGGCTGACCGGTGACCTCTCGGCCCGGTGCGCCGGGGCACTGCAGGCGGTGCTGGAGTCGCTGGGCAAGAAGATGGGCGCCGAGGACACCCGCAGCGTGCCGCAGCGGCAGCACGACGCGCTGGAGGAGGCGTGCCGGCGGCTGCTCGCGTCGGGGTGCCTGCCGGAACGGGCCGGGCAGCCGGTCCGCCTGGACCTGCAGCTGTCCCTGGACCAGTTCCGGAGCGGCATCGGCACTCCGGGCCGTCCCGATCTGCCGCCCGGCTTCCCCCAGCCTGCGGGCTTCGCTCAGCCGCCGGGTCCGGGCAGCGCCGGCCGACTCGGCCAAGGCGGCGTACCCGGTGACCGCACCAGCAGCCGCGGCTCTCCTGCCGGGCCGGTGCTGCCGGGGCCGCCGGCCGGGCCCGGTGATGACTGCGACGCCGCGATCGCCCCGATCGTCACCGGCCGCGTCGACCACGACCTGCTGGACCGGCTAGCCGGGCGGCTCGCCGGGACGTGGGCCGGCTGCGACTCGGCCCCGGATGACGCCGATGACGGCGAGCGGTCCGCGCGGGAGCGCCGGCACGAACGCTCGAGGGCCGCTGCAAGCGAGCTCATCTTGCGGCACGCCGTCGCGCTGCTGTCCGGACCGTCAGGTCTGACCTCCTGGCTGCGCACCGGCACTCTGCCCCCGCCCGCCGGATCAGTCAGCCTGCCGCTGGACGTCGGCGCTGTCACCGACCTGGTGCCTGCGCACCTGCGCCGGGCGATCATCACGCGGGACCGGCACTGCGCCGCGCCCGGCTGCGACGTCCCGCCGGCCGCCTGTCACGTCCATCACATCGTGCCGCGCAGCCAGGGCGGCACCACCAGCCTGGGCAACTGCGTCCTGCTCTGCACGTTCCACCACCTGATCCTGGTTCACCGCTGGGGGTGGACGATCGCGCTCAACGCCGACGGCACCACCACGGTCACCAGTCCCACAGGCCGCATCCGCCGCAGCCACGGCCCGCCCGGCACCGCGGCCGCTTGACGGTGACGCCAGCATGGCCACGATGCCGCGACGGGTTCAGAGCCGCCTGCGGTCAGGAAGGTGAATACCGGTAGACGCGCGAGTCGCGCTGCTCGAAGCCGAGGCGCTCATAGAGCTTGCCGGCCGCGACCCGGGTCGGCCTGGTGGTCAGGTCCACCGTCCGCGCTCCCGCCTGCCCGGCCAGTCTGATCGCCTCGACGGTCAGCGCCTCGCCGACCCGCGCACCGCCGTACTCCTTGCCGCGCGCCGACGCGTCAACGACCACGTCCTCGATCCAGGCCCGGACGCCGGTCGGGATCGGGAAGACGACCAGCGTCAGCGTGCCGACGATCTCGCCCGCCACCCGCGCGATCAGCACCGTGCTGGCCTGCGCGGAGGCGATCTGCGTCAGCGCCTCCGCGTCGAGCGGCGGCGCGCTCTTCGACAGCTGCGGCAGCAGCCGGGCGAACGCCTCGACCAGCTCCCCGGTGACCTCGTTCACGACCTCGACGTCGACGCTCACCGGCGCAATCTACCCGCTCCGCCGCGGCTGCGGCGGGCCGACCCGCCGCGACTGGCGGATCAGCCGACCCCGACTAGCCGCAGCAGCGCTGCCGTGGCCGCCGCGACGACAATCACGACCAGAAACGGCGCCCTGAGCAGCAGCGCGATCGCGGCGGCAGCCAGCCCGGCGAGCCTGGCCGGGTCGAGGACCAGCGCGGAACCCTTCGCTCCGGACTGCACCGCCACCAGCGCGGCGAGCAGCGCGACGGGGACCAGCTCGGCGAACCGCCGCAGCCGCGGGCGGGCGAGCACCCGCTCGGGCACGATCAGTCCAGCGAGCTTGAGCGCATAGCAGCCGGCCGCGGTGGCGAGCACGGCGATCCACATGGCGCTCACGGTGCCGCCTCCGGTGCCGTGTCCCGTGCCATGTCCGGCCGACCGCCGAGCACTGCGGTCAGCGCGGCGACGCACGCCAGCATCACCGGCGCGCCGGGCGGCAGGACCGGCGTGAGGGTCAGAGCGATGACCGCCGCGCCCGCGGCGACGGCGCGCTCGGTGCCACCGGAGGCGAGCCGGGGCCAGATCAGCGCGAGGAACGCGGCGGGTCCGACCACGTCAAGGCCCAGAGCCGCGGGTGAGCCGACCCGGCCGGCGCCGATGGCGCCGGCCAGCGTGGCCGCGTTCCAGGTCAGGTACAGGGCCGCGAACGTGGCGCCGAACCCGGCCCGTGCGGCCGCTGGGTCGGGCTGGGCGAGCGCGAGCGCGGTGGACTCGTCGGTCACTCCCTGGGCGGCGAGCAGCCGGGCGAGACCCCGCACCCGGAGCACGTCGGCCAGGCGCAGGCTGTACAGCGCGTTCCTGCTGCCCAGCAGGATGGCCCCGGCCGCGCCCGCGAGCAGGCTGCCGCCGCCTGCGATCGCCACGGCGAGCGCGAACTGCGAAGCGCCGGTGTAGGCGAGCAGGCTGAGCGCGGACGCCTGCCAGACGGTCAGGCCGGCGCTCACGGCCGCCGCGCCGAAGGCGAGGCCGGAGACACCGACCGCGAGTCCCAGCAGGATGCCGTCGCGCACCGGGCGAACCTCGGAAGGAGTGGCCATGGACCGACACTATGCGCGATTATGCGCAGATCGAGGGGTAGCCGCAGTGCTGACGGAATGGGTATAAAGGTTCTATGGTGGATAAAACTCTCGTGCTGGGCGGCGGCGGCGTCACCGGCATCGCCTGGGAGATCGGGATGCTCACCGGGCTCGCCGAGCGCGGCGTCGACCTGACCGATGCCGACCTGGTGGTCGGCACCTCGGCGGGCTCTGTGGTCGGCGTCGACGTGCGCTCAGGCGCGAGCCTGGCCGAGCTGTACAAGGTGCAGACGCATCCGCCAGGGGACAGCGAGATCTACGCCAAGATGGGCGCCGGGGTGCTGATCAGGTATCTCAGGGCCATGGCGTTCACGAAGAAGCCAGCGGTCGCACGGGCGAGGGTCGGCGCGATGGCCCTTCGCGCGCGCACCGAGACCGAGCAGGCCAGGCGCAAGGTGATCGAGTCACGGCTGCCAGTCTTCGACTGGCCCGAAGGCCTGCTCAAGATCACTGCCGTGGCGGCGGTGACCGGTGACTTCGTGGTCTTCCATGCGGGCAGCGGCGTCAGCCTGCTCGACGCGGTCGGCGCGAGCTGCGCGGTTCCCGGCATCTGGCCGCCGGTCACGATCGGCGGCACGCGCTATATCGACGGCGGCACGCGGTCGGCGGCGAACGCGGACCTGGCGGCCGGCAGTCGCAGCGTGGTGGTCATCGCCCCGCTGGCCCAGGGCTTCGGCGTGATCGAGAGCCTGGCCAGCCAGGCGGGACGGCTGCGGCAGCAGGGAACACGGGTCGTGGTGGTCACGCCGGACAAGGCGGCGCGGCGGGCCATCGGCAGGAACGTGCTCGACCCGGCCAAGCGGCCGGACGCGGCCAGATCGGGTCACGCGCAGGCCGCGTCCGCGGCGGCGGCGATCGGCGCCGTCTGGTCAGGCAGCTAAGAGCGGCATGGAAAGAGCCGGGCCCGGCGGGAGGTCGGGCCCGGCTCCGCTTGGGGCCGGCCAGGCTCGGCGGCTCAGGCTGGACGGGAGCTCAGACCGCGTACTCCAGCAGCGGCTGCGCGCGGCTCGGGTGCCGCAGCTTGGACAGCGACTGCTTCTCCAGCTGCCTGATGCGCTCCCGGGTCAGGCCGAGGGCCTTGCCGATCTCGTCCAGCGTGTGCGGGTTGCCGTCGTACAGGCCGAACCGCATGGCCATGATCGTGGCCTCGCGCGGGGTCAGCGCGTCGAGCGCGTGCCGCAGCTGGTCGGCCATCAGCTGACGGTCGACCAGCTCAGAGGCCTCGGGCGCGTCGACATCCTCGATCAGGTCGCCGATCGACGTCTCGCCGTCCTCGCCGATGGTGGAGTCCAGGCTGATCGGCTGCCTGCTGGTGCGGAGCAGCTCCTCGATCTGGTCCGGCGTCCGGTCAAGCTCGACGGCCAGCTCCTCGGGCGTGGGCTCGCGTCCCAGCCGCTGGTGCATGTCCCGCTCGACCCGGCTCAGCTTGCTGAGCATCTCGAGCACGTGCACGGGGAGCCGGATCGTCCGGGCCGAGTCGGCGAAACCACGCTGGATCGCCTGCCGGATCCACCACATGGCGTACGTAGAGAACTTGTAGCCCTTGGTGTAGTCGAACTTCTCGACCGCCCTGATCAGGCCCAGGTTGCCTTCCTGAACCACGTCGAGCAGGGACAGGCCGCGGTCGCTGTACTTCTTGGCCACGGAGACCACGAGCCGCAGGTTGGCCTCGAGCATGTGTGCCTTGGCCAGGCGCCCGTCGGCGGCGACGGCCTCGAGGTCCGCGCGGAGTCCGGCCGCCAGCCCGGTCTCGGTCTCCAGCTTGTGCTCGGCGAACAGGCCAGCCTCGATCCGCTTGGCCAGATCGACCTCCTGCTCGGCGGTGAGCAGGCTCCGGCGGCCGATCGACTTCAGGTACGTGTGCACCGAGTCGCCCATGACCGAGGTCTGGTCATCGAGGTCAACTTCCGCCGCCGTGTCATCATCGGCGGTCACGGCAGTCGCGCTGAGTTCCGCGGCCACCGCCGCGACGCGGCGCGCCTTGCGGCCTGCGGCCTGGCCGGTGGCGGGACGTCGGCCGTCCTGCGGCCGGGCATCGTCGAGGTCAGCGTCTCCCAGCTCGGCGTCGTCGAGTTCTGCCAGGGCAAGATCCGGGCCGCCGGGCACGATCTCGGCAGCTTCCGGCTCGGCATGAGTCACTTCGGCGGGCTCCACTTCAGAATTTCCTGTGTCGGCCGAGCGCGTGGTCGCTTCGGCGGAAGGGCCGCTCGCCTCGTTGCCGAGCTGGACGCCTTCGTCGGAGAGCTCGCGCAGGATCGAGCGAGCCTCCGCAGGGGTAACGTTCGCCTGCTCGAAAGCGTTCCGCAGCTCAGGAAGCATCAGGTATCCCTGTCGGCGACCGCGCCGGACCAGGTCGTCGACATGGTTCGTCGCGGCCTCGTCATCACGGCGCTCAGTAACGGCGCTGGCAGGCCTTGGCATCAGACACCTCCGTTCGGGTGCGTATCGCTTACGCAGACCGCATCGCCCCGCAATCCGCAGTACCCAAGCGGCTCGGCACTTGGTATTGTGCAGTGCGGGCGCTACGTATAACGCGCGACGGGCTTTTTTGTTTCCCGCGCAGCGCGAGCGTGCCGGAATGTCCTCTTCAGCCGCACTGCATCAGGTGCCTGCCGCGCGCCCGCCCTCGGCCCGCCTCAGCCGGGCCGTTCGGCCGCCATCTCCCTGATCAGCTGCCGGTCCGGCTTGCCGGACGCCAGCATCGGCAGCTGGCCGACGACGACCATGGCCTGCGGAGCCGCATAGCGCGGCAGCCGGTCCCTGGCATACGCCCTCAGGTCGTCCAGGCTGGGCGGCGCGGCATCGTCGGCCGCGACAATCATGACGGTCACCCGTTCGCCCCAGTCAGGGTCGGGGGCCCCGACCACCACCGCCTCGCGCACCTGCGGGCAGCCGCGCAGGACCAGCTCGACTTCCCCGGCGACGATCTTCTCCCCGCCGGAGATGATCACGTCGTCGGCCCGGCCGCGGACCACCACCCGGCCGTCGCGGGTGACCTCGCCGAGATCGGAGGTGACGAACCAGCCGTCGTCCAGGACGGTCCGGGTCAGCTCAGGAGCCAGCCGGTAGCCGGAGAACAGCACCGGGCCGCGGACCCTGAGCCGGCCGTCGGCGTCGCTGGCGACCCGCACGCCGTCGAGCGGCATCCCGTCGTAGACGCAGCCGCCGCAGGTTTCGGTCATCCCGTATGTCGTGATCACCCTCGCCCCGGCCGCCGCCGCCTCGGCCAGCATGCCCGGCGGGATCGCCGCGCCGCCGAGCAGGATGGCCCGGAACCCGTCCAGCGGCGCCCCGGCGTCGAGCAGCCGGCGCAGCTGAGTCGGCACCAGGGAGACAAAGCTGCACCGGGCCGCGTCGGCCGAGTCCCTGGCCACCACGCCGGCGTCGACCCGGTCCCGCAGCACGGGAGCGGATCCGGCCAGCAGCGAGCGGACGAGTACCCCCAGGCCCGAGATGTGGTGCAGCGGCAGGCAGCCGAGCCAGCGCTCGCCGGGTGCCGCGCCGAGCCTGGCGAGCGACGCGGCCGCGGAGGCGACCAGCGCGGGTCCGGGCAGCTCGACGCCCTTCGGCAGGCCGGTTGAACCCGAGGTGGCCAGGACAACGGCCACCTCCTCGGGCACGCCGGGGCCGGCCAGCCCGCCGCGACTGGCACGAGGGAGCCGTTGCGAATCCTGCGCCGTTTCCAGGGTGGTGGGGGCAAACGCCGCGATCAGCTCGTGAATCCTGGCTCGCGGCAGGGTCGGATCGAGCGGCAGGATGGCCGGCCCGCTGCCGTCGATCGCGGCGGCCAGGGCTTCGAGCAGCCGCGGCCCGGCCGCCTGCGGCGGCAGCAGGACCGCGTGCAGCGGGCGGGAAGTCACGGACGTAAGGTTAATCGGCGGATTCAGGCACCCGAAACGAGGGGGAGAAGTGATCGACTGGCAGTCGTCAGGACCGGCTCCAGGTCAGGAGTACACCGATATCCTCTACGAGACGTCCGAGGGCATCGCGAAGGTCACGATTAACCGGCCCGAGGTGCGCAACGCGTTCAGGCCGACCACGCTGTTCGAGCTCCAGCAGGCGTTCAACGTGGCCAGGGATGACCCGGGCATCGGCGTGATCATCCTGACCGGCGCGGGCGACAAGGCGTTCTGCTCGGGCGGCGACCAGCGGATCCGGGGCGACGACGGCTACGTCGACGACCACGGCGTCGGCCGGCTGAACGTGCTCGACCTCCAGGTGCAGATCCGCCGGACGCCGAAACCGGTGATCGCCATGGTGGCCGGCTACGCGATCGGCGGCGGCCACGTGCTGCACGTCTGCTGCGACCTGACGATCGCGGCGGACAACGCGGTCTTCGGCCAGACCGGCCCGAAGGTCGGCTCGTTTGACGGCGGTTATGGCTCCTCGCTGCTCGCCGCCACCGTGGGCCTGAAGAAGGCGCGCGAGATCTGGTACCTGTGCCGGCAGTACAGCGCCGCCGAGGCGCTGGAGATGGGCCTGGTGAACGCGGTCGTGCCGCTGGCCGACCTGGAGACGGAGACCGTCTCGTGGGCCAGGGAGCTGCTGGAGAAGTCGCCGCTCGCGCTCCGGATGCTCAAGGGAGCCCTGAACGCCTTTACCGACGGGGCGGCCGGGCTGCAGCAGTTCGCTGGCGACGCGACGCTGCTCTACTACATGAGCGAGGAAGCGCAGGAAGGCCGGGACGCCTACGTGAACCGGCGAGCTCCCGACTTCTCCAGGTTCCCGCGCCGGCCGTGACCCAGATCTCCGGTGGCCAGCGCGAGCTGCTGGCCGGGCTGCTGCCGACGCTGCGGGCCTTCGCGATCCCGATGCGGAACCGGTTCCGCGGCATCACCGTGCGGGAAGGCGCGCTGCTGCACGGCCCGGCTGGCTGGGGCGAGTTCTCGCCGTTCGCCGAGTACGGCCCGGCGGAGAGTTCCCGCTGGCTGGCCAGCGCGGTCGAGTCGGCGACGATCGGCTGGCCGGCACCCGTCAGGGACATGGTCGGGGTGAACGTCACGGTGCCGGCCGTCGGCCCGGCGGCCGCCCACGACATCGCCGCCCGGTCCGGCTGCCGGACGGCGAAGGTCAAGGTCGCCGAGCCTGGCCAGGCCGAGCGCGACGATGTCGAGCGGGTGGCGGCGGTCCGGGACGCGCTCGGCCCGGGCGGGCGGATCAGGGTCGACGCCAACGGCGGCTGGGATGTCGGCCAGGCCGCGCACATGCTGGGCCGCCTGGCCAGCTTCGGCCTCGAGTACGCCGAGCAGCCGTGCGCGACCCTGGACGACCTGGCCACGCTGCGCCGGCTGACCGCAGTGCCGCTGGCCGCCGACGAGTCCATCCGCAAGGCCTCCGACCCGCTGGCCGTGCGGGCGGCCGGAGCCGCGGACATCGTGGTGCTCAAGGTCGCGCCGCTGGGCGGGGTTCGCCCGGCGCTGCGGGTAGCCGCCGGATGCGGCCTGCCCGTGGTGGTGTCGAGCGCGGTCGAGTCCTCGGTCGGCCTGGCCGCGGGCGTGGCCCTCGCCGCCGCGCTGCCCGAGCTTGACTACGACTGCGGGCTGGCCACGATGAGCCTGCTCACCGGCGACGTCACCGACGATCCGCTGGTGGCGGCGGGCGGGATGCTGCCCGTCCGGGCCGGTGAGGTTGACTTTGAACGGCTCGCGGAATGGGAATGTGATCCGGCGCCCTGGCGTGATCGCGCGCTGGCCGCCGCGGAGTTCCTGGCGTGAGCCGGTCGCGGCGGCCGGATCAGGCCGCCCGGTGAACCCGGCGACGGCGCTGGCCACGGTGCTGGCCGACGAGCTGATCAGGTGCGGCCTGCGCGAGGTGGTGCTCGCGCCCGGGTCACGGAGCGCGCCGCTCGCGATGGAGTTCCACCGCCGGGCGCAGGCCGGCGACCTGCGGCTGAGCGTGCGGATCGACGAGCGGAGCGCGTCGTTCTGCGCGCTCGGGCTGGCCAAGGCCGGCCGCCGCCCGGTCGCCGTGGTCTGCACCTCGGGCACCGCGGCCGCGCACTTTCATGCCGCCGTCATCGAGGCCGACGAGTCGGCCGTCCCGCTGATCGTGCTGACCGCCGACCGGCCGCCCGAGCTGCGCGGCACCGGCGCCAACCAGACGATCGACCAGCTCCGGCTGTACGGGCCGGCGGTGCGCTGGTTCTGCGAGGTCGGCGTGCCCGAGGACCGCCCCGGTCAGGCCGGGTACTGGCGCAGCGCGGTCTGCCGCGCCTGGGGACTGGCCACGGGATCGGCGGGCGCCGCGCCCGGTCCCGTCCACCTGAACCTCGCGCTGCGCGAGCCGCTGGTGCCGGACGCGGTTCCTGATGAGGTACCCGCGGCAGCCCGCGAGCTGCAGGAACCGGAGCACGGCGGGCCGGACCGGCTGGGCGGGCGGGCCGGCGGCGCGCCATGGACCAGGTTCGCGCCGAGTGCCGAGCTGCCCCGGGCGGAGCGGGGGCTGGTCGTCTGCGGTGACGGCGACTACGACCCGCAGCCCCTGCTGGAGCTGGCCGGGCAGGCGGGCTGGCCGGTCCTGGCCGAGCCGTCGTCGAACGCCAGGCGCGGGCCGTGCGCGCTGTCGGCCTATCAGTACCTGCTCGCCGACGCCCGGTTCGCCGCCGCGCACCGGCCCGAGGTGATCGTCTCGGCGGGACGGCCCGGCCTGTCCCGCGGCCAGCTAGCCCTGCTCAGGGAGGCTGGGACGGCCCGGCACGTGGTGATCGGCCAGGGACCCGGCCGCTGGTCCGATCCGGCGCGGACCGCGACCGACGTGGTCGCGCAGGTGCAGCTGGCCTCCGGCCGCCGCCGGGACCCGCCGGGACCAGGCGGCTGGCTGGCCGGCTGGCTGGCGGCCGACCGCGTGGTCCGGGCCGCCGTCGACGCCGTCCTGGACGGTGACGAGCTGCTCAGCGAGCCGCGGCTGGCCAGGGACCTGGCCGCGGCGCTGCCCGACGGTGCCCTGCTCTGGGCCGCGTCCAGCCTGCCGATCAGGGACCTCGACCAGCAGCTTGGGCCGCGATCCGGGCTGCGGATCCTGGCCAGCCGGGGTGCCAGCGGCATCGACGGCCTGGTCTCGTCGGCGATCGGTGCCGCGCTCGCGCATCAGGCGTCCGGTGGCGGCGCGGCGGTCGCGCTGCTCGGTGACCTGGCCCTGCTGCACGACACGCCCGGCCTGCTGCATCGGGCCCGGCGAGCCTCGTCCCGACCTGTGCGTGATCGTGGTCAACAACGACGGCGGCGGAATCTTCTCGACGCTTGGAGCAGGCCGCGTTTCCTGGCCCGTTCGAGCGGGTCTTCGGCACCCCGCACGGGGCCGGAATCGCCGAGCCTCGCCGCGGCGGCCGGGTTGCTCTGCCGGCGGATCGAGCGGGCGGAGGAGTTGCCGGAGGCGCTGGCCGCGGCCGGGTCGCGCGGAGCGGCGGATCAGCCTGGTCGAGGTGCGGACCGACCGCCCCGGCCAGGCCGCGCTGCGGCGGCGGCTGGCCGAGGCGGCGGCGGCCTCGCTTAGCTGATCCGGACGCGCGGGTCGAGCGCGGCGTAGGACATGTCGACGATCAGGTTGGCGACGACGACGAAGACCGAGGCGATGATGACGAAGCCGATAACGACCGGCTGGTCGCCCTGGCTGATCGCGGTGACCGTCTGCTGGCCGAGGCCCTGGAGGCCGAAGACCTGCTCGACCACGATGACGCCGCCGAGCAGGGCGCCGATGTCGATGCCGAGCTGGGAGACGACCGGGGTCATCGCGGAGCGGACCGCGTGCCGGTAGAGCACGCGCCGCTCGGAGATGCCCTTGGACCGCGCGGTCCTGATGTAGTCCTCGCCCAGCGTGTCGAGCAGCGAGCCGCGGGACAGCCGGGTGTAGACGGCGGCCTGGACGATGGCCAGGGTGATCCAGGGCAGGATCATGCAGCCCAGCCAGCCGACGGGATCCGAGGTGAGCGGGCGTATAGCCCGTCTGGATGAAGCCGATGCCGTGGTCATTCAGCTGGACGAAGACGAAGATGATCAGCAGCTCGCCGACGACGAAGGTCGGAGCGGAGATCCCGGCGAGGACGCCGACCGTGGCGGCCCGGTCGAAGAAGCTGCGGGCCCTGGTGGCGGACAGGATGCCGACCGAGATCCCGGCGATCAGCCAGAGCAGCACGCCGCCGATGACGACCGAGATGGTCGGCGGCAGGTCCTGCTTGATCACCGTCGTCACCGGCTCCTGGAGGAAGTACGACTTCCCGAGGTTGCCCTGCAGCAGCCCGGTCAGGAAGTGCCAGTACTGGACCGAGATCGGATTGTCCAGCCCGTAGTACCTGGTCACCTCGGCGATGACCTGGGGGGTGGCGGCGCGGCCGGCCAGGTTCCGGGCGACAGCCACCTTCGGTACCGCGGTGAAGAACAGGAAGAACGTGGCGGTGGCGACCACCCACAGCACGAGAATGCCGGTCAGGATCCGGCGGATGAGGAAGCGTGCCATGCCCATGGCTCAGCCCTCCTCGTCGGCCAGGACCGGGCGGTCCACGGTGAGGTCGGCTTCCTGGCCGACCAGGATGGCCTGGTCGAGGTCCAGGCCCCCGTGCTTGTCCTGCTTATCGCGCTGTTTCCTGGCCGCCTTGCTGCTGGCGAAGATGCGCTCGGTGCGGGGGTCCATGGCGTCGCGGATGCCGTCGCCGAGGAGGTTGAAGGCCAGGGTGGTGATCAGCAGGGCGGCGGCCGGGAAGACGACGTACCACCAGGCGATCTGGTAATAGCTCTGCGCTTCTCCGAGGATGTTGCCCCAGCTCGGCGCCGGCTCGGGGATGCCGATGCCGAGGAAGGACAGGGTGGCCTCGAAGGTGACGGCGGTGGGGATGTAGAGGGTGGCGAGGACGAGGACGGGGCCGAGCAGGTTGGGCATGATGTCGATGAACATGATCCGCCAGGGCCCGGCGCCGATGGAGCGGGCGGCCTCGATGTATTCCTTTTCCTTCAGGGACAGGGTCTGGCCGCGGACGATCCGGGAGATCCCGGCCCAGGAGAAGAACGTGATCACGCCGATCACGATGGCCAGGCTCGGGTGGAAGACGGCCGCGAGGGCCAGCGCGAGCACGATGAACGGGAACGCCAGCGCGGCGTCGATGACCCTGGCCAGAACCGCGTCGACAGCCCCGCCGAAGTAGCCGGCGATCAGTCCGATGGTCACGCCGGCCACGGTAGCTACCGCGGTGGTGACGATCCCGACGAAGAGCGAGATCCGCGCGCCGTAGGCGATCCTGACCAGCAGGTCGCGGCCGATCTGGTCGGTGCCGATGAGGAAGCCGTGCACCCCTGGGCCTACCGGCGAGCCGGCGGCGTTCTCGCCCGTGTTGGGGAAGGCCTGGTCGACGCCATGCCCGGTCGCGGCGGCGATCAGCGGCGCGGCCAGCGCGAAGGCGATGACGAGCAGGATCGCGATGACCGAGGTCACTGCCACTTTGTCGCTGCGCAGGCGGCGCCAGGTGAGGGCCCACTGGCTGCGTCCCTCGATGGCTTGGGCGGGCGCGTCTTCGACGGCGGTGGCCTGGAATTGGACTTCGGTGATGCTCATCGCTGTACCCTCCGGTCCGCGCGGGCCAGGATCTCGCCTTCGGCGACGGGGTAGTGGCAGGCGGTCAGGTGCGCGGCGGGGTCGCCGGCCTTGGTTTGCAGGGCGGGCTCGTCGGTGGCGCACAGGTCCTGGGCTTTGGGGCACCGGGGGTGGAACCTGCATCCGCTGGGCGGGTTGATGGGGGAGGGGACGTCGCCGGTGAGCAGGATGCGCTGGCGTTCGGCGGCGGCGTCGGGGTCGGCGGCGGGGGCCGCGGACAGCAGGGCGGCGGAGTAGGGGTGGCGGGGGTGGCCGTAGACGGCGTCGCCGGGTCCGGATTCGGCGACGCGTCCGAGGTACATGACGGTGACGGCGTTGGAGACGTGGCGGACGACCTCGAGGTCGTGGGCGATGAACAGGTAGGACAGGCCGAAGTCGGCCTGGAGGTCGGCGAGGAGGTTGAGGACCTGGGCCTGGATGGAGACGTCGAGGGCGGAGACGGGCTCGTCGCAGATGATGAGCTTGGGGCGCAGGGCCAGGGCGCGGGCGACGCCGATGCGCTGGCGCTGGCCGCCGGAGAACTCGGCGGGGAACCGGTTGTAGTGCTCGGGGTTGAGGCCGACGCGGGCCATCAGGTCCTGGACGGCGCGCTTGCGCTCGGCGCCGGTGGCGGTGTTGTGGACGGCGAACGGGTCGCCGATGATGGCGCCGACGCGGCGGCGGGGGTTGAGGGAGCCGTAGGGGTCCTGGAAGATCATCTGGATCTCGCGGCGGACCGGCTGCATGGCGCGGCGGGACAGGTTGGTGATGTCGCGGCCCTCGAAGTAGACCTTGCCCGAGGTGGCCGGGATCAGCCCGGCGATGCACCGGGCCAGGGTCGACTTGCCGCAGCCGGTCTCGCCGACCAGGCCCAGGGTCTGGCCCCGGCGGATCGACAGCGACACCCCGTCCACCGCCTGCACCTGCGCCACCGCCCGCCGCACCAGACCATTCCCGCGGACCGGGAAGTGCTTCACCAGGCTGTCCACCCGGACCAGCTCGCCATCCTCGAGACCAGGTTCGGCGGCCGACGCCTTGCTCAGCAGGTCGCTCATGCGATCACGCTTCCTTCTGATTCGGGGGCGGCGGCGATGGCCTCGGCGATCTGGGCGGCGCGCTGGCCCCTGGCCATCTCGACGGCCTGGGTGCGCAGTTCCTCGGCGTGCTGGCTGAGGCCGATGGCAGCGGCGGGCAGCCAGCAGGCGGAGCGGTGCTCGCCGGCGTCGCCGACGGGCTGGAGTTCGGGCTGGTCGGCCAGGCAGCGGTCCATGACGTAGGCGCAGCGGGGGTGGAAGGCGCAGCCGGGCGGGAGGCGGATCAGGCTGGGAGGCTGGCCGGTGATGGGGCGGAGCCGGTCGGCGGCGGCGGAGGAGCGGGGGATGGATTCGAGCAGGCCCTTGGTGTAGGGGTGGTGGGGCTCGTAGAACGTGTCGCGCTTGGTGGCTTTCTCGGCGGCGCGGCCGGCGTACATGACCATGACGTCGTCGGCGATGTCGGCGACGACGCCGAGGTCGTGGGTGATCATCAGCAGCGCGGTGTCGGAGTCCTGCTGCAGGCGCAGCAGCAGGTCCAGGATCTGGGCCTGGACGGTGGCGTCCAGGGCGGTGGTCGGCTCGTCGGCGATGATCAGCTTGGGGCCCAGCGAGATGGCCATGGCGATCATGGCGCGCTGGCGCATCCCGCCGGAGAACTGGTGCGGGTAGTCATTGACCCGCTCCCGGGGGCGGGGGATGCCGACGTGGCCCAGCAGCTCGATGGCCCGCTCGGTGGCCTGGGCCCTGGTCACCGACTTGTCGTGGGCCCGGATCATCTCGCTGATCTGCCAGCCCACCTTGTACAGCGGGTGCAGGCTGGTCAGCGGGTCCTGGAAGATCACCGCGATCTCCTTGCCGCGGATCTTCTGCAGCGACTTCTGGTCCAGGCCGACCAGGTTCACCCCGTCGAACATCGCCTTGCCCGAGATCTGCCCGCCCGGCGTCAGCCCCAGCAGGCTCTGGGTCAGCACCGTCTTCCCCGACCCGGACTCACCCACGATCCCCAGCGTCCGGCCCCGCTCCACGCCGAACGAAACCCCCCGCACCGCCTGCACCACACCATCAGCCGTCGGAAAGCTCACCCGCAGATCCGTCACCTCGAGCAGGCTCATGTATTCCTCCACAAGTTGGCCATCCCGGCCGGATCCGCCTTAGGTGGCTGCTGGCCGTGCAAAGTGCGAGCGGTCACGTAGTTAACGATATTCGCGTTAGTCAAGCATTTCTGTGCCATGGCGACGGTCCGGCCGGGAATGCGCATGGCATATCCCGGCCGGCCCGCCCGCTCTAGCTCAGCTAGGGCGTGTTGGGGTTGAGCCAGACGTTGGTGATGTCGGGTGTGCCGAGGTTCGGCGCCATCACGATGGCGCTCGAGCCGGCATTCTGCACTCGGGCGCTCGAGTAGCCAGGCAGCTCCGCGCCCGCCAGCGGCACGATCGCGGCGTCCTGCATGACGATGTTGTCCGCCTTGGCCCACAGCGCGGCCGACTGCGACAGCGGTGCGGCCTCGGCGGCCTCGATGGCCTTGTCCAGCGCCGGGTCGCTCAGGCAGCCGTAGTTGTTGGTGTTGACCACGCACCGGGTCTTGAACAGCGGGTCCATGATGGTGCGGCCGTTCGGGCCCCACCAGTCAGCGATCCAGCCTGGCTGGCCCATGTCCCAGGTGCCAGCCTTGTTGTTGACCGGGGAGTTGCCCAGGTCGACGAAGAAGCTGGAGCCGGGCTCGGGCTTGCCGACCAGGTTCACGCCGCATGGCTTCAGGCTGGCCTGGATCGCCGCGAAGATCCGCGAGTTGACGCTGTCGTTCGCGTACAGGTAGGTCAGCGAGACGCCCTTCGGGTAACCCGCAGCGGCCAGCGTGGACTTGCACTTGGCGGTGTCGCCCTGGCCGTTGTTGTTCGGGTACATGTTGCCGGGCACGTAGCCGACATTGCCTGGCGGGATGGCCGTGTTGATGACCTTCTCCACGGCCGGGCCGCCCTCAGCCTTCTGCACCGCCACCTTGTTGATCCCGTACTCGATCGCCTGGCGCACCTTCAGGTTCTTCATCGCGCCGCCGCTGTTCGGGCTGCGCAAGTTGAACACCACGTAAGGAATCGTGGCGGCATACGGCCAGATCTTGAACTTGGGGTCGTGCTTGGCGAGCAGGGTCGCGTAGGCCGTCGGCTCGATCGTGGTGTCGTTGACCAGGTCGTAGGTGCCGGTCTTGCCTGCCTGCATGTCGGCGAGCTGGGTCGTGGCCGAGGTCACGCCCATGGTCAGCGTGATCTCGTGGACGTACTGGTGCCGCGCGGTGTCGGTCGACTGCTTCCACGCCGGGTTCTGCTGCATGACCAGCGACTTGTTCGGCACGTACGAGGTGATCTGGTACGGGCCGTCGGAGATCGTGTGCTGCCGGAGCGGCAAGCTGTCCGGCACATATTTGTCGTACTCGACCGGGCGGGCCGAGGTGAACGGCATCGCCAGCATGTAGATGAAGTCACCGGCCGGCTGGATCAGGTTGAACTGGAGCTCCGAGGGGCTCACGGCCTTCAGCCCGGAGATGGTGTGCGAGTTCTGGAACGCCGCGATGTTGGCGGCGGTCGGCTTGTTGCTCTTCTTGGCGAAGAACGCGGTCTCCGCGTCGCAGTACTGGGTCAGCCCGGCGATCGTGGCGCTGTAGTACCCGAGGTTGCCGACCGGGCTGACCGGGTTGCAGAACGCCTTGTACTCGCGGATGAAGTCATCAGCGGTGACCTGGCGGGCCGGGCTGGTGTTCCAGTCCACGCCCTGCTTGAGGTGGAAGGTGTAGGTCTTGCCGCCGTTGGTGATGCCGCCGTTGGCGGTGGTCGGCACGGCGGTCGCGACGTCGGGGACGGGAGTGATGTCCTTCGTCCAGCCCGGCGAGGAGAACGTCGGGTCGGGCACCGTGGGGTAGGTCAGCAACTGGCGCGCGTAACCGCGCTCAAGCATGTAGTCCGCGGTGTAGTAAGCCGGGACCGTGTCGATGTGGTCAGGGCCGGAGGCAGCGACAATCCGCAGGGTTCCGCCGGTGACCGGCTTGGAGGAGTTGCTGCTTGTGCTTCCTCCGGAATTCGAACTGCTGCAGGCGGCCAGGCCGGCGACGGCCAGCCCAGCTGTCGCCAAGGCAGCAATTCGGTGGATGTTACGTGTCATGAGCGAACTCCTTCTGGCCTGGGGTTTACCGCAGGCATGTCCGTATTCCCTTCTGTGGGTACACGGAATTAGGGCTGTCGTCTACCGGCCCGCAGGAAGCGGTCGCGGGCATTTACGCAACCGCAACCACCCTGTGACAATGAATGCCATAAAGGGGCTATGCGGACGTTAAACCGGCAGACGGCACAGTACGTCCTAAGTCGGCTAATTCGGGAGAAGCATACTGTACCCCACAGTCGTCACGCAAGGCGCAGAGTCATGCGCGGGCGGTGACCCGGGACCGGCCGTGGCTACGCGCGCCAGCGGACCGGGCGGGCCGGGATGAGAGCGGCTTAGTTGACCCGCACCCGGGGGTCGAGCAGGGCGTAGGACATGTCGACGATCAGGTTGGCGACGACCACGAAGAGCGCGGCGATGATGACGAAGCCGATCACCAGCTGGCCGTCGCCCTGGGTGATCGCGGTGACCGTCTGCTGGCCGAGGCCCTGGAGGCCGAACACCTGCTCGACCACGATGACGCCGCCGAGCAGGGCGCCGATGTCGATGCCGAGCTGGGAGACGACCGGGGTCATCGCGGAGCGGACCGCGTGCCGGTACAGCACCCGGCGCTCGGAGATGCCCTTGGACCGCGCGGTCCTGATGTAGTCCTCGCCCATGGTGTCGAGCAGCGAGCCGCGGGACAGCCGGGTGTAGACGGCGGCCTGGACGATGGCCAGCGTGATCCAGGGCAGGATCATGCAGCCCAGCCAGCCCGTGACGCTCTGCGTGATCGGCGTGTAGCCGGTCTGGATGAAGCCGACGCCGTGGCTGTTGAGCTGGACATAGACCAGGACAATCAGCAGCTCGCCGACGACGAACACGGGAGCGGAGACCCCGGCCAGGACGCCGACCGTGGCGATCCGGTCGAACAGGCTGCGGGCCCTGGTCGCGCTGAGGATGCCGGTGCCGAGACCGGCGATCAGCCAGAGCAGCGTGCCGCCGATGACGACCGAGATCGTGGCCGGCAGCGCCTGCTTGATGATCGTGGTCACCGGTTCCTGCGAGTAGTAGGAGTACCCGAGGTTGCCGTGCAGCAGGTGGTCGAGGTAGTGCCAGTACTGCACGGGCTTGGGCAGGTTCAGGCCGAGGTTCTGCTCGACCTCGGCGATGACCTGGGGGGTGGCGGCGCGGCCGGCCAGGTTGCGGGCCACCACTTCCTCGGGGACGGCGACGAAGAACAGGAAGAAGGTCAAGGTGGCGACGGCCCAGAGCACGAGAATGCCAGCCAGGACCCGGCGGATGAGGAAGCGTGCCATGCCCATGGCTCAGCCCTCCTCGCCCGCGGTGCCCCCGAAGCCTTCCGGGACCGGGCGGTCGACGCTGAGATCGGCTTCCTGCCCGACCAGGATGGCCTGGTCGAGGTCCAGGCCCCCGTGCTTGGACCCGGCGCGGGTGGACTTGCCCTTCTTGTCGCGCTTGCGGGTGGACGTCTTGTTGCCGGCCAGGATGCGCTCGGTGCGGGGGTCCATGGCGTCGCGGACGCCGTCGCCGAGGAGGTTGAAGGCCAGGGTGGTGATCAGCAGGGCGGCGGCCGGGAACACGACGTACCACCACGCGGTCTGATAGTGATCCTGCGCTTCGGCCAGGATGTTCCCCCAGCTCGGCGCCGGCGGCGGGATGCCGATGCCGAGGAAGGACAGGGTGGCCTCGAAGCTGACGGCGGTGGGGATGTAGAGGGTGGCGAGCACGAGGACGGGGCCGAGCAGGTTGGGCATGATGTCGAGGAACATGATCCGCCAGGGCCCGGCGCCGATGGACCGGGCGGCCTCGATGTATTCCTTTTCCTTCAGGGACAGGGTCTGGCCGCGGACGATGCGGGAGATCCCGGCCCAGGAGAAGAACGTGATCACCCCGATCACGATGGCCAGGCTCGGGCTGAGCACGGCCGCGAGGGCCAGCGCGAGCACGATGAACGGGAACGCGAGGACGGCGTCGATGATCCTGGCCAGCACGGTGTCGACCCAGCCGCCGAAGTAACCGGCCACCAGGCCGATGCTCACGCCGAAGATCGCGGCTACCGCGGTCGTGAACAGGCCGACGAAGAGCGAGATCTGGGCCCCGTACAGGATCCTGACCAGCAGGTCCCGGCCGATCTGGTCGGTTCCGATCGGGAATCCGTTGACGCCTGGCCCGACCGGCTGCCCGAACGAGTTGGTGCCCTTATTCGGGAAGGCCTGGTACTCACCGTGGCCGAGGGCGCTGGCGACCAGCGGAGCGCAGAGCGCCGCGATGCAGATCAGGAGGATGACCACCATAGACAGGACCGCGATCTTGTCGCTGCGCAGGCGGCGCCAGGTGAGGGCCCACTGGCTGCGTCCCTCGATGGCTTGGGCGGGCGCGTCTTCGACGGCGGTGGCCTGGAATTGGACTTCGGTGATGCTCATCGCTGTACCCTCCGGTCCGCGCGGGCCAGGATCTCGCCTTCGGCGACGGGGTAGTGGCAGGCGGTCAGGTGCGCGGCGGGGTCGCCGGCCTTGGTTTGCAGGGCGGGCTCGTCGGTGGCGCACAGGTCCTGGGCTTTGGGGCACCGGGGGTGGAACCTGCATCCGCTGGGCGGGTTGATGGGGGAGGGGACGTCGCCGGTGAGCAGGATGCGCTGGCGTTCGGCGGCGGCGTCGGGGTCGGCGGCGGGGGCCGCGGACAGCAGGGCGGCGGAGTAGGGGTGGCGGGGGTGGCCGTAGACGGCGTCGCCGGGTCCGGATTCGGCGACGCGTCCGAGGTACATGACGGTGACGGCGTTGGAGACGTGGCGGACGACCTCGAGGTCGTGGGCGATGAACAGGTAGGACAGGCCGAAGTCGGCCTGGAGGTCGGCGAGGAGGTTGAGGACCTGGGCCTGGATGGAGACGTCGAGGGCGGAGACGGGCTCGTCGCAGATGATGAGCTTGGGGCGCAGGGCCAGGGCGCGGGCGACGCCGATGCGCTGGCGCTGGCCGCCGGAGAACTCGGCGGGGAACCGGTTGTAGTGCTCGGGGTTGAGGCCGACGCGGGCCATCAGGTCCTGGACGGCGCGCTTGCGCTCGGCGCCGGTGGCGGTGTTGTGGACGGCGAACGGGTCGCCGATGATGGCGCCGACGCGGCGGCGGGGGTTGAGGGAGCCGTAGGGGTCCTGGAAGATCATCTGGATCTCGCGGCGGACCGGCTGCATGGCGCGGCGGGACAGGTTGGTGATGTCGCGGCCCTCGAAGTAGACCTTGCCCGAGGTGGCCGGGATCAGCCCGGCGATGCACCGGGCCAGGGTCGACTTGCCGCAGCCGGTCTCGCCGACCAGGCCCAGGGTCTGGCCCCGGCGGATCGACAGCGACACCCCGTCCACCGCCTGCACCTGCGCCACCGCCCGCCGCACCAGACCATTCCCGTAGACGGGGAAGTGCTTCACCAGGCTGTCGACGGTGACCAGTGCGTCGTCGCTGCCGCCGTTCGTTTGACGAGGAAAATCGTCCACCGCCCGGTCCGTCACGCGATCACGGTTCCCTCTGACTCCGGGGCCTCGGCGATGGCCTCGGCCACCTTCGCCGCCTCCTCGCCCCTGGCCATCTCGACGGCCTGGGTGCGCAGTTCCTCGGCGTGCTGGCTGAGGCCGATGGCAGCGGCGGGCAGCCAGCAGGCGGAGCGGTGCTCGCCGGCGTCGCCGACGGGCTGGAGTTCGGGCTGGTCGGCCAGGCAGCGGTCCATGACGTAGGCGCAGCGGGGGTGGAAGGCGCAGCCGGGCGGGAGGCGGATCAGGCTGGGAGGCTGGCCGGTGATGGGGCGGAGCCGGTCGGCGGCGGCGGAGGAGCGGGGGATGGATTCGAGCAGGCCCTTGGTGTAGGGGTGGTGGGGCTCGTAGAACGTGTCGCGCTTGGTGGCTTTCTCGGCGGCGCGGCCGGCGTACATGACCATGACGTCGTCGGCGATGTCGGCGACGACGCCGAGGTCGTGGGTGATCATCAGCAGCGCGGTGTCGGAGTCCTGCTGCAGGCGCAGCAGCAGGTCCAGGATCTGGGCCTGGACGGTGGCGTCCAGGGCGGTGGTCGGCTCGTCGGCGATGATCAGCTTGGGGCCCAGCGAGATGGCCATGGCGATCATGGCGCGCTGGCGCATCCCGCCGGAGAACTGGTGCGGGTAGTCGTTGACCCGCTCCCGGGGGCGGGGGATGCCGACGTGGCCCAGCAGCTCGATGGCCCGCTCGGTGGCCTGGGCCCTGGTCACCGACTTGTCGTGGGCCCGGATCATCTCGCTGATCTGCCAGCCCACCTTGTACAGCGGGTGCAGGCTGGTCAGCGGGTCCTGGAAGATCACCGCGATCTCCTTGCCGCGGATCTTCTGCAGCGACTTCTGGTCCAGGCCGACCAGGTTCACCCCGTCGAACATCGCCTTGCCCGAGATCTGCCCGCCCGGCGTCAGCCCCAGCAGGCTCTGGGTCAGCACCGTCTTCCCCGACCCGGACTCACCCACGATCCCCAGCGTCCGGCCCCGCTCCACGCCGAACGAAACCCCCCGCACCGCCTGCACCACACCATCAGCCGTCGGAAAGCTCACCCGCAGATCCGTCACCTCGAGCAGGCCCATCGGTCTTCCTCCCAGGTGGTGCCAGTCACAGCGCCGCAGCGAGGGCCAGGGCGCTGCGTCGGCGGGGGAAGCCGAGCTAGCTAGTCGGTTGCAGTTGTGCGGTGCATGAGCCAGCGATCCGGCCGGGCACGCTACCTGCATACCCGGCCGGACCATCGCTAACTCGCTGGGCGCCACGCCCTAGCCGTTCTTGAGCCAGACGTTGGTGATGTCCGGCCCGCCGACATTCGGCTGGTAGACGATCGCGGACGTGCCGGCCTGCTCGACGTTCGCGCTCGAGTACATCAGCAGCTGCTGGCTGAGCAGCGGGACGATGACGGCATTGGTCATGACGTTGCGGTCCGCCTTGTTCCACAGCGTGCCGGCCTGACTGAGGCTCGTCGACGCCTCGGCCTGCGTGATCAGGCTGTCCAGCTGCTTGCTGCTGTAACAGCCGTAGTTGGTGGTGTTCAGCACGCAGTTTGTCTGGAACAGCGGGGAGATGATGGTCCGGCCGTTGTTGCCGAACCAGTCAGGGAACCAGCCCGGCTGCGCCATGTCCCAGACACCCGCCTTGTTGTTGGCCGGCGCGTTGCCCAGGTCGACAAAGAACGTCGAGCCGGACTCCGGCTTGCCGTTGAGGCTGACGCCGCACGACCTCAGGCTGGCCTGGAGAGCCTCGAAGATCGCCTTGTTGATGCTGTCGTTCGGATACAGGTAGCTCAGCGTCAGCCCGTTCTTGTAGCCCGCGCTGGCCAGCATCGACTTGCACTTGGACGGGTCGCCCTGGCCGTTGCTGGTCGGGTACAGGTTGTAGTTCTGGTAGCCGACGTTGCCCGGCGGGATCGCCGTGTTGAGGGTCTTGGCCACGGTCGGGCCGCCGACGACCTTCTGCACGGCCACCTTGTTGACCCCGTACTCGATCGCCTGGCGCACCGCCAGCTTGCCCATGGCGCCCCCGTTGTTGGGGCTGCGCAGGTTGAACACCATGTACGGCAAGGTGTTGCTGCCTGGCCACGCGAAGAACTTCGGATCGTGCGTGGACTCCAGGGTCGGGATCTCGCTCGGCACGATGCCGGTGTCCAGCGGCAGGTCGTACTGGCCCGCCTTCATGTCGTTGAACTGGGTCTGCGCGTCCGACACGCCCATCGTCACCTGAACCTGGTTGACGTACTGGTTCCGGTTCGGGTCAGTGGACTTCTTCCACGCCGGGTTCTTCGACATCGTGATCGACCGGCTCGGGACGTATGAGGTGATCTGGTACGGGCCGTCGGAGATCGTGTGCTGGTCCAGCTGGAGGCTGTTCGGCACGTACTTGTCGTACTCCACCGGGCGGGCCGAGGTGAACGGCATCGCGAGCATGTAGATGAAGTCACCGGCGGGCTGGATCAGGCTGAACCTGAGCGTCGATGAATTCACGGCCGTGATGCCTGAGATGTTGTGAGTGTTCTGGAAATTAGCGATATTGGCAGCGGTCGGGGAGTGCGTCTTGGCCCCGAAGTACTTTGTCTCCGAGTCGCAGTACTGCTTCAGGCCCGCGATCGTGGCCGTGTAGTACAGCGGGTTGCCGACCGGGCTGACCGGGTTGCAGAACGCCTTGAACTCGCGGATGAAGTCGGCGGCCACAACCTGGCGGGGCGGGCTGGTGTTCCAGTCCACGCCCTGCTTGAGGTGGAACGTGTAGGTCTTGCCGCCGTTGGTGATCCCGCCGTTGGCGGTGGTCGGCACGGCCGTCGCGATATCGGGGACCGGCGTGGTGTTCTTCGTCCATCCCGCTGAGGTGAGCGTCTTGCCAGGAGCGGTGGGGTAGGTCAGCAGCTGCCGCGCGTAGCCACGTTCGAGGATGTAATCGGCGGTGTAGTAAGCCGGGACAGTGTCGATGTGATCGGGACCGGACGCCGCGACGAGCTTCAGGGTGCCGCCGTGCACGGGGGTGGACCCGGAGGACGAGCTACTGTTCGATGAACTGCTGCAGGCGGCTAGTCCGGCCGCTGCCAGGCCAGCCATCGCCGTCACGGCAATCCGCTGGGTACGACGTGTCATGAGCGGGCTCCTTCGAACCTGGTGCAATGAGCCCAGGTGTATCGGTAGTCGCATAGGTGACTGCGAGTAATCGCATCATCACTTTCCGTAACTACACGCAATCGGCGGAGCTGTCTAGTGCGCGACGGAGGCCGGCTCCCAGCATTTATGGAACCGCAATCACTCCGTGACCGAGGTGAGAGCGGAGCGGCAGTCGCTCAGCCCTCGATGGCGTACCGCATGGGCCAGAACTTGGCCTGCGCCTCGGCGACCTCGGTGGGCGGGTCGGAACCGGCGACGATGCCGCAGCCGGCGAAGAGCCTGGCGTTGCGCCCGGCCAGCAGCCCGCACCGCAGCGCGATGCCCCATTCGCCATTTCCGCTGGCGTCGACCCAGCCCACGGGGCCCGAGTAGCGGCCGCGGTCCATCCCCTCTAGTTCGCGGATCAGCTCGATGGCCGCTTCGGCCGGAGTGCCGCAGATGGCCGCGGTCGGATGCAGCGCGGCCGCGAGTCCGAGCGCCGAGTGGCTGGCTGCCTCGCTGGCCGCGAGAGTGCCATCGACCCGGGTGGCCAGATGCTGGACATTGGCCAGCCGGAGCAGTGACGGCTGCTCCTCGACTCGCAGGTCGGCGCAGAGCGGCTGTAGCGCGGCGCGAACGTCGGCGACCGCGTACTGATGCTCGTCGCGGTCCTTCGACGAGGCCAGCAGGGCCACGCCGAGCGCGCGGTCGGCCTGCGGCGTGCCGCCCCTGGGCGTGGTGCCGGCCAGGACCAGCGAGTGGAGCCGAGTGCCGGTCCGGCGGATCAGCAGTTCCGGAGTCGCGCCGACCAGCCCCTCGCAGGCGAAGGCGTAGCAATCCGGGTAACGGCCAGCCAGCCGGGTCAGCAGAACCCGGGCGTCGATGTCCGCCGCGGCGGTCGCGTTCAGCTCCATCGCCAGCACGACCTTGCCGAGGCTGCCTGACCCGATCGCCGCGACGGCCGTCGCCACCGCGCGCTCCCACTGCGGCGTGGTCAGGCTGCCGTCGGCCCAGCGCACGCCGGTCGGCATGACCGGGGGCGAGGGGACCGGCAGGTCGGCGAGGAGCCGCGCGGCCGGCGCTGGCTGCTTGGTCGTGCCGATCGTGGTCAGCCAGCCGGCGCCGTCCGCGCGGCCGAGCACGACGCGGGGGATCACGAGCACCGAGCCGTCGGAGGTGGGATCGAAGGTGAAGCTGCCGAATGCCACCGGGCCGGTGCCCGGAGCGGCGACATCGTCGGCGACGTCGGCGCTGTCGAACAGCTCGCGCAGCCACTTCTCGCCGGTCACGAACCGGTCGTGTCCGGCCGGAAGGGTGATCTTGGCCGCGGCTCCAAAGCCGACCAGGCCCTCGCCGCGCCGTACCCAGGCCAGCGCGCCCGGCTCGGGTAGCCGGCTGATCAGGTCGCCGGGATCGGCGATGGGGACAGTCCGCACGACCAGGCGACCCGGCGTCCGCTCGGCCGCTTCATCGTGCTGATAGCCCACGGCAGTCAACTCTACGTGCGCACCACTGCTGGCCAATCCACCGGATCTGCCCTGATTGGCCCGGCGGAGCTAGAGCAGGCTCAGCTGAACTCCGCCCGGGCTCGCCGGGGGGCGGGCGAAGGCGGGGCCCGGGCCGGGCTCGGCGGGCCCGGCCGGCCCGGCCGGCCCGACCGGCCCGGCGGAGCGGGCTGGCCGCAGACGGCGGGCGGCGGCCGGCCCGGACCGCCCGATACCGTGCGTGCGGGCCAGGCGGGCGACCTCCGCCGAGATCCGCTGCTGGTAGTCCTTCGGCGCGTAGGCGCCCGAGCCGTACAGCCGGCGGTACCGCGGCTCCAGCTCCGGATGGTGCTCGGCCAGCCAGGCGAGGAACCACTCGCGCGCGCCCGGCCGCAGGTGCAGCACGATCGGGCTGACGCTGGCCGCGCCGGCGGCGGCGATCTGCCGGACCGTCTCGGCGAGCTGCCGGTGCGAGTCGGTGAGGAATGGCAGCACCGGGCCCATCAGGACGCCGCACCGCAGGCCCCTGGCCGTGATCGCGGAGCAGGTCTCGAGCCGCCGCAGCGGGGCTGGGGTGCCGGGCTCGACCGACGCGGAAAGCTCGGCGTCGGTGAAGCCGACGGACAAGTTGAGGGCGACCGTGGTGACGTCCGCTGCCTCCTCGAGCAGATCGAGGTCGCGCAGCAGCAACGTGCCCTTGGTCAGGATGGAGAACGGGTTGCGGGCGTCGCGCAGCGCGCCGATGATGCCCGGCATCAGCCGGTATCGCCCTTCGGCTCGCTGATAACAGTCGACATTGGTGCCCATCGCGACATGCTCCGCGGCCCAGCCGGGCCGGGCGAGTTCCTTCCTGGCCAGCTCGGCCGCGTTCACCTTCACGATGATCTTGGAGTTGAAGTCGAGGCCGGCGTCCAGGTCGAGATAGGCGTGGGTACCCCGGGCGAAGCAGTAGACGCACGCGTGACCGCAGCCGCGATAGGGATTGATCGTGAACCGAAAAGGCATTCTCGACGCGGCCGGCACCTGGTTGATAATCGACCTGGCATGAACCTCGTAGAACGTCATGCCGCGGAAGCCGGGGGTGTCGAAGGTGCGCGCCACCGCCTCCCGCCCGAACAGGGCCAGCGGCTCTGGCCTGGCCGCCGTCCCGGCCGAACCCGGTTCGCCGGCGCCCTGATCGTGCAGTCGAAGCCCGTCCCATCGCATCGGTTCACTGTAGAACACATGTTCGAGTCTCTCAACTACGTTATGGCCACGGCTAGTCTTACGTCATCGGTAGGTAAATAATCTTCCAACAGGGGATAGTAAGGAAAAGTCCCGCGGCTCTGGTCAAGCCGCGGGCGGCGGCAGCGGAGGTGACACGTGGCGCTTCCCATGGATGAGCAGCGCATTCTGGAGGAGATGGAGCGCATGCTCGCCGCCGACGATCCGAAGCTCGCCGCGCGGCTGGCCGCGTTCGGCCAGCCCGGGCTCGGCCAGGTGCTCCGTACCAGGCGGGCCAGGGCGACGCTGTCCGTCATGGTGCTCGTGCTGATCGCCGCGGTCGCGGCGGTGATCTACCTGATGAGCTCGTTCCGGCCAGGTAACCCTGGCACCGGCCCCGGGCAGCGCCAGCACCACTCGGCCTCGGCCGCTCCGTCGGGCCGTCCGGCCACCAACGGCGCCGTCAGCGCGCCCGCCGTGCAGGTCGGCAAGCCCGCCGGGCAGCAGGGCCAGCAAGCCGGCCCGACGCACTGCGCCGCCACCTTCGCGCCCGGCTGCGGGAGCCAGAGCTGGCAGCTGCCGTCCGCGCACGCGCAGCCGTCACACCAGGCGGGACATCCGTAGCCGGCGTCATCCCGCGATGCGGCTATTCTCCTGCCATGCCGCTTCCTGAGAACTCAGCCAAAGGCGTGACCCACCGCTTCGTAGAGGTGGGTGGCCTGGCCGTCCACGTCGCCGAGGCCGGGACCGGCCCGCTTGTCCTGCTGCTGCACGGCTTTCCCGAGTGCTGGTACTCCTGGCGGCACCAGCTGACCGCGCTGGCCGAGGCCGGGTATCACGCCGTCGCTCCCGACCAGCGCGGCTACGGCCGAACCGGCGGCCCCGCGGAGGCGGGCCGGTACACGATGCTGCACCTGGCCGGCGACGTCATCGGGCTGATGGAAGCGCTCGACCAGGACCGGGCGGTCCTGGTCGGCCATGACTGGGGCGCCCCGGTGGCCTGGAATACCGCGCTGCTGCGCCCGGACCGGATCTCCGGCGTGATCGGGCTGAGCGTCCCGTACACGCCGCGGGGAACCACCCCGCCGCTCGAGGTGCTCCGCGCCGTGTTCGGCGACGGGTTCTACATCTGCTACTTCCAGCCGCCGGGCGTGGCCGACGCCGAGCTGAGCCGTGATCCGCGAGCAACCTTCCGCCGGCTCCTGACTTCGGCCGGGGGCGGCGCGACGGAGGGCGGCGTGCCCGTGGTCCCGGCCGGCGGGGAGTTCCTCGACCTGTGCCCCGAGCCTGACGCGCTGCCCGGCTGGCTGACCGAGCGCGATCTTGACGTATTCGTCGAGGAGTTCGCCGAGGGCGGCTTCACCAGGCCGCTCAACTGGTACCGGGCCATGGACCTGAGCTGGGAGCTGACCGCGGCCTGGACGCACGCGCCGATCTCCGTGCCGGCCGCCTACCTGGCCGGGGACCGGGATGTGGCCGTGAGTTTCCTGGGCGGCGCCGCGGTCATCGACCAGCTCCGGGGCGTGGTCCCCGACCTGCGGGAGGCCCGGCTGCTGCCCGGATGCGGGCACTGGACCCAGCAGGAGCGGCCCGACGAGGTCAACGAGGTGATGATCAGCTTCCTGGCCGGACTCGGGTAAGACCCGCCCGCTCGCGCACCTCGGCCCAGAGCTCCCGGTAGGAGCGAGCCGCCACGCCGCGCGGGGCCGACGCGGTCACCGGTGCCCGCTGGACCGACATCCGCTCGATCGTCGAGAGGGCCGGGATGGCGGTCGCGGCGACGTCGGTGCGGTCGGCGGGCAGTTCCTCGGCGATCTGCAGGTGCAGCCGCTTGCGCCGGTCGATCATCGAGAAGAAGGCCAGGATCTTCGGCCGGTGCCCGTCCAGGCCGGCCACGAAGTCGGTCAGCTGGTCCAGCGTCCTGACTGACAGGGTGGTCGGGATCAGCGGGACGAGCAGCAGGTCGGCGGCATGCAGCACGTTCTCCGACAGCAGCGAGATGCTGGGCGGGCAGTCGAGCACGACCAGGTCGTACTCCCGGCGCAGCGGGCTGAGCAGGCTCCGCAGCCTGGTGACCGGCTTGCGCTCGCCGTCCAGGTGCAGGTCCAGGTTGCGGTAGGTGAAATCGGCGGGCAGCAAGTCCAGGTGGTCGAAGTCGGTCGCCTTGATCGCCAGGTCGACCGGGCGCTTCCCCGCGATCAGTGCCTTCCCGCCGCCCTTGACCCGCGGCTTGACCCGGAACAGGAAGCTCGCGGCGGCCTGCGGATCGAGATCCCACAGCAGCACCCGGTAGCCCTCGGCGGCGGCCAGGTAGGCGATGTTGACGGCGGTGGCGGTCTTCCCGACGCCGCCCTTGATGTTGTAAGCCGCGATGACCTTCATGACTCCGCCCCGGTGAGTGCGCCGATCCTGGCCACGCCGCGCGGGCTGGCGAAGCCGGCGAACCGGCCGGCGAATTCGCTGCGGGCGGCCCGCTGCCGCAGGGCCAGGCTGCCTGCTATCTCGCCCATCGCCAGCATGGTCTCGGCGGGCGCGCTGCGGTCGGCCATCATCTGGGTGGCGAAAGCGCGCAGCTCGGCCTGCTGAATCTCGGTGTCCTGGAATGCGCCCAGGCAGTCCTGCAGCGCCTTGAGCTCGTTGACGGCTCGCCACTGCTCGGCCGCGTCGTGCAGGGACGCGAACACTTCCAGCAGGTAGCGCAGTTCCTTGCACAGCTTGCGCAGTTCATGCAGGGCCTCGGGCGGTGACGCGGCGCTGATGGCGGCTCCGCTCCGCAGTACCCGCTGATGCGCCCGCGCGATCCTGGCCGCCGCGAACTTGCCCGTCGCGGGCCGTCGTCCGGGCGAGGCGGCGACCTGCTCGAGGTCATGCCGCCAGCGGCTGGACAGCTGGGTGAACCTGGCCGAACGCAAGCCCCGGGCGAGCTGCCGCTGCGCTGACGTCCGCTGGGTCTTGAGGTACTCGTGAAATGGCCGCAGCTCGGGCTCGGTCCCGGCTACCAGGCCGGCCGCCATCTGCGCGTACCCGAGCAGGTAGACGTCGAGATCGCGGGTCGGGGTGGTCAGGTCGCCCAGCCACTTGAACTCAGCCCGGTACCGGGCCGCCATGCTGGCGGGCAGCACCGAGCCGGCCATCTTGAGCACCGATCTGGTGCGCCTGACCGCGATCCGCAGGTCGTGCAGGAACTCGGTGTCGATGTCACGGATCGTCCCGGGGACATTCGCCTGCATCGTGTCGAGCAGCCTGGTCAGGATCGTGGTGACGGCCAGCGCGGCCGGCATGTCGCCGGCCAGTTGCACGCTGACCTTGCTGCTGTAGTCGCCTGGCCTGCGGCCCGCCGCCTGCAGAGCCGACTCGAACGCGGAGTGGACGGCCGGCGCGACGCCCGGGGCCAGCGCGAGCAGGTCGGAGAGCTTGCTGGCCTGCGCCTGGTAGCCGCGCAGCGGGCTGACGGCGACCGTGGGCGGCGTCACCGCACGCCGCGGCTGGGTCACGGTCATCTGGTCGATGGTCACGACGGCGATCGTCTTGTCGTCGGCGTTGAGCGCCCGCCGCTGGGTCACGACGCTGGTGGCCCGGGCGACTGGCAGCAGCGCCCTGATTCCGACCACGGGGGCCAGGTGCGCGCCGAGCGGGCCGGCCGGCAGCTCCTCGATCAGGCACGGCCACCGGAACGGCTTGGTGACCGGCTCGACCGCGACCGGCTCGCCGTCCCGGCCGGTCAGCACCAGCTCGGAGGCGCGCCGGTCGGCGCTGAGCTCCAGGGTCAGCCCGGCCCGGAACAGCCGCCAGTCGAACGTATCGAGCCAGGCACGCCGCATCCGCCGCGACGGTCCTCCGCTGACGAGCCGGAACCTGGGATCGGCTAGCTGCGGGAGGGCGAGCCGGGGGGCGCTGCCGTCCGGCGTGCACGCATCGTCGCCCTGGACCAGGACGAATTCCCGCACTGCGTTCAGCAAGCGCGCAACCTCGCAATTCCCTACACGTCCGCCAGTTTCACCAGCCTACTCTCTGCGCCCGGCGCCGAAGCGGGACTTACCCCGTCAACCGCCCCGTCCGCGCCGGCCGGCGCACTGTTCCCGCCAGGCGCAGCCGATCACGAGGGTTACCAGGCGGCACACCGAGACGGTACGATGCGCGAACCGGAGAAAGGCCCGCCAATGTGGCGATACGTGCGCCGCCCGCTCGTCAGCCTGGTCGCTGTCGCCGCTTGCGCCGGCGGCCAGGTCGCCATGGCGGCGAGCGGGGGGCCTCCGCTGGCCGGAGTCCGGGCCGGCGTCAACCTGATCGGCAATGCCGGCGCGCAGGCCGGCGATCCGAGCGGGCACGGCTGGGACAGCGTCACGATTCCCGGCTGGCAGGTGGTGGCGGGCCTGCCGACCGTCGTCCGCTACGGCACGGCCGGCTTCCCGCGCGTGACCAGTCGGTTCCCGGCCCGCCGCGGCGGTCAGCTGTTCAGCGGCGGCGTCGGCGGGACCGCGGTGCTCAGCCAGCAGCTTGCGCTCCGGTCGCCGGATGGGGGTCCGCTGGGCCCGGGAACGCGGTTCCGGCTGTCGGGATGGCTCGGCGGCACCAGGTCGAGCCGGGCATCGGTCACCGTCCGGTTCCTGTCGGCGGCCGGCCGGCTGCTCGGCCGCCAGTCCATCGGTCCGGTCGGCCTGACCGGGCCCGCAGGCCATCCAGGGCTGGCGCACCGGCTGGCGACGGGGACGGTGCCGCGGGGAACCACGAGCGCCCGGGTCACCCTGCGCCTCGGAACGTCGCTGCCCGGTGCGGACGGGCCGCGCGGCGCGCTGGCGGGCTACAACCGCGCGGTCGCCGACGGGCTGCGGCTGAGCGTCGCCGCCGCGGCCAGGCCGCCGGCGCCGGTCCGGCCGCCGTCCGCGCACGTGCCGCACTACCGGCACGTATTCCTCTTCTACTTCGAGAATCAGGACTACGGATCGCTGATCGGCGACACCAGGCGGGCGCCCTACCTGAACAGCCTGCTTCCGTCGGCCAGCCTGCTGGCGAACACCTACGCCGAAGAGCATCCCAGTGATGGCAACTACCTGGCCATGGCCGGCGGAAGCACGTTCGGCGCGCCGCTGACCAATCCGCTCGAGGCGAATCCGCTCTACACGATCCGCGCCCGCAGCATCGCCGACCTGCTCGACGCCGCGCACGAGACCTGGAAGGGCTACCTGCAGAGCGCCAACGGCCCGTGCGACGACACGGTGCACGGCTCGTACTGGAACGACGACCTGCCGCTGCTGTACTTCGCCCGGATCAGGAACCGGCCCGCGTACTGCGCCAGGCACGTCGTGCCGCTCGAAGCGCTGCGGGCGGACCTGAGCACAGCCGCCACGACGCCGCGATTCGCCTGGGTCGGGCCGAACGACTGCTCGGACATGGAGGGCTGCGGCATCCACGCGGGTGACGTCTTCCTGGCCCGCGAGCTCGGCAGCATCCTGCGCTCGCCGGCCTGGCGGACCCAGCGATCCCTCGCGATCATCACGATCGACGAGGACAACTACGACCATCCGGACCCGCCGCAGCGAGTCGCTACGCTGATGCTCGCCTCATCGGGGGTCAGGCATGGCTATGTCTCGCGCGTCAGGTACACCCACTACAGCCTGCTGCGGACCATCGAGGCGGCGCTCGGCCTGCCCTCGCTGACCCGCAACGACCGGTTCGCGCAGCCCGTCAACGACGTCTTCCGCCGCGCCGCAGGGCCGGCGAGGCCGGGTGCCGCGGTTACGCCAGAGGTCGCGCGGCCGGCCCCGGCCAGCCGCGCCGTCAGCAGCCGGGTCGCGGGAAGCGCCGACCGCGCCGCCTTCGTGGTCAGCTCGGGGTCAGGCACGGTCACGCCGGTCGACCTGCGAACCCGGCGGTCCGGCCCCGCGATCAGGGTCGGTGCCCACCCGACCGCGATCGTGGCGGCACCGGACGGCCGGACGCTCTACGTCGCCGACAGCGGAGCCGGCACGGTGACGCCGATCGACGCGGCCACCCGCAGCGCGGGCAAGCCGATCAGGGTCGGGGCCAGCCCGCGGGCTATCGCGATCACCCCGGACGGCCGGACGCTCTACGTCGCCAACAGCGACTCGGGGACGGTGACGCCGGTCAGCACGAAGACCGGCCGGCCCGGGCCGCCGATCGCGGTCGGCCGGTACCCCCGGGCCGTCGTGATCAGCCCGGATGGCAGGACCGCTTACGTGTTGGACTGGGGGAGCGCGCAGGTGACGCCGATCAGCATCAGGCACGACCGGGCTGAGCCGCCGATCACCGTCGGCTCGTACCCGTTCGCGGCGGACTTCGCCCCGGGCGGCGCGACGATGTACGTCGCCAGTTACGGCTCGGACACCGTCACCCCGATTACCGTCGCGACCGGGCAGGCCGGCCAGTCCGGGTCGGCGCCGCTCCTGACGCGCTGGCCGTGACGCCCGACGGCAAGACGGTCTTCGCCGTCAGCGGGGATGCTCAGTCGGTCACGCCGATCAGGACCGCGACCTGGCGCGCGGGCCGGCCGATCAGGGTCGGCTACTCGCCGGCCGGCATCGCGGTGTCCAGATCGGGCTCGACCGCCTACGTCGTGAACACTATCTCCGGGACCGTCACGCCGGTCGCGACGGCCACGGGGCGCACGGCCAAGCCCATCTCGGTCGGCCTGTACTCCTACTCGACCGTGATCCGGATCGACCCGGCCGGACCGCTGGCCGTCGTCCTGGGCACCTACTCCGGCCGGGTCTCGCTGATCGACACCCGGACCGGGCACGCCTTCCGGCAGGTCGTCGTGGGAGCCGGGCCGGTCGCGGTCGCGTTCGCCGGCGGAGGCCGGCCGGGCGGCTAGAAGGCGGTCTGCTCCAGCCACCGGTCGAGCAGGGCGGCATCACCGGACACGCGGGCCGGGCCGGCAGCGGCCGGGATCCGGCGCATCAGCACGAGCAGCACGTCGGCCGCCTGGCCGGCCAGCAGGGTATCGGCGCTGGCGGTGTCGTCGGGCAGCACCTGCACGCCGTCGGTGACATGCCGGATCAGCCACCCGGAGCGGCCGCCTAGTTCCGGATCGGTCGCCTGTACGCGCAGCGCCGCGCCGGGCGGAAGGGCGCTCGCGCGAAGGTCCGGCTGGCCGGCCTGCGGGCCGCTCATCGTGGTCAGCCACTCGTCGATCGCGTCCGCCGCCATCTCGGCGGGAATGCTCACCTCCTGGCCAGCCGCCTGCTGCGCGTCGGCGCGATGCACGAGCGTCTCGTGAGCCATCCGGCGGGCCCAGAACCCGGCCGGGCGCAGCGGGCCGAATGCCCACACCGGCTGGTCGCCGGCCTCCCGCAGGGCATCGAGCAGCCGGCCAGCGCCGGCGGTCAGCCAGCGCCCCCGCTCGGCCAGGACGTCAGGGAGCTTGCCGTCCGGCACGGACCGGAACTCGATGAATTCGGCCGATCTGGTGGCGACGATCTCCGTCGCCCACCGGTGCGCCCGGCCGACATGCGTGACGAGCTGCCGGAGCGTCCAGTCCGGGCAGGCAGGTATCGGCAGGGCGGGGTCCTCCGCATCCACCAGGGCCGCGAGTGACGCGGCGCTGGCGTCGATCTCGGCGTAAAGAAGTTCCGCGGGGAGCCCCGCCGGCCGGGTCATCCGGCGCGGTCAGCGGCAGCCGCAGGCACCGCCGCAGCAGCCTCCGCCGCCGCCGGCCGGGCCGCCTGAGCCAGTCGTGTCGCGCGCGGAGCCTGCCCGGCCACCGACCGAGATCGTCGAGAGCAGCCGCACGGTGTCGTCATGTCCCTGCGGGCACGGGCACGGCGCGGCGGACTCGCTCATCGGGCGGGTCCGCTCGAAGGTATCTCCGCAGGCGCGGCAGCGGTACTCATATCGGGGCACGACGTCGATCCTACGTCAGCCGGCGCTGAGCCGCCCGGTTACGGGCTGCCCGCCCGCGCCGGGCCCGGCTGATCACCGAGCCCCTGGCCGGCCGACACCGTGACCGCGACGGGCGAGCCGGAGCCGCTGGCGGCCAGCGCCGGGGACCGCGCCTCGGGAGCGTCGTAGAAGAACTGGCCGCCGCGCAGCAGCGAGACCAGCGCGCCGATCAGCGACATCGCGATGGCCACGCTGAACACGATCACCAGTCCGTGGTGGAAGGGACCGGAGATCAGGTGCGGGAAGTACTCCTTGCTGGTCAGTACGGCGGCGTCAGCCCGAGGGATGCGCGCGAGGGCGCCGGTCGGCTTGAGCAGGCTGCCGATCGGGTTATAGCCCAGGAAGGACGCGAAGAGAGTGCTCACCGGGGGCAGGCTCGCGACGTGCGCGGCGAGGGCCGCCGGAACGCCGTGCGCGCGCAGCCCGGCGCTGAGGGTACGGGGGAGTGCCGAGGCGAGACCGGCGATCATGAGCGAGAAGAAGATGCCGATCGACAGGGACATGCCGGAGTTCTGGAACGTCGACCGCATGCCAGAGGCGGCACCCCGGTAGCGGGCCGGGACGCTGCTCATGATGGCCGACGTGTTCGGCGAGGCGAACAGGCCGGAGCCGAGCCCGTTGCACAAGATGATCAGCGCGAACACCCAGTAGGGGAAGATGACGGGCAGCAGCAGCAGGCCGCCGAACGCGGCGGCTGAGACGATCAGGCCGGCGGTAGCGAACGGCCTCGGGCCGTACCGGTCGGACAGGAAACCCGAGATGGGCCCAGCGATCAGGAAGCCCGCGGTGAGCGGAAGCAGGTACAGGCCAGCCCGCAGCGGTGTCTGGGAGAAGTCGTAGCCGTGCAGCGGCAGCCAGATGCCCTGGAGCCAGATGATCAGCATGAACTGAAGGCCGCCGCGAGCGACCGACCCCAGCAGGCTGGCCAGGTTCCCGGCCGCGAACGCGCGGATCCGGAACAAGCCGAGCTGGAACATGGGCTCGGCGATCCTCGTCTCGATCAGGCAGAAGATCGCGAGCAGGGTGACGCCGACCGCGAGGCCGCCGAGTACCCGCGGGCTGGTCCAGCCGGTCGGGTGGCCGCCGTAGGGCTGGATGCCGTACGTGATCGAGACGAGCAGCAGGCCGGCTCCGGCGGCGAACGTGACATTGCCCCACCAGTCAACCGGTGCCCGCCTGACCGTGGCGATCTCGCGCAGCTTCAGGTAGGACCAGATGGTGCCGAAGACACCGATCGGGACGTTCACCCAGAACACCGCGCGCCAGTCCCACGCGGCCAGGACGCCGCCGAGGATCAGGCCGATGAACTGGCCGGAGATACCGCAGATCTGGTTGATGCCCAGCGCCATCCCGCGCTGCCTGGCGGGGAAGGCGTCGGTCAGGATGGCGGCGGCGTTGGCCATCAGCATCGCGCCGCCGAAGGCCTGCACGAGCCGCCACAGGATCAGCCACAGCGCACCGGGCGGGCCGGTCAGCGGATCAAGCGAGAGCGCGATCGAGGCCAGCGTGAACACGACGAAGCCGAGGTTGTAGATCCTGACCCGGCCGAGCATGTCGCCGAGCCGGCCGAGGGTGACCACCAGGACGGCGGTGACGAGCAGGTAGCCGATGATCATCCACAGCAGGTAGCTGATGTTGCCCGGGTCGGTCGGATCCAGGTGGATGCCGCGGAAGATGGCGGGCATCGCGATGATCACGATGGACGTGTCGATCGTGGCCATCATCATGCTGAGCGTCGTGTTGGAGAGCGCGACCCACTTGTAGCTGCCACCGCCCGCGCCCGCATCGTCCGACGCGGCATCCGAAGCCGCCGCCTGGGCCGCGGCCTGGCCCGCCTCTGCTCCGCTCACAGCCAGAACCTTAGCACGGCTAAAGATATAGCGGCTGAACAGAACCTGGCCCGGGATCGATGGCGGCCACGGTCGCGCAGTCGTCCGCGAACGTGATGTCGGCCGTGACCCGCTGGCCGGCGAGCACGAGCGGCAGCCAGTACCGCGCGTCGTCCCACATGCCGTCCAGCGGCAGCGAGCCGACGCCGAACCAGCGGGGGATCAGCTCATCGGACTCGGCTGCCTCGCCCGCGAATTCGGTGGTCACGAAGACCTCGGCGGTCTGGTTCCAGGACGGGCGGGCGGGAAAGATGAAGTTCAGGCTGGCCCGCGGGGTCAGCGCCGACACCGCGACGATCAGGCTTGATTCCTCCGCGATCTCGCGCACGGCGGCTTCGGCGGGTTCCTCGCCCTCCTCGATGTGACCGCCGAGCCCGACCCACCGGCCCGCGCCGAAGCCGGTCTTCTTGAAGCCGAGCAGGACCTCGAGACTCGCGTCGGCTCCCGGACTGGGCGGGGCTGGCCGGGTGATCAGCGCCAGGCAGGTCCTGATCGTCACCGGACCGGGCTGCCTGTCACCGGGCTGCCTGTCACCGGGCCGTTCTTCATCGGGTCAGCCTATGCCGGATCGGAGCCGGAACCGGCGGGCCGCTCGCCTGGCCGGCCCGCCGGGTTCCCGGCCGTCGCGGGGCACTGCCCCGCGACTGGCTACCTCGCGTCTGCCTCGGCCAGGCGGTCGACGAGTTCGTCGACGTTGCCCGACTTGGGCAGGTCCCGCTTCGCCAGCAGATCGCTCAGCTCGGCCTTGGTCATGCGCTCATACCGGGCCCGGGCCTGCTGCCGAGCCTGCCTGACCCGCTCGCGCTCGACCCGGCGAGCCTCGCGCGCCCGGTCTTCCTGCTCCTGCTCGGCCTGCTCGGCCTGCTTGCGGCTGGCCGTCGCGGCCTTCGCTGACTGCTCGCGAGCGGCCTGCTCGATGGTGTCGGCCTTGCTGCGGACGGCGTGACCGACCGGCTTGGTCCGGCTCCGCACGGCCTGGCCGGCCGAACCGGCGCGGTCCTGCACCGCACCGGACAGGTGCGTCACGGCCTGCGCCCACCTGACGGTCAGGCCGCGGTTCACCGCCACCGCCCGCTGGACGAAGTCGAAGTACCGCTCGACGGCCGGCACCAGATCGACCTGCGGCAGGCTCGGAAGCTGGGACGTCCGGTCAAAGACTTCCTGCACGCCCCGGGACCAGAGGTCGGCCGCCTTCTCGACGGCGCCGCCTGCCTGACTGGCTGCGGCGCTGTACTGCCTGGTGATGTTCGGCATGTAGTTCTCCATGACTCGCGATTTCGGTGCGCTTGATTTCGGTGCGCGTGATTTCGGTGCGCGTGACTTCCTGGCGCTGATCGTGCGCCTCGCGCTCGTACGCTCAGTATATCAAGCAACTGCGTACTAAAGCAAGCGCTGCCGATCCGTCGCACGGCGGACGGAGCGCCGCGATGCGCGGCGCTTCAGGCGCACAGCATTCGAGGCTGCCCCGCGTCCGGCTCATGAAACCTCGGCCAGGCGCCGGGCCTTGCGCGGCGGTGTCAGATCGTGCCGCGCACCATGCCGATCAGCCGGTCGAGCACCGCGCCGCCGCTCAGCCGCAGCCCGTCGTGCTCGTACTCGCTGGTTACCCACCGTCGCAGGCCCCGGATGCGGGCCGCCGTGTCGACGGAGAACTGCTGCGGCACGTACATGTCGTCGTAGTAGACCGCCGCCGCCGCCGGCACCTCGTTGACGGCCAGCCGGGCCTGGTCGTACAGCCGGGGCCACCGGTCATGCCGGGCGAGTATCTCCGCCGCGTCGGCCAGCGGCCGCAGCACCGGATCGGCCCGGAACATCCAGGGGTAGACCATCTCACCGGTGAACAGGACGGGAGCCTGGCTGTCCAGCGCCGCTTCGGCGCTGAACGCGGGGAACTGCTCCCTGACCCGGTGGGCGGCCCACCCGGTCGCCTGGCCCTGGGCGTAGCAGGCCTCGTGCAGCGCGGCGTACAGCGGGGCGGCGGCGAAGGTCAGCATCGACTCGACCCGGTAGCGGAAGCTGTCGCTGATCTCGTCCCCGTCGAACGCGTCCTCGAGCAGGTAGTGCAGTTCGTGGCTGCCGGACGACATCCCCAGGTCCATGCCGAGCGACTGGAACGCCTGCACCGTCAGCGGCGCGCCGGACGGCAGCACGACATCCTTGCTGACCAGGTGGGCGGCGATCCGGCGAGCGCGCTCCGCGTCGGCCGGGTACCGCTCGTAGTGGGCGGCATTCTTCGCCGCGACCAGCGGATAGGTCGCCAGGTAGACATCATCGGGCGAGGTCGTCAGGCCAGGCAGGCCGCCGGTCACGAAGACCTCGGCCAGCCCCTCCGGTGCCTGGGACAGGTAGGTCACGGCGCAGAAGCCGCCGAAGCTCTGCCCGAGCACGCTCCACGGCGCGCCGCCGGTCAGCCGGCGCCTGATCAGCTCGGCATCGGCCACGATCGAGTCAGCGCGGAAGTAGGTCAGGTACCTGGCCTGAGCCTCCGGCGTGCCGAGCCTGGCCAGCGTCTGCCGGTTAGCCGGGCTTGAGCGCCCGGTGCCGCGCTGGTCGAGCAGCAGTACCCGGTACTCGCGCAGCGCGCGGTCGAGCCAGCTCTCGCGCCCTTTCGGCCGCGGGCTGGGCTGACCAGGACCGCCCTGGAAGAAGCACAGCCAGGGCAGGTCACCGGGTGCGTGGCCGTGGGCGGCGTCGTCCGCCCTGACTTCCCGGCCGAAGATCCGGATCTGCTCCCCGTCCGGGGCCGTATAGTCCAGCGGCACGTCGAAGACGTGGTCGGTCAGCACGGTTCCTGGCTGGCGGAAAGTGGCCATGCCCGACACGCTACTTGGATGACGGACTTGGACGGCGGGCGCCCGGCGCGAGTTCCCGCCTGGCTGGCCAGCACGGTGATGTACGAGATCTACCCGCAGTCCTACGCCGACTCCGACGGTGACGGCATCGGCGACCTGCGCGGGATCATCGGCCGCCTGGACTATCTCAGCTGGCTGGGCGTGGACTCGCTGTGGCTGAACCCGTGCTTTGCCTCGCCGATGCGCGACGCCGGCTACGACGTTAGCGACTACCTGTCGGTCGCGCCTCGCTACGGCACCACCGCCGACCTCGTCGCGCTAGTCGATGCCGCCCGGCGGTGCGGCATCCGGGTGCTGCTTGACCTGGTCGCCGGCCACACCTCGGACGCCCATCCGTGGTTCCTGCGGGCCAGGGACGACCCGGCCGACGGCCGGTACATCTTCGCCGATCCGGAGCACGGGGCGACTGAGCCTCCCGGCTCGCTCTGGGTGCCCTCGCCCGGCCGCCGGCCGGGCTGGTACCGGCCGAACTTCTACCCGTTCCAGCCCGCGCTCAATTTCGGCTACGCCCGGGCGAAACCCGCCGAGCCGTGGCGGCAGCCCGTCGACGCACCGGGTCCGCGCGCGAACCGGGCGGCCCTGACCGAGATCATGGCGCACTGGCTCGATCTCGGGGTAGCGGGCTTCCGCGTCGATCTGGCCAGCACCCTGGTCAAGGACGACCCTGGCTGGCGTGAGACCGCCCGGCTGTGGCGCCGGGTCCGCGGCTGGCTGGAGGCCAGCTACCCGGACGCCGTCCTGATGTCGGAATGGAACAACCCGGCAGTGGCGATCCCGGCCGGCTTCCACGCCGACTTCTACCTGGCGGTCGGGCCCGAGCACGGGTCGCTGCTGAACAACGGCGCCGGCCTCGGGGTGAGCGGCGGCCAGGCGGCACCCCCGTGCTATTTCAGCGCCGACGGTCTGGGCTCCGCGGAGACGTTCCTGGCCTGCTGGCGCCGGGATGCGGCTGCCGCAGGCGATTCCGGCCTGATTTCCTTGTTCTCCTCAGATCATGATTTCGCCCGCCCCGCATGCGGCGAGCGCACCGCGGACCAGCTCGGGCCGGTGTTCGCACTCCTGCTCACCTGGCCCACCTTGCCCGGCATCCACTGCGGCGACGAGATCGGGATGCGGTTCGTGCCCGGCCTGCCTGACCAGGAGGGGAGCCAGATCTGGCCCGGCTGGAACCGGGCCGGCTCGCGGACGCCGATGCAGTGGGACGACGGACCGAACGCCGGGTTCTCCGCGGCCGCGCGCAGCCAGCTGTACCTGCCGGTCGACCCCGATCCTGGCCGGCCGGACGTCGCCGGGCAGCGGGCCGACGAGACCTCGCTGCTGCATCAGGTCCGGCGGCTGATCGCGCTGCGCAAGCGGGTGCCCGCGCTGCGGACGGGCGGCCCGGTCGACGTGCTGCACGCCGGCTACCCGCTGGTCTACGTCCGCGGCGGCACCCACCTGGTGGTGATCAACCCGCGGCGGGAGCCCGCGTCGTTCGCGCTGCCGTGGGCGATGTCGGGCGCGCCGCCGGAGCCGCTAGCCTCAGGGGCGGCCGCCGGGACGGCCGGCCAGGTCACGATCGACGGCCGCGAGGTGCGGGCCGGCGGCTTCAGCTACGGCGTCTTCGGGCCCTGACCGCCTGCTGGCATCATGACAGCCATGACGGTGGAGGTGGATTTCTCAGCCGTTCCCGAGGGGGAGCGGCCGGCCCAGGTCGACCGGCTGTGCGACGTCATGGAGGCCGCCGACGCCGCGGGTCACTACCCGCGGCTGACCGTGAAGCGCCCGTGGTCCGCGCACAATCCCGTTCTCGACGGCGAGTTCGCGTCACCGCGAGCCATCCGCTGGTATCTCCAGCGCGAGCTGGGGCGGCTGGCGTCCGCCGGCGCCAGGATCGCGGTGTACCAGGGGCGGGAAGCGATGGACCTGCACGACCCGGACATCGGCCCGGCCGTCGACGAGACCATGTGGGACCTGCGGCGCAAGAAGCTGTTCCTGTTCGGGCCCGAGCGGATGGCCCTGTCGATCGACCGGCTGCGCCACTACACGGGAACCGCGCCGGACAAGTTCCAGCGCTATGTGCTGCTCACCAACTACGCGTGGCACGTCGAGGAATTCCGCGCCGCGCTCGCCGATACCCGCGGGCTCACCGGCCCTGATACCCCGGACCGGCAGATGCCCGCGTGGCACTTCGAGCGGCCCGACCGGTCCGGCCTGACGATCGTGAACATCGGCGTGGGACCGTCGAACGCCAAGACGATCACCGATCATCTCGCCGTGCTCCGCCCTGACCTCGTGCTGATGATCGGGCACTGCGGCGGGCTGCGCAATCACCAGGAGATCGGCGACCTCGTCCTGGCCTCGGCGTTCCTGCGCGATGACCGGGTGCTCGACGACGTGCTCCCGCTGAGCATCCCCGTGGTCTCCAACCACACGCTGAACTCGCTCCTGCTGGATGAGCTCGCCGCCCGCGGGCTGCGGAGCCGGATGGGCATCGTGTTCACGACTGCCAACCGGAACTGGGAGCTCCAGCTCACCGCGGTGCAGGAGCGGCTCAGGCTGTCACGCGCGGTCGCGGTGGACATGGAGTCCGCGACGGTCGCGGCGAACGGGTTCCGCTACCGGATCCCGACCGCCACCCTGCTCGCCGTCAGCGACAAGCCGCTGCATGCGCTCCCGAAGCTCAGCTCGGAAGCCCAGGACTTCTACGCCGCCACCCGGCGCCAGCATGTCGAGATCGCGATCGCGGTCGCCGGACAGGTCAGGCGGCTGTATCCGGGCGGGCTGCCCAACGCCGACCTGCGGTCTGCGGACGAGCCGCTGCTCGGCCTCATGGAAACCGGGCCCGAATCGCCTGACCCGGCGTCGGCGTGACTACCCGTCCGCGCCGGTCAGGCGCTGCACGAGCCGCGGCAGCTCCCTGGGGTAGAACGACTCGGCGGTGGCCTCGAGCTCCGCGACGGCCCACCAGCGGTGGCCGTCGACGACCGCCGCCTCCTCGTCGTCCAGGCCGTCCGTCGAGATCTCCGGCGCGCCGACCCGGAGCAGGAAGAAGTCCTGTTCCTGCCGGTAGCGGGTGCCGTCGAAGCTGAAGGTGGTCACCTCGTGCCAGACCGGCTCGCCAAGATCCGCGGCGCTGGCCGAGATGCCGGATTCCTCCCGCAGCTCACGGGCGGCCGCGTCGGCCAGGCTCTCGCCTGGCTTGGCGCCGCCCCCGATCGTGAACCAGTACGGCTCCCCGGGCCTGGCCGGGTCGAAGCCGTGCAGCAGCAGGACCCGGCCGTCGCCGTCGATGACCAGGACCCGGCCCGCCCGGCGGCGCACCGCGTCAGCGTCAGCTTCGCCCACGCCCGTCACGATACCGAGCCCGCCGACGGGTGACCGCCGCCTGGCCGGCGCGCCGCTGATGATCGCGGAAACAGCCGGCCGGGGACGAGCCGACCTATACTCCGGCAGGTGTCGACCACGCCTGCGATCCGGCGCCGGGGCCGCCCGCCGCGCCACAACCGGAGCGACATCCTGGACGCCGCGTCCGAGGTGATGATCTTCCGCGGCTACGGCGCGACCAGGTACAGCGACGTCGCCGAAGCGAGCGGCGTGCCGGTCGCGAGCCTGCAGCACCACTTCCCGACGCTGGAGGTGCTGAGGCGGGAGGCCCTTCGGAACAAGGTCCGCGCCGAGCTGACCTCGCTGGCCGAGCAGGTCGCCCTGATCGCCGATCCGTGGGAGCGGGTCTACCACATCATCGTGACGTCGGTGTCGCTCGATCCGGCGCGGCGCCGCGGCGGCTGGGTGCTCTGGCTCGAGTACTGGCGCGCGGCCGCGCACGACCCCGAGCTAGCCGAGGATAGCTGGGAGGTGCACGCGCAGTGGCTCAGCCTGATCGCCGAGTGCGTCGCTGACGGCGTCGAATCCGGGCAGTTTCGCCTCGACGGAACGCCGCAGCAGGCCGCCGTCGAACTGCACGGGCTGCTTGACGGCCTGGGTATCCACCTCGCCGTCGACCATGAGCCGGAAGCTGCCGCCGAGGTGATCGCGCTGCTCGAGCGGGCCGCGCGGCGGCTCCTCGGCCGGCTGGACACGACCTAGAGCACTGGCGACCGGCCGGACTATGGTGGCGTCATCCGGCGATGATGAGGTTGCGGGCATGACGCGTTCATTTCACTCCAGGCTCACGTACCTGCTCCGGGAGGCCCAGGCCGCGGGCGAGGAATCCGTCGCCACCGGCGTGCCGATCGACGACGTGACCGGGATCCGCGCCGAGCGCCGCGCGCGGACCAGGGCAAACACCCGCGAAATGCTTCAGGCGTATAACGCGGCCGCGGCGCGGGCAGCGGAGCGCGGCGCGGCTGAGGACCTCGCGGCGCGCGACGCGGCGATGGACAGGTTCCGGCTCGCCGCGGCCGGCGTCAGCCGGCGGACGGTACTGAAGGGCGCGGGGGCGGGTGCGGCGGCCGCGGCGGCTGGCGCGGCTGCAGCCCGGCCGGCCGCGGCCCGGGCTGCAGCGTCCCGATCATCGAGCCAGCCGCGGATCGTGATCGTCGGCGCCGGAGCGGCCGGGATCCGGTGCGCGCACAAGCTTTGGCGGACGCGCGGGTGGAGGTCGGCGATCTACGAGTGGGACGACCACCCGGGCGGCCGGATCGAGACGCTGCGCGGTTTCTTCGCGGACGGGCAGATCGCGGAGATGCACGGCGAGTTCATCTCCTCCGAGCACTCCGCCATGCTCCGGCTGGTCAGCCGCTTCAGCCTGGGACTGGACGACACGGGCGCCTACCCCGCCGGCACCAGCGACACCTACTGGTTCAACGGCCGCCGCTACACCCAGGCCCGGCTCAACGCGGACTGGCAGCGCACCTTCTACCCGGTCTTTCACCGGGCGGTCAAGGCGGTGCCGTGGCCGCAGACCTACGTCAGGTCCAATGCGCAGGGCCGGAAATGGGACGCGATGAGCGTTCCGCAATGGATGTCGGCCCATCTCCCCGGCGGCACCGGCACCCAGTTCGGCGGGCTGTGCCTGCAGGACGTGCTGGACGAGTACGGCGGCGACCCCGGTGATCAGTCCGCGCTCAACCTCATGTTCATCCTCGGCTATGACGACAGCGCGGGCGGCCAGGGCTACCAGTCGAGGCGCTCGCCCCTGCTGGCGGGAACAGACGAGCGCTGGCATGTCACGGGCGGCAACGACCAGATCATCACCGGCATGCTGAGCCAGCTGCCGTCCGCGACGGTCCGCTACGGCCAGCGCCTGGTCGCCGTGGCCAGGAACTCGAACGGGACGCTCACGGGGACGTTCAGCAACGGCAGCACGTGCCGGGACGTCACAGCCGACCGGTTCGTCTTCGCGCTGCCGTTCTCGACGCTGCGCCAGGTCGACCTGTCCAGGGCCGGCCTGCCGGCGCTGAAGATGACCGCGATCCGGCACCTCGGCTACGGCACCAACAGCAAGATCATCGTGCAGACCGCCGGCCGCCCGTGGGTCACGGGCGGCTACACCGGCAACTTCTACACCGACTCCGGCGCCAACAGCGGCTGGGAGCTCAACTACCAGCCTGGCGGGTACTCCTCGCCGTCCGCGCTGCTGCTGGCCTTCCCGGCCGGCTCGACTGCGTCCCGGCTGGCGGCGAGGTACGGCCTGACCTTCGGCACCGACGAGGCGGCCGCGCCAGCGCGGATGGCCAGCGACTACCTCGGCTATATCGACAAGGTCCTGCCCGGCATCACCGCCGCCTACAACGGCCGGGCCTACTACAACATCGGCCTGCTCGACCCGCACCTGCTCGGAGCCTGGTCGTACTGGCGGGTCGGCCAGTACACCCAGTTCGGCGGCTACGAAGGCGTGGCCGCGGGGCACGCGCACTTCTGCGGCGAGCACACCGCGCCGAACGCTCAGGGCTACATGGAGGGTGCGGTGACCAGCGGCGCGCGGGTCGCCCGAGAGCTCTGATCGGGTCGAAGATGTTACCTGCCGTCATCGGCGCCCGCGTCATGATGGAACGGTGACGAACGCCATCGGCGGCGAGGATGACCTGCCGGATTTCGCCTGGCGTCCGGTCTCGGGAGCGGCGCTGGCGGCGGCGGTCCTGCTCGTCGCGTTCTCCGCGCGCTACGGCTACCACCGCGACGAGCTCTATTTCCTCGCCGCCGGCCATCACCTGGCCTGGGGATACCCGGACCAGCCGCCGCTTGTCCCGCTGCTCGCCAGGGCCATGTCGGCCCTGGCGCCGACGTCCCTGGTGGTGCTCAGGCTGCCGTCGGCGGTTGCGTCGGCCGGCCTGGTCGTGGTGACCGGTCTGATGGCCCGCGAACTCGGTGCGGAGCGCCGGGCGCAGGCGCTGGCCGCCGCCTGCGTCGCGGTGGCCCCGCTGACGATGGGCGCCGGGCATCTGCTCAGCACGACCACCTTCGACCTGCCGGCCTGGGCCCTGGCGTGCTGGCTGATCATCAGGATCCTGCGGACCGGGAACGACCGGCTGTGGCTGGCTGTCGGCCTGGTCACCGGCATCGGCCTGTTCGACAGCGACCTGATCGCGTTCCTGCTGCTCGCGGTGGTCATCGGACTGGCGATAGCCGGGCCGAGACAGCCGTTCGGCTCCATCTGGCTCTATGCGGGCGGGGTCATCGCGGTCGCGATGTGGCTGCCCTACCTGGCCTGGCAGGCCAGCCACGGCTGGCCGGAACTCGCGATCGCCAGGTCGATCGCGAGCGGTGGCTCGGGGACCTCGGCGCCGCGCTGGCAGATCCTGCCGTTCCAGCTGGTCCTGCTCGGCCTGATCGCGCCCATCTGGGTGGCTGGCCTGGTGCGGCTGCTGCGCGGCGAGACGCTGCGCAGGTACCGCGCGCTCGGGGTCACGTTCATCGTCTTGCTGGTCGTGTTCACCGTGACCGGCGGCAAGCCGTACTACCTGAGCGGGATGTTCACCGTCGGGCTGGCAGCGGGCGCTCAGCCGACGCTCGACTGGGTCAGGCGCGGCCGGTCCCGGCTGCGGGCCTGCCTCCTGACCGCGGCGGTCGCGGCGACGCTGGCCGAGATCGCGGTGACGCTGCCTGTGGTGCCGGTGGCCGATCTGCACAAGACATCGGTTGTCGCGCTGAATTACGACGCCGGCGAGACGGTCGGGTGGCCGGCCTACGTACGCGAGATCGGGGGCGTCTACCGGTCGCTGCCGGCTGCGCGGCGCTCGTCGGCGATCGTGCTCGGCAGCAACTACGGCGAGGCCGGCGCCGTGGCGCACTACGGCCCGGCCGACGGCCTTCCCGCCGTCTACAGCGGCCATAACGGATTCTGGTACTGGGGCCCGCCCCCCGCCACGGCGAGGATGGCGATCGCCGTCGGGTTCGGCCGGGCGCAGCTGAGCCCGTTCTGCGGCCGGCTGCACCTAGCCGCGCACCTGGATAACCAGGTCAGCGTGCAGGACGACGAGCAGGGCGCGCCGGTCTGGGTCTGCTCCTCGCTCCGCGCCTCCTGGACGGCGATCTGGCCGCGCTTGCGTTCCTTCGGCTAGCTGGCGCGAGCGCCGGGCTGGTAGTCACCCCGGAGTGGTGACGGAGGTCCCGGGTGGCGGCGACGGTCGGCCCTGATCGTGGGGGGGCGGGGTGGCTGATGCTGAGGGCAGCTAAGGAACGGAAGCTGCCGGGTGGCCGTGAATGGCGCCGGCTTGGGATGCTAGGAGGCATCGAGATGCGCAGAAGGACGTTCGACGCGCTGATGGTTGGGGCGGGGCTGGTTCTGACCGCGATTTTGCTGGTGGCGGGCGGGCTGCTGACGTGGGGTCACGTGTTCGTCAGTAATGAGGTGCACAGTCAGCTGGCGGCGCAGAAGATCGTGTTCCCGCCGGCCGGGAGCGCGGCGATCACGTCGCTGCCGAAGGCGGATGCGGCGGCGATGACGGTGTATGCCGGGCAGGCCATGACGACGGGCGCGCAGGCGCAGGCGTACGCGGATCATTTCATCGCGGTGCACCTGGGCGAGATCGGCGGCGGGCTGACGTACAGCCAGCTGTCGGCGAAGGCGATGGCGGCTCCGAAGGACGCCAAGCTGGCGGCTCAGGTGGAGTCGGTGTTCAAGGGCACGACGCTGCGCGGGATGCTGCTGAACGCGTACGGGTTCTGGCAGATGGGGCAGATCGCGCTGTTCGCGGCGATCGCGGCCTTCGCCGGCGCGGCGCTGATGCTGATCTTGTCCCTGCTCGGAGTCTGGCACCTGAGCCGGGCCCCGGAGACGGCTGAGGTCCTCCCGAGGGTCAGCCACCAGGCCAAGGTGCTGACGGCCTGATCTGCGCCAGGCTAGATAGCCCTTGCAGAAGCTGTCCCCGCCGGCCGCGGCCGGCGGGGACAGCTGCGTTCTGCGCCGGACCGTAGTGCCGCCTCGGTGGTGCGCTGCGTCATGGCGCCCGGCGCGGACTTGGCCGACACTATAGGAATGCAGTTGCTGGAACGGGAATCGCCGCTCGCGTCGCTCACCGGCTACGCGTCGGATGCCCGCAGTGGCGACGGGCGCCTGGTCCTGGTCGCGGGCGAGGCCGGCGTCGGCAAGACCGCGCTGGTGGAAAGACTGCAGGCGGACGTGCCTGATGCCCGCTGGTCGTGGGGCGCGTGCGACGGCCTGTTCACCCCGCGCCCGCTCGGGCCGCTGTTCGACCTCGGTGATCAGCTCGGCGGCGCGCTGCGCGCGTCATGCCGAGCCGGCGCGGCCCGCGACGAGTTGTTCCGCACCCTGCTCGACCAGGTCAGCGATCCGGGAACGCTGGACGTGGTGGTCGTAGAGGATGTCCACTGGGCCGACGAGGCGACCATCGACCTGCTGCGGTTCCTCGGGCGGCGGATCAGGGACACGGCCGTGCTGATCGTCGTTACTTACCGGGACGACGCCCTGACGGCAGCTGATCCGCTCCTGGCCGCGGTTGGCGAGCTCACCAGGCAGGCTTCGACCAGGCGGATCGGCCTGGCTCGGCTATCGGCGGCCGCGGTGGGGGTGCTGGCTAGGGGGAGTGCCCTCGAGGCCGCCGCGCTGTACCGGCTCACGGCCGGAAACCCGTTCTATGTCACCGAGGTGCTGCGGGCGGGACTTGGCCAGGTCCCCGAGTCGGCACGCGACGCCGTGCTGGCCCGGGCGGCGCCGCTGAGCGGTCCGTCCCGCGCGGTGCTGGAGGTCGCGGCGCTGGCCGGCAGCGGCGTGGAGCTCAGCCTCGTGCAGCTGGTCACGGCATGCCCGCCGCCGGCCTTCGACGAGGTGCTGGCATCAGGGCTGCTCTCGGGCGAGGACGGGGGGCTCAGGTTCCGGCACGAGATTGCCAGGCTGGCGGTGCAGCAGTCGGTGCCCGCACATCGCCGCGGTCCCGTTCACGCCCGGATCCTCGATGCCCTGCGCCGGACGCAATGCAACGACGACGCCCGGATGGCGTTCCACGCCGAGGGCGCGGGTGACGGTCCTGCGGTCCTGCACTATGCGGGCTCGGCCGGCCGCCGGGCGGCTGAGCTCGGGGCGCATCGTGAGGCGGCGGCTCAGTTCGAGCGAGCCCTGCGGTTCAGGGCGGCGGCCGACGACCCGACAGCGGCCGGACTGTACGACGCGTTCGCGGCCGAGGCAGCGCTGCTGGACCGATGGGAGGACGCGGCCGATGCCCGCGAGCATGCGGTCGCTCTGTGGCGCGCGAGCGGCGACCGGCTGCGGGAGGGCGACGCGACGCACCAGCTCGCGGCGGCGAACTGGTATCTCTGCCGGCCCGCCGAGTCAGCCGCCGGCATCGAGGCCGCCGTGGCCGTCCTCGAGCCGCTCGGGTCCACCACCGAGCTGGCCTGGGCGTACTGCGGTCTGGCCAGCTCGCGGATGATGAGCTACCAGCACGAAGCCGCCATCACCATCGCGCGGCGGGCCCAGGCGATCGCCACGCAGCTAGGCCTGCCGGAGGTCGTCAGCGAGGCGCTGAACATCCAGGGCTGCGCCGCCGCCAACATGGGCGCGGACTGGACTAGCCAGCTCCGCCAGGCGCTGGAAATCGCGCTGTCCGAAGGGCTCGATGCGCGGGCCGGCCGGGCTTACTGCAACATGTACGTCAGCTATGGGGATCAGCGCCGGTTCGCCGAGGGTGAGCAGTACTACGCCGAGGGCGTTGCCTACTGCGACGATCACGACCTCACCAACTACGCCGCCGGGATACGCGCCGAGCGGGCCAGCGTGCTCGAGAAGACCGGCCGCTGGGACGAGGCCGCCGCACTAGGCGAGGGGCTCATGGCCGGCGGCGGTACCGCGCCAGTCGTCCGGGCCGGGCTGCTCGCGGTGGCCGGCATCATCCTGGCCCGCCGGGGCGAGGCTGGCGCCTGGACGCACCTCGATGAGGCGATGACGTACGCGGACCAGGCCGACGAGGCACAGCAGATTGTGCCGGTCCGGCTGGCGCGGGCCGAGGCCTGCTGGCTCGAGGGAAAGAAGGACCTGGCCAGGCGCGAGGCCGAGCTCGCGGATGATGTCTGCGCCGACGCCAGCCCGTGGGACCGTGGTGCGGTCGGTGCCTGGCTGCGCCGCACCGGTTCCGCGCGCGCGGCGCGCGGCGAGGTCGCCGAGCCGTACCGGTGCGAGATCGAGGGCGACTGGGAGAAGGCCGCGCGCATCTGGACGGACCTGGGCTGTCCCTACGAGTCGGCGCTGGCGCTGCAGTCCGGCACCGACGAGGCAGCCCTGCGCGAGGCGCTGCGGCTCTTCGACGGCCTCGGAGCGGTCCGGGCCGGCCGGCTCACCAGGCAGAAAATGCGCCTGCTCGGCATCCGGGCCGTGCCGGTGGGGCCGCGGATCGCGACCCGCGCGCACCCGCACGGGCTGACCAGGCGCGAGCAGGAGGTCCTCGAGCTGATCTGCGGCGGCCGCACCAACCCCGAGATCGCCGACCGGCTGTTCATCTCGGCCAGAACCGTCGATCATCACGTGTCCGCCATCCTGGCCAAGCTCCATGCCCCGACCCGCAGCGCTGCCGCCCGGCGGGCGGCGGCGCTCGGCCTGGCCGCGGTGCCGAGATCCGAGGACACGCCGGCGGGCTGACGGCCCTCAGCCTGGACCGTCATCCGCCGCCGTCATGCCGCGCCGGCCCGGCAGTCCTGAAGCGCGGCGGTCAGCGCCGCCACGAAGACGGGCACCAGGCTGGCGGTGAAGGCCAGCGGCGGACGAACCTTCAGCACGTTGCCGGCCCGGCTGGTCGAGCCCACCAGCACGCCCCGTCGCCGCAGCGCATCCTTGACCGCGACCGCGGCGGCAGCATCGGGACGCCTGGACTCGCGATCGGTGACGATCTCGATCGCGTTGGCCAGGCCCACGCCGCGCACGTCACCCACGATGGGTGTCCCGGCGGTCGCCGCCCGCACCGCCTCGCGCAGCGCCGCTCCGGCCGCCATGGCGCGGGGGAGCACCCCCTCGTCGGCCAGGACGTCGAGCACCGCGTGCGCGGCGGCCGTCGAGACCTGGTTCCCGCCGAAGGTGGAGAAGAACACGGTGTCGCGGGCGAACCGCTCCACCAGCTCACGCCGCGTGATCACGGCGCCGACCGGCTGGCCGTTGCCCATCGGCTTGCCCAGGGTCACGAAGTCCGGCACGATCCCGAACCGCTCGAACGACCACATCGCCTCGCCGGTCCGGCCATGGCCGCCCTGAACCTCGTCGGCGATCCACAGCCCGCCCGCGTCGCGGGTCATCCGGACGAGTTCTCGCACGTATCGCGGATCCAGGTCGTAGACGCCGTCGCTCTGCAGGACCCCGTCCAGGATCGCCGCCGCCGGGGCGATGCCCCTGGCCGCCAGCCGTCCCAGCGCTTCGGCGAAGCCGTCGGTGCCGGAATGCAGCCCGCGAAAGGTGTCCGGCGGGGTCCAGGTCTCGACGTGCGGCGGGGTGAGCGCGCCGGGCAGGACCTCGGGGGACAGGTCCGCCGTGGCTGCGGTGACTCCGTGGTAGGCGAAGTCGGTGCACAGTCCGCCGCTGTTGCCCGTGTGGTGGCGGGCGAGCCGCCAGGCCACGTCGTTGGCCTCCGAGCCGGAGTTCACGAAGAGCACCGTGTCCAGCCCGTCGGGGCAGGTCGCCGCCAGCCGCTCGGCTAGCTCGATGGCGGAGGGGTGCAGGTAGCGCAGGTTGGTGTTGAGCACCCGCCACTGGCGGGCGACCGCGGAGGTGACGCGGGGGTGGGCATGCCCGACGCAGACGACGTTGTTGTACATGTCGAGGTACCGGCGGCCGTCGGCGTCGGTCATCCAGACGCCGCTCGCGCTGGCCATCTCGATCGGCTCGGCATAGCTGAGCGGCTCCATCGCCGGGCCGAAGGCCGCGTCGCGGCGCGCAGTGAGGTCGGGGCGCCTGCCAGGCCCGAATCCGCCGGCCGATGACCGGCCCGGGTCGGCGCCGAGCAGCTGCGCGGTCCGCTTCCAGCCGGTCGTGAGCAGGGTGTCGATCATGGCGAGCGCGGTGTCGTTGAATCGCTCGGCGTACTGCGGTTCCTCCAGGCCGGTCGCGGCGCGCCAGGATCCGATCGCCACGGTCACGGCGGCCCGGGCCGCCCACAGCTCGCCCGTCAGCTCGAGTTCCAGCGGCTCGAGCGGCGTGATCCGCTCGTATCCGTCGGTGACGAGCCGGGCGACGCGGAACATTTCCTCGCCCGGCCGGCCGGTGGCCAGCGAGTCGAGCACCGAGGCGAGGTCGGCCGCCAGCGCGGTATGGGTCATATCGCCGAAGTCGACGATGCCGGTGATCAGGCCGTCGTCGTCGACCAGGACGTTGTCGGAGGTCAGGTCCCCGTGGATGACTTGTGCTCGTAGCCGCGCCCACCGGGGCGCGACGGCAGCATCGAACCGGTCGAGCACGGTAATGACAGCCGCCCGCGCGGCCCGGTCGGTGATCGCGCTCGTCATCGGGCGGGCCCGCGCCGCGTGCTGGACGTCCCAGGGGAGCTGGCGGATCGCCCTGGGGTGGATGAAGCCGCGCAGGGCGCGGCCGAGCCGGGCCGCCGTCTCGCCCCACGCCGTCAGCGCGTGATCGGCGAGCGTGACGCTCTCTAGCCGGGCACGGCCAGGCAGCAGGTCGTAGGCGCGGACCCAGTAGCCCGTACCGCCGTGCTCCCAGCGCACCCGGCGGGCGGATATGTTGCCGATGCCGATGCCGATGTCCCGTCAGCGGCCGGCGGCGGAAGGCGCGGGATCGCGATCGTCGGGCCAGGGTCGCACGCCGCGGCGTGGAACGCCGCGGCTGCCTCCATGTCGAGCATGTCCGGATCCTCGGCCGGGTTGGACACCTTGAGCACCGCGAGGCCCGATCCGGACGAGCCGGTCAGCAGGAACGCCTGATCGCGCTCGCTGCCCAGGCTGAGCGCGCCCGAAGCCTCGATGCCGAACGCGGCCAGGCCGATCTCAGCGGCCTCGGCAGGCGAGAAGGCCGGCGCTGGTGCCTGCAGGACGGCATCGATGCCGCCGGGCGAGACGGTCACGGGCACCTCCTGCCGCGGGCCGGGTGCCCGATACGGATGGCCATGACGATACCGGGCGAATGCGGTGGCCCCCGGGGCCAGGGACCGCACCGGGGGCCACGCGAGCAGACCGGGGCTAGCCGAGCTGCCAGGTGGTGTAGGCGTTCTGATCCCAGATGGGACGGGGATCGCACGGGCCGAGAATGACCGCAGTGTGGTTGTTACCCGAGGTATCGGAGGCGGCCAGGCACCAGCCGTAAAGGGCGTTGATCAGGTTGACGTGGTCGCTCTCGTCCGGACTGCTGAGCTCCCAGTACTGGCCCGGCACGGGGCGGCAGGTGTTCTGGTAGACCGGCCCGTAGTCGGGCGCGAAGCCGTTGGGTGCCAGACACAGGTGGCTGTTCAGGTTCTGGATCTGGTAGGCAGGCAGGCCGTTGTAGGTGCCGGCCGGGTAGAAGTACCACCGCTGGTTCGCGCCGTTGGATGCGTAGCCGTGGCAGCTGAACAGCTGCAGCGCCACGGTCTGAGTGGTGGCGCCGGGAACGTCCAGGCACTTCAGCGCGGTCGGGTCGATATACGGCGGGAAGACCTCGTAAGCGAGGAACGGACTGGGCTGCGGGGGACTGACGGCCGGGATCGCGGGCCTGGCGGTGGCGGCCTGGGCGGCCTGGGCGGCTGCGCCGGTAGCGCACAGGCCAGCAGCCAGGGCTCCAGCGAAAAGCAGGCCGGCCATTCTTCGAATTCTCACGTGTGACTTCCTTCCTCATTCTCGGACTCGAACGTGATGGTCCGATTGGAAAGTAGCCCCGTCCGGCATTACCCCAGATCGGTGCCTGCCGCTCACTTTTCCCGGCTACCCATGTTTCGGCCCCGGCCGCCTAGCTGCCGACCCCTTGCGGCGGGGGAGTGCCGGGCCGGCCCGGCGCCCGGGCGCGTCGTAGGCCGGGGACTGTCGCACAAGATCGCTACATTGCTGCGGTGCCGATGAAGATCAGCGAACTAGCGTCACGATCATTGACCCTGAGGCGGCCTAGCACCGCCGCCGATCAGCGGCCGGTGGGCTGAGGTTCCGACTCGGCCGGGGACGCGGCTGAAATCGGGCGCAGCGTGCTGGCCAGCATGGTGGCGATGGCGAGCAGGACGGCCACCGCGGTGAGCGCGTGCAGGACACCTTCGTGCGAGCCGAGGAAGCCGATCAGCGGCGGGCCGCCGAGGAACGCGCAGTAGCCGATGGAGGCGACGACGCTCACCCGGCCGGCCGCGGCGGCGGGCTCGTCGGCGGCGGCGCTCATGCCGACCGGGAATCCGAGCGATGTCCCGGCGCCCCAGAGCACAGCGCCAGGGAACGCCAGCGCGATGGTGGGACTGAAGACGAACAGGATCAGCCCGATCACGGCCACGAGGGCGAGCACGCGGACTACGACCACCCGGCCGTACCGGTCAAGCAGGCCGGGGCCGACCCAGCGGCCGGTGGTCATGGCGGTCAGGAAGACGGCGAAGCCGAGCGCGCCGACGGCCGGGGGAGCGTGACGGCCGTCGATCAGGGCGACGCCGATCCAGTCATTGCCGGTCCCCTCGGAGAATGCGAAGGCCAGCACGAACAGGCCGACGAGCAGGGTGCGCGGCTCGCGCCACCGGCTGAGCAGGCTCGGGCCGCGCGGCGGGGCCAGCTCCGGCACGGGGGTCCGGTCGGGCTCCGCCGTCCGGTCGGGCTCCGCGGTCCGGTCAGGCCGGGACCTGGCGCCGGGTGCGGCCCTGGCCGGGCCGGCGTCAGGCAGGAACCGTCGGACCATCAGCGGCACGACGCCCACGACAACGACCGCGACGGCGATCAGGTGGGCAGTCACCGGGATGCTGAGCGCCACCATCGCCGCGCCGAGGAGCGCGCCAGCGACCGTTCCGAGGCTGAAGCCGGCGTGGAACCTGGGCATGATCGCCCGCCCGAGATGCTGCTCGACGTCGGCGCCCTGGACGTTCATGGCGACGTCCCACGCCCCGTTGGCGAAGCCGAACAGGAACAGTCCGATGACCACCGGGACGACGCCGACGAGGTAGCCGAGTCCGATGATGGCCAGGGCCGCGGCGACCAGCACCGCCATCACGGTGACGGTCAGCCGGGTATTCAGCCGGTGGATGATGAAGCCCGAGATCGGCAGCGCGATGACCGAGCCGGCGGCCATCGCCAGCAGGACGAGGCCGAGTGCGGCGGGAGTCAGGCCAAGGTGCTGGCGAACCTGCGGGATGCGCGACGCCCAGCTGGCGATCGCGAAGCCAGCGCCGATGAAGGCGCCGTAGGTGACCCGGGTCGCCGCCGTGACACGATCCGGCGTGAACTCGACGGCCGCGGTCTTGTTCGTGCTCAAGACACCGAGCCTATGAGCTAGGCGAGGTGAGCAGGTCACCGAGTCTCCAGTCAGCTGCACAGCACACCACCACGGAATTCAGCCGTCGGCAGCAGCGCGGTTCGGCTCCGGCTCGATGTCCTGACTCTCGGGGCCGCCGCGCCGGTCCGCGCCGGTCCGTGCCTGGCCAGGTCGAAGATCAACTCGACTTATCATGACTTCGCGTGTTCTAAACTGGTCAATCAGCACGTAATCGGGCGCCACATTGACGCAAAGTCATGACAAGTGCGGCGAGCGATCGAGCAGGCCCGTGAGCGAGCAGGCCCGTGAGCAAGTTGGCCCGTGAACTGAGGCCCACTCGGGAACCGCGATCTGGGGATCAGGCGGTCGGCCTGCAGGCGGGCAACGCGCTGACTGCTTGACGAGACCGGACGGCGCATCCGGCCACCTGAAGCGGCTAGCCGCACGAGGAGCAGGCTGACCACTTCTACTTAACATAATGTACATTATCGGCACTAGGGAGAGCGGAGCGTGACCAGCGAACTGGGCTGTCACCACCTGCAAGCGCAAACGCCGATGCACGCGCACTCGCAGGCCGGCGCAGCGCGCGCGCGCGGGTTCGGCCCGTCGGATGCGCACCGGTTCCGGCCCGTCATAATGCGTTGCCGCACCCGTCGGCCGCACGCGCACCGGACCCGGCCGACCCATGCCGCCGCACCCGTCGGCCGCACGCGCACCGGACCCGGCCGCCGAACGCACGCCGCACCCGGTCGGCGCACGCGCACCGGACCCGGCCGACCCATGCACGCCGCACCCGGCCGGTCGTACGCGCGCCGCGACCGGCGCCGACGTTCGGGTGCTCCCCCGCCAGATAATCGGAACTATGCCGTTTCTTGCCTTTGATTCTTTGGCTTAACAAAGGCGAGCGGAAAGATGTGGGAAAGTAACTGACCAGCGCGGTTAGCTGAGTAGCCTTCTCGGGGATCACGTGTCCGGGGGGATCATCGTGCTGAAGGTAAGCCTGAATAACCGGCCCGCATTCTACGACGATACGGGCTTCAATTATATGAATTACTGGTCCGGCCGGAATTATGAGCACCAGGCCGAGGTCATCGCGATACGCCGGCTGCTGGACGGCCAGCGGTTCGAGCATGCGGTGGATGTCGGCGGCGGTTTCGGGCGGCTCAGCGTCGTGCTGTCCGGCTACGCGGACAGGGTCACGCTGGTGGACTCCAGCAGCCAGCAGCTGGCGCTGGCGGCCGAGTTCCTGGCTGATCACCCGCACGTGGAGAGGCGCCGGATGGACGCGGCCAGCCTGGACTTCCCCGACGAGAGCGCCGACCTGGTCGCCATGGTCAGGGTGCTGCATCACCTGCCTGACCCGTCCGCGGAGCTGGCCGAGGTGCGGCGGATCCTGCGGCCGGGCGGGACGGCGATCGTCGAGGTAGCCAATGTGGCTCACGCGCTGAACCGGCTCCGGCACATGGCCAGGCGCGAGCCGCTGCCGGTGACCGCGCTCGACATCCGGTCGCCGGAAACCAGGAAGCGCGGCGGAATCCCGTTCGTCAATCATCATCCGGCGACCGTGACGGGCCAGTTCCGGGCGGCCGGCCTGGAGACCGACCGCGTGCTGTCGGTGTCCAATCTCCGGCATCCGGTCTTCAAGAAGGCGCTGCCCGGACGTGCGATCCTGGTCGCCGAGCGGATGGCGCAGCCCAGGCTGGCCCGGATCCAGTTCGGCCCGAGCCTGTTCTACCTCCTCCGGAAGTAGCGGCGCCCCTGAGGGTCCGCGGCCGGTCGTGATCGTGGTGAGTTCTCTTGCTATAGCGCGGTCAACCCGCCACGATCATGAGAGTGGCGGCTCCGGAGATCAACCTCATCGACGCCGATGTCTATCAGCGGGGCGGCCCGCCGCACGAGCAGTTCTCCTGGCTGCGCGAGCACGCGCCGGTGTTCTGGCACGCCAACGGCGGCGGTGCCGGCTGGCCGGGATTCTGGGCGGTTACCCGGCACCAGGACGTCGCGTACCTGTCCAGGCATCCGGAGATCTTCTCGTCGGCGCGCCGCCTGACCGTGTTCGGCGAGGTTCCCGAGCAGGCCATCGAGCTGCAGCGGCTGATGATGCTGAACATGGACCCGCCGCAGCACACCAGGCAGCGCGCGTTCGTCAGCCGCGGCTTCACGCCGCGGATGATCGGCCGGCTGGAACAGCACATCACGCACGTCTGCCACGAGCTGATCGGGCAGGTCAAGGCGCGCGGTGCGGCCGACTTCGTCACCGACATCGCCGCGCCGCTGCCGCTGCAGGTGATCTGCGAGCTGGTAGGCGCGCCGCTGGCGGACCGGGACCGGATCTACGAGCTGTCGAATCTGCTCGTCGGCGCGGACGACCCTGAGTTTCAGAGCCCGACCGGGCAGCGCATGCAGCACGCGGCCGCCCTGGAGATCTACGCCTACGCCGGGGAGCTGGCCGAGCGCCGCCGGGCGCGGCCGGCCGACGACATCGTGACCCGGCTGCTGCAGCCCGACGAGGCCGGCGAGGTGCTGAGCGACGACGAGTTCGACCTGTTCTTCCTGCTGCTGACGGTGGCCGGCAACGAGACCACGCGGAACGCGGCCTCCGGCGGCATGCTCGCGTTCTTCGAGCATCCCGGCCAGTGGCCCCGCCTGGTCGGCGACCCGGCGCTGATCCCGTCCGCCGCCGAGGAGATCGTCCGCTGGGTGAGCCCGGTGAACCTGTTCCGCCGCACCGCGACGTGCGACACCGAACTCAGCGGCCAGCGGATCGCCGAGGGCGACAAGGTGGTGTTCTTCTACTCCTCGGCCAACCGCGACGAGGACGTGTTCGCCCGCCCGCAGGACTTCGACGTCGGCCGTGACCCGAACCCGCACGTCGGCTTCGGCGGCGGCGGCCCGCATTTCTGCCTCGGCAAGCACCTGGCCGTACTCGAGCTGCGGATACTCCTGCGGGCGCTGACCGAGCGGATGCCGGACATCACGCAGGATGGCGACGCGAGCAGGCTCCGGTCCAACTTCATCAACGGGATCAAGCACCTGCCCGTGCGGTTCGCGCCGTAGCGCCCCTGGCTGCGCGCGGCTAGCCGCCCGCGTACAGGCCAGCCAGCGACCGGGCGGTTGCGGCGAGCTGCTCCCGGAGCGCCGCGGGCTCCAGGACCTCGACCTCGGCGCCGAGCCGCAGGAAATCCTGGTGCGCGTGCCTGACGGACTCGATCGGCACCACGGCCGTGACCCAGCCGCTGCCGTCCGGCGGCGATGCCGTGGCGTCCGCCGCGCTGACCACGGCCGGGCTCAGCAGCGCGGCCATCCGTTCCCGGCCCGCCGCGGACAGCCGGATCGTCGCCTCGCCCTGCCACAGGCCGGCCAGGAAGCCGGCCACGCTGGAGGCCCAGAAGGCGGCCAGGTCGAAGTCCGGCACCCGGCCGAACCGCTCCCCCGGCACCGTCATCGCGAGAATCTGGTTAATCCGGTAGGTCCGCATCGGAGCGCTGGCCCGGTCACCCGGGCCGGCCTCGGCGGGGCGGCCGGCGGCGGTGTCAGCGGCCGCATCGCGGGCGACCAGATACCACTTGCCGGCCTTCAGCACGATGCCGTGCGGGTCCAGCGTCCTGGTCACGTTGGTCGGCGCCGTCCACCGGCGGTACCGGACGACGATCCGGCGCTCGTTCCAGACCGCGTCGGCGACCGCGGCCAGATGCGGCGACGAGTCGCCGTCCTGATACCAGCCGGGCGCGTCGAGCAGGAAGCGCCCGGCGACGCGGGACGCGCCGTCGCGCAGCTCGGGCGGGAGGGCGGACTGCATCTTGAGCTGTGCGGTGGCCAGGACCGTGCCGAGGCCGAGGTCGGCTGCGGCACGCGGCATCCCCGCCAGCCACAGCGCCTGCGCCTCGCCCGCGGTCAGCCCGTCGAGCCTGGTCCGGAAGCCGCCGAGGAGCTGGTAGCCGCCGTCGGGGCCGGCCTCGCCGTAGACCGGAATGCCAGCCGCGCTCAGCGCCTCGATGTCTCGGTAAATCGTCCGCACCGACACCTCGAGGGCGACGGCCAGCTGCCGCGCCGTGAGCTTGCCGCGTCCCTGCAACAGCAGCAGGACGGAGACAAGCCGGCTCGCGCGCATATCACTGACAATAGGTGTCAGCGATATGCGCTTACGGTCCGGGCATGTCATTCAAACGAGAAGGCGGTTCGGGCATGAGCGAGCAAGCGGGCACCGGCACCGGGGCCCCGGGTGACTTCGACTTCTTCGTCGGAGAGTGGGACGGCAGGCAGCGACGGCTGCGCGAGCCCCTGGCCGGCTGTCAGGACTGGGATGAGTTCGCCACGACCACCCGGTGCTGGACAGTATTCGGCGGCGCCGGCAACTTCGACGAGCTGTCCGTGCCAGAGCGCGGGTTCTCGGGCGTGACCCTGCGGTTGCTCGACCCGGTCAGCAGGGCCTGGTCCATCTACTGGGCGAACAGCAGGACCGGGCAGCTGGGCCTGCCGCCGGTGGTCGGCGGATTCGCCGACGGCGTCGGCACCTTCTACGCCGACGAGGACTACGGCGGCCGGCCGATCCGGGTCCGGTTCACCTGGTCGCACATCACCCCGCGGTCGGCTCGCTGGGAGCAGGCCTTCTCCACCGACGAAGGGCAGACCTGGGAGGCGAACTGGACCGCCGAGTTCACCCGGCGAGCGCGGTAGCCCTCGCTCCCAGCCCGCGCCCGGCGGTGGCGGCAGCGGCGAGCTAGACCGGCACGTCGACTTCCGCCACCGCCTGCGCGAACTGCGCCGCGTACAGCCGCGCGTAAGCACCGTCGGCGGCGAGCAGCTCGGTGTGAGTGCCTTGCTCCACGATCTGCCCGCTCTCCATCACCAGGATCGTGTCGGCGTCCCGGATCGTGGACAGGCGGTGCGCGATGACGAAGCTGGTCCGGCCCTGGCGCAGTGAGTTCATCGCCCGCTGGATCAGCACCTCGGTCCTGGTGTCGACCGAGCTGGTCGCCTCGTCCAGGATCAGGATGGCGGGCCGGGCGAGGAAGGCGCGGGCGATGGTGATCAGCTGCTTCTCCCCCATGCTGACATTCGACCCCTCCTCATCAATGACCGTTTCATACCCATCAGGAAGCATTTGAACAAATCTGTCGACGTAGGTCGCCCTGGCTGCCGCGACGACGTCGGCGCGGGTCGGCGAGTCCGCACCGTAGGCGATGTTGTCCGCGATAGTTCCGCCGAACAGCCAGGCGTCCTGCAGGACCATGCCGGTCAGCGAGCGAAGCTCTTCCCGGCTCATCTCGGCGATGTTAACGCCGTCCAGCGTGATCGCGCCCCCGTCGACCTCGTAGAACCGCATCAGCAGGTTCACCAGCGTGGTCTTGCCCGCGCCCGTCGGCCCGACGATCGCCACGGTCTGGCCGGGCTCGACCGCCAGCGACAGGTGCTCGATCAGCGGCACGTCGGGGAAGTAGCGGAACGAGACGTCCTCGAACCGCACCCGGCCGCGGACCCCGTCCGGCCTGGCCGGGACCGGCTGGTCGGGCTCCTGCTCGTCCGCGTCGAGCAGCGCGAACACGCGCTCGGCCGAGGCGACCCCGGACTGGAGCAGGTTGGCCATGCTGGCGACCTGGGTCAGCGGCTGGCTGAACTGCCGCGAGTACTGGATGAAGGCCTGCACGCCGCCGAGTGACAGCGCCCCGGCCGCGACCCGCAGCGCCCCGACGACGGCGACCAGCACGTAGTTCAGGTTTCCGATGAACATCATCGCGGGCTGGATGGTGCCCGAGATGAACTGGGCCCGGAAGCTGGACTGGAAAAGCTTCTCGTTGTGCTCGCTGAAGGTGGCCAGGGATGCTTCCGACTGCCCGAAAACCTTGACCAGCGAGTGTCCGGTGAAGTGCTCCTCGATATGGCCGTTCAGCTTGCCGGTCGTCGACCACTGGCGGACGAACTGCGGCTGGGCGCGCTTGCCGATCCACATCACGATCCGCACCGAGGCGGGCACGGTCACCAGCGCGATCAGCGCGAGCAGCCACGAGATCCAGAACATCATCGCGAGCACGCCCACGATCGTCAGCAGCGAGGTCACGACCTGGCTCAGGCTCTGCTGAAGCGACTGGGCCAGGTTGTCGATGTCGTTGGTGACCCGGCTGAGGATCTCACCGCGCGGCTGCCGGTCGAAATAGCTCAGCGGCAGCCGGGACAGCTTGGCCTGAACCTGCTCGCGCATGGCGAACACCGAGCGCTGCACCATGGTCGCGACCACGCGGCCCTGGAACACGCCGCTCACCGCGGCGAAGACGTAGATGACCGCGATGACCGCGAGCAGCCGGCCGACCTGGTTGAAATCGACGCCGTGGCCCGGCGTCAGGGGAATCGAGCTGACCAGGTTGGCCTGCGTGCTCTTGCCCGCGGCCCGGAGCCCGGCTACGATCTCGGCCTTGGTTTCTCCGGCCGGGAACTTGGAGCTGGTCCAGCCGGAGAAGATCAGGTTGGTCACGTCGCCGAGCAGCTTCGGCCCGAGCACCGTGAACGTCACGCTCAGGACACCGAGCACCAGGCTGAGGATGATCAGCGGACGCTGCGGCGACAGCATCCGGAGCAGCCGCCGGCTGGATGCGCCGAAGTTCAGTGCCTTCTCCGTCGACATGCCGCCCATGAACCTGGCCGGGCCGTGGTTCATCCCCGGCGCGGGGCCCGGGCCCCGCTTCGGCGTCGGCCGCTCCCCCGGCCCCAGCTGCACGTCCGCAGTGCCCAGCCCGTCCGCCAACCCAGCGCCGTTCGGCTGAGCGGCGCCGCGCCCCTCCCGCTCGCTCATGCGGCTGCCTCCTGCTCGCTTAGCTGGGACAGCACGATCTCCCGGTAGGTCTCGTCGGTCCGCATCAGCTCGTCGTGCGTGCCGCTCGCCACGATCCGGCCCGCCTCCAGGACGATGATCTTGTCGGCCCGCCTGATCGTCGCTACTCGCTGAGCCACGATCAGCACGGTGGCCTCCGCCGTCTCCTGGGCCAGCGCGGCCCGCAGCGCGGCGTCCGTCGCGTAGTCCAGGGCCGAGAACGAGTCATCGAACAGGTAGATCTCCGGCCGGTGCACGATGGCGCGGGCGATCGCCAGCCGCTGCCGCTGGCCGCCGGAGACATTGGTGCCGCCCTGGGCGATCTTGGCGTCAAGGGCGCCGGTCATCTGGGCCACGAAGTCACGCGCCTGCGCGATCTCCAGCGCCCGCCACAGCTCGGCGTCGGTGGCCGCCGGATTGCCGTAGCGCAGGTTGGACGCGACAGTCCCGGAGAACAGGTACGGCCGCTGGGGCACCAGGCCGATCAGGTCGGACAGAACCAGCGGATCGATTTCCCTGACGTCGATCCCGTCGACGAGCACGTCTCCGCCGGTGGCGTCGAATAGCCGCGGGATGAGGTTGAGCAGGGTGGTCTTGCCGGCCCCGGTGCCGCCGATGATGGCGGTCACCTGGCCGGGCTCGGCGAGCAGGCTGATGTCATGCAGCACCGGCTGCTGCGCGCCCGGGTAGCGGAACTCGACATCGCGCAGTTCGAGCCGCCCGTGCACGGCGCCGACGCGGACGGGCTCATCGGGCGGCCGCACGTCGGGCTCGGTGTCGACGACCTCGACGATCCGCTCGGCACAGACCTCGGCCCGCGGCACCATGACGAACATGAAGGTCGCCATCATGACCGACATCAGGATCTGCAGCAGGTAGGTGAGGAACGCCGTCAGCGCGCCGATCGGCATGCTGCCGTTCGCGACCAGGTGCCCGCCGAACCACAGCACCGCGATGCTGGAGAAGTTCAGCACCAGCATGACCGAGGGGAACATCAGCGCCATCAGCCTGCCGGTGCCGAGCGAGACATCGAACAGTTCGGTGTTGGCCGCTTCGAACCGGTCCCGCTCGCGGGTGTCCCTGACGAAGGCCCTGATGACCCGGACGCCGGTGATCTGCTCGCGCAGCACCCGGTTGATCTGGTCGATCCGGTCCTGCATCTGGCGGAACAGCGGCCGCATCCGGGAGATGATCAGCGCCACGATGATGCCGAGGGCCGGGACGGCGACGAGCAGCAGCGCGGACAGCTGCACGTCCTGGTTCAGGGCCAGGATGATGCCGCCGACGCACATGATCGGTGCCGACACCATCAGGGTGAACGTCATCAGCGCCAGCATCTGGACCTGCTGGATGTCATTGGTGTTGCGCGTGATCAGCGACGGCGTCCCGAAGTGGCCGACCTCGCGGGCGGAGAACTCCTGAACCCGGCTGAAGACGGCCAGCCGCATGTCGCGGCCGACCGCCATGGCCGTCCTGGCGCCGAAGAAGACCGCGCCGGTAGCGCAGATGATCTGGACGATCGCCACCGCGATCATGAAGCCGCCGGTCCGCCAGATGTAGCTCGTGTTGCCGGTGATCACGCCGTTGTCGATGATGTCGGCATTCAGGGTCGGCAGGTACAAGGTGGCGAGCGTCTGGACAAGCTGGAGCATCACTACGTACCACAGGTCCCTGCGGTACGGGCGGAGGTGTTCGCGGAGCAGTCGGATCAGCACGGGTCACTCGCTCGGGATCGGGGCGGTCGGGGGCGCGGCCTGAGCCAGCATCGGGGGCCGCGTCCGCGGATCGCAAGCGAATTCGCCCTCAGCGTGCTCGCCGGCGGCTAACGGCCAGCGGAGCTCGCCGAGTGCCTCCCTGAGCAGCGGCACCAGTGCGACCGGCGGCTCGGACCGCAGCCAGCGCTCGAGCGCGACCTGCATGGCGGCCGCGACCGCTCCGGCCATGACGGCGGGGAACATGTCAGTGTCCAAGTCCGCGCCGATCCGGTCCGCTATCGCCCGGGCCAGCGTCTGCTGGGCGGCGTACTGCGTCCGCAGGTACTCACCCTGCAGGGCCGGGGACCTGACGACCAGGCGGACGCCCTCGATCCACTCCTTGTCGGGAGTGCGCTCGTTGCCGGCGTACGGGGACAGCACCGCGCTGGTGATCGCCGCCATCAGCGGCTCCGCGGCCGGGCGCTGCCGCAGGGCGACGCCGATCAGGGTGCCCCGCTCCATCGCCAGGGCGCAGATCGCCTCGTACTTGCTGGCGAAGTAGTTGTTGAACGTGCGGGTCGAGACGCCTGCCTCCGCGGCGATGTCCTCGACCAGGACGTTGTCCAGCCCGCGCTGCACGGCCAGGCGCATGGCGGCGATCCCCAGCGCCCGCCTCGTGGCGGCCTTCTTGCGTTCGCGCAGTCCGCCGGTCTCGCAGCGATCGTCCTGGGCAACTGGCATGCCAGCCATCCTAGCTAATCTTGCGTATTACGCAAACTTGAAGGAACTTGCAGTTTGCGCGCCGCGCATTCGGAGCTGGAACTGCCGTGTCGCATTTTCGCTAGACTCTGGGCCCCGCCGGCCCTGATGCTGGCTGTATGCATGAAGACACCGAGCGCTGCATCAGGGCCGTTCAGTCGAAGGACGCCAGATTCGACGGCTGGTTCTTCACGGCCGTGCTGACGACCGGCATCTACTGCCGGCCCAGCTGCCCGGCCGTGCCGCCCAAGCCGCGGAACATGCGCTTCTTCCCCAGTGCCGCCGCCGCGCAGCAGGCCGGCTTTCGTGCCTGCAAGCGATGCAGGCCCGATGCGAGCCCCGGCTCGCCGGAATGGAATGAGCGCGCTGACCTGGTCGCCAGGGCGATGCGGTTCATCGCGGACGGAGTCGTCGACCGTGCGGGCGTGGCCGGCCTGGCCGCCCAGCTCGGCTACAGCGTCCGGCAGGTGGAGCGGCAGCTGCTCGCCGAGCTCGGGGCGGGGCCGCTGGCCCTGGCCCGCGCCCAGCGGGCTCAGACCGCGAGGCTGCTGATCGAGACGACCGCGCTGCCGATGGGCGACGTCGCCTTCGCGGCCGGCTTTCCCAGCATCAGGACCTTTAACGACACGGTGCTCGAGGTCTTCGCGATGTCGCCGACCGAGCTGCGCCGCCGGGCCGCCGCCAGCCGGGAGGTCGCTGGCCGCCGGGCCGCCGCCGGCCAGCGCGGGTCAGCAGGCCGCCGGGCGAATGAGGGTCGCAGCCCGTCGCTCGGCGTGATCTCGCTCCGGCTGCCGTTCCGGCTGCCGATGTGCCCGGACAACCTGTTCGGCCACCTGGTAGCGACGGCGATTCCAGGGGTCGAGGAATGGCGGGAAGGCGCGTACCGCCGGACGCTGCGGCTGCCGCACGGCCCGGGCGTGGTGTCCTTGCGGCCAGGTCCTGAGTACATCGCCTGCCAGCTCGCCCTGACCGATCTGCGTGACCTCGCGATGGCGATCAGCCGGTGCCGGCGGCTGCTCGACCTCGACGCCGACCCGGTCGCGGTCTGCGACCAGCTCCGCCGGGACGGCGCCCTCGCGGCGCTGATCGACAAGGCGCCAGGGCGCCGGGTGCCGCGGACCGTCGACGCGGCCGAGCTCGCGGTTCGCGCGGTGATCGGCCAGCAGGTCTCCACGGCCGCGGCCCGGACGCACGGGGCGCGGCTGGCCCAGCGGTACGGTGAGCTCGTTGACGATCAGGCCGGCGGCCTCACCCGGCTGTTCCCCGACGTGATCGCGCTCGCGGACGCCGACGAGTCAGCGCTTGCCATGCCGGCGACGCGGCGCCAGACGGTCATCGCACTGGCCCGTGCGATCGCCTCAGGGGCGGTCGACCTTGGCGCCGGCGCCGACTGGGACCTGGCCAGAAGCACGCTGGCCGCGGTGCCGGGCATCGGCCCGTGGACGATCGAGCTGGTCGCGATGCGCGGCCTGGGCGATCCCGATGCCTTCCCGGCGGCCGACCTCGGCGTCCGCCAGGCGGCGGGCGGGCTCGGCCTGCCGGCCTCGCCGGCCGCCCTGATCAGCCGCGCTGAGCCGTGGCGGCCATGGCGCGGATACGCGGTGCAGTATCTGTGGGCGACCTCGGATCACGCGATCAATCAGCTCCCGGCGGCCTGAGGCCGTGCGGGTCCGGACCAGATATCAACAAGAAAGGACGACAGATGACTGTGCGCATAACCGCCAGCCAGCGGTCGCACGCTGTAATCGACAGCCCCATCGGGCCGCTGACCCTGGTCGTGCAGGAAGGCAGGCTGGCCGGGGTCCACATGGAGGTGACCAGGTACGAGCCGGACGCGGCAGCGCTCGGGGCAGCGATCGCCTGTGACGACGACCCGGTGCTCGCGGCAGCGGCCAGCCAGCTGCGCGCCTATTTCAGTGGCGAGCTGACCAGCTTCGATCTCCCGCTGGCCCTGGCGGGCACGGGATTCCAGCGCACCGTGTGGGAAGGCCTGCAGGGAATCCCGTACGGGGAGACGATCTCCTATGGTGAGCTGGCCAGACGGATCGGCCAGCCGTCGGCCTCCCGCGCGGTCGGCCTCGCTAACGGCCGCAACCCGGTCTCGATCGTCGTCCCCTGCCATCGCGTGATCGGCGCGGACGGCAGCCTCACCGGCTATGGCGGCGGGATGGACCGCAAGCGCTTCCTGCTCGGGCTCGAGCGGCGGGTCAGCGGTCAGACGCTGATCTGACCAGGCTGGCGGCAAACAGGCAGCACGCCGGACATAGCAGGCGTCATTGCGGCCGGTGTTTCATTTGTCCCGCTCGCACGTTACGTTGGCTACTGGTCCCTAAGGTAAGAGCGCGAAATGCCTCTCGCCGAAAGCCTGGCGGCAAACATGGAATTCGGAATTCACGGCAATGCCGGCGAGGAGTTTAATGCCTTTGTCGGCCGCGAGCGCGAGCTGAGCGAGCTTGCACAGGTCGCGTCTGACGCGCGCGCGCTGACGCTGTGCGGGGCCGGCGGCATCGGCAAGACCAGGCTCGCGCTCCGGCTGGCCGCCGGGCTGGCAGCGGGCTTCCCCGATGGCACCTGGTTCGTCGATCTGTCCGAGCTGCAGCAGCCGGACCTGGTTGCCTCCCGGATCGCGTCGGTGATCGGCGTCCGGGAGGAGCCAGGGCGGCCGCTGCTGGCCACCCTCGCCGACGCGCTCCGGCCGCGCCGGATGATCATCGTGCTCGACAACTGCGAGCATCTCATCGACGCCTGCGCCCGGGTCTGCCAGCGGCTCCTCGCGAGCTCGGCCGGCCTGCAGGTGATCGCCACCAGCCGGGAGCCGCTGCGCGTCGCCGCCGAGACCGTCTGGCAGGTGCCGCCGATGGCGATGCCCGCGCTAGCGGACGAGCAGGACGCCGACCTGATCCGGTCCGACGCGCTCCGGCTGTTCGCCGACCGGGCGGCGGCGGTCAAGCCAGATTTCGAGCTCAGCCCGGCCAACCTGGCCCCGGCCGCGGCGATCTGCCGCGCCGTCGACGGCCTGCCGCTGGCGATCGAGCTGGCCGCGGCCTGGGTCACGGTCCTGACCGTGGAGCAGATCGCGGCCCGGCTTGGCGACCGGTTCAGGCTGCTCAGCTCCGGGGGCCGGATGGCCCCGCCCCGGCACCGCACGCTGCGCGCGGCCATCGACTGGAGCCACGACCTGCTGTCGCCGCAGGAAAAGATCCTGCTGCGGCGGCTGGCCGTGTTCGCCGGCTGGCCGCTGGACATGGCGGAGCAGGTCTGCGGCGGACAGGTACGCGGCGGGCAGGACGGCGACGAGCTGGCCGCCGGCGACGTGCTGACGCTGCTGACCGGGCTCGCCGACAAGTCACTGGTGGTGGCCGAAGCCGGTGCCGACGGCCGGATCAGGTACCGGATGCTCGACACGATCCGCGAGTACGCTGCCGCGCAGCTAGATGAGGCCGGCGAGACCGAGCGGATGCGGATCAGGTTCCGCGACTACGCGGTGCGCGAAGTCGAGCACCTCGCGCTGATCGGCATGGCCATCGTCCCGGCCAGCTGGTCGGTCCGGGTCGAGACTTTCCGCCGCTTCGAGGACGAGACCGCCAACCTGCGGCAGGTGCTGGGCTGGTGCCTGGCCTGGCGTGACGCGGAGTCCGGGCTGCGGATCTGCGTGGCGATGCGGCCGGTATGGATCGTTCAGGGTTCCTTCGCCGAGGGTGCGGCCTGGATGGACGCGTTCCTGGATCTGGACGAGGCCGCCGTCCCGGACGGCGTGCTCGGCTCGGCCCTGGTCGGCCGCGGTCAGCTTGCCCTGCCCATCGATCCGGGCGAAGCCGCCCAGCGGGCCAAGGCCGGCCTGGAGCTTTGCCGGGCGCCGGGCCTGGAGTTCTGGGCGGCGGCGGCGCTCAACCTGCTGGCCGAAGTGGCGCTCCACGCTGGCCAGGCGGAAGAGGCGGATGTCAAGGCGGCGGAAGCGCTCGCGATCGCCAGCGCCTCCGGTGACGGCTTCAACACCGGCTACGCCTCAGGCACCCGGGCCACTGCCGCCGCTTACCGGGGTGATCTGGAAGAGGCGCTGCGGCTCGGGGAGGCGGCGCTGTCGATCGCCAGGGAGATCGACCAGCAGTGGGCGGTGGCCAGGACTCTGCTCGGGCTGGGCGACCTGGCCAGGCTGACCGGATACCCAGCCGAGGCCCGGCAGCATTACCAGGAGGCGTTCGCCATCTTGCGCGAGGTCAACGCGCGGCCGGAGATGGCCCGATGCCTCGCCGGGCTGGGCCGGATCGAGACCGGCCAGGGCGAGCTCGCGCTGGCCAGACAGCACCTGGGCGAGAGCATCGAGCTCAGCCAGTCGACCGGCAGCAGGTTCGGAGTGATCAGGGGGCTCGACTCGTTCGCGGCACTGGCGATCGCTCAGGGCAATCTCGAGCTGGCCGTCCAGCTGGCCGCCGCGGCCGCGGCTCTGCGGAGCGCGGCAAGCCTGCCCGAAGCCCCGGCCGGCCGCACCGAGCGCCTGCTGAATGCGGCCGCCGGCCTGGGCGAGGAGGTGATCGCTGAGCTCTGGGAGGCGGGGTCCGAGCTGAGCAGCGCGGCCGCGGTGGCCCTGGCGCTCGGGGCCGGCGACGGGCCGGCGTCGGCGGCGGCCGAGCTGACCGCCCGGGAGCGCGAGATCGCGGCCCTGATCTCGGGCGGGCTGACCAACAAGGCGATCGCTGACGAGCTCGACATCCGATCGGCGACCGTCGCCCGGCACATCGCCAACATCATGGCCAAGCTCGAATTCACCTCGCGCGTGCAGATCGCGAACTGGGTGCGTGAGCGCGGCTACTGATCGTGGAAGAGGGCGCTGACCGACTCCCCCTCGTGGATCCGCCTGATCGCCTCGGCCAGCGCCGGGGCGACCGAGATGACGTGCAGTTTCTCGCTGTCCTCGGTGGCCGGAATGGCGACCGAGTTGGTGCAGACGATTTCCTGCACCTCCGGCGCGGCGGCGATCCGCTTGAGCGCGCCGTCGCAGAACAGGCCGTGGGTACACGCGATCCGCACTGACTTGGCGCCGTGCTCGCGGAGCCGGGCCAGGATCTCGATGATCGTCGTTCCCCGGGCGATCTCGTCGTCCAGGACGATCACGTCACGTCCCGCGACGTCGCCGATGATCGAGGTGATCGTGACCTTGTCATCGCTCAGGCGCTCCTTGGCGCCCGCCGCGACCGGCAGCCCGAGCATCCGGGCGAGCGCCGCCGCGGCCTTCGCGTTGCCCAGGTCGGGTGAGACGACCACGGTGCCGGCCAGGTCCCGGCCGGCGAAATGATCGGCGATCTCGCGCAGCGCGTGCAGGTGGTCGACCGGGACCGAGAAGAATCCGTGCACCTGCGGTGAGTGCAGCGTCATCGTCAGCACCCGGCTGGCGCCCGCCGTGACCAGCAGGTCGGCGACGAGCCGGCCGCCGATCGAGACCCGCGGCATATTCTTCTTGTCCGAACGCGCATACGCGTAATGCGGGATCACCGCCGTGACCCGCGCGGCCGAGGCGCCGCGCGCGGCATCCAGCATCAGCAGCAGCTCGACCAGGTGCTCCTGCACCGGTGCGGCCAGCGGCTGGATCAGGAAGACATCGCGTTCCCGGCAGTTGGACTGGAGCTGAACCTCCAGGCAGTCGTTGGCGAACCGGCGGACCGTGGCTGGCTGCAGCGGAACCCCCAGATGGCCGCAGATCTCCGCCGCGAGCTCCGGGTGGGCGGTGCCGCTGAAGACCGAGATTTCCCGCACCTGCCCAGGTTAGAGCCATCCGGACATTCGCGCCCCCCGGTCAGGTGCGTCGGCCGGCCAGCATGACGGCGAGCAGCCCCGCTACGGCCGCCAGTGTGACCAGGATCACAGCCGCCGCGCCCTGGAACAGCCAGTACCTGCTGGCCGGCTGATAGCCGATCCAGTAGGCGATGTCGCGGCTCGCCAGCCACGCCCGCAGCCGGGCCGGCGACGTCGCGACGGGGACCGGAATCCGGTTCAGCATCGCCTGCGCTGTCGCCCCGGACAGGCGCTGGCCGCCCGGCCCGGTGAACCAGCCGGCCACCTGCCAGCTGCCGCGCGGGCCTGGCCACCCGGACGGGTAGTCATTGTTCTCGGTGACCTTCCCGGCATAGACCGGCACTCCGTGCGAGACGCGCAGCAGATGGCCTTCCGGCCCGAGCAGCGGAGTCGAGCGAATCTGTTCCAGTCTCAAGCTGAGCAGCCTTTGAGCCACGGGGTGGTACTGGGCCACGGCGAAGCCGGTGCCGAGAACAGCGAGGGTGATCACGGCCGCCAGGGTGACCGCCATCGCCGGGACGCTGCGCTTGATCAGCGCGCCCGCCAGCACCCCCAGGCAGAAATCGACGAGCGCCCAGGCCGGGAGCGTGACGGCCGTGATGTTGAAGTAGTCGGGCTGCCAGTAGCTGATCCCGGTGTCGTAGCCGAGGGCGATCCGGTGAAATGGCGCCAGGCACCACATCGTGAGCAGGCCGAGCAGGCAGCTGCCGATGACCACGATCGCGCCGATGACCAGCAGCTTGGCCGCTGCTGGCGGCGTCCGCTGACCCCCTGAGCTAGGCCGAAACGATACGCACCCGTCTCGAAATCGTGGGCCACGAGCGGCGCGCCGGCGAACACGCCGATCAGTGCGGGCAGGACGACCATCCCGCCGTAGCGCATCACCCAGGAGGCATCCATGGCATTCAGCAGCCGTCCGCAGGCCGGATGCCGCTGGGTCACGCAGTGCTGCGCGAGGTACTGGCCGTAGGTGGCATGCAGCGGGATCCCGGTCAGGACCAGCCGCAGTCCGAACCCGGTGAACACGATCGCCAGCCCGATCAGCACCAGCCGGTGCTGCCGCGCGATGTTCCAGCCCAGGCCCGCGCGCCGCGCCCGGGCAGCGGACTGGCCGCCGCCGGAACGGTCATCTCGGTCATCGGCACTCCCTTCCGGTCACGCGGCGCGGCGGCGGATCAGCACGGCCGTAGCCGTGATCAGGATCGCCGAGATGGCGATCAGCCAGCTGAACTCGATCGCCTGGAACAGGCCGTACCGGCTGGCCGGCTGGTAGGTCACCCAGAGCTTGATGTGGTGCAGTGTCAGCCAGGCCGCTGAGTGATGAGTGACCTCGGCGTCGCCGATCGGCCGTCCGTCCGGCCAGCCCAGGCTCGAGCTGAGGATGTCAGGGCCAGGGCCGTGCTGGCTCCCCCAGTAAGCGCTGTAGCTGTACCCGCCTCCGGCGGAGAACTGAACCGGGACGGTGCGGCGCAACGGCGGGAGATAGGCCGTCCGCCAGGACAACGTTGCGTGCGTCACCCACCCGGCGAGCGCCAGCGGGTTCAGATCGAACAGCGCGAGTCCCCACCAGGCCGAGCGCGGGTATCCCCACCAGAAGAGGAGGTATCCGCGCTGGTAGCGGCCTAGCGACCAGCTGAGTTCACGACCAAGACCGCAGCGGTCAGTGCGAGGAGTACGGCAACGGGCACTACCTGGGCGAGCAGCCACCTGATCCGGCCGACTCCCTGGGTCCAGGCCAGCCGGGCGGTGCCGTTCTCGGTCTCGCGGGCCAGCAGCGGAGCGCCGAGGAAGAGGCCGGCGAGCACGGGAATGGCCTGATTCAGGAGCACCGAGGCATTGAACGCCAAGATGAGGGACTGCCCCCATGGGGGCGTGCGCGGCCATACCGCTGCTGTGTTCAGCGGCAGGCCCGTCCCGACCAGCAGCGCGGCGGCGAGAAGGAAGACCAGGAGCATCCCGGTGAGCCCTGCGCGGTGCTGGCGCCAGGTGACCCAGACCAGGCCGCGCCACGGCACCCGCGCGGAGGTTTCGTGAGCAGGTGGTTCCCGGCCCGCCGGGGGTGCCACTGCCGTCACGCTCGCACCGCCTCTCCCCCGGCGGCCGCCGGCACCTCGGGGCCGGGCAGGACGCTGGCGTTCGGGTCGCGCAGGTAGGCCAGCACCACGTCTTCCAGGCTGGCCGGTGACGACAGCCACCCGGCCGGAGCGGGATCCGCCGCCGCTGACGTCCTGACCAGCAGGTGCGCCTGCGCGCCGGCCTGCCGGACCTGGACGACCGCGAATTGTTTCAAGTTAAGGGCCATCTCGCCGCCCGGGCCGGTCAGGATGCGGTGCGTGTCAAGCAGCGCATCGACCTCCCCCGCGAGCTGCAGCCGTCCATCGTTCAGCACGACCAGGTAGTCGGCGATCCGCTCGAGCTCGGAGACGACGTGCGAGGAGAAGACCACCGAGAGACTGTCCTCGGCCACCGCCGTCATCAGCGATCCCATGAAGTCGTGCCGCGCGAGCGGGTCCAGGCTGGCCAGCGGCTCGTCCAGGATGAGCACCTCGGGCCGCTTGGCCAGCGCGATGGTCAGGGCGAGCTGGGCTCGCTGGCCGCCGGACAGCTGACGCACCTTGCGGTCCAGCGGGATGCCGAGATCGGCCAGCCTGGCCTGGGCGCGGTCCTCGTCCCAGGTCAGGTTGAGGTTCCTGGCCAGGTGCAGCATGTCGCCGGCCGGCAAGTGGCCGTACAGCGGCGCGTCCTGGGCGACGAAGCCGATCCTGCGCCGCGCGGCCGCCGATCCGGGCCGCTCGCCGCCGAGCACGCTGACCTGGCCGCGGGTCGGCCGGAGCAGGCCGGCGGCGAGATTCAGCAGCGTGGTCTTGCCCGCGCCGTTGGGGCCGACGAGTGCCACCACGTGCCCGGCCGGGACGGTGAGGCTGCAGTCACGCAGGGCCCAGTTCTGCCGGTACCGCTTGCCGAGCGCGCCGGTCTCGATCACGTTCATGCGACTTCTCCGGCCGGTCCGCGAGCACATCCACGGCGGTGGCCGGCGCCGCGACGCTGGCTCTTCTCCTCGTCGCGGCGGTCAAGAAAATCCCGCAGCGAGGTCGCGAACAGGGCCTCGATGCCCTCTGCGTCCAGCCCGGCCTCGCCGGCGGTCCGCAGCCAGGCGAACAGGCCCTTGCGCAGCGCCGCCTGCTCGGCGAGACCGACCCGCCGCAGCGTGCCGGCGATGAACGTGCCCTGGCCGGGCCGCCCGGCCGCCAGGCCCCGGTGCTCGAGCTCGCGGTAGGCCTTCAGCACGGTGTTCGGGTTGATGGCCAGCGATTCCACGGCTTCCTTCACCGTGGGCAGCCGGTCCCCCTCCTTGAGATAGCCGAGCCGCAGCGCCTGTTCGACCTGGTGGACCAGCTGCAGGTAGGTGGGGACACCCGATCCCGGGTCCAGCCGGAACGAGATCGGCGACCCGGCCGGCGTCGCTCCGGGATTAGACCCTTTATCTGTAGTCATAGGGAAAGGTAGATCCGGCCGCGGCGCCCGTCAACCGGACCTGGCCGGCGGCTCGTGCGGTCGCCTCGGCCCGGACGCGGGCCGGTCAGGCAGCGAGCGCGGTGGCCAGGGCGTCCGTCAGCCGGCGCAACTCCGCGCGGTCAGGATCGTGAGTCGGGTTCACCTCGGTGAGCACGAGGCCGGCGAACGACGGATGAGCGCGCAGGACGCGCAGTGCGGTGACGACGTGATCGAGCCGGACCCCGGATCCGTAGTGCGGGAAGTTGCCGAGCGGCAGGTCGCCGGAGTCGACGACGTCGATGTCGAAGTGGACCAGGAACCGTCCGCTCGCCTTGGTCACCGCGGCGAGGGCGCGCTCGGCGGCACCCGCCGGGTCCGCGGCGAAGGCCGGCGCCTCCTGCAGGCTCACTCCCAGCCCGGCGAGGAACTCGCGGCCCGTGTCGCTGACCTCGCGAGGATCGGGGCCGAGGATCGCCAGCCTGGCCGGCTCCAGCAGCGGGACCTTGCCGCCCAGGCCGGCCAGTTCCGGCGCGCCCCGGCCGAGCAGGTGCGAGATCCCCATCGAGTCGAGGATTCCTGAGTCTCCGTCGCCCGAGTCCCCGTTGCCCGGCACCCCTAGGTCGGCGTCGCCGTCCACGTAGATGAGGCCGCCGTCGGGATGGCGCCGCTGGAAGCCGGCCACGGCGCCGATCGTGATCGTGCAGTCGCCGCCGATTAGCAGCGGCAGCCGACCGGAGGCCACGACATCGGCGACCGCGTCCGCGACGCCGGCCGCCACCTTGGTGACCGCGGCTAGGTTCCGGGCCCCGGCGCCGCTGTGCTCGGCCGCGAACACCGACTCCGGCAGGTTGCCGTGATCGGTCACGGAGACACCGGCCGCTACGAGCCGTTCGGTCAGCCCGGCCGCTCGCAGCGCGTCGGGCGCGAGTTCCTGCCCGGCGTGGTGGGCGCCCGCGCTCGTCGGTACCCCGATCATCACCCAGTCGTTCATCGTGACCTCCCATGTGGCTCTCGCAACCAGTCAGCACCGTCTGGCGTAACCAGCTAACACCGCTTGGTGGTTACTTCGACCGTAACCCATTCGCTGACCGCACGCAACCGGCTAAGCTGAAATGGTGGTGACGCATGAGTGAGCGAGGCAGGTCGGCCGACAAGCCGGCCGCGGGCCTGGCCGGAGGTTCCCGGCGAGCGAGCCGCGAGCCGGTAATCGGCCCGGCGCCTGGCCGGCTTGAGCTGGTGCGGGCGTTCGTGAACACGCTCGATGTCGAGGCCGGTACCGACGAGCTCAGCTCACCAGCCGCCCTGGCGGGCTGGCTGGCGGACCGGGACCTGACCGGGCCCGCCGGGCTCACCGGCCGGCCAGCCAGGCGGCGGGCGCGCCTGACGGCGTGTCGTCGGCCGCACGGCTGCGGTCTGGCCCGGCGGCCGACGACGATGTGCGGCAGGCCGTCGCGCTGCGCGAAGCGCTCCGCGAGGTGCTCCAGGCCCACGTGACTCACCACCCCCCGCCCGCAGGGCCACTCGGCGATCTGCGGGCCGTCGCCGCCGGCCTGCCCACCCGGCTGGACGTCGGCGGCGATGGCGTGCCGCGGCCGGTCCCGGTCGGCGACGGGCCGTCCGCCGGGTTCGCCGCGCTGCTGCTGATCGCCGCCGAAGCTGCGATCGCTGGCACCTGGCCCAGGCTCAAGGTGTGCAGTGCCGACGACTGCCGCTGGGCGTTCTACGACCGCTCGCCGACGCGAAGCGGGTGCTGGTGCAGCATGGCCGGCTGCGGATCACGGGCGAAGTCACGCGCCTACCGCCAGCGCGCCGCAGCCGACCGGTAGCCGGCCCCGCCCGGCCGGGACCCGCCGGTGGATGAATGTGCCATACATCGGCGAAATCACGGATGGATGGCACATTCATCCGGCTCTCTACTGAGCCGCGGGGGCTGCCTGGCCGGCGGGCTGGCCGGATGGCGGCGGGCGGTGCGGCGGGAGGCTGAGCCTGGTCCTGATCTCCTGCTGGACCTGCTCCGGGCCGGGCGTAGCGTCCACGGTGACCACGTATTCCTTGCGGGCGAAGATGGCCAGCACCGGATTGGTCTTCTCGTGGTACTCGCTGAGCCGGACCGCGAGCGCCTCCTCGGTGTCGTCCTCCCGCATGACCAGGGCCGAGCCGCAGACGTCGCACCGGCCGGCCTCGCTGGGGCTGCTGGCGAGCAGGTTGTAGTCCATGCCGCAGCCCGAGCACAGCCGCCGGGCGAGGACGCGCCTGCGCACCTCACGGTCGGGCAGGTCGAGGTGGATCACGCCGTCGATGTCGTAGCTCTCCAGGAAGAACTCGGCCTGGCGCTCGTTGCGCGGGAATCCGTCGATGATGAATCCGTAATTCCAGTCGTGCTCGGTCAGCCGGTCCCTGACGACGCCCTCGACGAGGTCGTCGCTGACCAGCAGCCCGGCCGCCATGGTCCGCCTGACCTGGGCGCCGAGCTTGGTGTGCTGCTGCACGTTCCAGCGGAAGATGTCGCCGACCGACATGTGGACCAGGTCGAGGTCCGCGGCCAGCATCCGGGCCTGGGTGCCCTTGCCGCTGCCCTGGACGCCCATGATGACGTATTTGCGCACCCCGTCAGGCTATCGGTGCGAGCGCGGCCGTCTACCCGACCGTGCTGGGATCGATGGCGGCGGCGGCCGCCTCCCGCACGCCGCCCAGACCGAACCGCCGCTCGCACCCGCGGCGCAGACCGGAGTCGAGCGAGTTCCTGATCAGCGGCCAGTCCTGGCGGAGCAGCCCGGCGTTGACGAACCTTGCGATGTCGTTGCGCTTGCCCTGAGCGAGCAGCATCGCGTACAGGCTGCGCCGGCTCCGGTCGTCGCTGACGTCGCACTCGCGCATCCCTGGCCAGGACAAGTTCTTCGGCAGCATGATCACTCCCCTGACCGGTCCGCGCAGGTCGTCGATCCGGCCGGGGAGCCGTCCGGCCAGCCCGAGCTGGCCGGGCAGCAAGTCTGCTAGAACCATGAGCTGATTATCACCGACCTTCCGGCTACGCTCTGTAGTGACTCGCTGGCATGCCCGATTCGTGGCAGTCGCGCAGGCCGCGCGGGAACAGGTCGCTCTCTCGATTAGGCTCATGCCATGTCCGACGCCCCGCTCGCCTCCCGCTGGCGGATCCTGGTGACGCCGCGGTGGATCAGCTGGCACCTGTTCGCGGTCGTCGCGGTCATCGGGATGTGCTGGCTCGGCGACTGGCAGTTCCGCCGGGCGATGGCCGGCAACACTCTGAGCTGGGCTTACACGTTCGAATGGCCGATCTTCGCGGTCTTCGGCATCGTCTTCTGGGTGAAGACCGTCCGGGACGAGCTGCACCCGGCGCCAGCGGGCGGCAGCGAGGCGCCGCAGATCAAGCTGCCGGCTGGTGTCGGGGCGTCCGGACCGGGCGGGACGGGGACCGGCGACGCTGGCCCCGCATCAGGCGACGACGAGTCCGCCAGCACCGGGCCAGCCGATGTCGAGCTGGCCGAGTACAACGCTTACCTGGCCAGGCTCAGCGGCGAGGTCAAGGGCCATGGCCGCTGGCACGGCCTGCGCTAGCCGGAGGAGGAACGACGTGGACGCCGACAGGCAGCTCGCCCTGGTGGTGCGCGCGTACCGGGCGATGGCCTACCTGACCGGGACCGTACTGATCATCTTGTGCTTCGTCGGGATCCCGCTCCAGGTCTTCGCGAACAACCTGGTCGTGGTGAAGTACGTCGGCACCGCTCACGGCATGCTCTACATCATTTACGTGATCGTCGCGTTCGTGATGACGCGGATGGTGCGGATGAAGGTCGCCAGCCCGGGCACGGTGATCGTGCTGCTGGCCGGCACCATCCCGGTGCTGACCTTCGTCGTCGAGCGCTGGGTCAGCCGCACGTACATCGACCCGGCCCTGGCCGCCTCGGCCGGGCGCCGGTCAGTGCCGGCGGCAGCCAGCAGGTGAGCGAGCAGTACTTCGCCAGCGAGCCTTCCGCCGCGCACCGCCCCGGATCGGTCCACGTGATCCTGCCCGGCCTGCACCTGGAGCTCGGCACCGACTCGGGAGTCTTCTCGCCGCGGCGCCTTGACCCCGGGACGAGGCTGCTGCTCGACGTCGCGCCAGCGCCGCCGGCGGCCGGGAACCTTCTCGATCTGGGCTGCGGCTACGGCCCGCTCGCCCTGGTACTCGCCGCCCGGGCGCCGGGCACGCGGGTCTGGGCCGTCGACGTCAACACCAGGGCCCTCGCGCTGACCAGCGCCAACGCTGCCCGCGCCGGGCTGGCCAACGTGACCTGCGTGCTTCCCGACGACGCTGGCCTGCCCGCGCGGTTCGACCTGATCTGGTCCAATCCGCCGGTCAGGATCGGCAAGAGCGCCCTGCGCGTGCTGCTGGCCGCCTGGCTGGACCGGCTCGTCCCCGGGGGTGCTGCCTTCCTGGTGGTGCAACGAAACCTCGGGTCTGACTCCCTGCAGCGATGGCTGACCGAGTCCGGCTGGATCGCCGAGCGCGCCGCGGCCCGGTCGGGCTACCGGGTGCTGAAGGTGACCGCCGCCCGCCATCTGGCCGGAGCGGCCCCGTGAGCCGCCAGCTCGGGCCGACGGAGGTCAAGCGGCTCAACCGATCCTGGCGCCGGGCTACGCAGGCCAGGGTCTGCCTGCTGCTGGAGTCGGTGAGCCAGCCGTTCAACGTCGGGTCGATCATCCGCACCGCGGCCGCGTTCGGGGTGGACAAAGTGTGGCTGTGCGGTGACACCGCCGATCCGATGCACCCGTCAGCCCGCAAGACCTCGCTCGGCACCGGCCGGTTCGTCACGTTCGAGCAAGTCGCCGGGCCGGCCGCCGCCGCCGCCGCGATCAGGTCGCAGGGCCTGCGGCTGGTCGCGATCGAGCTGGCCGACGGGGCCGTGCCGCTGCACCAGGCGGACGTCGGGGGCGACGTCTGCCTCGCGGTCGGCCATGAAGACCGCGGCTGCTCGGCGGGCCTGCTCGCGGCCGCCGACCAGATCGCCTACATTCCGCAGGTGGGGCGGGTGGGCTCGCTGAACGTGGCGGCGGCCGCGGCTATCGTGCTGGCCGAGGCGCGCCGCAGGGAGTGGGAGGATGGCCGTGCCGACCGGCTTCCTTGATTACCCCAGGCCGATCGCCTTCGCGCACCGCGGCGGCGCCGGGCACTTTCCCGAGAACACCTGGCGGGCGTTCGAGCATGCCGTCCAGCTCGGCTACGCCTACCTGGAGACCGACGCCCACGCCACCAGCGACGGCACCGTCGTGGCATTTCACGACAAGACACTGGACCGGGTCACCGACCGCACCGGAGCGATCGCGCGGCTGCCGGCCGCTGAGGTAGCGGCAGCCAGGATCGACGGGACCGATCCGGTGCCGCTGCTGGAGGACCTGCTCGGCGCGTGGCCCGACGTTCGGTTCAATATCGACGTCAAGGACGGGCCGGTGGCACGGCCGCTGGCCGACCTGATCCGCCGGACCGCGGCCTGGGACCGGGTGTGCATCACGTCGTTCTCGGCCGCCAGGCTGCGGGCCACCAGGAGGCTGCTCGACCGCCCGGTGTGCATGGCCACGTCGCCGGTCGGCGCCGCCGCGCTGCGGTCAGCATGGCCGGGGCGGCTGCTCGGCGGGTCGTTCGCGCGCCGCTGGGTACGCTGCGCCCAGCTGCCGGTCGGCCTGGCCACCGCGCCGCTGATCGGGCGGGCCCACGCGGCGGGCCTGCAGGTGCACGTCTGGACGGTCAACGACCGCGATCTCATGGGCTCGCTACTCGACCTGGGCGCCGACGGAATCATGACCGACCAGACGGAGCTTCTTCGCGAGGTGCTGATCGAGCGGGGTCAGTGGCATCCGCGCGTCGGCCGGGGCGAGCCGCGCCCGCAGGCCTGACGCCCGCGTGCCGGACGCAATCGGGTGCGAAACGCGCATCCCTTACGATCCGGAACCGCTTGCGCGATTGGAAGGCCGGGCAGACGGGAATCTTGCAGGTGTCCCTGCCGTTGACATCTAAGAACGCCGAGCGCCCGGAGGCAACAAGCATATGGCCGAACGCGCACTACGTGGTACCCGCCTTGGCGCCACGAGCTATGAGAACGACCGCAACACCGACCTGGCGCCACGCCAGGAGGTGGCCTTCGACTGCCCGAAGGGCCACCGGTTCAGCGTGCCGTTCGCTGCCGAGGCCGAGGTACCGGCGAAGTGGGAGTGCCGGATCTGCGGCGCGACCGCGACGACGGCGACCGGGGACCAGCCGACCGCATCGAAGGCCAAGCCGCCGCGCAGCCACTGGGACATGCTGATGGAACGCCGCAGCATCTCGGACCTCGAAGAGGTGCTGGCCGAGCGGCTCGCCATCATCAGGGGCCAGCGGGGCGATACCGAGCCAGGTGCCACCTCCGCGAGGCAGCGCAAGAGCGCCTAGCGGCGAGCGCAAGAGCGCCTAGCGGCGGCGGTCAGGCACGCGGCGGCTTCGGCCGCCGTCCGAGTCGCCTGGCCACGCCCCACTGGGCCACCCGCCACAGCGCTTCGAGCACGACCGACTGGCTCATCTTGCTCGCGCCCCGGGCTCGCTCGGTGAACGTGATCGGGACCTCGCGGATCCGGAAGCCCTGCTCCGCTGTGCGCAGCGTCAGGTCGACCTGGAAGCAGTAACCCTGCGACTCGACCTGGTCCAGGCCGATGGCGCGAAGCGTGGCCGCGCGGTAGGCGCGGAAGCCGGCCGTCGCGTCGTGGACGCCGATGCCCAGCATCATCCTGACGTAGACGTTGGCGCCGCGCGACAGGACCTCGCGTGATTTGGGCCAGTTCACGACCGTACCGCCCGGCACGTACCGGGAGCCGATCACGAGGTCGGCGTCCGCCAGTGCGGTCAGCATCTTCGGCAGGTCCGCCGGGTCATGGGACCCGTCGGCGTCATGCTCGACGAGCACGCCGTAGCCGTGCTCGAGGCCCCAGGTGAAGCCCGCGATATAGGCGGTGCCGAGACCAGATTTCCCGGCCCGGTGCAGAACGTGGATATGAGCATCGGCCGCCGCGAGTTTGTCGGCGATCTCGCCGGTGCCGTCCGGGCTGCCGTCATCGACGACGAGAATGTGAGCGGCAGGAACGGCTGTTCTGAGCCGGCCGACGATCGGCTCCAGGTTGTCGCGCTCGTTATAGGTCGGGATGATGACGGCAACCTGACCAAGCGAGTCTGCCTGCCGATCCGTGGAAGTCACTTGTTTCCTGCCTCGACGTGATGTGTTTGTCTCCCGGGCACAAGCAACAACGACTTCAGCCCGCCTGGAGGTTCCGGCGATCGAGGGAACGCATCTGCCATCCCGACCGCGCAAGCGTAGTCGATCACCGGGGCTGCACGAGGAAGAGGCCCAGGCATCCTTCGGACCGAGGGGCGTCCCGTCGGCAACGGGATCGTCCTTCGTTGTCTACTGGATGTCTGGGCCCCTTCCAGGTCCAACCCCGTCCAGCCGGCGGGCGGGAGCGGTCGGCCGGGCCGGCCGCAACTGGTCAGGACGGCTTCGCTTCCCTCCGCGTCACCGCGAGCGCCGCACTGCGGGCTCGCGCCCCGCCGGGAGACCCGGTACGTGACTGGCAAGAAGATACCGCCCCTGGCAGCGATGTCAACCGGGTGCGCAGGACCCGTGCCTGGATCGATACCGCCGCCGGGCGACCTCAGGGCGGGTTTCGCGGCGCAGGAACGGAACCAGCCTGTTGAGGCTTGTGCTGCGGCGATACGATTTGGTAGCACTCAAGTGTGCACGAGGCTGCTTGACGAGAACGGCCCAGGCCGGTTCGCGGAATCCCCTTTAGCTGGAGGTCGAGCAATGACGAATAACCCGGAATCCGAGGTCTCCGAATCCCAGATCGCGGTCCACTGGCGGGAAGAGAACTACTACCAGCCCCCACCAAAGTTCGTTGCTCAGGCTAACGCGGCGGATCCCGCCATTTTCGCCCGGTTCGCTGAGGACAAGTTCCCTGAGTGCTTTACCGAGTATGCGAATCTTCTCACCTGGGACGAAAAGTGGCACACGACACTTGACACGTCGAATCCGCCATTCTGGAACTGGTTCGTCGGCGGCAAGCTCAACGCCTCCTACAACTGCGTGGACCGGCACGCCCAGGCCAGCCCGGATAAGACGGCGATCATCTGGGTGCCGGAGCTGGAGACCGACGAGCACGTCAGGATCAGCTACGGCGAGCTGCACCGCCAGGTCAACGAGTTCGCCGCCGTGCTGCGCGACTTCGCCGGGCTCCAGGCCGGCGACCGGGTCACCCTGCACATGCCGATGGTTCCCGAGCTGCCGGTCACCATGCTCGCCTGCGCCAGGCTCGGCGTGGTCCACTCCCAGGTCTTCGGCGGCTTTAGCGGCAACGCCTGCGGGACCAGGATCGCCGACTCCGGGAGCCGGGTTCTGATCACGATGGACGGCTACTACCGGGCCGGCGCGATCACCGATCACAAGGTGAAGGCCGACGAGGCGCTCGTCGAGGCCGCCCGGCAGGGTCAGGAGGTCGACAAGGTGCTCGTCTGGCGGCGGCACGCCGGGCAGTACGCCTCCGAGACGCCGATGGCGCCGGGCCGGGACTTCTTCGTCGACGAACTGCTGGCCGAGCACGCGGGCGCGGTCGTCGAGCCGGTGTCGATGCCGGCCGATGCGCCGCTGTTCCTGATGTACACCAGCGGCACGACAGGCCGCCCGAAGGGCGCCCAGCACTCGACGGGCGGCTACCTGTCGTACGTCGCCGGAACGTCGAAGTACTACCAGGACATCCACCCGGATGACATGTACTGGTGCATGGCCGACATCGGCTGGATTACCGGGCATTCCTATATCGTCTACGGCCCGCTGGCGCTGGGCACGACGACGGTCATCTACGAGGGCGTGCCGAACTACCCCGACGGCGGCCGCCCGTGGCGGATCGCCAAGGAACTTGGCGTCAACATCTTCCACACCTCGCCGACCGCCATCCGGATGCTCCGCAAGGTCGGTCCCGAGGAGCCGAAGAAGTACGACTACCACTTCAAGCACATGACCACGGTCGGCGAGCCGATCGAGCCAGAGGTCTGGCGCTGGTACCACTCCGAGGTGGGCAAGGGCGAGGCGGCGATCGTCGATACCTGGTGGCAGACCGAGACCGGCGGGTTCCTCGGCAGCACACTGCCCGCGCTGCAGCCGATGAAGCCGGGGAGCTGCGGGCCGGGCGCGCTCGGCATCTACCCGGTCGTCTACGACGAGGACGCCAACGAGGTCCCGGCCGGCAGCGGCCGGGCCGGGAACATCTGCATCAGGAACCCGTGGCCCGGCATCATGCAGACGATCTGGGGCCAGCCCGAGCGGTTCATCGAGGTCTACTACGCCAAGTACAACCGGAACCCGGACAGCAAGGACTGGCACGACTGGCCGTACTTCGCCGGCGACGGCGCGCTGCAGGCCGCCGACGGCTACTTCCGGATCCTCGGCCGGGTGGACGACGTCATCAACGTGGCCGGGCACCGGCTCGGCACCAAGGAGCTCGAGTCGGCCGCGATGACCGTCCCGGAGGTCGCCGAGGCGGCGGCCGTGCCGGTGATGGACGACATCAGGGGCCGGATCGTGGAGATGTACGTCTCGCTCAAGCCGGGCATTGCCGCTGACGGCATGGAGGCGAAGGTCAGCAAGGCCATCGAGGTCGAGATCGGCAAGATCGCCCGGCCGAAGAATGTCTGGATCGTCGCGGACATGCCGAAGACCAGGTCGGGCAAGATCATGCGCCGGGTGATCGCGTCAGTGTCCAACTTCACCGATGTCGGTGACGTGACCACGCTGGCTAATCCCGAGGTGGTCGAGACGATCCGGCATCACGTCCAGAGCACCAAGGTCGCCAAGGGCGAGCTGCCGCGCGAGCTGAGCGAGGCCGAGTACGAGGAGATCGCCAAGTACGGCGCGGCCGAGTAGACGCGGGTCTGCTGCCCGGCCGTTGCGGCCGGGCAGCAGGACGGCGGAGGCCGTGCCGAGGACGGGGGTGCCTCGGCACGGCCTCCGGCTCTCGGCGGCGCGGTCGAGGTGGGGGGTTCCTCGATGCTGCCGCCGGGGCAGGCCGCTAAGCGGCGACGCTCAGGTGCGGATCTTGCGCGAGCGGCCGGCGCACGCTGGTGCCGGCCCTGCGGCCTGCCGATCCGGCCGCCCGGGGAGCGGCCACCCGGGCTGCGCGGCCAGCTGAGCCGTCCGCGGCCGGGCCGCCCGTGCGGGCCGGGCGCGGGGCGTAGGCCTGCAGCTTGTCGCGCAGCATCGCGCGGCCCCGGTGGACGCGGGACATCACGGTGCCCAGCGGGGTGCCCATCAGCTCGGCGATCTCGCTGTAGTGGTATCCCTCGATGTCGGCCAGGTAGATCGCCTGCCTGAAGGACTCGGGCAGGTCGTCGAGGGCGCGCATGACGCCGGAGGTGCCGAGGTTATCCAGCGCCTCGGATTCGGCCGATCTGGACGGCTCGCTCAGCGCGTCCCTGACGTCCGTGGCGTCGTAGATCTCGGCCGCCAGGACCTCGCCGACCCTGCGGTCCTTGTACCGGCAGCTGCTGTAGAAGGTCCTGACCAGGATGGTGTACAGCCACGCCTTCAGGTTGGTGCCCGGGCTGAACTGATGAAACTTGACGTAGGCCTTGGCGAACGTCTCCTGGATGAGGTCCTCGGCGTCACAGTGGTTACGGGTCAGCCGGAGCGCGGCGGGGTAGAGCCGGCTCGATATACGGGACCGCCTCGGAAGCAAAGCGCTCCCCCTGGTCGACGGTTCCGTGGTCGCCGGCTGCGCCTCGGCGGTCTTCTGCGGGGGTGGTGCGGCACTGATCGTCGTCATGCGTCCTCCTTGCGGGAACGCCCCTGGCCGGCGGACCCGTGCACGTTCGCGCACGGGTCCGCCAGGTACTGCGCGAGCACGGGGGCAGCTCGCGCCGCTAGCTACCATCGAGGACCGGCTGGGCCTCCGGCGGGAGCAAGGCAGCGCCTTGTACTCACTCATGTTCGCCCAGCGGACGGCCTGTGCGCATCGGGTGAACCCTGAGCTTGGTGAGGTGCACTCCTGAGTTAAGAGCGACTCGGAAATAAGCCTCAGCGAGGCACGAACCGAGCAGCGTGAGCCACCAGCTCACGGCGGCCAGTCTGCCCCGTCTTGGCAACAAGACTGGCGATATGGGTCTCCACCGTCTTCGGTGAGATGTAGAGCCGCCGGGCGATCTCCGCGTTGGAGAACCCGCGCGCGACCAGCAGGAAGACGTCCATCTCGCGGCTGGTAATACCGAGCCTGCGCATCTGGGGGGGCACCTGGGCGCTGCCCCGGCCGGATCGCGGCACCCGCTCCCCGGCCCGGCGCAGCAGCCCGCGGCAGGCCGCTGCCAGGCGCGGATGGTCGCTGGCCTCGAAATCGGCGGCTGCCTCGCGCAGCCAGGAGGCTGGCTCACCCCAGCCGTCCTCCATGGCCGAGGGGGCGACCAGCCGCCGGGCGAGATGGTTCCACCAGGACGCGTACGGGGCGAGCAGCGCGCTGGCCTCGCTCGCGAGCGCCGATGCCCGGTCCCGGTGACCGGCCCGGCCTTCCAGCACCGCCTCCGCGAACGCCAGGTAGCCCTGATTCCAGCCGACCGCGGCACCGGCGGCACGGGCCCGCTCGATGGCGCCGTGGCCGTCCCGGTCGAAGATGGCCTGCAGGAGGGCGTGATATCCCCACGCCCGCCGCGGCGACATCAGGGCGGTGTCGCCGCCATAGGAGATGCCGGCGTTGCTCTCCTGCAGGGCACGGAGCAGATCGTCATGGAACAGCGAGGCGGTCACCCTCGCGAGGCCCCAGGTCGAGAACAGCACCTCGGCGTCGCCGGGGAGAGCCTTCTCGGCCCGCCCGGCGGCTCGCTCCATCTCGGTTCGGTCGGTGCGGATCGCTGCGACGAGGGCCTGCACGTTGAGCGCGATGGCTTCAGTCCGCCGGGCTGCGATCTGCCGTGCGCCCTGCTCGCAGCGGCGGGCCGCCGCCAGGGCGCGGTCCAGGTCCGTCCCGAGGCTCCAGCTATTGGCTAGCTGCAGGTCGATGACGGTGGCCGTGGAGATGGCGCCGGCCTTGCTGGCCAGCTCCCTGGCCTCGCTGAGCCTGCCCGTGCCGCCGTCGACCAGCATGTCGATGGTGCCGAGCTGGTGCAGGGCCCGGATCCGCCAGATGGCGAGATCTCCGTCGGCCGCGATCTGGTAGGCACGCGCGAACGCCTCCCGCGCGGCTCCGATATCGCGCTGCCGCTCCCTGCGCCCGATCACCTCGAGCGACTCGAGCGCGACCTCGGCCGCCCATGCACCGGACCCGTCCGCCTCGGCGCTGGCCAGCGCCCGGCGCGCCAGTTCCTCGGCTCCGTCGAGGTCGCCCGAGTCGATCGCACAGTGGGCCGCAGCCGCGTCCACCCGGCTCGCGAGCTCGGTGTCGTTCAGCCGGTCGGCGATGGCTCGCGCCGCCGACAGCTGCGCGGCCGACGCACTGGCGTGATCCTCGCAGCTGACCCGCGCGACGGTGATCAGGGCCAGCGCCTGGCGCCGCGGATCGGCCCCGACGGCGTCGAGCTCGCCGATCAGCCGCTCGGCGACCGGGATGAGCCTGCCGTAGTCCCCGGCATGGGACAGTGCGTCGACGAGCGCCTCGTCGATCTCGATGGTCAGCATCGGCTCGGCCGGCGAAGGGGCCGCGAGCAGGTCGTGCGCGTCGGCCAGAGACGTGATGGCCGTGCTCAGCGCCCCCTGGTGCAGCGCCCGGCTGCCGAACTGCAGCAGCAGCGTGGCGGCGCGCGCCCGGTCGCCGGCGGCCTCGTGCAGCTCGGCCGCCAGCTCGCACCAGGCCCCTGGCAGGCCAGGATGGGCGGTTTCGAGCTCAGCGGCCGCGCGTGCCGACCGGCCGGCCAGGTCAGGAGGCAGCAGATCGGACAGGATCGCGTGCCTGGTGAGGCTGTGCCGGAACCGGAACAGGTTGTTGCCTGACCCGACCGGCATGATCAGCTGCATCGCCTGGGCCTGCTGCAGCGCAGCCAGTACCTGCGGCTCGGTCAGGTCCGTGATGGCCGGCAGCAGCGTCCAGTCGAACTTGCGGCCGAGCACGGCCGCCGTGGCCAGCACATCGCTGACGGCAGGGCCGAGCGCGGTCAGGCGGTTCCTGACCGATCCGGCGATCGAGGCCGGAACGCTCGTGCTGACCCGGTCGTCGACCTGCCATCCAGAAGGATCGCTGACGAGCTGGCCCGACGAGACCGCGGTCGCGAGTGTTTCCTCGATGGCGAACGGCAGCCCGTCGCACTCGGCCAGCAGCCGGGTCACCGGGCCGGGGACCTGCTCGGTATCCATGCAGGCGGCGGCCATCTGCCGGACCGCCTCGTCGCCCAGGCGCGTCACCGGGATGCAGGTCGCCGCGCGCCTGGCCGTGACCGACCTGAGCAGGTCAAGACCGGGCGATGGCTCGGTGTCCCGCACCGTCGCCAGGCACAGGACGCTGGTGTCGGCCAGGTTGTCGGCCAGGTACTCGACGATCGCGAGGGTCTCAGGATCAGCCCAGTGCAGGTCCTCGAGGACCAGGAGCGTGCCCTTCGAGCCGCTCGGCGTGAGCAGCCGGATCAGCGCCTCGCCGAGGATGAGGGGCGAGATCTCGGCCTGCTCATCTCCCGGCCGGCTCCACTCGGGGACGAGCGACGCCAGCACCGGCAGGTGAATCGCCAGCTGCGGATCGTCCGGTACCACTCCGGCCCGGGCGATCTTCATCAGCGCCTCGGTGATCGGGCGGAACGGGACCGGGACGACGGACTCGGTCGACCGGCCGATCAGGACGTGGAATCCGCGCGTCGAGGCGAGCGACGTCGCCTCCCTGGCCAGCCTGGACTTGCCCACTCCGGCATCCCCGGCCAGGAAGAGCACGCCGCCTTCGCCGTTCATCGCCCCGTCAAGGCCGCTGTCCAGGGCATGAACCTCGGCATCACGCTCGATCAGCGTCGGGCACAGCATTGACCTCATCACCCCCGATACTACCGGTAGCGATTAAGTGATTACCGTGTGCCACATATGGAAATTCATAGTCCACTAAATGCCACGACCGTTGCAAAGCACGTATAGCTCGCAAAGACCGCTAACTTGTTGGCGGCGGTCAGAGGTGAGCCCTTGGATTCATCCCGGCGGGGCGACCACGGTTCCGGTGGCGGTGACGACCATGATCGGGTCATCGAGCACCCGGGCCGCCGACGGACCGCGGTCAGGGTCGGCGCGGCACAGGACACGCGCCTCGAAGCGCATCTCCCTGCTGCGGCGGCCGACCCTGGTGATCGTGGCGGTGGCCTCCAGCACGTCGCCGGCCAGTACCGGCGCGAGGAACTGGATATCGGAGTACGAGGCGAACAGCCCTTCGTCACCGTCGGTCCGGATCGAGGCCTCCGTGGCCACGTCACCGAACAGGCCGAGCACGTAGGCCCCGTCGACCAGGTTGCCGCCGTAGTGCGCGTGGCTGTACGGCACGTACCGCTGGTGCCTGACCGTCAGCCCGAGCCTCGGGTACGCAGCGCTGGCATCGCTCATCGGGATGCCTCGGCTGCAGCGGCGGCGGCCGGGGCCAGCGCGTGCACCAGGTAGCTGGCCACATCCCGCGGCGTGGTGCCCTTGCCGAAGATCTTGTCGACGCCGAGTTCGGCCGCCAGCGACGGGTCGAACCGCGGGCCGCCGATGATGAGCAGCGGCCGGGGCGGTCCGGCCGCGTCGAAGGCGGCCGCCAGCTCGCGCGTGTTCTTGATGTGCGCGTCCCGCTGCGTGACGACCTGGCTGACCAGCACCGCGTCGGCCCCCTCGGCCCGGGCCGCGGCGACCAGCCGGGGCACCTCGACCTGGGAGCCGAGGTTCACGACCTTGATCTCGCGGTAGTACTCCAGGCCCTTCTCCCCGGCGTGTCCCTTGACGTTCAGGATCGCGTCGATTCCGACCGTATGCGCGTCGGTGCCGATCGTCGCGCCCACCACGACTAGCTTGCGGCCGAGCGCGGACCGGATCCGCAGGTTGATCTCCGCGGGCGACAGCTCCTCGAACTCCCGCTTAGCGACCGTCACTTCCGAGAGGTCGACCAGGTGCCCGACCCGCCCGTACACGACGAAGAACGTGAAGTCGGGGCCCATGCCCTTGGCGTGCACGACCATCGCCGGTTCCAGGCCCATCTTCCCGGCCAGCTGCAGTGCCGCGCCCTCGGCCCTGGCCTTGTCGTCGGGGGTGCTGAACGGCACCGGCAGGGTGAAGGACAGCTGCACCCGGCCGTCGCCGGTCGTGTCGCCGTATGGCCGGACAAGCGTCTTCTGGGTCACAGCGCTGCTCCGTTCTGGTGGGCCGCGGCCAGAACGCCGGCCTGCTGGCTCGGTCCCGAGTCGTCGAGGATGTCGCTGGCCGGATTGAAGTAGCCGTCCGCCTTGGTGATCACGCCCTCCAGGCCGCGGCCGCCGTCGGCCGGGCGCTTCGTGATCCCGAACGTGCCGTCGGCGATCGCGTTCAGCAGCCCGTCGTCGCAGATTCGCCGGAGCAGGTCGACCGACTCGGCGAGCACCTGGTTCGCGCGCCGGTCGATGAAGCCGCCGGGCTCCGGCCGGAAGCTCTCCCCCAGCCGGCCCGCGGCGCTCCTGACATAGTGGGCGTTCTCCAGGGCCAGGTCCCGGTCGGACAGGAACGGCGTATGGATGCCCTCCGTCATCATGCCGATCAGCAGGATCTCCTGCTCCGTCATCATCGCGGCCAGGTTGAAGAACGCGTCGAGCAGGTAGCCGGCGAAGATGTTGCCGGTCATGTGCTTGGTCGGCGGCATGTACTTCAGCGGCGCGTTCGGGAACAGCTCCCTGACCAGCTGGGCGTGCGCGAGCTCGAGCAGGAACGAGTCCGGCACGTCGGGCCCGATCTCGAAGGCGTGACCGAGGCCGAGCTGGCTGTCGGCCAGGCCGGCCTCCTTGGCGAAGAACTCGTTGAGCAGCTGGGACACGATGACCGTGTGCGCGCCATCCACCGGGTCGGCGGTAGTGAGGTAGTTGTCCTCGCCGGTGTTGATGATGATGCCGGCCCGGGCGTGAATCTGCCGGGAGAAGCGCTGGTCGATCATCGTGCGGCGGGGGTTGATGTCGCGGAAGATGATGCCGTACATCGAGTCGTTCAGCATCATGTCGAGCCGCTCCAGGCCGGCCAGCGACGCGATCTCCGGCATGCACAGCCCGGAGGCGTAGTTGGTCAGCCGCACATACCGGCCGAGCTCGCGCGAGACGTCGTCGAGCGCCGCCCGCATCAGCCGGAAGTTCTCCTGCGTCGCGTAGGTGCCCGCGAAGCCCTCCCTGGTCGCGCCCTCGGGCACGTAGTCCAGCAGCGACTGCCCGGTCGACCGGATCACCGCCACCACGTCGGCGCCTTCGCGCGCGGCTGCCTGAGCCTGGGGAATGTCCTCGTAGATGTCCCCGGTCGCGACGATCAGGTACATCCACGGCTTGCGCGGCTCGGCAGTCTGCTCGATCATCTCCTGCCGCTTCGACCGGTTCGCGTCGATCCTGGCGAAACCGCCGGCCAGCGCGTGACTGGCCGCCGTCCTGGCCGCGTCCGCGTCGGCGCCGTCCGGGATCCTGAAGGACACCTGGCCGGCCGACACGGCGCCGGCCAGCGCGGCGAGATCGGGGAATGCCCCGTCGGCCACCGCGTCCCACACGGGAAGCGCCACGCCGTGCTCCAGGCCGGTCTGCGCCCGGACCGCGTCGACCAGGCGGTTCACCAGCGGCATGCCGTCGGCGTCGGCGCCGGATAGCCCGGCCAGGCGCAGCACGGCCCGCTCGACCGACACGGTGGTGTGCGCCCGCGCCATCGCCACGATCGGCTGGCCCGCCTGGTTGGCCAGCCGCCGCGCCTCGCGGACGACCTGCGGATCGATGGTGAGCTTCGGGGCCCTGGGCTTGGGCGTGCTGGCCGGTGCCGATGTCATCGTCATTCTCCTGTCGTCCTGGCGTCGAAGATCTGGCGGACGCCAGGTTCGGCTCTGATCAGGTCGATGGCCAGCTGAGCGTGGCCCGGGGTGTAGCCGTTGCCGACCAGCATCGTGACGTCCGCCGCGACGCCCTCGGCGCCGAGCGCGGCCGCCGTGAACGAGGTGGCCATCGAGAAGAAGATCACGGTACCGCCCTGCGCGGTAGCCAGGATGGCGCCACCCTCGCAGCCTGGCACGTCCACGCACACGACGGTGACGTCGGCTGGCCCGCCAGCCTGGCGGACGGCCCCGGACACGCCGACCGGGTCGGTCGCGTCCGCGATCACGACCTCGTCGACCAGGCCGCGGCCGCCTGCCGATCCGGCCGCTCGCAGCGCGCTGGCCTCCCGCTCGTGCGGGACGACGCCGATCACCCGGCTGGCGCCGGCCCGCCTGGCCGCGGCCGCCGACAGCGACCCGCTCTTGCCGGCCGCGCCGAGGATGGCGACGACCGGGCCCTTGCCCGGGGTGCTGCCCGGCCGCTCGACGGTTGCGTCGCCGATTCGCTGGGCCGCCTGGGACACGATCCGGTGGGTGAGCGCGGGCGCGCCGCAGACGTCCATCACCGCGAGCGAGAGCGGCACGGGCAGGTCGTCGGGGAGCACGGCGGCGATCGACCGGCCGAACAGGATGGCGTGGCCCTGGCACGGCACCTGCTCGGACGCCCCGTCCCAGGAGGCGAGGGCGTCGGTGATCACCAGCGGCGTCAGGCTGAGCGAGACCAGGGTCGCGATCCGGTCCCCCGGCCGCAGACCAAGGGGTGAGTCAGCGCCGACCTCGCGCACCACGCCGGTCAGCATCCCGCCGGATCCGGTGACCGGGTTCTGCATCTTGCCGCGGTCCGCCACGATCCCGAGCACCGCCGCCTTCACGGCCGCCGGATCGCCGCCGCTGGCCTCGTGCAGCTGGCGGAAGGAGGCGGCGTCGAGGTTGAGCCGCTCGACGCAGACGAGTACCTCGTCCGGCCAGATCGCCGGATCGGGGTCCAGCCGCCATGCGGCCTGGGGCAGCACTCCCGATGGCTCGATGACGCGATGCAGCCCGAGCGGAGAACCCGCCTTGCGGTTCATTCCAGTCACTCGCCGAAGTCCTTCCTGCGGCCGCGGGCCCGCACCCTGGTGCAGGCTTGGACGCCGGGGTTACGCTAAGCACGCGAATCAATAGAATTTGTTGAATAGAACTATACTGGCAATAGCTTCTTGCGTGTCTTGCGCACCTGGCGGGCTATCGTTCGGTTTCCAGGGTAGAGAAGATCCACGTTAGAGAGGGGACGGTGGCGCGGTGATCGAGCAGCCCTACGTGTACCGGCACACGGAGCTCGTCGAGCCGGACTGGCGCCGGTTCCCCGGCTGGGCCGCGGTGACCACGCAGGAGTGGGAGTCCGCGCAATGGCAGCGCTCGCACTGCGTGAAGAACATCCGCCAGCTCAGGTCGGTACTCGGCGACGGCGTGGACGAGGCGTTCTACGCGGATCTGGAGCGCGACCAGGCCGAGCGGGCCACGATGTCGATGCTCGTGCCGCCGCAGATGGTCAACACCATCGTGCCGCGGCTGGCTCCGTCCGACCCCGGCTTCACCGAGGCGCTCTACGCCGACCCGATCCGCCGCTACATGATCCCCGTCTTCAGCGACCGCCGAACCGACTGGCCGTCGCATCCGTATTCATCACGGGACTCGCTGCACGAGGCGGAGATGTGGGTGGTCGAGGGGCTCACCCACCGCTACCCGACCAAGGTCCTCGCCGAGGTCCTGCCCACCTGCCCGCAGTACTGCGGGCACTGCACCAGGATGGACCTGGTCGGCAACCCGACGCCGACGGTCGAGAAGCTCAAGTTCGGCATGGCGCGGGACGACCGGCTCGGCGCGATGATCGAGTACCTCAAGGCCAGCCCGGGTGTCAGGGACGTCGTGGTCTCCGGCGGCGACGTCGCGAACCTGCCCTGGGCCAGGCTCGAGGCCTTCGTCAGCGACCTGCTGACGGTCGAGTCCGTCCGGGACATCCGGCTGGCGACCAAGGCCCTGATGGGGCTGCCTCAGTACTGGCTTACCGATGAGGTCAGGGCGGGCATGGAGCGGCTCGCCGCGACCGCGCGCCAGCGTGATGTCTCGATCGCGATCCACACTCACGTCAACACCGCCCAGTCGGTGACTCCCCTGGTCGCGAAGGCGTCCAAGGCGATGCTCGAGACCGGCATCAGGGACGTCCGCAACCAGGGCGTCCTGCTCCGCGGCGTGAACAGCACCGCCGACTCGCTGCTCGACCTGTGCTTCGCGCTGCTGGATGACGCCAAGATCATGCCGTACTACTTCTACATGTGCGACATGATCCCGAATGCCGAGCACTGGCGGCTCGGCCTCGGCGAGGCGCAGCACCTGCAGCACCAGATCATGGGCTACCTGCCGGGATTCGCGACCCCGCGGATGCTCTGCGACGTCCCGTATGTCGGCAAGCGCTGGGTGCACCAGGCGTCGCGCTACGACACCGAGCGCGGGATCTCGTACTGGACCAAGAACTACCGCACGGCGGTCGAGGCACAGGACCCGGAGGCGCTGGAGCGGGAGTACGAGTATTACGACCCGATCTACCTGCTGCCCGAGTCGGGCCAGGACTGGTGGCGGGCCAAGGCCGCCCAGCTGGCTGGCGAGGACCGCGCCGCCATGACCGCTGAGCCGGTGGTGGTACCGGCCTAGTCGCTGGTCACCACGGGGCCGGCCACAACGGGGGCGGGCTGCGGGATCGCGTCGCCCGGGTCCTGGCGCGGGCGGCTGTCCCTCGCGTCGTAGCGCCACAGCGCCGGCAGCGCCAGCGAGACGATGACGGCGCCGGCCAGGCTGGCCGCGCCGCCCGAGACGACCGCGGCCCTGACCGACCCGGTCAGCGAGGCGATGGCGCCCGCTTCCAGGTTCCCCAGCGGCTCGCCGGCCGAATAGCTGATCATCTCCAGGCCGGCCAGCCGCCCGCGTACGCGCGCGGGGATCGACTGGTTCCACATCGTCATCCGGAACAGCCCGCTCACCATGTCGGCGCCGCCCGCTGCCGCGAGTGCGAGGACCGCGAGCGGCAGGTTCGGCGCGAACGCGAAGGCGCTGATCGCGATTCCCCAGCCGCCGACCGCGAGCGCGATCGCGCGGCCGTGCCGGTAGACGTGCCTGGTCCAGGTACTGGTCAGGCTGACGGCCATCGACCCCATGCCGGGCGCGGCATACAGCAGCCCGAGCACGGCCGGACCGCCGAGGCCAGCGGCGATCTGCGGGAATACGGCGTAGGGCGCGCCGAAGAACATGGCCCCGATGTCGATCAGGTAAGTGCCGAGAAGATCGGGCCTGCTCCTGGCATAACGCAATCCCTCGGCCATCCCCCGCAGGCTAGGCCGGTCTGCGTCCGGGGCGGGCGGGATCGGCCGCATCCGGGCGAACGGTACCGCCGCGGCGGCGCAGGTCGCGCCGCCGACCGCATAAGCCAGCGGCAGCCCGCCGACCAGCAGGCCGCCGCCGATCAGCGGCCCGGCGGTGTTGGCGACCGTGCCGAGCAGGCCGGCCAGGGCGGCCGCTCCCGGCAGGTCATCATGGGCGACCAGTCGCGGCACCAGCACCTCTACCGATGGCCGCTGGAGCGAGAACGCGCCGGTGAGCAGCGCGGCCGCGGCGAACAGCAGCCACAGCTGCTGCCAGGCCAGCGCGTTGGCCAGCAGGACGGCAATGCAGCAGATCGCGGCCGCCTGGGTGGCCAGGATCAGCCTGCGGCGCTCGATCGCGTCGGCGAGCGCGCCGCCCAGCAGGCCGCCGAAGAGCACCGGAAGCAGTTCCGCGCAGCTGAGCAGGCCGACCATCAGCGAGGACCGGGTGAGCTGGTAGGCCTGGTACGGCAGCGCGACGTAGCAGATCATCAGGCCAGCCGAGCTGCTGGCCTGGCCGGAGTACAGGAGGCGGAAGTCGCGGGAGTGCCGGATCGGGGCGATGTCAGGGCTCAGCCGCCTGATGACCTGCCGTACGTCCACAACAGGACATTGACTCATGCCGTTGTCGGCCCTGTCGAAGCAATAACTGCAAGGTCAGGCCGGCGGGCCTAGGGCCCGCCGTCCGCCGCAAGAACGCGGTCGGACGGAGACCCTAGGCCCGCCGGCCAGATGTGTCGCGGGCCGCGCCAGCGTCCTCGTCGGTGCCGGATTTAGCCTCAGCCTGGGGCGCTGCCATCGCTGTGTCTGCCTCGCTGGTCGCGGCTTCGTCTGCGTCTGAGGCAGTCGCCGGGGCGGCGGGGTCAGCAGGGGTGTCTGCGTCGCTGGGGTCGGCGGGGAGGGCGGGTGTGGCGGCGGGGTTGCGGCGCTGGGTGTAGGTGAACCAGATGATGCCGATCAGGGTGAGGGCCGAGGCGACGAAGGTGTTGAGGCGCAGGCCCAGGAAGTGCTGGGAGTAGTCGATCCGGAGCGACTCCTCGTAGATGCGGAAGGCGGAGTAGCCGGTCACGTAGAGGGCGAATAGGCCGGGCGGGCGGATCCGGGTGTGGTGACCGAGCCAGACCAGGAAGGCGGCGAGGGCGAGATCCCAGATCAGCTCGTACAGGAAGGTGGGCTGGTACGCGCCGGGGCGGCCGTGGATCAGCAGGCCCCAGGGCAGTGCGGTCCGCTTGCCGTAGAGCTCCTGGTTGAAGTAGTTGCCGATCCGGCCGACGGCCTGGGCGACCAGGAGCGCGGGAGCGACGGCGTCGGCGAAGGGCGCGACCGCGATCCCGCGCCGCCGGAGCCGCCAGATTCCGGCCAGCGCCCCGGCGGCGACGCCGCCCCAGATGCCGAGGCCGCCCGACCACACGGCGAAGATCCCGTACCAGACATGCGGGATCTGCGCGGGAGTGGTGAGGTCGAAGTAGATCCGGCCGCCGATAATGCCCGCGGGCACGGCCCACATGGCGACGTCGGCGACCACGCCGGGGTCGCCCCCGTAGGCGCGTACCCGCCGCTGGGCAATGATGACCGCCAGCGTGATGCCGACCACGTACATCAGCCCGTAGAAGTGAATGAAGAGCGGGCCGATGTGGAAGCCGTTGACCGGCGGGCTCGGTAGATAGCTCAGCGGCATGCGGTGCAGCGGGGTCATGCAACAGAGCGTAGACCCGCGACCCGACTGCTCGGCGCTAGGTTATCGTCGGTAGGTGACCCGGAGAAGCGAGCACCTCAGCCAGGCCCTGCACGATTACGTGATCGCGCACAGCACGCCGCCCGACGAGGTGCTGCAGGACCTGGCCGCCGAGACCGCGGCCCGGTTCAGTGCGGACGACGCCGGCATGCAGATCGGGCCCGATCAGGGCGCCTTCATGACGCTGCTGGCCAGGCTGGCCGGCGCCGCCGCCGCGGTCGAGGTAGGAACGTTCACCGGCTACTCGTCCATCTGCATCGCCCGCGGTCTGGCCGATGGCGGTCGGCTGCTGTGCTGCGACATCAGCGAGGAGTGGACCTCGGTCGCTCGCGAGTACTGGATGCGGGCGGGCGTGGCCGACCGGATCGAGCTGCGGCTCGGCCCGGCTGCCCAGACCCTGCGCTCCCTGCCCGAGGGCACCAGCTTCGACTACGCGTTCATTGACGCGGACAAGACCGGTTACGTCGAGTACTGGGACCTGATCGTGCCGATGATCAGGCCGGGCGGCCTGATCCTGGTCGACAACACCCTGTCCCATGGCCGGGTGGTCGATCTGCGCCTTCAGGACAACAGCGTCCAGGGCATCAGGCGCTTCAACGGCCACGCCCGGGCCGACCAGCGGGTCGAGCTTGTCCTGCTGCCGATCGGCGACGGCCTGACGCTGGCCCGCAAGCTCTGACCGTCGCGGCCGGCCGCCAGCCTCAGCGATACAGGGCCGGCCGGCGGTCGGCGTGCGCGTCGTTGCGCGGGCCGGTCGCCTTGTTCCTGGCCCGCCGCAGGTCGCAGTCGGCGACCAGCAGCTCGGACGCGGCTCCGCCGGCCGCCGCTGAGGTGCTGGCCGGGCCGGCCAGCGGATAGCCGTCCGGCCCGGCGATGACGCTGCCGCCGGTCCAGGCGACGCCTCGCTCGTCGCCGCACCGGCAGGCCGCGGCGATGAACATGCGGTTGGCGAACGCGGCGACCGTCACGTTCGCCGTCACCATCGGCCGCTCCCCCGCCGGGATCGGCTCGGCCGGCCAGTTGGTGGGCACCGCGAGCAGGTCGGCGCCGGCCAGGGCAGCCAGCCGCACCCACTCGGGGAACTCGACGTCGTAGCAGATCATCACGGAGATCGTGCCGTAGCGAGTGCTGACCACGGGCGGCGGCTGGTCCCCCGGCGTGAAGAAATCGGCCTCGGCGTCCCACAGGTGCGCCTTGCGGTAGACGGCCAGAACGCCGGACGCGTCGACCAGCATGGCGCTGTTGTAGAGCAGCCCGTCGGCGCCGAGCTCGCTGAAGCCGCCGGCGATCACGAGCTGGTGCGCGGCCGCCAGCTCGTGCCACTGGGCAGCGGTCGGCCCGTCGGCAGGCTCGGACAGCGACCGTGCCTCGGCGGCGTCGGCGAAGACGTAGCCGGATGCGGTGAGCTCGGGCAGCACCACGATCCGGGCGCCGGAGGCGGCTGCCTGGCCGACCGCCGCGGCGGCGGCGGCGCGGTTTCGCGCGGGCTCGCCGATCCGCAGGCTGACCTGGCAGGCAGCGACTCTGACCGGTTCTGTCTCGACACGAGGCAGCACGATGCCTCCCATGTAGCCGTGGCTCGATACTATGTCGCGCTATGGCACCGTTGTTTAGGAGGATCATCCCGATTCTGTTCGTGAGTGACCTGCGCGCTGAACGGGATTTCTACCTCCGGCTCGGGTTCCGGATCACGTACGAGGGTCCCGAGTACCCGTATTTCCTCGCGCTCGGGCACGGGCCGGTCGAGTTCGGCATCGAGTGGCACGAGGGTTTCTCGCCTGCCGGCCCTGACCGGGTGCTGACCTGGCAGTTCGGCGTGAGCGACTTGGACCAGGCGAAGAAGCTGTTCGAATCCGCGGGGGTGCCGTTCCGCGAGGAGCTCATGACGCCGAGCGCCGACTGGCAGTACCGCGTTCTGCATGCGCGGACGCCCAACGGCTACCACCTGCTGCTCGAGGAGGGCAGCGGCTAAGTCCCGGCCCGGTGCTGACCCGGCCCCGTGCTGACCGGCCCCGTGCTGACCGGCACCGTGCTGACCGGCACCGTGCTGACCGGCACCTGGACGGCAAAATCCCAGTCGGGTCACGGGTGCGGGCCGTTTCAGCGAGAATGGCATCCGGGCATCGGCGGGAACTGACCCAGCGTCGCGACTACCACGGAGCCGGGGGGTCATGGGCACCACGACAGAGCCGGTCTACCTGCGTGTCCTGGAGGACCTGCGGTCAAGGATCCGCTCGGGCGTGCTCGCGCCTGGCGCGCGGGTACCGTCGCGGAACGCCATCATCACCAATTACGGCGTCGGCGAGACGGCCGCCAAGCACGCCCTCGCGGTTCTGATCTCCGAAGGGCTGATCGAGGCGCGGCCAGGATCCGGCTGCTACGTGCGCCGGGCTCCGGCGGCCGGTTACCTCGAGCACGACCGGCCGCAGTTCCCGGGATCGCCGTTCGGGGTGCAGGAGGCCGTGGCGGCCGGGAGCGACCAGGCGGGCGGTGCCGGGCCGAGCGTGCCGCGCAAGCTTACCTGGGAGCACCAGACCGAGCAGGTCATGGCCCCGCCGCCGGCCGCGGTGCGGCTGGGCCTGGCGCTGGGCGCGGCGGCGATCATGACCAGGTACCTGATGCGCGCCGACGGCGAGCCAGTCCAGCTCGCCATCAGCTACGAGCCCGCCGACCTGACGGCCGGGACGCCGGTGGCGCTGCCCGAGCAGGGGCCGCTGGCCGGGCGGGGGGTGATCGAGCGGATGCGGTCGATCGGCGTGGCGGTCGATGACGTCACCGAGGAGGTATCGGTGCGCCCCGCGCTGCTGGCCGAGGCGAACGCGCTGGCCGTCCGGGCCGGCGCGCTGGTGTTCGCGGTCGAGCGCGTCCATTACTGCGCGGCCCGGGCCGTGGAGACCGCCGAGGTCGTCGTTCCCGCTGACCGGTTCAGGCTCAGGTACCGCTTCCCGGTGGCACCGGTCGGCTCATGAGCGCCGGCCCGGTGACGATCCGGCCGGCCGCGGCCGGCGACGTGCCGCGGATCCTCGAGCTGATCAGGGAGCTGGCCGACTACGAGCGGTCCCTTGATCAGGTCACCGCGACCGAGGACGACCTGCGGGCCGCCCTGTTCGCCGCCCGGCCGGCGGTCTACGCCCACGTCGCCGAGGCCGGGCGAGAGGTGGTCGGCTTCGCGCTGTGGTTCCTGAACTTCTCGACCTGGCTCGGCCGGCCCGGCATTTACCTCGAGGATCTCTACGTCACTCCGGCCATGCGGGGCCGCGGCATCGGCAAGACGCTGCTCGCCGAGCTGGCCGCGACGTGCGTGCGGCGCGGCTACGGCCGGCTGGAGTGGTGGGTGCTCGACTGGAACGCCGCGGCGATCGGGTTCTACCGCTCGATCGGCGCCGAGCCGATGAGCGAGTGGACGGTCCAGCGACTGACCGGGCCGGCGCTATCCAGGCTTGCTGACGTAGATCGTTCCGACGGGATCGTGCCACCATGAGGCATGCGGATAACTGAGGTTGTTTCGACCGACCTGTTCGTTGGCACCGCCGCGAGGCCGCTCCAGGTCATCAGGGTCACGCTGGTCAACGACGGCCCCGGGATGATCAGCGACCCGGCTGGCCGCGTCACGGTTGGCGTGCACGGGGCCGGCGTCGTCACGCCCGCGCCAGTCATGGTCACCGGCCTGACGCACGGCGAGCAGCGGACCGTCGAGGTCGGGGTCGAGATCGCCGCGCCCGCCGCCCCGGGCGGGACCCGCCGGGTGACCGCCGTGGTCAGGAGCGCCAGGGGACACTGGCAGGTTTCCGGGCAGATCGCCGTCGCCGAGCCCGGCTGGACCATGTGGATGGTGAGCCATTTCCACTATGACCCGGTGTGGTGGAACACCCAGGGCCAGTTCACTCAGACCTGGCCGCTGCTGCCCGCGCAGGACGGGACGCTGCCCGAGGTGCGGACGGCCTTCGAGCTCGTCAGGCTGCACCTGGAAGAGGCCAGGAATGACCCGGACTACAAGTTCGTGCTGGCCGAGATCGACTACCTCAAGCCGTACTTCGATGCTCACCCGCAGGACCGGGCCGATCTGCTCGCGTTCATCTCGGCGGGCCGGATCGAGATCGTCGGCGGCAGCTATAACGAGCCGAACACCAACCTGACCTGCGCCGAGTCGACCATCCGCAACGCGCTGTACGGCCTGGCGTTCCAGCGTGAGGTGCTCGGGGCGGCACCGGCCATCTCGTGGATGCTCGACGCCTTCGGCTTCGATCCGTCCTACCCGGGGCTGATGGCGGCGGCGGGCCTGACCGAGTCATCCTGGGCCCGCGGGCCGTTCCACCAGTGGGGACCGGAGAAAACCGGCCTGGGCAACAAGCAGATGCAGTTCCCGTCCGAGTTCGAGTGGCTGTCGCCCGATGGCCAGGGCCTGCTCACGAGCTACATGCCGAACCACTACTCGGCGGGCTGGATCACCCAGCACGCTGCTGACCTGCCGGCGGCCGAGAAGGACGCCTACACCCAGTTCCGCCAGCTGGCCCCGGTCGCTGCCACCCGCAACGTCCTGCTGCCGGTCGGCGGCGACCACGTGGTGCCGTCCACGTGGGCGACCGCTATCCACCGGCACTGGAACGCCAGCTATGTCTGGCCGCGATTCGTGACCGCCGTTCCGAGCGAGTTCTTCGCCGCCGCGCGCTCGGAGCAGGCGGCGGCCGGCGCGTGGTTCATGCCGCAGACCAGGGACATGAACCCGGTCTACCCGGGCAAGGACGTCACCTATATCGACACCAAGCAGGCCCAGCGCGACGCCGAGGTGGCGCTGCTGGACGGCGAGCGGCTGGCGACGGCGGCCTGGCTGGCCGGGGCGCCGTACCCGGCGGCGAGCCTGGACAAGGCCTGGCGGCTGCTGGCCTTCGGTGCGCACCATGACGCCATCACCGGCACCGAGGGCGATCAGGTCTACCTGGATCTGCTGGCGGGCTGGCGGGAGGCGTTCGACCGCGGCGCGCAGGCGCGCCGGGAAGCCGCCGCCTACCTGGCCGGGCTGGCCGATACCGCCGCCGCCGGCCCGCCGGAGCCCGTCGCGCGGGCACGGGCGGTCGTGGTCTTCAACACGCTGGCGTGGCCCAGGTCCGGCCTGGCCAGCATCTCGCTGGAGTTCGCCGAGCAGGAGGCCGGCGGCGTCGTCCTGACCGACGACACCGGCGCCGCGGTCAGGTATCTAGCCGAGGGCGTGACCCGGCACGCCGACGGCTCGCTCGCCGCGGTGACCCTGACGTTCCGCGCCGCCGACCTCCCGCCGATGGGCTACCGCACCTTCATCGCAGCGCCGCTGGCTGAGCAGCCGCAGGTGCCCGATCCTGAGGTGCCAGCGCCCGACCTCCCCCAGCCCGAAGCTTCCGCCTGGCGGGCCGCGGCCGGCCTGGTGATCGAGAACGACGCGTTCATGGCCACCGCCGCCAGCACCGACGACGGCTCGCTCCGCTCGATCCTCGACCGCCGGACCGGAACCGAGCTGCTCGCCGGCGCCGGGAATGAGCTCGTACTCCAGGACGAGTACGCCACGCACCCGCGCTGGGGTGAGGGACCGTGGCTGCTCTGCCAGAAGGGCCGCTGGCGCGGCGCGGCCGACCGGCACGCCAGCGTGCAGACCCAGCGGTGCCCGGTCGGCTCGCGGCTGGTCACCAAGTTCACCTTCGACGACCTGCAGGTGACCCAGGAGACGGTGCTGTGGGATGGCGCCGACCAGGTCGAGTTCCGCACCCACGTCGACGGCTCGATCGGGCATGACCGGCTGCTGCGGGTCAGGTTCGCCACGAACGTGCCCGGCGGCCTGCCGGTCTACCAGACGGGCTTGTCGGTGATCGGCCGGCCGCCCGGTGACGCCGAGGTCGACGTGGCCGAGCACACTTTTACCCTCGACAATCCGGCCCACGAGTGGTTCGGGGTCGGCTCCACCGCGCGGGTGTCCCTGACCGGCCAGGCGGGCGAGCGCCGGCAGCACGCGATCGGCGTGGCCGAGGTGATCGTCCCGGCCGATCCGGCCACCGACGGGTTCGCGCCGCGCGACCTGAAGGCCGGGGCTGGCTCCAGGCAGGCGGTCAGGGACCTGGTGATCGCGCTGGCCAGGCAGGGCGTGACCGCGACCTGCTCGGTGCCGGAAGGGCCCAGGTACGGCTCGTCCGAGCTGGACTCCAACCTGCCCGACGTCAGGATCGCGCTCGGCGGGCCGGAAAAGAACGAGTTCACCGCGCAGGTCCTGGCCGCCGCCGGTCCCGCCGTCACCGACAACTTCGACCGCCAGCTGGCCACGGCCGGCTCCGCCAGGATCTGGGTGCCAGCCTCGCGGAGCAGGCGGGATGCCTTCGGGCCGGGTGCCGACCTGCGCGGGACCGCCGACCTGCCCGTGCTGATCGTGGCCGGGACCGACCTCGATGCGACGATAAGCTCGCTCGTCGACGATCTGGCCGATGCCCAGATCGAGACGCCGTGGCCGGACCACGGCTGGACCGACGAGCCTGGCCTGGCCGGCCACACGGTCGCGCTGCTCAACCGCGGCCTGCCCGGCAGCCTCGTCACCCCGGGCGGCGAAGCCTGCATCTCGCTGATGCGGGCGTGCAGCGCCTGGCCGAGCGGGATCTGGCTGGATGGCCAGAAGCGCACCGTCCCCGACGGCAGCAGCTTCGCGTGGCAGCACTGGAGTCACACCTTCGAGTACGCGCTGGCCGCCGGGTCCGGTGACTGGCGCACAGCCGGCTTCCCGGTCGCCGGCCAGGAATACAGCCACCGGCTGCTGGCCTGCGAGACCGGCCTGCACGGCGGGCCGCTGCCCGCGGCTCACAGCCTGGCCAGCGTGGCTCCCGCCGGGGTCGACCTGATGGCCTTCAAGCCGCGCGGCAACCCGCTGGCCCCGCACGCTCAGCCGGAGCCGCGCGACGGCGTGACGATGCGGCTGCGTGATCTGGCCGCGCGCGGCGGGCCGACCTCGGCCACCGTGCGCCTGTTCACGGGGGCGTCGGCGGCGGCCGTGACCGACCTGCTCGAGCAGGGCCAGGGTGAGCCGGCCACCACCACGGACGGAGCGGTGGCCGCCGTCGTGCCCGAGCGCGGCACCGTCACGCTCGCGGTGCAGCCCGCCCGGCTGACCGGGGACGTGCTCCGTCCCGCCGTCGCCGGGGCGCCGCCGGAGCCAGCCCAGCCGATCTTCACCAGGTACTGGCTGCACGGCAAGGGGCCGGCGCCGGCCGGGAACCTGCCGGTGGCCGTGCACCTGTCCCCCGGCCGCCACGCCGTGCTGGCCGGCCAGCTGGCCGCGCTCAGCCTCACCGTGGCCTGCGGCCCGGCCGCCGCATCGGGCACGGTCGTCGTTGACGTGCCCGCCGGCCTGCGGCTCGTCTCGGCGCGCTCAGCGGACCAGCCGGCCGCGGGCGACGAGCCGCCTGCCGGGCAGGACGGCATGGCCGGCCAGCAGGCGGGGGCCTGCAAGCTGCACTATCACCTGGCCGCGTTTGCCTTCGCCGCCTGGGAGCTGGTCGTCCAGGTTCCCGCCGGTGCCGCGCCGGCGAGGCACTTCGTCACCGCCATGATCATCGACGATGCCGGCCAGCTCCTTGAGGATGCGGTCGTTATCGCCGTGGGCGAGGTGGACCCGCCGTCGATCGACGTGCCGCTCGGCGAGCTGGTGCCGGCGCTGGAGACGATCAGCCAGGCGGAGGCGGCTGAGGCTGAGCTGACCAGCCTGACCGGGCACCTCGAGCTGCCGCCCGGCGGGCGCGGCGAGATCGCAGTCCGGCTGTCCAACGCCACCGCCTCCGAGCTGCGCGGCGAGGCGCAGCTCATCTCGCCGCACGGCTCATGGACGGCGTTGCAGCGCTGGGCCACCGGATTCTCGGCCGACCCGGGGGCCGGGACGACGCTCAGCTTTCCCGTCACCGTGCCCCGCGACGCCCGACCCGGGTCGCGGTGGTGGGCGCTGGTGAAAATCATGTACTTCGGTCGGCTTCGCTACAGCGAGCCCGTGTGGATAACCGTCTCCCCCGGCGCCGCTGACCGATAATGTGACAATAGACAGAATTCGACGAGCACCATGACGGCCAATGACCTCGGATAACCCAGCGCCGCCGGGTAACCTCCCGGCCGAGCCCAATAGCTTCATCGGCCGGGAACGCGACCTGGCCGACCTGGTCGCCATCCTGCGCCGGGTCCGCGCGCTGACGCTGTGCGGCCCGGGCGGGATCGGCAAGACCAGGCTCGCGCTCAGGCTCGCGGCGATGCTCGCCACGTCCTACCCCGACGGGATCTGGATCGTGGATCTGGCCGACGTCGAAGTGGCCGCCCCTGGCCCGGCCGAGCCAGCCGAGCCAGCCGAGGCTGCGGACCCCCAGCCGCCCGGCAGCGGCAGCGACCCGGCCCTGAACGACCGGCTCGTGCCGCTCGTGACGGCGGCGCTGGGCATCCGCCAGGAGCCGGACCGGCTGCTGGCCGACACGCTCGCCGAGGCGCTGCGGCCGCGGAACGCCCTGCTGATCCTTGATACCTGCGAGCACCTGGTCCAGGCGTGCGCGGAACTCGTCCAGCGGCTGCTGGCCGGGCTGCCCGGGACTGCGGGTGATCGCGACCAGCCGCGAGCCGCTCGGGGTGCGCGGCGAGATCATCTGGCGCGTCCCGCCGCTGGGACTGCCGCCCCCGGCCGGCGACGACGCGGTCGTCGCCGGCGACGCCTCGCTGTACGAGGCGGTGCAGCTGTTCGTGGAACGGGCGGCCGCGGTCAGGCCGGGCTTCGTGCTGGACGGGTCGAATCTGGCCGCGGTCATCGACATCTGCCGCACCCTGGACGGCGTGCCGCTGGCCATCGAGCTCGCGGCCGCCTGGGTCCGGACGCTGTCTCCCGAGCAGATCAGCGGCCGGCTCGCCGACCGATTCGAGCTGCTCGCGCTGGGCAACCGGGCCGCGCCGCCGCGTCAGCAGACGCTCCGCGCCACCGTGGAGTGGAGCTATGACCTGCTCACCCCGGCCGAGCGGCTGCTGCTCTGCCGGCTGTCCGTCTTCCATGGCTGGAGCCTGCGGATGGCCGAGCAGGTCTGCGCGGACGAGCACCTGCCCGCCGACGAGGTGCTTGACCTGCTCCGGGCGCTCATCGACAAGTCCCTGGTCGGCCTCGACGCCGAGCTGAACGGCACCGCGCGGTACCGGCTGCTCGATACGGTCAGGGAGCTCGCGGCCGAGCAGGCGATCGCCGCGGGTGAGATGCCCAGGATGCGGCTGGCGCACCGAGACTGCACGCTGGCCCTCGCGGAGACGATCGCCAGCCAGGCCTTTGTTCGCGGCGAGCCGTCCTGGCCGGAGCGCGTTGCGATGTACCACCGGGTGCGGGCTGACCGGGCGAACGTGCAGCTCGCGCTCGGGTGCTGCGTACAGCGCGGCGAGGCCGAGGAAGGGCTGCGGCTGTGCGATGCCCTGAGCGGCTCGTGGCTGGCCAGCGGCGACGTGGCCGAGGGGGCAGGCTGGCTGGACCGGCTGCTGGCGATGGATGGCGCGGTCTCGCCGGGCGTCCGGTCCAGGGCGCTCGCCATTCGCGCCGAGATGGCGTTTGAGCAGCTGGACTACGACGGTGCCGTCGAGTACGCCCGGGCCTGCCTGGAGTCCGGCGCGGCCTGCAAGGACGGGAACCCGGCCGGCGGGTACCGGCTGCTGGCGCTGACCGAGCTGATCTCCGGCCGTCCGGCCGAGGCGCTCGCGCAGGCCAACGCCGCGGTGGCGTCGGCCAGGCAGCTGGCGGATGAGTGGGAAGAAGGCATCTCCCTGGCTACCAGAGCCGCGGCGCTGGCCGGCCAGGGCCAGTTCGCTGAGGCCGAAGATGCGCTCCAGCAGGCTCTTGAGGTGCTCAGGGACAACAACGGCTGGGGCGTGGCCAACGTGCTGTACGGCCTCGGCCGGGTCGCCCGTGCCCGCCGCGACGACGACGGCGCGGTGCGGTACTTCCAGGCCGCGATCGACTTGTACCGGCAGATCGACGCCAGGCCGGAGATGGCGCGGTGCCTGGCCGGAATGGGCTGGGTTGCCCTCGGGCAGGGCGATCTCGCGGTCGCCTCCGCCTGCCTGACGGAAAGCATGCAGCTGAGCCTCGCCGCCGGCCACCGGCTCGCTATCGCCCGCGGTCTGCAGGCCCTGGCGGCGCTCGCCGAGGCCACCGGTGACCTGGTGCTGGCCGTCCGGCTGGCCGGATCCGCGCAGGCGGTATTCGAGGCCATCGGACCGCTGCCGTCGGCCGCGGCGGGCCGGCGGCTGGACCGGCTGCTTGGCTCGGCCGGCAGCGCGCTGGGCGCCGCCGCGGTCGCGTCGCTGCTCGCTGAGGGCCGGGCGATGAGCCCGCATCAGGCGGTTCAGCTCGCCAGCGTGCCGCCGCCTGAGCCCGTCGCGCCCGGCGCGAACGGGCAACGCGCCGGCGGCCACCGTCCCGGCGGTCAGCTCACGGACCGCGAGATGGAGGTCGCCCGGCTGGCTGCTCGCGGCGTTACCAACCGGGGCATCGGCCAGGAACTCTTCATCTCCCAGGCGACGGCGGCCAGGCATATCGCGAACATCTTCACCAAGCTCGGCGTCAGCTCGCGCGCGCAGCTCGTGGCCTGGATCGCGGATAACGGCCCGGAGGATAACTGAGCTGCCGGTGGTTATGCACGCCCGCGGCCCCGCCGGGCGGCGACCCCGTGCACGGACGTCCTACATACCTGCCGGACCGGTCTACATAATCTCGTCCGTCGTTTACATACGATGGTGCACATTTCTGCCGATGCGATGATCCGGCTGGCTGCCCTAGTCTCCCAAGTGATGGCTAGCAGCCGCGGAAGGGCACGTCAGATGTCAAAGCTGGACGACCTCATTGCCGAGGTCTCGGTGACGAAACGGCTTGTGTCCGTCGCCACCGACCGGGCCGGCCTGACCGCTCTGATCGGCGGGCCCGGACCTGAGGGCCAGCCGGGCGGCGGGTCGTACAGCTACGCCAACCTCGCCACCACCGTGCAGGCCGCGGCGGCCGGGCTGACCTGGCGCGGCCTCCGGCCCCGCGATGTCGTCGGGGTGCTCGCTCCGGACGCCGTCGGCTTCGCGATCGCCACCCACGCCGTTCGTGCCGCGGGCGGCGTGCCCTCACCCGTGGACACGGCCCTGTGCGCGGTGGAGACGGCGGGCCAGCTGGCGGAGAGCGGCGCGCGCATGGTCATCACGGCTCCCCCGCTGGCGGACACCGCGCTGGCCGCGGTCGACCGGTCCTGGGTCCGCCAGGTCTTCTCGTTTGTCGATGCGCCGGGCGCGACCCGGTTCAGCGATCTGCTCGGGCTCGACATGATCCGGCCGTCCAGGGGCCGGCCGGATGATGTCGCGCTCCTGCCCTTCTCCCGCGGCCAGGACGGCCGGCTGAGGCCTGCACCGGTGAGCCACCGGGAGCTCGTTGCCCTGATCGACCAGGCCGATCAGGACGCCGGCTTCACCAGCCGCGACGTGGTGGTCACGATGCCGCCGGTCGGTGACGGGCTGTCTTACGCGACGCTGCTCGACAGTGCGCTGCTCCGGGGCGCCACCGTGGTCGCGGTGAGCGGTCCGCAGCTCGCGATGGCCGCGGCGACCCACCAGGGCACCGTGGCCGTCGTTCCCAAGGACGCCGGGATCGTCGTCCCGGCCTCAGTGCGGACGATCCCGGTCGGGTAAGCCGTCCTGCCCTGGCCTGCTTCGACCACGCGGGCCTCACGAATTTGCTCCGGGGGGAGACCGGGACTGCCGGCCGCCGCGAGGCGGCCGGCAGATCCGCGGCCCCCACCCCACCCCCGCCCCGCCCCCCTCCCCCCGCCCTGACTTGCGCCAGCGGTGGCCCACCGCTGTTGCTGTATCAACAGTGACGGGCCACCGCTGTTGCTTCTGCTCGGGCTGGCGGGCGCTCGGGGCGAGCGGAGTGAACTAGAAGTCGGGTGGCCGGCCCTCGTAGGGGGTGCTGAGCACGATCGTGGTCCTGGTCGACACGCCCGCGGCGGCGCGGATCTCCTGCAGCAGGTCCTCCAGCGCGGTCGGCGAGGCGACCCGCACCTTGAGGATGTAGTTCTCGTCGCCGGCCACGCTGTGGCAGGCCTCGATCGCCGTGAGGTGCGCCAGCCGGTCCGGGGCGTCGTCGGGCGCGGCCGGGTCGAACGGCTTGATCGAGACGAACGCGGTCAGCGGCAGACCCGCCTGCTCCGGGTCGATCACGGCGCTGTAGCCGCGGATGACGCCGCGTTCCTCAAGCCGGCGGACCCGCTGCTGGACGGCGGAGACCGACAGCCCGGTGTGCCTGGCCAGCTCGGTGAAACTCAGCCGCCCGTCGCTGGCCAGCAGCGACAGGATCTTGCGGTTGGTTTCCTCCACCGCTACCGCCCGATCCGGCTGGTGCCAGCCCGGGGGGACGACCCCCCGGAACCCCCCGCGGTGCCGGCCCGGGGGGACGACCCCCCGGAACCCCCCGCGGTGCCAGGCCGGCCGGCGCTGGCGGCCAGCGACCGGCCGATCACCATCCGCTGGATCTGGTTCGTCCCCTCGACGATCTGCAGCGCCTTCGCCTCCCGCATGAACCGCTCGGCCGGGAAATCCTCGACATAACCGTAGCCGCCGAGTACCTGCACCGCGTCGGTGCTGACCTTCATAGCCGTGTCGGAAGCGAACAGCTTGGCCATCGCCGCCTGCTGGCGGTAGGGCAGGCCGGCGTCCTTGCGCCGGGCGGCAGCCAGGTACAGGGCACGGGCGGCGGCGACCGAGGTGGCCATGTCAGCCAGCATGAAGGACAGCCCCTGGAACTCGATGATCGGGCGGCCGAACTGGCGCCGCTCGCCCGCATAGGCGACGGCGGCGTCGAGCGCCGCCTGGGCCAGGCCGGTCGCGCAGGCGGCGATTCCGAGCCGCCCGGCATCCAGGGCTTCGAGCGCGATCCGGAACCCGTTGTCCCGCTCGCCGACGAGCTGCCGGGCGGGGATGGCCGCGGCCTCGAAGTTCACCTGAGCCGTCACCGACCCGCGCATGCCCATCTTGTGCTCAGGCGCGGCCGCCGTCACGCCCGCCGTCTGGGCCGGGACGTAGAAGCAGCTGATTCCCCTGGACTTGCCCCGGCCACCGGGATCGCCCGACGTGCGGGCGAAGACCGTGTAGAAGTCGGCCTGCCCGGCGTGCGTGATCCAGGCCTTGGTCCCGTTGAGGACGAAATCAGCGCCCGCCGCCTCTGCCGTCGTGCGCATCGCGGCCGCATCGGAACCGCTGCCTGGCTCGGACAGGCAGTAGGCGCCGAGCAGGTCGCCGCCGAGCATGCCGGGTAGCCAGCGCTGCTGCTGGTCGGCGGTGCCGGCGGTGACCAGCGGGAAGCAGCTCAGTACGTGCACCGACAGCCCGAGGCCGATGGTCAGCCAGGCCGCGGCGAGTTCCTCGACCACCTGCAGGTAAGTCTCGTACGGCTGGCCGGCCCCGCCCACGGTCTCCGGGTACGGCAGCCCGAGCAGCCCGGCCCGGCCGAGCAGCCTGAACTCGTCGCGCGGGAACCGTCCGTCGCGCTCGGCCGCGGCCGCGGCGGGCCGCAGCTCGCGGTCGGCGATCTCGGCCGTCAGCTCGAATAGCGCCCTGGCCTCGTCATCGCGGCACTCGCGCTCCACCGGCGGCATCAGCCGGGTACGGAGACCAGCTCGCGGGTCACGGTGTTGAGCCGCTCACAGCCGGTGTCCGTGCAGACGACGATGTCCTCGATCCGGGCGCCGTGTGGCCCGGGATAAATACCGGGCTCCACCGAGAAGGCGTGGCCTGGCTGCAGCGGCTCGGTGTTGCCGGCGACGATGTAGGGATCCTCGTGCGTCTCGAGCCCGATTCCGTGGCCGGTCCGGTGCACGAAATACGGGCCGTAGCCGGCCGCGGTGATCAGCTCGCGGGCCGCCGCGTCGATCGACTCCGCGCTCGCACCCGGCCTGACGGCGGCGCAGGCGGCTTCCTGCGCGTCCTTGAGCACCTGGTAATAGGCGGCGAAATCATCGGGCGGCTGGCCGACGACGTAGGTCCTCGTGCAGTCGGAGCAGTACCCGCTCGGCATCGTCCCGCCGATGTCGACGACCACGGTGTCGCCCGCGCGGATCACCCGGTCGCTGGCCGTGTGATGCGGGCTGGCGCCGTTCGGACCCGACGCCACGATCGCGAAGTCGACCCGGCCGTGCCCCTCGGCCAGGATAGCGTCGCCGATGTCGGCCGCGACTTCCTGCTCGGTGCGACCGGCGAGCAGCCAGCCAGGCACCCTCTCGTGCACCCGGTCGATCGCCTGGCCCGCTTCCCGCAGCGCCGCGACCTCGGCCGGTGACTTGCGCGCGCGCAGCGGGCCGAGCGCCAGGCTGGCCAGTTGCTGCCGCGTGCCGGGCAGCGCCGCGGCGAGCCTGAGCACCATCAGGGCCCACATCCGGTCGGCGAGACCGACGGTGCCCGGGCGGCCGAGGCGGCCTGCCATGAGCGCGTAAGGATCGTCGGTCTCATCCCAAGGGACGAGTTCGAGGTCGAGGAGGCCAGCGGGCGATGCCTGGGCCGCGGGAAGCTCGAGGCGCGGGACGACGAGGAAGGGGTCGCCGCCGGCCGGAATGGCCAGGCAGGTCAGGCGTTCCATGGCGTGCGCGTCGTACCCCACCACATAGCGCAGGTCAGGACCGGGCGTGAGCAGCAGGGCGTCAAGGCCGGCCCGTTTCGCCGCATCGGCGGCATCTGCCAGTCGCGCGGCCGGGTACAACTCGTCTAGCATGGTCACTGTGATAGCTCCCTGGGACGGTGCCGCTCCGGCACGGTTACGCTCCAGATCTCTCGCCCCCCGGTCGGAACTTCTACCGGGAATCATCTCACCTCGTCGGTGCGTGTCCGCATCTAGACAGGCGCACCCGCCATGCCTCACGATAGGTGAACGACGTCTCACGAAATGTGAGCAGAGATGATTTCTGAGGCAGCAGCTCGGACTGCGTCTGCGGCGCAGGGTCCGTCCGGCATGCCGCCGCTACGGTACCTCGGCGCGCCGGCCAGCGAGGCCAGCCTGGCAGCCGAGCTGGCCCAGGAGCGGCATATCGTGCTCGAGCTCCAGCGAGCCATCCTGCCGCTGCACGACACCCCGTTCGACCTGCCCGGGTTGCGCACCGTCGTGCGGTACCTGCCCGCTTCCCGGGCCAGCCGGGTCGGCGGCGACTGGTACATCACCGCCGACATGCCGGATGGCAATGTGCTGCTGGCGATCGGCGATGTCGGCGGGCACGGCCTCGAGGCGGCGGCTGGAATGGCGCGGCTGCGCGGCGCGCTGGCCGGCCTGGCCATTACCGGCGCGCCGCCTGACCGGCTCCTGGGCTGGCTCAACGACCTGGTCTGGCACGTGTCACCCGAGCACACGGCGTCGGTCATCGCGGGTTACTTCGATCCCGTGTCGCGCGTCCTGACCTGGGCCCAGGCCGGCCACCCGCCGCCCGTGCTGGTGCGCGGCGCCTGGGCGCTGCCGCTCGACCCCCCGGGCGGCATCCTGCTCGGCGCGGGCAAGGGATCCTACGAGCTGCAGGCGCTGCAGCTCCGGGCCGGCGACCAGCTTCTGCTGTACAGCGACGGCCTGGTCGAGCGTCGGGACCGGTCGATCGACGAAGGCGTCGCCCGGCTGGTCGGCGCGGTCCGCGGGACCACCGACCCGGAGCGGATGATCGCGGTCGCGCTGGACGCTCTCGGCCCGACGCACACCGACGACGACACCTGCCTGGTGGCGCTGCTCGTTCAGTAACCTGCCGCGCGGCGCGTCGGGTCGGCTCGCGGATGAGCCGGTCAGCTTCCGTCCCGCAGATCCGACGGCGCTGCGGGCCGCAGCGTGATCGAGTCGAAGACGGCCGTGCAGCCCTGGCCCGTCGGCGACTGGGCGAGGAACCCGACCCGCACCGGCTCGGGCGCACCGGGCGTGTCGTCATCGCCCAGCGCGAAGTAGCGCAGCAGCCGCCACCACTGCCCGTCGGTCGAGGCGTGGAACGCCCACGCCCGCCCGGAGCGCGCGATCCTGAGCCACAGGGTGTTTCCCGTCACCTCGAACGAGTTGCAGTCGTCGGAGGATTCCCTGGTCACGACGGTGACGGCGGTCGGCTGGCCCTGCGGGGAGAGCTCGAAGCAGAGTTTGGCCCAGCGGCGGTCCGCCGCGTAGATCAGCAGCACCCCGGCGTCGTAGGTGCTGGCGAAGTCGACGGTGACGCGGGCGCTCATGGTGAAGTCGCCGCCGGGCGGGGTGCCGACGAGGCGGCCGGCGTCCGGCAGCGATCCGGTTCCGGCCGGATCGATGAACAGGTCCGTCATGGGCGCGCTGGACAGGGTTAGCGCGCCATTGTCGATCCGGTGCTGACACGGCGGGTCGCCGTCGGGCGAAACGGAGAATGGCAGCCCCTGAATCGTCAGCGCGGTCATGGCGTCAGTGTCGTGGGTGGCGCCAGCAAAAGTCAATGAAAACCGGGCAAAAGGGGCCGCCGGCCGTTGGCTAGTCGAGCGGGCCAGGGTAGGCGGCCTCCGCGCGGGCGGCCAGCTTGCCTGTCCGACATCCGGCGCAGGGTGGCTCCTCGGGCGAGCGCGCCGCTCACCAGCGCAGCGGTACCCGGTCGCCGCCGAAATCCGCCGTTACCTCGAGCTTGCCTCCGAGTGCCTCGACATAGCCAGCGAGCGTCCGAAGCTCGGTCGTCCCCGGCCCGTCGCGCTCGATAGCCGAGACGCGATCCCGCCCCACCGCCATCCGCGCGGCCACCTGGCCTCGAGTCAGCCCGAGCCCGGTCCGCGTATCGGCTAGCGAGCGGACCCTGGTGCTAGCGACCAGGGCGGCGGCGCCGGCGCGTACCTCATCGGCCGTGCCGGGGAAGAACTCGCTGAGCAGCGACTGCGCGTCGGCGAAGACCCACTCCGCGGCCTGCGGATCCTGACCGGCCCTGACCTGCCGCAGGACGTCAGCGGACACCCTGACGGCCTCGGCGAGCAGCTGCCGGTCAGGCGGGGCCGCCTCGACGACGGAGATCAGCAGAGCCGTTCCTGGCGGCTCGATGGCGAAGATGAAGCCGACGTGGCTACCTGGTGCCCCGTCGGGCCGCAGCTGCATCAGGTCCTGCGATCCGGTCTCGCGGCGCAGTTCCCGCTCGATCTCGGCGGCGATCTCCCGGACCCTGGCCGCCGCCAGCTCGACCGACAGCCCGTCCTGGCCGGTCCCGGCGTCCTGGGGGTCCTCATCGACGGCGAGGTCGTCGTCGCCCAGGGTCTTCGCGATGCCCAGCTGCGCCAGCGCCGCGGTGTACCTGGCCTTGAGTATTTCCTTCCGGATCCGCCGGTCGTCGGCCTCGCCCTGCATCTGCTGCGACCGTTCGCGCAGCCGCTGCTCGTTCTTGATCGTTTCGGATAGCTGCCGCCGAAGCTGAGCCGCGTACACATCGGCCTGCTGCGACCGCTGCGCCTCCAGAGCCGCGAGCTGCGTCTCCAGGTGACCGGCGAGTTGGGCTGCGTCAGCTACCTCGCGGCGCCCGGCCCGCAGCCGTTCGAGCCGGTCCTGGCCGTAGTAGTCCAGCGCCTCGCGCGGGTCGGACCACAGTGCCTCGCCGCCCGGCGGGACCACGACGGGCGGTCCGAGGGCCGCCCCTTCGGCCGACAGGGCCACCAGCGCCGAACCGATCGCTATCGCCGCCGGGGAGTCGGTCTCGGCCAGTTCGGCGAGCCACGCATGGATTTCTCCGGACATTGCCAGTGCGTAGCTCATCGCGGGCTCCCCTATCGCCGTCCTAATGAGTACTATCTCGTCTTGTCTCGCCGCGAGGCAAGACCGGTCAGGTCGCCGGCCGGAAAGGTCCGGGCCTTCCGCCGGAACCGGACGGGCAATTAGGTTGATCAACTATGAGAGCCGGTCAGCTATGAGCATCGCGGCGGTCTCACCGCATCTCGACGACGCTGCGCTGTCGGCCAGCGTCGCTCTCGGCGCCGGCGGCGCGACCGTGGTCACCGTCTTCACCGCGCTGCCGGCCGCGGGCAGCCCGGTGAGCTGGTGGGACCGGCTGACCGGGGCGACCGACTCACTGGCTCGCCAGCGCGAGCGGCTGGCCGAGGACACCGTCGCGATGGGTCTGCTCTCCGCCACCGGTGTGCATCTCGACGAACTCGAGGCGCTGTACCGCGACGACGAGCCCGACCTGGACGGGGCCGTGGAGCGGATGACCGAATTGATGGCATCGGCCGACGAGGTATGGCTGCCGTCCGCGATCGGCGGACATCGCGATCACATGCTGACCAGGCAGGCCGGCCTGCGCGCGGCGGTCGCCGCCGGGCATTCGCGCGTCATGCTATACGCCGACTTCCCTTACGTGATCGCCTACGGCTGGCCGTCCTGGGTGGCTGGCCGGCCCGGCGGGTCCTACCTGGACGCGGCGTTCTGGCTGGCCGACCAGATCGCCTCCGCCCGGCTCGATCCGACCGCCCTGACGCCGGTCATCACCAGGCTCACCGCCGCGCAGCGCGCGGCCAAGGCCGAGATCATCGCGGCGTACCGCACGCAGGCGCCGGCACTGCGCCTCGCGCCCGCCGACCTGGCCGCCGATCCGTCCAGGCTCGACTACGAACTCGCGTGGCAGCTGCCGCTGACGGCTGCGGCATGATCACGGAGACTAATCGGCGGAATTACCCTGATTAGTCTCCGTGATCATGAAGCTTGGCGGGGTGGGTGGGGGGTGGGGGGTGGTTAGGTTGGTTTGACGGATAGGGCGGACATCATCCGGCCCAGGGAGCTGCTCAGGTCCCAGCGCTCGTCCAGGGCCGCGAGCGCGGCCGGGTCGGGCGGCCGCGCTGGCAGCGTGCCATCGACTTGCGGCACCGGGGCGTCGGCGGCGACCTGCACCACTGGCACCGCCGCCTCGAGGTACGTCCGCGCCGCGACCAGCTTGGCCCGGCTGCCGCCCGGCCAGCCGCCGTGACCCGCATCGATCGCGGCCAGCATGCCGTCGACGGAGCCGAACACCCGGACCAGCGCGGCCGCGGTCTTCTCCCCCACGCCCGGCACGCCCGGCAGCCCGTCGCTCGGATCGCCGCGCAGCGCGGCGAAGGCCGCGTAGCCGCGGCTGGGGATCTGGTAGCGCTCGGTCACCGCGGCCTCGTCGATGACCTGAAGCCTGCCGATCCCTCGTGCGGTGTACAGGATCGTGATGCCGCGCTCGTCGTCGACCAGCTGGAACAGGTCGCGGTCGCCGGTCACCACCTCCACGGGACCGCTGGCGCGGGCGGTCAGCGTCCCGATCACGTCGTCGGCCTCGTAGCCGTCGGCCGCCGCCATCGCGACGCCCGCGGCCGCGAGTACCTCGCTGATCACCGGGATCTGGGTCACCAGCCCCTCGGGCATCTGCTCGGAGCCGTCGGGGTTGGCCCGGTGCTGCTTGTAGGACGGTATCGCGGCGACCCGGAACGCTGGCCGCCAGCTGGCGTCCATGCAGGCCACCAGCTGGCCCGGGTGACGTGCCCGGACCAGCCTGGCGATCATGTCGAGCAGGCCGCGGACAGCGTTCACCGGCGTTCCGTCCGGCGCGGTCATGCTGTCCTGCGGAATGCCGTAGAAGGCGCGGAAGTACAGCGAGGCGGTGTCAAGCAGCATCAGCGGAGCCACCCTGGTGATCCTGCCAGAACGCCGGGCCCGGCTAGCGCAGTTGGCGGATCATCTGCTCTTCCCAGTGGTCGGGCTCGGTCGGCCTGACCGGCTGGCGCGCGCCGGTCCGCGAGAATCCCATCCGCTGGTAGAAAGCGCGGGCCCGGTCGTTCACCTCCGTCACCCACAGCACGAGGTCGGGCGCGCCGGCCGCGCTAGCGTGACCGGCGACCGCCTCGACCAGGGCGGCCGCCACGCCCAGCCCGCGAGCGCGCGGATCGACCCACATCCCGACCAGCTGCCAGGCCCCGGGGACCGCGAACTCGTCATCCGGGTTCTCCACTTTCCCGGTCGCCGTCCCGGCCGGGTCGCCGTCAAGCCAGGCCAGGAACGTGGCCGCGGTCGCCGATCCGAGCCGCTCCCGCCACACCCGGTCCTCGAAGCCCAGCTCGCGCTCAAGCGTGGACATGAAGGCATACGGTGCCTCGGCCAGCGCCGCCAGCCGCACCCGCCTGCTGAGCTCCCAGTCCTGCGGCCCGAGCCTGCGGACGGCGGTCCGATCGCGCGCGTCAGCCGCGTCGTCGGCTGTCATTTACTGCTCCTCACCGGCTACTGGACGGAGGTGTACGCGACCACGCCGTGCCGCAGCGCGCCGATCGCGGACCCGGCCGTGGTCGCGAGCGCCGTGTCCCCCGCCGCCTGGCGGATCTGGTCGAGCAGGTCGATCAGCTGCTTGACCGCCCTGACGAAGTCACCAGGCGTCATCTCGTCGCCGAGCAGCACGTCCAGAGCGCGCCCGGACGCCCAGGCGTGGGACTTCCACGCGAAGCCGAAATCCGGCTCCCGCAGGAACGACAGCCGGTGGCCCTGCTCGATCCCGTCCAGCTCGCCCCACAGCCTGGTCATGGCCGCGACCACCGCCCCGACCTGACCGCCAGGCAGCCTGGGCGGTGCGGAGTCATCGGGCCGCCGCGCCTCGAAGGTCAGCGCCGACACGCTGGCGGCCAGCTCGGCCGGGTTCAGCTCGTCCCAGATCCCGCGGCGCAGGCACTCGGCGGTCAGCAGGTCGAGCTCGGAGTAGATTCCGGCCAGCATCCGGCCGTCGGCGGTGACCTTGTCACCCTCCAGGTAACCCAGCTGGGCGAGTACCGCGCAGACCCGGTCGAAGGTCCTGGCGATCACGTGTGCCCGCCCGGCCACCCGCCGGTCGAGCGCGACCGCCTCCTTTTCCAGCCGCAGGAATTTCTCCGACTGCCGGGCGTGCACCTCCGAGTCCGGGCAGGCGTGGCAGGGGTGCTCGCGCAGCCGGCGCCGGAGATCAGCGACGGCGGACTCGGCCTCGCCGCCACCGCCAGTCTTCCCGGCCCTGGCCGCCCGGCGCAGCTCGCCGGGATCGACGCTCGCGAGCTTGTTCCGCATCGAGGAGGCGAGGTCCTTGCGATGCTGTGGCGAGCGCGGGCTGAACCGGCCGGGAATCGGCATCCGCTCGACCGGCACGACCGGGTCGGTGCAGTCGGCGGCCGAGAGCCGCCTGAGCTGCCGGTGCTCGGTCAGCACGGGCACGATCGGCGCCGCCGGGTTGGCGGCAGGCTCGAGAACCACGGCCGTCCCGGCCCGGCGGCCGCCGGGGACCACGATGATGTCACCGCGGCCGAGACTCGCGAGTGATTCGAGAACGGCGGTCCGGCGCGTCACCGACCGGTCCTTGGACAGCTCCTTCTCGCGCTGGGACAGTTCCGAGCGCATCCTCGCGTACTCGGCAAAATCACCCCGGTCGCAACTCGCCGCCAGCCCCTCCATCGAGTCCCTGATCCGGCGGGCCTGCCGGGTGATGCCGACTACCGCCCGGTCCGCCTGGAACTGCGCGAACGAGGACTCCAGCAGCCGGGACGCCCGGTCATGCCCGACCTGGCCGACCAGGTTGACCGCCATGTTGTACGACGGCTGGAAGCTCGAGTTGAGCGGATAGGTCCTCGTCCCGGCCAGTCCGGCCACGGCGACCGGGTCGATGCCCGGCTGCCACAGCACGACCGCGTGCCCCTCGACGTCGATGCCGCGCCGCCCGGCCCGGCCGGTGAGCTGCGTGTACTCCCCCGCCGTCAGCGCGGCGTGGGTCTCGCCGTTCCACTTGTCGAGCTTTTCCACCACGACCGTCCTGGCCGGCATGTTGATGCCGAGCGCCAGCGTCTCGGTCGCGAAGACGGCGCGGATCAGGCCCGCGGCGAACAGTTCCTCGACGACTTCCTTGAACGCCGGAAGCTGGCCGGCGTGATGGGCCGCGATCCCGCGCACGAGGCCCGCCAGCCAGTCGTCGTAACCGAGCACGGGCAGGTCCTGCGACGGGATCTCGGCGGTGCGCTCGGCGACGATGGCGGCGATCTGCTGCGCCTCCTCGGCCGTGGTCAGCCGCAGGTTCGCGGCCAGGCACTGCTGGACGGCGGCGTCGCAGCCGGCCCGGCTGAAGATGAACGTGATCGCGGGCAGCAGCGCCGCCCGGTCCAGCCGGCTGATCACGTCGGCCCGGCGCGGCGGGGCGAACCTGGGCGCGCCCGGCCGGCTGCCCGCTCCCCGGCCCCCCGCGCTCCGCCCTCCGACCGTCCGCGCTCCGGCCATCCGGCCGCCGCGCGGCCCTGGCCCGCGGCCGCGCCCGGCCGGCGAGGACCGGCCGGACCGCGAGCCTGCCCCGCGGTAGGTCAGGGCATCTCGCTGGGCGACCCTGATCAGCTCCTGATTGACCTGCGGCTGCTGGGGCGGGTGCGGATCTTCCGCACCGCCATGGGCGAGTGGCCCGGCGAACAGGTCGTACAGCCGGCTGCCGACCATCATGTGCTGCCACAGCGGCACCGGCCGGTGCTCGTCGACGATCACGGTCGTGCCGCCCCGGACGGAGGCCAGCCAGTCGCCGAACTCCTCGGCGTTGCTGACCGTCGCGGACAGCGCGGTGAGCGCGACCGACTCGGGCAGGTGGATGATCACCTCCTCCCAGACCGCGCCGCGGAACCGGTCGGCCAGGTAATGCACCTCGTCGAGCACCACGTGGCTCAGGCCGGCCAGGGTCGGTGACCCGGCGTAGAGCATGTTCCGCAGCACCTCGGTGGTCATGATCACCACCGGCGCCTCGCCGTTGATGCTGTTGTCGCCGGTCAGCAGGCCGACCTTGGCTGCCGAGTAGCGCCTGACCAGGTCGTTGTACTTCTGGTTGGACAGCGCCTTGATCGGCGTGGTGTAGAAGCACTTGCGGCCCTGGGCCAGCGCCAGGTGCACGGCGAACTCGCCGACCACGGTCTTCCCCGACCCGGTCGGCGCGGCCAGCAGCACGCCATGCCCGTCCGCCAGGGCACGGCAGGCCGCGACCTGGTAGTCGTCGAACTCGAAGTCGTAGAGCGCCTGGAACGCCGTCAGGCCGCCGTCGTCGGCTGTCCTGCTGCGCATATGGGCGGCATACCGCTCGGCCGGGCTGGCCGGGCTCGGGCTGGCCGGGCTGTGCGGGCTCTCAGGGCTGCGGGGACTGCTCTGGGCTGTCAGGGCTGGCAGGGCTTCCCGGCTTGCTCATGTGATCAAGGCTAAGGGCCATCGACGGTGGCCGGACGGCGGCATAGCTCTCAGAGCCGCCCAGATGCCCCGTCCGGTCGCTCGGATGCGCGCCTAGCGGCCGGCTTCGATGTCGTCGTAGTCGGAAGTGACCGCGGGTTCGGTGTCGAGCCCGTACTCGCTGATCTCCTCGGGCGTCAGGCCGGGATAGAGCGTCCCGCGCCGGGCCCGGCGCCGGTCGTTGGCCCAGGCGAAGATCTCGGCCCCCTCGACGAGCAGCACGCAGGGCACAGCCAGCAGCAGCATGCTGATCGGGTCGGGACTCGGCGTGGCGACCGCGGCGAACGCGAACACGGCGAAGATGATCATGCGCCGCCACTTGACGAACCGCTGGTGGGTCAGCACCCCGGCCAGGTTGAGCAGCACCATGACCAGCGGGATCTCGAACGTGAGCCCGAAGATCAGCAGCATCGCGAGCGCATAGCCGATGTAGGACGTGACGCTGATGAACGGGGCGACGTTCGCCGGCAGCTGGCCGAGCAGGAAATGCAGTCCCTTGGTCATCGCGAAGTAGGCGATGGTGCCGCCGATCGCGAAGAGGGGGAACACGGCCGCGGCGAACAGGTACGTCCAGCGCCGCTCCCGGCGGTGCAGCCCCGGTGCGATGAAGGCCCACAGCTGGTACAGCCAGTACGGGGCGGAGATGATGATGCCGATCGCGATGGCCAGCTTCAGGTGCAGGAAGAAGTAGTCGAACAAGCCGGTCACGATCAGGCGGCAGGGCTCGTGCGCCTGCACCGAGGCCGGGACTCCTGGCTGCACGCCGTTGCGGACCCGGGCGGGCAGCTTGCAGTACGGATGCGTGATGAACCTGAAGACGGGTGGCTCGAAATACCAGCCCGCGATCGACGCGACCGTCACCGCGAGCACGGCCTTGAGGACGCGGTTGCGCAGCTCGCGGATGTGCTCCATGAGCGGCATCCGCGCTTCGGGATTGACGACCCTGCGGCCGCGGGGCATGCGGCGCTTGCGCGCGTTATCGCCGGGCGCCGAGCCGTTCACCGTGGCGGGGCTGTCCTGGTGAGCGGACATCACCGTCCCTTGGCTTAGTAAGACCGGGTGTCGTGCTGCTGCCCGGCCGCGCCGGTCTGCTGGGCGTCACTGCCTGCTGACTGCTTCTGCAGGTCGCTGAGCTGCCGCTGGAGGGCGTCGATCTGAGCCTGCTGCGACTGGCCGGGCGGCGGGCTCGGCAGCTGCTGCGGCGGCGGCGGGACATAGGTGGCCTGGTTGCCTGGTCCGCTGTCGGGCAGCTTGTCGTCGTCGTCCAGGCCCTTGACCGACCGCTTGAAGATATGCATCGACTTGCCGAGCGCCTGAGCGGCCCCAGGCAGCCTGGTCGAGCCGAACAGCAGCAGCACCACCACGAGCAGGATGATGATGTGCGGTGCACTGGGATCGAACATGGTGGTCCCCAATCCAGTCGGGAGGCTTACCTGCGTCAGTCAGCTTTAGTTCGTTGCCGACCAGCCGCCGGCTTGCCCGCACCGTATTCTACATGCGCTACCGGAGAATCCTGATTCATCAGGCGTACTGCGCGAGCGCCGCGGTGGCGTCCTCCTCGACCTGGACGGCCAGTTCGGCCGGGGCGACCACCCGCCCGTCCTCGCCGAGCCGCAGCGCCAGCCGCCTGACCCACCGGGTATCCGGCGTCCGGAGCGCCACCCGGAGCCGTCCGTCGCCCGTGTCCGTGACCTCCTCGGTCGGATAGTAATCGGCGACCCAGCGTCCGGCCTGGGTCAGCTCGAGCTCGACCCGCACGTCCTGCGCCGACGGCCGGAACAGCCCGGAGTCCACGTCGACCTGCTTGGCCTGCGCCGGAACCTCGGCCGCGACGTCGAGCACGGTCAGCCCGAGTACCCGGTCGAGCCGGAACAGCCGGACCGCCTCGGCGCTGCGGCACCAGGCCTCCAGGTAGGTCCGCCCCTCCACGAGCAGAACCCGCATCGGGTCCACGTCCCGCTCGGTCGCCTCGTCCCGGCCGGGGACGTAGTAGGACAGATGCAGCCGCCGGCCCCGGCGCATGGCATCGGCCACCTGGGCCTGCACGTCGGCCGGCGCGCGGCCGTCCATGTGCACGGCGACCTGCGCGCTGGCGGCGGCAGCCTCGCCGGCCGCCGCCTCCAGCTTGGCGATGGTCCGGCGCAGCGCCGAGCGGTCCTGCGGCCCGGGCAGCTCGGCCAGGATCCGCAGCCCGATCAGCAAGGCGCTCGCCTCGTCCGTGCCGAGGCGCAGCGGCCGGTCCATCGACTCCGCCTGGCTGACCATGATCTCGCCGCCCTCGTAGGACAGGTCGATCGGGCAGTAAGGATCGGGTGACCGGAGCTCGACGCACCAGAGCATGTTCAGGTCATCGACGAGTTCGTTCTCGCTGACCCCGAAGGCGGCTGCGGTCTCGGCCAGCCCGACGACCTCGCGGCTGACCACATAGGGCACCAGCGCCAGCAGCCGCTGCAGCCGGTCGGTTGCCGTGCCTGACCTGGCCGGGCGCCCCGGCCCGGCGGCGCGGCCCGATCGCGGGCTCATGCCAGCGCTCCCTTCAGCCTGCGGATGACCGCCTCGCGCAGGTCGACCGGCTCGAGGACGACGACGTCGGCGCCGAATGACGCGATGTAATCCGCGTACCAGCCGGCATCGGAGAACGGCGCCTCGACCAGGTCCCAGCCGTCCTCGCCCGGCCGGTCCGAGCCCGCCAGCTCGGCAGCTCGGCCGAGTCTGGGCTGGCCGAGTCTGGGCTGGCCGAGTCTGGGCTGGCCGAATCTGGGGTCGCCCGGTCCGCGGTCGCCCGGCGGCGCAGTCCGTAACCGGAGCCGGCCCGGATCCGCAGTACGGCAGTCCTGACCGACGGCGGTGCGCCGCCGGTATCCTGCACCGTCTTGTGGACGTCGATGCCGTCCGGGACAGTCACCGAGCCGGGCGGCCCGGTAAAGCTGACCTGACCGTCGATCCGGCTGAGCCTGAACACCCGCTCCTCGCCCCGGTCCCGGTCGAAGCCGGCGACGTACCAGCGGCCGTACCTGTTCACCACGCCCCACGGCTCCAGGTTCCTGCGCTGCGCGGCCGCGCGGCCCGCGGCCTGATAGTCGAACGCCACCGGCCGCCGGTCCCTGACCGCCTGCCAGAGCGGCAGGAACGCCGCCTCCCCGGTCTGCAGCCGCGGCTCGATCCCCGGCTGGGTCGTCTCCTCGGCGTCGATCCCCGCCGCCCGCAGCTTCAGCAGCCCGCCAGCCGCGGCTCCGGCCAGCTCGGCCTGGCGCCAGACCCGGGCGGCCAGGCCGAGCACGGCCGCCTCGTCGGGCTCGAGCCTGATCTCGGGCAGCTCGTAGGCCTGCCGCGAGATCCGGTACCCGACTTCCTCGTCGGTCCCGTTCGTACCCGTCTCCAGCGGGATGCCGAGCTCGCGCAGTTCGTCCTTGTCCCGTTCGAACATCCGCTTGAACGCGTCGAACGTCTCCGGGTAACCGGGCACGGCGTCGCGGATCTGCCCCGCAGACAGGTACCGGCGCGCGGAGAGCAGGCAGACGACCAGGCTGAGCAGACGCTCCGTTTTCTGCTTCGACATCGCCACCCCTAGCCCGCACTGCTGGTCTCCGCTTGACGATAACGCGTTCGAGCGACGACGCGCCGGATTGTGGCCCGTTCCGGCCTTCGCTGCGGTTAGCCTGCCACAGTGATCAGGTGGCGGCGCGGCGTGGTGACGGCGCTCAGGAGACAGTGGCCGGGCGCCGCCGAGCTTGAGGTGTCGGTGGCCGGCGTCCCGGTCCGGGCGCTGGCCTACCCCAGGCTGACCGGTCAGCCGGAGATCGGCGACACGGCACTGCTCAACACCGGCGCGCTCGACCTTGGCCTCGGGACGGGCGGTTACGCGCTGGTCGTCGCCCTCCCGGACCGGCTCCCGCCGGACTCAGCCGAACCTGGGCACCTGGTCAAGGCCCGGTACACCCCGCTGCAGGCCACCGTGCTCGGCGCCGACGAGCAGGGCTCGGCGTACCACGAGCTCCTGCGCGAGGCCGACAGCCTGGACGGCATCCCGGTCGTGGTCGCCGACCTGCACTCGGCACTGCCCGCCGTGCTGGCCGCCTATTTTGCGCAACGGGCCGCGCTGGCCGGCCCCGGCGGGCAGCCAGGTCCCGGCACGGAAGGCCCAGCCCCCGGCACGGAAGGCCCAGCCCCCGGCACGGAACCAGCCGCACGGATCAGCCCCCGGCACGGAAAACTCAGCCCCCGGCACGGAAAACTCAGCCCCCGGCACGGAGCGCACCGAGGTAGGTCGCGTCGTCTACGTGATGCTGGACGGCGGCGCGCTGCCGATCTGGTTCTCCCGGACCGCCGCGGCGCTGCGGGACATCGGCTGGCTGGCGGGCACGGTCACGGTCGGTCAGGCGTTCGGCGGCGACCTGGAGGCCGTCACCCTGCACAGCGGCCTGCTCGCGGCCAGGCACGTGCTCGGCGCTGAGCTCGTCGTCGTCTCGCAGGGCCCGGGGAACCTCGGCACCGGTACCAGATGGGGGTTCTCGGGCGTCGCGGCTGGCGAGGCAGTCAACGCCGTGGCCGTGCTCGGCGGCCACCCGGTGGCCTCGCTGCGGATCAGCGACGCCGACCCGCGGGAACGGCACCGCGGCATCTCGCATCACAGCCTGACCGCGTACGGGCGGGTGGCCCTGGCCAGGGCGGACGTGGTGGTACCCGACCTGCCCGGCGACTTCGGCGCCGAGATCGCCGCCGCGGCCGGTCCCCTCGCGTCCCGGCACACCCTGGTCCGGGTCGGTGTGGACGGCCTGCGCGAGGTACTGGCCGGCTGCCCGGTGCCGCTGTCCACGATGGGTCGCGGCCTCGATGCGGACCTGGCCTACTTCCTCGCCGCCGCGGCAGCCGGCCGACATGCCGCCGCCTTCGTGCCCGTCTGACCGGGTTGTCGCACAACCCCGTCCGAGTGAATGTGCCATCCATCGCCTGTCAGACGGATGGATGGCACATTCATCTGGCCGCGGCAGCGGACTGCGGCTGGCTCAGGTGGTGGCCAGGACGTCGATCACGAAGACCAGCGTGTCGGTGCCCTTGATGCCCGCCTGGGGGCTGCCCTTCGTGCCGTAGCCCTCGGCCGGCGGCACCACCATCAGGACCCTGCTGCCGACCGGAACGCCGACCAGGCCGGTGTTCCAGGCCGGGATCAGCTTGCCGAGGGTGAACACGCTCGGCGGTGCGGTCGGCTGCGTCGATGACGGCCAGTCGCTGTTGATTACCTTGCCGGTTCGCCACAGCGCCAGCTGATACCGGGCCACGATCGACTGGTCCGCCTTGATCGGCGCGCCGGTTCCCTTGATGAGGGTCTTGACGACCAGCTTGCTCGGCGGCGCCGACTTCGGGACCTGCACCTGCGGGCTACCGCCGGTCGCGGTCGACACGGTCGGCAGGCTGCCGCCGCCGTTGCTGACGTGCTGGCCCGACGCGCTCACGCCCGGCGGGAACGCGTGCAGCACGTCGACGACCCAGACCAGGGTGTCGGTGGGCTTGACGCCGATCTGGGAGTTGCCCTGCGTTCCGTAGCCGTACTTCGGCGGCAGCACGGCGAGCACGCGGCTGCCGACCCGCTCCCCGGTGACGGCCTGCTGCAGGCCGGTCAGGCCCATCGTGACGGGCAGGACCTGCGGCGTGGCGGTGAAGCTGGAGTAGAGCAGCTTGCTGGTCTTGCCGCGCCACAGGTAGACGTCGAAGTTCGCGAGGTAGGTGTCGCTGGCAGTGACCTTCGGGCCATGCCCCTGGATCACGGTCTTGGTCACCAGGCCGCTATCCGCCTGCTGCGCCGGGATATGCACCGTCGGTGCCTTGCCCGCGGTCCCGGTGACCTTGACCGACTGGTTAGTGCTGCCCGTTGCCGGCGAGGGCGAGGATGAGCAGCCGGCCAGTGCCGCGGTCACGGCCAGCGGGGCGAGTAGCGCAGCGGTCAGGCGTCGCATGAATTTCCTTTGAGTTGAGATCGGAGTTCGGTCAGCCTACCGGCCTGCGCAGGCTGCACCGCCCGTCACTCGCCGGGCGGCGCCGGAAGCGGGGTGGGCGGCGGTGTTCCCGAATTGGTACGCGGCGGCAATGGATGGCCGCGAACCACGTCATCAAGCAGGTTCTTATTCCAGACCACAATTGTGTAACTATTCACGTAGTAAATCCGCAATGGCGGGCCGAACGTGCGCCGCACCGAAGCCACCGTCGGATATCGCTTGAATCCCGGCGGACTCGGGACGAGCACGATGAAGTTGGCATAGCTCGCTGCCGGGTCGAACCAGCCGGACTTGACCTCCCAGTAGTCGCTGGTGATGTGCGTGCCGTTGGCGAGCACCGAGCGCAGCCTGACCCGTCCCGCGGTGTCCAGGGTGGTGACGTTGGCGTTCCAGTAGCCGGCCAGTCCGTAGGTCAGGTGACGCGCGGCCAGCCAGGAGCCCAGCCCGGCGCTCTCCGGCTCCGCCGGTGGCTGGGTGACCACGCGTCCCAGGCTGATCAGGTAGCAGGCGAGCACCAGGGCCAGGGCAGGCACCAGCCGCGCGCTGGCCAGCCGGCCAGCGAGCGCGCGGCCGGCGAGGGCGGCGCCGAACGGCAGCACGGCGGTGATGTCCCTGGTGCTGGCCAGGTCGTTGGCCCGCGTGCTGAGCAGGTACGCGGTCAGCGTGAGAACGATCCCGGCGGCCAGCAGCGCGGCGGCGAGATCGGCCCGGCCCAGCCGCCTGACGGTCGCACAGGTCGCCCAGGCGGCCAGGCCGAGCCCGATCAGGTGCGCGAAGGCCAGCGCCGCGACGAACCCAGCGGGATGGCCGAAGAAGTTGGCTCCGAAGAGCAGCAGCAGGCCGCGGCCGGTGACCGCCAGCGACCGGCCCAGATCGCTGGGCGAGGCCAGCAGCGGCGAGACCGGCCAGACCCGGAAGCCGCCGTGCCGGGCAATCAGCGCCAGCGCGGCCCGGGCCAGCCAGCTGGCCGGCGCCGTGGCCGCGGCCAGGGTCAGCTCGAAGCTCGATGCGCGCCATCGCCGTTTCAGCTGGAATCTGGACCGGTAGGTCCGCACGGCGCAGATCGCGAGCACCGGCATGATCCCGGTGTAGAGCACGATGCCGTCGGCCGTCAGCCCCACGGCCAGGATCAGGCCGGCCGCAAGCGCCGTGTACCAGCGTCGTGGCGCCCGGTCGAGCAGCAGGAACGTCACCATGACCGGCACCGTGCTGCCGATATGGTCGGGCGACCCCATCAGCACGTAGATTCCGTCGCCGAGCTGAGGCGCCAGCATGACGCCAGCGGCGAGCACGCAGCGGACGATCGCGTCCCGGCCGGTAGCGCGTCCCTTGGCCAGCAGCGCGGCCAGCAGCGCCAGCAGCGTGTAAGTCATCGCGCTGGCGATCGGCACCACGTCGGGGGTGAGCCCGCGCAGCCGCTCGATCGCCGCGTACTGCACCAGCTCGGTCGGGTAGAACGACACGTCGGACAGCTGCCAGCCGCGCAGCAGCGGGTTGCCGTGCAGCATGTCCCACGCCTGCAGGGCGTTGGACGCCCCGTCGGACGTCACGGCGGACGTGCGGGCGACGTGCAGGTAGATGACGAACAGCGTGGCGGCGGCTACGGACCAGGTCGTGGCCGCGCCGACGGTGGCCAGCCGCAGCCTGGGCAGGCGTAGCGGGTCCGCGCGCACGCGGGGCGCCCGCCGCCGGCGTAGCAGCAGCCTGGGCGCCGAGATGACCAGGATGGCGGCCGCGGTCAGCCCGATCGGGACGGCCGGCAGCCTGGCCGCCGGCGGGCTGGATGCCGCGACCGTGCGCGCGGCCGGACCGGTGCCAGCGGGCGGCGGCTCAGCCGGGTCCGGCCCGGCTGGCTTGCGCCCGGCCTGGACCTGCTCATCCGGGTCCTGCTCGGCTGGGCTCTGCTCGGCTGGGCTCTGCTCGGCTGAGCTCTGCTCAGCTGGACCCGGCGTGAGCTGACCGGAGCGGCGGTTCAGCGGCCGCCGGGTGAACCTGCGGCGGGCCGGAGTTCGCTGCGCGGTCACATCAGCCCCGCCCGGATCGCCTCCCGCACCCAGGCGATGACCTCGTCGAGCATCTGGTCGAGGGTCGTCGTGGCCGTGAAGCCGAGCAGCCGCTTCGCTTTCGAGGTATCGGGCTCACGGCGCTGCACATCGCCGGGGTAGGGCTGCTCATAGGCCAGCCTGGGCGGCGAGTCGGGCCCGTTGATCTTGTGCCAGATCAGGGTCGCAAGCTCGGTCACGGTCGTGCCCCGATCGGCGGACAGGTTGAAGTCCTCGCCGGTCGCGGCGGGATGCTCCATCGCCGTCACGATGCCCCTGGCCAGGTCGCCGCCGTAGGTGTAGTGCCGCACCTGGTCGCCGGAGCCCAGCAGGCGCAGCGGGTCCTGGCCGGTCAGCACCCGGTGGACCAGGTCAGGGACGACGTGGCTGCTGGCCAGCCTGACCTCGCCTGGCCCGGCCCGGTGGTCAAGCGCCGACCTGGTCTCCCCGACACCGACGCAGTTGAACGGCCGGACGATCGTGAACGGCAGCCCGTGCTGCTGCGAGGCCGCCCTGGCGAAGTACTCGACCGCGAGCTTCTGGAAGCCGTAGGCGGTGGCCGGCGGCGGGACCCTGAGCTGCTGGCCCTCGCGGGAGGGGAAGCAGTCGGCGTTCTCGTACACCATCGATGAGGACAGGAAAGTGACCTTGCGCAGCGCTCCGTCCCGGTGGGCGGCGATGGCCGCGTCACAGGCCGCGGCGGTGATCCGCTCGTTGGCGGCCAGCAGGTCGTACGGATAGGCATGGAAGTAGCCGATGCCGCCGACCCTCGCCGCGGCCGCGATCAAGTGCTCGCAGCCGGCCAGCAGCTCGGCGACCAGCCCGGCATCGCGCGCGTCACCGCGGACGAACCGGTATCCGGGCCGGCCGGCGCCGACCGTCGGCAGCTCGCCGTACTTGGACAGATCGTCGAGGCCGACGACCTGGTAGCCGCGGCCGAGCAGCTCGGCGACGACGTAGCCGCCGATGAACCCGGCCGCGCCGGTGACGAGGACCCGACCGGTCACGCCGCTCCCCGCGACTGTGCCGCTCCCGCTGGCTCCGCGTCGCCCCTGGCCGGCGACTTCCCCTGCGACCGGGCCACCGCGGCCAGGTCGTCCTGTGCCGCGATGATGTGCCACGCGGCCCACTCGCTGGTGCGCGTCTGCCTGGGCGCCAGCGGAGTCGGGTCGCAGGCCGGCGGGACGGGTGCTGGCCGCGCGCGGCGAGCGCAGCGCGCCGTGAGCTCGCCGGAGGTCAGCCGCCGGCCGAAGCAGAACAGGTACCAGCGCAGGTAGGCCGGCATCCACGCCAGCACGCGGAATCCTGACTTGCCGTCCTCGCGGTCAAGCCAGATGGTCGGGATCTCGGCTACTTCCCGGCGCAGCCGCCTGGCCTTGGCGGTGAGCTCGATCCCGATCGCGAAGCCCTGGCGCGAGTCGATCCCGACCTCCCTGATAAAGGCCGTCGAGTAGGCCTTGAACGAGTTGGTGGCATCCCTGGTGCCGGCCCGAGCGAGCAGCCGCAGCGACCGCCCCGCCAGCCGGGACAGCAGGCTCTTGCCGATGGGCCCGCCGATCTGGCTGCCGCCTGGCGAGTACCGGGACGCGGCGGCCACGGCGGCGCCGCCCTCCACCAGCGCGGCGAGCTGCTCGATCTGCCGCGGGTCGTCGCTGTTGTCGGCCATCGTCACGACGGCGACGCCCGCTCGGGCCTGATCGATCCCGAACCTGATCGCGTTCGCCGGTCCTGGCCCGTACTCGCCGACCAGGCACCGCAGCCTCGGCTCCACGGCGGCCCAGGCCTGCACCTCCTGCCAGGTCGGGTCCTCGTCGGTGTCGACGACGACAATGACCTCGCACGATGACCGGACCGAGGCGAAGATCCGGCTGAGCGCCCGGCCGATCCGCGCGGCCTCGTCGCGGGCCGGGATGACGACCGAGATCCGCGGGGGGCTGGGGGACAGCGTCATGTCAGTACTCCTTGATGCAAGAGATTCCAGATATCGACGACCGGCTTGTCGGTCTGCAGGTCGCGGTAGTGCGGATGAGGTGCGCCTATGACCAGCAGGTCGGCCGTGTCCAGCACGTGCTCGAGCGGCAGCAGGTCGGGGTCGCCGCTGATCAGGGGGTCGGTGCACAGCACCTGGCGCGCCTTGGCCGCGAGCAGGTCGGCCAGCAGATAGGCCAGGCTTGACCGGGGGTCGTCGGAGCCGCCCTTGAACGCCATCCCGAGCACCCCGACGGTCATCGCCTGCAGGTCGTAGCGCAGCTCGAGCCTGCTGATCAGGAAGCCGGGCAGGCCTTGGTTCACGGCGATGGCGGCCCGGCCGAGCGTGAAGCCAGCGTAGGCCCGCGCCAGGCCCGCCGTGTCCTTGAGCAGGCACGGGCCGGCCGTGAATCCGGCTGGGGCCAGGTCAGCGGCTCGCGGGTAATCGCGTACTACGCCGCGGCGGATCCGCTCGTAGTCGAGCCCGAGGTCGGTGGCGATCATGTAGAACTGATTGGCGGCCGCGAACCTGATGTACCGCCAGGCATTGGTGAACAGCTTGGCGAGCTCAGCCTCCTCGACGGCCATCGGGATGAGCTCGGGGGTCAGCATGGAGAACAGCCTGCTGGCCCGCTCCAGGCCGCTGGCGGACCGGCTGGCCACGATCTGCGGCAACTCGTGCAGCTCGGTCATCGCCTGGCCCTCGGCGATCCGCTCCGGGCAGAAGGCCACGTCCATGTCGATGCCGAGGCTGGCGACCAGCTTCTCCGCGATCGCCGTCGTGCCGGGCGTGACCGTGCTGCGCAGGATCAGGATCTGCCCGTCGCGGAACTTGCCCGAGCACTCAGCGAGCGCGGCGCGGATCGAGCCCGGCCGCTGGCCCGCGTGCTCGTCCAGCCCGCTGATGACCACGATGACGTGCTCGGCAGCGCCGACGATGGCCGGATCAGCCGAGGCCACCAGCTGTCCGGCGGTGACCGCCCGGCGCAGCGGAAGCTCGGCCGCCGGCTCCTGGAATGGCAGCCGCCCGGCGTTCACCGACTCGATGGCGTGGTCGCTGACGTCGTAGATCGCCACCCGCGCGCCGCGGTCGGCGAAGGCGACCGCGAGCGGCAGGCCGGCGTGGCCGCAGCCTCCGACAATTACAACATCACACGCGAAACGACCGCTTTGACCCCGGCCTGTCACGAAGGTTCCCCCCGGCTCCCCGCTGGCAGTTGCCATCGGCAACGGCGGACCGACCTCCGCTTCGTCGATGCCGACGGCTCCACTGACTCTAGCGACGTTAAGCAGCCGATGAATGACGATCAGTAATGCCGCGACGGCTTGCCCGGCTTGTCCGTCGTGGCGGTCCGGGCTACATGCCGGCGATCAGCTTCTCGACCCGCTCGTCCACCGACCGGAACGGGTCCTTGCACAGCACGGTCCGCTGCGCCTGGTCGTTCAGCTTGAGGTGCACCCAATCGACCGTGAAGTCCCGGCGCCGCTCCTGCGCGCGCCTGATGAAGTCGCCGCGCAGCCGGGCCCGCGTGGTCTGCGGCGGGACCGACTTGGCCTCGAAGATGGCCAGGTCGCTGCAGACCCGCTCGACCGCGCCGCGGCCCTGGAGCAGGTAGTACAGGCCGCGGCTGCGGTGCACGTCGTGATACGCGAGGTCGAGCTGCGCGACCCGGGGCGAGGCGAGCGGCAGGTCGTGCTTGGCCCGGTAGCGCTCGATGAGCTGGTACTTCGTCACCCAGTCGATGTCGCGCGCGATCAGGTCGAGGTTGCCGGTCTCGACCGCCCTGACCGAGCGCTCCCACAGCTCGAGCACCCGCTCGGTGGTCTTGTCGGCACCGCGCCCGTCGACGAACGACCTGGCCTTGGCGAGGTACTCGTGCTGGATCTCCAGTGCGCTCATCTCGCGGCCGCTGGCCAGCCGGATCTTCCTGCGCCCGGTCATGTCGTGGCTGACGTCCCTGATCGCCCGGATCGGGTTCTCCAGCGTCAGGTCGCGCATCACCGTGCCGGCCTCGACCATCCGCAGCACGAGGTCGGTCGCCCCGACCTTGAGCAGCATCGTGGTCTCGCTCATGTTCGAGTCGCCGACGATGACATGCAGCCGCCTGAACCGCTCGGCGTCGGCGTGCGGCTCGTCGCGGGTGTTGATGATCGGCCGTGACCTGGTCGTCGCCGAGGACACGCCCTCCCAGATGTGCTCGGCGCGCTGGCTGACGCAGTAGACCGCTCCGCGGGGCGTCTGCAGCACCTTCCCGGCGCCGCAGATGATCTGCCTGGTGACCAGGAACGGGATCAGGATGTCGGCCAGCCGGCCGAACTCGCCGTGCCGGGCCACGAGGTAGTTCTCGTGGCAGCCGTACGAGTTTCCCGCTGAGTCGGTGTTGTTCTTGAACAGGTAGATATCCCCGGCGATGCCTTCCTCGCGCAGCCTGCGGTCGGCGTCGACGAGCAGTCCTTCCAGGATCCGCTCCCCCGCCTTGTCGTGGGTGACCAGGTCGACCAGGCTGTCGCACTCCGGCGTGGCGTACTCCGGGTGGCTGCCCACGTCCAGGTATAGCCGTGCGCCGTTCCGCAGGAAGACGTTGCTGCTCCGGCCCCAGGAGACGACCCGCCGGAACAGGTACCTGGCTACCTCGTCAGGAGAGAGCCGACGCTGCCCGCGGAACGTGCACGTGACTCCGTACTCGTTCTCCAGCCCGAATATTCGCCTGTCCACCGGGTGCTCAGCTCACCAATCCACGGCGATGTACTTGGTCTCGGTGAACTCGAGCAGTCCTTCGTGCCCGCCTTCGCGGCCGAGTCCTGACTGCTTGACCCCGCCGAATGGCGCAGCCGGGTCGCTGACCACGCCGCGGTTGATGCCGATCATGCCGGCCTCGAGCGCCTCGGCGACTTGCAGCGCCCGCCGCAGGTCGGCCGTGTACAAGTAGGAAACCAGGCCGTACTCGGTGCTGTTGGCCATGGCGATCGCCTGGTCGGTGTCGGTGAACCTGACGATCGGGGCGACCGGGCCGAAGATCTCCTCGTTCAGGATCCCGGCGGTGGGCGGAACGTCGTCGAGCACGGTCGGCGCGTAGAAGTACCCGCGGCGGTCCGGGGCGCTTCCGCCGGTGACCACCCGGCTGCCGTCCTTGGTGGCCTCCTGCACCAGCGTGGCGACCTTGGTCCTGGTGTCCGCGTTGACCAGCGGCCCGAGGTCGGTGCCGTCGTCCAGGCCAGGGCCGACGTTCAGCGCGCTCAGCCGGGCGGCGAACTTCCGCGAGAACTCCTCGGCGACCGACTCGTGCACGTAGAACCGGTTGGCCGCGGTGCACGCCTCACCGCCGTTGCGCATCTTGGCGATCATCGCGCCCTCGACCGCCGCGTCGACATCGGCATCGTGCAGGATCAGGAACGGCGCGTTGCCGCCCAGCTCCATCGAGCAGTTGGTGACCGTGTCGGCCGCCGTGTGCAGCAGCATCCGGCCGACCTCGGTGGACCCGGTGAAAGAAAGCTTGCGGACCCTCGGGTCGGCCAGCATGGCTCCGACCACCGAGCCGGGCGAGGTGGTGGGCAGCACGTTCACGACGCCGTCCGGCACGCCCGCCTCGGCCAGGATGGCGGCGACCGCCAGCGCCGATAGCGGCGTCTCCTTGGCCGGCTTGAGCACCACCGTGCAGCCGGCCGCCAGCGCGGGCCCGATCTTGCGGGTCGCCATCGCGGCCGGGAAGTTCCACGGCGTGACGAGCACGGACACCCCGACCGGCTGGTGCTGGACGAGGATCCGGTTGGTTCCCGACGGCGACCTGGTCACCATGCCGTCGATCCGGACGGCCTCCTCGGCGAACCAGCGGAAGAACTCGGCCGCGTAGGTGACCTCGGCTCTGGCGTCGCGCAGTGCCTTGCCGTTCTCCAGCACCATCAGCTTGGCCAGCGACTCGGTGTCGGCGATCATCAGCTCGTAGGCGCGCCGCAGGCACTCGCCGCGAACCCGTGGCGGGGTGGCCGCCCAGCCAGGGAGGGCGTCGTGCGCCGCGGTGACCGCCTCGATCGCGTCTTCGGCGGTGGCACTCGCGACCTCGGCGATCGGCTCCTCGGTGGCCGGGTCGAGTACCGGCAGCAGGCCGGCCGCCCAGTTGTCCACTGGCCGCCGATCAGCAGCCCCGTCGGCGTGTTCATCCCGGTAATGCTGGCCAGGTCGGCTGCCACGTACCCCTCCAAGAACTCGTGCGCCGGTGCGCCATTCGGCGCCGCGCATGCCCGACATTACCAACGGCCCGGTTCATACCCCGCCGCGGTCGAGTCAACGATGGCTGCTAGCCGCTGTCAACCCGGCGCGACGGCTTGGCGCTAGTCGGCTGGGGTGCGAGGCGGGGAGGGCGGGTAATACCAGGCCGGGGCGGCGGTCCTTGGGGCGGCGGGGCGGGGCGGCGGACGGCCGGCCTGCCCGGCGGGGGCCTGACCAGAGCGCGGGCGGCAGGTCGAGGTGCAGCGCGATCTGGTAGGCCGCTGCCTCGTAGTTGACCCGCCAGCCGTGGAAGTGCGGCCACGCGTCGTCCGGAGATCGCTCCGTCTGCCAGCCCGCGTCGTGCAGCCACCGCACGGCCTCGTCGAACTCGGTCCTGGTCAGCTCGATCGGGTCGCCGGGGTCCGGGTCGTCCGGCACCGGCAGGGCCAGGTTGACCGCGAGATTGCGCAGCGTCAGGTAGCCGACCCGCAGCAGCGGCCGGGCCTCGTACGGCGCGGTCAGCGGGTTCAGGGCCAGGTGCAGGGCGGCGGCATCGAGCACGGCCAGCAGCGAGAGCAGCCACGAGGTGGCGGGGTCGAGCGAGCGGAAGTAGACCAGCGTCCGGTAGTTGATGTGGCTCTCCGAGATATCGGCCGCTAGCTCGGTCCACCTGGCGTACAGCCCGGGCAGCGCCGCCGAGTTGTCGATCAGGGCCTGGCGGGCCAGCAGCTCGGGTCCCCACGGCGGCGCGCCGGCTAGCGCCTCCAGCATGGTCACCTGCGTCTCGCGCCGGTTGAACGCCGTGTAGAGCAGCGGCAGGTAGGAGATCAGCAGGGCCAGCACGGCCAGCCCGGACGCCGCGGCGACGAAGACGATCGCGCCGGGACCTGGCCCCGCGGGCAGCGCGAAGCCCAGCGTGAACAGGGATGATCCCGACTCGCGCAGCGCCAGCATGAAGCTCCGGGAGGCGGGCCACAGGAGCAGCGCGAAGCCGGCGAACAGGCAGGCCAGCCAGGTCAGCAGCAGGCCGAGCAGGAACGCCGGGGCGGCCACCGCATGGATGTTCTCGCGCCGGCGGAGATCGGTGACCGGGATCGTCAGCAGCCGGAACGTGCCGAAGACGACCCTGGAGACGATCCGGTTGAGCCGCGTGCGGGTCGCTCGCGGGATCATGAACGTCTTGACCACGCTGGCGGCGGTGAAGCCGAGCAGGATGACGCCGCCAGCGAAGCCTAGCCAGGCCAGCACGGGCAGGCCCGGGGCCGGCGTAGCCGGCTGACTCGCCACCGGGTTCCGCTGAGTCGGGCTTGGCCTGCTCTCCGCCGCCGGCCGCGGGCTTAGCCTGGCTCGTGCCGCCCTCGGCGGCCGCGCTGCCCTTCTTGGCCTTGGCAGGCGCTGCCGGGCCTGGCTCCGGCGGGGCGCTGCTGTCCTGGCCGGCCTCGGTCAGCAGGGCCTCCAGCCGCGCGCCGGTCAGCCGGCGGAAGGTGCGGTGATCCCTGGTCCGGTCGAGTATCGCCACCTCAAGCTGGCCGCCGGTGATCTCGACCCGGTCACCGTTGGCCTGCGCCGCCAGGCCGGCGATGGCGGCCTCGAGCGCACTAGTCAGGGTCAGGCCGTCCGTGTAGTGCTCCTTGAGCACGGTGGCGATGGCGTCGGCCTGGCCGCCCACCGCGACGTAGCCGTGCTCGTCGTTGACCGAGCCGTCGAAGGTGATCCGGTAGATCTGGTCCTCGGCCGCCGCCTCGGCCACCTCGGCGACGACGATCTCGACCTCGAACGGCTTCGGGCTGTCGGTGAAGATCGTTCCGAGCGTCTGCGCATACCAGTTCGCGAGCCCGCGCGCCGTGACGTCCTGCCGGTCGTACTGGTAGCCGGTCACGTCCGCGTAGCGCACGCCCGCCTTGCGCAGGACCTCGTACTCGTTGTAGCGGCCGACCGCGGCGAAGGCGATCCGGTCGTAGATCTCGCTGATCTTGTGCAGGGCCCGTGACGGGTTCGGCGCGACGAACAAGATCCCGTCGTCGTACTGGATCACGACGCCGCTGCGACCGCGCGCGATTCCCTTGCGCGCATAGTCCGCCTTGTCCTTCATCGCCTGCTCAGGCGACACGTAGAACGGCATTGACACCGCTGGTGTTTCCCTTACTTGAGTTGTCGGCTGGACGGGGACGGGCTGAGCTCCGGACGGCTGCCGCCGGGCAGGGCGGCTACTCGGCGGCCCTCGGCGGCTGCGGGCTGGAGTGCGGGCCATCTGGATCGGTCAACCGCTCGGCGATCACGGCCGCCGCGTAGCTGCCGGTTACCTCGTCCGGCAGCCGCTGGTAGCCGTCCGCGGTCACGGTCACCACGATCGGGTAGATCCGCCTGGCCATGTCGGGACCGCCGGTGGCCGAGTCGTCGTCGGCCGCGTCGTACAGGGCCTGCATGCAGGCCATGATCGCCTCGGCCGATTCCAGGCCGTCGGCGTACAGCTTCTTCAGCGAGCCGCGGGCGAAGACCGATCCCGAGCCGATCGAGTGGAAGCGCTGCTCCTCGTACCGGCCGCCGGTCGGGTCGTAGCTGAAGATCCGCCCCACGCCCTCGTCAGTGTCGTAACCGGCGAAGAGCGGCACGACGACGAATCCCTGCATGGCCGCGCCGAGGTTGGCGCGGACCATCCCGGCCAGCCGGTTGGCCTTGCCTTCCAGCGACAGTGCCCGCCCCTCGAGCTTCTCGTAGTGCTCGAGCTCGACCTGGAACAGCCGGACCAGGTCGATGCCGATGCCGGCCGCGCCGGAGATGCCGATGCAGGAGAACTCGTCGCTGCGGTACACCTTCTCGATGTCCCGCTGCGCGATCATGTTCCCGGCCGTCGCTCGCCGGTCGCCGGCCATGACCACGCCGCCGCTGAACGCCGCCGCGACGATCGTGGTGCCGTGCGGAATGTCCCTGGCCACGCTGCTCGACCCGGTCAGCCCGCCTGCGCCCGGCAGCAGCTCAGGCGCCGCCCGGGTGAGGAAATCGCTGAACGAGGAGGTTCCCGCGGTGAGGTAGCTCGCGGTCATCAGCCTGGCATTGGAGTCCGAGCCCAAGGGAGTCCTTTCCTGGTGCCCACAGGTACGCCACTGACCCTACTGCCACAGCGCCGGCGGTGGCATATCCGGCCGCCGGGTTACTGGCCGCCCTTCTGGACGTAGGAGCGGACGAACTCCTCGGCATTCTCCTCGAGCACCTCGTCGATCTCGTCGAGGATCGCGTCGACGTCGTCGGTCAGCTTCTCCCTGCGCTCCTCGCCCTCCTTGGTGCCCTGGTCGACGGCCTCCTCCTCGTCCTGCCCCCGCTTAGTGGTGTGCCGCTGACCCCCGGTGTCCTTCGTCGCCATCGCGTACCTCCGTGTTCCGCCAGTTGTGCCGAAGCCTAAAGCTATCCTCGCCACCCGGCACTCGTACTAACCCTGCCCGGCGTTTCCGACATTCCGTGCGGCCGGCTCGCTCTGGCCAGGGCCTACTTGCCGGTCAGCGCGGTGACGAGCTCGGCGGCCGTCTCGCAGCGGTCGAGGAGGTCCCCGACGTGCGCCTTCGTGCCGCGCAGCGGCTCCAGGGTGGGGACTCGCTGCAGTGACTCGCGGCCGGGGATGTCGAAGATCACCGAGTCCCACGAGGCCGCGGCGACCGCGTCCGGGTACTGCCGCAGGCAGCGGCCGCGGAAGTACGCCCTGGTGTCCTCGGGCGGGTTCGTCACGGCCCGGCGCACCTCGCGCTCGTCCAGCAGCCGCTCCATCCGGCCGGCCGCCACCAGCTTGTTGTACAGGCCCCGGTCGGCCCGGACGTCGGAGTACTGCAGGTCGACGAGCTGGAGCCGCGGGTGATTCCAGCCGATCCCGTCCCGGGTCCGGTAGCCGTCCATCAGCTGCAGCTTCGTCACCCAGTCCAGCTCGCCGGCCAGCCTGATCGGATCGTCGGCCAGCGTGATGAGCGCGGACTCCCAGCGGTCGAGGACGTCGGCGGTCAGCTCGTCCACGTCAGAGCCGAACCGCTCCTGGGTGTACTTGCGGGCCAGCTCCAGGTACTCCATCTGCACCTGGATCGCCGTGAGCTTCCGGCCGTCCCGCATCGTGATCAGGTGCCGGCAGGTCGGGTCGTGCGATATCGCGCGCAGCTCGGCGACGGCTCCGTCGATGCTCAGGTCGCTGGTCAGGAACTTGTCCTCGATCATCGACAGGACCAGCGCGGTGGTGCCGAGCTTGAGGTAGGTGGACAGCTCGCTCATGTTGGCGTCGCCGATGATCACGTGCAGCCTGCGGTACTTCTCAGGGTCGGCATGCGGCTCGTCGCGCGTGTTGATGATCGGGCGCTTGAGCGTGGTCTCCAGGCCGACCTCGACCTCGAAGAAGTCGGCTCGCTGGCTGATCTGGAAGCCGTCTTCCCGGCCGTCAGCGCCCAGGCCGACCCGGCCGGCCCCGCAGATGACCTGCCTGGTGACGAAGAAGGGGGTCAGGTACCTGACGATCTCGGCGAACGGCGTCGCCCGGCTCATCAGGTAATTCTCGTGACAGCCGTAGGACGCGCCCTTGTTGTCGGTGTTGTTCTTGTAGAGCTGGATCGGCGCGGTCCCGGGAATCGCGGTGGCCTGGGCCGCGGCCTCCTCCATCACCCGCTCCCCCGCCTTGTCCCACAGCACGGCGGCGAGCGGGTCGGTGCACTCAGGTCCGGAGTACTCCGGATGCGCGTGATCCACGTAGAGCCTGGCGCCATTGGTCAGAATGACATTGGCCAGCCCGAGGTCCTCGTCCGTGAGCTGGCTGGCATCGGCCGTGTCCCTGGACAGGTCGAAGCCGCGCGCGTCGCGGAGCGGGTTCTCCTCCTCGAAGTCCCACCGGGTCCGCCTGGCCTTGGCGGCGGTCGCGGAATGATAGGCGTTCACGACCTGCGAGGAGGTAACCATGGCGTTCGCGCCCGGCTGCCCGGGCACGGAAATGCCGTACTCGGTCTCGATTCCCATCACCCGGCGAACGCTCATAACTCACAGGGTAGTGCCGGGCGGCAAGCGAACCCGCAGCCGAGCACGTGAGTACCCGGCTGTGTCGCTGCGCAGCGGAAGTGCCGGACGGCGACCGTCACAGGTACTGGCCGGTGTTGGCCACGGTGTCGATCGACCGGCCCGCCTCGTTCCCGCTCTTGCCGGAGACCAGGGTCCTGATGTAGACGATCCGCTCGCCCTTCTTGCCGGAGATCCTGGCCCAGTCGTCCGGGTTCGTGGTGTTCGGCAGGTCCTCGTTCTCGCTGAACTCGTCCACGCACGCGGAGAGCAGGTGCGCGACCCGCAGGCCCTTCCTGCCGGTCTCGAGGAATTCCTTGATCGCCATCTTCTTGGCCCGGTCGACGATGTTCTGGATCATCGCGCCGGAGTTGAAGTCCTTGAAGTACAGCACTTCCTTGTCGCCATTGGCGTAGGTGACCTCGAGGAACCTGTTCTCCTGCGTCTCGCTGTACATCCGCTCGACGACCCGCTGGATCATCTCGGCCACCGTCGACTCGGCGGAGCCGCCGTGCTCGGTGATGTCGTCCGGGTGCAGCGGCAGGCCGGAGACCACGTACTTGGAGAAGATGTCCCGGGCGGCCTCGGCATCCGGCCGCTCGATCTTGATCTTCACGTCCAGGCGGCCTGGCCGCAGGATGGCCGGGTCGATCATGTCCTCGCGGTTGGACGCGCCGATCACGATGACGTTCTCGAGGCCCTCCACGCCGTCGATCTCGCTCAGCAGCTGCGGGACGATGGTGTTCTCGACGTCGCTCGACACGCCCGATCCCCTGGTGCGGAAGATCGAGTCCATCTCGTCGAAGAACACGATCACCGGCATGCCCTCGCTGGCCTTCTCCCGGGCCCGCTGGAACACCAGCCTGATGTGCCGCTCCGTCTCGCCGACGTACTTGTTCAGCAGCTCGGGGCCCTTGATGTTGAGGAAGAAGCTCTTGCCCTCCTTGGCCGCCTGGCCGGTCTTCTCGTCCACGATGCCCTGGCTGGCCAGCTCCGCGGTCCGCCTGGCCACCTGCTTGGCCAGCGAGTTCGCCACGGCCTTGGCGATCAGCGTCTTGCCGCAGCCGGGCGGGCCGTAGAGCAGCACGCCCTTGGGCGGCCGGAGCTGGTGCTCCTTGAACAGGTCAGCGTGCAGGTAGGGCAGCTCGATCGCGTCCCTGATCTGCTCGATCTGCGGGCCGAGCCCGCCGATCACGTCGTAGGTGATGTCGGGGACTTCCTCGAGGATGAGCTCCTCGACCTCGGCCTTGGGTATCCGCTCGTAGACGTAGCCGGACCGCGGCTCGAGCAGCAGCGAGTCGCCGGCGCGCAGCGTGCCGGCCAGCAGCGGCTCGGCCAGCCGGACGATCCGCTCCTCGTCCGCGTGCGAGATGACGAGGGCGCGGTCGCCGCCATCGAGCAGCTCCTTGAGCATGACGACTTCGCCGACCGTCTCGTAGCCGAGCGCGATGACGACGTTCAGGGCCTCGTTCAGGACGAGCTCCTGGCCGGGACGCAGCTCGTCGAGCTCGATGCTGGGACTGACCGAGACGCGCATCTTGCGGCCGCCGGTGAACACGTCGGCCGTGCCGTCCGGATTGGCGCCCAGGAAGACGCCGAAGCCCGACGGCGGCTGGGCCAGCCGGTCAACTTCTTCCTTCAGCGCGACGATCTGATCCCTGGCCTCGCGCAAGGTGGCGGTCAGCCGTTCGTTCTGGCCGCTGACGCTGGCCAGGCTGGCCTCGGTCTCGGGCCAGCCGGTCCTCGATCAGCCGCGACTGCCGGGGCGAGTCCGCAAGCCTGCTGCGGAGCGCCGCTATCTCCTCCTCAAGGAAAGAGACCTGCGTCGGAGAGCACCTTGACCCTGACTTCGTCGTCATGGCGTCCGGCGCGAGCGCTATCGTCACGAGCGGCCATGCCCCTCACCCCCTCCTGAGAGCGGACTTACCTAGACCCTACCTATCCGCGGTCATTCCGTAACCTCGCCGCGGTCTCCTGACTTGTCTTTTCTGCCGATACGATCCGGTCTCGCGGTGGCATCGTTACGCATCAGCGACCGCCGAGTCCAGCCTGCCAGCCTGATCACGTGCCTGGTTTCCGTTATATGCAGATTTATCCGCGCGGTCCTTGCCGTCCCCGCCGACGTTACCGCCGCTTCCGCCGTCTGTCCTGATGCGCGCCCTTGGCCGGCCGGCGTCGCCGCGGCGGCGCGGTCACGCCCGGTCGCGAGCCTACGTGCCGTCACGAGGAAACCGGTATGCACCGACCATCCGGTGCTCGGGCCGGACCGCGAGTCCTTCCACGTGCCAGCCTCGCTGCAGCGACTCCCAGGCGGCGGGCTCGACGAAGCCGCCATGCCCGCGCAGCGCCTCCACCATGCGCGACAGCTGCGTCGTCGTTGCCACGTAGCAGCAGATCAGGCCGCCGGGGACGAGCCAGTCCGCCGCTCCGGCCACGTAGCTCCCACGGGCGCGAGCATGTCCAGCACGATCCGGTCGAAGTCCTGGGTGCCCGGATGCGGAACAGGATCGGCTGGCGGTGCCGGATCGGCTGGCGGTGCCGGATCGGCGGAGCGCGTCGTCGGCGGGCAGGCCGACGATCAGGCGCCAGGCCGGATGCGGGCCGCCGAAGTAGCGCTCCACGTTGCCGCGCGCGATCGCGGCGAAGTCGGCCCGCCGCTCATAGGAGACCAGCAGGCCGTCCTCGCCGATGGCGCGGAGCAGCCAGCAGGACAGCGCGCCGCTGACCCGGCTCCTGCCTCCAGCACCCGGGCGCCGGGAAACATGTCGGCCAGGCCGACGATCTGCGCGGCGTCCTTCGGGTAGACGACCGCCGCGCCGCGCGCATGGACAGCGTGAAGTCGGCCAGCAGCGGCCGCAGCGCGACGTAGAGCGCGCCGCCGGACGAGGTCGACCACGCTGCCGTCCGTCGCTGCCGATGAGGTCGTCGTGCGCGCATCGAGCCGCGGTGGGTGTGGAACGACTGGCCGCCGGCGTCAGGACAAGGCGGTGCCTGCGGCCCTTCGGGTCGGTCAGCTGAACCTGGTCGCCCGGCGCGAACGGCCCTCGCCGCTTGGTGATCACGCCGCTCAGGCTAGCGCGGGCCCGGCCTTCAGCGTCATACCCCGGCGAAGGCGAGGTCGAGATCGGCGGTGGCGAGCACGCCGAACACCTCGCCGGACGGCTCGATCAGCAGGTACTCGCTGGCCGGCGCCTGGCGCACGGCCTCGATCAGGTCCATGCCGGACAGGTCGGCGGACAGCACCATGTCGGGGCTCGAGCGTCCGGGCCAGCGAGCCGACCTCGATCCACGGCCTGCGCTGCTTCCGGCGTCGCCATGCACCGCGGTCTCGTTGACGATCGCGATCGGCGTTGTTCTCGTGGTCCACGATGACCAGCGCCCGGGCGCCGGCCTCGTCGGCGCGCCTGACCGCCTCGGCCAGCGGCAGGCTGGCCGATACGCGGGATGGCATGCCGGGCCAGCCGCCGGGCCTGCACCGCGGGCAGCCGCTCGCGGATCCGGGCGACCTGGATCGCCTGGGTCGCACTGGATCCAGATGAAGCGGCGATGACGAGCAGCCAGAGCCAGGTACAGGCTGATCGAGACGAGCCCGAGCGCTGCCCGAAGATGGGCTCAGCGGCACGACGAGCAGGCGATGGCCAGCACCCGGCCCGCCCAGGCGGCCGGCATCGTGGCCCGGTTCCTGGCCGCCCGGTAACCTTCCAGACGCGCCGCACGCAGCATCCGGCCGCCGTCCAGCGGCAGGCCGGGCAGCAGGTTGAAGATCGCCGACGATCAGGTTCGCCACGAACAGCTGGTCGATCAGCATCCGGGCGATGCCGGCGGGCCGGAACGACCTCGATGGCCAGCCGTAGCCGATCCCGGCCAGCACGAGGGACAGCGGCGGGCCCGGCGCCGGAGACCAGCGAACTCCCGGCCGGGCGTGGCGGCTCCTGCTCGATCTCGGAGAAGCCGCCGAGCGGATACAGCAGGATCCGCCGGACCGGCAGGCCGAAGCCACGGGCCACCACGCAGTGGCTGAGCTCGTGCACGAGCACCGAGACGTACAGCAGCAGCACGAACGCGGCCGCCACGAGGTAGCCGGCTCTGCGTGCTGGCGAGATTGGCCCTCAGCGCTGTTGGCGTACATCACGACCAGGAACACGGCGCGATCAGGAACCAGTACGGCGAGATGTAGACCGGGATGCCGAGCGGCCGGGCGATGATCGAAGCCAAGCTTGGGATCGCGCCGCGGCGGGCGGTCAGGCGCCTGCTGGCCGCTGGCTCGTCGTGTCGCTGGTCCGGCCGTGCTTCGTCCTGCCACGAGCACGATGCTACGTGGTCCGGCGGCCTGATGCTCGTCCGGCGATGGCCGGGTACGCCCCGGCAATGACGGGCGGAGTGTCGGCAGTATCCCCTACCCTGCCAAGTGTGGAGCAGATCAGCCCGGAACCGGCGACGAGCACAGCGACGGCGGTCGCTTCGCCGGAGGCGGCCGAGAAGGTCTGGTCGCTGTCGCCGTCCCGGGCGGCCGACTTCCTGACCTGCCCGCTGCTCTACCGGTTCCGGGTCGTCGACCGGCTGCCCGAGGCCGCCCAGCCCGGCGATGGCCCGCGGGACGCTCGTGCACGCGGTACTCGAGCGGCTGTTCGACGAGCCCGCTGCGGGCCGGAGCCCGCAGGCGGCCGCGGCGCTGATCGCGCCCGAGTGGGACCGCCTGGTCGCGGCCGAGCCGGAGCTCGCGGAGCTGTTCGCCGACCGAGGCCGAGCATGCGGCCTGGCTGGAGCAGGCCGCTGCGATGATCGACCGCTACTTCACGCTCGAGGATCCGACCAGGCTCGAGCCCGCGCACCGGGAGCTGCACGTGCCAGGCCGAGCTCGCGTCCGGGCCTGCGCGCTGCGCGGCTACATCGACCGGCTCGACGTCGCTCGGCGAACGGCGAGGTCAGGATCGTCGACTACAAGACCGGCACCGCGCCCCGGGCCGATTTCGAGGCGCGCGCACTGTTCCAGATGAGGTTCTACGCGCTCGTGCTGTGGCGTACCAGCGGCACGGTTCCCCGGCTGCTTCAGCTGATGTACCTCGGCAACGGCGAGATCGTGCGGTACGCGCCGGACGAGGCCGACCTGCTCGCCACCGAGCGCAAGATCAACGCCCTGTGGCAGGCCATCGAGCGGGCGCGGGCGGCTGGCGACTGGCGGCCGCGGCCCAGCAAGCTCTGCGACTGGTGCGCTCATCAGGCACTCTGCCCGTCCTTTGGCGGCACGCCGCCGCCGCTGCCGTCGGCGGACGAGCTCAGGAGACTGGACATGCCCGCAGCGGCCGGGCCGGCCGACGACGCCTGGCCCGAGGCCGCGCTGGCCAGGGACAAGGACAAGGACTACGCGATCTGACCGCTAGCCGGCGGGCGGCGTGGCCAGGAAGCGATATGACGAGATATAACTTGATCTGATTTCGCGATAGTACGTAAGATAGTGCGGGATGGGCCATGCCGGGCGGAGGACAACAGTGATCATCGAGGCTCAGGGTCTCGCGCGCACCTTCACGAGCCGCAAGCGGACGGTAGCGGCCGTGCGCGGGGTCGACCTGACCGTCAAGGCGGGCGAGATCGTCGGTTTCCTCGGCCCCAACGGCGCCGGCAAGACGACGACCCTGCGGATGCTGACGACCTTGCTGCGGCCGACGGCCGGCACCGCCATGGTGGCCGGCGCCGACTTGCTCCGCGACCCGGTCGGAGTGCGCAGGCGGATCGGCTACGTGCCGCAGGCGATCGGCATGACGGCCGGCGGAACAGACCCGAACTGCCTGGTCAGCGAGGAGCTGGCGATCCAGGGCCGGGTGTACCGGGTATCGGCGGCGCAGGCCGCCGAGCGGGCCGCGATGCTGACCGGCCAGCTGGAGCTGACCGGCCTGGAGGACGCGGCTGTGCAAGACACTGTCCGGCGGCCAGCGCCGCCGGCTGGACATCGCGCTCGGACTGGTCCACTCGCCGCGGGCTGGTCTTCCTCGACGAGCCGACCACGGGCCTTGATCCGCAGAGCCGGAGCAACCTGTGGGACCACATCCGCGGGCTGCGCGAGAAACTCGGCACGACGGTCTTCCTCACCACGCATTACCTGGAAGAGGCGGACGCCCTGTGCGACCGGGTGCTCGTGATCGACAACGGCAGGATCATCGCCGAGGGCGTGCCCGACGAGCTGAAGCGCCAGATGTCCGGCGACGTGGTGACGCTGCGCGTCAGCGCGACCCGGTCAGGGCAGCAGGCCATCGGCGGACTACCCCGGCGTCCGCGAGATCGCCGCCGAGCGGCGGGCGATCCGGCTGACGGTGGAGCACGGCGAGGAGGCGCTCCCCGGCCTGCTGCGCGCGCTGGACCGGACGGCATCACGATGGAATCGATCCAGCTGGCCCGGCCGACGCTGGACGACGTGTTCCTGACCCTGACCGGCCGGTCGCTCCGCGACGACTCCCGGCCGCACGGGCCGACGCTGGCCAGCTTGCCGGGGCGGGCCGGGACTCGATATGACAGCACCGACAAGGGAGCCTGCCGAAGTGACCGCCACTGCGACGACGGTGACCGCACCGGACCAGATCGCCGGGGAAAGCTACCCCGCCGGGATGCTGACGTTCTTCAGCGACACGCTGCTGATCTTCCGGCGGCAGCTGCCGCTGTCGCTGCGCAACCCGGCCTGGGTCATCATCGGCCTGATCCAGCCGATCCTGTACCTGGCCTTCTTCGGCCCGCTGCTCGCCAGGATCGCGACAGCCGGGGCGCTCGGCGTTCCGCGCGACAACTCGTACGCGTTCTTCGTGCCCGGGCTGCTGATCCAGCTCGGGCTGTTCGGCGCGGCGTTCGTCGGGATTCTCCATCGTCGCCGGACTGGCGGTCGGGCGTGATCGAGCGGTTCAGGGTCACGCCGGTCAGCCGGCTGGCGCTGCTGGCCGGCCGCGTGCTGCAGGGACGTGCTCACGCTGACGGTTCAGGCGGTCGTGCTGGTGCTGGCCGGGCTCGCGTTCGGCCTGCGCGCGCCGCTGGCGGGCGTGCTGATCGGCCTGGCCTTCGTCGCCGTCGTCGCGGTCAGCCTGGCGTCCGGTCGCTACACGGTCGGCCTGCTGCCAAGAGCGAGGACGTGCTGGCGCCGGCTGCTGAACATGGTCATGGTGCCGCTGATGCTGCTGTCGGGCATCATGCTGCCGATGATGCTCGGCGCCGAGTGGCTGCAGGCCACGGCCAGGTGACCCCGTTCGGCTACATCATCACCGCGATGCGGGACGGGTTCGCCGGGAGCTACTTCAACGCGCGGTGCCGAGGGGATCGTGGTCTCGGTCGGTCTGGCCGTCGTCTGCGTGTGGCTGGCCAGCCGGGCATTTGTCAAGGAGAACGCCTAGGGTCCCAGAACAGGCTCGCGGGGACCGATGACCAGGGACTCAAGCAGGTCCAGGTGCACGTCGGCCAGCGAGCTGACGATGGTGAGCCCGGGTCGGGGCGGCACGGTCGTGACGCCCGGCACAGCGATCGCGGCGCAGCCCGCGGCCAGCGCTGACGCGACGCCGGACGGCGAGTCTTCCAGCGCCACGCAGCACCCCGGGTCGGCGCCGATCAGCGCAGCCGCTCGCAGGTACGGCTCGGGGTGCGGCTTGGGACTGGCCACGTCGGCGCCGCAGACGGTCACGTCGAACGCGATGTCATGCCTGGCCAGGCTGGCCAGGACGGCGTCCATGATCATCCGCTCGGACGAGGTCACCAGCGCCCGCGGTATCCCCGCGGCGAGTCACCTCGGCCAGCAGGTCGACGGCGCCCGGCATCACGGCCACCTCGCGCTCGGCGAGCAGGTCGGCCATCCCGTCGATCAGCCAGTCGGCCACCTCATCGTGCGGGGCGGGCTCGGCCGCCCGGCTCAGCAGGTAGTCGACGCTGCGGTGCAGCGAGCCGCCGACCAGCGCCCGCTGGTCGTCCTGCGTCCACTCGCCGCCCAGCCTGGACATGACCGAGTGCTCGACCTCGAACCAGAGCGGCTCGGAGTCGACCAGCAGGCCGTCCATGTCGAACAGCACGGCCTGAAGCCGGCGATGGGGCGCGGCACGCTTGCTCGGCATCGGGTGGCCCATCAGGTGCTGAAGTACTTCGCCTCGCGGTGATGCACGATCAGCGCGTCGGTGGACTGCTCCGGTGCGAGCTGGAACTCCTCGGACAGCGCGACGCCGATCCGCTCGGGCTCGAGCAGCCGCATCACCTTCGGCCCGGTCCTCGAGATCGGGGCACGCCGGGTAGCCGAACGAGTACCGGCAGCCCTGGTAGCCGACCCGCAGGATCCCGTCGAGATCGTCCGGGTCGCCGCCGCTGATGCCGAGCGCGGCCCTGGTCCTGCGCGTGCCAGTACTCGGCCAGCGCCTCGGCGAGCTGCACGGACAGCCCGTGCAGCTCCAGGTAGTCACGGTAGGCGTGCTTCGCGAACAGCTCGCCGGTGGCCTCGCTGATCCGCGGGCCGATCGGTGACCAGCTGGAAGGCCACCACGTCGGTCTCGCCCGAGTCCCGCGGCCGGAAGAAGTCGGCCAGGCAGAGCCGGCGGTCCCGGCGCTGGCGCGGGAACGTGAACCGTTCCCGCTCCCCGCCGTTGTCGTCGAGCACGACCAGGTCGTCGCCCTCGCTGACGCACGGGAAGTAGCCGTGCACGACGGCCGCCTGCAGCAGGCCCTCGGTCTGCGCCCGCTCCAGCCACATCCGCAGCCGAGGCCGGCCCTGCGTCTCGGCCAGCTCCTCGTGCGACGGCCCGGTGCCGCCCCTGGTCGGCTTGAGGCCCCACTGGCCGAGGAACAGCGCGCGCTCGTCCAGGTAGCTCGCGTAGTCGGCGAGCGGGATGCCCTTGACCACCCTGGTGCCGCGGAAAGGCGGCTGCGGCACGGGCTCGTCGAGACTCACGTCGGAACGGACCAGCGCGCGCCGTGGCCCGTTTGACTGGCCCGCTCCGGCGCTGGCCGACCCGCCATCGGCCCCGGCCAGGCCGTCGTCGCCGGCTCCAGCCCGGCGGCGAACCCGGCGCTCGCGCAGCGCCGGCAGCGCCGCGCCTGGCTCACCGCGCTTGACCGCCATCAGCGCGTCCATCAGCCGCAGGCCCTCGAACGCGTCGCGCGCGTACCGGACCTCACCGTCGAACAGGCTGGCCAGGTCCTGCTCGACGTAGGAGCGGGTCAGCGCGGCCCCGCCGAGCAGCACCGGCCACCGGCCGGCCAGGCCGCGCGAGTTCAGCTCGGCCAGGTTGTCCCGCATCACGACGGTCGACTTGACCAGCAGCCCGGACATGCCGATCACGTCGGCGTCGTGCTCGGTCGCCGCCTGCAGGATCGACGAGATCGGCTGCTTGATGCCGAGATTGACGACGTCGTATCCGTTATTGGAGACGATGATGTCGACGAGATTCTTGCCGATGTCATGGACGTCACCCTTGACGGTGGCGAGGACGATCTTGCCCTTGCCCGCCTCGCCTGAGCGCTCCATGTGCGGCTCGAGGTAGCCGACGGCGGCCTTCATCACCTCGGCCGACGTGAGCACGAACGGCAGCTGCATCTGCCCCGAGCCGAACAGGTCACCGACCGTCTTCATGCCGTCGAGCAGCACGTCGTTGACGATCTCGAGGGCCGGCCGCTGGCGCAGCGCCTCGTCGAGGTCGGCCTCGAGCCCGAGCCGCTCACCGTCGATGATCCGGCGCTTGAGCCGTTCCCACAGCGGCAGGCCGTGCAGCTCGGCCGCCCGGCTGGCCTTTAGCGAGGCCGTGTCCACGCCCTCGAACAGCTCGAGCAGCCTGGTCAGCGGGTCGTAGCCGTCCCGCCTGCGGTCGTAGACCAGGTCGAGCGCGACCTGCAGCTGGTCGGCGGGGATGCGGGCGATCGGCATGATCCGCGCGGCGTGCACGATCGCCGAGTCCAGGCCGGCCTTGACGCACTCGTTCAGGAAGACCGAGTTCAGCACGGCCCGGGCGGCCGGGTTGAGGCCGAACGAGATGTTCGAGACCCCGAGCGTGGTCTGCACGTCCGGATAGCGCCGCTTGACGGCGCGGATCGCCTCGATCGTCTCGATCGCGTCCCGCCTGGTCTCCTCCTGTCCGGTACCGATCGGGAAGGTCAGGCAGTCCACGATGATGTCGCACTGGCGGATGCCCCAGTTGCCGGTCAGGTCGTCGATCAGGCGGCTGGCCACGGCCGTCTTCCACTCGGCCGTCCTGGCCTGGCCCTGTTCGTCGATCGTCAGCGCGACCACGGCCGCGCCGTGCTCGCTGATGATCGGCATCACCTTGGCGATCCGCGAGTCCGGGCCGTCGCCGTCCTCGTAGTTCACCGAGTTGACCACGGCCCGGCCGCCGAGCCGCTCGAGGCCGGCCCTGATCACCTCGGGCTCGGTGGAGTCGAGCACCAGCGGCAGGGTCGCGGCCGTCGCCAGCCTGCTGGCGATCTCGGCCATGTCGGCCACGCCGTCCCGGCCGACGTAGTCCACGCACAGGTCGAGCAGGTGCGCGCCGTCCCTGGTCTGCGCCCGCGCGATCTCCACGCAGTCGTCCAGGCGGCCGCCGGTCATCGCGTCGCGGAACGCCTTGGAGCCGTTCGCGTTGGTCCGCTCGCCGATGGCCAGGAAGGCGGTGTCCTGGCGGAACGGCACGTGCTGGTAGAGCGAGGCGACTCCTGGCTCGGGCCGCGGCCGGCGCTTGGTCAGCGGCCGGCCGGCCAGCCTGGCGGTCACCTGGGCCAGATGCTCGGGAGTCGTGCCGCAGCAGCCGCCGACCAGGGCGAGCCCGAACTCACGGGTGAAGGTCTCGTGCGCGTCGGCCAGCTCGTCCGGCGTGACCGGGTAGTAGGCGCCGTTCGACGTCAGCTCGGGCAGTCCGGCGTTCGGCATGCAGGACAGCGGAACCCGCGCGTGCGCGGCCAGGTATCGCAGGTGCTCGCTCATCTCGGCCGGCCCGGTCGCGCAGTTCAGGCCGATCACATCGATCCCGAGCGGCTCGAGTGCGGTGAGCGCTGCCCCGATCTCGCTGCCGAGCAGCATCGCGCCCGTGGTCTCGATCGTCACCTGGGCGATCAGGAGCACGTCGCCGACGTCGGCGGCGGCGATCGCGCGCCTGGCGCCGATGATCGCCGCCTTGGCCTGGAGCAGGTCCTGGCAGGTTTCCACGATCAGCGCGTCGGCCCCGCCGGCCAGCAGCCCGGCCGCGTTGAGCTGGTAGGTATCCCGCAGCTCGGCGAAGGACACGTGGCCGAGCGTGGGCAGCTTGGTTCCCGGACCGATCGAGCCGAGTACCCAGCGCGGCCGGGCGCCGTCACCGTCGGCTGCCGCCGCGTCGTCGACGGCCTGCCGCGCGATGGCGGCTCCGGCGCGGGAGAGCTCGTAAATCCGGTCCGAGATCCCGTATTCGCCCAGGTTGCCGAGGTTGGCGCCGAAGGTATTGGTGGAGATGGCATCGACGCCCGCGGCCAGGTAGCCGTCGTGCACCCCGCGCACAATGTCTGGCCTGGTGGAGTTGAGGATCTCGTTACAGCCCTCGTGCCCGGCGAAGTCGTCGATGGTGGCGGCGCTGCCTTGCAGCATCGAGCCCATCGCACCATCCGCGATAACGACGCGCTCGGTGAGGGCGGTGCGCAGCGACCTGTGCTGCGGTTCGGCGGTACGCGACATGATGACCCCTATCTTAGGGGCCTGCCAGTGCACGTAGGCTTGAGGCGGTCAGGTAACGGCGCGGCCGGCGGCTAGCAGGGGTACTCGTGGAGGTGGCTTCAGATCGAGTTCGACGGCATCTCAGCATTGACCTCGCCGGTGGTCATCGCGGCCTTCGAGGGCTGGAACGACGCGGGAGAGGCGGCCAGCGCCGCCGTCGCGCATCTCGGCGCAGTCTGGGACGCTAGCGCGATCGGCGAAATCGACCCTGAGGATTACTACGACTTCCAGGTGACCAGGCCCGTGCTGGAGGTCACCGACGGCCAGACCCGGCAGCTCTCGTGGCCGACGACGAAGCTGGCGCTGGTCAGGTCCGGCGGCGGGCCAGAAGGACTGAACCGGGACATCATCGTCGTGCACGGCATCGAGCCGAACATGCGCTGGCGCGGGTTCTGCAAGGAGCTGGTGGATGCCTTCACCGAGCTCGGCGCCGAGCTCGTCATCCTGGTCGGGGCGCTGCTGGCCGACTCGCCGCACACTCGCCCGGTGCCCGTGACCGTCGCGGCCTCTGACGACAAGCTGGCGGCGGCCCTGCAGATCGAGCCGGTCGACTATCAGGGGCCGACCGGGATCGTCGGCGTGCTCCAGGATGCTTGCACCACGGCCGGCCTCCCGGCCGTCTCGCTGTGGGCCGCGGTGCCGCACTACGTGGCCCAGCCGCCCAGCCCGAAGGCGACGCTGTCGCTGCTGCGCGGGGTCGAGGACATTCTCGACGCACCGATGCCGCTGGGCGACCTGCCGGACGAGTCGCGAGCCTGGGAGCGCGGCGTGGACGAGCTCGCGGAGCAGGACTCCGAGGTGGCCGACTACGTGCGCGCGCTCGAGGAAGCCAAGGACGCCACCGACCTGCCCGAGGCGAGCGGCGACGCGATCGCCCGCGAGTTCGAGCGTTACCTGCGCCGCCGCGGCGACCGCGGCGAGCACGGCGGCGCCCGCTAGATGGGCGGCAGTGCTAGTCGGGCCGCCTTCTAGGTCGGCGGCAGTGCTAGTCGGGCCGCCTTCTAGATCGGCGGCAGTGCTAGTCGGGCCGCCTTCTAGATCGGCGGCCAGGGAACGGCGGGCCAGTCCTCGGGCGGGAACGGGTGGACGCGGTGCCGGAGCAGCATCTCGACCCTGATCCTGGTGGCCGCGACCTCCTGCGCCGTCAGCCACTGACCCAGCGTCGCGCTCAGGTCCCCCTCGTCCATCATCGCGGCGATCCGCTCCAGCGTCTGGACGGCATCATCGGTCAGCGCGTCGCCGCGCCACTGCCACAGCACGGTCCGCAACTTGTACTCCTCGGCGAAGCAGACCCCGTGGTCGCAGCCGTACAGGTGCCCGTCGGGCGCGGGCAGCAGGTGGCCGATCTTGCGGTCGGCGTTGTTGATCACCGCGTCGAAGACCGCCATTGACCGCAGCCCCTCGTGGCGGCGGTTCCTGGCCAGCGCGATCAGGTCGACCGACAGGTCGGAGTCGATCCACAGCTGGCACATGCCGGGGCCGAAGGGGCCGTCGCGGTACACCGTGGGCGGGACGACGTCCCAGCCGGAGGCGCGCGAGACCTCGTACGCGGCCAGTTCGCGGCCGGCCAGGGTCCCGTGCGGGAAGTCCCACAGCGGCCGCTCCCCCGCGACCGGCTTGTAGACGCAGGCCGCCTCCTGGCCCGCGTAGGTGACGGTGCAGTACAGGGTGGCGTTAGACGCCTCGGCCAGCCGCCCGGCGATCTCCAGCTGGCCCGCCGTCAGCAGCTCGATAGCCGGGTCCGGCGGGTTCTTGCGGTTGTCCGCCCGATCGGGTGACCGTTCAGTCGCGGCCAACCCGGTGTCCGTTCTGACGCGGGCAGATGTGGCCGCTGGCGTCGAGCGGCAGCCCGCACAGCGGGCACGGCGGCCGCCCGGCGGTCACCAGCTGCAGCGCGCGCTTGGCGAACGCGCGCGCCGCCGCGGCCGTGATCGTGACCCGCAGGATCGCCGGGCCGTCCTCGGGAAGTTCTTCGGTCAGCGGCTCGATCGGCTCGTCGCTCAGCTCCTGGGCCTCGATGATCACCCGCTCGCTATCGCCGTCCCAGGCCAGGGCGATGGCGCCGACCCGGAAGTCCTCCATCAGCGGCTGCTCGAGCGGTCCGTCGTCAGTAAGCGCCTCCGGTGCCGCCGCCGGGATCGCCGCGGATCCTGCGGTACGCCGCAGCACCTCGTCAAGCAGCTCGTCCAGCCGCTCGGCCAGCTGGCTGACCTGCCCCTTCTCGAGGGCAACGCTGGTCACCCGGCCGCTGGCCGTCGCCTGCAGGTAGAAGGCGCGCTGACCAGGCTGGCCGACGGTTCCCGCAACGAACCTGTCCGGCGGGTCATACGCATACACCGGCATGTGCCTATCCTCCCGCGCCGCCGCCCACAGGCGCATCACCCGGCCGCAGGGCTGGCGTCCCCGCCGTGGTCTTGTCCGATCTGATGAGCGCCTTCACGCTCCCGCCAGTGTCATTCATCCGCTCGACGAACGGGCGGAGCGGTGTGTAGCGGATGACGCTCAGCGAGCACGGATCGATCTGGATCCGCTGGTACAAATCGAGGTGCAGGCCAAGGCTATCGGCCAGGATGGCCTTGATCACGTCGGCATGCGAGCAGATCAGGTAAACAGCCTCCGGGCCGAGTCTGGCGTTCCAGCCCCTGACCGCATTGACGGCACGGCGCTGGACGTCCGGCAGGGACTCGCCGCCCGGTCCGGGGAAGGTCATCGCGCTCGGATGAGCCTGGACAACCCGCCACAACGGCTCGCGGGACAGCTTGCGCAGCGACTGCCCCGTCCAGTCACCGTAGCCGACCTCGATCAGCCGTTCCTCGGTGACCACCTCGGCCTCGGGTGACTGCTGCGCGGCGATGGCGGCCGCGGTCTGGGCGCAGCGCTCGAGCGGGCTCGAGATGATGGCGTCGAGCCGGACCTGGGCCAGCCGCTCCGCGACCGCGGCGGCCTGCGCCCGGCCTCGGTCGTCAAGCGGGATTCCGGGCGTACGGCCGGACAGCGCCGTGCCAGTGGCGGCTGTGAGGCCGTGTCGCACCACGAGGACCAGGGTCACGCACAGACTCTACGGTGTGCGGGGCGGGATGTGCCCGGCAGGACGCACCGTCGCCGCCGCGCCTAGTCCGCCTAGTCCGCCTAGTCCGCCTAGTCCGCCCCGGCCGGGCGGTCGGTGATGACGAAGCTCACCGAGCCGAACGTCACCTGGTCGCCCGGCCTGACCGGGACGCCCGTCGTTACCCGCCAGCCGTTCAGCCTGGTTCCGTTCGTCGAGCCCAGGTCGGAGAGCAGCCAGTGCTCGTCCTCGGTGTACAGCCTGGCGTGCCAGCGTGACACGCTCAGGTCGGCCAGGGTGAAGTCGCAGGCCATGGCGCGGCCGATGGTGAACCGGCGATCGGGCTGCCGGGGCAGGGACAATCCGGGCAGCTCCGCCGCGGTCGGCGGCAGTGCGGCCGGCCGCTGGGATCGCAGGTGCCGGGTCGCGGAATCTGGCCGGCCGGTGACGGCCATCTTGAGCAGGCTCAGCCGGTCCCTGACCCCGCGGCCGCGCCGCCGCGACGGCTGGGTCCCCGGCAGGTCCGTGAAGAGCTCGGAAAGCTCGGCCTGATCCCGGGCGCTGAGTGCGGCGTCCATCCGGTACAGGAAGGTCTCCTGGCTCAGCCTGCCCTCGGCGAACCGGTTCTGGAGTTCGCCGATCGCGTGGTCGCGGTCGGCATCGGAAGCGCGCACCCGGGCATTGTCGTCCGCGAGCCAGTCCCTGGACGGCTGCATACCAGAAAGTATCGGGCGGAGTCGCCCGGCACACAAGTTTCCTGGATGCGCGGTTACCCGGCCGATCCCGCATCGGACGCGGAGAGGCTCACGGATGCGGGGGCGGGCAGGTCGGCGGGTCCCTGCAGCGGGAAATGGCACGCGGCGACGTGGCCGGGACCGAAGGACCGGAGCTCAGGCTCTTCCACCGAGCAGATCTCCTGGGCCAGCGGGCACCGGGTCCTGAACCGGCAGCCGGACGGCGGATTGATCGGGCTCGGCAGCTCGCCGGCGATGCCGCCTCCGCGCCTGGCCCGCGCGATCACGGGCTCGGGTACCGGGATGGTGGCGATCAGCCCGGCCGTGTACGGATGGGCGGCCCGCTGGTAGATGTCATCGCCTGAGCCGAGCTCGACCATCTTGCCCAGGTACATGACGCCGATCCGGCTGGCCATGTACTTGACCACCGCGAGGTCGTGGGAGATGACCACGAAGGTCAGGTCGTGGTCGGACTGGAGCCGCTTCATCAGGTTGAGTACCTGGGCCCTGATCGACACGTCCAGGGCGCTGACCGGCTCGTCGGCCACGATCACCCGCGGATTGAGCGTCAGTGCCCGGGCCAGCCCGATGCGCTGGCGCTGGCCGCCGGAGAATTCGTGCGGGTACCGCTCGACCGCATTCTTCGGCAATCCGACCTCGTCGAGCAACTCGTAGACCCGCTGACGCTGCTCATCCCGCGTGCCGATCTTCTGGATGGCCAGCGGCTCACCGATGATCGCGCCGACCCGCATCCTCGGGTCCAGGGACGAGTAGGGGTCCTGGAACATCAGCTGCAGGTCCTTGCGCCTGCGACGCAGGTCCCCGCCGGCCAGGGCGGAGACATCCTCGCCAGCCAGCAGGACATGGCCCGAATTCGGCTTCTCGAGCGCCACGATGAGCTTGCCGATGGTCGTCTTACCGCAGCCGGACTCGCCGACCAGCCCGAACGTCTCGCCCGCGTTGACGGTAAAGGAGACATCCGAGACCGCGTGCACCGCTCCGGCCTTGCGCTGCAGGATGGCGCCCGAGGTGATCGGGTACTCCTTGACCAGGTTGCGCACCTCAAGCAGCAGTGATCCCGGCAGCACCTGACCGGGCCCGGTGGCGGTCTGAACCTCCGGCGCCGAGAAGGGGTCCGTCACGGTGGCAGCCGGGCTGCTGCCGTTCTCGGCGGCCCCAGTGAACGGGCCGTCGACCGGGTGCCAGCACGCGAACAGGTGCTCGCCTGTCTGCCCGGTCAGCGGGGGCTCGTCGGACCGGCACTTGTCGGTGGCCTTGCTGCACCTGGCCGCGAACCGGCAGCCGGCCGGCGGATTGGCCAGGTCGGGCGGCAGCCCGGGGATGTTGAGCAGCCGCTGGTCCGCTTCCTGGTTCAGCCGCGGGATCGAGGCCAGCAGCGCCTGGGTGTACGGGTGGTGCATGGTGGTGAACAAGTTGTCGGTCTCGGCCGTCTCGACGATGCGGCCCGCGTACATGACGTTCACCCGGTCCGCGTGGCCCGCGATGACGCCCATGTCGTGCGTGATCAGCAGCATCGCCATGCCGAGCCGCGACTTCAGGTCATCGAGCAGCTTGAGGATCTGGGCCTGGATCGTGACGTCGAGCGCGGTGGTCGGCTCGTCGGCGATCAGCAGCTTCGGCTCACAGGTCAGGGCCATCGCGATCATCACGCGCTGCCGGAGGCCGCCGGACAGCTGGTGCGGGTAGTCGCTCAGCCGCTCCCTCGGCTTCGGCAGCCCGACCAGGCCGAGCACTTCCGCCGCCCGCTCGAGCGCCTCGCCTCGGCTTCCGCCGCGATGCAGCCGGTACGGCTCGGCCACCTGGTAGCCGACCGTCTTGGTCGGGTCCAGCGAGGTCAGCGGGTCCTGGAAGATCATCGCGATCTCGTTGCCGCGGATCTTGCGCAGCTCGGCGTCGGACAGCCCGACCAGCTCCCGGTCGCCGAGCCTGACTGACCCGCCGACGATGCTTCCGCCCGGTGGCAGCAGGCCCATGATCGACAGCCCCGTCATCGACTTGCCGCAGCCCGACTCGCCGACCAGGCCCAGCGTCTCGCCGGGCTCGATCCGCATGCTGACATTACCGACCGCCTGTACGACGGACCTGGTCAGCTGGATGTGCGTGGACAGGTCTTTGATCTCGATGACGGGGGGCATCAGGGGTACTCCTCGAGTCAGCGGTCGGTTGGGGGGTGTCCGGGTTAGCGGCGGCGCAGCCTGACGTCGAGCGAGTCGCGGAGCGCGTCGCCGATCAGGTTGCAGGCCATGACCACGAGGACAATGGACGCGCCTACCGGATAGACCAGCCACCAGTACCCGTCCTGCATGTACTGGATCCCGTTGGAGAGCATGTCGCCCCAGTCCTGACTCGGGTAGTGCAGCCCGAAGCCGAGGAAGCCGAGGGCCGCTACCGCGAGGATGGCGTCGGCCACGTTGAAGGTGACGTTGACGACGATGACGCCGAGGGCGTTAGGCAGCAGGTGCCGCCTGATCAGCCGCCACTGGCCGGAGCCCGCGGTTCGCGCCGCTGATACGAAGTCTCTGGTCCGCAGCGTGAGTACCTCGCCGCGGACCAGCCGGGCCGGGACCAGCCAGGTGAAGGCGCCGATAATGAGGCTCAGGCCGAGCACGGACGCGCCGTAGCGCACGGCCACGATCAGCACGATGAACAGGAACGGGATCGACAGGAAGATGTCGACCACCCGCATCATCGTCGAGTCAAGGACGCCGCCGGTCAGCCCGGCGATGGCTCCCCAGAGCATGCCGATCACGATGCCGATGAAGGCGGCCGCGAATCCCACCTCAAGGGCCGCCTGGCCGCCCTTCATGAGCAGGCCCAGTTCGTCGAAACCTACGTCCGTCGTGCCGAGGGGGTGACCGGCCTGGGGCGGCAGGCCGGTGGCGGCCAGATCGGTACTCGTGATGTTGCCGTGGTAGAAGATCGGGCCGATGAAACAGAAGAGCACGAAGAACAGCAGAATGCCGATCCCGGCGACGGCCAGCTTGTTCTTCGCGAACTCGCGGAACGCGAGCCGCCAGCCGCTCTGGACGGGGCCGATCTCGCCGCCTTCCGGGGCGCGCGTGATGTCGAGCGGGCTGAGCGATGGGGCGATGTTGGTCACCACTGCCTCCGGATGTGCGTGCTCGTCAGGACAGTCTGATGCGCGGGTCGGCGACGGTCAGGGCTATGTCGGCGATGAAGTTGCCGGCGACGGTCAGGATGGCGCCGGCCAGCGTGTACGCCAGCAGCACGTTGTAATCGACGTTGTTCAGGCTGTTATAGAACAGCAGCCCGAGGCCCTGGTAGTTGAAGACCTCCTCGGTGATCAGGTTGCCTGCTAGCAGGAACGGGATCGACAGCCCGATCAGCGTGACCATGGGCAGGCAGGCATTGCGCAGGAGGTGCCGGGTCAGCACCAGGTGCTCGGGCAGGCCCTTGGCGCGGGCGGCCTTGATGTAGTCCTGGGCCAGCGTGTCGATCGAGGTGGACCGCATGTACCGGGAGAAGCCCGCCACGGTGAGCAGCGTGAGCGTGGCGATCGGGAGCGTCATCGAGTGCCAGTCGGTCATAACCTCCCAGAGCGACAGGGACTGGCTCGCCTCGAAGCTGAAGATCGGGAAGGTGAGCGCGAACACCTGGATCAGGATCAGGGCCAGGAAGAAGACCGGCATCGCGTACGTGGTGAAGGCCAGGGACGTGACCACGGTGTCGCCGACCGTGTTCCGCTTGACGGCCTGGTAGATCCCGAGCGGTATCGCGATGAGCACCGCCAGCAGCAGCGAGATTCCCGACAGGTAGGCGCTGCGCGCCCAGCGCTCGCCGAACAGGGCGGCCACACTCTGGTTGACCTTGTACGAGTAGCCCAGGTTGCCGTGGATCAGGTGGTTCATATACGTGAGGTACTGCTCCAGCCAGGGCCGGTCGAACCCGTGCTGGTGGTTCCATGAATTCACCGAGGCCTGCGTCGCCTTCGGACCCAGGATGTCCTGGGCCGGTGACGGGTAGATCACGTGCAGCAGGAAGAAGATGAAGATCGACACGCCGATGACCACGACGATCGATGTGGCCAGCCTGCGGATCAGGTAGGTGCTCATCTTCGCCCCTTCTCGCGCCGCTTTGCGCAGCCAATCACATGTGCGGATTATGCAGCGCACTGGCACTCCTGTTCTCCTGCTACCACAGGAGAACAGGAGTGTCCAGCGCTCCGGGCCGCCGCAGGGTGCGGCGGCCCGGTCACGGTCAGCCGGTTACTTGGTGAAGTACCAGGTTTCCGGGTTGAGCTGGTACTGGGTCAGCGACTCAAAGTTCGCGGGAGGACCGGAGATGGTCTTCTTCCACACGACGATGTTGTCGACGCTCGGCTGGAACAGGCTCGGCTGCTGGGTCGTGAGGTAGGACGCCTCGGACTTGACGGCTGCCGGGTTGCTGCTGGTCGTAGATGCGGCGATCAGCTGGTCAGCCTTCGGGTCGCAGTAGCTGCCGATGTTGTAGGTCCCCACGCAGTTGAAGATCCCGTTCGTGGTCGGGTACGTGGAGATGCTGAACCCGCCGAAGTCCTCCATCGCCCACAGGTCGACGTTCTTCGGCTGGGCCACGTTGTAGTAGGTGGCGATCATGTGGTTGAAGTTGTCGGACTTCAGCGTGATGTTGAAGCCGGCCTTCTTCGCCTGCGAGACCAGGTCGGTGATCTGCTGGCCGATGATCGCCGGCGAGGTGTTGTAGATCAGGTTGAACGCGAGCTTGGTACCGGCCGGAATGCCGGCGCCGCACTGGTTCGCGCCTGAGCCAGCCTTCGCGCACACGTCCGTGCCGCCGGCGTTGACGGTCCAGCCGTGCGACTTGAGCAGGTTGACGGCGGCCGACACGCTGAACGGGTACGGGTTCTTGGTCGCGTTCGCCGGGGTGTACGGACTCGGCGGAATAGCCGGGACGGGTCCGTAACCCTGACCGCCCGCGCCGTGGAAGAACGCCTTGATGTAGCCGGCCTGGTCCTCCAGGTGCGCGAACGCCTGGCGGATGTACAGCTGCTTGATGATGTTGTTGAAGTCCCCGGTCTTGTCCTTGAAGTTGTAGGTCACGTAGTTGAAGCCGAAGCCCGGGTAGCCGAAGACGTTGTAGTTGCTCTTGATCGAGTCCACCTGCGGCAGGTCAGCGAACGGGACATAGCCCTGGTCGATGGCGCCCGACTTGACGGCGTTCCACTCAGCGGTGTCGGAGGTAAACGGCACGGCCTCGAGCTTGGACGGCTTGGAGGACATCGGGCCGGCGTAGGTCGTGTTCGGCGACATCGTGTACGCGCCGGTCGTGTTGTTGAACGACGTCAGCTTGTAGGGGCCGTCCACGACCTGCCACAGCGGGTTGCTCGCGTACGTGGTCACCGACTTGGACTGGGCCGAAAGGAACTTGAAGATCTTGGCCGCGTTCGCCGGGTTGTTCGGGTCGAGGATCGGGCCATTCGCGGACGCCTTGGCCCAGGCGTGGACCGGCAGCGGGATGACGCCCGCCAGGCTGTCCTGCCAGAACCAGGTCGGGTTGACGGCCGCGTTCAGGTTGAGCACCAGGGTATGGCTGTCCGGCGTGGACATGCTGGTTACCTGGTCGGGGATGCCGACCTTCGGGGTGTAGTTCGACCAGTCAGCCGGGCTCACCTTCACCGCAGCCTTGATCATGTCGATCCAGAACTCGGCGTCCTGGGAGGTGATCGGCTTGCCGTCCGACCAGTTCCAGCTCTTGTACTTGATCGTGACGGTCTTGTCGCCGTTGCTCCACACCGGGTCGGAGGCCAGGCTCATCGCCGGGTCTTCCTTCTGCTGCGACCCATTCGGGAACCAGCTGGTCGGCCGCCACATCTCGTACTGGAAGGAGTAGGCGGTGTACACCGAGCCGTTGGCGCCGGGAGTCACCGGGAAGATCCAGGTCGGGGTGGCGCCCGGGGGCTCCGCGACGGTGATCGTGCCGGCGTGCGGGGTTCCGGTCTGGGCGGGAACGCTACCGAAGGCCCCGGTAATGCCCGTATTGTTGGTAGTTGGAGTATTACTCTTGCTGCAGGCGGCAAGAGCGGTTGCGCCGACGACGGCAAAGACCGCCATCTTCATAACCGGATGGGCGACTTTCATCTGATCCCCTTGCTCTCAGGGCGGTCACGGTGGGCTGGGGAGCCTGGACGCCATCGCTTCGAAGCGGGGGTCAGCATCGCAGACAGGCCCGGCCACCTTCCTGTGGTCCGCCGGGCTGTCCTGCAGCGCAAGATCCAGGCCGGCAGCTTTGGCCGAAGCGTAAACGGTAAGAGGTAGCGAACCCAGGCCAACATCGTCACAAATTGCTATCGATGCGTGGCTTGAGGGGATGGAAATAACCGTACAAGGCATCATCGGCTACGCAGAGTAACGAGCGCCGGACAATTCCCGCCTCTCGCGGGCCCGGGGCCGCACCCGGCTAGCTACCCGCGACTACCCGGTCGGCACTCAGCCGCCCACGGCGTGCACGCCGCCGTCCACATGCACGATCTCTCCCGTGGTCGCGGGAAACCAGTCCGACATCAGCGCGACGCAGGCCCGCGCGGCCGGCTCGTGGTTGGTCAGGTCCCAGCCGAGGGGTGCCCGTCCGTCCCACATCGACTCGAACTGGTCGAAGCCCGGAATGGACTTGGCGGCCATGGTCCGCAGCGGCCCGGCGGCGACCAGGTTGACCCTGATCTGGTACTCGCCGAGGTAGCGTGCGAGATAGCGGGCGCACGACTCGAGGCCCGCCTTCGCGACGCCCATCCAGTCGTAGGCCGGCCAGGCCCGGCTGGCGTCGAAGTCCAGCCCGACCAGCGACCCGCCGTTCTCTTTCATCAGCGGCAGCGTGGCCATCGCCAGCGCCTTGAGCGAGTAGGTCGAGACGTGCATCGCCGCCGACACGTCCGGCCACGGCGTGTGCAGGAAGTTGCCGCCGAGCGCGGCCTGCGGAGCATTGGCGATCCCGTGCAGGACGCCGTCGAGCGAGCCGACATGCTCGCCAACCCGCTCGGCCAGGGAGTCGAGCTGCTCGGTACTGGCCACGTCAAGCTCGATCACGGGCGGAGGGTCGGGCAGCCGCTTCGCGATTCGCTCGACGAGACTCATCCGGCCGAAGCCGGTGAGCACGACGGTCGCGCCCTGCTCCTGCGCGACCCGCGCGACGTGGAAGGCAATCGAGGAGTCCGTCAGCACGCCGGTGATCAGAATCCGCTTTCCGTCCAGTAGCCCCATCGCTCGCCCTTCCTCCGCGTGTCAGTACCCGTCTGCTTGCTCAGTGGCCCATGCCGAGGCCGCCGTCCACCGGGATGACGGCGCCGGTGATGTACCCGGCCTCGGAGCCGGCCAGGAACTGCACCACGGCGGCTACCTCGTCGGCCGAGGCGGTCCGGCCGAGCGGCACGCTCGCGACGATCGCCTTCTTCTGCTCGTCGGTCAGCGCGGCCGTCATGTCGGTATCGGCGAATCCCGGCGCGACGACGTTCACGGTGATGTTCCGGCTGCCGAGTTCCCTGGCCAGCGAGCGGGCCATGCCGATCAGCCCGGCCTTGGAGGCGGCGTAATTGGCCTGGCCGGCCGAGCCGAGCATCCCGACTACCGAGGAGATGAAGATGATCCGGCCCCGGCGCAGCCGCATCATGGGCCGGACAGCGCGCTTGGCTACCCGGTAGGCACCGGTCAGGTTGGTGTCGACCACCGAGCTGAAGGCGTCCTCGCTCATCAGCGCGAGCAGCTGGTCAGCCGTGGTGCCCGCGTTGGCGACGACGACCTCGACCGGGCCGTGGGCGGCCTCGGCGATCGTGAAGGCCTCGTCCACGGTCGCCGCGTCCCTGACGTCGCACCGGGCCACGGTCAGTCCGTCGATCTGCTCGCCCGAGCGGGACGTGACCGTGACCCCGTCGCCGGCGGCCGCGAACCGCTGGGCGATCGCCAGCCCGATCCCCCGGTTGCCGCCGGTAACCAGGACGGATCGGCTCATGATCTACCTCCCGGGGACAGCGTGCCGTTCGCGGCAGTCAGTATGGCAGACCGGCGCCGGCCCGCCGATCAGGAGTCTTCGAGCCGGAAGCCAACCTTCATGCCGACCTGGAAGTGCGCGATCTCCCCGTCCTCGAGCTGGCCGCGGACCTCGGTCACCTCGAACCAGTCCATGTGGCGCAGCGTCTGCCCGGCCCGCTGCAGCCCGTTGCGGATAGCGGCGTCGATGCTCGTCGGTGACGTGCCGACGATCTCGGTCACGCGATACGTCCGGTCGGTCATGGCGCTCCTCCAGTGCAGGGTCCCTCCAGTGCAGGGTCCTCGTTGCCTCAGGTCTACTACGCAGGCCCGGCCCGGGCACCGTGCCACGCCGCCGGATTAGCTTCCCCGCGCCATGCCGCCTAACGTGAGAGTTGTGCGAAGCCACCCGAATGCCCGCCGTGACCAGGCTCACCTGGTCACCGACGCACGCCAGTCCCGGTCCGACGAGATCGGCCAGCGTGAGCGCCGGTACCTGGTGATGATGGGCGTGCGCGTGGTGTGCTTCGTGGTGACCGTGGTCATGTTCGTCAACCACGCGGGCTGGCTGACCGTGATCCCGGCTGCCGGGGCCATCGTGATCCCCTATTTCGCCGTGGTCGTCGCCAACAGCAGAAACCAGCTTGGCGGGAGCGGATTTCGCGCCTTTGAGCCGCGGCTTCCCGAGCGGTATGTGCCGCCGGAGGACGGCCGGAATAAGGATGGCAACTCGCCCTAGCGGCGGGCCGTCATCGCGTTGGGGCAGGTAGTCCGGCGCTTCGGGCGGATCGGGCAGCACCGGCGTGTTTCGCCGTAAGGGAGCAGCAAGGCCGCAATGTCGGGCGCAAATCGGCGATCTAGGCCGGTACTAGCTACCCGTCATCCGCAGATTCGCTTCTAATCCGGTCTTGACGCACATGGGGGCGGTTCGGTGTAACATGCTTACCGGTGCTCTGGTCCCCCGCCGGGGCACCGTTGCCGGCGTTCCGGGCCCCCGTCGGAGCGCCGATGAATGCGACGCCGGGTGGTTTGCCCCCGTAGCCACCCGGCGTCGCTCTTTTTGTGTCCGCGGTAAATGCAACGCCTCGCTGGCGCTGGTCCCATAGCCCCGCCAATTACTCCGGCCGCCATTTGCTCCGCTACTCGGTCTTGCGGAACTGTTCGATCGCGATGGACATCATGGCCAGGCCCATGACCGCCACGATTCCCAGCGACAGCCACACCGGGACCGCCCATCCGGCCCAGGTGAGTCCCGGCGCGAGCACCTGCTGGGCGCCGGCCGGGAGGCTCAGATGGCTGAAGACGGCGTGCCGCATCGGGCCGACCACGTAGGTTAGCGGGTCGATCCTGGTCAGGATCGTGAGCCAGCCAGGCAGCCCGGTCAGCGGATACAGCGCCCCGGACAGGAAGAACAGCGGCATGACCAGCATCTGGGTCAGGGCCATGAACGCCTGGAACTGCGTGATCCGCGCCGCCATCATCACGCCGAACGCGGTCAGCGTGAACGAGAGCAGCAGCAGCTCGCCGACCAGCGTGAGCAGCAGCACCGGGTTGTAGGGCACGTGCGCGAAGCCGGCCAGGGCCAGGAAGATGATGCCCTGGAAGGTCGCGATGGTCGCGCCGCCCAGGCACTTGCCGATCACGATCGACGCCCGGCTGACCGGAGCGACCAGGATCTCGCGCAGGAAACCGAACTCCCGGTCCCAGACGATCGATCCGGCCGAGAAGATGGCCGTGAACAGCACCGACATCGCGAGCACGCCCGGGTAGATGAAGGTCTTGAAATCCACGTTCCCTGGCATGTTGCGACCGGCCAGTGACGACAGGCCGGTGCCGAGAATGAAGAGGAACAGGATCGGCTGGACGAGCGCCGTCACCGCCCTGAGCCGGTCGGTCCTGAACCTGATCAGCTCCCGCCGCCAGACGATGCTGATCGCCCGCAGGTCATGCTGCAGGCCATGCTCGGGCACCGCGACCCTGATCGACTCGACGATGGCCGATTCCGTGGCCGGCGTTGCGGTGTCGGTGACCATGGTCATCGCCTTCCTCTGAAGCGGGCTGCCATCTGGCGCATGGCATCGGTGCCGGAGGCCTCCGCATCGCGGATCGTCTTGCCGGTGTAGGACATGAAGACATCGTCGAGTGACGGCCGGGACACGCTGACCGAGCGGATCGGGATGCCGAGCTCGGTGAAGAGCCTGGGCACGAACTGCTCGCCGGAGGCGACCGAGAACGTCACCGCCCCCTCGTGCACCGCGGCGTCGAGGCCGAAGGTCCCGGCCAGCGCCGCGATCGCGGCCTGGTCATCGGCGGTCTGGATCTGCACGCGGTCCTTGCCGATGCTGGCCTTGAGCGCCTCGGGCGTGTCGATCGCGACGATCTGGCCGTGGTCGATGATCGCGATCCGGTCGCAGTGCTCGGCCTCGTCCATGTAGTGGGTGGTGAGGAAGATGGTGATGTCCTCGCGTCCCTTGAGCTCGTTGATGTAGGCCCAGATCGATGACCTGGTCTGCGGGTCAAGGCCGACCGTCGGCTCGTCGAGGAACAGCACATGCGGGGCGTGCAGCAGGCCGCGGGCGATCTCCAGTCTTCGCTGCATGCCGCCGGAGAACGTGCTGACCAGGCTGTCCTTGCGGTCCCACAGTCCGACCATGTCCAGTACCTGGCGCATCCGGGGCAGCACCGCTGCCTTGGGCACGCCGTAGAGCTCGGCGTGGAACCTGAGGTTCTGCTCCGCGGTGAGATAGCCGTCGAGGGTCGTGTCCTGGAAGACGAGCCCGATATTGCGCCGCACCGCGTCGCGCTGGGTGGCCGTGTCGAAGCCGGCCACTCGGGCCGAACCTGACGTGGCATTAGCCAGCGTGCAGAGGATCTTGATGGTGGTGGTCTTTCCCGCGCCGTTGGGGCCGAGGAAACCGAACGTCTCTCCCGCGCGGACGGTGAGGTCGATGCCGCGAACCGCCTCGACCTCGCCGTACCGCTTGGCCAGCCCGGCTACCTCGATGACGGGCGGCGGGCCGTCGGCCGTGCTCGGTGGAATGCTCACTGTCACCCCCGATACGAGCCTAGCTGGGACTGGAATCGGATTCTGCCTGCGCGCCGTCGGGCTCACCGGCTGACTCCTCGTCCTCGGCCAGGATCCGGTAGAGCGACCGGCGGGCCTGGGTGAGCACCTTGCGCGCCTCGGCCTGCTGCGTCTGGGTGCCGGCGCTCAGGACCTGAAACGCCGCCACATGGACCTGGCGGACCAGCGAGCGCATGTCGGCGGCGGCGCTGACGGCGTCGCCTGACATGGCCGACCATGGTGCCTTCAGCTCCTCGGCATGCTCCGCCGCATAGCCGCGGCCTGCTTCGGTCAGCGCGTAGGCACGGCGCTCGCCGGCGCTGGCCTGCAGGGCGATCAGGTTCTCGTCCTCCAGCTGGGCCAGTGCGGGGTACACCGAGCCGGGGCTGGGCCGCCACAGGCCGCCGCTGCGCTCGCTGATCTGCTGGATGATCTGGTATCCGTTCATCGGCTCCTCGGCGAGGAGCGCGAGGGCGGCGGCGCGCACGTCGCCGCGCTTGGCGCGGCCGCCCCGCCTGCCGTAGCCGCGAGACCGCGGGCCGAAGCCTGGCCCGCCGTGCAGGCCGGGTCCGCCGTGGAAGGGGCGCCCGAAGTCAGGGGGAAACTCGCCTCCGCCTGGGCCGCCGAACTCCGCGCGGGCGCGGTAGCCCGGACCGCGCAGGCCGGCCTGCTCCGCTCCCGGCTCGAAGCCGGGGGGCCGGCGAACCGCGCCCTGAACCGCTTGCCGCCGCCGCCGTGATGGCCGTGATGCCCGGGCTCGGCACTGCCGCCCCAGGACTCGCTGTCGTGTTCGTTCATGTCGTGCCTGTGCATGATTACTCCTTGGTTGAAGTTCTTGATAGTTCAAAGATATATCGTTAGTGAGCACAAGGCAAGGGCGGACCGGGTCGGCGTTCTCTTAGCTGCGGCAGTGGTCGTTACTGCGGCCAGCGCTCGGCCAGGTCACGCAGCTGGCTGACCGCCTGGCCGAGCTGCTGACCGCCGCCGACGGCGAGGCCGAGCAGGAAGGCGGTGACCGGCGCGGCTGGCCGGTCGACCTGGTGGGCGACCGTGCGGGCGAGGTCGAGCACCGCCCGCTGGTCCGCGACCGCCGGGTCGAGGCCGAGCTCGGTGCAGGCTGCGTCGACCCAGTCATCGAGGGTGCTCATCGTCCGCCTCTCTCCGCTGCCGCTGGTCGGCCGCGCGGGCCGCGGCCACGTCCTGCGGAGTATCGCAGTCGAGCCACGGCGGTGCCTGATCCGGTGCCACGGTGACCTCGACGGGACGCAGCGGCCCGAGCACGCCGCCGAGCGCGCTGCCCTGGTAGCCGGCCAGCGCCGCGGCCAGGTCAGCCGTCCGCCAGCAGCTGGCGAGCCACTGCGCCCGGCCCTGGTCATCGACCAGCATCGCGCCGCTGGCCTGCTGTCCGGCTCTCAGCAGCGCGCGGAGATGGCTGTCGCGCAGGAAAGGCAGGTCAGCCGCGAGCAGGAAGACCCATGGCGCGCCGATCAGCTGCAGGCCGGCCCGGAGGGCGGGCACCGGACCGGCGCCTGGCGGCTGCTCCGTGGTGAAGTCGACGACGACCGGGTGGCCGTGCGCCGCCAGCTCGCCGGACAGGTCGGCCCTGGGCGGACCGACCAGGACGAGGTGGCCGGCACCGGCGCCCGCTGCGGCGGCGGCGACCGCCGATACCATCGGCCGCCCCCCGATCGCGATTCCGGGCTTGTCGGCACCGCCGAGTCGGCGCGCCCGGCCCCCGGCCAGCACGAGCGCGGCGACCATGGCGGCGACCATGGCTGGCCGGTCAGCCGCCGATGGCCGACATCGGCCGGGCGGGCTGGAGGAAGCCGGGATCGTTGATGCCGTGGCCGGGCAGCTTGCTGGCGACGGCGCTCCGCCACCGCGCCGCCAGGTCATCGTCATCGGCTCCGGCTCGCAGTGCGGCCCGCAGGTCGCTCTCTTCCCTGGCGAACAGGCAATTGCGGACCTGGCCGTCCGCCGTCAGCCTGACCCGGTCGCACGAGCCGCAGAACGGCCTGGTGACCGAGCCGATCACGCCGACGCGCGCGGGGCCGCCGTCGACCAGGAAGGTCTCGGCCGGAGCGGAGCCGCGCACGCCGGGGTCGTCGGGAGTGAGGGCGAACTTCGAGGACAGGGCCTGGAGGATCTCGTCGGCGGTGACCATGTTCTCCCGGCGCCAGCCGTGCTGGGCGTCGAGCGGCATCTGCTCGATGAACCGCATCTGATATCCCCGGTCCAGGCAGTACTGCAGCAGGTCAGGAGCTTCCAGGTCGTTGACGTCGCGCATCAGGACCGCGTTGACCTTCACCGGAGCGAGTCCGGTCGCGGCCGCGGCCGCCAGTCCCGCCAGTACGTCGGGAAGCCTGTCCCGCCGCGCCAGCCGCACGAACGTCTCGGCATCCAGGGTGTCGAGCGAGACGTTCACGCGGTTAAGCCCGGCCTCGTGCAAGGGGCCGGCCAGCCGGGCCAGCCCGATGCCGTTGGTGGTCAGTGAGAGCTCCGGGCGAGGTGTGAGCGCGGCCGCGGCGGCGATGATCCCGGCCAGGCCACGGCGCAGGATCGGCTCGCCGCCGGTGAACCGGATCTCGGAAATGCCGAGCCGCTGTACCGCGATGCCGAGCAGCCTGACAAGCTCGTCGTCGGTGAGCTGGTCAGGAGCCGGCAGCCAGTCGAGGCCCTCGGGCGGCATGCAGTAGCTGCACCGCAGGTTGCACCGGTCGGTGAGCGAGACACGCAAATCGGTGGCGACGCGGCCATAGGAGTCGGTGAGCATGACCTACCTCCTCAGCTGGCAGCGGAATCCGATCGAAGCTGGCTTAGCCTACTTCTTTGATCTTTGTGCGTGGTCAGGTGCTTGCCCGCACGTCGGCAGGCAAACGCAACTAGCAACTAGCAACAAGCGACGACGGCGCCGATTCGTTCCCGCGGCGGCAGCCAGATCACGGAGGATGAGGGTTATGACCGTGACGGGCACGATCTGGCGCGACCAGCTAACCGCCGAGCAGCGGGCCGCGCTCGGCCGCGATGTGGGTACGATCGCCAATCCGCGGCCCGATGTCCTGGTCGTCGGGGGCGGGATCCTCGGCGTGGCCATCGCCGCCGCGGTCCATGACGCCGGGCTCGGATCGGTACAGCTGATCGAGGCCGGCTGGGCGCGGGCGCCACCGGCGGGGCGACCGGGCTGCTGATCCCCGAACCGCATCAGTGGAGCGACCCGGAGACCTTCGTCGACCTGGAGCGCGCCAGCCTGCAGCGCTGGCGGTACCTGGATCAGGCCACGCCGGGCGGGCTCGGGCTGGTCGAGCTCGACTGGATCGGCCTGGCGCCGGACGCCGGTGGCCTGGCCGCGCATCAGCCGGCCAACGTCGAGTGGCTCGACGCGGCCAAGATCGCGGCTCTCGTTCCCGGCCTGGCCTGGCATCTTGGCGGGGCGCTGATCCGGCATCAGGCCAGGGTGAACCCGCTGCGGGCGCTGGTCGGGCTGGCCGAAGGGCTGCCCTGCGTCGGGACGGGGGTGGCCGCCACCGCGGTCACGATCCGCGGCGGCCGGATCGAGTCGGTGACCACCTCCGCCGGCGAGATCAGCCCCGGCGCCGTGGTCTTCGCTACCGGCCAGCCGCCGGTCATCGACGGCCTGGAGCTGGACATCCCCTCCGACCGGGTCAAGGGACACCTGCTCGTGACCGAGCCGGCCAAGGAGTACCTGCCCTGCACGGTGGCGCCGGTCGCCACCCCACTGGAGGACGGCCGCCTGCTGGCTGGCGGCACGTTCGACTACGGCGACGAGAGCCCGGTCGTCCGCGAGGAAGTCGTGGACACCATCATGGGCGGGCTGCGGGCGGCGCTGCCCGGCATCCGCGCCGTCGGCGTCTCGCATCAGTGGTGCTGCTTCCGGCCCCGGCATCCGGACCGGCGCCCGGTCATCGACCGCGTCCCCGGCCTCGGCAATGCCTGGCTGACCTCGGGTCACTTCCGCACCGGCATCCTCAATGCGCCGGCCACCGGCCTGGCCATCACCAGGTGGATCTCGGCGGACAAGCCGCCGCCGGAGGCCAGGACCTGGAGCGCGCTGCGGTTCGCACGTGATTAGGGCCGCATTCTCCTGCGGTCATCGGGCAGCCGCTGGGTGACGCGCAGCCGGTCGAGGTGCTCCAGCAGCGGGATGACCGTCCGCCGGGTCGAGCCGAGCGCGACCCGCGCCTGCGACGTCGTGAACGGCTGCTCGAGCCCAGCCAGGACCCTGGCCGCCCGATCGCCGGCATCGGGCGCGAGCACGACCTGGTCGCTCAGCCGCAGCAGCGCGCCGTGCCGGGCGGCCGCCGCGAGATCGCGCTTATCCAGGCCGAGCTCGGCCAGCCTGGTCGCTTCGGGCGCGTCAAAAGGACGGGCCGCGAGATCGGCCCTCAGCGACGCCACCGCGGCGGCCAGGGCGGGCGGCAGTCCGGCAGCCTCGTGCCGGGCCCGGACCGTGAGCGCGCCGCCGGCCAGCTCGACCGACGGCGCGGCCGGGACCAGTGCGAGCACGAGCCTGCGGTCGGGGAGCCGCAGCGACTCGCGGGCCGCGTCGACGGGCAGGCCCGCCGAGAGCGGGTCCCGCGCGGCGTGCTCGGCGACCAGCGCGGCCAGCTGGCCGGCCAGCGCCGCCCAGTGCTCGGGGTCGGCCAGCCAGCCCGCCGCCACGGGATCGAGCTGCGCCGCGCTGCCCAGTGCCGCAAGGTCGGCCGCCAGGACCAGCTTGCGCCGTCGGAGCAGGTCGGCCGCGGCCGGCCGGTCCGGCCACGATTCGAGTTCCGCGGCGGCCGCGGCGGCCGCGCCGCGGCGAGCCAGCGGCGGCGGGTTGATGTCAAGGACGACCGCGCCGAACAGGCCCGGCCAGAGCGCAGCGTCGGCAAGGTCGTCGTCAGCATGACCAGCGGCGGCCGGGCCGGGCTGCGGACTCCCCTGGCCAGCGGCGCCCGGGTCACGCAGCAGCACCCGGTCGCCCACGTGCAGCGGCAGCGGATCGCGCAGCTGCAGCCGGGCCAGCCCGCCGCCCAGCAGCCGCACCCGGGCCGGGGTTCGCGCCGAGCCGACGTGCACGGTGATCGTGGCCCGCCGCGGCTCGGCGTCGCCGCGCCCCCTGCCGGGGCTGCCGGCCGTGGCGAACCGTACGTCGATCTGCCTGGCCAGGGTCCACTGGCCGGGCCTGACCAGGGCCATTCCCCTGGCCACGTCGGAGCGGTCGACACCGCGCAGGTTCAGCGCGGCCCTGGTGATGCCGGTGAGGGTCGCGGCGTTCTCGCCGAGCGACTGCAGGGCGCGTATCCTGACCGGCCGCAGTGCGGGAGTCACGATCAGCTCGTCGCCACGGCTGATCCGGCCGGCGGGCAGCGTCCCCGTGACGACGGTTCCGCTGCCCGTGATGCTGAAAGCACGGTCCACCCAGATCCTGACCGGCGCCGCCGGATCGGCGGGCGGCAGGCTCCCGGCCAGCTCGCCCAGCGCGGTCACCAGCTCGGGCAGGCCATGGCCGGTGACCGCGCTGACGGCAACGGCCCGCACCGAGCCGAGGCTGGACCGGCGGATCTGCGCCGCCGCCTGCTCCATCGCGGGGCCAGGGTCGGCCAGGTCGGCGCGGGTGACGGCGAGCAAGCCGCGGGAGATGCCCAGGGCGTCGACGGCCGCCAGGTGCTCAGCCGACTGCGGCATCCAGCCGCCGTCGGCCGCCACTACGAACAGCACGGCAGGGACGGGACCCACTCCGGCCAGCATGTTCTGGATGAACCTGGCGTGCCCCGGCACGTCGACGAACGCCAGCTGCTCCCCCGAGGCCAGCCGCATCCAGGCGTAGCCGAGGTCGATCGTCAGGCCACGGCGCTGCTCCTCGGCCCAGCGGTCCGGCTCCATCCCGGTCAGCGCCCGGAGCAGGGCCGATTTCCCGTGGTCCACATGACCCGCGGTCGCGATGACGTGCATCGCCGCGTCAGCCCGGCGCGGCGGCGGCGGCGAGTACCGCGCCGGCCAGCGTGTCGTCGTCGGAGGTCTCGACCGCGAACAGGTCGAGCAGCAGCCGGTCGCCGCTGGCCCGGCCCACCACGGCGGGCCGCTGCCCGGTCCGCACCTGCTGGCCGGAGCGCAGCGGTGCGGCCAGCATTCCGGGCAGGCTGACGGCCGCGCTGGCCAGCGTCACCCCAGGGGCACCGCCGCCCCCGACGGCGGCCTGGCTAGCCACCGCCCGGGCATCGACTCCCGCCGCGGCCAGCACGCCAGCGAGCCGTTCTGCCCGGCGGTCCAGCTCCCGCGGATCGGCGGAGAGCGCTTGCAGCACGGGTGGCGCGGGGCCGGCCAGCGTGGCCTCGAGCGCGGCCGCCGTCAGCTTGTCCACCCGCAGTGCCCTGGCCAGCGGATGCCTGGCCAGCTGCCGGACCAGGTCGGCCCGGCCGAGCAGCAGCCCGGCCTGCGGGCCGCCGAGCAGCTTGTCGCCGCTGGCGGTCACCAGGTCGGCGCCCGCCCGCAGCCAGGTCGCCGCGTCCGGCTCGTCCGGCAGCGCCGGATGAGGCGCGAGCAGCCCGGACCCGATGTCGCCGACCACCGGCGCGCCGAGCCCGGCCAGCTCACCAATCCCCGCGCTGGCGGTGAACCCGTCGATCCGGTAATTGGACGGATGGACCTTGAGCACGAATCCGGTCCGCGGCCCGACGGCGGCCGCATAGTCGGCGACGGACGTCCGGTTCGTGCTGCCGACCTCCCGGATCGTGGCCCCGGTGCTGGCCAGCAGCTCGGGCAGCCTGAAGCCGTCGCCGATCTCGATCAGCTCGCCCCGGCTGACCACGATCTCGCGGCCGGCGGCCAGCGCGGTTGCCGTGAGCACCAGGGCGGCCGCGTTGTTGTTCACCACATGGACGGCCTGCGCGTCAGGCACCGCCCTGGCCAGCGCGGCGAGCATCGCCGCACCGCGGCGCCCGCGGATTCCCCTGGCCAGGTCGAACTCAACGTCGGTGCAGCCAGCAGCGGCGGCGACGGAGTCGCGCGCGGCGGCGGACAGCGGCGCCCGGCCCAGGTTCGTGTGCAGCAGCACGCCGGTGGCGTTGAGCACGGGCGTCAGGCTGGCCGCCAGCGGCGGCAGCGCGGTCACTGCCGCCGCCGCCACCTCGTCAGGACCGATCTCGCCGTCCCTGGCTCGCTGCTGGGCCCGGCGCACCGCGTCGCGCACCAGCGGCCGGCCGAGCCGGACCTCGGCAGCGGCCAGCCGCGGGTCGGCCAGGATGGCGTCGGTGCGCGGCACCAGCCGGCGGGCATCGTCCACGACCGTGACCATACCTCTCGCCACCTGACGGCGGCGCGTCGCGTGACCGAGCGCCGGGTTCGCTGGCGCGACACGGTGCCGCGTCGTCCTGGCAAGTTGCCCATCATGCGTCCTGATGTGCCAGGCTTGATCAGCTGATGCGAGGAAAGCGAGAGCGGACATGGCCAATGACGTGCGGACACCGCGGAGCAGGGGCAGTCTGTGCGGGCTGGTCCTGGTCCTGCTCGGCGGCTGGGCCGCAGTGGCGCCCCTCGCCGGGCCGACCTTCGGCTACGGGTTCACCCCCGACAAGGCCTGGGACATCACCCACGGCAGGCTGTTTCTGTCGCTGCTTCCCGGCGCCGTCGTGCTGGTCGCGGGCCTGATCGTGCTGGCCACCAGGAGCCGGGCGCTCGGCGGTTTCTGCGCGCTCGTCGCGGCGCTCGGCGGCGCCTGGCTGATCGCCGGAGCGGCGCTGGTCCGGCTGCTGCCGGCCGGGCAGGCCGCGTCGATCACCACTGGCGGGCCGCTCGGCACCGGCACGTCGGTGATCGTGCTGACGAGCCTGACGTTCTACGCCGGCGTCGGCGCGCTGATCGTGTTCTTCGCCGCGCTGGCTCTCGGCCGCTTCTCGATCGCCGCCCACCGGGACTATGCCGGGCCGGCCGGCGGCCTGCCTGACCAGAGTTACCAGCCGGGCCCGGGGTACCAGCCAGACCAGAGTTACCAGCCGGACCAGACGTACCAGCCAGGCCAGACGTACCAGCCAGGCCAGACACAGGACTTCCCGGCTCCCGGTCAGTATCCGGGGCAGTACCCGACCGCACCGGACCCGTTCCCGCCCCCTGGTGCCGCGACGCCCGAGCAGTACCCGCCCCATGATCCATTCGGGCTCACTCAGGACCTGCCCGGCACGTCTCAGCCGCCGTTCCCGCCCGCGCCGAACCCGTTCCCGTCGGGCCAGGATCCCGCCGCTGCGACCCAGACCGGGCTCCAGCGCCCGTACGGCCAGCCGGACCCCGGCCACTGAACCGGATCTCTCGCGTTATCCGGTAGTTCATCCGCCATCTCGCGCCGTCTCACGTCGTTCCGCATCGTCCCGTCGTTTTCATCTCATGTGCCATCATGCGGCGTCATTTTCGGCATAATGCCCAGCAATCCAGATGACGGGACCGATCGGAGTCGCGCGTGACGCCCGCAGTGCGAACCTTCAGCCGCCGGATCGCACCGGCGATGGCCGCGGCGACCACCGTCCTCGCGGTGGCCAGCATCCCCGCGGTGGCCAGCATCCTCGCGGTGGCTACGCCGGCGGCCGCTGTGACGCCGACGGACTGGACCGCCTACCTCGGCAGGCCCGCGCATACGTCGGCCAGCTCGGACCCGGCCATCACCCCGGCCATCGCCCCCAGCCTGTCGATGAAGTGGCAGTTCAACAACACACCTGCTCGGCGTTCGGCTTCGCCGCCACCGCCACGGTCGCGCGAGACCCGTCGACCGGCCGGGACACGGTCTATGTCGCCGCTGCCGACGGCTACCTGTACGCGCTGGATGCCGCGACGCTCAAGCAGGACTGGCGTTCCCCCATCGCGATCCCGTCCAAAAAGGTCAACGACTACTTCCCGTGGTCCTCGCCGACCGTGGTGAACGGCAAGATCTACGTCGGCATCTCCTCGAACTGCGACAAGCCGCTCGTCCGGGGCAGGATCGCGGCGTATCAGCAGACCACAGGGAAGAGGATCGCGTCGTTCTACACCGTGCCCAAGGGGGCGGTGGGCGGATCGGTGTGGTCGTCGGTGGCGGTGGACGGGGCGGGCGACGTCTACCGGTGCTCGGTCGAGCGGCTCAACCCGGCGACCGGCGCCGTCGGATGGCAGACGGGCCTGCCGGAAGGCGTTCTGTCCAGCCCCGCAATCAACGCCAGCGGCGTCATCGGCATCGGCACATACGACAATGGCACCGCGCCCAACGCCACCTACCTGATCGACGCCTCCACCGGCGCCATCCTGACCACCCTGAACCAGGGCGACGTCGTCTTCCCGCAGAGCGCGTTCGCCGATGGCTGGCTGTACACGGGAACCGGCACCGACCTGACCGCCTGGGGTCCGTAGCGGAGGCGGACGGGAATCGAACCCGCCGACGACGCAGCGCGCCGTCCGCCGGTTTTGAAGACCGGGGAGCCCACCAGGTGCCCAGACGCCTCCGGAGCCGACCCTACCGGCTCTAGTCGAGCTCGGCGTAGAGCGAGTCGATCACGTCGGCGTACTTGTTGTGAATGATCCGGCGCTTGAGCTTGAAGGTCGGCGTCAGCTCCTCGCTCTCCGCGGTCCACTCGACCGGCAGCAGCCGCCATCGCTTCACCTGCTGGACCCGGGCCAGCTGCTCGTTCGCCGCGGCCACCGCTTCGCCCACGGCTTGCAGCACGACCGGGTTCTCGGCCAGCTCGGCCAGCGACGACGCCTCGATCCCGCGCGCCCTGGCCCAGGCCGGAGCGACCTCGCCGTCCAGCGTGAGCAGCGCGACGACGAACTTGCGCCGGTCGCCGAAGGCCAGGGACTGGCCGATCAGCGGGTTGGCGACCAGCGCGTTCTCGACGGCTGCGGGCGAGATGTTCTCGCCGCCCGAGGTGATGATCAGCTCCTTCTTGCGGTCCACGACGCAGACGAACCCGTCGGCGTCGATCGTGCCGATGTCGCCGGTGTGCAGCCAGCCATCCTCGTCGAGCAGGGCCCTGGTCTGGTCGGGCAGGTTCAGGTAACCCGGGGTGTTGAGCGGGCCGCGAGCGAGGATCTCGCCGTCGTCGGCGATCTTCACCTCAATGCCAGGCACCGGCCGGCCGACGGTACCGAGCCGGAACGCGGTCGGCGTGTTGGTGGTGAAGGCTCCGGTCGTCTCGGTCATCCCGTAGACGTCCAGGATTTTCATGCCGAGTCCGGCGAAGAACGCGGCGACCTCGGGCGGCAGCGGAGCCGCCGCGCTGACCACGTTCACGGCCTGGTCGAGGCCGAGCAGGCCCTTGATGGGCGTCAGCACGGCGGCGTCGGCCGCGACGAACCTGGCCGCGAGTTCGTCCGGCGTCGTGTTGCCGTACTGGCAGCTCAGCACGTACTCCCGGCCTACGTCCATGGCCGCGGCGACCGCGGCCCGCTTGGCCTCGTCCTGCTCCATCGTGAGCAGCGCCTGGATGCCGGCCTGGATCTTCTCCCAGACTCTCGGCACGCCGAAGAACGCGGTCGGCTTCACCGCGCCAACCGTCCTGACCAGGTCCGCGGTGTGATGGCAGAAGTAGGTGTGGCCGGCGCTGTAGAAGGCCAGGTAGAGGGTGAACATCCGCTCCGCGATGTGGGCCAGGGGCAGGTAGGAGACCCACCGGACGCCCTTCGTGGTGCTGCCGGACATTTCCGCGGTCTTGCACTCGTACAGGACGCTGCCGTGGGTGATGACCACGCCCTTGGGGTTGCCGGTCGTGCCCGAGGTATACAGCAGCGTGGCCGGGTCGGCCGGCTTGATGGCCTCGATCCGGCGGCCGACCTCGGCCGCGGCCTCGGACCCGGCGGCCTGCTGGCTGAGCGCCTCGAACGCGGCCCAGCTCAGATGCGCCCCGGTCGCGGCGGCGTCGACCACGATGACCTGGCCCAGGCCGGGCAGGTCGCCGCGCAGCGGCTCCCACCGGGCCAGCTCCGAGGCTCCGTCCAGGACAGCGAACCGCACGTCGCAGTCCGCGGCCACGTACCTGATCTGGTCGGTGGCCAGGGTGGCGTAGAAGGTGACCGGCACGCCGCCCGCGTGCGCGACGGCCTGGTCGGCGAGCACGTGCTCGATCCGGTTCGGAAGCATCAGCGCGACCCGGTCCCCGGGCTGCAGCCCGAGACTGACCAGTCCGGCGGCTAGCTGCAGCACCTTGTCGCGGAACTGCTGCCAGGTGAGGGTTTCCCAGGCCCCGTCACCTTCCCGGTCGGAGTAGGCCGGCTGGTCGCCATGCGCGTCCGCGGTGGCCCGGAGCAGCCCGCACAGCGTCAGGTTCGCCGTCTGGGCTTCGATCTCGGCCCGCTGTTCGATGACTGGACTCGTCACTTGCGTTCCTCCGTTGTGCTGGCATGCCTGGGCGATATGCCACCATGCGCAGCCCGGCGGCGCAAGATGGGGGGCTGGCTAGAGTTCACTCATGACGACAGGACACGCCATCAGGCTCACCCAGTACGCTCGTGGCGGCGGCTGCGCCTGCAAGATCCCCCCGGGCGAGCTTGAGGAGGCCGTGGCCAGGCTGGTTCCCGACCGCCGGCCCGACGACCTCCTGATCGGCGTCGAGCACGGCGATGACGCCGCCGTGGTCCGGATCAGCCCGACCAGGGCCATCGTGGCCACCGCCGACTTCTTCACTCCGGTCGTTGACGATGCGCGTACGTTCGGGCGGATCGCCGCGGCCAACGCCCTCTCCGACGTCTACGCGGTGGGCGGCGAGCCGCTCGTGGCGCTGAACCTGCTCGGCTGGCCGCGGGACGTGCTCAGTGCCGATCTCGCCGCCGAGGTGCTGGCCGGCGGCCTGGAGGTGGCCAGGCAGGCCGGCTGTCACGTCGCCGGCGGCCACAGCATCGACGATCCGGAGCCGAAATACGGGATGGCGGTCACCGGCCTGGCCGACCCCGACCGGCTGCTGCGGATCGACGCTGGCCGGCCCGGGCAGCCGCTGTCGCTCACCAAGCCGATCGGCACCGGCGTGCTGAACGCGATGCACAAGGCCACCGGCGAGGTCAGCGAGGCGGCGATCGAGGTGATGACGACCCTGAACGCCGCCGCGAGCCGGGCGGCCCTGCAGGCGGGCATCAGCTGTGCTACCGACATCACCGGCTTCGGGCTGCTCGGGCATGCTTTCAAGCTCGCTCGGGCCAGCGGGGTCACGGCCGTGATCGACCACCGCGCCGTTCCGGTGATCGAGGGAGCCAGGCTGGCTCAGCGCGCCGGCCACCTGCCGGGCGGCAGCCGGCGTAACCTGACGTGGGTGGCGCCGCACGCCGACTTCGGGAGCCTTTCCGAGGAGGAACTGCTGCTCCTCGCCGACGCCCAGACGTCAGGCGGCCTGCTTGTCGCGGGCGAGGTTCCAGGGGCGCCGGTCATCGGCGAGCTGGTGCCGCGTCGGGACAATGTCATCACAGTCACGTAGCGATTACTTTCAGTAGTTACTGTGAGGTTTTTCTGGGCAGGTTCATCTCACGGTTAGCGGGCCATCGGGCAAAATATCCGATGGCCCGCCCGGCTGGCTGACACCGGCTGCCGCGTTATGCAACATCTGGCGGTTGCCGCTCGTCTAACAGTCGATGTGGGTTTCCGCGCGAAAGGCGCGTCAATGTGGTTGAGTACGAGGCCGCGACCGGCGCCGGCCGTAGCTGAGGAAGGTCCGAGCGTGCAGGCACAGGCCGAGACGGAGCCGACTGACGGCCCAGATCGACCCGGGCCGCGGCGGCTGCCGTGGCCCGGTATGGTGCACGGCACCTGGCTGATCCTGGCCGCCCTGTTCTTCGCCCTGTCGCTGACCGCTTACCTCGTTGACCAGGCCGTCCACACGCACTCGGTGCTGACCTGGTACGACCTCAACGTCTACAACGACGCTGGCCTGATCACCAGGCAGCTCCCGTCGATCCTGTACACGTGGGAGCTGAAGCCCGGCATCCAGTTCACCTACACGCCGTTCGCCGCGGTGATCTTCGCGGCCGGATCGTTGCTGAAGTACTCGGTGCTCCGCTGGATCATGACCGCCATCGGCCTGGCCTGCATCCCGCTGACCGCCTGGCTCACGCTCGGCGGGATGGGGCGGCGCGGTGCCGGGCGGCTGGCCGCCGCTCTGGCCGTCAGCGCGCTGGCCCTGTGGATCGAGCCGGTCGCGAAGGCCCTGTTCCTCGGCCAGATCGAGCCGCTGCTGATGCTCCTCGTGGTCTGGGACCTGACCAGGAACGACGCCAGGAAGTGGAAAGGAATCGGCATCGGCCTGGCGGCCGGGATCAAGCTCGTTCCGCTGATCTTCATCCCCTACCTGCTGCTCGCGGGCAAGTTCCGGCAGGCAGCCGTGGCGGCCGGCACCTTCCTGGTCACGGTGGTGATCGGCTTCATCGCCCTGCCGAAGCCATCCGCCTCGTACTGGCTGACCGGGTACTTCATGCGCCCCGGCCGCACCGGCAGCGTCCACTCCCTGGTCAACCAGTCGCTGCTCGGCATGCTGGCCCGGATCTACGGGACGATCGGCCCGGCGCTCGGCGTGTGGCTGCCGGTGGCCCTGGCCGTCGCGGTGATCGGCCTGGTGGGCGGGGCCATGCTCAGCCGGTCAGGACGGCCGGTCCAGGGCTGGACGCTGGTCGGCATCACCAGCGTGCTGGTCTCGCCGATCAGCTGGGACCATCACTGGGTCTGGATCGTGCCGTTCCTCGCGCTGCTGGCCGGCCTGGCCATGACCGCCCGTCCGCTGGCCAGGGCCGGCTACCTGGTCACGCTGGTGCTCGTGGCCGGCGTGATGGGCTCGTGGCCCTGGCGGTGGAGCGGGCCGAAGGCCTTCGTGCCGCGCCGCGGGCTGCTCGGCTGGTTCGTCAAGCCGCCCGAGGTCACCCAGCTGATGGTGCTGCATGGCTGGAAGCTGCTGACCTGGAACCTGTGGGTCGTGATCGGGATCGTGATCTACCTGGCGCTGCTGGTCGCGGCCGTCGCGGCCTGGCGCAAGCGGCCGCAGCGCGCGGTCAAGGTCAAGCCGGCCGCGGCGCCCAGCCCGATCGACGCCCTGCTGGCCCGCGCCGACGCGATCCTCAGCGGAAACCACCCGCTGAACGGCTCGGGTAACGGCACGGCCGCAGCCGCGATGAAGGGCGGCGAGGATACCGAATTCGATCCGGTCCCGGCCGATCCGCCGGGCCTGGCCAGCCCGGGCGATGAGGCAGGAACCACGGCGAGCCGGCCGGCGGCTGCCCTGCCCCGGCCGACTCGTTTATTTCAGCTGCTTGCTGACTGCCGCGACGCGCTACGAGTCCGGTCAGGCGGCCCGCCTGGCTAGACCCGCGTCGGCTGACTGGCCCTGACGCCCGCTCGGCATCGCAATCACCGACGTGCCGTGCCGCAGCGCCAGCACGTGCTGGCTGAGCGCCGCGATCGCGATGACGGCGAGGGCGATCAGCGTGATCGCGCCTGCGCCAATACCCAGGCCCGCCAGCGTCATGTTGATGAGGTGCAGGTCGATCATCTCGTCCGCCTTCCGTATATCTCATGTGGACAGTGTTCACATCGTAAGGATGACCTATGCAAGTTAACGCTGTCAACATCCAGTTATTCCGCGCCCCGCCCGGCCTGGGACGTCCCGGCTATCCCCTGATGCCGTTGAGCAGGAAGTCGGCGTTCCGTTCGATCGCCGCGGCGCGGTCCTCCGCGCTGAGCAGCGCGAGCGGTCCGTCGGTCAGCAGCGTGGCCAGCCCGTGCACCGCCGACCAGGCCGGGATCTCCGCACCGGCCCGTCTGGCCGGGTCGAGCACGCCGTGCGCGACCAGCTCGTCGAGCACGCCGCTGAGCAGGGCATAAGGTCCGTGCCTGGCCATCTGCTCGGCAGCGTCCGGCACCGGCTTGTCCGGCCGGCAGAACGCGGTGCGGAACAGGCCGGGATCGGTGAGCGCGAACCTGAGATACGCCTGGCCGAGGGCCCGCAGCCGCCGCACCGACTCGAGGGCGGGATCGTCGAGCTTCGCCCCGGAGTCCAGGCTCTGCTGCATCGCGGCCGCCAGCGCATCGAGCGCACGCTGCCTGACCACCTGGAGCAGCTCGTCATGATCGGCGAAGTGCCGGTAGGCGGCGGCGGCCGAGACGCCCGCGGCCCTGGCCGCGGCCCGCAGCACGATCGCGTCGGGCCCACCCTCGCGAGCCATCTCGGTCGCGGCGTCGGCGAGGGCGTTGGGCAGGTCCCCGTGGTGGTAGCTGTTTCGCAGGTGACGACGGTAATCGCCGCCGCGGCCATCCGTTGCCTGGGCCATCAAGTCATAGTGCTGCACAAACGCGATCCAGACAACGGCTACACGCGCGACCCGGGCCGGCGCGTACCCGGCGGCGAGCAACTAATCTCGAGATGAGGACCGGGCGGAAGGCGGGAACGGCGATGAGCGGCAGGACGGCACGCCGGCGGGTACTGCGAATCCGGCTGCCTGACCAGGCCGACCCTGCTGCCGACCCGCCGGCCGGCCGGGCCGTAGCGCAGGTGAGCGAGCGGTCCGACCTGCTCGCCGCGGAGGAGCCGCTCGGCATCAGGGTGGGCGGCGAGGCCCTCACGATGACGATGCGGACGCCCGGTGATGACCTGGACCTGGCTGCCGGGTTCCTGGTCAGCGAGGGAATCGTGCGCTCCCCTGGTGACATTGCCGCGATCCGGCTCTGCGACGGGACGGCCTGCGGGCACGTTGGCCACGACGGAACCGGCAACATCGTGGACGTGGAACTGCGGCCGGGCCTGGCGGTCGGACCGGCGGTCCGCCGGAACTTCATGACCACGAGCGCGTGCGGCGTCTGCGGGAAGGCGAGTACCGCCGAGCTTTTCGTTCAGACAACCTGGGACATTAACGAAGACCAGGCCGTCATCCCGGCGGGCTGGCTGACCTCGATGCCGGATCGGCTGCGCGATGCCCAGCGCGTATTCGCCAGCACGGGCGGGCTGCACGCCGCAGGCGTGTTCGGTGCCGACGGCGAACTGCTCGCCGTGCGCGAGGACGTGGGCCGGCACAACGCGGTCGACAAGGTCGTCGGCTGGGCCCTGCGGCAGAATCGCCTGCCGCTGCGCGGCTGCGTCCTGCTGGTCAGCGGCCGGGCCTCGTTCGAGCTGGTGCAAAAGGCCGTGCTGGCCGGCTTCCCCGTGCTCGCGGCGGTCTCCGCGCCGTCCTCGCTGGCCGCGGACCTGGCCCAGGAGGCCGGGCTGACGCTGATCGGCTTCCTGCGCGGCGGCTCGATGAACGTCTACACCCGCGGCGACCGGGTCGCGGCCGCCGCGGGTGCCGACGCGATCAGATCGACTGGGCGTCAGTAAGCAGGCCCCGGCGACGGCGGACGGTGCGATCGGTCTTGCTGAAGATCGCGTCCACGACGATGCCGATGACCAGGATCACGATCATGATCGAGATCGCGCTGGTCAGGTCCTGGCTCTCCTGGGCGGTGTTGAGCAGGATCCCGAGCGACAGGTGCCCGATGATGATCACGAGCAGCTCGCCGGCCATCAGGCTCCGCCAGGCGAACGCCCAGCCCTGCTTCATCCCGGCCACGTACGCGGGCAGCGATGCGGGCAGGATCAGGTGCCGGTACAGGGCGACTCCGCGCAGTCCCATGGTCTTACCTGCGCGCAGCAGCAGCGGCGGGGTGTAGTCGACGCCGGTGATCAGGCCGTTGGCGATCGACGGGGCAGCGCCGAGCACCATCACGAACAGAATCGCCGACGTGTTCACCCCGAAGAGAATGATCGCGAACGGGAACCAGGCGATCGACGGCATCGTCTGCAGCCCGCTGATGATCGATCCGATGGCCGCGCGCAGCGGCGGTATCCGCGACACGACGGCACCGACGATCGAGCCGATGATGACAGCCAGCAGGTAGCCGGTGACGGCCGTCTGGACAGTTGCCTCGATCGCCTGCCACAGCTGGGCGTGCTGCATCTGGTCCCACAGGTTGGCCAGGCCGGTGCCGGGGCCCTTGACCAGCCCGTTCGTGCTGTCACCGTGGAAGTTGCTGAGGTAGAACAGCTCCCATGCGCCCAGCACGATCGCGATCGCGAGCAGTTTCGGCCAGGTCACCTGCCATGCCTTGCGGGCGAGCCGGCCCGGCTCGGCGCCCGGGCGGGCGGGGCCGAGCTCGAGGCTGTCCAGTCCGGCGATGGCCGACGGCTGGGCGGACGCGTCGGTCGTCACCGGCGCCGGCGCACCGGATGTCTGCGTGCTAGCCATGACGCCTCATCTCCTCGCGCAGTCGGTCGGTAACCCGCCCGGCCAGGTCGGCCACGCTGGCTGAGTCGATCCGGCGCGGCCCGGTCCTCGGCACGTCGTACTCCTCGATTACCCGGCCGGGGCGGCTGCTCAGCACGACCACGCGGTCGCCCAGCCTGGCCGCCTCGCGAACGTTGTGCGTGACGAACAGCACGCTCAGCGCGCGCTCGGAGCAGATCCGCTCGATCTCGTCGTGCAGCAGGTCGCGGGTCATCGCGTCGAGGGCGCCGAACGGCTCGTCCATCAGCAGCACGTCGGCGTCCTGGGCGAGTGCGCGGGCCATGGCGACCCGCTGCCGCATGCCGCCGGAGAGCTCGTGCGGGCGCTTGTCGGCGAAGTCACCCAGGTGCACGGTCTCGAGCAGCTCGAGAGCCCGCCGCGTGCGCTCCTGCTTGGGCACCCGGCGAGCCCGCAGCGCCAGTTCGACGTTGCGCCTGGCGGTCAGCCACGGGAACAGCGCCGGCTCCTGGAACATGATCGCGACCCGGCGCCCGGCGGTCTCAACCTGACCGGAGGTCGGCGAGTCGAGCCCGGCCACGATCGACAGCAGCGTCGACTTGCCGCAGCCCGATGCGCCGACGAGGCAGACGAACTCCCCGCAGCCGACCGTCAGCGAGAGCCGGTCGATCGCGTGCACGGCACCGGGGCCGCGGCCGTAGACCTTGGTGATGTCGGTGATGCGGATCGCGGCGTCGCCCGAGCCGGCCGGCCGGTGGCCGTCAGAAAGGGCTGACGCCCCCGGAGAATTCTCCGGGGGCGCGCCGCGCCGCTGAATGACGCTCACGAACTCACCTGTGGCAGGCCCGCCGCCTGCAACTGGGCGTTCAGCGGGCCGAGGTCATACAGGGCCGAGATGTTCTGCACCGGACTCAGCAGGCCTACCGCGACCGCGTGCTGGGCGTCGGCGGCGAGCGAGGAGGCGATCGGGTCGTTGGTGAAGGTGATCTGCTTGAAGGCGGCCGATACGACGCTGGGGTCCAGGCCCTTGCCGAGCATGGAGCTCAGCTCCTGGTTGGCCGCGGCCTCGGCGCCCGACGGGTCGCTGTGGATGTAGCTGTTGGCCTGGATCTGCCCCTTGAGCAGTCCGTTGACGACCGAGGGGTGGGCGGCCAGGAACTTCTGGGTGACCACCAGGTTGGTCGTGACGAACTGGCCCTTCGGCCACAGCGTGGCCTCGTTCACCAGCATGTGCCCGCCGTCCTGGACCATCTCGATGTCGTAGGGAGCCGGCTCCCAGCCGCCGGCGATCTGGCCGGACTTGAACTGGAGCACCGCCGCCGAGTTCGGCGTGATCGGCGTGATCGGCACGTCGCCGCCGCCGGTCTGGGTGCTGGTCAGGTGGTGCTGCTTAAGCCAGTAGCGCAGGGCGACGTCCTGGGTGTTGCCCAGCGACGGGGTGGCGAGCTTCGCGCCCTTGAGCTGAGCCGGGCTCGTGATGCCCTTCTTCACGACCAGCGCCGCGCCGCCGGAGGCCGCGCCCGAGATCACCTTGATCAGCTTGCCGTTCGAGGTCTGCCATGCCTTGATGGTCGGGTTCGGGCCGACGTAGGCCGCGTCGAGCTGGCCGGCCAGCAGCGCGGTGCCCTCCTCCGTGCCGGTGCTGAACGGCTTCACCTCCAGCTTGACGTTCTTGCCGAGGTCCTTGGCGAAGTAGCCCTTGGCGATCCCGATCAGCGCCGGCGCATGGGTGATGTTGGTCAGGAACCCGAGCCGCAGCACCACCGGGCTAGACCCGCCGCTGCCGGAACCGCCGGGGGACGCTGACGAGGACGTGCAGCCCGCCGCCAGTGCCGTCGCGGCAGCCAGTCCGGCTGCGATGAGTGCTCGCTTCATGTGACCTCCCGTGTTTGCCTATCTACATACTAGGCTTATATCTATAGTCGAAAACTAGGGTTTATCAAAACTTGACCTGACTGGAACTGCCGCCGCGCGGGCTAGGTCATGGCAGGTCGATGACGATCCGCCCCGACGCGCGGCCGATTACGCCAGGTCAGTCGCCTGGCTCTCCGACGGTGAGCCCCTGCACGACCGGGAATCGCTGCAGGCACTGCTGCAGCCTGGCCATGTCCGCGTCGCTAGCCTGAGTGGTGTCGAAGCGAACCGAGTCGACGACTCCCCCGGGCGCCGTCGGCCTGACCTTGTCGACGTGGATGCCAGGTACGTGCGAGCAGGCGGAGGTCACCTGCCGCGCGGACGCGATCGTGGTGTTCGAGGCCAGCTGCACGTCGACCCACTGCTGGCCGAGCGCCGAGCTCATCCTGGCGCAGCCGCCAAGCAGGCCGGTGCCGAGGGCGACGACGGCCAGCGCGCAGGCGGCGCGGCGGACTCGGGTAGCGGGCACTGCCGTAACGGACACAGCCCAAGCTTAGGCGGGCCGAAGGAGCCACGATGCAGCAAGCCAGCCGGGTCTATCCGCCGATCGAGGACTACGCCCTGATCGGAGACATGCAGTCGGCGGCGATGGTCAGCCGCGACGGCGCAGTCGACTGGCTCTGCCTGCCCCGGTTCGACTCCGATGCCGTGTTCGCGGCCATGCTCGGTGACAAGTTCAACGGCCAGTGGCGGCTGAATCCGACCGCCGAGGATGGCCCGCGGTCCAGGGCGGGCCAGGTCAGCCGGAGGTATCGGAAGGACACGCTGATCCTCGAGACGGAATGGACGACGATCGGCGGCACCGTGCGGGTGATCGACTTCATGCCGCCGCGCTCGGACTCCGCCCCGGCGCTGGTCAGGATCGTCGAAGGCGTGTCCGGAGCGGTGGAGATGGAGTGCGTGCTCAGGCTGCGTTTCGGCTACGGCCGGATCGTGCCGTGGGTGCGGCGGGTCGACCGGGCCATCTGGGCCGCCGCGGGTCCCGACTCGGTCTGGCTGAGGACTCCGGTCAAGCTCGCCGGGCACGGGCTCGCGCACCGCGCCAGCTTCGTCGTCCGGGCCGGCGAGCGGGTGCCGTTCGTGCTGAGCTGGGCACCGTCGCAGCTCGATGATCCGCCGCCGACCGTCGACGCCGACGAGGCGCTGAGCGACGCCTGCGAGTTCTGGATCGACTGGGCATCGCGATGCAGCTACCACGGCCAGTACCGGGACGCGGTCGTCCGCTCGCTGATCACGATCAAGGCGCTGACCTACGAGCCGACCGGCGGCATCGTCGCGGCGCCGACCACGTCGCTGCCCGAGGATCTCGGCGGAGTGCGGAACTGGGACTACCGGTACTGCTGGCTCAGGGATGCCACGATCGTCCTCGAGGCGCTGCTCAGGACCGGGTACTCGGACGAGGCGGCGGCCTGGCGGCGGTGGCTGGGCCGCGCGGTGGCCGGGACCGCGGAGGACGTCCAGATCATGTACGGGGTCGCGGGCGAGCGCCGCCTGACCGAGTGGACCGCCGACTGGCTGTCCGGTTACGAGGGCTCCGCCCCGGTCAGGATCGGCAACGATGCCGTCCGGCAGGTTCAGTTCGACGTGTACGGCGAGGTCGTGGACACCATCATGCTCGGCCGGCAGGCCGGGCTGAGCTTCGACCGGCACTCGATCAGCCTGATCGACAAGCTGCTCGCCTATCTCGAGCAACACTGGACTGAGCCGGACGAGGGCATCTGGGAGGTGCGCGGCGGCCCGCAGCACTTCGTCCACTCCAAGGTGATGGCCTGGGTCGCGTTCGACCGCCGGATCAAGATGGCCGAGACCGGGCTGTGCTTCACCGCCGAGCCGACCCTCGCGCGGTGGCGGAAGGTCAGGGACACGATCCACGCCCAGGTGTGCGAGAAGGGCTACGACCCGAGCCGGGGAACCTTCACCCAGTACTACGGCAGCAGTTCCCTCGATGCCGCCGTCCTGATGCTGGCCGAGGTCGGGTTCCTGCCGCCCGCCGACGCCAGGATGGTGTCCACGATCCACGCGATCAGGCGCGAGCTGACTCGTGACGGCCTGCTGCTGCGCTACTCCCAGCCCGAGCCGGGTTCTGCCGCTCATCCGGTGGACGGCCTGCCGGGAGCTGAAGGAGCCTTCCTGGCCTGCAGCTTCTGGATGGTCAACGCGCTGCACCTGATCGGCGAGGAAGACGAGGCCGCGGCCCTGTTCGAGCGGCTGCTCGCCCTGCGCAGCGATCTCGGGCTGCTCAGCGAGGAGTACGACCCGCGGTACCACCGTCAGGTCGGCAACAGCCCGCAGGCGTTCAGCCACGTGCCGCTGATCCTCGCCGCGCTCAACCTGGACGATCACCGGCGCGAGATGTCCCGGCGCGAGACGTCCCGGCGCGGTACGCCCCGGGCCAGCTAGCCGGGGCGGGCCGGGCCCGCGGGCTAGTCGCCGTAGCCGACCCGGCGGAGCTGCTGGCCGGCGACCTTCTCGATCTCGGCCAGCTGAGCCGGGCTCAGCAGCCGGCGCCAGGAATCGGTCTCCTGCTGGGCCTGCGGGATCTCGAGCCTGGCCACCTTGGCCCCGATGAACTCGGACAGCGCCGCCGCCGTCTGCTGCGGCTCCCTGACGACCTGCTCGTAGCGGAACGTCGTCAGCTGCTCGGCCCCGAGGCTGCTGCGCAGCCGCGCCATCTTGTGCACGGCGCCGCGCCAGCGCATCGCGCACTGGCCCGCCGCCGACAGCGTGGGCCATGCCGTGCGGTCGGCCTCGGTCTCGACGCCGAAGAACGGGTTGGGGAACTCGCTGTCGATGTTGGCCACGCCGCGCCGGAAGAAGCCCAGCTCCTCGGGATCGGACAGCATCGCGGCCGAGACGGCCCGGCCGTCCCTGACAATCTGGACGATCCTGGCATCGGGGAACGCGTCGACCAGTGCCTCGGCGCAGTAGATCAGCGCCGGGCTCGCGTCGCCGTACCGGTTGATCTCCCGCTCGTCGACGCACGTGCCCGCCGCCGACCTGGCCTTCGCGCGCTGGCATTCCGGGCGGCAGGTCATGCAGGCGTGCGGAGCGACCTGCCAGCCCTGCGCGTAGGCGTCGCGCAGGACGGTTGCCGCCGCCTCTCCCCTGCCTTCCTGAATCGACGGCGTGCGGGCGAAGGCGATCACCACGCTCAGCACGCTGGGCTGGCCGACGGTGAAGTGAAAGCCCGTGGTCCGCTTGAGCGCGCGCGTGAACAGGTCGGCTCCGGAGTGCGGCGCACCGATCACGAAGACCGGCTGGCGCACCTTGCGTCCGTTGACGACCAGGATGAATGGGCGCGGGCGTGGTGGCATGGCTGGCATCAAGTGTCGCATCGCACCGGAGTTGATGGGCCAGGTCCCCGCTGGTCCTGTTTGCCGTGACCAGGAGATGCCCGCTGTGACCGGGCTTATCTGAGCTGGCCCAGGACCCGCTGCTCCGCGACTTCGTCCGCCCATGGATCTGCTGCGATCTGCTGCGGTGTCTGGCGTCCAGGGTGCGCTCGTCGAAAACGTCTGCGAGCAACGGCCGGCCGGAGTCGGACCGTTGACGCTCGCGGCAGTCTGAGCGAGCGCACCCTAGACGAGCGCACCCTGGACGCGGCCCGCAACGATGGCGACCGGAGCCTGGGAAACCGGCGCCTGGGAATCTGAACGAGCGCGAATCCGGCTGCGCGATAGGGTGCTACCGTCCCCCGTCAGCCTGGCGGAGCATCGCGTCTTGTTCGGTGTCGGGCAGGAGTTGCCGGACCTCTTGCGCGCAGCGGCAGGCCACGGCGATCTTGGCCGCCCACGCCAGCGCCTCCTCGCGTGAGGGCACGTCGACGAGCGAGAATCCGCCGATGACCTCCTTGGTCTCCGGATACGGGCCGTCGGTGACCGTCCCGTCGGTGGCCACGACGCCCGCCCTCTGGCTTTCCAGTCCGGCGCCGAAAACCCACACCCCGGCATTCACGGCCTCCTGGACCACCGCGTGCGCGGCCTTGCCCACGGCGGGCATCTCCTCCTCGGGGATGTGGTCCATCGCGCCGGCATCGAACGAGATCAAGTACCGCGTCATCTCACGACTCCCGTGTCCCGGCGGCCTACTCCGGCCGCCTCTCACCTGTGCTACGAACGCCTCGCTTCGGGATCGACACTCTGCTAGAAGAAATTCTCACGGGATCTCCGCTGTTCGACCCCCGCGGGCCCATGTGACCGCTGTTCCCGCAGATCATCGGCGCTGCCAGCGGCTACGAGTAGTCCGACCGCACTCATCTGACCCTGCGCTTTCTGGTCGGGTCCGTGCGCTCAGGTCTGCGGCATCACCGCCCGGGTCGAGATGACGTCGGCGGCGTTGGACAGGATCGCGCTCCGGCCGTGCTCGTGTGCCAGTCGTTGTGCATCACTGGTACGGCTGCTCTAGGACGACGAGCAAACCTTCGGTATGGCCGAGCACCCGGCCCCGCACGTCGGCCTTGGTAATGCTGTGGCACCGCCAGCCCTGAGCACCCGCGTCGTTCAGCGCTCGCTCCAGCTGCGAGCCGTGCTGTTTGCCGCCCATCAGAGTCTCGCGCAGCGTGATCACCCGGTATGCGATGTTTCATGCTGGTTCTCGTGGGATCGACGGCGCTCCGGCTGTCCTCACCCTCATCCTCATCCACCGATGGGGCTGGACCATCACCCTGCACCCCGACGGCACCACCACCATGCGCAGCCCCGACGGCAACCGCATCCTGCCCAGCCACAGCCCCCCAGCCTAGCGCCGCCTGATGCGGCCGGCGAGGCATGGATTCTCGCAAACGCGGTACCTAGGCGCGCATGCTCACTTACATCATCATCCTGATCGTCGTCGGGCTCATCGCCGGAGCGGTCGCGAGGCTGCTGGTTCCCGGTCGTGACCCGATCGGGCTGCTCGGCACGATCGTGCTCGGCATCGTCGGCTCGTTCGTCGGCGGGTTCATCTGGAACCTGATCCAGTACCACAAGCTGGCACCGGACAAGTTCCACACCGTCGGCATCCTCGGCTCGATCCTGGGCGCCATCATCGTGCTGATCCTGATCCGGCTCACCGGTCTGGAACGCGGCCGTCGCCGCATCTGAGTCGAGTCAGCCGCGGGCGGCGACCGGCGATCCGGGGACCGGCGACCCGGGGACCGGGGACGCTGAGATCGGCGTCGCCGTGACGGTGTTCTCCTGGCTGGCGAACTGGGTGTGGTACAGCTCCGTGTACAGCCCGCCGGCGGCCAGGAGCTCGTCGTGGGTCCCGCGCTCGGTGACCCGGCCGCCGTCAATGACCAGGATCTGATCGGCCTGGATGATCGTGGACAGCCGGTGCGCGATCACCAGGGAGGTGCGGCCAGCCAGGGCGGTCTTCAGGGCCCGCTGCACGGCCGCCTCAGACTCGGAGTCCAGGTGCGCGGTGGCCTCGTCGAGCACCACGACTGACGGCGCCTTGAGCAGCAGCCTGGCCAGCGCGATCCGCTGCTTCTCGCCGCCGGACAGCCGGTAGCCGCGGTCCCCCACGACGGTGTCGAGACCGTCAGGCAGCGTCGAGATCAGCGGCCAGATCTGGGCCGCCTGGCACGCCTCGGTGATCTCGGCCTCGGTGGCACCCGGCTTGGCAAAGCTGAGGTTGGCCCTGATGGTGTCGTGGAACATGTGGGCGTCCTGGGTGACGACCCCGATCGCGTCGTGCAGCGACTCCTGGGTCACGCCCTTGATGTCGCTGCCGCCGATCATGACCTGACCCGAGCGCGGGTCGTAGAGCCTGGCCACGAGATGCGTGATCGTCGTCTTGCCCGCGCCTGACGGCCCGACCAGCGCGGTGAGCTTGCCCGCCGGAGCATGGAAGCTGATGTCGCGCAGCACGTCGGCATTGGCGTCGGTGCGCTCGGGAACGGGCAGCGCGATCGACTCGAGCGAGGCCAGCGAGATCTCGGCTGCCGTCGGGTACCTGAACACGACGTGGTCGAAGTCCACGGCCGGGGCCGCCTCGCCCGGCTCGAACGGCTGCGCATCGGGTGCGTCCTCGATCAGCGGCTTGAGATCGAGGACCTCGAAGACCCGGTCGAAGCTGACCAGCGCGGTCATCACGTCGACCTGGACGTTGGACAGCGACGTGATCGGCCCGTACAGGCGGCTGATCAGCGCGGCCAGCGCCACCAGCGTGCCGATCTTGAAGAAGTTGTCGATCACCAGCGCGCCACCGAGCCCGTAGACCACGGCGGTGGCCAGCGATGCCAGCAGCGTCAGCGCGACGAACAGCGACGAGCCCCACATCGCGGTCTGCACACCGATGTCGCGCACTCGCGCGGCCCGGTTCCCGAACACGTCGGCCTCTTCGCGCGGCCGGCCGAACAGCTTGACGAGCATCGCGCCCGCTACGTTGAACCGCTCGGTCATGGTCGACCCCATCGCGGCGTCGAGCTGCATCGACTCCCTGGTCAGGCGCTGCAGTTTCCGCCCGACAAGCCTGGCCGGCAGGATGAACAGCGGGATGAGCACCAGCGCGACCAGCGTGACCTGCCAGGACAGTGTGATCATCACGATCAGCACGAGCACTAGCGAGAGCACGTTGGCGACCACTGACGACAGCGTGCTGGTCAGGGCCTGCTGCGCGCCGATCACGTCCGAGTTGAGCCGGCTGACCAGCGAGCCGGTCTGGGTCCGGGTGAAGAACGCGATCGGCTGGCGCTGAACATGCCGGAAGACCTCGGTCCGCAGGTCGTAGATCAGGCCCTCGCCGATCCTGGCCGAGTACCAGCGCTGGCCGATGGACAGCAGCGCGTCAAACAGGGCCAGCCCGGCGACGGCCGCCCCGATCGCGATGACCACGCCGAGGTTCCGGGGCAGGATGCCGTTGTCGATCAGGCCGCGGAGCAGCAGCGGCACGGCAACGGTGATCCCGGCATCGAGCGACACGATGATCAGGAACAGGATCAGCTCGCGACGGTACGGCCTGGCATAGGAGGCGATGCGGCGCACCGTGCCCGGCTTCAGCTTCTGCTGGGTGATCTTCCGGTCCCGGGAGAACGAGTGCATGGTGCGCCAGCTGGCATAGCTCATGCGGGAGCAACCTTCAGCGGCGGGCAGAACTTCCCGGGTTAGCTGACGGCGAACTCGTTGACGCGGCTAGCCGCCGAGCCGGCTCCTGAGCAGCTGTGCCTGGACCCGGCGCTCCTGCTCGGCCTGCTCGGCTAGCGAGTGACCCTGAGCATGCTGGAGCAGCGCCTTGGTCGCCCGAGCCGCCGCCGCGTCCGTCGCCAGCAGCGCCGCGACCAGGTCCGCCACGGCGGCGTCAAGCTCGGCCGGGGGCACGACGAGCTCGGCCAGGCGCAGCAGCAGTGCCTCGGCCGCGGTGACGGTGCGCGCGGTCAGGCAGAGCTCGATGGCGCGCGGCAGCCCCACGATGTCGACGAGCGGCTTGGTCCCGGTCAGGTCAGGAACGAGCCCGAGAGCAGGCTCCTTCATGCACAGTTTCGCGTCCTCGGTCAGTATCCGCAGGTCGCAGGCGAGGGCGAGCTGGAATCCGGCCCCGATGGCGTGGCCCTGCACGGCGGCGATCGAGACGATCGCCGGATCTCGCAGCCACAGGTAGCCGGCCTGGTAACCCGCCACCTGCTGCTCGAACTCCGGATCATCCGGCCGGGCGACAGTCTCATCGCTCGCGGCTCCGGCCAGCAGGTTCAGGTCGATCCCGGCGCAGAACGACGGCCCGTCACCGCGTACCACCACGACCCTGACCTGCGACGGGAGGTTCGCGCCGATCTCGGCCAGTCCCCGCCACACGGCCGGAGTCATCGCGTTGCGACGCTCCGGGCGCCCCAGGCTGACCGTCGCGACCTCACCGTCGACGGCGAGCCGCAGCCCGGTATCGGTCTGGCTGCTCGTCATGACCCCTTAGCTCGTCCCCTGGTGGCGCCGCCCCGGCTGCGCAGGGTGACGCCGGACTCGGCGAGGATGCGGTGAATGAATCCGTAGGATCTGCCGGTCGAGGCGGCCAGAGCGCGGATGCTCTCCCCGGCGCTGTAACGCTTCTGCAGGTCAGACGCCAGCTTAGTGCGATCGGCACCAGTCACCCTAGTGCCCTTCTTGAGGGTCTCGGTCACGCTTCCTCCCGGAGAACTAAGCGCCGCAGCGTTACCCGCCATGATCACGCAAGAAGTCGTGATCGGCTACCCACACGGCATCAAAAGATCGGGACATTTGCCAACCATCACCGCGCCCATCCATTAGCCCACGCGTTCGGTGCGCTTGGGGGCATCCGGCACCGGGCGGGCGCCGCCCGGTCCGGCCGTTCCAGGCCAGCTCAGCTCAGGCTAGGGCGACCAGGTCGGCGAGTTCGGCGTTCCACAGGTCCTCGACTCCGTCGGGCAGCAGCAGCACCCGCTCGGGACCGAGCGCCTCGACCGCGCCCTCGTCGTGCGTGACGAGGACGATGGCCCCGCTGTACCGGCGCAGCGCGGTCAGGATCTCAGCTCTGCTGGCCGGGTCCAGGTTGTTGGTCGGCTCGTCGAGCAGCAGCACGTTGGCGCCGGAGACCACGAGCAGGGCCAGGGCCAGCCTGGTCTTCTCGCCGCCGGACAGCACGCCGGCCGGCTTGGCCACGTCATCGCCGGAGAACAGGAACGAGCCGAGGATGCCGCGCTGGTCGGCCTCGGTGAGGTCCGGGGCCGCGGTCTTCATGTTGTCGAGAACCGAGCGCGAATTGTCGAGCGTCTCGTGTTCCTGCGCGTAATAGCCGAGCCGCAGCCCGTGGCCGGGTCGCACCTCGCCCGTGTCAGCCTTCTCGACGCCGGCCAGCAGGCGGAGCAGCGTGGTCTTGCCGGCGCCGTTCAGGCCGAGCACCACGATCCGTGCGCCCTTGTCGACGGCCATGTCGACATCGGTGAAGACCTCGAGCGAGCCGTAAGACTTGGATAGGCCCTCGGCGGTCAGCGGCACCTTCCCGCAGTGTGCGGGCTCAGGGAAGCGCAGCCGGGCCACTCGATCAGCCTGCCGGTCGGCACTGACGCCCGCGAGTAGTTTCTCCGCCCGCTTGGCCATGCTCTGCGCGGCTTTGGCCTTGGTCGCCTTGGCTCGCATCTTGTCCGCCTGCGACTGCAGCGCGGCGGCCTGGCGCTCGGCGTTCACGCGCTCGCGCCGGCGGCGCCTGGCATCGGTCTCGCGCTGGTCCAGGTAGGTCTTCCAGCCGACGTTGTAGATGTCGAGCACCGCCCGGTCGGCGTCCAGGTGGAACACCTTGGTGACGAGCGCGGCGAGCAGGTCGGTGTCGTGGCTGATCACGATCAGCCCGCCGCGGTAGGTGCGCAGGTGATCGCGGAGCCAGGTCACCGAGTCGGCGTCGAGATGGTTGGTCGGCTCGTCGAGGAGCAGGGTGGACGCGCCGCCGAACAGGATCCTGGCCAGCTCGACCCGGCGGCGCTGGCCGCCCGACAGGGTCCGCAGGGGCTGTTTCAGCACCTTGGCGGGCAGGCCGAGGCTGGACGCGAGCGCCGCGGCCTCCGCCTCGGCCGCGTAGCCGCCCAGCACGGTCAGCCGCTCCTCCAGGTGGCCGTACCTGCGCACGGCCGCGTCGCGCCGGACCGGGTTCTGGTCGGCCATGCCGAGCTCGGCCTGCCGCATCCCGGCCAGCACCTCGTCCAGGCCGCGCGCCTGGAGTATCCGGTCGGTGGCGAGTGCTTCCAGGTCACCGACCCTGGTGTCCTGCGGCAGGTAGCCGACCGTCCCGTTGCGGTGCACTCCCCCGGCGGCGGGCTGACCCTCGCCGGCCAGCACCTTCAGCAGCGTGGTCTTCCCGGCGCCGTTCCGGCCGACGAGGCCGATCTTGTCGCCCGCCGCGACCTGGAAGGACACGCCGTCGACCAGCAGCCGCGCGCCCGCGCGTAGTTCAAGATCATTCGCCGTGATCATCGGGATTCGCTCGCTCTCAGAATTTCTCTAACGGGTACAAAAAGGGCATTCGTCGGCCCACGCCGCCCTGCGGCGTGGGCCGTCCCGTTAAGAGAGGAGCGGTTGCATGACGTCAGTCTACCCAAACCCCCGATCCGCCCGGCAAAGCATTTACCGGCGGCGCAGCCCCGCGGCCGGGCCTGGCTTAGCTGGCCGCCTGGCGGCGGGCGGCGCGGTTCACGGCGCTGATCACGGCCCGCAGCGAGGCGCGCACGATCGACTCGCTGATCCCGACGCCCCAGTAGCACCCGGTCGCCGACCTCGATCTCGAGGTAGGCGGCAGCCTCGGCGTCCCGGCCGGCGCTGAGCGCGTGCTCGGCGTAGTCGAGCACCCGGACGCCGACACCGCCGAGGCCCAGGTCGAGCTCGGACAGCGCCTGGCAGAACGCGGCGATCGGCCCGTTGCCGACGCCGGCCAGCGTGTGCTCGATGCCGAACGCCCGGACGTTGGTGGTGATCCGCTCCGTGCCGTCCTCGCTGACCGAGCCGAAGCTCAGCAGCTCGAACTCACCGGGGGCAAGGTACTCGGCGTCGAAGATCTCCCACATCTGGACCGCGTCGACCTCGCCGCCCTCGTTCTCGGTGTGCCGCTGGATCACCTGACTGAACTCGATCTGCAGCCGGCGGGGCAGGTCGAGGTGGTGATCGTGCTTCATGATGTAGGCCACGCCGCCCTTGCCGGACTGCGAGTTGACCCTGATCACGGCCTCGTAGGAGCGGCCGACGTCCTTCGGGTCGATCGGCAGGTACGGCATGTGCCACGGCATCTCGCTGACGGGCTGGCCGGCCGCGGCCGCGAGCTGCTCCAGCCGGTCGAAGCCCTTCTTGATCGCGTCCTGATGCGACCCGGAGAACGAGGTGTACACCAGGTCGCCCGCGTACGGGTGCCGCTCGTGGACGCTGATCCGGTTGCAGTACTCGGCGGTGCGCCGGATCTCGTCGATGTCGCTGAAGTCGATCATCGGGTCGATTCCCTGGCTGTACAGGTTCAGGCCCAGGGTGACCAGGTCCACGTTGCCGGACCGCTCGCCGTTGCCGAACAGGCAGCCCTCGACCCGCTGCGCGCCGGCCAGCATCGCCAGCTCGGCGTCGGCGGTGGCCGTGCCGCGGTCGTTGTGCGTGTGCACCGACAGCGCGATGTGCTCGCGCCGGGACAGGTTCCTGCTCATCCACTCGATCTGGTCGGCGTAGACATTCGGCGTCGACCGCTCGACGGTGCAGGGCAGGTTGAGCACGATCTCCCGGCCGGGACCCGGCTGCCAGACGTCCATCACGCGCCTCGCAGATGTCGAGCGCGAAGTCGAGTTCGGTGTCCATGAAGATCTCGGGCGAGTACTCGTAGCCGAAGTCGGTGCCGGGCAGGTACTGCTCGGCGTACTTCAGCACCGCCCGGGTCCCCTCGACGGCGACGGCCTTGCACTCTTCCCGGCCGTCGCCGTCCCAGCCGAAGACGACGCTGCGGAACATCGGGGCCGCGGCGTTGTACAGGTGCACGGTGGCCTGGCTGGCGCCGATCAGCGACGGTGACGGTGCGCTCGATCAGCTCTTCGCGGGCCTGGGTGAGCACGGAGATCCGCACGTCGCCGGGGACCGAGCCGGATTCGATCAGGCTCCGGATGAAATCGAAGTCGGTCTGGCTGGCGGCCGGGAAGCCGACCTCGATCTCCTTGTAGCCCATCCTGACCAGCAGATCGAACATGGCCTGCTTGCGCGCGGCGTTCATCGGGTCGATCAGGGCCTGGTTGCCGTCGCGCAGGTCGGTCGAGAGCCAGCGCGGCGCCGCCGTGATGGTGCGCGACGGCCACTGCCGGTCCGGCAGGTCCACCGCGGGGAACGGGCGGTAACGATGGCACGGCATGCCGGAGGGACGCTGGCTGAAGCTCGGCTGGCCGGGCTGGGCGGGTGCGGGCGGCTGGCCGGGCGCGGGCTGGCGGCCTGGGTTACCTGAGATGCTCATGAACGCTGCTCCTGACGAGAGGACCGGGACCGAACCGGCCGGCGCAGCACAACCCCCCGCGACGAGGGGCCGACCGGTCGGTTACCGGGCCTCGTCGCGGCTGCGAAGAAGCAGCAAGCGCGTCATGGTCTGACTACCATAGCCGGCCGCGCGGGCGGGGCGCATCGCGGCGGGCTGACTGCGCCGCGGGCGGTCAGGCGCCCCCCGATAGAGTGCGAAGCCGGAGTTGTCCTATCGGCTAGGCAGAGCGGGGTGCGCATGAGCGAGAATCAGGAGCTGGCCCAGATCGGAGTCACCGGGCTGGCGGTGATGGGCCGGAACCTCGCTCGCAACCTGGCCCGGCACGGGTACCGGGTCGCCGTGCACAACCGGACCTACGAGCGCACCCGCAGCCTGATCGCCGAGCACGGCCACGACGGGACGTTCATCCCCAGCGAGTCGGTCAGGGACTTCGTCGGCTCGCTGGAGCGGCCTCGCGCGATCATCATCATGGTCAAGGCCGGCCAGCCCACCGACGCGGTGATCTCCGAGCTGGTGCCGATGCTCGACGCCGGGGATATCGTGATCGACTGCGGCAACGCTCACTTCGCCGACACCCGCCGCCGCGAGCAGGACCTGCGGGCCCGCGGCCTGCATTTCGTCGGCTCGGGCGTGTCAGGAGGCGAAGAAGGAGCGCTCAACGGCCCGAGCATCATGCCGGGCGGCTCGGCCGAGTCGTACCGCACCCTCGGTCCCATCTTCGAGTCCATCGCGGCTCAGGTCGACGGCACGCCCTGCTGCGTGCATGTCGGCCCGGATGGTGCCGGGCATTTCGTGAAAATGGTTCATAACGGTATCGAGTACGCCGATATGCAGCTGATCGCGGAGGCCTATGACTTGCTCAGGGCCGGTACCGGGGCCAGCCCGGCGGAGCTGGCCGACACCTTCCGGACCTGGAATGAGGGCGACCTCGAGTCGTTCCTGATCGAGATCACCGCGGACGTCCTGTCCCACCTGGACGCCGCGACCGGCCGGCCGTTCGTAGATGTCGTCCTGGACCAGGCGGAGCAGAAGGGCACCGGCCGCTGGACCGTGCAGAGCGCGCTGGACCTCGGCATCCCGATCACGGGCATCGCCGAGGCGACCTTCGCCCGGTCGCTTTCCGGCCATGCCGGCCAGCGCGCCGCGGCCCGCGCGGCGTTCGGCGCTGGCCTGCGCCCGTGGGCGGTGCCGGACCGCGCGGCGTTCATCGAGGACGTGCGCAAGGCGCTGTACGCGTCGAAGGTCGTCGCCTACGCGCAGGGCTTTGACCACATCGAGGCGGGCAGCGAGGAGTACGACTGGAGCATCGATCGGGGCGCGATGGCGACCATCTGGCGGGGCGGCTGCATCATCAGGGCCCGGTTCCTCAACCGGATCAGGGAAGCCTACGATCGCGACCCGGACCTGCCGTCGCTGCTGGTGGCACCGTACTTCGTGGCGGCCGTCTCGGCTGGGGTGGACAGCTGGCGACGGGTGGTCGCCGACGCGGCGGCGGCGGGCGTGCCCGCGCCGGCCTTCGCCTCGTCCCTGGCCTACTTCGACGGCCTGCGCCGGGACCGGCTGCCCGCGGCGCTGATCCAGGGCCTGCGGGATGACTTCGGCGCGCACACCTACCGCCGGGTCGACCGGGAGGGCTCCTTCCACACGCTGTGGTCGCAGGACCGCTCGGAGGTCCCCGCCTAGGACGGCTCACTCTCGTCACGGCTCGGCGCGGCCTGCGCGGCCGAGTGGCGCTGCCAGATCCGGCGCTGGGCGCTGAGCCCGCCCGCTCCTACGGCAATCAGCAGGACGACGTTGAGCAGCAACTGCACGGCCGACCCGCCGGCCTCCTTCCAGCCGGAGTACGCGATCGACAGCCCCACGGAAGCAGCGGCCGGGATGGTCGTGACCGAGATGAAGACCCCGATCAGGGCGTTGACCCTGGACTCGGTCAGCGAGACCACGCCGACGAGGCCGGCGAGCACGGCCACGATGACGGAGAACACGTCGGGCGAGTTGATCAGGTCGGCGACCGGGCGCTGGCCGGCCAGGAAACGGTCAGGCGTCAGGCCGGAGAACCTGATGACCAGGCCGAACATGATGGCCGCCACGATGGCGGCGGCAAAGCCGCAGGCCAGCGCGAGCAGGCCGTCCCTGACGCTGCGGCGATGCCGCTGGCTGAGGCCGAGGGCGACCGCGATGATCGCGTTGTATTCGGGGCCGACCACCATCGCGGCCACGATCAGGATCTGTGAGTTGGTCAGGATGCCGACGGCACCGATCAGCGCGGCGATGATCAGCAGCAGGTAAAAGCTCGGCGCGTAGTCAGCGCCGGCTCCGATGATGGCCTGCACCATCTCCCACACCGGAGCGGTATCACGCCGGATCGCTCCCCGGCGGCGCCCAGGCAGCGGGTCGCCGGTCAGCGCGGCATCCACCCGCTCGACCGCGATCACCCCGGTGTGGTCGAGCCGGAGGTCACGCAGGGCGGTGAAGACCGGGTTGGCGGCGTCGTCGCGCACGTCAAACTGGACGGCGTCACCGGCTGGCCGGCGCGCGGCGGCCGCCTGCACGACCAGGTTCGAGATTCCGGGCGCCGCGGCCAGCGTCTCGACCAGCTGGCCGGTGACGGCCGGCGGGCTCACCACACGCACGTGCAGCATCGTGCCCATCAGACGCCCGCTGGCCGCCGCGCACGTCACCCGGACCGGGCGATACCCCGGCTCAGGGCCGGGTGAGCGTGATCCTGATCGCGCGGAACAGGCGCGGGGTGTCGCGCAGTACCGTGAGCCGCGGGTCGGGCACGGTCAGGAAGGCATCGACGGCCAGCTCGAAGTACGGCGCGAGCCGGGCATCATCCTTCAGCCCGGCCAGGGCGCGGCGGTCACCGCCCAGCACGACCGCGTCCAGCCGGTGCGGCGCGAACACCGCGGCCGCCGTGTCGGCGGCCGCGCCGAGCGCCTGCTGCGCCTGGTTCTCCCGGCGGCGGGCGAATCTGCGCTGCGACTGGCCGCCAGCCGCGCTGCGACCGTGCACGAGGCGGCTGCCGACCTTCGATGCGGCGAGCACCGGCTCGGTGCCGGTGAAGACCCCGGCCGCGTAGCCGCCGAGCCTGACGAGCAGCACCCCCACGGTCCGGTCCGCGGTCGCGTGGGCGGCGAGCCGCTCAGCGGCCGGCCCCGCTCCCGGCGCGAGCGGCGGGAAGGGCACCAGGCACTGGGCGACGGCGCCGTCGGCGGCCAGGAAGGTAACCGCCTGCTCCCCCGCCTCCTCGCTCACCCCGCCGCCGTGCCGCTGCGCGAAGGACTCGATCCAGCCGCCGAAACGCTGCGGCGCGACATCGATCTTGCGCGGCGCCGTGCTGGTCCCGCGCTGCGCTGCCACCGTCGAAGACTACCGCCGGGTACGCCGGTCCAGCTCGTCGAGGGCGGCATCCCAGCTCGCCGGCTCGGCCTGCGCCCGGCCGTCGGGACCGAGCAGCACGGTGACGCCCGCCGAACGCAGGGTCTCCACGTGCCCGGCGAACGCCGGGTGGCCCGCCTGGGCGGAGTTGAGGTGCGGCACGGCCGCGACCGGCAGGCGGAGGCCGACCGCCTCGGTGATCAGGCCGAGGGCAAGCGTGTCGCTGATGCCGAGCGCCCACTTGGCGACCGTGCTGGAGGTGGCCGGCGTGACCAGCATCGCGTCCGCCGGCGGGAGCACGTCGGGCTCGCCCGGCAGCTTGTACTGGCTCCTGACCGGGTGCCCGGTCAGCGTCTCGAGCCAGGCCAGCTGGTCCCCCAGCCAGCGCGCCGCGGTCGGCGTGCAGATGACGCAGACGTCCCAGCCGCGCGCCTGCGCCTTGACGACCAGTTCCTCGGCGCGCAGGGCCGGCGGCGCCGCGCAGCACACCAGGTACAGGACGCTCACGGCCGGGCCGGAGCGTCAGACGTTGAAGCCGAGAGCGCGCAGCTGCTCGCGGCCGTCCTCGGTGATCTTCTCGGGTCCCCACGGCGGCAGCCAGACCCAGTTGATCCGGAAATCACTGACGAGCCCTTCGAGCGCGACCTGGGTCTGATCCTCGATCACGTCGGTCAGCGGGCACGCCGCGCTGGTCAGGGTCATGTCCACGGTGGCGACCCGGTCGGCGTCGACGGTGACTCCGTAGACCAGGCCAAGATCGACCACGTTGACCCCGAGCTCGGGATCGACCACGTCCCTGAGCGCCTCGAGCAGGTCCTCGACCTCCGGACTCGCTGGCGAGTCCAGGCCCGCCTGACCTGCCGTGTCGAGCTCGGCGTCGTTTGCCTGCGTCATTTCTGCTCCCTGTCAAGGTCGGCGTCCAGATCGGCCAGTGCCTGCTCGGCTGCGGCGGCGCCGAGTGCCTGCGCCGTCGCGTCCTTCCATGCCATCCAGCCGAGCAGCGCGCACTTGATCCGCGCCGGGTACTTGGCCACGCCGGCGAACACGACCGCGTCGCCCAGCACGTCCTCGTCGGGTTCGGCCTCACTGCGCATCAGCTCAAGGAACTCGGTGCTGATGTCCATCGCCTCGCCGACCGGCTTGCCGATCACCAGGTCGGTCAGCACCGAGACGCTCGCCTGGCTGATCGAGCAGCCCAGCGAGTCGTACGACACGTCGGCCACGGCGGGCTGGCCACCGGAGTCCTTCAGGCTGACGCGCAGCGTGATCTCGTCGCCGCAGGTCGGGTTGACATGGTGGACTTCCGCGTCGAACGGCTCCCGCAACCCCTTGTGGTGCGGGTGCCGGTAATGGTCCAGGATGATCTCCTGGTACATCGACTCAAGCTGCATACGTCACCCCGAAGAACTTCTGGGCCGTCCTTATTCCGTCGGCCAGGGCATCGACCTCGTCCGGCGTGTTGTACAGGTAGAAGCTGGCCCTGGTCGAAGCCTGCACGCCGAGCGCGCGATGCAGCGGCCATGCGCAGTGGTGGCCGGCCCGGACCGCGATGCCCAGCTCGTCGAGTACCTGGCCCACGTCATGCGGGTGCACCTGGTCGACCTCGAACGAGACCGCGCCGCCGCGGGCATCAGTGGTCAGCGGGCCGAGGATCCGCACGCCGCCGACCGCGGTGAGCGCCTCGATGGCGCGCGCGGTGAGCATCCGCTCGTGCTCGGCCACGTTGTCCATGCCGATCGCGTCCAGGTAATCGCAGGCCGCCGCCAGCCCCACGGCCTGGGCCACGGCGGGGACGCCCGCCTCGAAGCGCTGCGGCGGCGGCAGGAAGGTGGAACCCTCCATCCGGACGACCTCGATCATCGACCCGCCGGTGATGAACGGCGGCATCGCCTCGAGCAGTTCCCGCCGGCCCCAGAGCACGCCCACGCCCGTTGGCGCCAGCATTTTATGCCCGGAGAAGAACAAGAAATCCGCGCCCGTCTCGGCCACGCGCACCGGGTGATGCGGGACGGACTGAGCCGCGTCGACCACGACGATCGCGCCGACCGCGTGCGCCGCGGCCGCGATCTGCCCGACCGGCGGCATCGCTCCGGTCACGTTCGACTGGTGGCTGACCGCGACGATCTTCGTCCGCTCGCTGACCAGCGTGCCGATGTCGGACAGGTCGACCCGGCCGTCGCCGGTGACCGGGAACCAGCGCAGGGTGGCGCCGGTGCGCTGGCACAGCTGCTGCCAGGGAACCAGGTTGGCGTGGTGCTCGAGCTCGGTGATCAGGACCTCGTCGCCCGGGCCGATCGCGAGCGCCTCGGCCGGGGTCCCGGCGGATGGCCCCCCGGACGGTCCGCCGCTGGCCGCGTTGCTGATCGAGTAGGCGATCAGGTTGGCGGCCTCGGTGGCGTTCCTGGTGAAGACGATCTCGCCGGGATCGGCGCCGATGAAGGCGGCGACCCGGGCCCTGGCGCTCTCGAGGGCGTCGGTCGCCTCTTCGCCGAGCAGGTGCGCGCCCCGGTGGGCGGCGGCGTTGCTCGTCACGTTGTACGCGCGCTCGGCGTCGAGCACGGCCGTCGGCTTCTGCGAGGTCGCGCCCGAGTCGAGGTAGATCAGCGGGCTCCCGCCGCGCACCGGCCGGTGCAGGATCGGGAAGTCGGCGCGGATCGCCGCGACGTCCAGGCTCATGCCGATGCACCTACCGCGAAGCGCTCGTAGCCGCTGGCCTCGAGCTCGTCGGCCAGTTCGGGGCCGCCCTCGGCGACGATCTTGCCGCCGACGAAGACGTGCACGAAGTCGGGCCGCACGTAGCGCAGGATCCTGGTGTAGTGCGTGATCAGCAGCACCCCGTGGTCGGCCGCCTCGCGGTAGGCGTTGACCCCCTCGGAGACGACCTTCAGCGCGTCGATGTCGAGCCCGGAGTCGGTCTCGTCGAGGATCGCGATCTTCGGGTTCAGCAGCTGGAGCTGCAGGATCTCGTGCCGCTTCTTCTCACCGCCGGAGAAGCCCTCGTTCAGGTTGCGCTGGGCGAACGCCGGGTCGATGGACAGGTCCTTCATCGCGCCGTTCATCTCCTTGATGAAGTCGCGAACCCGCGGCGCCTCGCCCCTGACGGCCGTGACGGCGGTGCGCAGGAAGTTCGAGACCGTCACGCCGGGAACCTCGACCGGGTACTGCATGGCCAGGAAGAGCCCGGCCCTGGCGCGGGCGTCAACGCTCATCGCGAGCACGTCCTCGCCGTCCAGGGTGACGGTTCCGCTGGTCACCTGGTACTTCGGGTGGCCGGCGATCGAGTACGCCAGGGTCGACTTGCCCGACCCGTTGGGGCCCATGATCGCGTGCGTCTGCCCCGCCGCGACGGTCAGGTTGACGCCGCGCAGGATCTCCTGGCTCTCGCCGGCCTGTGCGGTGACGCTGACGTGCAGGTCGCGGATCTCAAGGGTGGCCATGGTCGTTTCTCTCCCGAATTCGTTAGCTGGACGGGACCGCGACGAAGACATCGTCGCCGTCGACCCGTACCTGGTAGGTCGTCAGAGGCTTGGTGGCCGGCGGCCCGGTGGGCTTGCCGGAGCGCAGGTCGAAGCAGGAGCCGTGCAGCCAGCACTCGACCGTGCGGTCGTAGACCTCGCCGTCGACGAGCGAGACCTCCTCGTGCGTGCAGAACTCGTCGAGCGCGTAGACCTCGCTCTCGCTCCTGACGATCACGAGCGGCCGGCCGCTGATCTCGATGCCGAAGGTGCCCGGCTCGGGCACCTCGCTGAGCGCGCAGGCCCGGACGAACTCGCTCATGCCAGGCCCTTGGCCAGCTCGGCCTCGATCTCGGCGGTGATCCGCTCGCGCAGCTCGGGCACCTCGATCTGGGCGATCAGCTCGCCGAAGTAGCCCCTGATCACCAGGCGCCGGGCCTCGCTGAGCGGGATGCCGCGAGCCATCAGGTAGAACAGGTGCGTGTCCTCGAGGCGGCCGCTCGTGCTGGCGTGCCCCGCGCGGGCGACCTCGCCGGTCAGGATCTCCAGGTTCGGCACCGAGTCGACCCTGGTGCCATCGGTCAGCACCAGGTTCCTGTTGCTCTCGTAGCTGTCGGTTCCGGTGGCCTCCGGCCTGATGATCACGTCGCCGATCCAGACCGTGTGCGCGTCATCGCCCTGCAGCGCGCCCTTGTAGGTCACCCTGCTCCGGCAGTTCGGCTGCGTGTGATCGACGAGCAGCCGGTGCTCCAGGTGCTGCCCGGCGTCGGCGAAGAAGACGCCGCGCAGCTCAGCATTACCCCCGGGACCCGCGTACGTCACGGACGGCACCAGCCGTACCACCGACCCGCCGAGCGACACCGCCGTATGTGCGATCGACGCATCCTTCCCGAGCTGCGCGTGATGATGCGACAGATGCACCGCATCCTCGGCCCAGTCCTGCACCGAGACCACGCTCAGCGAGGCGCCCTCACCCACCACGAACACGACATTGTCCGCATACGTCGCCGACCCGGAGTAATCCAGCACCACCACGGCCGATGAGTTGGCTCCCAGCTCCACCAGCAGATGCCCGGCCGCCGCCACCGTAGGGTCGTCCCCGCGCACCGAGATCATCACGGGCCGCGACGTCGTGAAGCCCGCCGGAACAGTGACGATCGTCGCGTCACTGGCGGAGGCGAAGGCTCTGGCACTCACCCGATCGGCGGGGACGTAGGCGGTGCCGAGCCGAGGATCACCGTGTTGCGCCAGCACAACGGTGACCTCGCGCTCGGCATCGACCGCGACCCCCACCTTCCCGTCCAGTGCCGCGTCCTTATGCAGTCCGCGCAGCCGCCGAAGCGGCGTGAACCGCCACTCTTCTTCCCGGCCCGTCGGTGCCCCGAAGTCGTCCGGATCGAACGACACGCGCGCATGCAGCCGGGAGACGGGGCCGGCGTTCTCGACAGCCCCAGACTGTTTTGGCTCGGGGGGACGACCCCCCGTAGCCCCCCGAGGGCCACTCATTAGCCGACCGCCCCTTCCATCTGCAGCTCGATCAGCCGGTTCAGCTCAAGCGCGTACTCCATCGGCAGCTCGCGCGCGATCGGCTCGACGAAGCCGCGGACGATCGTCGCCATCGCCTCGTCCTCGGTCATGCCGCGGCTCATCAGGTAGAACAGCTGGTCATCGGAGATCTTGGACACCGTGGCCTCGTGCCCCATCTCCACGTCGTCCTCGCGGACATCGACGTAGGGATAGGTGTCGGACCGGCTGATCGTATCGACCAGCAGTGCGTCGCACTTGACCGTGGACTTGGCGTGCGCGGCGCCCTCCTGCACCTGGACCAGACCGCGGTACGAGGTCCGCCCGCCGGCCCTGGCGACCGACTTGGAGATGATCGTCGACGAGGTGTTCGGCGCGAGGTGCACCATCTTCGCCCCGGCGTCCTGGTGCTGGCCCTGGCCGGCGAACGCGACGGACAGCGTCTCGCCGCGGGCGTGCTCGCCCATCAGGTAGACCGCCGGGTACTTCATCGTCACCTTGGATCCGATGTTCCCGTCGATCCACTCCATGCTGGCGCCGGCCTGGGCGACCGCGCGCTTGGTGACCAGGTTGTAGACGTTGTTGGACCAGTTCTGGATCGTGGTGTAGCGGCAGTGGCCGCCCTTCTTGACGATGATCTCCACGACCGCCGAGTGCAGCGAGTCCGACGAGTAGATCGGCGCGGTGCAGCCCTCGACGTAATGGACGCTGGCCCCCTCGTCGACGATGATCAGGGTCCGCTCGAACTGGCCCATGTTCTCGGTGTTGATCCTGAAATAGGCCTGCAGCGGGATCTCCACGTGCACGCCCTTCGGCACGTAGATGAAGCTGCCGCCGCTCCACACCGCGGTGTTGAGCGCGGCGAACTTGTTGTCGCCGACCGGGATCACGGTGGCGAAGTACTCCTGGAAGAGGTCAGGGTGCTCCCTGAGCGCCGTGTCGGTGTCCAGGAACAGGACGCCCTTCTCCTCCAGGTCCTCGCGGATCTTGTGGTAGACGACTTCGCTCTCGTACTGGGCTGCGACGCCAGCGATCAGGCGCTGCTTCTCGGCCTCGGGGATGCCGAGCTTGTCGTAGGTGTTCTTGATGTCCGCGGGCAGGTCGTCCCAGCTGGCGGCCTGCTTCTCGGTGGACCGCACGAAATACTTGATGTTCTCGAAGTCGATCCCGGACAAGTCAGAGCCCCAGGTCGGCATGGGCTTGCGGCGGAACAGCTCGAGGCCGCGCAGCCGCAGCTTCAGCATCCACTCCGGCTCGTTCTTCAGCGCCGAGATGTTGCGGACGACTTCTTCGGACAGGCCGCGGCGCGCGATCGAGCCTGCGGCGTCAGAGTCGGCCCAGCCGAACTTGTACCGGTCAAGACCTTCGAGTTCTGGGCGGGCGATAGTGGTCATGCGGACAGGCCTCCGACCTGGTTAGCGTTACTGCGGGCGACGTGCGCCGTACTGGTGTTCGCGGCACTGTCCCGCAGCGATGGAGCGGTGACATGAGTGGTGCAGATGCCATCGCCGTGCGCGATGGTGGCCAGGCGCTGCACGGGCGTTCCGAGCAGGCGCCCGAAGGCTTCGGTCTCGGCCTCGCAGAGCTGCGGGTACTCGGCGGCGACATGCGCCACCGGGCAGTGGTGCTGGCAGAGCTGCTGGCCGCCGGCCGGCCCCGGCCTGGCGGTCGCCGAGGCCGCGTAGCCGTCGACCGAGAGCGCCTCGGCGAGCACCCTGACCCGGTCGGCCAGCGGTGCGGACTCGACCACGGGCCGGTACCGGCGCTCGAGATCGGCCACCTGGCGGCGGGCGAACTCGGTCACGGCCTGCGGCCCGGCTCGCTCCTCGAGGAACCGGAGCGCGCTCGTGGCCAGGTCGTCATAGGTGTGCTCGAAGGCGCTGCGGCCGGCGTCCGTGATCGCGAACATCCTGGCCGGCCGGCCGCGGCCGCGGTTGCCGTAGACTCTCGCGGTCCGGGTCTCGACCATGCCGTCGTCGAGCAGGTGGTCGAGATGGCGGCGGACCGCTGCCGGGGTCAGCCCCAGCCTGGTCCCGAGCGCCGCCGCCGTCACCGGCCCGTTCTCCAGGATCAGCCGGGCTACGCGGGCACGCGTGCTCTGCTCCGAACCCGCGCCGCGCGGGCTCGGGTCCTGAGCAGCGCCCAGCCCTGACTGTCCCATGTATTTCACAACATCATTGTGCCGTAAATCGTTCCCGCCCCGCAAACCGGCCTCCCGTTGTCCGGATCGCGGGGTTATGACCGCCCCGGTCCTGGGGTCAAGCGAAGGGTGCATCTAGGGTCGGATCACCAGATGCGCGGCCGGATCACCCCGGTGCGGCCCAGACGGGAGCGTTATGAGCGCCGAACAAGTCGCCAGGCGAATGTGGACGCTGCCGGCGCTCAGCCCGGTCGGGGTGCCCGCACCGGGAGCGGACCGGTGAGCGGGCAGCCGCCCCCCGGCCTGGCCGATCTGGCTAGCCTGGCCGACCCGGCCGTGATCGCCGATCCCTATCCCCTCCTCGCCCGGTTCCGCGAGGCCTCGCCGTTCGCCGAGCTCGACGGCGCCCTGGTGGTGTTCGGCCGGTACGAGGAGTGCTCGCGTATCCTGCGCGACCCGCGGGCGAGCAGCGAGCGGGACCGATCGCGGCTGGTGCCGCCGGAGCTCCAGGCGGAGGCGCAGGAGCGGACCAGGTCGTTCCTGTCGCTCGACCCGCCGGATCACACCAGGCTGAGGCGGCTGGTCGCCAAGGCGTTCACGCCGCGGGTGGTGGCGACGCTCGCGCCGAGGATCACCCGGGTCACGGACGACCTGCTGGCGGCGGCCCGGGCCAGTGACGATCATCAGCTCGAGCTCGTCAGCCAGCTCGCCTACCCGCTGCCGGTGCGGATCATCTCCGAGCTCCTCGGCGTGCCGCCCGAGGACCACGCCCGGTTCGCCGGCTGGTCGGCCAGGCTGGCGCACTCGGTGCAGCCCAGCTTCGGCGCGATCGACGCCGGCCGAGCTGGCCGATGCCGAGCAGGCCGGGCTCGAGTTCGGCGAGTACTTCACCGAGCTGATCGGCGTGCGCCGCTCCCGTCCGGGAGATGACCTGCTGACCAAGCTGATCCGGGCCGAGGATGCCGGGGAGAGGCTGACCGTCGACGAGCTGATCGCGACGTGCGTGCTGCTGCTGGTGGCCGGTCACGAGACGACCGTCGGGCTGATCGCCAACGCGATGCTCGCCCTGCTCCGGAACCCCGGTCAGCTCGCCGCGCTGACGGCCGAGCCGCGCCTGGCGGCCGCCGCAGTCGAGGAGACCCTGCGGTACGACCCGCCGGTCCAGCTCACCGGCCGGGTCGCCAGGGGCGGCATGACGATCGGCACGGTCGAGCCGCCGGACGGCGCCGTGCTCCTGCTGCTGCTGGCCGCCACCGGCCGCGACCCGGCCGTATTCGCCCGGCCCGACACGTTCGACATCGGGCGCGGCGCCCGTGAGCACCTGGCGTTCGCGGCCGGGCCGCATTTCTGCCTGGGCGCCCCGCTCGCCCGGCTGGAGGCCTCGATCGCGCTGGAGGCGATCGCGCGCCGGGTGGCCGGCCCCGGGCTCGCCGAACCTGTCGCCTACAAGCCGAACTTCAACCTGCGCGGACCGCAGCGGATGGTCGTGACGTTCGACGAGATCCTGCCTCCGGCCTGACCGCGTTCAAAGCGTTATCTGACATGGTCTTACGGCCTAGTAGCCGATAGATGTATAACAGCGGTAAGGAGGTGCCAGATGATACCTATTCCGGTAAAATCGGATTCACCCGAATTGAGCCGTTCAAGGCCGGCCATCAGCCCGCCCGCGCTGCGCACGCGCCTGGTGTTCCGCCGGACCGGGTTCGCGGCCGTGACCGTGCTGGCACTGGCCGTCGCCGGCTGCGGCGGCGGGTCCGCTCCCTCGTCCAACAGCGGCTCGCCGAATTCAGGCGCGGCGCACGCCGGGGGGACGTACACGATCCTGGCCAACTCGGCGTTCGGGGTGGCCGACCCGGCCCAGAACTACACGCTCCAGGAATGGCAGCTGCTGATCGACACCCATGACGGGCTGGTTCAGTTCGAGCGCGTCGGCGGAACCGCCGGCACCAAGATCGTGCCCGACCTGGCCACGGCGCTCCCGACGCCGACCGACGGCGGCAAGACCTACCTGTTCCACATCAGGACCGGGATCAAGTTCTCCAACGGCCAGGTCATGAAGCCGAGCGACTTCGTCAAGACGTTCGAGCGGCAGTTCACCGTGCCGGGGCCGACCACGTTCTACTCCGGCATCGTGGGCGCGTCCGCGTGCAGCACCAAGGGTTGCGACCTGTCCAAGGGCGTGGTCGCCGACGACCAGAACAACACGCTGACCTTCCACCTGACGGCCCCCGATCCCGAGTTCATCGACAAGCTGGCGCTGCCGTTCGCCTACGTGGTCCCGGCCAGCACGCCGTCCAAGCTCACCGGCAACAACGTGCCGCCCGGCACCGGGCCGTACATGTGGCAGTCGTACAACCCCAACTCCGAGGCCGTCCTGGTCCGCAACAAGTACTTCCACGTCTGGAACGCCCAGGCTCAGCCGGCGGGTTACCCCGACAAGATCGTCGAGAAGTACGGGCAGACCGTCTCCGACGAGGTCACCGCGGTCGAGAACGGCCAGGCCGACGAGGTGTTCGACGGTGACGTCATCCCGGCCGACCGGCTGAACGAGCTCAACAGCGCGCAGTACGCCAACCAGGTGCACGTGAACCCGCTGACGGCGGACTGGTACTTCGCGCTGAACACCAAGCAGCCGCCGTTCAACAACCTCAAGGCACGCCAGGCGGTCAACTTCGCCGCCGACCGGAACGCCTACGTCAAGATCGGCGGCGGACCCTCGCTGGCCGTCCCGACCTGCCAGATCCTGCCGCCCAACTTCCCCGGCTACAAGCCGTACTGCCCGTACACCTCGGGCACCGGCACCACCAAGTGGACCGGACCTGACCTGACCAAGGCCAGGGCGCTGGTCAAGGCGTCAGGTACGGCCGGGATGAAGGTCGTCGTCAACACCGACATCCCCGACAAGGCGCTCGGCGAGCAGATGGTGTCCGACCTGAACAAGATCGGCTACAAGGGCTCGCTCCAGGTGCTGGCCGGCAGCATCCAGTACCCGTTCATCCAGAACTCCAACAACTCCAAGAAGTGGAACATCGCCTGGTCGGCCTGGTACCAGGACTACCCGGCGCCGTCGGACTTCCTGAACGTCCTGCTCGGCTGCGGCAGCATCCACCCGGGCAGCGACGCCAGCCCGAACATCGCCGCCTTCTGCGATCCTTCGATCCAGGCTCAGATGACCAAGGCGGAGAACCTGGGCGTCACCGACCCGGCCGCGGCCAACAACATCTGGGCGCAGGTCGACCACGCGATGACCGACCAGGCACCGTGGGTGGACCTGTACAACCCGAAGCAGATCGACTTCCTGTCCAAGCGCGTGCACGGGTACCAGTGGAATCCCCAGTGGTACATCCTGATCGACCAGCAGTGGATCAAGTAGTCAGCCGCGCAGTTGCCGTCAGCGGCCACCTCGGTGGCCGCTGATGGCGATTGCGCTCACCGAGTCCGCCGAGCCCCCGGCGCAGCTGCCCGAGCTGCAACGCGAGTTCAGCGGTCGCAGCCCGTGGGCGCTGGCCGGGCGCCGGCTATGGCGGAACCGGATCGCCATGGCCGCGCTCGTGCTCTTCCTGCTGATCGTCGCGGTCAGCTTCGCCGCGCCGCTATACGCGAACGACATCGCGAAGGTCAACCCGTTCAACAACAACCTGAACGGCACGACGATCGTGCACGGGCACCAGGTGCCGCTGATGCAGCGAGGCGGCGGCATCCTGCGCCTGGGCGAGACGCCGATCGGGCCGACCTGGGACCTCAGCCACTACTTCCTCGGCGCCGACCAGCAGGGCCGCGACGTGCTGGCCCGGATGCTCTACGGCGGCCGGAGCTCGCTGGAGATCGGGATCGGGTCGGCAGTCATCTGCTGCGTGATCGCCACGATCATCGCGCTGATCGCCGGCTACTTCGGCGGGACCATCGACGCGATCTTGTCCCGGCTGATGGACGTGGTCTGGGCCTTTCCCGTCTACCTGCTGGCGATCTCCATCTCGACCGTGCTGCTGACCAAGTCCAGCGGCCTGACCCTGGGGCCGCTGCACATCGTGGCGACCAGCCTGTGGCTGCCGACGATCATCATCGCGTTCATCTACCTGCCGTACGTCTACCGGCCGATTCGCGGCCACGTGCTCTCGGTCGCGGAGAAGGAGTTCGTCCAGGCCGGCATCGCCCAGGGGGCGTCAGACCTGCGGCTGATCTTCTCCGACATCCTGCCGAACGTCATCTCGGTCGTGATCGTGCTGCTGCCGCTGATGATCGCCACCACGATCCTGACCGAGTCGGCGCTGTCGTTCCTGTCCATCGGCGTGCAGCCGCCCAACGCCAGCTGGGGCACGATCATCAGCGACGGCCAGGACCTGCTCTACACCAGGCCGTGGGTCGCCATCGCCCCCGGCATCATGATCGTGCTGACCGTGCTGGCCCTGAACGTGCTCGGCGACGGCGTACGGGACGCGCTCGATCCGCGGGCCAAGCTGCGGATGGAGGGCTGATGCTGACCTTCATCGTCCGCCGCATCCTGTGGACGGTGCTCGTGATGTTCGCGATCACGGTCCTCGTCTTCTTCATCTTCTTCAAGACGCCCGGCATCGACCCGGCCCGGCAGATCGCCGGACGCAACCCGAGCCCCCAGGTCCTGGCCGAGATCCGGCATCAGTTCGGGCTCGACCGTCCGTTCCCCGTCCAGTACGTCCTGATGATGAAGAAGATCTTCATCACCCGGGACCTGGTCTCCTACTCCAACCAGGGCCAGAAGGTGGTGCCGGAGATCATCGCGGCGGCGCCCGCGACGCTGTCGCTGGTGTTCGGTGCGGCCGTGATCTGGATCGTGATGGCCATCGTCATGGGCGTCGCGGCGGCGGTGATGCGCGGCACGCTGCTTGACCCGCTGCTGATGATCATCGCGCTGATCGGGATTTCCATGCCCGTCTTCTGGCTCGGCGAGGTGGTCAACCTGGTCACCCAGAGCCGGCTGCACCACTCGTTCCTGTTCAGCTGGGTGCCGCCACTCGGGTACACGCCGTTCACGCAGAGCCCCGGACTGTGGTTCAAGGGCCTGGTGTTCCCGTGGATCACGCTGTCGATCCTGTACATCGGCTTCTACGCCCGCGTGCTGCGGGCGAGCCTGCTCGAGGTCCAGAACGAGGACTACATCAGGACCGCCCGCGCCAAGGGGATAACCGAGAATCGGGTCCTGTTCCGGCATACGCTGCGGAACTCGATGATCACCTTCGTCAGCCTGTTCGGGCTCGACTTCGGCGTGCTGGTCGGCGGCGGCGCGCTGCTGACCGAGGTGGTGTTCGCGATCCACGGCGTGGGCTTCCTGACCTACCAGTCACTGACCAACCTGGACCTTCCGGTGATCATGGCGACGGTCATCTACGGCGCGTTCTTCATCGTGCTGGCGAACACGCTGGTCGACATCGCCTACGCCGGGCTCGATCCGAGAGTGCGGCCCGCCTGATGGCCGGCAACCTGCTCGAGGTCCGGGACCTCAAGGTGAGCTTCCGGACCGAGGACGGTCTCGTCAGGGCCGTCGACGGGGTGTCCTTCAGCGTCGCCGAGGGCGAGACGCTCGGCATCGTGGGCGAGTCAGGCTCCGGCAAGAGCGTCACGATGATGTCGGTGATGCGGCTGATCGTCGACCCCAACGCCCGGTTCGAGGGCGAGGTGATCTACCAGGGCCGCGACCTGATGTCGCTGAACCAGGCCGAGCTGCGGCGGGTGCGCGGCTCGGAGATCGCCATGATCTTCCAGGACCCGATGACCTCGCTGAACCCGGTCTACCGGGTCGGCTGGCAGATCTGCGAGCAGATCAGGGCGCACGACAAGGTCTCGCGGCCGGCGGCCAGGAGCCGGGCGATCGAGCTGCTCGCGGCCGTGGGCATCCCAAATCCCGCCGAGCGGGTAGACGACTTCCCGCACCAGTTCTCCGGCGGCATGCGGCAGCGGGTCATGATCGCGATGGCGCTGTCGTGCAGCCCGAGCCTGCTGATCGCCGACGAGCCGACCACGGCGCTCGACGTGACCATCCAGGCCCAGATACTCAAGCTGATCAAGAAGCTGAAGGACGACTTCGGCTCCGCGGTCGTGCTGATCACCCACGACATGGGCGTGGTCGCCGATGTCGCCGACCGGGTCGCGGTGATGTACGCGGGCCGGATCATCGAGCACGGCACCAAGCACGACGTCTTCTACGACGCCCAGCACCCGTACACGTGGGGCCTGCTCGGCTCGATCGCGCGGATCGACCGGCCGAAGCCGAGGCGGCTGACCGCCATCCGCGGGCTGCCGCCGTCGCTGATCAACCTGCCGGCCGGGTGTGCCTTCGGCGATCGCTGCCCGCAGCGGTTCGACCGCTGCGACACCGTGCCTGAGCTGGCGAACCGCGCCGCTTTCGACCACTCAGACGCCTGCCTGCTTGACCCTGCGCAAAAGCGCGCCCGGCGGGACCTGACCATCCACCCAGAACTGGTCGAGGGAGCCCCATGAGCGAGCCCGAGGGGCGCGGCGTCGCCTGGACCAAGGAGCGAGGGACGGGCCAGCAGAGCACGGGCGAGCAGGGCGCGAGCCTGCTGCGGGTCGAGCACCTGAAGAAGTACTTCCCGATCAGGCGCGGGATCATCTTCCAGCGCGAGATCGGCCGCGTGCACGCCGTCGACGACGTCAGCCTGGAGGTCAGGGCCGGCGAGACGCTCGGCCTGGTCGGCGAGTCCGGCTGCGGCAAGTCGACGCTCGGCCGGTGCATCATCAGGCTCCAGGACCTGACCAGCGGCTCGATCACGTTCGACGGCCGGGACATCTCCCGGCTGTCCCGGCGCGCGCTCCGGCCGATCCGCGGCGACGCGCAGATGGTCTTCCAGGACCCGTACGCGTCGCTCAACCCGCGCAAGCGGGTGGGAACGATCATCGCTGACCCGCTCCGGATCCACGGCCGCCTCAGCCGCAAGCAAATCAGGGACCGGGTGCGGGAACTGCTCGAGCTCGTCGGCCTGTCGCCCGAGCACATCAACAGGTACCCGCACGAGTTCTCCGGCGGCCAGCGGCAGCGCATCGGCGTGGCCCGCGCGCTCGCACTGCATCCCAAGCTGATCATCGCCGACGAGCCGGTGTCGGCGCTGGACGTGTCGATCCGGGCTCAGGTCATCAACCTGCTCGACGACCTGCAGGACGAGCTGGGCCTGACCTACATCTTCATCGCTCATGACCTGGGCGTCGTCCGGCACGTGTCGGACCGGATCGCGGTCATGTACCTGGGCAAGATCGTCGAGATCTCGCCGGCCGAGGAGCTCTATCAGCGGCCGGTGCACCCGTATACCGAGGCCCTGCTATCGGCCGTCCCGATCCCTGACCCGGTCATCACGGCCAAGCGCGAGCAGATCGTGCTCGAGGGTGACGTGCCGAGCCCGATCGTGCCGCCGTCCGGGTGCCGGTTCCACCCGCGCTGCCGGTACGCGACCGAGATCTGCTCCCAGGCCGAGCCGCCGCTGATGCCGCACGGCTCGCAGGGCCATCGGGCCGCCTGCCACCACCCGCTGAACACCGGGGCCTGAGCTAGCCGAGGAAGCCGCGCAGCAGCGCGCCGGTCCCGGCCAGGTGCTCGGCCACGGCGGTGCGGGCCCGGTCCGGGTCGCCGGCCAGGATCGCGTCGACGATCGCCGCATGCTGGACCGCGGCATGGGTGATGTTCAGCTTCAGCACCGGGATCGCGTTGAGCAGGTCGTTCAGCTGCATCCGCGCTTCCGCGCAGGCGGTCGACAGCAAGCTCGACCCGGTCAGCTCGGCGATCGCCAGGTGGAAGAGCGTGTCCATCCGGCGGTAGTCCTGCGCGCCCGCGCCGTTCACGTCGGCCAGCCGGGCCAGCAGCACCTCGCGCTGCTGCGGAGGCGGCGGAGGCGGCGGCGCGGGCTGATCCCGGCCGGCTCCCAGCTGCTGCGCGAGCATGTCCGCGGCGCCGGTCTCGACCGCGAACCTGAAGGTCAGCGCGTCGGTCAGCTTCTCGCCGTTCTGCCGCGCCAGCCTGCGCAGCTCGCTGACGTTCGGGGCCGGCCTGGTGTAGGTGCTGAACGTTCCGCCGAGCCGGCCGCGCCGGGACTCGACGTACCCGGCCCGGGTCAGCTCGCGGATCGCCTCGCGGAGCGTCAGGCGGCTGATACCGAGCTGGGCGGCCAGCTCGCGCTCGGGCGGGAACCGGTCCCCCGGGCCGACCACGCCGAGCTTGATCACGGTCAGCAGCCGCTCGACCGTCTCCTCGAACGCGTTGCCCTCGCGCACCGGGCGGAGCGCGCCGCCCAGGTCAACGCCGGTGCCCACCCGATACCGCCTCGTCGTGTGCAGGCGCGCCAAGTCCGGCACGCGGACCTCCCCTAACCCGCGTGCCGGAGTCCTTGGGCGCCACCTGATCTTTCTGGCCCGAACACTTGACATTCGAACCAGCTAGACCCTCAATTGGTCTGTTATTAGACCATTAAATCTCGGCCAGCGCCAGACCTCGCCGTACCCTGACCCTGCCGACCAGGCTGGAACCTCAAGGAGCATGTTGTGTCGGTCAATGGAGAAGCAGCCCCCAATGGGGTCCTCAGCGATGAGGAGACCCTGCACAAACTCGGTTATGCCCAGGAACTCGTCCGGCGGATGTCCGGCTTCTCGAACTTCGCCGTCTCGTTCACCATCATCTCGATCCTGTCCGGCTGCCTGACCCTGTACTACTTCGGCATGGACCTCGGCGGCCCGGCGGTCATCATCTGGGGCTGGCTGTTCGTCGGCGTCATGACACTCATGGTCGGCCTGGCCATGGCCGAGGTGTGCTCCAGCTACCCGACGGCTGGCGGCCTGTACTACTGGGCGGCCAAGCTGGCGCCGAAGCACGGCCCCGCCTGGTCCTGGTTCACCGGGTGGTTCAACTTCATCGGCCAGGTCGCAGTGACCGCCGGCATCGACTTCGGCGCCGCGTTCTTCATCAACGCGTTCCTGAACCTCCAGTTCGGCCTGGGCTTCGGGCACTGGGAGACGATCCTGATCTTCGCGATCGTCCTCGGCGTGCACGGCCTGCTCAACCAGTTCGGCATCCGGCTGGTGGCCAGGCTGAACGACATCAGCGTCTGGTGGCACATCGTGGGCGTGCTCGTCATCGTCGCCGTGCTGGCGTTCGCGCCCTCGCACCACCTGCCGACCAAGGACGTCTTCACCGGCCTGTTCAACAACAGCGGCCTGAACCTCGGCTGGTGGTACATCATCCCGGTCGGCCTGCTGATGGCCCAGTACACCTTCACCGGCTACGACGCCTCGGCGCACATGACCGAGGAGACGCACTCCGCGGCGACGTCGGGGCCGCGCGGCATCGTCATGTCGATCCTCGTCTCGCTCGGCGCGGGCTTCGTGCTCCTGCTTGGCATGACCTACGCGCTGCAAGGCCCGATCGGCGGCAAGCTCTACCTCAACCAGGCGGCCCAGCTCTCGGCCGCCCCCGCCCAGATCTGGCAGGACGCCATCGGCCTGACCGGTGCCAAGCTGCTGCTGCTGATCGCGATCGGCGCCCAGCTGTTCTGCGGCATGTCCTCCATCACCGCGAACTCCCGGATGATCTACGCGTTCTCGCGCGACGGCGCGCTGCCCGGGTCGCGGATCTGGCACAAGGTGAACCACCGGACCAGGACGCCAACCAACGCGATCTGGCTCGGGGCCACCGGTGCCCTGATCCTCGGCCTGCCGTACCTGTGGAACTCCGTCGCGTACGGCGCCGTCACCTCGATCGCCGTCATCGGCCTGTATATCGCGTACGTGACGCCGACCTTCCTGCGGCGGCGGCAGGGCGCGAACTTCGTCGACGGACCGTGGACCCTGGGTAAGTGGAGTGCTCTGATCGGCTGGATCGCGGTGGTCTGGGTCGTGTTCATCACGATCCTGTTCATGCTGCCGCAGTTCGGCCCGCAGATCAGCGGGGGCACACTGGACCTCAACGACTTCAACTACGCGCCCGTCGCGGTGCTGGCCGTCATCGGCTTCGCCGGCATCTGGTGGGCGGTCTCGGCGAAGAACTGGTTCACCGGTCCTAAGGTGCAGGGAACAGCAGAGGAGCTGGCCGCGATCGAGCACGAGCTCGAAGTGGTCTGACTAGCCGACCCGCACCAGCGAACACAGACAAGGACGGTCCATGACGGATAGTCACGGCCCGGGGGGTGCCGGGGGGTCGTCCCCCCGGGCCAGCAGCGGCGGCGCGGCCGCCAGGCCGGGAATGATGAGCATGGCCCAGCTGCAGGCGGCGGTGGATGCGGGCGAGATCGACACGGTCACGCTCGCCTTCACCGACATGCAGGGCCGGCTCCAGGGCAAGCGCCTGTCGGCGGAGTATTTCCTCGACGAGGTCGCCGAGCACTACGCGGAGGGCTGTAACTACCTGCTCGCGGTGGACGTGGACATGAACACCGTCGGCGGGTACGAGATGTCTTCCTGGGAGCGCGGCTACGGCGATTTCGTGCTCAAGCCCGACCTGACGACCATGCGCCGCCTGCCGTGGCTGCCGGCCACCGCACTGGTGCTGGCCGACCTGACCTGGCTGGACGGCGCGCCGGTGATCGCCTCGCCGCGCCAGATCCTGCAGGCCCAGACCGCGCGGCTGGCCGAGCGCGGCTGGGTGGCCCTGGCCGGCACGGAACTCGAGTTCGTGGTCTACCGCGACAGCTACGAGCAGGCGGCCGACAAGGGCTATCAGGATCTGGTCCCCGCCAATCAGTACAACGTCGACTACTCCATCCTCGGGACGTCCAGGATCGACCCGCTGCTGCGCCGGATCACGACCGGGATGTCCGGGGCCGGCCTGTACGTCGAGTCGGCCAAGGGCGAGTGCAACTTCGGCCAGCACGAGATCGCGTTCCGCTACGCCGACGCCGTCACCACGTGCGATAACCACTCGATCTACAAGACCGGGGCGAAGGAGATCGCGGCCCAGGACGGCATGTCGCTGACCTTCATGGCCAAGCCGAACCAGCGGGAGGGCAACTCCTGTCACATTCACCTGTCGCTGCGCGAGCAGGACTCCCGTCCCGGGCCGGGGGGCAAGCCGGGCCTGAACGGCAGCCCGTTCCTGGCCGGCGACGGGCCCTACGGCCTGTCCAGGCTGGGCGAGCACTACCTGGCCGGCCAGCTGGCCGCGATGCGCGAGCTGACCCTGCTCTACGCGCCCAACATCAACTCCTACAAGCGGTTCGTGCCCGGCAGCTTCGCGCCGACGGCCGTCCGCTGGGGCGTGGACAACCGGACCTGCGCGCTGCGCCTGGTCGGCCACGGCCAGTCGCTCCGGGTCGAGAACAGGACGCCAGGCGGTGACGTGAACCCGTACCTCGCGGTCGCCGGCATGATCGCGGCCGGGCTGCACGGCATCGACAACGAGCTGTCGCTGCAGGACGCCTTCGCCGGCAATGCCTATATCGACTCGGGGCCGAAGGTGCCGCATACGCTGCGCGACGCACTTGACCTGTGGGAGAACAGCGATCTGGCCAAACAGGCCTTCGGCGCTGATGTCGTCAGCCATTACGCGAACTACGCGCGGGTCGAGCAAACGGCCTTCGACGCGGCGGTGACCGACTGGGAACTGCGGCGCTGCTTCGAGAGGCTGTGACGACGATGACCGCCTACACGATCCTGAATCCCGCCACCGAGCGGCCGGTCACCACCGTCCCGGGGACCTCGGCGGAAGAGACCGACGCGGCGATCGCGCGCGCCGAGATCGCCCAGCGCTCCTGGCGGGCGGTCGCCCCCGGCGACCGGGCGAGCCTGCTGCGCGCCTTCGCGGCGCAGGTCGACGCGCACGGCGAGGAACTGGCCCAGCTCGAGGTAGCGAACTCCGGGCATCCGGTCGGTGCCGCCCGCTGGGAAGCCGGCCAGATCCGCGACGTGATCCAGTACTACGCGGCCGCGCCCGAGCGGCTGACCGGCAGGCAGATCCCGGTGGCTGGCGGCCTCAACGTGACGTTCGCCGAGCCACTCGGCGTCGTCGGCCTGATCGTGCCGTGGAACTTCCCGATGCCGATCCTGTCCTGGGGGATGGCCCCGGCCCTGGCGGCCGGGAACGCCGTGATCGCCAAGCCGGCCGAGATGACGCCGCTGACCGCGATCAGGATCGGCGAGCTCGCGCTGGAGGCCGGGCTGCCCGAGGGCGTGCTCCAGGTGCTGCCCGGCAAGGGCTCGGTGGTCGGTCAGCGGCTGGTCGACCACCCCGCGGTCCGCAAGATCGTGTTCACCGGCTCGACCGAGGTCGGCCAGCAGATCATGGCGGGCTGCGCGAGGCACGTGAAGCGGCTGACGCTGGAGCTCGGCGGCAAGAGCGCCAACGTCGTCTTCGCCGATGCCGATCTCGAGCAGGCCGCGGCGACCGCGCCGTACGCCGTGTTCGACAACGCGGGCCAGGACTGCTGCGCCCGGTCGCGGATCCTGGTCCAGGCATCGGTGCTCGACCGTTTCATGGAGCTGCTCGAGCCTGCCGTCCAGGGCGTCAAGGTCGGCGATCCGGCGCTCGCGCAGACCGAGATGGGCCCGCTCATCTCGGCTGGCCACCGGGCTTCTGTTGCGCGCTATGTGCCCGATGACGCGCCCGTGGCCTTCCGCGGCAGCGCACCGGACGGACCCGGATACTGGTTCCCGCCCACGGTGCTCGCGCCGGTCGGCTTCGACGCTCCCGCGTACACCGACGAGGTGTTCGGGCCGGTCGTGACCGTCACGCCGTTCGAGGACGAGGCCGAAGCGATCCGGATCGCCAACGACACGCCGTACGGGCTGTCCGGCTCGATCTGGACCGGCAACCTCGGCCGCGCCATCCGGGTGGCACGGGCCGTGGAGGCCGGCAACCTGTCGGTCAACTCGCACTCCTCGGTGCGGTACTGGACCCCGTTCGGCGGCTTCAAGCAGTCGGGCCTCGGCCGGGAGCTAGGGCCCGACGCACTCGACGCGTTCACCGAGACTAAGAACGTGTTCATTTCCACCCAGGCCTGACCTGGCCAGCCACACTCAGGAGTCGCGCAATGCAGCGCTTGCAGGACCGGATCGCCGTCATCACCGGGGCTGGCAGCGGTATCGGATTGGCTAGTGCCCGCCGGATGGCCGACGAGGGCGCCCGGGTGGTCGCCGTCGACATCGACAAGGCGGCCGGCCAGGCGGCCGCGGACGAGACCGGCGGCAGCTTCATCGCCGCCGATGTCTCGAGCGAGGAAGACGTCCGGCGGGTCTTCGACGACGTGGCCAGCGAGTTCGGCCGGATCGACATCGCGTTCAACAACGCCGGGATCTCGCCGCCAGAGGACGACTCGATCCTGACCACCGGCATCGACGCCTGGCGCCGGGTCCAGGAGATCAACCTCACCTCGGTCTACCTGTGCTGCAAGTACGTCATCCCGCACATGCAGCGGCAGGGCAAGGGATCGATCATCAATACGGCCTCGTTCGTGGCGGTACTCGGCGCGGCCACGTCGCAGATCTCCTACACCGCGTCCAAGGGCGGCGTGCTCGCGATGAGCAGGGAGCTCGGCGTGCAGTTCGCCAGGCAGGGGATCCGGGTCAACGCGCTCTGCCCCGGCCCGGTGAACACTCCGCTGCTGCGCGAGCTGTTCGCCAAGGACCCGGAGCGGGCCGCTCGCAGGCTCGTGCACGTGCCGGTCGGCCGGTTCGCCGAGCCAGCGGAGATCGCCGCCGCCGTAGCCTTCCTGGCCAGCGATGACGCCTCGTTCATCACGGCCTCGCAGTTCCTCGTGGACGGCGGGATCGCCGGCGCGTACGTCACCCCGCTATGACCGGCGCCCGGCCGCTGATCGGGATCAGCGCGTACGGCGAGCAGGCCCGGTGGGGCGTGTGGGACCTGCCGGCCAGCCTGCTGCCGCAGAACTACGTCGACCAGGTCGCGGCCGCCGAGGGCGCGCCGGTGCTGCTGCCGCCGGTCCCGGGAGCCGAGGCCGTCATCAGCAGGCTGGACGGGCTGATCCTGTCCGGCGGCCCGGACATCGAGCCGGCCAGGTACGGCCAGCAGCCTGGTCCGCGGACGACGGTGGTACGGCCCGGGCGCGACGCCGCCGAGCTGGCGTTCTTCCGGGCCGCGGTCTCCGCCGGCGTGCCGGTCCTGGGCATCTGCCGCGGCATGCAGCTGATGAACGTGGCCCTCGGCGGGACGTTGATCCAGCACCTGCCTGATGTGGTCGGCCATGAGGAGCACTCCCCCGTGCCGGGCGCGATGGGCTCGCACGAGGTAACACCGGGCCCGGGCTCGCGGCTGGCCGGGATACTCGGCGAAGGTGCCCGCGTCGTGCCGACGCACCATCACCAGGGCGTGGACAAGCTCGGCGCCGGCCTGGTCGCCACGGCCTGGGCGCCGGACGGGACCGTCGAGGCGGTCGAGATCGACGGCCCGTTCGCGGTCGGCGTGCAGTGGCACCCCGAGGCTGGCGATGACCCGGCGCTGTTCCTGGCCCTGATCGAGGCGGCCCGGCTGGTAGCGGCGCCCTCTGTCGGCTAGCCGGATGCGGGCGCGTTAGCCTGTGTGCGCCCCCACACCCGAGGAGTCGTAGATGCCAGGCGAGGCTGACGCAGCCGAATCGAAGGAACCAGCAGCTTCAGAGAACGGCGAGCCCGCCCGCCCGCCCAGCGAGCCAGCCGATGACCTGGTGACAACCTCGCACTCGATCACCGTGGACGGCGCGGAACTGCGGTACACCGTGACCGCGGGCCGGGTCGTGCTGCGGGCCGAGGCCCACACCGACGACAAGTTCGACGGCCCGCAGGCCAAGGCCGAGATCTTCATGGTCGCCTACACGGCAGACGTCGACGAGGCGGAGGCGGCCAGGCGCCCGGTCACGTTCGCGTTCAACGGCGGCCCCGGCTCCTCGAGCATCTGGCTGCACCTCGGCGTGCTCGGGCCGCGGCGGGTGCTGATGGGCGACGCCGGCGCACCTGTTGCCGCCGCCCTACGGGCTGGCCGACAACGAGCAGACCCTGCTGCGGCACAGCGACCTGGTGTTCATCGACCCGGTCTCGACCGGTTTCTCGCGCGCGGTCAAGGGCGAGAAGTCGGCGCAGTTCCACGGATTCGGCGGTGACATCGAGTCGGTCGGCGAGGTGATCAGGCTCTGGACCACGCGCAACGGCCGCTGGATGTCGCCGAAGTACCTGTGCGGCGAGTCGTACGGCACCACCAGGGCGGCCGCGCTGGCCAGGCACCTGCAGGAACGCTACGGGATGTACCTGAACGGCCTGATGCTGATCTCGTGCTTCCTGAACGGCGGCTCGGTGATGTTCACGGCGGGCAACGACGATCCATACGTGAACTACCTGCCGACGTACGCGGCCATTGCCAGCTACCACGGCAAGCACGGCGACCGGCCGCTGCGCGAGGTGCTCGACGAGGCGCGCGAGTACGCGGCGACCGAGTACCCGCGGGTGCTCGCGCTCGGCTCGCGGCTCAGCGCGCCGGAGCGGGCGGCCGCGGTGACCAGGATCGCCGCGCTGACCGGCCTGTCGCAGGAGTACGTGGACCGGGTCGACCTGCGCCCCGAGCACGTCAGGTTCCTGACCGAGCTGCTGCGTGACCAGCGGCGCACGGCGGGCCGGATCGACGGCCGCTTCACCGGCTGGGACGCCGACTACGGCCGGGAGACCTGGACGACCGATCCGTCGATCGATGCCATCGTCGGCCCGTACGCGGCGGCGCTCAATCACTACGTCAGGGCCGAGCTCGGCTACGCCAGTGACCTGCCGTACGAGGTGCTCACCGACCGGGTGCATCCGTGGTCCTACAAGGAGTTCGAGGCGCAGCACCTGTTCGTGCTGGACAAGCTGGCCGAGGCGATGCGGGTCAACTCGCATCTGCGGCTGCACGTGGCGTGCGGATACTACGACGCGGCGACGCCGTACTTCGCGGCCGAGAACGACATCGCTCACCTGGCTATCCCGGCCGAGCTGGCCGCCAACATCGAGTTCGCGTACTACGAGGCCGGCCACATGATGTACGTGCACGAGCCGAGCCGGCTCGACCAGTCGGCCCGGCTGGCCGCGTTCGTGCGGGCAGGCTAATACCGGGCCGCCTGGCCGACGACGACCAGGCTGTGCCCGTAGCCGGCGGCCACCGCGGTGACGCCGGACAGCCGCGGCGGAACGTCGCACTCGCCGCAGTCGTTGCTTCCCCACGCGACCATCCGGCCGGCCCCGGTCAGCGCGAGGCAGTGGGTGCCGGTACCGGAGATCGCGATGACGCCGGTCAGGTCGGGCGGCACGGCCGTCTCGAAGTTGTCGCTACGGCCCCAGGCCACCACGCGGCCGTCCGCGGTGAGCGCCGCGCTGTGGTTGACGCCGGCCGCGATGGCGGTGACGCCTTCCAGGCCGGCCGGGACCATCGTCTCGCCGAAGTCGGGCAGGCCCCAGGCGATGACCCGCCCGTCGCTGGTCAGCGCCAGGCTGTGCTCGGCGCCCGCCGCGACAGCGGCGATCTCCGGCATCCCGGCCGGCACGTCGGCCTGGCCGCATCCGTTGCCGCCCCAGGCGATGACCCGGCCGTCGGCCACGGCCAGGCTGTGCTCGGACCCGGCGGAGACGGACGTGACGCCGCCCAGGCTGGCCGGAACGCGGGACTGGCCGAACCCGTTGCTGCCCCAGGCCACGACCGTCCCGGCAATCGTCAGCGCGAGGCTGTGCAGCCGCCCGGCCGCGATCGCGGTCACGCCGCCCAGGCCGTCGGGGACGTCGGTCATGCCGTCTGCGCTGCTGCCCCAGGCGATAACCTGGCCGGCCGAGGTGACGGCCAGGCTGTGATACCAGCCAGCGGCGACCGCGACCACGTGATGCAGCCCGGCCGGCACGTCGGCCTCGCCCTCGTCGTTGTCGCCCCAGGCTACGACGGTCCCCACGCCCGCGGTCGCCTCGAACAGCTCTTCTGGCCCGGCCGGCACCGTGTCCGGCAGCGTCGTTCCCATGACCGCCGACGGGTCCGCGCCAAGGGCGATGGCAAGCTCACCGACGACCCAGCCGCAGGCGTCGTCGGTGAAGGGCATCCGCTCGGCGAACCAGCCCGCGGCCAGCCGGGAAGACGTGCCCAGGTCAAGGCCCTGGTCGAGATGCCCGGTCAGCACGCCGACCAGGTCGCACTGCGCCGCGGCGACCAGCAGCGCCGACTCCCTGGGCAGGTCGGGCAGCAGGTCCTTGAGCAGGTTGGTCATGACGTGCGGATCGGTGAGGACCGCGGTCCCGAGCTGCGGGTCGCCGACGACGGACCTGAGCGCCCGGCGCACGTCGCCGCCGACATCCCACACCATCTGAGTCATCCAGGCTCCTCGCGCCGCCCACGGGAAGGCATGCCAGCATTCTGTCCGATTATCGGCCCGGCCCGCTGTCCGCCAGCAGGCGAGCCGGGAGAAGCTATCATGCTGTTATGACAAAGCACGGACGCCAGGAGATGATGCCCCGTTCGCGGGGTCGCTGACGTGCACGGATGATTAATCCGAGGCCCTGCTACCGGGGCCTCGTCTTGCTGTCCGCTGATCGGAGCCCCGCCCGGAGGTTCCGATGACCGGTCCTATCTATCTCACCACCACGATTCCCTACGTGAACGCCAGGCCGCATCTCGGCCATGCGCTCGAGCTGGTCCAGGCCGATGTTCTCGCCCGCCATTACCGCCGCCGCGGTCACGCGGTCAGGTTCCAGACCGGTACCGATGACAACTCGCTGAAGAACGTGCTGGCCGCCGAGGCGGCCGGCGTCGGCGTGCAGGAGCTCGTCGACGGCCATGCTGCCGCGTTCGCGGCGCTGGCCGGCCCGCTCTCGCTGAGCGTGGACGACGTGCTCAGGACCAGCAGCGACCCGCGGCACCGGCCGGGCGTGGAGCGCCTGTGGCAAGCCTGCGCCGACGCCGGGGATCTGTACCGCAAGCACTACGAGGGGCTGTACTGCATCGGCTGCGAGCAGTTCTACACCCCGGCCGAGCTCGCTGACGGCTACTGCCCGGAGCACGGCACGGCGCCGCAGCTGGTCAGCGAGGAGAACTGGTTCTTCCGGCTGTCGAGGTACGCCGGCCTGCTGCACGACCAGATCGTCACGGGCCGGCTGCAGGATCGAGCCGGCGGGCCGCCGCAACGAGGTGCTGGCCTTTATCAGCGGCGGGCTGGCCGATTTCTCCATCTCCCGGTCCGCCGCCCGCGCGCGCGGCTGGGGGATCCCGGTGCCCGGAGATCCGGGTCAGGTGATCTACGTCTGGTGGGACGCGCTCGGCAACTACCTGACCGCCCTCGGCTACGGCACCGGCGACGCGAACGTGGCCAGCTGGTGGACCGGCGCTAGCCGCCGCATCCACGTGCTGGGCAAGGGCGTGGTCAGGTTCCATGCCGTGTACTGGCCGGCGATGCTGGCTTCGGCCGGTCTGCCGCTGCCGACCGACATTCTCGTGCACGACTACCTCACGATCGACGGCCGAAAGATCAGCAAGTCAGGCGGGAGCACGGTGGACCCGGCGGAGCTGGCGGCGGAGTTCGGCAGCGACGCGGTCCGCTGGTGGCTGCTGCGCGACGTTCCGCGGACTGGCGACACGGACTTCACCGTGGACCGGCTGGTCGCGCGGGCCAACGACGAGCTGGCCAACGGCATCGGCAATCTGGTCAACCGGGTCGTCGCGATGGTCGCCAGGTACCGCGGCGGACTCGTCCCCTCGATCCCCGCCGGCGGGCCCGTGCTCAGCGACACCGTGCTGAGCGACACCGTGCTGGCCGGCACCGTGCTGGCCGAGACAGTCGACCGGCAGCTGGCGGACGGCGATTTCCGGCGGGCCACGGCGGCGGTCTGGGCGATCGCCGACCGGGCCAATCGCTTCATCAGCCAGGCCAGGCCGTGGCGGCTCGCCGAGGCGGAGCGACTCGGCGACCGGCAGGCCGGGACCGAGCTCGACGCGATGCTCGCCGGCCTGATCCGGCTCTGCCGCGAGCTGAGCAGCCAGCTGGCGCCCTTCCTGCCCGACGCCGCGGCCAGGATCGCGCTGCAGTGCGCGGCGGTGGATGGGCGGCTTCCTCCCCCGGTGCCGGTCTTCGCCCGCCTGGCGGCCAGCTAATTGGGCCGGAGCGGCAGCTTATTCGGCCGGAGCGGCAACCTTTCCGGCCGCTCCGTCGTGCAATGAAGTGTGCGGGATGCGACGGCGGGCCTCACCAGCTCCCCGGCGGCCGGCCAGGACATGGCGGGCGCCGGTGCTGCCGCCAACCTGCCGTTCGAGGATTTCGTCGCCGCCTCGTCGGGCCGGCTCTTCACGCTGGCCCTGCTGGTCTGCGGCCACCACCGGGCCGAGGCCGAAGACCTGCTTCAGGGCGTCCTGGAGCGGGCCTACCGCCGCTGGAGCGGGATCTGTCACGGCGGGGACCCGGAGCGGTATGTGAAGGCCATGCTGGTCAACGCCTCGGTGGACCGGTGGCGCCGGCTGCGGCGGCAGCCCGAGGTGCCGTCGGGACCGGGCGCGGCGGGCCCGGCGGTACCAGACCAGGCGGCGGCCGTCGCCGACCGAGACGAGCTGGTCAGGGCGCTGGCCAAGCTGCCGCCGCGGCAGCGGGCGGTGATCGTGCTGCGGTACCTCGAAGACCTGTCCGAGGCGCAGACATCGGCGGTACTCGGGTGCTCGGAGGGGACGGTCAAGAGCCAGGCGTCCCGCGCCCTGGCCAGGCTGCGTGAGCTGACGGCCAGCCCGGATCCCGGGCCTGGTGCCGGTACATCGAAGAAGGCGGAGCGAGGATGACCGATCTGGAACGCAGGCTCCGCGCGGCGCTGCACGCCGCCGCCGAGCAGCCGCCCCCGGGCCTGATGGACGCGGTTCTGCGGCGGCATCGCCGGCATCGCGTCAGGGTGGCCGCCAGCCTGGTCGCGGTGCTGGCTGCGGCCGCGCTGGCCGTGCCGCCGGTGACGGGAGCGCTGCGGAGCGAAGGCCGGGCGGGCGGCGGCACGCCGGCCGTGACGCCGGGCGGCGGTCTCCCGTCGGACCCGTCGCGCGCGGTCGCCCATCGCCGGCCGGTCGCCGCCGCCGGTACCGTGCTCAGCGGCTGCGGTGGCGCCAACCTGGGCGCCGTCGGCCGTAACTGGCGGGCCCAGCCGGGAGTCCAGGCCGGGCCGCTGCGGTTCCAGGCCGACGGGCACTCGTCCGGACCGGTCAGGCTGTACGTATCGCTCGCGATCCTCAGCCGGCTCAGTCCAGAGTCGGTCGTCGTGGTCAGGGTGGCACCAGCGGGCCGCCGCTACCTCCGGTTCCTGTACGGGCCGTCCGACTCGCTCAACCCGGGAACCAGGTACACGATGCGGAGCGGGGAAGCCGGCGTCACGTTTGTAGCCTGCCGGCCAGGCCAGGAGATCGTGCCGTCATCGCAGATCACCGACTACTACGGCGGTTACCTGGTGCTGGGTGCGCATTGCGTCCCGGTGCGGGTCTGGGTCCCTGGTCGCGCTCGGCCGATCCGGATCCGCCTGGGCGCCTGCCCCGGCCGCTAGCACGGGCCGCTGACGCCGGCCCCTAGACTCGCGTGCGTGAGCGATGCGCCGGCCGTCGATATCAGCGGCCTGGTCAAGAACTACGGCCGGACGACGGCTGTGGCGGGCCTGTCCATGCGCGCCGAGCGGGGCCAGGTAACGGCCGTGCTCGGGCCGAACGGGGCGGGCAAGACCACGACCATCGAGGTCTGCGAGGGATACCGGCGCGCCGATTCCGGCACCGTGCGGGTACTCGGCCTCGACCCGGTGCGTGATGCGAAGCGGCTGCGCCCGAGAATCGGCGTCATGCTCCAGTCGGGCGGCATCCCGACGACGGCCAGAGCGGCCGACTACCTGCACGTGCTGGCCCGCTTCTACGCCCACCCGATCGAGCCTGGCGTGCTGCTCGACCGGCTCGGCCTGGCCGGGTCGGCGCGCACGCCGTTCCGGCGGCTGTCGGGGGGGCAGCAGCAGCGGCTGTCACTCGCGGCGGCCATTATCGGCCGCCCGGAGCTGGTCTTCCTCGACGAGCCGACGGCGGGCCTGGATCCCCAGGCCAGGCACGCTACCTGGGACCTGGTCGAGAACCTCAAGGCCGCGGGCGGCACGGTCATCCTGACCACGCATTACCTGGAGGAGGCCGAGCGGCTGGCCGATTACGTGGTGATCGTCGACCACGGCGGCCTGGTCACCCAGGGGTCGCCCGCCGAGCTGACCGGGAGCCAGGGCCAGCTCAGGTTCCGGGCCGAGTCCGGGCTCGACACCTCGGGGCTGACCGGCGCTCTGCCGGCCGGTGCGATGGTGAAGGAATCACCGGCCGGCGCCTACCTGATCGACCTGCCGTCGGGCGTGGACCCCCAGGTCGTGGCCACGGTCACGGCCTGGTGTGCCGAGCAGGGCGTGCTGGCCAAGAACCTGCGGATCGAGAGCCGGACCCTGGAGGACGTCTTCCTCGAGCTGACCGGGCGGGAGCTGCGATCGTGACCGAGGCAACCTGGCCGTCCCCCGCCCCCGGCGCGGCGCCCCTGCCGACGATGGTCGCTGCCCAGGCGGGCCTGGAGCTGCGCACCTTGATTCGTAACGGCGAGCAGCTGCTGCTGACCCTGATCATCCCGGTCCTCCTGCTCGTGGTGTTCAGCTCCGAATCGCTGATCAGCGTCGGCCGCGGCAGCCGGATCGGCTTCATCGCGCCGGGCATCCTGGCGCTCGCGGTCATGTCCACCTCGTTCACCAGCCTGGCCATCGGCACGGCGTTCGAGCGGCGGTACGGGGTGCTGAAGCGGCTGGGAGCGACTCCGCTGTCGCGCGGCGGCCTGATCGCGGCCAAGGCCGTTACGGTGCTGACGGTCGAGTTCGGTCAGGTGATCCTGATCGTGATCGTCAGCCTGCTGCTCGGCTGGCATCCCGTGGTCAGCGCGGTCAGCGTGGTCTCGGCGCTGATCGTGATCGTGGCGGGCAGCGCCGCGTTCAGCGGCCTGGCGCTGCTGATGGCCGGAACCCTGCGGGCCGAGGCCACCCTGGCCGCCGCGAACCTGGTCTACCTGGTGCTGCTCGGTGTCGGCGGCGTCGTCTTCCCGCTGACCAAGTTCCCGGCCGCGGTCAGGCCCGTGCTGCGGCTGCTGCCGTCGGGCGCGCTGTCGGACGGCCTGCGAGCGGTGCTGCGGTACGGGGCGGGCTTCCCGGCCAGGGACGTTATCGTGCTCGCGATCTGGGCCGTCGTCGGGATCGGGCTGGCGGCTCGTTTCTTCCGCTGGGAGTGACCGTGCCGCCAGCGTCCGAGTCGGCAGCAGCCTCCAAGCGGGCCGCCGCAGCGCGGACGGAACCGGCGGGTCAGGCTCGGCAGGGCGGACCGGGCAGGGCCAGGACCGGCAGGGCCAGGACCGGCAGGGCCAGGACCGGCAGAGCAAGGACCTGCTCGGCCGGGTGCCGCCGCCGGTCCTGCTCGGCACCGGGATCCTGAGCGTGCAGGTCGGCGCGGGACTGGCGGCCAGGATGTTCGGCACCGTTTCGGCCGCCGGGCTCACCGGGCTGCGGCTGTGGACGGCGACGCTGCTGCTGGTGGGCCTGGGGGCCCGGCCGACGACGCGGGCAGTCCGGAGCGTGATCGCCGACCGGGCCTGGCGCGACGGCGCGGTGGTGATCGCGTTCGGCCTCACGCTCGTGATCATGAACTTCTCGATCTATCAGGCGTTCGCACGGATCCCGCTCGGCATCGCCGTCACCATCGAGTTCCTCGGCCCGCTCGCGGTCGCGGTGGCCTCCTCACGGCGCCTGGTCGACGTGGCGTGGGTGGTGCTCGCCGGAATCGGCGTGACGCTGCTCGGCACGGCCGGCGTCAGCGTGGCCAGGCTCGGCGGCGCGTCCGGCGAGGCCGGCGCGCCGGACTCGCGGACAGTTCTGTACGGCGTGCTCTTCGCCCTGACGGCGGCGGCCGCCTGGGCCTGCTATATCCTGCTGGCCGCCGCCACAGGCAGGCGGTTCGGCGGCTCGTCCGGACTGGTTATCGCGATGGCGGTCGCGTCGGTGGTCATCGCCCCGGCGGCGGTCATCAGCGCCGGCCGCACGCTGCTCAGGCCCGCGGTCCTGGGCGCCGGGCTGGCGATCGGCTTGCTGTCCTCGGTGATCCCCTACCGGTTCGAGCTCGAGACGCTGCGCCGTGTCCCGCCCAGGGTGTTCGGTATCTGGATGAGCCTGGAGCCTGCCGTCGCGGCACTCGTCGGCGTCGTGCTGCTGAGCCAGGCACTGTCGGTGACGCAGTGGATCGCGATCGGCTGCGTCATTGTCGCGAGCGCCGGAGCCGCGCTCGGTGCCAGCCAGTCCGCGACCGCTCCGCAGGCATAATCCCGGTCAGTGCCGTGCCGCGCTCCCGGCTGAACCATACGATAGGGTCCGTGTCCGTCGAGCCAGCTTCCGCACCAGTTGCCGCGTACCGGTCCTGGCCGGCTCACGCCAGGCAGTGGGCGGGCGTGCTGCTCAGGCCCTCTGCGCTGGCGATGCGGAGGATCGCCGTCGCCGGCGTGATCGCCTCGCTGGCCATCATCCCGACCGGCGCCGCGGTCCGGCTGAGCCAGTCCGGTCTCGGCTGCACGGACTGGCCCAAGTGCACCGCGGCCAGCCTGGTCGCGACGGGGGCGAGCGGCGATCCGCTGATTCACCGGTGGGTCGAGTTCGGTAACCGCATGGTCACCGCGCTGATTTTCGTTGTCGCCGTCGCGGTCTTCGTGGCCGCGTGGCGGTTCCGCGACGGATCGGGAACTGGTCGCGGCGGGCGCCGGAAGGATCTGGTCTGGCTCGCCTCGGCGCAGCCGGCCGGGATCGCGGCCCAGGCCGTCATCGGCGGCATCGTGGTGCTGACCAAGCTGTCGCCGTTCTGGGTGTCGCTGCACTACCTGGCGACGCTGCCGGTGCTGGCCGCCGCCGTGGCCCTGCACGTGCGCTGCACGGAGGGAACGGGGCCCGCCACGCCGCTCGTCCAGCCGCTGGTCCGGCTGGTTGCCCGCGCGCTCGTCGTGGTTACGTCGCTGATGATGGTGGCCGGAACGATCGTGACCGGAACCGGCCCGCTCGCCGGGGCTGGCGACGTGCCGCGTTACCGCTTCCTGTCGCTGACGGCGGTCACCCAGCTGCACGCCGACATCGGCTGGGTGCTCGGCACGCTGGCCGTCATGCTCGCGCTGATCATCCACCTGACCGAGGCGCCGCCGCGGGCGGCCAGGCTCTCCTGGATCGTGCTCGGCCTGATCGGCCTGCAGGGCGCGATCGGCTACGCGCAGTACTTCGCCCACCTCCCCGCCGGGCTGGTCTGGATCCATGTCGCCAACACCGCACTCATCTGGATCGCCGTGCTCAGGCTGAACTTCGCGATGCGCGACCGTGGTCACATCGGCGCTCAGGAGACCGCCCCCGCCCCGGCGATGTCGACCTGACGGCAGTCAGCCCGCCCGCCCGGGTGAAAGCTCGGCCGCACGCAGCGCGTTTGCACGCCGGAACGCCGTCCTGACGGCCCGGATGACCTGGTCTGGGGTGAGCGTCAGGTCCGCCCAGGGAAAGTGAACGACCTCGAACCCGGCTGCGCGCAAGTCGGCGTCACGGCGCAACTGCCGGCGAGCCCGGTCCGGGTCCGCGTACTTGAGCGCTCCGTCGGCCTCGCCACGGTGCGGTGCTCGCGCCACAGGAAGCCGACGCGGCCGACCGGCCCGTCTTCTCCGCCGACCCAGACCTGGAGCTCGTGATGTCATGGCCGATAGCGTGACACTCGCTACCGACAGTGGCGCGGGCTCGACGTGGCCTGCTGACCTACCCCTGGTTGGAACCAGCTCGTGGTCCGATTTGGCGGGTTATGGAGGGCCTAGAACGGAACTAGATCTGGGTAGGTCGTTAGCCGGCCCTGGTCGGCATTGGTAGCGCGGACGATAGGGTCGATTGTGATAAGGACCGAACCCAGAAGGGGCGTCGCTGTGAGTGGTCAGACCCTGCCGGATCTCGAGTGGACGGCGACTGACGCCAGGGCAGTCGATCTTGTGCGCGTGCTGGCCATGGACGCGGTTCAGAAGGCCGGCTCTGGTCATCCGGGCACCGCGATGAGCCTCGCGCCAGCCGCCTACCTGCTCTTCCAGCGGATCCTCCGGCACGACCCGGCCGATCCCGGCTGGCTCGGCCGGGACCGGTTCGTCCTCTCGTGCGGCCATTCCAGCCTCACGCTCTATATCCAGCTCTATTTGTCGGGCTATGGACTGACCCTGGATGATCTCAAGGCGCTCCGGACCTGGGGCAGCATCACCCCCGGCCACCCAGAGCACGGGTTGACGCCGGGCGTGGAGACGACCACTGGCCCGCTGGGCCAGGGCCTGGCCAACGCGGTCGGGATGGCGATGGCGGCGCGGCGCGAGCGCGGGCTGCTCGACCCCGACGCCCCGGCCGGGGCGAGCCCGTTCGATCACCACATCTACGTCTTCGCCTCCGACGGCGACATCGAGGAGGGCCTCAGTCACGAGGTGTCGTCGCTAGCCGCTCATCAGCAGCTCGGCAACCTGGTCCTGCTTTACGACGACAACCGGATATCGATCGAGGACGACACCAACATCGCCAAGTCGGAGGACGTTCTCGCCAGGTACGCGGCCTATGGCTGGCATACCCAGCACGTCACGTGGCGTACGCCGGAGGGTTACCACGAGGACACCGACGCGCTGTACCGGGCGCTGATCACCGCCAGGGACCACACCGACGCGCCGTCGATCATCGCCCTGTCGACGATCATCGGCTGGCCGGCGCCGAACAAGCAGAACACCGGCGAGGCGCACGGCTCGGCCCTGGGCGATTCCGAGGTAGCGGCCACCAAGGAGATCCTGGGCTTCGATCCCGCGGTCACCTTTCCCGTCGACGACGAGGCGGTCGCCCGGGCCCGTGAGGTCGGGGACCGCGGCAAGCGGGCCAGGGCCCTGTGGGAGGAGGCGTTCGCCAGGTGGGCGGAGGCCAACCCGTCCCGGCGGGCCCTTCTCGACCGCCTCGCCGCGCGGGCGCTGCCCGCCGGGTGGGCGGCGGCGCTGCCGTCGTTCGCGCCCGCAGACGGGCCGATGGCCACCAGGTCGGCCTCGGGCAAGGTCCTGAATGAGCTGGCGCCCGTCCTGCCCGAGCTCTGGGGCGGGTCGGCCGACTTGGCCGGGAGCAACGACACGACGATGGCCGGGGAGCCCTCGTTCATCCCGGTCGAGCACCAGACCAAGATGTTCCCCGGCAACCCGTACGGCCGGACCCTGCACTTCGGGATCCGGGAATTCGGCATGGGCGGGATTCTCAACGGGATCGTGCTGCACGGCCTGACCAGGCCGTACGGCGGAACCTTCCTGGTGTTCAGCGACTACATGCGTCCGGCGGTGCGGATGGCGGCGCTGATGGAGCTGCCCGTCACCTTCATCTGGACGCATGACTCGATCGGGCTCGGCGAAGACGGCCCGACGCACCAGCCGGTCGAGCAGCTCTGGGCGCTGCGGGCGATCCCGGGGCTCGACGTAGTGCGGCCGGCCGATGCCAACGAGACATCGGTAGCGTGGCGGACGATACTCGAGCACATCGACCGCCCGGCTGGCTTCTGCCTGACCAGGCAGAAGCTCCCGGTGCTCGACCGCGGCGACGTCGCCAGCGCGGACGGAACCGCTCGCGGCGGGTACGTGCTGGCCGAGGCGCCAGGCGGGGCACCGGATGTGATCCTGATCGGGACCGGCAGCGAGGTGCATATCGCGCTGGCGGCCCGCGAGGCGCTGTGGCAGGACAAGATCGCGGCCCGGGTGGTGTCGATGCCGTGCCTGGAGTGGTTCGCCGGGCAGGATCAGGCTTACCGCGACGAGGTGCTCCCGCCCGAGGTCCGGGCCAGGGTCAGCGTCGAAGCCGGGATCGGCCTCGGCTGGCGGGCGATCGTCGGCGACGCCGGAGAGATGATCAGCCTGGAGCATTTCGGCGCCTCCGCCGCCTACGAGAAGCTCTACACCGAATTCGGGATCACCCCCGAGCACGTTGCGCAGGCCGCGCGGCTCAGCCTCAGCCGGGCCGGCGCTCCGGCCAGGAAGGAAATGTCATGACAGCGCAGGACGACACGCAGGACGTGCTCGCCAGTCTCACCGCCGAGGACGTCTCGATCTGGCTCGACGACATCAGCCGCGAGCGGCTCTCCTCGGGCAACCTGGCCACCCTGGCCAGGGATTTCCACGTCCGGGGGGTCACGTCCAACCCGACGATCTTCGCGCACGCGATGGAGCACGGGTCCGCCTATGACGGCCAGCTCGGCGACCTGGCGCTGCGCGGGGTCGACGTGGGCGAGGCCTCGCGGGCGCTGACCACCTTCGACATCAGGTGGGCCTGCGACGTGCTGCGCCCGGTGTACGAAGCGTCGGAGGGCGTGGACGGCAAGGTGTCGATCGAGGTCGACCCGCGGCTCGCCGCCGACACCGCGAAGACCATCGCGGAGGCCAGGGCGCTCGCGTGGCTCGTCGACCGGCCGAACGTGTACATCAAGATCCCGGCGACCAGGGCCGGCCTGCCCGCGATCACCGCGTGCCTGGCCGAGGGCATCAGCATCAACGTCACGCTGATCTTCTCGCTGCGGCGCTACGAGGAGGTCATCGACGCGTTCATGGCCGGGCTCGAGGCCGCCAGCGAGGCGCATGTCGCCACGCTGACCTCGGTGGCGTCCTTCTTCGTCAGCCGGGTCGACTCCGAGGTCGACCGCCGGCTGGACGCGCTCGGCACCCCCGAGGCCAAGGCGCTGCGCGGGAAGGCCGCGGTCGCCAACGCCAGGCTCGCCTACGAGATCTTCGAGAAGCGCTTCGACAGCCCGCGCTGGCAGGCTCTCGCGAATCTCGGCGCCCGGGTGCAGCGCCCGCTGTGGGCCTCGACCAGCACCAAGGACCCGGCTTACCGGGACACGATGTACGTCGAGGACCTGATCGCGCCGCACACGGTCAACACCATGCCGGAGTCGACCCTGCACGCCATGGCGGACCACGGCGTGGTGCCCGGGAACACGATCGCGGGCACCTACGAGGAGTCCAGGGCCGTCTTCGCCGGGCTGGAGAAGCTCGGGATCGGCTACGACGACGTCGTCGCCGTGCTCGAGGACGAGGGCGTCAGCAAGTTCTCCGACTCCTGGGACGGGGTGCTTAAGACCATCGGCGACCAGCTCGATCCCGCGAAGGCCAGCTCAGGCAGATGATCAACCCGCTGCGCGATCCGCGCGATCGGCGGATCCCCCGCGTCGCCGAGCCAAGCGTGCTGGTCATGTTCGGCGTCACCGGCGACCTGGCCCGCAAAAAGCTGCTGCCCGCCATCTACGACCTGGCCAACCGCGGGCTGCTGCCGCCCGGCTTCTCGCTGGTCGGCTTCGCCCGCCGAGACTGGGCCGACCAGGATTTCGCCCGGCTGACCTACGACGCGGTCCGCCAGTACGCCAGGACGAAGTTCCGCGAGGAGGTCTGGCAGCAGGTCTGCGACGGCGTGCGATTCGTGTCCGGCGACTTCGCCGACGACGGGGCTTTCGACCGGCTGGCGGAGACGGTGTCGGCGCTCGACGCCGAGCGCGGCACGGCCGGCAACCGGGCGTTCTACCTGTCGATACCTCCCAATCAGTTCCCCCAGGTCGTTCGCCAGCTCGAGCGGTCGGGCCTGAGCGGCGGGCCGACCACGCCGGGCTGGCGCCGGGTGGTGATCGAGAAGCCGTTCGGGCACGACCTGACCAGCGCCAGGGACCTGAACGACCTGCTCGCCTCGGTGTTCCCGCCGCACTCGGTGTTCCGCATCGATCACTACCTCGGCAAGGAGACGGTGCAGAACCTGCTGGCGCTGCGGTTCGCCAACACCTTGTTCGAGCCGATCTGGAACCGGCGGTACGTCGACCATGTCCAGATCACGATGGCCGAGGACATCGGCATCGGCGGCCGGGCCGGATATTACGACGGCATCGGCGCGGCCCGGGACGTGATCCAGAACCACCTGCTTCAGCTGCTCGCGCTGACGGCCATGGAGGAGCCGGTCTCGTTCGCGTTCGACGCGCTCCGGGCCGAGAAGCAGAAGGCCCTGTCGGCCGTGCAGATCCCCGACGACCTGGCCGCCGGGACGGCGCGCGGCCAGTACGCGGCCGGCTGGCAGGGCGGCATCCCGGTGCCCGGTTTCCTGTCCGAGGACGGCATCTCCCCGGACTCGGCCACCGAAACCTACGCGGCCATCAGGCTCGGCGTCGACACCAGGCGGTGGGCGGGGGTGCCGTTTTACCTGCGCACGGGAAAGCGCCTGGCGACCAGGATGACCGAGATCGCGGTGATCTTCCAGCGTGCCCCGCACCTGCCGTTCAATGCCACGGACGCCAAGGAACTCGGGCAGAACGCTCTCGTGATCAGGGTCCAGCCCGACGAGGGCATCACGATGCGCTTCGGCTCGAAGGTGCCCGGCTCGGCGATGGAAGTCAGGGACGTGAACATGGACTTCGCCTATGGCGAGTCGTTCACCGAGTCAAGCCCGGAGGCCTACGAGCGGCTGCTGCTCGACGTGCTGGTCGGCGATCCGCCGCTGTTCCCCGGCCACGACGAGGTCGAGCTGTCCTGGAAGATACTCGACCCGATCGAGGAGTTCTGGGCCGCTGACGGCCGGCCAGAGCCTTACCTGGCGGGAACGACGGGACCGGCCAGCGCCGACGCCATGATGGCGCGCGACGGCCGGACCTGGCGACGGCTCTAGCAGGCGGGTGAGTGATGAAGGTCGAACTGATCGACACGGTCGCGAGTACTGTGCGGAACGAGCTCATGCACATGTGCCAGCAGATGGGCGGCCTCACGACCGGCGTGGTGCTGAACCTCGTCATCATGACCGACGAGTCCGATCAGTACGACGCGATGCGGGCGGCCACCCAGGCGGGCCGGGAGCATCCGTGCCAGGTGCTCGGCGTGATCGCGAGAAACGGACGGCGGCAGCGGCGGCTCGATGCCGAGATAACGGTCGGCGAGAACATGCCGGGCCAGATGGTCCTGCTGCGGATCCACGGTGAGCTGAACGAGCATGTCGACTCGGTGGTCACGCCGCTGCTGGTGCCCGATACGCCGGTCGTGATCTGGTGGCCGGGCAACGCGCCGCAGACGCCGGCCGCCGATCCGCTCGGCGCGCTGGGCCAGCGGCGGATCACCGACGTCGCGGCCGACCTGGCGCCGCGTCAGCGGCTGCTGGAACTCGCCGCCGGCTACCAGCCCGGAGACACCGACCTGGCCTGGGCCAGGACGACGAACTGGCGGTCGCTGCTCGCGGCCACGCTCGACCGGCCGTTTGCCGAGCTCATCGAGGGGTCCGTGACCGCCGAGAGCGACAACCCGAGCGCCGACCTGATGGCGGCGTGGCTCGGCAGGCGGCTCGGCGTCCCGGTCCATCAGGAGATCTCGGAGGGTCCGGGCGTCACCGAGGTCAGCTTCCTGACCCGCGACGGCAAGATCGTGATCAGCCGGGCCGACGGGAGGAACGCGACCCTGTCCAGGCCGGGCGAACCGGACCGGTACGTCGCCCTGCACCGCCGGGATGTGGCCGAGCTGCTGGCGGAGGAACTGCGCAGGCTCGATCCCGACGAGGTATACGGCGAGACGCTGGCCGAGCTGGCGGCGCACGACCAGGAAGCTGCCGCCCCCACGGCCGGCGCCGCAGCCGGCGAGGAGTAGCCATCAGCGTCCCGCAGATCCTCATCCATCACGACGGCGAGCTCCTGGCCAAGGCGGTCGCGGCCAGGCTCGTGACCAGGCTCGTCGACGCCGTAGCGGCCTCAGGCGCGGCATCGGTCGTGCTGACCGGGGGCGGCATCGGCACCAAGGTACTCGCTGAGCTGGCCGCGGCTCCGGCCCGGGACGCGGTCGACTGGCGCCGGGTCGAGGTCTGGTGGGGCGACGAGCGGTTCTTGCCGGCCGGAGATCCCGAGCGGAACGAGACCGGAGCCAGGGCGGCGCTGCTCGATCATGTCGAGGTACTGCCCGGGCACGTGCACCCGATGCGGGGGCCTGACGGGCCTGACGGGCCCAACCCGGAGGCGGCGGCCGACCGCTATGCCAGGGAGTTGCACGCGGCGGCACAGCCCCAGGATCGCGACGGCGTGCCGAGGTTCGACGTGCTGATGCTCGGTATCGGCCCGGACAGCCACGTGGCGTCGCTCTTCCCTGGTGCTCCGGCCCTCTACGAGGAGGACAGGACCGTGGTGGCCGTGCGCGGCGCGCCCAAGCCGCCGCCGGTCAGGCTGTCGCTCACGCTGCCGGCGATCAGGGCCGCCTCCCAGGTCTGGATCCTCGCCTCCGGAGCCGAGAAGGCGGGAGCGGTGCGACTGGCCTTGTCGGGCGCGGGCCCGGTCCAGGTGCCGGCGGCCGGCGCGCGCGGCTCGCAGCAGACGCTGTTCCTGCTTGATCGCGCCGCGGCGGCGGAAGTACCCGTGCAGCTGAGCCGGTTCGCCTCGCCCTGAGGCGGCCGGTTCCGGTACATGACTTAGAGTCCATTGTGGACGTGTATAGCACTCCCATTCCCTAAACGGGTTGTGTGTCGGATCTACCCGGCTAATTGGGACGGGACGTTTGCCCCGGACTGCTAGGCGACCGTCGCAGCCGGGACGAACTCTGCCAATTTGGGTCTCCCGTTATCGCTGAACCAGAGTTACGCTCAGTGCAGAACTTCCATATGAGTCTCGTGAGTAAGTCAGGACAGGCCAGCATGGAAGCAGGGAAGGCCGGAACATGGGCAACTGGCTAGTTCAAGCCCGCGCCACCCGTTATTTTCTTTTGCGCGCTGAAAGGGCTCTAGCGTCCCTATTGACCGGCCTCTCAGGCAAGTCGTCGTTCCGGTCTTCACGACCGGCGACATCTCGTGTGTTCTGTGTGATCCGTTCCGTGTAGGTGCCCCCCGTCGTTCCGGCTCCCCCAGTTTCCGGAGCGATACCAACCTCCCAAGGAGGATGCACGTGAGTACTACCGAAGAGTCCGCGGTCGCCCCCGCCGCGGTACCCGCCGTTACCGGAGTCGCCGACCCCGCTCCCCTCGGGCTGGCCGCTTTCGCGCTGACGACGTTCCTGCTATCAGCCAAGAACGCTAACTGGACGACGTCCGATGCCTGGCTCGGTTATGCCTTCGCGTATGGCGGACTGATCCAGTTGCTCGCCGGGATGTGGGAGTTCAGGAACAGGAACGTGTTCGGCGCGACGGCGTTCTCGACCTACGGCGGCTTCTGGCTCGGCCTCGGCCTGTGGGTTCTGCTGGTCGCTCCGACGTCGACCGCGTCCGGTCACGATCTCGGCTGGATCCTGCTCGCCTTCGCGATCTTCAACACCTACATGCTGCTGTGGAGCAGCCAGCTCAACACGGCGGTCTTCGGCGTGTTCCTGACCCTGGAGCTGACCGAGATCATCCTGTTCATCGCGAACTTCACGAACAGCACCGGCATCGGGAAGCTCGGCGGCTACGTAGGAATCCTGACCGCGCTGGTGGCCTGGTACGCATCGGCGGCGCTGGTGATCAACGGCATGAAGGGCAGGCAGGTGGTCCCCGTCGGCGGCCCGCTCTTCAACCTGTAGCAAGCGCAGCGCGCTGGTCCCGCAGCCCCGCTTCGGGACCAGCGCGCTTGTCGGTACGGTGGGGGCCGTGGAGCGGCGACAGCACGGGCCAGAGCAGCACGAGAGCGCCTCTAGGCGGCCAAACCGGCCCTGGCGGGCCATTATCTCGCTCGCGCTCGCGCTGGCTGCCGTGGTCGCGGTCCATGTAGCGGGCATTCCCATGACGGTGAACACCGTCCGCCAGGCGGCCACCGTGAACACCCTGGTCAGCCCCGGGGTTGGCCACGTCATCACGATCTGCGGGACCGTCGCGTTCCTTGTCTTCGCGCTGATCTCCACATTCGCGTTCGCGCGCTGGGCACGGGCCGTGCTCGAGCGATACATCGGCGCGGCCTACGGGGCGATCGTCAGGTACGTGATGATCCTGGCCGGCATCTGCGTGATCCTGCTCGTCGCCTTGTCCATGCTGGGTTTCCGGATTGGCGAGCTGGTCGTGAGCGGGGCAGTGGCCGGGGTCCTGATTACCATTGCGGCCCAGCAGTCGCTGTCGAACCTGTTCGCCGGCGTGATGCTGCAATTCGCCCGGCCGTTCAAGGTCGGTGACCGGGTTCAGATCCGGTCGGGAGCGCTGGCCGGCACGATCGAGGGCGTGGTCAGCGAGTTCACCATCACCTATGTGCGGCTCGAGACGCAGGACGGCCGGATGCTCGTGCCCAACTCGCAGGTCCTGGCGGCGGCGGTCAGCCCTTCAGACGGAACCGTGGCCGGTGCCCAGCGGGCACCGGCCACGGGCACTGCCGGTGAACGGTCGGTCAGTGATTCGCCTCGTACTTCTGAATGACCTGCGCCGGAATCCGGCCGCGATCGCTGACTTCCATGCCTGAGCGCTTTGCCCAGGCCCGGATTTCCGCGCTCCGCCGGCGGTGTGCCGTCGTACGCCTCTTGGTCCGGCCAACCTTCGTCGACACCTTGCGCGCCCGGTCCGCGAAGCGCTTCATCACTTCATCGAACTTCTGGCTGTGCTTCTCGCAGAGGTCGATCTCATAGTCCCGGCCATCAAGGCTGAACGCGCGCGTCAGTTGCTCGCCGCTCGGAATCTCTTTTGCGTCGTAGTCACAGGCGAATGTGACTGAGACCTTCTGTGCCACGTCTTTCCCCCCTTCCCCTAACCGCCACAATATTCCCGCGCATGGTTGGTTCATAACAGACGGTGATCAGTCAATTTCTCAGAGTACGCATTGAACGCGGATCGGCCCGGTCAGCGCTGACCGCCGCGATTGCCGCACGGCCGACTAAGGATGAGGCGGCCAGCTAGGCAGCAGCAGGTGTTTGCGTCATCCGGCGCGACCTGGCCGGACGCAAGGGCACTAAGCCGGGGCGGTCGCGATGGCACCCGGCGAGAGCGCTGAAATCACCTGCTCGATACATGCGAATGCCCTGTCGGAGGCACGCTCATGGCGCTCGATAGGCAGCGGTAGCCGCTTCCCAATCCGTCCTCGACGGCCCGTTCCTTGGCGCGGTCGAAGGGAAGCTCATCGGGCCGGTGTCCGACCCTGGATCTGCTCGTTCCGCGCGCCAGGCGGGAGCCGCCTCGGTCGGCGCCGCGAGCCACTCTCCGTGCTGGCCTGGGGCCAGGGCGGCGGCGGGCTGCCGAACCTCAAATGGCGCGTCTTCGGCATAGCTGGCGCGGGCCGGTCCCGAGCGGGCGGCTGGTCCCGAGTGGGCGGCTGGTCCCGAGCGGGTGTCCGGTCCGGAGCGCGGCGGAGGCTGATAGCTGGCCGGGCCACGATAACTGGCCGGGTCCAGGTTGCTTCCGGGCCCGGGATAGCCGCCCGGGTAGCTGGCGCTCGCCTGATAGCCGGCCGGTCCCTGCTGGCCCGCCATCCGCCGGTAGCCGGCCGTCTCCTGGTCGCTCGCTGATCCCGAGTAGCGACCTGGTTCCGGATAACTGGCCGTTCCCTGGTAGCTGGCCGCAGCCGGAAAGCCGTCGGATCCCGGGTAGCTGGCCGTTCGGTCGTAGCTGGCCGCGGCCGGAAGGCCGTTGGATTCCGGGTAGCCCGCCGTTCCGGGGTAGCTGCCCGCTCCGGCGTAGCCGCCCGCTCCGGCGTAGCTGCCCTGGCTGGGATAGCCAGCCTGATCTGGGTAGCCGGCCTGATCGGGATAGCGGTCCGGGTAGGGACTGGTCTCCGAAACGGGCGCGGGGAGGTAGGGCGGGGCGTTGCCGTAGCTGGCCGACTCGTAGCTGGGCCCGTGGTAGCCAGCGCCAGGGGCGGGCGGGCCGTCGTAGCCGGTTACGTAGCCCGGATCTGCCCCGTAGCGCGGATCGGCCCCGTAGCCCGGGCCAGCCGCATAACTGGGCGCGAAGCCGTAATCGGGCCGCGGCATGGAACCCGGTGGCGCGGGCATCGAGCCGGGCGGCGTCGGTATCGAGCCGGGGGGCGCTGGCATCGGACCGGTCGGGTCCGGATAGCCATAACCGGGCCCTGGATGGCCGCCGCCAAAGGCGGGATGGCTGTCCTGGCGGAGGGCGGAGTCGGCCGTCCGAACAGGCGGCCCGCATTGCAGCGTCTCGACCATCCTGACCAGATCGCCGAACGGCAGCCGGAAAGTCCCCGTGCAGCGGTTGCCCTGCCAGATGCTGAACACGGCGACCGCGCTATCGGCGTACCAGCTCAGCCGCAGGCTCCGGGCCTCGCCCCTGACATCGAAGAAGACCTCTCCTTCGCGTGGCAGGGGAACGGCATCCGGCTCTGGCATGCTGCCTATCGTCGCCCCGGCTGTGCGGGTTGTCTAGCAAATGAAAGGCATTGGCCCACCCAGACGTCCGGAATCGGGTTACTTTACCGAATCGCGCAACGACGCAGGCAGATCGTGGCGCATCTGTTCGTATTCGTCGTGGTCGGCTAGGCCGACCGCCGGGCAAGGCCCGCGTGACCGGGGTCGCCCGGTTACTGCCCGCTTCGAATCGAGCGAGTCTTGTAATCTTGGCTGTGCGAGCGTGCGCGCGATGACATGATTATCGGGCGGTGCGCTGACGTTGCGGATACAGAGCCCAGCTGCCCGCCGGCCAAAGGTGATGTTAGAGATCCTGGCTTCCGGCGCTGGCGCGGGTACCCCCTGCGGGGCGAAGGCGGCCGAACCGGGCGTCAGCGAGGGAACACTTCAGCGCTGCAAGGCGTTTGCATGATGCGACGGGGCGGATGCCGCATCGCGCGATTTCGTGGTATTTGCGTCCAGTGAGCCGCGTGCTCCGCTGGGCGGGTTATTAACGGCGAGCTGGTTGAGGAGAGCTTTCCATGTCTGAGGTACGCCGCCAGGCCGTGCTGCTGCCGCGGCCCAACTGGGGCTGGCAGGACCGAGCCGCCTGCCATGGCGCTGATGTTGTGTTGTTCTTCGGTCCCGACGGTGAGCGGCAGCCCGAACGGGATATAAGGGAGCGCAAGGCCAAGGCCCTGTGCGGCTCCTGCCCGGTCAGGATGGATTGCCTAGGTTATGCGGTCAGCAGGCCTGAGAAGTACGGCACCTGGGGCGGATTGAACGAGGACGAGCGCTCGGCGGAGCGCCGCAGGCGGATGAGGCGGGCGAACGCGAACGCGGCCTGACCCGGCCTGATCCGGCGCGGCCATGCCGGGTGCCGGGGCGGTGCTGGTCCTGAGATCCGGTCAGCGACAATGAGATCATGATCTGCCGATGCTGCCGTCAGCAGGAGCATGCCTCCTGCCGTGGCGGCACCTGGTGCGATTGCCAGCACAAATCCCCTGCCGTGCTCCGGCCCGAGCCGGTCATGGGCTGGGTCAGGCAGGGCTAGCTCCAGGAAGGGTTAGCGGTCCGTCAGGCGGGCAGTTCCCGACTGCGGGCGGAAATAGCCCGGCAGCCCCGGCGGTTGGCGAATGTGGCGATCGCAGACGGAGTCCCGCAGCCAGCCGGGTTCAGCTAGCATCAGCCGACAGCACGAACAGCACGGGCGAGTGAGCCGGGAGGAGATGGCCGTGACCCACCGTCTGTCGCCGACTTCACGTGCATTCTGTGGCATTTGGACATACTCTGTCCTTAGGGATGCCCACCGTATTCCTAGGGAAAAGGCATGACTCCCGTGCCCCGGCCCCCCAAGCCGAGGTCACCTGGCGACGAGAATGCGGGTAGCGAGGAGGCGCGCACGATGGAGACGCTGGCAGCCGAGGCCGCTGAGGCGCTGAAGGGCGCACCGGCCGAGGAGGTCATCAAGTGGGCGGCGCAGACCTTCGGTAGCAGGCTCTGCATCACGTCCTCGATGACCGACGCCGTGATCGTCGACCTCACCTCGCGCCACGTGCCCGGTATCGACGTGCTGTTTCTCGACACCGGCTATCACTTCGCCGAGACGATCGGGACCAGGGACGCCGTGTCGGCCGTCTACCCGGTCAATGTGATCAATGTCACGCCGCCGACCACGGTGGCGGAGCAGGACGCCGAACTCGGCCCCAAGCTCTACTCACGGAACCCCGACCTGTGCTGCTACCTGCGCAAGGTCGTGCCGCTCGAGCAGTCACTCGAGCCGTACGACGCCTGGATCACCGGGGTGCGCCGGGAAGAGACCGACGCCCGGACTGACACCAGGGTGATCCAGTGGGACGCCAGGCGGCAGATGGTCAAGGTCAACCCGATCGTTGAGTGGACCCAGCAGGAAGTCGACGACTACATCGCCGAGCGCGGCGTCCTCGTCAACCCGCTGGTCTACGACGGCTACCCGTCGATCGGCTGCCGCACCTGCACCGCGAAGGTGGAGGCGGGCTCTGATCCGCGCAGCGGCCGCTGGGCGGGCACGGCCAAGACCGAGTGCGGCATCCACACCTGATCGCGTGCAGACTGGCCCTGCGACCCACGAAGTTACCAACCAGGTCCCGCCGCTGGCTGGCCATGATGTCGCAGCCGACCCGGCGCTGCTGACCGCGGTCACCGGTTACGACGCGGACTGGGTCCTGCCCGAACTGCACGTGCTGGGCGAGGCGGCGGGCTCGGCGGAGGTCGCCGAGCTGGCCAGGCTGGCCAACCTCCACTCGCCCGCGCTGCGCACCCATGACCGGCAGGGGCACCGGATCGACGAGGTGGAGTTCCACCCGGCCTGGCATCAGCTGATGACCACCGCGGTCAGTCACGGCCTGCATGCGACCCCGTGGTCCGACAGCAAGCCCGCGGCGCACGTGGCCCGGGCGGCGAAGTTCTACGTCTGGACCCAGGCCGAAGCCGGGCATGGCTGCCCGATCTCGATGACGTACTCCGCGGTGCCCGCGCTGCGGCACGCGCCCGATCTGGCGGCGCGGTTCGAGCCGTTGCTGACGACCCGGGTCTACGATCCCGGCCTGCGCGACCCGGAACGCAAGGCTGGGCTGCTGGCCGGGATGGCCATGACCGAGAAGCAGGGCGGCTCCGACGTCAGGGCAAACACCACCCGCGCCGAGCCGGCCGGCGACGGCAGCTACCTGATCACCGGGCACAAGTGGTTCTGCTCGGCGCCGATGTGCGACCTGTTCCTGATCCTGGCCCAGACCCAGCGGGGCCTGACCTGCTTCCTGCTCCCCCGGGTGCTCCCCGACGGCAGCAAGAACCGCATGCACATCCAGCGGCTCAAGGACAAGCTCGGGAACAGGTCCAACGCGTCGTCTGAGGTCGAGTACAGCGAGGCGGTCGCGTGGCCGGTCGGCGAACCAGGCCGGGGCGTGGCCACCATCATCGAGATGGTCAGCTCCACCAGGCTGGACTGCATACTCGGCAGCGCGGCCTGCATCAGGCAGGCGGTCGTGGAGGCAACGCACCACGCCATGCACCGCAAGGCGTTCGGCGCGACGCTGGCGGCCCAGCCCGCGATGGCCAGCGTCCTGGCCGACCTGTCCCTGGAGTCGGAGGCCGCCACGGCGCTGGCCATGCGGCTCGCCGCGGCCGCCGACCGGGCCGCCGGGGGCGATGCGGCCGAGGCGGCCCTGCTGCGGCTGATGCTGCCCGCGGCCAAGCACTGGATCTGCAAGCGGACTCCCGCCGTCATCGCCGAGGCGCTGGAATGCCTGGGCGGCAACGGCTTCGTGGAGGAGTCGGTCATGCCGCGGCTGTACCGGGACGCGCCGCTGAACTCGATCTGGGAAGGCTCGGGCAACGTGACCGCGCTCGACTTGCTGCGCGCCCTCACCCGGTCCCCCGGCAGCGTCGATGCCTTCCGGGCTGAGCTGGCCCTGGCGGCCGGTGCCGACAGCAGGCTCGACCAGGCGGCCGACCGCCTCTGGCGCGAGCTGGCCGATGTGGCCGCCGACCCGGCCGGAGCGCCGTTCCAGGCGCGCAGGCTGGCCGGGCTGCTGACGGTCACGATGCAGGCGGCACTGCTGGCCCGCCAGGCGCCGGCTGCCGTGAGCGCGGCGTTCTGCGCGACCAGGCTGGCCAGCCAGGGCGGACTCGGTGGCCCCGCCGTCTCGTTCGGCATGCTGCCGCGTGGGTTCGATCACGCTGCCCTGCTCGACAGGACGAGGCCTGTCCTGACCAGATAGGGTCTGCTGATGCGCGTGTGGCCCGGAACTGCCTACCCGCTCGGCGCGGTCTGGGACGGCTCAGGAACCAACTTCGCGATCTTCTCCGAGGTCGCCGAGCTGGTGGAGCTGTGTCTCTTCGACGACGACGGCACCGAGACGAGGATCGGCCTGTCCGAGGTCGACGGCTTCGTCTGGCACTGCTACCTGCCGGACACCGGGCCCGGCCAGCGGTACGGATTCCGAGTGCACGGCCCGTACGACCTGCGCCGAGGCCACCGGTGCAACTCCTCTAAGCTGCTGCTCGATCCCTACGGCAAGGCCGTCGACGGCGAGGTCAGCTGGAACCCGGCGCTGTATTCCTACGTCCAGGGCAGCAATGACCCGGCTGCCCTGAACACGGACGACAGCGCTCCTTTCATGCCGCGCAATGTGGTCATCAACCCGTATTTCGACTGGGCCGGCGATCAGCAGCTCCGCACGCCCTATCACGAGACCCTGATCTACGAGGCCCACGTCCGTGGCCTGACCCTGCGCCATCCGGGCGTTCCGCCCGAGCTGCGGGGCAGCTATGCGGGCCTCGCGGCGCCGGTCATCATCGAGCACCTGCAGCGGCTGGGAGTCACCGCGATCGAGCTGATGCCGGTCCACCAGGCCGTGCCCGAGCCGATTCTGGTCGAGCGCGGGCTGACGAACTACTGGGGCTACAACACGATCGGGTTCTTCGCGCCGCACCACGGCTATGCCTCGGCGACCGCCGCGCACGGACACGTGGCCGAATTCAAGGCGATGGTCAAGGCCATGCACCAGGCCGGCATCGAGGTCATCCTCGACGTCGTCTACAACCACACGGCCGAGGCGGCCGAGCTCGGGCCGACGCTCAGCTTCCGCGGCATCGACAACGCGGCCTACTACCGGCTGGCCGACGACGATCCGGCCGTCTACCTCGACTACACCGGCTGCGGCAACAGCCTCAACGTCCGGCATCCGCACACGCTGCAGCTCATCATGGACTCGCTGCGGTACTGGATCGACGACATGCACGTCGACGGCTTCCGGTTCGACCTCGCGTCCGCGCTGGCGAGGGAACTGCATGACGTGGACCGGCTGTCTGCCTTCTTCGATCTCGTGCAGCAGGATCCGCTCGTGTCCCAGGTCAAGCTGATCGCCGAGCCGTGGGATGTCGGCGAGGGCGGGTACCAGGTGGGCAGGTTCCCGCCGCTGTGGACGGAGTGGAACGGTAAGTACCGCGACACGGTCCGCGATTACTGGCGCGGCGAGCCGGGCCAGCTGCCCGAGCTGGCCTCGCGGCTGACCGGGTCGAGCGATCTGTACGAGACCAGCGCGCGGCGGCCGGTCGCCTCGGTCAACTTCGTCACCTGCCACGACGGGTTCACGCTGGCCGACCTGGTCAGCTACGACCACAAGCACAACGAGGCCAATGACGAGGAGAACCAGGACGGCTCGAACGACAACAGGTCCTGGAATTGCGGCGCGGAAGGGCCGTCTGACGATCCGGAGATCAGCATGCTGCGCGAGCGGCAGGTCAGGAATTTCCTGACCATGCTGTTCTTCTCCCAGGGCATCCCGATGCTGCTGGCCGGCGACGAGCTTGGCCGCAGCCAGCAGGGCAACAACAACAGCTACTGCCAGGACAACGAGATCTCGTGGGTCGACTGGGAAGCGGCGGCCAAGCATTCCGATCTGATCGACTTCGCCGCCGCGCTGTCGGCGCTGCGCCGGGCGCATCCGGTGTTCCGGCGGCGCCGGTTCTTCAGCGGGCAGGCAGGCGCCTCAGGTGACGGCCAGCGTGACATCGTCTGGCTGAGTCCGTCCGGAGCCGAGATGACGGGCTCGGACTGGAACTCCGGTTACGCCAAGGCTCTCGCCGTCTGCGTCAACGGCGATGCGATCACCGAGCCCGACCCGCGCGGCGAGCGGATCACCGACGCCGACTTCCTGCTGCTGATCAACGCGCACAGCGGACCCGTGACCTTCACCATTCCGGCGGACATCAGTTCACCGGGCGTGTCCTGGCAGGTCATCGTCGACACCGGCGCGCCGGTCGCGGTCGCGCCCGGCCCCGGCGAGCAGAGCCTGGCCACCGCGGGTCCGAGCGTCGAGGTCACGTCCCGTGCCATCGTGGTACTGCGCGGGTCCAAGCCCAGCGCTTAGTTGATCGTCGAGTCGACCACGACCGGGTGGCCGGCGCCGAGGAAGAAGATGCCGGGATAGCCGGCCGTGTAGAAGCCGACGTTCGGGTTGTCGTGCAGGGTGGAGTGCTCGATCGTCAGCGTCCCGGTCCGGTCGTTGCTGACGAAGAAGATCGCGCCGCCGCCCTCGCGGGCGTGGTTGTACTTGATGACCGTGCCCGAGACCCGCAGCCGGTACTTGTCCCCGTCGTTGTAGATCGCGCCCCCGCTGCCGCCGCCCGGCGTGCCATGCCGGGCCGGGTTGGCGCCCACGCCGATCGCCTTGTTGTGCATCATGAGGCTGTTCAGCACCGTCCAGGAGACACCGATGCTGCTCAGCGCGCCGCCGTTCGAGCAGTAGCCGCCGATGAAGGTGCTGTGGCTGATGTAGACCGGGCGGTTGCGGTACTCGCTGAGCGCGCGGATGGCGGCGCCGCCCAGGTCCGGGCCCGTGCGGTCGCAGCGGTTGCCGATGAAGGCGGAGTTGACGACCTTGAGCTGGCCGCCGCGGGCGAAGATGGCGCCGCCGCCGCCGCCGTCGAAGTGGTCGCCGGTCGAGTTGCCGTGCGCGAACGTGATGTTCTGCACGGTCAGCCTCGGCGTCGCCTGATCGTCGCAGTGCGAGGTCGTCCACACCTGCCGCTTGTCGCAGGTGTCCATGTACAGGATCCGGCGGACGCTGCCGCCGGTCAGCGTGACCTTCCCGCCGCCGTCGATGACGACCTGCGCGCTGGTGTTGCGGACCTTAGCGGTGGCATGCATCACGATCGTGACCGGGGACGGCCCGCAGGAGAAGGTGATCACGCCGCCCTTGGCGACGGCCCCGACGACCGCGGCCGAGGTGCAGCTGGCCGGGGTGCCGTTGCCGATGACGTGATCGGGATGCGACGTGTTCACCGCCCGTGCGGCGGCCGGCACGACGGCGTGACCGGCCGGGTTCCCCGCCACGAGGCGGCCGGACCGCAGCCGGCGGGCGTGCGCCGCGTCCTGGCCGGCCTTCGCGGCGTGCGGATGATGCCCTGAGGCGCTGTGCAGTGCGGCGGCCGGCGCGCGGCGGCGTGCGGCGCGGCCGGCGAGCCGCACGCGGCCATGGCCAGAGCCGAGATGGATGCTGCCGCCATTACGGTCACGCTGCCCAGGAGTCGCATGGCGCCTCATGCTAGCCCTGGACCAGCCGCCGGGCCGCCAATTCGACGGCATTTACCCAGTTACTGACCGCCTCGTGCGGCCAGGCCGTGCGCTCGGAGCCGTCCGGGGCCGCGATAGCCTGGCCGCTCAGGGTCAGCTAGGACAGGAGTGACGTGCGGCAGATCTTTCCGGTGCGGGACGGTGCCTGCGGCGCGCAGCTGGGTCCGTCGGACCCGCTGAGCGCGGCAGACCCGATCAAGCCGCCCGCGAGCGGCGCGATCGAGGACCTGATCGCCGCGCTCGGCGAGATCTACGCCTACCCGGATCAGACCTGGGTCAAGGCGAACATGATCGCCAGCGTGGACGGGGCGGTCACGGTGGACGGCCGGTCGGGCGGCCTGTCCGGTGCCGCCGACCGGCTCGTGTTCTCCGTGCTCCGCAGCCTGGCCGACGTGATCGTGGTGGGCGCGGGCACGGCCAGGGCGGAGCGGTACCGCCAGCCGCGGCCCGAGGAACTGTGGCCGCAGCTGCGGTCGGGGCGGCCCTCGGCGCCGCCGGTGGCCGTCGTCACCCGCCGCCTGGACCTGGCGCTCACCGACCGGCTGTTCGGTCCCGGCGAGCCGAGGACGATCGTGCTGACCACCGAGCTGGTGCCCGGTGACCGGATGAAGGAGGCGTCCCGCGTCGCGGACGTCATCGTGGCAGGCGCCGACGGCGTGACCGCGGCGTCGGTCGTCGATGCGCTGGCCAGCCGAGGGCACCGCCGCATCCTGGTCGAAGGCGGGCCGACCCTGCTCGGGCAGCTCGCCGCCGAGGGCCTGCTCGACGAGTTGTGCCTGACGGTAAGCCCGCTGCTCGAGGGCGGCCACTCGACCGCCCGCGTCACGTCCAGCCACGGCCCGGCCGACCTCACCGGACTGCGGCTGGCGGCGCTGCTCGAGGACGAGGGCTTCCTGCTGACACGGTACGTGCGCGCCTGACGCGTCAGGCGCGCACGTGGCGCGTCAGGCGCCCTGGCGCAGCCGCTCGAGGGCCTCGGCCAGGATCGCGGCGCCGTCGTTGGCCGACCGGCGCTCTTTCACGTAGGCCAGATGCGTCTTGTAGGGCTCGGCGTGGGGCAGCGGCGGCGGGCTGGTCGCGTCCCGGCCGGCCGGGACGCCGCAGCGAGGGCAGTCCCAGGTCTCGGGGACCGGCGCGTCGTTCGCGAAGCTCGGTATCGTCTCGTGGCCGTTACAGCAGAAGAACGACACGCGCACGCGGGGTGCGGCCTCGCCTCGTTCTGCCTCGCCCATGGGTCCTGCGCCGACACGGCTGCCGCGAATGGCGTTACCACTACTCAATGCTGGCCTCTTTCCGGGTGAAGCGCCGGTCCTGACATCGCGCCGCGGTGGTGGCGGCCCGTCACCTCAGCAGCAGACCGAGCGCGACAATGCAGACGAACCACAAGATTCCAGTAGTGATCGTGATCCGGTCGAGGTTGCGCTCGACCACCGACGACGACCCGAGCGAGGACGACATCCCGCCGCCGAACAGGTCGGATAGCCCGCCGCCCTTGCCCTTGTGCAGCAGCACGAGCAGTATCATGAGCAAGCTCGTGATGATCAGGACGATAGAGAATGCGATAACCACTGCTGTCGTCGTCCCTCCGGGTCCACGGGTCAGGCCAGCGCCTGCTGATAACGGCAGATCCTGACGAATCCTTCGTAATCCAGGCTCGCGCCGCCGACCAGTGCGCCGTCGATGTCTGACTGCGCCATGATGGCAGGCATGTTGTCGGGTTTCACTGATCCCCCGTAAAGGATACGCACTCCTGCGGCCACTTCGTGACCATGGCGTGCGGAAACCCGCTCCCTGATGGCGGCGCAGACCTCCTGGGCGTCCTCCGGCGTGGCCACCTGCCCGGTTCCGATCGCCCAGACCGGCTCGTACGCGATCACCATCCCGGCGACCTGCTCGCCCTTCAGGCCGGCCAGTCCGCCGTCGAGCTGCCCGACGCAATGCGGCAGGTGGTCGCCGGCCTCCCTGACCGAGAGCGGCTCGCCTACGCACAGCACGGGGGTCATCTCGTGCGCGAGGACGGCCCGCGCCTTGGCGTTGACCAGCGCGTCGTCCTCATGGTGGTACTGGCGCCGCTCGGAGTGGCCGGCCAGGACGTAGCTGCAGCCCAGCTTGGCCAGCATCCGGCCGCTGACATCGCCGGTGTAGGCGCCGTCCGCGTGCGGCGAGACGTCCTGCGCGCCGTACTTGAGCTTGAGCTTGTCGCCCTGGACGAGGGTCTGCACGCTGCGCAGCGCGGTGAACGGCGGCAGCACCACGACGTCGACGACCGCGAAATCCTTGTCGGTCAGCCGGAACGCGAGCTGCTGGGTCAGGGCCAGCGCCTCGAGATGGTTGTTATTCATCTTCCAGTTGCCGGCCACGAGCGGCTTGCGCGCGGTCCCGCTCATCGGTCGTCCTCGAGCGCGGCGAGCCCGGGAAGCGTCTTGCCTTCCAGGTATTCCAGGCTGGCCCCGCCGCCCGTAGAGATGTGGCCGAAGGCCGTGTCAGGGAAATTCAGCTGCCGAACGGCCGCCGCGGAGTCGCCGCCGCCGACCACGGTCAGTCCCCGTACCCGGCTGATCGCCTCGGCGACCGCCCTGGTGCCCTCGGCAAACGCGGGGAACTCGAAGACGCCGACCGGTCCGTTCCAGAAGACCGTCCGGGCATCGGACAGCTTGCTGGCGAACAGCTCCCTGGTCCGCGGGCCCATGTCGAGGCTCTCCCGGTCCGCGGGAAACTCGGCGACGCGGTACACCTCGTGCTCCGCGTCGGCGGCGAATCCGGTCGCACCCACGAGGTCGGCCGGCAGCACGATCTCCACGCCGCGGGCGGCGGCGTCCTCGAGCACGCCCTTGACGGTGGCGATCTGGTCGGCTTCCAGCAGGGAACGGCCGACCTCATAGCCCTGCGCGGCCAGGAACGTATAGGACATGCCGCCGCCGATGATGATCCGGTCGGCCTTGTCGAGCAGGTGCGAGATCACCGCGAGCTTGTCGGACGGCTTCGCACCGCCGAGCACGACCACGTAGGGCCGCTCCGGATGCTCGGTCAGCCGGCGCAGCACCGCGATCTCGGCCTGCACCAGGTGGCCCGCCGCGTGCGGCAGCAGGCCGGGCACGTCATAGACGCTGGCGTGCTTGCGATGCAGCGCGCCGAAGCCGTCGCCGACGTAGAGCGTCGCCAGCGACGCGAGCCGGCCGGCCAGCCCCGCGCGCTGCGAATCGTCCTTGCTGGTCTCGGCGGGTTCGAACCGCACGTTCTCCAGCAACCCGACGCCGCCGTCGGGCAGGCCCCTGGCCACCTCGGCGGCCGACGGGCCGGCCACATCGGAGGCCAGCGGTACCTCCTGGCCGAGCAGCTTGCTCAGGCGGCTGGCGACGGGCCGCAACGAGGGCCCGCCCGCGGCGCGCGCGTCGAAGTCGTCGCCCTTTGGGCGGCCCAGGTGGGCGCAGATCAGCACCCTGGCGCCGCGGCTGGCGAGCGCGTTGATCGTCGGCAGGCTGGCCCTGATCCGCCCGTCGTCGGTGATCGTGGTGCCGTCCAGCGGCACGTTGAGGTCGGCGCGGAGCAGCACGGCCCGCCCGCCGACGTCGAGGTCGGCGATGTCTCGCATATCTGGTCGCCTAGTCGCCCAGATGGCCGGCGACCAGCGCGGTGAGGTCGACGAGCCGGCTCGTGTAGCCCCACTCGTTGTCGTACCAGCCGATGACCTTCACCTGGTCCCCCTTGGCCATGGTGAGCGGCGCGTCGAAGGTGCACGACCACGGCGTGCCGACGATGTCCGAGGAGACGATCGGGTCCGTGGAGTAATGCAGGTACGGCTGCAGCGGCCCGCTCGTGGCCGCCGCGAGGTACGCCTCGTTGACCTCCTCGGCGCTGGCCTCGCGCTCAAGCTGGACGACCAGGTCGGTGACCGACCCGTCCATCACCGGCACGCGCATGGACATGCCGTCGAGCTTGCCCTTCAGCTCGGGGAGGACGAGAGACGTCGCCTTGGCGGCACCCGTGGTGGTCGGGATGATGTTCTGCGCGGCGGCCCGGGCCCGGCGCAGGTCCTTGTGCGCGAAGTCCAGGATCACCTGGTCGTTGGTGTAGGCGTGGATCGTCGTCATCAGGCCCTTGACGATGCCGAAGCTGTCCAGCAGCACCTTGGCCATCGGCGCGACGCAGTTGGTCGTGCAGGACGCGTTCGAGATGATGTTGTGCACGGACGGGTCATAGTTCCCGTCGTTGACGCCCATCACGACGGTGATGTCCTCGCCCTTGGCCGGGGCCGAGATGATGACCTTGCTGGCGCCCGCCTCGATGTGCTTGTGTGCGCCGTCGTGGTCGGTGAAGTGGCCCGTGGACTCGATCACCAGATCGACGCCGAGGTCAGCCCACGGCAGCGCGGCCGGGTCCCGCTCGGCCAGCCACTTGATCTTCTGATCTCCCGCCACGATGGTGCCGTCGGCGGCCGAGACGTCGACGTCGAGCGTGCCCAGCACCGTGTCGTACTTGAGCAGATGAGCGAAGGTCTTGATGTCGCCCAGGTCGTTGGCGGCGACAATCTCGATCCCCGGCGTCCCCATCGTGTGGACCGCACGCCAGAAGTTCCGTCCGATCCGGCCGAACCCGTTGATTCCTACTCGGACAGTCACGTGCCGCTCCCCTTCGCTCTTGTCTGCGGCGGTACCGCGTGCCGCCGGTGCGTCCCGGTAAATCCTTGCTGATCACGCATCACGCGCACCATAACATCGGCTGCCAAAGCGCCGACAGGGCCGGTCATACCTGCCGGGCAGGCCCTTGGTCCCGATCAAGGCGCGAGCATGTCGGGCGTCAGGTGCGCCTCGGTGGTCGGGATGCCGAGGTCGATCGCCCGCTTGTCGGCCAGCGCCAGCAGCCGCCTGATCCGCCCCGCAATCGCGTCCTTGGTCAGCGGCGGCTCGGCGGACTGGCCGAGTTCCTCCAGGCTGGCCTGCCGGTGCTTGATCCGCAGCCGTCCGGCCTCGATCAGGTGCTCGGGTGCCTCCTCGCCGAGGATCTCCAGCGCCCGCTCCACCCGGGCGCCGGCCGCGACCGCCGCCCTCGCGCTGCGCCGTAGGTTCGCGTCGTCGAAGTTCGCCAGCCGATTCGCCGTGCCTCGTACCGCGCGGCGGATCCGGCGCTCCTCCCAGACCAGCACGCTGTCGTGGGCTCCCAGCCGGGTCAGCATGGCGCTGATCGCGTCGCCGTCCCTGACCACGACCCGGTCGACGCCGCGCACGTCGCGCGCCTTGGCCTGGATCCGCAGCCGCCGCGCGGCGCCGACCATCGCCAGCGCAACCTCAGGCCCGGGACAGGTGAGCTCAAGCGACATCGACCGCCCCGGCTCGGTCAGCGAGCCGTGCGCGAGGAACGCGCCCCGCCAGGCGGCCTCGCAATCGCAGACGCTCCCGGCGACCACCTGCCGCGGCAGGCCGCGGACGGGCAGGCCGCGGCCGTCCACCAGGCCCGTCTGCCTGGCCAGGCTGTCGCCGTCCTTGACCACCCGCACCACGTAGCGGTTACCCTTGCGCAGGCCGCTCGGCGCGAGCACGATCAGCTCGGACGAGTGGCCGAAGATCTCCATGATGTCCTTGCGCAGCCTGCGCGCCGCGGACCCGGTATCGAGTTCGGCCTCGACCATGATGTGACCGTTGTTGAGGTGCAGACCGCCGGCGAACCTGAGCAGCGTCGATACCTCAGCCTTTCGGCAGCACGGCTTGAGCACGCTCACGCGGCTGAGCTCGTCCTTAACAAGGCTGGTCAGCGCCACCAATCTCACTCCCCCTCGAATATTTGCGCCAGAGCACCCGCAAGCAGCAGCGGGTCGTGCCGGTCTGGCCGGCCTGCCACCGCCAGGTCAGCCAACACCAGCCGGGCGCCGAGCGCGTCGGCTGCCTCATCCAGTTCGCCGGCCGTCTCCCTCACCGCGGCCTGGTCCGCGAGCACCACATCAACGGCGAGATCCGGAGCATGGCTGGCGAGCACCTCCAGGTGAGCACGCGGAGAGAACCCTTCGGTCTCTCCCGGCTGGGGCGCCAGGTTCAGCGTGACCAGCCGCCTGGCCGGGGTGGCGATCAGCGCGCGCGCCAGCTCGGGCACCAGCAGATGCGGCAGCACGCTGGTGAACCACGACCCGGGGCCGAGTACCACCCAGTCCGCCTCAGCGACCCCCTGCACCGCTTCCGGGCAGGCGGGCGGGTCGGCGGGGACCAATGACATCGACCGTACCCGCCCCGTCGTCGTCGCGCAGGCGACCTGACCTCGAATCGTGCTGACCTGAAAGGGAAACTTCGGGTCAACCCCCTCCACCTCGGCCGCTAGCTCAAGCGGCACGGAGGTCATCGGCAGCACCCGGCCGTGCGCGCCGAGGAGCCTGCCGACCCAGTCGAGCCCCTCGACCGTGTCCCCCAGCAGCTCCCAGAGCGCGACGATCAGCAGGTTGCCGACGGCGTGGCCGCCGAGCTCGCCCGGCCCGGCGAACCTGTGCTGCACGACCCGGCTCCAGGTCGTCCCCCAGGAGTCGTCGCCGCACAGGGCGGCGAGCGCCATCCGCAGGTCACCGGGCGGCAGCACGCCGTATTCACGCCGGAGCCTGCCGCTCGAGCCGCCGTCGTCGGCGACCGTGACGATCGCGGTCAGGTCGCGGGTGACCCGCCGCAGCGCGGACAGCGATGCGAACAGACCGTGGCCGCCGCCGAGCGCGACGACCCGCCGCCTGGCCGGCCTGCCCCTTGCTGTCCCGCGGAGCTCGCCCGCCGGGTTACTCACGCCCGAGATCGCGATGGGATACCTGAACGCCCGGCCATGGCCCGGCCAGCCGGGAGGCGAGTTCCTCGGCGATCACCACGCTGCGGTGCTTGCCGCCGGTGCAGCCCACGGCCAGGGTCATGAAATGCTTGCCGCTCCGCTCGTAGCCGTTCAGGGTGACCTGGAGTACCTCCAGGTAGGCGTGCAGGAACTCCTCGGTTCCCGGCTGGCCGAGCACGTAGTCCTTGACCGCCGGGTCCTGGCCATTCTGCGGGGCCAGCTCGGGTATCCAATGCGGGTTCGGCAGGAACCGGCAGTCGGCCACCATGTCGGCATCAACCGGCAGGCCATACTTGAAGCCGAAGGACAGGACGTTGACCCTGACGGCCGTATCGCTCTCGTTGCCGAACGCCTCGCGCACCCGCGAGCGCAGCTCGTGGATGTTCATGCCGGACGTGTCGAGGATCAGGTCGGCCTCGGCTCTGATGCCGCGGAGCTGCTCCCGCTCGGCGTTGATCCCGTCGATCACCCGGCCGTTCTCCTGGAGCGGATGGGGCCGCCTGACGTTCTCGAACCTGCGCACCAGGGTCTCATCGCCGGCCTCGAGGAACACCACGTACGGGTGCGCGCCGATCGCGTCGAGGTCGGCGATGGCGGACTTCAGGTCGGTCGAGAACGCCCGGCTGCGGATGTCGACCACCGCGGCGACCCTGGGTACCTCCGCCCTGGCCCGCCGGGCGAGGTCGAGCATCGTCACGATCATCGCCGACGGCAGGTTGTCGGCCACGAACCAGTCAAGGTCCTCCAGCGACTTGGCCGCCGTCGACCGTCCCGCACCAGACATCCCGGTGATGATGACGATCTCCGGTGCGGCCGCGTGGATGGTCATCGGACAGCCCCCCGTTCTGCCTCGCCGGGCCCGTGCGCGGCGTCAGGCCCATCATCCTCTCGCTCCCGCAGCGCCTCGGTGACCATCTCGGCTAGCCGCGGCCCGAATCCGTCCACCTCGGCCACCTCCTGCGCCGTGGCCTGCTTCAACCTCCTGACCGAGCCGAAATGCCGGAGCAGCGCCGCCTTCCTGGCCGGCCCGAGGCCGGGCAGCGCGTCGAGCGCGCTGGCCCGCTGGGCGGCCGTGCGCTTGGCCCGGTGATAGGTGATCGCGAACCGGTGCGCCTCGTCCCTGACCCGCTGCAGCAGGTACAGTCCCTCGCTGGTGCGCGGCATGATGACCGGGCTGTCCTCGCCGGGCAGCCAGACCTCCTCGAGCCGCTTGGCCAGACCGCAGACCGCGATGTCGGTGATGCCGAGATCGGTCAGTGCCCGGACCGCCGCGTCCACCTGGCCCGCGCCGCCGTCGATGACCAGCAGGCTGGGCGGGTAGGCGAACTTCCGCCTGCCGCTGTCGGCGGCGGCGTCATCCTCGCCGGCCGCCGGGTTCGCCTCGGCCGAGATCTCGGCCTCGCGCTCGGCCAGGTACCGGCGGAACCTCCTGGTCACCACCTCGTAGATGGCGGTCAGGTCATCCGAAGCGTGCTTGATCGCGAACTTGCGGTACTCGGACTTGCGGGCCAGGCCGTCCTCGAAGACCACCATCGACGCGACGACGTTGGTGCCCTGCAGGTTGGAGACGTCGATGCACTCGATCCGCAGCGGCGCGGTGTCCAGGCCGAGCGCGTCCTGGATCTCCTGCATCGCCCGGCTGCGGGTCGTCAGGTCGCTGGCCCGCCTCGTCTTGTGCACGGCGAGCGCCTCGGTGGCGTTCTTGGTCACCGTCTCCAGCAGCGCCCGCTTGTCCCCGCGCTGCGGCACCCGGACGCTGACCCTCGCGCCGCGGCGGGCAGCGAGCCACTCGGAGACCGCGGCGGCATCCGGCGGCAGGACCGGCACGAGGACTTCCCGCGGCACGGCCTGGCGGTCGGCCTCGGCTCGCCAGTCGGCGCTGGCCCGGCTGGCGTCGCCCCGGCGGCCATGCGCGCCGGCGTCGGGCGGCGCGGCGGCGTCGGTGGTGGCGGTGGCCGGCTCCTGCTGCTCGGCCGCCGGGTCGTCGCGGTAGACCTGGCCGAGGAAGTGCTCGACGAGCTCGGCGGTGCTGACGTCCTCGACCTTGTCCACGACCCAGCCGCGCTGCCCGCGGACCCGGCCGCCCCGCACGTAGAAAACCTGGACGGCGGCCTCCAGCGAGTCCTCGACCAGGCCGATCACGTCGCAGTCGGTGCCATCCGGCAGCACGACGGCCTGCTTCTCGAGCGCCCGCTGCAGCGCCTGGAGATCGTCACGGAGCCTGGCCGCCCGCTCGAACTCCTCCGATTCGGCCGCCTTGCGCATCTCGGCCTCAAGCCGCCTGGTGAACTTGCCCGTCTGCCCAGCCATGAAGTCGCAGAACTCCTCGGCGAGCTGCCGGTGCTGCTCCGCGTCTATCCGGCCCACGCAAGGCGCGGAGCACTTGCCGATGTAGCCGAGCAGGCAGGGCCGGCCGATCTGGCCCGCGCGCTTGAAGACCCCGGCCGAGCAGGTGCGGACCGGGAAGACCCGCAGCAGCGTGTCCACGGTGTCCCTGATCGCCCACGCGTGCGAGTAGGGACCGAAGTACCTGACGCCGCGCCGCTTGGTGCCGCGCAGCACGGTCACCCGCGGGTACTCCTCGTTCATCGTGACCGCGAGATAGGGGTAGCTCTTGTCGTCCCGGTACCTGATGTTCCAGCGCGGGTCGAACTGCTTGATCCAGGAGTACTCGAGCTGGAGCGCCTCGACTTCGGTGCCCACGATGGTCCACTCGACTCCGCTGGCGTCGAGCAGCATCCACTGCGTGCGCGGGTGCAGGCTGGCGAAGTCGGAGAAGTAGGAATTCAGCCTCGAGCGCAGGTTCTTGGCCTTGCCGACATAAATAACGCGGCCGTGCTTGTCACGGAACCTGTAGACGCCCGGCGACTCAGGAATCGAGCCGGGCGCCGGCCGGTACGTTGCCGGATCTGCCACGCTGCAACTCTATTCAGTCCCGGTGTCAGCACGTCCCGGTGTCAGCACGTTCCCGGTGTCAGCACGGTCCCGGGTCAGCGCCGGACGCCGCTGGGCTGGCGGGCTCAGCCGAAGATGACGATTATCCGGCTGATCAGCTCGTCGGTGACGGTCAGGTCGAGGACCCCGGCCGACTGGTCCCGCCGCCACGCGAACCCGGTGACCACGTGGCCGCCGTCGGCGACCGGCTCGCCGATGAGCTCGATCTGGTCGTCGGGCGGGTTCTCGCTGTAGGCGGCGGTGAAGGCCGTGCGCCCAGCAAACTCCAGCGTGCTGCTGTCGGGCGGCACGTTCTCGAAGCGCAGCACGGCGTCGTCGGTGTACCGGGCGAGCAGCGGGGAGAAGTCGCCGCTCGCTACCGCGGCGTTGAATGTCCGGACGTACTCGCCGACGAACTCCGTGACCGAGGACATCAGCCGACCTTAGCAGCGCGGCCCGACACAGCCGGGCGTTCCAGGCTGAGCCGGGCGGTCCTGGCCGAGCCGGGCGCTCAGGCTGAGAACGCACCGGCCGGCGAGCGAACGCTGCTGGGGCTAGCGGGCTGAAGCGGCCGGTGGTGGCGACGTTGCGCTTGTCGCTTGGGAGAACGGCAGCCTGTCGCCGGCGCGCTGGTCGATTCCAGCATTTCGGGCCGACCGTGGCCCCTCGAGGAGGCCGCGGCCGACTTTTCCTGAGTTTGCGTCAAAAAAGCGCCGGGTCCATGCCTGTTCGCAGCTTTTCGTCGACGCAAACTCAGGAGAAGTCATTGACGGGTGGCCCGGCTGGCTGACACGCGGCCCGGTTTCGTACGGTCCGGGCGTTACGCCGGATGCCGGTAGCGGAGATGCTCAAGCGAATCGGCGGCTATGGAGCGCGGCGAGGACGTCGTGCCGAGGCGCGGGCTTGAGGGGCGTGTCGCGGCGCCGGCTTGAGGGGGCGTGCCGCGGCGGCGGGCTGGAGGAGACGTGCAGCGGCGCGGGACGGAGTCGGCCGTACAGCGGCGCGGCCCCGGAGTCGGCCGTATTGCGGCGAGACCGGCAGGCCCGCGGATGTCGCCAGCCAGGAGCGACCTAACCTGCTGCCCTGGAACCTTCGGCCGGCGCGAACAGGACGACGGTCGCCAGATCCTCGGTCACGTCGGTGAACCGGTGCACCTCGCCCGCCGCGACGTAGAGCACCGAGCCTGGCTCGACGGCGACCCGGTCCTGGCCGGCCTCGAACATCGCGCGGCCGGCGGTCACGACGTAGATCTCGTCTTCGGTGTGCGGCTCCTGGTCGTCGGTGCCGCCCGCCGGGATCGAGTAGGTTCCGACGCTGAGGTCAGCCACCCGCAGCTGCTCGACCCAGTGAGTCGGCTCGCCTGACCGCGTGAATCGGCCTGCACCCTCGATGAGCTTCACGTGCGTCTCCTGTCCCCGGATTGTTCGACGGCCCGGGCTGATACCTTATCGGCGCCGGTATGCCAGGCTGTGCTGATGCTTGTCGCCCTTGCCGCCAGCCTCCTTGCCGTGGCCGCCTGGGTCTACCTGCTCGCCGGGCATGGCGGGTTCTGGCGCACCGACCAGCGGCTGCCGCCCGCCGCCGCCGACCCGGCGGTGTGGCCCGCGGTGGTGGCCGTCATCCCGGCGCGCGACGAGGCCGCGGTTCTGCCCGAGACGCTGCCGACCCTGCTGACCCAGGACTACCCGGGGCCGTTCATGATCGTGCTGGTTGACGACGAGAGCACCGACGGTACGGCTGAGGTCGCAGCGAAGCTCGCCGCTGCGTCCCAGCCGGGTACTGCCTGCCAGCCGGGCGCTTCCCCCCGGCCGGGCGGCGCGGACCCCGCGGACCCCGCGCAGCGGCTGCGGGTCGTCGCCGGCGAGCCGCCGCCGCCAGGCTGGGCAGGCAAGGTGTGGGCGATGAACCAGGGGCTGCGGGTCGCGGCGTCCGCCGACTACGTGCTGTTCACCGACGCCGACATCGCCTACGCGCCGGGAACCGTCACGGCCCTGGTGCGGGCCGCCACGGCCAGCGACCGGGTGCTGGTCTCGCAGATGGCGCTGTTGCGGGCGGATACGCCCGCGGAGCGGCTGCTGATCCCGGCGTTCGTCTACTTCTTCGCCCAGCTGTATCCGTTCCGCAGGATCAACAGGCGCGGCGCACGCACGGCGGGCGCGGCCGGCGGCTGCATGCTGGTCCGGCGGAAGGCCCTGGCCGACGCGGGCGGGCTCGAGCAGATCAAGGGAGCGCGGATCGACGACGTGGCGCTGGGCGGGCTGCTGAAGCGGGCTGGCGGCGGGGGTGACTGCTGGCTCGGGTTCACGACGGACGTGATCAGCATGCGGGCAGTACACCGCCTGTCCGACGTCTGGGACATGGTGGCGCGCAGTGCCTACACGCAGCTGCGCTACTCCCCTGCAGCGCTGGCCGGGACCGTGATCGGACTGGCCTGGCTGTACCTGGTGCCGGTGGCGGCCACGGTGGCCGGCCTCGTCCTGCTCACCGGCGGCGACCGCCTGAGCGGCGTTCCCGCCTCGCAGGCCGCTTTGCTCGCGGCAGCTGGGATCGCCGGATGGGCGATGATGTCGGTCAGCTACGTGCCGATCCTGAGGCTCAGCGGCGCGTCCGCGCTCCGAGCGCCCAGCCTGCCGCTGATCGGAGTCATCTACACAGCGATGACGATCAGCTCAGCCCAGCGCCACCATGCCGGTCGCGGCGGGGAATGGAAGGGACGCACGATCGAGCGCGGCAGCCCCGGCTCGCGGGGCTGAGCCCGCGCGAAATCGACTTGACCCGCCCGGCGCGCGTCGGTCTACCGTAGCGGGCATGAGCTTGGCCAGCCCGGATCCGGTGCTCCCGCCCACCACCGACGGCCTGGTCCTGATTCGCGCCCCCGAGCGGTCCGGCTGCTGCTGCACCATCTCGCGGAGCGGACCAGCCACAGGACGGCGACGATGCTGATCGATCCGGCCAACGAACGTTCCCTGGCCCTCGCGGCGCGGATCGGTGCCAGCCGCTCCGCACACCCGGCCGCGACCTGCGGGAGCGAATCACATTTCCTACTCGTGTCATCCCGTGCATCGCGGGAAGGGCTACGTCAGCCGGGCGGTGCGCCTGATCACCCGGTTCCTGCGCGACCACACCGGGGCCGGGCAAAGCTCACATCCTCGTCGACCCGGAGAACGTCGCCTCGCTCCGGGTCGCCCCGTCGGTCGGCGCTATCCCGAAAGGCCAGTCCGACGAGCACGAACCACCGCTCGCTCGTCATATCTTGGTCATCGACCGCCAGTCCTAGCAGTGCCCGCGCTTCCAGCACCAGAGGAGGATCCCTGCCATGGCCAGTGCTCTCGACAGCGCCGCGCTTCGTGCCGTGCAGCAGCCGCTGAAGGACGCCTACCGGGAGAATCCGGCCGAGGCGCTGGTCACCCTCCGCGCTGACGGCCAGCTCGGCGCTGAGAGCGTGACCTGCTCGGTGGCGACCGGTCTGGCACTGGCCGAGGCCGGCTTGCACCCCGCCTCCGGCGGTGACGGCTCGCTGCTCTGCTCCGGCGACATGCTGCTGCAGGCGCTCGTCGCATGCGCCGGGGTCACGCTCAGGGCGGTCGCCACGTCGCTGGGGATAGCGGTAGCGGGCGGGACCGTGCACGCCGAGGGCGACCTGGACTTCCGCGGCACGCTAGCGGTCAGCAAGGACGCACGCGTCGGGTTCACGGCCATCCGGCTGAGCTTCGACCTGGACACCGACGCCCGCCCCGATCAGCTCGAGACGCTCGAGAAGCTCACGCTGCGGTACTGCGTCGTCTACCAGACCCTGGCCAGCTCGGTCGAGCTGACCGAAACCATGTCGAGCCGGGCCAGCTCGAGCTGAACCTAGCTCTCGAACGCCTCCGGCTCTGCTAGCTCTCGAACGCCTCCGGCTCTGCTAGCTCTCGAACGCCTCCGGCGGGGGGCAGGAGCAGACCAGGTGCCGGTCGCCGTAGGCGCCCTCGATCCGGCGGACCGGCGGCCAGTACTTAGCCCGGCGGTCGCCGCCGGCCGGGTAGGCGCCCTCGGTCCGGCCGTACGGGTGCTCCCAGTCGTCGGCGAGCAGCATCGACGCGGTGTGCGGCGCGTTCTTCAGCGGGTTGTCCTTCGCGTCGAAGTCGGCCGTGGCGACCTTGGCGATCTCGCCGGCGATGGCGATCATCGCATCGCAGAACCGGTCTAGCTCGGTCAGGTTCTCGCTTTCGGTCGGCTCGACCATCAGCGTGCCGGCCACCGGGAACGACATCGTCGGGGCATGGAAGCCGTAGTCGATCAGCCGCTTGGCCACGTCCTCAGCGGTGATGCCGGTCTGCGCCGTGATGTGCCGCAGGTCCAGGATGCATTCGTGGGCCACCAGACCGCCCTGGCCGGAGTAGAGCACGGGGAAGAACGGGTCAAGCCGCCTGGCCACGTAGTTGGCGTTCAGGATCGCCACCTGCGTCGCCCGCCGCAGCCCGTCGGCGCCCATCATCACCAGGTAGGCGTAGGAGATCGGCAGGATCCCCGCCGAGCCGTACGGCGCGGCCGCGACCGGGCCGGTCCGGAGTTCGGCGGGCACATCGCCGGTCACGGCCCCGGCCACGGAGATGTCGGGCAGCATCGGGTGCCGGGGCAGGAACGGCGTCAGGTGCGCCCGGACGCCGACCGGGCCGACGCCTGGTCCGCCGCCGCCGTGCGGGATGCAGAACGTCTTGTGCAGGTTCAGGTGCGACACGTCCGCGCCGAAAGCGCCCGGCTGGGCCAGCCCGACCAGCGCGTTCAGGTTCGCCCCGTCCACGTAGACCTGGCCGCCCGCGACGTGCACGAGGTCGCAGACCTCGCCCACGGTGGCCTCGAACACGCCGTTCGTCGACGGGTAGGTCAGCATGATCGCCGCCACGCTGCCCGCGTGCGCGTCCAGCTTGGCCCGCAGGTCGCCCAGGTCGATGGCGCCGTCAGAGCCGCACTTGACCACGACCACGCGCAGGCCGGCCAGGACGGCCGAGGCCGCGTTCGTGCCGTGCGCGGACTCCGGGATCAGGCAGACGGTCCGCTCCGGCTCGCGGCGCGACCGGTGGTACTGCCGGATCGCCAGCAGGCCGGTCAGCTCGCCCTGCGAGCCGGCGTTCGGCTGCAGCGAGACCGCGTCGTAGCCGGTGATCTCCACCAGGGCGTCCTGCAGCCGGCGGATCAGCTCGTCGTAGCCGGCCGCCTGGTCGGCGGGCGCGAACGGGTGCAGCCCGGCGAACTCCGGCCAGCTGATCGGCTCCATCTCCGCGGTGGCGTTGAGCTTCATGGTGCAGGAGCCGAGCGGGATCATCGAGCGGTCAAGCGCGATGTCGTAGTCCGACAGGCGGCGCAGGTACCGCAGCATCGCGGTCTCGCTGCGGTAGGAGGAGAACACCGGATGGGCCAGGAAGCCGCTCGCCCGCCGCAGCCCGGCCGGGATGGCGGCCAGATCCTCGCCGGCCGGCGCGGCCCCGGTGGTAATGGGAGCCTCGCTGGTCCCGGTGATGGCGGCCGCCGCGGCGGCAACGTGCTCGTCGGTCGTCGTCTCGTCGCACGCGACCTGTACCAGGTCAGGTCCGGCCAGGTACAGGTTGATCCCGGCGGCGCGGGCCCGTTCCACGGCCCCGGCGGCCCCGCCAGGAACGACCACCCCGACGGTGTCGAAGTATGCCCGATGGTTGGTTCCGAATCCGGCCGCGGCCAGGGTGGCGGCGAGACTGGCCGCCTTGGCGTGCACCCGCCGCGCGATCGCGGTCAGGCCGTCCGGGCCATGATAAGACGCGTACATGGCGGCGATGACGGCCAGCAGGACCTGCGCCGTGCAGATGTTGCTGGTCGCCTTGTCCCGCCTGATGTGCTGCTCGCGGGTCTGCAGCGCGAGCCGGTAGGCGGGGTGGCCGTCGGCGTCGACCGACACGCCGACCAGCCGGCCGGGCAGCTGGCGCTTCAGCTCCTCCCGCACGCAGATGTATCCGGCCTGCGGGCCGCCGTACCCCATCGGGACGCCGAACCGCTGCGTGCTGCCGACCGCGATGTCGGCGCCGAGCTCACCGGGCGGCGTGAGCAGTGTCAGCGCGAGCGGGTCGGCGGCGACGGCGGCCAGCGCGCCCCTGGCGTGCGCGGCCGCGATGGCCGGGCGCAGGTCACGGACCTGTCCGCTGGCACCGGGGTACTGGAGCAGGATTCCGAACAATTCACCATCGGGCTGGGCCTGCACCAGCTCAGGGGTGACGACGCCAGTCACCAGTTCGAGCCCGAGCGGCTCGGTCCTGGTGGCGAGCACGGCCAGGGTCTGCGGCAGGCAGTCAGCGTCGGCGAGGAAGATCCGGCCGCGGCCGGTCGCCCGGTGCGCGAGCGTCATGGCCTCGGCGGCCGCGGTCGCCTCATCCAGCATCGAGGCGCCAGCCACCGGCAGTGCGGTCAGGTCCTCGATCATCGTCTGGAAGTTCAGCAGCGCCTCGAGCCGGCCCTGGGAGATCTCCGGCTGGTAGGGCGTGTAGGCGGTGTACCAGGCCGGGCTCTCCAGCACGTTCCTGCGGATCACCGGCGGGGTGATGGTGCCGTAATAGCCAAGGCCGATCATGGAGGTCAGGACCTGGTTCTTGGCCGCCAGCCGGCGCAGCTCGGCGAGCGCCTGGTCCTCGGCCAGCGGCTCCGGCAGCCGGAGCGGCTTGGCGATCGCGAGCCCGGCCGGCAGTGCCGCCGAGGTCAGCTCGTCGAGCGAGGCATAGCCGAGCGCGCTGAGCATCTGCTGCTGGCTTGATTCATCGGGGCCGATGTGCCGTTGCGCGAAGTTCATGCAGGCTCCTGGAGTCGGGTCGCCTACGGGCGGCGGGTACCGTCCGGCTCCCCCTCTGTCGCCACGGCGCGCACGCCGCGATGACTCCAGAGCTGCCTGTCCCGTCCGGTCCTGGATGCCTGAGAGGTTCCGGGGAGGTTGCCCCTTCGGCGCCGCGAGCTGGCTGCGCGCGGACTCTCCCGGACGGTGTCACTAGCGGTATCCGAGCCTACTCCAGACTGGCCGCGGACTCGATCAGGTCGGCCGCACCGGCCAGTCCGTCGCGCCCGCGGACCTGCTCAGCGGCGCTGGCCAGCCGGTCGTGCAGGGCACTGTCCCCGAGCAGGCGATCCAGCGCCGCGTGCATCTCGCGGTCGGTGAAGCCGTAGGTGTCCAGCCTGACCCCGAGTCCGAGCTCGTCGACCCGCTGGGCGTTGTCGTACTGGTCCCAGAACAGCGGCAGCACGATCATCGGCTTGCCGAAGTGCAGGCACTCGGTGGTGGTGTTGTTGCCGCCGTGCGTGATCACCAGGTCGCACAGCGGGATGACCGAGGTCTGGGGCAGGAACTCGGCCCCCCACATGTTCGGCGGCAGCTCGATCTCGGCGTGCAGCGGGCCCTTGGAGACGATATAGCGGTGCGGTGTGTCGGCCAGGCAGGCGATGACGCGGCGCATCAGTCCCACGTCGGCTGACCCGAGCGACCCGAGCGAGAAGTAGATCAGCGCGCCCGATCCGCCGGCGAGCTGCTCGGGGACCGTGAAAGCGGCGTCGGTCTGCCGGACCGACGAGTCGATCCGCTGCCAGGACGCACCGAGCGGTGAGCTGCGCGCGTAGTCGGCGATCTCGGGATAAACGTACAGATTAACCGCTCCCTGGCCGATGAACTCGAGGTCGGGCAGCGGCGGAGCACCCTGCTGCACGAACCACTCGTTGAACTCGCCCCACAGGGTCCGGTGCACCCGTTCGTACTCGGCCCGGAATTCGGCCCAGCCGCCGCGGTCGGCCGACGGGTAGCCAGAGAAGGCGGGCGGCACGTCAGGACCCTTGATCTCGAGCGGGTTGCAGGAGACGATCCGGACGAACGGGGCGCCGGCCGTCATCAGCGCCGGGAACCCGACCACGTTGTCCTCGACGATCACGTCGGGCCCGGTTCGCGCCGCGATCTCGGTCAGCTGGTCGTGGCTGTACCTGGCGCCGGCGATCAGCTCCTCCCAGACCGGCTTGATCCAGGTTTCCAGCTGCTCGATCGTCGGCTTCCGGAACTCCGCCGCGGTAGTGGCGATGAAGTCCTTCCAGAACTGCCCGGCGTCCTGTTCCGCCGCGTTCGGCTCCGACAAGTTGACCAGGTCCTCGGTGAACCCCAGCGGCTCGAGCTTGCCCTGCCAGGAGGCCTCGGCGGCGAACACGACGCGGTGCCCGCGCCGGCGCAGCACGTCCCCGATGCCGATGCAGTTGTTGGTCGGCCCGTAGGCGCTTTCCGGCATGAACAGGACGGTCAGCTGCCGCTTTGACATGGGCTGCTCCGTGAAGGCTGCTAGAAGGTCGGGCCGGCCGCCCGAGCCTGGCCGGCCGGAAACCGGAGCATACCGGGAACCGGGTTAGATGTCGTCCCAGCGGAACATGCGCACCGCGATCGCGCCGACGACCAGGGTAAAGCCGAGCAGGATGCCGATCGCGGGCAGCGCCGACGCCGGCCCCTCCCCGCGCGCCATGACATCCTGCATGCCGGTGACCAGGTAGCGCAGCGGCATCACGTAGGACGCCTCCTTGACCCAGTTCGGCGCGAAGTCCAGCGGGATGAAGGCGCCGCCGAGAAACGCCATCGGCAAGATGATCAGGTTGGCGATGGCCGTGGCCGCCTGCTGGGTCTTGGCGATCGCCCCGACCAGCAGGCCGATCGACATGAACGCCAGGATGCCGCAGACGACCAGCGGGATCGCCATCCACCAGGCCGAGGTCAGCTGCAGGCCGAAGTACGGCAAGGTCGCGATGGCCAGGAACACGGCCATCTGGATCAGCCCGATCGCGACCGCGATTCCGATCCTGGCTCCGACGATCGAGCCGATGCCGACCGGGGCCAGGCGCAGCCGGCGGAGCAGCTTGTTCTCCCGCCAGCTGACCAGCGTGATCGCGGCTCCGAAGGCGGCTCCGGAGGCCAGCGCCCAGCCGAGCAGGCCAGGGGTGAAGTACTGGATCGGCTTCAGCGACTTGTCCTCGACCTGGCTGGCGGCGAGCGTGAACCTGGCCGGCTGGCCGGACGCCGACTGGTTGGCGTCCTGCACGATCGAGCCGAGTACCGAGTTCACCAGGCCGGCCTTGGTCGGATCGGCGATCGAGAAGCGCAGCACCAGGGTGTTGCCGTGCTGGATCACGGCCCCATCGTCGGTGCCCGTGCGGACGTCGGCGAGCGCGGCGGCCACGGACCGGCGATGGCTGATCGTCAGGATCCGGCTCAGGCCGGGATCGGCCTGCTTGGCCTGTACCAGCAGCTCGACCCGGCCGACGGCGACCAGGTTCAGCTTCGGGGCCGAGGTGTTCTTGTAGATGGACCCGAAGAAGAGCAGGAACAGCACGGGCAGCAGGATCGAGAAAATCAGCGCGGCCCGGTCTCGGACGAAGCCGAGGAACATGGCCCTGGACAGGCTGGTGAATCCGTTGCCTCTCATGCGCGGTACTCCCGCCCGGTCAGGCTGAGGAAGACGTCCTCGAGGGTGGCGCCCTGGACCCGCAGGCCCGCCAGCGCGTCGGCCTGGGCCAGGCCCGAGAGCACCGTGGCGGGGTCGCTGGTGGCGATGGAGAGCGAGACGCCGTCGTCGGTGACCTGGTTCTCCGGTCCGCTGGCGTCGGTACCCGTGAGCCGTCCGGCCTGCTCGGCGCTGACCAGGCCGGACTGGACGCTGATCCGCAGCGGCTGGTCGAGCTCGCGGACCAGGGCGGCGGGCGGGCCGGCCTTGAGTATCTTGCCGTGGTCCATGATGGCGACCCGGTCGCACAGCACCTCGGCCTCGTCCATGTGATGGGTGGTCAGCACCACGGTCCGTCCCGACTTGCTGATCTGACGCAGCAGATCCCATAGGTTCCGTCTGGCCTGCGGGTCAAGCGCCCCGGTCGGCTCGTCAAGGAACAGCAGCTCGGGGTCGTGCACGAGCGCGCAGGCGATCGACAGCCGCTGGGCCTGGCCGCCGGACAGCTTCTCGGTGCGGATACCGGCCTGTTCGGTCATCCCGACCGTGGCCAGCATGTCGTCCGCGTTCTTGGCCGGCACGCCGTACAGCGACGCGAACGTGCGGATCTGCTCGCGGGCGGTCAGCCGCTCGAAGAACGAGGATGCCTGGAGCTGGACTCCGATCCTGGGCAGCAGCTGATCGTTGCGCGGCCAGGCCGGGAGGCCGAGTACGGTGACATCGCCCGAATCTGGCTTGCGGAGGCCCTCGATGATCTCCAGGGTGGTCGTCTTCCCGGCCCCGTTCGGGCCGAGTATCCCGAAGAACTCGCCACGGGCGACCTCGAAGCTGACTCCGTCAACGGCAGCGACGTCGCCGTAGGCCTTGCGGACTTCAGATACGGAGATAGTGGCTGACACAAGCCGCTACCCTAACACGACACACGATATGACGTATGAGTCGGATAAGTACGAGCTAGCTCGGGCCGGACCCCGGCCGCGGCGATTCGGCCTAGCCGATCCTGCGCGCGCGCCGGCTGGCAAGCTCGTCCGCCCCGGCCGGCTGGCCCGCTTCTTCCCCGGCGTCGGCCGGCAGGTCGGCTAGCGACCCCTCGACTTCCTGCCAGACCCGCCCGAGCGCGATGCCGAACACTCCCTGACCACCCTGGAGCAGGTCGACGACCTCGTCGGGCGATGTGCACGCGTAGACGCTCGCGCCGTCGCTCATGAGCGTGATCTGGGCCAGGTCACTGGCGCCGTGCTCGCGCAGGTAGGCCACGGCCGAGCGGATCTGCTGCAGCGAGATCCCGGTGTCCAGCAGCCGCTTGACGACGCGGAGCACGAGGATATCGCGGAAGCCGTAGAGCCGCTGCGAGCCTGAGCCCCTGGCCGACCTGACGCTCGGCTCGACGAGGCCCGTCCTGGCCCAGTAGTCCAGCTGCCGGTAGGTGATGCCGGCCGCCGCGCAGGCGGTCGGGCCGCGATAGCCGACGTCTTCGGGTAGCGGGGCCAGCTCGTCGTCGAAGAGCAGGCCCTGCTCGCCAGCGCGCTGGGCCGCGGCGCTCCGCTCGCGCTCGTCGTGCCCGTCGCCCTTGATTACCGCCACGCCCACCTCCGGCCCGGCTTCCCCTGCATTGTCACGTCGCGGGGGTGCACGATTCGCACGTTAGGCCCGTGGAGTGCCATCGTCAACGATCTCCCCCGGCGCGTCGCCGGGCGGCTGCGGTCACCTTCAGCGCCGCGAGGCAGCACTAGGTCGCGCTGCCGAAGTCTTCGGGCGTGATGTTGTCGAGGAACTCACGGAATTTCTCGACCTCGTCTTCCTGCTCGTCCGGGATCGAGACTCCGGCCTCATCCAGGATCTCGTCCTGGGCGAAGATGGTGGTCCCGGTCCGCAGCGCGAGCGCGATCGAGTCCGAAGGTCTCGCGCTGACCGTCGTGCCGTTGGAGAACACCAGGTCGGCGAAGAAGATCCCGTCCCGCAGGGCGGTGATGTTGACCTGTGTCAGCTCGACTTTGAGCGCGGTGAGGATGTCCCGCATCAGGTCGTGAGTCAGCGGACGGGCGGGGACCATGCCCTGCTGCGCGAAGGCGATGGCCGTGGCTTCCATTGGCCCGATCCAGATCGGCAGGTAGCGCTCACCGCCGGTCTCCTTCAGCAGCACGATGGGCTGGTTCGTCGGCATCTCGACCCGGACGCCTACGACCTCCATCTCCTTCACCGCGACTCCGTCCTCACCTGCGCCTCATGTCAGCGTTGTTCCCCTGCCGTGCAGGGCGCACTCCCCTGTCAACGTACACCCGTTGTCTTCGTGGCCGGGCACCCGCTCGAGCCGGTACCCGGTATTGCCGGCGCCATTCGCGCCGGGCCAGGCGGCTTTCCAGCTCACGCGCTCGCGTCCTTGATGCCCGGACGCGGAAGGCGGCTGGAGACCTGGCGGCCGGCCGCCGGAGCGGGCCGTGCCTCGTGCCCGGCGAGCTCATCGCCCGGCAGTCCGGCCTCGGCCAGCGCCGCCTCGATCATCGCGCGGTGCAGCTGGAGCAGCAGGGTCGCGATCTGCCTGGCGGTCCGCCCCGCGTCATCCCTGGCGCGCGGGCTGTGCTGGCGCAGCGTCGGGGCCACGACCTGCTCGATCAGCGACACGTCACGCTCGGCCGCGGTCCGGACGGTGCGCAGGTGCCTGGCCTGCACCCCGTACGAGGCCAGCCTGGCGACCGTGCTGGCCACGTCGAGCGCGTCCTGGCTGTAGAGCCGGCCGATCCGCCGCACGAGGCCATGCGCCTCGAGCTCGGCCAGCTGCTGCTCGTCGATGCCCGCCGAGTCAAGCAGCTCGCGGCGGCTGACCATCTCGGCCCGGTCCGCGTCGGGCAGGCCCGTCTCAGCCCGGCCCGTCTCAGCCCGGCCCGTCTCAGCCCGGCCCGTCTCAGCTGAGCCCGCGTCGGCCCGCCCTGCGTTGACCGCGGCCCGATGGTCCAGCCGCTCCTTGATGACGCGCAACGGCAGGTACTGGTCGCGCTGCGCGGTCAGGATGAACCTGAGCTGGTCAACGTCGGCCGGGCCGAACCGCCGGTAACCGGACGGCGATCGGGCCGGGGCGATCAGTCCCTCGGACTCCAGGAAGCGGATCTTCGAGACGCTGACGTCAGGAAACTCGTCCCGGAGCTCAACAAGCACCTCGCCGATCCCGAGGTAAGCTCGCGCAAACTGACCGTTCATCCCGTCCCGTACGCCTAGCCGCTCTCGGCATGCGAAAGGCGGCCCTGCAGGAAGACCAGCCGGAATTTTCCGATCTGGACTTCGTCGCCGCCGGTGAGCGCCGCTTCCTCGATCCGCTCCCTGTTCACGTACGTGCCGTTCAGGCTGCCGACGTCGCGCACGGCGAACCGGCCGCCATGGCGGTAGAATTCCGCGTGCCGCCGCGAGACCGTGACGTCGTCCAGGAAGATGTCGCTGTCCGGTCGCCGGCCAACCTCGGTCAGCTCGCTGTCGAGCAGGAACCTGCTGCCGGCGTTGGGCCCGCGCCTGACCACGAGCAGGGCGGTGTTCGGCGGGAGCGCGTCGACGACCGCGGTGTCGGGGGTCGGCTCCTCGCCCGGCTCGGCGTCCGGCTGCTCGGTACCGGTGAAGATCATCGACGTGGTTTCGGCCGCGTTGCCCCGCTCGGCCGCGGCCCTGGTCAGCGGCGTGCCGCACTGCGAGCAGAAACGCGCGTTCTCGGGATTGGCGGCACCGCACGCGGTGCAGTAGACGCTGGGCATCTGAGCGTCTTGCCTCCCCATCGTCGGCCGCGCGCCACTGACGGAATAGACGTCCGTGCGGGCATTCAGCCCGGCCACATCAGCTTCGGTCCACGCTACCGGTGGCTGGCGCGGCTGGTCCATCTGCCACGCAGGCTCAGCCTGGCGCTGGTCCGCTGATCCTGGCGAGCTTTCCCAGCCGGTGCGCGCGGATCCTCCCGCTGATCGTGCCGCAACCGAGCGCGCCCGACTGCGGCGCCTGCGCCAGATCACGCTGCACACCTCCGACGTCCTGCCGCCGCCCGGGTTGGCGTCCAGCAGCCAGTTAGTGATGGCAATTGTCGCACGCGCGACTGGTGCCGCGTCGGCCTTCAGCTTGACCCGGGGCGCTCCCGGCCTGCCTGCTCGACCACGGCCGCCCACTCGTCGAGCAGCGCCTGCGCGGTCTCGCTGTCCGCGGCCTCGGCCCACAGGTGCGTGATCGCATGCGCCGTGTCGGGCAGCACGAGCGCCCAGCCGCGGTCGGGCTCGATGACGCGGACGCCGTCCGTGGTGTCGATCTCGCGCTTGCCCGCCGCCTCCACCACGATCCGCATCACGCTGCCCTTGGCCGCCCACGGCGTCGGGACGGACCGCCTGAGCAGGTGCGCGACCGGGATCCTGGCGTGGATCTGGCTGAGCGTCAGCCTGGTCCTGGCGACCAGGCCGATCAGCCTGGCGAAGGCGGCGATGCCGTCGAGCGACCGGGAGAACTCCGGCACGACGAAGCCGCCGCGTCCGTCGGCCGCGAAGATGACGTCGTCGGCTGCCGTCGCCTCGTACAGCCCGTACGGCGAGGTGGGAGTCCAGCCGACCTCGACGCCGTGATAGCGGCAGACGTCCTCGGCCACCCGGGTGGTGGTGACCGGGAGCGCGACCCGGCCAGTGCGGCGTTCCGCGGCCACCAGGTCGAGCACGACGAGCAGCGCGCGATCGTCGCTGACCAGGGCTCCCTTGTCGTCGATCAGCATGATCCGCTCGCCGACCGGGTCGAACCGGACCCCGAACGCGGCCCGGGAGGAGTAGACGAGCTCGGCCAGCCGGTGCAGGTCGGCCCTGACCTGTGCGAGCGACTGGGTTGGCGTCGCCTCGTCGAGCCGGTTGTTCAAGGTCAGCACATCCACGCCGATCCGGCCGAGCAGGCCGGGCAGGACGAGCGACGCGGTGCCGCCCGCGCAGTCCGCCACCACCTTCAGCCGCGCGTCCCTGACTCCGCTCATGTCCACGCACCGGAGCAGGTCAGCGGTGTAGGCCTCGATCACCCGCGGCGGATAGGTCAGCTCGGCGATCTCGCCCGGGAAGGCACGCCGGTACTCCTGGCGCGAGAACACCCGCTCCAGCTTGCGCTGCACGGCCTGCGACAGGTCGGCGCCATGCTCATCGAGGAAGATGATGTCGATCGACTGCGGGTCGCCAGGCGTGGTGCGCATGGCGATCCCGCCGCTGCACTCGCTGCGCGCGGTCTCGAACCTGGCCACGGGCAGCGGCTGCGCTTCGAGATCGACGACATTGATCGCGCTGGCGTTGAGCGCGCCGTGGACGGCTCGCTTCAGGGCGCGGGCGGCCCGTGAAACGTCGCGCGAGGTCGTGACCACGGAGCCCTTCTTCAGCGTCGTGGCGTAGGCGCTCGCCAGGCGCACGCAGAGTTCGGGGGTGATCTCGACGTTGACCAGCCCGGAGACGCCGCGCGGCCCGAACAGTGTCCGCTGGCCGCGCGATTCCCAGATCACGCTGGTATTGACGACGGCTCCGGCCTCGATCGTCTTGAACGGGTAGACCTTGACCCCGGCGGAGATATACGCCTCGGACTCGATCACGCACTCGTCCCCGACGACGGCGCCCTCCTCGATCCTGGCCGAGGCCATCACGTCGGTGTTCTTGCCGATCACGCACCCGCGCAGGGTGGCGCCGACCCCGACATAGACGTTGTTGTGCACCGTGGCGCGATGCAGGAAGGCGCCCTCCTTCACCACGACGTTGCTACCGACCACGGTGAACTCGCGAAGCTGCGCGCCCGCCTCGATCTTGGCGTAATCGCCGATGCACAGCGGCCCGGTCAGGATGGCATCGGGATCGACCTCGGCGCCCTCGGCTACCCAGACCCCCGGGGAGACCTCGAAGCCGTCGATGTCCGCCTTGACCTTGCCGGAGAGCACGTCGGCCTGGACCCGGTGGTAGGCCTCGTGCGTGCCGACGTCCTCCCAGTACCCGTCGGCGACCCAGCCGTAGACGGGCGCGCCGCGGTCAAGCAGCCGGGGGAAGATGTCGGCCGACCAGTCGACGGCCTCTCCGGGGGGCACCTGCGCGAGCACCTCGGGTTCCATCACGTAGATGCCGGTATTGACGGTGTCGGAGAAGACCTGCCCCCAGGTCGGCTTCTCGAGGAAGCGCTGGATCCGGCCGTCGGGATTGGCGATGACGATGCCGAACTCGAGCGGATCGGGCACCCGGGCGAGCGCGACCGTGACCAGCGCCGCGCTGTCCTTGTGGAACCGCACCAGATCGGACAGATCGATGTCGGTCAGCGCGTCGCCCGAGATGACCAGGAAGGGCGCGTCGCGCAGCGCGGTCTCGGCGTTCTTGACGCTGCCCGCGGTGCCGAGCGGGATGTCCTCGGTCGCGTACTGCAGGCTCATCCCCCACTCTTCGCCGTCGCCGAAGTAGTTGCGGACCATCGAGGCGAGGAACTGGACGGTGACGATCGTCTCGTCGAAGCTATGCCTGCGCAGCAGTCGCAGCACGTGCTCCATGATCGGCTTGTTGACGACCGGCAGCAGCGGCTTCGGCTGGTTAGCGGTCATCGGGCGCAGCCGGGTCCCCTCTCCGCCTGCCATGACTACAGCCCTCACCGCTTGCCAGCGCTCCCTTCAGGCATAACGAACCGGCGGCCCGGTGCCGCGCGTCACGTCAGGGCCAGTCGCCCTCGCCATGGCGCGCCGTCGCGCCGCCGCGTTGGCCAGCCCGGTCGGCGGCCAGCAGGCGGCGAGCCTGCTCGACGTAGAGTGCAGCAGCCCACCAGTAGAGTGCAGTTCCCCATAGTGCGAACGCCCAACCGAACACGCGGGCTACTCCTGCATATGACGTCTCGTGTGAACCGAGAAAAAGCAGCGGAAACGCATACAAAAGGTTCAGCGTTGCCGCCTTGCCAACGAAGCTGACATGCAGCGGCCCGTAACCGTGGCGCCGCAGGACGAGCAGCACGACGCCGAGCATTAGTTCCCTGGCGGCCAGGATCGCGACCAGCCACCAGCCGATGATCGCCCGGATGGCCAGCGCGATGATGGTCGAGACGATGTAGAGCCGGTCGGCGGCCGGATCGAGTACCTCGCCGAGACGGCTCTGCTGGTTCAGGGCGCGCGCGATCTTGCCGTCCAGCCAGTCGGACAGGCCGGCCGCCATGAGCAGGCCGACCGCCCACCAGTCGCCGGCCTGGGTCCGCACGCCGAGCACGAGCCAGAGGAAGACCGGAACGCCCGCCAGCCGGGCGAGGCTGATCAGGTTCGGGATCGTGAAGACCCGCTCCGGCTGGTCTGGCTGGTCCTCAGCCATGGTCCCGCATCACCCGCTTCCGTCCCGTCGCAGACGTTACGCGGTCACGTGCACCGGTCATCACACCGGATCACCTGAGCCGGGACACGACGGCACGGCGCTGGTGCAGACTGGCCCGATGGGGATGATGCCGCGGGTCGTGGCAGCGATCGCGGCGACGGCCGTGGCAGTCGTCATGGCGCTGGACCTGGCCGCCTGCGATCGGCAGGCGCCGCAGCGGCCGTCCCCCGGTCCGGTCGGCCGCAGCCGCACAGGGCCGGCCAGGGTCGGCGGCCACGCCGACTGGCCGGCCTACCACGCCAACTCACGCCGGTCCGGGTACGTGGCCGGGCTGCCGCCCGCGGGACGGCTTGCCCTGGCCTGGTCGCAGCGGCTTGACGGTGCCGTCTACGGCCAGCCCCTGGTCATCGGCGGGACGGTGGTCGCGGCCACCGAGCAGGACACTGTCTACGGCCTCGGCCTGTCGACCGGGCGAGTGCGCTGGTCCATACATGTGGCCAGTCCGCTGCCGCTCCCCGGGCAGCCGTGCGGGAACATCAACCCGATCGGGATCACGAGCACGCCGGTCTATTACCGGGGACTCGTCTACGCGGTGGCCCAGGACGGCCGCTCGGGGCATGTGCTGGTCGGCATCAACCCGGCGACCGGCCAGGTGCGGTACCGGCGGACCGTCCGCTCGCCGGACGGACGGCCCTATTACGACCAGCAGCGCGCCGCGCTCGCAGCCGCCAGCGGGCGGATCTACGTCGCCTTCGGCGGCCATGCCGGTGACTGCGGCCCGTACATCGGGTCGGTGGTCGGCGTGCCGGCCGCGGGGCGCGGTGCCGCCGCGCGGCCGGAAGTCGCCTACGAAGTGCCGAGCTCGAATCATGCCGGTATCTGGGCGCCAGGCGGCCCGGTCATCGGCCCGGGCGGCACCGTCTACGTCGGCGTCGGCAACGGTGACACCAGACCGCCCTATGACGACTCTGACTCGGTGACCGCGCTCTCGCCCAGCCTGCACCGGATCGGAGTGTTCGCTCCGGCCAGCTGGATCGCCGATAACCGCGGCGACCTGGACCTCGGCTCGCTGACGCCGGTGCTGCTGCGGTCCGGTCAGATGCTGACCGTCGGGAAGCGCGGTACCGGCTACCTGCTCACCGCCCGGCATCTGGGCGGAATCGGCGGCCAGGTCGCCGAGCTTCGCATCTGCGCGGCGTTCGGCGGCGCAGCCAGTCTCGGCCAGACGGTCGTCGTCCCGTGCGCCAGCGGCGGCCCGGCCGCCGTGGCGGTGTCCGGCGGCACGCTCAGGGTGCTGTGGCGGGGACCGGCGGCAGCCAGCGGCTCGCCGGTCATCGGCGGCGGCGCAGTCTGGGTGACGGACAACCAGGCGGGCGTGCTCTACCGGCTCAGCCTGCGCACCGGCAAGACGGTGGCGCACTTCAGGCTGGGCTCAGGTCTGCCGCATTTCGCCTCGCCGTCGCTGTCGGGACGCCTGGTCCTGGTCGGCACCCTGGGCGGTGTCGTCGCTGTGGCCGGCGCCTGAACGGCTCGGTTACCCGGCCTCCCACAGGCTGGCGATCCCCTGCCCGACGCCGATGCACATCGTCGCCGCTCCCCGGCCCCCGCCGCGCCGCCGCAGCTCGTGTAGCAGCGTCGTCGTGATCCTGGCTCCCGAGCAGCCGAGCGGATGCCCGATCGCGATCGCACCGCCGTTGACGTTGACCAGATCCCGGTCCAGCTTCAGCTGCTCGATCACGGCGACCGCCTGGGCCGCGAACGCCTCGTTGACCTCGATCAGCGCGAGATCCCCCGGCTGCCAGCCCGATCTGGCCAGTACCTTGGTCATCGCGGGCACCGGGCCGATGCCCATGTAGTCCGGGTGCACTCCGGCAGACGCGGCGCCCGCATATCTCGCCAGCGGCTCGGCGCCGACCGCGGTCAGGGCTCGCTGCGACATCAGCAGCAGTCCGGCCGCTCCGTCGTTGAGGGGCGAGGAGTTGCCGCCGGTGACGGTGCCGCCGGCCCGGAAAGCCGGCCGCTTAGCCCCGAGCTCGGCCTCGGTCAGGTCGGCCCTGATGCCCTCGTCCGCGGTCACCGGCCCCTGCGGCAGCTGGACCGGGACGATCTCGGCATCGAACCGGCCGGCGTCCCTGGCGGCTGCGGCTAGCTGGTGGCTGCGGAGCGCGAAGGCATCTTGTCTGGCCCGGTCGACGCCGTACTTGTCGGCGACGTTCTCGGCTGTCTCGCCCAGGCTGACCGGCGGGTAGAGTTCGGCCATCCGCGGGCTGACCAGGCGCCAGCCGAGCCTGGTGTCGACGACGCCGGCCTCGCGCGGGAAAGGCTCGGCGGCCCGGGGCAGCACGAAGGGCGCGCGGGTCATGGACTCGGCACCGCCGGCGATGCAGATGTCGGCGTCGCCGGCCGCGATCGCCCTGGCGGCCGAGCAGATCGCCTCCATACCGGATCCGCACAGCCTGTTCACCGTGGCGCCGGGAACTTCGACCGGCAGGCCCGCCAGCAGCACTCCCATTCTGGCGACGTTCCTGTTGTCCTCGCCCGCCTGGTTGGCCGCTCCCCAGTACACGTCATCGATGGTCTTCGGATCGAGCCAGGTATTGCGGGCCAGCAGCGCGCTGATCACGTCGGCGGTCAGGTGATCGGGGCGGACTGCGGCGAGCGCTCCCTTGACCTTGCCGATCGGAGTCCGGCAGGCGTCAACGGCGAACACAGCGGACATCAGCAACCTCCCGCGATCGGGGTCTCGCTCCGGCGCTCTGCGCTCACCTTACCGGCGCCGCGAAGTGCCCATTGGCGACCATTGGCATAAATGCGATGCTGCAGTCATGGCCCTCTCGCGGTTAGCCTGCGCTCAGCGCGTCGGTGACCGGTATCGGCTCGACGATCTGGTCCGGGTGGTGAACGGCGCCCGGGTATGGCGCGGTACCGACGAGGTGCTGAACCGTGCCGTCATGGTCTGGGCCCTGCGGGCCGGCGAGCCAGTCGCAGCCGAGGGTGATCTCGGAATGGCCAGGCGGCGAGTACCTCGATGACCTGCTCGTGACCGGGCTGCCCGAGCCCTGGGCCGCCGATTTGCGCCGGGCCAGTCACAGACAGCAGTAGAGCGCGTCGGTCAGCGCCCGGTTGCGCGGGTTCTGCCAGCGCGGGCCCATCTGACCAGTGACATAACCGAAGGACACGCCAGCCTCCGGATCGCAGAACCCGAGCGAGCCGCCCGCGCCGAAATGGCCGAAGGCTCCGGTACCGCGGCCGATCGGCCGTTCCGGCTGGGTGAGCTGGAAGCCGAGGCCGAACCTGGACGGGCGGTGCAGGATGCGGTCCGGGCCGTAGACCTGCTCGGTGGTCGCTTCGGACAGCGCGCGGGCGTCGACGACGCGGACGCCGCCCGCTGCGCCGCCAGCGGCCAGCGCGGCGTAGACGCGGGCGATTCCGCTGGCCGTGCCGTGCCCGTTGGTCGAGGGCAGCTCCGCTGCCCGCCAGCCCGGTGTGTTGACGACGCCCGCACCGGACAGGCCGCTCGGATTGAAGTAAGCGTTGTACTCCATCAGCTGGTCATCGTCCAGCTCAGGCCGCTCGGCCTCGGCGGGCGGCACGGCCGGCCAGGCGAACTCGGCGACCCGGCCGTGCTCGGCCGGCGGCAGGCCGATGTGAATATCGGCGCCCAGCGGCCCGGCTAGCTCTTCGCGCAGCAGGGTTCCGACCGTACGGCCTGACGCCCGCCGCAGGATCTCACCGACGGCGAAGCCGAAGGTGTTGACGTGGTAGCCATGCGCCGTGCCCGGTTCCCACCAGGGCTCCTGCGCGGCGATGGCGCTGGTCATCAGCCGCCAGTCCAGCATCGCCGCGGCGGGCAGCCTGCGCCTGACCGCGGGCAGTCCGGCCTGGTGACTGATGAGCTGCCTGACCGTGACCGACTCCTTGCCGGCCGCGCCGAATTCCGGCCAGTACGCGCTCACCCGGGCATCGCTGTCGAGCCGCCCGGACCCGGCCAGGCGGGCCGCGAGCACGGCCATCAGGCCCTTGCCGACGGAGAAGATATTCACCAGCGTGTCCGGCTGCCAGGGCGTCCGCCGGTCCGCTGCGGTCCAGCCTCCGCACAGGTCGGCGACCACGCGGCCGCCGATCATGATGCAGAGGGCGCCGCCCGTCTCGCCGCGCCGGGCGAAGTTCTCCGCGAACGCCGTCCGGACCGGCTCGAAGGCACTGTCGCACCGTCCGCTGATCACCGCGGCCGCTCCGGCGGCAGCCTCGCGGAGATGTAGGCAGCGAGCGTTCCGATGCTGGCCAGGCTGTCCAGGTTGAGGTCCTCGTCGGCGACATCGATGCCGAAGCGGCGCCTGACCTCGGTCAGCAGCATGGCGCCGCCCAGTGAGTCGAGGCCGATGCCGTCGCGGAGCAGCGGCGTGTCGGCGGGCGCGTCCAGCGGCCTGCGGTCGCCGGTGAGGTCGGCCAGGATCTGCCTGAGCGGGCCGGTCACGCCGGGCTCGCCGGTCACTGCGTCACCGTGACCCAGTCGGGCAGGTCGGGCAGCCGCTCGCCGAGGGACCTGACGTACCGGGCGACCCGCGGCGCGCCAGCCGGCCCGTCCGGCGGGGCGGCCCGGAAGCCGGCCCCGGTGAGCGCGATCCGCAGTGCCACATTGCGCGGGCTGACCAGGCAATTCAGGGTGACCTCATGCGCTCCGCCGGCCAGGGCGGCCTGGCAGATCCAGGTCAGCTGCGCGTCGATGACGCCGCGCCCGAGCGCCCGGCAGGACATCATCAGCAGCGGCACGTCCCAGCTGAGGCTGCCCGTCCCGGCCTGGCCCGGGTCGGCGACGATGATGCAGCCGCCGACGATGCCGTCGTCACCGAACCGGTCGGCGAGCCTGACCGTGAACGCCTGCCGCCCTGGCGGGCGGAGCAGCCGAGCGAAGTCAGCTTCGGACAGCGCCCTGCCGGTCGAGTTGAACTGGTGCGTGCGGACCGAGAGCTCGTGCAGCCTGGGCAGGTCGGCCGGGGTGGCCGGGCTGATGGTGACCCGGGTCTGGCAGTAGCGCAGGAACTCCTCCGGTGAGCCGCCGAACGCCCGTGCCTCCTCCTGCCGGGAGCGGCGCTGCAGATACAGCTCGCCGCGCCGCCGGGCCTCGTCGGTGACGACGGGCGGACTGAACTGCGGCCAGCCGACGGCCTCGGTCATGTCTTCGGGGGCCAGCACGAGGACCTCGGGCAGGCGGAACGAGACCTCGGCCCGTTCCATGGCGTCGTCGTCGACGAACGCAACCGCGTCGGCGGCCATCCCGAGCTCGCTCGTGATCGCCCTGATCGCGGCCGACTTGGCGCCCCAGCCGCACTCGATCGCGGCGAAGGCGTGGCCCGTGGCGCGCTCGGCGTACTGGCCGGCCTCGGGCGGGTTCCGGCTGGCGATGGCGTGCAGGATGCCGCGCCCGGCAAGCTCGGTCAGGATTCCGGACAGCCCGGGGCTGGCGGCCGGCGGCCGGTCTGGCGACTCCAGGTAGACCCCGTCGAGCAGCGTGTTGTCCAGATCCCAGACCACGCACTTGATCACGAGCGCCGGTCCTGCGGGGTCCGCTTTTCCATCGTGAGGTGCGTCGCGGAGAAGCCGAAGGCGCGGTACAGCGAGCGCATGCCGAGGTTGGCCGCGTTCACCTTGCCCGACAGGTGGGTGAACCCAGCCTCGTCAGCGGCCGCGAGGATCGCCGTCATCAGCAGCTCGCCGAGGCGCGGGCTGCCGTCGTCGACCGCGCCAGGGCCGGCCACGGCCAGCGAGCGGAAGTTGCCGTACCGCTCGCCGGTCAGCGAGTTCGTCCTGGCCGACATCCAGGCCCAGCCGAGCGGGACATCCGGTGCGCCTTGGCCGACCGCGACCAGCGTGATCTCGCCCGCCTTGCCCAGCGCCCCGGCCACCCGGCGACGATGAAAGGCCGGGTCGGTGATCGCCTCGTCACCGAAGGAGACGCGCGCGATGTCGACCTCGAAGCCGGCGATCGCGTCAAGGTCACGCTCGACGGCGGGCCTGACGACGTACTGCTCCCGCGCCTGCCGCGCGCTCCCCTGAGCCTCGTGACCGGTCACGGGCAGCATTTTCCCACATCCGTGCCCATGCTCCCGGCCGAAGGCTCGCGGTCTCCGGCCGGGCCGGCCTGCGGGCAATTTGGCCGCGATATGTACCTTCACCGAACTTCCGGGTACGGCTGCGCCGCAAATGCCAAGATGAGCGCCGGGCCAGGTTTCGCGTGTGTCCTGGCGGAATTGAACGGAGATCGGTCATGGGAATGACTCGGTATGGGGTCCGGTTCGCCGCGGCGGCCGCCATTGTGGCCATGGCGGCCGGGTGCAGCTCGAAGGCACCGGCCGCCAGCCCGCAGCCAGCCGGGTCGGGGACGGCGGCGAGCTCTCCGGCCGCCTCCGCGTCATCGCCGGCCACGGCGCTCGACTCCTGCAGCGTCATCACCTCAGCGGAGGCCAGCGCCGCGCTCGGCCAGCCGGTGAAGCCGCCGCGGCGCGGGAAGGCGACCGTCGAGGGCGGCGTCGCGTGTGTCTTCTACGGCCCCGACGCCCCGGCGTCAGTCAGCCCCGACGTCCCCATCGCAGACACCGTGCGGGTTGTTCTCGTCACCGGCCCGAACGCCAGGAAGTGGTTCGACGACTACCGGCGGAAGGTCAAGGCTCAGCCGGTATCGGGCCTGGGTGACCAGGCTTACTACGACGGCTATGCGTCGATCAGCGTGCTGAAAGGCGATTCCTACGTGCGGATCGCCGTCGGGGTCGCCAGCAACCTGGCCCCGGAAAAGGTACTGGCCCGCGACGCCGCGGCCAGGATGTAACGCCGGCCAGTCAGCGCTGCTGCCTGGCCATGGGCCGGAACGTCACTCCGCCGCACTGCGGGCAGCCGGCCGCCTGGAGGTCGGAGATCTGAGCCCACCGCGGTTGGCTGCCTGGCCCTGAGCTGCGGCCGACGAGCTGAACGGCCCCGCAGCTCGCGCAGCGGTAGGGACGGCTCTGCTGGTCCGGGGCGCGCGAGTCGGCCGTGTACAGCGGGCCGGCATACTCATCCTCGATGAGCGGGGCGGTCTCCGCGCTAGATCGCAGGTGATACAGATGGCTTGTCCCGGCCAGTATCCCGGCCCCGACGTACCGGTTGAAGTTCGGCGTGACCGACCTGACCACCAGCCCGAGGTCGGCGATCAGGCGCTGCGTGGCGAGCGTCTCCGCGGGGCGCCGGGCGCCGAACGAGAAGAACACGTGCTGGCCCGGACGCCGCTCCAGCGCGGAGACGGCGCGGGAAAGGAAGAGCCGGGCGCCGGGAACGGTGTAAGGCGGGTCGGTACAAGCGACGTCGAACGCGCCGGCCAGGGCACCGGGCAGCGGCTGGCGCAGGTCATGCTCGACCATCTGGACGTCAATTCCGGTACCCGCGGTCTGCTCCCCGATCCAGGCCAGCACGGCCGGATCGGTGTCGATCACGGTCAGCTGCCTCACGCCCGTGCCGGTCAGCCTGGCAAAGCGCGCGATGGCCACGCTGATCAGGTCGTCGTCGCCGAGCAGCACGATCCGGCGGCCGTCGAGAGCGCCGGCCTCGTAGAGCCGGAGTACCCGGTGGATCTTGGTCGGGACCGTGCAGTGCGTCTGGTCGAGTTCCATCCTGGCCTGCGGGGCGCCGGCCGCCGTCGGCTCGAGCTCGGCGAGGAGTGCAGCGAGCTTGTCGGGAATGCGCAGGCCGATGCCGCCGCAGCACGAGCACTCCACCGCCAGCCGCGGCCGGCCCGCTAGGACCTGCCTGGCTTGCTCGGTAAGCCGGACCGGTCGGGTCTTGTCGATGACGCCGCGCTTGCGGAGCTCGTTGCAGACGGCGGTCACGATCGGCACCGGGAGCTCGGCCATCCGGCCGATCTGGCTCGTCGGGACCGGCTCGCTGCGAGCGACGGCCCGCAGCACGTCGCGGACGCCTGCCTCACCCTCGGCCAGCCCGACGGCAGCGGCGACCTGTGCGGCGATCGCGTCAATGTCCATCGGCTGGTCTCGTCTCGTCAGCGGCTGTTCGCGGCGGCCGGATCCTGCCGCCCGGCGGCCCTGCGGTATCCTGCCACATCATGCCCGGCATCGAACCGGCCAGCAGGTACACCGAGCTGCGGCGGCAAGAGGCAGTCTCGCCCAAGGTCCTGTTCGCCATCGACGCGATCTGCGTCCCAGAGTCGCCGGTCCACGATCTGGCGGAGATGACGGCCGTGGCGGTGGCCGCCGTCGATGCGGGCGGGGGCCATGTGCTCGACACCTCGCACGTGGTCTTTCCGAACGGCGCCATCACGCTGGTCCTCATCCTGGCCGAGTCGCACCTGAGCATTCATACCTGGCCCGAGGAGAATATGGTCGCGGTCGACCTGTTCAGCTGCGGAGCGATTGACGGCGGGCTGGTGGCTGACCGGCTGGTACGTGACCTGCGGCTCGAGTCGGTCACGGTCCGCCAGTTGCCCCGCGGAGTCCAGATCCGGTCTTAGGAGCGTGTGCCGCGGGCCGCGGCACGGCCGGGACGCGGTCGTCGGCCCCCTGCTCGCCACCTCCGGCCGCGCGGTGCTGACCGTTCCTGGCTGGCCGACGCTGCGGCCGGCCAGCCAGCAGGGCCCGCATGGACGCGGCGCCGAGCTCGCGGTAGGCCTCGAAGTCCTCGTCGTCGTACAGCTGCTGGAGGGTGCTGCTGCGCGGGAAGGTCCGCTGCGCCTGGTAATAGGCGCGGACGTCCCACGGCAGGTCGTCTCCCGCCCATACGCCGAGCTTGATCATCCCGATCGTGCCGCGCTGACCGGCTCGCGGCCCCACCGTGTAGCGGAACTGGCCCCAGGCGTAGGCCTGACGGAGCTGCGGCTGGCGCTGGCCGGCCGGCGTGACCCCGGCCTGGTTGCTGGCCGGATCACCGCTCGCTGGATCGGGCCCCGCGGGCAGTTCCATCGCGAGCGGGTCGAGCTGGATCTCGACGCCAAGTTCCGACCTGGCCAGCGCGATCGCCTGCCCGAGCGCGCGGTAGCTGTGATCCGGGTCGCTGGACGCGTCGAGCACGTAGATCCGGCGAGGGCTGCTGCGCAGCGCCTCGACCAGGCCGAGGTTGTCGTAGTGACCGCCGTCAGTGACGTAGATCCACTTGCGCCCGACCGGGTTCCGCCCGACGGCCTCGCGCCAGAGCAGGAGCAGGTTCGGCTGCCAGATCCGCCAGCGCAGCGCGGCCGCGACCGCCGAGCCGCGGCCAGGCCGGCCTCCGGCCAGCTGCCCGCTGTGCTGCCGGTACACCTTTTCCCAGGCGGCGAGCTGGCTGCTCAGCCACCAGGTCGCGACCGGCCCGCGCAGTTCGGCCGCGCCGAGCGCGGTGGCCCACGCGCGCCGTCCGCCGGCCCGGTCGGCTACCTCGGCGCGGTCAGCGATGAGCCTGACCAGGGCCGGCCGCGGCAGCCAGACGCCCAGCCTGACGTTGACCGCGGCCAGCAGCAGCCGGTGGGCGGCAGACGTCGCCTTGCCCATCAGCGGCGAGATGGCCGCGCCGCTGTCGGCGACGACGTCGAAGAGCGTCATCCGGTCGGCTCCGAGCAGCGTCTCGTAGGCCGCCGTGGACACTAGCTCGTCCCCGCCGGCCACGTTGGGGAAGTGCAGGCCCGTCGACGACGGCGTGAACATCCACGCCACGGCGCCGCGGCCGGGCGGGACTCCGCGCTGCAGCGGCCGGGGTCCTGGCCAGGCGGACCTGACCGTGCCCGAGCTCAGGTTCGCGGCCGCGCAGACATTGAGCGTCGGCGCCGCGTGCCGCAGCTGTGACAGCCGGGTGGCGGAAACGGCGCCACTCGCGTAGCCGCTGGCCAGCCGGTCCCGGTAGAAATCGTGCATGGATGTGCGGTTGACGTCGAGCGCGACGTGCAGGATCAGGAAAATGACCGCGGCGATAACCAGGTGCCAGTGCTGGAAGCCCGGCCGGGTGGATATGCCGAGCACGTAGACACCCCAGGCCAGGAGCCCGAGGACGACCAGGGCGCTGCCCAGCCAGGGCAGGACCAGGCGGCCGGCCCGGGCCAGCCACGGGCGGATGACGCCCTGGCCGCCCTTGCCGAGCCGGCTCCAGTACGCCGAGACGTTGCCTGCGGCGGCCTTGGCGATCGTGGCCACGCCGACGGCGAACAGGGACAAGGTGGCGGCCGTGTCGCCGATGGTCGGCACGCCGCCCATGTTGGCCGCGACCCAGTGCACGTTCCACGCCGCGGCGAACAGGGCCGGGCCGCCGACGAGCAGCAGCGCCGCGGCGGCGGCCAGTCCGAGCAGCACCGTGGTCCACAGGGCGAGCCGGTCCCCCGCCGTCCAGGCTGACCCGGGCTGGCCGCGGCGGGCCAGCGGCAGCCTGCCGGCGACGAAGAGCAGGACCGCGGCCATGCCGAGGCCCGCGGGCACCCAGATCTGCAGCGGCGTGATCGTCAGCTGAGGTTCAAGGCCGCCGTCCTGCGCGGACCAGTGCACCCCGCCGATCGCCCGGAGCAGCCAGCCGTCCAGGCCGAGCAGCAGGTACGACAGGCTGGTCACCAGCAGCAGGTTGCCGGCCGCCCCCCAGATCAGCGACAAGATGCCGTGCAGGCCCTGGGCGGCGTTGGGAATCAGGTAGTGCGTGTGGTCGCGCAGCCGGCTCTCCTCGGCGGAGCCGGGCCTGAATGCCTTCTGGTAGGCGGCCCGGTAGCCTCCCGGCTGCGCGGCTGACTGAGCCTGGAGGGCCCAGGCCGCGGCGGTGTAGGAGCCCCCCGATACCGCGGTCACCAGGTCGACCTGGCGCATTCCGCCCCCGGCCGTCAGGGCCTGCATGGCTCCCAGGCAGTAGGTCGCTGACCTGATCCCGCCGCCGGAGCAGCAGACGGCGGTGTCGGCCAGGTGCCTGCTGGCTGCGGCCGGCATCTCGCTCACGGTCACCTCCGCGCTATTCGCGGCGAGCGGAAGACAGCTCCGTTCCCCATTACTCGCTGTTACCAGCGGAGCGCCTTCCGCCATCCTGGCAACTACCAGCCGCGATGTCTACGGCGACGCACCACCGGAGCCGGGCTCGCCGGCGACCAACTCAACCTCGAATCCGTCCGTACTGGCCAGGTACGCGGCAAAGTGATCAGGGCCGCCGGCATGGGGGTAGAGCTCAGCGAACATCGGCGTCCAGCCGTGCTCGGGGGCCAGCCCGGAGAGTGCGTCGACTTGGCCGCGGTCGCCGGCGTGGAACGCGAGGTGGTTCAGCCCCGGGCGGGTGCGGTCATGAGTGCCCCCGGTGATCGCAGACGACTGCTCGATGACGATGTACGTCGCGCCCAGCTTCCAGCTGCGCCCCTGCGGCCAGTCCTGGAAGACGGCGTAGCCGAGCTCGCCGAGCAGCCAGCCCCACTCGGCGACGGCCCTGGGCAGGTCGGGTACCCACAGCTCGACGTGGTGCAGGCCGCCACGGCCCGGCGGCCCGGTCACGCCGCGGCTGCCGACAGGATCATCACCGCGCGATCCGCCGCCGCTGCGACCCTGGGCACCGGGTCGCTGGTCAGCGCGACCACGGCGCGGAGCGCGTCGCCGACCTGATGGCGGGCAATCACCTTGGCCGCCATTTCCCTGACCCGCCAGGACTCGTCGTCGGTCGCCGCGATGATCGCTGGCGTAGCGTCGTCAGCCCAGACGTGCAGCAGGCCGCGAGCTGCCCAGACCCGGGGCCAGTAGCCGCCTCGGCCGCCTTCCCGGCCGCTGAGGACCGTAGCCGCCGCCGGTCCGCCGAGGGCGATGATGAGCCCGTCGTCGGCATCGGCTCCCTCGAGCAGGCCGACGCAGCCGGTGATCACGGCCGCCTGCCCGCGTCGTTCGCACTCGGCAAGCACGCTCTGGCGCGGGGTCATTCCGCGGTTGGCCGGCACGCGTCCAGCATGCCAGCAAAGGCGCTTGCGGGCGGCTTGAGCCGGTGATCGGATCGGACCGTGCCCGGTGATCTCACCACCAAGCGGATGCTGATCAGGCCGTTCACCGAAGCGGACGCGGGATGGCTGGCCGCGCTGCATGGCGATCCGGCCGTGATGCGCTACATCGACGACGGCAAGCCGGTGCCGGCGGCCGTCGTCGCGGCCGAGACGCTCCCCGGCATCCTCCGTGATTACCGGGACCTGCCGGAAGGGATGGGCCGCTTCGCCGCGACCGAGAAGCATGGTGGCGCGCCGCTTGGCTGGTTCGGGCTCCGGCCACCGTCCAGTGCCGGGCTGGATCGCCAGGCCAGCGGCGTGGCCGAGGTCGGTTACCGGCTGTTTCCTGCGGCCTGGAATCACGGATACGCGACCGAGGGCGCCCGGGCGATGGTGCGGACGGCGTTCACCGTGCTCGGCGTCGAGCGGGTGGTGGCCACCACGATGGCCGTGAACATCGGATCCCGCCGGGTCCTGGAGAAGGCCGGGCTGTCGCTGGTGCGCACGTTCTTCGTGCCGTGGCCCGAGTACCTCGAGGGAGCCGAGCACGGCGACGTCGAGTACGCGATCAGCAGGCCGGACTGGCTGCGGCTGGCCTGATCCTCACCAGCCGAGTTCGCGCAGGCGGTCGTCGCTGATGCCGAAGTGATGCGCGACCTCGTGGACGACGGTCTTGCGGACCTGCTCCTGCACGTCGGACTCCGACCAGCAGAGGGCGCAGATCGCCAGGCGGTAGATGGTGATGCGGTCAGGGAGCACCCCCGCGTACTGGGTGCTTCTGCTGGTCAGGGGCACTCCCTCGTACAGGCCGAGCAGCCCGGGCGGACCCTGGCCGTGTTCTACCATCACGGCCACGTTGCGCATCAGCCGGCCAAGTTCGTCGGGCAGCCCGTCCAGGGCCGTGACGACCATGTCCTCGAACCGCTGCGGGCTGATGTCGATCACGGATCCATTGTGGGCGAGAACCGGGCTACTCGCTCGCTGTGTTGGTCGCTAGCTGCACGTAGGCCGTGGGCTTCGTGTGCGGTGCCGTCAGCGAACTCGAACAGGTGGCAGAACCTCGTCGGGTCGTCTTGCTGCTCCCACCCGGTATACATCTTCGTGCCCGGCTCGTTCTCCCTGACGTACTGGACGAACTCGGTGATGGCGGCCTTGACCTTGTCCACCGCTCCGGGGTTCACCTGGTAGTGGGCGGTCTGGTAGATCGGCACGGGCTGATCCTCCTTCGATCGGACGGTCGTTCAACAAGCTCATTGAATATCATCCGGCTGCGGTAAGGTCAACAAGGTGGTTGAAGATTCCGCACTGGACCGGACGTACTCGGCGCTGGCTGACCCGACCCGGCGCGCGCTGCTCGTCGCCTTGCGCGCGGGCCAGGCCAGGATTACGGACCTGGCCGCACCGCTGCCCATGTCCTTCGCCGGCGTGTCCCGTCATGTCGGCGTGCTGGAGGCGGCCGGGCTCGTGCGGCGCGAGGTGAGAGGGCGCGAGCACTGGCTCTCGATCGAGCCGGCGGCGCTGAGCCAGGCCGAGCGGTGGATCAGCGAGCAGACCTCGTTCTGGACCGGGCGCGCCAGCCCGCTCGCGGCCCGGCTTGAAGGCCGGGGGCAGCAGTGACTGACGGTCACGGCGAGCCGGTGGCCGTGGTGCGGCAGCGAATGCCAGCACCGCCGGCAGCGGTGTATGACCAGTGGACGGACGCCGAAGCGCTGGCGGAGTGGATGTGCCCCAGGCCCGCCCGGTGTCTCAGCGTGACCGCCGATCCGAGGATCGGCGGCGCGCTGCGGTTCGAGATCGAGGATGCGAGCTACCTTCCTGGTCAGCGGCAACTGCCTGGCCCTGGACCGGCCACGCCGGCTGTCCTTCAGCTGGAGTTGCTCCACCTGGCCCGACCCCACCGTGCAGAGCGTCGTGACCGTGACGATCGAGCCCGACGGCGCGGCCGCGTCGGTGCTGACGATCGAGCACACGCTACTGCCCTCTGGCCTGGCTGACCAGCATGCCCGTGGCTGGACGCTGGTCGCCGGCCAGCTCGCGCGGGCGGTTTCCTGACCGTTCTAGCGCAGCCCCGACGAGCGGGTTCCGGCCAGCTCGCCGACCCGCAGCCAGTCGGCACCGAGCGGCTTGCGGAGCACGACCCGGTCGCGCGGCCGGTAAACCGGAGAGCCGGCCGCGGCGCCCCAGTAGGTGATGGTGATCGAGGTCGTGCCGCCCGGCTCGACCGGCGCGACGTCGAACGAGGCGAAGCCGAACGGCGTCTTCTGGTCGCGGTAGGCGGACCAGATCGCCGGCTCGGTCTCGATGACCGACCGGCGCTGGACCTGCGGGCTGCCCGGCTCGACGCCGGCGATCACGATGCCCTCGTGCGGATCGTGACGGCGTCTGGCCGGCGGCTGATAGGGATGCCCTCCGCCGCCGATGGTCAGGTGGACGGTGCCGTGCCTGGTGTCGATCTCGGCCGCTCCCCGGCGCCGACCGGCGACCTGGCGGACCGGCGCCGGGGTCAGCAGCGCGCTGCCCGGCAGCACGCCCCGCACCGGATACGACCGCTCAAAGTGGTGCTCATGCCCGGACAGGACGAGGTCGACGCCGTAGGCGTCGAACAGCGGCAGCCAGTGCTGCCTGACCCCCATGTCGGCGCCGTTGAAATGAGCCGTGGACATGGCTACCTGGTGCATGAACACGACGATCCAGTCGATGTCCTCGTCCTCGCGGGCCGCGGCGAGTTCCCGCTCCAGCCACTGACGCTGACGGCCCCCGCTGTAGCCGTGCAGGTAGGGGTCGATACCGCGGGCGCGGTAGCCGGGCACGTGGTCGCGGCGCAGGCCGCTGAACCCGCCGTCCTGCAGGCAGATGTCGTCGTTGTTGAGGGCGAGCACCCGGACCGGGCCGGCCGTGAAGGCGTACCAGTTACCGCGGAACGCCGGGGTGCCGTTGCCCGGCAGGTCGAATCTGGTCTGGTACGACAGGTAGCCCTGCGGTCCGTTTCCCGCCTCATTCTCGTGGTTACCCGGTGTGGGCATCCACGGCCGCAGCCGCGCCGACCGGGTGATGTTGCGGAAGTAGGAGGTCCACGTCGCGACCGGCTGCTCGCTGGCGTTGGCGTAGCACAGGTCGCCGTTGAGCAAGTGGAACAGCGGATCCAGCCGGTCGACGGCGTCGACCACGTAGCGCGCGTTCGCCGAGTTCGGCCCGGAGCCCAGGCCCACCGGCTCGGGAACGGACTGGTCGCCGAAGCTCGTGAAGCGGAACGGGCCCGAACGGCCGCGCGGGCCGGTCCTGAAGGTGCCCGCCGCGGGCGGGGAGCCGTCGTGCACGACCTCGTAGGCATACTGCGTGCCTGGCTCGAGCGAGCCGATGCTGGCGTGATAGGTGAAGACGGTCTCGCCGGTCATTGCATCGACGTAGACCCGCTCGTCGGCCTCCACCTGGCTGCCGAGCGACGGCGCGGCGGTCCCGTCGGCTGGCCCCACACGCAGCCGCGGCCTGGCCACGGCCGCCTGCGCCGCCCAGGAGACAGCGATCTGCGTGGCCGCGTCGGAGCCGAACTGGAGGTGTATCTGCTCGGGTGCGGGAGCCCCTGCTGAATCCGGACGATGGACAAGTGGTGCCGCGTTGCGGCCGGTCAGCATGGAGCTAGCCCCCGTAATTAGTCGCTTCGCGCGGATTGGCGCTGCTTCTATGATGACGGCCGCGTTCGCCCGGGCGGTTCACCGGGGGTGAACGTCCGCGGTCAGCCCGGTGAAAGCTCGCTTCGCTAGGCCGCGAGCGGCGGCGGGCGCAGGCTTGATGTGGACACGTCCATGCCATCACTATCACGCTTGTGACATGGCTGACAGATCCCTGCTGCGGGAACGTCAGGCGGCGGTTGTGCGGGAGGCGATCCTGGACGCGCTGGCCGTCCGGCTCGAGACCGAGAACCCGGAGGACATCGCGCTGCCGCAGGTCGCGCGGGACGCCGGGGTATCCACCCGGACCCTGTACCGGTACTTCGCCACCAGGGAAGAACTGTTCGCGGCGGCCGGTGACCATATCGTCGCCCGGCTGGGGCTGCGAATCTCGTTCACGACCCCCGAGCAGATCAGCGCCGACTTCCTGCGCGCGGCGTCGGCCGGCGCGGGCCACCCGCAGCTGATGAAGTCGTTGCTGTACAGCAGCCTCGGCCGCCGGGCGCGCTCGGCTCATCGCGCGCGCCGGGTCCAGGCCATGCTGGCCGCCCTGGCGGGCATAACGTCCCACCTAGAGCCTGGTGTGGCACGGCGCCGGTCGGCGGCGATCGCCTTCCTGTCGAGCATGACCGCCTGGGTCACCATCTGCGAGGAGACCGGCCTCCCGGCGGAGGAAGCCCAGCAGGGCGTCGCGTGGGCGATCGACACGCTGGTCCTCGCGCTGCGGCGGGAGAACGCCGAAGCAGTCGCCGGCCATGAGAGCAGCTGAGCACCGCCACCAGGGAGGGAACATGACAACGCCATCCGACTCACCGGTCAGGCCGGTCCGGGACGGCCCGGCACGGACAGGAGGCTGAATGCCCGCCGGATACCTTGACCCCCGTCCGCTCGGCCGGTCGGGAATCGAGGTGTCGGCCTTGTCACTCGGGTCGTGGCGGACCTACGAGCGGCTCCCGGCCGATACTGGCGTCGCGATCTTGCGGGCGGCCCGTGAAGCGGGCATCAGCTTCTTCGACGATGCCCGCTACAACGACGAGACCGGCCGGGCGCCGCTCGCGACGGGATACTCGGAAATCGTGTTCGGGAACTTGTTCCGCGCCGCGGGGCTGCGACGGGACGAGGTTGTCGTCGCCAACAAGCTGTGGTGGGAGTTCTGGCCCGAGCAGGGCGCCGGGGCTGAGCTGGACGCGTCCTTGGAGCGGATGGGCTTCGATCACGTCGACCTGATCTACGCCGGCGAGCCGCCGCGGGACATGACCGTGACCGACCTCGTCGCCGCCGTCGGCGGGCTGATCGCGGCGGGCAAGGCCAGGGCATGGGGCGTCCTGAACTGGCCGGCCGCCGCGATCAGCCAGGCAGCCGGCGCCGCGGCGGCGCTGTCGGTCCCGCCGCCGTGCGCGGCGCAGCTGCCCTACAGCCTGGCCCGCCGCTCGCCCGTCCAGGACGCCGAGATGACACGAGCTCTCGGCGAGGCAGGCGCTGGCGTCGTCGCGTCGTTTTGCCTCGAAGGCGGCGTCCTGAGCGGGAAGTACGCCACGCCAGGGACGGCCGGGCGCGCGGCGGCGACGCTGGACCAGCCGCGGGCCGGGCCGGCGATCGCGGCCGCCGCCGGGCTGGCCGCCCTGGCGGACCGGCTCGCGGCCAGCCCGGCCGCGCTGGCGCTAGCCTTCGCGCTGGCCGGCCCGGCGGTCGCCAGCGTGCTGTTCGGGGCCACGAGTGCTGCGCAACTGCGCGCGAACCGCGAGGCCGTGCGCTTGCTTGACCGGCTCAGCCTGGCTGACCTGGACGATCTCCGCCGGGTCGGGCTACCAGAGATCGCCGCTGGTGAGCACGTAGACGAACGGAACTAGCGGGATGATGCTGAGGATGGCCCAGGCCACCTTCGGGCCGGTGGCCAGGTCGGACCGGGTCGCGAGGTCGATCCAGATGAGCACGACCGCGAGCGGGTGGATGAAGCAGACGAGAATCTCGATTAGCTTTTTCACCATTCCCAATCTACTCCGGAGCGGAGGGCGGGCTGATGACCGAGGCGGCGACGCGGACGCAGGCTGACACGGTGAGCGAGGCTGTCGCGGCGGCGCGGGCGGCCTACGCGGGCCGCCGCCCGCTGACTTCGGCGCTGCACGAGCGGGCCCAGGCCTTCCTGCCGGGCGGCAATACCAGGTCGGTGCTCTACCACCGGCCATTCCCGCTGCGGATCGCACGGGCCTGGGACGCCGTGCTGGAAGACGTCGACGGCCATCAGTACGTCGACCTGCTCGGCGAGTACTCCGCCGGGCTCTACGGGCACTCGAACCCGGTCGTCATCGAGGCGATGGTCAGCGCGCTGCGCGAGGGAGTCAGCCGGGGTGCGCACACCAGGTACGAGGTCGACCTGGCCGAGGCGGTCTGCGCGCGGTTCGCCTCGATCGAGCGGGTCAGGTTCACCAACTCGGGCACCGAGGCCAACCTGATGGCGCTGTCGGCGGCCCGCGCGTTCACCGGCCGGGACCAGGTGCTGGTCTTCCGCGGCGGATACCACGGCGGGCTGCTGAGCTTCACGGCCGGGCTGTCTCCCGTGAACGCCCCGTATGACGTGCTGCTCGCCGACTACAACGACGCGCCGGCGGCGACGGAACTGCTGCGCCGCCAGCGCGCGACCGTCGCGTGCGTGCTGGTCGAGCCGATGCTCGGCTCCGGGGGCTGCATTCCCGCCGAGCCCGAGTTCCTGGCGGCGCTGCGCGAGACCACGCGGCAGGCCGGTGCCCTGCTGATCTTCGACGAGGTGATGACCTCCCGGACCGGCTCAGGCGGCCTGCAGGGGCGGCTCGGGATCTCGCCCGACCTGACCACGCTGGGCAAGTATATCGGCGGCGGCTCGTCCTTCGGTGCCTTCGGCGGCCGCGCCGACGTGATGAGCCTGTTCGACCCGGCCCGGCCTGAGGCGCTGCCGCATGCCGGGACCTTCAACAACAACGTCGCGTCCATGGCCGCGGGCTACGCCGGGCTCACGCAGGTCTACCCGCCCGACGTCGCGGAGCGGCACAGCGCCCGGGGCGACGCGCTGCGCGAGGAGCTGACCCGCACCTTCCGTGCCGCGGGCGCTCCCTTCCAGGTCACCGGGGTGGGAAGCATCATGGCCGTGCATGCGACGACAGCGCGGATCCGCAGCCGCGGTGACCTGAGCCAGAGCGACCCGCGGCTGCTCGAGCTGCTCTTCCTCGACCTGCTCGAGCACGGCTACTACATCGCGCCGCGCGGCTACCTGGCCCTGAGCCTGGCTCTCACTGCGGATCAGCTCACCGGCTTCGCGCGGGCTCTGCAGCAGATCCTGCGCTCCCGGGCCGGGCTGTGGTCATAGCCGTGACCCTGAATACCGGGATCGTCGGCGCGATCTGCTCGAATGCCTGCCGCGGGGCGCGCCGGTCGACCGGGATGTGCGGACGGGCGCCGGGGGCCAGTTCCAGGTATCGGCGCAGGATCGGCGCCCGGTCTTCGGCTGGGACGTCGACCAGGCGAACCTGCTCGCGGCGGCCGTGCCGCAGCACGGCCCGGCCGTCGGCGGCCTGGATGTTGCGCACCCAGTTCACGTCCTCGCCGAGCATCGAGACCAGGTAGCGCGCTCCGTCGTAATCGGTGATCGCGACCGGGAGCGAGATGACCCGCCCGCTCGTGCGTCCCCGCACGTCGAGCGCGGCGACGCGGCGGGGCCAGATTCCGGCCCCGAAGATCGCCGCCGACGCCTGGTTCTGCAGCCGCGCGAAATGGTTCGGGCGACCGGTCTTGTACAGCCATCGCAGGTAGTCGCCGTAACTCAGCATGGCACCGCTCCTGTGCGCTCGGGGACCGGCCCGCTGCCGGCTCCGTACCGCAGCGTGGCCCGCGGCGGGCTGACTCCGGCAGGGCCGAAGGCCCCGTCTGTGGTCCCGGCGGCCAGGACAGCCTCAGATGCTGTCCCATCCGGCCGACTCGTAGGCTTCGGCGAGCCGCTCCATGAACCCGGTGTCGGCGGTCAGCCTGAGGTCGTCGACCTGTCCGACCGGCGCGATGCCGCGTGCGTTCGTGACGAAGACGGCGGCGAACGAGGCGAGATCGGACAGCCGGACATGGGCGCGCCGCGATGGCAGCCCGAGGTCGGCCAGCGCCGGCTTGAGCACCTGCATGGTAATCCCGGCCAGGGCCGGCGCCGCGGGCCAGATCACACCGGCTCCGTCGAAGAACCCGACACTGGTGATGCTGCCCTCGGAGATGATCGCATCGGGACCGGTCAGCAGCGCCTCGTCGAAGCCGCTGGCGTGAGCGAGCCGCTGGTAATAGCGCTGCCCGAAGTCACCGGTGTGCTTGATATGGGCGAGCGAGCGCTGGTAGGGAACGGCACGGAGCTTCCACGGCGCGCCCGGCATGCCACCTGGCGGCCGCAGGGTCACCATGGTCAGCGGCGACCCGTCAGCCTCCAGCACATAGACGCGTACCGAGGCATCGCAGCGGTCGCCGCCGAGCGCGTGCCGGATGTGATCCCGCACCGCGGCGGCGTCGATTCCGGTTCCGAATAGCTCCCGGTTCGCCGCGTCCAGACGATCCAGGTGACGGCCGAAGCCACGCACCCGGCCGCCTCTGACCTGCATCGCCGTGAAGTGGCCGAAGCCGCCAAGGGCCGCGGCGCGCAGCTGGTCGGGCGACGCGGTCACGCCGTCGATCTCGACCTTTATCGCACCAGCCGGGTCCGCCGTCATCGCTGCCGCCCTTCGTCGCCTGCCGCGCCGCTTACTACGGTAATGGGCATGGACGAGAAGCATGTCAGCGAATACCTGCACCGGATCGACGCCGCGCGCCCTGCTGCGGCCGACGCGGCGGCATTGCGCGCGCTGCACCGCGCTCATCAGCTGGCGGTGCCGTTCGAGAACCTGAGCATCCACCTGGCCGAGCCGATCTCGCTGGCGGAGGACGACCTGATCGACAAGGTCGTGGCGCGGCGGCGGGGCGGGTTCTGCTACGAGCTCAACGGTGCGTTCGCGCTCTTGCTGCAGGCTCTCGGCTTCGAGGTGGGCCGGATGGCGGCCCGCGTCTACGGCGACGGCGGGCTCGGGCCGCCGTTCGATCACCTGGCCCTGGTCGTGCGCCCGGCCGACGGCAGCGGCCCGTGGCTGGCCGATGTCGGCTTCGGCAGCCACAGCATCTACCCGCTGCTGCTGGAGAGCAGGCAGCGCCAGGAGGATCCGGCCGGCTGCTTCGTGATCGCCGGGGCTCCGGACGGCGACCTGGACGTGCTCAGGGACGCCCAGCCGCAGTACCGGGTCGAGCTGCGGGAACGGCTGCTCGACGACTTCGTCCCTACCTGCTGGTGGCAGCAGACCTCGCCGCGGTCCCATTTCACGCGCGGCATCATCTGCTCGCGACTGACGAAGGACGGCCGGATCTCGATCAGCGACCGGACGCTGATCAGGACCAGCGGCGGAACCCGGACCGAAGAGCAGCTGCCTGGTGCCGGCGCGATCCTGGACGCATACCGGGACCATTTCGGGATCGCGCTCGACCGGGTCCCCGAGGTTACAGCCGACGCGCCGTCTGAGCCTGGCCGCCGCGGGGCGTAACGGTCGACGCGAGTGCTCACGTATCGATCCACGCAGTCGGGGCTGCTGGCCGGCCCAGCCGGTGATCGCCCGTGCTCTGGCTCGAGCACCCGTATCCGAGCGCCCGCAGCGTCTCGGCAGCGGTCGGGACGCCGCCCGCGGAACCGGCGCCGTAATCGCTGACCAGGAGGCGCCCGCCTGGCCGGACGGTGTGGGCCAGGTGATGCCTGATCAGGTCCGCATACCGCGCGGCTGGCACGCAGTCGAGCAGGAGGTGCACGTAGCCGAACCGCTGGCCGCCGGGCGGCATCCAGTCGATCGCATTGCCCACCCAGAACCGGTCCGCCCAGCGGGGCAGGCGGCGCCGGGCCAGGTCGACCAGGTCCGGTGCGAGATCCACGCCGTAGGGTTCGACCGTCAGGCCGCGCTCGGCGCACCACCGGGCGATCGACTCCATCAGCAGTCCGTTCGCGCAGCCGACGTCGAGGAACGTGCCTGCCGCGCCGATCGGCTCGCTGATGTGATGGCGTGCCTGTCGCCAGGCCCGCTCGTCCCCGCCGAAGCCCGAGCCCTCCTGCGGCGTCCGGCCGCGCAGGTAGGCACGCTGCAGCGTGCGCAGGCTGTCGGCGTAGTAGGCCTGGTCATCGACTGCCCGGTAGGACGCCGCCGCGGCGGTGATGATGTCGGCCAGCTCGTGCTGGCCGTCGGCCTGCAGCCGGGCCGCGGCGTCCTCGGCGGTCATGACGTTCAGCACCGCGCTGGCGTGCGGGCGTCCGCCCGCGTACGGGGCACCTTCAATCCAGGCATACAGGTGCCGGCCCGCCCGGCCGAACGGCCGGAACCGCTGGTACCGGAATCCGGCCGTCTCGAGCGGGATCCGAAGCACGGTGTCGATCAGGTAGTCCTCGCCGTCGCGCACGTCACCCGAGGGCAGGCCGGGGCCGTCGGGACCTTCAACGAGGACGCAGCGCCCGTCAGCCAGGAACGGCACGAACGTGATCCGCCGCACCTGATCTGCGGGCGGGTCGGCGTGGATCAGGTCCAGCGCCATGTGGACACGCCGCCCGGCTGGTCCTCGACGGTTACCCCGACGCTGGCCAGCTGATCGCGGATCTGGTCCGACCTGGCGAAGTCCCTGGCCGCACGGGCGGCGTTCCGCTCGGTGAGGAGCGTCTCCACCTCCTCGTCGGTGATGGCGACGTCGCTGCGCTTGAGATCGAGGTCGGCGGGCGACAGGTCGGCCAGCCCGATGGCCAGCACGGCATCGAACTCGCGGGCCAGGGCGGTCAGCTCACCGTCGGTGAGGCGGTCGTCCCGTGACGCGGCGACCGCGGCGGCGACGGCCCGTGGCGTGTTCAGGTCATCGCTGACGGCTTGGTCGAATGCGGCCAGGTGCTCAGCGGCCGCGGCGCCGAGCCGCCTGGCCGGTTCCGATCTGGCGGCCGCGAAACGGTCGACCAGCCGCCGCAGGCCGGCCCGCGCGCTGTCCATCGCCTCCCAGCTGAACTCGGTCTGACTGCGGTAGTGCGCCTGGAGCAGCAGGTACCGGTAGGCCAGCGGGTGGTAGCCGCGATCGATCAGGTCCGTGACCAGGACGCCGCCGCCGGTCGACTTGGAGATCTTCGCTCCGCGCAAGTTGATGAACTCGCCGTGCAGCCACCAGCTGACCCACGGCAGACCGTCGGCGAGGTAGGCCTCGCTCTGGGCGATCTCGTTGGTGTGGTGCACCGGGATGTGGTCCACGCCGCCGGTGTGGATGTCGAAGTGCGGGCCGAGGTACTCGATCGACATCACCGAGCATTCCAGGTGCCAGCCCGGCGCTCCCCTGCCCCACGGAGAGTCCCATTCCATCTGGCGCTTCTCGCCGGGGGCGGACGTGCGCCAGACCGCGAAGTCGCTGGCGTTCCGCTTGCCCGCCACGACCTCCACCCGCGCCCCGGCCTGCTGGCCGGCCAGGTCGAGCCGGGCGAGCTTGCCGTAGTCGCGATCCTTCGAGGTGTCGAAATACAGGCCGGACGCAAGGCGGTAGCACCAGCCGCCGGCTTCGAGCACCTCGGCGAACCCGATCATCTCGCCGATGTGGTCCGTCGCCTTGCACCAGACGTCGGGCTCGATGATCCGCAGTCGCATGAGATCGGCCTTGAAGTCCCTGGTGTACTGCTCGGCGATCTCCCAGGCGTTCCGATGCTCGCGGCGAGCCGCGACCTCGAGCTTGTCGTCGCCTTCGTCGGCGTCGGAGGTGAGGTGGCCGACGTCGGTGATGTTGATGACGTGCCGGACCCGGAATCCCTTCCAGTCCAGGGCTCGCTTCAGCGTGTCGGCGAAGACGTAAGCACGCATGTTGCCGATGTGCTGGTCGGCGTAGACGGTCGGCCCGCACGAGTACATCCCCACCTCAGGCGGGCTGGCCGGGCTGAAGTCGGCGATCTCGCGAGTCAGGGTGTTGAACAGCCGCACCGGGTTTCCGGCGATGCGGTCGTGGCTGGTCGTCACGTGGCCTCACGATACCGGGGTGAGGAGTCCATCATGGTGACCATGTCGTGGTCGCGCTCGCTGGCCGGACAGGTCGCAAATCGCGCGGCTGACCGAGTCCCTGGCCTGTGAGCTCGACGGAACGGGAGTGCGGGTCTTTGCGATGCATCCCGGGTTCGTCCGGACGTCGATGACGGAGCTGCTGGCCTGGAGTGACCAAGGCCGCACCTGCTGCCCGGGCTCGGTCAGGGAGTCGAGCACCGGTGGGGAGTCGAGCACCGGTGGGGCGACGGCCGCTCAGCCGCCGAGCTCGTCGAGGCGATCGCCAGTGGCGGCGCCGACGAGCTGACCGGACGAGTGCTGTGGGCCGGAGACGACCTGGACGAGCTGGCGAGCCGGTGCCGCGCCGATCCTGACTACCGCCGGCTGCGCCTCATCCGTGATTGACGAGCGGGCATACGGTTGTTGCCGTGCCGATCAAGCTCGCGCTGGTAGTCAGGACGGACCTCGGCATGGGCCGGGGAAAGATCGCCGCCCAGGTCGCGCACGCCGCGGTCGGCGCCGCACTGGCCAGTCTCGGCGGACCCGCTTTCTCCGGCTGGCTGGCCGACGGCCAGCCGAAGGTCGTGCTGAAGGCGACTTCGGCGGACCATCTCCAGGACCTCGCCGTGCAGGCGCGGCGAGCGGGACTGCCGGTCGAGCTTGTCCTGGACGCGGGCCGCACCCAGGTCCAGGCGGGCACGGTGACCTGCTGCGCCATCGGGCCGGCCGAGGCAGCGCAGATCGACGCGGTCACAGCGGACCTGGCTCTGCTGTGACCAGGCCAGGATCACCGGCGGACGCCGGCCCGGCCGGCCAGTGATCGAGCCCGGTTTCAGGCTGGGCTGTGCGTGAATCCGAGCGTGACCATTCCCGCCTTCTCCGCGGCGATCACGAAGCACACCCGGCCTGCTCCCCGGGCCGGGAACGGCGCGCTGGTGTACTTGACCGATATCGGGTCCATGTAGGCGCTGTCCTCGTCCGGCCGGGCCTCGACGACCCGCCCCTGGATCGCCGCCATCTGGTACGGGTTGGCCAGGTCGACCACGGAGAGGCCGACCCTCGGGTCGCGGCGCATGTCCCGCGCCTTCCAGGTCTGCTCGCCGGTGCAGACGAGCAGGTTGTCGCCTTCCACGCCGACCCAGACGACCCAGTTCCTGGGCGAGCCGTCGGCCCGGAGCGTGGACAGGTGGACGTAGTTCGGCGCCTCGAGAAGAGTCCGGACGTCATCGGGCAGCGGAATGGCCATGGCTGCATCGTAGGGGCGGGCGCCGGCCGCGCTCCACGCGGTGCCCGGCGCTCCGGGAACAGCCGGGCCGATGCGGCTCAGCGCGTGCGGCCGCGCTGGGACCTGGCGAAGCTGAGCGCCTCCTGAGCCAGCGGCAGCCATGACTCGTCGCTGCCAGGGTCCAGGCTCAGCCACTCCCGCATGGGCGTCCCCTTGTTCGCGTCGAACCGCTCGCCGTGACCGGCCGCGATCAGGTCGTCGACACGCTGCTCGGGAAGCTTGAGCACAAGCTGGCCCCGGACGAACATCGCGATGATCTTCCCGTTGAACCGGACCGCCGACCGCCCGAACCCGGCTCCGCCCTGCGGCGGCGTCACCCCGGCCTGACCGACAAGCTCGTCGACCAGGTCCTCGTAGCGTTCGGCTGGCAGCAGTTCCCTGGCGGTGTGGTCGGACATGGCCTCAGCGTAGGACCCGGCACTGACAGCGCCGGGCCGAGCGATCCGTCGGGCGGGTCGGCAAGGGGCAGTGGCCGTTAGGGGATGAGGGCGATCTTGCCGCTGGTGTGGCCGGTCATGATGGCCCGGTGCGCGTCGGCGGCCTGTGCCAGCGGGAAGGTCTCGGTCACCAGCACGCGAAGTTTCCCCTGGTCAGCTAGCCGGGCCAGGTCGAGCCTGGCCGCCATCCTGAGCTCGGTGCCCGGGTCGGCTCCCGGGCCGCCGCCGAGCGCCCTGATCCCGGCCTGGCCAGCCCGCCCGAACGCGGCGATCGTGACGATCCTGGTCTTGTTCGCGACGAGCTCAAGCGAGACGTCGACCGCCTCGTCCGTGCCGACCAGGTCGACGGCCGCGTCGACGCCGCGCGGAGCGAGATCCCTGACCCGCTCGGCGAGCCCCGGCCCGTACGCGACCGGCTCGGCGCCAAGCTCGCGGAGGAGCCCGTGCCTGGGCAGGCTGGCCGTCGCGATCACGGTCGCGCCGGTGGTCACGGCCAGCTGGACCGCCATCACGCCCACTCCCCCGGCGCCGCCGTGGATGAGGACCGTGTCGCCGTCACTGACGCCCGCCGCGACCAGGCAATGCCAGGCCGTCACGCCGGTCAGCATCAGCCCGGAGGCCTGGGCCCAGTCGAGCGTCGCCGGCTTGGGTACCAGCGCCTGGGCCGGCACGACCAGTTCGCTCGCGTACGCTCCTGGCGCGCGGTACGCGATGACCTCGCCGCCGACCTGGAGCGGCCCGGCCGGCCCGATCGCGTCGGGGCCGAGCCGAGTGATGACCCCCGCGGCTTCGGAACCGAGCCGCAGCGGCAGGCTGGCCGGGTCTCGGCCGAAGGCTCCCGAGTAGACCTTGTAGTCCACCGGGTTGACGCCCGCGGCCCTGATCTCGATCCGCGCCTGACCGGGTCCCGGCTCGCCCGCGGGCTCCTCGATCAGGGACAGGACCTCAGGGCCGCCGTACGCGGCCGCGATCACTACTGATGCCATGTCAGGCCGCAACCACCCGGGGCCGCCAGGCATTCCTCGCCCCTGGCCGCCCGCGGGAAGCGCTGCCCGTCTGCCCCGCCACTGTCAGTACCCAGGCGTAACGTGCTACGAGCAGGGACACGGCACCGAGTCCGAGCGAGAGGAACGCTTAGTGAGCGCGACCCAGACTGTGACCGGAGAGCGAGCCGATCTGCTGGCTTCCCTGGCCAAGCAGCGGCATTTCATGCGATACCCGACCCGCGGCCTGACCGACGAGCAGGCGGCCAGGCGGACGACGGTGAGCGAGCTGTGCCTGGGCGGTCTGATCAAGCACGTCGCCGTGACCGAGCGGCAGTGGGTCAGGTTCATCGTCGAAGGACCGTCCGTCATGGCGTTCGACCCGGCGACGATGGCCGATACCTGGGCTCACGCGTTCCGGATGGCCGAAGGCGAGACCCTGGCTGGCTTGCTCGACGAGTATGAGCAGGTCGCGAGCCAGACCGACGAGCTGGTGCGCACCCTGCCTGACCTGGACGCGGCGCACCCGCTGCCGGATGCGCCCTGGTTCGAGGCCGGCGCCACCTGGTCGGCCAGGCGGGTGCTGCTGCACATCATCGCGGAAACCTCGCAGCACGCGGGACACGCCGACATCATCAGGGAGGCTCTGGACGGCGCCAAGTCGATGGGCTGAGCCCTGCGCGGCGAGGTTCAGAGCACGGGATACCACGACGAAGGGTCACCAGGGCGGCCGGTGAAGTCGTAGCGGGTCGCCTCCTGGGTCAGGCACACCAGCGAGAGGGATGTCGTGCCCCAGGTCCGGCCGCCGCCCAGGTCGCGGCGGACGATGAGCGCCCGCAGGTCGTCCGGTCCGATGCCATCGCCGTTGACGAGCGGAAACCACGAGCCCCACGCCTCGGCGACCGGCTGGCCGGGCCGGGGGTCGGGCCGGGCGGCGGACCTGAACCGGTCCAGGAAATGGGCGATCCGGGCTAGCTCATGCTCGCGGCCGTTCTGCGCCCGGGCGGCGGGAGCGGGTTCGGCCGGGGCGGGTTCGACCGCGGCTGCCTCGGCCGGGCCGGGCTCGGCCGGGTCCGGCGGGTCCGGCAGGTCCGGCAGGTCCGGCAGGCCCGGCGTCGGCTAGCTCGCTGGCCAGGCCGCTGTTCACGACGAAGTGCAAGCCAGGACGGAGCGTGCGCTCGGTCAGCGCGTGTCCGTCCCAGCTCTGGATGATCGCACCGGCCGGCTCGGCCGTGAGCAGGTGAAACGGGTCGAGGTCGGCTAGCGCGGCCTGATCGAGCGGCGTGCCAGCGGCGGCCGTCAGGGGCAGGCTGCCGCGGGACCGGCGCGTGGCCGCCGGGGCCATGGCGCCGATGGCGTTGAGCACGCAGCCGACTCTCCGGTCCTGGTCGGAAACCGCGAGCCAGGTCCCGCCGGCCTGCAGGTCCCGGCCGCCGATGAGGCCCGGGTACTGCGGCCAGTGCCGCGCCGGCGGCTCCCAGGCCCGGTCGGTGAGCTCATCCCTGACCCCCGCCAGGAGCACGGGCAGGCCAGGCTCGATGCTCAGCACGGCGGTGCACATGAGCTCATTTCAGCAGACCGCCGCGGCCGTTAGGTCCGCAGGCCGGGTCGCTGCCAGGATCGCGGCATGGACGCCATAAGCATCGCCTCGATGCTCGCGCGCTTCAGCGAGCACTGGGCGCCGAAGAAGATTGCCGAGATCAACGACTACGACGTCAAGGTGGTGAAGCTTCAGGGCGAGTTCACCTGGCATTCCCATCCCGAGACGGACGAATTCTTCCTCGTTGTCGACGGGCTGCTGACGATAAGGATGCGCGATCGCGAGGTGCTGCTCGGGCCCGGCGAGCTCTGCGTGGTGCCGCGTGGCGCCGAGCATTGCCCGAGCGCCGATGTCGAGACCGCCGTCCTGCTGATCGAGCCGCGCGGCGTCGTGAACACCGGGGACGCTGGCGGCGACCTGACGGCCGAGGTCCAGCCGCTGACCTAGCCGGGGCTACTGCCCAGCGGGCGATAGCCGGGTGGCCGGACTTGCTGCATGATGTAAGCGGATCCCAGGGCGAGGACGATGATCACATGCGGCTGGCTGACGGAGCGGTGATTCATCAGATCCACCCGGCCAAGATCGGCGCCGACGTCACGGCGTCCGTCGTCTCGAATCTCCTGCTCTGGCAGGAACGGCCGGCCTCGGCGGTAGCCGTGCGCGTGATCGTCCCGATCGCCGGCTCGGCGGCCGTGCTCAGCCTGGCCGACCTGGACGGCTTGTCGCGCACCCGCCGCGGTCGCTACGTCCTGGCCCACATGCCGCCGTCGGCCCAGGCCGTCAGGCTGGCCGGCGATGCTCTGATGGGTCTCGGCGCGTACCGGCGCAATGCGCTGCTGCTGATCGCCGGCGCGATGATGATCGGCGCTGGCTGGTCACACGGGATGTGGCCGCGGCCGGCCGGGCGCGGCCAGCCGCGATGGCTGGCCCCGCCCGGCGGCCGCTAGGCCCGTCCGGGCCCGGCCTGGTCAGATCGACCGCTGGTAGGTGCGGAACGCCCTGGTGGCCGCCGTCGCGGTGACCGCCACGGCCAGCGCGAGGAAGCCTGCGTAGGAGCCGACCGTCGCCCAGGCGGGGTGGGCCTCGACCGCGACCCGGCCCGCGCTGGCCGCCCAGTTGACCGGGTTGTACCTGGCCACGTCGGCGATCCAGCCCGGAACGAGCCGCAGTGACAGGAACGCGCCGGACAGGAAGGTCAGCGGCAGCACCAGCGTCGTCGACGCGCCGATCAGTGCCTCCCGCTGACGGGTCAGCAGGGCGAACCAGTTGGATACCCCGGCCATGGCGACCGCGATCAGGACGGATACGCCGACCAGGGCCGCGATGCCGGCCGCGCCGCCGGGGAACGTTGCCCCGATCCCCCAGCCGATGGCGATGATGATCGCGGTCTGGAGCACCGTGGTCAGCGCCTGGTAGGTGAGCATCGCCGCGGTCAGCGCGCCACGGCCGACGGGCGCGGTCAGGAACCTGTCCATCACTCCGTTCTGCATGTCCTCGATGTAGCTCATGCCGGTCCAGCTGGCCGAGAACATCGCCGTCATGATCACCACGCCCGGGGTCAGGTAGGTGACGTAGTTGCCGCTCCCGAACCCGGGGATCTCCGCGACCTTCTTGAACAGCGCGCCGAACAGCAGCAGCCAGATGACGGGCTGGGTGAGCGTCATGAAGATGACAATCGGCTCCCGGTAAAGCTGACGGAGGTAGCGCGCGGTGAGAATCACCCACGCCTGGCGCGCCGGTCCGGCGTGCCCGCGCGGCTCGCGCTCCGGCTGGCGGTGCTCGCGCTCCGGCTGGCGGTGCCGCCGCCCGGAGTCGGCGGGCCCGGGCTCGGAACCGGCTCCGCCGCGCTGGTGGCTCACTGGGCCGTCGGGGACGGCCGGGCCGTGGCCCGGCTCGGTCAGGGTGCGATCTGGCGTGATCACGCTGCGATCCTTTCTGCTTGATGGAATGAGCGGCCGGCATGGTGCAGGTAGACGTCGTCCAGCGACGGACGGGCCACGCGGACGGACAGCACGGGCACGCCGCTGGCCTCAACCTCGGCCATCACGGCGGGCAGCGCGCGGGGTCCGTCGGCGACGCGGGCCCGCACGACGCTGCCGTCCGCCGTCGCCTGCCGGACCTGCGGAACGCCGGCCAGGGCCAGCCTGACCCGCTCGGCGCTGACGGAGCCATCGAGCTCGAGCAGGACGGAGTCGCCGTCCAGCTCGGACTTGAGCTGGTCGGCTGTCCCCTCGGCGACGACGCGTCCCTGGTCCACGAAGGCGATCCTGGCCGCGTACTGGTCGGCCTCCTCCAGATAGTGGGTCGTCACCAGGATGGTCGTCCCGTCCTGCGCGGCCAGGTCGGTCAGCACGGCCCACAGGGCGGCGCGGCCCTCAGGGTCGAGCCCGGTCGTGGGCTCGTCCAGGAACAGGACCGCTGGCCGGTGCACCAGCACGGTGGCGATGTCGAGCCGCCGCCGCATGCCGCCCGAGTAGGTGCGGGCCTGCCGCCTGGCCGCCTCGGCCAGCCCGAACTGATCGAGCAGCTCGCGGGCCCGCCGGCGCAGGTCCTTCCCGCGCATCCCGTACAGGCTGCCCTGCAGGGCCAGGTTCTCCTGGCCGGTCAGCAGCCCGACGGCGCCGGTGTGCTGGCTGACCGACCCGATCACCGACCTGACCTGACCGGGCCGCCTCAGCACGTCGATCCCGGCTACCCGCGCGCTGCCCTCATCGGGCCGCGACAGCGTGGTCAGGATCCTGACCGCGGTCGTCTTGCCTGCTCCGTTCGGCCCGAGCAGCGCGAAGATGCTGCCCTCGGCGACGGAGAAGCTGAGGCCGTCGAGCGCCCGGACATCTGGCTTGTACGTCTTGCGGAGGCCTTCCGCCTCCACGACTGGCTTGCTGGTCATCCGCTGATCCCCTAACGACGTTCTTGTGCTGAACAGTGTTCTGTTCACGAACAACGTTTACTACAGAACGACGTTCTCGTCAACTACACTGTTTGACGTGAGCGATACAGCTGACGGCCAGCCCCGGAGCGGGCGGCCCAAGGGCGGCGACCGGAAGACGGCATCCGCACCGGAGCCGCCGTGGCGATCCGCGCCGCGCCGCGGGCGCCCGCCGCGCCCCCAGCTCAGCCGGGACCTGGTCGTCACGGCCGCGCTCAAGGTCGTCGAGTCAGACGGCGGCGATGCGCTGACCATGCGCCGCGTCGCCGACGAGATCGGCGTCTCGGCCTCCTCGCTGTATGGCTACGTGGCCAACAAGGAGGAACTCGTCCAGCTGGTCCTCGAGCAGATCATGGCGGAGATCCCGTTTCCCCAGCCCGGCGTGGACTGGCAGGACATGCTGCGCTCGTGGGCCAGGGAGACGCTCGGCGTCTTCCGCCGTCATCCTGGTGTCGCCGGGCTGTCCCTCGGCCGGGTTCCGTTCGGGCCGGCCATGCTGATCGGAGTCGAGCGGATGCTGGCGGCCATGCGATCGGCGGGCATCCCGGACCAGGTGGCCGCCTTCGCCGGGGACCTGGGCAGCCTCTACGTTGCCGCCTACGCTCACGAGCAGGATGTGACGCCGCTCGCCGAGCCGGTCGACTTCGCGGCTCAGGCCGCTGCCTGGCTCAAGTCACTGCCGCCGGACGAGTTTCCGCACACGGTCGCCGTCGCCGACCAGATCGTCGCGGGCGGCGGCGACGACAGGTTCGAGTGGGGCCTTGACGTCCTCATCCGCGGCCTGGCCTCCTACCTGACGTCGCCGCCAGCCCCGGAAGCGCACTGGCCGAGCCGGTAGATCCGGCGGGCCGTTCCGCCGAACACCGCGGCTCGCTCGATCGGGCTGAGCCCGGCCGTCAGGGCTCGGGCGGCCGCGACGACCTGGCCGTAGGACGCCGACAGCGTGCAGACCGGCCAGTCCGAGCCGAACATGATCCGGTCGGGCCCGAACGCCCTGAGCACCACGTCGAAGAACGGCACGAGATGGGCGACGGCGCTGCCGCGGCCCGCGTGGCCGCCGTCCGGGGCCGGCTGCCCCAGCACGCCGGAGAGCTTGCAGACCGTGTTCGGCAGCGCCGCCAGCCGGCGGATGTCGGTCATCCAGAGCTCGTGAGGCCGTCCGCTGAGATCCGGGTTGCCGAGGTGATCGAGCACGAATACCAGGCCGGGACAGGCCTCAGCGGCGTCGATCGCGGCCGGAAGCAGATCGGCGGCCAGGACGAGGTCGTAGCAGAGGCCGGCCGCGCCGACCGCTGCCAGTCCCGCCAGCACGGCCGGCCGCCGCAGCCAGCCGGGGTCATCCTCGGCCAGCACGGGGTGCCGGATGCCGCTCAGCAGGCCGCCGTCCGGACGCTCGCGCAGTGCGGCGATCGCGTCGCTGGTTCCGGCCGACTCCAGGTCGGTCCAGCCGACCACGCCGGCGATCAGGTCGCTGGCGGCGGCCAGCGCGAGCAGCTCAGTCGTCTCCGCCTCGTCGGCGACGGTCTGCACCACCACGGTGGCCGTGACACCCGCCGCGCTGGCCAGCGGGAGCAGGTCGGCCGCGGTGTAGTTGCGCAGCAGCGGCTCGTGGCCGGGCAGCTCCAGCCATGGCTGGGGCCGGGCCGTCAGGTCCCACACGTGCTGATGAGCGTCGACGATCCCGGGTTCGCTCCGCGTCGCGGTCGGGTCCGCTGCGCCGCCGGACACCGCTACTCGATGCGGGACGCGATCGGCGTGCCGACTACGACCGTGCGGCCGACCGTGCAGATCTGGTCATGCGACCTCCGCACCGCGTCCGGCAGCAGGGCACGCGCCGCATCCCCCTGCTCGGTGTCGGGAAAGGCCAGGCGGAACGCCACGGTGATATCGGTGAGGCGGCTGCCGGCGGCGTCGCGGATCTTGTCGGCCTCTACCGTGACCTCGAACGCGTCGGGCTCCGCCCGGCGCGAGGTGAGGATGTCGATGTCGATCGAGGTGCAGCCGCCGATGGCGGCCAGCAGCAGCTCGGTCGGGGTGAAGTCGGTTCCGTCGCCGGTGCCGAAGGCGATCTCGCCGCCTCGCTCGTTACGGACGGTGAACCGTCCGCTTCCGACCCGGTGGACAGTGACGGTGCGGTGCGCAGAGCCGGATGCCATGCTCTTACCCTGCCACAGGTCTTGTCGTCAGCCGCTGCCGCGTCAGGCCGGCGGCTCACGTCAGTGCGGGCTCACGTGAGTGCGGGCTCCCCGGCCGGCTGGCCGGCCGCGTCCAGCCGGTCCTCGTGCCGCCCGAGCTGGCGGCCGAGCCGCACGCCGATCAGGACGGTGCCGAGGCAGCCCGCGCAGAGCAGGCCGATCCAGACGGCCGACAGCCCGGCCGCGATCAGCCCGGTGCAGATCGCGGGCGACGCCACGAAGGCCACTGAGTAGGTCAGGCTGGCCAGGGCGTTGGCGCGGCCCCTGATCCGGTCACTGGCCAGGCTGTTCACCAGCGGCGGCACGGTCGGGGCCATGACCGTCTCGCCCAGCGCGAACACGCCGCTGAAGACCAGCACGCAGGCGATCCGCCAGCCCGGCGAGGCAGGCAGCGCCGACAGGCCGAAGACAGCCCAGGCGGCACCCCAGATGAGCCCGATGAGGGACAGGGCGCGGCTGCGCCGCAGCCGCTGCACCAGGCGGAGCACGAGCAGCTGGGAGCCTACGATGATGGCCGTGTTCAGGGTGATGCACAGCGCGACGACGTGCACGGATACCCGCGCCTGCACGGTCGCGTAGGCCGGCAGGCCGGAGTCCATCGCGGCGTAGCCGGTGAAAGCCAGGACGAGCATGGCGAGCAGTACGGTCCGGAGCCCGCGGCTGGCCAGCACCTCGCGGTAGCGAGCTGCGGGCTGACCGGCCTCGTGCTCGGCCCGCACATCCGGCAGGGCCGACACGAGCAGCGCGAAGATCACGCATGACATCGCGTTGGCCAGGAACAGCACCTGGAACGTACCCGGGTGATGAACGTCGACGACCGCGGCGCCGATCGCTCCGCCGACGCCGATGCCCGCGTTGACGCCGGTGAAGTTCAGGGCGAAGGCCCGCTGCTGCCCGGCCGGGTCGGTGTTGATCCCGGCCAGCATCGTCTGGAAGGCGGGAAACGCCGGGCCCAGGGAAGCGCCGAGCGCCAGCATGGCCGGGACGGCGCTCGGGACGCTGTGCGCCCAGGCCAGCCCGCCCTCGCCGACCGACTGGACGCCCAGGACGACCATCAGGACCCGGCGGCCGCCGAACCGGTCAAGCGCCACGCCGGCGAGCGGCACGGCGACCAGGCCGACCGCGCCGGACGCGGCCAGCAGCAGCCCGACGACCGGCAGCGGGATACCCCTGGCATGATGCAGGTAGATCAGGGTCAGCGGCAGCACCAGCCCGGTGCCCAGGGCCGACACCGCGTCGCCGGCGATGAGCAGCCAGGTCGCCCTCGGCAGCCGCGCACTGGTCATGGCCTCTACCCTGCCGGCCGGGCCGGGGGCGGGTCCAGCGAATATCAGGCGCCGACGACGCCGTCGATCGCCTCGCGCAGGAAGTCGGCGTGCCCGTTGTGTCGGCAGTACTCCATGAGCACGTGAATCATGACGAGCCGGAGTGAGACGTCCTCGTCCCACCGGGCCTGGTGGCCGAGCACGTCGAGCGACGGCGCTGCGGCCTCGATCCGGCGCGACTGCTCGACCTCCGCCCGCCAGGCGGCGAAGGCCTCGGAGCCGCCGGCCGCTCGCGCGTCATAGGCCGCCTGGTAATCACCCTGGTCCGACCAGACCAGGCCGATGTCCTCGCCGTTGATCACCCGGCGGAACCAGGTCCGCTCGACCTCGGCCAGGTGCCGCACCAGGCCGAGCAGCGACAGGGTCGACGGCGGCATGGACGGCCGGCGCAGGTCGTCATCGGTCAGGCCGTCGCACTTCATCGCCAGCGTCGCCCGCTGGTAGTCGAGGAAGCCGCGCAGCATCTCGCGCTCGCCGGCGGTGACCGACGGGCCGGTGCGCTCGGCGCTCACGAGCAGCGACGGGCCCGGGTGATGGCCACGAACTTCGTCCACCTCGTCGAGCCGGGCCGGTGCGCGGAGTAGACCGTGCGGTACTTGCCGGCCCGCCCGGCCAGGACCTTCCAGAAGCGCCAGCTGGCCGAGGGGGCCTCGCAGGCCCGGTAGAAGAACCGGCGGTGGCGCGGCCCGGAGACCGAGATCCGGTAGGCGCGCGAGCCGCCGGAGATCCGCTGGAACCACACGCCGACCTTGAACTTGTGCCCCGCGCACACCGACCTGGCCGGCGCGTTCACGAGCACGACCGCCGGCGCCGAGGCCCGAGCCGGAGCGACGAGCGCCGCGCTGCGGGCCGGGGCGGCTCCGGCCGGGCCGGCCGGAGCGATGAGCACCGCGCAGCACGCGCCTGCTGCGGCCAGCAAACCGAGCCCTACGTTACGCATCGGGCTGTCCCTCCGAGATATCCGTGCCGCGACGGTGGCGGCGCCTGAGCGGTGATCGAAGCTGTCCCGAGCCTACCGACGCCGCCGCCAGGCAGGCCGTCCGGGCTGGTCCACAATGAGGCCTCTGACCTGGCCTTTTCGTGCGAAGGCGCGAGATAGCGGCCAGGCGGCAGCTCCGCGCCGCCGCAATCTTGATCAACTCTTTACCCGGGCCGCCCGGAGCCGGCGGATCGCGCTCAGGGCGCATCGGCAAGGGCCGCCGCGACGGCATAGGGCAGCGGCCGGGGTGTCACGAGAAGGGCCCGCGCGAGGTGCCGTATTTTCGGCCGCAACGGAACCAGCACCGCTTCGCTATAGCGCCAGGCGCTGACCTCGTCGCCGGCGAGTCGGCCGGCTATATCGCGGCGGAATCTCCGTGCGTCCCCGCCGTCGGCCTGCCACGTGGCCAGCCAGCGTCCGAGCTCGGCGTCGCCGTCCAGCATGGTCCAGGTCATCAGCCGCTCGGCGATCTGCCCGGCGGCGTCGATGACGAACGCGGTCTGCGTTGCTCCCCGGATCTTATGAACCCGGCCCTCGGACCGGACGCCGTGATGAATGCTGGCCGAGCTGAACTGGGCGCCGGTGGCGAGCGCGGCGATCGCATGGCCCGCCTCGTGCCAGGCGGTCCTGACCGTGGCCGTCCTGGCGGGCCCGTATGTCGGGTAGCAGCCGCAGTCGTAGCGCTGTCTGATCCACTTGTCATGCACGAGCGACTCGTCGTCGTAGCGGATCAGCCGGGCCAGCTCGGCGTTGATCCCGGCCAGCGTCCGGTGCTGGGTGGGCGTCAGCATGAGCAGACGATATCTGCGAGGCTAGGCCCATGAGCGCATCGCACCGGCCAGCACAAGGCCTGCGGTCAAGCCGGTGACGCACCGGGCGGACCGCACGCTGGTGACGACGGGCCTGGCCCGCGTCGAGGGCGAAGGGTCGATGTACGTCAGGGTCGCGGGGGGCCAGGTCGAGGAGGTCCGGCTCGACATCTACGAGCCGCCCAGGTTCTTCGAGGCATTCCTGCGCGGCCGGGCCTACACCGAGCCGCCCGACATCACGGCGCGGATCTGCGGCATCTGCCCGGTCGCCTACCAGACCAGCGCCTGCCAGGCGATCGAGGCCGCTTGCGGAGCGAGCCTGCCTCCCGGGCTGGCTGGCCTGCGCAGGCTGCTGTACTGCGGCGAGTGGATCTCCAGCCACGCGCTGCACATCTACATGCTGCACGCGCCCGACTTCCTCGGTTACCCCGGTGCGGTCGAGATGGCACGTGATCACCGCGCCATCGTCGAGCGCGGGCTGGCCCTGCGGCGCGTCGCCAACGCGATCATGGCGACGGTCGGCGGCCGGTCCATCCACCCGGTCAACGTGCGGGTGGGCGGCTTCTACCGGGTTCCCGCCCCGGCCGAGCTGCGGCCGCTGGCCGAGCAGCTGCGGACCGCGCTCGACCTCGCCGTCGAGACCGTGCGCTGGGTGGCCGGGTTCGAGTTCCCCGACTTCAGCACCGACCACGAGCTGCTCGCGCTGCGCGAGCCGGGCCGCTACGCGATCGAGCGCGGGACGCTGGTCACGAGCGGCGGCCACGCGTTCACCGCGGCGCAGTTCGAGGAGAACGTGATCGAGGAGCACGTGCCGCACTCGAACGCCCTGCACGCCAGGCTGGCCGGGCTCGACGGCAGCTATTTCACCGGCCCGCTGGCCAGGTACTCGCTGAACTCGCGGTGGCTGCCGCCGGCCGCGGCCGAGTCGGCCCGTGCTGCCGGACTGGGAACGACCTGCCGCAATCCGTTCCAGAGCATCGTCGTCCGCGCGGTCGAGGTAGTGTGCGCGGTCGAGGAGGCGATCCGGCTGATCGACGAGTACGAGCGGCCCGGGCAGCCGTACGTGCCGGTCGAGCCGCGAGCCGGGACCGGGCACGGGGTGTCGGAGGCACCGCGCGGCGTGCTCTATCACCGCTACGTGCTCGACGCGGCCGGCAACGTGGCCAGCGCGACGATCATCCCGCCCACGTCCCAGAACCAGGCCGCGATTCAGGACGACCTGCGCAGCTTCGTCGCCGACCGGCTGGACCTCGACGACGAGACGCTCACGCATCAGTGCGAGCAGGCGATCAGGAACTATGACCCGTGCATCTCCTGCGCGACCCACTTCCTCAAGCTGCGCGTGGAGCGGGGATGATCGCGGGCGGTGCCCCGGGCGGCCCGGTCCGGCGGGTGGTCGTGATCGGCGTCGGCAACGAGTTCAGGCGTGACGACGGCGTGGGCCCCGAGGTGCTCAGCCAGCTAGGCGGCGCGGTCCCCGCTACGGTGCGGCTAGTGGCCAGCGATGGCGAGCCGGCCCGGATGATCGAGGCGTGGACCGGAGCTGACCTGGCCGTTGTCGTCGACGCGCTGCAGGTAAGCGCCGGGCGGCCAGCAACCGGGCAGGCAGCAACCGGGCAGGCAGCAACCGGGCAGGCAGCAACCGGGCAGGCAGCAACCGGGCAGGCCGGCGGCCCGGCGCCCGGCCGGACCTACCGGCTCGTCATCGACGAGGTCACCGCCGAGCCGGCCACCGCCGTCAGCTCGCACGGGCTCGGCCTCGGCGACGCGATTGGCCTGGCCCGGGCGCTTGACCTGATGCCGGCCCGGCTGATCGTCCATGCCGTCGAGGTGACCGACTGTGGTTACGGCGTGGGGCTGACGCCTGCCGTCGCGGCCGCGGCCGCGACCGTCACGTCAGCGGTGCTGCGCGATCTGCGCGAGCTAGGCGTGCCGGTTTAGGAGTTCCCGGGCCTGGTCGGCCGTGAGTCCGGAGCGAACCCGGGCGCGGCGACGTTAAAGGTCGAGAACACCCGCTCGATCGCGATCTCGCTCATGCCGAGCCTGGCCAGCTGCGGGATAAGCGAGGCGGTGTTGGGATTCGCCACGGGTCCGAAGCAGCCGTAGCAGCCGCGGTTGTAGGACGGGCAGATGGCGCCGCAGCCGGCCTGGGTAACCGGGCCGAGGCACGGTGTCCCGTGCGCGACCATGACGCAGGTGTTGCCCCTGTTCTTGCACTCGAAGCAGACGCTATGCGCCGGGATCTGCGGCTTGCGGCCGGCCAGCAGGGCCGTGATCAGCTCGAGCAGCTGCCGCTTGTCGATCGGGCAGCCGCGCAGCTCGAAGTCGACCGTGACGTGGTCGGCGATGGCCGTCGAGGTCGCCAGCGTCTCGATGTAGTCGGGCCTGGCGTAGACGGCGGCGGTGAACTCGGACACGTCGGCGAAGTTGCGCAGCGCCTGGATGCCGCCTGAGGTGGCGCACGCGCCGATAGTCACCAGGGTGGCCGACTGGTCCCTGATCCGGCGGATCCGCTCTGCGTCGTCCGGCGTGGTCACCGATCCCTCGACCAGGGAAACGTCGTACGGCCCGGGCAGGTCGGCCTTCGTGGCTTCGGCGAAATGGACGATGTCCACCTCGGCGGCCAGCGCCAGCAGCTCGTCCTGGCAGTCGAGCAGGGTGAGCTGGCAGCCGTCGCAGGAGGCCAGCTTCCAGACGGCGAGTTTCGGACGTGCCATTTCACAGCTCCTTGATCGCCAGCAGCGGGCGGGCGCGCGCGTAATCCAGGACCGGTCCGTCCCGGCAGAGCAGGACGGTGCCGAGCTGGCAGTGCCCGCACTCGGCGATGCCACACCGCATGTTCCGCTCGAGCGAGACCCTGATGTCCGTCTCGGCGATGCCCAGAGCGCTCAGCGCCCGGGCCGTCAGCCGCATCATGATCTCGGGCCCGCAGATGAACGCGACCGTCGCGGCCGGGTCGATGTCCACCTGGCCGATCAGCTGGGTGACGACACCGACGTTCCCGCGCCAGCCCGCCTCGGCCCGGTCGACGGTTACCCGCACGTCGGCCCCGGCCTCGCGCCAGGAATCGAGCTCGGCGGTGAACGCGATCTCGGCCGGGGACCGCGAGCCGACCAGGACGATGATCCGCCCGTACCGCTCGCGTGCCGCGAGCGCCGTCAGCAAGGCGGGCCGGAGCGGGGCCAGCCCGATGCCGCCTGCGACGATCAGCAGGTCCTTGCCGGCGGGATCGCCGAGCGTGGTTCCGGGCTCCTCGCCGCCGGCGGTTCCTGCGGTGACGCCGACCCCCCAGTCCGTGCCGAAGGGCCCGCGCACGCCGACGTGCTGTCCTGGCGCCGCCGCGCAGAGCGCTCTGGTGACGGCCCCGACGGCCCTGATGGTCTGGACCAGCTCAGGCCCGGCGGCGATGCCGCTGATGGAGATCGGCACCTCGCCGATGCCGAACGCGTAGAGCATCGTGAACTGGCCCGGCCGGTGCGCGGCGATCGGCTGGCGGGCGGGGCGCAGCACGAGCGTGACCGTATCGCGGGTCTCCGCCCGGCTGGATTCGACCACGTACCCGGCTGGCGTCGCGTACCCGGCTGGAGTCGCGTACCCGGCTGGCGCCACGTATCCGCTGGTCATCGCCCACCGATCGGACCTGGCGCCGCATACAGGTCGAGCATCCGGATCCGGCTCGAGTGCAGCCGCCTGGTCGCGACCGTCATCAGCCGGACGAAGAACTGGTAGCCGAGGGCCGGATCCGCGTCGCACCTGGCGATCACCGCCGCGCCGTCGAGCTGGAAAGTGCTCGTTTCTTCCTGCGCCTCCGCGCCGTACTGCCACTCATGCGGCGGGGACAGCCAGGACACGCCCATCAGGTCGCCAGCCCCGAGTGTCTCGACGATGAGCGACGGCCGGCCGGGGACCGACAGGTCCAGCGCGACACGGCCGTCCCTGATCAGCCAGAACCGCCTGGCGTGCCCGCCTTCCTCGAAGAACCTGTGACCGGCCGGGACATCGGTGGCCGTCGCCACCTCGGCCAGCTGCGCGACCAGCCCGTCCGGCATCCCGCGCAGGAAGGGGTGGGCGGCCAGCTCGGCCGCCGGCACCGCGCTCACTGGTGCTCACCCCCGGCCCGGGCACCCGGCGTTGGGCTTTCGGCCTGCTGTGCCTCGGCCTGCTGTGCCTCGGCCTGCTGTGCCTCGGCCTGCTGTGCCTCGGCCTGCCGTGCCTCGGCCTGGAGCGCGGCAACTTCCTCGGTCAGGTCGATGCCGACCGGGCACCAGACGATGCACCGGCCGCAGCCGACGCAGCCGGAGCTGCCGAACTGGTCGTGCCAGGTGCCCAGCTTGTGCGTGAGCCACTGGCGGTACCTGCTGTGGTCTGATGACCGGATCGGGCCACCGGGGAGGTAAGAGAAGCTGAGCGAGAAACATGAGTCCCAGAGCTGCCACCGCTCAGCGTGCTCTCCGCTGAGGTCGGACACGTCCTCGACCGTCGTGCAGAAGCAGGTCGGGCAGGCCATTGTGCAGTTTCCGCAGGTCAGACAGCGTTGCGCGACATCGTCCCAGCGGGCGGCGGCATAGCTGCCGGCCATCAGGTCGTGCAGTGCGTCGGCCGGCATAGATCGGCCCATCTGATCGGCCGCCCGGGCGACGGCCGACCTGGCCAGTCCGGTGATCCCGTCGCCGGCCGGCGTGACCGGCACGTGGGCCAGCATGTCGGCACCGGCTGGCGACCCGATATCGACGAGGAACTTGTGGTCGGTCTCGCTGACCAGCTCGGTGAGAGCGAGATCGTAGCCTGGCCCCGCTTCCGGGCCGGTGCCCATGGACGTGCAGAAGCAGGTCGCGCCCGGCTCCGTGCAGTTCACGGCCACGATGAAGACGCCCGCGCGGCGGGCGGCATAACGTGATCCGGCGTGTTCGCCCCGGCCGAGAACCTGGTCCTGGATCCCGATCGCGCTCAGGTCGCACGGGCGCACCCCGACGAAAGCCCGCTTCGGCTCCGGCTCGTCGGCGGGCATGACGTCGAACTGCCCCCCCGAGCGGTCGACGGACCACATCTTCTCGCGCGGCGGGTGCAGGTACTGCTTCCACGACTGCGGTCCGGCGGAGTGGCCGAAGGCCGCGGTATCCGTGCGCGGCCTGATCCGGTAGCCGCCCGGCGCCAGTTCCACGCCCCACCCGAACGGGAGCTCGGCCGCCGACCCGAGCTCGCTCAGGATGATCGCATCGTCGGAGACGGTGGGGCCGATCACCTGGTAGCCGGCCGCTTCCAGCGCCCCGTGCAGCCGACTGAGCGCCGTGACGTCCATCAGGAACGGGCCGTCGGCCTGCCGGGCGCCCCCTGGCTGGGTTTCCGTCACGGGTCCCTCCCCTGCCCTGCTCGCACTGGTTGCTTGCCCTGCCTGCGCGGGCGAGATCCATGATGCCGCCGCACGTTCCCATGCTGCCAGGGACAAAGGGCCTGACCCAATTCGCCCGGCCGGGCCGCCGCGCCAGATTGTCGGTAGCGGCTGATAGGACGATGACATGACACGGAACGGAATTCGGTGCGCGGTGGTGCTGCCGGGCGGCAGTGCGACCGAGCAACTGGAGCTGGGGCTGCTGGCCGAGCAGGCAGGCTGGGACGGCGTGTTCACCTGGGAGACCGCCTACGGTGTCGAACCGTGGAGCTTGCTCGCCGCGATCGCCGTCCAGACCTCGCGGGTCAGGCTGGGCACGATGCTGACTCCGCTGCCCTGGCGGCGGCCGTGGAAGGTCGCCAGTCAGGTGGCCACGCTGGATCAGCTGTCCGGCGGCCGGGCGATCCTGGCCGTCGGCGTCGGCGCGGCCGACGCCGAGCTGCCGGACACCGGGGAGGTCGCTGACCTGCGCGGCCGCGCCGAGATGCTGGACGAGGGCATCGACCTGATCCGCGCGCTCTGGGACGGGCAGCCCGAGTACCACGGCAGGCATTACCGCTTTCAGATGGGCCGGATGGACTTGGCCGCGGCCGCCCGGCCGGTCCAGGACCGGATCCCGCTCTGGGTCGTCGGCGTCTGGCCGGGGCCCAAGTCCATGCGCCGTGTGCTGCGCTGCGACGGCGTCGTCCCGCAGTACCGGCTGTCGGGCCGCGCGGCCGAGCCGGCTGACGCGCGGGCGGTCAGGAACTGGCTGACGGACCAGGGAGCCAGGCCGGACGTCGACGTGGTCGCCGACGGCGAGACTCCGGCCGCTGACCAGGCCGCGGCGCGGGCGGAGGTGGCCGGCTGGGAACAGGGCGGCTGCACCTGGTGGCTGGAGACCCGCTGGGGGGTTCAGGAAGACCTGTCCGACCGGATGCGCGCCATGCGGGAGCGGATCGAGGCCGGCCCGCTGGCCGCGGTTCCGCCCGACCGGCACGAGGCCTCGCGTTGATCGGCCGGATGCATCATGTGGTGATCGACTGCCCGGATCCGGCCGCGCTCGGGGCGTTTTACTCCCAGCTGCTGGGGCTGCCAGTTACCTACAGCAGCGAGGATTTCGTGGTTGTCGCCGTCAGCGACCGGACCTCGGGCCTGGCGTTTCAGCTGGCGCCGGGGTACCAGCCACCGACCTGGCCGGATGACACGGTGCCGCAGCAAGTTCACCTGGACGTCATGGTCGACGATGTCGATGCCGCGGCCGAGCGCGTGCTGGCGATCGGGGCCAGGAGACTCGGCGTGACCGCCGAGGCCGTGCACGTCTACGCCGATCCGGCCGGGCATCCGTTCTGTCTCATTCCCCGCCCGGGCTGGGCACCGCCGATCGGCTCATGACGCGGTGCCCGGACCGGGCCGGCCGCCCGGACCGGGCCGGCCGCCCGGACTGGGCCCGCTGCCCGGACCGGTTCGGTCGAGCTCCGCGACCAGGCGCGCGGAGGCCTTGCGGCGCCAGGATTCCACGATCAGCTCCCTGACCCGCTCCGGCGGCGCGCCGGGCAGGCTGACTCGCACTCCTCGGACCTTGCGGCCCCACAGCAGCGGCTCGAACGCGCCGGGGTTCTCCGCCACCGACGCGCGGACCTCCGGCTCATCGACGAAGACGTGCAGGTGGACCTCATCGGGCGTAACGGTCGCGAAGATCTTGCCCCGCACCCGGAACGAGGTCATGTCGAAGTGCGGCTCCTCGTTCGTCCCGGGCAGCCCCAGCGCGAGCTGACGCACCAGGTCCAGGTCGGTCCGGTCGCTGTCGGCCACCGGATCAGGCTAGCTCGCGAGCGCCGCATAGGCGGCGGCCTGGATGTCGCGGTGCACGAGCGGAGGCTCGGGCGACTCGAACATGCGCTGGGTCAGCACGATGACGATCAGGTCCCGGCCCGGATCCACGAGCCACGACGTGCCGAGGCCCCCATCCCAGCCGAACGCGCCGCTGTCCAGTACTGCCTGGCCGAAGCCCCAGGACTGGCCGGTGAAGAAATCCGGGCCGAGACCACCGCGGGCCTTCTGTTCCGCGGTGAGCTGGTCGCTGGTCATCGCCCGGACCGCTGCGGCCGACAGGACCGGGGAGCCGCCCCTCCGCAGCATCCGGGCGAAGGCGAGCAGGTCATCGGCAGTGGAGATCAGGCCAGCGGCCCCGTCGCCGAACGCGGGCGGCCGGCTCCAGGCGCCGGCCGGCGGATCATGCACGACCAGGCCGGCGGGAGTGGGCGCGTACGAGGTGGCGAGCCGGTCGGTCTGCGGCGTCCAGAAGGCCGTGTCGCGCATGCCGAGCGGCTCGAACAGGCGCGTCCGCAGCACATCCGCAAATGGCTGGCCCGCAGCGCGCGCCAGCAGCACGCCCAGCACCGACGCCCCGGTGTTGTAGAGCCAGCGCTCCCCCGGCTGGGCCAGCAGCGGCAGCGAGCCGAGACCCGCGATCCAGGTATCGGGATCGGGCTGGACGTCCGGGGCGGGCGGTCCGATGGTTGCCAGCCGCAGGTCTTCCGATGCGGCGACTACCGGCCAGGGCTCGGCCGAGGCGAACATCTCAACAGCCATGCCGAAGCCGAAGGTGAACGTCAGCAAGTCCCTGGCGGTGATCGCGCGGTGCACCGGCACGGTGTCATCCAGCGGCCCGTCCATCCGGGCCAGCACGGCCGGGCGGGCCAGCTCTGGCAGCAGCCGGTCGACGGGCTCGTCGATGTCGATCAGCCCCTCGCCGGCCAGCGCGAGGGTCGCGGCCGCCGTGATCGGCTTGGTCGTGGACGCGATCCGGAACAGCGAGTCCCTGGTGACCGGGCGGCCGCCGATCGACAAGGTCCCGAGGACCTCGACATGGACCTGGTCGCCGCCAGCTACCAGGGCCACGAGCCCGGGTACGCGATCATCAGCGACGTGCCGCTCGGCCGTCTCGTGCAGTCGCGCAAGGCCGTCGGCAGTGAGCAGGTCAGCCATCGGAGTCCTCCTTCGGGGCACGGTCGTGGTCGCTACGTCGGCTGGCGACATAGGTTAGTCCTATGACGGAGGAGCCGATGCCCGAGGAGATCCAGGCGTTCGCGTTCTTCCTGGCCGACCACGTAGTGGTGGAAAACGGGAAGCTCTACGTCAACGGCGGGTTCTGGAATCAGGTCTACAGCGCTGAGTATCCCGTCGTGAGGGCATTCGGGTTAGCCGCTGTGCTGCACATTCCGTGGCGCAAGCACCACCAGGGCCATGCGTTCACCGTGACATTCGAGGACGCCGACGGTCGGCCCCTGACGGCCCGCTTCGAGGGCCAGTTCCGGGTCGGCACGGCACCCAACATGCGAGTCGGCGATTTCACCGTCATGCCAGTCGCCGCCTTCGTCACCAACTTCGTCCTTGACCGGCCAGGAGACTACGCCGCGCGGCTCGAGGTCAACGGGGCCGAACTGGCCCGGTGGCGGTTCAGGGCGATAGAAGCTCCTGAACCCGTGGCCGGGACCCAGGTCGGCGCGGGTTCCGGGCCGCTCCCGGAAGATCCTTAGTGCTGGACAGCTGGCGGGACAGGCTCGCCGCCGACCGGGACGCGACCACGCAGCGGCTGGCCGGGCTGACCCGCGAATTCGACGACCTGGTCGAATCGACCAGCCACGCCAATACCGACGACGAGCACGACCCCGAGGGCGCGACCATCGCCTTCGAACGCCAGCACCTCGCGGCGATGATCAGCCAGGCGAGGGAGCGGCTGGCCGAGATGGACGCCGCACTGGCCCGGCTGGACGACGGCAGCTACGGCCGGTGCGAGCGGTGCGGCCGGCCCATCGGCGACGGCCGGCTGGCCGCCCGGCCAGCGGCTACGACCTGCGTCAGCTGCGCCAGCAAGCGGCGATAGTCTCCCCGCATGCGCTCCCGCTGCGCCGCCCGGGACGCCGGCCGCGCCAAGATTCGCCGGCCGCGACTCCCCAGAAAGTTGCAGTTAGGTCGCGTCCTACCTACGATCTCGACGGCGCTCGCGCTTTTACTGCGTTGGCGTCATTTCTGTACCTGAATAAGAACTCAATGCGAAATTTGTGCCACTCGAAGTCAGGAGAAGTGCCGAGGTCGCCTCGGCGGGGCCCGGCGGTTCGTCGGGTGAGGGGCGATCTTTGGGGTGTGCCACGAGCTTATGAGCGGCTTGGCGGGTTGGCGGTTCTGGTGGCTGGGCTGGCGTTTACTCGATGACGGTGGCGGCCGCGGGGCCGAAGACGGTCAGGTGGTCGATCACCGGCGCGGGGTCGCCTGACCAGCTCATGGCCGCAAGCTGCGCCCGGCTCCGCCGGCCCATCCGCCAGCGGAACGCCTCGAACCGGCTCGTCGACAAGGTGAGCACCGGGCTGCTGGCGGCTCCGGCCGCGGCGGCTCGCGCGGTGGCAGCTCCGGCCGCGGCGGCTCGAGCGGTGGCGGCTCGGGGGTGCCGGGATCGGCCGGGGCGGGATCGGCCGGGGTGGCCGGTCCCGGCCAGGTAATCGCCATCCTCCGTTCTCACCAGGAGGGCCACCGGCACGTCGAGGCGCGACAGCAGTTCGGCCGTGCAGGCGCGGATCGCGGCCGACTCCCGGGCTCCGGGCCTGCCGACGGCCCCGCGGATGTCCTGTTCGTGACTGGCTATGTCGATCACCGCGGGCAGGACCATGAAGGTCGCGATAATCCGCTCGAACACCGGGGCCGCGGTGGTCCACCGGGCGAGCAGCTCACCTGCTGGCACCCCGGCCAGCCGCGCGACCTGGCCCGCGGTGTGCTCGTCGCTGGGCGGCCCGGTCAGGCGCCCGGCCACCGCGTCCTCGGCGGTAGCGACGAGATGCGCGATGACGTCCCTGACCATCCAGCCCGGGCAGGCCGGGACCGGCGCGCCGAGCTGGCCGGCCGGAAGGCCGGAGATCAGGCCCGCCAGCCGCTCCCTCGTCTCCCGGTACAGTCCGGCCAGGTCAGCGTCGGCGGCAGCACTCATGAGCCGAACACTACGGCCCGATGCCGCCGGAGGTCAGGCTGGGACCGACAGGGACAGGCCGAACCTAGCCTGCGAGTCGGTCCACCACGAGCGCAGCTCGAGCCCGGCGACGGCCAGTTCGGCCGCTACCCCTTCCCGCCGGAACTTGGCCGAGATCTCCGTCCGCATCTCTTCTCCCGCGCTGAACGGGACGCTGAGCCCGATCGCCGGCAGCAGCACGGTCTGGTCGACCGCGGACCGCAGCCGCATCTCGATCCACTCGGCCTCGGCATCCCAGACCGCGACGTGCTCGAACTCGTCGAGGTCGAAGTTGCCGCCGAGCTCGGTGTTGAGCACGCGCAGGATGTTCTTGTTGAACTCGCCCGTCACCCCGGCCGGGTCGTCGTAAGCGGCGACCAGCACGGCCGGGTCCTTGACCAGGTCGGTGCCGAGCAGCAGCGCATCGCCGGGCCGCAGCCGCGCCCGCAGGCTGGTCAGGAAGGCGGCGCGCTCGTCGGGCAGCATGTTGCCGATCGTCCCGCCGAGGAACACGATCAGCCGCGCACCGCCAGCCTCGGGCAGCCCCAGGCGCTCGGTGAAATCGGACAGGACGGCCTGGACCTGCAGGCCCGGGTAGCGCGCCAGCATCCGGCTCGCCGCCGTCACCAGGGCGGACTCGCTGACGTCGACGGGAACGTAGCTGGACAGGGTGCCGCCGTCGCGGAGCGCGTCGAGCAGCAGCCTGGTCTTGTCGGCCGTGCCCGAGCCGAGCTCGACCAGTGTGGCCGCCCTGGTCGCGGCCGCGATCTCGGTCGCCGCGGCGGCGAGGATCTCCCGCTCGGCGCGGGTCGGGTAGTACTCGTCCAGGCGGGTGATCTTGTCGAACAACTCGGTGCCGCGCTCGTCGTAGAACCACTTGGGCGGCAGTGACTTCGGCGTGGCCGTCAGCCCCGCCAGGGCGTCGGCGCGCAGTGAGGCCTCGAAGAAGCGGTCGGGCAGTCGGCGATCGATCTGGATGCTCGTCATGGCCGTGCCGCCTTCCCGTTCGGATGCGTGGCCGCCCCGGCCGGCCTCAGCGGCCCGGCTTGCGGCATCGCCGCGGCGATCGGCTGGACGGTCACCCCCGCGGTGGTCGCCTCGACCACGCTGCCGTCGGGCACCTTGTGCCAGTCGGCGTCGTCGTCCGACGGCTCGGACGCGACGATCACGGCATCAGGACGGTGCCGGTAGCACAGCGAGTCCCCGGCGGCCGTCGCCGCGATCACCTCACCGTCGGTCAGCAGCAGGTTGAACCGGCCGGTGCCGCCCGCCGCCCAGATGTCAGTGACGGTGGCGGCCAGCGCGTCAGCGGGCCGTTCGCCTGCCCGTAGCCTGGGCAGCACCATCCCCCATAGCAGCGCCGTGTCGCAGCGGGCCTGCAGCCCGAGCAGGTCAGCCGCGGGCAGCCGCTCGGCCAGCCGCAGCACGGCGGCCGCCGCCTCGGCGAGGTGGGCGGGGACCGCCGGGGCCGGCTCGGTGATCGACTCCCCCGCCGCTTCCGCCCTGGCCGACGCGTTGATCCGGCGTCGCGGCACGGTCGAACCGCCTGCTGCGGCCGACCATCCCACGAGCGCTCCGTTGAGGCTAAAAAGCCATCTGCCGTCGGTGTAGGGAGCGGCCGCCGCCGCGCCCGTGTCGGTGCCGACCGAGGCCGAGCGGACCGCGCACAGCATCGCGCGCGTGCGGGTGACCCGCGCGAGATCGGGCAGCCCGTCGTCGGACCAGATCGGGCCCGTCCGCCGGTACCGAGCCGGAAGCGGATCGTCGTCGGCGTACCAGCCGATGCCGAAGCCGTCCACGTTCATCGTGCCGTGCTTCTGCCAGCGGGGCGCCCACGCCTGCTCCACCAGACTGTGCGGCGGATCCATCAGGACCGACCGGATGCTGACGTGGTCGCCGAGGTACGCGAAGTGTCGGCACATCAGGCGAGGTCCGCGTCACGGGCCGTGCGGAAGCCGGCGAAGATCTGCCGCCTGATCGGGTAATCCCAGTTCCTGAACGTGCCGCGGCAGGCCACCGGATCGGCGGAGAAGGCACCGCCGCGCAGGACCTTGTAGTCCGGGCCGAAGAAGACCTCCGAGTACTCCTTGTACGGGTAGGAGGCGAATCCCTGGTAGGGCAGGAAGTCGCTGGCCGTCCACTCCCAGACATCCCCGATCAGCTGCCTGGCTCCGCACGGCGCGGCGCCGTCTGGGTACGAGCCGGCCGGCGCGGGCTGCAGGTGCCGCTGGCCGAGATTGGCCCGCGCTGGCGTCGGGTCGTCGTCGCCCCACGGGTACCGGCGGGTCCGGCCGGACTCCGGGTCGAACCGGGCTGCCTTCTCCCACTCGGCCTCCGTCGGCAGCCGCCGGCCGGCCCACCGGGCGTAAGCGTCAGCCTCGTACCAGCAGACGTGCATGACCGGCTCGGCCGGCGGCACCGGCTCGTTGACGCCGAACCGGCGGCGCTGCCACTGGCCGGCCCCGCCCTGCTCCCAGAACAGCGGCGCGGTCAGGTCCGCCTGGTGCCGGTGCTGCCAGCCGATCGGGTTCCACAGCCGCTCCTCGTAGTAGCCGCCGTCGGCGATGAACTCGATGAAGGCGGCATTGGTGACCGGTGTCGTGTCCAGGTAGAACGGCAGCAGGTCGATGTCGTGCGCTGGCCGCTCGTTGTCCAGTGCCCACGGCTCGGCGGACGTGCCCATCGTGAACGGCCCGCCGGGCACCAGCACCTCGGCCGGCAGTCTCGCCGCGTCGGCCGGCGCCGGCCCGGGCGGCGGTGCGGTCAGGACCGGGCTGCCCCGCCTGAGCTGGTGGGTGGCCAGCATCGTCTCGTCGTGCTGCTGCTCGTGCTGGGCGATCATCCCGAAGACGAATCCCTGGTCGACCAGCGGCCCGGTGGTAAAGCTGACCCGCTCGAGCAGGTCGAGCACCCGGCCCCGGACGTCACTGGCGTAACCGCGGGCCTCAGCGGGCGGCAGCAGCGGGAGCGCGGGCCGCTTCGCCCGCGGGTGCTCGAACGCGTCGTAGAGCGGGTCGATCTCCGGGTGGATCGGGTCCCGGCCGCCGACACCGCGCAGCAGCCAGAGTTCCTCCTGGTTGGCGACGTGGGCCAGATCCCACACCAGCGGCGACATCAGCGGGGAGTGCTGCCGGATCAGGTCGGCCTCGTCGACGCAGTCGGTCAGCCCCTCGGTCCGCGCTCGGGCGGTGATCAGCCGGGCCGCGATCTCGTCGCGCAGCGTGCTGGTATCGGCGGCGATGGTCATGCCTGTCCTTCCAGGTGGGCGATGGTGTCGAGGATGTCGTCGGCGGGGCACCGGCCCCGCCGCACGTAGCGTTCGGCGAACTCCGCGACCGCGCCGCGGACCGCCGGGGGCGCGTCAAGGCGGCCGAGGGCGGCATCGGCGGCCTCGAAGCACTGCTGCGCTGCCTTCGCCAGGACCGGGTCGGCCAGACCGAGCCTGGCTGCGCGGAGCCACGGGCTGGCGGCCGGCGGCCTGGGCGGGCCGGCCCTGGGCGTCCGGGGCGCCGGGACCTGCGAGTCGGCCGGCTCGAGCTGATGCCAGACCGGCTCGACCGCGGCCATCGCCGCGTCAGCCGCGACGGGATCGTCGGTCAGGGCCGCCACGACGGCGACCGGGACGATCCAGCCATCGCCGGGCTGGGCGTCGATCATCCGAAGCTCGAGGTGACCGCGGGGCCTGACCGGCGGAAACAGCGTGGAGAGATGGTAGACAAGGTCATCGGCGGTGGGCCGGCCTGACCGGAGAACCCGGGCGGGCGCGGCTGGTCGGCACCGCGCAGCCAGTCCCGGAAGGTCAGCCCGGCCGGCACGGTCCAAGGCTGGCCGTCAGGCGCCCTGACGCACAGCACGTCGGCGTCCATCGCGTACCTCACCCAGTGCTCGCGGGCATCGCCCGTGCCGTTCGCCGGGAGTACCGGGCTGGCGGCCAGGCGCGGCTCGGCTCGCGGCTCGGCCCCTTCGGGCGGCCGGGTGCGGCCGGGATCGAGCCGGGACCAGACGAGCTGGCGGGTGCACTTCCAGCCGGTCGGCTGCCCGAGCCGCAGCGGCGAGTTGGCGAACGCCCCGACCAGGACGGGACCGAGGGCATGCAGCAGCCGCCAGCGGAAGGCGTAGCCGGACGTCCCGTCGTCCTCCTGGCCTGCGTCGACGCAGACCTGGACGGAGGCGGTACTGCACATCATGAGCCTGCCCCAGTGGCCGTCCCGGTCGAAGTACTCCTCCATCGCGGCGTAGCGCGGCAGATGGAGCACCCGGCTCGGGCGGCGGAGCGGATCAATACCGTGACCGGTCAGAACGAGGCCGGCGTCGCCGAATGCCTCGTGCAGGACGGCGAGGTCGCCGCTGGCGGCGGAGACACAGTCGCTCAGGTCCTTCGCTGGAGCTGTGCTGAGCTCGACCTGGCCGCCTGGCTCCAGGGTCAGGAGGCCGGCTCCGGGCAGTACGCCCGGTCTTTCGACGCAATCAAGAACTTCACGAATCCGGTCAAATGGCACGATCAGCGAGGGATCAGCAGCGTCGCGGACCAGCCATTCGAGCTCGGCGCCGATAATTCCGGGTGGGCCGGTTTTGAAGCAGATTGCCCGGATCAGTCGCTCGGCATCGGTCTCCGATACCGGCGAGTCGATATCCTCGTCGGCGGTATCCGCGCTGGTCAGGTCGGTATTCGTCACGTCAAGGCTTTCGTGTCGGCGGGCAGCTCAATCACCATCTCCCAGGCGAATCGCGGTCGGCACCAGGCACTGCGTGTGCAAACTGCTGACCGGGCATGGTAATTCCCTGATGTGCTTCTCCTATCCATAGCAGGCGGGACTGACATCATCAGCGCGGAGGCAGCGTGAGCGAGCATGAGTTCGACGTGATCGTCATTGGCATGGGCCCGGGCGGCGAGGACGTCGCCGGCCGGCTCGCCGAGGCCGGCCTTGACGTGGCCGGGGTCGAGTCGCGGCTGGTCGGCGGCGAATGCCCGTACTTCGGCTGCGTGCCGTCCAAGATGATGATCCGGGCCGGGAATCTGCTGGCCGAGGCTCGCCGGGTGCCCGGCATGGCGGGCCAGGCCTCGGTTCAGCCAGGTTGGGACCCGGTCGCCCGCCGGATCAGGGACGAGGCGACCGACAACTGGGATGACACGGTCGCGGCGGACAGGTTCATCGCCAAGGGCGGTCACCTGTTCCGCGGCCGCGGCCGGATCGTCGCGGCCGGCGAGGTCGTGGTGAGCGGGGCGGGCGGTGATCAGGACGGGACCACCGACCGGCTGCGGGCCAGGCGGGGCATCGTGATCAACACCGGGACCGCCCCGGCCGTACCGCCTGTCCCCGGGCTGGCCGGGACGCCGTTCTGGACCAACCGCGAGGCGGTCAGGGTGACCGAGGTCCCTGACTCGCTGATCGTGCTCGGCGGTGGTGCGATCGGCGTGGAGCTGGCCCAGGTATTCGCCAGGTTCGGCGCGCGGGTCACCGTTGTGGAAGCGCTCGGCCAACTCGTGTCGTTTGAGGAGCCCGAGGCGGGCGAGCTGCTCGCACGGGTGTTCGAAGCGGAGGGCATCGTCGTGCGCACCGGGGTGCGGGCCACCGAGGTCAGCCATGACGGCGAGTCGTTCGAGGTGACGCTGGACGGCGGGGAGACTGTGCCGGCCAGCCAGCTGCTCGTGGCGACCGGCCGGCGGATCGATCTGGCCGGGATCGGCGCGGCCGCGGTCGGCATCGACGAGAAGGCCCGCGTGGTGCCGGTCGACGACCGGATGCGGGCCGCTCCCGGGGTCTGGGCCATGGGCGACATCGTCGGCCACGGCGCCTTCACGCACATGTCCATGTATCACGCGGGGATCGTGGTCGCGGACATACTCGGACAGGATCACCATGCGGCCGAGTACCACGCCGTGCCGCGGGTCACGTTCACCGACCCGGAGATCGGCTCGGTCGGCCTGACCGAGGCGCAGGCCAGGGAGCGGGGCATCGACGTGCGGACGGCGCTGGCGGAGGTCCCCTCGTCCACCCGCGGCTGGATCCACAAGGCCGGCAACGACGGGCTGATCAAGCTGGTTCAGGACGCCGCGACGGGCGTGCTGGTCGGCGCGACGTCGGCCGGCCCGGTGGGCGGCGAGGTGCTGAGCATGCTCACGCTCGCCGTCCACGCCCGGGTACCGGTCCAGCGGCTGCGCGAGATGATCTACGCGTACCCGACGTTCCACCGCGCTGTCGAGCCCGCCCTCGCGGACCTGAAGTAAGGCTCGGTTCATGATCGCGGCGGGCTGACCGCGCTAGAACGCGAGAACCCGCCACGATCATGGATGTCGGACACCGCGGGGCGGGTCGTGCGGCGGCCGGATAGGTTGGATCCGGACATTGACCGGCGACAGCAGGAGGAGCCCGATGAGCGTCGGCAGCCTGGTCTCCTCGGGGCCGCTGCTGCTCGCGATCCCGGTCGCCGCGGCCGCGGGAGCCGTGACCTTCCTGTCGCCGTGCGTGCTGCCGCTCGTGCCGGGTTACCTGTCGTACATCACGGGCATGTCGGGCGCGTCGGTCGCCAGCCGCGAGACCGATTCGGGCGGGTCAGCCGATCCGCCCGAGCAGCAGGCCGGATCGGCCGGATCAGCGGGATCAGCCGAATCAGCGGGATCAGCGGGATCAGGAACTCTGACTGCCGCCGCGTCCGGTGGCCGGACGGCAACCGCGTCCGGCGGCCCGACGGTCACGGCCCTCGCCGCGCCCGCGCCGGCTCGGCCGCTGCCTGGTCCCGCCCGCCGCACCGCGGTGCTCGGCGCCGCGCTCTTCGTGCTGGGCTTCTCGGTTCTCTTCGCGGTCTACGGGGCCGCGATTGGCTGGCTCGGCGCGACGATGCACGACCACGAGCGGGGCCTGAGCCAGATCCTCGGCGTCGTTCTCATCCTGCTCGGCCTGCTGTTCGCCGGTGTCTTCGACCGGTTCAGCTTCTCCGGGCGCATCGTCAAGCCGTCGCTGCGGCCGAAGGCGGGGCTGGCCGGCGCACCGCTGCTTGGCGTGCTCTTCGGGCTCGGCTGGACGCCCTGCATCGGCCCGACCCTGGGCGCCGTGCTCACCCTCGGACTCACGACGGGGACCGCAGCCAGGGGCGCCTTCCTGGCCTTCGTGTACGGCCTTGGCGTCGGCATACCGTTCCTGATCGTGGCCTTCGCGGTCGAGCGCGGCATGAGCATCTTCGGCTTCGCCCGCAGGCACGCCAAGCAGGTCACCAGGATCGGCGGCCTGATGCTGATCGCCGTCGGCGTGCTCGAGGTCACCGGAGCCTGGTCAAGCTTCCTGATCTGGCTCCAGACCCACCTGATCAGCGGCTACAACCCCCCGCTCTAGCCCGTCCGCCCGCCGGCACGGCAGCGATCTTCATGATCGTGGCGAGTTGACCGCGTTATCACCGGAAAACTCGCCACGATCATGGACGCGCCGGTGCGGAGCGCGCCCGCGCGCGCGGCGGAGCGGCGGTGCGGAGCGGCGCGGCGGCTAGTGACTGGCGGCGCCGGGGCGGGGTGGGAGAGCCGGGCGGCGGCGGGACGGGCGGCCGTCGGTGCTCGGCGGTGAGGCGGCCGGGTGCTCCGCCAGTGACTCCATGGCCAGCTGAACGGCCCGCTCGAGCTGCACATCGGTGCCCGATGCCCAGTCGTCGGGTGACATCACGACCTCGACATCGGGATCGACGCCGTAGTTCTCGACGCCCCAGCCGAACTCGCTGAACCAGAACGAGGCCTTCGGCATCGTCATGCGCGTTCCGTCGACAAGCTCGTGCCAGCCGAAGATGCCGATCACGCCGCCCCAGGTCCGCGCGCCGACGACGGTGCCGATGTTCAGGGACCGGATGGCGGCGGTGACGATGTCGCCGTCCGAGCCCGCCCACTCGTCGGTCACCGCGACCACCGGGCCGAGCGGTGCCTGGGAGGGATAGCTCTCCGCCCTGGCATAGCGCACCGTGTCCCAGCCGATGACCCGCCGGGCGATCTTCTCGACCACGAGCTGCGAGGTGTGGCCGCCGCGGTTCGCGCGCACGTCGACGATCAGGGCCTCGTACTCCATCTCGCCACGCAGGTCGCGGTGGAAGTCCGACCAGCCCTCGCTGACCATGTCGGGCACGTGCAGGTAGCCGGCCCGGCCGCCGCTCAGCTCGCGGACCAGCTGGCGGCGGCCCGCGACCCAGTCCTGATAGCGCAGCCGGACGTCATTGCCGAGCGGGACCACCACGGCGCGCCGCGGCTGGCTCTCGCCCTCGCGCCGCAGCATCAGCTCGACCGGCTTGCCCGCCGCGCCGACCAGCAGCGGCCCTGGGCCCTGGCCCGCCTCGACCGGCTGCCCGTCGACGGCGATGATCACGTCTCCGGCCTGGATCTGGGTGCCGGGCGCCGCGAGCGGGGACCGGGCCCGCGGATCCGACGACTCCCCCGGCACGATCCTGGCCACCCGCCAGCCGTCCTGGCCGGGTTCCAGGTCCGCGCCGAGCAGGCCGGCCACGTGCCCGGTGCTGTCCGAGCCGCCCGCGGGCATGATGTAGGCGTGCGAGCTGCCGAGCTCGGCGACCGCCTCGTGCAGCACGTCGGCGAAGTCGTCGGGCGTCGCGATCCGGTCGAGCAGCGGCTCGTACTGGGCCAGCGCGCCATCCCAGTCGACATCGGCCATGTCGGCGACCCAGAACTCGTGCCGCATGGCCCGGCCGGCCTCGGCATACGCGGCGCGCCACAGGGCCGGCGGATCGGCCAGGAACCTGGCCCGGGAGAGGTCGACACTGATCCGGTCGTCGGTGTTGTCCGAGTCGGCCTTCCGGCTGGCAGGGACAACGAGGAGCTGGCCGTGATCTCTGATCACGAGCCTGGTGCCGTCGCCGCTCGCATCGAACCAGTCCACCTCGTCGGCGAGCTCGGTGCACTTCGCGCGCTTGATCGCGAAATACTCGAGGGCCGGCCGGGGCTGGTCCTCGTCGAGCCGGGCTCCGCTCTCGCCGAGGTTCCCGGTCAGCGGCTGCCGGAGCCAGACCAGGCCGCCCTCGACGGCACGCAGCGAGCTGTACTTGGACTCTGGCACCGGCACCTGCACGATCCGGGCGCCGAGGTCAGCCAGGTCGATGACGACCGGCTTCGTCTTGGCCGCGTCCTTGCCATGCCGGGCCTTGCCGTCCTTGGCCTTGCCGTCCTTGGAGTTGCCGTCCGCTGCCGAGCCATCGCCGGTCGTGCCCGCGTCCGCGGCCTCCCCGGCGTCCGCGGCCTGCCCGGCCGCGCTGGCCTCCGCGTTCTCGTCGGTCTTGTCCGCATCGTCATCCTTGGCCGAGCCGATCGGGCGCCCGCCGACCAGCGGCCCGAACGGCGACGGCGTGCTCTCGGCCAGCGTCAGCAGGTACGGGCGGCTGCCGTAGGGGAAGCTCAGGTCGAACATGTGGGCGTCATAGACCGGGTCGAACGTCCGCTTGGACAGGAACGCCAGGTAGAGCCCGTCCGGCGTGAACGCGGGATCGGTGTCGACGAACCGGCCGTCGGTGACATCGGTGACCTGCCGGTCAGCGAGCCGGGCCAGCCGGAGCCGCCGGAGATCCCCGCCGCCGGGCTGGGACCAGGCCAGCCAGGCGGAATCGGGAGCGAAGGTCAGGTTGCTGACCGGGCCGTTGTCGGACCTGGCCAGCTCGGTGACCTGGCCGGAGGCGACATCGACGAGCAGCAGCCGGCCGTCTCGCGCGGCCGCGGCGACGACCGTCCCGTTCGGAGCGGCCGCCAGGTCGGCAACCCAGCCGATCTCGCCGGCGGCCAGCCTGCGCGGCGGGTCGCCGGGCGCGGTCCCCTCGGCCGGAGCGACCTCCAGCGCGTCCGCACCGTCGGCCTCGACGACCCAGATGACCTGGTCCGTGTCACCGAGCACGCGCGGCTGCCGCGCGACCGGGCCGCCGATCACCGACAGCGCCCGGGCGGGTCCTTCCCGGTGCGTGAGCCAGTGCACGGTGCCGCGCACCTGCACGGCGCTGGCCTGGCCGGTCGCGTCGCAGCAGAGGCCGTCCAGATGGTCAGCGGCGGACATCAGGCGCGTCGCCCGGCCCGAGGCCGGGGAGCCGAGGCTGACCTCCAGCCTGGCGGGCCTGCCGTCCGCGCTGAGATCGGCGATCGCCCAGATGTCGCCGGCGTTCTGATAGACGATCCTGGTGCCGTCGCTGCTCGCGTTCCTGGCGTACATGCCGTCATGGTCGGTGTGGCGGCGCAGGTCGGTGCCGTCGAGCGCGCACGAGTACACGTTGCCCGTGCCCTCGAAGTCGCTGATGAAGGCCAGCCGCCCGCCGACCAGCATGGGGCTGGAGAACTGACCGGCCAGATCGGCGAGCAGCCGGCGGAATCCGGGCTGGGCGCCGCTGGCGCCGACGTCCGGCTCCGCGACCCACAGCCGGCCCGAGGTGCCGCCGCGATATCGCTTCCAGAACGCCGGATCCTGGTAGTTCGAGGTCAGCAGGCCGACGGCGCGGCCGTCCATCGAGATGTCGCCGACCGGACCGTAGGGCAGCCGCCGGAGCTCGGCGAACCGGCCCTGGCCATCGGTGACCGGGATCTGGTACGCCCACGTGTAGTGCTGGAATGGCTGGCCGGCGGCGGTGGTCGCGAGGATGTCGCCGTCGGGGCTCCAGCCGCGCAGCCTGGTCGCCGCGTTCGACCAGTAGCTGACCCGCGCCGCGCCGGCGCTGCCATCGGTGCTGGCCAGGTAGATCTCGGGCAGGCCGTCCCGCCAGCTGGTCCAGGCCACGAGGCTGGCGTCGGCGGAGAGCCTCGGCCCGGCGGCCTGAGTCCGGTCGGCGGAGATCCGCCAGGCACGGCCGCCGTCGGCGGGAGCCAGCCAGACGTCGTCGTCCGCGACGAACGTCAGCAGGTCTTGGCGAAGATTCGGGTAGCGCAGGTATCGGGATTCAGCCACCGCAACATCGTAGATCAGCCGAGCCTCAGCTATTTCGGCTCGCCCCGTTCAGCACCTGGTCCGTCGCAACGCAATGCACACGATAGATAACTGTGAGTGATCAGTGCCCTCCTGAGCTTGTCGTTATGGCTTGTCCGGAATCAGTGGTAGATACCAGATGTAGCTGGGAGACTGCATGGCGTGGCCACTGCGCGAGACCGGGATCGGTCAGAATCTGCTGTTCCCGCAGCCTTTGCCGCCTCGGCCGTTCCGCGTCAATTCGCCCATACTGAGAGTTCCGCCCGGCTCGGCCAGCCGGGCACGGCATCGGGGCCGCCCGATGCCAGCTTCGACCGCCCGCTGGTCAGGGAACTGCTCGCGCACCTGAGCGCCGATCCCGACGCGGCGATGGAGTACTTCTACGCCCGCCTGTTCGCCGACCATCCGGCCCTGCGCGGCCTGTTCCCGTACACGATGGCGCAGCTCCGGGTCGCGGTCTTCGGCATGCTCACCCGCCTGATCGGGATGCTCGACGACGAGGAGGCGACGCGGGCGGCGCTGGGTCAGCTGGCCAGGGACCATCGCAAGTTCGGCGTGAAGGACAAGCACTACCGGCCGTTCTTCGATGCGTTGTTCGCGACGGCCGAGTACGTCGGCGGTCCGGTCCTGACGGCCGAGATGGCCGCCGCCTGGCGGTCGGCGCTCGACTACTTCGCCGCTGTGATGAGCGCGGCGGCCGCCGCCGACGCCGAGTCGCAGCCGGCCTGGTGGACCGGCGAGGTGGTCCAGCATGATCGCCGCACCGAGACCGTCGCCGTGCTCACGATCCGGCCGGACCGGCCGCTGAGGTACACGGCGGGCCAGTACATCGAGGTGCAGGCACCGCGCTGGCCGAGAGTCTGGCGCCGGTACTCGATCGCGAACGCCCCGCGAGAGAACGGCCTGATCGATATTCACGTCCGGGCCGTCCCTGGCGGGCTGGTCAGCAACGCCCTGGTCAGTCACTGCGCCACGGGTGACGCTGTCCTGCTCAGCTCGGCGCGCGGCGACATGACCGTTCCGGCGGATCCGGGCCGCGACCTGGTGTGCGTCGCTGGCGGCACCGGGCTCGCGCCGCTCAAGGCGATCACCGAGGAGGTCGTCGGCGCCGCGCGGCACGGCCGGCGCCGCGCCATCACGTTGTACGTCGGAACCCGGCGTAGCCGCGACCTGTACGACATGCGAGATCTGGAGACACTGCGGCTGGCCTATCCGTCGCTGACCGTGATCCCGGTCGCCGAGCATGAACTCGATTTCGCCGGCCGGGTCGGCCGCCTGCCCGACGTGGTCTGGACGCACCCGACCTTCCGCGACTGCGACGTCTACATCGCCGGGCCGGCCGGCCTGGTCAGCGCCACCGTGACGGCGCTGTCCCGCCGGGTGCCCGCTGACCGGCTGCACCATGACCCGCTCGAGGCCCTGCAACTGGCCCGGCGCCCGGCGAGGCCGGACGCCCCGGGTCAGTCGGCGCCGGCGAGCTGACTCAGACCTTGCGCCAGCGCGGGATCCAGGCGCCGTCCTGCACCGTGTAGTCACCGAACAGGGCCGGCGCCTCGGCCCGCATGAGGTCGCCGATCTTCCCGAACAGCAGCCGGATCTCCTCCTCGGCTCCCGGGTCGGTCCGTGCCTCGATCGTGTGCCGCAGCGTGCGGATATTCGCTGACCAGAGCAGGCCGGTCGCCACCCCGTCGGGCGCGAACCGGCGCATGAACGACGTCTTGTGCTTCTTCTCGTGGAACGGCAGTCCCTCGGCGTCCAGGCCGAAATGCCCGGCCATCCAGACCTGGAACTGTTCCATCTGCTCCAGCATGGCGGTGGCCCGCGCTATCAGCTCAGGATCCGCTGTCGCCCAGTCAGGGAACCAGAACGGGATGTCGTTCAGCCGCACGAACCGCAGCGACTCCTGGGAGATCGCCGCGCCCGGGCGGTGCCGGACGAGCTCATGGGTCAGCACCCGGCTGACGTTGTGCAGCGCGAAGCTGAAGCTGACGTGCTCGAGTACCGAGCCGTGTGCGCTGGACAGGATGTTGGCCAGGTAAGCGTCCTGATCGGTGCGGACCCTGGTGACATTCGGATTGAGTCCTGGCTGCCAGGAGCGGTAGCAGAGCCGTCCGGCGAACTCGGCCAGGTTCAGCGCATCGTTGTCCAGTTGCCCCCGGTCGAGGCGCTCGAGCCAGCTGGTCCCCCCGACTTCGGTCAGGTAAGCGGCCAGCGCGTCGTAGTCCAGTTGCGGCCGGGCGACCAGGAAGACCTCGGGGTCCACGTTCCTCATGCCGGCACCCTACCGGCGGCCGGTGACATCGCCGGCTCCGCCTGGCCAGCACCCCGGCACCCCGGCACCCCGGCTCCGCCGGCCAGTCGGCACGCCGGGATCACATAACAGTGAGTAATCAGGCAACTTCTCGTTGTGATCACCTTCCGTTACCGGCCGTCCTAGGATCGCTGCACGTTATCCGCACCTGACCGACGGCGATTTCGGTCGCCATTCTTGGTTAAGGAGTACGTGACCACATGCGATGGAACCAGATCGTGGCAACAGCCGTGACCGCGGGCGCCGTGTCCGCAGCCAGCGTCGTGACGATAGCCATCCCGGCGCAGGCCCAGTCGTCAGGGCTCGGCATGTTCGGCAGCTGGAAGGCAGCGCAGTCGGCGGCGGGCTTCAAGCTGCTCCGGCCGACCAGAACCTACGGACACGTGCGCAACGGGCTGCTCGGCGTGACCAGGTGCGAGGTCAAGAAGAGCACCAGCCGGGTCGTCGTCGCCAACTACGGGCTGACGCCGTTCTCGACCCTGGCGCTGTACCAGAACAACTCAGGCCGTGCCTGCAGCACGATGGGCAAGGTCAAGGTCCTCGGCAAGGTCAAGGTCGACGGGACCACCGGGCAGCTGACCGGGAAGTGCGGCATGGCCGGCCTGCGGTCGTGCAAGTCAACCAAGATCTTCCTGTTCCTGACCTGGAGCAGGCACGGCATCTACTACGTGGCGTCGTCGTTTGGCGAGTCGTCGGCGACGCTGGCCGGCTTCGCCAACGGCCTGCACCCGGTCGGCTCGGCAACGCGGCCGCGCACGATGACCTAGTTGGAGCGGAGCCAGGTGTTGCTGAACGCGCCTCCGCTGCTGATCGAGCTGGTCGAGTCCTTATCGGCGCCGCTGTTGTTGACCATGATGATCTGGATCGGGTTCTGGGTGCCGAGCGAGGTCCCGTTGGCGGCCGAAGTGGAGTAGCTGACGGTGCCGAAGTTGGCCAGCGGCAGCACGCCCGAGCTCGACGACGGCGCCTCGGTGATGACCTCGGCCGAGGACCTGGCCAGACCGGACTGGCTCTTGACGACGGTCTGGGTCCAGTTCCGGGTGGCGTCCTTCAGCACGAGCGTGAACGTGGTCGAGCCGCTGAACGTGACCGATGCGCTCATGTGGTCACCGGGCCGGACCGTGTTGCTGAAATTCACCGGGAAGGCCGGGTACATCTCGTACCAGCCGTAGTACACCGGGCTGCGGCCCGAGCAGTCGGCGTCCGTTCCGGTCTGCTCGACCGAGCCGCTGTTGTAGCCGTCCAGGCCGACCCAGAAACTGGAGTACTGGGCCCGCCGGGTGGTGCAGGTGGCGGTGGGCTCGGTCCAGCTCGCCGAGACACTGCTGAAAGCACCGGTGCCGCCGGTCACGGCGTAGCCGGACCAGTTCGTGGACTGGGCCGTGGTGTGGCCGGCCCGGGTGGTGATGTGACTGCCGCCGCTCGGCTTGACCATCACGCCGCCGGGCTGGAAGCCGGCCGGGGTCAGCACCGCGTGCGCGGCATGATGCGTGACGGGTGCCGCCGAAGCCGAGGTGGCTGCGGCCAGCATGGAGCCGAACGTCAGGACAAGGGTTGCGAAAGGAATGTGCCAGCGACGTGCCATGTGGGACTCCTCTGCCACTCTGCGCAGTTCACGGCGGGCACGGCTAATCTGCCGTCCATACAAAATGGCCGGACACGCCCCGATCTGCGGAGATCGGATCGCCCCTGAGGCTATAACGAACGATGGTTTTGTTAAATAACGGATATATAACTGTCACTCGCGCGACAGAGCCGGAGCACGTTGCCGATGATCGCGCGGCCGACGTCGCCCGACGCGGTCAGGATCGACTCGGGATGGAACTGAACCCCCCACCGCCGCGCAGCCGGATCCTCGATTGCCATCACGATCTCGCGCGGATGCCCCGCTCGCCCGGCGGCCGGATCCGCGGTCACGGCGGTCACCGCGAAGCCGCCGCCGACCTGGTCCGGGGTCGCGTGCAGCGAGTGGTACCGGCCGGCCGTGAACTCCGCGGGCAGCCCGGCGAACAGGTCACCGCCGGTGACCCGCACCGTGCCCGGCTTGCCGTGCGACGGAGTGGCGAGCAGGCTGAGGTTCCCGCCGGCGTGCTCGACCATCGCCTGCAGGCCGAGGCAGACGCCGAACGCGGGAAGCTTCCTCGCCTGGACCTCGTCGAGCAGCCCGGAGCAGCCGAAGTCGGCCGGGCGCCCGGGACCGGGCGAGAGCACCACGAGGTCAGGGCCGTAGTCGTCGAGCCAGGCCGGCGAGAACCCGGCCCGCAGCGTGGTGACCGTCGCGCCGTGCTCCCTGAAGTAGCCGGCCAGCGTGTGCACGAAGGAGTCCTGGTGGTCGACCAGCAGCACCCGCAGGCCGTCGCCCGGCAGGCCGGGCCCGGACGAGACCGGCGGCCTGGCGGGCGAGCCGGCGACGGAATCTCGTTGCCGCTCGATGTCTTCACCGGCACCGGCCGGAGCGGCAGTGCCCTGCGCGAGCACCTCGAGCAGCGCTCTCGCCTTCAGCCTGGTCTCCAGTTCCTCGGCGGCCGGCTCGGAGTCGAACAGCAGGGTCGCGCCGGTGCGGACCGCCGCCAGGCCGTCCCGGATGTGCGCGGTGCGCAGCGTCAGGCCGGTGTTCATCGAGCCGTCGAAGCCGAGCACGCCGACCGCGCCGCCGTACCAGCGGCGCGGGCTGGCCTCGTGATCCTCGATGAACTGCATCGCCCACGCCTTGGGGGCGCCGGTAACGGTGACCGCCCACATGTGGCTCAGGAACGCGTCGAGGGCGTCGAACTCCGGGCGCAGCTGGCCCTCGACGTGGTCGACGGTGTGGATCACCCGGCTGTACAGCTCGATCTGCCGCCGCCCGATGACCTTGACGCTGCCCGGCACGCAGATCCTGGACTTGTCGTTGCGGTCGACGTCGGTGCACATCGTGAGCTCGGACTCCTCCTTGGCCGAGGAGAGCAGGGCCAGGATGTTCTGCGCGTCGGCCAGCGGGCTGGCGCCGCGCGGCACGGTTCCGGCGATCGGGCACGTCTCGACCCGGCCGCCGGTCACCCGCACGTACATTTCCGGGGACGCGCCGACCAGGTACTCCCCCTCGCCCAGGTTCAGGAAGAATTCGTACGGCGCCGGGTTGCGCCGCCGCAGCCGCTCGTAGAACGCGGCCGGTGACCCGCACCTAGCCCAGAACTCGTGGCTCGGCACCACCTCGAACAGGTCGCCGGCCGCGAACCGCTCCCTGGCCTGCTCGACGACGCGGGCATAGACTCCCGGCTCGGGATCGGGGGGAATTTGCTGAACGGGAGCGCTCGCGTCAGTCCCGGCTGGCCCGGCCGGTGCCCGTGGCGCAGACTCCCCGGTCCCCCGGGCCAGGCCCTCGGTGGTCCGGCCGCCGAAGGCGAAGTCGTAGCTGTACCGCAGCGCCGTCTCGCGCTTCCTGTCGATCACGTACAGCTCATCGGGCAGGTGCAGGACCAGGTCCCGCTGCCGGCCGCCGCCAGGCCGGAAGCCGGCCTGGTCCCGGCCGGGACGCAGCCGCAGCGGCTCGAACTGGAGCGCCAGGTCGTAGCCGAACGCCCCGAACAGCCCCAGGTGCTCGTCGGGCCCGGCAAACAGCGCGATGATCTGCCTGATCGCGCTGAACACGGTCGGCCGGCGGCTGCGTTCCTCCTCCGGGACCGGCCCGGCGGCCTCCGGGATCACGACGCGGACGGCGGCGCGCGGCCGGCCGGTGCCGTCCGTCGCCCGGGCCGGCCTCTGCTCGCCGGCGATCCCGCCCGCTCGAGCGCGGCTGCGATCGCGGGCAGGATCACCGCGCCGCGGTCGTTCAGCGCGGTCGCCGTGACTTCCCGGCCGCGGGCGACAATCTCGACGCACGGATCCACGTAACCCATGTGCCAGCGGCTGTAGCGTCCCGGGTACTCCATTCCCGAGCTGAACGTGCCGCCCCGCCGCTCGTCCGCCTGCCGGGTGACCTCGGCCAGCAGGCCGGGCTCGAACGGCGCGACGGTCCTGGTCACGTCGACGCCGCCGGCGGTGACGAACTGGCTCACGCCGCGGCGCGGCGTAGTGCCGAACTCGGCGCTGTAGTCGACGCTGAGGTCGTCGTGCGGTGCGGGCATGGGTCTGTCCTGCCTGGTCAGGCCCGGATCGGCGGACGCACGAAGGCGACCGCCGGATACCGGGCGGTCGCCTTCGCTGAGCTGAGGAATACGCGAACCAGGCCCGCCTAACGGCGGCGCCACCAGTGACCGGTCCGGGTCGCGTACGTCATGGCGGAAGCGTATCAGCCGATCGCGTAGACGACCGTGATCTGGACGCTGACCTGCTGCTTGCCGGGCGAGATCGGCACCGAGGGGGCCGCGGCCCGGGCCGCGCTGGAGCCCGCGAACTCGGGGAGCGGAATTGTCTGGGACTGGTCGGAGATGCTGATCACGCCGCCCAGCGGCTGGTGCAGCGCGCGGGCGAACTGCGCCGCCTTGGCCTGCGCGTCGCGGACCGCGTTCGTCCTGGCCTGCGCCAGCAGGCCGCTCGTGTCGGCCAGGTTCAGCGACACCCCGTCGACGGTGGTCGCGTTGCCGCCCGCAGTGGCGGCCGCCTGGATCTGGCTTCCCGCTTTCGCCAGGTTCCGCAGCGTCGCGGTCAGCTGCTCGCTGACGTCGTAGCCGACCGGAGCCTGGCCGCTGCCGCGGTAACTGGGCGAGATCGACAGGCCGGCGGTCTGGATGTCGGCTGCCTGCACGCCGCCGGACTTGAGCGCGCGGGTCACTCGCCTGGCGGCGGCGTTGGCATCCGCCAGCGCGGCGGAGACGGACGTGGCGCGGGTCTGAACGCCCATGGACAGGACGAGCTGATCGGGCGTTCCGGTGACCGTTCCCGTCCCGGTCACGGTGATCTTCCCGCCGGCCCCGGAGGAAGTCAGCACGAACCCGGCTGAATGGCCGCCGGCGCCCGAGCCGGAGGCGGCCGCGCCGGACTGCGCAGATCCGAGCAGGAAAGCGCCGATAAGCAGGGCGGCGGAGACAATTCCGATCATTACCGCCCGGTAAAGAGGTTTGGTATTGGCAATCATCACTGCTCCCGGTCTGCGTGGTTCCTGGAACTCAGACGCAGGCCAGCGACAGCCGGTTCCCGCCGGCGTGACCGGCGGCCGGTCGCCCGGCCCCGGCATCAGCCGGGCTTACCGGTGCTTCGCGAGCACGTAGATGACGGCCGCGGACAGGACGCAGAGCAGGGCGACGGTCCCGAAATGGCGGTCGCGCGCTTCCCGCAGGTTGGGGACTTGCCTGAGCCGCGTGGCGAGCTCGCTCGCGTTACCCTTGTAGTGCGCATAGTGATAACCGATGAACAGCGCCGTGGCAGTAAAGATGGCGACATAGAACGCGGCATGCTTGCCCATGTGGTAAAGAATGGCATACGCAGCTATTTGCGCCAACGATTTAAATGAAAATTGAGCTGCGCGCCGCTAGTCGCGGCCGCCGCGAGCTCAGGGTCTAGTCGAACTCGACCCAGGTGCCCGATCCGGCGTCGCGGGCCGCGCGGAACGCGACGGTCGCGGCGGCCAGGTCCTCGATCGCCAGGCCAAGGGATTCGAAGATCGTCATCTCCGACTCGCTCTCGCGGCCCTGGCCGGGGGCCAGCCCGGCCAGCAGGTCGCCGATCTCGGCGCGGATGTGCTCGGGCCCGACCGCGCCGTCGGCGGCGGCCAGCAGGTAGTCACCCGACTCGGCGAGGACCGACTCCCGGCTGTCCGCGAACAGGGCCGCGTCCGCGACGGTCGCGGTATCAAGCTCCCGGGTGGCCGGCAGGCAGGCGCCGACCGCGTTGATGTGGGTCCCCGGCGCCAGCCAGTCCCGGTCAAGCACCGGGACCGGCGAGCTGGTCGCGGTCACGACGATCCCGGCCCCGGCGACGGCGTCGCGGGCCGTGTCGCAGCCGGTGACCCGGATGGCGGCCGCGCCGACCTCGGCCAGGGCCGCGGGAGCCACGTCGGCCGCGAACTTCGCGGCCCTGGCCGGCGACGTGCCCGCGATCCGGACTTCGGCCAGCGGCCGGGTCGCGCCGATCGCCATCAGGTGAGTCCTGGCCTGCACCCCCGTGCCGATGATGGCGAGCACGTCCGCGTCGGGCCTGGCGAGCTGCGCCGTGGCCACGGCGGAGACGGCGGCTGTCCTGATCTCGGTGACCGCCGAGGCATTGAGCACCGCCAGCGGCTGGCCGGTGTCCGGGCTCGACAGCAGCACGACGCCCTGGTGGGTGTCCAGCCCGACGGCGGGGTTGCCCGGCGTTAGGCAGATCGCCTTGAGGCTGTACCCGGCGGCGGGTCCCGGCTGATAGGACGGCATCAGCGCCATCAGGCCGGCGGCGCCCGGCGGCTTCAGTACCGACCGCAGCGGCTGGAACACCTCGCCGCGCGCCCGGGCGGCGAGGACGTCGCGCATCGCGTCGGCGCACAGCCGGTAGCCGAGGACCGAGCGGACCGCGCTGCCCGACAGGACGAGCAGTTCCATGACCGGGACCGTTACTCGGGGTCGGCGGCGAACGGGATGTCCGCCAGCTCGGTTCCGGCGAACCGGGCGCTCTGCGCGTGCGCGCCCGCGGCCTCGGCCCGGAGCGCCTTGGCGCGGGGCCCGATGGCCACTTCCTCGGGCCGGTGCTCGGGGACCGGGAGGCGGGCGATCCGGTAGACCTCGGCGCCGTCGACCGTCTCGTGCTCGAGCAGCAGCTCGACCAGCTCGTCGAGCATGTCCTTGTGCGTGCGGATCACGTCGACTGCGGTCTGCTCGGCCTCCCTGAGCAGCCGGGAGACCTCGGCGTCGATGGCCGCCTGGGTCGACTCGGCGAACGGCCGGCTGGAAAAGCCGTTGCCGCCGCCGCCGAGGAACACCGACCCGCCCTGCGGGTAGCCGACCGGCCCGAGGGTCGCGGACAGGCCGAACTCGCGGACCATCCTGGTCGCGATGTCGGTCGCCGTGGACAGGTCGTTCGCGGCGCCGGTCGAGCCCTGGCCGAGCTCGACGAGCTCGGCGGCGCGGCCGCCGAGCCGGACGGCCAGCGAGTCGTGCAGGTAGTCCTCGCCGTACAGGTGCCGCTCGATCAGCGGCAGCTGCTGGGTGGCGCCAAGCGCCTGGCCGGCCGGCAGGATCGTGACCTTCGCCACCGGGTCGGCGTGCTTGGACAGCGCGGCCACGATGGCGTGCCCGGCCTCGTGGATGGCGACCGCGTGCTTCTCCTCCGGCAGCAGGACGTTCGAGCCCTCGCGGCGGCCGAGCAGGATCCGGTCCCTGGCGTCGTCGAAGTCGGCGGCGGTCAGCACATCGCGGTTGCTGCGGACGGCGAAGATCGCGGCCTCGTTGGCCAGGTTGGCCAGGTCGGCGCCGGAGAAGCCGGGCGTTCCCCGGGCTACGATCCTCAGGTCGACGTCAGGGGCCAGCTTCTTGTCCCGGCAGTGCACGGCCAGGATCGCGGCCCGCTCGTCGAGGGTCGGCAGCGGGATCGTGATCTGCCGGTCGAACCGGCCAGGTCGCAGCAGGGCCGGGTCGAGCACCTCGGGCCGGTTGGTGGCCGCGAGGACGACGATCCCCTGGGTCATGTCGAAGCCGTCCATCTCGGCCAGCAGCTGGTTCAGTGTCTGCTCGCGCTCGTCGTTGGCGACGACCGCGCCGGAGCCCGCCCGGCGCTGGCCGATCGCGTCGACCTCGTCGACGAAGATGATCGCGGGCGACCGCTTGCGCGCCTCACTGAACAGGTCGCGGACCCGCGCCGCGCCGACGCCGACGAACATCTCCACGAAGCTGGACCCGGTGACGGAGAAGAAGGGCACCGAGGCCTCGCCCGCGACGGCCCTGGCCAGCAGCGTCTTGCCGGTCCCGGGCGGCCCGATCATCAGGACGCCGCGCGGGGCCATCGCGCCGGCCCGCTGGTAGCGGCCCGGGTTGCGCAGGAAGTCGATGATCTCGCTGATCTCATCCTTGGCCCCGGTATACCCGGCTACGTCGGAGAACTTGGTGCTCGGCCGCTCGGCGTCGAACACCTTGGCTCTGGACCGGCCGACGCCGAGGGTGCCCTGCAGCGCCCCGGCCGCACCCTTGGACATCCGCCGGAACAGCCAGATCACGAAGATCACCGGTGCCAGCAGGATCAGCCAGTACAGCAGTTCCGTGCTGAGGCCTGGTGACGTCGCGCTCGCGGTGATGCTCTTGACCCCGTCCGCCTTGAGCTGGTTAGCGAGCTGCGTGGTCGGCGCACCGGGAATCACGGTCGTGTACGGCTTGCCGCTGGTGAGCGTGCCGCTGGCCACCGTGTTGCTGCCGTTCGACGAGGACGAGAACGTGACGTCCTTGAGCTCGTGCTGGCTTGCGCGGGTCACGAACTGGGTGTAGTTCAGCGTCACGGTGCCCGTGCTGATTCGCGGCAGGAACAGGTACAGCGCCACCACCGCGACCAGCGCGATCGGCCAGAGCCAGTGCCGCCAGGCGGGCGGGGGTGGCGGTGCCGTCGGGGCTGGCTTATCCCCCGGCGGCGGCGAACTCGGCTGCTTGCTCATAAGTCATTGTTACGCACTGCGCGCAGCATCTCGGACGTGGCGTGCCCGCTGCCACCCGTGCTGTCGTGAATGGTCACGCCGCCGCCAGCTCGGAGGGCTCGGCGATCACGTCGACCAGGGCCCCGTTCCGCAGCACGGTGACCTCCAGGGGCCGGCCGATGGCCTCGCCGAACATCAGCCGCTGCAGGTCCTGGGCCGTCGTCACGGGCTGGCCGGCCGCACTGACCAGGATGTCGCCGGCCCTCAGTCCCGCCCGGGCGGCCGGCCCGTCGGGAACCAGCTCGGCCACTCGCAGCCCGTCCTTCCGCCCGACCCGCTCGTGCAGCGAGGCGGGCAGCGGCGTCGGGGCGCTCACGATGCCCAGGTAGGCCCGCCGTACCCGGCCGTGCCGCATCAGCGCGGAGATGATCTTGCGAGTCGTGGCGTTGATCGGCACCGCCAGGCCGAGCCCGACGCCGGCGACCGCGGTGTTGATCCCGACGACGCGGGCACTGGAGTCGGCGAGCGCGCCACCTGAGTTGCCGGGATTCAGCGAGGCGTCGGTCTGGATCACGTCCTCGATCAGCCGCACGGCCGACCCGCTCCTGGTCGGCAGTGACCGCCCGAGCGCGCTCACGACCCCGGCGGTGACCGATCCGGCCAGCCCGAGCGGGCTGCCCACGGCGACGACAAGCTGCCCGACGACCAGGTCCTCGGCCTCGCCGAGCGTGGCCGGAGGGGGTGTCCCCGCCCCGGCCCTGACCACCGCGAGGTCGGACAGCACGTCGGTGCCGACCACGGTGAACGGTGAGCTGGTCCCGTCGGAGAACAGCGCCGTACCGCCCGCGGCGGGCCCGACCACGTGCGCGTTGGTGAGCAGGAACCCGTCGCCGGTATAGACCACGGCTGAGCCGAGGCTCTCCCCCGGCCGGCGCGAGCCGTGCGACACCCGCAGGCTGGCGACCTTCGGCGTGAGCTCGGCGGCCACGCCCGTGACGATCCGCGAGTACGCGTCGAGCGGCGAATCGGATGCCATGCGACCACCTCCGCAACGATGATTACAACATTACCTCGTTGCGGAACGGCAAGCGCTACTCGTGCGAACGCCCGGCCCTGGTCAGTGCGTCGTGCTTCGCAGGCCCGCGCCGACGGCGGCGCGGGCGAGGGTCACCAGGTCGACCACGATCGCGATGCAGCTGCCGACGATGCCGGTCATGACCAGGATCCGCAGGATGACCGACCAGACCGCCGCCGATCCGTGGAAGGCGAACGGGAACACCTGCCAGATCGCGAGCGCCGCCGCCAGGCCGACTGAGGTGGTGGCAAGGTCTCCGAGCGCCCGCAGCCACCGCGCATCGTAGGCCAGGTAAACCGCGTTGGCGGCCAGGCTGACCGCCAGCGCGAGATTGACGACGCCGATCACCTGCGTGGTGGCGGAGGTCAGGAACGGTGCCGAGCGCCACCCGGGACTCTCGTTGATCAGGTACAGGAGGGCTCCGTTAATGCCGATCGCGATGACGTAGCCCAGACGCCGGGATGCCGCTGAGCGCCTGGTCGAAGCCGTGGCTGGCATGGTCGCCTCCGCCGGACAGGAACTGACCCTGTCTGCACGGTAGGCCGGCCGGATGCGTGCGGATCAGGGCCGAAAGTCATCTGCCCGACGGACTAGCGGCCCGGGTGCGCTCAGTCAGTGGCGGGCTCGAGCACGAAGACCGGGATCTGGCGGGTGGTCCTGGTCTGGTACTCGGCGTAGGGCGGATAGGCGGCTACGGCCCGCTCCCACCACTGGTCGCGCTCGTCGCCGGTGATCTCGCGGGCGACCATCTCCTGGCGCATCGGGCCGTCCTGGAGCTCCACCCGCGGATGGGCCTTCAGGTTGAAGTACCAGACCGGGTGCTTCGGCGAACCGCCCTGCGACGCGACCGCGGCATAACGGCCGTCGTGCTCGACGCGCATCAGCGGCGTCTTGCGCACCTTGCCGGTCCTGGCGCCGAGGTTGGTGACGATGACGACCGGCAGGCCGGTGTCCTGAAGCGTTGTTCCCTGCGTGCCGCCCGAGCCCTCGAAGAGCTCGACCTGGTCGCGGACCCAGCCGCGCGGACTCGGCTCGTATTCACCGGAAATGGGCATGGCGCGATTCTAGTCAGAGACGGCTCCGGCGAGGCGCTCGGCCGCGTCGGCGAAGTCCTGCGCCATCTCGTAGATGACATCGGCGACGGTGGTCGCCTTGTTCATCAGCCCGACGCCCTGGCCGACCCAGTAGGTGGCCAGCTCCTGCGCACCGGGGTTGCCCTGCTCGGCGAGAGCGTCGATCCGGCGCATGACCGGCTCGCTGAGCAGCGACTGGAGCGGCATCGGCAGCGTGCCCGGGCTCTTGTCGCTCTCCCAGGCCGCGGTCCAGTCGGACTTGAGCTGCCGGGACGGCTTGCCGGTGCGGCTGCGGGACCTGATCGTGTCCCGCGACGTCGCGGCGATCATCTTCTGCTTGGTGTACGGGGCGGTCTCGGCTTCCGCGGTGGTCAGCCAGACCGAGCCGGTCCAGGCGCCAGCCGCGCCGAGCGCGATCGCGGCGGCCATCTGCCGTCCGGTGACGATGCCGCCGGCGGCGAGTACGGGCACCTCGCGGATCGGCCTGATCGCCTCGATCACCTCGGGAACGAGCACCATGGTGGTGACCTCGCCGCAGTGCCCGCCCGCCTCGGTACCCGCCGCGACCAGGATGTCGACTCCGGCGTTGACCTGCTTGATGGCGTGCTCCCGCGCTCCCACCAGCGCCGCGATCGGCACGCCGGCCTGCCTGGCCCGCTCGATCATGAAGGCCGGCGGCGTGCCGAGAGCGCTCGCGATGAGCTTGATCGGGTGACGGAAGGCCACGTCGAGCAGCTGCTCGCCGGCCTTGTCGCTGATCGTGACCGCGGTCGGCAGCCGCGACGGGCCGCCCGGCCCGTCGGCCGGGATACCGTGCTCTTCGAGCAGGGCGGCCACGAAGTCGCGCTGCTGCTGGCCGATCATGGCGTGGATCGCGGCCGCGTCCAGTCCCTGGCCCTTTCCGGCGAACTTCTCCGGCACCAGGATGTCGGCCCCGTACGGCCGCCCGCCGACATGATCGTCGATCCAGGCGAGCTCATGCTCGAGCTGCTCAGGCGTATGCATGGAGGCGCCGAGCACCCCGAAACCGCCCGCGTTGGTGACGGCGGCGACCACGTCCCGGCAGTGGCTGAACGCCAGCAGCGGCAGCTCGATGCCCAGCATGTCGCAGATCGGGGTCTTCATCGGCGCTCCTTCGCTCTCGCTCAGCTTGGCGGCCCGGCTAGCGGACTGGCAAGCCCGTGACGGCCCGCCCGATGATCAGCCGCTGGATCTCCGACGTCCCCTCGAAGATCGTGAAGATCTTCGCGTCCCTGTGCATGCGCTCGACCGGGTAATCCCTGGTGTAGCCGTTGCCGCCGAGGATCTGGATGGCCTGCTCGGTGACCCGCACCGCGGTCTCCGCCGCTACCAGCTTGGAGACCGAGCCCTCGGCCCTGGTGAACTTGCGGCCCTGCCTGGCCATCCAGGCCGCCCGCCAGGTCAGCAGCCGCGCGGCGTCCACCGCTGCCTGCATGTCGGCGAGCATGAACGCGATCCCCTGGTTCTGGCCGACCGGCCGGCCGAACTGCACCCGCTGGGTGGCGTAGTCCCTGGCGTACTCGAACGCGGCCCGGCCGACGCCGACCGCCATCGCGGCGACCGTCGGCCGGGACGCCTCGAACGTCTTCATCGCGGCCTGCTCGCCGGCCGCCTGGCCGCCGGCCAGCCTGGCCAGCCGGGCATCGAGCTTGTCCTTGCCGCCGACCAGGCACCGGCCGGGCACGCGGACGTCGTCGAGCACCACCTCGGCCGTGTGCGAGGCCCTGACCCCGTGCTTGCGGAACTTCTGCCCCTGGGACAGGCCCCTGGTGCCCGGCGGGACGATGAAGCTGGCCTGGCCCCGGCTGCCGAGCGCCGGCTCCACGGACGCGACCACGACGTGCACGTCCGCGATGCCGCCGTTGGTGGCCCACGCCTTGGTGCCGTTCAGCACCCACTCGTCGGTCGCCTCGGAGTAGACCGCCCTGGTCCTGATCGCGCCGACGTCACTGCCGGCGTCGGGCTCGGAGGAGCAGAAGGCGCCCAGCTTGACGTCGCCCGGGCTGCCGAACATCTGCGGCAGCCACTCGCCGATTTGCTCGGCCGTGCCGCTGCTGCCGACCGCCACGGCCGCCAGGCAGCTTCCGGTCAGCGCCAGGCCGATCCCGGCGTCGCCCCAGAAGATCTCCTCGAAGGCGACCGGAGTGCCGAGTCCGGTCGGCTCGAGCCACTGGCCGCCGAAAAAGTCGAGCGAGTACAGCCCGACCTTGGACGCCTCTTCCAGGATCGGCCACGGCGTCTCCTCGCGCTCATCCCATTCCGCCGCCGCGGGCCGCATCACGCTAAGCGCGAACTCGTGCACCCAGTCGCGCATCTCGCGCACATCGTCGGACAGGTCAAGGGTGAAGCCGCCGCCGGGCTCCTCGCTCATGGGGATACTCCTCGCCGCGCTCGCTAAGTTACTCAACAGTAGTATGACCCGCAGCGGCCCGGGACGCGAGTTCCCGCTCGATGCTCGCCACCAGGTCAGGATGCAGGCTCAGGCGGCGCAGGAAGTCAGGCGGGAAGCCAAGCTGCCGGTTCGCCTCGTCGACCACCGGCTGGGTCATCCCGAGGGCCTCCGCCAGGGCGTCGTCCCGCTGGTAGGACGGCGGGAGGCCGGTGACGTCGAGGTCGGCCGGGCGGCGGAAGCTGCCGTCCGGGGCCGGCAGCCAGGCGGCGGCCGACGCCAGCTCGCCGATCGGCGAGCGCACGGCGTCGCGGCTGGCATCGGCGTACTGCCGCCGCGGTGACTTCTCGACGACGCCGGCGATCAGGTGGCTGCGCGGGACGAGCAGGACGTTCCAGATGTATTCCGACCGGGCGGCCGTCGGGTGACTGAGCGCGTACTCCAGGCCGTCGAGCGTCGCCCCGGGGTCGAAACCCGCGATCCCGCGCTCGTTCCTGGCGAACTCCTCGACCACGATGACGTACCCGTCCGGATCCGCCTGCCGTGCATCCAGCCGCACCTGATCCGGCACTCCCATCCCCCGCAGCTGGGCCAGCCACGGGCCGTAGGCGTCGTCGGCGAGCCACGCCTCAGGGTTGCCGTCGAAATAGATCTCCAGCGTCTGGGTCCGCAGGTACAGCTCGCCCGGCCGCATCAGGCGCTGCTCGCCCGTCGCCGCGTTCTCCCCGACCAGGAACGCGGTCTCGCGGAGCTGCTCGAGCAGCCGGTCTCGCCCGGCCAGCGGCGCCTGCGCCAGGGCGCGGGCGACGAGCTCGAGGTCGGCCTCGCGCTGGGCCGCGTCCAGCGTCGTGACGCCGGCCTCGCGGTACCGGGGAAGCACGCGGTCGAGGACCTCGGCCACGATGTCCGGCTCGCCGAGCCCCAGCGCTTTGAGGAACGGCACGGCGTCCGGCGCGGCGGCGACCGGGCGCCGGACGGTGGCGAGCTCGGTCGGCGCCGCGGCCGGCAGGTAAACGGCCGCACGGCCGCTGGCGTCGAACGGCGCCACGTGCGAGCCGTCTTCCAGCCGGATGATGGGCGCGGCTCTGGCCGGGCCCGGCTGCTCGCCGGGGTGGCCCGGCTCTCGCCAGAGGTCCGGGTGGTGGTAGAGGAACCGGTACAGGCGCCCGATCCACTCATCGGACTGGGCGGCGAGGAAGCCGGCGGTGGCCCCGGCGATCACGTCCTGCGCCGTCACCTCGTTGATGCCGACCTGCTCCCGCAGGTACTGCCACAGCACGGGGGTGCCGGTCTCGGTGACGGAGCCGTCGGCGAAGTCCAGCGGGCCGGGCGCCCCGCATAGCTCGCCGAGCTGATCGCGAGTCAGCAGCTCGCGCAGGCCGTCCTGCCTGGCCAGCCTGACCCCCGCGGCACTGCGATAGCCGCCCGCCGAGGTCGGGATGAGCTCGCCGGTGGCCAGGCCGCCGCGGGCCGCGTCGAAGAGCGGGCGGAGCATCGCGTCCGGCGCGAACCGGGCGACGTCGAGTGGCAGCGCCTGCAGGATGTCGGTTGTCAGCAGGCCTTCGTCGCGAAGCTCCGCCAGCACCGCGGCCAGCAGGCTCGCGGTCTCGCCGACCAGGGCCTGGTTCCACGGGTCGTGCTCGGGAATGTTGTCCCTGGCCGGCGTCGTCCGGTACGGGCCCTGGATCAGGAAGCCGAGGAAGGTCTCCTTCTGGGTGGGGAAGAACACGACGAGCGGCGATCTCTCGCGCCTGACCAGCCGGCGGGCATCGATATCGGGCCTGGCCATGAAGGCGATCTCGACCCGGCGTCCCGGCTGGCCGGCCGGGTCGAGGTCCCGGTGCCAGACGAGCCAGTCCTCCGTGCTGCGGCGGTCAGCTTGCCGCCTGGTCAGCACGACATGACGGCCGGAGCGGTCACGGGGGGCTGACCGTCGCTCGAGCACGGTGCCGGCGGTCTGGACGCCGCCCGTGCTCAGGCGCTCGATGCCGCGCAGGAAGAGCAGGGTCTCGACGTCGATCGCGCTCAGCGCCTGCGCGATCTCCCCCGCGGCGAGCGCGGGCGTGACATCGGGCCGGTCGAAGGGGAACACGAAGAGGGTCAGGTCCCCGGCCATGGCCCCGGACGTGACGGGATGCGGCCGAACATACTTCTCGATCCGGAAGTTCTCCCCGGCGCTGTAGATCCGGGGATTCTCGGTGTACGCGTAGACCGACTTGAAGCCGATGCCGAACTTGCCGATCTGGCCGAGGTCCGACTCCTTCGTGCCCTGGCCCACTCCGCAGATGCCCCGGACATCGGCGGCCGTGAACGGCCGGCCGTCGTGCCTGACCTCGAGCCGGTCGGCGAACAGCTCGAACGCCAGCTCGGTGGCGCCGGCGTCCTCAGCGTTCTGGATCAGCTCGAAGATGAAGTGCGTGCGCTCGCTGTAGAGGTGGCCGAGCAATTCGAGCACGGCCGTGTCCCAGCCGTAGCGGGCGATGTTCTCCGCGCGGATCTCGTCATAGTCAATCGGCACTGGCCGGTCCAGGTGCTCCTCGAGGGCGTGTCATCATTCCATCATCCAAGCTCAGCCCTGACCGACCGACCGAGGAGCCGCAACCGGCATGGATTACGGCAGCTACCACCACCTGCTCGTGGAGCGGCGCGACCACGGCGTGCTCCTGATCACGATGAACCGGCCCGAGGTCTACAACGCGGCCGACGAGGAGATGCACAGCCAGCTGTCCAGGGTCTGGGCCGATGTCGCCCGCGACGACGAGACCAGGGTGGCGGTGATCACGGGGGCCGGGAAGGCGTTCTCGGCCGGCGGTGATCTGGCCATGGTGCAGCGGATGGCCGGGGACTACGCGAAGACCTCGCACATGCTGAGCGAGATGAGTGACCTGGTCTACAACATGATCAACTGCGATAAGCCGGTCGTGTCGGCGATCAACGGCGTGGCCGTCGGCGCCGGCCTGGTCGTCGCGCTGCTCGCCGACATCAGCATCTGCGCCGAGGACGCCCGGCTCGGCGACGGCCACGTGAAGCTGGGCGCGGCCGCCGGTGACCATGCGGCGATCATCTGGCCGCTGCTCTGCGGCATGGCGAAGGCCCGGTACCACCTGCTGACCGGCGAGATGGTCGACGGCGTCGAGGCCGAGCGGATCGGCCTGGTCAGCAAGGTGCTGCCGCGCGCTGAGGTGCTCGGTGAGGCGCTGCGGGTCGCCGACACGCTGGCCACCGGATCGCAGCTCGCGATCAGGCTGACCAAGCGGGCGCTGAACAGCTGGCTGCGCACCGCCGGGCCGATCTTCGACCAGTCGGCCGCCTACGAGATGCTCACGTTCATGGGTCCCGACGTGGTCGAGGGCGCGGCCGCGCTGCGCGAGAAGCGGCCGCCCCGCTTCGGCTGAGCTCCCGGCCCCGCGGTACGGGCGCTAGTCCTGATCGTGGCGATCCAGGAAGGTGTAGACGTCGGCTTCGTCCACGCCAGGGAAGCTGCCGGACGGGAGCGCCGACAAGATGTGCGAGTGGGCCCGTGCGGACGGCCAGGCCATCCCGTCCCAGCGGGCCGCCAGCCTGGCCGGCGGGCGCTGGCAGCAGGACGGGTCAGGGCACATCGACCTCGTGCGCTTGGTCGTCTCCCGGCCGCGGAACCACTGCGCGTCGTCGAACGGGACGCCCAGCGTGATCGAAAAGCCGCGCTCGCTGCCAGGGTCGACGGACGCCACGCACCAGTAGGTGCCGGACGGGGTGTCGGAGTACTGGCAGTGCGGGCTGAACCGGTCGGCCGCGGCGAAGATCTGCCGTCCCGACCACAGCCGGCACATCCGCTGGCCCTCGATCGCCCCGCCGGCGTCGGCCGGGAAGATCACGCCGTCGTTCTCGTACGCCTTGTAGATGATCCCGCCCGAGTCGTTCTTGACGAAGTGGCAGGCCATGCCGAGGTGATGGGTGGCCAGGTTGGTGAAGCGGTGCGCCGCCATCTCGTACGAGACGGAGAATACGTCGCGCATGTCCTCGACGGACAGGCTCCGGTTCTCCTTGGCCTGCGCCAGGAACGTCACCGCGGCCTGCTCGGGCACGAGGACGGCGGCCGCGAAGTAGTTGGCCTCCACCCGCTGCCGCAGGAACTCGGCGAAGTCTTCAGGGGCACTGTGCCCGAGGACGAAATGTCCGAGGGTTTGCAACAACACCGCCCGCGGAGTGTGCATGCCAAGCGACTCCTGGCGCAGGTAGATCCGCCGGTTCCGGAGGTCGGTGACCGAGCGCGCCGAGCGCGGCAGGTCCTGGACATAGCGGACAGAAAATCCGTGGTGCGACACCACCGAGAGCAGCGTGCCCTGGGACAGCGCTCCGCCAGAATAGGCCACCGGCTGCAGCGCCCGGGCCGCGGCCTGCTCGATGTCGGCGAAGTAATTGCCCCGGTCGCGCATCATCGCGCGCAGGCCGGCGTTGGCCGCCCTGGCCTCCTCCGGCGTGGCGGTCGGCTTGACCTGCTGCCTGCGCAGCTCCTCGAACAGCGCAAGTACGTGCTCGATCACCTCGCTCGGCACCCGCGGGCCGGGCCGCAGGTAGGGCAGGCCGAGAGCGGCGTAGACCGGGTCGCGCTGGGCATCGGAGAGCGCGATCTCGAGCTGCGCGCGCCGGCTGGGCGCCTCGCGGCGCATCAGCTCGTCCGAAGTCACCCCGAGCGCGTTCGCCAGCGCCTCGATCAGGGAGAGCTTGGGCTCACGGCGGCCGTTCTCCAGCAGCGACAGCACCGAGGGCGCGCGGCCGACGCGCTCGCCGAGCTCGGCCAGGGTCAGTCCCCTGCTGCGCCGGACGTGGCGCAGGCGCTGACCGAAGAGAACGAGGTCAAGGTCGCCTACCGGCAAACTTGAGAATTCTTTCTCGGTGAAAGTTGACACATCTTCATGTTAACCGAAGATCTAGAAATATTTACGACGTAGCTCCCTACCGCTGCGGGCACCCCGCAGCGAAGCTGTGATCAACACCCGGGGACGGCAGCATCAGGAGGTTCAGTGAACAATCGTCGCCTCGAGGGCTCGCAGAACGCAAGCGCGGGTCGGCCCGCCACGAGCTTTGACGACCAGGTTGCCCGGCTGCAGCAGAGCTGGGCCGCGGACCCGCGCTGGGACGGGACGGAGCGGACCTTCACGGCCGCTGACGTGATCCGGCTGCGCGGCTCGGTCCAGGAGGAGCACACGCTGGCCCGGCTCGGAGCCGAACGGCTGTGGTCGCTGCTGCACAGCGAGGATTACGTGAACTCGCTGGGCGCGCTGACCGGCAACCAGGCAGTGCAGCAGGTTAAGGCCGGGCTGAAGGCCATTTATCTCTCGGGCTGGCAGGTCGCCGCCGATGCCAACCTGGCCGGGCAGACGTACCCGGACCAGAGCTTGTATCCGGTCAACTCGGTACCGCAGGTGGTCCGGCGGATTAACAACGCCCTGCTGCGCGCCGACCAGATCACCTGGGCCGAGTCGGGTAACCAGGACGCCCCGCACTGGCTGGCGCCGATCGTGGCTGACGCGGAGGCCGGCTTCGGCGGCGTCCTGAACGCGTTCGAGCTGATGAAGTCAATGATCGCGGCCGGAGCCGCCGGGGTGCACTGGGAGGACCAGCTCGCCTCGGAGAAGAAGTGCGGCCACCTGGGCGGCAAGGTGCTGATCCCGACCGGGCAGCACATCAAGACGCTTAGCGCCGCGCGGCTGGCGGCCGATGTCTGCGGCGTGCCCTCGATCGTGGTCGCCAGGACCGATGCGCAGGCCGCGACGCTGCTGACCAGCGACATCGACGAGCGGGACCAGCCGTTCGTCACCGGCGAGCGGACCGCGGAGGGCTTCTACCGGGTGCGCGGCGGGATCGGCTCGTGCATCGCCCGCGGCCTGTCGTACGCGCCGTACGCGGACCTGCTGTGGATGGAGACCTCGACCCCCGACCTGTCGGTCGCGGCCGAGTTCGCCGACGCGATCCACTCGGTGTACCCGGACCAGATGCTCGCCTACAACTGCTCGCCGTCGTTCAACTGGCGCGCGAACCTGGACGACGCGACGATCGCCAAGTTCCAGCGCGAGCTGGCCGCCATGGGGTACAAGTTCCAGTTCATCACCCTGGCCGGCTTCCACGCGCTGAACCACTCGATGTTCAGCCTGGCCCGTGGCTACGCGGATGAGGGCATGTCGGCGTACGTCCGCCTGCAGGACGCCGAGTTCGCCGCCGAGGCCGAGGGCTATACGGCGACGCGGCACCAGCGCGAGGTCGGCACCGGTTACTTCGACCTGGTGACCTCGGCGATCAACCCGGACGCGTCGACCACGGCGCTCGCGGGCTCGACCGAAGCCGACCAGTTCGCGGCCGCGCACCACTGACGTCAGGCGACCGGGACGGGGCGATCGCAGGATCGTCCCGTCCCGTTGTCGGTGCCTGGGTCTAGCGTGGACGGACAGCGGAATCCAGCGTAGTTAGGGGAAGACGATGTCCACGCTCGCCAGCCGGCCGCACACCGCGCTCCTCGTCATCGACGTGCAGAACGGCGTTGTCCATGGGGCTCACCAGCGCGAAACGGTCGTCGCGAACGTCGCCGGCCTGGTCGAGAGGGCGCGGCGGGAGCGCGTCCCGGTGGTCTGGGTCCAGCACTGCGACGAGCAGCTCGCGAAGGGAAGCGACGGCTGGCGGATCGTCCCCGAGCTCGCGCCCGGTGACGCCGAGCCGCTCGTCGAGAAGAGCTACGGCGACTCCTTCGAGGACACCACCCTGGAGACCGTGCTGTCGGGCCTGGCCGTCGGCCGGCTCGTCGTCGTGGGCGCGCAGACCGACGCGTGCATCCGCTCGACGCTGCACGGCGCGTTCGTCCGGGGGTACGACACCATCCTGGTCAGCGACGCCCACACGACGGAGGATCAGACGTCCTGGGGGGCGCCGCCACCGGACCAGGTGATCGCGCATACGAACCTGTACTGGACATACCAGACGGCGCCCGGGCGGTCAGCCGGGACGGTCGAGACCAGGAACGTCGACTTCGGCGGCGCTACGGGACCAGGCCCAGTGCGGACGTGACCGAGAAGTCGTCGTCGTCCTCGTACTCCTCGACCTCCGACGCGCCGCTGCGCCACCTCGACGGCATGAACAGGGGGATGATCATGCCCGCGCCGAGCAGCGCCAGCACGCCGCTGGACAGCATCGGGGTGAAGCCCGCCGCGAAGTGGCTGCCCGGCATCGGGACCCAGCGCAGTGCGTGCTGGCCGCGCGTGAGCAGGTACGCCGACCAGCCGAGCAGGACGAGCCCGGGCAGCCCGGTGGCGAGCGCTGAGATCCGGCGCACGGCCAGCAGGATGCCGAGCAGGAGCCCGGTTGCGAGCAGGGCCGCCAGCGGCAGCACGTTGTGCGGGTCCGTCATGGCACTCGCGCTGCGCAGGCCCTGGCCCGCCGCCAGGGCGGAGAACCTGGCGATGCCCCAGCCGCCGCCGAAGAACAGTGCCGCCGACATGGCCAGGGCAAGAAAGAAACCAGTGATGTGCCGCATTCGCCACAACCCTCCGGTCGAAATCGCTTCCGAGGACCTGGCTCCCCCAGCACCTGCTGACGCAGCGGGGCACGGCTGGTCAGCCGGTGGCTACCGCAAGCGGCAGCTCCCGCAGCCGCGCGCCCGCCGGTCGGGAAACCAGGGACCCGTGGCTCAGCCCATGGCCAATCTAACCGACGCGCGCCGCCGGGCTGCCAAAATCCGGGAACCGGCGCAGAGCCGATTTACCGGTCAAATATGGAGCGGGAGACCAGCCGCCGGGCCGCGACCCGCACCTTGTTGACCGGCTCGAGCAGCTCGTAGGTCCAGTACGCGTCTCGCTCGATCAGCCGGAGCTTGGCGCCCCGGGCGCCGGCCGGGACGCGGTACCCCGGCGGCCGGTAGCGGACGAAATCCGCGTGCATCCGGTCGAAGAAGCGCCTCCGCTCGGACCGCGGCACCAGCCCGGCGCGCCCGACCGGTCCGATGCCGGGACCGGCGGTCTGCAGGACGGAGGCGTAGTGCCCGATCGCGCGCTCGAAGACGGCCGACCGGACGGCGGGCGTGGCGACCGGGTCGGCGGCGCTGGCCAGCTTGGCCAGCATGCCGAGGACCTCGTCGTAAGCGCTGAACACGGCCCAGTGTCCGCTGCTCGTCGTGGCCATGAACGAGCCGGGCCGTGACCGCCGGTAGGAGTAACAGACCTGCTCAAGCGCGCTCAGCCGGCCCGCGAACAGAGCAGCGCAGCTGACCGGGATGTCCTCGTGGATGCCGGGCCTGAACGGCTCGCCGAGCCCGAGCAGGAACTCCCGCCGCAGCAGCCTGCTCCAGGCGGTCATCGTGAGGCCGATCAGCTGCGGTGCGTCGGCCAGCGAGAACGTGCCCGCCGGGGCCGACCGCAGCAGCGGTCCGCCGGAACTGGCCCGGGTCCGGCCGTCCGGATAACGCTCCGCGTAGTCGATCAGCAGGACGTCCGGCTGATCGGCCGCCAGCCGCGCCCCGATCGCCTCGAGCGCACCCGGCGTGACCAGGTCATCCGCGTCGACGAACCACACGTAGCGGCCGGCCGCCCGGGCCAGGCCGACGTTCCTGGCGTGGCCCGGCCCGCGGCTTTCGGCCAGGTGAATGACCGTCAGCCGGCGGTCGGCCCGGGCCCGCTCGTCGAGCAGCGCCCCGCATCCGTCCGGGGACGCGTCGTCGACCGCGATCACCTCGACCGCGGGTGGGCCGGGCCGGTCCGCGTCAGCAGGCGCCGCGCCGGACGGTCCGAGGATCGAGTCCAGGCATTCGGTCAGGTACGCGCGGACGCCGTAGACCGGCATCACGACGCTGATCAAGGCGGCCTAGCCGACGTGATCAGCCGGCTCGGCGAGCGCCTCTGATTCGCCGGCCGGAACGTCGGGCTGGTCGACGGTGATCGTGGACGGCCACCAGTTCCAGCGACCGAGCAGCACCACCGTGGACGGCACGAGCAGGGTCCGGACCAGGAACGTGTCCATCAGGATGCCGAGCGCCAGCGCGAACCCGATGTCGCGGATCTGGGTGCCGCCCGACCCGCCGCCGGAGACGATGCCGAGGACCAGGAACGACCCGGCCAGCACCAGGCCGGCCGAGGTGACGGTGGTGCCGGTGACCGCCAGCGCGCGGGATACCGCATCGCGCAGCGGCAGCTTGTGTGCTTCCTCCCTGATCCTGGTCATGACCAGGATGTTGTAATCCTCGCCGAGGGCCAGCAGGAAGATGAACATCAGGAACGGCAGGAAGAACACCAGGCCGCCGGCGTGGCCGAGGTTGATGAACAGGATCGCCGCCAGGCCGAGCGCGGCCAGGTAGGAGATGCCGACCGAGATGATCAGGTAGAACGGCGCGATCAGGCTGCGCAGCACGATGGCCAGCAGCAGGCCGATGACCAGGATCGCGATCGGGATGATCTTCTTGAGGTCACCGTTCGAGACCGCGCTGATGTCGTGCAGCGCGGGAGCCTGGCCCGCCACGCCCGAGTCCGTCGCGTGCATCGACGCGGCCACCCGGGTGGTCTCGGCCCGGATCGCCGGGACCGCGTTTAGCGCCGGAGTGTTGCCGGGGTTGCCGGCCTTGAGCCCGACCGAGAACTGCACCGTCCGGCCGTCGGCGCTGACGTAGTTTCCGGTCGCCCGGTACAGCTGGTAGGCGCCGGGCGGAATCTTCCCGCCGGCCGGCGGCACGGGCGGCAGGCTCTTGGCCGGCCCGAGCGCCGCGTGCAGCGCCGCGTACTGGGCGGGCGTGAAGGTTATTCCCACCGGGTTCAGCGGCCCGGTCACCGTCGTGAAGAGCGGGCTGGCCCTGAGCTCGGCGGTGCCCGTGGCCAGCACGGCCGGATCGGTCCACACCGGCTGGCTGAACCTGAAGATCAGGCTGGTCGGGTTGGCCGTCGACTGCGGGAAGTACCTCGTCAGCAGCGCCTGGCCGGCGGCCGAGTCTGTGCCGGCCGGCGGGGTCGTGCTGCCGCCGAAGCCCGCCGCCTTGTAGCCGGTCACCCCGATGGCCAGGGCGCCGAAGACGACCAGGCCGGCTAGCAGCGTCGGCAGCGGGTGCCTGACGATCCGGCCCGCGATCGTGCCCCACAGGCCGGGCTTGCCGGCGCCCTGGATGTCCCACGGAATCAGCTTCGGCCGGCCGAACATGCGCTGGAACAGGGTGCGCTTGACGCCGAGCAGCGACAGCCTGATCGACAGCAGGGCCGGCAGCAGCGTCAGCGCGGCGAGCAGGGTGACGCCGATCGCGATCGCGAACGGGATGCCCAGGTCGGCGTAGAACGGGAAGCTGGCCAGCAGCAGGGTGAGCACCGCGGCGACGACGGTGGCCGCGGAGAACGTGATCGACTCCCCGACCTTGGTGATCGAGGTGATAATCGCCTGCCGGGCGGGCTCGCGCGGACCGCGCAGGTCAGCCCAGACCGACGGCCCAGGGCCGCCGTCATGCCTGGCCACCCGAAGCTGCTCGCGCACGCGGAACACCAGGAAGAGCCCGTAGTCCGTCCCCGCGCCCAGCACCAGGACGATCATCAGGAACTGGGCGATCGGCGACACCTTGAGACCGTGCTGGGCGGCCTCGGCGACCAGTGGTCCGGAGATGATGACGGAGATGAGGGCCGGCGCCAGGGTGACCAGCGCGAGCGTCAGCGAGCGGAAGATGAGGACCAGCAGCACGATGATCAGCAGCGAGGAGTACTTCTCGATCTGACCGCCCTGGTTGCCGTTCGCCTTCTGCTGGTCGACCTGAACGGCGAAGGCGCCCGCCAGGTGGGCCTGCAGGCCGGCCGGGAGCGGCGCCTGCCTGATCTTGGCTCGCAGTCCGTCGATGAGGTTGGTCGCGGCATTCGGGTCGCCGCCGAGCTGGCGCACGAGCACGACGAACTCGTTCGCCTGGCCGGTGGTCCGCGCGGCGGGCGACTGCCCGAGATCGATGATCCGCACCACGGCCGGGTCGGACTTCAGCCTGGCCTGCAAAGCGGCGAGCGCGGCGGAGTCGGCCGCGGTCAGCGGGCCGCCCGGCCGGGCGGCAACCAGCGGAATCGGCAGCAGGTTAGCCGTCCCGAAGGGCGCGGCCAGCGCGGTGGCCTTCTCGACGGGGGCACTGGCCGGCAGGAACTTGGTGTTGTCGCTCTGGGTGACGCTCGACAGGCTGGGCAGGAATGACGCGGCCGCCACGGCGGCAATGATCCAGGCCAGCAGCATGGACCAGCGGAACCGAACGCTGAAGCGGCCGAGCGAGCGGAAGATGGCGTCGACGTCCATGGCCGCGAGCGTAGTAGACCAGCGCAGCAGCTAGAGCCCGCCCCCGGCTCCTTGATCAGCCCGTGATCAGCCTGATCCGGGCCGATTATCGCGGTTCAGCGGACCCCGGCCGGCCAGGGTGAATACTCTGCCCATCAGTGCTGGCCACAGGCGTGGCCGCGCACGGCATGGCCGCCTTGCGTACCCGCGGGCAGAACTGCGGGCAATTCCGGGACATGCCGATGAGGGTGCTGGCTACTGGCGTCCAGGCCAGTCAGACTCGTGTCCTGGGGAGGAATTGACATTCGCCCTCGGTAACGGGCAGCCCGAGAGGGGCAGTGCGAAAGGACAGCGCGAAAGGGACGCTGATGCAGGAGCTGCGACTCGTCGCAGTGAGCGAGGACGGCAGCTACGCCGTCCTCGTGGTTCCCGGCCGAAGCGGGCGCTTTGCGCTGCCCATCGATGAGCGGCTCAGGACCGTGGCGCGAGGTCAGTTCTCCCGGCTCGCTCAGTACGAGATCGAAGTGGAGAGTCCGTTGCGACCCAAGGAGATCCAGGACCGGATCCGTGCTGGCGAGACGGCCGAGGAGATCGCTGATCTGGCTGGCCTGCCCATCGACCGAATCCGCAGGTTCGAGGGCCCGGTGCTGGCCGAGCGGGAGTTCCGGGCTAAGGAGGCGCAGCAGGCGACCGTCCGCGGCCGCGGCGAGTCGGGTCCAGGGCCGCGGCTGGGCGAGATCGTGGCCGAGCGGCTGTCGCAGGCCGGCGCCAGCAGCGACGAGGTCGACTGGGACTCGCGCAAGCGGCAGGACGGCAACTGGCAGATCCAGCTGGCCTACACGGTCGCCGGCCGGATGTACCTGGCTGAGTGGGTGTATGACCCGAGGAGCAGGCACGTCACGCCGGATGACGACGAGGCGATGCGGCTCTGCCTGAACGAGGCCGACTGGCCGGGGCCGCGCCCGGCCGTGCGGGCCGCGGCCACCGCTACCGTCACGCCGATCGGATCGCGGGTGGCGGGCTCGCACCAGCCTGATCAGCGGCCGGTGCCGGACCGCTCGGCCGGGCGCGCCGTGCATCCGTCCCGGCCGCTGCCTGCCGAGGTGGTGGCCGCTGGCGCCGGCCAGCCCCCGATCTCCGGCCAGCCGCACGTCGCCGGTCAGCCCCGGATCGCGGCACCGGCGGGTGACGGCCCGTCCGTACCCGCGGCCAGGACCGTGGCCGTCGGCCGGGAGCCGCGTGAGTCAGCGACCGCCGCCGCTGACCCGCCTGAGCCGACCACGGCCGGCCGCGACGCCGTCGGCGCCGGGCAGCCGGACGGCGGGAGCGCCGCGCCAGCCGCGGCGGAGCGGCCGGCGGCCGACGACGCTCCGCCAGCGGCTCCGGCGCGCCCGGCCAAGCGTGCCTCGGGCGGCCGGTCGCGCCGGTCGTCGGTGCCGTCCTGGGACGAGATCATGTTCGGCAACTCCAGGCAGCCTGACTAGCCGGGACTCGCGCGTATGATCCGACGCGATGCGTTGCGGTCAGAGCCTGGTAAGGGGACAGCTGTTGGGTCACTACCTCCGCGGGAGATGGTGTCCAGGCTGGCGCGGGCTCGCGCGGCTGGCAGCCCTGGCGGTCCTCCTCCCGCTGGTCGGCGGATGCGGCCTGCTCGGCGGCCTGAGCGGATCGAAGCTGGTCGCTCCGGGGTCGATGACCCTGACGAGTCCGGAGTTCAGGACCGACGTTCAGCTGCCCCCGCAGTACACCTGCGCTGGTGCGGGCCTGAGCCCGCCGCTGTACTGGTCGGGCGCCCTGTCGCAGCAGCCTAAGTCGTTCGCGGTCGTCGTGGATGACGGGCAGGCTCCGATTACCCCGTATGTCTACTGGATCGTTTTCGACATCAGCCCGAACACGACCGCAATCGCGGAGAACCGGCTGCCACCGGGGGCCAGGCAGGGACAGAATAGTGCCGGGACGGCTCGCTACGATCCGCCGTGCCCCGAGGACAACGAACTACATACATATCGATTCACGGTATATGCGCTGAACGCTTGGCTGAAGCTGCCCGACGGTTCTGGCCTTCGGGCGACGTGGTCAGCCATCGCCAGGCACGTGATAGGCGTGGGACGGCTCACGGCAAAGACCGGTCAGTAGCGAGAAGATCACTGAGAGTAGACAGAGCTGGTTAAACTTCTCGAATCTCCTGACACAGACCATAGCGCTCCGCCACAATTGACATTTAACGAATCACCTGGCTTCTGATCAGTCCAGGACGCTCGCGGTAGCAAGGAGGCTCGCGTAATGGCCGCGCGGGCCTAGCGAGCGTCACCCAACGGCCATAAGCCCGCGATGGATGGTGCGATGCCCAAGACCGTGCTGATTATTTTGGCAGCCGTGATCGCCCTGATTGCGATAGTCGTCTACAGCGGGGTGCGTTATCTCCGCGCCGACGACGAGGACGACTTCGACGACGACGTTCCAGCTGAGAACGGCCGTTCGCGCAGCCGTGGCAGCCACCTTCCGCACGAGCAGTCCCGCACTCGCCGGCTCCATGACGACGACCTGCCCGACGAACGGCACCGGGAGCGTCCGGGCGCCGTGCGGGCTGCCGCCGGCCGCGGTTCTGACCGGCCCGCCGGACGCGGCGGTGATGACCGTGGCTGGCGCGAGGACATCGACCAGAACGGCCGGGCGGGGCGAGCATCGCTGCCGCCCCGGGACCAGCGTCCGGGCCGGTCAGGCCGGCCCGGTGCGGACGACATCAGCGAGCCGATCGCAGCCAGTGCCCGGTCTGGCCGCTCGCCGGCCGGCCGAAGCGGTCAGCACGGCCTGGCGGACTACGACAGCCGGACGACCCGGATGCCAGCCGCGGGCCGGGACTATGACCTCGACGACGATGGCCGCGGCAGCGCAGACCGGCCCGGCCGCGCCGAGGACCGCGATCCCAGGGACCGGCGAGACGGTCGCGAGGCAAGGGACCGCCGGGACGTCAGGCCGCCTGGTCCCAGGCCGGACAGCCGCAAGAACGGCGCCGCCGCCGACGACCGCGGTGAGCTGCTGCCGCCGGTGACGCCCCGCCAGAGCCGCGGCAAGAAAGATGCCGACGGTGACTGGCCAAGCAACGAATGGGACGAGCTCTCCGACGTCGACTACTGGGCGGAGCTTGCCTCGGACCGTCCGCTGACCACGGACAAGCCGCTGACCTCGGCGAAGCCAGCCGAGCGGGCACGGCCAGAGCGCAGCGAATCGGCCGGCCGCGAATCACGGGCCAAGCAGCCCGGCATCCCGGCTCGCCGGCCCGACCAGATCCGCCAGCCCGATCCGGTCCGCCGGCCGGACTCGCCGATCGTGCCGCCCGTGACCCGTAAGCCCGAGGTGAGCGAGCGGAGCGAGGAGTTCAGCGGAACCGGGTCGCGTCGCGCCAGCGCCGGCCGCACCGAACGGCTTCAGCCGGTACCGCCGCCGCCCGCTCCGGTCGGCGCCGCCCGGCATTCCGCTCCGGCCGACGACGATCCGCTGACGAGCCCCTCCTTCCCGCGGATCCAGGCCGACGACAGCCGGTCGTACCGCCGGAGCAGGACGCCGGAAGCCGATGAGCGGCCGCTGGCCAGCCGCACCACGGATACCGGATCGCACCGGGCTCGTGACCTCGCCGATCCCCGTGAGCCGGCCTATCCGGCGGTGCCCAGGGCCGAGCAGGCTCGCGGGCTCGACGGCGTGACTCAGCCGCACAGTTACCAGCGGCCGGCTGAGGGCATCTCGGGTTACGGCGTCCCGTCGCGCGACTATGAGCGCGCGGCGGCCGACTACGCCGCTCCGGCAACCGAGCCCTACCGGGCGCCGTCGACCAGTTCGGTACCTGGCAGTTACCAGGTGCCGGCGGCGGCCAGCGCGGACCGGTACCCGGCCGGCGCCTACTCCGGCCCGGCCAGCACGACGGCGAGTTACTCGGTCCCCGCCGCCTCCGGTGGCTATCCGGTGCCGAGCGGGCCCGCGCTCGCCAGCCCGGCGCTCGCCAGCCCGGTGCCCGGCTACTCAGCCGCGGATTCGGGTGGCTACGCCTCCCCCGCTGGCCACGGTCCAGGCAGTTACCAGGGCTCCGGCGGCACCCCGGCACAGAGCTACCCGCCAGCCGCGGCGAGTCAGGGCGGCTACGGCGGCGAGACCGTCGTCCGCGGCAGCTATCCCGGTCCGGCCAGCTACGAGCCCCCGCTCCCGCCAGCCGGCGGCTATCAGGCCGATCAGGGCCTCGGCGGGCAGCCGGCCGCGGCGACCAGCAGCTACGCCTTCCCGCCGGACCCGGCGAGCTACCCGGCCCCGGCCGAGCCGCCGGCCAGCTATCAGGGATACGGCGGCTCGGGGCCGGCGTCCGGCTCGCACCTGCGGCCCGAGCCCGGTTACCTGGCGGGCGGCTATCCGGCCAGCCAGGAGCCGAGCTTCGGCGGGGGCCTGCCAGGCAGCCAGCCAGCGGTGGGCCATCCCATCTACTCCGCACCGGTTCCGGTCGGCCAGACCACGGCGTATCAGGTTCCCGGGGCGCCGCTGCCGGGTTCGGCGGCCGGGCTTGGCAGCGACTACGCCGCGGGATCGGCTCATGGTCAGCCTGCTGGTTACCCGGAGCCGCAGTACCAGCCGGATCTGTACGATCCGCCCGGATACCAGGTCCCGGTGCCGGAGAATAGCGGGTACGCGGGAGCTGATCCCTACGCGATGGATCCCTACGGCTACTCCGGATACGGCAGCGGCGGACGCTAGCTCGCTCTGGCATTCTGGAGGTTCGCGCAAGAACCAACGGGAGATGAGATGACCGGAGTACGAGTTCTCGTCGGCACGCGCAAGGGTGCCTTCGTGCTGACGTCAGACGGCAAGCGCGAGAAGTGGGACGTCAGCGGCCCGCATTTCGCCGGGTGGGAGATCTACCACCTCAAGGGCTCCCCCGCGGACCCTGACCGGCTGTACGTGTCGCAGTCGACCGGCTGGTTCGGCCAGCAGATCCAGCGCTCGGACGACGCCGGGCGGAGCTGGCAGTCCGTGGGCAATGAGTTCAGCTACGACGGGGTTCCCGGCACGCACCAGTGGTACGACGGCACGCCGCACCCGTGGGAATTCGCCCGGGTCTGGCACCTCGAGCCGTCGCTGCACGATCCCGACACCGTCTACGCGGGAGTCGAGGACGCGGCCCTGTTCCGGTCCGTCGACGGGGGCCAGAGCTGGCGGGAGCTGTCCGGCCTGCGCAATCACGACACCGGGTCATCCTGGGCACCAGGTGCGGGCGGCATGTGCCTGCACACGATCCTGCTCGATCCGGTCAACGAGGGTCGGATGTTCGCGGCGATCTCGGCCGCGGGAGCGTTCCGCAGCGACGACTCGGGCGAAACCTGGCGGCCGGTCACTAAGGGCCTGCGATCGGAGACCATGCCCGACCAGGACGCGGAGGTCGGCCACTGCGTGCACCGGATCGCGATGCACCCGCAGCGGCCTGATGTCCTGTTCATGCAGAAGCACTGGGATGTCATGCGCAGTGACGACGCCGGGGCGAACTGGTATGAGATCAGCGGTGACCTGCCGACCGACTTCGGGTTCCCGATTGCCGTGCACGCGCACGAGCCGGAGACGGTCTATGTCGTGCCGATCACGAGCGACTCGCTGCACTTCCCGCCCGACGGCCGGCTGCGGGTGTACCGGAGCCGGATGGGCGGAAACGAGTGGGAGCCGCTGACCGCCGGGCTGCCGCAGGACAACTGCTACGTCAACGTGCTGCGCGACGCCATGGATATCGACTCGCTCGACGAGTGCGGCGTCTACTTCGGCACCACCGGCGGGCAGGTGTACGCGTCAGCCGACAGCGGCGAGACCTGGTCCGCCGTCGTCAGGGACCTGCCGTCGGTGCTCTCGGTGGAGGTCCAGACGCTGCCATGATCAGGGTTGAGCTGCCCGCGCACCTGCGGACCCTGGCCGGCGTGAGCGGGGAGGTGGCCCTTGACCTGCCGGCCGACGGCACCGCTCCGGTGACGCTGGGCGAGGCGCTGGACGCGCTCGAGGCCCGTTATCCGGTCCTGCGCGGCACCATCCGCGATCACGGAACCGGACGTCGGCGCGCCTTCGTGCGGTTCTTCGCCTGCAAGGAAGACCTGTCGCACGAGGCGCCGGATTACCCGCTGCCCGAGCCGGTATGGTGCGGCCGCGAGCCGCTGCTCGTGATCGGCGCCATAGCCGGCGGCTGAGGCGGGGCCACGACGCCGCGGCCATCATCCGCGCTGATGAGCGGTACTGCAAGGATGGTGACATGGCACGACAGATCACTTTCTCGGTTAACGGGGCCAGCGCGTCCGTGCCGGAATCGGCGCTGCTGCTGTCGGCGCTCCGCGACCAGCTCGGCCTGACCGGGGCCAAGCCGGGGTGCGGCGAAGGGGCCTGCGGCGCGTGCACCGTCCTGGTCGACGGCGAGCCGGTCCGGTCCTGCCAGCGGACCGCCGGCTCGGTGGCCGGCACCTCGATCACCACGATCGAGGGTCTCGCGCCCGGTGGCGAGGCGGGCCTGCACCCGGTGCAGCAGTCGTTCGTGCTGGAATGCGCGGGACAGTGCGGTTACTGCACCCCTGGCATGATCCTGACCTCGGCCGCGCTGCTGGCCGGCGACCCGCGGCCGAACGACGCGGCCATCGACGCGGCCCTGGCCAGCCAGATCTGCCGGTGCGGCACCTACCCGCGGATCCGCCGCGCGGTGCACCGGGCGGCGGCCCTGGCTAACGGCGACGCCACCGCGTCCGCCGGCCCGCCAGGCGCCCTCGCTGCGGCCGACGCCGGATCGCGGGCCGACGCCGACCGCTGGGGACCGCCGCTGCCCGGCGCGGCGCCGCTGCGGCCCCGGCGACCGTGGGACCTGACCCCCGCGACGGACCGGGACTGGTTCGCCATTCTCGGCGACGGCCTGGTCGTGGCGCTGGACAAGCAGCCAGAGCCGGGGGTCTGGACGACCGCGAGCACCGCGTGGCTGCACATCGACGCTGACGGCCAGGTGATCGCGTTCACCGGGAAGGTCGACGTCGGGCAGGACAACAGGACGGCGCTGCGGCTGCTGGTCGCCGAGGAACTCGGCGTCCCGCTTGACCAGGTGCGGCTGGCCATGGGTGACACCGACCTGTGCCCGTATGACATGGGTACGTTCGGCAGCCGGTCGATGCCCGATGCCGGGGACGCGCTGCGCAAGACGGCCGCCTACGCGCGGGCCGTCCGGCCGGTCCGGCCGTCCGAGCGGCGGGTCGAGATCGTGACCGGCGAGCCCGCGCTATCCGACCCGGCCGACTGGCAGCTGGCCGGACAGCCGCACCTGCCGCCAGGGACCGCCGCCGCGGCGACCGGCGCTCGCCGGTTCGTTTCCGATCTCAGTCAGTCAGGAATGTGGCACGGAGCCATCTTGCGGCCGCCGGTACCAGGCGCGACGCTGCGCTCGCTCGAGTCCGCCGTGCTCAGCGGCCGGCCCGACGTGCTGGTCGTCCGGACCGATGATCTCGTCGGCGTGGTCGCCCCGGATCAGCAGGCCGCGACGGCCGCGGTCGCCGAGCTACGAGCGGGCGCGGCCTGGGACGTGCCCGACGCGCCGTCCGACTCTGGCCTGACCGAGTTCCTGCGCGAGCACCCGTCAGCAGGCGGTCCCGGCCGGTGGGGCGGTCCGTTCGACCATCAGAAGGGGTCGGCGGCCACGGCGCTGGAGAGCGCCGCGATCCGCTGCGAGGCCACCTATACCACCGCGTACATCTCCCCCGCCGCCATGGAGACCAGGGTCGCGTTGGCCGCCTGGGACGCCAGCGGCCGGCTGACCGTGTGGACGGGCACGCAGACCCCGTTCCCGGTCCGGGCTCAGGTCGCGGCGGCGCTGGCGCTCGACGAGCACGACGTGCGGATAATCGTCCCGGCCACCGGCGGCGGGTTCGGCGGCAAGCACGCGGCCGGAATCTCGGTCGAGGCGGCGACCCTCGCCCGGCAGGCTGGCCGGCCGGTGCGGGTCGGCTGGAGCCGGTCCGAGGAGTTCACCGTCGGCACGCTGCGGCCGGCGGCGGTGATCGACATCGCCGCCGGAGTGACCGCCGACGGCCGGCTCTCCGGCTGGACGCACCGCAACGTGAACTCCGGTGCGGCCGGGATCGGCGTCCCCTACAAGGTCGCCGACCTGCGCCTGGAATACCAGCCCGCGCACAGCCCGCTCCCCCAGGCGTCCTACCGCGCGCTGGCGGCGACGGCGAATACCTTCGCCAGGGAGTCGATGATCGACGAGCTGGCGGAGAAGTCCGGGATCGACCCGGTCGAGTTCCGGCTGCGCAACCTCGACGACGACCGGCTGGCGGCGGTGCTGCGTGCCGTCGCCGCGGAGATCGGCTGGGAGGCCGGCCGGGACCGGATCCCGGGTGTCGGGGTGGGCATCGCCTGCGGGCTGGAGAAAGACGGCCGGGTCGTGACTGCCGCGCAGGTCGTGATCGGGCGCGGACGGCAGGTCCGGGTGACCGGGCTGGTCACGGGCTATGACTGCGGTGCGCTGGTCAACCCGCAGACGGTCAGGAACCAGATCGAGGGCGCCACGGTGATGGCCTTCGGCGGCGCGATGTTCGAGGCGATCAGGTTCACCGACGGGGTGATCACCAACGGCGCTTTCTCCGCGTACCGGGTGCCGCGACTAGCCGACATCCCTCCGGTCGAGGTCATCCTGCTTGACCGCCCCGACCTGCCGCCTGCCGGGGCGGGCGAGACACCGATGATCGCGGTAGCGCCGGCGATCGCGGGCGCGATCTTCGAGGCGACCGGCCGCCGGCTGCGATCGCTGCCGCTGACCAGCGACGGCGTGCTGCCCGGCTAGCCGCGCAACCCGGCGCTTAGTGGTGGAACGGCATGGTCGGCCGGCCCTCGTGCGGCAGCGGGCCGTCCAGCGCGTCCAGGTATTTCACTGATGCCTCGATCTGATCGAGCAGCTTGTCGGCGAGGTCCATCGACAGGCCGTTGCGGACCACGACGCGCTGCACCGTGACGGAGGCCAGATCGTCGGGCATCGGATAGGCGGGAACCAGCCAGCCCTGCTGGCGGAGCTGATTGCCGAGGTCGTACAGGTCCCACTTATCGGTGTAGCCGTGCTTGAGCCGCCAGGCCAGCACCGGGATGCCCGGTCCGTCGCCCCACAACTCGAACGGGGCCAGCTTGACGATCTCGTCGGCCAGGTGAGTGGCCACGTCCTGCGACGCCTGCTGCACCGACCGGTACCCGTCGCGCCCGAGCCGCAGGAAGTTGTAGTACTGCAGCAGCACCTGGGCACCCGGCCGGGAGAAATTCAGCGCGAAGGTAGGCATCGACCCGCCCAGGTAGCTGACCTTGAACACGAGGTCCTCGGGCAGGTACTCGGCCGATCGCCAGATCACCCAGCCAAGACCCGGGTAGACCAGGCCGTACTTGTGCGCGCTCGTGCTGATCGAGTGCACCCGCTCCAGCCGGAAATCCCACTCGAGCTCCGGCTGCAGGAACGGCGCGATGAATCCGCCGGAGGCGCCGTCGACGTGGATCGGGATGTCCAGCCCGGTCTCGGCCTGGATCCGGTCCAGCGCCGCGGCGAGTTCCCGCACCGGCTCGTACATGCCGGTGTACGTCACGCCCATGATCGCGACCACGCCGATCGTGTTCTCGTCGACGTAGGAGGCCAGGTCGTGGCCGTCCAGGGTCTTGTGCTCCTCGGTGATCGGCACCAGCCGCGGCTCGACGTCCCAGTAGTTGGCGAACTTTTCCCAGCAGACCTGGACGGCCGAGCTCATCACCAGGTTCGGCCGGTCGGCGGGCTTGCCTGCCGCGCGCCTGGCCTGCTGCCAGCGGCGCTTGAGGGCGAGCCCGCCGAGCATGCACGCCTCGGACGAGCCGATCGTCGAGGTGCCGATGGCGGCGTGCGGATCGGGTGCGTGCCAGAGCCTGGCCAGGATCCTCCAGCAGCGGTCCTCGATCTCCGCCGTGGCGTGATACTCGTCCTTGTCGATCATGTTCTTGTCGAACGACTCCGAGTACAGCCTTGCGGCGGCGGGATCCATCCAGGTTCCGACGAAGGTCGCGAGGTTCAGCCGGGCGTTGCCGTCTAGCATCGCCTCGTCGTGCACGACCTGGTAGGCGGTCTCCGGCAGCATCGAATCGTCGGCCAGGGCGTACTTGGGCCGCTCGGTGGCTTCACCCGGCCGGGAGAAGAGCGGGTTAATCTCGATGCTGCTGCGCCTGGGCGTCATGTGGCCGTCCTCGGTCCGTGTGATCTGATGCAGGTACAGGTGCGAAATCCGACGGTGATCTCTGAGGGATGGTGTACCCCATGACGACAGCCGAACTGCTCGCCGACGCGCTTGGCCGGGTCAGGGAAGTGGTGCACGAGGCGACCGACAACCTGACGGCCGACCAGCTGGCCTACCGGCCGACGCCGACGGCGAACTCGATCGCGTGGCTCATCTGGCACCTGACCAGGATCCAGGACGACCACATCGCAGAGGTGGCGGGGGTCGAGCAGACCTGGACCGCCGGCGGCTGGGCCGGCCGATTCGACCTGCCCTTCGACGACGCCGCGCACGGTTACGGCCAGGGGCCCGACGACGTGGCGGCGGTGCGCGTCCGGACCGGCGAGCTGCTCACCGGCTATCACGACGCCGTCTACCAGCACTCGCTCACGTACGTGCAGACGCTGACCGACGGCGACCTGGAGCGGATCGTGGACAAGAACTGGGATCCGCCGGTCACCCTCGGCGTCCGGCTGGTGAGCGTGGTCTCCGACGACCTTCAGCACGCCGGCCAGGCGGCGTACCTGCGCGGCCTGCTGCTGACCGGGTAGGCCCGCGCGGGCCGCATCACCGGCCGGTCATGCCCCGCGGAAACGATAGACTCCGGCCCATGTTCCCTGCCCTGTCTGACAAGCCAGACGCTGATTCGCTGGAGCGCGCGATCCTCGATTTCTGGGATCGCCAGGACATTTTCGCGAAGGTCCGGGCCAGCAATGCCGGCGGCCCGAAGTTCAGCTTCACCGACGGCCCGGTCACCGCGAACAAGATTCTGGGCGTGCACACCGCCTGGGGCCGGACGCTTAAGGACGCCTTCCAGCGCTACAAGGCCATGCGGGGATTCGACCAGCGCTACCAGAACGGATTCGACTGCCAGGGCCTGTGGATCGAAGTCGGCGTCGAGCGCGAGCTGGGCCTGAATTCCAAGCACGAGATCGAGGAGTACGGGCTCGAGGCGTTCGCGGCCAAGTGCCGCGAGGTGGTGCAGAACTCGTCGGCCGCGCTGATCGAGGGCTCGGTCCGGCTCGGCCAGTGGATGGACTGGGGCAAGGACTACTACACCTTCTCCGACACCAACATCGAGTACATCTGGAAGTTCCTCCGCGTCGTGCAGGAGCGCGGCTGGCTGTACATGGGGCACCGGCCGACCGAGTGGTGCCCGCGGTGCGGGACGTCGATCTCGGCGCACGAGCTGGTCGGCAGCTACGTGGACCGGTCGGACCCGTCGCTCTACGTCCGCTTCCCGCTGCTCGACCGGCCCGATGAGGCCCTGGTTATCTGGACGACGACGCCGTGGACACTGCCCGCCAACGTGGCCGCGGCGGTCCGGCCCGACGCCGAATACGGCAGGCGGGCCAACGGAGAGTGGATCGCCGTGCAACGCGGCGAAGGCGAGGAGTTCACCGCGGTACGGCCAGGGTCGGCGCTGGTCGGCTGGCGCTATCGCGGACCGTTCGACCACCTCGGCCCTGGCGCCGGGGTCGAGCACCGCGTGGTCGGCTGGGACGAGGTCTCGATGGAGGACGGCACCGGCATCGTCCACATCGCTCCAGGCTGCGGTGCTGAGGACTTCGACCTCGGCAAGGCGCACGGCTTGCCGGTGCTGGCGCCGGTAGATGAGTCTGGCCGGTTTTACCCGGACTACGGCGTGCTGGCTGGGCATTCCACGTCCGAGGTGGCCGGCCGGATCGTCGCGTCACTCGGCGAGCGCTCGCTGCTCGTCCGGGCCGGTCACATCACGCACCGTTATCCGGAGTGCTGGCGGTGCCACACCCCGCTGATCTTCCGCGTCTCCGACGACTGGTTCATCTCGGTCACCGACATCAGGGAACCGATGCGGGAGGCCAACCGTGGCGTCGAGTGGACCCCCGCCTACATGGGCAGCCGGATGGACGACTGGCTGGTCAACATGTCGGACTGGAACATCTCCCGGCGCCGGTACTACGGCCTGCCGCTGCCGTTCTACCCTTGCGCGTGCGGGCACCTGAACGTGATCGGGTCCCGGGCCGAGCTCGCCGAGCGGGCGACCACGCCGCTGACCGGGCTGAAGGAACTGCGGCGTCCGTGGATCGACGCGGTCCGCATCCGGTGCTCGGAATGCGACCGCGAGGTGCAGCGGATCGCCGAGGTCGGCGACGTCTGGCTGGACGCGGGAATCGTCCCGTTCTCGACGCTGGGCTGGGAGAACCCGAAGTTCATCGAGGAGGGCTACGCCACCGGCGCGGCGAAGGGGCTGACCACCGCGGACCTGCCGGATCACGGCTACTGGGAGGAATGGTTCCCGGCCGACTGGGTCTCGGAGATGCGCGAGCAGATCAGGCTGTGGTTCTACTCGCAGCTGTTCATGTCGGTCACGCTGACCGGCCAGGCGCCCTACCGCAAGGTGCTCGGCTACGAGAAGATGCTGGACGAGCAGGGCCGCGAGATGCACGGCTCGTGGGGCAACGCGATCAGCGCGGACGAGGCGTTCGCGAAGATGGGCGCCGACGTGATGCGCTGGCAGTTCTGCCAGCAGCCGCCCAGCCAGAACCTGCTGTTCGGGTTCGGCCCCGGCAAGGAGGTCCAGCGCAGGTTGCTCACCTTGTGGAACAGCGTCTCGTTCCTGGTCGGCTACGCGAACACCTCAGCCTTCACGCCCAGCCTGGATGACCTGGACGCGGTCGGCGGCGATCCGTGGCCCGGCATGCAGCTGCTCGACCGCTGGCTGCTGGCCCGTACCGCGCGGCTGGTGGCCGATGCGACGGCAGGTTACGAGAACTACCTGACCATGAATGTGACCCGCGCGTTCGAGTCCTACCTGGACGACATGTCGAACTGGTACATCAGGCGGTCCAGGCGCCGGTTCTGGAACAGCGACGAGTCGGCGCTGCGCACGCTGTGGAGCGGCCTGGTGCAGTCGATCAGGGTGATCGCGCCCGTGGCGCCGTTCCTGGCCGAGCATATGTGGCAGTCACTGGTCGTGCCGGTGTGCCCCGATGCGCCGGAATCGGTCTTCCTGGCCGGCTGGCCGGAGGCCGGCCACATCGACGACGAGCTGGTCGCCAACGTGGCCGCGGTGCGGCAGGTCGTCGACCTTGGCCGCCGGGCGCGGGCGAACGCCCGGCTGAAGACGCGCCAGCCGCTGCGGCAGCTGCTGGTCGAGGGCGCCTCCGGGATCGGGGACTACCTGGCTGAGATCGCCGATGAGCTGCGCGTCAAGGAGGTCAGGCGGGAGCGGATCGAGACGAGCGGGCTGCGGGTCAAGCCGAACTTCCGCGTCCTCGCGCCCCGCCTGGGCAGCGCGATGCCGCTGGTGAAGAAGGCGCTCGACGCGGGCGAGTTCCGCGAACTCGACGGGGCCAGGTTCGAGGTGCTCGGACATGTGCTCGAGCCGGACGAAGTCATCGTCGAGCGGCTGGAGAAGGCCGGGTGGGCGGTCACCTCCGATGGCGGGGTGACGGTGGCCCTCGACACTACCCTCGACGACGAGCTGCGCCGCGAGGGCCGGGTCTACGAGCTGATCCACCTGGTCAACACGATGCGCAAGGACGCTGGGCTCGGCCTATCGGACCGGATCGCGCTATGGCTGCCCTCGTCCGACGCCGAGCTGCTCGGCTACCGGGACTGGATCGCCGCCGAGGTGCTGGCCACCTCCGTCGACGTCGGTCCCATCGACGAGGTCAAATTCGAGCGCGCCTGACCGGGCGGCGGCGGCCATAACGCAATTGACGCGGCCGGATCGGCATTTGCACTAATCTTTGGTAAATGAGCGGATACGGACGCAAGGCAGTAAGTGCGAGATTCTCCCTGCTTGCGAAGGTGGCCGTGCCGGTGGCGGTCGCGGGGCTGGCCATCGCCGTCCCGGCCTACGCATCGAGCGCCCGCGGCGGCAGCGGAGCCGGCGCTGACCCGGTGACCGCGGCGCACCAGCCGGTCATGATCGCGCCGGTACCCGGGATCGCGCCCCGCACGGCCGCGCAGGCGGCGACCGCATCGAGCACCTGCGTGCGCTACGCGACCCGGGCGGGCTGGGCGGACAACGGCTACTTCGCCGGCGACCTGGTCACCGCGGCCGCGATCTGCGTGGCCGAGAGCACGGGCGACCCGAATCTCTACGTGTGCGACAACGCGGCTGGTCAGGTGGTCGGGCACGGCGACTTCGGCCCAGCCAAGCCGGTCAGGTGCCCGGCCGGAACGACGTCTTACGATCGCGGCCTGTGGCAGCTCAACACGGCAGCGTCGACGGTCAGCGACGCATGTGCGTTCAACCCGGTCTGCAATGCGGCCACCGCCTACCTGGCCTCCGGACGCGGCACCAGTTTCGCCCCGTGGACCTCCTATGACCAGGATGTCTACCCCAAGTTCATCGACCCCGCGCAGACGGCGGTCACGCGGCTCACGTCGGGCACGGTGACCAGCGCGCTGCTCGGCGAGTGCCTGGTGCAGGCGAGGTCGGCGGTCGGCGCGAAGGTCGAGATCGCCAACTGCGGCGACGGCGCGAGCACGCAGCAGTGGATCGTCAGCGGCGGCAAGCTCAGGTCGGGTTCGGTCTGCGCCACGATCTCGTCGGCGTCCGCCGCGACCTCCGGCGTCGTGCTCAGGCGGTGCGCCACGCAGAAGATACAGACCTGGACGGCGTTCGGCCGCGGCGAGCTCCGCAACGCGGGCGACGGCAAGTGCCTGACCGAGCCGGATCCCCAGCTGACGGCGGGCACTGCGGTCACTGTCACCCGCTGCGCGAACGCCAAGAACCAGACCTGGTGGCTGCCCTAGGCGTCGGCCGAAAATACATCGGGGCCGGGGGTGAATTCGCTGGCACCGGGGAGGTACCGTCTTGACCGTGATGTCCGATCCAGCAGTCGCCGAGCTCGGCGCGGCGCTGTACGCCGCGAGGCGCTCCGGCGTGCCGATCGAGCCGCTGACCGACCGCCACGCCGAAATGTCGGTGACCGACGCGTACCGGGTCCAGAGTGACCTGGTGGCCAGGCTGCTCGCCGACGGCGACCGGGTCGTCGGTTACAAGCTCGGGCTGACCAGCGGCCCGATGCAGCGGATGCTGGGCATCGACACTCCCGACTTCGCGCCGGTGCTCGCCTCGCACGTGCATCCGGACGGCGCGCAGGTGCGAGCCGGGGCGTTCATCCACCCCAAGGCGGAGGCCGAGATCGCGCTGGTGCTCAGCGACGACCTGGCCGGGCCCGACTGCACGGCACTCGACGTGGCCAGGGCGGTGGCGGGCGCCACCGCCGCGATCGAGATCGTCGACAGCCGGATCAGCGGCTGGCGGATCAAGCTCGCCGATACTATCGCCGACCTGGCCAGCAGCGGTGCGATCGTGCTCGGCTCGGCGGTCGTCCCGGCGGCCGGCCTGGACCTGCGGCTGACCGGGATGGTGTTCAGCCTGGACGGCGAGGTGATCGCGACCGGTGCGGGAGCGGCCGCGCTCGGCAGCCCGCTGAACGCGACAGCCTGGCTGGTGCGGACGCTGGCCGGCCTCGGCGAGTCGCTGCGGGCCGGGCAGTTCGTCATGACCGGAGCGCTGCATGCGGCCATCGATATCGCGCCCGGCCAGCGCTTCCGGGCCGAGTTCGACCGGCTCGGCCCGGTCAGCATGCGGATCGCGTGACGACCTGCCGCCCGGGCGGCGTGATGGACGGGGCCACGAGGAGGCGCGGATGACAGTGCGGTGCGCGATCATCGGATCGGGCAATATCGGCACGGACCTGATGATCAAGCTGAACCGGTCGGACGCGCTCGACCTGGTCGCCCTGGTCGGCATCGACGCGGCCAGCGACGGACTCGCCCGAGCCAGGGCCCTGGGTATCGAGGCGCCGCACACCGGGCTCGACTGGGTGCGCGAGCATGCCGCCGAGATCGACCTGGTTTTCGACGCGACCAGCGCCTACGTGCACGTGCGGAACGCCCCGGTGCTCGCCGGTCTCGGCATCGCGGCGATCGACCTGACTCCGGCGGCGCGCGGGCCCAAGGTCGTCCCGACGGTCAACCTCGGCGAGCATCTGGACGCGCCGAACGTGAACATGATCACCTGCGGCGGCCAGGCGACGGTGCCGATCGTCGCCGCCGTGAGCCGGGCGGCTACGACGCCGTACGCGGAGATGGTGTCCACCGTCGCGTCCCGCTCGGCTGGGCCGGGCACCAGGCAGAACATCGACGAGTTCACCAGGACGACGGCCCGCGCCCTGGAGGAAATCGGCGGCGCGACGATCGGCAAGGCGATCATCGTCCTCAACCCGGCCGATCCGCCGATCCTGATGCGCAACACGGTGTTCTGCGCGCTCCCCGACGGGAGCGATCACGACGCGGTGCTCGCCTCCGTCGAGCAGATGGTGGCCGACGTGGCCCGCTACGTCCCCGGCTACCGGCTGAAGAACCGCCCGGTCATCGAGGAAGGCCCGTTCGCCACGCCGGGCGGCCTGGTGCCGCACCGCGTCGTGGTGCTGCTGGAAGTGGCCGGAGCCGGTGACTACCTGCCGACCTTCGCCGGGAACCTGGACATCATGACCGCGGCCGCGGTCCGGGTGGGCGAGGCGAAGGCCGGGCACCTGCGGGGGGGTCCTAGGGGTCGTCCCCCGGAGCCAGCCGGGGCGGGGGTGGCAGCGTGACCGCCCCGTTCAGGCTCACCGACTCCACGCTGCGCGACGGCTCGCACGCCGTGGCGCACCAGTACACGCTCGACCAGGTGACGGCGATCGTCGCCGGGCTGGACACGGCCGGCGTTCCGGTGATCGAGGTGTCGCACGGCGATGGTCTCGGCGGCTCCTCGTTCAACTACGGGTTCTCGGGCACCGATGAGATGAAGCTGATCTCCGCGGCCGTGGCCACCGCGAGGCAGGCGCGGATCGCCTGCCTGCTGCTGCCGGGGATCGGCACGGCCGAGGACCTGAAGGCGATCAGCGAGGTCGGCGTCAGCGTGGCCCGGGTGGCCACCCACTGCACCGAGGCCGACATCGCCGAGCAGCACATCGGGATGGCCAAGCGGCTCGGCATGGAGGCGGTCGGCTTCCTGATGATGAGTCACATGCTCGCTCCGGAAGAACTGCTCGCGCAGGCCAGGCTGATGCAGGATTTCGGCGCCGACATCGTGTACTGCGTGGACTCGGCCGGCGCGCTGACCGTCCCGCAGGCACGGGAGCGGATCACGGCTCTGGTCGAGGGGCTGGACATCGCGGTCGGCATGCACGCGCACGAGAACCTGTCGCTGTCGGTGGCGATCTCGCTGGCCGCGCTCGAGGCCGGCGCGACGCACATCGACGCGTGCACGGCGGGCGCCGGAGCGGGCGCGGGCAACTGCCCGACCGAGACCCTCGTGACCGTCTGCCAGAAGATGGGGATCGACACCGGCATCGAGGCGCTGGCCCTGATGGACGTCGCCGAGGAGATCGTCCGGCCCGCGCTGCGCCGGCCGCAGATCGTGGACCGGGCCGCGCTGACGCTCGGCCTGGCCGGAGTCTACGGCTCGTTTATGCTGCACGCCGAGCGGGCGGCCGAGCGCTACGGCGTCTCACAGGCCGAGATCTTGCTGGAGCTCGGCCGGCGCAAGGCGGTCGGCGGCCAGGAGGACATGATCATCGACGTCGCGCTCGAGCTCGCGGCGCGGCAGGAGGCCTCGCAATGAGCGAGCCCGCTGAGCTCGCGGCGCGCCTGATCGAGGCGGCCGAGAAGGGCGCCGGGATCGAGGCGCTGACCACCACGGCCGGCCCCTTCGATGTCGCGACGGCCTATCAGGTGCAGGACGCCGTGGTCGCTGACCGTGTCGCCAGGGGCCTGCCGGTCGTCGGCGCCAAGCTCGGACTGACGAGCGTCGCGAAGCAACGGCAGATGAAGGTCGACGAGCCGCTGTACGGCTGGCTGACCGGCGACATGGCCATCGACGTCGGCCAGCCGCTGCGATGCTCCCGGTATATCCAGCCACGGTGCGAGCCGGAGATCGCGTTCCTGCTGCGGGCCGATCTCGAAGGCCGGCACATCACGGCCTCGCAGGTGCTGGCCGCGACCGCCGCCGTGTACCCGGCGATCGACGTGCTCGACTCGCGCTTCGCCGGCTACTCCTTCACCCACTCCGATGTGGTCGCCGACAACGCCTCGGGGGCCAGCTTCGTCCTCGGCGGCCAGGCCACCGATCCGGCGGGCCTGGACCTCCGGCTGACCGGGGTGGTGCTGGAGAAGAACGGCGAGCTGGTCGCGACGGCGGCGGGCGCCGCGGTGCTCGGCCATCCGGCGGCCTCCGTGGCGTGGCTGGTCCGGGCGCTGGCCGCCCGGGGCCGCGGGCTGCGTGCCGGGCAGGTCGTGCTGTCCGGTGCCCTGACCGAGGCCGTGCCCGTCTCCCCGGGCGACGTGATCGTGGCCAGGTTCGACCGGCTCGGAACGATCGAGGTCGCCTGCCGGTAATCCGGTCCGCTAGCTGAGGAGTACCGATGCCCTTCGTCCAGGTCACAATGGTGCGCGGGCGGACCGTCGAGCAGAAGCACGCACTGATCGCGGCCGTATCGCAGGCCGTGGCGTCCTCGCTCGACACCCCGGTCGAGCGGGTCAGGGTGGCTATCTACGAGGTGGGTCCCGACGAGTGGGGCATCGGCGGCCAGCCGTATTCGGTCGCGCGGGCGGCGCCCGGGGAGAATGCTCCCTAGCGGCGAGTTGCCGCGCAGACGGCCGTTATGAAGCTGCGATCATTCCGTTATTGCCTGTCCACGCCAATTACGGCGATGGCCGGCGCCGAAGTGGCTAAGGTTTCGTGATCGGGCTCACTTGAAGGAGATCGCGATGCGCGGTTCCGGCAAGGTTCACCGGCTCACTATGACGGCGGCGCTGGCCGTCGGTGTCGTGGCCGCGCTCGGGGCGCAGACCATCGCTGCCACCGCCACGACCGGCACGGCGAGCGCGGGGCGGCCGGCCGCCGTCCAGCCGCGCGCCGTCGGCGGGCTCGACTGCAACGGCCTCAGCCCGATCCAGCGCCCGGTCAAGAACGGCTTCATGTGCGCCGATCCGCGCGGGCCCTACGGCGGGCGTTTTTACGAGAACGGGCACTACATCGGGCACGACGAGCCGTCGGTCCGGTTCCTGTCGGGCAGGCGCGGCTCGGGCAGCAATGTCACCATGGCCGAGACCCTGCCGAGGGACCCGTTCGGCAAGCCCACGGTCAGTAATCCGGGCCACGACAACACGCACTGGTTCGAGCTGTCGATCGCGCCGTGGCTGTCGATAACGGTCTGTGACCCGAACTCGGCGCCGCTGACGCCATGCAAGCCGAGATCGGACGCGAATGCCCCGCACGGCCGCTTCCAGGGAGGCGGGGCCGCGTTCGTGGAGCTGCAGTTCTACCCGCCCGGATTCGCGCCGTTCCCCGACAACATCAGCTGTGACAATACGCACTGGTGCTCGGCGCTCACCATCGACAGCCTCGAGTGCACCGGCAACGGCTCGGGGCCGTGCAACAACAACTGCATCGAGCCGGTCAACTTCGGGTTCATCCAGACCAACGGCGTACCGACCGGGCCGCCTAGCCCGCAGCTGAGCAACCTGGCCACGGTGACGCCCAACTCGCGCACGCTGCTGATGAACCCGGGCGACAAGATCACGGTACGGATGTTCGACGCCAAGATCCCGGGCGGTCATGCCCTGGAAGCCAGGGAAACAGACCGGACGACCGGCCAGAGCGGGTTCATGATCGCGTCGGCGGCCAACGGCTTCATGAACACCAGCCCGTTCAGCTGCAAGGGACGGCCCTTCAACTTCCAGCCGGAGTACTCGACCGCGCGGGCTCAGAACATCATCCCGTGGGGCATCGGTCCATACATGATCAACAATCAGTTCGAGATCGGCCACTTCGAGCCGTGCACGTTCGTCCAGGGCAAGATCAGCGGGGTCAAGGACACCACCTTCACCACCTGCCGGGGTCCGTACGAGAAGACCAAGGACACCCCGGCTGTCTTCGAGCCCGACGACTCGCCCTGCTACCGGGCCGGCGACACGCACGGCGGAACGGCGCCGCCCAACCTGGTGACCGGGTGCGATGTATTCGACGACGCGATCGGTGACCTCGACTACGACGGCAGCGGGTACTACCCGGACTGGCCCGACGCGACGACGGCGTCCAAGTTCCCTTCGCCGTTTCTCCAGCACGAGCCGACTTCGGGCGGTCACCCGTACCCGCGGTTCCAGTTCATGACCGACGCCAGCGCGACGGAGTTCAACACCAAGTGCAACCTGACGACGGGACACGGCTGCGTCATGCCGCCCAAGGGGCCGGGTCACTTCTACCCGTTCTGGACTCGGGCCAAGGTCGGCGGCAGTTGCGTCTGGGAGTTCGGGAACATGACGAACGGCAAGGATTACGGCCGTGATGCCCAGTACGGGACGGTCCGCCCGACCACCATGGGCGCCTTCGTCGGGCCGATCCTCCGAGACCGAGGCTGCCGGCGCGGGCGCTAGGCTGACTCGGCGACTTTTTCGCGGGCTCGGTCCGGCTCGCGAGTCCCTGCTGGCCCTGCGTTTCAGGCCCCTGATCCGCGCGCGTGTGTTCGCGCCATCGCTGGTCGAGCTGCCGAGGCTGTTTTCCTGGCCGCGGCCGGGGTAACGGCTGCTTGAACAATCAGTCAGGCAGCTGATGCTCGCGAGGGACGACCCGGCCAGGCCGCCGTCCGAACCGAGACTCGCGATGTGAGCCCGCTGGCGGGTTGCGACGGCCGGGCCGGCCCTGAGGTCGGTGTCCGGACATGAGCGACAGGAGGTGCCGGATGTCGGCATGCTGACCGATCGGCCAGCGGAGGTGGCAGGCTGGTGACATGTACGCCGCCATCCTCCGTGTCACCTTCCCCGAAGCCCGGCGAGCGGACGTCGTGGAGTTCCTGCGAGCCGAGATGCTGCCCGTCATCAAGGGCAACGCCGGCTTCATCGACTTCCGCGTCCTCGATGCCGGCCCGCCGGGCGAGCTGATCATGATCGACACCTGGGAGCGCCAGGAGGACAGCGCCGAGGCGGCGCGGCAGCCGGCGGCGCGGGGCGTCCACGCTCGCCATGCCGAGCTCGGCATGGAGGTGGCGTCGGCCACCCGTCACACCGTCATCGTCGGCCCGTAGCCGGCCTTTCCCCGGCCGATGACGCTCGACCGTCAGCTGTAGGGCAGGAAGCAGATTCCCGAGGTCGATATCCCGCCGCAGTACTGCGCCTGGTCGAGGTTGTCGCTGGCGATCCACAGGCCGGCCGCGGTGGTCATCATGTAGTCCGCGCCGAGCCCGCGGTCGCGGGAGTAGTAGCCCGCGGTGCCCCCCGAGTTCAGGTACAGCGCCCCGTTGGCGGGGTCAAGCCCTTCCATGCCGGACGCGGTGTAGGCACCGCTCCCCTCGAAGTCGCAGCCCACCGGGTTCATCGACCACCGCTCGTGGCCGCCGAAGTAGGCGCCCTTGGCGTCGGCGGCGGCTGCGTACAGCGAGTCACAGCCGGTGTAATTGGTCCACCGGGCGTTAACCGCGGTCGGGGTGGACGGGAACGCGAGCGCGGCGTCACACGGCCCGGACCGCGGGAAGCTGCCGGTCGGCAGGCCATTCGGGTGGTAGCCCGTGGTGCCGAAGTACACGGTCGAGTCGTCCGGGCTCCACGCCCCGTCCTGCACGTAGAAGGGCTCGACCGTCGCGCAGTTGGTGTTGAGCTCAGGTGCGTTCCAGCCGGTCACCGCCGCGCTGGCGCCGCTGACGTCAATGATGAACGCCTGCTGCCTGGCCTGGCCGCCGACCGAGGTGAAGTCGCCTTCGACAAGATCCAGCTTGCCGCTGTGGCTGAGCTGCTGGCTGTAGACGTGCGTGGCATTCGACGACACGCCGGGGAACTGGTAGTTGCCCGAGACGCTCAGGTGCAGGAAGCCATCGCTCTTGCCGGTGGTCGGGCTGAGGCTGGCCAGGTACGGGTCCGTGGTGTCGCCGTTGATGCCGGTGAAGCGGCCGCCGACCACGAGATGATTGCCGCTACCGACCATGGTCTCCACCGCGCCCGATGCCTTGGTCGCGAAAGCGGTGACGACGTTGCCGGTGGTGGTGCTGATCTCGGCGATGTTCTGCACCGCCGTGCCGTTGACGGACGAGAAATGGCCGCCGATGTAGGCATCGGCGCAGTTGCCGCCCACGAACGCGATGGTGTTCAGCGTGTTGCTCGGGTTCGATGTCGTCCCGTAGGTTCCGACGACGTCAGGAGCCCAGCTGGTCACGGTATACGGTGACGTGGCGCTGAAACTGAAGATGTTATTGCGGGTGTACGTGGTGCTGCCTTTCCTGATCGAGGAGAAGGTCCCGACTGCGTACATCGTGCCGCCGCACTGCACGATCTGGCGCACCTGCTCGACCTGGGACGTCGAGGCCGGGAGGTGCGGAAGGGTGCTCGGCGGCGTGGCCGAGACGACGCCCGCCGGCGTCGGCTCGCCGCCCGTTCCGGCCTGAGCCGCCGGAATGCCGAGCGCCATGACAGCAGCGGCCGAACTTAGTACGAGCAGGTATCTCCGCACGAAATCGCTCCTTATCGACCGGCTGGATCTGAACAACGCAAGGCGGCCGGAATTGCACTTGTTCCGTTAACTCGTGCCGATATGCAGACGCGGCTCGTTGCACGGAGGTTGGCAAGCCGCGCAATTCAGTTCCTGGGAATGTCCTGTGAACCGGGCCGCAGGACCCGGCTGGCCCGGAGGCTGGCCAGCCGCTTCATTTTCCCCGTGCGTCAGTTGCGGACGCGGATCGTCCGGATTGAGATTTACGGTGGTGCCATGACGAACATCGACTACCCATGGGAACCGCCCGTCGCCGGCACCGAGGCCGAGCACCTCACCGGTGCGCTCGACCGGCTCCGCACGACCTTCCGCTGGAAGGCCGACGATCTCGACGCGACCGGACTGCAGACCCGCGTCGGCGCCTCCTCGCTGACCCTCGGCGGCCTGCTCAAGCATCTGGCCCTGTGCGAGGACTACATGTTCACCACCAAGCTGCGCGGGGAGCCGCTCGGCGCGCCGTGGGACGCCACCGACGCGGATCTGGCGAGTAGTGACTGGGAGTTCACCTCCGCCGCCGAGGACACCCCGGAGCAGCTGTACGCGCTGTGGGACGACGCCGTCGAACGGTCCCGCGCGAAGCTTGGCGCGGCGCTGGCCGACGGCGGACTCGATCAGCTCGTCCACGCTTCGTGGCCGGACGGCGGCCATGCCAGCCTGCGGCGCCTGGTGTGCGACCTGATCGAGGAGTACGGCCGGCACACCGGGCACGCCGACCTGCTCCGCGAGGCCGTCGACGGCCGGGTGGGCGAGGACCCGCCAGCTGGATGGAAGCCCGTTCGGCTAGCGTCGTCACATGGCTGATTTCGTTCGCGCCGACCTGCGTAACGCCCGCTTCGAGCGCACGGACCTCAGCGGCGCGCAGCTCCGTGCGGTCGACCTGTCGGGGGCCCGGTTCAGCGGTGTCGACCTGACCGGCGTCGTGATGCGCGGCGTCGAGCTGGTCGGCGTCGATATCCACGGCGAGATAGAGAACCTGACCGTCAACGGCGTGGACATCGGGCCCCTGATCGACGCCGAGCTCAACCGGCGGTATCCCGACCGGGCCAGGATGCGCCCGGCCGATCCGGCGGGCTTCGCCCAGGCGTGGGACATCCTCGAGCGGCTCTGGGGCGGCACCGTCGACCGGGCCCGTCGCCTGCCGCCCGAGCGGCTGCACGAGTCGGTCGGCGGCGAGTGGTCGTTCATCGAGACGCTGCGGCACCTGGTGTTCGCCACCGACTCCTGGATCAGGCGGGCGATCCTCGGTGATCCGTCCCCGTGGGACCCCCTGGGCCTGCCGTGGGACGAGATGCCTGACACTGCCGGGGTGCCCCGCGACCGCGCCGCACGCCCCTCGCTCGACGCGGTGCTCGAGCTGCGCCGCGACCGGATGGCCACCGTGCGCCAGGTCATCGACGGTCTGACCGACGCGTCGCTGGACGGCCACACCGAGCCGGTCGAGGGGCCCGGCTGGCCGCCGCCCAGGAGCTTTCCCGTACGGCAGTGCCTGCTGTGCATCCTCAACGAGGAGTGGGAGCACCGGCTCTACGCCGAGCGAGACCTGGATGCCCTGGAGCGACCTTAAGCGGGCTGCGGGACCGGCCCAGGGCCTTGGTCAGATGCGTATCCGGTAACGCAGGTGAACGACACCGCCTCGGAAGCGGCGCTCGGCCAGGAGCTCGAGGGGAACCCGAACGTCGTCCGGCAGCGCGCGCTTTCCGCCGCCGACGACGATCGGGACGAGGAACAGGTGGCATTCATCGACCAGGCCCGCAGCCATCGCCTGGCCCGCAAGCCCGGCTCCGCCGACGGTGAGGTCGCGGTCCGAGGATCCCTTGAGCCGCCGGATCGCCGCCGGGTCGAAATCGCGCTCGATGCGCGTCCGCTCGCTCGATGGCGTCGGAAGCGTCCGGGAGTACACGATCTTGTCAGCCGCTCGCCAGATCTCCGCGAAGTCCCGGGTGAGCGCAGGCTGATCGGCGCTCGGGCGCTCCCAGAACATCATCGTCTCGTACATCCGGCGCCCGTACAGGTAGGTGCCGACCGGCCGCTCCTGATCATTGACGTACGCGAGCACCTCCTCGTCGGGTGCCGCCCAGTCGAACTTGCCCTGCCTGTCCTCGACGTATCCGTCCAGCGACGCGATCGCCGAGTAGATCAGCCTGGCCATGAAATCCTCCGCTGCGGTCGTCGGGGCTGCCCTGAGCACGTGAGCAGATAGCGTTGGCGCGGTTCAAGACTCAGGGCGGCGGGCGAGCTGGCCTGTAGGCCGGGTTCTGTGCACCCGCTCGCGCGGGCCGGCGGCCATCCATCTAGGACTGCCGTTGCCGGCAGCCTCGTGCGGTCTACCCGCGAGCATCGGGCGGGCCGCCCTCGATCGCTCGCGCAGGCGCGGCACCGTCTCCGGCACCATGCCCTTCTGACCTTGCTCCGGGTGGGGTTTACCGAGCCGCCGCAGTCACCTGCGGCGCTGGTGGTCTCTTACACCACCGTTTCACCCTTACCGCCGGAACCGAGCCGAGGCCCGGGACCGGCGGCGGTCTGTTTTCTGTGGCACTTTCCCGCGGGTCACCCCGGGTCGGCGTTACCGACCACCCTGCCCTTCGGAGCCCGGACCTTCCTCGGCGGCTCCGGCGAACCGGATCCGACGCGGCCGCCCGGCCAGCTCGCCCGTCGCTAGGCACCAGCTTAGGCGCTAGCGCCGGCGCCGTCGCTGCCGCAGGTGCGCGGTGTCGTTCAGTGAGCGGAGCACGGCCGACCCGTTGTCGAAGCAGTCGATCCGGGTCAGCGACGCCACATCGAGATTCATCCGGAACATGGCCTCGGGCGGCGCGAGCAGCGCCCGGCAGACCAGGGTCTTGATCGGCGTGACGTGGCTGACCACGACCGCGCGCGCGTGCCGGTGCGCGGCCAGCAGCCGGTCGTGCGCGGCCAGGACCCGCAGGGCCACCATGGCGAAGCTCTCGCCGTCCGGCGGAGCCGCGTCCGGGCTGGCCACCCAGGCGGCCAGCTCCTCCGGCCAGCGCTCCCCCGCCTCCGCGAACGTGAGTCCCTGCCAGGCCCCGAAGTCCGCCTCGACCAGGTCCTCGTCGACGACCAGCGGGGCGCCGGTGGCCTCGGCGACAGCCTCGGCGGTCCGCCGGGTCCGCTGCAGCGGCGAGGTCACGATCACGTCGATCGCCGGGCCGGCCGCCAGTCCGCGGGCGGCTAGCTCGGCCTGCCGCACGCCTTCCTTGGTCAGTGGGATGTCCCCGCGCCCCGCGAACCGGCGCTCGGCCGACAGCTCGGTCGCGCCGTGCCGCAGCAGCAGCGTCCTGGTCGGCTGGCCCTGGCTCGCGCCCCAGCCCGGCGCCGCTCCCCCGGCTGCAGTTGCCTCGCTGGTCACAGGCCTGATTCTGCCGTTCGCACGAGGATCCGCCGGCACTCCTCGCAGCGCAGCACCTCGTCGTCAGGCGCCGCCCTGATCGCGTTCAGGTCGACCGTGTTCATGGTCAGGTTGCAGCCCTGGCAGCTGCGGTGCCGCAGCGCGGCCGCACCCACCCCGCCGTGCTGGATCCTGAGCTTGTCGTAGAGGTTGAGCAGCTCGGCGGGGAGCGTGGCGGTGACCTCGATCCGGCGATCGGCGGCCTTCGACGACTGCTCCTCGAGCTCGGCGAGCGTCGCGTCCCTGGCGGCGGCGACGCTGGCTAGCTCGGCTGCGAGCTGCTCGCGCTCCGCGGTCGCCTGCTCGAGGCCGGACTGCCCGGTCTCGAACCGCTCCATCACGTCGAGGACGACTTCCTCGAGGTCGGACTGCCTGCGCTGGAGCGAGGCGACCTCGGACTGGAGGTTCTCGAGCTCGCGCGGCGAGTTGACCTTGCCGCTGTCGAGCCGCTGCCGGTCCCGGTCGATCCTGGACCGGACTTGCTCGACGTCGGCCTCCGCCTTGGCCTGCTCGCGGCGCAGGTCGCTGATCTGGGCGGTCAGCGCGGCGGTCGAGTCGCGGACCTCGGCGTCGCGAGCCTCGAGTCGGGCCAGCTCGGCGTGCTCGGGAAGGCCGCGCCGCCGGTGCTCGATCCGGCCGAGCTCGGCATCGATGTCCGCTAGCTCAAGCAGCCGCAGCTGCGCCTCAGGCGATGCTTTCACGAGGCCACGTTAGCCTGCCCGGGGCGCGGGTGCGCACACTGTGCGGACCGACGAGCCGGGCCCATCAGCCCGCTCGCAGGTCAGCCCGGCGGCAGCAGCACCTTGTTGACGATGTAGACGGTGGCGTTCGCGGTCTTGATGTTGCCGCACAGCACGGTGGCGCCGTTCACCTTGTAGGCCGATCCGCTCTTGGACAGCGTCAGCGGCTTGCCCTGCAGGGTCGCCGGCCGGGCGCCGCTGGCGAACTGCCGCGGGCCGACCCGGGCCCTGAGCGCGTGATACCGGACGATGTTGAGGAGGTCACCGGAGTTCTTCAGGCGGGCGATCTGCGACTTGGACAGCGACGCGAACGCGCTGTTGGCCGGAATCATCAGCGTGTACGCGTGCCGCGCGTTCAGCGTCTGGTCCAGCCCGGCCGAGCGGACGGCCGCGAGGAAGACCGAGAGCTGCGGATTGCCCGAGGCGGCCGTGATCGCCCGCTGGGTGCCCATCGAGCTCGCGCTGCCCAGCCCTTCGTTCGGGATCATGGCGCAGTCGGCCCCGATCCGCGCGGCCGTGCCCGACGCGGCCGGGCTCGGGCTCCCGGTCGGCGTAAAGGGTCCGGCCGAGCCCGTCGGCGTAGCCGACGTCGTCGTCGAGCTGCCGCAGGCGGCGGCCGCGAGCGCCAGGCCGGCCAGCGCACCGGCAGCAGCGAGCCGAGCTAGTTTCGACCCGAAAGTCTGAAGCCCCATGAGGTGTCTCCCGCGTTACCGTGCCCGGCGCGGCCTGGCGGAAAGCCGGCCGCACGGACGCGGGGTACCCGGTTACCGCCTGAGATACTCCGGTGCGAGCCAGGCGGCGCGGCGCCATGGGCGAACCGGGAACGTCGCTTTACCGGCTCTTCGGGCCGATCATGACGACGGGCTCGGACGTCGGCCGCAGCGACCCGCTGGCCGGCTCGACCGTCAGGCCGACCATGTCACGCGGCGACATCGGCCCGATCAGGACCGGCCCGGCCATGCCCCTGGCCCGGACGCTGAGCAGGCCGGCCGGGTGCTCGCCGTGCGGTCCCATCAGCCAGACCTCGTAGCTTCTCGCCCGGGGCAGGGCCGGCAGCCCGCGGGCGATGAACACCCCCATGTGCTCGCGGCGCGAGGTGACGATGATCGCCATCCCGCCGGCGGCGACCGGCGCGGTCCGCATCACGGCGTCCGGGGCGCCCAGCACCTCGGCGACCATGCGGGCCCGCTGCTGCGACCGCAGTCCCTGCTGGTCCGCATCGTGCGTGCCGACCGCGACGCCGGCCGCGATGGCCAGCGCGGCCGCGGCGCCGACAACAGCCTGGGCCACCCGGCGCCGGCGCGGCCGGCCCGGCCTGGCTGACCGCCCGGTCCCGTGGTCATTCGTTCCTTTTCCGGCAACCGGAGGTAGCTGGCTGGTCTGGTGCGCAGCCTGGATCGCCTGCGCGCGAAGCTCCGGGCGCGGGTGCACGGCCTGCGCCGTTCCCAGGCGCGCGGCCGCCTCGCGCAATTCGCTGACGTCCGCGCGGCACTCGGCGCAGCCGGCCAGGTGCGCGGCGAAGCCGGCCCGCTCGGTGTCGGAGACCGCGTCCAGGACGAACGCCCCGGCCAGGGTGTGCAGCTCGTGATCGCCGGACGTCGTCATGGCTGCACCCCCAGGCAGTCCCGGAGCCTGATCAGCCCGTCGCGCATCCGGGTCTTGACCGTGCCGGCCGGGACGCCGAGCAGCTCGGCGACCTCCCGGTAGCTGTAGCCGCCGTAGTAGGCGAGGCTGACGCACTCGCGCTGCAGTTCGGTGAGAGAGGTCAGGCAGCGCCTGACCCGCTCGGCGTCCAGGCTGGCCTCGACCGCCTCGGTCACGTCGTCGTAGTCGATGACCGCGGTGGCCGCGCGGAGCTCGCGGCTGGCGTGGCTGCGCTCGGATCTGACCCGGTCGACGGCGCGGCGGTGCGCGAGCGTCATCACCCAGGTCGTCCCGCTGCCCAGGGCCGGGTCGAACCGGCTGGCGCGCCGCCAGACCTCGAGCAGGACCTCCTGCATGACCTCCTCGGCCAGCGCGGGGTCGCGTACCACTTTCCTGGCCACGCCGAGCACCCAGCCCGCGGTCAGGTCGTAGACGGCCTCGTAGGCCCCGTCGTCGCCGCGGGCGACGGCGGCGAGCAGCTCGTCGAGTCCGGGCGCCCGGCCTGGTGCCCGGGCGGGCAGGCCGGTCACGCTCTCGTGCCGCTGGTCGCCGTCGCTCATGCCCACATACCTATATTCGTCGCCGGCGGCACGATGGCTTGCCCGCCGGACCGAACCGCTGCCGTCGCTGCTACGAATATCAGTTGTGACCTTCGTTCATCGCGTGCCCGTTCGCGGCATCCTGGCCGGCCTGCTGGCCGGCGCGGTCGGCGTCTGCGTCGGCTTCCTGATCAGCGGACTGACCGGGCCGGCCGGATCGCCCGTGGTGGCCGTGGCCCAGCTGGCCATCGACCTGAGCCCCCCGCCGGTGAAGAACTTCGCGATCAGGGAGTTCGGCTCGCACGACAAGCTGGTGCTGCAGCTCGGCGTGTTGGTCGTGCTGGCGGTGTTCGCGGCCGTGATCGGGGTGCTCGCGCAGCGCCGGGAGGCCAACGGGCTGATCGGCATCGCGATCTTCGGCGCGGTCGGCCTGATCGCGGCGGGTACCAGGCCGACTTCGACCGCGGTCGACCTGCTGCCCGCGCTGATCGGGGCGGCCGCCGCCGCGCTGGCGCTGGTCAGGCTGACCCGCGCGGCGGGCCCGCCCCCCAGCCGCCAGCCTGCTCCGGCCGCGGCGAGCAACGCCGAGCCGCGGCGGCGGCAGTTCATGACGGCCGGGGCGGTAGCGGCCGGAGCGGCCGCCGTCTCCTACCTCGGCGGCCGGCTGCTGACCGAGCGTTCCAGCGTGGCGGCAGCGGTGAAGTCGCTGCACCTGCCCGCGCCGGCGCAGCCCGCACCGCCGCTACCGGCCGGATCCGATCTGCGGATTCCCGGCCTCGGCCCGTTCATCACCCCGAACTCGGCGTTCTACCGCGTCGACACGGCGATCGTGCTGCCGCAGGTTCCGCCGTCGAGCTGGCGGCTGCGGATTCACGGCATGGTCAGCCGCGAGATCACGCTGACCTTCGACGAGCTGCTGAAGCGGCCGCTGATCGAGGACGACATCACCTTGTGCTGCGTCTCGAACCCGGTCGGCGGCCCGTACATCGGCAACGCCCGCTGGCTGGGCGCCAGCCTGGGGGCACTGCTGCGCGAGGCGGGCATCAGGGCCGGCGCGGATCAGCTGTACTGCACGTCCGCGGACGGATTCACCTCGGGCACTCCCGTCCAGACCGCGATGGACGGCCGGGACGCGCTGCTGGCGATCGGGATGAACGGCAGCGCGCTGCCCACCGCGCACGGATTCCCGGTCCGGACCGTCGTGCCGGGCCTGTACGGCTACGTGTCCGCCTGCAAGTGGATCACCGACATCGAGGTGACGACGTACGCCGCCAACTCCGCCTACTGGGCCGTCCGCGGCTGGTCCCCGCAGGGGCCGATCAAGACCGAGTCGCGGATCGACGTTCCCTCCGGGCGGGGGCCGGTGCAGGCCGGCCCGGTCACGATCGCCGGCGTCGCGTGGGCACAGCACAAGGGCATCGACGCGGTCGAGGTGCGGGTGAACCGCGGTCCCTGGCGGCAGGCCAGCCTGGCGGCCGTGCCGGGGATCGACACGTGGCGGCAGTGGTCGGCGCCGTGGACCGCGACCCGGGGCACCCACCTGATCGAGGCGCGGGCGACCGACAAGACCGGCTATACCCAGACGTCGCTGGTCGCGCCGCCCGAGCCGAACGGGGCGAGCGGCTACCCGGCGGTGAGCGTCACGGTCACGTCGCCGGCTCGCTGCGCAGCTGGGTACTGGGAGGCGGGCTTTGCTACCTTCTGGCCATGACCGATGCGGATATCAAGACCGTCGTCTTCGACATCGGAGGGGTGCTGCTGGACTGGGATCCGCGTCATCTGTACCGGCGGCTGATCGACGATCCGGCTGAGCTGGAAGGATTCCTCGGCGAGATCTGCACGCCGAGCTGGCATCTAACCCATGACCTGGGCGCCGACACCGACCAGTCGTGCCGCGAGCTGGCGGCGGCGCACCCGGAGCAGGCCGGCCTGATCATGGCGTGGGCGCACCGCAGCGAGGAGATGGTGGCGGGCCAGCTCGACGACGCGATTGCCGTGCTCGCCGATGTCCGGGCGGCCGGGCTCCGCTGCCTGGCGCTGAGCAACATGGAGCCGGACAAGTTCGCGCTGCGCCGGTCCAGGTACCCGTTCTTCGGCCTGCTCGACGGCTGCGTGATCTCGGGGATCGAGGGCGTGGCCAAGCCGGACCGCGAGATCTTCGAGATCCTGCTCGCCCGCTACGACCTCGACCCCCGGGCCACGGTGTTCGTCGACGATGTCGCCGCCAACGTCGCGGCGGCCCGTGCGCTGGGCCTCGTCGCGATCCGGTACACGGCCGCCAGCCAGCTCAGGGCGGACCTGCGCGCCCTGGGGGTGGCGATCGCGGCGTAGCGCCTGTCCCGCCTAGTGCGGACAGGCCGCCGTTGAGATCTTCGCGACCTTGAAGCCAGCACGTCGGCCGGTCGTGTTCGGCCCCGACGCTCAGGGTAGGTAACGGGCAGGACCAGATGCCGACGGGGACGGCCGGGGGGCATGACGGGATCAGGCGCGGTTGCGGTTCGGCGCGGGCGATCGCCTGCCCGGGGCCCGTCCGCTGACGGCCGGCGGCCCGGTCGGGTACCGCCCGCCTCGCCGCCCAGCGTGATCGAGTTCGCCACCAGGAGGCTGGCCGCAGCCGGCCGCCGCTCGATGCCCTGCCCGCAGTGCTGCAGCGGCTGGCCGCTGACCTCGGCGGCCAGGCCGCGCTGGCCTTCTCCCTGACGGACAACCCGCTGTCCTTCGGGGCGGCTGCCTATCCGGCTGACGCCGCCACCGAGGCGCTGCTGGCCGAGCTGAGGGTGCTCGGCGTGGTGCACGCCCGCACGGTGTCGTCCGGCGGCTCGTTCACGGCCAGGATCAGCTCCGCCGGGCCGGACGCCCGCACCGCGCTGGTGGCGTTCTCCGCGCCGGGCGCGTGCGACCGCACCTGCGCGCTGGCCCTGACCGGCGCGGCGCGGCGCTGGGACGGTCAGGTCCGCTCGGCCCTGCGGACGCTGGCCAGCGTCCTCGGCGCTGCGGTCAGCCGGTCGGAGACGATCAGTCATCCGCTGGCGGGTGAGCTTCGCCCAGGTGACGGCGACGCCCGGTTCCGGCTGCTCTCCCGGCTCGCCCCGGTGGGCATCGTGCAGTTCGACGCCCGCGGCCAGTGCACCTACGTCAACGACCGGCTGTGCGAGTGGACCGGTATCTCCCATGAGGGCGCGCTGGGCCGTGGCTGGGCCGAGGCGATCCATCCGGACGACATCAGCCGGATCGAGGCGGAGGCGATCACGGCGATGGGCAGCGGCACGGAGCTGCGCACCGACTGCCGCGTCCGGGGCTTCGGAGGTCCGCCGCGCTGGGTGAGCGCGGTCGTGATGCCGCTGCTCGGCGTCCATGACCAGGTCGATGGTTACCTCGCCGCGCTGACCGACATCTCCGAGCGCAAGCAGCGGTCCGCTGACCGGGAGCGCCTGCTGGCCAGCGAGAAGGCCGCGCGGCGGTCCGCGGAGAACGCCCGGCGCGAGCTGTCGTCGATGATCGCGCACCTGCACGAGCTTGACGAGCTCAAGACCCAGTTCCTGGCCACGGTCTCGCACGAGCTCAGGACCCCGCTCACGTCGATCATCTCCTTCACGGACCTGATCCTCGGTGAGGAGCGCTCGCTGTCGGCCGAGTCGGCCGAGTTCCTCGGCATCATCGAGCGCAACGCGGAGCAGCTGCTCCGGCTGGTCGGCGACCTGATGCTGCTCAGCGGGCTGGAAGCCGGGGTGATCACCCTGCACATCGACGATGTCTCCGTGCCTGACCTGGTCAGGGACGCCGTCGCCACCGGGTCGGTCGAGGCAGGCAAGCGCGGCGTCGAGCTCTCCGGCGTGGCCGAACCCGGCTGGCCGGCCGTCGGTGACCGGCTGCGGCTCCGCCAGGTGGTCGACAACCTGATCTCGAACGCGGTCAAGTTCACCAGCTCAGGCGGTCACGTCTCGGTCCGCGCCAGCCACGACGATCAGTTCTGGCGCATCGACGTGCAGGACGAAGGGATCGGCATCCCGGCCGACGAGCTCGGACGGCTGTTCGGCCGGTTCTTCCGTGCCTCGAACGCCGTCACCTCGGGCACGCCGGGCAGCGGGATCGGCCTGTCCATCGTGCGGACGATCACCGAGCTGCACGGCGGTCACGTCGAGGTCGCCAGCACCGTCGGCGAGGGCACGACCTTCAGCGCATTCGTGCCGGTGCGGCGATGACCGGGCCAGCCGGCGGCGCCCGGGCCCGGATCCTGCTGGTCGAGGACGACCCGGCCGCCGCCCTGTTCGCGATCAGGGTGCTCGGGATGCGGGGCGGCTTCGACGTCGCGCACTCGGCGGACCCGGCGGTGGCGCTGCGCCGGGCCACAGAGGAATCCTGGGACCTGGTCATCACCGACATCGAGATGCCGGGCATGACCGGCCTCGAGCTGCTCGAGCAGCTGCGGCGGCACGACCCGCTCGTTCCCGTCGCGGTTGTGACCGCGCACCTGACAGTCGACAACGCGGTCAGCGCCCTGCGGAACCGGGCGGACGAGTTCCTGGAAAAGCCGTTGCGGGCCGAGTCGCTGATCGAGACGGCGGCCGCCCTGGTCGCCAGGGGGCGAGCGGCCCGGCTGGCCGGCCGCGAGGTCGTGCTCGCGATCGGCGCCCACCCCGACGACGTCGAGATCGGGGCGGGCGGGACGCTGCTCGGTCACCACCACGCCGGCCATCACGTGGCGATCCTGACCATGACCCGGGGGGCCCGTGGCGGCCTGGAGCAGCAGCGGGCCGAGGAGTCGGAGAACTCGGCCCGGATCCTGGGGGCCGACCTCTACCTGGAAGACCTCGACGACACCAGCATCAGCGAGGGCGACCCGACGATCACCGCGATGAGCCGCGTCATCGAGGAGGTCGAGCCGACCGTCCTCTACACCCACTCGATCCATGACGTGCACCAGGACCACCGCAATACGCACCGCGCCGCGATGGTGGCCGGCCGCGGGATAGGCCGGGTCTACTGCTTCCAGTCGCCGTCGGCCACGGTCGAGTTCGGGCCGTCGCTGTTCGTCGGCATCGACGCGCAGCTCGCGGGGAAGCTGGCCGCCATCGACGCCTTCGTCTCGCAGGCCACCGTACGCGACTACCTCGAGCCCGAGCTGATCTCCTCGACCGCCCGGTACTGGGGCCGGTTCGCGCAGGCCAGGTACGCCGAGGCGTTCGAGGTGGTGCGGGACCGCGGCGCCATCCGCTCCGGGCCGGCCAGGGACGCGCACGAGGCAGGCCGGTCCCGCTCGTCGTCGCAGACCAGCTCGGAGGACCCGCATGCCATCGCCTGACGCCCAGACTCGCGTCCTGGTCACCGGAGCGGGCGGCCCCGCGGCGATCGCGGTGATGCGCTCGCTGAGCGCCGATCCCGCGGTCCGCCTGCTGGCGGCCGACATGGACTCGTGGGCGGCCGGCCTCTACCTCGTCCCGGCCGCGGACCGCACGCTCATCCCCGCGGGCGCCGCGAGCGGATTCGCCGATACGCTCCTCGCCCGGTGCCGGCAGCTTGCCGTGGACGTGGTCGTCCCGACGGTCGACGCCGAGCTGCGGCCGCTGGCGGCGGCCCGCCAGGTCTTCGCCGCGGTCGGCCTGAAGTTGATGCTCGCGCCTGACCCGGCGCTGCACGTGATCCTGGACAAGCTCGCCCTGGCCAGGCACTGCCAGGACGTCGTCCGGGTGCCCCGCACGGAGCCGCTGGACGGCGAGCTCGACCCGGCCGGATGGACCTACCCCGTGGTCGTCAAGCCGAGGGCGGGCAGCGGCTCGCGGGATATCAGGATCCTGCGCTCGGCCGCGGAGCTCGCCGCCACGGAGCGGTCCGGGGGGCTGCTGGTGCAGGAGTACCTGCCCGGCGACGAGTACTCCATCGATGTGTTCGCCAGCCAGCCGGGTCACGTCATCGCGGCCGTGCCGAGGCTGCGGGCCAAGGTCGACTCCGGGATCTCGGTGGCCGGCCGCACCGTGCGCGATCGCGGGCTCGAGCAGTTCGGAACCGCTGTCGCCGAGGCCACCGGGGTGCAGTTCATCGCGAACGTGCAGGCGAAGCGGGACGCCTCAGGTCGCCCGGCGCTGCTCGAGGTGAACCCGCGCGCGCCGGGCTCGCTGGCCCTGACCATCGCCAGCGGCGTGGACATGCCGCGGCTGGCGATGGACGTGCTGTTCGGGCGCCCGGTGCCCGATCACGCCGACTTCCGCGAGATCGCGATGGTCCGCTTCCTCGACGAGCGCGTGGTCGAGCTCGCCGAGATCCGGCGGGGCGCGGCATGAGCCTCACGGTGCCGCTGGACGAGGACTATCACGTGCACTCCACCTTCTCCGACGGCGCGAGCACGGTCGCGGAGAACGTCGCGGTCGCTCGCGACCGAGGCCTGCGCCGGCTGTGCCTGACCGACCATGTGCGCGCCGCCACCGCCTGGCTGCCCGACTACGTGGCCGCGGTGGCCGCGCTGCGCGCCGACGACGGCACCGAGCTGGTCACCGGCGTAGAGGCGAAGATCCTGGACTCCGGCGGCCGGCTGGACCTGCCCGGCGACCTGGCCGGGATCGAGCTGGTGCTGATCGCCGACCACCAGTTCCCCGCCGAGCACGGACCCGTTCTCCCCGGCGAGCTGCGGGTGCTGATCGAGCGGGGCACGATCGGCGGCGCCGAGGCGATCGAGAACCTCGTCGACGCCACGGCGGCCGCGCTGACCGCCGTCACCGGCCCGCGGGTGCTGCTCGCCCACCTGTTCAGCATCCTGCCCAAGCTTGGCCTGGACGAGTCCGCCGTCCCCGACGCCAGCCTCGCCCGGCTGGCCGGCCGGGCGGCCGAGGCCGGCGCGATGCTCGAGATCAACGAGAAATGGAGCTGCCCGTCGGCCAGGACGGTGTGCGCGTTCGGCTCGGCCGGGGTCCGGGTGGTCGCCGGGAGCGACAGTCATGACTGCGCCGCCATCGGCGTCTTCCCCTCCGTCCGGCAGACCCTCGACGCCGTGGCGGCTGGCCGCCGCTGATGGGCGCCAGCGGCGGCCGCCTGATCGCGGCGTGGGTGCTGGTCGCCTTCGTCATCGCGGGCGCGTTTCCGCTCGTCACCGGCATCTACCAGTACCTGCTCGTGATCGTGCACTTCAGCCGCCTGCACTACAAGCGGTGCGCGCCGTGGCTGCCGCGGACCGCGATCCTGATCCCGGCCTGGAACGAGGGAGCGGTGATCGGCACGTCGATCGACCGGCTGATGCGGCTCGACTACCCGGCCGACGCCCTCCGGATCTACGTGGTCGACGACGCCAGCACCGACGAGACGCCGCAGATCGTGCGGGCCAAGGCGGCCGAGTATCCGGGCAGCGTGTTCCACCTGCGCCGGGACACCGGCGGCGAAGGTAAAGCCCAGACGCTCAACCACGGCCTGGCCACGATCATGAGCGACGACTGGATGCAGGCCCTGCTGATCATGGACGCCGACGTCGTGTACGAGCGGACCTCGCTGCGCGCCATGACCAGGCACCTGGCCGATCCCGCGGTCGGCGCGGTCACCGGCTACATCCAGGAAGGCAGCCGGCCGGGAAACTACCTGACCAGATTCATCGCCTACGAGTACATCACGGCGCAGGCGGCCGCGCGCCGGGCCCAGAACGTGATCGGCGCGCTGGCGTGCCTGGCGGGCGGCGCCCAGCTGCATTCACGGGCCAACATCGAGGCGATCGGCGGCCGGATCGACACCGGAACCCTGGCCGAGGACACCGTGAGCACGTTCGGGACCCAGCTGGCCGGCCGCCGGGTGCTGTTCGAGCCGCACGCTAAGGTCTGGGCCGAGGAGCCCGGGTCCATTTCGGCGCTCTGGAAGCAGCGGCTGCGCTGGGCGCGCGGCAATGTCCAGGTCACGTGGCGGTTCAGGCGGGTGTGGTTCAGGCCGGCCGCGCGCACCGACTCGGCAGCCTCAGCTTCGGCGCGATCTGGTTCTCGGTGTTCCTGCTGCCGGTGACGCTGCTGCTGGCCTCGGCGGCGCTTGTCGCGCTGTATTTCGTCGACAACCAGCTGAGCCACTCGGCATTCCGGGCACTGTGGATCATCAACGTGATCACGTACGTGTTCCTGCTGTCCTACACACTGCTGATCGACCCGCAGTCGGGGCGCCGGTCCTGGCGCCAGGGCGTCTTGTTCCCCGGCCTCGTCAGCCTGGTCATCATGGCCTCGGTGCTGCTCTCGGCCCAGGTGAACTGGCTGGCCAGGCGCGCCCTGGTCGACACCGGGATCGGCTACGACCACGCGGTTGTCACGGCCGAGATCCTGTTCACCTATGTCTGGCTGGCCGGCTCGATGGCAGTGGCCTACCTGGCGAAGGTCATCGAGCGCGACAGCGGGCCGGGCAAGTACCTGAGCCAGGTGCTGCTCTACGTCGCCGGGTACGGCTCGCTGCTGTGCGTCATCACCCTGACCGCGTACCTGAAGCAGCTCAGCCATGCGGAGGCAACATGGGACAAGACGACGAAGACCGGCAAGATCGGCGTGCCGTCATGACCGGCGACGGGTCGTCGTATGACTACGCCGCCGAGATCAGGAACGCGGTCCGGTACGAGCGCGCGCTGGCGGTCAAGGCCCTCCTCCCGCTGGCCCTGGTCGGCGTGGTCATCGAGGTCTACCGCATCGTGCACGGATAACTACAGCAACTGGTCGCGGACCTGACCGTACATGTACGCGCCGAGCCAGCGCCCCATCTCGTCGAAGAGCCGCCGCCGGGCCTGGGTCGCCCCGGCGTCCGGCGGACCGTCCGGGGACGGGACGGGCTCGTCCTCGAGGTAGAGCCAGGTCACGTGCTGGCCGAGCCTGACGGTGTCCGTGCCGCGGCGGTCCCGCCGGTCCCGCCGGCCGCCTCCGGCCGCTCCCGGCCCCGGTCCGGCCGGCGCTGAGATGACCAGGACCGGGCAGGCGATGTCCAGCTTCCCGTTCAGCCCCCGCCCGAAGTCCGGGTTCGACAGGATCAGCGCGTCGACCGGGCTGGCTGCCCGCCGCGCATGGCACCACAGGGCCGCGGCCGCGGCGGCGCCTTCTTGCGCGCTCAGGATGATCGCGTCGATGCCGTCTGCTTCCCGCAGGTGCCGGCACGCGGAGTCGAGCGCTGCGAAGCAGGCCCGCGCGGCCCGGGTTGGCCGGCGGCGCGAACCGCCTTCCAGCGGCTCGCGGTGGTCCAGGTCGGTCACGTAGAAATGGAATCCGCGCTCGTTGTACCAGCGCGCGAGGTCGGCGGGCGCGAACGATCCGGCCAGGTCGTGCAGGTGCAGGACGGCGCGCCGGCTCGGCCGGGCCGAGCGGCGCAGGAAGACGGCCGAGCCGAGGGAGCCGGACGCGACATCGGAAGCGGGCGGCAGCGCGACCGCCTCGTACTCGTCGAAGGCCCCGCTTTCCTCAATCATGAGGCCCATTCACTTCCCCGTCCCTGTCTGCACGCCCGGTCGACGCCTGGCGGTCGAGTGCATGCCCGGGTAGCCCGGGTTCGCGCCTGCCTCCCAGGGCTGGCGGTCGCGTGCCAGATGCTCGCGGGAAAGGCGCGTTGCAGCGGCACCGCTTGTCACGACGCCGTGCGCGGACCGTCACGGTTAGTGTCGCACCGTAGTTGCTGGCCCGCGCGGCAAACGCGCGGAGCCACAGGCTTTCCACCGGAAACAATGGGGCGATCATCGGGATTATCGCGAATATCGGCAGCTAGCATCATTAATAACTATTTCGGGGGGTAACCAAATCGAGAGCGATATCAACGGCCGCGCTCACTGCCGGAATATCGCCCCGGCCCCGGGCCCGGCAGGCCGCCCGCAACCGGTTCAGCGCGCCAGGCGCCCCCGGCCGGGTACCTCTCGCACCCGCCGACCGGCCCCGGCACCGGAGGCCCGGCGGGGATGAATCCGGGGATCCATCCCTGTGCCGGGGATGAATCCGGGGATCCATCCACGACGCGGGACGACGCGGGATCCGGGGGCGCGGGTGGCTGGGATGAGTCCGGGAAAGAGCGGAGGCCCCTCCACGTATGAGATGGAGGGGCCTCGCCCGGCTGGGCGCGCTAGCGAGCCGATGACTCGGCGGCCGGTGCGCTGCCCCGCAGCCACCGGATTTCGGGCGCCGCTGGATATCGCCGGTTGCCCGGCTCCCCCCTGCGTTCCCCGGGTCGCCCCGGGGCCTGGCCCGCTTCGGTGGTGAGTGATTTCTACTGCCAGTGCCGCTGGTCGCACAAGGCGTTCGGCAAGTAAAGGCAAGATTCTTTTAGCTATCCACAGGACGTGTCGCGCTTATCCACCGTAGCCAGCGGATGAACTGGCTTTGTCCACAGCGTCGTGCACAACCTCGCCCGGCTCGCTGGCCCGCCGCGTGCGACCGCTGCGCGCTTCGCCATGCCATGATCGCCAGAGGGCGGCATATGGACCGTCGGCGGCGATGAGCTCGCGGTGCGGGCCAGCCTCGCTGATCTGGCCGTCTTCCATCACGATGACCCGGTCCGCGTCGTGCGCCGTGTGCAGCCGGTGCGCGATGGCGAGCACGGTGCGGCCTTCGAGCACGGCGGCCAGGGACTGCTCGAGCCGCCGTGCCGAGCGCGGATCGAGCAGCGACGTGGCCTCGTCCAGTACCAGAGTGTGCGGGTCAGCCAGGATCAGCCTGGCCAGCGCCACCTGCTGGGCCTGCGGGGCGGACAGCGCCGCGCCGCCCGATCCGACCCGGCCGGACAGCCCGAGCTCCCCGGCCCAGCCGAGGGCGTCGACGGCCGCCAGCGCCGCCAGGACGGCCTGGTCGCTAGCGTCGGGCATGCCGAGCGTCAGGTTGTCCCGCAGCGTCCCGGCGAAGATGTGATGTTCCTGGGTGACGAGCGCGATCTGGCCGCGCAGCTGATCGAGCGGCAGCTCGATCAGCGGGACGCCGCCGACCGCCACCTCGCCGCGGTCAGGTCCGGTGATCCCGGCCAGCAGCCGGCCCAGCGTCGACTTCCCCGCGCCGCTGGGGCCGACGATCGCGATCCGCTCACCCGGCTCCGCCGCGAGACTGATCCGCCTGAGCACGTCGTGGCCGGGAACGTAGCTGTGGCTGACCTCGGTTACCCGCAGCCGGTTGTCGGCCGGCCGCGCGCTTCCCGCCTGCCGGTCGGGCGGCACCTGGGCCAGGCCGAGCAGCCGGGCCAGGGATGCGGCGCCGACCTGGAGGTAGTCCAGCCACATGATCAGCTCGTCCATCGGGGCCACGAGCGCCCTGGCGTACAGCGCCCCGGCCGTGACCTGGCCGAGCGTGCACCAGCCGCGCAGGTAGGCGAAGCCGCCGAAGGCGAGCACTCCGGCCAGCGGCAGGATGTAGGAGGCCTCGGCCGCGGGCAGGAAGAACGTGCGCAGTCGCAGCGTGTAGCGCTCGGCCGCCCAGCAGGCCGCGATGTCGGCGTCGGTACGGTCGCGCCGGAGCGGGCCGAGCCGCAGCGCCTCGACCGTCCTGGCCCCGTCGACGGTCTCGGCCAGGCTGTCGGTCAGTACCCCCCACGAGGCGTTCTCCCGCAGGTAGCCGGCGGTGGCCCGGCGCAGGTACCAGCGCGCGGCGCCCCACACGGGCGGCACGACGATCAGGCACGGCAGCACCAGCAGCGGGCTGTCGAGAGCGATCGCGCCCAAGGTCAGGCTGACCGCCAGCAGCGCGGTCAGCATCGCCGGAACGCCGCGGCGAGCGGTCACGCTGAGCGTGCTCACGTCGCGGGACGACCGGGTCAGCAGGTCCCCGCTGCCCGCTCGCTCGACCACGGAGAGCGGGAGCGCGAGCACGCCGTCGATGAAATCCTCGCGGAAGGTGGCGAGCAGCGCCTCGCCGAGCCTGGCTCCGGCCAGCGCGCCGAACCTGATCAGCACGGCCTGCACGACCAGCGCGGCGGCGATGCCGGCCGCGAGCAGGTCGATCCGCCCGGCCGTCGTGCCGTGCTGCACGTCGGTCACGATCGCGCCCAGCAGGCTCGGCGGGACCAGGCCGGCGATCGTCGCCGACGCATACAGCGCCACCACGGCGGCCAGCTCGCGCCACCGGGTGCCGAGTACCTGCCTGACGTGCGCCCTGACCTGGGCGCCCGTGGCGACGGGCAGGATCTCGTTCGGGGCAATCACTACGGCTCCCCTCTGGTCACGGCGCTGGCGTAGGCCGGGCTGGCCGACAGCAGCTCGGCATGCGTGCCCTCGGCGTCGACCCGGCCATCGCGCAGGAACAGGACGCGGTCGGCCAGGTCGAGCAGCAGCGGGCTGTTGCTGACGACGATGGTGGTCCGGTTCCTGCGCGCCTCGCGCAGCCCGCTGGCGATCCGGGCCTCGGTGTGCGCGTCGACGGCGCTCGTCGGCTCGACCAGGACGAGCACCTCAGGCTCGGCGAGCAGCGCCCGGGCCAGCCGCAGGCGCTGGGCCTGACCGCCGGACAGGGTGCGGCCGCGGGCGGCCAGATGGCCGGACAGGCCGCCGGGAACGGCCTCGATGACGTCATGCGCCGATGCGGCCGACAGGGCGGCCAGCGTCGCCCGCTCGGTGGCCGGCCGGGCACCGGCCAGCTGCTCGTCCAGCCGCCCGGCGAACAGGTGCGCGTCGTTCGCCGCGACCAGGATGCGGGATCGCACCGTGGCGACGGGAAGATCGGCTACCGGCACCCCGCCGAGCACCGCTCCCGCGGGGTCGGTGCCGGGGAGGTAGCGGCCGATGCGGTCGGCGAGCTCGGCTGCCTCGCCGGGATCAGCGGCCGCCAGGCCGATGAATTCCCCCGCCGCCGCCGTCATCCCCGAGACCGGGTCGTGCAGGGCCGCGCCGGGGCCGGGCGCGGGAGCCGGGCCGGCCGGGTCGGTGATGTCGGGCCGCAGCCGCAGGATGGCGATGACCCGGCCCGCGCCGACGTGGCCGCGGACCAGCTTGTCGGCCGCCTCCGTGAGCGTGGCCAGCGGCAGGGCCAGGAACGAGGTGTAGGCGTAGAAGGTGACCAGCTGTCCGGGCGTGATCGCGCCGTGCAGGGCATAGTGCGCGGCGATCCAGGTGGCCGCGGTGACGAACATGCCTGGCAGCAGAATCTCGGCGCTGAACAGGAACGATTCGGTGCGGGCGACGTGCACGCCGGTATGGCGCAGGTCCTGTGACTGGTCCCGGTAGCGCGCGCTGAACGCTGCCTCCCCGCCGATGCCGCGCAGCACGCGCAGTCCGGCCACGATGTCCGCCGCGCGGCTGGCCAGCTGGCCCTGCAGCCCCCGGTACGCCTGCTGGCGCCGGTGCAGCGGCCGGAGCAGAGCGCCGACCAGGGCGGTCATGACCGGGCCGCCGATCAGCACGACCAGCCCGAGCGGCACGGACCTGGACAGCAAGATGACGGCGACGACGACGAGCGCGGCGATCGCCCCGCTGCCCCGCCCGGTCATGTCGATCGCGCCGCCGACCGCCTCGACGTCGGCGGTGCCGACGCTGATCACCTCGCCGGTGCTGAGCAGGCGGGCCAGGGTGTTGCCGAGCATCGCGGCGTGGGCCGAGATGAGCTGGATGATCCGGTACGCAGCGTCGAGGAAGTTCGCCACGACCCGCCGGTGCCGCAGCACCCCGGTCACGGCGGTCGCCGCGCCGAGGCCGAGAACGGCCAGGCAGTCGACGGTGAACGCGGAGGTGTTCCTGGCCGCCAGGGCGTCCACCGCGGCGCCGATGGCGGCCGGCACCAGGGCCTGGGCGACCATCCAGCCGCAGCCCCACAGGACCCCGAGCAGGACGCTGGCCCGCTGCCTGGCCATCAGCCAGCCGATGAAACGCCAGGCCGACCTGAGTTCGGGCGTGCCGGGATCGGCAACCGGCAGCGCGCGCATGGGAGCCGAGGCTACCTGGACATACCTGCCGCGAGCACCTGGATTATGGCCGGCCTGCCTGCTGGACCAGCTCGCCGAGGATGTCGCCGAGCCGGGCCTGCACGAGCGTGAGATGGCCTTCGCCGGGCAGCAGGTGAGCGCGCGCGTGCGGCAGCTCGCGGGCCAGCCACAGGCCGTGCCGGAACGGGACCATCGCGTCCTGATCGCCCTGCCAGATCGACACCGGCACCCGCACCTGGTCCAGGCTGAATCCCCAGTCCTGCACGAAGGCCAGGTCGTCGTCTCGCCAGCCCGCGATCCCGCTGGTCAGAGCCGTCCGGTTCGACTCGGCCAGGTACTCGGCGAGCTCGCCGGTGAGCACCGCCCTGTCCGCGGCGCAGGCCAGGCCGCCGAGGGCCTGCGCGACCCCGGCGGCGGTGATGCCGGCCAGCTCCGCCGTTTCAGCCGCGAGGTAAGCGGCGAGCGACTGCTCGCTGTCGATCGCCGCCCCGAACTCGGCGACGTTCTCCGCCGCCATTCCGGCGAGCCAGTCCGGCCCGGTATAAGGGGCGACGCCGGCGATCGTGGCCGCCGCCAGGCATCGGTCCGCGAGCAACGCGGCCGTGGCCAGCGCGTGCGGGCCGCCGCCTGACCAGCCGGCGGTGACGAAGGTCGTGACCCCGAGCTGGTCGAGCACGCGGGCGACGTCGCCGGCCGCGTCGGCGATCCGGCGTCCGGGCTGCGGATCGGACCTGCCGTACCCGGGCCGGCTGTAGCAGACCGTGCGCAACTCCAGGGCTGACGCTGCCTCGATGAGCGGCGCGTAGCTGACGAGCCCGCCCGGAGTGCCGGTATGGAAGACCAGCGGCAGGCCGTCAGCGGGACCGGCCGTGAGGACCTCGACTGACCTGCCGTCGGCGACTGCGACCAGGTATCGGTCCGCTGCTGGCGTCATCGCCTGCTCCCTCCGTGGCCGGCCGTTTCCTGACCGGGCCGAGCCTAGTGGTGCGGCGGATGAGATGGCGGCCGTCGCACCATTGACACCGCGCTGCCGCGGGGTTAGCTTCCCGCAAGGCCGATCGATTCCGATTCATTACCGATCGGCCAGTACGAACAGGTTCTGGCTGATGCGCGGCCGCCGTTCTCACGCTACGGCTCCCGGCGCCCAGGTGGAGGTGAGTCGAATGACGTGGCGAGGCAGCCTTTCCGCCCTGATCCCCGGCGGAGTGCGAGGCCTGATCGCGGCAGGCTCGGCGGTCGCGGCCGTGACGGCGGTCGCGGCGCCGGTGTCGGCGAGCGCCGCCGCCGGGCCGGCCCCGGCCGGGCAGCGGATCAGTCACGGCGGCCTTTCCGTGGTGATCTCCCGGGACCGTTACGGCGTGCCGAGCATCTACAGCAAGACGCTGGCTGGCATGTGGTTCGGCTCGGGCTGGGCCCAGGCCCAGGACCGGATGGCGCAGCTGGAGCTGACCAGGCGCGCGGTCGAGGGAACGCTCTCGCAGATCTTCGGTCCGAGCCAGCTCGGCCAGGACGAGACGGTCCGGACGTTTTTCTATACCCCCGCTGAGCTGCGGGTCCAGTACCGGTCACTGCCGGCGGCCGCCAGGCGGGCCATCGCCGAGTTCTCCAGCGGCATCAACGCGTACGAGCAGTCCGCGTTCACCGGGGCGAACGCTCAGCAGCAGGTGCCCGTCGAGTTCTTCGCGCTCGGCCAGGCCCTGGGGCTGACCGGGCCCTACCGCCCGGCGCCCTGGCGGCCTATCGACACTGTGGCCGTCGGCAACTACCTGGCCCGGGAATTCGGCGGCGGCGGCGGCAGCGAGCTGCAGAACCTCAGCTTCCTGACGTATCTCGACGCGGAGCTGACCGCGAAGAGCGACGCCCATCCGGCGCAGGACGCGCAGGCCGTCTTCAACGACGCCCGCTGGATCGACGACACGACAGCGCCGACCACCGTGCCCTCCGCGCTTCCCCTCGCCGCCGGCGGCCGCGCGACCGGGGGCAGGCGGCCGGCCGACCGGGCGGGCGCCAGGCAGGTCGCGATGCTCAGCAAGATCAGCCGGTCCCAGGTCGCCGCGGCCGAGAAGGCGCTCGCCGCCGACCGGCGCCGGATCCTGGCCACCGGGATCAGCCTCAAGGTGCTCGCGCACGGCGGCTCAGACGCCTTCGTGGTCGCGCCCTGGCGGTCCGCCGACCACCACGCCTTGCTCTGGGGCGCTCCTCAGGAGGGCTTCGGGACGCCCAGCGTCGACGGCGAGGAGTACCTGCACGGTCCTGGCTATAACGCGGGCGGCATGTACATCACGGGCGAGCCGTTCATCCTGATCGGCCGCAACGCGAGCATCGCCTGGACGACGACCAGCGAGGAGACCGTCGACCAGCGGATCTATGTCATGCAGGTCAACTTCGCGGCGAGCCCGCCGACCTACCTGTTCGACGGCAGGTGGCGCAAGATGCAGGTCCTGACCGAGCACATCCCGGTGGCCGGCGGCGCCGGCCACGTTCACCGTCTACCGGACGATCGACGGCCCGCTGATCGCGCCGCCGAGCGGCGGGACCGCCTTCACGATCAGGTTCGCCTCGTGGGGTCATGAGACCGGCTCCCTGGCCGGGTTCTCCCAGCTCGGCGGAGACTACAGCCTGCGCCAGTTCGGCCGCTCGATGAGCATGGTCACGACGCTGCACAACTTCCTGTACGCCGACCGGAAGGGCAACATCGCCTACTTCGGCGACGGGCTCGTCCCGACCGAGCCGGGCCGGGTCGACCCGCGGCTGCCGGCCCTCGGCGACGGCACGGAGCAGTGGACCGGATTCGTGCCGTGGCGTGACATGCCGCGCAGCATCAACCCGCGGCAGGGCTACCTGGATAACTGGAACACCAAGCCGTCGGCGCAGGCTTTCTACCAGCAGAACTCGGGCGACGAGTACTGGGGGACGATCTACCGGTCGTCGCTGATCAGCGACCTGCTGCGGTCCAGCGAGGCGATCGACCTGCGGTACCTGCAGCACATCGAGCACGCGATCGGCACGATCGACAACGGCGACAACACCCGACCGGCGGCGCCGTTCTTCATCCCGTTCATCGTCCGCGCCTACCGGCACCTGCGCGCGGCGCACGACCCGATCGCCAGTCCGGCGACCCACCCTGACCTGGCCGCGGCCATAGCCAGGCTCCGGCACTGGAACGGCGTTGCCACGCTGGGCAGCCCCGCGATGTCCATCTTCATGAACTTCCTCGAGGCCTACGAGCGCAACGTGTTCGAGGGCGGCCTGAACCCGGGCGAGCAGTACACCGGCGCGGTCAGCTTCAGCGATACGGGACTTGGCCTGGGCAGCTTCGGCGGCCTCGGCGGCATGGGCACCTACAACCTGCTCTTTCACATCCTCGACCGCACCCACGGGGTCGAGCCGTGCGGCACGCTCTGCTACCAGGGCGACTATTTCGCCGGGCACCGGGACCAGCTGCTGGTGGAGAGCCTGAACGACGCGATCACGATCCTGTCGGGCAGCGGCACCCAGCTCGGCCAGGACGTCCCTGGCTTCGGCACCACGGACGTGTCGAGGTGGGGCTACCAGCCGGCGACCGACCAGAACTGGGACGACCTCGATCCGCTCGCGCAGGCGGCGGGCGTGGTCACGCACTGCGGGGCGAGCGCGTCGCAGAACCGCAGCACCTTCATGATGGCGATCGACGCTGATCGGCACATGACCGGACAGGATGTCCTGCCGCCCGGCCAGAGCGGCTTCATCTCGGCGGTCGCGGTGCCGAGCCCGCACCTGTGCGATCAGGTCGGCCTGTTCGACACGTTCACGTACAAGAACATGCCGCCCGCCTAGGCCGGCCCCGCGCCCCTGGCGTGCCGCGCGCCAGGGCGCGGCCCGGATCCTAGCGCTCCTGCTCCGGGTCCGAGACGTCGGCGACCGTGGCCCCGAGGACGGCGAGCACGTCGTCGGCCGCCGCGGCGATCGCGACGCCGTGCTCGCCAGCCCCGAGCGTGATCTCGCGGCCGACGATCCGCTCGTCGGCGATGACCGGCCAGGGGGTCAGCGAGCCGAACGGGGTGATCGTGCCCCGCTCGTACCCGGTTACCTCCCTGGCGACCTCGGCGTCGGGCAGCGACAGCCGGCTGACCCCGAGCAGCGTCCGGAGCTTGGGCCAGGAGATGGTCCGGTCTCCCGGCACCAGCACGAAGAGGAAATCATCCGTACCGCGGCGGACGACGAGGGTCTTCACCACGTCGGCCGGGCTGACGCCGCGGGCAGCGGCAGCCTCGGCCAGGCTGCGAACCGGGCCGTGGGTAATCACCCGGTAACGGAGTCCGACGTCCTGCGCCGAGCGCAACGCTGGTGTCGTCATAGCGGAAGTATGACGCGCTCGGTCCATGCCAATTATGGGGATATCAAGAGCTGTTTTCTGCCCGAATTCGGGCAGGAACTTGGCGTTGACCCCCCGCATCCCTCAAGATGAGGCAGTGGACGCGGACCTGATCAGTCGCGTGGCCGCCTCGACCGGACTGTCGGCGGGCGAGGCCACGCGCGTGATAGCCGATGTCCTCGGCTGGTACCGCGAGCCGGTCGAGGACTACGTCAGGCGGCGGCACGCCCACCTGAAGATGTTCGGGGCCAAGAACCACGAGATCTTCGCTCAGATCGCGGCGGAACTCGCTGACCGGGTGGTGGCTGCCCCCGACCTGTCGGAGCGGCAGCTTCGCCGGATCGTGTACGGCTGATTCAAGCTGGCCGTGACCTCGGCCGGGCAAAGGAGACGAGCAGCGTTATGTGCGGAATCGTGGGTTACATCGGCAGCCAGAACGCCGTCCCGATCCTGATGGAGGGCCTGTTCCGGCTGGAGTACCGAGGCTACGACTCAGCCGGCATCGCGATCATCTCGCCGACGGAGACCCGCGTCTTCCGCCGGGTCGGCCGGGTGCGCGAGCTCGAGGCTTCGCTGCCGCGGCGGCTGACCGGCAAGGTCGGCATCGGGCACACCCGCTGGGCCACCCACGGGCCGGTGACCCAGGCCAACGCGCATCCGCAGGTGAGCGCGGACGGCCGGATCAGCGTCGTCCACAACGGCATTATCGACAACGCGACGGAGCTGCGCGAGGGGCTGCAGGCCAAGGGCGAGACGTTCGGCTCGGAGACCGACACGGAGGTGCTGGCCCACCTGATCGGGCGGTCAGCCGCGCCGTCACTCGAAGACGCCGTACTCGATGCCCTGGCCCAGGTCCACGGCACCTACGCCATCGCGGTCATCGACCAGCGGCATCCCGACCGGATCGTCGTGGCCAGGAACGGCTCACCGCTGATCATCGGCGTGGGCGACCGCGAGATGTTCATCGCCAGCGACCTGTCCGCGCTGGTCAGGCACACGACCTCGGTCGTGCATCTGGACGACGGCGAGCTGGCGACGGTCACGGCGACGGGATTCCGCACCTTCAGCCGGGAGGAGGAGAACACCGCCAAGACCCCGGTCAGCATCGACCTGGAGGCGGACGACGTGGAGCTGGCCGGTCACCAGCACTTCATGCGCAAGGAGATCCTGGAGCAGCCGGCCTCGGCGGAGCGAATGCTGCGCGGCCGGCTCGACGACCGCTTCGGCACCGCCCGGCTCGACGGGCTCAACCTCAGCCCGCGTGATCTCCGCAGCTTCCGCCGGGTCAAGATCCTGGGCTGCGGCTCCGCCTACTACGTCGGCCAGATCGGCGCTCAGCTGATCGAGGAGCTGGCCAGGATGCCGGCCGATGCGGAGCCGGCCTCGGAATTCCGCTACCGCAATCCGGTCATCGAGCCCGATACGCTCTACGTCGCCGTCAGCCAGTCTGGCGAGACGGCCGACACCGCGTTCGCCGTCCGCGAGGTAAAGCGCAAGGGCGGCCAGGTCGTCGGGCTGGTGAATGTTGTCGGCTCGACCATCGCGCGGGAATGTGACGGCGGGATCTACCTGCACGCGGGACCAGAGATCGCGGTCGCCTCGACCAAGGCGCTGACTCACATGGCGATCGGGTTCGCGATGCTCGCGCTGGTCCTCGGCCGGGTCCGCGACCTGTCCATCTCCGATGGCCAGCGGATCGTGGCCGGACTCAAGGCGCTGCCTGGCCAGATCGAGCAGATCCTGGCCGACGAGCCGCGGATCGCCGAGATCGCCGCCGACCTGTCGGCCGCCGAGAGCCTGTTCTTCATCGGCCGGGTACGCGGCTTTCCCGTCGCCAGGGAAGGAGCCCAGAAGTTCAAGGAGGTGACCTACCGGCACGCCGAGGCCTATCAGGCCAGCGAGCTGAAGCACGGGCCGCTCGCGCTGATCGACAAGCACCTGCCCACGGTGGCGATCGTGCCGGACGACGAGCTGACCGACCGCAATATGGGAGCGATCGAGCAGATCAGCGCCCGGAACGGGCGGGTTGTCCTGATCGCCAATCCGGGCGTGCCGGACTGCGGGGCCGACAGCCGGATCACCGTGCCGAAGAGCGCGCGGGAACTCGACCCGATCCTGCTGGTCATACCCGTCCAGCTAATGGCCTATCACGCGGCCCGTACCTTGGGACTCGATATCGACAAGCCGCGCAACCTAGCCAAATCCGTCACCGTTGAGTAGCAAGTGGCCGGCCTGGCGCTGAACCGGGGGGCAGGGCGTACCGTGAAGCTCTGCGAGCATCTAAGGAGACGCCCGTGCCGCTGTCGACCTCAGCCGAGCGCAACAGCTTTGCCCAGGACCTCTTCACGCCGCTGCCCGCCCGATATGACCGCCTGGCCGAAATCCTGTCCTTCGGCCAGAACGGCCGCTGGCGGCGCGCCATGGTCGACCAGATCGTGCCGGCGCCGGGCACCGTGGTGCTCGACGTCGCCTCGGGAACTGCGGGGGTAGCCATCCAGCTAGCCCGCCGTACGACAGCGCGCATCATCGGCGTCGACCTGACCGAGCAGATGCTGCGCCAGGGCCGGCACAACGTGGCGCGGGCCGGCCTGGCGGGCCGGATCGGCCTGACCGCCGGCCGCGGTGAGCAGCTGCCCTTCCCCGACGCCAGCTTCGACGCACTCACCTTTACCTACCTGCTGCGCTATGTCGACGACCCGCAGGCAACGCTGACCGAGCTGGCCCGCGTGGTCCGGCCGGGCGGCCGGGTAGCGAGCCTGGAGTTCTGCGTTCCGCCGTCCGCGTTCTGGCGCGCGGCGTGGTGGCTGTACACCAGAACCCTGCTGCCGCTCGGCGGCCTGCTGACCGGCGGCCGCGAGTGGTTCGTCGTCGGCCGGTTCCTCGGACCGAACATCTCCCGGCACTATCGCCGGTACCCGGTGGACTGGACGGTTCGGGCGTGGCGCGAGGCCGGGTTCACCGACGTGGGCGTCAAGGTGATGAGCCTCGGCGGCGGCCTCGTCATGTGGGGAACCAGGTCAGGTGACTGACCCGCACGCCAGGCCGGCCTACTACGCGGCCGGCCCTGGACCGCTGCGGGACTGGTGGACGCTGCTGCATCCTCCGTTCACGGCCTGGCACCTGTCCTACGTCGTGATCGGGGCCATGCTCGCACCGCAGGTCAGGCTGGACCGGCTGGTCGCCACGCTGGCGGCGTTCTTCCTGGCCGTGGGGCTGTCCGCGCACGCGCTCGACGAACTGCACGGCAGACCGCTGCGGACGCGGATCGCCAGGCCCGTGCTGATCGCCGTCACCGTCGCCGGCCTGGCGGGTGCGGTCGGCCTCGGAGTGGTCGGCATCACGAGGGTCGGCTGGATCCTGCTGCCGTTCATGATCGTCGGACCGCTGCTCGTGGTCGGCTACAACGCCGAGCTGTTCGGCGGCCTCATCCACACCGATCTCGGCTTCGCGGCGGCATGGGGGGCGTTCCCCGCCCTCACCGGCTACGTCGCGCAGGCCGGCCGCCTCGCCATCGCGCCGGTCTTCGTGGCCGGAGCGGCCATGGCCCTGTCCGCCGGCCAGCGTCATCTGAGCACGCCGGCCCGGATGCTGCGGCGGCGTACCGTGGCGGTCGCGGGAAGCATCACCCTGAGCTCGGGCGAGGTGACCGTCCTGGACGCGGCCAGCCTGCTTGAACCGCTGGAGCGGGCGCTGCGTTCTCTGTCATGGGGCGTGGTCCTGCTCGCGGTGGCCATGGCCACGGCACGGCTGGCCTAGCTCAGTTTTCTACGCGACATCTCGGAGGGCATCGTGCGAAGCGGCGTACTGACGGCGGTGGGAGTTGTCCTGACCATCGCGGGTGTGATCTGGGCCCTCCAGGGGTTCGGGGTCATCGGCGGCAGCTTCATGTCCGGCGACTCGGTCTGGGCCATCATCGGCCCTGTGGTGGCTGCGCTCGGCCTCGTCATCACGGCCATCGGCGTCCGGCGCGCACGCTCCGTGTCTCAGTAGCTCGCGGGTCGCTGACCGCGCTCGCCGCGTGCGGGCAGACCCGCGCGGCTAAATCCGATAATTTCGCCCCGACGTTGCCTTTCGTTGTTCGAATTAATGGCCGGCGCGGCCCGGTGCAATGGTTTGCGGAACTCGCTATCGGATTTCATCGCAGGTAACGTACTCATCATTAGCATCGCCCCCGACGAAATCGCGTAGTCCTTTACCTAAGGGTTGATGAGTGCCGTGCTAGCCGTAAATATAGGATATTCTCCCCGGCACGCTGCTCCCCCGCCTGGCCCGCGCTCGCTGCCGCCGCGGCGGCAGCGGCGGACGGTCATCGGCGTGGTTGTTGTCTGTGCCCTGGTCGGTGCCAGCACCACCATCGTAGTGCTCCGCATGCGCCATCCGGCCGCGTCCTGCCAGCGGCCGGCGGCGGGCGCGTACTGCCGGAGCCGGGCGATACCGCAGGTAGCCGTGTACTCCGGCACGAAATTCGGGCTCCGCGACCCGGAAGGCCTGGCGCTCGCGGCGGGGAACGTGTGGGTGACAAACGAGGCTGGCAATTCGGTAACCGAGTTCGGCTGGCGCTCACCGGGCCGTCCTGCCGTCCTGACCGGGCGACGCTACGGCTTTTCCGCGCCAGCCGCGATCACGACAGGACATAATCACCTCTGGATTGCCAATAGCCTCGCCAATTCCATTACCGAGCTGAAAGCGACGGACGGCTCACTGACCAGGAAGATTACGAATGTCGCTACTCCGAACTCGCTTGTCCTGTTCGGAAACCGGCTCTGGGTGGCGAATGCCGGGGACAACTCGGTTTGCGTATTCAGCGTCCGAACCGGCACGCTGATCAGGGATTTCCGCGGCTACGGACTGGCTAATCCCGATGCCCTGGCGGTGAGTAACCGACGGCTCTGGATCGCCAGCTCGGCCGCCGACACGGTCACGGAGCTGGACGCCGCCACCGGCGCGAAGCTGCGGACCCTGCGGGCCAGGAGCTTCGGCTTCCGGCAGCCTGTCTCGGAGGTCGCGAGCCGCACGCGGCTCTGGGTCGGCAACGGGACGACCGGCACGATCACCGTGATCAACACGGTCACGGGCAAGCTGGTCCGGGTCATCGGCGGGGCCGGGTATCACCTCGGGGGCGCGATGGCCATGGTGCTGGCCGGCCGGGAGCTATGGGTGACGAATACGGTCGGCAACTCGGTCACCGAGATCGACGCCGCGAGCGGGAAGCTGGTCAGGGTCCTGGCTGGCCTGCCGTTCCGGTTCGATCACCCCGTCGGCGTGACCGCTTACCGCGGCCGGATCTGGGTCGCCAACTCCGATGCGAGCACGGTCACCGAGCTGGTGACGGCGTCGCTGAGCGCCGTGCGCTAGGACGTCACAGGACGTCCCTACGCTGCAGGCAATGTGCTCAGACGTCACAGGACGTCCCTGCGCTGCAGGTAGTGCAGGGACACCCAGCCGGCGAGCACCGGCAGCCAGAAGGTGACGGTGCGGAAGAGCAGGACCGCGGTGATGGCCTGAGCGGTCGGCATGCCCGCTCCGGCCAGCGCGATCGACAGCGCGGTCTCGACGGCGCCGATCCCGCCGGGGGTCGGGATGAAGGAGCCGGCCGCATTTCCGGCCAGGTAGACCACGGCGATGCTGGCCAGCGGTACGTGGCTATCGCCCACCGCGCGGACCGAGGCGGCCAGGCACAAGATGTAGGCGACGGAGACGAGCACCGACCCGCCGATTCCCTGGGCTAGCTTGGCCGGGCGCTGCGCCACGTCGAGCAGCCGCGGCACGACCTGGTCCGCGAGCGAGCCGACCCTGGCGAACAGCTGCCGGCGCCCGGCCGGCAGCGCGAGCACGATCAGCGCGATCCCCACCAGGATGGCCAGTGCCGCATAGGCCCAGTGCGGCGGCGTGAGCGCCCTGGCCGCCCGGGACGACCCCGCGACGGCGGCCGAGATCAGCACCAGGACGGCGAACACGGCGAACGACATGACCTGGGTCACGCCGACGCTCGCGGCGGCGTCGGTCGCGCTCAGCCGCGCCTTGCGCAGGTACCGCACGTTGAGCGCGACGCCGCCGACCGCGGCCGGCGTCACGAGCATCACGAACGAGCCGGCCACCTGCACGAGCAGCGTCCGCAACGTGTTCAGCCGCTCCAGCACGAAGCCGGAGATGGCCATCGTCGCGCCGACGTAGGTAGCAGCGGAGAAGGCCAGCGCGACCACCGTCCACAGCGGGTTGGCCTGCGCGAGCAGTTTCGAGAACGAGACGTTGGCCAGCTGGCCGGCCAGCACGTAGAAGGCGAAAACTCCCGCGATCAGGGTAATCAGGGTCCGCGGTCTGACCCGCTCGAGCTGGACCGGCATGACGTGCCCGTCCGGGGACGCGGCCATCAGCCGCTTCCGCACGTCGGCGAGCACGCTCTTCCGGCCGCGCAGGGCCGATCGCGTCGACCGGTACAGGGCGACCGGCTGCAGCAGCGGGACCAGCCCGAGCAGGGTGTCCTTCGAGAGCTTCTCGGTGGCGATCGCGGCGGCCCGTTCCGGGCCGACCAGCAGCGCCGTCTGGGCGATGAGCTGCGCTAGGTCGAGCCGGAACTGCAGCTCCGTCGCCGCCACGTCGCCATTTCCCGGCTCGAGCAGGGCCACCTGCTCCGCATGCTCGCCGGGCGTGGCGACCAGCATGATCCGGTCGTCGGTCAGCGCCCGGTGCGTCACCCGGTGCCGGTGCAGCTGCAGCACGGTGTCCCAGATCCGCCTGAGCTGGTCGTCGGACGCGCCGCCGCCGAGTTCGGCCAGCGTCCGGCCCTCGACATGATCGGTCGCGATGACAGCCGCGTCGGGTCCGACCCTCAGCACGGCCCGCAGCCGCGGGGTCAGCACGCCGGAGTCCTCGGTGGCGTAGATGAGCAGCGCCTGCCGCTCGATCGCGCCCTCCAGGGACAGTGGCGCGCTGCGCGAGACGTGCGCCTTCAGCCTGACCCGCCGGTAGAGCCGGTAGAACGCGTCGGCCGCCTGCTGATCACGGTCGAAGACGCTGACCTCGAGCCGGTCACCGTCACCGGCGGTGGCGGTGTACCGGCGGACCTCGGCGCTGTCGGCGGGTACCCGGCGGATGGCTCTTACCGGTGCCCGCGCGGTGCTGAGGGCGGCCGCGATCTCGGCCGCCGTCGGCCGGCCTGAGGTGGTGCCGAGCGCGTACCGCAGGCCGGATCCGACCGCTGAGCCGATCGCGACGGTGATCAGCAGCGAGAGCACCGTCGTGTGCGTGTCGGCCAGGCTGGCCACCGCGTAGAACCCGATCGCGGTCAGGAACGCGGTTCGCCAGTGCGCCCGGCCGCGCAGGCCGACGACGGTCACGTAGGCCACCAGACCCGCGAGATAGCCGTCCAGCGTCGCCTCGTGCCGCCCGGTCACCCCGGTCGTGGTGGTGTGCAGCGCGATCTGCAGCTGGCGCAGGAAAGGCTGGCTGAGCAGCAGGTTCACCAGCGCCACCACGCCGACGGCGACGCCGCCGGTGGCCACGGCCTCGCCGAGCCTGCGGTACTGCCTGACCACCAGGAGCCGGACCGCCAGGGCGATCGGGAGAATCAGCAGGGCCACGTTCCCGCCGAAGCCGACCAGCTGTAGCAGCGAGACTGGCAGCCGCCGGCTTCCCCTGACCAGGTCGAACTCGACTCCCGTCGCGGTCGCGCTGGCCAGCAGCGCGAGGCCGACGAGTATCGCGATCTCCGCTGCGGCGATGACGCAGCGGATCAGGTCAGCCGGTATCCGGACCCTCGGCTCCAGGTCGTCGTCGACCAGTACCTGGTCGGCCGGAGCCTTGGTGCCGCTACCGGCGCGCGTCAATGCCGCCATGACCGCTGGCCGCAGCGGTTTCGGGCGCGACTTCACAAGACGATCGTTTCACCTGCGTCCAAACCTGGCATGGCCGCTCAGCACGAAGCCAGAGCAGACAGCGCCCGGCGGCGGTCGGACGCTGAGTTTCGAGCATGTTATCGGTCAGACGCCCACCAGCCGGGAAAACGGGGAGATGACTCGCCTGGGCGGTTTCGGTCAGCGCGCCAGCAACTCGTCGTAGACGGCCGAGGTGGCGGAGTCTGGCTGGCCGTCGGCGGCGACCTCCGCGACCATGTCCAGGCAGCGGCCCCAGGCCTCGCGGACCCCGGCGAGATTCCCGGCGGCGTGCTCGGCGCGCATCATGATCCGCCACAGCTGCTCGGCCGAGGCGTCGGCGGCCAGCCCGATCCTGGCCGCGCGGACCGCGGCGGCCGGGTCGCGGCCGGCCAGGCTCAGCTCAGCCAGGGTCTCGGCCGCGGCCACGATCCGCGCGGTGACCGCCTCGACCATGGCCGGCTCAGCCACCAGTAGTAACACCCGGTGAATGGCTGGCCGCGGATCATGTTCAGGGCCTCGGTCAGCTGGGCGGCGCCGGCCGTGCCGGTGAGCGCCTCGAACTCGTGCCAGTCGACCCGCGCCTCCGGGTGCAGGGCGTACTGGCCGTGGCCGAGGTGCTCGATCCACTCCCGGCCGTCACCGGCCCGGCCAAGTGCGCGGCGGGTGCGGGCGATGAGCTGCCGCAGCGAGTCGGCCGGCTTCGGGTGCTCGGAATCCGCGCCGAGGAGCACGCGAAGCTGCTGGTTCGACAGGCCGTCCCGGTTGAGCGCCAGCGCGACGATCAGCTGGCTCTGAGCGGGCACCAGGGCGCCCGCCTGGCCATTGACGGTGAGCGAGCCGAGCACGCCGATCCGCAGGCGGGCGGTCGGCGGCGGGGAGGCCTGGCCCCGCCGGGATTAACGGGACCACGCTGCGCAGCGGCCTGGCCTGACGGCCTGGAAGCGCTATGACGGCCGCGGGCGCCACTGTGGCCGGAGGATAGCTGTCACGGCTGTCCGGGCCGCGCGGCCGGATCCACCGGGCCAGGACGACGGTCAGCGCGCCGGCCAGCATGCCCGCGCCGAAGACGGCCACTCCGGGCAGCCGCCCGGGGAAGACGGCGGCCAGATGGCCGGCGCCGACGGCAAGCGGGACGAGAGATAACGCCATTAGCTGCTGAGATCCTGCCCAGGTCGAGATTCCGGCGAGCGTCAGATCAGCATTGCCGACGAGATGCGCACGCACAACCCGTTCTGCTGCTTTGGCGGCTTCCGGACCGGGACTCAGGCCGGACCATAGCGCGCGCAGTTCCCGCTGGCCTCGTTGCTGCGCTCCCGTCACGAGCCAGCCCGCTCGACCTGCCGCAGGATGGTCTGGGCCACGAGGCCGGGCTCGCGGATAGCGGGCAGGTGGTCCACGCCCGGCATCCTGATCAGCTCGCAGCCCGGGATCCGGGCCGCGACCGCCTCGTCGCACTCGATCAGCGCGGGCCGGTCAAGATCCCCCACCATCAGCACGGCCGGAGCGCGCACGTCGGCCAGCCGGTCGAAGGCAGGCTCAGCGTCCCGGACGAAGGCGTCCTCGGCCTGCCAGGCCCGGACGGCCGACCGCATCATGTCGACGACCAGCGGCTCGGCGCCCGCCGCGGCCCACTCGCGCAGGCTCAGCGCGAGGACAGCGTCCTCTCCGGCTTGCCTCGCGGCCGCCGCCTCGGCGTCCAGCTCCGGCTCGGATGGCCACTTGTACCCGGTCACGCCCGGGCAGAGCAGCGTGATCGACCGCACCCGCTCCGGACTGGCCAGGGCCAGGTCGATCGCGTTCGCGCCGCCCATGCTGCACCCGACGAGGTGCGCGCTCGGCACAGCGAGCTGGTCAAGCACCGCGGTCAGGTCGTCGAGGTGCCGGAATTCCTCCGTCGGGCGCGGTGACCGGCCGTACCCGCGGGCGTCGTAGCGGATCACCCTGAGCTGCTCGGTCAGGGCCGGCCAGACGAGGTCCCAGGAGCGCGCGTCGGCGATCCCCGGATGCAGCAGCACGGCGGCCGGGCCAGAACCGCCCGAGTCCTCGACCCAGACGCGGTCGGCTCCCGCGGCCACGGTTGTCTCCATTCATCTGACCCTAGGCGGCAGGAGCAACAGCGGCGAACCGGTTATCGTCAGCTATGAGCTTCGCATCCGCGTCCAGGACCTCGCCGCGGCCGGGAGTCTTCGCTGACCTGCGCGCACTGCGGGCCTGCTGGCACCCGGTGGCCTCCTCCACCGCCTTGTCCGACAAGCCGATCCATGCCGATCTGCTCGGCGAGCCGCTGGTCCTGTGGCGCGGCCCCGGCGGGGTCCGGGCCATGTCGGACCTGTGCGTGCACCGCGGTACCGCGCTGTCGCTGGGCTGGATCGAGGGCGACGAGCTGGTCTGCCCGTATCACGGCTGGCGCTACGGGGCGGACGGCCGGTGCGTCGCCATCCCCCAGCTTGAGGATCCGACCCGGGTGCCCGCCAAGGCCCGGGTGCCGGCGTTCAGCGCCCGGGAGCGCTACGGCCTGATCTGGGTCGCGCTGGAGGAGCCGCAGTGGCCGCTGCCCGAGGTTCCTGAGCTGGAGGACTCCTCGTGGGCGACCCTGCAGGCCGGCCCCTACCGATGGGAATGCGACGCCGCTCGTCAGGTAGAGAATTTCACCGACTTCGGGCACTTTCCCTGGGTTCACCCCGGGCTGCTTGGCGATCCGGACCGGCCCGTCGTGCCGAAGTACGACGTCCGCACCGAGGGCAACGTGCTGCACTACTCGATCGTGCGGCCCGAGGCCCCGAACAGCGACGACTTCCCCGTGTTCGCGAACGACCAGTCCGGGCCGCCCGAGCGGCGCAGCACCTACCAGCTGCACCTGCCCTACACGATCGTGCTGCGGCTCGGCTGGGGCGGCGAGCGGGGAATGGTCTATTTCTTCGCTTCGCAGCCGGTCGGCGTGGATCGCAGCGCCGGCTACGTCGTCATCGGCCGGAACTACAACCTGGGCCAACCGGACCGCGTCCTGCAGGACTTCGAGGACACGATCTTCGGCCAGGACCAGGTCGTCGTCGAGTCTCAGCGGCCGGAGCGAGTGCCCTTCGATCTGGCTGACGAGCTGCACCTGAAGTTCGACGCCGTGGCCGTGGCCTACCGGAAGGCAATGCGGGCGCTCGGGTTCGCGACCAATGCCCCAGCGGGAGCCGGGGCCGGCTGAGGTTACAGGGAGATCCAGAACCGGCAGATCCCGGCGGCCTGGCTGTCGAGCACGCCGCCGTTGGCCTCGATGACCCGGCGCGAGGCGACATTGCCGGCCCGGCAGGTGACCAGCAGCCGGGCCATGCCTTCGGCCCGGCACCGGTCGCACGCCGCGGCGAGCATCGCGGTGGCGTGGCCCTGGCGGCGGTAGCGTGGCACGACGTGGTAGCCGACGTGGCCGCCATCGTGGCGCAGGGCCGAGGTGAGCTCGTGCCGGATCATGACGGTGCCGAAGTAGTCAGGCTCGCGGACGTACCACAACTCGGTCACCGGGACTCCCCACCGGTGACGGGGAGCGCGCCGGGCCGCGACCAGCGATCCGAAGTCCGCCGCCGCATCATCGAGCCAGGCCGTCGGGGTGCCGTCTTCCTCGCAGATCGCACGCTCCCCGGCCAGGAACGAGTCGCGGACCACGGTGCTCGGCAGCTCCAGGCGTGGCCGCCGGCCCGCATCGATCTCCGGGGAGCCCGCCGTCACGCTGGCGGCTCCGGTGCGGATTCGGCCCGGCGTCCCGGCAGTTGCCGCCGCTCGGCGTCGGCCCAGCGCGACACGGCCCGGCGGCCGCCGCGCCGCCCGGGCGCCGGCGCGGCGGCCTGGGTCACGGCCGGGTCGGTCGACCGCCACACCTCCCTGACGATCACCTGGAGGGCGCCGGCCAGCGGAATGGACAGCAGCGCGAGGACGAAGCCGCCGAAGATGCCGCCGATCCAGCTACCGAGGGATGCGCCGACCAGGATCGAGATCAGGACGAGCAGCGGATTGATCTTGACGGTCCTGCTCATGATGACGGGGTTGAGAATGTGGTTCTCGACCTGGGTGTAGACGGCGAACACGATCGCTGTGACGATGCCCGCCGCGAGCGACTGGGTCACCGCGAAGAGGATCACGGGAATGCCGGCTAGCGCTCCCCCGATCATCGGCAGGAAGTCCACCAGCGCAACCCATAGCGCCCACAGGAACGGGAACGGCACGCCGAGGATCATCAGCGTCACCAGCACGACCAGGCCGGCGGTGATGGAGGTCGAGAAGTTGCCGAGCATGTAGCCGCTGACGGACCGGTTGACGGCGGCCGCTATCCGGCTGTACCTGGCCGCGCGCTGCGGGGCCATCAGGCCGAGCAGCCCCGTCCGCAGCTTGGGCGCTTCCATCAGCAGCAGCACGACCAGGACGAAGACGGTCAGCAGGGCGATCAGCAGCGTGATGGCGCCCTTGCCCACGCTGAGGATGGGATTGGCCAGGTCCTTGCCGTAGGTGGCCAGCTTCGGAGCGTTCGCCTTGACCCATGTCTGGACGTGATAGCGCGTGACCAGGTGGCCGATCCAGCCTTGCCCTTTCTCGGCCTTGCTGACATAGAGCGGCAGGCTGTCGGACAGGTGCGTTATCCCGTTGACCAGCGGATAACCGAAGGCCAGGCCAAGCCCGGCGAAGGCCAGCACGGCGAGCAGCGTCACCACCGCGATGGCCACCCCGCGGCGGCCGAGCCAACGCTCCAGGGCGACCACGAGCGGGTTCAGCAGCAGGGCGATAAAGCCGGCCACCACAATCAGCAGGATGACGTCACGCAGCCGGTAGACCACCTTGGCGGCGAGGTAGACGACCACGACCGCGGCGATGGTGGTCAGGATCGCCCGCAGCGGTACGCCCCTGGCCTCGGCGGCGGACCACAGCACCGCTCGCCGCGTGTCGCCCGGGGGAGATACCTGCGGTCCCGCCAGGGCCACCTGATCGGGCTCGGCGGCGCGCGGAGTTCCGCCGGGTTCCGCCGCCTGGGCGTCGTCTGTCATGTGCACAGCATGCCAGCCTGTCTCGTAACCGCGAACCTCATCAGGAACCGGGACAAAGCGAATTCCAATTGACCATGGCCCCACCTGCCCGTCCCCGGGGCACCGAAACCCGCGCGGAATTCGAGGCTTCACCCGGCGAGGGTGACTGGTCGGCGGCGCGGGCGGGAACGCTAGCCACCTGAGTACCACAGACATCGGGGGAGACAATGACGAGCACACGGTCGCCTATGACCGGCATGCAGGTAAGTTCCACGAATTCCAAGGCCATGATCGTCGGCTTCGCCCTCGTGGCGACCGGTGGCCTGATCAGCATGGCCGGGATGGGAATCACCGGCACGGCCATGTTCAACGCCGTCCGGCGCTGGATGATGGCCCAGCAGGAGCCGCCGAGCGCGGTCATGAAGCGCAAGATGGCGCAGGCCAAGGCGGCCACGACCGCCGGTGCCAGCGCCTGGCAGAACGGGATGACGACGTCGGCCAGACACTGACGCGAGCGGGCCGGATCCGCAGGTGATGACCGGGATCCGGCCCGGTCACCTCGGCCCGGTCACCGCGAGCCGTTCGGCCGTTTCGGTCGATTTATCGACAACTGGCCCGGTCTCGGGGCTTCTAGTGGCAACCTCGTGGTCGCCCTGACAAGCTAACCTGCCATGGACCGACTGACCAGGGCTGACCTGCTTGCGTACTGCCTGTCCAAGCCCGGCGCCTGGCCGGATGAGCCCTGGGATGGCGACGTGGTGGCCAAGGTGGGTCGTAAGATCTTCGTCTTCATCGGCCCTGACCAGGGGCCGGCTGAAGGATCCATCGGGCTGAAGTGCGGCCCGAGCCGGGAGGCAGCCGACGAGTGGCTGCTCAGGTACCCCGGCGCGGCGTCGGTCATGGCCTACATCGGGCGATCGGGCTGGAACACCCTTCGGATCGCTGGTGCCATCCCCGACGACGAGCTGCTCGAGGCCATCGACGCCTCCTACGACGCCGTGGTGGCGAAGCTGCCCAAGAAGGAGCGTCCCGCATGAGGACGACCACGTTCCGGCTGCGGACCGCCGGGCGCGAGTGCGTGGTGGACATCACCGGCCAGTGCGCTGACTTCGCCCGCCAGGCCGCCGCCGGCGGCGATGGCCTGCTGCATGTCTTCGTGCCGCACGCGACCGCCGGCGTGGCCATCATGGAGCTCGGCGCGGGCAGTGACGCCGACCTGCTCGCGGTCCTCGCCGACCTGCTGCCCGCCGACGACCGGTGGCGGCACGCACACGGGTCGCGCGGTCACGGACGGTCCCACGTGCTGCCCGCTTTCCTGCCCCCGTTCGCGGCGCTGCCGGTGCTCGGCGGGAATCTCGGACTGGGTACCTGGCAGTCGATCGCGCTCGTCGACCTGAACGCCGACAACACCGACAGGATGGTGAGATTGTCCCTGCTGACTGACGGTACAACGCGCTGACATCGCGGTTTGACGTTTTGGGGTCGTCACGCCGGGTAGTGTGGGCTCCCGACGTACTGAGTCACCACCGATCTCAGCACCCATTACTTATGGCGAAACATAGACGATCGCGCGATACGCGAACCACTAGCCGGACCCGCCGCCGGGCAGCCATTTTGCGTGGCGGCACGCTGGCCGTCGCGGTCGCCCTCTGCCTGGCCGGGAGCGTGAAGCTGTTCGCCTCGGCGTCCAGCGCGGCGGACGGCGCTCACGCTTCCTCGCTTCGCGGATCGCGCCATGCGACGCTGGTCCCGCCGCGAGCAGCGCGTGCTCACCACCGGTCCGGCCACTCCCCCGCGGCTCGCCCGCGGGCACGGGCGAGCGCGTCGGCGCCCGCGACTTCGCCGCCGCCGAGTCCGGGGCCGCTGTCCGGCCGGTCGGTGACCGCCGTCGGCGACTCGGTCATGGTGGCGTCGACTCCGGCGCTGCAGCAGGCACTGCCCGGGATCTACATCGACGCCATGGTCGGCCGCCAGTTCAGCACCGGCCTCCAGGTCATCGCCGACCTCAAGGCCAGAGGCCTGCTGCGCCCGATCGTGGTCGTCGGCCTCGGGACCAACGGGACCGTCACCGCTGACGAGATCAGCCAGCTCTTCGCCGAGATCGGGCCGAACCGCCGGCTCGTCCTGGTCAATACCTTCGAGGCGAGGCCATGGGAGCAGGAGGTCAATTCGACTCTGGCCGCCGCGGCTGGCGATCACCCGGGCGTGGTGCTGGCCAACTGGTACACGACGATCGAGCACCAGACGAACCTGCTCTGGCCCGATGGCATTCACCCGCAGCCAGGCGGTGGCCTGGTCTACGCGAAGATGCTCAAGGCGGCCCTTGAGCGGCTAGTGAACCCATCCGGCTGACGTCGATCAGCCCGACGTGATCGCGTACCGCTTCGGCTTGCGCCGCAGCCAGTCCCAGAAGGAGCGCCTGGGCGGCCGGGCGATGATGTTGCCGCTGCCGACCCGCCCCGACACGCTGATCCGGAGCATGACGGGGACGGCAGTGCCCCAGGGCTCCCTGACCTTCACGTTGCCGCTGCGGATCACGACGTCGTCGGCGTCGACGATGATTCCGGGCTTGGTGATGATGAGCAGGTTGCCGCTGCGGACCTCGGCCTCGATCTGGATCGTCCGATCAGCGACGACGGCCTCGGTGAAGTCGAGCTTGACGTTCCCGCTCGTCACCCGGGCCTCGATCCGCCGGGGCACGACCCACCGGCCGACCCGGCTTACGTTGCCGCTGCGGCACTCCAGCCGCACCACGTCCTTGGCTCGCTCGGCCGCAGCGGCCAGGGCCGGAGCGATCGCCTGGCCGCCGGCCGGCAGGTCGCTGGTCAGCGCGGCCAGCTCGCCGTAGGTTCGGGCGGAGAAGGCGACCTCCACGCGCTCGTCGAGTTCCTCAGCCGTCAGCCTGCCGTCGCCGGCGGCCACCCTGAGCACCTCGATCACGCGATCCCGGTCCTCGTGCGATGCCCGCAGCCGGTCTGCCGACGGTGCGTTGTCGTCACGCCCGAGCGGCGATATCTCGCCCATCATGGACAAACCCTAAGCCCTCGAGGCGACCGCGGGGACAGCCAGCCACCATGCCGCGGCCCGGCCGGCTGATCTGACCGCGACCAAGGTCCCTGGGCCCGGACCGCGTGCGGCTGGCGTTTGGGCCCGACAATCGTGGGCAGTCCCCGCCGGTCCTAGCCATCCGCTGAGCGCGCAGATCGGAGAGCAGACATGACCGTGATCGTCGGCGTCGAGGGAGCCACCGGATCACGCGCTTCGATCCGCCTCGCCGACCGGGAGGCGAGCTACCGGGGCAGCAGCCTGATCGCGGTCATCACGCACAGCACGGAGCGGCCCGCCGGGGTACCGGCAGCGCGGTCGCCGGGCACCATGCGGACGGTCACGCACGAGCAGGTCGCCGCCGAGGCACAGCTGCGCGACGCCGTCGTCGACGCCCTCGGTGACCGGGCCGCTCAGGTCGAGCTGCGGGTGCTGCCCGGACTGGCCGGCCGGGTGCTGGTCGACCTGGCTCGCGACCGGGGTGCCGAGCTGATCGTTCTCGCCGCCAGCAACACCTTCGCTCACCTGCTCGGTGCCCTGAGCCAGTATGTGCTGCGGCACGCGCCCTGCCCGGTCCTGATCGTGCCGGACGATTCCGCCGACCAGGACGACGCCGCGGTGACCGAGGATCTCCCCTAGCTGGTCGCCGCATCGGGCCCGCTTTCTCGTCGCTGGTCGTCATCGGGCAGGTCGGCGTAGGACACCGCCACCCGCTGCTCGTCTCTGCGCTGCTGAGCGAGGGGCTGGAGGTCCAGGGCGCGCCGGTCGGCCCCGGTGAGCGGTGGCTGCACGATGGAGCGCGGCCAGAGCTTTCTGGCCGCGACGACGTTGACCTCGGCCGCGTAGATGGTGACCTCGACGACGATGTAGATCCAGGCTACGAGGCTCAGCACGATCGCGAAGATGCCGTAGACGGAGTCGCTGTGCAGGTAGTGGCGGACGAGCAGCGTGCCGACGTCCAGCAGGATCGTCCAGGCGAGACCAGCCAGGATCGCCCCTGGCAGCAGCCGGCGGACCGGCACCGTCTTGGGCGTCAGGACGCGGAAGCCGATGGTATACATCCCCACGTTGGCGACCGCCGCCAGCAGTTCGGCCATGACCGCGAGAAAGGCTGAACTGCTTCCGAGCGTTCCGAAGCTGGCCAGTGCCGCGGTCACGGCCACCCCCGCGCCCAGCACGAGCAAGAAGAGGCCGGCCCGGCCGAGGCGCTGCCAGTACCCCGGCCGGTCGGGGCCGGGAAGGTTCCACACCTGCGACATCGCGAACATGCCGGACTGCGCCAGGCCGGAGGCCCCCCACAGCGCGAACAGCAGGCCCGCGATCAGGCCGACGTAGCTGGCGCGGCGCAGCTGGTGGACATTTCCGGAGAGCTGATGGCTGATCACGGGGAACTGGCCGGCCACGGCCGACAGCACCGTGTGGCGCAGAGCAGGATGCCCGGCTGCGACGATGCCGAGGATCGTCGTCAGTACGAGCAGCAGCGGGAACAGCGAGACGAACGCGGTGTACGACAGGCTCGCGGCCAGCTGGCCGGCGTTGTCGTCACCGTACTTCTTGATCACTCCGAACGTGAAGGCACTGGCGACGTGCCGCTGCTGCCACCGGTCGACGGGCCGGATCACGCGCTCCACTGGATTCATTGCCAGCCAGCTACCTCAGCACCTGGACCGCAAACACCGTGCCGCACCTGACCTGCGGCTCTTAGCGCTCACTGGTCGTCGGATATCGGCGAGATGCTGGGCTCAGCCGGCCAGTTCCGTCCAGGGCGGCGAGCCGGCCGTGCCCGCGTTGCCGGCCAGCCGGGCCAGTACGTCGCGCAGTCCGGCCACATCCTCGTCGCTGATCCCGGCTCGCAGGCGCTGGTCGAAGGCCATGGCTGCGCCCCGCAGCGTCAGGAACAGCTGATCGCCGGCCCGGGTCAGCTCCACGATGTGGATCCGGCGGTTCGCCGGATCGCGGCGACGGGTGATCAGGCTGGCGGCCTCCATCGCGTTGAGGTGGTGAGTGAGCGTCGCCTGCCTGACGCCGACCGCCTCAGCCAGCTCACGCTGGCTGCCGGCCCCGGAGGTCTTCATGGCCAGCAGCACGAGCCAGACCGGCAGCGACCCGCCGGCCTCGGCGAGGGCCTGGTCGAACGCCCGGCCGATCCCGCGGGCGGCCTGAGTGAGCTGCAGGCCGATCGGCAGCTCCGCTGGTCGCATGCGAGCCAGGGTAGCACGATAGATCGATATCTAACAATTTGATATCTACCCGACGCGATCGAGGTCCCGCCCCGGCCGCTCGTCGCTCGCGGCCAGGTCGTGGGTGATGCGCGCGAGCAGCTCAAGCAGCCGCGGGTGCTGCTGCGGGTGCCAGCCTTCGAGCAGGACGGCGATCCGGTCCTCGCTGGCGGCCAGGATGCTGGCGTAAGCCGCCTGTCCTGAGGTGGTCAGCTCGTCGGTGCCGTCGGCTCCGTCGGCGCCCGGGGTGACGAAGCCGGCCTGGACCAGGTCCGTCATCCGGGTGCTGAGATCGGCCACGCTGATGGACAGGCAGCGGGCCAGGATCGCGCGAGACTCGCCCTGGTGCTCGCCCAGCCTGAGCAGCAGCCAGCCGGCTCGCGGTGAGAGCGCCAGATCGGCCTTGGCCACGATGTCGGCGTAGACCTCTCGGCGGCGCTGCCGGACGAGCAGCGTGCTGACCGCGCGCCGCATCTCCTCGTCCGAGGTCCTGATCGTGGGCCTGGACGTCGGTGCCAGCCGGTCGGCCTGATCGACAGCGCCGGCGGTCTTGCGCAGCGGCAGTTCCTTGAGCGTCCAGGTCAGGGCGAAGGCCACCGCCCCGACCGGGACCGCGGCCAGGAACACGGTCCGGATCGACGCCGAGTAGCCGGAGACCAGAGCGGCGTGGATGGGTGCCGGGAGCCTGGCCAGCGCGGCCGGGCTGGCACCGCTGGTGATGCTGATGCCGGGCGGCAGCGCGAGCCCGTGCAGGGCCGAGGTGATGTTGCCGGGCAGTACATGATCGAAGATCGCGCCGAAGACGCTGGTGCCGAAGGAACCGCCGATCGAGCGGAAGAAGGTCGTGCCAGACGTGGCGGCGCCCAGGTCGGAGTAGTCGACAGCGTTCTGCACGGCGATCACCAGCACCTGCATGGTCGCGCCGATCCCGACCCCGAGCAGGAACATGCCTAGCGAGGAGAACAGCGTGCCGGTGAACGGCGTCAGGTGCGAGAGCAGGTACAGGCCGATGGTCAAGATCGCCGTGCCGAAGACCGGGAACACCTTGTACCGGCCCCGCCTGGTGATCAGCTGCCCGGTGCCGATCGAGGTCAGCAGGAGCCCGGCCATCAGCGGCAGCAGCCGCAGTCCCGAGATGGTCGGGCTGACTCCCTTGACGATTTGGAAGTACTGCGGCAGGTAGGTCAGGGCGCCGAACATCGCGAATCCGACCACGAAGCCGATCGCTCCGGCCGCCGCGAACACACGCTGCCGGAACAGGTGCAGCGGCAGGACGGGCTCGGCGGCGCGCCGCTCGACGACGACGAAGCCGACGATGAAGGCGACGGCCGCCGCGCCCAGCGTGATGATCGGTCCCGACCCCCAGGGATAGGTCACCCCCCCGAGCGAGGTCAGCAGCACCAGACTGGAGGCCGCCCCGCCGATCATGATCGTGCCAAGGTAATCGATCGTGTGCCGGTCGCGGTTCCGCCGGCTGGGCAGCACGGCGGCCACGACGATCAGCGCGATGACGCCGATCGGCAGGTTCACGTAGAACACCCAGCGCCAGGACAGGTTGTCCACGAAGAAGCCGCCGATCAGCGGCCCGACCACGCTGGTCACGCCGAACACCGCACCGAAGAAGCCCTGGTACCGGCCGCGCTCGCGAGGCGGCACCACGTCGCCGATGATCGTCTGCGCCCCCACCATCAGCCCGCCGCCGCCGATGCCCTGGACCGCGCGGAAGATGATCAGCTCGGTCATCGTCTGGGACAGCCCGGCCAGCGCCGATCCGATCAGGAAGATCACGATGGCGGCCTGGAAGAAGATCTTGCGGCCGTACTGGTCGCCGAGCTTGCCCCACAGCGGCGTCGACACCGTCGAGGCCAGCAGGTAGGCGGTCACGACCCAGGCCAGCCTGGACAGACTGTGCAGGTCACCGGCGATCGTGGGCAGCGCGGTCGCGACGATGGTCTGGTCCAGGGCCGCGAGGAACATCCCGAGCATGAGCCCGGTCATGACGACAAGAATCTGGCGCCGGCCGAGCTGCGGCGGGGCCGTCGCCTCGGGGCGGCCATCGGTTGCGCGCACGACTGTTAGCTTCCCCTCATGCCGTCGCTGCACCGCTCCGACTCGATCGGCGGGCAGGAGCTGGCGGCGTCGTCGAGCCACTCCCGCAACGCGAGCGTAGCCTGCGTGTCGTTCTTGTTGTACGCCAGTAGCCAGGCCCTGGCCCGCTCGGCCCCGGCTGACGCGCCGACGGCCTCGTCGTAGCGGACCATCGACTGATCACCGCCGGCGTCGGCGGCTTCCCACGAGAACGCCGCCAGCGCGGCCGCGGTCTTCAGGCCGGCCGACTGCCCGGTCACGAGCTGGCGGTCGAAGACCCGGTACAGGTCCACCCACTGATCCGAGCCGATGAAGGCGGCAACTTCAGCGGCGAGCGCGCCGTCGGCCGCGATCCGGCGCAGCTGGGAGTTCTCGGCCGAGGCGTTGTAGCAGTACGCGCGGAAGGTGAGGCCCGCGTCGGCCACCGCGCTGCGCAGGCCGATGAGCCAGTGCCAGAAGCTGGCGAACAGGTCAGCCTCGACCTGACTGGTCATCGGCTCCCAGGTGCGGAAGCCGTGGTAGCCGGCGGGCCCGCCAGCCCAGGGCGACCTGATCGTGACCAGGGCGCCCCACAGGTAGACGCCTTCCTCGGTGTTCTCCATGTCGATGTCGACCTCGACATCGCCGCGCGGCACCTCGACCAGGTCGACGCCCCGGCTCCGGTAGGCGGGCCAGTCACCGAGCGCGGCCCGGGCCAAGTCGACCTGGCCGGGAAGGTCAGCCATCGGGGCGTCGCAGTACGAGGCCGTGCGCGGGCAGAGGTCGCGGGCGTCGCCGAGCGTAGTGAGGCCGGCGGCGGCGAGCCGGCCGAGCTGTGCCCGCCTGCGCGGGCCGATCACGGCCGGCAGCGGCGTCTCGTCGGGCTGGCTGTCCAGCGCGGCCAGCAGCGGCCGCAGGTCGACACCCGCGGCGACGAGGCTGGCGGTGCGGTGGTCGAGCGTGGCGAGTGCCGCCCGGTCGGTGGTTCCGTGGTCGCGGTGCACCTGCCACTCGCGCCAGCCGATCCGCGGCAGCAGGCTCACGTCGCCCGCTCCGGCCGCCAGCCGCGGCTCGCATGCCGACCACCAGGGGCACTGCGCGCACTCCCCGATCCGGACCGGAACGACGAGCGGCGGCACGGCCGGATCGGCCCGGTGCCGGGCCGAGACGGCGATGATGTCGAGCCGGAAGCCGAACTCGAAATCGTAGACCGCCATCGTCGAGCGGAGCTTGCGCCGACCGCTGGACGACGGCGTCGTCCAGATCGGCGCGTCCAGGTCGTGCCAGACGACGACGCCGTCCACGCCGATGATGCCGCCGTGCCGGCCGTCAGCTGCGGCCAGGCCGGCCGCCTCCAGCATTCGCTGGTAATGGGCCAGCTGAAGCAGGTCGCCGCGGTTCCTGCGGGGCGTAGCGGCCGGGTCGGGTTCGGCGGACTCCAGCCCCAGGGCGTCTAGCGGCGAGCAGAGCGCACCCGGTCCCGGGGAGTCCGCAATGTCGAGAGCGCGGTGGTGCTTGACATCGACAGGCCGGTAACCAGACCCGGCGGCGCGCACCAGCAGGTCTGGCTCCCCGACCCGGCGGCCGGCCAGGTCGGCGGGGAGCCTGCCGCCGATGATGACGCGGCAGCCCGACGCGATCGCGGTCAGCGTCGCGGACTCCCGCTCGGCTCGGCTGTGCTGGTCCTGATGGGTCAGGATGACGGCGTCCGGATGATGTCCGGCGAGGTCGGCGACGATCCGCGCCTCGAACTCGCGGCCGCGGGTCAGCCGGCGCTCGAGCGCGGCCGAGGGCGGCAGCGGGTCGCCGGGCTCGATGGCATCCCACTGAGCACGCACCGGACACTGCTTGGCGACGTAGCCGCCCTGAAGCGGAACGGCCGATACGTCGAAGCGAGTAGCCACGTTCCGAATCGTACGCAGCCTGCCCGCCAGCGCGGAGCGGCCGACTCCTCAGCGCGGAGCGGAAGGCTCCTCAGTGCGGAGCGGACGACTCCTCAGCCCAGGAAGCCGGCAGCGGCACGGGTGCGGCCGACGGCAGCAGCGGCCCGGCGACCGGAACCGGCGCGGCCGTCTGTGCGGTGGTCAGCGGCGGGCAGGCCAGCGGCGTCATCACGGTGGTCTCGATGGGCGTGGCCCCGACCGTCCCGAGGGCTGGCGGCAGCACCGGCTCGATCGGCTCGGCCTCTGCGGTGGACCGGGCCAGGCGGCTGATCCCCCAGGTCGCCGCGAGCACGGCCGCAATCTCGATCCCGATCCTGACCGGACCGCCGCCCAGGTGCTCGTGATACAGGACCAGGCCGAGGAACGACCCGACCGCCGGATCGAGGACCGAGAAGACCGGCAGGAACGCGGCCAGGCCGGCGGCCCGGTAGCCGTTCTGCTGCATCGTGTAGGTCAGCAGGCCGATGACGATCAGGAGATAGAGCCTGACGTCGGCGAAGATGCCCAGCTGATGCGCTCCGGCCAGGGCCGCCACGGTCTTCGTCAGGGCGTCGGTCACGCCCGCGGCGATCCCGCCGCCGATGCCGAGCGTGAGGGCGCGGCGCAGCGGCGACAGCCTGGTCGCCAGCACGCCGGCCCCGACCGCGATGAGGACGGCGGCTATCGCCGCCAGGCCGAGCGGGATGGGCTCGGCGGTCGACTGGCCGCCGGACGGCTGGGCCACCGACAGGAACACTACCAGCCCGGCGAACGTGGCCAGGGCGGCCAGCCACTCCACCGGCCGCATCCGGCGGTGATCGGCCCACGCGGCCAGGGCGAGCGCGAAGAGCAGGCTGCTGGCCAGCACGGGCTCGATGATGACCAGCCGGCCCAGCCCAAGCGCGGTGGCCTGCAGGGAGAGGCTGACGATCACCAGGGCCAGCCCGGCCAGCCACATCGGGCGCCTGATCAGGTGGATCAGCACCGCGGTGTCGAACGCGGCGTCCGACCGCAGCCGCGCCGCGACCCGCTGCTGCACGACGTTGGCCACGGCGAAGGTGCCCGCAGCCGTGATGGCGAGCGCGATAGCGAGTGGCTGGGCCGAGTTGCCCGTCATGCGCCGGCTGCAGGGAAACTCAAGTCCATGTCCGACATCATGACGTTCCTGCGGCGGAACGGCTACTGGTACCTATGCAGTGGCCGGCCCAATTCAGCCGGCCGCCCCGGCGTGGCCGCGGCCTAGGTCGATATATCCGGGTAGGGCACCGTCCAGTGGCTCAGCCGGGCCGCGAATTCACGCTGGAACGCCAGCGGCTCGTCGTAATCGCGCTCGAACAGGGCGATGAACAGGGTGAGCAGCAGGAAGTTGTGGCTGCCGAGCTCGAAGAGCCTGACGTAGTCGTGCGTGGCCAGCGCTTCGCGCTCGGTGTCGGTGAACGTCAGCCAGGTGCTGCGCTCGGCCTGCGGGCAGTTCAGGATGACGTTGGCCCGTTCGGCCTCCCACCACGCCACGGTCCCGCGCGGGTCGTCGCGGTACCGCTCCACCAGCTCAGGGTCGCGGTCGATCGAGTACAGGAACTTGTCCAGCAGGTACTTGCTCATGCCGATGCCGCCGCTTTCGGATACCAGGTGAAGTAGGCCTCCATGGTGTGGAACAGGTCGAGGGAGTCGACGTGGTCGGCTTTCGCGCTCTCCCCCGCCACGCCCATCATCAGCATGAAGTCCATGAACCCGTGGGTCGCGTTGCCGGGCCGCCACAGGCTGTCCAGGCTGACCTGGGCGAGCGCTGAGGTCAGGTCGCCGGTGGCGATCCACTCGACCGCCTGGCGGTCGAACTCGGGGTCGGGGCCGTGCGGCCCGAACTGGCGCGGGCCGCCGAGCTCGAGCGACAGGTGGCCGGTGCCGATGATCGCGACGCGCTGCTCCGACGGCCACGACTCCACCAGCCGCCTGATCGTCTGGCCGAGCTCGACGAACCGCTTCGGCTGAGGCAGCGGCGGCGCGAAGATGTTCGTGTAGATCGGGACGATCGGCAGATCGGCCTGCGGCCGCAGGGTGATCAGCGGGCAGGTGATGCTGTGGTCGATCCTGAGCTCGTTGCTGAACGCGAGGTCGAAGCCCGCGTCCATCCCCTCGCGCAGCAGGTAGCCGGACAGTTCCTCGTGCCCGTGCACGAACATCCGCGGCAGGCCGAACTCGCGCTCCTCGTTGTAGAAGTTGGCGTCGTAGAACGGCGCCTTCCCGATCAGGAACTGCGGCATGTTGTCCAGCCACAGCTGGTGGAAGTGGTCGCTGCCGACCATCACGAGCACGTCGGGACGGGCGCGGGTCAGGGTCTGCCTGAAGGCCTCGATCTTTGCCACCCACTCGTCGGCGAACGGCGGCCGGTCAGCGCCAGCCGACGCGGCGGCCTTGTAGTAGAACGGGTGATGGGTCGATGCGATGACGGCGACGACCTGGGCCATGAGGGCTCCCTCAGCTGGTCGGGGAAGACGGGGGCTGGTACTGCGCGTGGTGCTCGACGGCCAGGTAGATGTCCATCCCGACCGGCCTGCGCCGCTCCTCGGCCAGGTGGCCGAGGAGCCCGGCCGTCCTGGCCAGCAGCGCGAAGCCGCGCAGCAGGTCGGCGGGCAGGCCAAGATCGGCGAGCGCGGCGCCGCAGGTACCGGCGCCGTTGAGCGGCAGCGTTCGGCCGAGTACCTGCGGGTGGACCCGCCCGATCGCCTCGAACAGCCGCAGGTGCGGGCCGCGCAGCCCCTCGGCGTCGGCGATCGCCAGCAGGACCGGCGTGCGCGGGTCGGTGATCTTGTGCACGGGGTGGCCGAGGCCGGGCAGCAGCTCGCCCGCCGCCCGCGCGCGCTGCACCGCGGCCAGCGCGATGGCGTCCCAGCCAGCCTCGTCCTCCGGCAGCGGCTGGCCCGTCTCGGCGAGGGCGTCGGCCAGGAACCGCCCGGTGTCCTCGGTGACCCCGAGGAACCGGGAGCCGCCGCCGAGCAGGCCGGCCGCGATCGCGCCCTGCACCGACTCGGGCGCGCTCAGGTAGGTCAGCCTGGCGGCGATGGCGGTCGGCGTGAAGCCGTGATCGGCCAGCGCCACCAGGACCGCCTCGAAGACCCGGACCTGCGACGGGGTCGGCCGCTGCTGGGTGACGAGCCACATGGCCAGCTCGCCGAAGCCCACCTTGCCCATCAGGTCGGCGGCCAGGTCCTGGCCGAGCAGCGTGATGGTGTCGGCGGTCGAGCTGCCGAGCGAGGTCGGGTAGCGCGGGCCTGGTTCCGTCATCTGCCTGGTCCTGTCTGCGGGCTGGCCGGGCCGGCCAGCCAGGCTCTGATCTCGGTGCCGTGCTCGTCGAGGGCTGGCGGCGGCAGGTCGTACCGCGGCGGCGTGGCCGAGAAGGTCAGCGGGTGCCTGATCGTCGGGATGGCCGCCGCGCCGCGGCCGGCGCTGACGACCGGGTCGAGGCCGACCTCGCCCGCGAACGCGATCCCCTGGTCGACCGTATTGATCGGCCCGCAGGGCACCCCGGCCGCGATCAGGTCGTCGAACCAGTCCGCGGCCGGACGGGTCGCGAGTCGCTCGATCAGCAGTGGCCGGAGCAGGTGGCGGTTGGCCGTGCGGTCCTCGTTGCGCGCGAATCTCGGGTCGGCGGCCAGGTCCGGGACCCCGAGCACCTGGCACAGCTTGCGGAACTGCCCGTCGTTTCCCGCGGTCACGATCAGGTCGCCGTCGCCCGTGGGCAGCGGCTCATAGGGGTACAGGCTCGGATGCGCGTTGCCCATCCGGACCGGCACCACTCCGCCGGCCGCGTAGGCGCTGGTCTGGTTGACCATCCCGGACATCGCCGAGGCCAGCAGGCTGGCCTCGACATACTGGCCCTCGCCGGTCGCGGCGCGGTGGTTCAGCGCGGCCAGGATGCCGATCGCGGTATGCAGGCCGGCGATGACGTCGAAGACCGAGATCCCTGACCGGTACGGCGGGCCGTCTGGGTCGCCGGTCAGGCTCATCAGGCCGGACATCGCCTGCACCATCAGGTCGTAACCCGGCAGGTGGCTGCCGCCGCCCGAGCCGAAGCCGCTGATCGAGGCGTACACGATGGAGGCGTTGCCGGCCCTGACCGACGGGTAGTCGAGCCCGAACCTGGCCAGGCCGCCCGGCTTGAAGTTCTCCACCATGACGTCGGCCCGGCGGGCCAGTTCCCGCGCGCTGGCCAGGTCGCCCGGGTCATTCAGGTCCAGCGCGACGGACCGCTTGTTACGGTTGATGGCCAGGTAGTAGGTCGACACGCCGGCGCTGGTGGCTGGCGGTGTCCAGCGCCTGGTGTCGTCTCCGGCCGGGCTCTCCACCTTGATCACGTCCGCGCCGAGATCGGCGAGCAGCATCGTGCAGTACGGGCCGGCCAGGACCCGGGAGAAGTCGGCGACCAGCAGCCCGGACAGCGGGCCCGGGCCGGATGCGGCTTGGCTCATAGACAGCGCTGTGCCCTTCTGTCCGCTGAGCGGACACTCGTCCGGATTCCTGCCAGTGTCGGGCCGACCTGATCGCGTGTCAACACGCCGGTGCCGTCAGCGGTAGCACGACCGCGGGAGCCGCCTGGCACGCCGCCCAGTCGGCGCTGATCGAGCTGGCCGTCTGGAGCAGCATGGGAAGATATACGCCGGTGAGCACGTCCACCGGGGTCTCGGCGGCGTGCACGGTGACGTTCATCGCCGCGACGACCCGGCCCTCGCCATCGCGCAGCGGCGCGGCGACCGAGCGGATGCCGAGCGCCAGCTGCTCATCGGTCAGCGACCAGCCGCGGGCCCGCACCTCGCGCAGGGCCGTCTCGCGCTGGGCGGGATCGGGCTGCCAGCGGGCCGTGATGCCCGACCTGCTCGGCTCGGCCAGCACCTGCTCGACCTGCTCGGGCGGCAGCCCCGCGAGCAGGACCTTGCCGAGCGAGGTCTGCATCGCGGGAAATCTCGTTCCGATCGTCACGGCGAGCGCGATGATCTTCGGCACGGCGACCCTGGCCACGTAGACGATGTCGGAGCCATCGAGCTGGGCGATCGACGACGACTCGTGGGTCCGCGCCACCAGAGCTTGCATGTGAGGCCTGGCGATGTCCCACAGGCTGCGGGACAGCACGTACGACATGCCGAGATCGAGCACCCGCGGCGTCAGCTCGAAGCCGCCGTCGACCTGGCGCACGTAACCGAGCTCGGCCAGGGTGAGCAGGATCCGGCGGGCCGTGGGCCGGGCGAGCTGCGCGGCGGCCGCCACCGCGGCGAGCGACATGACCGGCTGCAGCGGCTGGAAGGCCCGGATCACATCGAGGCCGCGCGCGAGCGCCTCGATGAAGTCGGGGCCGGTGTCGCGGCGTGCCATCATGGCTCCTGTGCGCGGTTGACGGGTCGCTGATCGCTCCATGGCTGACTGTAGCGTGATTCGCTCCTGGCCTGTCCGCGTGGCGGACGGCGCCCGGGCGAGCAGGCACGCGGGCGAGACGATTCTGCCACTTGACAGCCGTGTGCAAACCGGCAACGCTTCCGGTCAAGCCGGATGCCCGTGATGCGGACAGTTGTCCGCGCCGTTTGACTGGTTTGCCCGCCCGAGAACGGAGGCCCGAATGACCGCCCCACTGAGTTCTGACCAGCCTGGCGTAACTGCGGCCGCCGCGGACCTGGCGCCCGGCCGGCCGCTCGTGTTCCGTCATGCCACCGTGCTGACCATGGACGACGCGCACCGAGTCGAGCTTGACGCGGACCTGCTGATCTCCGGCGACCGGATCATGGCTGTCGGCAGGAACCTCGCGGTGCCCGAGGGGACCGCGGAAGTCGACGCGGCCGGCGGCATCCTGATGCCGGGGATGATCGACACGCACCGGCATATGTGGCAGACGGCGATGCGCGGCTACGGAGCCGACTGGACGCTGACCCAGTACTTCGTCTGGAACTACCTGCAGTGGGGCAAGTCGTTTCGGCCGCAGGACATCTACGCCGGCAACCTGCTGAGCGCGATCGAGGCGATCGACGCCGGCGTCACGACGTCCGTGGACTGGTCGCACAATCTGCAGACGATCGAGCATGCCGAGGCGGCGGCGGACGCACTGGAGGAGGTGCCAGGACGGTTCGTGCTCGCCTACGGCAACATCCAGGCGGCGCCGTGGGAGTGGTCGGCTGCGCCCGAGTTCCGCGACTTCGTCGCCCGGCGGTTCAGCGGCGGCAACGACATGCTCGGCTTCCAGATGGCGTTCGACGTTCCGCCGGCCGCCCCGAGTTCCCCGAGCAGGCCGCCTTCGAGGTGGCGCGTGACCTGAATGTCCCGGTGACCACGCACGCAGGCGTGTGGAAGGTGACCACCGACGACGGCATCCGGCTGATGCACGAGCACGGGTTCATGAACGAGCGCTCCATCTACGTCCACGCGGCGAGCCTGTCGCCCGACTCGTACCACCGGATCGCCGCGACCGGCGGATCGGCCTCGCTGTCCACCGAGAGCGAGCAGAGCGCCGGGCAGGGCTACCCGCCGACCTGGAAGCTGCGCGAGCACGGCATCGGGGTGTCGCTGTCGATGGACACCAGCGTCTGGTGGAGCGCCGACCTGTTCTCGGCCATGCGGGCCACGCTGAGCGCGGACCGGGCCAGGGAGCACCTGGAGGCGCACGGCCGCGACGAGACCGTGACCCATCACAAGCTGCGCGCCGAGCAGGTCGTGGACTGGGCGACTCGCGGCGGCGCCAGGGCACTCGGCCTGGACTCGCTGACCGGGAGCCTGGAGGCGGGCAAGAAGGCGGATGTCGTGCTGATCAAGAACGACGCGTCGCCGGTCATGTTCCCGCTGCTCAATCCGTACGGGCATGTCGTGTTCCAGGCCCAGCGCGGTGACGTGCACACCGTGGTGGTCGACGGCCGGGTAGTCAAGTACGACCACCGGCTGCTCGGGCCGGATCTGGCGAAGGCCAGGCAGGTGGTCGGCCAGACGGTCGAGTACCTGAAGGGCGAGCTCGGCCCGGAGGCATGGCACGACGGCATGCACCCGGAGATCCCCGAGACCAGGGTCCTGGAGAACCCTTACACCTACACCTACAAGCAGGAGTAAGGCACGGTATCGGCATGAGCCGCAGCGGATCAGCGACCATGCGGGCGGCCATCCTGCACGGGCACGGGATGCCGCCCGAGTACGGGCGGCACCTCGTGCCGCGGCGCGGTCCCGGTCAGGTCCTGATCCGCGTGTCCGCGGCCCCGGTCAACCCGCTTGACCTGCTCTGCGCCTCGGGGACCTCGTACTTCGGCGCGCCGGCGCTGCCCTACGTGCCCGGCACGCAGGGGGTCGGCGTCATCGACGAGGCCGACACCCGGCCGGTCGGCCAGCGGGTCTGGTTCAGCGGCAGCGCGGGCATGGCCCCGGGCGACGGTGCGATGGCGGAGTGGTGCGTGGCGGACGAATCCGCTGTGGTGCCGGTGCCCGACGCGGTCAGCGACGACCTGGCCGCCGCGCTCGGCCTGTCGGCAGTTGCCGCCTGGATGGCGCTGACCTGGCGCGGAACGCTGATGCCCGGCGAGCATGTGCTGGTGCTGGGGGCAAGCGGGACGGTCGGGCAGGTCGGGATCCAGGTGGCGCGCCTGCGCGGGGCCGGCCGGGTCGTGGCGGCCTGCCGCGACGCGCACGGCCGGCGGCGGGCGACCGAGCTCGGCGCCGACGCGGTCGTCGACCTCGCCCATGACGATCCGGCGGTGATCGCCGGCGGCTGGCCGAGGCCGCTGCGGGCCGGATCGACCTGGTGCTCGACCCGGTCTGGGGCCAGCCCGCCGAGGCGGCCACCCTGGTCCTGTCTCCCGGCGGCCGGCTGGTCAACCTCGGTTCCTCGGCCGATCAGCGGGCCAGCCTGTCCTCGGCCACGCTGCGCAGCGGGGCGCTGTCCGTGCTCGGCTACACCAACAACGGGATCAGCGCGGAGCAGAAGGCGGCCGCGCTGTCCGAGATCCTCTCCCACGCCGCCGCCGGCCGGATGGACACCGACCGCGAGATCCTGCCGCTGTCCGAGATCGCCGCGGCCTGGGCCCGGTGCGGCCGGGCGCCGCACCGGCGGGCCGTGATGACCCCGCCCTGACCGCGGCGGCATCGCGCCGCCGCCAGCCCAAGCCAGCCAGGCCCGGGCCGTATTACAGTGGGGGTGCTGCGCCTCCGGCGAGCAGGTGCGACGGATAGCGACGTTGCCTGGCGACGTCATTGCCCCGTCGACTCGATGTCCGGAGCTGACGCCGTCATGGCGTCATGCTCACGTACCGAGCCTGACGGGTATCTGTCGTGAACCTCACTATGCCTGATCTGCTGGCCGTACGCCCGCTGCGCGATCGTAGTTTCCTGCTGCTCTGGCTGGCCGGCCTGGTCTCGATGACCGGAGACTGGGCCCTGCGGATCGCGCTGCCGATCTATGTCATCCGGCTGACCGGCTCGGCGGCCGCGGTCTCTGGCGTGGTGCTGGCCGGGCTGCTGGCCAGCCTGGTGATCGGCCCGCTCGCCGGTGTCTGGGTCGATCGCTGGGACCGGCGCCGCGTGCTCGTCGTCGTCAGCGCCGCGCAGGCACTGGCGCTGCTGCCGCTGCTCGCCGTCGGCTCGGCGTCGCTGGTCTGGATCGCGGCGGCGGTCTCGTTCAGCGAATCGGCACTGTCGCAGTTCGTCGGCCCGGCCGAGAGCGCGCTGCTGCCCCGGCTCGTGCCGGCCGGCCAGCTCGCGGCCGCCAACTCGCTGAACAGCCTGGGTACCTTCGTCGCCAGGCTGGCCGGCCCGGCGGCCGGCGGCATCGTCACGGCCGTATCCGGGCTGACCGGAGCCGTGCTGCTGGACGCGGTCAGCTTCGCCGCTGCCGCCGGGGCGTGCGCGCTGATCACCGGCCGGCACCGGGCCCTGCGTGACCGGCGCCCGCAGCGGCGGCGAGGCTCACGGCTGGCCGGCGAACTGGCCGAGGGGCTCGCGGCGATCGCCGCGAACCGGATCACCAGGGCCGTGGCGATCTTCATGACGACCATCTCGGTCGGCGAGGGCATGATGAGCAGCCTGTTCGCGCTGTGGGTCACCGGCGCGCTGGGCGCGGGCAGCGCTCAGATGGGGTGGATGCTGTCCGCCCAGGCGGTCGGCGGCATCACCGGCAGCCTGGCCGGGACCTGGGCCGCCCGCCGGCTTCGGCCGGTCAGCCTGGGCTGCGCGGCCATGGCCCTGTTCGGGCTGGGTGATCTGGTGATCTTCAACTACCCGCGTTGGTACACCGCGCTCTGGCCGCTGATCGGGCTGTTCTTCGGCATCGGCGTCCCGGCGGGCGCCGGATACCCGGCCCTGCTGACGCTGTTCCAGATTCAGGTTCCCGACCGGCTGCGCGGCCGCCTGTTTGCCGTGCTCGCGGTCGGCCAGGCGGCGGCAGGCATAGCCGGCGCGATGGTGGCCGGCCTGCTGGGCCGCAAGATCGGCGTGATGGACCTGCTCACGGCGCAGGGCGGCGGCTATGTGCTGGCCGCGGCGGCGCTGCGGATCCTGGCCGGCCGGGGCCCGGCCACGCTCGCTACCAGAACTGGCTCGTCGCCGGCGAGTTGTTGACGACGGAGCCGACTAGTTCCTGCTGCTCGAAGACCGATTTGATCGCCACCCGGCCAGGTCCCTGCAGGGTGAGCCAAATCGACTTGGCCTGCCACCTGGCCGAGCTGAACCAGTAGTTACCTCTGGGGTACTCGAAGTGCAGGAACATCTGGACGGACGGGTCCTTCCAGATCAGCCCGTTCGGCTGGACGAGGATCCGCTCGCCGTGCCCGAGATCGCGCACGAAGGAGTTACCTGGAGCGTGCAGCATGAGCAGCCCCGGGCCGCCCATGGCCACGAAGCGATCGATGTTCCGGCCGATCGGGTAGTGGTACTCCTGGTTATTGTCCGAGTCGTAGGTGGTGAACCAGACGTTGGAGTTCAGCCAGTCATAGCCGACGTTGCCGGTGGCGACAAGGAAACGGTGCTCGACTACGTCGATGCCCTGGTTGTGCTCGAGCGGAATGGCCAGGATCTCGCCGGGATGATTGTCGCTGAAGGCGACGAATCCGGGGCCCTGGGCCTTCATCATGATGAGCGGCATGCCCGCCATGACCCGGTTCCAGCCGCCCTTCATCTTCAGCGTCTCCAGCTGGACCCGAGGCTCGGTATGCAGCAGCACGTGATGGGAGAAGTAGACCCAGTCGTCGTCGTGCAGGTTCATTTCGGCGACGGGAACATACTTGCCGCTGATCTGGCAGGTGGACCGGCCGAACCTGATCCTGGCCATGTCGCGGATCGGCGGCTGCTCGGACCAGCCGGAATTGGAGACGCGGAGCCGGACGTCGACCGGCGCTCCGCACCGCGGGCAGGTCGGATTCCCGTCGTCGCTGTTGGTCATCCGGCAGTACGGGCAGGTGTAGGTGCTGGCGCCAGGCGTGGACATGCCGGTCCCCTACTCGGATCCGTGGTGGACGTACATGGACTGGATGCCGACCCGGCCCGGGCCAGTCATCTCGGCCAGGTACATGCCATGCCGCATCATGCCGGTCCTGATGTTCTGCTGCACCGTGTTCATCATGACCGAGGAGTCCTTGTACAGGAAGCCGCCCGGCTCGATCAGGATCTTCTCGCCGGCCGCCAGGGTCTTCTGGAACACGTTGCCGTAACCGTGCAGCAGCAGCAGGCCGGGGTACTGCTGCGTGATGAACCGGTCCATGTACATGCCGCTGCCGCCGTGCAGCACGTTGGCCAGGCCCTTGATGCGCACGAACGAGTAGTTGATCGAGTGCGTGCCGATCAGGAAGGCATGCTCGCGAACGTCCAGCTCCATGCCCGGATGCAGCGGCAGGACGACGATCTCGCCCGCCGCGTCCCGGGAGAAGGCGATCCGGCCAGGTCCCTGGGCGATGCTCAGGATGTGCGGCATGCCGCCTAGCGTGCGCTTCATCCCACCGCCGGTGTTCATCGCGGCCATCGGCACGTGGGGCTCTTTCCACAGCATCACGTGATGCTCGAAGAAGACGGCGTCGCCCTGCGCCAGCGCGAGCTCGGCGACCGGCACGATCTCGCCTTCGACCTGGCAGGTGGAGTTCGAGAACCGGAACTCGGTCATGTCGCGCAGCCGCGGTGCCTCGCTCCAGCCGGAATCCGAGACAAGATTCTTCTTGTCGAGCGGTGCGCCGCAGGTCGAACAGCTCGTTCGCTCAGGCTCGTTCTGAGCCTTGCACCACTGGCACTCGATCCGATCCATCCGGGCATGCCTTTCTCACGCGGTGCGCTATCAGCAGACACCGGGAATAGTGGACCAGATCGTAGCGGACAGCGCGCAGCCCCGCACGAACCTTGAGCGGACCGCCTCAGCCCTGCGGCGGGCTGGTCGGAGTTCCGCACTCAGCACAGAACTTCGACGTCGCGCTCATGGTGGCGTTGCAGTTCGTGCAGTGCTTGGCCATCGGGTTGCCGCAGGAATCGCAGAACTTCGCGCCCTCGCGGACCTGGCCCTGGCAGTTACCGCACTGCACGGTACCCGCCGGTGCGGGAGCCGGTCGGCGCGGGCGGCGGTGCCTGCTGCGCGGGCGGGGCCCCGGGTGCGTACCCCTGACCGCCGCCGGCGAATCCCGGCGCGGGCGGTGGCGGATAGGCCGGGGCTTGCTGGGGCACGCCCATCATCTGGCCCATCCCGAGGCCGACTCCGAGGAAGGCCGGGCTGACCGCTCCGCCGCCCTGCGCCATGCCCTGCCCGGCGCCCTGCATCATCTCCGCCTGCGCCGCCGCCGTGAAGCTGCCGGCCAGCCTGCTGTAGGCCGTGTCGCCAGCGAGCTTCTTCAGCCGCGTGTTGTCGTCGTCATCGAGGTTGATGTCGAGGTTGCCGAGGCGGGTGATGGCGATGCCGTAGTCGGCCAGCTCTCCGTTGGCTTCCTCCAGCGTGCCGTGCTCGATCTCGGCGCGGTGCATCGACAGGCCGAGGATCTGCCATGCGCCCGACATCAGCTGGGAGGTGACGCCGGACCTCGTGCACTTGAGCAGCTGCTGGGTCACCCACGACGTGACAGCGTCGTTGTTGGTCACGTCGACCGTGCCGACCAGGTTCAAGATCAGCTTGGCCGGGTCGACGACGCGCAGTGCGTACTCGCCGAACGCGCGCAGTGTCACGATGAGGCCGGTCTGCGGGTCCTGCACCTCGTCCAGTCGCCCGCCGAACCGGCAGTTGGGGAATTCCCGCGCGCCGACGAAGAAGATCTCCGCCTTGAAGGCGTTGCTGTTGCTCGCCCAGTCGACGAACATCCCGAGGAATGGCAGCTCGGCTGCGTCCAGGGTGTGCTGCCCGGGGCCAAGGATGCCCATGACCCGGCCCTGGTTGATGAAGACCGCGACGGCGTCGGGCTCGACGATGGCCCGGGAGAACTTGCGGATGTTCTGATCAGGCCACTTGAAGACGATCTGGCCTTTCGAGCTGTCGGGCGCCGCGATGAACTCACGGCGTGCCTCGTTGAGAATGCCCATCAAATCGCTCCCCTGCGCCCTGGTGCAGCCCTCGCCTGCGCAATGGCCACTTCTAGGCGGATCATACTTCGGCGGGGCGATATTTGCGTTCGGAGAAGAGGATGACATACGAAGTAAGGTCCCAGCAACGCCCGGGGAGCACCGAGCCCCGGCCGGGCTCCGGACGGGCTGCGTTAGCCTGGCGCGATGCCCCAACCTGACCAGGCCGTCTGGCGGCCGAGCGACGAGCGCCGCGAGCTAGGCGCCGCGCTGCGGGCCCTGCTCGATGTCGTCGTCGGCACGGCGGCGGAGCCAGCCGAGCTGCGCGCGGCGACCGCGGCTGTCGAGCAGCTGACGGCACGGCTGGCCGGACCTGCGGCCAGGGTCGATCCCAACCTGGAGACTGGCTCCTACTTCCACCACATGAGCCTGGTCGGCGGCACCTCCCATCCGATCGCCCCCCAGCTGCAGCTGGCGCCGACGCAGGACGGCGCTGCGGGCGTGGTCGTGATCGGGCCGCTGTTCCAGGGCGGCCCCGGCCTCGTGCACGGCGGCATCGTGGCGCTGCTCATCGACCACGCCATGGGCTGCGTGGCCGCCACTCCGCAGCGGCCCGCCATGACCGCGAGCCTGACGATGCGCTATCGTCGGCCGACTCCGCTCGGCGTGCCGCTGACGGTCTCGGTCCGGCTTGACCGGATCGAGGGCCGCAAGCTGTACCTGTCGGCGCAGATCACGGCCGACGGCGTCGTGACCGTCGAAGCCGACGCCGTCTTCCTGGTCCTCACCGATAACAACCTGGAGACCGTCTTCCGCCGCCCCGCCTGAGCCCACGGCCCCGCCGCCCCGCCGAGGCCCCGACAGAACAGCAGCGTTGGGCCACCGTTGCTGTTGGGGCTGTTGCGTAATGACTGGGGCGTCGCTGGGCGGGTGGCCGGGGGTTGTGGCGTTGGTGGGTGGCGGCTGGGGGTGTGGCGGGGTCGGGGGTGGCGGTGGTTGTCAGGCTGGCTGCGAGCTGGCGGCGTGGATCTTGAGGAGGCAGGTTTGGCACGCGAGCGCGAGCGAGCGGGGGCTAGCGGCGGCGGGGCGGGGCGGGAGCGGGGGGCGGGTGGCGGGGTTAGCATGCGGGCATGAGGGAGCCTTGGCCGCCTGGCACGCCGGGTGTGCTCAGGCTCCCGTCGGGCAGGCTCGTCCGGGGCCGCGGCCTGCGGCGGCCGGCGCCGGAGGGCCCTGACCCGGCATTTGGTCTCTATCTGCTCGGCCAGGAGCCGCCGGCCGTCGCGTGGAAGTCAGCCTGGCTGCGCTGGCCCGACTTCGGGCTGCCAGCCGATCCTGATGCCGCGGTCAGGGAGTTCACGCAGGCATGGCGGCTTGCCGCCGCCGAGCGGGTCGAAGTGGCCTGCGCGGGCGGTCGCGGTCGCACCGGTACCGCGCTGGCCTGCCTCGCCATCCTGGACGGCGTGTCTGCCCGCCGGGCCGTTGCCTTCGTCCGGGAGCATTACCACCCGAAGGCCGTCGAAACGATCTGGCAGCGCCGGTTCATCGCCCGCTTCCCGCCGCGATAACTCCGGCCCGCGTCCGGCGTTCTCCTGAAGCTTGCGCTCGACCTCGGCGCTCAGGTCGATGCCCGTTATCTCGGCGATGCTGGCCAGGAAGATGAAGCCGGCCGCCAGTACGGACCCGGCTAGCGTGAGGCCATGCGCTTCGGCTTCAAGACGTCTCCGCAGAACACCACCTGGGAGGCCGTGCTCGAGGTCTGGCGGGCCGCCGACGACATTGACGTCTTCGAGTCCGGGTGGACCTCCGACCACTTCTACCCGATGCGCACGGCCGACCCGTCCGGCCCGCGCCTGGAGGGATGGGTCACGCTGGCCGCGCTGGCGCAGGCGACCCGGCGGCTGCGGCTGGGCACGCTGGTCACCGGCATCCATTACCGTCATCCCGCCGTGCTGGCCAACATGGCGGCCACGCTCGACATCCCAATTCGCCGGCGGGCGGCCCGCGTACCTGGAGATTCGGGCCGGCCCAGCGCGATCGCCAGTCCCGGTTACCGGTGGTATACCGGCTCGCAGGCCGTGTCGATCGTCGGCACGATGATGACCTACACCGCCTTGTACTGGCTGACGCTGCACCTCGCGCACGGCCATGCGGTCGTGCTGTCTGCCCTGGTGGCGGCCCAGTTCCTGCCGATGCTGCTGTTCAGCCGCCGGGCCGGGACGATTGTCGCGCGGCACCGGGCGGTACGGGTGGTCACTGTCACCCAGTCCGCGCTGGCGGTCGGATCACTGGCCCTCGGCCTGCCGCTGGTCGCAGGCTGGATGTCGATCTGGTACCTGTGGGCAGCGTCCTTCGCCGTCGGCTGCGTTCAGGCGGTCGACGTTCCCGCGCGTCAGATGTTCATGCTGGACCTGGTCGGGGATGCGGAGCTGCGGCGCGGCTCGTCGCTTTATGCGGCAGTCACGGGCATGGCCAAGATCGCCGGCCCGGGCCTGGCCGGGATCATCATCGCGACCAGCGGCGAGGCCGCCGTGTTCCTCGCCGACGCTGCTTCGTACCTGCTGGTGATCGGCGTGCTGGCCTGGCTGTCCAGGCAAGCCCGGCACGATCAGCGTGCCGGGCTCGCCGACCGGGCGGCGGCGCGGCGGTTCCGCTGGCTGCTCGATCTGCCGCGGGGCATTCAGGTGGCGGCCGGGATGGCACTGCTGATCGGCGGGTTCGGCATTCAGTTTGAGGTGACCAACCCGCTGATGGCGACGAAGGTCTTCCACCTGGGATCTCTCGGCTTCGGGCTGCTGGGGACCTTCATGGCCGCCGGCGGGATCCTCGGCAACTTCTGGTCGGCCCGGCGCCGGGACCCCGGCGCCAGGGAGTTCCTGGCCTGGGCCGTCGTCTTCGGCGCCGCCGAGGCCGCGGCGGCGGTCATGCCGGCGGTGTGGGCCTACGACGCGATGATGGTCCTGATCGGGGCCGCGATCCAGCTGTTCGCCGTCAGCGCGGTTGTCTACGTGCAGAAAGCCGCGCCCGACGCGCAGCGCGGTCATGCCCTGAGCGCGTACAACGCGGGATTCATGGGGTTCGTCCCGGCGGGCTCGTTCGTCGTCGCTGGCCTGGCCGCGTTCGCCGGTACCCGCTGGGCGCTGATCGGGCCCGCGGTGGCGATCCTGGCCTGCGGGACGGCCCTGCTGGCGGCCGAGAAATCCGGGGGCTTCATGTCTGGCCGCCGCCCCGCTCAGGCGTCCGCTCGCGCGGCCTGACTCGCAGGCCGCCGCTAATTCGATACGCTCCCGGCTCGTTATCCGACCCCGCCCGCTGCGCCGGGCTGGACCGGCGTGCAGCCGATGAGGACGCCGATGGCGGCCAGCGCCTGCTGGCGGGCCCGGTAGTAGACCCAGACGCCGCGCTTGTCCCGGTCCACCAGCCCGGCCTCGTGCAGCACCTTCAGGTGATGGCTGATCGTCGGCTGGGACAAGTCGAACGCGTCGTTCAGGTCGCACACGCAGGCCTCGCCGCCGTCATGCGATGCGATCAGGGACATCAGCCGCAGCCGGACCGGATCGGCCAGCGCCTTCATCAGCGGGGCGACCTGCTCGGCCTGCTCCATCGTCAGGGGCCGCGCGGACAGCGGCGAGCAGCAGGCGGCAGAGTCCGCCGGGGTCACCAGGCCCAGGGCAGTCGGCATGCCTCTATATTGACAGTCATCAATGTCTTGTGGCAAGCTCGGCAGCGACAGACATAGACAGACTTCAATATCTAGGTTCCGGAGGCAGCCATGTCCCGCGTCCAGCTCGCCATCAACGTGGACGACCTGAGCGAGTCGATCGCCTTCTACAGCGCTCTGTTCGGTACCGAGCCGGCCAAGCTCCGGCCGGGCTATGCCAACTTCGCGATCGCCGAGCCGCCGCTCAAGCTCATCCTGCTGGAGAACCCCGGCCAGGGCGGAAGCCTTAACCACCTCGGCGTCGAGGTGGCCGACACCGACGCGGTCGACGCTCAGCAGGCGCGCCTGGCCGAATCAGGCCTAGCCTCCGTCGACGAGCGCGACTCGACCTGCTGCTACGCCAGGCAGGACAAGTTCTGGGTCACGGGCGCGCCCGACGGCGAGCGCTGGGAGATCTATACGGTCCTGGCCGACAGCCCGACCTTCTGGGGCAAGGACGGCGACCAGAGCTGGACGCAGGTGCAAGCCAAGCTCGACCGCAGCGATCCGCACGCCGCCGAGCTGGAAACCGCCGACCTGGGCACCGCTGACCTGCGTACCGCCGACCTGCGTACCGCCGACCTGGATACCGCCGAGCGGCCGTCTCGTTGCTGCGGGACAGCTGACAGCGAGCAGCCCGGCGTCTGCTGCGCCTGACCGCACCGGACGCGAATCGTGGCCGTAACTCCGCTGTGGCGGCGCCTGCTGGCCGAGTTCATGGGCAGTGCCTTCCTGGCCGCCGTCGTGATCGGCTCGGGAATCGCTGCGCACAGCCTGTCCCCCGGCAATTCCGGGCTGGAGCTTCTCGAGAACGCCGCGGCGACGGCGGCCGGGCTGTACACCATCATCTTGATGTTCGGCCCGGTCTCCGGTGGCCACTTCAACCCGGTGGTATCCATGGCTGACGCCGTGTTCGGCGGGCTTTCCTGGCGCGACACCGTCGCGTACCTGCCCGTTCAAATATGTGGGTGTATCGGCGGAGCTGTCGCCGCCAACCTGATGTTCGCGCGGGCCGCCATCACGATCTCCACGAACAACCGGGCCACGCCGGCCCACTTCCTGGCCGAGATCATCGCCACCCTCGGCCTGATTCTGGTCATCTTCGCGCTCGCCCGTTCGGGCCGCAGCCAGTCGGCTCCCGCGGCCGTCGGGGCCTACATCGGGGCCGCCTACTTCTTTACCTCCTCCACCAGCTTCGCCAACCCGGCGATCACCGTCGGCCGGATGTTCTCCGACACCTTCGCCGGCATTGCGCCCGCGTCCGTACCCGCGTTCATCGGCGCGCAGCTCGTCGGCGGCGCGCTCGCCGTCGCGGCGATCGGGGCGCTCTATCCGGGCCTCAGCGCCGCCACCGCCGCCGAGGTCACCGTTCCGCACGATCTGGGGCCAGCGGCCAGGTCGCTGCCCGGTCCGTCGCACCAGCCAGACCAGGAGAGGCATCGCCATGACTGACGTCCCCGAGGTGCTGTTCGTCTGCACGCACAACGCCGGGCGGTCGCAGATGGCCGCGGCCATGCTCGCCCACCAGGCGGCGGGACGGGTGCGGGTCACCTCGGCCGGATCGCAGCCAGCCAGCCAGCTGAACCCCGCCGTCGTCCAGGCCATGGCCGAGATCGGCCTGGACATCTCCCGGGAGTTTCCCAAGCGCCTGACGACGGACCAGGTGCAGGCCGCCGATGTCGTCATCACGATGGGGTGCGGCGACGCCTGCCCGGTGTTCCCCGGCAAGCGCTACCTCGACTGGGAGCTGCCCGATCCCGCCGGGCTCGAGATCGAGGCGGTGCGTCCCATCCGCGACGAGATCCGCGGGCGGGTGAGCGGTCTCCTCGGCGAACTGGCCGGACTATAACCTGCTGGCCAGGATCAGGCGGGATTGGCCAGTCTCCCCGTGGATTTCGGGGCCCTCTTGGGTCGCCAAGTAGGCTCGTCTGTATGCGGCGACGGCGGGCGAACATGAACGCCAGTAAGGCCGTCGCGCGGATGAGCGACGCTCTCGAGCGGGGCGACTTCGGGGAGCGAGACCGGCTGACGGGCGAGGACCAGGCCGCCCACGCCACGGGTACGACCTGCGCGCGATGCGGCCGCGTGATCGAGGCCAGCCAGACCGCGCGGCTGCGCGGGGCCGGTGCAGGTCAGTGGGTTCATGACATGTGCCCGGGCGACGACTGACGCGTCCGGTGCCGGCGGGCTGAACCGGTCAGGATTCGAGAAGCGGGGCCGCCGGGCCGCAGCTAGATTGGCCGCCTCGGACATCACCACCACGACTTGAGGAGTGAACGTGACCAGCTCACAGACCCAGGGAATCAAGACCGTGCTGCATCCCGTATCCGACCTGCAGAAGGCCAAGGCGGTGTACACCGCGCTGCTCGGGGGCCCGCCGCAGCATGACGCGCCCTACTACGTCGGCTACGAGGCCGCCGGTCAGCACATCGGGCTGGTGCCGGGCGGCGCGCAGCAGGGCATGACCTCGCCGGTGGCCTACTGGCACGTGCCGGACATCGAGGCGAAGCTGGCCGAGGTGACCGCCGCGGGTGCCACCGTCAAGGAGCCCGCGCACGACGTCGGCGGCGGCAGGCTGGTGGCCACGGTCACTGATCCGGACGGCAACGTGCTCGGGCTGCTCCAGGACCGGTGATTCCGACCGCTCGGCTGGAGCTTGGCCCTCGGCGGCATCTCTATGATCGACCTCGCCCAACAGATGGAGACACGATTAATCATGGCCACGAGGACGGACACGCGGTCGCCTGCGCAGCACGTGGCCGGCCGCCACGACCTGATCCGGGTGCACGGCGCGCGTGAGAACAACCTCAAGGACGTGAGCGTCGAGATCCCGAAGCGCCGGCTGACGGTGGTCACCGGCGTTTCGGGCTCCGGCAAGAGCTCGCTCGTGTTCGACACGATCGCCGCGGAGTCACAGCGGCTGATCAACGAGACGTACAGCGCCTTCGTGCAGGGCTTCATGCCGACGCTGGCCCGGCCCGAGGTCGATGTGCTCGAGGGGCTGACGACCGCGATCATCGTCGACCAGCAGCGGATGGGCGCCGACCCGCGCTCGACCGTCGGCACGGCGACGGACGCAAACGCGATGCTGCGCATCCTGTTCAGCCGGCTCGGGCAGCCGCACATCGGCTCGCCGAATGCGTTCTCCTTCAACGTCCCCACGGTGCGGGCGAGCGGGGCGATCACCGTCGAGCGCGGCGCCCGCAAGGCTGTGCGGGCGAGCTTCAACCGCCTCGGCGGGATGTGCCCGAACTGCGAGGGCAGGGGCACTGTCTCCGACATCGACCTCGCCCAGCTCATCGACGACGCCAAGTCGCTCAACGAGGGCGCGATCACCGTCCCCGGCTATACCGGGGGCGGCTGGAACTCCCGGCTGTACTGCGAGTCGGGATTCTACGATCCGGACAAGCCGATCAGGGACTTCACCGAGAAGGAACGGCACGACTTCCTCTATCGCGAGCCGACCAGGATGAAGATCGCGGGCATCAACATGACCTACGAGGGTCTGATACCGCGGATCCAGAACTCGTACCTGTCCAAGGACAAGGAGGGGATGCAGCCGCACATCCGCGCGTTCGTGGACCGGGCGGTCACCTTCACCACGTGCCCGGAGTGCGACGGCACCCGGATCAGCGAGGCAGCCCGTTCCTCGCGGATCAGGGGAATCAACATCGCCGACGCGTGCGCGATGCAGATCAGCGACCTGGCCGCCTGGATCCGCGGCATCGACGAGCCCACGGTGGCACCGCTGATGGCGGCGTTGCAGCACATACTCGACTCGTTCGACGAGATCGGGCTCGGCTATCTCGCGCTCGACCGGCCGTCCGGTACCCTGTCGGGCGGCGAGGCTCAGCGCGTGAAGATGGTCAGGCAGATGGGCTCGGCGCTGACCGACGTCACCTACGTCTTCGACGAGCCGACCACGGGCCTGCACCCGCACGACATCCAGCGGATGAACGACCTGCTGCTGCGGCTGCGGGACAAGGGCAACACCGTGCTCGTCGTCGAGCATGAGCCGGAGATGATCGACATCGCCGACCACGTCATCGATCTTGGCCCCGGCGCCGGCACGGCCGGCGGCACCGTCTGCTACGAGGGCACCGTCAAGGGCCTGCGGGCCAGCGGGACTCTCACCGGCCGCCATCTCGATGACCGGGCCGGCGTCAAGAAGACGGTGCGCCAGCCGGCCGGTGCGCTGGAGATCCGCGGCGCGACAATGCACAACCTGCGCGACGTCGACGTCGACGTCCCGCTCGGGGTCCTGATCGTCGTCACGGGGGTCGCCGGCTCGGGCAAGAGCTCGCTCGTCCAGGGGTCGCTGCCACCCGCCGCGGACGTGGTGCTGATCGATCAGACCGGGATCCGCGGCTCGCGGCGGAGCAACCCGGCCACCTACACCGGCTTGCTCGACCCGATCCGCAAGGCCTTCGCGAAGGCCAACGACGTCAAGCCGGCGCTGTTCAGCGCCAACTCCGAGGGCGCCTGCCCGGCCTGCAACGGCGCCGGGGTGATCTACACCGACCTGGGCATGATGGCGGGAGTCGCCACGACCTGCGAGGAGTGCGAGGGGAAGCGGTTCGACGCGTCGGTGCTCGCCTATCACTTCGGCGGCCGCGACATCAGCGAGGTGCTCGCGATGCCGGTGACCGAGGCAGCGGAGTTCTTCGGCGCGGGCGAGGCCCGCACGCCGGCCGCGCGGGCCATCCTGGACCGGCTCGCCGACGTCGGCCTCGGCTATCTCAGCCTCGGCCAGCCGCTCACCACGTTGTCCGGCGGCGAGCGGCAGCGGCTCAAGCTGGCGACGGCCATGGCCGAGAAGGGCGACATCTACGTACTCGACGAGCCGACCACCGGCCTGCACCTCGCCGACGTCGAGCAGCTGCTCGGCCTGCTCGACCGGCTCGTCGACTCGGGCAAGTCAGTGATCGTCATCGAGCACCACCAGGCCGTCATGGCCCACGCCGACTGGATTATCGACCTCGGCCCCGGCGCCGGTCATGACGGCGGCCGGATCGTCTTCGAGGGCACGCCCGCCGACCTGGTCGCCGCCCGCTCCACCCTCACGGGCGAGCATCTCGCGGCCTACGTCGGCAGCTGACGGCCGCGCCAAGCCTCTAGTCGGCTAGGCGGAACGCGAGCTGGGTCTCCCATTTGCTCATGTCGGGCTGCTGGCCGGGATCTGTCAGGTAGATCTCGAGCCGGCTGCCCCACCGCTGGCCGTCGGCGGAATCCTCCATGTCCCATTGCAGGCCCTGGCTAGCCGCCCAGTCCAGCAGGCTGGCGACGGCTCCGATCAGGCCGCCGGGGTGGCCGACATGGACGGCCGTCACGTACCGCCCGGCCGGGAGCACGCCCGCGACGACCTGATCGCCGCCGGTAACGGTGGTGGCCACGGGCACGCCGGCTTCGACGTCGAGCTGCCGGTCCATGTCGATGACGTTGTACCGGAAGAACGGCGGCCCGGCTGGCGTCAGGTCATGCGCCGCGAGCCAGCCGAATACCTCTCCGAAGCGCGGTCCGAGCCCGGCCAGCTGCGGCATGGTCACTGACGCCCTGATCGCCACGTAGGGCTGCTCGGCGCGCTCGATGATTTCCGGAGTTACGGACATGACTGATCCTCCTGGTGTTTTGGTTACGGGCCCGTGCGACCTGGCCGGACCGGCTGCTGAAGTTCGGTGACCCATCGCTCGCGGTCTGGCGACCACTCCACCATGAGCTCCCGCGCATAGCCGACCGACTGATATCCATTCGCGTCCACCCACCGCGCGAGCGCCTGACCGCTCGGCATCACGTCGTCCATTGAGCCGTGATGGATGATGGTCGCCGCGCTGGCAATTTCCGGCAGTTCCGCCACGGTGAGCCCGTGCTTGTCCCCCGGCTCCCCCGTCGTCTCGACCGCCGCGTGCACCACGATGGCCCCGGCCCTGAGCTTCGAGTCCTCGTAGTAGGCGACGGCCGGCCCGGAACAGGTCAATCCGGCATCGGCCAGGCGCGGCCACAGGTCGGCGTAGAGCGGCTGGATCACCGGGCTGATGTCCTCCGGCTGATAGCTGGCGGCGGTACCGGTCAGCTCGGCGACCCGGACCGGCGCCAGCCGCTTGACCACCATGCCGTCAGCCGGCACCCGGCCCTCGTCCTCGATGCTGAGCAGCCTGGCCTCGATCCGCGCCAGCCGGGCCATGTCCGCCGCTATCTGGGCGTGAATCTCGGCGCGGCGGAGCCTGAGCATGCCGCGCAGCTCCGCCGCGCTCACCTGCTCGTCCAGGATCTCGCCGACCTGCTGGAGACTGAAGCCGAGATCCTTCAGCGCGATGATGCGGTTGAGGTCGGCGAGCTGGCCGGCCTGGTAGAACCGGTAGCCGCTGGCCGGCTCGACGAAGGCGGGCCGGAGCAGGCCGATCGCGTCGTAGTGGCGCAGCATCCGCACCGATATGCGGCCGTGCCGGGAGAACTCTCCGATGCTAAACATGACGTTCTATGTCTAGCGCCTGACACCGTGTCAGGGTCAAGCCGTGCGCCAAACTGGGAGCTGGCTCGGATCAGCCCGGCGAGTGGAAAGAGGCGCGGAGTCAGTGCATTGCTGAAGAGCGCCAGCATCGGCGCGATCACCCTGTTCACCGAGGACCTGGATCGTTCGAAGCAGTTCTACCAGGAGGCCTTCGGCCTGCCGGTGGCGTACGAGGACGACAACTCCGCGGTCTTCAGGTTCGACAACACCGTCATCAACGTGCTGAGGGTCGCCGCGGCTCACGAGCTCATCGAGCCTGGACCTGTCGCCAGCCGCGAGGCCGGAGCACGCTTCGTGCTGACCATCGGGGTCGATGACGTGGATGCGGTGTGCGCGGAACTCGCCAGGCGCGGCGTGGTGCTGCTCAATGGCCCGATGAACCGGCCGTGGGGGGTGCGCACGGCGAGCTTCACCGATCCGGGCGGCCATATCTGGGAGATAGCCCAGGACTTGCCCGAAGCTGAGGCATGATTCACCCCGCGTGTCGGCCACGCATGACGCCGGGTTCCTCATGACACGGGCGCGAATGACTCCGGTGCTCGTCACCGGAGCGACGGGCCGGGTTGGGCGCGCCGTTGTCGACGTGCTGATAGATGCGGGCGTGCCGGTCCGCGCTCTCACGCGTCGCTCCGCGGCGGCGGCGGCGCTACCAGCGAACGTCGAGGTCGTTACCGGTAACCTCACCGTGCCCGAGTCGCTCGACGCAGGGCTGCGAGGTGTCGGTGCCGTCTTTCTCGTCTGGACCGCACCGCCGGCGACGGCTCCGGCGGTCGTCGAGCGCCTGGCCACCCGCACGCCGCGCATCGTCTTTCTGTCATCACCGCACCAGACCCCGCACCCTTTCTTCCAGCAGCCGAATCGGATGGCGGTGCTCCACGCCGATATCGAGCGGCTCATCGCGGCCGCCGGGCTCGAGTCGACGATCATCCGGCCCGGGGTGTTCGCGTCGAACGCGTTGTCATCGGTGATGTCCTGGGGCGCCGGATCAGATTTGAGGAACTGTCGCCGGACGAGTTCCGAAGCGAGACGCAGGGAAGCTGGCCGCGCCCGGTCGTGGACATGCTCCTAGCCGCGTGGGGCGCAACGACCGGGAGGCCGGCGTTCGTCAGCCCTGCGGTGTCCGACATCCTCGGCTCGGCGCCGCGATCGTTTCGCCAGTGGGTCACCGATCATGCCACCGCATTTGCGGAAGGCCCAGCTCCGCTGCGTTGACCTTTCGCCAGCGTCCGATCATGATCGTGGTGGATTGACCGTGCTGTGACACGGCAAGTCGCCACGATCATGGTCAGGGCGAGCCGCCCTTGTTACCTGCGGCTTCCTAGGCCTTTGACCTGTCGGGGGCAACTGACTTCGTACCAGGACGATGTGGTCCATGCTGGTGCCGTCGTACATGGTGATAGGCGGCCATAATCGGGGCGCAGTCGGCCTGGACGGCGTGCTCGTAGTTGACGGTTGTGGTCAGCGAGTGCGCGAAGGTCGCCTCGCGAATCCCGGTACGCAAGTCGCTCAGGTCGGTCCTGAGGCGCATTTTGAACGGCCGTGGGACGCGAGGGCTGTCCGCGTCGGCTACCGCTCGGTTCAGCAAGTCCGTGTTGGAGCCAGCGGTCGCCTCCCACCGGCTGAACGAAGCGCACGCCTGAAACGCTGGCCTGAGGGGGCCCGCGGGGAGGCCCCGGATGATCGTGGTTTCGGGCTGGCGGCTGAGCACGAAGACATACGCGGCGAGCACGATGAACACGATCTGGGCGACCACGCCGCCGAGAACGGCCAGCACAATTACCTTGCCGACGTCTCGCTTCACAGACGGGCCGTCGGATCCGTGGGCCCATGGCTGTTCGCAGTGGTCGCACGGGGGCTTAGTCATGAGGTCGTCCTACAGCCTGGACAGTCATCTGGTCAACCGGTGAAATGATCAGCTGGATGCAGCCATCTGGCCTGACCGTCGACGACGCGATCGTTCTTCACGATTCGAACAGGCTCGCCGTGCGGCTGCTGCCTTGTGATGTCCTGGCCCGAGTCGCACCGGCAGCGCATCAAGTCGCACAGTTCGAGGTCGACCTTGCCCAGCGGCTCGCCGAAAGCGAGAGCCCGGTGGGCGCTCTGGAACCCCGAGTAGAGCCGCGCGTCTATGAACGTGATGGCTTCGCCATCACGCTGTGGACCTATTACAGACCTGTGACGCCTCGGGACGTCTCCCCAGCCGGTTATGCGCATGCGCTTGAGCGACTGCATGCCGGCATGCGCAAGCTCGATGTCCGGACGCCGCACTTCACCGATCGAGTGGCAGAGGCTCAGCAGCTGGTAGAGAGCAGTACTCTCACCCCGGAGCTGGCCGAGGCCGATCGGGAGCTTCTGATCAGCACGCTGCGGAGCCGGAGACAGGCGATCGGCGACCGCGGCGCCTCCGAGCAGGTGCTGCACGGCGAGCCGCACCCAGGCAACGTGCTGAGCACGAAGGCCGGACTGTTGTTCATCGATCTCGAGACGTGCTGCCGCGGGCCCGTCGAATTCGACCTCGCCCACGTCCCCGAAGAGGTCAGCGAGTGCTATGCGGACGCTGATGAAGATCTGCTCAGTAAGTGCCGAGTCCTTGTTCTTGCCATGGTCGCCGCGTGGCGCTGGGATGCGGCCGACCAGTTCCCGAACGGGCAACGCGCAGGTCGAGACCTCCTCAGCGCGCTGCGCGAGGGTCCACCGTGGCCGGCGCTCGACGCCGTGATGCGCCGACCGGACCGTCCGCAGGCGGACAGATAGCACCGGTCCCATGATGCCAGCCGCGCTCCAGGACGAGCGGTCCGCCGTGTGGTGGGCGAAATGCGAGCGGCGTCAGGGCGTGACGGCCGGGGAAGAGGCCGACTAGTTCGGTGCGGCTGATCTTGCGGCTGAGCTGTTCCTGGGGTGTCAGTCCAGATCTGCGGCCAGACCGCCTAACGGACATACGGAATTTGTTGGATAAACTGCGCGGCGTGAGTCGCCGTCAGTCTTCATGGAGCAAGTTCCAGCGGTGAAGACGATCATCCTTTCCGGGGCGGTGGCGCTGATCGCGGCACTGCTGGGCACGCCGCTTTTCATCCGGCTGATGCGGCGGCTCGGTTACGGCCAGCCCATCCGGGTCGAGGGCATCAGGTCGACCGAGACCAAGCGCGGTACGCCGACGATGGGCGGCGCGGTCTTCGTCAGCGTCTCTCTGATCGCCTACGCGGCCGGGCACGCGCTGACCGGCACTGGGGTGACCGCATCGGGCTTGCTGGTGCTGATGATGATGACCGGCCTCGCCCTGGTCGGGTTCATCGACGATTACCTGAAGATCACCCGCCAGACGAGTCTGGGACTGCGCAGCTCGGCGAAAGTGGCTGGCCAGGTGGCCGTCGCGGCCGTGTTCGCGCTGGAAGTACTCCAGCATCCCGACGGGTTCGACCTGACACCCGCCGACCCGCGGCTATCGTTCCTTCGGGATTTCGGCCCGGTCCTGGGCATCGTGCCGTTTGTGATCTGGGCCGTCATCTTGACCGTCGGCGCGTCCAACGCGGTGAACCTCACTGACGGCCTCGACGGCCTGGCCACTGGGTCGACGAGCGCGGTGCTGGCGGCCTTCGTCCTGATCGGGATCTGGCAGGACCGCAACGACTGCACCAATGTCCTGTCCCAGGCGTGCTACCAGGTGCGCGACCCGCTGGACATGGCGGTCGTCGCGGCCTCGGTACTCGGCGCATGCATCGGGTACCTGTGGTGGAATGCGCCGCCAGCCAAGATCATCATGGGTGACACCGGGTCGCTGGCTCTTGGCGGCGTGCTGGCCGGGCTGGCGATCTGCACCAAAACCCAGCTCCTGCTCGGGATACTGGGCGGCCTGTTTGTGATCATCACGATGTCGGACGTCATCCAGATCGGCGTCTTCAAGGTAACCAGGATCAGAACCGGCACGGGCAAGCGGGTGTTCAAGATGGCGCCGCTGCACTATCACTTCGAGCTGAAAGGCTGGGCAGACGCGACGATCGTGATCAGGTTCTGGCTGATCTCCGGGATATGCGTGGCGCTCGGCCTCGCTGTGTTCTACGCGGCCTGGGTCCAGGCCTGACGCCGACACTGTCAGCGACCGCGATAAGGGCTTTTGACCTAGATGACTGAGTCCTAATGATCTTCAGTGATCGTATGCCAGGAGCGATCGCTTGACTGGTGCGCCGATGCGCCAGTTATGCCAGATCGCAGCGGCGAGGGCGAGGGCGAGGAGCCGGGCGTAGACGCTGGCCAGGGTGCGGCCGCCGTGGTCTTCGAGGGTGAGCTGGCCCTTGAGCGTGTCGAAGATCGCCTCGATCCACTGGCGGCAGCGGGCGAGTTTCCCGAAGCGGGCAGGCTCGTCCTTGCGGTCAGGGCGGATCAGGTGCGCGCCGAGCTCGCTGGTGATGAATGCCTCGAAGTCACGGCCGGCGAAGCCCTTGTCGCCCAGGATGACCTGCCCGCTGCGGATCAGGTGGTGCTCGCGTTCCAGCAGCGCCCGGGTCACCTCCCGCTCGCCGAGCCCGGGGTGGGCCAGGCCCCAGATGACGGGCATGCCCTCGGCAGTGGTGATCAGGTACAGCCGGAAACCCCAGAAGAACCGGGAGCGGCTGGCGCAGTACCCGTAGCCGGCGTGCCCGGCGAGATCCGAGCGCCTGACGGTCTCCCGGCTGGCCGCACACGGAAGCGGCGTGGAATCCACCAGGCGCAGCAGGTCATGCCAGGACGCAGTGTCGCGGGCCAGCTCGGTGATCACCGCCGCGAGCAGCCCGCCGGAACGGCGCAGCCGCTTGCCGTACCCGGACTGGCCCGGCAGGCCCGGGAACATCGGAGCCAGGTTCTTGCGCGCGTACCGGATCCAGCGCCGCTCGCTGGCTATGCCCAGCAAGTGCCGGGCGACCACGACGCAGGCAAGCTCGGCATCAGACAGCGCGGGCTTGCGGCCCGGCTGGTGATCACGCGACCAGCCCAGCGCAGGCAGCACATGATCATCGAGATGAACGTAGAGTGCGGTCAGGAGGGCATCCAGGTTGTTCGTCACAAAACGATCTTGGGTGCCCTCCGCCTTATGACCCGGGCAGCGACACGCATCAAGATCTAATCGGACTCACTCATCTAGTGGGCGCAACTGGGTTCGAACCAGTGACCCCTCGCTTGTACGGCTCTCGCGGTCCGTCTCGGCACATCGCTTAACGTGGCTCCTTAGGGCGTTGACCTGCGGTGGTGTTCGCCTGGTGCCGGAGCTCGTCGCCTGACATCTGGGCATGCTGGCTCCCAGATTGGCTCCCAGCGTCGGCGCTCCGGTGGCTTGACGCTCGGATGGGGAGCTAGCTTTGGGGACTACAGACGCAGTTACTGTCGGCCGTCCGGCCTGACGCCTCTGGGGGTGCGGGACCTGCCGAGTTACGGAGCATCCGAGACGCTGGCGGCGCAGGTCCGCGTTCCGTCGCCGCTGCAACAGTTGGCCGATGATCGGTTTCGTGCGGCGGGCGTCGAGGTCTGGCTGAAGCGGGACGACCTGATTCACTCGGCGGTGCCGGGCAACAAGTGGCGCAAGCTCAAGTTCAACCTGGCGCAGGCGGCTAAGCGCGGCGACGGGGTGCTGCTGACGTTCGGAGGCGCGTACTCCAATCACATCAGGGCGGTGGCGGCGGCCGGACGGCAGTGCGGGTTCGCCACGATCGGGATCATCCGCGGCGAGGAGCATCGGCCGCTGAACCCGTCCCTGGCCTACGCCGCGGGCCAGGGCATGCGGCTGGAGTACCTGAGCCGGGAGGCCTATCGCCGCAAAGCCCAGCCCGACATGCTGGAGGGCCTGCACCGCAAGTTCGGGCCCTTTTACCTGCTACCCGAAGGGGGCAGCAACGCGCTTGCGGCGCGCGGATGCGCGGAGATCCCGGCGGAGATCACGATGGGCTACGAGTCGCTCTGCTGCCCCTGTGGCACTGGCGGCACTTTGGCCGGGATCGCAGGCGGCCTGCGGCCCGGGCAGCGCGCGATCGGCTTCTCGGTCCTGAAGGGCGGCGGCTTCCTCGAGCGTGACGTGACGGCCTTGCAGGTCCAGGCGTTCGGCGGTCGGCGCGGTGAGTGGCGAGTCGAGACGGGGTATCACTTCGGGGGCTATGCCAGGAAGACCGCCGAACTCGACGCGTTCATCGCGGACTTCGATGCCAGGCACGGCATCGCGCTGGACTGGGTCTACGTCGCGAAGATGATGTACGGCGCCTACTCCCTCGCACAGGCGGGAGCGTTCGCGCCCGGCAGCCGGATCGTGGCCGTCATCACCGGTCCCCCGGGCCCAGAGTAAGTGGTGTCATGCCCTGAGGTGGTAGCGGCGCAGGGCGCTCGCGGACACGGAGCTATCCACCCACGTCAGTTCCCAATCGCCAGCAGCCGGAACGGCTCGCCCTCACCCCGGCCGTGTCGGGCCGCCTCGGCCCGCAGCAATGCCTGCGCCTGATCGACCGTCAGGGCCTTTGACGGCCGGCCGACCCGGCCGACAGGTGGCCGCATACTCTGGGGGCTCCCAGTTTGGCTCCCAGCAGCCTTCCCGGAGGTCCCGCGAAGAGAGTTTGACCTGGTGGGCGCAACTGGGTTCGAACCAGTGACCCCTCGCTTGTAAGGCGAGTGCTCTACCGCTGAGCTATGCACCCTAATGTCGCGTCAAGACGACCGGCCCTAGCGTACCGCCTCGGCCCGGTGTCCCACGGACGTGCTGCGGAGTGCTCGGCTGCGGCACTCTTAGCTGATCTGGGCTGCCCTGGGCGTCGGCCGCAGCACCCGGGCCAGGGCTTGCTCGACTTCCTCGGCCAGCCCGGGCGAGGTCATCCCGTCCCCCGCCTCCGAGCCGATCTGGATCGCTGACGTCACCCCCGCGGGCTCGCCCACGTTGCCGCAGTCACGGCACTCGACCTCACCGAGCCTGCGGACCAGGCGGACGCTCGCGCAGACCTGGCACCGGTCCAGGTCGGCCATCCACTCCCCGGTGGCCTGGCATCCGGGGCAGATGAGCACCTGGCGATCGGCCCTGACCCCGCGCAGCCAGGGGCTGCTCCCCCGGTCAGGGTCGACCTGCCTGGTACCGCACCGATAACAGGGCATCGTCCGCCTAGCTGAGTTCGGCAAGTGCCTTCTGGTAGTCGGCAAGATCGCGGGCCTGCGGAATGGCGTTGACGACCTTCCACCGCACGACGCCGCTCTTGTCGATGATGAAGGTGCCGCGAGTCGCGAGACCGCGCTCCTCATCGAAGACACCGTACGACCTAGCGACCGCACCATGCGGCCAGAAGTCCGACAACAGGCCGAACTCGTAACCTTCTATCTCCGCCCAGGTCCGGTGCACGTGCACGGAGTCGACTGAGACCGTCAGCACCTCGACGTCCTCGCGCTCGGCCTCGGGGAAGGAATCGCGCATCTCGCACAGTTCGCCGGAGCACACGCCGCTGAAGGCCAGCGGGTAGAAGACGAGCACCACGTTCTTCTTGCCGCGGAAGTCCGACAGCTTCACGGGCGTGCCGTGCTGGTCCTTGAGTTCGAAGTCCGGCGCCATGTCGCCGATCTCAACCGCCATTCAGGGGTCCTTTCTCCTGATCGCGCGCGGCAACCTCGGAGGTTGCAGCAGGGAAGATTCCGCACATGCGCCCGTGAGCGCCGTGATCGGCGCGCGCGGGGACGAAGCCGAGTCTGCCATGACCGCGCGACCGGAAGGTCCATCGCGCCGCCAGGCGCGTCAGCGTCGGGCTTTGGGAGCGACCAGCCGAGTCGCCGACCAGTTCTTTCCCGCGCTGACCGTCGACGTCTGGGACAGCCCGGCGGTCGGCGCCGACTCGCCGATCTCGCTCGGCTCGACATGGCCGTCCCGGCCCGCCTTCGGGGTCAGCAGCACGATGTACCCGCCGTCGGCGAGCGGTGTCAGCGCATCAACGAGCGCGTCGACGAGGTCTCCGTCCTCGTCCCGCCACCACAGCAGTACCCCGTCCACGACGTCGTCGTAGTCCTCGTCGACCAGCTCGACTCCTTCGCCGGCCGCGACGGAGTCGCGGAGCGGCTCGTCGCAGTCTTCGTCGTAGCCGATCTCCTGAACTACATGGCCCGGTTTGATACCGAGCCGCTCGGCCAGGTCATGCTGGTCGGCCGCCTGGCCAGCGGTCGCGCTCACGTACGCCCTCCCATCCCTTCCCCGCGCCAGGCCGGACCTGGCAAGCGACACCGGGTCGGTGTCACCGCCACAGGCCGGCGACGGCCCGCGCGAGCGTCTGTACTTCTTGCTGGGACAGTCCACTATGGGGAACGGTCCTGCGCAAGTCACAATTCGTACAGAGCGAGGTAACCAAGGTCATCATTCGATCTTCCCCGTCAGCGGGCCGCTTACTCTGCCGGGTGAACGGTCCGTTTCACGCGGTTACGTCCCTTACGCACCCGGTAACTGAGGCGAGCGACAATAATTTCTGGCCGGCATTGGCCGGGGCCGTGGATGCACTACTGCCCGCCGCGGGTGAGGATAGAAGCTGTCACCAGCTATCAGAGCGAGGATCATCCAAGTGCCCTCAGGACGCCAGCGCTACTCGATCATCAGCGACGGTCTGCCCACCCAGCTGCCCGACATCGACCCGGACGAGACCCGGGAGTGGCTGGAGTCGTTCGACAACGTGGTGCGCACCCGCGGCCGGACCCGCGCCAGGTACGTGATGCTGAAGCTGCTGGAACGTGCGCGCGAGCAGCAGGTCGGCGTCCCGGGCCTGCGCAGTACCGACTACATCAACACCATCCCGCCCGAGCGCGAGCCGTGGTTCCCCGGCGACGAGTACACCGAGCGGCGGATCAGAGCCTATATCAGGTGGAACGCCGCGGTCATGGTGTCCAGGGCCAACCGGCCGGGCCTCGGCGTAGGCGGGCACATCGCAACGTATGCGTCGGCCGCCAGCCTGTACGAGGTTGGCTTCAACCACTTCTTCCGCGGCAAGGACCATGGCGAGTCCGGCGACCAGGTATTCATCCAGGGCCATGCGGCACCTGGCATCTACGCGAGGGCATTCCTCGAGGGACGGCTCTCTGAGGATCAGCTCAACGGGTTCCGCCAGGAACTGTCGCACCCGGGTGGCGGTCTTCCCTCGTACCCGCACCCCAGGCTGATGCCGGACTTCTGGGAGTTCCCGACGGTCTCGATGGGGCTGGGCGCCATCGACGCGGTCTACCAGGCCAGGTTCAACCGCTACCTGCTGGCCAGGCAGCTCAGGGACACCAGCCGGTCGCGAGTATGGGCCTTCCTCGGCGACGGCGAGACCGACGAGCCCGAGGTGCTCGGCGCGATCGGGCTCGCCGCCCGGGAGGAACTCGACAACCTCACGTTCGTGATCAACTGCAACCTGCAGCGGCTGGACGGGCCGGTGCGCGGCAACGGCAAGATCATCCAGGAGCTCGAGGCGTTCTTCCGGGGCGCGGGCTGGAACGTGGTCAAGGTCATCTGGGGCCGGGACTGGGACCCGCTGCTGGCCCAGGACGTCGACGGCGTGCTGGTGAACAAGATGAACACGACTCCGGACGGCCAGTTCCAGACCTACGCCGTGGAGTCGGGCGCCTACACCCGCGAGCACTTCTTCGGCAGCGACCCGAGGCTGCGGGCGATCGTCTCGCACCTGTCCGACGACCAGGTCAGGAACCTGTCCCGAGGCGGGCACGACTACCGCAAGGTCTACGCCGCGTTCAAGGCGGCCACCGAGCATGTCGGCCAGCCGACCGTGATCCTCGCCCACACCATCAAGGGCTGGACGCTCGGCCCTGATTTCGAGGGCCGGAACGCCACTCACCAGATGAAGAAGCTGACGGTCGCCGAGCTGAAGGAGTTCCGCGACCGGCTCTACCTGGAGATCCCCGACTCGGCGCTGGAGGCGGAACTGCCGCCGTACTACCACCCGGGCGACCAGTCCGACGAGATCCAGTACATGAAGGAGCGCCGTAAGGCGCTCGGCGGTTACCTGCCCAAGCGGGTCGTGCGGCCCCGGCCGCTGGCGCTGCCCGGGGACAGCAGCTACGACGAGCTGCGGCGCGGGTCAGGCAAGCAGCAGGTGGCCACCACGATGGCGTTCGTCAGGCTGCTCAAGGACCTGATGAAGGACCCGGAGATCGGCCACCGGTTCGTGCCGATCATCCCGGACGAGGCACGCACCTTCGGCATGGATTCGCTGTTCCCGACGGCGAAGATCTACTCGCCGCACGGTCAGTCCTACGAGGCGGTGGACCGCGCCCTGCTGCTGTCCTACAAGGAATCCGAGCAGGGCCAGATCCTGCACGAGGGGATCAGCGAGGCCGGAGCGATGGCCTCGACGATCGCCACGGGCACGTCGTACGCCACCCACGGCACGCCGATGATCCCGATCTACATCTTCTACTCGATGTTCGGGTTCCAGCGCACTGGCGACCAGATGTGGGCGATGGGCGACCAGCTCGGCCGCGGCTTCCTGCTCGGAGCCACCGCCGGGCGGACCACGCTGACCGGCGAGGGCCTGCAGCACAACGACGGCCACTCGCAGCTCCTGGCCTCCGTCAGCCCTGCCTGCGTGGCCTACGACGCGGCCTGGGGGTACGAGCTGGCCGCCATCGTCAAGAGCGGCCTGCAGCGGATGTACGGATCGTCCGACGCGCACCCGCACGGCGAGGACATCTTCCACTACCTCACCGTCTACAACGAGCCGTACGTGCAGCCCGCCCAGCCGCAGGACTACCCGGGCGGCTCGCAGGCGCTCGAGGAAGCCATCGTGCGCGGCCTGTACCGGTACTCGGCCCAGGCCGAGGACAGCGAGCCCGGCGGCAACGGGCTGCGGGCCAGGCTCGTGGCCTCAGGCGTGGCGGTCCGCTGGGCGCTCGACGCGCAGCGGCTGCTGGCCGCCGACTGGGGCGTCCACGCCGAGGTGTGGTCCGCGACGTCCTGGACCGAGCTGCGCCGGGACGGGCTCGCCTGCGAGGAGTGGAACCTGCTGCATCCCGACGAGGCGCAGCGAGTACCTTACGTGACCCGGATGCTGAACGAGCACCCGTTCCCGGTCGTGGCCGTCAGCGACTGGATCAGGGCGGTGCCCGATCAGATCGCCCGCTGGGTGCCTGCGCCCTTCACCTCGCTGGGGACGGACGGCTGGGGGTTCTCCGACACCCGGGCGGCCGCCCGCCGCTTCTTCCACGTCGACGCGGAGTCGGTCACCCTGGCCGCGCTGGCCCAGCTGGTCCGCCAGGGCGACCTCAAGCCCGAGGTGCTGACCGAGGCGATCAGCAGGTACCGCCTGGACGTCGACGTGAGCGAGGCGCTCGGCTGAGCGGCCGGCCGGACAGCGAACGCCGGGGCGGCCCGAACTGGCCGCCCCGGCGCTCAGCTAGCCGTTACGGCGTGGCCAGCATCCCGTCGGTGTTGCCCTTCGCGTCGGTGTAGAAGCCGACCAGGTCACCGGCGTTGTTGACGCCGTTGACGACCGTGGCATCGGGGCCCTTCGGGTCGGCGATCTTATGGAATCCGCCGCGCGCCGTCCAAGTGAAGCCAAAGGAGTTGGCGCCCACCGTGTAAGCGCCGACCACCTCGCCCTTGTCGTTGACGCCGAACGCCTGCGTCATATCCGCGCCCTTGACGGCCAGGATGTGCACGTGGAGGTGCTTGCCCTGGGTCACCAGGAAGGACTTGACCGGACCGGTCGACTGGCTGAAGAAGCCGACCACGGCATTCTTGTTGTTGATGCCGGTCGCGGTCACGCTGACCGAGCCGGGCAGCGGAATGGTGATGAACTTGCGGGTGAAGACGTTGTACAGGTACCCGTGGGCGTTGCCCGCGGAGTCCAGGTAGAAGCCAGCCGCCTCACCCACGTTGTTGACCCCGAGCAGCTGGTCCACCGGCGGTGTCGACTTGCCGTCCGGTGCCTTCGATGCCGGGAAGACCACCTCGTGGAAATGGCCCTTGAGGGCCCAGAACCCGAAGTTCGCGTTGTCTGCCGGGTTCGCCTTGTTCGTGTGGGAGAAGAATCCCACCGTGACGCCGGTGTCGTTGAGGCCGGTGACCTGAGTCTGCGCGGAATGCGGGAAGTTCTCGACCCGGTAGCTGGACTGGTGGTACGGCGGCAGCAGCAGGTAGCCCTTGTTCTTATGGCCTTGCGCGCCTGAGCCGTAATAGCCGGCGATCTTGCCATGGCTGTTGATGCCCAGCAGCTGGTTGAAGGTCAGGTCGTTGCTGTTGTCGAGGGTCTTGAACGAGTACTTGGCCGCCGGGGCGTGGGTGGCCGCGCCCGCCGGGGCGGCCGCGGCGAAGACGGTCGCGAGCGCTCCGGCGGCGACGACGGCCAGTGTGCGGACATGGGGGTTCAGGAGCATCTTGTACTTCCTCTCGTCGGGGTCCACTCACTGTGCGTCAGATCGTCCATAGATACAAGTAGACGTTTCGGATAGACCTGATAGATTTCTTCTATGCTAGAACTGACCAGGCTGAAGGTGTTCTGCGAAGTCGCGAGCCACGGTTCGTTCACCAGGGCCGCCGAGCTGCTCGGCTACGCCCAGCCGTCCATCTCGCACCACATTGCCCAGCTGGAGCGCGAGCTCGGCGCGCAGCTCTTCGACCGGCAGCCGAGGCGTCTCCAGCTCACCGAGGCCGGCCAGGTCTTCCTGGACTACGCCAGGCCGATGCTCGTCCAGCTCGCCGACGCCCAGCGGGAAGTCGCGGAGACCGTCAGGTCGGGCGGCGGGCGGCTGCGGCTGGCCGCCTTCCCCACCGCGGCCGCCACGCTGCTTCCCGCCGCGGCCCGGCCGTTCCGGGCCGGCCGGCCCGAGGTGCAGCTGAGCCTGACCGAGGCCGACCCGCCGGTGGCCATACCTGCCCTGGTCGCCGGCGACCACGACCTGGCGATCGTCTACGACTACCCCGCGCTCGGCGCCGGCCCCGAGCCTGGCGTCGAGCTCGAGCCGCTGTTCGGCGACCACATGGCGGTCGCCCTGCCGGCCGGGCACCGGCTGGCCAGCCTGGCCGCGGTGCCGATCGAGGCCCTCGCCGCCGAGCAGTGGATCACGCCGCACGAGTCGATGTGCCGGGAAGCGCTGATCCTGGCCTGCAGGAACGCGGGCTTCTTCCCGGAGACCGCGTCCCAGACAAACGACTACATGGCCATGCAGGGCCTGGTGGCCGCCGACGTCGGAGTCGCGGTCATGCCGCGGCTGGCGGCCGCGATGGCGCGTCGGCCCGCCGTGGTCGTGCGCCCCCTCGCCGAGCCCGTGATCGAGCGGGTCACCTTCATCGCCACCCGCCGGGGCGCGTACCGGTCACCGGCGGCCGACGCCTTCCGCGCCGCGCTGCGGTCCGCGCTGCCCGCGGTCGAGGACGCGGAACTGCCGCTCGAGGCGTACGACCTGGCGCACGCTGTCGCCGGGCCGGCCAGGGCGGCGCGCTAGGCAGGGCCACCACCGTGCCTGGCGGGTACCGGGCATGGCACCCTGATGACGTGAGCGCGAGGGCTAAGCGGGCCATGCCAGACGGCGGACGGGTACGGGCGGATACCATCGCCCGGCTCGAGCAGTCCATGTCCGCTCTCGGGGCAGCGTCGATGACCTCGATGGACCAGCGGCTGCCCTGGTTCCGCGCCCTGTCGGCGGAGAACCGGTCCTGGCTCGGCCTGGTCGCCCAGGCCGGTGTCGCTGCCTTCGTCGACTGGGTGAAGCACCCGGAGCGAGGGCGGCCCGCTGTCGCCGGCGAGGTTTTCGGCACGGCGCCGCGCGAGCTGGCCAGGGCCGTCAGCCTTCAGCAGGCCGTCGAGATGGTCCGGATCATCGTCGACGTGGTCGAGAGCCAGGTCGACGATCTCGCCGCGCCTGGCGGGGAGAGCGAGCTGCGCGAGGCCGTGCTCCGGTACACCAGGGAGGTCGCCTTCGCCGCCGCCCAGATTTACGCGAAATCGGCCGAGGCGCGCGGGGCCTGGGATGCGCGGCTGGAGGCGCTGGTCGTCGACTCTCTGGTCCGGGGCGAGATCGACGAGAGCCTGCAGTCCTGGGCCTCGGCGCTGAACTGGTCGTCGGCCCCGGTGACCGTCGTCGCGGGCAATGCCGGCGGCGGTGAGCCGGAGGGCCTGATCGAGGAACTGCGCATGCTCGCCAGGCGGGCCAAGTTCGACCTGCTGGCCGGCGTGCACGGGCACCGGCTGGTCGTGATCCTCGGCGGGCCTGGTGACCCGATGCCGGTCGCCAGGCAGCTCGCGGCCAGGTTCGGACCCGGACCCGTGGTCGTGAGCCCGGCGGCGGAGAACCTGGAGTCGGCGGCCGACCCGACCAGGGCCGCGCTGGCCGGGCTGCGGTCCGCGCCCGCCTGGCCGGATGCGCCGCGGCCGGTGCCGGCCGCCGCGCTGCTGCCCGAGCGGGCCCTCGACGGCGACGACAGCGCGCGCGTCGAGCTGATCGAGCACATCTACGAGCCGCTGCACCGTGGCGGTGCGGCGCTGCTCGATACCGTGACCACCTACCTGGAGCAGGGTAACTCGCTGGAAGCGACGGCCAGGATGCTCTTCGTGCATCCCAATACGGTCCGGTACCGGCTGCGCCGGGCGGCCGAGCTGACCGGCTTCAATCCTGGTGACGGCCGCGGCGGATTCGTGCTGTGGCTCGCCATCGTCTACGGGCGGCTGTCTCACAAGCACACGTAGTTTTGTAGAATACCTACAGCCGATCGTGGGAAAAGTTCGTAGCCTCCTCTATTCGTATGGCGGACTCCTACAGTGCAAGGTAAGAAGATGCTCGTCATCGCTGCGCCTGGCCAGGGCGCCCAGACTCCTGGCTTCCTCGCGCCGTGGCTCGAGTTTCCCGGCGTCGCCGACCGGCTCGGCGCCTGGTCAGACCTGGTGGGCTGCGACCTGATCAAGGCCGGCACGGTCGGTACCGCGGACGAGATCAGGGACACCGCGGTCGCCCAGCCGCTCCTCGTGGCGGCCGCACTCGCCGCGGCCGGCGTGCTGGGCATCGGCCCGTCGCTGACGGGCGAGGAGGCGGACGGCCGCAGCGGCCGCGCGGACGGCCCGCAGGAGCCCGGCCACCGGGACGGGCATCACTCCGGCATCGCGGCCGGCCACAGCGTCGGCGAGCTGGCCGCCGGAGCGATCGCCGGCGTTCTCGCGTCCCAGGACGCGCTGCGCCTGGTCGGCGTTCGCGGCCGTGCGATGGCGGCCGCCGCGGCAGCCGAGCACACCTCGATGACTGCCGTGCTCGGCGGCGACGAGGCCGCGGTCCTGCGCTGCCTGGACGCGCACGGGCTCACCCCGGCCAACATCAACGGCGGCGGCCAGATCGTCGCGGCCGGAACCGCCGGGCAGCTGGCGGCATTCGCCGCCGACCCGCCGGCTGGCGCCCGGCTCAGGCCGCTGCAGGTAGCGGGCGCCTTCCACACCGCGCATATGGCGCCCGCGGTCGAGGCGCTGCGCGCGGAGGCGGCCACGGTGACCGTGCAGAATCCGGTGCTGACGGTCCTGTCGAACCGGGACGGCGCGCCGGTGCGCACCGGCGCGGACTGGCTGGATCGGATCTGCGGCCAGGTCAGCGCCCCGGTGCGGTGGGACAGCTGCATGGCGACGATGAGCAGTCTCGGGGCGACCGCGTTCCTCGAGCTGCCGCCCGCCGGCACGCTGGTCGGCCTGGCTCGCCGGGCCCTGCCCGGCATTTCGCTGCTCGCCGTCAAGACGCCCGGTGATCTCGAGGCGGCCAGGGCCATGCTTGCCGAGCACGACCTGCACTCGGACAGCCACGCGCCCGAGTGGCGGCTGCTCGTGGCTCCGCTCGGGGGGACGTTCCGGTCAGCGGCCGCGCCCGGAGGACCGGGAGTGTCGGTGGCCAGCGGCGCCGAGCTCGGCCGGGTCGAGATGCGCGGCGACAGTCACCTGGTGACGGCAGGCTTCCCCGCGACGATCATCGAGTGGCTGGTCGAGGACGGCGATCCGGTCGGCCCGGGCCAGCCGCTCGTCCGGCTCGATCCGGCCAACCACGCGGCAACCAACGAAGGGCACTGACTGATGCGAACCCACCAAGGCTCCGCTGGCGCGAGGGTGCTGGCCTTCGGCGGATACCAGCCGGCCAGGGTCGTCACCAACGACGAGCTAGCCGCCTCGGTCGAGACCAGCGACGAGTGGATTCGCAGCCGGGTCGGGATCGCGAGCCGGCGGCTGGCGGGGCCGGACGAGACCGTCGCTGACATGGCGGTCGCCGCGGCCGGCAAGGCGCTGGCCGGCAGCGGGCTTTCCCCCGCCGATATCGACCTGGTGATCGTGGCCACCTGCACGCCGGAGGTGATGATCCCGAACACCGCCGCGGTGGTCGCCCGCCGGCTGGGCATCGCTGCGCCCGGCGCCTACGACCTCAACGCCGCCTGTGCCGGGTTCTGCTACGCGCTGGCCGCCGCCAACGACGCGGTCAGGGCCGGCTCAGCCCGGCATGTGCTGGTCATCGGCGCCGAGAAGCTCTCCCAGTGGGTCGACTGGACCGATCGCTCGACCTGCATCATCTTCGCTGACGGCGCGGGCGCTGCGGTGGTCGGCCCGGCCGAGGCGGATGAGCCGGAGGCCGGGATAGGCCCGGTGGTGTGGGGTAGCGACGGCGATATGGCGGACAAGATCTGCATCAAGGATCGCAACTCGTTCATCTTCCAGGAGGGCCAGGCGGTCTTCAGGTGGGCGACGACCGCGCTGCACCCGATCGCGAAGCGGGCCTGTGCCGACGCCGGCGTGGACCCGACCGAGCTCGCCGTGTTCGTCCCGCACCAGGCGAACCTGCGGATCATCGAGGCGCTCGCGCGCAAGATCGGTGCCCCCCAGGCCAAGGTGGCCAGCGACATCGTCACCGCGGGCAACACGTCGTCGGCGTCGATCCCGCTGGCCCTGTCCAGGATGATCGAGCGAGGTGAGCTTGGCTCAGGCGACAAGGCCCTGCTGATCGGGTTCGGCGCGGGCGTCTGCTACGCGGCCCAGGTGATCACGCTACCCTGACCGGCGTCGCATGATCCGGGCGGAGCGCACGGGTCGCCGCAGCCGCTTTTGTCACCAGGTAACTGAAACCCAACAAAGGAGAAAACGGGAATGGCTATGACCCAGCAGGAAATCCTCGCCGGGCTCAGCGAGATCATCGACGAGATCGCCGGCGTCCCGGCGGACGAGGTAACGCCGGAGAAGACCTTCGTCGACGACCTGGACATCGACAGCCTCTCGATGGTCGAGATCGCGGTGGCGGCGCAGGACAAGTTCGGCGTGGAGATCCCCGACGACCAGCTCAAGGACCTGAAGACGGTTCAGGACGTCATCGACTACGTCGGGCGCGCCGCGGTATCCGCCTGACGGGACCGCCAGCAGCGCGCGGCGCCGCGCCGGCCTCGGCGGGCCCGGCCTCAGCAGGCCCGGACTCAGCAGGCACGGCCCGGCGCCGCGTGATCCCGATCAGGCCGCAGCATCGCAAGGAGACCGCACACGTGCCCAATGATCCGACCCGAGTTGTCGTCACCGGACTCGGCGCAACCACGCCGGTAGGCGGGGATGCACCCAGCACCTGGCAGGCCATGCTGGCCGGTCGCAGCGGCGTCGCCGCGCTGACCGACGACTGGGCGCAGCGGCTGCCCTGCCAGATCGCGGCCCGGGCCGCGGTCGAGCCGACGACCGTGATCGACCGGGTCCAGGCCCGCAAGCTTGACCGGTGCGAGATGTTCGCGCTCGCGGCGGCCAGGGAAGCGTGGGCCGACGCGGGATCGCCAGAAGTCGACCCGCTGCGGCTCGGCGTGGTCGTGGCGAGCGGCATCGGCGGGATCGGGTCCGTTCTCGCCGCTTACGACACGCTGAAGGAGAAGGGCTGGTCGCGGCTCTCGCCGTTCACCGTGCCGATGCTCATGCCGAACGGGTCAGCCGGCTGGATCAGCCTCGAGCTTGGCGCCCGCGCCGGCGTCCATACGCCGGTCAGTGCCTGCGCGTCCGGTGCCGAGGCGATCGGCTACGGGATCGACATGATCAGGTCAGGACGCGCTGACGTCGTCCTGGCCGGCGGCACCGAGGCGGCGATCATGGAACTGAACATCGGCGCGTTCGCGGCCATGCGCGCCCTGTCGCTGCGCAACGACGAGCCGGAGCGGGCCTCCCGGCCGTTCGACAAGGGCCGGGACGGCTTCGTGCTTGGCGAGGGTGCCGGGATGGTGATCCTGGAGTCCGAGAGCCATGCGGCCAGCAGGAACGCGCGCGTGTACGCGGTCGCGGCGGGGGCCGGCTATTCCGCCGATGCGCACCACATCGCGCAGCCTGATCCCGACGGGGCGGGCGCGGTGCTCGCGATCCGCCGCGCGCTCGAGAATGCGCGGGTCACGGCGGCCCAGGTCACGCACGTGAACGCGCACGCCACCTCCACGCCGGCCGGAGACGTCGTCGAGGCTCAGGCCATCGCCGCCGCGCTCGGCGATGTGGCGGCCAGCGTCGTGGTGTCCGCGACCAAGTCCATGACCGGCCACCTGCTCGGCGGCGCCGGTGCGGTCGAGTCGGTGGCGGCCATCATGGCGCTTGTCGACCGGACCGCACCGCCGACGATCAACCTGGACGACCTGGAGGACGACCTCGGCGTCGAGATCGCGGTGAAGCCGACTGACCTGCACCCTCGCGGCGCTGAGCCGATGGCGGTCATCAACAACTCGTTCGGATTCGGCGGCCACAATGTCGCGGTCGTCTTTACCGCCGCCTGAGGAGGCTACTTCCATCGCCGTCAAGGAGCCTGACGTGACTACTCTCGACACCCGACTCCCCCAGCCTTGCGCCAGCGCCAGCGCCAGCGCCAGCGCTAGCGCCAGCCCGGCGGGCGGCGATGGCGCCCGGGCCCAGCCCGGCCGCGATCCGATGGCCAGGCTCGAGGCGCTGTTCGACGCGGGGTCCGTGCGGCTGCTGCTGCCCGAGGACACCAGCGGTGTGCTCATCGCCGAGGGCCTGATCGAGGGGATGCCCGCCGTCGCCTTCGCCAGCGACCCGCGGGTGCAGGGCGGCGCGATGGGCAGCGCCGGATGCGCCGCGGTCGTCACCGCCTACGATCGCGCGCTGGAGATCGGCGCCCCGGTGCTCGGGCTATGGCATTCCGGCGGAGCGCGGCTGCGCGAGGGCGTCGAGAGCCTGCACGCCGTCGGCCTCGTATTCGCCGCCATGACCCGCGCCTCGGGCAAGGTGCCGCAGATCTCGGTCGTGCTCGGAGCCGCGGCGGGCGGCGCGGCCTACGGGCCGGCGCTGACCGACCTGGTGATCCTGTCCGACCAGGGACGCATCTTCGTGACCGGCCCCGATGTCGTGCGCAGCGTGACCGGCGAGGATGTCGACATGGAGCGCCTCGGCGGCCCGGAACCGCACAGCCGGCGCTCCGGGGTCGTCCACGTGGTGAGTCCGACCGACGCTCACGCGCTGGCCACGGCACGCGAGCTTGCGGTGCTGCTCGGCAGCCAGAACAGCGAGAGCGACGAGGTGAACAGCCCGTCCCTGGCCGACGCCGACCTGGCCGCGCTGCTGCCGGAGTCGCCGCGGCGCGCTTACGATGTGCATCCGCTGATCAGCGGCGTGCTCGACGGTCCGGGTGTCGAGCTGCACCCGCGGTGGGCACCGAACGTCGTGACGACGCTCGGCCGGCTCGGCGGCCGGACGGTCGGGGTGGTGGCGAACAACCCGCTGCGCCTGGGCGGCTGCCTGGATGCGACATCGGCCGAGAAGGCCGCCAGGTTCGTGCGGATGTGCGACGCCTTCGGCGTGCCGCTGGTCGTGCTGGTGGATGTTCCCGGGTACCTGCCCGGAGTAGGTCAGGAGTGGGACGGTGTCGTCCGCCGCGGCGCGAAGCTGCTGCACGCGTTCGCCGAGGCCACCGTGCCGCGGGTCACGCTGGTGACCAGGAAGGCCTACGGCGGCGCCTACATCGCTATGAACTCGCGCTCGCTGGGCGCGACCAGGGTGTTCGCGTGGCCCGGCGCTGAGCTCGCGGTGATGGGCGCGGTCGCCGCGGTCAGGATCCTGCACCGCAGGACGCTGGCGGCGGCGCCCGCCGACCAGCGGCACGAGATCGAGGCCGAACTGGCGGCCGAGCATGAGCGCGAAGCGGGCGGCCTGCTGCGGGCGCAGCAGCTGGGCGTCATCGACGAGGTGATCGATCCCGTCAAGACCAGGCAGGCGCTGGCCGAGGCGATCGCAACGGCAGCGCATGCCCGCGGCCAGCACGGCAACATCCCGCTGTAATCCGGCCTGAGAGCAACGGGGCCCGGTCAGGCGCCGAAGCGGCGGCGGCGCGCGGCGTAGCTGCGCAGCGCGCGCAGGAAGTCGACCTCACGGAACGCGGGCCAGTACGCCTCGCAGAAGTAGAGCTCCGAGTAGGCGCTCTGCCACAGCAGGAAGTTCGACAGGCGCTGCTCGCCGCTGGTCCTGATCACGAGGTCAGGGTCGGGCTGGCCGGCCGTGTAGAGATGCCGGGCGACATCAGCGGTGGTCAGTGACTGCGCCAGGTCGGTCAGCGTGGAGCCGGCCGCGGCCTGCTCGTAGAGCAGGGCCACGATCGCGTCGATCACTTCCTGACGGCCGCCGTAGCCGATCGCCAGCGTGACATGCGCACCGGTCGGGCGGTCGCGGGTCGCGGCGACGGCTTCCTTCAGGGCCAGCGACGTGCTGTCCGGCAGGACGTCGAGCATCCCCGCGGTGTGCACCTGCCAGCCGGAGGTCTCGCTGGTCAGCTTGTCGGCTACGAACTGCTCGATGACATCCATCAGGAACGCGACCTCGGCGTCACCGCGGCGCATCAGGTTCTCGGTCGAGCACAGGAAGACCGTCACGTGCCTGATGCCCGCCGTCTCGCACCAGCGCAGCAGGTCATCGATGTGCTCGGCGCCGTGCTTATGGCCGAGACTCGGATTGGCCATGCCCATCTGCCTGGCCCAGCGGCGGTTGCCGTCGATGATCAGGCCGACATGCCTGGGCATGGGCAGGCCGACGAGCTGGGCGCGCAGCCGTCTGGTGTACAGCCGGTAGACAAGGTCTCGGAGCGGCACCTACTGAATCTACCCCCCAGCCGCGGCACGCTGACGCCCGCCGCTGATCCGGCGAGTCGCTAGCCGGCCACGGTCAGGACGATCTTGCCGCCCGGATGACCGGACTCCAGGATCTGGTGCGCCCGCGCCGCCGCGGACAAGGGCAGCTCGTGGCTGATGACCGGCCGCAGCGCCCCTTCGCCGAGAAGGGCCGCGAGCCCCCTGGTCCGCTGGCCGTCGTCACCGATCAGGACGCCGTGGAAGGTCACGTTGGCGTCGACCAGAACATCGAGGTCTAGCTCGGGCGTAGCGATGGACGCGATCTGCCCGCCCGGCCGGAGGGCAGGCAGGGCAGCGGCCGCGTGCGGTCCGCCGACCAGGTCGGCAATGGCGTCCACGGGGCCGCCCGCCAGAGCGACCGCCTGTCGGGCGACATCGCCCTTGGCGTAGTCGATGCACGCCGCGGCGCCGAGCGTGCGCATCCGCTCGTGCATGGCGGGCCTGCCCACGCCGACCGGCGTGATGCCCAGCTGCGCCGCGAGCTGCAGCAGGAAGAGGCCGACGCCGCCGCTGGCTCCGAGCACGAGCAGGCGGCCGCCCCGGCGCAGCGCAAGCCGGCCCAGGACGACTGCGGCAGTGCCGCCCGCCAGCGGCGTGGCGGCGGCCTGGGGGAAGGAGACCGCGGGCCCGATCGGCGCGACCAGGTCAGCGTCGACAACGGCGAGCTCGGCGTAACCGCCGGCGCCGTCAGGAAAGTGCGTCATCGCCATGACCCGGTCGCCCGGTCGCAGCCCGGTGACGTCCGGTCCGGTGCTCGCCACCACGCCGGCGATGTCATAGCCGAGGATGCAGGGAGTCCGCAGGCCGGCCCAGCCGCCGTCGGCCCGGTTGCCGGCGTCGACGGGGTTCACGCCGGCCGCGTGCACCGCGATCAGCACCTGCCCGGCACCGGGAACCGGATCCCGCGTCTCGGCCAGGCGCAGCTCCCCCGGCCCGCCGAAGTCGCCGATGATCACGGCTCATCCTGGGCTCAACGCTGAGCACGGCCCGGCCGATTCCGCCCGGCCCCTTCGGACGGCCGGTCAGCGGCTGGCATCATGTGCCCATGACGAGCGAGCGCATCGAAGTCGGGCGAATCATCGAGGCCGAGCCCGCGGACATCTTCAGGGTGCTCTGCGATCCGCATGGCCATGTCGCCATCGACAGCGCGGGGATGCTGATGGACGCGAGCGGGGAGCCGGTCAGCGCCGCCGGCGACACCTTCGTCGTGCACATGGACCGCGAGGCGCTCAACGACTACCCGCTCGGCCGCTACGACGTGACCGTTACGATCACGGCCTTCGTTCCGGACGCCGAGATCGCCTGGACGATCCTCGGCAACATCAAGCCGCCGATCGGCCATGTATACGGCTACCGGCTCGAGGCCGCCGAGGCCGGCACGCTGGTCACGTCCTACTACGACTGGTCCGCGATCGACCCGGTCTGGCGCGAGGCCGGGATCTTCCCGGTCATCTCCGAGGGGGCACTGCGGGCCACGCTCGGTATCCTGGCCAGGACGGTCACGCGCGGCTATCCGCGATCGAGCGCCGGATAGGTCACGATCCGGTGACAAAGGGACGAAATCGCCGCTGCGGCGGCAACCGGCCATTAAGGCTGCGCGTCTGCTGATTCATGCTCTCGAAGCTCCTCGGACGGCGCTGGCGGAGCGCGCCGGCGCTGGCCGCGGCAAGCGTCCTGACCGCGGTCACCACTTTCACCGCGATGGCCGGCGGCAGTGCCGCGGGCGCCGCGACCGCCGCGAGCGTGCCGCGCTGCAACGCCGCGAAGGCCCATCAGGTAATGGCGCACAAGCTGGCCCGCGCGATCGGTGCCGGCCTGCGCGCCAGGTTCACCAGCGCTGACCCGTCATACAACCCCTTCCACGACGTCAGCGTGTCCGTGTCCGACGACTCGCTCGGGCTGAGCTGCTGGTACGGCACGGCCAGGAAGAACTACTCGGCCAGCGCCGTCAAGGCCACCATCCTCGCAGCGCTGCTGCTCAAGGCTCAGGAGCAGCACCGGAGTCTGGACGCGTGGGAGAAGAACGAGGCCTGGCTGATGATCACCCAGTCCGACAACGCGGCGGCCAGGGCGCTGTGGGCACACGTGGGCCTGACCAGCCTGCAGCACTTCCTGAACCGGGCCAAGATGAAGCAGACCGTGCTGAACACCTGGGGGGCCTGGGGGCTGACCGAGATCACGGCGCACGACGAGACGCTGCTGCTCCGGCTGCTGATGTCCCCAGGCCAGGTCCTGAGCACGTCGTCCCGGCAGTACGAGCTGTACTTGATGAACCACGTCATCAGCTCCGAGACCTGGGGCGTGCGAGCCGGATCGCCGAAGTACTTCAGCTGGCACATCAAGAACGGCTGGGCGCAGCTGCCCGACCCGAGCAGCAGCCCGTGGGTGGTCAACAGCATCGGCTGCTTCGTCCGCAAGACCTTCGGCTACACGATCGTCGTGCTGACTCAGGACAATCCCGCGCCCGGCCTGTCCTACGGCATCGGGACCATCGAGAAGATCGCCTGGGTCATCAACCGCGCGCTGGTTCCGGGCGCCAGGTCGGTCTGGCCGAAGTCGACCGCGACGCAGCTCCCCGAGCCAGCGCAGGTATCCGGGTGAAGGCCCGCCCGGCCCGCCGGCGGCCGCTGACGCCCGGCTACCGTTAGTGCTGGCGGCAAGGGGGTGTCTGCGGTGAGGACGGCGTTCGTGCTGGGCGGCGGGGGCTTGCTCGGCGCTCACGAGGTCGGCATGCTGCGGGCGCTGGCCGAGGCGGGCGTCGTGCCCGATCTGGTGGTGGGCACCTCGATCGGCGCGATCAACGGCGCCTTCGTGGCCGCCGATCCGGCTGGTGCCGCCAGCCTGCTGAGCGAGCTGTGGCACGGCGAGGCCATCAGGCAGGCATTCAGCGAGAACCTCTGGGGGCGAGCGGTCCGTCTGGCCCGGTCGGGAACGCACCTGCATTCGATCGAGCCGCTGCGGCACATGCTGGCCGCCCGGCTGCCGGTCAGCGAATTCGCCGGGCTCGCGCTGCCGTTCCACTGCGTCGCGGCGAGCATCGAGCGGGCCAGCGCGCTCTGGTTCAGCTCCGGCCCGCTGGTGCCGGCGATCCTGGCCTCCTGCGCCATGCCCGGCCTGCTGCCGCCGGTCAGGGTCGGTGACGAGCACTGCTTCGACGGCGGTCTGGTCGACTCCATTCCGGTGGGACGGGCGCTGGCGCTGGGCGCGACGACGGTCTACGTCCTTCAGGTCGGCCGGATCGAGCGCCCGCTGACCGTGCCGAGGCGGCCCTGGGAGGTCGGCCTGGTCGCCTTCGAGATCGCGCGCCGGCACCGGTTCCATGAGGAGATGTCGGACTTGCCAGACGGCGTCGATGTCCATCTCCTGCCGACCGGCGGAGATCCCCGCCCGGCGGATCTGTCGCAGCTGCGATACCGGGACAAGACTATGGTCGGGGCCAGCATCGAGCGTGCGTACACGGCGTCCGAGCGCTACCTGGCCGCGCTCGACGGGCACTGACGCTCGACGGGCACTGACAGGGAGAGGCCCATGCTCCCGCCCAGGCTGATCCGCAGGCTGGTACTCGCGCCGCTGACGTTCGTCATCGCGGTCGCGCTGGCCCTGCTGTTCCCGCTGCTGGCCGTCCTGATCTGGATCTTCGGGCTGCTCCGGCGGCCGCGGCCGCGCCGCAAGCGCGTCCTGCGGCTGCTGTTCTTCGCGCTGGTCTGGCTCTTCGCTGACACCGCGGCGGTGTTCATGTGCCTGGGACTGTGGATCGCCAGCGGGTTCGGCGGCCGGCTGCGGACCGAGCCCTACCAGGCGCGGCACTACGCGATCATGAGATGGTTCCTCGACCGCGTCTACGGCGCCGCGACCCGCGCCTTCGGGCTGCGGGTAGAGATCGACGAGCCCGAGCTCACCGGGACCGAGCAAGCGGCCCGGCTGGCCCGCCCGATCATCGTGCTGAGCCGGCACGCCGGTCCCGGCGACTCGTTCCTGCTCGTCCATCACCTGCTCAGCTTGTACGGGCGGCGGCCCCGGGTCGTGATGAAGGCCACGCTGCAGCTCGATCCCGGCCTCGACGTCGTGGCCAACCGGGTGCCGAACGTCTTCATCCAGCATGCCAAGACCGGCGGGCGGCTTTTCGTTGAGCAAATCGAACGACTGGCGAGCGGGCTTGATAATTCCGGCGCACTGGTGATCTTCCCCGAGGGCGGCAACTGGACGCCGAGCCGGTGGGAGCGCGGCATCATGCGGCTGGAGCAGCTCGGACGGCGTGACCTGGCCGCCCGGGCGCGGGAGATGCCGAACCTGCTGGCGCCGCGCAGCGGCGGGGCGTTCACGGCCATCAGCGCGTGCCCCTCCGCTGACGTGATCTTCGTCGCGCATGCCGGTCTCGACCGGCTGGTCAGCGTCGGGGACGTGTGGCGGAAGCTGCCGGTCGATCAGACCATCCGAGCCAAGTGGTGGCGGGTGCCGGTCGACGAGGTGCCGCGGGACGCCGATCACGAGGCTCAGCTGCGCTGGCTCTATGACTGGTGGCAGCGCATCGACGCGTGGATCTCGGCGAACAGGCCGGAGGACGGCGAGCCGCTCGCGGTCGCCGGCGATCGCTGACCCGGCGGTCCGGCCCGGGCCGGGTCAGCGCTCGCCGGGGTCGAACGCCCTGGTGCCCGCGCGCGCGGTGACGTGCGGCGGGACCTGGGTACCGGCCGGCAGGGCAGGATCGGGAACCGGCTCGCCCCAGCTGCTGACCAGGGGAAGCTCGCCTGCCCAGAGCCCGAGTACCGCATCGGGACTGTCCGCGTCGTCCGGCGGCCCGGTCCTGACCTTCACCGACGCCTCGGCGAGCGGCAGGGCGAGCAGCGAGGTGGCGGCGAGTTCCTTGCGGCTCGGCTGACGCGCATAGTCCCACTGGCCAGGCGCCAGGTGCTCGGACAGCAGGCGCAGGCCGTGCAGCTTCTCGGCCGGGTCGGTGACTAGCCGCGGGGTGCCGTAGATCATCGCGCTGCGGTAGTTCACCGCGTGCTCGAACACAGATCTGGCCAGGACCAGCCCGTCGACCAGCGTGATCGTCACGCACGCCTGGGCCGCTCCGGCCAGGCTCCGGCTGGCGACCGAGCCGTGCAGGTACAGCGTGTCGTCGTCGAACCCGTACGAGGTCGGGATCACCATCGGCGTGCCGTCGGCCACGATGCCGAGGTGGGCGATGAAGCCGGCCGCAGGACCGCCAGAAGGTCGGCGCGGTCGGTCCGGCCCTGCTCGCGCAGCCGGCTGTGCCGGGTACGGTCGGTCGCCGACAGGGCGGGGCGCCCGGAATCCGCGCCCGGATGAGTCATCTCGCGATTCTAGTGGTCGCGGACGGCGGCCATGTCAGGGCGTGTCAGGCGCGTGTCAGTTGCGTGTCAGGGGCGGCGCCGACAGTGGTCGCATGAGAAATTCAGCGATTGCAGTTTCAGGTCTGCGCAAGGCGTACGGGAACAAGACCGTGCTCGACGGCATCGATCTAGATGTTGGCGCTGGCACCGTCTTCTCCCTGCTCGGCCCGAATGGGGCGGGTAAGACGACGACGGTGAACGTGCTGACCACGCTGTTGAAGGCCGACGGCGGGACGGTACTGGTTGCCGGGCATGACGTGGCGGCCGAGGCCAGGGCGGTGCGCGCGGTGATCGGCGTCACCGGTCAGTTCGCGGCGGTGGACGATCTGCTGACCGGGCAGGAGAACCTGCGGCTGATGGCCGATCTGCATCATCTGCGGGCCGGCGAGGCCAAGCGGGTGGTCAGCTCGTTGCTGGACCGGTTCGATCTGACGGAATCGGCGCAGAAGATGGCAGCGACCTATTCCGGCGGCATGCGCCGGAAGCTGGATCTGGCGATGACGCTGGTCACCAGGCCGCAGATCATCTTCCTTGACGAGCCGACGACCGGACTGGATCCGCGCAGCCGTCGCACGATGTGGAGCATCATCCGCGAGCTGGTGGCCGACGGCGTGACCGTGTTCCTCACGACCCAGAATCTCGAAGAAGCCGATCAGCTCGCCGGCCGGATCGCGGTGCTCGACCAGGGCCGCCTGGTTGCCGAGGGCACTCCCGACGAGCTCAAGCGCCAGGTTCCCGGCAGCCACGTCCGGCTCCGGTTCACCGACGCCGGCGAGCTCGACGCGGCGGCGCGGGTCCTGACCGGCTCCACGCGGGACGACGAGAACCTGACCCTGCGGGTTCCCAGCGACGGCAGGGCGAAAACGCTGCGGGAGCTGCTGGGCCGGCTCGACGAGCATTCGATCGACGTTGGCGAGCTCTCCGTCCACACGCCGGACCTCGATGACGTCTTCTTCGCCCTGACCAGTCACGCAAGCACGGAGGCCATCGCACCATGAGCACCACTTCAGCGCCGCTGACCGACTCGAGGGTCATGCTGCGCCGCAACTTCAAGCACATCCTTCGGAATCCGGTCACGATATTCAATGGGGCCTTGATGCCGGTCGTGATCATGCTGATGTTCGTGTACGTACTCGGCGACGCGTTCAATGTCGGCGAGCACTATATCGAATACGCAACACCAGGCCTGATCGTGCTGGCCATCAGCTACGGGCTGTCGGCCACCGCGGTATCGGTGAACTCCGACATGGCGAAGGGCATCATCAACCGGTTCAAGGTCATGAACGTCTCCCGCGGCGCCGTCCTGACCGGTCACGTCATGGCGACCATGGCGAGCATTTCGATAGCCGTCCTGGTCATCATCGCAATGGCCTTCGCGCTGGGGTTCCGGTCGCCCGCGACCCTCCTGGACTGGCTCGGGGCGATCGGCGTCATCGCGGCGACAGCCTTCGCGGCCGCGTGGTTCACGGTCGCGCTGGGAATGGCCGCGAAGACGCCGGAGTCCGCGGGCCTCACCGTCGTGCCGCTGATCCTGCTGCCGTTCCTGAGCAGCGCGATCGTGCCGGCCGCCAAGATGGGACAGGGGGTACGGCAATTCGCGGAGTATCAGCCCTTCACGCCGATTATCGAATCGCTGCGTGGACTGCTGGCCGGCACGCCGTCGGGCGGCTACGCGGCCGCCGCTCTGGCCTGGTGCGCCGGGATCGCCCTCGCCGGGTACCTGTGGTCGCGCGCCACGTTCAGCAAGCGAGCGTAACTTCGGCCAGCTCACGCCAGCTCGCGTGCGTCCCCTCCTGCGTCGCCTCGGCGAACCGCGCTTCGCCGAGGCGACGCCGCGCGGCCTGCTCGATCCGGGCCACATCCGGTTGCGACCGATCCGGCAATCCGCGCACGGCGGCGCTGGCCGAAAGCAGCCGCGCGGCTTGCTCGAAGTGCTCGCCGCGCAGCGCCAGGTCCGCGATCCCGACCAGTACCTGCGCGATCAGGGGCGCATATCCCGCCTCCGACGCGGCCTGGAAGGCTGCGACGCGGTGCTCGCGGGCCTCGTCGGGCCGGCCGGCGAGGTAACCGAGCAGGTCGTGTGTCGCCGCCCGGATGTTCGCCCGCTCCGTTTCGTCGCCCAGCATGGCTGTCGCGACGCCGAGCTGCCGGTAGGCCTGCTCGGTGTCGCCGCTCCAGCGGGCCAGCTCCGCCTTCGCCAGGGCGAGAAAAGCCAGCGCGGACGGCCACGCGACCCGTTCCGCGCACCGCTGCGCCTCGGCCATGGCCGCCTTGCTCGACTCCTCATCACCCAGCAGCCAGAGCAGCTGAGCCTGCCGCGACCGCATCCGAACCACGTCTTCGATGGCGCCGACCTCGGTGACCACCGCGATCGCCTGGTCGTAGTGCTCGCACGCGCTGGCGAACTCGCCGCGGGTGGCGATCCTGTCCGCCAGCTCGGTCAGGGCGAACGAGATTCCCCATCGCTCACCGAGCGCCCGGAACTCGGCCAGGGCCAGCTCGAGATAGGCATCCGCATCGCGCTGGTCCTGGCCGAGCATGATCAGCATCTTGCCGAGCTGCAGGCGGGCCAGCGCGCGTATCCACGGGTCGCCGTCGGCGAGCAGCGGTTCCCACGCGGCCAGAATCGCGTGCGGCGCCCGCAACATGCGTTCCAGCGCGTCGACGAGCCCCAGCAACGGGTTGCGGTGCCGACTGCGCTGGCTGAACAGGTAGGCCTGGTGGATCCACTTCTCCGCCTGGTACTGGTCACCAGGACCGTCGGTCAGGAACGTCACGCCATGCGCGTACGCCATGGCCCGGACCTCATCGGTCACCTCGCCGGGCGTGTCGGCGGCCGCGGTGATCAGCTCGATGCCCTCGGCCTTGTGCCCGCCGAGCCACCAGTACCATCCGGCGGCCGCCGCGAGCCGCATCGCCCCCTGCGCCTCGCCGGCCGCGAGGGCGCCACGCAGGGCTACGGCGATGTTGTCATGGTCAGCCTCGAGCGTGGCGAGCCACTCCAATTGCTCGGCTCGGCGCAGATGCGGGTCAGCGGTTTCGGCGAGTCCGGTGAAGTACGCGAGATGCGCGTGCCGCGCCAGATCCGACTCCCCCGTCTCCGCGAGCCGGTCCCGGGCATATTCCTTGATCGTGTCGAGCATCCGATAGCGCGGTGCGCTGTCCCCCTCGGTGAGCAGCAGCGACTTCTCGGTCAGCGCGGTCAGCAACTCGAGCACTTCCCCGGGCTTGACCGAATCACTGCCGCAGACCTGCTCGGCCGCGTTCAGGCTCGCTCCGCCGGAGAACACCGCGAGCCTGCGCAGGACCGTCCGCTCGGCGTCGGTGAGCAGCTCCCAGCTCCAGTCGACCACCGCGCGCAACGTCCGGTGGTGTGGCAGCGCGGTGCGGCTACCGCCGGTCAGCAGCCGGAACCGGTCATCGAGACGGTTGGCGAGCTGATCGAGGGACATGGTGCGCAACCGGGCTGCGGCCAGTTCGATGGCCAGCGGCATCCCGTCCAGCGCCCGGCAGACACGCAGCATCGTCGACGACGTGCGGGCGTCGACCGCAAGATCCCTGCGCACTGCGCCCGCCCGGTCCCTCAGCAGCCGGACGGCCGGAGATGACTCGATCTCAGCGGGGTCTGCGTCCCGATGCGGCAAGGCCAGTGGCTCGACCAGCCACAACGCCTCGCCGGTGATGCCCAGCGGTTCCCGGCTCGTGGCCAGGATCCGCAGCCGCTGACACTCCCCGAGCACCCGCTGGGCGAACGCCGCCGCCGACTCGATCACGTGCTCGCAGTTGTCCAGAATCAGCAGCGCGTCCCGCTCACGGATCGCGGCGACCAGCCGGTCTATCGGTTCCGCATTGGGCGCGCTGCCGACCAGCGCATCCCGGAGCCCGAGTGCGGCGAGCGCTGACCGGGCCACGTCACCACTCGCGCCGATCGGCGCCAGCTCCACTAGCCAGGCCCCGTCCGGCAGGTCGCCGAGCAGCGTGCGCGCGGTTTCCGTGGCCAGCCTGGTCTTCCCTGAGCCGCCCGGCCCGGTCAGGGTCGTGAGCCGATGTCCGGCGATGAGTTCGCGGACCGCGGCGACATCAGCGTCCTTGCCGACGAAATTGGTCAGCTCGGCGCGCAAGTTGGTCTTCCGGGTTTCCTCCCGCCGTCCCAGCTCGCCTCGCAGCAGCGCGACATGCAAGGCGGACAGCTCCGGTGAGGGGTCGACCCCCAGCGCGTCGGCCAGGGCTTCTCTCGTGCGCTGGTACACGAGCAGTGCCTCGGTGCCGCAACCGGCCGCGGCGAGAGCGCGCATCAGCGCGGCGACCAGCCGTTCTCGCAACGGATGCGCGGCCACCAGGTCGGCCAGCTCCGGGGCCACCTCCACACCGTGGCCGAGGCTGATCTCCGCGTCGAACCGATCCTCCATGGCCGTCATGCGGAGCCTATCGAGCCGGGTGACCGCTGCCTCATACGCCGCGCTGTCCGGCAACCCGACGTCCTGCATGGCCGCACCGCGCCACAAGGCGATGGCCTCGCGCAGCAGCCGTACCCGCTGCGGGCCCGCTTCCTGGCGGGCCTGGCCGACGAGGCGCTCGAACCGGACCGCGTCGACGGCGTCGGGTTCCACCCTCAGCCGGTAGCCGTCCGTCTGCCCCTCGACCAGCCCGTCCGGCAGCGCCTTCCGCAGCCGGGATACCAGGCGCTGCAAAGCATTCGCCGCGCCAGGGGGCGGCCGCTCACCCCAGATCCAGTCGATGAGCGTCGCCTTCGGGACTGCGTGACCTGGCTCGAGCGCGAGGGCGATCAGCAGCCCGCGCAGCCGGGCGCCCGGCACGTCGGCCTGGACGCCGTCGTCCGTGCGGACCTCGAATGGTCCAAGCATCCCGATCTGCACCTGGCTGATTTTGCCACGGCCCACTGGCGGGCCTCCAACTGGCGAGGCGCGCGGCTAACGACCGCGACCGCTAGCCAGTGGCGTGCAGCCAGCGGACGGGTGCTCCCGCCGAAGCGTGCCGGAAGGGCTCAAGCTCGGCGTCCCACGCCTCGCCAAGCAGCAGCGACAGCTCGGCCTCGAGCGATCCGCCGAGAGCCGGATGCCGTAGCCCGTGCAGCTCGCGGATCGCCCCGAGCCGGTCGCTGTCGGCGCCGGATGCGGCCAGCGTCATGACCGCCCTGAGCCGGTTCTCGCTGATCATGATGTCGCCGTTGGCGCCGACGCTGGCCGAGAACATGCCGAGCGACGGCGTGCAGCTATAGCGCATGGCGTCGCAGCCCAGGCTGGCGTCCTCGGTCACCTCGAACCTGAGCAGGTTCCAGGTGGCGAGCGCCGAGGCGATCTCACCCGACAGACCCGGGCGGCCCTGCCAGTCCAGCTCGGTCCTGACCGAGCCCGGAGCGGCTGGCTGCTCGATCCAGCTCAGCTTTACGGGAACGCCGAAAATCCCGGCGACGGCCCACTCGATATGCGGGCTCAGCGCCGGGGGCGCAGAGTGAATCTGCAGCACGCCGCGTACGGACACCAGACCTCCCACCCTGCCGACGAGGTGCGTCTTCCCCAACGAACCTTGGTCGGGCGCGGGCTGGCTGCCTGCATCCTGCACTGCGTTGCTGCTGATACTCCAGGGACATTGTGCAGCAAGGACCGTCCGGGCACCAGCACCGGCCCCGTGTCGCGCGTGGCGCGCTCGGGCCGGGTGGCCGCTGGCGCTGTCCAGCCCGCCGCCGGCGTGGTGAGATGGTGAGGTGAGCGGTGCCGACGGAATGTCGCCGTTACCGGGGGCTGACCAGCGCTTCCCGGCCATGGTGCCCGGAGCCGGGCTGGTCTTCGTGGCGGAGATGTACGGCGTGCAGCTCGATCAGCTCGGGACCGTGCTGGGCGCGAGCCGCCGGCGGGTGGTCGCGGTCGTAGCTGGCTGGCGAGCCGCGGGGACCGCGCAGGCGGCGGTCCTGAGCCCGGGTCCCCGCTGGGTCTGGCTGACCAGGGCCGGCCTGGCGACGTGCGGGCTGCCGTACTCGGCGGGCTCCCCCGGATTATCCAGGCTGGCCCATCTGCGCGCCGTGACCCAGGTCCGGCTGGCGCTGATAGCGACGCCGCAGTTCACCGCCGGCGCGGCCTACTGGCGGAGCGAGCGCCGGCTCCGGGCCAGGATGGGCGGCCGGATCGGCCTGCGCGAGCACGTGCCGGACGGCGAGGTGCACTGGCCCGACGGCACCGGTTATCCGTGGGCCGGAGAGTGCTGGGCGATCGAGGCTGAGCTGACCCCGAAGACCGTGGCCAGAACCGGCATCATCATGCGCGAGCTGCTGAGCCGCACCGGCGACTACGGATGCCTGGCCGCGGAGGTTCAGGTGCCCGGCCGGCCGCTGCGCCACTCCAGGGCGGTCTACCTGTGCTCGCCTGCCGCCAGGCCGGTGGTGGCCAGGGCGAGGGACGCCCTTGGCCGCCTCGGATCGCGGGTCGAGATCCGGCTCCTGCCCGATGGCGCCGGGCTGGCTGGTTCCGGGCTGGCCGGCCCTGGCCGGGGCGGGTCAGCGGGCGGCGGGGCGGCGCCGTGATCGGGGGCTGGCTGAGGCTGGTCGCGGCTCAGGCGGTGGTGCGGGCGCTGGCTCGCGTGCTCGGGGCGCTGACGCTGGCGGCGGCCGCGGTCGCCGCGGCGCCGGTGTCCTTCGTCGCCGCGGGCGCGCTGATCGCCGCCTGGCGGCAGGGCTGGCTGCCTCGCCGGCTATTCGCCGCCGCCGCGTGGTGCGGGCCGATGGTCGCCGTCTGGCTGGCCTGGACCGCGCACGCCGCGCCGGGCTGGCAGCCGGTCGCAGCCGCGCCGTACCACGCCTGGCTGGCCTTCTGGCACCTCGCGCGCGCGGGTTCCCCGCTGTGCGCGGCCGCGGTGATCGCGCCGCTGGCGATCCCGCTCGGCCTGCTCACAGGCGGCCTGGCCTGGGCCTACCGCAGTGCGCTGCTGCGCTCGGGCGCTGGCGGGCTCTCCCCCGCCGCCTCGGTAGCCTTCGACCAGCGGCAGTGGCGGCATCAGGTGCGATCGGCCAGGGCCAGGATCGCCGCGCCCGGCTCGGCGCCGCTGACCATGCGCGGTGACCTGCTCGTGGTTGGCGCGGTGATCAGGGCGGTCGGTCACCGCGGCGGCCCGCTCGCGGCGGTCAGCTACCGGCGGATGCGGTCCCACCAGGTTGTCGTCGGCACGACCGGGACCGGCAAGACGACGCTGCTGCTGCGGCTGTGGACCGCGTTCGTGGCGACCGGGCTGCGCCGGCACGCGGCTGGCCTCGGCGCGCCGCCGCTGCTCGTCGTGCTCGACTGCAAGGGCGGCTCCGATGCCCGCCGGGTCGCCGACCGGTTCAGGCGGGTGCTGAGGCAGGCCGGCGCCCGGTCCACCGCCGTCTGGCCGGACGAGGCCAGCCTGTCCTTGTGGTCGCTGCCGCCGCGTCAGCTCACGACGACGCTCGTCGACCTGATCGAGCACGGCACGGGCTCGGCCGCGTACTACGCCGACGTGATGGAGGCGCTGATCGGGCTGGCCGTCGAGGCCCCCTGCGGGCCGCCGGTCAGCTCGCGCGACCTGCTCAGCCGGCTCGAGCCCGGCTGGCTGACGACGGCATACGCGGCCGGGGGAACGGCCGCCGATCACGCCCTGATCCGATCGGCCTCCGGGCACCTCGGTGATGTCGCGCTCAGGTTCCGCACGCTGTTCCGCCGGCTCGGCACCGGGCTGGACGGACCGGGCGGATTCGCCGACGCCGATGCCTGGTACTGCATCCTCGAAGGCACTGATCAGATCCCGGTCGCCGAGGGCCAGGCCAGGGCGCTGGTTGACCTGCTGGCGAGTTTCGCGGTCCACGGCCCGGGGCGGCGCGAGATCCTGCTCGCGGTCGACGAGTTCTCCGCGGTCTCACGGCGGCTGCCGATCTGGCAGCTGTACGAGCGGGCCAGGTCGCTCGGGCTGGCGGTGCAGGTGTCGGCACAGTCGTGGCCGGGGCTGGCCGCCACCGAGGACGAGCGGTACCGGATCGCGGCGTCCGCCGAGGGCGGCATCTGGCTGCTGCGGACGCCGCATCCGGAGCCGCTGACCAGGCTGGCCGGGACCCGAAAGGCGGTGGAGACGACCAGGCGACTCGGCCGGTTCCCGGTCTGGCGGCACCAGGGCACGTCGCGGCTGACGGAGGTGCCGGTCGTGGATGCCGCCCTGATCCGCGCCCTGGACGTCGGCCAGGCAGCCTACATCTACCGCGGCGGCGTGACCTACGTTCAGGTGCAGCGGCTGACCGCCGCGCCCGCGGCGGTCAGCGACCGGCTCGTGCCGTCTGCCTCCGGTCGTGCGGCGGCCGACGGTCATGCGCAGGCCGCCACTCGCGCGGCGGCCCAGGGGGCGGCAGCCGCCGCTGCGTGCGCCGATGTCTCCGCCGTGCTCGACGCGGCCTTCGGACCGGAGCCACGAGCATGACCGGTGACCCGTTCGCCGTACTCGGCCTGGACCCGCGCGGCGAGCTGACCGACGACGAGGTTCGCGCTGTGTGGCGGCGGATCGCAGCCGCGACGCACCCGGACCGAGCCGACGGCGGTGACCCGGAGCGATTCGCTGCCGCTGCCGCCGCCTACACCGACCTGCGCACCGGGTACGGCCGCGGCGAGGCGAGAGCGGCCCTGACCCAGGCTCGCGGTCCGCTCCCCGGCCGCGGACTGCCGCTCCGGCTGGCGCTGCGAGTCGTGGCCGCCGCCGGCGGCGTCGCGGCGGCGGCGTTGCTGGCCGGGCCGGGCCCGGCCGGTCCGGCGCTGGCGACGGGCGCGGCTACGTGGCTGATCCTGACCGCCGGTCGCGACCTGAGCTTGCGCGCCTGGCCGTTACCCCGGTTCTGGGCCGGTGGCGACGGGCCGGCCCGGGTCGGATGACCAGGCCGACCAGGAGCCGACATAGAGCGCCGCGGGCAGGCCGGCCAGCTCGAGCGCCAGTACCTCCTGGGCAGCGGTCACCCCGGACCCGCAGTATGCGCCGATCCGCGGCGCGCTGGCGGCTACGGGCAGGCCCAGGCCGGCGAACCGGCGAGCGAGCTCTTCCGGGCGCAGGAACACGCCGTCCGGCCGGACGTTGCCGGTCGCCGGAGCACTGATCGCTCCCGGGATGTGGCCGGCCGCCGGATCAACGGGCTCGACCTCGCCGCGGTACCGCTCGGCCGCCCTGGCGTCGAGCAGGAAGCCGGACCGGGCGAGCCGTGCCGCCCCGTCGTCGTCGAGGACGGGCATGCCGCCGGCGACGCCAGCGGTGAAGTCACCGGGGTCCGGGCTCGGCACGTCGGTCGTCACCGGCAGGCCCGCGGCGGCCCAGGCCAGAAAGCCGCCGTCGAGAACGGCGACCCGGTGATGGCCGAAGTAACGCAGCAGCCACCACACGCGGCCGGCGACGGTGGAGTCGGCGTCGTCGTAGACCACCGCGGCCTGGCCCGCGCCCAGGCCGGCGCGCCGCATGGCCGCTTCGAGCACGCCGGCCGCCGGCAGCGGATGCCTGCCGCCACCGCCGGAGCCCGCGGGCCCGGCCAGGTCCCGGTCGAGGTCGACGAAGCAGGCTCCGGGCAGATGCCCGGCCAGGTAGCTGTCGACTCCCGGCGGGCCGCCGAGCCGCCACCTTACGTCGAGCAGTGCCGGCGGGCGCTCCGATCCGAGCCAGGCGGCCAGGTCGGTCACGCTGATCAGCGGCCCGCTGCCCGGATCGGGCGGGGCAGCGCCCGGGCTGACGCTCGTCACTGTGGATAACCTCCTGAATCCTGTGCATAACCAGGTCAGATGCGGTGGGGTTCCCGTACTGGCCTGTGGACAAACCTGCCCGGGACGCGCCGTCCCGCCGTCCTGCCGTCCCGGCGCGCCCTGAGGTCGCCGGATTCAGTTCAGGGTCAGCGTCAGGAGCGGCACGAGCTGGTCCGACTGGGTCAGCGAGCCGTGCATCCCGACCAGCGCCGACTCGCGCGGTTCGGCTTTCGTGGCGACGATGGCGCTGGGGCCGCACGGTGCGCCGACCACGTCGCCGATCCGGGCCGTGAACTGCGGGTCGACCGGGCCGAACCAGCCGTCCGCGATCGCCTGCTCCCTGGTCACCACCCACGCCCGGTCGCCGAGCACCTCCCGCCAGGCGGTCAGCACGTCGTCTGCCGCGCCCGGCCTGCAGTACACGTGCCGGGCCCGCGGCTCGCCGCCGAGCAAGGCCACCCCCTCGCGCAGCTGCGGCAGCGTGTCGACGTCGATGTGGTCGGCGGCGGAGACATCGGTCATCCCGTGATCCGCCGTGACGTGCAGCACCGTGCCGCGCGGGAGCGCTCCTGCGAGCTGCTCGGCCAGCTTGTCGACGTGCGCCAGCTGGTACTCCCACGCATCGGACCCGCAGCCGAGCGCGTGCCCCGTCGAGTCAAGGTCGCCGTAGTAGACGCTCACCAGTGCGGGCGACGCCTGACCCAGGGCGGCTACGGTCCGGGAGACCAGCGCCCCCAGCGTGTCAGCAGCCAGGTAGTCCGCGCCCCGCATGGCCGCGACCGACAGGCCCGATTTCCGGAACGCTCCCGGCGCGATCCTGAACGCAGCGACGCCGGCTCTCTCGGCGCGCTCGAAGATCGTCGAGCCCGGCTGCCACCGGACCGGATCGACGCTGGCGTCCCAGCGCAGGGCGTTGAGCAGGCGGTCCGAGCCGGGAACGGCAACCTGATAGCCGAGCAGCCCGTGCTGGCCAGGCGGCCTGCCGGTCCCCAGCGTCGCCAGGCTGGTCGCGGTCGTGGCCGGGAAGCCGGCGGTCAGCGGCGCCGAGGTCATGGCCAGCTCGGACAGGAAGGGCGCCGCGGCCTGGTGCGTGCTGAGCAGATCCCAGCCCAGACCGTCGATCAGCACCAGGCAAACCCGCTCGGCGGGCGCGAGCTGAAGCGGATTCGGCTCGCCAGGAACTTCCAGCGAGGCCAGGATTGACGTAGCCAGGGCGTCGAGACTGGACTCGGCGTATCGCGGCAGCGTGGGCTCGATCGTCTGGGTCGTCATGAGCGGCTCGTGGTCGACGAGAGCGCCTGGGCGAACGCGAGCACCTGCTTCACGGCCTCGGCTCCGTCCGCTGCCTCGCTGATCCGCATCGTTACGTCGTCCGATGTCATCGCCCCCGTGTAGCCGTGGTCGGCCTCGCAGTTCTCGTCGCCGCAGTGCGCCGGCTCGAGCTCGAGGTGCCGCAGCGAGTTCCAGCCGATCGTCAGCACGATCTCCGACGGCATTGTCACCCCGCGCTGGTACGTGGCGGGATCGGGAATCACCCTGGTCAGCGCCACCGTGGAGATCCTGGAGCAGCGGATCGCCTCGGTCGAGGTCTCGGCCTGCGGCCGCGAGTCAGGCACGTTCTCATCGGCGGGGTACTCGTCGGTGTGCGAGTAGACGAGCCTGGTCGGAGTCAGGGCCAGGACCGTCATGTGGCGCCGGACCTCCATGCCGGGATCGAAATGCGCGTCATGGTGAACGAAGTAGGACACGACCTGTTCGGAGCCGACCGCCGCGGAGACCGCGTCGGCGACGATGCCCGGGTAGTATCCGCTCCGCTCGATGGCCGACAGCATCTCGTCGGCCGAAGCTGTGGTACTCATCCTCACATCCTGCACCGTCTGGTGCGGATGGCCGGCAAGGTGGTCAGAGATTGACCGCCCGGCCGGCCAATTCGGCGGAACTGAGATCCATCGTGCGCTGGGCGGTCGGCTCGGGCAGCTCGATCGCGCCCGCGCCTGCGGACGGGCGCGGCCGCCTCGGCCGCCTGGCTCCGGCACCGCCGCCGCGGCCACGATAGACCAGCACGCCGTTCACCGGATCGGGCGCGGCGTCGAGCGCCGCCTGAACACCGGGGAGCCCGCGGAAGGCTTCCCATCTGGCCTCGTCGGCGAAGCACACCTCGAAGACGACGCCGTTCTTGTGCTCGATCCAGGTCCACTCGATCGCCCCGCTCGTGATCGCGGACTCGACCAGCGCGGTGCGGTAGGAGTCCTTCCACGACAGCGCAGCCTGGATCTGCGCGTCGAAGACCTCGATCGACCACCACTCAGCCATACCTGCCAGGGTAATCCCGCTGGCCAGGATTGCCCTTTCGCTGTTGGCATAACCGCCGAGCGGTCGTCATGGCAGCGTCAGGCCGGCGTCGATGACGGACCGGATCCGCCCGGCGTAGTCAGCGGCCTCGTCGTCTGACTCGTACCTGTGCCGCGGCCAGAAGAAGCCGCGCAGGCCATCGCCCTTGGTCCGCGGCACGACGTGCGCGTGCAGGTGCGGAACGCTCTGGCTGACGATGTTGTTCAGCGCTACGAAGGTGCCCTGGGCGCCGAGCGCCGCCGGAAGAGCCGCGCTGACCAGCCGGACCGCACTGAAGAACGGCCCGATCAGGCGAGCGGGAAGGTCGGCGAGCGTCTCGACGTGCTCACGCGGCACGAGCAGGACGTGGCCCTTGAACACCGGTCTGGCGTCGAGAAACGCGACCACGCTGGCGTCGGCGAGAACCACGTGCGCCGGCGTGGTTCCGGCGGCGATGGCGCAGAACGTGCAGTCGGTCACCAGGGCACGGTAGCGTTTGGCCGTGGCGGCGGACGGACATCGGCATGTACTGGCCATGGGCGGCCTGAGCGGACCGGACGAGTTCGGGCCTGGCGGGCGGGCGGCGTCCCCGCTGCTCGCCTATGCGGCCCAGCTTTCCGGTCGCAAGGCACCGGGGATCTGCGTCCTGAACACGGCCTCAGGCGATGATCCCGCCGTCTACCTGCGGACCTATGACCTGTTTGCCGAGATCCCCGGGCGGGTCGCTCACCTGCAGCTGTTCCCGATGCCGAACACCGCGGACCCGGAAGACCTGCTGCTGTCTCAGGACGTGATCTTCGTCGGCGGCGGCAGCGTCGCGAACATGCTCGCGGTCTGGCGAGTGCACGGCCTGGACCGGATCATGCGGGCCGCGTGGCAGGCGGGGATCGTCCTGTCCGGCGTGAGCGCGGGCGCGATCTGCTGGTTCGCCGGAGGGACAACCGACTCGTTCGGCACCGACCTGCGGCCGTTCACCGACGGGCTTGGCCTGCTGTCTCCCAGCTACTGCCCGCACTATGACTCCGAGCCCGGTCGCCGGCCGCTGTACCAGTCGCTGGTCGCCGGCGGGGCGCTGCCGCCCGGCATCGCCTGCGACGACGGCGCGGCGGCTCACTTCGTGGACGACGACCTGGCCGAGATCGTGGCCGACCGCCCGGCGGCGCGCGGCTATCTGGTCAGCCGCCCGGACGGCGCGAGCCCGGCCGAGACCGCCATCGACACCAGGGTTCTGACCGGCAGGTGACGCCTCCCTGACCCCTCGCCCACAATGGCGACCTAGCCAGGGGGGCGGCGCGAGATCGCGGCTGTGCGCTGCACAGCAGCCTCTCCGTTTGGCGGCCGGGAGCGTACATGTCACGGTAAGCTGCTGGCCGGTCAAGTAGTCGGAGATATGCGCATGTTGACGGTTCATAACTTTTCCTATGGTTTGCTGACGCCGGCTCTGGGTTATCTGATGTCATTCCTCGGGGCATTCCTTGGCTTGCGCTGCACGAGCAGGTCCCGGGTGAGCACGGGTCCGGCGAGAGTCAGGTGGCTGTTCGTGGCCGCTATCTCGATCGGAATCACCGGAATCTGGGTGATGCATTTCATCGCGATGCTCGGCTTTACCATCCCGGGCGAGACGATCCGCTATAGCGTCCCGGTCACGCTGGCGAGCATGCTTCTCGCCGTGGCCTTCGTTCTCATCGGCCTGCTGATCGTCGGACTCGGCCAGCCCACCGTCAGACGGCTGCTGCTCGGCGGCGTGATCACCGGGCTCGGCGTCGCCGCCATGCACTACAGCGGCATGGCGGCCATGCGGATGCCGGCCCGGATGAGCTACGACCCGCGGCTGTTCGGCCTGTCGATCGTCATCGCGATCGGTGCCGCGACAGCCGCGCTGTGGGCCGCCCTGCGGCTGGCTGGCTTCTGGTCCACGCTCGGCGCCGCCGCCATCATGGGTGTCGCGGTCAGCGGCATGCACTACACCGGCATGGCCGCGATGCACGTCTACCCGGCCGCCGGCCAGTCGATGGCGATGGGCGGTGCGGACGCGGCTGCGTTCTTGCTGCCGCTGATCGTCGGGGTCTCGGTGACCTCGTTCGTGCTCACCGCGACCATCGCGCTGTCACCGACCGCGGCCGAGCTCACCGCCGAGGCCGAGCTCATGCGCAAGATCGACACCGCCAGCGCGCAGTCGCCGACGGTGGTGCGGGCGCCGGTGATCCCCCCGCCGGCGAACCGCAACCCGAACTTCTCCAAGTGAATGCTGCGACAATGATCGGATGAGCTCGGTCAGCGGGGAGGGCAGCGGCTGGCTTGTCCTGATCTACCGAGTCCCGTCCGAGCCGACCAGGCTCCGGGCCGCCGTCTGGCGGCGGCTGAAGAGCCTGGGAGCGATTTACCTGCAGAATTCCGCGGCTGCCCTCCCGGCCAGCGTGACCGCCGAGCGCGCGCTTCGGAAGCTGCGCAGCGAGATCCTCGACATGTCCGGCACCGCCGTCCTGCTCTCCAGCGCCGTGCTAGCCGGTGAGCAGGAGGTCGTGGCGGCGTTTCAGGCCGCCCGGGACGACGAGTACGAGGAGATCGTCGACAAGTGCGAGGACTTTCTCGGCCAGGTGCGCAAGGAGTACGTCGCCGAGCATTTCACCTATGCCGAGCTGGAGGAGAACGAGGTCGACCTGGTCAAGCTCAGGACCTGGCTGGCCAAGGTCACCGAGCGCGATGTCTTCGGCTCGTCCGGCAGGCAAGCCGCCGAGCAGGGGCTGGCCGGATGCGAGCAGACGCTCGAGGAGTACGCCGCGCGGGTTTATGCCGAGGAGGCCGAGAGCCGCTAGCTCTTGCGGACGGCTCGCCAGAGGCTGACCGGCAGCAGCCCGGCGAGCAGCACGGGAATCAGCCACCAGGCCGCGACCGCGAGCACGTGCGTGAGCAGGTAGGTGGCGGCGAGCCCGGCCACGACCCCGGCGGCGACCCACCAGTCATCGCCGATCACGAAGTCGTAGGCGAAGGCACCGAAGGCGCGGATCCGGTCAGCCATGTCAGCGGACCTCGGCGACGGCCGGAGCGAGCTGGGTGGCCGGCGCGGGCGGGACCCTCTTCAGCACGGCCACCAGGCCGAGCGCGAAGACAGCGAGCGCCGGAATGATGATCAGCAGGGCCGCATCGGACTTCGGCCAATGGGCACCCGCACCCTCAGCGCCCCAGAAAGTGCCGAACGATGTCAGCATCACCCCGACGACGAACTTCATCGTGTTCTCGGGGACCCTCGCCAGGGGCGCCCGGATCGCGACCCCGGCCAGCGCGACGAGCACCACGGCGCTGACCGCGGCCAGCGCCGCCAGCGGGATCTGATGCGCGTTTCCGCCGAAGGTCAGCGCGATGAAGACGACTTCGAGCCCCTCGAGCAGCACGCCCTTGAAGGACAGGGTGAAGCCCAGCAGATCGGGCACCAGCCCGGCCTTGAGGTCCGGCTGGGATCGCGCCGCCGCGAGCTGCTCGCGGTAGATCGCGTCCTCGTCGTGCAGCGCCTTATGGCCGCTGGCCCGCAGGATGGCCTTGCGCAGCCACTGCAGCCCGAAGATGAGCAGCAGGGCTCCGACGAACAGCCGCAGCGCGTTGATCGGCAGGGCGCTGACGGCCGGGCCCAGCGCAGCCGTGATGGCGGCGAGCACGACCAGCGCGGCGACCACGCCAGCGCCAGCTGACCGCCAGTCCCTGGCCGTGCCCGCGGCCAGGACGATGGTGGTCGCCTCGACGGCCTCGACCACGCACGCGAGGAAGACCGCGATGAACAGTGCGCCGGCGCCCAAGCCGAACCTCCCCGTCAGATCCATCCAGCGCCGTCATTCTAACAGCTGTCATAGTCAGCTGATGACGGCCGTTAGTTTTCTGGGGGCGGGCGGCCAGGCCGGGGCCTGGTGCCGGGATCCCCGGGCGGCCATTTCACGCGCGATCGCCCTTCGGCCTGGTCGGCCCGCGCCGTGGCGCCTCTGGCGGAAATTGCCCTGGTAGGCCTAGCATGCGGGCGTGGCGATGCTTTTCGGACTGACCAAAAGGGTGCTCGTCGGCCGCCCGATGCAAAGCGAGCATCTGGGCCATACGCTGCTGCCGAAGAAGATCGCGCTGCCCGTCTTCGCGAGCGACGCGCTGTCGTCGGTGGCGTATGCGACCGAGGAGATTCTCCTCGTCCTGGCGGTCGGCGGGATCGCCCTGCTGCATTACACGCCGTATATTGCCGCGGCCGTGGGCCTGCTGATGCTGGTTGTCGTCGCGTCGTACCGGCAGAACGTGCATGCCTACCCGTCGGGCGGCGGCGACTACGAGGTCGCCTCGACCAACCTGGGGCCGAAGATCGGGCTCACGGTGGCCAGTGCCCTGATGGTGGACTACACGCTCACGGTCGCGGTGTCGGTCTCGGCCGGCGTGGCTAACCTGGCGTCCGCCTTCCCGGTGCTCAACTCCCGCGTCGCGGTCATCTCGGTCGTGGTCGTGGCGGTGATCGCGGTGATGAACCTGCGCGGCGTCCGGGAGTCGGGCACGGCGTTCGCCATTCCGACCTATGTCTTCATCGGCGTGGTGGCCCTGCTGATTGTCTGGGGGCTGACCAAGGTGGCCATCGGTCATCCGCCGCAGGCTGAGAGCGCGCACCTGCCGGTGCGCGCGGTCGATAGCCACCTGAGCGGCTTCCTGCTGATGTTCCTGCTGCTCAAGGCGTTCGCGTCGGGGTGCACCGCGCTCACCGGCGTCGAGGCGATCAGCAACGGCGTGCCCGCGTTCCGCGCCCCGAAGAGCAAGAACGCGGCGACCACGCTGGCCCTGCTGGGGGTCATCGCGGTGTCGATGTTCGCCGGAGTGACGGCGCTGGCGCTGGTCAGCCATGTGCACATGCTGAACCCGGCCTACCTGGCGAGCCACCACGTCGTCCAGCGGACCGTGATCGCCCAGGTCGGCCGGTCCGTGTTCGGCGGCAGCTCGCCGCTGTTCTACATCCTGCAGTTCGTCACCGCGCTGATCTTGGTGCTGGCGGCCAACACGGCGTTCAACGGGTTCCCGGTGCTGGCCTCGATCCTGTCCAGGGACGGCTACCTGCCCAGGCAGCTGCACAACCGCGGCGACCGGCTGGCGTTCAGCAACGGCATCCTGCTGCTGTCCGGGTTCGCGATCTTGCTGATCGTGATCTTCGACGCGTCGCCGACCAGGCTGATCCAGCTCTACATCATCGGCGTGTTCGTCTCGTTCGTGTGCAGCCAGACCGGCATGATCCGACACTGGAACCGGAACCTGCGGATCACGACCGACCCGCGGACCCGGCGGCACATGAAGCGGACCAGGGTGATCAACACCGTCGGGGCCGTGTTCACCGGGCTGGTGCTCGTGATCGTGCTGGTGGCCAAGTTCGCCAGCGGGGCCTGGATCGTGGTGGTGGCGATGCCGGCCATCTGGCTGACCATGCGCGGCATCCGCAACCACTACGCCAGCGTCGCCATCGAGCTCACCCCGCCCGCCGACGAGGCGGTCACGCTGCCGGCCAGCAACCGGGCCATCGTGCTGGTGTCGAAGGTGCACCTGCCGACGCTGCGAGCGCTGGCCTACGCCCGGGCGACCCAGCCGAGCCACATCGAGGCGGTCACGGTCAGCGTGGACGAGGCCGAGACGGCCCGGCTGCGGGAGGACTGGGAGCGGGCCGACATTCCCGTTCCGCTGACCGTCGTCGCCTCGCCGTACCGCGACATCACCAAGCCGGTCGTGTCCTACGTCAGCCGGCTGCGGCGGGAGAGCCCGCGGGACGTCGTCACCGTGTTCATCCCCGAGTACGTGCTCGGCCACTGGTGGGAGCAGGTGCTGCACAACCAGAGCGCGCTGCGGCTGAAGGCCCGGCTGCTGCTCCTGCCGGGCGTGATCGTCGCGAGCGTGCCCTACCAGCTCAGGTCGGCGGCCAGGGCCGCGGCCTTGCCGCACGCGCCCGCCGGGCCTGGCGCGGTCCGGTTCGGTCACCCGCCGGCCAAGCCTGCCGCGGCGCCGTTCACCAGCCAGGCCGCCAGCCCCGACGCCGAGCACGAGCACGGGCTGGCCCGGCTGCGCCACATCGCCGCCGCGCACGACGAGCTGCTGGCCGAGGAACTGCAGGCCAGGGTGGCCGACGACGCCGCGGCCACGCCGATCGCCGACATTGCCGACCGCCAGCACGCCGTGATCGCCGGCACGCTGCGGGCGGTCACCGTCCGGCCCCGCGGCAGCAGCCCCGCCCTGCACGCCGAGCTGTGGGACGGATCGGGCAGCATCTCCCTGGTCTGGCTGGGCCGCCGCCACATTCCCGGCGTCGAGCCCGGCCGGAACCTCACGGTCAGGGGCCGGGTCGGCCAGCACCGCGGCGCCCGCACGATCTTCAACCCCGTCTACGAACTGCGGCCCCCGGGCGGCGAGACCTCCGAGCCCGCGCAGGTGAACCGGTAGCCGATCCCCGGCTCGGTCCGCAGGTACCGCGGCCTGGACGGGTCGGCCTCCAGCTTGCGGCGCAGGTGCGCCATGTAGACCCGCAGGTAGTTGCCCTCGGTCCCGTACTCCGGGCCCCATACCTCCTGGAGCAGCTGGCGCTGGGTGACCAGCCGTTCCCGGTGCCGGACCAGCACCTCGAGCAGCTGCCATTCGGTCGGCGTGAGCCGGACGTCCGAGCCCGCCCGCAGGACCCGCTTGGCCGCCAGGTCGACGGTGATGTCCCCGGTCGTGACCACCGGCTCGTCGGGGGCCGGCGAGGCCCGGCGTACCGCCACCCTGAGCCTGGCCAGCAGCTCGCCCATCCCGAACGGCTTGGTCACGTAGTCGTCCGCGCCGGCGTCCAGGGCCGCTATCTTGGCCGATTCCTGGCCCCAGGCCGACAGCACGATGATCGGGACCGATGACCAGCCGCGGACGCCCCTGATCACCTCCGTGCCGTCCATGTCGGGCAGCCCGAGGTCCAGGATCAGCACGTCGGGCCGGTCCCTGGTCATGGTGGCCAGGCCCGAGGCGCCGTCGGCAGCGGTGCTCACCTCGTACTTGTGCGCGGCCAGGTTGATCTGCAGTGCCCGCAGGATCGGCGGCTCGTCGTCGATGACCAGGACGCGGGTCACTGGTCGGAGGCCATCGCGGAGCTGGCGGGCGCGGCCACCGGCAGCGTGACGCGCATCGTGAGCCCGCCGCCCGGGGTGTCTAGCGCGGTCACCGAGCCGCCCATGGCCGACAGGAACCCCCTGGCCACGGCCAGGCCGAGCCCGACGCCGGTACCGCCGCCTCGCTCGTCGAGTCGCTCGAACGGCTCGAACATCACCGGCTTGAGCTGATCCGCCACGCCGCGCCCGTGATCGATCACGTCCAGCAGCACGACATCGCCTTCGTGCCTGGCCGTCATCACCGCAGGGCGGCCAGGCGGGGAGTGCGCGATCGCGTTGGCGAACAGGTTGGCGAGCACCCGCTCCAGCAGCCCGGGGTCGGTCCGTACCAGCGGCAGCTCGTCGGGTACCACCAGGCGGACGTTCGCCGAGCTCTCGGTCTCCTGCCGGGCGAGCGGGGCGACCTCGTCGATGGAGGCGGGCCGCAGGAACGGCTCGAGGGAGCCGGCCGCCAGCCTGCTCATGTCGAGCAGGTTGCCGATCAGGTCGTTCAGCCGGTCAGCCGACTCCTCGGTCGTGGCGAGCAGTGCGGCCTCGTCGGCGGGGTCGAGCTGCACGCCCGTCTGGCGCAGCGTGCTGATGCTCGCCTTGATCGAGGCGAGCGGGGTGCGCAGGTCATGGCTGACCGCCGCGAGCAGCGCCGTGCGCATCCGGTTGCCCTCGGCCAGCGCCTCAGCCTGAGCGGCCTGGGTGCGTAGCCGGTCGCGGTCCAGGGCCGCGGCCGCCTGGGCGGCGAACCCGTCGAGCAGGCGGGGGGTCAGCGGATCGGACTGCCCGGCGACGATGAGCGCGAGCTCGGATCCGGCGCGCACCCTGGTCGGGGCTGCGCCCGGTGCTGCGGACCCGGACGCCGCCACCCGCACCCACTGGTCGCCGACCAGCTCCGCGAGCTCGGCGCTGCCGCCCTTGGTGCTGGTCAGGTGGGTCAGGATGGCCCCCGGCGTGTCGTCACCGCCGAGCACGGTCTGAGCCAGCGCGAGCAGGGCCGCCGCGTCCTCGCGGCTGCGCGCCGCCTGGACGGCGCGCCGGGCGGCCAGGTGCACCACGCTGCTGACCGTGACGGCGACGGTGATGAAGAGCAGCAGGGCGAGCATGTTCTGCGGGTCGGCGATCGTGAACGTGTGCACCGGCGGGGTAAAGAACCAGTTGAGCAGCAGGCTCGCGGTCACGGCCGCCGCGACGGCGGGCCAGAATCCGCCGACGACCGCCACCCCGACGACACCCACGAGATAGATCAGCAGGTCGTCGGAGAGACTGAGCGAGCGCTGGGCCGGCACGAGCGCGGCCGTGATCAGCGGCAGGACCGCGACCAGCAGCACGCCGGCCAACTGCCGCCTGCGGTCAAGGCCGCCGCTTGTGCCGGGTTCCCGCCACCACGAGAGCCTCGGTCGGTGATCGCCGCGAACGTCCACAACTCCCAGTGTGAACGACGAAGCGAGCCGGCGCATCACCATGCCGGCCGCGATTCCCGCCAGGCCGGCCAGGCTCAGCACGAGCGCGGCCCGCGCGCCGAGCTGCCAGGTCACCTGAAGCTTGGCGTAGGGAGATCGCGAGAAGCCGGCCACCGTCAGCCAGGCGGCCCCGACCACGAAGAGCGTCGCCCCAGGCTCGGCAATCAGGCCGCCCGCCGCCACGATGACGGCCGCGAGCAGCAGCACCCAGCCGCCGGATACGGCGCCGTGGCTGGCGGCCGCGACCGCGCCGGTCAGCAGCAGCGCGGAGCAGCCGACCGGAAGGGCATAGTGGGCGGCAACACCGCGCCGTCGCGGGGTCGGCCTCAGCTGAGCATCAGTCATCGCGGTTCCAGTCGACCGCACCGGCGGGCCGATCCGGCCCATCTTGACGCCGTCTTAACGCCGGTCAGGGCAGTATTGACGCGCCGTTAACGCGGCTGCCCGGCGCGAGCGACGCGACCCAGCGCCGGCCGATGACGAGACTCAGCGCCGGCCGATGATGATCGTGGCGCCCAGAGCCGGGTCGTTCCTGCTGGTCGGCTCCAGGCCGGCCGCGGCAAAGGCCTCGGACGCGGCAGCGGCCTGGGCCATGCTGGCCTCGATCAGCAGGTGACCACCTGGCCGCAGCCAGTCTCCGGCGCCCGCAGCCGCGAGGCGGAGCACGTCGAGCCCGTCCTGGCCGCCGTCGAGGGCAACCACCGGCTCGTGGTCCCGGGCCTCGGCCGGCATCAGCGCGAGCTGATCGGTCGGCACGTACGGCACGTTGGCGGCGATCGTGGTGACCTGGCCGCCCAGCCTGGCCGGCAGGGGCTGGTACAGGTCGCCCTGATACACGTGCCCGCCGACGGGCTCGACGTTGCGCCGCGCGCAGGTCACCGCAACCGGATCGATATCGCAGGCGTGTAGCTCGATGTCACCGGCGAGCGCCGCAATGGCGACGCCGAGCGTCCCCGCGCCGCAGGCCAGGTCGATCACCACCGATCCGGCTGGGGTCAGGGCGGCGGCCTCCCGGGCGAGCAGCTCGCTGCGGCGGCGCGGCACGAACACGCCGGGGCCGACCGCTATCCGCAGCTCGCAGAAGCCGGCCCAGCCGACCACGTGCTCGAGCGGCTCCCCGGCCGCGCGCCGGGCGATCATGGCCGGCAGCTCGCGCGGCGATCGCGCCGACTCGACCAGCAGCAGCGCCTCCTCCTCGGCGAACACGCACCCCGCCGCGCGGAGACGAGCGGCAATAGCGGCCAGGCCGGGCCCCGCGAGCTCCGGATCGCCTGTGGATGTCGGCATGGACCTTAACCCTATGAGGCCGCCGGACGGCCCGGCGACCGCGGCGAGACTGACCCGCGGCCTCGCGGCCGGATCCTCCGGGCACGCAGAATGCCTGGTGCGCGCAGGCACTAGGCTCAGACGCGTGACTGCTACCCTTCGGACCACCAATTCGGCGGCGCGTGATGTCAGCGCCGATGCCATCGTCGTCGCGGTCAGCCAGGGCCCGGATGGCCCGCTCCTGGCCGCCGGAGCAGGCGACGTCGACGCCGCGCTGGGCGGCACGCTGGTCGAGACCCTGACCGCGCTGGGCGCCACCGGCAAGGCCGAGGAAGTGACCAGGACCGTCTCGGGCGGCAAGCTGGCCGCACCCGTCATCGCCGCCGTCGGCATCGGCCAGGCGGCTGACTCCGGTCCGGGCAGCGCCGACGCCGAGATCTTGCGGCGCAGCGCCGGGGCGGCCGTGCGCTCGCTGGCCGCTCCGAAGATCCGCCGGATCGCGCTCGCGCTGCCGGCCGGTGACGCGGCGAGCGCGGAGGCCGCCGCCCTCGGCGCGCTGCTCGGCAGCTACTACTTCGGCCGGTACCGCAGCAACGGCCTCCCGGCCACCGAGCTGACGCTAGTCGCGTCCGGCGATCACGTGGGCAGTGCGGTCGGCCGGGCGCAGGTGCTCGGCGCGGCGGTCAGCCTGGTGCGCGACCTGGTCAACACGAGTCCGTCGCACCTGTATCCCGAGACGTTCGCGGCCGAGGCGGCCAAGATCGCCGCCGAGACGGGGCTTGGCCTGGAGATTCTCGACGAGAGCGCACTCCGCGAGGGTGGCTACGGCGGAATCTCCGGTGTCGGGCAGGGCTCGGTTCATCCGCCGCGGCTAGTGCGGCTGAGCTATCAGCACCCTGACGCGACCAGGACGGTCGTGTTCGCGGGCAAGGGGATCACGTTCGACTCGGGCGGGCTCTCCCTCAAGCCGCCCAAGGCCATGGAGACCATGAAGTCTGACATGGGGGGCGCTGCGGCGGTTCTCGCGGCGCTGCAGGCGATCGCGGCCCTGCGTCCCGCCGTGAACGTCGTCGGATACCTGCCGCTGGCCGAGAACATGCCGGGCAGCGGAGCGCAGCGGCCGTCGGATGTGATCACCATCTACGGCGGCACCACGGTCGAGGTGCTGAACACCGACGCCGAGGGCCGGCTCGTGCTGGCTGACGCGCTGGCCAGGTCGGCAGCCGACTCGCCGGACCTTCTTGTCGACATAGCGACACTTACCGGGGCCCAGGTGATCGCCCTGGGCACCAGGGTGTCCGGTGTGATGGCCAACGACGATGCGGTTCGTGACGGAGTGGCCGACGCGGCCACCAGGGCCGGCGAGGCCATGTGGCCGATGCCGCTGCCCGGGGAATTGCGCAAGGGCCTGGACTCGAAGGTGGCTGACCTCGCGAACGTGGCCGCCGAGCGTGACGGCGGGATGCTGACGGCCGGGTTGTTCCTGCGGGAATTCGTACCGGACGGCGTGCGTTGGGCGCATCTGGACATCGCCGGACCGTCGTTCCACGAGGGCGAGCCATATGGCTACACCCCCAGGGGCGGTACGGGCGCCGGAGTTCGTACCCTGGTCCAGATCGCGCTGGACACGGCGGACGGGCGGCTCTAGCGAGCATGATGACCTGGCAGATCAAGCCAACGGCGGCTGATGTGACAAGGAGCGTTTGGTGACCGAGACCGACACCGGCAGCTACGACATCGTCATCCTGGGCGGCGGCAGCGGCGGGTATGCCTGTGCCCTGCGGGCGGCTGAGCTCGGTCAGCGAGTGGTACTGATCGAGCGGGACAAGGTCGGCGGCACGTGCCTGCACCGTGGCTGCATCCCGACCAAGGCGCTGCTGCACGCGGCCGAGATCGCCGACCACGCCAGGGATGCCGCCACCGTCGGTGTGCGGACCACCTTCGAGGGCATCGACATGTCGGCCGTTAACGGCTACAAGGACAAGGTCGTCGACCGGCTCTGGAAGGGCCTGCAGGGCACGCTGGCCAGCCGCAAGGTGGAGGTCGTCTACGGCGAGGGCCGGCTGGTGTCGCCGACCGCGGTGGCGGTCGGCGACGTGATCTACGAGGGCGCGCATGTCGTGCTGGCGACCGGTTCGCAGCCGCGGTCGATCCCGGGCCTTCAGATTGACGGCGAGCGGGTGATCACCAGTGACCAGGCCCTTACCCTGGACCGGGTGCCGGCCTCGGCGGTGATCCTCGGCGGCGGCGTGATCGGCGTCGAGTTCGCCAGCGTCTGGCGGTCGTTCGGGGCCGAGGTGACCATCGTCGAGATGCTGCCTCACCTGCTCCCGCCTGAGGAGGAGTCGAGCTCGAAGTTGCTGGAGCGCGCCTTCCGCAAGCGCGGCATCAAGTTCCACCTCGGCGTGGCCTTCAGCGAGGTCAAGGAGACCGCGGGCGGGGTCAGCGTGGTCCTGGAGAACGGCACGGTAATCGACGCCGAGGTCCTGCTCGTCGCCGTTGGCCGCGGTCCGGTATCGGCCGGCCTCGGCTACGAGGAGGCGGGCGTCGCGATGGACCGGGGCTTCGTCCTGGTCGACGAGTACTGGCGGACCAGCGTCCCGACGATCTCGGCGGTCGGCGACCTGACTCCCGGCCTCCAGCTCGCGCACGTCGGCTTCGGCGAGGGCATCGGCGTGGCCGAGCGGCTGGCCAGGCTGCCGGTCACCCCGATCGACTATGACGGTGTACCGAGAGTGACTTACAGTGACCCTGAGGTGGCCTCGGTCGGCATCACGTCAGCGACGGCGGCCGAGCGCGGGATCGAGACCGCCGAGGTCACGTACAACCTCGGCGGGAACGGCAAGAGCGTGATCCTGCAGACCCAGGGCGCGGCCAAGGTGATCGCCACCGCCGGCGGCGGTCCCGTGCTCGGCGTGCACCTGGTCGGTGCGCGGGTCGGCGAGCTGATCGCGGAGGGCCAGCTGATCTACAACTGGGAGGCGCTGCCAGCCGAGGTGGCGCAGCTCATCCACCCGCACCCGACCCAGTCGGAGGCGATCGGCGAAGCGCACCTCGCGCTGGCCGGCAAGCCATTGCATTTCCATTCCTGATCCGGCATTCCTGACAGCAGAGCAGGAATGCCGGAAAACTGAGCGAAGGAGTCAGCGCAAGCCATGTCGGTCTCCGTATCCATGCCGCAGCTCGGCGAGAGCGTCACCGAAGGCACCGTCACCCGCTGGCTCAAGCACGAGGGCGACCACGTCGCGGCCGACGAGCCGTTGCTGGAGGTGTCCACCGACAAGGTCGACACCGAGATCCCATCCCCCGTGTCCGGCATCCTGCGCGGGATCACGGTGGCCGAGGACGAGACCGTCGCGGTCGGCGCGGAGCTCGCCGTCATCGACGAGGACGGGGCGTCAGCCGGCCAGGCGGCCGCGCCGGCTGCTCAGGAGCAGCCGCAGGGTTACCAGCCGCATGACCAGGCACCGGAGTACGCGGCCCAGGGCTACCAGGAGCAGGCGTACCAGGAGCAGGGTTACCAGCAGCAGGGTGGCCAGGAGCAGGGTGGCCAGGAGCAGGCCTACCAGCCGCAGGCCTACCAGCCGCAGGCCTACCAGCCGCAGGCCTACCAGCCGCAGGAGCCGTACGGCGGGCCGCCGGCGCCGCAGCAGCCGGCCGCCGAGAGTGGCGGCTATCAGCCGGCCACGGGCTATGAGCCGCCCCCGTCGTATGCCGACCAGGCCCAGCCGGCGGCCTATCAGCCGTACAGCGGGCAGCCGGGCAGCTACCAGGTTCCCCCGCCCGCCGCGTCCGGCCCGTACCAGGGCGCGCACGAGCAGACCGCACCGCCCGCCGGGTACCAGCCGCCCGCGTACCAGCCCGCGCAGGGCGAGCAGGAGGTGGCGGCGCAGCCAGCGGCGCCGTCCTCGCCGGCCGGAGCGGACAGCGCAGACAGCCCGTATGTCACGCCCCTGGTCAGGAAGCTGGCCGCGGAGCACGCGGTCGATCTCGGCTCGGTCGTCGGGACCGGAGTCGGCGGCCGGATCCGCAAGCAGGACGTGCTCGACGCGGCGAGCCAGCGCCGGGGCGGCGAGGCGCCGCGGCCAGCGGCGGCACAGGCCCAGCAGCCGCAGGCCGCCGTCGCACCGCCAGCCGAGGCCGCACCGGCCGGCCAGCCGGGCGCGGCCGGGCAGCCGAAGCAGGCGACCATACCTGCGCCGTCGACGCTGCGCGGGACCACCGAGCGGCTGTCCCGTGCCCGGCAGGTCATCGCGCAGCGCATGGTCGAGTCGCTGCAGACCTCCGCGCAGCTCACCACGGTCGTCGAGGCGGACGTGACGGCGATCGCGCGGATGCGGGAGCGGATCAAGACCGCGTTCGAGGCCAGGGAGGGAGTCAAGCTCTCCTTCCTGCCGTTCTTCGCCCTGGCCACGGTGGAGGCACTCAAGGCGCACCCGCGCCTCAACGCCATCATCGACACCTCAACCGGCACGGTGACCTATCACGACGCCGAGCACCTCGGCATCGCGGTCGACACCGAGCGCGGCCTGATGGTGCCCGTGATCAGGAACGCCGGCGACCTGAATATCGGCGGCCTGGCCCGCAAGATCGCCGACCTGGCTCAGCGGACCAGAGCGGGCCAGGTCAGCCCGGACGACCTGACCGGCGGCACGTTCACGCTGACCAATACGGGCAGTCGTGGCGCCCTGTTCGATACGCCGATCATCAACCAGCCGCAGGTCGGCATCCTCGGCACCGGAACGGTCAACAAGCGTGCCGTCGTCGTCGATGATCCCGACCTCGGCGAGGTGATCACGGTCCGCTCGATCGTGTACCTGGCGCTGACCTACGATCACCGGCTGGTCGACGGCGCCGACGCGGCCAGGTTCCTCGTGACGGTCAAGAACCGCCTCGAAGAGGGCGCCTTCGAGGCCGAGTTCGGCCGGTAGGCAGCCGTGAGGGTGGCGATTTCGGCCGCGTCCGGGCTGATCGGCTCGGCGCTCGCGGGCGATCTCAGCGCCGACGGCGTCGAGGTCGTCCGGCTGGTGCGGCGCGCGGCCCGCGGAGCGGACGAGATCGGCTGGGATCCGCAGGCCGCCGACGGCATCGAGCCGGCGGCGCTGGCGGGAGTGGACGCGGTGGTGCACCTGTCGGGCGCGCCGATCGCCGCCGGCCGCTGGACGGCGACCAGGAAAGCGGAGCTGAGATCCAGCCGGATTGCCTCGACCGCGACACTGGCCACGGCGATCGCGGCGGCCGACCCGGCCCCTGGCGTGCTGCTCTGCGCGTCGGCCATCGGGTTCTACGGCGACACGGGCGAGCGCACGGTCGACGAGAGCTCCCCCGGCGGCACCGGGTTCCTGGCCGAGCTGGTCCGGGACTGGGAGGCCGCCGCCGACCCGGCACGGGCGGCGGGCACCCGGGTCGCCGCCTTCCGCTCCGGTGTCGTCCTCGCGGCCAGCGGCGGCATGCTTGACCGGCTGCGGCTGCCGTTCCGGCTTGGCCTGGGCGCGAAGCTCGGGTCGGGCCGGCAGTACATGAGCTGGATCAGCCTGCCCGACGAGATCAGGGCGATCAGGTTCCTGCTCGGCTCGGCCGGCGCGAGCGGCCCGTTCAACCTCACGGCTCCGGAGCCCGTAACTAACGCCGAGTTCACCCGGGCGCTGGCCAGGGCACTCGGCCGTCCGGCGGTGTTCGGCCTGCCGTCAGCGGCGCTCAGGGTGGCCCTCGGCGAGGTGGCCAGCGAGCTGCTCGGGAGCGCGCGGGTGGTCCCGGCCCGGCTCGACGAAGCGGGCTTCCGCTTCGTTCATCCCGATGTCGCGACCGCGCTCGGCGCGCTGCTGCCCTAGCGCGGCGGGGGCTCGTCGCGGACCGGTACTTCCCTGGCGGCCGGCGGCTCGGCCGCCGGTCGCCTGCGGGGCCCGAGGACGGCCTTGCGCCGTGCTCGTTCCTTGATCAGGCGGGTCAGCGGCGTGCCCGCGGTCGGACCGAGCAGCGGAATCTGCCACAGCGGCGGCACCGGCTGGCTCAGGCCCTCGTATCGCATGATCTGGCCGAACGTCAGCTTCAGCAGCCGCCTGGCCATCAGGATCGCGAGCATCGCCAGGGGCAGCTCGACAAGCAGGGCGGACAGCAGGCTGGCGAAGAAGCCGGCCGTGCGCACGTCGAGCACGACGTCGAACCAGGCGTCGCAGAGCAGCAGCGTAGCGAGCACGACGAGGGAGATGATCAGGAGCTGGCGCCGCCGCCAAGCCGTCCAGCCGGTGGCCGCGAAGGCAGCGAGCAGCGCGATGTCGAAACCGACCCATGCACCACGCCAGCTGCCCGTGTGGTAGAACCGCGGCAGCGTGACCGCGAGGATGCCGATCCAGGCCGCCAGCAGGATGCAGCTGCCGACGATCACCACCAGCACGGCATCCCATTTCCAGCTGGTGCCAGGGGTCGGCGCGTCCTGCTGCTCCAGCGCCACCAGCGCGCGCAGGAGCTCACGCCGCCGAGGCGTGCTGAGACTGGCCAGGCCCTCGAGATCGAAAGTCTCATCCATAACACGAAAAAGGTTAGCTGACTGAAATACTCCAGCCACGGTGCCGCCCTCCCGCAGGCCGGCGCCGCCTCTCGCGGGCCGACATCGCCCTCTCGCGGGTCCGGGCCGCCGCGGCCGCCCTTCGGCTCGGCGCAGCGCCAGCCACCCGCCGGTTCCCATCCGGCATAGGCTGGCTGACGTGGATCGAGAGCTTGTCTTCGTCAGGGCCGGCTTCGGGCCCGCCGCGATCGGCTACGAGCAGGCCTGGGACCTGCAGCGTGAACTGCACGCTCGCCGCGCCAGCGGGCAGATACCCGATACCTGCCTGCTGCTTGAGCACCTGCCCGTCTATACCGCCGGACGGCGGACCAGCCCGGCCGACCGGCCGACCGGCAATCCCGGCGCGCCCGTCGTGGAGGTCGACCGGGGCGGAAAGATCACCTGGCACGGCCCCGGCCAGCTGGTCGGATATCCGATCGTGGCGCTCGATGAGCCGATCGACGTGATCAGCTACGTCAGGGCGCTCGAGGAGGCGCTGATCCGCACCTGCGCGGACGCCGGTCTGGCCACCGGGCGGGTCGACGGCCGGAGCGGCGTCTGGGTCCGCGGGGCAGGCGCCGGCCAGGCTCAGGACCGGAAGGTCGGCGCGATCGGGATCAGGGTGGCGCGGGGCGTGACCATGCACGGCTTCGCGCTGAACTGCGATAACGACCTGGCCTGGTTCGACCGGATCGTTCCGTGCGGCATCTCCGACGCCTCGGTGACCTCGCTGTCGGCGGAGCTTGGCCGGCCGGTGCCGGTGGCTAGCGTGCTCGAGACGGTCGAGGGTCAGCTGGCCGAGGTGCTGGGCGCGAGCCGCACCAGGCGGGCGGTCAGCGTCCACGACTTGCTCGCCAGCCCGGTGCGCTGACCTGGTCCGCGACCCGCCCGGCTCGCTGTCAGGTCACGTCGTGCGGCAGGAAGATGCTCCGGCCCGACTCCCGCGCGCGGATCGCCGCGGTAACCCTGGCCAGCCCGGAGTCGGGCAGGTAGGCAGGCAGGTCGGCCGCCGAGGTGAAATGAAAGCCGTCGAGCTCGGCCTCCTGGATGCACGATGCCGGATCCGTCCGCCAGCTGGCCGCCGTCGAAGACGAAGTGCATGATCGCCCGGGCATCGGTGCCGTAGGGCTGGGACCAGTCGGTGGCGAGCAGCCTGCCGACGGGGATGTCCAGGCCGAGCTCTTCGGCCAGCTCGCGGCCGCATCCGGTCTGCGGCGGCTCGCCAAGCTCGCAGATGCCGCCAGGCAGCGCCCACCGCTCCCGGTAATTCGGCTTGACCAGCAGCACCTGCCCGGCCGGATCCGTGATGAGTCCGCCGGCCGCGATCACGACGCCGGGCAGGCCTGCGAACCAGGTGTCGGGATCGGTGAAGGTGCGCTCAGGCACCGGCGGCCGCCATCCTGGCCGCGAGATACCCGGTCAGCTCGCCAGCCGGCACCACTTCCTGTTCCGCCAAGGTCAGGTCGCGGACGGTGACGATGCCGGCCTCCCGCTCCGCCGCCCCGTAGATCAGGCACCAGCGCGCGCCCTGATCGGAGGCCCACTTCAGCTGCTTGCCGAGCTTGCCTGAGGACCCCAGGTACACGCTGGCCCGCAACCCGGCCGCGCGGGCCTGCCCGGCCAGCGCGAACGACGCCGCAGCCAGGTCGTCGCTGAGCACGGTGACGGCCACGTCGACCCGTCCCGCGCGTCCCGCGCCGGCCTCGTCCGGCAGCAGCATCAGGATCCGCTCGATGCCCAGCGACGTCCCGGTCGCGGCCACGTCCGGCCCGCCGAGCTGGGCGATCAGGTGGTCGTAGCGGCCGCCACTGCCCAGCGAGCCCGCTGCTCCGGCGGCGGCGGTCTCCCAGATCGGGCCCGTGTAATAGCTCAAACCGCGGACCATGCGCGGCTCGAACGCCACCCGACCGGGCGGAACCTCGGCGGTGACCAGCTCGACCACCCGGTCGACCTCGTCCAGGCCCGCCATCCCGGCCTCGCTGGGTTTCAGCGCGGTCCTGACCCGGTCGGCGGCGTCGGGGCCGGACAGGGTCGCGACAAGCTCGGCGGCGGCCTCCTCGCCCAGCCCGCGCCCCGCTAGCTCGGCGGTCACGTCGGCCGGGCTCAGGTGGTCCAGCTTGTCGAGCGAGGTCAAGGCGCCCGTGCGCAGGTCGGCCGGAACCGCGGACACTTCCAGCAGGCCCGACAGCACCTGCCGCGAGTTCACCAGGATGCGGAAATCCGTGAGGCCAAGTGCGACCAGCGCATCGTGGTGTACGCACAGCACCTCGGCGTCGGCCAGCGGCGACGTTGATCCGAGCACGTCGACGTCACACTGGGTGAACTCGCGGTAGCGACCGCGGCCCGGCCGGTCGGCCCGCCAGACCGGGCCCATCGCGTACCGCTTGTACGGAGTGGGCAGCCGGCTGCCGTAGGCCGCGGCCACCCGGGCCAGGGGAACCGTCATGTCATAGCGCAGGGCCAGGTCAGCCTCGCCGGACGCCTCGTGCTCGCCGCGGCGGAGAATCTTGAAGACCAGCTTGTCGGACTCGTCGCCGTACTTGCCGAGCAGCACGTCGAGGCGCTCGAACGCCGGCGTCTGCAGCGGCTCGAAGCCGTACCTGGCGAAGACCGAGCGGAGCACGCCGAAGGCCCACTCGCGCTTGGAGTACTCGGCCGCGAGGAAGTCGCGCGTCCCCGACGGCGGATCGAACTGGGTTGGCATGGCTCCATGATCCCTGACTGGCCGGCCTCGCGTCACCTCGGTTCAGCCGGCCAGGCGCCGACAATGGCGCCTTCCGGGACAAGACGCACCCTGTTCGCCGCGCCCGGCTGAAGGACTATTCAGCTCCGGCGGCCGGTTGCAGCAGGTGACCGTCAGGAGGCCATCCCTTGTCACCCACGCGGGCTCCCGCCCGCCAGCAGTCAGCCGGCCCAGCCGGCGGCGAAGCTGGCACTGACCGCACTCGCCGCCTCGTGCGGGCCCGGGCACTGCCGCTCGGGATCGTGCTGCAAGCCGTCAACGCGGCCGGTGACGGGCTGGCGATGGTCGCGCTGGCGAACCGGGTATTCCAGACATCGCATGCGTCCTGGGCCGTCGCGGCCGTGTTCCTGGCCGTGACCGTGCCGATCAGTGCCCTCGCGCCGGTCGCCGGCCTGCTGCTCGACCGGCTGCCGGTCAAGACCGTGCTGGTGATCGCGGCGGCGGCGGAGTCCGCGATCGCCCTCGCGCTGGTGCTGGCGACCGGCGTGACCGCCACGCTGGTGCTCGCCACGGGATTCGGTGTCTGCGCCGCCGTGCTGCAGCCTGGCCTCGGCGCGATCGTTCCGCGGCTGGCCGCCAGGACGATGGTGATCAAGGCCAACAGTTACCTCCAGGCGGCGACCTGGATCGGCTTCACCGCGGGTCCGCTGCTGGCCGGACTGCTGATCACGGTCAGCGGCTCGGGTCTCGCGCTCGCGGTCAACGCGGCCCTCTACGCGCTGGCGGCAGCGGGCCTCGCGGCCATGCGGCTGGCCCCGGACCCAGCCCCGCCGGCTGCCGCCGACGGGCGCCCGGTCAGGCCGGCGCTAGGCGAGCAACTCCGGGCCGGATACAGCTACCTGCGGTCCGACATCGACGCGGGCATTCTCGTCCTGATCGTAGGAATCATGGTGGCCTTCGCGAACATGGCCGTTGTCGCGGAGGTCGTCTTCGCCGAGCACGTCCTGCACTCAGGGCCGGCCGGGTACTCCCTGCTAGTGGCCGGCTGGACGGCGGGAATGGTCGTCGGCACGCTGGCGGGCGGCCGCCTGCGGCAGCGGTGGCTGATCGTCGGCGCACTGGCCGGAACGGTGCTGACCGGTGTCGGCGTGACCCTGGCCGGGCTGGCCGCCGTGCTGTGGCAGGCCGTCGCCGCATATGCGGCCGGCGGCCTGGCGAACGGCTTCGAGACGGTCGCGACCAGGAGCTTCCTCGGCCACCGGGCGCCGGCCGAGGTGGCGGGCCGGGTCTTCGCCCTCTACTCGGGCGTGCTGTTCGGCGGGATCTCGGTGGGCATGGCGGTCGCGGCGTGGCTGCTGACCATCCTCGGCGCCCGCGGCCTGCTGGTCGTGTCCGGAATCGGGGGCATCGCGGCCGGGCTGGCCGGCTGCGTGATCTACGCGGCCCGCAGCCGGCGGGCCAGGACCGCCGGCGGCCCGGATGGCCCGCGGCCCGCGGGCGGCCAACTAAGCTAAGACCGTGGTACTCGCACCAGGAGAGCGGCGGATGCTGCGGATCGAGGCTCGGAACAGCCAGACCCCGATCGAGCGCAAGCCGCCGTGGATCAAGACCCGCCTGCGCACCGGCCCGCAGTACACCGAGCTGCGGCAGCTGGTCAGACGCGAGGGTCTGCACACCGTCTGCGAGGAAGCCGGCTGTCCGAACATCTTCGAGTGCTGGGAAGACCGCGAGGCGACCTTCCTGATCGGCGGGGACCAGTGCACCAGGCGGTGTGATTTCTGTCAGATCGCTACGGGCAAGCCTGGCCCGCTGGACACCGACGAGCCTCGCCGCGTCGCCGAGTCGGTGGCCACGATGGGGCTGCGGTACGCGACGGTCACCGGCGTAGCCAGGGACGACCTGGCCGACGGCGGGGCCTGGCTGTACGCCCAGACCTGCGCGGCGATCCACGAGGCCGTTCCCGGCTGCGGCGTCGAGCTGCTGATTCCGGACTTCAACGCCGAGCCCGCGCTGCTGGCCGAGGTGTTCGCGGCCCGGCCCGAGGTGCTGGCGCACAACATCGAGACGGTGCCGAGGATCTTCCGGCAGATCCGGCCCGGATTCCGGTACGAGCGGTCGCTCGGGGTGCTCACGGCGGCCCGGGCCGCCGGGCTCATCACCAAGTCGAACCTGATTCTCGGCCTGAGCGAGGAACGGGCCGAGGTGACGGCGGCGATGCGGGACCTGCGATCGGCGGGCTGCGACCTGCTGACCATCACCCAGTACCTGCGCCCGTCGCCCAGGCATCATCCGGTCGACCGGTGGGTCACCCCTGAGGAGTTCGGCGAGCTCGGCGACGAGGCGCTCGCGCTCGGGTTCGCCGGCGTTATGTCGGGCCCGCTGGTCCGCTCGTCCTACCGGGCCGGAAGGCTCTACCGGGCCGCGGCCGCCGGGTCCCTCGCGCCGCCGCAGGTCAGCCTGGCGGACGCGGCTCGGCCATGACCGCGTTTCGCGTAGCGGACCGCATGCTCGTATCCTCACGTGCATGGTAAAGAAGCCCGGCGGCGCTGCGGCGCAGGCATCGAACAAGGCGGCGAAGAGCGCATCAGCTGATCCGGCTTCGGCAGGCAGGCTGAAGCAGATCGCCATGGTGGCGGGAATCATCCGCAAGTCCGACCCGAAGGCGCTGCCGATCGTGATCGGCAGCGGCGTCGCCGTGCTCGCGGTGCTTGTCATCGTCGGCCTGCTGACCGGCCTGGCCGCCCTGCTGATCCCGCTGGGCGTGCTGCTCGGCGTCATGACGTCGATGATCCTGTTCGGGCGCTATGCCCAGTCAGCTCAGTACGCCGCCATCGCCGGCCAGCCCGGTGCGGCGGCGGCGATCGTGCAGACGATGCGCGGCAACTGGACTGTCACTCCGGCGATCGCGGGCAACAGGAACATGGACATCGTGCACCGGGTCGTCGGCCGGCCGGGGGTCGTCCTGATCGGCGAGGGCTCGCCGAACGGGCTGGCCAGCCTGCTGACCGCGGAGAAGAAGAAGATCGCGAGAATCGCCTACGCGGTGCCGATCACCGAGATCCAGGTCGGGAACGAGAAGGGCCAGATCCCGGTCCGCCAGCTGCAGCGCACGCTGATGAAGATGCCGAGGAATCTCAAGCCCGCCGCCGTCAACGACCTGAACAGTCGGCTGAAGGCGCTGCCGTCGTCGCTGCAGGCGCCCCGGGGCCCGATGCCGCGGGCCGGCCGGATGCCCAAGCCCCCCCGCCCGAAGGTGCGCTAGCTAGCACAGCCCGAAGGTGCGTTAGCAAGCACAGCCCGAAGGTGCGCTAGCGCGGGATCAGCGGCGCACGACGGCGGTGTTCGCCGCACGGTCGTGCAGCCCGCGCACATCCCGGTCGGTGATCAGCGGCGGGATGACGCACAGCAAGAGCAGCGTGCGCACCAGGGCCCAGCCGGGCCCGATCATTCCGCCGCCCAGGCTGACCACCCGGATCCGCAGCAGCAGCTTGCCGAGCGTGAACCCGGTCAGCCAGGTGAAGAGGAAATCCTGAGCCGCGAAGATCGCCAGCGTCCAGTACTCGACCTGGACATGGGGCGGCCTGATCAGCGCCACGACAATGAACGTGCAGACGAGCCAGTCGAGGAAGATCGCGCCGACCCGGCGCGCCATTCCGGCGATCGCGCCCTGGCCGGCCTCAGCGAAACCCAGATCCGCGCCGGGGTAGCCTTGGTCGTCTGCGGTGCCGGCCTTCGTCACGCGCACCGGGCCGGCCTGGTGCTGCTCTGTCACGACATCACAGTACCCAGCCCGCCAGGTGCCCAGCGAGCCAGGGACCTGGCCAGCACGGGACCTAGCCAGCACGGGACCTAGCTAGTTCGGCGCCGCAGACCGGGGCAGGCATGAACGCGCGCGCGTAACGCGGCTGAAACATCGGGGACACGGACAGGAAACCGCCGACCGCTAGCCTCATGCAGACTCACCGGTCAGTCGAGGACATGTGAGCGAGCAAGGGAGAACTGATGTTCACAAGCGGTGATGAGGTCCTGCGCTATATAGCGGACGCTGACGTCCAGTTCGTCGATGTCAGGTTCTGCGACCTGCCAGGGACGATGCAGCACTTCACGGTGCCCGCCGGAGCCTTCGAGGCGCGGGTCTTCACCGATGGGCTGATGTTCGACGGCTCGTCGATCCGGGGTTTCCAGGAGATCCATGAGTCCGACATGCTGCTGCTGCCGGACCCCACGACGGCAGTGATCGACCCGTTCCGCACGCACAAGACGCTCAACCTGACCTTCTTCGTGCACGACCCGCTGACGGGCGAGCCGTACACCAGGGATCCGCGGAACATCGCCAAGAAGGCCGAGCAGTACCTGAGCGGTAGCGGCATCGCGGACACCGCCTTCTTCGGCCCCGAGGCCGAGTTCTACATCTTCGACTCGGCGCGCTTCGCGACCAGCCCGAACGAGGGCTACTACCACCTCGACTCGATCGAGGGGGCCTGGAACACCGGTCGTGAGGAGCAGGGCGGCAACCTGGCCTACAAGCCGCGCTACAAGGGCGGCTACTTCCCGGTCTCCCCGACCGACCACTACACCGACTTGCGGTCCGAGATGGTGAGCAAGCTGATGGAGTGCGGCATCGATGTCGAGATGCAGCATCATGAGGTGGGCACCGCCGGCCAGGCCGAGATCGACATCAAGTTCTCGCCCATGCTGCAGATGGCCGACAAGCTGATGCTGTACAAGTACGTCATCAAGAGTGTCGCCCGGGCCGCCGGCAAGACGGTGACCTTCATGCCCAAGCCGCTGTTCGGCGACAACGGCTCCGGCATGCACTGCCACCAGAGCCTGTGGAAGGACGGCGAGCCCCTCTTCTACGACGAGGTCGGCTACGCGGGACTGTCGGACATGGCCCGCTACTACATCGGCGGCCTGCTCAGGCACGCGCCGTCGCTGCTCGCGTTCACGAACCCGACCGTCAACTCCTACCACCGCCTGGTTCCCGGCTTCGAGGCGCCGGTGAACCTGGTTTACTCCCAGCGCAACAGGTCGGCCTGCGTCCGGATCCCGATCACCGGGGCCAGCCCGAAGGCCAAGCGGATCGAGTTCCGCGTGCCCGACCCGTCCAGCAACCCGTACATCGCGTTCGCCGCGATGCTGATGGCCGGCCTGGACGGAATCAGGAACAAGGTCGAGCCGCCCGAGCCGGTGGACAAGGACCTCTACGAGCTCCCGCCGGACGAGGCATTGGCGATCCCGAAGGTGCCTGGCTCGCTGGAGAAGGTGCTCGACAGCCTGGAGGCCGATCACGAGTACCTGCTCGAGGGTGGCGTCTTCACGCCTGACCTGATCGAGACCTGGGTCGACTACAAGCGCACGCACGAGATTGACCCGGTGCGGCTCCGCCCGCACCCGCACGAGTTCGAGATGTACTACGACTGCTGAGCGCGACGGCGCGTAGGAGCTGGGGCGGCAGTAACGTCGCCCCAGCTCCCCGGTATGACCGACTTGCCGGTGATCGTTCCTGCCGCCCCCTTGAAGGCGCCGGCGGCCGGCCCGGCAGTGGCGATGGTGGTGCGGATCTTCATGGACTACCTCCGTGCGCGGAAGTTCCTGCGGTCTGTATACCTCTGTGCCGCCTCCTCAGTGGAAATTGACTCCATGACCGTGGAGCACATTCAAGATTCCGTCCCAGGCGGCCACGAAGATGCTGCCAACGGCATTGAATATCTGCGTGACGAAATGGAAGAAAGCCGCACCCTGACCGGCGAGGATCGCCATGATCCCGATGATGAAGCCCCAGAAGATGACTCTCGTCAGCCACTTGCCCATTGCTGTTCCTTCCTCTTTACGCACAGCCTAGCCATTAGTCATAATTTCACCACTCCTGGCGGCAGACGATGCTTGTGTCCGGCGTGTCGTACTGCTTCGGAACACGGTCGCTGGGCTTCTGGGCGCGGACGAGTGCGCTGATGGCAGCCAGAAGGTGATGAAGAGCGCACGCACGAGATGACCCGGTGCGCCGCGGGCTCTGCCGTCGCCGCGGACGGCCTACGATGAGGCGCCCGTTAGATGACCATTTGCCGCGAGGTGGATCATGATCAGCAGGACTGTCCGGCGCCTGACCCTCGTCTCGTCAGCGGGAGCGCTCACTATCACAGCGTGGAGACGACCGGCGCGCGGCAGGCCTGGGCGGTCGGCAGCGCCCAGCACCTCACCCCGCCGCCCGGGCCGACCGTTCCCGTGATCGAGACCTGGAACGGGACGGCCTGGATGGCGGTCAACCTTCCGTCCGGCCTCAGCCTCGGCAGCGGCTCGGTATACCTGTCCACGGTCAGCGCGTCGGGCCCGCACAATGTCTGGGCCTACAGCCTGGCCGGCCACTGGCTGCACGACGACGGAGCGACGTGGACGACCGGAACGCTGCCCGGGCGCGGCGGGCGTGTGGCTGCTGTCGTCGCTGACCGTTTCGACGACTAACCAGTGGGCGTTCGGCGGTACCGGCACCGGCCCGGTGCTCAAGCCCTACGCCGCCTTCCGGTCGGGCTCGGGCTGGCGGCGGACGGCCGTTCCCGGCACCGGGGCGATCGCCGGGGCGAGCGCGGTGTCCGGCACCGATATCTGGGCCGTCATGGGCACCGGCATCTTCAACAACGGGCTGCAGTCGCCGACGAGCGGCCTGGTGCGCTGGCACGGCGGAGCCTGGCACGCCGGTCCAGCGCTGCCCACCTCGTTGCACAACAGCGCGCTGGGCAGCGTGCTGGCGCGCAGCGACACCAACGTGTGGGTCGGCGGCGCGGTGAAGAACAGCAAGGGCGGTTACACCGAAGCCGTCGGCCACTGGAACGGGCATGCGTGGTCGGTGATCACCCTGCCCGCTCCGGTCACCACCGGCCAGTTCCACCTGTCCAGCATCGTCCCTGACGGATCCGGCGGTCTGTGGGCTCTCGCGTTCTGCATGGCCACCTGCGGGGTGCACCCCAGCCGGCTGTGGCACGAGACGGGTGGGCACTGGGCCGGCCCGCTCGTGCCGACCTGGGAGATCAAGGACACCGAGCTCTATCAGCTGGCCGCGACCGGCCACTCGGTCTGGGGCGTCGGGCAAGTCGCTGACGGCGGCCTGTTCGACGGGCTGTTCGCGCTCTGGGGCCCGGTTCCCAGCTGAGAACGCCGGCCCGCCAGCTCAGCTGGCCGCTGGACGGCGCATCGAGATCCAGCGGTGCCATCAGCAGCTCTCTTTCGACTGCTGAGCCTTATCGACGCTGGAGGCCCCGGTGATCCCGGGGCCCCCAGCTCGCGTCAGGGTTTCGTCGCCACGACGTAGCGCATGACGTTGTCCTGCCGCAGCGCGCCGTCCGGCTTCCGGTCAGCCTCGAGGACCGAGTTGATGACCTGGCGCACGGCATCGGGTCCGGCGATGTCGATCACCTTCTGCAGCGGTCCCGCCGATACGTGCGCTATCCACGCGTCGTCCAGGTTCGCGAACTCAATTGGCACCGCGACCTCGGCGCCGCCCTGCACTACCAGGCCGGCCTTGGTGAGCAGCCGTCTTCTGGCAGTGGACCGCCGCGCTGATCGCCGAGGCGGCCGTCAGCTCGGCACGCAGCGACGCCGGTCAGTGGATCCGGCGGGCCCGCGCCGCCTCCGTCGGCAACCCCGTCGCCACGGCGATCCTTGACCGAGCCGTCAGCCAGTGGCCGCAGGCCGGCTAGGCCAGGGACTCCAGCGGCAAAGATGCGTCCGTGAGCGCGTCCTTGCTGACCGGCTTCTGTCCGCGGACGAGTGCGCTGATCGCTTCGTTCACGTCCCAGATGTTGACGTTCATTCCGGCCAGCACCCGGCCGTCGGCGGCCAGCCAGAAGGCGATGAACTCGCGCCCGGGTACGTCGCCGCGGAAGACCACCTCGTCGTAACCGCCGGGCTCGACGTAGCCGGCGTACTCCATCCCCAGGTCGTACTGGTCGGTGTAGAAATACGGTACCCGGTCGTAGGAGACGTCCTCGCCGAGCATGGCCCTGGCCGCCGTCACCGGCTGGTTCCGCGCGTTGGACCAGTGCTCGACCCGCAGGTGCTTGCCGTACAGCGGGTGGAAGGCGTTGGCGACGTCACCCGCCGCGAAGATGTCGGGATCGGACGTCTGCAGCCGCGCGTCCGTGACCACGCCGTTGTCGACCGTCAGGCCCGCGGCTGCGGCCAGCTCGACATTCGGCGTGATCCCCACGCCGACGATCACCACGTCGGCCCCGACCTGGGTTCCGTCGGCCAGCCGGACTCCGCTGACCGCACCCTCGCTGCCCGTGAGCTCGGCGACCTGGACGCCGAACCGCAGGTCAACGCCGTTGTCCGCGTGCAGCTTGGCAAATACCTCGGCAACCTCGCGGCCGAGCACGCGCAGCAGCGGCAGTTCCGCCATCTCGAGCACCGTGACCTCGGCGCCAGCCGCTCGGGCCGCGGCCGCGGCCTCCAGCCCGATCCAGCCCGCCCCGATCACGGCGACCCGGGGCGCTCCGTCGAAAGCAGCCCTGATCCGGTCGCTGTCGGTAACCCGGCGCAGGTAGAACACGCCGCTGAGGTCAGCGCCTGGCACCTGCAGGCGGCGCGGCGACGACCCGGTCGTCAGGAGCAGCTTGCCGTACCCGAGCCGCTCCCCGCTGGCCAGGCTGATCTCGTGCGCCGCTGGGTCGATGGCGGCCACGATCGTGCTGAGCCGCAGGTCGACGTCGTGCTGGCCATACCATTCGCGCGGCTGAGCGTAGAGCTTCTCCCGGCCGTGCTTGCCCATCAGGTAGTCCTTGGACAGCGGCGGCCGCTCGTAAGGGATCTCGTCCTCGTCGCCGAGCAGGACGACCGGTCCAGCGAAACCCTGCTCGCGCAGCGTCTCGGCGGCGCGCGCGCCGGCCAGGCTCGCCCCGACGATCACCATCGTGTTGTCAGCGGTCATTGGTCAGCTCCTTCTCAGACGTGCATGCCAGCCAGGGCAAAAAACTCACTACGCGACCGTGGGTCCGTACGCAGGCTGCCGAGCAGCGCCGATGTCACGGTCGTGGCACCGATCGCCCGCACGCCGCGCAGCGTCATGCAGGTGTGCTCGGCCTCGAGCACCACGCCGGCCCCGCGCGGGCGCAGGCGATCAAGCAGGCAGTCAGCGACCTGCCTGGTCAGCCGTTCCTGCGTCTGCGGCCGGGCCGCGAAATGCTCGACGAGACGGGCCAGTTTGGACAAGCCGAGAATACGCTCGGCGGGCAGGTAACCCACATGCGCTACGCCGGAGAACGGCAGCAGATGGTGCTCGCAGACCGTTCGGAACGGAATGGCTCGCGCGATCACCAGCTCGTCGTAGCCCTCGGCATTGGGAAACGTGGTCAGCCGCAGCGGCGCCGGGCCGAACAGCTCGGCGTAGGCGCGGGCCATCCTGGCCGGCGTCTCGCGCAGGCCGTCGGCCTGCACGTTGACCCCGAGCGCGGCGAGGAAGTCGGCTGCTGCCCGCTGCGCGGCGGCCAGATCGATGACTGGCCCGGCCGCGTCCAGTATGGCCAGGTCGTCACCGAGGTCCGGCTCGCGCGGTCCGGCTCGCGCAGGTCCGGCTCGCGCAGGTCCGGCTCGCGCAGCTCAGGCTCGCGCAGGTCAGGCTCCGCTGCGGGCGGGGCAAGTGCCAGGTCATGCGTCATATCGCTCCCTGTTCTCGGGTGCCGTGTCCGGCCTGGTCCTGACCACGACGCAGCAGCGGTCCTGCCCCGGCTCGAGCACCGGGTGAAGGGCGGCGGCGCCGATACCCTCGGCGACCCCTTCGAGCAGGGCCAGGTTCATGGCGCAGACGACATCGGGATGCCGGGTGGCCAGCTGATGGAACGGGCAGTTGCGCAGCCGCAGGTTCCCGTCCTGGTCGGCGGCGGGCTCGAAGCCGTGCGCGGCCAGCGCTGCACCCATGGCCTGCAGCTCGGCCTCGGCGGCGGTCGCCCCGGGCGGGCCAGCCTGGGTGACGCTGGCGCCCGTCAGGCTGGGCGGACCGAGACTGGGCGGACCGAGGGTGGCCGGACCGCGGGTAGCCGGAGCGAGGCTGGCCCGGGCGAGGCCGGCGCCGAGTTCACGGGCGGCCCGTCCCAGGCCGGCCAGCGCCGCTCCGCTCGGGTCAGCCTCCACCGCCTGGGCCAGCAGGCGGGCGGCGAGTTCGTACTCGCGAGGCGGCACGGTGACCACGAACTCGCGGTCCGATCGTGCGTAGACCTTGGCCGGGCGGCCGGCGCCTGGACCCCGCCTTCCGGCCGCACGCCGGTAGTCCGCGGTCAGCAGGCCAAGGCCCACGAGGCGGTCCAGATGATAGGCGGCCAGCGGGCGGCCGACGCCGGCGGCGGCCGCGGCGTCGTCCCGGCTGGCCGGCTCGCGGCGGCCGGCGACGTAGTCGTACAACCGCCGGCGCACGGGATCGTCGAGGCCGCAGATGGCGGCGAGGCGCGGGTCGTCCCGCGGCACTCCGCCGTCCCACGGCACTCCGCCGGGCGGGGTCACTTTCCGGTCCCGCGGCACTCCCCCGTCTCGCTGCATGGCCACCATTCTATCACTAATGTACATTAGTTAAATAGGAGCGGAGAGCGGGGTGACCGGCCAGCGCGCCAGCGACCGGCTCGCGGGTCGGCTGGCGAGCGGCCGGGTCAGTGAACCTGTCGGCAGAGCTGGTCGATCACCTCGCCGGCCCACCGCGTCGTGGCCGCGCGGTAGCCCGTTCCGGCCCACAGGCTCATCCGGTCCGTGTCCCCGGCGGCCGCGGCGGCCGCCCGGATCGGCCTGGTCGCGTTGTTGATCTCGGGGTAGGCCGCTGGCGCGTCCTGATGGTCGATCATGAACTTGTTCACCAGCCCGCGCGCCGGGCGGCCGCTGAAGGCGCGGGTGACGGCCGTGGCGGTGAAACGCGGATCAGCCAGCGCGGCCTTGTAGGCGGGATGCGCTCCGCTCTCCGGGCACCGCAGGAACGCTGTCCCGCACTGCGCGGCCGACGCTCCGGCGGCCAGCACGCCCGCGACCGCATCAGCGTCCATTAGTCCGCCCGCGGCTACGAGCGGCAGATCGCTGACCCCGCGGGCGGCCGCGATCAGGTCGAGCAAGCCGCTTCCGGCCCCGGCGTCGGCCGTGGCCAGGCCGGGCGGGTTCGCGAAGGTGCCGCGATGCGCGCCTGCCTCGGCTCCCTGCACACACAGGCAGTCGGCACCTGCCGCAGCCGCCTGAGCAGCCTCTCGCGGGTCGGTCACGGTCACCCAGATGCTGCTGCCGGCGGCCCGCAGCGCGGCGATGACATCAGGATCGGGGCAGCCGAACGTGAAGCTCACGATCGGCACCGGACGCTCGATCAGGTCGGCGATCTTGGCGGCCCAGTCATCGTCGTCCCAGGACGCATCGCCAGGCTCGGCCCCGACGTCGCTGGCATCCGCCGCCACGGCCGCTAGGTAGCTGGCCAGGGCGGCGGTGTCGGCGGCGGGAGCGCCGGGGACGAAGACGTTGACGCCGAACGGCTCCGACGTGGCTGCGGTCACGGCGTCGAGTTCGGCGCGCATCGCGCGGGCGGACTTGTAGCCCGCCGCGACGAAGCCGATCGCGCCCGCCTGCGCCGCGGCGGTGACCAGGCCGGATGTGGTCGGGCCGCCGGCCATCGGAGCCACGATGACGGGGCGCCGGACAAGGTCGTTGAACACGCTCCGGCCTCCTGCTGCTTGGTTCGGTTCCGCGCTGGCGCGCGCTGCCGACCGGCTCAACCGCCGCCGCGCGCCGGTTCTTCCCGCGCTGCCGTAAGGTCGGCACGGTGACCGCGAACACAGGCCAGCGCACGCCAGCGGAGACCGCGGCGCAGTGGGAGCGCGAACTCCGCGGGCTCGGCACGGCCGAGCGAGCGGTCGGCGAGAAGGCGTACCTGAAAAGCGACCTCGAGTTCGCCGGGGTCTCGGTGCCCGCAATGCGGGCCATGGTCGCGGCCTGGTGCAAGGCGCGGCCAGGGCTCGGTCATGACGAGCTGACCGGCCTGGTCCGCGCGCTGTGGGCCAGCCCGCTCTATGAGTGCCGCCAGTCGGCGGTCATCCTGCTCGAGCGCACCGCGCGGCTGCTGGTTCCGGCCGACATGGTGCTGCTCGAGGAACTGCTCAGGACCTCGCGAACGTGGGCGCTCGTCGACGGGCTGGCCGCCAACGTGGTCGGCGGCCTCGTCGACCGCGACCCCGGGCTGGCTGCCATCCTCGACCGCTGGGCCCGCGATTCGGACTTCTGGCTGCGGCGATCGGCCATGCTCGCGCTGCTGCGGCCGCTACGCCGGGACGACGGTGCGTTCGAGCGGTTCGCCGGGTACGCCGACGCGATGCTGGAGGAGAAGGAGTTCTTCATCCGCAAGGCCATCGGCTGGGTACTGCGGGACACCGCGAAGCGCGATCCCGGCCTCGTCGCCGCGTGGCTCGCGCCGCGCCTGCACCGCGTGTCAGGCATAACCGTCCGCGAGGCCATCAAGCCGCTCCCGGCCGACGTTCGCGTCATTCTACTCGCCGGTTACCGGGACAAGCGTCCCGTCCGCTGCGAGCATGAAGGTACTGATTCAACCGCCTGAACGGCCAACCCCGGAGGCACCGTGACCGACGTGCGGATCGAGGTATCGGGCGTCGATATGCGCTGCTTCCTGGCCCGCCCGGCCGGCAGCGGATCCTGGCCCGCGGTCCTGGTCCTGCACGACGCCCTTGGCATGACCCCCGACCTGCACGCCCAGGCGGAGTGGCTGGCCGGCGCCGGCTACCTGGCGCTGGCGCCTGACCTGTACTCGACCGGCAGGAAGCTGCACTGCCTGGTGTCGACGTTCCGCGAGCTTGCCTCGGGCCAGGGCCAGGTCTTCGCCAAGGCTGAGGCGTGCCGGTCGTGGCTGGCCGGCCAGCAGGACTGCACCGGGCACGTTGGCGTCATCGGCTACTGCATGGGCGGCGGCTTCGCGCTGCTGCTCGCGCCGGGGCACGGGTTCGAGGCGGCCAGCGCTAACTACGGCATGGTCCCGAGGAACGCGCCGGAGTTCTTCCGCCAGTCCTGCCCGGTGGTGGGCAGCTACGGTGCGCGGGACCGCACCCTTCGCGGAGCGGCGGCCAAGCTCACCCTCGCGCTCGAGGCGGTCGGCGTCGACCACGATGTCAAGGAGTACCCGGGCGTCGGCCACTCGTTTCTCAACGACCACCCTGGCCCGCTCGCCACGCTGCGCGGCGCAGCGGGCCGGGATGCCGTCCTGCCCCGGGTCTTCGCGGCCTTCACCGCGATCACCGGGCCGGTCATGGGCATGGGATACGACGAGCCGTCCGCTGCCGACGCCCGCCGACGGATCGTCGAGTTCTTCGACCAGCATCTGAAAGTTTGAGTAGGTTGGCACCCAGCAATAATCTGGCACAGACGATGACACAACAAGCGGTAGTCGACGGGCGCACGGCGCGCCGGGACAGGAACCGGCTCGCCGTCCTCGACGCCGTTCTGGAGCTCTTCACCGAGGGTGACCTCAGCCCGAGTCCCGAGGCGGTCGCGCAGCGGTCCGGTCTCTCGCTCAGGTCCGTCTACCGGTACGTGAGCGACAGCGATGACCTGGTCCGCGCCGGGATCGACCGCCATCTGGAGAAGGTCGGCCCGCTGTTCTCGTTCGAGTCGATCGGCGAGGGCCAGTTCGACGAGCGGGTCGAGACGTTCGTCTCGGCCCGGCTGCGCTTGCATAAGGCGATCGCCCCGGCGGCCAGGGCGGCCCAGGCGCGGACCCGGATGCGGGCCACCCCGGCGAGCGAGATCATCAGGGAGGGCCTGCACGCGCGGCGGGGACTGCTCCGCGTGCAGCTATCACGGCACTTCGAGGCCGAGCTAACCACGTTCGGCGCGCAGGCCGATGCCATCCTCGCGGCGGCTGACGCGCTGACTCAGATCGAGACGATCGACTGGTTCATCGTCGATGGCGTGTACACCGTGGAGCAGACGCGCGACGCGCTGGTGACCGGGCTGCACCGGCTGCTCGGCCCGGCCGCGACCAGCGAACCGAGCCAGTGACAGCGATGGAGCCGCACCGATGAGACAGCCGGACAGCTTCGCCGGGGTGATCGGGAATACCATCGCCGAGTCGCAGCCGTCCTGGCCGGCCCGGCCGCATCCGGGGACCGATGCACCGAACGTGGTCGTGATCCTGCTCGACGACACCGGCTTCGCCCATCTCGGCTGTTACGGCTCGACGATCGGCACGCCCAACATCGACAAGCTCGCCGCAGACGGCCTGCGGTACACCAACTTCCACGTCACGCCGCTCTGCTCGCCCACCCGGGCGGCCCTGCTGACCGGCCGGAACCATCACGAGGTCGGGATGCGGTCGCTGGCGAACTTCAGCACCGGCTACCCGAACATGCGCGGTCACATCTCGAACCACGCCGCGACGATGGCCGAGGTGCTGCGCGACGAGGGGTATGCGACGTTCGCGGTCGGCAAGTGGCACCTGTGCCAGATGGAGGACGCGTCGGCGGCGGGTCCCTATGACCAGTGGCCCCTGGCGCGCGGCTTCGACCGGTTCTACGGCTTCCTCGACGGCGAGACCGACCAGTTCCACCCGGAGCTTGTCTACGACAACCACGCCGTGGACCAGCCGCGGAGCGCCGAAGAGGGATACCACCTGACCGAGGACCTGGTGGACCGGGCCATCGGCTTCCTGCACGACTCGAAGTCGATCCGGCCGGACCGCCCGTTCTTCCTCTATCTCGCGCCGGGCGCCACCCACGCCCCGCACCAGGCGCCGGCCGAGTACCTGGCGAAATACCGCGGCGCGTTCGACGAGGGCTGGGATGCGGCCAGGGACGCATGGTTCACCCGCCAGCTCCAGATGGGCCTCGTTCCAGCCGGAACGCAACTCGCGCCGCGCAATCCCGGCGTGCAGGAGTGGGTCACGATGCCGGAGAACCACCGCCGCCTGGCAGCCAGGCTGCAGGAGGCCTTCGCCGCCTTCCTCGATCACACTGACGCCCAGATCGGCAGGCTGGTGGCCGCGCTTGAGCACCTCGGTGAGCTCGACAACACGCTGCTGCTGCTGCTCTCCGACAACGGCGCGAGCCAGGAGGGCGGTCAGTTCGGTGTCCTGCACGAGTGGAAGTACTTCAACTTCGTGATCGAGTCACCGGACGACGCGGTGGCCAGGATCGACGACATCGGCGGCCCGGACAGCCATACCAACTACCCGTGGGGCTGGGCGCAGGCGGGCAACACGCCGTTCAAGTGGTACAAGCAGAACACCCACGAGGGCGGCGTGCACGTGCCGCTGATCGTGCACTGGCCGCGGCACGTCGCCGAGCCTGACCGGGGCGGCCTGCGGGACCAGTTCCATCACGTCAACGACCTCGCGCCGATGGTCTACGACCTCCTCGGCGTGACGCCGCCCGCGGTTTATCGCGGATACGAGCAGCTTCCGGTCACCGGCATCTCGATGCGGTACACGCTCACCGCGGGTGACGAGGCGTCCCGCAAGGATGTGCAGTACTACGAGATGATGGGCCACCGCGCGATCTACGCCGACGGCTGGAAGGCCGTCACCAGGCACACGCCCGGGGTTGCCTACGACGATGACGACTGGGAGCTTTACCACGTGGCCGCCGACCGGTCCGAGTGCGTGAACCTGGCCCGGGCCGAGCCCGCCCGCCTGACGGCTCTGGTCGACCTGTGGTGGCGCGAGGCCAGGGAGCATGGCGTGCTGCCGCTTGACGACCGGACCATCGAGCTGTTCGGGGCCCGCGAGCAGGGCACGGTGGACAAGGCCAGGGCCGGGCTGGGCGGCCTGGCCGCCGCGCGGCGTGATTACACTCCGCATCCGCCGGACCGGCATTACGTGTACCGGCCGCCGATGTCGCCGATGCCCGCTCAGGCCGGTGCGCGGATCGGCGGCCGCAGCTGGGACCTGACCGCCAGGATCGACCGGCCGGCCGGGCCGGCGGCGTGCTCTTCGCGAGCGGCAACCAGAACTCGGGCCTGTCCCTGTTCATCCAGAACGACCGGCTCGTCTTCGACTACAACTGTTTCGGCGAGCACCATGTCGCCCAATCGACAATTGAGGTGCCGACCGGCAACTCGGTCGCTGGCGTCCGGTTCAGGCGGGCTCCTGACGGCCACGGGACGGCCGCGCTGGTGATCGACGGCCGGGCCTGCGGCCAGGTCGAGATCCCGTTCGTGATGTACATCGTCTCCAGCATCGGGCCGAGTGTCGGCTACGATCACGGATCCCCGGTCAGCGACAGGTATGCGAGCCCGTTCACCTTCGAGGGCACGCTGGACCGGGTGGACATCCAGATCGTCTCGGCGCGCGACGCCGCGGCCGAGGCGGCCAACGCTGATGCGATCGCGCGGGCCGAGATGTCCCGCCAGTAGCGTCCAGCGCGCCGTTAGCGGTCGGCCGGCGGTGGCGGCAGTCGTCGCAGCACTTCAGCCATGCCGGTCTTGAGGTCAGCGACGTCGGTCTTGAGGTCAGCGACGTCGGTCTTGAGGTCAGCGACGTCGGTCTTGAGGTCAGCGACGTCGGTCTTGAGGTCAGCGACGTCGGTCTTGAGGTGCGACGTCGGTCTTGAGGGTGCTGACGTCGGTCTTGAGGGTGCGACGTCGGTCTTGAGGGTGCTGACGTCGGTCTTGAGGGTGCTGACGTCGGTCTTGAGGGTGCTGACGTCGGTCTTGAGGGTGCTGACGTCGGCTTTGACAGTGCCCAGCTCGACATGCATTTCCCGGCGGAAGACGGCCAGGTCGGCCCTCAGCGCCGTGAGGCTGGTGCCGAGCGCCTCGACCTGGCCCGGTCCGGCCCAGGTCTCCAGGCGATCGACGCGTGATTCGACGGCCATTAACCGGTCCTCAATAGTGTTCATGGGCCCGACACTAGGGTCGGCTACTGACAATGTTCCGGCCCAGAATCGCACCGCGAGGCTGCCTGCCGCAGGCGTTTGGGCGTGAGCCGATCGGCCTTCTCGCTGCGGCCGGACCGGCGGCCAGGCGTTCACCGGAACGCCGGGTATAGCGGCAGCTCGCGTACCTGCCAGCTCTCGGTCGTGGTGAGCAGGTCGCGGGCCAGCGCGCACAGCGACTCCAGCTCGCCGGCCGGCTCGAGTTCGGCGAGCAGCCGGCGCCAGCGGTAGCGCAGCAGCTGGCGGGCGGTCGGCGCGGCCCGGCCGTCATCGATCATCGACTTGTCGGCCGCCATCGAGCGCTCAAGCAGGTACGTCATCGCGTGCAGGGTCCAGGCCGCCATCGCGCGCCTGACGCCCGGCTGCCAGTACTCGTCGCGGCCCAGGTCAGGAAAGACCTGGCCGACCAGGTCGCGGTACACGGCCTCGGCCGCCAGGCCGACCCTCCCGGGCAGTCTGAAGACGCACCAGCAGGTACTGAACGGCATCCGGAGATAGGCGGCGTCGAGGAAGACGGAATGAAACTCGGCGCTCTCGAAGTCGATGAACCTGATCCCCCCGGCGGTGAGCAGGTTGTTGTCCGGGCAGATATCGCCGGGCGAGAACACCTCGGGCTGGCCGGGCCGCACGATCCCGGCCACCTCGGCCAGGTCGGTCTCCAGCCGGGCCGGAGCCGGGATCGACAGGTTGGCGACCAGGGCCGGTATCTCGAAGATCCGATGTTCCAGCCAGTGCGCGGGCCCGCCTGCCGGAGGCCCGCCTGCCGCAGGCCCGCCTGCCGCAGGCCCGCCTGCCGGAGGTCCGGCGGCCGCAGGCCCGGTCCCGGCCGCCCCGGCCGCCCCGGGACCGGCGCTGTGCGCGGCGCGCAGCTCTGCCAGTTCGGGCTGGCGGCCTGCGGTGGCCCGGGCGAGCTCGCCGCAGGCACGCGCCCAGTCAAGCAGCGCGGTCTCGGCCTCGGCGGCCGAGCCCGTCAGCAGGACGTCGGCCAGGCTCGGCACGTTTCCGAGATCGCTCATGACGACCAGCCTGGCCGCCGAGCTCGCTGCGAGCAGCCGGGGCCCGGCGCCCGCCTGCGCGGCCAGGGCCAGCCCGGCCGCCTCGGCCGCGAAGCTCTCCGCTCCCTCGGCCGTGGCCGGATACTTCTTGACGACCACGGTGCCGCCCCCGGCGACGAGGCATCGCGCCACACCAGAGCGCCCGCTGCCGCCGAGATACTCCGGATCGGTCAGCGTGGCCCCGAGCGCCGCGGATGCCGCGGCGAGAAGATCATCCACGGCCAGCAAGCCAACCAGCCCGCCACGACCTTCCCGCCCCCGCCCCCTGCAGCACCCGCGCGTCCATGATCGCGGCGAGTTTTCCGGCGATAACGCGGTCAACTCTCCGCGATAATGAAATTCGCCCCAGCGCCGGGGGCGTCGACGAGCAAACGGGCGGGATCGCGCCGGGCCGGGCACCGAGAAGGTGACCGAGAGCACTGGCTCTGCGCGCCGGATCGGGCCATTCTCAGTCCAGGAGGTCGGCGGGGAGGGAGACGCTATGCAGTCCAGTGCGGCCATCGAGGTCCGGGGACTGGTCAAGCGCTACGGTGACACCCTCGCCGTGGACGGCATCGACCTGCGCGTCGAGCGGGGCGAGATCTTCGCCCTCCTCGGGCCCAACGGCGCGGGCAAGACCTCCACCGTCGAAATCCTGGAGGGCTACCGCCGGCGGGACGCGGGCGCGGTCAGCGTCCTCGGCTACGATCCGGCGACCCAGCGCCGGCAGCTGAAGCCGCTGATCGGCATCGTGCTGCAGTCCACCGGCGTCGATCGCTACCTGACCGTCGCCGAGACCGTGACCATGTACGCCGGCTACTACCCCGATCCGCGGCCCAGCGACGAGGTCATCGAGCTGGTCGGCCTGGCCGGTAAACGCGACTCCCGGGTGAGCAGGCTCTCGGGCGGCCAGCAGCGCCGCCTGGACGTGGCGATCGCCCTGGCCGGCAATCCCGATCTTCTGTTCCTCGACGAGCCCACGACCGGCTTCGATCCGTCGGCCAGGCACGAGGCATGGTCCGTGGTCAAGAACCTGGCCGCGCTCGGCAAGACCGTGCTGCTGACCACCCACTACATGGACGAGGCGCAGTACCTCGCGGACCGGGTGGCACTGGTCAGGGGCGGGCGCATCGTGGCCGAGGGCCCGCCCGCCAGCCTGGGTCGGGGGCAGCGTTCCGCCGTCCGGCTACGGTATCGCCTCCCGGCCGGCCAGGCCCCGCCACCCGATCTGGCTGGCCCGACGACGCCCGACGGCGTCAGCGAGCTCGTGCCCGATGACCTCACGCTGACCCTGAACCGGCTGACCGGCTGGGCCATCGAGCACGGCGTCAGCCTCGCCGACCTGGAGATCGTGCGGCCCTCGCTGGAGGATGTCTACCTGGAGCTAACCGGACCGCAGGCCGGGCCGGCGCCGGACCCGGCGCAGCCCGACCGGGCCAGGCGGCACGGCCGGAGGCGGGCATCATGAGCACGGCGGTCATGTCGGCGCGGCAGCTCCGTTACGTCAACAAGATGTTCTGGCGCAACCCGGTGTCGGCGTTCTTCACGTTCGCGTTCCCGCTCATGTTCCTGGTCATCTTCACGACGCTGCTCGGACACGGCACTGTGCCGATCGGCAGCCGCCTGGTCAACCAGTCGACCTACTACGTGGCGTCGATGGCGGCGTTCGCCGTGGTGACCGCGTGCTTCAACAACATCGCGATCTCGGTGACCTTCCAGCGCGACTCCGGCGTCCTGAAGCGGACGAACGGGACGCCGCTGCCCGCATCGGCCTTCCTCGCCGCACGGATCGTGCACGCCGTCTTCGTCGCCGTCCTGCTGGTGATCATCACCGTTGCCTTCGGCCGCCTGTTCTACTCCGCCGCCATACCGACCGGGCTGACGCTGCTGCGGTTCATCGTCGTGCTACTGGTCGGCGCGGGCACGTTCTGCGCGCTCGGGCTGGCGATCACCACGGTGATTCCGAATGCGGACGCGTCGGCGGCGATTGTCAACGCGGCGATCCTCCCGCTGCTGTTCCTGTCCGGCATCTTCATCCCGTTCGGGAACAGCACGCCGTCGTGGATCTTGTGGATCGCCAGAATCTTCCCCGTCCGGCACTTCGCGAACGGCATGCAGGCGGCCTTCCTCGGCACCGCCTTCCAGTGGTCTGACGTGCTCGTCGTAGCCGTATGGGGGCTGGGCGGCCTGCTGGTGGCGGCCCGCTATTTCAGCTGGGAACCGCGCACCTGACGAGGCCCGGCGCCGGCTCTCACCCGGCCGGGCGATCAGGCCCGGTGGCGCCGCCGGCGACGACGAGCCCGGACTCGTAGGCGAGGATGACGGCCTGCACCCGGTCCCGAAGCTCCAGCTTGAACAGCACGGAGCTGACGTGCGACTTGACCGTCTGCTCGGCGAGGAACAGGGTGCCGGCGATCTCCGCGTTCGTCAGGCCGGCCGCGACGTGCAGCAGGACCTCGTGCTCGCGCGGCGTCAGGCGGTCGATCTCGGCGGGGACGGCGAGCCTGTTCCTGCTCGCGAACTCGGCGATGAGCCTGCGCGTCACCGACGGCGCGAGCAGGGCCTCCCCCGCGCCGACGACTCGGACCGCGCCCAGGATCTCCTCCGGCGTGGCGTCCTTGAGCAGGAACCCGCTGGCCCCGGCCCGGAGCGCGTCGTAGACGTAGTCGTCCAGGTCGAAGGTGGTCAGCACGAGCACCTTCGGCGCCGCCTCGCCCTGGCTGAGCTGCCTTGTCGCCTCGATACCGTCGAGCACGGGCATCCTGATGTCCATCAGCACCACGTCGGGCCTGAACTCGCGGGCCATCCGGACGGCCTGCTGCCCGTCCTGGGCCGTGCCGACCACGCTCATGTCGGGCTGCGAGTCGAGCATGGCGGTGAATCCCATCCGCACCACCGCCTGGTCGTCGGCGACCAGCACCCGCAGCGTCTCCGGCATCAGGCCGGCTCCGGTCCGGCGCCGCCGGGAGCGGGTGCGGGCAGCGAGGCGGAGACGGCGAACCCGCCCCGGCCGTCAGGCCCGGCCCGGAACTCGCCGCGCAGCATCGAGACGCGCTCGCGCAGGCCGGTCAGGCCGTAGCCGGGTTCCTCGCCGCATCCGTGCTCACCTCGGCCGGGTTCGTGTGGCCCGGGTGGCGCGTCGTTCCCGATCCGCACGGTCAGCGCGTCGGCGCCGTAGCAGAGCCCGATCCTGACCTGGCTGCCCGGCGCGTGCCGCCCGGCGTTCGTCAGCGCCTCCTGGATGATCCGGTAGCAGCACAGCTCGACCGAGCCAGCTAGCGGCCGGACCTGGCCGGACACGCTCAGCGTGGCCATCGTTCCGGCGCCCGCCACGCGGCTCAGCAGCGCGTCGAGGTCGGCGATCCGCGGCTGCGGCGCCGCTTCCGATCCGCCGTCGGGCGAGCGCAGCACGCCCAGCGCCACGCGCAGCTCGGTCAGGGCCGCCCGCGCCTCGTCGGCGATCTCGGCGAACGCGGCCTGACCTGGCCCGGGCAGGTCAGGCACCGCATAGGGAGCGGTCGCGGCCCGGACGGCGATCATGGAGACGTGGTGCGCGACCACGTCATGCAGCTCGCGGGCGATGCTGGCTCGCTCGCGAGCGACCGCGTCCCGCTCGCTCAGCCGTCTGAGCCGCTCGGCGGCCTCGGCCTTCCAGATCGCCGACTGCCGCCTGGCCCGCAGCATCTCCCCCGCGCCCCAGGCCGCGATGACGGCCAGCGCCTCGGCGGCCGTCGCGTCCCACGGCGTCGCGTTCCCGCGGATGCCCGCGGTGCCGAGCAGCACGGCGACCTCGGTGAGGGCGACCGCCAGGATGGCCGGCCGCCGGGCCAGCATGACCGGGCACGCCGCCAGCGCGATCAGCCACCCGGTGACCGCCGCGACCGACCAGGACAGCCGGCCGAACACGATGAAGGCCGCGCCCGCCGTCAGCACGACGGATATGGCCGGCAGCGGGAATCTCCTGATCACGGCGATCGGGGCGGTGCTGAGCAGGCCGAGGACCAGCGCAACGCTGGGGCTGATCGGGCCGGCCGCGCGACCTGACTCCAGCACGGCAGCCAGCGTGAGCACCACGGCCATCACGATCGGCCCCGCTGGCCGGCGGTAATCCGCCGCGATCAGCGCGATCGCCCGCTCGACCAGCGTGCCGGGCCAGGACGCGCGGGACTGCGGCCCGGCCAGGCGCCCCGGCCGCTGGCTCGACCGCGGCTGGCTCGCCCGCTAGCTTGCCCGCGGCTGGCTCGCCCGCTAGTTTGCCCGCGGCTAGCTGGCCCGGGCGCCGCGAAGCCGTACTGGTCACCTCACCAGCATGCACGGACGTGGCGAGTGCTCGCGCGCACCCAGGGAAGGAAGCTGCCCCCTACCGGGGTATCAGCCGTAGAAGACGCGTTCCATCACGGTCCTGGCCCGGCGGGCGGCCCGGCGCCAGTCCTGGTCCAGATCCTGCGACGCGTCCGGCGCGTAGCCGAGCAGCCGGGCGGTGCCGGCCAGCTCGGGCTGACCGGTCGGCACCACGTCGGAGGCACGACCGGTGGCCAGCGTGACCGCGTTCCTGATCCTGGTGGCGAGCAGCCAGGACGTGCTCAGCGCGGCGGCGTCGCCCGTCGCCAGCAGTCCGGCCTCGCGCGCGGCGGCCAGCGCCGCGAGCGTCTGGGTCGTCCGCAGCGCGGGCACGGCTCCGGCGTGCCGGAGCTGGAGCAGCTGGGCCACCCACTCGGCGTCCGACAGCCCGCCAGGGCCCAGCTTGACGTGCCGGGCCGGGTCGACACCCCGGGGCATCCGTTCTGCTTCCATTCTGGCCTTAATTCTCTTTATTTCCCGAACAGAAGCATCGGCGATCCCCCCGGCGGGATAGCGGACCTCGTCGGCGAGCGCCGCAAACGCCTCGCACAGCGCGCTGTCCCCGGCGACCGGATCGGCCCGCAGCAGCGCCTGAACCTCCCACGGCTGAGCCCAGCGGCCGTAGTAGGCCCGGTACGCGCCGAGCGTCCGCACCAGCGGGCCCTGCCTGCCCTCGGGCCGCAGGTCCGCGTCGACCCGCAGCGGCGGGTCGGGCCCTGGCCGGCCGAGCAGGCGGCGCAGTTCCTCCGCCACCGCGTGCGCGGCCGTCGCGGCCGCCTGCTCGTCGGCGCCCGGAACCGGCTCGAACACGAACAGGACATCGGCGTCGCTGGCGTAGCTCATCTCGTGCCCGCCGAACCGGCCCATCGCGACGACGCAGATCCTGGCCGGCAGGCCGCCCGCAGCGCGCCCGACCGTGTCGCTGGCCACCTGCAGCGCGCCCGCCACGGTCACCGCCGTCACGGTGCCGAGCGCCGCAGCCACCTGCAGGCAGTCCACCTCGCCCAGCAGGTCGGCGGCGGCGGTGCGGAACAGCTCCCGGCGCCGCAGGGCGAGCAGGGGCGCGGCCGCTCCGTCCCGGTCGGCCGTCTGCGCGTGCCTGCGCACCGTCGCGTCGGCCTCGCCGCGCAGGCTGGCCGGCGGCCGGGGCGCGAGCAGGTCGTCGTCGGCCAGCATGGCGACCGCGTCCGGTGCGCGGAGCAGCAGGTCGGTGGCGTACCGGCCGGAGGCAAGCAGCCTGGCCATCCGCCAGGCGACATTGGTGTCGTCACGCAGCAGCCGCAGGTACCAGGGCGACCGCCCGAGTGCCTCGCTGACCTGCCGGAACGCGAGCAGGCCCGCGTCCGGCCGCGGCGCGTCGGCGAACCAGCCCAGCATCGCGGGCAGCAGCGTGCGCTGGATCGCGGCCTTGCGCGAGAAGCCGGTCGTCAGCGCGCTGATGTGGCGGAGCGCCCCGGCCGGGTCGGCGTAGCCGAGTGCCTCGAGCCGCTCGGTCGCGGACTGCGAGGTCAGCCTGATCGCGTCGTCGGGCAGGCGGGCGACCGCGTCGAGCAGCGGGCGGTAGAAGAGCTTCTCATGCAGCTGCCTGGCGGCGGCCGCGTGCTGCCGCCACCGGGTCATGAGCTGCTCCGCCGGGTCCGCGGACTCGTCGGGCAGCTGCGCGGCGAGCCCGGCCAGCTCCGGGTCGGCATACCGCATGGCGCGCACCGCCCGCCCGACCTGGCGCAGGATCGCGGGGTCGGTCGGCAGCGAGTGCGTCCGCCTCAGCTGCCGCAGCTGGAGCAGGTGCTCGACGACCCGCAGGAACCGGTAGGCCTGGGCCATGCTCGCGGCGTCCTGCCGGCCCACGAACCCGCCGTCGGCCAAAGCGGCGAGCGCGGGCAAGGTGGCAGGATCCCGCAGCGTCTCGTCGCCCCGGCCGTGCACGAGCTGGAGCAGCTGGACGGCGAACTCGATGTCCCGCAGGCCGCCAGGGCCGAGCTTGATCTCGCGCCCGGCTGCGCTGGCCGGCAGGCTGGCGACGACCCGCCGCCGCATCGCCTGGACGTCGGCGACGAAGTCGTCCCGCTGTGCCGCGTGCCAGACCAGGGGCTCAAGTTCGGCCAGGTAGTCCTGGCCGAGCCTGCGGTCTCCGGCCACCGGCCTGGCCTTGAGCAGCGCCTGGAACTCCCACGTCTTGGCCCAGCGCTGGTAGTAAGCGAGGTGACTGGCCAGGGTTCGCACCAGCGGGCCGCTGCGCCCTTCCGGGCGCAGGTTGGCATCGACCGGGAACAGGCTGCCCTCGGGCCCGGGCTCGGAGCACACCCGGATCATCGCGCTGGCCAGCTGGGCCGCGGTGCGCAATGCGCCGGTCTCGTCACCCGCCCCGGCGGGCTCCGCCACGAAGATCACGTCGACGTCGCTCGAGTAGTTCAGCTCGCGCGCTCCGCACTTGCCCATCGCGATGACCGCGAGCCGGCAGGCAGGCGCATCCGGCGGCAGCCGGGCGGTCGCGATCGCCAGGGCCGCCTCGAGGGCGGCGCCGGCCAGGTCGGCCAGCTCGGCCATCACGTCGTCGATGGCGGTGACGCCGGTCAGGTCGCGGGCGGCCAGTCGCAGCAGCCGCCGCCGGTAGGCGACCCGGAGCTGGCCGGGCTGCTCCGCGCCGGCCAGATCGGCGCGGAGCTCGTCGGCGCCGGGTGCCTGGTCAGCGCCGGGCCCGCTGAGCAGCCGCCAGTCGCCCGGATAGCGGCGGAGGTGATCGGCGAGCGCCGTGCTGGTGCCGAGCACCGCGGCCAGCCTGGCCCGCAGCGCGGGGTCGGAGCGCAGCCCGTCGAGCAGCTGGTCGTCCGGCCCCAGCCTGGCCAGCCCGGCCAGCGCCAGGTCAGGGTCGGGCGCGGCCGCCAGCGCGGCCACGAGCTGAGCATCGTCGCCGAGCGGATCGAGGTGCAGGTCACCGGAAAGCAGCCGCTGAGCGCCGGCCGTGTCGGCGAACCCGAGCGCGGCGAGCCGTCCGGCTACCGTCACTGCCCTCGGCATGCTCACCCCTGCACCGTAGCGAGCGAGCCCGGCCACGTCAGCACCCGGCCAGGCCAGCACCGGCCAGCTCAGTACCGTTCAGGTCAGCGCCGGCCAGCTCAGCGTCGGCCAGCTCAGTGCCGTTCAGGTCAGTAGCAGTACCGCGTAGGCGGCGAGCCAGTGCTCCACGTTGTAGTGGTCGCCGACCACGTGCGGCAGGGCCGCGGCGGCATGCCGGCGCGCCGCAGCCAGGGCCGGCTCGATCCGCGGGTCCGTGTCCGGGAGGCGGCCGGCGATCCGGCGCCAGCACCAGGCCCGGCTCGCGTTCAGCCCGTGCAGGTGCGCGATCTGACCGTCGCTGGCGTCGGAGACGACGGCCGGCTCGAACAGGGCCGGGGGCTCGCCGCTCGCGATGCCGGGCAGGAACGCGTCGAGCCAGCCGGCGAACCGGCCGTCCGGCAGCAGCAGGGCCATCAGCTCGGCCTCGGTCAGCGCCGGCGACAGGAAGTCCGCTCCCGACGGCTCCCAGGCGGCCGGGTAGTCCGCGTCGCCGGAGTACCACCCGGTGGCGGCGGCCCCGATCGCGTCGGCCAGCGCCGGGTCGCCGGCCGCGGCCAGGTCGCGGGCGTGCGGCAGGGACCGGGACAGCGCGAACGCGGTGTTCGGATGCACGCCGTAACGGACCGGGTAGGTGGCTCTGGGCAGCCAGTCCAGGAACTGGCCGGTGACGGCGGCGGCCAGCGGGGCCAGGGCGGCCGCCCAGCGCCCGGCATCCGGGTCGGCCGCCCCGCTCGCCCCGGGCGCCACGGGCCCGGCCAGCGCGGATGCTTCGTGAACCAGGGCCAGCGCCCACCCCCAGCCATAGCGCCCCGGGCTGTCGGGCCCCGCGACATACGCGGCCTCCGCGGCCAGTGCCTCCGGTGCGAACTGCCGCTCGAGCGTGGCCCGGATCTCGTCGGCCGGCACCGCGTCAGCCGCGGTCCGCAGCAGCCGGATCAGCAGCCAGTGCATCTCCACGCACGAGTGCCAGTCGTAGCTGCCGTAGAACACCGGGTTGCGGTCCCGCGGGCGGCCGGGGAAATCGCCCGGCGCGCTCATCGTGTGGTAAATGCCGTTAGGGAATTCCCGGCCGATGTTGTCCATCGCGACGCGGGCGTAAGCGGCCGCGTTCTCGCGCAGGATCTGGCTCCACTCCGCTGCGATCGTCACGCCCAGCATGTTACGGCCGGTGCTCTACAGCGAGGACAGATACCGCTCGAGCTCGAACTCGGTGACCTGGCGGCGGTATTCCTGCCATTCCTCGCGCTTGTTCCGCAGGAAGAAGTCGAACACGTGCTCGCCCAGCGTCTCCGCGACCAGCTCGCTGGTCTGCATGACGTTGCAGGCGTCCGACAGGCTCTGCGGCAGCGGCGCGATGCCGAGCGCCCGGCGCTCGGCCGGGGTCAGCGCCCAGACGTCGTCCTCGGCGCCGGGCGGAAGCTGGTAGTCCTCTTCGATCCCCTTCAGCCCGGCGGCCAGGATCACGGCGAAGGCCAGGTACGGGTTGCACGCCGGGTCAAGCGAGCGGAACTCGATCCTGGTCGCGTTCCCCTTCTTAGGCTTGTACATCGGAACCCTGATCAGCGCCGACCGGTTGTTATGCCCCCAGCAGATGTAGGCCGGGGCCTCGCCGCCCGCTCCGGCGATCCGCTCGGCACCGCCCCAGAGCCGCTTGTAGGAGTTCACCCACTGGTTGCACACCGCGGTGATCTCGGCGGCGTGGGCCAGCAGGCCGGCGATGAACGAGCGGCCGACCTTGGAAATCTGGAACTCCCCGCCCGGGTCGTGGAACACGTTCCGGTCGCCCTCGAACAGCGACATGTGGGTATGCATGCCCGAGCCCGGGAACTCGGTGAAGGGCTTGGGCATGAACGTCGCGTAGACGCCCTGCTCGAGCGCGACTTCCTTCATCGCGAGCCGGAACGACATGATGTTGTCGGCGGTGCTGAGCGCGTCGGCGTAGCGCAGGTCGATCTCCTGCTGGCCGGGCGCCCCCTCGTGGTGGCTGAACTCCACCGAAATGCCCATGTTCTCCAGCATCGTGATCGCCGACTTGCGAAAGTCGTGCGCGATGCTATGCGGGGTGTGGTCGAAGTAACCGCCCTGGTCGATCGGCCTCGGCTTGGCTCCCGCCTCCGGCCGCTCCCGGAGCAGGAAGAACTCGATCTCCGGGTGGGTGTAGAAGGTGAAGCCCAGGCTGGCGGCCTTGGCCAGCGCGCGCTTGAGCACGTACCGCGGATCGGCGTGCGACGGCGAGCCGTCGGGCATCAGGATGTCGCAGAACATCCGCCCGACGCCGGCCGCGTCGTCGCGCAGCGGCATCAGCTGGAACGTCGACGGGTCGGGCCTGGCGATCATGTCGGCCTCGTAGACCCGGGAGAACCCCTCGACCGCCGAGCCGTCGAAGCCGATCCCCTCGGCGAACGCGCCCTCAAGCTCGGCCGGGGCGACCGCCACCGACTTGAGGTAGCCGAGCACGTCGGTAAACCACAGCCGGACGAACCGGATGTCGCGCTCTTCGAGCGTATGGAGTACGAACTCTTCCTGCCTGTCCACGTGGCCAGTCTGCCCGGTCCGTGTTTCCGGCCGGTAACGCGACCCGCCGGCTGGCCCGATTCACGTCCTAAGCTGATCTGGTGCCTCAGCTTCGGATCGCCCTTGCGCAAGCCAACGCCACCGTCGGTGACCTCGACCAGAACGCGGCCGGCATCATCGAGTGGACACGCCGGGCTGCCGCAGCGGGAGCAACGGTGGTCGTGTTTCCCGAGATGATGCTGACCGGCTACCCGGTCGAGGATCTTGCGCTGCGAGCCTCGTTCGTCGAGGCATCCATCGGGACCCTCCGCCGGACCGCCGCCGAGCTGGCCGATGCCGGTCTCGGCGCAATCGCCGTGGTCACCGGGTACCTCGACCGCCACGCGGGCCTGGCGCCCAGGATCGGGCTGCCGGCGGGCGCCCCGCGGGATGCGGCGGCCGTGCTGCACGCGGGCTCCGTCGTCGTCACGTCGGCCAAGCACCACCTGCCGAATTACGGCGTCTTCGACGAGTACCGGTACTTCGTCCCGGGCGACGTGCTGCCGGTCGTACGGCTCGCGGCGAGATCTGGCGAGCCCGTCGACGTGGCCGTGGCGATCTGCGAGGACCTATGGCAGGACGGCGGTCCGGTCGCGGTTGCCCGGCAGGCCGGGGCATCGCTGCTGGTGGTGCCGAACGCCTCGCCGTACGAGCGCGGCAAAGCCGATGCCAGGCTGGAGCTGTGCCGCCGCCGCGCCGCCGAGGCCGGGGCGCCGCTGGCTTACGTCAACATGGTCGGCGGCCAGGACGAGCTCGTGTTCGACGGCGACTCCATCATCGTCGACACGGCCGGCGCGGTCCTGGCGCGCGGCCCCCAGTTCTCCGAAGCGCTGGTCGTCACCGATGTCGAGGTCCGGCAGGCCGGGGCCGCGGCGCTCGGCGACGCGCCGGCCGACGCCCGCGACGGCACGACGATGACGATCCGGCGGCTGGAACTTCCTAGCCGGCCTCGCGAGCCAGGGCCGGCCGAGTTCGCCGACGGGCCAGTCGCTGACGGGCCAGTCTGGCCCCGGCTGAGCGAGCTGGCCGAGGTGTACGCGGCGCTGGTCACCGGCGTGCGTGACTACGTGCGCAAGAACGGGTTCCGGACCGTGATACTCGGCTTGTCCGGTGGCATCGACTCCGCACTGACGGCCACGATCGCCGCCGACGCGATCGGTCCTGACCGGGTCCATGTCGTGCTGCTGCCCAGCGAGTACTCCTCCGGTCACTCGGTCGCCGACGCCGAGGACCTAGTCAAGCGGCAGGGACTGCGGGGCCGGACGGTGCCGATCGCGCCGATGGTCGGGGCGTTCGACGATCAGCTCGACCTGACCGGGCTGGCGGGCGAGAACCTGCAGGCCCGGGTGCGGGGCATGGTGCTGATGTCGCTGTCCAACGCCGAGGGCCACCTGGTACTGACGACGGGTAACAAGAGCGAGCTGGCGACCGGCTACTCCACGCTTTACGGTGACTCCGCGGGCGGCTTCGGGCCGATCAAGGACGTGCCCAAGACGCTCGTCTGGGAGCTGTCCAGATGGCGCAACGACCAGGCCGCCCGGGCTGGCGCCGACGAGCCGATCCCGGAGAGCTCGATCACCAAGCCGCCGAGCGCTGAGCTGCGGCCCGGCCAGCTCGATACTGACTCGCTGCCGGACTACTCGGTGCTTGATCCGCTCCTGGACGACTACGTGGAGAAGGACCTGGGCGCCGCCGAGCTAGTCGCGGCGGGCCATGATCCGGCGCTGGTCGAGCGGGTGATCGCGCTGGTCGACCGGGCCGAGTACAAGCGCAGGCAGTATCCGCCCGGGCCGAAGATCTCGGCTAAGAACTTCGGCCGGGACCGCCGCCTGCCGATCACCAGCCGCTGGCGCGAGCCCTTCCCCCGGTAGCCTGGCCGTCCGGCGAGTTGAGCGGGCGGCCAGAAGGCCGGATACTTGGACAGTCCTTGTGACTGGCCAAAATAGGCCGACAATTCGGCACGGGCTCGCGTCACCGCCAGAGCGGGCGATGACCGGGCAGGGGCATGGTTTCGGAGGCAGCTAGTGAGCGGCGAGAATCGGCCGGCGATCGGCGACTTTCCCGCCGGGGCACGGATTGCCGGCTATCAGGTCAAGGAGCTGATCGGACGCGGCGGGATGGCCGTCGTGTACCGCGCTGCCGACGTGCGGCTCGACCGCCAGGTCGCGCTGAAGGTGCTCGCGCCCGAGCTGACCAGGGATGCCGCCTTCCGGCAGCGGTTCATCAGGGAGTCGCGCTCGGGTGCTTCCGTCGACCACCCGAACATCATCCCGGTGTTCGAGGCCGGCGAGGCAGACGGCGTCCTGTTCATCGCGATGCGCTACGTCGCCGGGCGCGACGTGCGGGCGCTGATCGACCACGAGGGAACGCTGCGGCCCTCCCGGGTTGTGAACATCGTGACCCAGGTCGCGTCGGCACTGGACGCCGCGCACGCGCAGGGCCTGGTCCACCGGGACGTCAAGCCCGCCAACATGCTGCTCGGCACCATCGGCACCGGCAGCGCGCCCGATCACGTGTACCTGTCGGACTTCGGGCTGAGCAAGCTCTCCGTCGCCGCGGTGAGCCTGACCGGCACCGGGCAGTTCCTCGGCACCATCGACTACATGTCGCCCGAGCAGGTCGAGGGCCGGCCCATCGACGGCCGGACGGACCTGTACGCGCTGGCCTGCGCGGCGTTCGAGATGCTGACCGGCCGGCCGCCCTTCCAGCGCGACCAGGATCTGGCGGTGATGTGGGCGCAGGTATCCGCGCCGCCGCCGTCCGCGTGCCAGCTGCGACCCGACCTGCCACCCGCGGTGGACGAGGTGCTCGCCCGGGCGCTCGCCAAGTCGCCCGAGAACCGGCAGGCCAGCTGCCTGGAGTTCGCCGCTCAGCTGCGCGCCGCCTGCTCGTCGGCCCGTCCCGGTCCGGGTATGCCGACCGAGCTGGCGGGCGCGGTGCGGCCGGATCCGGCCGCCACCGAGCTGGCGATGGGCGCCGTTGCCGCGGCCGGCCCCATGACTCCGCCGGTCGCGCCGCTGCCTCCCGGCGAGGCCACCATCACCGAGGGGGTGCGTGCCGTCAGCGGGCCAGGCGCCGCCAGTCCCCCGCCGCGACCGACGGCGCACGACCAGTACCCAGCCGGCTCCGGGTACAGCCCGCCCGGCGGGTACAACCCGTCCGCTGGCTACGGCGGCGAGCCCGGCGGCTACGGCTCGCCCGGCGGCCACAGCCCGCCCGCCGGCTACGGGCCGCCGGGGCAGACCCACCAGCTGTGGCCGGGCGGCTCCGGCTACCAGACGGGCCCGCCGCGGCCGGCGCCGCGCCGCGGCGGCTGGGTCCTGCCCGTGGCCGTGGGCCTGGTCGTCATCGTGATCCTGGCCGGAGCGGGCCTGCTGGTGCTCCACCTGCGCGGCAACGGCAGCCCGCAGACCGGGCCGACCTCTCCGGCCACGGTCAGCGGCCGGCACAGCTCGGCCGGCTCGTCGAGTCAGCCCCCGTCCAGCCCGGCCAGGTCCAGCCCGGCTAGCTCGGCGCCGGCGGTCAGCAGCCCGGGCACGGTCGTGACCGACTACTACAACGCCATCAACGCGCACCAGTACCACATCGCCTACCGGCTGAACGCCCAGGCGCAGAGCACGGAGTCCTTTACGACCTTCAGGGACGGCTTCGCCGGCACGTCGAACGATGTCCTGACGATCACCGGTGTCTCCGGCGAGACGGTCAACTTCAAGCTCACGGCCAACCAGTCCGACGGCACCGTCAAGTACTACTCGGGCTACTACACCGTGCAAGACGGCCAGATCGTCGGCTCGAACGTCGTGCAGACGGGATAGCGGGCGGCCCTAGATCTCGACGCTGGCGCCCGGCTCGAGCCGGGCGTAGCCGCCCTCGCCCGATCCGCCGAGCAGCATCCCGGCCAGCTGAGCGATCAGGTTGATGCCGTTCGCGTTCAGCAGCTCGTCGTGGACGGCGTAGCTGATCCTCGGCTGCACGGCGCGCGCGTAGTCGATCATCTCCGATGTCTTCAGCCACGGGGCGCTGATCGGCAGCAGGAGCGTCTCGACCGGCTCGGCGGGGATCGTAAACGCGTCTCCCGGGTGGAAGAGCCGACCGTCGATGGCGAACCCGACATTGGGTACCTGCGGCAGGTCCGGATGGATCGGCGCGTGGTCATGGCCGTAGACGTGCACGTCGAAACCTGCGGCCGTGAACGCGTCGCCATGGCCGACGGCGTGCACGCGGGAGCCGAGGTCGGCGAACTGCGCCGCCACCGGCGCGTTGGTCCACAGCTCGAGTCCGGCATCGCGCTCCAGTGCTGCCCGCACGACCCCGGTGTCGAGGTGGTCGGCATGCTCGTGCGTGATCAGGATGGCGTTCGCCCCGGCCAGCGAGTCCGTCCCGCTCCATACACCTGGATCGAGCACGATCGCCTGGCCGTCACGTTCCAGCCGGACGCAGGAATGTCCGAGCTTCGTCATCCGCATGGCTGCTCCCGTCGGTTGACTGGTGCCTCGGACCGAACCTATCGCGGCGCTTCCTCGCCTAGCGCGACGCCATCCCGGTCAGCAGCTCGTCCACTACCCGCCGGGCGTAGCCGCGATCCTGGCGTTCCTGCCCGATCCTGGCCCTGGCGAGGACCGTGCCAGTGAGCATGTCCACCGCGATCTCGATATTGGTCGCCTCGCGCAGCTCGCCGGTCGCGATACCGCGGCGGAGCACCGCCCGGAACACGTCGCGCCGCGGCTCGACGACCGCCGCGACGTACCGCTCGATCAGCCGTGGGTATCGCCCGCCCTCGCCGAGCAGCAGAGCGAACTGCCGTACTTGACGCGGGTCCACCGCCTCGGTCCGCATCGCCTCGACCAGCGCGGCGAGGTCATCCCTGACGGACTCGCCCCTGGGCTCGGGCAGCGGCGCCTTCAGCGCGGCGAGGGCCGCCAGCAGCAGGTCTTCCTTGCCCGGCCAGCGCCGGTAGATGGTTGCCTTGCCGACCCCGGCCCTGGCCGCCACCTTCTCGATGCACAGGCCCTCGGCCCCGGACTCGGCGAACACGTCGAGTGCCGCTTCGATGATCGCGCGGTCGGCCTGCTCACTGCGCGGCAGGCCCGCCCGGCGCGCCTGGTCCTGCGGTAGCTGTACGGACGTCATGGTCTGGTCTCAGTCCTCCATCAATGCGGCCACGGGCGCGGGAGCCGCTGGCCGCTGATCAGCGTCGGCTCGCCTGCGCCGCTGCCCGCAGGCCCGGCATCCAGATCGCGATCAGCACGGCCCCGGTCGCCGCGATCACCGCGGACACCACGGTTGTCACGTGCATGGCATGAACGAACGAGCGATCGGCGAGCCTCAGCAGCGCGGCACCTGCGGGGCCGAGGTGGCCGGCCGCCGCCTGGGTGGCGGCAATGGACTGGGTGGCCGCCAGCCGCCGGGCCGCCGGAAGCGCGCCGAGGCTGGGCGCCAGTCTGGTCCGGTAGGCCTGCGCCAGGATCGAGCCGAGCACCGCGACCCCCAGCGCGACGGCGACCTGCCGCGAGGTATTGGTGATCGCTGACCCCGAGCCGCCGCGCTCGCGCGGCACCACCGACATGACTGACTCGGTCGCCGTGGGCATCACGATGCCCATGCCGGCACCCTGGAGGAAGAAGATGCACTCAAGGGCGGCGACGGGCGTCGTCAGCGTCAGGGAGTGATATCCGATCAGCGCGCCGGTCACGACGGCCAGGCCGCCCGTCGCGATCGCCTTCGCGCCGAAACGCCTGACCAGGCTGGCGCTCTTGTTAGACGCGATCAGCTGGCCCATGGCCACGGGCGTCGTCAGCAGGCCGGCGTGCAGAGGGCTGTACCCGCGCACGTTCTGCAGGTAAAAGCTCATGAAGAAGTACACGCCCGCCATGGCGAAGAAGTTCAACCCGATCGCCGCCGCAGCCGACGACAGCCGGGGGTCGCGGAACAACCGGACGTCGAGCGACGGATACTCAGTTCTCGACTCGTGCACGCAGAATACCGTCAGTACCGCCAGCCCGGCCGCGATCGGGCCGACGACCCCGGGCTCGAGCCATGAGCCCGCGTCGCCGCCTCGGATGATCCCGTAGACGAGCAGCACCAGGCCGACGACGGACAGCAGCACGCCGAGGTAGTCGATCCGGCCGGGAGACGAGCTCTTCGATTCCGGCACGAGGAGGACGATCGCCGTCACCCCGATGGCCGTCAGCGGCACGTTGATCAGGAAGACCGAGCCCCACCAGAAATGATCGAGCAGCACGCCTCCGGTCACCGGGCCGATCGCGATCGCCACGCCCACCGCCGAGGCCCAGATGCCGATGGCCCGCGGCCGCTCCCCCGGGTCGAACACGTTGGTGATGATGGACAAAGTCTGCGGCATCACCGCGGCGCCGCCGAGGCCCATCGCCGCCCGGGCCCAGATGAGCTCCGCCGGGGTCTGCGCGTACGAGCAGATCAGCGAGGAGATCCCGAACAGGATCATGCCGATGATCAGCATCCGCTTGCGGCCCACCCGGTCACCGATCACGCCGAAGGTGAACAGCAGCCCGGCGAAGACCAGCGTGTAGGAGTTGATCGCCCACTCGAGCTGGCTTTGGGTCGCGCCGAGGCCCGCCCTCGGCTCGGAGATCGTTTTCAGCGCGACGTTCAGCACCGTGTTGTCGAGCACGATCGCGACCAGGCTGATGATGAGAACGCCGAGCACGACCCACTTGCGCCGGTCAGAAATCATCTAGGGGAAACGCCCATCTGCACGCGGCCGGCCACCACCGGTTTTCGATACGAAACGACATCGTATCGTAATAAAGGTGCTGAGTACCAGTGGCCGCGACCGGATGACCAGCGCGCACTGCACCGATGACAAGCCCGTCTGCCCTACCGTTAGAAGTCATCGCATGTCATCATCGAAGCGTCCGGGGACGCCAGCGTGGCGCCACGAGACATGGAGGATCACGATGAGCGCTGCCCAGGTCCGCAGCTCTGAGACAAGCAAGCCCGAGGCCGCGACCACCGCGCGGACCGGCGAGCAGGAGTCGCTGTACGGCGGGGCCAGCACGCGCCGGATAACCGTGCGCGACCTGGCCGCGGCGAAGGCACGGGCCGAGAAGTGGCCCATGCTCACCGCCTACGACGCCCTTACCGCACGCGTCTTCGACGAGGCCGGAATCCCCGTTCTCCTGGTCGGAGACTCCGCGGCCATGGTCGTCTATGGCCACGACAGCACCATCCCCGTGACGGTCGACGACCTCATTCCGCTGACCGCCGCGGTCGTGCGCGGCACCAGGCGGGCACTGGTGGTCGCCGACCTGCCGTTCGGCTCGTATCAGGTCTCGGTGGAGACGGCGATGCAGACGGCGGTCAGGTTCCTGAAGGAAACCGGCGCCCAGGCGGTCAAGCTGGAAGGCGGCCACCGGGTCCTGCGGTGCGTCGAGGAACTCGTGTCGGCGGGCATCCCCGTGATGGCCCACCTGGGCCTGACGCCCCAGTCGGTCAACGCGTTCGGCGGCTACCGGGTGCAGGGTCGCGGTGAGGGCGGCGAGCAGCTGATGCAGGACGCGAAGTCGCTGGAGGCGGCGGGCGCGTTCGCCGTCGTGCTCGAGTGCGTGCCGGCTGAGCTGGCCGCGCGGGTGACCCGGGCGCTGGCCATACCCACGATCGGGATCGGCGCGGGACCAGATTGCGACGCCCAGGTGCTGGTCTGGCAGGACATGGCGGGCCTGACGCCGAAAGTGCCCAAGTTCGCCAAGCGCTATGCCGACGTCGCCGGCCTGCTCGGTCAGGCCGCGCGCGCCTTCGCCGACGAGGTCGTCGCGGGCGAGTATCCGACGCCGGAGTACAGCTACCGCTGATCTGCCGCACCCGGGCCTCGGAACTATCAGGCGATCCTGACCTTTCGCTGGCCCTGGCCTTTCGGTGGCTCTAGCCTGGCACGGACTAGTCCGGCCGGCATGACCCAGGAGGCGAGGTGCAGCAGAGACGGCGGGCGCGAGCTCGTCCGGAGCTGACCTGGGACGGCCTGCCGGTCGCCGCCGACGATCCGCATGGCGCGGCCATTGTCGTGCGGCGCCCGGACGGGCAGGGTGGCCGCGAATACCTGCTGCTGCACCGAGCCCACCGAGGACCGGATTACGACGGTGACTGGGCCTGGACTCCGCCATCGGGTGCTCGGCTGCCTGGCGAACCGGTGCTGGCTGGCGCGCTGCGGGAACTTGCCGAGGAGTCGGGCATTACTGACGCCGAGCCGGTTCCGGTCGACCTGTCTGGCCCGTGGGCGGTCCTGCTGGCGGAGGTTCCGGCCCGCACCCGGGTCCGGCTGGACGCGGAGCACGACCAGTTCCGCTGGGTGTCGGCGGCGGAGGCGCTGAGCCGCTGCCGCCCCGCCAGCGCGACCGCCGGGCTGGCCGCGGCCGATGCCGTTCCCCGGCACGACGTCACGTTCCGCCCGCTGACCCGCGCTGACCTGCCGGACCTGATTCGCTGGCAGCGGGCGGCGCACGCGGTCCGCTGGTTCCCTGAGAACCTGGACCTGGCGGCCGCCGAGCGGAAATACGGCCCCCGGATCGACGGCAGGACCGCCGTGCGGGTGCACGTCGTGCTAACCGACGGCCAGCCCTGCGGTTTCATCCAGCACTACCCGCTCGGGGACCCGCCGACCTCCGCCGGACTGGATTTCGCCATCGGCCTGGCCCGGCTCACCGGTGTCGGACTCGGCCCCCAGCTGATCTGGGCGTACCTGCTGAAGGAGGTGCTCCCTGCCTGCCCCCAGCTCGAGCGGGTCGTCGCCAGTCCGGACGCCGCGAACGCCCGGTCGGTCAGGGTGCTGGCCAAGGCCGGATTCCGTCCGGCCGACCAGGCCGTCCCAGGCGACCGGCCAGGCCTGCCGAGCTCCCCTGCGTGCTCGATCGCCATCACATGCTCGGCCAGTGACGCCGCCGGATATCGGCCAGCTACTGCGCTCCGCCGTTCTTTCGGGCAGCATTGAATTTCGTGAATACATCCCAGGTTGAGGCACTGCGGATGCTGCTCGCCTCGTCTGGCTGGCTGGAGCGCACCAGGAACTTCGCGACCGCGCTGCGGGGGCGCTCCAAGACGCCGCACGGGCTGCTGATCGTCGGCACGCCGACGGTCGAGCCCTGGCACATGACAGCGCATCTGGCCGACGAGAGCAGGCTCGCCGGGCTGCCCGAGCTGGCCCCGACGCTGGTCCGGTGGGCACCACCGCCCGGTGCGCCGCCGCACCTGCGGGTCGGCATCGAGCGGATCCAGCAGGCCGGCCGGTCTGAGACCCTCCTGGTCGTCGGCTCAGACCCGGCGCCGGACGAGTTGCTCGAGCGAGTCGCCGACGCACGGAAGGCCGGAGCGTCGATTCTCGCGCTCGACCGCGGCGACGACGAGCTGGACAGTCTGGCCCATGAGTCGCTCGCCGTCCGGCCTGACCTGGACCCGGTGTCCTTCGACGGAGCGCAGCACCTGGTGACCCTGGCCGTCGCCGAGCAGGACTACGCCGGTGCCTGGCCACGGCGCCGGCCAGATCCGGCAGGCCAGGCAGGCCAGGCGGGCCAGGCGGGCCAGGCGGGTCAACTCCGTCTCGGCGATGTGCGAGGCAGGCTCGCCAGGCTGCTGAACGCGGTCAGCGGATCGCCCGAGAGCTAGCCGCGGAATGAGCCTGACCCGCTTTGACGGACATCCCTGCCAGCGCGCCGACCGGTCCGACGGCCAGATCGCGAAGGATTTACAGGAGAGCAGGATTGTGACATCGGCTGTGACCCAGTACACGACGCGTCTGCTCACGCCCGACACCTGGAACGACTTCGCCGCACTGGTGGAGGCGAACAATGGTGTCTGGGGTGGCTGCTGGTGTATCGGCTTTCATCCCGAGGGAATCAGCAAGGACAGCACCGCGGCAGGCAACCGCGAGGCCAAGCTAGCTCATGTGAACAACGGCACCATCCACCAGATGCTGGTCTATCGTGACGATCGCTGCGTGGGCTGGTGTCAGTACGGGCCACCCGCCGAGGTGGCTAGCATCAAGAACCACAAGGCTTATGAGAAGGGTCTAGCCGAGTTGCCCGACTGGCGGATCGGCTGCTTGTTCACCGGTCCCGGGTCCCGCCGCAACGGCGTGGCGCGGGCCGGAGTTGCCGCGGTGCTGGCCGCGATAGCCCATGCTGGCGGAGGCTTGGTCGAGGCTTACCCCGAGCAGGTGGCTGGACGTGATCCGCAACGTGGCGCCTACCTGCATACCGGGCCAGAAAGCCTCTTCGAAGAGCTCGGATTCGTCCGCGACCGTCGCATCGCCAAGTGGCGCTGGGTCATGCGTCTGCGCATCTCCGCCTAGCAGTTCCTCCTGACCAAGCCATCAGCTCTGTCCGTCAAAGCGGGCAACCCTCGGCCCTCAACCCTCAACCCTCAACGCTCAGCCCTCAGGCGCCAGGCGGTCCTGTCGGCTCATCGGATAGGGATCGCGACAGCGCGGCAGACAACGCCCTGACGTTGCGTTTGTTCTTTCCGTAGTCCAGCAGCTGCATCCCGCGGGTCGAGCTGACGATATTGACCGTGCCCTCAGCGACGACTGACATCGTGATGATCTCGCCGAACAACGACAGGAAGCTCATCTGTGCCCTGGCGCGAATCAGCGGGGCCTGCGGGTCTGACGTGATGACGCGGAATCCGCACCGCGACACCGACTGCAGGCAGGCTTGAAAGAGCCTCTGCTCACCGACGGGAAAGGTCATGCTGATCTTGTATCTGGCGGACATGCTTCTCCAGTTGGCACAGAAACCAGCCTCATCACCTGAAATACCCCGGATTGTATCCTCGGCCAGCCGGGTGCCTGCTTCGCCGTGGTGCCGCCGACCAGAACCGGGCTAGCGAGGCCGGACGAGAGCAGGCGATGACGATGTCGGACAGTCACGCCATTCGCCGAGTCTGGTGAGCGCGCATGACAACTGCAAGGCCGTGACCGGCTGCGCCTGTCCATCAGGTCAGGTAACTACCGGGGCAACGGCGTAGCTGCGGCCGTGCGGAGCGCTCCAGATCAGGTATCCGGGCTGTGGCTGTTCCAGTCGCCAGCCGGGCGCCTGCTTGGCTCTGTGGTGCCTTCTGCACAAGGGCGCGTGATTCCCCGAATACACCAGCGACCGAGCGGCCACAGCCCGCAGCTGGCGTGCGGCCCTTATCTACTTAGTCAGGCGCGGCCGGTTCACGGCGCGGTGGGCGCAGCACAATGACCGACGCCGAGGCCCAGAGGCCGGTCAATCCCAGCCAGATGATCAGCCGTAGCCAGCGGGGCAGCCCGGTACGAAGCGCCCGGATCTGGGTTGGCAAGAGTCGGTAGCCAGTCCAGCCGCCGTGGAACCCGCTTCGCAGGCTGACCAGGTAACGGCCGGCAATCGCCAGCGCGATCCCGATCGCGACGATGATGACGACCCGCTGGGCTGTGTTCAGCCCGTCGACAAGGCGCACGCGCCAACCATGCCAGGTTCTCCGCCATTTGGCCACCGGCCTCAGGCCGGGTACGGGTCGGGCGTGACCGTGTAGCTGCGGCCGTGGGGTGCGGTCCAGATCAGGGTGCCGGGTTCGGGTTGTTCCAAACGCCAGCCGGGGGCTTGCTTGGCTCTGTGATGTTTTCTGCACAAGGGCGCCAGGTTGCACTCGCAGGTCCGGCCGCCCCGGTCATAAGGGACGGTGTGGTCGTCGTCGCAGGCTCGGGCCGGGCGGCGGCAGCCGGGGAAGGCGCAGGTCCGCTGCCGGGCCTTGATGAGCTCGCGGAGCAGGTTTCCTGGCCGGTAGCTGTCGGCCTGGCGGGCGTGGCGGCAGGCGGCGGCTTCGAGCCAGGAGAAGCTCAGACCGGCCAGCCACTGCCGTTGGGGGTTCGCGGGTGGGCTGCGGGCTTGCGGGTCGCGGGGTGATCCTCGGGCTGGCGGGCCCGGGGGTGATCCGCGGGCGCAGGCGTGGGCGGCGGCGGTGCCGTCCGGGCGGGTCAGGGTGACGCACCAGCGGGTTGCGGCGCCGGCGGCGAGGCGGCCGGCGAGGTCGCGGCAGGTCCAGGCGTCCAGCGGGCCGAGAGCGCCCGCGTCGCCCGGAGCGTCGGTCAGGTCCAGCCAGGCTGAGACGGGCATGGTCAGGTGGACCGAGCCGGTCAGCGCCGCCAGCCCGCCCGGCCGCGAGTCCGGGCTCGGCCCGAGACCGGCTCCGGGCGCTGGCTCGGAACGATGTCCGGGCGCCGCCCCGGAGCCGGCGTCCGTGGGCTGCCCGGGCAGGAGGGTGTCGGGGTCGCGGCCGGCCAGCAGGGCGGTGAACACTGCGGCCCGGAGCTGGTCCAGGGTGCCGGGTGCTCCGGCGTCCTTGAGGGCGCGGGCGATCGCGGTGATCCGTTCATCGGCGGCGATCGCGTCGGCGGGCGGGAGCTCGCGGCCGGCTAGGGCGGCGTTGCCGGAGGACTCCGGCCACATCTCCACGCGGCTATCGGCCCGGGCCGCCTCGGCGCGGCGGCGCAGCGCCGCCGGGTCGACGTACAGAACCATCGACCGCAGCGCCGCGCGCAGCTGCCCGGTTGTCATCGATCCCGCCTGCCCGATGAACGCCATCGCCACGGCGGCTGCCTGCAAGTCGGTCAGGCCGGCCAGCTCGCTGGCGAAGATCGCCGCGCGGGCCCGGTCGATCCGGCCCGCCAGCAGCGCCGCCAGCACGGCCGGCAGCCGGACCAGGTCCCGGGCCAGGGTCAGCAGCACGTCCGCGGACCGGCCGGTCAGGACCAGCGCCGCCGCCAGCTCGTCACTGACGTGCTCGCTCGCGCGCGAGCTCCCTGGCCGGACTGCCGCCCGCATCCGCCGGGCGTCCAGCTCCGCCACCGCGGCGAGCTCGGCGCCGGCCTGCCATGACGACAGCCGCCGCGAGGCTCTGAGGACTCCGACCAGCTCGTCGTCGGACAGCCGTTTTATATCGGCGTCGAGCACGTCCTGGGACAATGCCGCCAGCGCCGGACCGGGCGGCAGGTCGTCGAGGGGCCCGCCCGCCGCGAAACTCGCGACGTCTTCCTCGGCCACCTCGTCGGCTGCGGCCCCGAAGATGGCATCCAGCTTGGCTGGCGAAAGCCCCTCGGCCCAGTCGCCGTCATCGGGAGATCCGGCGAACGGATCGGGCCAGTACCCGGCCAGCTCTGCATCGGACGGCTCGTCCGCCAGCTCGGTCGGCCGGAAGCCGCCGTCGGAGCCCGCAGCCTGGAGCCAGGCGGGCGCCGGCGTCGGCGCCGGGCGGGCCGGCACCGGGCGGGCCAGCACCGGGCGGGCCAGCACCGGGCGAGCCCGCGGGCGGCGGGTCGGCGGGCGGGATAGTCATCGGGCGGCTCCGCGCAGATCTACGAGCACGAATTTGTTATCGATAACTCTACAGACACCCTCTGACAATTAGCTGACCTATTCGATTATGGTCGTCGAAGTGTCGAGGCGAGGGGCAGGTCACCGAGGGGACCGGGAGATTCTGGCGGCGGATGAACGATGGCCTGCTCTACCTGTCCGGGATCCTTCAGGCCCCCAGGCCCGGGGAGGCAGCCCGGACTGTGCTCGCCTTGGTACTAGTTGCGGGCCGCCGGCGCGACGAAGGTGCCGCGGCCTTGGCGAGTGATGATCAGGCCGCGTTCGCGGAGGACCTGCATGGCGTGCCGGACCGTCTGGTAGGCAACGCCGTACTCCTCCGCCAGCGCGCGCTCGGCCGGAAGCTTGTGACTGATCTCGCCGACCTCGATCCTGGCCGCGATGTGGTTGGCGACCTGGATGTAGGCGAAGTCCGGCCCGAGTGGGTCTATCACCGACACGTGATCAACGTAGGCACTCTGCTAGCTGCGTAAACCTCAGCTAGCTCCAAGTGCTACTAGTGCTCTAGTATGTATTCCGTGACTGATGCAGCGGATGTGCTGGACGGGCCGGACACCGGCAGACCGGGCACCGGCAGACCGGGCACAGTCGACTCCGATGACACGCCTGCCGACGTCGACCCGCAGTCCCGCAGGCTGCTGCGGGAGCTGATGCTGCGGGCGCTGCTCTGACGGGCCGGCGAGGCGAGCCCGGTTACGCGTCCAGGCTCAGGACCATCGTCGGGCGCTCGATGACGTGGTCGGACCTGAGCGGCCTGACGGCCGTGCCGATCGCGAAGAACTCCGTCGTGTGCCCGCCCCACGTGTGCGAGTGCTGCTTCAACTGCACCCCGACGATGCCCTCCGCGTGCAGTGCCTCGGCCTCGGCCTGCATCCGGCTCATGGCCAGTTCGCGCGCGTCGTAGAGCGCCTGGGTGAACTGCTCGATCTCGACGTTCCGCCCGATGTTGCCGATCACGCTGCCGAGCCGCTGGTGCGCGATGTGGTACACGCACGAGCCCATCACCATGCCGAGCGGCGCGTACCCGGCCCTGATCAGCGTCCAGAAATCCTGGCCGGACAGATCCGAGGTGAACGGAAGGTCCTTGTTGTTGCGCCAGTTGGTCACGCCACCGCCGCCGGCGTCAGGCTCCGCCTTGACGGCCGTCCCGACGGCGATGAACTCGGCGATGTCCGAGCCGAACTCCTTCATCTCGACGTCGAGCCTGACGCCGACCACGCCGTCGGCACCGAGCGTCTTCGCCTCGACCTCCATCCTGGTCATGGCGAGTTCCCTGGCGTGGTACATGGCCTGGGACAGCACGTCGAGCTCCTGGTTCTGGCTCCAGCGGCGCATCTGCAGTCCGACGTGGTAGATCGAGCTGCCCAGTACCAGCCCGAGTGGCCGGAAGCCAACCTCGCGGACGAGCAGGAACTCGTTGACCGACAGGTCGGAGGTGAAGATGGCACCCGCGTGGCCTGGCGTCAGCTCCGCAAGCCGCTTGATCGCGTCCTGCGGTACGCCCATCGCCCCGAAATCGGCTGACTTCTGATCCGTCATGCTGCTCCTCGGCTGCCTGCTGCCTGCTCGTCGGTTGTCGTCACACCTTGCCGAGCCTGACCCTGGCCGCCTGGCGGCGCTGCGGGTCGAGCGAGAGGATGGCCAGGCTCGGCCGCTCCGCTGCCCGGGTCGACTTGGTGAAGTGCGTGATCGCGGTGCCGATGATGGTCACCTCGGCGACGTGGTCGCGCCCGTTCTCCACCGAGGGGCACTCGTGCTCGCCGACGCGCATGTCCATGGCCTGGATCACCACGCCTTCCGCGCCGAGGGCCCTGACGTCGCGCTGCAGCTGGTCCCTGGCGTCATGCCTGGTCATGTTGATCAGCTCGGTGTAGCCGCTGACCTCGGTGTTGCCGCTCGTCCACCGGCTGGCCTGGGTCCTGGTCTGCCAGTCGTCATGCCGGGCGCCGACCGATATCCCCAGCGCGAGCCCGACCGGGACCACGCCGTCGAAGATGAGCTTCGCGAAGTCCTGGCCGGACAGGTCGGAGGTGAACGGCCGGCCAAGGGGAATCGCGCCGGGAGCGCGGACCGCCGTGCCGACGGCCTTGAACTCGAGGCCGCCCGCCGGGAACCGGCCGATCGTGAGCGATACGCCGACCACCCCATGGCCGCCGAGCGAGGCGCACTCGGCCGTCATCCGCGCGATGGCGGACCGGCGGGCCGCGTACAAGGTCCGCACGAGCGGCCCGTACGCGGTTCCCGAGCCGGAACTCGACACCGCCGTGATACTCGGCTGGTAACCCATCCAGCCCGACGACATCCGGTTATAGGTGCCGAACGTCGCGTAGCTCGGGCATCCGTAGCCGCCGCGGTACCCGATGTTGTAGACGGCGGCGCCCAGGACCTGGCCCACCGGGTCGAACCCCGCGCTCTTGATGGACGCGAACTCGTCCGTCGTGAGCGCCGAACTCCAGGTCCCGCTGGCCTTGATCTCGGCCATCCGGGCCTGAGCGATCGGCGGCAGGCCCTGGCCGGACCACGATGAAGTCACAATGCATGCCCTCCGCGCCTAGTACTGCTGGACTAGTGCGCCGCGACTCCCGACTCTACTGCCCGCGCCTAGTCGTCGCCATCTTGGCGCTGCCACTCCTCGTTACGGCGCCGCACGGTCTCGAGCGCCGCGGCTGCTTCCTCCCGCGTCGCGTAAGGTCCGAGCCGGTCCTTGGCCGGGCAGCCCGCATCGGGCTCCACGACGTGGTGTTTGAGGCAGAACCACCAGTGCTGCTCAGTGTCCATGCGAACTAGAATCTCAGATCATGGTGACCACTTTGCGGCCCGGCCGGATCTCCCCGACCCGTCAGGTTCCGGCGCAGATCAAGCGGCCCGAATATGTCGGCCGGCGGTTTCCGAAGATCGGCGAGCCCAACGTCAAGGATGCCGAGACCATCGCGGCGATGCGGGTCGCGGGCCGGATTGCCGCCCAGGCGCTGGCCGAGGTCGGCCGCCAGGTCGAGCCCGGGATCACGACCGACGAACTGGACCGGATCGGGCACGAGTTCCTGTGCGATCACGGCGCCTACCCGAGCACCCTCGGTTACCGCGGCTACCCGAAGTCGCTGTGCGCGTCGATCAACGAGGTCATCTGCCACGGCATTCCCGATGACACCGTGGTCGAGGACGGCGACATCGTCAATATCGACATCACCGCGTTCATCGGCGGCGTTCACGGCGACACCAACGCGACCTTTCTCGCGGGTGACGTGGAGGAGGAGTCCCGGCTGCTGGTCGAGCGGACCCAGGAAGCCACGATGCGCGGGATCAAGGCGGTGGCGCCGGGCCGGGCGCTGAACGTCATCGGCCGGGTCATCGAGTCGTATGCGCGGCGGTTCGGCTACGGAGTGGTCCGTGACTTCACCGGGCACGGGATCGGAACCACGTTCCACTCGGGCCTGATCGTGCCCCACTTCGACGACCCCGACGTGGACGTCGAGATGGAACCCGGCATGACGTTCACGATCGAGCCGATGCTGACGCTGGGCACCATCGAGTACGACATGTGGCCGGACGGCTGGACCGCCGTCACCAGAGATCGCAAGCGCACGGCGCAGTTCGAGCACACGGTGCTCGTCACCGCTGACGGCCACGAGATCCTGACCCTGCCCTAGCGCCGCCGCAGCCATGAAGAGCCTGATCAGGCTGGTGCTCGGCGGTCTGATCCTGACCGCAGCCGGATGCGGCGGTCAGGCCGCGGGCGGGCCGCCGACCGCGACGGGATGCGCGGCCTTCGCGGTCGGCGCCATCAGGGCGCACGTGCCCGTCGGGAGCGCGTCCCGGGCCAGTCGGCTGCCCGCACCGTGCCGCGGGCTCGGGCCGGCCGCGCTCAGCCAGGCCGTCGTGATCGCCGTGAGCCAGCTCGACGGCCTGCACGTGAACAAGGCCAGGCGGCGGCATCTGGCCGGCCTGGCCAGAGCGCATCTCGGCTACCTGATCCGCGCCGCGCAGCGTGAGGCCGCGGCGCGGGCGGCGGCCAGGCCAGGCGGTCCGTCCCGCCCGGGAGCCGGCTCATCGGCCGGGCCGGCCCCGCCTGGCTGGCACGTCCCGGTCGGCGTGGCTGCGCTCATCGCGTGGCTGCTGACCGCCGGCAGCGGCGCGGTGCTGGTCGGAAAGCGGCTCGCCCGCCGCCGCGGCGACCTACAGCGGGCCCGCCTTCCCGCGGTGCTGGTCGCCCATCTCGGGCTGGCCGTCGGCGGCCTGGCCGCCTGGACTGGCTACCTGCTGACCGGCTGGGTGCCGCTGGCCTGGACCGCCCTCGGCATCCTGGCGCCGGTCGCGGGGCTCGGGATGGCCACCCTGCTGCTGACCATCCCGGACCCGAGTTCCGGGCCGGGGCCGAGTTCCGGACCGGAACCGAGTTCCGGACCGGGGCCAGTCGCCGGCAGCCGGGCGCCCGTGCTCGTGATCGCCGGGCATGGCGTGCTGGCCGCGCTGACCATGCTGCTCGTGCTGCTCGGCGTGGTCGCCGCCGTGGTGCCGCGCTGCAGCCGGCGGCGGCGCGGGCGGCGGGCGCGAGCGGGCCGGCGGGCGAGGCGGGGACGGCGGGAGCCGGGTTCAGGGGCCCGCCGCGACCCTGGCCTGGACGCCTTCCCACCAGCCAGGGCCGGGCTTGGCGGTCTCGATCCACCAGTTCGCGCCGGCCTCGACGTACGGGCGGGCGAGCTCGGGCACGGCCGCGGGGTCGTCGGCCACCTCGGCCCAGACCACCATGTCGTAACCGTCGCCGCTCCCCCGCGCCGCCGTGATCTTGCCCGTGACCTCCGCGATGTCAGCCGGCGAGGGCCGGACCAGTCCGGCGGCGTCGAACCGGATCGGCACGAACCCGTCCCACCGCGCTGCCCGTGCGATCGGGCGCGGCGCGGGCAGCACGCCAGCCACCCAGACCGGGATCCGCGGCCGCTGCACGGGTACCGGGGTGAACCGCACGGTGTCCACCGTGAAGTGCTGGCCTGAGTAGGAGAACGGCTCGCCGCTCCACAGCCCGGCCAGAACATCAAGCCCTTCATCGAGGAACGCAGCCCGTTCCCGGTCGCCTGACGGCTCATGGAAGATCCCGAAGTCACCGTAGGCGGGTGAGCCGATACCGACCCCGAGGACGAGCCGTCCGTTGCTCAGCCGGTCCAGCGTCGTGGTGGTCCGCGCCAGCTGCCACGGGCGCCGGCGCGGAACCGGCGTGACGACCGTGCCGATCCTGATCCGGCTCGTCCTGGCGGCCACGACGGCCAGGACGGTCCACGGGTCGACGATCGGCGGCCCGTTCCCGGTGTTGGAAAAGACAATGTGATCCCAGAGGAAGTAGCCGTCGAACCCGGCGCGCTCCGCCGCGACGCCCAGCTCGATCAGGTCAGCCGGGTCGGTCGCGAAGTTGGGCACGGCGATGCCGCGCTGGAGGCTGACCATGGCTCAGGCCACCCGGCTGAGTTCGCAGTAGTCGCCGCGGCCGCTCAGGATCCGCTTGAGCGCGGCCGGTCCGCCCGCCTTCACCTGCGAGGTGCACTCGGGCGAGGTCGCGCTGAGCCGAGGCGTCGCCGGCGAACGCTCGGCAGCAGCCCTCGGGCTCGACGTTGGCCAGGGCCAGGATCGCGCCCGCTCCGCCCATCGGCCCGGCCAGGGCCAGCAGCGCGGACGAGCCGACGTAGGTCGGGCCGTCGTAGTTCGCGAGCTCGTCGAGCAGCCGGTCAGCGCTGCCCGACGAATCCTTGATCCCGGCGACCGGCAGGCCGGGCAGTGCGTCCACCGGCACGCCGGGGGCGGAGATCCACGGCACGTGGTAGGCCAGGACGGGCGGGCCCGCCGCGGCCGCGGCGATCGCGCCGAAGAAGCCGGCCAGGTCGCCGGAGCCGGGCGGCGGATAGGCCAGGATGGCGTCGGCGCCCGCGCGGACCGCGTCGGCGGTCAGCTCGGCGGCCGACTCGGTGCTCGCCGCGCCGGTGCCGGCCAGCACCGGAACCGCGGCGGGCAGCTCGGCCCGGACCGCGCGGATGAGCGCGATCCGCTCCCGCGCGGTCAGCTCCCCGGCCTCGCCGGTGGTGCCCGCCACCAGGACCGCCCGCATCCCGCGTGCGACCAGGTCGGCCGCGTGGGCGGCAGTGGCCGCCGGGTCGACCTCGCCGACCCGGTCGAACAACGTCACGAGCGCGACGCCGACCCCGCTGAAAACTTCCACCGCTGACCCTTTCATCCAGACTGCACCGATTATCGACGCCGGCCCCGGGGTGCACGAGCACTCTGGTCAGGCGACAGGCGCCCTGCCTATACTACTTTCAGTCGACAATCGACAATCTGCGGCTGCCTGGAGGAGATTCACCTGGCTGGAGAAGGTTCACCGACTGGGCGCCGGTTTGCCGATCAGGTCGCGATCGTCACCGGCGGATCGAACGGCATCGGCCGGGCGGTGACCGGCGCGCTGGCCGCCGAGGGGGCCTGCGTGGTCGTCTGCGACCTGGCCGACTCCGGTTACTTCGGCGGCCACGACCGGGTCGTGACGGTGACCGGCGACATAGCCGACGCGGGCGCGGCGCAGGCTGCCGTGGCGGCCGCGATGGACCGGTTCGGCCGTCTCGACATCCTGGTCAACGACGCGGCCTCCTATCCGGACGGCACGCTGCTCGAGATGACGCCGCAGGACTGGGACCGGGTCTTCCGGGTCAATGTCACCGGCTCGTTCATGATGATGCAGGCCTTCGCCAGGACCGTCGTCGGCAGCGGAGCGAGCGGATCGATCGTCAGCATCTCGAGCGGCTCGGCGCGCAGTCCGCGGCCGGGCGGCGCGGCGTACAGCGCGTCCAAGGCCGCGCTGGAGACCATGAGCAAGGTGTTCGCGATGGAACTCGGCGAGCACGGCATCAGGGTCAACATCGTCTCGCCCGGCTACATCGACGTGCGCGGCTGGAGCGACGCCTATCCCGACCGGGCCCCTGAGGACCTCCGCGCCGCGCTCGTGCGCGGCATCCCGCTCGGCGTGGCGGGCCACCCGCGCGACATCGCGGACGCGGTGCTCTTCCTGGCCTCGGCGCAGGCCGCTCATATCTCGGGCGCGGTCCTCGACGTCGACGGCGGGCTCCGGAGCGGGCCGGTTCGGGCTGCGGTCCTACGTGAGCCCGGAGGGCGCCGATGTCCGAGGGTAGCGGCGACGTCCCGATCATCGAGACGCGCGACATCACGCGGTATTTCAGCGTGGGCCACGGCTCGGTCGGCCGGGGCCGCACGGTGCTGAAGGCCGTCGACGGAGTCTCGCTGGCCATCCGCCGCGGCGAGACGCTGGCGCTGGTCGGCGAGACCGGGTCAGGCAAGACCACGTTCGGGCGGCTGCTGCTCGGGCTGTACAAGCCGACCGGCGGCGATGCCCTGTACCGGGGGTCGAGCATGCTCGAGGCGCGCGGCGAGACCGCGCAGACCGTGCGGCGCCAGATCCAGGGCGTCTTCCAGGATCCTTACTCCTCGCTCAACCCGACAATGACCGTCGGCCAGTCGCTGGCCGAGGTACTCAAGGTGCACAAGATCGCCGGGCGGCGGGACCGCTCGCAGGCCGTGGCCGACCTGCTGACCACGGTCGGGCTGTCCCCGGCTCAGGCGGCCAGGCGGCCGCAGGCGTTCAGCGGCGGCGAGCGGCAGCGGATCGGGATCGCCAGGGCGCTGGCGGCCAGGCCCGAGGTCGTGATCGCCGACGAGCCGCTGTCCGCGCTTGACGTCTCGATCCAGGCGCAGGTGCTCAACCTGCTGATCGCGCTGCAGGAGCAGCAGAGCCTGACCTACCTGTTCGTGACCCACGACCTCGACGTGGCCAGGCACATCAGCCAGCGGACCGCGGTGATGTACCTGGGCCGGGTGGTCGAGTACGCGCCGACCGCCGATCTGTTCGCCGAGCCGCTGCACCCGTATACGCAGGCCCTGATTGCCGCTGCGCCCCGGCTCAGCACCAAGCGCAAGGCCGTGAAGCCGGCCCTGGGCGGCGACATCCCGAACGCCATCGAGCGGCCGCCGGGCTGCCATTTTCATCCCCGCTGCCCGCTCGCGATGCCGGTCTGCTCCGAGCGCGAGCCGGAGCTGCTGCCGGTCAGCGATGGCCGGTCCGTCGCGTGCCACCTGCACGACCCCGAGGTGATGGCCGCGGCGTGAGCCGTCAGGCCGGCGCGTCGGCCCGCAGCGGCCTGCCCAGCTCGGCGGCGTGCTCGGGGAAACCTTCCAGGTAGTGGTCCCTGATCGCCCCCCTGAGCCGCTCGATGTCACCGCGCTCGACCGCGTCGAGCAGCTGCCGGTGCCGGTCGACCGCGTCGAGCAGGCCGATGCCCTGGCGCTCCACCGCCGACCGCATCAGCGCCCCCATCTGGCTGTCCAGCATGGACCACAGGTCCTTCAGCCGGCTCCGCCCCGAGATGTCGATCAGGAGCTCATGGAACCTGGTGTCGCTGTCGACCAGGGCATCGAGATCATCGGTTCTGGCCGCGGCCGACATGTGCTCCAGCGCCAGGCGCAGTGACCTGGTCAGGTCTCTCCGGCGCTGGCCGAGACCGCCGGCCACGCTGGCATCCTCGAGCACGTAACGCGCGTAGCAGACGTCCTCCGCGTCCTGCATCGACATCCTGGTCACGATGCTGTAGCGGCGCGGCACGATCTCGATCAGGCCCTCGGACTGCAGGCCGCGCATCGCGTCCCTGATGGTGCCCCTGCTGACCCCGAACTCGGCGGCGAGATTGGCTTCCACGAGCCGGGTTCCGGCAGGCAGCTCGTTGTTCAGTATCCGGTGCCTCAGCCGGCGGCCCACCGCCTCAGGCAGGGACACATGCTCAAGAATGGTCCGCCACCCCCTTCTTCTCCACCTCGTCGCCTACTGCCTGGTCGACCTGCTGCGCCGGGCGGCGTCCTCCGCTGGTCACTGTAGTTTCAGCAGCGCGGCCGTCAAGCCGACGTGCCCGTCCGGATCCGGCCGCACGGCCAGCGCGGCGCGCGGGCCGGTCAGGATGGGCGTGATGCCCGGGCCGTGACCGGGCAGCGGACTCGCGCCGTGCACCACGATCCCGACGCTCACCCAGTCCCGCCGGTACCCCATGTTGTACCGGACGTCGATATCGGAGATCGCGACCAGATCACCGAGCCGCAGGTCGGCCACGTCGGCGGGGCCGAGCTGGAGGTCGAGATCCCAGCTGACGGCGGGGCGGCCGAGCCCGTTTCCGGCTCGCCTGGCCGGTACTTCCAGCCGGACCCCGACGTGCTCGGCGCTGACCGGCAGGGCGGTCAGCAGGTCCGGATCGACGTTCATCACCGCGACCGCGGACGGCAGCCAGCCCGGCCGGTAACCCTGGCCGCGGGTGCGCACGCTGACCTGGTCGCCGGGGCGCAGCCGGGCCAGGTCGGCGGCGCGGAAGCCGACGATCACGCGTCCGCTCTCCCCGCGCTTGCCGGTCACCGCTCCGACGGCTCCGGCGGCCGCTCCCGTCCGCACCTGCGCCGCGTTGCCGATGCAGGAGTACAGCGTGAGCGCGTGCCTGGCCGCCTCGGCCTGATGCACGAGGCAGGCACCGGGCGCGGCATGGTCGGCGTGGGCCGCGAAGACCGAGTCGCCGAGGTCAAGGCCGAGCACGATGCCGCCGTCGCCGACCGGCACGTACGGCACGCCGTCCGCGTCGACCCGGTACGGACTGTCGCCGAAGCTCAGGGTGCTCGACCGTCCCGAGCAGGTTGACGGTGACCGCCGCCAGCCCCGCGGTCATCGGCCCGCTCCGTCCGCCGCGTCCGCCGCGTCCGCCGCGCTCGCCGCGGGCCAGCCGGCACCGTGATACCAGGCCGCCAGGTTGGCGTCCCGGTCATCAACCACGTGGAATGCGCTGGCCGGGCCGCTCAGCAGCGTGCTCGGCCCCGGCCCGTGCCCGAACAGCAGGCACTGGCCGGTCGAGATCACCCCGATGGTCAGGTATCCGGGCCTGTAGCCGCGGCCGTACCGGTGGTCCTGGTCGGCCAGCGCCACGATGTCGCCGACCCGGAGCGACTCCAGGCCGAGCGACAGGTCCTCGCCGAGGCCTTCATACGCGCCCATCAGGTCGGTATTCGCGTACTCCGAGATCATGCCGACGCCCGCGCCGATCGCCTCGGCCGGGATCCTGGCCGCCACGTGTACCTCGAGCCGCCCATCCGGCATTGTGCCGCCCGGCATCGCCTCGATCAGGCCGGGCGAGCAGTTCTTGGCCACGATGTGCTGGTGGCCGGTCAGCCGCAGGCCCTGGCCGGTGGCCGTGATGGTGACGGCGTCGCCGGTGGTCAGCATGGCCGCTACCGGCTCAGCGAAGTCGGCGAGCACGTACGCGTGCTGCCCGATGACGTGCCCGGTCGCGCCGGCCGCCGGACCGGAGTCCACCCGCACCTGGTTGCCGACGCAGGACAGGAACTGCACCGCCATATTGGCGGCCGGATCGGCGTGCCTGATCGACGCGCCCGGTTCGAGGTGGTCAGCCGCATATCCGGTCGCCGGGTCGCCGCAGTGCACGCCGAGTGTCACGCCGCCCATGCCCGGCAGCACGAACGGCTGGCCGTCGGGGCCGATCCGGTACCCGTGCCGGTCGGCCAGGGCCGGCCAGATCTCACCGCTGAGCACCTGGGTGACCAGCCTGGCCGCGTTGGTGGCGGTCTTCATCCGCCCTCAAACCCGCTGCCGGGGCCACGGCCGCCGTCGTCTTGCAGAGGGAAGTCGACCCAGGCCCGCTGCCTGAACGATGCCTCGAAGGCATTGATGGTCTCCTGCACCAGCGCGGCCTGCGCGAAGTCGCCTTGGCTAGCCGGCCGATCGCCGCCGATCTCGGCGATGAAGTCGGAGATGAGGCTGGAGTAGAACAGGTACTCCCACGGCTCGCCGGAGTGGCCGCCTGGCGGGAAGAACTCCGGCGGGATGTCGCGCTCGACGAATTCCACGGCATCCTTGCCGGCGGTCTTGATGGTCTGGCAGATGCCGAACTCGTCCACCAGCCGGACGATGATCGCTCCCTGCGAGCCGTAGATGCGTACCTCGATCCCCGGGTAGTTGCCGACCGTGACATAGGACGACTGGATCGAGGCCAGCGCGGCAGTACCAGTCGGACCAGGGCCGAACTCGGCGATCCACATGTCGCCGTCGTCGATGTTGGCCCGGCTCATCTGACCGGTGTCGCGGACCATCCGGACTGGGACGAAGTTGCGCATCGTGCCAACCACGGACTGGAGCGGCGAGCCGAGCCACCAGTGCATGATGTCGATGATCGGGGCGCCGTAACCCTCGATCGAGGAGACCGCGATCCGATCCGGGTCGGCATCCGGGTCGACCTGGCGCAGCGGCGTGGCCGGGTCGATCCACTGGCTGTTCTGCTCGTACCCGTTGAACATGTACGGTTCGCCGACGAACCCGTCGTCGATCAGCCGCCTGGCGAACTGGACCGCCGGGGCATACCGGAACGTGAAGCCGACCTTGGTCTTCAGGCCCTTGGCCACGGCGAGGTCGGCCGCTTCGCGCGTCTTGCGGTAGTCGGGATGCACCGGCTTCTCGCACAGCACGTGCTTGCCCGCGCTGAGCGCGTCCCACGAGACGTCGAAGTGCGGCCGGTTGCCGGTAACGACGTCGATCACGTCGATGTCCGGGTCGTCGAGCAGTTCGCGGTAGTCGGGGGTCGTCCTGGCGATGCCGAACCTGGCCGCCGCTCCGGCCAGGGCGGCGGGGTCGGTGTCGGCCAGGGCGACGACCTCGGCGCGGTCGTCCCGCTGCCAGCCGGGGATGTGAGCGCGCCGCGCCCAGCTCCCGGTGCCGACTACGGCGACGCGCAGCGTCCCTGCTTTCATCGGATCGTCCTGCCCTTCGATAGTCAGTAACCAGCGTCGGAGTCGAAGACGTTGCGCAGCGGCCGGCCCGCCAGCCAGCGCCCGAGGTTGTCGATGAACAGGTCGGTCAGAAGCTCGTTCTCGGCGGCGACCGTGGACGCCGAGTGCGGCGAGACGATGACGTTGTCCATCGCCCACAGCGGCGAGGTGACCGGCAGCGGCTCGGTCTCGAAGACGTCCAGGCACGCCCCGCCAATCCGGCCCGCGGTCAGGGCGTCGATCAGCGCGCTCTCGTCGATCACCGGCCCGCGGGACACGTTGACGACCACGGCGCCCTGGCGCAGCAGGGCCAGCTCCCGGCGGCCGATCAGGTGCCGGGTGCGCTCGGTCAGCGGGCAGGCCAGCACCAGCGCGTCGACGGCGCCGAGCACGCCGCCGATCTCGGTGTCGGCCAGGTAGTGCGACACGCCAGGCACCTGGTAGGCGCGGCCGGGCCGGCCGGCCCGTACACCTCGACGCCGACCGCGGCGAGCAGCCTGGCGACCTCGCGCCCGACCCCGCCAAGGCCGACGAGCAGGACCCGTGACCCGCGCAGCAGGGCCGTGGCGTGCCGCTCCCAGTGCCGGGCGGCGTGGTGCCGGGTCAGCCGCGGCAGGTCCTTGGCGAAGTAGAGCAGCCCGAAGAGCGCGAATTCGGCCAGCGGCGCGCCGTGTACCCCGGCTGCCGTCGTGAACACGATCGGGGTCGTCGCGAGGCCGGTGCGGTCGAGCAGGCCGCCGATGCCGGCGCTGGTGCCCTGGATCCAGCGCAGCTGCGGGCAGTTGACCGCGATCTGCTCCGGTGCCTGCCAGTCGAAGTCGAAGCTGACGTCGGCGGTCGCGCGCAATCTGGCCCACCGGGCCAGGTCAGCCGGGCCGAGGTTCCTGGCCGTGCCCGAGTGGTCGCACGGGTAACGCGGGACGGGCAGCAGGTCGGGCGCGTACAGCAGCCGGAGCCGCCGGTGGGCGGCGGCGATCCGGTTCACGTGCTCGGCTTCGAGGGGCGAGGCGATGAGCACGTTCACGGCCCCGGTCATCGGCACCTGCCCCTTCGGTTAATTGTCGACAGTCAACGAGTACCTCAGGGCGCACCAGCAGTCAAGACCGGGCAGGGCTGCACCTACCGGCCCGAACGGCATGCAAACACAGCAGGTACGCCGAAGATGTCGGCTATTGACGCTGCCCGGACGCCTCTCTACATTAGAGACACGCTGTCGACAATCGACGAAATGGGGTGCACAATGCTCCGAGCTTCCTGGCCCCGGACGCTGAGCCTCGCCGCGATCGCGCTCGCCATGGCCGCCGCCGGCTGCTCAAGTGGCGGGTCCGGCGCCCCGTCTGGTGGCTCGGCCGCCGGCAGCAACACCCTGGTCATCGCCAACGCGGTCCGGGTCGACACCCTCGATCCCGAGGCGAACTCGGTGAACGAGTCGATCTGGCTCGACCAGAACCTGTACAGCAGGCTGCTCCAGCCGAACGCGACCGGTACCGCGCTGCTGCCCGACCTGGCCACGTCCTGGAACGTCAGCAAGGATGGCCTCACGTACACGTTCCACCTGCGAAACGCCCAGTTCTCCGACGGCTCCCCGGTGACCGCCAGCGACGTCGTGTTCTCAATCGACCGCTCCCGCGCGTTCAAGGGCGGCTGGGGCTTCCTGCTGACGCCGGTGAAGACGATCACGGCGCCCGACTCGCACACGGTCGTCATCACGCTGTCGCAGAAGCACGCGCCGCTGCTGGCCGACCTGGCCATGTACGCGTACTCGATCGTGCCCAAGCACCTGGTGCAGACTCAGGGCAAGGCCTTCTTCCAGCATCCGGTCGGCAGCGGTCCGTTCTACGTGACCTCGTATAAGCCGGACAGTGAGGTGGACCTGGCCCGCAATCCGCATTTCTACGGGACGATGCCGAAGATCAGCAAGGTCAAGATCCTCGTTGTGCCCGACGACAACACCCGGGTGCTCATGCTGGAGAGCAAGAAGGCGGACGTTATCGAGAACCCGCCGGGCAACCTGACCAGCCAGATCGACAAGACACCGGGCCTGCATGTTGACCTCTTCCCGTCCACCAGGGTCGACTTCATTCAGCTGGACGAGCACTTCGGGCCGTTCAAGAAGCTCGCGGTGCGGCAGGCGCTGAACTACGCGATCGACCGGAACGCGCTGGTCAAGCTGGCCTATCAGGGCGACGCGATTCCCGGCGCCTCGTTCATGCCGTACAAGATGCAGTACTACGACTCCTCGATCACGCCCTACCCGTATGACCCGGCCAAGGCCAAGAGCCTGCTCGCGTCGGCCGGCTACCCGCACGGCTTCAAGACCTTCCTGATCACGGTGAGCGGTGACGTCGCCGGGCAGGCCGAGGCGGTCGTGGTCAAGTCCGAGCTGGCGAAGGTCGGCATCACCGTGGCGATCCAGTCCTACGAGCTGCTCACGGCCTACTCGAAGGAGGACGGCGGGCACTCGCAGATGGGCGAGCGGTACTGGACCAACGACATCATCGACCCGGACGAGGTCGCGACGTTCGGCGCCGACTGCAAGGGCGGCGCGAACGCGTTCAACAGCTACTGGTGCAGCACGCTGGCGACCAGCCTGGTGAATAAGGCCAGAAGCGAGCTGAACAGCGCGAAGCGGCAGGCCTATGTACAGCCAGATCCAGCAGATCATCTACCAGCAGTCGCCGTTCATCGTCACTGACTACAGCCCGTACCGGTACGGAGTCGGCGACTGGGTCAAGGGGTTCCACGCGAGCCCGCTCGGGGCCTACGTCCTGTCGCTGGAGACCCTCACGGTCGGCCAGCACTAGCGACGGTAGTCCGCCTGGCCGGGCGTGAGCCCGGCCAGGCCAGCATCCGCATGGGAGGTCACCGGTGAGTCGCTTCGGCACGCTCCCCCGCCGGCTCGGCCATCTCGTGCTCATCGCGTTCGGCATCACGCTGGTGACGTTCTTCTTGCTGCGGCTGATTCCCGGCGACCCCGCGCTGGCCATTCTCGGCACCAGCTACACGCATCAGCGGGCCGAGGCGATCGACCTTGCACTCGGCCTGAATAAGCCGATCTGGACGCAGTACGTCCTGTTCATGGGCCGGCTGTTCCACGGCAACCTCGGCTACTCCTTCTTCTACAGCCTGCCGGCCACGACGGTGATCGGGCAGCACCTGGCGCCGACCGTCTTCCTGGTCAGCTACGCCGCCGTGCTGGCCGCGGTGATCTCGCTGCCGCTCGGCTTCGCCTCCGGGCTGCGCCGCGGCGGCGTCGTCGACCAGTCGACCCGGGTGTTCTTCACGATCAGCTTCGCCATGCCGGCCTTCTGGCTCGGCATCATCCTGCTGATCGTGTTCAGCGTCCACCTGCACGTGTTCCCGATCAGCGGCTTCGGCTCCGGGTTCGCCGGGCACCTGTACTACCTGTTCCTGCCCTCGCTGACGATCGCGGTCGGATTCTCGACCGTCCTGATCCGCAGCCTGCGCGCGGCCACCATCGCCACCCTGCAGGCCGAGTTCGTCGACACCGCCAGGATGAAGGGCATCTCGCATGTCGAAGGTGCTGCGGCGGCACGTGTTCCGCAACGCCGTGCTCGCCGTCGTCGCCGTGTTCGGCGTGAACCTGGCCTACCTGATCAGCGGCACCGTGCTGGTCGAGAACGTCTTCTCGCTGCCCGGTCTCGGCTCGCTGCTGGTCAACTCGGTGTCGAACCGGGACTATCCCGTCGTGCAGGGCGTGACGCTGCTGTTCGCCTTGCTTATCGTGGCGATCAACCTGCTGACGGACCTGACGCAGTCTGCGCTTGATCCGCGTGTCGGACAGGAGATCGGCGAATGAGCCAGGCCTGGGCGACGCACCCGTCGCAGGCGCTGCTGCGCGTCGCCGAGCGCGCCGCGAAGCGCAGCCGCAGCACCGGACGCCGCCGGCTGGTGCTGATCAGCGGCCTGGTCATGCTGGGCATCGCGATCGTGGCGATCCTGGCCGCGCCGCTGCTGTCCAGCTATCCCCCGAACGCGCTCGACGTCCTGCACCCGCTCGCTCCCCCGCTGACGCCCGGCCACCTGCTCGGCACCGATCAGTACGGCCGCGACATCCTGTCCAGGATTCTGTACGGCGGCCGGATCGACCTCGCGATCGCGTTCGGCGCGACCAGCGTCACGCTGGTCTTCGGCACCATCGTCGGAATCGTCGCCGGGTACATCGGCGGGTGGGTCGACAACCTGCTGATGCGGATCGTCGACCTGTTCTTCGCGTTCCCCTTCCTGGTCCTGATCATCGCGATCATCGCGATGCTCGGGCCGAGCATCTTCAACATGTTCGTGGCCATCTGGATCACCAGCTGGGTCAGCTACGCGCGGATCATGCGCGCTCAGACGGTGGTCGCGAAGAAACAGCAGTACGTGCTGGCCGCCCGCACCCTCGGCTACGGCCGGGTCCGCGTGATGCTGCGGCACATCCTGCCCAACACCGCCTCGGCCGTGATCATCTTCTCGATGGTAGACGCGATCGGCAATATCATCCTCGCCGCCTCGCTCGGCTTCCTCGGCCTCGGCGCCCAGCCGCCGACACCGGAGTGGGGGACGATGATCTCCGACGGCCAGAATTACATCCTGACGTCCTGGTGGCTCGCCACCCTGCCGGGCCTGGCCATCGTCTTCGTCGGCGTCGCGTTCAGCCTGATCGGCGACGGCCTCGCCGACGTCCTGCGGCCGGGCGAGCGGTGACCGCCATGACCGAAGCCGCCGACCCGCTGCTCACCGTCGAGGACCTGCGCACCTACCTGGCCACCGGCCAGGGAGTGGTGCGCGCCGTCGACGGGGTCTCGTTCACCCTCGGCCAGGCCGAGGTGCTCGGCATCGTCGGCGAGAGCGGCTGCGGGAAGACGCGTCACCTGCCGCACGATCATGGGCCTGATACCGCGCCGGATCGCCTACAGCAGCGGCCGGGTGACGTACCACCCGCTGCGGCGAGGGCAACATCCTGGATCTGTCCCAGCGCGAACTGCAGAAGCTGCGCGGCACGCACCTGGCGATGATCTTCCAGGACCCGATGACGGCGCTGAACCCGGTCCGCAGCATCGGCGATCAGCTGCATCGAGGCGGTGACCGCGCACGCCAGGCTGCCGCGGGCGGAGGCCCGCGACCGCGCGGTCGACCTGCTGACCAGGGTCGGCATCCCGGCTCCGGAGCGGCGGATGCGCGACTACCCGTTCCAGTTCAGCGGCGGCATGCTGCAGCGGGCGCTGATCGCCATCGCGCTGGCCTCCTCGCCGCGGCTGCTGCTCGCCGACGAGCCGACCACCTCGCTGGACGTGATCATCCAGGACCAGATCCTCAGCCTGCTGCTCGAGCTGCAGCGGGACACCGGGATGAGCATGATCCTGGTCAGCCACGACCTGGCGGTGATCACCGAGGTATGCGACCGGGTCATCGTGATGTACGGCGGTCAGATCGTCGAGGAAGGCGACACCGCGACAATCATCACCGCGCCCTCGCATCCGTATACCCAGGCGCTGCTCGAGGCGCTGCCGCAGGGCGGCCACCGCGGCCCGCTGCGCAGCATTCCTGGCGCACCGCCCAGCCTGATCGACGCGCCGGCCGGCTGCCGCTTCGCGCCTCGATGCCCGCTCGCCAGGCACGAGTGCACCGGCTGGGACCACCGAGCTTGTTGAGACCGGCGGGCCCGGTCACCGGGCCCGCTGCTGGCGGCATCATGAGGTCGGGAGGGCCACGGCATGGCAGGCAAGCGACTTGGCATAGGCGTCATCGGGGCGGGCAGGTGGGCGAACTGGGCGCACCTGCCAGGCTGGGTACGCGACCGCCGGTGCGACCTCGTGGCGGTGTGCGACCGGGAGATCGACCGGGCCGCGCAGGCGGCGGAGAAGTTCGGCGCGCGGGTCGTCACCGCCGACTACCGGGACCTGCTGCGCCCGCGATGACATCGACATCATCGACGTCGTGACCAGGGACTCCGAGCATTTCGAGATCAACGTAGCCGCCATCGAGGCCGGCAAGCACGTGCTGAGCGAGAAGCCGGTCGCGCACGACTTCCGTGATGTCCGGCGGGTGGCTGACCTCGCCGTGGCCAGCGGGCTGAAGACGAAGGTCGGCTTCACGTTCCGGTACAGCCCGGCGGTCCGCTACCTCAAGCACCTGATCGACAGCGGCAGCCTCGGCACGCCGTTCATCTACAACGCCTACGAGCAGAACTCGCAGTGGCTCAACCCCGCGACGCCGCTGCGCAGCGGCGAGCGGTCCGGCGACCGGCCGCTGCAGGTCGCCTCGCTGGAGGGCTACGGCGCGCCGGTCATCGACATCGGGCACTGGTTCATGGGCTCCGACCTGACCGCGGTCGTCGGCGTGATGCGGAACTTCATCCCGGAGCGGATGATCGCCGAGACCGGCACGATGGCCAGGGTGAACATCGACGACGGCGACATCTTCATCGGCGAGTTCGCCAGCGGCGCGATCTGCTCGGTGCAGAGCAGCTTCGTCACCGTCGGCAACTACCCGGGCATCGAGGTGCGGGTCTACGGCAGCGAGGGCGCCGCGATCGCCCGGCTGGTCGAGGAGTTCGGCATCTGCGAGACGCTGAAGGTGGCCAGGCCGGACGACGTCGAGTTCAGGGAGGTGGAGATGCCGCAGAGTTTCTACCCGCCGGGCGGCAGCCCGCGCGAATCGTGGCGCACGCTGTACTACGCGAACCTGACCGCGAACTTCGCCAGCGAGGTGCTCGGCGAGATCGACGGCAACGAGGGCAACTTCGGCGACGGGCTGTGGGTGCAGGAGGTCATCAACGCGGTGGAGATCTCGCACCACGAGCGGCGCTGGGTGAGCCTGCCGCTGGAGGTGACGCCCTGATGACCGGGCCGGGCCCGGTTCGCTGGGGCATCATCAGCACGGCGAACATCGCCCGGGCGGCGTTCCTGCCCGGCCCTGCGCGCCGCCGGCGGGATCCCCGCCGCGGTCGCCGGGCGGGACCCGGCCAGAACGCGCGAGTATGCGCGGGCGCACGAGGTCGAGCGGGCGATCGGCCGGTTACCAGCGCCTGATCGACGACCCCGACGTCGACATCCTGTACATCGCCGCTGCCCAACTCGCTGCACGCGGAGTGGACGATCCGGGCGCTGCGGGCGGGCAAGCCGGTGCTGTGCGAGAAGCCGCTCTGCGGCACGCTGGCCGACACCGAGCGCGTGCTGTCGGTGGCGACAGAGACCGGGACGCTGCTGTGGGAGGCGTTCGTCTTCCCGTTCAACGAGTACATGCGGCAGATCATGTCGCTGATCGCCGACGGCGTGATCGGCGAGCTGCGCGAGATCCAGTCCGACTTCCATTTCCGGGTCAGCCGCCCCGACAACATCAGGATGTCGGCCGAACTCCAGGGCGGCGCGCTGCGTGACGTCGGCTGCTACCCGGTCCGGCTGGCGCAGGAGCTCTTCGGCGAGCACCGCAGCGCCTGGGCGACGCGCGAGCTCGGCGGCCAGGACGTCGACGTCGAGACGTGGGGATCGCTCGGCTACGACGACGGGCGCAGGCTGCTGCTGTCGTGCGGGATGCGCCGGGAGTCCGACACGTTCTCCCGGCTGCTCGGCACGGCCGGGCAGATCGAGGTCAGCAACCTGTTCCACCCGGGACCCGGAGACCACCTCACGCTGCACCAGCCCGGCGGCGAGGCGGTGCGCTGGACCGCCCCGGTCAGCGAGCCTGCCTTCACCGCCGCCCTCCGGCACATCAGCGCCGCCGTCACCGGGGCCGAACCGCCCCGGCTGCTGGCCACCGAGACCTCGCTGGCCACGGCTAGGGCGCTGCACGACCTGGCGGCTTCGTAGCCTATTCACCCAGGCCGAGGCCGGGGATCCAGCGCAGCCAGCGCGGCAGGTACCAGCTCCGCTCCCCGAGCAGGGCCAGTGCGGCCGGCACGCAGATCCCCCGCACCACGGTGGCATCGATCAGGACCGCGAACGCCAGGCCGACGCCGATCATCTTCAGGTCGATGGTGGACAGGGAGGCGAAGATCGAGAAGACCGCCACCATGATCACCGCCGCGCTCGTGACCACGCCGGCCCCGCGCGAGATCCCGCCGACCACCGCGTCATGGGTGGTCGCGCCGGCCGACCGCAGTTCCTTGATCCGGCTCAGGATGAACACGTGGTAGTCCATGCTCAGCCCGAACAGGAACACGAACATGAACAGCGGGACCCAGTCCATGACCCCGCCGAACGAGGTGAATCCGAGCAGCCCTTCCAGGTGCCCTTGCTGAAAGATGAAGGTGATCAGGCCGTAAGACGCACCTACTGACAGCAGGTTCAGGCCGATCGACACCAGCGGGATGGCGAGCGACCTGAACGCGATGAGCAGCAGTACGAAGGCCAGCGCGGCCACGATGCTGAAGACCAGCGGTGCCGCCGACCTGAGGGCCGACCGGTAGTCGTAGCTGCTCGCCGTGTCCCCGGTGACGGCGTACCGCACCCCGGCGACCTGGCCGAGGGTGGCCGGCAGTATCCGCCCGCGGAGCGTCTGCACCGCGCTGAACGACCTGGCGTCCTTGCCGGCTCCGGCCAGCGGGACGGTGATGAGCAGGCCGTGCCCAGCGCCGACCGGAAGGGCGCTGACCGGCCCGTGGATCGGCCCGGCGGGACGCTCGGCAGCCGTCCGCAGCTCGGCCAGGGCGCGGCCCATCGCCGGGCTGTGCACGCCGGGTCCGGACACGATGACCTGGGCCGGGGCGGGTCCGCCCGGGAAGTCGCGGGAGATCATCGACAGAGTCCGGACCACGGGCAGGCTCGACGGCAGGTTGATTGCCGGACTGCCGATCCGCATGTCCAGGGCCGGGAGCGCCAGCGCGCCGAGCACGGCGACGGCGACGCCGCCCCAGACCAGCGGCTTGCGCACGACCCGGCCGACCAGGGCGGCCCACAGCCGCGAGTGCTCGGCCTTGGTCCGCGCCTTGCCGAGGAACGGGATCCTGGCCCGGTCGGCCCACGGCCCGAGCAGGGAAAGCAGGGCCGGCAGCGCGGTCAGCGAGCCGGCGACGGCCACGCCCACCACGCAGATGGTGCCGATGGCGAAGCCGGTGAACATGTCGATGCCGGTAAAGAGCAGGCCGGCGAGCGAGATCATCACGGTAATGCCGGAGACCACGATGGCGCGGCCCGATGTGGCGGCCGCGGTGCGCAGCGCGTCATGGAACGACGCGCCCGCGGCCCGTTCCTCGCGTTCTCGGCGCAGGTAGAACAGCGTGTAGTCGACGCCGACCGCCATCCCGATGATCAGCACCACCTCGGAGGTGCCCTGCCCGATCGGCAGCCAGCGGCTCGGGATCGCGAGCAGCGACACCGTGGTCATCACCGCGCTGCCGGCCAGCAGAACCGGGATGCCTGCCGCGATCAGCGCGCCGAAGACGATCAGCAGCAGCAGCAGCGTGATCGGGACCGACGTCAGCTCGGCCTTGCGGAAGTCCTGGCTCATCATCGCGGTGGCCGCGCGGTCGACGCTCGCGTCGCCGGCCTCGGCGACGACCAGGCCCGGGTACCTGGCCTGGATCGTGTCGATCGCATGCAGGGCGCCGACCACCGTCGCGTCGGCGCTGCCGTGCGGCCCGGCGACATTAAAGGTGATCAGCACGCCCTTGCCGCCGGGGGCGATCATGTCCTTGCCGTGCGGCCCGAACGGCGAGCGGAGCTCGGCGGCCGTTGCCGGAAGGGCCTGCAGAGTTCTCGCCACATCGCGCGCGGCCCGCCGCATGCCCGGGTCGGTGGCAAAGGTATGCCCGGGCCCTGGCGTCCTGGACTGGATCAGCACGCTCTCCGACGGCGCAGTGACCACGTGCAGGCGGTCGAGCATCCGCGCGGCGACGCCGGACGGGCCCGGATCGTACTGCGGCTGGCTCTGCGTTCCGTACAGGTGCCCGGCCAGCAGCGCGCCGCCGACCATCAGCAGCCAGGCGACCAGGGCGAGAACCGCATGCCTGGCGCTCCAGCAGGCGATTCGCTCGGTGACCGGCCGGTGCTTGCGAGGTGCCCGCCCTGGCCCGGGCTGCTCCGGTGTGGCCGGGGGCTCGGATGGTTCCTGACTGGCTGAGCTTTCCGCCTCGGCGATCACGTGAGGGGGCGGCGGTGTGCTCAACTGCATGAAGGAACCTTCCGGGAACTGGGCTTAACCCGTCAGCGAAGCAGTGCCCCGCAAAGTTCCCTGGACAATACCTGCGTCTTCCAGCTTCCCTGACCGTGATGAATGAACCATGACCTACCCGCGATACCGTTCTTACCTCGGGATATTAGGTCGCCAGATACGGCCTTCGGGCCGGACGGACTGGCGGGCTGTGACCGAAATCACCTAGCCGGACTGCGAAAGGGACGCCGGGATGGGCGAGCTGATCCTGGTCAGGCACGGCGAGACGGTGTGGAGCCGGGAGCATCAGCACACCGGCCGCACCGATGTCCCGCTGACGCCGGCGGGCGAGGCGGCGGCTCGCGGGCTGGCCGCCGAACTGGCCGCCAGGCCGCTCGCGGCCGCGTTCGCGAGCCCGGCGCAGCGCGCCGTCCGGACCGCCGAGCTGGCCGGGCTGGGCGACGTGAAGACTGATCCGGACCTGGCCGAGTGGGACTACGGCGGCTACGAGGGCATGACCACGTCACAGATCCGGCAGCAGCGACCTGGCTGGTACCTGTGGCGCGACGGCGTGATCCCCGGTGACGGTGAGCACCCTGGCGAGACGATCGCACAGGTGGCCGCGCGGGCCGACGCCGTGCTCGGCCGGGTACGGCCGCTGCTGGCCGGCGGCGATGTGGCCCTCGTAGCCCACGGCCACCTGCTGCGCATCCTCACCGCCCGCTGGCTGCTGCTCGAGCCTGACTACGGACGGCTGTTCATGCTGGCCACCGGCACCATGTCCGCACTGGGCACCGAGCACGGGGAGCCGGTGATCGCCGCCTGGAACGTGCCGCCTCGCTAGCTGGCCGCGGCTACCGGGCGGCTACCGGGTCAGCATCGCCCGCTGCCTGGTACCGGCCGTCAGGCAGATCGCGAGGCCGAGAACGCCGACGTCGCGCAGCGTGAGGTCGGTGAGCCCGCCGCTGATGGTGAGCGAAACAACGATCTGAAGCAGGAACAGGGCCGCCACCGCCGCCGCCAGGCGGAGCGCTACCCCGGCGATGATCGCCACGGCGAGGACGAGCAGGACCCAGCCGTGGACGAGGACGAGAGCGATCGCGATCTGAGAGGTTGCGGCGACGCCGGGAACGTAGCCGGTCCACAGCTGCGGCGTCATGAGCTCGTGGTAGCCGAACCAGGCCAGCACCAGTCCGAGCAGCACTCTGGCCACGGTCGGCGCCCATTCGGCCGCGAGTCCCTGCACCCGGTCGGCGATCTCGCCCGCACGGCCGGGCTCGGCGGATGCCTCCTGGCCGGCCCGGTCGATCCGGCCGTCGTGCTCCTCGGTCGCCCGAGCGCTCTTGCTCACTGCAGGATCCTCCCCTGGGAGTCGGTTACCGCGAGCCCGTCGTCACCGAGGTTGTAATCGCTGTTGCCCGAGTCGTCGCCCATGGACGCCTCGATGACGTAGACCTTCGTTCCGGTCGGGTAGAACCGCGCCGCTGGGGTGGGCTGGCCGGCTACCCCGGCGGTGACCATGATCCCCGTGCCGTGCTTGCGGACCGTGATCACCAGGCCGGTCGCCGCCGCCTTCGCGGCCGAGCTGACCGGGCCCGGCCATTCCTGGAAGGCGTAAGACGCATAGGACTGCGAGCTCAGCTTGGGTCCCGGGCTCGGCGCTGGTGAGACCGGCGCCGGCGAGCTGGGCGCGGGCGACCCGGGCGCCGTTGGTCCCTGCGTCGGCGGGCCCTGGGTCGAATGGCCGGGCGTCGACGAGCCAGGCCTGGCCTGGGGAGCCGGCGATGACGACGGACCCGGTCCGGCCAGCGTCGACGGCAGCCCGTTGTGCCGGCCGGTCCAGCCGTGCACGCCGAGCACGATGCCGACAACGGCCGACACGGCCAGGACGGTCACCCCCCTGGGTCCCACCGTCTCACCAGCAATACGCATCAACGATCACGTCCAATCCGAGGAGCCTGACCGGATCAACTCGGCAGGTCGCGCGTAGGTTCCCCGCGCGCCCCCGTAGATACCGGCGGGCCTCCTGATCGGGCGTTGCTAGCGCGGCCTGGTCTCCTCGCTGATCCAGTCTAGGTAGCCGGCCGAGCCAGCGACGATGGGCGTGGCGATGATCTCCGGCTCGTCGTAGCTGTGCCGCTCGAGCAGGAATTCGGCCAGCTCGGCGTACCGGTCGGCAGGCAGCTTGAGCACGACCATCCACTCCTCGGCCCGCTCGATGCCGTCTTCCCACCAGAAGGTGCTGGCCACGGGTCCGGCAACCTGGGCGCATGCCGCGAGCCTGGCCTGGACGGCGTCGTGGGCGAGTTCCATCGCCTCGGCGCGGGAGTCGGTCGTCGTCTGCACGTGCAGGAATCGCGCCTCGTCACCGGCTTCATCGCGCTGGGCCGCCATACCACCAGATGGTACGCCGCCACGGCGGTAACCTTTGCATCCCTGGCAACGAGGAGGAATGCGTGGAGCGTCCGTTGTGCCTGATCGTGAACCCGGCGGCGGGCCATGGCCGGGCCCGTCAGCTGCTGCCTCCAGCCAGGTCGGCGCTGACCGCGGCCGGCGCCGAGCATCGCGTGGTCGAGTCGTCCAGCCTGAGTCATGCCAGGGACCTGGCCGCCGAGGCGGCCAGCCGGGGCGAGGTCGTGGTCGCGGTCGGCGGTGACGGCCTGGCGGGCGCGCTCGCGGGCATCGCAGCGGCGGGCGCCGCCTGGTACGGGCTGATCCCGGTAGGCCGGGGCAACGACCTGGCCGGCGTGCTCGGCATTCCGTCCGATCCGGCGGCCGCGGCCCGGGTGCTCGCGGCCGGCCAGTTGCGGCAGATCGACCTGATCGCGGCCGGAGTCCCCGGCCAGCCCGAGGTCGTCGTGGCGGGCAGCGTCTACGCGGGGATCCCGGCCATCGCCGGCGAGATCGCTAACTCGACCCGCTGGCTGGGCGGTTCCCTGGTCTACCCGGTTGCCGCGCTCCGGGCGCTCGCCAGCTGGCGCCCGGCGACCTTCACGGTCGACACCGGCGGCACCGACGGCACCCATGAGTTCAATGGCTACGCCGTCGTCGTCGCCAACTCGGCTTACTTCGGGGCCGGCATGCAGGTGGCGCCGCCGGCGGTGATCGACGACGGTGTCCTCGACGTGGTGCTGATGCGGCATGCTCCCAAGCTGACGTTCGTCCGGGCGCTGATGAAGATCAAGGACGGCTCGCACGTGTCGCTGCCGCAGATCTCGCTGTACCGTGGCGCCGACGTCACGATCTCGATGAGCCGGGACCTGCCCGCTGCCGCCGACGGCGAGCCGCTGTCCTGCGCCACGCCGCTCACCGCCGGGACACCGCTGCGGATCCGGGCGCTGCCCGCCGCGCTGAGCGTGCTCGTCCCGGCGAGCGCTGGCTAGCCGACAGTCCGGTGGCCGCCCAGGAAAGACGCGACGAAGTCCGGGCTGGCGGATAGCTCAGCCGGGGTGCCTTGCATCCGTAGCTCGCCGCCGCCCATCACGTAGGTACGGTCCGAGATGGCCAGCACCGCCCTGGCGCGCTGCTCAACGATCAGCACGGCGGCGCCGCGAGCGGCGAGCTGCCGCACGTGATCGTTCAGGAGCGCGCCGGCGATCGCGGGGGCCAGATTCGCGGTCGGCTCGTCGAGCAGGAACACCGCCGGCTGGAGCATCAGCACCCGGCCCATGGCCAGCATCTTGCGCTCGCCGCCGCTGAGCTTGCCGGCTGGCCGGCTCAGCATGGTCCCGAGCCTGGGGAACACGGCCAGCACGTGCTCGATCCTGGGCGGCAGCTCGCGGCGGTGCAGGAGGTACCCGCCCATCTCCAGGTTCTCCCTGACCGTGAGCGGCGCGAACACATCGTCGACCTGCGGGACGTAGCCCACGCCGGCCCTGGCCATCTCCTCCGGAGCCAGCCGCGTGACGTCGCGGCCCTGGACCTGCACGCGGCCGGCGGAGGCAGACAGCACACCGGTCAGTGCCTTGAGCAGGGTGCTCTTGCCCGAGCCGTTCGGCCCGACGACCGAGACCACGGCGCCCGCATCCGCCCGGACGCTGACATCCCTGATCACGGGGTCGCCGCCGTATCCGGCGGTGATGCCGTCGGCCTGCAGCGCGGCCTGGACCTCAGCCCGAGTCTCAGCCGACAAGGTAGGCCTCCACGACCTCGCTGCGGGTCCGCAGCTCGGCCATCGTGCCCGTGGCCAGGATCGAGCCTTCGGCCATGACGATCACCGGATCGCAGAACTCGTCCATGATGGCCAGCTCGTGCTCCACCATGAGAATCGTCATCCCGCCCTCGCACAGCCCGCGCAGCGCGTGACCGATCCGGCGCGCCAGCTCGGGATGGACGCCGGCCATCGGCTCGTCCAGCAGCAGCATGTCGGGCTCGGTCATCAGCGCCCGCATAATCTCGACCAGGCGCCGCTGGCCCCCGGACAGATCGCCCGCGTAGTCGTTCGCGTTGCCGGTCAGGCCGAAGTCCTCGAGCAGCGCCGAGGCCCTGGCGATCGCCCGTGCCTCGTCGCCGCGCCAGTGCCGCTGGCCGGCGACCGCGCCGATGAACGAGTCACCGCGGTTGCCGGGCGCGGCCGACAGCAGGTTCTCCAGCACGGTGAGCCGCTTGAACTCGCTGGCCAGCTGGAACGTCCTGACCAGGCCGGCCCGGGCCCGGCGGTAGGCAGGCAGGGCCGTGACGTCGGCTCCCTGATAGCGGATCTGGCCGCCTGAGACGCGCTCGGTGCCGGCCAGCAAGGAGAGCAGCGTCGACTTACCAGCCCCGTTCGGCCCGATCAGGCCGGTCAGCGTGCCCCGGTCGACCGAGATGGAGACCCCGGCCACCGCGTGCACGCCGCCGAACTCCTTGCTGACCTCCGTCGCCTGGAGCATCTGCGCGCCCGACGAGCGCGGTCGCTCGGCGTCGGACCTGGCGTGTGTCATCGGGGCGCCCGCCGGCCTGGCGGGCCTGGCGGACGGCAGGGCAGTCACGCGCCGGCGTTCCGGCAGGATGCCCTGCGGGCGCAGCCAGAGGAACACGGCGATCAGCACGCCGATCGCGACCCACTGCAGCGACGGCAGCAGGTTCGGCGGCAGGTTCGGGTTGTTGTTCGTGATGAACCTGGTGATTTCCTCGAAGCCCACGGGCACCAGCACCGCGCCGAGGACAGCGCCGGCATGGTTCCCGGCGCCGCCGATGATCACCGCGGTGAACAAGACGATGGTCTCGGCGTAACTCCACTCGCCCGGCGACCAGACGCCGATGAAGCTGACCAGGATCCCGCCCGACAAGCCGGCGATCGCGCCGCCGGTCACCAGGGCGCCGGTGCGCAGCACCAGCAGGTTCTTGCCGAGCGAGTCGGCGATCTTGTCGTTGTCGCGCATCGCGCGCAGCGTGCGGCCGTACGGGGAGTTGGTGATCTGCCGGACGAACCAGTAGACCGCCAGGGCCGCGACGATCCCGCCCGCCGCGAAGATCCACTGATAGGTATTCGACGTCCCGACGAACATGCCTGCGGTCAGCGGCGCGGGAACGACGGCGACGCCGGCGTCCCCGTTGAAGAGCGGCCGGTAGTTCATGACGAGCAGGTTCAGCAGCACCGCGGTCACGAGCAGGCCGACCGCGGCGAAATCGCCGCGCAGCCGCCTGCCGACCAGGAAGGTGAACGGGAGCGCGAGCAGGCCGCCCGCCGCGGCCGCCCCGATCCAGGGCAGCGGGAACGGCAGCTGCCAGCCGCCGATATACGTCTGGAACCCGCCGTTCGCCGTGTCGGGAGGCAGCGCCAGGACCGCGGCGACGTAGGCCCCGGCGGCCTGGAAGATGATAAAGCCGAAGTTCGTGACCCCTGCGACGCCGAACTGCTGGCTGAGGCCCAGGCAGGCGATCGCGTCGACGGCCGCGTACACCAGCAGGATGATCAGGTAATACACCGGCGAAGCATCCCCCCTGGTCAGGTCCTGGCGCCGAGCAGGCCGGACGGCCGGACGGCCAGCATGGCGAGAAGGATGATGAAGGCGACCGCGTACTTGTAGTCGGCCTGGATATACGCCGCGCTGATCTCGGTGATCAGGCCGATGACCAGTGCGCCGAGCATCGCGCCGTAGGCGTTGCCCGGGCCGCCGAGGAAGACGGCAGCCAGGATCAGGATCAGGAAGATGTCGGTGCTCGAGGAGTCGAAGGTGCCGATGTCGATGGCGAACACGGTTCCGGCCAGGCCGCACAGCGCGCCGGTCATGGCCCACGTCATGGCGATCACCCGGCCGGCCCTGATGCCGCTGCTGCGGGCCAGCATCCGGTTAGCGGCCGTGGCCCGCATCGCCTTGCCGAGCCTGGTATACCGGAGCAGCGCGTGCACGCCCGCCATCACCACGACGCTGATCCCGATGATCGTCAGCTGGACGGTGGTCAGCACTAGCCCGCCGAGCTTGATCGTCCGTCCCTGGCTCATCTGGTACGACACGCCCACCCCGCCCGCGATGGCCGCGATCCCGAACTCGATGATCAGTCCCATCCCGAGCGAGACGATGACGAGGGTGATCGGCGCCGCACCGCGGCGCTGGAACGGCGAGTAGACGAAGTAGTTCAGCCCGACCGACAGCACCGAGCTCGCCGCCATCGCCGCCACCAGCCCGACCCACACCGGATAGCCGCGGGCGTTGACCAGGTAGGCCGTGAAGGCGCCGGCGGTCATCACGGCCGCGTAGGCCAGGTTGAGCACGTCGGTCACGGCGAACTGGAGTGTGAAGCCGACGGCCGCGATCGCCAGCACGGCCGATGTGAGCAGGCCGAATCCGGTCGACGCCAGCAGCAGGCTCACCAGCCGGCCAGCTCGATCACGGGGTTACCGCGCGGAGTTCGGCCGCCGAGATGCTGCCGGACACGACCACCGCGCCGGTCGGGCTGTAGGTGTCGATCTGGAAGATGCCTGGCGAGTCGTGGAAGGCGTCGAAGCTCGTCGCGCCGCCCGGGCCCACGTAGCGGATCTGCTTGCCCGCCTTCAGCTCGGCGACTCCCTGCGCGAAGGAGTTCACGACGACCGCGCCAGGGACGCCATTCCCGATCTTGGCGATCCAGGGCTTCCACTTGGCGGTGTCGGTGCTGTGCGCGGCCACCATCGCCAGGGCCGCGAGGTTCATGCCGTCGTACAGGTGGACCGCACCGGGGGCGGTGAAGTAGGTCGTGAAGTCACCGGTCTGGGCGCCGTTCACCTTGCCCTTGACCGCGAGCAGCGCCTTGGTGAACGCGTCATAGGCCGGCCCGCTCGTCGCCGTGACCAGGTTGTCGGCGTGGAAGCTGGCCGAGAAGGGGCCGGCTCCGACCGCCTTGGCGCAGGCGGTGTAGAACACCGGCGAGATCGCCGCCGAGGTGCCGATGATCGGGATCATCTTGCCGCCGTTGAGCTGCTTGATCTCGGCGAACAGCGTCGGGTCCGCGTTGCCTAGCGCCTCGGTCATGATCGCGTCAGGGTGCGCGGCAACGATCTTGGCCGCCTCCGTCCTGAACGTGGCGGCGTGCAGGTCGAGAGTCTCGTTGGCGACCATCGTGAGACCCGCCTTGCCGAGGGCGGCGATGGCGGGCTGGACGAACGTCTGCGACCCGATGTCGTTGCCGAACGCCAGGGCGATCTTCTTGTATCCCAGCTGCTGCGCGATCACGGTCATGGCGTACGACTCGGCCAGGTCAGGCGGGACGAGCCGGTAGAAGTAGGGGTACTTGACATGGTCGAACTCGGACTGGCCAGTCATGCAGAACATGACGACCTTGGCCTTGTTGATGACCGGGACGACGGATGCGGCCTCGTCGGAGGTGCAGCCGATGACCAGCTTCAGGTTCTGCTGGGTGGAGAGCAGGTTGCCAACGGCGGGAACCGCGTCGGCCGGCTCGCCCCTGGTGTCGGCCGACGTGCAAGCGACCTTGTGGCCGAGTATCCCGCCCGCCTGGTTGATCGCGTTCGTGGTGCCCGTGCAGGAAACGAGGTAGATCGGGCCGAGGGCGGCATCGACGCCGCTGAACGGCGCGACGTCAGCGAAGATGAGGGTCGCGTGCGAGCCGCCACCCGACGAGCCGCCACTACTGCCGCACGCGGACAGGGCGGCGGCGATCGCCACGGCCGCGGTCACTCGCGCGGTCCGCGGCCAGAGCCGGCGCGGACCGGCCGGTCGCCCGGGGGAAGCAGCGCCAGATAGGCGGGTGGCGGCCGGCGGTGCCACCAGATCGGATTCGAACATCACAGTCACCTCGATGCCTGCGTCATGCGGGAAAGATCAGAACCCGGCTGGGATCTGCTCAGCTGGCCGCCACCGCCAGCCGGAAAGGTCAGCATCCTCCGCGACGACACGGTTGCGGATCGTGCCGACACCTTCGACAGTCACCTCGATCAGGTCGCCCGGCTCGAGCCAGACCGGTGGCTTCCTGGCGAAGCCGACACCGCCCGGCGTGCCTGTCGCGATGACATCGCCGGGCCGGAGCCTTGTGAATGAGGAGAAGAACTCGATCGCGCTCGGTACGTCGACGATCATCTGCGAGGTTCGCGCGGATTGCATGACCTGGCCGTTGAGGGTCGTTGTCAGGGCCACATCGGAGATGTCGACCTCGTCGGGGGTCACCAGGTCAGGTCCGACCGGCATGGTGCCCTCGAAGTTCTTGCCCGCGGTCCATTGCGTGGCGGCGCGCTGCCATTCACGAGCCGTAGCGTCGTTCAAGACGACGAACCCGGCCACCGCCGACATCGCGTCGGCCGCCTTCAGGTAGCGCCCGCCGGTGCCGATCACGACTCCGAGTTCGCCCTCGTAGTCGAACCGGCTGGTCAGGGCCGGCTTGAGCAGGTCATCGTAGGGGCCGATCGCACTGCCAGACCCGCGCACGAACGCCTCGGGCCAGGTCGGGACCTCCCGGCCGCCCTCGATCGCGTGCTCGCTGTAGTTCACGCCCAGGCACAGGATGCGCGGTGGTTCGGGGACGGCCGGGCCGAAGTCGGCGGGCTGCACCTGGATGCCGTCGCGGCCCGCCGCCGCCCGGATCGCGTCCAGCGCGGCCGGTCCGCCCGCGAGCACGCGGGCCAGCCTGGCGAGCTCCGGCTCGCCGGTGGCATCCGCCACATCCACGTAACCGCGAGCGCCCGCCACGTGCAGCCGGAGCCCGCGGGAAGTCCGGATGGTCGCCAGCCGCATGCAGTGCCTCCGCAGGATGAGCGCGGTCGTAAACTCAGCCAATTTGGTTGCAATGGCCGATTGGGTCGAGCATAGGACGAGGCTCAAAACGGGGTCAAGAGTCCGGACTTAAGAGTTAATCATGAGCAGCGTGCCGTGGTGTTCTCCCCAACTGGCGGGATAATTGGTAGGATTGGTTGACACATTGACCAAGACGGCGAGAAAGGCCTGGCGACGATGGCAGGGCAGCCAGCCGAACGGGGACTTGACCTGGCTCAGCTGATCGTGGCGCACTCAGTGCGCGTCGGGCTGGGCCCTGACGGGCGGCTCCCGACCGAGCGCCAGCTGGCCGAGGATCTGGGCGTGACGAGGTCGTCGATCAGATACGCCCTGGGCATCCTGGAGGCCCAGGGTCAGGTCTCCCGCGAGGTCGGCCGCGGCACCTATTTGCGCTCGCCGTCGGGGCAGCCGGGCCGCGACGAGCTGGACCGGACGGCCGCTGGCCGCCCGGCATCAGATGCACGCTCGGCGTTCGCCCCGGCGGACGTGATGCTCGTCCGCCGCCTGCTCGAGCCCCCCGCCATGCCTTTGGCCGTGGCCTGGGCGACCGCGGCCGACTTCGCCGAGATGGACCGCTGCCTGGCGGGCGGCGACCGCGCGGCCAGCTACGAGGAATTCGAGACCTGGGATCTGGCCCTGCACCGGAGCATCTTCGCGGCCACGCACAGCCCGCTGCTGATGACGCTCTACTCCTCGATCGAGACGGCCAGGCACGGCCACATCTGGGGAGACCTGAAGCGCCGCAGCGCCTCGGCCGAGCGCAGGAGCCAGTATCAGGCCGATCACCATCTGATCGTCGCCGCGCTGAAGGCCCGGGACTCAGCCGCCGCCGTTCAGGCGATGCGGGCCCACCTAGCGCGCGTGTCTGACCACCTCAATGCCACCGACCCGGCCGCGGGCACCTGGCCCTAGCTGATGCGCTCGCAAAGCCAGCTCAGCGCGAGCGGGTAACGGTAGTCGATGCCCGAATGGGTGCCGTCGAACAGCTCGAACCTGATCACCTCGTCCGGCACGCCCGCCTGGGCGAGCGCGACCCGGAAGGCCTCGGCGCCGACGTCGAGGTAGAACTCGTCCGCGTTGCCCGCGTCGATCCAGATTCCGCGCATCGACTGGAGGGCTTCGGCATGCTTGCGCACCATCCGGACCGGGTCCCAGTCGAGCCAGCGCTGCCAGACGTCCTCGCGGATGACGCCGGTCCGCGAGTCGAACGGAAGCTCGGCCGTGCCATCGGCACTCGCCGAGAAGCAGGCCGCCACGCCCAGCATGCCGAGCAGCATCTGATCGGCCCGCTTGGTGAAGGCGATGCGCGAGCGGAAGTCATCCCACCAGCGCCAGATGTCACCGTCGTACTCCCTGAGCTGCCGGACGCAGTCACCGAATTCCGGCACGTAGCACAGCTCGTACAGCGCGTCGCCCGCGTGCGTGGCAAGAGCGCCGAACAGATCGGGACGAAGCATCGGGGTGACCATCGCGCCGAAGCCGCCGCTCGACTTGCCGGCGATCCCCCGGTGCGCCCGGCCGGCCAGCGTCCGGTAGCCGCGGTCGACCCAGGGCACCACCTCCTCGCACAGGTACGAGTGGTACTGGCCGGTCCCCGGCGAGTCGACGAACTGACTGCCGCCGTAGCTGGTCCAGGCGTCGACGTAGACCAGGATCGCGGGCGGCGCTGATCCCGCGGCGAACACCTGGTCGGCGGTCTCGATGAACGGCTGCCTGAACGGCATGCGGTTGCGCCACATGGCGACGTGACCGCCGTAGCCCATCAGCAGATAGATGCAGGGATACCGGCGGTCAGGGTCCTCGTCATAACCCGGTGGCAGGTAGACGATCACCGGCCGCTCGCAGGGATCCCCGAGCGGGTTGCCGCGGAGCAGTTCGCTGCTGATGACCCGGTCCTCGATCCGGCCCGCCAGCTCTCCTGACCACGGCAGCATAAATGTCCCCCCTACGGCAGCTCGGTCCCTGCCACCCTACGCGTCAGGCTGGCGCGCGCCCGGCGTCGGCGGGACACGGCCGGCGGCACAATAGGGGCACGCGGGCACGGTGCGGGACGCGCAGGCCGAAATGGCTGACAGGTCCGCCATTTACCGGCATAGTGTGCCCTGTTCCGCTGGCCATCCCCCAGGAGATCGACATGCCTGAAGCTCGCGCGGGGAACATCAGTCTGCTCGCCCGGGTCAGGGGCAGGTTCGCGCCACGCCGGGGGCTGCGGCGGCTGACCGTCACCGGACTGCCCGCTGTGATGGCGATGGGAGGAGCGGCGGGTATTCTCCCGATCCTGACCAACGGAAGCTCGGTCCAGCCGGCCTACAACCCGCCGTCCCGGATCCTGTGCGCTGGCTGGCAGCGATGCGACACCCGCGGCTACGACAGCTACGGCTACTCGGGCTCGGGCTGGCGTGCCTACTGGCGGATGTCACCGGGCGACGAGTGCACCAACTACGCGGCCTACGTCGAGTCGACCGTCTACCACGTCGCGACGCCGTCGTACCTGCTGGGCAACGGCGGGCAGTGGGCCTACACCGCCGCCGCCCACGGCGTGCTGGTCAATCACTCGCCGGCGGTCGGCGCGGTGGCCGAGTGGGACGGCGGCACGTTCGGGATCGGGCCGATGGGCCACGTCGGGGTCGTCGAGGCGGTCGGACCGCACGACAAGTACATCGTGATCAGCCAGCAGCATATGGGCGGCCTGGACGGCTACAACTGGACGCTGATCAAGGCCCACCAGTCAGCGGACGCGTGGCAGGAGTGGCCCAGCCACTTCATCCATTTCCGCATCCCGCGACGAGCGGGCGTCGGCTACTTCAGCCCGCGGTCGGACACCTTCGGCCTGCGCGACTCGCTGACTCCCGGCCCGGCCGGCCGGGCCGGCCACCTCGGGTTCAAAGGGGTTGTGCCGCTGATCGGCGACTGGCGCGGCGGCGGCACGGACGCGATGGGCTATTACGACCCCAGGTACGCGACGTTCCACCTGCTCGGGGTGGGCGCGGGCGGCGCCGCGATCAAGGCCAGGTTCGGCCCGCCGCACATGATCCCGCTGGTCGGAGACTGGAACGGCAAGGGCCGGGACGGCATCGGGTTCTACGATCCGGCGACGGGCACCTTCTACCTGAGGCAGTCGCAGAAGTACGGGCCCGCCGATGAGAAGTTCACCTTCGGCCCGCCGCACATGATCCCGCTGGCCGGTGACTGGAACGGGGACGGCAAGGACGGGATCGGCTACTACAACCCCAAGACCGGGATCTTCAACCTTCGCAACACCCTGTCCCACGGTCACTACGCGGTGTCCTTCCACTTCGGCCCGCCGCACATGATCCCGATCGTCGGGAACTGGACCGGCCTTGACCGCCATGACGGCGTCGGCTACTACAACCGGTGGTCCGGAAAGTTCTACCTCCGGTACCGGGCCGTCAAGGGCAGCGCTGACGCGGTCATCCGGTTCGGCCCGGCCGGGATGACGCCGCTGGCCGGGATCTGGTTCGGCGGCTAGCGGCGGGGCTACCGTTGGCTGCATGACGCGGGTGGGCCAGCAAGCGGAGCGAGCGGACGGCGAACTGCTCGCGGCGATCCGCGCGCTGGAATCCGAGCCCGCGCCGGCCGCTGCGACTAGCCTGCCGGCCGGGTGCGCCATCGACCTGCTCGACGCCCAGCTCGCCTCCCGGCACCTGGACGAGGCCGCGCGCTGGCTGCGGGCGCGCGGCACGGGCTTCTACACCATCGGCTCGTCCGGTCACGAGAGCAACGCCGCGGTCGCCGCGGCGCTCCGGCTCACCGATCCGGCCCTGCTGCATTACCGGTCCGGTGCGTTCTACCTGTTCCGGGCCGGCCAGGCCGGCCGGGCTGCGGAGGGCATCAGCGATGTCCTGCTCGGCATGGTGGCAGCCGCGGCCGAGCCGGTGGCCGGCGGACGGCACAAGGTCTTCGGGCACCCGCTGCTGAACGTCATCCCGCAGACCTCCACGATCGCCTCGCACCTGCCGCGGGCCGTCGGCCTGGCCCTGGCCCTTCCCCGGGCGGCACGCCTGCGCCAGCCGACGCGGTGGCCGGCCGATTCCGTCGTGGTCACCAGCATCGGCGACGCGTCGGCCAATCACTCCACGGCGGCCGGCGCGCTGAACACGGCGTCGTACTGCGCGTTCCAGGGACTCCCGCTGCCCCTGCTGATCGTCTGCGAGGACAACGGAATCGGGATCAGCGTACGGACCCCACCCGGGTGGACCGCGGCCGTCCTGTCCGGCCGGCCGGGCGTCAGGTACGCCTTCGCGGACGGAACTGACCCGGCCGCGGTCTATGACACCACGCTCGACCTCGCCGCGCACGCCCGGGAGCGGCGGGCCCCGGCCATCCTGCATCTGAGCACCGTCCGGCTAGGCGGCCACGCGGGCTCGGACGTGGAGTCCGCCTACCGGTCCGCGGCGGAGATCGCGGCCGACCGGCGCCGCGATCCCCTGCTCGGGACGGCCAGGATGCTGATCCGGGCCGGCCTGCTCACCGCCGAGCAGGTGATCGCGCGATACGAGCAGTCCCGCGCGCAGGTGCTCGACCTCGCGGCGCAGGCCGACGGCGCACCGAAACTGACGTCAGCCGCGCAGGTCATGGCTCCGATCGCGGCGCGCCGGCCGGCCGCCGTGGCCGCCGCGATCCGGCCAGCCAGCGGATCGGCCAGGAGCCGCGCCTTCGGCGGGCGGCTGCCCGAGGACGAAGGCCCGCTGACGCTGGCCCAGGCGATCAACCGGGCACTGGCCGACGAGCTGGCGGCCTGGCCGCAGCTGCTCGTCTTCGGCGAGGACGTGGCCCGCAAGGGCGGCGTCTACGGCGTGACCCGCGGGCTGCTGGGCGCCTTCGGCGGCGGCCGGGTCTTCGACTCGCTCCTGGACGAGCAGTCGATTCTCGGCCTCGCGCTCGGCGCCGGCCTGGCCGGGCTGGTGCCGGTCCCCGAGATCCAGTACCTCGCCTACCTGCATAACGCCGCCGACCAGATTCGCGGCGAGGCCGCCACACTGGCCTTCTTCTCCCAGGGCAGCTACCGCAACCCGATGGTGGTGCGCATCGCCGGCCTTGCCTACCAGCAAGGATTCGGCGGTCACTTCCACAACGACAACGCGCTCGGCGCGCTGCGTGACATACCCGGGCTGATCATCGCCTGCCCGGCGCGGCCGGATGACGCGGCTCCGATGCTGCGGACGTGCCTGGCCAGCGCGCGCGAGGAGGGAAGAGTCTGCGTCTACCTTGAGCCGATCGCGCTGTATCACCAGCGTGACCTGCACCAGCCCGGCGACGGCGGCTGGCTGGCGGCTTACGACCCGCCCTGGCTGTGGACGCCAGGCCACGTGCCGGCCGGGAAAGCCAGGTTGTATGGCCACGGCACGGACCTGACGATCGTGACCTTCGGCAACGGCGTGCGGCTCAGCCTGCGGGCGGCGGCCACACTGGCCAGCGACGGCATCACGTGCCGGGTGCTCGACCTTCGCTGGATCGCCCCGCTTCCGGCCGAGGACCTGCTGCGCGAGGCGGCCGCGACCGGCGCGGTGCTCGTCGCGGACGAGACCAGGCGGACCGGCGGCGTCTCCGAGGGCGTCATCGCCGCCCTGGCCGACGCCGGATTCGCGGGGCCGGCCGCCCGGGTGACGAGCCAGGACAGCTTCATCCCGCTCGGCGACGCCGCCAGCACCGTGCTGCTCTCGCAGCGGATGATCGAGACGGCCGCCCGCGATCTGCTGCGCTGAGCGGGCCCGGCGCCTAGCGGGCGCCGGTCAGTTCCATGCCCCCGACATCCTTGCCGGTCACTGACTTGCCGTTGACTGCCCTGTCGTTGACGGCTCCGGCCGCCATCAGGGCCAGCCGCATCGGCGGGCGCTCGATCATGATCTCCGAGTACTCGTCGAGCTGGACGCCCCTGGCGGCCGCGACGGCGTGCAGGTAGGAGCCGACCTCGCCGCCGCTCCACTGCGATGACCCGGACAGGCCGGCCGTCTCCTGGTACCGGCCCTGCATCGCGCGGGTCAGCACAGCACGGAGCACCGAGTAGCCCATCCGGCTCAGGTTGGACAGGTCCTGGTGCCTGTTCTTCCGCATGCCGGCGTCGACCTGCGCCATGGCCTGCAGTCCGCAGGCCTCGAGGACGTCGATGAGCATGCCGACCTCGACGGCGTAGCCGGTGAGGAACGGCACCGAGTAGAACAGGTCCCGCGTGGCCGCGAACTCGCCGGCCAGCGGCTGCACGAATCCGGCCAGCTCGGGAAAGAGCAGGTTGAGAGCGGGCTTCGCGGTCAGCTCGGTAACCCGGCCGCCGCCGTCGGGCACGGACACGGTCTCCTGCGTGTACGGGCGGCGATATGCGGCCTTCACGAACTGGATATCTGGTTTGGTGATCAGGCAGCCGACCACGCCCGTCACGAGCTGGCGGCAGAAGTTGCCGGTGTCGGTGTCCGCGAACGCGATGATGTCACCGGTGGCCACCGACAGGCCTCGCCACATGGCGTCGCCCTTGCCGTGCGCCCGGCCGAACTCCGGCATCAGCGCGTTCTCTGAGTAGACCTCCACGTCGTGGTACCTCGCGATGTCCGCGGTACCGTCGGGAGAGTCGGCATCCACGACCAGGACCTGGTCGATGAGCCTTATGTCGGGCCGGCACAGGTAGTCGACCTCGTCGAGGACCGAGCCGATCGTCTCTGCTACGTTACGGGTGGGCAGGATAAGTGAGACCGTCAGCCCGCGCTCGCGCTTGGCCCGGCCAAGCTGACGAGCGTTGCCGAATTCACGGTAATTGAAACTGTTTGAGTGAAACCAATCAGTTGTTCGCATAAGGCTCTCCTCGAGATCGGGGCGGGCCATTCCGACACCACGTACCGTTTTGCCGGTACTTTAAACGCCTTGTATCGTACGAAAAGGTCTGTACACTACGCGGTCTTAGGTCTATACGATTTAGCGTCCGACCTAGCCGCTCTGTCACTGATGTTACGCAAAATCCGAAGTGCCCGATCGATTCGGTCATCCAGATACTACAGACTCCAGCGCCACTGAGCATCATTATGCAAGTTCCTCTGGCAGCAAGTCGATTAGTGCAGGTGAGACCGCGAATGGCGGCCGCATTCGGCCGCCGCGGTCCCGCTGTGAGCGAGCCCGTACGGTATCGCCCGGCCGGCCCTGCATCAGCGGCCTCGCCCGGTCTATCCTCGGCCTATGAACCTGCACTCCACCGTCGGCGGCCCCGGCCTTGTCCAGCAGCGGCACCTGGTCACTGAGATACCCGGTCCTGTCTCCCGTGAACTGCTCGAGCGCAGGCAGCGCAGCGTCGCGCGCGGCCTGAGCCACGTGCTGCCGATCTTCGTCACCGCGGCTGGCGGCGGCGTGCTGATCGACGCCGACGGCAACTCCCTGATCGATTTCGGCTCCGGCATTGCGGTCACCTCGGTGGGCAACAGCGCCGAGCTCGTCGTCAGCCGGGTGACCGAGCAGGTCGCTCACTTCACCCACACCTGCTTCATGGTGGTCCCGTACGAGGGCTACGTGGAGGTATGCGAGGAGCTGAACCGGGTCACGCCGGGCACGCACGACAAGCGCTCGGCCCTGTTCAACTCGGGCGCCGAGGCGGTCGAGAACGCGGTCAAGATCGCCCGGCATGCCACCGGCCGGCAGGCGGTGGTCGTGTTCGACCACGCCTACCACGGCCGGACCAACCTGACCATGGCCATGACGGCCAAGAACATGCCGTACAAGGACGGGTTCGGCCCCTTCGCCGGCGAGGTCTACCGGGCGCCGATGGCCTACCCGTTCCGGTGGCCGGGCGGCCCGGCCGCGTGCGCCGCCGAGGCGCTCGACGTGGTCACCGGCCTCATTCACGCCCAGGTCGGCGAGAACCGCGTCGCGGCCGTCGTGATCGAGCCGGTGCAGGGCGAGGGCGGGTTCATCGTGCCGCCCGACGGCTTCCTGCCCGGGCTGGCGGAATACTGCCGCGAGCACGGCATCGTCTTCATCGCCGACGAGATCCAGTCCGGATTCTGCCGCACCGGCGACTGGTTCGCCTGCGACCACGAGGGGGTTGTGCCGGACCTGGTCACAACGGCCAAGGGCATCGCGGGCGGCCTGCCGCTGGCCGGCGTCACCGGCCGGGCCGAGATCATGGACGCGGTGCACGCCGGCGGCCTCGGCGGCACTTACGGCGGTAATCCGGTGGCCTGCGCCGCCGCTCTCGGTGCGATCGAGACGATGAGCAAGGAGGACCTGCCGGCGATGGCGCGCCGGATCGGCGACATCATGCTGCCGCGGCTCCGCCAGCTGGCCCAGTCGTATCCCGTCATCGGCGACGTCCGGGGCCGGGGCGCCATGATCGCCATCGAGCTGGTCAGGCCGGGCACCATCGAGCCGGACGCCGCCGCGACGGCCCGGGTGGCCAAGGCGTGTCACGCGGCCGGCCTGATCGTGCTGACCTGCGGCACGTTCGGCAACGTGCTGCGCTTCCTGCCACCGCTGGTGATCAGCGAGGAACTGCTCAACGAGGGCCTTGGCCTGCTCGAGGACGCCTTCGCGGCCCTGTAACCCCGCCGGTCACATGACGGCCAGCTGGCCGCCGTCGACGACCAGGGCGGCGCCATGGATGAACGAGGCGTCGTCAGAGGCGAGGAACGCGTACGCGGCGGCCACCTCGTCCGCCCGGCCGATCCGGCGCAGCGGTATCCGGTCGGCGGCGTACGCGGCCTCGAACTCCTCAGCGCCGAGTTGCGCCGAGATCGCGTCGTTCAGCGGCGTCCGGATGAAGCCCGGGCATAGCGCGTTGACCCGGATGCCGAGCGGGCCGAGTTCCACCGCCATCGTCCTGGTCAGCTGGAGCACGCCCGCCTTGGACGCGTTGTAGTGCGCGTAGTCTTCCTCCCCGGCCAGCCCGTTAGTCGAGGACATGTTGACGATCACGCCTCGCCCGCGGGCGGCCATCCGCCTGCTCACCGCCTGCGCGACCAGGAACATGCCGCGCAGGTTCACGGCCAGGACCGCGTCCCAGTCGGCCACGGCGATGTCGAGAAACCGGTCACGGCGCGCCGTGCCGGCATTGTTGATCAGCACGTCGATGCCGCCCAGCGCCACCTCGGCCGCGTCGACCAGCCCGCCGACGTCGGCCGGTGAGCTCACGTCACAGTGCCGCCCGGCCACGTCGCCGCGCTGGGCGAGGACGGCCACCGCGGCATCGACCTCGCCCGGCCGCAGGCCAGCCACGAATACCCGCGAGCCCTCCTCGAGGAAGCGCTCGGCGGCGGCCAGCCCGATCCCGCTGGTGCCGCCGCTGACCAGCACCGCCTTGTCGCGAAGCCCGCGCATCAGTCACCTGCCGTGAACCGGGAGCCCGTCTCGCCGCCCGGGGTCTCCCGGCGGCGTCCCGCTTAGGTCTATCATTCCCGCCAGGCAGACCTAGGGAGCGCGTCATGGCGAGGCAGGCGACCGGCATCGTGGCAGCAGTGGCGCTGGCGATCGGAGCGGGCGGCCCGCTGGCCGTCGCGGCGGCCAGCGCCGCGGGGGCCGCGACCAGGGCCAGTGCCGCGGCGAGGGCCAGTACCCGTGCTGACGCCAGCGGCATCCGGCCGCCGGTGCCAGCCGGCCGGCTGCGGATAGCCGGCGACCTGCGCGACGGCGGCGCGGTCACGGCGAGCGGGCTGACCTGGCGACCGGGACGGCTGCCGGCCGGCGACCGGCTGCTCAGCTTCGAGGTCGCCTACGCCTGGCAGGCCTGCCGCGCCGGACATTGCTCGGCCGGGGCGGACTCGACGGCCGCGCCCTTCGCCGCCCGCCGCTACGTGATCGGCCACGCCGACGCCGGCCGCCGCCTCCGGGTCACCGAGACCGCGACCGCGGTGGTGCAGACCCGCGCGGCCGCGTTCACGTTCAAGGTGGTCCACGCGGCCAGGACGGTCACGACGGCGGCGGTGGCCGCGGCCTACCCGCGCGGCCACCGTCCGGTGAGCGAGTTCGTCAACGGCCTGCCCGAGCCGCGCACCGGGTCGAATCAGGAGTATTTCCAGGTCGACCCCGCGCACTACAGCTCCGCGGACGGTCCCGTTGTCCAGAAATTCAGGGTTGACCACGGAGCCTGGCGGGCCATGCCGCCGCGGCGGGTGTTCTTCACCGGAAAGCTGCGTCGCGGCCGGCACCGGGTCACCGTGCTGACCTCCGATGCGGCCGGGCGGACCAGGCTCAGCTTCGGGTGGCGGGTGGTCGGGCTGCCCGCGCCACTGTCGTGCCGCGGCACCTGCTGGTATCCGCCGCACCTGAACAAGGCCGGGCGCCCGATGCGCTGGGACTGGCAGATCGGCCGCACCTTCCCGCGGCAGCGCGTCGGCAGGCACGCGGTCGACATCTACGACATCGACGGCTTCCTGACCACGAAGGAGCAGGTCCGCCGGATCGGCACCGCGTGGCAGGCCAGCACCCTCGCCCATCCGCGTACCGTCTGCTACCTGGACCTGGCCTGGGAGGATTACCGCCCGGACGGCAGCCCGGGCCCGCTGGGGCAGTTCCCGGCCGCCGCGCTCGGCAAGATCTACTACGGCTACCCGCAGGAGCGCTGGGTTGACTTCCGCCAGCTCGACGCGCTCAAGCCGATGCTGAACGAGCGGATCTCGATGTGCGCGCGCAAGGGATTCGACGCGGTCGAGCTCGACGACATCGACAGCTTCTCACCGCCGTCCACGACCGGCTTCTACCTGACCGCCGGCGACGCCAGGAACTACCTCGCCTACGCGTTCAACCTGATCCACGCCCACGGCATGACGGCCATGTGGAAGAACAACCCGAGCCTGGCCCGGTGGGGCGTCAGGTACGCCGACGGCGCGGTGGTCGAGGAGTGCTATGTCTACCACGAGTGCGGCAGCTGGCACGTGTTCACCGCCGACCGGACGAAGGCGCAGCCGACCGGCAAGTGGGTCGGCGAGGCGGAGTACGGCTCCGATCACTACGTCTGCAACCCGGGCCAGGCCTGCTCGGGCCGGCGGTCCTTCGCCGCGTTCTGCCGCACCGAGTACGCCGGGCCGAACGGCTTCGCGGCGGTCAAATTCGACGTCGACCTGAACGGCAAGGTGTTCCTCCCCTGCCCGCGCGGCACCTGACTGACGGCCCGCGACGCCCGGTAGCCGGGACTACCCGGCACCCCCGGGCTACCCCTGGTAGAAGGCGTCCACGCTGGTGAGCACATCGTCCAGGATGGCCAGGCCCTCCTTGGCCTCGGCGTCGGAGATCGTGCACGGCGGCACCACGTGCAGCCGGTTGTAGTTGATGAAGGTCAGCAGGCCCTTCGCCCTGGCCTGGGCGGCCAGGGTCGCCATCGCCTCTGACGCTCCGCCGTACGGCGCCAGCATGGCCCTGGTCTCCCGGTTCGACACCAGGTCGAGGGCCCAGAACACGCCCAGGCCACGGACCTCGCCGATCACCGGATGCCGGGCGGCCAGCTCGGCCAGTGCCGGCGCCAGGGTCTGCGCTCCGATCCTGGCCGCATTCTCGACGATGCCCTCCTCGCGCATCGCGTCGATGGTCGCCACAATCGAGGCACTGGCCAGCGGATGCCCGGAGTAGGTGAGGCCGCCGGGGAACACCCGCTCGTCGAAGGTCGCCGCGATCGGATCGGAGATGATCACGCCGCCGATCGGCACGTAGCCCGAGTTGGAGCCCTTGGCGAAGGTGATCAGATCCGGCACCGCGCCGTGCTGGCTGAACGCGAACCAGCTGCCGGCCCGGCCGAAGCCGCACATCACCTCGTCGGCGATCCAGACGATGCCGTACTTGTCGGCCAGGGCCCGGACTCCGGCCAGGTAGCCGGGCGGCGGCACCAGCACCCCGGCCGTGCCGACGATGCTCTCGATCAGGATCGCGGCGATCGTGGCCGGGCCCTCGAACTGGATGACCTGCTCGAGATGCTCGAGCGCGCGCTGGCATTCCTCGGCTTCCGTAGCGGCCCAGAAGGACGACCGGTACAGGTACGGGCCGAAGAAGTGCACGTGGCCGGTCGCGTACTCGTTCGGCCACCGCCGCGGGTCCCCGGTCGAGGTGATCGCGGCGCCGGTGTTGCCGTGATACGAGCGGTAGAAGCTGAGCACCTTGTCGCGGCCGGTGTGCAGCCTGGCCATCCGGATCGCGTTCTCGTTCGCGTCGGCGCCGCCGTTGGTGAAGAACACCTTGCTGAAGCCGTCGGGCGCCAGGTCGGTGAGCCGCTGCGCCGCCTGCCCGCGCGCCTCGTTGGCGTACTGCGGCGCGATGGTGGTCAGCCGGGCCGCCTGCTCGGCGATCGCCCGCACGACGCGGGGATGCTGGTGCCCGATGTTGGTGTTCACCAGCTGGCTGGAGAAGTCCAGGTAGCGGTTCCCGTCGAAGTCCCAGACATACGAGCCCTGGCCGCCCGCTATCACGAGCGGCTGCAGAGCCTTCTGCGCTGACCAGGAATGGAAGACGTGGGCCCGGTCCGCCGCGTAGACAGCGGCGCCGCGGGCGGGGTCGGGCGCGAACTCAGTCATGATCGTCTCTCCTGTCACCGGCCCGCCGGCCGTTACTGGTTCACCGGGAACCCGAGGTTCACGCCGCCGTGGCTGGGATCGAGCCAGCGCGAGGTGATCGCCTTGCCCCTGGTGTAGAAGTGCACGCCCTCGGTGCCGTGCACATGAGTGTCGCCGAACAGGGAGGCTTTCCAGCCGCCGAAGCTGTAGAACGCCATCGGAACCGGGATCGGCACGTTGATGCCGACCATGCCGACCTGCACCTCGTGGGTGAACTTCCGCGCCGCTCCCCCGTCGTTGGTGAAGATCGCGGTGCCGTTGCCGTACGGGTTGGCGTTGACGACGCCGAGCGCCTCCTCATACGATCCGGTCCGCACCACGGACAGGACCGGGCCGAAGATCTCGTCCAGATAGCAGCTCATCACGGGCGTGACCTGATCGAGGACGCTCGGGCCGAGCCAGAATCCGTCGGCTGCCCCGCCGGTGACCGCGTGGCCGCGCCCGTCGACCGCCAGCACGGCCCCGTCCGCCACGCCGGCGTCCAGGTAGGAGGCGACCTTGTCCCGGTGCGCCCTGGTCACCAGCGGCCCCATCTCCGACTCCGGCTGGTCGCCGGGGCCGACCTTCAGCTTCGCCACCCGCTCGCCGATCTTGGCGACCAGTTCGTCGCCGATCGGGTCGACGGCGACCAGGACCGAGATCGCCATGCAGCGCTCGCCCGCCGAGCCGAACCCGGCCGAGACGGCAGCGTCGGCGGCCAGGTCGAGGTCGGCGTCGGGAAGCACGACCATGTGGTTCTTGGCCCCGCCGAGAGCCTGGACTCGCTTGCCCGCGGCTGTCCCGACTTCCGATACATAACGGGCCACCGGGGTCGATCCGACGAAGCTGACCGCTCGGACCTCGGGGTGGATCAGCAGGGCGTCGACCGCCTCCTTGCCGCCGTGCACGACGTTGAAGACGCCATCGGGCAGGCCCGCCTCGGCGAGCAGCTCGGCGATCCGCAGCGAGGCGGACGGGTCTTTCTCCGACGGCTTCAGGATGAAGGTGTTGCCGGCCGCGATAGCGATCGGGAACATCCACATCGGCACCATGGCCGGGAAGTTGAACGGGGTGATCCCGGCCACCACGCCAAGTGGCTGCCGGATCGAGTAGGCGTCCACGCCGGTGGAGACGTTCTCCGAGAATGCGCCCTTGACCAGGTGCGGGATGCCGCAGGCGAACTCGACGACCTCGAGGCCGCGGGCCACCTCGCCGGCCGCGTCGGAGGCTACCTTGCCGTGCTCCGCGCTGATCAGCCCGGCCAGCTCGGCCTGGTGCTGGCGGACCAGCTCGCGGAACGCGAACATCACGGAGGCCCGCTTGACCAGCGAGGTCTCCCGCCACGCGGGGAACGCGGCGGCGGCCGCGCTGACCGCGGCGTCGACCTCGGTAGCGGTCGCGAAGTCCACGGTTCCGGTGACCTGGCCGGTGGCCGGGTTATAGATGTCACCCCGGCGGGCCGGCTCGGCGCCCGTCCAGGGCTTGCCGCCGATCCAGTGCGTGCAGTGCTTGCTGGCTCGCTGCTCCGCGCCCGCGCGTCGCTCGGATGCTTTCCTGCCGTCTGCGTCATCGCTCGTCCTCCCGCGCGGCCAGTTCCCAGGCCAGTCTGCTCCGCCCCGGAGCCGCGGCCAAGTTACAGAACGTAAGATTAGTTAGCCATTTCCGACGTCCTGTAAGAGGGTTACTGCCGTGCTGCCGACCGTCGCCGATGTTCTCGCGCTCGACCCGGTCCGGCGAGGCGCGCCGCGCGTCATCACGGGCGCCGACCTGCTCGGCGCCCCCGTCCGCTGGGTGCATGTGATCGAGCTGGCCGAGGCGGGCCACCTGCTCCGCGGCGGCGAGCTCGTGCTGTCGACCGGGATCGCGCTGCCGCCCGATGCCGACGGGCTGGCCAGGTACGTGGCCGGGCTGGCCGCGGCCGGAGTCAGCGCGCTGGCGGTCGAGCTTGGCGCCCGGTACGTCCGCGAGCTGCCGCGTGCCCTGGTCACCGCGGCGGTGGTGCACAAGCTGCCGCTGATCGTGCTGGAGCGGGAGACCCAGTTCATCGCGATCACCGAGGCCGTGCACGCTCAGATCCTCGACGCCCAGGTCGCCGAGCTGCGCGCGGCGCAGCGGCTGCACCGGGTGTTCACGGAGCTGGCGGCGGCCGGCGCGGATCAGGACGAGATCGTCAGCCAGGCGAGCGTGCTCGCCGCGGCGCCGGTGATCCTCGCGGACCTGGCCCACCGGGTACTGGCCTGCGCGCCGGCCGGCCAGGACGTGGCCGCCCTGCTGGCCGGCTTCGCCGGGCGCTCCCGAGCGGCGGTCGTGTCCGGCCGGATGGGCTTCGACCCGGCCCCTGGCTGGCTGGTGGCAACGGTTGGCGGCCAGGGCGTGGACTGGGGGCGGCTGATCTTCATCCTGCCGGGGCCGCCGGACGCGGCCACGTCGGTCATCGCCGAGCGGGCGGTGACCACGCTCGTGCTGGCCCGCCTGGTCCGTGCCGGCCAGGCCGATACCTGGCGGGCCGGTGCCAGCCAGGCCGGTGCCGGGCGGCCCAGTGCCAGCCAGGCCAGTGCCGGGCGGCTCGGCGGGGTCAGCGGCCGGCCGCGGCCGGAGAGCCCGGAGCGGGCCGCGCACCGCTCGCTGCTGGCCAGCCTGGCCGGTCCGGGCTACGCCGATCCGGACGACCTGGCGGCCCGGATCACGGCCCTCGGCGTGCCGGTGGCCGGCCGCCGCCTGCTCCCCGTCGTCGTCGGGCTGCCCGAGCGCGACGGGCCTGACCATCGCGGTGACCCGATGGACGCTCCCCCGGCCCCGCCGCCGACGGTCACCGACATGCGGGCGGTCACTGACGCGCGGGCGGTCACCGACGCGCTGGCGGTCACCGACGTGCTGGCGGTCACCGACGCCCGGGCGGTCACCGACGCGCTGGCCGCCGCCTGCGCCGACCTCGGCGTGCCCGCGATCTGCGGAACGCTCGGCGATCACCAGTCCGCCGCGCTCCTCGCCCTGCCCGCCAGCGCTCGTGAAGATGACACGCTGACCCGGCTGGCCGGCCGGCTGCGCGCCAGTGCCGTCGGTCCGGCCGCGGTGATCGGTGTCGGCCCGGCGGCGGTTACCGTGGCTCAGGCCCGGCACTGCGTCAGGGACGCCGTGGAAGCGGCCGGGATGGCCGCAGCGAACCGCTCTGACCGGCCCTATGTCCGGCTGGATGACCTGCGCCTGGCAGGCCTGTTCTACCAGTTGCGCGATGACCCGCGGGTGCTCGCCTTCGCCGAGCGAGAGCTCGGTCCGCTGCTGGCGCACGACGAGCGAACCGGGACCAGCCTGGTCCAGGTGCTGGCCAGTTACCTGGCGGCGGGCGGCAACAAGGCCGAGGCCGCCGCACGAGCGGGCCTGGCCAGGCCGACCCTGTACGAGCGTCTCCGTCAGATCGAGGAGCTGTGCCAGGTGCCGGTCGACAGCGCCGAGTCGCGCGTCGCCCTGCACGCTGCCCTCATCGTGCTGCGCGAGCGCGGTTCCGTGGCGTTCTAGGGAACCCGTTAGGATGCCGCCAGGCCGGATGAAGCTCCGGCGGGCCGCGAGCCCGAACCGCCCCGAGGGCTGATGGCTTCTACCGGGAGTTCCTCCTGGCAGCGGCCGTCGCCTGCTCCTGCCAGGACGACCTGACAGGAGCTGCAGTGAACATCTACTACGTGGCGGCCATCTGGGTGGGATGGCCCTGCTCGCATCGGTCATCAGCATCAGGATCGCGATACCGGTCGCGCTGGTGGAGATCGTCGTCGGAGCACTGGCCGGGAATATCCCCGGCATCGAGCAGCACATCAGCCAGCCTGAATTTGTTACCTTCCTGGCCAGCACCGGCTCGCTGGTGCTCACCTTCCTGGCCGGGGCGGAGATCGACCCGGTGTCCCTGCGCGGGCACTGGAAGGCGAGCGTGTCGATCGGGTTCGTCTCGTTCCTGCTGCCGTTCCTGGCCGCGTTCTCGTTCTGCCTGCTGGTACTCGGATGGACTCTGCACGCGGCCGAAATAGGCGGCGTGGCGCTGAGCACGACCTCGGTCGCCGTGGTCTACGCGGTCATGGTGGAGACCGGGCTGAACCGCCGCGACCTCGGCAAGCTCATCCTGGCGGCCTGCTTCGTCACTGACCTGGGCACCGTGCTGGCCCTCGGCGGGCTGTTCGCGTCCTACGACTGGCTGCTCATCGTCTTCGTCGCGGTCAGCGCCATCACGCTGGTGCTCTTGCCGCGGCTGGTCCGGCTGGCCACCGCGCGCCTCGGGCACCGGGTATCCGAGCCGGAGGTCAAGCTACTGCTCGTGATCCTGCTCGCGCTCGGCGGCCTGGCGACCCAGGCCGGAAGCGAGGCAGTCCTGCCCGCTTACGTCGGCGGGCTGGTCGTCGCCGGGGTGTTCCTGCATGACTGCGTGCTGATGGACCGGCTGAGGTCGATCGCCTTCGCGCTGCTCACGCCGTTCTTCTTCCTGCGAGCCGGCACCTTGATCACCGCTCCCGCGCTGATCTCGGGCGCCGGCGTGATCGGGCTCCTGCTGCTGGTCAAGCTGGCCGCCAAGCTGGCGGGCGTCTGGCCGGTGGCGACCGCCTTCCGGCTGCCGCGGCGGGAACGGACGTACACCACCCTGCTCATGGCCACCGGCCTCACGTTCGGCTCGATCGCGGCGCTGTTCGGCTTCACCCATCACCTGATCGACAAGACTCAGTACACCGAACTCGTCACGGTCGTCATCCTGTCCGCCTTCGTGCCGACGCTGATCGCCCAGCAGCTCTTCCGGCCTCAGCTCATCGACCCCGATGAGGAGGAAGCACTTGGCGAGGAAGATCTCTCGATCATCCACCGCCGGCCCGGCTCGCAGCCTCGGGCGACGGGCCAGCCGGACCAGCAGGCGCGGGCGGATCGGCCCGCACCCGCACCCTGACGGCCAGGGAGCGCGCGGCCGTCAGCCGCCGTCCGGCGGCCTGGGCCGTGAGCACGGCGGCGAGCACGGCCGCGGCCACGATCCCGTCCAGCCAGAAGTGATTCGCCGTCACGACCACCGCGATGGTGGTGAGCACCGGATACGCCACGGCGAGCCAGCGCCAGCGGGACCGGGTGACCGCGATGATCGCGACCGCGACCAGGATGGCCCAGCCGACGTGCACGGACGGCATGGCGGACAGCTGGTCGGCTTCGAAGCCGCCGGTGGCCGAGTAGACCGACTGCCCGTAGGCCGCCGCCGTGTCCACCATGCCGATCCCGAGCAGCAGCCGCGGCGGTGCGACCGGGACGAGCTGGATCAGCAGGCAGAGCCCGGTGAACGCGACCAGCGTCGTCCTGAACTGGCCGTAGCGATCCCGGTGCCGGATGAACAGCCAGATCATGCAGCCGATCAGCACGGGGAAATGGAGCAGGTCGTAGTAGAGATCGAAGAACTGCACCGCCGCCGGATGGGGCAGCACCAGCTGCTGCAGGCTGGCCTCGCTGGGCAGGTGCAGCACGCGTTCTGCCTGCCAGAGCCATCGGGCCCGGCCGACGGCGCCCGCCGGGCCCAGCACGGAGAACGATCCGGCGAGCTGCCACAGCGCGAACAGGCCGACAACCAGAGCGGCCTCCCGGACGAACCCGCCCGCCGCGGCCAGCCGCCGGGCGGCCGGGGCCAGCGCCTGGCTCCGTCGCAGCATCACAGCCGCTGCGACGGCCAGGACGCCGGCGCTGGCCGCGGCCTCCTGCCAGTTCAGGTCGAGGTTGATCACGCCTCGAGCCCAGCGCCGGGGAACTGCTTGCTCACGTTGCAGAGCCTATGCCCTGGCTTCGCTCGCGGCGGGTTGGCGACCGGCGTCTGGGCGTGCGCTGATGTCAGCCGCCCCGAGGCAGGGCACGATGGGTCTTGTGAACGACAGCGACTGGGTCAGCGCGGCGGCTAGCGAACTGTACTCGGCCGACCCCGACGTCTTCACCGAGCGCCGCCGTGAACTGGCCGCGCAGGCCCGCGCGGCTGGCGACCGTGCGGCAGCGAAGGCGATCGGGGCCCTCGGCAAGCCGACCCGCTCGGCGTGGGTGGTCAACAAGCTGGTCCGCGCGGACCCGGGCGTCCCGGCCAGGCTGGCCGAGCTTGGTGACCGGCTCAGGGCCGGCGAGGCAGCCCTGGACGGCGCGAGCATCCGTGAGCTGTCCCGGGCCCGTCGCGACCTGATCGACAGCCTGGTCAGGCAGGCCCTGGCCGAGGCCGGTCAGCAGTCGGCGTCAGCGGCGATGCGCGACGAGGTCACCGACACGTTCAGCGCGGCCCTCGCGGACCCCGACATCGCCGGACAGGTGGCGGCCGGCACGCTGGTCCGGGCCGTGCACTGGGCGGGCTTCGGCCCGGGTATCGGCACCGCGGCGCCGTCAGGTCCCGGGCCGGCCCGGCCGAAGAAGGCGGCCGGCCGAACGGCCGGCCGCGGCACCGGGGACAGCAGCAGGGCCAGGGCGCCCGCCCGGGACGAGGCCGAAGACACGGCCGAGGACGGGGCCCGCGCGGCGGCCGAGCATGAGCGCCGGCGCGCGGAGGCCATTGCGGCGGCTGAGGAAACCGTGGCGCAGGCCAGCCTGGCCGCGGAGACGGCCAGGGCGGCCGAGCAGGAGCTGGCCGGGTCCGTGCAGGCGATCGAACAGCGCCTGACCGACGAGCGCCGGCTGCTCTCCCTGGCCAGGATCGAGACCAGGCAGGCCGACAGCGCGCTGCACCGGGCGCGCCAGGCCCTCGACCGGCTGCGTCCGTCATGATGGGTGCGTGGCTGACCGACCTGATGGCTGGGAGTGGGATCAGAGCCTGTATGCCGGCGCGGCGCAGTACTACCTGGCGGGCCGGATGCCGTACCCGGCGGAGCTCGGCGACGTCCTGGCCGGGGCCCTGGGGCTGGACGGCACCGGCCGGCTGCTGGACGTCGGGTGCGGGCCTGGCCCGCTGACCATCCTGCTCGCGCCGTTCTTCGCATCGGCCGTCGGCATTGACGCCAGCACGGGCATGATCGCCGCGGCACGAGCCCAGGCGGAGCGCGCGGGGATCAGCACCATCGTCTTGCGCCGGATGCGCGCCGAGGAGATCACGGCCGAGCTCGGCGAGTTCCGGGTCGTGACCTTCGCGCAGTCCTTCCACTGGCTGGAACGCCTGAAGGTCGCCCGGCTGGTCCGGACCGTACTCGAGCCGGACGGCTCCTGCGTGATCGTCCATGCGACTACCCATCAGGGTGCGCCGGGCGAGCACCCGCTGCCGCTTCCCCGTCCGCCCAGAGCCGAGATCGACCAGCTGATCAGCGACTACCTGGGCTCGGCCCGGCGGGCGGGCCGAGGGACCAGGGCCGCGCCGTCGCCCACGGCCGCGGCTGCGGACAACAGCGCCGTGGCCGCGGACAGCTGCGCTGCGGCGGCCGGCACCAGGTTCGCTGACGACGTGTTCGCTGACGCGGGCTTTACCGGGCCCGCGCCGCTCGTGGTCGGCGGCGGATCGGTGGCCGAGCGCGACGAGGACGAGGTCGTCGCGTCGGTCTTCTCGCTGTCCTACGCCGCGCCGCACCTGTTCGGCGCGGACCGGGCCCGGTTCGAGCAGGACCTGCGCGCGCTGCTCAGGCGGACCGCGCCCGACGGCCGGTTCTGCGAGGAACGAATGCACATCACCGCTCATGTCTGGCGGCGGGCCGCCATTTCCCGGTGAGTCCGCCGCCAGCGGGAACCTGATCGCGGCCGCTGCCGTCCAAGTGGATGTGAAGCGTTCCCCGGGAGGATCGATGCCCCCAGATTCTGTCCGCCCTCGCGGCGTCGTACGCCCCGGAGGGCCGGTGTTTCTCCGCCTGCTGGCTGGCGCCGCCGTCGCGCTGCTGATGGCCGCCTGCGCCAGCGGGGTGCCCTCAGCTGGCGGCACGCCGCCCCCGCCGGGCGGCACCGGCAAGCCGGCGGTGGTGACCGTTTCGAGCGATCACGCGAATGGCCGTACGCTGCGGGTCAAGGTCGGCCAGCGCGTCAACCTGATCCTGACCAGCACCTACTGGCAGCTGCACGGCAGCTCGGCACCGGCTGTGCTCCGGCAGGATGGGGCGACCAGGCTGCTGCCCCGGCCGCGCGGCTGCTCCAAGCTCCCCGGCATGGGGTGCACCCCGGTGCGGGCCCCGTTCCTGGCCCTCGCCCCCGGAACAGCGGTCATTACCGCGAGCCGCACCAGCTGCGGCGAGGCGCTGGCCTGCGCGCCTGACCAGCGTCATTTCCGCATCACCATCGTCGTCCGCTAGCCAGCACCACCGGTCCGCCGGCCAGCACCACCGGTCCGCCAGCCAGCGCCGACGAACCGCGGACGGCGGCCAAACTAGTTGACGCCCCGGTGGCGGGCGATCAAGGCTGTCGCCATGACCAGCCGAATTTCGCATACCTCGTTCGATGCCATCGACGCGCACGCCCAGTCCGTCTTCTGGTCGAAGGTCCTGGGCTTTGTCGAGGACCCGGACGATCCCAACGAGCCGGGACATGAGGAGTGCCTGATCACGTCGCCGGACCAGAGCCAGCTCCTGCTCTTCATCACGGTGCCGGACCGCAAGACGGTGAAGAACCGGGTGCACCTGGACCTGCGGCCGGCGGACCGCACGCGCGAGCAGGAGGTCGAGCGGCTCATCGCCCTGGGGGCTTCCCAGCTGGCTGATCACCGGCGGCCTGACGGCAGCGGCTGGATCACGCTGGCCGACCCCGAGGGCAACGAGTTCTGCGTCCTGTCGAGAGATCCGGCGGGTTCCGGAGCCACCACTTGAGGGCGACCCGGGTCTTCCTGATCCGGCACGGCGAGAGCGAGTCCAACGCGGGTCTGCCGTCCGCCACGGCGGATTCCGCGCTGCTGACCCCGCGCGGGCGCCAGCAGGCCGAGCTGGTCGCCCGCGCGATCGCCGAGGTTCCGGCGCTGATCGTGACATCGCCGTACCGCCGAGCCCGCCAGACGGCCGAGCCGACCATCGGCCGGTTTCCCGCCGCCGCCTGCCAGGTTTGGCCGGTCCAGGAATTCACCTACCTGGGCGACCTGTACGGCCGCTCGAGCACCGCCAGCGAGCGCGAGCCGCACGTGCGGGCGTACTGGGATCAGGCCGATCCCGGCCGCCGGCACAGCGACCACTCCGAGTCCTTCACGGACTTGCTGACGCGCAGCTCCGACTGCCTGAGTCGGCTGAGCGCGCAGCCGTCCGGGCCGGTCGTCGTGTTCACCCACGGGATCTTCATGCGCGCCGTGGCCTGGTCGCTGCTGACCGGCGTGACGACGCCGGGTCCGGAGGAGATGCGCGGCTTCCGCCGTTTCGCTGACCGTTACCTGATCCCCAACGCCGGCGTCATCGAGCTGCGCTGCGCGGGCCGCGAGCCGCCCGCTCTGATGGGAGCCTGCGCGATGCACCTGCCCGGAGCTCACGCGCCGTGGTCGCAGTGAGTCCCATCGCCTGAGCCTCCCCCGCTGCCTGCCCGCTGGTCCGAACAACAGCGATGGGCCAGCGCCGTTGATACACAGCACGGGCGATGGCCCGTGGCTGTTGTTCGAGACCTGGGTCGCGGGCCCGGACCATCCACCGGCGCTCGCTGGGCTGAAGAACAGCGGCCGCTGCGGGTAGCCGTGGAAGGCGAACGTCAGGCCGATCGAGCCGGCCGCGGCGCCCCTGACCCCCGATGGCACGGTGACAGGCGGGCCAGCGGCCGGGGGCTAGGGCTCCAGGTACACCGTGAAGCCGTAGCCGTCATCGAAAAGGCGGCCCGGCCTGGCCTGGACCCGGCCCCTGGAACTGGTTGCCTCGACGACCTGGTGTGCCCAGCGGGAGGACGCGATGCCGCCGGTGCTGCCGCCGACGGTGACAACTTCGGCTGCGTCCGGAGGGGGCCGGGCCGGTCGAACGTCGCTACCGCGATCGGCCCGGCCGGACCGCGGATCGGTCCGGGCGCCCACGGCGTGGCCCCGAACTCCACTACGAGCCGCGCCTGGGCAATGTCCGCTCTCGATGCTGCCGGGTAATAGTTGTAGTGCGCCTGGCAGCCCGGCCCGCCGATGTAGGCGTCGACGACAGATCCTGGTTAACGAGCGCAAGCTGTGCCCCCGACCCCGGGCGGCAGCGCTTCATGGCCCAGTTACGTCCGGAATCCGGGCAGCGGGCGGCGGTGGAGCAGACGACCGCCCCCGTGCTGCGGCGGTAGACGGTGAACTCCATCCGGTAGCTGTGCACAGCCGGACCTGAGCCTGGCCGGCAGTGCCGGTTGGTGCAGGCGGTGAACCGCAGGTCGAACAGCAGCCTGGCCGACCACAGCTGGGCCGAGACCGACACCCGGCCGGAATAGCGGGCGAACCGCGCCGGGTCGGGCAGCGTCACCCAGCTCTCGACGGTCTGGAAATGGCCTCCGGTCACCGCGTACCCCGCCTGACCCATCGCGCGGGGCGGGGCGCACTGGCCGCCAGGGCACCAGCCACGGTGCCGCCGGCCGCGGGGATCAGGCTGGCCGCGCAGGCCAGTGTCACCGGGACGCCCAGCCGTCTGATCCGCATCGAGTCCTCGCCAGCTGTTGCTGGGTGCCGAAGTAAAGGATCTAGGAGTCGAACCCCAGGCCGATGCTGTCCAGCGCGCGCAGCCAGGCGTTGCGGTGGCCGTCGTTGCGATCCGCGCTGGCCAGCGACCAGCGGGTCAGGCCGATGCCCGCGGCGCGGACCGGCTCGGGCGGGAACGGCAGCGGCCTGGTGCGAACCAGCTGCAGCTCGGTACGCTCGGTCGGCTCGCCGGCCAGCAGGTCAAGCACCACGTTCGCGCCGAAGCGCGACGCGCCAACGCCCAGGCCCGTGTAGCCGGCCACGTAGGCCAGGCGGCCAGCGCGCGCGGTGCCGTAGAACGCGCAGAACCGGGAGCAGGTGTCGATCACGCCGCCCCAGCGGTGCGTGAACTCGATCCCGTCCAGCTGCGGGAACGTCGCGTTGAAGTGCTCGGCCAGCGCGGCGAAGGTGGCCGGGCGCTGGTCCAGGCGGGCCGCGATCTTGCTGCCGAAGTAGTAGACGGCGTCGTAGCCGCCCCACAGGATCCGGTCGTCGGCCGTCAGCCGGTAGTAGTGAAACTGGTTGCCGGCATCGCCGACGCCCTGCCGGTTCCGCCAGCCGATGCTGGCCAGCTGGGCCGCGTTCAGCGGCCTGGTCATCAGGACGTAGTCGTATACCGGCACGAGGTAGTACCTGAGCCGGCGCAGCAGCGGCGCGAACGCGCCAGCGGCCAGCGCGACGCGGTCGGCGAGCACGACACCCTGCGGTGAGGTGAGTGCCAGGCGCCCCTGTGCTGGCCGACGGCGGCGGCGCCCTGGCTCATCGCCGATCGCCGTGACCGGCGTGTGCTCGTAGATCCTGACCCCGGCGGCCAGGCACGCCCGCCGCAGGCCCCAGGCGAGCCTGGCCGGGTCAACCGTCGCGCACCCGTCAGGGTCCCAGAGTCCGCCCAGGTACGTGGGCGAGTTCACCTCGGCGCGGACCTGACCCGCATCGAGCAGCCTGGCTGCGATGCCCAGGCGGCCGGCCGCCTGGCGCGGCCTCGGCCAGCCCGTCAAGCTGCCAGGGCTGCGTGGCCACGGCCAGCTCGCCCGTCCGGGCGAAATCGCAGTCGATCCGGTAGCGGGCCACGGACTGCTCGATCTGGTCCAGGTTCTCCCGGCCGAGCCGGTCGAGAGTCGTCATCTCGGCGGGAAACCGCTCCAGGCCGTTGCCGAGCCCGTGCGTGATGCTGGCCGCGCAGAAGCCGCCGTTGCGGCCCGTGCCGCCCCAGGCGATCCGGCGGCCCTCGACCAGGACGACGTTCCGGCGCGGATCCCGCTCCTTGGCCAGCAGCGCGGTCCACAGCCCGCTGAATCCGCCGCCGATGACGGCCAGATCGGCCTGCTCGGTGCCGCTCAGCGGTGGCAGCGGCCCGGGCGCGGCCGGGTGATCCAGCCAGTACGGCACGGGCGACGCCTCAGCGAGCGAGGCCGGCTGGCGTCCGCGCCCGCCCGGGATCAGGTCATGCAGCATCGCGCTAGGCACGGCTCCTGCGCGCCCGGACCGACACGAAGATCGCCAGCCCGACGCCGACCGTGAAGATGATCGTGCCCATCACGTTGACCTGCGGCGGCAGGCCTTCCCGGCTGGCGCCCCAGATGTACAGGGGGTAGGTCTGCACCGAGCCGGCCACGAAGTTGGTGGTGATGAAGTCGTCGATCGACAGCGCGAACGCCAGCAGCGCGCCCGCGATCACACCCGGCCAGATCAGCGGCAGCGTGACGAGCCGGAACGTGGTCCACGGCCCGGCGCCGAGGTCCCGCGCCGCCTCTTCGATGAACGGGTCGAGCGTCAGTGCCCTGGCTCGCACGGTGACCGCCACGAACGACAGGCAGAACGCGATGTGAGCGATCACGATGGTCGAGTAGCCGGGCTGCACGCCGAGGGTCAGGAAGAACGTCAGCAGCGAGGCTCCGAGCACGATCTCGGGCGCCGAGATGGCGGCGAACTGGAGCAGGTTGCTGAAGTTCTGGCCGCGGAACTTGTGCTTGCCGAGCGCCAGGCCGATCAGGGTGCCCAGCGCGGTGGACGCCACGGTGGCGATCAGGCCGATGGTGATCGAGTTCAGCATCGCGTGGGTCAGGTCGGGGTACTCGAGCAGCTTCGGGCCCCACCACTTCAGCGTGAAGCCGACCCACAGGATGTTGAGCCGCCCCTTGGGATTGTTGAAGCTGAACAGCGCGACGGCGGCGATCGGCAGGGCCAGCCAGATGATCAGCAGCCAGGTATAGACGTGCAGCAGCCGGTCCCCGATACGGATCCTCGGCTTGTTGAGCGGCGCCGGGGCGGCGTCGCCCGGCGGTCCGGCCGGGCTGGCCGGGGTCGGAGTGAGCACGGACGCGCTCATGTTGTGTTTCCCTCCCGCTCGCTCATGCGGCCGCCGCCTCGAGCACGTTCTCGGTCCCCAGTGCCTTCGCGTAGGCGAAGATGCCGATCAGCAGGAAGGCCATCAGCGTGAACGACAGGGCCGCGCCCATCGGGTAGTTGGAGTTGTACAGGTACTGATCCTGGATGATGTTGCCGATCATCGTGTTGTTCGGGCCGCCCAGCACCTGGGCGTTCACGTAGTCCGACGCGGCGGGCACGAAGTTCAGCAGCACGCCGGCGAAGACGCCGGGCAGCGAGAGCGGAAGGACGACCCGGCGGAACGCCTCGAACCGGTTCGCGTACAGGTCCTGCGCCGCCTCGACGACGCGGTAGTCGATCCGCTCCAGCGCCACGTAGATCGGCAGCACCATGAACGGCAGGTAGTTGTAGGTCAGGCCGCCGATGACCGCCCCGGTGGTGGCCAGGATCCTGAAGTTCTCCGGCAGCAGGCCGGCCGACTTCAGCGGTCCGAGCACGATCCCGTTGTCGGCCAGGATGTACTGCCAGGATATTGTCCTGAGCACGAACGAGACGAAGAACGGCAGCAGGATCAGAAAGAGATAAGTCGACTTTCTTGTCCCGCCCTTGAATGCGATCCAGTACGCCGTCGGGTACGAGAGCAGGATGCACAGAACGGTGGCCGCCCCGCCGTAGTAGAGCGAGCGCAGGAACTGCGGCCCGTAGCTCTGCAGGCCGAGCACATACTCCGCGAAATGCCACGTCACGGTGAAGCCGCTGGTCACGTTCCCGGTCTGGATCGACATCGAGAGCAAGAAGATCAGCGGCATCGCGAAGAACACCGTCAGCCACATTCCGCCCGGCAGGATGAGCAGGTAAGGAACGAGCCTGGACCTGAGCTTGCCCACCTGTTACCCCGAGACCACGGGCTCGAAGATGGACGAGTACGTCTGCTGCGCCTTGCCGGTCACGTTGACGTAGTTGTGCAGCCTGGAGTAGTCGGCCGCGGAGAGCCACACCAGCGGGCTGTCCGCCACCTCCTGGAGGGTCTTCTTGGACGACCCGGTGGCCTTGGCGGCGTCCGAGGAGATGATCGACTGGACGGCGGGGACGGCGGTGATGTACTCGATCGCCTCGGTCAGCTTGGCCGCGATGTCGGGCCGGTAGTACCAGTCCATCAGCATCATCGCGTCGACCGGGTTCTGGGCGTACTTGGGGATCGTCATGTTGTCGGTCCAGATGTTGCCGCCCTCCTGCGGGACCACGAACTTAAGCTCGGATCCCGAGGACAGGTTCTGCTGGAAGATGTCGCCCGACCAGGCCATCGAGATCCAGGTGTCGCCCTTGGCCAGCGCGTTGATGTAGGACTGGTCGTAGTACTGCCGGACGATGCCCGCCGACTTCTGCGCCTTGAGCGCGTTGGCGGCCTTCTGCCAGTCGGCCTGGGTCGACTTCTCCGGGGCCACGCCGATCTTGTAGAGGCCGAAGTTGCCGATCTCCTGGATATCAGCCATCATCCCGACGTGGCCCGCGTACTTCGGGTTCCACAGGTCATTGATGCTGCTGATCGGCTCCTTGATGAACTTCGGGTTCCAGGCGATGCCGGTGCTGCCGGACGCCCACGGCATGCCGTAGGTGTTGCCCGGGTCGAACGAGCGGTTCTTGAACTTGGCCGACGCGTTCTTGTAGAAGTTCGTCATCAGCTTCTGGTCCAGCGGCGTGAACTCGCCGAGAGCCACGAAGTCCGACCACTGGAAGCCATCGGTGATGACCATGATGTCGTAGCCGATGTACTGGCCGGCCCTGATCTCCGGGTCGACCTTCGCGAACCAGCTCGGGTCGTCCTGGATCACTTCCTTGTAGTTGACGGTGACCCCGGTCGCCTGGGTGAACAGCTTCAGGGTCTCGTGGTCGGTGTCGATGTACAGCGGCCAGTTCGCGAAGTTCACGTGGCCGTGCTTCTTCTGCTTGGCCCAGAACTTCTCGGCGTCCGTCTTCACCTTGCTGAGCGCCACGTGCTTGCCGGCGCCGGAAACCCCGCAGGCCGCCAGGCCGAGCCCGGCCGCGGCCGCGCCGCCGAACCGGAGCGCGTCGCGGCGGCTCAGGCCGGCCGGGCCGGCCGTCCCTGCAGGAGCCCGCGCAACTGCGCGAGGTCGAACTCGGAACCTGGGCGGCTCTGCGGACCACGGGGAGTGTTGTCAGTCATGACGAGACCATGCTTCCGATCGCGTAGGAGTAGGGGGTTTCCCAGCTGAGCCAGACACCGTCGCCGCGCGTGATCGCGTCGCTGGCTTCCTGGTCGGCGGCCGACGCGTTCTGCACGAAGACCACGACGTCCGCTCCGGTGGAGGTGCTGATGTTGAAGTTCGTCGCCGTGCCGAGGTAGACGACCTCGGTCACGGTGCCGCGCAGCGCGCAGCCGGACGGGCCTGGCGCGGCGCGCGAGATCCGGATCTTCTCCGGCCGGACGGTGACCTCGAGCTCGTCACCGACGCTGGCCGGGCGCTGCCCGGTGGCCACGACGATCCGCTCGCCGTCGCCGGCCGCGATCACGGCCTCGCTGCCGCTGAGCGCGGTGACCTTGCCGGTGAGCAGGTTCGAGGTGCCGATGAACCCGGCCACGAACCTGCTGGCCGGGTGCTCGTAGATCTGGCGCGGCGTGCCGAGGTGCTCGATCAGCCCGTCGTTCATCACCGCGATCCGGTCCGACATCGTCAGTGCCTCGCCCTGGTCGTGCGTGACGTAGACGAACGTGATGCCGACCTCGCGCTGAATCCGCTTCAGCTCGACCTGCATGGCCTGCCTGAGCTTGAGGTCAAGCGCGCCGAGCGGCTCGTCGAGCAGCAGCGCGCGCGGGTGGTTGACCAGCGCCCTGGCCAGCGCCACGCGCTGCTGCTGGCCGCCCGACAGCTCCCGGGGACGGCGGTTCTCCCGCCCGGTCAGGTCGACGATCTCGAGGATCTCGCCGACCTGGCGGGTGATCTGGTCCCTGGCCACCTGACGGCGGCGCAGGCCGAAGGCGACGTTATCGAACACGCTCATGTGCGGGAACAGGGCGTAGGACTGGAACACCATGTTCACGTCGCGCTTGTTCGGCGGGTCCCAGGTGACGTCCTTGCCGTGTAGCCAGACCGTGCCGGCCGTCGGGTCCTCGAAGCCCGCGATCATCCGCATGGTGGTCGTCTTGCCGCACCCGGACGGGCCGAGCATGGAGAAGAACTCGCCCTCGGCGATCTGCAGGTCCATCCGGCGGACCGCGGCCACCACCTCGCCGCCGGAGTGGAATTCCTTGGTCACCCCGGCGAGCTCGATGGCCGGGAGCGGCCCGGGCCCAGCGTCGGCTTCGGTCATCTACGCCCAACCCCTCGTGCTGATGTTCAGCATTCTGTAACTATCACCAGGTTCAGAAGAGTGTATGGGTATTTTCATACGGAATCAGCGTTCGGGTGACCTTGACCGACATCGCAGGTCAGCGGCCTATGTAGCTCATGACGTGCTTGATCCGGGTGTAGTCCTCGAAGCCGTACATCGACAGGTCCTTGCCGTACCCCGAGTGCTTGAAGCCGCCGTGCGGCATCTCCGACACGAACGGGATGTGGGTATTGATCCAGACGGCCCCGAAGTCCAGCTGGCGCGCCGTGCGCATGGCCCGGCCGTGGTCACGGGTCCACACGCTGGCGGCGAGCCCGTACTTAACCCCGTTGGCCCAGCGGACCGCCTCCTCCTCGGAGCCGAACCGCTGCACGGTGACGACCGGGCCGAAGATCTCCTCCTGGATCATCTCGTCGTCCTGGCGCAATCCGGCCACCACCGTCGGGGCGTAGAAGAAGCCCGTGTCACCGACCCGCTGGCCGCCCGCCCTGACCTCGGCGTGGTCGGGTGCCCGGTCCACGAACCCGGACACCCGGGCCAGCTGGGCCGGGTTGTTCAGCGGTCCGTAGTACGCGCCGGGATCCTGCGGTCCGGCGGTCTTGACCGTCGCGGCCAGGGCGGCGACGGCGTCGCTGAGGTCGGCCGCGATGCCCGGCCCGGCCAGCACCCTGGTCGCGGCGGTGCAGTCCTGGCCGGCGTTGTAGTAGCCAGCGTCAATGATCTGCCGAGCCGCCCGGTCGACATCCGCGTCGTCGAACACCACGACCGGCGCCTTTCCGCCGAGCTCCAGGTGGACCCGCTTGAGCCCGGCCGCCGCCGCCTGCGCGACCTCGGTTCCGGCCCGCACCGAGCCGGTGATCGAGACCATCTGCGGGATGTCGTGCGACACCAGCGCCCGGCCGGTGTCCCGGTCGCCGCAGATCACGTTGAAGACGCCGGGCGGGAAGAACTCGGCGGCGATCTCGGCCAGCAGCAGGGTGGAGACCGGCGTGGTGTCCGACGGCTTCAGGACGACGGTGTTGCCCGCCGCCAGGGCCGGGGCGAACTTCCAGACCGCCATCATCATCGGGTAGTTCCAGGGCGTGACCTGCGCGCAGACCCCGACCGGCTCGCGCCGGATCATGGAAGTGTGGTCGGCCAGGTACTCGCCGGCCGACCGGCCCTCGAGCACCCGGGCGGCACCGGCGAAGAAACGCAGTTCGTCAGCGAGCGGCGGGACCTCGTCGGTCTGCGTCATGGCGACCGGCTTGCCAGTGTTCCTGCTCTCGGCGGCGACCAGGTCATCGGCCCTGGCCTCGATCGCGTCGGCGAACTTCAGCAGGGCCAGGCTGCGCTCGGCCGGGGTGCTGTCCCGCCAGGTCTCGAAGGCCGCGGCCGCCGCTCGCAGCGCCGCGTCGACGTCGGCCGCGCCGGACACCGGCGCCGTCGCGTACGTCTCGCCGGTGCTCGGGTCCACTACCTCGCTGACGGTGCCGCTGGCGGCGTCGGCGAACTGGCCGTTGACGAAGTTCCGCAGGGCAGTCACGGTCGGCCTCCTCAGGATCGGGGTACGACTTTGACACGTATTGTGGCATCAGACAAGCGATTCAGCACTGAAGGTGCCTGGTCGCAACGAAATCAGTTGACATCTAGCGCCCGCATGGCAGCATGGGTGGTGCGAGGAGGCGCAACCTATGCCACGGGTCGTCCTTGACGATGTTTCCCGGCACATCATCGAGCAGCTGCAGCAGGACGGCCGGCGGTCCTATGCGGCCATCGGCAAGGCCGTGGGCCTGAGCGAGGCGGCCGTCCGCCAGCGCGTGCAGCGGCTGATCGACGCGGGCGTGATGCAGATCGTCGCGGTGACGGACCCTATGTCGCTCGGCTTCCGCAGGCAGACGATGATCGGGATCCGCTGCAACGATGACCTCCAGCGGGTAGCTGACCTGCTGACGGGTATGGAAGCTATCGACTATGTGGTCATAACGGCCGGCTCGTTTGACCTGCTGATCGAGGTCGTGTGCGAGGACGACGACCAGCTACTCGAGATACTCGGCCAGGTGCGGTCCCTGCCGGGCGTGACGACAACGGAGACATTCGTGTACCTGAAGCTGCGTAAGCAGACCTATCACTGGGGGACCAGATGACCGGCACACCGGCACTCGACCACGCCGCCCTGCAGGAGGCCGCGAAGCGCAACCTGTGGCTGCACTTCACCCGGCACTCGGGATACGCCGACGCCGACATCCAGATGATCGTGCGCGGCGAGGGCCAGTACGTGTTCGACCAGCACGGCAAGCGCTACCTGGACGGGCTGTCCGGCTTGTTCGTCAGCCAGATCGGGCACGGCCGCACCGATGTCGCCGAGGCCGGTGCCCGGCAGGCGGGCGAGCTCGCCTACTTCCCGCTCTGGTCCTATGCCCACCCCCGCGCGATCGAGCTGGCCGAGCGGCTGGCCGGCTACGCGCCGGGAGACCTGAACCGCGTCTTCTTCACCACGAGCGGCTCCGAGGCCGTCGAGTCGGCGTGGAAGCTCGCCAAGCAGTACTTCAAGCTGACCGGCGAGCCGACCAGGTACAAGGTGCTGTCCCGGTACATCGCCTACCACGGCACTACTCATGGCGCCCTGGCCATCACCGGGCTGCCGGACATCAAGATGCCGTTCGAGCCGATGACGCCGGGCGGCGTCCGGGTGCCGAACACCAACTTCTACCGCGCCCCGGCGTTCGTCGCCGACGACCTGACCGCGTTCGGCGTCTGGGCCGCGGACGAGATCGAGCGGGCCATCGTCCGCGAGGGCCCCGAGTCCGTCGCCGCGATCTTCCTCGAGCCGGTGCAGAACTCCGGCGGCTGCTTCCCGCCGCCGCCCGGCTACTTCCAGCGGGTGCGCCAGATCTGCGACAAGTACGGCGTGCTGCTGGTTTCCGACGAGGTGATCTGCGCGTTCGGCCGGCTGGGCTACATTTTCGGCAGCGAGCGGTACGGCTACACGCCGGACATCATCACCTTCGCCAAGGGCGTGACCTCCGGGTACTCCCCCATGGGCGGCATGATGGTCAGCGACCGCCTGATGGAGCCGTACCAGAAAGACGAGCACACGTTCCTGCACGGCGTCACCTTCGCGGGGCACCCGGTCTCGTGCGCGGTCGCGCTGGCCAATCTGGACGTCTTCGAGAAGGAAGACGTGCTCGGCAATGTCCGGGCCAATGAGGGCGCGTTCCGCGCGACCCTGGACAAGCTGAACGACCTGCCCATCGTCGGCGATGTGCGGGGCGACGGCTATTTCTACGGCATCGAGATGGTCAAGGACAAGGCCACCCGCGAGACGTTCAGCGACGACGAGTCCGAGCGGCTGCTCCGCGGCTTCCTGTCGCACGCGCTTTTCGACGCCGGGCTGATCTGCCGCGCCGACGACCGCGGCGACCCGGTGATCCAGCTGTCGCCGCCGCTGACCTGCACCCAGGAGCACTTCGACGAGATCGAGCAGATCCTGCGCAGCGTTCTCACGCAGGCCTGGTCGCGCCTGTAGATCCATTCCGCGGCCATGATCGTGGCGAGTTTCCGCGCGTTGCCACGGGAAACTCGCCACGATCATGAGACGGCCATGCGATAGTGCGCTGACAAACAGCGCGGCAGGTCGCGTCGCGGGGGTGCGGGAGGTTTCATGCGCAAGTTCAGCCCGGCGAGATTCCTGCTCGCGACGACGGCCGCGGCCGGCGCCGTCGCGCTGGCCGCCGCGATGCCAGCGGCGAGCGCCGCTTCGGCCTCCTGGCACTCGGCGTTCAAGGTAAGCGGCTCGAGCTTCCCCGAGTTCACCGCCGTGACCGCGACCAGCGCGTCGAGCGCCTGGGCATTCGAGGTGGCCGGCAGCAAGGCCCCGGCCGCGTACCAGCTCAGCGGGTCGACCTGGAAGTCGCGCCCGTTCCCGGCCGCGGGCGGCGACTTCGTCCAGGCCGCCGCCTCGTCGTCGGCTAGCAACGTGTGGGCCTTCACGTTCAAGGGCCAGGTGCTGCGGTTCAACGGCTCCGGCTGGGCCAAGGTGAAGAAATTCAGTAAGCCGATCAATTCCGGCGTCGTGCTCAGCAGCACCGATGTGTGGGTGTTCGGATCACCGGGTACCGGCACCTATCACTACAACGGCCACACCTGGACGCACTCGACCTCGGGCAGCGGGCTGAACGGCGGCAGCGCGCTGTCGGCCAGCAGCATCTGGGCCTACGGCGGCACCAGCGTCGCGCACTGGAACGGCAGCACCTGGACCAAGACCTCGGTGGCCAGCCTGCTACCGAAGAACACCCAGCTCAGCCACTCGTTCATGGCTGGCATCTACGCCGCCTCGTCCAGCAATGTGTACGCCGTCGGCACCGGCGGCCGCCAAGACGAGGGCGGCCCGCTGGTGCTGCTGCACTACAACGGTCATGTCTGGAGCCCGGTGGCCGAGAACAAGAGCCTGGGCGATCCCATGGCGATCATCCCCGACGGCAGCGGCGGCCTGTGGATTCCGGTCCGCACCGGCTTCCCCGGCGACGGCAGCATGGAGCATTACTCGCACGGCAAGCTGACCAGCGCCAAGCTCCCGTTCTCGCCGGCGCACCTGCTGCTGTTTGGCGCGGCGATCGGCAAGGGCACCACGGCCGCGTACGCGGTCGGCTACACGCGCACGTCGTTCAGCGCGAAGACGACGACCGCCGAAATCCTCCGCTACGGCACCTGACCCGTCGCGGCCGCAGGCGTCCGCCGAGGGTGCGGGAGGGACGTGGGAGGACCTAACGAACTGTCTGTCCGGACTCATCGCGAAGAGTTGCCATCTCGTTACACGCGCTTTAAGGCCGCGGGCACCTCCACAGCGTCTTCTATTAGTGAGGGCGTCGAAACGGCACTGCGGTGCCGGGGCAGGCCCTGACGCGGTCGGTCGTTTGCGGGAGGCACCATGTCAGGTATGAGCACGACAGGTACGGCAGCCACGGAAGTGAGCCAGCGGTGGGCGGCCCTGGACAAGCAGAACGAACGCGTCGTCGACGCCTCTCATCCGCTGCTCGCCGAGCTCCGGCGCGACCGCCCCGACCTGGATCGCAGCCTGCCCGCCGCGAGCTAGCCGCGCCGGGCCGCGACCCGTTTCGTCGCGCATCCGTCAGGCGAGAGCTGAGGCGATCGCCTGGCGGACCCAGGAAACCGCGTCGCCGACCGGGACCCGCTCCTTCTCGCCGTTGGCCCGCTTGGTGATCTCCACGACGCCCTCGGCCAGATCGCGGGTGCCGACGCTGATCCGGTAGGGAATGCCAGTCAGCTCCGCGTCGGCGTACTTGACCCCAGGCCGGACGTCCCGGTCGTCGATCAGCGCGTCCACGCCGGCGTCGAGCAGGCTGGAGTACAGCACCTCGGCCGCGGCCCGCGCCTCCGGGTCGCGCACGCTCAGCAGCAGCACGCTGACCTCGGCGGGAGCGACCTGAACCGGCCACGCCAGGCCGGCGTCGTCGTGGTGCACCTCGGCGATCACCGCCATCGCGCGCTCCACGCCGATGCCGTAGCTGCCCATGATCGGGATGATCGTGCTGCCGTCCTGCATGCTCACCGTGACGCCGAACGTCGTGGTGTACTTGCGGCCCAGCTTGAAGATGTGGCCGACCTCGATCGCCCGGACCAGCTCCAGCGCCGTGCCGCAGCGCGGGCAGGGCTCGCCCTCGGTGACCTCGCGCAGATCGGCCCACTGCGTGACCGTGATGTCGCGTTCGACGTCGACGCCGGTCAGGTGCACGTCGTCGGTGTTCGCGCCGGTCGACATCCCGCGCCGACCGCGCAGCGCCAGGTCGGCGAGGACGGGCAGCTCGGTCACGCCGACCGCGCCCAGGCTGCCGGGCAGCGCGCCGAGCGCCGCCTGGATCTCCTCCGGCTGGGCCGGGCGGACGGTCACGGCGCCGGTCGCGTCGACCAGCTTCTGCTCCGACAGCGGATGGTCGCCGCGGAGCAGCACGAGCGTCAGCTGGCCGTCCAGAACCTGGACCAGCGTCTTGATCTGCCGGTCGGCCGCCAGCCCGTAGCCGGTGGCCAGGTCCTCGATCGTCCGCACTGCGGGCGTGTCCAGCCTGGCTGGCGCCGACGCCGGGTCGGCGGCCGGATCCTCGATCGGGGGCAGCGCGGAGGTCGCCTTCTCCAGGTTCGCCGCGTAGCCGCAGCCCGGGCAGATAGCCACCAGGTCCTCGCCGGCCGACGACGGGCACATGAACTCGATCGAGTCGGTGCCGCCCATGTTGCCGCTGGAGGCCTCGACGGGGATGGCGGGGATCCCGAGCCTGGCGAAGATCCGCTCGTACGCGGCGCGGTGGCGGTCGAACGAGGCGTCGAGGCCGGCCTCGTCCGCGTCGAAGCTGTAGGAATCCTTCATGGTGAACTCGCGGACCCTGAGCAGCCCGCTCTTGGGCCTCGGCTCGTCCCTGAACTTGGTCTGGAACTGATACCAGAACTGGGGCAGCTCCCGGTAGGAGGCGAACTCGGTGGCCAGGTAGGCGAAGATCTCCTCGTGCGTCATCCCGAGCACGACCTCGGCGTCCTTGCGGTCCTTGAGCCGGAACATCTCCTCGCCCATGACCTCGAGGCGGCCTGACTTCTCCCAGATCCAGGCCGGCTGCATGGACGGCATCAGGAATTCCTGACCCCCGATCCCGTTCATCTCCTCGCGGATGATCGTCATGATCTTCGCGCGCACCCGGATGGCGAGCGGCAGCAGGCTGTAGTGGCCGGCCATCAGCTGGCGGATAAAGCCGGCCCGCAGCAGCAGGCGGTGGCTGGGCGCGTCCGCGTCGGCCGGATCGTCGCGGAGTGTGGGGATGTGCAGCTGTGACCAGCGCATGTCAGTGCCTTGCCTCGCAGAAGGAAGTGAGATTCGTGCGGCCGCTCGGTGCCAGTGCGATCTTGCCCGTGCAATCGTGCCAGCCTAGCCGGGAGCGCCATCGGCTCCGCAACCACATTCTAGGCCGTCCGGCCACCCCGACTGTAGATTCTGCGCCATGGCGACGACCGGATCAGCCCAGGTTCTCGAGTTCAGTTCCGCCGCGGCCGGGCGCCGCCGCGAGCTGCGCCAGCCGAGTGCGCGCTCGCTGCTGCTCACCGTGCTGGGCGAGTACGTCCTGCCGGGCGGCAAGCCGGTCTGGACCGCAACGCTCGTCCGGGTCCTCGGGCTGCTCGGGGTGGCGGAGAAGGCCGCCAGGCAGGCCCTGGCCCGCACCGCCGCCGAGGGCTGGATCATCTCGCGGCGCCATGGCCGGCTGGCCCAGTGGGAGCTGACCGACGCCGGCCGGCGCCTGCTTACCGAGGGCGCCCACCGGATCTACACCTTTGGGCAGGACGGCCAGGCCTGGGACGGCCGGTGGCTGATCCTGCTGACCGGCGCGCCGGAAACCGGGCGGGACCAGCGGCACCGGGCCCGGACTCAGCTGACCTGGGCCGGGTTCGGCGCGCTGCCCGGCGGCGTCTGGGTCAGCCCGGACCCGCGCCGCGAGCAGGAGGCCAGCCGGATCCTGGACGGGCTGGGGCTGGCCGGGACGGCCATGTCCTTCATCGCCAGCTACGGCGCCATCGGCAAGCCGGCCGACGTCGTGGCGCAGGCCTGGGACCTGCGCGCCGTCGAGGCTCGCTACGAGCAGTTCATCGCCGCCTTCATCCCGGTCGAGCCCGCGGATGACGCGCAGGCGCTGACCGCGCAGACCTCGCTGGTGCACGAGTGGCGCCGGTTCCCGTTCCTCGACCCGCGGCTGCCCCGCGACCTGCTGCCGGCCGGATGGCTGGGCGCCGACGCCGCGAGGCTGTTCGCCGCCCGGCACGCGCGCTGGCGGGAGGGGGCCGCCCGCTGCTGGGCCCAGCTGTAACGGCCCGGCTGCAGCCACGCGGCTACAGATCCTGCAGGTGCGCGGTGTCGTTGAAGCTCCGCACCCACCACCGGTCCGCGGTGATGATCAGCCGGGAGATCGAGGCGTTGTCCGCGGTGTTGAAGGCGAACGGCCGTGAGTCGCTGGCCATGGCGAGCACCTGACCGATCACTCCCCCGTGCGTGAACGCGGCCACCCGCTGACCCGGATGGTCCGCGGCCAGCCGCCGGATCGCCGCCCTGACCCGTCCGTCGAACGCCACCAGCGACTCGGCGCCGGGGATCACGTCCCAGCGCTCCTCGGCGAACATCCGCTGCGCGATCGGGTGATTCTCCGCGACCAGCTGGCGGTACAGGCCGCCTTCCCACTCGCCGAGGAAGACCTCGCGCAGGCCGGCCTCGACCTGCGGCGTCAGCTGAACCTTCCCGGCCAGGGGCGCCGCCGTCTGGACGGTCCGCTGCAGCGTGGTCACGTAGATCGCGTCGATCCCGGCCGTCGCGAGCCGGTCGCCGACCCGCTGCGCCTGCTGCTGGCCGAGCTCGGACAGCGGCGGGTCGCCGTGCCCGCCGGCGAGCGGAAACGGCGTGCCCTCCAGGTACGCCTCCGACTGGCCGTGGCGAACCAGCAGGAGGTCCATCGCGCCGTCGGGAACCGGGAACGGCCGCTGCCGGTAGGCGGCCAAGCGGTGCTGGCCCGGGGGGACGACCCCCCCAAACCCCCCCGGCTGCCGCGAAGCTTGATGCGTCACAAGTCCCGTAGCGTAGCGGCACCTGATCGTCTACAGAACACTGCCACTTGCCCAGAGAGCTGTAGCACGTCAGGATAGGACCGTGCCCGAAATCAGCTTCGCCAGCGAACCTGGCGCGTACCGGCACTGGCGGCTGGAGACGGACGGCGCGATCGCCACGCTGACCCTCGCCGTTGACCAGGCCGCGACGACCGCGCCCGGCTACGAGCTCAAGAAGAATAGCTACGACCTCGGGGTCTACATCGAGCTGAATGACGCCGTACAGCGGCTGCGGTTCAGCTATCCGCAGGTCCGGGCGGTGATCATGACGAGCGAGCTCGACCGGATGTTCTGCGCCGGGGCCAATATCGGCATGCTCGCCCAGTCCGAGCACGGGTTCAAGGTCAACTTCTGCAAGTTCTGCAACGAGACGCTGGCCGCGATCGAGGACGCCACGGCCGACGGCCAGGTCTACATCGCCGCGCTGAACGGGACGGCGGCAGGCGGCGGCTACGAGCTGGCGCTAGCCTGCGAGCAGATCCTGCTGGCCGACGACGGCTCGTCCACGGTCGCGCTGCCCGAAGTGCCGCTGCTTGGCGTGCTGCCCGGCACCGGCGGGCTGACCAGGCTCACCGACAAACGCGGCGTCCGGCGTGATCTGGCCGACGTGTTCGCGACCACCGCGGAGGGAATCAGGGGCCAGCGCGCGGTTGACTGGCGGCTGGTCGACGAGATCGCCCGGCCGACGGACTTCAGGGCCGCGGCCCGCCGGCTCGCCGAGCGCGCGATGACCCGGCCGCCGACATCCGGGCCCGCCGGCGGACAGGCCGGCCAGCCGGGCATCGAGCTCCCGGCGCTGGTTTGTTCAGCATCGGACGACAGCCTGGGGTACGAGCATGTGCGCGCGGACCTCGACCGGCGCGCGGGCACGGTCACGATCACCATCGCCGGGCCGGCCGCGGCTCCGGCGGACCTGACCGCGCTGCACGAGGCCGGGCCATCGGCCTGGCCGCTGGCCGCCGCCCGCGAGCTCGACGACGCGATCAGCAGGCTGCGATTCGGCGAGCCCGAGCTCGGCACCTGGCTGCTGAAGACGGCCGGCGACCCGGCCGTTGTCCTGGCCACCGACGACGTGCTGTCCGATCCCGGCGACTGGCTGGCGGCGGCGATCACCGCGCTGTGGAAGCGAACGCTGCGCCGGCTGGACGCGTCCAGCCGGTCCCTGATCGCGCTGATCGAGCCGGGCAGCTGTTTCGCCGGCACCCTGCTCGAGCTGGCGCTCGCCGCCGACCGGCAGTACATGCTCGACGGGGTCCTGGACGACGGGCCGGGCGAGCCCGCCGTGCTCGCGCTCGGGGCCATGAACGCCGGGCCGCTGGCCGCGGCGAGCGGGGCGACCAGGCTGGCGATCAGGTTCGGCCGGGCCGAGCGGGAGATCGAGGCCGCACTCGCCGTCACGGGCAAGCAGCTCGGGGCGGCCGAGGCGGTCGAGCTCGGCCTGGTCACCGCCGCACCGGACGACCTGGACTGGGACGACGAGATCCGGCTGGTGGTGTCGGAGCGGGCGGGCTTCTCCCCCGACGCGCTGACTGGCATGGAGGCGAGCCTGCGCTTCGCCGGCGCCGAATCAGCGGCAACGAAAATCTTCGGCCGGCTGTCGGCCTGGCAGAACTGGATCTTCCTGCGACCCAACGCGTCCGGTCCGGCGGGAGCACTGCGCAGGTACGGGACCGGGCAGCGGGCCGATTTCGACCGGAAGAGGGTCTAGCCATGGGCGATGCCGAACTCGATGCTGAGCTCACCGGGCCGGCGCCTCCGCCAAGCGGCCCGGTCAGCGTTATCGACTACAGCGAGCGGATTCCGAACAACGTCAACCTGGCCACCGATCGCAAGCTGCAGCGGGCCCTGGAGTCGTGGCAGCCCAGGTTCCTCGACTGGTGGGCCGCGCTCGGTCCGTCGCTGCCGACCAGGGACGTCTACCTGCGCACCGCGGTCGCGATCGGCCGCGACGGCTGGGCCAGCTGGGCCAGGGTCCCGATGGAGCAGTACCGGTGGGGCATCTTCCTGTCCGAGCGGGCCGGCGAGCCGCGGCGGATCCCGTTCGGCCAGCACCTGGGCGAGCCGGCCTGGCAGGAAGTTCCCGGCGAGTACCGCAGCGAGCTGCGGCGGCTGATCGTGGTCCAGGGTGACACCGAGCCGGCCTCGGTCGAGCAGCAGCGCCACCTCGGCGCCACCGCGCCGAGCCTGTACGACCTGCGCAACCTGTTCCAGGTCAACGTCGAGGAAGGCAGGCACCTGTGGGCGATGGTGTACCTGCTGCACGCCTACTTCGGCCGGGACGGCCGGGAAGAGGCCGAGCAGCTGCTGCGCCGCCACTCCGGGCACCCGGACAGCCCGCGGATCCTCGGGGCGTTCAACGAGGAGACGACCGACTGGCTGTCGTTCTTCATGTTCACCTATTTCACCGACCGGGACGGCAAGTACCAGCTCGGAACGCTGAAGGAATCCGGCTTCGATCCGCTCTCGCGCACCTGCGAGTTCATGCTCAGGGAGGAAGCGCATCACATGTTCGTGGGCACCACCGGCGTGCAGCGGGTCGTGCAGCGGACGGCGGCGCTGACGGCCGAGCACGGGACGCAGGACATCTGGCCTTACGGCGCGATCCCGCTGCCCGTGATCCAGAAGTACCTGAACCTGCAGTACTCGCTGTCGCTTGACCTGTTCGGCTCGGAAACCTCGTCGAACGCCGCGGCGTACTTCACGGCCGGGCTGAAGGGCCGGTGGATGGAGACCAGGCGGCATGACGACCATGTGCTGACCGGCGCGACAGCCGAGGTGCCGGTGGTGGCCGGCCGCAGCATCTCGTCCCGCGCCGCGCCGGCCCTGACCGCGCTCAACCTGGACCTGCGCGACGAGTACGTGGCCGACTGCGAGCGCGGCCTGCGGAAATGGAACTCGGACCTGGAGAAGGCCGGGCTCGACCAGCGGCTCGTGCTGCCCCACCCGGGTTTCAACCGCGGCGTCGGCGCGTTCGCCGGCCATTTCGTCACCCCGGCCGGCGAGCTGACCGGCGAGGCCGAATGGCGCGAGTCGGCGCCCGGCTGGCTGCCGACCGCCGACGACCGCGCCCGGGTGGCGGAGCTGATGGTGCCGCACTACGAGGCCGGCGAGTTCGCGTCCTGGCTGAGCCCGCCGCCGGTCGGGATCAACGACCTCCCGGTCGAGTACGACTACGTCCGGTTCTGACGCCTCGGAAGTAGACGTGGCCGAGGCCCGGCACGGGCGTGCCGGGCGGAGCCATCTTCGCCACCAGCCCGGTCAGGAGAACCGCGCGATCTCGCGCATCTTGTTGGTCGCGTCCAGCGCCGCGACCTTGTAGGACTCGGCCAGCGTCGGGTAGTTGAACACGGCATCGACCAGGTAGTCGACCGTGCCGCCGCATCCCATCACGGCCTGGCCGATATGGACGAGCTCGGTCGCGCCGGTGCCGAAGACGTGGACTCCGAGCAGGGTCCGGTCCTCCAGCGACACGAGCAGCTTGAGCACCCCGTAGGAGTCCCCGATGATCTGCCCGCGGGCAAGCTCCCGGTACCGGGAAACGCCGACCTCGAACGGCACGCTATCGGCGGTCAGCTGATCTTCGGTCCGGCCGATGAAACTGATCTCGGGCAGGCTGTAGATGCCGATCGGCGGCGTCTGCCCGGTCGCGGGGAAAGGCTCGCCGCAGGCGTGGTGGGCCGCCAGCCGGCCCTGTTCCATCGAGGTCGCGGCCAGAGCCGGGAAGCCGATCACATCTCCCACGGCATAGATGTGCGGCACCGCGGTGCGGAAGAATTCGTCCACCTCGATCCGGCCGCGGCTGTCCGCCGCCAGGCCAGCGGCGCCCAGCCTGAGCTCGTCGCTCATGCCCTGCCGGCCCGCGGAGTACATGACCGTGTCGGCGGGGATCTTCTTCCCGCTCTTCAGCGTGGCGATCGCGCCTTCCGGCCGCGACTCGACCGAGGCCACCGTCTCGCCGAACCTGAACGTGACCGCGAGATCGCGCAGGTGGTACTTGAGCGCCTCCACGACCTCGATATCGCAGAACTCCAGCATCCGGTCGCGCTGCTCCACGACCGTCACCTTGGTGCCGAGCGCGGCGAACATCGACGCGTACTCGATTCCGATCACGCCCGCCCCGGCGACGACCATCGACCGCGGCACCCGCTCCAGGTTCACGATCCCGTCCGAGTCGATGATCGTCCGGTCGTCGAACTCCACGGTGGCGGGCCGGGCCGGGCGGGTGCCGGTGGCGATCACGATCGCCTCCGCGCTCGCGCGCTGCAGCCGGCCGCCGCCATCGTCGACCTCGATCACGTGCGGATCGATGAAGGAGCCGGTTCCGGTCAGGATCGCGACCCGGTTCCTGGACAGCTGGCTGCGGACGACGTCGATCTCGCGCCCGACGACGTGATGCGTCCTGGCGGCCAGGTCGGCGATGGTGATCTCGTCCTTGACCCGGTAGCTCTGCCCGTACATCTCGTGCTGGTTCACGCCGGTCAGGTACATGACGGCCTCGCGCAGCGTCTTCGACGGGATGGTGCCGGTGTTCAGGCACACCCCACCGATCATGTCGGTGCGCTCGATGATGGCCACCCGGCGGCCGAGCTTGGCGGCGGCGATGGCTGCCTTCTGGCCGCCAGGGCCCGAGCCGATCACCAGGACGTCGAAGTCGTACACCTTCGCAGTGTGACACCGCATAGGCCGCTTTTGAACCCCCGGCATTCGCGCCCGCCCTGGTGTTAGCCGCGCCGGTGACCGGGTAGTGCCGGCGGACGAAGGTGGTGCGTGAGCGAAGTGAACGGCGAGCGAAGCGCAGCGATGACGAGGGGGATGACGAGATGAGCCGACGCAGCCGCCGGGAAGCCCGGCGTCGCGAGCAGCAGGCCAGCGCCATTCCGCCGCAGGTTGACGGTGCGCCCGGCCCGAGCACGCCGCTGGAAATCGGCGGCTCGGGATGGGGCGCCACTTTCCGCCGCACGCTGCGGGAATTCAAGACCGACCGGTGCACGATGACCGCGGGCAGCCTGGCCTACAGCTGGTTCCTCGCCCTGTTCCCGGCCCTGATCGCCCTGCTCGGCGTGGCCTCCCTGGTCCAGTTCGGCAGCGGCACCCTGCACCGGCTGGTCAGCGGGCTGGACAAGGCGCTCCCGCCGGGAGCCTCGAACGTGTTCACCAGCGCGGTCAACTCCGCGACCAGCCGGACCGCGCACGGCTCGCTGACTGTCGTCATCATCGCGGTTGTGCTCGCGCTGTGGAGCGCGTCGAGCGGCATGGTGGCCCTTCAGACCGCCCTCGACATCGCCTATGACGTGCCGAGCGACCGGAAGTTCCTCGCCAAGCGGGTCCGCGCGATCCAGCTCATGCTGGCGACGCTCATCCTGGGTGGCGTCGCGGCCATCCTGGTCGTCTTCGGCGCGCCGCTCGGCGCGGCCATCGAGGGGCATCTGTCGCTGCCCGGCGCCACGTTCACGATTATCTGGAACGTCGCGCGGTGGCTGGTCACGATCGTCTTCGTCTCGCTGCTGTTCTCCGCTTATTACTTCATCGGGCCGAACCGCGAGTCGCCACGCTGGCAGTGGGTCAGCCCGGGCGGCCTGATCGGTACCGTGATCTTCCTCGCCGCTTCGCTCGGCTTCTCCTTTTACGTGGCCAAATTCGGCTCGTACGGCCGGACCTACGGCGCGCTCGCTGGCGTGGTGATCCTGATGCTCTGGCTCTACCTCACCGGCCTGGCCGTGCTGGTCGGAGGCGAACTGAACGCCGAGACCGAGCGCCAGGCCGCCGTCCAGGGCGGTCACCCGCAGGCCACCAGGAGTGCCGCCCGGATCGAGGCGAGCACCTGAGCGACCCGGTACGCCGTCAGCGGCGGGGCTATCCCCCGCCTGACGGCTCGCCCGGTATCACCATGCCGGTCTCGTAGGCCAGGATGACGGCCTGCACCCGGTCGCGCAGCCCGAGCTTGGCCAGCAGGTTGCCGACATGAGTCTTCACCGTGGCCTCGCTGACGAACAAGGCCGTCGCGATCTCCGCGTTGCTGCGCCCGCGCGCGAGCAGGAGCAGCACGTCGCGCTCCCGGGCGGTGAGGCTAGCCAGCCTGGCCGGTGACGGCGCGGCCTCGGGCGGGCGGCGGGCGAACGCCTCGATCAGCCTGCGGGTCACCGATGGCGCGAGCAGGGCATCGCCGGCCGCGGCGGCTCGGACGGCCCCGATCAGGTCGGCCCTGGGCGAGTCCTTGAGCAGGAAGCCGCTCGCTCCCGCCCGCAGCGCCTCGTAGACGTAGTCGTCGAGGTCGAAGGTCGTGAGCATGACGACCCTCGGCGTTCTCCCGGGACCGGCGGTGATCAGCCTGGTCGCCTCGAGCCCGTCCATGCCGGGCATGCGCACGTCCATCAGCACCACGTCCGGCCCGAGCGCGGCCGCCTGCGCCACGGCCGCCGCGCCGTCCGCCGCCTCGCCCGCGACCACGATCCCGTCCGCGGTGTCGAGGATCACGCAGAAGCCCGCCCGGACCAGCTCCTGATCGTCGACGACCAGAACCCTGATCGTCATTGCGCCGGCAGCCTGGCGGTGACGGCGAAGCCGTCGTCCGCCGTCGGGCCGACGCTCAGGCTGCCGCCGCAGGAAGCCACCCGCTCCGCGATCCCGGCCAGGCCGAATCCTGATCCGGCCGGTCCGGGACCGGATCGGTGCGGCGAATGGCTGCCGGACCCGGCCTCCCCCGCACCCCGGCGCGGGCCGCGATCGGCGATGCCGATGGCGAGGTATCCAGGCTCGTAGCTGAGCGTGACGCAGGCCCGGGCCGCGGCGGTATGCCGGAGCGTGTTCGTCAGCGCCTCCTGGACGATGCGGTACGCGGTCAGGTCGATGCTAGGCGCCAGCGGATATGGCGCGCCGACGACCTCCAGGTCGACCGGCAGGCCAGCGTCGCGTACCTGGCCAAGCACCGTGCCGAGGTCCGCGAGCGTCACCGACGGCGTGGTCTCCGGCCGCTCGGCTGGCCCGCGCAGCACCCCGAGCAGCCGGCGCAGCTCGGTCAGGGCCTGCCTGGCCGTGTCGCTGATGATGTCCACCGACCGCCGGGCGTCGTCGGGGCGGTCCGGAAGCAGCGAGCTGGCCGCCTCCGCCTGGACGGCCATCAGGCTGACGTGATGCGCTACGACATCGTGCAGCTCGCGCGCGATTCTGGTCCGCTCGGCCGCGGCGGCGCGCGCCGCCTGCTGGTCGAGCTCGGCCTCGGCGCGGTCGGCCCTGGTCTCGGCCGCCCGCAGGCTCGCGCGCTTGGTCCGGCTGAGCACTCCGGCGGCCCATGCGGTCGCGAAGATGAACGCCTGCACCATCGCGTCATACGGCTCGCTGTGCCCCGGCGCCAGCTGCGAGAGCGTCGCCCCGGTGATCACGAGCAGCAGGGTAAGCCGCCGCCAGGCCGGACCGCACCGGTCGACGATCGTGTAGACCGCGATAGCCGGCCCGAGCGGGAACGGCGCGAACCCGAACTGGAGCCGGTCGTAGGCCACCCGGGCGACTCCGATGAGGAACGCGGCCCTGACCGGGTGCACGCGGCGCCAGGCCAGCGGGATGGCCTGGCCAGCCACCAGGACCAGCGCGAGCCAGAGCGGATGGAGCTGATGCCGGTAGGGCAGCAGCGCGACGACGTTCACCGCGGCCAGCGCGATCGCCAGGCCGGCATCGGCGAGCAGCTCCTGACGCCGCTGCGGCAGGGCGGCCACCCGGGCTGTCAGGCCGCGGGGGCCGGCGGCACCACGCACCCGCAGCCGCGCGCCCTCCAGCACCGTCAGCCTCTGCACTCCCCGATCGTATGTCCGCCGGGAGCTGCCGGGGATCGCCCAGACGGCTGAGCCAGCCGGCCGGCCGAAAGGATGAAGGCCGGTCCGCCTGGCCCGCCGTAGCCCGCCGATTGGCGTAGCCCGCGAATCAGCCCGTGGCCCGAAGCGGAGCGGGCGCCCGCGCCGCCACGATGGCCACATGAACGCCATCACTGACCTGCAAGCGCCAGCCCTGACCGAACCGTCGCCACGATCTGCCAGGCGCGGCATCGCCCTGATCGCCATCGGCGCGTTCCTGCTGGAGCTGGCCGTCAGCGGCCGGTACGGCTACGTCCGGGACGAGCTCTATTTCCTCGCGGCGGGCAGGCACCTTGCCTTCGGTTACGTCGATCAGCCTGCCCTGACCCCGCTGATCGCGCGGGTTTCCGCCATCCTGACCGGCAACTCGCTTGTCGGCCTGCGCCTGATCCCCGCGCTCGGCCTGGCCGCGATCGTGGTCGTGACCGCCGTGATCAGCCGGCTGCTCGGGGCGGGCCGTACCGGGCAGCTGCTGGCTGCGCTGGCCGCCGCCACGTGCGGTGAGTACATCGGCGCGATGCACGAGCTGACCACGACGATGCCCGACTTCGTGTTCTGGGCCGTGCTGCTGCTGCTGGTCACCCGCCTGCTCGCCAGTCAGGATCCGCGCTGGTGGCTGGCGATCGGCGGCTGCGCCGGGATCGCCGCGAACGCGAAGTGGAACATCGCGTTCCTGGCCGGCTCGCTGGCCGTCGGCTTTCTCGTGACCGACGCGCGCCGCCTGCTGCGCAGCCGGTACCTCCTGCTCGGCCTGGCGCTCGCCGCGGTCCTGGCCGTGCCCGACGTCGCCTGGCAGGCCGCGCACGGCTGGCCGAACCTGGCCGTGTTCCGCGCGCTGCAGATCCAGGCCTGGCATAACCGGAGCACCTATTGGCCGGCTCAGGTGCTGTTCACCGGCCTGGCCCTGACGCCGGTCTGGCTGGCGGGTCTGGTCTGGACGCTGCGCAGCCCGGCGGCACGCCAGTTCCGCCCGGTCGGGATCGGCTGCGCGATCGCGATCACGGCGCAGTTCGTGCTGGGCGGCAAGCCCTACTATCCGGGCGGGGCCTACGTGTTCCTGCTCGCCGCCGGCTGCGTGCCGGCCGAGCGCTGGCTCGCCGGCAGGCGGCCGCTAGCGGGGCGGATCCGGCCCGCCGCGCTGGCGGCCGCGGCGATGCTCGTCTCGGCCGCGGCGTTCCTGCCGGTGGCGCTGCCGGTGCTGCCGGCCAGCGCATTGCGCACCGTGCCGCTACAGAAGATCAACTATGACCTGGCCGAGTCGATCGCCTGGCCGAAGCAGGTCGGCCTGGTGGCACGTGAGTATGACGCACTCCCGCCCGAGCTGCGCCGCCACGCCACGATCCTGGCCGGGAATTACGGTGAGGCCGGGGCGCTGGACCGGTATGGTCCCGGCTTCGGGCTGCCGCAGGCCTACAGCGGTGCCAACACGTTCTGGCTGTGGGGTCCGCCGCCCGCCTCCGACGTGGCGGCCGTCGCCATCAATGTCGACCCCGCCCTGCTGCGCCGCGAATTCGCTCACGTCCGGCTGGTCGCCAGGTTCTGGAACGGGCTCGGCGTCAGCGACGACGAGCAGGGAGCGCGGATCTACCTGGCCTCGGGCCTGAAGTCGACCTGGTCACGGGCGTGGCCGGCGTTCCGCGACTACTCCTGACCCGGACCGTGCCCGACGGCGGCCCTAGCCGGACCAGGCCGGATCGCGGCCGGCCAGCGCCACGACTTGGTCGAGCATCGGCGCGCCGGCTGGCGCCGGCCGCGACGGCCCGAACGCCACGTCGGGTCCGGCCGGGGCATCCGGGCTGGCGAACTGGCTCAGGAAGACCTCGGCCGCGACCAGCAGTTCCGGCTCGCAGTCGTACGGCTGCCCGGTCGCGCGGGCGACGTCCCAGCCATGAACCACCAGCTCGTCGGCGACAGTGAGCCCGACCATCTCGGCCGGAGCGTCCATCCCCGCGATCCGCGTCATCCCAGTCCAGGCCTCCGCTTCCTGCCAGGCCCGCGCCAGCGCGCCCAGGTCGGACGGGATCCTGGCCCGCCAGCTCGGTTCCAGGCGCGATGCCTGCCCGGACGGCGCCTGTTCCGTGAGGTCACTGGCGTCCTTCCTCGCGGCGGCGGTGAACGCCAGCGCCAGGCCACCGACGTGGTCGATCAGGTCACCGACGGTGTAGGCCGGGCACGGCGTCGGAAGGCCGAGCTCCTCGTCCTTGACCCCGGCCACCAGCTCGGCCAGGCGCTGCGCCCCGGGACCGAGGTCGACGTTCGCTGTCATGACGACACCTCCAGTGTCGGTTGGCTCGGGCGTACCCGGCTCCAAGTGCCCGGGCCGCGGCAGAGTATGTACCGTCGGCGGCGGCGTAGCCTGGCCTTCCCCGTGCCGACTGCCCCAGCGCGGGAAATTCAGTTGAGCGCGGCCGGGCGCGGCGACATGCTGGGGACATGTTCGGCCGGGTCTGGCATCGCGCGCGCGTCGGCTTCTTGCGCCTGCGCACGATGACTGCTGCCCTGCTCGCTGCAGCCGTGCTCGCTGCAGCCGGGCTCGCTGCTGCCGGGCCGTGCTGACCGAGGAAAGTAAGATGGGCAAGCAGCAGTTCGTGCGTGAAAAGCCGCACGTCAACATCGGCACCATAGGTCATGTCGACCACGGCAAGACCACGCTGACCGCCGCGATCACCAGGCTGCTGGCGCAGGACGATCCCGCCCGGACGAGGTTCGTCGCGTTCGACCGGATCGACCGGGCACCGCAGGAGCGGCTGCGCGGCATCACGATCAATCTCGCGCACGTGGAGTACGAGACCGAGTCGCGGCACTACGCCCACGTCGACATGCCCGGGCACGCCGACTACGTGAAGAACATGATCACCGGCGCGGCGCAGATCGACGGTGCGATTCTCGTCGTCTCGGCTGAGGACGGAGCGATGCCGCAGACCAGGGAGCATGTGCTGCTGGCGCGGCGCGTCGGGGTGCCGGCCGTGGTCGTCGCGCTGAACAAGGCCGACGTAGCCGACCCGGACCTGCTCGACCTGATCGAGCTCGAGGTCAGGGACCTGCTGTCCAGTCACGGCTACCCGGGCGAGGACATCCCGGTGATCCGGGTCTCCGCGCTCCGGGCGCTGGAGGGCGACCCGTTCTGGATGGCCAGGCTGCGGGACCTGCTGGGCGCGATCGACACCGCCATTCCGCTTCCTGAGCGGCTACTTGACCGGCCGTTCCTGATGCCGGTGGAGAGCGTCCTGACCATCACCGGCCGGGGCACCGTGGTCACCGGCAAGGTCGAGCAAGGCTGCGTCCGGCTCGGCCAGCCGGTTGAGGTCGTCGGCCTCGGCCCCACGATCACGTCGGTCTGCACGGGCCTGGAGATGTTCGGCAAGCAGCTCGAGACGGCCCAGGCCGGGGACAACGCGGCGATGCTGCTGCGCGGAGTCCGCCGCGGTGAGCTGCGGCGCGGCCAGGTCGTGGCGGCGCCGGGCACGGTGGTGCCCGGCACCGCGCCGTGGCCCGCATGTACGCGCTAACCAGCGAGGAGGGAGGAGGGAGGAGGGAGGCCGGCATACGCCGTTCGTCAGCAACTACCGGCCGCAGTTCTTCTTCCGCACCACCGACGTCGTCGGGACGATCAGCCTCGGCGCCGGGTCGATGGTGCTGCCCGGGGACACCGCGGAGATCACCGTTGAGCTCGGCCGGCCCGTGGCCCTGACGCCGGGCCAGGACTTCGCGATCAGGGAAGGCGGCCGGCCCGTGGGCGTCGGCACGGTCACCGAGCTGGCCTAGGTGCGGCCGGCTACAGCGGCGTCAGCCCCTGATGGCGGCCGCGGCAGCCGCGCTCCCGCGCCAGCCGCCGCATGGCCTGGTTCATCTGGTCCGACACCGGCGGCGGCGGCAGCCCGGGGCCGGCGCGGAACTTGAACCCGTCGAGGGCCAGGGCGACGAAACGCCGCCACGTCTCCGGCGCGTCGAGGCGCGTGACCTGCACGACCGCGGCGCTGGCGATGACCAGCAGCAGCAGGTCCTCGCCGACGAAGTCCGCACGCAGCTGGCCGGTCGCCTTGGCCCGTTCGATCAGCTCGATGACCTGCGCGTTCGCCGTGGCGCGCAGCTGCTCGATCTGCTCGTCGGCGGACAGGGCCATCGACAGCAGGTCACTGAGACCGCGGTCGCCGGCCTGCAGCTCGCAGATCCGGTAGACGTAGCCGACGAAGCCTTCCCACGGGTCGGGGACTTCCAGGGCGTCCGCGGCCGCCGTCGCGTACTCGGCGACCTTGTCGATCAGCGCGGCGGCCACGAGCTGCTCGCGGCCGGGGAACCTGCGGTAGAGGGTGGCGATGCCGACCCGGGCCCGCGAGGCGATCTCCTCGAGCGGTGCTTCCAGGCCGTGCTCGGCGAATACCTCGCGGGCGGCAGCTACGATCGCGGCCCGGTTGCGGACGGCGTCGGCGCGCAGCGGCCGCGGTTCGGAGGCCGCCTCGGAGGCCCCCAGGCAGACCTGATGAGGATCTGACGGCCCGTCCGACCTGGTCCGCGAGTGAGCCGTCATCGACCTATGGTAAGCCATGTGGAGGGCGTCCTCCGGAACCTGGTACAGTGCCTTACCGGAGGCACCCCTCCACTTCATCCGAGGCGATCAGGCGGGCTGGGTACATGAGCGACCAGGACAGCGGTGCAGTGCGTGCGGCGAACCCGGATGTCGCGGCACTGGTCAGCGACGGCAGTGCGGCCGGCCACTGGGTCCTCGACCCGGCCGGCTCCTCGGTCGAGTTCGCGGTCAGGCACTTCTGGGGTGCCATCACGGTGCGCGGCTCGTTCGGCACCATCACCGGCGAGGGCACGGTCGGCCAGGACGGGATCGTCACCGGCTGGCTGAACCTGGACGCCGCCTCGCTCAGCACCAGGAACAAGCAGCGTGACCAGCATCTCCGCTCGGCGGATTTCTTTGACGTCGAGCATCATCCCCGAGTCGTGATCACGGTCACGGCCGCCAGCCCGGCCGGCCAGGACACGCTGGCCTGCCAGGGCACTCTGGAGGCCGCTGGTCACGAGCAGCCGATCGCGTTCACGGCGACAGTCGCCGTCGACGGCGAGAACGCCGTCGTCCTGCACGCCGAGATCGAGGTCGACCGCACGAGGTTCGCGATGACCTGGAGTCCGCTGCGGGTGGCGGCGTTCCCGGCCCGCGGCACCGTCGTCGCGCGTTTCGTTCGTTCCTGAGCTGGGGTGGCATAGCCGCTGGCAGCGCGGGCAGTGAAGCAGGCCATCCGCCGCGACGGCGCGTCGCGGTCAAGAACGGAGTACCAGCATGGAGAAAAGCCCCCGTCCGTGGATCGACGCGCTTCGCCACTCCCGCGACACCCTGCGGGCCAAGGTAGAGCCGCTGGACGCCGAGCAGGTGCGGCAGCCGTCGTACGCGAGCGAGTGGACGATCGCTCAGGTCCTCTCGCACCTGGGATCCGGAGCCCAGATCTTCAGCCTGTTCCTGGAGGCCGGGCTGACTGGTGCGCCCACGCCGGGGCAGGAGGCGTTCCCGCCGATCTGGGACGTGTGGAACGCGCGCAGTCCCGAGGCCCAGGCAGCCGAAGCGCTGGTCGCCGACGGCGAGCTGGTCGAGCGGTTCGAGTCTCTGGACGCCGGCCAGCTCGACAGCGTGCGCCTGCAGCTCTTCGGCCTGGATCTGGACATCGCCGGGCTAGCCCGGATGCGGCTCAGCGAGCACGCCATTCACTCCTGGGACATCGCCGTGGCGCTCGACCCGGCCGCGACCGTCGCCGCTGACGCGACGGCTCTGCTGATCGACACGCTCGACCAGGTCGCCGGCCGGGCTGGCAAGCCCGAGGGCAAGCTGCTCAAGCTGAGCGTGTCGACGACCAGCCCCGCGCGGCACTTCCTGATGGAGACCGCCGAGAACCTGACGCTGGCCGCGGCCGACCCGGACGACAGCCTGCCGCAGCTGCGGCTGCCCGCCGAGGCGTTCATCCGGCTCGTGTACGGGCGCCTCGACGCGGCGCACACCCCGGCCGTCGAGACCAGGCAGGTCGACCTCGACGAACTGCGGGCGATCTTCCCTGGATTCTGAAAGGACCCGCCGTGCATCTCCCCTTCAAGGCCCGTGACCTTCCCGGCCGGATCTCCACCGGCGGCTACATCCTGCACGCCGGCCTGGAGAAATGGCGTGGTGACCAGGCCCGTGCCGAGGCTGTGCACCGGATGGCGGCCAGCGCGTTTCCCGTGCTCAAGGACATCCCGCCGGACCGCTTCCTGCGCTTGCTGGCCGCGAGCGAGATCGCGCTGGGAACGGCCCTGATCGTTCCCGTCGTCCCCGGCGCGCTGGCCGGGGCGGCGCTGACCGGGTTCTCCGGCGCACTGCTCGGCATGTACGCCCGCACGCCCGCGCTCCGCAAGCCCGGCAGCATCTGGCCGAGCCAGGCGGGCACCGGGGTCAGCAAGGACGTCTGGATGCTCGGCATCGGTCTCGGGCTCGTCGCCGGCGCCCTGTCGGACCGCGGCGACGGCTAGCCGCGGCGCAGGTCAGGCAGGTGTTCGAGAACCTGACCGCCGCCCTCGCCGCGGCCGCGGCGACGATGGCCCAGGTCGTCAAGCTGACCAGCTACCTGACCGATCTCGGCGACCTCGCCGAGTTCGGCGGCTAGTGTCGGTGCCAGCGGCTAGGTTCGGCCCATGGTGCGCGCGGAAGTACCTGACCTCGATCCGGCCACGCTGCCCGCGGCGGTCGACGCGGGCTCTTATGTGCGGGGAGTCCGCTACGCGGGCCAGGGAGCCGTCGTCCAGCTCCGGTGGGAGCCGTCGCAGAGTGCGCTCCAGGGCCTGGTGCGCGGGAGCTCGGGCGGTTTCTATACCACGATCGCGTACCTTTCGCCCGGCCGCGGGCCCGCCCTGACGTTCTCGCGCGGAGTCTGCAGCTGTCCGGTCGCGATCGACTGCAAGCACGTCGTGGCGCTCGTCCTGACCGCGGCCGGCGCTGGCCCTAGCGCGGGAAGTGGCGGCGGACCAGGGTCCCGCCCGCCGCTCGCGCTCGTCCCCCAGCAGGCGCCGGCCGCTGAGGCCGCGCCAGCCTGGGCGGCCAGCCTGGACTCGCTGCTGGATCCGCCGGAGCCCGGCCCCGGCCAGCAGGCTGCGGTGCCGCTCGCGATCGAGCTGGCGCTGGTCCGGCCGATCCCCGCCAGCCAGCCGGGCTGGCGGAGCGGGCCGAGCCGGCAGAGCCGGCCGAGTCGGCCGGACCTGGCCGCCGGTCAGCCGCCGCGGCTGACCGCCCGGCTGATGCAGGCCCGCGGCGCCCGCTGGGTGGCCGGCTCGCTGAGCTGGTCCAAGCTGGACTCACTGCAGTTCTACGGCAGCTACCCGCCGGCTCAGGTGCGGGCCCTGCACGAGATCTACGCGCTGTCCCGGTACGGGAGCAGCCGCGCCGGCTACTACAGCTACGGCGACGAGAAGTACATCGATCTCGGGCTCTTCCCGTCCCGGCAGCTCTGGCCGCTGCTCGACGACGCCCAGTCGGCCGGCCTGCGGCTCACGCAGCGGGGCCGGCTCGGCGACGTGCCGGAGATCGGCCAGGCGGAGGTCGTGATCGACGTGACCGGCGCGCCCGCCGGGGGCGGGCTGGTAGTTGCCGCGCACGTCGACGGGCTGCCCGCGGGCTACGCTCCGGTCCGGTTCATCGGCGGCGACGGGCATGGCCTGGTCTATGCCAGCGGGACGGACATCGACCAGACCGAGGACTGCGGCAGCTGGCACATCGGGCTGGCCAGGCTCGTCCGGCCGGTGCCGGCGCAGCTTCAGCGGCTGGTGCTGGCCGGCCAACGGCTGGAGGTTCCCGGCGCCGACCGGGCCAGGTTCCGCGACGGGTACTACCCGCGCCTGCGCCGGGCGGCGCCGGTCATCTCGTCCGACGGCTCCTTCACGGCGCCGGTGATCAGCGGGCCGACTCTGCTGCTCCGCGCGTCCTACCTGGCCGGCCATCAGGTCGACATCAGCTGGGAGTGGGCCTACCAGGTGGGCGATTCGCGGCTGCGGCGGCCCGTCGACCCGGACGCGGAATCCGCTGCGAGCCGGGATCGCGACGCCCTTGGCTACCGCGACGTGGCTGCGGAGCGGGCGATCATCGCCGGACTGGACGGGCCGCTGCTGAGCCTCGGCCTGGCCCGTCCCGGGCAGGACGGGCCAGCGCTGGTGCCCGGCATCAGGCTCGGCGGCCTCGAGACCATGCGGTTCAGCACCGAGGTGCTGCCGCTGCTCGCGGGTCAGCCGGGCGTGGCGGTCGAGGTCAGCGGGGAGGTGGCGGACTACCGCGAGGCCAGCGACTCACTGCGGATCGGCGTGTCAGCCAGCGCTATCGAGGGCGATACCGACTGGTTCGACCTGGGCATCACGATCAGCGTCGACGGGCGGGGCGTGCCGTTCAGCGACGTGTTCGTCGCGCTGAGCCGGGACGAGCCGTACCTGCTGCTGCCGGACGGCGCCTATTTCGCGCTCGACAAGCCGGAGCTCCAGGCGCTGAGCAGGCTGATCGGCGAGGCGCGGGCCCTGCAGGACGGGCCGGGCGGCGACCTGCGGATCAGCCGGTTCCAGGCCGGGTTGTGGGACGAGCTCACCGAGCTCGGCGTGGTCGCCAGCCAGGCGGCGGCCTGGCGGGACCAGGTCGCCGGCTTGCTGTCGGTCGGCTCCGTCGAGCCGCGGCAGCCGCCCGCCACGCTCCGCGCGCAGCTGCGCCCGTACCAGCTGGACGGCTACAGCTGGCTGGCGTTCCTGTGGGAACACCAGCTCGGCGGCATCCTGGCTGATGACATGGGCCTCGGCAAGACATTGCAGTCGCTCGCGCTGATCTGCCACGCCAGGCAGGAGGATCCGGCCGGCCCGCCCTTCCTCATCGTCGCCCCGACCAGCGTGGTGCCGAACTGGGCGGCGGAGGCGGCGCGGTTCGCGCCCGGGCTGAAGGTGGCGGCCGTGCAGGAGACCGCCGCCCGGCGCGGTCGGCCGCTGCGGGATCTCATCGCCGGGGCCGACGCGGTCGTCACCTCGTACGCGCTGCTGCGGATCGACATCGCGAGCTACGCGGCGGCCGGATGGTCGGGACTGATCCTGGACGAGGCGCAGTTCGCCAAGAACCACCACTCGAAGGTCTACCAGTGCGCGCGCCGGCTGCCGGCCAGGTTCAAGCTCGCGATCACCGGCACGCCGATGGAGAACAACCTGATGGAGCTGTGGGCACTGCTGTCCATCACGGCGCCCGGCCTGTTCCCCAGCCCGGACCGGTTCAGGGACTACTACGCCAGGCCGATCGAGAAGTCGGGCCAGCCCGAGCTGCTGAGCCAGCTGCGCAGGCGGATCAGGCCGCTGGTCAGGCGCCGCACCAAGGAGCAGGTGGCCGGCGACCTCCCGCCGAAGCAGGAGCAGGTACTCGAGGTCGATCTGCATCCGCGGCATCGCAGGCTGTACCAGACGCACCTGCAGCGGGAGCGGCAGAAGGTGCTCGGCCTGATCGGCGACCTGAACGCCAACCGGTTCACGATCTTCCGCTCGCTGACGCTGCTGCGCCAGCTCAGCCTGCATGCCGGCCTGGTCGACGAGGCGTACCGCGATGTCCCGAGCAGCAAGATCGACGTGCTGACCGAGCAGCTGCTCGATGTCGTCGGCGGCGGCCACCGCGCGCTGGTCTTCAGCCAGTTCACCGGCTTCCTCACCGTGGTGCGGGAGGAACTCGATTCCCGCGGCATCGCGTACTGCTATCTCGACGGCTCGACCCGCAACCGGGCCGCGGTCATCGAGCAGTTCGGCGCCGGCACCGTGCCGGTGTTCCTGATCAGCCTGAAGGCCGGCGGCTTCGGGCTGAACCTGACCGAGGCCGACTACTGCTTCCTGCTCGACCCGTGGTGGAATCCGGCGACGGAGGCCCAGGCGGTGGACCGGACGCACCGGATCGGGCAGACCAGGAACGTGATGGTGTACCGGCTCATCGCCAGGGACACCATCGAGGAGAAGGTGATGGCCCTGAAGGCACGGAAAGCCGAGCTGTTCGCCAGCGTCCTCGACGACGGGAATGTCTTCGGGGCCCGCCTGGACGCCGAGGACATCCGGGGCCTCTTCGACTAGCGGGCGCGGCCCGGCTAGCCGGCGGCCGCCGTGGCGCGGGCGAGCAGCAGGGCGGGATCGATCGTGCCCGGCAGCTCCCGGCGGGCCGCCATCGTGTTGACCGTCTGGCGCAGCACCTCGTTCACCGGGGCCGGGACATCGTGCAGCCTGCCCAAGAGCACGATCTCGCCGTTGAGATAGTCGGCCTCGACCCGGCCCGCCTGCCGGTGCAGGCTCTGCCAGGTCGAGCCGCCGCCGCGCATCCGGCCGTTCACCGGCACCTCTCGCACGACCTCCTCGCGGGTGGCATTGGCGGCCCGCAGGTCATGGTGCTCGATGCCGGCCGCGCGATAGCAAGCCTCCGCCTCGGCGACCGCGAGCCCGGCGAGCGTCCTGGCCTCCGGCGAGTCCATCGACCCGCAGGCGGCGACGATCGCGTTCCGCAGGTTGCGCAGCAGCTTGGTGTACTTGGCCGTCATCACCTGGCTGGTCACGCTGGCGATGAAGCCTGCCGCGGTCAGGTCAGCGGCCAGGCGCCGCGCGGCCGGCCCGTTGCCGGCCGGGTACCGGCCGATCTCCAGCGCGCCCGCTACCGGCGCGCCCGGCGCGACGACCTGGCCCGGCCCGAGCAGGTCAGCGGGCAGCTGCACGCTGACCCCGTACACCTGGGCGAAGAGCCGGGCTGCCTGCCGCTCGTTCTCGACACCGTTCTGCACGCAGAACACCGGCACCCGGTCGGCTGCCAGCCCGGCGTCTGTCACCGGGCAGCCGTTCCAGGTCGCGAGCACGGCGGCGGTGTCCTGGCTCTTAACGGCCAGAATCAGCGCGTCGCCGGCGGTCAGCCGCAGCTCATCCGGTCCGGCGATGACAGGCGGCCGGACGGTGAAGGTCTCGGTCGGGGTGGCAACCGTCAGCCCGCCGGCCCGCAGCGCGGCCAGGTGCGCTCCCCTGGCGGCGAGCACGACGTCCTGCCCGGCCCTGGCCAGCATCCCGCCGATCGTCCCGCCGACGGCTCCCGGACCGACCACGATGTACCGCACGTGCTCTCCAGTCTGTGCCGATCGAGCCGGCCCCGGCCGCCGCCTCGCCTGCCGTTACGGTAGACGGCGTGACTGACGCAGCTTCCGCCGGCATCTCCCCCGGGCCGTCCTGATGCTGGACGGCCGGCTCCTCGTCGACGCGCACGTGCACGTGGCCCGGCTGCCCACGCTGTCGGGCGACTGGCAGGCATGGGCGCGCAAATTCGGCGCCGGGACGCCGATGACCGCACTGTTCGATCCGGCCGGGGTGCCCGTTCCCGCCGCGCTCGACGAGCATTTCGCCAGCCAGGGTGCTGACCACGTGCTGCTGTTCACCGAGCACAGCCCAAAAGTCACCGGGATCCAGCCGATCGAGGACGTGCTGCCTGTGGTCCGGCAGAATCCGGAGCGGTTTCATCCGGTCGCCAATCTCAACCCGCATCTGCACTACCCGGTCGCGGACGAGCTCGCCCGGCAGGTCAGCCTGGGGGCGGTCGCGGTGAAAATCCACCCCGTGCACGGCGGCTTCGAGGCGCGCGACCGGATGCTGTACCCGGCCTACGCCTGGGCGCAGGAGCACCGGCTGCCCGTCATCGTGCACTGCGGCACCTCGACCTTCGCCGGCTCGGTCAATTCCTACGCCGACCCGGTCCTGCTCGACGAGGTGCTGCGGGACTTCCCCCAACTCGTCGTCGTGCTGGCCCACGGCGGCCGCGGCTGGTGGTATGACCAGGCCGCTTTCCTGGCCCTGATGAAGCCGAGCGTCTGGCTCGAAGTGTCCGGGCTCCCGCCGCAGCGGCTGGCCGACTATTACGGCTCCTCGCTCCGCCGGCTCGCCGACAAGATGATCTTCGGGACCGACTGGCCTGGGGTGCCCAGCGTGCAGCACAACGCCAGGACGCTTTCCGCGACTCTGCTCGAAGCGGGCTGCTCCGCCGAGCAGGTCGCCGCGGCACTCGGCGGCAATGCGGACCGCGTGTTCCGGCTGACGCCTGGCGACCGCTGATCCTCGCGTTCCCAGTCGACAAATCGACAATGGTGACGCATTAACGGGATTCGGCCGGACCGGCGTATTCCGTTCTCATGTGATAGTAATAGCAGCCTCGCGAATTGATAATTGCGATGTATTTCTATTAGCAATTAGCTATGCTCGGCCAGGTTATTGCTAGGGCCCGCATTCAGAATCGCATCAGGTCATCAGATAACCGCCGAGGAACCGTTATGCCGCTGCGTCCCGTCCGCCCTGCCATCCGCTTGTCCGGGCGCCGAACCCGCCTGGCCGCCAGAGCGGCGCTGGCCGCGGCGACGGCCGTGGCGGCCGGCACGATGGCGCTCACCGGCAGCGTTCCGGCTCGGGCGAGCCACGCCACCGGACACCGGCCGGGCGATCCGTATTCGCCCGCGTACCGCCATGCCTACCGGCAGGGTGTCGTCCCGGTAATCGGGCGGCTTGGCCGGATGCGGGCCTGGAAGAGCCATCGCGCCACCGGCGCCCGCGCGGTCGTCGGCACGCAGCTCCGGTACGGCGGCGGCACCGACGGCATCGGCGTGACCACCGGGCACGAGAAGGTGTACCTGGTCTTCTGGGGCTCCCAGTGGGGCACCAAGGGCACGGACTCGCGTGGCGACCTGACCTTGTCCGGCGACCCGTCGGGGGCGGCTGCGTACCTGCAGCAGCTGTTCAAGGGACTGGGCACGGGCGGGGAGACCTGGTCGGGGGTCTCGACGCAGTTCTGCCAGGGCGTGGCGGCAGGCGCCACCTCCTGCCCGGCTTCCAGCGGGCAGCGTGTGGCCTATCCGGGCGGCGGCGCGCTGGCCGGGGTCTGGGCCGATGAGAGCAGCTCCGAGCCGAGCCAGGCGACCGGGCATCAGCTCGGAGCCGAGGCCGTGCGGGCGGCGGCCCACTTCGGCAACAAGACGGCGGCCGCTAACCGGAACGCGCAGTACCTCATCCTGTCGCCGACCAGGACGCACCCGGACGGATTCGACACGGCATCGGGCAACTTCTGCGGCTGGCACGACTGGAATGGCGACGCCACGCTGCCCGGCGGCCCGGTCGCCTCGCCGTACGGACACATCGCCTTCTCGAATCTGCCGTACGTCACCGACGCCGGCCGCGCGTGCGGCCAGAACTTCGTCAACTCGGGCCGAGCGGGGCTGCTGGACGGGGTCTCGATCGTCAGCGGCCACGAGTATGCCGAGACGATCACCGACCAGGACCCGGCCGGCGGCTGGACCGACGCGGCCGGCAACGAGACGGCCGACCTGTGCGAGTGGAATTCCGGTCCGGGGGCCAGATCCGCCGACCTGAGCCTGCCCACCGGCAGCTTCGCGATGCAGTCCCTGTGGGTCAACGGGACCTCCGCCAGCGCGGGGACGTGCGAGTTCAGTCACGCCATCGTGCGGGACGGTGGCGGCGGCACGAACCCCGTCAGCGTCACCAGTCCCGGCGACCAGCGCTCCCCCCAGGGGGCCCAGGTCAGCCTGCAGATCCGGGCCACGGACTCCGCGGCCGCGCAGTCCCTGAGCTTCGCGGCCACCGGCCTGCCTCCCGGCCTGACGATCAGCGGCTCGGCCGGCAGAGTTACCGGCCGGCCGACCAGAGTCGGCACCTACAGCGTGAACGTGACCGCGGCGGACACCACGGGCGCCACCGGATCGACCGCCTTCACCTGGACCGTGACGGTCGGATCCGGCCTGCTCGCCCGCCTGCTGGCCAGCGACCCCGGCCGCGGCCTGTTCGATACGCTCGCCCGGCTGCGGCTAGCCTTGACGGATGCGAAGGCTGCTCGGACCCGCGATTGACACCTGCCTGGTGCTCGCGTTCGTGCTCATCGGCCGGGCCAGCCATCACGACGGCGGCGGCCTGGCCGGCCTGGCCAGCACGGCCTGGCCGTTCCTGACCGGCCTGGCCGCCGGCGAGCTCATCACCAGGAGCTGGCGCCGGCCGGCCGCCCTGCTGCCGACGGGCGTCGGCGTCTGGCTGAGCACCGTCGCCGTCGGCATGATCCTGCGGGTGGTCGCCGGCCAGGGCACGGCGGCTGCGTTCATCGCCGTGGCCCTGGCCTTCCTCGGCCTCTTCCTGCTCGGCTGGCGACTGGTGGTGAGCCGCGTCCGGCTCCTGCGGGCACTGCTCGAAGGGGCCTGAAAATAAGCCGTGGCGGTCCGCGGCGGCCTCGCGTACTGTGGCCGGGTGCTGACGGTCACCGCTCGTGCGGACGAGCCGGGCCTGCAGGTCGGGCTCGACCTGTACAACACCGTCTGGCCGCATGACCGGCTGACGATGGAAGACGTGCGCTCGTTCCACGCGAGCGTCACCGACCATGTCAACCACCTGGCCTGGCTCGACGGCACCGCGATCGGCTCCGCGGTGAGCGTGATCGCGCCCCAGCGCCCCGACCGGGTCTTCGCGATCGTCACCGTGCTGGCGGACCAGCGCCGGAAGGGTGCAGGCTCCGCCCTCTACCGGGCGATCTCCGCCTGGGCCGCCGGGCGGGACCTGAGCCTCCTCGAGGTCGCCGTCCTCGACGACGACCCCGAGAGCCTGGCCTTCGCGGCGCGGCGCGGTTTCGTGGCCGAGCGGCACGACGTGGGCGTCGTCCTGCACCTGGCCGGGGTCGAGCCGCCCGCCGTCGAGCCGCCGGCCGGCGTCGACATCGTGACCTGGGCGCAGCGCCCGGAACTGGCCCGCGGCATGTATGACGTCGCCGTCGAGGCGGAGCCGGACATTCCTGGCTTCGAGGACGACGAGATGGAGTCGTTTGACGACTGGCTGGCGCACGACATGCAGGGCTCGGGCGACCGGCCCGAGGCGACGTTCGTTGCGCTCGCCGGCCCGGAGGTCATCGGCTACGCGAAGTTCTCGCTGACGTCGGCCCAGCCGACGATCGCCCACCACGATCTGTCCGCCGTGAAGAGAGCCTGGCGCGGCCGCGGTGTCGCGCGGGCGCTGAAGGCGGCGCAGATCAACTGGGCGATCGCCAACGGCTACACCGAGCTGCACACCAGCAACGAGGAGCGGAACGAGCCGATCAGGCGGCTGAACGCCCGGTTCGGCTACCGGCCGGGCATCGGCCGCGTCTACCTCGCCGGTCCCCTCGCCACCTGACAGGTGCGGCAGACTAGCGGGATGAACGCGGACATCGTGGTGATCGGCGCGGGCGCGCTCGGCCTGAGCACGGCACTGCACTGCGCGCTGGCCGGCCGGTCGGTGCTCGTGGTCGAGCGCGACACCGCCGGCTCGCAGGCGTCCGGCCGCGCCGCCGGCCTGTTCAAGTCGGTGCAGGCCGACCGCCTGCGGACCGGCCTGGCCAGGCGCAGCATCGCCCGGGCGGTCACGTTCGGCGACTGGGCCGGCGTCCCGCTCGATGTCACCAGGTCGGGCAGCTACCTGATCGCCAGGACCGGCGCCCACGCGGCCTACCTGCGGACCGAGGAGCGCCAGTCGCGCGGCTGGGGCGTCGACCTGCGTCCGGCGGCGCCGGACGAGGTCAGCGCGAACGTCACCTACTACCAGGCCGGGGGCGCGGAGTTCGCGCTGTGGTGCCCGGAGGACGTCTACATCGACGAGCCTGGCGACCTGGTCCGGGCCTACGTGGCAGCGGCCAGGCGGCACGGAGCCGAGGTGCTCGAGCGGGAGCGGGTCACCGCGATCACGCTGTCCCGCGGCCGGGTGGAGGGCGTCGAGACCGAACGGCGGTCGATTCGCGCGCCCGTCGTGGTGGACGCGGCCGGAGCCTGGACCAGGCAGGTAGCCGCGCTGGCGGGCGGGACCGTGGCCGTCGCACCGGTCCGGCACCAGCTTGCGATCACCGAGCCGGACCGGCAGGTCAGTCCGGCCGATCCGATCGTCCGGGTGGTCGACGCGGCGGTCTACCTGCGGCCGGCCAGGGGCGGGCTGATGATCGGCGGGTTCGAGGCCGACCCGCTGCCGTTCGACGTCTCCGCTCCGCCGCCGCGCACCGACGAGATGCCGCTCGACCAGGGCGTGCTGACCCGGCTGGCCGGCCAGGTCCGGCCCGAGGTTCCGGCCGGCGGGCTCCCGGTCGCCGAGCACCGCGGCGGCATGTTCACGATGAGCCCGGACGGGAGGTTCGTGCTCGGTCCCGTGCCGGACGTGCCCGGGCTCTGGGTGGCCAGCGGCTGCAACGGGTCCGGGTTCTCGTCCTCGCTCGCCCTCGGCGAGGCGCTGGCGCGGTGGATCGACGGCACGCCGGGTGACGTGGCGGCGCTGACGCCCGGCCGGTTCGGCCCGCTGACCGACGAGGCGCTGGTCAAAAACGGAGTCTGGCAGTACGAGCACTACTACGATCCGCTGGCATAGGGTGATCCGGGTGAGCGAGCCGTCCGGTCCCAGGTCAGGCGGCCCTCGCCCCGAGGGACAGCCGCGGGGGGCGGTCTCGGCCTTCCTGCTCAGCTTCACCTTCGCCGGGCAGGGCGTCTGGCACGCCGTCCGAACCCAGCGGAACATGCGCGTCCATCTCGCGGCCGCGGCCGCCGCCGTGATCGCGGGGGCCGTGCTCGGCATCGGCGCGGTCCAGTGGGCGTGCGTCGCGCTGGCGATCGGCCTGGTACTGGTCGCGGAGATCTTCAACACGGTCATCGAGGCGATGATCGACCTGCATACTCAGCAGTTCCACCCGCTGGCGAAGATCGCGAAAGACGGCGCCGCCGGGGCGGTGCTGGTTGCCTCGATCGCGGCCATTGGGGTCGCCGTTGCCGTCTTCCTGCCGCGCTTGCTACGTTGACGTGCCCGGTGCGCGGTTTAGGCCAGCTCTCCGCCGCCGGAGGCCGTATCCTCGGCAACCTAGGCACTGGAGGCCGCACCATGTCAGCTGATTTCCGCCGGGCCGTTACGGTGGCCGGTCGTCGCGGTTCGGTCAGGATCGCAGCGGCCGCCGGCGTCATTGTCCTGCTCGGCGCCGGCTCGGCCGGCTGCTCGGTCGTTAACAAGATCAACGACATCCGGCACACCGTGGACGGTAACCGGGCCACGATCAAGGCGTTCACCGAGAGCCTGAAGAAGAGCAAGGCCATTCCGTTCCAGGCCACCTACCAGACCACGGGCAGTTCGCCGACGACGATCGTGTACTCGGTTCAGCCGCCGAACAACGTCGCGTTCTCCGAGACGGCCAGCGGCAGTTCCACCAGCGCCACCAACCTGATCGCCAACTCCTCCGGCGAGTACTCCTGCTCGCAGGCGTCGCCGGGCGGCCAGTGGACCTGCGAGAAGCTCGCCAAGGCGAGCGCGATCGCCCAGAACCAGCTATTCGCCATCTACACGCCGGAGCACTGGGCCACGTTCCTGACCGTCCTGTCCATTGGCGCCGGCCTGGCCGGGGATAAGGTGACGACGTCGAGCAAGACGGTGAACGGCTTCAGCATGAACTGCGTGGACCTGTTCGCGAAAGGCGAGGGCACGAGCACGATCTGCACGACCAGCCAGGGCATCCTCGGCTACGTGAAGGTCGCGGCGCAGTCGACCAGCTTCGAGATCACGAAGTACACGGCCACGCCGCCGGCGTCCGCCTTCCAGCTGCGGCTGGCGCCACCGTCACGCATCAGTAGGCACCGCCCCCGAGCTGGCGCTGGTCGAGCTGGCGCTGGGCGTCGGCCAGCACCCGGCCCACGTCCCGGCCGAAGCGCACGTCGCATTCGTGGTCCGTCCGGCCCGACCTGATGTTCGCGGCCAGCTCGGTGAGGGCGAGCCGCAGCGCGTCGGCGGGCTGGCCGGTCTCCCCGGGCATCGCCGACCAGCCCGCCTCTCCCCACAGGAATCCCGCCGACCCGTCGGCCGCCTCGGGGGCGCCGACGGTGACGGTGACGGTGCTCGACGCGCCGCCCTGATGATGCAGGATCAGGTGCGTGACGTCGCCGCGGCCGGCGTCGGCGGTGACGGCCTGGACGGGGCCGAGACTGGCCCATAGCAGTGAGACCAGGTGCGGGGCGAGATCCCACAGCCCGCCCTTCTCCCGCCGCCACGGGGTGTTGAACGGGTTGCCCTCGGCCAGGGCCGTGCCGAGCCAGACGACGTTGCCGCCTGCCCACCGCTGCTGCGCCACCTCGGCCAGCCAGGCTCGCACCTCGGGCTGGAACCGCGCCGTGAAGAACACCACCGACGCGACGCGGGCCTCCGCCACGGCCTGGGTCAGCGCTTCCGCCGCGGGCTCGGAGGTGGCGATCGGCTTTTCCAGCAGCAGGTGCCGGCCCGCGGCGGCCGCTTCGGTCGCGAGGCCGGCCTGCACGTCGGGCGGCACCGCGAACGCCACGGCGTCGACCTCGGCCAGGAAGGCGTCGAAGTCGCCGAACCCGGCCGCCCCGTGCCCGGCCGCGAGCTCAGCGGCCGCGGCCGGATTGCGTCCCCAGACCGCGGCCAGCTCGATGCCCTCGGTCGACGCGAGGGCCGGGGCATGCACGATGCTGGCCCAGTGCCCGGTGCCGGCCAGTCCGAACCGCAGCGGCGCGGGCGCGGCGGTCATTCGCCCGCCACCGCGACAGCGCGGACCGGGAAGGACGCCATGGCCCGGACCGGGCCGGCACCGCGATCAGCGCGGCGGCCGCGCTCGCGGTCAGGTGCGGGCAGTCAAGCTCGGTATAGCGCGGCGTGCCCCAGTGCCGCGCCCAGCCCGTGTGCACGAGCACGGCCCGGCCGCCCAGCCGGGCGAGATCGCCGAGGTCACCCGCGGTCACCGCGCCGCGCCCCGGAACGTCCACGATCGTGATCGGCACGTTGACCAGCCGGTTCAGCGGCAGCGCCGCGAGGTCGGCGTGGCCGGCATGGAAGTGATACGGCGCGTCGAGGTAGGTGCCGGTGTTGCCGACCAGGGTCAGCGACTCGATCTCGAACGACGCGCCGCTGCCGAGCCGCGCCGCCGATTCCTCCCGGCTGATCACGGTCCGCAGCTCGGGCGCGGCCAGACCGGGGTAAGTGATCATCCCAGCGGAGATCTCGTGCGACAGGTCGATGATCATCGGTGACGGCCGGGCCCGGCTAGCGGCGGCCAGCCGCGCCGGCGACCTCGTCGAAGGCGCCGGCGAAGGCGTCAGCGATCCGGGCCAGCTCCGCCTCGGTGATCACGAACGGCGGTGAGACCTGCAGGGCCACGCCGCGCAGCAGCCGGGTGATGACGCCGCGGTCGCGGACGGCGGCCACGAGCCGCTGGCCGATCATCGGATCGGCGGTCCGGGCGGCCTCGTCGATCTCGACCGCGGCCAGCAGCCCGGTACCCGACCGGACGGACGCGACCAGGTCGTGCCCGGCCAGCGGGGCCAGTATCCGGGCCAGCACCGGCTCGAGTTCCGCCACCCGGCCGACGAGCTGCTCGCGCTCGATCAGGTCCAGGTTGGCCAGGGCGACCGCGGCCGCCGCCGGATGGCCGGAGTAGGTGTAGCCGTGCCGGAACACCTCGGTCGACCCGGCCCGCCAGAACGGCTCGACGACCTTCGGCCCCGCGATCACGGCGCCGATCGGAAGGTAGCCCGAGCTCAGGCCCTTCGCGGTGGTGATCAGGTCGGGGTCGAGGTCGAACCGGCCGCTCGCGAACCACTCGCCGACCCGGCCGTAACCCGTAATGACCTCGTCGGCGACGAACAGCACGTCGTGCCGCCGGCAGATCTCGCGGACCGCCGACAGGTAGCCTTCCGGCGGCGGGTAGACGCCGCCGGCCCCGATCACCGGCTCGCAGAAGAACGCGGCCACCCGGCTGTCGCCAAGCAGCTCGATCGTCTTCTCCAGCGCCGCCGGGTCGTCCCAGGGGACCTGCTCGACCTGGCCGACCAGCGGGCCGAAGGGCTCGGTCAGCAGCGGGATGCCGCCCAGCGAGGTGCCGTAGGCATTCATCCCGTGATAGGCGTGCGTGCGCGAGATGATGACCTGCCTGGTCGGCTCGCCCACGGCCCGCCAGTAAGCGCGGGCCAGCTTGCCGGCCGTGTCGACGGCGTCCGAGCCGCCGCCCGGGGTCAGGAAGACCTTGGCGCCTGCGATCGGCGCCAGATCGGCGACCCGGCGGCAGAGCGCCTCGGCGGGCGGGTTGCTGTAGTACTCGAAGGTCTGGAAGCCCGCGATGTCGCGCATCTGAGCGGCCGCGGCGTCCGCTAGCTCGGTCCGGCCGTAGCCGACATTGCAGTACCAGAGGCTGGCCAGCGCGTCGAGGTAGGCTCGCCCGTCGGTGTCGTAGACCGTGGACCCGTCGCCCCGCACGATCGTGATCGCCTTGCCCGCGAGCGTGGCCATATTCGCAAACGGGTTCCACAGGGCAGTCTTGTGCGTCGGCTCGATGTGTCCCATCGTTAGTCCCCTCCAGCTTCATCGGTCACTCAAACCTAGTGGTTGCGCGATACGGACAGAATTGGGAGGCGCGATGGCGAGCGAATCGCCGGCGCCGGACGCCGCCAGCGGTCAGGGCCCGCTGGCCGGAGTCCGAGTGCTGGACCTGACCTCGGTCGTGATGGGGCCGCTCGCCACCCAGATCCTCGGCGACCTGGGCGCGGACGTGATCACCGTGGAGAGCCGCGACGGCGACATCAACCGGACCATGAGCCGCGGACCAGTCCGCGGGCTCTCGGGCGTCTCGCTGAACCTGCTGCGCAACAAACGGAACGCGACCATCGACATCTCGCATCCGGACGGCCGGGCCGCGCTGCTGCGGATTGCCTCCGGCTGCGACGTGTTCGTGACCAACCTGCGGCCCCGGTCGCTGCGCCGGGCCGGCCTGGACTACGCCGACCTGGCCGCGGTGCGCCCGTCCGTCATCTACTGCCAGGCGAACGGCTTTCCCTCCGACTCCGGTGAAGCGGACTCCCCCGCGTTCGACGACGTGATCCAGGCCACCAGCGGTGTGCCCGACCTCATGCACCTGGCCGGGCTGCCGCCCGCCCTGGTGCCGATGCTGCTCGCCGACAAGGTCTGCGGCCTGGTCATCGCCTATGCCGTCATCGCGGCCCTGTTCCACCGGGAGCGAACCGGGCAGGGACAGCGCGTCGAGGTGCCCATGATCGACGCGATGCGCGCGTTCACCCTGGTCGAGCACGGCGGCTCGGCGATCAGCCGCCCGCCTCGCGGCGCGGCCGGGTATCCCAGGATCCTGACCCCGCTGCGCGGGGCGGCGGCCACCAGGGACGGCTGGATCGCACTCCAGCCCCATCGCGACGAGCAATGGAACGCGCTGGTCAGGGCGGCGGGCCTCGATGACCTGGTCGGCGACCCGCGGCTGAGCAGCCGCAGCCTGTGGCGCGAGCCAGGTTTCGGCTACGCCACGCTCAGCCGGGTGCTCGCGACCAGGACCACCGCGGAGTGGCTCGCGTTCTGCTCCGAGCACGGGATCCCGGCGGCACCGGCGGTCAGCCTCGACGAGGTCATCGATGCGCTGCCGGAAGCCGAGCATCCGCTGGCCGGAACCTACAAGGTCATCCCGCCACCGGCCCGGTTCTCCGCCACCCCGGCCTCGGTACGCCGCCCCGCCCCGCTGCCCGGGCAGCATACCCGCGAGGTCCTGGCCGAGGCCGGCCTGACGCCGGAGCAGGTCGCCGTGCTCGAGCGGGCCGGCGTCCTGCGCTCCCCCGGCGAGGCTGCCTCCCGCTGAGGGCCCGCTGGCTAGCCAGCCTGGCCGAGAAACTCAAGCACCTGCTGATTGAACCGCCCGGGCTGGTCAGCACTGGCCACGTGCCCGGCATCAGGAATGACCACCAGGCGGGCGCTCGGGATCTTCGCCGCCATGTACTCGGCGGCGCCGAGGAAGGGCTTGTCGTCCGCCCCGACCAGAACGAGCACGGGGACATCGATCGACGGCAGCGACTCGATCACCCGCCCGTCCTGCTGGGTGAGCATGCCGCGGGCCGCGCGGGCCAGGCCCTGCATGGACCACTGCGCCGCGTCCGGCGGGCGCGGCCCGTCGCCCAGCGCCGCCAGGCCGTCCCGCTCCAGCCGGCCGGCGGTGGCCATGGCCCGGTCGTTCCACCGCTGCCTGGCCTCGTCGCTGCGGTAGCCGGGACCGGTGTCGCACAGGATCAGAGCAGCCACCCGCTCCGGGTAGGCGAGCCAGAACGCCAGCGACAGGTAGCCGCCCAGCGACAGCCCGCCCAGCACGGCCCGCTCCGCGCCGGCCGCGTCGAGCAGCGCGGCCATGTCCTGCACGCTGGCCGACTGGGTGTACTGCGCCTGATCCGGCGGACAGTCGCTGCGGCCGTGACCGCGCAGGTCCCAGGTGATGACCGGCCGGGCCGCGGCGAGCGTCCCGACGTTGGGCTCCCACATCTGCGCCGACGCGCCGTAGCCGTGCGTGAGCAGCAGCGGGAGGTTCTCGTTGGCGCCGGATATCTCGTAGCTGAGGCGGACGCCGCCACGTTCCAGGAATGCCATCAGGTGTCCTTCTGTTTCAGCCGGCTCGCACCTGGCGGAACGGCAGGTCCTTGCTCGCGTCGGGCTCGCGGGGCAGGCCGAGTACCCGCTCGGCGATGATCGTGCGCTGAATCTCGTCTGTCCCGCCCGCGATCGAGATGCCGGGAACCGAGACCAGGATCTCCGCGATGATCCCGCCCAGCGGCGACCCGGGCCCGGCGAGCATCGCCGACGTCCCGGCGATCAGCGTGTGTACTCGCGCGGCCTGCTGCGCGATCCGGCTGCTGGCCAGCTTGCCGAGCGAGCCCTCCGGGCCGGGCGGCTGGCCCGCGGCCCGGGCCGCTGCCGCCCGGTCGGCCATCCACCGGGCCGACCAGCTGAGCTCGATCAGCCGCGCGATCTCCTGCCGGACGATCGGGTCCCCGGCCCGGCCCGCCGATCTGGCCTGCGGGATGGCCAGGTCAGGTCGGCCAGCGCGCTGCGGGTACCACTTGTGCGGCTCCGCCGCGGCGGTCCGCTCGGCGATCGCCTGCTGCCACGCCAGGCCGGCCGCGGTCGCGGGCGGCGGCGGGAAGGACGCGAGCCTGCGCTCGTGGGCGAGCGTCGCGCGGGCCACCGTCCAGCCGCCGCCGGGCTCGCCGATCACGTGGCCGGCCGGGACCGTCGCCGCGTCGAAGAACACCTCGTTGAACGAGCTGTGCCCGTTCATCTGCCGCAGCGGGCGCACCTGCACGCCCGCCTGGCGCATGGGCAGCACGAACGCGGTGATCCCCCGGTGCTTGGGCACGTCCCAGTTCGTGCGGGCCAGTAGCAGCCCCAAGTCGGCCGTCGCCGCCCCCGTCGACCAGACCTTCTGCCCGGTCACCAGCCAGTCGTCCCCGTTGCGCTCCGCCCTGGCCGTGAGCCCGGCCAGATCCGACCCGGCGCCGGGCTCGCTGAACAGCTGGCACCAGGTGATCTCGCCGGTCACGGTGGGCCGGATGAACCGGCGCTTGAGGTCGTCGCTGCCGTGCTCCATGAGCACCGGCGCGGCCAGCATCATGCCGAGGCCCTCCGGCGGCCCGGGCACGACCGCACGCCTCAGCTCGGCGGCCACCACGCGGCCCAGTTCGGCGGGCAGCGAGCGGCCGCACCACTCGCGCGGCCAGGTCGGGCAGGCCCAGCCCGAGTCGGCGAGCAGCGCCCGCCACCGGGCCAGGCTGAGCCCGGGATCCCAGTGAGCGGCCAGCCACCCGCGCACCTCGGCCCGGATCGCGTCGGCGCCGGCCACCTCGGCCTCGCTCGGGGACGTCGCGTTCATCGGCCGGTGAACCGCGCCGTGCGGCGCTCGGCCGCCGCCCGGACGCCCTCGGCGAAGTCCGCGGTCGGCCACAGCTTCTCCTGCTCGGCCAGCTCGTGGTCCATCGCCGCGCGGGCCCGCTCGGCCAGGCCAGCGCGCATGGTGGCGCGGATCGAGCGCACCGCGAGCGGCGCGGCCGACGCGATCTCCCATGCGTACTCGACCGCGGCCGTGCGCAGCACCGTGTCGTCCTCGGCCAGCCGGTCCGCCAGGCCGATCCGGGCGGCCTCCTCACCGCGCACCGGCCGCCCGGTGTAGAGCAGCTCGGTGGCCCGCTGCTGGCCGATGATCGCCGGCAGCGTGGCGCTCAGCGCGAATCCCTGGTGCAGGCCGATCCGGGCGAAGTTGGCGCTGAACCTCGACCGGGGGCTCGCGACCCGGAAGTCGGCCGCGCAGGCCAGACCGAGCCCGCCGCCGACCGCGGCGCCCTGGACGGCGGCGACGACCGGGAGCGGCGCCTCGAACAGCCGGAGCGCCTGGTCGTAAAGCTCCCGCGCCCCGCCGGCCGCGCCGATCCGGCTGGCCTGCTCCGACCGGCCGGTGAAATCCGCCCCGGCGCAGAAATGCTTGCCCTCCGAGCACAGCACGATCGCGCCTGCGCCCTGCGCCTGGAGCCACTCGAACGAATCGGCCAGCGAGCCGATCAGCCCGGCGTCGAAGAAGTTGTCCGGCGGACGGCGGATCTCGGCGATCCCCACCTGCTCGCCGTTCACCGACGCGGTCACGTCACCTAGGGTCTTCGTCACCAGGACATCGTGGCATTCACCGATGTCGCCGTCACTAGCCGGTGCGATCACCGCGCAGCACGGGCGCTAGCAGCGCAGGCGAGGGGGCGCTTGTCGTTGTACGGCGGGGTCGGGACGAAGGCCTGCCCGACCGCCCAGGCGTCGGAGCACGACGAACCGGCGACGGCGGCGAAGTTGTAGTCCAGCGTCGCGCCGAACGGCGCGAAGCTGACCGGCACCATGGTCCGGTGCTTGCCGTTCCACTGCTCGATCAGGGTCGACTCGTTGCCGCTCTGGTAGTAGCCGACCGCCGCGGCGCTGCTCGCGGAGAAGGTCGCGACCCCGAACAGATAGCTGGCCGACCCGGCCGGAACCGGTGCGGGCACCTGGTTCCAGGAGTGGCCGTTCCAGTGCTCGATGAGCGCGGAGTCGCCGCTGCTCGTGGTCTGCGAGCCGACCGCCCACGCGGCGGTCGCGGACCGGGCGCTGAGCCCGAACAGGTAGCCGTCCTTCATTCCGGCGATCTTGGCGGTCGCCTTGAAGCTCCACTTCTTCCCGTTCCAGGACAGCATCACCGGGTGGCAGGCGCTGGCGCCGCACGCGTATCCCGCCGCCCAGGCCTGCGTCGCCGAACTCGCGGCGATGGAAGTCAGCCTGGTGCCGTTGCTGGCGTTAATCTCGTTCGGGCTCGGAACGGTCTGCCACGTCTTGCCGTTCCAGTGCAGGATCGCCGACTTGACCGTGCCGTTGATGGCGTAACCGGCGGCCCAGATGCTGGTGGCCGAGACGGCGGCGACGGCGTTGAGCTCGTTGGTCCCGAACTTCCCGCCCGGATTCGGGCTCGGCACGACCGTCCAGTGCTTGCCGTTCCAGTGCTCGATCAGGGTGGCAGCAGCACCGGCGACTTCGGGCTGGTCACCGTGCCGACCGCCCAGACGCTGGTCTTCGAGACGACGGTGACCGCGTTCAGCACGTCGGCGCTGCCCGCCTGCCCGGGACTCGGTGACGTCACCAGGGCCCACTTCGTGCCGTTCCAGTGCTCGATGAGCGTGTGCTTCACTCCGCCCGACGTGCGATATCCGACGGCCCAGGCGTTGCAGCTCGAGACGACCCCTACGCCGTGGAAGGCGCTGTCCGGTCCCTGCTTCGGCGGCTGCGACCCTGGCCTGGAGCAGGTCGCCGACGGGGCGGCCGGGCGCCATGGAACGTGGCCGGACGCGGCGAGCGCGGCCGGGGCGGCCGCCAGGATGGCACCAGCGATGGTCGCGGCGGCAAGCGGCGCCGCCGTCCGGCGGGATGAGCGCACGAAAGTTCCTCCAGTTACAGCTGGTGCGAGAACGTCCTGTCATGACGTCTGGGCCAGTATTGGAGGGATAGCCAAACTAGTCAATGACTGACCTATTCGACTCATTCGAGGGCCGGCGGGTCCGGCGGGTCCGGCTCGTCCGGCGGGTCCGGCTCTTCCAGCGGGTCCGGCTCGTCCGGCGGGTCCGGCTCGTCCGGCGGGTCCGGCTCGTGCCGCGCGGCGCGTTATGAGCGCGGGCCGACCCGGCGCGCGATCAGCGCGGCCCGAGCCGCCAGCCGGTCCGTCGCCTCGACCTGACCGGGCGCCACCTCGCGGGCGAGCGTGGCGACCTCCTCGGCCAGTTCCTCCACCATCGCCGCGAGATCGCGCAGTTCCTCCGATGGCTCGTGGATGTCGATCCGCGACAGCGGGAAGGCGACGGTGATGCGCGGATTGCCGCTGTTCACCGCGGGACGGCGCGGCACGTCGGCCACCCCCGGCTGCTTGCCCTGACGGTGGGCGGTGTGATTCTCGGCTGGATGCTGTCCGTTGGCGTGCGGCCCGGTCGCGCCGGCGCTCTTCTTTTGCTCAGTCATGACTCCAGCCTTTTCCGGCGCCCGGCCGGCCGGGCAGGGGCGAACGTCATCGACGATGCCGCGAAGGTCACCGGCGGCTCGGCCGGCCTCAGCGGAAGTCGCGGCTGCGGGCGGCGGCGACAACGCGCAGCCTGCGCAGTCCCGTCGCCAGCAGGCTGACCGCCCCGTCGAGCCGTTCGACGCGGCCCGACACCAGCAGGGCGCTGGCGTCGACGCCGATCTTGCGGTGCCGCTGCCACACGTCCGGCGGGCAGATGATGTTGGCCATCCCGGTCTCGTCCTCCAGGCTGAGGAAGACCACGCCGCGCGCGGTCCCCGGCTGCTGCCGGTGCGTGACCAGCCCGCCCACGGTCACCGCCGAGCCCGCTACGGCGTGCTTCAGGTCCGCGGCCGGGGAGACGCCGCGCTCGGCCAGGCCGTCGCGGATGTGCTGGATCGGATGGGTCTCGCCGTAGGTACCGGTCGCCCACATATCGGCGAACGTCACCTCGGCCGGCGTCATCGCCGCCAGCGGCGGAGCCTTCAGGCCGATCGTCGTCCCCGGCAGCTGACCGCTCGTCAGGCCGGCCGCGGCCCCCGCCGCCCACAGCGCCTCGCGCCGCGACAGCCCGAAGCAGCCGAACCCGCCCGCCGTCGCCAGTGCCTCGAGGGCCGGAACCGACAGCGCGGTCCGCCGGGCGAAGTCCTCCAGATCGGCGTACGGCTGGCCGGCCACGATCGCGGCGGCCGCGTCCTGGCCGAGGTTGCGCACCTCGGACAGGCCCACCCTGATGGCGGGCTGGCCGGGGACTGGCTTCCCGCCGGACGGCACCGGCTCCGTGCAGGCGACCGGCGGGTGCGAGCCGTTATCGCTCATGGGTGTTTCCCCGGGTCCGGCCGGGCGCTCGAGCACCGCCAGGACGCCGCTGGCGTTGACGTCGACGCCGCGGATCTGCACCCCGTGCCGACGCACGTCGCTGATCAGGCTGGCCGGCGAGTAGAACCCCATCGGCTGGGCGCGGAGCAGCGCGGCGGTGAACGCTGCCGGGTAGTAGCACTTCAGCCAGGCGCTGGCGTAGACCAGGTACGCGAAGCTGATCGCGTGCGACTCGGGAAAGCCGTAGCTGGAGAAGGCCAGGATCTTCTCGTAGATGTCCTGCGCTATCGCCAGCGAGATGCCCCGTTCGCCCATCCCGCTGAGCAGCCTGGCCCGCAGCTCCTCGATCCGTTCCGGTGCCCGCTTGGAGCTCATCGCCTGGCGCAGCCGGTCGGCCTCGGACGGGCTGAACCCGGCGCAGTCGATCGCGATCTGCATCATCTGCTCCTGGAACAGCGGCACGCCGAGGGTCTTGCCGAGCGCCTGGCGCATCGACTCGTGCGGCAGGTACGGCGGCTCGTCACCGTGACGGCGGCGCATGTACGGGTGCACCGAGCCGCCCTGGATCGGGCCCGGCCGGATCAGCGCGACCTCCACGACCAGGTCGTAGAACTCCCTCGGCCGCAGCCGCGGCAGCGTTGCCATCTGGGCCCGCGACTCGACCTGGAACACCCCGACGGTGTCGGCCTCGCACAGCATGTCGTAGACCCCGGCGTCCTCCTGCGGGATCGAGTGCAGGTCCCACCGGGTGCCATGGTGGCACGCCACGAGCTCGAAGCAGTCCCGCAGCGCGGTCAGCATGCCCAGGCCGAGCAGGTCGAACTTGACCAGCCCCGCGTAAGCGCAGTCGTCCTTGTCCCACTGGAGCACGGACCGGTTCGGCATCCGCGCCCACTCGACCGGGCACACCTCGCCGACCGGCCGGTCGCAGATCACCATCCCGCCCGAGTGAATGCCCAGGTGCCGGGGGAGCTTCTGCATCCGCTGCGCCAGCTCGATGACCGGCTCGGGGACGCCGGCATCGGGCGGCACCGGCTGGCCCGCGGCGTAGGAACGCGGGCCGACCTGCTTAGACCACTGGTTCTGCTGTTCGGGCGAGTAGCCGAGCGCCCGGCCCGCGTCCCGGATCGCCATCCTCGGCCGGTACGCGATCACGTTGGCGACCTGCGCCGCCTTGCCCCGGCCGTAGGCGCCGTAGACGTACTGGATGACCTCCTCGCGCAGGTGGTGCTCGATATCCAGGTCGATGTCCGGCGGGCCGTCCCTTCCGGTGGACAGGAAACGTTCAAACAACAATCCATGCTGAACGGGATCGACACTCGTAATGCCGAGCGCATAGCAGACCGCTGAATTGGCTGCTGAACCCCGCCCCTGGCACAGGATGCCCTTCTTATTACAGAACTCCACGATGTCGTGCACGATCAGGAAGTAGCCGGCGAATCCGAGCTGCTCGATCACGTCGAGCTCGTGCCCGATCTGGCGGTAGGCCCCGGGAATCCGCTCGGTGGCCCGCGGTCCGTAGCGGGCCGGTGTCTTTTCCGCCACGAGGCTGCGCAGCCAGCTCATCTCGGTGTGCCCGGCTGGCACCGGGAAGTCGGGCAGCTTCGGCGCGATGACCTTGAAATCGAACGCGCACTGCCCGGCCAGCTCGACCGTCTGCTCGAGGACCCCGGGGTAACGGCGCAGGCGGTAGGCCATCTCCTCACCCGACCTGATGTAGGCGGCCCCCGAGGCGGCCAGCCAGCCGTCCATGTCGTCCAGGCTGCTCTTGGCCCTGATCGCGGCGAGTACCTGAGCCAGCTTCGCGTCGGCGGGGGTCGCGTGATGCACGTTGTTCGTGGCGACCACGCCCAGCCGCTCCCGCCGGGCCAGCTCGAACAGCGCGTCATTGCGCTCGTCGTCGCCGGGCAGGTCGTTGCTGATCAGCTCGACCAGCACGTTGTCGCGGCCGAACATCTCGGTCAGGAGCCGTAGTTCCGCCGCCGCTGCTGCCGCCGGTTCCCCGCGGCTCAGTTCCCCGGTCAGGGCGCGGCCCTGCCCTCGGCTCAGTGCCGCGGGGACGGCCCCCTTGCGGCAGCCAGTGAGGATGACCCAGTGCCCGTCATGAGCCCGGGCCAGTTCCGCCAGGTCATACACCGGCCGGCCCTTTTCTCCCCCGGCCAGGTGAGCGGCGCTGATCACCTGGCACAACCGCCGGTAGCCGTCCGGATCGCGAGCCAGAACGAGCAGATGCCGTCCCACCGGATCAGGAATGCCAGCCCTCGGTGTCCCCGCCGGCAGCCCAGTTCCCGCGGACAGCCCAGTTCCCGCGGACAGCCCAGTTCCCGCCGGCAGCCCAGTTCCCGCCGGCAGCCCAGTTCCTGCGGACAGCAAGCCAGCCCGGCCGGCCCGACGCCTGGCGGAACCGGTGCGCGCGAGTTTGCCGGGGATATCCAGGCTTAGCTCGGCGCCGAACACCGTCGCTACCCCGTGAGCAGCAGCCGCCGGGCCAGGCTCAGCCTCGTCATCGCCGGGCCAGGCTCCTCCGTTCCGAAGACGAGCCGCGGCCTGGGCAAACTGCGGTACCCCGTACATCCCGTCGTGATCAGTTATCGCGATGGCGGTCAGCTCGCGCGCGACGGCTTCGGCGATCAGATCCTCTGGGGCGGACGCACCATCGAGGAAGCTGTACGACGAATGGCAGTGCAGCTCGGCCCACCGAACCGGCGGGCGGCGCCGCTCGACCGGGAGCCGGGTGACCGGGAGCCGGGTGACCGGGCGCAGCCGCCGGGCATCTTCGCCGACTCCCCCGACCTCGTCGCTGACGGCCTCGTCGCTGACGGCCCCGTCGCTGCTCGGGGCATCGCTGACCTCAGCGGGCCCGCCTCCCTGCCGCCAGGACAGGCGCCGTTCGAATTCTCGCCACGGAACCGGCGGGTTATCCCAGCCCATCGCTCCCCGCCCGGGGATCTCGGCTATGCGGCATGGCGGTCAGGCTCGATGCGGTAGGCGCGGCCTGCGGGAGTTATCCAGGTGAAAATACCGGGCGCCGGCTGGCTCAGCTGCCAGCGGCGATGCTGCTTGACCTGGTGGTGGAACCGGCACAGGCCGCCCAGGTTGCACGAACAGGTTCTGCCGCCCTTGTCGTACGGCACCGAATGGTCAAGATCGCACCGCCAGACAGGCTGCCGGCACGTGGGGAAGCGGCAGGTCACATCACGCGCGACGACATACTCCCTGAGCCGCGGCGGCGGCCGGTAGGCCAGGCTGGCTTGTTCGTGCGCGCATCCGTCCGCCGCTGCCGCATCGGCCTCGGCCCGCCGGCTCGCGCGCTCGGCGGCCAGGCCGGCCGCACGGAGCGCACGTTCGCCGATCAGGGGCAGATCGCTGGCCGGCGAGCAGTTCAGGTAGTCCAGGGAGATCGTCAGCGTGACGCGTCTGACCAGTCCCGGCGGAGCGTGGGAGCCAGCACGATCAGGTGACCCCGTTCCCGCCGGGCTGTCGCGTCCGTCGGAAACCGCCGGCACCCGGGTAACTGCCACCGCCTGACCGTCTGGATCGGTCACGATGACCCGCCACTGCACGGCTGGGTCAGCAACGGCCAGGTCGGCAAGGTCGCGGGCCTGTGCCGGGGTGATCGGGCCGATCCGGCTCAGGTGGCCAGGCTCAGCCGAGTCGCCGGTCAGCGTCGACCACGGCAGCTGCAGGTCTAGCAGCCCGCCTCCAGTCGGTGACAGGTTTGCCATGGCCGCCGGCCCGGGAGGCAGGAATGCCGTTACCTCTGGCCAGCTTGGCGGCGGTCTTGACCCAGGCCGCAGATCATCGTCGCTATCACCCGCCCAGCCGTCTCCTGGCGGCGGGTGCTGTTCTTCCGTCGGGGCGGCGGTTCTGGTGGCGGGTGCCGCTCGTCCGCTCGCGGCGGCGGTTCTGGTGGCGGGGGTCGTTCTTCTGGCGGAGGTCGTCGTTCCGGGTCGGGCGGGTCTTCCGGCCGGGGCGGCTCGTCCTGTGGCTGAGGTCGATCTCTAGACGGCTGACCTAGGCCCGCGTCGCCGAGGGCTCCGGCATCATCACGGCCCTCGGCGGCCGGTCTCGGTGACGACCGCCCCTCGGCGGGCCCGCCACGGCGCCGATCACCAGGTGGTTGGCCCCGTGACTCACCAGGAGGCTCACCCGGCGGTTCGTCGGCGGTTCGTCCGGCGGCTCATCGGGAGGCGCGTCCGGGGGCGAATCAGGTGGTCCGTCCGCTGCTGGCGGGATGTAAGGCAGCGTGCCGAGTAGCAGCCCGAGGAATACGTGCGCGCGCAGCAAGTCGATGCCGCCGCCCGCTCCGGCGGCTTTCAGCGCCTTGGCCAGCGCGGTGATCCTGGCCATGGCGGCGGCCGCGCGGATGCTGGGCAGGCTGTACCCGGCCAGCGAGGCTGTTCCGTCCTGATCGGGGTACAGGCTGACCTTCGCGCGCCGCTCTGCCTCTTCGCGCCTTCGTTCTGCCCCCTTCGGATCAGCGGCGATCACCGCCCGGCGCAGCGCCGCGCGCAGCTGAGACATGGTCTTGTCCCCGGCCGATGGGAGGACACGCGCTTCAACTTCTCGCGCGATCTCCTCGTCCAGCGCATCGGTCGCCTCCGCGATCAGCCGCGCTCGGCCCAGATCAATCTGCCCGGCCCGCAGGGCAGCGCCAGTTGCCGCCAGCCGCCAGTTGAGCGTCACGGCCAGATCACTCCACCAGGACGCGGAGGCCTGGGACATCGTCAGTGCCAGCGATACCTGAGCGCACGCCTCCTCCGGCATCCGGGCCGGGCGGCCCTGCTCATCGATGCCGATCTTGTCGTCCGAAGCCGCCGACCTCGACGCCAGCTGCGCGACTACCGCCAGCTCCCCGGCCTGGGCCCAGGACGCCAGTCGCCGGTAAGAGGCCGCCATCCCGGCCAGCGCGCCGTCCTCTAGATCGACAGCAGGACTGGTCGCCAGCCATCCCGCCAGGTCTGGGCCGGTCGGCAGCGATTCCGCAACCCGCCCCGCCACCATCGCCAGGGGAACGACCTGCGAATGTCCTTGCTCGATGGCCTCCAGCAACTCAGCGAATTCGGCCTCGACGGGATCGGCCATAGCCGGATCGGCCATAGCCGGATCGGCCACGGCAGGGTCGGCCACGGCAGGGTCGGCCACGGCAGGGTCGGCCACGGCAGGGTCGGCCACGAGGGGATCAGCCTGGGCGGGGCCAGCCTGGACGGGGCTGGGGACGGCGTCATCGATGAGCGAGGCGGCTGGTGCAGGATCGCGTCGGGCTGGGCGATTCCACGGCGCCGGTCCGGTCAGCGCGGCCAGCATCGCATCGAAGTCAAGCCCCCACGACCACGACAACCCCTCAGCAGCTCGCTGGGCCCGCTGTTCGTCGCCCGCTCCCGGCACGGTTCCTCCTCCCCGACTGCTGACCTGGTTCCTCATTCTTTCGACTATCTTAGCGAGCACCACTGACAGTCAGCTAACGAGTCGAATCTAAATTCGATCAGCAACGAGAGGTGGGCCGCGACGGGAGAGCCGCCACGGGAGAGCCGCGACAGGTGAACGCGACAGGTGAACGGCGACAGGTGAACGGCGACAGGTGAGCCGCGGCAGGCGGCGGGTCGCCAGCGGCTACCCGGGCGAAGGGCGGCCACCGGTCGTGTCGGCAGGAACGAAGCCCAGCCGGCGATCAGTCCGGATATGGTCCAATCGTGCTGGTACCTCCGGCGCCAACCTGATCCTGCGTGAGACGATCACCGTGGGTATGAGCGACGCCATGCCGACCTGAGGAGGATGACGATGCCAGGCAGCCGCCGGCTCATGGCGGCTGCGGCCCGGCATCGCCGCCTGGCGATAACTCTTGCCGTCGGCTCGGCGCTCCTGGTGCTGGTCGGCCTGCGGATCACGGCACCCCAGCCGGTCAGCACGCACCGGCACCAGATCCGGACCGCGACCACGATCGCCGAGCAGACCGACTTCCTCCCCACCTCACTAGGTCCCTGCCGCTGGCCCATGCGGATCAGCGGCAAACCTGCTCGCGGGCAGATCTACCTCGCGCGCTGCTATCTGCGCGCGCTCGCCCGCCGTGACGCCGCGACCATGAGCGGGCTATCGGAGTTCGGGCCCAGGTTCGGGTTCCAGTCCCGGATCACCAGCCACGACCTGGCGGACTCAGCCGACGCACGGGTAGGTGTCGCGACCGTCAACTTCCAGTCGAACCCGATCGACGCAGGATCGGCGACCATCGAGATCACCTTTGCCGACGGTGCCCGCGAAGGCCTGTCACTGGTCGACATGAGCCCGGCGCTGCCCGAGCCTGCCGCTTCCCTGGGCTATGCCTGGCGCCTTCAGATCGGCAGTGGCATCAAGCACGTCGACTCATGAACCCGGTGGGCACACCCCGCCTGGCGGCAATTCCCCGCAAACGACCGGAGAGCAGATTAACTGGCCATAATTGCGAGTGAGCCACAGCCCCGGCTGGACTCGCGAGGGCCGAATCATTGCCTCACGCACGCAGGAGGACGACTGTGCGGAAACCCAAGCAGGCGAGCGCGGACGGAGATCCCTGGCAGGCGCCCGATCCGGCACTCGCGCTGGCACTTCGGCAGGTTCGCTGGTACGCCCGACACCGCGACCGGGCTCGCCGCACCTACCAGGCCAACGAGATCCTGATTCTGCTGACGACCGCCAGTACGACGGTCACGGCCGCGCTCAAGGTGAGCGCCACGGCAACCGCCATCCTGGCCGCCAGCACCATTGTCCTGGCCGGCCTGTACAAGGTGCTTGACTCCCACGAGAACTGGCTGGCCTTCGGGAGCGCCTGGGCGGAACTGCAGGTCGCGATCTATGACTACCGGCTGCTCCCCGCCGACAAGCGCGACGAGGAGGCACAGAAGCGACTCGTCGGGACGGTGAATGACATCAACAGCGCCGAGTCCGGGCGATGGGTGTCGCGGCGTCAGAGCCTGGCCGCCGGGGGTCAGTGACGTATTAGCGAGAAACAAGACCCCGTTACTGCCAGCCGCAGCCCGGTCGGCCGCCGCCGTCAAGGTCACAGCCAGCGCCCGCCGCCAGGGTCGTGCCTGATGCCCGCGATCTGATGGGGCTGCTGCACGCCTTCGTGCCCATCTGGCTTCTGGTGGCCGCCGGGTATGCCGCCCGCCGGTGGCGGTTGCTCGGCGACGGCGCCGTGGCCGTGCTGGGCTGGTTCGTCTTTCACCTCGCGATGCCCGCGGCCCTGTTCGTCACGCTGGCCCGGACTCCGCTGGCCGGCTTCGATGGCCGCGCACTAGCGGCGTTCGCGGCGAGCACGGTCCTGGTGACCGGCGCCGGCTGGTACGGCGCCGGACGGTTCTTCGACCGCAAGCCAGGCGAGCAAGCCATCTCGGGCATGGCCAGCGGGTACGTGAACTCGGCGAATCTCGGGATCCCGGTTGCCATGCAGGTGCTCGGAAATGTCTCGTTCCTGGTCGAGGTGGTGCTGCTGCAGGTGCTGGTCGTCGCGCCGATCATCTTGATGACGCTCGACCGGAACGCCGACGCGGCGGGCCGGGTCCGGTTCCGCCGGATCGCCACCTTGCCACTGCGGAACCCCGTCATCCTGGCCTCGGCACTCGGCATCGCCGCATCGGCGGCCGGCATTCGCGCGCCGCCTGTCGTGCAGATGCCGCTGGCCTGGCTGGCCGCCGCCGCCGTTCCGGCCGCGCTGGTGGCGCTGGGTGTCTCGCTCTGCCGCCCGGATTCGGCGCCCGGCGCCGGACGCGCGGAGATCCCGGTCATCACCGCGCTGAAGCTCATCGTTCAGCCGGCCGTCGCCTGTGCCGCCGGCGCCGCGCTGCAGCTACCGCATGACCAGTTGCTCGCGGTCGTGGTCTGCGCCGGGCTGCCCACGGCCCAGAACGCGTTCATCTTCGCCCAGCAGTACGGCGTCGGCGAGGCGATCGCCGGCCGCGCCGTTCTGACCACGACGGTGCTGTCGCTGGGCAGCATTGCCGGCACCGCCGCGCTGCTCGGCCGCTAGCCAGCTACCTGCAGGTCATGCCACGCGACCCAGACGCCAGATCCTCCCGGCGGATCGCGGACGCGAGCAGGTCGGGAAAGCGATCTGGCGTGCAGGCGAACGCCGGAGCTCCCGAAGACGCACCCAGGATCCCGGCTACCTGGCACCGCGAAGGCCGCGCAGGACGCTACGGTCGGCAGCGGCGCCGGGCACCCGGTCGAACCGGACGTGATGCGCGCCCGGCACGCTGACCAGCAGCGCCGCGGCGTCCTCGGTGAGCCGGACCGTCAGCGGCCCGGCTTCGGGATCACCGGCGGCCGGGGCATCGTCCGGGTCGCCGCGGCCGGCACTGCGCCAGACGCCGTCCCCGGCCGGCCTAGCCGGCGCGGCGCGGCCAGCCCGATCACGACCGTGAGCGCGCCCGACTCGCCGGCCTTCAGCTCGGCATAAGCGCGCAGTTCTTCGTTCCGGAAAATCCCGGCGGGCACGGGGAGCGGGGACGGACCTCCCGGAGCGGGGCCGGCCCGCAGGTAACGGCCCTGCGGCCGGGCCGACAGGCCCCAGCCCGCGACCAGCGTGCCGTCGGCCGCGGTGTAGGTCCCGCCGGCCGCGGGTCCGGTGCCGTGCCAGCTGCCGTCCGTGGCCAGCTCGAACCGCTGCTCGTCGCCATGCTCGCGCAGGACGAGCTGGCCGGCGTCGGCCTCGAACTCTACGAACACGTCCTGGTCCGGCTCGTGCCACAGGCCCGCGAGCCCGCGCGCCTCGGCCCCGGCCTGCTCGGCCGGCGCTGGCCGGCCGGCCAGCGCCCGGTAGCGCGACGCCGGGTCATCGCCGGCGGCGAGCGCGCTGGCGACGGCGAGCGCGACGTACGAGGCGTAGCGGTCGTTGCGGTTGGCCAGCACGCTGACGCCGGCCCGCTGCCCGGGCAGGTAGATCACGGCCGCGCGGTACCCGGCCCAGGAGCCCGAGTGCCACCAGGCGGAGTTGCCGCCGACGTCGATCGACTCTAGGCCCAGGGCGTAGCCGATCTCGGTGCCGTCGGTCAGGACCTGCCTGGCCAGCAGCCTGTCGCGGACGTCGGCGCCGAGCACGGCGCCGGTGGCCATGAACGAGTGCCAGGCGGCCAGGTCGGCCAGCGTCGTCACGATCGCGCCGTCGCCGACGACTTCCTCGGTCACGTCGCAGCGCCGGAACGCCGTACCCTGCTGCCCGGCGTGGCTGGCGGGCGCGGCTACGTACCCGGCGGCGAGCCGAGGGACGAGCAGCGACACGTCCTCGCGGAAGTGGGTCGCGGTCATGCCGAGCGGGCCGAACAGCCGCTCGCTGGCGAACCGCGCCAGCCCGGAACCGGTGACCCGGCGCACGAAGACGGCGGCTAGCGCATAGCCGGTGTTCGAGTACGAGAACGCCGAGCCCGCCGGGAAGTCGAGATCGGCCTGGCCGGCCACCAGGTCGGCGAACCTGTCCTCGGTGATGCCCAGCACCGGCAGCCCGGCGATGTCGCACAGCGCGAAATAGTCGCGCAGGCCGGCCGTGTGGGTCAGGCCCTGCCGCAGTGTCACCGGCCGGGTCAGCCGCAGCTCAGGCAGCACGGTACGAAGGTCAGCGTCCAGGTCGGCCAGGCCGTCCCTGGCCAGCAGCAGCAGGCACGCCGACGTCAGGTGCTTGCTGACCGAGGCGATGTCGAACGCGGTGTGCTCGGTGACCGGCACGGCGTGCTCGATGACCGCGCAGCCTGCTGTCGCGGCCGAGACCAGCTGGCCGCCGGTGTAGACGCCGACCGCAAGACCAGGCTCGCCGTCGGCGGCGAGCGTGGCGACGAAGTCCTGCAGCTGGTCCGGGCTGAGCACGGAGCCGAGGCTAACACCCGACGTATCGTTGGGTGCAGATACCGGCCGGGATGGACCGGCAGGGATGGGCGGTGCGGCCATCGACGACATCATCAGCCAGGGCGAGGACCGTGACCCGCGGCCCTGGTGGCGGCGGCTGACGATCACGGCGGTCATCGCCGTCGTGCTGGCCGCCGTGATCGTCAACCACTGGCCCGGTGGCGGCCAGCCGCGCCACCATCGCCGCCCGGCGACGCCGGCCAGCCCGGTCGCGCTGGGCAGCCCGCCCGCGCCCATCAGCCTGGCCAGGCCGGACGGGATCATCGGGCCGACCGCGTCGTGGGCCGCGAGCCTGCGGCTGCCCGTGGCGGGCCCGCAGCCAAGCTGGCTGTGGCCGGCCACCGGCCGGACCGAGGCCATCGCCGGACTGCCCCGCGCCAGCGCGGGTTACCTGTTCACCCGGGTTCGTGGCGGCTGGGCCGTGCAGCAGGCTCCGGCGGCTGCCGTCGCCGGATGCGCGGACTGCGCCGGTCCGGCCATGCCGGTCTACTTCCTCGGTGACCGCGCGCAGTCCGCGACCCCGGTCGGCGTCGCGAACCGGGTCGCGCCGGCTGACACGGCGGGCGCGATGTGGCTCACCAGTTATCCCGTCCGCGCCGACCTGAGCGGCGCGGCAGGAGTGGCGCAGGAATACACCGCGACCGGTCCCCCGGTCGGCCCCAGGGTCAGGCTGCCGGCGGGATACGCGATCGACGCGGCGACCGACCGCGGGCTGCTGCTCGTGCCCGCCGTCCAGGGAGCGACGCCGACGTACCGGCTGTGGAACCCCGCGCTCGGCCAGGTCACCGGCATCTTCAGGGGGGTGATCGCGGCCAGCGGGGACGAGATCGCGTGGGCGCCGCCGTGCGTGACCCGGTGCGTGGTCCGGGTGCTGCACCTGACGGAGCCCCGGGAGACCGAGATCCGGCTGCCCGCGTTCAGCTCGGCGGCGAACGGCTCGTTCAGCCCGGACGGCAAGCTCCTGGCGCTCGAGCTGACCTTCGGCAACGGCGGGAACGGCGGCGCCCTGGCGACCCAGCTCGAGGTGGCGTCGGTCGCCAGCGATCACCTGACCATCGTCCCCGGCTCGTGGGCCAGCAGCGATGCCCTGGCCGGCTTCGGCTGGCCGTCCGACGATGACAGCCTGGTCGCCGAGCTGAGCTTCATGACCAAGGTGCAGGTGGCGTCCTGGCACCTCGGGGCAGGCCGGCTGGCCGTGGCGGTCGCCAGGCCGGGCCAGAATCCGGACGAGCTGATCGTCGGCTAGCGCCGCTGCGTGTTTCAGTCGTAGCTGGCCTCGATCAGCCAGCGGCCGTCCTGGACGACCGCGAGCCAGGCCGCGCCGTCCGCGGTTACCAGCTGGAACCTGGCCTTCCTGCAGGCGTGCTCGGTGTCCCACCAGCGCTCGGTGACCGGCCACGGACCGGTCCAGGCGGTGACGGCGACCGGCGCCCCGCCCGCTACCGACAGCCGGACCGGCTCGCCCGTCAGCTGCCCGCGCCCGGTCACTTCCACCAGCGAGCCCGAGCCGTCCGTGACTCTGGCCGGCCGCGGCCGCGGGTAGACGGTGGCCGGGGCCGGCGCCGGGATCCTTCCCGGCCACGGCCGGTCGACTGGCCGGCCGGACTGATAACTGGGGGCGGAATCTCCAGGCGCTTCCGTATCGCCAAACGGAACGAGTACCGCCTGGTCGGACGGGCTGCGGCCGCCGGACAGCACGGGCTGCCGCACCGCGTCGTGGCCGAGCATCGCCTGGATCCTGACGGCCGCTCGGGCCACCCGGTCGCTGACCACGGCATCGCCCCACAGGCCAAGCTGGCGACCCTGGGCCCGGACGAGCTGATCGGGTACCAGCCGCAGCAGGCTGATCCCGCCCGCCTGATATCCGTCGCCACCGGACTCGCCGGGCTGGCCGGACTCGCCGGAGCAGCCGTCCGGCTGGCCCGCCCGCCAGCCGTCGAGCTGCCAGCGGACCCGCTCGGCCACGGCGAGCTCGGACAGCAGCCCGTCGTGCCGCCACAGCCTGGTGATCTCCTCGCCGTTGTCGCAGATCACCTCGACCTCGACCCGGACGCAGGCCAGTCCGCTTGCGGCCAGCTGAGCGTGCAGCTGGCCGGCCAGCGATTTGGCGGCGAACACAACCCGCTCGGACTGCTCGGCAGGAGGATCGAACTCGATCTGGACGGACAGGTCAGCGGGCGGCGGGCCCGCGGACAGCGGACGAGGATCAAGCCCGCGGGCCAGCCGGTGCGCGAGCAGGCCATGGGCTCCGAACCTGTTCCCCGCCTCGGCCGCCGGCACCGCGGCGAACTCGCCTAGCGTCCTGATCCCGAGCCGGACGAGCAGATCGGCTAGGTCGGGCTCGCCGAGGACGGTGACCGCGCGCGGCGCGAGGAAGGCCGGCGTCCTGCCCGGCGGTACGATCCTGACCGGATCGGACGGGCCGACCAGGAGACCGTCCCTGGAGGCCAGCAGCGCGGCGAACATCCCGTCCGCGATGCCCACCCCGCAGTCGAGGCCGAGCCTGGTCACTGCCTCGGCGATCCTGCGGCCGAGCTCAGCCTCCCCGCCGAAGTACCTGGCCGGGCCGCGAACCGCGAACGCGCAGATGCCGGGGCGCAGTACCTCGATCCGGGGGCAGAACTCCTGTACCGCGCTGACCACCGGCTCGAAGGCCCGTGCCCCTGGCCCGGCTCCGACCAGGCTGGGCGGGCGCCACGCCGGGCAGCGCACGGCAAGAACGCGCCGGTCACGATCGGGCTGGCCGGTCATCCGATCTTCGCCTGCTCCGCGCCAGAGCCGGAGGCCGCCGATGATTCGCCGGCCTCCTGTGCCACGGCCGTCACCGCGCCGTCCGGACCCGGCAGCCACAGCCAGCGAGCCTGCGGCCGGGACCAGCCACCGCGTCCGTCCGCCACCACCTGGGCCCGGCGGCCGCGCAGCCGGCCGTGACCCGAGCCGATCCCGGTCCACTCCTGAGCCGCTATCCGCAGCCTGACCTGCGCTCCGTCCCAGTCCCCCGCGACGAGCAGGACGGCACCGTGCCGCCGGACAGCGGCTTCGAGCTTGCGCCGTGCCTGGGCCGGCGGCCGGTCGGGCGGACGCAGCACGACCAGGTCACACCCGTCGAGCAGCGACGCGACCGCCTGCGGCCAGCTCGGCCCCAGGTCGGGGATCAGCAGCAGCCGGGCGGGGTCCAGCCCGGCGTCGGCCGCGGCCAGCACGCCGAGCTCGGGTATCCCGGCCGCCACGCACCACGCACCCGCGGCCACCGGCCCGGCGGCCAGCGCCAGGCAAAGCAGGCTCCAGCTGCCCGTCGCCACGACCGAGCCGCGCTGAAGCGCGCCGTCGGGCAGGAGTTCACGCAGCGCGGGAAGCACGGGCAGCAGGTCCGCGCCGGAAAGGACGCCGCTGCCCGCGCCGATCTCCCGGCCCGGCCGGACCGTTCCCCCGGCGAGGAGACCGGCCAGCCCGTCGCGTCTCGCCGGTTCCCGCCCGGCCAGGTCGGTCAAGTCGGCCTGCCTGTCCGGCCGGACAGGCAGGGACGTGACCTGTGCGACCGCGGCTCCCATGGGACCAACTATCGAACAAATATTCGACCAACGCAAGCACCTGAAGCACGTGACGGTTCGGGGACGGCGTGTGGCAGAGTTGCGGGCGTGGGAAATCCGGGTGGCGGTGTCGGATCGGGACAGGGGTGTTCGTAGCAGGGGTGGGCGGCCGCCCGCGAGGGGCGCCCCGAACCACAGGAGATGATCCGAGATGCAGTACCTGCTTTCCGTGATCGACGACACGGCCGGCCTCGCCACCCCGTCCGAGATGGCGGCTATCGACGCCTTCAACGACCGGCTCGAGGCCGAGGGTCACTGGGTCTTCGCCGGCGGCCTCGGGTCGCCCAGCACGGCGACCGTCATCGACAACCGAGGCGAGGAGGCGGTGTTCACCGACGGGCCCTTCGTGGAGTCGAAGGAGTACCTCGCCGGCTTCTGGGTCATCGAGGCCCCCGACCTCGACGTCGCGCTCAAGCTCGCCGCCGAGGGGTCGAAGCACTGCAACCGGAAGGTCGAGGTGCGGCCGTTCCTGGGCGACTGAACGTGATCGACGTCACCGAGGCGATCACCCGGGCCCACCACGAGGAGTGGGCCCGGATCGTCGCCTCCCTGGCCAGGCGTTTCGGTGACCTGGACATCGCCGAGGAGGCGGCCGCCGAGGCGTTCGCGACCGCCGTCCTGCGGTGGCCGGCCGACGGCGTACCCCCCAGCCCCGGTGCCTGGCTGACCACCACCGCCAGCCGCAAGGCCATCGACCGGATCCGGCGCGAGAGCAAGCGCGACGACAAGCAGAAGGAGGCTCAGCTGCTGTACGACGACGATCCGCCCGCGCCGCCCGGCGCCATCGACGACGAGCGGCTCCGACTGATCTTCACCTGCTGTCACCCGGCGCTCGCGATGGAGACGCGGGTGGCGCTGACGCTGCGCATGGTCGGCGGCCTGACCGTGCCCGAGATCGCCCGTGCCTTCCTGGTCCAGGAGACCACCATGGAGCGGCGGATCACTCGCGCGAAGGCCAAGATCAAGGTGGCTCGCATCCCTTACCGGGTGCCATCCGCGGCGGATCTCCCGGCCCGCGTCTCCGGCGTCCTCGCCGTCCTGTACCTCGTCTTCAACGAGGGCTACCTGGCGACCGGCCCCGACGCCGATCCCGTTCGGCACGACCTGATCGCCGAGGCGATCCGGCTCACTCGCCTGATCCGTGCCCTCATGCCGCAAGACGGTGAGGTGGCCGGGCTGCTGGCGCTGATGCTCCTCACGCAAGCCCGCCGCGCCGCCCGGGTTTCGGCGAGCGGCGAGCTAGTCACGCTCGCCGAGCAGGACCGCGGGGCCTGGGACGCGGCGATGGTCGCCGAGGGCCACCGGCTGGTGCGCGAGCGCCTAGCCGCCGGGGTGGCTCCGGGCCGCTACCAGATCCTCGCCGCGATCAGCGCCGTGCACACCTCCGCCCGCGACGTACGCGACACCGCCTGGTCGCAGGTCGTCGCCCTCTACGACCAGCTCCTCCGACTCGATCCCTCGCCGATCATCGCGCTCAACCGGGCCATCGCGGTGGCCGAGACTGATGGCCCGGAGGTGGCCCTGGCCGCCGTCGACCGGCTCGAGGACAAGCTGGCCGGCTATCACGCCTACCATGCGACCCGCGCCGACCTGCTGCGCCGCCTGGGCCGCAGTCAGAACTCGCGCGCGGCGTACGACAAAGCCATCGAGCTCGCCGGCAATACCGCCGAGACCGCGTACCTGAGACGCCGCCGCGACCAGCTGGGATAGCGGTCAGAAGCCGCAGGCGGAGGCGACCGCCGCCGCGGCGGCCTCGCGGTTGGACGCGGCTGGGATGCCGGGACGCTCGAAGTAGTTCATGTAGACATCCGCGGCCTGGGTGGCGCTGGTGGCGGCATTCAGCGTCGGGATGTACTGCGCCCACTGCTGGTTGTAGGTCAGTACCGCTTCCAGCTGAGTGTGCAGGTCAGCCGCCGGGTTGCCGGTCACGAAGCCAGCCGGAAGCGGCGTCCAGCCGATCAGGCCGCCACCGCCGGTGCCCACCGACTCCGGATTCCCCTTGGACTCCTGGTACATGTTCCCCGCCATGCCAGCCGCGGCGAATTTCGTGTACCCGTGCGCGGTCATGAAGCTGACGATCGCCGCGTAGTTCTCGGGGAGCATGACCGACGACCCGGCGCAGCTCAGGGTGGCTGGCTTGCTCTTCGCGGCCGCCCTGGGCGCGGCCGGCCCCGGCTGAGCCGCCCGCGCGCGGGCCGATTTCGCGGCGGCACCGCGCGACCTGCCCGTGCGCCGCGCGTCGGCGGTCTTCGATGACGGGGCCCGGTGCGCGGAACCACGGTGGGACTTCCCGGCCGCCTGGTGAGCGGCATCGGCCCGCTGGTCCGCCGGGACGCGGTCCGTCGCGGCGCCGGGAGCCGGCGTCGCGGGCCCATGGTCGATGGTCGCGGCCACCACCGCGCCGGCCACCGCGATGGCCGGGACGACCATCGCCGCCCGCTTCACCAGCTTGTTCAGCTGCGCGGGCGGGCGCCGCCTGGGCTGCCCCGGTGCCACGTGCCGCCCGGAAATCCTGATCTTCGCTCGATTGCCCTGTGTTCTGCCTAGCCTCAACAGCTACCTAACGCCGGTTCTCCGCCCGGCTACTCGGCCGACTGCGCCTCTCACCAGGCCTGACTGTGCGTGATCACAGGGCAGCATAGTGGAGCAATCCCACCACATCGGACTAGAAGTGCGAATGATCCTGATCACACACAGACAGCATTAGATAGGGCACTAGGCATCTCGAGGAGATACTCGCCGCCGGAGGCTGGCCGTTCGAGCGCCCCGACGCGACAACGCGGCGGCGGTCGAGCTCAGCTACCGGTCTCGTCGTCCAGCTCGGCCACGGGGGCGTTCTTCTTCACCGACTCGATGCCGTTCAGCGCGGCCGCCTTGCTCTCGTACGCCTCGGAGGTGGCGATGACCTGACCGTTAGTCGCCACCAGGTTGAAATGGAACTTGCCGGTTGAGCCCTTCTTCAGCACGAACTTGGCTGCCACCGCTGATCCTCTCCGTCGTCGCTTACGGCGAGCCCGGACGCTGCCTGACCGCCGGTTCGCTCACCCTACTGCCCGATCGCGGGCGGCTATTCGCACCGCGCCGGGCCTGTCTCGCGGCCGCGCCGCGGCTATCGTGTTGCGCGTGACCTATCCGGCGGATCCGCGCGTCGACGCGTTCATCGATGCCCTGCCCGGCTGGCAGCAGGGGATCTGCCGCGAAGTCAGGGAACTGGTCCACGCCGCCGACCCGGCGGTCGCCGAGACGATCAAGCGCACCAGCCAGCCGTACTTCGTGCTCCGGGGCAACATCTGCGCGCTGCTCGCGGCCAGGGATCACGTCAATGTCTTTCTCTACGACGGCGGCATCACGGCCGATCCCGAGGGCATCATCACCGCTGGCCACGGCAACAAGACCGCCCGGACAGTGAGCATCCGCCAGGGCGAGACGATCAACGCGCCCGCCCTGACGGCGATGTTCAGGGAGATCATCGCCAACAACCGGGCCGGCGGCTGGCGCGCGGTCAAGGGCCAGCGCTAGCCCGCCTGGGTAACCCCGGCTCAGGCCGGGCACATCCATTCATCCCGGCCCGGGCGCGGACCGGCGTCCGCGTCGTCCGGCGGCGGGAAGTGCGCGCGGAGCGTGAAGGCCAGCCGCGTCGGGCCGTGGGCCCGCAGGTACCGCACCTTGGCCTCGGCTTCGGCGACGGTCGGCTCGGTGCCCGCGGGAATCCACCACAGGGCGGTGTAGGCCTGCGTCATCGGCTCGAACCATTCCCGGCGGCGGCGCAGTACCGCCCGGTGCTCGGCGGAGTAGACGAACGCCGCGAGGGCCTCGACCGACGCCCAGACCGACATGTTCATGATCACGCCTGCGCTGTCCCCGGCATCCCACTCGAAGGCCCGCACCGCCGTGGCGTTGCCTTCCTCGGTCTGCAGCCGCCAGACGAATCCTGGCGCCGCGTCGGCGACCGCGTTCACCGGATCGAGCTCCGCCATGAAGCCGGCCAGTACCTGGCTGTCGACTGGTGCCAGCAGCCGGCCGATATTGACCTGGGCGAGAACGTAGCTCATTCCCTCATCATGCCTTGATATCGAGCAGGAAGACCGGGTAGCCAGGGGCGATCTCGAGCAGCTTCGAGTCAGGAGCATCGGCTCCGATGCCGTCGAAGAACACGCCCACCTCGAACTTCCAGCGCTTCAGGTAAGCGCGCAGGATCGCCGGCTTCTGGTCGTCAGTTAGCTCGGCGGCGGTGAACCGCTCGGTCTTGCGGCCCACCCGCAGCTCGCCGCCGCCCGCGGCCCGCAGGTTGCGCACCCACTGCGTGTGGCCGCGCGGCGCGACCAGATAGCGGTGCCCGTCGTGGGTCAGCACGTTCACCGGGGTGGACCGCCACTGACCGCTGGTCCGGCCGCGCACGTACAGCACCCGGCTGCCCCAGACGCTGAACCCGCGCCGGGTCAGCCAGGCCACCGAAGAGTTGAAAAAGTTCCCGGTAAAACGCCCCGCCGTCGTCGTCGGCATGACGTACCTGGACGCTGGGTCCGGCGTGGCGCTGGGGTTCGGGCTGGCGGGCATCGGAATCTCCTTCGACTAGTGAGAGCACCGCTCTCTATAAAGAGCAGTGTGCACGATAGTTGCCAGCCTGTCAAGAGCGGTGCTCTCGTTACTGGCCACCGCCCGGTCCGGTCACCGGTTACTGCTCGCCTCCGCGCTAAGTTGTAATGAAAACGGTTTTCATGTACGTTCACCGATAGCCGATCGGGCTCGCGTTGCGGGACGGGCACTCAGGGAGTCTGCATCCATGGCACGGATGGCACTGCGAACGGCCGCGCTGCTCGCGGCCGGTGCCCTGCTCGGGGCGTGCAGCACCGCGGGAAGCAACCGCCCTGCGGGCGGCGGCCGGGTGATTCAGGTGGCCGCGGCCGAGAACTTCTGGGGCAGCATCGCCGCTCAGGTCGGCGGCCGCCACGTGCACGTGGTCAGCATCATCACGAACCCGAACACCGACCCGCACAGCTACGAGCCGACGGCCGTCGACGCCAGGATCTTCGCCGGAGCAGGGCTGGTGATCGAGAACGGGATCGGATATGACCCGTGGGCGGCCCGGCTGCTGGGCGCCGATCAGGGACAGCAGACCGTGCTCAATGTCGGTGCCGCGCTCGGAGTTCCGGACGACGGGAACCCGCACCGGTGGTACAACCCGGCTGACGTACGGGCCGTCATCCGCCTGCTGGCGGCCGACTACGGGAAACTCGATCCGGCCGACCGGGTGTACTTCGCCCGCCGCGAGGCCCTCTTCACCTCCGTCGGCCTGCGGAAGTACTTCTCGCTGATCGCCGCCATCAAGGCCCGGTACGGCGGTACGCCCGTCGGCGCCTCGGAATCGATCTTCGCGATGCTGGCTCCCGCGCTCGGCCTGAACCTCCTGACTCCCTACTCTTTCCTCAGGGCGATCAGCGAGGGCACCGAGGTGTCGGCGGCCGACAAGCAGACCGTGGATAACCAGATCAGCCATCACCTGATCAAGATCTACGTGTACAACAGCCAGAACGTCACGCCGGACGTGCAGGCTCAGCTGGCGGCGGCCAGGGCCGCGCACCTGCCGGTCGCGACAATCACCGAGACGCTGACGCCGCCGGCCGGCACCTATCAGGCCTGGCAGGTCAGGCAGCTTGTGGGCATCGAGGCCGCGCTCGCCAGGGCGAGCGGGCGCTGAGCGCCGGTACCGGGTACAGGAGGGCAGGCGAGATGTGGCCGACGGGGCACACGGGCAGTGCCGGGCAGCACGGCGCGGCGGAACAGCACGGCGAAGCGGAACAGCACGGCGAAGCGGAACAGCACGGCGCGGTGGGGCAGGCCGGGCCCGCCGTCAGGTTCGACCGCGCCGCGGTACAGGTGGCCGGACGGACGATCTGGTCGGACGTCAGCCTCACCGTCGACCAAGGTGAGTTCATGGCCGTGCTCGGGCCCAACGGAGTCGGTAAATCGACATTGATCAAGGCCGCGCTCGGCCTGATCGGCCTGACGGCCGGATCGGTGACCGTGCTCGGCCGGCCCGCCGGGCAGTCCGGGCGGGAGATCGGCTACCTGCCCCAGCGGCGCAGCTTCGACGCCGGGCTGCGGGTGCGCGGCGTCGACGTCGTCAGCCTCGGCAGTGACGGCGAGCGCTGGGGCGTGCCGCTGCCCTGGGGAGACCGGCTCTTCCCCGCCCGCCGGGCGGCCAGGGACCGGGTCCGCGAGGTCATCGACCTGGTCGGCGCGACCGCGTTCGCCGGCCGGCCGGTCGGCCAGGTATCCGGCGGCGAGCAGCAGCGCCTGCTGATCGCCCAGGCTCTGGTCCGAGGCCCGCGGCTGCTCGTTCTCGACGAGCCGCTTGACAGCCTCGACCTGCCGAGTCAGTCGTCGATCGCCGCGCTGATCTCCAGGATCTGCCGTGAGCACCAGGTGACGGTGATGCTGGTCGCCCACGACGTGAACCCGATCCTGTCCTACCTCGACTGCGTCGCCTACCTGGCCCGGGGCGGAGCGGTCTGCGGCACGCCGCAGGACGTCATCACCTCCGAGACGCTGACCGCTCTGTACCGGACTCCGGTCGAGGTCCTGCATGCCTCCGACGGCAGGCTCGTGGTGGTCGGCGAGCCAGAGCCGCCGGCCCGGCACGCGGACCGGCACGCCGACACGGCCGCGCGGCCATGACCTCCTCCGGCCTGACCTGGAACATCGTGGCCGACATCCGGCAGCTGCTGCTGTTCCCGTTCATGGTGAACGCGCTGCGGGCGGGCACGATCGTGGCCATCTCGGCCGGGGCGCTTGGCTGGTTCATGGTGCTGCGCCGTCAGGCCTTCGCCGGCCACACGCTCGCGATCGTGTCGTTCCCCGGCGCGGCCGGGGCCATCCTGGTCGGGATCAGCGCCACGATCGGCTACTTCACGGCCGCGATCGCCGCCGCGCTCGTGATCGCCGCGGTGCCCAGGTCGCTCGGCGGCCGGGCTGGCACCAGTGAGTCGGCCATCATCGGGACGGTGCAGGCCTTCGCGCTCGCCTGCGGAGCCCTGTTCGTCAGCCTGTACGGCGGCTTTCTCAACGGGCTCACCGGCCTGCTATTCGGCTCCTTCCTCGGCATCTCCGCCAGCCAGGTTCTCGTCCTGCTCGTCGTGGCCGGCGCCGCGATCGCGGTGCTCACGCTGATCGCGCGACCGCTGTTCTTCGCCACGGTCGACCCGGACGTGGCGGCGGCCAGGGGCGTTCCCGTCCGGCTGCTGAGCACCGTCTTCCTGATCCTGCTGGGCTGCGCCGCCGCCGAGGTCAGCCAGATCACCGGCGCGCTGCTGGTCTTCGCGCTGCTGGTGATGCCGGCCGCGACGGCTCAGCAGATCACGGCCCGGCCGATGGCGAGCTTCGGCCTCACGATCGGCCTGGGACTGCTGACCGTCTGGCTGGGCCTGGCCGTCGCCTACTTCTCCGCCTACCCGGTGGGCTTCTTCATCACGACGTTCGGGTTCGCCGGGTACGTCCTGGCCGCGGCCGGCCGGACGGCCGTGTCGCGGAGCAGGCGCAGGCCCGTCGTGGCGGTTCCCGCATGAGCGGCGTGGCCGCCATCGTCGGCCAGCCGTTCCTGCGCTATGCCTTCCTGGCCGGGGCGGCCATTGCCGCCGCCTCGGGTCTGACCGGCTACTTCGTCGTGCTGCGCTCGCAGGTCTTCACCGGCGACGCGCTCAGCCATGTGGCCTTCACGGGCGCGCTCGCTGCCCTGGCGGCGGGGGCGGACCTGCTGATCGGCTTGTACGGTGCCTGCGTCATCGTCGCGCTGGCGATGGCCCTGCTCGGCCGCCGGGGCATGGCCGACGACACCGTCATCGGGAGTGTCTTCGCCTGGATACTCGGCCTAGGCGCGCTGTTCCTTTCGATCTATACGACATCCCCGACCGGTGCCAACGGGACATCGGGGGTGAACGTGCTGTTCGGCACGATCTTCGGCTTGTCGGCCGCGCAGGCCGTCATCGACTCCGCCGTCGCCGTCGGGGTCTGCCTGGCCATGATCGTGATCGCCAGGCCGCTGCTGTTCGCCAGCATCGACCAGGCGGTCGCCAGCGCCCGCCGGGTCCCGGTCCGCGTGCTGGGGGCGGTGTTCCTCGGCCTGGTCGGGGTGACCGCTGCCGCGGCCACCCAGGCGGTCGGTGCGCTGCTGCTGCTCGGCCTGCTCGCTGCTCCGGCTGGCGCGGCCCAGCGGCTGACCGCTCGCCCCTTCCTCGGGCTCTGGCTGTCCGCTGCGATCGCCATCGGCTCGGTGTGGGCCGGGCTCCTCATCGCGTACGCGGCACCCCGGATACCGCCGAGCTTCGGCATCCTTGCCGTCGCCACGAGCACCTACCTCATCGCGATCACGTTCACGCCCAACGGCGGGCGGGTCTAGCCTGGGCCGAGCGAGAGGCCCTGCTGTTCCAGAGCTTCCTGCAGCAGCCGCAGCGCTTTCGGGCCCATGCCGTGCAGTTTCTTCAGCTCGGCGGCTGGAACGCCCGCCAGCTGGCTGAGCTCGCGGTACCCGGCGCCGACCAGGGCCCTAGTCGCCGGTGCTCCGATGCTCGTGGGAAATCCCGTCTCTGAGGTCATCTGAGGGATCGTACCGGCGGCCGGCGCTGCGCTGTCAGTACCTGCTGCCATGCTGCGGGCATGGGTCTGACGGTCGCGGCGCGGGGCCGGGAGGTCAACGTCAGCGTGTTCGGGCACGATCCGGGCGAGCCGGCCGCCGCGCTCGACTGGTGGCCCAGAACCTGCCTGGTTTTCACCGAATACGGGGCCTGGACGGTCCGCGCCCGGCACGGTGCCGGCGAGGTCACGCCCGTCGTGCTGCTGGCAGGCACCGGCGAGGCCGAGTACGACTGCGGTCATCCCTATGGCGTCGACGACCGGAGCATCTGCCTGACCTTCCCGCCCGGCGTGACCGTGCCGCCGGTGGCCCTGCTTCCGGTTGCCGGGCGCATCGCCAGGCTCCGGCGCGACCTGCGCCGTCTCCTGGCGGCGGCCAGTCTCGAGCGCGATCCTGATCAGCTGGACGCGATCGGGTGGTCGCTGATGGCCGCGGCCGGGTCACCCGACGCCCCGTCCGCCCCCGGTCCCCGCGACCGCGAGCTGGCCAGGCGGATGCGAGTGCTGCTCGATCACGAGTACGCCGATCCAGGCCTCGACCTGGTCGCCGCCGCCGCCATGCTCGGCCTCAGCCGCACCCGGATGATCCACGTGTTCGGGGAGGTCGTGGGAACGACCCCGCACCGGTACCTGGTGGAGCGGCGGATCGCGCACGCCGCGCGCCTGCTCGCGAGCACCAGCCGGCCGGTCATCGACATCTGCTTCGACAGCGGCTTCGGCTCGGTGGCCAGATTCCAGGCCGCGTTCCGGCGGGCGTGGGGAATGACCCCGTCGCAGTACCGGGCCCGCAGCAGGGGCGGCATCGCGCCCTAGCCGCTGTGCCTAGCCACTGTGCCTAGCCGTCCCGGCTGGCCGCACTTTCCGCGCAGCCCCGGCGGTCGGCCGGGCCTAGCATCGCGCCGTGAGCGCGAGCGATTACCCGGCCTTCCGCCGGGTCTGGCTGGGAGCGACGGTCTCGGCCGCTGGTGATGCGGCGAGCTGGATCGCCCTGGTGGCCCTGGCGCTGGCCACACCGGGGGCGAGCGTCGCCGTGCTGGCGGTCTGCTACACGGCACCGGTCGCTGTCGGCGGCCTGGCGGCCGGCTGGGCGCTCGACCGCTTCGACCGGCGCCGGCTGCTCGCCGCCGACGCCGCCGTGCGCGCCGCGGTCTTCGCGCTCGTCCCGGTCTGCGCGGTGACCGGCGGCGTACCTGCCACGCTGCTCTACGCCGTCGCCGCCGGCTACGGGCTGCTGAAGATGATCAGCCTGGCCGGGTTCCCCGCCCTTATCCCGCAGCTGGTCGGTGACGAGCAGCTATCGCGGGCGAACGCCCTCGAGGGCGCCGCGTACGGGCTGGCCAGCCTGACCGGGGCCGGCCTCGGCGGTCTGGTCACCGGCGCGTTCGGCACCGCCGGCGCGGCCTGGCTGGTCGCCGCCGATTCGGCCAGCTACCTGGTGTTCGCGGGCCTGGTGCTCAGCGTCAGGCCCGCACGAGGGGCCGGGGAAGTCAGGCTCGCGCCCGCGAGCCGCGACGAGAGGGGCTCGCCGCGCGTGCGGCGGCCCGCTGGCCAGGGCCTGACCGCCGTGGTCCGGCTGGTGCTCCGCCGCCCGGTGCTCCGCTCCATCACCGCGATGTTCGCCCTCTTCAATGTCGGCGAAGGGATGCTGCTGGTGTTCCTGCCGCACCGCGCAGCCTCGATCGGGCTGGGCGCCGGCGGTTACGGCTATCTGGTCACCGCGCTCACCGCCGGCGAGCTGACGGCGGCCGCGCTGCTTGCCCGCCGCGACTGGCCGCGGCCGCTGGTCCCCTCGATCCTGGCTGGCCAGGCGATCGCGGCGGCGGTCGTGCTGGCCCTGATGACCAGCAGCGCCGCGGTCATGCTGGCCGCGATGGCAGCGCTCGGCTTCATCTCGGCCCCGATGACCGCATGGGCCCAGACGCTGCGGATGCGCGAGGTGCCAGCCGCCCTGCACGGCCGGCTGTTCGCGGTACTGCGGACCGCGATGCAGGCGACACCGCCCGCTGGCGCCGTTCTCGCGGCCAGCCTGGCCAGTTCAGGACCCGTCGTGGTGATCGCGTGCGCGTCGGCGATCATGGCCGTTCCCGTCCCGGGAGCGGCCGCCGACCTGCTCTTCCGCAAGGGCCGGCACGCAGATCGTGACCGAGGCCGGATGAACCCTGATCCGCATCTTCCTGACCGCGGGGCGCTCGCCGCCGTCGAGCTCGTACGGGAAGCGGCGATCGAAACGGAGCCGGATCCGGTGCCCGCGGGTGACCCGGACGAACGGTGACTTGTCCGCGGTACCCAGCGCCACCCGCCCGAGCGTCCGCGCCCACTCAACCGGATCCCTGGCTGTCACGACCCCGACTTCCAGCACACCGTCGTCGGGCTGCGCGCCGTCGAAGGCCTCGATGCCGCCCAGCAGCCTGCTGACGTTGCCGATCAGAACGCAGGACACCCGGCCGGTGAAGAATCGCTGGCCGTCGACCTTGACCACCGCTCTCGCCCGGCGTGCGCTGAGGTTCCTGGCTCCGGTGTAGAGATAGGCAGCGCGCCCGATGCGATCCTTCAGCCGCCGGTCGGCGTCCTTGATCATCCGCGCGTCGAACCCGGCGCCGGCCATGACGGCGAAATGCTCGCCATTGACCGACCCGGTGTCGATCTGGCGACGGTCGCCGTGCAGGCCGACCCGCACCGCCTCGGTCAGGTCCCGGGGCACGCGCAGGTTCGTGGCCAGGAGGTTGGCCGTGCCCGCCGGCAGGATGGCCAGCACGGCGCCAGTGCCGGCCACGGCGTCGACGCAACGCTGGACCATGCCGTCGCCGCCCCAGACGAAGATCAGCTCAGCCCCGGCGGCCACCGCACGGCGCGCGCACTTCGGGGCCTTGCGGCTCTTGCTCACCTCGTACCAGAGGGGCTCGTCGAATCCTTCCCTGGCCAGTACCTCGCGCAGCTCAGGCAGACCGCCGCCGAAGCTCTTCCTCGCATGCGCCACAACCGCGACTGTCGACATGCCGTGGCAGCTTCCCTGATCACGGCCCGGCACTCCTGATCACGGCCCCGCATTTCACCGGCTGTTCATCTCGCCGTGTGAACGGCCGCAAGATGGGCAGCTGTCGTCCATGTCGCCCCGAACAGTCGAACCCTCACGCCGGAGCCTCACCCCCGTAATCGTCGTCACGGTCGCCGCGCTGGTCTTCGCCATCCTGCTAGTCCTGGTGCGCCTGCAGTGGCACCCCCTGGAGTCCGCCGACCACACCGCGGCCGCGGATGTCAACAGCCTGATCGCCGGGCAGCCCACGCTGGTCACCATCGTGAAGTACATCACCATGCTGGGCGGCACCATCGTGTTGTCCGCGGTGATCGCGGCCGCCGCGATCATGCTCGCGCTCCGCAGGCAGTGGCGGCTGATGACCTACGTCATCGTCACCGGCGCTGGCGCCCTGGTGCTCGACCCGGTGATCAAGGCGCTGGTCGGGCGGCTACGCCCGGTGGTAGCCCACCCGGTCGCCCACGCACCTGGCAACAGCTTCCCGAGCGGTCACTCGCTCGGCTCGCTGGTCTGCTACGGGGCCCTGTTCCTGGTCTTCGCGTCGGCCACGCGCGGCCGCGGCCGCACCGTGTTCGCGATCGTGGTCACGGCCATCATCGCGCTGGTCGGCATCAGCCGGGTCCTGCTCGGCGTGCACTACCTGTCCGACGTCATCGGCGGCTGGGCGATCGGCATCACCTGGCTCGGCCTCACCTCGTTCGCGTTCGAGCTGAGCCGGCGCGCAGCGGGACGGTCCGTCACCGATCCGGTCGCCGAGGGGCTCGAGCCGGAAGCCGGCGAGGATCTCAGGCCCGCTCAGCCGGAGGCCGCCAGGTCTGGTGCCTCGGCCGGGCGGGGCCGCACCGCCGCCGGAATCCTCGTCGCCTGGGTGCTGATTCTCGGCCTGATCGTCGGCATCGGCGAGCTGGTCACCAAGTACGGCGGCGGCAACCTGCTGGGCGACACGACGATACCGCACTGGCTCGCCGCTCACCGTACGCCGTCCCGCACGACCTGGAGCCTGGTCTTCACCACTCTCGGCGGTACCGTCGCGATCGCGACCGCGGCCGCGGTGATCTGCCTGGTCTTCGTCGGCGTTACCCGGCGCTGGCGGCCGGCCGTCTACATCCTGACCCTCATCATCGGCGAGCTCGCCATGTTCCTCATCGCGGCGGCCATCGTCAAGCGGCCCCGGCCGACCGTGAGCCACCTCGACCACCGCCTGCCCACCTCGGCGTACCCGTCCGGGCACATGGCCGCCACCTGCTGCATCTACATCGGACTCGCCGTGCTGGTCATCGGGCACCGTCGCGGCTGGTGGAGGTGGCTGTTCCTGATCCCCGCGGTCGCCATGCCCGCGCTGGTCGCGCTCTCCCGGATGTACCGGGGCGAGCACCACCCGACCGACATCCTGGCCAGTGTCATCTTCGCCGCGCTGTGGATCCCGGCCGTCTACCTGCTGATCAAGCCGAACGCGGTCGCGCCGGCCCCGGCGCCGGCCGACGTTCCCCCGTCCCGCTGGCGGGCCAGTGCCGGGAAGCGGGTGCCCGCGGCCAGCGGCTAAGCCGGCCAGCGGGCTAAGCCGGCCGGGGCCGCCCGTCAGAGGACGTCCTCGCTGAGTGCGTCGATCCGGCCGGCCAGTTCGGCCGCGGTGGCCGGCCTGGCGGCCGGGTTCGGGTCGATCGCCGCGGCGATAACCTCGTGCACGCCCGGGGGCAGGTTGGGCGAGATCTCGGGCGGGTGGGACAGCACGCGGCGCATGGCCAGCATCGTGTTGTCGGTCGGCAGATCGCCGTACAGCCCGGTGCCGCTCAGCGCGCGGTGCAGCGTCGCGCCGAGGGCGAAGATGTCCGTCGCCCGGCCCGGCATCTCACCTCGGATGATCGCGGGGTCGAGGTATTCGACCGAGCCGGTGGATCCCAGCCCGGTGATGGTCAGGCCCGGGGTCAGCAGCTGGCTGAGGCCAAGGTCGCTGAGCTTCGCATGGCCGTCATGGAGCATGATGTTGGCCGGCTTGATGTCGTTATGGGCGATCCCGGCGTCGTGCAGGGCGTCGGCCGCGCGGGACGCGTCAGCGACCGCGGCCAGAACCTGGCCCGGCGGCAGCGCGCCCATCGCGTCGTCGAGCGACCCGGCCGGCAGGTACTCCATGGAGTAGTACAGATCGTCACCCTGCTGCCCGGCATCGTAGAGCGTGACCAGGTAGGGCGACCTGACCGCCGCGAACGCGGCCAGCTCGCGGGTCGCCCGGCGGAAGGTGTCCTGGCTGTTGGATCCGGACAGCACCTTGACGGCCACGAACTCGGCGTCGATATTCAGCCGCTGCGGGCGCTCGGCGAGATAGAAGACACCATGATTGCCCGCGCCGAGGCGCCTGACGAAGCGGTAGTCGGCGATGCCGGCCCGGTCGGCCGCAAGGCGTGCGTCAGTACTGTTCACGGCTGTCTGCTCTCCCGCTGGCTGCTGTTGTCAGTGTGGCTGCTGTTCTCAGTGTGGCTGGTACCCGTGCTGGCGATCCCCCGGTCGCTGGGCGCATCCAGCGCCCGCACCCACTGGTCCAGGTCGTCGCTGGCTTCGCTGGTCCCCGCGACGACAGCCAGGTGCACGTCGCTGTCGCTCCCCGGCGGGCCGCCGCTGCCAGCGGCGGTGTCAGCCATGCCGGTCACGCCGTCGCCCGGAGCGACGACCATCGCGCCCGCAGGCGGCGTTCCGGCTCGGGCGGCTAGACCGCGCTTGACCAGGCTGGCCGCCAGCGACGCGCACGGACGTCCGGACGGTGTCAGGACCAGGTCAACCCCGCTCGCGACCGACAGCTGAGCCGCTACCTGCACGGCCGCTTCCCCGTCCGGGGTCCGCACCCAGCGAGCGACCGCTGCCGCCGGCGAGGTCGGCATCGGGCACAGGACGTACACCAGCTGAATCGCCCCGTCCGCGCCCAGCGCTCGCCCGCCGCTGGTGCCGGGACGGAGCACGATCGTGTCGGGCTCGGCGGCGGCGACGAAGGCGGGCAGCTCCGCGGCGACGTCGTCGCTGAACCTGGACTGCACGGTGGCGGAGACGCCTGGCGGCCCGCACTGCGCGGCCAGTTCCTTGAGCGCGGCCATCGTCTGCGTCATCTGGAGCAGCTCACCGCCCAGACCCGAGCCGACCTCCAGCCGGCCAGCGGCCCGGTGCGGCACCAGATGCGACAGGACAAGCTCGCTGTTCGGCCTGCTCGCGGCGAGCCTCGCCCCGACGTCGATCAGCGGGCCGGCGGTCTGCGGATCATCGATCAGGACCAGGATCCGGTGCGCGGCCGTCTTGCCGAGGGCCGCCCGGTCAGCCTCCGCGATATCGCGCTCCATGATCCGGACCGGGTAGATGACCTTCAGCAGCGGGCCGGCCATTCCCGTGGTGACGATGGCCATCAGGACCATCAGCGTGAACAGCGACTTGTTCAGGATGCCGAGCTGGAGTCCGACCGTGAGGATGACGATCTCGGTCAGGCCGCGCGTGTTCATCAGCGACGCCAGCGCGCCGGATTGCCGTCGCCTGACCCCGGTGAGGCGGGCGCCATAGTAGGCGCCGCCGAACTTGCCCGCTACCGCCACGACCATGATCAGTACGAAGTTGACCAGCCCAGCCAGGCCGATGCCGCGCAGGTTGACGTTCAGTCCCGCGATCACGAAGAACACGGGCAGCAAGACGAGCACGCTGATCTGTTCCAGCCGCTCCAGGATGGCCTCGCGGAGGGCCGGGATCTCCCTCGGCATCACGATGCCGAAGATGAACGCCCCGAAGATGAACTTCACGCCCATCCAGTCGGTCACGTAACTGGAGAGCAGCAGCAGGGCCAGCACCGCGGCGAGCACGTTCGGCGTGAGGCGGCCCTGACGCTGGTAGATGTCGGCCAGCCGGCGCAGGCCCGGGCGGACCAGCCAGATCATCACGGCCGCGTAGACCGGCGCCAGCACCAGCCGGAGCTGGTTGCCACCGGTGCCCGCGCCGGCGACCGCCACCACTACCGCGAGGAGCGCCCAGGCGAGCACGTCGTCGACCGACGCGGCCGCGAGCGCCAGGCCGCCGATTCTGGTCCGGTGCAGGCCGCGGTCGGTCAGGATGCGCGCGAGGACGGGAAACGCCGTGATCGACATCGCGACGCCGAAGAACAACACGAACGTGGATGCGTCATGGACGTGATAGCGGTGCGTCAGCCAGACACCCAGACCAGTTCCGAGTACCAGCGGCACGACGATGGACCCGACCGCCACGCTCGCCGCGACTCGGCCGCGGCCCCGGACGAGACCGAGGTCGACCTCATAGCCGACGACGAACATGAAGAGGACCAGGCCCAGGTCGGCGAGCGCGGTGAGCGGCGGGATCAGAGTGGGCGGGAACAGGGTGGCGGTGACATGCGTGCCCCAGATGGTCGGCCCGAGGAGGATCCCGGCGACGATCTCGCCGAGCACCGGCGGCTGGCCGATCCGCCTGGCCGCCGCGCCGAGCAGCCGGGCCAGGACGATGATCAGCGCGAGGTCGAACAGGAGCAGCTGGACGTCGGTATCAGTCATCGCCAGCTCCTGCCCCGGTCCCGGCCACAGCCGGCGCGGTCGCGTTCACCGGCCCCGGTGAGACTCGTAGCGGAACCCGCGCCCGCCCAGGTCCACCTGGCTGCCGGTGGCCAGCACGATGGGCACCTGCGGCACCAGCTGCTGGTCGGCTGGCTGGCCAGGCAGCAGCACCCTGGTCCCGTTGGCCGATCCGAGGTCGGTGACCAGCACCCGCCAGCCGTCGAGCTGCACCCTGGCGTGGACCCTGGAGACGATCCCGCTGTCGTCGGCGACCCGCAGCGGCCTGGCCTTGCCCGCCGCGACCGAGGAGTCCAGGCTGGGCTCCCGGCCGACGACGTAGTCGCTGTCGAGCTGGAAAACCGAGCCGTCGTCGAGCAGCACCACGCCGAGCGGCGGCCGCTCGCCCGGCCTGGGCACCAGCGTCTGCTGGTTCATCGAGATCCCGCAGATCGCGCAGAACAGTGCCTCCGGGTCATCAAAGTGGCCGTTCTTGCAGTACACGCCCTGGATGATGGGTCCGGCGGAGACGTAACTGCTTGACCCGGGCGGCATGTCCTTGACCTTCGACAGCGGCTGGCGGGCCGGCACGTCGATGCCGCTGCCCGAGCCAGCCTCCAGCAGCAGGACGGCCTCGAACGGCTGGGCCGGCTCGAACGGCGCGGCCTGCTGGAAAGGCTGGACTGCCGGGGCTGGCTCGAACGGCTCCGGCGGGGCCGTTACCTCGCGCTCGAGGTCCTCGGCGGTGCCCGGTCCGCTCGGCAGCATCTGACCCGGAGGAAAGGCCGTTCCCTGCGCGGCGGGCGACTGCTCAGCGGACGGCTCGGCGGGCGGCGGGGACCAGAGTTCGGTGGCCTGCCGCTGCGAGGCAGCCTCTGGCACGTCAGGAGACACCCACGCGGCGGTCGGCTCGATCGGGCTACTCGGCGCCGGCGCTTGCGGCATGGCCGACTCCGCGGCTGGGGCCGCTTCGGCTGGCACCTCCGCGAGCGGGGGCTCGGCCTCCGGTACGTACTCCCGGACCTCGGCCGCCGGCAGGTCAGTGGCTGGCAAGTCAGGTGCTGGCAGGTCCGGTGCTGGCAGGTCAGGCGCCGGGAGCTGCGGTGCGGGCTCCGGGGTCTCGGCCGCATCCGGCGCCGCCGGTGCCCCCTGATCGCGGATCTCCGCGACCGGAACGCCGGCCAGCCTGGCCGCAGCGGCGGGGGTCTGGGCGCTCAGCGGCTTGGCGCGCTGAGCCTTGCCGAGGCGGACCGGCCCGCCCCCGGCGCCGTGATCGCTCGCTGCCAGTCCGGCCTGGTAGAAGCTGAGGCCGCCGGCTCGCACGGTGCCGGCGTCCAGCCGGGAGAACCGGTCCGTGCTCGCGGCACCGTTGTCGCCCGGGCTGAGCCCGCCGCGGACTCCGCTGACCGGCGACCGCAGCGCACCGCGCAGCAGCATCCGCGGATGGCCGGCCTCCAGCCGCGCTATCCCTTCGGCCGTCGTGACGTCCGCCCACGCCCCGCCGCTGACCGTGACGGCCAGGCCGGGTCCGGCCGGGCCGAACGCGAGCACTGACGGCGTCGCGTCGCTCGCCTCGAGCGTGTCGGCGATCGCGTCGGTGAACTGACGGCCGTCCCCCCCGGCCGCGGCAATCTGCTCCAGGGCGTCGAGCAGGTCATCGACGACCTGGCTGACCTCCAGGCTGCAGAGCAGGATCAGGTCGCCGCGCCTGGCCAGCACCCCGTCGCCGGGCACCGGGAACAGGCCGGGCGCGTGCCCGTGGTCACCAGAACCGTAGTCACCAGCACCGTGGTCACTCACACAAGCCTCCCGCCGTGAAAGCGCCACCGGATGAACGGAACGCGCATCGGACCATTAGCTACCAGCCACACCGCCAGCCACACCAGGCCGAAATCGATGACGAAGGCGGCGGCCGGGACCGTTCCGCTGATCCCGGGTATCGCACCCGCCGACAGCAGCACCCAGATGAGCAGGCCCTCGGGGATCGCGGTGACCAGGCCGAAGAGCGTCGGCCAGTCCTTCTCCCAGCGCCATTGCATCGCCAAGTGATACAGGCACTCCCAGCCGATGCTGAGCACGGCGACGGCGGCCAGGATCACGAACGTGTCCTGGTACACCACGGACAGCGGAGCGGAGATCGGCAGCAGCGGGCCGATGATGAGCGTCACGACCCCGCCGACCACGGCGAGCAGGATCAGCCGGGTCTGGATCCGACCACCCAGGGTGGGTAGCACCTTGTCTGCCTTTCTTCTCGCTAGTTACGGCGACTGTCGCTGGTCAGGGCTGGCGGTTGCGGGCCCACCGCAGCCACTGCGTGATCGAGCGGAACGTGCCGATCCGGCGGCAGAACCCGCGCCAGGCCAGATCGTCGGCGATCTCCTGGGCGGCGACCTGCAGGCCGAGGAACGTGTCCACGCCAGGGAAATAGCCGCCGAGGGTGGTCGCTCCTGACGCGTACATGACGCCGGGGCCGCTGGCCGATCCGCGGAGCTCGAAGGTGCGCTCCACGTCGAGCCGGCCGAGCGGGTTGCGGCCCGCACCGGAGTGCTGGAGCAGGTCGGCGAGCACCCTGTGCTCGGCGATGTCCGCCTCAAGGCCAGTGCAGTCGATCACGAAGTCCGCCGCTACCTCGACCATCCCGCTCTGTGTCTTGACCACGCTGATGATCTTGCCCTGCTCCAGCCGCATCTGCTCGACGGTCCCCGCCATCGTCCGGTACCAGCCCGCATCGCGGCCCTCTTTCATCTGCGCCTGCCACCGCCGCCGGTACGGCGTGTTGGTCCCGCCCATCAGCTTGTAGGCCTTGCCGCGGTCCTCGCCCTCGAGCTTGCGCATTCTGGCCTTGAGCTGGCCGCCCCATACCGACTTGGGATAGTTGAAGCCCTGGTAGGCGAAACCGTGCGCCCCCTTGCGGCGGTTCCACGCATTCGGCCCGTGCGATCCTTCGATATAGGTACGGAAAAGATGCACGATCTCGGTCGACAGGCCGTACTTGGCCCGGTCGTCCATCAGCCGCGCCAGGACCCTGGACGCCACGATCCCGCCGCCGCGGAGCATCACCACCAGGTGCTTGGTCCGGGCGGCCTCGTAGACGTGCTCGTGCTCCTCGTACGCGCTGACCACGTGGTGGAAGTCCTGGTGGGCAGTGCGGAACTCCTGAAGCTCGGGCAGGAACCGCAGCCCCGGGTAGCCGACCGCCAGGTGCACGAACTCGGCCCGGTAGGCGAGCCGCTTGGTCGGAGTCGCGCCCGCCATCGGGGTCAGGATCACGAAATAGCCGCCGCCCTGCCGCTTCCTGACCATCCTGACCTGGCCCTTGACCAGCATCTGAGACCAGCCGATTCGCTTGCTCTCGCGCTCGAGCCCGGCGAATACCCGTCCCGCTTTCGGGGTGTAGTAGTCGGCCCAGATCGGCTCGATCAGCACTTGCCACAGCGGCGCGAGCGTGCGCTCGCCGATCGCCTCGGCCAGCGCATACGAGGGGAACCCCCAGATGTTGTCCGGCCTGGAGGCCGAGTCTGACCTGATCCGCTCGGGCCGCGGGATCTGCGACACCCTGGTCAGGTACTCGTACGTCTGCCAGGCGAAGTCGAGGTTGGACAGGACGGCCATCCGGTTCGCGGCGACGCCCGCGATCCGCAGGTAATCGACGGTCACGAACGAGCCGATCCCGCCGCCGATGGTGACGAACGGAATGTCGGTCACCGGGATCCCGGCCGCCTGCACCATCTCGTCGGTCCACTGGTCAGACCCGAGCAATTCGTCGGTCAGGTCACCGGAACCAGCCGCCGCGCCCTGCGGCGGCGCGGCGACCGCGACCGCTGCCGCGTCATCGGCCGCTGGCCTCCGGCGCTGCACCGTCTCAGGCTGTGCCCGGTCGGGCTGATCGGTCACTTGATGCTCCGATTCACGCTGGAAAACGGGGATGTCCACAGTTAGGACTGTGGACATCACCTGGTGGTTGCAGCCCGTGGATGGCTAAACACCTGAGAGTGTGGCATGCCACGCAGGGGCTCACAAGACAGGCCGCCATTGTCCGGTCAGTGTCGTCGGACAGCGGGCGTGAATATCATTCCAAAGCGAACAGGGCCGAGTTTTACGACATCTGCCAATTAAAGCTAATGCTGGCTCGTCGAGCCTGGACCGAAGGCGTAGACCACCCAGACCTGACCCCGGGCGAACGGCATCGGCCTGCCGTCCGGCAGCGTGAAGGTGGTGCCCCCGTCAGCGTTCGGGCGGGACCAGTGCACATGGTAGGCGCGTCCGTCGCGGAGCACGATCGCGCTCCCGCTGCCGACCGTATGCGCGTACGGGGGCCTGATCCCGAGCTCCAGAAATCCGGAGGTTCCGACCTTCACGTCCTGAACGACGACGGTGCGACCGCCTAGCTGGCCGCCCTCGGCGGCCATGGCCGGGCTGCCGTCCATCCCGACCAGCCAGCGGTGCTGGGACGCTGACCAGCGGAAGCTGAAGGACGCGGACTGGTACGCGACGTTGTAGCTGCTCGTGGGCGTCCCGCCGGCCGGCGCAGCTCCGAACCTGAAGCCGATGTCCCTGGCCCGGCTCGCGCCCTTGGCCTCCGCCAGCAGCTGCCTGGTCCTGGCGTACAGGTTGTACGGCGCGACCCGGCCCGAACCGCGGAAGTAGCCGCCGACGATGCCGTCGTAGAGATTGACGATCCTGGCGTGCTCGACCACGGGCAGCAGTCGTGGCTGGGCACCCGAGAAAGCGAAGGCGGGCCTGCCGAACTGCCGCAGCAGCGCGATGTCCTCCTCGCGCGAGCTGCGGACCGGGCCGACCACCGGCGGGATATGGGAGGAGAACACGGCGAAGATCCGGCTGAGCCCGCCCTCGACCGGAAGCAGGTAGACGATGTCGGCCTTCGTCAGGCCGGTCGGCGGCCTGGCCTGCGGGACGTTGTCGATCTTGAAGATCAGCTCAGGCCCTAGCGCCGAGACGGGCTCTCCCGTGAACGGCGAGGTGAGCGGCCCGGCGCCGGAGCTTGACTGGCCCGGTCCGGGCGGTCCGGCCTTGTGACCGGTCAGGGCAGCGAAACCGACGATCAGGATAATCAGCGCGACCGCAGAGCTGACCGCGACTAGCAGCGTCCTCCGACTGATCCGCACGAGACACCCTCCTTCGCCCGGAGGCTATCACCGCAGGCGGGGCGTCCGGAGGGGCCGAAAGTCGCCTTCGCCGCGGCCGGTGGGCCCGAGCCGTCAGACCTGAGTGAGAACGCCGTCGTCCAGCCGCAGCGCGGTGTCGGCAAGATCGATCAGGACCGGATCATGGGTGGCGACCAGCGCGGTGATCCCCTCCGACCGGACGACCGTGCGGAGCAGCCGCAGGATCTGCCGTCCGGTCTGCGAGTCCAGCTGACCGGTCGGCTCGTCGGCGATCAGCAGCTGCGGGCGGCCGGCCAGCGCCCTCGCGATCGCGACTCGCTGCTGCTGGCCGCCCGACAGCTCGTTGGGCCGCTGCGCGGCGTGCCCGGACAGGCCGACGAGGGCCAGCATCAGGGCGACCCGCTCCTCCCGTTCCCTGGCCGGCACGCCGGCGATCCGCAGCGGAACGCCGGCGTTCTCCGCCGCTGACAAGATCGGGATCAGCCCGAACGACTGGAAGATGAACGCCACCGTGTCACGGCGGAACGCCGTCCGGTTCCGCTCGTTCATCGCCGACACCTCCTGCCCGGCGACCAGGACGGAACCGGTGCTCGGCGCATCGAGGCCGCCGATGATGTTGAGCAGCGTCGTCTTGCCCGATCCGGACCGCCCCACCAGTGCCGTCAGCTCACCCTCGCGGACGGTGCAGGAGACGTTCCGCAGCGCCCGGACCTGCGTCCCGCCGCTGCCGTAGGTCCGGCTCACTCCGGTGACCTGCACGACCGGAGGACGGGGCGTCGCCGTCACGGCTGCTCTCCTGGCTGTTGCTGTGCTGGCTGCTCCTGGGCTGGCTGCTCCTGGGCTGGCTGCTGCTGGGCTGGCTGGCGGCTGGCCGGGTTGTCCGGCCGGACGCCGATGTGATCGGGCTCGGCCTCCAGCCTGACCCGGTCCCGCATTCCGAGCGGCTCGAGCATCTCCAGCGGCAGCTGAACCCGTCCGGCCCGGTCAAGGACCACGTACTCCACCGCGTGCTGGCTCAGGCCGCCGTCCCCCGCGGTCGCGTGCCGGAGCGTCTCCGTGCTCGTCCTGCCGTCCGCGATCGCGATCGTCCGCCGCACCTGCGCGGAGACCGCGGGATCATGCGTCACCACCAGCACCGTCGCGCCCAGCTCCGCGTTTGCTCGCTGCAGCGCGCCGAACACGTCCACGGCGGTCGCGCTGTCGAGCTCACCGGTCGGCTCGTCAGCCAGCAGCAGATCGGGCCGGTTCGCCAGGGCGGTCGCGATCGCCGCCCGCTGCTGCTCGCCGCCCGACATCTGATCCGGCCGGCGATCGGCGCAATGCGCCACCCCGAGCACTCCGAGCAGCTCGGTGGTCCTGGCGCCGCGCTCCCGCCTGGCCTGCCCCGCAGCCGCATCGGCAGGGCCACGTTCTGCCACGCCGTCAGGTACGGGAGCAGGTTGCGCGAGGTCTGCTGCCAGACGAAGCCCACGACCTGGCGCCGGTAGGAGAGCCGCTCGCGAGCCGTCATCCCGGCCAGGTCGTGACCGGCGACTCGCACCGAGCCGGCCGTGGGCGTGTCCAGCCCGGCCAGGATGTTCATCAGCGTGGACTTTCCGCTGCCGGACGCGCCGACGACCGCGGTCAGCTCGCCCTTGCCGATCAGCAGGTCGAGGCCCTGCAGGGCCTGAACCTCGATGCCCTCGAGCGCGTAAATCCGCACTAGCCGGTCGCAGACCACCAGGGCACCCTCGCCGTAGAAGGTACGGACCAGCTCGGCCTCGGCCGCGAGCTCGCCGATGCCAGAAGCGGCGGCTAGCCGCCCGGCCGCTGACGTCATCGGCGCCTTCCCCCTCTGTTCGGAACTCATTCGCCCACCCGGAGCGCGCGGCTGACGCCGCGGAGCCTGGTCGCCGCGGACTGCGCCAGAAGCGTCGCGATGGCCAGCGCCAGCAGTCCGGCGGCCAGCAACCCGACCAGGGCGTAGTCGGCACGGACTGGAACCGGAGCCGTCGAGCCGGTCAGCGGCGACAAGTCGATAGCCGGGCCGACCAGCGGGACAAGCAGCCGGGCGCAGACGGCGCCGCCGGCAGCGGCGGCGATGATGGCCGGCAGCGCCTCGGTGATGACGAGCCGCCTGGCCTGACCGGGTGACAAGCCCATAGTGAAGAGCCTGGCCAGGGTCAGTTCCCTGGACCTGGCCCCGAGCGCCAGCATGATGAGCACGACGACGGCGCCGTACAGCGCGGCCGCCGCGGCGCCCTCGGCAAACGCCGTGTACGTCCCGTGCGGCAGCGGCGCCTCGGTCAGCGAGGCCAGCCGCCCGGCGCGGAAGGCCAGCGTGGCAGCTGGCAGCTGACGCCCGACGACCGACCGCATCCGGGCCGCGTCGACGCCCGGTCCGACGACCAGCAGCCTGCTCGGCTGGGCCTCGCTCGCTCCGACGGTCCTGACCATCGCGCGGGCCGGGGCGACGATGAACGCGCCCGTTGCCGACGAACCGGGGACATCGCGCACGGTACCCGTCACCCGGACCGGGAAGTCGTGGTAGCCGGCGAGGACCTTCCGGCCGCCCGTGACCAGGTGGCGAGCGGACGGCGAGGCAAGTACCGGCACCGGGCCAGGACCGCCGGCCGCGCCCGGCCCGGTCAGGGCCGCAGCGGGGAACGAAGGCTGCGGCGTCGCGGCGATGAGCGCCGCGTAGCTGGCCGGGTCAACGACGACCACGGTGACCGGAGTCCCGTCGGCTGCGACCCCGGGCAGCAAGCTCAGGGTCGACGTGCGCTGGACACCCGGCACGGCAGCAATAGCGCGGCGAACCGCCCCATCAATCGGGACGGTGGAGCGGTACGTGTCAATGACGACGTCAGCCCCGGTCGCGCGCCAGGATTCGGCCACGTCGCCGCGGACGACGGCGGCGCGCAGCGTGGCGCCGAAGGCGATCACCGCCAGCACGAGCACGAGGGCGAAGGCGGGCAGCACCGCGGCCAGCGATGCCCTGGCTGCCCTGGCCAGGCCGACAAACGTCGTCACTCCCTGACGGCGGCCGGAGAGCCGCACGAGCCAGCGGACCGCGATCGGGTAGAGCCGCACCGCGACGATCGCGACGGGAATCGCGACCAGCGCCGGAGCGGCGCTGGTGTACCAGTCGGTTCCGCTGGGACGCGCCGCCGACTCCTGCCTGAGCACGGCCACGCCGCCCGCGGCGGCCAGGGCCAGCGTCAGGTCCGCGACCGCGCGCCTGGCCCGGCCCTGGCGGGTGGGCTGGCTGTCCGACCGCTCGTCGGCCAGACCAGCCGACGGTACCTGGCGCAACGCGAACAGCGGCACGCTGACCAGCGCAGCGAGCGCCGAGCCAGAAGGCGGCGGTCCGGCTCTGGTTGAAGGTCGCGCGGGCCGCGTCGGGATCGACGGTCCAGAACGTCGATCCCGCCGGACCGGCCGGATGATCCCGGATACGGCGAAGGTCGCCTGCCCGGGAAACGTCAGCACCGAGCCGACGTGCAGCATGAAGCGTGCGGCCGTGGCCTGGGTCACCGCAACCTGGAAGACCGGCCGCCCTGAGTCGGCCGAGACGGTGGCCGGCGTTGTGCCGACCACCAGCCGTGCGTTCCGGCCGAGGTTGGTCCGGTACAGGACTTCCAGCTGGGGCGGAGTGGCGCCGAAATAGGCGTGCCTCGACGCATCGGGGACCGCTGCGTATCCCGACGTCAGGCCCCACCAGCGGTGCGAGACCGGCTGGAGCGGGATCCGCAGTGCCCGCAGGCTGGCCGCGAGCTCGCCGGCCACCGCGACCATCTCGTCCACGCCGATTCCAGGACTTGACGGTCCAGGTGCGATAGCCAGCGCGCTGGCCAGCGTGGTGAAGTCCGTCGAGGCGACAATGGCGCGCCCGGTCGGCGGCGTCGCCGCCACCACCTGCCGCAGCGCCCTGGTCCGGAACGAGACGCTCGCCCGCGGCAGGGCCACCGCGACGAAGACACTCGCGATGACCAGCACGGCCAGGACGGCGCTAGCGCCCGCCGCCGTCCCCGTCAGCATGGTCAGGCCGGCTCGCAGCCGCCGGGCGGCGGCCCTCATGCCGACTCCCCTGCTCGCAGCTGCGCGGCCGGGTCAGGCCGCAGCGCCGCGCTGGCGGCCGCGGCGACGACCGGGATCGCCATCACGACGAGGGCCAGCACGAGCGCTGTGACCACGGGGACCTCAACCAGAACGGACGGCATCGGAACGGCCGCCGTGGCCGTCAGCGTGACCGCGGGGACCAGCAGGTGAGCGACGACCGTGCCGAGCAGCAGCCCGGTCAGGGCGGCCGGCCCGCTCAGCGCCAGGGCCTCCAGGCAGAGCAGGCGCACTTGCAGCGCCGCGCTCACGCCCAGCGCGCTGAGCAGGGCGGTCTGCGACCGCCGCTCGCGAACGCGGCCAGCGACGCTGACCGAGAAACCCAGCACGGCGAGCAGCGCGGCCGCGATCGCGATCGACTGCACGGCCTGCTGCGGGATGGCGGCCATCGGATCAGTGAGCAGTCCGGCATAAAGCCTGGCGCGCTCGGTCACGACCGTGCCAGGGGGAAGACCAGGTGGTGCTACCCCGGTCCTCGTCGTCAGCCACCACTGGTTCACGCTCAGCGGCGGCGCTGAATGCTCGGCGATCAGGGCCTGGACGGCGCCCTGATCGACGATCAGGCCGCCGCCCGGGCTCGTCACGGTCGGAAAGGCGGTCACGGCGGCGACGATCCTGATCGTCAGCGGGACGGGGCCTGGGGCCACGATCTGGAACAGGTCGCCGGGACGAAGCTGGCTGGCGCGCAGGAACGCCTGGGTGGCGATTCCCGGGATGATCGTGGCCGGAGCGGGAGCGACGAGGGACAGCTGCCCGTACACCGGCAGCAGCGGCGGCGCCAGCGGTGGCGCGAACAGACTGGTCTGGCCGTAACCGGGATGGAACGTCACCGTGCCCGGGCCGGCGGCGGCCGGCTTGACGGCCAGCAGCGGAGGTATGCCCACGCCGCTGAGCGAGAGGTCGGGCGCCGAGACTCCGGCTGTCCAGCCGGCCAGCGCCTGACCAGAGGCGAACGGCGCGCCAAAGGCACCGGAGCGGCGGGCCGACACGGCGAGTCCGCGCACCGCGAGGACGACCTGCCGCGCTGCCGCCGCGGACGAAGCGCTACGCGCCGGTACCGGCGGCAGCGTGTACCCGGCGGTCAGGGCCAGCAGCTGCAGCGGGTAGATCGCCTGCCCGGTCGCCGACAGGCTCACGATCAGCGCGTGCGGGCGCCCGTCATCTGGCAGCGTGCCTGCTGGCACGGCATAGGTGATTCCGGCCGCATCCTGGATCGAGACGGAAACGTGAACCGGGCCGAGGTCGCGGCGCGATCCAGGGGCCAGGCTCGCGCTGATCTCCAGCCTGGCCGGGCGCCCGGGCAGCCTGACGGCAGCCCGACTTCTGGGCGGCTGGAGTGTGCGCCACAGCGATGCCGCCGACAGCAACGACTGGTCGCCGCGCAGCAGCACCGTGGCCGGAGCCCGCCGGGCGTCCAGCGCGAGCACCTGCCCGCCGCTCGGCACCGTGAGGCTGGTCGTGACGGCCATCGCGGCCCTGACCCCGGGCGCGCGGGTGATCGTGGCGGCGCGCCCGAGCGAAACGGGCGCCGCGGTGTCGGCGCGAACGTCGGCTCCGGCGCTGAAGGCGGACTGATCGAGCGCGGACTGGCGCCAGCTCTGGTGCTGTGCGAGCGCGAGCGTGCCGGTCCCGACCGCGAGCACGACCAGCAGCATCGGAGCGCTCTGCCTGGTCGCCCGCCTGCTGATCTCCCAGGTCGTCATCGCACCGCCGAGCCGCCTGGTGCGGCTGGCCAGCCGGTCGGCAACGGCCGCCAGCGCGGGCAGCCCCCGAAGCGGCAGCACGGTCGCCGCCGCCAGAGCGATCGCTGGTGCCACGGCGAGCACGGGATCCACGTCTATTCCGGCTGCTGTCCGGCCGAGCACTGAGTACTGCCGCAGCTGCCAGACAGCGAGCAGCGCCAGCACGAGGAGCGCGATGTCGCCGCCGGCCCGCGCGGCCGCGGAAGCCACCGCCGCGCGGCCCTTGCGGACCCGGGCAGTGTCGGGCGCGACCGGACGCAGCGCGGGCCACACCATCACGCCGGTACACAGCAGCAGGACGACGGCCATCGTCCACCACACCTCAGGCGGAGTTCCGCTGACCCGCAGGCCTGCCGCCCGCAGCTGGCCGGAGCGGGCGAGCAGGCCGGCGAGGCGGCCGCCGACCAGCAGGCCGGCGGCGGTGCCGACGACGCCGACGAGCAGCGCCTCGGCCAGCGCCAGCCTGGCCAGCTGCCAGCGCCCGGCACCGCGAGCGGCAAGCAGCGCCGACTCCTCTTCGCGCTGGCTGGCCAGCGTGCGGGCGGTCAGCGTCAGCGCTGCCCCGGCGAGCATCAGCAACTCGAGCACGCCGACCAGGAGCAGCGACCTGGCGACCACGAGCCTGGTCGCGACGCCCGAGAAGGCGGCGGGCAGGCCGCTGCTGGCCTGGAGCCCGCCGAGGTCGGGCGAGCCGGCCAGGGACTTCATCGCCTGAGCGATGCGTCGGGCGGCGGGCCTAAGCTGGCTTGCCGCCACCGCCGATACCCTCGGCGCGGCCGGAACCGGACCCGCGCGCCGCTCTGCCGGTCGCGCAGCACGACCGTCCGGCCCAGCGGCAGCTGCAGGTCGGCGGCGACGCTGGCGGGCGCGAGAGCCTCGACCGGGTCGCCCGGCGCAGTCCTGGCCGGCCAGGTGCCCTCGGTCAGCCGGATCTGGTCTCTGATCCGGTCCAGGGTCGCGGCCTGCACCAGAGACACCGTCTTGCTCCCCGGTCTGGCCGGCAGGGTGATGGGATCGGACCACACCGCCACGTTGGTGGTGAACGGGATCGGTCCGAACGCGCGCCGGAGTGCCGCAGCGACCTACGGCCGGTCGATCCGCGCCTGTGCCGCGCCGAAGCCGCCGTAAATCGAGATGGCCGTGCGCGGGGACCTGGCCAGCTCGCTGCTGACGGCCTGCGGCAGCGCGCTGGCCGCGAAGCCGGCCAGGGCGGCGACCAGGCCCGCCGCGATCAGCGTGCTCACTAGCACGGACAGGAGAAGCAGCCGCACCGAAACCCATCCGGGGCGCCAGCAGTGAGTTCCGCGCTCTCATCGGGGTGAATCGTATGTCCGATTAACCCGACTTCGGAGAGACGGGGCGATACCGTTAAGCAATTGTTGCCGGCTGATTATCCGGGCGAACTCGACCTCTGGATATCGATTTCCTGGCACACATTCGGAGGCCAGAGATGGGCGGCGAGATCCCGTTCCGCTATAACGCGGTGCTGGCAGCTGGCATCGAGGCGCACTGGCAGCAGCGGTGGGCCAGCGAGGGAACCTTCTGGACCGCCAGCCCCGCCGGGCCGCTGTCAGCCGGATTCGAGCGGGCGGCGGGACGGCCGAAGTGCTACGTGCTCGACATGTTCGCCTATCCGAGCGGCATCGGCCTGCATGTCGGGCATCCGCTCGGCTACATCGCGACGGACGTCTTCGCCCGGTACCAGCGCATGAACGGCAGGCACGTGCTGCATGCCTACGGCTACGACGCCTTCGGCCTGCCGGCCGAGCAGTACGCGATCGACACCGGCCAGCACCCGCGCGTCACGACCGAGGCGAACATTGCCGTCATGCGAGACCAGCTCAGGCGCCTGGGCCTGGGCCATGATCCGCGCCGCGAGTTCTCCACCACCGACCCGGCCTACTACCGGTGGACCCAGTGGATCTTCACCAGGATCTTCGGCAGCTGGTGCGACGAGCGCACCGGGCGGGCCAGGCCGGTTGCCGAGCTGATCGCCGAGTTCGAGTCCGGGCTCCGGGACACGCCGGACGGCACGGCCTGGGCGGACCTGACCGACGCCGAGCGGCGCGCCATCGTCGACGCCAGGCGGCTGGCCTACCTTTCCGACGAGCCGGTCAACTGGTGCCCGGGCCTGGGGACCGTCCTGGCCAACGAGGAAGTCACCGCCGACGGCCGCAGCGACGTGGGCAACTATCCCGTGTACCGCCGGCCGATGCGGCAGTGGATGCTGCGGATTACCGCGTTCGCCGGGCGGCTGGCGGCCGACCTCGATCTGGTCGACTGGCCCGAGTCCGTGAAGATCATGCAGCGGAACTGGATCGGCGCGAGCGAGGCCGGCGCTAGCCACCGGATGCGGGACTGGCTGTTCTCGCGGCAGCGGTACTGGGGCGAGCCGTTCCCCATCGTGTACGACTCCGCGGGGTTGCCAGTGGTGCTGCCGGACGAGATGCTTCCGGTCGAGCTGCCCGAGATCATCGACTTCCGGCCGGCGCCCGCTGGAGACGAGGCCGCCGACCCGGTGCCGCCGCTCGGCCGGGCGGCGGGCTGGGCGAACGTCGAGCTCGACCTCGGCGCTGGCCGGCAGCTCTACCGGCGCGAGCTGAACACGATGCCGCAGTGGGCCGGATCGTGCTGGTACTACCTGCGCTATCTGGATCCGACCAACGACGAGGAATTCGTTAATCCGGTCAATGAGCGGTACTGGATGGCCGGGCCGGGGCCGGGCACTCCGCCGGGCGGCGGCGTCGACCTGTACGTCGGCGGGGCTGAGCACGCCGTCCTGCACCTGCTCTACGCGCGGTTCTGGCACAAGGTGCTGTACGACCTGGGCTACGTCTCGACCTGCGAGCCGTTCGGCCGGCTGGTCAACCAGGGCTACGTCCTCGCCGACGCGTTCACCGATGAGCGCGGGATGTACGTGCCGGCGGCCGAGGTGACGACCACCGGCGACGGATCCGCTCACTACCGGGGCCGCCCGGTCACGAGGCGGACGGGAAAGATGGGCAAGTCGCTGAAGAACGGCATCAGCCCGGACGAGATCTACCGGCGCTACGGAGCGGACACGCTGCGGCTGCAGGAGATGGCGATGGGCCCGATCGAGGCCGACCGGGCATGGCGCCCGGACGACATCGCCGGCGTGCACCGGTTCCTGCAGCGGCTGTGGCGGGCGGTGGTCAGCGAGCAGACCGGGCAGCCCGCCGTCAGCGTGGATCCGCCGGACGACAGCGCGCTGCGCCTGCTGCACGCCACGATCGCGGCCGTGCGGAGAGACTTCGGCGAGCTCAGGTTCCACACCGCCATCGCCAGGCTGACCGAGCTGACGAATGCGGCGGCCAGGATCGCGGCCAGGGACGGTGCCCTGCCCGTGGCGATCGCCGAGCCGCTCGTCCTGATGGTCGCCCCGCTGGCGCCGCATATCGCGGAGGAACTATGGCGCCGGCTCGGGCACGTTGCCTCGCTCGCCTACGAGCCGTTCCCCGAGGCCGACCCAGCGCTGGCCGGCGAGCCGACCGCACCGCTGCCGGTGCAGGTCAACGGCAAGACCAGGCTGGTCGTCCGGGTCCCGGCCGGCGCCGGGCGAGAGGAGGTCGATCGGCTCCTGCGCGGGGATCCGGACTTCCAGCGGCTGACGCGAGGCCTGGTCATCGAGCGGACGATCATCGTTCCCGGACGGATCGTCAACATCGTCACCCGGTAGGTGTTACGGAACAGTCATCAGCGGTTCGCACCCGATTCGCCGCTGTACTTCATACATTGTCAATGTGCAGAAACCTGGACAACGACGTCGCGTCCTGTTCGCGTTCGGCGGTGTCGTCGCCGCGGCGATCGCCGCCATCGCGGTTTCCGTCGCTCCGGTCGGGGCCCGCAACTCCGTTCGGGACGTCTCGTCCGGGCACCATCTCGCCGTCCGCGGGGCCAGCTATCAGGCTCTGGCCACCCGCTCTATCCGCCTGCTCGAGAGCACGTTCTACAACGGGACCGGCCTGTGGCACATGTGCGTGCCGGTGACGTGCAACACCAAGAACCGGGACTGGGGCGCCGACGCGCTGACCAACGTGCTCTACTTCCGCTGGCTGACCGCCCATGACCCGACCGTGCTGCCGCTGGTGCGCACGCTCGCCTCGACGGCGCACCTGTGGACCCCGCGCGAGCACGGCAGCAGCGATAGCGTGATGTGGGATGCCGTCGCCGACGTCCGCATGTACCAGGTCACCGGGAGCCCGGCCGCGCTGGCCAAGGCGCAGGCCGCTATCCGGTGGATCGGCACCGTCCCTGGCCTGGCCACCGGCGCCTGCCCCGCCATCGACTACCAGTGGCCGTACGGGCACCGCGGCCGGCTGAAGACCATCGAGACCGAGTCCAACTACGTCAAGGCCGCCCTGCTGCTGTACCAGATCACCGGCAAGCCGCAGTACCTGCAGCGGGCGCAGGCTCAGTACGCCCTGGTCCGGCGGTACTTCTTCGTCCCGTCGGCCAGGCTGTACACCGCGTACCTGTTCGACAGCGGATCGGCCTGCCGGGACGTGCCGGGACAGTACTTCGCCTCAGTCAACGGCAACATGATCTGGGCCGGCCAGGCACTCGCCGCCGCCACCGGCATCGGCCGGTACCTGAGCCAGGCGGTGGCCACCGCCAGGTCCGTGCAGGCGCACCTGAGCGACGGAGCCGGGGTATTCGCCGACCTGCAGGCCGACAACGACATCACCGGGCCGCTCGTCGAGGCGATGTATGCCCTGGCCACGACCGGCCACCAGGCGTTCGCCGCGCGCTGGCTGCTAGCCAGCGCGTCGGCGGCGGGCGCCGCCGACAACTCGCTCGGGGAGCTTGGCCGGTTCTTCGACGGGCCGCCGCCTGGCTCGCTGGCCACGGCCTGGCAGATCAGCGGCGGCATCGCCGTCCTGCAGGCCGCAGCCGCCCTGCAGCCAGGCGGCCGCCCCGCCGATCCGGGCTTCTGGGCGCACGCGACCTTCGTCGCTGACGGCCGGAGCCTGCCCAGCCGGGGCCCGCACAGCCGGGCCGTGCGGATCGCCTTCACCGGCCGGGCGATCGCGATCATGGGGACGATCGGTGACGTCTGCTGCATGGCCGGGCACGCCAGGGTCTTCGTGGACGGCGTCCAGACGTTCAGCCGGGTCGGGATCTGGCAGAACATGAGCAGCCCGTCGAGGCGGCAGCCCGACCAGGTGCTGTTCGCGTGGCGCTGGAAGACCGACGGCCACCATGTCATCACGATCCGCCCGGCGCGCTACGACCGTGAGGAAGGCGGGTCGTTCTTCTCGATGACCGGCTACGAGGTCGTCGGCTAGCCGTACTGGCTGTACTAGCAAGCTAGCCGAGGGACGACTTAACCGCACACCGCACGCAGATGGCTACTCTGCGCATATTATCAGCGGGTGTCTTATGTGCGACAAGTCGGGAATCGCATTCGTCACCTTCGCGCCGCCGCCCTGCTCACCACTGTCGTCGCCGGAGCCGCTGGCATCGTCGCGTGGTCCGGCGTCATCGGCAGGCCCGCAGAACCGCAGTGGCACTTCAGGGTCAGCACGGGTGACTACGCTGACCGCGCGACCAGGTCCGCTCGCCTGCTTGAGCGCAGCTTCTACAACGGAACCGGCCTGTGGCACATGTGCGTCCCGGTGGCCTGCTTCACCAAAAACCGGGACTGGGGGGCCGACTCGCTGACCTACGTGCTGTACCTGCGCTGGATGCTGACCCGCGACCCGACCGTGCCGCCGATCATGCGGAGGCTGTCCCAGACCGCGCACACCTGGGGGCCGGCCGACACCGGCAGCAGTGACACCGTCATGTGGGATGCGATCGCGGACGCCCGCGAGTACCAGGTGACCAGGGCCGGGGTCGCGCTGGCCAAGGCCGAGGCGGCGTTCCGGTGGGTGGACTCGGTCAAGGCGGCCGGTTTCGCGTCCGGCGCGTGCCCGGCCATCGACTACCAGTGGCCATCCGGACGGCACGGTGACCTGAAGACACTCGAGACCGCGTCCAACTACATCAAGGCGGCACTCCTGCTGTTCCGGATTACCGGGCACCGGGCCTACCTGGTCAAGGCCCAGCGGGAGTACGCGCAGGTCCGGCATTACTTCCTGACCTCCTCGGTGCCGCTGTACACCGTCTACGTGTTCGACAACGGCTCGACCTGCCGGGCGCTGCCCGGGCACTTCTTCGCCTCGGTCAACGGCAACATGATCTGGGCCGGCCAGGCGCTGTCCCGCGCCACCGGCAACCTGAGCTACCTGGACCAGGCCGTCGCGACGGCCAGGGCAGTGCGGTCGCGGCTCGGCGACGCGGCGGGAGTCTTCGCCGACCTGCAGGCCGACAACGACGTGGCCGAGCCGCTGATCGAAGCCATGTACGACCTGGGCACCGCCGGTCACCAGGCGTTCGCGGCCCGCTGGCTGATGGCCAACGCCTCGGCAGCCGGCGCGGATACGAACTCGGCCGGCCTGCCGGGGCGGTTCTTCGACGGGCCGCCGCCCGCCACGCTGGCCAGCGCCTGGCAGGTCAACGGCGGCGGCGCCCTGGCTCAGGTGGCCGCCGCGCTCGACCCGCTCGGGCAGCCCGCCGATCCCGGCTTCTGGCGGCATGCGACCTACGTCGCCGACGGCCAGAGCCTGGAAGGTCCGGCGCTTCGGATCACCTTCGCCGGCCGGGCGATCGCGATCATGGGCACGGTCGGCGCCGGCTGCTGCTGGTCTGGGCATGCCAGAGTCTTTACGGACGGGACCGAGACCTACGATCGCACCGGCGTCTGGCAGAACATGACCGCACCGTCGATCCAGCAGCCGAACCAGGTCCTGTTCGCCTGGCGCTGGCCCACCGCGGGACGGCACGTCATCACGATCCGGCCGGGGATTTTCGACCGGATGGAAGGCGGCTCGTTCTTCCAGATGAGCGGGTACCTGCTGGTCAAGTAGGCACGGCCACGGGTACTCCGGACCCCGCCGGCCAGGGCGAGCAGCGTACGCATCACCGCGTACCGCCGAAGATATTGACCGGCCTCCCGTCCTGGCGGAGGATCGGGTGGTTCGTGATAACGACCAGCCCCGGGCGTCCTGCTCGGCGCCGCGTACCAATTTCTCGCTCGCGGGAGGCAGCTGAGGTCTTGCGCTTACCCGGATCTGGGTGGCCCGCGCGCTGGAGGCCCAGCGCGGCGCTCGGTCCTGCCTCGGTGATCCGGGGTCCGCCCGTTCCCCCGACTACCTCGGGTCCTCAGCTACTCCCAGCGAGAGGTAACGCAATGAAGCGCATCCTGTTTGCCGCGGCCAGTGCTTTGTCACTGGCCGCTTTCGCCCTGCCTGCGACTTCTGGCGCGCAGGCAGCCGGCCGATCCGGGTACGGCCACCCGTTCTGTGAACAGAACGCCGTCACCTGCACCGAGCTCAACCAGATCATCGGCGGCTACACCGGCCACGACGAGCCCTCCGTGCTCTTCTACTCCCAGCATGCCGGGTCAGGCAACAACGACACCTACGCTATGACCCTGCCATCGGATCCGCCGAAGCTGCCGCGACAAGACGGCAGCGGCGGGACGTTCAACTTCTAGCTCCATCCCGCCTTGTGGTTTGGGATGGCCATGTGCGACGACCAGTCCGCGCCGAATCCGGGCGGCAGCCCGCTCGGAGCCAATGCGCCGTGCACGCCGGACAGCGACTCCAACATCTTCACCAGTACCGCTCCGACCTCACCCCACTACATCGGGCTCCACCCGGGCACGGCGTTCATGGAGATGCAGTTCTACCCGCCAGGCTGGGTTTCCTGGCCGGCCGGAAACAGCTGCTCGGCCACCCGCTGGTGCGCGGCGCTGAACATCGACAGCCTGTCGCAGAACGAGAACACGGGTCAGGCACTGAACCCGACCTGCACGAGTATCACCGGGCAGGAGTACGTGAATTTCGCGTTCATCACCAAGAGCGGCGTCTCCCAGGCGCCGGCCAACCCGGTGCAGTCCACGGCCGCCACCTTCACTCCCGATCCGGCCAAGGACTTGTTCATGCACTCCGGCGATCGGCTGATCACCAGCCTGAAGGACACGCGGAACGGGTTCCAGGTCATCATCAGGGACGTGACTACCGGTCAGACGGGGTCGATGACGGCTAGCTCGGCGAACGGGTTCGGCGAGGTGCAGTTCGCGCCGACCGGAACCTCGTGCACGAATATCCCGACCAACTTCCATCCCGAGTATTCGACCTCCAGCGAGGACACCCGGGTTCCGTGGGCCGCGCACTCCTACAACGTGGCGTTCTCCGATGAGATCGGGCACTTCGAGTACTGCAATGCGGCGGACGACACGACGAGCGCCTGCACGAGCGCGGGCGCGAATGACCCGGCCGGCCTCGACCCGGACGACGTCGGGTGCTTCAATCCCGATGACTCGACCAGGATCCGCATCGGCGGGTGCCTGGGTACGGACGTCGACTTCGACGGCGTTCCCTACCAGAACACCTGGCCGGGCACGCTGCGCAGTGCACAGCTGGACGCGAAGTTCCATCCGTCCCCGATCAAGTTCACCAGCCCGGTGTTCAACGGGAGGTCCAACTACGACCGGGTGGCGTTCGAGGCGGATCTGCCCAGGATCGAGGGCGACCCGCCATGCCAGCGGTTCATCTCCAATCCGGCCGATCCGAGTCCTGGCACCGGCTGCGTGAACCCGCCCGCCGGAGCGGCGTTCTACCCGTTCTACTCGACCACCTCGGTGCACGGCCAGTGCGAGTGGCAGCTCGGCGGGCCGTTCATTCCGCGCGCCGATCGCTGCCGCGCTCGCCAAGGCCGGAGCCGACGAGCGGACCGCCAGGGCCGACGCGCGGCTGAGCGTCGCCGTCGTGCGCGGCCTGCTTCTCGATCTCCTCGCCACCGGGGACCGGGCCGGAGTCACCGATGCGTTCGAGCGATTCCTTGACCACGCCGCAGCGGCCGCCCGGCAATCCGGTTAGCCTGGACGAGTTCCATAAAGGCGCAGGTTCCCATGGGCTCCACGTTCGGGAGGGCGGATGCCAGTCCGCTGGCGACCTAGGCTTGCGCCGACGTCATTGGTGGCAGTCGGGGTCACCGTCGCGGTCAGCGCCGGAGTGCTGGCCCAGCACTCCTTCGCCGACCGGGCCGTCGCGCGAGTCAACCCGGCCATTCACAAGATCAAGCACATCATCGTCATCACGCAGGAGAACCGGTCGTTCGACACGTACTTCGGCACCTTCCCCGGAGCGGACGGCATCCCGAAGGGCGTCTGCCTGCCCGATCTGCGTGACCGTGGCTGCTCCCGGCCGTGGGCGGACCACTTCGACAGCAACGGGAACAACCCGCACGCCGAGGACTCGTTCCGGGCGGACGTGAACGGCGGGAAGATGAACGGCTTCGTCACCGAGGCCCAGAAGGAGCTGTGCAAGCCCGGCGGCCATCCCTGCCGCACCGACGTGATGGGCTATCACGGCGGCACCGACATTCCGAACTACTGGGCCTACGCGAAGAACTTCGTGCTCCAGGACCACATGTTCGAGGCGGCGGGCTCGTGGAGCCTGCCGGCCCACTTGTACGAGGTTTCCGGCTGGTCGGCCAAGTGCACCCGGACGGGCGACCCGATGAGCTGCAAGAACTCGCTGATGCCGCCGAACCGGCACGCCGGGGACGAGACGCCCTTCGCCTGGACTGACCTGACCTATCTGCTCCACAAGAATCATGTGAGCTGGGGATACTACCTCGACCACGGCGCGGTCTCGGCGGCCAATCAGAGCGGCACCTGGGTGGTCTGGAACGTGCTGCCTGGCTTCACCGACGTGCGCGCGGACGGTCAGATGTCCAACATCGGCCCGCTGAGCAGGTTCTACGCCCAGGCCAAGGCTGGCACCCTGCCGAAGGTGTCCTGGGTCGCACCGGACCTGAGGGACAGTGAGCATAGCCCGGCCCTGGTCAGCACCGGGCAGGCCTATGTCACCCGGGTCATCAACGCGGTCATGCGGAGCCCCGACTGGAAGTCCAGCGCGATCTTCCTGACCTGGGATGACTGGGGCGGCTTCTACGACCATGTGGACCCGCCGCACGTCGACGCCCTCGGGTACGGCATCCGGGTCCCTGCCATCGTCATCAGCCCGTACGCCAGGCGGGGCTTCATCGACTCGCAGACCCTGACCTCCGATGCCTACCTGAAGTTCATCGAAGACGACTTCATGGGCAGCGCCCGGCTCGATCCAGCCACCGACGGCCGCGCCGACCGGCGGCCCACAGTCCGCGAGAACGCGTCCATCCTGGGCAACCTGATCAGCGACTTCGACTTCAGCCAGCCGCCGCGACCGCCGCTGATTCTCGACCCGTGCCCGGCGGGCATGACGCTGATCCCGGCGCCGAGTCCCGGCTGCAGGGATCACATCGCGCTGCACACAAACCAGTGGGGCAACAGCTGATCTGGCCCGACCGATTACAGGGCGAGGTCGACAATGACGGGCGCGTGGTCGCTGGGCCCCTTGCCCTTGCGTGTCTCGCGGTCGACCCAGGCGTCCTCGACCAGCCCGGCCAGCGCCGCGTTGGCGTAGACGAGGTCGATGCGCATGCCCATGCCCTTGTGGAACGCGCCCGCCCGGTAATCCCAGTACGTGAACGGATGCGGGCCCTTGGCGATGCGGGGGATGACGTCCGTGAGGCCGTTCTCGCGCAGGGCAGCCAGCGCCGCGCGCTCGGCCGGCGTCACGTGCGTCGACCCGGCGAAGGCGGCCGGGTCCCAGACGTCGTCGTCGGCCGGCGCGATGTTGAAGTCCCCCATCAGCGCGTAGGGCCGATCACCGGCCGCCTCGCCGGCCGCGTCCGCCGCCAGGGCGGGCAGCCAGCGCAGCTTGTAGGCGTAGTGCGGATCCTCCGGCGTGCGGCCGTTCGGCACGTAGACCGACCGCACCCGCACCGGCCCGCAGGTCGCCGCGATCGTCCGCGCCTCCGTGGTGCCAGGGTCGGGGAAGCCGGGATCGCCGGTCAGGCCGCGGACCACATCGGCCAGCCCCACCCTGGACAGCACGGCGACACCGTTCCAGCGGCCCTCGCCGTGATGGGCCACCTCGTATCCCAGCGGCGCGACGGCATCGACGGGAAACGCATCGGCGGCCACCTTGGTCTCCTGCAGGCAGGCCACATCGGGCGCGGCCTGCTCCAGCCATTCCACCAGCCGGGGCAGCCGGGCCAGCACCGAGTTCACGTTCCAGGTCGCGATCCGCACGCTGCTATCCAACCAGACGCCGCGAGCCCGGCACCCGCGATGGCGGGCGCCGGGCTCGGCGAGCGGAGCTAGTTCACGAACACCTTGGGACTGCCCTTGACGCTGCTGTCCGTCACGGGGCCGAACGTGGCCGAGAAGTTCGCCGACGCCGGGCATAGCCCGCCGGTCGTCCCGCTGAACTTCTGCTTGGAGAACGTGATCGTGTTCCCGGTGTTGGATGCGTTTCCCTTAACGCTTGTCGCCTTGTACGCGCAAACGACATTGGTATTCCCGAGCGCGACCGTCACCGTGACCGCGATCGGCTTGCTCTTGCTGCTGCCGCTGATCGTCACCGGGAAGCCCTTGGCGTCACTGATGGTCACCTTGTACGGCAGATTCGAGATCTTGATGCTCTTGAACGTGATCCCGCTGACGTTGATCGTGCACTTCGAGAACTTCTGCGAGGTCAGTGACTCGGCCGCCTTGCCCGGCTTGGCGGGATTGGCCGTGACCTTCGCGCTGAACGACGCCGACTTGCAGGTCAGTTTCTCGGTGCCGAGCGCGAACACCGCGGTCTTGCCCTTGGCCAGGCCGGCCTTGAGCACGGCACCGGTCTTGACCGCCGTTCCGCCGGTCTTGCTGATGGTCAGCACGTGCCCCGCCGCGAGGGCCGACGTGGCAGGCAGGACGACCACTGCGGCGGAGGCAGTAGCCGCCGCCGCGAGGTACAGGTACTTACGCACAGATCTGGTTCCTTCCTGAGCGGGAACTAGCCCTTCCACCCTGCCACGAGAATCGGCTTCGTTGCGCCATTGCGGCCAATTCCGCCGAATGACCGCGATCGGCGCGAGCCCCGGCTGGACTCGCCCTGGCTGGCTCTGGTCAACTCGGCCACCTGGCGCTCGGCCTGATCGCCGGTCAGGCACTGGCCCGGCTGTAGGCGAGTTCCGGGCCGGAGCCAGTTAATCGGAAGCCAGCAGCCGCGCCACGCGCGGGAACAGGTCGCGCAGGTTGTCCGCGGCGGTCAGCTCGCGTGCCTGCGGCAGTGACAGCCAGCGCAGCGGCGCGTCAGGCGACTCGGCCGTGATCGCCTCCGGGGTCTGCGTGGCCAGGAGGAACCGCAGGTCGGCATGCTCGTGGGCAGGTTCACCTCGGCCGGCCGGCACCGAGACGATGACCACCTGGCGGAGCGCGGCGTCCGGCCAGGCAGCCAGATCGGTCAGCCCGGTCTCCTCCCGCGCCTCCCGCAGCGCGATGGCCAGCGCCTCCCGCTCGCCCGGATCGCCGTGCCCGCCGACCTGGAGCCAGGACTGCTGGCGCTGATGCCAGCGGAGCAGCACCCGGCCGCTATCCGGATGAACGATCAGCGCGGACGCGGTCAGGTGCAGCGGCAGCGCCCGCGACCACGGGTCGGCGCTGACCGCGGCGAGCGCGCTGGCCCGCTCGACGTCGGCCGTCTCGGCCGGGTCCTGCGGGCGGTACTGGCTGAGCAGTTCGAGCACCGGGTGAGGGGCGGAGTCCACCGGCGCCAACTTACACTGGCGCAGGACCCAGGGGGACGCCGTGTGACAGCTAGCCAGTGGGTGATCGAGCCGGCCTGTCCGGCCGGCCCGGTGGTCGCCTGCCTGCCGCACGGCGGGCTCGATTACCCGGCCGAGCTGGCGACCGCGCTGGCCGTCAGCCCGGACATCTTGTGGTCGGACTGGCTGACCAGGGAGCTCTACGCGTTCCTGCCCGAGCTCGGCATTACCGCGATCACCACCGCCTTCAGCCGGTTCGTCGCCGACGTGAACCGGGATCCGTCCGGCGATCAGCACGGCGGGTTCTGGACCAGCGCCGTCGCCGCCCGGATGCCGAACGGCCGCGCCGTCTACTGCCGGCCGCTCACCGAGAGCGAGATCGGTCATCGGATCCGGATCGCGCACGCGCCGTTCCACCAGGCCATCGATTCGGTCATCGAGCGGCTGCTGCACCGGTATCCGCGGGTGCTCCTGCTCGACCTGCACAGCTTCGGGGCGGGGCTGGACGGCGACGTAATCCTTGGCGACCGCCGCGGCGTCACGGCCAGGGCCGCCGCCGTCCGGCTGCTCGCCGGCTCCTCGCGGCGGTGGGCCTGGACGTCCGCCTTAACCAGCGGTTCACTGGCGGCTGGACGATCCGCAGGTTCGTCGGCCACGAGCAGGTCGACGCCGTGCAGGTCGAGCTCAACCAGCGCCGCTATCTCGACCTGGACCGGCGGACGTACCCGGGGATTCCGCCGGTCGGCGCGTTCGACGCCACCCAGCAGCTGCTGCGGAACGCCCTCGCGGACGTCGTCGCCCAGGTGACCAGCGGTCTTGACGGCTAGCTACGCGCTGGGCGCTCACCTTCCGGCCATTTCAATTGTCCGCGTCTATACTTGATCGAAATGGCTCGGCCGCAATGCCGAGCCGGTCTGTTCCCGCCGTCGCCGGTCCGGCGACGCATCGTGTTCACAGCCGCTGGCCGGATATCACGGCCGCGTATCGGGGTTCACAGCCCTGTAACAGGACCGACGCACGTCAGCAACGGGAGTCGGTCACTGTGAGCATGCCGCGAGTCACGTTCTGAGGAGGTCGAATGGCGCAGTGGAGAATACGGGTCATCGTGCCGGAGGCCCCGGATGGCCGGCAGGTGCTGAAGAGCGCGCTCGCGGACGTCTCCGTCACCGAGTCGCGGCTGATCCCTCCGAGCGCTGATACCGCTGAGACGACCGGCGAGGTCGTCGTCGACCTCGGGGAGGACGACGCCCTGCACGACTTGCTGCGCACGCTGCACGAGATCAGCCCGCAGGTCTTCATCAGCCGGGTCGGCTCCCCCGAGCCAGCCGGAGCCGATCCGGCGATCCGGGTCAGGAAGCTCTCCATTCGGGGCTGAGCCGATCCTTCTCGGCACCTGCCTGCCCGGGCAGAACACCTAGCAATCAGGTTCAGCTACCGCCAAAATGGGTCGCATCGCCCAGACCAGGCGGGAGCGCATCATGGCCGGTACGGAGGTCGCGGGCGGCCAGGTGCGCCAGCAGCCGTCGGGGCGCGGCGGCCTGCGCCGGCTGCTGGTCAGCGTCGGCGTGGCGAACGCCGCGCTCTACGCCCTGTACGTGGGCGTGCTCCAGGTCCTGCTGCCACTGCAGGTCGAAGCCGTCGACCGGCTGCACAAGGTCGCCGCCCTCGGCCTGGTGTCCGGAGTCAGCGCGATCTTCGCGGCGGCGTTCAATCCGATCGGCGGAGCGCTGTCGGACCGGACCAGAACCCGGTTCGGCCGTCGGGCACCGTGGCTGCTCGGCGCGGCCGCCGCCGTCCTGCTCGCGCTCGCGGTGCTGGGCCAGGCCAGCACGGTGCTGACCATCCTGATTGGCTGGAGCCTCGTCCAGGCGGTGGCCAACACGTACCAGGCGGCCCTCACCGCGGTCGTCCCCGACCGCGTGCCGCAGCAGCGACGCGGAGTCGCCTCGGGCGTGGTCGGCGTCGCGACGTCGGTCGGGGCAGTAGCGGGCGTCGGCCTGGCCAGCAGATTCACCGCGCACCTGGCGTGGGGCTATCTCGCACTGGGCGCCGTGCTGGCGCTGACCGCCATCATCTTCGTCACCGTGACGACCGACCCGAGCAGCGCGGCATCGCCCCGGCCGCCGCGCGACAACCGCACCGTGCGGGCCCGGCTGGCCGACTTCACGTCCGCCCTGCGGCACCACGACTTCGCCTGGGTCTTCTGCGGCCGCGCGGCGATGATCCTCGGCTACTTCCTCATCGCCGGCTTCGAGCTGTACATCCTGACCGACTACATCCGGCTGCCCGCCGGCATGAAGCCCGCCACCGGAGTCACCATCCTGGCCGCGATCAGCACCGGCTGCTCGGTCATCGCGGCGGCCGTCGCCGGTCCGCTTTCTGACCGCCTCGGCCGGCGCAAGGTATTCGTCTTCCTGTCCTCGGCCATCTCTGGCGCGGCCATGGCACTGCCGATCCTGTATCCCACGTTCGGGGTGATGATGATCTTCGCGGTGCTATCCGGCCTGGCGTTCGGCAGCTACCTGGCCGTCGACACGGCACTGGTGACGCTGGTACTGCCCCGGATGCAGGACGCGGCCCGCGACATGGGCGTGCTCAATATCGCGAACGCCGGACCGCAGGTCGTCGCTCCCTTCATCGCCGCGGCGGTGATCGGGCACCTGGGCGGCTACCCGGCGCTGTTCGCCTGCGCGGGCCTCATCGCGATAGCCGGGGCGGTCGCCATCATTCCCGTCCGGTCCGTCCGCTAGCGCGCGCTGTGCCCGCAACGGCGTCGCGGTCGAATGCCTCACCGGCCGGAAGGCGGCCCGCCACGCCACGCCCCGGCGTCGCAGTTGCTCCGCCACCAGAGCAAGCACGATCTGCCACAATTGGGCTATGGGATTCGACTTGCCTGCCCTCCTGGCCGAGAGAAGCGGCCAGGGATATGAATTGCACGCCCGTTACCTCAATCCGCAGCGGCCCCGCATGCTCCACGCGATCGGCTTCGACAAGGTGTACGAGCGCGCGGAAGGTGCCTACCTTTACGACGCGGACGGCGTGGCGTACGCGGACTTCCTGTCCGGCTTCGGGGTGTTCGGGATCGGCCACAACCATCCGGTGGTCCGCAAGGCCCTGCACGACATGCTCGACGCCGAGCTGGCCAGCATGGTCCAGTTCGACTGCGCCCTGCTGCCCGGCCTGCTCGCCGAGCGGCTGCTCAGCTACGCGCCCGGGCTGGACCGGGTCTACTTCTGCAATAGCGGCACCGAGGCGGTAGAGGCCGCGCTGAAGTTCGCCCGGTACGCGACCGGCCGGCGCCGGATTATCTACTGCGATCACGCCTTCCACGGGCTGACCGCCGGCTCGCTGTCCGTCAACGGGGCGGACGAGTTCCGCCGCGGCTTCGACCCGCTGCTGCCGGACACCTGCGTGCCGTTCGGCGACCTGGACGCCCTCGATGCCGAGCTGCGCAAGGGAGACGTGGCCGCGTTCATCGTCGAGCCGGTTCAGGGCAAGGGCGTCGCGGTCGCACCACCCGGATACCTGGCGGCGGCGGCCAGGCTGCTGCACGACCGGGGCGCGCTGCTGATCTGCGACGAGGTGCAGTCCGGCATGGGCCGGACCGGCAAGTTCTTCGCCTACCAGCATGACGAGGTCGACCCGGACATTGTCACCGTGGCCAAGACCCTCTCCGGCGGATTCGTCCCGGTCGGGGCGACCTTGGCCAAGGGCTGGATCTTCGAGAAGGTCTACTCCTCGATGGACCGGGTGCTGGTGCACGACACGACCTACGGGTCCAACGCCGCCGCCATGGCCGCCGGGCTGGCCACTCTCGCGGTCATCGATGACGAGCAGCTGGTCGGCAATGCCGAGCGCACGGGCACGGCGCTGCAGCAGGCGCTGCAGGACATGGCCGGCGACTACGAGATGCTCGCCGACGTACGCGGGCGTGGCCTGATGATCGGGTTCGAGTTCGGCAAGCCAAGCTCGCTCAAGCTGAGGACGAGCTGGAACATGCTGCAGACGGCGCGCAAGGGCCTGTTCGCCCAGATGGTCGTGGTGGCGCTGTTCGAGCGGCACCGCATTCTGACCCAGGTCTCCGGTGACCACATGGAGGTCATCAAGCTGCTGCCGACCCTGACGATCGGAACGAAGGAAGTCGCGATGTTCAGCGACGCCTTCGCCGACGTCATGAAGGACGCGCACCGAGGCAGCGGCCTGATGTGGGACTTCGGTCGCTCGCTGGTCAAGCAGGCCGTCACCCGCTGACCGGCCCCCGCACTAGCCCTTCTCGCGCTGGTGGTAACCGGCCGTCATGCCGCCGTCGACCAGCAGCGTGGTCCCGGTGATGAACTCCGTCTCGTCGCTGGCATAAAAGACCGCCGCGGCCGCGACGTCACCGGGCTGGCCGATCCGGCCGACCGGAGGGACCGGCCAGTCGCCGCTTTCTGGCCGGTCCGCCATCCCGGGCGGTGCCATATGCCGCATGCCGGGCCAGGTGTCGCCGGGGCAGAGCACGTTCGACCGCACTCCGTCCTGGCCGCCCTCCAGCGCGAGCATCTTGCCGAGCATCACCACGGCCGCCTTCGATACCGAGTACACGCCGATCGACTGCTCGCCCCAGATGCCCGCGTCGGAGGCAATGTGGATCATGCTGCCGCGGCGGGCGGCAAGATGCGGGTAGGCCGCGCGCGCGTACAGAAAGTAACCGCGGACGTTGACCTCCATGACGCGGTCGTAGTCCGCCACGGGCGTTCGCAGCAGGCCTGCCTGCACGCCGATCCCGGCGTTATTGACCAGGATGTCGAGTGCGGGCAGTCGCTCGGCGGCGAGGTCAACGGACGCCGTCACGGCGGCCGGGTCGCGGGCGTCAGCCGGAACGAACCAGGCCCGCCCCGATGCGCGCAGCGCGGCCTCCGCCCGCAGGCCAGGCTCGGCGTCGCGTCCGGTCACCACCACCGCCGCGCCTTCGGCCAGGAACCGCTCGGCGATCGCGAGCCCGATTCCGGTCGTGCCACCGGTGATCAGCGCCCCCTTGCCGGCCAGCCGTCCGCTGCTCATAAGAAAGTCCGGTCGCTAGCCGATCAGCGGGACGCCGGCCTCCAGGGTGTGCACCAGGAAGGTCAGGGCCTGCTGGAAGTACAGGTGCACCGCCTGCGCGTCGTGCGACTCGTAACCGATCGACAGATCCTGGGCCAGGTACATCTCGAAGTCGCCGCCCCTGGTCGAGACCAGGAACGCGCCCTCGATGGCGGGCGCCCAGATAATCGGCCCGTCGACCAGCCGGGCCAGGTGCTCCCGCACCGGGTAACCGTGATCCGAGGTCTCGCTCACGGCGGTGTAGGAGCGGGCGCTGAGCAGCAGGGCGTACGGGCCGCCGACGCCGGCCAGCCGCAGCGATGCCTGTGCCTGGCTCACCAGATCCGGGTACTGCCTGGCGTCCGCGGGCAGGGTGAGCGCCGGATTCGACGAGCCAGCGCGAAGCCCCGTGATCCCGGCCGCCTGGTAGCCGTCGAAGACCGTCCGGTCCTCGGCGAACGCCATCGTCCTGGCCGCGTCCTTGACCGGCTGCCAGTCTGGATCCTGCGCACCCCGCTCCACGTCGTCGACGGCCTGCCGCCGCACGGTGAACGGGACCCTCAGCTCGACGACCGGCACCGCGGTCCGCAGCCGCGCCAGCACGCCGTCGGCCGGCGGATCGACGTCGCTGAGGTGGCCGGTTCCCACGGCCGACAGGACGGGGTCGTCGGGGCCGTGAACCTCGGCCACCCGGCGGCCAGCCAGGTGCAGCGTGAACGTGCGCCTGGCCTCCTCCTCGATGCTGGCCCAGGCGGCGCCGGAGACGGGCGCGAGCTCGCGATGCAGGTTGTTCATTGCTGAGCGCTCCTTTGCAGGCCGCCGATCCCCAGGGATCCGTCCCGCGTGGCGGTCGCGGCTCCCGGCGGGTCCGGCAGGTCATCGAGGAAGTCCGCCGACGGAACGAAGAAGAGCCCGCCGGTGACGGCCGTGGAGAAATCGAGTATCCGGTCGTAGTTGCCTGGCGGCCGGCCGACGAACATGTTGACGAGCATCTGCTCGGTCACGGCCGGCGTGGCCGCGTAGGCAATGTAGTAGGTGCCGAACTCGCCTCGCCCCGGCGCCCCGAACGGCATGTTGGCCCGCAGGATCTGCCGCTGGGTACCGTCGGGCCCGACGATGGTGTTCAGCGCGACGTGCGAGTTGGCCGGCTTGACGTCGTCGGGCATCTCGATGTCGGCCAGCTTGGTCCGGCCGATCACCTTTTCCTGCTCCTCGACGGGCAGCTGGTTCCAGGCCTGCACGTCGTGCAGGTATTTCTGCACGATCACGTAGCTTCCGCCCGCGAAATCCTGATCCTGCGCCCCGATGATGGCCGCCGCCGCGGCGGCCGACCCGGCCGGGTTCTCGGTGCCGTCGACGAAGCCGATCAGGTCCCGTTCGTCGAAATACCTGAATCCGTGCACCTCGTCGCAGACCGTGACCGAGCCCGCCAGTCGGCTCATCACCTGCGTGCTGAACTCGAAGCACAGGTCCATCCGGTTGGCCCTGATGTGGAACAGCAGGTCACCAGGTGTGGCCACGGCGCGGTGGCGGCTGCCGGCCAGCTCGGTGAACGGGTGCAGCTCGGGCGGCCGAGGTCCGCCGAAAAGCCGGTCCCAGGCCAGTGATCCCACGCCCGCTACGCACGCTAGCTCTCCCTCAGGGATCCGGAACCCGACCGAGCGCTGCAGGCCGGAGAAGTCGGCCAGCAGGTCCCGCACCGCGTCCTCGCCACCTGGGTTGATGGTCACCACCAGGAAGACCGCGGCGGCAGTCAGCGGGCTCAGCACCGGCTGCGGCTCGGTCATCGGCACGCCCCCGGCGCTGTCATCGGCACACCTGCGGCTCGGTCATCCGTACGCCCTTTCTCGCTAGTGCAGGTGAGCCTGCCAGTCAGCGGGCACGCGCCCGGCCGGGCCGGGCACCGGCTGGGTGACCGGGTGATGCTGGGGCGGGGCCAGCACCGGGCCGCCCTCGTACAGCTCGTCGGTCTGGTAGCTGTAGAACCACTCCTCGCCCGGCTCGAAACTCTGGATCACCGGGTGCGCTGAGGTCTTGGCGTGCGCCGTCGCGTGCTGCATCGGCGACGTGTCGCAGCATCCCACGTGGCCGCACTGCGCGCACCGCCGCAGGTGCACCCACCAGTTCCCGCTGGCGTCACATTCAACGCATCCGGCTCCGCTCGGCGGGACCGTCGGGTCAATGCCCGGCATCGTGCTCATCCGCTGCTCCTTCGTCGTTGTCGCTGCCAGCCCCGTTGCCGCTGGCGGTCAGGGGCAGCCAGACCCTGAACCGCGTATCCCCCGGCACTGACAGCACCCTGAGGTCCCCATGATGGCGGTTAACGATGATCCGCCAGGAGATGTCGAGTCCGAGTCCCGTACCCTGTCCGACCGGCTTGGTGGTGAAGAATGGCTCGAAAATCCGCTCGGTGAACTGCTCAGGTATACCCGGTCCGGTGTCGGCGAACTCGACCAGCAGCCGCTCCCGGTCGGCGGCCGTGCGGATGGTCAGCGTGCCGGTACCGCCAGTGCCGCCCATAGCGTCGACCGCGTTGTCGATCAGGTTGGTCCAGACCTGGTTGAGCTCGGCCGGGAACCCCGGGATCTCGGGCAGACCCCGGTCGTAGTCCCTGACCACCGTGATGCCAGGGCCGATCTTGCCGGCCAGCACCACCAGGGTGCTGTCGAGCAGATCGTGGACGTCGACGACCTGATACGGAGCCCGGTCCAGCTGTGAGTACTGGCGGGACGCCCCGACCAGGTCCGAGATCCGGGTCACGGAGTCCGCGATCTCGTTCATCAGCAGCTCGGTCTCGACCGTGTAGCCGAGCCAGCGAACCGCGCTGTCGAGTGCCCTCGCCTGGCCGGCATGCTCGGCCACCGCGGCCGCGACCTGGTCAAGCCAGGCCGTGTCCAGGCCGGCCTGGACGAACGGCGGCGCCAGATCCCAGCCGCCGGCGATGTCATGATCCTCGATCCACTCCGCGACGGCGTCCTCCGCGTCGGAAGCCTCGATCGGGCTGAGTGCCCGCGCCTTCGACGCCCGCTCGGCCGCGTCTTCCTGAAGCCTGGTCAGCATGGCCATGAACGCGCCGTCATACTGCCCCCGGGCGATCAGGGCCAGCTTGTTCCGCATGCCGGCGACCCGCTCGCGCAGCGAGCCGGTGGCCCGCACGGCCGCGGCGGCCGGGTTGTTCAGCTCGTGCGCGAGCCCTGCCGACAGCGACCCGAGCGCGAGCAGCCGCTCCCGCTGGCCGATCGCCTCCTGCGTGTTCTTGGTCCCGAACAGCAGCCCTTCCAGCAGGTGCACGGCCATCGGGAACCAGTCCGCCATCAGCTGCGCGAACTTCGCCGCCTCCAGGGCGAAGAACCGGGACGGCTCGGCGGCGCGCAGCGAGTTGTTGTACACCTGCGGCACCCGGTCGCCGAGATAGGCGAAGAAGGCACCCGCGTAGACGCCCGGCTCCGACGTGCGCGTCACCTCGATATCGTCCTCGCCGACCCGGCGCGACAAGACCATCGTGCCGGCCAGCAGCACGTACAGGAAGTCCGCTGCCGCACCCTCGGCGTACACCGGGCCCGAGTCCGCGACCACCACCTTGCCCTCGCGGCAGAGCCACGCCAGCTGGTCCTCGGTCAGCCCCTCGAACAGGAACAGCTCCCGCAGTTCAGCCGCACTGCACGAGGCCGGGGTACCGGCCGGCCCGGCGGCCGAGCCGGCGGTCACAGCATCTCCAGGTAGCGGTGCACCAGCATGACAGCCATCGCGCCCTCACCGACCGCGGAGGCAACCCGCTTCGCCGACTCGGCCCTGACATCGCCCGCCGCGAAGATCCCCGGCACGCTCGTCTCGAGGTGATAGGGCGGCCGGTCCAGCGGCCAGCCGGCCGGCGCCTGCCCGCCGGTCAGCAGGTCAGGCCCGGTCAGGACGAAGCCCCGGTCGTCTCGCCGCACGACGCCGTCCAGCCAGCCGGTCAGCGGCGCGGCGCCGATGAAGATGAACAGCCACTGCGCGTCGACCGTCTCCGCCTCGCCGGTCTTGCTGTCCCGCAAGGTCAGCCGCTCCAGGTGGTCGGTGCCGTGCGCCTCGGCGACCTCGGTGCCGGTCCGCACCTTGATGGCGGGAATGCCGGCCACCTGCTGGACGAGGTAGTGCGACATCGATTTCTCCAGCGACGATCCGCGCACCAGCAACGTCACCGACCGGGCTCCCCGGGCCAGGTAGACCGCCGCCTGTCCGGCCGAGTTGGCGGCGCCGACGATGTAGATGTCGTGGTTGACGCAGCTGCTTGCCTCGGTCAGCGCCGATCCGTAAAACACGCCGCGGCCGGTCAGGCCCGCCAGCCCGGGGACGTCGAGCTGCCGGTAGGCGACGCCGGTGGCCAGGATGACGGTATGACCGCCGACCGAGGTCCCGTCGCCGAACCTGACCGTCCGCGCCGAGCCGTTGACGTCCAGGCCGGTGACCTCGCGGGCAGTCAGCAGCTCGGCGCCGAACCGGGTCGCCTGCCGCCGGGCCCGGTCGGTGAGCTGGGCGCCGGAGACCCCGTCGGGGAACCCGAGATAGTTCTCGATCCTGGAACTCTGGCCGGCCTGACCGCCGGTCGCCAGGCGCTCGACCAGGACGGTCCGCAGGCCCTCCGACGCGCCGTATACGGCGGCCCCCAGGCCAGGCCCGCCGCCGATCACGATCAGGTCGTAGAAGGCCTCCGACGGCGTCGTCGCCAGACCGACCCGGCTGGCTAGTTCGGGATCGGACGGCTCCACTAGCGCGTCCCCGTCCGGCGTGATCACCAGGGGCAGCGTCAGGCCATCGGCTCCGGCCGCCTCGAGCAGCCGGCGCCCCTCCGGCTCGTCGGCCGCGTACCAGCGGTAAGGGACCTGGTTGCGGGCCAGGAACTCCCGCACCTGCGACGACCGCGCCGACCAGCGATGTCCGACGACCTTGGTCTCCGGCACCGGGCGGTAATCCGACGCCTGCCAGACCTCGAGCAGCGTGTCCACGACCGGATAGAGCTTCTCTTCCGGCGGGTCCCACGGCTTGAGCAGGTAATGGTCCAGGTCCACCACGTTGATGGCGTCGATGGCCGCGCCGGTGTCGGCGTAGGCGGTCAGCAGCGCCCGGCGCGCGCCCGGGTAGATGTCCATGGCGCGCTCGAGGAACTCGATGCCGTTCATCTCGGGCATCCGGTAATCGGCCAGGATCACGGCCACCAGGTCACCGCGCAGCTTCATCTGCCGCAGCGCGTCCAGCGCCGTCGCGCCCGATTCCGCCCGGATAATCCGGTGCTGCTCGCCGTACCGGCGGCGCAGGTCCCTGGCTACCGCCCGGGAGACGCCCGGATCGTCGTCCACCGTCACGATGGCGGCCCGCCGCGGGGCTGCCTGCTCGGTCGCGGGTGGCGTGGTCACCGGCAGCCCGGTTCTGTGCGATTCGCCGACCCCGCGCAACGTCGCCGCATCACGTCATCGTACGACGGGCCGGTCTTCTGCGGCACGCGGTCCTCAGGGCTCCGTCAGCGCGGCGAGGCCGCGCAGGTCGACGCAGTTCATCGTGCGTTTCCGGGCGATGACGATCAGCAGGCCCGTGCACCGGCGGCAGCGGACCACGGTCCCGGGCGCCCGCGCGTAGACGACGCACTCGGCCAGCGGGCCGGTCGCACCGCAGGACGCGCAGGTGCCGATGGCGGACGTCATCTCGGTGCCGAACACCTCGTGCAGCAGCCCGGCGATCGCATTGCCGTCCAGCGCGGTGCCGTCCGGATCGGGCATCAGCGTCCTCCCGTCCCGCCGAAGCGCTCGGTCTTCACCCGGTGCGGCGGATAGCCGAGGCCGACCAGCCCGTCCGCGGCATGCTCCACGAAGCTCGTCGGCCCGCACACGAACGCGACCGGATCCTGCCCGGCCGGCCAGGCAACCTCGGTCAGCAGGCCCGGGGTGACCCGCCCGGCATGACCGGTCCAGCCCGGTGGCTGGCGCCTGGTCAGCGTATAGGTCACGGCCACGTCGCGGTAGCCGCCAAGCTCGTCGTGGTAGATCACCTCGGGCAGGGATCTGGCCGAGTACAGCAGGCGGGCCGGCACCTTGCTGCCGCTGCGCTGGCGGTGCCGCAGGATCGACCGGAGCGGAACAATCCCTGACCCGCCAGCCACCAGCACGAGCGGGCTCTGCGCTCCCCCGGCGTCCCAGACGAAGTAGCCGCCGACCGGCCCGCGCAGCTCAAGCTCGTCGCCCGGGCGCAACTCGCCGGTGAGGTACGGCGATACCTCGCCGTCAGCGATCCGCTGCACGGTGATCGCGACCGGCTCGCCCGGCGCCGAGGCGATTGAGTACGAGCGCTCGGCGACATACCCGTCCGCCGCGGTCAGCCGCACGTCCAGATGCTGCCCGGCCCGGTGCCCGGCCCAGTCCGGCACGTCGAGCTCGATGGTCCGGACCGTCGGCGTCTCGTCGATCACCTCGCCGACCGTGGCTATCTGCCAGGTCAGTCGCCCGCGTACCGCTGTTCCTGCCATGGGTCCCCGTACATGTGGTAGCCGTAAGTCTCCCAGAACCCTGGCTCGTCGGAGTCGAGCAGCCGCAGCCCGCGCACCCACTTCGCGCTCTTCCAGAAGTACAGATGCGGCACGAGCAGCCGCGCGGGACCGCCGTGCTCGGGGGCGAGCGGCTCGCCGTCGTAGCCGAACGCCAGCCAGGCCCGGCCGCCGGTCAGGTCTTCCAGCGGCAGGTTGGTGGTGTACCCGCCGTCGCAGTAGGCCAGGACATAAGCGGCATCATGGGTCACCTGCGCCAGCAGTGTGTCCAGCGAGACCGCCTGCCAGCGGGTGTCGAGCTTGGACCAGCGGGTGACGCAGTGGATGTCCGTGGTGACCGCCTCGTCCGGCAGGGCGCGCATCTCCGGCCAGGTCCACGACCTGGCCGCGCCGCCCGGCTGGCCGATCGTGAACGTCCACTGGTCGAGCGGCGTGCGCGGCGTGGGGCCAGCCGACAGCACGGGGAAGTCCTCGGTCACGTACTGACCAGGAGGCACCCGGCCGCCGGCCCCTTCCGGGTCGCGGCGGCGGCCGTGAAAGCCGCGCGACACATGACTCATCCCGTCCAGCTCCTTCCCGCTGTGCTGCTGGGCCGCCGAGGGCGGCTGTGCTGCTGGGCCGCCGAGGGCGGCGGTGGACTGATGTACTGGCCATCGCTTCAGCCTCATCTCTACCCCGATACTCTCGATGGAGAACGGTCCGGCTGATGGCGGGGTACCCGGAGGCAGGAGGCGTGCGGGTGGATGCTGCCGGTGGCCCTGACCCGAACCCAGCCCACGAGTCCCAGCTGCGGGTGTCCAGCCCAGCTGGCCGGTGGGTGCTGCTGGCGACGGTACTCGGCTCGGCCGTGGCGTCGATCGACGCCACTGTCGTGGGAATCGCGCTGCCCGCGATCGGCCGTGAGTTCGGCGCCAGCCTGGCCGATCTGCAATGGGTGGTGACCGCCTACACGCTGACGCTGGCCGGCCTGCTGCTGTTCGCCGGCTCCCTGAGCGACAGGTATGGCCGGCGGCTCACGTTCGTGACCGGCGTGGTGTGGTTCGCGCTCGCCTCGGGACTGTGCGGCCTCGCCCCGAACGCCGGATTCCTCATCGTGGCGCGGGCGCTGCAAGGTGTCGGAGCCGCCCTGCTGACGCCCGGCAGCCTGGCGATTATCGAGGCCTCCTTTCGTCCCGAGGACCGCGGCAAGGCCATCGGCGCCTGGTCCGGCTTCAGCGGCGTCGGGACCGCTATCGGCCCGTTCATCGGCGGCTGGCTGATCCAGGCTGTGTCGTGGCGGCTGATCTTCGTGATCAACCTGCCGGTCGCCGCGCTGGTGGTCGCGGTGTCCCTGCGGCACGTCCCGGAGTCCCGTGACCTGCAGGCGACCGGCAGGGTGGATGTTCTGGGCGGCGTCCTCGTTACCCTGGGCCTGGTCGGCGTCACCTACGGCCTGATCGACGGGCCGGACGCGGGCTGGGCGAGCCCGGCGCCGCTCGCCGCGCTCGTCGTCGGCGCGCTGGCGCTGGCCGCCTTCGTGCTCCGGGAGAAGCGGGCCGCAGCGCCGGTTCTGCCGCTCAGCCTGTTCGCCTCCGCGCAGTTCAGCGCGGCGAACGTGGTCACGTTCGCGGTGTACGGCGCGCTCAGCGGCTTGCTGTTCCTGCTCCCGATCGAGCTTCAGCAGGTATCCGGGTACACCGCGCTCGAGGCGGGCATCTCGCTGCTGCCCGTGACCGCGATAATGCTGGTCCTCTCGGCCCGCTCGGGTGCGCTCGCCGCCCGGATCGGCCCTCGGCTGCAGATGACCACGGGCCCGTTCGTGATCGCCGCGGGGCTAGCGATGTTCGCGCGCATCGGCCCGTCGGGCAGCTACGTCAGTGACGTCCTGCCCGCCGTCCTCGTCTTCGGATTCGGCCTGGCGATCATCGTCGCCCCGCTGACCTCGACCGTCCTGGCCGCGGCCCCGGCCAGGCACGTCGGCGCTGCCTCAGCCATCAACAACGACGTGGCGCGCGCCGCGGGGCTGGTCGCGGTCGCCGTGCTGCCCGCCGCCGCCGGGCTGTCGGGCGCCGCCTACCTCAACTCGGACCTGTTCGCGGCCGGCTTCCGCACCGCCTCGCTCCTCTCGGCCGGACTGTGCGTACTCGGCGGCGCGCTGGCCGCCGTGACCATCCGCAACCCGCGCCGGGACGCCGACGTCGCGACCGCGCCCGCCGCCACCAGGCTCGCGATCTCGCACTGCGGCCTGGACTGCCCACCGGCCCGGACAACCGAGCCGGCCGCCGGGCGGGGGCCTGGTCGGCGCCCGGGCGGCTCCTAGCGTCCGGGCCGTGGTATACAGTCGAGTAAGTCGATGGTGCGCCCCGTTGGCGGGCGGTCGCTCTGCTGCGGAGCGGTCTCACCAGCTCCGCTCGGTTTCAAGATCCGGACCGGGCGTCGAGAGTCTGCTGCTAGCTGCCGGTTGATCCGGCGATCAGCGTTTTGCCAGTGACCGGGCCGGGCGCGGCCAGCTCGCGCATCCCGACGATCCCTCTTCAGGTCCGCCCGATCCCGGGCTTCCCCTATCCGCCCGATTCCCGGGCTCTGTCTGACCCGCCCCGTTCCGGGGCGCTGTCTGACCCGCCCCATTCCGGGGCGCTGTCTGACCCGCCCGATTCCCGGGCTTCTCCCTCGAAAGGATTTTCGATGACCACCACCACTTATCCGCCGGAAACCAGACCCCGCGCGGCGCGTTCGCCCGCGCCGGGCGACGACCAGGCCAAGACCATCCCGGTGTCCGGCATCCTCGACGCCGGCGGCCACCAGGCCTTCATCCGCACCGGCGGCTACCGGCGCGGTCCCAGTGACATCTACGTGCCGATGGCCATGGTCAGGCAGGACGGGCTGCGTCCGGGCGATCACGTCGCCGGCGTCGCTCGCCCGGCTCGCGACGGCGGAGACGACCGGGCTGGCCGCGCCGTCAAGGAGCGCGACCGGCGCAGCGCACTCGTCCGTGTCGACACCGTCAATGGCCTGCCGCCCGCGGCGGCCAGGGCCCGCCCCGACTTCGATCAGCTGACCCCGCTGTACCCGCAGGAGCGTCTCTTCCTGGAGTCCGCTGGAGGCTCGCCGACGGCCCGGATCATCGACCTGGTCAGCCCGATCGGCAAGGGCCAGCGCGGGCTGATCGTGGCCCCGCCCAAGGCTGGCAAGACCATGGTGCTGCAGGCCATCGCGGCCGCGATCGCCGACCACCACCCCGACGTGCACCTGATGGTCGTGCTGGTCGGCGAGCGGCCTGAGGAAGTCACCGACCTCAAGCGCTCCGTTCAGGGGGAAGTCATCTTCTCCACGTTCGACCAGTCCGCCGAGGATCACATCACGACCGCGGAACTGGCCATCGAGCGGGCCAAGCGCCTGGTCGAGGCCGGCCGCGATGTAGTCGTGCTCCTCGACTCGATCACCAGGCTCGGCCGTGCCTACAACCTGGCCGCCCCCGCGACCAGCCGCATCCTCGCTGGCGGGGTGGCAACGTCGGCCCTTCAGCCGCCGCGCAAGTTCCTCGGCGCGGCCAGGAACATCGAGGAGGGCGGCTCGCTGACGATCCTGTCCACCGCGCTGGTCGAGACGGGCTCCCGGATGGACGACGTCTTCTTCGAGGAGTTCAAGGGCACCGGGAACATGGAGCTGCGGCTCCGCCGGGACCTGGCCGAGAAGCGGCTGTACCCGGCGATCGACGTGATGCCGTCAGGAACGCGCCGCGACGACCTGCTGATGACGCCGCCCGAACACGAGGCCATTGCCAGCCTGCGCCGCGCGCTCGCCGCGCTTGACCCCCAGCAAGCGCTGGAGCTGCTGCTCGACAAGACCCGCGAGACCTCGTCGAACCTGGAATTCCTGCACCAGATTCAGGCCAGCGCGCGGCCCCGCCACTCGTAACCACCGGGCGGCCGGGCGGCCCTTCGCCGGGCCGATACGCTGCTGTAGCTACGGGGAGGGAGCAGCTGAGATGGCGGACACCTACGCGACGGTCGAGGAATACATCGCCGCCCGCCCGGCCGACGTCCAGAGCGTCCTGCGCGAAGTCCGGCGCACGATCCTCGGACTCGTCCCGGCCGCCGGCGAGAAGATCAGCTACCAGATACCGACGGTGACCCTCAACGGCCGGAATCTGGTGCATTTCGGCGCCTGGAAGCACCACCTCGCCGTCTACCCGCTGCCGGCCGAAGACACGCTCAGAGCCGAGCTGTCGCCGTACCTGACGGGCAAGAGCACCGCCCGGTTCCCGCTCACCGAGCCCATCCCTTATGACCTGATCGGGCGGCTGGCGGCGCAGCTGGCGGCCGAGCGCGGCTAGCCGGACCGGCCGCGCCAGCCCGGCCAGCAGGACCGGCCGTTAGTACCCGTAGCCGCCGCTGGAGCGTGACGACTTCGACGTCGGGCTGGGCGCGGGCGCGGCACCGGAGACCGTGACCTCATGCCAGAGTCCGCCCTGGATGTTCAGGCCGTTGCCGGACGCCTGCCCGGGCGACTTGTCACCGCTAAAGGTGTACAGCGGGTGACCGTTGAACGTCGCCTGCACCGAGCCGTCGGAGCGGGTAATCGTGCCGATCTTGCCGCTCATGCCGGCCGAGAGCGTGGCCGGCCCCGGGACCGGCGGCCAGAACGTCGCGCAGGAGCCGTTGCACATCGACTTCGTGCTCGTGTCCGGGGCGAACCAGTACAGCGTGAAGCCCTTGGCGTTGGTGAGGACGACGGCACTGCCGATCTTCATGCTCTTCAGCGCGCTTCCGCTGGAAGCGGGCGCCGCCGCCGTGTGCGTGTGGGCGGCGGGCGCTGCGGCGGATCCGCCCGAGCCGCCTGAGCTGCCGCATCCGGCCGCGATCAGCGCAGCGGCGGCAACGCCCGCTGGCACGATCCATCTCTTGTTCATCATGGGCCTCCGTTCGCCTGGCGAGCTGCGCCTCTACCCCTGACCACGCAGCGGGTGCCGAGATCGTTCACCAAGCCCGGACAAACCCTGGCCCCGAGCCATCCGTGCTTTGCTTGCCTTATGCGGTGCAACAAGATCGGCGCTCGTCCCGGCGGCCGGCCTGTGCGCGGCCCTCGCGGTCGCGGGCTGCAGCCCGGCCCGGCACCCGGCCGCGAAGCCCGCGGCCAGCTCCACGGCGCCAGGTATCAGGGTGCTGGCGGCCGACTACCTCGCCATTGCCAGGCCTGCCAACCACCGCCTGGATGCCGAGGTCAGCGTCTACGAGCAGAATGCCCGCCGCGATCTGGCCGCCGCCACCGCGGCGCTGCGGGCCCAGGCGGCGACGGAACGCCGGTTCGACCGGCAGCTGGCGGCGATCCCGTTCCCGCCGGCTATCGCGGCCACGGCCGCCGCCCTGATCGGCGTCAACGAGATCAGGGCCAGGCTTACCGACCAGCAGGCCGCCGTCACCTCCATTCCGGCGCTGCTGTCGCTGGCCGGACGGCACAAGACGGCTGACGCGGAGGTCGAAGCGCAGGTCCGGGTCATCCGCACCGAACTCGGCCTGCCCCCGCCCGAGAGCAGCTAGCTCAGTCACCCAGCGAAAGGATTTCCCATGGAACTTGGCCTGCATCTAGCGGACTTCACCTGGCCCGGCGGTCCGCAGCGGCTCGGCGCCGACCTGGCGGCGGTCGCGACCGCCGCGGAGGAAGCTGGCTTCGCCAAGCTCAGCGTCATGGATCATGTCTGGCAGATCGGCATCGTGGGGCCGCCCGAGCTGGAGATGCTCGAGGCCTATACCGCGCTTGGCTACCTGGCCGCCTGCACGACGCGGATCGAGCTGCTCGCCTGGGTGACCGCGGTGGTCTACCGCGAGCCCGGCCTGCTGGCCAAGTGCGTCACGACCCTCGACGTCGTCTCCGGCGGCCGGGCCTGGCTCGGCATCGGCGCGGCCTGGAATGAGGACGAGGCGCGTGGTCTCGGGCTGCCGTTCCCGGCCACCGCGGAGCGGTTCGAGCGCCTGGAGGAGGCGCTGCAGATCTGCCTGCAGATGTGGGCCGACGACGACGGGCCGTATGCCGGCCGTCACTACCAGCTGGCCCGCACGCTCAGCTCCCCGCAGCCGCTCAGCCGCCCGCATCCGCCGATTCTGATCGGGGGCGGCGGGGAGAAGAAGACGCTCAGGCTCGTCGCCCAGTACGCGCAGGCGTGCAATCTGTTCCCCAGCCCGGATCTAGGACGCAAGCTCGACGTGCTGCGCGGTCACTGCGAGGACGTCGGCCGTGACTACGGCGAGATCGCCAAGACGGTGATCATGCCGCTGGATCCCGGCCCGAGCGGCGAGCATGTCGACGGGCTGCTCGAACGGCTCCAGAGCCTGGCCGCGCTTGGCATCTCGCACGTGCACGGCCGGGTTCCGCGAGTGAGCGAGCCAGGCACGCTCGAGCTGTTCGGCGAGCGCGTCATTCCGGCGGCGGCTGGGTTCTGACGGCCGGCCGCGTCCGTCCGGTAGTGCCCGGCATGGGCGCCTCGGTCAGTACCGTCCTCGGCGCGCTCAAGCGCCAGCCGGGCGAGTTCATCACCGATCCATGGGTCGCCGAGCGGCTGACGGCGCGGCGTCGGAACGTGGCTCCTCGGCCAGGCCGCCGACTGGCTGAGTCTGGGCCACGTCGACCGGCTGCTCGACTACGGCCAGGACGAATCGCCGGGTCAGGAATTCAGGCTCGCCGTCGGGTTCCGGGAGCTGACCAGGACCAGACGCGGCTGGACCAGGGAAGCTCGCGGCGACTGACACGCAGGCCGATGCGGCGCTGCGCGCGTGGACGGCCCAGCTGCCCCAGATTACGGCCGGCCTCGCGCGCCGCTGGTCGCTGCGGCTCGGTCTCCCGTTTCGAGTCCGGGCCGGCGTCGTGGGTGGCTCCGGCCCTGACCGCGGCCGGCGAGCGGGTCGTGCTCAAGGCGGGCTGGCTGCATGAGGAAGCCCGGCACGAGGCCGACGGCCTGCGGGTCTGGGCCGGCGACGGCACGGTGCGGCTGCTCGCCTCTGATTCGGCCGGCCCGACCAGCGCGCTGCTGCTCGAGGCCTGCGAGCCCGGCACTGAGCTGGCCGAGGCGCTGCCCGAGGACGAGCGGGACGTGGTCATCGCCGGGCTGCCGCGCCGGCTGTGGATCGAGCCGCCTGCCGGGCATCCGTTCCGTCCGCTCAGCGAGATGTGCGACGACTGGGCGGCGCGTTTCATCCGCGACAGCGCGGCCGCCAGGGCCCGCGGGCAGGACCAGCTCGACCCCGGCATCGCGAGGGCCGGAGTCGAGCTGTTCCGCGGACTGCCCGGCACCGCCGGCCGGGCCGTGCTGCTGTGCACCGATCTGCACCATCACAACGTGCTGGCCGCGACCCGCGAGCCGTGGCTCGTCATCGATCCCAAGCCGTATCTCGGCGATCCCTGCTACGAGGTCCTGCAGCACATGCTGAACTTCCCGCACCGGCTGGCGGCCGATCCGGCCGGGTTCGCCCGGCGGATGGCCGCCGTGGCCGACCTGGACCAGGAGCGGGTCAGGCTCTGGCTGTTCGCCCGCTGCGTGCAGGAGTCGGCCGACGACGCCAGGCTGCGCGCCGCGGCCGTCGCGCTCGCGCCCTGAGGCCAGCCGGGGGACCGTAAGCCGATCCGCTAGCGGAGCGAGAGCTGCTCGAGGGACAGGTAGGTGCGCGCGGCCCACGAGACCGGGTCGGCGGCGAAGTCGCGCTGGAGCGCGCGGTTGTCCAGCGCGTTGTCCAGCGCGGCCATGATCATCGACTGGTCGAGCACGAGGTAGCGGTGCCCGACGGCGCCGGTGGCCGGGTCGACCGCGTCGAAGAATCCGTCGGCCCCGTACACGCCGGGGAACAGCCGGCGCAGCGCGGAGATGTTGGCGTAGGCCTGCTGCGGGGCCACGTCCAGGGCGAGGAACGAGGCGTGCGGCGTGACGACGTCCTCGGTCGCGCAGCCGTGGCACTGCGACAGGCCCTGGTTCGGGTGAGCCGCGGTGCGCGCCGGCCCCGTAGTAGGGGAACGCCAGGCCCTCGACGCCGTAGCCGCCGTAGTTCCCGGTGTCATCGGGCGTGGACGACGGCGACATTCCCCAGACCGGGTAACCGAGCTGCTGGGTCGCGTACTTGATCTGCACCTGCGCGGTCCTGACGTCGGCCAGGCCGAAGCTCTGCGTGCCCCAGCTGGTCTCGGGCACTACCTCGTTCGGCATCAGGCCCTCGAACATGCCGCCCGAGTAGGTCGGGATGAAAGTCAGGTTCGTACCCGGGTAGGTGTAGTGGCCCTCCCAGACCGTGAATTTCTGGCCGGACTGAGGGTCGGTCCAGGTCTGCCAGTAACCGCCCATCGGCCACTGCCCCTGCCAGGAGAAGTCCGGGTCGGAGGTCAGGCAGTCGGAGAACGGCGCGGGCGGCGGCAGCACCCGCCAGCTGCGCCACCACACGTTGCCTGGCATCTGGTGCAGGCCCATCCCGATGTAGGCGGAGATCCGCGGGTCGCTGTAGAACGCGCCGTTGTGGTAGTAGTGCGTCCAGTTGTCGCCCTGGTCCGGTGGCAGGCCGGCATAGTAGCCGCCGTACATCTGGCCAGTCGGCTGGTTCCCGGCGATGGCCGGGTTCACGTTGCAGTGCGTCTCGGGCCGGTTGTCATAGAAGATCGAGAAGTCCATCGGCGCGATCAGGCTGCTGGCCAGCGACCGTAGCTGCGGCAGCGCCTGGCGGACCACGATCAGGCCGGAGGCGTACCAGCCGTTGTCCACGTTGGAGACGAAGTAGCAGTTGTCGAACGTGGGGGTCGTCTCGGTCGAGCAGTCGATGTCCCCCGGATTCCTGATCACGTCGCCGGTGGTGGTGTCGTACCACTGGTACAGGAATCCGTCGAACCGCTTGAGCTGCGAGACCTCGGTGAGCGTGGCCCTGACCCTGGTCACCGCCTGCGGCGTGCTGATCAGGCCCAGGTCCCTGGCCGCCACTACGGCCCACAGGTACACGCCGATGTTGGCGGCGGACGTGTACCGGCCGTAGCTGGTGGGCGCCGTGGAGCCGCCGGCGAACGTGAGATTGTCCATCGGCAGGCTCGTCGCCGGGTCGACGTCGGCGCCGTAGAACTTCCAGGTGTCACGGGCGATGGACATCAGGTCGGCGCGCTGGGGCGCCGACAGCCCGGAGTAGGCGGCCACCCCGTGCCGTGGCGCCTCAGCCGCCGCTCCGGCCCGCGCTTCAACCGCCGGCAGCAGCGCGACCAGGACCGAGGCGACCGCGGTCACGACGACGAGAAGGGGATTCCACCTTCGAGCTGGCCGGGTCGGGTGGTGTGTCATCGTGGTCCTCCTCGTCCTGCGGCGGACAGCCGGATCCGGGCGATGCCCGGCATGGGCAGCTGGAAGCCGAAGCTGGCCGCGCCACGGTCGGGCGTGACGTCAGGCAGCCGCTCCTCGTGCAGTTCGTCGGCGGCGCGCAGCCGGGCCCACAGCGCATCGTCCGGCCACGGCACGTCGGCCGGGCACCGGGCGACGATGTTCGAGTGCCGCTCGTCGACGCGGGCCAGCCGGGCCTGGTACAGCTGGCCGTCCAGGCCGCTGACCTGCAGGCTGACCTGGCGGTCCAGCCGCGGCTCGCCCGCCATCAGGGCCACGTTGATGGTGCCGTTCCAGACCAGGACGTCGATGGTGCCGTCCTCGTGCCTGGTGGCCCAGGCCTGCACCAGCGTGTCCGCGCCGTCGCCGCCCGAGCGCACGGCCAGCACCTGGTCGCCCATGTTCTCGGCCAGGTGCACGGCCCAGTACCTGGGCTTGCGCAGGTTCCCGACGGTGAGCAGGCCGAAGCCGTTGTGGAACAGCCGCTGAGGTCGCCCGAGCTCCTCGAAATGGTCGCTGATCACCCAGTACGCCACCGCGTCGACCCGGCCCTGGGCGCTGTGCAGTCCGCTCAGCACGAACGGCGCGCCCATCGGGCTGTCGTGGACGGGCCCGAAATGGGTCGAGCCGACTCCCCATTCGGTCCACCAGATCGGCAGCGCGCCGAGGCCGTGCCGCCGCAGCGCCGGCCGCGAGGTCAAGCGGCAGGTTGCCGTAGGTGTGCGTGGTCACGAAGTCGAGCGGGATTCCGGTCGCGGCCGCGTGCGCGGCCAGCGGCTCGATCCACTCACCCGCGGCCGTGGACGGCCCGCCGACGCGAAGCCGCGGGTCGACCCCCTTGATCGCGAGCGCCGCCTCGTCGTACAGGCGCAGGTATTCCTCGCGGGTGCCGGGCCAGAACACCTCGAGGTTCGGCTCGTTCCACACCTCGAACGACCACTGCGCCACCTCGTCGATGCCATACCGCCCGACCAGGTGGGCGGCCAGCTCGCTGACCAGCAGCCGCCACTGGGACCAGTCCCTGGGCGGCGAGATGATGCCGCCGTAGGTGAAGACCGTCTGGCCGGGATCCCTGGCCAGCGCGGCTGGCATGAAGGACAGCTCGACGACCGGCCGCAGGCCCATCTCGCGCAGCTGATCGTAGATGGCATCGACCCGGGCGAAATCGAAGGTCAGGACTCCGCCCGGGCCGGCCTCGACGACGCCGTTGTCGTCGTGCAGGATCGCGTGCGCTCGCACGACCTGCGCTCCGAGGTCCTTGTGCGCCAGCCGCAGTGCCTCGGCGAACTCGGCCGCGATCTGGCCGGCCGACGCGTCGCCGCCGGGCCCGCTGCCGAGCCGCAGCTGCGACAGGCGTTCCGAGCCCACCATCCGCCACACGCGGTCGACTTGTCCGCGATCCGATGACGCATCCACGTCAACCGTGACCGGTCCCGCCGGACCGGGCGCCGTTCGCGTGCTGGCCGGCTCGGACCAGGACCACACCGGGTACTCGGCTCCGGTCACGGCCCCGACCCGGTAGGTGTATTCCGGCCCGTCCGCGAGCCCGGTATCGGCGAACGGCGGGCCGAGGCACGGCCGGCACGTCACTGCCGCCGTGCCGCACGATCTCCGGCGCGCACCCGGCCTCGGTCCGCTCGACTACGTCGCCGGCCGCACCCGGCACCCGGTCCCAGCTCAGGCGGGCGTGACCGACCCGCGGCTCGGCCCGCAGCCCGGTCGGGGCGGGCAGCGCAAGCGTCCCGTCGACGCCAGCGGGATCGGCCAGCCGCCGGTAGATCCGGCGCTCCCAGTCGGCGCGCACGGCCTCGTCGGGCGAGCTCGGCCCGGGTGCTCCCCCGCGCCGGCTCGCGCCTGGCGCGGTGCTGAGGTCATTAGCCCGGCTGCTCACGTCGCTCACCGCCCGCTCGCGGCGATGAGGGCGCGGTTGGGCCCGCTCGCGGCCCGGCTCGCGCAGCCGCAGCTGCGCCTGGTCACTAGCTCGGTGGGCAGCACGACCGACTGCCGCGCCGTGTCGGGGGCCGCGATCCGGTCGAGCAGCAGCCGCACCGAGCGCTCGCCCAGCTCCCGCATCGGCTGGCGGACCGTGCTCAGGGCGGGCGTGGCCCGCCGCGCCGCGGCGATGTCGTCGAACCCGGTCACCGCGACGTCGGCGGGCACCCGCAACCTCGCGGCCCGCAGCGCGGTCAGCGCGCCGAGCGCCATCTCGTCGTTGCCGCAGACGATCGCGCGCGGGTGCCGGCCGCCGGCGATCAGCTCCCGCACCGCGTGCTCACCGCCTGCCTCGGTGAAGAAGCCGGTGGCCGCGGGCGCGGCAGGCGCGGGCAGGCCCGCGCCGCGCAGCGCCGCGCAGAAGCCGGCGAAGCGCTCCTCGGAGTCCGGCGAGCCCGCGGGGCCGGCCAGGAAAGCCAGATCGGTGTGGCCGTGCCCGGCGATCAGATGCGCGGTAACGGCCCGCGATCCGCCGCGGTTGTCGGCGCCCACGAAGTCCGGGCCGACGAAATCCGGGCCGCTGCGGGCCAGGCAGGTAGCCAGCAGGACCACCGGGACGCTGCGCGAGAGCGCCACGATGTCGTCGTCCGGCAGGCTACGGGCCAGGATGACCAGCCCGTCGACCTTGCCCGCCACGGAGAAGGCCAGGTCACGGCCGGACACGGTCGACGTCGCGGCGATCAGTACGGCGTCGCCGACCGAGGTCGCCGCGCGCTCGGCGCCGCGGATGACCTGGTCGACGTACAGCGGAGACTCTTCCTCCGCGTCCCCCGACTGGCCGAGGTCGGGGAAGATCAGGCCGACGATCCCGGTGCGCCGCGAGGCGAGACCGCGAGCTGACCCGCTCGGCACCCAGCCAAGCTCGGCCGCGGTCGCCTTGACCCGCTCGCGGGTGGCGGCGGAGAACCCGGTGCCGTCGGCCATCACCCTGGACACGGTGGCCGTGGAGACGCCGCTCCGCCGAGCGACCTCGTAGATCGTCGACCGGTCAGCCACGGGTCCCTCGAATCGAGCGGGGCAAATTCGCAACCAATTACGTAAGCGGTTACGTAGTTAAGCGCTTACGTTCCCACCATTTCGGTCGGCTGTCAACGTGAACGCCGTGACTGTCGGTGCCCTGACATAATCTGACCTGGTGCTTGAGTCGTTCCACCCGGCCGTGCGGACCTGGTTCGCCCGGCGGTTCCCCGCCGGGCCGACCGAGCCGCAGGCTGCGGGCTGGGCCGAGATCGCTGCGGGCAGGCACACGCTGATCGCCGCGCCGACCGGGTCGGGCAAGACCCTCGCCGCCTTCCTCGTCTGCATCGACCGGATCTACCGGGCGCACGAGGCGACCGTGCTGGCTGAGCTAGCTGAACCAGGGCCGGCCCAGCTAGTGCCAGCCGAGCCAGTGCCAGCCGAGCCAGTGCCAGCCGAGCCAGTGCCAGCCGAGCCAGTGCCAGCCGCCGGGCCGCAGGTCGTCTACGTCTCGCCGCTGAAGGCGCTGGCCGTCGACATCTGGCAGAACCTGGAGCGGCCGCTGGCCGAGATCGCCGAGGTCGCCGCCGAACTCGGGCTGCCCGCCCCCGCGATCAGGGTCGCGGTGCGGACCGGCGACACGGCAGCCGCCGAGCGGGCGGCCATGCTGAAGCGCCCGCCGGACTTCCTGATCACCACGCCCGAGTCGCTGTTCCTGCTGCTCACGGCGGAGCGCAGCCGGGCCATGCTGACCGCGGCCCGCACGGTGATCGTGGACGAGATCCACGCCGTGGCCGGGAACAAGCGAGGCTCCCATCTGACCCTGACGCTGGAGCGGCTCGCGCACGTCGCCGCACAGCCGGTGCAGCGGATCGGCCTGTCGGCCACCCAGCGTCCGATCGAGGCCGTGGCCAGGCTCCTGATCGGAGCGGGCGAGGACCGGTCGGCGGCGGATGGCTCGCCGCGCTGCTCGATCGTGGACGCTGGCCACCGCCGCGAGCTCGACCTCGGCCTTGACCTGCCCGGCGACGAGCTTGGCGCCGTCGCGCCGGCCGAGCAGATGGCCGAGATCCTTGACCTGATCGCCGCGCACGTCATCAGGCACCGGACGACGCTGGTGTTCGTCAACACCCGGCGGATGGCCGAGCGGGTCGCACACGAGCTGGGCGAGCGGCTCGGTGACGGCCAGGTCGCCGCGCACCACGGCAGCCTGTCCAGGGACCGCAGACAGCGGGTCGAGGCCCGGCTGCGCAGCGGTGACCTGCGCGCCCTGGTCGCCACGGCCAGCCTCGAGCTCGGCATCGACATCGGGCCGGTCGAGCTGGTCTGCCAGATCGGCTCCCCGCGCAGCTTCGCGACCTTCCTGCAGCGGGTCGGCCGGTCCAACCACACCACCAGCGGCGTGCCCGCCGGGCGGCTCTACCCCACGACGAGGGACGAGCTGGTCGAGTGCGCCGCGCTGCTCCGCGGCGCCCGGGCGGGACGGCTGGACGCGCTCGTCATCCCGTCCTGCCCGCTCGACATCCTGGCCCAGCAGATCGTCGCGGAGTGCTCGGCCGCTGACTGGCAGCAGGACGACCTGCTCGCACTGGTCCGCGGCGCGGCGCCGTTCTCGTCCGTGTCGGAGCAGGACTTCGGGGACGTCGCCGAGCTGGTCAGCGACGGAATCCGCACTGGCCGTGGTCGCCGCGCCGCCTACCTGCACCGGGATCAGGTCAACGGTCGGCTGCGGGGACGGCGGGGGGCCCGGCTCGCCGCGCTCACCTCGGGCGGTGCCATCCCCGAGCTCGGCGACTTCCGGGTACTGGCCGAGCCGGACAACGTCCTGGTCGGCACGGTCAACGAGGACTGGGCGATAGAGAGCATGGCCGGGGATGTGTTCCTGCTCGGGACTACCTCGTGGCGGATCAGGCGGGTCGAGCCTGGCGTCGTCCGGGTCGAGGACGCCCGCGGCGCGCCGCCCTCGGTGCCGTTCTGGCTCGGCGAGGCACCCGGCCGTACCGTCGAGCTGTCCGAGGAAGTCTGCTCGCTAAGGTCGGCGATCGCCGCCGAGCTGGCGGCAGGCGGGCCGGAGCAGGCCGTCGGCTGGCTGATGACCGCCTGCGGGATCGGCCAGCCCGCCGCCGAGACGATCGCGGCTTACCTCAGCGTGGCACTGACGCAGCTCGGGGTGCTGCCCACGATGGACACCATCGTGCTCGAGCGGTTCTTCGACGAGGCCGGCGGGATGCAGCTGGTCGGGCACGCGCCGTTCGGCGCCCGGCTCAACCGCGCGCTCGGCCTCGCGCTGCGCAAGCGGTTCTGCGTGACCTTCGATTTCGAGCTGCAGGCGGCCGCCAGTGACGACGCGATCCTGCTGTCGCTCGGGCCGCAGCACAGCTTCCCACTGGAGCGGGTGCCGAAGTTCCTCGCCTCGCGGACCGTCGAGGAGGTCGTCCGCCAGGCGGTCCTCACCTCGCCGCTGTTCGCCGCCCGCTGGCGGTGGAACCTCAATACCTCGCTGGCCGTGCTCCGGATGCGGGGCGGGAAGAAGAACCCGCCGGCCATCCAGCGGATGGAAGCCGATGACCTGATGGCGGCGGTCTTCCCGACCCTGGCCGCCTGCCAGGAGAATGTCGCGCCCGGCCCGATGGAGATCCCCGATCACGTGCTGGTCCGCCAGACACTCGCGGACTGCCTGCACGAGGCGATGGATATCACCGGGCTGCGGGAGCTGGTCGCCGGCATCGAGGCCGGCCGGATCAGCGTGATCGTCAGGGACACCACGGAGCCGTCCGTGCTGGCGCACGAGATCCTCAACGGGCGCCCCTTCACCTATCTGGATGATGCGCCCCTGGAAGAGCGCCGCAGCAGGGCGGTGCCGCTGCGGCGCGGTCTTCCCGTCGAGCCGCATGAGCTCGCCCGGCTCGACCCGGCGGCGATCGCGCGAGTCGCCGAGCAGGTCAGGCCCGACCCGCGCGACCCCGACGAGCTGCACGACGTGCTCGCGAACCTGATCGCGGTGCGCCCAGTGCCCGACTGGGAACCCTGGTTCGCCGCGCTGGTGGCCGCCGGCCGGGCCGTCGAGGTCCGTACGGCCGCGGGGCCGCTGTGGTCGGCGGTCGAGCGGCGGCCGGCGATCGAGGCGCTGTTCCCCGGCGCGCCGATCGAGCCCGGCCACCGCAGGCCAGTGCCGACTAGCCCAGTGCCGGCCAGTAGCCCAGTGCCGGCCAGCCCGGTCGACGAGGACGCCGCGGCCGCGGCCCTGCTCCGCGGCCACCTGGAATGCCGGGGCCCGTCGACGGTCGCGGCGCTGGCCGGGGCGACCGGGCTGGCTGGCCCGCTGATCGTGCGCGGGCTCGCGGCGCTCGAGCAGGAAGGCTTCGCGATCAGCGGGCGCTTCACCGCGCCCGACGCCGAGGAGGAGTACTGCGCCAGGCGCCTGCTGTCCCGGATCCACCTCTACTCCAGGGAGCGGCGACGGCGCGAGATCGAGCCGGTGACCGCGCGGGACTTCGTCAGGTTCCTGCTCCGCTGGCAGCACGTCACTGCCGGCAGTCAGCGCGAGGGCAGGTTCGGCGTGCTGGCCGTGGTCGAGCAGCTGCAGGGATTCGAGCTGGCCGCCGGCGCCTGGGAACGCTCCGTGCTGGCCGCGCGGGTCGATGGCTACCGTCGTGAATGGCTCGACGAGCTCTGCCTGTCGGGGCAGGTGTCCTGGGGACGGCTGTCGGTCCGCGACGGGGAACCTGAGCCGGAGGCCGAGCCGGCTCCCGGGCTCGATGCCGCGGCCGGCCCGGGGCCAGTGCGCACCGGTCGGCGGCCCTCTCGCGCCACTCCGATCACGCTGGCGCTCCGCGACGACCTGCCGTGGCTGCTGCGCGCGGCCCGCGGCGACCTGGCCCCGGCGGAACCCGCCTCGCCCGGCACCCGCGCGGTCCTGGAAGCACTGCGACAGCGAGGCGCGCTGTTCCGGCCCGATCTCGGCACCCTGACCGGCCTGCGGCCCGAGGAGATCACCGACGCCCTGTGGGACGGGGTCGCGCGCGGGCTGATTACCGCCGACGGCTTCCGCGCGATCCGGTCCTTGCTGAGCCGCGCCCTCAGCCGCCGGCCGTCGCAGCCCCGCGGACTCCGGCGCGGCCTGCGCGGCACTTCGGGCGGTTCGGCCGGGCGGTGGTCCCTGCTGCCGCCGCCCGCCGACCACGGCGACCCGGACGAACTGGCCGAGGCGGTGGCGGAGCAGCTTGCCGCCCGCTGGGGTGTAGTCTTCCGTGACCTGGTGGTCAGGGAGAACCTGGCCGTGTCCTGGCGGGAACTGCTCTGGGCGTTCCGGCGGATGGAAGCCAGGGGAACGATTCGCGGCGGCCGGTTCGTGACCGGATTCAGCGGCGAGCAGTTCGCCCACCCCGACGCCGTGGATCTGCTCCGCTCGGTCCGCAAGCAGCCGCGCACCGGCCAGCCCGTCCAGATCTCGGCCGCGGACCCGCTCAATCTCACCGGCATCGTGCTGCCGGGTCCGCGGATCCCGGCCATCGCCGCGAACAGCGTCACCTATGTCGACGGAGCCGTGGCCGGCGCCAGCGAGGACGGCGACCCGGGCACCATAGGCGCGACCGCCTGACCCCCGTCCGCCTGAGCCCCGGCCGCCTGGGCCCCCGCCGGCCCGGCGCTGCCTAGGCCGGCTTGACCGCGACGACCTCCAGGTAGGCTGACGGGATCTCGCAGGTGCCGTCGGCGGCGGCGTTGTGCTGATCGGCTATGGCGAGCCAGTCCAGGCTGAACGCGGCCAGCCGGCCGGGGTCCAGCCGGGCCACGACCGTGGCCACCGGGCCGAACCAGTCCCTGAACAGCTCGAACAGGCTGCTCGTGCTGTGGTGGACGAAGTCAACGGTACGTGTCGTGATGCGCAGGTCGCCGACCCGTCCGGCCAGCAGGTGCTCGATGCCGTCCCGGGTCCCCCACCGCACGGCCGCCGGCACCCCGGCGGGAGGCGGCAGGTAGCGGGCCTGGAGGCCGAATTGCGCGCCCACCCAGCTGTCCGGAGTCCAGTTCGCCATCCCGAGCCGGCCGCCGGGACGCAGCACCCGGACGAGCTCGCTCGCGGTTGCCTCCTGGTCAGGCGCGAACATCGCCCCGAACGTGGACGTCACGACATCGAAGCTGCCGTCGGCGAACGGAAGCGCCTGGACGTCGGCGACCTCGGTGTGCAGTGGCAGGCCCTCGACCGCCGCCCGCGCGACCGCGTGTTCCAGAAGGTCGGGTACGTAATCAGTACATGTCACCGCCGCCCACCGCCGGGCTGCGGCGAGCGCCGTGTTCCCGGCTCCTGCGGCCACGTCCAGTACTTGCTCTCCGGCGTGCACGTGCAGCGCCTGAACCAGCAGCTCACCGACAACGAGCTGGGAGACTCCGATCCGGTGAAAGTCGCCACGAGCCCACATCGCCTGCTGGCCCCGCGTCACCTGGTCGAACTTCGGCATGTGTCGCCACCCCACCCGGCCGGCATCAGATCCGAATGCTGTCATGCCCGGGGTCGGCCGGGCAACGACGGGCCACCGGCTCCGGTTGGGCCGACAACGTTGTCAGTGGCTGATGTTATGATGCGAATGATTGTTCGAGAGAGATGGCGTGACCGGGGCCGCGAGAGATGGAGCGGTCAGGCAGACAGGTAGCTGGTGGTCCCCGTTCAGGGGAGTTCAGCCCCGGCCACGGCCCTCCGCAGGCATGATCCGCTGCCTCCCCGTGGTGTGGATTCTTCCGCAACGAAAGCGCACCCGCCAAGGGCAGCCACAATGGCCGATCCGGGAGACCCCTGACTGTGCCATCGCCGACGTCCGCTCCGCCCCGTTCCCCGCCACGCTTCCGAGGAGGTGCGCATGTGCGTTCCCGCTCAGCCCGGCGCCTCCAGCGCTCCCGGCGGCTCCAGCGCTCCCGGCGGCTCCAGCGTCCCGGGCGCCCCGGGCACGCCTGCTGCGCGGCCGATGAACACGCGCCAGGCGCTAGCCGCGCTGCGTGACGCGCTGGCCTATCTCGCCACCGCGGACGCGACCGCGCTGACGACCGCCGAGCAGGCGGACTGCCTGCGCAGTCTCGAACAGGCCGAGTCGGTGAGGACCGCCGCCCACGCCACGGTCCTGGCCGCCTTCAGCGCCGGCTGCGGATACGAGGACGACGGGCACGGCTCGTCCCGGTCCTGGCTGCGCTGGCAGACCCGGGTCACCGGTGCGGCCGCCGCTGCCGCGACGGCCTGGAGCCGCCGCCTGGCCGCCCACCCCGCCGTCGCCGACGCCCTCGCCGCCGCTGGCATCTCCGCCTCCTGGGCCAGGCAGATCTGCGACTGGACTGACCTGCTCCCGCCCGCCGCCCGCCCCGATGCCGACATCATCCTGCTCGGGGCGGCCGCCGCCGGCGCCGAGCTAGCCGACCTCGCCGGGCTGGCCGATGAACTGCGCCGTCGCACCGCCGCGCCCGACGAAGACGGCAATGACGACGGATCCAGCCGGTCGGTTCGCCTGGATTTGCACTACCGCGGCCACGGGCACCTCCGCGGCGACCTCACCCCTCGCTGCGCCGCCGCGCTCCAAGCGATCCTCGACGCCCTCGGCCAGAAGGCCGGCCCTGAGGACACCCGCACCAAGCCGCAGCGCGACCACGACGCACTCGAAGAAGCCTGCCGCCGCCTGATCGCCGCCGGCACCCTGCCCGACCGGGCCGGACAGCCCACCAAGATCCAGCTTCATATCAATCTCGATGAGTTTCTCAACCCGCCGCCCGGCGCCGCGCCCGGCCACGGCAGTGGCGGCCAAGCGGGCGGTGCGCCCGGCGGAGCCACACCGGCCGACGACAACAAGCGGGACTTCCTGACCCGGATCCTAGGCCTGCGGCCTTTCAACCTCACCGGCCCCGCACCCGGCGGCTGGACTGGGCCCGGACCCCACGCCACGCCCGGCGACCTGTGCGACGCCACCATCACTCCCGTCGTCGCCGGCCTGGTCGACCACGACCTCCTGGACCACCTGGCCGCCGAACTCCTCCGCCATGCCAGCCCAGCCGCCGGCGGCCGCCCGCCGGATAACCCCGACCCCGGCAGGCCGCCGGATAACCCCGACCCCGGCCGCCCGCCGGATAACCCCGACCCCGGCCGCCCGCCAGCCGTAGCCCCACCCGGACCCGGCTACGCCCGCGAGCTGATCCTCCGCAACGCCATCGCCCTGCTCTCCGGGCCTGGCGGGCTCGCATCCCGCCTCCGCACGGGCCGCCTCACCGGCCCCGCCGCCTCCGTCAGCCTCCCCCTCGACGTCGGCACCGCCACCGACACCATTCCCCCGCACCTGCGCCGCGCCGTCATCCTCCGCGACACCCATTGCGCCTTCCCGGGTTGTGACCAGCCCCCGGCCGCCTGCCAGGTGCATCACATCATCCCCCGCCGCCAAGGTGGCCCGACCAGCCTCAGCAACCTGCTGCTGACCTGCACCTTCCACCACCTCATCGTCATCCACCAGTGGGGCTGGACCCTGATTCTCAGCGCCGACGGCACCACGACAGCCGTCAGCCCCGATCGGACCCGCACCCTCCGCAGCCACGGACCTCCTCGCGCCGCCTAGGTATTCCGCATGCAATCGGCTCTGTCGTGTTACCGGCGGGTAGAACGGGGCAAGTCCTCAGGGACAACCACATGACGGGACCTTCCATGAGCACTTCTCAGGCAGATCATGTTCGCAACGTGGACGAGCGCGAAGCACGGAAGACGGCGGAGGAGGCGCGGGAGGCCGGCTGGCAACGGCCCAGCTTCGGCAAGCAGCTGTTCCTCGGAGACTTCCAGCTCGACCTGATCCACCCGCATCCGCGTTCCGATGAGGAAGCCGCGGCCCGCGGCGAGGAGTTCTGCACTCGGCTACGCGAGTTCTGCGAGACCTCGGTCAGCGGCGCGGAGATCGAGCGGGACGCTCTGATTCCCGATGATGTCGTCACCGGCCTCGCCTCGCTCGGCGCCTTCGGCATGAAGATCGCCCCCGAGTTCGGCGGCCTCGGGCTGAACAACCTGTACTACAACCGCGCGCTGATGATCGTCGGCTCCGCATCACCCGCGATCGCGGCGCTGCTGTCCGCGCACCAGTCGATCGGCGTTCCGCAGCCGCTGGCGGAGTTCGGCAGTGACGAGCAGAAGCAGGAGTATCTGCCCCGATGTGCACGGGGCGAGATCAGCGCGTTCCTGCTCACCGAGCCGGACGTGGGTTCCGATCCGGCCCGGCTGAACACCACGGCCACGCCCTCCGACGACGGTTCGGAGTACGTACTGAACGGCGTGAAACTCTGGACGACCAATGGCGTGGTCGCTGACCTGCTTGTCGTAATGGCACGGGTACCGAAGAGCGACGGGCACCGGGGCGGGATCAGCGCCTTTGTGGTCGAGGGTAGTGCGCCCGGAATCACCGTCGAGCGGCGTAACGCCTTCATGGGCCTTCGTGGCCTGGAAAACGGGGTGACCAGGTTCCATGACGTCATCGTCCCGGCGGCGAGCCGGATCGGTCAGGAGGGTCAGGGCCTGAAGATCGCCCTGACCACGCTCAACACCGGCAGGCTGTCGCTGCCTGCCAGTTGCGCCGCGGCCGGCAAGCTGGCTCTGAAGATCGCCAGGGAATGGTCCGGCGAGCGAGTGCAGTGGGGCCGGCCGGTCGGCGAGCACGAAGCCGTGGCCAAGAAGATCTCGTTCATCGCCGCCACCGCCTACGCACTCGAGGCCGTGGTCGAGCTGTCCAGCCAGCTCGCCGACGACAAGCGGAACGACATCCGGATCGAGGCCGCGATCGCCAAGCTCTACTGCTCCGAGATGGGCAGCATCATCGTGGACGAGCTGGTGCAGATCAGGGGCGGCCGTGGCTACGAGACGGCCGAGTCGCTGGCCGCGCGCGGAGAGCGCGGCGTGCCTGCCGAGCAGATGGTGCGGGACATGCGGATCAACCGGATCTTCGAGGGATCCTCGGAGATCATGCGGCTGTTCATTGCCCGCGAGGCGGTCGACGCCCACCTGTCGGCGGCCGGTGACGTGATCGACTCCGAGCTGCCCGCCGCGCGCCGCGCCCGCGCGGCCGCGCAGGCCGGGCAGTTCTATGCCAGGTGGCTGCCCACGCTGGTCACCGGCCAGGGTCAGCGGCCCGGTGCCTACAGCGACTTCGGCCCGCTCGCGGCTCACCTGCGCTATGTCGAGCGCGCCAGCCGGAAGCTGGCCCGGGTGACCTTCTACGGGATGGGACGGTGGCAGGGGCGCCTCGAGCGCAAGCAGGGATTCCTCGGCCGGATCGTCGACATCGGCGCCGAGCTGTTCGCGATGAGCGCGGTCTGCGTCCGCGCGCAGATGGATGCCAAGGTCGCGGCGGGCACGAGCCGGGCCGCAGTCGCGCACGAGCTAGCTGACGTGTTCTGCACCCAGGCCAGGCTGCGGGCCGAGGAACGGTTCAGCCAGTTGTGGCGGAACACCGACTCGGCCGACGTCACGCTGGCGCGGCAGGTACTCAGCGGCCGGTACACCTGGCTCGAGCAGGGCATCATCGACCCGTCACTGCCCGGTCCCTGGATTTCCGCGGCCGAGCCGGGGCCGTCCAAGGCGGAGAACGTGCACCGTCACATCGGCTGAGCCTGGCCAGCCCCGGCGATGTTGCGGATGCCGACCTCGTCGGCGTGCACCAGCAGGTCGGCGGGGTCGGCGTAGACACGGTAGGCGCCTGCCCGCTCCAGTTCCTCGCGGCCATAACCTCCCGACAGCAGGCCGATGCCGAGCGCCCCGGCGCGCCGGGCGGCGAGCAGGTCCCAGACGCTGTCCCCGACCACCATGGCCTGGGCCGGATCGACGCCCAGCAGCGCGGCGGCGGCCAGGAACAGGTCGGGATCTGGCTTGGCGTGCCTGACCATGTCGCGCGTCACCATGGGCGCGTCGTCGCCTACGCCGAGCAGCTTCAGCGACTGACGTGCCATCACGGCCCGCCCGCTGGTCGCGATCGCCCATGGCACCTTGTGCGCGGTCAGCGCGGCGAGCAGCTGCGGGGCTCCGGGCAGCGGCCGGACGGAGTCGATCTGAGCCAGGTACTCGGCGGCGTGATCCTGCTGCAGGCGCTCGATGTCCTGCTCCGACAGCGACCGCCCGGTCTCACGCAGCAGTGCCGAGACGAAGAGCCCGCCGCTCATGCCGATCCGGCGGTGAATCCGCCAGACCGACAGCTCGATGTCGAGCTTGGCCAGCGCGTTCCGCCAGGCGATGACGTTCTGGTAGACGCTGTCGATCAGCGTGCCGTCCAGGTCGAACAGGAAGGCAGGCACCGGAGGTTCGGCGTACTCCGGCCGGCCCGCCACGTCGGCCAGATCCGTCACGACTACCACCCTAGCCGGAGCCGATATCGGACAGCTGGCCGGCGACCCAGCGGTGCACGTCATGCTCGGCGACATGCCGGGCCATGGCAGTGATCGCGGCCCGCCGGTCGCTAGCGGAGAGCCCGAGCGCGTGCTCGATCCGCAGGGACAGGCCCTCGACGTCGAACGGGTTGCACGCGATGGCCTCGGGCAGCTCCCAGGCGGCTCCGGCGAACTCGCTCAGGAGCATCGAGCCGGCGCCCTTGCGGGCGTGCTGGACGGTGACGTACTCCTTGGCCACCAGGTTCATGCCGTCGATCAGCGGCGTCACGAGCATCACGTCGGCCACGGCATAGTAGGCCACTAGCTGCTGGGCGGGCAGGCTGCGGTGCAGGTAGTGCACGGGAACATCCGAGCCTGGCTCGGTGAACCGGCCGTTGATCCGGCCGATGTGGCCCTCCACGGCGTGCCGCAGGCTCCGGTATTCGGGCACGTTGTCCCGGCTGGGCACCGCCACCTGGAGGAACGCGATCTTCGTCCGCACATCGGGACAGCGCCCGAGCAGGTCCTCGACGGCCAGCAGCCGCTCGATAATGCCCTTGGTGTAGTCGAGCCGGTCGACGCCGAGGAGCAGGGTCCGGCCCTCGAACTGCTCCGCCAGTCCCTCGATCTCGCTGACCGTCGCGTGGTCGGTCGCCAGCCGCCTGAACTCTGCCGTGTCGATCGAGATCGGTGCCGTGGTCGTCGAGACGCGCCGCTGGTCAGGCAGGACGACTGCCGACCCGTGCACCGAGACGCCGCGGCCGGTCAGCAGCCGGGCGCAGGCCCGCACGAAATTCTCCCGGTACCGCTCGGCGTGGAACGAGATGACATCGGCGCCCAGCATGCCGAGCAGGATTTCCTCACGCCACGGCAGCCGGCCGAAGATCTCCGGCGCGGGCCAGGGCACGTGCAGGAAGAAGCCGATCGGCTGATCGGGGCGGCGTTGCCTGATCAGCCCCGGTACGAGCGTCAGGTGATAGTCATGCACCCACGCGAGAGCACCCTGGCGCTGGCCGAGCGCACCGACCGCGGCGTCGGCGAAGGTGGCGTTGACATCTCGGTAGCTACGCCACCAGCTGCGCTCGAACCGCGGCTTCTCGATCGCGTCGTGCAGCAGCGGCCACAGCGTCGCGTTGGCGAAGCCGTGGTAATACTGACGCACCTGGGCGCTGGACAGGCTGATCGGCCGCAGGCTGGTCTCCAGGGCAGGCAGCGTCGCCGGAACTCCCTTGGTTCCGCCGTCCCAGCCGACCCAGGCCCCGCTCCGGGTCTCCATCACCGGCCGGAGCGCGGTCACCAGCCCGCCCGGCGACAGTTCCCAGCCGTCGTCGCCGTGCCGGATCGGCAGGGTGTTGGCGATCGCCACCACCGGGGCCTTACGCTGCGGAGGCATCAGCCTCCTGCCGTGAGCGGCCGCCGTCCCGCTCCCCGCTTGCCTGCTGCTCGAACATGATCCGTTCCCTCACCCCGAACGACGATGTCAAACAAGATCACCCGGGCCGCCGATGATCACCGCAGGCCAGGGCGCCGATGATTGCGCAGGAGATCGCGGGGTAACCGGCGGCCATGTCCTTCGTACCCGGAGGCCTGCTCGCCGGCCGGTATGTAGGCGGGCGAGCAGGTCAAGGACTGCGGTAAGAACATCCGGGGCGGGCCGTGGTAGCGGCTGCCGGGCCGGGAGAGCGGCTGCCGGGCCGGGATAGCGGCTGCCGGGCAGGGGTAGCTCAGCGCAGCCAGCGGCGGTAGCGGGACCGGGACGCCTTCCGCCACGTGCGCCTGGCGTGCTTCTGCAGGGCGGCCGCCGCCTGGTCGTCGCGCTCGTACATCACGCCGTAGCTGAACGCGTTCTCGCCGGCCAGGTGCGCGCTCATGCCGAGCTCGCGCTCGGTCCGCCGGGCGATGACAGCGTCCTGATGATCGCCGAGCACGGACTGCAGCCGCTTCATCTGCCGGGCAAAGTTACTGGCCTCCTGGCCGAAGGCAGGCACGACCGCCTCGCCTGCGTAGCGGGCGCGCTTGGCCGCCTTGCGAGCCCGGTGCAGGGCATTGTCGCGGCCTTCGCCGGCCGGCGCGCGCCGGGCCTGCTTCATCCGGCGGCTTGTCGTGCCGTAGGCGTTCCGCACGGCGGCCGGAAGGGCGTCGGTGGCCGCGCGGGCCGCGAGGCCTGTCCGCGGCGGCTCGGCAGTCAGCTCGTCGAGCCGGTCGAGCAGGGCGAAGTACCGCGCTGAGTCCAGCGCCGCCAGCACGCCGGCCTGGGCCTCGGCGCCGATCCGGGCGAAATGGCCGAGTACCCGGCCCATGACCGGCCCGATCATCTGCTCCTCCGGCAGCTGGCCGGCTCGCTTAGCCAGGTGCGCGGCGAGAACCTCCGCGTCGCGCGCCTCGCCCAGCACCGCGCCGAGCCAGCGCAGCTCGTCGGCCAGCGAGTCGCTCACCGAGCCGGCGGCGACCGGATCCGCGGCGACCGGATCAGCGGCGACTGGATCAGCGAAGAACGGAGCGAAGACCTGCAGCGCGCTGCGCAGCCGCCGGATCGTCGTCCGCATCTGATGCACCGCATCGGGCTCGCTCCCGCGCACCATCGGGTCGAGCGTCTTCAGCATCGCGAGCTGCGCTCCGAGGTAGGCCTGCAGTACCTGGCCGGCCGTCGCCGACGGGCCGGGCGGCGGGCTTTGCGCAGGCGGCGGAAGTCCGAGCGCACGCGCAAGCTTGGCGGACTGGCCGGACCGGTTCAGGCCGGACCGGCGCAGCAGCTTGTCCGCGGCGACGAGAACGTCCTGGCCCCCGCCGGTCAGCTCGACCTCCACCTCGTGCCACCGCGACTCTCGCGGTGCGTCGCCGAGGGCCCGGGCCGTTACGTCGTCGGACGCCACCTCTGCGAGCGACTGGCCCGAGCCGTCGATCAGCAGCAGCCGCCGCCTCGAAGTGCTGATCATGGCCACCGGCTTGAGGTCTTCGCCCCTGCTATGCACCCGGACCAGCCGAGCGAGCTCGCCTGGAACGCGGGTACGGGACCGGCCGAGCGGCAGCCGGATCTCGCGCCTGGTGTGCGGCCCGGCGGGAAGCTTCAGGTGCCAGCCCGCGTCATGACCGCCCCGTCGCCGGCGCAACGTAATCCCGGCCCTGATCAGGCGCAGGTCGGCGGTGTCGAAGTATTCGGCATCGAGCTGCTCGCTGGCTGCCCGGCGCGTGCCGGCTACCTGGGGCAGGAGGTCGAAGGCCGGCAACGGGACATCGGCTCCGGCCTCGTACTTGATCTCGGTCTCGCGTGCTTGCACGGCCATGACCTCTCGCTACCCGCACGGACTTCCCGCAACCCGCACGGTTCTCGCGCCGTCAGTAAGCGACGCAGGCCCACGGCTTGTCCCGTCCGCCGTCAGGCACGCGAGAGATGCGAGGGATGCGAGGGATGCGAGGACTGCAACGATTGCCGGCATACGTTGGCCGTTCGGGGGCAGTTGGCGCGCCATGAGTATAAGAAGCAGTGTGCCGGCCCTCCTTTGGTGGCTGTTTTGGTTCCTAGTGGCGATCTTGCTCATCATCCTCGCCGCTCTGGTCATCCATCACTTCGGCGGGTTCAACCTCGCCTTCCACGTCGGTTACTTCCACTTCCAGCTGGGCGTCACGGGATAATCCGGGCGGATCAGAAAGGCGCGCGGCCGGCCATCAGCCGGCCGGCCGCGCGCTCAGATCACCGGGTCCGCCGGCCACCACGAAAGCGATCCAGGCGTCAGGGGAGCATGAGCTCAGCCCTCGCGCGGATCGCGTCCGGTGGCACGCGATGCGGCCGGATCCGAGCGGTCCGAGTGCGGCCGGGTACCGTCACCCGGGGCCAACGTGACCTGCTCGGTCCGCTCGACAAAGACCACGTTGCCATCATCAGCCCAGCACGAAATGCTGCCCTGCCAGGCGGCCAAAATGACGCCGCCTTGGCGCATTTACCGATATTGCCGCGATCTGAGTTGCGTTTCGCTCTCGCACTGAAATACCCGCGCAGCTTCTCGCTTATTTAGCGCTGAAAGCCTCCGGCATCCTTTTCGGCCTGGCTACTATTCAACCGCGTGGCTGTCCTGGGCGGCCACGGAGGTACGCCGCACGAGCGATGGGATCTCACGGGGGAGAAATCCGATGCTCTGGACATGGCGCATGCAGACGACCGGACGCGACCGCGTGGCATTTCGGCCGGCGACGCAAGCTGGCCGCCACCGAATACGGCGCTCCTCCGCATCGGCACTGGCTGCCTCAGCGCTCGCGGCCGGCGCCGCGGCTTGCGGGCCGGCCCATGCCCTGCCGCCCAGCGTCAGCCTGGCGGCGGTCACCCGTCCGCCCGGGGTGGCGACGTCGGTGCTGGCCGGACCGCCCGACGTCGTCGCCGCCAGCGCGGCCCGGCGGCTGTTCGCTTCTTCTCCCCTCGTCGTGGTCGCGAACGCGGACCGGGAAGCCGACCTGGCCAGCGCAGCAGGCCGGGCGGACCGCGCGCACGCGCCGCTCCTGCTGCTCTCGCCGAGGCGGCAGCGTGCGGCGACCACCGTGGCGGCGCGCGTCGTGCTGCGAACGCAAACCCGCGCGCTGGCGGCTCGGGCCGTGCTCGACGTCGGCGTGGGCCGGGCCCTGCTGTCGGCCGAACTGCCGTCGCTCCAGGTGATCACGGCAGCGACCGCGCTACCGCACCGAGGGGCGCCCGTCCCGCTTAGCAATGTGGTGATGCTCGTCCATCGCGGTTACACGAATGCGGGCACGACCGCCGCGGTGGCCACCGCCCGCGCCGCCGGGGTGCAGGTCATCACCGTCGCTGGCTTCGACCCTCGGGCCGACCCATCGGCCATCTCGGCGCTGTCAGCGGCCCGGCCCCAGCACGTCATCGCGGTCGGCGCCGGCTTCGGTCCGACCCGGCTGCTGGCCGCCCGCGTCGCCGTGGCCGCCACCGGAGTGCAGCTGCCCGGCGGCGGAGACGTTCTGTTCCCGATGCACCGGCTGCTCGCCCTCTATGGCTATCCGGGCACGCCAGCGCTCGGAGCACTGGGCGAGCAGAGCCTGAGTGCGAGTATCGCGAGGATCCGCCGGATCGCCGCCGCCTACCGGCCGCTGAGCAGCGTGCCGGTGCTGCCGACCTTCGAGATCATCGCCACCGTCGCCCAGGCCAGTCCGGCACCGGACCGCAGCTACTCCTACGAGTCCGCGGTGTCCTCGCTCCGCCCCTGGGTCCGGCGGGCGACCCAGGCAGGCATGTACGTCGTCCTTGACTTGCAGCCGGGCCGGGCCAGCCTGCTCGCTCAGGCCCGGCGGTACCGGTCACTGCTGCGGCTGCCTGGTGTCGGGCTGGCTCTTGACCCGGAATGGAAGCTCCAGCCTGGCCAGCTGCCGCTGCGCCAGATCGGCAGCGTGGCCATCAGCGAGGTCAACGGCGTCATCCGCTGGCTGGCTGGTCTCACGGCGCGGTATCACCTGCCGCAGAAGCTGCTCGTCCTGCACCAGTTCAGGCTGTCGATGATCAGCGACGAGCAGCGGCTCGACACCCGCCATGACGACCTCGCGATCGTCATCCACATGGACGGGCAGGGCACGCCCGAGGACAAGCTCCAGACCTGGCAGGCCGTCACCAGGAACGCACCAGCTGGCGTGTTCTTCGGCTGGAAGAACTTCCTGGTCAAGGATCACCCGACGTTCAGTCCGCGGCAGACGATGGCCAACGTCCCGAAGCCGGTCATGATCTCGTACCAGTGAGCGCCCGCCGGGGGGCTTTCCGCTAAGCCCCCCGGCACCTGGGACTTAAGGCATTTGCCTGATGCGGCTCCCCGGCTCTTACCGCGAGTATCGCTTGCAGGGTAAGCAACGATCTGGTCAGGGCACCGGGGAGAAGGTTCGGCAATGAGCAGGGCACGGCAGGCAGCGCGAGCGATCGGGCAGGCAGCTACGGCGGTAGCGGACTTCGTGCGTGAAGTTGACTACTGGCAGCGCCGGACGGCCATCCTGGCCCTCGCTCCCGACCGGCACGTCCGGCAGCCGAACAAGGCACCGGACAGCTACCGTGAGTTCCTGGCCCGGACCGACGGCCCGCTGCTGCGGGAGCCGTCCTCGTGCGCCAGGCTGGCCGGACGCCAGGTCGGCTGAGGGACACCGATCCGGCCCGCTGACGTCAGGCCGGCGGCGGCGGCGCGGCCGGGGCTGGCGCAGGCGGCGCGGGCGGCATCGCCGCTGGCGCCTTGCTGGCCAGCAGCTTGGTGACGTCCAGTTTCGTGCCGACCATCTGCTTGAGCATGAAGTCGTGGTTAAGGTCGAGAATCGCGCGGGTCTCCGCCGCGATCACGGCATTGCGGCTGAGCGTCAGCTCGTTGTCCTGGTACTGCTCGCCGGACAGGGACCAGTTGGTCGACCCTTTCACGGTAAAGACGCCGTCGATAATCACGATCTTCAGATGCGAGATCGCGTTATGGACCGAACTGGTGCCGATCGCGATGCTGTTGCCGAAAGCGTCGTTCTGCCACTGGGCCAGGATCTGCTTCTCGTGCACGCCACTGGCCTGGCTCCGGTCCAGGCTCATCTGAACGTAGACCTTCTCGTCCGCGAGCTTGGCGTGGATGATCTTGTTCAGCTCGTCGTCGTCGTAGCCGAACATGTTCACCACGATCGAGTGCTGTGCGGTACCCAGCAGCGCCACCAGCAGGCCATGGACATTGTCACGTGGCGCGAAGAACGTGCGCTGATCGTCCGGGTAGCCGTCAAGGAACCGCCCTTCGGCCTTGTACTTACCCAGGTCCTCCCACGCGAATGGCGCCGTCGGAATAGTCATGTCCCGCCCCTTTCCCCGCCTGGCCCCATCCTGGCGGGTCGGGCCAGGTACGTCTACCCGGCCACCCAGCTACCCGGGTGGCCGGCCTGCCATCGCCGCGACGCGCAGGCCCCGGTACAGCAGCTGCTGATCGCCGAGCCGGCGGCGCAGCTCGCGCTCGAGGCCGCCGATGGGAACCAGGTTCTGCGGCGCCCGCGGGTCTTTGTGCGGCACGCTGGCCAGCGGGGGCAGCACCCGGGCGGTCAGGTCGGCGAGCGCGCTGACGGCGGCGGCGGGCAGGTCAGCCGAGCACTCCAGCCGGACTACTCCGGACCAGGGTGCCCCGGCGCTGCCAGGCAGCTGGAGATACCACGAGCTGCGGCGCCAGGAGGTGCCCATCGTGAACGCGGGCGTCCGCTGGCCGGGCCGCAGGGCGGCTACCACCGCGGCCTGCTCGGCCGGCAGGTACGACGCGTGATGCGTCTTGACGTAACCGACGGTCCGGTCCAGGTGCGTGCGCCCGCGCAATGGACCGTCGACGACGAGCAGATCGTCACCGGCCTGGTGCCGGGCCCGGAAGGCCAGCGCGAGCTGTACTTCGGCGTCGGTGAGGCGCTGCTGGAGGGCGAGCGACAGCTGGTCGGCGCCGGGCCCGGCGGCGAGCCGCGCCGGGTACCGCGCGGACCTGGTCACGAGGTCGGTCGCATCCGGTGCGGCGGTGAACAGGCCGCGCTCGACGGCAACGTCGGCGATGCGCGCCGCCCCGTCGCAGGCCACGATGCCGGCCGCGTACGACGCGGCGATGCCCGGCCCGGGCTGCGGGTCGCCGCCATGGACCCAGATGCTCGCGTCGATCCGGCGCACGCCGTCGAGGAACAGCACCAGGACGGGCAGCGCGGGGGCCGGATCAGGATCGAGCGGCTGCCATTGCGCGGCCGGCACCTCGAGGTCCAGCTGCAGCTCGGCGCTCGATGCGGCGATCGCTCCGCCCTCGAGCTCGTCGCCGAACGCGATCCCGTAGCCGGGATCCCACGGGTCGACCGTGAACGAGACGGTCCCGCTCCCGGCGGTCACGCGACGCCTTCCTTGCGCAGCGTCGATGTGGTTCCCGCGCGGCTGACTACGAACCGGACCGGGACGCGCTCGGCCAGCGCGGGCACGTGCGTGATGATGCCGATCATGCGGTCGGAGTCGGCCGACAGCCGTTCGAGCGTGGCTCCGACAGTCTCCAGCGTGTCCTCGTCCAGCGTGCCGAAGCCCTCGTCGAGGAACATCGAGTTCAGGTCGCGCCTGCCCGCGGAAAGACCGATCACCTGCCGGGACAACGCCAGAGCCAGGGCCAGCGAGGCCTGGAACGTCTCGCCGCCCGACAGCGTGTGCACCGGCCGCCTGGCCCCGGCGTCCTGGTAGTCGATCACGAACAGGTCGTTGCGCTCGTCGCGGTCAAGCTGATACTGCCCGCCGGACAGCTCGAGCAGGGTCGCCGACGCTTCGGCCACCAGCGAGTCGAGCGCCTCGCCGCATAGCCAGCGCTCGAACGACGACGCCCGCAGCAGCCGGCCCAGCATGGTCGCGACCTGCTCTTCCTCCCGGTGCGCCCGGATCTGCTCGTCAAGTCCGCCGGCCTGGGCCCGGCTGGCGCGGACGGCGGCAAGGTGGTTGGCCGCGCGTTCCCGGTGCGTCGCAACCGCGGCCTCGCACCGGCCAGGATCGGAGATCCCGCTGATGCCGTGCTCGGCCAGCTGCCCGGCCAGCGCGGCCTGCACATCCGTGACCTCGCGGTGCAGGGCGCCGGCCACCGCGTCGAGGTCCGCCCGGTGGGCCTGGCGCTCGTCCTGCTGCGCCCTGGCCCACCGGGTGAGCGCGTCCCACGCCGCGGACAGGTCCTGGCCGGCCGTGGCGGGGGCGCCGAGCCGGACCACGGAGTCGCGCGCGGTGCCGAGATCAGCCCAGGCCCGCCGCTCGTCCTCGCCGAGGGTCGCTCGTTCCTTCTCGGCCCCGGCCAGCGCCTGGCGCGCGGCCCTGGCCGCCTGCTGAGCCCGGGCGAACAGCTCGTCCGCGCCGGCGATCGCTTCCAGCGAGGCGCGGACATCGGATTCGCCCGGCGCGCCGTCCAGCGCGGCCGACACCCGGGCGAGCTGGCGGTGCGTCTCCTCGACATCCCGCCCCGCGACGGCCGCGGCCCTGGCGGCCTGGTCGTGCGCGGCCCGGGCCTGCGTCACCGCGCTGGCGGCCCGGTCGGCCGCGGCGTGTGCTGCCGTCAGGTCGGCCGGGACCGGGTGGTGCGGCAGCGAGGTGACGGGCCGCAGGCAGACCGGGCAGTCGGCGCCGACGGTCAGGTCCTGAGCCAGCGCGACGGCGGCATGGGACCGGTCGGTGGCGGCCAGTTCCAGCCTGGCCCCGGTGAGTTTGGCCTCGGCGGACGTCAGCGCCGCCGATCGCGCATCCAGTTCGGCGCGCTCGACGGCCAGCGCCTGTTCCTGCTGCTCCAGGCGGGTCCGGAGCCCGGCGCGCTCGGCGTACGCCTCGCGCAGTCGCTCGGTGCGCGTCTTATCGGGCAGTGCGTCACGGGCCTGCTGTGCCGCCAGCTCGGCGTGCTCCGCGCTGTCCCGGTGCTCGGTTCGCTCCCTGACCAGTCCGGCAGCAGCGCCGATCCGCATGGCCAGGCCCGCCACGTCGGCCGGGACGCCGATGGCGGCCAGCAGGGCGGCATCGGCGGCGGCCGACCTGGCTTGCTCCGCGGCCCGGCCGGCCTGCTCGGCGAGGCCGCGCAGCGCCGACAGCTTCTCCTGCACCTCGCCGGCGAGCTCCGCGAGCGCCTGCACCCTGGCCGCGGCCAGGGTCTCCGCCTCCGCGCTCACGTCAGCGAGTCCCTGCCGGGCCGCCTGCGCTGTCCGCAGCCGTTCCCTGGCCAGCTCAGCCCGCCTGCGGGCCTGCTGGCCGATCAGGTTGTACACGCCGAACGCGAGGAGCTCGACCAGCAGGTCCTGCCGGTCGGCCGCCTTGGCGTGCAGGAACTCGGAGAAACGCCCCTGCGGCAGCAGCACGGACTGGGTGAAGTGCTCGTAGGTCAGGCCCAGGATGTCCTGCACCGCCGACTTGACCTGGTCGGGTCCCTCGGCGAGCGCCTCGATGCTGGCCGCGAGCAGGTCGGCGAGCGGAGCGCTGGCCGGCACCTGCGGGTCGAGCCGCTCCAGCCTGGCCTCTTTGGTATGCACCAGGCCTTTCTTGTCCCTGGTCAGCGCCCTGACCACGCCGTACCGCCGACCCGCGGCCTCGAAGACCAGGCAGACCCGGCACGAGTTCGCGGCGGGGGCCAGCGCCTGCGCGATCAGGTTCTCCCGCCCCCACCTGGGCACCGTCCCGTACAGGGCGAAGCACAGGCCGTCGATGACCGTGCTCTTGCCCGCGCCGGTCGGGCCGACCAGGGCGAAGAAGTCCACGCCCGCGAAGTCCGCCTCGGCTGGCTCGCGATAGGAGCCGAACCCGTCCAGAAGCAGTCGCAGCGGGCGCATCAGGCTCCTTCCGTCACGGCCGGGCTGGAATCTTCGGCTCCGGTGACCTCGTCAAGCAGCTCGGCGAACATGGCGCGGATCCGCGGATCGGCCATGCTCTGCTCGGCCAGGTAGTCGCCGAACAGCTCCAGCGGGCTGCGGCCGGCCCGGCTCGGCCGGCCGCCAGGATCGCCCCCGGGACGGGGCCGGTGCGCATCGTCGAGCAGCACCTCGAGGGTGCCGGGCAGTTTCTCCCTGACCAGGTCGCCCAGCCCGGCGCGGGCCGGCTCGGCGAGCACCACCCGCAGGTAGGCCGTACCGGCCTGCTCCCCTTCCTCGATGACCTGGTCCAGCGTCCCGCGCAGCGTTCTCAGGCGGCGGGCCCCGGAAACCGGCACCGACCTGGCGTCCGCGCGCACGCCGGGCTCGGCCGTCACGATCAGCACGGCCGGCTCGTTGGCCTCCTCGCCGAAGTCGATCGGCAGCGGGGAACCGGAGTAGAAGATCGGGCACGGCCCGGGAATCTCCTGCTGGCGGTGCAGGTGGCCGAGCGCCGCATAGTGCGCGCTGGCCGGGAACATGCTGGCCGGCAGCTCGTAGTCCAGGGTGGTCTGCACCTCACGCTCGCCGCCGCCGCGGCGGCCGCCGAGCAGCGTGCCGTGCGCCATGACGACGTTGACGGCGTCGTCGGTGAACCCCTCGGTGAGCAGCCGCACGATCTCGGCGACCCGCTGCGCGTAGTCGAGCGCGTGCTCGGCGAACTCATGGAAGATCACCTCGGCGGCGCGCACCGCGTACCGGTGCGACAGGAAAGGCAGCGCCGCGACCTTCACCTCGGCGCCGGCCCTGGTGCGCAGCGATACCAGGCCGCCCGCACTGGGCCGCTTCGGCAGGCCCAGTACATGCATCCCGATCTCGCCGAGCACCGGCCGGTAGACCGCCTCGATCAGGGACTGGTTGTCATGGTTGCCGGCGATGACGACGACCTCACGGCCGTCCTCGCGCAGTGCGAGCAGGGTCCGCATGACCAGCCCCTGCGATTTCGCCGTCGGTGCCGCCGTCTCGAACAGGTCACCGGCGACCAGGACGAGATCGACGTCCTCGTCCCTGGCCGAACGCACGATGCTGGCCAGCACGGCCACGTGCTCGTCGTACCGGTCCTGTCCCTTGAGTACCTTCCCGACGTGCCAGTCGCTGGTGTGCAGGATCTTCATGCAGCTCTCCTGGGAGACGGCTAGAACGGCGGCACGTCGTCATCGGCACCGGGAATGGCGGCGAAGGGGTCGGGCGAGCGGGCCGGTCCGGGATCGTGACCCGCCCACTCCCCCTTCTCACTCGGCCGGGTCGCCCACGCCGGGAAGGGGAAGTCCACCGCGAGCGGCACCGGGATGTCCGGCTGGGCGATGAACATGGTGCCGGGCTTGGCCAGCGTGGCGCGCTGCCGCTGGGCGGGTGGCAGGTAGCCGTATTCCGGGCGCAGCGCCTCGGCGGCGTCCAGCCGCCCGGCCACCCGGATCGCGCAGTTGGCCAGGATCCGCCGCTCGACCTCGCTGGCGGTCTGCTGGGCGCCGATCAGGATCACGCCCAGCGATCGGCCGCGCTCGGCCAGGTCGAGCAGGATCTGCTTGATCGGGCTGTCGCCCTCGCGCGGCGCGTACTTGTTCAGCTCGTCGAGCATGACGAACATCAGCGGGCGTGCCGTGCCCTGGCGTTCCTTGCGGGCGAACTCGGCCCGCAGCGTCACGCCGACCACGAACCGCTGGGCCCGGTCCGGCAGGTTGTGCAGGTCGATGACGGTGATCTGGGCGCGCGACGTGCTGATCGAGCGCTCGCCGCGATGGGCCAGGTCACCGCGGACGATCGAGCTGAGGGGCGGCACGGCCGACCGGAGCCTGCGCAGCAGCGCGTTCACGCTGCCCATCACCGTGCTCCCGGCCACCCAGGAGCCGCGGGCGGCGTCATCGCCGAGCTCGGTCTCGAGCAGCCCGACGAGATCGCCGAAGGTGCGGATGATCGCGTCGCCGCCCGCGCCGGAAATCCTGACCGCGCCATCGGCGCCGGCCGGGACCGCGTCCCGGCGCAGCCGCGCCGCGACCTGAGCGATCAGCATCGTGTACTGGGCGCGCTCGTCCTCGGCATCGGCGAATACGAACGGCAGCAGTTCCTGCTCGCAGAATTCGGCGATGGTCCAGTAGAACGGGCTCACGGCACGATCACGCGCGTGCACGTCGGGAGTCCCTGACGGGTCATTGCGCCGCGGCGGCGCGAAGACCCTGACGTTGCCGAACGGCCTGGCCGGCAGCCCGAGCTGGGCGTACCGCGCGCGCTGGCCGTCGGTCAGGCGGCTGTTCGCGTAGTCGAGGAACAGCAGGTCCTCGCCCTTGACGCTGAAGACCAGCGCCTTGGTGTTGTGGGCTTCCCCCGCGAGCACGCCGCAGTTGGTAATGGAGTGCAGCAGGAACATGGCGAACGAGGTCTTGGTCGCGATGCCCGACACCCCGGAGATCGACACGTGGGCACCGCGGGTGCCGTCCAGGAACTCGAAGTTCACGTACACGGGCTGGCCATCCCGGCCGAATCCCACCGGGACCCGGGAGCTGCCCATCTCGTCGAAGTACAGCGCCGACTCCCGCTGCGCTCCGGCCGCCCGGCTGACCAGGGCGCCCGGCAGCGGCGGTACGTACAGCTCGGGCTCGACCCGGGTGACGGTCACCTCGGCGACCTCGCAGACCTCGGCCGGCAGCGCTCCGGAGTCGATCAGGAAGACATCCGAAGCGAACCGCGCCCCCTCGTGCACGGCCTCCACGTTCGTCACCACGCCTGAGATCCGGACCCCCGGCCGGCCAGGCAGCGGGCGTTCCGTCACGACCACGTCGTCCAGCTGCGCGTACTGGCCGGGCGCCAGCCCGACCGAGAACTGCAGCGGAGTAGCGGGAACCGTCCCGACGACCAGCCCGAGCCCGTCCAGCCCGAGCCCGTCCGGCACCAGCCCGTCCGGCGCACCAGTCACCAAACCCCCACCCGACGCGAGATGCGATCACCAGATGCGATCAGCTGACCGGGAGCCTACGCCGAAGTAATGACAGTCCATGGCCGCTTTCGCCGGCGCCCGACCGGTCGCGGCTGGTTCATGCCCCTATTCCGTTGCCGAGCCGTAGGTCCCGCTCAGCGCAGACCGACGACTCTGGTCACGCCGGCCGGGACCCACCAACCTCGGTACCGCGAGTTTCCCTCAAGGAAGAGGCATCATCATGCGAAGGCTAGCAATCGGCCTCGTCGCGGCGGCCGCCGTCATGGCTCCGCTCATCACCACGGCGGCAGCGTCCGCCAATACGGCTGTTACCCGGCCCGTCGTCTTCAGCGCCGAGCAGGCGGGCGCGGCCATCGGCGCGCCTCGCGTGCACTACCGCTACGTGCAGACGACCTTCACGCTTCCGAACTCCAGCAAGCTGCCGTACACCTCGGGCGGCGGCATCAGCATCCAGCTCAGGTCGCCCGGTGAGATCTTCGTGCTGGGTATCAGCGCCGTACCAGGCAGCCAGTGGAATGCCGCCGCCGTGGACGTGCAGCCCGGCAGCTGCACCTCGGGCGGGTGCATCGTCTACACGAACGCCAACTCGCCGGTGATGAACGCGGGAGACAGCATCACGCTGTCCGTCTTCTACAACACCAGCACAGGATTCGTGTCCTACACCGCGGAGGACACCACGTCAGGCGCCACGTTCTCAGCCCGGTTCAGTGACCCGGGCGCGCTGTTCAGCTCGGCCAGGGTCGGCGCGGAATTCGCCGGCTTCCCGGCCGCCACGCCGGGGAGCGCCTTCACCGCGCCGTCAGCGGATTTCCGCCTAGTGGTGCTGACCGGCACGATCGTGACGCAAGTGAACGGCGCGCACGCCTCCCTGGTCAATTCCAGCCAGGTGGTCGAGACCTCGGACGGCACCTCGACCGGCCGCGTGCAGGTCAACGCCCCGACCGTCTTTAACAACGGCCAGAACACCGGAATCTGGGTCAGGCACTAAGACCCCGTCCGCAGTGCGGGTCCTCCGGCTCAGCCGGAGGACCCGCACTCAGTTAAGCCGTCAGGCGCGCGAGCTCGCCTCCGCCAGTGCCCGGGCCACCAGGACGCGGGCCAGGTGCTCACGGTAGGCGCGCGGGCCGTTCAGGTCGTCCGACGCACTGGTCCCCTCGGCCGCGTGCGCCGCGGCCTCGCGCGGACTCGAGCCCGCCGCAAGGGCCTGCTCGACCCCGCTGGCCCTGATCGGCGTCGATCCCATGTTCACCAGGGCCACGTTCGTTCCCTGCACCGCGACGCCGACGATCGCCCAGTCGATGCCGCGCTTGGCGAACTTCTGGAACGACCAGCCGGCCGACTGCGGCTTCGGGATCCGGATCTCGGTCAGCAGCTCGCCGGGCTCCAGCACGGTCTCGAACAGGCTGAGGAAGAAGTCGCCGGCAGCGATCTCGCGAGTCCCTGACGGCCCGCGGGCGACGAACGTCGCGCCGAGCGCCACGGCTACCGCGGGCAGGTCAGCGGCGGGGTCGGAGTGGGCCAGCGATCCGCCGATCGTGCCGCAGTGCCGCACCTGCGGGTCGCCGATCTGGCTCGCCGCATGGGCGAGCAGCGGCAGCTCGCCGGCCAGCAGACCGGACCTGGCGATGTCATCGTGCGTGGTGAGCGCGCCCACGGCGATGTGACCGTCGTCGGCCCTGATGTAGCTCAGCTCGCCGAGCCTGCCGATGTCGATCAGCGTGTCCGGGACGGCCAGCCTGAGCTTCATGAGCGGCATCAGCGAGTGGCCGCCGGCCAGGAACTTCGCGTCCTCGCCGGCCCGGGCCGCCAGCTCCAGGGCGTCGTCCACCGACGAGGCCCGCTGGTAGGTGAAGGGTGCGGGAATCAACTGGGCCGCCTCTCGCTGGCTGCGGCTAGAACCGCCCTGACGATGTTGTGGTAACCGGTACACCGGCACAGGTTCCCCTCCAGGGCGGACCTGACCTCGTCCTCGGTCGGCGAGGGATTCTCGGCCAGCAGCGACACGCTGGCCATGACCATGCCCGGCGTGCAGAACCCGCACTGCAGCCCGTGCTCGGCGCGGAACGCCTGCTGCACCGGGTGCAGCTCGTCGGAGCCGTTGCTCAGCCCCTCGACGGTCGTGACCTGCCGCCCGTCGGCCTGGGCGGCGAGCACGGTGCACGACTTCACCGACCGGCCGTCGAGCAGGACCGTGCAGGCGCCGCAGGAACTCGTGTCGCAGCCGACGTTGGTCGCGGTCAGGCCGGCCACGTCGCGCAGGAAGTGGACGAGCAGTGTCCGATCCGCCACCTCGGCGGCGACCTCGCCGCCGTTCACCGTTACCGTGACCTTCACCGGCTCTCCCTCGCTTCGCTGATCGCGGCCCAGACCCTGGCCGGCGTGAGTGGCATGTCGATATGGCGGATGCCGAGGTGGCTGACCGCGTCGATAACGGAGTTCTGCGTCGCGGGCGTGGCACCGATCGTCCCGGCCTCGCCGATGCCCTTAGCCCCCAGCGGATTGACGGTCGCGGGCGTCTCGCTCGCCAGCAGCTCGAAGCTCGGCAGCTCCGTAGCGGTGATGATGGCGTAGTCGACCAGCGTGCCGGTGACCGGGTTGCCCTCGGCGTCGTACACCATCTCCTCGAGCAGCGCCTGGGCCACGCCCTGGGCGATGCCGCCGTGCCGCTGCCCCTCCGCCAGCACCGGGCTGAGCACGGTGCCCGCGTCGTCCACGGTCACGTGCCGGATCAGCCGCGCCTTGCCGGTCTCGGTATCGACCTCGGTGACGGCCAGGTGGGTGCCGAACGGGAAGGTCGGCTTCCCGTCGGTGTAGTTCACGTCGGCGGCCAGTCCAGCCTCGCCGACGTGCGCGGCGACCTGGGCCCAGGTGGTACTCGTCGCCGGGTCGCCGCGGACCTGCCAGACACCGCGGTCGACGTCCAGCTCGAGGTCGGCCTCGCTCGCCTCCAGCATCTCCGCCGCGACCTTGCGGCCGTGCTCCTTGACCTCGATCGCGGCCCGCTGCAGCGCCACGCCGCCGAGCTGGAGCGAGCGGGACGCGTACGTGCCGACGCCCATCGGGATCAGGTCGGTGTCGCCGTGGATCACGGTGACCTTCGCCATGTCGATGCCGAGCTCCGCCTGCACGAGCATCGCCCAGGCAGTGTGGTGACCCTGGCCATGCGCCGAGCTGCCGGTGTACACCGTGGCCGTGCCGTCGTCGTGCACGACGAGCCGGGCGGTCTCCCCGCCGTCGGCGTCAGCGGCGGTGATCTCCACGTAGCTCGCCACGCCGATGCCGAGCTGGAGCACGTCGCCGGCCTCGCGTCGGCGGGCCTGCTCGGCACGCAGCTCCGGATAGCCCGCGCCGGTCAGGACCTTGTCCAGGCCGGCCACGTACTCGCCGGTGTCGTAGGTCGCGCCGGCGGCCGAGGTGTACGGGAACTTGTCCGCCGGAACCAGGTTGATCCGCCGGACTTCGGCGGGATCCATCCCGATCTCGGCCGCGAACAGGTCCACGGCCCGCTCGATCGCCGCGGTCGCCTCGGGACGCCCGGCGCCGCGGTAGGCCGAGATCGGCGTCGCGTTGGTCACCACCACCTGGTAGGCGGTCTCCACATGGGCGATGTCGTACGGGCCTGCCGCCATCAGGCTGGTGAGGAAGGGCAGGAATCCGCCCATCCGCGGGTAGGCCCCGGTGTCCTGCACGATCTCGAGGCGGTAGGCCAGGATGCGCCCGTCCCTGGTTCCGCCGATCTTGACGATGTGCCGCTGAGCCCGCCCGTGGGTCATGCCCAGCATGTTCTCGCTGCGCGTCTCGGTCCAGCGCAGCGCGCGGCCGATGTGCTTGGCCGCCCAGGCGACCATCAGCCCGTCCCGGTCGATGCCGATCTTGGCCCCGAACCCGCCGCCCACGTCCGGGGCGACGACCCGGATGCTGGCCGGATCAAGCCCGAGGGCGCCCGCCAGGATGAACCGCGCGATCTGCGCATTCTGCGTGCTGACCCAGACGGTCAGCTTGCCGTCCGCCCACCGGGCCGCCACGGCGCGCCCCTCCAGCGGCACCGGCGCGAGCCGCTGATTCGTGATGACCTGCTCCACGACGGCGTCGCAGCCGTCGAACGCCGCGCTGTCGGCCGGCGTGCCGGTCGCCACGGCGACGTTCGACCCCGCCGGCGGGAACAGCAGCGACTCGCCGGCCAGGCCACCTTCGACGCCTACCACCGCGGGCAGCTGCTCGTAGTCCACGCTGACCAGCTCGGCGGCGTCCTCGCCCTGATACCGGTCGTCCGTGATCACCATCGCGACCGGCTCGCCGACGAACCGGACCCGGTCGACGGCGAACAGCGGCTCGGACCAGTGGCCGCCAAGCGGCAGCGGCGCGCCCTCGGTGCCCGTGAGGCCGCTGTCGGGCGGAGGCGGCGGCAGATCGGTCAGGTCGGCGGCGGTCAGCACGGCGACGACTCCCGGCGCCTCGCGTGCCGCCGAGACATCGATGCCGGTGATCAGCGCGTGCGCGATGGGGCTGCGGACGAACGTGACCCTTGCCGCCGGTGCCAGTTCCGGTTCGCGCAGGTCATCGACGTAGGTGCCGCCGGCCGTCAGCAGCCGCGGATCCTCGGTCCGCACCACTCTGGTGCCTAGGATGCTCAATCTGGGTTTCCCGCCTTCCGGTGCGTTTGCCCGCGTGGCCGCATGCCCGCCATGACTCCGGCGGATGGCCTGGTTCGCGGTTCGCTCAGTATCGCGGCGCTAGCCGCGAGATGGCAACCGTGTGCACCGGCTCCAACTGTGAACTTTCGTCCCTACAATTGCAGCACCGCAGTGCCCGGCCGATCGAAGGGACTCTGGATGATCGAGCCTTATCAGGCCCTCGGCCTGGTACCCACCATGCGCGGCATCCGTCACCGTGATGAGATCGCCACGAACCTCGAGCACCTCTCGCACCTGATCAAGGCGGCGTCGTGGCTGTCCAGCCTGGACCTGCCGGTCCGGCTCATCGCGATCCCCGAAGGCGCCCTGCAGGGGTTCAACGACGAAGTCCTTGACCTCGACCACGAGGACTTCGCCAGGGAATGCGCGATCGACATCCCCGGACCAGAGACGGACTACCTGGGGGCGCTCGCCCGGCAGTGGAATGTCTTCCTCATGGCCCAGGCGAAGGCCAGGCACCCGGAGTTCCCCGGGCGATTCTTCAATATCGGATTTGTGCTCAGCCCGGAAGGCGAGGTCATCCTGCGCCATCACAAGGTGGTGCCGCTGCTCCCGGTCGAGCACTCGGTGACGCCGCACAATGTCTGGGACCGGTGGATCGAGCTGTACGGCCGCGGGCTGGACGCGTTCTATCCCGTCGCCGACACCGAGATCGGCCGGCTCGGGTTCCTGATGGCCAACGAGGGCTCGTATCCGGAGAACGCGCGCGGCCTGGCGATGAACGGCGCCGAGGTCGTCTACCGCGGTCCCTATCCGCATCCGCACGTCGGCAACGGGCTGTTCGAGATCCAGAACCGGGCCCGGGCGCTCGACAACAACATGTACCTGATCGCCTGCAATGTCGGCACTTACTACCTGCACGCGGAGTCCGACGTGCCCATCGACACCTTCGGCGGCGGATCGGCCGTGATCGACTACCGCGGCCAGATCGTCGGGCGGCACGACTACAGCGGCGGGTCGTCCTGGGTCGCCGGCACCGTCGATGTCGAGGCGCTGCGCCGGTTCCGCGCCAGCGCCCAGTGGGACAACTGGATCAAGGACCTCACCACCGAGCAGTACCAGCTGATCTACGAGCGGCCGGTCTACCCGAAGAACCTGTACCTCGACCGCGCCCCCTACGACCACGCGGAGTACCGCCGCGAGGTCATCGACCGCCAGATCGAGCTGATGCACGAGCGCGACATCTGGGTCCGCCCGGACAAGTAAGGATGACTGTCACGGAACGGACCCTGCCGCTAGCCGTGCTCGACTTCGTCGGGATCGAGTACGGCGAGAGCCCGAGCGCCGCGGTGGCGGGCGCGGTGGGCATCGCGCAGGCGGTCGAGGCGGCGGGATACCGGCGGTACTGGGTATCCGAGCATCACAACATGACCAGCCTGGCCTGCAGCGCCCCGGAGCTGCTGACCGCGCACGTGGGCGCGATGACCGCGCGGATCCGGGTCGGCGCGGCCGGGATCATGCTGCCCAATCACGCGCCGCTCAAGGTCGCCGAGACGTTCAGGACACTGCTGGCCATGTACCCGGGCCGGATCGACCTGGCGCTCGGCCGGGCCCCGGGCACCGACCCGCTGACCGCGCACGTGCTGCGCCGCGGCATGGTGGCCGACCCGGCGGCCGAGTTTCCCGGGCAGGTCGCCGAGCTGCTGGCGTTCCTCGGCGACGGGTTCCCGGCCGGTCATCCCTACGCGCCGCTGGTCGCCGCCCCGGTGGTCGACGAGCGGCCCGAGCTGTTCGTGCTCGGCTCGAGCGGATACGGGCCCCGCTTCGCCGCGGTGAACGGGATGAGCGCGGTCTTCGCGCATCACATGAGCCCGGAGATCGCGTTCGAGGCGCTGCGCGAGTACCGGGCGAGCTTCACGGCCAGGACGCCGGACGGCGCACCGTACTCGGCCATGTCGGTGCTCGCGTTCGCGAGCGAGGACGCCGAGGCCGTGCTGGCCTTCGAAGCGGCGTGGACGCTGACGATCTCCAATATCCGCCGCGGCGTACGCGAGCCGCTCCGCCCCGAGCGGGTACGGGAGCTGGCCGGATCGCCGGAGTTCCGCTCCGGACGGCCCGATGACGGGCGGATGGTGACCGGCGAGCCGAAGGCCGTGGCCGAGCGGCTGCTGGAGATGAAGCAGCTCGCGCAGGCCGACGAGATCGTCGTCGTGACGCCCAGCCTCGACCGGAACCTGCGCCGGGGCAGCTTCGCCGCGCTGGCGGAGGCCTGGCGGCACGCCGCCTGAGCGCTGGCGGCGGGCACCTGGCCCTTCGCAGCGGGCGGCGGCTGCGCCATGATGGCCAGATGATCGATCTGATTCTTCGCAATGCCCGGGTTGCCGGACAGGACGCGCTCACCGATCTCGGGGTCGACCAGGGCGTGATCGTCGCCGTCGGTGCCGGAACGACCGCGGCCGAGACCATCGATCTCGGCGGGCGCCTGGTCACGCCGCCGCTGGTGGAGCCGCACATCCATCTGGACGCGGTCCTCACGGTCGGCCAGCCGCGGCCGAACGTGTCGGGCTCGCTGTTCGAGGGCATCGCCGTCTGGGCCGAGCGGGTCGCCGACCTGACCTACGAGGACGTCCAGTCGCGCGTCAGGCAGATCCTGCGCTGGCAGCTCGCCTGCGGGGTCCAGCATGTGCGCAGCCACGTCGACGTGTGCGACCCGCAGCTGCGGGCCCTGCGCGCCCTGGTTGACCTGCGTGAGGAGGTTCGCGGCCTGATCGACCTGCAGCTGGTCGCGTTCCCGCAGCAGGGCATCCTCGGCTTCGACGGCGGCCGGGAGCTGATGCGCGAGGCGGTCGAGCTCGGCGCCGACGTCGTCGGCGGCATCCCGCACTACGAGCTGACCCGCGAGGACGGCGTCGAGTCCGTCCGGTTCGCCATGGCCCTCGCCGACGAGTTCGGCCTGCAGGTGGACATCCACTGTGACGAGACCGACGACGATCACTCGCGGTTCGTCGAGGTAATGGCGGCCGAGACGATCAGGCGGGGCATGTCCGGCCGGGTCACGGCCAGCCACACCACCGCGATGCACTCCTACAACAGCGCCTACGCGTACCGGCTGATCAACAACATTGCCCGGGCCGGCCTGCACATGGTGACGAACCCGCTGGACAACTCGGTCCTGCAGGGCCGGTTCGACACCGGGCCGATCCGGCGCGGCCACACCCGCGTCAAGCAGCTTGCCGAGGCCGGAGTCAACGTCTGCATCGGGCACGACTCGGTGATGGACCCGTGGTACCCGCTCGGCTACGGCGATCCGCTGCAGGCCGCGTTCGTGCTCGTGCACCTCGGCCAGATGTCCGGCGATGCCGAGCTGGTCCGCTTGATCGAGATGATCACCACGAACCCGGCCGCGGCGCTCGGCGTGCCGGGCTACGGCCTGCGCGAGGGCGGCCCGGCCGACCTGGTCGTGTTCGACGCGCCGTCCGAGGCGGACGCGCTGCGCCTGGTCGCGCCGCGCACGCTGGTCCTGCGCGGCGGCCAGGTGGTCGCCCGGGCCACGCCGGCTCAGCACACGGTGATCTGGGACGGCACCGAGGAGCAGGTCACGTTCCTGCGCCGCTAGCTGGTCATTCGGCCGTGGTCACGCCTTCCGGGTCGCCGGGGATGTGGAGTTCCTCCTCGACGCGCCCCTCGCCCTGCAGCTTGAAGAACAGCGCGTACAGCAGCGCGGCGAGCACCACGCCAACCTCGAATGCCAGATCGCCGAAGTTCGGGTGGTGCTTGGGGATCACTCCGGTGTACTCGGTCTGGTTAGCGAACAGGTAGATGGACACGGCGCCGGCGATGAGCATGGCGGCGAAGCCGGCCCACGGGCTGTGCTTGCGGTCGAACAGCAGCCCGGCGACATGCTTGCCGCGGCGCAGGTACTGGTCGGCGAAGAAGACGCCGAGCCACGGCCCGATCCAGTACGAGATCACCAGCAGGAAGTTGGTGTACTTGGTACCCGCGTCGTGCAGGCCGGACAGGGCGACGAAGAACCCGACGACCCCGAAGACGAGGGCCACGATGGCTCGCCGCAGCGACAGCGGGAGCCTGATGCCGAGGGCCAGGAACGACATCGAGCCCGAGTACACGTTGAGCGCGTTAGCGCAGATCGCGCCGAGCGCGATGGCCAGCAGCGTGACGTCGGCGAGCGGGGTGGCCAGGTGGCTGGTGAATCCGGCGGTGGGGTTGTCGGCGTACTTGGCGATGGGGGTGATGGTGGCGGCCGCCGCGCCGACGATCTCCAGGACCGCGCAGGAGATAAACACGCCGAGGCCGGCCCACATGCCGGTGGCCCTGCGGTTGCTGTCCGGCGGCAGGTAGCGCGTGTAGTCGCTGGCGAACGGATTCCAGCCCGCCGCGTAGCCGAAGGCCGCTCCGACGGTGATCAGGAACCCGCCCACGCTGTTCGACGCGTGTCCGCCCGTATTCGCCTTCGACAGGATCACCACCGAGGCGATCAGGAAGACGACCACCAGGAACGGGAACGCGACCCGCTCGAACATGTGCACCAGGTTGTGTCCGAAGAAGGCCACGGCGATCTGCAGCACCACGATGATCAGCAGGCAGATCTTGCTGTTCCAGCCGAGCAGGGCGCTCAGCGCGAACGCGCCGCTGACGCTGTTGACCGCGAACCAGCCGATGCCCGCCACGACCGAGTTGATGCCGGCCGGCAGGATGTTACCGAGGAATCCGAACCCGATCCGGGACAGCACCATCTGAGGTACCCCGAACAAGGGTCCGCGGGCCGCGAGCGCGGCCATCGACAGCGAGCCGAGCGCACTGCCCACGACGACTGCGAGAGCGGCCAGCCAGAACGACAAGCCGAAGAACCAGACCCCGATAATGCCGACGAAAACGGTCGCGAACTCCATGTTCGGCGACACCCAGGTCCAGAACTGCTGATACGGCTTGCCGTGCCGGTCGCCAAGCGGGATGAACTCCGCACCGCCCGGCTCCACCGCGGCGACCCGGTCGCCGTAGGTACCCTCGCGTACCTCGGCCTCGATGACGGCGGCCGTCGCATGACTGGTTTCGGTCACTTGCGGTCAACCCCTTAGCTAGCGCCAGATTCCTGCAGGTTAACCGTATTGGCGCCGTGGAGGGCACGTCCAGCGTCCGGGCCGGCGCGTTCGTGCGTCGGCTGACGCGCCCGGCACGGACAAATAGCCGGACATGGCACCGGTCACCGGCTCGATAGCGCGCAGTCATGGCGCGGAGGAGCGATGTAAGCAACAATGGCGGCGCAGCCAAACCTCACGGCCCGAGCGGCCACAAGCCGGGAGCTGACCGAATGCTCATTGCCATTGTCAACCAGTCGAGCCTGGTCTCGAATGCCGACGCCGCCACGATGACGCAGGCCATCGCCAGCCAGATTCAGCTCGACGCCGCGCCGCTGTGGGACCGCGCTCCCGCGGCTGTGGTTTTCTACACCGACGCGTCGGCCATCCCGCCTGCCGCGCACGTGATTACGCTCACCGACGCGATCAAGGACCAGCCGACGGGCGTGCTCGGCTATCACACCGAGGACCAGGGCGGAAAGTTGTGGGGCATCGTGGCCGCCCAGCCCGAGCTCAGCAACGGCGGCAAGGCCACCACGGGCGACTGGAGCGTCTCCAGCGTGCTGTCACACGAGGTACTGGAGATGTATATCGACCCGAACTGCAACCTGTGGTCCAACAACGGGAAAGGGTCGATTTATACCTTCGAGGTATGCGATCCGGTCGAGGCGCCGACGTATGTCGTCAATGGCGTCTCCGTGTCTAATTTCGTCACGCCGGCGTGGTTCGACCCGCTGGCCGGATCAGGCGCCAAGTTCGACAAGCTCGGCCTGCTGACCGCGCCGTTCACGATTCTCAAGGGCGGCTATGTGGTGTACGCCACGGCGGGCAAAGAGCAGCAGAAGTACGGCGACGACTTCCCGCAGTGGCGCAAGGACATGAAGCAGGGCCCGTACGCGCGCACCCGCCGCCGGATCGCCCAGGCGACGGCACTCGAGACGGCCTAGGCCTGGCGCGCCGCCGCGGTGTCGTACCGGAGCCGAGCCCGGCTGACATCGCGGCGGGGGCCCGGTCGTCCCGGGCGTCGAGGCGGTCGGCACCGTGCTCGCGGTCGGCGCCGTGCTCGCGGTCGGCGCCGGAGTCAGCGACCTGCGACCCGGCCAGCGGGTCATCGCGGCTCCGCTCTACAGCCTGGGTGCCTACGCGGAGCAGGTGGCGGTCGACGCCACTCATGTCTTCGCCATCCCGGACAGCGTCACCGACGAGCATGCGGCCGCCATCACCCTGAACTACGGCACCGCGTTCGCGGCCCTGCACAGTGCCGGGCGGATCCGGCCCGGCGAGACGATCGTCGTGCACGCCGCGGCGGGCGGAGTGGGCACGGCCGCGATCCAGCTCGCGCGCCTGGTCGACGACATCCGCATCGTCGGCACGGCCAGCGGCCACAAGCGGGACCACGTGCTCGCCCAGGGAGCCGACCAGTTCATCGACCTGTGCGACCGGGGCCTGATCGAGCCGCACATCGACCGGGTGTTCACGCTCGACGATGCCGCCGAAGCGCATCGCTACCTGCACAGCAGGCGCAGCGTCGGCAAGCTCCCGCTGACGGTGTGACGTCACGAGACCGAGCGCCAAGCTGCCCTTTCGTTCACTCGCGGCCGTAACCGAAGGCCCTTTCGTGCCACCGATGCCAGCAGCTCGCTCAGCGCGAGACCGCCGCGCTCCCACGACGCCGCCGCGGCGACGGCCGCACCGTGCGCGACCAGTCCGGCGACCGGCGGTCCGCCGTCGAGGACCTGATTGAGCGCCGACGCCCACGCCGCCGGATCGCGCGCGGGCACCAGGACCGCCGCGCCGGAGCACACTTCCTCCAGCACGGGTATCGCGCTCGCGACCACCGGGGTGCCCGCCGCCATCGCCTCCAGGGCAGGCAGTCCGTAACCCTCGGCCAGCGAGGGCAGCGCGAACACCGAGGCGGCCCGGTACAGGGCCGGCAGCCACTCCTCGCCGATCGACGGCACCAGGCGCACCCTGGACTGCAGCCCGAGCCTGGCAATGAGCCCGGGCAGATAGGCCCGGAAATGAGGGTCGGGGTAGCCCACGATCACCAGTGATACCGGCGGGGGGACCGCGAGCATGGCACGGACGAGGACACCGTGGTTCTTGTGCGGCCGGTGCGCGCCGACCGCCAGGATGAACCGCTCCGGCAGCCGGTAATAATCCCGCACCGCGGCCGCCGAGCTGGCCGTGACGCCGGCGAACCTTCGCGCGTCGACGCCGTTCGGGATCACCACCGGGTTCGGGGCGGACGGGTAGAACCTCAGCAGGTCGGCGAAGCTGGACTTGGTCGGAGTGGTCACGGCGGCCGCGCGATTCAGCACCGCCCTGGTTGCGACCAACATCGCGAGCTGGCGGTGCCAGCCGCCCGCGAAGCCGCCGTCGCTCTCGATCGTGCAGTCGTGAATCGTGACGACCACCGGACACGGGCACACCAGCGGCCGGAACAGCGGGTAGGGAACGTAGAGCACCGCGGCTCCGCACTCGCCGATCAGCCGGGCGAGCGCGCGGAATCGGTGCACGGCGCCCAGGGTGATGTCGGTGCCGACCAGGTCGGCTCGCTTCGACAGCTGTGCCAGCGGGAACAACTGCTCGCGGGCCGGATTAACCAGCACCCTGACCGGCATGCCGTCATCGGCGCGGCCCAGGTTCTCGGCCAGCCCGACCAGGGATCTGGCCAGGCCGTGCGCGCCGGGTAGCCCGTTGACCCGCCCATCGATGAGAATCGAGCGACGATCGCCAGTCATGTCCGAAGGAGATTACCGTGCGACAGCCGCCGATGATCGAGACTTGCGGGCTGGCCAAGTCATTCGCCCGGGCGCCTGCCGTCTCCGGCCTTGACCTCCAGATCCCCGCGGGCAGTACCTTCTGCCTGCTCGGGCCGAATGGGGCCGGGAAGACCACGGTCGTGCGGCTGCTCAGCACGCTGGTGCGGCCTGATGCGGGCTGGGCCAGGGTCGCCGGGCATGACGTCGTCGCGGACGGCGCGGCGGTCCGCCGTGAGATCGGCCTCTCGGGCCAGTACGCGTCGGTCGACGAGTTCCTGACCGGCCGGGCCAATCTCGTCATGATCGGCGAACTCTGCCGCCTGCGCCTGCCGGCCGCCAGGCGGCGAGCAAACGAACTGCTCGCTCATTTCGAGCTCGAGCCGGCTGCCGACCGGCCGGTGCGGACGTACTCGGGCGGCATGCGCCGACGCCTCGACCTGGCCGCGAGCCTGATCACCCGGCCGCGCGTCCTGTTCCTCGACGAGCCGACCACCGGGCTGGACCCGCGCAGCCGCCTGGTCATGTGGGACGTGATCCGCACGCTCGTGCTCGACGGCACGACGCTGCTGCTGACGACGCAGTATCTGGAGGAAGCCGACCAGCTGGCCGACGTGATCTGCGTCATGGACGGCGGCCAGGTCACCGCGCAGGGATCCCCGGCCGAGCTCAAGGCCAGTGTCGGCGGCGCCCGGCTGCTGCTGTCGCTGCCGCCGGGGGCCGCGCTCGGGCGCGTCGCCGCGATCCTCGCCCCGCATGCGGCCGGCCCGGTGCGCCTGACCGGCGGACCCGGCGGCGTGGAGATGCCGGTCGTGCCGCGACCCGGCATCGTGACCGACGTGGTCAGGGACCTGGACGCCGCGGGAATCCCGGTGGACGACATCACCATGCGGCGCCCCTCGCTGGACGACGTGTTCCATGCGCTCACCGGTGCCGGGGAGGCAGCCGCGTGATCCCCGAGGTCGCCAACCAGCGGCCGGCGCTCGGCTTCGAGACCGCCGCCGTGCCGTCGGCCAGGACCACCCCGGCCTGGCTCACCGCGCGTTACTGGGCACTGCATGACGTGTGGGTACTGACCAGGCGCACCCTGGCCCGGGTGATCACCACGCCAGAGCAGCTCGTCAACGTCACGGTCCAGCCGCTGATTCTCGTCCTGCTCTTCAGCTATGTCTTCGACGGAGCGATCAGGCTGCCCGACGGCGGGAACTACCGGGAGTACCTGATCGCGGGCATCTTCGCGGTCAACATGGGCGGCACCGCGCAGGGCACCGCCATCGGCCTGGCCGTCGACCTGTCGACCGGACTGATCGACCGGTTCCGCTCGCTGCCCATGTCGCGCGCCACCGTGCTGATCGGCCGGACCCTCGCCGACCTGTCCCTGACCCTGGTCGCCGGCCTGGTGACCGCGACGGCCGGGCTGGCGGTCGGCTGGCGGGTGCACGCTACTGCCTGGCCCGGCGCTGGCGGCCCTCGGACTGGCCCTGCTGTTCGCTTACTCGGCCGCGTGGGCCGGAACGTGCATCGGGATCCTGGCCCGCGGCGCCGAGGCCGCGCAGGCGGTCGGGCTGATGGTCATCCTGCCGCTGTCACTGACCTCGAACGCTTTCATCTCGGTCAGCCAGATGACTCCGTGGCTGCGTGACGTCGCGGTCTGGAATCCGATCAGCGCGCTGGCGGCCGCCTGCCGGGAACTGCTCGGCGATCCCAACCCGGCCGCCGCGATCCGGGCCTGGCCCATGCAGCACCCCGCCGTCGCCTCGCTGCTGTGGTCGGCGGTACTGCTCACGCTGCTGGCGCCCACGGCCGTCTGGCTCTTTCAGCGCCGGGCCCAGCGCTGACCACGATGCGGCTGCTCATCGTGACGGACCAGTACGCGCCCATGGTGGGCGGCGTTCCGGCGGTCACCCGCGGCCTTGCTGTCGCGCTGGCTGAGCACGGCCACCAGGTGACCGTGCTGGCCCCGAGCCCGGCCGGCGGCCGGGCGCCGGGCACGATGGCGGTGCCAGCGTCCGTTACGCGGCCTCCTTTCCCTGGCCCTGGTACTCGGGCATGCGGGTCGCCCGGCCGCCGCTGCGTGCCGTCCGCGAGGTTCTCGAGGCCGCGACGCCGGACGTCGTGCATATTCACTCGCCGCTGGTGCTCGGCGTGCTCGCGCGCCGGCTGGCCGCCAGCAACGGCGTGCCGGTCGTCTATACCAATCACTACCTGCCAGCCAATGTCAGGACCACCCCCGGCGGCGGCTCGCGAGCCCTGGACCGGGCGTTCTACTCCTGGGTCGTCGGGTTCGCCAACCGGTGCGGCTACGTCACGGCGCCCAGCCAGGCGGCGCTTGGCCTGCTCCGTGAGCGCGGGCTGACCGTGCCGTCCCAGGTCATCTCCAACGGCCTGGACCAGCGGGTGTTCGCGCCCGGGCCAGCGGACCCGGCGGCGGCCGGCCGGTACGGCCTTCGGGCCGGTCAGCCGCTGATCCTGTCGGTCGGCAGGCTGAGCGGCGAGAAACGCGTCGACGTCCTGATCGAGGCGGCCGGCCGCCTGCGGAACCCAGCCCGGCTGGCCATCGCGGGCGCCGGACCGCTCGCCGGGCGGCTGCGGCGCCAGGCCGCCAGGCTCGGGCTGGCGGAACGGGTGACCTTTCTCGGGCACGTTCCTGACGCGGACCTGCCTGCCCTGTACCGGGCCGCGGACGTGTTCGCTATCGCGTCCGAGGCGGAGCTGCAGAGCCTGGCCACGATGGAGGCCATGGCCAGCGGGCTGCCGGTGGTGGCCGCCGACGCGTGCGCGCTCGGCGAGCTGATCAGGCCGGACATCAATGGCTTCCTGTTCACCCCCGGCAATGCGGCTGACCTGGCCGGATGTCTGGATCTGCTGACCTGCGACGCCCGCCTGCGGCGCCGGATGGGTGCCGAGGGCCTGCGGATCATCGCAGGTCATGAACGTGAGCGCACACTGGAGACATGGGCTGCCGTCTATGGTCTAATGGCCGGAATGTCACGTTCGGCGCTGCCCATGCCTTCGGCTGGCCCAGCCTCTTCAGAGGCGGTCTAAGTGCTGCGGGAACGGGACCCGGCCGTGGCCGGGAACGCCGTCAGCACGAGGCTCCCGCTGCTCTTCCTTATCGCCGACACCGGGGGCGGGCACCGCAGCGCGGCCCGGGCCGTCACCCAGGCCCTGGAGCGCGCCTACCCGGGCCAGTTCGCGGCCACCGTCGGCGACCCGCTGCGCGGCCCCGCGGCCCCGCCCCGGCTGCGGTGGGTGACCGGCCTGTACGGGCCGAGCATCAGGCTGACGCCGTGGATCTGGGGTGGCTGCTGGCGCTGGACCGACTCGCGCCACGGTCTCTGGCTCGTGCAGCGGCTGCTGTTCTCCCCCGCCAACCGGGTCGTCGCCGACATGGTCGCGGCCAGCCGCCCGGCGCTGATCGTGTCGTTTCACGGCATGACGATCCGGCCCGCGCTGCGAGCCCGCGACGCCTGCGCGCCCGGCGCGCCCGTGGTGACCGTGGTCACCGACCTGATCACCCCGCACCGGTCCTGGCGGAACGGCGAGGTGGACCGGATCGTGGTGCCCACCGCGATGATCGGCGCGAGCTGCGCCCGACAGGGCGTGCCGCTGGAGCGTTTCGCCGACCTCGGGCTCCCGGTCGGCGCCGAGTTCTCCGGCGGCCCGCTGCCCGCGCCGGCCCGGCTCGAGCTCCGGCGGGCGCTCGGCGTCAGCGGCCGCCGCTTCGTCGTGGTGGTCGCCGGCGGAGCCGAGGGCTCGGGTGAGATCGCGCGGCGAGCGGCTGCGATCATCCGCGGGGTGCCGGACGTGGACGTCGTGGCGCTCTGCGGACGCAATCGCGTCGCGCGACACCGGCTGGACCGGGTGGCGGCCCGGTCGGGCGGCCGCCTCACGGTCAACGGCTACGTCGACAACATGGCCGACTGGCTGAGGTGCGCCGACGTCGTCGTGACGAAGGCCGGACCGGGGATGATCGCCGAGGCCACCTGCTGCGGAGCGCCGCTCATCCTGACGTCGCAGCTGCCGGGCCAGGAGCAGGGCAATGCCGAGTTCGTCGTCGCCGCCGGCGCCGGGCGTCAGGCGCCGACCCTGCGCCAGCTGGTTCACGAGGTCGCAGCACTGCGCGATGACCCGGCCGCGCTGGCCGCGATGCGCGCCGCCTCCATCCGGCTTGGCCGTCCGGGGGCGGCGGCCGAGATTGCCGGCCTGCTCGCCAGCCTGGCCCGCATGGCCGGCGTGCCCGCCGCGATCAGCGGCGCCGACCTGGGCTCGCCCGGTGCAGCGACCACCACGTCGCAGCGGCCAGCGCCACCGTGATCGCCACCTGCAAGGCCATGTCCTGCAGCCAGACATGCGCGCTGTGCTGCCACAACGGGTCCGGTGTGTTGCCGGGCGGCGGCGGCGTCACCTGGTTCAGGTTCGTCGTCGACGCTGTCGCTGCGAAGCCCCACCGCGATGGCGACAGCCAGGAGAACTGCTCCAGGCCCGCCTTGCCGTTCAGCCGGAACACCGCGCCGCTCAGCACCACCTCGAGCAGCACGACCACCACCAGCAGCGGCATGGTCTTGTCCGAGGAGTTGACCACCGCCGAGATCAGCAGGCCGGCGGTCATCGACGCCACCGCGAGCACGGCAATGGCCAGCATCAGCTCGACCAGCGGCAGCGAGGTCAGGAAGGCCCCGCTGGGCGGCAGCGGGCGGCCGGCCAGGCCGATCAGTACGAGCACGACCGCCTGCACGGCGCTGATCACGCCGAGTACCACGAGCTTCGACCACAGGTAGGCACCGGCAGATAGCCCGGCCGCTCGTTCCCTGGTGTAGATCGCCCGCTCTTTCACTAGCTCCCTGACCGAGTTGGCGACCCCGGTCAGGCAGGCGCCCATCATCAGGATCAGCAGCACCTGGATGGCGTTGCCGTTGTTCGTCCCGGTCAGCCCGCCCGGATCGGGGATGACGCGGATCAGCGCACCGAGGATGATGGGCAGCAGCGCGATCACGCCGACGTAGTTGCGGTCCGAGGCGATGACCGCCACGTACCGCCGGACGAGCGTGGACAGCTGGGCCAGCCGGTTCTGCGCGCTGGGCGGCGGCGGTATCTTCCTGGCCGGCTCGCCATCGGGGCCCGCGGGCTCCGCCGCGGCCGCGATGTACTGGGCGTAGAAGTCCGAGCCGCGGTACTCGCCGGCCCAGTCGCGGTCCGGCTCGGCGTCGAACGCCCGGAACACCTGAGCCCAGCCCGGCTGGCCGAAGTGCTGGAGTCCCTGCGCGGGCGGCCCGAAGTAGGCCACCTTGCCGCCCGGGACGAGTACGAGCAGCCGGTCGCAGACGTCCAGGTTGGCGACGCTGTGCGTCACCACGATTACCGTCCGCCCGTCGTGCGCCAGGTCGGACATCATCTCCATCACGGACATGTCCAGGCCGGGGTCCAGGCCGGAGGTGGGCTCGTCGAGGAACAGCAGTGATGGCTTGGTCAGCAACTCGAGCGCGACGTTGACGCGCTTCTGCTGGCCGCCGGAGAGCGACGACGTGCGGGTATCGGCATGCTGGGTCAGCGACAGCTCGCCGAGCACCTCGTCGATCCGGCGGTCTCGCTCGGCCGGGCTGGTGTCCCTGGGGAACCGGAGTTCGGCGGCATAGCCGAGCGCGCGCCGGGCCGACAGCTGCGTGTGCAGGATGTTCTCCTGCGGCACGAGGCCGATCCGGTGCCGGAGCTCAGCGTAGTTGGCGTACAGATCGCGGCCGTCGTAGAGCACCGAGCCGTCGGTCGCGGGGCGAATCCCGGTCAGCGCTCCGAGCAGCGTGGACTTGCCCGCACCGCTCGGCCCGATCACGCCGAGCAGGCAGCGCTCGCCGAGCGGGAAGCTCACGTCGTCCAGGATCACCTTCCCGCCGGGCAGCCGGACGGTCAGCCCCCTGGCGTCGAGCGAGATGTCGCCGGTGTCGATGAACTCGGCGAGCTGATCGCCGACGAGGCGGTAGGTGGCCCGGCCGATGCCGATGATGTCGCTGTCGGTGACGACCTGGGCGGTGATCCGCTGGCCGTTGACGAACGTGCCGTTGTAGCTGCCCAGGTCGGCGATCTCATAGTCGCCCCGGTCCGTCCGGCGAAGCTCGGCGTGGTGCCGGGACACGCTGAGATCGAAGACCACGACCTCGTTGTCGTCCGCGCGGCCGATCCGCAGCCTCCTGGGCGGCAGCCGCATCACGGCGCTGGGCATCCGCTCGCCGGTCAGCGAACGCTGGCCGGACGGCGACGCCGGGGGCGGGGCGGAGGCGAGCACCGTGGTCTGGCCGTCCGGCGCGACCGCCACGGAGCACGAAATCACCGGACCGCTGCCCGCGTCGCCCAGCCGCACCTCGCAGGTGCCGCTGATCTCGACTCGCGGCACGCGCTCCTGACCGAAGAACGTGCCGTTGGTGCTGCTCACATCCTCAAGCAGCCACTGGCCGCCGTCCGCCTGGAGAATCGCGTGCAGCCAGGAGACCCGTGGATCATCGATCACGATGTCCGACTGCGGATCGCGCCCGATCCGGTAGCTGCGCCCGGGCCGGAGCGTACGATCCGATCCCGCCGTCCGCACGACCAGGGCCGGGACGGCTCCAGAGGAAACAGCGCCCTCGACAGTCACTCGCTCACTATAGAGCGGTTGGCGGCCGGGAAGCAGTGCCCGGCTTGACGCCAGCTCCATATTGTCGACCGATTTTACCGTTCTGGGTGCGTCAGAGCACCTCAAGGCAATTAGCGCGAACTGGGCCGAGCCCCAGGTCCCGGCGGTCAGGCCGGCCCGCGACCCGACCCTGCGGTAAGCCCGGCGGACCATACCTGACAAACCGCACGCGGATCGTTCGCCCGGCATACGCGAAGAGATAATAGACAATATCGGCCGAGAATTTAGCGACAACGAAGCCGATCGCCAGGCTGTGCAGACCGTGCGGAATCTCGTAGAGCAGCGCCGGGCGCACAAATTTGTCAATCGTCTCCGCCGGCCCCAGCTCGATCAGGAGACTCCAGAAAGCCAGCGAGAAGGTGAGCAGGTAATACCGTGCTCCGGTTCTCCGGTCCTGGTGCCCGCTCTGCTCGCGGACCGTCCGCACGGCGAAGTACCCGACGAAGGCGACGTCCTCGGCCCAGCTACCCAGGATGGCAGAATCTTGAGCCACAATAGGGTTAGTCTTTGTGCCCGCTTAACGGCCGAGTGCATGCCGCCAGTATTCCGCGCGGCGGCGCGGAATACTGGCCAAGTCAGCCGCGGGCCGCGGCTAACTGCTACCGATCGGTTACGGCATTACCTCCGCCGCCGGAGACCGGAGCGAGCTGACTGGAGCAGTACTTGCATTTCGTTGCATCGTCTGGCACATCAGCTGATTTACATTCCGGGCATACCCTCGTGGCCGCCGGAGCGCCGAAAACGGTGGTACCGCGTCGGCGCATATAGGCCCGGTACGGAACCACGATCAGGAAGTAGATGACGGCCATGAAAATGACGAAATAGATAATCGCGGAGATGAAGGCACCGAGGTCTATGCGCTGACCGTTAATAGTCCAGCCGAGACCTTGACCGCCCGATCCGGCGCCCGCCGCATTTACCAGCGGAGTAATGATATTGGTGGTGAAGGACAGAATCAGCGTGCTGAAGGCCAGCGCCACCACGAAACCCACCGCGATGACGATCAGCTCGCCCTGCATGAGGAAGTTCCTGAAACCCCTGAGCATCCGTATCTTCCCTTCGCACTGAGTTTGCCGTTACTGATTACTGCCCGGCCAGCTGAATTTCCAAGCCTGGGCGGCGGGAATAGCGGCGGGGAGCCCCGGCCACCGCGGGTGCCGTCACCATGTCAGGATGTTGCCCATGGTGAGTCCGCGCGCCGGGCAGCCGGCAGCCGCTGCAGATCTGGTCGACGTAGCGAAGCTCGTCACAGCGTATTACGCGCTGCACCCGGACCCTGAGGTTCCCGCCCAGCGGGTGTCGTTCGGTACCTCAGGCCATCGCGGCTCCGCCCTGACCGCGACGTTCAACGAAGACCACATCGTGGCCGCGACCCAGGCGATCTGCGAGTACCGGCTCGGCGAGGGAATCGACGGCCCGCTGTACCTGGGCGCCGATACCCACGCCCTGTCCGAGCCAGCCCAGGTCAGCGCGATCGAGGTACTCGCCGCCAACGGCGTGCGCGTGCTGCTGGACGCTCGCGACGGGTACACCCCGACTCCCGCCGTATCCCGCGCGATCCTGGCCCACAACGCGCCCGGCAGCCGATCGCGCGCCGACGGAATCGTCGTCACGCCGTCGCATAACCCGCCGTCGGACGGCGGCTTCAAGTACAACCCGCCTGATGGCGGCCCGGCCGGGACGGACATCACCAGCAAGATCGGTGACCGGGCCAACGCCCTGCTCGCCGGCGGCTGGCCGGAGTACGCCGGATGCCGTACGCGCAGGCGATGGCGGCCGGCACGACCGGGCGGTATGACTTCCTCGACGCCTACGTGTCGGCGCTACGGCAAGTGGTCGACCTCGAGGCGATCAGCGCCGCCGGCGTGCGCATCGGCGCCGACCCGCTCGGCGGCGCCAGCGTGGGCTACTGGGGCGAGATCGGCGAGCGCTATGGCCTCGACCTGACCGTGGTCAACCCCGCCGTCGATCCCACGTTCCGGTTCATGACCCTGGACTGGGACGGCAAGATCCGGATGGACTGCTCGTCACCGTTCGCCATGGCCAGCCTGATCGCCAGGCAGCGCGACTTCACGGTGGCCACCGGCAACGACACCGACGCCGACCGGCACGGCATCGTCACCCCGGACGGCGGACTGCTCAACCCCAACCACTATCTCGCCGTCGCCATCGAGTACCTGTACCAGCATCGCGACGGCTGGCCCGAGGCCGCCGCGGTCGGCAAGACGCTGGTCAGCTCGTCGATGATCGACCGGGTCGCCGACGGCCTGGGCCGCCGCCTGCTCGAGGTCCCGGTCGGCTTCAAGTGGTTCGTGCCAGGGCTGCTGGACGGAACCGTCGCGTTCGGCGGCGAGGAGAGCGCGGGCGCATCCTTCCTGCGGCGCGACGGATCGCCCTGGACGACCGACAAGGACGGCATCATCCTGGCTCTGCTCGCCGCCGAGATCACGGCCGTGACCGGGCGCTCCCCGTCCGAGCTGTACGAGGACCTGACGGCCAGGTACGGCGACCCGCACTACGCGCGGGTCGACACCCCGGCCACGGCCGAGCAGAAGACGGCGCTGGCCAGGCTCTCCCCCGCGCAGGTGACGGCCGGCGACCTCGCGGGCGAGCCGATTACGGCCACCCTGACATCCGCGCCCGGCAATGGCGCGCCGATCGGCGGGCTCAAGGTGGTCGCTCGGTCGGGCTGGTTCGCGGCCCGGCCATCCGGCACCGAGGACATCTACAAGCTGTACGCCGAGTCCTTCCGCGGCGAGGATCATCTCCGCGAGATCCAGGAAGAGGCCAGGGCCATCGTGGCCGCGGCGCTCACGTGACAGACGCTCGCCCGCATCATCAATCCCCTGAACCGTGATTGAATTGATCTATTTCCGACACTATGTAAGATGTGGCGGAAAGGTTACGCTGAGTTCGTGCGTCGCAAGGGTCGTTACAAACGCGGCAAAGCCGCTGGCCTGCTCGTCGCGCTCGCGCTGACCGGCGGCCTGCTGACCGCGGCCGCGACGCTCCCGTTCGTCGGCGCCGCCGGGCTCGCCACCAGGGACGCCGCCAGCACCTTCAATGACCTGGCCGTGGCCGGCCTCGGTGAATTGCCCGCCCGGTCCGAACTGCTGGACACCCAGGGGCACCTGATCGCCTATTACTATCCGCGCGGCATCTATCGCGTCCCGGTGAGCTTCAGCCAGATCGCGCCGGTCATGCGCAATGCCATTGTCGCCATTGAGGACGCGCGGTTCTATTCCCACGGCGCCTTCGATCTGCACGGCACCGTGCGGGCCCTGATCAGCACGCTGTCCGGCAGTCAGGTGCAGGGCGGCTCGACGCTGGCCCAGCAGTACGTCAAGAACGCGTGCATCCTGATGGCCACCAGCACGACCCAGGCCGCCGACTGCGCCGCCGAGACCGTGGCCAGGAAGGTGCGCGAGTTGCGGATCGCCGCCAATGTCCTGCACCGCATGACCAGGCCGCAACTGCTCGCGGCGTACCTGAACGCCGCGTACTTCGAGAACCACGCGTACGGCATTCAGGTTGCGTCCCAGTTCTATTTCTCGACCTCGGCCCGCAACCTGAGCCTGGATCAGGCGGCCATGCTGGCAGGCCTGGTGGAGAATCCGGCCGCCTACGATCCGCTGCGGTTCCCGGCGGCCGCCACAGCCCGGCGCAACGTCGTCCTGGCCACGATGGCCAAGCTCGGCTACATCACCCGGGCGCAGGCAGCGGCGGCGGCGGCCGAGGGTCTCGGGTTGCATATCTCGCTCCTGCCGCTGCAGACCGGCTGCATCAGCCCGTCGGTCAGGAAGGACGCTTTCTTCTGCGACTACGTGCTCGCGGTGATGCGGTACAACCCGATCTACGCGAAGGCCTGGAAGGCGCTGAACTTCACCGGCGGCATGAAGATCTACACGACCCTGGACGCGAAGGATCAGCATGCCGCCGAGCACGCGGTCAACTTCGTCCAGCCGGCCCGCTCGTCCTACTTCAATCCGGGCCACAATGCGGACACCGAGGTGCTGATCCAGCCCGGCACGGGCAAGATCAGGGCCATCGCCGAGAACCGGCTGTTCGGCAACGGGTCGCACCACACCACCGTCGACTACGCGGTAAACACGCGCTACGGAGCCAGCGCGGGCGTGCAGACCGGATCGTCGTCGAAGATCTTCACGCTGGTGACAGCGCTGAAGCAGGGATTGCCGTTCGGCTACCACCTGAAGGTCACCTCGCCGACCACGGTCGGCCCGTACTACAACTGCCACGGTGGCTACGTGCCACCATTCCCCGTCATCAACGCCGAGGGGCCGCAGGGGGCGAAGACGTACACCATCTACGACGGGACGGTCGCCTCGATCAACGCGTTCTACGCCACGCTCGAGCAGCGAGTCGGGCTCTGTGACGTGGTCAGGACGGCCGCGAGCTTCGGGATGACCAGAGCCGACGGCACGTCACTGCTGCGCCGCGACCCGCACCTGCCGAAGAGCGTCGATCTGGCCGTCGACAACTACCCGTCGTTCACGCTCGGCTCGGTCTACGTGTCCCCGCTGAACATGGCCGCCGCCTACGCCACCCTGGCCGCCCGCGGCGTGTACTGCAGGCCGATCGCCATCAGGGCCATCACGGCGACCAACGGCACCCGCTACCCGGTCGCGCAGGCCGGCTGCCACCGCGTCATCTCCGCCGGCGTCGCCGACGCGGCCAACTACGTCCTGCAGGGCGTGCTCGGCCCCGGCGGCACCGCGGACGGCCGGTCGATCGGAATCCCGGCGGCGGCCAAGACCGGAACCGCCAACGGCGGCTACTACGCGGCGTTCGCCGGCTATACGCCGCGGCTGGCCGGCTACGTGTCGGTCTTCAATCCGAAATCGCCGACCGGCAGCGGGGCGATGATCTACCCGAGGGCCAACTACCGCGAGGTAAACGGCGCGCTCAGCGCCCCCGGCCAGATGTTCGGCGACAACGCTCCCGGCGCGACCTGGCAGCTGACCTTCCTGAGCCTGCACCTGCGGGTCAAGTCGTTCGTCTATCCGCCGACCTACCCGTACTTCGACCTGCCGCTGACCTACACGCCGCCGAAGAAGAAGCAAAAGTCACCGAGCCCGTCTCCCACGCCGACGACCACCGCCACGACGACCGCCTCGCCGACCACCAGCCCGAGCCCCTCGCCCGCGCCGACGACCTCGCCGAGCCCGGGCCAGGCCCCCGCACATGGGATGCCCGCGCGTCAGGCACCGGCCGGCCAGCCAGCGGCCTGGCGTCCCGCGCCCGTCGCCGTCGAGGAGTTAAGCGACCGCCGGTTCTGACCCGCGAGCCGGCCCTAGCCGCGCTGCTCCAGCTTGGCCGCCGGGCTGTCGGCCGGGTGGAAGACGCCGAGCACGCGCATCATCGACGGCCCGGTGTTCTCCAGGCAGTGCACCAGCCCCGGCGGCAGGTGCGCGCAGGTACCGGCGGACAGCGGATGCTCGGCGCCGCCGATGTGCGCGATCCCGTCGCCCTGCAGGATCAGGACTACCTCGTCGTAGGGATGGCTGTGGTCGGGCGCCCGCCCCGGCGGGATCTCGCCCACGAACTGGGTGGCGGCCGAGCAGCCGCGGCCGGGACCGAACACGACCCGGAACTGGCGGTCCCCCGTGGTCTCGATGGCGCAGTCGGCGAAGTCGCTGACCGCCGGACCGGTCCCGGTGAGCGGCGGCACGGCGGCGCCCGGCGCCGCGGGCAGCGCGACCATGTCCAGCGACAGCCCGGTGGCCGCGGCGGCCCTGACCGCGAAGGGCATCCCGGCCGGTATCAGCACGCCGCGGTCAGGATGCAGCGGAACCGGGGGCTGCCCGCCTGCCGTCCAGCTCACCGGACCCGCCAAGGACGAACCACAGCTCGTCCGCGGCCGCGGACCGGCCCTCGATCCGGCCGCCAGCGGCCAGGTCGGCCAGCCGGCGCACCAGTCCGGGAGCGCCGTTTCCGGTCTCGACCAGGAACCGCAAGCTCGCGCCCGGCCCGGCTTCATGCCGGGTGACCTCGGCCGCCCTGACCACCACGCCCGCGCTCATCCTGGCGCGCCCGGCACCGGCCACCAGGACGGCGAGCACCTCGTTGAACCGGTCCATCTCCTCGAGCGTGTTGTAGTGCGCGAGGCCGATCCGCAGCGCCTCGCCCCAGCCGATCCGCTCGTGCAGGCCGAGCGCGTAGTAGCTGCCGTGGCTCCAGACGCCGAAGCCGCGGTCGGCCAGTTCCTCGCTGAGCCGCGCCGACGGGACGCGAGGGAAGTTGATCAGGAACGTCGGCACCCGGCCGGCCATCGTCGGCAGGCCGTACATCTGCGTGCCGGCGGGGAAGCCGGCCAGCATCCGCTCGCCAAGCTGGCGCTCCCAGGCGGCCAGTTCCGCCATTCCGCCCAGGCTGTCGAGATAGGCGTAGGTGGCGACCAGGCCGCCGAGCAGCTCGTACGGCAGGGTCCCGGTCTCGAACCGGTGCCCGACCGGCTCGAAGGACACCGGCCGTGCCTTGTAGGGCCGCCACGACTCGAGCAGGTCCCGGCGGCCGAACGCGATGCCCAGATGCGGGCCGCAGAACTTGTAGGCCGAGCAGGTCACGATGTCGGCGCCGATCGAGGTGACGTCCATCGGCTCGTGCGCCGCGTACTGGACCGCGTCGACCCAGGCCAGCGCGCCGGCCTGGTGGGCGAGGTCGCAGATCGCCCGGGCGTCCACGATCGTGCCGGTCGAGTTGGCCGCCCACGGGAACGCCACCACCTTGGTCCGCGGGCCCAGGTGACGTTCGAGGTCAGCGAGGTCCAGGCTGGTGTCCGAGTGCACGTCGGCGTGCCGGACGCGCAGGTCCCGGTCGGCCGCCAGGTCCAGCCACGGCGCCACGTTGGCGTCATGGTCCAGCCGGGTCACCACGATCTCGTCGCCCGGATCCAGCTGCCGGCCAAGAGTGCGGGACAGCGTGAAATTGAGCGAGGTCATGTTGGCGCCGAAGATGACCTCGTCGAACGTGCAGCCGAGGAACCTGGCCGAGGCCGCCCTGGCCTCGTCGACCAGCGCCTCGAGCCGCCGGCTGGTGGCGTACGGAGCGCCCGTGTTGCCGCTGGACTCGCGGTATACCTGCGCGACCGCCTCGGCGACCTCGTCGGGTGTCTGAGTGCCGCCGGGCGCGTCCAGGAAGACGAAGTCGCCCTGCAGCGAGCTGAAGCGTGCGCGCGCGGCGGCGATGGCAGCGGAGGGACCGTGGTGAGCCGAGGTCAGATCGGCGATCGAATTACTCATTAAGAGAAAAATAGGCCGAGATGTTCATCTGGTCAACGGCATGATCGCCCGCTGGAAGGTCATCGGCCGAGGTACGCGCGCTTCAGGTCCTCGCTGCGCAGCAACTCGGCGGCCGGGCCCTCCAGCACGATCTCACCGGTCGACAGGACGTATCCGCGGTCGGCGATGGTCAGCGCCATCGAGGCATTCTGCTCCACCATCAGCACCGCGACGCCGGACTCGTGCACTTCCTTGATGATCTGGAAGTTCTGCTGCACGAGGGCGGGTGACAGGCCCATGGACGGCTCGTCCATCAGCAGCAGCCGCGGCCGGGACATCAGCGCCCGGCTCATGGCGACCATCTGCTGCTCACCCCCGGACAGCGTTCCGGCCAGCTGACGCCGCCGCTCGAACAGGCGCGGGAAAAGCGCGTGGATCCGGTCGAAATCGTCGTCGAGCTTGTCGCCGCCGCGCAGCACCGCGCCGAGCTCGAGATTCTCCTGGACGGTCATCTCCCCGAACAGCCGCCGGTTCTCCGGCACGATCGCGATCCCCTTGGCGATCCGCTGCGGCACCGACCAGCTGGTCACGTCCTCGCCGCCCAGCAGCACCCGGCCGGAGCGCGGCCGCACGATGCCCAGGATCGTCTTCAGCGTCGTCGACTTGCCGGACGCGTTACCGCCCAGCAGGCACACCAGCTCGCCCGCACCGACCTGCAGGCTGATTCCCTCGAGGATCCGCATCTGCCCGTAGTAGGTGGTCACGCCGTCCAGGCTCAGCAGCGCCTCCGGCCCGCCGGCCGTCACCCGGAACCCGCCAGCGCCTCGGGATCGCGGCCCAGGTAGGCCTCGACGACAGCCGGGTGATTGGCGACCTCGTCGAACGCGCCTTCCGCGATCTTGACTCCGTGGTCGAGCGCGACGACCCGGTCCGAGCAGCCCGCGACGACATGCATGTCGTGCTCGATCACGCAGATCGCGACGCCCCGCTCGTCCCGCAGCCGCCCGATCAGCTCGGTGATCTCGTGGGTCTCGGTGGGATTCATCCCGGCGGCCGGCTCGTCGAGCAGCAGCAGCCGGGGCCTGGTGGCCAGCGCCCTGGCGATCTCCAGCCGCCTGCGGTTGGCGTACGACAGCGAGTACGCGGGCTGATCCCAGCGGTACCCGGCCAGGCGCTGGCCGAAGAACGACAGCACGTCCTGCGCCAGTTCCCTGGCCTCGCGCTCCTCGCGCCTGGCCCTGGGCAGGCGCAGGATCGACTCCGGCGGCGTGGCCCTGGTGTGGCCGTAGGTCGCCGCCAGCACGTTCTCGATCACCGACATGTTCAGGAACAGCCGCAGGCTCTGGAAGGTGCGGGCGATCCCCAGCCGGGCGATGCGATGCGGCGACTGGCCGGCGATCGACTGGCCGAGGAACCTGACGTCACCCGAACTCGGGTCGTAGACGCCCGTGATGACATTGAAGACCGTCGTCTTGCCGGCCCCGTTGGGGCCGATCACGCTGACCACTTCCCCGTCGCCGACCTGCAGGTCGAGCTCGGTGATCGCGCGGAGCCCGCCGAAGGACAGCGACAGGTGGTCGAGGCTGAGAACGGCCGGGGCGGCCGCGGCGGCCGGGACGCCGGGACGGGCCCGGGGCTCATGCCGTCACCTCGACCCGACGCTTGCCGAGCAGGCCCTGCGGCCTGGCGTTCATCATCACGATCAGGATCGCTCCGATCATGAGCTGACGGGTGACGGACGGCTGTTCGACCAGAATGGTCTCCCAGACGAAGGACCCCAGGTAGATAGTCGGGACCAGGAGGATCGTCCGCCACCGGCCGTGGACCTGGACGAGGCCGACCAGCAGGCACACGAGCACCACGAAGCCGAACTTCCCCGCCGTCTGCGGGTTGGCCGGGACGATCACCCAGTAGCGCAGCGCGGCGGCGATCACGCCCGTCGACTGCGGGCCGCCGGCGACCGCGGTCGCCGAGATCGCCCCGGCGATGGCATGCGCGGCGAAGCCGAGCGCGACCGTCGCCGCCAGCGACCAGGCCAGCCGGCGCCACGGGCGCAGCTTGGCGACCAGGGTCAGCAGGATCACGCCGTAGAAGATGTAGCCGGAGTAGGTCGGGCTGCGCAGCACGCCGTCCAGGATGACCATGACCACCAGGGCACCGGTGGCGGCACCGGCGATGCTCCCGGCACCGCCGAGGATGAGCCCGGCGTACACCACGATCAGGAACGGCGTATCGAAGTCGGTCGGGTACACGCTGATCTGCTGCGCCGCGTAGATCGCGCCCGCCAGCGCCGCGACCATCGCGCCGAAGGCGAAGGCCATCAGCTTGACCCGGTTGACCGGGATCGTCATCGACGCGGCCGCCAGCGGGTCCTCGCGCACCGCCTGGAAGGCCCGGCCGGTGCGTGAGGTCTCCAGCAGCCGCAGCACGGCCATCGTGGCCACGAGCACGATCACGAGCAGGTAGTAGTAGCTCTCGTTGCTGGTCAGCGAGATCCCGAAGGCCCGGAGCGGATCGAGCCCTGGTATCCCGTTGGGACCGCCGAACGTGCCGGGGCGCCACGTTGTTGCTGAACTCGACGAACGCCTCGCCGAAGAACAGCGTGACGATCGCCAGGTAGTCGCCGATGAGCCGCCGCGACGGCCAGCCGATGACCAGGCCCATGATCGCGGCCGCGATCATCACGATCGGGATCGACACCACGGCCCACAGGTGGATCCCGGCCGGGCCGATCTGGGCCGACGACAGCAGCGCGAATCCGTAGGCGCCGATGCCCATGAAGGCGATGTATCCGAGGTCGAGTATCCCGGCCCAGCCCACGACGATGTTCAGGCCCACCGCGAGCAGGGCGACCACGAGCGAGTCGATCCCGACCTGAAGCTGGAATCCGCCCAGGCCGATCAGCGGCAGCGCCAGCCCGGCCAGGCCCGCGAGCAGCAGCCTGGGCCACCAGCCGAGCCGCTCGCTGGCTCGCTGCGCCGTGCCCAGCCAGGACGGCAGGTACTCGCGGCGGTGTTCCTGCCTGGCGACCCACTCGTCGGCCCCGACCTGCGGGCAGGCGGCGGGAGGGGGCGAATCGAGGCTCACGGGCTGGTCACACCTTCTGCACCTGGGCCCGCCCGAGCAAGCCGGTCGGCCGCGCCAGCATGACGGCGATCAGCAGCCCGAAGACGAGCAGGTTGGTGTAGGTCGAGGAGACGTAGCCGGTGATGAAGGACTCGGCGACCCCGATCAGCAGACCGCCGAGCATCGCGCCGGGAATCGACCCGATGCCGCCCACGACGGCCGCCGTGAAGGCCTTGAGACCGGCCAGGAACCCGATGTAGTTCGTTACCTGGTTGAACAGCAGTCCGGCCATCACGCCGGCCACCCCGGCCAGTGCGGAGCCCAGGAAGAACGTGGCCGCGATCGTGAGGTTCACGTTGATCCCCAGCATCTCGGCCGCCTCCCGGTCGGCGGCCACGGCGCGCATCTGCTTGCCGAGCCTGGTCCTGACCACAAGCTGACGCAGGCCGACCATCAGGGCGGTGCCCAGGACGATGACCATGATCTGCACCGCGTCGATGTTGACCGAGCCGATCTGGATCCCGGCGGAGAACGGGATGAAGTCCGGGGTGTTGTAGACCCTGTACTGCCCGCCGAAGAGCAGCAGGGCGGCGTTCTCCAGGAAGAAGGAGATGCCGATGGCGGTGATCAGCGGGGCGATCCGCGGCGCGTTGCGCAGCGGCCGGTAGGCGAACCGCTCGATCGCCACGCCCATTCCCCCGGTGAGCAGCGCCGCCAGCACGAACATGATGACCAGCAGCAGCGGAACGGGAATGGTCAGCCCCTGCGCCCCGCCGAACCACTGGAGCACGAAGTAGCCGGTGAACGCGCCGACCATGTACAGGTCCCCGTGCGCGAAGTTCAGCAGCTTCAGCACCCCGTAGACCATCGAGAAGCCGAGCGCCACCAGCGAGTAGAGCGCCCCGACGGTGAGGCCGTTCACTAGTTCCTGGAAGAAGAAACTCATCAGGCTGCGAATTCCGCCCATCACCCAGGCTGCCCGACGGCGCGCCGGCCTGGAGCCGGCGCGCCGCGGGCAGCTATCGCGGTTCAGCCGGTCAGCCTGGGATCAGGTTGTACTTGCCGGATGAGTCGATCTTGAACAGGAAGAACTTGCCGTTGACCAGGTCGCCGCTCGAGTCGAAGCTGATCGGCTGGCCGAGGATCGTGGCTTGGCTCGCTCGTCGTCTTGATCGCCGCCAGCACGTTGCTCGCACTCGGCGTCTGGCCGGCCTTGCAGACCGACGCGATGGCCTCGTCGATCACGTGCGTCGCCGCGTAGACCGGCGGGCCGAACGTTCCGAAGGACCCGTACTTCGCCTTGGCGGCCGCGGCGATCGCGGCGTCGGCCGGGATGGCCGTGATGTCCGGGCCGAACGACGAGACGTACGAGCCGGAGATCGTGAACGTGCCCGGCGAGAACAGGCCGTCGGTACCGAAGATGACGGCCTTCTTGTGCTGCTGGGCGAGGTTGCGGCCGAACTGCTGCGCGTTTGCCGCCACCTGCCAGGGCAGGACCACGACCGACGTGCTCGGGGTGACCTTGGCCACCAGCGAGGAGAAGTCGGTCACCTTCTGGGACACCGACTCGTGGTCAACCTTGATCCCCGCCTTCTTGAAGATCGGCAGCATCGCGGCGACCAGGCCGGTCGAGTAGGCCTCCTGGTCATCGACGATCATCAGCGCCTTCGGGTGCAGGTTGTTGACGATGTAGTTGGCGTCCTGCGGTCCCTGCACGCTGTCCTTCGACACGACCCGGAAGAACGTCGGGTACTTGCCGGTGGTCAGCGCCGCGGCGGTCGCCGATCCGGAGATGAACGCGATCCCGGCCCGGCCGAACAGCGGCCCGACCGCCTCGACTTCCTGGCTGCCCGCCGGACCCACGACGGCCACGATCTTCGAGTTCGACGTGAACTGCTGGGTGACGGTGGTCGCCTGAGCCGGGTTCAGCTGGGTGTCGCCCTGGACGAGCGAGATCTTCGTCTTGTTCGCCGCGTTGTCCGCCGCCAGCGCGAGGTTTGCGAAGTGCAGCTGCTCCTGGCCGAGTACGGCCACCGGGCCGGTGATCGGGCCCTCGAAGCCGATCGACGCCACGCACGCCTTGGTGCTGCCGCCGCCGCCCGCATTCGTGCCGCCGCTGCCGCTGCTGCCGCAGCCGGCCACAGCGAGCGCGCCGAGTACCGACGCCGCGATAATTGTGCGTCCTTTCATGGACGTTGCCTCCCACTTCCGGCACTGCTCTAATTTCTCGGGGTTATCAATGTCAGCCGCTGACGCGGCCGGCTCAGGGCTCTGGCCGCACCGATCGGCCTCGCGGGTCAGCTGGCCGCAAGGCTCGCCTCAAGCGTGATCTCGGTGCCCGCCAGCGCGCGGGAGATCGTGCAGTTCTTCGCCTTTCTGGCCAGGTCAGCGAAGTGGTCCTGGTCCACCCCTGGGACCTCGCCGACAGTCCTGAGCGCGATGCGGGTGATGTCGAACCCGCCGCCCGCTGACGCGAGCGTTACCTCCGCGGTCGTGCGCAGCTCTCGCGCCGGATGGCCCGCCTCGCTCAGCAGGTTCGCGAGCGACATCGTGAAGCAGCCTGCCTCGGCCGCGCCGATTAGCTCCTCGGGGTTGGTGGCATGCTCGCCATCCTCGACCCGCGCGCGCAGCGAATAGGCACCGTCGAAGGCACCGCTGCCGAGCGAAATCCGGCCGCTGCCATCGGGCAGCGCTCCCTGCCAGCTCGCCTGGGCGCGGCGGACGATGCGAAAACTCAAATTCGCCCCTCCCCAGCGATCGAATTGTTCCGCTGATCAAACCATCGCGCCGCACACTCGTGCAAGAGGGGCAATTTGTGATTTGGTAACAGTTGTGAGTCGGTGCCGGAATCAGCCGGGCTATCCCGTCGCGCGCTGGATCGCGGCTCCCCGCAGGATGTCGGCCAGCTTGCTGAGGTCGATATTGCCGCCGGAAACCACGCAGACGATCTTCCCGCGGCCGGCCCGCCCGGACAGCGCGGCCGCCACCGCCAGGGCACCGGCACCCTCGGCGATGACCCTGACCCGCTCGGCGAGCAGCCGGATGGCCGCGACGACCTCGTCGATCGGTATCGCCAGGGCATGATCCACGAGCGGGACGACGATCGGCCACATGGCGTCGAGCACGCGGCGGCTGCCGGCCCCGTCGACCAGGGACGGGCTGAAGTCGACGTCGGCCGGGTGCCCGGCGTCGAGCGCGCCGACCAGCGCCGCGCCGGTCGCGGGCTCGGCGGTGATGATGGTCGTCTCCGGCCGCAGCGCCCTGATCGCGCTGGCGATGCCGACGGTGAGGCCGCCGCCGCCATACGGGATGACCACGGCGTCAGGATCAGGCAGGTCAGCAAGGATCTCCAGGCCGATCGTCCCGTTGCCTGCCATCACCGCCGGGTCCTGCACCGGGTGGACGAACAGGCCGTCGATCCCGTCGGGCCGGCCGGTCACGAGGATGTTCCACCAGTCGTCGTACGGGAGCTTGCGCACCCGGCCGCCAAGCCGCTCGATCGCCGCGAGCTTGGCGTGCGGCGCCTGCTCAGGCACGACGATCGTGGCGGGCACGCCGAGCTCGCGTGCCATCCAGGCGACGCCCTGGGCCATGTTGCCCGCGCTCGCGGTCACCAGGCCCTTCGCCCGCTCGCTCGCTGGGGCGAGCAGGATCGCGCTGGCTGCGCCGCGGATCTTGAACGAGTTGATCGGCTGCAGGTTCTCCAGCTTGAGGTAGATCTCGGCCGGAGCGTCGCTGACCGGCAGGCGAATCAGCGGCGTCCGGATCGCGGCACCGGCGATCCGCTCGCGCGCCGCCTCGATCCTGGCGAGCTCGATCACGTGACCACCCTCTCTATCGCTGCGCGCTCCCCGGCGGTGACGGGATGCTCAAGCGCCTCGCGGACCGGTGCCAGGTGCTCGGGACGCCCGGGGCCGATCACCACCTGGGTCACCCGGGAGTCGGCGAGCAGCCAGCCGATCGCGAGGCCAGCCATCGAGGTCCCGCGGCGGCCGGCCAGGTCGGCCAGCTGGCCAAGCACCTCGAAGGTCCGTCCGGCCAGAAAGGCCTGATACGGCTCCGGACGCTGCGTCATCCGCGATCCGGCCGGGAACGGCTCGCCGCGGCGGTACTTGCCGGTGAGCCACCCACCGGCCAGCGGGCTGAACGCCAGGTAGGCGACCTCGCGCCGCGCGCACAGCGGCAGCACCTCGGCGCAGTCCTGGCGCTCGAGCAGCGAGTGGCTGTTCTGGACGGCCTGCGGCCCGCCCGCGGTCAGGGCCGCCGACAGCTGCGCCGCGTCGAAGTTGCTGACTCCGTAGGCGAGGACCGCGCCGCGGGCCGCGGCCGCCTCGAACGCGCCCATGGACTCGCCGAGCGGCACATCGGGATCGAAGTCGTGGGCGAGATACAAGTCGACCTGGCCCACCCCGAGCCGGTCGAGACTGGCGTCCAGGTGCCTGGCGATCCGCTCCGGTGTCAGGCCGTGGTCAGCGCCGGCCCGCATCGGGTTGAATGTCTTGGTGGTGAGCTGCGGCCGGACGCCGCGCGAGGAGATCCAGCGGCCGATGACGCGCTCGCTGCGGCCGCCTCCGTAGGCGTCCGCGGTATCGAAGTGAGTGATGCCCGAGTCCCAGGCCGCGTCCATCAGCTCGAGCGCCTGGTCGTCGGTCAGCCCCTGGCCGAAGAATTCCGGCGCCGAGCCCACGCCGCCGAAGTTGCCGCAGCCCAGCGCGACGGGCGGAATCTTCAGGCCTGAGCTGCCGACCGGGCGCCTGGTCGCGAGCGTGAGGGTCATGCGCCTGAGCAGCGAGGAGTGGGCATTTGCGAAAGTAAATCAAAGTCGACGGTACCGGGCAATAGCATGGGCGACCGCCACCTGAGCGCACCTGGAGGCACGGCATGAGCGGAATCGCATGAACGGGGCGCAAGCTCTCCTTCGCACGCTGGCCGGATGCGGTATGAAGCTGTGCTTCGCCAACCCGGGCACCTCGGAAATGCACTTCGTGGCGGCCCTGGATGCCGTCCCTGAACTGCGCGGCGTGCTCTGCCTGTTCGAGGGGGTGGCGACCGGGGCGGCCGACGGCTACGGCCGGATGACCGGCCGTCCGGCCGCCGCCCTGCTGCACCTGGGACCGGGGCTGGCGAACGGGCTGGCCAACCTGCATAACGCGCGGCGCGCGCACACCCCGCTGCTGGCCATCGTCGGCGACCATGCCAGCTACCACAAGCGGCTGGACGCGCCGCTCGAGTCCGATGTCGACGCCCTGGCGGGCAGCGTGTCCGGCTGGGTCAGGCGCCCGGCGCGCCCGGCCGACGTGGGCGCGGACGCAGCCGAGGCGGTCGCCGCCGCCAGGACGCCGCCGGGCCAGGTCGCTACGCTCATCCTTCCGGCCGACGTGTCCTGGTCCGATGGCGCCGAGCCCGCGGCCGCGGCCGATGTCAGGCCGGCGTCGCCGGTGGCCGGCGAGGTGATCGCCGCCGCGGCCGCGGCCCTGCGCAGCGGCGAGCCCAGCGTTCTCCTGCTCGGCGGTGCGGCGCTGCGGCGGGCCGGCCTGGAGGCCGCCAGCCGCGTGAGCGTAGCCACGTCCGCGCGACTGCTCGGCGAGACGTTCCCGGCCAGGCACGAGCGGGGCGCGGGCCTGCCGCCGGTCGAGCGGCTCGCTTACCTGTCCGAATTCGCCGCTGTCCAGCTGGCCGGAACGCGGCACCTGATCCTGGCCGGGGCGCGCCCGCCGGTGTCGTTCTTCGCCTATCCGGGCCAGCCGGGCACGCCGATGCCGGACGGCTGCCGGGTCACGGTGCTCGCCGAGGCAGCCGACGATGTCCCCGGAGCGCTGGCGGCCCTCGCCGACCTGGTCGCGCCGGGCATCAGGCCCGCACCCCAGCAGGCCGATCGCCCGGCCCTGCCCGACGGCGACCTGACCGCCCAGAGCGCGGCGGCGGTCATCGGCGCGCTGCTGCCCGAGGCAGCGATCGTGTGCGACGAGGCGAACACCTCCGGCCTGTGGCTGCCGGCCGCGACGGCGGGCGCTCCCCCGCATGACTGGCTCACGCTGACCGGCGGCGCTATCGGCCAGGGCCTCCCGCTGGCCACCGGCGCGGCGATGGCGTGCCCCGGGCGCAGCGTCCTGGCGCTGGAGGCCGACGGCAGCGCCATGTACACGATCTCGGCCCTCTGGACGCAGGCCAGGGAGCAGCTTGACGTCACGACGGTCATCTTCAGCAACCGCCGGTACGCGATCCTCGGCATGGAACTCGACCGGGTCGGCGCGGTCGCCGCCGGCGAGGCCGCCCGCAGCCTGCTTGACCTGTCCAGCCCTATCATCGACTTCGCCGCCCTCGCCACCGGGATGGGCGTGCCAGCGAGCCGCGCCAGCACCGCCGCGGATCTGGCCGCGCAGCTCGGGCGCGCGCTGGCCGAGCCGGGGCCGCACCTGATCGAGGCGGTCGTGCCGCCACCCTTCTGACGCTGGGGAACTGCCCGGCAGCACGCCTATCACCGCCCAGAGCCACGCCGCCTCACGCGCCACCAGCCGGTCCGTGCCGAACATCTGGAAGATCAGGGCCCGCCCGCCAGGGCACCCCCGCCGCCAACCGGCGTCACTGCCCGTGATCAGGCCCCTCATGCCTGCTGCGGCCCGAGCCGAGCAGGCACCACAGCTGCTCCCAGGCCCGCATGCCCTCGCGCAGCCGCCGGATGCGCAGGAACTCGTTCGGGGCATGCAGCTTCTCGTCGGCGGTCGAGAACGAGAAGAACAGCGTCTTGGCGCCGAGGACGCGCTCGAACGTGGCGGTGGCCGGCAAAGTGCCGGGAACACACGTCCGCAGTACTTCCTGGCCGGGGTAGACAGCCTCGAGCGCCGCGGCGGCCGCCAGGATGGCCGGATGCTCGGCGGGGATGGTGTACGCAGGAACGCGCGCCAGGTCAGGGCGGACGGTCACGCGCACTCCTGGCGCGGGCAGCCGCCCGATATGCGCGGCAATAACGTCGATCACCCGGTCCGGGTCCTGGCCGGGGACCAGACGGCACGACACGTGCCCGACGGCGATATGGGGGATCACGGTGTACTTGCCACCGCCCCGCACGCCGTTGACCTCGAGGGTCGGTCGTTCCCACAGGCGCTCGAGGGTCGTGTAGCCCGCCTCGCCGTGACCCTGACCGAGCCCGAGCCCGGCGAGGTAGTCCGCCTCGTCGAACGGGATCGCGGCGATTTCGCGCCGGCGCTCCGCGGTCAGCGGCGGTATGCCGTCATAGAACCCGTCCACGGCGATTGTCCCGTCCGGACGGTGCAGGCTGGCCAGGATCGCGGCCAGGGCGTGCAGCGGGTTGGCGACCGTCCCCCCGTACCGCCCTGAGTGCAGGTCGCTGCCCGCGCCCTCGACGACGATGTCCAGGGTGACCAGGCCCTTGGACGCGAGCGCGACAGACGGCTCGCCGGGTCGCCACATGGCCCCGTCCGCTGACACGACCAGATCGGCCCTCAGCTCGTCGGCATGGGCGCTGATGAACCCGGGCAGGTGCGGGCTGCCGATCTCTTCCTCGCCCTCGAACAGGAACTTCACGTTGAGCGGAAGGCGGCCCTGCTGGGCCAGGAACGCCTCGGCGGTCTTCACCACGAGGTAGACCGGACCCTTGTCGTCGCTGCTGCCCCGCCCCGCCGCGACATCGCCCCGCACGGTCAGCTCGAACGGAGGCGTCTCCCATTCGGCCAGGTCGCCAGTCGGCTGGACGTCGTAATGCCCGTACACGAGAATCGTCGGCGCCCCGGCGGCGCCGAGCCACTCGCCCCGGACGACCGGATGGCCGTCCGTTGCCTCGACCCGGCCGCCGGCGAAACCCAGCTGGCCGGCCAGCCAGCCGGCGGCGGCATGCATCGTCTCCGCGGACGCGTCCCGGCTGACGCTCGGCAGCCCGACGAACTCGGCCAGCTCGGCCAGGTAGCGAGCATCATCAGGGTCAAAGGCCAGGGTCCCGGGGTTAAAGTCCTGCATCGCCACCATCAATCGCGATTGTCTGGCCGGTCACCCAGGAAGAGGGCTCGGCGGCGAAGAACAGGACGCCGTTGGCGATATCGGCGGGCTCCCCCAGCCTGCGCATCGCAATGCCGTTGACAAGGTCCCGCTGCCCGTCCGCGCCGTACCTCTCGAACTGTGCCGCGCTGGTCGGGTTCGACAGGATGAAACCGGGCGCGATGCAGTTCACGGTGATCCCGAACGGCCCGAGCTCGTGCGCCATCTGCCGGGTGAAGCCGATCTGCGCTGCCTTCGCGCTGGCGTAGGCCTGGATCCCGGTCTTGCTGACGCCCAGCCCGGCCGCTGACGAGATCGTGACGATCCGGCCCCAGCCCCGCTCCTTCATGGCCGGCACCACCGCGCGGGTGCAGAGGAAGGCCGACGTGAGGTTCGCGTCGATGACCTCGTGCCAGTCACGGTCGGTCACCTCCTCCAGCGGTCGCCCGACCTGCCCGCACACGCCGCCGGCGTTGTTCACCAGGATGTCCGCGCCGCCGATCCCGGCAAACAGGATCCGTACCGAGTCGGGGTTCGTCAGGTCCGCGGTGTCCTTGTCGACGCCGTGGACGGCGGCTCCGGCGCCGCGCAGCGCCTCGGCGATGGCGGCGCCGATTCCGTGCGCCGTCCCGGTAACAATCGCGGTCTTGCCGGCCAGTCCCCTCGTCATAGGGAAAAACCCTACTGCAACCGCCTAAACGACCACAGCGGCTCCGTGGCGGCCCAGTCCGCGTCCCAGGCGGCCAGCCTGCGCCGGTCGAGCAGCCAGCAGCCCAGCTTCCCCGCGACCACGACGACGGCGCCGACCAGAAGCACAGCCGCGACCGACGCCAGCGGCTGATTCGTCGCGGCGCGGGCCGGCGGGCCAGCCAGGCCGCCAGCCGCGTCGATCCAGATCATGACGGTGTGCCCGGCTTTCTCGCCCGCCGCGACAGGAATCTCGCCGCTGCGCATGGTGCCCGCTGGCGTGGCCCATTTCGCCCGCGCCAGCAGGTCGACGGCGCCGCCGTAGCCGTAAGCGATCGGCCGGGGCGGCCCGGCGAGCAGCACGGCCGCGACGTGGTAACGCGTCTGCTGCGCGACGGACCGCGACCCGCTGGTCACCGAACTCGCGAGGATCGACGCCAGGGGCGCGGCCGCCAGGAAGATGATCAGGAGCAGGCCGATAACGGCGGCCTGTACGCGATCGGTCGTGCGGCGCAGCGGATTGCGGTCCGGCAGGTACTCGCGCAGCCACCTCGCGGCGGAGCTCATCCCCGGTGTCGCGGCCCGTCTCATGGCGATCCCTCTGCTGGAACTTCCGGAACTGCCGTCCATACTCCGTCGGCCGCGCCCGGAGTGCGGAGAGGCGATCTTCCCGCCTGGCCGGGACCTTAGCCACGGGTCAGTCAGCGCACCAGGTAGTAGCCGATCATGTGGAAGAAGGTGCTTCCCGCCGTCCGGCCCGCTCCCGGAGCAATGGTGATCGTGTGCGGCGCCGACGACGGCCAGCGCCAGGCAAACAGGACCGAGTTGGCGAGCATCCGCTCGCCGCTGAATTCGCCCTGCCAGATCCCGACGCGGTCGAACATGAGGTTGCCGTCAATCAGGACCCGGGCGTGCCCGGGCTTCCGACGCTCCTCGCCGATGGTGCCGATGAGCGCGATCGCCTGCCCCGCGAAGGCGACCGTGACCCGGCCGCCCCCGGTGACGGGCAGGCTCGCGTCGTCGGCAACGAAGGCCGCGCGCCGCCAGAACCAGGGATCGGCCGGCAGCGCCGACGGGTCCAGCCTGGCCGCCGCGAACATCAGCGCCAGGCCGCCGTTTACCTGCCAGGCGGTGACCGGCCCCCGGGGCGCCGGGCCGTCGAAGAATCTCCCGTAGCTGCCCGAGGACGTCCGGCCGGCCGCCGCCGCCGAGGCCGCGGACAGCAGCCAGGTGCGGGCGAAGTCCTCGTGATCGGCCGTCGCGAGAACATACATCGCCTCGACCAGGGGCTCGACGACATCGTTTTCCGCCTGCAGGTCGGCGTATACGCCATCGTCGTCGCACAGGTATCGCCGCACCGCCTCGGCGGTGGCGACCGCCTGGCCGAGGTAGCGCTGACTTCCGGTCAGCTGCGCCAGCTTGGCGCCGGCCCAGATCATGTTGCCGTTTACCGATGCGAAATACTGGCCGCGCAGCTGTGTGCACCGGGATCCGTTGTCGTAGACAGCGGCTGTGTAGAGCGGATGCCGCTGGCTGAGAAAGTACCTTCTGACGGCGGTGTACTTCCGCTGTGCTTTCGTCAGGTACGACGGTGCTCTTGTCACCTGGTAGAGAAGCAGCGCGGCCTTAATGTAGTTCGAGTCCGTTTCCAGTGTCTTCAGCTGATTAGTACCGCCGCCTGGTTTCTGGTAATCGATACTTGGGCAGCTGCCGGCGGCGAAGCTGCGCGCGTCGACGGAGTCAACCAGATCAAATGCCGCTTCCGCCTTGCTGAGGGCCAGGACATTACCTGTTGCCTGGTACTCGCGGATATCAGCGACCGCGTCCCATTCCGGCACGTCACTCCAGCGCCCGTCGGCCGGGCCGTACTGCTTTGCCGTTCCGGCGAGCCCGTTCATGATCGGCACCGCGGACTGGTCATGGACCAGTTCCCAGCGGAGGTAGAGCGCATAGGTGAGCGAGTCGGAGCCCCAGTCAACATTCTTCTGGTCGCATATCGCCGGCAGGCACATATTCCAGGTACCCGCACCGGTATAGTAACGGCGCTCCAGGACAGCTGCGGCGCTAGAGGCCAGACTAGCGAAATCCATTCGACTGGCCGCCCGAGCCTCAGCCGAACTGTCTGCGGTACTAGCGTAAGCGGGAATCGCCGCGCCATTGCAGCTCGCCAGCGCGGCGATCAGAATGCCGATGAGGAATTGCCGCCTCAAGACCATGTCCGGAACTGTAGGCCAAGAATGCAAACGTCGCCGTCATTTGCACCGGCCAGTCTGTGAATCAGGTGGCCTTCTCGCCTCGTGTGACGCAAATGTGCGCCGCCGGGGCGACCGGGCTTAGTCTGTTGCTCACCGCGGGCGCCCGCCCCGGAAGACAGGGGTCGCTGACATGCCGCCGATCGACAGCTATCTGGACTACTCGGGCCGCGAAGACCTGCTGAGCGGCGGCGCGCGGCTGATCCCGGTGCGCACCCCGGCAGGCGAGTACCGGGTATGGGTGAAGCGGGTCGGCAACAATCCGCGGCTGCGGCTCCTGCTGCTCCATGGCGGTCCCGGCGCTACCCACGAGTACTTCGAAGCCTGCGACAGCTACCTGCCGGGGGCCGGCGTGGAGTACTACTACTACGACCAGCTCGGCTCGGGTTTCAGTGATCACCCAGAAGATCCGTCGCTCTGGGAGGCCGACCGCTTCGTGGACGAGGTCGAGCAGGTCCGGCTGGCGCTGGGCCTGGACCGGGACAGCTTCGTCTTGTACGGCCAGTCCTGGGGCGGGATCCTGGCCATCGAGTACGCGCTCCGGTACCAGCAGCACCTGCGCGGGCTGGTCATCTCCAACATGATGTCCAGCGTCCCGGCTTACAACGCCTACGCCGAGCAGGTGCTGATGCCGCAGATGGACCAGGATGCCCTGGCCGAGATAAAGTCGCTTGAGGCGAGCGGTGATATCGACAATCCCAGGTACATGAAGCTGCTTAACGAGCAGCACTACATCCACCACGTGCTGCGGATGCCGGTCGCCGACTGGCCGGATCCGGTCACCCGGTCCTTTGCCCACATCAATCCGGCCATCTACGTCTCGATGCAGGGCCCGAGCGAGCTCGGCATCAGCGCGGACGCCAAGCTCGCGCACTGGGACCGGAGCGCGGACCTGACCTCGATCACCGTGCCGACCCTGGTCATCGGCGCCGAGCACGACACGATGGACCCCGCGCACATGCGGAAGATGGCCGAGCAGCTGCCCGCCGGGCAGTACCTGCACTGCCCGAACGGCAGCCACCTGGCCATGTACGACGACCAGCAGACCTACTTCGCCGGGCTGATCGACTTCCTGGTCCGCTGACCGCGCCGCGCCCGGCCGGGGCACGCGAGTTGCGCCCGCCGGCCGGATGCCGTTAACTGGGGGAACGGCTAGTCCAGTCCGGACCTTGCGCTTTGCTCGCCGCGTGCCACCTTCAGCGACCGCGGAGATGCTCATGAGCAAGAACCGCGCCCCCACCAGGCTGCCGGCATCAAGGACTGGCCCGCCCTCTCCGGCGGCGGCCGTCCAATCGATCCTGCGCAAGCTTGTCGACGCGTCCGCGGACGGAGTGGCCGTGACCGACGGCGCTGGCACCGTTCTGCTGGCCAGCCCGCGCCTCGGGGACATGTTCGGCTACGATCCTGCCGAGCTGGTCGGCAGCCCGGTCGAGCGGCTGATTCCCTCCGGCCTGCGGGTGGCCCATCGCGAGCACCTGGCCGGCTACGCCCGCCGTCCGGTCTCCCGTCCGATGGGGCCAGGGCTGCGGCTCGTCGGGCTCCGCAAGGATCAGACGACGTTCCCGGCCCAGATCAGCCTCAGCCCCGCGCCCGCCGAGGTCGGCCAGTTCATCGTCACGGTGGTCCGTGACGTCACGCAGCTCGTGCTGCTCGAGGAGCAGGCTCCGGTCGCAGTCGCCGAGACCGTCCGGATCCAGTTCGACTACCAGCTCCACGACATGGTCGTCGGCAGGCTCTTTGCCGCCGGGCTGCTCTTGCAGGCCGCTGCGGATCAGCCGGCGGACGCGGCCAGGCAGGCGATCCTGGAGGCCGCGGACCAGCTGGACGATACGATCAGCGACATCCGCGACGCCGCGTTCAGGGCGAACATCGCGCGCTGCCCGCCGTGACAGCCGCAGAAGGTAGCTCGGCGTGCACGTCGCGATGATCGCACCGCCCTATTTCAGCATTCCTCCGGCCGGTTACGGAGGTGTCGAAGTAGTGATCGCCGACCTGGTAGACGCGCTGGTCGATCGCGGGCACGAGGTGACCCTCGTCGGCACGGGCCGTCACGCGACCAGGGCCCAGCGGTTCATCGCCACCTGTGCGGTCGGCCCCGCGGATCAGATTGGCCAGGTCATGCCGGAACTCGTCCACGCGGCCAGGGTCGGCGCCATCCTCGACCGGCTGGACGCCGACGTGATTCACGATCACACGCAGGCCGGTCCGCTGACCTCCCGCGGGCGGCTGACGCCCACCGTCGTGACGGCTCACGGGGCGGTCTCCGGTGACCGCGGTGAGTTCTACCGGGCTCTTGGCGGCATCGTGCGGCTGGTCGCGATCTCCGACGCCCAGCGAGCGACGGCGCCCGACCTGCCATGGTGTGCGACCGTCTACAACGCGATCCGGGCGGAGACCTTCCCGTTCCTGGCGGACAAGCAGGAGTACGCGCTGTTCCTCGGCCGCTTCCATCCCGAGAAGGCGCCGCATCTGGCGATAGACGCAGCCCGCGCCAGCGGGCTGCCCATCGTCCTAGCCGGCAAGTGCTCCGAGCCGGTCGAGATGTCCTACTTTGCCGAGGCAATCAGGCCGCGGATCGGCGCTGACGTCACGATTCTCGGGGTCGCCGGCCCGGCCGCTAAGCGCACGCTGCTGGCCGGGGCGGCCTGCCTGCTGTTTCCGATCGTCTGGGACGAGCCGTTCGGCCTGGTCGTGATCGAGGCCATGGCCTGCGGCACGCCGGTCGTGGCGCTGCGCCGCGGCGCGGTGTCCGAGCTGATCGTGCACGGCCAGACCGGGATCATCGTCGATCACCCGGCCGAGCTGGCGGACGGCATCGCGCAAGCTCGGCGGCTCGATCCGGCGGTGTGCCGCAAGCATGTCGAGACCGAATTCACGGTCGAGGTGATGGCATCCGGCTACGAGGCCGTCTACCGCCGGACCCTGGGTGCCGTCGGCTGGCCGCCGGTGACCGCGAACGGTCAGGCCGCCTGATCCTAAGGCCCGACCTGGTGCACCCAGCCGAGATCGACATGCCAGCAGGCGTGGCAGGCCGGGCAGCAGAACCGAGCCTGATCACCCGCGGCGGCGACGGTCAGCCCGACGGCGCGGCAGCCCGGGCAGGTGTCAAATGGCGGGAAGAACACCGATCCGGCGCTATCTGAGCTTGACATCGGCCACTCTCCCTCGCGTGCTCGACCGCGCTAAGGAAATGACCTCACTATGCGAACTCAGCCAACAGAGCCGAACGTCCCGGATCGCGGGTCCACGTGACCGCGTCGGTCAGCACGGCAGCGTCGCCCGCGTGCGCGATCCGGATCGGGGCACTGCTGCGCACGCTGACCCGGTCGCTGCCGACCGCGACGCTCACTCGCCGGCCGCGGTAACGCAGCCGCACGGTCAGCTCCGGCCAGGCCCGCGGCAGCTGGGGGTCGATGCGCAGCACGCCCCGGTCAGTGCGCAGCCCGGCGAAGCCGAACACGATGGCCTGCCACAGACCGCCGAGATTGGCCAGGTGAAGTCCCCCGGCGGTCACGCCGGTGATGTCGTCGAGGTCAAGTCGGGCCGCCATCCGCAGCCAGCCGAGCGCCTCGTCCGGCGCCCCGGCCCTGGCCAGCAGGGCGGCATGAATCGCGGGTGACAGGGAGGAGCCGTGCGCCGTGCGCGGGCCGTAGAAGTCCAGGTTGGCTCGCAGCGTGCCCGGCATCAGCTCACCGGGAACCAGGTGATAGGCCATCAGCACGTCCGGCTGCTTGATGATCTGAGTCTGCGCGATCCGCTCGGGTCCCAGCAGCGAGTCCGCGGCGACGGGCGGCGGCCCCAGGTCGGAGGGCAGCAGGTAGTCCAGGCGGTGATACCCGGCGAACTGCTCGTAGACGCCGGTGCCCGGGTCATGGCCATCGGCGAGGCCGTCGGCGACCGCTCGCCAGGTCCGCGCCTCGCCTGGTTCGGCCAGGCCAGGGATCCGGTCAGCCAGCTCGGCGGCACGGCGCAGATTCCAGCGCGCGAGCACGTTGGTGAACGCGTTGTCGTCCACCGGCCCGTGGTACTCGTCCGGTCCGATCACGCCGAGGATGTGCCCGTCGCCGTGGCTGTCCAGGCTCGCCCGCGACGCCCAGTATCGGGCCGTCTCGATGATCAGCGGCAGGCCGGCACCGGTCAGGAACGCATCGTCGCCGGTCCACGCGCAGTAGTGCCAGGCGGCCCAGGCCACGTCAGCGACGACGTGCTCCTCGGCCTGCCCGTTGCGGATCGGGACCTCGTGACCGCCGACCGGACCGGACTGCGGGGTGACGTCAGCGCCGTCGCGAGCCGACTCCCACGGAAAGCGGCACCCCGCCCGCCCGGTGGCCCGGGCGAACTCCCTCGCCTGCGGGAGCCGCCGCAGCCGGTACTCGAGCATCGCCCGCGCCGCGGCCGGCCTGACGGCTGCGAGCGCCGGCAGCACGAAAATGTCGGCGTCCCAGAACACATGGCCGGAGTAAGCAGCGCCGGACAGGCCGCGGGCACCGACCCCGGCCTCGCCCCGTCCGGCCACACTGGACTGCAGGTGATACAGCGCAAGCCGGGCAGACAGCTGCAGTTCCGGATCGTCGGGAATGAGGACGTCTCCGTCCGCCCACCGTCCGGCCCAGGTGGCGCGCTGCTCGGCGAGCAGCGCGCTGAAGGGCACATCCTCCGAGCGAGCCAGCCGCTCGATCGCCCGGCCGACCGCGGGCCGCCGGCGCGGTCCGGTCACGAACGCGGCCCGGCGCTCCAGGTAGCCGCGTCCCCCGCGGCGCCACCTGCGCTGACTGGCCGCCACCGCGACACCACCGGCCGGATCGGCCCGGACCTGGGCCCACTGCACGCCGTCCCGCCGGCCACTGGCCGCTGGCTCGTCGGCCGGGAGCACCAGCGGGTCGCCCGACAGGCCGCCGTCGGCCCCGGCCCGGAGGATCACCAGCCCGGCCCGGGCCGCGGCCGCCATCCGCAGGCTCCGAAACTCACCGCTCGCGTCGAGCCGGCGCCGGGCGAGCAGCCCGGCGCGCAGGTCGAGCGTCCGCTCGTCGCTGATCGCGGGACCGGCGGGCCAGCGCAGCCTGGTCCAGTCCGGGCCGCCGAGCAGCCGCTCGCCGGCCCCGGTCCCGGTGTAGACGCCGCCTGCGATGACGGGCGTCGAGCGGTCCTGGCGATCTTCGAGGACTCCCCGCGTCCCGATCACACCGTCGGCCAGCGTGGTGAGCGTCTCGGCGACCTGATCCTGATCGAGCCGGACCGGCAGGCGCAGGATCCAGGACGGATCGTCGTCAAGCTCCGGCACGCCGCGTTCCAGCCGGCCGATCAGCTCGCCGATGATCTCGAGGAACGCGGCCGGGCCGCCGGGCCGGTGCACCACGCCGGATTGGACTCCGGCGGGCTCCGGGCCGACGGAAACGACCGCGGCCCGGCCCGCCTCGGCCAGCAGCAGCGACACGTCGGCACCAGCAGCGTCGCCGCCGCCCGGGTCCGCGCGGGCCGGACCGAACTGCTTCCCGGCAATGAGCAGCAGGCCCGGCCCGATCCCTCGCTCAGCGAACCGGGCCAGCGCCCACCGCATTGAGTCAGCCAGGTCCGCCGGCTGCTGGCCGCCTGCCACGTGCAGTTCCCCTGGACCGCGGGGCCGCGCCCGCAGCCGGCGGTTCACCTCAGCGGTGTCCGCGCCGGTGACGATGAGCACGTCGACTCCCAGCACCGACAGTCTCTCGACCGCGCGCCTGGCGGTCCGCGCCGGCGAGGTGCCCTCGAGCGCCAGGACGCCTTCCCAGCCGCAGATGACCCCGGCGAAGGACCGGTCGAGGGCTGGTCTGATCGTCGTCGGGCACCTCCACGCCGTCCGCCGGTGCGGCGGCAAATGACTACCTGCGCCACCACGCTAGAACGCGGCGGCGAAGTCAGCAAAGCGGCCTGGCCGGCCGTACGCCTTGAATGCCGGGACTATTGGCACTGTCGGAATGCGATTTGCCGGAAATAGCCTGAAGGCTTGACTGTAAGAGGTGATTTCCCGTGCTCACGACGATCCCAGAGGCCACCGCAGCGCCCGCCACCGGTCTCGACGCCGAGACGCTCAGCATGATGCTAGAGACCATCGAGGAGTATGTCGCCAGCGCGATGCCCCACGAGCGCCAGCTCCAGCTGGACCATGACGACATCTGCCCGGAAGAACTCGTGCGCGCGATGTGCAGTGACGAGCTTGGCGTGCACCTGCTCTTCATTCCCGAGGAATACGGCGGGATGGGCGGCGACACCTTCGATGTCTACCGGATCTGCGAGCAGATGGCCCGCATCGACCTCGGGCTCGCCACCAGCGTGTTCGCTACCTTCCTGGGCAGCGATCCCATCTTCGTGGGCGCGACCCCCGAGCAGAAGCGCGGGTGGCTGACCGAGATCGCCGAGCACGGAATTCTGTACGCGTACGGCGCCACCGAGCCTGAGGCCGGCAGCGACCTGGGCGCGCTGAAGACGACCGCCACTCCGGTCGTCGAGGACGGCCGGGTCACCGGATACCGGCTGACCGGTCGCAAGCAGTGGATCAGTAACGGCGGTATCGCCGATAAGTACACGATCCTGGCCAAGGCGCCGGGCGGGCCTTCATGGTTCGTCATCGAGCGCGGCACCGAAGGATTCAGCCAGAACCGCCCGGAAGACAAGCACGGGATCCGGCTGTCCAATACCGCCGCGCTCTTCCTCGACGACGCGTTCGTGCCCGCGGGCAGCCTGGTCGGAGGCATCGAGGGGCAAGGACTCACGCAGGCCCAGAAAGTGTTCGGCTACACCCGCGTGACCGTCGCGGCGTTCGGCCTAGGAGGCGGCTGGTCGGCGCTTGACCGTGCCATCGACTACTCGACGACCCGGATCCAGGCCGGCGCGCCACTGTCGCAGAAGCAGGGATACACCCACAAGCTCATCGTCCCGCACGCCGTCCGGCTGGAGGCCGCGCGCTCGTATATCGAGTACACGGCGGCCAGGATCGACGCAGGCGAGGGCGAGAACGGCGGCCTCAACACCGAGGGCGCCATCGCGAAATACCTCGCCACCGAGGCCGGCAACCTGGCCGCCGACGCCGCCATCCAGGCCCACGGCGGTTACGGCTACACCCGCGACTACCTGGTCGAGAAGATCAGGCGTGATGTCCGCATCACCACGATCTACGAAGGCACGTCCGAGATCATGGAGATGACGATCGCGCGCGACCGCTGGCAGCAGCACCTGAAGTCCTCGGGGCACTACTACACCGAGATCGCCTCCGAGCTTCGCGCGCTGCACGCCCGGCACGGCGACGTTGGCGCCGGCACGGCGGCGCTCGCCTGCGAGTCACTCGCGGGCGTGCTCGAAGCCTGCCGAGCTGGCCGCCTCACCCGCAGTCAGCATGTGCTGCTGCGGCTTGGCGAACTGATCGCGCACGCGGAATGCGCGGGCACCTTCGCGACCCGGGCGGCCGCGGCCCTCGACGGAACGCTTCTCGCGAAGGCCGATCACCGGTTCGACGCCCCGGTCCTCGCGGCCATGAGCCGCGTATACGCCAGGGATGCCGCGCACCTGGTCGCCTCCGACGGGCTCCGCTGGGTACTCGGCTCCGGCCCGGGCACCGGGCAGGCCGCACTCGAGGCTGGCCTGCGCATAAATGCCATCGGCGCCACCCAGGCCGGGCTGGTAGCCGATATGGACAGCGTCGCTGAAGGCCTGTACAGGCGGCCGCGGATGACGCGAGGGACCGAGGACGGATCGCGATGAACAAGTTCCAGCCAGCACAGCCACACGCACAGCCCGTCGCCGTAGTCGGCATCGGCGCCATCATGCCGGGAGCGCCAGACGCGGCCGCGTTCTGGGACAACATCACCAAGGGCGTGTACGGCATCACCGACGTTCCCAAGGACCGGTGGGACCCGGATCTGTACTACGACCCTGACCCGAGGGCACCCGACAAGACCTACTCGCGGATCGGCGGGTGGGTCACCGAATTCCCGTGGGACCCGATCGCGTGGCGGCTGCCGATACCGCCGAAGGTGGCCGCCCAGATGGACGACAGCCAGAAGTGGGCCGTCGCCGCGGCGCGGATGGCGCTCACCGACGCGGGCTGGCCGGGCTGGGGGCTAGACCCTGAGCGGGTGGCCGTGGTGATCGGCAACTCGATCGGCGGCGAGAAGCATTACACGACGAACCTGCGCATTCAGCTTCCCGAGTTCACCACTGAGCTCGCCAGGTCCGCCGCCTTCGCCAGCCTGCCCGCGCACACCCGCGAGCTGATCATGACCCAGACCGCGCGGTCGTTCCTGGCCCAGATTCCTGAGATCAACGAGGACACGATGCCGGGCGAGCTCGCGAACATCCTGGCGGGCCGGGTAGCGAACCTGTTCAACTTCCGCGGGCCAAGCTTCATCACCGACGCCGCCTGCGCATCCGCACTGGCCGCGGTCAACGCTGCCGTGGACGGCCTGGCCACCGGCCAGTTCGACGCCGCGATCGCCGGCGGCGTAGACCGCAATATGAACGTGGCCGCGTTCGTGAAGTTCTGCAAGATCGGGGCGCTCTCCGCAACCGGGACCCGTCCGTTCGACGCGGGCGCGGACGGATTCGTCATGGCCGAGGGCGCGGCACTTTTCGTCCTGAAGCGGCTCGCCGACGCCGAGCGCGACGGCGACCGGATCTACGCGGTGCTGCTCGGCATCGCCGGGTCCAGCGACGGCCGGGGCAAGGGGATTACCGCCCCCAACCCAGCCGGGCAGCGCCTGGCGATCGAGCGCGCCTGGCGCAACGCCGGCGCGGAGCCGTCGACCGCCTCCGCGGTCGAAGCCCACGGCACCTCGACGCGGGTCGGCGACGCCTCCGAGCTGGAGAGCCTCAACGCCGTTTTCGGCCGCGCGGGCCTCGTCCGCGGCTCGATCGCGCTCGGCTCGGTGAAGTCGAACCTCGGCCACCTGAAGAGCGCCGCGGGCGCCGCCGGACTGCTGAAAATGATCATGTCGCTGCATGACAACGTGCTCACGCCGAGTCTGAACTTCCGCGACCCGAACCCGAATGTCGACTGGGCGGTCTCACCGTTCAGCGTGAACACGGAGCTTCGCGAGTGGCAGCTCCCGCCGTGGGGCGTGCGGCGCGGCGGTGTCAGCGCGTTCGGTTTCGGCGGCACCAACTTCCACGCCGTGCTCGAAGAGTACGTCCCCGGCCGGTACGAGAACATCCCGCTGCTGGCTACCGGAACCGACCTGCCCGCCGCCACCGCGGCCACCGCAGGCGAGCCGATACCCGCAGCCGCGGACGGCGCCGCGCCGCACGCCGCCGCGCTCAAGCCCCCGCTGAGAGGCGCTCTGGTCGTCGGCGGCGACACCGAGGCAGAGGTATCCGCCCAGCTGGCCCAGATACATGACCGGGCGGCACTCGGCCAGGCGCCGCCGCCGCAGCGGCCGAACCCCGCGCTGGCCACGGTCAGTGTCCGCGCGGCCATCGACTACGACGGCGCGGCCGAACTGGCCGCCAAGGCGGCTCTGGCGTCCGAGGCGCTGACCAGCGGAACCACCGCGACGAGAAGGATGCTGCGGGCACGCGGCATCTTCCTGCGGCACGGTCCGGCGCCCAAGGTCGCCTTCCTGTTCACCGGCCAGGGCTCGCAGTACGTCAACATGCTCAGCGAGCTGCGGGCGACCGAGCCGATCGTGGCGCGGACCTTCGCCGAGGCCGACCGGGTGATGACGCCGCTGCTCGGCAAGCCGCTGACCGAGTACATCTTCATCGACGGCGACGATCCGGCCGCGGTCACCCGGCTCGAGCAGCAGCTGCTGCAGACCGAGATCACCCAGCCGGCCGTGCTGACCGCGGACATCGCCCTCACCCGGCTGCTGGCTTCCTACGGCATCGAGCCGGACATGGTCATGGGCCATAGCCTCGGTGAATACGGAGCGCTCGTCGCCGCCGGAGCGATGTCCTTCGAGGCGGCTCTCGAGGCGGTCAGCGCCCGCGGCCGCGAGATGGCCGACCTGACCATCGATGACCACGGCGCAATGGCCGCCGTCATGGCGCCGCTCGAGGAGATCGAGCGGATTGTCGCCCTCGTCGACGGCTACGTGGTGACCGCCAACGTCAACAGCACCCATCAGGCCGTGATCGGCGGCGCCACCGCAGCCGTCGAGCGCGCGATAGCCGCGTTCTCCGATGCCGGGCACACGGCCATCAGGATCCCGGTCAGCCACGCCTTCCACACCTCTATCGTGGCGCCGATCAGCGAGCCGCTCCGGCGGACGCTGGCGCGGCTGCAGTTGCACGCTCCGACACTGCCGATCGTGGCCAACGTCGACGGTGAGTTCTACCTGGCCGAAGGGCCGGACGCGGCCGGACGCATGCTCGACTCGCTGGGCCGCCAGGTCGCCTCCCCGGTCCAGTTCGTCAAGGGCCTGCACACGCTCTACGAGGCTGGCGCCCGCGTCTTCGTCGAGGTCGGGCCGAAGCGGACCCTGCAGGGCTTCGCCGAGGACGTGCTGGGCTCGGAGCACGATGACGTCCTCACCCTGTTCACCAACCATCCCAAGAACGGCGACCTGCCGTCGTTCAATGCCGCCCTGTGCGGCCTGTACGCGGCTGGCTTCGGATACGGGACCGCCGACGCGCCGTCCGGTGCGGCACTGCCCAGCACCGTGCCGCATCCGAACTCATCAAGCACCTCGGGGGAAGTCATGCCTGCTGATCGCTACTCCGAACTCGGACACATGCTGGCGAATCTGCTCGAGCAGAGCCGTCACCTGCTCGCCGGCAATGGCGCGACGGCGCCCGCCGCAGCCGCTGCGCCCGCACCGGCCGGCCTCGGACCCGCGCCGATGGAGCCCGTCGTCATCACCGGAGCCGCACTCGGGCTGCCGGGCGTCGATCGCGTCTTCGACGACGACAACGTCGCCCGAATCCTTTCTGGCCAGCAGCTCATCGACGTCATTCCACGGCAAATCCGCCGGGACATGGTCGACAAGCACATCACCCGGCTGGTGAAGAGCGATAGCGGCGACCCGGTCTTCGACGAGATCCGGGGCGAGGCCGACGTCATCAAGCTGGCGGGACGGTTCAGCCCGCTGGATGCGGTCGAAGAGTTCGGTCTTGATCCCGACCGCGACGCCGCGCTGGATCCCTGCACCAAGCTGGCCATCGGCGCCGGCATCGACGCCCTGCGCGACGCGGGCATCCCGCTGGTCAGGCACTACCACACCACCACGCTGGGGACGCAGCTTCCCGGCCCGTGGGGCCTGCCCGATGACCTGCGGGACGACACGGGCGTGGTGTTCGCCTCGGCTTTCCCGGGCTACGAGTCGTTTGCGGGCGACATCAACCGCTACCACGAGGACCGGGCCCGCCGGACCGAGCTCGCGACGCTGACTGACGTGCGCGGCCGGATGAACGCGGCCGACCAGGCGGTCGCGGAAGTCGACCGGCGCATCGCGGAACTGCGGCATGCCATTGACTCCCGTCCGTTCGCCTTCGACCGGCGCTTCCTGTTCAAGGCGCTGGCGATGGGCCATTCGCAGTTCGCCGAGCTGATCGGTGCCCGTGGCCCCAACACCCAGGTCAACTCGGCGTGCGCGAGCACAGCCGTGGCGATTTCCGTCGCCGAGGACTGGATCCGTGCGGGTCGCTGCCGGCGGGTAATCGTCGTCTCCGCGGACGACGTGGCCTCGGATACGTTGCTGCCCTGGACCGGGTCGGGTTTCCTGGCCACCGGAGCGGCGGCGACCGACGACGTCGTGGAAGACGCGGCGCTGCCCTTCGACCGCCGGCGGCACGGAATGATCATCGGCTCCGGCGCCGCGGCCCTGGTCGTCGAGTCGGCAGCGGCGGCGCGAGAGCGCGGGATCAGCCCCATCTGCGAGGTGCTAGCTGCGGTCGCTGCGAACAGCGCGTTCCACGGCACCCGGCTGGACGTGGACCACATCGGCCAGGTCATGGAGAAGCTGGTCAGGCAGGCGGAAGAGCGCGGCATCGACCGGTTCGCGATCGCGGGGCAGACCGTGTTCGTCTCGCACGAGACCTACACGCCCGCCCGGGGCGGCAGCGCGTCGGCGGAGATCAGCGCCCTGCGCCGGGTCTTCGGCCCGGCCGCCGACTCCGTGGTGATCACGAACACGAAGGGCTTCACCGGCCACGCCATGGGCGCAGGCATCGAGGAGGTCGTGGCGGTCAAGGCGCTGGAGACCGGAATCGTGCCGCCCGTGGCCAACTTCCGCGAGATCGATCCCGAACTCGGGCCGCTCAACCTGTCCCGCGGCGGCTCCTACCCGGTCAGTTATGCGCTCAGGCTCGCCGCCGGCTTCGGCTCTCAGATCGCGATGTTGCTGCTGCGCTGGACGGCGCCGGCCGATGGCCTCCGCCAGCCGCCCACCGACCTCGGCTTCGGCCACCGGGTAGCGGACGACGTGACCTGGCGCTTGTGGCTGGAGCGGGTCAGCGGTCGTCAGGACGCTCAGCTTGAGGTCGTCCAGCACCGCCTGCGCGTCGCCGACGAAGGCCCGGTCAGTGCGCCGGCGAGTCCGGTCGAGCCCGCTGCCGTGCCCGTGGCGGTGCGCCCGCCCGTCGCGCCCGTAGCAACTCTGGCGGCACCGCTGCCTGCCCCGGTGCTGGCGGCACCGCTACCGCAGCCGGTCGCCGCCGTCGAGCAGCCGGTGCCCGCGGTGCAGGTGCCAGTGCCGTCGGCGGCCGATCCAGTTGAGCAGCCCGTTCTCGAGATCGTGGCTGGCCTGACGGGCTACCCGCGAGACCTGCTCGACCTCGACCTCGATCTCGAGGCCGACCTCGGCGTCGACACCGTCAAGCAGGCCGAGGTATTCGCCGCCGTGCGGGAACGGTTCGGCATCCCGCGTGACGAGAACCTCCGGCTCCGTGACTTCCCGACGCTCGCGCATGTCATCGGCTTCGTCCGGGACCGGGCACCCGCGGCCGGGGTCGCGGCCCTGGCCCAGGTCCCGGACTCCGCGCAGCCGGCTGATGGGCCACCGCCCATCGTTGCGCAGCCGCCCGCCACCGAGCCGGCCGCCGCATCCGCGCCGCCGGCGGCGGACGCCGTGACCGGCCAGATCGTGCAGATCGTCAGCGAGATGACCGGATACCCGGCCGACCTGCTCGACCTCGACCTCGACCTGGAAGCCGACCTCGGCATCGACACCGTCAAGCAGGCGGAGATGTTCGCCGCCGTTCGGGAGCGCTACGGCATCCCCCGCGACGAGAACCTCCGGCTCCGCGACTTCCCCACCCTCGCCCACGTCATCGGCTTCGCCCGCGACCGGACCCCCGCGGCCGAACCACCCGCGGCCGAACCCCCCGCCGCCGCCCAGCCACCCGCCGGCCAGCCCGCCGCATCCGCGCCGCCGGCGGCGGACGCCGTGACCGGCCAGATCGTGCAGATCGTCAGCGAGATGACCGGATACCCGGCCGACCTGCTCGACCTCGACCTCGACCTGGAAGCCGACCTCGGCATCGACACCGTCAAGCAGGCGGAGATGTTCGCCGCCGTTCGGGAGCGCTACGGCATCCCCCGCGACGAGAACCTCCGGCTCCGCGACTTCCCCACCCTCGCCCACGTCATCGGCTTCGCCCGCGACCGGACACCCGCGGCCGAACCACCCGCCGCCGCCCAGCCACCCGCCGGCCAGCCCGCCGGGCTCGCGGCCGCCAGGGCCGTGCCTGCCTTCACCGGTGACGCCGCGGCGGCCCGGCACCTTCCGCGCCGGATTCCGGTTCCCGTGCTCCGGCCGCCGATCGAACGCTGCGTTCCGACCTCTGTCACCCTGGGGCCAGCCAGCCGCGTCATCGTGATGGCCGACAAGGGCGGCGTCTGCGACGCCCTTGTTCGGCGGCTCGGCGTACTCGGCGTGACACCGCTGGTGCTGGCGGCCGGATCGGGCGCGACTGACATCGACGCACAGCTGACCGAGTGGCTGGCGGACGGGCCGGTGCACGGGCTGTACTGGCTCGCCGCACTCGACGCCGAGCCGGCGATCGACGAACTCGACCTGCCAGGCTGGCGGGACGCGCTCGGCAGGCGGGTCAAGAACCTGCATTCCGTCGTTCGCCGCCTCGATGTCGAAGGACACCTCGGCCCCCGCGGCTCGTTCCTGGTGTCGGCGACCAGGCTCGGTGGCTACCACGGATATGACGAGGCAGGTGCCGTCGCGCCGCTGGGCGGAGCCGTGACCGGATTCACCAAGGCCTACCGCCGCGAGCGCGCTGACGTCCTGGCCAAGGCCGTGGACTTCGCGGTCACCAGGAAGACGGCAGCACTCGCTGACGCCCTCATCGAGGAGACTCTGCGCGACCCGGGCACCATCGAGATCGGCCGGGCAGACGGCCGTCGCTGGGCCGTCGGCCTGAGGGAAGTCCCGTTCGGCGACGGCAGCGGCGGGCTCACGATGGACGGCCAGACGGTTTTCGTCGTGACCGGCGCGGCGGGCAGCATCGTGTCGGCGATCACCGCCGACCTGGCCGCCGCTTCCGGCGGCATCTTCCACCTGCTCGACCTGACGCCCGAGCCTGATCCAGCGGACGAGGATCTGGTCGCGTTCACGACCGACCGGGACGCTCTCAGGGCGAGGATCAGCGATCGGCTCAAGGCAGCCGGGCAGCGCCCGACCCCCGTGCTCGTCGAGCGCCAGCTGGCTCAGTACGAGCGGCTGCAGTCGGCCCTGACCGCTATCCAGGCCGTCCGCCAGTCCGGCGGCGAAGCGCACTACCACGCCGTGGATCTCACCGACGCCGACGCCGTCGCGCACGTCATCGCTGACGTTCGCGACCGGCACGGCCGGATCGACGTGCTGCTGCACGCAGCCGGGATCGACATCAGTCACGCCATCGCGGACAAGGACTGCCGCGAGTACGCCCGTGTCTTCGATGTCAAGGCAGACGGCTGGTTCAACCTCCTGCACGCCGCCGCCGATCTGGAGATCGGGGCCACCGTGGCGTTCAGCTCGGTGGCCGGCCGGTTCGGGAACGCGGGCCAGACAGACTACAGCGCGGCCAACGACTTGCTGTGCAAGGTGACGTCCAGCTTCCGGCGCACCCGGCCCGGCACCCGCGGGATCGCGCTCGACTGGACGGCATGGGGCGGTCTCGGAATGGCCACTCGCGGCTCTGTTCCCAAGGTCATGGAGATGGCCGGCATCGAGATGCTGCCGCCGGCCGCAGGCATCGCCTGGATCAGGCAGGAGCTGACCGCAGGTCCGTTCCGCGGTGAGGTCGTCGTCGCCGGAGAGCTCGGCAAGCTGACGGCTGAGCTCGATCCGACCGGCGGGCTCGACATCACCGAGATCAGCACGGCCGCGGCGGGGCCGATGGCCGGATCGGTGACCGGCATGGGCGTCTACTGCGGACTGACCGTCGAGACCACCCTTGATCCGGCGACCCAGCCGTTCCTGCACGATCACCAGATCGAATCCGTCACCGTGCTGCCTGGCGTCATGAGCGCCGAGGCGTTCGCCGAGATCGCGAGCCTCGCGGCGCCCGACCTGCACGTCGCGGGTGTGGAGCAGATGGCGTTCCTGGCGCCGCTGAAGTTCTATCGCGACGAGCCTCGCACCGTCACCTTGCGCGCGGTGATCCGCCGTGACGGGACCGATCTGATCGCCGACTGCACGCTGGCTTGCAGCAGGCAGCTGAAGGGCGACGAGGTACCGCGCTGGACAACGCACGCCACCGGCAGCGTGCGGCTCACCCCGCAGGCGCCGCGGCCCGAGGTCGATGACTCGCCCACCCAGGAAGCCGCCGTCTCGGTGGGCCATGCGGACATCTACCGCCTGTTCCCGCATGGTCCTGCCTACCAGGTGCTCGAGCGGGCATGGCGCTGCGACGGCGACGCCGTCGGCCGCCTCGCCTCGCCGCTGCCGCCCGACCACCTGCCGGCCGGAACCGGGACCACGACGGAGCCGCGCCTGGTCGAGCTGTGCTTCCAGACCGTCGGCCTGTGGGATCTCGGTCAGGCGGGCCAGCTGGCGCTGCCCGGCCGCGCCAACCTGATCCGGACCCTGCACAAGCCGCACGGGGACGGTCCCCTGTTCGCGCTCGTTCATCCGGCCGGCGACGGCAGCTTCGACTGCCGCGTTGTCGACCCGGCTGGTGACGTGCTCGTCCGCATCGACGGATACCGTTCGACGCCACTCCCGGGGACGGTGGCCGATGATCTCCGGAACCCGATCCGTACTGCCATGCGAGGCTGACATGCCCGGCCCGACACTGAGGAAGCGAGCGTGACCGCGATTCACCGGCTCGCCATCGTCAATCGCGGTGAGCCGGCCATGCGGTGCATCTCAGCGATTGCGGAGCTGAACCGGGAGTCGAGTTCCGCGATCACGACGATCGCGCTGTACACCGAGCCGGACGCGACGGCGTGGTTCGTCAGGGAGGCCAGCGAGGCCGTCTCGCTCGGGCCGGCCTACGTGACCGGCGCCGATGGTCACCGGCATAGCAGCTATCTCGACCTCGACCGGCTGATGGAAGCGCTGGCCCAAGCTCGCGCCGACGCGGTCTGGGTGGGCTGGGGGTTCGTCGCCGAGTCGGCGGACTTCGCCGAGCGGTGTGAGCGGGCGGGCATCACGTTCGTCGGGCCGGACAGCGAGGTCATCCGGCTGCTCGGCGATAAGGTGCTGGCCAAGCAGCTCGCCGAGAGCATCGGCGTTCCTGTCGTGCCGTGGAGCGGCGGCCCGGTTCACGATGCCGGCACCGCGCTGCTCGCGGCCGACATGCTCGGGTACCCGGTTCTCATGAAGGCAGCCGCCGGAGGCGGCGGCCGGGGCATCCGGATCGCGGAGTCGGCGGCCGGCGCGAGCGACGCGTTCACCTCCGCGCAGGCCGAGGCGGAGCACGCGTTCGGTGACCGGACGATGTTCGTCGAGCGCAAGCTCGAAGCCGCACGTCACGTGGAGGTCCAGATAGTGGCCGATGGCGCCGGCACGGTCTGGGCCGTTGGCCTGCGTGACTGCAGCATCCAGCGGCGCAACCAGAAAGTCATCGAGGAATCAGCGTGCACGCTGCTCGACGAGGCCGGCGAGAAGGCGCTGTCCGACGCGGCGGTGCGGCTGTGCACCGCGGCCGGCTATCGAGGCGCGGGCACGGTCGAGTTCCTCGTGGACCCGGCGAGCAGCCAGTTCCACTTCATGGAGGTCAACACCCGGCTTCAGGTCGAGCATCCGGTCACCGAGCTGACTACCGGGCTCGACCTGGTCAAGCTGCAGCTGCACATCGCGCAAGGCGGCCTGCTGACCGGGAGCCCGCCCCCGATCCTCGGTCATGCGATCGAGGCCCGGCTGAATGCCGAAGACCCAGAACACGCCTTCTCCCCCGCCCCCGGCCGGGTATCCGCGCTCCGGCTGGCGGGCGGCACCGGCATCCGCGTCGATGCGGGCGTCACGGAGGGCGACGAGATCGCGCCCGAGTTCGACTCGATGATCGCCAAGATCGTGGCCTGGGGGCGGGATCGCCGCGAGGCGCTCAGCCGGCTGCACCGCGCGCTCGCGCAGTCGATCGTCGTCGTCGACGGCGGCCTGACCAACAAGGGCTTCCTCGTCGGCTTGGTCGACCGGCCTGAGGTCCGCGCGGGCAGCTATGACAACCAGTGGCTTGACCGGCTGACCGCGGTGGGAGACCATCTTCCGCCGCTGCACCCGGTGGCGTTGCTGGCCGCCGCCGTGGAGGCGTACGACGCCGACCAGGCGGCCGTCCAGGCCAACTTCTACGCGGCCGCGGCCCGTGGCCGGCCCGAGCTTCCCGACGAGGTAGGACACCGGGTCGAGCTGAGCCTGCGGGGCAACGACTACCGGATGCGCGTCTACTGCCTGGGACGCGGCGACTACCGAGTCGATGCCGGCGACGCGGTGATCCCGGTAGCGGTCCAGCATCTGGGACGGTACGAGCGGGCGGTGACCTGCCTTGGGGCACGTCATCGCGTGGTCGCCGACGTGCAAGGGCCGAGACTGATCGTCGAGGTCAACGGCGTGCCCCACGTCATCACCAGGGATGGCGGCGGCCGGGTGCTCGCCCCGGCGCCCGCGTTCGTGGTCGCGGTCCTGGTGGCCGCGGGTGACACCGTCCGGGCAGGCGACCCGCTGGTGGTCGTCGAAAGCATGAAGATGGAGACTTCCATCGCGGCACCGTTCGCCGGCACCGTCCACGCCGTGTCAGTGTCGGTCAACACGCAGGTTGAAGCGGGCGCCCCGCTGGTCGAGCTGCGGCCGTCCGATGGTCCGGGGGATCAGGCCGCGACCAGCGCGCGGCTTGATCTCCGCGCCCCGGCCAGCGACGCACCGCACAGGCCCGCCGGTGAGTTGACCCTCCGCGGTTACCTGCTCGGCTACGACCTCGAAGAGGATGTCGTTCGCGAGCTGACCAGGAAACGAGCGGCGAAGACGGTCACCGGCCCGGCTGACCTCCGCCTGCTCGGCCAGGAGCAGGAACTGCTGGAGATCTTTGCCGCCATCACCGCGCTGGCCCGGCGTGAGCCGGACGAGACGGAAAGCGAGTTCTCCCGCAGCGCCGAGGCCTATCTGTTCAGCTACCTGGCCAGCCTCGACCCGGAACGCTCCGGAGTGCCCGAGCATTTCCTGGCCCAGCTGAGGCAAGCTCTGGCCCGATACGGCGTCAGGTCGCTGCGGCGCACTGCCGAACTCGAGCAGGCGCTGCTGCGGCTGTTCCGGTCTCTCACGCGAGTCCATGTCGCCGCACCGCTGGTCATGGCCATCCTGGACCGCTGGCTGCGCCGCCGCGACACGCTGCCGGAGCTGATGACCGACGAGCGGCTGAAGGTAATCGACCGTCTGATCGCCGGAACGCAAGGCCGCCACCAGGAGGTCTGCGACCTGGCGCGCGAGGTGCGGTTCAGCTACATCGACGTGCCGACGCTGGCCCGGATGCGGCCGCAGGTCTACGCGGAGATGGACACGTGTCTCGACGAACTCGCTGCCCGCCCCTCAGGCGAGCGCGTCCGCGAGCTCACCGACCGGATCGTGTCGTGCCCGCAGCCGATGCGAGCCGTGCTCCGGGACAGGTTCCGGGACGCGGACGCTATCACCAGGGCCCGGCTGCTGCAGGCGCGAACGAGCAGGTTCTACCGGATCTGCGAGCTGCGCGACATGCGGTGCGAGGCGTTCGGAGCGCACCTGGTCTGCCTGGCCCGCTACTGCGAGGACGACCAGGACGTGCAGCTGATTACCGGCTACGTGCCGCTCGACGACCTGGCCGACTTCGCGCGCGAGCTGCGGGGATTCATGAGCGAGCTGCCCGCCGGCCTGCGCGTCGTCGTCGATGTCGAAGCCTGGCGGACCGGCGACTGGATGGACGCCGAGCCGATGGCCGCCGAACTGGCCGGCATCCTCGGCCGGACCGATTTCGGTCATCCGCTGGACCGCCTGGATATCACGGTCACCAGCGACCGGGGCGCGGATCCGCAGGGCGAGTCCGACGAGCACCTGCGCACTCTGCATTTCACCTTCAGGCCGGACGGGTCGGAATTCACCGAGGATCCGCTGTACCGCAACCTGCACCCGATGATCGCCAAGCGCCTGGACCTGTGGCGGCTGGCGAATTTCGCCGTCCGCCGGCTCGCCAGCGCAGAGGACATTTACCTGTTCCACGCGGTCGCCAAGCAGAATGCGAAGGACGAGCGCCTGATCGCTATCGCCGAGGTTCGCGACCTCACCGCGGCCAGGAACTCCGCCGGGCGGATCATCGGATTGCCCCATCTGGAGGGAATACTCGCCCAGGCGCTAGCCGACATCAGGCACGCGCTCAGCCACCAGCCAGCCAGGCAGCGGCCGCTCAGCAACCGGATCATCCTCCATGTCCGCCCGACCTGGGACATAGCTCCGGGGACCTGGCGAAGCGTGGCTCACCGGCTGGCCCCGATGGCGGCCGGCCTCGGGCTGGAGAAGGTCGCGGTCCGGATCAGGACCGTGGACGCCGCGACCGGCGAGGACCGTGACGCGATTCTCGACATCGAGAATGTCGCCGACCGGGCGGTGACCGTCAGGGTCAGGCACATTTCCGACCAGCCGATCAGGCCGCTCACCGCGTACCGGCAGAAGGTCCTGCGCTCGCAGCGGCTAGGGGTCCCTTATCCGTACGAGCTGATCCGCATGCTCACCCCGCCGGTTGACGCGCCCGCCGACTTCCCGGCCGGCGAGTTCACCGAGTACGACCTGGCCGACAGTGGCGAGGAGCTGGTACCGGTCGACCGGCCTTACGGCCGCAACGCCGCGGCGATCGTCGTCGGCGTCATCACGAACTTCACCTCGCTGATGCCCGAGGGCATGCGCCGGGTCACGATCCTGGGCGACCCGACATCCGGCCTTGGCAATCTCGCCGAGCCGGAATGCCGGCGGATCCTCGCCGCGCTGGCACTCGCCCGCCAGCTCAAGGTCCCGGTCGAGTGGTTCGCGCTGTCCTCCGGGGCTCGGATCGCGTGGGACAGCGGCACGGAGAACATGGACTGGATCGCCGCCGTGCTGCGGCGCTTGATCGAGCACACCCAGGCCGGCGGCGAGGTCAACGTCGTGGTCACCGGGATCAACGTAGGCGCCCAGCCCTACTGGAACGCCGAGGCCACCATGCTCATGCACACCTCGGGCATCCTGGTCATGACGCCGGCCAGCGCCATGGTGCTGACCGGCAAGAGCTCGCTCGACTATTCGGGCGGCGTGTCGGCGGAGGACAACTTCGGGATCGGCGGCTTCGACCGGATCATGGGCCCGAACGGGCAGGGGCAGTACTGGGCCCCGACACTCGCCGATGCGTGCGCGCTGCTGCTGCGCCACTACGCCCATACCTTTATCCAGCCGGGCGAGGCCGGCCCGCGACGGGCCCCCACCAGCGACCCGTTCGACCGCGACGTCTGTGCATCGCCGCACAAGGCCGTGGCCGGCTCGGACTTCGACCAGGTCGGGGACATCTTCTCCGCTGAGCGGAACGGCGAGCGCAAGAAGCCGTTCGACATGCGATCGGTTATGCGCGCCGTCGCCGACACTGATCACGAGCCGCTCGAGCGCTGGGCCATGTGGCGCGATGCCGAGAATGCCATCGTGTGGGACGCGCGCATCGGGGGGATCCCGGTCTGCCTGACCGGCATCGAGTCACAGACAGTTCCGCGCGCCGGTCTCGTTCCCGCCGATGGCCCGCCGTCCTGGACGTCAGGGACCCTCTTCCCGCAGGCCTCGCGCAAGGTCGCCAGGGCCGTCAACGCCGCCAGCGGAAACCGGCCGCTCGTGGTCCTGGCCAACCTGAGCGGGTTCGACGGCTCGCCGGAGAGCATGCGCAAGTGGCAGCTGGAGTACGGCGCGGAGATCGGCCGTGCGGTGACGAACTTCCGCGGGCCGATTGTCTTCGTGGTCGTCTCCCGCTATCACGGCGGCGCGTTCGTGGTGTTCTCCAAGCGACTGCACGAGGAAATGGACACCGTCGCGGTGGCCGGCTCCTTCGCATCGGTGATCGGCGGCGCGCCCGCCGCTGCGGTGGTCTTCGCGCGCGAGGTCAGCGCCAGGACCGAGCAGGACCAGCGGGTCGCGAGCATCCGGGACAAGCTCGCCACCGAGCCTGCGGGCAGCCGCGCAGACCTGCGTCAGCAACTTGCCGAGACCACCGCGGCGGTCCGCGCCGAGAAGCTCAGGGAGGTGGCCGACGAGTTCGACGGCATTCATGACATTCAGCGCGCTATGCGGGTTGGATCCGTCGACCGGATCATCGCGGCCGCCGAGCTGCGGCCGTTCATTATCGGCGCGCTCGAGCGGCGGCTGGGCCTGGGCGCGCCGCCAGCAGCACACAGCGGCGGCCGCGCGGCCTGACCGAAGCAGGCCGCGCGACCGCCGGCGCTAGGCCAGGGGCCTGCTCACCCACTGATGCGCGGGCGCCGCGTCGTCCAGCACGCAGACCGTGTCGAGCGCGGAAGGCGGCGGGAACGGGCCGCGCGCGCACACCGTGAGCAGGAACGAGCCGCTCCGCCGCCAGTAGCCAGGAAAGACGGTGCCCTCGGCGGCCCGGACGCTGAGCGGGGACCAGGTGTGCTCCGGCGGCATCAGATCGTCCACGGTGACCTCCACCGAGCGGGTATCCCGGCGCAGGCCGGTCCTGAGCACCTTGAGCGCGCTCTCCTTGGCCGACCAGATGAGGTTGGCGGCGACGTCGCGAACGGCGGGGGCGGCGGCGACACGATCGCGCTCCGGCCCGGTCAGGTAGTCACGGACGAACGCGTCGCTGCGGGTCTCGACGAGTTCCAGGTCGCAGCCGACGTCCGCGGGCACGTCAGCTACCAGGCAGGCCGCACAGCCTGCACGGTCGGTCAGCGAGACACCCCGGCCAGCATGCAGGCCGTCAACGAAAAGCTCGGGCGCACCGTCTGCAGCCGGGCGGCTCTCGATCCGGGCCAGCGTCGCGTCATCACCTGGCCAGCCGAGTACGCGCGCCACGGCCAGCTTGAGCGTCAGCCGGCTGACCAGGAAGTCCGCGCGCCGCTTCGTGTAGCGCATCCCGGCCGCGTAGCCCCGCTCCGTTCCGCTCAGCCATCCGGTTCCCGCCGGAACCTGCTCCTCGCCGCAGGCCAGCCAGCGCGTCCGCACGGCACGCTCCCCTGTCATCCGGCGATCAGAACCTGCGGCGCAGCGCTCGCGCCGCGCCTAGCCGTGTGTCCGCCATGCTCACGGCGGCCGCGCGCGGCGTCAGCGCGTCACGCTGCACGCGGTCGATCAGCTCGGTGGCGGATTCCCGCATCTTCTCCTCGATCTCGGCAAACGCCTCCGTCCGGCCGACGCCCCGGTGCTCGGCCGCAGCGCAGATGACGCCGCCCGCGTTCGCGATCACATCAGGAACGCAGAGCACGCCGCGGCCGGCCATTTCCTGCTCGGCCTCCAGGGTCGCCGGAATGTTGGCTCCCTCGAGCACCACCCGGGCCGAGACCTTGGCGGCGTTGTCCGCGGTCAGAACGTCGGGCTGGGCGGCCGGAATCAGGATGTCGCAATCGAAGCCGAGTATGTCATCTCGCGGCACCGCCGCGCCGCCCGGGAAGCCGACGACCGACCCGCTCGCCTGCTTGTACGTAACCAGGGCGGCGAGGTCGAGTCCGGCCGGGTCCCAGGTCGCACCCCGGATGTCGGAGACGGCGGTCACTATCCCGCCTCGCTCGCCGATCGCACGGGCAGCGGCGCTGCCGACCGCGCCGAAGCCCTGGATGATCACGCGCGCGCCCGTCAGCTCGATGATCTTGGCTTCGCTCAGCACTTCGGCGCAGATGGCCAGGCCGAACCCGGTAGCGCCTAGCTCGTCGAGCGGCACGCCGCCGAGCGCACCCGGCACGCCGACAGCCCGGCCGATCTCGTCGTACACGTACGCCATCGACGTCTCGGTCGTGCCCATGTCGGGGCCAGGGATGTACTCGGTGAGGTGCTCGATCGCCCGCGCGAAGGCGCGCATGACCCGCTCGTGATCGGCGGGCGCCAGGTCGGGCGGCGCCGCGATGCCGGACTTGCCGCCGCCATGCGGCAAGCCGGCTACCGCGTTCTTCACGGTCATCGCCCGGGCCAGGCGGGCCACCTCACTCGCCGTGACGTCGGGCCGCATTCGCACGCCGCCGATGGCCGGGCCAAGCGCGACATTGTCCACCACGACGATGGCGTCGTAGCCGGACGCCAGGCGCAGGAAGATCACCTTGGCCGGGCCCAGTTCATCGACCGTCCAGCTGGCCGACCTTTCCGTCATCTCCGCCACCTGCCATTCGATCCGGCGCGCTCGGGCCAGCCCCATCTCCAGGCTGCACCGCCGTCTCCAGACTGCACCGCCACGCAGCGGCCTTGCAGGGGCGTTGGTCCCGGAATCACCGGACACCCGCCTTAATCGGGACCAGCGGCGTCTGTCCCTATCGAGCAGGCCGGAATATGGTCAGACCATGCTCAAGCGCGAGATCGTCCTACCGCCCGAGCATCTGTACCCGCCCGAGGAGTGGCGGGTGACGGAAACCCGGTACAACGACGAGTTCGCCGATCGCGCCGAGACCGTGTTCTCGCTCGGCAACGGCTTCGTCGGCGTTCGCGGCAGCTTCGAGGAGGGACGGCCTGCGCTGCGGCCAGGAACGTTCGTCAACGGGTTCCACGAGACCTGGCCGATCATGCACGCCGAAGCGGCACCAGGATTCGCCCGGCACGGCCAGACGATCGTGAACGTGCCCGACGCGACGATTCTGAAGCTCTACGTCGACGACGAGCCGCTCTTCCTGCCGACGGCCCGCGTTCATTCTTATTCCCGGATACTCGACATGCAGGCGGGGACGCTGAGCCGGGACCTGGTGTGGGCGACGGCCTCGGGAAAGCACGTCAGGGTCCGCTCGCGGCGGCTGGTCTCGCTGGAGCACCGGCACGTGGTCGCGATGACCTTCGAGGTCACCCTGCTCGACCACCCGGCTCCGGTGGTGATCTCCTCCATGGTCGTCAACCGGCAGGACGCCCGGGCCGACGACGTCGAGTCCGGCGAGAGCGGGTCCCGCGAGGACCGGCCCGCAGACCCGCGCCTGGCGACCGTGCTGCCCCGTCGGGTGCTGAACGCACGGCTGACCGAGCTGGCCGCCCAGCGCATCCTGCTCGGCTACCAGACGACCAGCAGCCGGCTGACGCTCGGCGTCGGCGTCGAGCACGTGATCGACACCGCCTGCCCGTACCAGACGTCAGGCTCGGTCAGCGAGGACACCAGCGAAGTCATCCTGACGGCGGACGCGCAGCCCGGCGTGCCGATCCTGGTCACCAAGTACGCCAGCTACCAGACCTCACGAACCGCACCGGTGACGGAACTGACCGACCGGTGCCGCCGGACGCTCGACCGGACGGTCCGCGACGGATTCGGCGCGCTCGTCACCAGCCAGCGCGAGAATCTCGACCGGTTCTGGGAGCGCGCGGACGTCCGCGTCCAGGCCAGGCTGCATCCGCTGCGCCAGCAGCAGGCGATCCGCTGGAATCTGTACCAGGTCGCGCAGGCGTCGTGGCGGGCCGAAGGGTCCGGCATCCCGGCCAAGGGGCTCACCGGGCAGGCCTACGAGGGTCATTACTTCTGGGATACCGAGGTCTACGTCCTGCCGTTCCTGTGCTACACCCAGCCGAGGATCGCCAGGAACCTGATCCGCTTCCGGCACAGCATGCTCGGCCCCGCGCGCGAGCGGGCACGCGAGCTGAGTCAGCGGGGCGCGTTGTTCCCGTGGCGCACCATCAACGGCGAGGAGGCATCCTCCAGCGTCCAGCAGGGCACCGCGCAGTACCACATCAACGCCGACATCGCCTACGCGATCAGCCGTTACGCCAACGTCAGGGGCGACGGCCTGCTGGCCGACATCGGCGCCGAGATCCTGGTCGAGACGGCCAGGATGTGGGAGGACCTCGGCTTCTACGGCGCCGACGAGAAGTTCCACATCCACGGCGTGACCGGTCCTGACGAGTACACCACGGTGGTGAACGACAACACCTACACGAACCTGATGGCGCGGCAGAATCTCAGCTTCGCCGCCGCCACCGTGCGCCGGCTGCGCGACGAGCGCCCCGAGGAATACGCCGCCCTGGTCCACGAGGTGGGCCTGCGGCCCGGCGAGGTCGAGTCCTGGGAGCTCGCGGCGGCCGCGATGCACGTGCCGTTCGACCACGACCGCCGGATTCACCCGCAGGACGACACGTTCCTTGACCGGGAGGTCTGGGATCTGGCCGGGACGCCGCCCGGGAAGTTCCCCCTGCTGCTGAATTACCACCCGCTGGTGGTCTACCGGTACCAGGTGCTCAAGCAGGCGGACATCGTGCTGGCGATGTTCCTGCTCGGCGATCAGTTCTCGCGTGAGCAGAAGCGCCGGAACTTCGAGTACTACGATCCGCTGACCACCGGCGACTCGTCCTTGTCGGCCTGCGTGCAGAGCATCATCGCCGCGGAGATCGGCAGCGAGCGGCAGGCGCTGGAGTACTTCAACTACGCGCTGCTGATGGACCTGGCCAACGTGGCGGGGAACGCCTCGAACGGCGTGCATATCGCGTCGGCCGCCGGAGTGTGGTCCAGCCTGGTCTTCGGCTTCGGCGGGGTCCGCGATTTCGACGGCCGGCTCTCGTTCTCCCCCAGGCTGCCGCGCGCCTGGAGCGAGCTGTCGTTCTCGCTGCGTTTCCGTGACCGGCAGATCCGGATCACCCTGACCCATGACGAGGAGCGCTACACGGTCGAGAAAGGCGAGCCGCTGCAGGTCATCATCAGGCGCGAGCCGCACCTGCTCGCCCCGGGCAGCCCGGTGGCGATCAAGCGCCCCCAGCCGTAGGTGCACAGCCGCAGGCCTGCGGGCCGGGTGGCACCGCCGGCTGGGGGTGCGGGACGATGGTTCCCCGACGGCAGACGAGGAAGCGTCATGATCTTCATCACCGCCAAGTTCCTGATCCGGCCCGAGCACGCCGACCGGTGGGCCGAGATCGCGGGCCCGTTCACCGAGGCGACCCGCGGCGAACCTGGCTGCCTGTGGTTCGACTGGTCACGAAGCGTCGACGACCCGGCGGAGTATGTCCTGGTCGAGGCGTTCCGTGACGACGCGGCCGCGGCCGCGCACGTCCAGTCGGAACATTTCGCGAATGCGCGGAAGGTGCTGCCGCCGCACCTGGCCGCCACCCCCAGGATCGTGAACGTGACCATCCCGCAGGACCACTGGTCGCTGCTGGGCGAGATGGCCGTGCCGGGGCAGGACTGACGGCGGCCCGGCGGCCGGCGATGACGTACCGCTACTGGCCCCTGTTCGACCTGCGGCTGGTCACGCCGGACCTGACGCTTCGGCCGATGACCGAAGCCGACCAGGCCACGATCGCCGACCTGCTGCCTGACGACGTCGAGCAGGACCCGGCGGCGGCGACCTTCCCGATCGGAGCCGACCGTCTCCGGCGGGGCATCGTCTCGCACCAGGCCTACTGGCAGTACTACGGAACCTGGCGGCCAGAGGCCTGGCGGCTGAACTTCGTGGTCACCGCCGGCGATCAGGTCGTGGGCGTCCAGGAACTGGAGGGCAACGACTTCCCGAGGCTGCGCACAGTCGATACGTCGTCATTCCTGATCCCGTCCGCACGCGGCCGCGGCCTCGGCCAGCAGATGCGGGCGGCCGTGCTCGCGCTGGCCTTCGGCCCCCTGCAGGCTCAGGCAGCCGTCACGCAGGCGTGGCACGACAACCATGCCTCGCTGGGCGTCTCGCGGGCCCTGGGCTACCAGCCGAACGGCGAGTCGCTGCACGCACGCGGGCCAGGCGCCGACCTCATGGTGCATCTGCGGCTGACCCGGTCGGACTGGCTCGCGCGGGGCGGACATCAGGTCCAGATCAGCGGCTTCGAGCCGTGCCGGGTCCTGTTCGGCCTGACCGCCAGCTGACGGCGGCCACCGCGCTCAGGCTCGGCTGGCCAGGTCCGCCACGCCGTCGCCGGCCAGGTCGGCGTCGGCCTGCTTGCGTCCCGTCATGGCCAGGACCAGCGAGCTCAGCGGGCCAGCGACCTCAGGACCGTCGCCGTGTGCCCACTCGGCGTCGGTGGCGCGCAGCCGCAGCCCGGCGATCCGGCCCTTCGATCCGATCAGCAGGTTCGAGTTCTTGTAGAAGTCCGCGACCGCCACCAGCGCCTCCTCGGGCACCTGGTGCGTCAGGCCGAGCGGCCGGCGGATGTCCTCGCCGTGGACGATGATCTCGCCCAGCCAGGTGACCGTCGGGCCGGGCGGGTGGTTCGTCGTCGTGGTCCTGGCCCGCAGCCGCCGGATCAGCTCGTCCGGGCCGAGCGCGGCCAGCCGTTTCGCGCCGCGGTCGGCGAAGACGTTGAACTTGAAGCCGGCGCCGGCCAGCTCCTTGAAGAAGTTCGGCGGGGTCTGCTCAGCCGACGCCAGGACATGCCCGGCGGCGTCCTGGACCGACCAGCCGTCGCACCACGAGGCCGCGACCCACTGCTCCGCCGAGAGGCCAGCCCAGGTGTCGGCCATCGCTGCCCGCTCCGAATGAACGTTCTTCCATACATCCTCGGACTTCACGCCAACTCCCCCTTTACCGCACTGCTGCTGGTGAATGCCGGCCGTCTGATTCGACGGCGGCATCCTGGCACACATCAGATACGACGAACGGGACGCGCCGCGATCGACACGCACCCGGGCTGGCTACCTGGCTCTCTGCGAGAATCGGTAAATCGACCGGACACTCTCGCGGAGGGCCGCGCTCGCCTGCTGCGTCGCGGCGGCAACTGGCGGCGCCATCGCTGCCTGCGGCAGTGCGGGGCGGCCGGCCGGAGACCACGCGGCCGGCGAAGGCCCGGAGCGGATCGGCCCAGGCTCGCCCAGGAGGCATGGCTGGTTCATGCCCGCCGACCACGTCCCGCACCGCCGCACCTGGATGGCGTGGCCAGCACGCGGCGACATCTGGGGCCCGATGCTGCCCGGCGTCCGCCGCGATGTCGCGTCCGTCGCCCGGGCCGTCGCGCGCTTTGAGCCGGTGGCCATGGTCGCGCGTCCGTCCCAGGCCCGCGAGGCGGCCCTCGCCTGCGGCCGGGGGGTGGAGATCGTCCGGCTGGTGAACGACGATCTCTGGATGCGGGACATGGGGCCGGTCTTCCTCGTCGACGGCCGCGGCGGGCTGGCTGGCCTGGACCTCAACTTCAACGGGTGGGGCGATAAGCAGGCGCACCACAATGACGCGAGGATCGCCCGCGAGGTGCTCGCGCTGCTGGGGGTGCGGCGGTTTCGAGCCCCCTTCGTCGCGGAGGGCGGTGCGCTGGAGGCCGATGGCCGCGGCACGGTCATGGCGACCGAGAGCTCGATTATCAATCCGAACCGGAACCCCGGGCAGTCGAAGGCACGGCTGACTGCCAGCATTTCGGGCTGCCTCGGCGCCCGCAAGGTGATCTGGGTACCCGGCCTCGAGGGGCACGACATCACCGACGATCACATCGACAGCCTGGCCCGCTTCGCCGGTCCGGCCAGCGTGGTCGTCGACCAGCCCGCCGACCCGCAGGCCGCCAACATATGGGCCAGGTCGGAGCGGCAGGCGCTCAGGATCCTGAGGGAGTCATCGGACGCCACGGGCCGGACGTTGAGGTGCCGGATCTCCCGTGAGTCGGCCACGATCCCGGCGCACGAGAATCCGAACCTCTTCGTCAACGTCTACGTCAACTGGTACGTGTGCAACGGCGCCGTACTCGTCCCGAAATTCGGCGACCGAACCGCTGACGACACGGCGCGCTCCCTGGTCTCGGACCTGTATCCGGGACGGGAGGTCGTCCAGCTCACGATCGACAACCTGGCCGAGGGAGGCGGCGGGATTCACTGCGTGACGCAGCAGCAGCCCGCGGTCTGAGTCAGCGAGCCCAGTAATCGTCCGAGGCTTTCGCCGCGGCCAGCTGGTCGGCGGTGCCGAACCCGGGCGCCATCGAGGCGGCGGTACCCGGCAGCACCTCGTGGTGCTCGATGTTCAGCAGCCGCAGCCAGCTCTGCTGGCCCATCGTCAGCGCGATGAAGCAGCCCAGCTCCACCAGCTCAGGCTCGGAGAAGTGCCCGTTCAGCCGCTCCCAGAAGGCGTCGTCGGTGTCGAGCCGCCAGGTGATCGCCTCCGCGTAGGCCAGGGCTGCTTTCTCCCGGTCGCTGAGCCGCCCGGACCTTTCGAAGTTGAGCAGGTCGTCGTACTGCCCCTCGCTCAGGCCCTGCGTCCTGGCCTGCTCCGACCGCTGGTTGCCGCAGTACTCGCACTTCACGCTGCGGGACACGTAGACGCGGCACAGTTCCTTGATCGCGTGATCGCAGACACCGGTGCGGAAGATCGCCTCCCAGGACTGCGCGAACGCCCAGAAGCACGCGGGAACATGCGCGCGGACGGCGGAACTCTCCGGCCGGGGCGTGCCCTCGCGCCGGCATCGCTCCAGTTCCGCCCGCATCTGCGCATCCATCGCCTCGGGCGCCACGTAACTGATGCGCTGGTTCGCTCCCATGATCTCTCCTTCAACTGGAATGGTGCCTGGCCGTGAGCGAGCCGATGACGACGCTGATCCCGAGCGCGCCGGCCGGCACGAGGGTCACCAGCGCGGGGAGCTGGTACCGCCAGGAGAACTCGAACAGGTCAGAGACTCCGAGGAGGAAGACTCCCGAGGCGAAGAACAGCAGGCAGCCGAGCGCGGCCTGGCGGAGGCCCTGGTCCGCCTTCCGGCGTGCCGCGAGCGCGGACGCCGGCCAGCCCGGCCAGCGCCGCGAGCGCGAGCAGCAGGCCGGAGGTGTAGCCGCCGCGCAGCTGGTAGACACGCAGGAAGCCGGCGGCCGGCCGCCAGGCGGCGGGCTGGCCGCCGCCGCCGAGCTCGCGGATCTCGGCCGCGACCACCTGGCGCGACGACCACGGCGGGTAATAGGGGAAGGCCCGCTGGAACTGCCAGCGCGAGATGGGCGTGTCGCCCGGGCTGCCCGTCCTGGTCAGCGCGAACAGCTTCGCCGCGTCACGCCCGTAGGCGGCCGCCAGCCGCCCGGGCTGCTGGGCCAGCACCGCGTGGTTGAAGTCCGAGATCTCGATATCAGTCTGAGCCCGGCTAACGGTCGTGCTGTTGTAGTACGGCCGGATCGGCGAGCCCTGGCCGTACTCGAGCCAGTCAGGTCCCCTGGCCTGCTGAGCCTTCGTCGGGCACATCCCGCGCTCGGCGGCCGGCAGCCGGAGGGTGGCGCAGTCGGCGGCCGCCGCCGCCCGCCCGTAGAACGAGGTAACGCCGGTGTGCGACAGGAAGAAGGACCCGGTGATCAGGTCCGAGCCAGCGGAGTAGGCCAGGATCGGCACGGCGAACGCGGCACACAGCGCCGCCGCCCGGCCGATAGCCGGCCGCCAGCCGCCGCCTGCCGCCAGCACGAAGACCACCGCCGGTACCAGCAGCGCCTCGCCGACCTGGGCGACGGTGGCCGAGGCGCCCAGCACCAGCCCGGCGGCCACGACGCGCCGCCAGGAAATCTCCGGGCGCCAGAGCAAGATGGCCAGGCCGGCCACGATCATGGCCTCGAAGACCGTGTCCGGCATGATCGTCTGCTCGATCTGCAGCTGATAAGCGTCGAGCAGAACCGGGCCGATGGCCAGCGCGGCGAGCCAGCGCGCCACACCGCGGCGCAGCAGCAGCAGGTAAATGACCACCGCCATGGCCAGTCCGAGGAGATGCTGGGCCGCCGCGACCGCATCGAGCCCGCCGGCCGGCGAGATCGCCCTGAGCACTCCTCCGTAGCCGAGCGGATCCATGCCCGGCGGGTTGTTCGAGACGTACCGCGCGGTGTCGATGTAGAAGAGCGCCGGGCGGTAGGCGAACTGGGCCAGCACCCGGAGCACCAGGCCTGCGGCCAGCAGTGCGGCGGCGAGCCAGTTCCGGCGCAGCAGCAAGAGTGCCGCTCGCGAGCGGGCCGGCCGGCCGTCCTGGGGGTGCTCCCCAGCCCGGCTGGGCCCTTCACAGCTGGCGGCGCGGTCCGCGGCTGCGGGCTCCGCCTGACCCTTCCCGATCATCGCCACTGGCCCGGTGTCATTGGCCCGGCGCGATCTGGCCGCCGCTGGAATGCCAGAGCGCGAGCAGGACCGTCACGATCGTCAGCCAGCGGGTCATCCGGTTGCGCGGCACCTGGGTCAGCGCCACCCAGGCGATCGCGGTGTACCAGGCGAACACCCAGGGCGCGACGAGGATCCAGGCGAACGTCAGCGCGAACGGCGCGACGACCTCGCGCGGCTGGTCGGAGGAGATGCGCCGGTAGATGAGCCCGGCGACCACGATCATCGCGATCGGCCACAGCACGCCGATCAGCGTCGCCGTGACCCCCGTGGAGAAGACATCGCCGATCTCATGCACGAACCACCACGGCGACGGCAGCGTGACCAGCTTCGACGCCGCGAACAGCGGTTTCAGCGCGCTCAGGCCGTAGAAGCTGTACTCGAACGCGACCGTAGCCAGCGCCACCAGCGCGATCCTGGCCGTCCGCAGCCACTCGTGCCGGCGCAGCAGCGGCCAGGCCAGGCCGATCCCGATCAGTACGGCGTTGATCTTCACTCCGCACGCGAGGCCGATCAGCACGCCGATCAGCACGTCGCCCCACATGCCCGAGACCCGCCGCGCCACCTGGATCGAGCAGATCGCGGCCGCCGCCACGAACGTGTCGAGATGACCGCCGCTGACCAGCTGCTGGATCAGGACCGGGTTCGCGGTCCAGAACAGCGTGGCCCGGATCGGATCGTCGGACGTCTTCAGCAGCAGCAGGCCGACGCCGATGAACACGATCCCGTTGAGGATCATCAGGATCCAGATCGTGGTGGACGCGTTCGCGCCGCCGATCGTGGCCGCGAACTTCTGGATCACCGTCGCGACCGGGCCGTAGACGGACGGCGTCTTCTTCCAGATCGCCCCGACCGCCGTGGTGTACGGCGACGAGAGGCCCAGGTACTTCTGCGGGTTGGTGAGATAGGGGTTCCCGCCCAGGGCCGCTATCCGGCCGTAGGCGGCGTAGCTGGCGGTGTCGGACGAGCCGACCGGGGTCAGGCTGACCATCACCGCGACGATCCCGGCGCTGGCCAGCAGCAGTCGCCGCGGATCGGGCCGCCACCCCTGGCTGTGCGCCCAGAGCATGCCGGCCAGGCCCAGGCACGCGAGCACGTCCCCGGTGTAGAGCATCACCGACGCCAGGACCGGATAGCTCTGCAGCGAGGGCAGCAGGTGAGACAGCGGCAGCACAATCGGATACGGCAGCGTCTCGGTATTGGGCGCCGTCGCGCCGACGAGCATCCCGAGCAGCAGGCCCACGCCGGACAGGGCGATGGCGATCTTGGGGTCCGACAGCCTGCTCCAGGACAGCCGGCGGATCACCGTGCTCATGACCCGCTCGATGGGGCCAGGCGGACCCGATCTTTCCAGCGGATCGCGCGTCCCGGTCCGTTCGGCCAGCTCGGCCGATCCCGGCGGCTCGGCCGGGTCGGCGGACACCTTCGTCACCTTCGGCCTCACCTCCACGAGCGGATTTGTGCTGAGGACAGGGCAGCACTCATGAACTCAACGCCGCATTCGCCTGGATGGTGCCGACGAGTCCCGGACCTCAGGAACCGCCCCGGTCAGGCAGCATCAACACACCTATCTCACCAGATCGCCGGGAGTTAAGCACCATTTTGGTCAGGCGGCGCGCGGCCCCGCGGGCACGACCGCCATGCTACCCGCAGGCTGGCTGGCTAGGATCGAGACGTGATCAATGGCGTGCATGCGATCGTATTCTCCGCGGAGGCTGACGGCGTCCGGGCGTTCCTGCGCGACGTGCTCGGGCTGGCCGCCGTTGACGCGGGCGGCGGCTGGCCGATCTACGCGCTGCCGCCCGCCGAGCTCGCCGTGCATCCCGCCGACGGGGCCAGCCGCCACGAGCTGTACCTGATGTGCGACGACATCCACGCGACGCTCGCCGAGCTGATGGCCAAGGGCGTCGAGGTGGCCCAGGAGGTCTCCGATCAGGGCTGGGGACTGCTGGCCGCGATCCGGCTGCCGGACGGCTCGGCCCTGCGGATCTACGAGCCCCGGCATCCATCCCCGCCGCGATCCTGACTAGCGGCGCGTGCCTCACACCGGCCCGACCGGCCTGACCGGCCCGACCGGCCCCGCTCGCCTCGCGGGCCTGGCGGCGCTGACGGCAGCGGCGGCCTCGCTGACCCTGGGCGGCTGCGCGGGCGGCCAGCCCGGTTCCCCGGGACCGGCCCGCTCGTCACGTCCCGTGCCGGTGCGATCACACCTGTCCCCGGCCCCATCCAGGCAGCCGGCGGCGGCCGACGCGGCGGCCGACGCGGGTCCGGCTGGCCGCGGTGCACGACCCGGGACGGGTGACGGGCACGCTGGCCGGGCCCTGTCACGCCCGCGACCAGGGCCGCCTCCCTGACCGCCGCTGCACGCCCGGCGCCGTCGACCCGGCGGTCACGCAGGCCGACATCCGCTCCACGATCTGCTCCCCCGGGTACGCCGAGGGGGTCAGGCCGCCAGAGAGCCAGACCGAGGCCTTCAAGTTCGGCCAGGCTTATCCGGCCTACGGCATCACCGCCAGCACCGGGAGCGAGCTTGATCACCTGGTGCCGCTGGAGCTCGGCGGAGCGAACGACGCGGCGAATCTGTGGCCGGAGGCCGGCTCCTGCCCAACCCGAAGGACGCGGTCGAGGACGCGCTGAACCGGGCCGTCTGCGACGGCCGGGTCAGCCTGGCCCGCGCCCAGCGCGCCATCGCCCGGGACTGGGAGACGGCTGAGTCCAGGCTCGGGCTCAGCGCCTCGCCGCCCGCGCCGGCGCCGGCACCCACCGGCGCGGCGCACGGGGCCAGGTGCCGGGCCTCGGTCAGCACCGCGTCACCGCCGGACGACACCACCGTCGACGTCTACGTGCGCACAGCGCCCGGGGCCCCGGTCACCGCGGTGGCGCATTACAAAACGACCGATCATGAGCTGGCCGGTGTCGCGGACGGAACCGGACTGGCGAAGGTGGCCTACTACATCAGCAGCGCCACCCCCGGGTACACGGTCACCGTGGACGTGACCGTCTACGCGGGCGGCCGGAGAGCGACCTGCTCAACGGCCTTCACCCCGGTCCGCTAGCGCCGCTGAACCGGCCGTGTCCCGCCCGCCTGGATCAGGAACCGCCAGCCTGGATCAGGAACCGCCGGGCGGCTCGCCGGCCTCAGGCTCGCCTGCCCGCCCCACGTGCAGCAGCCGGTCCTCGAGCGCGGCCCACCGGCTGCTCCACTCGGCCAGCGGGCCAAGCACTCGCTCGAGCACCGCGAGCTGCTCGTCGAACGAGGACAGCTGCGCCTTCAGCGCGCCGATGCTCTGCCGCTGCGCGGAGATGGCGTCGGCGATCAAGGTCAGCTGTGCCGCTGACAGCGCGCCAGGCAACGGAAGGCCGGCGGGCACCGACGGCAGCCGGTCACCGAAGCCGACCAGGCCTTCCAGCCCCTCGGTGATCCCGCGCAGCTGGGCCACGAAATCCTGAAGCAAGCCGGAACCGGGGCTGGATTTGCCCTGCTCCTCATCGGCCATCGGCCTACCCCCTTCGCTGCGCCCGCGCCGGTCGCTGCTCCCATGCGATCATTCCCGCCCCGCGGCCCGCAACGCTGGCGGGGGCTTGTCGCGGCCTGACTCGGGCCTTTGGCCTCTGGTAGCGCGCCTGCAGCGGGGAAGTATAGGACAGGTGGGAGACGACAGCCGCGTCGCGATCCTCGGCGCAGGAGCGATGGGAACCGCCCTGGCGGTGCACACCGCCAGGAGCGGGGCCAGCACCGTGCTGCTCGCGACCGACCACGACGAGGCCGTGATGGACCGCTGGCGGCGCGGGCTGCCGCACCCGTCCCTGGACATGCCGTTCCATCATCACGTCCGCTGCCTGCCGGACGGGGAATGGGAGCAGGCGCTGCCCCGGGCCGGGGTGGTCATCGTCGCGGTGTCCAGCACGGGCCTGTCGCGGGTGCTGGAACAGGCCGCCCGGATCGGCGCGCCCGACGCGATCTGGGTGCTGGCCACCAAGGGCTGGTCCCCGGACACGCTGCAGACCCCCAGCCAGGTGGCCGACGCGGTACTCGGCGACGCGCCGGTGGTGTCGCTGGCCGGCCCGGCGCTAGCCGCCGAGATCCTGGCCGGCTCGCCGACCGGCCTGCTCTGCGCATCGCACGACCAGCGGGCCAGGCGATGCGCGGCTCAGGTGCTGTCCTCGCCGACCACGGCCGTGTTCACCACCAGCGACGTAGCCGGAGCCGAGACGGCGGCCGCGTTCAAGAACGTCGTCGCGGTCGCTGTCGGCCTGGCCGAGGGCCTGTCCGACCGGCTCGGCGAGAGCGGCCTGGTGGCCACGTTCGCCAATGCCCGGGCCGCGGTCTTCGCCCGCGGCATGATGGACATGCTGGCGCTGGTCGAGGCTCAGGGCGGCCGGGCCGCCACCGTTCTCGGGCTGGCCGGCGCCGGAGACCTGTACGTCACCTGCGGGCACGGCCGCAACGGCCGCTTCGGCCGCCTGCTCGGCTCCGGCGCCACCGTCGAGAGCGCGGTCCGCTCGATCGGCAGCACCGTCGAGGGGGTAGCCAATACCGCGCCCGCGCTGCTGCTCGCCGCCCGTACCCGCCTGGACCTGCCCTCCGCGCGCGTCGTGGAACTCGCGCTCAAGGAAGATCTGACCGGCGAGCGGGTCAGCGACCGGCTCAGGGACCTGTTCCTCACCGTCGTGTCCGGCTCACGGCCCGCCGACAGCAGCCACGCGGGACAGAGGTGACGGCGATGGACTACGACGTGATCGTGATCGGCTCCGGGTTCGGGGGCTCGGTGACCGCCCTGCGGCTCACCGAGAAGGGCTACCGGGTCGGCGTGCTCGAGGCCGGGCGCCGGTTCGAGGACGCCGACTATCCCCGCACGTCCTGGGACGCGCGCAAGTTCCTGTGGGCGCCGAAGCTAGGCTGCCGCGGCATCCAGCGGATCCACCTTCTGCGGGACGTGATCATCCTGGCCGGCGCGGGAGTCGGCGGCGGCTCGCTGGTCTACGCGAATACGCTGTACCGGCCGAAATCAGATGCTTTCTACGATGATCGGCAGTGGGCGCATCTCACCGACTGGCGAGCCGAGCTGGCACCGTACTACGACCAGGCCGAGCGGATGCTCGGGGTCACGGCCAACCCGACGATGACGGCGTCGGACGAGGTCATGAAGAGCGTGGCGCAGGAGATGGGAGTCGGGCACACGTTCAGGATGGCCCCGGTCGGGGTCTTCTTCGGCCGGTCCGGCCGCAAGGAGCCAGGCGTCGAGGTCGCCGACCCGTTCTTCGGGGGCGCCGGCCCAGCCCGCCGAGGTTGCCTTGAAGTCGGCGAGTGCATGACCGGCTGCCGACACAACGCCAAGAACACCCTGGTCAAGAACTATCTGTACCTGGCCGAGCGAGCGGGCGCGACCGTCCATCCCGACACCACCGTGGTCGCCGTGCGGCCCCTCGACGGCGGCGGATACGCGGTCGACACCGCCCGCACCGGGGCCTGGCGGCCGGGTCAGACCGCCCGGTCCCTGACGGCCGGGCAGGTCGTGTTCGCGGCCGGAACGTGGGGCACGCAGCAGCTCCTGCATCAGATGAAGACGGCCGGCTGGCTGCCGCGGATCTCCGGGCGGCTGGGCGAGCTCACCCGCACGAACTCCGAGGCACTCGGCGGGGCCCTGACGAAGCTGCGCAACGCCGGGCAGCATGACTTCACTCGCGGCGTGGCCATCACGTCCTCGATCCACCCGGACGAGTTCACCCACATCGAGCCGGTCCGCTACGGCCGCGGCTCCAACGCGATGGGGCTGCTCAGCACCGTGATGACCGACGGCGGCGGGCCGCGGCCGCGGTGGGCGAAGTGGCTGGCGCAGGTCGCCAGGCACCCGGGGCAGATCGCCTCCCTCTACGGCGGACTGAATCACTGGTCGGAACGGGCGGTGATCGGGCTCACCATGCAGACACTGGACAACTCGATCACGGTCCAGCCCAGGCGCACCTGGCTCGGCCGGGTCAAGCTGACCTCGCGGCCGGGGCACGGGACGCCCAGCCCGACCTGGATTCCCGCCGCCAACGAGGCGATGCGCCGGATCGCGGCCAGGATCGGCGGCTTCCCGCTGAACAGCATCGGCGAGATGGTCGATATCCCGATGACGGCGCACCTGCTTGGCGGGTGCGTGATCGGCGGCTCGCCGGCCAGCGGCGTGGTGGACGCCTACCACCGCATGTACGGCCATCCGGGGCTGCATGTCGTCGACGGCGCCGCCGTCTCGGCCAACCTGGGCGTCAACCCGGCCCTGACGATCACCGCCCAGGCGGAGCGCGCCATGGCCATGTGGCCGAACAACGGCGAGGACGACTCCCGGCCCGCGCTCGGCTCGGCCTACCAGCGGGTGACTGCGGTACCCCCGCGGAACCCGGTCGTGCCGCACGCCGCGCCCGCGGCGCTGCGGCTGCCGATCGCCCCGGTCGGCTAGGCGGCCGCGTCCGGCGGTCTCGCAGTGCGGAAGGAACCAGCAGATGAAGACATCGGCCAGCACCCTGGATCAAGCCGAGGCGCGGCTGCTCGGCTCGCGGATTACCCGCGGCCTGCTCGACCGGCTGGCGGCCCGGGCGGTGACCGCCGGCCCCCGGGAGCTTGCTCCGGTCGAGATGCCAGCGACCGGTGCCGTCCTCGGGCAGGTGCCGCGCGGCACCGCCGCCGACGTGGCGGCGGCGGCGGCCGCGGCCCGCGCGGCCCAGCCGGCCTGGGCCGGCTAGCCGCTGCCGACCGGTCCGGCGTCCTGCTCCGCTTCGCGTCCCTGCTGCTCGACCGGCAGGACGAGGTGCTCGACCTGATCCAGCTGGAGAACGGAAAGGCTCGCCGGCACGCCTTCGAGGAGATCATCGACGTCGCTCAGGTGAGCCGGTACTACGCCCGCACCGGACCGGCCTGCCTGCGGCCGCACCGCCGGGCCGGCGCCCTGCCCGGTCTGACCCAGACCTGGGAGTACCACCGCCCCAAGGGGGTCGTCGGGGTCATCTCGCCGTGGAACTACCCGCTGACGCTCGGCATCAGCGACGCCCTTCCGGCGCTCGCCGCGGGCAACGCGGTTCTCGCCAAGCCGGACAGCCAGACTCCGTATACGGCGCTGTGGGCCGCTGAGCTGCTCGAGGAGGCCGGCCTGCCGCCCGGCGTGCTGCAGGTCGTCACCGGCTCAGGCGCGGATCTCGGGACGCCGGTGATCGAGCACAGCGACTTCCTGATGTTCACCGGCAGCACCGAGGTCGGGCGGAACGTTGCCGCGCAGGCCGCCCGGCGGCTCATCGACTTCTCGATGGAACTCGGCGGGAAGAACGCGATCCTCATCCTGGCCGATGCCGAGCTGCGCCGTGCCGTGCCAGGCGCCGTCCGGGCCGCGTTCTCCAGCACCGGGCAGCTGTGCATCTCGATGGAGCGGATGTATATCGACGCCGCGGTCTGGGACCAGTTCGTCCCGCGTTTCGTCAGGGCCACCAGGGCACTTCGGCTGGGCCATGCCCTTGACTACTCGCGCGACATCGGCTCGCTGATTTCCCAGCGCCAACTAGATACCGTCGCCGCTCAGGTGAGCGATGCGACCGGCAAGGGTGCGACGCTGCTCGCCGGCGGCCGGGCCCGGCCCGATGTCGGCCCGTACTTCTTCGAGCCGACGGTGCTCACCGATACCACTCCCGAGATGACCCTGTACGCACAGGAGACCTTCGGCCCGGTCATCTCCCTGTACCGGGTGAGCAGCGCCGACGAGGCCGTCAGGCTGGCCAACGACAGCTGCTACGGGCTCAGCTTCTCGGTCTGGACGCGTGATGCCAGGAAGGGCCGCGGTGTGGCCAGGGCGCTGCAGGCAGGCTCGGTCAACATCAACGAGGCCTACGCGGCGACCTGGGGATCGGTGGATGCCCCGATGGGCGGGTGGAAGGACTCCGGCGTCGGCAGCAGGCACGGCGAGCACGGGATCATCAAGTACACCGACGCCCAGACCGTAGCGGTCCAGCGGCTGCTGCCGATCGCGCCGCCGAGCTTCCTGCCGCAGGCCGCGTACGCCAAGGTCATGACGGGCGCCATGCGGGCCCTGCAGCGCCTGCCCGGCCGCAAGTAGCCCGCTGGCGCTGATCACGGGCCGAATGTGGCTGGGGCGGGACCTTCGGCCCATTGCCTCGCCGCGCCCGCGCACCGAGGCTGGAAATGGCAGAGGAGCTGCGATGACGAACCTTTCGACGACGCTCACCCGGTCGGCCGCCGACTTCCCGGACCGGACCGCGATCCAGCTGGACGAGCAGGTGACTGACCTACCGGGAGCTCGACGAGCTGAGCGCGCGGGCCGCGTCCTGGCTGCGCGGGCCGCGGGGTCACGGCGCGGCGACCGGGTCGGCCTGATGCTGCCCGAACGTGCCGGAGTTCGCGGTGCTCTACTACGGGATCCTGCGGGCCGGCGCCATCGTGGTGCCGATGAATCCGCTGCTCAAGGCCCGCGAGGTCGAGCTACTACCTGAGCGACTCGCAGGCCACGCTCGCTCTTCGCCTGGCACGGCGTCGCAGGTGAGGCCACCGAGGGCGCGCAGGCGCGCGGGAACGGACCTCGTGCTGATCGAGCCGGACGAGCTCGCCGCGGCGCTCGGCCGCTGCGCTGCCGATCCCGACGTCGCCGACGCGGCCGCCGGACGACACGGCGGTCATCCTCTACACCTCGGGCACGACCGGACAGCCGAAGGGCGCCGAACTGACCCACGACAACCTGCTGCACAACGTCGAGGTCACCAACGCGACGCTGCTGCACCTGGAGCCGGACGACGTCATCCTCGGCGCGCTGCCGCTGTTCCACTCCTTCGGCCAGGTGGTCGGCATGGGCTGCACCGTCGCCGCGGGCGCGTGCCTGACGCTGCTGACGCGGTTCGATCCCGCCCGCGCGCTGGACATCATCAAGCGTGACCAGGTGACAGTGCTGCCCGGCGTCCCGACGATGTACGCCGCCATCCTGCACTAGGCCGGCGGCAGCGGCGGGCGACGTGGCCAGCCTGCGGCTGTGCGTGTCCGGCGGCGCATCCATGCCGGTCGAGCTGCTGCGCGGGCCTTCGAGCAGCAGTTCGGCTGCATGATCCTCGAGGGCTACGGGCTGTCGGAGACCTCGCCGGTGGCATCGTTCAACCATCCCGATCGAGCCCGCAAGCCGGGAACGATCGGCCAGCCGATCTCCGGCGTGCAGATGCGCGTCCAGGACGACGACGGCAAGCCGGTGCCGAGCGGCGACGTCGGCGAGATCGCGATCCGCGGCCACAACGTCATGAAGGGTTACTGGCGGCGTCCGGAGGAGACCGCCGAGGTACTGGCGACGGCTGGTTCCGCACCGGCGACCTCGGCGTCGGCCGACACCGAGGGCTACTTACTCGATCGTCGACCGCAAGAAGGACATGATCATCCGCGGCGGGCTCAACGTCTACCCGCGCGAGGTCGAGGAAGTCCTCTACGAGCACCCGTCGGTCGCCGAGGCCGCCGTGATCGGCGTCACCGACGACCTGCTCGGCGAGGAGGTCGCAGCCGTCGTCACGCTCAAGCCGGGTGCGACCGCGGACTCCAGATGAACTGCGCGAGTATCGTGAAGAGTCAGCTCGCCGCCTACAAGTACCCGCGCTACGTGTGGATCGTCGACTGAGCTGCCGCACGGCGACACGGGCAAGGTCCTCAAGCGCGCCATCGTCGTTCCCGCGGCCGGCGGCCGGAGCTGAAAGGCGAAGTCATGCAACTGCTCAACCCCCTGGACGCCTCGTTCGTCGATGCGGAAGACCAGGACACGCAGACCTCGTTCGCGATCGCCTCGATTGCCATCTTCGAGGGTCCCGCGCCCTCGTTCGAGGAGTTCGTGACCGCCATCGGCCGGCGGCTGCCGCTGGTGCCGCTGTACCGCAGGAAGCTGCGCAAGGTACCGCTCAACCTGGGCTCGCCGGTCTGGGTCGAGGATCCGAACTTCGATCTCCGCTATCACGTGCGGCGTACGGCACTGCCGCTGCCCGGCGGTGACGAGGAGCTCCGCAGGCTGATGGCGCGGGTGATGGCTCAGCGCCTGGACCGCGACTACCCGCTGTGGGAATACTGGTTCGTCGAGGGTCTGGCCGAGGACCGCTGGGCGCTGATCTCCAAGGTGCACCACTGCATGGTCGACGGCGTGTCCGCCACCGATCTATACCGGGTGCTCTTCGATACGTCACCCGAGCCGGCGCCGCCCCCGCCAGCCGAGGACCAGGCGGTCCCCGCCGAGCCGTCGGGTCTCGAGCTCGCCGCCCGGGCGGTCCTGGACATGGCCAGGCTCCCGCTGCGCGATGGCACGGCCATTCAGCGCGCCCTCGCCGACCCCGACGCCGCGCTGCGGCAGGTCGGCGACGCACTGCGGGGGATGGCCAGAATGGCCGGGGCGCTGTGGCCGGCCGCCGGCTCGTCCCTGACCGGCCCGATCGGGCGCCAGCGCCGGTACACCTGGGCGAGGGCGTCGCTTGGCGACGTCAAGATGGTCAAGCGCGAGCTTGGCGGCACCGTGAACGACGTCGTCCTCGCGGCCATCACCAGCGGGTTCCGTACCCTGCTGATCGCCCGCGGCGAAGAGCCGACGCCGGACATGGTTCCGTCCCTGATTCCTGTCTCGGTCCGGAGCCAGGGCGAGGAGAGCATCTACGAGAACCGGGTGTCGGCGCTCGTGGCCAACCTTCCCGTGCATATCGCGGACCCGGTCGAGCGCCTGGCGGCGATCAGGACCCAGCTGACCGAGCTCAAGGAGAGCAAGGAGTCGAGGGCCGGCGAGGCCGTGGTCTGGATGGGCCGGCTGACGCCGTTCCCGCTGGCGTCGATGTTCGTCCGGCTCGCCTTCAGCCTCCCGCAGCGGGAGATCGTCACGGTCACCACGAACGTCCCCGGCCCGCAGCAGCCGCTCTACGCACTGGGCCGCGAGCTGGTCGAGATCATTCCGTACGTGCCGATCGCCACGACGCTGCGCATCGGCGTCTCGATCTTCACCTACAACGGCAAGGTCACGTTCGGGCTGACCGGCGACTACAGCACGACCCCGGACATCGCTGTTCTGGCCGGCGGCATCGAGGACGGCATCGGCGAGCTCGTGGCGGCTGCCAAAGCCGCGCGGCACGGGCAAAAGGAGCCGCCTGGGCAATCCGGTGCGCCAAGGCACCCCCGGAGGCCGCATACTGGTAGTGATGAAACCAGCCCGCGCCGCGACCCGGCGCTACCTGCCTAACAGCCCTTTCAACACGCCGGTCGCCACCGCGCCTGCCAAGGAGTTCGCGATCCTGGACCTGGTCACTCACGACCGGTATGGCCTCGGACGGGTCACCAGTGTCGAGGAAGCGGCCGTGCTTGTTGACTTCGGCCCCACCCAGGTGTGGATCGTCGCGCCCTACACCAAGATGACCAAGCTCTAGGGACTTCACGCTGGCGACGTGGCCAGCCCGGTTACCGCAGGCGAGGCCGCCGAGCCGGTCACTGGCCTGGAATGAGCTCGGTGCAGCGCCCGCCCTGGTTCGGGCTTGCCTGCCGTCAGCCAGTGCCAGGTGCGCGGTGGCCTCAGCGGACGACAATCTCCCCGGTGTCCACGGGAACCCCGCGCAGTCGTTGTAGAAGTACGTGCCGGGCGCGGTGGCCTTCCCGGGGCTGCTTCGAGCCGGTTCGCCGCCCTTCATGATCATCGAGGGTTTCGCGGCTATCAGGTGAAAAACCGTCGACGATCATGGACCAGCGCGGGCCAGCGTCGCGAACCCGCGTGGCGAGCACGCCAATGTGTGTGGTTTCCCGCGTTCACGCCTGGCGGCGGTGTCCGTAGCGTCACTGGCAGCGAGCCTCCGCCGGGGCTCCGATTCCGATAGCAGAAGGAGCCCATCATGATGCAGCACAGGACCAGGCTGGTCGCCGCCGCGAGCACGGCCGTCACCGCGGCCGCCCTCGCCGTGTCGGGCGTGGCCGTGGCCAGCGCCGCCACGCCGGCCGCCTCCGGGACCGAGCACTTCCAGCTCATGACCACGTCGCCGTCACAGCACGCGCCGTCCACGATCATCGCCACCGGCGTGTTCACGGCCGGCGGCGTGGACCACGCGGGGAACAAGGCCGATACCGTCACCTTCCCCGGCGGCAGCTTCAAGATCAATCACTCGCGCGGCCACGGCAAGCAGAGCTTCAATCCGAAGACCTGCCTGTTCGTGATCAGTCAGCACGGCACCTTCAAACTCAGCAGCGGCACCGGTAAGTACGCCGGGATCAGCGGCCACGGCACCTACCAGCTGTCGATCATGGCCGTCGCCGCCCGTAACGCCAAGGGTGCCTGCAGCCAGAAGGCTCCGCCGGTCGCCTGGGAGCAAGTCATCAAGGCCAGCGGGCCCGTCACCCTCAAGTAGCCCGAACGTCAGGTTCCGGGGCCAGATCGTGGCCGGCCAGGTCGGCCGGCCACGATCTGAATGTGCGGCCCGGCACCGGCGGGCGCTCAGCCGGAACACAGTCGCGCCGCGAGCTCCGACCGCGACCGGACGCCCAGTTTGGCGTACACCTTGGTGAGCGTCGACTCGACCGCCCGCACGCTGACGAAGAGCTCCGCGGCGGCTTCGCGGTTGCTCAGCCCGCGCGCGACCAGGTCGGCCACCCGGCGCTCCGTTGCGGTCAGCTCCCGAGAACCCGGCCCGCGCCCGCTGATCCGGTCGAGCTCGGCCCTGGCCCGCGCCGCCCACAGCGGCGCCGAGATCCGGTCGAAGATGCTGACCGCCTCGGTCAGCGTGGCCCTCGCTGCTCGGCGCTGGTTGAGCCGCCGCTGCACGACCCCGAGTGCGATCATCGTGCGGCCCCGCTCGGCCGGCATCTCCGACACCCGGTCATGCAGCGCCAGCGCCGCGGTGAGCTCGGCCAGGGCGGTGTCCGCGTCCCCCGGGAGCCGGCCAGGATCCCGCGGCAGCGGGCGGCCAGCGCGGCCGAGATCAGCTCTTTCACGCTGCGCTCGAGGGCCGCGGCCACCTCGGCGGCGGCCGCGGGCTCATCCGCGGCGACCAGCGCCTCGACGGTGTCGGCCCAGATCGCCTGGGTCAGCGGCCGCACGCCGAGCACATGCAGCCTGGGCAGGAGCGCTCGCAGCCGGGCGGCCGCGGCCGCGTACTCGCCGAGCGCCAGGTCCAGGGAACCGAGCAGCGCGGCATGGATGATCACGAACGGCGTGTCGCCCGTCTCCCGGGCCAGGCCCGCGCCCCGTGCGGCGAGCTGTCGCGCTTCGCTGACGTTTCCGAGCAGGGCCGCGGCGGCCGCGCAGCCGTGCAGCGCGGCGCAGGTCATATGCGGGCGCTCGAGCTGCTCGGCCACGTCCAGGCACTCGGCCGCGAACCCCGCTGCCCTGGTCAGCTCGCCGCGCCTGGCCGCGACCTGGGAGAGCCGCAGCAGCGCCTCGGCCCGCCAGTACTCCACGCCCTCGGCCTCGGCGCGGGCCAGGACGTGCCCTAGCTCCTTCTCGGCCACGTCGAGACTTCCCTGGTGCAGGTGCCACATGCCGGCCAGCAGGCTGGGCGGCGTCTCGGACTGCGGCACCGAGACCATGCGCTCGAGCTCAAGGGCGCCCGAGCAGGCCCTCGTCGGGAGCATCTCCGCACATCAGGCCCAGGTCGAAGTTCCGGGCCAGGCCCGTCGCCAGCAACGCGGGAGAGCCGACCGCCTCTGCGTCGCGCAGGGCGTGCTGCGCCTGGATCAGGGCCAGGGCCGGTTCACCGCGCATGAGCCATAGGTGCGACAGCGCCGTCCGGATCCTGGCCCGGCGGTCAGGATCGTCGCCCGCCTCCGCCAGGGCCTGGGCGAACAGCTTTTCCGCGGTGCCGAAGTCATCCTGCCTGAGCTTGCCGTGCTCGGTGAGCGCATCGGACCGCTCGGGACCGGGTGGCGCGGACGCGACGAGCCGGGTCAGCAAGGCCGAGGCGGCCCGGGTCTCGCCCGCGACGGCGAGCTGACGAGCCATCTCGAGCCGGCGCCGGCGAGCGTCGGCGGGCCGGTCTTCGGGCGTGAGGCCGGCGGCGAGGCCGCACAGCTCCGCGGCCGTGGCCGGCGCACCCCTGCTCGCGGCGGCAGCGGCCACCTCGTCGAGGTCGGCGGCCACCTCGGCCGACCGGCCTGGCGACCCGAGCGCCGCGTGCCTGGCCCGCTCTTCTGGCCGCCGGACGATGCGCGCCGCCGCGGCATGCAGTTCCCGCTTGCGGCCTGGCGCGATGGCATCGGCCACCGCGGCGGCAGCAGCGGCAGCGCCGAGTCCGCGGCGGCGACTCCGCCGCGGCGCACCAGCGCGAGGGCGATCTCCAGCGCGATGAACGGGTTGCCGCCCGACTGCGCCTCGATCCGCCGCAGCGTCGGATGCGAGAAGGACGTGCCGAGGTGCACGCGCAGCAGGCGATGCAGCGCGCCGACCCCCAGCCCGCCGACCGGCAGCACCTCGGCCCGGAACCGCGCGCGAGCCAGCTCCAGCGGCAGGTCAGCGCCTGATCCGCCGGTCAGCTGAGCACACAGCAGTGCGATCGGCTCGGCCTCCAGGCGGCGCAGGGCAAACCCCACGGCGGCCTGGCTGGCCGGATCGAGCCACTGCACGTCGTCGATGACGAACAGGACCGGCGCCGACCGGACAGCCTGGTCGCCGCCGCCCGGCAGGCCGCGGCGATAGCGTGCGGATCAGGCGGATGAGGCGGCGGCTCCTCGAGCAGCAGGGCCACGCGCAGGGCGCGCGCCTGGGGCGGAGGCAGCTCGCCGATCAGCGAGAGGCACGGCTGCAGCAGGTCGGCAAGCCCGGCGAAGGACAGCCGCATGTCGCTGCTGGCCGGCATCGTCCGCAGCACGGTCAGGCCGCGGTCCGCCGCTAATGCCGCACCGGCCCGAAGCAGCGTGGTCTTGCCCACCCCCGCCTCGCCGGTGATGACCAGCGCTCCCGGGGCAGCCCGCAGGCCGTCGAGAAACGCTGCGACGGCCCGGAGTTCGGCCTCCCGCCCAACGACCTCGGCCGGCATGAAACGAGATTACCCCCGCAGGACGCTCTGGCCCACGATCGCCGGGAACGCACCTGCCGCAGTAGATTCGCGACGAGCCTTTTCACGATCCAGGAAAGCGGTCTGTCCTGGCTGATTCGCTGTCGCTGCGTGCTCGCTCGGTGCGGGCCAACGACCTCGAGTTCGGGCTGCTCGAGGCCGGGGTTCGCTGACGCCGTGGCGGCTGCGGACGACCTGTCCTTCCTCGACAAGCTCTGGCGGGACTGGTCTCCCGGCTACCAGGCCGGCGAGCACCTTGCCTTGGTCAAGGACTCCCTCCGCCAGCCCGCCAACCTGGCTGCCGCCGTGGGCTATTACCGCCCCGTCGGCCAGGCCGCTACCAGGTACCCCGGCTAGCCGGCCGGGCCGGCAGGTCCTTGGCCCGGTCCGGCGGGTGACCTTGGCCCCTGGGACCGGATCCGCCCGCCGCGCCAGACTCGGCTGACGGGCGCCGGCTTCCGCCGCCCGGTCCCTCGCCAGGAGGTCGTCCCATGACTGCGCCCGCCAGGCCCGCGAGGCCGCCCGCGCCGCGCCCAGCGGTCAACTTCGACCAGCGGCCGATGCTGCTGTTCTGGGAGACCACCCGGGCCTGCCTGCTGGCCTGCCGTCACTGCCGGGCCAGTGCCACGACGCAGCCGCCGCCGGGAGAGCTGAGCCACGCCGAGGGCCGCGGGCTCATCGAGCAGGCCGCCGGCTTCGGGCGGCCGTACCCGATCCTCGTCCTCACCGGCGGCGACTGCCTGATGCGGCCCGATCTGTTCGACCTAGTCGGCTACGCGACCTCGCTCGGCGTGCCGGTGGCCCTGTCCCCGTCGGTCACCCCGCTGTCCAGCGACCTGCTCGACGACATCGCCGGCAGCGGCGTGAAGGCCGTGTCGATCAGCCTGGACGGGGCCAGCGCGGCCACCCATGACGGCATCCGCGGCATCCCCGGTCACTTCGACGCCACCATCGCCATGCTTCGCGCACTCGCGGCGGCCGGGGTTACCGTCCAGGTCAACACGACCGTGATGCGCGCCAACGTCGCCGAACTGGCCGATGTCGCCGGCCTGGTCGCGCAGACGGGCAGCCACATCTGGGAGGTCTTCTTCCTGGTCCAGGTCGGCCGCGGGGTGGCCACCGGTGCGATCTCCGCGGCCGAGCACGAGGACGTCTGCCATTTCCTGTACGACGCGTCGGCCTACCGCTTCGTGGTGCGGACCGTCGAGGCGCCGTTCTTCCGCCGCGTCGTGACCGAGCGCCGGGCCGGCGGGCCGCCGCCCGTCAGCGCGCTCTACCAGGGCCTCGCCGGGCACCTGCCCAGCGTGCTCGGCCCGCCCGTCCGGCGGCCGAGCGCGCAGACGTCGCCGACCAGGGACGGCAAGGGCATCCTGTTCGTCGCCCATGACGGCGACGTCTACCCGGCCGGGCTTCCTGCCGCTCACCCTGGGCAATATCCGCCGCCGGTCACTGAGTGACATCTACCGCAATGACCCGCTCCTGCGGGCCATCCGGGCGGCGCGGTTCGCCGGGCGCTGCGGAGCGTGCGACTACGCCGACCTCTGCGGCGGATCGAGGGCCCGCGCTTACGCCGCTACCGGCGACCCGCTGGGCGACGACCCGGCCTGCCCGCTGGTCGCGGCGGGCAGCTCCGCCGCCTGAGCTACTGATCGAGCGTCGCCTCGACCTCCGCCGCGGATACGGCCTCGAGCAGGCGGCGGTAATCCCGCTCGTTCTGCTCGGCGTAGGCAACCGCGAAGTCGGCCACGGCGCGGTCGAAGTCCTCGCTGCCGCCCAGGTACCCGGAGATCATGGTCGCCCGCCCGGTCCTCGCGTGCGCCCGGGCCAGCGCCCAGCCGCACAGCCTGCCGTAGTAGCTGAGCTGGTGCGGGTCCATCAGCGAGACGCTCATGCTGCCCTTCATGTCGCGCAGCTGCCGGACGTAGTACTCCTTGGATGACCCGCGCCGCCGGCCCCTGGAGCTCGATCCGATCGTTCCGCTGCCGGTCGTCCAGCCGAGAAACGGGTCACTGGCGGCCTGCGTGAGCTGCTGGCCCCGCACCACCCGCTCGCCCTGGTGCTTGAACTCGCTCTTCCCGGCGAACGGGGCCAGGACTGACTCCTGGGCCTCTTTCATCTGCAGGAACAGGGGCTCGTCGGGCCGGTCGCCGAGCAGCAGCAGGACGAACGCCTCGGTACCGACCGAGCCGACGCCGACCACCTTGCGCGCGAAGTCCCCGAAGTAGTAGCGGCTCAGGACCTCGCAGCGATCCGACGGCATCGTCTCCTGGTAGAGCGCGATGGCGTGGCGCAGTTCCTCCAGGATCTCGGGATGGCGCTCGATCGGGAACCGGACGATCACCGGGTGGGCGGGCCGGATCCGGTACTGCCCCTCGACCTGATCGCACATCTTCAGGAAGGCCTTCAGGCTCGTCCGGCGGTGCGCGTCCGCGATGTCACGCCGCCGCCGCCGCACTGCCGACTTGGGCTGGAGCGCGTCGAACAGCCTGGTTACCTCGTCGACGTCGATCCTGGAGTACCAGACCTTGAGGAAGCGCATCCCGGCATAATTCGCCATCTCGGTGCGGTAACTGCGCACCGGGGCCCGGGCCGCGGCGTGCGCGTCCCGTTCGCAGAACTCCTTGTCACGCGCCGCGACGGCGAAGCTCGCCGCGAGCCGCTTGACGTCCCACTCGAACGGGGCGGGCAGCGTCTCGTCGAAGTCGTTGACGTCGAAGACCAGCCGCCGGTCCGGAGCGGCGAACATGCCGAAGTTCAGCAGGTGAGCATCGCCGCACGCCTGCACCCGCAGGCCACTGGTGGGGGTGTGGGCCAGATCCCAGGCCATCGGCGCGGCCGCGCCGCGGAAGTAGGCGAACGAGGACGCGATCATGCGCCCGTACCTGATCGGCACCAGGTCAGGTACCCGGGTCCTGGCCTGATCCTCGAGAATGGCCACCGGGTCAGGCCGGTCAGCCGGCGGATCCCACTGCGCATGGCTGGAGCGGGCCGCCAGCTTGCGCGCATCGCGTCCACGCCGGTGCCATTCATCCGGCGTGAGCAGCTCGCGCGGTGGTGCGAGAACGCCAGCAGACATCCTGCTCATCAGGTCACCGACCCCCCGATCGTGACGGCTGACAGAAACTCTACGCGATCACCTCGTTACGCCCAGTTCCGGCTCCGATATGCTCGCGGGGATCAGCAGAGGGGCTGGACGGCTGAGGGCTGGCTGCTGGAGGCTGGGACTGATGGCCGAGGGACTTGACCCGATCGAGGCCGGCCGTAAATTGCACGAGCACGCCGAGCACGCCGAGCACGCCGAGCACGCCGAGCGGGCCGGGGACGGCCGCCGGGCCGGGCGAGCCGGGCGGGCCGGGCGGCGAGCGCGTCCGGGTGACCGACCGCCACACCAGGATCGTGCAGATCTCGCGAGGCGGTCCTGCTGGCTCTGGTCACGATCACGGCGGCCTGGACGGGCTACTCGGCGGCCACGTGGGGCACCAAGTCGCGGATCGACATTGCCCGGTCATCGACGCTGCGGAACCTCGCCACCCGCGAGGACCTGAAGGCCATCTCGCTGCGCAACTTCGATGCCTCCACCTTTAACGCCTGGTTCATCGCCTTCACGCTGAACAGCCCCAAGAAGGAGGCCATCGCCGAGCGCCGGTTCCGGCCGCAGTTCCGGGTCGCCTTCCGGGCCTGGCTCGCGACCGACCCGCTGCACAATCCGCACGCGCCGCCTTGTCCGACCTACATGCCGCAGTACAAGCTGGCCGCGCAGGCCCGGGCCGCGGCGCTCGACAAGGAAGCCGACGAGAAGTTCGCGACCGGCAGCACCGACGGTCTCGTCGGCGACAACTACGTCCGGATCACCGTGTTCCTGGCCGCCGTGCTGTTCCTGGTCGGCATCGGCAGCACGTTCAAGCTGCACGGGGTGCGCTACGCGCTGATCAGTTTCGGCTCGATCATGCTGATCCTCTCGGTCGTGCTGATCCTTCGCCAGCCAGGGCTCCCGGGATAGCGTGCCGCCACGGCCTGCCGGGCGCTCAACATGCCTGCTAAACATGCCCGGGGCCAGTGTGACGAAAGTCATGTGATGGACGTCATACCCCCGATTCGGGATATCGGGACGTGACCGCATGCTTGCGGACGTTCACATTGAGTAACCGAAAGCACCCAGCGCGAGATGGTTGCCCCCCAGCAACACGTCGCCCTGACCCGCGTCACATCCGTGCCCCTGCTGCGGCCAGCAGTCCCCCTTCGGCCGGCAGATCCCCTGGGTGACCGACGAGCGCCCCCGCGCCCGACCCCCGAGGTTCATCTTGCACCCCCGCATCGATTCAACCGTGTCCGCCATCCGCCACGCCTATGACCGGGCCCGTGCCCGCGCCGCCCAGTCCTCGCGGATGACGCTCGGCGCTGCCGCCGCGACCGCAGTGGTCGCCGCAGGCGTCGCCGTCAGCGTCTCGGCTGGTCCCGCACCCGCGGGCGCAGCCGGCGCGATCAACCGCGCCGCTGCCGCCAGCGCTACGCACCACGCCCGCGTCGACACCGCGGCCAAGCCGGCGTCCCATCCCTCGCCTGCCCAACACGCGCCTGCCCAGCACGTACCAGCACAGCACGCACCAGCACAGCACTCACCAGCACAGCACTCGCATGCCCCGGCCAAGCCCCAGCATGCGGCCAAGCCCGCGGCCAAGCCCAACCATGTGGCCAAGCCAGCGGCCAAGGCCGAGCACCGGGCGCCGCGCCGAAGCACGCGCCGGCCAAGCACGCGGCGCCCAAGCCGTACCTCATCTATGACTCGGTCACGCCGTCCGCGCTTCCGCACCACAACGTGAATGCCGTCTACGCCACGGGCAACTACGCTGCCTCCCAGGCCCAGGTGGCCGGACGGCACGTGATGTGGATCGACACCACCGGGTCGGACCACGCGGCGTCGGTCCTGGACGTCGAGCCCGGTGACGCCACGCCGTCCATGGCCGCGAGCTGGGCCAAGCAGCGACTGACCGCCGACCCGCAGGCCCTGGCGCGGATCTACACGATGCGCTCGGAGTGGTCAGCTGCGAAGGCGGCCATCGACACCCTGCCGGCGAGGATGCGCTCGCACGTCCGGTGGTGGATCGCGGACCCGACCGGCTACGCGCACGTCGTGCCCGGCTCGGATGCCACCCAGTGGTACTGGGGATCCAGCTACGACATCACGACCGCGACCCCGCGCTTCTAACGGCGCGGCCTAGCGGCCACGACCTGCGGTCCCGGGTGAATTCCCCACCCGGGACCGCGGGTCTTTTCGTGTCCGGACGAGAGCTAGTCGCGCCGTCCTCGTCACCGGCGCCCGCGCCGCCGGCAGATGTCCCGCGCGCGGCCGCCAGATATCCCGCCGCCGAGGTGACTCTTCATCAGTTTGAGCATTGTGAACTTCGCGTTACGGCATGATCCGGGCGTGAAATTGACTCAAACTCATGACAAGTCGTTCTCGCCTGGCTCGCGGCCGCGCCTGGCGCGGCAATTGCCGAGGCTTGGCGCTGGCCTGCCTTCCGCTCGGCGCCCTCGCGCCGGCCAGCGAACCGCCTTCCCGCCGGCCCGTGCGGCGCCTTGACGGGAGGCGAAATAGCCTAATTGACGGGGATTCACGGGCGGCGGCATCCTGGGACCCAGGCCCCGATTCCGCGACGCTGGAAGGACCGAGATGACCGGCCCGGCCCGATTTGACACTATCCGCACCGACAGGCTCCTGATGCGGCGCTGGCTCGCGTCCGACCGCGAGCCCTTCGCCGCCCTGAACGCCGACCCGGAGACCATGCTGTACTTCCCCGAGCTGCTCGACCGGCCCGCCAGCGACGCGTTCGCCGACCGCATCGAGGAGCGGTTCGACCAGCATGGTTACGGGCTCTGGGCCCTGGAGGTGACCGAGACTGGCGAGTTCATCGGGTTCACCGGGCTCAGCCCGATGCCGGAAGGCGTGCCGGGAGCAGGCGGCGTCGAGGTCGGCTGGCGGCTGGCCAGGCGCGCCTGGCATCACGGCTACGCGACGGAAGCGGCCAGGGCCGCTCTCCAGGTGGCCTTCGACGGCGTCGGCCTGAGCGAGATCTGGTCCATGACGGCCGTGCTCAACGAGCCATCCCAGGCCGTCATGCGGCGGCTCGGACTGACCCGGGTGGCCAGTTTCGATCATCCGAGGGTGCCGGCCGGTCATCGGCTGCAACCGCACGTCACCTACCACCTGGCCAGACCTCCGCTGTCCTGACCACCCGGTGCGCCCGCGCTGACCGGACGAGACGGCAGCCGGGCGGCGGACGCCCGCGGCCATGCCAGACGATCGGCCGTTATCATGGCTATGCGGCCGTTCCCGCCTTATCTGACGCATGTCGGCCTGCCGGCCGTCGGGTGCGCGGGCGGCCTGACGCAGTCCGAGCACAGGAGGGACGGAGCATGGAGAAGTTGCTGACCGCCGGGAATCTGGAGCTGCTCCGCAAGGAATTCGTCGAGAACCCGGCCTACCGGCTGGCGCAGAACGCCGTCACCCGGGTGGCGGTCGACGACGTGGCCATCAACCGCGAGATCGTCAACCGCACCGATCATTCCCTGTCCACTCTCCTGGACGACTGGAAGGTCACCAATCAGGAGCGCAGCGGCCGGTGCTGGCTGTTCGCCGGGCTCAACCTGCTGCGCGTCGGCGCCATGAAGAAGATGGGGCTCAAGGACTTCGAGTTCTCCCAGAACTACGCGATGTTCTGGGACAAGATCGAGCGCGCCAACTACTTCCTGGAAGCCGTGATCGAGACTTCCGATCGCGACATTGACGACCGGACCGTGGCGTACCTGCTGGAGTCGGTGGCCGATGACGGCGGGCAGTGGAACATGTTCGTGGCCATTGTCGCCAAGCACGGCCTGGTGCCCAAGTCGTTCATGCCGGAGACCAACAGCTCGTCCAACACGTCCCGGATGAACTCCGTCCTGCGCAATCTCCTGCGCCAGGGAGCAAGGTCCGTGCGCGAGGCCGCGGCCAGCGGACTCGACGCGGCCCGAGCCGAGAAGGCGGACGTCCTCGAGGTCATCTACCGCGTGCTGTGCATCCACCTCGGCACCCCGCCGGACCAGTTCGACTGGCAGTGGACCGACAAGGACCGCGCGTTCCACCGGGACGGCGTGCTGACCCCCCAGGAGTTCGCGGCCAAGTATGTCGACCTCCCGCTGGCCGACTACGTCTGCCTCGTCCACGACCCGCGCCAGTCGAGCCCGACCGGCCGGACCTTCACGGTCGAGTACCTGGGCAACGTGCTCGGCGCTCCGCCCGTCAGCTACCTCAACGTCGAGATGCCGCTGATCAAGGACATCGCGTCGCGGGCGCTGCAGCAAGGCGAGCCAGTGTGGTTCGGCTGTGACGTCGGCAAGATGATGAGCAACGACTACGCCGTGTGGGACGCCAAGCTCTACGACCTGCCCGCGGTCTACGACACCGCCTTCACCCTGACCAAGGCCGACCGGCTCGTCTTCCACGAGACCCAGATGACCCACGCCATGCTCTTCACGGGAGTAGACGTCCTCGACGGCGTGACCCGCCGGTGGCGGGTGGAGAACAGCTGGGGCGCCGACCGGGGCAAGGACGGCTTCTACACCATGAACGACTCGTGGTTCGACGAGTACGTCTTCGAGATCGCCGCGCGGCGCGACGCGCTCCCGGCAGATCTCCAGCAGGCGCTCGGAACGGAGCCGATCGTGCTGCCTGCCTGGGACCCGATGGGCGCGCTAGCCCGCTAGTGGCCTGCTTGCGCGGTCAGGCGTCAGGGCCCTGATCCGCGATCCGGAACGCGAGGTCACCCTGGTCGTTGACCTGGGCGTCGAGGGCCTTGTCGTCCAGCACCTCAGCCGCGCCGGCTTCGAGGAAGACGCGCGCTCCGCCCTCCTCGACCACCTGGTCGCCGGCGACGGGGCCTTCGGCCAGGGCGAGCTGGAACGATGGCGCCCCCTCGCCCTGCGCCATGATGCGCAGGCCTGTCTCCCCGGGCAGGTCCGGCTGGGACGTCAGGCTGCGGATCGCGGATACCGCACTGTCGGTGAGCGTGAGCATGACTGGCTCCTCACTGCAGGATCGGGCAATGCGCGTTGCCGTACCCAGTCTCGGCCGGCCCAACCGGCACGTGGGGAATAGTTCACCCCGCGGCCACCGCGCCGGGCAGCGGAGGCTACAGCCGGATCGGCGACCGCTGGCAGGCCAGGTGCGGTCCGCTGAGCAAGGGCGCGCGCGGCGCGCGGGGCCCCGGCCACCTGATAGACGGTCGTCGACGCGGTGGCGAAGACCTGGCGCAGGAACGGCGCGGTGCGCAGGCCGCCGACATTCGCGCGGCCTACCGGCGCGGCGTATCCGAGCAGCTCGTCGGGGCGGGCCAGGATGACAAACGAGATATCGTGCCGGGTCAGGAACATCTCATTGGCGACCAGAGCATGAAAGAACCGACGCGCGCCGAGCATGAGGTCCGTCACGGAGCGGAGCCGGCTGGCCCGCAGGAACGGCCCCATGCCCTCCAGCACGCCGTACCTCCCGGTCAGGGCCGTGACAACGCCCTCAGTCCGCTGGCTGACGAGGATCCGGGCATCGCACGGGGTGTGCTCCCTGACCCAGTTCGCCAGCTCGATCCGCTGCTCGCCCGCGGCGGCCAGCTGGGACGAGACGGCGGTACCCGGCAGCAGCACCGCGCCCGCGCAGCAGATCACCAGCACGGCAGCGAACCGGGCCCGCGGCAGATGCTGCCCGAGCACCGCCAGCAGGTGCTCGATGACATCGAGGGCGAGCAGGAACAGGCCGACCGGAGCGTACGGCGGCATCCGGCACAGGCCGAAGGTCGCGTCGACGTAAACGTGATACCGGAACGCGAACAGCAAGCCGATGCCGACAGTGCCGAAAACGATCCCCAGCCCGGTCACGGCCACTGCCTCCAGACCCCACCGGGTACCGAGCACGACCGCGATCGCGGCCGGAGCCGCCAGCAGCAGGACCGTCGTCCAGCCGGGCAGCCGGGCGGCGCCGGTCACCAGGGTGTCGATGACCTGACCTGGCGGCACGTACCAGTGCCCGCCAGTCCCCGGCGCTGGGGCCGCGAAGACGCCGCGCATCAGGTACGCGGTCGGATCGAAGCCGGACCGGAGCGAGCCGTAGGCGGCCTGGTCCTGCGCCCCGCTCAGGCCGAAGGTTCCGCCCGCGAAGGCCCGGATGATGACGCCGAGCAGCGCAGCTACCGCGAGCAGCGCCGCGCCGGCGCCAACTGGCTCCAGCCTGGCCCGGAACCCGCGCGCGGCGAGCGCACCGGCGACGGCGACGCACGCCACCGCGCGGCCGAAGTCCTCGGCGCGGTACTCCCGCCCACAAGCCGACCACCGATCCCGCGGTCGCGATCAGGAGCAGCACGCCAGGGCCCGGCGCCGGGTTACTGGTAACCAGGGCGAGCACGCCGGTGAAGGCATCCAGGCAGACCTTGTCGGTGCGGGCAGCCATGACTGGCCGTATTCAAGGGTCGCTCGCGGGATGCCGCCGGCGTTGGCGATCTCCATCCCGTTCAGGTAGTAGACATAGCGGGGCCCGTTCAGCACGTAGAGGTACCCCAGGTGAACAGTCATCAGGGCGCCGAGCAAAACCGCGCCGATCAGCAGCTTGATGCGGTGACGGCCGATGTCGCCGGCCATGGCGCGCACGTGGTCCCGAAGCGATCCGCGGCGGACAGCCAGGGCCCAGGACAGTGCCGAGGCGGCGAGCCAGCAGGCCAGGTAGACGCTCAGCCGGAACGCATGGGCAGCGGCCAGCGCGAACGCGCATCCCGCGGCGACGCTGTAGCCGAGACCGAAGGCAGCTGCCGCCACCCTTAGCAACGACCATCTGGTGAATGTCACCGTGGCATTTGGTCAACCGGAGAAGTTCCGCAGGCGTCGTAATAGAACGACAAACATTGATTCGCCCGGAAGAGGAATACCATGCCACGCTCGCCCGGCACGGCCAGGGTCGTCACCGTCCTGTGCGCCGCGCTCGCGGTACTGGCCGGGACGGCGGCTGCGGTCGCCCGGGCAGCGCCGGCCCCGGGCAGCTGGAGCCAGACGAACTCCGACAGCGCGCAGAGCCGGGCCAATCTGTCCGAGCACGTGCTGACCCGGTCGGCGGTGAGCCGGATCCAGTACCGGCGCAGCGTGGTCGCCCCCGTTGACCTGCCTCGCCGGCAGGTATGCACGAGTGTCTCTATCGTGACGCCAGTGCTGACTGGCGGCCGCCTGTACGCGGTCGCCAATGGCCGGCTCACCGCGTACAACCCGGGCACCGGAGCTGTTATCTGGCGGCGCCGACTGTCCGCCGGGGCCGACACCACGTCGCTGAACGCCGAGGCGCTGGCGGTGGCCGGCGGTCTGGTGGTCGTCGGCGAAGATAGCTGCGACTCGGTGAGCGACCCCAACGGGTTCGTTCAGGCATTCCATGCCGCAACTGGCGCGCCCGCCTGGTCGAACCCCATAACCCCCCAGGGCGGCGCCCTCGTGCAGATGGTGGTGTCCGGAACCTTCGTGGCCGCCGCTGGGGCATCAGCTGGATCTGGCCAGGTCGTCGCCGTGCGCAAGCTCGCGACTGGTGCCCTGGCCTGGGATCACCTGACGAATGCGTGCGCGCCGGGATCGGTGCTGGTCGTAGACCAGCTGGTGGTCTCCAGCCGATGCGGCCAGAATCCGGACGGGACGCTCAGCGCGAACCGCCTCGCCACCGGCACCCGGGCATGGAGCCGTCCCGGTGCCTGGCAGATCCAGCGCGGCAACCTGGGCGGCACGGCCCCCGGCCACCTGTACGCCACCGACCCGGCTGGCGCGGTCGTGGACCTGAATCCGGCGACCGGGACGACCCGGTACACCCTGGCCGGGGCGACGACGGTGCTGGCCGTTGATGCCTCCCAGGCGTACGCGGACTGCGGCCGTCTCGGCGTGTGCGCCTACGCCGCCGCCACCGGAAGCCGGAAGTGGAACGTCCAGCCTGGTACGCCGACGCCGGTCCTCGCGGCCGAGGCCGACGGGGTGCTGTACCTGGATCAGGGGCCAGCGCTGAACACCAGCACCGGCCAGACCATCACCACCCTGTGGAACGGCGCGGCGACGGCGCTCGCGGTCGGAAATGGCCGGATCGCCGCCGTCACCGATCCGCGCGTGCTCGACCTCTACGGGTTGCCCGGATCGTGACCAGTTGAGCGCTTCCGCAACTTGTCGTACTTAATTATTGTTAATTAGTGCTTCGCCCTCGATACTGGGCGCGGTACTTATGCCGCGGTAAAGGGGAGTAGCGTGCGCGTAAGAGATCGTGTTGTGGCCTGGTCGGCTCCGGCCCTGGCGGCCTTGCTCGCCGTGACCGGCCTGGCCGGGAGCGCGCACGCGAGCCCGCCCGCTCACGCGGCAGCGCCGTTCGTGAACTGGTCCAGCTACCTGAACGGGCCTGCGCACTCGTCCTATAACGCTGCCGCCACCGTCATCACGCCCGCTAGCGCGTCGAACCTGACCCATGACTGGACCTGGGCGCCGCCTGCTCCGACAAATCCAGGCCAGCCGGCCGGCCTGGAAGCCAGCCCGACGGTGGTCAACGGCGTTGTCTACATCGGCGCCAACACCGGCACGTTCTATGCCCTGAACGAGTCGACCGGCAAGGTTCTCTGGTCGCAGTTTCTCGGCTACGTCACCCAGACGACTTGCGGTCCGCTCGGCATCGTGGCGACCGCGACGGTCGAGCCGGCACCTGGCGGCGGCCCGCTGACCGTCTACGTCGCGGGCGGCGACGGTTACCTCTACGCGCTCAACGCGGCCACGGGCGCGGTGGACTGGAAGAGCGTGATCGGCATTCCGTCCACGACGGTCAACGACTACTTCGACTGGTCATCGCCGACCGTCGTGAACGGGAACGTCTACGTCGGCGTAGCGTCCAACTGCGACGCGCCGCTGGTGTCAGGCGGTCTCAAGGAGTACAGCCAGGCGACAGGAGCCCTGGAGAACTTCTACCACCCGTATCCGGGGCACTCGGTCCAGCCCAGCATCTGGAGCAGCGCCGCGGTCGATCCGGCGGGCCAGAACGTCTTCGTCACGACCGGAAACGGGCCGGGCGGAGATTCCGTGTCCGTCGTCAGGCTGAGCGCGTCGACGCTCGCGCGCGAGGATGCCTGGGCCGTTCCGACCACCGCGCATGGCCCGGATTCGGACTTCGGCGGCTCGCCGACGCTGTTCACGGCGACTCTCGGCGGCACGGCGACTCCCATGGTCGGAGCATGCAACAAGAACGGCACCTACTATGCGTGGCGGCAGGCAGACCTGGCCGCCGGGCCGGTCTGGTCGAACCCGATCGGCGCGCAGTACACCTCGGGTCCGCAGTGTGATGCGGCGGCCATCTGGGACGGCACGCACCTGTACGTGGCCGGGAACCAGACGACGATCAACGGGGTCAGCTATCCGGGATCGGTCCGGATGGTCGACCCGGCCACGGGCGCTCCGATCTGGCAGCGGGGCATCATCGGGCCGCCGATCGGGTCGCCCACGATGGACGGGGCGGGCGTCATCGCGGTCACCCAGTACGGCTACGGCACGACGGCCAAGAGCTATGACGTCATCCTGCTTGACGCGGCTACCGGGGCGGTGCTCAACAGCATCAACATCGGGCCCGACTTCGGCCAGCCGGTCTTCGCCGACGACAAGATGTTCGTGCCGTCCCAGAACCGGGGCCTGATCGTCTACAGCCCGGCCGCGGTCACGGCGCCGACCGCCAGGTTCACGGTCAGCTGCACCGACCTGACCTGCGCCTTCGACGGGTCCGGGTCGACCGGCGGCGTGACCGGCTACGCCTGGGACTTCGGTGACGGTGCCGCCGGATCCGGTGTGACGGTCTCGCATACCTTCGGCAGCGCCGGCAGCTACCAGGTCAAGCTCACGGTCACCGGCCAGGGCGGGCTGACCGGCTCGCTGACCAAGCAGGTCACCGTGCCGCCGACGGCCCAGCAGATCGCATTCGTCGCTGCCGCCGATGCCAACGGCAACCAGCCGACCGAGACTGTTGCCGTCCCGCCGTCCGTCAGCTCCGGAGATGCCCTCGTCCTCATTGCGACCGGGGCGACGACCAGTCCCATCACGGCACCTGCCGGCTGGACGCTGGTCGGCACCAACTCGGGCAACGGCGTGATGGTCACGTCGGTCTGGAGCCGGGTGGCCACCGCAGGCGACGCTGGCAGCGCGGTGACCGTGAGCTTCGGCACCACGTTCCGCCGGGGCGGCGTTCAGCTGCTCGCCTACTCAGGCACCTCCCCGACCTCCCCGGTACTGACGTTCGCCAGTCACGCCGACCATGTCACCACCTCGACCGCGACCACGCCGACGGTTTCCGTCGCCAGTTCCGGTCGCTGGGTGCTGTCCGGCTGGGAAACCAAGTCCTCCACCGTGACCGCCTGGACCGCGCCATCCGGCCAGGTCGTCCGCAATGCCGACCTGGGAGCCGGCTCCGGGCGTACCGACATGCTCGCCACCGACGCGGGCGCGGCCGCTACGGCCGGGACGGCCGGCGGGCTGATCGCGTCGACCAACCAGGCGTTCAGCGCCGACACGACCTTCACCCTGGTGCTGACTCCGTAACCGCGCCGTTGGTCTAATAGGCGGATGGGCCGGCCGCGCATACGTTTCCTGCGATGGTTCGGCCAGCGGGACCGCGACTTCGCCGCGCTGCGCCGTGCCGGGCGAACCGCGATCGTCATGCCGGGCCTGTTCGCGCTGGGTGACTACGTGATCGGGAATCCCCAGGTCGCGACATTCGCAGCCTTCGGGGCCTTCGCGATGCTGCTCCTGGTCGACTTCACCGGATCGCTGACCGCCCGGCTGCAAGCAGAGGCAGCGCTCGCCGTCACCGGAGGCCTGCTGGTCTGCCTCGGCACCCTGGCGTCGCAGCGAGCCTGGCTGGCCGCGATGGCGATGGCGGCGGTCGCCTTCGCCGTGATCTTCGCGGGCGTCGTCAGCTCGGTGCTGGCCGGGGCGACAACCGCGCTGCTGCTCGCCTTCATCCTGCCGGTTTCGCTGGCCGCGCCCGTGTCGTCCGTTCCTGGCCGGCTGGCCGGCTGGGGCCTGGCCAGCGCCGCCGCGCTGGCCGCGGTCACGCTGCTGTGGCCCGCCCCGGCTCGCGATCCGCTGCGCGGCGCATCGAGCTCAGCGTGCCGGGCGCTGGCCGCCCGGCTGCGCTCGGAGGCCGCTTACCTGGCCAGCGGCGGAGACCAGCGGCTCGCCGCCGATCACGATCGGGCGGCCGAGCACGCGGACGAGGCGATCAGCGCGCTGCACCACTCGTTCCTGGCCACCCCCTACCGTCCAACCGGACTCAGCACATCGGCCCGGGCCATCGTGCGCCTGGTGGACGAGATGAGCTGGCTGGATATCGTTGTCACCGATTCCTGGAAGCGCGGCCGGCAGCCCGCCGCCAGCGCGGCGGCCTGCGCGGTCAAGGTGGCCGCAGCCGAGGTTCTGGAGCGCGGAGCGGACCTGCTCGACGTGACCGGAGGCTCCGGTGAACCCCTGCGCACCGCGCAGGCCGGGCTGGCCGGCGCACTGGCCGGGCTGGACGACAGCGCCATGGCTGACCTGCCCGTCCAGCGCGCCGCCGCGACCGGCCGCTCCGCGGTACCGGAACCGGGCGGCGAGTTCATCACGTCACTCGACCCGGTCTTCCGCGCCCAGGAGGTCGGCTTCGCCGTCACGCTCATCGGCCGCAACATCGAGCTGACCGCGGCCGCCGAGCGGCGCAGCTGGCCTGCCCGGGTGCTCGGCCGCCAGCCCGCCGGCCTGCCAGGCACGATCGCGGCAGCGCAGCAGCGGGCGGCGTCGCACCTCGAGCCGCACTCGGTCTGGCTGCACAACAGCGTGCGCGGGGCGATCGGGCTGGGCCTGGCCGTGCTGATCGCCAGACTGACCGGCGTGCAGCATTCATTCTGGGTGGTCCTGGGCGCGCTGTCGGTGCTGCGCTCGAACGCGCTGAGCACCGGGCAGGACATTGCCCGCGCGCTGGCAGGCACGGTTGCCGGGTTTGTCGTCGGCGGGGTCCTGCTGACGTTTATCGGCACGAACACAACGCTGCTGTGGTGCGTGCTGCCAGCGGCGGTCTTCGTGGCCGGGATCGCTCCCGCCGCGATCTCGTTCGCCGCCGGGCAGGCAGCGTTCACGCTGACCCTCGTGATCTTGTTCAACATCATCGCCCCGGCCGGATGGCAGGTCGGGCTGCTGCGGGTCGAGGACATCGCGCTAGGGTGCGCGGTCAGCCTGGTCGTCGGCATGCTGTTCTGGCCGCGAGGCGCGAGGTCGGCGCTGCGACGGGCACTGGCCGAGGCGTACGTCAGCAGCGCGGCCTACCTGGGCGGCACGGTGACCTTCGGGATGCTGCACTGTGACGGCCGGGCCAGCGCACCGGTGCCTCCGGCCCAGGATGCGTCCCGCGCCGACGCGGCCGCCAGGCGGCTGGATGACGCGTTCCGGACCTACCTGGCCGAGCGCGGCGCCAAGCCCATCCCGCTGACCGAGGTGACCAGGCTGGTCACCGGAGTCGCCGCGCTTCGCCTGACGGCCGACGCTGTGCTGGACCTGTGGCAGCGCGACGACGGTACGCCGGCCGGCGACCGGGCTGCCGCCCGCCGGGAGATCCTGGACACGGCCCTGGGCGTACGGCAGTGGTATGACGAACTGGCGGCCGACCTCATCAAGGGCCAGGAACCGCGCGCGCCACTGGATCACGACAAGGCTGCCGACAGCCGCCTCGTCCAGGCCGTTCGCCACGATCTGGCGGGCGAGGACGGCGCCGCGAGCGCGACCGCCGTCCGGATGATCTGGACCGGGGAGCACCTCGACGCGGCTCGCCGCCTGCAGAGCGCTATCGTCGCCCCCGCGCGCACCGCAGCCGCCGGCCGCGCCAGCCCTTCCCGGTGAGGGCCAGTGCCGTCATGCGCGCGGCGGATGCCGATCCCGGCCACCTTTCCCTATCTTGACGGCAATCTGCCATTTAGGCTGGCCCCAGCGCAGCGCTCCGGCTGCAATGGGCGGGAAAGTGGGCGCTCCATGAGCGGGATCACGACGACCTTCATCATTCTTGTCGCGTGCTTCATAGCAGCGGTCCGACTGGGGGTATATGTCTACCTCCGTCGCCGGGGGTTGCGAGGCCCCGGATTCGGCAGGCGCGGCGGCTGGCCAGGCGATCCCGGCCCGTTCGGGCCAACCGGCGGTAGCCACCACGGACATCACGGCGGCGGCTGGGGCGGCGGAGGCGGCGGACACGGCGGCGGCGGCGGAGGCGGCGGACACGGCGGCGGCGGCCACCACGGAGGTGGCGGGGGCGGCGGCGGAGATGGCGGGGGCGGCGGGGGCGGCGGCCACCACGGCTGACCTGGGCTAGCTCCTGGCCGCCTCAGGCGCTCGCATCCGCCACGCGTCGGTCACGAGCTCGGTCAGCCGCTCGACGTCTACCTCCGGCAGGCGCAGCATTACCAGCGGCCAGCCGTCATAGCCGGGCGCGGTGAAGAAAAGGTCGGGTTCGCCGAGCAGGAGTGCCTGTTTCTCCGCCTCATCCCCGACGAAAAGCACCGCGATGTCGGTCCTGATCACCCGCGGCCTGCCCGGCCTGCGCTCCGGATAGGACCAGACGAAGCCCTTGCCGCCGACCCGGAAGTCGAAGCCGTCGCTGTCGATCTCCTCCACCTGCGGCAGGGCGAGCGCGAGTCGACGCACGTCGTCAGCGTCAGCCACCCAGTTCCCTCCGGCCGGATCGAAGCACCCGCATGCGCACATGCTAGGCGGGAGCACCGACAGCGGGCGGATCAGCAGGCCGGCTCGAGGAGCACCTTGACCGCGCCCGTGCGCCGCGAGTCCTTGACCGCCAGCACCGCTTCGTCCCAGCGGCTGAGCGGGAAGCGGTGGGTGATGACCGGAGTCAGGTCGAGGCCGTCGGCGATGAAGTCGAAATAGTGCTCCATGGCGTGCTTGGCGACGCCGCCGACTTCCTCGATGCCGAACCCATTCGAGCCGATGACGTGCAGCTCCTTGAAGTACAGCGGGGTCCACTCGAAGCGCCTCGGCGGCTCGACGCCGGAGACGACGAGCGTGCCGCCGGTCGCCAGCAGGCGCAGCGACGTCTCGACCGTCTCGGTCGAGCCGATGGTGTCGTAGACGACCGCCGGGCCATCCTGCAGCCAGTTCCGCTTGCTCCACGGCTCCAGCGGAGTGGTCCCCGTGCGCCGCGCAACCTGCGCGACCAGTTCCTCGGGCGACGACGACAGCGCCGCGTGAGCGCCGAGCCGGGTCGCGAGCGCGGCCCGGGGACCAGAGCGGGTGGCCGCCCACACCGGGGTGGCGGGATAGAGGTGCCGCAGCAGCGCGATCGCCGCGAACGCGAGCGTGCCGGAGCCGTAGACCAGAACCGGCTGGCCGTCAGGGGGCGGAGCGAGCAGGATCGAGCGCAGCGAGACGCTGACCGGATCGGCCAGGACGGCCGCCTCGTCGGATACCTCGTCGGGGATCGCGAACAACTGCGAGACGTGCGCGCCGAAGCGCTCGGCGTGCGCCCCCGCCGCCGCCGCGCAGTTCCCGATGTGGATCGAGACTGGCAGGTCGCCGAAGCGGAAGTTGCGGCACCACGGGTAGCGGCCGGCGGCGCACGCCTCGCACGGCGGCTCGATGCCGCGCGGGCCGCATGACAGCCACGGGTTGAGGACGACCCGTTCGCCGGTGTCCGCGCGCCGCCCGACCGCCTCGTGGCCGAGCACATGCGGGAAGGACACCAGGGCCGTGAGCGGGTTGTCGCGCGCGCCGTTCAGCAGGATCTGCTTCACGTCCGACCCGCACAGCCCCGAGAAGGTCGTCTCGACCCGCACCCAGTCCTTCGACGGCAGCGGCAGCTCGTCGACGTCCTCGATCCGGACCGGCGCCAGGCGCGAGACGAACGCGCGCGGGTCAACCCGCCCGCCGATGGCCGCGGCCGCCTCACGGGCCAGGCTGTGCCGGAAAACAAGCGCCTTCACGTCGACCTCCATGCCGGGGCAGCCCAACCTACCAAGGTGACCGGCCATCCGGCAGACCGCAGCGGGCCGCCCTTCTGGGCGGGAATGTCCGGCCCGCTGCCCCGGTCCCGAGCCGCGATCCGGCCGAGCCCCTTGACGAATCAGATGAACGTTCTTTTAATTTCTCCTATGGGCCGTATCGCCGGAGTGACCGCAGCCGAGACCCGTGAGCGCCTGCTGCGCGCCGCCGCCGACGTCTTTGCCGAGCGCGGGTACGACGGCACGCGGGTAGCGGACATCGCCGCGGCCGCGGGGGTCAGCAACGGCGCCATGTACGCGCACTTCGCCTCCAAGGCGGAACTGCTGACCGGCGCGCTGCGGACGCACGGCCAGCGACTGCTCGCCGACCTGTTCCAGGCCGACCCCGACCGGTCCATCACCGAGATGCTTCTGGTCATCGGCCAGTGGCTCCCCCGCCGGCGCGACGCCCGCGGCTACCTGATCGTCGAAGCGCTGGTCGCCGCGCGCCGCGACGAGGACGTGGCCAGGCCGATGCGCGGCTACGTTGGCGAGCGGGCTGACTGGCTCGCCGGGCTCATGCGGGTGGCTCAGGCTGAGGGCGAGCTTGACCCCGCGCTCTCCCCGGACGCGCTCGCTCACCTCTGCCTCCTGCTGTCGATGGGCAGCGCGCTCGTGACACCGGACCTGCACGCGGTCGACGAGCACGAGTGGGCCGCCCTGCTCGCGCGGGTCGTCGCCGCTCTGGCCCGAGCCGGCACCACCGCACAGACGGGACCAGCGCAGTGAAGGTGCAGATCAATTCCGAGCGCTGCCAGGGACACGGCCGCTGCTACGACCTAGCCGACGACCTGTTCGGCGACGACGACGAAGGCTTCGGCCAGGTTCTGGGCGACGGCGTCGTGCCGCCCGAGAAGGAGCGCGAGGCGCGCCTTGCTGCTGCTAACTGCCCCGAGCGCGCCATCGAGATCCTCGAGGAGAGCTGAGATGACTGTCGATGACCGCTTCGTCCGCGTCGAGGCGGACGAGGACGAGGAACTTCTCGGCACCCGCAGCGAGATCATCACCGGCCCCGTCTCCGACTGGGCTACCGACTTCTCCCATCTCGAGCCTGAATGGTCGGCCGACCCGTACCCGATCCAGGATGACCTGCGGCAGCGCTGCCCGATCGCGCACACCGACCGGTTCGGCGGCGGCTGGCTGCCGGTGCGCTACGAGGACGTGGCGGCGATCGCCTACGACACCGAGCATTTTTCGTCTCGCTCGATCATCATGGGCAACTTCCGGCCGCCGCCGGAGCTGGCGCCCGTCGGCGGCTCGCCGCCGATCTCCTCCGACCCGCCGTTCCACCATGACGCGCGCAAGCTGCTGCTGCCCGCCTTCACCAAGGGCGCGGTCGCGAAGCTGGAGCCCGCGACCAGAGGGTTCTGCCACTCGCTCATCGACGCGTTCGAGGGGCGCGACGTGGTCGACGCGGCCTACGACTACGCCCAGCACATCCCGATGCGGGTCATTGCCGACATGCTCGGCTTCCCTCAGGAGGACGGTCCGCGGTTCAGGGAATTCGTCGAGAACACGCTCGAGGGCATCAACCTGCCGCCCGAGGAGCGGCTGGCGCGGATGGGCAAGCTGTTCGACTACCTGCTGGCGCAGATCCACGACCACCTCGACCACCCGCGCGAGGACCTGACCACCTTCCTCATCAACGTCGAGCTGTACGGCCGCAAGCTCGAGGCGGACCACGTGGCCGGCACCATGGCGCTGCTGCTCATCGCCGGCATCGACACGACGTGGAGTGCGATCGGCGCCTCGCTGTGGCATCTGGCGAAGACCCCGGCCGATCGCGAGCGGCTCCTCGCTGAGCCGGGGCTGCTGCCGACCGCGATGGAGGAGTTCCTCCGCGCCTACGCGCCGGTCACCATGGCGCGGCTGGTCAAGGAGGACATGAACTGGCATGGCGCCGACATGAAGGCCGATGACTGGATCCTGCTGTCGTTCCCGGCCGCCAACCGCGACCCGGCGCAGTTCGACCGGGCCGGTGACGTCGTCCTTGACCGCGCCGTCAACCGGCACGCCGCGTTCGGCCTGGGCATCCACCGCTGTATCGGATCGCATCTCGCGCGGATGGAGCTCCGCGTCGCCCTGGAAGTCTGGCTCGAGCGGATCAGGTCGTTCAGCCTCGACGACCCGTCGGCCGTCAGGTGGTCCGCCGGCCAGATCCGCGGGCCCCGCACGCTTCCGCTGCGGATCAGCTGACCAGCCAGGGCGGCCGATGGAGCTCCTCTCGCCGGCTGGCGCCAGGGCCCGGTTCCGGGCCGGAACCCGGGCGCCGACGGCGAGCTGGGCGGCGGGTTACGCTCAGGCCAACCTGATCGTGCTGCCGCAGGACGTAGCCGACGAGTTCGCGCTGTTCGCCCGCCGCAACCCCGGGCCATGCCCGCTGCTGGAGACCACCCGGCCCGGCAGTCCGGTGTCCCAGCTGGCTCCCGGCGCTGACCTGCGGACCGATCTGCCGGCCTACCGCATCTGGGAGCACGGGCGGTGCGTGGCCGAGCCGGGCGAGATCACCGGGTACTGGCGGGATGACCTGGTGGCATTCCTGACCGGCTGCAGCTTCACGTTCGAGCGCGCTCTGCTGGCGGCCGGGGTACCGGTCCGTCACCTCGAGCAGGGCACGAACGTGGCCATGTTCGTCACCGACCGGCCCTGCCAGAGGGCTGGCCGGTTCGACGGCCCGCTCGTGGTCTCGATGCGGCCCGTCCCGGCCGGCCTGGTCGACACGGCCGCCACCGTGACCGCCCGCTATCCGGCAGCGCACGGAGCGCCCGTCCACGCCGGCGATCCGGCGGTACTCGGGATCACGGACCTGTCGCGTCCCGACTTCGGCGACCCGGTCGCCGGCCAGGACGGCGATGTGCCGGTCTTCTGGGCCTGCGGCGTGACGCCGCAGGCGGCGCTCGCGGCCGCGCGGATCCCGTTCGCCATCACCCACGCGCCTGGTCACATGCTGATCACCGACGTCCGGGACACCGACCTGCGGCTCGCCCCGCTCTCGGGCTAGGGCTCGACGAACATCATGATCGTCTCGGGGTGAACGCCGTCGAACCGCATCGCGTCGGCGGCATCCTGGGACTCGAGCGCCCGCTGGAAGGTTCCCATATCGGGCACGTCCACGATCAGCCCGACCCGGCTCGTCTTCTCCGCGTCCACGAACGTGCGGGCGGTGATGCCGAGCGGCCCGAAGAACTCTTCCCGCCTCGGCGAGGAAAGCCAGTGGCCGACATCGTCGACCTCGTGGAACAGCATGACTGTCGGCATCGTAAGTCCCCCCGTTTGCGCAGCTCAGGCGAGCCTTGCGCGATAACCCGATGCTACTCCCCCGGCCTGCCGGGCCCGGCGGGCCCGCCGGAGAGCGGCCAGTACTATGCCAAAGGTGTACGACGAGCCGGCAGCTCAGGACCAGGCCGCAACGGCTGCGCCTGATCCGTTAGACGACGCGCGGGCCGCCAGCGCGCCCGATGACGGTGCTCCGGCCGGGTCGCGACCCGCCCGCGCAGCGCATCCCGTCGTCGTCCACCTGACGGTCCTGCTGGGATACATCGGCGCCGGCATCGCGGTCACCTGGCCGCACGCCAGCTATCTGGCCGGCCGGATGATCGCCACCAGGGACGCCGGCTGCTACGTGTGGGACCTGTGGTGGATGGCGCGCTGCGTCGAGCACCTCGCCAGCCCGTGGTCGACCGGCTTGCTGGCCGCGCCGGTCGGCACGCAGCTCGGGTTCCATACCCTGATGCCGCTAGTGGGCGTGGTGATGCTGCCCGTCACCGCCTTGTTCGGCCCGACCGTGTCGTTCAACCTGCTGTCGATCGCGCTGCCCGGCCTGCTGAGCTACGCGATGTACCGGGTGGCGCGGCTGTGGCTGCCGTCGCAGATCGCGGCGATCGCGGCGGGCGGGTTCTTCGGCTACTCCGTAATCGTGGACTACTGGGCGTGGGTCCACGTGAACCTGGCCGCGGGCGCGCTGTTCGTGCCGATGGCGCTCGAGGCCGCGGTGCGGCTGCGCCGCCGGCCCGGACCCGTGCAGGCGCTGATCCTGGGACTGGTCATCGGCGCCAGCGTCCTGGTCGACCAGGACTCGGCGCTGATGGCCGCCCTGGTGGCGGCAGTGGCGCTACTGCCGTGGCTGTTCAGCCGGCCAGTTCCAGCCGGTCCGGCCGACCGCTCGATCGCGGCCCGCGTGCTGGGCGCGCCCAGGTGGACGCGGCTGCTGCCCGTCACGCTCGCCGCGCTCGTCACCGCCGTGGTGGCCAGTCCCCAGCTGCTCGCGATCGCCCACGAGATCAAGGTGGCCAGCCGCCGGCCACGCCCGATGCGACCGCCTACCTGGCCGGAGCCTGGCTTCCGAATGTGATCGAGCCATCGCCGCGAGTAGCCAGCCTCGGTGCGCACATCCCGCACTCGCCCGACTACACCACGTACGGCGCCGTGCTCACCGTGCTGGCGATCGCGGGCCTGGCACTGGCCTGGCGACGGCGCACGGCGTGGGCGCTGGCGATCGCCTGGGCTGGTGCGACGGTGCTGGCCATGGGTTCGGCCCTGCATATCGGGACCGGCACCTACGTGCCGCTCGCGCAGGCGTGGCATGGCGTGCGGCTGTCCTGGCTCATGCCGTACACCTGGATCGTCAGGACACCGGGACTGGACAGCTTCCGGGAGCCAGCCCGGATCGCGGAAGTCGGCCTGGTGCCCGCGGCCTTGCTGGCCGGGTTCACCGTGAACTGGCTCCGCGAGCACGCCTGGGCCGTCCTGGTCCCTGTCCTGGCGGCCGGCGTCCTGGAGGCCGGCCTGTCCGCACCGGCGGGCTTCGGGACGATGCCCACGGCCCTGCCCGCGCTCGACCGCCCGATCGCCGCCGACCATTCCGGGTCGATCGTCGTGGACGTGCCGTTCGGCATCCGCGGCGGGGCCGGCCTCCTCGGCTCGCCCTTCGCGCCCGAGTCACAGGTCCTGGCCACCGCCGACGGCCATCCGCTGGCGGTCGCCAACCTGTCCCGGATCACGCCGGCGACCGCTACCGGCATCAACGGCGAGCCGTTCTACCACGCCCTGATGCGCGTCCAGAAAGGTCACCAGCTATCGGCCGCGCAGCTCACGGCGGCGGCCCGCAACGCCCGGCAGATGGACATCGGCTGGGTGCTGCTGTGGACCGGCGGCCCAGAACTCCAGCATTACCTGCTGGCCACTGGCTTCCGATTCGACTACCGGGCGAGCGGCGTCGCGGTCTACCGGCCGCCCGGGGCGGGCGCGGGATAGTCGGCCGGCATCCCGCCGATGACGGCAAGGCACTCGACGAAGAAGTAGATCGCCTTGAAGAACTCGAGCAGGTCGCCCTGCTCGAGGAGGATCTTGCGGTACATCACCGTGCGCTGCGCGTCGTAGCCCTCGTGCAGCGACTTCCAGTCCGCGTAGTCCATGCCGAGCACGTAGGTGGCGTCCAGCTGGTCGTCGGGCCCGATGATCTGGCAGGTGGTGACGGTACCGCCGCCCCATTCGACGAACAGGTACTGCGGGCCGTCACCGAGCTCCGCGGGCAGGTCGCGGCACCCGAGCGCCCAGGACGCCGGGTACAGGCTCTTGATCAGCTCAAAGAAGTCCCAGTATTCAGCCAGCTTGCCCGCCCGGGCCGACTCCGACGGGCCAGCGTTCAGTGCGTCACGGACCGTGTCGGCCCACTCCTTGCTGAAGAACGTCGGCGCCGCCACGGATCAGCCACCCGCCAGGACGGGCTGCACCTGCGCGAGCAGGTCCTCGATGTCAGGAGCGAGGTCGATGCCGACGTCGTTGAGCTTGCGGCGGAGCTGCTGGAAGAACAGCATCCGCACCTCGGCCTCGGTCCAGCCCAGCGGCTCGTAGTAGATCTGCCGACTGGCCACCCCGGACAGCGAGAGAATCGTCCGCAGCGTGGCGTGGATCTCGTTGATCATCGCCGGGTCCTTGCGCACGGCGTCCTGCAGGTAGCGCATGCCGCCCTGGACGTGCCGCGACTCGTCCCGGCAGGTCGCCGTGAAGCCGGTGTAGTAGGCGGGCAGGAACCCGCGCCAGCGGGCGTACGACAGCGTCACCTTCATGACCGACAGCGCCAGCACGCCCTCGATCCACAGGAAATAGTTCGTGCCGTACCGCACCCGGGCGCGCTCGTCGAACGGGTTCCGCCGCACCTCGTCCGCCTGGTAGGCAAGCAGCCCGAACGGCCCCACGAAGGTCTCCGATACCCACGGGAACGAGGCGTCGAGGATGTCCATGATGTCGTCGCCCTCCATGCCGACGACTTCCCGGTAGAACCGGTCGAAGAAGACGGTGTGCCGCGCCTCGTCCTCGATCTGCGCCGCGATGTGGAGCTTGCACTCCTCGCTCGCGCCGATCATGAACACCGGCAGCTCGACCTCGACCTGCCGCTCGCCGTGATGGAAGCCGGACGCGATGGCCATGAACGACTGCCGCTCGGCCTCGGTCATCTTCTCCTGCCAGTCGATCTTGTCCTGGCTGAAGTCGAGGTCGTAGACGTCCCAGCGCTGCTTCAGGTACTTGCGGTAGAGCGTCGTGAAGTCCGGCAGGGACTTCAGGTCCTTGTGGACGTACTCGATGACGTCATCGATGTCGACGTCCAGCACGCCGGCCAGATCGGACTCCTCGATCTCGCGTACCTGCTCGTCGGTCAGCGCGCGGGGGCCCTCGTGGAGAACCGCCGTCGGACTCTTCCGTTCCGTCATGCCGACGAACCTCCCGAACCGATAATGCCCGTCATCCCTCGCTATCCGCCAGGAAATACTAGAAGCGGATTCTACGAATTATTGGACCCGGTTGGAGCTAGCGGTGTCAAGAGCAGCGGCGCAGACCCGCTAGCCCAGCACCACCTCGCTGTCCGGGCCCGGCTCGCTCTCCGGCCCGGCCGGTTCAGCGACCGCTCGGCGGGTGTCGCCGCCCATCGCCCAGAACGCTACGCCGACAGTGATGAAGATCAGCAGCGGGATCAGGTTGGTCCAGAAGTAGCCCCACTTCGTCCAGCCGGAAATTGCGTAAGCGCTGCCGAACCACGCGTCGCCAAGGCCCGGCATGAGGATCTGGATCACGCTGAAGACGATCAGCACGGTCAGCAGGACCGACAGGAACATCGGGGCGGGAGCCCGGTAGGGACGGTGCAGGTCCGGCAGGCGGCGCCGCAGCACGATCAGGGCCGGGAAGATGCCGATGTAGCTGACCAGCGTCGTCGAGATGGCGAGGAAGAGCACCGCGGTGAAGATCTTCGCCGCGTTGCCGCCGACGATCTGGTGGGCACCGATCAGGATGAACGTGGAGATGACGCCGGACAGCACGTTGACCCGCACGGGAGTGCCGAACCGGGCCGAGATGACCCCCAGCGACCGCGGTCCCGCGCCATCGAAGGCCGAGACGGCCATGGCCCGGTCCGAGCCCATGATCCAGGTGACTCCCGAGGTCAGCAAGGCCAGGATGAAGAGAATGGCGGCTAGGCCGCCGAAGAACGCGCCCGCTCCGGTCAGTGTCGCTCCGCCGCTCGTCACGCTGCCGCCATAGACGGTGAAGACCGCCTTGATGGCGTCGGTGAACCCGCCGAGGCCGGTTACCTGCGCCGTCGGGAGCACGATCAGGATGCCGAGGATCGGAAGCCCGTAGAGCAGCGACGAGATCACAGCGGAGCGGGCGATCGAGAACGGCACGTCCTTCTGCGGGTCCTTCATCTCGTCCCCGGCCGCGTTCGGCAGCTCGAACCCGACGAAGTTGAACAGCAGGATCGGCATCAGGGCGATGAACCCGGCGTAGTTGATCGAGAAGTCGCCGGCCCCGAAGCCGTGCACGCCGTTCTTGACCGCGTAGATGATCACCGACAGCGAGAAGCCACCGAGCAGGAGGAACCGGGCCCAGGCCCCGATCGTCGGGAACCACTTGCCGACCCGGAACGACAGGATCGCAGACAGCACGCTGATCCAGACGAAGGCCAGCGTGTACGCGTACCAGGGCACGCTGGTCATGGTCTTGCCGCCGAGGAAGAACACGGAGAAGACGTTGGCCGCCAGGACAGCCAGGGTGCCGCCCAGCCACACCGGGTTGGTCACCCAGTACAGGAAATTGTTCACCGCGCCAGCCAGCCGGCCGAAGGCCAGGCGCACCCAGACGTAAGGACCGCCCTCCTCGGGTATGGCGGTCCCCAGCTCGGCGAAGAGCAGCGCCGACGGGACGAAGAAGATCACGATCGTGATGATCATCCAGGTGAAGGCGGTGGCACCCTTGGATGCCACCGCCCCGATCGTGTCCACGCCGACGATCGTGCAGATCAGGAAGAACAGGATGTCGAAGCGGCCGAAATGCTTCTTGAGCTTCGCCTTCTCGACAACCTCGGCCTGAGTTACCTCATGAGGTTCGTGCAGAGCGGTAGCAACCATCCGAAACCTCCATGGGGTGAGGGCGGCAGCCTACAGCACCGGCGGCAATCAGGACATAGTGCGGCTACCTGACCCGGACTACCTTGAACTTCTTACCCTCACTTCTCGCCTTTCTCGAAGCGGCTGACCGCGATCAGGCCAGCCACGAATACCGCCACCATCGCGATCAGCAGGGCCAGCTCCGAGGTGGTGGCCTTGACCTGGCTGCCCGGGGTCAGCACGAACAGGATCCGCCGGATGACGGCGACCAAGCCGACCACGATGAACGGCTGGGCAACCAGCCGGTGCGAGCGCAGCGACAGCGCGACCGTGTGCACGATCTCGACCAGGATGAGCACGAAGAGCACGCGGTCGACCAGGTTGGGCGCAGCCCGCGAGATGGGCCCGGACGAGCCGTCCAGAAAGTCGACGATTCCGGAGACCAGCAGCACGGCGGCCAGCGCGATCAGCACGATCCCGACCGTGACGGTGACGACGTCCTGCGCGCGCTCCAGGATCTGGATGGACCGCGTGACGCCGAGCGCTCCGCGCCTCAACCCCGGGTCGGCGTCCCGGCCGCGGTCAGGCGCTGGCGGCGGCGCCACGGCCTCGTTGTCCTGCTCGTCACTATGCGCCGACATGCGGTCATTGTGCCATTGACGCACTGTTCGCGGTTGTCCGACCGCGAACAGAGCTGCCGCCGCGAAGGGCCTGACCGCGTCCGCGCTCAGCGCAGCTAAGGCGAAGCGACGAAAGAGGCCAGTTTCTCGATTCGCCGCACGATGTCGCCGTGGACGGCGTCTGCCGACCGGGAGCCGTCCACGGTCGACATCCACTCCCGGCCGGCGTAGTAGGCGAGCAGGGGCACCGTCTTCTCCTGGTACACCTGCAGGCGGTGCTCGACCACGGCCTCCGCGTCCTCGGTCCCCCGGCCGCGCGCCAGGAGCCGCCGGAGCAGTTCCTCCCTGGGTACATCGAGGTGGATCGCGGCCTGCACCTCGACGCCGAGCGAGCGGACCGCGGCATAGGACGCCTCGGCCTGCTCGACGGTCCGGGGAAATCCGTCCAGGACATAACCGCGGACCGCGGCCAGGACGGGCTTGCGCAGCATGTCCATGACGACCTGGTCCGGGACCAGGTCACCGTGGTCCACGTAGGACTTCACCGTCCGCCCGAGAGCCGTCTGGTCGCGGACATGCTGGCGCAGCAGGTCGCCGCTGGAGATGTGCGAAATGCCGAATCGCGCGGCAAGCCGCTCGGCCTGAGTTCCCTTGCCAGCGCCGGGAGCGCCGATCAGCAGCAGCCGCATCGGTACATCATCACGCGGATCGCGCCGCGCCGCACCTGGCACCCCAGACTGGCGCAGGAAGAGAGCATAGGGCCATGAGGGTCCGGTTCGCAGGCTCAGGCGACGCGTTCGGGAGCGGCGTGGTCGGTGCGGTGGCGATCACGCACCTTGCGCACCTCGGCGAGCCTCTGACTCCAGGAGGACCCGCCGGGCTGGGTGTGCCATGTTGGGATTCGCCCGCTGGTGCGGCAGGATCAGGAGAGTCGTCGTGGCAGCGCTGGCAAGAGCATGCCCGGCTCTCGAGAGCGCGGAAAGAGGATCATGGTGAGCGAGAACGCGGCCAGGCTCGCAGTGCTCATCGACGCGGACAACGCACAGCCCGCGATTACCGAGGGCCTGCTCGCCGAGGTGGCCAAGTACGGGACCGCCCATGTCAAGCGCGCCTACGGCGACTGGACCGGTACCAACCTGAAAGGCTGGAAGGACCACCTGCTCGCGCAGTCGATCCAGCCGATCCAGCAGTTCGCCTACACCAGCGGCAAGAATGCCACGGACTCGGCGATGGTGATCGACGCCATGGACCTGCTGTACTCGGGCCGGTTCGACGGTTTCTGCCTGGTCTCCAGCGATAGTGATTTCACCAGGCTGGCGTCGCGGCTGCGCGAGTCGGGGCTGACGGTGTACGGGTTCGGCGAGCGCAAGACGCCTAAGCCGTTCGTGGCCGCGTGCGACAAGTTCATCTACATCGAGAACCTGCTGCATAACGGCGGATCTGCGGCTGGCTCGGCCGCCCCGGCGCCCGCAGCCGCCCAGCATGCCTCGGCCGCGCAGCTCAAGCGCGACAACGCACTGGTGAGCCAGCTGCGCCATGCCGTCGAGGCCGCCTCAGACGACGACGGCTGGGCGCCGCTCGGCTATGTCGGCACGCTCATCACCAAGCAGCAGCCCGATTTCGACTCCCGCAGCTATGGCTACTCCAAGCTGAGTGACCTGATGGTGGCCACCACCTTGTTCGAGCTGGAGCGCCGCAGCCTGGGCGACGGCAGGCAAGGGGCCATCTACGTCCGCGACAAGCGGAGCCGGCAGCCGGGCAAGGAGGGCCAGGCCAGGCGGAGCTGATGTTATCGCCGCTGGCTAGGGCACCTTCATGACCAGCACTACCGTGTCGTCCCCGACGACTCCGCCACTGAATGCCTTGATCGCCTTGATGATCGCCGCAGCCATCCGGGCGGCCGGCATATCGCGGAGGCCGCCGACCAGCTTGACGAGCCGATCATCGCCGTAAAGCTCACGGTTGACATGACTGCGTGCCTCGATGACGCCATCGGTGAAGAGGATCATGCTGTCGCCCGGGCGCAGCAGCTGTCGCGTGTCATGCAGCTCAGGTTCCGCAAGCAGGCCAAGCAGAGTTCCTGGCTGCCCCACTGCCCTGAACCTGCCCGTCCGCGCGGCGAACCAGAGCGAGCGGGTGTCCGGCGGAACTGATCCGCACGGAGGTCACCGCGAGCCGCGGACGCACGGTGGCGTAGATCGCGGTCAGGAACCGCTGGTCATCGGCGGGCCAGTCCAGCAGCGCCTGATTCAGCCCGGCCAGGATCAGGCTCGGCCGGGTCTGTCTCAGAGCGGCGCCTCGCAACGTGTGGCGCGCCAGCGCGGTGCTCTTGGCCGCGGGGATTCCCTTGCCGCACACGTCGCCGACGACGATCCCCCAGTTACCTCGCGTCGAGGGAAACACGTCGTAGAAGTCCCCCAGGATCTCGGTCCCGGTCCCGCCCGCCACATACCGCGCCGCCACCTGCAGGCCGGGGATCTTCGGCAGCCGGGGCGGCAGCAGGATCTGCTGCAGGGTACGAGCCAGGACCGCACGATCAGCGCCTTGCCTCAGCGCGATCCGCAGCGCGACCTCGCTAGAGGCGACCTGAGCCAGTCCCGCGAGCATCTGAACGTCGTAGGCACTCCAGGGCCGCGGCCGGAGATCGGCGACGCATACCGCCCCGACGGCCCGGCCACCAGGTTCACGCACCGGGAATCCGGCCCATGCCATCAGGCCAGCAGCGTCGCTTGACCGCGAGAGCTCCCCTGGGAGGCCGACCGAGGCATCGTCGATGATCAGTTCCTTGCCCGAGTCGATCACGAACTGGCACAGCGATCGCTCGACGGCGCTCGGCGCGTCGACCGGCATCGGCGCCGAGGCCCAGGTCTGCCACGAGGAGTTGTCCCGGCCGACGATGATGACAGACGCGCGCGGACTGGCTAGTGCCATGGCGGCCAGGCGCGCGATGCGGTCAAACGAGTCCGGACCCGGGACGCGAGCCGAGCCAGTCGGCCGCCTGGTGACCGGCGGTGCTGCCGCGGCCGCAGCCGCGGGACGCGGCCCGGCAAACGGCGGGACGAGCGGCTCGGTATTGGGTGGGCCTGAACGGGCAGCTTTGCCCAGAAGTCTCACGTTCCCCCACTTCCACCAAATGCATATATTGCATTTGATATCCGGGATACCGGATCAGGCGGGGTCCAGGCCTCCAGCACACAGTCTGGCACACAAGCGCATGCTCGGATGATCTTCGGCCCTAGAAGCCCAGGACAGCGGGATCTGACTCGGCTTACGACATGGCTGGCGAGATCACGAACTCACCCTGCCTTCGCCGCGCTCCTCGGCTGCCGACCGGGTCTGGCCCGGCAGGGAATGAGTCCCGTCGATGAAGGCCTGGGCCAGGTCAGCCAGCCGCAGATTGCGGTTCCTGGCTTGGTCTCGCAGCAGGCTGAAGGCCTGTTCCATGTCCAGACCGAGCCGCTCGGCGAGCTTGCCCTTGGCCTGCTCAATCACGACCCGGCTGTTCAGCGCGGTCTGGAGCTGCTCGTTCAGGATGTCACCCCGCCGCAGGCTGCGCTCGTGCAGCAGGCCGATCGTGGCGACATCGGCCAGCGCCTGCCCAACGCGCACGTCGGACAGGTCAAAGGCCCCGGGGCCGGCGCGGAACAGGTTCAGCGCGCCGATCACCTGATCGCGCAGCCGCATCGGCAGCGCCTGAACGGCCGCGAATCCGGACTGCCGGGCCGCCGCCGCGAACCGCGGCCAGCGCTCCCCCTCGGCCGCCAGGTCCGCCGCCGAGACAGGCTGGCCGGTCCGGAAGCAGTCCAGGCACGGACCCTGGTCGTTCTGCAGCTGGAACAACTCAAGCAACCGGGCTGCTTCGCTCGATGCCGCGACCACGCGCAGCTCGCCCCGCGGGTCAGCCAGCAGCAGGCCGACCGCGGACACATCCAGCAGCTTGACCGTGCGGTCGGTCAGCACATGCAGGAAGTCGATGACGTCAAAGTCGGCGACCATCGTGTCGGTCAGCTCAACGAAGGTCTCCGACAGTAGTTCTCCGTCCAACCTGCTCACCCTCTCACCAGCAATAGCCATACCCGTCGCAGGCGTCCGGGACCGCGGACGCGCCGGGGCACGTGCCTCATGCCTCATCGTTGCCGCCAGGGTCAGGATCAGCGCTCAGCCGCAGCCGTCGTGCCACGATGTCGCCGGCCACGTCGGAAAGCCGCCGGTCATGCGCATAGGTAAAGGCTCGCAGCCGCACCAGGGCCTCGGCAATGCCCGTCCCCAGCTGCTCGGTCAGCATTCCGGTCGCCTGGTCGATCTCGGCGCGATGCAGGGCCAGATCGGCAGACTGGCCGCCGGTACCGGCCGGTGTCGCGCCACCACCCGCCGTCCCGTCCTGTGCTTCGAGCAGCAGCAGGGTCGCGGTATCCGCGAACACCAGCGCGTCACCCAGCTGGAAGGCGGTGAGCGGGCCCGGCCGTACCCGGTACAGGCCAAGCACCCCCGCCCGGATAGCGCCGATCCGCAGCGGGAACGCGAAGATCGCCCCGGCACCGGCCTGCAGTGCCGCCAGGGCAAAGACCGGCCAGCGACCCGCGGCCTCGCTCGTCTCCAGATCCGAGGCGAGCACAGGTCCGCCCGAGACCGAAGCATCCAGCGATGGTCCTTCTCCCACGGTCAGCTCCAGCTCGGCCAGGTGCTCGCTGACCTGGTCAGTAACCCACAGCAGATAGCCCGCCTCGTGGCCGACGGCTGCGATCAGCCAGGCGCCGGTCACCTCCACGGCCGACACTGCCGCCGTGCAGGCATCCGCGACCGTCACCGTTCCTCCGCGCAGGGATGCTTGGCGGGCGACATCCCCCCATACTCGGCCGGCCCGGTCACTCGTCATCTACCGGTCGTGACTGGCCTGCCGACTTTGTCGAGGTGGCTCAGGACGCTGGCGAACGAGCCCACCAGGCTGGTCTGGCAGTACGTCAGCCCGCGCTGCTCGCAGAAAGCCCTGATCAGCGGCTGGCAGCGCCGCAAGCTCGGCCGTGGCGCCGACGGGAACAGATGGTGCTCGATCTGGTAGTTCAGGCCGCCAAGGGCCAGGTCGGTCAGCCAGCCGCCGCGGATATTGCGCGAGGTGAGTACCTGCCGACGCAGGAAGTCACTTCGGTCATCGGCAGTCAGGATCGGCATGCCCTTGTGATTGGGAGCGAACGAGCAGCCCAGATAGAGGCCGAAGAGGCCCTGCTGCACCGCGATGAAAGCCGCTGCCTTCCAGCCTGGGCCCAGTACCAGCACGACAAGGGCCAGATAGCCCGCAAAATGCGCGGCCAGCAACGCCGCTTCGGTCCGACGATGCCGCGACGTCCGGCGGGCCAGTGCCTGGACGCTCGCAACGTGCAGGTTAATGCCCTCGAGCAGCAACATCGGGAAGAACAAATAAGCCTGGTACTGCCGGATGAGCCGGACAATGCCGCGCGAGGCGCCGCCGTTCATCTGACTGGCGCTGAAGATGAGCGCGCCGGCTGCGATATCGGGGTCCGCGCCTTCGGTGTTGGGATGAGCGTGGTGCCGGTTGTGCTTCGCCACCCACCAGCCGTAGCTCAGTCCGATCCCAAGGTTACCCAGCAGGATGCCGGCGATGTAGCTGGGCCGGCGGGAGCTGAAGATCTGGCGGTGCCCGGCATCATGGCCCAGGAAGCCCACCTGGGTGAAGAGCACCGCCAGGAAACCGGCGACGGCCAGCGTCCACCACGAGTTGCCGACCACGACGAAGGCCACCCAGCCGCCCGCCAGGGCCCCAACTGTTACGGCGATCTTCCACGAGTAGTAGCGGGTGCGCCGATGCAGCAATCCTGCTTCCCTGACCAGCCTGGATAGTTCGGCATACTCGCTGCCGGACGGAAGCGCGGGCGGCGCGGACGGCTCCGCTGATCCAGGCCCCCGAGGCACGGAAACCGTTGTGTCGCTGACTTGCACAGGCAACTCCTGAAGGCACATCGATAGCTGAGCTACGAATGCGCCGCCAGGGTCCAGGGCGGCGATCGCCGAACCGGCGGCGTCAGCTGACGCGGCCGCCCCGGGCGTCGACATAACCGTACATCCCCCCGGGCCATAGCGGGACGATCGTCGGCCCCCAGATCCTCCCGCGGTACTGCTGCAGCCGGAGCCTGGGTCACCAGGAAAGCGCCCCGGCCGGACCCCGGCTATCGCGTCGTGAATGCCTATGCGCAGCAGCAATTGTGGGGTACCATGGAGATATAGCTCCGGACCCAGGTGGCTGCGACCGTAATATTCGCGGAAGCGCTAATGGCCCGGAGTTTTTGCTTTCCCCGCCGCGATCAATCTGGAAATGACTGACTGCCGCGTACCTCAACTGGTCGACTGACCAAAGGAGTCGGTTATGAGCATCATCGCATGGATCGTCCTGGGCCTGGCCGCCGGCTTGCTCGCCAATATGCTGATCCCGGGCAGAAGGCAGCAGGGCCTCATCCTCACCTGCGTGATCGGCGTCGTCGGGGCGCTGCTCGGCGGCTGGGCAGCCACCAAGATCTTCCACATCCACAGCCTGCAGGGGTTCTTCAACCTCTCCACCTGGCTGACCGCCATCGTCGGCGCGGCCGTCTTGCTGCTCCTCTACCACCTGGTCAGCGGGCAGTCCAGCAAGCGCTCCGGCTTGTTCGCCCGCCGCTGAGCCCAGGATGCCCCGGCTCGCAGGTTGTCCCTAGCCGTTCAACCAGCGGGCCGGCATCGGCCTTCCGCAGGCAGCCAACAACCTGGTTCGGAGCCTTTCATGATCATCCTTATCGGCCTCGTTGTCCTGACCGCCGCTCTGGTCGTAGGGGCGGCCGGCGTTCTCGGCAACGGCGGCCAGGCGCACGCGGTTACTCATTTCTCGGTGCTCGGATTCCACGTCACCGGCTCGGCGGGCACGGTGTTCCTCTACGGAATAATCGTCGGGGCGGCGGGCCTGCTCGGGCTCGCCCTCCTGCTGGCCGGCGCGCGCCGGACCGCCCGCCGCGGCAGCGCCGCGCGCCGCAGGCTCAGCCAGTCGCGCCGCGAGACCGCAGCGGCCAGCCGTGAGCGGGACGATCTGATCAGCCAGCGCGACTCCGCCCTAGCCGGCACCGCCGCCGAGCCGGGTAACGGCACGGCCTCCAAGGCCTCCGGTGCCACCGGGCCACCCCAGGCCAGCCCCGGTGAGGACCGCTGGAGCAGGTTCCGCGCTCTCGGGCATCGGAGCTCTCCGGCCCGGGCCACCACCCCCGAGGTTCCGGCCAGCGTGTCCGCCTCAGGAGAATAGTCGGTCCTAGCCGCGATCGACCCCGCCGAGCAGGCACTGGCGCAGGTAGCCGAGCGCGTGGGCGAGCAGGCGCGAGACGTGCATCTGGGAGATGCCGAGCTGCTGGCCGATCTGGGCCTGAGTCAGGTCGCCGCGGAAGCGGAGCATCAGGATCTGCTGCTCGCGCGCGGGCAGCTCGCCCCAGTGGGTGCCGAGGGCCCGCATGCTGAGCATGTGCTCGATCCGAGGATCCTCATCGCCGACGAGGTCGGCGAGGCTAAAGGCGCCCGACCGGCCGACCGGCAGCGCGTCCAGTGAGGCCGGCCGCAGGGCCATCTCCGCCAGCTGGGCATCCCGCAGGCTCGCGGCACTGACCTTCAGATAGTGCGTGAGGTCGGCCTCGCTCGGGGTCCGGCCGAGTTCTTGGGTTAGCTGCCCGAAGACCGCCCGGACTTCCGTCGCCAGTTCCTTCGCCGGGCGCTTGACATGAATCTGCCAGCGACCGTCCCTGAAGTGCCGCTTGATCTCGCCGGCGACGCAGGGCATCGCAAATGCGGCCAGGCCGCGGCCGAAGGCGGGGTCGAAGTTGTTGATCGCTTTCATCAGGCCGACGTACCCGACCTGCACGAGGTCCTCGGCAGGCTCCACTCCTCGGCCGTACCGCTGCGCGCAGGAAATGACGAGGCCGCGATAGCGGCCAACCAGCAGGTCGCATGCGGCATCGCGTCGCTCGCTGCCGTGCGGCAGCGAGGCGACGACGGCGAGAAGCTCCAGATCATCCATGTCGGCCAGAATGGGCGGCGTCCGGGAATACGGGCCCGGTGCGGGCGCAGACTCCGGAGATAGGGTGTCTGGGAAGACGACTGTCATGCCCGCCTCGGCTCATAATGGTCAGATAATGACCGCCGAGGTCCTGAGCAGCTAGGCAATGTGGCCTTCACAGCCGCAAATAGCTGAATCGGCAACATTTCCCTATGATCTCACACTAAACCATCATGACGTCGAGAGCAACATCTCGCGGCCCTGGCGGGCGGCGCAGGCAGTAATTCGAGGTCTGACGCCCGGCGCATTCGCACCGGACGCGAACTTCAGATCGTTCGTCGGACCGGCCGCCGGGACCTAAGCCTCTGACTCGCTTGCTCGGCGGCCCGCAGGCTGATGAGCAGATCTCATGAAACAGGAGAAACTCATGCGAGCGCTTGTCTATCACGGACCAGGCCAGAAGGCCTGGGAGGAAGTACAGAAGCCGCAGATCGCCGACGACACGGATGCGATCGTCCGGGTCGATGCCGTGACCATCTGCGGGACCGACCTCCACATCCTCAAGGGCGACGTGCCAGCGGTGACCGACGGCCGGATCCTCGGCCACGAAGCCGTCGGAACGGTCGACTCAGTCGGCAGCGGGGTCAAGACCGTCAGGCCCGGCGACCGCGTGCTCGTTTCGTGCATCACCGCGTGCGGCACCTGCCGCTACTGCCGTGAGGGCCGGTCCGGGCAGTGCCTCGGCGGCGGCGGATGGATCCTCGGCCACAAGATCGACGGCACCCAGGCCGAGTACGTCCGCGTGCCGTTCGCCGACCTGTCGACCTACCCGGTCCCGGCCGGCGTCACCGACGAGGAACTCCTCATGCTCGCGGACATCCTGCCCACCGGCTATGAAGTCGGCGTGCTCAACGGCCAGGTCCGGCCGGGCGATGTCGTCGCGGTCGTCGGGGCAGGCCCGATCGGCCTGTCGGCCATTACGGGCGCGCGGCTGTTCAGCCCGAGCCACATCGTCGCCATCGATCTCGCCAGCAGCCGGCTCGAGGCGGCCAAGCAGTTCGGCGCGGACGTCACGGTCAACAACGGGAGTCAGGACCCCCTCAGCGTCATCCAGTCCCTGACCGACGGCCTGGGCGCCGACGTCACGATCGAGGCGGTCGGAGTCCCGGCCACCTTCGAGCTAGCCGTCGCCCTCGCCAGGCCCGGCGGCCGGATCGCCAACATCGGCGTGCACGGCGAGCCCGCCACGCTGCACCTGGAAGAGCAGTGGATCAGGAACATCACGGTCACCACCGGCCTGGTGGACGCGTATTCCACGCCGACTCTGCTCCGCCTGCTGACCACCCACCAGATCGACTCCGGGCAGTTCGTGACGCACCACTTTGCCCTGAACGACTTCATGGAGGCCTACGACGTGTTCGCCCGCGCGGGTGAGACCGGAGCGCTCAAGGTCGTACTGAGCCGCTGACGGCCAGAACCGGGTCAGCGATCAGGCCGCAGCACTGGCGGTCCGCTGACCCGGTTCGCTCAGCCCCGGCCCTCGACCGGGCAGCGATCACTGCGGCGGCGCCGACAGTTTCGGTATCCTGCTAATTGGTAGGTTTCTGGCGGGATTCCGGTGCCCGGATGACGTGGTGGCCCGGTGCGCGCCGCGCGCGAGGGAGGGCCATGCCCGGGCATTCGTCATATCGCGTCGTGGTGGTCGGTGCCGGGTTCGGCGGGATCGGCATGGCGCTAGCGCTGAAGCGGGCCGGCCTGGACGACTTCATCGTCGTCGACCGCGCCGCTGACCTCGGCGGTACGTGGCGGGACAACACCTACCCCGGCGCCGCCTGTGACGTGCCGGCCAACTTGTATTCGTTCTCGTCCTCACCCCGGCGCTGGAGCCGCCGCTTCCCGGCGCAGCAAGAGACCCTGGCTTACCTGCGCGCGCTGGCAGCGGAAGGCGGGCTCGGCCCTCACCTCCGATTCGGCTCCGGTGTCGCCGCCGCCGAGTTCGACGAGCGCCGCGGCGGCTGGAACGTCACGCTCGAGGACGGCCAGGCGCTGCGGGCGACGGCCGTAGTCTCCGCCGTGGGGCAGCTCAACCGGCCGGCCCGGCCCGACATCGCGGGCCGCGACGATTTCGCCGGGCCGTCCTGGCACTCCGCCCGCTGGAACCACGATGTCGACCTGGCCGGCCAGCGGCTCGCCGTCGTCGGCACCGGGGCGAGCGCCATCCAGTTCGTGCCCGAGGTCGTCAGGACCGCCGCCCACGTCGACGTCTACCAGCGCAGCGCCCCGTACGTGCTGCCCAAGCCCGACCGGCCCTATCGTCACGCCGAGCAGGTCCTGTTCGACTGGCTCCCGGCGGTGCGCAAGGCCGACCGGCTGCGCACCTTCCTCACCGGCGAGCTCCTCACCAGCGGCTTCGTCCGATCCGAGAAGCTCCTGGCGGGACCGATGCGGCTCTGGCACCGCCAGCTGGACGTGCAGGTCACCGATCCGGTGCTGCGCGATCAGTGCACCCCCGACTACGTGATGGGGTGCAAGCGGATCCTGTTCTCCAACGACTGGTACCCGACGCTCGCGCGTCCGGACGTCGACCTGGTCACCGATGCCATCGAGCGAATCGTGCCCGGCGGCGTGGTCACGGCGGGCGGAACCCTCCGCCAGGCGGACGTGATCATCTACGGGACCGGGTTCCAGACCCTCGACTTCCTGGCCCCCATGTCGGTGACCGGCCGGGACGGGCGGGAGCTGCACGAGACCTGGCAGAACGGGGCCGAGGCGTATCTCGGGATCACCGTTTCCGGCTTCCCGAACTTCTTCATGCTCTACGGGCCCAATACCAATCTGGGCGGCAACTCGATCATTTACATGCTCGAGGGCCAGATCGGCTACGTGCTCGGCGCCATCAATGCCCTCGAGCGGGAGGGTCTCGACTGGCTCGACGTGCGCCCGGAGGTGCAGCAAACGTTCACGACCTGGGTGGATTCGGCCAGCCGCAGCTCGGTCTGGGAGAGCGGGTGCCACAGCTGGTACACCACGGCCACGGGGCGCAACACCAACAACTGGCCCGATATGACCTTCCGGTACCGGCAGCGAGTCCGACGCTTCGACCTGGCCGGATACCGGGTCATGCCGAAACGGCCGGCCGCCTCCGCGGCTGGCGCGAGCCCGGCATGACCGCCCGCCGGGTTGGTCATCCGAGGCCGCGCCGCGCGAGCGGCCTCCGGCTGCCGCCTGGCCTGGCGCGAATGGGGGCCAGGCAGCTCGGCCGTCGGGTGCTTGACCCGAAGCTGAGCTGGGCGATACAGCGCCGGCGCCTCGACGCGCTGATGCGCTCCTCGCCGGTTCCGCGCGGCACGACAGTCACCGAGAGCGTGCTGGACGGCGTGCGCGCTGAGGTGGTGTCGGTCACCGGGACGAGCCCGGAGCGCACGGTGGTCCACTTCCATGGTGGCGGCTACTGTGTCGGCTCGGCTGCGATGGCCAGGACCTGGGCGGCCCACCTGAGCCGCGTGGCTGCCTGCCGCGTTGTGCTGCCCGAGTACCGGCTGGCGCCCGAGCATCCCCACCCCGCCGCCCTCGAGGATGCCATCGCCGTCCTGACCGCGCTGCTCGGCCAGGTCGCGCCCGGTTCGGTAGTGGTGTCCGGCGACTCAGCCGGCGGGGGCCTCGCCCTGTCCGCCCTGCTGGCCCTGCGCGACGGGGGCCGCGCGGCGGGGCACGAGCTGCCGGCCGGCTGCGTCCTGCTCTCCCCGTGGCTTGATCTTTCCAGCGACCGCCGGGTCCTGCGCGGCCTGGTGCGCCGGGACGTGCTGCTCAGCCCCGGCTGGCTCGAAGCCTGTGCGACCGCGTATAGCCGACCGGCGAACTGGACCGACCCCTCCATCTCGCCGCTGCTCGCCGCGCACAAAGGCCTGCCGCCGCTGCTCATCCAGGCCGGAACCGACGAGCTGCTCGCTCCCGACGCCGGGCACCTGGCCGCCAGCGCCTCGGCCGCCGGGGTCGACGTCACCTATACCAGGTGGCCGCGGATGTGGCACGACTTCGCGCTGCAGCCAGGCCTGGTCCGTGCCGCCGACAGCGCGCTGAGCCAGGCCGCCTGGTTCGTCGCCACGGTGGCCAGTTCCTGACCCGGCAGGCTTCCTGACCCGGCGGCGCCGGCTGGACATACCGACGAATTGGACTCATGCTGGGCACAGCAGAGTGGGCAGTGCGGACATTTAGGAACGCGGCTCGCTGCGCAAGAGAAACCGGCTGGCCAATGACCAGCAGCAGATGCTGGCGCAAAGCGTAAGGGCGGATCGCAATGGCGGCACCAGGATTCCTGTTCCGGACGGCGCGCGGCGGGCGCAGGCTCACGGCGGTCTCGGCCATGACCGCAGCGCTGGGCGCGGCGTCACTGGCCGCGGTCCCCGCTGCGCTGGCGGCGCCAGCTACCGCCGCCCATGCCGCGGTGACCCGGACCGCGGCGTCGCCAGGTCACCGCATGCTCCCGGCCCGGGCGGTCAGGTGCAAGATCGGGGTCACGCTGCGGTTCCCGCATCCGGTCACGGCCATCGGCTCGGTGAAGTGCTCGGGTCAGGTCCAGCGCATCACGGTCAGGGTGCAGCTCTTCCGCAATTCGAGCCGGATCAAGAACCGGTCCTTTACCAGGACTAACCTCCGGGGCCTCGCGGGCGAAACGTCCGTGGCCTGCCGGGCTGGGTCCTACTGGGCCAGGGCCGTCGGCAAGGTCGTGACCAGGGGAGGCCACGTCCTGTCCGGTCAGTCCGTCACCAGGCGGGTCAGGGTTCGCTGCTGATCCTGGCCCGGCCGTTATCTCCCGTGAGCCGTGTGCTGCGCGGCCGCTACAGGATGATCACGGAGATCCTGGGCGGCCGAGCCGTGCGCGATCGCTGAGGGGCTCTGGCCGCCGACGAACAGGGCGAAGTCGGTACGGCGCGTGATGTTGCTGCTGAGAATGGGGTCACCCACGTGCCGGCTCCATACCGGCAGGCCCTGGCTGTCACCCTCCTGCAGCTTGCTGCCTCGCACGACCGTCCACCGGGTGTCGCTGGCGAAGACCAGCCTGCATGCTTCCACCTGATCGTCGAGGTCGCTCGGAAGCGTGACCGGAGGACGCCGCCAGCCAGCTGATGAACCACCGACGCTGACCCGGGTGCCATGCGCCTGCCTCAGCCGCCAGGCTGACCGATGACGAACGCTATGGCCAGGAACTGGCAGCTGGCGGCGGCGCAGACGCAGGCATGAAAGACCTCGTGGTAGCCAAAGACCGCCGGGGCAGGATCGGGCTTGCGCCGGTGGTACGAGACCGCGCCCGTGATGTACAGCAGGCCGCCGGCGCAGGTCAGCAGGCCCGCCCCGACGCCGGCCTCAGTCCAGACCGCCGGCATGGCGATGGCGGCCAGCGAGCCGAGACCGACGAATGTCCCGCCCACGAGCAGCTCAGGTGCGTTCATCCAGGCCAGGTGGATGGCCGCGGCGGCGATCGTCAGCACCCACATCACGATCAGGCAGGTCATCCCGAACGCGCCGCGCGCCGCGATGAGGAAGACCGGTGTCGCTGTGCCGGCGATCAGGAAGAAGATCATCAGGTGGTCCAGGCGCTGCAGGCGCCGGCTCCAGGCCGGGGTCCAGGTGCCGCGGTGGTACAGCGCGCTGACGCCGAATAGCCCGCACACGCTGAGCGCGTAGACGGCGAGAGCGGCTGTCGGCGAGGCTCCGTGGCCATGGGCCACCAGCAGCGGGCACGCTATCAGCGACGCCGCGAACCAGAGCAGATGCAGCCACCCGCGCCAGGTCGGCTTGACATAATAGACACCGCGCTTGGCATCGTAGAGCGCGTGCACGGGCCCGGCCGACGCCGACCGGTCGATAGCAGTCACAGCGCGCTGAGCTGCAGGAGTACGTGCACGTTGCCCGCTTCCGGTCGCAGTATGTCCTGCCACCGGGGTCCCGGGTGGGCTCGGTCAGCCTAACTACCACGGTCCAAATGGGCAAGGCTGGCACTTAGTCGGCTATCCCCTGACATAGCTCATCCGACCGCGAAGGCACCCGAGCGGCCGAGCGGGTCTCCTGCCATCACCCGGGGCAGGTAGTCGCGATGCAGGATCGCCGCCACGAGTTCGCCTCGGCTGTGCACGCCGGTGCGGTCGAACACCGATTTCAGGTGATCCTGGACGGTGTCGGCGCTCAGGTGCAGCCGGTCCGCGATCTGCCTGGTCGGCAGGCCCTGGCAGACCAGCGCGCAGATCGTCTTCTCGCGGTCGGTCAGCCCGAACGCGGACATGATCACCGGCGCGACATCGGCGGGAGCCGCCTGTTCGATGATGACCGTGATCGCCATGCTTCCGCCCAGGTTCATCCAGGAGGCATGCAGCATGGCCCAGCGCCCGCTGCGGGCGCGTGCCCGCAACCTCGGCAGCGCCGGTGCGGCGGCATCCAGATGGCGCAGCCTGGTCGCCAGCGCCGAGATCTCGATCGGGAGATCCGATCCGTCCGCCTGGCCGCCCAGGTCCTCCAGCCATCGGCCTGCGGCCTCATTCATCCCGGTGACAGCGCCGTCGGCACCGAGGATGACCAGGCCCGGGCTGTCTGCCGCGTCTTCCAGGTCACAAGCCTGGCGTAGCAGGCCAGCCCGCAGACCCTCAGCCAGATGCGGGGCAAGGCGCTGAATGAACCTGGCCTCGTCCGCCGAGAACGATGCCTGCGCCGTCTCGCGGTGCAGGCAGATGTAGCCCCAGCACGACCCCCGCATCCGCAGCACCGCCCGGAGTTCATCCTGCAGCCCCAGCGGGGCGAAGATGTCGCGGTAGCGCGCGCTGCGCGCCGGGCGGCCGCCGGTCGCCTGCATCAGCGTCCGAACCCCGGCCGGATCGCGGGCCAGGTCGGTCCACTTGTTGACGTCCTGGCGCAGGAACTCATTCTCGACGAGATAAGGCCCGGACGCCTCCGGCAGTTCCTCGCGGTACGACCGGGTGAACAGCAGCGTCGCCGGGTCCGCCGCGGCCCACCACAGCGCGTCGACGGGCACGGCCTTCCGCAGTCGCGGCAAGACCGCGGCCCGAAGCGCGTCGGCGTCCAGCCCGGACCGGCACGCCCGGACAACTGCGGCGGCGAGATTGTCCAGTGCCGGGCCGGTGAGCATGGCTCCCTCTTCTCTGCCGCGAGTCTAGCTGCCGGCCACCACCTCATAGCTGCCGCGCGCGAGCAGTTCGGTGCCGGTAGCGGCCACGGTGGATGCGCGGCTCTGCTCGGCGAACCGGTCGGTCGCGATCGCGGCGTCCTGGCTGTCCCACAGCGTCAGCGTCAGCGCCGTGCCCTCATCGCGGTCGATCAGGAACACCACTCCGGCGTTCCCTGGCAGTCCCTCCACAAAGCCCCGGACCGTGCTGGCAGCGTGATCGACCCACTTCTGCAGCGCCTCTGGCGATCCCGACCATGTTGATGTTCGTGCGAACATGCTGGCTCCCTTCCTCGATCCCCATCCTCGCCGCAGCCGCGGCCGGTGACCCTCCCAGAATCCTGGGAGACCCGGCGGGCCGAACCTAGGGCCAGTTTCGCGCTAACGGACCTTTACAAACCTTAGACGCCGTGCAAGTATTACGAGCGATGATAAAGAACGCAGAGGCCACCGGCTGGCGCGAGGCGCGCAGGCGCTCCGCCCGCGGTGCGATCGTCGGGGCGGCCTGGGCGCTCGTCGGCGAGGAGGGCCTGGCCGGGCTGTCGCTGCGGGACCTGGCCCGCCGGGCCGGGATCACCACGCCGACCGTCTACGCCTACTTCGACTCCAAGAACGCCATCTACGACGCCATGTTCGGCCAGGCCGCTGAGCAGTTCGCCAGCCGGATGGCCGAGCCGCACGGCAGCGATGACCCGCGCGTGGTGCTCGCCGCGACCGCGCGCCGGTTCGCCGGGTTCTGCATCAGCGACCCGGTGCGCTATCAGCTGCTGTTCCAGCGCACCCTGCCCGGGTTCGTGCCGTCGGCGCAGTCTTATGAGCCCGCGGTGCGCGCCCTGGGCGCGCTGCGCGACGTGCTGGTCCGCAACGGCATCGCCGAACCGCGGCACCTGGACCTGGCCACCGCGCTGATCACCGGCCTGGTCGACCAGCAGGTCTCCAACGACCCCGGCGGCGACCGCTGGATCCGCCTGATCGACGAGTCCGTCGACATGTTCCTCGATCACTGCCTGCCTGCCAAGGGAGCCCGCCATGCCCGCCGCGATCACTGACGTCACGACCATCGAGCCGCTCGGACATGACGAGGCGATGCGGTGCCAGGCCGCTGAGCTGGACCGCACCCTGGGGCTGCTCCGGACGCTCGATGCGACCGCATGGACGGCCCCGACCGACTGCCCGGACTGGGACATCCGCGCGATGTACGCCCATGTTCTCGGCGCCTGCGAGGCCGGTGCGTCGGTCAGGGAGAACGTCAGCCAGCTGCGGCGGGCCCGGGCCAGCCGCAAGCGGCACGGCGGCCCGCTCGAGGCCGCCCTGTCAGCCGTGCAGGTACGCGACCGCGCCAGTCTCAGTCCCGCGCAGATCATCGGCCGGCTCACGGCCGTCGCGCCGAAGACCGTCCGCGGTCGCGGCCGCACCCCGGCTCTTGTCCGCCGCCACGCGAAGCTCGCCGTCGACGGCCCGGTGCACGAGACCTGGAAACTCGGCTATCTCATCGACACCATCTACCTGCGCGACCTGTGGATGCACCGGGCCGACGCGGCCCGCGCGAGCGGCCGGCCGCTCGAGCTCAGCGCCAGCCACGACGGGCGGATCGTCGCCGACGTCACCGCTGAATGGGCGCGACGGCACGGCCAGCCCTTCACGCTCGAGCTGACCGGACCCGCGGGCGGAACCTACGCCCGCGACCCAGGTCACCTCCGCGCCGAGCACCTGTCACTCGACGCCGTCGACTTCTGCCGCGCGCTCGCGGGGCGCGGCCACCCGCAGGGCCTGCTCACCACGATCGTGCCGTTCTGACGGCATCCCCGGCTGGCACCGGCCCCCCGTCCGCCAGCCGGTGCTACAGCTTTACCTGCGCCTAGATCCCGGCTTCGCCTGGGCGGCGTCGTACTGGGCATAGATGTCGGCCGGGATGCGCCCGCGGTCGCTCAGCGGGATGCCCTGCTTCTTGGCCCAGGCCCGGATGTCGCGGCTGCGCTGCCGGCTTGCGGCGGTACGGACTGGCCGGCGCGGCCCTGTTGCCGCCCTCCTGGCATGCTCGATGAAGGGCGCCAGCTGCTGGCGGAATCGGGCCGCGTTCTTGGTGCTGAGGTCGATCTCGTACATGGGGCCGTCGATCCCGAAGCGCAGCGTCTCATGTGCCGGACTGCCATCAAGATCGTCTTCTCGCGTGACGGTTGTCCTTCGTGTCATCCCAACCCCCGTGACTGGGCCCATCCCACTGTCCAGATCACCTGTCATGCCCGAATAGATGATCTCCATGCTCGGTCCGATGGCGCAGCGCCCGCTGGCCCGGTGCCGGAACGGCGAGTGGCGCACGCCAGGCGGTGTAACTGGCCGCCGCGCGGGGCACATCTTCGGCACATGAGCGACTACGACGTCATCGTCGTCGGCGGCGGCTCGCCCGGCGAGCACTGCGCCGGCGAGCTGGCCGACGGCGGCCTGCGCGTCGCACTGGTCGAGCGGGACCTAGTCGGCGGCGAGTGCTCGTACTGGGCGTGCATTCCGTCCAAGACGCTGCTGCGACCCGGCGAGGCCGCCCATGCTGCCCGCGACGCGGCGGTCACCGCCCAGGTCGATGTGGCCGCGGCGCTGGCCTGGCGGGACTACATGGTTTCCGACTACTCAGACGCCGGGCAGCAGCAGTGGCTGGCCGGCAAGGGCATCGACCTGATCCGGGGCACCGGCGTGCTGGCCGGCCCGGGCATCGTCGAGGTGGGCGGTATCCGCCACACCGCCCGCCACGTCGTCCTCGCGACGGGCTCCGACCCGGTCCTTCCGCCCGTGCCTGGCCTGCGCGATCTCGGCGGCGTCTGGACCAACCGCGAGGTCACCGGCATGAAGGCCGTTCCCGGGCACCTGCTGATCCTCGGCGGCGGGCCGGTCGGCGCTGAGATGGCCCAGGCCGTTCGCCGCCTCGGCGGCGAGGTAACCGTCATCGAGGCCTCCGCCCACGTCCTGGCCCGCGAGCCCGCGCCGCTGGGCGTAGCGCTCGGCGAGGTGCTGCGCGCCGACGGCGTCGCTCTGGTCCTTGGCATCACGGCGACCGCCGCGCGCCGGGACGGCGACGACTACGTCCTGGCGCTGGAGGACAGCCGGGAGGTGCGAGGCGACCGCCTGCTCGTCGCGACCGGCCGACGCCCGCGGACCGATGGCCTCGGGCTGGCGACGGTCGGCGTGCAGGCCGGCCGTCACGGCATTCCCGTCGATGCCCGGCTACGGGTCGCTGACCGGCTGTGGGCCATCGGCGACGTCACCGGCGTGCGGCTGCTGACCCACGTCGGCAAGTACCAGGGCGAGGTCGTCGCGGCCAACATCCTCGGCGAGCCGCGCGAGGCAAACTACGACGCCATCCCCGATGTTGTCTACACCGATCCGCAAGCAGCCGCGGTCGGCGACGCCGACGGCCGGTTCCGCGCCACCACCCGGCTGTCCGAGGTGGCCAAGACCGCCACCTATACCCGCGCCGACTCCAGCGGGTTCCTGACCCTGGTCAGTGACGGCGAGCGGCTCACCGGCGCCTATGCGCTCGGCCCGGAGGCCGGCGAGTGGCTGCAGCAGGCCACGCTGGCGATCCGCGCCCGCGTGCCGCTTGAGGTGCTGCGCGACACGATCCAGCCCTTCCCGACCTTCTCCGAGATCTTCGTTGCCGCGCTGAAGGCACTCCGCGGCCAGATCACGATGACAGCCGGCAGCTCGCCAGGCAGCGACTTCACCGCGCCGCCTGGCGAGCATGAGGGCCGGACCGGTCAGTAGCGGATCAGCCCGCGGATGTTGACGCCGTTGCGCATGTCCTCGTAGCCCTGGTTGACATCCTCGAGGGCGTACTCGGTGGTGATCAGCTCGTCGAGCTTCAGCTGGCCCGTGTTGTAGAGCTCCAGCATCCGGGGGATGTCGTGCTGGGCGTTGGACGAGCCGTAGAGCGCTCCCCTGATCTGCTTCTCCATCATGGTGAGCATGAACAGGTTGCCGCTCATCTGCATGTCGGCCGGATGGCCGACCGCGGTGACGACGACCTTGCCGCGCTTGGTAACCATGTCGAGCGCCGGGCCGATGTAGTCGCCCTCGGCCACGTCGGTCGTGATGATGAAGGCGTCGGCCATGTTGCCGCGGGTCAGCAGGCCCACGATCGGGCCCGCCTCGGCGACGCTGGCCGCGGTGTGCGTGGCGCCCAGCTCGGTCGCCTTGGTGCGCTTGAACTCCACCGGGTCGATCGCGATGATGTTGCGCGCCCCGGCGATGCGGGCACCCTGGACGGCGTTGATGCCGATGCCGCCGATGCCCATGACCACGACCGTGTCCCCGGCCTTGACCTCGGCGGTGCGGACGGCGCTGCCGTAGCCGGTCGTCACGCCGCAGCCGACCAGCGCGGCCTTGTCGAGCGACGTCCCGGTGTCGACCTTGACCACCGACGCGGCCGGGACGACGGTGTACTCGGAGAACGTGCCGAGCAGGCACATCTGCCCCAGGCCCTGGCCGCGGGCGTGGAAGCGGTAGGTGCCGTCCAGCTGCGGGCCGTTGATCAGGAAGGCACCGAGATCGCAGAGATTCTGCATGCCGCGGGCGCAGTACGAGCAGCGGCCGCAGGCGGGGAGGAAGCTGAGGACGACCGAGTCGCCCTCGGCGACGTGCTTCACCTCGGAGCCGGCCTCGACCACCGTGCCGGCGCCCTCGTGGCCGCCGACCACCGGGAAGGGCATCGGGATGTCGCCGGTGACAAGGTGCTCGTCGGAGTGACACAGTCCGCTGGCGGTGAGCCTGACCAGGACCTCGTTCTCCTTCGGCCCGTCGAGCTCCACCTCCTCGACCTGCCACTTCTCATGCAGACCCCACAGGACCGCGGCCTTGGTCTTCATACTGTCGTCCTTATCTCGCTGGACTCCCGTCCAGGGCGGTGAACGGGTACATCTTCGTCCATACCGTATACAGAATTGATTCGGGCCGGAAGACCCACCGGCGGCCGCCGGGGGCATGGCGGCAGGTCCGCGGTCAGGACTTCAGCGTCCAGGCCGAGCTCAGCTCGAGCACGGCCGTGTCGAGCAGCTCGCAGAGGTCGCCGTCGCCGCTCTCGAGCCACTGCTCGTAGGCGGCGACCGCGACGCCGAGCATCGCGTGCGCAACGGTCCGCGGGAGAAGCATGTCCGGCTGCAGCCCGGTCCGTTCGGCGACGAAGTCAGCGATCACCTGCCGCCAGGCCGCGTAGCGCAGCGTGGAATGGGCTTGCAGGGCCGGCACGCGGAGAATGAGCGCCATCCGCCGCCGGTGCGCGGGGATCTGGTCCGGCGCGACCCGGTTGAAGTCGACGACCGCATGCCGGATGGCGTCCATCAGCGGCGCGCCTGCCGGGGCGGCGCGGAGGCGCCGTCGCATCCGCGCGAGCTCGGTGTCGAAGTCACCCCAGGCCACGTCGTTCTTGGACGGGAAGTAGCGGAAGAACGTGCGGCGCCCGATCCCCGCCGCGCTGGCGATGTCGTCGACCGTCGTCCGATCGAACCCCTGCCGGTCGAACAGGTCGAAGGCGACCTGCTCAAGCTCGGCCCGCGAGGTGATCCGCGGGCGGCCTGCCGGGACCGCCGACCGCTCCGCCTGCTCCGCCTGCTCCGCCGTCATCCTCCCAGGATCGCACCAGTCCTTGTGCAGTGGCATCGAGTGCCGATAATCTCTTGGCACCGAGTGCCATATCGCGGAGGAGGCAGCATGGCTGAGGTTCAGGCAACCGAGCAGGAGGCGCAAAATCCGGCTCCCGCCGATCCAGGTGCGCCGGCCGATGAGGATGCGCTCGTAGCCGACGAGCTCCTCGTCGAGGAGATCTCGATCGACGGCATGTGCGGTGTCTACTAAGGCAGCCGGGCCGACCGCAGGCTTCGACCTCGATCGCCAGTGGTGCCTGGACGAGCGGGTGGCGGTCCGCCCCGAGCCGTTCGGTGCCCTGCTCTATCACTTCGGGACCAGGCGCCTGACCTTCCTCAAGGACCCCGCCGCGCTGACCGTGGTGCGGGGCCTGGCGGAGCACCCGAGCGCGCGGTCAGCCTGCGAGGCGGCCGGCGTCACCGCCGAGGCGCTGCCCGCCTATGAGCGCGCGCTGGCCACGCTGGCCGGATCCCAGATGATCCGCGAGCGTGACGGCCGGTGACTACCTCGCCACTGCCGCTGGTGGAACAGTTCCAGCGCGGGCTGGCCGCGCCCATCTGCCTGACCTGGGAACTGACCTACGCGTGCAACCTGTCCTGCCGGCACTGCCTGTCGTCGTCCGGACGGCGTGATCCCCGCGAGCTGACCACGGCGCAGTGCATGGCGCTGATCGACGAGTTCGAGCGCATGCAGGTGTTCTACGTCAACGTCGGCGGCGGCGAGCCGACCGTCCGTCCCGACTTCTGGGAACTCGTCGACTACGCCGTCGCGCACCGGGTCGGCGTGAAGTTCTCCACCAATGGCATCAGGATCACCCCCGAGGTGGCACGGCGGCTGGCCGGCAGCGACTACGTGGACGTGCAGATCTCGCTGGACGGCGCCACCGAGCAGGTCAACGATGCGGTACGGGGCGCCGGCTCGTATCGCACGGCGGTCCGCGCGATGAGCACCCTGGCTGCGGCCGGGTTCCGCGGCTTCAAGCTATCGGTGGTCGTGACCAGGCAGAACGCCGGCCAGCTGGACGACTTCGCGGCGCTCGCGGACGCCTACGGGGCGCAGCTGCGGCTGACCAGGCTGCGACCGGCCGGGCGCGGAGCCGACGTGTGGGATGAGCTGCATCCGACCTCCGCCCAGCAGCGCGCCGTCTATGACTGGCTGGTCGGCCACGGGGAGAACGTGCTCACCGGTGACTCCTTCTTCCACCTGGCCGGCTACGGGCAGGCCCTGCCCGGGCTGAACCTGTGCGGCGCGGGACGGGTGGTCTGCCTGGTCGACCCGCTCGGCGACGTGTACGCCTGCCCGTTCGCCATCCACGAGAGCTTCCTGGCCGGCAACGTCCTGGGTGAGGGCGGATTCACCCGGGTGTGGCGGGACTCGGAGCTGTTCGCTGACCTGCGCCGGCCCCAGTCCGGCGGGGCGTGCGCCTCGTGCTCGGCGTTCGATGCCTGCCGGGGCGGCTGCATGGCAGCGAAGTTCTTTACCGGGCTGCCGCTGGACGGGCCCGACCCGGAGTGCGTGCTGGGGCACGCCGAGGCGGCGCTGGCCGGGGTCCGCGGCGCGGGCGGGGCAACGCTCCCCCGGCCCGCACCCGACCATTCCCGCCCGCCGCGCCAGCCGCGCCCGGTGCCGGTCACGATCGGCAGGCGCCGCCCGCCGAGCCGGGCGTGCGACGAGGACCCGCTCGCCGGTTTCATCCCGCGGGCAGGCTGACATGCCGCCGCCCGGGCCGGCCGCGCCGGCCGCGCTGAGCCCGTTCCTGGCCGATCTGACCTGGCCTGAGGTCCGGGACCGGGTTCAGGCGGGCGCTTTCCTGGCCGTTCCGCTTGGCGCGACCGAGCAGCACGGACCGCATCTTCCGCTGTCGACCGACGCCGATATCGCCGTGGCGCTCTGCCGGCGGCTGGCGGCGGTCCGGCCGGACGTGCTGATCGCCCCGCCGCTCGGGTACGGGTCAAGCGGGGAGCACGACGGCTTCGCCGGGACGCTGTCCGTCGGCCAGGACGCGGTGGAACTGGTCGTGCTGGAGTTGGGCCGGTCGGCGACCGCGACGTTCGCGCGGGTGCTGTTCGTCTCCGCGCACGGCGGGAACGGCGAGCCGGTCACGCGGGCGGTTCAGCGGCTGCGCGCGGAGGGCCGGGACGTCGCGGTCTTCGGCCCGTGCTGGGACGGCGATCCGCATGCCGGGTTCGAGGAAACGGCTATCCAGCTCGCCCTGCGCCCGGGCTCGGTGCGGATGGATCGCAGCGTGCCCGGCAACACCAGGCCGCTGGCCGAGCTGATGCCCTCGCTGCGGGCTGGCGGCGTGCGCTCGGTCAGCCCGTCAGGGATCCTCGGCGATCCCGCCGGCGCCACGGCCGCCGCCGGCGAGGCGCTGCTCGACACCCTGGCCGCGGCGCTGTTCCGCCAGGTCCGCCAGTGGCACCCGGAGGTCCCAGCGTGACCGGCGGCCCAGCGTGACCGGCGGCAGGGTCACCGGGCGGCGGGTGGCGGTCGTGACCGGTGCCGGCCGCGGCATCGGCGCGGCCACCGTGCTGGCCCTGGCCGGCCAGGGCTGGTCGGTGCTGGCCGTCGACCGGCTGGCCGATGACCCGGCGCTGCCGTATCCGATGGCCACCGAGGCCGACCTGTCCGGCGTGCTCCGGCGGGCCCGGCAATCCGCCGGGGCGGACCGCGTGGTCGGCCATCGCGCGGACGTGCGCGACCCGGCGGCACTGGCCGGGGCGGTTTCCGACGCCGAGCAGCGGTGGGGCGGCGTGGACGCGGCGATCGCCGCTGCCGGCGTGATCGCGGGCGGCGTTCCGCTCTGGGAGGTGCCGCCCGAGCAGGAACAGGCCGTGCTGGACATCGATCTTGGCGGCGTCATCAACCTGGCCCGCGCCGCCATTCCCGCGCTGCTGCGCCGCAGCGAGCCCCGGTCAGGAAGGTTCCTCGCGGTGGCTTCGGCGGCCGCCACCCGCGGGATGCCGATGATAGCCGCGTACTGCGCCGCCAAGGCAGGCGTGGCGGGCCTGATCCGCGCGCTGGGTTCGGAGCTGGGCGGCACCGGCGTGACCGCGAACGCCGTCAGCCCCGGCTCGACCGGCACGCCGATGCTGGACGAGAGCGCCCGCCTCTACGGCCTCGCCGGCGCCGAGGCGTTCGCTGACCAGCAGCCGGCGCGGCGGCTGCTCGACCCGGCCGAGGTCGCCGCGGTGCTGGTGTTCCTGGCCGGGTCGGGGAGCAGCGCGATGACGGGCGCCGTGGTGCCCGTCGACGGCGGCCTCGCCCTGTGACCCGGGTCCGGCCGCCGACGAGGCCCGCGGCAGCCGCGGCGCTGGCCCCGCTGCCGTGCCGATTCGGGGTCGAAGTCGACTCCCTCACCCGGCAGCTAACGCCTGACCTGCTGTTCGGCGGGTCGCCAGTACGGATTTTCCGCCTGACTCCAGCTGGACAGGCCGCGTGGCGACAGCTCCAGTCAGGTCCGGTGGCCTCCCGCCGGGCCGGGGTCCTGGCCCGCCAGCTCACCGATGCCGGCCTGGTGCACCCGCGGCCGCCGCGCTTGTCGTCAGCCCCGGACGTCACCGTCGTCATCCCGGTCTGCGACCGGGCCGCGATGCTGGAGCGCTGCCTGGCCGCGCTCGGGGGCCGCTATCCCGTCGTGGTGGCTGACGACGGGTCACGCGACCGGCTGGCCGTGGCGGACGCCGCCGCCCGGCACGGCGCCGCGGTGATCCGCCGCGACGTCAACGGCGGCCCGGGCGCGGCCAGGAACACGGCGCTGGAGTCGGTCGCCACCGACCTGGTCGCGTTCATCGACAGCGACTGCGTCCCCTCCCCGGGCTGGATCGAGCAACTGGCTCCGCACCTGGCCGATCCGCTCGTCGCCGCGGTCGCTCCCCGCATCACCGGCCTGTCCACCGGCACCTGGGCCGGGCGCTACACCTCGGCGAGCGGGAGCCTCGACCTCGGCGGCACGGCGGCACGGGTGCTGCCGCGTTCCCGGGTGTCCTACGTGCCGACCGCCGCCCTGCTGGTCCGGCGGGCCGCTCTGCCGGCCGCCGCGTTCGAGGAGTCGATGCGGATCGGCGAGGACGTCGACCTGGTCTGGCGGCTGCACGAGGCGGGCTGGCGCATCCGCTATGAGCCGGCCGTGCAGGTCGCCCATCATGAGCCCGCCAGCTGGCCAGCGCTGCTCGCCAGGCGGTACCGGTACGGGACGTCGGCCGCGCCGCTCGCGCGCCGGCATCCGGGCGCGCTGACTCACCTGGTGCTGCATCCGTGGTCGGCTGCGACGGTCACGGCCGTGCTGGCGCGGCGCCCCGGTGCCGCCGCGGCCGCGTTCTGGGGCTCCGTCCTGGCCACGTACCGGGGCCTGGACCGGGCCGGCGTCCCCCGTCAGGGCACTGTCCGCGCGATGCTCGGCGCGGCCCGGCAGACCTGGCTGGGCATGGGCCGGTACGGCACGCAGTTCGCGGCTCCCGTGCTGGCCGCCGTGATCGCGGCCCCCGGCGGAAGCTCGGCACGGCGGCGCTGGGGTCGCCGCGCGGCCGCTGCCTCGCTGCTGCTTGGCCCGCCGGTCACCGCCTGGACGACCGGGCCCCGGACGCTGGACCCGGCCAGGTTCGCGCTCGGCCGGATCGCCGACGACATCGCCTACGGCCTTGGAGTCTGGTCCGGCTGTCTCTCCGAGCGCACCACCGCGCCGCTGCGCCCAGCGATCGGCTGGCGCCGGCTCCGATATGACAAGGACGGCACGCCCTGATGAGCACCTGGTTCGAGAGCGTCGCCGAAGCCCAGCGCCGGGCCAGGAAACGGCTGCCCGCGTCGGTGTACAGCGCCCTGCTGGCCGGCAGCGAGAAAGGGCTCACGGTCAGCGACAACGTGGCGGCCTTCGACGAGCTGGGCTTCGCGCCGCAGGTCGCCGGGCTGTCTGATCAGCGCGACCTGGCCACCACCGTGCTGGGCCAGCCGGTCTCGCTGCCGGTGATCATCTCCCCCACCGGCGTGCAGGCCGTCCACCCGGACGGGGAGGTAGCGGTCGCGCGCGCCGCCGCCGCGCGGGGCACGATCATGGGGCTGAGCTCCTTTGCCAGCAAGCCCGTCGAGGAGGTGATCGGCGCCAACCCGCAGACGCTGTTCCAGTTGTACTGGATCGGCGATCGCGACCAGATGACGGCGCGGATGCAGCGGGCGCGAAAGGCCGGAGCGGTCGGGCTGATCGCCACTCTCGACTGGTCCTTCTCGCACAGCCGGGACTGGGGCAGCCCGCACATCCCGGAGACGATGACGATCCGCGAGTTGCTGCGGCTGGCGCCGGAGGGCCTGTCCCGCCCCCGCTGGCTCCTCGACTTCGCCCGGTCAGGCCACCTTCCCGGCCTCACCGTGCCGAACATGGCCCTTGACGGCCAGGACGCGCCGACCTTCTTCTCCGCCTACGGCCAGTGGATGCAGTCCCCGCTGCCGACCTGGGACGATGTGGCCTGGATGCGCGAGCAGTGGGGCGGGCCGTTCATGCTCAAGGGCGTCTGCCGGATCGACGACGCCAGGCGAGCCGTCGACGCTGGCGTCACCGCGATCTCGGTCTCCAACCACGGCGGGAACAATGTCGACGGCACGCCCGCCACGATCCGCGTCCTGCCGGGAATCGCCGAGGCGGTCGGCGACCAGGTGGAAGTGCTGCTCGACGGCGGCATCCGCCGGGGCGGCGACGTCGTCAAGGCACTCGCGCTGGGCGCCCGGGCCGTCATGATCGGCCGGGCCTACCTGTGGGGGCTCGCCGCGGCCGGCCAGCCAGGCGTGGAGAACGTGCTCGACCTGCTGCGCAACGGCATCGACTCGGCACTGCTGGGCCTCGGCTGCTCCCGGATCGCGGACCTGAGTCCGGACAACCTCGTGATTCCGGCCGGCTTCACCCGCCGACTCGGGGCAGCTGCGCCGGAGTAGTGGCAGAGTGGGCGTGTGGATGCCGCGGAATTCATCCTTTACGTCGCCGACCAGGCCACGGCGACGGCCTATTACCGTCACGTCCTGGCGGCCGAGCCTGTGCTGGATGTGCCGGGCATGACCGAGTTCGACCTGGGCGGGGCAACGCTGGGACTCATGCCCGCCACCGATATGGAAGACCTGCTGGCCAGGCAGATCCGCGCCGGTACCGGGCAGCGATGCGAGCTCTACCTTCGCCGCGCCGATGCGCCTGCCGCACTGACCCGCGCGGCCGCCGGCGGCGGCCAACTGCTCGACGGCTTGCGGAATCGGTCGTGGGGCGAGCGGGTGGGCTACGCGCTAGACCCTGACGGTCACGTGCTGGCCCTCGCGGTGCCGGCGTCGCGACGATGAGCGAGACCAGGAACGCGCCGCTGCGGATTGGGATGATCGGCAGCGGATTCATGGCGGGGTTCCATCTGGAGGCGATGGCAGGCGTCCGCGACGCGGTGATCGGCGGCGTCTTCAGCCCGGCTGAGCAGCACCGCGAGGAATTCCGCCGTCGCGTCGACGCGGCCGGCCTCGGCCCGTGCCGGAGCTTCGCGTCGGCCGGGGAGCTCGCGGAATCTGACCACATCGATGCGGTGTGGGTGGTCGGCCCAAACGACCAGCGCCTCGCCCACATGCGCGCCATCGCCGCTGCCGTGACCAGGCGGAGCCGGCCGCTGCTCGGGGTCGCGTGCGAGAAGCCGCTCGGGCGCACACTAGCCGAGGCACGCGAGCTGGTGCGGCTGGCCGAGCAGGCTGGGCTCAACCACGGCTACCTGGAGAACCAGGTGTTCGCTCCCAGCGTGCGCCGCGGCAAGGAGATCATCTGGCGGCGGGCCGCCGCGGCCAGCGGCCGCCCGTACCTCGCGCGTGCCTCCGAGGAACACTCCGGCCCGCACGCGGCGTGGTTCTGGCAGGCCGAGCGCCAGGGCGGCGGGGTGCTGCTTGACATGCTCTGCCATAGCTTCGAGGTCGCCCGCTTCCTGCTCACGGAGCCGGGCCAGCCGCGCACCTCGCTGCGGCTCGAGTCCGCCAGCGGCACCGTCGCGTCGCTGAAATGGACCCAGCCGCGCTACATCGCCCGGCTCCGCGAGACCATGGGCGAGGCGGTCGACTACGCCACCAGGCCGGCGGAGGATTTCGCCCGGGGGACGCTGACGCTGCGAGACCCGCAAGGTGCCGTGCTGCTGGTCGAGGCCAGCACCTCGTGGGCCTATGTCGGCCCCGGGCTGCGGATCCAGATCGAGTTGCTCGGACCGGAGTACGCGCTCGAGATCAGCACGCTCAGCACGGGGCTGAGGGTCTTCTTGTCCCGCGAGGTAACGGGCCAGGCCGGCGAGGACCTGGTCGAGAAGCAGAACGCCGAGCAGGGCCTCATGCCGGTCGTCGAGGACGAGGCGACGCTCTACGGCTATGTGGCCGAGAACCGGCACATGGTCCAGGCATTCCGCAGCGGCCAGGTACCGGAGGAAACCTTCCACGACGGCGCCGCGGTTATGGAAGCCCTGATGGCGCTCTACCGATCCGCAGAAACCGGCCGCACGGTCACGCTGCCCGACGAAGACCTCGCCAGCTACGTCCCGGTTCCGGCCCGGCCGCGAACGCAATGAGTTCCGGACCCGGGTCCCGCTAGAGTCGGCCGGTGACCTCCTTTCCTGCTACCGCCGCTTCGGCCCCCACCACCTGGTCGCCAACGTCGCCGCCGGCGCCCTGCGGCTCACGCAGGACCAAGTGACCCGGCTCGAAACCCGGCCCGACCGCTGAAGGGAACCAGCATGAACCTGGCCGGCCAGGCTGTGATCGTCACGGGAGCATCAAGCGGCATCGGCGCGGCCATCGCCCGCCGTCTGGCCGGCCTCGGCGCCGGGATCGTCGTCAACTCGGCGTCGTCAGTGCAGGCGGGCACGCGCATCGCCGCCGAGCTGGGTGACGCGGTGTACGTCCAGGGCGACATCGGCGACCCGGCCACCGGCGCCGCGCTCGTCGCCGCCGCCGAGCAGCGGTGGGGACGGCTCGACGGCCTGGTCAACAACGCCGGCGTCACCGTCGAGGTGCCGCTGCCTGACATCGACTCCGTGACCGTGGATCACTGGGAGAAGGTGCTGCGCACCAACGTGATCGGGACTTTTCTGGTCAGCCAGGCTGCTCTCCCGCTGCTGCGCCGCGCCGACGACGGCTGGATCGTCAACATCACCTCGGTCGCCGGGGTGCGCCAGACGGGCAGTTCCCTGCCCTATGCCGTGTCCAAGGCCGCGCTCAATCACCTCACCGCCATCCTGGCCAAGCACGCCGGGGACGGGGTACGGGTCAATGCCGTCGCGCCCGGGCTGGTGGCGACACCGTGGACCGAGGACTGGCAGGAGCGGAAAGCAGGCGTGGAGCTGGTCGCGCCGCTGCACCGGGTGGCCACCCCGGACGACATCGCCGAGGCGTGCCTGGCGCTCATCGCCACCCGCTACGCGACCGGTCAGACGCTGGTCGTCGACGGCGGCCTCGGGCTGATGATCTGACCACGCCCGCATGGCTGCGACCTGACGGCCCGGGCCTGACGGCCCGGGCCTGACTGTGCGAGTGTTCTGTCATGGCACTTGATCTGGCTAAGTTGCTTGATGTCCGGCAGTACGTCAGCTTCGACCTGGACTCTTCCGGTCGGGTGCTCGCGGGCAGCGACGACAGTGGCTCGATGCAGCTCATCGAGATCCTGCCCGACGGCAGCGTGACGCGGCTGACCTCGCTGCCCGGCGCGTGCAGCGGCCGTTACCTGCCGGGCCAGCGCGCAGTGATCGTGTCGCACGACGAGGGCGGCAACGAGCGGCACCAGCTCTCCGTGCTCTCGATCCCGCCGCCCGCAGGTCGCCCGGCTGAGCTTGACGCGCTCGAGCCACTCGTGCGCGACCCGCGGTATATCCACCTTCTCGCCGACGTCACGCACAGCCAGATCTGCTACTTCACCAACCGCAGGAACGGAGTCGCCTTCGACCCGGTGATCCGCGATCTGGCCGACGGCAGCGAGCGGACGCTGCGGCTCGGCGACCACATGTTCGGCGAGGCGGCGATCTCACCCGACGGCCGGCGGCTGGCACTGGTCGTGTTCTCCGCCGTGACGGCGAATGCCGCGCATGTCGTGCTGGTCGACCTCACCGCGGCCGCGGGCGAGGAGCAGCAGGCGCAGATCACGCCCGCCGACGCCCCGGCCATGAACCACGCCCTGGCGTGGTCGCCCGAGAGCGACGCCCTCTACTTCAGCTCCAATTACGACCGCGAGTTCGTCGCCGTGGCCCGCCACGACCTCGCCACCGGGCAGCGGACGTGGCTGACCGCCGACCAGGACGCCGACCTGACCGGATGGCCCGCCCCGGACGGATCGGTCGTCCTGATCGAGCGCAACGACGACGGCGCGTCCGCGCTGGCCCTGCACGAGACGGCCAGCGGGGAGCGGCTATGCGACCTGCCGCTACCCGCCCAGGGCAGCCTCGGCCGCACCGAGCCGGTCTGGGCACCGGACGCCGGTGCGATCGCCATGACGGTCAGCGGCGCCAGCATGCCGAGCGACGTCCTGCTCGCCATCCGGCGGCGCAGCGAGCCCGCCGCCAGTCCCGCCGACGACCGGCGCCGGGGACTGTCCGCAGTGCCGGCCCTGCTGACCCACTCGGCCGCACGCCTCGATGGCCAGCCCACCGCCAGCCCGGAGCGTCATCAGGTCCCCGCCCAGGACGGTGAGCTGATCCCGTGCCTGGTGTACCGCCCGGCCGCGCAAGCGTCGGGAAACAGTCTCGGCGGGTCCGCCGTCGTGCACGTACATGGCGGTCCGGAGAGCCAGGCCCGGGACGATTTCCGCATCGAGGTACAGGCGCTGGCAGCGGCCGGGCACACCGTGCTCGTGCCGAACGTCCGCGGCTCGACGGGCTACGGCAAGCGGTGGTACTCGGCTGATGACGGGCGCCGCAGGCTCGACTCGGTAGCCGATCTGGCCGCGCTGCACGCCTACCTGCCCGAGCTTGGCCTCGACCAGGCTCGCGCGGCGCTCATGGGCGGGTCTTACGGCGGTTACATGGTGCTGGCCGGCCTGGCGTTCCAGCCCGCGCTCTGGGCCGCGGGAGTAGACATCGTCGGGATCGCGTCGCTCGTCACCTTCCTGGAGAACACCTCGGCCTACCGGCGCGCCTACCGCGAGCGCGAGTACGGCACGCTGGCCGGCGATCGGGAGTTCCTGACCGCGGCGTCGCCGCTGACCAGGATCGATGACATCACGGCGCCGCTGTTCATCATCCACGGTGCGAACGACCCGCGCGTGCCCCTGAGCGAGGCCGAGCAGATCCATGCCGGGCTGCTCAGCCGCGGCGTCGAGTGCGAGCTAATGGTCTACGAAGACGAGGGACACGGCCTGGCGAAACGCGGGAACCGGACCGACGCCCTGCAGAAGGCGTTCGCGTTCCTGGCCCGGCACCTCGCGGCTGGCTCTTGACCTGCTCGCAGTGAGATGATGCGAGCGTGAGCAAGGACAAGGACACCGAGCTCGCCGACAAGCTCGCGGAGGTCGGCCGACGTGTCGGGCAGGCCATCACCGATGCGATGGAGCGGGTCAGGCCGGCTATCGATGCGCTCGCGGAGGCGGCGAACCGTCCCGAGGTCCGGGCCGTGATCGACCGCGCCGAGAAGCTCGTCGCGCGGCGGCCGTGCCTGTGCTTGTGCCCGCGAGCCCATCCGGGCGACCACGACATCTGCGAGCCGTTCGACGCGGTAGTCACCGGCCAGTTCAGCTCCGAGCTGCTCGGCGATGTCAGCGTCCCGTTGTGCGCTCCGTGCGCGGCGGCCCGGGCCGCCCGCAAGTTCGCCTCGTGACCGACGTCGGTCAGCCGAGCGTCTCCCGGCCCGATGGCTCGTCCCAGTCGGCGAGGAACGGCTCGACCTTGATCCGCCAGGACCCGTCGTTGACGAACGAAGGCCTGGGCCCGCGGACCAGGCCGCCGAAGGAGGAGAAGTCGGTGGTGTCGCGGAAAGCCGGCTGCTGGTAGACGTCGCGGGCGTAGGGCCACAGGTTCGCGAAGCTGGTCAGCCGGCGCTCGCTGACCCCGGCGAGCGGGTTGTAGCCGGCATCGAAGCGGGCGAGCGTCGGCCATAGCCGGACGTCGGCCTCGGTGAGCTGGCGGCCGAACAAGAACCTGCTGGCCGCGAGCCGCTGGTCAAGCTCGTCCATGGTCGCGATCATCCGGTGCCGGAGGACTTCGTAGTCGTCCCTGGAGGTCGCGCCGGCCACCAGGTAAGGGCCGTTGTTGACCTGAGCGTAAACCTGGTCGTTCAGGGCGTCGATCTCAGGCCGCAGCGGCTCGGGATAAAGCTGAACCGATGTGTCGGCCCATGCCTCGAACGCGGTACCGAGATCGATCGTGATGTCCGGGAAATTGTTGCTCACGATCTGGCTCGACGTCCGGTCCCACAGCACGGGGACCGAGACGTGCCCGTCATAGCCGGGCTCGGTCGCCTCATAGGCCTGCGCCAGCAAGGTGAAGCCGTTGACCGGATCCGGGCCGCGCCGCTCGCGGAAGGCCCAGCCGCGCCCGTCACGGGTGTCGTCCACATACGACAGCGATACCACCCCGGCTAGCCGCTTCAGCTGCCGCACGATGGCGGTGCGCTGAGCCCACGGACAGCCCCAGGAGATGTACAGGTGGTAGCGGCCTGGTTCGGCGCGGTACCCGCTCGAGCCGTCGGCGGTGATCCGGCCCTGGAACCGGTAGCGCGGACGCTGGAACGCCTGACCCTGGCTGAAGCCGCGGCCAGGACCGTACGAACCGAAAGCGTCGTAGTCAACCGGGCTCGCGTAGCACGGGGCCGGGGTTGCGGTATCAGTCGACATCGTCAAGGTCGTCCCTCCGGTAGTGCTCTGCTCCCACGGTAACCCGGCCGGTCCCGGTCAGCTCGACGACGGCCAGCACGCCGCGGTGGTCGGTGCCCGGTATGCGGACGGTCCGCGACTCCCGCACGACGAACTGGGTCCGCGCGGCCAGCACGTGATCCAGGCGCATGACCGGCCGGCATCGCCGCGTTGACGGCCAGGTGAAGGCCGGCCAGCGCCGCCGCTGCGCGGCGTCCGCGCAGTCGACGAAGCCGTCCGCCAGGAGCTGCCGGAAAGGGCGATGGTCCCTGGTCGCGTTGAAGTCGCCGGCCACCAGCTGGGCTCCCGCTACCTCCGCGAGGGCTGACCGAAGGAGGCCGAACTCATCGCGCCACCGCCGCTCCCGGTGGTGCATCGGCGTCAGCAGGTGCACCACCGTAACCGTCACCGGCTGCCCCCCGGCGCTGACTGTGCCCCGCGGTGCCGCGAAGGCAAGGCCGGGAACGGGCGGCAGCGGCAGCAGCGGCCAGCGCGACCAGATCCCCGCCCCGGCATATCCGGGCCGCACGGCCACCTCGCTGTACGGCAGCAGACTGGTCAGTCCGGCCTGGGCCAGCCGGCCCACCATGTCCTGGGTCAGCTCCTGAGCGGCCAGCAGATCGACGCGGTGCCGGCGCAGGCACTGCACCACGGATCCGGCGCTGGCCTGGCCGCCTTCAACGTTGATGGTCAGCAGCCGCAGGCTAGGCGGCCGCGGTCCGTCGTCGCCCCCGCGCCGCGGGGGGTGGCTGGCGGCCGCTCCCGGCCGTCTCGGCGGTGGCAGCTGCCAGATCACCAGCACTACGGCGGGAACAGCCAGCAAGATCGCCATCCAGGAGGCGTAGGTCGCCGCGACTGCCACCGCGGCCAGCGCCGGCAACGTCGCAATCGGAGCTAGCGCGGCCAGCTTCGGCACCGGATCGGGCGGCTGGCCGCCCGCCGCCCGGCAGACCGCGGGCGGCAAGGCCAACGCAGCCAGGACCAGGGCCAGCACCACATTCATGATCGTCATCATCTCGCGCGGGACATAAGCCCCGGCGGCTGGTGCGGCTCGCTGAGCAGTCACGTGGTCAGGCGTTTGCGGCCAGGCGAGCCGACTGCGATCACTTCTGGCGTGAAATCTGGGCCGGTTCTCGAGCTGTCCCAACTGCGGCGCACCGCTGGAAATGGACGAGGACGGGAAATGCCGCTGGTGCCGCGCTCACGTCCGGGTGCAGGTGCCCTGGACGCCGCTAACCTGCACTACGACCAGTCGAGCCTGGTGCCCGACGACGTCGATGATCAGTCGGTGGCCCCGTTCATCTACCTGACGCTCGCCACGCTAGGACCGCTGCTGACCCACGAGCAGGCCGTGCAGGCGCACGTCAGCGCGGAGCCCGGGCTTCGCCAGAAGATCCGGCAGCTGAGCACCGCCGTGGGCGCCTTCGACCTCGCCTCCGGTCACTCGACCGGACCGCGCGCCTGCACACGTTCAAGAAGGACTTCAAGAAGGCTGGCCCGGGCCCGGAAGCGCTTCGCGACCTGCGCGCCGGCGTATCTCACCGCACGACCTGACCCGGCCGTGCCCGCGGCGACCGTCCTTCCTGGGGTGAAGAAAGGATTCGCTCCAGGAGTCCTGTCAGGAGATCATGGCCAGGTGGAGAATCTCAGCACCGACCAGCTCGAAGCGGGCCTTGACGAGGTACGGCGATCCCCCCAGGATCGCGGCACCGTCAAGCTGATCGTGCGCCGCCCGGCCGTGGACGAGCGGGAAGTACTCACCGAGGCCGCGCTCGACACGCGGGCCGGGCTCGAGGGCGATACCTGGCCGCTTCGCAGCAGCACGCGCACGGCGGACCGGTCGCCGCATCCGGATATGCAGCTCACCGTGATGAACTCCCGGGCCGCGCTGCTCGTCGCCCAGAGCCCGGGCCGGCGCCAGCTGGCCGGTGACCAGCTCTACGCGGACCTCGACCTCAGCGTCGCCAACCTGCCGCCCGGCACCCGCCTGGCCCTGGGAACGGCCGTCATCGAGGTAACCAGCCAGCCGCACCTTGGCTGCGCGAAGTTCGCCGCCCGCTTCGGCGACGACGCTCTCCGGTTCGTCAATTCCCGGGTCGGCCGCGAGCTGCGGCTGCGCGGCCTGAACGCCAAGATCGTCGTCTCCGGCATCGTCCGGGCTGACGACGAGATCCGCAAGCTCCCCGCCGAGCCGACCGGGCCTGGTCAGGACGAGCCGGACTGCCAGCCGGGTGTCCTGTCTTACCGGGGGGCGCCTGATCCGCCCGGCGTCACCAGGCCGGTCTCATAGGCCAGGACGACGGCCTGGGCCCGGTCGCGCAGGTCAAGCTTGGCCAGGATGCGCCCGACATACGTCTTGGTCGTCTGCTCGGCGATAACCAGGGTGCCGCTGATTTCGGCATTGGACAGACCGCGGGCGATCAGGCTCAGCACCTCGGTCTCGCGGTGGGTGAGCGCGCCGAGCGTGACCGGGAGAGGTGGGTCCTCGCGCGGCCGCCGGGCGAAGTCGGCGATCAGCCGCCGGGTCACGGACGGGGCGAGCAGCGCATCCCCGGCCGCTACCACGCGGACCGCGTGGACCAGCTCGGCGGCGGTAGCGTCCTTGAGCAGGAAGCCGCTGGCACCGGCCCGCAGCGCCGCATACACATACTCGTCGAGGTCGAAGGTCGTGAGCATGAGCACTCGCGGCCGGGCCGGCCCGGCCGCCGCGCCGAGGATCTGGCGGGTCGCCTGCAGCCCGTCCGTGACCGGCATGCGGACATCCATCAGGACGACATCAGGCCGCAGGCGCCCCGCCTGCCGGACCGCGTCGGCACCGTCCGGGGCCTGGCCCACGACCAGCAGGCCAGGCTGCGCCGCGAGCACCGCTGCGAAACCCTCGCGCACCATCGCCTGGTCGTCGGCGATCAGGCACCTGGTGCTCACGCGGCCGCCTTCGTCCCTGCCGGCCGTCATGCCGGACTGCCGAGCGGAAGAACCGCCGATACCACGAAACCGCCTTCAGGGGCCGGGCCGGCCGACAGGGAACCGCCGAGCAGGCCCACCCGCTCGCGCATTCCGGTCAGCCCGTGCCCGGGCCCGTAGTCCTCAGCGGGCGGTGCGCCCGGGTCGCCGGGCCCGTTCGCCACCCGGAGCCGCACGGCGTCCTCGCCGTGGCCCACGGAGACGGTGACCGGGGCTCCTGGGGCATGCTGGCTGGCATTGGCCAGCGATTCCTGCACGATCCGGTACGCGCACAGCCCGACACCCGACGGCACCTGGTCAAGCGCGGCCGGCACGGACAGCTCGACCGACACCCCGGACCGCCGAACGGATTCGACCAGGGCCGGCAGATCCGATAGCTGCGGCTGGGGTGCGAGCCCGCCGGGCTGGTCATAGCGCAATACGCCCAGCAGCCGCCGCATGTCTGCCAGTGCCTCGCGCGCCGCCCCGCTGAGCGAGCCGAATTCCGCCCGGGCCGACTCAGGCAGGTCGCCGAGGCGATACGGCGCGGTCTCGGCCCGGACCGCGATCAGCGACATGTGATGGGCGACGACGTCATGCAGTTCCCGCGCGATGCGGGTGCGCTCCTCGAGCACGGCCAGCCGCGCCCGTTCGGTCTCGGTGCGCCTGGTCTGCGCGGCCAGGGCCTGCTGGGCCCGCAGCCGGGAGCCGATGCTGTCGACCGCGATGGTCGCGGCGGTGAACACGATGGTGGCGCCAATCGGGCCGTTCAGGTTCGGCACGTCCGCAGTGAGCCACAGCGACCACGGGACGAGGCTCAGCGCCCACATCCACCACAACGCCGGCCGTGGCAGACGAATCCCGGCCAGGCAGAACGCCACGAGCAGCGCGAGCAGCTGCGGGGGACCCCAGGGCCACCCTCCCCACCAGGCGGCCGGTACCAGCGGCGTCAGCAGCAGTGCCAGCCACCCGACGCGCCAGGCCAGCAGCGGCCGCCAAATCGCCAGCGGCAGCAGCGCCACCACCGCCACGGCCAGTATCTCCTGCCCCAGGCTGGGCGGCAGCTGGACAACTGGCGCAGGCCCGATCCTGGGCAGGAGCCCGTGCATGCCGCCCGCCTCGCCCATGGTGGCAACGTTGATAGTGCACAGGGCCAGCGTGACCAGGCCCAGCGCGAGGTACGCCGCGCGGCGCTCCTGCGGTGCGCGCCATCTCCACGCTGGAGCGGTGTCAGGTCCCGTCAGCACCTGGACGAGCCCCGGCCGCGCCTGCTGGGCGGCGGTCCGGATGAACCTCCGGGTGCCGCTCACGGCCGTTGCCCGGCCGGACATCCGCGCGGCACTCCGAGGGCGTTTCACGATCTCAGGGTAGGTCGTCGAGACCGGCCGATCATCACCCCCGCGTGGTCATACCTGGGTATCAGCTGGCGCTGCGCCCCGGCCCGGCTGCTGCGCTGGTATGACCGCGGATTCGCCTCCCTGGTATCACGACCCGCGGCGCGGCGCCGGCCAGCGTTAGCCGCAGCACGTCAGCGTGCGTCATTCGCGTCGGCTGAACTGCGGGAGGAACGTCATGAACATAGAGGCAGCTGGCCTGGCCCTGCGATTCGGCCGCACGACGGCGGTGGCCAGCGTGGACCTGCAGGCTGGCCCGGGAGTTCTCGGACTGCTGGGTCCCAATGGCGCGGGCAAGACGTCGCTGCTGCGGATGCTGGCCACGGTGATCCCGCCGACCTCGGGGCGGCTCAGGCTGCTCGACCGTGATCCGGGTTCCGACTCCCGGCGGCGGGAGATCCGGCGCCGGCTCGGTTACCTGCCGCAGAGCCTGGGCTACTACCCCGGCTTCACGGTGACGGAATTCGTGGAGTACTTCGCGCTGCTCAAGGAGATGCCCTCGGCGCTCGTCCCGGCGGCCGTGGCCGCCGCCATCGAGCGGGTCGAGCTGACCGGCCGGGCCAGGGCCCGGCTGCGCACCCTGTCGGGCGGAATGCTGCGGCGGGCGGGGATCGCGCAGGCGATCGTCAACGAGCCTGAGCTACTGCTCCTGGACGAGCCGACCGCCGGGCTCGACCCCGAGCAGCGGGTGGCGTTCCGCGGCCTGCTGCGGGATCTTGGCCAGCGCGCCACCGTCGTGGTCAGCACTCACCTGGTGGAAGACGTCGGCGCCGCCTGCAGTCAGGTCGCGCTGCTTGATCAGGGAAAGATCGTGTTCCACGGGACGCCGGCCGAACTGACCGCCCGCGGCCGCGAGCGTGGCGTCGGCGACGCGCCGCTCGAGCGCGGGTACAGTGCCATCCTCGCGGCGGCACGGTCATGACCGCCCCGGCTGTTGCGGGCCGCCCGCAGCTGCCTGCGGCGCGCCGCCCCGGGCTGGGAGCGGCCCGGCTGATGCGCCTGGAGCTGCGCCACAACGCCATGCTGTGGCTGCTGCCGGTCTGCGTCGCGCTGTTCTGGATCACTGCGTACCACAAGGCCATGGCGCTGCCGCCACTGTGGAATGTGCGGGCCGCGAGCATGCAGAGCGGCACCCTGCTGGTCTTCATCGCACCTGTCGTCGGCGCGGCCGCCTGGATGGGATCGCGGGACGCCCGTCGCCACACCACTGACCTGGTGACGATGACGGCCCGCCCGCGGTGGGCCGGCCTGCTCGCCACCTGGGCCGCCACTACCTGCTGGGCGCTGGCGGGCTACCTGTGCTGCCTGGCTCTCCTGTACGGGACCACCGCGCACGTGGCTAGCTGGGGCGGGCCGCTCTGGTGGCCCGTCGCTGTGGTGGCGGCCAGCCTGCCCGCCCTGGCCGCGATCGGATTCGCGGCCGGCACGCTCATCCCCAGCCGGTTCACTGCGCCGCTCGCCGCGCTCGCCGCCTTCTTCGTGCTCGCGCTGAGCACGGAACTGATCGTCGGCAGCAAGTCGTACTGGCAGGTTTCACCGCTCGTCACCGGCCCCTGGGACACCGGGCCGGACACCGGCGTCGGGACCTTCTACCCTCACCTTCCCGACCTGGCCATCGCCCAGGTGATGCTCCTGCTCGGGCTCACCATCTCGGTGCTGGCCGCACTGATGCTGACCGGGAGTTCCGGCGGGCGACGGCTGCGCGCGGGCGCCGCCGCCGTGACCGCCGCGGGGCTGCTCGCGGCCGGGACCGCTGTCGCGCTGGCCGGAACCGGCAAGCTCGACGCGCACGGCATGATCGCCATTGCGGCCCTGCACGACGCGGCCACCGACCGGCCGATCCGGTTCTCCCCGGTGTGCCGCCCGACCGCGATCCCGCTCTGCGTGAACCCCGCCTACGCGAGCTATCTGCCCGCCCTCGCTACCGCACTCCAGCCGGTACTCAGCGAGCTAGCGGGCCTGCCCGGCGCGCCGACCCGGATCAGCCAGGCCGCCGCGTCCTACCGGCAGGAAACAGGCAACGCCGTCGGCGTGGGCCTGGCTGGCCCGCTCATCAGCGGCGCGCCCGCCGTTTTCCACCTGCTTCTTTCCGACCAGCTGCTCGGACCTCCCGTATCCGCTAGCCGCCTGGTCATCGAAACGCGATCGGCCGCCGACCCGCTCATCCTGGCCAGCGTCATCGGTTATGGCCCCGGTGCATCCAAGGCGCAGCTCGCGGTCATGACCGCGCTGATGGCTGACGGCCGGCCGGCGACGGTCCCCAGTCCCAGGCCGGCCGTGACCGGACGACGCCCCGCATCACGAGCGAGCCGCACGGCCGCCGTTGGCGGCCTGCCGCCGACGGCGGCCCCCGGCACGCCGGTCTACGCCGCGGCCCGGCGGTTCGCCGAGCTGCCGGCCTCGGCTCGGCACGCCTGGCTCGTGCGTCATCTGATCGCGCTCCGGGCCGGCCGGATCACCCTGGCCCAGCTGCCATGACGGCCGTCCGGGCACGCCAGGCGCGGACCGCGGCCGTGCAGGCCGGCCGGGCACGGCCGAGGGAGGTGCCGCACAGCGGCATCCGCCTCGCCCGGCTGTACGCCATCAGCCGGCGGCTACCCGCAGCGGTAGCAGTCCTAGCGGGCTGCGCCGTCGGACTGCGGCTGGCGCTCATCGGGCACTGGGACACCTACGGCGCGCTGCAGCTTCCGCTCGTGTTCGAGGCCGCGGCCGCGGCCGTCATCACCATCACCAGCGCAAGCCCGCTAGGCGAGCCCGAGCGTGCCGGCGGCCGCCGGCTGCCGGTCCTGCGGCTCGCTTCCGCACTGGTCCTGACCGCGGCGGCGGCCGGCGTACTGGCCGCCGCCGGAACCGGCGCTCACCTGGCCGGCGGCACGCTGGCCGTGCTGCGCAACGTCGCCGGGATGACCGGCATCGGCCTGCTGTGCGCGGCCGCCGTCGGCGGCGCCCTCGCCTGGGCGGGCCCGATCGCCTATCTGGTACCTGGCCTGTACGCGCTGTACACCCAGTGGCACGGCACAGCGCTGACGACACCATGGATCTGGCCGGCCCGGCCACCGCATGATCTAGGCGCGGCCCTGTGCGCCGGCCTGGTATTCATCGCCGGAATAGCGCTGATCACGACGCGCGGAGCCCGCGACCAGCCGGGCGGCTAGCTCAGGCTGAGCCGGGCAGCGGACGGCGGAACTCGGCGCGCCACCGGCGCGGCCACGGCGGCTCGGTGATGTCGTCGATCCTGACCGGCTCCAAGCCGTCGCCGGCTAGGGCGTCGATCTCGGCCCGGGTCAGCGCCCACGGCGGACCCTGGACGGCTTGCTCCGGCTCGCGGGCCCGGGCGATGACGATCAGGGTCCCGCCCGGCGCGACGAGGCCGCCGAGCCGGTCAATAGCCTCGCGCCTGGGAGGATCGGGCAGCGCCTGCAGGATCAGGCTCTCGACCACCAGGTCGTAGGCCTGGTGCCACTCCGGCGGCGGGTTGAGCAGGTCAGCGGCCTGGTACCGCACGGTCGATCTGGGAAACCGGCGGCGCGCGACGGCGATCGCGGTCGGCGAGATGTCGAAGGCGACGGTCGCGAAGCCGAGGCCCGCGACGAACTCCGCGTCCTCGCCGAGCCCGCAGCCGACGACCACCGCGCGCTGGCCCGCGCCGGCTGGAGCGCGGGTCACCGCCCACTGGGTCAGGAAGCGGCTCGGCTCGCCCCGGTCCCACGGCACCGCCGTCTCGCCCGCCTCGGCTGCCGCGTAGAGCCGCTCGAACCACCCCGTCGGATCACCGGCCGCGATCGACTCCGCCGCCATCCGGCCGGCGATCTCCTCCGCTTCATCGGGCGAAATCATGTCCTCGATCGTAACCAGTGCCGGGCTGTCCTGATCGAACCGAGGATGGGCCAGACAATCCTGGACGGACTGAGGGAGTCACCTGATTGCCACGCGCCAGCGTCTAAGTCCGCCGAACGTCCCGGCTAGGATTGCCGAAACTGCGGCCCGACGGGCTTCCGCGATACGACGACTGGCCGAACCGGACATGCCCCTACCCGCGCGATCTTTTCGTCTGCGCGGGAGCCGGTCCGTTGGCATTGATCCGCCGCTCGGCCGCCAGCCTGGCCGCGCTGGCTGACACGGGCAGTGTCGCTGAGCTGATGTTCGAGCAGACGTTGTTCGGGCGATCGCCCCGTCCTTCGCCCGGCGAAGCTCGCTCCTGGTCCCGCAGCATCCCGGTACTCGCTCATGATCTGGTCGAGGCCGGCCTCGGGGACGCTGAGGTCCTGCTTGAGCATCGGCTGCCGCTGAGCAGCTGCCGTATCGACGCGATCGTCGCCGGCCGCCACCCCCGCACCGGCTCTCCCTCATATGTCGTGGTGGAGCTCAAGCAGTGGAGTGACGCGGATCTGTACGAAGACGATCCGGCGCTTGTGACGGTGGGTGCCTATGGCAACCAGCCCCTGCTTCATCCGCTCGAGCAGGTGCGCGGGTACTGCCAGTACCTCGTAGATTTCCTGCCAGGCCTGCAGGACAACGACGACTCCGTCTCGGGTGTGGCCTACTTGCACAACGCCACCGACCACTCGGTGGCGCCGCTGCGGCAGCTTCCAGAATCCGGCTATGCGCGAATGTTCACGGGCCAGCGGCGAGGTGAGTTCCTGGCTTTCCTGCGGTCACGGCTGACGAACGGAGTACCCGGAGCTCCGTACGCGGATGCGTTCGAAGGACTCCGCGCCGCACCGAGCCGGCAGCTGCTGGCAGTGGCAGCAGACGAGATCCGCGACCGCGAGCAATTCGTCCTGCTCGACCAGCAGCGGCTTGCGTTCAACCTAGTCCTGCATGCTACCGAGGCGGCCCGAGCCCGTGACACCAAGACCGTCATCATCGTGACAGGCGGCCCAGGTAGCGGCAAGAGCGTGATCGCCCTGTCCGTGCTCGGCGAACTGGCCAGGCAGGGACGTACTGTCATTCACGCCACCGGGTCTAGGTCGTTCACCCAGACCTTGCGAAAGGTGGCAGGCCGGAACTCGCCGCGCACACAGAGCCTTTTCAAGTATTTCAACAGTTTCATGGACGCGGACCGCAACGGGCTCGAAGTCCTCATAGCTGATGAGGCCCACCGGATCCGGGAGACTTCGGCCAACCGCTGGACCGCGGCCAGGCTTCGCACTGACCGGCCGCAGATCGACGAGTTGATCGCGGCGGCCCGCGTGCCGGTGTTCCTGCTAGACGAGCATCAGGTCGTGCGGCCTGGCGAAATGGGTACGGTCGAAGACATCGAGAGGCACGCGAAGAATGCGGGGCTGGCCGTTTACAAGATCGCGCTTGACGCTCACTTCCGGTGCGGGGGCAGCGAGGAGTACCTGCAGTGGGTGGTACGTTTGCTCGGCCTGGCCAGTGGCGGACCGTTGGACTGGATTGGCGACCCCGCATTCAGCGTGCGAGTCGCAGATACTCCACAGGAGATGGAGCACCTGCTGCGAACGAAGCTAGATGCGGGCTTCGGTGCCCGAATTGCAGCTGGATACTGCTGGCCGTGGAGTGACCCGCGACCCGATGGATCGCTCGAAGCTGACGTCATCATCGACGACTGGGCCCGACCCTGGAATCTAAAGGGACAGCGGGCCGTTGGCGGCGCACCGCCGTCTGCCCTCTGGGCCACCGACCCTGCCGGTTTCGGCCAGGTTGGATGTGTTTACACGGCCCAGGGTTTCGAATACGACTGGAACGGCGTCATCATCGGACCGGATCTGGTGTGGCGTCACAACGACTGGGCCGTCATCAGATCGGCGAACAAGGACCCTGATTTCCGCAACCAGGCGAAGGTCAAGGAGCATGAGTTCGGGCGGCTTATTCGCAACGTTTACAAGGTCCTGCTCACCCGAGGCATGGTCGGAACTGTCATCTATTCGCCCGACCCAGAGACTCGCGACCTGCTTCACAGCCTGATCAGGTAAGCCAGTTCTGTGTATCTTGGACTAGGCAGACTCATTCATTTAGTTCGTGGTCGCCGGACAAGTCCGTGTACCTTGTTGCAACACTCCGCGCAGTATCGACCGGGTACTTCAACGCGTTCTTAACGATCTTCTCTACTAGGGCGCTTTCAAGATCCACATCCAGGACATCAGCGAGCCGCAGGAGATAGGCGAGAACATCCGCCATCTCGTCGCGAACCTTTCCGGCGCTGGCAGCCTGCGTCATAACTTCAGCGGACTCCTCGGGAGAGAGCCACTGAAAGATCTCCGTAAGCTCGCCCACCTCGCCTCCAAGCGCCATCACCAAATTCTTAGGCGAGTGAAACTGTTCCCAGTCCCTAGCGGCAGCAAATTCGCGGAGTTGGTGTTGAAGGCTCGCGATCGACATCCTCCATATATAGCAGCGACGGGGCACCCACCTCGCCGGCGGAGCCGCCGGCTGATCTTGAGTAGCGCAGCCGGGTCAGGGCCGCTGCCCTATCCGAAGTCGATCCGCATGACCACGCGCCGGGCCGTCGGGTGACTGACTTCCTCGAACCCGGCGTCCTCGAAGACCTGGCGCGCACCCACGTGCACCTCACCCCAGGTGATCTCCTTACCCGGGTGGGTGATCATCGGGTACGCCTCGAGCGCCCGGGCGCCGCGCTCGCGGGCGAAGCCGATCGTGGCGCGGGCGAGCGGATAGGTCAGACCGCGGCCCCGGAAGCCCTTGCGGACCGCGAAGCAGGTCACGGCCCACACGCCGTCGTCGCCCTTGTCCTCGTCCCGGCCGCTCCACGGGACGCGCGAGGTGCGCAGCTTGGGGTACGCGGTCCGCGGCTCGACCGCGACCCAGCCGGCCGGCTCGTCGTCCAGGTAGGCCACCAGCCCGCTCGTGGCCGCCGCGTCCGGGTTCCCGCAGGCGGTCTGGGCCCGGAGCATCGCGGTCCGCTGCTCCGGCGTGGAATCACGCCAGATCCAGCCGAGGACCTTGAACCGCTGGCACTGGCACCGGCCGGGGTAATCGCTGGTGCCGAAGATCGCGACGAGGTCCGGCCACGACGCCTCGTTCGCCGGGACGATGCTCAGCTCCCCGCCCGGGATCGGTGCCTGGTCCATGCTTGACCCTAACCGCATGTTAGCCGCCCCGCCGCGTGGCCCTGGCCCGCTCCCGCGTGCTGATCAACAGCGATGGCCCAGCGCTGTTGATACAGCAACGGCGGTGGCCCACCGCTGTTGTTGGCCCGGGGGCGGGGCGGGGCGGGACCGGGGCGGGCTAGCGAGCTGTTGTGGCTAGGGACTGGACGAAGTCGGCGATCTGCCGCAGCGTGCGGCACTCCCTGACCTGCCCGCACCAGGGGGCGTACTTGCCCATCACCGAGTCGCCGTCATTCCAGTACCGGCGTGGCTCCGGGTTGAGCCAGTACACCTGGCCAGCCCGGTCCGCGATCTCGGCGAGCGCGGACACGGCCGGGTCGCCGTAATTGTTCCGCGCATCGCCGATCACCAGGACGACCGAGCGCCTGGACAGCTGGTGCGCGTGAGCAGTGGCGAATTCGCGCAGTACCCAGCCGTAGTCCGAGCTGCCGTTCAGCCGGATCGCGCCGTCCGCTGCGGCGCGCGGGTCGATCAGCCGGCCGCCGGCCCGGGCTTCGCGGACCAGGTTCGTGATCTCCGCCAGCCCGTCGACGAAGGAGAACACCCGCAGCCTGCTGAGCCTGCTGTCCAGGGCCACGAGCAGGTCGAGCGTGAACCGCGAGAACGACGCCACCGAGCCTGACATGTCGCAGAGCACGACGATCTCCGGCCTCGGCGGCCGGGCGGGCTCGGTGACCAGCCGGAACGGCACCCCGCCTGTGCCCATTGACTCGTGCAGCGTCCGGCGGATGCTCAGCTTGCGCTTGCGGTGCACGGCGAGCTGCGCCAGGACATAGGTGAGCCGCTGCACCAGCGGCCCGATCGCCTCGGTCATCGCCGCCAGCTCGGCGGCCGACGCCGTGACGATGTCGATGTCCTCGGCCAGCCGCACCCGCATCGTGGCCCGGACCGCACGGGCGCCGCGGTCGGCCACGAGGGTGCGCCGGATAGCGGCCCGGAGGTCGGCGCGGAAGGCCTCGATCGCCCGGTCCGCCCGGGCCTGCCTCAGCCGGCCGGCCAGACCGCCTGACCCGCCGCCACTCCCCCGGCCCCCGGAGCCGCCGGCTCCGGCACCGCCTGCCCCGCCGCCGCCCAGGCCGCTTCCGTCATCCAGGGCCTGCGGGTCAGCGAGCAGGTCATCCCGGATGGCGCCCAGGCCAGCGGCCTCCTCCGCGTAGATCTGGGCGAACACGCCCGCCACCGCGCGGCCGGGCTCCAGGCCGCCGAATCTCCGCCCGTACTCCTCGGCCAGCAGCCGTCTGACCTGCGCGTCATCCGAGCCGATCACGGCGCGCAGGGTGTCGCGCAGTTCCGCGTCGCTCATCGCGGCGAGCAGCTCCGCGCCAGGCGGCGCGGCCCCCGCGGTATAGAGGTCGAAGATCAGGTCGAACGCTTCGAGCTGCTCGGTGTTCTTGATCAGCGCGCACTGCAGCGCGGTCCTGACGACTTCCTTGTCCTGAAGCGAGATCGCCGACAGCGCCTGCGCCGCGTCCAGGTGCTCGCCCACCGAGACCGCGATGCCCACGCTCCGCAGCTCGTCGACGAGGCCGGCCAGCATGCCCTGCACGGTCAGATCCGCAGCTCGACGACTGCCGTGTCGATGTCGCGCTCGTACTTGAGCAGCACGGACAGGGTCTGCCTGATCAGGTCGTCGGTCAGGTCGGCGGCGCCCAGCGTGAGCAGGGTCCTGGCCCAGTCCAGGGACTCGGCCACCGACGGCGGTTTCTTCAGGTCAGCCTGGCGCAACAGGGCGACCAGCCCCGCGATCTCGGCGGCGAGATGGCCGGGCAGCTCGGGGACATGCAGCCGGACGATATCGGCCTCCCGCTCCTGACTGGGGTAGCCCAGGTGCAGGAACAGGCAGCGGCGCTTGAGTGCCTCAGACAGATCCCTGCTGTTATTCGAGGTCAGGAAGACCTGCGGGATGTGCGTCGCGGTCACGGTACCGAGCTCGGGGATCGACACCTGGTACTCGGACAGCACCTCGAGGAGAAGCGCCTCGCTCTCGATGTCCAGCCGGTCGACCTCGTCGATCAGCAGCACGACCGGGTCGGCGGACCGGATCGCGGCCAGCAGCGGCCGGCTGAGCAGGAACTCCTCGCCGAACACGCCGGCCGCGTCCAGATCCGCGGTCGATGTGCCCTGGTGCAGCTGAAGCTGGAGCAGCTGCCGGCGGTAGTCCCACTCGTAGATGGCCTTCGACTCGTCGAGGCCCTCGTAGCACTGCAGCCGGATCAGCCGCTTGCCCGCGGCCAGCGCGACGCTCTTGGCCAGCTGCGTCTTGCCGGTCCCGGCGGGACCTTCGACCAGAACCGGCTTGCGCAGCTCGGTCGCGAGGTGCACGACCGTGCCCGTATTCGTGTCGGCGAGATACCCGGCCTCGCGCAGGCCAGCCAGAACACGGTCTATCGGGGAGGAAGACTGGGTCACGAGTTAAGTATCGGCTAGCCGCGTGCCGGACAGAACAGCTAGCCGGCGGCCCTGATCGAGCCGAAGATCGCCCTGGCGAGCGTCCCGGATCCCGACAGCCCGAGCAGGAAGTACGACGCGGCGTGCTGGTGCGGCCGGGCGACCGAGAAGATCAGCGCGCCGCCAGTGAAGCCGCCCTGCCCGGTGACGGACGACAGGCAGATCCGCTCGCCGCGGCGCACCAGGCAGCGGGCGAAGTGCTCGCCAACCGACTTGGCGGCATACTTCCCGGTCACCACGCTCAGGCCTGGCTGGCCCTTCTCGTCAGCAGCGGTGGGGAACGGATAGGGGCACGGCAGGGCGGCCGGCGGGCGGGTCGCGTCGACCAGCAGCAGCGAGCCCGGCACGATCCCGGTGCCGCAGGTGGCCCACTGATGCTGGCGCAGCAGCCGCCAGGAACGCGGGACCGCGAACCGGACGCCGCCGAATCGCCGCCAGACCCATCTCGCGGGCACCGGGCCTGACGGGCCGCGCCCCAGCACGACCGACAGCGGCGAGCGGGTCAGCGTGGCCAGCACCCGCCGAGCCAGCGGCCCGCGGGCCCCGACCCGCACGCCGAGACCCGGCACCAGATAGCGCACCGACCCCGGCGCCGCGGACAGCCGGTAGACCCGGATGCCGTGGATCACGGCGCTGGGCTTGTGGTGAATGAGTCCCCGCGGGATGTGCCCGGCGGGAACGATCCAGGCCAAACTGGCAGTCAGGCTGCAGCCCGTCACCGATTTCGGGATCCGCGGTCGGCTGCCCGCGAAGATCATCCCCTTGGACCGCGGGTCGCACGATACCTGCCCGGGGGTCTCGACCAGCCATAGCCCGGGCACCGACAGCTGCGCGCGCCGGTACGGCACCGGCGCCCAGCCGGCCGGGGCACCAGATCCGTCATAGCCGAAGCCGGCCGCTGGCCCGGTGCCGCCGACCCTGCCCGCGGCCGACGATCCGCTCGTCGTCGCGAGCGGCGACGCCTGGGCGACGCCGACCGACCCGAGCGCAGCCGCCGCGACCGCCACCGCGGCCGCCGCCCGCCAGCCCTGCCTGACCCGCCAGCCCTGCCTGACCTGCTGCCTGTCCTGCATTCCGTCGGCCATCGCCACTACCTCCACAGATCTCACGTGCTGCACCGACAGCTTGGACGACCGCCGCAGGCCATCTGGTTGCCATTCCCGAGCCTTTCTTCCGGCGCTGGGTTGAACGCGTCCGTGCTGCGAGCCGGAATGCAGGCGGCCAGCGAATCAGCGGCGGGAGGACTGCCATCAAGGTGGCGCTTCACAGGTCGAGGACCAGGTCCTCGCTCGGCTGTGAGCAGCAAATCAGCACGCTGCCGTCGGCGGCCTCGTCGACAGGATCCGGATCGTAGCTGACCGCGCCGGCCATGACCGCCGTCTCGCAGCTGTGGCACACCCCGGTGCGGCAGGACCAGCGCACCGGCACGTCGCAGGCTTCGGCGAACTCGAGCAGGCTCGAAAATCCGGGATCCCACGCCGCGGTCAGGTCGCTGCGCGAGAACGAGACCGCGGGGCCGCGGCCAGGCGGTCCGGCCGGCGGGTGCGGCGGGCGGGCCGCCGCCGCGGCGATGCCGGGTGTCTGCGCGGGTCCGGGACCGAAGACCTCGGTCCTGATGCGGGCGGCCTGCAAGCCGCCCGCCACCAGCGCGGCGGAAGCATCGGCCATGAATGGCGACGGTCCGCAGAGGTATGCCTCGGCGTCGCGAGGCAGCTCCAGGGACGCGATGACGGCGGCCGACAATCGGCCGGCCAGGTCATAGTCACGGCCCTGGAGGTCCCCCGGGCCGGGCCTGCTGTAGCAGATGCGGCGGTGCGCAGCGGGCAGGGCGGCCAGCAGCGCCCGGGACTCGGCCGCGAAGGGCTCGTCGGCCCGGCTGCGGGCGCCATGCAGCCACCAGATGTCGCGGGCCGAGCGGGACGCGGCTAGCGAGTGGAGCATGGCCAGCACCGGCGTCGCACCGACGCCCGCGCTGATCAGCACAACCGGATTCGCTCCCGGGCGGAGGATGAAGGCCCCCCGGGGTGCCGCCGCCTCAAGGACGTCACCTTCGCGCACCCGGGTATGCAGGAACTGGCTCCCGGCGCCGTGCTGCTCCCGCTTGATGCTGATCCGGTACCGATCGGCACCAGGCGGCCCGGACAGCGAGTAGCTGCGCAGCAGCGGCCGGCCAGCCGGGTCGGGCTGCAGCCGCAGCGTCAGGAACTGTCCCGGAAGCGCGGGCGGCACGCTAGCGCCCCCTGGATCCGCGAGCTCGATCGAGATGATCGAGTCGCTCTCTTTGGTCACGGCAGCCACGGTGAGCGAGCGGAAGCCGGGCCACGCCGGCGGCGGGCTCGCCTCGGTCAGGCCGGCATTGCCGCCGCCCGCACCCTGCGGCGCTACCATCTCGCGGAACGAGGTCTTCCAGCCCTCGCTGAGCGCCGGGATGCGCAGCGCGCGCAGAAGCTGCTGGCGGGGGTGCCCGGGCAGGTAAAGCAGGCTGTCGGTCTCCGCGACGGTCATGCCCTCCGGCCCTGAGGCAAGCTTGATGATCTCCTGCCCGGCCTCCACCGCGCCCTCGGCCAGCACGCGGAAATAGAACCCGGGCCGGTGATGGGATACCAGCAGAGCCGGGATCCGGGGATCATCGAGTCGCATCCCGACCCGGTAGCAGGTGACCCGGGGCTGAGTCACCTCGAAGACCGCGTCGCCGATCCGGTAGCGATCGCCGATGCAGACCTCGTCATCGGCCAGGCCCTCGACAGTGAAGTTCTCACCGAACTGCCCGTGGCCGAAGTCGGCGCGGGCGAGCTGATTCTGCCAGTACCGGTATGACGCAATCTGATAGACGAACACCGCCCGCTGCTCACCGCCGTGCCCGGCCAGATCCCCCTGCCCGTCACCGTCGATATTCAGCCGCCGTACCATCGCAGGCCCGCTGACAGGCTGCTTCCAGACTCCCGTGTGCACCGTCTTGCCGTGCCACGTGACGTCCTTCGGCAGGCCCACGTTGACCGACAGCAGCGTGCCGACCCGCTGGCCCGAAGTCACCATCAGTCCGCTCCCCCCTTGCCGCGCCGCCCCGGCCATTCTTGCTCATACCCCAGATCGGTAACGTGGCCGCGATGGGCGGACGTGCGTGAGCGGCGACGGGGACAGCCAGGGCGCTTACTGGGACAGCGTGACCGCGTGGCGGTCACCGCAGGACCGCATCGCCGGCGCGATGAGGTGGCGTACCCCCGAGCTGGACCTGCACGGCTACTACCTGCGCGAGATACCCGAGCAGGTGTGGACGATGACGCACCTGACCGAGCTGCACCTGTACCTGAACCGGCTCACCAGCCTGCCCGACGCGGTCGCTGAGCTGAGCGAGCTGGTCTGGCTCAATGTGGCCGGCAACGAGCTAACCACGCTGCCGGAGAGCATCGGCAGGCTGACCCGGCTCACCAGGCTCGATGGCCAAGACAACCGGCTCACCGCCCTGCCGGACAGCATCGGAAACCTGCACCGCCTCGCGACCGTTTACCTGCACGGCAATCAGCTCACCGAGGTGCCCGCCTGCCTGGCTGGGCTGAGCGCGCTGACCACGCTGTTCCTGTCCGACAACCAGATCAGCGAACTGCCCGCGTGGCTCGCCACGATGCCCGGGCTCACCAGCCTCCACGCCGCGCGCAACCCGCTCACCCACGTGCCGCCGCAGGTGGCCGAGCGGTTCGGCATCAGCTCGCCAGGCCGCGGGTGACCGGCGGCTGTTCGGCGCGAGGTCAGCTCAGCGCGCGAGCGGGCGCCGGATTCTGGACGCGAAGAGATCCCGGAGGCTGACCACGCCGCAGACCGTCCGGCCATCCACGACCGGGAGGTGGCGGAATCCGTTCCTGAACATAATCTCGGCCGCGTCCTCGACCGAGGTTTCCGGGCTGGCGGACTGGGGATCGGCCGTCATCCACTCCGATACGGCTGAAGCGGACAGGTCCGCCCCCGATGCAGCCGACCGGAGGACATCGCGCTCGGTCAGAATCCCGGCCAGGAAGGGCCCCTGCATGACGACGGCGGACCCCACGTCCGCCGCCACCATGACCGCCGCCGCCGCGGCCACGGACGCGTCGGCCGTCGTCGCCGCCACGTTGGTGTTCATCAGATCGCGCAGAACCGTCATGGCCGTCGCTCCCGGTGTCGCCGCGTCTTAATCACTGCCTCCCACCTCATCGAGCTCGGCGTCGTCATAGGGCGTGGTCGGCCCGGCCAGTTCCTCCGAGAGCATCATCCACAGCGAGCCGGCCCACTCGGACAGACCGGGCCATTTCTTCCAGAAGACCTGCAGGGTCGTCTGGTCAAAATCCGCGTGCGCGCGCACCGGCGTGAGCGCGTCCCTGACCTCTTCAAGATCGTGAATCAGGTTGAGGAATCGGCCTGCGGGATCATCCATGCCATCACCCTTTCTGCGCGATTGTAGGCCCGCGGCCAGATGCCGCGCGATAGGCGGCTGAGCCAAGTTCCGCCAGGCGCAGGTCGCCGATCGGCGTGCCGCCACCGCGGTTACATACCATCGCCACGGCGAGGTTGTGCCGCGGGTCGGCCCACCCGCCGGACCCGCCGAACCCGAAATGGCCGAACCCGCCGGGCACCGCGCCCCGCGTGGTGAACGCGCGGTGGTAGCCGAGCCGCCAGCCCATCGGCAGAACGAGGACGAGATCGGGGCCGCGGGCGTGCACCACCCCTACCTGCCTGACGGTCTCAGCCGACAGCAGCCGCACGCCGCCGACCTCCCCGCCGCCGGCCAGCACCGCGTAGAGCTTCGCCAGCGACCTGGCGGTGAAGAATCCGTTCGCCGCCGGGATCTCGGCGTCCATGACCTCCGGCCCCCACAGCACGTCCTCGATGCCGCGCGGCAGCAGCGCGTTGACAAACCGCCGCGGGCTGACCGGCAGCCCCAGCATCGCGGGAATCCGGCCGACCGGGCCGCCCATCACCGCGCCCGGCTGCAGGCCGAGTCTCCGGCCGACCGGGGCAGCCATCGGGGCGAGCGGCGCGATCCGGCCGCGCTGCTCGGGCGGGCACCCGACATACAGCCCGTCGAGGCCGAGCGGGCGGGCCAGCTCCTCGTCGACGAACCGCGCGATCGGCCGTCCCGACACCCGGCGGATCAGCTCCCCGGCCAGCCAGCCGTAGGTGAGCGCGTGGTAACCGTGCCGGCTGCCAGGCTCGTAGGCCGGCTCAGCACGCTCGAGCGCCCCGACCATGTACTCCCAGTCGAGCATCCGGTGCGCGCTGTCGACAAGCGTCCGCATCCGGTGCAGGCCAGCGGAGTGCGTGAGCACGTGCCGCACCGTGACCGTCTCCTTGCCGGCCTGGGCGAACCGCGGCCAGTACTCAGCAACCGGCGCGTCATAGTCGAGCTGTCCCCGGTCGGCAAGCAGGTGCAATGCGGCCGAGACAGCACCTTTGGTCGTGCTGAAGCACATCGCGAGCGTGTCCCGCTGCCACGGCTCGTCCGCGCTGCGGCGCCCGCCCCACAGATCGACCACCAGCTCGCCGCGGAAGTAGACGGCGACGGCCGCGCCGCCCGTCGTGCGCCGCAGCTGCCGCCCGAACAGGCGCGCGACGCCCTCGAAGCCGGGCTGCGCAAAACCGTCCATCGGACCCACTCTGCCATCAACCTGCCTGATCCGTCAGGACCGGGCGGTCCAGGTTCGGACCTGCTAGCCCTGGCCCGCCTGGTGCGGGATCTGCGCGTCGACACCGGCGGACGCGTACGGGTACTTCCGCTGGATCAGGGCGTTCAGGCGGTCCCGGTCGGGCGCGAGCAGGGCCCTGACGCCGTCCGCGCTCACGTCCGCGACAATGACGTCGCCAACCTCGTCGTGGACGTCGCTGTACAGGCCGTGCGTCCGCATCTTCTGGGCCTGGTAGCGGTTGTCGTCGGTCGGGCTGACGTAATGGACCGACCGGATCTTGTAGCGGTGGACCAGGAACAGGTGGTTCAGCGTCATCAGGCGCTTCTGCCGCAGGGTCACGTCGAAGGTGTTCTGGTCACGGACCGAGAGCAGGTTGCGTCCCCGCCGGTCCACGATCACGTCGAAGATGATGTTGGCAACCTGTTCCCCGCTGGGCCTGGACAGGGTGAGCTCGAGCAATTCCGAGCCTGCCGTATGCGGGCGCAGTCCTACCCGCAGCGAGCCGGGAATGTCATTGTGCTTCGTCCACATCGCCAGCCATTCCTCGAGCAGCTTGTTCGGCACCTCCGTCTGGACCAGGTGCTGGTGCTGCGTCGAGCCCTTGCCCATCGCCTTGGTGGCCGCCGTGCCGCCCGAGGACGCCATCAGCGCCGCATCCAGCCGCGGCCCGCCGACGAGCGTCTGGGGCGTCCGGTAGGGCGATTCGACCAGGCGGAACTTGCGCTGCAGCCGGGCCAGCGAGAGCATGCCGTCCTGCTTGAGAGCGGCGGCGAACTCCTCGGCGGCCAGGCCGTCGATCTGATGCCCGCCGTAGGTGATGAAGTTGAAGACGAACCCCATCTTGCCGATCTCCTCGGGGAATCGCCGCATGTCCTCTTCGCTCATACCGGTCGTGTCCCAGTTGAACGACGGTGACAGGTTGTACGCGAGCATCTTGGCGGGGAACTCGGCGTGGATGGCCTCGGCGAATTGCCGGGCGTCGGTCAGGTTCGCGGTCTTGGTCTCCATCCACAGCACGTCAGCGAACGGCGCGACCGCCAGCGACCTGGCGACCGCATAGTCGATTCCGCCCTGCACCTGGTAGTAACCATCGACCGTCTTGGAGACCTCGCAGTCCCAGGTGATATCGATGCCCATCGACTTGGCCCTGGCCCGGGCGGCGTGGAACGACGTGTGGTTCGCGAAGGCCAGCCACTCGTCGGCGCTGACGTCGAAGCTCTCCCCCTCGTCGGCGCGGAAGTCGATCACGTCCGCGACCGCCTGCGGGTAGCTCATCAGGTTGGCCTCGGACTGCCACGCTTCCAGGTACTGCGCCTCGATGCTCTCCAGCAGCGCGTCGACCGATGACGCGCCGGCCTGACGGAAGGCTTGCTCGCTCTCCTCCAGCACGCGCATGATGCCCATCCGCGCCAGCCAGTCGCCGGCCTCGTCGTACTCCGCGGCGGAGATCTTGAACAGCAAGTGCCCGCGCGCGTCGTCGACGCCTAGCTCGCGGAGCTTCCGCAGGATGGCGAGGTAGCCGACCTTATAGGTGGGCAGCTCGACGTTGGTGGCACCCAGGATGAAGGGATGATCACGCTCGTCCGCGCGGCCCTCAAGGAACGTAGCCGACTCGGCATCGGTTCGGGCCACGATGATGCCGGGCGCCTTCATGACGTCGAGCTGGAAGCGCGCCGCGCTCAGCCGCTTGATCTGCTCGTCCACGCCGACCAGGACCTTCCCGGCCTGGTGCCCGCATTTCTTGGCGCCGGGCTTCTGGTCCTCGATGTGGTAGCCAGGAACCCCGACCTCGACGAAACGGCGGATCAGGTTCCGGACATGCGCGTCGCCGCCGTGTCCGGTGTCGGCGTCGGCGATGATGAATGGCCGGTAGTCGATCTCGGGCGAGGCAGCACGCTGCGCCTCGCTCAGGCGCGAGCGGGCGAAGCGCTGATTCCGGTCCGCGGTCAGCAGGGCACGCACGATCGGCGCGGCCTCGTCGGGTACCTGGGAAAGCGGATAGCTGGCCAGGTCAGGCCCCGGGTCCTCGGTCACGGATCCCTTGGCCGACGTGGCCCAGCCGCCCAGGTAGATCCCCTCGATGCCCATCCGCTTTATGGCCACCGCCTGACCGGGCGAATAGGGACCGAAGGTGGTGATCTGCCGGTGCTCGGCGAAGAGCTGCCGGAGCCGGTCGTAGAACTGCTCGGCGGCCATTCTGGCCACGGTGTAGTCGGCCGGGATGGTGCCTCGCTGCTCGACCACCTGACGCGCAGAATACAAGCGCGTCGTGCCCTCGAATCGAGGACTGGCAAGCCATTTCTCGGTCTCGCCCACCTCCGACTCGAACGAGCTCATGGCTGGCTGCTCTGCGACTTCCGTATCGAGTGACCTCATGGCTGGCTCCTGCTCCTGCTGCGCTCCGGGCCTACTCCCATCACATCCGGCAGCGGGCGCGGCATGTAGAGGCAAAGGTCCCAGGTCATGCTGGCCCGACCCGGCCGTCGCCACGACCGGTCATCCCCGGCCGCCAGCGGCCAGCGGCGCACCTCTGCAGCGGGTTGACAGTGAAGCAGCCAGCTGTACTCTTGTCCTATGACAATAGATAAAGGGATCAGCGCACCCGGCGAAGGGTCTGCTGCGTCCCCGCCCGGCGCCGGCGGCGACAGCCCGGCCGCCCGAGGGCCGGCCTCGCCGATCGACTTTCGCCTTGATCCCGCCGCTGGCGTGCCGACCTACCTGCAGCTCGTGCACCAGGTCGAGCACGCGCTGCGGCTCGGGTACCTCAAGCCGGGTGACCAGCTGCCCAAGGTCAGGGACGTGGTCGCCGCGCTGGCCATCAACCCGAACACGGTGCTCAAGGCATACCGCGAGCTGGAGACCAAGGGCCTGGCGGCGGGGCGGCCGGGCCAGGGCACGTTCGTCCAGGCCACGCTCAGGCAGGTCGCCCTGCCCGACCTGACCGAGCTGCGCCGGTCCCTGCTCGGCTGGCTGACCGCCGCCGGTGCTGCCGGGCTGGACGACGACGGGCTCGTGGCGCTGTTCGCCAGCGCCCTGCAGGATTTCCGCGAGTGTCGCGGCGGCTCCCGTGCCCGCGGCGGCGCGGCAGGCAGCAGTGCGGAGGGCGTGGCGTGAACGTCATCGAGGCCAGCGGCCTGGGCAAGCGCTACGGCAGCAGCTGGGCGCTGCGCGAGTGCACGCTGGCGATACCCGCCGGGCACGTAGCGGCGCTGGTCGGCCCGAACGGCGCCGGCAAGACCACGCTGCTGAACCTGACGGTCGGCCTGGCGGCGCCGACCGCTGGCACGGTCACCGTTCTCGGCGGCACGCCCGCCGGATCACCGGCCGCGCTGGACGGTATCGCGTTCGTCGCCCAGAACACGCCGCTGTACAAGAACCTGTCCGCCGCCGACATGGTGCACCTGACCCGCAACCTGAACCGGCGCTTCGACCGGGGCTACGCGCAGGCGAGGCTGGCCGAGCTTGGCATCCCGCTCAAGCAGAAGGCCGGCCAGCTGTCCGGCGGCCAGCAAGCGCAGCTCGCGCTGACCCTCGCGCTGGCCAGGCGGCCGCGGCTGCTGGTTCTGGATGAGCCGATGGCGATGCTCGACCCGCTGGCCCGGCACGACTTCATGGCCACGGTGATGACCGCGGTGGCGGACGACGGCGTGTCGGTAGTGCTGTCCTCGCACGTCCTGGCGGAGCTCGAGCGCGTGGCCAACTACCTCATCCTCATGTCGCGCGGCAGCGTCCAGGTCGCCGGCGACGTCGACGACCTGGTCGCCTGCCACCGCGTGCTGACCGGCCCGACCGCCGAGGCCGACCGCTACGCCACTCGGCTGTGCGTCGTGCACGCCAGGACCGGCGGGGCGCAGTCTCACCTGCTGGTCAGAACGAGCGGCACGACCGACCCGGTACCGCCGGGATGGGAAGCGCACTCGGTCAGCCTGGAAGAGCTCACCCTGGCCTACCTGCGCGAGCCCGGCGCCGCGGCGCTGCCGGGCCCGGTCCGCGAGCGGAATGTCAAGCCCTCGGAGGTGGCGAAGTGACCCTACTGACCAGGCCCGCGCAGTCCGGCCAGGACGCAGGCTTGCGGCCGGTGCCGTGGCACCGGATGGCATGGGTCACCTGGCGGCAGCACCGGCTCGCGCTGGCCGGCGTCGCCGCCCTTTTCGGCGTGGCGGCCCTGTACCTGCTGATCGCCGGCCTGCGGATGCACCACGCCTATGCGCCGGTGGCGGCCTGCCGCCCGGCAGGTTCAGGGGCCTGCCGGCAGCTAGCTGGCGAGTTCCTGAATAGCTACGCGCCCGGCGCCGGGCCTGCCCTCGGGCTGCTGCAGGTGATCCCGGCGCTGATCGGAGCCTTCGTCGCCGCGCCAGTGCTGGCCAGGGAACTGGAGACCGGCACCTTCCGCTATGCGTGGACCCAGGGCTTCGGCCGGTCCCGGTGGTCGGTCGCGAAGCTGACGCCGCTGGCCATCGCGGTCACCGTGGCGGCCGGCGCATTCAGCGTGCTCGTCTCCTGGTTCGTCCAGCCGCTCTGGGCCGCGGGGGATGACAACGGCCCGCTGTACCCCACTATCTTTGACCTCCGCGGGGTCGCGTTCGCCGCCTGGACGCTGGCGGCGTTCGCCATCGGCGCCCTGGCCGGCGCCCTGATCCGCCGGGTCACCCCCGCCATGTTCGCGACCTTTATCGCGTACGCCGGGCTCTCCTTCGTCACCGGAGCGTTCCTGCGCGAGCACTATGAGGCGCCGCTGATCAGCACTATCCCCAACTTCAACAATCACGCGTGGGTGATCAGCCAGTTGTGGAATCGAGGCGGCAAGCCGGTCAGCCTGTCCGCGATGAACCAGACATTCCGCCCCGTCGACATCCGGGCGGTGACACTCGGAGACTGGCAGCCTGGTCCCTCGACTCCGGTCAGCGTTAACCCTGTGCGGTACCTCGTCCAGCATGGCTACTCGCTCGTGACGACGTATCAGCCCAACAGCCGGTTCTGGCCGTTCCAGTGGATCGAGGGCGGCTGGCTGCTCGCGCTAGCCCTAGTGCTCATCGCGGCGACCGTCTGGCTGGTCCGCCGCCGCGCCACCTGACGCGGCCGGGCGCAGCCGGATCGCGACCAGGATCACGATCAGCGCGCAGACATCGAAGATCGCGGCGACGGTGAAGGCGCTGGCCATGCCGTGCGTGAGAACCCGAAGAGCCTGAGCCACCGGGCCGTCGCCCGCTATCGGATGCCGCATCGCGGCCCGCGTCGCGTGCCCGAACACGGTGATCAGAATCGCCAGGCCCAGCGCTCCGCCGACCTGCTGCGTCACGTTCACCATGCTGGCGGCGGCACCAGAGTCCTCGGGCCGCACGTTGTGCAGCGAGGCGACGGTCAGCGGAACGAACGTCAGTCCCATTCCTGCCCCGAGCAGGAGCATCGGGCCGAGGATTCCCGGCAGGTAGCTCGTGGCCGGCGAGATGTGCGCGAGCCAGGTCATGCCGGTGATCACAGGAGCAAGACCGGCCACCATCAGCGGCTTGACCCCGAAACGCGGGATCAGGCGCGGCGCTGACCTGGACACCGCGAAGAGCGCCCCGGTCATCGGCACGAACGCGAACCCGGCCTGCAGCGGGCTGAACCCCAGCACTTCCTGGACGAACTGGGTCAGGAAGAAGAACATCCCGAACATGCCTGCTACCAGCAGCAGCCGGGCGACATAGGAGCCCGCCCGGCCTGCGTCGGCGAACAGGTGCAGGGGGGTGATGGGATGCGGGCTGCGGGACTCGTTGACGACGAAGAAGGCCAGGAGAATGGCTGCCGCCGCGAACGCGGCCAGGGTCAGCCGGTCGCCCCAGCCGTTCGACGCGGCCCGGATGAACGCATACACCAGCGCGGACATGCCGGCGGTCGACGCGAGCGCGCCGGTGAAGTCAAACCGGCCCGGCTGGCGCGCGGACTCGGCCAGGAACCGCGGCGCCGATGCCAGCACGGCCAGGCCGATGGGCACGTTGATGAAGAGCACCCACCGCCAGGACACCCACTCGGTGATGACGCCGCCGAGGACCAGCCCGAGGGATGCGCCGCCCATGGCGACCGCGGTGAAGATCCCCAGCGCGCGAGTCCTTTCCCGCTCCCCGGGGAAGTTAGAGATGATCATCGCGAGCACGGCGGGTGAGGCTATAGCCCCGCCCATGCCCTGAACGGCGCGTGCGGCGAGCAGCCACGGACCGGTGGTGGCCAGGCCGCCCGCCAGTGACGCGACGGTGAACAGGGCCAGGCCCGCCATGAAGACCCGGCGCCGGCCGAGGATGTCGCCCGCCCGGCCGCCGAGGAGAAGCAGGCCGCCGAAGGTCAGCGCGTAAGCGTTCAGCACCCAGGACAGGTTCGCCGCGGAGAAGTGCAGGCCGCGGGCAATGCTCGGCAGGGCAATGTTGACCACGGTCATGTCGAGGACGATCATCAGCTGGGCGCAGAGGACGACGGCGAGAGCGATGCCTCGCCGGTCCCGGCCGCCGCGGCCGCCCTGGGCCGGCAAAGGACTTGCGGTGACTGGACGTGTTATCGAGGAGACGGACACGATTTCCTTCCTGATGCACGCTTCGCGGGCCGCTGGCCCGACCGTGCTGGCTGGCCAACGTGCCTGGAGTAAGGTAGCTTTGAATCGGAGGATCCCTCCGGTAACTATACGGAGGATGCCTCCGCTTTGCAAGTCGGATCGGGTGATGGTCTGTGGGAGCTACCGAGGCGGGCGGCCGGGCCGGCCAGGACCGGCCCATGCGCGCCGACGCGCGGCGCAACTACGACCGGTTGCTCGCGGCCGCCCTGGCGGCGTTCGGGCAGCAGGGCGCCGACACGGCGTCACTGGAGGAGATCGCGCGACGGGCCGGGGTCGGCATCGGCACCCTCTACCGGCATTTCCCGACCCGCCAGGCCCTGCTGGAGGCCGTGTACCGCGATCAGGTCGATGCTCTCGGCGTCAAGGCCGCGGAACTGATGCGCGCCGAGTCGCCCGGCGCCGCGCTCGCGGAGTGGCTCCAGGCTCTGGTCACCTTCGGCAGCACGAAGCGCAGCCTGACCACGGCGTTGCTCGAGACTCTCGACAAGGAGTCCGAGTTGCTGTCGTCAGCCGGGACCGTCCTGCGCGAGGCGACGACGCAGTTGCTGAACCGAGCGCAGCAGGCCGGGGCGGCCCGGACTGACGTCAAGGGAACCGACGTGCTCCGGCTCGCCCACGGCGTGAGCATGGCCGCCGAATGGGCGCCCGGCGATCCCGGGCAGGCCGAGCGAATGCTGGCCCTGGTTATCGACGGCCTGCTCCTGCGCGATAAGCAGGCGTATGCTGACAACGGCCGCACGGCAATGCCCGCGTAGCGATCCCGGCGGGCGCCACAGCGGCATTCAATTGGCGAACGGTATGTCCGTCGTAAAGGGCCTGCGGATGTGCAATCTCAACGAGTGGATAGTGCGTGAGGCGTTCCGTGCGTACGAGCGCGGCGACATCGCCGCGATGATGGATTACGTGGACCCGGACCTGGAATGGACCTACCTCGATCCAGGCCGGTCCGATCCGCGGCCCGAGACCCGGCGGGGCCGTGCGGAACTTGAGCACGCGCTTCGCCGGGCAGGCCGGCCAGAACCTGCGGCCCGAGCTTGAGCAGGTCATCGCCAACGGCGAGAAGGTCATTCTGGTGATGCGAACGCCCGGTATCTCGCAGCACCGGCGATGGCGCGACGACGACCGGACCTACGACGTTGTCACCGTCAGGGACGAACTGATCGTCGGATTGCGGGCCTGCTGCGACCGCAGCGAGGCACGATCGCTGGCCGGGATCCTCTAGGCCGGCCCGGGCTCGTACTGGTATCGCGGCGTATCTGGCTGGCCCGCTTCGCCCCGGCGAGGCGGGAGACCAGGCGAGGATCAGCCACCAGGCGTGGTTCTAGGCCGGGAAGGAAATGTGCCGCGCACGGCCTGGTAGCCGCCGAAGCTAGCCTCGAGCACGCCTTCGCCGCTGGTCAGGCCGGGCAGCTGGTGCTGAAGACGGTGCTCCTGCGCGGCGGGCAGCACCGCCTGGAGCCCGGACATCTCGCCGCGCACCACCGGTGTCTCGACGGCCGCCCCGAGCTGGGCCAGGGCAGCGAGAACGCCGCCCATCGCCGCCGTCGGGATCTCCAGGGTGACCCGGGCCAGCGGCTCGCAAACCACGGTTCCGGCCTCCTTCAGGGCCCGCAGGAGAACCAGCGGGGTTAGCTTGCGGAAATCGGCGGCTGTTGTCCGCGGTGTGCTCAGCACCTGCTTCTTCGGTCCGTCTCCGATGTAGTAGCCGCACTCGGTCATCGTCACGACGCAGCCGGCAACCTGCCAGCCGTACAGGCCCTCCCGCAGCGTGCGGCGCACATACCGCGTCATCGCGTCGGCAAAGCTGCCGACGGTCTTGTAGATGTAGATCGGGACATCGCGCGGGTCCACGCCGAGCCGGAACGTGATGCCTGAGTCCGTCGGCGCAGGCTCGATGCGCAACCCCACCGTCGCGGAAAACGGATGCGAGTCCGCCTGCAGAAACTCGGCCGCGCTGCCGGTACCCGCCGGATGCTCGATGTAGATCGTCCTCGTTTCGCGGAACGTGACCTCGATACCGAAATCGTTCGCCAGCGTCGCCTGGATGACCTCTTTCTGGACCTCGCCGTAAAGCGACACATAGGTTTCCTGGCGGCTGTCATCCTGACGCAGGTTGATCAGCGGATCCTGCTCGGCGAGCTGGCCGAGCGCGACCCGCAGCCGCGCCCGGTCGGCGCGGTCACCGGCGACGACGACGGACTCCATCGCGGGCGGCGGGAACTGGGGACGAGCGCCGCCGGTGCCGGCCTGACCGATCCGGTCGCCGATCTGAACCTCATCCAGGCCCCAGAGCTTGCCGATCTCGCCAGCGGAGACCGAGTCGCGCCGGACTGCGGGCCCGTGCTCGAAGACGGCGATGGATGTCACCTTGTCTTCGTGGCCGGCCCCGAAGCGCAGCCGGTCCCGGGTGCGAAGCGTCCCCGACACCATCCGGACGTAGGCCGCCTTCTCGCCGCTGCTGCCCCGTTCGACCTTGAAGACGCGGCCGGCAACGGGCCCGTCAGCATCGCCCGCGGCGGCAGGAAGCAACTCGGAGATGCCGGCCATCAGCGGCCCGATGCCTGCTCCGGTGATCGCGGAACCGAGGAAGACGGGATGCACGAGCGCCTGCCCGGCCTGAGCCGATAGCTCCGCCCGGAGCCGCCGGAAGGGAACCCCGCCTTCGCCCTCGACGTAGGCGGCAAGAATCCTGTCGCTGTGCTCGGCGAGCACCTCAGTCAGCTGGGCCCGGAAACCGGCGTCGCCTGCGCCTGCCGGACTGAAGCTGGCATCCCGCGTGCCGAGAGACCGGGCCGCTCCCATCGGAACGACCGGCACGTTGAGCCGCTCCGCGATCGCCCGCAGGACACGCTCGGCGTCCGCACCCGAACGGTCGATCTTGTTCACGAACAGCAGAGTCGGCAGGCGCAGCCGCCGCAGCGTGCGCATCAGGATGCGCGTCTGCGGCTGAACGCCCTCGACGGCCGAGATGACGAGGATCGCGCCGTCCAGCACGCTCAGCACCCGCTCCACCTCGGCAATGAAGTCCGGGTGCCCTGGCGTGTCAATCAGGTTGACCCTGACATCGCCGATCGGGAACGACGTGACGGCGGACTTGATCGTGATCCCCCGCTGCCGTTCCAGGGTCAGCGAATCGGTCTGGGTCGTGCCGGCGTCAACACTGCCAGGCTGGTCAATCACACCGGCGGCGTACAGAAGCCGCTCGGTCAAAGTCGTCTTGCCGGCGTCTACATGCGCCAGGATCCCCAGGTTGAGCGTTCTCCGCGACATGCGTCATACCCCTGCGAATAGGACTTATAGGCCTGCTCGGTGGACATGAACGCCTGGCGCATCTACCCTCCCTGGACTTGCCGAAATGAACCCTCCGAAGTTAACCACACGGGCGACGCCGGCCCCATCTCAATTAACTCGCCACCGCACCAGGTCCGGGCCGAGCTCGGCCACGGACCGGCGGCCGACCAGTGCCATCGTCCGTTCCATGTCAGCGGCCAGCAGCTTCAGGACGCCGTCCACGCCGCGCTCGCCGGCCGCGCCCAGGCCGTACAGGTAGGCGCGCCCGACCATGCATGCGCTGGCGCCCAGCGCCAGTGCCTTGACGATGTCACTGCCGCGGCGGACGCCGCCGTCGCAGATGATCTCCGAGCGGCCCGCGACGGCATCGGCGACCTCCGGTACGAGCTCGACGGGGACCGGGGCACCGTCCAGCTGCCGGCCGCCGTGATTAGACAGCGCGATGGCCTCGATGCCCGCATCAGCGGCGATCCTGGCGTCGTCGACCGTCTGAACGCCCTTCAGGACGATCGGGCCGTCCCATTCGGCCCGGAACCAGTCCAGGTCCCGCCAGGACAGGGAAGGGTCGAACTGGCTGTTGATGTAATCGGCCAGTGTCACGGCCGAGCTGCCGTCGGCCGCCGCCTGGCCCGTGACATTGGCGAACGTGATCGGATCGGCTCTGACGAAGTCCCAGGTCCACCCGGGGTGAAGCGCGCCATCGGCCAGCGTCTGCAGGCCGAGCTTGGGCGGCAGCGTGAAACCGTGCCGGACATCGCGCTCCCGGCGGCCGAGCACCGCCGTGTCGACGGTGATCATTATCGCCTCGTACCCGGCCGCCGCGGCCCGGGCGAGCATGTCCTTGACCAGCCCGCGATCGCGCCAGACGTAGACCTGGAACCACTTCGGGCCGTCGCTGACCGACGCGACCTGCTCGATCGACCTGGTAGCCATCGTCGACAGGGTGTAGGGCAGGCCCGCGCGGGCTGCGGCCCGGGCGACGTCCAGCTCCCCGCCCGGACTGGCGACCCTGGTGAAGCCGGTCGGCGCGAGGACCACCGGTACCGGCAGGCGCCGGCCAAGCAGCGTGGCGGACGTATCGATCGTGCCCACATCACACAGCACGCGCGGCCGGAACTCGAGGCGGCGGAAAGCCTCGCTGTTGCGGTTCAGCGACAGCTCGTCCTCCGCGCCACCATCCAGGTAGTCGAAGACCCCGCGTGGCAGGCGGCGCCTGGCCAGGCGCCTGTAGTCCGCGACGTTCGCCACGGTACTCAGTCGGCGATCCACCGCCCTGAAATGCACCGGTCCGAACCGCAGCACAGATCTGAGTGTTTTCAGCATGTCCGCTCCGACCTCATCCGAGCTAGTCTCCGCCACCGCGGCGGACCGGCACAACCTGGACCCCAATAGATCCGCGCATGCCGCGCAGGACGAGCTGAACTGGAATAATCGCCGTAAATGGCTGGCTAAGGAGGCCCGACGTGGATCTAGGCCTGCAGGGGCTACGCGCCCTCGTTACCGGCGGTACCCGCGGAATCGGCCGGGCCATCGTCGAAGCGCTGGCCGCGGAGGGAGCAGCGGTCGGGTTCTGCGCCCGCACCGAGCGTGATGTCGCTGCCACCGTCGAGGCGCTGGCCAGGCGTGGCAGCACCGCCGCGGGCCGCGTCCTCGACGTCGCCGATGAGGCGGGCGTGCAGCGATGGGTCGCTGACAGCGCCGCCGAACTCGGCGGCCTGGACATCGTGGTGTCCAACGTCAGCGCCCTCGCCATTCCGGACGAGGCGGCCAATTGGCGGGCCAGCTTCGACGTGGACATGATGGGCACGGTCAGCCTGGTCAAGGCCGCGCTGCCGTACCTGGAGCGCAGCGCCGCGGCGTCGATCGTGACGATCGGGAGCGTGTCAGGCCGGGAGATCGACTTCGCGGCCGGGCCGTACGGTGTCTTCAAGGCCGCGATCATCCACTACACCCAGGGGCTGGCCTACCAGCTCGCGGCGAAAGGCATCCGGGCCAACAGCCTGTCACCGGGCAATACCTACTTCGCGGGAGGTGTCTGGGAGAACATCGAGCAGCAGAATCCGGATCTGTTTGCCCAGGCCATGGCACTGAACCCGACCGGCAGGATGGCCAAGCCAGAGGAGATCGCACGCGCGGCGGTGTTCTTGTGCAGCCCGGCTGCGAGTTTCATTACCGGCGCCAACCTGCTCGTCGACGGAGCGCTCACCCGCGGCGTTCAGTTCTGATCCCGAGTTACTTCGGTAGCGAGATATAAGATTCCGAGACGAATATCTTGACTCGGAACTGACGTATCCGTAGGTTACCGGCATGGGGGCAGACAGCCTCCGTCCTTGGGAGGGGAAACTACATGAGCGCCACACTTGCCGTCCGGCACAACGTCCGTGACTACGCCGCCTGGCGGAAGGTCTACGACGAGCTCGAGCCGCTGCGGGCCCAGTACGGCTGTACCGCCAAGCGGGTCATGCAGACTCCTGGTGCCGGCAACGAGCTGTTCGTCACCCACGACTTCCCCAGCGCCGAGCAGGCGGGCGGCTTCGCGCACGACCCGGCGTTGCGGGCCGGGATGGAGCGGGCGGGGGTCGAGGGCGCGCCGCGAATCGAGATCTTCACGGATGTCTGATCCAAGGCGCCCGTTGAGGCCGGGGAGGGGCGGTCGCAGCCGCCCGTCCCCGGCCTCGCTGGGCGTGGTGCGGGTCGACGCCGACTTCCGGGACGAGTATCCCGGCGCTGACGCCACCTGCACCGAGGCCTACGCGACCTTGTGCCGTACCGGTGAGTCCCTGCTGGGCGAGCTTGACCGGTGCATCGCCGCATCTTTCGACATGCCCCAGGCGGCTGCGACGGCGCTGGCCGTCATCGACGGGGCGACCACCCCGCTGACTCCGTCGAACGTCAGCGACCGCGTCCTCGTCGCCTCGGCCACCATGACGGCTACGCTCGACCTCCTCGAGCACCGCGGCTGGATCCGGCGCATTCCCAACCCCGATGACCGGCGCAGCGTCCTGATCGAGATCACGCCAGAGGGCCGCGCCACCGCCGACCAGTTGCTGCCCGGCATCCGCACGGTCGAGCGGAGCATCCTGTCGGCCCTTACTCACGACGAGCGAGGCTGCCTGCTGGACTTGCTGTCCAAGGTCCTGGCCCGGGCCGCCGACGTGGCCGCCCGGCAACCCGAGCCCCTCAGCGGCCAGCGCAACCGGCCAGCCCGGCTGGGCCGCCCGGCGGACTAAGTACGCCCTGAGGGCGGTCAGATCCTACGGAAGCCGCGGGTGCGGATAGTCCGGCGACCGGTGCTGGAAGGACAGGATGCGCGGGTTCTGGATAACGCCGGCCCGGATCTCGATCGCCCGTCGGATGGTCTCGCTGGCGTCCCACGCCTGCGGCCCGCCAAGCACCGGGCGCAGGTGCGGCAGCAGGGCCTCGCTGATCTCCCAGGTCGCGGAGTCCCACAGATAGGAAGGGCTGTGGTCGACACCGTAATAGCGGATGTTGTCGCCGACCGTCAGCATCGGCTCAGCGAAAGATGTCGGGCGAGCCCAGCTGAAGCCCATGCCCTCGTCGCAGGAGACATCCACGATGAGGCAGCCCGACGTGAAGTCGGGCAGGTCATCGGCAGTGGCGAAGGTCAAAGGCGTGTCGGTGTCCTGGAGCACGCAGTTCACCACGATGTCGTGCTCGGCCAGGAAGGCCGCCAGCGGGACCCGGCCGTCGTCGCACAGGGCATGACACCGGCTCGGGTCGGCGGCGTCCCGCTCGAAGCGGACCATCCGGGCCGAGTGGATCGGCGAGGCGACGGCGTTGACGTCGCGATGGGTCAGCACGTCGACGTCGGTCACGCCGTGCGCGTTGAGCGCCGTAACCGCGCCCCGGCCGGTGGCCCCGAAGCTGATGACGGCGGCTCGCATCCTGCGGCCGTACTCGCCGGTCACGCCGATGAGCTCCAGGGCATGCAGGACCGAACAGTATCCAGCCATTTCGTTATTCTTGTGAAAGACATGCAGATTGAAGGAGCCGTCAGCCAGCCAGTAGTTCATGGCTTCGAAGGCGATCAGCGTGAGCCGGCGCTCGATGCTCAGCTCGGTGATCCGCTCGTCCTGAACGCAATGCGGCCAGCCCCAGAGGACCTGCCCCTCCCGCAGCTCGCTGAAGTCCTGCGGCTGCGGCTTCGGCAGCAAGATGACATCGCACTCGCGCACGAGTTCCTCGCGGTCCAGTAGTCCTGCTACCCACGGCCGGAGCAGGTCATCGGACATGCCGCTGCGCTCCCCGAAGCCGCGTTCAAGGTATATCCGCTCCCGCAGATCAGCGGGTATCCGCTGCACGTGGAGCGGATGGATCGGCAGGCGCCTCTCGTTCTCCTTCCGCGACCGCCCGATCACTCCGAGGCTGAGCTGGTCCATCTGCGCTCCTTCGCCCGGACCTGACGGCCCGGCACCGCACCCCAGGCTAGAGAACCGTCGCGGCGGGGCGACCGCCGATCCACCGTTTCATCCTGTGGTTCATCCTGTGGGGTTCCTTCATGGTGGTCCCGCGCCGCTGCGAATAGCGTCCTGATTAGCCGCTCCGAAGGAGCAGCAGACGAGGTGGCTAGGCCACCGGGAGCCGTTGAGGTGGTGGATCAGATGATTATCGTGCTTCTTATCATCGCAGGCGCCGTGGCGAGCGCACCGATCGTCGGAACCATTCTGGTGGGCGTCGCCAGCCGACGCGAGGAGTCGTCGTGGACGCTGGGCGGGCCGGCGACGCGGCCGCTCGACGCGGCCGCCCGGCGCGTCATGGACTTCCACTCGGCCGGCGAATGGCCGCAGCCGAAGGGCCGTGACCAGGCCAGGCCGCGTGATCGCAGGCCGGCGGGCGGCAGGGTCAGGATCAGTGCGCAGGCTGAGCCCTTGAGGCGTCGCCCGGTGGCGGCGCACCTTCCGGTCGCCTGAGGAAGTGGCTCCCGGGCGCGGTCCGCGAACAGCGCATTGCCTGATCGGCAATGCGCTGTTCGCCTTTGCAATTCACTCCGCAATAGGCACAGGATGGTAGTCCTGACTAGCACGTCACTGCGGTCGCTGAACGGGATGGCTATGGCTGACCAACACCCGGGCTCGTTCGCCGGGCTGCTCAGGCGACTGCGCACCGATGCGGGGATGACGCAGGAAGAGCTGGCCGAGGCAGCGGGGATCAGCACCCGGTCGGTCAGCGACCTGGAGCGCGGCGTCAATCTGACGGCGCGCAAGGAAACCGCGCGCTTGCTGGGCGGCGCCCTGCGGCTCGATGGCCCCGCACGCGCTGCCTTCGAGGCGGCTGCCCGCGGTCGTGACACGTCAGCGGCGCTGACCGCCGCGGCCGAGAGCGTGGCCGCCGCCACCCGAACGCTCCCCCGCGACGTCGCGAGCTTCACCGGCCGGACGGACGAGATTCGTCAGCTCGTCGACGCTATCGCCCGGGATGGTGCCACGCCGGTGGTGGGGATCTGCGCGATCGGCGGGATGGCAGGCATTGGCAAGACGGCCTTCGCCGTGCACGTCGCCCACCAGCTTGCCCCGAGCTTTCCTGACGGTCAGATCTATCTTCCGCTGCATGGTCACACGCCTGGCCAGAATGCGGTCGACCCCGCCGACGCGCTGGCCAGCCTGCTGCTGACGGCGGGCGTCGCGGCCCGGCAGATCCCGCCGGGCCTCGAAGCCCGCGCCCGGCTATGGCGCGACTACCTGGCCGGGATGCGGCTGTTGCTGGTATTCGACGACGCCGCCGGTCACGAGCAGGTCCGGCCGCTCCTCCCGGGCACGGCCAGCAGCTTGGTCCTGATCACCAGCCGCAGGCACCTGACTGCCCTGGAGGATGCGCGCACGATCAGCCTGGACACGCTTCCGCCCGACGAGGCATCGGAGTTGCTGATCCGGCTCTCCAGCCGGCCTGGTCTTGACGCGGACGACGCTTCGGTGCGGGAAGTGACCCGGCGATGCGGCTACCTGCCGCTGGCGATCGGGATGCTGGCCCGCCAGCTGCATCATCATCCGGCCTGGACGTGCTCGGGCCTGGCCGCTGACCTGGCCGCCGCGCGCGACAGGCTGGCCCTGATGCACGCCGAGAACCTGTCCGTGGCAGCCGCGTTCGACTTGTCCTACCGAGATCTGACTCCGCAGCAGCGACGGCTCTTCCGCCGGCTTGGCCTGCATCCGGGCGACGAGATCGATGCGTACGCGGCTGCCGCGCTCGATGACGTCGACCTGAAGGCGGCCCGCTACCAGCTCGAGGCCCTCTATGACCAGCATCTGCTCATGGAGACCGCTCAGGGCCGCTACCGGTTCCACGACCTGATCCGCGAGCACGCCAGGACGCTGGCCGCCGGCGACGCGCAGGCGGATACTGACCAGGCGCGCGGCCGGCTGCTCGGCTACTACCTGCACACCGCGCTGGCCGCCAGCCGTCACCTGCCACGGCGCAGTCCGAGCCAGCCGCCCGGGATCGAGGCAGGCAGGCCGGCCTGCTCGCCGGACCTCGCCCGGTATGAGAGCGCATCCGGATGGCTCGATGCGGAGCGGCTGGCCCTGCACGCCATGGCCAGTCTGGCCGCGCTTGGCGATCAGCCGCGGTTCGCGATCGCGATCGCCGCCGCCATGCATGGATTCCTGCGCGGTCGCGGGCACTGGGACCAGGCCCTGACGCTGCACCACCTGGCGCTTCAGGCCGCACGCGGCTCCGGCGACCGGCTCGCCGAAGCCGGCGCGCTCGCCGATCTGGGCGAGATCCAGCAGCTGACCGGCGACTATCCGCTGGCGACCGCCAGCCTTACCCAGGCGCTGACGGCGTACCGCAGCCTCGGTGACCGGCTCGGCGAGGCCCGAGCTCTCAACGAGCTCGGCGTCGTTCACCTCGGCGTCAATGACCACCGCTCCGCCACCGCCAGCCATGAGCAGGCCCTGCGGATGTACCGGGATCTGGGTGATCAGGCCGGCGAGGCCAGCGCGCTGAACGAGCTCGGCCTGGTGCAGCGGGCCACCGGAGCCTACCGGGCAGCGGCCGCCAGCCACGAGCAGGCACTGCGGCTTTACCGTGACCTCGGCTACCGGATCGGCGAAGCCAGCGCGCTCAACCGGCTGGGCCAGATGCAGCGCAGCGCGGGTGACTACCCCGACGCGGCCGCCAGCCACGAGCAGGCGCTGCGGCTCCATCGCGACCTGGGCAACCGCATTGGCGAAGCCACCGCGCTCTACGGGCTCGGGATCGTGCAGCTGGCCGCGGGAAAGTACCCGGCCGCCATGGCCAGCCAGCAGCAGGCGCTGCGGCTCTACCATGACCTCGGCTATCGGTTCGGAGAGGGCACGGCGCTGATCGGCCTCGGTGCCGCGCAACTGGCCGCCGGGGACTGTCCGGCCGCCGCGGAAAGCTACGACCGGGCGCTGCGACTCCACCGCGACCTCGGCAACCGGATCGGCGAAGCGGCCTCGCTGCACGGGCTCGGCGCGGCGCGCGCCGCAGCCGGGCACTACGGCCCGGCGGCCGCATGTCTCAACGAGGCACTGCGGATCTGCCGGGATACCGGCCATAAACCCGGAGAGGCCGATGCCCTCGGCGCCCTCGGCACGGTCGAGCTGGCCGTCGGAGATTACGACGCGGCCGCCGCCAGCCTGGCCGGGGCCCTGGACCTGTACCGCGAGCTCGGCGTCAGAACCGGCGAAGCTGAGACTCTCAACGCGCAGGGTGAGCTGCTCCGTGCGTCATCGGCGTACGCCGAAGCACAGAGCCGGCATGAGGAAGCGCTGGCCATCGCGGTCAGCATCTCCTTGCTGGCCGAGCAGGCGCGGGCCATGGAGGGCATCGGACACTGCCTCCTGGCCGCCGGCCGGGCCGCCGACGGAGTGGCGCTGCTCCGCAAGGCCCTGGCGGTCTACAACGACATCGGATCGGCTGCTTCCGCACGCCTTGAGCAAGCCATGAGCGAGTACGTCACGTAACGTCCGGCCCTGGACAGCGCGCTGACCCGGACGTGAAGCCCCATCAGCCGCGACCGGTGAGCCACCTGCCCAGACGCTACTATCAGGACATGTCGCACGGTAGCGCGGCCGCGGGGCCGCACTGAGCAGCGGGGCGGATGGGGCCCGCCGCAGCCTGCCCTTGACGTCCGGCGCCTTCTGGGGCGGCACTCCCCTGGCCGACCTGGCCTGGGCTCGCCGCCACGATCCGGTGCACTGGGACGACGCCGGCCGGGTATGGGGAGTGACCCGCTACGACGACGTCAAGGAGATCTAGTCAACCGCGGCCTCACCCCGGCCCGAGTCCGTGACCGGGCCCAGCGCATCGAGATCATCGCCGACCGCCTGATCGACCGCGTCTGCGAGCGAGGTAAGTGCGATCTGGTCTGGGACGTGGCCGCATGGCTGCCGCTGATCGTCATTGCCGAGTCACTCGGCATCGCGGAAGCTGACCACCGGATGCTGCTGGACTGGTCGGACGCGCTACTGACAGGCCTCGACGGCGCGGCGGGCTCGGCGGAGCGAATGACGGAGGTGTTCCTCGAGTACGACGCCTACGCCAGGAGGATCATCGCGTCCCGGCGGCAGTCACCCGCCGCCGACCTGATGAGCGACCTGGTCCACGCCGAGGTCGACGGCGACTGCCTGAGCGACGATGAGCTGATCTTCGACTCCCTGCTGATCCTCATCGGCGGCGACGAGACGACACGGCACGTCATCACCGGCGGTCTCTACCAGCTCCTCACCCACCGGGATCAGTGGGAAGAGCTGCGAGCTGACCGCTCCCTCATCGGATCCGCCGCGCAGGAGATGCTCCGGTGGGTCAGCCCGATCAAGAACATGGCCCGCACCGCCACCGCCGACACGATCCTGGGCGGCAAGGACATCAGGGCCGGCGAGAAGCTGCTCCTGCTCTACCCCTCCGCCAACCGGGACGAGGGCCACTTCGATCGGCCTGATGTCTTCGACATTCACCGTCAGCCCAACGACCACGTGGCATTCGGCTTCGGATCGCACTTCTGCCTCGGCAACAACCTGGCCGGGCTCGAGATCACGATCATGCTTGACCGCCTGCTGACGCGGCTGCCGGACCTGGCCCTGGCCAGCCCCGCCGAGCCGTCCTCCCGGGCAGCCAACTTCGTCAGCGGCTACGAGACCATGCCCGTCACCTTCGCCCCGTCGGTTCCGGCGGCGTGACGGCCCGCCCGGCGGCCGAAGAAGGAGCCTTCACCGAGCTGGGTGCCGGAGCAGTAGCCGTTGCCGTCCTGGGCGATATTCGACGCGCACGCGCCGACCGCGTACAGGCCACCGATCACCGAGCCGTCTTCCCGGAGGGCTTCGCCGCTGACGCTGGTGCAGATGCCGCCCAGGGTGAACCCGGCGTAAAGCGCCACCCCTAGCGACAGGTCGAAGACGCCCCAGGGCCCGCGGCCCTGCGGCGCCAGCCAGTCAGGGTGCTTGCGGAAGTCCGGGTCCTCGCCGTCGGCGGCGAGGTCGTTGTAGCGGCGGAGCGTCGCGGTGAGCGAGCCTTGCGGCATGCCCAGGCCCCGCTCCATCTCCCCGACCGTCTCGTAGCCATCCTTGAACGGCACGAGGGGCATCTGCTGCTGGGCCATGTGGTCGCTGTCGACGATGAGGTACGCGCGGGCGCCCGGCTGCCGCAGCACGTGGTAGGCCGTCCTGGCATGGTAGCTGTCCTCGGCCACGAACCGCTCGCCGAGCCTGTTCACGATGATCCCCTTGACCAGCGACGAAGGGGGGTAGAACGGCGCGGTGATAAATGGCTCGGCCATGTGCGCCACGGCCGCGCCCGCCGACTGACCGAGCCGGATTCCGAGGCCGTCGTCGTAGGTCGAGCCGAGGGCAATCAGCTTGGCCCCGAGCGCGGGCGTGTATCGGGCGACCATGTCGGGGTTCATGACGAAGCCGCCGGCCGCGATGATCACGGCAGCGGCCCGGACTACGCCGGTCGCCTCGAACGATCGCCACGCCACGCCGGCCATGTCGCCGGCCCGGTCCGCGATCAGGTTGGTCACACCGGTCTCGAAGCGGACCGTGACGCCGGCCTCCTCGACCCGCTGCCGCAGCAGGTCCATCACCAGCCGCGTGCCCCCGGTGTCGCCGGGCACCGGAACCTTGTGGCCGCGCGGGGCCGGCCGCGCCTGATCGCGGAACGGCCACACCTTCTCGTTGCCGGTGTACATCAGCCCCTCAGTGCCGGGCTGGATGACGGCCTTGTCGGGGAAGTACGACCGCTCGAAGCGGAATCCGAGCGACTCCAGCCAGTCGAAGTGCTCGACCGAGCCGCGGGCGTAGGCACGGATCTTCCCCTCGTCGGGTTCCTTCGACGTCGCGATGAGGTAGGCGGCCATGTCCTCGGCGCTGTCCGGATGACGCGTGGCCCGCTGCACGGCCGTGCCACCGCCCAGGTAGAAGTGGCCGCCGGACATCGATGACGTACCGCCATGGCCAGCGGCCCGTTCCAGGAGCAGCACCCGCGCGCCGGCCCGCGCGGCTTCGAGCGCCGCGCAGCCGCCGGAAATGCCGAACCCGGCGACCACTACGTCGTAGCGCTCGGTGCCGTCGGGCAGTTCGGCCGCGGGCATGACGGCCGGGATAGCGAGACCGGCCGGGGCTCGCGCGCTGCGGTCCATTTCAGCGGAAGGTGAGCGGGAGGGAGCGCCGCGGCTGGAAGGTGAAGGTCGTGCCGGTGCTGAACTTGGCCACCCGCACCTCCTCTGCCTCGGGTGCCGCATCGGACCGCCAGACGACCGCGGCCCGCCAGGCGCCGACCCCGGCCTCAGGGTACGGGGTGATCTCTACGTCTAGGTGCGGATCAAGTCCCCGGGCGATCGCCTGCAGCGCGGCCGTCCATTCAGGTCCGCACAGGGACACCCACGCCTTGTCCTCGTGCGCCGGAGAAGGCTGTACGACGATGGCGTCGCCCTCGACCGACGCGGTCACGTAGGCGGTCGGGTTCAGCAGCGGGTGCGCGGCCATCAGCCGCACCGCCGACTGGCGCACCTGTTCCGGCTCCCTCGACAGTCCCAGGGCACGGGCCAGCCGCTCCGCGGACAGCCCGGCGAAGCCGACGAGTTGCTTGCGCCGGATCCTGAGCACGTCCGCCTCGGTCGCCGCCCGCCCGGTCACGGCCAGCACGAAGCCGCGGTCGAGCAGGTGCATCTGAAGGCACACTTCGTCAGCGATGCGCGCCAGAGCCGACCGGGAGAACGCCGCGAAGTCCAGGTCCGACAGCAGCGGTCCCGCGTAGTCGCCCAACCCTTCGTCGGACGGATCGATCGGAGCCAGCGCCAGGCTGGCCGCCCGCGAGCGCTCGTTGACGGCCAGCGCCGGGACGCCCGCCGCGGGTGGGTGGGACTCGTCGATGATCACCGTCCAGGCGCAATGCGGGTGCCGCCCGGCCGGCACCCGAGGCGGCCGGTGGACCGGGCGCACCTGCGCCGTCGGGTTGGACGCGACCGCCGTGGCGTCAAACGTGCCGTCCTCGATGTCGTGGCACATCGCGCGCACAAAATCCTCGCCCATCGGCTCGACGTCCATCAGGGCGCCGCAGTGGTCGAGGCGGAACTCGCCGTGCCAGCGGTCGTGCACGGTGAAGCGGAAGTCAAGGAACTGGGGCGGCGCCCCGATGTCGATCTGCAGTCCCTTGAAGATAGTCACCACGTCGCCCGCGCCAGGCTCCGCAGGAGCGTAGCCAAGCGCGCGCTGCATCCGGCGGGTGTAGATCGGGCTGGCCGAGGCCCACTCCTCGATCGCTATCGCCGTCATCGCCTCCCGGCCGAACGCCGCGAGGCACCAGGCCATCCCGGACCGGTCGATGAGATGCCCGGTCAGCAGCAGCTCAGGTACGACTATCGCGAGTTGCTCACGAGTGAAATCGCGGTACCGGCTGCGCATGGCATCACAATAGAACGTGTTCTAGGCATTGCGCCCCTCAGCTGGCGGCCATAACGTAGACAGGTGTCCAGTCAGGTGTTTGAGGCGCTGCAGTTCGACCCCTACGATTACGGCCTGCACGACGATCCGTACCCGGTCTACGCGCGGCTGCGGGACGAGGCGCCGCTCTACTACAGCGAGTCCGGCGGCTTCTGGGTGCTGTCGCGGCATGCAGACGTGCAGGCAGTGTTGCGCGACGACCTGACGTTCTCCAACCGGATGGGCGTCTCGCTCGATGCCAGCGCCTGGAACCCCGAAGCGCACCGGGTGATGTCGTTTCTCGCCCTCGACGGCGATGCTCAGAGACGGTTGCGCAAGCTGGTGTCGGCAGCGTTCACGCCCCGCCGGGTCAAGGGACTGGAGCCGCGGGTACAGCGGCTGACGGACCACTACCTCGGCCGCGCGCTCGCCGTCAGTGCTACCCGCGGCGAGGCAGACTGGATCGCCGAGCTCGCGGGACGGCTCCCCATGGACGTCATCTCGGAGATGATGGGCGTCCCCGACGCCGACCGGGATGAGGTACGGCGTCTCGCCGACCTCGTCGTCCACCGAGAGGCGGGAGTGCCGGACGTGCCGCCGGCCGGGATGGCGGCGGCCATGGAGCTGATCTCCTACTACGGCGCGATGGTGGACGCCCGGCGGGCCCGGTCGACTCCTGACCTCACTTCCGCCCTCATCACGGCCGAGGCGGACGGCGACAGGCTCGCCGATCACGAGATCATCGCCTTCCTGTTCCTGATGGTCGTGGCGGGCAACGAAACCACGACCAAGCTGCTGGGCAACGCGCTGTTCCACCTGTCGGCCCACCCCGGCCAGCAGTCGCTCGTGCTGGCCGACCCGGCGGGCTCCGATCTGGTGGGGCCGTGGATCGAGGAAACGCTGCGCTACGACACCTCGAGCCAGCTCCTGGCGCGCTACGTGACGTCCGACGTCACCGTGCACGGACGAACCGTGCCCGCCGGGTCCAAGCTGGTCGTGCTGCTCGGGTCGGCCAACCGCGACGAGCGGGCGTTCACTAGCCCGGCCGTGTACGACATCCGCCGCGACAAGGCCGAGCTGGGCCTGATTCTCAGCTTCGGCGTCGGCAGGCACTTCTGCCTGGGCGCGAACCTGGCTCGGCTGGAGGCACGGATCGTGCTGTCCAGCCTGGTGCGCCTGGTCGAGCGCTTCGACGTGCACCCCGATCGCGCGGTTCGGGTGCACTCGACCAGCGTGCGCGGGTTCGCCAGCCTGCCCGTCACCTTCGCGGCGCGGGCGACCTGAGAATGAAGAAGTACCAGCATCCCGGCCGGCGCCCGGCGGTGATCTCGGGTGCCTCCTCGGGCATCGGCGCCGAGACGGCCAGGAAGCTGGCCGCGGCAGGCTTCCCCGTCGCGCTCGGCGCCCGGCGGATCGAGCGCCTTCAGGACATCGTGGCGGAGATTCGGGCCGGCGGCGGGGAGGCGATAGCGGCGCCGCTAGATGTCACCGACGAGCAGTCCGTATCCGAATTCGCGGCCAAGATAGCCGCCGACCTGGGCGAAGTCGAAGTGCTGGTGAGTAACGCCGGCTCCGTCGCGCCCGGAGTCACGCACGAGATCAGCTCGGAGCGGTTCGGCCGTGAGATCGACCTCAATCTGGTCGGCGCCCACCGCCTGGTCCGCGCTTTCGTGCCCGCGATGGTGACGCGGCGGCGCGGCGACGTCGTCCTCGTCTCCTCGGACGTCGCGGTCCGTCCGAGGCCGTTCATGGCCGCCTATTCGGCCAGCAAGTGGGGCCTGGAGGGGATGGCGGCCGCGATGCAGATGGAGCTGGAGGGCACCGGCGTGCGGGTATCCGTCGTCCGCCCGGGCCCGACCTGGAGCGAGGCGGGCACCGACTGGGATCCCGATGAGGCGGCCTTCGTTCTCAACCAGTGGGTCCGCTTCGGCCTGGCCCGTCATCCGCACTTCCTCAGGGCCCACGCGCTGGCCGAAGCCATCATGACGATCGTCGCGGCTCCGAGGGGAGTTCACCTCAGCCTCATCGATGTCAATCCCGAAGCGCCCGTAGCGGACTCGTCATGACCGCGGCCAGCGACCTGCTCGCCCTGATCCCCGAGGTATCGACGGCACTCGATGACCAGGGCCCCGGCGTTCCCGCGATAATCCGCGGGACTGGTCACCTTCCCGAGATGCGGGCTGACCCGGTCGGCCTGTTCAGTCGGGTCCGGCAGGAGTGCGGCCCGGTGGGCCGGTTCCGGCTCGCGGACAAGGACGTGGTGCTCGTGACCGGCGCGGAAGCCAACGAGGCGTTCTTCCGGGCGCCGGACGACATCCTGGACCAGGCGGCCGCGTACCCGTTCATGACCCCGATCTTCGGCCGGGGCGTGGTCTTCGACGCCACCCCCGAGCGACGCCAGGAGATGCTGAAGAACCAGGCGCTGCGCGGCGACATGATGCGCGGTCACGCGCAGACCATCGAGGCGGAGATCCGCCGGATGGCGGCTGGCTGGGCCGGGCACGGCGAGATCGACCTGCTCGACTTCTTCGCCGAGCTGACGATCTACACCACCTCTTCCTGCCTGATCGGCAGGCCGTTCCGCGCTGAGCTCGACTCGTCCTTCGCCCGGCACTACCACGAGCTTGAGCGGGGAACCGACGCGATCGCGTACGTCGACGCCTACGCCGACATCGACAGCTTCCGGATCCGGGACGCCGCGCGCCGCAAGCTCGTCGGGCTGACGCAGGCGATCATCGACCGGCGCAAGGCTCGCGGGAAGGTACCGCGCCAGCAACGCGACCTCCTTGACGTCCTGATTTCCCTCAAGGAGGAAGATGGCAGCGATCACTTCAGCGCCGACGAGATCACCGGCATCTTCATCTCGATGATGTTCGCCGGGCATCACACCAGCAGCAGTACCGCGTCGTGGGCCATGATCGAGTTGCTCCGCCATCCCGACGTGCTGGCCCGGGTTGTCACCGAGCTCGACGACCTGTACGCGGACGGGTCGGAGGTCTCCTTCCAGGCGCTGCGGTCCATCCCGGTGCTGGAGTCGGTTCTGAAGGAGACGCTTCGGCTGCACCCGCCGCTCATCATCTTGATGCGGCTGGTCCGCGCGGAGTTCGAGGTGGCCGGGCGGAAGGTCCCGGCCGGCGCGCTGGTAGCAGCGTCGCCCCGGGTGTCGAACCGCCTCGGCGAGGATTTCCCTGACCCGGACCGGTTCGATCCCGGCCGGTACATCGACCCGCGCCAGGAGGACCTGCAGAACCGCTGGACCTGGATCCCGTTCGGCGCGGGGCGGCACCGCTGCGTTGGCAATGCCTTCGCGATGATGCAGATGAAGGCGATCTTCTCGGTCATCCTGCGCGACTTCGAGTTCGAGCCCGACCAGCCGCTCGACGGCTACCGCGACGATTACTCCAAGATGGTCATTCAGCTTCAGCAGCCGTGCCGGGTGAGGTACCGGCGGAGGAAGGGGCGGTGAAGCAGCCATGCGCGTGATCGCCGACGTCACGGTCTGCCAGGGCCATCAGCTCTGCCTCGGGGAGGCCCCGGACATCTTCGGCTTCGACAAGGAGGGTGATCACGTCGTCATCCTCGTCGACGAGCCGGGCGAGTCCCGCCGGGACGAGGTCTTGGCCGCGGTCAGGTACTGCCCTGCTTTCGCGCTGTTCATCGAGGAGGACTGAGGTCCCGTGACCGAGCTGACCCGTTCCGAGGCCGAGGAGTTCTGGGGCTCGTGGCTGGCCGTCAACCGGGAGGCCGAGCGGATCGGCGACTGGACGATCGTCGCCGACCACTACGCCATGGACGCGACCTACGGCTGGATGTACTCACCGGACGAGCACTTCATGGCGGTGGGCCGCGACCAGATCCGGGAGTGGGCGGTCGGGCGGGAAATGGCCGGACTCGACGGCTGGCACTATGACTACCAGGCCGCCGTCATCGACGAGCGGAACGCGATGATCGTAGGTTTCTGGAAGCAGCGGGCCGGCCTCGTCGACGACGCGACCGGCCAGGAGTACGAGATAACCGGCATCGGCGGCTCGTGGTTCGGCCTCGAGCGGCAGGCGTCGGGCCCCGACTCCGGGAAGCTGAAGTTCGCCTGGCAGCGGGACTGGTTCGACCTCGGCTCCGTCGCACACACGTTCCTCGCGATCGCTGGCTCGGGTAAGGCACCGCAGGGACTCCTGGACCGGATGAGCCTGCACGGCCCGTCCCAGCCGGGCCACTACCGGCTCAAGGACCTGCCGAGCACGGTCTGGCCGCCGCCGGTCGAGCGCGGTGACCTCATCTCCCAGGAGCCGGCCGGGTGACGGCGCGGATCCCCGCCAGCCCGCCGGCCCGGCAGTACATAGCCGGAAAGCTCGGCCATGCCAGCGCCGGCTCGTCGTACCCGATCCTCAACCCGGCCACCGGCCAGGAGATCGGCCGCGCCCCGGACAGTACGTCAGCCGACGTCGACGCCGCCCTGGCCGCCGCCCGCCGGGCGTTCGACGAGACGGACTGGCCGACCAACCTGGAGCTGCGAGTCCGCGCGCTGCGGCAGCTCCACCAGGCGCTGGTCGAGCACGGCTCGGAGCTCCGGGCGCTCACCGTCGCCGAGGTCGGCGCGCCGGTGTTCTTCACGGCCGGGCCGCACTTCGACACCCCGGTCGCGACCCTCAGCTGGACCATAGACCTGGCCGAACGCTACGGCTGGGAGACCGATCTCGGGATTGGCGTCACCATGGGCATCCGGTCGCGCCGGACCATCCGCCGTGAGCCGGTCGGCGTCGTGGCGGCGATCACGCCGTGGAACTTCCCCAACCAGATCAACCTGGCCAAGCTCGGCCCAGCGCTCGCGGCTGGGAACACCGTCGTGCTCAAGCCAGCGCCCGACACCCCGTGGCTGGCGGCCGAGCTCGGCAGGCTCGCGGCCGATCACACCGACATCCCGCCTGGTGTCTTCAACGTGGTCATGCCGAGGTCCAGCGAGGTCGCGGCGCTCCTGACCACCGATCCGCGGGTTGACCTGGTGTCCTTCACCGGCTCGACCCGAACTGGCCGGGCGATCGCCGCGCGGGCCGCGGCGACCCTGAAGAAGACGTTCCTGGAGCTGGGCGGCAAGTCCGCGGCGATCGTCCTTGATGACGCGGTTCTCGCGCCGGCGGTGACGATGACCGCGTTCTCCGTGTCGGTGCACGCCGGCCAGGGCTGCGCGCTGACGACCCGCCTGCTCGTCCCGCGCGAGCGTTACGACGAGGCCGTCGATATCGCCGCATCGACGATGGCCGCGCTGGGCGCGAAGGACCCGGCGGACCCCGGCACGATCTGCGGCCCCGTCATCTCGCAGGCTCAGCGCGACCGGGTCAAGGCGTACCTCGACCTCGCGGTTGACGAGGGCGGCCGCTTCGCCGCCGGCGGAAAGGTCCCCGAGCAAGAAGGCGATCTCGCGGGCGGATTCTGGATCGAGCCCACCGTCATCGCGGGCCTCGACAACTCCAGCCGGGTGGCTCAGGAGGAGATCTTCGGCCCCGTGCTCACGGTGATCCCCCACGATGGCGACGACGACGCGGTACGGATCGCTAACGAGTCGCCGTATGGCCTGTCCGGCGCCGTCGACTCGGCCGACCTCAAGCGGGCGAAGGCGGTTGCCGCGCGTATCCGCACCGGAACGGTGGGCGTCAACGGAGGCCTGTGGTTCGGAGCGGACGCCCCGTTCGGCGGATACAAGCAATCTGGCCTCGGCCGGGAGATGGGCGTGCCCGGGTTCGAGGAGTATCTCCAGATCAAGACGGTTGCCGAACCCGGCTGAGATGACGAGGAGCCGATGTGAGCGATCCCGCTAAGTTCAGCGACCTGCCCGAGCTGCGGCGCCAGGGGCTGCTGAAGATGGAGCAGGTTTACGGCTTCGACATGAGCGACGGTACGGGCGACTTCTTCCGCTATACCGCTGATCATCTTTTCGCTGACATCTGGCAGCGCCCGGGACTGTCCGACCGCGACCGCCGGCTGCTGCTGATCGGGATGCTGGCCGGCCAGGGCGCTGCCGACGTGCTCGGCATCCAGATTCCCGCCGCGCACGCGAGCGGAGAACTCGACGACGCGGCACTTCGCGAGATCGTGGTCTTCCTCAGCCACTACGCGGGCTGGCCCAATGGGGCACGCCTCAACTCCATCGTCGAGGAGACCATCGCCAGGGACAAGCGCAGGCGCGAGCGCGCCGACCAGGCTGACGCGTGAGTCGGTCGCCGGCCTGCGACATGGGCGATGCTCACCGGCTGCCCGGCACGGATCCGCGCATGATCACGGCCACGACGCGGCCCAGCACGTCCGACAGTTCGTCATAGGCAGCGATTCCCATGCCCGCCTGGAGCAGCACGCCGCTGAAGGCGAAGACGAGTGTCTGCAGCAGGTCCGGATCAGCTTCGTCGCCCATCGCCTGACGGAACCGGTCGAGCCACAAGGCGCCGATGGCCAGGCGAAGGCGATGGACCTCGGGGTCGGCACCGAGCAGGCTCTTGGTCACCGCCGCCGCCAGCGCCGGCGCCCCGGCGATCACTGCCGCGAGGTCGGTCGCGACTTCCCGTACCCGTTCCGCTGGCGTGCGCCCGGTGATACCCGGGCCGGGAGAGGAGACCAGCAGCCGCCAGAACAGCTCGGCGAACAGGTGATCCTTCGATGCGAAGTAGGTATAAGCGGTCGCCGACGAGACACCGGCCCGGGCGGCGACCATGCGCACAGTCATCTGCTCATGGCCCACCTCGTCAAGGAGGTCCGCCGCCGCATCGAGGAGCTTCGCGACCGTCTCCGCCTGCCGGACGTTAAGGGTCCGCCGAGGCGGGCTGGACAGCTGACTAGACACAAGCCAAGGCTAGACCATGTCCGGTGCGCATGTGTCTGGACAGCTGTCCAAGGCAGGTGACAGACTGCGGTCAGTCCGGCCGTACATCCCGGTCCGGCCAGTCCCCGCAGGAGCTGCCAGATGTCCTTCGAAGGCAAGGTCGCAGTCGTCACCGGCGCGGCCCAAGGCATCGGCCGGCACTACGCCGCCGCCCTGGCCGCGAGAGGCGCGTCCGTCCTGGTCGCCGACCTCAATGCCGAGCTGGCCGCAACCGTGGCGGCGACGATCGCCGCCGACGGCGGCCAGGCGGCCGCGGTTCGCGTCGACGTGTCCGATCCTGACTCGACCAGGGCCATGGCCGAGTTCGCGGCGGCGACCTTCGGAGGCATCGACCTGCTGGTCAACAACGCCGCCATCTACGGCGACATGGAGTTCGCCGGCCTGACCAACGTCGACTGGGCTTACTACCGCCGCTTCATGTCAGTGAACATGGACGGCGCGCTGCTGTGCAGCCGGGCGTGTTTCAAGAGCATGCGCAAGCGTGGCGGAGGAGCGATCGTCAACCAGAGCTCGACCGCGGCGTGGCTCTATGCGTCCTTCTACGGACTGGCGAAGGCCGGAGTCAATAGCCTGACTCAGCAGCTCGCGCACGAGCTCGGCGGGATGAATATCCGGGTCAACGCCATCGCGCCGGGACCGATCGACACCGCGGCGACCCGTAGGACCGTGGGCGAGATGATCAGTCCGATCATCGAGGGACTGGCGATCAAGCGCATCGGGCAGCCGGACGACCTGGTCGGCATGTGCCTGTTCCTGCTATCGGACGAGGCGCGCTGGGTCACCGGCCAGATCATCAATGTCGACGGCGGGCAGGTGTTTCGCAGCTGATGACCAGCACCGGATTCATCGGCCTCGGCGCGATCGGCGCCGCCATGGCCAGCCGCCTGCCGGCGGATTTCCTCTGGGTCCATGACCTCCGCGCCGAGGCGATGACCAGATTCGTCGAGCAGGGCGCCCGGGCTGGCTCGCTGAAGGAGCTCGCCGCCGCCTGCGACGTGATCTCCATCGTGGTTCTCACCGACGCGCAGGTCCGCAGCGTCGTCGGCGAGCTTCTGCAGGATGCTCGCCCCGGCACCGTGATCGCGATCCACTCGACCATCGACACGCAGACTGCGCCTCAGCTCGCGGAAACGGCTGCTCGCAAGGGCGTGCACGTCATCGATGCCCCCGTTTCCGGCGGCGGCGCGGGAGCCGCCGCCGGACGGCTGGCGGTCATGGTCGGAGGCGAGCGCCAGGCCTACGAGCGCGCGAAGCCGGTCTTCCGGCACTGGGCTGAGCTCGTGCTGCACGTCGGCCCGGCGGGGGCCGGCACCCGGTGCAAGCTCGCGCGCAACCTGCTGACCTTCGCTGGCTTCGCGGTCGCGGCCGAGGCGAGCAGGCTGGCCGAGGCCGCCGGCGTGGACGTCCGAAAGCTCGCCGCCGTGGTCCGTCATAGCGACGCGATCACCGGCGGGCCTGGCGCGATCATGGTCCGCGCCAGCACCGCGGAACTGGATGCGACCGACGATCTGCGCCCGATCTTCGAGCACACCAGAACGCTGGGCGAGAAAGACCTGACTCTCGCGCTCGCGATGGGCGAAGCGCTCGGCCTGGATCTCCCCTTCGCCGCCCTGGCCCGGCGGACGCTGGCCGCCGACCTCGGCGTCCCGCAACCCGGTGATCAGGCTGTCAGCTGACCGCTGACCTCGCCGCCAGCCTCGCGGTCACGGGCCAGGCGCTCGGCCCGCTCCTTGATGCCGAGCAGCATCTTGCGTTCCATCACCAGGCTGCCGGGCTCCATGAACAGCATGGTGAACAGCCGCGCGAACACCGACGCATCGGGAGAGGCGATCCGGTTCCGGCTCACCAGCCTGGTCACCCCGGCCCCGGGTATGAGGGCGAAGATCCACACCCAGCTGCCGTCTCCCAGCCGGATCGTAAACACCCGCTCAGGCTCGAGTACCTCGACGCGCATCTTCTGGCCGCCGGTGCCGAGCGGGAACTCGTCCCCCACCTTCACGTCCTGAAACTGCGGCAGGATCTGCTCCGCACTGTGCATGTTCAGACCGAGCAGATTCTCGATCCAGTCGTAGGTATAGACGCCGCCCCGACCGCTTCCCATCTGGACCAGCCAGGGCCAGATGGCGCTCGGCGGAGCGCTGATCGAGATCGCCCTGGTCGCTACCAGCTCGGCCTCGGGCAGCAGCTCATCACCAGGCAGCTCACGCCCGATTTCATCAGCCGCCGCACCCCACGTCAGGCACCAGCGACGCCACAGCAGCGGGTAGCTCGCCGCCGCCACGCCCGCCATCAGCCCGCCGCCGGCCAGCAACCGGATCCGCCAACCCATCGCGCTCGCCTCCTATGCCAACAGGTCGGGGAAGACCAGCGGCCGGTCGGCCGCTGGTCTCACCGTGCCGGGGTTAACGCCGCCCCGCCATCTCCTGACCGATCACTTCATGGACATCGCGGTCGGCCGGCCCCGACGACGTCACCCGAGCCGCCGGGATGCCGAGCACATGCCGGACCGTTGCCGTCAGCCACAGCGCGAGCGTCGCGGCGACCAGAACCGCAAGCGCCATCGTGCTGCCCGTGATCAGCCCGACAATGGCCGCGGTTAGCGCGGTGATGCCCAAGATGGTCGCGATCACCTGGAACACCCTCGCCGACCGCGGCTGACCTGGCGCGTACAAGCTGCCCGCGCTCAGGGCACAGCCACCGACGATGCCGAGGACGAACACCGCGGTCGTCGCTCCCCGCGCGCTGGAAATCAGCCACAGGCTCGTCCCGTCGCGGAACGCCAGATACACGGCCACGACCGCCGCCATGAACAGCGTCGATACCGCGTCCTTCCATGTCAGCCTCATTGCCGGCACCTCCCTTCCACCTCACTCAAGATGCCACTACCAGCGTCGGCAAGAACGGGCAGCGCAGCCAGAGGCCAAAGTCACCGATCACGACCCCGATCCATCGACGATGCAGTCGGCGCGGGGTCGTGCCGGTCCGCGCCTACCACGCGCGCAGCATTCTTCAGTGCGCGAGGACCCGGGGAACCAGCTTGAGCGCGAAGCCGAGCCGGGTCAGGCTGGCAGCGGCGGCGATCGTGAGCGCCCAGGTAACCTCCGGCGCGATGGTTAGGACGGCTGTGATCATGGTCAGGTCCAGGGCGATGAGCACGATGCCGCCGGGAACGGCCAGCCTGGTCCGCCGGTAGCTGCGCGTGCTGGTGGCGGCGCCGGCCAGGAACCCTACGGTGACCAGCAGGACGGCGCCGACCGCGAGCCGTACCGCGTCCGGTACCGGCCAGGTCCAGGCGCGGGCGGCGATCAGCGCCCCGCCCCAGCAGATGCCGACCGCTGGGCCGCTCGCCAGCAGGAACCGGGCCAGGCGCCGGCCCGGCGCGTGCCGGGTGAACTCGTCGGCGAGTTCGCCGGCGTGGCCGAACTCGGCCACGGCTGCCCGCGCCGCGTCTTCACGGCTCAGGCCAGCGGCCTGGTGCTGCTCGCGTGCTGCGGCGAGGCCGTCAGCGAGTTCCTCGGTGATGGCAGCGGGCAGCCTGCGATTCAGGTCGGCGAGATAGGCGCCGATCAGGTCGCCGGGCACGAGCTAGCTTCCAGGATCGAGGTGACCGTCGAGGCGAAGTCCCGCCACGCCGCGCGGTCGCCGCTCAGCCTGCGCCGTCCGGCAGCGGTCAGCGCGTAGGTGCGCCTCCTGCGGCCGCCGACTACCGACCAGGTCCCGTCCAGGAGGCCGGCCGACTCGAGCCGGCGCAGGGCGGGGTAAATCGTGCCGGTCGGCAGGTCGAGCCGGGATCCCCCGGCCTGGCGCAGCGCTTCCATGACCGCATACCCGTGCCGTGGCCCGGCGTCAAGTGTCGCAAGCAGCAGCGTATCGAGATGTCCCTTGAGCAGCTGCGCTTCCGCCTTCATAAGTAGGTATCCTACAATAGGACAGATAGCTAGCTAACCTACCTATGATCCGATGGAGGGGCGCCGTGCGACTGCCCGTCGAACTCGACCGGGAAGCAATACGCGACGAGATGGAACGCGCCAGGCAGATCTTTCACCAGCTCCTCGACCAGGCGACAGCCGCCGAGCTGCGCCGCCCGTCGGAGGGCACCAGGTGGAACAACGAGCAACTGCTGTTCCATCTGCTCTTCGGGTACCTGATCGTCCGTGCGCTCCTGGTCCTCGCCCGGATCTTCGGCCGGACCCGGGGTCGGGCCAGCAGATCCTTCGCGCGGCTGCTCGACGCCGCTCGGGCCCCGTTTCACCTGATCAACTACGCCGGATCCGGCATCGGTGCACGGATCATCCCCCGCTCGCGCATGGGCGGCATGCTCGACCGCGTCATGGCAGCACTCCAGCGCCGCCTGGAGCGCGAGTCTGATGCCGACCTGCGGCGGGGAATGCACTACCCGACCAGCTGGGACCCGTTCTTCGCCAGCTACATGACCCTGTACGACCTGTACCAGTACCCGACCAAGCACTTCGACCACCACCGGCAGCAACTCACCCTGCCAGAGCGTGGCTGAGGGACAGCCCGGGCGCCGGCCGCTTACGGCTGGCGGGAGCGGTAGACATCGGCACGGTGCTCGATGGCCACCAGGTCGATGCGCTGGTTCTCGTCATGGATGCGGTAGATCACTCGGTAATCTCCGCGCCGCGCGCTATGCAGTCCCTCAAGCCCGAGCTTCAGCGGCTTGCCGACGCGGTGAGGATTCGCCGCGAGTGACCCGTAGCAGAACTCAACCACCGCCGACGCGACCTTCTCTGGCAGCCGGCTCAGCGCGCGGCGGGCAGGCGCCGTCCATGCGACCGCATACTCGCTCACCAGCTACCGGCCAGGAATTAGCCGCAGGGCCTCGTCCTTGGACAGCGGCGGCCCGCCGCCAGCGCCTAGCTCGGCTAGGCCGTCCCGGATGTCGGCGAGCAGATCCTCGCTATCCAGGATGTCAAGCGTCTCCTCCAACGACTCCAGGTCCGCCACACTCATCACCACCGCTGCAGGGCGGCCATGTTTCGTGATGACAACCCGGCCGTGCTCGCGCTCCAGCTGGTCGACCACCTCAGACAGCCGGTTCTTCACATCTGCCAGTGACATCTGCTCGCTGATCGTCATGGCTAGAAGTATAGCCATATTCGCGATCCGATCCCAGGCATGGGCGACCCCGCGAGGCCTACAGCATCTCGTGCCGGCGGAGCCACACGAGGGACAGCCATCCCCAAATGGGCGGCAGGTAGGTGGTGCAGAGCCGGTACAGGAGCGTCGCGCCGATGGCGATGTCCTCGGGGATGCCCAGCAGGGTCAGCCCGGAGATGTAGGTGGCCTCCATCACGCCCATGCCGCCGGGGATCGGCGACACGCCGCCGAAGAACGACGCCGCGGTACACAGCACGATCAGCGAGGCGAAGGAGGCCGAGCCGCCCACCGAGCGCAGCGCTGCCATCAGAGCGACAGCGCCGAGACACTGGGTCAGGACCTGTCCTCCGAACAGCCGGCTGAGCTTGGCCGGGTCGGCCATGATGGCCCTCAGGTTGGACCAGGCTGCGTCCATTCCCGGACGGACCCGGGCGTTGACCAGCCGACGGATCTTCGGAATGGCGAACGCGATAGCGCCGGCGAACGCCACTGCGACGATCACCAGCAGCACATTGAGCAGGATCTCGGAGTCCGAACCCGATGGCCCGGCGGTGGTATTGGAGAACTCCCCGGCCGCGAACAGGAGCGCCGTGCCGGCCAGGACGAGCTGCACGACGAATCCGCCGACGCTGTAGAGAACTCCCGAGCTGATAGCAACAGTCGGGGACATCCCGCGGCGCTGAAAGAAGCGGACGATCGTGGTAGTCCGCCCGACGGTGCCTCCGACCAGCCCGGTGAAGTCCGTGGCCGACCGCAGGAGAGTCAATGGTCCGAGCGGGATCGGGGCTGGCACCGCTCCGCTCAGTGACACCGCCTCGGTCAGGTTCGTCGCCTGGGTGAGGATCAGGACGACGAGGACCCAGAGCCATTGCGCCGACTTCAGGACGTCGGCGATGTTGTCAAAACCGGTCAGCTGGTCGATCAGGAGCCAGATACCCAGGAACGTGGCGGCCGGCATGACGAGGCGGGAGGGCTGGACGCGGGTCAGCGGGACAGGGACGACGGGCTCGACGCTGAGTGCTTCCGCCGCTTCCTTCCGCAGCAACTCGCATTCTTGCTTGAGGCTGGCACGCGCCTTGCGCCTCCCGCCCTGCGCGATCACCAGGGGCTGCACCAGAGGAAGCGCCCGGAGCAATCGGTCCCTGCCCAGCACCTCGACTCCGGTCCGCACTGCCGCATGCGCGTCGGCCCGGCGCGCCATCTCAACGAGGAGGCCGGCGATGTCAGCGTCCCGCGTCTGGGCCGAGGCCATCACCTCGCCGCGGGAGAAGTCGGCGAACCCGGCCCGGCCATCGGGCCCGACGACGATCTCGATGCGCTGAGCCGGGCGGAGTGCGATCCCGGCCTGATCCAGGGTGCGCAGGGCCGTCCACGCGGCCAGCAAGATCCCTTCGGTGACCTGCGGCGCCTTCAGGACGGAGAGCAGGACTCCCTCGGCCGGGCGGGTCACGAGGATCGCCTCACCGCCCGGCTCAAAACGGGCCGCAGCCAGAACGGTCGGGCCGAGCACGTCCAGGCTCTGAGCCCAGTGCAGAATGCCCACCACGCGCTCGACGTGCTCGGCCGGCCGGAAGTTGAGCTCGAGCGTGGACCGGCGCAGCCAGGTAAATCGCCACAGCCTGGCCATGAACTGGCCTTCAGGAACGTCGCGGCCGTAAATATCGACGACGACGGGAACTGTGGGGTCGACATGGCCGGTGAAGCGGACCGCGCCCCAGGCGGGCGAATTCTGCGATCCCTCGAGCGACGCGCCTCCCAGTCCCATCTGGGTCAGGAATCCGCGTGCCTGGTCGGCGGTTGGGTAGCCATCGCCAGTTCCGCGCACCAACTGAGCCGCGGATGCGACGATGATCCCGATTCCGGCCGCCTCGATCGCGCTCAGCACGAGGAACCGCTCGTGCAGAACCTGTGCGACCAGGCCGACCGCGACCAGCGTCCACCAGTATTTTCTGACCCGCACCGTCAGCAGGCGAGCCAGGAGCATAGCCGCGGTCATCGTCGCGGCCACGACCGGCGGAGCCGCCGAGTCACCCTGACTCAGGTGCAGCGTGTGCGTCACGAGCAGGCAAGTCGCCGCGGCGAGACCGCCGCACAGGACAATCTCGAGCAGCAGCCACCAGCGGCCGGCGATCGCGCACACCGCGACCGTGATCGCGATGATCGCCGCCGTCCCGAGCAAGTAGGGAACGGCGATTATCCAGTCGCTTAGCCACGCGCCATGGCGAAGTGCCGTGCCGCCGACTCCCGCGGCCAGGGCGAGGCCGGCCCCGAGCGACAGAAGGACTCCCAGCAGAAGCCCGGCGACATCCCGCGGCATTCGACGCCGATGGGCACTGGGCGGAGTGAGGAGAACGGTCCGCCATTGATCGACAATGCCCCGAGCCGGCTCGCTCAAGGCTGGCCCGATCGTCCGGCGAGCGGCGCGGTCCCAGTGGCAGGTCGGCCCGGCTGACCGGCGCGGCGAGCGGCCTCATCGACGCTCGCGTGGACGGAGAAGACGTCGATCAGCCGGGTGCGGGTGAGCAGCCCGAGTTCTGTCAGGTCGACGATGATGTCGCGCTTGTAAGCCGTGACCGCGGAAAGCTCGGCTACGACTCTTACCGCGTCCGCCACGTCGAGTTCCCCGCGCAGCGCCACGACGACCATGGCATCACACTCGCCAGCAACCAGATCCACGCTGCACAATGCGGGCAACCTCCTGCTCCAGCAGCAGAGGCAAGGTCCGGAACCAGCAACTTGTTTCGCACAGCTATCCCGCCAATACCATACTTCAGGCCAATTCGGCTGTCTCCTGCGCAGCAGGCGCAAATTCAGGCCCGTGCCGACTGCTCATGCGCTCAGGCTTGCGTTCGGCGCCTGGCGCGCATCGGGGCGACCTGCTGGAGGAATTCAGTAGCGCCGACGGAGCCGCTGACGACGTCGCCGGCCAACTCGGACAGCAGACGGTTGCGGGCACGAGCGCCGTCGCGCAGCAAGCCGAACGCTCTGTCGGTGCTGATCTGCAGCCGCTCAGCCAGGACGCCCTTAGCCTGCTCGATGGCGATCCGGCTGGTCAGTGCCCGCTGTAGCTGGCCGGCGACGATCTCGCCGCGGCGGACGGCCCGCTCGTGGACGATGCCAATCGCGGCGGCATCGGCCAGGGCCTGCGCTAGGCGAAGCTCGGCTCCGCCTAGCCGCCCGGTGTCAGTATGGAACAAGTGGAGCGAGCCGATCACGTGGCTGCGCAGTCTCAGCGGCAATGCGGTAGCCCTGGTGAATCCCGCGCCGATCGCCCGCGGCGTGAAGAGCGGCCAGCGGTCCCCGGCGCCCGCGAGATCCACGTTGACCACTGCGGCGCCCAGCCGGTAGCAGTCGCGGCACGGGCCCTCGTCGGCCTGCACCTCGAAGATCTCGAGCAGCCGGGCGCGCTCGTCGGAGGCCGCCACGGTCATCAGCGAGTCGTCCTGGTCGGCCAGCATGATGCCGGCGGCTGCGACATCGAGCAGCTCGACGCAGCGCGCAGCCAGGAAATGTAGGAAGTCGATAATGTCGAAGTCGTCGACGAGGGTGTCCGCGAGCTGCACGAAGGTTTCCGCGACCCGCTGTTCGCGGTTCATTCGCCGTGCCCCTCAGCCCTGGGGGGCCAGCGGCTGCGACATCGTCCCCGCATCCTGTCCATCCCTCCGGGCAGCCGGATATAGAAGCTGCCGGGGTCCGGGGACAACTACTACAGTCTAGACGTTTTGACGCCCGGAATGGAGGCGCGCTGCTAATCCGGCCGTCTGACGAGTCGCGAGCATCACCCGCCGCGGGTGAGCCGGATCGGCCGGGTCGCCGCCCAATCTCGGGTTAGCCGTCCTGTCACGATCTCGTGGCTCACTTCCGCATCAACCCGAACGGGGGTCCGCCGTGACCGCCATCGACTGGATTTCTCACGGCGCCTGCCACGGCGAAGATCCGGAGCTGTTCTTCCCCATCGCCACGACGCAGGCCGCGGACCAGCAAATAAGAGCAGCGAAGGCCGTGTGCTTCCGGTGTGCCGTTCGCGTGCAGTGCCTGTCCTACGCGATCGAGACCGGTCAGCACGGAATCTGGGGTGGCACTACCTCGGACGAGCGCCTGGACGCCCGGCAGCAGTCCGGCCGGCTCGGCCGCCAGCAGGTCATCAGCCCGATCGTTACTCCGGCCTACCCCACCTGGTCAGCGCCGGTCACGTCCGGCGAGGGCCGTTGCGACGTCCCGGCCGGGACCGTGCTTCCGGCCAGCCGGGGTAGCCGTGTCTGACTCGAGAGGAACGGGCGCGCCCGCTGACCTTTATGAGGACCTGCCGCCGACCATACGGCGGCGGCTCATCTACCGCGCTCTGCTGCGGGGCCTGGCGAACACGGCCGCGCTGGTGGTCTTGTACTACCTGCTGCCCGACAGGTCATGGAATGGAGGCGTGGCGCTGCGCGTGCTGGGCGGCATGCTGATCTTCGTCGGCATCACCGTCTGGCAGGTCAGGAAGATCGCGGGATCGCGCTATCCGGGCGTGAGAGCCGCGGCGGCACTCGGCCTGATTTTTCCTCTCTACCTGCTGGTCTTCGCGTCGACGTACTACGTGATGGCAGGAGCATCCGCGGGGGCATTTACTGAGCCGCTTACTAAAACCGATGCGCTGTATTTCACGGTGACCGTCTTCTCGACCGTGGGCTTCGGCGACATTGCCCCGAAGTCCGAGCTCGCGCGGGTCATCCTCATCATCCAGATGCTCGGCGACCTCGCCATCCTGGGCGCCGGCGTGCGGATCCTGCTGGGAGCGGTGCGCCGGGGGCGGCAACGAGCAACCGGCGCGGGCCGCGACGCGGGCGCGGGCACCTCACCATCCGCAGTCAGTGACTGATCAGATTGAAAATGGCCGCCGGCAACTCACCCTGCCCGGGTGACGCATCGGCGGCGGAAAGTGCGGGACGGTGGCGACGCCTGGTTATCACACGCGATCGAGCCATGTCGCCGTCAGGGCAACCAGGTTGTGACGCGACCGAGTCGGAGGAGGTGACCGTTGACTAGCTCCGGTCCAGAGTCGAGTCCTGTGGCCCCCGGTCCCAGCGCGGAGCCCGGTCCCAGCGCGGAGCCCGGCCCCAGCGCGGAGCTTGGCGCTGACGAACGGGCCGAACTCCAACGCCTCCGTGCGGAGGTATCCGAGCTGAGGCAGCAACACACTGACGCACCGCGCCGACGCCGGGCTGGCTGGCGGGCTCCGGTTTCCGCGCTCCTGATCGTCCTCGGCTGCGTGCTCGCGCCGCTTTCGGTGCTGGGGGTCTGGACCGCCAACCAGGTCTCCAGTACCAGCCGGTATATAGCGAACATCGAGCCGCTGATCCACGATCCGGCGATCCAGAACGCGCTGACGGACAAGGTCACGACCGAGATCACCAGCCATCTCAACGTGACCGGGTACACCAATCAGGCCGCGGACTTGCTGACGAGTAAGGGCCTCCCCCGGGTCGGATCGCTGCTCCGGACCTTCGGGCCCTCGATCAGCAGCGCGGTCGCCGGGTTCATTCACAGCACGGTGCACAAGATTGTGACCAGCCCGCGGTTTGCCCGGGCCTGGATCCAGGTCAATACGGTGGCCCACGAGCAACTGGTGAAGGCGCTGTCCGGTCAGGGCGGCGGTGCGATCGCGGTCAGCAACGGGCAGGTCACGATCGACCTCGCGCCCTTCATCGCGATCGTGAAGCAGGACCTGGCGGCCCGCGGCTTCACGCTCGTCAACAGCCTTCCGCCGATCCACCCAACCCTGGCCCTGTTCTCGTCCCGGAAGCTGGTCCAGGCGCAGACCGCCTACCGGCTGATCAATGATCTGAAGATCGTCCTGCCGATTCTGGCGTTGCTGCTGCTGGCGCTGGGTGCCTATGTCGCGCGCAATCACCGGCGGGCCATCATCGGAGCCGGGCTCGGTCTCGCCGCGTCGATGCTGGTGCTGGGGGCCGGGCTGCTGATCTTCCGCGGCCTCTACCTGAACAGCGTTCCCAGCGACCTGCTGCCCAGCGACGCCGCCGCCGCCATGTTCGACACTCTGGTCCGCTTCATCAAGGAGGGCCTGCGCACGATCCTGGTCCTGGGCCTCGTCGTCGCGGCCGGCGCCTTCATCACGGGGCCGTCGGTGACCGCGGTTCGCACTCGAGGTGCCTTTGCCTCAGGCCTCGGCTGGGTCCGCGCGAGCGGCGAGCGGGCGGGCTTGCGCACCGGGCCCGTCGGCCGGTGGACGTACGCGCACCGGACGGTGCTGCGCATCTGCGCGGTGGCGCTCGCGGCCTTGATCTTCGTGTTCTGGGGCCAGCCGACCGGCATGACCGTGATCTTGATAACCGTCCTGCTGCTGGTCGTGCTCGGACTGATCGAGCTGGTCGGCAGGCCGGTCAGCGATCCCGAGCTGGCGGGTCACGCGTGACCTCAGCTCCGCCTAGGAACGCCGGGGAGCCACTGGACCGGCTGCGGTCGGCCGGCAAGCGGATGACCGACCCGCTGGAAGCACTCGCGCTCCGGGTAGCCGAGCAAGTCATCGACATCGTGGTCGACGTGCTGGACGTGAACGAGATCCTCCGGCAGGTCGACGTGAACGCGCTGCTCGACCGGGTCGCGGTGGATCCGATCCTTGACCGGGTCGATGTCAATGCCCTGCTGTCCCGGGTTGACGTGGAGGCGTTGCTCGCCCGAGTTGACATGGACGCCCTGCTCGCGCGGGTCGACATCAACGCTTTCGTGCAGCGACTCGATGTGGATGCCCTGGTCGAGGAGACCGATCTCGGTGCGGTCATCGCCCGGTCGTCGGGCGGCGTGGCCACCGAAGCGCTGGACTCGGCGCGCAGCCAGGCGGTCGGACTCGATCAGTTCATCGACCGCTGGGTCCAGCGCGGGCTCCGGCGCAAGACTCCCCCGCCGACGAGTCCGTCGGGTCCGTCCGGCCCGCTGGACAAGCAGGCGGATCAGTGAGCGGCCGCGCGGGACCGGCCGGATGGGTGACGTCGCAGGGGCACTACGCCGGTTCGGTTTCGCGGCTACTCGGGTGGGCGATCGATGCCGCGGTCAGCACGGGTCTGTTTTCCCTGGCTCTCGCCGGCGTATCCCTGCTGGTTCAGGCGGTGACCGGCAACTCGGTCAGCTGGAGCCGCGCGAACATCGCCGTCGTCATCTGCTACGCCGTCTGGGAGTTCTTCTACTTCGGTTACTCGTGGGCGGCGAGCGGCAAGACATTCGGCATGGCCGTGCTGGGAATTCGCGTCGTCCGGGCTGACGGCGCAGATCTCGGCCCCTGGCGGGCGGCAGTGCGAGCGCTCGTGTTTCCGCTCAGCTTCCTGTTCTTCGGCGCGGGCCTGGTGGGCATTCTCGTGCAGCGAGAGCACCGCGCCCTGCACGATCTGATCGCTGGCAGCGCGGTCGTCTACGCGTGGGATGCGCGAGCCGCCCGGCTTCGGTTCCTCGCCCGCGAGGCAGAACGAAGCGCGAACCCAGGGCCAGCGCCGCCCGCTCCCGCGACCACCCGCGACGGGTGAGCCGCCGCATCCCGCGGAAGTGCGAGCGTTGGCTCGCTAGTGGCGACTCCCGGAGCGTGCCACGGCTAGCTACATGAAAGGAACCACCATGACTGTGCCCACCAGAACGGACGTCGACGCGGCCACCCTGGACCTGCTGACCGGCCTGGCCGTCGGCGACGGCGACCTCCTGCGTGACGCCCTCGGTTTTCGGGAGAGCGAGCAAGCGCAGACCGGGCTCGACGCGCGCACCTTCTCGCTCGTGAAGATCGCCGCTCTCATCGCGCTGGACGCCCCGCCGGCCTCTTACCTCTGGCAGGTGGCCAACGCCCTGGACGCCGGCGCAACCCCGCAGGACCTCGCGGGCGTACTCCGGGCTGTCGCCTTGCAGGTAGGCGGCCCGCGGGTGATGGCGGCCGCGCCGGAACTGATGCTCGCCCTCGGGCTAGAACTGCCGGGTGAGGCGTAATGTTTAGGAGACGACGCCCGTTGATGCGCGCAGCCGTTGTCGGCGGCGGCGCGTATGTCGCGGGCAAGAGCGTTGCGCGCCGCCGTGGGCAGCAGGCACAGGCTGACGACGAGCAGAACCAGCGTATCGACGACCTCGAGCAGCAGGATCAAGCTCCGCCAGAACAAGGTGCGCCTGCGGCGGCATCGGCGCCGTCGATGACCGATCAGCTGAACCAGCTCGCCGACTTGCATCAGCAGGGCGTTTTGACCGACGACGAATTCAGCGCCGCGAAGGCCAAGATCCTCGGCAGCTAGTCGACGGCACGGGCGGCCCTCAGCCCGGCGATCAGAATGTCGGCGCTGAGGGCCAGGATCCACAGCGGGAACAGCAGCTCGACCCAGGGCGAGATGCCAACTCCGACGAGCAGTATGACAGCCGCCGCCAGCCCGGCCACGGTCAGCCACTTGGACACGATCTCCGTGCGGCGCGCAATGGTCACCGTGGTCAGAGTGAACACCGCCGCCATCCGCATGGCGTAGACGTTCAGCAGCGCCGATGTGGTGTTGCGGGCGATCGCTAGCGTGTCCGCACCGGGTGGTCGGGACGAGGACGCGGTCGCGATGAGCCCCCCGGCAACCGCCGCGGCCACGAACATCATGCCGACGAACAGCAGGCCGCTGCCCAGGAAGACGGTCGCGAAGAAGCGGTCCTCGCGCTCGCCCACCCGGTCCCGGATCACCCCGATGAACCACAAGAACGCGATGCCGGCGAACGGCACGAGATTGAGCGCGATCGCGACACTAGCTCGTCGCTGCGAGTCGGTCAGCCACGTGCCCGCGGCCGCGGAGCGCGCGGGCACAGAGATTCTGAGCAGCACCAGCGCCGTGATCAGCAGCAGGGAGAAGATGATCCCGGCGACGGCGGCCGCCCGGGGAGTTCGCAGCTGGCTTCCGACCTGCAGCGGACCAGGGACTTCCGGTTCCACGGTCATCGGGCTCCCCTTCCGCTGGCCGCTCGGACGGCAGCCCAGTTCCTTGCCATGAGGTCTGAGCATCACTGAAATCGCTCCGCTAATGGCTCACCCACCGGGGGTGATGCCTGCGTGAGTGAGCCATTGCCAGCATGGTGCGGATGCACATCCAGGCGTGAGGGAGCAGTGTGGTGAGCGAGCCGTTCAAGGGAACCGTGAATATCGACATCAGGGACGCGGTGCCGGACTGGGCGCCGTTCGAGCCGCCGAAGGCACCCGACGGCGCGCCGAACGTGCTGTACATCGTCCTCGACGATGTCGGCTTCTCGGCCCTGGACTGCTACGGCGGGCCGATCGACACGCCGAACATCGACCGGATAGCGGCGGACGGTCTCCGCTACACGCAGTTCCACACCACCGCGCTGTGCTCCCCGACCCGCTCGTGCCTGCTCACCGGGCGGAACCACACCCGCAACTCGATGGCGTGCATCACCGAGGCCGCGTCCGGGTTCCCGAACGCCAGCGGGACCATCCCGCAGGAGAACGGCATGCTGTCCCAGATTCTCGGCCAGCTGGGCTGGAACACCTACATGACGGGCAAGTGGCATCTGTGCCCGACCGTCGAGATGAACGTCGCCTCGACCCGGCGGAACTGGCCGACCGGCCGCGGGTTCGAGCGGTTCTACGGCTTCCTCGGTGCCGAGACCAACCAGTGGTATCCGGACCTGGTCTACGACAACCACCCCATCGACCAGCCCAAGCTGCCAGAGGATGGCTACCACTTCACCGAGGACATCACCGACAAGGCACTGGAGTTCATCAAGGACGCGAAGGTACTCGCACCGGACAAGCCGTTCTTCCTGTACTTCGCGCCGGGCGCCGCGCACGCGCCGCACCAGGTGCCGAGGGAGTGGATCGAGAAGTTCAAGGGGCGCTTCGACATGGGGTACGAGGCGATGCGCGACCTGACCCTGGCCAGGCAGAAGAAGCTGGGCATCGTCCCGGCCGACACCGAGATGCCGCAGGTCAACCCGCTCGGCACCGCGGAAACCCGCACCGGGCCCAAGGGACAGGCCTTCCCCGCGATTGACGTCACCAGGCGATGGGACTCGCTGTCCGATGATGAGAAGCGCCTGTTCTCCCGGATGGCCGAGGTCTATGCCGGGTTCCTGGCCAACGCCGACTTCCACATCGGCCGGCTGCTGGACTACCTGGAGGAGACCGGGCAGCGGGAGAACACCATGGTGGTCGTGGTGTCGGACAACGGTGCCAGCGGCGAAGGCGGCCCGAACGGCTCGGTCAACGAGAACAAGCTCTTCAATGGCGTCCCCGATGACATCGATGCAGCCCTGGCGATGCTGGACGAGCTGGGCGGGACGAAGACCTACAACCACTACCCGAACGGCTGGGCGATGGCGTTCAACACGCCGTTCAAGATGTGGAAGCGGTACGAGCTCAACGGCGGCACCTCCGATCCGTGCATCATCTCGCTGCCCTCGACCATGGCGGGCGCCGCGGCAGGCAAGGGCGAGCTGCGGCACCAGTACCACCATGCGATCGACATCGTGCCGACCATCCTGGACGCTCTCGGCGTGCAGGCACCCACGGCGATCGGCGGGCACGTGCAGAGCCCGTTCGACGGTCTGAGCATGCTCTACAGCGTCGAGCAGGCTTCTGCCCCGTCGGCACGCAAGACGCAGTTCTACTCGATGCTTGGCTCCCGCGGGATCTGGCACGAGGGCTGGAAGGCTATCACCACCCATCCCACGCTCAGCGGCTGGAGCGACTTCAACAGCGACACCTGGGAGCTCTACCACACCGACGTGGATCGCTCCGAGGTGCACAACCTGGCCAGTGAGCACCCCGACAAGCTCCGCGAGCTGATCAACCTGTGGTTCGCCGAGGCCGGCGCGAACGGGGCGTTCCCGCTGGATGACCGCTCCGCCCTGGAGATCATGCTGACTCCGCGACCGCAGCTGTCCCCGGACAGGGACCGGTATGTCTACTTCCCCGATGCGGCCGACGTGCCCGAGAACCAGGCCGTGAACATCCGCAGCCGGTCTTACGCGATCATGGCCCAGGTGGACATCCCGGCGCCCGGGGCGCAGGGAGTGCTGTTCGCGCACGGAGCCCGGTTCGGCGGCCACGCCCTGTACGTGAAGGACAACCGGCTGCACTACGTCTACAACTTCATCGGCATGTTCGAGCAGAAAATCGACGCGACCGAGGACCTGCCCGTCGGCGAGAACCTGGCCTTGTCAGCCTCCTTCGGGAAGGACGGAGAGGACCCGCCTGGCGTCACTACCGGAATCCTGTCTCTGTACCACGGCGACCACAAGGTCGGCGAAGGGCGGATCAAGACGCAGCCGGGGCTGTTCACGCCGATGGGCGAAGGTCTGTGTGTCGGCCGTGACAGCGGCGAGGCCGTCACCGACGACTACCCCGGCACCTCCCCGCACCGGTTCGCCGGCGGCACCATCAAGCAGGTCGTCGTCGACGTCAGCGGAGCGCCGAACCTTAATTTCGAAGGCGAGGCGAAGGCCGTTTTCGCCCGCCAGTAGGCAACGGGCGACGGCCGGGGAGCTGCGAACACAACAGCGTTCGCGGCTCCCCGGCCGCGTTCCTACCCGAGGTCAGGCTGGCCGCTCGTGGCGTCAGTTCGCCCACCTCCCGATCGGTGAGCGGCAGGCTTTCCTGACACGAGCTTCGCGCTCACCTTGATCGTCTTGACTGCGCCCGTCGCCCCGGCCTGCAAGGTCAGGCCGATGCCAATGAGGATCACGCCAGGAATGAACAACGTGTGCGATCCGAGCATGATCAGCCCGATCCGGCCCAGGAGGTAGGGCGGGGTACAGACGACCGCTCCGATGACCCCGCCCACGACCGTGGCCGTCAGCTTGTCGCGTTTCGAACGGGTGGACTTGACGCCGATAAGACGGCCGGGCACGGCGACGTAACAGACCATCATCACCGCGATGACGGCGCTCAGCGAGATCGCGAACCACCACGTCCCCCACCGGCTCATCACGGTCGTCGAGAGGCCGAGGCAGACGCCCACTACCGCGCCCGATCCGAGCACGACGCCGAGGTGGGGCCGGACCTGGGTGAACGCGGGCCGGATCTTCGGCCGGCCCGGCTCGACGATAGCGAACGCGAAGACGGCATTGAGATAAAAGCTCGCCGCCGTGATCACGGCGATGGCCAGCACGACCGGAATCAGGACCGGCCCGCGCAGCACGTGGAAGGAATCCCCGTGCAGCAGGTGGGCCTTCAGGTCGATCATGGCGGCCCAGATCCACATCGCCGGCAGCACCTGGACAAGAGTCAGCCGCCAGTTAGTGACGAGCAGCTTGACCCCGTCGAACAGCATGGCGAAAGCACCGACGGCCAGAGCGAGCGGGGCAAGCAGCCGCCGGGAGCGGCTCAGCTCGAGGACCGCATCCTCCAGCTGGGCCTCGTCGCTTTCCCTGATGGCATGAATGAACTGCCTGGCGCGCGCCGACCAGCGGACCCGGCGGGACGCAGGCGCACCGCTCATCTGCCGATGGCCGCGACCGGAGTGAGATCGGTCTCATCCGCGGCGGGTGATGCGGGCTCGGAATGCGCGCGCCGAACATTGGGCAAATGACGGTATAGCCGATTGCTTAATGACGCTGGCGGACGCGACGGAGGAGCACCGATGGTAACTGACGAGTTTGAGACGCAGACGCGGCCGTCGCTGGCGATGCCGGCGTCATGGCAGGCGACCGTCGTGCTCGGAGCGCTGACCCTCGTGCTCGGGCTGGTCGTGACCTTCCACCCGACCGGCTCGCTCAACGTGATCGCGATCCTGCTCGGAATCCTCATGATCTTCTCGGGCATCTTCCACCTGCTCCGAGTCTTCGACGTGAACGAGGTACATCGGGTGTGGGTCGGTATCGCCGGCCTGTTGTTCGTCGTCATCGGCGTGCTTCTGATCCGCCATCTGGACCTCACCCTGGCGATCATCGGCGTGTACATCGGCATCACCTGGATCGTCCAGGGCCTCGTCTGCCTGATCGCGGGATTCTCCGGCGGCACCCGCGAAGGAAGGATCTGGTGGATCGCCTTCGGCGCGATCAGCCTCATCGCCGGAATCGTGGTGGCCGTCGCTCCGGTCACGTCGCTCAACGTCCTCGCCGTGCTGCTCGGGATGTGGTTCGTGATCATGGGAATCTTCGAGATCGTCGGCGGCTTCATGCTCCGCCAGGCCCTTTCCCGGACGGACACGGAACTCGGATAGGAGCCACTACGACCGGCTCGACTGAGCCGGGTCGTAGGGCGCCTGGAGTGCGCGCAGAGCTGATTCGAAGCTGGCCAGGCGACCGCGCACGACTTCGGCCTGCCGCTCGCCGGCCCCCATCGGAGCCCGCTCGGCGTCCATGGCCGAGCGGACAGCCTGCAAGGACACGAGCACGTCGGCCACCTTCGAGCGCTCCTCCTCATTGGCGGCGCTCTCACGCAATGCGTACAAGGCCTGGGTCAGGTCATCTGCCCGGCGCTGAATATCGGACCAGCGCGCGCCGGCATCCGGGGCGGCGAGCGCGCCCGGCGTTTCTGCCACGCTCATGGCGTCATACAGAGCCGCGCCCTTCGCGTAGGCGTCTACGACTCGCGACTTCCTCTCCGCCAGGGCCGCGGACGCCGAGTTGCGGCGGCGTGCCGCGAGAGCGATCCACGTGATCACCCCGGCGAGGACAACCGCGGCCAGGAGCACCCACAGCCAGATGGCGGTATCCGAGCCGCTGGCCGGTGCCGGGGAGCTGACCCCCGACTGCGGGACCGTCACGGGCGTCCTGACTGGTGCCGAAGTGGGGCCTGGTGTGATGACCGGCGTGGTGACCTCGACCGATGTTGGCGAGGGAGCTGCCGACGGCTGGACAGTTCGGCTCGGCAGGGATCTCGTCGGTGACAAGCTGCTGAGCGGGCCGCTGCCGCTGCCGGTCCCGCATCCGGCCAGGGTTCCCATGAACAGGAGCGCTGCCAGTGACAGCAGGCTGCCCATCAGACGTCGCATACCCGATCCTTTCGGGCGACGCACATTGGCTCGCCTGCTGGTTGAGAACATTGCGGATCAAGCCTGCCGCCGACCGGATGGCGTGACTTCACCCGTCAGGGGGGAGTCTGCCGATCGGATTCTGTCGGCCGCCACAGCGTGAGCTGCGAGCCGAGGCAGAGCCAGCAAAGCGAGGTAAATGACCGGCGAGCAGCGTGGCGCCCGCGCCGATCAGCACCACCCCGGACGGGTGAGGCCGCTGCCAATCCGGCGGCCAATTATGTGGGGTTAGTTCCGTCTGCAGATCTCCGGGCTCCGGCGTGGGTGCAGCCGGAGGGAGACTCACGATGATCCAGGCAATCCGCGCGCCGGTGGGCACCGCGCGCCGCTGGCTGCGTTCGGTTGGGCCCGAGCGAGCGCACCTGCGCGCTGACCTCCTGGCCGGCTTGCCTGGTGCGATCTCCAGCGTGCCGGACGGGATGGCGGCGGCCGTCCTGGCGGGCGTCAACCCGGTCCAGGGCCTGTATGCGAGTTTCGCCGGCCGATCGCCGGCGGGCTCAGCTCCAGTACCCGGCTGATGGTGATCACGACGACGTCGGCCGCCGCGCTGGCGGCTGGCTCGGCCCTGCAGAGCGTGCCCGCCGCCCAGCGCCCGCACGCCGTCCCGCTGCTCGTGATCATGGCCGGGGTCGTTCTCATCGCCGCCGGGCTGGCCCGGCTGGGCCGGTACACGCGGTTTGTCTCCTATTCGGTGATGATCGGCTTTCTCACCGGGATCGCGGTCAACATCGTCTGCGGCCAGCTATCCGATCTGACCGGCGCGCCGGCGCAGGGCGCGTTCCCGCTGGCCAAGGCCTTCGACGTGCTCACCCATCCCGGCAATATCAACCTGCCGTCCTTGTACGCCGGCCTGGGTGCGCTGGCCATCCTGATCCTGCTGACCCGGACTCGGGTGGCCGTCTTCAGCGCGCTGATCGCGCTAGTGGTTCCGACCGTGGTGGTCGCGCTGGCCGGGGCGGACAGCGTGGCGCGGGTCGGGGACGCCGGCGCTATCCCGCGTGGCATACCGATCCCTGAGCTGCCGAGCTTCAGCCTGATCTCCTTCAGCCTGATTGCCGGCGCGTTCGCGATCGCCGCCATCGTCCTGGTCCAGGGTGCCGGAGTGGCCGAGGCGGCACCGAACCCGGGTGGCACAAGGTCGAATTCGAACCAGGACATCATCGCCCAGGGAGCCGGTAACCTGGCGGCCGGCTTCTTTCGCGGCATACCGGTCGGAGGCTCGGTCGGCCAGACCGCGCTCAACGTGACCGTCGGCGGCCGGACCAGGTGGGCAGCGATCTGGTCCGGCGTGTGGATGCTGGTGATCCTGGCCGTGTTCTCCGGTCTGGTCTCGAAGTTCGCGCTGCCGACGCTCGGGGCCATACTCATCTTCGCCGGCATCGGCTCGCTGCGCATCGGGGAGATAACCAGCATCATGCGCACCGGCCGCAACTCGCAGATCGCGGTCATCACCACCTTCCTCTCCACCTTGTTCCTGCCGGTGGCCGCGGCGGTGGGCATCGGCGTGGCCCTGTCGCTGCTCCTGCAGCTGAACACCGAAGCCATGGATCTCGTCGTCGTCGAGCTCCTTCCGCGCGACGACGGGCGGTTCGAGGAGCACAAGCCCCCGGCCGTGCTCCCCAGCCACCACGTGACCGTGCTCGATGTCTACGGCAGCTTGCTGTACGCGGGGTCCCGTACCCTGCAAGCTCACCTGCCTGACCCGGCCGGGTCGCAGTCGGCCGTCGTTGTCATCCGGCTGCGGCGCCGCACCTCGCTGGGCTCGACCTTTGTCAAGGTGGTCGGCGACTACTCCGACCGGCTCGCCGAGGTCGACGGCCGGCTCTATCTCAGCGGCCTGGAACCGAGCCTGACCGATCAGCTCCGCCGCACCGGACACCTCGACGGATCCGTGCACACGTTCGAGGCCACCACGGTGGTCGGCGAGTCGACCATGGACGCCTACCTCGATGCCGAGGCCTGGCTGGTCAAGAAGTCCGCCGAGTGAGCCGGCGGACGGGCACCTGGGCTATCCCGGCGTCAGCTGGAGCACCTGCTCGCGGGTCCAGGCGCGGCCCGTAACGACGCGCCAGCGGGTCAGCCGTCAGGCCATGCGCGATCACGCTGAGGAGCACGGTGCAGGCGATCACCGATACAGCCGCCCTGGCAGGCCCGCCGAGATCCTCCAGCGCCAGCAAGGCGAATACCACCGACGCCAGGCCCCGAGGACCGAACCAGCCCACGAACGCGACCGCCGTCCCGCTCAGGCCGCTGCCCATCAGGGCCAGCGCTACCGGAAGCATCCTGATCAGCGTTAGGCTGAGCACGGCATACAGGGCCGTCTGCCAGGTCAGGGCCTCAATGGCCGACACGACCGCGACTGCGCCAAACGCGAGCCAGACCAGCAGCGACACCAGCGCGCCCGTTTCCTCGACGTAGGGTACGAGTCGCTCGCCGCGCTGCCCTCCCGCCGCCCCGTAGGTCAGACCGCCCACGAACGCGGCTATAAAGCCATTGCCGTGGACGGCTAGCGCACATGCATAAGTGCAGATCGCCAGCGCCAGCACCGCGGACCCCGCGAAATCGCTGGCCGCCCATCCCTTGCGACGCACTGCCTTCACGACCAGGCCCCCGACGCCGCCGACCACCGCGCCAACGAGCACCCCCAGCGCCAGCTCAGCGACCGCTGCCCCCGGCCCGACGCTGGCCGCGTGCTCCGCGGTTCCGGCTCCAGCGATCGCTACCAGCACGATCGGCGTGGCGATCCCGTCGTTCAGGCCGCTCTCGACGTTGACCAGCCGCCGGAGCCTCGCCGGTACGGCGGGGTTGACCATCACGGCCGCGCCCAGGGCCGCATCGGTGGGTGCGAGCGCAGCCCCCACGAGCAGCGCGATCCAGATATTCATGCCGCCAAAGAGTCCGAGCGCCAGCAGAGTTCCCAGCGCGATAGTCAGCGGCAGCCCGACGCCAAGCATTCGCGCGCAGAGACCGGTTTCCGCACGCAAGTCCCGCAGCCCGACGCGGGAGGCGTCGGAGAACAGCACCAGAACGAGGGTGATCTCCGCGAGCGCCTTCACCAGGTCGCGGGGCGGCGTGAATCCGATCGTCGCGAGCGGGCCGTGCGTGAGCAGCACACCGGCGACCACGAAAATGATCGGCGCCGTGACGTCAAATCGCTCCAGTCGTGCCGACAGCGTCCCCCACGCGAACACCAGCGCGGCCACGATCGCCGCATCCGATGCGCTCATCGCGTCCTAACTCGAGATTGCTGCCGCCGCGCCGGGGCATCTGGTAAGCCCGGGCCCGGCCGCGCCTTTCAGGCGGCCGGGACCCGACCCACACCGAGCCCGTTCGTGCCGAGCCCTACCGGCGGCGGGAAACGCGCCGGGCGGTACGGCGACCTGTGCGCCGCGCTACTCTACGTCCTCCGAACATCTGATGCCTCCTTATCCGCATTATGGCCGCCGGTCATGGCGTGGCCGCTCCCTGGGTCGTCTCCATGTCGTGCAGTGCCTTAGCCTCCGCGGCCGTGACCAGCCCGGCGGCGACCAGGTCGAGCGGGCTGATGAACCCGTCGCTGATGCGGAACCCGCCGGTGCGCATGATGGCATCGCGAAGCGGCACGGCCCAGTGATGTTCCAGCAGGATGAGAGCTGCCATGGAGTCGTTGGGGATGTCCTCGAGCGCATCCCAGCCATCCTGCTCGGTCAGCATGTGCACGCCCCCCTCCTCCTCCACGATCGCGGCACCGGCAGCCGCGCCCTCGGCCACTCCTTCCTCGCCCTCGAAACCCAGGCCGAAAAGGGCGCCGATCTTGCTGCCGACCTCGATCGCCTCCGCCTCGGTGAGGTTGCTGAGGTGCTCCACCTCGAGCTCACCCGCCGCGTCCTTGTACACGGCGAGCGCGTCGATAACCCGTACCGTTCCGCTGTCGTGCAGCCGCTCAAGTTCGGCGATGATCTCACCGTGGAAGTCAGGGTTATTGAAGCCCAGGACTATGAGCTGCACGGGCCCAATTGCCATTTTCTCCGCCTCTTTCGCCTGGTCGGCTTGCCATCTCGGGCGGCCCAGGACATGGGGATTGCCGACGATCTTGGCCGCTGCGTTCAGCATTGTGCCTGCGGGTTCTCATGGCTTCACCCTCCGCGGGTGACACGGGTTCCTGGCCGAGGTGTCACCCCGCCAGGGTGAGGCAGCGCGGCAGTCTGATGCGACATCGTGGCCCGTGGGGCGAAATGTCGCGCCGACACATGCTGAGGGAGTCGCGGTGCCAAATCTGACAGCTGAGAGTCCGCCGCGGCGAGCGCCGCGCTATGACCTGAATCTGGCACTGGGGCATCTGACGCCTGCCGAGCGCGCCAGCCGGGGCAAGGCGGCGCGGGCGGAGGTGCCGCGGGAACAGCACGCCAGATTCGAGCCTGCTCACGACCGGGCCGACCCGGTCGGCCTGCTCGTTCAGCAGGCCGCGTCGCGCGTGCCTGAGCTGGTGCCCGTCCGGTACGGCCGGATGATGGTGTCGCCGTTCACCTTCTTCCGCGGTGCGGCATTGCCGATGGCCAGCGACCTGGCCGACACCCCGGTGTCGGGGCTGGCCGTGCAGGCCTGCGGTGACGCGCACCTGTCGAACTTCGGCATCTTCGGATCAGCCGAGCGCCGGCTGGTGTTCGACGTCAACGATTTCGACGAGACTCTGCCCGGTCCGTGGGAGTGGGATGTCAAGCGGCTGGCGGCCAGCATCGAGGTGGCCGCACGCGGCAACGGGCTTCCCGTCAAACAGCGCCGTGAGTGCGTCACCGCAGCGGTGGCCCGGTACCGGCAGGCCATGCGGAGCTTCGCCGAGATGACCAACCTGGACGTCTGGTACGCCCACGCGGACATGGATGAGTTGCGGACCCAGCTGGACTCTCAGCTCCAGGCGCGGCAGCGCAAGGCGCTGAAAGCCGGCCTGGCCAAGGCCAGGACCCGTGACAGCATGCAGGAGGTCGCCAAGCTGACCCATATGGTCAATGGCCGGATGCGGATCATCTCTGCCCCCCCGCTGCTCATGCCGCTCGAAGACCTGTTCTCTGAACGGGCCGATCAGGCGAGCTTCGAGTCGCAGATTCCCGGCCTGATTGCCAAGTACCAGCGCACGCTTGAAACCGACCGCCGGTACCTGCTCGAGCAGTACGACGTGGCCGACGTGGCCCGCAAGGTCGTCGGTGTCGGCAGCGTGGGAACCCGGTGCTGGATCGTGCTGATGCTGGGCCGCGACGACGCGGATCCTCTGTTCCTGCAGGTGAAGGAGGCAGAGAAGTCGGTGCTCAGCGCCTTCGTCGGGGCCAGCAAGTTCACCAATCAGGGCCAGCGGGTAGTCGCCGGCCAGCGGCTGATGCAGGCATCCAGCGACATCTTCCTTGGCTGGCACCGGGTCGAGGCCGGCCTGGACGGTCAGCGACGCGACTTCTACGTCCGTCAGCTTCGGGACTGGAAGTACTCGATCGCGATCGAGACACTGCTGCCCGCGGGCCTGCGGATGTACGGCGAGCTGTGCGGGTGGACGCTGGCGCGGGCCCATGCTCGCTCGGGCGACCGGATCGCGATCGCCTCCTATCTGGGTGGCTCGGATGTGTTCGACCGGGCGATCGCCGCCTTCGCGACCGCCTATGCCGACCAGAACGAGCGTGACCACGAGGCTCTCGTTTCCGCCGTCGCCACGGGCCAGATCGCCGCCGACCGCGACATCTGACCGCCGCACGTGGTACTTGACCTGCTGCTCATCGGCCTCGGCGTGACGCTCGAGCCATTCCCGCTCACCGCCTTCATCCTGATCCTGAGCTCCGAGCGGGGCACCAGGAAGGGCCTGGCCTTCATCCTCGGCTGGCTCGCCTGCCTGGTGGCGGTGATCGCTGTTGTGGTCCTGATTACCGGGGGCAAGCCTCCCGCCTCGAGCACCGCCGAGTCAGTAGCAGTGCTGGCGGTCAAGCTCGCGCTGGGCGTCGTGCTGATCTTGTTCGCGGCGCGGCAGTGGCGCCGCAGGGGCCGCCCGAGTAAGCCACCGGCCTGGATGGCGAGCCTGGACAGGATGTCGCTCTGGTCCTCGGCCGGGCTGGCCGCCTTCCTCCAGCCCTGGACGCTGGTCGCCGCAGGCGCCGCGACGGTCGCCCAGGCCGCGCTATCCAGCGCGGCCGATTACCTGGTGCTGATGGCATTCTGCCTGCTGGCCACCTCCAGCTTCCTGTACCTGGAGCTGTACGCGACCTTCGCGCCCGTGGCCGCCGGTGCCCGGCTCGACCGGATGCGGACCTGGCTGGACACGCACCGGGACCAGCTGATCATCGGGATCTCCCTCCTCCTTGGCTTCTGGCTGGTGGGCAAGAGCATTTACCTCATTGTGACGTAAATGGCGACTCTTCCTGATCCGCAGAGCCCGCCCGGCCCCGACTCCGGCCCGGGCCGATCGCCCAGGGCCGGGGAGAAGCGCTGGCCCATGGCCGTGGCCGTGCTGGCCACCGGAGTACTGCGTGCTGCGCTGCCGGCCGAGATCAGGACGGGAGACTCCCGGTGGGTGTTCATCGTCGTCGTCGTGATTCTGCTCGCCGTGCTCGTCATCGGCGATCCCGGCCGGATCGACCGTGACTCCACCTGGCTGCGGGTGATGACGATCTCGACGATCGGCGTGATCTCGGTGGCGAATGCCACCGCGGCAGGCCGGCTTGTGGCCGGCATTCTCGGCGGTGCGAGCTTCACCAACGACGCGAATGTCCTGCTGGCCAGCGGAGGTGCCGTGTGGCTCACCAATGTGATCGCCTTCGGCCTGTGGTACTGGGACCTCGATCGCGGCGGCGCCGCCGCCCGGGCTCGCCGGGCTGGCATTCCGCCCGCGTTCGTGTTCCCCGAGATGACCAACGCCGAGTATGTCGAGGCAGACTGGTACCCGAAGTTCATGGACTACCTGCATGTCTCGTTCAACACTGCAATGGCATTCGGCCCGACGGACGTCTCGGCAATAAGGGCATGGGCCAAGCTCATGATGGTGGCCGAATCGGCGATCTCACTGGTGGTCGCGCTGCTCGTCGTCGCTCGCGCGGTCAATATCCTTAAGTAGCGCCCCGAGGCACGGGCGGGCGAGTCACCCGTTCGGGGTGAGCGTAATCAGATGACCGCAGTATAGGATGCATGCCCGCATCAGTCGTCGGGCGGAGTTTCCGGCCCTGTCGATGGCCTGCCGCGAGTGTGCAGTCGGCGAACCTCGACGACCTGCACTCCGAACGTCTCCAGCCTCGCCAGCAGGCTGTGCAGTGCCGCCTGATCCTGAAGCGGCCCGTGCAGCACCGTCTCGACCGGCTCCACCACGGCAGTCAGGTCGTCGAAGTCCAGCAGGGCCTCAGGCGGCAGAGTTCCCACCACGCGGATCTCATAGTCAGACGATGGCACCGGAGTCTCCCGCCAGATCGCAGGTAAGCACACCTCCCACCGTCGTACCGACGGTTAGCATTGCGCACCACTCACCGGGGGTGACTTCACAGGCGGCCGATACCGAAATCACAGGCGAGCCCTACGGGCGTACCAGCAGAATTCTTGCCCGGCAATGTTCGGATAATGGCTGCCGGCGGTCCATTGGGCGCCGGTTTCGGCGCGAAATGCGGCGACGGCGGCCTGCCGTTGCGGTATATCCCGGCCCCGTTCTAGGCCAGTAGTGCTCCCGGATTAACGCCTGCGGCTAGCCGGTAGCTGGCACCCGGTGCGCATCACCGGTCCTGTGCGGCGGCACTGCGGCCGGTTCGGGCACAGCGGGCAGGTGGGTCGGCGATCCGGCCATACCCGGAACAGACCCAGGCCGACGATTATCATCAGCGCGAGTGCGCCAGGAACAGCCAGCAGCCCGAAGATGTCGGTCACCGCTAAGCGTCCTCAAGCCCGCTAGTAATCACCGGCTCACCATGGCGGCCAGTTGCGGCCGTTGGATCACCCGTGCCGGGTGAGGGGAAGTTAAGTTGTACCCGACCCTTTCGATGGCCCGCGGCGACCGTGCAGACGGCGAACCTCTAGGACCTGCACTCCGAACGTCTCGAGCCTAGCCAGCAGGCCGTTTAGTGCCGCCTGATCCTGAATGGGACCGTGCAGCACCGTCTCGACTGGCTCGACAACAGCGGTCAGCTCGTCGAAGTCCAGCAAGGCCTCCGGCGGCAGGGTTCCTACCACGCGGATCTCATAATCAGACGATGACACCGGGGACTCCCGCCAGATCGCAGCTCAGCACACCTCCCACCGTTCCAGCCGTCTGCGTGCCGCGCACCACTCACCCAGGGTGAGTTCCATCGGGTGGAACACCTTGACAATGGGCCGGCCCGCGCGGGACCAAAGGCCCTATCAGCGGGCAAAGGCCTGCATCTACGATCCTGGCATGGCGACGAGGTCGGTGTATCATGGGAAATTCGCTGCCTGTAGTCCAAGCGGCGGGAATACGTGCAGATCGACCAGCTTCTGGACCCTGAGCTGACGTTGCCTGCAGGCGACGTTGCCTGCAGTAACTCCGGTGAGACGTACGCTCGCGCGACGGAACGGCGGTGGGGAAGGTGATTCGCACGGTGTCGAGTCGGTCGGTCCAGTCGGACTTGCAGAGCATGAGCGCCGACAGCGTGATCCTGGAGTCCAAGATCACTGCGCCGAGACTACCAGACTGGGTCGTTCCCCGTGAGCGAATCACTCAGCGCCTGGCCGCGGGTTCACAGTGCCCGCTCACCCTCGTTACCGGCCCACCGGGTGCTGGCAAGTCGATGGCTCTCGCCTTGTGGGTCGCATCCGCCGAATGTCCTGACGCAGCCGCGTGGGTCAATCTGGACGGCTACGACAACCGGCCGAAGGTCTTGTGGTCCTATGTCCTGGCGGCACTGCAGGATGCCGGAATAGTAATGCCTAGGGCGCTGTCAGCCATGGTGCGCGAATCTGCCGTCGGGCACGAATTCCTGCTCCGGCTGGCGTCCTCGATTGCCACGATGAACGACTCCATCGTGCTCGTTCTCGATGACCTGCACCTCCTGACCGATCCAGAGGTCCTGGACGGGCTCGCCTACGTGCTGAAGAACGCCGGACCCCGGTTTCGCGTGGTGGCTTCCTCGCGCCTCGACCCGCTCCTGCCCTTGCACCGGTACCGGCTCAGCGGAGAATTGCTGGAGATCCGGGCTGATGATCTTGCCTTCACCATCGCCGAGACAAGTCTCCTCATGGGGCAGCAGGGCATCCGGCTGTCCGCAGAATCGGTCGGGTACCTGAACGAGCGGACGGAGGGCTGGGCCGCCGGTATCCGTCTGGCCGCGCTCTCGATGGTCAGGCACCCTGACCCCGACCAGTTCGTCAAGATGTTCGTCGCCGACGACGGCGCTGGGACCGGCTTCCTGGTTGACGAGATGCTCGACGCTCAGCCCGCCGCGATGAGAGACCTCCTACTGCGGACGAGCATCCTGGGTCGGGTCAACGAGGACCTGGCCACGGAATTGACCGGCCAGTCAGTGGCGGGAAATACGCTGCCCGCGCTAGCACGCGCGAACGCGTTCGTCATACCGGTCGGGAATGGCTGGTACCGGTACAACGCGCTGTTCTCGGCGATCCTGCGCCTGAAATTGCGGCATGCCTATCCTGGCCTGGAGCCCGAGCTGCTTCAACGGGCAGCCAGGTGGCATCGGCGGAACGGATCGCTGACCGAAGCGGTGCGGCATGCCGTGCAGGCGCGCGACTGGCGATTCGCGGCCGAAACGGTGGTCGACGAACTCGCCATTGGACGCCTGATCGATGCACGCGGCAACAACGAGCTGCTCGCCGATCTGTTCCAGCGGATGCCCGACGATCTGAGGACGACAGAACTGCCGTGCTCGCTCGTGGCGGCTGCGATCGACTACGCCCGCGCCCGAGACGATCTGGCGGCCGCCTCGCTGGCCGTCGCCGAGAGCATCCTCGAGCGCGATAGCGACGATGCCCAGATTCCTTCCCGACTCGCCGCCACGCTGATCCGCCAGGGACTCGCCAGGCGAACCGGGGATTTCGAGACGGCGGCCGCCGCGGCCACCGAGTCCGAGGCACTCCTGGCGGCGCTTCCCCAGGACGTGCTGACGCGGCACCCTGAGGTACGAGCTCAGGTGCTGCGCGGCCGTGGAGCCGTAGAGTTCTGGTCCGGGAGCCTCAGGGCAGCCGCCACCGCGTTCGCTGCGGGCGCCGCCCTGTCCGGTACTCCTCACAGCGAGTATGAGCGAGCGGACTGCGTCGGCAAGCTGGCGCTCGTGGAGGCCCTCGGCGGACGGCTGAACCGCGCTGTGGAACTGACCACGGACTTGACGGCCGTGGCTGAGGATGACTCGGATCAGGCAGCGCCCGTCGTCCCCGCGGCTGAGATCGCGCTGGCCTGGGTGCATACCGAGCGCAATGAGCTCCCGCTGGCGCGCGAGCGGCTGAAGCGGGCGAACGACGCGCTCCGAGGCCGACCGAACAAGCTCGCCAGCGCCGTGGCCTGCCTGATCGCGGGCCGCGGCCGCCTCGCCGAAGGTCACCCCGAGGCGGCGGTGGAAATGACCAGTCAGGCCCGGGCCGACTGGTCGCCACCCGCCTGGCTCGATCACGAGCTGATGCTGCTGGAATCGCGAGCCTGCGCGGCGACATCAGACAGCCAGTCAGCGGTGGAGGCAGCCGAGAGCGCTGGGTCACGATCAGCCTTCGACGCGGCCGTTGCGATGGCGTATGCGCAGGCGGCCGCGGGCGATCCGCGGGCGGCGAGGCAGGCGCTGGCTAGCGTGCCTGCAGAGCCCGGCACACCCGACGGCGTTCGAATTGACGGCTGGCTGATCGATGCTCAGCTCAGCTATGCCACCGGCGAGCGCGGCCGGGGACGCCGAGCCCTTGAGCATGCCCTGCAGCTGGCCGAGCCAGAACAACTCCGGCTTGGGTTCGCGACTCAGCGCACCTGGCTCAACGCCGTGCTGCGGCAGGACGCCGGCCTCATGGATAGCTACCGCCGGCTACTTCAGCCGAGTCCGGTGAGCTCGGTCGCACGTCCCGCCAGGAGATCCGGCGCCGAGCAAGCCGAGCCGGAGCCGCTGATTGTCGAGCAGCTCAGCGGACGCGAGCGCGAGGTGCTCCAGTACATGTCAGAGATGCTGAGCACGGTCGAGATCGCCACGCAGATGTACATCTCGGTGAACACCGTCAAGACCCATCTCAAGAGCATCTACCGGAAGCTGGCTGCGAGCCACCGAGGCGAGGCGGTTCGCCGCGCGAGGCAACTCGGCTTGCTCTCCGGTTCGTCTGCTCGCCTGCCGCATCCAACCAGGTAGCTTCCGGTCGAGAACCACCCGCCTGGGGTGGGGTGCCGCGACTGCCCTGGCTGATGAGGTGGTCATACAGGGTCAATGCAGGAGAGAAAGAGGAAACAATGGCAGAACTCATTGCGATCGGCTACCCCGACCAGACCACCGCCGAGGCGGCGGCGGCAGAGGTACGCGTGCTATCTCAGGACCTCATCATCGAGCCCGATGCCGTCGCGGTTATCGTGCGCGATCAAGACGGCAAGTACCACGTCCATACCAGTCACCATCCAGTCGGCTCGGGAGCCACCTGGGGGATGTTCTGGGGACTGCTGTTCGGGATGCTGTTCTTCGTCCCGGTCATCGGGATCGCCCTCGGCGCCGGGTTCGGCGCTCTGATGGGCAAGGTCGCCAAGTCCGGCATCGACAATGCGTTCCTGGAGCAGGTCCGCGGCATGGTCAAGCCGGGCACCTCGGCCCTGTTCCTGATGGTGGAGAAGGTCACCCCGGACAAGGCGATCGATGCGATGAGCAAGTTCGGCGGCACCGTCCTCAAGACATCCTTGTCCAAGGACGGCGAGAAGGAACTTCAGGAAGCCCTGCACGGCAAGGCGGCCTGAGCCACCACAGGATCTACGATAGGGCGACCGTGCCTTTCTGCCGGAATCCGGCGGACTCGGCACGGTCGTTTCGTGTGCTAACAAGAAACGGAGTGGTTCCATGTCAATTCTTTATATCGGTCTAGGTGTCCTGTATCTGGTCCTAGTGTTCACCATCGCCATCCTGTGCTTCAGGAAAGGTCACTGGATCCTCGGAATCGTCGGCATCTTCATCCCGATCCTGTGGATCGTCGGCGCCGTCCTTCCGCCCACCAGGACCTCGTCGTACCGGCGCTGACAACGGGACCCGTCAGGCTGGCAGGACGCCTTCGGCCGCCGTGGTCTCCTCCTTCACCGGTGCTCCCCTGACCAGGACGATGATGGCCACGGCGATCGCAGCGCCGATGAGGTCACCGGCGACATACACCCACCAGCCGTCGAAATTGGCGGCGACGATATCCGGTCCGAGCGTTCGGGCCGGATTCATCGAGGCGCCGCTGATCGGACTGGCGAACAGGCCGAGCAGCGCCACCGTCGCGCCGACGGCGATAGCGGCGTTGTGGCCGATGCTCCGGGCACCGGTGGCCGTGTGCAGGATCACACTGACGAGAATCGCCGTCAGGACGATCTCCATGACGAACGCTCTCCAGTCCCCGCCCGGCTTGTTGATCGGGTAATTCCCGCCGGCGCTGACATTGCCGTAGACGACTTGCAAGAAGAGCGCACTGCCGATGGCGCCAGCGAACTGCACCACCCAGTAGGGCAGGACCCACCGCTTCGGGAACACTCCGCGAGCTGTGAAGGCGAAGGTGACCGCCGGGTTGATGTGGAGCCCGGACAGCGGGCCCCAGGCGTAGATCAGGGCCATCACGACCGCGCCGGGAGCGATCACGGCGGCGGCCCTCGTGATCGGGCCGCCGCCGACGTAGGCATTGATGACGCCCGAGCCGGCGGCAACCGTAACCAGCACGAACGTGCCAAGAAACTCGATGATCAGCCGGATCCACAGCGGCCGCTGCCTGAGGGTGTCCTCCTCAAAGCGCAGGAGATAACGGCGCCCTACCGCTGACGCGTGGTCATCCTGTCGGTCGGTTACTGCATCAGCCATACTCGGTCACCTGCGATCGCGATGGTCGGGGGTACGCCTATTCCTCAGGTTCAACCGGATCCGCTTGCCCGACCTCCCCCTACCGGGGTGGTCTCGAACTGGATCACCGGGCGCAGAACGTAACGGAGTACACCATGTTCGATCCGCGCGCCCGCAGCCGCGCGTTCACCCCGTCAACGAGTGCCTTCGCTTGCTCGATGAGCGCGAAGTCGTCCGGCTCGACGCCCACCTCCGCCAGCGCCGCGAGAAGCGACGCTCGCGCCTCGGCGGTCATGCGGCCCACCGCCCATGGACATTGGCCTGCGACCTGTTCTCCGGAATGCAGACCGACGAGGAATGACGGATGTACATAAGGTGAACAGTGCTCATTTGGCTGAATCTGCATCGAAGTCGGCCCGAAAACCTCACCCGAGATGGGTGATCTGGTCCTCAGCGCTTCCGGCTCCATCGCTGCGCGGCGGCTAGCCACGCGCGGTCCCAGTCGGCCAGCCGGCGTCGGCCGAGCAACGCTCGGCCGACCCCGGCCACGCCAAGCAGGACGAGCCCGAGCAGACACACCAGGCCGATCGCTGCTATCTCGGCCCGGTCACGCGACGGTGGCGCACCAGTCAGCGCGCCCGAGCGACTAACCCATATGTGCACTCTGCGGCCGGAAGGCGTGCTAGCGCGGACCGGAATCCAGCCGCTATGCGGCAGTCCGCCCGCCAGCCAGAGCGCCGGAACCCGGACTGTGCCAAGAGGCCAGACGAACCCGTCAAGGTTCTTGGGCACATTCGGTGCCGCGCGCTGGACGGTGGCGGTCACCTGACGCCACGCCGGGGCACCGCCATGTTGCCGATCCTCGATGCCCCGGGCTGAGGCACTGAACAGCACGAGCCCCACGATGACAAATGCCGCCATCAGCCCGGCGAACATCACGCCCTCGACCCGATCGCTGCGACGCCGCAGCGGGTTGCGGTCCCAGCCAAGCAGCCGGGACCGACGTATCCGCTGCATCATTCCGGCACCTCAACCCGAGAGTTCGTCCGCCCTGCGCACAGCGCGTTGCAAGGACGAGCTCAGCCGAGCCTGGCCTCGCGCGAGTCGTACGCGCACAGTGCGTAAAGCGCGACCACGTCGACGACGATGATCAAGATGGACCAGAAGGGGTACGACGCGAGGAAGAACATCTGGCCGATCGCGTTGAGGCCGACCACGACGACCCCGAACCAGCGCGCCACTGGGTTGCCGGTCAAGATCCCGCCTGCCGCGACCACCTGAAGGATGCCGAGGATCACGACGAGCCAGCCCCACAACCGCAAGTCGCCAATCACGTAGTGCGCGTTCGCTACGAAGACGTGCGACCTGAAAATGGCGGCGAAGCCGTCGAGCATATTGAACATGCCGAGCACGGTGAGAAGTATGGCCGCGAAGGCCACGAGGCCTCCGCCTCGGCCACTGTCGTAGTCGCTGTTTGCCCCGCCGTGCCTGGCTGTCGCTGACGATGCCATGGTGACCTCCACACAGTTTTCCGCTTATCGAAAAGGCTCGGCCAACGGCAGCTCGCCGGCCTCACCCCCGGCGGGTGACTCCCTCACGTGCCGCTGACACCTGCTCGCCAGCGGCACGCGAGAGATTGCTGGGCCGCCACCCCGGCTGTCATAAGCCGGCCGCCACCTGCTCCGCGGCGCCGTTCTGCCATGCGGTAGCACCGGCCGCTGCTGCTGCCTTGGCCCGCACCCAGTTCAGCCGGGCAACCTCGGACGGCGGCACCGGCATCTCCCTGACTCGCTGCCGGGTCGCCGACACCAGGTGCGAAATGCCGACGCCCATGCCGACTACGACCAGCACGCCGCCAGCCCCGGCCAGCGCGGCCCCGATCACCAGCGGGCCGGTCCGAAATGGCCGCCCGGCACTGCTTTCCTCACTGATCGTCATTGGTAACCGCCCTTTCAGCGCCCCGGTTAGCGCCACAGCACACAGCTTCCGCCCGCTGCGGCCGCTAGCGCTCACCCAGCACGGGTGATCCCTCTGCCCGGCCCCGCCGCGATCGTAGGTCCATGCCCAGAACGACGTGTGATCGAGCCGCCTTGCTGGGCGCGGTGGCCGACTTGTGACCGCCACCGCTGAGACCGCTGGCCCGGTTCTCACGATGCCTGGCGCCCCGCTGGCGTTTCACGTGATGGCCAAGCCGACGGGGGCGGTCTGCAACCTGGACTGTGAGTACTGCTTCTTCCTGTCCAAGGAGATGCTGTACCCGGGTTCCCGGTTCCGGATGGCCGCGGATCTGCAGGAGACCTATATCCGGCAGTTGCTGGAAGCCCACGCGCGGGCGCCGGAGGTGGTGGTCGCCTGGCAGGGCGGCGAGCCGACGATGATGGGCCTGGACTTCTTCCGGCAGGCTATCGAGCTTGAACGCCAGTACGCGCGACCCGGCCAGAAGATCCTGAACACGATCCAGACCAACGGCACCCTGCTGGACGACGAGTGGGGGCAGTTCCTGAAGGAGAACGCGTTCCTGGCCGGGATCTCGATTGACGGCCCGCGGGACATGCACGACGCGTACCGGGTCGACAAGGGCGGCAAGCCGACGTTCGACCGGGTGATGCGGGGCCTGGACGTGCTCAAGCGGCACGACGTGGACTGGAACGTGCTGACGACCATCCACGCGGTCAACGGGGACCACGGCCGGGCGGTCTACACCTTCTTGCGTGACGACCTCGGCGCGACCTTCATCCAGTACATCCCGATCATCGAGCGCGCGACCGAGCAGAGCCTGCCGATTGCCGACGAAGGGTGGGGGCACGGCGTCAAGGGACGGCCGCTGTACACCCAGGACGGGAACCTGGTCACTCACCGCTCGGTCGGCCCGGAGCAGTACGGGCGGTTCCTGATCGACGTGTTCGAGGAGTGGGTCCGCCGCGACATCGGCACCGTCTACGTGCAGATGTTCGACACCGCCCTGGCCAACTTCCACGGCGAGCCCGGCGGGATGTGCGTGCACGCCCAGACCTGCGGAAGCCAGCTCGCCCTCGAGCACACCGGCGACCTGTACTCCTGCGACCACTACGTCGAGCCCGGCTACCTGCTCGGCAACATCGGCGACCGGCACATGCTGGACCTGATCACCTCACCCGCCCAGCGCAAATTCGGCCAGGACAAGCACGACACCCTCACCCGGTACTGCCTCGACTGCGACGTCCGGTTCGCCTGCAACGGCGGCTGCCCCAAAGACCGCTTCGCCACCTCCCCCTACGGCGAACCCGGCCAGCACTACCTGTGCCCCAGCTACAAGAACTTCTTCCACCACGTCCGCCAGCCGATGCAGCAGATGTCCGCGCTGCTGCGCGCGGGCGGGGCACCGTCGGAGCTCATGCGGACGTACGCGCGAGAGGACTCCCTGCGGGGCCGGAACGATCCGTGCCCCTGCGGCGGCGGCCGCAAGTGGAAGTACTGCCACGGCACCAGACCGGCCGGATAAGCAGTGAGCCCCGAAGACACGTCGCCAGCTGCCGAGACGCCGGTCACCGAGCAGCGAGAGTTCTGGGTCCTGATGGGATACGCGGTCGCGCTCGGGGTTCTGGGCGCGTTCGCCGGCCTGGTGTTCATGGGCGCGGTCAAAGCGGGCGGTGCCTGGTACACCGATTCCGATCCGGGCTGGTTCGGCGGGCACTGGTGGTGGATCGCGGTCACCGCGGGGGCGGGCGTCGTGGTCGGCGTGCTGCGCCGGCTGACCAAGCTGCCTGAAGAGGTGCCAGGCCTGATCGCCGACTTGCAGGAGCAGCACGTGAACCCGCGGCTGGTGCCGGGGATCGTGGTCGTGTCGGCCGCGTCGCTGATCGGCGGTGCCAGCCTGGGACCGGAACAGGCGCTTGGTTCTATCGGCGGCGGGGCCGGCAGCTGGCTCGCCAGGCGACGAGGGCTCGGCGAGGAGGACTCCAAGTCGAACACCCTGTCCGGGTTCGCCGGCGGATACGGTGGGCTGTTTTCCAGCACCGTCATCGTGGTGATGCTGCTCATGGAAGTTGCCCGCCCGGGCGGCCAGCGCTTCGCCAAGGCCCTGGCCGGGAGCATCGTCGCCTCGAGCGTCTCGTTCGGGATCTACTTCGCCATCGCCGGCTCGGTGTTCCTGGACGCCTATAAGGTGCCGTCGTACTCGTACGCGGACTGGCAGCTGCTGGCCGGCGTCCCGCTCGGGCTGTTCGCGGTACTCGTGGTGACACTGCTGGCCGGCTGCGTGCGGCTCGCGTCGCGGCTGTTCAGCCGACTGAAGGCCCCGGTTATCGCGAAATCAGCGCTCGGCGGCGCCGTGTTCGGGCTCGTCGGCGTGGCCCTGCCGCTAACCCTGTTCACGGGCAGCGACGAGCTCAAGACCGTGCTAAAAGATGCGGGAACCCTCGGCCTGGGGCTGCTCGCCGCCATCTTGATCGCCAAGATGCTGACTTTCGCGGTCAGCCAGGCCAGCGGCTTCGTCGGCGGGCCCATCTTCCCCGCCCTGTTCATCGGCGGAACGTCCGGCGTGCTCGTCCACCACGTGATCCCTGGCATCCCGCTGGGACTGGCGTTCACCTGCCTGCTCGCCGCCGTCCCGGGGGCGGTCGTGGCCGCACCGTTCTCCATGGTGCTGCTCGCCGCATTCATGACCCAGGTCGGGGCACTGCAGACGGCGCCCATCCTCATCGCCGTCGTCACCGCCTTCCTCACCATGGAGGGCGTCAAGTACCTGCTGGCACGACGCAAGCAAAGCCACGCAGCCGAGGTGCAGCAAGGCGTCTCTCCCGGCGCGGTGGCATGAAGCACTGCGCGATGCGCCTCTCACCCCCGATGGGTGATCCAAATGCCCCGGGTTGTGTAGAACGCTGCTCCTGCTAGATCAAGGGGTCGCAGTTCCGCAGGCGGGCTGTGAGCTTCACCCTCGGCCTGAGGAGCAAAGAATGCCACTCGCCTCGTCGTCATCGTCTTATCCCCTGCTCAACCTGTTCTGGACGATGCTGTTCTTCTTCTTCTGGGTGGCCTGGATCTTCGCCGTGATCACCGTGTGCCTGGATATCTTCCGGAGTCATGACCTGTCCGGCGGGGCCAAGGCTCTGTGGTTCCTCTTCGTGGTGTTCATCCCGGTGATCGGCGTGCTCGTCTATCTGGTCACCCGCGGCGGCGCCATGCATGACCGGCTGGAGCGACGCTCTGAGCGCGAGAACGACGCCTTCGTCAGCTATGTCGAGAAGGGCTCAGGCAGCGTGAAAGGCAGCTCCGCGGATCAGCTCGAGAGGCTGGTCGTGCTCCACGATTCTGGGGTCCTCACCGACGAAGAGTTCGCCAGCGAAAAGCGCAAGGTTCTTGCTGCCTGAACTTTCTCGGGCAGGCGGTGACGAAGGGTGCGCCACGGTCGCGTTGGTTTGCTTTCTTGCCAACGCGACCGTGGCGCGACGGGGCCAGGGGCGGCGGCTATGTAGGCTCGCTGTCGCGCGGGGCACCGAAGGCTGCGAGCTGCCGAAGCCGCGGCCAGGCGAGCGGCTGCTTGGGAACGGGCACTCCGGGCCGCTGCCTGGGCACGATGACGCGCAGCGCCTGCGGGCGGATGGAGCAGTGGACGGGCGTGGGCAGCATGACTGTCTCGCCGTCGATGCCAACGGGGATCTCCGGCGCGTCCGAGCGGACGGTGACTTCCGGCGCGGTGAGAACCGTCAGGCCCTGGCCGTGCCCGCGGCCCACGAGCTCGACGGCCTGCGCCGCACTGTGCACCAGGACGGCGACGACACCGAGCTGTCCGGCATCCAGGCGCGGGCGCCGCCCGAGGCCGGCCATGTCGCCCAGCGAATAGGGGTCGTTGCTGACCAGCAGGGCCTGAGGATTGTCGATATCGGTGCCGCCGACCCGAGCCGACAGCCTCGCCCCCTGGTGGCCCTTCAGCACGTCGGGCAGCATGCGCAGGGTCGTGCCCCGCTTGTCGTCCCGGTATGCGGGGCTGCGCACTACCTCGGCGTAGGCGCCAAATGATGCGTTGTTCACGAAGGTGCGACCGCCGATGACGCCGAGATCGACCCGCAGTTCCTCCCCGTCTTCGAGGGCGTCCAGGCCAGCGGCGGGATCGTCGCGGTCGAGCCCGAGGTCCAGCGCGAAGTGGTTGCGCGTCCCCGCGCTGATGACCAGGAAAGGCAGGCCGTGCTCGGCGGCGATTCCCGCCACCAGGGCCTGCGTTCCGTCACCGCCGGCCACGCCGAGCAGGTCCGCACCATCGGCTACCGCCTGGCGGGCCACGGCTGCCACGTCGAATGTTCCTGGCCCCTGGATCAGAGCGACCTCTGCTCCGAGCCGTTCCGCCTTGTCTTTCAGCCCGAACTTCTCGACCTTGCCCCCGCCCGACCACGGGTTCATGATCAGGAACGGGCGCTGCGGGCGTGCTGCCGGCGCGGCTGGCATGGCCAGGTTCTCTTCGCCGCCGGTGAGCGCGGCGCGCCCTGCCGCGACCGCGAGCACCATGAGGGCGACCGACACGACGGCGACCCAGAGCAGGCTCCGCAACGCGAAGACAACCAGGATGAATACGGGCGCCGCGACCACCAGCAGCAGCGCCAACCACCGGATCAGGCCGCGGTTGGCGAGGAACCAGTACGACCCGGCCAGTACGGCGCAGGCGCCCACCGCGGCGAAGCCAACCAGCGTGAGACTGCGCCAGCCCGCCTCTGCAAGCAGAAGCGCCACGGCAGCGATTATGAGAGCAAATGAGGAGCGGGCCAGCCAGCGCCGCGCTGTCGCGGTCATTGAACCACCCTCCGCCAGCTTCAGGTCAGCTGCATCACCCGCCGCGGGGGAGGCTGCCGCGGCGGCCTAGCGGTGAGGTTGCTGTGTCGACGTGCGTCCACTTCCGCACCCCTGGAGTCCCATGGCGTACGCGGACTGGGCCGAAGCAGTAGCCCGCAACCTGCTCGAGGAACCCCTGCCTCGCCGCTGGGCCCACACTCGGGGCGTTGCCGCCGCGGCGCGGACGCTGTCCGGCATCTTCGGTCACCACGCTGACCTACTGGTGTCGGCCGCCTGGTTGCACGACGTCGGGTACTCCCCCGCCATCGCCGTCACTGGCTTCCATCCCCTTGACGGCGCACGTCACCTGCGTGACTCGGAGAACGCCGAGGACCTGCTTTGCCGTCTGGTCGCGCATCATGGCTGCGCTATGACGGAAGCGGCCGAACGCGGACTCGGAGCTCAGCTGGTCCGCAATTCTCGCCCGCTACGGTCCTGACCACCCGGTGAGCCGGGCCAGAAGTAAATCCACGCCACAAATCGTCGCAGCTGTCGCCCGCGTCACGACCATGCTGAATCGAGGACATTACTAGCCCGTAAGGAGTAGCAGCGAATGTTCGGGTTTAGTCTGTTGCTTACCGGGGCCCTTGCCCCGAGACAGGGGGCGCGAACAATGCCGCCGATAAGCCTGGGAGAAGCAGGTCGTTGACGGGCGACAGATTTCGCCGGATCCTCATCGCACTCTCCGCTGGAGAAGGGGCGCTGTCATCTGCCCGCTTGTGCGCGGGTTGCTCGGAGATCGTCGGCGCGACCGGAGCCGGGGTCATGCTCATGTCGGGTGATCTGCCCCGCGGGTCGCTGTGCACGACCAACGAGGTCAGCCATCTGATCGAGGATCTGCAGTACTCGCTGGGCGAAGGTCCGTGCGTCGACGCTTACCAGAGCGACATGGTCGTAACCGAGCCCGATCTGGCCGACCAGGAAACCAGGCGATGGCTCGCCTTCACCCCGCCGGCCCTCGAAGCCGGCGTGCGGGCGGTGTTCGGGTTCCCGCTCCGGTCCGGAACGGTGCGTCTCGGGGCTCTCAACCTGTACCGGGACAGTCCCGGTCCGCTGAATGGAGACCAGCATGCGGACGCGCTGGCGCTGGCCGACCTGGCGGCACGCTGGGTCCTGGAGGTCCAGGCAGGCGCCGCTCCCGACGCTATAGCGGAAGAACTTCAGGTCAGCTCCGATTTCCACTACAGCGTGCACAACGCGGCCGGCATAGTGTCGGTTCAAGAGGACATAACCGTCACCGAAGCGCTCATTCTCCTGCGAGCCTACGCATTCAGCAACGATCGCCCGCTCGGGGATGTGGCCGGCGCCGTCGTCGACCACACCCTCAGACTAAGCTGATCTACGCGCCGCCAGCTCTCCGGACGAGCACGATCGTCGAATGCGCCACCGGGAGCTGCATCCTCCGCCTAGGCGCGGTATCCGCCCCCTGATAGGACGGCGCTTAGAAGGTGAGTGGTATGACCCGAGAAGCCGATGTTGTCCAGTCGCTAGTCGAGATAGCCGACACCCTCGTCGATGACTACGACGTTATCGACATGCTGACCGGGCTCGCAGACCGCTGCGTCAACCTGCTCGGCATCTCGGCCGCCGGGGTCATGCTGGCCTCGCCAGCAGGTGTCCTGGAACTGGCTGCCTCGTCCAGCGAGGCGATGCGCCTCCTGGAGCTCTTTGAGCTCCAGTCTGAGGAAGGCCCCTGCCTGGACGCGTTCCGCAGCGGCGAGCACGTTGAGCATGAGATCCTCAATGCCGCCACCGGCCGCTGGCCGCTCTTCTCGGCCGCCGCGCTCGACGCGGGCTTCCGGTCGGCGTCCGCGTTGCCTCTCCGCTTGCGCGAGAATACCCTGGGCGCGCTGAACTTGCTCAGCGTCACTCCGGCCCCCCTCGGTCCGGCCGACGCCATCGTAGCGAGGGCCTTCGCTGATCTCGCCACCCTGAGTATCGTGCAGCATCGCGCGAGCACCGAAGCACAGCGCCTGAACAGCCAGCTTTCCGCTGCTCTCAACAGCCGGATTGTGATCGAGCAGGCCAAAGGCGTGGTCTCAGAGCGAGCCGGCATCGACCTTGCCGACGCATTCACCCGGCTGCGGGCCTATGCCCGCAATAACAATCTCCGCCTTACCGCGGTCGCCCAGGCCGCCATCGACGGCACCCTCGACCATCGCGCCTGGGATCCGTCCTCCGCTGGCGCGTCGACGACCTGAGCCCCCGCTCTCGACGAAACCGTCCACCCTCCCGATCTCGTCATCGAGAGCAGTGGCCGAGGGATCACCCGTACTGGGTGAACTGAACTGCCGCGCGATGCCTGGCCGGACTCACGGCGACACAAGCGGCGGCTTGTCTTTCGGTACATGAGAGCGAGTGGTGACCGCGAGGTCGACCGCTGGCCGTGCCTTATATCTGCTCAGCCCAGCCGCGTTTCGGTCACCCGGCAGGTGTGATGTGGCGCGCGCCCCTGACCGCCATATTTTGGGTCAGGTGACCGTTACCTATCACATGATTTGCTGCGGAAGGTTATGGCCGATGAGCAGGTTCCCCCCGATTGCCGAGTACGGGTTTCTGTCCAATTGCGAGCAGAACTGCCTGGTAGCGCCGGACGGGTCGGTCGAGTGGCTGTGCCTGCCACGTCCTGACTCCCCCAGTGTGTTCGGCGCACTGCTGGACCGGACCGCCGGCCTGTTCCGGTTCGGCCCACGCGTTACCCACGTCCCGCAGCATCGCAGGTATGTGCCGGGCACGATGGTGCTGGAGACGACCTGGCACACCCCGACGGGCTGGATGACCGTTCATGACCTGCTGGCCGTCGGCCCGGTCCAGCACGAGCGGCGGCGGCCGGATTATCACCGCGCTCCGGCCGATTACGGCGCCGTTGGCGCGCTGGTCCGGATAGCGACGTGCACCAGTGGCCGGGTCGAGGCGGTGGTGAACTGCGGCCCGCAATTCGACTACGGGACGATCGGCGGCACCTGGGCCTATCAGGGGGACGGCTACGACGCGATGAGCATCACCCCTGCGGAGGGTGACCTGCGGCTTGAATTGGCGGGCAGCATCCCCCTCGGCGTGCTGGGTGCCCGCTGCTACGGCCGCACGATGCTCACCCAGGGCCAGTCGGCGTTCGTAGTCTTGTCCTGGGGGGACGCGAAAGTCCCGGCCAGCCAGGAGGAAGCTTTCAGCGCCCTGGACACCACGGTCGATTTCTGGCGCGACTGGCTGAGCTCAGCCAAGATCCCTGACCATCCCTGGAAGACCTACCTCGACCGTAGCGCCCTGACCCTGAAAGGGCTCAGCTATGCCCCCACCGGCGCCATCATGGCCGCTTCGACAACCTCCCTGCCGGAAACGCCTGGCGGGGCGCGCAACTGGGACTACCGGTTCACCTGGATCAGGGACTCGGCATTCATGCTCCGCTCGCTCTATCGCCTGGGTTTGGACTGGGAAGCAATCGAGTACTGGGGTTTCATCATCGACGCGGTCAGCGGCGGTGATCTCAACCGGAAATTCGAGTTGCAGATCATGTACGGCATCGGCGGGGAACGTGACCTCACCGAACGGACCTTGAACCATCTGTCCGGGTACCGCGGGGCGCGGCCGGTCCGGGTCGGCAACGGTGCCTGGAACCAGCAGCAGCACGACGTGTGGGGCATGATCTTCGACGCGCTGGATGTCCAGTTCCGCCAGGGAGCGGCCCAGATCGTGATGCCGGTGTGGAAAGGGCTCGCCGGGTTTGTGGACGCCGCCCTGGAGCACTGGCGTGAGCCCGACCAGGGCATCTGGGAAGTCCGCGGCGACCCTAAGCATTTCACGGCCTCCAAGGTGATGTGCTGGGTAGCGGCCTCGCGCGGCGCCGACATCGCCGACGAGCGCGGGGACAGCGAGCACGCTCAGCGATGGCGGGCGGGCGCCGACGAGATCAAAGCTGAGATTCTCGACCAGGGCGTGTCCGGCCGGGGGGTATTCCGGCAGCATTACGAGACCGATGACCTCGACGCATCGCTGCTGCTGCTGCCCATCATGGGTTTCCTGCCCCCGGACGACAAGCGCGTCACGGCGACCGTGCTGGCCATCGCAGACGAGCTGACCCAGGACGGCCTGGTCCTGCGCTACCGGGTAGAGGGAACAGACACCGGATTCGAGGGCGAGGAGGGCACCTTCACCATCTGCTCCTTCTGGCTGGTAAGCGCGCTGGCCATGATCGGCGAGTACGAGCGCGCATCCGCCCTGTGCCAGAAGCTGCTGTCGTTCGCCGGGCCACTGCAGCTTTATGCCGAGGAGATCGACACCACCACTGGACAGCATCTCGGCAATTTCCCGCAGGCGTTCACCCACCTGGCCCTCATCGAGGCTGTGTCACTCCTCATCGAGTCGGAGCCGGAGGGCGGCTTGGCCGCCGTGGGGTGATGGCGAAACCCGGCGGGATTGACATTGGCGGCCGGCGGGCCTCTCCTGGCTCTTGGAAGGGACGGAATGGCCATGGCTGACAAGAGGGCCGAGCGAATCGCGGAGCTGATCAAGCCGCTGCGGGTCAAGCCGGGGTCGACGGTGAACCTGGCCGAGGACTTCGATCCGAGTTACAAGGCGGGCTTCCTGAAGAAGAAGGACGGCAAGGAACTGCTGAGGACCGGTATCGCGCTGCTGTCGGACTACCAGCAGCGGCTCGCCGCCCAGGACACCTACGGCGTGCTGATGTGCCTGCAGGCACTGGACGCCGGCGGCAAGGACGGGACGATCCGCCATGTGATGAGCGGGGTGAACCCGCAGGGCGTGCAGGTGAGCGGGTTCAAGGTGCCCTCGCCGGAGGAGTTGAATCACGACTTCCTGTGGCGGTATGCCTGCAGGCTGCCTGAGCGCGGGCAGATCGGGATCTTCAACCGGTCCCATTACGAGGAAGTACTGGTGGTCCGGGTGCACCCGGAGAATCTGGACCGCCAGAAGCTGCCGAAGGCGGCCAAGGGCAAAGACGTGTGGGACCGGCGTTACCGCGAGATCGACGACTGGGAACGCTACCTGTCCGACAACGGGTTCAAGGTGGTGAAGCTGTTCTTGAACCTGTCGAAAGAGGAGCAGCGCGCCCGGTTCTTCAAGCGGCTCGACCTGCCGGAGAAGAACTGGAAGTTCTCCGCGGCCGACGTGCGGGAACGCCAGCGATGGGATGACTACCAGAAGGCGTTCTCCCAGATGCTGTCCGCCACCAGTACGCCGTGGGCGCCGTGGTATGTCATACCCGCTGACCGCAAATGGTTTGCCCGCATCTGCGTCGGCGCCGTGCTCGCTCATACCCTGATCGGGATCGACCCGCAGTACCCGGAAGTCAGCGACAACACCCGCAACGACTTGCTCACGGTGAAACGCGAACTCGAGGCCGAGGCGCCCGAAGGCGCCCCCGCCGACCCCTACGCCGCCAGAAAGGAAGCCAAGGCGAAGGCGAAGGCCAAGGCGAAAGCGAAGGCGAAGGCCGAAGGCGAAGGCCGACCAGGCGGCCGAGGCTGTGCATCAGCCGCACGAGACTGATAGCCACGGTCAGCCTGCGCCGGCGAGGCCGCAGCCAAGCCGAGCCCCCCGCAGGACAGGTGCCCAGGATGGCACGGTCCAGGCAGCACCACGGGCAGCACCGGCCCGCGCCGAAGGCAGCGCAAGGAGTCGGCCCGCGCAGGCGACCGCGCGGCCGAGCCGCGCTCGGGCTAAGGGCCAGCAGGGCCAGCAGGGCTAGCGGGTATCCGGGTCGGAGGCATGGACATGGCGGTGCAAGCTGGCCCTCAGGGGAGCCGGGCAGCGGAGGACGGGAGCTGGTACTCGAGGTCCCCGGATGAGGTGACCGCGGCGCTCGACGTCGATCCGGCCGTGGGGCTGACGGCTGCACGAGCGGCCGGGCTGCTGACCGCGAACGGGCCGAATGCGCTGCCGGAGGAGAAGCCGAGGCCGGGCTGGCTCCGGTTTGCGGAGGAGTACCGCAGCTACATGCAGATCATCCTGGTCGTGGCGGCGGTCGTGTCGCTGGTGATCAAGGAGTGGAGCACCGCGGTCCTGCTGGTGCTGCTGACGGTGCTGAACGCGGTCGTGGGCCTGCGGCAGCAGGGCAAGGCCGAGAGCGCGATGAACGCGCTGAAGTCGATGATGAAGGCAACCGCCCGCGTCCGGCGGGACGGGGTCGAGGCGGAGATCCCCGGCGAGCGGCTGGTCGCCGGCGACGTCGTGCTGATCACGGCCGGGGATCAGGTACCGGCTGACGGCCGGATCATCGAGTCGAATGCGCTGCAGATCGATGAGTCAGCGCTGACCGGGGAGAGTACGCCAGCGGCCAAGGACACCACGACCCTGTCCGGTGATCAGCTGGGCCCGGGAGATCAGCTGAACATGGCGTTCATGAACACGCCAGTCACGCACGGCAGCGGCACCGTGATCGTCACGGGCACGGGGGCTGGCACCGAGCTGGGGAAGATCTCCGGGATGCTCTCGGCCACGGCCAGGGAAGAGTCACCGCTGACCAGGGAACTCAACCGGCTCACCTTGTGGATCGCGGCGGCGGCCGGCCTGACGATGATCGTTATGTTTGCGCTGGGCCGCAGCCGCGGCCAGGCGTGGGATGCGCTGTTCGTCAGTGCTATCTCGCTGGCCATCGCGGCCATCCCCGAGGCGCTGCCCACCGTGACGCAGACGATCTTGTCGCTCGGCGGCGTCGACCTGGCCAAGCGCAACGCCATCGTCAAGGACCTTCCCTCGGTCGAGACGCTGGGGTTCACCTCGGCGATCAACTCGGACAAGACCGGCACGCTGACGATGAACCAGATGACCGCCGTCGAAGTCGTGAACCCGACCGACCGATATACCATCTCCGGGATCGGTTACGGCCTGGAAGGCAAGGTCCACCACGCGGCCGGCGCATCAGACACGATCGAAGATGCGATCCTGCCGTATGTCGTGGCCAGCGACGCCAGGCTGGTAGACGGCAAGGTAGTCGGCGATCCCACCGAGGGCGCCCTGCTGGTGCTGGGCCACAAGGCGGGCCTGGACATCGACGCCACGCGCAATGACCTCCCCCGGCTGGCCACGCTGCCGTTCGACCCGCGATACAAGCTGATGGCCACCTTCCACACGGCCACCGATGCGGCCGGGCGGCCGGTGGTGCGCTGCTTCGTCAAGGGCGCAGCGCCCGCGGTGATGGCACTTGCGGCTACGGCCCTCTCGAAAGGCAGCGCGATCCCCTGGGACGCGGACCTGAGCGACGGAGCCACGGCGCACATGGAACGGATGGAGGCCGCCGGGCGGCGGGTCATGGCCGCTGCCACCCGCGACCTCGATCCGGCCGGGTTCGACCCGGACGGCGACCTGCTCGGCTACGTCGCCGATCTGCAGATGACCAGCCTGGTCGGGATGGTCGACCCGCCCCGGGACGAGTCCACCGCCGCGGTCGCCGCCGCCCAGGCCGCCCACATCCGCGTCCGGATGGTCACCGGCGACGACGTGATCACCGGCGCGGCTATCGCCAAGCAGGTCGGCATCGGCGGCGAGGCCATCCTGGGCGCCGATTTCGCCGCGCTCTCGGAGTCCGAGCGGCTGGCCCGCATTGACAGTATCGGCGTGGTCGGCCGGGTCGCGCCGGAGCACAAGGTGCTGCTCGCCGACACGCTGAAGAAGACAGGTGAAGTGGTGGCCATGACCGGCGACGGCGTCAATGACGCCCCGGCGATCAAGGCAGCCGACATCGGGATCGCCATGGGCACCGGCACGGAGGTGGCCAAGAACGCCGGCCGGATGATCTTGTCCGACGACAACTTCGCCACGATCGTGTTCGCGGTCCGCCAGGGCCGCAAGATCTACGACAACCTCACCAAGTACATCCGCTTCGTCCTGGTGCTCCTGGTGGTTTTCGTCCTGACGTTCCTCGGCGCGGCACTGTTCAACATCGCGGCGGGCGAGCCGTTCACCCCCGCGCAGGTGCTGTGGATCCACTTCTTCGTCAATGCCCCGTTCGGGTTCGCGCTCGGCTTCGACCGGGAAAGCCCGGGCCTCATGGCGCGGATGCCGCGCCCCCGCGGCGAGTCGGTGCTCACCAGGCCGGTGATGGTGACGGTCGGGCTCGCCGGGCTGGCCATCACCATCGGACTGCTCTTGCTCATCCAGCTCGGCACATCCCACTTCGGCAGTCCCGGAATCGGTAACTCAATGGCGTTCACATCCTTCGCGCTCTGCCTGATCGTGGCTGCGCTCGAATGCCGCAGCGAGACCGGCACCGTGCTGACCACCGCCAGCTTCGACAGCAAGCAGATGAACTGGGCGATCCTCGGAGAGCTCATCCTGGCGGTGCTGGTCACCCAGATGGATGTCTTCCAGCGACTGCTCGGAACCGCCCAGCTCAACCTGCGCCAGTTCGCGTGGGCGCTGCTGCCCGCCATCGCGCTCCTGGTGCTGTGGGAACTCGGCAAGCTGCTCGCCCGGCGGTCCCGAGCGGGCTGGCACCCGGTCGCCGCCCGGTCAACAGGGCAGCCAGCCACGTGAGCGGGGCCAGCTCAACTCCGACGCGGGACAGATGGCGGTTCGTCCCGATGGCCGGGTGGATCCGTTCCTACGAGCGTCGCTGGCTCAGACGCGATCTCATCGCCGGCGTTGCCGTGGCTGCCTTGATCGTTCCGAAGAACCTCGGCTACGCCGGGATCGCGGGGATCCCGCTGCAGAACGGCCTCTACGCGGCGGCTGCTGGCGCGATCCTTTATGCGGTCTTCGGGACAAGCCGGCAGATCTCGACCGGGCCGAGCTCGGGACTGGCGGCTGTGGCCGCGAGCGCCGTCGCGGTGGCGGGGGTCCAGGGAATCCAGGATGCGGCATCCCTGGTCGCGATGATTACCCTCGTTGCCGGCGTGCTGTTCCTTCTCCTCGCGGTGCTCAAGATGGGGTGGATCGCGCAGTTCCTCTCCCGGGCGGTGGTCACCGGGTTCTTGTTCGGCGCGGCGATCGATGTCGTGATCGGCGAGCTGCCGAAGCTCACCGGCACGGAGGTCTCCGGCTCGAACACGTTTCAGGAGCTGTGGTCCTGGCTGGGGACGCTCGGCGATGTCCAGCCGCTGACGGTGATCGTCGGCGGAGCCTCGCTGGCAGTGGTGTTCGTGCTGAAAGCGGTCGCGCCCCGCATCCCTGGTGCCCTCGTCCTGGTTGTCGGCGGCTTGGTGGCGTCCTGGCTGTTCGATCTGGGCGCTCACGGCGTGGCGCTGGTCGGCGAGGTGCCCAGAGGACTGCCGTCGCTGCAGGTCCCCACCGTCTCGCTGCTGCGGGATCATGCGAGCACGATAGGCCTGGCGGCGGTGGCGCTGGTCCTTATCGGCTTCTCGCAGACCGCCGGCGACGCCCGGACGTTCGCAGCCCGGCACCGCTATCGCATCGACATCAACCAGGAATCGGTCGCCCAGGGCATGGCGAATGTCGGCGCTGGCCTGTTCCAGGGAATGCCGGTCTCCACCAGCTTGTCCGCGAGCTCGCTGAACGACAACACCGGCGCGCGTACCGGCCTGGCGTCGCTGACCTCCGGCGTGATGGTGCTGCTCACCCTGCTGGTGCTCGCACCGCTGTTCTCAAATCTGCCCAAGCCCGTACTCGCTGCCCTGATCATCGAGGCAGTGGTCATGGGGATGATGGACGTGCCCGAGATGCGCCGCCTCGCCAGGGTAGCCAGATTCGACTTCTGGATTGCGATCGCCGCGATCATCGGAACCCTCCTGGTTGGCGTGCTAGCCGGGGTGATGGTCGGGATCGGCCTCTCGCTGATCTGGCTCATCTCCGTGGCGACACGCCCCCGGATGCCGCTACTGGGACGGGCGCCTGGTACCGAGGCCTTCCGGGAACTGGACGAGCACCCCGGCGATGAGCGTTTCCCGGGGGTGGTGGTCCTGCGGCTGGACGGCGGCCTGTTCTTCGCCACCTCCGACGCCCTGGAGGACCGGGTCCGGGAGGTCGCCATGTCGACACCCGGCGTCACCGGGATCGTGCTCGATTGCGAGGGCATGGACTTCATCGACTCCCAAGGGTCGGCCAAGATGCACGAGATCCTCGACCTCACCGACCACGCCGGAGTGACTCTGCGGCTCGCCCGGGTCAAGCCGTCGGTCCGCGAACTGCTAGGCCGCGACGGTGTGATGGATCGCATCGGTGCCAGCAAGACGCACGAGAACATCGATCAGGCCGTGGCGGCGCAACTGGCCACGGCGAAGACGCCCGAATCCGAAGCTGGAGCGTCATCCTGAGGCGCTAAAGGAGCGGTGATGCAGGCGTTGCTGACCAGATCGTCATGCGCGGCAGGGTCGATGTCCGGAAGCTTGCGGGAGGTGACGTGTCCATCCTCGGGCTAGTTCCTGGCGTGCGGGCGGTCTCGTCTTACCGGCGCGAGTGGCTGGCGAAGGATCTCGTCGCGGGGGTCGTGCTCACCACCTTGCTCGTCCCGCAAGGCATGGCCTATGCCGAACTCGCGGGCCTGCCGCCGATCACCGGCCTGTATACGTCTATCTTGTGCCTGCTCGGCTACGCGGTCTTCGGCCCGTCGCGCATCTTGGTGCTGGGCCCTGACTCGGCGCTGGGGCCGATGATCGCGGCAACGATCCTGCCGCTGATCGCCGCCAATGGTGATGAGAAGCGTGCGGTCGCGCTGGCATCGGTCATGGCGCTCATGGTCGCGGTGATCATGATCGTGGCGGCGGTCGGGAAGCTGGGCTTCATCGCGGACCTGATTTCCAAGCCGACGATGATCGGCTACATGAACGGGCTGGCGCTGACGATCTTGATCGGGCAGCTGCCGAAGCTGTTCGGGTTCAAGGTCGAGGCAAATGGCTTGATCGGCGAGATCGGCGGCTTCGTCAGGGGCCTGGCACACGGCGACGCCATCCCCGCCGCGGCCGCGGTAGGGATCGGGGGCGTCGCCCTGATCCTGGTCCTGGGCCGGTGGCTGCCGAAGGTCCCGGCCGTACTGATCGTGGTCGTGCTCGCGATCGGCGTTACCTCGGTCTTCAACCTGGCCGAACACGGCGTCAGCCTGGTCGGGGTGCTGCCCAAGGGATTCCCGCCGCTGACCGTCCCGCACGTCCGACTGGCCGACCTCGGGCCGCTGTTCGCCGGAGCGGCGGGGATCGCGCTGGTCTCGCTCGCCGACACGATCTCCACCGCGTCGGCGTTTGCGGCCCGCTCCGGGCAGGAGGTCCACGGCAACGGCGAGATGATCGGGATTGGCGCCGCGAACCTGGCGGCCGGCCTCTTCCAGGGCTTCCCGGTGAGCACCAGCGGGTCGCGTACCGCGGTGGCCGAACGGTCAGGCGCGAAGACGCAGCTGACCGGGGTCGTCGGAGCTGTCCTGATCATCGCGATGATCGTGCTGGTCCCGGGCCTGTTCCGGAACCTGCCACAGCCCGCGCTCGCCGCAGTGGTGATTACCGCGTCGCTGTCACTAGCCGACATTCCTGCCACCGCACGCCTGTGGCGGCAGCGCAAGGCTGAGTTCCTGCTCTCAATCGCCGCTTTCCTTGGCGTAGCGCTGCTCGGCGTGCTGGTCGGGATCGCGATCGCGGTCGCCCTGTCGATCCTGAATGTCTTCCGGCGGTCATGGTGGCCGTATGAAACCAGGCTCGGGCGGGTGGAGGGGCTAGAGGGCTACCACGACGTACACTCCTACCCGGCCGCACGGCAGCTGCCTGGCCTGGTCATCTACCGGTTCGACGCCCCGCTGATCTTCGCGAACGCCAAGACGTTCCGCGACGAGGTAAGGCGGCTGGCCGCCGCCGAGCCAGCACCCAGTTGGATAGTGGTCGCCGCGGAGCCGGTCACCGATGTGGACACCACCGCGTCCGACATGCTGGAGGAACTCGACGAGGCGCTTAACGCCCGCGGCATCAGCCTGATATTCGCCGAGCTGAAGGACCCGGTGCGCCGCAAGATCGAACGATATGGGCTCACCCGCACCATCGACCCCAGCCACTTCTACCCCACCATCGGCGCCGCCGTCGCCGCATTCCGCGCCGAGCCAAGCGCGCAGTGGACGGCCCCAGACGTCACCCCCCAAGAAGATTCACCGCCGGCGGAAGCTTAAATCGTCCCGACTGGCTGGGGCGGGTTTTGCTGCGGTCGCCGTCGAAGCTGCGGCATCACCCTCCGCCTACGGACCACGGCCAGCCTCCGCCAGCGTCAGGTCAGCTGCCTCACCCGCCGCGGGTGAGCGCCTTGCGGTCAGCGACGTCTATCCGCTGATCAGCAGCGGACTAGGCCCGGCTCTGTCAGGTAGCTGGCGGCAGGTCTCCGGCTTGCTTCTTGGTGATATTGAGCCGGATTCCATCGTCGACATCTTTCACGGCACTCATCGGGATGGCGACCTCCTTCTTTCCCCACAGGTGCCCTTCCTCGAGCAGCACATGGGTCACCTTGTGGCTGGCCGGATCGACGAGAAAGCCGTCTACTCTCCCGATCTCACCATCGATGGCATGGACATGCTCACCGCGGCCCACCTCGGTTTCGCCCATCGGGACGACGTCCTGGGTGTAGGTACTCGCGTAATGGCCCAGCCCCATGCCGATTCCCATGCCCGACACCGAACCGCCGACCCCCATGCCGCCGGCGTCGCCGTACCCCTGAACGGCCTCGGCCTGGCCGAATCCGCCCTGATAGCCAGCACCTTCGACGAAGTCGGTCTCCTCGGCGCGATCGAGCCGACCGAACTCGGCGAGAGTGCAGCGCAGCCGGACTTCGCCGGGTGCCGCTTCCACCAGGTCGACGGGCACCAGCCGGCCCTGCTCCTGCCCGTGCTTCGGCTCGATGACCAGATGAGTAACCGCCAGAGCGACTGGGTCGATGATCACGCGGCTCACCTCGCCGCAGAATCCATCTGAACAGCTTGCCCTGGACCCGATCGTGAACTCGGTCGCCTCTGCCATTGCTCTTCGTCCCTTCCGGACCATCACGCGCCGGTGATGGAGCCATTGACTCACGATCGCGGCGTGGGACGGCCGAGGGGATCACCCGTGCTGGGTGATGCCGGTCATCGGCTCCCTGGCGGATGCTAGGCCCGGGCTGGGCGCAGAACTGTTGAGTCGGCGACTACTGGCAACCTGCCTGGCGTCAAGGAGGAGAAAAATGGGACTGGCCGCTTCGTCATCGTCTTATCCGCTACTGAACCTTTTCTGGACGATGCTTGAGTTCTTTTTGTGGGTGATCTGGATCTGGATCCTGATCATGGTGTTCATCGACATCTTCCGCAGTCATGACCTGTCTGGCTGGGCCAAGGCCCTGTGGTTCGTGTTCGTGCTGTTCATCCCGCTCGTCGGCGTGCTGGTCTACCTGATCGCCCGCGGCGGGTCGATGCACGAGCGGGCGGTGCGGCAGGCGCAGCAGCAGGACGCGCAGGCACGCGCCTACATCCAGGACGCCGCGGGCTCGCCGGCCAGTTCGGCGGACCAGCTGTCCAAGCTGGCCGATCTGCGCGACCGGAACGTGATCACCGCTGCGGAGTTCGACCGCGAGAAGGCCAAGATCCTGGCCTGACCCGCGGTCCGGCACCTCTGGTAGCAGTCGGCTAGGAAGGTCGGCCTGGCAGCGGCTGGCCGGGACTCGCGAGTCCCGGCCAGCCGCATCCGCTGGGAGCAGCTCAACGTGGGGTCAGAATCCCACCCAGCCCGGGACGCGAGGCGGCGGCAGCGGCGGTGCTATATACACCGACGGGGACAGCTATAACCTCGTTATCGACGGCACGGTCCTGCACTACAACAGCGCCCGCGAGGGCGGCGGCGGCATCTTCTGCGTCGTCAACAACGACCATGGCACCTTGACGATTAAGTACTCGACCCTGCACCACAACCCGAGCGGCCAGTTCGAGGACGCCCCAGGGATCTTCGACAGCCGGAACGGACACGACGTCCAGCCGGTCGTCATTCACTCGACCATCAACTGACGCCTGCATTCAGGCGCCGCAGGTACGCCTCGCCGCGAGGAGACAGCCGGTATCCGATATCGAGGCTAATCGTCAGGCCAAGTTCCTTCAGCTTCCTGACATGCTGCTTGAAGTCCTGCCGTTCCCAGCCCATCGCGTCGGCGAGCAGAGTCGACACGATCTCCGGACGTTCGGCGATCAGCGTGAGAACCGCCCTCGTCCAAGGCCCGTGCCTGCCTGACCGGTCGAGCCGGGCGAGCTTGGCCGACAGCGAGGCGAGCTCACCCGCTGTCAGGTCAGCAGCGGCCGCCAGTTCATCCCTGGGGTCAGGCTCCTCGACCCGGCGAAGCCTGATCCGATAGAGGGGCAGGCTCGCGGCACCGCGGAGATCAGCGAGAAGATCTTCCACCGTGACGTAGCCCGCCTCGGTCGCCTGCCGCGAGTCGATGTCCGCCGGCCGGACGACATCGACGCTCTCGACCTCGACCAGGTCCATGCCGGTGCGGTAGCGGTGACCTGATACCACCTGGCAGCGTCGCCATCGCCGGAAAGCCACGACAATCAGGCCTGCGTGGATCCCCTCACGCAGCTTCCGCTCGAAAAGCACCCGAGCATTCTAGTTCGTTCCTGATCACCGGCTCAGCGGTGCGCGAACCGGCCGGACCGCCCGGTCACCAGGCGGAAGACCAGCAGCAGAGCAGCGGCCCCCGCGATCGCGGTGAGCCAGGTGGACAGGTTGAAGAACCCGTTCAGGCTGTGGATATGGAACAGCGCGGTCGCGACCCAGCCGCCGAGCAGTGCCCCGGCAACACCGATCACGCACGTCATGACGAGGCCCTGCGACCTCTTGCCAGGCACCAGCACATTGGCCAGCAGGCCCGCGGCCAGACCCAGAACGATCCAGGCGATGATACTCATGACCGACTCCTTAGTAATCAGCCGACAAGACAAATCTGCACCGCCACCGGGTCAGCGCCCAGGGCATTCTGGCTGCCAGTAACAGGACCTTCGCCATAACTTGCCTGCGCCCAGCGAACCCGCGACCTTCTGCCTTTCCGGGCCGGTGGTCAGTTGGCCGGCTCGCGGGCGACTATCCGGCAGGGCACCGGAGTCTTCTCATCGAGGTGATAGCTCGCGCAGACACGGTGGTAGCCGTCAGCGACCCACAGCGGGACCCCCTGGACCAGCAGCACAGGTGACAGTTTCTTGCCGAGCTTGACCTTCGCGAGATCGGCCGCGACCTCAGGGTCATCCGGGGCCAGCAACGGGAGGCCGGCGGCGCGCAGAATGTCCTTGGCGGCATAGTGCCGCAACCCGATTTCGTTACTTAGAGCCTCGACCAGCCTGGTCGCCGCGACGGTCCCGATCAGCAACGAGAGATAAGACTCAGCGGCCGGGAAGTCATGCGGTTCTGGCCTGTCTTTCCAGTGTTCGCCAGCCAAAAGTCGTCATCCCCCCGGATCGGCCGCAATCTCGCGTTCCCCAGACATGAGGCTACTCCTTGCTCCCGGCCGGGCCTACGCGCCGATGCCCGGCGATCTTCGCTGCCGCCATGAGGCTGCGGTGACCGGATTAACGCGTGGTGGCGAGATGATGAACGAATCCGCAACCTCACGGAGCGGGCGGAGGTGGGAACTTGCCGGATTCGCGTGGCGCCAGCTGGCGGGGACGGCTGCGAGCAGTGCCTGTTCTTCAGGGGGTCCTGCCCGTTGCGCGGTCCCGGGTACCCACGGAGATGCTGGCCGGACTGACGCTGGCCGCCCTCGGCATCCCTGAGGTCCTCGGATACGCGAGGATCGCTGGCATGCCGGTCGTGACCGGCCTGTACACGCTGCTCCTGCCGATGGCCGTGTTCGCCGTCCTCGGCTCGTCCCGTCACCTCGTGGTTGCGGCAGACTCCGCTACCGCCGCCATACTCGCGGCCTCGCTCGCCGGTCTCGCGGTGGCCGGGTCGGAGCGATACGTGCGGCTCGCCGGGCTCGCGGCCTTGCTGGCCGGCGCGATGCTGCTGCTTGCCCGGCTGGCCAGGCTCGGGTTCCTGGCGAATTTCCTGTCCCGCACCGTGCTGGTCGGATTCCTGACTGGCGTCGGCATTCAGGTCGCCGCCGGCCAGCTCCCCGACATGCTCGGCGTGCCCGCCGCGGGCACGCAGACCCTGGCCCGGGTTCTGAGCACCGTGCGCGCGCTCCCGCACACAGTTCTGGCGGACGTGGCGACGTCGATCGGGGTCATCCTGGTCGTGCTGGCGGCGCGCCGGGTCGCCCGCCAGATCCCAGGGCCGCTGATCGCGGTGATCATCGCGATCAGCGTCAGCAAGGTCGCGGGCCTGGCCAGCCGTGGGGTGACCGTCGTCGGATTCGTGCCACGCGGGCTCCCGTCCCTGGGAGTGCCCGCGCTCGGCTGGCACGATGCCGTCGCCCTCCTCGGCCCGGCGGCGTCGATGTTCGTGGTCATCCTCGCCCAGAGCGCCGCCACGTCGCGCGCTTACGCGGTGAAGTACGAGGAGGCGCTCAGTGAGGACACGGACCTGGTCGGACTGGCGGCCGCGAACGTAGCTGCCGCGTTCTCGGGAACGTTCGTCGTCAACGGCAGCCCGACCAAGGCGCAGATGGTGGACAGCGCGGGCGGGCGCAGTCAGCTGGCCCAGCTCACAACGGCCGGGGTGGTCGTTCTTGTTCTCATCTTGCTCACCGGGCCGCTCGCCTACCTGCCGGACGCCGCCCTGGCCGCGATCGTCTTCCTCATCGCGATCGGGCTCATAGACGTCAGCGGGATGCGGCGGATCCTGGCCACCCGGCCCGCGGAATTCGGCGTCGCCCTGCTCACCACAGTCGCGGTGGTGGCCCTAGGGGTCGAGTACGGCATCGTGCTCGCGGTGGTCGCCTCGATCATCGACCACCTGCGTCACAGCTACAACCCCCGCAACAGCGTGCTGGTGAAATCACCGGCCGGGCACTGGCAGCCCTCCCCTGTGGTGCCCGGAGCCCGGACCGAGGATGGGCTGGTGGTCTACCGGTTCGGCACGAGCCTCTACTACGCCAATGCGTCCAGGCTCGTCGACAACATGACGGCGCTGGTCGCGCACGGCGGCCCGCTGCGGTGGATGGTGTTCGACTGCGCGGCCATCGGAGATGTCGATTACACCGCCGCGGCGGTCCTCACCAGAGTCGTCAAGCAGGTTCACGATCGACACGTCCGCTTCGTCATCAGCACCGCACCCGGCCCGCTGCGCGAGGAATTCGACCGATACGGCATCAGTGCGGCTCTCGGCCCCGACGCCTACTACGACACTCCTGGTGAGGCCCTCGAGGCCTTCCATGCTGCGCCAGGGGCCTAGCCTGGCGTACTTCGGCCGTGGTCAGCGATAGCCAGCCGACCTCCGCCCCAATTAATGCGAATAGCTACACTTGACGATGTAACTCGGCGATTGCGGCATAGGATAAAATTAGAGAGATTCACCGCAACCGGAGGGCAGACAGACGACCACCGCGGCCGACCTCAACGCCCAGACCACCAGCGCGCGCATCACGCAGGCCACCGCAACCGGAGGCAGCGGTCGAACGACCCGATCGCGCCAGCCGATCCGCCAGGTAGCAGCCCAGCCACCGGCGCCAGTAGCAGAGGTGGCCGTGAAAGCGATCGGCGGCGGACCATCTGAGTACCGAATCGAGCACGGCACTTCCGACGAGCAGGTGATCGCGGAGGTCCGCGAGTACGCAGCAGCGAACGAGTGGACGATGGACCTGACCAACCAGCAGATCCTCGACGCGATCGGCTGGGCCCACCTGCCAGGATCAGCCGTCAGGAGAATCCGGCCGCTCGTCGCGGTAGCAGGGGCCTAATCCGACAACGGGACGGTCGGGTACGAGGATCACTTATTGCGCAGTGAGATCTCGTCGGACTGGGCGATGTTCTCGGCCTCGATCGCACGGAGTCCCTGGCCGAGGCGCTCGCGAGCCTGCCGTAGGAGTGCGAGCGAGTTCGTCGAGGTGTTCCGGGCGGCGGCCCGCTCCGGATCCGCCCCGTGCTCCTCGATCAAGTGTGTCTGCAGGGCCGCAGCAACTTCGTCGGCCGCCTTCAGTGCCTGGTAAATGGCCCGATCCCGCGCAGAATCTTCAATCATGCAGCCAGTATCTCGCGAGTCACCCCGGCTAGTCAGGACGGTCGCTGGCTGGAGGGGAACTGCCTGGTTGCGGTGGTGAATCAGCTGCGACGAGATGGAACTCGACACGGGCGGCGGGGATGCGTTCCTGCTCGCGGGCCAGCAAGGCCAGTGCGCGGATGTCGGCCGCAGTGGGACGGTTAAGGTCCAGGGCGCGTGGCCACAGTCGAGCATGACGGACGGCTGCGACCTCGGCCGCATAGACCAGCGCCTGGCTGACCAGGTAGAGCAGAGCGAACATGCCTGCCACGGTGGCGAAGCTTCCGTAGATGGGCCCGGCCTTGGTAACAAGCCTGGCCAGCAGCGGTGCCCCGACGTTGAGCACCACCGTCACTGCCGCCGCGCCCAGGACGGCCCCCGGCCACAGGGCCCCGAATGGAGCGGGTCCGGTGAGCAGAGACCTGGCGCCAAGCAGCAAGACCGTGAAGACGACCAGCGCCGACCCGAGCACGGCTGCCGCCCTTTGCACCCCGGTTTCACCCAGCAGGGTGGTGGCGGCCACAGTGAGCGCACCGACGGCCAGGGCGCCAAGCAGCAGTGCCGCCAGCATCACGAGTACACGGAGGTACCGCGAGAAGAATCCGGCCCGGAGGCGGCGCGGGACTGCGGCGATATGGTTCAGCGCCTGATAGGCGGAGAACAACACGCCAGTTCCGGAGAACAGCAATCCGATCAGGCCCGCGACGAACGGGATCGTCGATTGCGGCAAGGCGGTCACCGACTGCTCAACCGTGGATTGCAGCGCCTGCGGGACGATCTCGGTGATCAGTCGCTGCCGCAAGTCCGGGTGATGAGCCAGCACCTTCGAGAGAACCGCGACCCCGAGCAGCAGCAACGGGAAGATGCTCAAGAATCCGTAGTACGTGATGAGCGCCGCCTCCCGCCCGCCCTCATCGTCCCCGTACTTCTTCACCACCGCGTAGGGGAATCCCAGCACGCCATGCCTGCGCTGGAAGCGATCAGCCCAGCCCATGACCCGGTTCACCTGGCCGCTCAAGCCGTCCAAGCTCATAGGCCATGCCTCCCACTCGCAACGTCGGTCAGCCAGTGAGCTCCCAGGTAGGTTGGTGAGGCGCCTGCGGCCAGCACGCCGAGCAAGGCTACGCTCCGCTGCACCGCCGTCGCCGCTGGAGGCCGTCCGGCACCCCAGGATAGATGCGAGCAGCGATATCCACGCGGTCCGAAGCTGACGGCTCACCCATGAGGGGTGGTCCAGGCCCGCCATGCGCAGCGATACTTACCTGATGGACCCGTTTGAGCGGCAGCGCTCGATGGAGAGCTGGCTGGTTCCGCGCCGGGAGGCGTTGGCCCAGGCCGTCGCGGAGCGTGCGGTCGAGCTTGTGATGACCGCGCTCGACATGAACGCGCTGCTGGAGATGGTCGATCTGAACGCCGTGCTGGACCAGCTCGACATCGAGCGGGTGCTGGACCGAATCGACCTCGACCGCCTGCTCGCGCGCATCGACGTCGACGCGCTGGTCGAGCAGACCGACCTCGGTGCCGTCATCGCCAGGTCCTCGAGCGGGATCGCAAGTGATGCTCTCGACGTGGTCCGCAGCCAGGCTGTCGGCCTTGACGAGTTCATCGCCCGCTGGATCGGGCGTCTTCGCCGCCGCCCGTACACCGGCCCGCCCGGCCCGCCCGACGGGCTGCTGGACAAGGCCGGGTCATGACCGCGGGCGCGGGTGATGCACCGCCTTCCAGGCTCCCGGTCATCATCCGGAAGATCCTGCAAGGAAAGTACGCGGGTTTCGCATCGCGTTTTGGTGCCTTCGCCGTAGACGTGGGAGTCAGTCTCGGCGTGTTCATGCTCGCCCTTGCCGCCATCTCTTTCGCGGCGCGAGTGCTGACCGGCCAGGAAATCGCCTGGAACAGGGGCGACATCTGGGTGGTCATCGCGTATGCGGTCTGGGAGTTCATCTACTTCGCCTACTGCTGGGCCGCGAGCGGCAGGACCGCCGGCATGGCGCTGCTCGGGGTCCGGGTCGTGCGAGACGATGGCACCGACGCCAGCACGCGCCAGGCGGTCGTGCGCGCGCTGGCGCTACCACTGAGCTTCCTGTTCTTGGGACTGGGGTTCGTTGGCATCTTGCTTGGCGACCACCGCCGCGCACTGCATGACGTCATCGCCGGGACGGCAGTCATCTACTCGTGGGACGCGCGGGCGGCGCGGCTGCGGTTCCTGTCCCGAGGCTGATCCTGCGGCGGATGCGGACTGGGCGCCGCAGGATCAGGGCTCCTTCTCGATCACGACCCGGCTGCCCTCCGGCGTTGCCCCGCGCACTGGGACACTGATCTCGAGGACTCCGCTCTCGTAGCGGGCGGCGATGTCCTTGGCGTCCACCTTGGCCGGCAGCCTGACCAGCCGGGTGAACGAGCCGTAACGGAACTCCGAGCGATAGGGTCCGCTGGCCTCCTGGCGACGCTCCGCATGGATCGTCAGGGTCCTACCCTCGACAGTGACCTCGATATCCCTATCTGGATCAAGCCCGGGAAGCTCAGCCCGGATCACGTAACAGTTGTCCCGAGCCAATTCCTCGACCCGGAATACCTGAGCCGCCGCGAATGGCGGCGGGCGCGTCCACGGCGATTCCAGCCAGTAGACCAGGTCAGGGAATGCATCGCGGAAGATCGCCGGTGCTTGCGGGCGCGGCAGCTTTGCCATCATGTCCTCCCAGTTCATCTGTTGCCACGTTGTCTGGTCTGGCTCGGTCGGCCACGCAGGCGGTGCGGGCAGCGGCGCCTTCGCTTGCGGAGGCGACGCTGCCGTGCGGTCCGACTGGGCTGAAGCTCGCTCGGGCAGCGACGCAGGCTTGGGCGGGTCCGCATATCCCGGAATCCATTTGAGCATTTCGGCCCGGAACGGCCCTTCGCATTCAAGCTGGCAGAGCACGCCCACGCCAGCCATCGATACCCGGTGGATAAGTACGTAAGAGGGCGGCAGGTTGAGCCTCCGGGCAGCGCTGGATGAACGCATGTCCGATACCCGCATCGCCTCGGCGCGCAGCCATTCGCGGCTGAACTTGAACAACTCGACCTTGGACGGCTCGGCGAGCGGTGCCAGGAAGGCGCGCAGCGACGCCAGGTCGATGCTGACGCCGTCCCGGAGAAAGCCGTGCGATCGGAGTTCGTGCTCGAAGTCTGCGAGGTCACCGTCTTCGTGCATGAGCCGAAGCAACCTGCCGAAAGTTGAGGGCAGGCCATCCGGCAGCCGGTCGACAGCTCCGAAATCGAGCACGCCAAGCCGCCCGTCATCGAGCAGGCGGAAATTGCCCGGATGCGGATCCGCGTGCATAAGGCAAACCCGCGCAGGACCCGAGAACAGGAAGCGGACGATCATGACACCGGCCCGATTCCGCTCGTCGGTCGTGCCGTCGGCGATGATCCTGGCGAGCGGCGTGCCGTCCATCCATTCGCTGACGAGCACATGGTCAGTGGCGGCGACCACATGCGGGATACACACGTCCTCGTCGTCCGCGTAGGCTACGGCGAAGGCCTCCTGGGAGGTAGCTTCCAGCTGGTAATCGAGTTCCTCCGCAATCTTGTCCCGCAGTTCAGCGAGTAGCGGCTTGGCGTCCAAACCAGGCATGAGCACGCTGAATAGCCGGGAAAAGCGGCTCAGCTGGTTAAAGTCGCTGATCAGCGCCCTGCCCGCGCCTGGGTACTGGATCTTGACCGCAACGTCGCGCCCGTCGTGCCAGACACCCCGGTGCACCTGGCCGATGGAGGCGGCGGCCGTCGGCTGATCGTCGAACTCGGCGAAGCGAGCCCGCCACTCCTCACCCATGTCGGCCGCAAGCACCTTGTGAATAGTCCGGGCAGGCAGCGGCGGCGCAGATTCCTGCAGCATGGTCAGGCGAGACCGGTACGGGCCGGCGATCTCCGGGGGCAGCGCGGCCTCGAACACGGAGAGCGCCTGTCCGAGCTTCATCGCGCCGCCCTTGAGCTCGCCAAGGACCCTGAAGATCTGCTCTGCTGTCCGCTGCTGAATATCCTGGGTCACCCGCTCGGCGGACCGGCCGCCCAGGCGCTTGCCGGTTCCCAGAGCGGTCCGACCAGCGAGCCCGGCCGGTAGCGTCGCGAGTCGCGCCGTGCGGGCGACGGCACTCCGCGGCAGGTCGCTCATGATTCCTTTCCCCGACATTCCAGGGCGCAACGCCTGGCCGCAGATGAGACGGCCACCGTGCCAGCGCTTCGCAACGAAGGCGAACTCATCGAGGGACGTGAACACGATGGGCGACATCGCCATGGTGGATCTTGCCTGGCGTGCGTCCGACAACCCCGTCAGCTTCGGGTCGACATCGCCGAGGCTCCGGGGCTCTGAACTCGGGGAGAGTCATACGCTCACGATCGCAGGCTCGTGAGCGTAGTTTCTCACCCGTGGCGGGGGATTCTGGCGGCCGCGCACCTTCTCGCCGGGAGCGCTCGGGCTAGGCCGGCTGCTGGTCAGCAGCGCGATTCTGGGCGCCGTCGCACTGGTCCGCCGCGAGCCGATGCCGTGCGGGCGGGACATGGTGGCCATCGGCGCTTTCGGGGTGCTATGGCTCGGAATCTACAGCGTCACGCTCAACGCCGCCGAACGGCATGTTGACCCGGCACGGCGGCGATGATCATCAATACCGGGCCGATCCTGATCGCGGTCCTCGCGGGGATCTTTCTCAGTGAGGGCTTTCCGCACCGGCTGTTCGCTGGCTGCGCGGTGGCTTCGGCGGCTGCGTCTTGATCGGCGTGGCTGCGATCGGGTCCGGATCGCGTCCCGGTCTGGGCGTCGTCCTGTGCATCGTGGCGGCGTCGGCCTACGCGGTCGCTGTCGTCGTGCAGAAACCGGCGCTGGCCCGCGTTTCGCCATTCCAGGTGACCTGGATGGGCTGTGCCGCGGCTACCGTCGTGTGCTTGCCGTTCGGCCCTGCCCTCGTGACGGACGCTGCGAATGCGAGCGCGGGCGCGATCGCCTGGATGATCTATCTCGGCGCTGGTCCGACCGCGCTTGGTTTCGCGACCTGGGCCATCGCCCTTCGGCGAACGACCGCGGGCCGCATGGCCTCACTCACCTACCTGATTCCGCTGGTGGCGATCGCGCTCGGATGGGCGGTCCTCGGCGAGACACCGCCGTGGCTGGCGGCAGCCGGCGGCGGACTGTGCCTGGCCGGGGTCGTCCTTGTCCGGCGGCGAAGCGCATACCCAGCAGCCGACGGGGCCTAGTCAGCCGGCAAGTGGTCCGCGAGGGTGTGGTCGTGGCCTTCGATGTCGACGTACTCGCCTACCGCCCAGACGTTGGTGGCTGACGACGCACCTACCGCGAGCAGGCTATCGAGGTCTCCGACTCTCGGGGCGGCCAGGTGCTGCCATTTCCGGCCATTCCAGTGCAGAAGCAATCCGGTGCGCTTCAGCCCGGCCGTGTGAGTGCCGACGGCCCAGGCGTCGCTGGCTGACCTGACGAACACGCCCTCGAGGAAGTCATCGCTCGCAGCGCCGCTGGGGCTTGCCACCTTCGCCCACCTGCGGCCGTTCCAGTGCAGGATCAGGGTCTTCACCGCGCTGCCGCTGTCGAAGTCCCCCACGGCCCAGGCGTTCCGGGCCGAACTGGCGCCTACCGCGCTGAGGTCGTTGTCGCGGGTTGCGGCGGGATTGGGACTGGCGATCTGTGCCCATGCGCGGCCATTCCAGTGCAGGATGAGCGTCCGGTCGATGCCGCCAGCGAAGAAGGTACCGACCGCCCAGAGGCTGCTGGCGCTCTGCGTGGAACCCACGGCCCAGATGTCATCGGCGGACACCGGCCGCACAGCACTGAGTGCGTCGTGGTCCCCCACGGCGGGACTGACGACGGGCGTCCAGGTGTGGCCGTTCCAGTGCAGGATCTCGTCTCGGGCCGCCGTGGCGGTTACGAAGCTGCCCACCGCCCAGATGTTGGACGGTGAGATGGCGCGAATGCCACTGAGGAGCGCCCGGGCTGAGGCGGGCGGAACCGCTGGCAGTAAGCGCTCGTATCACAGCCAGGACTCTGGCACAGGGCACTGGAACGACGCTGGAACGGCACTGATAAACGAACCACGGCCCGCGCACACCGCCGTCCGTCCGGCCGCTGATGCCGGCATCTGCCTATCGCTCGGCGGCCCGCGCGCGGGCGGCCTGGCGGACCAGGTGGTCGCGCTCGGCGACGGTCGTGGCCCGGCGGGCCGCCTCGGCGTAGGCCGCAGCGGCGGCAGGGAGGTCGCCGCCCAGTTCGTGCAGGTGGCCGCGGACGGCGTGCCAGCGGTGCCGCTCGCCGATCACGTCACGCAGTCGGTCGGTCTCGTGCAGCCCGGCGGCGGCGCCCAGGACGTGGCCGACGGCGACCGCGCGCCCGAGCACCGCGGCGGGGTCCTGGCGCACCGGGTCGTCGGTGAGGGCAACGAGGTCGTCGTACCAGGCGAGGATCTGCGGCCAGTCGGTTTCCTCGGCGGTTGCCGCGTCGTCGTGCAGGGCGGCGATAGCGGCCTCGACCTGGTAGCGACCGGGGCGCTGTTCCTCCGTCTGCATGGCCAGCGCCGACTGCAGGACGCGCACGCCCTCGGCGATCTCGCGCCGGTCCCAGCGGCCGCGGTCCTGCCGGTCGAGCGTGACGATGCGGCCGTCGAGGTCGAGTCGCGCCGGAAGGCGGGCGTGGCTGAGCAGCATCAGCGCGAGCAGCCCGCGCGCCTCCGGTTCCTCGGTGGCGAGGGTGAGCTGGCGGGCGAGCCGGATCGCCTCGCCGGCCAGGTCGACCCGGCCCGCGTGACCGACCGTGTAGACGAGGTAAAGCACGCGCAGCACGACGGCGAGGTCGCCGGGCTGGTCCAGGCGGCGGCCCTGCAGGGCGCGCTTGGCTCGGCTGATCCGCTGCGCCATCGTCGCCTCCGGGACATAGAAGGCGTCGGCGATCTCGCGGGTAGTGAGACCGCCGACGGCGCGCAGGGACAGCGCCACCTGGGAGGCGGGCGCGAGGTCGGGGTGGCAGCAGCAGAACAGCAGGAAGAGGGTGTCGTCGCCCTCCTCGGTGGCGGTGGGCCGCGGCTCGGCGTGCGTCGCCTCCTCGCGGCGGTTACGGGCGGCCTCGCTGCGGCGGGCGTCGACGAGCCGCCGGGTCGCGACCGTGGTCAGCCACGCGCGCGGCTCGCCCGGCGGGTGCTCGGGCCACACCCGCAGCGCCTCCAGCAGCGCCTCTTGCAGCGCGTCCTCGGCGGCATCGAAATCCTCGCCCCGCCGGACCAGGCCCGCGAGCACCCGCGGGACGAGGGCGCGCAGCGCGCCATCGTCCCGCGGTGGCGTCGGCTCGTCGCTCACGCCGGGTCAGTCGCCCGAAGGCGCGTCGGACATGACCTCCCGGATGTCGATCCACTCGTACAGCGGCTCCCCGCCAGGGCCGGGCTCGGAGGAGACGTAGGCCGCGAGCTCGACCGCACGCTCGTGCGACTCGACGTCGATCATGTACCAGCCGGCCACGAGATCACTGGTCTCGGGCAGCGGGCCGTCGGTGGTGACCGGCGCGGCGTCCGGGCCGCCGTAGCGCACCCAGGTGCGCGCCGGGGTGAGGGCCTGCGCGTCGACGTACTCGCCGTTCTCCTCGAGCAGCTCGCCGACGTGCTTGAGGAAGGCCATGTGCGCCTCCACGTCCTCGGGGGCCCACTGGTCCATCGGCGGAAACGGGCGGTACGGGTCCGGGCCGCCGCGGTAGTGCTTGAGGAGCAGGTACTTCGGCATGGTGACCTCCTGGGTCGCGGGCCGCGCCGGTCGTGGCCCTTCACCTGGTGAGCGGAGCCGGTAAGAACTTCTCGACATGGAATCACTCATCTAGCTCCGAGACCTCGCGTGGCCAGCCCCCGTGGCTGGTGCCAGAATAAGGAAGGGTGAACGATACCCAGTCCGACAAGGTCAGGACCGGCCGCGGCTTCTTCGCTGCTCTTGACCAGAGCGGCGGCAGCACGCCCAAGGCGCTGGCCGAGTACGGCGTCGGGCGGGACCGCTACGGCTCTGACGCCGAGATGTTCGACCTCGTCCACGCCATGCGGACCCGGGTGCTGACCAGCCCGGCCTTTGATGGCTCGCGCGTTCTCGCGGCGATCTTGTTCGAGCAGACCATGGAACGGGACGTGGGCGGCGTCCCGGCGGCGCAGTATCTGTGGGACAAGAAGAACGTGGTGCCGTTCCTGAAGGTCGACCAGGGCCTTGCTCCCGAGCAGGACGGCGTGCAGCTCATGAAACCCATCGACGCCCTTGATGATCTGCTCGAGCGCGCGCGGCGGCACCACATCTTCGGGACCAAGATGCGATCGGTGATCAATGACGCCGACGAGGCCGGGATCTCGGCGATCGTGGGCCAGCAGTTCGACTACGCGAGCCGGATCCTGGCCGCGGGCCTCGTGCCGATCATCGAGCCCGAAGTCGCCATCACCAGCCCGCATAAGGAGCAGGCCGAGACACTCTTGCGCGACGCGATTACCAGGCACGTCGAGGCGCTGCCTCAGGGCGCAACCGTGATGCTGAAGATCACTATCCCGACCCGGCCTGGCCTGTACGGCGACCTGGCGACCGACGCGCGCGTCCTGCGAATCATCGCGTTGTCTGGCGGCTACAGCCGTGACGAGGCCTGCGCCCGGCTCGCACGCGATCCCACCCTCATCGCCAGCTTCTCACGGGCGCTTCTCGAAGGGCTGACCGAGAACCTGACCGACGAGCAGTTCAACGCCCGGCTCGAGTCGTCGATCCAGCAGATCTACGAGGCGTCGGTACACAGCCAGCCGACCAGCCCCTGAGCCGACTACGGCCGGGATTAGGTCCTGACCGTCCCGTCCCACTGCCATTCAGTCTGCCGCGGCAACTCGCCTAGGGCGGAGCGGCCGCAGCAGTACAGCAGCACATCGGCGGGATCGCCACTGGGAGCCTGCGGGAACAGCCTGGCGATCGCCGGCGCGGCTAGCTCGGCTGGCGGTCGCCACTGGTCCGCGGAGTTCAGGCCGCGGACCACGTCGAGGGTGTGGATCAGCGTTTCCACGACGCCCATCGCGGCGAACCCCTCCGCGTCCGAGACACCATAGTTATGATGCGCGCGCAGATCTGGGTCAGCGGTCCGCGCAATGCGGTGCAGCAGTTCAGCGTGCGCGCTGAGCGCGTCCAGCAGCCGCTGCGGCGAGGCGCTGTTGTCGAGGGCAAGCTCGGTGCACAGGTAGGCGTCGGGCTGGCCATAGACGATTTGCATCGCGTAGAAGTAGAGACAATCAACCATGTGCAGCCCGGTCTGCCAGCAGCTCCACTGCAGGTCGGCAGCTGGCAACTGCTGCCAGTCCAGATCGGTGTAGCCCGCGAGGGCGGCGACAGACGCCCTGGCGACGGCTGGCAGATCAGCTATCTCCGTCACGTCGCCATTCAATCCGACTCTGGGCCGTCCTTCAAACCACGTCCCGCGCTACGGGACGTCGGCAGTGAAGTCCCAGGTCAGCTTGGTCGCCGTGGTCGGAGAAAATGAACCCGACAGCGTCTTGTCGGTGGGCGACATGGACGGGAAGGAGCCCTTCTTCTCGGTGGCGAGGTCCTGGAAGGCCACCGGTACCTTAAGTTTCGCGCCGCCGAGGCAGGTTACGGTGACCTTAAACTGCGGGGCCAGATGCGACGCGATCTTGGAATCGTACGACTTCAGCGTGCTCGAGATCCACAGGGAACTCTTCGGCCACGGGCTTAGGCTCTTGTCCTTGCTGCCCGAGCCATTGCACGTGCCGCTTTCCGACCATTTTTCGGTGACACCGCCATTGGCCGTATAGATGAATTTCTTCGCTGACTCATCGAGTTTGCTGAAGGAGAAGTAGAACGGCGATCCAGAATTCCCCGAGTCGGCGCTGGTATCCGACGTTTCCTGGCCCCCAGCGGTCGTGTGCGTCAGGAAAGTGGTCACGTCCCAGCGTCGCGCAATGATCACGATCTCCTTGCCGGGCGTTTCGGCGCCACCGTGATTGTAGTCAGCTTGCGCCTGAGTCTTGATAATGCCGAGCGGCGGCTGGTACGGGTCGATTGTCACGGACTTCGTGAACTCCTCGCCCGGGGCGAGCGAAGGTACCTTGACGAACTTCCGGAAGCTCGATGACCCTTGCGTGAGCGTGATCGCGGTCATAGACCGGGGGGCCGTGGCCGAGCCCTTGTTCTTCGTGGTCAGCCCGATCAGGAACCGCGGGGTGAGGCCCGAGTGCCCCAGCGCGATGTAGTGCGGTGTTCCCGGGAGATCGATCTTGATCTCGGTCACGACGAGGTGCGGCGTGGCGGTAGTGGCTGCGTCGCTGACAGCCGGGGCCGCGGTCAGGCACATGCCGACCGTGGCCAGCAAGGTCGTCACAGTGAGCGATAGCGGCAATCTTGGCTTCATCTCATGCCACTCCCCGCCAAGCGGTAGATTCGTCGCAGTGTGAGGGTAACCGAGTCAATCCTCTGTCGGCAAGGACGAAAGCTAGCTGCGTCGAGCGGTTGGCGGCGAGGTAACCTTGCGGGCCGGCCCGGGCCAGAACGACGGCGACTCGTGCAGTTGGCGGTACCTGCCGTTCTCAGTGACGAGCTGCTCATGAGTGCCGCGCTGGGCGACTTTGCCGTTCTCCAGCATGATGATCTCGTCGACCTGGTCGAGTCCTTCTAGCTCGTGCGTGATGAGCACAGTGGCGCGGCCCGCGGTGAGGGCTAGCAGATCGGAGGTCAGGGCCGACCGGGCTTCGGGATCCAGATGTGCGGTCGGCTCATCGAGAATCAGCACCGCCGGGTCGGCGAGCAGCGCCCTGGCCAGCGCCAGCCGCTGGCGTTCGCCACCGGATATCGCTGCCCCGTGCGCGCCGGCCGGAGTGTCCCAGCCCAGCGGCAGCGATTCGATCCAGGGCAGCAGCCTGGCCCGTGCGGCGGCAACTGCCAACTCCTCGTCGGTAGCGCCTGGCCGCGCCAGCCGCAGGTTGGCACGGATGCTGGTGTCGAAGATGTACGGATCTTGTGGGCATCCGCCGATGACGGTGCGCACCGCCTCCGCGGAATAGCTGGCCAGGTCGGCCCCGTTCAGCGTGACCGTGCCGCCGACGGTGTCGCGGAAGCGCAGCAGCACGGTGGCAACGGTGGACTTTCCTGCGCCGCTTGGCCCGATGAGCGCCACGCGCCGGCCAGGTGGCAAGTCAAGATCGAGCCCGTCCAGCGCCAGCGGGCCGTCAGGCTCGTATCTGACCTGTACCCCGGCCAGGTGCACATGCCAGGGCGCAGCCGGCAGCGGACGCGCAGGCAACGGCTCGACGACCGGATCCGGCGCGTCGAGAATCGCGCCGACCCGGATGGCCGAGGCGCGCGCCGACGCGAGTTGGAGGGCCGCTGCCGGCATGGCCGCGACCGCCTCGAAGGAAGCCATGGCCGTCAGGGTCAGCACGGCCAGCGGCACGCGCGTGAGCGTGCCGTTCCCCACGGCAGCCACTCCCAGGATGAGAACGCCCCACAGGGTCAGGCCGCTCAGGCCCGCCATCAGGGCGCTACCCAGGCCCGTGGCGACGGCAAGCCGCCTGCTCTGTGCGGTCAGCGCTCCGTCCGCGTCGGCGACGGCGGCGAGGGCGGCGTCCTGCGCGCCGAATGCCTGCAGGTCCGCTGCCCCGGAAAGCAGGTCAGCAACCGCCGCGCTAAGTTCGCCGCGTGCCGCCGCCGTGGCCCGCGCCGCCCGGCGCGATGCAGCCACGGCGAACAAGGGCACCGCGGCGCCGGCCGCCAGCAGGCCCAGAGCCAGCACGCCGCCGGCCGGCAGGAGGATCAGCAGGCATGCCGCCACCGCGCTCGCGCCGACCAGTGCGGCGGCCAGTGGCGGTCCGATACCGCGGATGAACAGGTCCTGGGTCGCGTCCACGTCACTGATGAGCGCGGCCAGCAGATCGCCGGACCGGAAGGCCGCCAGCCCGGCTGGCGCCAGGCGCTCCAGCCGTCGGTAGATGGCGACCCGGATGTCAGCCAGCACCCGGAACGCCACATCGTGCGATGTCAGCCGCTCAAGATAGCGCGATACCCCGCGGCCAATACTGAGCGCGCGGACCGCTACCACCGCGACCGAGATGGCCAGGATGCTCGGATGCTCCGAGGCGCGGGCGAGCAGGAATCCTGATGTGGCCAGCAGCGCCACGCCACAGCCGGTGGCTGCCGCCCCGGCCAGGACCGAGATAGCGAGCCGGACGCGCAGTGGCCGGGCCAGCCATAGCAGTCGAAGGAGCGGCCGGCGTCCGGATGGTTCGCGTGCGAGCTCGCGGTTCACGGCCGAGCCGTTGCCGCGGTTGGCGATGTCAGCCTCCCCCGCTCGAGGCTTTCGACCCGGCAGCGGCCGCCGACCCAGCCTGTGCCGTGGCTGACAATGACGATGGTGCGGTCGGCCAGTGCAGTGTCGATAGCTGTGCCGATGAGCCGGGCGCCAGCCGGATCCAGGTGCGCCGCGGGCTCGTCCATGAGCAGCAGGGGCGCTTCGCGCAGGAAGGCTCGTGCTAGTGCCACCCGCTGCCGCTGGCCCGCGGACAGCCGAAGGCCGCGATCGCCGAGCGGCGTGTCGTAGCCGGCCGGCAGCTCCTCGATGAAGTCGGCAGCTCCCGCAAGCCGTGCGGCCCGGCAGATCGCAGCACGACTAGCTCCGGCTTGGCCGAGAGCGATGTTGTCGGCGGCGGTGCCTGTGAACAGGTACGGCTGCTGCGGCACCCAGGCGATCTGCGCGCGCCACTGCTGCAGGTCGATGGCTGCCAGGTCGCTGCCGCCGACCTCGATGGCCCCGGCCGCCGGTGCGATAAAGCGAAGCAGCAGCGCGAGCAGCGTGCTCTTGCCGGCACCGCTGGCGCCCGTGAGCACGATCCGATCCTGTGGCGCGATCGCCAGGCTGATCCTGTCCAGAGCCGGGCGATGCCGACCGGGATAGGTCGTCGTCACCTCGTTGAGCGTGATGACCCGCGTCCTCAGGTCGAGGCTGCAGGTTCGGCGCGCCGCCGAGGCCGGACGGACCCGCGGCTGACCTGGCACCACGGTGTCCAGGATCTCCAGGGCGCGCTCGGCCGCGGCGGCGCCTTCCATGCTCGCGTGGAACTGCGTGCCGACGGATCGCAGCGGCAGGAAAGCCTCAGGAGTGAGCAGCAGCACCAGCAGTGCGGTTTCATATCCCAAGTGCCCGTACAGCAGCCGGAGTCCGACCTCGACCGCGACAAGGGCGGTAGCAATCGCGGCGGATAGCTCCATGACCAGAGCGGACAGGAATGCCACTCGCAGGGTCGACATGGTGGCAGCCCGGTACTCATCGGTAACCTTGGCGATCACGTCTTCCTGCGCCCGGGCGCGGCCGAATACCTTGAGGGTGGGCAGGCCCTCGACCACGTCGAGGAAGTGGCCGCCGAGGGTGGCCAGCAGCCGCCACTGCCGCCGCGTCTGCGTCTTGGTATGCCAGCCCACCAGCACCGCGAAAACCGGGATCAGCGGCAGGGTCAGGAGGATGATCACAGCGGAGATCCAGTCCGCCAGGATCACCCTGGCCAGCACCGCGATGGGTACCAGGACGGCGAGAACGAGCTGCGGCAGGTAGCGAGAGAAATAGGAGTCCAGGCCATCCAGCCCCCGTGTGCTCAGGGTTGCGATCTCGCCTGCCCGCTGGCCACCCAGCCACACCGGGCCCAGCCGCAGCGACCGGTCGACGAGCGCGCGGCGCAGCCGGGACTTGACGGCAGCGGCCGCGCGCAGCGCGGCTACTTCCCCGCCATAGCTGACTGCGGCCCGCGCCACCACGACGGCCAGCAGTGCTGCCAACGTGCCCGACAGGGTGACCGCGACATCGCCACGGGCAGCAACTGCGAGCGCATGAGCGAGCAAGCCAGCCTGGGCCAGGATCAGCAAGGCTCCCGCCAGCCCGAGGATGACGGTAACGGCCAGCTGAGCGCGCGCTGCGACGCTGGCATAGCGCAGCAGCCGACGATCCGCCGCGCCACGGCCGGCCCTGATCGGCCTCCGGTTCAAGGCTGCGTGCCCGGGGCGCCGACATCCATGCCGCCGATCGTGCAGGCAGGGGCCAGCGATTGACTCACCCCCCCGGGGTGGTTGCGCCAAGCAGCGACGGGCCGAGCAGGACCAACGTGTCCCCGTTCTCGGCGGCCGGGGTCCTGGTCGACGTGACTGGCGCCAGGGTGCCGTCTGCCCGAACGAGCAACAGCAGGTCGCTGCCAGCCGGGATCCCGCCGTGCGCCGGCCCGATGGAGATTAGTCCCCCGGCGGCGTAGCGACGGCCGACCTCGTAGCGGGTCAGGCTGGCCGCGAACAGGGTCTCACCGCCGGTGTAGGGCGCCACCACACCATGGCCGGGCAGCCGGGCTCCCAGCCGGTACACCGGGCCCTCGACGCTGCCCGCCAGTTCAGCGGAGGCGAGGGCGTTGAAATCGTCCTCTTCGGTGAGCAGGAGAACTGCGGTGACGCCCTCAAGCAGGGCACCGCGTGCAGTGGCAGCGGCCAGCAGCTCGCCGGGCGCAAGTTCCAGGCCCGCCTGCCTGATCCGCTCGCGCTGTTCCTCGAACCCGGCCCACATGAGCACCTCAAGCCCAGCCGAACGCAGCGCTTGGCCGAGGTCGATGACCCAGGGCTCGCCGCCGACCAGGAGCGGGCGAGTGCGGCTTGGCCGGGTGACGCCAACTCGCCGCGCGACCGGCACCGCTGTCAGGCTGTACACCGCGACCGTGGCCACGATCACCAGGAACGTGACCGGAAGGATCTTGGACGCGCCGCCAATGTGCTGCGCGACAAGCTTGGCCGAGAACGTCGACGCGGTGGCCGCCGCGACGATGCCGCGCGGAGCCATCCACCCGGTGAACTGACGTTCCCCCCTCGTCAGGTCCGTCCGGACTGTGGCCATCCAGGCCACCAGCGGTCGGGTGACGAGCACCAGCACGGCTACCAGCACCAAGGCGGGCAGCACCAGGTGCCGCAGGGACGCCGGGGTGACGGTGGCTGAAATGGACACGAACAGCACGCCGATGATCAGCTGCACCAGCGTCTCGAAGAACAGCCGCCGGGCTGGGGCATCGAAGCCACGCACGTTCGCCACCGCCAGCCCCATCACGACCGCGGCGAGCAGCCCGGAATCCTCGCGGGCCATGTCGCATCCGGCCGCAACGCCGACCACACAGGCGAGCTGGGCGGATGTGCCGAGGACCTCGCCGAGCCGGAGAATTCGCAGCAGGAACCACAACAGCGCGACGCCGGTGACCGCGCCGGCCAGGCCGATTCCGACCGTGACCAGGAACTGCCCCGCCTGATAGGCCAGCCCCTTGTGGGCACCCGCCAGCACCGCGCTGAACACAACCGCCCCGAGGATGCCGCCGACCGGGTCGATCAGCGATCCCTCCCAGGCAAGCACCCGCTGCAGCCGTTCGGTCGGCCGGACGAACCGCAGCAGCGGTCCGACCACGGTCGGTCCGGATACCACAAGGATCGCCCCGGTCATCCATGCGGCACCACCGGACATGTCCAGCAGCACAACCGCGAACACCGCGCCAAACCCCCAGGTCACCGGAACCCCAAAGGTGATCAGCCTGATCACGACGCGGCGGGTGTGCCCCTGCAGCTTCCGCAGGTCCAGCCCCAGACCGGCGTCGTAAAGGATGACCGCCACCGAGAGCGACACCAGCGGCTGGAAGGCCACACCGAGCAGCCGCACCGGGTTGACATCCGTGCTGAGTGCCCCGGCGATGAAGCCGGCAGGCAGCAAGATGATGATCGCAGGCACGCGCAGCCGGCTCGCGAGGACCTGCGATCCCACCGCAAGCACAAGGATCAGGCCGATCCCAAGCAGGACCTGGTCTGTCGTCACGGCATACCCCGGCGGCCGGCTGACCGCCACATGGCCCGCTGGGCTGGGAGTCCCGCGATGGCAACGATGGCGAGAACTGTGACGTTGAGAAGGAGCTGGAGGGCAGAGCCCCAGGCCTCGCTCCCGCTGCCGAATGCCAGTGACACGCCAATGTCGGCTGCCGCCGGAATGGTCGTGACCGAGATGAACACGCCGATCAGAGTGGCGGAGCGTGCTTCAGTGAGCGACACGACGCCGACCACGCCGGCCAGAGCTGCGACGATGAACGAGAACCAGTTAGGGGTGTTGATCAGGTCAGATACCGGGCGGATCCCCACCCGATAGAGCCGGGGCTCGAGCGCAGCGGCCCGGATCATGAGCGACAGCAGGAGCGCGGCGGTCACCGCGAGAGTGAAACCGATCACCAGTGCGGCCGCGCTGTGCAGCACCCGCGCGGAGTCACGGCGGGTCACGCCGAACGCGAGGCTGATGATGGCGCCGTATTCCGGTCCGACCACCATTGCCCCCACGATCAGGATCTGGGAGTTGGTGAGGATCCCGACGGCCCCGATCAGCCCGGCAATGACCAGCAGCGCATACCAGCTGGGCGGGAAGGTTCCCTCCATCGTGATCCTGGCTTCGACCTCCGCCCAGACGGGCGTGAACTGCTGGAACCGCCCCCGCCGGACTGTGACGCGGTCGGCGAGAGCAGAGATGGAGGTGTCGACGTTCTCCATCACGATTGATCCTCGTTGCTCCAGCCCGAGGTCGCGCAGCCGCCCGATCACCTCGTTGGCCGCCCCGTGCAGCACGTCGAAATGCACGGCGTCCCCGTCGGGGCTCCGGACCGCGTTCGGGAGCACGGTCAGGTTCATCACCGCAGGCTCGTTTTCGAGCTCGGGCATCAGGGTGGAGGTGACGTCCGGCGGGCTGACTACACGCAGGTGAATCATCGTCGCCTGCGTTACGGAGAGGGCTGGAATCGCTGCTTGCTGATGCGCCGCCGGAACACGTAGTAGGTCCAGGTCTGGTAGGCGAGCACGAACGGGAGGAAGATCACGACCACGACGGACATCACCTTGAGCGAGTACGCCCCGGACGCGGTGTTGGACACGGTCAGGTTGTAGGCCAGGCTGGTGCTGGAGACCATCACGTTGGGGTACAGGCCGGTGAAGATCGACACGATGCAGGCCGCCATCGTGACGGTGGTGGCGGCGAAGGCGAAGCCTTCGCGGTGCTCGTACACAAGCCAGACGGCGGCGATGGCGGCGAGCACGGTGAGCAGCTCGGCCGGGTTGAGGAAGAAGGTGGTGTGCGCGATCACGTGCGTCCAGATCGTGAAGGCCACGACGGCGGCTCCGGTCACCGGGGCGACGCGCCGGGCCAGCCGCCAGGAACGCTCGCGCAGGTCGTCGGTGGTCTTCAGGCACAGGAACGTCGCGCCGTGCAGCAGGCAGATCAAGACGAACGTGATCCCGGTGAGCACCGCATACGGCTGGAGCAGGTTCCAGAATGACCCGGTGTACTCCTGGCTGGCGTTGATGGGCAGCCCGGCCAGCAGGTCGCCGAGCGCCACGCCGATCAGCAGCGGCGCCGCCGCACTGCCCGCGATCATCAGCGCGTCCCAGGCGCGCGTCCACCGCACCGCGTGACGTTTGCCGCGGTACTCAAAGGACACGCCTCGCACGACGAGCGCGACGAGCAGGAGTACCAGCGCCAGGTACAGACCGGAGAACATGGTGGCGTACCAGCCGGGGAACGCGGCGAAGACCGCCGCCGCGGCCACGATCAGCCAGACCTCGTTGCCGTCCCACAGCGGCCCGATCGTGTTGATGGCGGCCCGGCGGCCGGCCTCATCCTTGCCGACCGCGCTGTGCAGCATGCCGACGCCGAAGTCGAAGCCCTCCAGGACGAAGAAACCCGTCCACAAGACCGCGATGACGATGAACCAGAACGGCACGAGTTTCATCGGGACCTCAATACTGGACGGCCGGAACAGGCGCGTCCGCGTCGGCTTCGGCCCGCGGGGGCGGCAGGGGCTGGCGTGAGTACTTCAGCATCAGCATGAAGTCCACGGTGGCGAGCACGCCGTACAGCAGGACGAAGATCACCAGGCTGATCACGATGGAGGTAGCACTGACCGACGGCGAGATCCCGTTCTTCGTCAGCATGATGCCCTGCACGATCCACGGCTGCCTGCCGCTCTCGGTCAGCAGCCAGCCCGCGGTATTCATCAGGAACGGCAGCACCGTGGCCCATATCGCCACCCACAGGAACAGGCGGGACGTCGCGAGCTTCTTGCGCCGAATCAGCCACAGGCCCCACAGGCCCAGCAGGAAGACCACGACCCCGGCGTAGGCCATTACCCGCATGGACCAGTACTGGATGAAGACATTCGGCACGTAGTTGCCGGGCCCGTACTTGCCGGAGTACTGCGACTGCAGCGGGCTGAGGCCGATCACCTTGCCGTTCCAGTGGTTGGTCGCCAGCAGGGACAGCAGATGGGGGATCGCGATGATCTTGGTCGGGGTCTCGTCCTGGTTGCCGCCGCCGATCTGGAACAGCGAGAACGAGCACGGCTGACAGGTCGACCACTGCGCCTCGGCCGCCGCGATCTTCATCGGCTGGTACTTGGCCTCGATCACCCCGAGTTCATCACCGACCAGCATCGTGAACAAGATCGCCGGGACCAGGACGATCAGCGCCAGCCTGGCCGACCGGGTGAACACCTCGCCATCCCCGCCGTGCCGCAACTGCCAGGCAGAGACCGCCAGCATCACCACGGCGCCGGTGACCAGTGACGCCAGCAGCACTTTCGAGTATCCCCAGACGAATACCTGGTTGGTGAAGACGGCCCAGATGTCGTTCAGCTGCGGCTTGCCGGCCACCATCGTGTAGCCGACGGGGTGCTGCATCCACGAGTTCGCGGCCATGATGAACGCCGCCGACAGGACAGTGCCCAGCGACACCGCCCAGATCGTCAGCAGGTGCACCCGGCGCGGCAGCTTGTCCCATCCGAACAGCCACAGGCCGAGGAACGTCGACTCCAGGAAGAACGCCGCCAGTCCCTCCATCGCCAGCGGGGCGCCGAAGACGTTGCCGACCAGCCGCGAGTACGCCGACCAGTTCATCCCGAACTGGAACTCCTGCACCAAGCCGGTCACCACGCCGATCGCGACGTTGATGACCAGCAGCGTGCCGAAGAACCGAGTCAGACGCAGGTACTCGTCGCGCTTGCTCCGATACCAGGCCGTCTGCAGCAACGCGGTCAGGAAAGCCAGGCCGATCGTGACCGGGACGAAGAAGAAGTGATTGATCGTGACGAACGCGAACTGCCACCGCGCAAGATCGACATTCGCCATCTATGGCACCGTCCCGGGCCGGGGTCCTTGGGTCACTACTGTGCGGACGGCAGGGGCTCCCGAGCATCCCTCCCCAAGGGTGATAGTCCTGCGCGGCAGTCCTGCTGCACACGCGATAAAGGCTTTACCTTTAAGACAACTGCACGTTTCCCTCAGTTAATTGTCCCGCCACCTCGTATTCGCGAGCGCCACAGGGCAGCTGCGAGTTCGCAGCCGCAAATCACCCTCCGAAGGTGATCCGCATTTTCACAGCGACGGCGGAACCATCACCCGCCAGAGGTGATCAGCCGATGTTGCCGGGCCCGTAGAAAAGGTAACAAGACCGTGAGTTAGGGGCCTTGGCTGTGGGTGCTGAGCAGGAGCGGATTGCCGGTTTCGGGCGGCTGGAGGACGGGCTGCGGCAGGCCGGGGAGTGGTACCGCTGGGGACCGTACGTCAGCGAACGCCAGTGGGGCACGGTCCGCGAGGACTATAGCCCTGACGGCGAGGCGTGGGACTACCTGCCGCACGATCACGCTCGCTCGCGTGCCTACCGCTGGGGCGAGGACGGCCTCGCCGGTTTCTGCGACGTAGAGCAGCGACTGTGCCTGGGCCTGGCCTTGTGGAATGGCAAGGATCCCATCCTGAAGGAGCGAGCGTTCGGGCTGACGGGGGCGCAGGGTAATCACGGCGAGGATGTCAAGGAGTACTGGTGGTATCTGGACGCGCTGCCGAGTCACGCGTGGAACCGCTGGCGCTACCACTATCCGCAGGCGGCGTTCCCCTATCAGGACCTCATCGACCAGAACCGATCGCGCAACCGCGAGCAGCCCGAGTACGAGCTGCTGGACACCGGCGTATTTGATCAGGACCGGTACTGGATAGTTGAGGTGCACTACGCCAAGGCCAGCGCCGACGACCTGCTGATGACGGTACAGGTGACCAACGCTGGCCCGGACGTGGCTACTTTGCACGTGCTGCCGACCACCTGGTTCCGCAATACCTGGTCTTGGGACGAGAACGCGCCGAGGCCGGCGATGCGGGCCGTGGGAGATTCGGCCGTGGGCATTGACCATCCGTTCCTGGGCCCGCTGGAACTGATTGCCGGACCCGGGCCGGACGGGACGTTGCCCCAGTCGCTGTTCTGCGAGAACGAGACGAACATGGCCAAGCTGTTCGGCGGCCAGCCCGTGACGCCGTATCCCAAGGACGGCATCAACGACCATGTGATCAGCGCGGCGGCAACCGTGAACCCGCAACGCACTGGAACCAAAGCCTCATTCTGGTACCAGATGACGGTGCCGGCCGGCGAGACAGCCGAATTGCGGCTGCGCCTGCGGCCACCGCCCGCCATGGCCAGCAGTCGGACGGCCAGCTCCCCGCTCGGCGCTCAGTTCGAACAGGTCACCGCCGGGCGGCGAGCGGAGGCTGACGAGTTCTACGCCAGCCTCACCCCGGCCGGGGCAACCAGCGACGAGGCGATGGTGATGCGGCAGGCCTTCGCCGGGATGCTGTGGAGCAAGCAGTTGTTCTACTACGACGTGGCCCGCTGGCTGGACGGGGACCCGACGCAGCCAAGCCCCCCGGCGCCGCGGCTCAATGGCCGCAATTCGCGGTGGCGCAACTTCAATGCCTTCGACATCATGTCGATGCCGGACAAATGGGAATACCCGTGGTTCGCGGCGTGGGACCTGGCGTTCCACTGCGTCGCCCTGGCGCACGTTGATCCGGCGTTCGCCAAGTACCAGCTCATCCTGCTCTGCCGGGAATGGTTCCAGCATCCCAACGGCGCACTGCCCGCCTATGAGTGGGACTTCGGTGACGTCAATCCCCCTGTGCAGGCGTGGGCGGCAGCCGAGGTCTTTGCTATCGACGGCGCTCGGGATATCGACTTCGTCAGCCGGATCTTCGACAAGCTGCTGGTCAACTTCACCTGGTGGGTCAACCGGGAGGACGCCGAGGGCAACAACCTGTTCGAGGGCGGCTTCCTCGGGCTGGACAACATCGGGCCGATCGATCGCTCCCACCTGCCCGTTGGCGGCATCCTGGAGCAATCCGACGCCACCGGCTGGATGGGCTTTTACGCCATAGCCATGGCCTCGTTGGCTCTGATCCTGAACCGGTCCCGCCAGCGGCCAGCCATGGACCTTGTGCTCAAGTTCCTCGAACACTTCGCCGCCATCACCGATGCGCTCGAGGGTCTCGGGCTGTGGGACGAGGCCGACGGGCTCTACTACGACAGGCTCATGACCCCGAGCGGGGAAACCGTCGCCGTGAAGGTCCGGTCCATGGTCGGGATCATCCCGATCCTGGCCGCCGCGGTGATCGACGAGAAAGATCTCCAGCATTCGCTCGGTGTCGGCAAGCAGTTCGCCGAATTGCTGGCCAGGCAGGGCCTGGATGACCGGGATCGCCTCCGCGAGATCGGGCTACTGCGCGGTGAGCACGGCCAGCAGCGGCTGTTGCTCAGCCTGGCTGGCGTCGGTCGGCTCGAGCGGCTCTTCGAGAAACTCTTCGACGAGAACGAGTTCTTGTCCCCGCATGGCCTGCGCGCGCTGTCGGCCTACCACCGCGAGCACCCGTACGTGCTCGATATCGAGGGCATCCAGGCGAGTATCGACTATGAACCTGCCGAGTCCACCACGGCCATGTTCGGCGGGAACTCCAACTGGCGCGGCCCGCTCTGGATGCCGCTCAACTACCTGGTCATCGCGGCCCTGGAGCGCTATGCGCGGTTCTTCGGCGATGAGTTCACGGTCGAGTACCCGACCGGATCCGGAGTGCAGCTCACCTTGGACAAGATCGCTGCCGATCTCCAGGACCGGCTCATCTCAATCTTCACGCCCGGGCCTGACGGCCGGCGGGCCTGCTTCGGCGGAACCGAGCGGCTCCAGCACGACCCTGCCTGGCACGACAACCTGATCTTCAGCGAGTACTTCCACGGCGACAACGGTGCCGCGATCGGCGCCTCGCACCAGACCGGCTGGACCGGGCTGATCGCGGACATAATCCGCCGCCGGCACGGGGCCGTCGACCCCATCGGTGACATCATCCGCCGTATCGGCCGGGACGACGAGCGATGACCGCCGGAACCGGGCTGCCCGTGGTCGCGCTGCCCGGCAGTGAGTTCCCGCTGGGAGCGACGGTCCATGCTGGCGGCACGAACTTCGCTGTGTTCTCTGCCGCCGCCGAAGGGATGGTGCTGTGCTTGTTCGACGAACGCGGCGCGGAGGAGCAGATTCCGCTGCAGGATAACGACGCCGGCGTCTGGCACGGCTTCGTCCCTGGCGTTGCGGCCGGGCAGGCCTACGGATACCGCGCTACCGGACCTTACGATCTGGCTCGCGGCGTGCGCTGCAATCCGGCGAAACTGCTGCTGGATCCCTACGCGCGGGCCTTCAGCGGATCCATCACGTTCGGGCCGGAACTGCTGGGCGGCACCGCTGACAACCCGGATGTGCCGAGCACCGCGGACTCCGCCGCCAGCATGCCACGGAGCCTGGTGGTAGCCGGAAACGCCGTCAGCGGCCGGGACGGCAGCCGGCCACGCCACCGGATGTCCGACACGATCATCTATGAACTGCACGTCAAGGGCTTCACCATGCGGCATCCGGGGGTTCCGGCTGAGCTGCGCGGGACGTATGCCGGCCTGGGCCACGAGGCAGCCATTGCGCACCTGGTCGACATCGGGGTGACTGCGGTCGAGTTGCTGCCGGTACATGAAAGCGCGCCCGAGTCATTCCTGCCGCAACGAGGCCTCACGAACTACTGGGGCTACAACTCGATCGGCTACTTTGCTCCGCATCAGGGTTACTCAGCGGCGGTTCGCGCAGGTCAGCCGGGCGGCCAGGTCGACGAGTTCAGGGCCATGGTGGACGCGCTCCACGCAGCCGGGCTCGAGGTGCTGCTCGATGTCGTGTTCAACCACACGGCCGAGGGCGACCACCTCGGCCCGACCTTGTGTTACCGCGGCCTGGACAATCCCGCGTACTACCGGCTGGATGGCGATGACCCGAGCCATTACGTCGATACGACGGGCTGCGGCAATTCACTCAACGTGGGCGACCCGGTGACGCTGCAGCTGATCATGGACTCGCTGCGGTACTGGCTGACGGACATGCACGTCGACGGCTTCCGCTTCGACCTCGCTACCACGCTCGGCCGCCAGGATGGCGGCTTCGAGCAAGTGGCAGCGTTCTTCGACATGGTCTCCCAGGATCCGGTCGTGTCAAGATCCAAACTGATCGCGGAACCGTGGGACGTCGGCCAGATGGACAGCTACGCGCTCGGCCGTTTCCCGCCGCTGTGGCGCGAGTGGAACGGCAAGTACCGGGATACGATGCGCGATTTCTGGCGCAGCCACGCGGTCGGCCTCGGTGAGTTCGCCACCCGGTTCTGCGGGTCGGCAGATCTGTATGCCGGGGCGCACCGCCGTCCTACTGCCTCAGTGAACCTGATCACCGTCCATGACGGCTTCACCCTGCGGGATCTCGTCTCCTACAACGACAAGCACAACGAGGCCAACGGCGAGTCAAACCGCGACGGGACCAGCGATAACCGCTCATGGAACTGCGGCGCGGAAGGGCCGACTGATGACCTCGCCATCCTCGATCTGCGAGGGCGTCAGTCCCGTGCGATGCTGGCCACCCTGCTGCTGTCGTTCGGCGTCCCGATGCTGCTGGGCGGCGATGAGTTCGGCAGAACCCAGCAGGGGAATAACAATGCCTACTGCCAGGACAACGAGATCTCCTGGTTCGACTGGTCCCGGCCCGACACTGAGCTGCAGGACTTCACCAGGAAACTGGTCGCGTTCCGCAAGCAGCACCCGGTATTCCGCCGCCGCCGTTTCCTGGCCGGAGCGGCAGCGTCGGAATTGCGCTGGTTCACCCCCGGCGGCGCGGAAATGACAGAGAGCGCCTGGTCGGACGTGAGCGCCCTGGCGATCACGCTCTATCTGGACGGATCCGATGCCCCCGATCGAGCCGCTGACGGCACGCCGCTGCTTGATGACGATTTCCTGGTCCTCGTCAACGCGTGGTGGGAGCCGCTCGAATTCGCCCTGCCGGTCACGCGGGAGCAGGCCACCTGGCGGCCTGAATTCAGCACCTACCATCCGGCTGAAGCTGCCAGCGCGCCCTCCTCGTCCCGGGCGGCCGGTGATCACGTCAGCGTGGGCCCGCGCTCGATCGCGGTGCTATCGAACCCGCGCCGGGACTGACGTCACGCCATCCGGCTCAGCAAGTGCTCGCCGACGCGAATCGCGTTGGCCATGGCGGTGAGAGCCGGGTTCACCGCTCCGATGCTCGGGAAGAAACTGGTGTCGACCACGTACAGGTTGTCGACCTCGTGCGCCCGGCAGTTGACATCGAGAACCGAGGTGGCCGGATCGGTGCCGAACCGGCAGGTACCCGACTGGTGGGCGACGCCGGCGACGGGCACGTCCATGCTCGCGTAGAAGTTCTTGCCGAGCACGTGGTGGGCGGCGATGCCGACGTGATTGAGGACCTTCCTGAGCTCGTGGTACAGCCCGTCAGCCTCCGTGTCATTCGTCGGCTGGTAGGCGAGGTGCACATGACCATCCCCGTCGACAGTGACTCTGTTCTCCGGTCGGGGGATGTCCTCGGTGGTGAGCCAGAAGTCCACAGCGTGCTTGGCAACCTCCTCCAGACTCCACTTCGGGGCCAGCTTGGTGAGCTTAGGCTCCTCCCCTTTCATGGCCATCGCATTGGACTTCCCGAGCATCTGGATATTCCCCAGCGGCCATTCCCTGCCGTTCCCGGCGAAATAGAAATCGTTCACAGCGAGAGTCTTCTGGAACACCGTGTCATTGCGCTCTTTGGCGAGGGCGACGATGGCCTTGCTGTTGTGGTACATGTAGTTGCGGCCAACCTGGTCAGATCCGTTGGCCAGGCCTGCCGGGTGCTGGTCAGAGCCTGACCGGAGCAGGATCTTCGCGCTGTTCGCCGCGCCGGCCGAGATCACCACGATGTCGCCGGTATAGAACTCCTGGCTGCCCCCGCGGTTTACCTGCACCCGGCTGACTACCCGCCCGGACGGGTCCGTCTCGAGGCGCTCCACCTCGGCATTAACCAGCAAGGTCACGTTTGGCTGGTCCAGCAACGGCCGCACGGCTATCACGTCGGCGTCTGACTTGGCGTGCACCAGGCACGGATAGCCGTCACACCACGCGCAGCGGACGCACGCGCTCAGCGGCCGGTTGGCCTCGTTCAGCAGGATGCCGACCGGTGCGTGGAACGGATGGTAGCCGCCCGCGGCCAGAGCGTCGGAGATTTGCTGGACCCGGGGCTCATGCGAGACCGGCGGCCACGGGTAGTCCTTCGAGCAGTGCCCCTCCGTGGGGTCTTGGCCGTGAATGCCGTGCACCTGGTACAGCCACTCGGCTCTGGTGTACCAGGGCTCGAAGTCGTCATAGCTCAGCGGCCAGGCCGGAGACACGCCATCCACGTGGTTGACCTCGCCGAAATCCTCGGGCCGCAGCCGGTAAAGAGCCGCGCCGTACATCTTGGTGGCGCCGCCAACGTAGTAATGCACCTGCGGCTGGAAGGGCTTGCCGTCGGCGTCGAACCACCGGTCCGGCGAGATGTATCGGCCATCAACGAAGACCGACCCAGGATTCCAGTTCTCGGTCTCGCGCGGCAGGAAGTTGCCTCGCTCCAGCAGCAGGATTCGCCTGCCCGACGGCGCTAGCGTGTGCGCTAGCGTGCCCCCGCCCGCACCGCTGCCGACGATGATCACGTCATAGTGTTCTGTCACGGGCTCACTATGGCGGCGGCCGGCGCGCTGGCGCATCCTCCCGGCTGGGTGACCACGGCCGATCCGGGCCGCTCGCTGACGCCAGTTCTGATCCGGTCTCAAGTCAGCGCGGCAGCGCCGCATTCACCCCGGCCGGGTGACGCGCATCAGCCGCAGCTGTACTTATCTCGGCCTTGTTCACCAATGGCTCGCTTATTGTCCAGCTCCCGGCAATCTTGTTCACGACGCTGGTCGGCGATGAACTCAAGGTGATCGACCTTCTCGTTCATCACAAGCGGGCCCTCACCCGTGGCGAGTGATGCCAGCAGCGTCGCGGCCGCTGTCTGATCGTGACAACGGAGACGAGATGGGGACAGGGGCTGAAATGACGGCTAACTCAGTCGATGCGCTAGTGATCTTTGGCGCGACTGGTGACCTGGCAAAGATAGAGACCTTCCCGGCGCTCGTGGGCCTGGTCGAGCGCGGTGTGCTGAACGTGCCGGTCGTTGGGGTAGCGAAGAGCGGCTGGGAGCTAGCGCAATTCCGCGATTACGCAGCTGCGTCGCTGCGGCTCAACCATATGGACCCGGACAGTCCTGCCGCCCGGAAGATGCTCGGGTTGCTCCGATACGTCGACGGGGATCTCGGCGATGACGGTACCTACAAGGCGATGTCAGACGCCATCGGCACGGGCACCAGCGTCCTGTTCTACCTCGAAGTACCGCCCTTCCTATTCGGGCGCATCGCGCAGGGGATCGCATCGGCCGGCCGCGCCAAGGACGCTCGGGTGATGGTCGAGAAGCCGTTCGGGACCGATCTGGCCAGCTCACGGCGGCTGAACGACATCATGCACCAGTACTTCCCAGAAGAGGCGATCTTCCGGGTCGACGACTGGCTGGCCTTTGATCCCGTGGAGAACGTGCTCTTTGTCAGGTTCGCCAACTCGATGCTCGAGCCATTGCTCAACCGGACCCACGTCGACAGCATCCAGATCACGATGGCCGAGGCTTTCGACGTCGCCGACCGCGGCCGCTTCTACGACAGCACCGGTGCCATCAGGGACGTGGTCCAGAACCATATGCTCCAGGTGCTGGCCACCGTGCTGGCCGACTCGCCAGACGGACCGGGCCTGGCGTCCTGGCGGGACGCCAAGTCGCGGATCGTGGCCGCGCTGCGGCCCCTGACCCCCGAGGACATCGTTCGCGGTCAGTACGAGGGCTACCACGAGGTGGACGGCGTGGACCCGAAGTCGACGACGGAAAGCTACGTCGCGGTGCGACTCGCCGCCGACACCTGGCGATGGGCTGACGTGCCGATCCTGATCCGGGCGGGCAAGTGCATGCCGGTCACGGCCACCGAGGTCGATATCCGCTTCAAGCGGCCGCCGCACAATGTGTTCGGCATCGATCCGGGCGCCGCCACCAACTCACTGCGGTTCCGGGTCTGGCCAGAGACGGCCGTCAGCGTCGATCTCGCTGGCAAGAAGCCGGGCGGCGGACTGGAGCCACTGCTGGAGGAATTGACCTTCGCCGGGCATCCGGGCTCGGACATGCGCCCGTACGACCGCCTGATCGGCGCGGCGCTGGACGGCGACCGCTGGCTGTTTGCCCGGCAGGACACCGTCGAGGCCGCCTGGAAGGTCGTTGAGCCGATCCTTGGCGACGTCACCCCCGTGCATCCGTATGCCAAGGGCAGCTGGGGCCCGCCGGAAGCCGACCGGCTGCTGACTGCCGGAGATACCTGGCACGACCCGGTCGGCTGAGCGATGACGCGGAGCATGCGATGACGGACCAAGAACACCGGCGCCGGGTCGTGATCGTGGGAGGCGGCTTCGCCGGGCTGTTCGCGGCGCGCAGGCTCAAGCGCAGCGACGTCTCCGTAACCCTGATCGACCGTTCCCAGCACCATATATTCCAGCCGCTGCTCTATCAGTGCGCGACCGGCATCCTGTCCGAGGGCAAGATCGCGAGTCCATTGCGCGATCTGCTCAGGAACCACAAGAACCTCGACTGCGTGATGGCCGAGGTCGTCGACTTCGATGTTCATGGCCACCGGGTTATCGCCAGGAGGGTTGGCGGCGATCGCCTTGAGTACGGCTATGACGACCTCATCGTGGCGGCTGGAGTCCGCCAGGCCTATTTCGGCCACGACGAATTTGCCCGCTGGGCGCCAGGCATGAAGACGATCTCGGACGCGCTGGCGATCCGCCGCCGGATCTACGGCGCGTTCGAGATGGCCCAGACTGCGCTGACCCAGGAAGAACGCCGTGCCTGGCTGACGTTCGCGCTCGTGGGCGGCGGTCCGACCGGCGTCGAGCTCGCTGGCCAGGTCAGGGAGCTGGCCACCAAGACGCTCCGGGCCGAGTTCCGGACTATCAACCCGGAAGAGGCGAAGGTGCTGCTCTTCGACGGAGGCAGCGCTCCGCTGGCGGTGTTCGGGCCGAAACTGTCGCAGAAGGCCGCCGTAAGCCTGCAGAAGCTGGGTGTCGAGCTGCACATGAGCTCGATCGTGACCCACGTCGACCGGGGCGGGGTGCTAGTCCGCGACCGCGCAGGCGAGGAGACCCGCTACGACGCCAATACGGTTCTGTGGACCGCCGGGGTCGAGGCGCCGCCTGTCGCCGCTGCCCTCGCGGCCGCGACCGGCGCCAAGTGCGACAGGTCGGGCCGGATCATGGTGGAGAAGGACCTGACGATTCCCGGCCATCCCGAGATCTCCGTACTCGGCGACATGATGAGCCTCGACAAGCTACCGGGGGTGGCCGAGGTGGCGATGCAATCGGGGCTGTACGCCGGGCGCCGCCTCAAGCGCCGGGCCGCCGGCAAGACGACCGACAAGCCGTTCCGCTACCGTGACCTCGGCTCCGCCGCCTACATCTCCCGCGGAGACGCCGTCGTATCAGCCGGACCGCTGCAGGTCCGCGGATTCCTCGGCTGGTGCATCTGGCTGTTCATCCACATCGCTTTCCTGACCGGCTATCGCAACCGCGTCGGGGCACTACTTACCTGGTGGCTGGCATTCACCCGGGACGTCCGGCGCGAGCGCGCGTTCACGACCCAGCAGATCGAGACCCTGCGGGACGTCTACGCGTCGTCGGAGACCTCGGCCGCAGAGCAGCCACCGGGCGGCCACCCGTAAGCAGATCCCGCCCAGTCGATTGGAACCCTTGACGAGACCACCGCTCGTCAGGGTCGGCTTAGGCGCACGAGTATTGCTGCGGCCTTGTTCCTGACCTGGCTGTTCAGCTGGTGCAGGGCGAACTTGCGGTAAAGGCCGGCGAACGCCGACGTGCGTTCATGCCGCACGATGGCCGACTGAGAGTCAGGGCGTTGGCCGCCTTGCAGCGCCTTGGCGAGCTCCCGCTCGCTGGGCGTGGCTGATGCCGCAGTTTCGGATTCTGCGGCCGAGCCGAATCGGGTACCTAGCCGAGCTTCTGGCCGCAGCGCGCCCCTGGCGGTGGTCTTAGCATCCACGATCGCTGCCACTACCGACAGACGTGGAGGATCGTCATTGTCGGCCATCTCATACCTTCTGATCGGATACCTGCGCAGAACTGAACTTCCCCGCTCGGCTCCGGTGAACCACCATAGGGCAGCCCAAGTTGGGGCGGCCCGGCGTTGAGCCTTCAGACGTGCTGATGGCCGCGAACCGGCCGGGCATCACCGGGCAGGACGCCTGCCCGGACGGCGCCGCATCCGCAGGGCGGCCAGGAGCAGGGCGCCAAGGAAGACCGCTATCCCGATGATCAGCAGGTACATCAGGCCCTTCACCACGACGCCCGTGATACCCAGCGCGATCGCCGCGATGACCAGCAGCAGGAAGAGGGCGATCATTCTGACTCCGTTGCGTTAGCAGTCACCGGCGGGCGAGAAGCCGCGCACCGCCTGCACCTGGCTGGTAGGTCAAGCCGTAGTGCTTGAAGATCGCCTCTTCGTCGCCGGCCTGCAACTCGCCGTCGGTGTCGATCGCTGGCGCGTCTTTGACCAGCCTCTTGTCGTAGCGGACCTTGAGGTAGCCGGGACCTACGGTCGCCTGGTCCAGGGGCACGAAAGCGAGCCGGTGCCGGGTCGGCATGCCCACTCTGACCGTGCCGAACGACGGCAGATCGGTACCGGTATCGACGTAGACGGCCTCCAGGGCGCCGATCTTATGGCCATCGACGTCGACTACGTCGTGGCCACGCCACTCCCGGATATCGGCCGCCTCGAACACGCTGGCTTGCTCCTCAGTCGCTACACTCACTTGCGATCCTACCCCGCCGACGCCGGCAGCAGTCATGTGCGGCCGTCCGCGGGATCTTCTCACTAGGTCACATTCACCTCGGCCGCAAGGCCTCGCCGCAGCTGCCATGGCCGAGCAAGAGGGCTCGTCTCTGCCTGGCCCGCCGGCCAGCAGCGGCCGCGCTGGCGGAGGCCCGCTGGCCCGAATGGTCGGGTAGCCGCGCTTGCGGATTCACCGGGGCGCGTTGGCAGGTCCTCATCCGGCCAAGTGCCCGGGTGAGCGGTGACTCGGCGAGCGTGAGGCTGCACGTGCTGGTGCTGTGCGCCGGCATGCTGACCGTAAGCACCGCCAGGCCTGCGATCAGCGCGATCGATATCACCATTGACGGGAGCAGTCGCCTCAGCCGGGCACGGACCCGCTCGGTCGCGGGCATGGGCTCGTTCCGGACCTGGGCTGCCGTTCCTGCCGCACGCACGCCCAGACCGGCTGAGCGGCGCATCCAGGTCACTCGCGCCGACGGCCGCAGAGATAAGTGCTTCCATCGCGGCCGCCACCGTTGCGTCGATCAGGACCGGCGCCGCACGTCCGGGTCGATCCGGTCAGATAACGCGAACCCGTTCCGCCTGCGGGCCCTTCTGGCCCTGGGTGATGTCGAACTCGACGCGCTGGTCCTCGTCCAGGCTCCGGAACCCGCTCGAGTCGATCGCGGAGAAATGGACGAACACGTCCGCACCGCCGCCGTCGACATTAATGAACCCGAAACCCTTGTCCGGGTTAAACCACTTCACAGTTCCCTGTGCCATGGTGACTCCTTGCTGTAGCACATTCGGCGCCCGCACGACGCGGACTCCGGGCCCAGGCGGCGGCCAAGTACCATCTCCGGGTACGAAACAGCGACACGCCCGCGAGTAAATCCGCGAGCGTGAAATCAACCACGAGCACAGAAAAACTACGACCAAAAGTAGTAACCTTCCGCGTCCCCACCGCATTCCCGGTACTGCTCAGAGCGCTGGGAAGCCAGCCTGGATCACGGGATCAGGGTCGACCCGGCCGGTGCTGGTGCTGGTCGTCGGCGCGTGCACCTGTCCCAGCGTCGCATGACGGCATGACCTGGTCGCGCCGGCGTTTCCGCCAGCAGCTCGCCAACGACCCCGGCGGCGACCGCTATCTCCGCCTCATTGATGACGCGGTCAACATGTTCGCTTGACCATGTCCTCGGGCCCGGCCGTGATTAGCCGGTGCCGCGCGCGTCGCTGGCCTCGGTCTTGGCAAAGATCGACTTGAGGTGGCGCTGGATGGCGTGCGCCGTTAGCGACATCTGGCGCGCCATCGCCGCTCTCAGAGGGAGCTTTCGCTGCGAGGCGGGGTTGGAGTCTTGGAGGACCGCCGCTGCGGCGGACGTGCTGGGGCCCCAGCCTCAAGGGCCTCAACCCGCCGGACCAAGCTCATGTGAGCGTTCGCGATGATCACAATTATCCCGACGAACATCGCCGAGAAGGCAAAGACGCTCAGAAGGCCAAAGTGGATGGTATTGACGGCGGCGTTGTGAAACGCATGCCAGGTAACGTTCACGCCCAGGAGGGAATTAATCGCCTTGAACATTGGGTCAAGCGGAGATAACAGACCCCCGGGTGGTGGTAGGTGAGCCGCGTGGCGCTGCGCAGCTGAAACCCAGTACGAGTCAAGAGAGTGCGCCATGGTGCTGATGGTGACCATGAGGGCTGACAGGCTCAGGCCGGCCATGGCTCCAACGAAGAGTCGCCCGGGACGGAACTTCCGCGAAGACCTGACACTGGTTAGGTAGGCCAGCCCGGCGAAGACAAGCATGGCCACGAACACGAGGACCCAGGAGTGCTTGATGGCAAACCAGCTCCACGGTCCGAAATAGGCTATGAGCTGCGACACCAGGCTCCTCTATATTCACATCGCGGGGCAGGGCCTGCTAGGTGGCCGGGATCTCAGCCCGTCGTCCCGTGCAGCGCCGATCAGCCTGATCAGTGAACGCGCGGTCGTGACCAGGCGTGTACCGGCTGGGATCAGCGCTCGTGTTCGTACTTGAATGACAGCTGAAGCTTGGTGCGGTAGGTGATCGCTCCGTCCTCGTCCAAGTGAATGTCCTGCTTGACGACCTCAGCCACCCTTAGGTCGCGGATTGTCCCGGCCGCAGTCCTGATGGCCTCCGCTGCCGCGTCTTCCCATGAGGTACCGCTTGTCCCGATGATCTCGGTCACCCTGTAAACGCTCATGACGCTCTCCCTTGATTACTTGCCGAACTGAGCCTGGCACGCCGGACGGCCGGCGTCCAGGCATCGTTGGCCCGGTGATCCGTGACCGCCACAAGGCCAGCTCAGACCTAGCCATACGCGCCTCACCGCAGAGCCGAGCCAGGTGCGGTCTCCTCGAGTTTCCACTCCCAGGATCGCGCGGACGTCGGCCGCGACGATCTAGCCGTAGACAACCGTATCGTGCCCGTGTAATGCTGGATCACGCCTGTGCTCGTCAGTCGCAGAAGAACAACCCGGCTGACGCACAGCTCGAGCCTGGTGCCTGCCGGACCCGACCGAAGATCGTAGCTCACCGAACCATCCGCGATGAGGTGCAGGCCTCAATTCCGGGAAGTCGGTCATCGCCTTCGCCTTCATAGATGTTCCTTGACGCCGGAGTCTGTACGGGAGTGGACGAACTAGGCTGGCACTGCCTGCCGTTCATCTTCGTCTTCGTGACAGTCGGCGCGGGTCTTGTGGAGCTCGTCTGCGAAGACGGCGAGCTTGAGCGCACCGACACCGGCGGGTTGATTGTGTTGGTGCTGCACGCCGCGAGGCCCAGAACTGCGGCAGTTCCCACGGCGGTTATGACCAGCTTCATCGCACACCTACCCTGGACATGACGCCGGACGCAGCTGCGAAGAGATCGCACACTACACAGTGTCACCGTTATCTAGCATGTGGTAACCATCTTCCGCCACTGCCCACACCAGGCTTCTTTCTCCCCACGCTTTCCACAGTCGGACATCGTTCCGGCGGCGAACCAGTTGCGATGCCTGCGCTGCATAGGGTGGGTAGCACGAACCTAGCTGGGCGGTTCGCCCCCTTCCGCTGGGATCTGCGAAGCGTCAGAGTGTACGAATGCATGTCCTGGTCGGCCGTCGCCGGATTCACGCTGCCGCCTGGTCGCTTGTCGGGCTGACCCTGGTCGTCCTGGCCGCCACCCTCGTGTTCGTCGGGCTGAATTCTGGCGAAATGACAGGGGGCCGCATTCTCCTCTATGCGGCCGCCGCTCTTGCTGTCATCGGCTACGCGGTGATCGGCGGGCTGATCGCGCTGCGGGTGCCGGGCAACGTCATCGGGTGGCTGCTGTGCCTTGTCGGCCTGACGGTCGCGGCGAGCATGTTCAGCGAGCAGTACTCCCTGTTCGGACTGGCTACCAGCCCTGGCTCGGTGCCCGCGGTGAAGTACGTAGGCGCGCTAGCCGGGGGGCTGACTGTCCTCGCGGTGATTCAGCTGGTCGTTCTCGTCCTGGTATTTCCCGACGGCCACCTGCTGTCGCGCCGTTGGCGGCCCGTTCTGTGGGGCATGTGCCTGGCGCTGGCCGGCGGTGCCGGCCGGCAGTTCCAGAGCGGGACATTCGTCCAGGGCGGGATGAGCAACGCGCTGGCGGCGGCCGGGGTCGCCTACCGCGAACCCGTGCACGGGCTGCTCCCGCGGCATGGCTGGTTCAGTGCCCTGCTCGCCATAGTGGCCGTTGTCGCGATCGCCTCGGTCGTGCTGACGATCGCCTCGGTCTTCGCACGGCGGCGCCGCGGCACGGCAGAAGTGCGCCAGCAACTCGCGTGGCTGGCCTACCTCGGTGCGCTGACCGTGATCTGGATCGCCGTGCTGCCGGTGGAAGGCCTGATCCTCGGCACCGGCGACACCGTGGCGGGCACGGTCATCTGGGGTCTCATGATCCTGACGCCCGTGGCCGGCATCCCGGTCGCCTGCGCGGTGGCGGTGCTGAGGTACCGGCTCTACGACCTTGACGTCGTAGTCAAGAAGACGGTCGTAGCCGGCCTGGTAGCCGCAGCCTTCACCGCCATTTACGCGCTCGTGGTCGTGGGAGTCGGCGCCGCGACCGGCGGTTCGGACAAGAGCGTGCTCACCTTCGCGGCGGCCGCGATCGCGGCGATGGTACTCCAGCCGGCTCGCGCGCGAGCCGGCTGGTCGCCGACCGGCTGGTCTACGGCAAGTGCGCGACGCCCTACGAAGTGCTGTCGGACTTCGCCGGGCAGATCGCGGGAACGTACTCGACAGAGGATGTGCTGCCGAGCATGGCCCGGATGGTCGCCGAGGCTACCGGCGCCGAGCGGGCAGAGGTGCGCCTGCGCACCGATGGCATCGAGCGGCTGGAGGCGGCCTGGCCGGCTCTTCCTTCCGGCTCGGGCACCGATGCCGCGCCGGATCGCGCGCCATGGTCGGCAGAAACGGAAAGCGCGGACCCGCGCGGCCGCACCAGGTCATTTCCGGTGGTCCATCGCGGCGAGGAGCTGGGGGCCCTGCGCGTCACCAGCTCGCTGCGCGAGCCTCTGACGCCAGCCGGTGAGCGGCTGGTCCGGGACGTAGCGGCGCAGGCAGGCCTGGTGCTGCGCAATGCGGCTCGCGGCATCGAGAGCCGAGGTCACGCTGTACCACGATGGCCAGGAGCTGGCGTTCACGGTCGCCGATGACGGCGATGGCTTCGACTAGACGACAACGCGCATGGGCAGTGGCGTCCAGGGCATCTGCGACCGGATTGCAGCTCTCGGCGGTACTGTCCAGATCACCTCGGCCCCTGGGCAAGGAACCAGGCTGCACGGACGCGTCCCGGCCAACGCTAGCTGACACCGCGGTGTTGCCGTTCACAAGCGACTCCGCCTTGCGCAGCAGCACCGCGGACTGTCGGCCCGGACCCGGCGGGCCGGCATCACCTCCGCCAGTTCCGCCGCAGCCGCGCTGAGCCCATTAGCAAGTCCATTGCCAGGCGGGCTGTGCGGGCCGCAGGCGGGCGGTGGCGCTGACCTGCCTGCCAAGGAGATCACGGCGGGTGACCGCAGCATTTGGCGGACCCGGGCACGGCCTACTGCGGGCTGGCGAGCCAGTCCTCGGTCACCGGCGGTTCCGGCGGGCCTGTCATGAGCCACTGGTGCAGTGCGCTGATCAGCGGACCCGGGTTCTTCCGCGACCTGGGGAACGTCCGGCTGCTGGTGAATACGATCCCCGCGGTCGCGGTCCCGTCCTGGAACGCCCGGAGCAAGGTGGGCCGGAAGTCTTTGACGTTCTCGGTGACCAGCCACCGGCCGTTCGCGCAGGCAACGGCAAAGATCTTGTCATCGGCCGGGGCACGCAGATCCGGCCGTTCCGCCACGGCCCACACGTCATAACCCAGATCGCACAGTGCCGCCGCGATGGCCGGAGCGAACATCTCATCCAGCAGCAGCCGCGCCGCACCGCCGGGCATCAGGAGATCAGGCGGCGCTGCAGCCGCCAGGCCCGCTCAGCTCGCTCCGACGCCTCGTCAGCCTCCGCGATCTCCGCATCAATCTCCTCCGGGAAATCGGCGTAATAGCTCACCGCCGCGCTCACCCTGCCCTGATCCAGCGCCAGCGCATCCGCCGCCGCATCCAGCGCAGCCGGGCCCCGCTCATCAATCTCGCGCAGGAACTTGATGACCTCCCACACATCCGGACCAGACGCCAAGGCCGCACGACGGCCCGTCGGCCCGTCCTTGAAGATCACCCCCGGATGGTCAGCCATCCGCAGGCCCTCATCAATCAGCCGCTGCGCCAGCGACGACGTCGACGACGCCGTCACCCCCGCACGCCGCCGCAGCCGAGCCAGCAGACCGCACGTCTTGCGCCGGGCGTCTGGCTGACCCTGGCGCACGCAGATCAGGCTCAGCAGCCCGCTGGCGACATCATCGACAGCGAACCCGCCACGCTCATCTGCGTCGACCCATGCGGGTTCTGCCCCACGGGTCGCGTCCCGCGACCCCGGCCGTCCCCGGCTGGTTGCTACCCCGCCTTGCGCCCCTTCGCGATGATTAGCGTCGAGTGATAGAAAATGTCTGATCGGCGCAGCTGGATCTCCATGGCGTCGCGGAACCATCGCCAGTAGGCCCCCTCGCCGGTGTGTTTCGAGAGAAGTTCGGTGATGGTGCAAAGCTTCGCCTGCCAGTTGTGCCAGTCGCTGGCAGGGATCCCGCCCGTATAGACCTGGTAGGGCCTGACGTCGACAGTAATATCCTTCAGCCCGGCCGCTTGAAATAGGGAGTACAGCTTGCGTCCAACGTTCGGGTCGAAGCCAGTTGCGGACAGCGCTGACAGGCACCGGTCAAGTCCGCGCTGGAGGCTGGGTGCCAGCGGATGAAACCCGGTGATCTGGCCATCGAGATCGGCGACGGCGATGATGCCGCCCGGCTGAGTGACGCGGATCATCTCCTTTAGTGCGGCGGCTGGACCGGGAAGGTACTCGAAGACGAAGCGGGACCAGGCGAAGTCGAACCTCGCATCGGCAAGCGGGAGGCGGGTCACGTCACCGACGGCGAATTCGGCCGGGAGACGGCTGCGGCGAGCTAGTGCGCGCGCGGCCGCGATCCGCTCGGGGCTGCGATCGATCCCGAGAGCCCGGCCGGCCAGGCACCTGCTCGTCATGGCGCGGGTCACTGCACCGCTACCGCAGCCGATGTCGATAGCAGTCATGCCCGGCCGAAGGCCAGCCCAGGAAAGCTGCTGCTCGGTCGCCTGATGGTCGGTCTTCAACTCGAGCCGTCGGACCTCGCCGTCGTGTTCCATGATGTAGCCAGCTGGCGGCGCCCCGCGCTGCCAGTCCACCGCTGGGGTGCTCACGATGGCGGCCCAGCCGTGGAGGCGCCGGCTGGCTCAGCCGTCCGCTGACCGGCTAGGCCACCGATTCGCTGGTAGAACCGCGCCATGTGGTCGTACCAGTCGTCGAAGCCGTCCCTGAGGCAGATGCTCTGCCGGTAGCTACGCAGTTGGCTGCCGCCGAGTTCCTCGATCAAGGGGATCGCCTGTGGTGGTACGACAAGCGGTGACTGCACCGCCGTGAACGAGCCGGCCAGCCGGCTGGCGAGGCCGGCCAGCGCGGCCGTCGCGCTCGCCGTGCGCGCTGGGCTGAGCGATGGCGCGAGGACGATCTCGGAGCGGTTTTCTATGAACGAGAAGTTGAGGCCGAGTGGTCCGCAGTAGGCGAGCAGGGCAGCGCTAGGCTGGGAGGCGCCGGTATGGAATGCGAGCCACACTCGTCGCTGGCGGCGGAGCCCTACCTGTTGGTAAAGGTCATCGACACCGGCGAGCGTCGTATCGCCGCACTCAAGGTCTTCCGCGGTCGCGAAGACGTTTCCGCAGGCGACGCGGACGAATTCAACCAGTTCGCGGTCGTGTGTGCCGCACTCTACAAGCCGCACTCCGGCCGGATCCAGCTGCGCGCCGTCCGATGGGCGGCTGCACAAGGCGGTGTCCCGCAGCACGGTCTGCCCGGGCGGAAGTATCCGCGCGGCCGAGCCAAAGGTTCGGTTCGCGAATCTGTTGGTCGGCTGGAACCAGTACTGGTGCGAGTCCGCGCAACCCAGATCGATCATCGTCCGCTGCGCGAATAGCAACACGCCACCGGACAGTCGGGGAACACCGCGCGAGACGAGATGCTGCCCGATCCAACTGTGCATGGTGCTCCGCCACGTGCTGACGGAGGCTTCGAGATCCCCCCACTCACTGCGCGCGTTCGCGGACCAGTGCAAGTCGCTCCCAGCCAGAAACGTTCGCTCCCAGCTCTCGCGGACGCTCGGAAACCACGGCATCAGGGCCGCGAGCTTGGCCGGGTAGATGAAGCCAGCGTCGGTGTAAAGCTGGAACAGCTCGTCGAACCCGGCGCCACCAATTTCCCATCGGATCGACGAGGGCGCTCCCGTGAGGGTGACTACCTCACGGGTCAGTTCCGACCGATCGATCATCGCTACCTCCGAAGTGGCTTGATGGCCAGGCGGCGCCTGACGCTGCCAAGGACGCTACGGATCAGGACCGTAGGTGGTGAACGGGGAAATCCACATGGTTTGACGGGCCGACGGTGATCAACGTCAATGAATGCGACCCGCTGATTTGCCGGACCTCGGCGCTGGAGGCTCCGTGCAGCAGTGCCAGGATCCCGAGCAGGGCGTGACCCGGCGCCACCATCATGATCTGGCAGCAACTGCAGCAATATGCCGAGCGAACCCAGCGCGCCGGCGCCATGCCCGGCGAACGGCACCAGATCTGGCTGCCGACCGCGGCTCACTCAGATGCCTCTTGTGGGGCGCGTCCACTGCCAGTGGGTGCGTCACATGCTGGCCAAGGCCGCCAAGGCTGGGCTAGCCGATCGTGATCCACGGGGTGGCGGCGGCGGGCTGACCCTGGCGCACGCAGATCAGGCTCAGCGGGCCGCTGGCGACGTCATCGACTGCGAACCGGCCACGCTCATCTGCGTCGACGAATGCGGGTTCTGCCCCCCGCGCCCGGCGCAGCTGGATTCTTGCCCGCCCGGCCGGGATCAGCTGCCCGATCAGCCGCCACCGTTCAGCGCGGTTGCCCGGCTCGATCTGGATCTCGACGCTGAAAGCCGTGGCGTCGAAGACCACCAGGCGCGGCCCGATGTCCGCGCGCAGCCGGGGCCTCGCCATGTCGAACTCGGAATCAGAGGTCAGTGCTGCCAACTCGGTATCAATCGCCCGCAGGTCAAAGCTGCCCTTGGCTAGATCCACGAACCAGCCTGGCGCCTGCTCGTGCTGGTCGAACATGTCGCGCAGTGCGGCCAGCAGTCCTTCGTCGTCAAGCCCGCGCAAATGGTCGGCGGCCCCGATGCCGTCATCGGCCGGGGGGTTCTCAGCACTCATAGCCCCGTCCGTGGTCGATGCGCATCTCGGCTCGGCTTCCAACGGCTATCTGGACCATGATCTGCGCCTCCACCCATCATGAGATGGCGATGCCCCGTCAAATACCATCGTTGTCAAGTAGTTTTCTTAGCTGATCCAGGCAGCGAGCGCGAGTCGGCCCGAGACTGCCCACCGGCACCTTGAATTCCGCCGCGACCAGCCGGTAGGACGGTGGCCCCTCGTCGGCATCGACCACCAATGCGCGCAGGACCCGCTGGCACCACTCGCTGAGCCGGAGGAAAGCCTGCCAGAGAATGACGTACTGATCGGCCACCAGAACTGACTGGTCGGCAGCCGCGACTCCGCCGAGCAGCCTGTCGAGATGCTCGTCCTCGACTGACATGAACGACCGCGAGCGTCGCAGGAAAGCCAAGCACTCGCGCCGACATGTCGTTGCCAGCCAGCCGGCCAGTCGCCGCGGGTCGCGGATGCGATCCAGGTTCTCCAGCAGGCGCATCCACGTCAGCTGCGAGACGTCGGCGGCATCTTCGGCGCTCATCCGATGCGCCCGGCAGATCGACCACACCAGTCCGGCGTATCGGTTCATCAGATGGTCCCAGGCTTGCGCGTCGCCGGCGGCCGCGGCCTGCACCCAACCGGCGACCGGGTCCTCCATAGCGCTCGCACCGACTGTCGCGCCCTCGGGGAAGTCATCACTCGGCATCGTGGCTTCACACTCCCAGCGCCAGGAAGGAGCAGGCAGTTGCCAGGGTCACCGGGTCAGCGGTCGCGACCGCGGCCATCCGTGCCAGCCGCAGCGCATCGGGGAATCCGGCTCCACGGGCTACATGCTCGTGCAGGGAATCCATTATGGCGGGAGTTCGCCGGTCGCTTACGGGTACCACGGCCGCGACTATGCCGACCGTCCCCAGCGGCATCAAGCTGCTGGCCAGGCCGAGCAGCTCGTCAGCTCCAGTCGGTGCCCCGCGACCGGACTCGCAGCTCGACAGCACCAGGCGATGGGGCGCCCGGTCGAGGCTCTCAAGGTCGTAGACCGTCAGTGGCCCGTCATCCAGTTCCAGCGATGAGAAGAGCGGGTTGTCGGCACGGAACGTTCCGTGCGCGGCGACGTGCGCCAGCCAGCAGTCGTCGAGTGCCGTGAGCACGCGCCCGGCAGTCGCCATGCCGCTAGCGAGGACAGTAGCCTCGGGATACCGCTCAGCCAACAGCGCCAGCTCGACCTCGGCGGCGTCCAGCCGGGGTCCACCGACCAGGATGACCTCCCGGCCAGCTGGTTCGGGTGCAGAAATGGCGCGCAGCCACGAGGCCGCAGAGGGGTTCACGCTGACGGATCTGCTTCGCAGCGCTGGCAGCAAGCCCCAGGGAACGGCATTCAGGCGGCCATGCGGGACGATGATGACAGCCTCAGAGTCGAGCTCGGCCATCGCCGGGCCAAGCAGGGAAGCCTCGAGCAGCCGAGCCGCATCGGCCAGCGCCAGTGCCGGGGAAGGCACCGGCCGCCCGTCGGCCAGCCGCCGCAGCAAGAACCGCGCGAAGTCCACTTCCCGCGCCGCATCCTCGGCCCGGCCGACTGCGTGCACGTGGACTCCCGATCGGTTGACTGTCACGGCCTGCAGGACGCCGTCCAGCTCGACCAGCTCGACGAGGGCGGACCCGTGCAGCGCATCCAGTAGCGGGTCCAAGGCGAACGGCCGACCGCGCGCCGACGCCGCGCCGGGGCTGCGGAGCACGCGCGCGCGAATGGCCGCTTCCAGCCTTGCACGCTCGCGCCGCAATGCGGCGGCCTGCGGTGCCGCGATCATGTCGCGATCCAGCTGACGGGATGCTTCCCGCAGGGCAGATAGCTCCCGTGCGAGCTCGCCGTCACGCGATGGCCGCACCGGCGCCGTTGCCTGGACCGTGGCCCGCCAACGCTCGCTCCAAGCAAGCAGCTTCGTGCCATCGCCACGCCGCAACGCGGCCCGCTGCCCCATCGCGGCAAGCTCCTTGCCATGCGCCGTCACGGCAGCCCGCATCTCGCTTGCGCCCAGCATCTTCTGATGCTCCTCCAGGATGTCTAGGCCGCGCCGACAGGCTGCCAGCATCGCGGCCTCCCGGCCGCGCAGTTCGCAGAGCAGAGCCTGAGCAAGCCAAGCATCGCTCCGTGTGAGGTATGTGCCGGTACGGCGGGGCTGAGCCGCGGCGTTTAGATAGGCCTCCGTCCGGCGGGGAGTGCCCTGGCGGAGCGCCATCTGCCCGGCTAGCAGGTGGGCTGCCTGCGACTCATCAGCGCCAACGGCGACCATCTGGCGTACAACGGAACATGCGAGCCGGTAGGCGCTCCCGCTCGTGTCGCCGCTGGCCTGGCGAGCCTGCGCAAGTACCAGCCGGGTGCGAGCTGTCCATCGGTCCCGACGCTGACGGCGGAACAGCCGCGCCGCCTGCTCGGCTCGGTCCCTGGCCGCCAGCGGCTGGCCGGCGGCGAGCGCCGCCCTCGCCGAGTAGTACAGCAACTCGGCGAGCTTCGCGGAACCCGGCAATACCTCGTCAAGGCGCCGGGCTGCCGTATCTGCCTCGGCCCATGCGTCCGCCGCCAGGCCGGCTGATAGCAGGACCGCGCAGCGGTCGATGGCCACATCCGGCATGGGGGTTCCCAGCTGGTCGTAGCGTCGGCTGGCCTCAGCAAAGTACTGCAGGGCCTCAGGCACGTGACCCGAGGCGGCTGCGACGAGTCCGCGGTTATGCCGCGCGGTCGCGAACTCCCACTCCTGCCCGGCGAGCTCGTACTGCCTTTCGGCAGCCAGGAACTCCGCATCCGCTCGCCTGGTCTGGCCCGTTGCTAGCAGGATCAGGCCGCGATGGGTCCGTGATCGTGCCTCCCAGAGGACGTCCCCGTGCCGGTGCAGGACAATCACAGCTTTATTCAGGTCGGATAGCGCCTCGGCGTAGCGGCCAAGGATGGACAGCATGTCGCCACGACGCATCAGCACGCGCCCAGCCAGCACTCCGCGCGCCATGCGCACTGCGACGTCGAGGTGAGCCATGCCACGGGCGGTACTGCCTGCTAAGGCCATTGTGAGGCCGAGGCTGGCCCGCACGTCCGCCTCGCGCTGATTCAGACCGCTGGCCTGGGCGGATCGCAGCGCCAGGCGCAGTTCACTGAGGCCAGCCTGCGGATGGCCGAGGTCTCGCAACGAGATACCTGCTGCCTGGTGCGCGATAGATGCCTCGTCGGCGGCCATCGGAGGTTGGCCGGAGAGCATGGCGCGCGCCCCGGCGAGTGCTTCGGCGGGCCGGGAATGCGCGAGAACGAGGAGATGATCTGCCCCAGGCGTATCTGTGCCACTATCGCCATCCTCTGACATAAGTCCATAGTAAAGATGCGGACTGCGCAGTAGGCGCCCGTAAGGGGAGGGATCCCAGTGCCAACAGGCAAGCCAGCGGAAGCCAACAGGATTCCGCTTATTCAGGTCCGTGACATCCTCGATGAGTTCGATGGGCAGGTCGAAACGCAACCTCTCGGGTGGCGCAACGGCAAGAACCCGAATCCGGTCGAGTTCCTCTACCGCAAGAACCACCTACTCGTCCGCGACCAGGACGTGCGCAGGCTCCGTGCTGCCGACATCACGGTCAAGGACGTCCGGTACCCGATCCCGGGCCTTGCCCTGGTCAACGTGCAGTCCCGGACGACAGATCACGAGCAGGAGAACCTGCTCGACTTGGTGGCATACCTCGACAAGCTCTTCGGCCCTGGCTTCGCGACAGTGGATCACCTGCTCCACATCAGCGTTATCTCCAATCCCGGAACCCACTGCCCAGCAACGGAACCTGACGGCGTGCCTCGTGATGCACGTCCACTGCCAGCGGTGTCAGCAAGCCACTGCGATGGCCGCGGATCACTCGTCGCCGTGGTTGACACGGGTCTCCTGGAGAGCGCCCCCGGGCAGCATCCGTGGCTGCGCGGAGTCGAAGGGGAATTCGAGCCCGAGGCGGACACGAGCACGGGCTTCATTGCTTCGCGATATACCGCTCACGGAACATTCATCGCCAGCATCGTGCGAGCGATGGCTCCCCGGGCTCAGGTGCGGGTCGCGCGCATCTTCGAAAAGGCCGGCGCAAACTTCGAGTCGGAGGTCGTCAGGGCCCTGTATGGGGTGATCGACTGGGCCCCGGACATCATCAGCCTTTCTGCCGGTACCCACACCTGGAAGGAACGGGGCCTGCTGAGTTTCCGGATCTTCGTCGACGGCCCCCTCAGCGAGCGCCGCGGAACCGTGCTAGTCGCCTGCGCGGGCAACGATGGCCTGGACTGGAAATTCTCCCCGGCGAAGATGAAGGGAGTGCTGTCCGTCGGTGCCCTCGCCGTAAGCGGCAACGAGCGGGCTTGGTTCTCGAACCACGGTAACTGGGTCAAGGTTTATGCGCCCGGCGAGGATCTGGTGCATGCCTACGCCACCGGCAGGTACCGGTACTTCGAGACCGTGGGACGGCCCGATACTGAGTTCCACGGCATGGCGAGCTGGAGCGGAACGTCGTTCTCGACGCCGGTGGTGGCGGGCATGATCGCCGCTCGGATGTCTGATACAGGTGAGACGGCCCGCGAGGCTGCGGCCTCGCTGCTCTCGCTAGCCCGCGCGCAGGCGCTGCCCGGCATCGGTGCCGTCCTGCGCCCTGGCCAGGCATGCCTCGCTCTGCGCGATCAGGAATGCGCGGGCCCGGACTGCCGCCCGCAGTGCTGTCGCTGCGGTTGCCATCGGTGACAGCGCCTCAGCCCACGCGGGTCAGCGCATGGAAGAGCTCTACCGTCACAGCGCTTGGGGTAATCTCAAGGTCCGCGTCGAGGCGTGCGATGCACCGCTGGAACTGGCGCGCCACCAGGTCACGCTGGCCCCGGCGGGCGAAGCAGGTCATCAGCAACCGGTGAGCGGACTCGCGGCAGCCGTCCTCACGCAGCAGCCGCTCCAGTGCGCACTGGGCACCGTCCAGGTCGCCGCGCTCTGCGAGCAACGATGCGAGACGCTCCAGAACCTGATGGAACAATTCCTGCAGGGCGGTGCGCTCAGGCAAGAACCAATCGGCAGCGGGGTCGCCATCGAAAAGCGGGCCGCCATAAGCCGATATGGCGCGCTCGAGCAGGGCAACGGCATCGCCCGATGTCCCGTCGTCGCCCCGGCGGCCTCGCTCGGCTGCGGCGACGAAGCGATCCCGGTCGATCTCCCAGGCCAGCGTTCGATTCAGCGAGTAATAGCCATCGCGGTACACGATGTACCTTTTGCCGGTAGAGGCAACATCAAGGCCGCGCCGCAGGCCATAGACACTGACATTGAGGTTGTTGCGCGCCGAAGAGTAGGTGTGACCGGGCCAGAGCAGCTCCATCAGAACCTCGCGATGGACGGGCCGACGGTGCATGAGCAAGTACTGGAACAGCGTCCTTGTGCGCTGGCCTCCCCACGTGGCAACCTGCGCGCCGGCCACCTGAACGTCGAGCTGCCCAAGGACTCGAACGACGACATCCCGCTGGCGCGGGTCATCCAGCTCCTGGTCCAGCGTCGCCCCCGAGCCGGGCCGGGCCAGGAGGCGGCGGGCAGGAACCGGCTCCGCTGATCGCGACGGATGGTCGACGCCCAGCGCAGACGCTGCCTGCCAGCCCGCACGGGACGCCGAGTCGCGGTGCAGCCCGGCCGCGGCCTCGAGCTCATCAGCAAGCTGACGGTGCTCAAGGCCGACGCGGCATAGCTCTCTGGCCCGCCTCATCGCGGTAGCGGGGACTTGCGGCGCGGGACCCGAGTACGCGGGGTGCAGTACCCGCATCGCGGCGGACAGCTCGTCGTTCTCTCCCAGGGCTGCGTCCGGCACCGGGTTGCTCTCGGCCTCTCGGCTCCACGGCCAGAATCGCGCCCAGTGGCTGCTCATGTTCACCTTCCCGGCGAATCGGTGCGCTCGTCGTTGTGCCAGCCGCGCTCCGGGTCCCTCGTTATGCCCGAGGCGCGGGCCACGCACGTAGATACCTGGCCGCTGGCCCTGCCTCGGCATTAAGCGCTTTGTAATCGGCCGCTGCCGGTCTGCCGCGGCATTAAGCAGATCCACACCGAAGCCTCAGCGGCCCTATGCGCGGCGTCAGCGGCAGTGAACCGGCAGCTCACCAGCCCGGCCGAGGATCATTCCAGGTCGGCCGAGGTGGCCGGCCGCGCAACACAAGGAGAAGGATTCATGGGTGACAGCAAGAAGAAGGGCTTGCCCTATCCATCGAAATGCTGGCCGGACGACAAGGACTTCCTAGACGGAGCGACCGAACTCCGCGTCCCGCCGTCGACGGCCCTGAAGGCGTACTGGGACGCCGACATCCGCGATGTTTACGGCGTCAATCCGGGCACCATCATCGCCGTGACCGATCCGTTCGTGGTTCGGTTCCGGGTAGAGCTGATCGGGGATCTGTGGCACTGCATCCACGGTGACTGGTGCTTCAACCTCGGCTTCACCGCGATCGGCGACGGGCCCGACTTCGACCTATCCGACAAGCTTCCCGCAGGGGCACTCGACTACAAGGGCTGGGAAGGATGCGAGCGCCTGTGCGTCGAGGTCTGCTACACCGTCCAGCCCGGGACGATCCCGGCGGAACACTGCGGGACGCTTTACGAGGTCGGCGCCAAGTTCTCGCTGCACTGCTGCGAGCGCGAGCGGCCGATCCTCGTCGGTTACGAGGCACTGGAAGAGCGGCAGTTCTACTGATGGGCCCCGGCGATTGATCGGGCCGCCAGACCCCGTCATCGCCCCCATCCTCCCGCCGAGGCAGGCGCGTCAGCCCCGCTGCTGGGCTGGCCCGCCGCCCGGCGGAGGCGCCTTCCCGAGACCAGCCGAGGAGTAGACGTTGGCCAGCGATCTCTCATCCATTCCGGGCCTGCTGCCCAAACACGAAGCGGTGCTGACCGGCCCCCTGCTGATCAATTCGGCACTGGACCTGGCGCGCGCGGACCGACGGGTTGTGTATGCAGCCATGCGGCGGCTGCGCCCCGCCCCGACCCTTGAGACCATATCGGGCTGGCAAGACCATGCACGCGATCTCGCCGAGGCCCGCGCAGATCCTTCCGGCCCGTCAGGCCTGTCCGGCCAGGCCCGCCCGGCTGGGTGGGAGCAGGTGGCTGCCTTCGTCGTCAGCTTCGAGACTCGCCCGACGTCCGCGGATCCGGAACGCCGTCTCATCGTGGAACAAGTCGAGCAAGCTCCGCCCGAGCCGCGCCAGGAGTGGCCCGAATGGTCACATGAAGCAGCATGGACGTGGATGCTGGACAGGACCGAGCCGAATGATGGCGGCGATCTTCGTCCGACGCCGACACGCGAGCCGCCTAGCCAGAAGCCGGCTGCTTCCGACAGACCTGGCCGGGGATCTGTTTCCGCCACGCAGCGGAGGACGACGGAGACAACAGGCTATCCGCGACGGGTCCCGCGCGCGATCCGAGCTAGCACCCCCGAATTGGTGCTGCCCGCCGGCACAGTCCGCCGACTGGATGCCGCCGGTCCGGCCGTGGACATCCCGCCTCACGCAGTACTCAGGGTCACCGCAACCAGCGCGCCGAAGCTGGACCTGCAGGTGATGCTCCGGCTGCGCCGCTCCGGGGCCCCCTCCTATGCGCCAAGCCCGCCAGTGGCTGTCGCCAGCGGCGAGGCTGCCGAGCTCGACCTCGGCGGGCTTCCCCCGGGCGAACATACAGCAGTGCTGACGATCTGGGCGTCGGCTGGCGCGGCTGCGGCAGCTGTTATCCCTCTGCCCCGGCTTTGCGTGCCCGCGTAGCCGCGAACTTGGCGACGTCAGCGCAGAAGCCGATCGTCCAGGTGCGCGCCACGCCTGACCGCTGACCTTCCCTCCGGTCACTCCGCTGGCAGTGAGGGCGACCTTACCGTGCAGCCTGGGCCCGTACGTATCTGCGGCGATGACCGGTGCTCTGCAACTGTGAGGGCCCACCACTTAGGCGCGGCGCTATGTCCCACTTGTGGCGCCACAGTTGAAGGAGCAGGTAATGGCCAGCCAGACGATGTTCCTTGACTGCCCGGCGTATCTGGACAAAGACTGTGCTGCACGGTGCGGGCTTCCCGCCGAGGTGGAAGTGCGGTACACCATGGCCTCGACCGATGGGCCGATGGAAAGCGCCAAGATCAGGTGCCCTCGTGGCCATTGGTTCAACGGGCTCATCGGGTCCATCACCGCGCCGGAACAGCAGGCAGCGGCCGTTGTATCAGCCAGCCTGCTGCCACCCCAGACCATACAAAGCCGCACTGCCCCCAACGCGCGGCCTGCTTCACCGCCGCTCACGCCTACCTAGACGCCAAGACGGCGCTAACCAGCCCAGCGAGTCTGCGATCGCGTACAGCCGGATCCCCGCGTAGCTGAAAGGTGCGCTCACAATCTCAGTGTGCCTCATCTCCCGCGAGCCGACGGCCCGGGTCACGATCACGCCGACCATGGAGGGCCGCGGGACGTACCGGGTCTGGATCGGCAAATCGTATCGTTGCGTTAGCCCGGCCGCGCGAGGATGACGTTCGTGCGATATCGGCAACGGGTTGATCTGTGCGGCCACGCGCATGGCCTCGGTACCCGCGGGAGCAGGCCTTTCCGGCCGGCGGAGCATGTTCTACACTCACGCGCACCGCAGGGGAAGCACCGCCGCCCGGCAGCTCTGTGCGGTATGGGAGGGCTCACATCATGGGACTCTTCTCGAAGGGCAACCGCAATGACGCGGTCCATGCCGAGCGCGTGGCACAGCAGCAGTTGCCGCTGCCCGGGCTCGCCGAGTACGCATTTGCCCATGGGTGGCGGTCGGCTGGATCTGCCGCCTCGACGAGGGCGTCGTCTCATATGTGCACACCATGACGCGCAATCTCTATGGGGTGCCGGACTCGATCGTGAACATCGGCTACGGCGTATATGAGACGCGTTACGCGAACGCTTACACGGCTATCCTGAACGGCCGCCGGTACGTGATCGCCAACGCCTATACCACGATCAGGCTTATGGGGCCGCAGGTAGGGCCCGGTTCCGACGCTAGCGTGGCAGTGTGCGTAGCGGAACTGGCCCAGCCGATGCCAGCTCTTCTGGTTGACCTGAAGCAGTACCAGCCGTTCTCCACCAGCTGGGATCTCGTGTCCACCGGCGACCCAGCCTTCGATCACCGGTTCACAGTTCGCAGCATTGATGACGGATTCACCCGCCAGGTACTCGGGACGGTCAGCGGAATGCTGATGAGCAGGGATGACTGGGTATTCCAGGTGGCAGGCGACCAGGTCATGTGCGTATGCTCGGCCCCGTTCACCTCGGCGGATGACATGCTCCAGCGCTTGCAGGTGCTGGACCAGTTTGCCGCCGCCATGCCGGCGCAGGCCGGGTTGTACAACCGCATCCCCGGCTTCCCGACCTTTCCCGATGGAACCCCGCTGGACCCGGCCCGACCCGAGGAGATGGAGGCCAAACTCGCGGCCCTTGACAAGGAGCAGCGGGACCAGGTGCTCCAGCAGGTGCAGGCCTACAAGGCAAATCTCCGGCACCGTCGTTGACGGGCGGGGCGCTCAGACTGCCCATTGGGCCACGAGCCGCCCCTTCGGCTTGCGCTGTAGCGTGGCCGTTCGTTCTCGTGGCCGAGTTCCGGTGCGCCGCCTCGTGTCGTGCATGGATCGCACTCCAACATGGCGTAACTCCATCCGGAATCCGCGGATCGAATCCCTTGACGGCCGCGACCAGGCTCTGTCGCCACTCGCAGTGCGCCGACATCAGACCACCCGACTCACGACGGCAAGACCAGCAACAGCATCCCTAGTGCAGGAGTGTGGTGAGCACCCAGAAGAACAACCCGGCTGCTATCAGCACAAGCACGAGCCGGTGCCCTGCCCGGACCCAACCGAAGATCGCGCCCACCACGAAGCACAATGCCGCGATGAGGTGCAGGAATCCATCAATTCCGTGGACAGTGAAGGTCATCGCGTTCGCCTTTCATAAGTATGTTTCGTTGAAAACCTGGACGCGGCCGAACTACCCACGCATTTAAACTTCATCCCGGCCATCTGGATGTTCCGGTTCTAGGAGGCCGGCGATGATGGTGATGGCCTGGCAGTCGTACGCCGCGCGGCGCAGGAGGTGTGGGCATATCAAGATGCGCGAGCTCAACTGGACGCCGCGGATGCCGGTGATCATGCGGATCAGCCGGTGGCGATCGGTGGCTACGTCGGGAGCGTCGACCGGCATAAGATCCACGACCTCGGCCACGCCGCCTTCCGACAAGAACCTCGTCACGAGGATGGCCGTGTTGGGCTGGTACATCTGCCCGGTTATGTGCTTGCCCCCGGCTGGCGCCAGGGTGAACCGGGCGCCGCGACGCCGATCTAGCAGCGATGCGAACACGCTCGGGGAGTCGAAGCGGGGCAGGCACAGCCAGTCCACGGTGCCATCGGTGGCCACGAGGGCCGCCGTCTGCAGGTCGCCAATCAGCCCGTGATCTTCAATTGCCGGGTAGTCCATTGCTCCGCCTCTCCAGCTGGCCGCCACGCCAATCCGGAAACGACAATGGACGCCCCTATGACCGCCCCGCCTCCCGGCAGGGCACCGTGGTCACGCGCGTGGCATGCTCATAGGTCACCCGTCCTGGGTGAGATTGCCGGTCATCGGGCTGACTATTGGGTCGGCCGGAGGAGATTGCCAGCGTTGTGGCGTATCTGGCTAGCCTTGCGTCGGGTCAGCCAGGTAGGCAGCGATCCTGGCCTGTCGGCGCCTGATCAGCCACCGGTCGGCGCGGCGTCCGAGCGCCCAGACCGCGACTGCCACCCCGCAGGTCAGCGCGACGCACCCGGCGAACATGCCGTCGGAAAGCGGGTGGCTCGGGCCGGAGACGGTCAGGCCGAACAACTTGCCCTTGGCATTGATGAAGTTGATCACGTGGCTGTTGGCGGTGTGGGTGAGCAGGAGCACGATGACGGCTGGGACGGCCATCAGCAAGCACAAGGCGGGCACGAGACCGTAGGGGATGACCGCGAGAAACAGCCAGCGGACGATCATCCGGCGCACCGGGACGCGGTGCTCCCAGCGGTAGCGCAGCTGCAGCGGGTGGTACGGCCAGCGGATGCCGACCAGCGCCGCGACGGGCAGGCAGGCGACGGGGATGACGCAGATCGCAAGGATCGCGGTGGCGATGAACAGCGCGTTGTGGTGCTCCAGCCCGAGCACCACGGCCAGCACAGCGCACAGCGGGGCTACGAAGACCCAGAGCACGGCGGTCTTAGCCAGAAGCAGCCGGCCCATCATGGAGTCGTCTCCCAGGGCCGTCAGGATGCGGATGCGGTCCGGTGCGAGCACGTTGGTTGCCGGTACGTCGGCGTACATCCAGCTGGACAGGATGATGGGGAAGGCGAGCGGGCTCTGCAGCGTGAACAGCCAGCCGCGGGGCAGCAGGAACCATGCGGCGGCCATGAGAAGCCCATTGACAGCGACCACGCCGGGCACCTCGTACGGCGGGCTGAACGCCTGTCCCATCTCGGCGGCGACCGCGGCCCGGAACGTGCCCGGCATGACCTGGACTGGTGTCTCGGCCATCTCCACCTCAAGCCCGCGGGCCACCTAGCCGCGCGCCATCCCTAGCGCGCTCTGCGGCAAGTTCAATCGCTCAGCGCAACGGTACCGGAACTAACGGCCGGTAAGTCATGCATTGCGCCGCCGGGCTGTAGGGCGAGGCCGATTGCTTCGGATGTCGATGTTGCGACATCCGTTTGCCACAGATGCTAGATGCACATGTCGCCAAAAGTGTCATCACCCGTTCTGTGTGATAGCGGGCCTTCCGGCCGCGTCCAAACCGGCGGCGGATTCTCGGCCGGCTCGGGTGAACGGATGGGCAGACCGTCGGCAGAAGCGGATGGCGATCGACCCCTTCTCGTACAGCGGCTCGCTTTCCTGTCGCGCTAGCTTCTCGAGGCGAGTATCCGCAAGAGTCATCGCGATCATGAAGGGCCTGGTCGTGCGGCAGCGGCGCCGCGTGCGGTCCGCGTGATAGTGAACGCCTGGCGGCGCAGCCGTGCCCAGTCCAGTTGCGGCCGTGGCTCAGGGACGCCGGGCCGGTCCCGCGGGACCTGCACCCGCAGCGCCAGCGGCCTGATCGTGCAGGACACGGGGGTGGGCATCAGCACCGATTCGCCGTCGATCCCGACCGGGATCTGCGGTTCGTCGGAGTCGATGACGACCTCGTGCGCGGTGAGCACGGTGATTTCGCGCGCGCGTTGTGCCCTGCGCAGCAGGCCGGCCGCCTGAGCGGCGTTCTCGACCTTGACCCCGACGACGCCCAGCACGCCCTGGTCGATCCGTGCGCGCCGGCCCAGGCCGGCGATGTCGCCGGTCTCGTACGGGTTGTTGCTGACCAGCACTGCCTGCGGCCCGTCAAGTACCACCTGCCCGTCGACCCGGACCACGAGGTGTGCCCCCTGGTGACCGCTGAGCATGTCGGGGAGCATCTGCAGGACCGTGCCGCCCTTGTCGTCGCGGTAGGCGGGGCTCTGCACGACCTCGGCGTAGACGCCGAACGACGCGTTGTTCACGAACACGCGGCCTGCGATCAGGCCCAGGTCGATGCGCAGCTCGACGCCGTCGGTCAGGGCAGCCAGGCAGGTAGCCGGGTCGTCACGGTCCAGACCGAGATCGAGGGCGAAATGGTTGCGGGTACCCGCCGAGATGACCACCATCGGGATGTCCTGGGCGGCGGCGATCCCCGCGACGAGAGCCTGGGTCCCGTCACCGCCCGCCACGCCGAGCAGGTCGGCCCCCTGGTCCACCGCGTGGCGCGCCAGCGCGGCCACGTCGATGACCCCGGGGCCCTCGAGCAGGGCCACCTCGGCGCCCAGCGCGGTGGCCTTGTCCTTCAGCCCGAACGTCGAGACCTTCCCGCCGCCTGACCTCGGGTTCATGATCATGAACGGCCGCCGCTGTTGCGCCGCCGCATATTCGGGCGGACCCGCGGACGCGCCGCCGCTGCTGAGCGCGGCTCGCCCGGCGGCGGCGGCGGCCGCCGCGAGCACGACGCTGAGCGCCACCTCCCACAGCAGCCCGGCAACGATGTACACAACGACCACGAATACCGGCGCGGCGACCAGCACCACGAGCGCGAGCCACCGCACGATGCCGCGGTTGGCGAGGAACCACCATGCCGCCGCGAACGCGATCGCCAGGCCCAGCAAGCCGAGGAGCAGCGCGGCAATGCTTCTCAGCCCCCCGAACAGCAGCAGCACCACCACCGCAGCGATGGCCGACGCGAACGCGAGCCTGGCCAGCCACCGCTGCCTGCGAGAAGGACCTTCGGGCGGTTCGCCTGAACCGCTCCGGCCACCCGCGCCCCCCACCTCATCCGGCTCGGCTGCCATACATGCCTCCCGTGGACTCTCGCCGGCCGCACCACCACCTCGAAAGCCCGGCTTGCATGGACAGTGAAGTCGATCTACAGGGAGAGCGGTTCACCCGGTACAGGTGAGACGCCGTTGCCGGGGTGCCCCCAGGTGGCTGCGTGAGTGTTGGGTTCACGGGCGCGATTTGTGACGCCGGGCCAGGACCCGTGCGACCTCCCGGAACGGCACGACCAGGTAGACCGCGAGGCCGAAATAGAGCGCTACCGCGACGACCGGCCACAGGAGCCCGGCAAGGATCGCGATCACGTACCCGATGATGACGGGCAGCAGCTTCCGCCGGTCTGTGTGTACCTCCTGATCGTCTTCGTGGGGTGCGTAGAGGTGCTGGTGCCGCGCGTAGGCGTCCAGGGCGAACCCCAGCAGGCGGATGGCCAGGAGCGTGAGCCCGTACATGGTGACGTACACCCGTTCGCGGCTGGCGTCGTGCAGGGCCTTCGCGACGAGGTGGGTCGGGAACGGCAGGAAGACCACGACGAGCAGGACGAGCAGGTTGAGCCGCAGCAAGATCGGGTCGGCCCGGGCGAGCTGGTCGGTCAGTCCCGTATGCAGGAGCCAGGCGCCGCCGATGGTCAGGAAGCTGATGACGTAGGCGAGGTAGAAGGGCCAGGCACGAATCACCTGCTGCAGGGGTGTGCCCGGCGGGTGCAGCACGATGTCCAGGACGAGCAGCGTGATGGCGAATCCGAACACGCCGTCGCTGAACCCTTCCATCCGGCCCTTGCTGATCGCCCGGCGTCCCCGCGGGGTGTCTTCGTCAGCTGGCACGGCACCCTCCCCCCGCGTCGGCTCGCAGGCGGCGGCGATGCGCCGGTCCAGGCCGGCAGCGGCGATCACGGACGCGTCAGTGCCGGCAGCTGGGCCGGGCAGCGTGATCAGGGACCGGGCCGGCTGACTCACCCCTGATGATCAGCGGCCGCAGGCCCGGCGGGCCTCACCCCGAGGGGGTGAGGCGCCTGCATGACGGCGGCCCCATCATAGCGTTGACCGGGAAAGCCGCATGGCTGCGCGCGGCCGGCGGGTGCCTGCCGCTGCGGGTCGCCGTGACGCGGCTCCACGGCCGTCGCCGTGTTCGTGCGGATGCGGTGAGAACAAGGAGATGCGGACATGGCCAAGCCCGAGGCGGTATTCATCTACATCGGCACCTATCCGGGTGAGGCCTGGCGCGGGCGGACTATGACGTCGTCAAGGACCTGCACGCGGCCGGCGCGGTCGGCACCTACGACGCCTCGGTGATCACCAAGGACGACGCGGGCAAGGTACACGTGAACAAGGACGAGACGGCGACCCGGCACGGAGCTTGGGGCGGCGCCGCCGTCGGCAGGGTCAGCGGCCACCTGTGGCGCGGCATGTCCCGCGCCGACGTCAAGGAACTCGGCGAGATCATCGACGACGGGCAGGCCGCCCTGCTGATCGTCGGCGAAGCCACGGTGGCGCAGGCGGTGGACAAGGCCGGCCGCGAAGCCGCCGGCGAGGTCAGCTGACGAGTGAGAAAGGGAGGTGGGCCGGATGGCTGTAAGAAGGATCGCGCATCCGAGTGTCAGCGATCGCGAGGCCAAGGGCTTGGAGGCACGGGACCGGACGGCTTTGTCAGGTCATGCGAAGTGGCGCCCTGCCGCGGATCGTCCTGACCCGGTTGGCCTGCTGGAGGAGCAGGACACCACCCGCGAGCAGGATCTGGTGCCGGTGCGTCATGGCCGGATGATGGTCTCGCCGTTCACCTTCTACCGGGGCGCGGCCAAGATCATGGCGGCGGATTTGAAGGACACGCCCGTGGCCGGCCTGAAGGCCCAGCTGTGCGGCGACGCCCACCTGTCGAATTTCGGCCTGTTCGCCTCGCCCGAGCGGGTCCTGCTGTTCGATGTGAACGACTTCGATGAGACGCTGCCGGGGCCGTTCGAGTGGGACGTGAAGCGGATGGCGGCGAGCTTCGTGATCGCGGGCCGCAACAACGGGTTCTCCAAGGCCGATACGCACGCGGCGACGCTAGCGTCGGTGCGGGCCTACCGGGAGGCGATGGCCGCCTTCGCGCAGATGGGCACGATGGACATCTGGTACGCCCACCTGGACGAGGACAAGCTGATGGGCGCGATCCGCAGCACGGTGGCCGGGACGAGCAAGGAAGCCAAGGGGGCGAAGAAGGGAAAGAAGGAGAAGAAGGACCTTGAGCAGGAGAAGCAGGCCAGGGTAGCGCAGAAGCGGGCGGCGAAGATCGCCGCGAAGGCGCGCACGCGTGACAGCCTGCAGGCGCTGTCCAAGCTCGCCGAGCTGGTCGACGGGAAATACCGGATCGTCAGCCAGCCGCCGATCGTCGTCCCGGCGCGCGACCTGGCCGCCGCCACTTACGGCCTGTCCCCGGAACAGGTCGTGCCGGTGATCTACGACCAGTTCCGCGCCTACCGGGCCACCTTGCAGGACGACCGGCGCCAGCTGCTGGAGCGTTTCGAGGTGGTGGACATGGCGCGCAAGGTCGTCGGCGTGGGCAGTGTCGGGACCCGGGCGTTCATCGTCCTGCTCCAGGGGCGCGACGCCCACGATCCGCTGTTCCTGCAGATCAAGGAGGCAACTGCATCGGTTCTGGAGCCCTACCTGGGCAAGAGCCGCTACCGCCAGCACGGCGAGCGGGTGGTGCAGGGGCAGCGGATGATGCAGGCAGCCAGCGACATCTACCTCGGCTGGACCAAGGGGCTGGACGTGCGCCGCCACTTCTACTGGCGCCAGCTCCGCGACATGAAGGGCTCGGTGGAGGTCGAGGCGATGGCACCCGTCGGGCTCACGTTCTACGCACGCACCTGCGGGTGGACACTGGCGCGCGCCCACGCCCGGTCCGGCGACCCCGTCGCCGTCGCGGCCTACCTCGGCGACGGCGACGCGTTCGACAAGTCGATCACCGACTTCTCAGAACGCTACGCCGACCAGAACGAGCAGGACTACCAGGAATTCGTCAACGCGGTCAAGTCCGGGCGCCTGGAAGCGGTCGAGGGCGTCTGACGATGCGGTAGGGCTTGCTGCGGACGCCGGCGCGGGGAGAGATGGCGCGCCCGGGGTGAGGTGACCCGTGTCCGAGGCTGGCCGGGGCCGGGTGCCCGCGAGCGAGGGCCCCGGCTTGGGCGAGCACGCCGAAGGGAAGCCAATCGCGCCGAGGCGTACCCGTTCCGGTCTGAGTCGACGGCCAGCCGGAGCTCAAGCAAGGCCGCTGGAACTCGTAACCCGCCTCGATCGAATCGCGGGCCCGCAGATCACGGATCAGCTCGACCAGTACACCCTGGGCCTCCTCGTGGCGAGCATGCCCGAGCACATCCCCCACCGAGTTTGCATAGTCAGTTCGGGGTCATTCCGAAGTCCTGAGAGATCACACGGGTGGGGCGGGTGGTGTCCAGCCTCAGGACATAGGAATGGGGTCTCTCAGGACATAGGAATATCGCGGGCCGGGGTGTCGCGGGATATCGGCCGGTCCTGGCCGGCACGGTCGGCTGATGTCGAAAGCGCGTCTTGTCATCACTGCTGTCGTCTGCGAGGGTCGGTCACAGGGCGCTGTGGCCCGGGAGTACGGGGTGTCGCAGGGGTGGGTCAGCAAGCTCGTGGTCCGCTACCGGGCCGAGGGCGAGGCCGCGTTCGAGCCTCGGTCCCGGCGACCGGGGACCTCGCCGACTCGGACGACACTGGCACCTGCAGCACCATCATCAGGTCCGGGTGTCAGCGGCGACGGTCGCCCGGTACCTGGCCCGGGCCGGCCTGGTCACCCCCGAGCCGCGCAAGCGGCCGAGATCGTCCTGCATCCGCTTCCAGGCCGAGCAGCCCAACGGGTGCTGGCAGGCCGACTTCACCCACTACCCCCTCGCAGACGGGACCGGCACCGAGATCCTGACCTGGCTCGATGACCACTCCCGCTACGCCCTGTCCGTCACCGCGTGGAACCGGGTCACCGGCCCCGTCGTGCTCGCCGCGTTCCGCGCCGCCGTCACCGCCCACGGCATCCCGGCCTCCACGCTGACCGACAACGGCATGGTCTTCACCACCCGCCTGTCCGGCGGCCGCGGCGGCCGCAACGCCCTCGAGCACGAGCTGCGCCGCCTCGGCATCACCCAGAAGAACGGCAGGCCCAGCCACCCCCAGACCCAGGGAAAAGTCGAAAGATTCCAGCAGACCCTCAAGAACTGGCTCACCGCCCGGCAACCCCAGCCCGCCGACTGGGGTGCCCAGCTTCAGACCCTGCTCGACCAGTTCACCCAGATCTACAACACCCAGCGGCCGCGCAAGTCACTGGCGCACCGCGCCACCCCCGCCACCGCCTACGCCGCCCGCCCCAAGGCCGCCTGCTGGTGATCGCTGGCCTGCCATGGCGGCTGCTCGGCTACAGCATCCCAGCGGCGCTGATAATGCGGTCCAGCACCCAGCCCGCGCTGTCGGGCGCCAACGGGACGTGGTTCCTCTGGGTGGTCGGCACGCAGTCAATGGCAGTGGGAGCCACCGCGCTCCCGGCCTCCGCCGCGCTCACTGCGCTTGCCGTATCGTGCTGGTCAGTCGGCGCAGTGCTCTACCTGATCATCGCCAGCTCTTCTACACCCGTGGTATCCACGGGATCGGCTTGGACGACATCCGGGACGCCGCTGAGTAAGCGAGGCATTTCGAGCCCGGGCGGATCTGCACTGGCCTGTACGCGCTAAGGAGGCTCATGGCGAAGAATGCGGGAGTACAGGTGCGCCGCGTCTATGACACGCCCGCACAAGAGGACGGCATCCGTGTGCTGGTCGACCGGATCTGGCCGCGCGGGCTAACCAAGGCGAGGGCCAGCCTCGACGAGTGGTGCAAGGACGTTGCACCGTCGACCGAGCTGCGCAAGTGGTACAGCCACGACCCGGCACGGTTCGAGGAATTCACCCGCCGTTACCATGCCGAGCTGAGACAACCGGAGCGATCGGGCGCGCTGGCCCACTTGCGGGAGCTGGCGAAGGACCGGACGCTGACCTTGCTCACCGCCACGAAACAGCCCGAGATCAGCGAGGCGGAGGTGCTTGCCCAGATGCTCCGCGGCTAATGTCAGGTATCGGCTCGGCGCTCGCGAGCCGCTTAGCTGCCCGCCCCAGGACTGCCAGCGAGTTGTCGCCGCAGGAGTGCCGTGACCATCAGCCAGGCACGAGTCACTGTCGTCAAGTGATTTGACCCCACTGAAAGTCGGCGTATGGCAACGCTCCGCCAGCAGCGACCTAACGATCGCTACCAGTACCCTGGAGAGGAGGCTGTCATGAATGACGAACTGAAAGCTGCCGAGCTCGCTCGTGCGGAACAGAACCTCGGCGTGAACGGCGCTGTAGTGGCCGATGTACTGGGCAGGCTTTGGGAAGAAGCGTTCGAGCATGGCCGCCTGGTTGCCCTTGACGAGCTGCAGGACCGATTCTGCGTCTGCATGAAGTAGGCATCCAGGGATGGCGCGAGCGCCAGCCGCCCGCGCGACGCTGTCGGCTGGCCCCGTACCTCGCACACCCTCTACCAGCGGTGGCGCGACGACAGGCTTTCACGACGCACGCGAGGTCTCTGACCAGCACCTTCGCCTATAACAGTCGTACATGGCCGATCATGAGTCCGTAGGACAGCGTCATCGACACGACCGCAAGCCAGCATCGCGAGGGCAGGTGAGGTAGCCAGTAGCAAACAGTCATTACCGGTCCGCGCGGCCCGAGCTCGGGTGGCTGGCCGCCCGCCCATTGGCGAGCCAGCGGCCAGCGGCGCAGAGATGTCACCGTCACACCCACTTGACGGCCCATAAACGCGCACTTCAAGTGTGCTAACTCGAATAGTGGGGCGGGTGGGGATCGAACCCACGACCGGCGGATTATGAGAACCACGCATCCGTTCCCCGGCTCCCCTGCCTGCGCCAACGTCACGGATTTCGCGTCTGCACTCCCTCTGTGCGCCCGTTTCGCATGGGTCCCATTGGCGCGCTCATCGGCACGGAAGGCCCGGCGATCAGCTGGCCACCTTCCACCCGCGACGCGGACCGCTCCCGGCGCTGGTGACGCTATGTGAAGACGCCAGGCTCTGCTTCATTCTCCAGCGCGTGGTGCGACTGAGCTTTCTATCCCGGGCCGTCTGCCGAAATGCTGCCAGGTCCGGCCGCGCTCAGGTCAGGCTGGCCCGCGACTGCCCCGCGGCCCCTAACATCACATCCAGTAACCGGGAAGAAGCACGATCTACACCGGGCCCGCGAGCCAGTCCTCCGTCACCGGGGGCTCGGGCGGGCCAGCGAGCAGCCACGGCGAAGGACGCCAAGAACGGCAAGGGCGGTCGACGGCCTGCGCCGGGCTCTCGGCGCCCTCCGCAGGCACAGCCCGGTCAGGCACAACGGCCTGGGTTCATCTGCCAATGCGGCCAGCCACTAGACAGGAGCAGGTCAGGACCTGGTCAATTACCTGGGCAGCACCGCCGATCAATGACGTGAGCGCCGACGGCTGGTAAGGGCGGACGAAGCCGCCTAGCGTCCCCACTGCTCGCCGGCTGTACGGAAGGGAGCCCTCAGCCGTCCAGAACGGTCAGATTAAGCCGGCGGAGGCGTTCAGGGTCTGCGAGGATGTCGATCTCGACGATCTTGTCGCCCCTGATCTGCACGCCCATGACCGATGTCACCTGTCCGTCGGGCGCCGCAATGAGTCCGGGCGTGCCGTTGACCAGCACCGGCCGAGCGAACCGAGCGAACCGAGCGAAGCCGAGCGCCTGCGTTGCCACCGCCAGCGAACCGTGTACCAGCCGCGACGGGCCCATCGGCCCGGCGCCGGCGTCGGCGCGCAGCACCACGTCGGGGTCGAGCACGGTGAGGAGCGCGCCGAAGTCGCCCTTGCGCGCGGCCGTAAGGAAGGCGCCGACGATATCCCGTTGGCGCGCGAGATCGGCGTTCGGAGCGGGCCCGGTGCCTCCCAGCCGCCGGCGGGCGCGGCTAGCCAGCTGCTTGGCCGCGGCCGGTGAACGATCCAGGATTCGCGCGATCTCAGCGAACGGCACCGCAAAGACGTCGTGCAACACGAACGCGAGCCGCTCGGTGGGAGAAAGGGTGTCGAGCACCACAAGCAGGGCGAGCCCGACCGAGTCGGCCAGCAAGGCCTCCTGCTCGGGTCCGGAGCCGATAGCGGGGGTGACGATCGGGTCCGGCACATGGACGTCCAGCGGGTCCTCGCGGCGCCCCGCCCGGGCGCGCAGCATGTCCAGGCAGACCCGAGCCGCGACCGTCGTCAGCCACCCGCCCAGGTTATGTACGCTGCTTGTATCCGACCGGGCCAACCGCAGCCACGTCTCCTGCACTGCGTCGTCGGCGTCGGACAGCGAGCCGAGCATCCGGTAGGCGACCGCCCGCAGATGGGCGCGGTGCGCCTCAAAGCTGCGGGCCAGTCCCTCGCTCTCGTCCACTGTTACCTTCCTTCGCCGCTGCCCGTCATATAAGTGTCGAACCGAACCCGGTCGAGGTAACAGATCCAGAGGAGTACAGAATCATGGAAGCACGGATGACCAACCCACCGATGGTCCAGCCGAACGCGGACGGGCAGCTGGCTCCAGGCGTCAGAGCGCAGACTCTGGCCTGGCAAGGGCTAGCGAACCGGATCGTGCGGGGCCTGCTGCGGACGCCGCTGGTGTGCCGCCTAGCGGGCAACCGGCTGATCACGGTGTACGTGGTGGGCCGGAAGTCCGGGCGCCACTACACCATCCCGGTCGCCTACACACGTCACGACGGGAGCCTGCTGATCGGTACGCCGTTTGCATGGGGACGCAATCTGCGCACCAGCGAAACGGTGGATATCCGTCTCAAGGGCAAGCGGCGACCGGCCGAGGTTCAAGTCCGCACCGACGAGGCCGGCGTTGTCGAGCTGTACGCCGTCATGGCGCGCGACAACCACAACTTCGCTAAATTCAACAAGATCGGCTTCGACCCAGCCGGCGCGCCGGACTCCGCCGACCTGCGGCTGGCCTGGGCCGCGGGCGCCCGAGCCATCCGCCTGACGCCGCGCTGAGCCCAAGACCCGGCCAGGTGGCACGCCGGCGTCAGTCAGCTGGATGCCGCCCCCCGACCTCGCCACTGACCTGGGGGATGCTGCGACGGCGTAGTCAGTCTTGCGCCTAACCAGGGCCTATCACGCAAGCCGGAGTACCGGGCCGGTATCGGCGAGCTGACCGCGGGCTCAGGAGGTTGACCACGCTGGATTTCGTTCCAGCAAGCTCAGCGTCTGGTCTAGGGGCAAGCGGAACAAGCTGGCCACGACCGCCGCCCGCAAGAAACTCGGCGACAACTCCCGCCATCCGCCGGCTCAACCAGCGGTCCGCTTGGACCAGTGCGGATGGCCATGTCAGGTAGAGGGATGGGTGCAGGCGCTGCCGGTCGTCGACGGTGCGTCGGGGGGCGCGAGACGCGCGTGTAGATCACGGTGGTGAGCCGGTAGGTGCCCTGCCCGGGACCCAGCCGAAGATCGCGCCCACCACGAAGCACAATGCCGCGATGAGGTGCACGAACCCATCAATTCCGTGGACAGTGAAATTCATCGCCCTGCGCCCCGCGTCCGGGCGAGTCAGCAAGTATTGCTCCCCGTCGGGAGCAGAGGTGCAGCAAGGGCCGCCATGACGGTTCATCGGGAAGCGTGCGAGGCCTCTGACCAGCACCTTCACCTATAACGGTCGTGCATGGCCGACGATAGTCCCGTAGGACAGCGGCACTTACAAGACCGGAAGCGAGCAACGCGAAGAGCAGGTGAGACCCCCACGCGGCAAACAAGCATTAGCGGTCCGCCGCCATTGGCAACCCCAGCGGCCAGCGGCGCAGAAATATCACCGTCACACCCACTTGGCGGCCCAGAAACACGCACCTCAAGAGTGGTATCTCGAACAGTGGGGCGGGTGGGGATCGAACCCACGACCGGCGGATTATGAGTCCGCTGCTCTGACCGGCTGAGCTACCGCCCCTTGCATCGGGGTGCACATTACCGCAGACCTTCGCCGCTGGTCACAAGCCAGCAAGCAAGCAGGTCAGCGAGCCAGCGCCTGGCCCGGCGTCCCACCCCGTCGCGCCGACCAGCCTCGATCAGCGTCCTACCGGACGCTCAGCTGCATCGCCATGGCGTGTTCCACCAGGGATATGAGCACGTCCTTGGTGGACGCGCGGCCCCGGGCGTCGCACCGCACGATCGGCACTTCGCGGCCCAGGGACATGGCCTCCCTGACGTCGTCGACTGCGTGCGGGAAGTCGCCGTAGAAGCCGTTGACGGCCACGATGAAAGGAAGGTTCGCCGACTCGAAGTAGTCCACCGCGGGGAACGAGTCCGCGAGCCGGCGGGTGTCCACCAGCACCACCGCGCCGATCGCGCCCTGGATCAGGTCGTCCCACATGAACCAGAACCGGTGCTGGCCGGGCGTGCCGAACAGGTACAGCACCAGGCCCGCGTCGAGGGTCACCCGGCCGAAGTCCATCGCAACCGTCGTCGTGGTCTTGTCCGGCGTGTGCGACAGGTCGTCCACGCCGTCGCTGACCGACGTCATGACCGCCTCGGTCGTCAGCGGCGTAATCTCCGAGACCGAGCCGACGAAGGTCGTCTTGCCCGCGCCGAAACCACCAGCCACAACGATCTTGACGGATGTTACGGCAGCGTCAGCGTCGAGCTTGGGAGCGGTCTTAGAGCTTGCGAAGTCCACTAAGCACCCTTTCAAGAAGGTTGAGATCCGGCCGGCCATGCGCGTGGTCCGCCTGGTGGACCCGAACCAGTCCCTCCATCGCCATGTCCCCGATCAGGACACGGGCGACTCCGAGCGGCATTCGCAGGACAGCGGAAATCTCAGCAACAGAACGCCAGTCGCGGCAGTAACCGAGAATGGACTGGCATTCCGGGCTCAATACGGAAAGATCGCGGGCTTCATAGTGTGATGCCGACACCATAGCCTCGATCTGCAACTGGTAGCTGGGTTTTGTCCGACCTCCAGTTACCGCATACGGACGCACGAGCGAACTGGACTGCTCGCCCATACCGAACGCAATATCGGGCGCGCCAAAATCGTCCGGAGACCGGGCGCCACCATCTCGCCCGTCCGCCGGCCCTGGCCGGTGATTGTCCATTCCGGACCTGCCACCGTCCGCCATCCACTCATCGTGGCGGGGAACCGACACCGATTGCTCCTGTCATTACCCGCCAGCACCAGGCCAGCTGGGAGGGGCCGAACCACGCATGTCTGGCGTGAGGGCACTGCCAACCCTCTCCACCATTAGCGCCATCTCATAGGCTACGAGGCCCATGTCGCAATCGGCTGCCGCGAGGACGGCCAGGCTCGAGCCGTCGCTGATGGCCATCACGATCAGCAGGCCACGCTGCATCTCGACAACGGTCTGCGAGACGGCACCGCCCTCGAACACCCGGGAAGCACCCTGAGTCAGGCTGGTCAGCCCGGACGTGACCGCGGCCAGCTGGTCGACCCGCTCGGCGGGGAAGCCCTGGGAGAACGCCATCGGCAGGCCATCAGAGGAAACGACGATGGCATGCGCAACCGAGGGCACTCGCTCAACGAAGTTGGTAACCAGCCAGTTGAGATCCTGTGCCGGACGGGTAAGCGGACTCACCGGCTCTCCTTCCTGTCGTGACGGGTGGGCCCGACGCCCGCGGAATCCGGCATCTGGGACTCCTCTGACCACACTTGTGGAGTTCTCACACCTAGCATGACTGCGTCAGCGCTCTCATGTCACCCATCACTGGGAACGTCACCCGTTCCGTCATCCTGGTCCACGCCGCTGGCGGCGCGTCCCTCTCGCATTCCACGCTGAAGACTAGCGAATCGGTCTCTGGTAGCGGATGCAGACCGTACGGGCGCTGGCGCAGTGTTTTCCTGTGCCGTACCCGGGATCAGGTTCGCCTTGGGAACTCGCCGTGGCAAGCCCGCTACCGTGGTCCCGCCCGAGACCGGCGCCACGGCGGCCTCCGCCACCTTCCAGCCTTCGTCGGCCGGCTTCGACCAGGCCCGGGCTGGAGCACGCTCGGTCTCGTCGGTCGAGGAGTCCAGAGCAGGACGACCGCGGCGGAACCAGTCTGACTCGACCGCCTCGAAGATAGGCAGCCTGTTGTCCTCTTCCACGGATGCCGCCGGCGGTATGACAATTCCGCCGTTCGTCGAGCCGTAGCGGGAATCCCGCGAGAGGAAGCTGCCTGCCGATCCGCGCGCCGCAGGCGCGCTGAGGACCGGCTGCTCCGGCTGCTCACTGGCCCCGGCAGCGGCGGGCTGGGAGGACTGATCGCCTGGCCAGGCAGCCGCGGGCTGCGACGGCTGGTCGCCCGTCCAGGTGGCGGCGGGCTGCGACGGCTGCGACGTCTGCCAGGGAGCCGACTGGTCGGCCGTCCAGTCAGCCGCCGACTGAGCGGGCTGGCCTGCCCAGGACGCCGGCGCGGGCCACTCGCCCGTTCCGGCCGTGGCCGGAGCCGACCACTCGTTCTCCATCGCCTGCGAGGGCGCTGGCGGGTACTCCGCGAAGGCCGCGGGCTCGTCGTACCCGGCTGGCGAGTCACCATCGATCACGTGGTTCGGGCCGGTCGTGGTCGGCCCGAACCGGCCCGGATACGGGCCCGCGCCAGGAACCCGCTGCGGGCCGAGCACGATCCCGGTGTCATCCTCGGCCTGGGGCGGCGCGAACCGCGGCGTCCGCGCTGCCGCGACCTCCTGCTCGGCGGACGGCTGCCCGCTGGCCGGCCACTCGCCTGAGCCGATTCCGACCGGGCCGCCGCCGGCCAGCGCTCCCGACGCGGGACCGTTACTACCCGGTCCCGATCCGATGGCGAACCTGGCCAGCGGCTCGGGGAACCGGCCAGGGCCGGCCTGGCGGCACCCTCATGAACGACGACCTCGTCGGGCAGCCAGACGAGCGCGGTCAGGCCGACCCCGGTCGCCGGGCGCAGGCGGACCCTGATGCCGTGCCTGGCCGCCAGCCGGGCGACCACGAACAGGCCCATCCGGCGGGACACGGCGACGTCCACCACGGGCGGGTTGTCGAGCCGCCAGTTCGCGTGCGCCATCTCCTCGGTGCCCATCCCGACCCCGAGGTCGCTGATGTCGAGCAGCACTCCCCCGCTGGTCAGCAGGTGGCCGGAGACGTTAACCGGAGTGTCAGCCGAGGAGAACGAGGTGGCGTTCTCGGCCAGCTCGGCGAGCAGGTGAACGACGTCGTTGACGGCCTGGCCGCGGACGGCGATTCCCGGCTGGACGTTCAGCGTCACCCGCTCGTACTGCTCGATCTCGGAGATCGCGGCCCGCAGGACGTCGACCAGCGGAACCGGCTGGTTCCACCGCCGGCTCGAGTCGTGGCCCGCGAGAACCAGCAGGTTCTCCGAGTTGCGGCGCATGCGGGTGGCGAGGTGGTCCATCTGGAACAGGCTGCCGAGCCGCTCCGAGTCCTGCTCGCCCTGCTCCAGCTCGTCGATCAGCCTGATCTGCCGTTCGACCAGGGACTGGCTGCGACGCGACAGGTTGACGAACATCGCGTTGACGTTGCCGCGCAGCGCAGCCTCGTTGGCGGCCAGCCGCAGCGCTTCGCGGTGGACCTGGTCGAACGCCCGCGCAACCTCACCGATCTCGTCGGTGGAGTCGACGTCAATCGGCTCGACGTCGGTCGGGGCGACCTCGTGCTCCGCCTCGCTCATCCGGCGCACCGTGTCCGGCAGCCTGATTCCGGCGACGTCGAGCGCGCCCGCGCGCAGCCGCCTGAGCGGCCGCACCATCGACCGTCCGATGATGATGGTGAAGACCAGCGCGAGCAGCAGGACGAGCAGGACGGCGGCGCCGATGATCAGCGCGGTCTCGATCGCGCCCTTGCGCAGCACCCCGGCCCGGGCGATGACCGCGTTGGTCAGCTGGTGCGCGACCGAGCCCATCTGGATGTCGACCGTATTCGACATGGACCCGTACCAGTCGGCCGCGCTGGTCGGATCGTTGGCCAGCGAGTGGCCGTTGTCCTGCAGCGAGATGGCCTGAAGCTCCTGGGCGTTGGCCTGGTAGACGAACGACCTGTTGACGCTGTTGTTCCAGATCTGCTGCTGGCTGACGCTGGCCGAGATATTGAACGACGCCAGGTCGCTCTGCTGCGCGGACTGGGCCGCCTGAAGCGCGGACTGCTGGCCGGCGCCGAAGGAACCCTGCAGCAGGGCCCCGGCCAGGATCGCCCGCTGCTCGGAAGCAACTTCCTGCATAGCGGAAACTAGGCCGAGCACGTGCACCGTCTGCGCCAGGGACGGGTCGCTCGCGGCCTGGGCGATCTGATCGTTCAGGGCGAGCACGTCGTCGATGATGTTGCTGTACTCCTGCACCACGACCAGCGCGGGCAGCTTCGTCTTGATGGCCACCGAGCGCAGGAAGCCGAGCCCGTTCAGCGATGTGAGCGCGACATTGGCGGCCTGCCGCGCCTGGGGCGAGTAAGACCGGTCGATCTTGCTGGCCATGCTGCGAACCTGTGCCCCCGCCCGGTTCGTCGCGCCGAACTCCTTGTGAATAACCGAGAGCTGGGCGGACTGGTCAGTCGCGCCGCGGCCCCCGGCGCTCGCGCCCATGGCGATGAAGACGACGGTCTGGTCCCGCTCGTCCTCGAGCGCCTGGGACAGGGCGACAATGTGCTGGCCGAGCGTGGCGAGCGTCTCAACCCGCTGGTACGCGAGGGCGTTGCGCACCGATGCGGTGATGCTGATGCTGCCGAGGACGACCGCGCTGGCGGTCGGGATCACGATCAGCAGCAGCAGCCGCGAGCGCACGCGCCAGTTGCGCAGGGCGCGGCGAGAACTTCGCCGCCCCTGTTTGGCGCCCGCGGCGGAACTCAGGGGGTCGCCCGGCTGCCCGCCGGGCGCACCAGCCGCGGCCGGCGGCCCGTCGGCCTGCATCGTGGCCCAGGGCTGGTTATCGCCACCCTCGGAGTTGGTTCCTCGGGCCTTCTTAGTTCTGGACGGCACAGTTCCTGCGCCTCTCAAATGGTCACAGTGGCGAGCCCGCACACTGGTGGAACTAGCAGTGGAAGCGACGTCATGGCGCACCCCTTCCCAGGTGAAGACTCCGCGAGCCCTGCGCGGCATAGCTGAGCGACACGTCTGAGAGGCATGCTCGCTTGCAGGTCGGCGACATGCGTCAACAATTCAAAATGACACAGCACGACCGGCGTACGTCATCCTCACGGTATCTCCCGACTCCAGCAGGGTACTGCCTAACATCACCACTCGTCACCCGAACTGTCCGTATACTCGTGCGGGCACGTGCTCATCACCAACCAAGTGCGCGAAGGAGCCCCGTGAGGTTTGCGCAGGCCAGCGCCTCAACCGAACCCCGCTTGCCAGGTCACGTCCGGCCGAGGCGGGTGGTGTCCCTGGCGATCGCCGCACTGACGATCATCCCGCTCGCGGCCGGCTGCCGGGTCGGCGGCGCGGCATCTGGCCATCCGGTCCAGAACGCCACGATCACCGTTGCGGCGATCCAGGGCGTCGACAACGCGCCGCTGTATATCGCCCACAACAGCGGAACGTTCAGCCGAGCAGGCCTCACGGTGCACATCCGCACGTTCCAGTCGGTGAACGCGGAACTGCAGGCACTGAGTAATGGCAAGGTCGACGTCGCGGCGGGCGACTACGTCGACTTCTTCTCGATGGTGAGCAAGACGAAAAGACCGTTCCTGAGCATCGTCGCTGACGGCTATCACGCGGCGCCCGGCGTGATGGAAGTGCTCACTTACCCGGGCTCGGGCGTCACGACGCCGCGCAGCCTGGCGGGCCGCACGGTCGGTACCCCGGCCCCGCAGGGCATTGCGCCCAGCACCAGCAAGCCCTACAGCCTGGAGACCCTGGCGACCGACTCGGTCCTGACCAACGACGGTGTCGACCCAGCGCAGGTTCACTGGAAGCCGATGGAAGAGAGCAAGCTGATCGGCGCGCTGAGGAGCCATCAGGTGGCCGCGATCCTGGTCGAGGAGCCCTATATCTTCCAGGCGGAAAGCGAGCTCGGCGCGGTCGCCGTGGTTGACTCGTGCAGCGGTGCGACGGCGAACCTGCCGCTGTCCGGCTACTTCGCCACGGCATCCTTCGCGCACAAGCATTCGGTGCCGCTCAGTGAGTTCCGCTCGGCCCTGCAGCACGCGCAGGAAGCTGCCGTTCTTCCTGGTCCGGTCCGCGCGCAGCTGGCCACCGACCCGACCATGAACATGCAGTCGGCGTCGCTGGTCACGATCGGGTCTTACCCGACGTCACTGAACGCCGCGAGCCTGCAGCGGGTGGCCGACCTGATGTTCAACGCCGAGATGCTGAGCCACTCCCTCAACGTCAGCGGCATGATCGCTCGCTGAGCGACCCGCAGGCAGCTGACCTCAAGCGGGCGTCAGCCGACCCTCGGCGTCAGCTGCCCCACGGGTGCTTCGGGTACTGAATCTGCGTCGAGCCGGCGAATCCGGCCGGCAGAACCTGGACGTAACTGCCGGACTGCCACTGCGAGATGAACGCGGCCGAGAGCGGGTTCTCGCCGAGCTTGTCGAAGCGGGCCGGACCCTGCACGGTCTGCAGGGTGACCGGGCCGTGCAGGTACCGCATGATCTTGGCGTTATCGGTACCGCCGGTCGCGGTGATCGCGTCCGCGGCGACCTCGCCCACCGAAAACGCCTCGGCCACGTCGGCATTGATCGCGGACGCCAGGCCGCCGTAACGCGCGATGTATTCCTCGACCATCGCGGTGCTCAGCGCGTTGCTGTACGCCCCGTACCAGCCGTCGGGCACCATCATCCCGTCCGCGTTCGCCTTGCCCACGGCGCCTTCGAACGTCTGGCCCTGGTCGGGGCCGGAGACCGCGATGAAGATCTTGGGGTCGTAGCGGGCCGACTCGAACGCCTTCATGAACGTGGCCACGGTCGGCACGTCGGTCGCGCCGAGGACCACGATCTGCGCGTTAGCGGTGGCCACCGCCTGCGCCGGGGCCGGGTAGGCCGACGGCACCTCCTTGAACGGCTTGTCGCTGCTGTACATCGTCTTGATGCCGAGCGCCTCGAGGTCCTTCTGGGCGGTCTGGACGGCGGGCGTCGCAAACGGGTCGTCCACCGTCGGGTAGGACGCGGTCTTGGGCCGCTGGCTGGCCGGAAGCGACTTGATCCACTGGACGAAGGGCTTCATGTACAGCTTGACCGGCAGGCTGGGGCTGAAGATGTTGTGGTACTTCAGGTTGGTCGGCGAGGTGAAGACCTCTTCCGCCGCGCCGGCCCCCTCGATCAGCGCGTACCCGTACTTGGCCACGGCCTTGTCCGCCGGGATCGTCAGCAGCGACGAGAACGGCCCCAGCGTCATGTCCACGTGGTCGGCGGTGATCAGCGTCCGGTAGTTGGCGGCCACCTTCTTCGGGTCGCTGTTGTCGTTCAGGATGATCAGCTTCACCGGGCGGCCAAGGAGGCCGCCGTGCTCGTTGACGTCGCTCTGCCAGAGCCGGTAGCCGCGCTGGAACGCCTGGCCGTCACCGGCGAAACCGCCGGACAGGGACAGCGAGATCCCGAAGACGATCGGCGGCTTGGTCTTCGGCGTGCTGACCGGGCTGCCGACCGTGCCGCAACCCGCCAGCAGGGCCGCAGACGTCGCGGTAGCGATGGCGATCAGCCGAGGGCGCCGAGGTGTCATCTCCGGGTCATCCTTCCTTATCGTCCCGGACCTGCTCGGTGGCCAGCTGGCGCGACGCGGTGCTCCGTCAGGGAGCACGGCTCTGCAGCGGCGGGACGCGGATAGCGAGTCGTGATTCACAGTACTGAAGTTTTGACCGATAAGTCGGCCACACGGCGAACTACCTGGCTAGTCCTAGCTCGCGAGCGATAATCATCCGCTGGACTTCGGACGTGCCCTCGCCGATCTCGAGCACCTTGGCGTCGCGGTAGAACCGGCCGACCGGGTGGTCGTTCATGAAGCCGTAGCCGCCGAAGATCTGAGTCGCGTCGCGGGCGTTGTCCATGGCGGCGTTCGACGCGGTCAGCTTGGCGATCGCGGCCGCCTGCTTGACCGGCTCGTCGGCCACCAGCCGGGCCGCCGCGTCGTACCAGGCCAGCCTGGCCGTCACGGCCCGCGCCCGCATGTCAGCGATCTTGAACTGGATCGACTGGTAGTGCCCCAGGTGGTGGCCGAACGCGGACCGCTGCGCGACATAACTCAGGCACTCGTCGACGCAGCCCTCCGCCAGGCCGGCCGCCAGCGCCGCGATCGCGATCCGTCCCTCGTCGAGAATCCGCAGGAACTGCGCGTAACCGCGGCCAGGCTCGCCCAGCAGGTGGCTGGCCGGAACCCGCACGTCGCTGAGCGACAGCTCCCTGGTGTCGGACGCGCACCACCCGACCTTGGAGTACTTGGGGCCGACGGTCAGGCCCGCAGTCCCGGCCGGGACGATGATCGAGGTGATCTCCGGCCGGCCGTCCGAGCGGCCGGTGATCGCGAGCATGGTGATCGCCGACGTGATCGAGGTGCCGGAGTTCGTGATGAATGCCTTGCTGCCGTTGAGCACCCACTCCTCGCCGTCACGTCGGGCCGTGGTCCGCATGCCGCCGGGGATGTCGGAGCCGCCGCCCGGCTCGGTCAGGCCGAACGCCGCCAGCCGCTCGCCGCGGCACAGCTCGGGCAGCCACCTGGCGCGCTGCTCGTCGGTGCCATACCGGTAGATAGGCATCGCCCCGAGCGCCACGGCGGCCTCGAGCGTGATCGCCACCGAGGAATCGACCCGCGCGAGCTCGTGCAGCGCCAGGCAGAACGCGAAGTAGTCGCCGCCCATGCCGCCGTACTCCTCGGGGAACGGGAGACCGAAAAGACCGAGTTTGCCCATGGCGGCAACTAGCTCGTAGGGAAACTCGTTACGCTCATAGAAGGCGCCGATCACGGGAGCTACGGCCGTCCGGGAAAAGTCCATGACGGTGCTGCGCAGGGCCTCATGCTCGTCGTCGAGAGTGAAGCTGATCACGGCAGCGATGCTACCTGCCGTCAAGTAGACCGGCGCTAGGCTGTAATCTCTGGCGTCGGTTGGGACATTCTCGCCTGATTGGCGGGCAAGGCCGGTATCGAGAGAGGAGCGCGCTGTGATGGTGACGCGGACCTGCCCGGACTGCGCGACCGAGGTCGGCTCAGACGACCTCATCTGCTTCACCTGCGGCGCCAACCTGCCCAGGGTCAGGTCTGCCGACGAGCCGCCGCTTGCGATCACGGTCGCCCAGAAAGCCGTCTCGGCCGATAAGGCCGGCCGCCTGATCTCCTCCGCGGTCCTGCGGATCAGCTTCCCGGCCGGAAACGTGGAAGTGCCGGCCGGCACGTCCGTCTTGCTCGGCCGGGACCCGGCCGAGTCGCTCGTCGCCGCCGCCTTCGACCAGTGCGAGAACGTGTCGCGGCGGCACGCCATGGTCACGGTCGACGATTCCGGGCGGGCCACGATCAGGGACGAGCACTCGACCAACGGCACGTTCGTCAACAACGACCGGCTGCTGCCGGGCACCGACGTCCGGCTGGTCGACGGTGACACGGTCAGGCTCGCCGCCGACGTCACCGGCACGGTGACGATCCTGCAGTAACGGCGCTACCGGTCCTCGCCGGCCGCCCACCACGGCGCGCCCGGCTCGCCGGACATGAACCAGGGCCGGTACGCCTCCGACGCGGCCCGTAGCCCCGGCAGGTCCAGGTCGTCCAGCCCGCCGCGAGCCGCGGCCCGCAGGTCACCGCCCGGCCCGCCGCGGCCACTCCCGTCGCCCACCTCCGGCGCCGCTTCCGGCTGGCCGAGCTCGCCGCCCTCCGGCACCGGTTCGGGCCGGGCCAGTCCCCCGCCCTCGGGCATGGCGGCGGGCGGGGCCAGTTCCGGTACGGCGTCCGCCCCGTCCCGCAGCGGCCGCTCGCCCGGCCCGTCGCCGGCCTGGCCGTGGCGCGGGGCTGACGGGTGACTGTCGGCCAGCCGACTGAGCCGCAGGCGCAGGTTGTCGAATAACTCCGCGGGCGACCGGGCCTGACCGCGGTCGGGCACATCCATCGAGCGCATGCCGACCATTGTGCTCCCGCAGCGCCGGCGGAGCCGCCGATCTATGCGAACTCGCCTGATACGCGAAGATACTGGTTTCATTACCGTTCCGTGGCTATCCCTGGTGCGCAAGTGACCGTAATTGGTCTGTTGTTCAGACCACATGTCGTGACATGATCGGCGCAAGATCCCCCTTGACAGCCAACGGAGGCCATGGTGACGGGGCTCGGTACATCAGCGGCACAAACAGGACTCAGGCGCGATGCCGTCGGGCTGCGCGAGGTCCTATTCCAGAGCATTACCGACATGGCTCCTGGCGCGGCGATCGCCGCCTCGATCCCAGCCGGAGTCGCGTTCGCGGGCGGCGCGCTGCCTCTCGCCGTCGTCTTCGCCCTCATCGCGTGCCTCTTCTCGGCGTGGAGCATCGGCCAGCTGGCGCGCGAGCTGCCGTCCTCAGGGTCGATGGCGACCTACGCCGCACGCGGGCTGCACCCCTCCGTCGGCTTCCTGGTCGCCTGGGGCTACGCCATGGTCGGCTGGCTGATCCCGCCGCTCGTCCTGCTCCAGCTCGGCTTCACGACCGCGTCCACGCTGAATTTCGACATCTCCGGCTACCCGGCCAGCCTGTGGTGGCCATGGTCGATCCTCGGCCTGCTGATCATCATGGCGGCCGGCTACTTCGGGGTCCGGACATCGGCCAGGCTCGGCACGATCCTCGGCGTGTTCGAGATCGCCGTCTTCCTGATCATGGGCATCCTGCTGGTCTTCCACGCCGGCAGCCACAACACCCTGTCCGTGTTCACCACCAAGTACACGCCGCCCGGCTTCCACGGACTGAACGGCGTGGTCGCCGGATCGGTGTTCAGCATCCTGGCCTTCGGCGGGTTCGAGGGCGCGGCGCCGCTCGCCGAGGAAGCGCGCAACCCGGCCAAGACGATCAGGCTCGCCGTCCTGCTGGCCACGCTGTCGATCGGCGCGCTCTACGTGTTCACGACCTACGCGGCCGACGTCGCGTTCGGGCCCGCCCGCTTCGTGAACTTCACCACCGGCACGGGCAGCGCCTCGTGGGTGGGCATGGCCAGGACGTTCTACGGCCTGTTCTGGATCCTCGTGTTCCTCGCCATCGTCAACTCGACGCTGGCCAACTCGAACGCCGGAGTGAACGTGTCGAGCCGGACCGCCTTCGCGATGGGCCGGATCAGGGCCTTCCCGCCGATGCTCGGCGCGGTCAGCGAGAAGCACCGCTCGCCGGTCAATGCGATCATGCTCGGCGGCGTGATCTCCCTCGTCGTCATGCTCGGGCTCGGCTTCGGCTACGACCCGACCACGGCGTTCGCGATGGTCGGCACCGCGCTGGTGATCCTGCTCGTCGCCGTCTACATCCTGATGAACGCGGCCTGCATCGGGTTCTTCGTGCGCAGCCCGGACCACAAGACGAGCCTCGTGTCGCACGTGCTGATTCCGGTCCTCGGCATCGCGGTCTTCGTGCCCGCATGGTGCGCCGGAGCCGGGATCAAGATCCCCGGGCTCAGCTTCATCAGCCCGCTGCCGACTCCGTATTCCTACATGGGACCGGCCGTCGCGGTGTGGATGATCCTCGGCGTGATCTACCTCATCTACCTGTACCGCCGGGACCCGCAGCGGGTCGTCGACGTCGGCCTGGTCCACATCGACCTCGAGCCGGAGCTTGACCCTAGGGTGGCCTCATGAGTGATCTAGAGGTCGTGACCTTCCGCCCAGCCGCCGAGCAGTACGCGTGGACGTTCGGCGGCGCGGCGCCGGTCGCGCGGATCCGCCCGCCCGTCGTCCTCGACGTCTTCACCGAGGACGCCTTCTTCGGGCGGGTGCGCAGCGAGAACGACCTGGTCTCGCAGGTGTGCGAGTTCCCGTTCGTGAACCCGCAGACCGGCCCGTTCTACGTCGAGGGCGCGGAACCTGGCGACACCCTGGCCGTGCACTTCGTGTCGATCAGCCCGGCCAGGGACTGGGGCGCGTCGACCACGATCCCGCTGTTCGGCGCGCTCACGGGCACGCACCTGACCGCCCTGCTCAACGAGCCGCTGCCCGAGCTGGTCTGGATGTACCAGCTCGACCGGGCCGCCGGGACCTGCCGGTTCACCGCCCGGCACGGCGATTTCACCGTCGACCTGCCGATGAATCCGATGCACGGCACCGTCGGGGTCGCCCCGGCCAACCTGGAGGCACGCAGCGCCCTGGTACCCGATGCTTTTGGCGGAAATATGGACACGCCGGAGATGTGTGCAGGAACGACCTGCTATCTCGGCGTGAACGTCGAGGGTGCCCTGCTCTCGCTCGGCGACGGCCATGCCCGCCAGGGCGAGGGCGAGACCTGCGGGGTAGCGGTCGAGACCGCGATGAACACGATCCTGATCGTGGACCTGATCAAGGGCACGCCCTGCCCGTGGCCCCGGCTGGAGAACGACCGCTACCTGATGACCGCTGGCTCGGCCCGGCCGCTCGAGGACGCGTTCCGGATCGCCCAGGTCGAGCTGATCGACTGGCTGGCCGGAGCGTACGGGCTGGACCGGATGGACGCCTACCAGCTCGTCAGCCAGGCCGTCGAGGCACCGCTGGCGAACGTCGTGGACGTCAACTACACCTCGGTCGCCAAGATGCCCAAGCGCTACCTGCCGGGCGCGGCGGTGATGGACGGGACGCACAGCCGGCTGAGCGAGCTGGCCGCCGCGTACCGGAGCTGACCGGGTCAGCGGATGTAGACCGGCGTGCCCGGCGTGCGGACGAGGGTGTGGAAGAAGCCCGCGATGTCCATCGGGATCCGGACGCAGCCGTGCGAGACCGGGCGCAGCGGCACGTACCACTCGCCGTGGATCGCGTACTTGGAGCCGATGAAGAACACCGAGTTGAACATGCGGCCGAGGGTCACGTTGATCCAGCCCGGCAGGTACTCCGTGGTCCGGAAGTTGCCGGTCGGCGTGATCGCCCGCGAGCAGACGCCGCGGGCGCAGAACCGGTAGCCGCCGCCGGTGGAGACGTGGCTGATCAGCGCGACCCGGCCGGACCGGTACAGGACCAGGGTGCGGCGGGACAAGTTGATCTCCACCCGCAGCCGCCCGCCGCCCGGTACCAGCGCCCGCGGCGGCCACGGATGCTCGAGCGCCCTCCTCGTCGCGGTGCCGACCTGCCCGGTCACGGTGAGGTGCTGGACCTCCTGGAACGCCCAGACGGCCTCCTGGGTGTACGGCCCGAAGTAGCCGTCGAACCGGCCGGGAAAGTAGTGCCACGCGGCCAGCCTGTGCTGCAGCGCGCGCACGTCCGTACCGCGCATTCCGAGCCGGAGCGCCCTCGGCGCCTGGCCCGACGCCGTGGCCGACGTGGCCGCCCTGGCCGCCGGCCCCGCTCGCGCAGCGGCGGCTGCCGCTGACCTCGGCGCGGCATGCGCCGCCGCCGTGCCCGGCCCCCAGGCGGCAGCGGCGATACCCGCCGTCAGCAGCGGCGCAAGCAGATACGGACGCAGGACGCGTCGCATGAAGAACTCCCCCCGATCGAAGTGCCGGCCGCAACCGGCACCTTCCTGACTATCACACCCTTGACATGTGACCAATTGGTCACCTATTCTCGCTGACATGGATGACGTGTTCAGGGCGCTGGCCGATCCGACCAGGCGAGACCTGCTCGACGAGCTGTTCCGCCAGGACGGGCAGACGCTCAGTGCCCTCGAGGCGCGCTTTCCGATCACGCGCTTCGGGGTGATGAAGCACCTGAAGCAGCTCGAAGAGGCGGGGCTCGTCGTCACCAGGCGGCGTGGCCGGGAGAAGCTCCACTTCCTCAACCCGGTGCCGATCCGACTGATCCATGACCGGTGGGTAAGCAAGTACGCCGAGCCGTGGGCCGCCGGACTCAGCGAGATCAAGCAAGAACTGGAGAAGCAGATGGAGAAAGTGTTCGAGATCTACATCCGGACGACCCCCGAGCGACTGTGGGAGGCGATCACCGACCCCGACATCAGGGCCAAGTACAACTTCGGCGCGGCGGTCCACTCCGACTGGACCCCGGGCTCGCGGCTGGAGATGGGCTCCCCGCAGGCCGGGGGGCTGCTCGGCGAGGGCGAGGTCATCGAGGCCGACCCGCCGCGGCGGCTGGTGCACACGATGACCGCGCTGTGGAGCGACGAGGTGAAGCAGGAGGGCTCGTCCAGGGTGACCTGGGAGATCCAGCCCATCGAGGACTCGTGCCGGCTGACGGTCACCCACGACCAGCTGCGCGAAGGCGCGAACGACCAGATCTACGGCGGCTGGCCGATGATCCTGTCCGGGCTCAAGACCTGGCTCGAGACCGGTCAGCTGCTGACCACGCCGGGCTCGCTGATGTACTCAGGCGCCTAGCGAACAACAGTGATGGCCCATCGCCGGTGATACAGACCCGGTGACGGGCCATCACTGTTGTTCGGAGACCGGCAGGGGGCCGCCGTTCCGATAACGTGGCGGACATGGACGCCGAGATCATCGCCTTCGACGTATTTGGGACCCTGGTCGACTGGCGATCGGGCATCTCGGCCGCGCTGGAGCAGGCCGGCCGCAGCGCGGGCCTCGATGCCGACTGGCCGGCGGTCGCTGACTCCTGGCGGTCGCGCTACCAGCCGGCCCTGGCGCGGGTGATCTCCGGCCAGCGGCCGTTCGCGACCCTGGACGTCCTGCACGCCGAGACGCTCGATGAGGTCATCGCCGAGCATCAGCTGGACGGGATCGCGGACCGGGCCGGGCTGGTTCGCGCCTGGCACCGGCTGACCCCGTGGCCAGACTCCGTGCCCGGCCTCACCGTGCTCCGCGCGCGGCACATCCTGACCCCGCTGTCCAACGGCGGCGTCGGCCTGCTGACCCGGCTGGCCAAGGCGGCCGGGCTGCCGTTTGACTGCATCCTGTCCGCCGAGCTGGCGGGCACGTACAAGCCGGACCCGAGGGTGTACGCGCTGGTGCCCGCGTTCTTCGACGTGCCGCCCGAGCGGGTGCTGATGGTGGCCTGTCATCCCGGTGATCTCCAGGCTGCCCGGCGGGCCGGGCTGCGCACCGGGTTCATTCCCCGCCCGGCGGAGTGGGGGCGGGCGGCGGCACCGCCGCCGCCCGCGGACGCCGACATCGCGGCGGATGACCTGATCGCCCTCGCGGCGCAGCTCTGAGCGACCCGGGCTCAGCCCAGGAAGCGGACCACGTCCTGCGCGTCGGCCCGCAGCGCCGCGGCGACGGCCTCCGGCAGCGGGCCGAACGGGTCAAGGACCACCTGGCCGGCCGGCATCGACCAGATCGCCACCGCGCGGCCGCCCGCCAGCGCGAAGGGGCGGAAGACGCCGTTGACCGTGACGATGCCGGTGGCCGTGCCGAGCACCGGTTCCCTGTCCACCCAGCCGTGCAGGAGCGGGTCGAACGAGCCGAGCAGCCGCGGCGGCGGAAGCTCCGCGGCCCGGTCCTGGCCCGCCGCCGAGTGGCCGGGAAGGAGTTCCGCGAGGCCGTCGTCGCGGTCCCGCAGCTCGCCCGCGATCGCGCTCAGGCCGCGGCGCGCGTCCCGCAGCGGCAGCCCCGCCCACTTGGCCAGGTCGCGGTCACTCGCGGGGCCGTGGCCGACGAGGTAGCGCCGCGCCAGCTCGGCCAGCGCGATGTCACGGTCGAGGCGGCCGGGCGCGAGCGTGGCGGGCGGCGCGCCGAGCCAGTCGCTGACCCGGACGAACGCGTGCTGGCGGCCGATCACCGGCCCGCGGACGACCAGGCCGCGCACCGACGCCGCGGCCAGCAGGTGAACGAGGATCTGGCCCTGGACCGCGATCCCGGCCGCGGTGAGCCGGTCCGCGAGCTGGGCGCGGGTCATCGGACCTTCGGCGGCCAGCGCCGCGTCGATCACCCCGACCGCCTTGTCGGTGTCGTCGGCGCCGACACCGAGCTGTGCCAGCCGCCGCGTGACCGCGACGGCCACCGGCGGCGTGGTGAGCTGCTGGAGCCACCAGTAGTCCCCGGCGTCGACGAGATGCAGGGTCCCCCGGTTCAGCCAGGTGATCAGCAGCGAGCGATCGGCGGTCAGCGCCCGGTCGACGTCGGCCGCGGTCAGCCCGGCCGACCGGGCGCGGACGGCGAGCCGGAAGCCCCGCGGGTCCTGGCCCTGGACGGCCAGCAGCCGGCGGACGACCTCCGCCGGACTGGCAGCGGGTGGCCCGGAGAGCAGCTGCGCCGCGCACCGCTGCGCGACCACCTGAGTCTGAGCATCGAGCACGGAGCCATCGTCCCATCAGGTGCCGACAGCCTGCGGGTCACCTCGCCGCGGTCTGCTCACCCAGGCCGGCCGGCGTCACGCAGGTCTCGCGGACGACGGCCGCGATGCCCGCAGCGTCGAGCCGGTAGTGCGCGTAGAGCGCCGCGGGCGGCCCGATGAGCACGTACTCGTCCTCGATCCCGTGCCGGCGGAACGGGACCGCCAGCCGGTGATCGGCCAGTACCTCGGCGACGGCACTGCCGAGGCCGCCGATGATGCTGTGCTCCTCGACCGTGATGACGGCGCCGGTCTCGCTTGCGGCGGCCAGGACGGCGGGCACGTCCAGCGGCTTGATGGTGTGCATGTCGACCACCCGGACCTCGCAGCCCCCGGCGGCCAGCAGCTCGGCCGCGGCCAGCGACGGATGCAGCTGCGAGCCGGTCGTGATGATCGTGGCGTCCGATCCCTCGCGCAGCCGGACCGCCCGGCCGAACTCGAAGTCCTCGGGCACGGCGGAGTAGACCTCCGGGTCACGGCCGCGGCCCAGGCGCAGGTACACCGCCCCTGGTCGCCCGAGCGACGCCCGCAGCATCGCGCGGAGCTGGTTGGCGTCGGCGGCGCAGGCCACCGTCAGCGCGGCGACCGCCCGCATGGCGGCCAGGTCCTCCAGCGCGTGGTGGCTGGTGCCGTAGTAGCCCATCGACATGCCCGCGTGGTGGGCCAGGATCCGCACCGGCATGCCCGGGTAAGCGCAGTCGGTCCTGATCTGCTCGAAGCCGAGCAGCGCCGCGAACGAGGCGAAGGTGCCGACGAACGGGATGTGACCGGTGGCGGCCAGGCCGGCCGCCGCGGTGATCATGTTCTTCTCCGCGATGCCCATGTCGAAGAACCGGTCCGGATGCCGCTTGGCGAAGTCGGCCAGCCGGCTGGCCGAGGCCAGGTCGGCCGTCATCGCGACGATCCGCGGATCGCTGTCGGCCAGGTCGGCGAGTTCCTCGCCCGCCACGAAGGCGGGTACCGACCGGACGGCGATGCCCTTGACGGTGCGCGCCGCGCGCTGCGCGGCCGGCTGGTCGTCCGACTCGCTCACGCCCCGGAACAGGTCGCGCTGGGCCGCCTCGTGCTGAGCCGCATCGCGGCGGGCCGCCTCGCGGCGGGCCGCATCGGCGCTCATCGCGCTGCCCCCGCGATCAGCTCGGCCCTGACGGCCTCGTAGTCGTGCGGGCCGAGATTGCCCACGTGCCAGTTGACGTCGAGCTCCATCCGGCTGACGCCCTTGCCTTTCACCGTGTCGGCGATGATGACCTGCGGGCGGCCAGGGCCGGGCGGCCCGAGCTGAGCGAACGCGCCGAGGATCGCGGTCAGGTCGTGGCCGTCGATCCGCTGGACCTCCCAGCCGAAGGCGGCGAACCGCTCGTCCAGCGGCTCGACCGACATCACCTCCTCGGTCGGCCCGTCGATGCAGAGCTGGTTGCGGTCCACGATGCACACCAGCGACCCGAGCCCGAAATGACTCGCCGCCATCACGGCCTCCCAGATCTGCCCTTCGGCCAGCTCGCCGTCGCCGACCATGACATAGACCCGGAAGTGGCGCCGCTGGATCCGGCCCCCGAGCGCCATCCCGAGGCCGATCGACAGGCCATGGCCGAGCGATCCCGAGCTGAAGTCGATCCCGGCGATCTTCCGCATGTCCGGATGGTCGCCGAACGGGCTGCCGAGCCTGGTGTAGCTGTCCAGCTCGGCCGGGTCGAAGTAGCCAAGATCGGCGAGCACCGGGTACAGGCCGATCGCGGCGTGCCCCTTGGACAGGACGAACCGGTCCCGGTCCGGCCAGCCCGGCCGGACGGGATCGATCCTGAGCTGGTGGTAGTAGAGCGCGGCGAGCAACTCGGCGGCCGAGAACGTGCCGCTGTAATGTCCCGCCCCGGCGATCCTGGTCAGCCGCAGCGTCTCCAGCCGGATGAACAGCGCCCGGTCGGCGAGCCGGCCGAGGTCGGCGGCGGAGGCCGGCTGTGAATCCGTCGTGTTCATCAGGGGGTCCTCCTCGTTTCCGGCGCCTTGACCAGAGTGCCAGTATCAGCCGAAGGCGGGGTGCTGGTACACCGCGGCACCCTCGACGTAGGTAGCGAGCACCGAGGTCGCCGCGATCTCGTCCGGCGGGAGCGTGAACGGATCGCGGTCGAGCACGACCAGGTCGGCCAGATTTCCCGGCTCGATCGAGCCGGTCACGTCGTCCAGGTGGTTCACGAACGCCGACCCGGTCGTGTAGGCCGCCATCGCCTCGGCCAGCTCGAGCGCCTGGCCCGGCAGCAGCGGCTCGGCGCGGGCGCCGTACAGGGACCTGTTCACCGCCACGTGGATCGCGCGCAGCGGGCTGGCGCTGCTGACCGCCCAGTCGCTGCCCGCGGCCAGCCGGGCACCCGAGCGCAGCAGGTCAGCGAAGACGTACTGGCGGGCCGCGAGCTCAGGAGCGATGAACGGCAGGGTGAGCTCGTCTAGCTGCGGCTCGTGCGCGGCCCACAGCGCCTGCATGTTGCCCGCGACGCCGAGCCGGGCGAACCTGGGCACATCGTCGGGGTGCACCATCTGCAGGTGGGCGATGTGGTGCCGGTGGTCGTTGCCCCCGTTGGCGGCGCGGGCGGCCGCGACCGCGTCCAGGCACTCGCGCACCGCCCGGTCGCCGATGGCGTGGAAATGCACCTGGAAGCCGAGCGCGTCGAGCGCGGTCACGTGCGCGCGGAGCTCCTCGGGGTCCACATGAGACAGGCCGCGCCCGGCGGTCTGGCAGCCGCACGAATCCAGGTAGGGCTCGAGCAGGCCGGCGGTGAAGTTCTCGGCCACGCCGTCCTGCATGATCTTCACCGTGCGGGCCAGGAACCGGCCCGCCTGGCCGGCCTCACGCCGCCCGAGCAGCTCGTCGATCTGGTCCGCTCCCCGGCTCCGCTCCCACCACAGCGCGCCCCGCACCCGGGCTGTGAGCTGACCGGACCGCGCCGCGGCCAGGTAGACCGGCAGCGGGTCCTGCGAGCCCAGATACGACCCGATGATCGCGTCCTGCCAGGCCGTGATCCCGCGCTCGTGCAGGTGCCGCTGGGCGAGCAGCAGCCCGGCCAGCCGCTCCTCGAACATCGGTTTCGGCACGAACGCGCCGACCAGGTCGGCCGCACCCTCGTGCACGGTGCCCTGCAGGCCCCCGTCCGGCTCGCGCTCGAACCGGCCGTCGACCGGGTCGGGGGTGCGAGCGTCGAATCCGGCCAGCTCGAGCGCGCGGGTGCTGGCCCATCCGCCGTGCCCGTCCCGGTTGAGCAGGAACGCGGGCCGCCCGCCGGCCAGCCGGTCAAGCAGCTGCCGGCTCGGCGTCCCGGCCTCGAACCATTCCATCCGCCAGCCGCTGCCCGAGATCCATTCCTTCTCGGGGTGAGCCGCGGCGTAGGCGCCGATCCGCGCGATCGCCTCGTCGAGCGTCGCGGCGCCGATCAGGTTGCATCCGATCATCGTGACGCCGGCGAAGGCCGGGTGGACGTGCGCGTCCTGGAACCCCGGCACCAGCGCCCGGCCGCGCAGGTCAGCGAACTCGGTCTGCGGGCCAGCGAGGACGGCGGCGTCGTCGGCCGCGCCGACCGCGACCACGGAGCCGCCGGCGACCGCGACCGCGGTGGCCGGCCGCCCGTCGGCCGCGGTCGCCGGGACCAGCCGCCGGCCGTCTGGATCGGCCGTATAGATCGCGCCGCCCCCGAAGATCACGTCCGCGTAGCCCGCCACCGGCTCTCCTGCCTTCCTGCCGCTAGCGGGCGGGCCGCCAGACCGACGTGATCGGGTAGTGCGTCGCGGCCTCGCCGCGGTGGGGCAGGCCGTAGGCCTGCTCGATCGTCCGCAGCACGTTGTAATGATTGATCGGCACACCGTACCGGCCCGGCCGCACCTGCTGGCCGACGAAGATCGTGGCGATGTGATTGGTCTGACTGCCGTCGTCCTCGTCCCACGTCACGATCAGCAGGCTGTCATGAGTCATCGCCCACCGGGCGTAGCCGGCCAGGTGCGCGTGCAGCCACGCGTCACCCGTGGCGACCGAGCAGTCGTGCATGTCGTGGCACAGGTTGGGAATGACGAAGGACACGGTCGGGAGGCTGGCGAAACTGGTCGCCGCGAACCGGGTGAACGGCTGGTTCACGGCGCGGGGAACATTGGTGAAATCCGTCCACGGGACGTGCTTTCGCGCGTAACCGCCCTGGTCACATACCTGCGATCCGGGTGCGGGCAGTTCCTCGGCGTAACCGGTGAAGGTGTCGCCCGCGGCGATCAGGTCGCTGGCCAGGTTCGGGGCGTGCAGCGTGGTCGGGCACTGGTCGCTGGTGACGCCGTGCGTACTGCCCGAGAACAGGGCCAGGTAATTGGGCTCGCTCGGATGCGTGACCGCGTAGGAGCGGGTGAACAGCGCGCCCTGGCGTGCCAGCGCATTGATATACGGGGCTTGCGCAGCGCCGATGATGCTGGAGTACGCGTGGTTCTCCAGCATCACGACCACGACGTGCCTGGGCCGCGGCACCGGGGCGGCGCTCGGCGCCGGCGACCCGCCTGGCGAGCCCGGCCGGGTGCTGCAGGCCGATCCCGGCCGGCGTGCGTCCCGGGGAGCATCCCGGCAGGGTCATCATCGCGAGCACGAGCGCCGGCAGCAGCAGCGCGGTTCTGGTCCGGCGGTCCACTGGCATGGAGACCATCATGCCCCGTCGCCGATCTGTGGCAGAGTGCGGTACATGGACCAAACTATTGCGACCAAGTACGGGACGCTGCGTGGCCAGGTCCGTGACGGCGTCGCCAGCTTCCTCGGCATTCCCTACGCCGCGAGTCCGACCGGCCCGCTGCGATTCCAGGCCCCGGTGCCGCCGCAGCCGTGGGACGGCACCAGGGACGCGATCGCGTACGGCCCCACGCCACCTAAGCCTGACTACCCGGCGCCCTTCGACACCATTTTCGCCGAGCCTAATATCGAGGGCGACGACTGGCTGAACCTGAACGTCTGGACGCCCGCCTCGCCCGGTCCTGCTGGCGCCGGGCTGCCGGTCATGGTCTGGATCCACGGCGGCGCTTTCGCCAACGGCAACTCGGCTATCCCGCTGTACGACGGCTCCGCGTTCGCCAGGGACGGGGTCGTGCTGGTCAGCATCAACTACCGGCTCGGAATCGACGGATTCGCCCTGCTCCCTGGTGCGCCGGCCAACCGCGGGCTGCTCGACCAGGTCGCCGCCCTGGAATGGGTGCGGGACAACATCAGCGCGTTCGGCGGCGATCCGGCCAACGTGACGATCTTCGGCGAGTCCGCGGGCGCTATGAGCGTCGTCACCCTGCTCGCGATGCCGGCCGCCGACGGCCTGTTCGCCCGGGCGATCGCGCAAAGCGGCGCCGCCCAGGCGGCGGCCGCCCCGGCCGACGCCGCCCTGGTCACGGCGGAGCTAGGCCGGGTGCTGAGCACGACCGTCACCGCCGACCGCCTCGCGCAGGTCGATCGGCCCGCGCTGATCGCGGCTCAGGCCGCCGTCCGGGACGCCCTCGCCGCCAGCCCCGATCCGGCCCGGTTCGGGGCCAGCATCGTGGCCAGCACGATGCCGTTCATGCCCGTGATCGACGGCGACACGCTGCCCGAGCACCCGCTCGCCGCCATCGCCGCCGGCCGGAGCTCGTCGGTGCCGCTGCTGATCGGGACCAACTCCGACGAGTTCCGCACCTTCCTGGTCCCGTCGGGAATGGCGGCTCTGGTCACCGAGGAGGTGCTGACGAGCATGGCGGGCGCGGTCGGCGCGACGGCGGACGTGATCGCGACCTACCGGGCGAGCCGGCCACGGACATCCCCTGGCGACCTGCTCGCCGCGCTGCTGACGGACCGGTTCTTCCTGCTTCCCGCCCTCGCGGTGGCGGAGGCGCGGGCCGGCGCCCCGGCCGCCACGTATTTCTACGAGTTCGCCTGGCGGCACCCGCAGGTCGGGGCCGGACACGGACTGGACGTGCCGTTCGTCTTCGACAACCTGACGGCGGAGGGGGCCGAGCTGATCGCCGGACCCGACGCTCCGCAGGACCTGGCGGAGGAGATGCATGCGGCGTGGGCCAGGTTCGCCGCCTCAGGCGAGCCAGGCTGGGCCGCGTACGACGCGAGCCGCCCGGTCCGGGTGTTCGACGCCGGCGGCAGCAGCGTCAGCGAGGATCCGCGCAGCAACGAGCGCACGGCCTGGCCACAACGGTGACTGGCCGTACGCCTGGCGAGGCGGGACCGTCACCGGCTCAGGCCGCGCACTCCCGGCAGATCGGCTCACCCTTGCGGGTCTCAGCGAGCTGACTCCTGTGGTGCACAAGGAAGCAACTCGAGCAGGTGAACTCGTCGGCCTGCCGCGGAATCACCCGGAACGACAATTCCTCATTCGACAGGTCCGCCCCGGGCAGCTCAAGCGACTCGGCAACGTCATCTGGGTCGAGGTCGATCGACGTCGACGACTTATCCATCCGGCGCGCCTGAAGTTCCTGCAGGCTGTCCTCTGTTAGCTCTTCGTCAGTCTTCCTAGGGCTGTCGTAGTCGGTAGCCATGGTGGCCTTACTCCTCCATCGTTAAATGTCGTCGCGCGAGTGCAACGCTTTCGAGGCTCAGGTTGTGCCCGAATCCGGCGGGGAATTCTGTCACGTCCCCGTCCGAGGTACACGCAGCGGACCTCACCGGCGGTTCGTGTCGCACCGATTTACTCTTAGATCACTGTTAACTACCGCATCCGCCCATCGAGACAGGTCATGCATCGCGCTCGGCGTCGAGGCTCAGCAGCAGGTCATGCAGCTCCGCGAAGAGCCCCGGCCCGCCGCCGAGCGTCATCGACGGACCGGCCGGCTTCCCGGCCAGCCCGCCGACCACTGCCCCGGCCTCGCGGGCGATGAGGCTACCCGCGGCGATATCCCAGTACTGCACGCCACGCTCGTAGTAGCCATCTACGTTCCCGGCGGCCAGCGAGCACAGATCGACCGCGCAGGCTCCGTTGCGCCGGATGTCCCTTACCCGCGGCAGGATGGCACTAAGCACCTCGCCTTGCACCAGCCGCCGAGCCCGCTCGTAGCCGAAACCCGTCGCGATCAGCGCCCGCGACAGCGGAACGTCCGCGTTGCAGGCCAGTGTCTGGGTCCCGGCGCCCGTGAGGCTGGCCCGCCAGGCGCCTCCGCCGAGCACCGCACCGAAGATCGCATCCCGTCGCGGCACGCAGACTACTCCGGCCCGCACCTGGCCGCCGACTTCTGCGGCAATACTGACCGCCCAGTCGGGCAGGCCGTACAGGTAGTTGACGGTCCCGTCCAGGGGGTCCACAATCCACCGAACCGGTGCGTTCCCCCCGGTCTGACCGCCTTCCTCGCCCAGAATCGCGTCATCCGGCCGCGCGGCCAGGATCCTCGCCCTGATCAGCCGCTCCGCGGCCTGGTCCATCTCGGTCACGATGTCGGTCGGGCTGGTCTTGGTGCCGACGACGGCGGGCCGGCCGTGCCGGGCGGCCAGCATCTCGCCTGCCTCGCGCGCGACCGCGACGGCCAGGTCGAGCAGATCGGACGCGGTCATGAGCCGGCCAGGGCCCGGCCGCCCGACCGGTCCGGCCCGGCGCCGCAGCATCCTTCCCGGCAGAAAGCCAGTGCCTGCGGGCCAAGTGCGTCGACGGCGTCACCCGGCCCGGCCGCGCCGTAATCCCTGACCAGCGCCGAGATCATGGAGACGAACCGGGGGTCAGTGCCGGGCGTCGCGGCCCGCGCCATCGCCAGGCCAAGCCGGCCAGCCGTCTCCGCGGCCTCCACGTCCAGGTCATACCTGACCTCCATGTGATCGCTGACGAAGCCGATCGGCACGACCACCACCGCCCGCGAGCCGGCCAGGGCCAGGTCCGCGAGGCAGTCACTGATGTCGGGTCCCAGCCATCGGACCGACGGTGGACCGCTGCGGCTCTGGTAGGCCAGCCGCCACGTGGTCCGGCCGAGCTCGGCGGCCACGAGAGCGGCTACCTCGGCCAGCTGGGCCGGGTACGCTCCCCCGTCCGGACCGCTAACCGCAGCCATCGACTCGGGAATGCTGTGCGCGGTAAAGACCAGCCCGGCGCCGTCCGCGGTCCCGGCCGGAAGTGAGGCCAGCGCGCGCCGGGCGGCATCGGCGAACGACCCGATGAAGCCCGGGTGCCGGTAGTAAGGCGGGATCTTGACCACCCGCGGCGCGCGCGGGCCGACGGCGGCCCTGGCCCGGTCGATGTCGTCCAGGTACTGGCGGCAGCTCGAGAACGAGCTGTAGGCGGACGTCGCGCACGCGATCGCCTGGGTCACGCCGTCACCGGCCATCGCCCGCATCGTGTCGGCCAGGTACGGCTGCCAGTTGCGGTTCCCCCAGTACACCGGGAGGTCGATGCCGCTGGCGGCGAACTCCTTCCCGATGGCGTCGGCCAGTTCGCGGCACTGCGCGTTGATCGGGCTGACTCCGCCGAACAGGTAATAGTGCTCGGCTACCGCAGCCAGCCTGTCGTCCGGCACATCGCGGCCCGCGGTGACGTTGCGCAGGAACGGCATGACGTCCCCCGGACCCTCGGGACCGCCGAAAGAGACCAGCAGGAAAGCAGCGTCGGTGGCCATGCCGCCATCCAATCAGGCGCGGTACCCGGCGGCGTACTGCGCCGCCAGCGCGAGGACCTCGTTCACATACCAGTCGGCGTGGTTGTAGGCGAAGATCGCCTGGCGCAGCCCGGCCTGCGTGCCGGAGGAGGCGCCGTCCGCGCAGAGCATCCTGGCCGCAGACGCCACGGCGTCGAACGGGTTCATGATGTCGGGCGGGCCCGGCGGCCCGAACCCGTCGATTCCCCAGGCCGCCCAGGTGGCCGGCATGAATTGCATCGGACCGAGCGCGCCGGCGCTCGACGGGCCCATGTCCTGACCGTCGGCGCTCTCGATCTGGCCGATGGCCGCCAGCACCGTCCAGGACATGGCCGGACAGTACTTCGCGGCCGAGGCCTGGAACAGCTGGAGGTAGCTGCCGATCTGGGCCGGCTGGATAGCGCGGGATGGCGGACCGTGCCGCTGGGCCCGCAGGTCGACCACCCTGGCGCCGCGACCGAGCACCTTGTGCACCCGCGCCGTCAGCGCGGCGATGCTCGGTCCGGGCGCGCTGATCAGCGCCGCCACCTTGTGCACCAGGCCGAGCTTGCTGGACACGGCCTGATTCACCAGCAGGTCAACGCCCGCGATGTGCAGGCCTGCCGACCCGCCGTAGGAGATCTCGGCGGCCGACTGCCCGGTCAGCCGGTAGCTGGCGCCTCCGGTCAGCCTGAGCTGGGCCGCGGCCGGGCTGGACGCGACGAAGTCACCGATGGCCAGCCTGGTCCACAGTGACTGATCGGACGCTGCCCGCAGCGGCACCCACGACCTGAACTGGCCCGGGCTGACGCCGATGACGCTGGCTGGCCGGCCGGCCACGGTGATCTGCGCTCCGTCGAAGCTGATCATCTTCCTGACGCCGCGGATCGCTCGCAGGCCAGCCATGTCGCTGCTGGTCAGGCCGCTGGGCTTCACGATCAGCAGGTCAGGCAGGACAATCCCGCTGAAGCTGCCCGGCTTACCTGCCGGGACCCCGCGCGGGATGACACCGGTTGCGCGCGCCTGCCCGGAGTCCGCGGTCACGCTCGAGTGGGCGGTCACGCCGCCTGCCGTGAGAGCGGCGACCACGGCGATACCGGCCAGGATCGCTCCGCACGCGGTAATCGCCGACCTGGGCAGCGCGGAGGTGGCCTGGGCGGCGGCACGCACCGTGCCGAGATACACCCGACCGGCACGGCGGTAAACGCGCTCAGCCCAGGGTCTCATGTCCATCCCTATTTTAGCTGCGCGGCCGCGCTGCGCACCACTACCAAAGGTCACCACGCGGCCGGCAACATGACGGCCCCCGGTGGACAAAATACCTCGTCGTACCCTATACGGTCAGGTGGGAGGTCGGACCGAATGACGCAGTTGCGTGCCCGGCGGGGTGGCCGGGATCGCCGATCGGCCCCGAGCCGTAACTCCTACCTCGAGCTGCTGCGCACCCCCGGCGCCCTCGCCTTCTCCTCGGCCGGATTCGTCGGCCGGATGTCTATGTCCATGTACGGGCTCGGCACCGTGCTGCTGATCGCGCTGCTGACGGGCCATTACGGTCAGGCCGGAGTGGTCGCGGCGGCCGGCTCGATCGGCTACGCCGTCTTCGGGCCGGTTATCGCCCAGCGCGCCGACCGGCTCGGCCAGCGCCGGGTGCTCCTGGTGCAGGCCGCCGTCTTCGCGCTCAGCAGCTCGGTGTTCATCGCGTGCGCCGAGCTTGGCACCCCCTTCTGGACCCTGCTGGTGACCGGCATCCTGGCCGGGGCGTCGATGCCGTCGGTCGGCACGATGGTCCGCACCCGGTGGAGCACCCTCGTCGACGGCGACGAGCGGCGGCTGCACACGGCCTTCGCGCTCGAGTCGGTCAACGACGAGCTCATCTTCGTGATCGGGCCGGCCCTGGTGACCTTGCTAGCCACTCAGTTCATCCCGGCGTCCGGCATCGTCGCCGCGATCCTGCTCTGCATCGGCGGGACCGTGCTGTTCGCCCTCCAGCGCCGGACCGAGCCCGCGCTCAAGCCGCGGCCAGCGCGGTTTGCTCCGGCTAGCGAGCCGCTGCGGATAACCAGGATCCGGCTGCCGGCGGCCGGCCTGGCGACACTCGCTCCGGCCTTCCTGCTGATCGGCGCGATGTTCTCCTCGATCGACCTCAGCACGGTCGCCTTCGCGACCGAACTCGGGCACCGCCCCGTGGCGGGCGTGATCCTCGGGACCTACGCGCTCGGCAGTGCCGTCGGCGGACTGTGGTACGGGTCCCGGCACTGGCGGGCGCCGATCGGGCGCCGGTTCACCATCACGGCCGCGCTGACCGTGGCTGGCGTGTCGGCTTTCTGGGCTGTGCCAGGACTGCTGGCGCTTGACGCGGTCGGGTTCGTCGCCGGGCTGGCCATCTCGCCGACCCTGATGGCCGGCTACGCCATCCTCGAGCGGCAGGCACCGCCGCACCGCAGGACCGAGGCGATGGCCTGGCTGAGCTCGACCATCTCGGTCGGCGTAGCGCTTGGCTCGGCGGTCGCCGGCCACATCATCGACGCGCACGGGGCGCGTCCGACCTTTGCTTTCGCCGCGTGCTGCGGCGCCGCCGGCGTCCTGATCTGCGTCGCCGGGCTCGCCAGGCTCAGGACCGAGCCGGAAAGGACAACCCCCGATGAGCAGGGATAACGCAGGTGCCTGGCGGAACTGGGCCGGCAATGTGACGGCCAGGCCCGCCCGGGTGCGGACCCCGAGGTCGGCGGCCGAGGTCGCCGACGAGGTGACCAGGGCGGCCGCCGACGGGCTGCCGGTCAGGATGACCGGCAGCGGGCACTCGTTCACCCCGACGGCCAGTACCGACGGCGTGCTGCTGAACCCGGGCGGCCTCACCGCGATCAGGTCGGTCGACGCCGAAGCGGGCCTGGTCACGGTCGAGGCCGGCTGCCCGCTGCACCGGCTCAACGCCGAGCTGCACGCGCGGGGCCTGTCCCTGACCAACATGGGCGACATCCAGGTACAGACCGTCGCGGGCGCGACCCAGACCGGAACGCACGGGACGGGCCGCGACAGCGGGAGCATGGCCGCGCAGATCGCCGGCCTTGAGCTGGTGCTCGCCGACGGCAGCATCGTCACCTGCTCGGCCGACGACCCGCGGGCCGGCCTGTTCGACGCGGCCAGGGTCGGCCTGGGCGCGCTCGGGCTGGTGACGGCCGTCACGCTGCGGGCCGAGCCCGGTTTCCTGCTGACCGCCCGCGAGGAGCCGATGCGCTGGTCCGAGGTGATCTCCAGGCTGCCGGAGCTGACTACCGCGAATGAGCACTTCGAGTTCTTCTGGTTCCCGCACAGCGAAGGCTGCCTGACCAAGCGCAACAACCGGTCGGCCGGGCCGGCCCGGCCGCTCAGCCGGTGGCGGCACTGGCTGGACGACGAGTTCCTGTCCAACTCGCTATTCGAGGCGACCTGCCGTCTCGGCTACCTGGCTCCGGCCGCGATCCCGGCGGTGAACTCGGCGGCCAGCCGCGCGCTCAGCGCGCGCAGCTATACCGACGCGCCGTACAAGGTGTTCACCAGCCCGCGCCGGGTCCGGTTCAAGGAACAGGAGTATGCCGTTCCGAGGGAGCACCTGGCCGACGTGCTCGGCGAGGTGCGTGACCTGCTGCACCGCCGGGACTGGCGGATCAGCTTCCCGATCGAGGTTCGCGTCGCCCCCGCCGACGACCTGTGGCTCTCCACGGCGAGCGGCCGGGACAGCGCCTACATCGCCTTCCACGTCTATCACCCGGCACCGCACGAGGATTACTTCCGCGACACCGAGGCGATCATGACCGCCGTCGGCGGCCGGCCGCACTGGGGCAAGATGCACACCAGGGACGCCGGATACCTGCGCGGCGTGTACCCGAGGTTCGGCGATTTCGTGGCCCTGCGGGACAAGCTCGACCCGGAACGCAGGTTCGGCAACGACTATCTTCGGCAGGTTCTCGGCTCCTGATGCGGGACTAGCCCGCTCCCGGGGGCAGAATCGCAAGGTGCGCTTGATCTCTGAACCTGGCTATGACCTCACCTACAGCGACGTCTTCCTGGTGCCGAACCGCTCAGCGGTGACCTCACGCAACGACGTCGATCTCCGGTCTCTGGACGGCAGCGGCACGACGATCCCGATCGTGGTCGCCAACATGACGGCGGTGGCCGGCCGCCGGATGGCCGAGACGGTCGCCCGCCGTGGCGCGCTCGCCGTGCTGCCGCAGGACATCCCGGTCCCCGTCGTCGCCGAGGTCATCTCCTGGATCAAGAGCCGGGACCTGATCTACGACACGCCGCTGACCCTGGGTCCCGACGCCACGACCGGCCACGCGCTCAGCCTGCTGCTCAAGCGCGCGCACGGCGGCATCGTGGTCATCGCCGACGGCCGGCGGCCAGTGGGCGTGGTCACCGAGGCCGACTGCACCGGAGTGGACCGGTTCACCCAGCTGCACCAGGTGATGTCAGCGGAGCTGGTCACGCTGCCCGCCGGCGTCGATCCGGAGCGGGCCTTCGGGCTGCTGCAGGCCGGGCGGCACAAGCTCGCGCCGGTGGTCGGCGAGGACGGCCGCTGCGTCGGCATCCTCACCCGCACCGGCGCGCTCCGCGCGACCATCTACGAGCCGGCCACCGACGCCGCGGGCCGGCTGCGGGTCGGCACCGCGCTCGGCATCAACGGCGATGTCGCCGAGCGGGCCAGGCAGCTGCTCGCGGCCGGGTCCGACCTGCTGGTCGTGGATACCGCGCACGGGCACCAGGAGAAGATGATCTGGGCCCTGAAGGAGGTGCGCTCGGTGTCGCCGTCGGTGCCCGTGGTGGCCGGCAACGTCGTCACCGCCGCCGGGACCGCCGACCTGATCGAGGCCGGCGCCGACATCGTCAAGGTCGGCGTGGGTCCGGGCGCGATGTGCACCACCAGGATGCGGACGGGAGTCGGCCGGCCCCAGTTCAGCGCGGTGCTGGAGTGCGCCGCCGAGGCGCGCAGGCTAGGCCGCCACATCTGGGCGGACGGCGGTGTCCGGCACCCGAGGGACGTCGCGCTGGCGCTCGCCGCCGGCGCGTCGAGCGTGATGATCGGCTCCTGGTTCGCCGGCACCTGCGAGTCGCCCGGCGACGTCTACCGTGACCCGCAGGGCAAGCTGTACAAGGAGAGCTTCGGCATGGCGTCGGCCCGTGCGGTCCGGCTCCGGTCAGCGGCGGACTCGCCGTTCGAGCGGGCCCGCAAGGAGCTGTTCGACGAGGGGATCTCGACGTCGCGGATGTACCTCGATCCGCTGCGCCCCGGCGTCGAGGACCTGATCGACGGCATCATCGCCGGCCTGCGGAGCGCCTGCACCTACGCCGGCGCGGCCGATCTCGCCGAACTGCACGAACTCGCCGTCGTAGGAGTCCAGAGCGCGGCCGGGTATACCGAGGGAATGCCGCTGCCGGCCGGCTGGTAATGTCCCGCCGCAATGCTCTGTGCCCTTAGGAGCGCCATATGCCCTGCAGGAGTGCCATGTCCCGATCCGGCCTGCGGTTCGGTTCCGCGATCTTGGCTGGCTGCCTGGCCGTCCTCGCCGCCGCCGTCGCGGCGCCCATCGGCCCAGCTCTGGCCAGCACGGCTATGGTCAGCACGGGCCGGGCCGTCGCGAGCCACCAGCCGCGGTCCATCGCCGCGTACGCGGCCGAGCTGGCTAGCGGGACGACGGGCAAGCAGCTGTGGGGACGCCGGCAGTACAGCCCGCGCCCGATCGCCAGCCTGACCAAGGTGATGACCGCGCTGGTCGTGGTGCGGTCCGGTGACCTCCGCAGGCGGATCAGGATTACCCGGGCCGACGAGGCCTACCTCGGCTGCTGCATCCAGGGCGCCGGGCTGAAGGTCGGTGACGTGCTGACGGCCAGGCAGCTGCTCTCCGCGATGCTGCTGCCGTCGGGCGCCGACGCCGCCCTGGCCCTGGCCAACAGCTACGGCCCAGGCTGGCGCGCCTTCGTGGGCAAGATGAACGCGAACGCCAGGCGGCTGCATCTGGTCGGCACGCACTTCTCCAACTTCGACGGAGTCCCGTCGAGCGACGTCTCGACCCCGCGGAACCTGCTGCTGCTCGGCGAGGCGGCGATGAGGCGGCCGGTCTTCCGTGACGTGGTCAGGCAGAAGCGGTACCTGCTGCGGGCCGGACCGCATCACCATCGCTACTTCTGGCTGAACACGAACCTGCTGCTGGGCAGCTATCCCGGCGTGATCGGGATCAAGACCGGCTGGACCCCGGCGGCCGGCGAGTGCCTGCTGTTCGAGGCCGTCCACAAGAAGCGGGTGCTGATCGGCGTCGTGCTTGACAGCTCGCCGTCCAAGACCGGCGCGATCTTCGCCGACGCTTCCCGCCTGCTCAACTGGGGATTCGGCCTGCATCACGCCGTGACCGTGCCGACGCCGCCGCCTGGGGCTCCCACCGAGTAAGGATCCGCCGGCCCTGACACCTGCCCTAACCTCGGTCACATGACAGCACCAACTGCCGCGCACGAGCCGGCCGCGTCCGGCTCGGGTCCGAGCGTGCTCATCGTCGAGGACGACCTTGGCATCGCGACTCAGCTCGTCCGCGGCCTGACCAGGGGCGGATACCAGGTCCAGCACGTGACGACGGGCGGCGAGGCGCTCGCCAGGAGCGTTCCCGACGTGGTCCTGCTCGACCTCGAGCTGCCCGGACGGCGACGGCGTGGACGTCTGCCGCAAGCTTCGCGAGCGCTCCGCGGTCGCGATCATCGTCGTCACCGCGTACGGCGAGGAATCCGATCGCGTCAACGCCCTCGACGCGGGCGCCGACGACTACCTGGTCAAGCCGTTCGGGCTGGCCGAGCTCCAGGCCAGGATCCGGGCCGTGCTGCGCCGGGTGCGGCCGGGCGGTGAGCTGATCAGGCACGGTCCCCTGACCGTGGACCTGCGCACCAAGAAGGTGACGGTCAACGCGCAGGAGGTGGCGCTGACGCCCAAGGAATTCGACATACTCGAGTGCCTCGCCCTCGACCCGGGCCGGGTCGTCGGCCGCCAGGAGGTGCTCGAGTCGGCCTGGGACTCGCACTGGTACGGGCCGACCAAGGTGCTCGACGTTCACGTCGCCGCGCTGCGCCGCAAGCTGGGGGTTCCCGGCCTGATCGAGACGGTCTACGGCCGCGGGTTCAGGCTCGGCGAGGTCTGATGGCGCGCAGGATCGCGCTGATCGTCATCGCGCTGGTCGCGGTGCTCCTCGGCGTCGTGGCCGTGCCGCTCGGCCTGCTCACGGCCAGCCAGGACCGGCATGACTTCCACGACGACTCGATCGCGGCCTCGGCGACGGTATCGAGCGTCGCCGAGGAGTTCCTCGGCGATCACTCGGCTGGCGCGCCGCTGGCCAAGGCGATCGCCGGCCTGCGGCGCCGTGGCGACCTGGTCGCCGTCTACAACACGGCCGGCCGCCTCGTGGCCGGCGTCTCGTCGGTCCCCGGCGTGTCCGCCGCGCTGGTCAGGCAGGCCCGCACCGACCCGGCCACGCACACCTATCCCACCGCGGAACGGATCCTCGTGGTCAGGCCGGTGACGAGCGACTCCGGTCTGGTCCGGCTCGGCACCGTCTACCTGTCCAGGTCGACCGAATCGCTGGACCACCGGCTGGGCGTGCTGCGGGCCTGGCTCGCGCTGGTCGCGATCGCCGGGCTGCTGGCGGCGGCGCTCATCGCCACCGCGCTCGCGCGCTGGGTCAGCCGGCCCCTCGGCGCCCTGGAGGCGGCCGCGCAGCACCTCGGCGACGGCAACTTCGAGACCAGGGCACCTGGGGGGACCGGCCCGGCTGAAGTGCGCAGGCTGGCGACGAACTTCAACCGGATGGCGGCCCGGCTCGAAGCACTGGTCAGCGGACACCAGGCGATGATGGCCGACGTCTCGCATCAGCTCCGCACGCCGCTGGCCGCGCTGCGGCTGCGCCTCGACGTGCTCGCCCAGGAGACGCCAGCCCCGCTGGCCGATGAGCTAGCCGGAGCGCAGGAGGAGGTCGCCAGGCTGTCCCGGATGGTCGATGGGCTGCTGGCCGTCGCACGCGCGGAGAACGTGACCACGGCCCCGGTAGCGGTGCCGGTCGAGACGGTGATCAAGGACCGTTCGGCCGCATGGCGGCCCGCGGCCGAGGAGAAGTCGGTCGGCCTGAGCGGATCAGCGCCCGAGTCGCTCTCAGCCAGGATGGGCGAGGGGCACCTCGAGCAGATACTGGACAATCTGCTCGCCAACGCCCTCGAAGCGGTACCGCCGGGCGGCCAGATCCAGGTCAGTGCCGTCGCGACCGGAAGCAGGATCCGGATCATGGTGTCCGACAACGGGCCAGGAATGGGCCCGCAGCAGCAGCGAGCCGCCTTCCGCCGTTATGTGTCGGCCACCCCAGGCGGCACCGGGCTGGGCCTGGCGATCGTCCACCGGATTGTTACTTCGGATGGCGGAACGGCGGAATTGTCGGAAACGCCGGGTGGCGGGCTCACCGTCACGCTTGACGTGCCGGCGGCCGCGCGCGACCGTGCCCCGCGCCGATCGGGACTCTCCCCCGCCGCGGGCCGCGATCTTAAGCAATTCTGAAGAATTCCTGAACCGGTTCTCCAAGCTCAGTCGGGCAGGCTATGGATGCCCGATCCCACGAGGAGGACCTAACCCATGCGCTGGCCTCACGAGAGTGCCATCACGCGCCGCGACGAGCATCTCGCGCGCACCCGCAGGCTGTCGATCTGGATCGCCGGCGGTGCCAGCGCCGCCAGCTTCGGGCTAGCCGGCGCGCTCGGGTTCGCGCTGCCCGGTCATTCGGTCAGTTCGGGCACCACCACGCACACCAGGACAGGTCATTCCAGCGCTCAGGGCACCGGCGCCGGGTCGGGTCAGCGCTCCGGATCGGCCCGCCACCACCATCACCGCAGGCTCGCGCCGCCAGCCCAGCAGCCCGGCAACACGGGCGCGCCGCCGGTCGTCTCCTCCGGCGGATCATGAGCACCGCGCACCTGATCGCGGCCCCGTTCACCAGCGGGTCCAGCCTGCTCTGGTATTCGACCAGGGCCACCGGCATCGTCGCGCTCGTACTGCTGACCGGCACGGTGATGCTCGGCATCGTCGGAACGTCGCGAGCCGCATCGGTACGCTGGCCGCGCCTGGTCACCGCGGGCCTGCACAAGAACCTCGCGCTGACCTCGATCGCCCTGGTCGGCGTTCATGTGCTGACCACCGTTCTCGACCCGTATGCCGCGATCAGCCTGGTCGCCGCGTTCGTCCCGTTCAGCTCGCCTTACCGGCCGCTCTGGCTGAGCCTGGGCGCGGTCGCGTTCGACCTGCTGCTCGCCGTCATTGTCACCAGCCTGCTCCGGGACCGGCTGAAGCACCGCAGCTGGCAACTGGTGCACCTGCTCGTCTACGTCAGCTGGCCGGTCGCGCTGTGGCACGGGCTCGGTACCGGTACCGACACCCGCCTGGCTTGGGTTCTCGGCATTAACGTCGTCTGCGTCGCTGCCGTCGGCTGGGCGATCTGGTGGCGCCTGTCCCTGACCGAGCACGCTCTGACCAGAGCGGCCGGCCTGCTGACACTGGCGTTCCTGCCCCTGTTGACGCTGGTATTCGTGCTTTTCGGGCCGCTGCAGCCCGGCTGGGCGCGACGGGCGGGGACCCCCGTCGCGCTCCTCGGCAGCCAGAGCCAGACCGGGACCTCGGGCGGCGGCCAGTCCGGGCAGTCAGGTCAGTCAGGTCAGGCAGGCCGGCTGGTGAACACGCCGTTCCGCGGGCATCTCTCGGTGGCCACCCCGGCGCCGAACCGGCGGACGATCACGATCACCGGCCACACCACCGCCGCCCCGGCGGAAAGCTTCGTGATCATTTTGCGCGGAGCGCCATCGGGCGGCGGCGTCAGCCTGTCCGGCGGAACGGTGCGGCTCGGGCCGCCGGGAACCGCGTCGGGCTACTCGGGGCCAGTGGTGCAGCTAGCGGGTAAGGACCTGATAGCGGCCGTATCGGGCCAGTCGGGCCAGCGGCAGGCGCAGTTCACCTTGACGATCAGCGGCTCAGTGGTGACCGGGACGGTCAGCCTGGTCACCGCGAACGGGGAGTAGGAATGACACGACACGGCGGCGTCGCCGCCCCGATGCTGGCCGACCGGCTCGGCCTGTCCGGCAGGCTGACGGCCGGTTGGCAGGACTCGGACCAGCCGGCGACGCTCCGCGAGCACCTGGACCGGTACGGCCCGCCGCCGCAGCACGGCACCGGGCGGCATGGCACGCTGATCGACGCGGTCACCCAGGCCGGGCTGACCGGTCGCGGCGGCGCGGGCTTCCCGACCGGGGTGAAGATGCGCTCGGTGGCTTCCCGGCGCGGCCAGGCAGTCGTCGTGGCCAACGGCATGGAAAGCGAGCCGGCCAGCGAGAAGGACAAGGCACTGCTGGCCCGCGCCCCGCACCTGGTGCTCGACGGCGCGGTGCTGGCCGCGACGTCGATCGGAGCCGGGACCGTTCACCTGTGCCTGCCGCGGAGCAGGCAGTGGCTGATGACCATCGCGGCGGACGCCGTGGCCGAACGCGAGCGGGCGGGCTTCGACTCGGTCAGGATCGAGGTTCACGGGCTCCCGCACCACTACGTTTCCAGCGAGGAAACCTCGATCGTGCGCTGGCTGAACGGCGGCGAGGCCCGGCCGACCGCCGTGCCGCCAAGGCCATACGAGAAGGGAGTCGGGCAACGCCCGACGCTGCTTGACAATGTCGAGACGCTGGCCCACGTCGCGCTGATCGCGCGGTTCGGGCCGGCCTGGTACCGCCAGGCCGGGCTCGCTGACGCACCGGGAACCATGCTGACCACGGTCTCGGGCGCGGTGGCGGCGCCCGGCGTCTACGAGATCGAGCTCGGCACGCCGATCGCCGACGTGCTTGCGATGAGCGGCGCGTCGCCGGATGGCGGGCCGCTGCTGATCGGCGGCTACTTCGGCACCTGGCACGACAGCCGGGACGTGGCCGGCCTGCCGATGGCCGCGACCGGTCTCCGTGCGGTCGGCGCCTCGCCCGGGGCTGGCGTGCTTGTCGTCCTGCCGCCCGGCGCCTGCGGCCTGAGCGAGACCGCCAGGGTCCTGGCCTGGCTGGCCGGTCAGGGAGCCGGCCAGTGCGGTCCGTGCGTGTTCGGGCTGCCAGCCATCGCCGATGACTTCGCCCAGCTGGCCAGCGGCCGGCCGAGGGGGCCGGTGCTCGAGCGGCTTGACCGGCGCCTGTCGACGGTCATCGGCCGGGGCGCGTGCCGGCACCCGGACGGCGCGGTGCGGCTGGCCAGGTCCGCGCTGGACGCCTTCGCGACCGACGTCAAGTCGCACGTGTCGCGCCGGGTCTGCGTGTCGGCCAGGAACGGCCCGCAGCCAAGGAACGGTCACCAGCAGGCAGCCGTGCTGCCCATCCCCCGCCCGACGGATATGGAGGTCTGGCAGTGAAGCACCGTCTGGCCGTCAACCCGATCGCCTGCACCGGGCACGGGATCTGCGCCGAGATGCTGCCCGAGCTGATCGGACTCGACGAGTGGGGCTATCCGATCCTGGCCGACCGGGACGTGCCGCACGAGCTGGCCGCGCTGTCGAAGCGGGCGGTGCGGCTGTGCCCCACGCTCGCGCTGCGTCTGGAGTCCTCAAACGCCGAGCGCCGGGTGCCGACCGGCGGGCCGCGGGATCCGGCCCGCCCCGCCCGCGCGGGCGGCCGGTCGGCGGTGTCGCGTTGAGCGTGCGGACCGCGCCACGGCACCGGCGGGGCGCCGACGACGCGACCGGGCGGGCCGAGGGCAATGAGCGGCTGACCGCGATGACCGGCGCGGTCCTGCTCCTGCTGCTGGCCGCCGAGGGCGTCACCATCCTGGCCAAGCGCCAGCTGCTAACCGAGCACTTCTTTATCGGCATGCTGCTGATCGGCCCCGTGCTGCTGAAGATGGGCTCGACCGGCTACCGGTTCGTCCGGTACTACACGGGTTCAGCGCCGTACGTCAGGAAGGGCCCGCCAGCGCTGTTGCTGCGGCTGCTCGGGCCGGTCGTGATCCTGACGTCGGTCGGCGTGATCGGCTCCGGCGTCGCCCTCGCTCTGGTCGGTCCTGGCCCGTCGCCGTGGCTGTTCCTGCACAAGGCCTTCTTCGTGCTCTGGTTCGGCGCGACGGCCATCCACGTCCTCTGGTACGCGCCGCGGCTGCCGAGGCTGCTGTCGTCGCGCTCGGCCGGGTGGGACCGGGCGCGCACCACGCTGGCCGGGGCCGGGCGGCGGTGGCTGCTGCTGACCGCCGCCCTGGCCGTGGGCCTGGTGATCGCGCTGGCTACGTATCACCTGGCCGGAAACTGGGCCGGCTTCATGGCTCACGCCGGCGGCTGACCAGCTAGTCGTCGACCGGCACCAGGAACATCCTCGACCCGGGCGGAGCGATCTGCTGGTAGTCAGCCGCGGTTGCCTTGCCCTCGTCCGAGCCGAACCCGGCCTGCAGGGCGCCCTGGTCAGCGAAGTACAGCTCGGTGATCCGGTAGTAGGTCTTCTCGCCGCCGTCGATGGCCGCCGCGACCCTGCCGGTCTCGGTGCGCTGCAGGCCAGGGATCTTGTCCACCAGCGGCATGTGCGTTCCGGCGTAGTGCTGGTCGAACGCATCGGCGTCGTCCGGTTGGGTGTACAGGACAACCAGTTTCACAGTCATGCCGATGACGCTAGCTCGGTTCGCTCGCGGCTGTCACCCCGATCTCGACTGGCGGACCTTTTAGTTCCTGCTGCGAACGCGGGCACATCGATCAGGCGTGATTTCATCGTGGTAGGGGCTTCTTTCCGGCCGGTGCACGGCGGGAGCGCCGCACAGACCGACTCAACCACTGCGCGGCCGGCTCTCGCCAGCTGATCGGGCCAGTCCCGTCTTGTGAGGGCAGGCGATCGCGGCGATGATGCGAGTGACCTCCAGACGCCGGGAGTGGTGGCCAGCATGGTCATGATCAGGGCCGGGCCGGCAGCCGACTCCCTGCGCGGCTGCCTGCACGGCTGCCCGTGGGCAATGTCAGCGGCCACCAGGGCACCCGCCGGCCACAGTCTGGGCGTCGCCACCCTGATCAGCTGGGTGCTCGCGGAAGTGCTCGGCGCCTACATGCTACGCAGCTGGTTCGCCAGCGGCGGCGCCCGCGATCGCCGATCGCGGCTCGACACGGCCCGATCCCGGACGGACACGTCCCGGCTCGACACCATCTCGATGCCGCTGGTGCTCGGGCACGCCGGCCTCGCGTTGGCGGGCTTCATCTGCTGGGTCAGCTTCCTGATCTCGGGCGCCGATCCGCTTGCGTGGCTATCGGTCGGGCTCCTGGCCCCGGCGATCGGCCTCGGTATCTCCACGGTCACGGTATGGACTCCATATCCCGCTCGCCGGCCTGAGCGCCTCCCCAGCCCGGCCGTCGGCCAGTTCGGCCGCACCGGCGAGACGCTCGACGAGACGCTGGCGGACGAGGCGCTGACCACCAAGCTGGTCGAGGATCTGCTGGCTCGGATGCTCGCCGAGCCGGCTCCATCCAGGCGCCCGAGATGGCAGCTTGCGCCGCTCGTCCCGGTCCTGCACGGCCTGCTCGCCATTACGACCTTCCTCCTGGCCACACTGGCCGCCATCGCCGCCATCGCGGGCGTGTAGGAGGCAGATCAACGCCGGCCTCCCGAGACGTCTTCCGAGCCGCAGGACTGACGGCGTGCTCCAGTCCCGCGGCTAGGAAGACAGGCTCGGCTTTAGCGCACCTTTCTCGGCACGGCGCCAGTGAGGGCGCGGCACAGCTCTCCGGCCCGCATCACGCGGCGCTGGCTGGGGGGCTGTGGCTGTGGTAGATCCGGCTGCGGTCGGGGCTCTGCATGGTGGTGGTGCCGTCGGCGTGCAGGGTGATGGTCCAGCCCCACCGGTGGATCAGGATCAGATGGTGGAACGAGCACAGCAACAGCAGGTTCGTCAATTTGGTGGCGCCGCCCTTGCTGCGGGGGATGATGTGGTGCACCTGGCAGGCAGCGGGCGGCTGGTCGCAGCCGGGAGCGGCGCAGTGCCGGTCCCGGACGATGACGGCGCGGCGCAGGTGGGCGGGGATGAGGTCGGTGACCGCTCCGACATCCAGCGGCAGGCTGATCGACGCTGCCGCGCCAGTCAGGGAGCCGGTCCGCAGCCACGACGCGAGGCCGCCGGGTCCGGAGAGCAGGGCGACAGCGTTGCGCAGGATCAGCTCCCGGGCCGCAGCCCTGGACAGCCTGTCACCGCCGCCGTCGCCGCCCCGGCAGCCATCGCTTCCACTGCTGCCGCCGTGGCCGCTGCCGGCATCGGCACTGGCGCCGCCGGGCCGGCTCCCGGGCGCTGGTCCGGGTCGTACTCCGGCCACCGGGCCGGTGCCCTGAACAGCTGGGCGGCGAGGCGGTTGAGCAGCTCGTGGTCGACACGGCCAGTGACGATCGGGGCCAGGGCAGCGTCGCAATCATCGCCCGGCCCGGCAGCGGGGCCGGGCAGCACCGGGCCGTCCCCGACGTGACCGCCGTCGCCTGGTCCGTCACCGCCGGTGCCGTGGAGGAAGTCGCGCAGGGTGAGGTGGAGCTGGAGGCGGGCAGGCTGCCCGGCCCGGTCGGGCAGGCAGCCGGCGGCCAGCAGCCTGCGGCACGCTTCCTCGAGGGCGTCGTGGCGTCGCTGCGCGGCGGTCCGGCTGTCCTCCGGCCCGGCCTTCTTGCCGAGTGAATCCAGGACCTCGTGCAGCGCGGCGGCGCACCGGCCGGTCAGGTCACCGTGCAGCTTCCCCACCCCGCCCAGCGTCGTGGCGAGCCGCAGTCCCCGGTCAGCGAACCCGCCGTCGCTGTCGCGGTCCGGGCGGGCGGTCCGCCGCCGGATCTCTTCCGCCAGCTCGGCCAGGGCGGCCAGGTCCGCGCCGCCGGCGGCGGCGGCGAGCAGGATCACGTCCGCATCCCCCCGGCAGTCTGCGGGGAGCAGGTCGGTCCACTCGGTGATCTGCCGGCCCCACGACACGCTGATCGCGCCGCTGGCCAGCGCGCCGGCGATGGCGGGGTGCTCGCTCAGAGACCGCATCGACGCGAGCGCGCCGGACGCGGCCGGGCGGGTGACCTTCGTCTGCCAGGTCAGCCACGTCCGCGGCGACCCCTGCCCGTCGTCCTCGTAGGAGCCCTGCGCCGTGAACGCCGCCAGCACCCTGGCCCGCGCGGCGGCGTGGACGGATAGGGCGCGTTCCAGGCCCTGCAGGCACTGCGCCTGTACCGCACCGGGCATCGACGCCGCGTCAGCACGGGCCAGCCACCCCAGCCCCGCCAGCACCATGTCCATCGCCTCACCCGCCGACAACGGCCCGTCTGCGGCCGGAGCGAAGCTGCTGCAGTCCGAGTAGGCAGGACCGACCGTGTGGGCCGGTGGCGCGGCGGCAGTGGCGGGACCGGACAGCGAATCAGCCAAGCTCGCCCGGCCCCGCTGTCCCGCCGAGTCTGGCTGGCCGGGCAGGTCCGTGTGGGCGGCCGAGTCGGCGCCACTCGCCGGGCCGCACAAGGGCGCGAACCACTGCCCAGGCGAGGCCGCCTCGGACGGGCCTGGGGGTGTGGCCGCGCCGGGCTGGCCGGAAGGATCGCTGGCGGGCTGCGGAGCGGGAACCGACACCGGGACATCACCTCCTCACCGGGCTATGGCAGGCAACAGGCTCTACGAATGGTTGCGGATCTTCGGGGCCGGACCGGTTTGCGGCCACTCTCGGACGTCCTACTCCAAGGGAAGGCCGATCAACCGGGAAGACGACTCCGCAAGGGGAGTTCTATGCGCCAGAAGCTAAGACCTGAGGTGATCCCGGTGACACCAATTCCCTAGAACATGTACTCGAATACTATCAGCACCCTCTGACAATTGCCCACCCGGCGCGCGAGAGATCCGCTCCGGGTCAAGGCCTAGGCGACTAGTACTACAGCCGCAGCCCGTGATCTTGCCCGGCGTGGCGACGTGACATGAGGGCGGCCACCGCGTAGGTCTTCGAGGTGTGAACGGACTCTCGGATCGGGCGGTGGCCGCGCCGCCCAGGTTGGACCTGGCGGCGTGGCGGACGGGGTTCGATGACGTGTTCGCGCGGATCGCCGGCCGGTTCGCGCAGGCGTGCGTCGCGGAGGCGGGCGCGGGCGTATCTGCTGGGGCTGCTGTCGCGCTGCGGAGCGGAAGAACGGCTGGACGATCGCGGAGCTCGCCGGGGACGCGACGCCGGACGGGATGCAGCGGCTGCTGAACTTCTACTCCTGGTCCGCGGACGAGGTCCGCGATGACCTGCGGGCTTACGTGGTCGCGCGGGCTCGGTGATGCCCGGGCGGGTGCTGGTGGCCGATGAGACCGGGTTCCTGAAGAAGGGGACGAAGTCGGCCGGCGTGCAGCGGCAGTACTCCGGGACTGCGGGCCGGATCGAGAACTGCCAGCTCGGGGTGTTCCTGGCCTACGCGGTTCCGGGCGGCGGGCGGGCGCTGATCGACCGGGAGCTGTACCTGCCGGGGTCGTGGACCGGCGGACCAGGACCGCTGCCAGGCCGCCGGGATCGGCGAGGACGCGGCAGTTCGCGACCAAGCCGGAGCTGGCCCGGCAGATGATCGAGCGCGCCATCGAGCGCCGGGATGCCGTTCGGCTGGGTAGCCGCCGACGAGGCCTACGGGCAGAACACCCCGCTGCGGGACTGGCTGGAAGAACACGACGTCAGCTACGTGCTGGCGGTGCCAAAGAGCTTCCCGGCGGCGACCGCCGCCGGCCAGAACCGCGCGGATGAGCTGGCGGCCAGGGTGCCCGCCGCCGGGTGGCAGCAGCTGTCGTGCGGCGACGGGCGCCAAGGGACGCCGGTTCTATGACTGGGCGCTGATCGCGACCGCCAGCCCCGTCGCGTCACCTGCTGGTCCGCCGGTCCCTGGTCAGGAACGACAAGGGCGGGCGGAGCTGGCGTTCTTCACCTGCCACGCCCCGGCCGGCACTACGCTGGCGCGAGCTGGTCGCAGTGGCCGGAGCCAGGTGGGCGATCGAGGAATGCTTCCAGGCGGCCAAGAACGAGACCGGCCTGGACCACTACCAGGTCCGCCGCTACGACGCCTGGTACCGCCACGTCACCTTGTCGATGCTCGCGCTGGCGTTCCTGACGGTCACGGCCGCTCAAAGGGGGCACGAGCAGCTGTGGACAACTTGCGGCGGACACGTCAGCGGCGTGATCATCACGGTACGGCGGGCTGAGCTCATCGCGCTGACCGCCGGGGAGATCCGTCGGCTACTCGCCACCTGGACCCAGCCCCGCCACCCGGATGAGCACTACCAGCGATGGTCGCGGTGGCGACGCCGCCACCAGGCCCGCGCGCGGAAATCTCACTACCGCCGGCGACGCGAGCGAGATCACTAACTGCTGCCTATCCGAGGCCACCGGCCGCCGCGATCCCGCGCCTGCCTAGTCGGCTGGCCAGGGCCATCCGGTCCGGGCAGCGATCACATCGGCGGCCTCTTCGACGGTAAGCCTGTCGGTGTCGATACGCAGGGCGCCGATCACGGCGTGTTCTAGGGCTTCGGCGTCCGCTGCCGCGCAGGCCGCGACTAGGAGCAGGTAAGCGGCGGGCTGTCCCGCCAGCGGGTCGCCCGGCTGGGGCGAGCTGCCGCCTTGTCCGCGGAGTATGATCCGCCGCGCCAGTTCACCGGCTCCGGCGTGCAGCCGGCAAAGCGTGATGGCCGCGCGGGGCAGCGCGGCGGCGTATGCCTTGGCAGCAGCGTCGTTCTCGACCGGGCCGACCGCGATCAGGCACTGAGCCCCGGCGGCTCGGTAGGTCTGCCACATGGCCGCCAGGTTGCGGGCCTTCACCCGGTGGTTGCCGGCGTCCCCGGCCGGGGCAGGGCAGCAGAAGCCGATCTGGTCGAGGTCGAATGGCGGACGTCCGGCCCGCAACGTCTCCGGTCGGCGGCGTCGACTGGCCGAACGCCTGACCGACCCGGGGGATCATCGACGTGCAGACGTTCTTGACGCCCGCGGACGTGAGAAGAAGTCTCAAGATGTCGGCTAGTGCCATTCACACGACAATGTCACTTTGGAAATCCGTCCGGCAGTCACCATGGCGCGCGCCGAGCAGAGGTCCCGATAGACAGTCAGTCGCACGGCGCCTGGCAGCCATACCGCGACCGTGTAGTTGCCCGCTGGCAGGGTGAGCGTCTTGTGGGTCCGCGGCCCGATCCTGCCCGCCGCGATCGTGCGTCCCTGGTTGTTCACGGCACCCAGTTGCAAATGGCCGCCCCCAGGGACGCGGCCGCCAAACGACGCGGTCACCTCGAGCTCGCCCGCATGATCCGCGTGGGCGCAGCTAGCACTCGCCAGCGCCATTCCAGCTATCACGCCCGGCAACCAGAACCTGCGGATCCCGCGACTGGGATGGCCGGTCACAACCATGGCGCGTCCTCCCCTGCTGGTTGCCTGCCATTATGACTGCCCGTGTACCGCGTCGGTTCCAGATCATCTCCGGCATCCTGCAATCACAGCGGGCGCGGTGTCGATTCCGGCCCGCGCTGTTCGTGTAGGAGGTGAGGCAGACAACTGGTCAGCCTCGCTACCGATGCTGGCGGTGCCACCTACGACGCAGCCGCCGCCCACGAGGCAAAGGAGGCCGAATATGGGCCGAATCATCGTTATGAACCATCTGACCCTGGACGGGGTGATGCAGGGACCGGGGGGCCCGGACGAGGACACCAGGGACGGGTTCGCGCACGGCGGCTGGGGGGCCTCGGGCGCCGACGAGGTGACAGTCGCCAAGATGGGCGAGCGGATGGGCGGAGGTCACGCCTTTCTGTTCGGGCGGCGCACCTACGAGAATCTGCTCGCAACCTGGAACGCCAGGGGCGGCCCGTTCAAGGAAGCGCTGAACGACACCCGCAAGTTCGTCGCGTCGAGCAACCCGGCGACGAGGCTCGCCTGGCCGGAGTCCACTCTGCTGCACGGCGACGTTCCGGCCGCCGTGGCGGACCTCAGGCAAACCGCCGGCACGAACCTCGTCATCATGGGTAGCGGCGTGCTGATCGGCTCGCTGATGGCCGCCGACCTGATCGACGAGTACCTGCTGATGATCCATCCGCTGGTGCTGGGCACCGGACGGCGGCTGTTCCCCGGCGGCACGCAGGCGTCGCTGCGGCTGGTTGACACCGCCGCCACGCGCACGGGCGTGCTGATCGCCAGCTACGAACCTGCTCGGGGATAGGAGACGAGGAGTGAGCATGAAGCAGTACCTGCTCAGCATCTACCAGCCAGACAGCGACCCGCCACCGGCCGACGTGCTGGCCGAGATCATGGCCGATATCCGCGCGGTCAGGCAGGAACTGCGGTCAGCGGGGGCATGGGTGTTCTCGGGCGGCCTGCACGCGCCCAGCACCGCGACGGTGCTTCATCCTGGCCAGGCGGAGATGCTGATGACCGACGGACCGTATGTGGAGGGCAAGGAGCACATCGGCGGCTTGACCATCATCAGGGCGGCCGACCTCGATGAGGCGCTCGCATGGGGGCGAAAGCTCGCCCGCGCGACCACGCTCCCGATCGAGGTGCGGCCGTTCCAGGGCGAGCTGGAAGACTGACGCCGCACGTGCCGGCCGTTCCCCACCCTGAGATCGAGCGCGTGTTCCGCGAGCAGTACGGGCGCGCCGTGGCCGTCCTGGTCCGCGTGTTCGGCGACATCGACCTCGCCGAGGAAGCGGTTCAGGATGCGTTCACCACGGCGGTGGCCAGCTGGCCCGAGAGCGGCCCGCCGCGGGCGCCGGCCGGCTGGATCATCACCACGGCCCGCCATCGCGCGATCGACCGCTTGCGGCGCGAGTCGTCCCGGCACGACCGCCAGGCCCAGGCGATGCTGCTGCAGGCTCGCGACGAGCCGCCGGAGGAGGGCCCGGTGCGAGATGACCGGCTGCGGCTGATCTTCACCTGCTGCCACCCCGCGCTGGCGCGGGGTGCCCAGGTGGCCCTCACGCTGCGGCTGCTCGGCGGACTGAGCACGCCCGAGATCGCGCGGGCGTTCCTAGTCTCCGAGCCGACGATGGCCCAGCGACTGGCGCGCGCGAAGGGCAAGATCCGCGACGCCCGAATCGTCTACCGGATCCCCGTAGGCCTGCGGCGCAACCAGCCGGGGCCCTACCAGATCCAGGCCGCGATCAACGCGGTCCACAGCGACGCGCCCACCGCCGCGCAGACCGACTGGACCCAGATCCTCGCCCTCTACGACCAGCTGCTGGCGATCACTCCCGCCCCGATCGTCGCCCTCAACCGCGCCGTTGCGGTCGCCGAGATCGACGGCCCGCAGGCGGGCCTGGAGCTGATCGACGAGCTGCAACTCAAGCACTACTACCTCATCCACGCGATCCGCGCCGATCTCCTCCGCCGCCTCGGCCAGGCCGACCAGGCCGAAGCGGCCTACCGCGCGGCGATCGAGCGCACCGGCAACGCCGCCCAGATCGCGTTCATGAACGACCGGATCGCAGCGATCAGAGCGGCCCGATTACAGGGACGAGCATGCACGCTGGAAGTCCGCCGCCGACCCGGGGCGGAGCGTCACCGTCGCGGTGCCCGCGTCCGCCGTCGAGGTCACGGTCCTGATCGCGCCGCGCGGGGTGAACACCTCGGTGAAGGAGTTGTCGGGAGACGCGAGGGCGAGCGCGTCACCGTGCCAGGCGCCGTGCAGAGCGACGTCCCAGCCGTCGGGCAGCGACTTGGGCGAGCCGCCGGTGATGTCGAGCGCGGTCGCCGAGCCGTTGGTGTTCAGCCAGGCCTTCACCTGCCCGGTCAGCTCGAACGTGTAGGTCTGGCCGCTCGCGGTGCACAGCCGCGCGGTCCCGTTCAGGTTGTCGCAGCCGAACTGGCTGCAGGCCGGATTGCCGTCACCCGACAGGAGTCCGGCATTGAAGCTGGTGTAGAGGACGTAGTGCCCGCCGTTGCTGGCCGCGACCGGGCCGAAGCCCTGCCACGACATCGTGGGCGTGACCTTGCCGCCGATCCGGAAGATCCACGGATTCAGGGCCCCCTGCAGCACGATGAAGAATAGGGCGAGGATCAGCAGGAACCGGATCAGCCGCAAGAACGGATGGCGTCTGCGCCGCGGCGGCAGGCCCTGGCGTAGCTGGTTGGTCTGGAATTGGCCAGGATAGCCCTGCACCATGCGGCGCCTCCGGGGAACGGATAGCGGCAATATAGTGCAGGATCGGCGGCGATGAACAGCCTGGCGGTCCGGCCTGGATAGGGTCGGTACATGGCTACACCCCAGCGCGCGGTCCTGCTCCTGGCCGCTGATCAGTTCGAGGACATGGAACTGCTGTATCCGCTGTACCGACTGATCGAGGAGGACATCGCGGTCACGGTGGCGGGCCTGGACGACCAGCCAGTGCACGGAAAGAAGGGCCACGGGCCGGTGCCGGTCGACACGACGGTCGACCGGGTCGCCGAGTCTGACTTCGATGCGCTGGTCATCCCGGGCGGGTTCGCGCCCGACAAGCTCCGCCGCTCGCCGACCGTGCTTGACCTGGTCCGGGCGTTCGACGACAGCGGCAAGCCGATCGCCTTCATCTGCCATGCCGGATGGGTTCCGATCTCAGCCAAGATCCTCAAGGGCCGCCGGGCCACCAGCGTGTCGGCCATCAGAGATGACATGGAAAATGCCGGGGCGAACTGGGTCGACGAGGCAACTGTGGTCGACGGCAACCTCATCTCCGCCCGGACGCCGGCCGACCTCGGCCCGTGGATGAAGGCGCTGCTCGCAGCGCTCAGCGATGCCGGGCAGTAAGCCGGTGGCAGGCGGGCGCGGGCAGCTCGAAGTCAGTCAGCTGGCCGAAGTCCTCGACGCCACCGGCCAGCTGATCGCCACCGTGCCGGCCGCCCGCTGGGCTGATCCGACCCCGTGCCCCGGCTGGACGGTCAGTGACCTGGTCGGTCATCTCGTCACGGGGAACACCCTGTTCTCCGGCGCCTTCGGCGGCGCCGACCCGGGTCCGGCCGGGACCGACCTGCTCGCCGCTTACCGTTCCTCGGCCGCCGCCCTGCTCGAAGCGGTCGCCCAGCCCGGCGCGCTGGACAAGATCGTCACCGTCCCGTTCGGGACGGTCCCGGGGATCGTCGCGCTGCACCTGCGGATCACCGAGGTGCTGGTGCACGGCTGGGACCTGGCCAGGGCGACCGGGCAGCTGGTCGCGTTCTCCGAGGACGTCGCGGAGCAGGAGCTGGCCTTCAGCCAGGCCAAGCTGTCCGACATCCCGCCCGGCCGCAGCCCGTTCGCGCCGCCGCAGCCGGTCGCCGACGATGCGCCGGCCATCGACCGGCTGGCCGCCTGCCTCGGCCGCGACGTCTCGAGCTAGGGCACGATCAGCACGGTCTGCGACTCGGTGTAGAACGCACGGGCGGCCTGGCCCTGCTCCCGCGGGCCGTAGCTCGACTCCTTCGACCCGCCGAACGGCGCGTTGAAGTCGACGCCCGACGTCGGCGCGTTGACCCGGACCATGCCGGCCTCCAGCCGCCGGGTGAGCCGGAGCGCGTGGGCCAGGTCGCTGGTGAACACCGAGGCGACCAGCCCGTACCTGACCGCGTTGGCGATCGCGACGGCCTGGTCCGCGGAGCCGGCCCTGATCAGCGCGGCCACCGGCGCGAACACCTCCTCGGTCGCCAGCGGGCCGGCTGGCTCGTCCAGCTCGACCAGCGTCGGCGCGAGGTAGAACCCGGGCGCGTCCAGAGCCCGGCCGCCGGTCAGCACCCGCCCGCCGGAACTGGCCACGGCCGCGAGCGCGGAGGACCGGGAGCCGTCGTCGATCACCGGTCCGACCAGCGTCTTCGGGTCGGCCGGATCGACGACACCGAGCACCTCGACCGCCGCGGCCAGGGCGTCGCGGAACTGCGGGTAGACCTCGTCGGCGACGATGACCCGGCTGGTCGCCGTGCATTTCTGCCCCGCGTAGCCCATCGCGGCGTAGGCGATCGTGGCCGCCGCCCGGTCCAGGTCGGCGTCGGCCAGCACCACCGACGGGTTCTGCCCGCCCATCTCGGCCTGCACCCGGCCGCCGCGGGCGGCCGCGCGAGCGCTGATGTCCCGCCCGACCTCGGACGACCCGGTAAAGGACACGGCCGCTACGCCAGGGTGCTCGACCAGCGGCCGGGCCGTGGCGGCGCCGCCCAGCACGACCTGGAACACGTCGGGCGGCAGCAGCGGCCCGATGATCTCGCTCAGCAGCAGCGCGGTGGCCGCGGCCGCGCTGGACGGCTTCAGCAGCGTGGCGTTGCCGTAGGCCAGGCTCGGCGCGGCCTTCCATAGCGGGATCGCGACCGGAAAGTTCCACGGCGTCAGCAGCGCGGTGACGCCGACCGGCAGATGCCGGGCGAACAGCAGCTGATCCGGGCCGCTGGCGGGCAGCGTCTCGCCGTCCGGCGCCAGCGCGGCCTGCGCGTAGTAGCGCAGGATCGCCACTCCCCTGGCCACCTCGCCGCGGGCCTCGGAAACCGGCTTGCCGACCTCGCGGATGACCAGGTCGGTGACCTCGCCGGCCCGCTGCTCCAGAGCGTTCGCGGCGTCGCCCAGTGCCTTCGCCCGGGCCGCGCCCGGGGTGTCACGCCAGACCTGGGCCGCCTTCAGCGCCCGGCCGACCGCCGCGTCGGCGCCGTCGCTGCCGGCGGCCTCCCACTCGCCGAGAACATCGGCGGGGGCGTGCGGGTTCACGCTGGTAAAGGTCATGGTCACGCCTCTCGGATCTCGAGCAGTACCTTGCCCCTCGGGCCGGCCGCGCCGCGCAGGGCGGCGATCGCCTGCTCCCACTCGGCGAGCGGGTAGCGGTGGGTGATCAGCGTTCCCGGCCGCAGCTGCCCGGAGTTCAGCAACGTCACCACTGCGCGCCACGACGCCGGCGTGTAGCTGAAGCTGCCCAGGATGGTCAGGTCGTTGTTCACGGTGTCGTCGGCCGCCATCGCGACGGTCTGGCCATGCGGCGGCAGGCCGACCAGCAGCACCGTTCCGCCCCGGCGCACCTTCGTCAGCGCCGTCTCGACGGCCGCTGTCGCGCCGGCCGCCTCGACCACCAGGTCGTAGCCCGCAGGCGCATCGGTCAGGCTGAAGCTGTCCGCGCCGACGGCCGCGACGAGATCGGCCTGCTCGGCGCGCCGCCCGAGGACCGCGATCTCGGCTGGGGACCACAGCTTCAGGAGCAGAACGACCAGCAGCGCGATGGTGCCGTCACCGATCACCAGGGCCCGGCATCCTGGAGCGACTCCGGCCCTGGCCAGAGCCCGGTAGGCAACGGCGGCCGGCTCGGTCAGGACGGCGTCCTGCGCCGCGACCGAATCGGCCAGTGGGTGAACCAGAGTCCCGGGGACGGCGATCTGGCTGGCCGCGGCACCGTCCCTGGTGAAGCCGATCTCGTCGTAGGTGTCGCAGAGGTTCGTCTCGCCGGCCGCGCACCGGACGCAGTGCCCGCAGCCGATGACACCCTCGACCACCACGCGGCGCCCGGCCAGGGGGTGCTCGCCGGTCACGGTGCCGGTCCACTCGTGGCCCAGCGCCAGCGGGTACCGGAGGTAGGCGGGATCGATCGTGCCGTCGATGATCTCCAGGTCGGTGCCGCACACGCCCACCAGGTCGGGCTCGACGACTAGCTGGCCGGCCGATGCGGTCACCGGGTCCTGCGGCTCAAGCCGCACCTTTCCCGGGCCGAGCACCATCAGCGCACGAGGCGGGTCCGCCGTCACGACGTCGCCCCGGCCGCGGCCGGGTAGCGCTCCGAGAACCGCCCGCCGCCGAGCAGGTCGGACACCTTGTGCGCATAGCGCCGCACCATCCGGCCGAGCTCGTTCATCCGCCAGGCCGGCAGGTCGCCCTTGATCCCGGTCACGCTGACCGCGCCTGCGCAGGTGCCGTCGTGGCCGAAGAACACCGCGCCGACGCAGAAGATGCCCTCGGCGTCCTCCTCGTCGTCGACGGCGAACCCGTTGGCCCGCGCGACGGCCAGGTTGGCCAGCAGCGAGTCGACGTCGGTGATCGTGTGCGCCGTCCGGCTCTGCATCCCCGTGGCGTTACAGAGCGCCCTGACCTGGTCGTCCGTCATAGTCGCGAGCATCGCCTTGCCGGCCGCCGATGCATGCGGGACCTCGCGCTGGCCGAGCGGGGTGTGGAACCTGACGCTGCCAGGCCCGTCGACCCGCTCGATGAAGACCGGGTAGCCCTCGTCGCTGATGGCCACCCGTGAGGTCATCTTGGTCGCCTCGGCCAGCTCGGACAGGACCGGCCGGCAGATGTCACCGAGCGGCAGCTGGCTGCGGGTGATGTCGCCCAGCCGGATCAGGGCCGTGCCCAGGCAGTACCTCGGGCCCGGCCGGGCATCCCGCAGCACGCCGGCCGTGGTGAGCGTCCTGGCCAGCGCGAGCGTCGTGCTCTTGGACGCGCCGAGCGACCTGGCCAGGTCGCTGAGCGAGAGGCCGTCCGGCGGGCCCTCGGCGATGATGTTGATCAGCCGCATGGCCCGGGCGACGCTGCGGACCGTGTACCGGTCCTCCCGCGGCTCGCTGTCGCCGCCGCCAGCCGGCAGGGCAGGTCCCACCAGCAACACACCTCCTGTTCGGGACAGCCGAACGACAATGTATGAAACCGATAACAAACCTTGACATGGCGGGTTATCACGAGTTTTGTTGCCTGCGTGATTGTACATCACGCAACAGCGTTCGGTAGTGCAGAACGCGAGAAGCGAAGCGTCGCCCGCGCGACCGCGGCCGGCCAGCGCGTCCGGCGCTGGCTAGACGCCGGCCCGCCCGCCGCCGGGCTGGTCCTGACCGGTCCGGCGGCTGTCGCCTGGGCCTGCGGCGGGGTGGCGCCGCCGGTCGACAGGACGGCGGCTACCGATCTTGTCTGGGCCGTCTTCACTTCTCGCGGAGCAGTCCTGATCACCACGAACGTCGAGGCCGATCGGATCAGGTCCGAGTACGACCCGGCCGCGCACGGCTTCGCCGGCCTGACTGAAGTTCCGTGGTACTCCCCCGACGACTTCGTCAGCGCCGCCGTCCGCCTGGCCGGCTGCCCGGCCGCGAGCCTCGCCAGCGACGGCCACCCGGCGTTCGGCCACGACGCGACCGGCGACCTGATCGCGCTCCGGCTGGCCCTGTCCGCGGCGGAGGCGGCCGACCTGGCCGAGCTGGGCGCCGACGCGGCCCGCGCGCTGCAGGCCGGGCTGGCGCAGTGGCACCCGGGCGAGCGGGACCTCGACATCCAGGCCCGCTGCGCGGCCGGCCTGGAGGCGGCCGGCGCCGACGCGCCGGTGCTGATCGTGGGCGGTGATGAGCGGCTGGAGCGGTACCGGCACCCGATGGCGGCCGGAGCCCCGGTGCGGCGCCTGGTCATGGCCGTGGTCGTCGCCCGGCGCGCCGGGCTGCACGTCGCGCTGACCCGGTTCGCGTCGGCCGGCCCGCTGGAGCCTGCGTACGCGGCGCTGCGCCGCCAGGTGCAGGCCGTCGAAGACGCGACCCTCGCCGCCAGCACGCCAGGAACTCCGTACGGAACGGTACTGCAATCGCTAGCAAGCGCCTACTCTGCAATTGGGGCAGAAGGCGGATGGATGGGTCATTATCAGGGCGGGCCGATCGGGTTCGCTCAGCGTGAGTTCGAGATCGCCCCAGGTCAGACCCGGTCGCGGTGGTACGGCGAGCCGGTCGCGGCCCGCCATGCCCTCGCCTGGAACCCGAGCCTGCCTGGCGGAGCGAAGTCGGAAGACACCTATCTGGTGACCGAGAGCGGCCCGCTCAGCCTGGTCACGCACGCGCCTGGCTGGCCCAATGAGATCAGCGACAGCGGGCGCTCGCGTCCCGCAGTACTGGAGGTCGGACCGTGACCGACGTAATCACTGGCCAGCTAGCGACCGGCGACGCGGCACTCGCCCAGGCGGGCCTGACGCCCGAGCCGGCCGGCCAGCCGAGCCAGGCCAGATTCCCCGACGGAGCGCACTACCGGATCGAGATACCGAGCGTCGAGGGACCGGCGGTGCTGCGGGCCGTGGTCGCCGCGGCCGCCGAGCGCGGCGTCACGGTCAACCGGGTCTCCCAGGGCAGCGGCGCGATGATGCTGTCCGGCGCGGAGCTGAGCGAGATGGCCAGGATCGCCGCCGACGCCGGGATCGAGGTGTCGCTGTTCGTCGGCCCGCGCGAGGAGTGGGACATCGGCCGCGCCGCCGGCGCCGCCGACGGCCAGGTCTTCGCCGGCCGGCTCCGCGGCACCCGGCAGCTCCGCTATGCGATCGATGACATCTCTCGGGCCGTCGAGCAGGGCATCAGGGGTTTCCTGATCGCCGATCCCGGCCTGCTCCAGATCGTCGCCCGGCTCCAGGCCAGCGGCCAGCTGCCCGCGTCCGTCGTCTGGAAGGTCTCGGCGGTGCTAGCGCCGTCGAACCCGCTGAGCTTCCGGCTGCTCGAGCAGCTCGGCGCGTCGACCATCAACGTGCCCTCCGACCTCACGCTGGGCCAGATCGCCGAGATGCGCGCGGTCAGCGGCCTGCCCATCGACCTGTACGTGGAGACACCGGACGCGATGGGCGGCGTCGTGCGCGGGCACGAGGCCGCCGAGCTGATCAGCGTGGCGGCGCCGATGTACACCAAGTTCGGGCTGCGGAACTCGCGGTCGCTGTACCCGTGCGGCGTGCACCTGGTCGACGAGGCCGCGGCGATCGCGCGGGAGAAGGTGCACCGCGCGGCGGTCGCCCTGGAATGGATCCTGCGCAGCGGGATCAAGCTCACCCAGTCACAGCCTGGCGCCGTCGGACTCGGCGTGCCGGAGCCCCGATGACGCTGCGCAGCCGCGCCTGGCTGGCCGGCGACGACGAGGTGGCCGTGCTGCACCGGGTCGCGCTGGCCAGTGCGGGCGTGCCGACCAGCCCCGGCCGGCCGGTGATCGGGATCGCCAACTCGGCCAGCGAGCTGAACCCGTGCAACCTGCCGCTGCGCGACCTGGTCGGCCCGGTGCGGGACGGGATCGAGGCAGCCGGCGGCACGGGCGTCGAGTTTCCCGTCATCTCGCTCGGCGAGGACCTGATGAAGCCGAGCGCGATGCTGTACCGCAACCTGCTGGCCATCGAGATCGAGGAGATGGTCCGCGCCAACCCGCTCGACGGCCTGGTCGTCCTGGCCAACTGCGACAAGAGCGTGCCGGGCGCGCTGATGGGCGCGATCAGCGCGAACATTCCCACGGTGCTGGTGACCGGCGGCGCCAGGAGCGTCGTCACCTTCCGCGGCGCGAAGATCGGCACCGGCACGGCGCTGTGGCGGCTGTGGGACGACCGGCGGGCCGGCCGGCTCGACGACGCCGGCTGGCGCGAGCTCGAGCAGTGCCTGTCCTGCGGCCGGGGCGCTTGCAACACGATGGGCACCGCGTCGACGATGGCGGTGCTCAGCGAGGTGCTCGGGCTGATGGTGCCCGGGTCGAGCTCGGTGCCGGCCGGGGACCCGCGGTCGGCGGCCGCGGCCCGGCGGGCCGGCGAGCTGATCGTCGGGGCCGTGACCGGCACGGGACGACGGCCGCTGGACATCCTGACCCCGGGCGCGTTCGCCAATGCGGTGGTCGCGCTGCACGCGATCGGCGGGTCGACCAACGCGGTCATCCACCTGGCCGCGCTGGCCGGGCGGGCCGGGGTGCCGTTCCCGCTCGACGACATCGCCCGGCTCGGCACCGGCGTGCCGGTGCTGGCCGACGTCGAGCCGTCCGGCTCCCAGCTGATGCCGGACTTCGACGCCGGCGGCGGCGTTCCCTCGCTGCTGCGGGAGATCGCCGACCTGCTCGATCAGGACGCGATGACGGTCGCCGGGCGGAGCGTCGGCGAGATCATTGCCGCGGCCCGCCCGGCCAGCGGCGCGATCAGGCCGGCCAGCAGGCCGCTGCGCGAGGGCGGCGCGTTCGGCGTCGTCCGGGGCACGCTGGCGCCCGACGGCGCGGTGATCAAGACCTCGGCGGCAAGCCAGGACCTGATGCGGCACCGCGGCCCGGCGGTCGTGTTCCGCGGCTACGACGACATGCTCGCCCGGATCGACGACCCGGCCCTGCCGGTCACCCCGGACACCGTGCTCGTGCTGGCGGGCTGCGGCCCGGTCGGTGTCCCCGGCATGCCGGAGTGGGGCATGATCCCGATCCCGGCGCGGCTGGTCCGGGCCGGCGTGACCGACATGGTCAGGGTCACCGACGCCAGGATGAGCGGCACCAGCTTCGGCACCGTGCTGCTGCACGCGGCCCCCGAGGCGGCCGTCGGCGGCCCGCTCGGCCTGGTCCGCGATGGCGACCTGATCAGCGTCGACGTGCCGGGCGGCACGCTCGACCTGGAGGTCGGCGACGCGGAGCTGGCGGCCAGGCGGGCGGCACTGACCCCGCCGCGGCACAGGCACCTGCGGGGCTGGCCCGCCCTGTACGCGCAGCACGTCATGCAGGCCCCTGACGGCTGCGACCTTGACTTCCTCCGGGCACCAACGGCGGCGCACCGGACGTTCATCGAACCAGTGGTTGGGCGCTCATGAGGACACCCAGCAGAACAGAAAGGAGAGAGCCGTGAGGCGTTGGAAAATGGCAGCAGCCGGGGTGGTGGCAGCGCTGCTTGCGGCAGGCTGCGGTAGCAGCGGTGGCGGGAGCGGAGGCACGACGTCCGGCCCGGTCACGATCACGATCGCGGAGAACTACGGCACCGAGCAGAACGCGACCGCGCTGAAGAACCTGGCTGCGGCGTTCCACAAGCTGCACCCGAATATCACCGTGAAGATCCAGCCGCAGAACGGCGACAACTACTTCGCGCTGCTCCAGAAGGACGCGATCTCCAAGAGCGGGCCCGATCTCGCGGTCATGTGGACCGGCCTGTTCACCCTCCAGTACAAGAGCTTCCTGACCAACCTCAAGAGCGAGATCCCGGCCGCCGACCTGGCCCGGGTGGACCCCAACGCGCTCAAGTGGACGTCCGATGGGTTCGACGCCAGTAACGGTCCTTACGTGATCCCGCTGGAGAACCAGTTCTACATCGGCTTCTACAACAAGGCGGACTTCACCAAGGCCGGCGTCACCTCGGTGCCGACCGACTGGAGCCAGCTCTACGCGGCGTGCGCCAAGCTGAAGAAGGCCGGGTTCACCCCGCTCGTCTACGGCAATGGCGGCCAGCCGATCAGCGCCACGTTCTACCCGTGGTACGACATGAGCTACATGATGATCGGCGCTTACCCGGTCAGCCAGTGGCAGGGCCTGTACAGCGGGAAGATCCCGTGGACCACGGCGGCGATCAAGTCCCAGCTGAGCAACTGGACCAAGCTGCACAGCTCGGGCTGCACCAACCCCGACGTCGTGACCAACACCGACAACCTGGGTCAGTTCGAGAGCGGCAAGGCCGCGATGATGGTCGACGGCACCTGGGACACCGCGAAGTTCACCAGCGCGCTCGGCAGCAAGGTCGCCGCGTTCGCCCCGCCGTTCTCGGTCGCCCCGATCAAGGGCGTGGTCGACTTCGCCGGGGACGGCATCGCGCAGATGAGCTACTCCCCGAACGCGAAGGCGGACGGCGAGTTCCTCACCTTCATGACCACCACGCAGGCCGCCGGGATCGTCAACGCGGCGGGCCTGATTCCGGCAATCAACGGCACAACGACCAGTAACCCGGTAAACCAGCAGATGCTGGACCTGGTCAGCAAGGGCGGCATGACGGCGTACCCGATGCTCGACAACGTCGTGCAGGGCGACGTCGTGAACACCGGATCGAAGTTCCTGCCGTCCGTGCTGAACGGCACCCAGTCGGTCGACGCGGCACTGCAGGCCATGCAGACCACGCTGAACCAGCTGCCGTCCGACCAGCGCGGTAACACGTTCCCGTAATCCGCGGCGGTGGTTTCCGGCGGCTGACGCCGCCGGAAACCGCCGCCACCAACCCGGAGTCGACACAGTGAGCCTGACCGAGGCGAAGACCGCGACCGGCGTCCGCCCGGCAGCCCGCCGGCGCGGACGCAGCGGTCCGGCGGCGCGCTCGCGCCTGTCCAGGCGCCGACGGCGGGCCGGGATCCTGCTCTCGCTGCCGGCCCTGGCGCTGGTGGTCGCCCTGATCGGGATCCCGGTCGGCCAGGCCGTCTACTACTCGATGACGCAGTGGAACGGCATCACGGCGACCTGGATCGGGCCGAGCGTCTACACCTCGCTGTTCAAGGACCCGATCTTCTGGCGGGTCGTGGAGAACAACGCCCTGCTGCTGCTCGCCGTGCCGTTCGCGATCGGGATTCCGCTGGTCATCGCCGCGCTGCTGAACGAGCACGTGCGCGGCTGGCGGTTCTTCCGGTCGGTCTACTTCCTGCCCACGGCGATCTCGTGGGTCGTCATCGGCATGTTCGCGCAGCGCTTCTTCGCCGCCACCGGCGTGCTGAACAACCTGCTGTCACATGTCGGCTTCGGCGCCTCGGCCACCGACATGCTGGCCGGCGAGCACAGCGCGCTGGTCGCGCTGGCGATCACGTTCATCTGGTCGATGGTCGGCACCAACACGATCATCTTCCTGACCGGCATGGCCACCCTCGACCCGACGCTGACCGAGGCGGCCAGGGTCGACGGCCTGTCCAGGACGCAGATCTTCTTCCGGGTCACGCTGCCGCTGCTGACCAGGTTCATCCAGTTCTCGTTCGTGATCACGGTGATCAGCGCGTTCTCCGCGCTGTTCAGCCTGATCTTCGTGATGACCAGCGGCGGGCCCGGTTTCGGCACCACGACGCTGGAGTTCTTCATCTACCAGGCCGGCTTCCAGCAGGTCCAGTTCGGCACGGCGGCGCTGTACGGCGTCGTCCTCTTCGTGATCATGGCGATCGCCGGACTGGTGCAGCTCAGGCTGATCAAGCCGGACGACGGCGGGGGCTGGTAGGCGATGGCGGCGATCAGGCAGTCCGGGCGGAACTCGCGCCGCAGCAAGAAGATGGCCATCTGGGCTTTGTTCACCCTGATGGTCATTATCGCGGTCGTGATGCTGTACCCGTTCTGGTACATCATCGACAACGCGTTCCGCAGCGCCGGGCAGTTCGACCGGCAGGCCGGCCATTCGCTGAGCGGCTGGAAGGAGCTGTTCGCCAACTTGCCCGTGGCCGGTCAGCTGCTCAACTCCACGCTGGTCTGCGCCGCGTCCATCGCGATCATCCTGATCGTGTCGACGACGGCCGGCTTCGCGTTCGCCAAGCTGCGGTACCGGGGCAGCGGGATGGTCTTCCTGCTCGTCGTGTCCGCGCTGATGGTACCGCTGCAGTCGATCATCTTCCCCGAGATCGTCAACCTGGGCAACGTTCACCTGACCAGCTCCTACGCGGGAGCGGTCCTGGTCTACGCGGCGCTCGGCACCCCGTTCGCCACGTTCTTGATGGCGACCTACTACCGGGGCATCTCCGACGAGCTGATCGAGGCGGCGGTGATCGACGGGCTCGGCTACGAGCGCACGTTCCTGCAGATCGCGATCCCGCTCTCGCTGCCCGCGATTGCCACCGTCACCGTGCTGCAGTTCATCCAGATCTGGGACGACCTGCTGGTCGCGCTGTTCTTCCTGCCGACGAACCAGCGCACCATCACGGCCGGCCTGGCCACGCTGGCCACCGGGCGGACCACGAGCATCCCGCCGCTGATGGCCGGCTCGCTGATCAGCGCCATCCCGGCCATCGTGGTGTACCTGATCTTCCAGCGGCATCTGGTCAAGGGCCTGACCCTCGGCATGGGAAAGTAAGGAGCGGGCGTGGCGCAGATCGAGCTCGAATCGGTCACCAAGGAGTTCCCGGACGGGACGACGGCCGTCCGCTCGCTCGATCTGGCCGTCGGCGACGGCGAGCTGCTCGTGCTGGTCGGTCCGTCGGGCTGCGGCAAGACGACGGCGCTGCGGATGGTCGCCGGCCTGGAGGACGTCACCTCGGGGACGATCAGCATCGACGGCAGGCCGGTCAACGACGTCGAGCCCCGGCACCGGGACATCGCGATGGTGTTCCAGAGCTACGCGCTCTACCCGCATCTGTCGGTCTACGACAACATGGCGTTCAGCCTGAAGTACCGCCGGGTCGCCAAGGCCGAGATCAGGCAGCGGGTTGCCGAGGCCGCGCGGATCCTCGAGCTGGAGCCGTACCTGCAGCGCAAGCCGCGGCAGCTGTCCGGCGGCCAGCGGCAGCGGGTCGCGATGGGCCGCGCCATCGTCCGTCAGCCGCGCGCGTTCCTGATGGACGAGCCGCTGTCCAACCTCGACGCCAAGCTGCGGGTTCAGATGCGGGCCGAGATCGCGCAGCTGCAGCGCTCGCTCGGCACGACGACGATCTACGTGACCCACGACCAGACCGAGGCCATGACGCTCGGCACCCGGGTCGCCGTGATCTCGGGCGGGGTGCTCCAGCAGGTCGCCGCGCCGCAGGAGCTGTACCGCAGGCCCGCCAACCTGTTCGTGGCCGGCTTCATCGGCTCGCCGCCGATGAACCTGATCGACGCGCGGCTGGAACGCGGCGGTGCCGCGGACGGCGGTCTCAGCAAGGCCAGCGGCGGTCCGGTCGCGGTCTTCGGCCCGCACCGGCTCGCGATACCGCCGGAGGTCATCGCCGCACATCCGGCCTTCGAGCGCTACCTCGGCGAGGACATCGTGCTTGGCATCAGGCCCGAGCACCTGCACGACGCCGCCCTCACGCCGGGCGGCCGTGATCAGTCCGCGCTCACGCTGCCGATCAGGCTGCGCGAGGAACTCGGCTCCGAGGTGCACGTGCACAGCGCCATCGGGTCGGCCGCCCACGTCAGCGACGGCGCCGCCGACGACGTCCGCTCGCTGGCCACCATCGTGGCCCGGATGGACCCACGGACGAAGATCGCCGAGGGCGAGACGGCCGAGATCGCCGTCGACACGGCCGAGCTGCAGTTCTTCGATCCGGCCAGCGGGGACAGCATCCTGGCCTGACGGCCCTAGGAAACCGGCGCCCTAACGGCTAGGTTTCGCGGCATGAGAATAACTACCCGGCTGGCCGCGGTGCTGGCCGGTCCCCTGCTCGCGGCGGGGGCGCTGAGCCCGGTGAGTCGGCGGCGCCGTGTCGGCGCGCCGGCCGGGTTCAGCGGCACCTTGAACGCGGTGGCCGCGACGTCGGCCCGCAGCGCCTGGGCAGTCGGCGCCACCACCGGCCTTGAGCCCATGATCCTTCGCTGGAACGGCACCAGCTGGCAGCCCGTCGCCAGCCCGACCGCCAAGGACGGCCAGCTCTTCGGGGTGACTGCGCTATCGGCCCGGAGCGCCTGGGCGGTCGGCAGCACCGCCAGCGGCACCCTGATCCTGGGCTGGAACGGCACCGCGTGGATGCGGGTGCCCAGTCCCAGGGCGCGCTATTTCCCCATCCTCGAAGCTGTGGCTGCCGCCTCGGCCACGAATGCGTGGGCGGTCGGCTACCGGATGACCAAAGGGCACGACCAGCAGGCTCTGATCGTGCGCTGGAACGGTACGGCCTGGCGGCAGGCCGGGGGCCCGGGCATCACGGACAGCGACCTCACGGGGGTCGCGGCCGTGTCGGGCCGAGACGCCTGGGCGGTCGGCAGCGCCCTCGGCCGGGCGCTGATCCTGCACTGGAACGGCACGACCTGGCGCAGGATGCCGATCCCGGCCCTGGTCGGCGGGCTCAGGGCCGTGACCGCCACCTCGGTGCGCAATGCCTGGGCGGTCGGCAGCGTCTTCCCGCGCGGCAGCATCAGAGCTCATCCGCTGATCCTGCACTGGGACGGGACCAGGTGGAGCCGGGTGCCGAGCCCGAATCCGCCCAGCGACCCGCGCGGCAACCAGCTGTACGCCGTCGCGGCGGCCGGTCCGCGCAACGCGTGGGCGGTCGGCGGAACCAGCATCACCAGCGGCAACAGCGGCACCCTGATCCTGCACTGGAACGGGACCGCGTGGCGACGCCAGCGCAGCCCGAGCCCGCATGGCGCCCCCAACCTGTTCGGCGTGGCCGCGACGTCGGTCACGAACGCCTGGGCGGTCGGCTACGCGACCGACGCCTCCCGCACGGTCGTCCTCAGCTGGAACGGCACGAGCTGGGGCCTCGTCCGCTGAGGCCCCCGCTCGCTGGCGTGCCGATGGATCCTAGTCGCGCGGCTGGCGAGCGAGACGGAAGTAGTCGTTCTCCACTGCCTCAGGCTCGCTGGGCAGCGGACGGCGGTCGGCTTGCGGCGTCTGGGCGATCGCCCGCACGGCGCGCAGGAAATGGCTGAAAGACATGGCGTTCTCCCCGTGGTACGCGGCCCGGTCAGCTGACCAGGTACTGACAGGCTCGCCCTAAGGCCCGCCCGGCCGCATCGGGAGAACGGACTATTGCCGGGCCGACACCGGCCTCAGGCGGTGGCAGCGACCGCTAAGGCGCGCTGACCCGTTCGGCCGGGAAACAGGCTGGGAATTCTCTATTGTATTTCCTGTGCCCTGGCTATCGGCCTTTCGTTTATATGTATTCATCAATGGGGGCAGAATGCATTATCGGCGAACTTACCGCATCGTTTCCTGGTCGGGTGCCGTCATGCTCGCCGCGGCTGTGGCGGCCGGCGCTGGCGGCCCGGCTTCGGCGGCCCGGCACTGGGTGGGCACCGGTTACCCGCGCTCCCTGCGGGCCGGATCCTCGCTGCTGGCGGGCCAGCAGCTGCGCTCGCCGCGCGGCACCTTCCGGCTGGTCATGCAGGCCGACGGGAATCTGGCCGAGTACGACCTCGCTCAGCAGATCTGGTCCACAGGTACAGCGGGCCGCGGAGCCCGCGCGACCATGCAGGCCGACGGGAACCTGCTCGTCTACGGCAGCGACGGCACGCCGCTGTGGCAGTCGGGCACGGGCGGCCGCCAGGGACGGTTCGAGCTCGACCTGCGCCGGGGCGGCAACCTGGTCATCCAGTCCGCGGGCGTGCCGATCTGGTCGCGCCGGTCCAGCCTGTCGGCCGGCTCGCCGGACGACACCCTGCCCGCCGGGGCCTCGATTACCTCGCCGAACGGCTGGTACCAGCTCACCATGCGGCCCGATGGCGACCTGGTCGAGGCCGCCCAGGGCAGGCCCTTGTGGTCCACGGCCACGTCCGGCAGCGGGTACTACGCCCGGCTGCAGACCGACGGCAACTTCGTGGTGTCCACCAGCCAGGGGACCGCGGCGTGGCAGTCGGCAACCGGCGGGCATGCCGGCGGGTTCGTGCTTGACCTGCGCAACAACGGCAGGCTGGTCATCTTCTCGGCCAGCCTCGGCAAGCTGTGGAGCCGCACCTCGGGCTCGCCGCTGATGCTCGGCGCCTGGCCAGGAGCGGCCGGGCCGCGCGAGGCCGCGGCGCAGTACGGCTACCCGTACGCCAGTCCGCCCGCCTGCACGGACGGCGGCGCCTGCGTCGCCGACAAGTGGTACTTCTACCAGGGCCAGTGCACGTCCTGGCTCGCCTACCGGCTGAGTCAGCTGAACGGATTCGCGTTCAGCAACTACTACGGCGGCCAGGGCCGGTGGGGCAATGCGGACCACTGGGGACCGCAGGCCCGCAGCCTCGGAATCGCGGTGAACACCACCCCGGCGCTCGGCAGCATCGGCTGGTATTCCTCCGGGCACGTCGCCTACGTCGAGCAGGTCAACTCACCGACGTCGATCGTCATCTCGGAAATGAACTATGACGGCGACAATGGCTTCCGGATGCAGTCCATCACCCCGAGCAGCGGATACTGGCCGACCGCCTTCATCCACATCCACGACCGCTAACCGTGCCTCAGGCCGCCGCCGGCCATCAGGCTGGCGAGCAGGCCGGGGCGCCGTGACGCGGGCACTCCCGGCCTGCCAGCTGCCGTCTCCTCGCTACTCGAGATCCTCGGGTGTCGCTTCCAGGTCCTCCGTCTGCGGCCGCCTGCCGCCGGAGGTGACCAGGACCTTGCCGTCGGAGCTGACCAGCACGTGATGGTGGTGGGCCGGAACTGGCTCGCCCGGTATCTCGCCGAAGTCGGCCAGGGCGTCGAGCTCCTCCATCGGGTAGGCCACCTCGCCGTGCGCCTTGATGTCACCGGCGATCAGCTCCGGCTCGCTCATCCGCAGCTTCATGAACAGGCCGATGCCGCGCAGGATCAGGAAGGTGATCAGGCCGTCCCAGACGATGACGGTGAGGGCGGCGCCCGCCTGGATCAGCAGCTGCCGCCCGTTGCCGTGCAACACGCCGGTGGTAACGAAGTCCGGGTTCTTGCCGATGCCGAGGTAGACGATCATCTTCGGGTCGGCCAGCAGGCCGACGAGCAGGCCGCCGAGCAGCCCGGCGAAGCCGTGGGTATAGACGACGCCGAGCGCGTCGTCAACCTTGTTGAACGGCCAGACGTGCCTTGGCAGGTAGCCGAACAGCACCCAGACGACCGCCGAGGTGACCAGGCCGATGATGATCGCGCCCACGCCCGTGACGTAGCCGGCCGCCGGCGTAATGCCGACCAGACCGCAGATCATGCCGTTCACGCCGCCCAGGAAGGTCGGCTTCTTCTCCTTGCTGAACGCCATGTCCATGACGATCCAGGTCATCATCGCGACCGCGGTGGCCAGGTTGGTGTTGATCACCGCGGCACTCGCGTCCGCGCCGGCGAAGTACGGGTCGCCGCCATTGAAGCCGTTCCAGCCCAGCCACAAGATGCCGGCTCCGACGGCCACGAAGAGCAGGTTGTTCGGCATGGCGCGCTCGCGGTCGCGCTGCAGCCGCGGTCCGACCACGGCCGCCGCGACGAAGCCGGACACGCCCGCGGCCAGGTGGATCACGTAGCCGCCGCTGAAGTCCAGCGCGCCCTTGGCGGCCCAGAAGCCGCCGCCCCACAGCAGGAACGCGTTCACCGCGTAGGCGAAGGTGATCCACAGCGGGACGAAGATCAGCCAGACCTTGAACTTGATCCGGCCGATCACGCTGCCGATGAACAGGATCGGGGTGATCGCGGCGAACACGAACTGGAAGTAGACCAGTGAGCTCTGCGGGAACCTGAACTTGGGCATCAGGCCGTTGAGGAGCGGGACGCTCGCCCGTGCCTGCTCGCTGGACGCGCCAACGACGGTGCCTGGCTTGCCGAGGAAGTTGCCGAGGGAGTTGCTGATCCAGGGCGAGCCGAAGCCCATCTTGAACGCCCACAAGACCCACACGATGAGCGTCAGCGCGAAGGCGCTGAACACCATCATCATCGTGTTGACCGCCCACTTGCGCTGCACGATCCCGCCGTACAGGACCGCCAGTGCGGGGATGCTCATCAGGCCGACGAGTGTCGCCGCCGTCAGCTGCCAGGAATTGTCGCCTGGACTGAGCCAGTGCGAATAGGGAACCACTCTTCGCCTCCAGGGGCCGAAGCGAAGGGTGCGCCGGAGGGCCAGGCGACGCTGACCAGCACCGTCCCGCCACCACTTCAGTGTCGGAGAGTACGGTCCATGTTTCCCATGGCCGCGTTTCGCGGGAGTTTCCCGTCCGTTACGTCCCCGCGAAACAAACCCGGCATTGTTAATCTGGGTGAAACCTGGGCCCGGGAGCCCTCGCTTAGACTGCGGGCGATGCCCCTCCTGGTCCCTCCGCCGCCGTCACAGCCGGTCCGCGGCGACAAGCGCCGGCTGGTGGTGATCGCGGCCGCCATCGCCCTCGTCTTCGCCGCAGTGGCGCTCTGGTCATCAGCGCACCCGGGACCGTACGGCCAGTCCCGGGCAGGCTGCGTGACGGTGACGATCCCGAGCACGACCGGCGGCGCGCTGCTGCATCAGTGCGGAACGGGCGCGCGGCACCTGTGCCGCAGTGCGTTCCGCCGCCACGACCGGCTGTCGCTGCTGATCCGCCCGCCGTGCCGGCAGGCTGGCCTGCGCTGAGGCGTCTGCCCTTTTTAGGTTTGCCTGACCATCGGATCACCTGTAAATTCTTCGGGCGGACTGGAGGGGTCGGCAAGACGGAGGGGGTTGACGGTGGCGCAGGCCGGCGGGGATGCGGCAATCATCGTGGAGGGTCTGACCAAGTCGTTCGGCGAGGTGAAGGCGCTGCGCGGCATCGACCTGTCGGTGCTGCGCGGGACCGTGCTGGGCGTACTCGGTCCCAACGGCGCAGGCAAGACGACCGCCGTGCGCATCCTGACCACGCTGCTGCTGCCCGATGGCGGCCGGGCGATCGTGGAGGGGTACGACGTCGTCCGGCAGGCCGGGGCGGTCCGCCGCTCGATCGGGCTGTCCGGCCAGTCGGCGGCCATCCAGGAGGAGCTGACCGGCAAGGAGAACCTCGAGATCGTGGGGCGCCTGCACCACCTGAAGTGGCCGGACGCTCGCAGCCGTGCCGCCGAGCTGCTCGAGCGGTTCGACCTCGTCGATGCCGCGGACCGGCCGGCCAAGACCTACTCCGGCGGCATGCAGCGCCGCCTGGACCTGGCCGCCAGCCTCGTCGGCCAGCCGAAAGTGCTGTTCCTCGACGAGCCGACGACCGGCCTGGACCCGCGGTCCAGGCTCGGCATGTGGGAGATCATCCGCTCGCTGGTGGCCGGCGGTACCACGATCCTGCTCACCACCCAGTACCTCGACGAGGCTGACGACCTGGCCGACACGATCGTGGTCATCGACCGGGGCCTGGTCATCGCCAGGGGCACCGCCGAGGAGCTCAAGGGCCAGATCGGCGGCGACGTGCTCGAATTCGAGGTCCCCGACCGGGACCGGATCGAGGACGCCGTAGCCGCCATCAAGCCGGTCGGCGAAGGCGAGCCGCACCTAGATCCCGACACCGGGCTGGTCAGCGTCGGGGTCGGCGGGCGCGGCTCGGAGGCGCTGATCGACGCGGTGCGCGGTCTCGACGGCGCTGGCGTCGTCACGCGCGGCCTGAGCCTGCGGCGCCCGTCCCTGGACGACGTGTTCCTGGCCCTGACCGGGCACGCCGCCGAGGAGGCCGGCCCGCCAGAAGGACGCCGCCGCGGCCAGCGCCGGGGCCGGAAGGCAGGCGCCGAGGGCGCCGGAAACGGGAGGACGTCATGACCGCGGTCGCCGAGCCGGTCGCTCCGCCGCTTCCCGAGCCCGGGCTGATCACCAGGGCTCGCTGGGCGGTGAGCGACACGATGACGATCGCCCGGCGCAACCTGCTGGTCTGGATGCGCGTCCCCGCCTACATCGTGTTTACGATCATCCAGCCGATCATGTTCGTGCTGATGTTCCGGTACGTGTTCGGCGGCGCGATCCCGATTCAGGGCACGTCATACGTGGAGTTCCTGATGCCGGGCATCCTCGGCCAGACGGCCGCGTTCGCGTGCTTCGGGACCGCGATCGCGCTGGCGCAGGAACTGCAGAAGGGCGTGATCGACCGGCTGCGGTCGATGCCGATGTCACGCTCGGCCGTGCTGGCCGGCCGCCTGGTCGCGGATACCGCTCGGATCGTGGTGACCATCGTGATCATCGTGGGCATCGGCTACGCGGTCGGCTTCCGGTTCACCAACGGCGTCATCCCGGCGATCGGCATGGTGCTGCTGGCCATCGTGTTCGCGCTCGCGTTCTGCTGCATCGCGGCCTATACCGGGCTGGCCATCGGCGATGAGGAGTCCGTGCAGGCGTTCGGGCTGATCTGGCTGTTCCCGCTGACCTTCATCAGCTCCGCGTTCGTGCCGATCTACACGATGCCGGGCTGGCTGCAGGCGTTCGCCAACAACCAGCCGGTCACCTACACGATCAACGCGATGCGGGCCCTGGCCATCGGCCCGGCGTCGCACCAGCCGCTCGGGCCCAACTTGCTCAAGAGCCTGGCCTGGCTGGTCGGCATCTTCTTGGTGTTCGTGCCGCTCTCCGTCCGCGCCTACAAGCGCGCCAGCTGACGCCAGACCCCGCTGAGCGGCCCGCCGGCCCGAACCCGCGCCGCCGCGCAATAACCTAGTTTCTAGATCGACATTGATGAAAATGGCTCCTGATCCGCATACTCGTCCTATGGACATGCTGGCCCGGACGACCACCTCACCCGACGTTCGCACCCTCTGGTACACCCGGTGCCCGGTCCCCACGGCGTCAAGCGTCGCGGTCAGCGAGGGCTGGCTCGACCGGGAGTTCGCGCCCGACCAGATCGCCGTCCGCTCGCTGGCCCAGAGCCGGAATCCGGACCGCCGGCTGGCCCACTACACCCACGCCCATCCGGCCCTGCTGCGGGAAGGCGGAATCATCCCGCCGCTGTGGGCCAGGGCCACCACCGGAGCCAGCCGCCTGATCGGGCTGGCCCGGGTCGATCAGTTCCACGGGCTGCTGGCGCTGCGCGGAAGCCAGGTGGCCGAGGCGGCCGGCGTGCCGGGCGCGAGCCTGTACCCGGCCCGCGAGAACGTCCGGCTCTACACCGCCGAGGCGCAGGCTCTGATCCGGGGCCAGGTCGATGCCATCTACGCGGCGGGGCCGCACGCGCTGGCGACGGCCGCCATGATCGACGCGGTTCCGGTCGCGGCCAGCCGGGCCGACGCCCACCTGAGAATCCTGACCGTCAGCACCGAGTTGCTAGATGATCGCCCTGACCTGGTCCATCGCTACGTCAGCGGGCTGCTGCGGGCATCTCGCTGGGCGGCCGCGCACGCCGGCGAGGCGTGGCGGATCGTGGCCGCCGAGGTCGGCGTGGCGGAGGAATGGGCTCGGGCCGGATACGCCGACGACCTGGTCCAGAACCTGCAGCCGCGGGGCTCCGAGGTCCTGCTCGATGTTCTCCAGAGTCGCGCCGACTTCCAGCACGACCGCGATTTCCTGCCGCGCCGGGTCGACGTCCGCGGCTGGCTGGACACCGATCCCCTGCAGCAGGCCATGGCCCGGCAGCGGAACCAGCACGGGCGAGACATGCCGATCGCGAGCTGACCATCGCGTCGGCGGCCGCCAGGAAGTCGGATCAGCGCCCGGGACCGGCGGTCAGCTCGGACGGAGGCGGCGAGCCAGCGCCGACCTCCGCCTTCAGCGCGGCTAGCTCCTTGTCCACCTGAGCCGCGGATCCGGCCTCGTCGAGCTCGGCCTGGATGTCGTCCGTGTTACCGCCGACGTCCTCGAGCACGCCCGACTGGAGCAGCTCGTCCATGGCGCCGGCCCGGGCCTGCATCATGGCGATCTTGTCCTGGGCTCGCTGAAGCTCGGCCCCTGAGTCACCGAAGGCCGTGGAGATGCCCGTGGCGCTCTCGTCCACGGACGTCATCGCCTGCGCCGCGGTGTACTGGGCCTTCATCACTTCCTTGCTCGTCCTGAACTGGTTGACCTTCTGCTGTAGCTGGCTGAGGGTCTGCTCCAGCTTGCTCTCCTGGTCGGCCAGCTGAGTGTGCTGAGCGTCTAGGTCCGCGATCTGCGCCTGGGCGGCCGCCTTGCGGGACAGGGCTTCCTTGGCCAGCTCGTCGTTGCCCTGCGCCAGGGCCGCCTTGGCCTGGTCCTGGAGGTGGTCGACCGTGTGCTGCAGCTGCGTTTCCTGCAGCTCGATCCGCTTGCGCGAGGCGGCGATGTCCACCAGGGCCCGGCGGACCTCGGTGAGGTGGTCGAGCATCTGCTCGTAGGACAGGTCCAGCATCTCGTCGGGCTTCTCGGCGGCATCGAGCGCCTTGTTGGCCTTGGCCTGGACGATCTCGTGGGCGCGCTGGAAGAGAGTCATGCTCGAAGGCTATCTCGGCCCAAAGCGCGGAGCGTGCTCCCGGTACTCCCCCACCACCCGCGCGCTGGCCAGCGACGCGACGAAGCTGGCCGGCCCGTCGAAGTCCGGCATCTCCAGGTAGGCAGCACCCAGCCCGGCCGGGTCGTGCGCGTCGGAGCCCGCCCCGCCCGGCAGGTCCCAGCGCCGGGCGAGCGCGGCGGCCCGGTCGTTCAGCACCTGGTCCGCGATCTTGGCGTTGAACACCTCGACGATGTCCGCCAGGCCGGCGGCGCAGAGCGCCTCGGCCGCCGCCCCGAGGCTGCCGCGCACCGGATCGTACGGGTGCGGCAGGTAGACCAGGCCGCCCTGCTCCCTGATCCGCCCGATCGCCTCGGCGACGGGCAGGACATACGGGATCCGCTCGGTCAGGAACAGGCCGATCACCTCGCCCGCCTGGGTCCTGACCTCCTCGCCGACGATTACGCGCACCGGCCCGGACCAGCTCGCGGCCGCCGTCATCGCCGCCGCGGTCTCGTTGTGGTCGGTGATGGCGACCACGTCGACCCGTTCGCGGGTGGCTCGCTCGGCCAGCTGGTCCAGCGTGGTCACCGCGTCCCCGGAGGCCACCGTGTGCAGGTGGCAGTCGACCCGCACCCACCCCGGTCGCACGGCGGGTCAGCTGGCGTGCAGGGCCTCGAGCGCCCGGTCGGCCCGGTCCAGCACGCCGGCGGCCAGCTGATCCGCGTCGTGGGCGGTGGCCCCCATCGCGTTGGCGGCGTAGCGGACGAAGACGCCTTCCAGGATGCAGGCCAGTTTCCAGTACGCGAACGCTATGTAGTAGTCGATGTCCGCCAGGTCGCGTCCCGAGCCCGCCGCGTACCTGGCGGCGACGTCGGCGCGGGTCGGGAAGCCGGGCAGCGCGGTGGCGGCCGACTGCGCCATCGTGACCACGGCCGCCGAAGGCGGCTGCGTGCCCGGTGCCTCGGCCCAGTAGGCCAGCAGCGTGCCGACGTCGGCCAGCGGGTCGCCGAGCGTGGACAGCTCCCAGTCCAGCACCGCCATGATCAGGCCATCGGCGGACATGATCGTGTTGTCGAGCCGGTAGTCGCCGTGCACGATGGCGGTGCCCTGCTGGGCGGGCAGCCGCTCGGCCAGGATCTGGTGCACCTCGTCGACCACCGGGACCGGGCGGTAGACCCCGATCTCCCTGGCCTGCTCCTGGGACTTGCCGAACTGGCCGTGCCAGCGGCGCAGCTGCCGCTCGATGTACCCGTCCCGGCGGGCGAAGTCACCGAGCCCGACGGCGTCGACGTCGACCCGGTGGATCGCGGCCAGCACGTCAATGAGCTGCTCGCCCGCGACCTTCCGCCCGGCCTCGTCCAGCACCGCCTCGGTGCCGGCCACGTCGCGCAGCACATGACCGTCCACATAGCCCATCACGTAGAACGGGCGGTCGTTGATGGTCTCGTCGGCGCAGAAGGCCAGCGCCGGCGCTACCGGCACCTCGGTGTCGCGCAATGCCGAGATGACCCGGAATTCGCGCGCCATGTCGTGCGCGGTCGACAGCACGTGGCTGGTCGGCGGCCGGCGCAGGACGACCCTGCGGCCTGCCCCGTCGGTCACCCCGTAGGTCAGGTTGGACCGGCCGCCGGAGATCAGCTCGAAGCTGAGCGGCGGCCTCACGCCGTCGACGTTGCCGAGCAGCCACGGGGTGACGTCGGCCACCTTGATGCCTTGCATGATCCGGGTCAGCCCTTTCCGGCCAGTCGAGCGTGCAGGCGCCGCATGCCGCCGAGCCACCGGTCCCGGTCCTGTGCGCGCCGCAGCTCGTACGTGGCGACATCCGGATGCGGCAGGATCAGGAACCGCTCCGCGGCCAGGCCGTCGACGACGCTCGCCGCGACCTGGTCGGCGGTGAGAACTCCGTCGACCGCCGCCTGCCGGGACACGCTCCCGGCATCGGACGAGGGTACCGCGCCGTCGCCGGGCGGCGGCAGGGCCAGCGCGCCCACCTCGCGCAGGCTGGTCGCGCCCAGGTTTGTGGTGACCGCCTGCGGGCACAGGCAGGACACCTTGATGCCGCGGGCGCCGTAGGTGATGGCCAGCCACTCGGCCAGCGCGACCGCCGCGTGCTTCGTCACCGCGTAAGGGGCCGAGCCGAGCTGGGTCAGCAGGCCGGCCGCCGAAGCCGTGATCACCAGGTAGCCCTCTCCCCTGGCCAGCATGCCGGGCAGGACCGCCCGGGCCACGTAGACGTGGCTCTGCACGTTGACGGCCCAGATCCGGGACCACGCCTCGTCGGACACCTCGACGCCGCCCGCCACGATGATGCCGGCGTTGGAGCAGAACAGGTCGATCCGGCCGAACGCGTCCGTGGCCTGGCCAGCGAGCGCGCGGACATCGCCTTCGCGGGTCATGTCGGCCCGCACCGCCAGCGCCCGGCCGCCCAGCGCGATGACCTCCGCCGCCACTTCCTCCGCTGCGGGCGTGTCAACATCGGCGACGACGACGCCCGCCGCCCCCTGCCCGGCGAAGGCGAGACAGAGCGACCGGCCGATGCCGCTCGCGCCGCCGGTGACGACCGCGACCTTGTCCCTGACCTCCATCTCAGTGCCTGCCGAGACGGGACCGCGACCCGTGCGCGGCGCCGTCCGCCCAGGCCGCGAGGTCAGGGTCGGCGGCGATCAGGTCGGCGTACTTCTTTCTCGCCTCCTCGCGCCTGGCCGGGATGTACTCGGTCGGCCAGAGCCCGGGATGCGGTTCGTAGCCCTTGAGCACGTTGCGGGCGACGGTCACCTTGTGCACCTCGTCCACGCCGTCGGCGATAGCCATCGTCGGCGCGGCCGCCCACATGGCCTGCAGCGGGGTGAGGTCGGTCGTGCCGAGCGAGCCCATGATGTGCAGGGCCCGGTAGCTGACCTCGCGGAGCACCTTGGCGCAGGTGTACTTGCACGCGGCGATCTGGGTTCGCGCCTGCCTGGTGCTGGAGTTGTCGATCGTCCACGCCGTCCACAGCACGAGCAGCCGGAGCATGTTGATCTCCGCGTAGGAGTCCGCGATCGCTTCCTGCACCATCTGGTGCTCGGCGATCACCTTGCCGTGTGACTCCCGGCTCAGCACTCGTTCGCACATGATGTCGAACGCCAGCTTGACCTGGGCCACGGTGCGCATCGCGTGATGGATCCGGCCGCCGCCCAGGCGGCGCTGCGCGAGCACCCTGGCGCCGTCCTCGGGTCCCAGCAGATGGTCGGCTGGCACCCGGACCTCGTTGTAGCGAATGTGATTGTGCAGCGCGGGGTACTCGGCTATCTCGACCCCCGCAGTCTCGCCCGGGACCACGAACATGCCGTTGACGCACATCACGAAGATGATGTCGGCCCGCGCCCCGGCGCTGGTGAACCACTTCTCGCCGGTGATCACCCAGTCGTCGCCGTCCCGGGTGGCATGCGTCCGGAACAGGCTCGGGTCGGACCCGCCCTGCGGCTCGGTCATCGAGTACGCGGAGAAGATCTCCTGATTCAGCAACGGGCCGAGCCAGCGGCTCTTCTGCTCCGGCGTGCCGTAGGCCGCGAGCATCTCCATGTTCCCGGTATCGGGGGCCGCCGTCCCGAAGACGACGGGCGCCGAGCGGTACCGGCCCAGGATCTCGTTCAGCAGGGCCAGCTTGAGCTGGCCGAACCCGGGCCCGCCGAGGTCGCGGTCGAGGAACAGCGCCCACAGGCCGCGGTCCTTCACCTGCTGCTTGAGCGGGTCGGCCAGCGCCCTGGCCTTGGGACTGCGCGAGTAGGCCGCGCCGGGAAAGACCAGGTCAAGCGGCTCCACCTCGGTCCGGCAGAACTCCTCGACCCAGTCGAGCTGCTGCTGGAATTCAGGCTCGGTCGAGAAATCCCATGCCACAAGGTCCTCCCTAGCCCCGGCTCACCCCAGCGTACTAGAACGCGATTCTAAAAGCTCGCTCGGTCAGCGGGCCGATCCTGGGATGGCCGCCAGCCGGCGCATCAGCGTGCCGAACTCGTCGAACGACAGGCTCTGGTCGGCGTCCGACAGGGCCTGTTCCGGCGCCGGGTGGACCTCGACGAGCAGCCCGTGGGCGCCCGCGGCGCGGGCCGCCCAGGCCATCGGCGCGACGTAGGACCGCAGGCCGGTGCCGTGGCTCGGGTCGACGATGATCGGCAGGTGCGACCGCTCCCTGACGACCACGACGGCCGACAGGTCGAGGGTGTTGCGGGTGGCGCTCTCGAACGTCCTGATCCCGCGCTCGCACAAGATCACCTGCTGGTTGCCCTGGGCGACCACGTACTCGGCCGCGGCCAGCCACTCCTCGATCGTGCTGGACAGGCCGCGCTTGAGCAGCACCGGCCGGTCCACCTTGCCGACCTCCCGCAGCAGGTCGAAGTTCTGCATGTTGCGCGCGCCGATCTGCAGGATGTCGGCCGCCTTGGCCATCCGCTGGACCTGGTCGACCGCCATCACCTCGGTAACGACCGGCAGGCCGCTTTCCCGGCCCGCGTCGGTCAGCAGGTCCAGGCCCTCCCAGCCCAGGCCCTGGAAGGCGTACGGTGACGTCCTCGGCTTGAAGACCCCGCCGCGCAGCACGTGCGCGCCCGCGTCGCGGACGAACCTCGCGGTGGCGTTGATCTGCTCGCTGCTCTCGACCGAGCACGGTCCCGCCATCACCACGAAGCCATCGCCGCCGACCAGCACGTCACCGACGCGGACGATGGTGTCGGCCTGGCGGGCGGCCCGGTCGACCAGCTTGTACTGCCGGGACCGCCGGGCCGCCGGGGCCTGCTCGGCCGCCACGGCCTCGATGGCGTCCGCCGGGGACTCGCTGGCTCCCTGGTCGGCCACGTCCCCGGCATGCGGCCGGTGCCGCAGTGCCTTAGCCGGGTAACTGCCGAGCACCTTGATGTACAGCGCGGCCGACCGCAGCTCGTCCAGCGCGGCGGTGGTCCGCGGATCGGCGACGTTGCCCTCGAAATCCAGGAAGAACAGGTACTCCCAGGGCCGGCCGGGACGCGGCCGCGACTCCAGCTTGGTCAGCGAGTGGCCGCTGCCGGACAGGATCTCCAGGCACCGGAGCAGGGCGCCTTCCTCGTGCCTGGTCACCAGGACCAGGCTGGTCTTGCACGGGATCCGGACGTCGACCGGAACGGGCGACGCCGACAGCACGACGAACCGGGTGTAATTGTCCGGCGAGTCGGAGATGTTGTGCCGCAGCACCACCAGGCCGTTGGCGGCCGCGGCTTCCGGCGAGCCGATGGCGGCCGCGGTGGGGTCGTCCGCCTCGGCCACGGCGCGCATCGCCCCCGCGGTGTCGAAGTAGCTCGTGGGCACCGCCTGCGGCAGCGACTGCAGGAACTGCGCGCACTGCTCGAGTCCCTGCGGGTGGGACATGATCCGGCGGAGCGAGGACAGCGGTACGTCGGCGGCGGCGGCCAGGCAGTGGTCGACCTTCCAGGTCTCCTCGCCCACGATCGACAGCTCGTGCTCGCGCAGCAGCGCGTAGACCTCGTTGATGCTGCCCGCGGTGGTGTTCTCGATCGGCAGCACGGCCAGGTCACAGTCGCCGGCCAGCAGCGCGGCGGCCGCCTCGCGGAAGGTGCGGTAGCCGGTGAGGTCGCCGTCCAGCCCCCGGCCGGCCAGGTACTTCTGCGCGGCGGCGTCGCTGTAGGCGTGAGCCGCGCCCTGGAACGCGACCCGGACGCGACCGCCGTCCTCCGCGGTCAGGTGCCTGGCCTGCTGCGCGACCGAGTCGCTGAGCAGCTCGCGGAAGATCCGGCGCACCAGGCTGGCCGACACGCCGAGGTCAGCGGCCACGGCTTCGACGCCCTCGAGCACCGCGCGCTCGCGGTCGGTGTCCTGAATCCGGGCTGTCCCCTGCTCCTTGGCCTGCGCGATCGCGGCGATGATGCCGCTGCGCCGCGCGATGAGGTGCACGATCCCGCTGTCCACGTCATCCAGGCTCTGGCGCAGGCCGGAGATGTCCTGCTGCTCGCTCACTATCCCCCCAGTCGGGCTCGCCTCATCCAGCGGTTCTACCACTGCGGCCGGCCGCGCGGGCCAAGTCGCGCTAGGCAGCCGGGTACGGGCTGGCCACCGGGCCGGCTGACTCGCCCGCCCCGCCGTGCTCCCCCAGCCCGACCGCGTCGCGCATCCAGCCGCCGATCCGGCCGATCAGCTGCGCCCCGATCGCCGACTCGGCATGGCCGAACCCGGGAATCAGCCAGAATTCCTTCGGATCCCTGGCCGCCTCGTAGATCTGCTGAGCGTGATCGACCGGGAAGAAGTCGTCCTTGTCGCCGTGCACGATCAGCAGCGGGATCGGCGAGATCAGCGCGGCGGCGTCGTCGGGCGGCAGCGGCACCGGGTCCCATTTGCCGTTGCTGATCCTGGTCTTCAGGATCGCCTTGGCGAACATGCGTCCCGTCCTGTTCTCCACCGCGAGATGGACCAGCCGCATCGGCCGCGTGCCGCGGTAGTACCAGCGCCCGGGGCTGCTGACCGCGACGACCGCGTCCACGTCGCCGATCAGCCCGCCGTGCCGGAGCACGATCGAGCCGCCCATCGAGAAGCCGATCGTGGCGACCCGGCGGTAACCGAGCTCCCTGGCGTAGCCCACGGCCACGTCGACGTCCTTGATCTCCTTGTCGCCGACCGTGGACACGCCGCCTGACCGGCCGTGGCCGCGGAAGTCGAACGTGACCACGCCGCCGAAGTCGTTCAGCCTGGTGGCGACCTTCCACACGCCGGGCCGCTGCCAGTTCTGCGTGAATCCGTGCGCGAGCACGATGCCGAGGTCCAGGTCACCGGGCAGGTGGGCGGCGTCGATCGGGACACCGTCGTCGGTGACGATGGTTCTGGCGTACGGCACGGGCTTGCTCATAGGTACATTCTGCGTGAAGCACGAACGTGGTCCGGCGCTGCGGACCCGGGGAGGGACGAGACAGTGCTAACGCCTGTATTGCGGATCTGCCAGCAGGCACGAGCGGCCGCCGAGCTGACGCGCGAGCTGAATACCAGTGCCAAGGACGCGGTCCTGGTCCGGCTGGCCGACGCCATCGACGCGAGCCGGGACGAGCTGATGGCCGCCAACGCGGCCGACGTGAGCGCGGCCCGGGCGGCTGGGTGGCCGGCCGCCGTCGTCGACCGGCTGACCCTGACCGACGCCCGGATCACCGCCATGGTGACCGCGGTCCGCGCCGTCGTGGGGCTGCCCGACCCGGTCGGCCAGGTGGTCAGGGGCACGACCCGGCCCAACGGCCTGCTCATCGAGCAGGTGCGCGAGCCGCTCGGTGTGGTCGCCGTGGTCTACGAGGCCCGGCCGAACGTGACCGTTGATGTCGCCGCACTGTGCCTCAAATCGGGCAACGCGGCCGTGCTGCGAGGCTCGTCGAGCGCCGCGGAGACCAACGCCGCCATCGCCGACATCATCGCCGAGGTGCTGGCCGGCCAGGACCAGGTGCCGGAGCACGCGGTGCAGCTGATCCGCGACAACTCGCGCGACGCCGTGATCGAGCTGCTGAAGGCTGACGGGTACGTGGACCTGCTGGTACCGCGCGGCGGGCCGCGACTGCTGGCGACCGTGCGCGAGCACGCGACGGTGCCGGTCGTCATCGACGGCGACGGGAACTGCCACGTCTACGTGGACGGATCCGCCGACCCCGAGCTGGCCACCGGCATCATCGTCAATGCCAAGACGTCCCGGCCCAGCGTGTGCAACGCGGCCGAGACGCTGCTCGTGGACGAGGCCATCGCCGGGACCTGGCTGCCGGACGCGCTCGGCGAGCTGCACAAGCTGGGGGTCGAAGTGCGCGGGGACGAGCAGGTCCGGGCGATCTGGCCGGACGCCGAGCCGGCCACCGAGAGCGACTGGGGCACCGAGTACCTGGACCTGATCCTGGCGGTGCGGGTGGTGGACGGCCTGGACGAGGCGCTGGCTCACATCGCGCGATGGGGAACGCGGAACTCCGAGGCCGTCGTGGCCAGGGACATCGACGTGGCGCGCCGGTTCGCGCGGGCGGTCGACTCAGGCAGCGTCTTCGTGAACTGCTCGACCCGGTTCTCCGACGGCGGCGAGTTCGGCTACGGCCTGGAGATCGGGGTCTCGACGCAGAAGCTGCACGCCCGCGGCCCGATGGGCCTGGAGGCCCTGACCTGCGTCAAGAACGTGACCTGGGGCACCGGCCAGATCCGGACCTAGCGACCGTCGAAGACGACCAGCGAATCGCGATGGATCGCGTGCATGTCGCGAACGGCGCGGCGGGCGGGCGAGCCAGGGCTGGGCTTGCCGGTCAGGAACGAGCCTTCAGCCAGGATCGCGGAGCAGGCGCGGGGCTGAGCCTGGAGCAAGGCGTCGGTCAGGACCCTGACCCGTTCCGGCGTCGCGTTCCTGAGCTCGGCATGCGCCTGCCTGGCCGCCTGCGAGCCGCGGGTAGCCAAGCCGGCGACGTCGGCATACCGATCGGGGTCGAGCAGCCCGGCATCAGCGCCCGGCGGCCGGTCGGGCTCGATGCCGCGCAGGGCCGGAGCGTGCCTGAGCCGGAACAGGATCGACAGCACGCCGGCGACCTCATCCGTGGTCAGGGCGCGGAGCAGCCGCAGGATCGCCGACGGCATCGCCACCGAGCCCCGGCCGATCAGCCGTTCCGGATGCCGCACATCGACCAGCTCGACCACCGACCCGGGCTCGAACTCGCCGTCGACGCGCTTGACCCCGGACAGGAACAGCGTGCTGCCCGCGCGCAGGCTGCGCTCGGCTTCGCGGTTGATGCCGATCGTTCCCATCGGGTACGCGATGCCGCCGACCCAGCGCTCGGCGGGCGCCAGCTGGCCGGCCACGGCCCTGACCACCGTGCCCATCCTGGCTCGCGGGCTAAGGCTCCTGGCCACGACGTCGGCGTCTCGGGCCGACCCGATCACGCACTCGACGCCGCAGTAGGCGGCCCGGGCGGCGGCGTTGAGCTTGGACCGCATGCCGCCGCGGCCCTCCCCCGCGGCCGAGATCCTGATCGCCCTGGCCTCGTCGGGGGTCAGCCGCGCGATCCGGTCCTGCATCGCGTCGTCGCCGTAGACGCCGCGGACGTTGGTCAGGAAGGTCAGCCGCGACGCTTCCGCCGCAACCGCGACGGCCACCGCGATCTGGTCGTTGTCGAGCTCCGACCTCGGATCGGTCGTGTCGTTGCCGTTGACCACGGGAAGCAGGCCCTGCTGGAGGGCGGAGATCAGCACGGCGCCCACGTCGCGCATCGCCTCGGCCGAGTCCAGGTCGCTCCTGGACAGCAGGATCTGGCCGACCTCCATGCCGACGGCGGCGGCCAGCTGATGGTAGAGCGCCATCAGGGCCGGCTGGCCCACCGAGGCGGCGAGCGCCACGCCGAGCGGGCCCGACAGGTCAGCCTGGCCGTACGGCTCCAGCGTGGCCTCCAGCGACCGGATCAGCGCCTGGTGATCGGCGGCCTGGGTCACGCTCTGCCGGACCACGTCGACCAGCCTGCTCAGCTCGGGCCCGGCCCGCGCGGTCGGCCCTTCGAACGCGAGCAGCCGGCGGCCCAGCCTGGCGGCCCCCGAGGTGACCAGGATGACCTCGTGCCGATCGCGCTGAGCAGCGGCGATCTGGGTCACCAGGTCGGCGATCACGTCGAGGGCCAGCCCGTCTCCGCTCGCGATCGAGCTGGAGCCGAGCTTGACTACCAGCCGGGTCATGCCACCTCGATTCGCCGTCAGCTGGCGCCGCCGCGGAAGGCGGCGATCACCTGGCCTAGTGCCTCCATGCTGGGCTGATGCGTCGTCACGCTGTCGAAACCGTACCGCTCGTGACGGCGCCCGAGCTCCTCGGCGGCCTCCTGCGCGTCGCGCGCGTACAGCACGAACGGGCTGTCCAGTATCTCGTGCACGCCCAGCCCGGACACCGCGGCCGCCATCACGGCGGCGGCCTGCTCGGGCGGCTGGCCGACGACCACCTGCTGGAGAAGCACATCGGACCGGTACGGGCGGTCACCTGCCTGCGCCCGGACATCGGCCACCCGCTCCGCCGTCTCAGCGGCGGACGCGAGCGTGAACGTGCCGGGAGCGGCACCCGGAATCTGCCGCAGTCCGGAGAAGCCGACCACGTCAGCGCGGGTCGCCGCGACCGCCAGTCCGGGACTCGACATGGCCGCGACCATCAGCGGCACCGGCTGCTGTACCGGCCTTGGCTCGTGCCGCGGGTCGGCCAGCCTGCGGCGCACCTCGGCAGCCGTGTCGTCCAGGGCCCGGATCCGCTGCCGGAACGGCAGCCACGGCAGCCCGGCGTCGTCGTGCTCGCTCTTCATGTGCCCGGCGCCGAGGCCGAGCTCGGCCCGGCCGCCCGACAGCAGGTCCAGCGTGGCCACCTCCCTGGCCAGCAGCGCGGGGTTCCAGAACCCGACGTTCAGCACGTACGTGCGCAGCCGCAGCCGGTCGCTGATGGAGCTGGCCGCCGCCAGGGTGGTGAAGGGCCCCGAGGCGCCCAGGTGATCGGGGGCGGCGAGAACGTCGAAGCCGAGCTCGTCGGCCCGCCGCACCAGCTGCCGGAAGTCCTGCCGCGACGCAGCCGAGTGGAAGTTGACCCCGAACTGTATTTCCGACATCACCCCATCCTGGTACCGGCGCCGCCGCCGGCACCATGTCGTCCGCTCGCAGCGCAATGGCAGCCGGATCCAGGCGCGGCGATCTCCGCGACGGCTGGCATGATCGGCGGATGCGCGACCATCCGCCGGCCCCGTTTCCCGATTTCCGGTCCGCGCCCAACCAGGGCGGCCGGCCCGACCTGTACGAACTCGAGAACCTGGCCATCGACCCCGAGGGGTTCGTCCTGGCCGCGATGCGGCGGCTGGCGCCGTGGCGCGGCCGTACGCTCGTCGATCTCGGCTGCGGCTCGGGGTACTGGCTGCCCGGCTACGCCGACGAGGCCAGCCAGGTCATCGGGATCGAGCCCGACCTCGACCTGCTGCCGCTGGCCGAGGCGCGCGATCACCGCGTCCGGGTCATGGCCGGCTCAGCGGAGCACATCCCGCTGCCGGACGCCAGCGCCGACGTCGTGCACGCCAGGTTCGCCTACTTCTGGCCGCCCAACTGCTCGGCCGGGCTGGCCGAGGTCCTGCGGGTGCTCAGGCCGGGCGGGGCGCTCGTGGTCGTCGACAACGACTACCGGCGCGGCGAGTTCGCCGACCTGCTCCGGGCCGCGGGCGCCGGCGGGGCCGGCCTGCCCGAGGTCACCGACGCCTGGTGGGCCGATCGCGGTGCCGAGCGCACCGAGGTCATGAGCCGCTGGCAGTTCAGGTCGCGCGCGGACTTCGCGGCCGTGCTGCGGCTCGAGTTTCCCGGTCCGGTAGCCGATGCCTGGCTCGACGCTCATCCGCGGGCCGCGGGCCTGCGCTACGGCTACGTTCTCTTCACCACCCGGCACCCCTGGACCGGAACCGGTCAGTGAAGGCCGGCCAGCGGCCGGGCCGGACCCAGGCGGCTGCGGCCGAGCACTCGCGCCGTCAGCCGCCCGGCGGCCGGTAGGTCGACTGCTTCCCGGCCGCGGCGTCGACCTCCTGCGCGGTCAGCAGGACCACGGTCCGCGTCGTCGCTCCGCCGCCGGAGCTGACGGCCAGCCCGGCGGCCGCGGCCGAGACATTGTCCGCGAAGTCGGCTAGGACGTAGGCGTCGTTGCCGCCGAAGGCGAAGTAGAACGACTCGACCGTGCCGCCCAGGCTCTCGACGAGCTGCGTGGCCGCTGCGACGCGGGCCGAGCCGCCCTCGGCCTTCAAGCCCTTGATCCCGTCACTGGTATAGCTCACTTCAAGCAGAAACTTCGCCACGTATACCCCCCGGTTTGCGTATCGCCCGACACTATCAGCACACACTCCGACCTGCGGATACCCGATCGCCGGGCCAGGCAGTAGCCTGCATTGGGGCGACAGAAGGGCGCGAGCGTGCGAGCCGACGACCTGCGGGGAATCTTCCTGTTCGACGGGCTCAGCGTGGACCAGGTCGGCGAGCTGATCGCGGCCGGAACCGAGATCCGTTTCGACGTCGGCGACACCCTCTTCACCGAAGGTGAGCCCGCCGACTTCTGGTGGGTGCTCCTCGACGGGCAGGTCGAGCTGCTGCGCCGGACCGGGCATGAGGTCCTGGTGGTCAGCGTGATGGACCGGCCGGGCGTTTGGGCTGGCGGTTTCCGCGCCTGGACCGACAAGGCGGGATACCTGAGCACCGGCCGCGGCGCCCGTCCCGGGCGGATGCTCCGGATCCCGGCCGCGGCGCTTGGTGACCTCGTGCGGGCCTGGTCCCCGTTCGCCGTGCACCTGATCGAGGGGTTCTTCCAGACGGTGCGCAACATGGAGGCACTCTCCCGTCAGCGCGAGGCCCTGGTGGCGCTCGGCACGCTGGCGGCGGGCCTGGCGCACGAGCTCAACAACCCGGCGTCGGCCGCCGTGCGCGCGGTCGGCGAGCTGCACGACACCTCCGAGACGCTGCTGGGATCGCTCACCCGGCTGGCCGAGGGATCCCTGCCGGCGGACCGGTTCGTCACCATCGACGCCCTCAGGCGCGAGCTGGACGCCGGGTCGGCGGCCGCCGACCCGCTCACGGCGGCCGACCGCGAGGACGAGCTTGCCGACTGGCTCGACGCGCACGGAGTCGGCGGCGCCTGGCGGATCGCTTCCGCGCTCGCGGCGGCCGGGGCCAGCGTCGAGTGGTGCGAGCGCGCGGCCGCGGTCCTGGACGCGGCCACGCTGGAACCTGGCCTGGAGTGGGTGGCGAGCACGCTGGCCGTCGAAACCCTGCTGGCTGAGGTGAAGGAGTCGACCGGCCGGGTTTCCGCACTGGTCACGGCCGTGAAGTCCTATTCGCAGGTGGACCGGGCCTCGCTTCAGCTCACCGACCTCACCGAGGGCCTGGAGAGCACGCTGGTGATGCTCGGGCACAAGCTGCGCGGCGGCGTCACGGTGGTCCGCGACTACGGCGCGGCCGTGCCGCGCATCGAGGCCAACCCGGGCGAGCTCAACCAGGTCTGGACCAACCTCATCGACAACGCGATCGACGCCATGCACGGGAGCGGCACGCTGCGCGTCTCCACGCGGACCGTCAGCGGCGGCGTGCTGGTCGAGATCGGGGACACCGGCGAGGGAATGCCGCCGCACGTGCAGGCCCGCGCGTTCGACGCCTTCTTCACCACCAAGGATGTCGGCCAGGGCACCGGGCTCGGCCTCGATATCTCCCGGCGCATCGTCGAGCGGCACAAGGGCCGGATCACCATCGACTCTCATCCGGGGCAGACGGTGCTGCGCGTACAGCTCCCGGTCCGGCAGACTAAGGGGCAGTAAGCGACGATCGCGATCGGAGTAGGCGTGCGGCGAGCTCCGGAGCCAGGGAATGGCAGCGAGCGCGGGCTGCTGCTCGGCTGGCTGGCCTTCCACCGCGACGCGCTGGCGGCTAAGTGCGACGGGCTGACCGCCGAGCAGCTCGTGCTGCCTGCCGCGCCGCCATCGGACCTGTCGCTGCTCGGGCTGGTCAGGCACCTGACCGAGATGGAGCATGCCTACCTTGTCTGGGCGCTGGCGGGCAGCGGGAAACTCAGCGGGGTGTACTGCACCGACGAGGCGCCTGACGGCGACATCGCAAATCTCACTCCCGACCAGGCCCCGGCATCCCTGGCTCGCTGGCTGGACGAGCGGGCCCGCGCCGATCAGCTTCTTTCTTCAACGGGACCGCTCGGGGCCATCGCCGCTGGCAGCCGCTTCTCGGTCCGGTGGAACCTGATGAAAGTGATCGGCGAGTACGCCAGGCACAACGGCCACGCCGACATCATCAGGCAGCTGATCGACGGCGCTACCGGCGAGTGAGATCCATGAGCGAAAAAACCTTTGACAGACTCAAGCAACGCGGAATATGGTTGAGCTACTCAACCGTTGACACAGCCAAGGTTGACTAGTCAGGCGGTTGACCAGGTGCCCTGACCTCGCACCGACGGGCAGGAAGCAGGAGGCGACAATGAGCTGGTGTTCGGGCGGCGACAAGCTCGATCAGGACATCTTTGATGCCGTTACCGAGTTCATTGGCCAGCTGATGCGGCGCGGCGAGCAGCTCTCGCAGCGGTTCGACGTTCCCGTATCAGCGATCAAGGCCCTTCGCCGGCTCGACACGCCGGTACCGATGAAGGACCTCGGTCACAAGCTGCACTGCGACCCGTCCTTCGTCACCATGATCGCCGACACGCTTGAGCAGCGCGGCCTGGCCAAGCGCGAGCCCAATCCCGCCGACCGGCGGGTCAAGAACCTCGCGCTGACCGACCGCGGCCTGGAGGTCAAGGCGGCCATGGAGCAGGAAACGCTCGGCCTGATGCCGTGGACGCACGCACTAGACCGCAGCGAGCGAGAGCAGTTCCTCGAACTCGTCCGCAAGATGTCCAAGGTTCTGGCCGCCGCACCGGTGACCGCGGCCGCCAGCCCGCCCGAGAGGGAGGTGAAGGGCGCCACGGGCACTGCCGCGCCGGTCGCTCACTAACCGGCCCGCGAGACTGACCTGCGCAACCTGGGCTGGCCCTCAGATCGAACCTGAGCGCGCCCTCCAGGACTAGCAGCAATCACGACCTGCCGCGTAACTATCCGGCGGATCGCGCAAGTCAGATCCGCTTATCCCCTTCGTTCACCACGCCGGGCCCCTTGCCGGGGTCGCGGTGCGGGACCCGCACGCCCTAAGAAAGGTTAGGAGACCGCTGTGTCTGCGACGCATACGGTTACCGGCCGGGCATCCACACCCGGCTCGCCAGCCGCCGACGGGAATCGTCGCCTCGGCCTGGCTCTGTTCGTCATCGCCACCGCCCAGCTCATGGTGGTGCTCGACTCGGCCATCGTGAACGTCGCGCTGCCGCACATCCAGCGCGCGCTCGGCTTCTCCGGCACCGGCCTCGAGTGGGTCGTGACCGCCTACGCGGTCACCTTCGGCGGCCTGCTGCTGCTCGGCGGCCGCTCCGGAGACCTGCTCGGCCGCCGGAAGATCTTCATCGCCGGGCTGGTGCTGTTCTCGGTCGCCTCGCTGCTCGGCGGCTTCGCCACCTCGCAAGCCTGGCTGCTGGCCGCCCGAGCGGTCCAGGGCGTGGGCGGCGCGATGATCGCGCCGACGGCGCTCGCACTGATCACGACCACGTTCCCCGAGGGCTCGCAGCGCAACCGCGCGATGGGTGTCTACGCCGCGATGAGCGGCGGCGGCGCGGCGGTCGGCCTGGTGGCCGGCGGCCTGCTCACCACCTACCTATCCTGGCGCTGGGTGATGTTCGTCAACGTGCCGATCGGCGTCATCACTGCCATCCTGGCCGGCTACGTGCTCACCGAGTCGACCCGGCGCCGGGGCCGCTTCGACCTGCCAGGGGCCATTACGGTCACGGCGGGAGTCGCGCTCCTGGTCTACGGGCTGTCGAACGCCAGCACCGACCAGCACGGTGTCTCGCACTGGACCGACGGCAAGGTGGTCGTCTCGCTCGCTGCCGCCGTCGTGCTGCTGGTCAGCTTCGCGCTCATCGAGTGGCGCAGCAGCCACGCCCTGATGCCGCTGCGCATCCTGGAGAACCGCAGCCGGACCGGCGCCTACCTGGTCATGCTGTGCCTGTCGACCGCCATGTTCGGGGTGTTCTTCTTCCTCACGATCTTCGTGCAGGAGGTGCTCGGGTACAGCGCACTGCGGTCGGGTCTGGCGTTCCTGCCCTTCGCCGGGACCATCGTGCTGATGTCCGGGATCGTGTCCCAGGTCATCGGCCGGATCGGAGCACGGCCGCTGATGATCGCCGGAACTTCGATCGGCGCGGTCGGCTTCTACTGGTTCTCGCACCTGACCGTGCACAGCCAGTACGTCAGCGGCCTGCTCGGCCCGATGCTGGTCACCTCACTCGGGTTCGGCCTGTTGTTCGTGCCGCTGTCCCTGGTCGCGCTCAACAGGGTGCGTGGCGAGGACTCGGGCGTAGCGTCCAGCCTGCTCAACACCGGCCAGCAGGTCGGCGGCGCGATTGGCCTGGCCGCGCTCGGCACGGTCACCTGGACGGCGGTGTCGGACAGCGTCAAGCACCAGGTCGCCCACGTGGCGGCGGTCGCGGGGCGGGCCGGCCTGCCGGTGCCGGCCGCGAAGTCCGGGGTGGTGCCGGCCCCGATCCTGCACCAGGCCCTGGCCGTCGGCATCTCCCGTGGTTTCCTGGTGGCGGCCGGGATCGTGGTGCTGGCGCTCATCGTGGTGCTCGTCTCGATCCGGCTGCGCCGCGAGGATCTCGCGGGCGCCGCGGCCATCCCGGTGCCCGTCACCGGCGGCGAGACGGTCGAGGACCTCGACCTGCAGGACGCCCTCAGGTAGGCATGTGGCCCCGGTGTGCAGCGCCCGCGCTGTGCATCGGGGCTGGTCAGCGTGATATCCGGGCGAGACCACGTCCACCGGACCACTGTGGCCGCCTGCGGGACGCCGGCCGCCCTCGCCTACGGTGGACTGGTGCGAGCCGTACCGTGGTGGGGCGTGTTCTGTTCGGCTACGGCTCCCGTTCTGCTGATCGGCGGGTGGGCGGCCGCCGACGCGCTGCAGCCACCATCCTTCGATCCCGTCAGGCAGAGCGTCAGCTCGCTGGCGCGCGCGGGTGCCACCGACCCGTGGGTCATGACGGGAGCATTCGTCCTGGTGGCGGGATGTTACGTCGCCACCGGGCTGGCGCTGCGGCCCGCGGCCTCAGCCGGGCGGCTCGTCCTCGTGGCGGGCGGCCTGACGGGCATCCTCGTCGCGGCCAATCCCGAGGCGGGCGCGGGCGGATTCTCGTTCGCGCACGCGCTCTGGGCCGGGGCCGGCTTCACGTTCCTCACCGCCTGGCCGCTGGCGGCCCGGCGGCCGGATCCGTGGGCTCCGTGGGGCCTGCGGCCGGCCGTCGCGGCCGGCGCCGCGGCGGCTATCGCCGCGCTGCTGGCCTGGTTCGTCGTCGAGCTGATGACCGGCGGCGGCCAGCTTGGCCTGGCCGAGCGGGCGCTCGGCTGCGCGCAGGTCATCTGGCCGCTGCTCGTGGTGCTGTCCTGCCGGATCGCCAGTCCCCGGCTGGCTCGCCAGTCCCAGCCCTGAAGCCGGCCGCTCCGAACTGCCTCGCCGGCCGCGCGCTCTCCGTCTCTCCGTCACGCGTTAACCCACCGGCAGCTAAGCATTTGACTTAGAACAGTTCGATATCTAACTTTGATAGCGAGGAAACTCTGCCGAAGGGAAGCTGTCATGCCAGATCTGCCCATGCGGGGGCGCGTCGCCCTGGTCGCCGGGGCCAGCAAGGGAATCGGCGCCGTCACGGCCGCCGCTTTCGCGGCCGCTGGCGCCTCGGTCGTGCTGGCCGCGCGTGATGTGGAGGCGCTGAGATCCGTCGCCGCCCGGATCGGGGCCGACGGCGGCGAGGCGATCGCGGTCGGCTGTGACGTAGCGGACGCCGACTCGGTCGCGAGCCTGGTCGATCAGGCCGTCGGGCGCTACGGGCGGCTCGACGCCGCGTTCAACAATGCCACCGACGGGCCGCTGCCAGCACCGCTCGCCGAGATCGACATCGCGGCGTTCGATCGCGGCATCGCGACGAACATCCGCGGCACGTTCCTGGGGATGAAGTACCAGATCCCCGCGATGCTGGCCGGCGGCGGCGGGACGATCGTGAACATGGCCTCCGTGGCCGGGATCAACGGCACCGCGAATCTCGCCGCATACGTCGCGGGCAAGGCCGGGATCATCGGGCTGACCAAGGTTGCCGCGCTGGACTATGCCGACCAGGGCATCCGGGTCAACGTCGTCGCGCCAGGCCCGATCCTCACCCATCACCTCGAGGCCGCCGGCCCGCGGGCTCAGCAGCTGGCCGGCCAGTCGACGCCGATGCGCCGCACCGGCCGCGCGTCCGAGGTCGCCCAGGCCGTGGTGTGGCTCTGCTCGGAGGCGGCCTCGTTCATCACCGGAACTGTCATCCCGATCGACGGCGGCCAGTCCGCCGGGAACAAGCCGCCGCAGATGTACCGGCAGGGCCAGCCGATGGCCCCTGCTGCCGGGCCCGGCCAGCCCGTGGCCGGCTAACTCCCGGCGCCGACGCGCTCGACCAGGGACCGCAGCAGCTGCCACGATGCCTCGTCGTCGGCGGTCCCGCGGTGCGGCAGGCGGAACCTGCTGGCGTCGACGGCGATATCGGCGAGATCCCAGCGGATCCGGTACAGGTCGAGCACCGGCGGCAGCGGGCGCACGCTGGTCGCGTCGGCGTAGCGGTCGAGCACGGAGCCGTCTCCCGGATCAAGGCTCCACAGGTCGCGTTCGGGCGGGGCGACCAGAGCGGTGTCCCAGTCGATCAGCCGCCAGCCGTCGGGCGTCAGCATCGTGTTGCCGGGATGCGGCTCGCCGTGGGTGAGGACCGCCCTCGCCGGCCGGGAGCGGGATTGCGCGGCCAGGTCGTCGTACCGGGCGAGCAGCCGCCGGATCGGAGCCTGGTGCGCAGCCAGCAGCGACGCCGCCGGGCGGGCGTAGGGACCGGCCTGCCCAGGCTCGCGCGGAACACCGCCGTCGATGGCGACCTCGAGCTCGTCGCGGTGCGGGATCGTGTAGTCGTCGGTCATGGCCCGCCGCCGGGCGCCGGGAGGTGCGGCGTGCAGGGCAATGAGGAGCTCCAGTACCGCGTCCAGGTGCGCGGGGCTGGAGAACTCACCCCAGGCGAAGCTGCGGCCAGCCACGAACGGGTAGACAGCGAGGCCGAACGCTCCCGCCGCCCGCACGAGCGGCTCGCCGTCGGCGGCCGGCAGCGGAGCGACGACGAACGACAAGCCGCCGGCCCGGAGGTCGGCCGCCGCGGCGAGGGCGGCGCGCAGCCGCCCGAATGCGGTGTCCAGGGATTCAGTCAGCACGAGCCGCTTGTTGTGCAGCTCGTCGGCGGTGACGAACCAGCGCGAGCCGCCGGAGTCCGCGACCTCCCAGTGATGGCTGCCGAATCCGACCGGCCGGTAGGTGATCGAGGATGCCGCCACGTGCCAGTGCCGTTCCAGCGCCGCGCCGAGCAGCTGATCGCTGAGGCCATCGGGCGGTGTCAGCATCCGACCAGGCTAACGACGGCCGCCAGCCGGGCCAACCAAATTACTGCCCGGCGGGACGAAACAGCGGCCCGCGTTAGCGCGCAGGACAGATGTTAGCCGCCTACCAGACAGGGCCAGTCGCCACCGCATGCCCGCCTTCCGGCCAGGAATATCGCGGCTTCAATATCTCTCGCTGGGAAATTCCTCCCGGCCAGCCCTCCTTTGTTAAGTATGGCCGAATTATTTTTTCGTTCTCGACTGCTCGCTGATGTTAGGCTCAGGTTCGCCAGAAATAGCCGAGGTGTGATCATGCCTGTAGCCCAAGAAATAGTAACGACCCTCATCTCGTCAGTAGTCATTCCGTTCGGCTTGTTTATTACCCTGCTGATAGTTCGAGCTATTTCTCATCTATGGTATGTCGGTCTGAACAGGCGGCCTCTGCCGGTAGTTGTCAATGACATCAGCCTCCGCTTTGACGCGCTCGCCGCCGAAAATTCCAACGCCGATCAGCCACGACGCCCTGAGCGCTTGCTGGCTGTGCCCGGCTTGCTGAGAGATTATGTCGCGGCTGACCCGCCGCTCTCCCGTCAGCTCGCTCCCGGCGTAGCCGTGGCCGTTTCACCCGACATCCTGTCGGCTGCACCCGGCACGATGCAGTCGGGCTGGTCCGGTGCGCTGCTCACCCTCGTGCTGCCGCAGAAGCAGGCTGCCTACAACATCTTTGTGACCCCGCATCGTGACGCCGGCAGTCAGTTCAGCGCCCATGTGCAAGTGGTGAAGACCCCGCAGCAGTGGATCGTGGCCTCGCATACGTTCGCCGCGCGCACGCTCACCGAACTCGTCCTCCTAGCCGGAGGATTCTGCATGGAGTCCGTGCAGTTGCAGCCCGGATTCCTGCGCCGGACGCCCCGGTGGGAGCAGTGGGGCAGCCGCGGCGGGTACAGCTTCTTCCGGCAGGCAGTGCGGTGTCAGGACAGCGGCGACATCGCGGCGGCCCAGCAGAACTATGAGCTGGCCAGCAGAATGGCCCCTGGCAACATCACCCTCGGCGTGCATAGGGCTAGCATGTACGAGTTCCAGGGTCGTTATTCACAGGCCGCGATGCTATACGACGCGCTGCACGGCCTGTGGCAGAAGAATATCGAGGTGACTTATCGCGCCGCGGCGGTGAGAGTTGATCTAGTCCAGGACCTTCTCAAGGACCATGGCCTAACGTTTATCGGCGGCGGCGCAAACCCCAGCGCATCCGGGCCGGCTGAGCCGCAGAATGATAAATCTGGGGAAAGCGAGATAATCACCCTGGCGGAGGCTCTCCGCCTGCTAGCCGAAGCGGAACACATGTTCGTTGTGACGGCTGATGATCTTCGCTTTCGCAGGCTCGTGCTGAAGTGGCTAAGTACCCGGCTGCCGAGGCAGCGAGATATCGGCGAGCGCAGATACTGGATGTCCTGGCTGCGCCGGGACAACTCCGGTCAGCCGCTGGGCCTGCTCCGCCGAAGCAAGCGCCGCGAGTACCTGAAGACCGTCCAGGTCGCGCGCGAAGCCAACAAATTGCTCAGGTTCGTGATCCAGACCCAGATCCGATCCCGCTCCGCAAGCGGTCAGGTCAGCGCTCAGGCTGGCACGGACACCTTCGACATAGATGCTTCGGTTCGGTCGGTACTTGCCTTGATCAAGAAGAAGCGGGCCGGGTGGCTCGCGCACTGGGAAGCGGCATGCTACTTCTCGCGCGCGGCCATGGCCGCGGATCTGGCTAGTCCGAGGAACTGGCGGAAGATCGAGCGTCAGTGGCGCCGGAACGGATCTCTCGGCTTCCCGGCCGCAGCGGAAAGCCAGTCAGCGAACTGGCGGGCATGCTGCGAGGGCATCGCGATCGGAGAGATCGGGCGAGTGCTGCGGAATCCGTGCAATCAGCTGAGTCCTGAACTGCTGCAGACTGATCCTGACATGAGGCGGTTGCACTTCGCGCTCGGAAATGAGATGGTCCGGGCGCTGATCGGGTCGATGCCTGACCATGGGCCGCCGATGGGCGAGGAGCCGGTCAGGATCCATGAGCCGGCCAGTGGCCCGGTGCCGGCCAGTGGCCAGGAGCCGGTCAGGGGTCACGTGCCGGTTCAGGGAATGTGAGCGGTCCCGTCCGCGGCACGAACTGCGGCAGGTCTAGCGCAACCGGGCCAGAAGGTCGCTGTAAGCCTCGACATAGCGGCTTACGTCGGCGCGGGTCGCTGGCACCGGGACGGTCGGCCCGGCACCGGGCAGCGCCTCCCACACCCCCCGGTTGGCGAGCCAGACCCGGATCAGCCGGGTCAGCTCATCGTCTGTCTGCGCGGCGGCATCGGCTCCGGTCCGCGGCTCAGGCCCGTACCACTGTCCTGACCGCGGCCCCAGCCTGATGACGGTCCACGGCAGGCCGGCCGAGGCGATGGCCTGCTCGATCCCGTCGGCTAGCTCGCCGCCGAGTTCGCTGGTGTGCGCGTAGGCGGCCGGGACGAGAACCTCCGTCAGCGCCGCCCTGGCCGCGGCCGCCGACAGCGGATTGCCGAACAAGGTGCCGCCGGTCGCGACCTTGCGGTCCGCATCGAGCTGCTCGCCTAGTTCCCCGGTGACTCCGTAGGCGCCCATCGGCAGGCCGCCGGCGACCGCCTTGCCGATCGTCACCATGTCCGGGCTCAGCTGCCACATCGCCGTCGCCCCGCCGGGTCCGACGACATGAGTATGGGTTTCGTCGATGGCCAGCAGAGTCCCGTGCTGACGGGTCAGGGCACGCATCGCCTCGTGCCAGCCGGGCTCGGGTCGCAGCAGGTGGATGCCGTTGGTCATGGCCGGCTCGGTCAGGACGAGCGCTACGTCGCCCGGCTCGAGCGCGGCCCGCAGCGAGTCGGCGTCGTTGAACTGCGCGATCCTGACCCGGCCGGTCACGCCCTTGGACAGGCCGCGCTGCAGGGTAGCGACCTGGCCGGCTTCCAGGTCCACCAGGTTCTCCTCGAAGTGACCGTGGTAGTGGCCCTGGAACAGCAGGACCACGTCACGCCCGGTGACGGCCCTGGCCAGCCTGATGGCCTCGGTATTGGCCTGGGTGGCGGACAGCGTGAACTGCCACTGCGGAACGGGATACCGTCCGGCGAGTTCCTCGGCGACCTGCACCGAGGCCTCGGTCGGGAGCAGGAACTGGGTCGACCTCGCCACCTGGGCCTGAACCGCGGCGACGATCGCCGGGTGCGCGTGCCCGCAGAACATCGCCATGTCCGAGGCGTTGAAGTCCACGTAGCGAAACCCGTCGATATCGGTGAACCCAGGGCCGAGGCCGTAGTCGATGTAGACCGGCTGGTCGTTGTCGGAGACCATCCACGCCATCGGCACGCCGTTCGGCATGTGCGCGCGGGCCCGGCTGATCATGGCCAGCGATCGCGGCCGTGACTCCCGAAACCGGGCCAGCTCCGAGGCATGCAGGTCGACGATCCGCCGGCGGTCAAGATCACCTCGAGCAACCATCCTCCGATGCTAGCCCCGGCGTCAGCGCGGGCCGCATTTGAGCACGTGCTCGTCCGCGCAGCCATCGTGGCACAGTGGTAGCCATGCCCCTTTTCGTGCTCATTCACAGCCCGTCGGTCGGACCCGCCACCTGGCGGCCGGTCGCGGACCGGCTGCGTGCCGCGGGCCACGAGGTCGCCGTGCCCTCGCTGGTCTCGGTGGGCGCGGGCGGAGCTCCGTTCTGGCCCCGGGTCAGCTCCGCCGTGCGCGCGGGACTGGCCGGCACTGATCCTTCCGAGCCTGTGGTGCTGGTGCCGCACAGCAACGCCGGCCTGTTCGTGCCGGTGATCATGCGGGATCTTCAGCGGCCGGTTGCGTGCGCCGTCTTCGCCGACGCGGCCGTTCCGCAGCGAAGCGGCTCGACGCCGGTGGCCGACGATGACTTCCTGCCGTTCCTGCGCGGCCTGGCGGACGACGACGGCCTGCTGCCGCGGTGGACCGACTGGTGGGATGCCGACGACGTCATCCCGATGCTCCCCGACCCCGAGGTTCGCGAGGTGATCATCGGCGAGCAGCCGAGGCTGCCGCTGCGGTACTACCTGGACCGGGTACCGGCGCCGGCCGGCTGGGACGACCATCCCTGCGGATACCTGCTCTTCAGCGAGGGTTACCAGGGGCTGGCGGACGAGGCGCGCCGCCGGGGCTGGCCGGTGCGGGTCACACCGGGCGAGCATCTGAACCAGGTCGTCGACCCGGATGCGGTGACGCGAGCGCTGCTCGAACTGGCCCGCGCGGCGGCCTGACCCAGGCGCGGCCGCCCGGCTCAGGCCGTCGCGTCCGGCCAGAGCCGGACCAGCTGGGCCGGGCTGATGTTGCCGCCGCTGCAGATGATCGCCACCTGGCGGCCGGCGAACCGGGCCGGGTCGGCGAGCACGGCGGCGAGCGCGGCCGCGCCTGACGGCTCGACCAGGTTGCGCGTCTTCTCGATCATCGTCCGGGTCGCGGCCCGCAGGGCATCCTCCGCGACCAGTACGAAGTCGTCGAGCAGCCGCCACAAGATCTCCTGCGGCAGGCTGAACGCGGTCCTGGTCGCCAGCCCCTCGGCGAACGTGCTGGTCGTGTCCGTGACCAGGGCATGCGCCTGCCACGACCGGTACGCGGCCGGCGCGGCCTCGGACTGGACCCCGATGACCTCGATCGACGGCCGGACCGCCTTGGCGACCGTGCACGTGCCCGCCGCGCCGCTGCCGCCGCCGACCGGGACCACGATGACCTCGATGTCCGGCTGGGATTCGAGGATCTCGAGCGCATAGGTGGCCACGCCGGCGATGAGCCGCGGCTCGTTTCCCGAGTGGACGTACCGGTAGCCGCTGTCGGCCGACAGTTTCTCGCAGTGCTCGCGGGCGTCGTCGAAATCCTGCCCGTGGAAGACCACCTCGGCGCCGAGCGCCCGCATCGACTCCACCTTGACCGGATTGGCCTGCTCGGGCATGCACACGATCGCATGCACTCCGAACAGGTCCGCCGCGTAGGCGACCGACTGCCCGTGGTTCCCGGTCGACGCCGTGATGACGCCCCGTTCCCGCTCGCCGTCGCTCAGCTGGCTGATCAGGTTCACGCCGCCCCGGACCTTGAACGCCCCGACCGGCTGGTGGTTCTCGTGCTTGACCCACAGTCGCGCGCCCGCCAGCGTGTCGAGCGTCGGATAGCGGTAGAGCGGAGTCGGGCGCAGGTACGGCGCGATGCGCCGCCGGGCGGCGAGCACATCGGCCAGGTCCGGGGGGATCAGTGCTGTCATGGCCCGTTTCTACCACGGTCCCGCCGAGCGTGCAGTTTGGCCGCCGCCATCGCGGGCAGCAGCGGCCAGCACGATCGCCGACCGCGAAAGCCGAGGATGAACATGCACCTGCTGCGGTATTCGCGCCGGCATGACGACAGGCCCCCCTCGCCATGGGATCGGGCTGACGACCGCTGGACAATCGCGCTCTGGCTACTGGCCGGCGCGCTGCTCATCTGGGGCGTGATCTGCGTTATCGGCCTGGTGCTGACGCATGTCATCGACACCACGCCCGTCCATTCCGCCGACCTCGGGGTCAACGTCTGGTTCGCCGATCACCGGTCCGCCTGGTGGAACGATGCCACCGCGGTCGGAACTGGCATGGCGCAGACCGAGACGGTCGTCGCGGTCACCGCTGCTGCCGCCCTGGCCCTGCGCTGGCGGTTGAAGCGCTGGTACGAGTCGATCGTCTTGGTCGTAGCGATCGCCGGAGAGCTGATGATCTTCCTGGCGGTGACGGCCGTGGTGCCGCAGCGCCGACCGCCCGTTCACCGGCTCGACCCGGCGCCGACGACGTCGAGCTACCCGTCCGGCCACACGGGAGCGGCCCTTGTCCTGTACGGCTGCCTCGCGATCTTGGTGCTCTGGATATACGCGGGACGTCCCGGCGCCAGGATCATCGGTGCCGTGCTGTTCTGCGTCCCCCTCGTCGTCGCGTTCTCTCGGGTCTACCGGGGGATGCATTATCCGAGCGACGTGCTCGCCGGCGGCCTGCTCGGAGCGTTGTGGCTATCGTTGGTCGTCAGGACATTGCTTCCGGGCCGCCCGCCGGCGCGGAAGACCGCGCGACTGCCGGGACGACTAGCGAGATCATGATCATCTCCAGCCACATCTCCGCCAAGGCGGCCAAGGGCCAGGCCAGCCAGATCCAGGGGCGAGGCCTGTTCGCGACCGAACCGATCGCGGCCGGCGAGATCGTCGCCATCAAGGGCGGCCACATCGTGGACACCGCGACCCTGCACTCGCTGCCCAGGCGGCTGCAGAACTCCGATATCCAGATCGCCGACGGATTTCACCTCGTGGCCGCCGAGGAAGCCGAGTACGAGCCGGTCATGCTGTTCATCAACCATTCTTGCGAGCCGAACGTGGGCTTCGCCGGCAATATCGTGCTCGTCGCCATGCGCGACGTCGCTCCCGGCGAGGAACTGACCACGGACTACGCGTTCTTCGATGATCACGACGAGCAGATGAGGTGCCAGTGCGGAACCGCCGCCTGCCGCGGCGTGGTCGGCGGCACCGACTGGCGACGGCCTGAGCTGCAGCGACAGTACGGCCGGTACTTCTCCAGCTACCTCCGGGACCGGTTCGACGGCCGGCCGTGAGGTCGCGGTCGGCTGACGGGCCGGGCCTGGCGGCCCGGGCAGGCCAGGTTGCCGGGCGCGGCGCACCGGGCAGGCCAGGTTAGTGGTGGCTCGGGCCGGGCAGGTGGCAGCGATGGAGTCTTCCCCGACCGCGCGGGCCGGCGGCCCGCTTGAGGTGCTGTCCGGCACTGTAGGAGCTGACCTCCGCTGGGTGGTCGTTGCCGACGGTGACGACGACGACCTGGTCACGATGCTGGACATCTACCGGGGCGGTCAGCAGGTCGCCGGATCGGGATTCCGCGGGCCCAAGCTCGACGGCGACTCCCTGATCAGCGAGTGGCGCGGCCGGACGGACGACCTGCCGTACTTCGTGATGGCGCGCGTCTCGCCCGTGGTGGACCGGGTCGTGGCGACCACGGACCGCGGATCGGAGATCCCGCTGTCGCTGTCGCCGGTCATCGAGCAGTTCGCCCTGCGCTTCGCCGCGGCACCGCTCCCGGCCGGCGAGCAGCCAGCCACCCTGCGGATCGAGCGCGACGGCACCGTCCTCGAGTCGCGGCTCCAGCCGATGCCGCCCCGCTCGCCCTGACCGCCTCGCCCCGCGGCTGACAGCACCCGCTGAGGCGCAGCGGCTAAGCCGACTCGTCTTCGAGGTGCTGCTGGATCTTGTTCATGCCGGCCAGCCAGCGGTCGGTCTCCGCGGCGCGGCCCGCGTACATGCCGCCGACCTCGGGATGCGGCAGGATCAGGAACCGGCCGTCGGCGATCCCCTCGAGCACGGCGCTGGCCACGTCGTCCGGCATGATCGCGCCCTCGCCGAGCAGCTTCTCCATCATCGGGTCGCTGCCGTCGAACATGCCGGTCCGCACGCCCATCGGGCAGATCGCCTGCACGGTCAGGCCGCGGTGCCGGTGGGTGAGCGACAGCCACTCCGCGAACGCCAGCGCCGCGTGCTTGGTGGCCGAGTACGGCGCCGATCCTGGCGTCGCCAGCAGCCCGGCGGCCGACACCGTGCAGATCAGGTGCCCGCTCCCCCGTTCCAGCCACCGGGGCAGCAGCAGCCGCGCGGCCCGGACGTGGGCCATGACGTTGACGTCCCAGGAGTCGGCCCAGTCGGCCTCGCTGGCCTCGGGCCCGCCGATCCTGGCGATCCCCGCGTTCGCGCAGTACAGGTCGATCTCGCCGAGCTCGGCACGAGCGGCATCGATCAGCGCCGCGACCCCGTCCTGCGTCGCCGCGTCCCCTGGCATCGCCACCGCCACTGTCCCGCCGCACGACCGCGCGACCGCGGTGACCGCGGCGGCGTTCAGGTCATTGAGCACGACCCTGGCCCCCTCGGCCGCGAACCGGCGCGCCAGCGCCGCGCCGATCCCGCTGCCCGCCCCCGTGACGACCACGCCCGCCCCGGCCACCGATTCCATCACTGACCTCCCGAACGCGATCCTGCGGTGAACTGTACAGATCGACCTTCCCTGCCGGGGCGGACTACGGCAGGCTGGTGACCGGTCAGTCCTGTGATCCATGCTTCGGGAGGTAACCCATGCCGGTCCTTGACGCGCTCGTCGCCGCGCTGCGCCTGAGCTCCATCGAGGTGATCGACCTCACCGCCCCGCTGAGCGCGGATACTCCGGTGATCCAGCTGCCTGAGCCGTTCGGGAACACGATCCCGCTGTCCTTGCAGGAGATCAGCCGGTACGACGACCGGGGTCCCGGCTGGTACTGGAACAACATCACCACTGGCGAGCACACCGGGACCCACTTCGACGCGCCGGTGCACTGGATCACCGGGCGCGAGGGGCTCGACGTCGCCCAGGTTCCGGCCAGCCAGCTGATCGCCCCCGCGGTGGTGCTGGACTTCAGCGCCGAGGCCGCCGCGGACCCGGACTTCCTGCTCGAGATTGACCACATCAAGAAGTGGGAGGGCGAGCACGGGTCGCTGCCCGAAGGCGGCTGGATGCTCTACCGGACCGGGTGGGACGTTCGCTCGGGCAGCCAGGAGCAGTTCCTGAACGCGAACGAGACCGGGCCGCACACCCCTGGCGTCTCGGTCGAGTGCGCCCGCTGGCTGGCCGAGCACGCGCCGATCATGGGCTTCGGCACCGAGACCGTGGGCACCGACGCGGGCACCGCGCACTCGTTTGACCCGCCCTTCCCGTGCCACTCGATGCTGCTCGGCGCCGGCAAGTACGGCCTGACCCAGCTGCAGAACCTGGCCCGGCTGCCGGCCACGGGCGCGGTCGTGATCGCGGGCCCGCTGCCGATCGTGGGCGGCTCGGGCAGCCCGTGCCGGGCGCTCGCCCTGGTCGAGCGCGCCTGATGCTGGTCAGTGATGCTGTCGCCGCCGTGCTGGCCGATCTTGGCGCCGACACCGTCTTCGGGGTCGTCGGGAGCGGCAACTTCCACGTGACCAACGCGCTGGTCGCCCGCGGCGCGCGGTTCGTGCCGGCCAGGCACGAGTGCGGCGCGGCCAGCATGGCCGACGGCTGGGCCAGGATCACGGGCCGGCCGGGCATCGTCTCGGTGCACCAGGGCCCGGGGCTGACCAACGCGATGACAGCCATCACTGAGGCGGCCAAGAGCCGCACGCCGCTGATCGTGCTGGCGGCCGACGTCGCCGCCAGCGCGGTCAGGTCCAATTTCAGGATCGACGTGGCGGGCCTGGCCAAGGCCGTGGGGGCCGTTCCCGCGCGGCTGCATTCGCCCGATTTCGCCGTCGACGACACGGTCCGGGCGTACCAGACCGCGGTGGAAGACCGGCGGACCGTGATCCTGGCCCTGCCGCTCGACGTCCAGGCCGGGGACTGCCCGCCGCCGGCCGCCGAGCGGCTCGCTGCCGCCCGGGTCGCCCAGGTCAGGGTCGCCCGGGCCGGACGCGGGGCGAGCGGGCCCGGACCTCGCGCCGCGCTGCTGCGCCAGGCCGAGGGCCCCGGCTCGGCGGCGCGGCTAGCGGAGGCGATCGGGGCGGCGCAGCGGCCGGTCTTCATCGCCGGCCGCGGGGCCAGGCATTCCGGCGCCCGCGCCGACCTGGAGCGGCTGGCCGATGCCTGCGGCGCGCTGCTGGCCACCTCGGCCGCTGCTAAGGGACTGTTCCGCGGCAGCCCGTGGGACCTCGACGTCAGCGGCGGCTTCGCCTCGCCGCTAGCCGCGGAACTGATTCGCGGCGCGGACCTGGTGGTCGGCTGGGGCTGCTCGCTCAACATGTGGACGATGCGGCATGGCGCGCTGATCACGCCGGGAACCACGGTGGCCCAGGTCGACATCGAGGCGGACGCCCTCGGCGCGCACCGGCCAGTCGATCTCGGGGTGACCGGGGACGTCGCGGCCGTCGCCCGCGAGGTCGCGGCGGCCTGGGGCGATAGCCAGGTGCCCGGCTACCGGTCCGAGGAAGTCAGGAAGCGGATCGACGGCGAGGTCCGCTGGCGCGACGTCCCCTACGCCGACGAGAGCGACGGGCGCCGGATCGACCCGCGGACCCTGTCGATCGCGCTGGACGACCTGCTGCCCGCCGAGCGGACGGTCGCCGTCGACTCCGGCAACTTCATGGGCTACCCGAGCATGTTCCTGTCGGTGCCGGACGCGGACGGATTCTGCTTCACGCAGGCCTACCAGTCGATCGGGCTCGGGCTGGCCTCGGCCATCGGCGCCGCTATCGCGCGGCCGGACCGGCTCGTCGTCGCCGCGCTCGGCGACGGCGGCGCGCTGATGGGGGTCAGCGAGCTCGAGACCGTCGTCCGGCTGCGGCTGCCGATGGTGGTCGTCGTCTACGACGACGAGGCCTACGGCGCCGAGGTACATCACTTCGGCCCGGACGGCTATCCCCTGGATACGGTCAGGTTCCCGCCGGTCAACATCGCGAAGATCGCCCGGGGGTTCGGTTTCGCGGCCGCTAAGGTGCGTCAGGTAGCCGATCTGGCCAACGTACGCGAATGGCTGGACGGCCCGCGTGACCGGCCGCTGCTGATCGACGCCAAAGTGACCTCCGACCACGGCTCATGGTGGCTGGAAGAAGCATTCCGCGGGCATTAGCGCGTGCTGGCGGGCGGCAGGTCGGCCAGGGCGGCCAGCGAGCCGCGGTGCCGGTCGGCCGTGCCGAAGCCGATCGACGAGCTCTTGGCCCGCTTGAGGTACAGGTGCGCCGGATGCTCCCAGGTGAAGCCGATGCCGCCGTGCAGCTGGATCATCTCCTGGCCGGCCAGCACCGCGGTGTCCGAGCAGACCGCCTTGGCCAGGGCCACGGCGACCGCAGCGTCCGGGTCGCGCTCGGCGAGGCAGGCCGCCGCGTACCTGGCCGCCGCCCTCGCCTGGGTCACCGCGACCCACAGGTCAGCCAGCCGGTGCTTGACAGCCTGGAACGAGCCGACCGGACGCGCGAACTGGTACCGCTGCTTGACGTAGGCGAGCGTGATCTCCAGGGCGCGCTCGGCCAGGCCGACCTGCTCGGACGCCAGCATCGCGGCGCCTGCCCGGAGCGCGGCCGCCACGGCCAGCTCGGCCTGCGGCCCGGCCGCGATCCGTGTGGCCAGCACCTTGTCGAGCGACAGGTCACCGAGCTGCCTGGTCATGTCCAGCGAGACCACCGGCGCCAGCCGCACGCCAGGATCATCGGCGCGGACCAGGAACAGCCCGTGCGGAACGCCGTCAGCCGGGACGATCAGCACGTCGGCCGGGAGCGCGTCGGCCACGCCGGCGACCGAGCCGGAGAGCCGGTACGTCCCGTCCGCGTCGCCCTCGGCGGCGGGCCCGATCCGCACCGTCAGCTCGGGCCTGACCCCGGGCATCGAGGAGAACGGAACGCCGAGCGCCGCGGTGGCGGTCCCGGCGGCCAGGTCAGCCAGCAGCTCGCCGGCCAGTGCCGACCCTGGCTCGCCGGCCTCGAGCACGGACAGCAGCGCGACCGGGGCGACCACCGAGCTGCCCAGATAAGGCACGGGAGCAACCGACCGGCCAGCTTCCTCGGCCACGACGGCGGCCTCCCGGAACGACGCGTCCGCGCCGCCCAGCGACTCGGGAATCAGCAGCCCCGCGCAGCCGACCTCGGCCCCGAGCGTGCGCCACAGCGCGGTGTCGTACGTCTGCTCGCTCTCGGTCCTGGCCAGGACGCTGCGGAACGCCGCCCGGTCCTCGAGCACCGACCGCACGGCGGCGCGCAGCTCGATCTCGTGCTCGGTGTAGGTCATGTCGGGCAGCCGCGTGCTGCCGCCCGCCTCCGGCGGCGCCGCCTGGGCCGCGGTCGTCGTCTGCTGGCTCACCGGGGCAGGTCCTTCCATGGCTTGTCCTTGTCCAGCCGGATCTCCGGCGGCAGCCCGAGTACCCGCTCGGCCACGATGTTGCGCAGGATCTCCGAGGTCCCGCCCTCGATGGAGTTGCCCTTCGAGCGCAGGAACCGGTAGCCAGCGTCACGGCCGAAGAAGTCCGCGCCGTCGGGCCGGCGCATGGTCCAGTCGCCGTACCGCAGCCCGTCCGCGCCGTTCAGCTCGACCTCGAAGTCGGCGATCTCCTGGTTCAGCCGGGCGAACACGAGCTTGGCCCCGGCGCCCTCAGGACCAGGCTGACCCGCGGCCAGCTGCTGGCGCAGCCGCTCCCCAGCCAGCCGGGAGACCTCGGCCGCGGCCCACAGCCGCAGCAGCTTGTCGTGCAGCCCGGGGGTGCGCAGCTCCGGGTGCTCGCGCCAGGTCGCGGCGGAGACCCCGATCATGCCGCCTTCCCGCGGGAACGTGAACGCCCCGAGCGCGACCCGCTCGTTGTTCAGCGTCGCGGTGGAGACCGCCCAGCCCTGGCCGACCTCGCCGATCCGGTCCGCGTCGGGAATGACCACGTCGGTCAGGAAGACCTCGTTGAACTCCGCCTCGCCGGTCGCCTGCCGCAGCGGCCTGACCTCGACTCCGGGCGCCTTCATATCCACGCTGAAGTAGGTCAGTCCCTTGTGCTTGGGCTGGTCGGGATCGCTCCTGGTGACCAGGATCGCGCGGCTGGCGACATGCGCCGACGAGGTCCAGACCTTCTGGCCGTTGACGACCCAGTGGTCCCCGTCGCGCACCGCGCGGGTGCCCAGGTTGGCCAGGTCGGAACCGGCGCCGGGCTCGCTGAACAGCTGGCACCAGATCTCCTCGCCCGTCCACAGCGGCTTCAGCCAGCGCTTCTTCTGCTCGTCCGAGCCGAAGGCGAGGATCGTCGGGGCGGCCATCCCCAGCCCGATGCCGTTGCGCTCCGGCCGGTTGGTCGGCGCTGCAGCCGCCGCGAACTCCGCGTCCACGACCTTCTGCAGCGTCCGCGGCAGGCCCTGACCGCCGAGTCCGGCCGGGTAGTGTACCCAGGCCAGCCCGGCGTCGAATCTGGCCCGGACGAACTCCATCCGCTCGGTGGTGGCCGGGTCGTGCGCCGCGAGGAAATCCCCGACCTGCGCCCGCAGGTCCGCCGCGCTGACCGAAGTCCTCTCCTCTAGCACAGGGGCCCGCCCGCGATGTAGATCACCTGTCCGGAGACGAAGCCTGCACCCTCGCTGGCCAGGAACGAGGCCAGGTGCGCGACGTCCTCGGGCTGCCCGACCCGGCGCACCGGGATCTGCGACGCGGCACCCTTGGCGAAGTCCTCGAACGGCACGCCGACCCTGGCTGCCGTCGCGGCGGTCATGTCGGTGGCGATGAACCCGGGCGCGATCGCGTTCGCGGTGACGCCGAACGGGCCGAGCTCGATGGCCAGCGTCTTGGTGAAGCCCTGCAGGCCGGCCTTGGCCGCCGAGTAGTTGACCTGGCCGCGGTTGCCGAGCGCGGAACTCGACGACAGGTTGATGATCCGGCCGAACTTCTGCTCGACCATGTGCTTCTGCGCGGCCTTGCTCATCAGGAAGGCACCGCGCAGGTGCACGCCGAGTACCGTGTCCCAGTCGTCATCGGTCATCTTGAACAGCAGGTTGTCGCGGATCACGCCCGCATTGTTGACGAGCACGGTCGGCGGCCCGAGCGCCGCGGCGATCGCGTCGACGGCCGTGGCGACCTGGGCCGAGTTGCTCACGTCGGCCCCGGCGGCGAACGCCCGGCCGCCCGCCGCGGTGATCGCGTCGACGGTCGCGCCGCAGTCGCCTTCCTTCAGGTCGATGACCGCGACGGCCATCCCGTCAGCGGCGAACCGTTTCGCGACGGCCGCGCCGATCCCGCGCGCACCTCCGGTTACGATCGCCACCCGCTGTGCGTGCTCCGACATCTGCATCGCCCCTTCTGACGTGATCAAACCCTGCTGATTAACGCAACATACCGAGTGCATCCCGGCCAGGCTGGCCTGCCCCGCTGCGGGCTGGCTGACCGGCCGGGCAGGCGCGGATCAGCGTCTGTACTTGCGGAGCTCGCGGTGCGCCATCGAGCGCTTGTGCACCTCGTCGGGCCCGTCAGCGAAGCGCAGGCTCCTGGCCGCGGCCCAGGCCTGCGCCAGCGGGAACTCCTGGCTCACGCCGCCGCCGCCGTGCGCCTGGATGGCCTTGTCGATCACCCACTCGGCCATCGCCGGAACCGCGATCTTGATGGCCTGGATCTCGGTGTGCGCGCCCTTGTTGCCGACCGTGTCCATCAGCCACGCGGTCTTCAGCACCAGCAGCCTGGCCTGCTCGATCCGCACCCGCGACTCGGCGATCCAGTCCTGGACGACGCCCTGGTCGGCGATCGGCTTGCCGAAGGCGACCCGGCCGGTGGCCCGGCGGCACAGCGCCTCCAGGGCCCGCTCGGCCGAGCCGATCAGCCGCATGCAGTGGTGGATCCGGCCCGGTCCGAGCCTGGCCTGCGCAATGGCGAAGCCATCACCCTCGCCGGCGATCAGGCTGGCGGCCGGCACCCGGACATCGGCGAACTCGATCTCGGCGTGGCCGCCGTGGGTCGAGTCGGAGAAGCCGAAGACCCGCATGCTGCGCCTGATCGTGATGCCGGGAGTGTCGGACGGCACGCAGATCATCGACTGCTGGCGATGCCGGTCCGCATCCGGGTTCGTCTTCCCCATCACGATGAAGACCTTGCAGCGCGGGTCCATCGCGCCGGAGGACCACCACTTGCGGCCGTTGATCACGTACTCGTCGCCGTCGCGCTCGATCCGGGTCGTGATGTTGGTCGCGTCGGAGGACGCGACGTCGGGCTCGGTCATGCAGAACGCCGACCGGATCTCGCCGTCGAGCAGCGGCAGCAGCCACCGGTCGACCTGCTCGGCGCTGCCGAACTCGGCGAGCACCTCCATGTTGCCGGTGTCCGGAGCGGCGCAGTTCAGCGCCTCGGGCGCGATCGCGCCGCTGCGCCCGGTGATCTCGGCCAGGGGCGCGTACTGCAGGTTGGTCAGCCCGGCACCGTATTTCTCGGCCAGCTCGCCGATCTGGTCCTTGTGCGTGCGCACGGTCAGGAACAGGTTCCACATCCCCTGGCTGCGCGCCGCCGCCTTGAGCTCGTCGATGACGGCCGGGCGCTGCCAGATGTTGCCGGCCGCCTCGGCCGCCGCGACCTGGTCGGCGAAGACGCGCTCGGCCGGATAGACGTGGGAATCCATGAACGCGAGCAGTTTGTCGCGTAGTTCCTCGGTTCGTGCGTCGTATCCGAAGTCCACCTGGCGCCTCCCGACGTGTCCGACAAGCGTACCTACCGACCAGTACGCTGACACGTTACGGTCTGCACATGGCACAGGTCGAGACGGTTCGCGGGCCAGTTGAGGTAGCCAGCCTCGGCACGACTCTCATGCACGAGCACGTATTCGTTCTCAACGAGGAGATCAGGCGCAACTACCCGGCTGACTTCGACGAGGACGTCCGGATCGCGCATGCCGCCGGACAGCTCAATAAGGCCGCCGAGCGCGGCATCCGCACGATCGCCGATCCGACCGTGATCGGCCTCGGCCGTGACATCGAGCGGATCAGGCGGGTCGCCGCCCTGACCGACCTCAACATCATCGTTGCGGCGGGCATCTACACGTTCAGCGAGGTTCCGTTCTACTTCAGGTACCGCAGCAGGCGGATGACCGCCAGCCGCGAGGACCCGATGACCGACATGTTCGTGGCCGACATCACCAGCGGAATCGGGGATACCGGCGTGCGGGCCGCCTTCCTCAAGTGCGCGATCGACGAGCAGGGCCTGACCCGCGGCGTGGAGCGCGTGCTGCGCGCGGTGGCCCGCGCCCACGTCCTGACCGGCGCCCCGGTCACCGTGCACACTCACCCGGCGACCCAGGCCGGGCTGGTCGCGGTCGAGGTGCTCCGCGACGAGGGAGCGGACCTGAGCCGGGTCGTGATCGGTCATAGCGGCGACAGCCGCGACCCGGATTACCTGATCCGGCTGGCCGACACCGGCTGCCTGCTCGGCATGGACCGGTTCGGGATCGGCATGCCGCCGTCGCTGGAATGGCGGGCCGACATGATCGCGACCCTGTGCGAGCGCGGCTACGCGGAAAGCATGGTCCTGTCCCACGACGCGGCCTGCTACATCGACTGGTATCCGCATGACGAGAAGACAGCGGGCAACTACACCTACATCCACGACGAAGTGCTCCCGGCGCTGGCCGAGCGGGGGGTCAGTGCCGCGCAGATCGAGACGATGCTGATCGGCAACCCGCGCCGGTACTTCAGCTGACGCGATTGTTGGCAAATGTGGGTTACGGGTAGCGTTCGGACATGACCCCCATCCGCGACATCGCCGATCGCTACGTCGAGCAGGCCGCCCAGCTCGACCCGGTCGGTGCCACGTCCGCCGGGCTGACAGGTTTTGACCACCTGATGACGGACCTGAGCCCCGACGGGTTCGCGGCCCGGGCGGCCCTGGACCGGGCCACGCTCGCCGAGCTCGAGCAGGCGGTCGCGGCCGACGGCGAGCAGGTCGCCAGGCAGGCCATGATCGAGCGGCTGACCGTCTCCGGCCAGCTGTACGAGTCGGGCGCCACGACCAGCGAGCTGAACGTGATTGCCAGCTGGCCGCAGAGCGTGCGCCAGATTTTCGACCTGATGCCGGTCGACGATGCGCAGGACCAGAGCAACCTCGCGGCCCGGATGGCCGCGGTGCCGGCGGCTTACGCGGCTCTGCGCCGTACGTACTCCGACGCTGCCGCGCAAGGGTGCGTGACCTCCCGGCGGCAGGTCGCGGCGTGCGCGCGGCAGTGCGCGGACTGGACGGCCGCCGGAGCAGACTTCTACGCCGGCCTGGTCGACCGCTCGGGCGCGACCGGCTCGGTCAGGGCGGAGCTTGACCGCGCCGCGACGGCCGCGTCCGCCGCCACCGCCGAGCTCGGCCAGTTCCTCCAGGCCGAGCTGCTGCCGCTCGCGCCGCACCGGGACGCGGTGGGAAGGGAGCGGTACGCCCTGGCCTCCCGGGCCTTCCTGGGAGCCGAGATCGACCTGGACGAGGCCTACGCCTGGGGCTGGGCCGAGGTCATCAGGATCGAGCAGGAGATGCGCCAGGTGGCCGGGAAGATCGTGCCGGGGGGATCGGTGGCCGACGCGGCGGCCGCGCTGGACGCCGACCCGCAGCGGCGCATTCTCGGCCGGGACGCGCTGCGGGCCTGGATGCAGGAGTTCGCCGACGCCACCATCGCCGAGCTGCACGGCACTCACTTCGACATTCCCGAGCCCGCGCGGCGGATCGAATGCATGATCGCCCCGACGAGCGACGGCGGGATCTACTACACCGGGCCGAGCGAGGACTGGATCCGGCCCGGGCGGATGTGGTGGGCCCTGGCCGACGGCGTGGAAGAGTTCTCCACCTGGAAAGAAGTCACGACGATCTACCACGAGGGAGTCCCAGGCCACCATCTGCAGTCGGCCCAGGCGGTGTTCGAGCGGGATCGGCTGAATCGCTGGCAGCGGCTGATGTGCTGGGTAGCAGGGCACGGCGAGGGCTGGGCACTCTATGCCGAGCGCCTGATGGACGAACTGGGCTATCTGACCGATCCCGGCAACAAGCTCGGCATGCTGGACTCGCAGCTGCTGCGAGCGGCGCGGGTCGTGGTCGACCTGGGCATCCATCTCGAGCTCCCGATTCCGGCGGACTCCCCCTGGCATCCCGGCGAGATCTGGAACGCCAGCCTGGCCTGGGAGTTCCTCCGGGCGCGCGTCCAGGTCGAGGAGCAGATGCTGCGTTTCGAGCTCGACCGGTACCTCGGCTGGCCGGGTCAGGCGTCGTCGTACAAGCTCGGCGAGCGGATCTGGCTCCAGGCGCGCGACGAAGCCCGAAGCCGCAAGGGGTCCGCGTTCGACCTGAAAGAATTCCACCGCACGGCGCTCGCGCTCGGCTCGGTCGGCCTCGACCCGCTCCGCGAGGCCCTGGCCAGCCTGTGATTCCGCTGAACCATGCCGTTTAGCCCGACGTTCCTGAGGTAACTGGCGCGTCACGAGGGCGATGGAAAAGGTTCATGACGATGTGTAGGTCGTGTGTAACTCAGATCACGAGTCCAGCCGGGGGTCTGCGGCGTCTTAGTAGTGACCAACCACGAGGGAGCTACTCCAGATGACTACCGTGACCCACGCCACGGCCCCGGTCCCCGTCCCGGCCCCCGCCCCGGGCGGCACCGCGCACGAGGACTTCGAGCAGCAGGTCCGCCCCTACCTCGGCCAGCTCTACCCCGCCGCCCTGCGGATGACCCGCAACCCCGCCGACGCCGAGGACCTCGTCCAGGACACCCTCACCAAGGCCTACACCGCCTTCGCCCAGTACACCCCCGGCACCAACCTCCGCGCCTGGCTCCACAAGATCCTCGCCAACACCTTCATCAACACCTACCGCAAGCGCAAGCGCGAGCCCGCCATCGCCCCCGGCGCCGACCCCGCCGCCGACTGGCACGCCGACCCCCTCGCCCCCGCCGCCCGCTCCGCCGAAGCCGAAGCCCTCGACAAGATCACCGACACCTCCATCCTCAACGCCCTCCGCGACCTGCCCCCCGACTTCCGCACCGCCATCTGGCTCGCCGACGTCGAGGGCTACCCCTACCGCGAAGTCGCCGCCATGATGGGCACCCCCCTCGGCACCGTCATGTCCCGCCTGCACCGCGCCCGCGGCAAACTCCGCCACACCCTCGCCGCCTACGCACCAGCCATCCCCAGCTAGCCCACCCCCCGCGCCGCCCGGCACCCCCCGCCGGGCCGCCAAGCTCCCGGCCTCTCCCCCCCGGGCCGGGACGCCAGCTGGCCGAAGCCCCCGTTTCGGCCAGCGGGCACACCGGTGCCCCGCCGCCTCCGCCCGGAGGCGGCGGGGCATCTTCCTTGTCCGCCAGGGATCCCGTCAGCCGACCGGGAACTGCTCGGCCCGCGGATCGTCCCGCAGGCTGGCCATCGGGTGGGCCCTGACCCGCAGCAGCCGGGCCGCCCATCCCGGCAGCCACCAGTTCCACCGGCCGAACAGGGAGACCAGCGCGGGAACGAGCAGCGACCTGACGACCGTGGCATCGAGCAGGATCCCGGCCCCGACGCCGGTCGCGAAGATCTTCAGGAAGGTGAACGGCGCACTCGCCAGCGCCGCCATGGCCAGGAACAGGATCAGCGCGGCCGAGGTCACCAGCCGCCCGGTGCGGCCGATGCCGGTGATGACGGCTTCGTCCGTCGATCCGGTCCTGTCATACTCCTCCCGCATGCGGGAGATGATGAACACCTCGTAATCCATCGACAGGCCATACAGGAACGCGAAGACGAACAGCGGGATCCAGGCCGTGATCGCGCCGGTCGCCGGCAGGCCCCAGATCGCGCCGGAGCCGCTGCCGTTCTGCCAGACCAGGACCAGCACGCCGTAGACCGCCCCGACCGACAGCAGGTTGAGCACGATGGCCTTGGCCGGGAGCAGCAGCGACCGGAATGCCCTGGCCAGCAGGATGAAGGTGATGATCGCCAGTCCGGCGAGGACGTAGGGGAAGCTGCCGTAGAGCGAGTGAACCTGGTCGACCAGGCTCGCGCCGTACCCCCCGACCAGGACGGCGGGCGCCGCCCGGGTCAGTCCGTCCCGGACTGCGGCTACCGTGGCCTGGCCAGCGGAGCTCGGCCCGTCGGTGACGGGCAGCACGGCGACCAGCGCGCTGCCATGGCGCCGCCAGGACGGCCCGCCGGGCGCGACGGCGGTGCGGACGTCGGGGATCCGCGAGGCGACGGCGATGACCCGGCCCGGGCTGCCGCCCGGCGGCACGTAAACCTCGATCGGGGTCAGCACGCCGGTCGGGATTCCCGCTTGTTCCAGCAGCCTGACGCCCTGGCGCGGCGGCCCGCTCCGGGACAGCGAGTTGACGCTGGCGTCGCCGACATGGATGCCGAGGGCGGCGATGCCCAGCGGGATCAGGACCGCGAGCCCGACGACCGTCGCCAGCCACCGCCGCCGCACCACCAGCCGCGCCCAGGCCGTCCAGCCCCGGGCCGGGTTGCCCTCGTGGCGCAGTTTGGGCCAGTCCAGGCGCCAGGCGCCCGCCAGCATGGCCGGCACCAAGGTGATCGTCACCGCCACGCTGACCAGCGGTATCAGCATGCCGCCGAAGCCGATGCTGCGGATGAACGGGATCGGCAGCGCGATCAGGGCGAGCAGGCCGAGGGCGACGGTGACGCCGCTGAAGACGATCGCCCGGCCGGCCGTGCCCATCGCGATCCGGATCGCGGCCGTGTTGTCACTGCCCCGGGCGATCTCCTCGCGCCACCTGGTGATCAGCAGCAGCGAGTAGTCGATCGCCACGCCGAGTCCGATCAGCGACACCAGGAACTGCGTGACGAAGTTGACGCTGGTCAGGTAGGTCAGCCCGAGGATGGCCAGGAATGAGGTCGTGATCGACACGGCCGCGACCAGCAGCGGAACCAGGGCCAGGAACGACGCGAAGACAAAGGCCAGCACGGCCAGGGCGCCGAGGCCGCCGATCAGCACCTCCTCCAGCACGCCCGCGCCCTGGCCGGAACTGCCAGTGTTGGTCAGCGGCGTGATTCCGGTCACGGCGACCGTCGTGCCGGGCGGCAGGTGCGCGAGCAGTGCCCGCCGGACCGCGGCGGCCGGGACAGCCGGATCCCGCTGCGGGTTGCCGAAGGTCGGCGTGAAGATCAGCCCGAATGTGGTCCGCCCGTCGGCCGAGACGAACCGCCGGTCACCCGTGGTCGCGAACGACACCACCCGGCTCGCGCCGACCGGTCCGGCGCCGACGCCTCCGGCCGCGGCGAACCCAGCCCGCAGGCCGGCCGTGACCGAGGGCTGGGTCGCGGAGGAGCCGGCCGGCAGCCTGATCACCGGCACCAGCGGCGTCTCCGAACCGCCGCTGCGGTACGTCCCGGTGATGGCGCTGTTCGCGATCGCGCTCGGCGTCCCGGGAATCTCGAAGCTCTGGCTGAGGTGGCTGGTGATCGTGGCCGAAGCGTAGCCGCCGACCAGCAGGGCGATCAGCCAGAACAGGCCGACCAGGCGGCGGTAGCGCAGCACGAGCCCGGTGACTGTATGCACCGGCCCATCTTGCCAGCCGGCTAGCGGCTACTTCAGCAGCAGGCGACTGATCCGGCGGCCCGCGAGGGCGAGGCCGGCGGCGCCCATGACGCCCAGGTAGGCGATGTTCCACAGCAGCGAAGGGCCGACCGCGCCGAGGGTGAGACCGCGGATCAGCGTGACGCCCTGATAGAGCGGCGTGCACTCCACGATGACCTGCACCGGCCTCGGATACACGCTGAGCGGATAGAAGGTCGTGGAGAACAGGAACATCGGCAGCGTGGCCAGCATCACGAACTCGAAGTGCTGCCAGCTCTTCATGTACGTCGTCGCGGCCATCCCCGCGCCGGCGAAGGCAAACCCGATCAGCAGCGCGGCAGGCACGGCCGCCACCGCCCAGACCGAGTGCACCAGCCCCATCGCCAGCATGACCACCATGAACGCCACCGCGTAGATGCCGCCTCTGATCAGTGCCCAGCCGACCTCGCCGAGCGCGATCTCGTCGGCGCGCATCGGCGTCGCGAGCGCGGCGTCGTAGAGCTTGGCGTACTTCATCCGGAAGAACACGTTGAAGGTGGAATCCATCACCGCGCCGTTCATGGCCGACGTGGCCAGCAGCGCGGGAGCCACGAAGCTGGTGTAGCCGACCGGATGGCCGCTGGGGCCGATCACCGTGCCGACCAGCTGGCCGAGGCCGACCCCGATCGACAGCAGGTAGAACAGAGGCTCGAAGAACCCGGAGATGAGGACGCTCCAGGTGTGCCGGTAGACCCGGGCGTGCCGCTCGATCAGGTGCGCGCTGCCGCGGCCGCCCAAGCCAGACCGCCGGGTCCGCAGCATCGCGACCGGCAGGATCCGCAGGGCCAGCTCAGGCATAGAGCCTCCGCCGGTAGGTGCGGTTCCCGGCGATGACGCCGAGCGCCGTCACGGCAACCAGATAGGCGACATGCACAGCCGACCCGCCCAGCTGAGCGGTGCCGAGGCTGAGCGACCGGCACAGGGCCACCCCGTGCCACAGCGGCGTGACGTAGGCGAGCGGGCGGATGTAAGCCGGCAGCTGGCTGATCGGGAAGAAGGTGCCCGAGAACAAAAACAGCGGGATGATGCCGAACCGGAACAGCATCGCGAACGACGTGTCCTTCGTGCACGTCATCGCGTAGGCCTCGATCGGCGCGCCGAACGCGAGCCCGGTGAGGACGGCCGCGGGCAGGCAGGCGAGCACCCACGCCGACTGGACGGCGCCGAACGCCGCCATCACGGCCAGGAAGACGGCCGAGTTCATGGTCAGCCGTAGCGTCGTCCAGAGCAGGTGGCCATGGAAGAGATCCGCGGGTCGCAGCGGCGAGGAGATCGCCGCCTGGTAGGTCTTCAGCCACTTCACCGATCCGTAGACCGGGTAGGTCGACTCCCCCATCGCGGTCTGCATGGCCGCCGCCGCCAGCAGGCCGGGCGCCAGGAAGGCCAGGTAGCTGACCTGGCCCAGGCTCTTCGTGCCGTGCTGGTCGACCAGCGAGCCCAGGCCGATCCCCATCGCGCCGAGGTACAGCACCGGATTGAGCACCCCGGAGTAAATCGACCCCTGCCAGGTCCGCCGGTAGTTCGTCAGCCAGAACCTGAACTGCCTGACGGCGAAGGACGGCGCCATCAGTCCCCCAGCCGCCGGCCCGTCAGCCGCAGGAAGACGTCCTCCAGCGTGCTCCTGCGGACCAGTGACGTGGCCGGCTCGAGGCCGCGGGCGCGGACCGCGTCGAGTGCCTGGTCCCCGTCGGCGGTGTAGAGCAGGATCCGGTCGGCGAGCACCTCGAGCCGGTCGGCAGGCAGGTCGGCGAGCTTCTCGGCCGCCTGCTCCTGCTCGTCGAGCGCGAAGCGCAGCTCGAGCACCTCGGGGGTGGAGTACGTATCGATCAGCTGCCGCGGTGACCCCTCGGCGGCGAACTTGCCGCCGTCCATCACCGCGAGCCGGTCGCACAGCTGCTCCGCCTCGTCCATGTAGTGCGTGGTCAGGACCAGCGTCACGCCCTGCTGCTTGAGCCGGTACAGCCGGTCCCAGACCACATGCCTGGCCTGCGGGTCCAGGCCGGTGGTCGGCTCGTCGAGCAGCAGGATCTCCGGCTCGCTGATCAGCGACCTGGCGATGGTGAGTCGGCGCTTCATCCCGCCGGACAGCGGCTCCACCTGATCGTCGGCCCGGTCGGTGAGCTGGACGAAGTCCAGCAGCCTGGCCGTCCGCTCTTTGATGACGTCGCGCCGCAGCCCGAAATAGCGTCCGTAGATCAGCAGGTTCTCGCGCACGGTCAGCTCGACGTCGAGCGTGTCTTCCTGCGGCACGACGCCCAGCCGGGCCCTGATCGCCGGCCCGTCCCTGACCGGATCAAGACCCAGGATGGTCAGCTCTCCGCCGGAGGGCGGGGAGACGCAGCCGATCATCCGCATCGTCGATGATTTTCCCGCGCCGTTCGGGCCCAGGAAGCCGAACACCTCGCCGCGGCTGAGCTCGAAGTCGATCCCGTCCACCGCGGTAAAGTCGCCGAACGTCTTCGTGAGCCGCCTGGCGCGAATCAGGATGTCAGGATCAGCCACGTCCGCGACCCTACCCGGCGGTGCCGACAGTACCGAACGAATAACGCGCCGCGATCGGGGCGCGACACCGACATGGGGTATTCGCGCTCTGCGCTCCGGGTGCCGGCTGAGGCGGTAATCTTGCCGACAGTGCTTTGAGGTCCTGCGACGCGGGTAGCACCGCAGGTTAGTGCGATCGAAACGGAGGGCCGCCTCGGTGAGCGGTGTGCGAAAGCTCTACGAGCGATTCCGGCTGCTCATCCACGAGGGCGCCAAGTTCGGCCTGATCGGCGCGACGGGCGTGGTCGTTTACAACCTCGTCAACGGCTGGCTGCACTTCAAGCTCCATCTGGGTCCGCTGACCTCGGCCACGGTCGCGGTCATCGTGACGACGATCACGAGCTACATCGCCAACCGGTACTGGAGCTTCCGTAACCGCGAGCGCACCACCGTCCCGCGCGAGACCGTGATGTTCTTCGCGCTCAACGGGGTCGGGCTGCTGATCCAGTGGGCGGTCGTCGGATTCACCACCTACGGCCTCGGCGAGACCGGCAAGCTGGCCAACCTGATCGCGAACAACGTCGGCATCGTGCTGGGCACGCTGTTCCGATTCTGGTCGTACCGCAAGTGGGTCTGGGCGGCCCCGCAGCCGGCCCCGGCCGGGCACGAGTCGCTGGAGCCGGCGCTGACTGCGGCACCTGGCCAGTCCGACGACGCCCCCTCGACCGGAGATGAGGCCGGAAAGCCGAGTTGAGCGGTACCCGTTCTCCGTTCCGGCCGGTCCGCCGGCTCGCTGGCATCTACCAGCGTTCCAGGCATCTGTTCCACGAAGGGGCCAAGTTCCTGACGGTGGGCCTGATCGGGATCGGCGTCACCAACCTCGTCTTCATCCCGCTGCGTACGCTCGGGCTCGGCCCGCTGACCTCCGTCACGATCGCGACCGTCGTGGCGACCATCGTCACCTTCCTCGGTAACCGGTACTGGAGCTTCCGCGGCCGCCAGGGCGCCGGCGCCGCCCGCGAAGGCGTGATGTTCTTCATCCTGAACGGCATCGGCCTGCTGATCCAGTACGCCGTCCTCGGGTTCAGCAACTACGCCCTGGGCCTGACGACAAAGATCGAGAACGTCATCGCGCTGAATATCGGCATCGGGCTCGGCACGCTGTTCCGGTTCTGGTCGTACCGCAAGTGGGTGTGGGTGCCGCCCGAGGTCCACCTGGCCCGGCTCAGGGTCGGCCGCCATCGCAAGGGCCGCGCCGCCGAGTCAGGAGCGTCCGAGCCCGCCGTGGTCGGCGCCACGCGGCCGGTCAGCCAGGATCGCGGCAGCCGGCCCTAGCGGCCTCAGCACCCGCGTGCCCCCGCCAGCAGCCGGTTCATCGGAACCGCGAACGCGGCTGCTCCCTGCGCGGGCGTGAGCACGCCGGTCGCGACCAGCCGGCCGATCACGTGCCCCTCGCGGGACCGGGCCAGGGCAGGATGCTCGATCGGGTCATAATCGGATGGCGCCTGAACCAGCCCGGCCAGGACCGCCGACTGCGGCCAGGAGAGCCGGTCCGGCGGCCGCCCGAAGTAGCCGCAGCTGGCCCGGTCCACGCCGTAGTAACCATGCCCGAAGTACGCCACATCGGCGTACATCCGCAGGATCTGCTCGCGGGAGTAGCCGAACTTCAGCTTGATGCCGAGCGCCACCTCATATAGCTCGACCATCAGACGGCCGTGATGCGGGCCGTAGAGGAGCTTCGCCAGCTGCTGGTACAGCGTCGCGCCGCCCTGGTCCTTGCCGGTCACGACCGACAGCGCGACCCGCGGGAGCGCGAACGGGTCGAAGCCCGGCTCGGAGCTGAACCGGTGGTCCTCGGTCGAGATCAGCGCGGCCGCGAACCTCGCGGCCACCGGCGGGCCGGGGAACGGCGCGTGATGAGACCGGGCCTGGGCCCGCGCCAGCGACCACGCGTTCCCGATGGACGGGGTCGCCAGCAGCAGGGCCGCGATCGCGATGACCAGGACGGCCAGCAGCGTCAGCACCGTCTGAGCCGCGCGACGCAGCCAGCGCCGCCTGCGGCTGGACCGCGGCCCGGGTCGGCCCGGCATCGAACGCTCGTCCGGGTTTCCCGGCCAGCCGGGCTGAGCGAGTTCTGACGTATCCACTGTTAACGCAACGCTCCGGCCGACCGCATCGTGCCAGGTCCGGCGTGCGTGCTCATTCAGTCGGGACGCCGGGATTTGAACCCGGGCTCTCTGGTCCCCCAGACCAGCGCCTTAACCAAGCTGGGCCACGTCCCGTCGCCCTGTCGGACGCACAGATCATAGCGCAGTAACTACGGCCACCCGTGACGCAGTCCTAGCGCACCAGCGGAAGGCACAAGATGACCGGCACCCGGTACAGCTCGCCGCGGTTGGCGGCAACCGCCGCCAGGATCAGAAACACCAGGTGAGCGACCGCGAACACGATGAAGAGCGGGACGAGCACGAGCAGCGCCCAGCCGTGCGTGACGATCGCCACGACAATCCCGGCAATCGTGCCGCCCGCGGCGTAGATCACCGCCGTGATTCCCATGTTGAGCGACTGAGCCGCGTGATACCGCACGTAGCGGGACTCGTTCATCTTGATCAGGTAGATGACCAGCGGCCCGATGATGCTGGCCACGAACGCCACCAGGTAGGAGAGCATCGCCCACAGCCGATCATCGGACGGCCCCCTCGGACCGTAGCCGAGCGGGAGAGCTTCGACCGGGGGCTGATAGTTGCCTGTCATGGTCCTGCGCCGCCCTTTCCGAAAAGGCACTACTGATCACCGTAGCGCGCCAGAGCGGACCAGAGCAGGGGGCGCGGCCCGGGTAAGCTGGCGGCAACGCGCTGACGGAGACAAGTAGCGCCCGGAACCGCGAGCCCAGAGAGCCGCCGGCAGCTGAGAAGGCGGCCTCGCGCCCGGTCGCGAAGACACTCCTGAGTGCGGGGAGGAACGGCCACCGCGCCCAGCGGCAGGCTCCATGCCCCGCCGGCCAGCCCCCGTTACCGGGCAACGAGGCCGCGGTCGCCAGTTTGCGGGTCGCGGCGAAGGTGTGGTGGCACCGCGAGTTCCCTTCTCGCCCGCACTTCCAAGGGGCACAACGAACCCTGGAGTGCCTCATGACATCAGTTCGAGTCCTGGCCAGCGACCTGCGCGCTCACATCGGCGAACGGGTGCGCATAGCGGGCTGGCTGCATCGCAGGCGCGACCTCAAGTCGGTCACCTTCCTCATCGTGCGAGACCGGTCCGGGCTCAGCCAGGTCGTGCTGACCGGCCAGGAAGCGGCTCGCGCGGGCGACTTGCCCGAGGAGACCGTCATCGCGGTCACCGGGCTGGTCAGGGCGAGCGCCCAGGCGCCTGGTGGCGCCGAGCTGTCCGAGCCGGCGGTGACCGCGCTCAGCGGGCCCGCCGAGCCGCCGCCATTCGACCTCTACCGGCCCGCCGTGACCGCCGCCCTGCCGACCGTGCTCGACCACGCGCCGACATCGCTGCGGCACCCGATGCTGCGGGCGGGCTTCCAGATCTCGGCCGCCAGCCTGGCCGGGTTCCGCGGCACGCTCGACGACCGCGGATTCGCCGAGATCCACACGCCGAAGATCGTCGGGTCGGCGACCGAGTCGGGCGCGAACGTGTTCGCCATCGACTACTTCGGTCAGCCGGCCTACCTGGCCCAGTCGCCGCAGTTCTACAAGCAGGCCATGGTCGGCGTTTTCGAGCGGGTCTACGAGACGGGCCCCGTCTTCCGGGCCGAGCCGCACGACACGGCCAGGCACCTGGCCCAGTACACCAGTCTGGACGCCGAGTTCGGCTTCATCGCCGACCATCACGACGTGATGGCGATGCTCCGCGACGTCATCGCCGGGATGGTCACGGCCGTGCGAGAGCGGGCCGCCCCCGCCGCCGAGCTCCTGAAGGTCAAGCTGCCCGAGGTTCCCGGGCAGATTCCCGAGCTGCCTTTCGCCGATGCCCAGGAGCTGATCGCGGCCCACGCCGGCTGGGACCCGCGCGGTGAGCCTGACCTCTCCCCCGCCGACGAGCGCTGGCTGGGCGAGTGGGCGGTCCGCGAGCACGGCAGCGAGCTGCTCTTCGTGACCGGATACCCGATGGTCAAGCGGCCGTTCTACACCTACCCGGACCCGGACCGGCCGGCCTGGTCACGCAGTTTCGACCTGATCTTCCGCGGGATGGAGCTGGTCACGGGCGGCCAGCGGCTGCACGACCACGCCGACTACCTGACCGCGCTGGCCGCGCGCGGCGAGGACCCGGCCCAGTACGCCAGCTACCTGCGGCTGTTCCGGCACGGGATGCCGCCGCACGGCGGCTTCGCGATCGGCCTCGAGCGCTGGACAGCGCGCCTCACCGGCGCCGCCAATGTCCGCGAGGTCACCCTGTTCCCCCGCGACCTCCACCGCCTGAACCCCTGACCCGCTCCGGGCGGCCGATGCGCCGTCGCGGCGTCGCGCTCCCCTTCGCCTGAGTTTCATGATCACGGCGAGTTGGCGTGTTGGAGCACGGTCAAGTCGCCGCGATCATGACCGGGCCCGCGGCTGCCGGAGTGTCTCCACTCCGGGTCCGCGGCGCCGGATGGGGGCTGGCGGCCATCCGACCAGCCTCGGCCGACAGGCTTCCGTGATCATGGAGAGGCAGGAACTAGCGGGACCGGGAGCCGCTGGGTCTGGTGCCAGTTACCGGATTTGTCACGGATCCAGACGACGATGCTGCTGACTCCGGGCACCAGCGCCGTGATAGGTCCCGTCCCGGGGCCGAGCGCCAGCGTCGCGCCGGGGGCGGGCGGATCGACGGACAAGTTGTTGAACTCGACCACGCCCGTTCGGCGGCTCGCGCGGATCGGCAGCGGAGCGTCGTCGACCATCCCGTGCCCGCTGACCCCGACGGCGGCCAGGGCGCCGCTCGGCGAGACAGCCGTCGATTCAAGCCGGCCGGTGCCGATTCGCAGCGCCATGTCGGGCCGCCAGGCCGCCAGCGGGCCAGCCAGCCAGCCCGGGTACACCTGCTCGCGACGGCCGGCGCCGGCGGCCAGCAGGATCGAGGTCAGCGCGCCGGCCCTGGCCATCTGGAGCACGCTGACCGGCGGAGCGGCCCGGCCGCCGGGCCGCATCGGCCCGGCCGGTTGCCAGCCGCTGTCCGTCCGCTCGAAGACGCCGACCCCGCCTGCGCGGGTGCAGTCTCCGCCAACGAGCGGGCTACCCGACGGGCTCGACGCGGCAGCGGTGAGCCGGATCAGGCCGCAGGACCGGCCCGCGGGAGTGGCCGCCAGCGCGCGCAGGGTGACCAGCGACGTCCAGCCAGTCCCGCCCGGCGCCGACTCCTGCGCGCCCTTGGCGGTGATCGCGAGCAGGCGGCCGGCGGGCAGCGCGGCGAGCGCGCTCGGCGCGGCCACGAGACCCGCCGGAAGCAGGCCCTGCGACCAGTGCGCACCGTCGTCCGTCGACGTGGCCAGCGGCGTGAACCTGAGCTGCTGACCCGGCACGAAGCCGACCGTCAGCGTGCCGTCGCTGGCTCCGGCGACGACCAGGCCGGCGTTGTCGGCCACGCCTGGCGGCGTCACGAGCCGCCACTTGCCGCTCCCGGCGGGCCGGACGAGCAGCTGCCAGAACCGGCCCCCGACGCTGGGCCCGCCGGTACGGACGACCGCCCACGACGCGCCTCCGGCCGACCCGGCGGCGGACAGCGCGATCGGAACCGCGGGCGTGACCGGCGCCGGCCGGGAGCTTGGAGCTGAGCCGGTCCCGCAGCCCGCCAGGGCCCCGGCCAGGCCGACCCCGGCGAGGCCGACCCGGGCCAGGCCGACCCCGGCGGGACCGACCCGGGCGAGGCCAACCCCGGCCAGGCGGCGCGCGGTCGAGCGGACCGCGGCCGAGCGGACCGTCGCGGCCAGAGCGCGCGGCGTCGAGTGCACGGTCAGGTCAGCCCGTCAGCCCGAGCGTGATCGCGTCGACCTCGGCCAGCTCCTCGGCGGACGGCACCCAGTCGGCGGCGTCGGCGTTCGCCTTGACCTGCTCGGGGGACATCGCGCCGGCGATGACGCTGCCGCAGCCCGGCTGCTCAGCCAGGCAGGCGATCGCGATCGTCAGCAGCGAGACGCCGTGCGATTCGCCCCAGGCGATCAGCGCCTCGACGATGTCCAGCTTGGCGTCCGTCACGTAGCTGTCCCGGCCGGCCAGCCTGGTGCCATCCCTGGCCGGCTCGCCGCGCCGGATCTTGCCCGTGAGCAGGCCGTTGGCCAGCGGGAAGTAGGGCAGCACGCCGAGACCGAAATGCCTGGCCGCCGGAACGACCTCGGCCTCCGCGGCGCGCTCGAGCAGCGACCAGTGGTTCTGGGCCGAGACGAACGGGGCCACGCCCTGCTTGTCAGCCAAGGCGTCCGCCTCGGCGATCTGCCAGCCGCTGTAGTTGGAATTGCCGAGGTAGCGGACCTTGCCCTCGGCGACCAGCTCGCTGAGCGCGCCGAGCGTCTCGGCGATCGGCGTCTGCGGGTCCGGGGTATGGATCTGGTACAGGTCGATGTACTCGGTCTTCAGCCGGCGCAGCGACTGCTCGACGGCGCGCCTGATGTAACCGCGGCCGCCCTTGGCGCCGGCCGCGGGGCCATAGCCCATATCGGCGTTCTGATGGCCGAATTTGGTCGCGAGCACGACCTGATCGCGCCGGCCGCCGAGAACCTCGCCGAGCAGCTGCTCCGACCCGCCGCCACCGCCGTAGATGTCGGCCGTGTCGAACAGCGTGATGCCCCGGTCGATCGCCGCGTCGACCACCGCCCTGGTGCCGTCCAATTCGAGCCGGCCGCCGAAGTTGTTGCAGCCAAGGCCGACCACCGAGACGACGAGACCAGAATTGCCGAGTGCCCTGTAGCGCATGTGCCCGCCTTCGCTATCGCCGTGCCTGTGCCGAGTCGTTGCCGAGTTGCCGATGCCGATCGTACCGACCCGGCCGAACCATCCCGAGCGCGGCGCGGTGCCGCGATATCCTGTGCCGCACCATGGATGCGTCCCAGACGCCAGGACCTTTTGTCCTGCGGATCAGGCTCGGGGTCAGGCTCCGCCGCCTGCGCGAGTCACGCGGAATCACCGCGCAGCAGGCCGCCAAGGCGATCAGAGGGTCGGACTCTAAGATCAGCCGGATCGAGCTCGGCAGGCATGCGGCGAGGGAGATCGACGTCTCCGATCTGCTGACGCTCTACGGCGTCACCGATCCCGACCAGCGCGAGGCGCTGCTGACCCTGGCCAGTCGGGCCCTCGAACCGCCGTGGTGGCAGCACGACAGCGACGTCCTGCCGGCTTGGTTCCAGGCTTACCTGGGCCTCGAAGAGGCGGCCGAGTCGGTGCAGAGCTACGACACGCATTTCGTTCCTGGCCTGCTCCAGACCAGCGCGTATGCGGCCGGGCTGCTCGCCAGGGCGGATTTCGGCGCCGACGAGACGGCCAGGCTGCTGCAGGTGCGCGCCGAGCGGGCCGAGCGATTCGCGGCGCGCGGCTGGCGCCTCGACGCCGTGATCGACGAGGCCGTACTGCGCCGGCCGGTCGGCACGCGAGCAGAATTCGCCGCCCAGCTCGAGTGGCTGCGGGACGCGGCCGGGTGGCCTGGCCTGACCGTGCGGGTCAGGCCCATGGCCGCCGGCGCGCCGCTCAGCCCGGCCGGGTTCACGCTCCTGCACTTCGCCGACAGCGAGCTACCGGACGCCGTCTACACCGAGCAGCTGACGAGCGCGAGCTACCTGGACCGACCAGCCGACGTGGCCCGTTATGCTGCCGCGATGGAGCTGCTGCGGGCGAGCAGCCGCCCTCCCGCCCAGACCGCGGCCAGCATCGATGCCGTGCTGGCCGACCTCGGTTAAAGGCCCGAGGCCAGCTCCCTGATCAGCCGGGCAGACTCGCGCGGCGGCCGGGCTGACCGGCTCAGCGCGTCGAAGATCAGGCCCAACGCGCGCACCTCGGACTCGCGCTGCTCGAGGAGTACCTGACCGCGAAGGCCCTCGCCGTACGCCACGTCGTGATCACCCGGCTCGGCGAAGCTCAGCAGGCCGAACGAGCCGGCCAGCGCGGATCGCCCGGCACCCGCGAGATCCAGGACCTGGATCGTCACCGTCGGCTGACTGGCCGCCTCGGCCAGCCGGTCAAGCTGCTCCCGCATCAGGCTGGCCGGCCCCAGCGACCGGAGCAGCACGGACTCGTCGAGGATCAGCCAGAGCCGGATCGGCTCGCTGCCCCGCAGCACTTCCTGACGACGAAGCTGGACGGCGACCACCCGGTCGACCTGCTCGGGCGTCAGCTCGGGTCGGCTGGCGGTGACCGCCGCACGCGCGTAGGCCTGCGTCCGCACCAGCTCAGGTACGACCTGAGCCTGGAACGCGCGCACTGCGCTCGCCTCGGCCTCCAGGCCCAGATAGATGCCCAGGCCAGCCGGCAGCAGCTCATCCGAGCCCGCCCACCAGCCCTTGCGCTGCCCCTCCCGGGCGCTGTCCATGAACAGCCGGCGCTGCTCGGGATCCTGGATCCCGTACAGGTCGAGCATGATGGTGAGATAGCTGGTCCTGGTCGGGGCCTTGCCGGTCTCGATCCTGGACAGCGTCGACGGCGCCACGCCCAGGTGCTGGGCCACTTCCTCCAGCCGGAGCGAGCTCTGCTCGCGCAGCCGCCTTAGATCCGTGCCGAGCCTGCGGCGGCGGATGGTCGGTCCTGCCAACAATGCTGCTCGCCTCCTGTCCCGGGAACTGACGGTCACGATACCGCGTCACAACTTTCATGACATCCCATTTGCAATCGCGCCACGCCGATATTCTCGCTGCACATGCGCTGCTTGCATTCCCATTGCCGATGCGGCATGATGCGAGAGCCCGGAAGGAGTCATCAAATGCCAGCAGAGGCCACCGACACGAGCGACCGGATCGCGGACCCGGCATTACTGCCGCACTGGCTGATCCTCGGCCGCGCGACGCTGCCAGGTCGGCCCGCTTGTGTCCGCGAGGCCAGGAGGCTTGTCGCGGCCGCCATCGGCCCCGGCCACCCGCGCGCCGATACCGCCATCCTGCTGACCTCGGAACTGGTCACCAATGCGGTCACGCACAGCAGGTCACGGCGGCCGGGCGGGACGGTCGACCTGATGGTGGCAACCGCGATCTACGGCCTGCTCGTTGCCGTGACCGACGATGGCTCGGACTCGAACGCCCCGGTGGTCAGGAGCAGTCCCGGCGCGGAGAGCGGGAATGGACTGCTGCTGGTGGATACCCTCGCCGACGGCTGGGGTTTCCGGCACCGGCTCGGGCGCATGATGATCTGGTTCCGGCTGTGCGCGGCTGAGCGGCCGACAGCCGGCCAGGACCGCGCGTTATCGCGGTCTTTCGCCGACGCCGGGAATGCCGCATAGTTCCCTGTGACAGCGCCAGGCTGTTCCTCTGGCTGGCCGCCGCCGGGCGCGATCCCGGCCAGCGGAACTCACGGCTGGGCCAGGCGAAGGGCCTGGCCGACGCAGAACACCGAGCAGGCCAGGCACACCGCGCCACCGCCGGCGCCCGCTACGAAACTGGGCGCGACCGTGCTTACGGCACCGGTCACGGCGGCCGCCACCGCCACGACGATCAGCACGAGCCCGGCTACAACCAGGCTGCCGATGGCGAACAGCCGCCCGAGCGGAACGAAATGGGCCCCGACGACCAGCAGGATCCAGGCCGCGACGTACGCGGACTGCCCGGATACGCCGAGGCCGGCCGCGCCAAGCACGCACAAGACGACCTCGGTAACCACCACGCGCCAGTAGGTCCGCCGGACTCGGGCGTCGTTCATCGACAGCCGGCCCATCCGATATCGTCGCGCGGTCAGGCCGGCCGCCACCGCGGCGGCCACGCCAGCTACGGATCCGATGGCCAGCGGAACTGACCATCCGGCCGGCGGCTGCGCCTGTCCCCAGCCGAACCACGCGAACGCGGCGAAGCCCAGGATCAGAGCTGTCGCGGCCAGGTCCCGCTCTGATCGGGCCGATGACCTAGGACCGAAAAGGACATCAGCCATGCCGCGCGCCGCGGGAAGCACGGCCGGATGCCGACGCCCGCTTCTCTCGCAGCCGCATCGACAGGTGCACGGGCGTGCCGTCGAAGCCGAATTCCTCGCGCAGCCTGCGCTCGATGAACCGGCGGTAACCGGCCTGCAGGAATCCTGAGGTGAAGAGGACGAAATGCGGCGGCTGGATCCCGGCCTGCGTCGCGAACATGATCTTCGGCTGCTTGCCGCCACGCACCGGCGGTGGGGTCGCCGCGATCAGGGCCGACAGCCATGCGTTGAGCCTGCCGGTGGGAATCCGGGTCTCCCAGCCGTCCAGCGCCGTCTGCAGCGCGGGAACGAGCCGGTCCACGTGCCAGCCGGTCGCCGCCGACAGGTTCACCCGGGGCGCCCAGCGCGCCGTGTACAGCTGACGGTCGATCTCGCGGTCCAGGAAGTGCCTGCGGTCCTCGTCGACCAGGTCCCACTTGTTATAGGCGATCACGAGCGCCCGGCCCGCGTCGATCACCATCGAGATAATCCGCAGATCCTGCTCGGCCAGCGGCTCGCTGGCGTCGACGAGCACGACCGCGACCTCGGCGCGCTCCAGCGCCCGCTCGGTCCGCAGCGCGGCGAAGTAGTCAGCGCCCTGAGCATGGCTGGCCCGCCGCCTGATCCCCGCCGTGTCGACAAACCGCCAGGTGATCCCGCCGAGGTCGATCAGCTCGTCGACCGGGTCCCTGGTCGTGCCCGCGACCGAGTCGACCAGCACCCGGTCGGACCCGGCCAGCTTGTTGAGCAGGCTCGACTTGCCGACGTTCGGCCGGCCGATCAGCGCCACCCGGCGCGGGCCAGCCTCGGCCTCCAGCCGCTCGGCCGGCGTCTCCGGCAATGCCCCGAGGATCGCGTCGAGCAGGTCGCCGCTGCCCCGGCCGTGCAGCGCGCTGACCGCGTACGGCTCGCCGAGGCCCAGCGACCACAGCGAATGCGCGCCGGCCTCGGCGGGCGCGTCGTCGACCTTGTTGGCGGCGAGTACCACCGGCTTGCGGGAGCGCCGGAGCACCGCGGCCACGGCCGCGTCGGCGTCGGTCACGCCGACCACGGCGTCCGTCACGAACAGCACCGCGTCAGCGGCGTCCACCGCGACCCGCGCCTGAGCGGCCACGCGGGCGGCGAGGACCGGCGATCCCTCGACAGCCGGCTCCCAGCCGCCGGTGTCCACCAGCGTGAACGCTCGTCCGCGCCACGTCGCGTCGTAGGTCACCCGGTCCCTGGTAACTCCGGGAACGTCCTCGACGACGGCCTGCCGGCTGCCGAGGATCCGGTTAACCAAGGTCGACTTACCGACGTTCGGCCTGCCCACTACCGCGAGGACCGGCGCGTTGACCGTGCTGGCCGCCGCGCCGATCTCGCCGGCCTGCGCGTTCTCCTCGTCCATCATTCACCTGTTCGTTTCGCCGTGGCCAGGCCGACGATGCGCCCGATGACGTCGTCAAGGCCCAGCTCGGTGGCATCTATCTCGATAGCGCCGGCCGCCATCTGGCTCTGAGCCGCGTCGCGCCGGTCGCGCTGCGCCTGCTCGGCCCTGGTCTGGTCGGCGTTCGGGGCGGGTTCCCCGGCCGGCCTTGCCGCTTCGGGAACCGCGGCCGCGGCTGCGGGCAGTGGCGACCCGGGCTGGCGGCCGGCTAGCTGGGCCGCGCGGCGCTCCGCCCTGACCTGCTCGCTGGCGGTCAGGAAGACCTTCACCGCCGCGCCGGGAGCAACGACCGTGCCGATGTCCCGGCCCTCGGCCACGATCCCGCCGGCCGTCGTGACGGCATCGGCGATGATCGCCTGCTGCTGCGCGATCAGCTGGCGGCGTACGTCCGGTACCGCGGCGACCAGGCTGACGACGTTCGACACCCGGCGGTTCCTGATCTGCGCGGTGATGTCGATGCCGTCCACCCGGATGTGCTGCTCGGCCGGATCGGTGCTGACCTCGATGGTCAGGCCGCCCGCGCGCGCGGCCACCGAGCCGGTGTCGGCCAGGTCGACGTTGTGCTCCAGCATCCACCAGGTCACGGCCCGGTACATCGCGCCGGTGTCGAGATAACGCAGCCCGAGAACGGTCGCGGTCCCCCGCGCGGCACTCGACTTGCCCGATCCCGACGGACCGTCGACGGCGATGACGAGATTCCGCCCGCCCGCCGTGTCCGCGGTATCCGGATTCCGGACGCCAGTCACCGAATTTGTCACGCTGGCGATGCTACCGGCCAGCCACCAGCGGCCAGAGCAACCGACAGCGGCCCGGCGGCCTCCGGGCGGACCGAGAGCTCGGCCACGCCGACCGGCAGCCCGGGCGAATGCTCGATCCTGACATCCTCGATGTTGGTCCCGGCGGCCCCGGCCGCGGCGAACAGCCTGGCCAGCTCGCCCGGCTGATCGCTGATGACGACCTGCACGATCGCGTAATGCGGCGCGGGCCCGCCCTGCTTGCCGGGTATCCTCGCCACGCCCTCGCGGCTCACCTCGAGCAGCGCGGTCAGCTGCTTGACCGCGTCGCCGTCGCCGGCGGCTACGGCGGCCAGTACGTCGGCCGCTGCGCCAAGCTGGCGGGCGACGCCCAGCACGATCTCGCGCACCGCGGTCGCGTTCGCGGCCAGGATCTCGGTCCACAGGCTCGGATCGCCCGCGGCGATCCTGGTCACGTCGCGCAGCCCCGGCCCGGCCAGGGCCAGCGCGCCCCGCGGTGCGTCGGCGAGCTGAGCGGCCATCGCGCCGGCCACCAGGTGAGGCACGTGCGAGATCAGGGCCACCCACCGGTCATGCTCGGCGGCCGGCAGCTGGACCGGCTGCGCCCCGCAGGCCCGGGCCAGCTCCGTGACGGCGGTGAGGCACGAGGCCGCCGTCTCGCCGGACGGGCAGATCACCCACGGCTGGCCCGCGAACAGATCCGCGCGGGCCGCGGCCGGCCCTGATCGCTCCCGGCCGGACATCGGATGGCCGCCCGCGAACGAGGCCAGGTCGCAGCCAAGCTCGGCCGCCTCGCGCAGCGGCAGTTCCTTCACGCTCGCCACATCGGTATAGCACCTGGCCAGCCGCTGCCGCTGAGCCGTCGCCAGCGAGCGAGCTACCGCGGCCGGCGGCACGGCCAGCACGGCGATGTCGGCCGGGCCGCCGGCCGGCCGGCCGGCGGAAGCACCTGGCCGGCCCCGAGCTCGGCCGCCAGCCGCGCGGCGGCGCGGTCAGTGTCGCTCAGCCAGACCTCCGTGCCGCGCTCGCGCAGCGCGAGCGCGATCGACGTGCCGATCAGGCCCGTGCCGACGACCACGGCGCAGCCCGGCCCGCCGGCCGCCGTGGTCACGAGCGCTCCCGGCTGATCACTGGGCGATGTCCAGCCGCAGGGCGGCGGCGCCGCGCAGGTAGACGTGCTGGACCTGAGCCCGGCTCAGGGCGGTCTCGACGTGCATCATCAGCCGCACGACCCGCGGCATCGCGCCGGGGACGCGGATCTCCGTGCAGCACAGCAGGGGAACCTCCTGAAAGCCAAGCGACCGGGCCGCCAGCGCGGGGAACTCGGCCGACAGATCGGGCGTGGCCGAGAAGATGACGCTGATCACCTCGTCGGTGCTGAGCCCGTTCCGCTCCATCACCTGGGTCACAAGCTCAGCGGTGCCGTCCAGTATCTCCTGACGGTCATCCGCCGCAACCTGGACCGCGCCCCTGATGGCCCTGACCGCCACGATCGCTCCTCTCCCCCGCTGCTCCTTTCCGCGACCCTATCCGCCCGGCTGGCGCCCCAATCCGCCTGGCGGGCGACGGCATACCGGCGTCAGCTACATCCCGACCGCGGCATACAGGTTCCCGACCTCGTGGGTGGACAGTCGCCTGGACGTGCCGGGCCGCAGCGCTCCGAGGCTCACCGGCCCGACGCGCGTCCTGACCAGACGGCTGACCGGGTGACCGACCTCGGCCAGCATCCGCCTGACCACGTGCTTGCGCCCCTCGTGCAGCGTGATCTCGACCAGCACCCGTGATCCGGCCTGCTCGACCACCCGGAAGCGGTCCGCGATGACCGTGCCGTCCTCGAGCTCGACCCCGGTGGTCAGCCTTCTGGCCAGGTCCCTGGGCACCGGCCCGCGGACTTCCGCGAGGTAGGTCTTCAGCACCCCGTAGCGAGGATGGGCCAGCCGGTGCGCCAGCTCTCCGTCGTTGGTGAGCAGGATCAGGCCCTCGGTCTCGTAGTCCAGCCGGCCGACGTGGAACAACCGCTCGCTTCGGTCGGCGACCAGGTCGGCAATGGTCCGGCGGCCGCGGTCATCGGACATCGTGCTCAGCACGCCGGCCGGCTTGTTCAGCGCGAGGTAGACCAGGTCCTCACTGGCCGGAATCCGCTTCCCGTCGACCCGGATGATCTGCGTTCTCGGGTCGACCCGCGCTCCGAACCTCCGGACGATCTCCCCGTCGACCTCGACCCGGCCGGCCCCGATCAGCTCCTCGCAGCTGCGGCGGCTGCCGACGCCGGCGGCGGCGAGCACCTTCTGCAGCCGGACGCCGCCTGGGACGTCGGTCAGCGAGTCCCGCTCGCCCGGCTCGAAACCCCAGTCGTCGTCATCGTCGTCGAAGTCCCGGCCTGATCCGGAAGCGGCCGCCGGCCGGCCCGTGGCTGGCTTGGACGCGGCCGGCGTCGAGCCGGCTGGCTTCGGCGCGGCTGGCCCGGCGCTGCCGCGCCGGCTGTCACGACGGCCGGACATGGCCGGCATCCTGCTCGTCGTCGAGATGATCGGGCAGGAACGGCGCGAGCTCGGGCAGCTGGTCGAGACCAGCCAGGCCGAGCCGCTCCAGGAAGTAGGACGTGGTCCGGAACAGGATCGCCCCGGTCTCCGGATCGTTGCCCGCCTCCTCGACCAGCCCGCGCAGCGTCAGCGTGCGCAGCACGCCGTCGCAGTTGACGCCGCGCACCGCGGACACCTGGGCCCGGCCCACCGGCTGGCGGTAGGCGACCACGGCCAGCGTCTCCAGGGCCGCCTGGGTCAGCCGCACCTCCTGGCCGTCACGGACGAATTTCTCCACGACCGGCGCGAACTCCGCCCTGGTGTAGTACCGCCAGCCGCCGGCGACCTCGCGCAGCTCGAATCCCCGGCCCTCGTCGGTGTAGGAGCCGGCCAGGCCGTGCAGCGCGGCCGCGATATCAGCCTGGGCAACCTCGAGTACCTGGGCCAGTATGTTCTCCGCGACCGGCTCGTCGGCGACCAGCAGGATGGCCTCCAGGGCGGACCACAGCCCCGAAGGCGATTCCCCAGTACCTGGCAGCGGTTCTTCGATCATCTCGGCCCGTCGTAGTCTGCTCCGCCCGGCTGAGCGGGCCCGGTGTCAGCCGGCGGCGGGCCGGCCGGGAGATCGGGGCCGCCGTCCTCGGGCGCTATCCAGCTGATGTACAGCTCGCCGAGCGGGTTCTCCTGCTCGAACGAGACGCACTTGTCCCGGTACAGATCAAGTACGGCCAGGAAACGCGCGACGACCTCGTAGGTATCTTCGCAGTTGGCCGAGAGCTCGCCGAACGAGGCCCGCCCGGCCGCGCGCAGCAGGCGCGTAAGGATGCCCGCCTGCTCCCTGACCGTGGTTCGCGGAAGGTGCAGGTGCGCGGTGGAGACCACGGGAACCGCGCGCGGCGCGAGCGCGGCGGCCGCGATCGCCGCGAACTGGTCCGCGGAGAGACCCAGCAGCACCTCGGGCAGCAGTTCAGCGAAGCCCGGCTCCATCGGCACCCGGCGCGGGAACCGGCGGCCCTGGTCGGTCATCCGCGCCGCCAGGATCGCGGCGGCCTGCTTGTAGGCGCGGTACTGGAGCAGCCTGGCGAAGAGCAGGTCCCTGGCTTCCAGCAGAGCCAGGTCCTCCTCGTCGTCGACCTCGCCGGACGGCAGCAGCCTGGCGGCCTTCAGGTCGAGCAGGGTGGCGGCCACGACCAGGAAGTAACTGGCCTGGTCGAGGTCCCAGCGCCCGGCCAGCGCCCCGATATAGCTGATGAACTCATCGGTGACGGACGACAGCGCGATCTCCGTGATATCGAGCTTGTGCTTGGAGATCAGCCCGAGCAGCAGGTCGAACGGGCCCTCGAAGATGTCGAGGTGCACCTCGAACCCGGTGGCGGCCGGATCTCGTGCGGGATCCTCAGGTCCGTCCGTCATGATCACAGTCAACGTCCGTCCCGCAGGCGTCGGGCCAGCAGGCTGTCAGCGCCCTCGGCATCAAGGTCGGCCAGCATGACGGCGAGGGCCTCCCTGACGATCCGGCCCCGGTCAGCCGGTATCCCGTAGCCCCGCAAGGTCAGCCGGGCGCGTTCCAGCTCGAGCAGCTCAGCTTCGGATAGGTACACGGTGATCTTATGGCTATGGCTTTCCCGGCCGCTGGCCTGGCGCTCGCCGGAACTGACAGGGGGCTGGGACGCCGGGCGGAGCAGCTCGGCGATGCCGGGAACTCTTACCCGGCGCTGACCCGACCTGCGAGCTCGGCCTTGTGCCACCGGTCAAGCACCTCCCTGGCGAGCTCCCGGTAGGAGGCGGCTCCAGCCGATGAGGGATCGAAAATCGTGATCGGCTCTCCGGCGACGGAGGCATCAGGGAACCTGACCGTCCGGTTAATGACGGTATGGAACACCTTGTCGCCGAATCCGGCGACGACGCCGGCGAGGACCTCACGAGTGTGCAGGGTACGCGAGTCGTACATGGTGGCGAGCAGCCCGTCCATGGCCAGCTTGGGGCTGAGCCTGGTCGACACCTTGTCGATCGTCTCCATCAGCAGCGCCACCCCGCGCATCGCGAAGTACTCGCACTCCAGCGGCACCAGGACGCCGTCGGAACAGGCCAGCGCGTTGACCGTGAGCAGCCCGAGGGATGGCTGGCAGTCGATGAGGACGATGTCGTACTCGGGCAGCAGCGGGCCGAGCACTCGGCCGAGCACGAACTCCCGGCCCACCTCGTGCACGAGCTGGACCTCGGCGCCGGAAAGGTCGATGTTGCTGGGCAGCAGGTCCATCCCGTCGACCTTGGTCGGGAAGACGACGTCCCGAGCCGACACGCCGGCTTCCATCAGGACGTTGTAGACGGTGGCATCGAGTTCGTGGGGCTGGAAGCCGAGGCCGACCGAGAGCGCGCCCTGCGGGTCGAAGTCGACGAGCAGAACGCGCCTTCCGACTTCGGCCAGGGCCGCGCCGAGACTGATCGTGGTCGTCGTCTTGCCGACGCCACCCTTCTGGTTGCAGACCGCGACGACCCGGGCTGGACCATGCTTGAGCAGCGGCTCAGGATCGGGGAAGACCGGAAGCGGACGGCCAGTGGGACCGATGGTGCCGGCACTGGCTTCCGTGGTCCCTGACGCTGACACGGTTACAAGCACCTCCCCGGCGGCCGCGCACGCTGCGGGCCGCTGACTTCCGGACTTTAGAGCCTGCATCGGGTCGCGGCAAGCCGACTCACCCTTTGCGGTGAAACGGGTTCGCTCATCTGCCCTGGTCTGGGCGTGGGTGTCTGGTCGCGATACCGCCTGGCTTCAGCCGAGTGCGCGGGGATGGGAGGCCGCGTATACCTCGCGTAGCTTGTCCACCGTGACCAGGGTGTAGACCTGGGTCGTGCTGACCGAGGCGTGCCCGAGCAGTTCCTGCACGACCCGCACGTCGGCGCCGCCGTCCAGCAGGTGAGTGGCGAAAGAATGACGCAGCATGTGCGGCGAGATCTCGGCCAGGCCGGCCCGGGCGGCCGCGGCCCGCAGCGCACCCCAGGCGCCCTGCCTGGTGAGCCTGCCGCCGCGGGCATTGAGAAAGACAGCCGGGCTGCGCTGGCCCGTTCTGGCGCTCGCGGCCAGCGCCGGCCTCGCCTGAACCAGGTATGCCTCGACCGCCGCCCGCGCATAGCTGCCGACCGGGACGATCCGCTGACGGCCGCCCTTGCCGGCCAGCCTGACCGTCGCGAGCGCCCCGTCGGATCCGTGCCGCGCGGCCAGCTCCAGGTCATCGACATCGAGGCCGACGGCCTCGGAGATCCGGGCCCCGGTTCCGTAGAGCAGCTCGAGCAGCGCCCGGTCGCGGCGCTGGGCCGGCGCGTCGCCGGGTATCTGGAGCAGGCGCTCCACGTCGGGCAGCGGGATCGCACGCGGCAGCCGGCGCGGCGGGACGGGCGGCCGAACCGCCCGGGCCGGATCAGCTGCCGCCAGCCCTTCCGCCAGCGCGAAGGCGTGCAGGCCACGGACGGCCACCACCGCGCGCCCGGCCGAGCTGGCGGCGAGCGGCGGATGCTGCTCGTCGCCCTCGCGCAGGACCGCCAGGTACTCGGCCACATCGGCCGTCGTCACCTCGGCGATCTGCGCCGTTCCCATGGCGGCCATGGTTGAGGCGTACCGCTGCAGATCCCTGCGGTACGCCTCAATCGTGTGGGCGGCCAGACCGCGCTCGACGGTGAGATGGTCGAGGTAGCGGCGGACCGCCGCGGCCACCGTCGTCAGCGCGAGTCCCCCATCAGGCCAGGACCTCGTCCAGCGGCGTCCAGGCCAGTCCGTGTGCCTCGGCGACCGGCTCGCATGTCACCGCGCCATCGTGCGTGTTCAGTCCGGGCGCGAACGACTTGTCGGCACGCAGCGCCTCGCGCCAGCCGCGGTTCCCGATCTCGATCGCGTACGGCAGGGTCACGTTGGTCAGGGCGTATGTCGAGGTGTGCGGCACGGCGCCCGGCATGTTGGCCACGCAGTAGAACAGCGCGTTGTGCACCGGGTAGGTCGGCTCGGCGTGGGTCGTCGGCCTGGAGTCCTCGAAGCATCCGCCCTGGTCGATCGAGATGTCGACCAGCACGGCGCCGGACTTCATCCTGGACACCAGCTCGTTGCTGATCAGCTTGGGAGCCTTGGCGCCCGGCACCAGCACCGCGCCGATGACCAGGTCGGCGTCGAGGGCCGCGCGCTCGATCTCGTACGCGTTGGAGGCCACGGTCTGGAGATGGCCCTGGTAGATGGCGTCGGCTGACCGCAGCCGCCCGATGTTCTTGTCCACGAGCAGCACCTCGGCCTGCATGCCGAGCGCGATCGCCGCTGCGTTCATCCCTGACACGCCGGCGCCGAGCACCACGACCTTGGCCGCATACACGCCGGAGACGCCGCCCATCAGAACTCCCCGGCCGCCGCCGTCGCGCTGCAGGTGATGCGCGCCGACCTGCGGCGCCATCCGTCCCGCCACCTCCGACATCGGGGCCAGCAGCGGCAGCGATCCGTCGGGCAGCTGAACTGTCTCATAGGCGATCGCGGTGATCCCCGAACTCAGCAGCGCGTCGGTGCACGGCCTCGACGCCGCCAGGTGCAGGTAGGTGAAGAGCACCTGGTCCTTGCGCATCCGGTGGTATTCCTCGGCGACCGGCTCCTTGACTTTCAGGATCAGGTCGCCGGTCTGCCAGACGTCGTCGGCGGCGGGCAGCATCCGGGCACCGGCGGCCACGAAGTCCTCGTCCGGGATGGACGAGCCGACCCCGGCCCCTTGCTCCAGGAATACCTCGTGCCCGTTCCTGACGAACTCGTGCACGCCGGCCGGCGTAATGGCGACCCGGTACTCGTGATTCTTGACTTCCTTAGGAACGCCCACCTTCATGATCTTCAGTCCTCCTCGTAGTAGCCGCCTGGCACCGTTGCCCGGCGTCACCAGCGTCGCCCGGGCTGCCGTCCGGCCGCGCTCAGCATTCTGGCGCGTCGACACCGCGCAGCGTGCGCCCGTCCTGCCTCGCGGCATAGGCGGTCAGCACGCCGATCATCATGACGCCGTTGTGCAGGCTCCCGCCGAGAATGCGGGAGACCACCACGTCGAGCGGTGCCCACTCAATCGTCAGATGAGCCTCCTCGTGATCAGGAACGTACTCTCGCTCAGCTTCGGGAATGCGGCGCAGGCCGCGGGCCAGGTAGACCCGCAGCCGCTCGCTGGTGATCCCCGGGGAGGTGAAGAAGTCAGCCAGCACCTGCCAGTCTGCGGCCTGGTACCCGGCCTCTTCAAGAAGCTCGCGCTGCGCTGTTCTCAGCGGCGGCTCTCCGGCTACGTCACGCAGGCCGGCCGGTATCTCCCAGAGCAGCCTGCCGACCGGATGCCGGTACTGACGGATCAGCAGGACCTGGCCCGCCTCGTCCAGCGCGACGATCGCCACAGCGCCGGGATGCTCGACGACCTCGCGGCCGACCACCTGGCCGTCCGGCATCTGGACGGAGTCCCGCCGGACGCTGACGACGGCCGCCTCAGCGAGCTTCTCGCTGGCCACCACCGGCCAGCTCGCGGCGGTGTCGGTCAGCACCTCGGTGTCTTTCACGCGCTGGCTATCGAGCGGGTGCTCGCCGCGGCTACTGGCTGACCCGCGCTGGCGACCCTGGACCGCTCGATCGCGGCCGCGATCAGCCCGCTGAACAGCGGGTGCGGCCTGGTGGGCCGGGACAGGAACTCCGGATGAGCCTGAGTGGCCACGAAGAAGGGGTGCACGTCGGGCGGCAGCTCGACGAACTCCACCAGGCGGCCGTCGGGCGACATGCCCGAGCAGACCAGGCCGGCGGCTTCGAGGGCGGCGCGGTAGGTGTTGTTGACTTCATACCTGTGGCGGTGCCGCTCGTGCACGATCTCGGTCCCGTACAGGCGCGCCACGATGCTGCCCTCGGCCAGCACGGCCGGGTAGAGCCCGAGCCGCATCGTGCCGCCCATGTCTCGCTCGCCGGCCACCACGTCTTCCTGATCGGGCATGGTGGCGACGACGGGGTGCGGCGTTTCGGGGTCAAATTCCGCGCTGTTCGCTCCGTCCAGGTCGGCCACATCCCGGCCGATCTCGATCGCCATGCACTGCAGGCCCAGGCAGAGTCCCAGAATGGGAATCTTGTTCTGGCGGGCATGCCGGACGGCACCGATCTTGCCCTCGATGCCGCGGACTCCGAAGCCGCCGGGAACCAGGATGCCGTCGACCCCGTCGAGGTGGCGCGCCGCCCCGTCCGGCGTCTGGCAGTCGTCGCTCGGCACCCAGCGGATATTGACCCGCGCGTCGTTGCCGAACCCGCCGGCCCGCAGCGCCTCGGCGGGCGACAGGTACGCGTCCGGCAGGTCCACGTACTTGCCCACCAGCGCGATCGTGACGCTCCTGGCCGGCCGGTGCACCCGGCCGAGCAGGTCGTTCCAGTCACTCCAGTCCACGTCGCGGAACGGCAGGCCGAGCCGCCTGACCGCGTAGGCATCCAGCCCCTCGGAATGCAGCACCTTCGGGATGTCGTAGATCGACGGGGCGTCGGGAGTCGACACCACCGCCTCCTCGTCGACGTCGCACATCAGGCTGATCTTCCGCTTCAGGCCGCCGCTGATCGGGCGGTCCGACCGGCAGACGATGGCATCGGGCTGGATGCCGATGCTGCGCAGCGCGGCCACCGAGTGCTGGGTCGGCTTGGTCTTCAGCTCGCCCGACGGCCCGATGTAGGGCAGCAGCGATACGTGCAGGAAGAAGCACCTGTCCCGGCCGATCTCGTGCCGGATCTGCCTGATCGCCTCGAGGAACGGCAGCGACTCGATGTCGCCGACCGTGCCGCCGACTTCGGTGATGACCACGTCGATCTGCGGGCCGCCCATCTCGACGATGCGGCTCTTGATCTCGTTCGTGATATGCGGGATCACCTGCACGGTGTCGCCGAGATAGTCACCGCGGCGCTCCTTGGCGATCACGCTCGAGTAGATCTGCCCGGTCGTCACGTTGGACGAGCCGGGCAGCCGGATGTCGAGGAAACGTTCGTAATGCCCGACATCAAGGTCGGTCTCGGTGCCGTCGTCGGTCACGAAAACCTCGCCGTGCTGGAACGGGTTCATCGTGCCCGGATCGACATTGAGGTACGGGTCGAGCTTCTGCATGCTCACCCGCAGACCGCGCATCTTCAGCAGCCGGCCGAGGCTGGAAGCGGTGAGTCCCTTGCCGAGACTGGAAGCGACGCCCCCAGTAACAAAGACGTGCCTGGTCAAGACTGGTCGTGGGGTAAGCGCTGACGTCGCCAAGTTGGCTCCCGTGGTCAGTGCCGGCGGTCGCTGCCCGTCGGTCCACGGGGTCTCAGAATATCAGGAACGGGCCTATCGGACGTGCACCGACACTGCTCCTCCTGGTGTCCGGCACCAGCGCGGACCAGCTTCCGGAAGAAGATTGCCGGGTGAGTCCGGTTAAATATGGTAAGTCTTATCCTCGCCTCAGCCGGTGAGGACCTGCAGGGAGGGCATCTTGGCGGCACGGGGCGCGGCGATCGCGGGGCTGGGCATGACGAGCCTGGGCCGGGTCTACGGCCAGAGCCCGCGACGGCTCGCGGCCAGCGCGGTCCGGCAGGCGGCGGCCGATGCCGGGATGGCGCTCGCCGACCTTGACGGCCTGCTGATCTGCCCGGGCATCACGGGCGGGCTGGATGTCGGACTGGCCAGCGTGCTCGGGCTGCGGGACCTGGCGCTGCTGGCCGTGGTCAACAGCTTCGGGGCATCGGCCGCGACGGCCGTGCAGGTCGCAGCCCAGGCGGTGACGAGCGGCGCCGCGCGCGCGGTCGCCTGCGTGTTCGCCGACACGCCGCTGCGCGAGGGGGCACCGGCGGGAAGCGCGTTCGGCAGCCACGGCCGTGCTGGCAGTTCTGGCGGGGCCACCGGGGACGGCGGGGCCAGCGGCGCGGACCGGCCGCCCGAGCGGCACGGGCTCACCGGCCTCGCGGCCGGCTACGGCTTCCGCAGTGTCACCGTCTACTACGCGCTCGCGGCTCGGCGGCACATGGCGGAGTACGGGACCACCAGCGAGCAGTTCGGCGCGATCGCGGTCGCCCAGCGGCAGTGGGCGGCCGGAAATCCGCTCGCGCAGTACCGGGACCCGATCAGCCTGGCCGACCACCAGCGGTCGCGCTGGGTCGCCGAGCCGCTGCACCTGCTCGACTGCTCGCTGGTGTCCAACGGAGCGATCGCGGTGATCGTCACCTCCGCGCAGCTGGCGGCCGCCGGCCCGAGACCGCCGGTGCACGTCTGGGGCTGGGGACAGGGTCACCCCGGCCAACCGATGGCCAGCGGCAGCGACTTCGGCCTGGTCACGGGCGCCGTTCAGGCCGGGCGGGCCGCCATGAGCATGGCGCGGATCGGCCCGGCCGACGTGACGATGGGCCAGATCTACGACTGCTACACCTACACCGTGCTGGTCACCCTGGAGGACTACGGATTCTGCGCCAAGGGCGACGGCGGCCCGTTCGCGGCCAGCGGCGCGCTCGGCCCCGGCGGCTCGCTGCCGGTGAATACCGGGGGCGGTCAGCTGTCCTCGTACTACATGTGGGGGTTCACCCCGTTGTCCGAGGCGATCATTCAGGCCCGGGGCGACGGCGGCGCCCGCCAGTCTCCGGCCACCGACGTGATCCTGGTCAGCGGGAACGGCGGCATCCTCGCGCACCACGGCACCCTCATCGTCAGCCCGCATCAGGCCAGGCCCGGGCCGGGCAGCGTGACCAGCGCCAGCCCGGGCGCCCGCCGGCCCGCCCGGACCGCGGCCGAGCCGGGTCCGGCGGAGGACCGCGGCGCGCCGCCAGCCATCGCCGGGGCTGATGTCTTCGGTGTCGTTCGCGCCGACCCGCGCAGCGCTCCGTTCTTCGCGGCGGCCGACCGCGGCGAGCTGATGATCAGGCGCTGCGACGAATGCGGCCGCTGGCTCGCCCCGTCAGCGAGCGGCTGCCCGCGGTGCGGCGAGGACACCGAGCTGTCCTGGGCGGTCACGTCTGGCCGTGGCACGCTCGTGAGCTGGTCTGTCGTACATCCCCGGCAGGGCGGGCCCGTCGCCGTGCCCGCGCTGGTCGAACTGGCCGAAGGACCGTGGCTGGCCACCGGACTGCGGCTGGCGGAAGCGGCAGAACTGGCCGGGCTGTATGCCGGGCAGCCGGTGGCGGCCGAGTTCATCCGGCCTGCCGACGGTGCTAGCTATCCCGTATTCGGCCCGGTCCGCACGCCAGCCTGAGCGGGCGGAGCACTCTGCAGCGGCACCTGCGCGGGTGCCGCCCCGCTTGGACCGCCTGCCTCGCCAAAGCGGGCCAGCGCGATCGCGCTGGCCAGGGCCAGCACGAACCCGGCCACCGCGACCCCGGTCATCCCCGGCCGGGTCGTGTCACCGAGCAGCAGCACACCGACGATGGCCGGCGGAATGGTCTCGAACAGGATGACCGAGGCCGTCGCCACGGTAACGCTGCCGCTCTCCAGCGCCGAGGCGTAGAGCATGAACGAGATGATCCCGGCCGCGGCGAGCGTGTAGGCGGCCGGTGATCGGACCAGCTCGTGCGGCGAGAAGCCGGGCAGGATCCTGGCGCAGACAGCGAGCACGCCGTAACCGAGCCCGGCAATGGCTCCGAGCACCGGCGTCCGCACCTGACGCGGCAGCCTGGCGGCGGCCACCCCGCCGAGCGCGATCAGGGCCAGGGCGGCCATCAGCGCGAGGTGGAAGTCGATTCCGACGGCCGTAGCGCCCTGGGCGCCCGCCGACGAGCCGAGCAGGCCGACGCCGACCACGACGGCGATCACCGCGGTCCACTCCCGCCAGCTCAGGACGGTATGCATCAGCCAGGAGGCGAAGACGGCGGTCACCGCCAGGTTGGCGGCGATGATGACCTGGACCTCGAAGAGCGGCAGCCGCCGCAGGGCGACGAGCTGGCAGACGAACCCGAGCAAGTCGATGCCCAGGCTGGCGATGAACGGCCACTGCCGCAGCAGCCTGATGATGAGGCCGGGGTCCACGCTGCCGGTCACGCCGGCCGCATCCAGCGCCGGGCGGCGGGACGAGGCCCGGACGGCGATAGCCTGCATCACCGCACCCAGGCCGTAACACAGGGCAGCGACCAGGGCCGCCGCCAGGCTCACGAGCACACTGACGACCTTACGCCGCCGGCGCTGGCCGCCATCGTGTGACGGCGGAACTAGATGGTCACTCTCCGTCACCGACGGCGTCGGTAGCCGACCGCCGCCGTGCGCGCGAGCGGGCGGGCGGTTACGGCGAGTGGGCCGGGGCCCGGATACCGGTCAGGTGAGCGAACGTGGCCCAGAACTCCGGGGTCCGCATGACCCACCTAACCGGGGCGGTGCGGGCCGGGGCGGGGCTGGCCGGGGCGGATCCGGCCCCGGTCACTCTCTGGCAGCCAGTCGCCTCGACCGTGACCGGGTGCAGGGCCCGGCCCGCGGCGATGAAGACCAGCCGGTATCCGCCGCCCGTGTCATTGGGGCAGTAGATCATCGCGTGCGGCATGGCGGGCAGTCCGCAGACGGCCCTGGCCAGGGCGCGAGCGTGGCCCGGATCACGCACCGTGATCCGGGGCCCGACCGGAGGCAGCGGCTTGGACCGGCCCAGCTGGCTGAGCGACGGAATCCGCGTCACCCGGACCGCGCTGACCGCCGCCTGGCTCCGGCACACCGGTCCGTTGGCGACCGGGGTCGCCGCTCCGGCCCGGACCGGGCCGCAGCCGGCCAGGGCCGCACTCGCGATAACCACTAACCCCGCAGCGGCCGCCGACGGTACGAGGCTGGTCATCCGGATATGCATCTTCGCCATGCAGATTCGACGGCCGCCAGCGGCCGGCGGTTCCCCGCCCGGCCAGACGCCGGCCAGACGCCGGTCAGACGCCAGCCGCCTGCCAGACGCCGGTCAGATGCCGGTCAGACGCCAGCCGCCTGCATGCCGCGCAGTTCCTGCTTCAGCTCCCTGACCTCGTCGCGGAACCTGGCCGCCAGCTCGAACTGAAGCTCAGCGGCAGCGGCGTGCATCTGGTCGGTCAGCGTCGTGATCAGGGCGACCAGGTCGTCGCGGGCCGCTCCGCCCGTCCCGGGCCGGTCCTCGGCGTGGCGCACTCCGCCGGCCGCCGCGGCGGCCCTGGCTCGCGCCGCCGTGCCGGGCACCGGCGCCTTGCCCCGGCTCTGCCTGCGGCCTGACCCGCCGAGCAGTTTCTCCGTGTCAGCATCCTCGCGGGCGAGCTGATCGGTAATGTCGGCGATCCGCTTGCGCAGCGGCTGCGGATCGACGCCCTGAGCGACGTTGTAGGCGACCTGCTTGGCGCGACGGCGGTTCGTCTCGTCGATCGCCTTGCTCATCGACGGGGTCATCTGGTCGGCGTACATGTGCACCTGACCGGAAACGTTCCTGGCCGCGCGGCCGATCGTCTGGATCAGCGACGTGCCCGAGCGCAGGAACCCTTCCTTGTCGGCGTCCAGGATCGCCACCAGCGAGACCTCAGGCAGGTCGAGGCCCTCGCGCAGCAGGTTGATGCCGACCAGCACGTCATACTCGCCGAGCCGCAGCTCGCGGAGCAGCTCCACCCGGCGCAGCGTGTCGACCTCGCTGTGCAGGTACCTGGCCCGGATGCCGAGCTCGAGCAGGTAGTCGGTCAGGTCCTCGGACATCTTCTTGGTCAGGGTCGTGACGAGCACCCGCTCTGACCGCTCGGCGCGCAGCCGGATCTCGTGCACCAGGTCGTCGATCTGCCCCTTGGTGGGCTTGATGATCACCTCGGGATCGATCAGGCCGGTCGGCCTGATCACCTGCTCGACCACGTCACCGCCGACGCGCTGCAGCTCGTACGGCCCGGGAGTCGCGGACAGGTACAGCGACTGGTCGATCCGGTCACCGAACTCTTCCCAGGTCAGCGGCCTGTTGTCGATCGCGCTCGGAAGCCTGAAGCCGTGATCGACCAGGACCCTCTTGCGCGACACGTCGCCCTCGTACATGGCTCCGATCTGCGGCACGGTCACGTGTGACTCGTCGATGACGAGCAGGAAGTCCTCGGGGAAGTAATCGAGCAGGGTGTTCGGCGGGCTGCCCTGCTCACGGCCGTCGATGTGCCGTGAGTAGTTCTCGATCCCCGAGCAGCTGCCGACCTGCCGCATCATCTCGAGGTCGTAGCTGGTCCGCATCCGCAGCCGCTGCGCCTCGAGCAGCTTGCCCGCCCGCTCAAGCTCGGCCAGCCGGTCGGCCAGCTCCGCCTCGATCCCGGCGATCGCCCGTTCCATCCGCTCGGGTCCCGCGACATAGTGCGAGGCCGGGAAGATATACAGCTCCTCGTCCTCGGTCAGTACCTCGCCGGTGAGCGGGTGCAGCGTCATCAGCCGCTCGATCTCGTCGCCGAACATCTCGACCCGGACGGCGTGCTCCTCATAGACCGGGATCACCTCGATGGTGTCACCGCGGACGCGGAACGTGCCCCGGCTGAAGGCGAGGTCGTTGCGCTGGTACTGCATCCCGACCAGCTGGCGCAGCAGCGCATCGCGCTCGATCGTGTCGCCGATCTTGAGCCTGACCATCCGGTCCACGTACTCCTGCGGCGTGCCGAGGCCGTAGATGCACGAGACCGAGGCGACCACGATGGTATCCCGCCTGGTCAGCAGCGAGTTCGTGGCCGAGTGCCTGAGCCGCTCCACCTCGTCGTTGATCGAGGAGTCCTTCTCGATGTAGGTATCGGTCTGCGGCACGTACGCCTCGGGCTGGTAGTAGTCGTAGTACGAGACGAAGTACTCCACGGCGTTGTGCGGCAGCATCTCGCGCAGTTCGTTGGCGAACTGGGCGGCCAGCGTCTTGTTCGGCAGCATGACCAGCGTCGGCCGCTGGAGCCGCTCGGCCAGCCACGCGACAGTCGCGGTCTTACCCGTACCGGTCGCGCCGAGCAGGACCGTGTCGGGTGCGCCGGCCCTGATCCGCTTCTCGATCTCGGCGATAGCGGCCGGCTGATCACCCGCGGGAACCATATCGGTGACGACCTCGAACGGCGCCACTCTGCGCTGCAGGTCAGTTACCGGACGCATAGTTTTCCCTTCTGCCGCACACTTCAACTGTAGGCGGGGTATCTGACAGTCAGGACGATCGAAAGCCTCAGCCCCGCACGATCAGAAGCACCAGACGGTACGAGATCGGGCAAAGGAGAACCATGTATCAGCCCTATCCGTCGGGCAGCCCCGAGCCGCTGCCGCCGGAGGCCAGCCCGCCCCCGCAGCCGGTCCGCACGGCCGTCCTGTTCATGTACGCCGGAGCGGCCATGAGCGCGATCCAGATCATCCTGGGCCTGATCACGATCGGCAGCCTGAAGAGCATCATCCGGTCGCGGTACCCCGATTATTCCGCGAGCCAGATTCACGCCGCGCAGATTGCCGGCGTCGTCGCCATCGTGGTGGTCGGAGCGATCGCGGTCGGCCTCTGGCTGTGGATGGCCTGGGCCAACGGCCGGGGCAGGAGCTGGGCCCGGATCATCGCGTCGGTGCTGTTCGGGCTCAACACCATCAGCCTGCTGTCCCAGATCGCCCGGCCGCACGCGGCCATCGTCCTCGTCTTCGAGGTCCTGGTCTGGCTGGCAGGCCTGGGTGCCATCTTCTTCCTGTGGCAGCGGGAGTCGTCAGCGTATTTCCAGGCCCGTTCGGGCCAGCCCAGATAGCCGGGCAGGATCAGGCATCCCGGCGCACGAGCAGGAAGGCTGCTCCGCCGAGCAGCACCGCCGTCCAGAGGCAGAACACCCCGAACCCCTGCCACGGCGACAGCAGCTGGCTCGCGCTCCGGTGCGCCTCGTAGACCACCGAGCCGGCCTGCTCCGGCAGGTAGGCGTTGATGTGATGGCCCAGATTGCCAGGCAGGAAGCTGGTCAGGATCGGCACCACCAGCACCACGCCGATGACCGCGGCGATGGCCCCGGCCGTGTGCCGGATCAGGGCGCCGATGGCCAGCGCGAACAGTCCGAGCACGGTGAGATACAGGCCCGCGCCGACGACTGCCCTGGTGACGCCGGGGTCACCCAGCGACACCGCGACCTTGCTGTGCAGCAGCGCGGAGCCGACGAAGAACGATCCGAACGCGACCGCCTCGGCCAGGACGATCAGCATGGCGGCGAAGACAGTGATCTTGGCCGCGAGCATGGGCAGCCGGCGAGGCACGGCCAGCAGCGATGCCCTGATCACCCCGGTCGAGTACTCCGTGGTGATCAGCAGCACGCCGAGCACGCAGATGGTGAGCTGGCCGATGCCCAGGCCGCCGCCCAGGATGAAGCCCACCGGGTCCTCGATGATCTGCACCTGCCCGCTGGCGGACCCCGGCTTGTTCCAGCTCCCGACGACCAGCGCCGTCAGGCCAGCCGTCAGCCCGATGGTGAGCACCACGAACAGGATCAGCGTCCAGACCGTCGAGCGCACCGAGCGGATCTTGGTCCACTCGGCCAGCAGCAGGCCGCCGAACCGGGCCCGGCGCCTGGGCGGCACAGCAACTGCGACGCCGAGCTGGGCGGGCGGCGATGCTGTCGTCATCAGGCACTCCGATTCTCGGTGCTGACCGTATCCGGGTTGTGCTGGCCGTCGCCGGCCGGGCTGCCGTCCGCGCTGCCGACGCCGAACTCCAGGCTGTCCGCGGTCAGCTCCATGAAGGCTTCCTCGAGCGAGGCGAGCTGCGGGGTGAGCTCGTGCAGCACGACGGAGGCGGCGGCGGCCAGCTCGCCGATCCTGGCCGACTCCATTCCGGTGACCGTCAGGAGGTCGGGGCTGTCCGCCGATGCTGGCTCACCCGGGCCTCGCGGGCTGCCCGCCGTGACCTGCCCGCCGTTGGCGGAGATGAGCTCGGCCAGCCGGTCCGCGTCGGGGGTGCGCACCCGGACCGACTTCTCGGTGCCGTGCGCGATCACGTCGGCCGTGCTGGCGGCGGAGATCAGCCGGCCCTGGCCGATCACGATGAGCTGATCGGCGGTGACGGCCATCTCGTTCATGAGATGGCTGGACACCAGGATCGTCCGGCCCTGCCCGGCCAGGTGCTTCATCAGGTTCCTGATCCACAGCACGCCCTCCGGGTCGAGCCCGTTGACCGGCTCGTCCAGCAGCAGCACGCTAGGGTCACCAAGCAGCGCCGCGGCGATGCCCAGCCGCTGGCTCATCCCGAGCGAGAACCCGCCCGCCCGCTTCGCCGCGACGGGAGTCAGCCCGACCAGGTCGAGCAGCTCGTCCACCCGACGGGCCGGCAGGCCCTGGGTCTGGGCCAGGAAGAGCAGATGATTGCGCGCGCTCCGGCCGGTATGGACCGACTTGGCCTCCAGGAGAGCTCCGACGGTCCGCAGCGGGTCAGCCAGGTCACGGTAGAACCGGCCGTCTATGGTCGCCGTTCCGCTCTGCGGCCGGTCCAGGCCCAGGATGAGCCGCATGGTCGTCGACTTCCCGGCGCCGTTGGGCCCGAGGAACCCGGTCACCTGGCCAGGCTCGACACTGAACGTCAGGTCATCCACGGCGAGCTTGCTGCCGAAGCGCTTGGTCAGGCCACGTACCTCGATCAAGCGCCGCCTCCTGGTCGCCTAGCTGTCGTCTGGATCGTTACTGCCCGTCCAACTCTAGTCAGCCGGACCGCCATCGGCGTAAGGCTTTATCGCCCGGCCAGCAGATGGGCTCACGGACTCAGCTGGCGGGCATCAGCCGGGCCCGGCGCCTGAGCTCCCCCCATAGGTCACCGACCTGACGGTCAAGCTCGGCCAGCGAGGAGGAGTTGTCGACCACCAGGTCGGCGATGGCGAGCCGCCGGTCCCTGGCCACCTGAGCGGCCATCCTGGCCTCGGCCTGCTCCTGGCTCATCTGCCGGTGCCTGATCAGCCGCTCGAGCTGAGCGTGCTCCGGGGCGTCCACGACCACGACCAGGTCGTAGCCGGACGCGAGCTGGTTCTCGGCCAGGAGCGGGACATCGTGCACGACGATCGCGTCCGCGCCCGCCTCCTTCTCGAGCTCGGTCATCCGCCGCCCGACCAGCGGGTGGATGATCTCGTTCAGCCGTCCCAGCCGGACCGGATCGGCGAACACGATCTCGCCGAGACGCTCACGGTCCAGGCTCCCATCGGGCCGCAGCACGCCAGCGCCGAACTCCGCGACCACTGCCGTCAGGCCGTCCGTGCCCGGCTCCACGACCTGCCTGGCGATGGCGTCGGCGTCGATCAGCACGGCGCCCTGCGCGGCAAGGCGGCGTGAGACCTCGCTCTTGCCCGCGCCGATCCCTCCGGTCAGGCCGACCCTGAGCATCTCCGTGATCCTCCAGTTCGGTGATGGGGTGCGCGGCGGACGGTGAGCGCTGCAGGCGCTGGCCAGCCGTCCGGTGCCAGATAGCCGTGTGGGCTCCCGCGTTACCGCGGGAGCCCACCACGATCGCTGGTACCAGGCGCGGTTAGTTCCGGCCTCCGGAGAGCTTCTCCCGCAGCGCCGCGAGCGCCTCGTCCGAGGCCAGCGTGCCGCCGCCCGAGCTCTCGGACTCAGACGATCCCGAGGTGTGCGACGCGCCGCCGCCGGCCTCCTCGCCCTCCTCGCCCTCGGCCTTGCTGCGGGCCTCGGCGACCTGGCGCTGGTGGGCCTCGAAGCGCGCCCGGGCTTCGGCGTACTGCCGTTCCCATTCCTCGCGCTGAGCGTCGAAGCCCTCGAGCCACTCGCCGGACTCCGGATCGAAGCCGTCCGGGTAGACGTAGTTGCCCTGGTCGTCGTAGGTGGCCGGCATGCCGTACAGCGTCGGGTCGAAGTCCTCGCCGCTGATCTCGCCGACGGCGCCCTCGTTGGCCTGCTTGAGCGACAGGCTGATCCGGCGGCGGTCGAGGTCGATGTCGATGATCTTGACGAAGATCTCGTCGCCGACCTGGACGACCTGCTCGGGAATCTCGACGTGGCGGTCGGCCAGTTCGGAGATGTGCACCAGGCCCTCGATGCCCTCCTCGACCCGGACGAACGCTCCGAACGGCACCAGCTTGGTGACGCGGCCCGGTACGACCTGGCCGATCTGGTGCATCCTGGCGAACTGCTGCCACGGATCTTCCTGCGTCGACTTGAGCGACAGCGAGACCCGCTCCCGGTCCATGTCGACGTCGAGCACCTCGACGGTGACATCCTGGCCGACCTCGACAACCTCGCCGGGGTGGTCGATGTGCTTCCAGGACAGCTCGGAGACGTGCACCAGGCCGTCGACGCCGCCGAGGTCGACGAACGCGCCGAAGTTCACGATCGAGCTGACGACGCCCTTGCGGATCTGGCCCTTCTGCAGGGTGTTGAGGAAGTTCTGGCGGACCTCGGACTGCGTCTGCTCCAGCCACGCCCGGCGGGACAGGACCACGTTGTTGCGGTTCTTGTCCAGCTCGATGATCTTGGCCTCGATCTCCTTGCCCACATACGGCTGCAGGTCACGGACGCGGCGCATCTCGACCAGGGACGCGGGCAGGAACCCGCGCAGGCCGATGTCGAGGATCAGGCCGCCCTTGACGACCTCGATCACGGTCCCGGTGACGACACCGTCCTCGTCCTTGATCTTCTCGATCGTGCCCCAGGCCCGCTCGTACTGCGCGCGCTTCTTGGACAGGATCAGCCGGCCCTCTTTGTCCTCCTTCTGGAGAACCAGGGCCTCGATGTGGTCGCCGGTCTTGACGACGTCGTTCGGATCGACATCATGCTTGATCGACAGCTCACGGGACGGGATGACGCCCTCGGTCTTGTAGCCGATGTCGAGCAGGACCTCGTCCCGGTCGACCTTGACGACGGTGCCGTCGACAATGTCGCCGTCGTTGAAGTACTTGATGGTCTCGTCGATCGCGGCGAGGAAGGCCTCCTCCGAACCGATGTCGTTAACGGCTACCTGAGGAGTGGAGGTGGCCTGCGTGCTGCTCGTCGTCATGTGTAAGTGGGCTCCGGATACGGACAGGGTTTGTGTTTGGACGCGATGCGGCGACTTACCGACACACTGGCTGGAGTGCCTGGTCAGGACACCGGCCCGGCCTAAGACTGCCCTTGGGCTGCCTGAGCATGGCGGACTGCAAGAGATCACAACGCATCGATCAGCATATGAGAGCGTGGGCAGCGGGTCAATTGCAGGTACCCTCCGCGCGGCCAGTCGCCCGGCTCAAGGCCGGCCATCCCGGACCCGGGTGGCGTCCTCAGTGCGCGGCATCAGCCCAGCTCCGGCCGGTACCCATGGATACCTCGAGCGGCACGGTCATCGTGAACGCGCCGCACATAGCCGACCTGACCAGCGCAGTCAGCTGGCCGAGCTCGCCGGGCGCGACCTCGAACAGCAGCTCGTCGTGGACCTGGAGCAGCATCCGGGATCGCAGCCCGCTGCGCCGGATCTCCTCGTCCACCCGGAGCATGGCCACCTTGATGATGTCGGCGGCCGAGCCCTGGATCGGCGCGTTCAGCGCCATCCGCTCCGCCATCTCGCGGCGCTGCCGGTTGTCCGAGGTCAGGTCGGGCAGGTAGCGGCGGCGACCGAGAATCGTCTCGGTGTACCCGTCCTGGCGCGCCTGGGCCACGATCGCCCTGAGGTACTCGCGCACCCCTCCGAACACGGAGAAGTACTCGTCCATGTACCCGCGGGCTTCCTCAGCCGGCACCCGCAGCTGCTGCGATAGCCCGTAGACCGACAGCCCGTAGGCGAGGCCGTAGTTCATCGCCTTGATCTTGGCCCGCAGCTCGCCGGTCACCTCGTCGGCCGGCACGCTGAACACGCGGGACGCCGTCGCCGCGTGGAAGTCATGTCCTGACCCGAACGCGGCGGCCAGCGCTTCGTCGCCCGACAGGTGGGCCATGATCCGCAGCTCGATCTGGCTGTAGTCGGCCGTCAGCAGGCACTCATAGCCAGACCCGACGACGAACCCGCGCCTGATCCGCCGGCCTTCCTCGGTCCTGATCGGAATGTTCTGCAGGTTCGGGTCGGTCGATGACAGCCGGCCGGTCGCGGCGATCATCTGGTTGTAGGTGGTGTGGATCCGCCCGTCCTGGCCCGCCATCGGGATCAGCGAGTCGACGATGCTCTTCAGCCTGGCCACGTCCCGGTGCCGGAGCAGGTGCTCGAGCACGGGGTGCTCGGTCTGCGCGAGCAGTCCGGTCAGGGCCTCGGAATCGGTCGTGTAACCGGTCTTGATCCGCTTGGTCTTCGGCAGCTTCAGCTCGGTGAACAGCACCTCCTGCAGCTGCTTGGGCGAGCCGAGGTTGAACTCGTGCCCGGTCGCCGCGAACGCGCCCTGCTCGGCGGCCTTGACCTCACCGCCCAGGGTCGCGGACATCTCGGCGAAATGCTCGACATCGGCGGCGATTCCGGCGCGCTCCATCTCGGCCAGAACACTCACCAGCGGAAGCTCGACCTCGGCGAGCAGCTTGGTCGCGCCCCGCCGGGCCAGGTCCGTATCGAGGGCGTCGGCGAGCTCGGCGGTGGCCAGCGCGCGCTGGGCGAGCGCCTCGGCAGCCTCCATCTCGCCCGCCATGTCCAGCGTCAGCTGACCAGCGGCGGCCGCGTCGCCGCGCAGCTCGCGCCTGGTGTAGCGCAGTGCCAGGTCGGCCAGGTCGAACGAGCGCTGGCCGGGCAGGGCCAGGTAGGCGGCGAGTGCCGTGTCGCTGGTCAGGCCGCGCAGCTGCAGGCCGCGGGCGGCGAGCGCGTGCATCGGCCCCTTGGCGTCATGCAGTGCCTTCGGCGCGGACTCGTCGGCCAGCCAGGCGGCCAGGGCCTCCTCGTCGGCTGGCGTGAGCGCGACGGGATCGATGAACGCGGCCGGGCTGGCCACGGGATCGGTGCGGTCAGCCGCGTCGGCGCCGCCCGCCGCCCTGGCCAGCGCCAGGCCGTCGACGTCTCCGGTACCCCGGCCCCACGTGCCGCTGACCGCCAGCCCGATCCGTCCCGTCCTGGCCTGGCTGGCGAGCCACTGGCTCACCTGACCGGGACCGAGTTTGCTGAGGGCGACGTCGAATCCGGCCTCGGCGCTGGCTGGCGCCGCGACCGTGAGCTGCCCGATGATCCCATTCGGCAGTGTCGCGTAGAGGCGGTCGCGCAGCACCCGGAACTGGAGCGTGTCGAAGAGCTGGTGGATCTGGTCCCGGTCCCATGGCACCGGCACCAGGTCGGCCGGGCCGGCCTCCAGGTGTACGTTCCTGGTCAGTTCCGTGAGCTGGCGGTTGCGCAGCACGCTGCCTAGGTGCTCCCGCAGGTTGTCGCCCGCTCTGCCCTTGACCTCGTCGACCTTGTCGACGAGGACGTCGAGCGAGCCGAACTCGGCGATCCACTTCGACGCCGTCTTCTCGCCGACGCCAGGAATGCCCGGCAGGTTGTCGCTCGGATCGCCGCGCAGCGCGGCGAAGTCGGGGTACTGCGCCGGGGACAGCCCGTACTTCTCGGTCACCGCAGCCGGGGTGAACCTGGTCATGTCGCTGATGCCGCGCCTGGTCATCAGCACGGTGATGTCATCGCTGACCAGCTGGAGCGCGTCCCGATCACCGGTGACGATCAACACCTTCATGCCGCTCGCGGCGGCCTGCGTCGCCAGCGTGGCGATCAGGTCGTCGGCCTCGTACCCGGCCAGCGACAGCCGCGGGATGCCAAGGGCATCGAGCACCTCGAAGATCAGGCTCAGCTGGCCCTTGAAGTCGGCGGGAGTCTCCTTGCGGTTCGCCTTGTACTCGACGTACTGCTCGTGCCTGAAGGTCGGCTCGCTCCGGTCGAACGCGACGGCAATGTGCGTCGGCCGCTCGTCTCGCAGCACGTTGATCAGCATCGCCGTGAAGCCGTAGACGGCGTTCGTGGGCTGCCCGGTCGTGGTCGAGAAGTTCTCGGCGGGCAGCGCGAAGAAGGCACGGTAGGCGAGCGAGTGCCCGTCGAGCAGGAGCAGGAGGTCGCGCCGGGCCTGGTCGTCGGCCCGCGGGGCCGGGTTCATGGCAGCCACCCCGTAATCCTAGGCTGCGACATGCGCTGGGCAGGCGTCCGCGGCGAACTCGGAGGTGGCGGCGAAGATGGCGAATGAGGCATTCGGAGACCTGAGCATGCTGAACGAGGGCTACCCGGAGACGCTCGCGCACCGGATGGGTATCAAGATCACCGAGGCGTCGGCTCAGCGGGTCGTCGGGACCATGCCGGTCGAGGGCAACACGCAGCCGTACGGGCTGCTGCACGGCGGCGCGTCGTGCGTGCTCGCCGAGACGCTCGGATCGACCGGCGCCGCGCTGCATGCGGGCCGGGACAGGTTCACCGTGGGCATCGAGATCAATGCCACTCACCACCGGGCCGCCGCCGCGGGCCAGGTTACTGGCGTGGCGACGCAGGCGCACGCGGGCCGGACCCTGGCCACCTACGACATCGTGATCACCGACGACCAGGGCCGCCGCGTCTGCACCGCCAGGCTCAGCTGCCTGCTGCGCGACGCGGTGCCCGGGGGCGGCCGCGCCACCTCCTGACCCGTCTGCCTGGCAGCCGGGAGAAGGCGCTGACCAGGCACATCGCTCAGGTCAGGCATGGCCGGCCGCATCCGGCCCTGTTTCTCCGAACGGATGTTCTACCCATACCGGCCGGGTAATGGCAGTGTCTGGGCACGACCTGGCGACGCTCGATACGGTGTTCCCCGGAGCTTGGTGATGCCGAGTAGAGAACGTGCCGGCCCGGGGAAGGCCGACACGGCACCAAAGGGTCTGCGGGCTCCGCACCGCCGCTGCTCGCGAGCAGCAGGCGGCAGCAAGCGAGCGGGCGCCGGGTCAACGGGGAAAGTGACCTGGCCCCGCTCGCTTGCGTAAGGCCAGCCGACGGCGGGCTGAGCGTCAGCGCAGGGCGGGCTAGGCCTGAGCCGCGCCGCTGGGGTCGCCCTCGCCGGACGGGGCCGGGGCCGGGCTGGGCCGGGCCGGGCTCGGCCGGGCGGGGCTGGGCCGGGCCGGGCTCGGCCGGGCGGGGCTGGGCCGGGCCGGGCTCGGCGGCGGACGATGGCTGGCTGTCGAGGACCTCCTGGGCCAGCGCCCGCATCGTCATCCGCCGGTCCATCGACGTCTTCTGAATCCAGCGGAACGCCTCGGGCTCGCTCATTCCTCTGGTCGACTGCAGGACGCCCTTGGCCCGGTCCAGCAGCTTGCGCATGGCGAGCCGGTCGCGCAGGTCCCCGATCTCCGACTGCAGTGCGGTGACCTCGGCAAACCGGCTGACGGCGATCTCGATCGCCGGGATCAGCTCGGCCCTGGTGAACGGCTTCACCAGGTACGCCATCGCGCCTGCGCTGCTCGCGCGCTGCACCAGGTCACGCTGAGAGAAAGCGGTCAGGATGACGACCGGCGCGAGCCGGCGGGCCGCGATCTGCTCGGCGGCCGAAATCCCGTCCAGTACCGGCATCTTGACGTCCATGATCACAAGGTCGGGCTTCAGATCCGCGGCCAGCCGGACGGCCGTATCGCCGTCGGAGGCTTCGCCGACCACGACGTAGGCGTCCTGGCCTGGTTCCTCAAGCATTTCCTTGAGGTCCAGCCGGATCAGTGCCTCGTCCTCGGCGATCACTACGCGGTATGCAGACTGGCTCACCCACTGAAGCCTATCCACAGCCGCTACATTGAGTGCAGGCACGGCAGGTCCCTCAAGGCCGCGTGTTGCCCCGGTAGACCAACGGCAGAGTCAATGGCCTCAAAATCCATCAAGTGTGGGTTCGAATCCCACTCGGGGCACTCGGGACACCACTCGGGGCACTCGGGGCACGAACCGGCCGCTCCGGCCGTCGCCGGGCGGCCCGCCCTCGGCGCCGTCACCGGCCGAGCCGCAGCGGGGCCGCCGTCGCCGGGATAGCGGAGGGCAGCGTGGTCTCGCCGGACAGGTACCGGTCGGCCGCCGCGGCCGCTGAGCGGCCCTCGGCGATCGCCCAGACGATCAGCGACTGCCCCCGGCCCATGTCGCCGGCGACGAAGATGCCGGGTACGCCGGTGGCGTAGCCGTCGTCCCGCGGCACGCTCCCGCGCTCGTTGAGGCTGATGCCGAGGCCGTCCAGCAGGCCGCCCTGCTCGGCGCCGGAGAAGCCCATGGCCAGCAGGACCAGGTCGCAGGCAAGTTCGCGCTCGGTTCCCTCGCGCACGGTGAACCGCCCGCCAGCCAGGTCGACGTCGGCCAGCCGCAGCGCCCTGACCCGCCCGGCCTCGTCGGCGAGGAACTCCTGGGTGGAGACCGCGTAGACCCGCTCGCCGCCCTCCTCGTGCGCCGTGGACACCCGGAAGGTCATCGGGTAGGTCGGCCACGGCTGCCCGGCTGGGCGCCGCTCCGGTGGCCTTGGCATGATCTCGAGCTGGGTGACCGACGCGGCACCCTGCCGGTGGGCCGTGCCGAGGCAGTCGGCACCGGTATCGCCGCCGCCGATGATGACCACGTGCCGCCCCCGGGCCGAGATCGGCGACTCGCCGACCTGCCCGCCGCTGGCCCGGCCGGCGGCTACCGCTCGGTTCGCTGGCGGCAGGTACTCCATCGCCTGGTAGATGCCGGCCAGCCCGGCCCCGGTGACCGGCAGCCCTCGCGGTACCCGGGCCCCTCCGGCCAGCACAATCGCCTGGTACTCGCTGCGCAAGGCAGCGGCGCTGATGTCAGCGCCCGCGTCCACGCCGCACTCGAAGACGGTCCCTTCCTCGCGCAGCTGCGCCAGGCGCCGGTCAAGCCGCCATTTCTCCATCTTGAACTCGGGGATCCCGTACCTGAGCAGGCCGCCAGGCTGGTCATCCCGCTCGTACACGGTCACCGCGTGGCCCGCCCTGGTCAGCTGCTGCGCGGCGGCCAGCCCGGCCGGGCCCGAGCCGATCACGGCGACCCGCTGGCCGGCTGCCCTGGCGGCCGCGGCAGGCGGCTGGCTGGTGACCCAGCCCTGTGACCAGGCCCGGTCGATGATGTCGATCTCTACCTGCTTGATCGTGACCGGATCGGCGTTGATCGACAGCACGCAGGCCGACTCGCATGGCGCCGGGCACAGCAGGCCGGTGAACTCGGGAAAGTTGTTCGTGGCGTGCAGCCGCGCCGCGGCGTCCTGCCAGTGCTGGCGCCAGATGAGGTCGTTCCATTCGGGGATCAGGTTCCCGAGCGGGCAGCCGTTATGGCAGAACGGGATGCCGCAGTCCATGCAGCGGCCAGCCTGCCGCTCGCTGTCGCCGCGGCGCATGGCCACGTACGCCTCGCGCCAGTCGGTGATCCTGACCTCGACCGGCCGCCTGGCGGCGGTCTGCCGCGGCGTGGTCAGGAAGCCGGTCGGATCGGCCATCTCATCTCCTCTCGCTGCTCCATGTGGCTCACCGCGGGCGCGGGTCAGCTCCGCGCCGCGGTCATCACGGCCTCGGCGACGTCCTGGCCGTCTCGCTCGGCCCGGCGGGTCGCGGCGACCACGCGCTTGTAGTCCCTCGGCATCACCCGGCGCAGCCGAGCCAGCGCGGCAGGCCAGTCGTCGAGCAGCCGGGCCGCGACGGCCGAACCGGTCTCGGCCAGGTACCTGGCCAGCAGGCCGGCCAGGAAGTCCGCGTCGCCCGCGCTGACCTCTTCGACGTCCACCATCTCGGTGTTGACCAGCGCCGGATCCGGATCGAGCAGGTACGCGATGCCGCCCGACATGCCGGCGGCGAAGTTCCTGCCGACCGGGCCGAGCACCACCACGCGCCCGCCGGTCATGTACTCGCAGCCATGGTCGCCGGCTCCCTCGGCCACGGCGGTCGCACCGGAGTTCCGCACGCAGAACCGCTCTCCGACGACGCCGCGCAGGAACAGCTCCCCGCTGGTGGCCCCGTAGCCGATCACGTTGCCCGCGATGACCTGTTCCTGGGCCTGGAACGGGGCCGTCTGGTCCGGCCCGATCACCACGCGGCCGCCGGACAGGCCCTTGCCGACGTAGTCGTTGGCGTCGCCGCTGAGCCTGATCGTGATGCCGCGCGGCAGGAAGGCACCGAGCGACTGCCCGGCCGACCCGTGCAGGCTGACCGTGATCGTGTCGTCGGGCAGGCCCTCGCCACCCCAGCGCCGGGTGACCTCGTAGCCCAGCATGGTGCCGACGGCCCGGTTCACGTTCCTGACCGGCAGGTCAAGCCGGACCGCGTTGCCCTCTTCGAGCGCGCCCTCGGCCAGCTGGATCAGCGTGTTGTCCAGCGCCAGGTGCAGGTGGCTCTCCTGGCTGGTCGTCTTGCGCCGCGCGGCGCCAGGCGCCAGCGGCGGCACGTGCAGCAGCGGTGCCAGGTCGAGCAAGGACACCTTGGTGTCACCCGCGGACGCGACGGGGCTCAGCAGCTCGGCCTGGCCGACGGCCTCGGCCAGGGTGCGGAATCCCATCATGGCCAGATACTCCCTGACCTGCCCGGCGATCAGCTCGAAGAAGGTCACCACGTGCTCAGGGCGGCCCGCGAAACGGCGTCTCAGCTCGGGATTCTGCGTCGCGACGCCGACCGGGCAGGTGTCGTTGTGGCAGGCCCGCATCATCACGCAGCCCACGCTGACCAAGGGCGCGGTGGCGAAGCCGAATTCCTCGGCACCGAGCAGCGCGGCGATGATCACGTCCCTGCCGGTCTTCAGCTGACCGTCGACCTGGACCACGACGCGGTCCCGCAGGCCGTTGCGGAGCAGGGTCTGCTGGGTCTCGGCGAGGCCGATCTCCCATGGCGCGCCCGCGTGCTTGATGCTGGTCAGCGGCGAGGCGCCGGTCCCGCCGTCGTGGCCGGAGATCAGCACGACATCCGAGTGCGCCTTAGCGACGCCGGCGGCGATGGTCCCGACCCCGACCTCCGCGACCAGCTTGACGCTGACCCTGGCGGCCGGGTTGGCGTTCTTCAGGTCGCTGATCAGCTGGGCCAGATCCTCGATCGAGTAGATGTCATGATGCGGCGGCGGCGAGATCAGCCCGACGCCCGGCGTGGAGTGCCGCGTCTTCGCGATCCACGGGTAGACCTTGTGGGCCGGAAGCTGGCCGCCCTCCCCCGGCTTGGCCCCCTGCGCCATCTTGATCTGCAGGTCGTCAGCGTTGACCAGGTATTCGCTCGTCACGCCGAACCGGCCGCTGGCCACCTGCTTGATCGCCGACCGCCGCAGGTCGCCGCTGGCGTCGGCGACGTAACGGTCAGCGTCCTCGCCGCCCTCGCCGGAGTTCGACCGGCCGCCGAGGCGGTTCATCGCGATCGCGAGGGTCTCGTGCGCCTCGGCCGACAGCGATCCGTAGGACATCGCGCCGGTGACGAACCTGCGGACGATCTCGCTGACCGGCTCGACCTCCTCGAGCGGGACCGGCCGCCCGGCGGGCAGCCCTGGCGCCTGGCCGGCGTCGTGACGGTCGGCTGGCGCGTCGACACCGCGGATGGCCAGCAAGCCGCGCAGCGTCATCAGCCGGGCCGACTGGTCGTCAATCGCCCGCGTGTACTGCGCGAAGATGTCCGCCTCGCCGGTGCGGGTGGCGTGCTGGAGCAGGGCGATCGCTTCCGGGCTGAACAGGTGCGGCTCGCCGTCCCGGCGCCACTGGTACTCCCCCCCGGTCTCCAGCTCCATCCGCCCGGTCCCGGTCGGACGGCGCGGGTATGCGCTCGCGACGCGGGCCCCGTTGTCGGCCGCGAGCTGCTCGAAGCCGACACCGCCGAGCCGCGACGACGTACCGGCGAAGCACTCGTCGATGACCTCGGGACCCAGGCCGATCGCCTCGAAGATCTGCGCTCCGGTGTACGACGCGACGGTGGACACGCCCATCTTGGACATGATCTTGAGCAGGCCCTTGCCGAGTGCCTTGATCAGGTTCGCCGCTGCCTTCCGGCTGCTGACCCCCGTGAGCAGCCCAGAGCGGGCCATGTCCTGCACGGTCTCGATGGCCAGGTACGGGCACACGGCGGCCGCGCCGTAGCCGATCAGCAGCGCGATGTGATGAGTCTCACGCACGTCCCCGGCTTCGACGACCAGTCCGGCCCTGGTCCTGGTCTGGTCCCTGATCAGGTGGTGGTGCACGGAGCCCGTGAGCAGCAGCGACGGAATCGGAGCCCACTGCGAGGCGTCCTGCTCGGGCGGCCCCCCGGTCAGGACCGGCCCGCCCCCGCCCGCCTCCTGCGCCCACGTCACGGCGCCGCGGTCGGAAAGCACGATGATCTTCGCGCCCGCCCTGATCGCCTCGGTGACCTCGGCCCTGATCTCGGCCAGCCGGTCGCGCAGGGCCCGGCCGCCGCCGGCCGCGAGATAGCGCCCGTCCACGACGTGCGCGGCGAAGCCGGGCAGGTCCCGGTCCTTGTTGATATGAATGATCTTGGCCAGGTCGCTCTCGCTGATCACCGGGTAGGGCAGCACGATCTGCCGACACGACGTCGGCCCCGGATCGAAGATGTTGTGCTCAGGACCGGTCGCCGCCGCCAGCGAGGTCACGAGTTCCTCCCTGATGGCATCCAGCGGCGGGTTGGTGACCTGGGCGAACTGCTGGGCGAAGTAGTCGAAGAGCAGTCGCGGCCGGCCGGACAGCGCCGCGATCGGCGTGTCGTCGCCCATCGAGCCGATGGGCTCGGCCCCGGTTCGCGCCATCGGGCCCAGGATGACCCTGCGCTCTTCCTCGGTGTACCCGAAGAGCCGCTGCTGGGTGGCGAGCGCCTGACCGTCCGGCAGCTCGCGGATCCGGTCCGGCAGGTCGTCCAGGTGCAGCAGGCCTGCATGCAGCCAGTCGTCATACGGGTGCTCGGCGGCGAGGGCGGCCTTGACCTCCTCGTCCTCGATGATCCGGCCGGCCGCGGTGTCGACGAGGAAGACCTTGCCTGGCTGCAGCCTGCCCTTGCGGACGATCCGCGACGGCTCGATGTCCAGCACCCCGACCTCGCTGGCCAGCACCACCAGACCGTCGTCGGTCACCCAGTACCGGCCCGGCCGCAGGCCGTTCCGGTCCAGCACGGCGCCGGCCAGCGTGCCGTCGGTGAACGCGATCAGGGCCGGGCCGTCCCACGGCTCCATCAGCGAGGCGTGGAACCGGTAGAAGGCCCGCAGGTCACGGTTCATGGCGTGGTCGTTCTCCCACGCCTGCGGGATCATCATCAGCACCGCGTGCGGCAGTGACCGGCCGCCCAGGTGCAGCAGCTCGAGGCAGGCGTCGAAGCTGGCCGAGTCGCTGGCCGTCTCGTCGAGCACCGGCAGCAGCCGCTCGATCCCCCGGCCCTCGGCGTCTGGCGGGATGAGATCGGTCTCCAGCAACGCCTCCCGGGCGCGCAGCCAGTTCCGGTTGCCGCGGATCGTGTTGATCTCGCCGTTGTGGGCGATGAACCGGAACGGGTGGGCCAGCGGCCAGGACGGGAACGTGTTGGTGGAGAACCGGGAGTGGGCGAGCGCGAGAGCCGAGGTGTACCGCGGATCGGTGAGGTCAGGGAAGAACCGCTCCAGCTGGAGCGCGGTCAGCATCCCCTTGTACACGATCGTCGCGCTGGACAGGCTGGCCAGGTAGATCCCGGTCTCGTGCTCGATCCGCTTGCGCAAGCAATAGGCCCGCCGGTCCAGGTCAAGGCCGTGCTCGCCGGCCGCCGAGGCCACGAACAGCTGGGCTAGCCGGGGCAGCACCGCCAGCGCGCCGGCCCCGCATGCGGTGACCTCGTGCGGGATGTCGCGCCAGCCGAGCACGACCAGTCCCTCGAGCCGGGCGAGCCGCTCGATCTGCCTGGCTTGCTGGGCTCTGGTGTCCGCCTCGCTGGAGTCCCCCGCGCTGCCGCTGCGTGGCAGGAAGGCCAGTCCGGCCGCGTAGTAGGCGGGTGGCGGGAGGGTGAAATCGCAGACCGCGCGGAACAGTTCGTCCGGGATCTGGGTCAGGATTCCGGCACCGTCACCGGTGTCGGGATCACTGCCCTTGGCGCCCCGGTGTTCAAGGTTCCGCAGCACCGTAAGCGCCTGGGAAACGGTGCCGTGGACGCGACGTCCGGACAGGTCGGCGACCAGGCCGACACCGCACGCGTCGTGCTCGAACCGCGGGTCGTACAGCCCGGCGCCGGGTCGCGCCGTACCGGGCGAAACTGGGGTCAGCTGATTTTGGGTTGGGACCATCCGCGCTCCTGTCGTCTCGTCCGCCACTGGAATGCCGGAGAAGCGGAGGGACGACGCTGGCCCGCCGGACGGGCTCACTGACGCGCGCTGGTCAGGCCCGCGGGTCAGGTGAGCATCACAAGGACATCATAACCAATGGGTCACAGTAGTTACTCGTGAGTAAATTCTGCGTTTCGCAACCGGGCACGGCGCCCATTGAATCTGACCTGGTGTCGGCGCTGGCCAAAGCCCCGCCGTCAGCCCCTGGGCAGCCCGGCGCCAGTCCCTAGCGAGCGCCGGCGTCAGCCGTTAGCCAGCAGCGCCGCGCACGCCCGCGGCGAGCTCGGCCGCGAGGTCGGCCACGCCCGCGCAGCCTGCCGCCGGATCGGCGGCGCTGAGCAGGCGCTGGACGAACGCCGAGCCGACGATGACCCCGTCGGCGTACCGCGCCACCTCGGCTGCCTGAGCCGCGGTGCTCACGCCGAGCCCGACCGCCACCGGGAGCGTCGTGTGCTGCCTGACCCGCTCGACCAGGCCTGCCGCCGCCCCGCCAACAGCCGACCGGGCGCCGGTGATCCCCATCACCGACGCGGCGTAGACGAACCCGCCGCAGGACCCGGTGATCAGCTTGATCCGCTCGTCCGTCGAGGACGGGGCGACGAGGAACACCGGATCGAGGCCGCGCGCGGCGGCGGCCTCGAGCCACGATCCCGCCTCCTCCGGCGGAAGGTCGGGCGTGATCAGGCCGGATCCGCCCGCGCTGGCCAGATCGCGCGCGAACGCCTCGACGCCGTAATGATCGACCGGGTTCCAGTACGTCATCACCAGAACCGGCACGCCGGCCGCCGATACGGCCTCGACGGTCCGCAGGACGTCGGTGACATGCACGCCGCCCTCCAGCGCCCGGTGCACGGCCTCCTGGATCACCGGCCCGTCCATCAGCGGATCGGAGTAGGGCAGCCCGATCTCCACCACGTCGGCACCCGCCCGCGCCATGGCGGTCGCCGCCGCGATCGCGCCGTCCACGGACGGGAATCCGGCCGGAAGGTAGCCGACGAGCGCGGCCCGCTGCTCGGCGGCGGCCCGCTCGAACGCGCCGCCGACCCGGCTCTGCGTGGTGCGGGTCACTGCCCGCCTCCCTGGCCCAGGTGCCCGAAGTACCGGGCTGCGATGTCCACGTCCTTGTCTCCCCGCCCGGACAGGCTGACCAGCAGCACGGCGTCGGGTCCAAGCTCCCGCCCGACGGCCAGCGCGCCCGACAGCGCGTGTGCCGACTCGATGGCCGGGATGATGCCCTCGGTCCGGCACAGCAGCGAGAACGCCTCCATCGCCTGCTCGTCGGTGATCGGGCGGTACTGGGCGCGGCCGGTGTCGTGCAGCCAGGCGTGCTCCGGGCCAACCCCCGGGTAATCCAGCCCGGCCGAAATCGAATGGGTCGGCAGCGTCTGCCCGTCCTCGTCCTGGAGCAGGTAGGTCCGCATTCCGTGGATCACTCCGACCGACCCGCCGGACACCGTGGCGGCATGCCGCCCGGAGGCCACGCCGTCACCGCCGGCCTCGCAGCCGATCAGAGCGACCCCGGCGTCGTCGATGAAGGCGTGGAACGCGCCGATCGCGTTGGAGCCGCCGCCCACGCACGCGATGACCGCGTCGGGCAGCCGGCCCGCCTTAGCCTGGATCTGCTCCCTGGCCTCGACGCCGATCACCCGCTGGAAGTCCCGCACCATGACGGGGAACGGGTGCGGGCCCATCACCGACCCGATGCAGTAGTGCGTGGTCTGCACGCTCGCGACCCAGTCGCGGAACGTCTCGTTGATCGCGTCCTTCAGCGTCCTGCTGCCGATCGTGACCGGCACGACCTCCGCGCCGAGCATCCGCATCCTGGCCACGTTGAGCGCTTGCCTGCGGGTGTCTTCCTCGCCCATGTAGACCACGCAGTCCAGGCCGAGCAGCGCCGCGGCCGTCGCGGTCGCCACGCCGTGCTGGCCCGCCCCGGTCTCCGCGATGATCCTCGTCTTGCCCATCCGCCTGGTCAGGAGCGCCTGGCCGAGCACGTTGTTGATCTTGTGCGAGCCAGTATGGGTCAGGTCCTCGCGCTTGAGGAACACCCGGCAGCCGCCCGCCTCGGCAGCGAACCTGCGAGCCTCGGTCAGCAATGTGGGCCGGCCAGCGTAGTCGCGCAGCAGCCCGCCGAGTTCGGCCGCGAAGGCGGGATCGGCTCTGGCCGCCTCGTAGGCAGCCGTCAGCTCGTCCAGGGCTGACATCAGGGCCTCGGGGGCCAGGCGGCCGCCGAACGGGCCGAAGTGCCCGGTGGCGTCCGGCCCGGACGTCCGCGGCGTCTTCGCCGGAGCCGGCGTCCTCATGTGCCGCCTCCTCGGTCGGTCCGAAGTGCTGGATGCGAACCCGCGGTGACCAGGTCGGCGACCGCCGACCGCGGGTCCTTCCCGACGACCAGGCTCTCGCCGACCAGCACGGCGTCGGCGCCGGCCGCGGCGTAGGCCAGCAGGTCATGCGGCCCGCGGACGCCGGACTCCGCGATCTTCACGATGCCGTCGGGTATCTGCGGCGCCAGCCGCGCGAATACGGTCCTGTCCACCTCGAGCGTGGCCAGGTTACGCGCGTTCACCCCGATGACCTGCGCTCCAGCGTCGATAGCTCGGCCCAGTTCGTCCTGGGAGTGCACCTCGACCAGCGGCACGAGCCCGATCGACGACGCTCGCTCGACCAGGGAGACGAGCGCGTTCTGCTCGAGGGCGGCCACGATCAGCAGCACCAGGTCCGCGCCGTACGCCCTGGCCTCCCAGAGCTGGTAGGAGCTGATGACGAAGTCCTTGCGCAGCAGCGGTACCTGCACCGCTTCCCTGACCGCCGCGAGATCCTCCAGGCTCCCGCCGAATCGCCGGCTCTCGGTCAGCACGCTGATCACGCTGGCGCCGCCGGCCTCGTAATCGACCGCCAGCGCCGCCGGGTCGGCAATCGCGGCCAGCGCACCCTTGGACGGGCTGGCCCGCTTGACCTCGGCGATCACCGCGACGCCGCGGCGGCGCAGCACCGCCATTACGTCGCGAGGAGATGACGCCCTGCTCGCCGCATCCTTCAGCTGCTCAAGGGGCGCCGACCGCTGCCGCGCCGCAAGGTCGGCGCGCACGTCAACGAGAATGTCATCGAGCACGCTCACGCGGTTCCACTGCCCCCTCGGGTGGGTTGCCTGGCGCCCCCGATCGTACCGAGAGCTGATTCGCCGCCGGTCCCCGGCCCTGGGCCGGCGGTTGCTGAGCGGTACCAAACGATTTCGCAGCGTGCAACTGACGGAGGGCGCTCACCGCAGCAGCGTTCGGGTAACAGACCGCTGACCTGGCCTTGGCGTCCCGTTGACCGGGCCGCCCGGCGCGGTGGTGCCGCCAGCCTCATTCCGGCCATGCCGTCGGATCGCTCCCCGCACTCAGCGACTCCCACATGCTCGCGGGCGCCGGGCGCCCCCGGCCGGCTGGGTCCGGGCCGGGCCGGGCCGCGTGACCAGCGGGACTAGAGGAGCCATCTGGGCCACCGGGGCCCATGCGGCCGGCCGCGGGCAGGCCCGGCGCCATGGCCTGTCCCGCGGTCGCGGCGGCGGCACCTGACGGCCGCTCGTAGCGGCCTGACATCCCCGGCAGGCGACGGGCTCGCAGCACGACGATGAGCCCGGCGGCGATGATCAGCGTCCCGCCTGCGACCATCAGCGCGCGCCAGGCCGCGCCGCCGAGCTCCACGTGCGATCCGAATCCGGCCAGCGAGCCGACGGTGCCACCGCTGCCCGCTCCAGCCGTGACCGATCCGGCCGCCGTTCCCGCTCCAGAGCCGCCTGCTGGCGACGCGCCCGACCGGCCGGCGGCAGCCCGTGCCTCGGCGGCCGTCACGCCTTCCGCCGCGAGCAGCGCGATCCCGGCGCCCAGGGCGATCGTGATCAGCCCGGTCAGCCTGCGCAACAGGCCGCGTGTCGCCAGCACGGCGGCCAGGCTCGCCAGGGCCGCCACCGCCAGGGCCGCGATCGCCGGGCGCAGGTCCTGCGCGCTCAGCTCGGTGACGGTCGCGGGCAGCGGGCGCGGCGGCGCCGCGATCACCCTGGCCAGGCCCTGGCGGGAGGCGAGCAGCACGACACCGGCCCCGGCCGCCCCGACGAGCAGCAGGCCGACGAGCTCCCGCCGCGCGCGCGCCGTGCTCCTGGTCCCCGCGGCCGGCCCGGCCTGCGTGGTCATGCCGGTCATGGTCCTCCTTGCCGTACCGCTCGCCGCACGCTCCCTCGCCGCAGGCTACCTGTCACCGTAGCCGGGGCCGCACCGCGGCCGGACCCCGAGGGCGACCGTGGCCTACTATCAACCAGTGACTTATGCCCGAGATGAGCGCCTTGCTTTGTGCGAGCTGCTCGACAAGGCGGGACCGGACGCACCGACGCTCTGCGAGGGCTGGCAGACGGCCGATCTCGCCGCCCACCTCGTGCTGCGAGAGCGCCGGCCGGATGCGGCGATGGGGATACTCGGCGGCCCGCTGGCCGGCTATACCGAGCGCGTCCAGCGCGGACTGGCCCAGGGAACTCCCTTTCCGCAGCTCGTCGATACGATCAGGACCGGGCCGCCACGGCTGTCTATCTACGGCATCCCCGGCGCTGACGCCCGGCTGAATTTCGCCGAGTACCTCGTGCATCACGAGGACGTCCGCCGAGCGCAGCCCGACTGGCAGCCGCGCGCCCTCGACCCGCGGCTGACCGATCAGATCTGGGGCGAGCTGTCCAGGGCCAGGTTGATGCTGCGCAAGGTCCCGGTCGGCATCGAGTTCGCCAGGGATGACCTGGCGGAGCGGCCTGACGAGCAGCGGATCGTCCGGATGACGGTCCGTCCGCGCACGCCGGTGGTGACCGTGATCGGCGCGCCCGCCGAGCTGATGCTGTGGACGTTCGGCCGGACCGCGGTCGCGCGGGTCAGGCTGGAGGGCGCCGAGGCCGACGTGACGGCGCTGCGGCAGAGCCGCTGGAGCATCTGACAGCCTCTAATCTGATAGCAGCTCCAGCACAGCGGTAACCGCTCAGAGCGCGTGAAACGGAGACGTCATGGCGGGTGTCCTTGGCATCGATATCGGCGGCACCGGCATCAAGGCCGCGCCGGTGGACGTGGCGGAGGGCCGCCTGCTGGCCGATCGGCTGAAGCTGCCCACCCCGCGTCCGGCCGCTCCTGACACGATGGCGCCCGTCGTCCGCCAGCTCGTCGATCACTTCGAGTGGGACGGGCGGATCGGCATCACCTTCCCCGGGGTGGTCGCGGCCGGAACCATCCGGACGGCGGCCAACCTGGATCCGGGCTGGATCGGCATCGACGCCCTCGAGTTCCTCGGCGCGGCCACCGGCCGCACCGTGACCGTGCTCAACGACGCGGACGCCGCGGGCATCGCCGAGATGCGCTTCGGGGCCGGCCACGGCCAGCCCGGCACGGTCTTGCTGCTGACGCTCGGCACCGGCATCGGCAGCGCGCTGTTCTACAACGGCGTCCTGGTCCCGAATACCGAGTTCGGCCATATCGAGATCCAGGGCAAGGATGCCGAGGAGCGCGCCTCGGAGCGGGCCCGCGAGGAGCAGGACCTCAGCTGGGGCAAGTGGGCCAGCCACGTCGATACTTACCTGGACAAGATGGAGGCCCTGCTCTCCCCTGACCTGATCATCATCGGCGGCGGGATCAGCCGGAAATCCGGGAAGTTCCTGCCCAGGCTCACGCTCCGGGCCCGGGTCGTGCCGGCGTCGCTGCAGAACGAGGCCGGCATCATCGGCGCGGCGATGGCCGCCGCGGACGGCAGCTGACCCCGGCCCGGGGGCCCGTCACCCGGTATTTACCTGTTAGACCTTTATCCTTCCTTCAGGCCTAGGCAAGAAGTAATGACCAGGACAGAACCTATTCATACTGCACCGCCACTATTGCTCCGTCCTGACCTAGTGGTCACGAAGCTCGGAGGGGAATAGTGCGGAACAAGAAGACAGTCGCGGTCGCGGCGGCTGTGCTCAGCGGCGCTCTGCTGGCGGCCGGCTGCTCGAGCGGCTCCGGCGGCTCGGCGGGCGGCGGCGGCGCCGGCAGCACGAACTGGGCCACGGTGACCTCGGTCGCCGCCGGCGGCGGCATGAAAGCACTGATCGCCGCGGCCAAGAAGGAAGGGCAGCTGAATGTCATCACGCTGCCCGCCAACTGGGCCAACTACGGCACCATCATGAAGGACTTCACCGCCAAGTACGGCATCAAGATCAACGATGCCAACCCCGACGGCTCGAGCCAGGACGAGATCAACGCGATGGTGCAGCTCAAGGGCCAGTCCCGGGCACCTGACGTCCTCGACATGGGCACCGCTTTCGCGATCAAGGCCGACCAGGAGAAGCTGCTGGCCAAGTACGAGGTCGCGGCGTGGAACGACATTCCGGCTGCGGAGAAGTCCTCGGACGGGACCTGGTACGGCGATTACGGCGGCTACGTGGCCATCGGCTATGACTCCAAGAAGGTCAAGGTCGCGCCGACCTCGTTCAAGGACCTGACCAAGCCGGCCTACAAGCACGAGGTCGCGATCAACGGCAACCCGACCCAGGCGAGCGCTGCGTTCTCGGCGGTCTACGCGGCCGCGCTGGCCAACGGCGGCTCGCTCGGCAACATCAATCCGGGCATCGCCTACTTCGCCACGCTGAAGAAGGACGGCAACTTCGTACCGGTGACGGCGGGCCCGACCACCGTGCAGAGCGGCCAGACGCCGGTCGTGATCTGGTGGGACTACCTGCTCGCCTCCGAAGTCGGCGCTACCGATCCCAGCTTCAAGATCGTGATCCCGTCCGACGCAAGCTATGCCGCGTATTACGACCAGGCGATCAGCGCTAGCGCGCCTGACCCGGCGGCCGCCCGGCTCTGGGAGGAGTACCTATACTCCGTGACCGGCCAGAACCTGTGGCTGCAGGGCAAGGCACGGCCGGTCGAACTGCCCACCATGGTCGCCAACGGCACCGTGGACAAGGCGGCCAACGCCGCGCTGCCGCCGGCGCCGTCGACGCCGCTCCAGTTCCCGACGCAGGCGCAGGAGTCGGCGGCCGAGAACGTGGTTGCCAAGCAGTGGGCAGCCAAAGTCGGCTAGCGGATGACCACGCAAGTGGCCCCGGCCGCGGCGTCCGGTCCCCTCGGGGATCCGGCCGCCGCGGCGGGCCGCCGTTCCCTGACCATCCTGCGCCGGGCGCGTGACCTGGCCGGCGTGGTGCCGTTCACCGGCTACGTGCTGCTTGGCCTCGTGCTGCCGATGGGCGCCATCCTGATCGGCGCGTTCAAGCAGCCGGTCACCGGCTCGTTCACGCTGCACAACCTGCATATCGCGAGCCACGGCATCTACCTGCACGGCTTCGCGACGAGCATGGAACTGTCGCTGATCGCCTCCGTGGTTCCCGGGATCCTCGGGTTCCTGGTCGCCTACGCGATCTTCACGGCCAGGCGGGGCGCGGTGCTGCGCCGGGTCGCGATCACGGCGTCAGGAGTCTTCGCGAATTTCGGCGGCGTGCCCCTGGCGTTCCTGTTCATCGCCACCCTTGGCAATACCGGCCTGGCCACCCAGTGGCTCACCGACCTCGGCTTCAACCCGTACGACCACGGCTTCGACCTGTACGGTCTGGGCGGCGTCGCCCTGGTCTACATGTACTTCCAGATCCCGCTCATGGTGCTGGTTATTCTGCCGGCCTTCGAGGGCCTGCGGCCGGCCTGGCGCGAGGCGGCTCAGAACATGGGGGCGAAAAGCTGGCAGTACTGGCGGTACGTCGGCGTGCCGGTACTGGCGCCATCGGTGCTCGGGGCCATCCTGCTGCTCTTCGGCAGCGCGTTCTCCGCCTACGCGACGGCGGAGGCGCTGACCAGCGGCACCATCCCGCTGACCTCGATCCAGATCGGGTCCTTCCTGAACGGCAACGTGCTGGCCGGCCAGCAGAACGTCGGCTTCGCGCTCGGCCTCGGAATGGTCGTCATCATCGCCGTGGTCATGCTCGTCTACGTCTACCTGCAGCGAAGGGCGGCACGATGGCTGCGGTAACCGACGCCGGCCCGGCCAGCCCGCCGGCCAGGACCGCCGCGGCTCCGGTCACGCGGCGCCGGCGGAACCGGCCCGTGTGGCGGTGGATCATCCTGCTCGGCGCGGGCATCTACTTCCTGATCCCGCTCTATGCCGCGCTGCGGTTCTCGGGACTCAGCACGTTCAGTCAGGTCTTCTCCCAGGTCGGCTTCTCTGACGCGCTGACACTCTCGGTGAAGCTGGCGGTGGTCACGACCGTCCTCACCCTCGCGCTGATGGTGCCCACGACCATCTACGTGCACCTGCGGCTGCCGCGGATCAGGCCGGTGCTCGAGAGCATCACCATCCTGCCGATCGTGATCCCCCCCGTGGTGCTGATCCTCGGCGTGCTCGACGTGTCGCCGCCGAACCTGAAGGGGACGCCCTACCTGCTCGCGCTGGTGTACGTGATCCTGGCGATGCCCTTCGCCTACCGGTCCCTCGACGCCGGGCTGCGGTCGCTGGACCTGAGGACGCTGGTCGACGCGTCGAACTCGCTCGGGGCGGGCTGGCCGGTCACGCTCTGGCGGGTGATCCTGCCCAACCTGCGGACCGCCTTGCTGTCGGCGACGGTGCTGACGGTGGCGCTGGTCCTGGGCGAGTTCACGATGGCCAGCCTGGACCAGTACCAGACCTTCCCGGTGTGGATCGTCAACTTCGACCAGACCAGCGGGCCGGTGTCGGTTGCCGCTTCGCTCTTCGCCCTGTTCGTGACCTGGATCTTCCTGCTCGCTATCACGATGATTGGCGGCAGGAGGGCTCGTCGCATCGGCGGCGGCCAGGTGGACCTGGTGTCCGTCGCCCGCCAAGAGACTGGAGATGCCCGATGACGACCAACGTCACCAAGGCGGCCGGCGTGCCGCAGGTTACTGGCGGCGAGCGGCGCGACGCGGGCGTGCCGGTCGACATCTCGGAGCTGACCAGGACATTCGGCTCGCTCCGCGCACTGGACGGGCTGTCGCTCGAGATCGCCCCGGGCGAGTTCGTGGCGCTGCTCGGGCCGTCTGGCTGCGGCAAGACGACGGCCCTGCGGATACTGGCTGGCTTCGAGACCGCCGATTCAGGCTCGGTGATCGTGAACGGCAAGGACATGGCCCACGTCCCGGCCGCCAAGCGCGACATGGGCATGGTGTTCCAGAGCTACAGCCTGTTCCCCAACATGTCGGCGCTGGAGAACGTGGGCTTCGGATTGCGGATGCGCCGGCTCGGCTCCGACGAGCGGCGGCAGCGCGCCGCCGAGCTGCTCGACATAGTGGGGCTCACCGAGCACGCAAGGAAATATCCGCACCAGCTGTCCGGCGGTCAGCAGCAGCGCGTCGCGCTGGCCCGCGCGCTGGCCATCGAGCCGCAGGTGCTGCTGCTCGACGAGCCGCTGTCGGCACTCGATGCCAAGGTCAGGCTGCAGTTGCGCGAGCAGATCAAGTCGGTACAGCAGCGGCTCGGCACGACCACGCTCTTCGTCACCCACGACCAGGAGGAAGCGCTGTCGATGGCCGACCGGGTCGGCGTGATGAAGGACGGCCGGCTCGACCAGATCGCCGTGCCCGACCAGCTCTACGCGCATCCCGCGACCGCGTTCGTCGCCGAATTCGTCGGCACCATGAACCGGATCCCCGGCGCGCTGGCCGGCCAAGACCAGGTGAGCGCGCTCGGCGCGGTGGTTCCCGTGCATGGCGAGCGACCCGCGGCGGGCCTGACCGAGGTGGACGTGCTAGTCCGGCCCGAGGGCCTGAAGATCGAGGCGGTCCCGGCCGGAAACGGCATCGTGACCGACCGGACCTTCCTCGGCTCGGTCAGCCGGATCAGCGTGTGGCTGTCCGGTGACCTGACCGTCAAGGTCGACCATCCGAGTGCCGACGCCGGACGATTCTCACCCGGCGAATCCGTGCAGCTCAGCTTGCCGGGAGCGCCGGTGCTCGTCGCCGAGCGCCGATGACGGGTGAGGCGCGGGAAGGGGCTCAGCCGCCTCCCTGGCAGACCACGACCGACCGGCAGCGCCTGATTCCCGGCCCGCCTGGCGAGGGCGGATACCGCAAGCTCGTCGCGGTCGGCGGCGAGCAGCACCGGGTCAGGACCGAGCTGGCGGGTACCAGTCTGCAGCCGGGCTGGCAGCGGTCCGCCCGGCCGCTGCTCGCGATCGCACATCTGTCCGATACGCACGTCATGGACCACCAGTCGCCCGGCCGGGCCGAGCTCTTCGACCGGTATTCCGACGATGACTCACCGCTGCGCAGCGCCGTCGGGATCATCGGCTGCTACCGGGCCCAGGAGCTGTTCACCTTCCAGGTGGCCGACGCGATGGTGCGGGCCATCCGGCGGGCGGCCCGCGGTCCGATCTCGGGCACGCCGCTCGACTTCGCGATCGTGACCGGAGACGCGACCGACAACTGCCAGCTCAACGAGCTCCGGGCCTACATCGACCTCCTCGACGGCGTGCCGGTCGTGCCGGACTCCGGTGATCCGCAGCGGTATGAGGGTGTTGCCGCCCCGGACGTGTCTGATGAGCGCTACTGGCATCCCGAGCCCGGCCCTGAGGATCTGCCGAGGACGAAGTACGGCTTCCCCCAGGTGCCCGGAGTACTGGCCGCCGTCCGGCGGCCGTTCCGGGCCGGCGGCCTGGCGATGCCATGGTTCGCGGTGCACGGCAACCATGACAACCTGCTCCAGGGCGCCGTGCCGGCCGCCGGCTGGCTGGCCGGCCTGCTGGTCGGCAAGGTCAAGTACGTCACACCCCCGGCCAATCTGGATGCCGCCCGGGCCCTGTTCCGGTTCGACGCCGCCGCCCCGGACGCGCTGGCGGAACTCGGTGACAGCGCCGCCATCGCGGTGACGCCAGATCCCCGCCGGGCGCCGGTCACCAGGTCCGTGCACGTCCGCGAGCACTTCCGGACGTCAGGAACGCCTTCCGGGCACGGCTACTCGCAGCGCAACGTCGACGAGGCAACCGCCTACTACGCGTTCGACCACGGGGCGGTGCGCTGCCTCGTGCTCGACACCGTCAATCCGCATGGCGGCTGGCAGGGCTCGCTCGACGCGACCCAGCTCGACTGGCTGGACGCCGAGCTGGCTGCGTGCCGGAACCGCCCGGCTATCTTGTTCAGCCATCATCCGATCGAGACGCTGGTGAACGACCGGCGCCCGCCCGGTGCCGACCGTCGGATCCTGGCCGACGAGCTGCGGGCGTTTCTCCTCGAGCGGCCGTCCGTGATCGCGTGGGTCAATGGTCATACTCACATCCACTCCGTCACTGGGGTGCACCAGGACGGAGCGCCAGGCGGGTTCTGGCAGATCACGACCGCCTCCCACATCGACTGGCCGCAGCAAGCCCGCCTGATCGAGGTGCTGCAGGCTGACGGGCTGCTGGTGCTCGGCTGCACCGTGGTCGACACGGACGCGCCGACGAGCTACGCCGGGCCCGACGGCCCGGCCAGCCCAGACGACCCGGCCAGCCCACTCGGGCCGGCCGGCATGGCCTCGCTCGCCCGCGAGCTGGCCGCCAACGACTGGCAGGTGCGCGAGGCCATCACGCCCGACGGCGGGGCGGGCGCGGGCACCGCTGACGACCGCAACGTGATCTTGCTAGTCGACTGGCCGCGGCGGCCAGTGCCATGAGCCAACGCTCGGTCCAGGCCAACGCTCGGTGCAGGCCAACGCTCGGTGCAGGCCAACGCTCGGTGCAGGCCAACGCTCGGTGCAGGCCAACGCTCGGTTCAGGCCACGCTCAGCGCAGGCCGAGCAGCGGAAGCAGGCCGGAGATCGTGTCGAGTACGTGCGGAGCGCCTGCCTTCTCCAGCTCCTCCCGGCTGGCTGACCCGGTCAGGACCGCCGCGATCAGCCCGGCGCCGGCCCGGAGGCCGGACTCGACGTCGCTGGCCGTGTCGCCGGCCACCGCGAGCTCGCTGACCGCACCCCCGCCGAGCCGCAGCAGCGCGGTCAGCGGCAGGTCGGGCCAGGGCCTGCCGCGGCCAGCGTCCGCTGGCGAGAGCGCCAGGTCGACCAGCGGCCGCCAGCCGAGCGCGTCGAGCACCGCATCCCTGGTCACCGGGGAGAATCCGGTGGCGAGGCAGATTCTGATGCCGGCCTCGCGCAGCGCGGCCAGCGTCTGGACCGCGCCGGGCAGCGGCGCGATCCCGCCCGATCGCACGATCCGCGCGTAGTGCTCCTCGAACGCGTTGTTGGCCGCGGCCGCTGACTGCTCGTCACCGAGGATGCGCCGGAAGACCTCGATCTTCGACTGGCCCATCGTGACCCGGACAATCTCGGCTGCCCGCTCGTAGCCCGGTGTCCCGGCGGCCAGCCCGAGCTGGTCCATCGCCGCCCGGAAGGCCGACATGACGCTGCCCTCGTCGGCAACGGTTGTCCCGGCCATGTCAAGGCAGGCGACGGTAATCGTGGCGGTCACGTGGCTTTCCTTCCTGGAGCGGGCGGGATCAGACGGCGAAGGTCTGCTCGGCGATCGCTGGCGCCAGCGTCATTCCCCGCCCGCCGGGGCCGGTGACCAGGATGACGTCCGGCGCGACCTGCGAGCGGTGGTAGATCTCGCTGCTGGTGGCCTGACTGTAGACGCCGGCCCAGCGCCGCCGGGTAGCGGGCAGCGGCGTCCCGAGCAGGCGCTCGGCCCTGGCCCGCAGATGATCGTAGGGTGCCTCGTCCACGTCGAATCCGAACGGCTCGTCGTAGGCGTGCGTATCCCCGATCGTGAGGCAGCCGTCCAGCCGCTGCGCGAGCAGCAGCTGCGCGGCGGTGGCCGCGGCGGCCGGCGGCTGCGGCGGCAGCAGGCCGCGGCCGGGCAGGTCGTAGGCCGGGTAGTAGCGAAGCGTGTCGCCGTCGGCGACCGAGGTGGTGAGCCTGCGTTCGAACGGCTCGGTCTGCAGCATCTGCAGTCTCACCCGGCGAAGCGGGGGGCGGGCGTAGCCGGACAGGTGCGGCCCGGCCACGCCGGTGTGGGCGGCCCCGGTACACAGCACGACCAGGTCGCCCCGGTGCCACGCTCCGGTCTGGTCGCGGACAGCGCCGGGCGCGACCTCGACCGCCTCCCGGCCCGGCAGCCAGGCGTACTCCCCTGAGGTACCGCTGGCCAGCAGGTAGTCGCGAATCGCGTTCGGTACCTGCCGCGGCTCCACGATGGCATCCTGGCGGCCGAGCAGCCCGCAGGTGAACTCGCCCTGCAGCCCCGGGTTGACGCGGCGCACCGCCGCCGCGTCGAGCAGCTGGTAGCCGCGCTCGGCCGCGTCAGGCCGTCCGGCGGCCTCGCTGAGCAGCCTGGCCTCCGCTTCGCCGGCCGCCAGAGTCAGCGAGCCGTGGGCACGGAAGCCGATGCCCGGAATGCGTCCGGCCAGCTGCTCCCAGAGTTGCCTGGCCCGCAGGGCCAGCGCGAGCTCGGAGCCGGCCGCCCGGCCGCTGACCCAGATCAGGCCGAAGTTCCTTACTGTCGCTCCGCGTGACCCTGGCTCGCGCTCAAGGTGCACGACCCCGCAGCCGCGCTCGCGTGCCGCGGCGGCGTGCGTCATGCCGATGACTCCCCCGCCGACCACGACCACGCGCGCCGGCCGCTGCATCCGCATATGCCCTAGTCAACCGGTACGTGGTTACCGCGCGGTGAACGTGGCGTGACGGCGACATGCCATCGGGTCCCGGCCGGGCGCCAGCGGGACCTGGACAGCTACCCGCCTGGCTGCTGGCCCGGGTAGGACGTCCACTGCTGCGGGCCGGCGTACTCCGCGCCGCGCACGCGAGCACCAGGCCGGCTCCGGACCGCCGAGACGAACACGATCCCGCCCGCGACCAGGCACCCGGCCAGCGGCCAGAAGGCGACGGCCGGCAGCGAGGCGAAGGTCGGCCAGAAGGTCGCTGCCGTGTCGCCGGCCAGCCCGAGCGGCGCGTGCAGGAAGGTGCCCTGGTGCGCCGTCAGCAGCTGGTGGTCGAACTGGCGCAGGCCCTGGTGCTCACCCACCCAGCGCGCCAGGCCGCCGGCCAGCACACTGCCGGCCAGGATCGCCGCCATCGGGGCCGGCCCGTACCGCCGCACGGCGAGCAGGTAGCCCGTCAGGCCGATCATGATCCCGCCGACCACGCCGACCAGGCAGTACCAGGCATCCGCAGCGATGAATGCCGTGGTCTCGGGATTGACGACGTCCGCTGACCCGCGCCCGACCACGACGTAAAGGGCCCGGGGCGCCAGCGTGGCCCAGACCACGCCGCCCGCCAGTCCGACCAGCGCGCTGCTGATCAGGATGGCCAGGGAGCTGATCAGGCTGCCGAGGGCCAGGCGCCGGCGGCCGTTCTCCCGGCCGGCTGCGTGGCTGCCGCGCGAGGGCGGGTGAGGAAGCTCACTGGTCATCGACATCGCCGAACCAGCGTAGTGGACCGGTCAGGATGCTCGGTCGGCCCAGCCTGGTCACGGCAGCACCGGCGCGCCGGCCGCATGCGCCGAGTCCGCGTCGAGGACAGCCTGATATGCCCGCCGGACATCGGCCAGATCGCAGTCCTCGGCCACCGATGCGGCCGCGAGCCGCTCGATCATCGCCGCCTGGTCGAGCAGCAGCCTGCGCTGCTCGGGCGCGGTCGCCCGCTCGGTGATCTTGGCCAGCGCGTCCAGCTGGCGAATCATGATCGCCGGCATGGCCCGGCCGGCCTGCCTGATCTTCTCAAAGGAGCGCTCGACCAGCCGCTGATAGGTCGGCTCGATCGTCACCACCCTGACGGTCCCGCCCGCCCCGGCGAAGGCGTGGGTCGGCTGCCAGTTACCCGTCACCTTCCACAGGCTGTCGCCAATCCAGTCGATGCAGGTCATGGCGGTGAAGGTGTCGTTGACCGCCGGGGACAACGCCCGGAGCGCGATCTCGACCAGCTGGTCGAGGCCGAACGAGACGTCCTGCGCCAGCGTCCGGTACGGTCCCGTCACGTGCGATCTGGCCAGCTCGCGGGCCACCAGGTCCGCCCGCTCGGCGGGCCAGACCCGCGCATACGCGTGTCCCTGCACCAGGAAGTGCCCCGGCCGGTGCAGCATCTGGATCACCACGTCGGCCTGGCTGGCGATCCGCACGAGCGTCCGCCGGTCGATGAGCTGCAGGTAGCCGCTGCGCGGAGCGGCCACCGTGCCGCCGTCGCCCGGCAGCGCGGCTATGGCCGCGGTGGCGCTCGGCGCCGCAGCACTCGCGGCCGCGTTGCCCGCCTGCCTCTCGATCGCGCGGGCCAGGTCTCCCGCGATTCCCGCGATGACCTGCGGCAGCTGAATCTGGCTGGCGATGTGGTTGATGAAGTAGATCAGGACGCCCAGGTCGAGCACCAGCAGGACGAGCGTCACCGTAATCGAGATGTGCGGGACGAAGGTGCCGCGGCTCTCCTGGCCGATTGAGCCGAGCGCCGCGATGGCGTAGACGAAGGTGCCGACGAACGTGCCGAGCGTCACCTGGGTACCCGGATCTCGGATGAAGTTGCGCAGCATCCTCGGGCCGAATTGGGTGGAGGTTAGCGTCAGCGCGACGATCACGATGGAGAAGACGACCCCGACCACGGTGATGATCGCGGCGGCGACGGTCGTCAGGATTTGCCTGGCCGCGTCCGGCGAGCCGCTCAGCGCCCAGGACGGGATGCGGAAGTCGCCGTTGAACGCCGCGCGGTCGAGTGAGTAGGTGATGACGAACAGGACAATGGCGCCGAGAACCTCGATCAGCGGTACGAACCACAGGTTGGTGCGCAGTTCCTCGCGCAGCGACTCGCGGTCGAGCCTGCGCCAGCGAACCGCAGCACGCATGGTGAGACTCCCGCCCTCGTCCTATGCCGACCAGGCTTCCCGGCTCACCCAGTGCTCATCCTAGCAAGATCGTTAACAAACCCGGGACGCGCCGCGGCCGGCTGATCGGCTATCCCACGCACGCCGGGCCGAGCAGCTGCTTCAGGTCTGCGACCAGGGATGGCGACGGCCGCACCCGGAGCTTGTCGTCGAGCTTCAGCACCTTGGCCCGGTTACCGCTCACCAGCCGCAAGTGCACCTCCTGCGGACCCTGGTGGGTGCGCAGGACCTCCCGCAGCCGGTCCACGACCGGCGGCACGCAGCGGGCCTCGAGGATCGACACCACGAAAGGGCCGGACTCGCCGGTGGGCAGGTCGGCCGGCTTCAGCTCCATGGCGACGAGCTTGGGCACCTCCTCTCGCCGGTCGAGCCGGCCCCGCACGAGCACGATGGCGTCCTCGACCACGAGGTGCATGCACGCCTGGTAGGTCGCGGGGAAGAACAGCACCTCGATCGCGCCCTCGAGGTCTTCCAGCGTCGCCGCTGCCCACGGACTGCCCTGCCTGGTCACTTTGCGGGTGACACCGGACAGGATTCCCCCCAGCGTGACGATCTGACCGTCCGAGCGGTCACCGCGCCCGGCCCGCTGGGGCTCATCGGCGGATCCGAGCAGCTGCACGACGGAGCAGTCTGTCTCCGCCGCCAGCACGTGCTCGAGGCCGAGCAGCGGGTGATCGGAAACATACAGGCCGAGCATCTCCCGCTCGAAGCCGAGCAGCGTGGACTTGTCCCACTCGCCGTCCGGCACCGGCACATCGAACGTCGCCGCGTTGTCCTCGTCGTCGCCGAACAGGGAATCCTGGCCGATGGCCTCATTGCGCTTCACGTCGATCACGGAATCGATCGCCTGCTCGTGGATCATCAGCATGCCGCGGCGCGGGCTGCCGAGCGAGTCGAACGCCCCCGCCTTGATCAGCGACTCGATCACGCGCTTGTTGCAGACATTGACCGGGACCTTGCGCAGGAAATCGGAGAAGCTGGTGAAGCTGCCCTTGGCGGTCCGCGCCGCGACGATGGACTCGACCACGGCCGCCCCGACGTTGCGCACCGCGGCCATGCCGAACCTGATATCGGCGTCCACGGGCGTGAAGAGAGCGGTCGACGAGTTCACATCGGGCGGCAGCACCTTGATCCCCATCCGGCGGCACTCGCTGAGGTACAGCGCGGACTTGTCCTTGTCGCCGGCGACGGAGGTGAGCAGCGCGGCCATGTACTCGGCGGGGAAGTTCGCCTTGAGGTAAGCCGTCCAGTACCCGACCAGGCCATAGCTGGCGGTGTGCGCCCGGTTGAAGGCGTAGTCAGAGAACGGGACGAGAATGTCCCAGATAGCCTTGATTGCCCCCTCGGAGTAGCCATTGGACCGCATCCCGGCCGCGAACGGCTCGAACTCGGCGTCCAGGATCTCCTTCTTCTTCTTGCCCATGGCCTTGCGCAGCAGGTCGGCCTTCCCCACCGAATAGCCAGCCAGCTTCTGCGCGATGAGCAGCACCTGCTCCTGATAGACGATCAGGCCGTAGGTGTCGTCCAGGATTCCGGCCAGCGGCTCGGCCAGCTCCGGGTGGATCGGCACCACCGGCTTGCGCCCCGTCTTGCGGTCCGCGTAGTCGTTGTGCGCGTTGGCGCCCATCGGGCCCGGCCGGTACAGCGCGTTAACCGCGGAGATGTCCTCGAACCGGTCCGGCCGCATCGACCGAAGCAGCGCCCGCATCGGGCCGCCCTCGAGCTGGAACACCCCGAGGGTGTCGCCCCTGGCCAGCATGTCGTAGGTCGGCTTGTCGTCCAGCGGCAGCGTTTCCAGGTCGATCGTGATGCCCCGGTTCGCCTGGATCCCGGCCAGCGCGTCGTCCAGGATCGTCAGGTTGCGCAGGCCAAGGAAGTCCATCTTGAGCAACCCGAGGTCCTCGCAGCTCGGGTAGTCGAACTGGGTGATGATCGCGCCATCGGCCTGCCGCTTCCAGATCGGCACGTGATCGAGCAGCGGCTCCTTGCTCATGATCACGCCAGCCGCGTGCACGCCCGCCTGCCGGATCAGGCCCTCCAGCCCGCGGGCCGTCTCCAGCACCTGCTTGACCTCGGGCTCGGCCTCGTACAGGGCCCGGATCTCGCCCGCCTCGCCGTAGCGCGGATGATCGGCGTCGAAGAGCCCGGACAGCGGGATGTCCTTGCCCATCACCGCGGGCGGGAACGCCTTGGTGATCCGGTCGCCGAGCGCGTACGGGAAGCCGAGCACCCGGGCCGAGTCCTTCACCGCGGCCTTGGCCTTGATGGTGCCGTAGGTGATGATCTGGGCGACCCGGTCCTCGCCGTACTTCTCGGTCACGTACCGGATCACATCGCCGCGCCGGCGCTCGTCGAAGTCGATGTCGATGTCCGGCATGGACACGCGCTCGGGGTTGAGGAACCGCTCGAACATCAGGCCGAAGGCGATCGGGTCCAGGTCCGTGATGCCCATCGCGAACGAGACGATCGACCCGGCGGCCGAGCCGCGGCCCGGGCCGACCCGGATCCCGTTCCGCTTGGCCCACATGATGAAGTCCGCGACGACCAGGAAGTAGCCGCAGAACCCCATCTGCTCGATGATGCTCATCTCGTACTCGGCCCGCTCGCGCCGCGCGTCGTCGTAGCCGCCGGGGAACCGGCGGTCCATCCCGGCCCGGACCTCCTTGCGGAACCAGGTGAGCTCCGTCTCCCCCTCCGGCAGCGGGAAGTCAGGCATCAGGTTCGCTTTGCTGAACGCCACGTCGGAGCGCTCCGCAATCAGGAGCGTGCTATCGCATCCCGACTGCCAGACGTCGTCCTCGCTGATCGCCCGCATCTCGGCCGGCGACTTGATGTAGTAGGCGTTCCCCTCGAACTTGAAGCGCTTCGGATCGGCCATGTTGGTGCCGGTCTGCACGCACAGCAGCACCTCGTGCGCCTGCGCACCGCCCGGGGTCACGTAGTGCGAGTCGTTGGTGACCACGAACGGCAGCCCGAGATCGCGGGCGATGCGCAGCTGGCCGTCCCTGATCCGCTGCTCGATCTCCAGGTCGTGCGCCATCAGCTCGACGAAGTAATTATCCGCGCCGAAGATGTCGCGGTACGTCGCGGCCGCCTCCAGCGCCAGGTCGTACTGGCCAAGCCTGAGCCTGGTCGCCACCTCGCCGCCCGGGCACCCGGTCGTCGCGATCAGCCCCTTGGCGTAGCGGCCGAGCAGTTCCCTGTCCATCCTGGGCTGGCGGAAGTAGCCCTCGAGCGAGGCCAGCGAGGACAGCCGGAACAGGTTGTGCATACCCTCGGTGGTCTCGGCGAGCAGCGTCATGTGCGTATAGGCACCGGCCCCGGAGACGTCGTCGTCCTTCTGCGCAGGCGTTCCCCACCGCACCGGCTGCTTCAGGCCGCGATGCTCGGGCGCCACGTACGCCTCGGTCCCGATGATCGGCTTGACCCCGGCTTTGGTCGCCTTCTTGTAGAAGTCGTAAGCGCCGTAGACGTTGCCGTGGTCGGTCATCGCGATCGCTGACATCCCGGCCTCGGCACAGGCATCGAACATGCCGTCCAGCCGCGCGGCGCCGTCGAGCATCGAGTACTCGGTATGCACGTGCAGGTGGGCGAAGCCGCCGTCACGTCCCCTTGACATTCCCTGCACCGGGAGTGCCGCCATGAAGTACCGCCTCCTTCAGGCATGCCGCAGGCAAGCCGGCGCCGGGGTCGGTTCGACCCTAACTCACCCCAACCGACGCGGGCATCTGGACGCGCCAGACGCCCGGCTCGTGTCTGCGGGAACGGCTCAGGACTCGACGGCGAGCAGTTCGAGCGAGGCCGTCAGATCGGCCGGATAGCCACTGGCGAACTCCACCCAGCGGCCGTCGTCGGGATGCGCGAAGCCGAGCCTGACCGCGTGCAGCCACTGCCTGGCGATGCCGAGCCGGGCCGCGAGAACCGGGTCAGCACCATACAGCCGGTCACCCACGCACGGATGCCTGACCGCTGCCATGTGCACCCGGATCTGGTGTGTCCGGCCTGTCTCGAGCTTGATCTCGGTCAGGCTCGCCGCCCGGAACGCCTCGAGGGTGTCGTAGTGGGTCACCGACGGCCGGCCGTCAGCTATCACGGCGAACCTGCCGTCCCCGGACGGATGCCTCGCGATCGGCGCGTCGATGGTCCCGCGCAGCGGGTCGGGGTGACCCTGCACCAGCGCGTGGTACCGCTTGTCGACCTCGCGGTCCCTGAAGGCCTGCTTGAGCACGCTGTAGGCGTGCTCGCTCTTGGCGACGACCATGAGCCCGGTGGTATTGGCGTCAAGCCGGTGCACGATCCCCTGCCGCTCGGCCGCGCCGCTGGTGGCGATCTGATGGCCGCCGGCGAGCAGCCCCTGCAGCACCGTCGGGCCAGTCCAGCCAGGAGTCGGGTGGGCGGCGACCCCGGCCGGCTTGTCGACGACCACGATATCGGCGTCCTCGTAGGCAACGGTCAGGCCGGGCACGGCCTCGGGACGCGGCGCGGCCGGCGCTGTCGCGAGCGGCGGCAGCGTGACCTCCAGCCACTCCCCGGCCGGCACCCGGTCCGACTTGCCCGCCAGGCCGCCCACCAGCACGCCGCCGGCGCTGATCAGCTCGGCAGCGCGGGTCCTTGACAATCCGAACATCCTGGCGATCGCCGCGTCGAGCCGCTCGCCATCGAGGCCATCGGGTACCGGGACCCGGCGCGCTGCGGGCGCATTCACGCCCCGCCGCCGTGCTCGTCGCCATCGGCCCGGCCCGGATCGCCAGCGATCCGGCTGCTGCCGTCGTCGTCGCCGTCAGGCGGCCTGGTGGCGAGCGTTCCGTCGATCCGGACGCCACGGACGGCCAGGAAGACAGCCAGGATGCCACCGCAGACGATGCAGGAGTCCGCCACGTTGAAGACCGGCCAGTGCGGCACCTGGATCCAGTCCACCACCCAGCCGCGGAACGGACCGGGCCAGCGAAAGATCCGGTCGGTCAGGTTGCCGGTCGCCCCGCCGAGCAGCAGCCCGAGCGTCACCGCCCACGCCAGGCTCTGAATGCGGCGCGAGGCGCGCAGGATGAAGACGATTACGCCGACAGCGATCAGCGCGAAGACGGCCGTCACGGACGGGCCGCCGAGGCTGAACGCGGCTCCGGGGTTGCGGGTCACCCGGAGCGTCACGAACCCGCCGAGCAGCTTGAGCGGCAGCCGGTCGGACAGCGTGGCCACAACGACCGCCTTGGTGATGATGTCGGTCACCAGCACGGCAACGGCCACCGCCAGCAGCAGCCAGATCCGGCGCCGGTGCCTGCCGGGAGGGTCCGCGGTCGCCATCGGGTCAGGCCGGCCGACGTCGCTTGCGATCTTGTTTCCGGTCAGCGCCGTTCCTCTCGCTGCTTGCAGCTGACGCACAGGGTTGCCCGCGGGAACGCCTGCAGCCTTGCCTTGCCGATCGGCTGACCGCACGACTCGCACGAACCATAGGTCCCCGACTCGATCCTGGCCAGCGCTTTCTCGGTCTGAGCGAGCAGGTCGCGGGCGTTGTAGGTCAGCGAGAGCTCGTGCTCGCGCTCATAGGTCTTAGTACCGACATCGGCCTGGTCATCACCGGCATCACTGACGGAATCGCCCAGGCGGTCGGCGATGTCCGACTCGGCCTTGTCAATCTCTCCGCTCAGCTCCTCGGCCTCAGCCGCGAGCCGCGATCTGACCTCGCTGATCTCGGTGTCGGTCCACGGCCGCTCGCCGTCCCGCACCGGGAAGCCGGCGGCGTCAGACTGTGCTGCTGCTGTCATACCCTGCCTCCCTTGGCGCAGACGCGACGATGATCTTGGTTGACAAGCGTCACCGGAGGATAAGTGGTGACCGGGGCGATTCGCAAACACGCCCGGCGGCGACACGGCTAATCCGCCACCTGACCCGGGCCGGCCGGCCGTCGTCGCGGTGCGTAACCGGACGGTTCAGCTATCGTTAGCCGCTGCGCGGGGACGTACGGGGCACGTACCGGGGGGTGACGATGCGGCAGGTAACGGGCGCGCCTGCGAGTCAGCGCGAGCCAGGCCCGCACCCCGGCCGGCCAGCCGTTCCCGACCTGGCCGGCATCGAGCACGAGGTACTCGGCCGGTGGGCTGGTACCGACGTGCTGAGACGGTCGCTGGCCAGGACGGCAGGCGGCCCGCCGTGGATCTGCTACGAGAACCCGCCGGTGGCGGCCGGCATGCCGGGCCTCCACCACGTGCCGGGCCTGGCGGTCAGGGACCTGTACCAGCGCCTGAAGGCCATGCAGGGCTTCGAGGTCCCGCGCAGCAGCGGCTTCGGCTGCCACGGCCTGCCGGTCGAGGTCGCGGTCGAGAAAGAGCTTGGCCTGTCGGGCAGGCCCGACATCGACGCCTACGGGATTGAGCGGTTCGCCGCCCGCTGCCGCGAGTCGGCGCGCAGGCACGCGGACGCGATGTCCGCGCTGAGCATCAGGCTGGGATGCTGGGCGGACTCAGCTCGCGGCTACCTGACCATGGACACGAGCTACATCGACGCGGTGTGGTGGTCACTGCGGCAGATCTTTGACGCCGGCCTGCTCAGCCGCAGTCGCCAGGTCGCCCCGTACTGCCCGCGCTGCCAGACGGTGCTGTCCGCACATGAACTCGGCCAGTCCGCGGCGGATAAGAAGATCGCCGACCGTGGCCTGATCGTGCGGTTTCCGATCGCAACGCTCCCCGATGGCGCTAACCGCCGCCTGCACGGCGCGCACCTGCTCGTGTGGACGACCGCGCCGTGGACGCTGGCCGCCAGCACCGCGATCGCGGTCCATCCGCACCAGAGCTACGCGCTGGCCCGGCGGGCCGGCCATGACGACCGGGTCATCGTGGCCGAGCCGCTGGTCGCCGAGTTGCTCGGCGAGGACTGGCACGTAGCGGCCCGGGTTACCGGGACTGAGCTGGCCGGGATCGGCTACTCCCCGGCGCTCGACGTCGGCCAGGCCCCCGGCCCGCACCGCGTGATCACCGGCTACTTCGTTTCCGTGCGGAGCGGCACCGGCCTGACCCACCTGGCTCCGGCATTCGGAGCCGATGACCTGAAAGCCAGCCTCGAGCACGGGCTCGAAATACTCGACCCGATCGGACCCGACGGCCGCTTCCAGCCTGACCTGCCGCTGATCGGCGGGGTCTTCTTCACCGACGCCGGCCGCCTGCTGACCGGCCTCCTCGCGGATCGCGGCCGGCTGTTCGCGTCACGCGGCCACGAGGGCGGCCACCCGCACTGCTGGCGGTGCAGCACGCCGCTGCTCCTGCGCACGCTGTCGGCCTGGTATGTCAGGACCACGGCGATCAGGGACCAGCTTCGGGCTGGGAGCGAACGAGCCGGCGACGATGACTGGGCGCTATCGCGCACCAGGTACTGGGGCACGCCGCTGCCTATCTGGGAGTGCCCGCGCGGCCACCTGACGTGCGCCGGATCGCTGGCCGAGCTCGGGGAGCTCGCGGGCCGCGACCTGACCGGCCTTGACCCGCACCGGCCGTACATCGACCGCGTGCTGATCAGCTGCCCGCAATGTGGAGCGACAGGTCACCGGGTACCCGAGGTGATCGACGCCAGCTACGACGCCGGGGCGATGCCGTTCGCGCAGCACGCCGCCGCTGCGGGGGAGGCCGGACAACCCGCTGGCGGCCAGCTGGCGCAGCTTGTCACCGAGAGCGCCGACCAGGCTGGCGGCTGGCTCTCGGCGCTGACCGTGATCGGCACGGTGGTGTCGGGGCACGCGCCGTTCCGCACCGCGCTGCGGCTCGGAGCTGTACTGGACGAGAGCGGCCGGCCAATGAGCAGCGGGCTTGGCAACCTGGTCGAGCCGCTGCCGCTGATCGAGCGATACGGGGCCGACGCGGTGCGGTGGTTCTTCTCCGCGGCTGCGCCGCCCGAGGAGGCGGTGCAGCACTCAGCCGCCGCGCTGGAGGAAATCGTCACCAAGGTGCTGCGGCCCTACCGCGACGCGGCGCGCTTCCTGGTCACCTGCGCCAGCGCTGCTGCGAGCCGAGACCGTGCGTGGCGGCCGGGCACTCAGGCCGCGCCGCCGCCCGCTGCGCGGCCCGTGCTTGACCGGTGGATACTGAGCGAGCTCCAGTCGCTGGTCGGCACGGTCACGGCGGACCTGGAGGAGTTCAGGTCGGCCGCCGCCGGCGCCCGGATCGCCGGCTTCATCGACGCTCTGGCGAACTGGTATCTGCCCCGGTCGCGCCGCAGGTTCCGACAGGACAGCGGAACCGCGGACGGCGCCGCGGCCTTCGTCACACTAAAAGACTGCCTGAGCACCCTGACCAGGGTGATGGCGCCGGTGGCCCCGTTTCTGACCGACTACGTGTGGACGCTGCTCCGTGCCGCGGAGACGGGTGGCCCGGACTCCGTGCACCTGACGAGCTGGCCTGACCCGGTGCCCGCCCTGATCGACCGTCGCCTGGCCAGCGAGGTCGCCCTGGCCAGGCGGCTGGCCGGACTGGGCCGATCAGCCAGATCGGCGGCGGGGGTCAGCGTCCGCCAGCCTCTAGCCCGCGCGCTGGTTACCGGCGATCAGGTCGCCGGCCTCGGGGCCGAACTGCGCGAGCAGCTCGCTGCGGAGCTCAACGTGCGGGCCGTCGAGCTGCGGCCGGCAAATCGCGCGGCAGGATCCGACCGGCCGGCTGATGACGTCATCATGGCCAGCCTGCCGCTGCCCGGCTGGGCTGCGGCTGGCGAGGGCGGTGAGACGGTCGCGCTCGACCTCGCCAGCTCTCCTGAGCTCCGCCGGGAGGGACTCGCTCGCGAGGTCATCGGGGCCGTCCAGGATGCCCGCGAGGCTGACGGCCTCGATGCCGGCGATGACATCGCGCTCTGCTGGCAGACGGCGGACCCTGAGCTGGCCAGCGCCATGACCGAGCACGAGCTGCTGGTCAGGGACGAAGTACCGGCGGTGAGCTGCGTCGCGGTATCGCCCGGATACCGGGCCGCTCCGGGCGACACGGAGCACGCCGACCCTGCGACCGGCCTCAGGTTCTGGATACGTCCGTGCTCTGGGAACCCGGTCCGGCCTGACTAGCCGGCCGATCCTAGGTCGCGCGGGCACGCCGGGGCATTCAGCCGACCGGCAGGTTCGCCGCCTCCTGGTCGGGCTTGCAGGCCTTGCACGGCACACAGCCGCCGTCGGCAGCCGCCTGCCTGCTCATCACCTCGAGATCGTCGGGAGCCAGGAACCGGATCAGCTGGCAGTCGCTCCGGTGATACCTGGTTATGCCGGGTACCACGCTGACTTGCATCGCTCCGCCGTCGCTGGTGCCCTCGCCGGCCTTCGCCGGCTGGACCGCACCTGCCATTTTCCCCTCATCTGAGGACTCGGCCTGACTCTTCGTCGACGCGGCCGGGCCGGCCGGGGCGCCGGGGCTGGGCGCGGAATCGCCGGGCGATCCGGCTGGTGCCAGCCCGGCTGTCGCGTCGGCATCGGCGGGGACGGCCTGCTTCGGCTCGGGCCCGGCTGGCTGACCTGGCCCTCCGCTGCCGGCCTGAGGCATCGCAGGCGTGGCCGACGGCGCGGTCGTAGCAGCGGAGCCGGCCGCCCGGGCCGCCCCGCCAGCGCGATCAGCGGCTGGGCTGTCCTGGTCCGGCCGGTCGTCAGCTCGCTGGCTACCCGCGGCTGGCCCGGAACCAGCTGGCCCGGGACTAGCTGGCCCGGAACTACCTGGACCGGTGGCAGCCGGCCCGGTGGAAGCCGGCCCGGTGGAAGGCCGCCCGGTGGAGGCCGGCCCGGTGGAGGCCGGCCCGGTGGCAGCCTGGCCGGTGCGTGCTGGCCCGGTCCGTGCTTGCGCCGTTCCGGCAGGCCCGGGAACTGCCTGCGCTCCGGGCCTGGCCGCCTCCGGCGTCGCCGGCGTGCCCTCCCGGTCGCCGCGGCTCGTCGCGGCGGTGCTAGCCGGACCAGCGGCCGAGGTGCCGGCGGCGGCAGCGGCTGAAGCTGGTGGCTCGGTTCTCGGCTCGGCCTGGTCCTGGCGCGTGGCTGGCTCATCCGCCCGGCCTGCCCCGGGCGAACCGGCATCCGCCGCCCGGGCACCCGCCGCCCGGGCGGACTCCCGCTCGAGCCTCGACGCCCGGAACGACTTGGCCGACTCGGCGCTGGCCCGGTCAAGACTGGCCCGGTCAAGACTGGGCCGGTCAAGACTGGGCCGGTCAAGACTGGGCCGGTCAATGCCAGCTCGCTCCAGATTCCGCCGCTCTAGGCTCGGCCGCTCCGTGCTCGGCCGCTCCGTGCTCGGCCGCTCGGAGCCCGGCCGCTCAGGTTCGGAGCGCTGCGGGCCTGCCGCTCTGTTCTTCGCCGCCAGCCGCCCCAGAATGGAATCCGGGCGGCCCGAACCAGGCTGGCCGGGAACGGTGTCCGGTCCCAAGGCGGCCTCGTGCCCGGCCGGGGCGACATTTTCGGCCGCGGCCTTCGCCCGTGCCGCCGCGGCATCGATGAGCTGCACCGCGGGCGCGTCCTGCCCGGCCGATCTGCCGGAAGCCTGACCCGCCGCGACGTCCGGAGGGGCGGGCGGCATCGCCGCGCGGACCGATCTGGCCGCCTCCGTCTGGCCTTCCGCCGCAGCTGCCGGGCGTTCCGCCGTCGGCCGCCCGGCCCGTGACCGTTCCGCCGCCGGGAGTTCCGCTGCCTGGAATTCGGCCGCCGCGAGTTCCGCCGCCGGGCGCTGCACGGCCGGGCGTTCGGTTCCCTGGCGCTCGGTGACGGGCTGCTCGCGCGCCGCGCCAGCGTGCTGGGCCGCCCCGTCATCCTGCCTCGCGTTAGCCGGCGCCGCCGCGACCGCAGGCGGCGCGGCGGCCTGTGCCGCATTGGCCCGGACCGCCGCGGCGGCTGAGGCGGCCGTCCGGCTTGACCGCCCGGCCCGGCCTGCCGCCGCCCGATCCGCGGCCCGCCCCGTGCTGGCCCGCCCCGGGCCACCTTGCCCCGTGCCAGCCAGTCCCGCGCCAGCGGCCTCGGCAGCCAGCGGCGCGCGCGCTCCGGCGGCGCCCTGGCCGAAGATCTCGTGCCGCGACACGACGACGACGACCAGGAGCAGCAGGAACGCCAGCACCGCCACGCCGATCGAGATGACAACAAGCAACAGGCTGCCGGCAACGACACCCGTTGCCAGCAGCCCGATTGCAATGAGCACGACCGATAGGACGATGCCGAACCGGATCACGCTCGAACTCCGCTCGAAAGCCTAAGCGATCGCCCGCCTACCGGCGGTCGTGCTGACCGCTGTCGGCCGGGTGGTAGCCGCCATTGTGCCCCATCGGCTCCGACATTCCGGGGAACGAGTTACCCGACGGCCCGCCGTTGCGCATGTGACCAACGCCAACCGGCACCGCAGGCTGAGGACCGGTAGCCGCAACGGCCGGGAACACGCCGCTGTCGGCCGCGCCGGCCTCGAGGTCACGCAGCTGGCCTTCCAGGTATGCCTTGAGCCTGCTGCGGTACTCGCGCTCGAATGCCCGCAGGTCGTCAACACGCCGCTCGAGCTCCTCGCGCGACTGGACGAGCGAGCCCATCGCCTGACGGTGCCGCTCCTGCGCGTCGCGCTCCAGGCTCTCGGCTCGTGCTCGCGCATCGCTGGTGATCTGCTCCGACTGACGGCGAGCCTTGGTGAGCAGGTCGTCGGCCTCGCGGCGGGCCCGGCTCAGCGTCTCGTCAGCCTCCCGGCGCGCGTCGGCGATGGCCTGGTCGGCCGTCTGCTGGGCCAGGGCGAGAACCCGTGCCGCGGTGTCCATGTTGTCCTCAGCCGAGGACTTGTGCATCGACATCGGCTCGGGACGGCGCTCAGGCTCGGGCCGGTGCGGCTCGCTCGGCATCAGCTCCGGGCTGTCCATGTGCGGCGAGTTCAGCGGCGCGGCCATCTTGCCGCCGCGAAGCACCTCGGCCAGCTTGGCCCGCAGCTCCTCGTTCTCCTGGATCAGCCGGTCGAGCTCAGCCTCGACCTCATCCAGGAAGGCGTCCACTTCTTCCTCGTCGTAGCCAGGCCTGAGCCTGGTCGTGCTGAACTGCTTGTTCCGCACATCCGCGGGCGTCAGTGGCATGTCCATATCTCCTTGGCGCGTGAGTCCCCTAGGCAGGCTACCTGCATCACAACCTGCTTACTACCGATAGCAACACAATGATCACAAGAAACAACAGTGTGTAGCTGAGGTCTAGAGCAACACTACCGAGCCGCACGGGCCGAAGGTAGCGCCTTAGCAATCTCAGTGGCGGATCAGTTACGGTGAAGATTACCTCGGCCACCCTGGCCAGGAGGCCGGTCGGAGTCCAAGACCGGCTGTAGTTCTGCAGCATGTCGATAATCAGGCGGCCGATGAGCAGCAGCAGATACAGCCACAGGATGTAGTAGACGACAACGAGGAAAATAGTCACGGCGCCGCACCGCCTTCCCGGCGCAGCTCGCGCCGGTCAGACCGCCGCCATCCCATATCGCCTGCCCGCATCCGCCCGGCCCGACTGAACCTAGCTCTGGTTGAAGAAGTCGCGCTCCGCGATTCTCGCCTTGTCCTCCGCCGTCACCTCGACGTTCGCCGGTGAGAGCAGGAAGACCTTGTTCGTGACCCGGTCGATCGAGCCGCGGAGCCCGAAGATCAGGCCCGCCGCGAAGTCGACGAGGCGCCTCGCGTCGCTATCGACCATCTCGGTCAGGTTCATGATAACTGGAGTACCCTCGCGAAAGTGCTCACCTATTGTCCGTGCCTCGTTGTACGTGCGCGGGTGCAGGGTCGTGATCCTGGCCAGGTCGGTCGTGTGCACGCTCTCGGCGGCCGGACGGTGATCTAGCCTGATCCGGGTGTCATCGGCAACGTACGCGCCGTTCGTCTCATGCACCTCGGCGTGCTCGGCGTACTCAGTGACGTAGTCCCCGTAGTCGTCACCCTCGCCGTACTCGTCGGTGTAAGGATCCGCGTAATGATGGTCATCCTCCACCAGGCCGAGATAGACCGCCATCTTGCGCATTGCGCTGGCCATCGTCAGTCCTCCGTCATGCCGCTGTGCGACAAACACCGTGCGACAAACACCGTGCGACAAGCACCTGCAGCAGAACCGTGCCGCGAAACCCCTGCAGCAACAACCCTGCCGCAACAACCTCTGGCAAATGCCTTGTAACGAACATCACCGCAGCCCAGGCTCGCGCCGCGGGCTACGCGTCGGACATTACCTGACGAAGGCGCGCCGGCCGCCGAGCAACGCCGTACCAACACGTACGTGTGTCGCACCTTCTGCGATAGCCGCGTCGAGGTCACCGGTCATGCCCGCGGAAATCATCATTGCGCCCGGATGGCTGGCCCGGACGACCTGAGCGACCTCCGCCAGCCTGCGGAACGCCGGCCGCGGCGGCTCACCGAGCGGCGCGACGGCCATCACGCCGCCGAGCACCAGCCCGTCGGCCGCCGCGACCTCGTCGGCCAGGGCCGCGACATCGGCGGGCTGAGCGCCGCCGCGCTCGGGGTCGGGTTCGGGATCCAGATCGACCTGGACCAGGCACGTGATGACGCGCCCGGCGTCCCTGGCCCGGGTGCCGAGCGCCCGGACCAGCTTGGGCCGGTCGACTGAGTGCACCACGTCGGCGTACCTGACGACGCTCCTGGCCTTGTTCACCTGAAGCTGGCCCACGAAATGCCAGCGCAGCGACGGCTCGAGATCAGCGCACGCCGCCGCTTTCGGTGCCGCCTCCTGATCCCGGTTCTCCCCCACGTCGGTGATCCCGAGACCAGCCAGCAGCCGCACGTCCGAGGCCGGGAACGTCTTGGTGATCGCGATCAGCGTGACGTCGCCTTCGGCGCGGCCCGCTGCCTCGCACGCCGCGGCGATCCTGGCCCGCAGCGCCCGCAGGTTGTCGCTGAGCTCGGCCGCCCGGTCGCTGGCGGCTGTCATCTGATCATCGCGGCGCGAGCCAGATCAGCCCGGCGAACCGGCCGGTCGGCCCGTCCCGCCGGTAGGAGAACAGCTCGGCCGACTCCGCCGTGCACCGCGGGTCGTCGGCCACGCTGGCGACCCCGAGGCTCGCGAGCTGGCCGTGCAGGCCCGCCCGCAGGTCGATGCCGGGGGTGCCCGACCTGGTGACGCACGCGGATCCCGGCACCAGCGCGGCAACCTCGTCGCGCATATCGGCCGGCACTTCATAGCACCGGCCGCAGATGGACGGGCCGATGACGGCATGCATCCGGCCCGGATCAGCTCCGGCGGCCGCCATGGCCTCGACCAGGGCGGGAACCACGCCAGCGGCCATCCCGGGGCGGCCGGCGTGCGCCGCTCCGACGATCCCGGCCGCCGGATCGGCGGCGAGCACCGGAGCGCAGTCCGCGCCCAGCGCCCCGAGCGCGATCAGGGGTGAGTCGGTGAAGGCCGCGTCGGCCAGCGGGCTGGCGTCACTGGCCTCGGTGGCCGCGGCGGATGGCTCTGCTGACGGGGCGGAAAGGTAGACCACGTCGGTCCCGTGCACCTGGCGCATCCAGCGCAGCCGCCGGGGTCCAGGGCCGATCGCCCGCAGCACCAGCTCCCTGTTGCTGGCCACGGCGGACGGATCATCCCCGACGCCGTCGCTGAGGTTGAGCCAGCGATAGGCTCCCGAGCTGGCACCGCCTGGCCGCTCGGTGAACAGCACGCGGACGCCGGGGCAGAGCGTGCGCGCCCGCATCGAGCCCGGCAAGGTCGCGCCTGACCGGCCCCGGCTGCTCACTTGAGGAAATCGGGCACGTCGAGCTCGTCGTCTTCCTCGAATACCACGGACCTGCGCCGCGTGCTCGACCCGTCGCCGCGACTGGCCTGCCCGTCCTGACTATCGGCCGGGCTGGCGCCGTCGGCCGACCTGGGCGCCGGAACCGAGTCGGCCGCGGCCGTCGCCGTGGCCGTTTCAGCCGGGGCATGCTGGGGCTCCTGGACCCGCCCGCTGTCCTGACCGCGCTGGCCGTCCTGCGCCGCGGCCGCCGGAGCGGTCGGTTCCGCTGCGGAGCCGGCCGCCGGCTGGCCGGCGTGGACCGGGTTGTCCTTGAGACCGGGCAGCGTCACCGGCCGCCAGGGGGCGCCGAGAGCGTCCGATCCCTGGGACGGCTGGTACGCCGCCACCGGCCGGCCGGTCCTGGCCCGGCCGGTCTGGGTCTCGTCGAAGCCGGCCGCGATCACCGTCACGCGCACCTCGTCGCCGAGGGCGTCGTCGATCACCGCGCCGAAGATGATGTTGGCGTCGGTCGCCGCGGAATTGGCGACTAGCTGCGCGGCCTCGTTGATCTCGAACAGGCCCAGATCAGACCCGCCCTGAATGGAGAGCAGGACGCCGTGGGCGCCGTCGATGCTGGCCTCGAGCAGCGGGCTCGAGATCGCCATCTCGGCCGCCGCGACCGCACGGTCGTCGCCGCGCGACGACCCGATTCCCATCAGCGCGGAGCCGGCGCCTGACATCACCGACTTGACGTCGGCGAAATCCAGGTTGATCAGGCCTGGCGTGGTGATCAGGTCGGTGATCCCCTGGACACCGGACAGCAGCACCTGGTCGGCGGCCTTGAACGCGTCGAGCACGCTGACGTTACGGTCGGAGATCGACAGCAGCCGGTCGTTGGGAATGACGATCAGGGTGTCGACCTCGCTGCGCAGCCGCTCGATCCCCGCGTCCGCCTGGGCCGCGCGACGCTTTCCTTCGAAGCCGAACGGCCTCGTGACGACGCCGATGGTCAGCGCGCCGAGCGAGCGCGCGACCTGGGCCACGACCGGCGCGCCGCCGGTGCCGGTGCCGCCGCCTTCGCCGGCGGTGACGAAGACCATGTCGGCGCCCTTGAGCACCTCCTCGATCTCCTCGCGGTGATCCTCGGCCGCCTTGTAGCCGACATCGGGATTGGCTCCCGCCCCGAGCCCCCTGGTGAGTTCCCGGCCGACGTCGAGCTTGACGTCGGCATCGCTCATCAGCAGCGCCTGGGCATCGGTGTTGATGGCGATGAACTCGACGCCCTTGAGGCCCTCTTCGATCATCCGGTTGACGGCGTTGACGCCGCCACCGCCAATGCCGACTACCTTGATGACCGCCAGATAGTTCTGCGGTGCTGCCACGGAGGGACCAGACCTTCCCGCTCGATCTCAACCCTCACCCTCAGGTTGAGATTTAGAGTTATGTCAAGCTGCCGACTGATAGGGACAGTAGAGTTGCCCGGCATCGCTGGTCAACTAGCCTCGCCGTGACCGGTCCGACGTGTCGCGATAAGTGGCAGCGCCGTCACGATGCGCGCCTCGCTTCAGCCTGCGCTCCCAGCCGGAACGGAGCTGCCCGTGACCGCCGTGCTCGGATCGCTGACGTCGTAGTAGCCGGCCTTGGTGCGCAGCAGGACGGCCATCTCGCTGGCCTTCGCGGCCGCCTGGCCCGGCCCGCCCCACTTGACGCTCACGCCGCCGCGCAGGATCAGGATCACGTCGGAGGGCCCCGCCGCGCGGACCGTGCCGACCCGGCTCCGCAGCCAGGATGGCAGCTTCCTGACGACGGTACCGGCCGCGAGCACGGCCGGATCGTGGCGCAGCGACCCGACGGGCCCGCCCGATGCCTTCAGCACGAGCAGCCGGCGCGGGGCGGCGCGTGCCCAGCGCAGAACGACGCCGTAGGAATCCATCAGGTCGTAGCCGTGCCCGGCCGGCACCGCGAACACCGCCGTGCGGCTCTTGGTCCAGATCACGATGGCGTCCGGCCAGGACCGCGTGACCCGGGCCGACTGGACCTGCGTGATCCTCTCCACCCGGTGCGCCACCTCAGCGGTGTCGACGCGGATCAGCGGGGTGCCCAGCCTGATGCCGGCGGCACGGAGAACCGTCGCGCTCGGCAGCGCCGATCCGGTCGTCCGCACCGTGCGGACGACCAGGAAGCTCGAGCCGAGCAGGGCCCAGGCGACCCCGGCCACCAGGACCGCGGCCGCCAGGCCGAAGAACACCGCCTTCCACGGATCATGCCGACCGCGCCGCGGGCGGCCCGGCTCGCTCATGCCCTATTTCCCGCTCGCCCGCGGGGCGCTGCCAGGCGCCCCGCCGGCTCGCTCATCGGCCGCCGTCCGCGCGGCCGCGCAGGGCTTCGACGATCAGCGGGCCGAGCGTGGTCACATCCCCGGCGCCCATGGTCAGGACCACGTCGCCCGGCTTGGCGACATCGGCGACGGCCGCCGGGACCGCGCCGCGGTCGCGGCAGAACACGGCCCGACCGCCGGGCACCGCGTCCGCGACCAGAGCTCCGGTGACGCCGGGCTCGGGATCCTCCCTGGCGGCGTAGACGTCGAGCACGAAGACCTCGTCAGCCTGGCCGAGGGCGGCGCCGAACTGGCCGGCGAAGATCCTGGTCCGGCTGAACAGGTGCGGCTGGAAGACGACGATCACACGCCCGCCTGCGGCGATGTCGCGCGCCGCGCTCAGGTCGGCGGCCAGCTCGGTCGGGTGATGGGCATAGCTGTCGAGCACCCGGACCAGGTCCGCCTCGCCCTTGGGTTCCATCCGCCGCCTGGCGCCCCGGTAGCTGCCGAGGCCGGCGGCGACCTGCTGGCCGTCGAAGCCGAGCTCGACCGCGGCCGCATAGGCGGCCGCGGCGTTCAGCGCGTTATGCCTGCCTGGCACGGCGATCCGGAGCCGGACGGTACCGGTGCCCGCGGTGACGCTGCGCCCGGCAGGAGTGAGGTCGAACTCAGTAGCCATCCCGGCCGGGGTCACCGCCGCCACCCGGTAGTCGGCGCCCGCCGACTCGCCGTAGCTGATACTCCGCAATGCGCCGGCGGCCCCGGTCCGAGCCTCGACCGCGGCGGCGAGCTTCGCCGCACCCGGATCGTCCGCGCAGGTCACGAGGAGCCCGCCGGGGGTGATCCGCCCGGCGAACGCCTCGAATGCCGTCTCGATCTCCGCCAGGCTCCTGTAGTTGTCGAGGTGGTCGGCCTCGACGCACGTGACGATGGCCGCGTCTGGCGCGAGCATCAGGAATGACCCGTCGCTCTCGTCGGCCTCGGCGACGAACGCCGGGCCGCGGCCGTCGGCGGCGCCCAGGCCGGTCTCGGCGAGGATCCCCCCGATGACGTAAGCAGGATCGGCGCCGCAGCGGCGCAGGACGGTGGTCATCATCGACGTGGTCGTGGTCTTGCCGTGGGTCCCGGCGACCGCGATGGACTGCCTGCCCAGCATCACCGAGGCCAGGGCGGCCGCCCGGTGCAGGACCCGCATCCCGGCCCGGCGGGCCTGGACGAGCTCCGGGTTGTCCGTCCTGATCGCGCTGGACACCACCAGCGTGTCGGCGGACCGCAGGTGCTCGGCGGAATGGCCGACGCAGACCTGGGCACCGAGGCGGCTGAGCTCATCGAGCTGAGCCGACGCCGCCGAGTCGCAGCCCGATACGGGCACTCCCCTGGCCAGCATGATGCGCGCGATGCCGGACATTCCCGCCCCGCCGATCGCGGCGAAATGCACCCGTCCGAGATCGCCGAGCGGAACCGGCTCGACCGGAGTCACCAGGCCCATAGTCGCAGTCCTCCTACCGTCATCGGCCGCGATGACTGCCGCGGTGCTTGCTGCCGCGGCCGCCCGCCGGCCGCCCGGCCGGCCCGGCGGCCCGGCGGGCCCGGCCGGCCCGGCGGGCCCGGCAGGCCCGGTCCGGCCTGGCCGCGCTCCGTCCGCGATGGCGAGCACCCGGGTCGCGAGCGCCGCGTCGGCGTCTGCCCTGCCGATGCCGGCCGCTGCCCTGGACATCGCCGCGACCCGCTGGTGGTCGAGCAGCACGCCGAGCAGCACGTCACGAATCCAGCCGGGGCTGAGGCTGGCGTCGTCGATGATCAGCCCGCCTCCGGCCCGCTCGGCCGGCAGGGCGTTGAGCCGCTGCTCGCCGTTGCCGTGCGGTAGCGGGACGTAGGCCGCGGGCAGGCCCACGGCGGTCAGTTCCGCGCAGGTCATCGCCCCGGCCCGGCAGAGAGCGAAATCGGCCGCGGCGTAGGCGAGGTCCATCCGGTCCAGGTACTCGAGCGCGACGTACGGGACGTCGCCGCGTGGCGGGCTGGCGGCCTGGCCCGAGCGCGGCCCGAGGATGTGCAGCACCTGGACGCCCACCGACAAGATGGCGTCCGCGGCACCCAGCACAGCGCGGTTCAGCGACGCGGCGCCCTGCGACCCGCCGGTGACGAGCAGCACGGGAAGGTCGGGCCGCAGGCCGAAATGGGCGCGGGCCTTCTCGCTCAGCGCCAGCCGGTTCAGCCCGGCGATCTCGCGCCGGATCGGGATCCCGATGTACGTCGCGTGCGGCAGCCTCGTGCCTGCCTGCCCGATGAAGACGTTCTTAGTCAGCCGCGATCCGATCCGGTTGGCCAGCCCTGGCTTCGGGTTAGCCTCGTGGACGACGATCGGAACCCGCCGCCGCCTGGCCGCGAGATACCCGGGCGTGGCCACGTAACCGCCGAAGCCGACCAGCACGCTCGCCTCCGCCCGGTCGAGCACGTCCACCGCGGCTCTGACCGCACCGATCATCTTCCCTGGCACCGCGAACAGCGCCGGGGTGAGCGAACGCGGCAGCGGAACGGCCGGAATGAGGTCAAGGGCGTACCCCCGGGCCGGGATCACCTTGGTCTCCAGGCCGCGCTCCGTGCCCAGGCAGGTGATCCTGACCTCAGGATCGAGCCGGCGCAGCGCGTCGGCTAGCGCCATGGCCGGCTCGATGTGGCCGCCAGTCCCGCCTCCGGCAATCACGACGCTGCGCACACTCACACCTCACTGTCGTCCACTCCGCCCACGGCGGCTCAGCTGGCCCGGCCGGCCCGCGTCACCCGGGGCTCGGCGGTGCCGGCCCGCGGCCTGGCGCGGTTGGCCGCTGGGGCCGCGGCGCGCCGTCGTTCGGCCCCGCCGGTCCCCGGCTCGCAGCTGCCTGGTCCGCTCCGCTGCCCGGATCAGCCAGCCTAGACCGTGCCGGCTGCCGCGGCGGCCCCGAGCCGCCCGGGACCGGCCGCGCCCCAGGCGGGCGAGCGGGCGAACGGGGCGCGCCGCCAGCCGACGCGCCGCGCCCGTCAGGGCCGCGAGCCGGCGACCGGGATGCGCCGCCAGCCTGCCCGCCGCGCCCGCCCGATGCGACCCCAGGCGGCCCGCCGCGCCCGCCCGGCGCCGCCCCCGGCGGTCCGGTGGCGGGCCGGGTTCTCGAGGTCCGGCCAGATGATCCTGACCTGGCGGCCCGGCTGGGCTGGCCAGGCGGCCCGGCCGCTGCGGTGCCCGGCCGCGGCCGGCCTGCACCGCGCGCGGCGGGCCCGGCCGCCGGGGCCGGCCCCGCGGCCTGACGCCGGCCGAACCCCGCCATCAGCGAGGACCACGGACGAGTAGCGCCGGCCTTGGCCAGGGCTTCCCGCGCGCCTGGCTCGCGCCTAGCGAAGCACAGCAGCATGCCGATCGCCGCCATGGTAGCCAGCAGTGACGACAGGCCAGCCGAGATAAGGGGCAGCGGCACGCCGGTGATTGGCAGCAGTCCCACGACGGCCGAGATGTTCACCAGGGCCTGCACGAGGATCCAGGCGGTCGCCCCGGCGGCGGCGAGACGCATGAAGGGATCGGTCATCCGGCGGGCGACCCGCAGCCCGGCGAACGCCAGCCCGCCGTAAAGCAGCACCACGCAGACGGTGCCGATCAGGCCAAGCTCCTCGCCGAGGATCGCGAAGATGAAGTCGTTCGTCGCGTTCGGTACCCAGCCCCACTTTTCCTTGCTGTTTCCGAGTCCGACGCCGAACAGTCCGCCGGAGCCGATCGCGTATTTCCCCTGGATGCCCTGCTGGTTCGGCCCGGTCGGGCCGCCCGCCTGGCTGAGGTAGCCGGTCAGGCGCGCGACCCGGTAGGGCTGGACGATGACCAGCACGACGAGCGCGAAAAGGATCAGGCCGAGGATGCATGCGAACAGGCGGGCAGGCGTGCCGATCACCCAGAGCAGGGCCAGCAGGATGACGAGCAGGACGAACGTGGTACCGAGGTCGTCACCCAGCATCACGAGCATGGCCAGCACCGCGGTGCCGGGCAGCAGCGGGATCAGCAGGGTCCGCCAGTTCGTGAGCTGCCTGAGCTGCTCCTTGCGGGCCAGCAGGTCAGCGCCCCACACCAGCAGCGCGAGCTTGGCGAACTCCGATGGCTGAATCTGGACGGGGCCGATGGTGATCCAGCGCTCGGCGCCGTAGGCGCTCTTGCCGAAGGCCAGCACGAGCAGCAGGCTGACAATCGCCGCCAGCAGCAGCGGGTACGCGATGGCCCGGAGCAGCTGCGGCCGCATCCTGGACAGGGCCCACATCATCGGCAGCCCGATGGCGACGCCGAGCAACTGCTTGACGAACAACGAGTACGGCGACTGCCCGGCGACCAGCTCCGCCGCTGACGACGTGGAGAGCACCATAACCAGGCCGATCGCCAGCAACAGCCCGCTCGTGCCGAGGATCAGGTAATAGGAGGTCAGCGGCCGGTCAAGCGGCGCGAGCGCGGTGGCGACCCGCGGCCTGGGGTCCGCCTCGCTCACCGAGCTGCCGCCAGCCGCCTGACCGCGGCCGCGAACGCGTCACCCCGCGCCGGGTAGTCGCGGAACATGTCGAACGACTGCGCCGCCGGCGCGAGCAGCACGGTGTCGCCCGGCCGCGCCAGCTCGGCCGCCGCCTTGACCACGATGTCCATTGCTCCAGTGTCGGTGCCTGCGACCTCAACCACCGGGACCTCGGGCGCGTGTCGCGTCAGTGCCGCGGCAATAATCTCCCGGTCGGCACCGAACAGGACGACCCCGCGCAGCCGGGCGGCCGCCGCGCCGACCAGCCGGTCCAGATCGGCCGCCGCGCCCTTGAGCTGCCCGCCGGCCACCCACACGACCGGATCGTAGGCGGCGAGCGACGCCGCGGCCGCGTGCGGGTTGGTCGCCTTGGAGTCGTCGATGTAGTCGATCCCGCCCACGCTGGCGACCAGGCTGATCCGGTGCGGATCGGGCCGGAACGCGGCCAGCCCGGCGCTGACCGCCCCGGCCGGCGCGCCGTACGCCCTGGCCAGCGCGGCCGCGGCGAGCGCGTCCGCGACGATGTGGGGCGCCGGCTGCCGAGAGCCGGCCGCCTGGCCGGCACCGCGCAGGTCGGCCACGGCGGCGAGCCGGACGCCGGCGGCCTGGCCGGGCCCGCCGAAGGCGCGGTCGACGAGGAAGCCGCCCGCCACGCCGAGCTCGCCCGGCCGCGGCTCGCCCAGCCGGAACCTGACGGTCCCGCCGGCCGCGCTTGCCATCCGCGCGGACCGCTCGTCGTCCGCGTTGCCGATCGCGAGCGTGCCGGCCGCGAAGATCCTGGCCTTGTCGGCCGCGTAGGCCGCCATGGTGCCGTGCCAGTCCAGGTGATGCGCCGCGACGTTCAGCACCACGGCGGCGAACGGCTCGATCGTCGAGCTCCAGTGCAGCTGGAAGCTGGACAGCTCGACCGCCACGACCTCGTACGGCTCGGGCTCGGTCACCACGTCGGCGAGCGAGGTCCCGACATTTCCGGCCGCCACCGCGCGGTAGCCGGCCGCGGCGAGCATCAGGGCGAGCATCCGCACCGTGGTCGTCTTGCCGTTCGTCCCGGTCACCGCGAGCCAGCGCTGCCTGCCGCCGCCGGCCAGCGACGGCCGGAGCCGCCAGGCCAGTTCCACGTCGCCCATCACCTCGACCCCCGCGGCGGCCGCGGCCGCGAGCAGCGGGGCGGACGGCTTCCAGCCCGGCGAGGTCACCACGAGCTGGGTGCCGGCCGGCGGCGTGGCTGCGGCCGCCTCGCCGAGCAGCACCCGGATCCCGTCACCGCCCAGGGCAGCGGCGATGGCGCGGCGATCATCGTCGTCACGCGAGTCGACCGCGGTGACGACCGCGCCGCGGGCGGCCAGCACCCGCGCGGCCGGCGGCCCGGACACGCCGAGGCCGGCCACGCAGACCCGGCGGCCGGCCAGCCTGGCAGCGAAGTCAGCGCCGGTCGCGCCGGGCTCCGGGTCGGGCACTACGAGGGCAGCCATTCGATGTAGAAGATGCCCAGGCCAAGGCCGACGAACAGGCCGGCAATCAGCCAGAACCTGATCACGATCGTCGTCTCGGCCCAGCCGATCAGCTCGAAGTGGTGCTGCAGCGGCGCCATCTTGAACACCCGCCTGCCGGTCAGCTTGAACGAGCCGACCTGGATCATCACCGACAGCGTGATGATCACGAACAGGCCGCCGAGTATCACGAGCAGCAGCTGAGTCTCGGTGCAGACCGCCAGGCCGGCGAGTACCCCGCCGAGCGCGAGCGAGCCGGTATCACCCATGAAGATCCTGGCGGGCGGCGCGTTCCACCACAGGAAGCCGAAGCACGCGCCGAGTACCGCCGCCGCCACGACGGCGAGGTCGAGCGGATCCCGGACGAAATAGCAGTTCCTGGTCAGTACCACGGTGCAGTCGTTGCGCAGCTGCCAGTTCGCGATCAGGACGTAGGCCGCGAGGACCAGGATGGCCGCCCCGGTCGCGAGCCCGTCCAGCCCGTCGGTCAGGTTGACCGCGTTGGAGGTCGCCCCGATCATGATGACGATCCAGAGCACGAACGGCAGGACGCCGAGCGTCGGCCCGAAGTCGCGCAGGAACGACAGCGAAGGGTCGGCCGGAGTGAGCGCGAAGCCGTCCTTGTGGTTGAGCACTTCCACCGCGAAGATGGCGCCGACTACCGACTGGCCAGCCAGCTTGGCCCCGCTGCGCAGGCCGAGGCTGGTCTGCCGGTAGATCTTGATGAAGTCGTCGACGAACCCGACCAGCCCGAGCCCGGTCATCAGGCCGAGCACGAGGATGCCGGAGGTGGACATCGGGTCGCTGGTCAGGACGTGACCGACGACGTAGCCGACCAGCGAGGCGAGGACGATGACGGTACCGCCCATGGTCGGCGTGCCGCGCTTGGTCGCGTGCGCCTTGGGCCCTTCCTCGCGGATCAGCTGGCCGTAGCCACGCCGGCTGAAGACCCTGATCGCCAGCGGAGTGCCGAACAGGGCCAGGATCATGGCCACGCCCGCCGACACGATAATCGTCCTCATCGGGCGACCTCCCCGGCGGCCAGCGCCAGCGCGACCGTCTGCAGGCCGGCCGCCCGCGACGCCTTGACCAGTACGACATCGCCGGAGGCCAGCCGCTCGCTGAGGGCGGCGACGGCGGCGGGCCCGTCGGGCACCGACAGCAGCTCGCCGGCGAACCCGCCGGCCGCCTTGGCTCCGGTCAGCATCGGCGCCGCCTCGTCGCCGACCACGATGAGCCCAGCCAGCCCGGACCGAGCCGCGACCATGCCCGCCTGCTCATGGAATTCCCTTGACCGGTCGCCGAGCTCGGCCATCCGGCCTAGCACTGCATAGGCACGCCGGCCGGCGGCCATGACGCGGAGCGCGGCCAGCGCGGCGGTCACGGCCTCGGGACTGGCGTTGTAGGCGTCGTTGATGATGATGACTCCGTCCGGCCGCTCGGTCACCTCCATCCGCCACCGGCTCTGCGCGGTCGCCGCGGACAGGCCGACCGCGATCGCGCTGGCGTCCATGCCGAGCTGCCCGGCCAGCGCCGCGGCCCCGAGCGCGTTGGTGACGTTGTGCTCGCCGTGCAGCCTCAGCTCGACCTCGGCGGTCCCGTCCGGCATCTCGAGGGTGAACCTGGGCCTGCTCAGCCGGTCCAGGCTCAGCCCGGCCGCCCGCACATCGGCGCCGGCCGACTGGCCGAACGTGACGACGCGGGCCGCGGTCATCCCGGCCATGGCGGCGACCAGCGGGTCGTCGGCGTTCAGCACCGCGACGCCATCGGCGGGCAGGGCCCGCGGCAGCTCGGCCTTGGCCGCCGCGACCTGCTCCATGCTGCCGAACTCGCCCGCGTGCGCGTTCCCCACGCACAGCACGGCGCCCAGCGTCGGCGGCGAGATCTCGCACAGCGCCGCGATGTGCCCCGGCCCGCGCGCCGACAGCTCCGCGACCAGGTACCGGGTGTCCGCATCCGCGCGCAGCACCGTGAGGGGGTGGCCTATCTCATTGTTGAACGAGTTCTGCGGGGCGACCGTCGGCCCGAGCGAGCCGATCAGCTGCGCGGCCAGGTCCTTGGTGGTGGTCTTGCCGGCCGAGCCCGTGATCGCCGCGATGGTCAGCCGGGGCAGCCGGTCGACGACCGCTCGGGCAAGGCGGCCGAGCGCGGCGGGAACGTCGGTGACGATCAGCGCGGGCACGCCCGCCGGGCGGGTGCCGAGCACCGCGACGGCGCCGGCCGCCGCGGCCGCGGCCGCGAAGTCGTGGCCGTCGGCGCGCTCGCCGGGCAGCGCGGCGAACAGCGAGCCGGGCACCGCCTGGCGGGAGTCGATCACGACGGGGCCGGCCACGATGGCCCCCAGGTCGGCTACCTGGTCCGTGGCGGCCCCCGTGATCTGCGCGATCTCGGCGATCGAGAGCGGGATCACGCGCCGCCCTCCGGCCGGCCTGCGCCGGCCGCCGCAGCGGTGCGAGGCATGATCACTGGTCCTCCATTCCGTCGGTGAGCGCGTCTGCCGCCCGGCCCGCTCGGGCCAGCTCCGTCCGGGCCAGTTCGGCGCTGGCCCGGTCGGCCCTGGCCCGGTCGGCCAGCGCTCCGGCCGCCACCTCCCGGTCATCGAACGGGATGACCTGATCGGCCACGTACTGGCCGCGCTCATGGCCCTTGCCGGCGATCAGCACCACATCACCCTTGGCGGCCCCGCCGACGGCCATCCCGATCGCGGCCGCGCGGTCGGGCTCGACGACCACGTGCGCGCGATCCTTCGGTGGCACCGCGAGCGTACCGGCCAGCATCTCGCCGAGGATGGCGAGCGGGTCCTCGGACCGCGGGTTGTCGTTGGTGAAGATCGCGACGTCGGCGAGCTCGGCGGCGGCGGCGCCCATCAGCGGCCGCTTGGCGGTGTCCCGGTCACCACCGCAGCCGAGGACGATCCGCAGGCTGCCCTGGGTCAGCGGCCGCAGGGCGGTCAGCACCGCCTCGACCGCGCCCGGCTTGTGCGAGTAGTCGACGAGCACGGTGAGGTCCTGGTCGGACTCGACGCGCTCGAGGCGGCCGGGGACGCCGGGGCACGCCGCCACGCCGGCCACGGCCGCCGCGAGGCCGACCCCGATCTCGACCAGCGCCACGATCGCGGCCAGCGCGTTCGCTACGTTGAAGGGCCCTGGCAGCGTGATCGACGCATCGGCCTCGACTCCGCCCGGCCCGACCACCTGGAAGCTCGAGCCGTCGGCTCCGCAGCGGACGTCGACGGCGCGCCAGTCGGCGTCGGAGCGCCCGGCGGCCGAGAACGTCGTAACCGGGATCGGCGCCTGCGCGGCGAGCTGGCGGCCGCGCGGGTCATCGATGTTGACCACTGCCGACCGGCTGTAGCGCGGCGTGAACAGCTCGGCCTTGGCGGCGAAGTAGCTGTCCATGTCCTGGTGGAAGTCCAGGTGGTCCTGCGACAGGTTGGTGAACACGGCGACCTCGAAGGAGGTTCCGGCGACCCGGCCGAGCGCGAGCGCGTGACTGGATACCTCCATCACCGCCGCGCTGACCTTCTGCTCGGCCATCACCGCGAAGAACGCCTGCAGGTCGGTCGCCTCGGGCGTCGTGAGCCGGCTGGGCTCGACGAGCGCGCCCACCCGCGTCTCCACGCCGCCGACCAGCCCGGTCAGGTGCCCGGACATCCGAAGCCCGGACTCGATCAGGTAGGTAGTGCTCGTCTTGCCGCTGGTACCGGTCACGCCGACCAGGAGCAGGCGGCTGGACGGGTCGCCGTACACCCAGGACGCGACCTCGCCCAGCCTGGCGCGCGGGTCGGCGACCACGAACACCGGCAGCCCGCTGCGAATCGCCCGGTCCCGCCCGGCCGGGTCGGTCAGCACGGCGACCGCGCCAGCCGCGGTCGCCTGGCCGCAGAAGTCGGCGCCGTGGTGCCTGCTGCCGGGCAGGGCGGCGTACAGGTCACCGGGCCGCACGGCGGCGGAGTCATGGGTGATCCCGGTTACCCCGCGAAGTTCGTTATGGATAAAAGAAGAGTCACTGTCGGGCTGCCTGAACCCGAGCAGGGCGGCAAGCCCGGCGAGCGGGCGCACCGGGACATGTCTGGGACGAAGAGCCGCTGGCACGGGCTGAGGTTACCTCGCTTCACGGCACGGTGAGTGGGACGTTTGGGACATGCCCACCGCCAGGCGGGATCTTCATGCTCGCCAGCGCGAACTTCATCACCGCGTTGAAGACCGGCCCGGCGACGTCGATGCCGAAGTACGCCCCGTTGCGCGGGTCCTGGAGGTTGACCGCGACGACGAGGCCGCTGCTCTTGGCCGGGGCGATGCCGATGAAGCTCGACCCGTAGTAGCTGGCGCCGCCGCCCTGCTCCTGCGCGGTTCCGGTCTTGGCCGCCACCGTGTAGCCGGGAATGAGTCCCCACGGCTCCCCCGCCTGGCCGTAGACGACCGGGACCTGCTCGAGTATCCGCATCAGCTCCCCGGCGGTCCTGGCCGAGATCACCCGCCTGGTGGCGGCCCGGTGCGCGGCCACGTAGCGGCCCGCGGCGGTCGTGTGGCCGGCCACGATCGACGGCGCGACCCGGACGCCGCCGTTGGCGATGGTCGCGTAGACGCTGGCCATCTGCAGGGCGGTCACGTCGACGCTCTGGCCGAACGAGATCTGGTACCGGGTGTTGGCCTGGCCGCCCGTCCACTGCGACGGCGGCGCCAGCAGGCCGGCGCTCTCGCTGGGCAGGTTCAGCCCCGACTTCGAGCCGATCCCGAAGGCGCGGAACAGGTGGTACTGCTGGGCCGGGGCGACATGGTCGGCAACCTGAATCATCCCGTCGTTCAGCGAGTGCGCGATGATCCCGGCGATCGTGTACCGCTGGGTCGGATGCGGCTCGGCGTCGTGGTACCAGGCGCCGTGCCAGTACTTCGCGTCCGGCACGACGTAGCTGGTCTTCGGCGTTTCGCGCGCGTACTCGAACGCGGCGGCCGCGGTGATCACCTTGGCGGTGCTGCCGGGCGCGAACACGTTGGCCACCGCGATGTTCCTGGTTCCGGCCACGCTGGCCGGCGCCTCCGGGTTGAAGGTCGGGTACTGGGCCATGGCCAGGATGCGGCCGGTGCCCGGCTGCATCACGACGACCGTGCAGTTCTTCGCTTTCGTCCGCGCGACCTGGACCGCGCACTCGTGCTCGGCTTCCCACTGGATGTCGGACTGGATGGTCAGCCGCAGGCTGCCGGCCGGGACCCCGGTCCGTTCCGTCGACTCCGTTCCCGGGATCGGCTGGTCGTTCGCACCCTTCTCGAAGGCCACGACGCCGCTCCGGCCCGCCAGCAGGGAGTTATAGGTCTGCTCCAGGCCGGCCTTGCCGCTCATGACGCCCGTGTTCTGGTTGGTGTCGATGAAACCGAGCAGCGGCGCCGCCAGGTCACCGCCGGGAAAGGCGGGGCGGTAGGTCGGCGTCATCGAGATGCCCGGCGCCAGCCCCAGCTTGCTGATGGCGGTGGCCGCCGAAGAACTCACCGAGTGCGCGAGAATGACATAGTCCTGCGAGGTCGGATGCTGGAGCAGCCGCAAGATCGCGGCCGGCGACTTCCGCAGCAGCGCGGCCAGCTTGCTGGCCGCGCTGGCCAGCGTGGTCGACAGCTTCAGAATCGGCGGGTCGGCGTAGACGAGATCGGTCTGCATGGTCATCGCCAGGACGGTGCCGTCGCTGCTCACGATCTGGCCGCGGACGGCCGGCACCTGCGCGGTGGCGCGCCGCTCCTGCTGGCTGACGTACCGGTAGTGGGACCCGTCGACGCCCTGGAGCTGTACCAGCCGGACGAGGACCAGCGAGACGGCGAAGGCGATGGACAGCAGCGTGACGTTCAGCCGCCGGACCGAGCTTGTGCGGCGCAGCGGCCCGCGCGTCCAGCTGGGCCGGGGCCGCCGGGGCGGCGGGCGGCGGCTGGCCTGCCGCTCCCGGGATCTCCTGGGCTCTGGCTGCAGCGCGTGGCTGGCAGCCTGGCTGCCGCGGCCGGGCGGGCCGGGACGGCGCTGGCCTGGTCCGGGCAGACCCGGGCCGGACCGCCCGGCCGCCGGCATTCCGGCCCGCGGCATTCCGGCCCGCGGCATTCCGGCCCGCGGCGCGCCGGACCGCGGCGCGCCGGACCGCGGCGCGCCGGACCTGGTCGCTCCCGCCCGCGGCGCGGAGGGCGGCCCGCCAGGTCGCGGCCCGCCTGGCCGGCGCGGGCTGCCCGCGGCCTGGCCGCGGCCGGCGCCCGGCCCTGACCGGCCCCTGTTCCCCCCGTCCGACCTCACGGGGCGGAACCCTTGCCGACCCTGATCGAGTGGCTGCGCAGGTCGACGAAGGTGAGCTGCTGCTCGGGCCGCATGCCCAGCTTGAGGGCCTTCTTCGCGATCACGGCGGCCGAGTTATCGGCGGCGATGAGCTGCTGCAGCTGCTGAATGCGCTGGGTGCTGGCCGCGTTGGACTGCTGCAGCCTGCTGATGTCGATGGAGTTGGCCGCCAGGGTGGTGTTCACGACGAGCAGGCAGATCAGGCCGCCGCTCAGCAGCCCGGCCAGCAGCACGACGAACCGCATCCGGCCGGCGTGCCCGCGCTGCTCGGCGCCGGTGCGGGTGACCTGGCCGGGCTGGCCGGCCGGTGCCTCGCGCCGGTCCTGATCGTCGCGATGCTCGTGCCGGGGCGGCCCGCCGGTCCTGATCGTCCGGCCCGGGCGCCCGGGGCCGGCCGGGCGGACGGGGCTGGCCGGCCGGACCGGGCTGGCCGGGAGCACCGGACTGGCCGGCCGGTCGGTCCGCGGCCGCCGGGCCGGCCTGGCCGGCCGCCGCGCTTCGGGAGCCGGGACGGTCTGCGGGCCGGCCGGAGCCGCCTGGCCGGTGCCGCGGCGCCCGCCAGGATCGCCGGTCCGGCTCGGGGTCATGACGTCGGTCCTCATCGGCGTTCATCCGTCCTGTGAGAGGTCATGCCGCTGCCCGCACCCGTTCCGCCGCCCTGAGCCTGGCCGAGGCGGCCCGCGGGTTGGCGACCAGCTCGGCCTCGCCTGGCCGCTCGGCACCCGACGTCAGCAGCCGGAACTGCGGGCGGCTGGCCGCCAGCAGTACTGGCAGGCCGGGCGGCGTGGTGTCGACCGATCGCTGGCTCAGGGCTCGCTTGACGATCCGGTCCTCAAGCGAGTGGTAGGAAAGGACGACGATCCGGCCACCGACCGCGACGGCGTCCAGCGCGGCCGGAACCGCCCGGCTGAGCGCGCCAAGCTCGTCGTTCACCTCGATCCGCAGGGCCTGGAAGGTGCGCTTGGCCGGATTGCCGCCGGTGCGCCTGGCCGGGGCCGGGATCGAGTTCCTGATGATCTCGGCCAGCCTGAGCGTCGAGGTAATCGGCTCTCGCGCTCGCTCAGCGGCGATGGCCTCGGCGATCCGCCGGGCGAACCGTTCCTCGCCGTATTCACGGAAGACGCGCGCCAGCCGCCCGGCCGGATAGGTGTTGACCACCTCAGCCGCCGTCAGCGGCCCGGAGGCGTCCATCCGCATGTCGAGTGGCGCGTCCTGGGAGTAGGAGAATCCGCGGCCCGGATCGTCAAGCTGCGGCGACGACACGCCGAGGTCGAACAGGATGCCCTGCACGCTCGGCTGCCCGAGATCGGCGAGGATCGCGGGGATCTGGTCGTAGACCGCCTGGACGAGCGTGACCCGGCTCAGGTCCGCGGCTAGCGCCTGGCTGGACTCCTCGATCGCCGCCTGGTCCGCGTCGATGCCGACCACGGTCAGGCCGGGGTGGTCGCGGAGCAGCGCTCTCGCGTGACCGGCCCGGCCGAGCGTCGCGTCGACGAGCACCGCACCCGCCGCGCTCAGCGCAGGAGCGAAGATCCCGCGTACGCGGTCAAGCATGACTGGCACATGCGCGGCTGCTGCCGTGTCCATCGCCCCCTCCTCCCGGCTCGACTGCTGCCCGTACCTGTTCGCCGTGCCCGGCCAGGTCGCCATCCGCGCCATCCGACGGACCTCATCCGCCTGGCGCCGGGGAAGTGGCGTCAGCCGGTTATCCGTCCGGCGCGGGCGGCGACCTCGCCGGGCACTGGGCTCCGCCGGGCGGCAGGCCGGGGCAGGTCCCCGGACCCCGCGTCGGCGAAGACCGCTCACAGGACCCCTGGCAGCACCTCCTGCGATGCGTCAGAGAACGCGTCCTCCTGCTGTTCCAGGTATGCATCCCAGGCGACCGAGTCCCAGATCTCGAGCCGGGTGTTGGCGCCGATCACGACGCAGTCACGCTGCAGCGCCGCGTATTCGCGCAGGGCCTGGGGGATGGTCACCCGGCCCTGCTTGTCCGGGACCTCGTCCGAGGCGCTCGCGAAGAACACGCGGCTGTAGTCGCGGACGGCCTTGGCCGTCACCGGCGCGGCGCGCAGCGCCTCGGTGATCCGGCCGAACTCCGCCTGCGGGAACACGTACAGGCAGCGTTCCTGGCCCTTAGTCAGCACTAGCCCCTCCGACAACTCGTCGCGGTACTTCGCCGGGAGGAAGATGCGGCCCTTGTCGTCCAGCCGAGGCGTGTGAGTGCCGAGAAACACAGGCGCTCACCTCCACTGCCCCCCACAACGGTTACCCAGTGAGGCCCTAGCCGCCCCACCGCGCACCACTGTACTCCACATTCCACCACCGTCAATGATCGCCAGCCGATTATCCGGCGATTGGCGCCGCGTTGCCCGAGGTCACAGGGGTGGCGCGGAGTGGGGAGAATGGATATGCATAAGCCGAGGATGCGATCGGCGGAGGCTGAGCGTTGGCTACGAATGTCGGCCGCGGGCACGCTCGTTATGCAGTGATGCCCAATCCGTTGTTACATCGAGGCATGGGTACACGTACTGTCTAGCGCAACGCTATGGACGTCGCGGGCGGCACTACCGCCGAGGACATCACCTGGCTGCGCAGCCGGGACAAGGAGGACGAGTGGTGTCTGCCGAAGCCGAGCAGGCGGAGCGCACTCTTGATGAGCTGATCCCCGTCGCCCATCAGATCGCCGACGCGATCAATACGGTCGTCGTCGGCAAGCCGGGTGCCATCCGGCTGGCCATGACCGTCCTGCTCGCCGAGGGCCATGCACTGATCGAGGATGTTCCCGGTGTCGGCAAGACACTCCTGGCCAAGGCGCTGGCCAGGTCGATCGACTGCTCCGTCCGGCGCGTTCAGTTCACTCCCGACCTGCTGCCGAGTGACATCACCGGCGTCAGCGCGTACAACCAGGAACTGCGCGAGTTCGAGTTCAAGCCCGGGCCGATCTTCGCCAACCTGGTGCTCGGTGACGAGATCAACCGGGCGTCGCCCAAGACCCAGTCCGCCCTGCTCGAGAGCATGGAGGAGCGGCAGGTCACCGTGGACGGCGTGACCTACCCGCTCGAGTCTCCTTTCATGGTGATCGCGACCCAGAACCCGATCGAGATGGAGGGCACCTATCCGCTGCCCGAGGCGCAGCGGGACAGGTTCACGGCCCGGATCTCGATCGGCTATCCCGACGCGGCCGCGGAGATCGCGATGCTCGACTCCCACGGGTCGAGCTCGCCGCTCGATGACCTGAAGCCGGCCGCGCACGCGAGCGATGTCCGGGCGCTGATCGCCGCCGTCCGCGAGGTGCACGTCGCCGCGCAGGTCCGTCAGTACATCATCGACATCATCACCGCCACCAGGAACGCGTCCGCGCTGCGGCTGGGGGCCTCACCGCGGGCGGCACTGCACCTGCTGCGGGCCAGCCGGGCCTATGCCGCGCTGGAGGACCGCAACTTCGTGATCCCCGACGACGTTCAGCTGCTGGCCGGGCCGGTACTCGCCCACCGGCTGCTGCCCACGGCCGAGGCCGTGGTCGGCCGGGAGCAGCCCGAGCACGTGCTGGCCAGGATCGTGGAGCGGGTCCCGCTGCATAACAGGTAGCTGACCGCGGCCCGCCGGTCGCTGCCTGGCCGCAGCCGGGTACAGGACGTACATTGACAGGGCAGCCAGAAGGAGGCGACGATGCGGTCGGTTCTCGCCTGGTTCACGGTCCGGGGGGCCTCGTTCCTGGCCGCGGGCATCGTCGGGATCCTGGCCGGGCTGATACTCGGCAGCGATGCCATGATCAGCGTGGGCGTGATGCTGGTCTGCCTGCCCGCGTTCTCCGCGCTGACCGCCAGGCGGGCGCGCTACCAGCTGCGGTGCGAGCGGCACATCCTCCCGCCGCGGGTCGCGCCAGGACAGCCGGCCAGGGTGGCGGTGAAGCTCGAGAACGTCAGCCGGATCTCGACCGGGCTGCTGCTCGCCGAGGAGACTATTCCGTACTCGCTGGGCGCTAGGCCGCGGTACGTCCTGAACGGAATCGAGCGCGGCGGTGCCCGCGAGGTCAGCTATCAGCTCCGCTCTGACCTGCGCGGCAAGTTCGCCGTGGGTCCGATGCGGGTCAGGATCGCCGACGTCTTCGGCCTGGTCGAGCTGACCGCCAACTTCGCCACCCAGAACACGCTGACGGTCACGCCCAAGATCGTGCCGCTGACCTCCGCATCGGTCACCGGCAGCTGGTCAAGCGACGGCGAGGGCAGGACCCGGATGACGGCCGCCGCCGGAGACGACGACGTCATCCCGCGCGCGTACCGGGACGGCGACGAGCTCCGGCGGGTGCACTGGCGGTCGACAGCCAGGTACGGCGAGCTGATGGTGCGCCGGGAGGAACAGCGGTGGCAGGACCGCGCGGTGATCATCCTGGACTCGCGGCGCGGCGCCCACGTCGGCACCGGGCCAAGCTCGTCGTTCGAGTTCGCGGTCAGCGCCGCGGCCTCCGTCGGCGTTCACCTGGCCCGCTCAGGGCTGGACGGTCACCTGCTCACGGACTCCGGCCCCCTGGCCGGGTCGGCGATGTTCGAGGACGTGCTGCTCGACGCGCTCTCGGTGGTCACGATGTCGCGCAACCACGACTTCGCCCGGACCACGGCGGCGCTCAGCACGATCGAGGGCGGCCTGCTCGTCCTGGTCGCCGGGCGGCTCTCCGCCGACGCGGCCAGGGAGATCGCGACCTCCCGCCGGCACGGCCGCCAGGGAATCGCGCTCCTGCTCGCCGTCTCCACCTGGGCCTCGCCGTCCGGCCGCGGCGTCCAGGACGGCCCGGCCGGCGAGGACAGCCACCAGCAGAACGGGAACGAGAACCGGATCGGGCGCAATGGCCGCAAGCCGGCGAACGAGGAACGCGGCCCGGGACCGGCCCGGTCCGGCGAGACCGCGGCCGCCGAGGCCATCCTCCGGGCCGGCGGGTGGCAGGTGATCAGCATCGACGCTGCCACCCCGCTGGGGGTCGCCTGGCAGCGCCTGCCCCGGTACGGCAGCTACGCCCCCGCGCTCAGCCCGAACGACCGTGACGCCCAGGGCGATCGGGGAGCTCAGCACGACCTGGGAGCCCAGAACGACCTGGGAGCACTGCCCCGATGAACCACCGCCTCACCCTGGCTGCCGCTGCTGCCGTCATTCTCGCCTCGGTTTCCGAGTTCAGCCTGATCAGCGGCGCGGCCTGGCTGGTCGAGGCGATCGGCGCGGTCGTAGTCGTGGCGCTGGCCGGAACGCTGACCAGGCAGAGCCCGGTCGTGGCCGCGGTCGGTGCGACGCTGGCCGCCGGCCTGGCGAGCGTGCCCATGCTGGTCGCCCACTCGCCGTACTGGAAGGTGCTTGCGGCCGGGCTCATCGCGGCGTGCGCGGCGAGCGCCACCGGGCTGCGCCCGCTCCGGGCCGTCGCGGGCCTGGTGACCTACCTCGCTGCCCTGCTGCTCTACCTGAATGTGCTGCAGGCAGCGTCGCGGTCCTTCCTGGCCGTGATACCGACGGCCGCCTCGGTCCGTCACCTGGCCAGTCTGGTCCAGCAGGGGTCGGCGGCCACGAAGTACCATCCCCTGGTCCCCGCTACCCATGGCGTGCTGCTGCTCGCGGTGGGCAGCATCGGGCTGGCCGCCATCGTGGTCGACTTCCTCGCCGTCCGGCTGCACCGGCCCGCCATCGCCGGCCTGCCGCTGCTCGTGGTCTACCTGGCCCCGATCGCGACCACGGCCAAGGTGGCCGGGCTCGGCGGCGCGATCGCGTTCCTCCTGGCTGCCGTGGGCTACCTGGCCCTGCTGGCCTCCGACGGCCGCTACCGGCTGCGCGGCTGGGGCCGCGTCGTTACGGTCTGGCACTACGCCGGCGAGGACGAGCGGCTCGGCGGTGCCGACATGGGCGCGCTGGCCGCAACCGGACGACGGATCGGCCTGGCCGCCGTCGGCGCGGCGCTGGTGGCGCCGCTGCTGCTGCCGGGCCTGACGCTGCACGAGCTCTTCGGCGGCCACGGAGGCGCGGGCGGGCATCATGTCGCGGTCGGGCTGCCCGACCCGGTTGCCGAGCTGCGCGGCCTGCTGACCCGGTCGACCGCGAGGCGCGTCCTGACGTACCGGACGAATGCCGTCAACGGGGAGAACTACCTCCAGGTGTACGTGCTCAACTACGACCCGGCGGCGAGCCAGTGGGATCTGGTCCGCCCGGCCGCCAGCACCGCCGTGGGAACCGGGCCGCTGCAGCCGGCTCCCGGGCTGGCCAGCGGCACGCCGCAGCTCGACATCAGGACCACGATCACGATTCCCGAGGTGGCCGGGTTTTCCGCGCCGATCTACTTCTGCCGGCGCCGTACTGGCCGCAGCAGGTTCACGTGACCGGGTCCTGGCGGGAGTCGGCGGGCACGCTGATGATCTACTCGGGCGATCCGTCCACCTCGGGCCTGCACTACACGGTGACCAGCGGCCAGATCGAGCCGACGGCGTCCGAGCTGGAGGCAGCGCAGCACGTGCCAGTGGCGATCGCGAGATCCTACCTGGACTTCAAGTCCCCCGTGACACGCCAGCTGACGAAGATCGCCCAGCAGGTCACCAAGGGCAAGCAGACCGAATTCGACAAGGCCATCGCGCTGGAGCGCTACTTCCTGTCCAGCCGGTTCGGCTACTCGCTGCAGTCCAATGTGGCCAACAGCCCGCGGGGTCTGCTGGACTTCCTCAACGTGACCAGGTCGGGCTACTGCCAGCAGTTCGCCTTCGCGTTCTCCGTGCTCGCGCGGCTGGTCGGCATCCCGTCCAGGATCGCCATCGGCTACACGGCGGGGAAGCCGGGTCCGCACGGAACCTGGGATGTCTCCACCGCCGACGCGCACGCCTGGCCTGAGCTGTACTTCAGCGGCGTGGGCTGGCTGCGGTTCGAGCCGACACCGTCGGGAGTGGGCGGCCAGGAGACGGCCGTCGAGCCGTCGTACGTCACCGCCGCGGTATCCGGCGGCGGCGGGCCGAAGGGCGGCGGCGGCGGGGGCAGTACCAGCCCAGGCGGTCCGTCCGCGAGTGCCAGCCCTGACCTGGCGCACCATGTCCATGTTCCGAACGCGGGCGGCCCGGCGGTGACCGCCACCGGCGCCAGCCACGGCGGCGGGCCTCCGGTCGGGCTGATCGTCCTGGCTGTCCTGCTGCTGGCCGCGGTGGTTCCCGGCACGGCGCGGGTGATCACCCGCGGCAGGCGATGGCGCTCGGCGAGCGACGATGCCGGGCTGGCCCTGGCCGGCTGGCAGGAGCTCTGCGCCGAGCTGGAGGACTACGGGCTGCGCTGCCGGGTGAGCGAGTCGCCGCGAGCCCTGGCCAGGCGGATACGTGCGGACTCGGGGATCGATGAGCGGGCCGGGCAGGCCATCAGCCGGATCGCCGCCGTGGTGGAACGGGCCAGGTACGCACCGGCTCCCGCCGCCGCCAGCACCATCCGGGCCGATGTCACGCTGGTCCGCCGCGGGCTCGCCCGCAGCGCGGGCCGCACCGCGCGGCTGCGGGCCGCGCTGCTGCCCGCGTCGACGCTCCAGCCGCTGCAGGCCAGCCTCCGGCAAGCCGCTGGCCTGCTCACGGGCTGGATGCCAGCCGCCGGGGAGAACTAGCCGTCGCGGCCTTCCTGGCGTCGGCGCCAGCGCTCCTCAAGCCGCTCGCTGATCCCGGTGCCCGACCGCTTGCCTTTTCCCTTGGCCCTCGGTTCTGCCTTGTCCCGGCGTCCGGCCCGGCGGTCCTTGAGCTGGATCCGGCCGGCGGCCAGGCCGTTCATCCGCCGGTAGCTCATCGCCGCCCAGTAGCAGGACGCGAGCATGATGACGAAGCCGACGACGCTGACCGCGATGTAGGAGATAGAGATTCCGACCGGCAGCAAGGCGACGCCGATCACGAACAGGATCGCCGCGTAGACAACCCGGCGCTTGTAGTGCACCCGCGGGTCAGCCGCGCGCACGGCCTTGGCGAACCGTGGATGCTCGGCATAGAGCGCCTGCTCGATCTGCTCGAGTTGGCGCTGCTCGTGCTCAGAAAGCGGCACGTTGCCTCCCAGTTACTCGCGCCGGCCACGCGCGATGTTCTTCGCCCTGCGGCCTGGCTATCACCCAGAATACGAGGGCCAGCGCGTTCTGTGGAAGGGGACGGCAGAGCAGGGCCAGGACACCCGCTCAGGAATGCCCGCCGGCGCCACGCCAGAAACACGGGTTTACTCCCGCATCGGATCCTCGCCGTCGCGCGCGCTGACGAGCGAACCAGGGTGCACCGCGCCAGAGCCGGAGCGGCGCAGGAAGGCGGCGGGTCATGACCGAGATGCTGACGAACTGGGCCGGGAACGTCCGGTTCAGCGCCCGGCAGGCGCGCCGGCCGGCCTCGGTGGCCGAGCTTCAGCGCCTGGTGGCCGCCAGCCCGCGGGTGCGAGCCCTCGGCACCGGTCACTCATTCAGCCCGATCGCCGACACGCCGGGCACCCTGATCTCGGTGGCCGGCCTGCCGAAGATCATCGAGTTCGACGCGGCGCAGCCAGGCGTCATGGTCAGCGCGGGCCTGACCTACGGCGAGCTGGCGCCGGAACTACACAAACAGGGGTATGCCCTGCCCAACCTGGCATCTCTCCCGCAGATCAGCGTGGCCGGTGCCTGCGCGACCGCTACCCACGGCTCGGGAAACCTCATCGGCAACCTGGCCACGGCGGTGAACCGGGTCGAGATGGTGACCGCTCAGGGTGACCTGCTCACCCTGAGCCGGGCGGACAGCGGCGAGGAGTTCGCCGGCGCAGTTGTCGCACTCGGGTCGCTCGGCATCATCACCAGCCTCGGCCTGGATCTCGTGCCTGCCTTCGACCTGAGACAGTACGTCTATGACGACGTCCCGCTCGATCAGGCCATCGCCAGTCTCGATGAGATCTTCGCGGCTGCTTACAGCGTCAGCCTGTTCACCGACTGGCGGCGGCCGGTGCTCAGGCAGGTCTGGCTGAAGCAGCTGGCCGGATCGCAGGACGACGAGCGAACCGCAGTCCGGGCCCGGTCCGACGCCGCCTCCGGCTGGCACGGCGGGACCCTCGCGGACGCCCAGCGCCATCCGGTACCGGGCCTGCCGCCCGCGGCGACCACCACGCAGCTGGGGGCGCGGGGGCCGTGGCACGAGCGGCTACCGCATTTCCGCCCTGACTTCACGCCGAGCGCGGGCACCGAGCTGCAGTCGGAGTACCTGGTTCCGCGGGAGCGGGCGCGGGACGCGCTCGAGGCGCTCGCTCCGATCAGCGACGCAGTGGCCGCCGTCCTGCAGATCTGCGAGATCCGCACCGTGGCCGCCGACGAGCTGTGGCTGAGTCCCAGCTACCGGCGGGACACGATCGGGCTGCACTTCACCTGGGTTGCCGATGCCAGGGCCGTCCTGGAGGTGCTCACGCTGGTCGAGCGGCAGCTGGCACCGCTGCGGCCGCGCCCGCACTGGGGCAAGCTCTTCGCCGCCGGGCCGGATGCCCTGGATCGGTGCTATGACCGGCTTCCTGACTTCCGGCGGCTGATGTGCCGCTACGATCCGTCCGGCAAGTTTCGCAACGACTTCATCGACTTCTGCCTTGGGACCGGCTCGGGCCGGTGAGCCCATGGCCGGCCAGCTCATGGCCGGCGGGCCCGGGCGGCGAGCTATGTCCGGCGATCGCCCTCGCCGTGATCAGGCGTGACGAGGGAGCCAGGGCGGAGCGCGCCGGAGCCGAACCGGCTGGTGATCTTGTCCATCGCGCCCTCGGCCTGCCGCCAGGCGTCGGCCCGCTCGCCCAGGGCCAGCTGCGTACCGGCCGCCGATGCCGGCGACAGGCCCGCCACGCGCACGCCGACGAGCCGCAGCTGGACGCCGCGGTCGTAACCCGACGCGGCATACAGGTCGCACGCGGTCGCGTAGATCTTCTGGGCGACGTCGGTCGGCTCGCCGAGCGTGCGTGACCGCGTGATCGTGCTGAAGTCGGCGCGCCGCAGCTTGACCGAGATCGTCTTGGCCACGTAGCCGGACGCCCGCAGGCTGCGCGCGGTCCGCCCGGCCAGCCGCAGCAGCTCGCGGCGGATCACCTCCGGGTCACCGATGTCGGTGGCGAATGTCTCCTCGGCGCCGATGCTCTTCTCCGCGACGCCGGTCGTCACCTTGCGCTCGTCGCGTCCCCAGGCCAGCGCCGACAGGTGCGCGGCGCTGGCCCGGCCGAGTTCCCGCTCGAGCGTGGCCAGCGGTGCGTTCGCCAGGTCAGCCACGGTGCGCAGGCCGAGCCTGGCCAGCACCTGGCCGGTCCGCGCGCCGACGCCCCACAGCGCCGACACCGGCAGCGGGTGCAGGAAGTCCAGCACCCGGTCGGCCGGGATGACCAGCAGGCCGTCGGGCTTGCAGTGAACCGAGGCCAGCTTGGCCACGAACTTGCTCGTCGCGATGCCGACCGAGCAGGTGATCCCGAGCTGCCCGTGCACCTGGCGCCGGATCTGGCGGCCGATCGCGGCCGGCGGCCCGAGCCGCCGGACCGCGCCCGATACGTCGAGGAACGCCTCGTCCAGCGAGAGCGGCTCGACCTCGGGGGTGACCGCCTTGAAGATCGCCATGACCTCGCGCGAGACAGCGCCGTACACGTCGTGCCGCGGGTTGATGAAGACCGCGTGCGGGCAGAGCCGGTGCGCCCTGGTGACCGGCATGGCCGAGCGGACGCCGAAACCCCGGGCGATGTAGTTGGCCGACAGAACGACGCCGCGGCCGCCGGTGTGAGCTACGACGACCGGCTGCGCGGAAAGCTGCGGACGATCCCGGAGCTCCACGCTCGCGTAGAACGCGTCCATGTCAATGTGCAGGATGTGACAGCCCGTGTCGTCTGGCGCGCCTGCCTGATCCACTATGCCTTCCAGCTGCGCTCGGACTGCCTGCTACCTGACTGTAGCCGGGGCTGCCGACAGCGGGCCTACTCGTCGGCGGCCTGGTCCGGCTGCGCGGACGGCGCCAGCGTCGGCTTGATCTCGAGCAGGCGCGCGAGGAGCCCGTTGACGAACGCGGACGATGACTCCGTCGACAGGTCCCCCGCCAGCACGACGGCCTCGCTGATCGCGACCGCTTCCGGCACCCCGGTCCCCCACAGCAGCTCGTAGCTGCCGATCCGCAGGATGTTCCGGTCCACCGCCGGCATCCGGTCCAGCGTCCAGCCGCGGGCGTTCTCGGACAGCAGCCGGTCGATCTCTTCCCGGTGCGCCTGGACGCCCTGGACAAGCTCGATGGCGTACGCGCTGACCGGCGGCTCGCCCTGGATCGTCCTGGTCTCGAGCAGGCTCAGCGGCGGCTCGCGCCGGATCTCGGCCTCGAACAGGATGTCCAGTGCCCGCTTGCGCGCCTTACTCCGCGCGGCCATCGCTGCTCCTGCCTGCGACGCTCACGCGCGGCCGAGGTACTCGCCGGTGCGGGTGTCGACCCTGATCTTCTCGCCGGTGGTGATGAACAGGGGCACCTGGATCTGGGCGCCGGTCTCCAGCGTGGCGGGCTTGGTCCCGCCGGTGGACCGGTCACCCTGCAGCCCAGGGTCGGTCTGGCTGACGGTCAGCTCCACCGCTGGCGGCAGATCGACGTAGAGCGGGACGCCGTCGTTGAACGCGACCGTGACGGTCTGCTCCTCGAGCAGGTAGTCGGCACCGCCGCCGACGGTCTCGGCCGGGATCCGCGGCTGGTCGTAGTCCTGCATGTCCATGAAGACGAACTCGTCGCCCTCGCGGTAGAGGTACTGCATCTCCCGCTTGTCGACGTTCGCGACATCGACCTTGACCCCCGCGTTGAACGTCCGGTCGACGACCTTGCCGCTCATCACGTTCTTCAGCTTGGTCCGCACGAACGCGCCGCCCTTGCCCGGCTTGACGTGCTGGAACTCCACGACGTTCCAGAGCTGGCCGTCGATGCTGAGGGTCATGCCGTTCTTGAGATCGTTCGTGGTGGCCACGTTGGTTGCTTCTCCTGCATGCCGGCGGGACCGCCACGTCCAGCGCCTCGGACGAGCGGCTAGAGGACGAGCAGTTCCCTGGTGATCGTGGTGAGCGGCTGAGCTGATCCGGCCGCCCCGGCTCCTGCGCGGACGACGAGCGTGTCCTCAATCCGGACGCCGCCCTCACCAGGCAGGTAGATACCGGGCTCGATGGTGATAGGAACCCGATCCGCAAGTGTACCGGTCCGGTCGTACCCGATGATCGGTGCCTCGTGGATCTCCAGGCCGACTCCGTGGCCCAGCCCGTGGCCGAAATGCGCGCCGTAGCCGGCCGCCTCGATCAGGTCGCGGGCCACCGCGTCGAGGTCGCCGACATCGGCCCCCGGCTTCGCCGCCGCTACCCCGGCTGCCTGCGCTTCAGCGACAATCTGGTAGATCTCGCACTGCCAGGCGGCCGGCTTGCCGATCGCGACCGTCCTGGTCATGTCCGCGTGGTAGCCCCCGAACAGGGCGCCGCAGTCGACCGTCACCAGGTCACCGGCGAAGAACGGGCGGTCACCGGGGACATGGTGCGGGATCGCCCCGTTCGGCCCCGATGCCACGATGCTGCCGAACGCCACGGCCTCGGCACCCAGGTCGATCATGGCCCGCTCCAGAGCCACGGCGTACTCCCGCTCGGTCACCCCGGGACGCAGCCGGTCAAGCACGGCTGAGAACGCCTCGCCGGTGATCGCGCACGCTCGGGCCAGGAGCGCGATCTCCGCCTCGTCCTTGACCATCCGCAGGTCGTCGATCGCGGCGCCGGCCGGCACCAGGTCAGGACCGGCCGGGCCGGCGCCGGTGATCGCCGTCAGCTCGCGATGACGCTGCACGGTCAGGTCCTGGTCCTCGAACGCGATCCGGCCCAGACCGCTGTCCAGGGCCCGCCGGACCAGCGCGCCCGCCACATCACGCTCGATCACGAGTTCGGTGTCCGGGCTCTCCCGCTGCGCGGTGCCCGCGTACCTGGAGTCAGTCGCGAGCACCGCGGTGCCGTCGGCCGACAGCAGCAGCGCCGCGTTCGAGCTGACCAGCCCGGTGAGGTAACGGACGTTGACACCGCTGGTGATGAGGGCGGCGTCGGCGCCGAGGCCGGCGATAACGGCCGCGGCTCGGTCACGGCGTTCAGGGTGCATCTGCGGCATAACCGAACTGTACGGCGGAGGGCCGATCTCCGGTCAGCCAGGCCGCGCCGGCGGGCCCGCGGGTGCGTGCTCGTGTCGCGGTGGCGGAGTCTCGTCGCCGATGATCACACCGCCGCCCCGGCTCCAGGTCAGGTAGCGCCAGGACAAGTTGACCAGCGCGGTGATCCGGTTCCGGTGGCCGAGCAGCGTGACCAGGTGCAGGACCAGCCAGGCGAGCCAGGCGATGGTGCCCTTGATCTTTATCCGGCGCGGCAGCTGCACGACGGCCGACCGACGGCCGATCGTGGCCATGATCCCCTTGTCCTTGTACCTGAACTCAGCGGTGTCCCGGCCCTGCATCAGCCGGCGGATCTGAGCCGCCGCGTGCGTGCCCTGCTGGATCGCCGGCTGCGCCAGCTGCGGCAGGGGGTGGCCCTCGATCAGCCCGATGTCCCCGGCCGCGAAAATCCGCTCGTCACCCTGCACGCGCAGGTCGGAGCCGGTCAGCAGGCGGCCGCCACGGCCAGTCGGCAGCCCGAGCGCGCTGATGCCGGCGGGCCCGGCCACGCCGGCCGCCCACACGGTGATGTCGCTGCGCAGCACCTCTCCCCCGGCCAGCATCACCTCCTGCTCCCTGACCTCATCGATCGCCGAGCTGAGCCGCACGTCGACACCGCGGCTCAGCAGCTGGTGCAGGGTGTACGCACGCAGGGCCGGATCGAACGGAGCGAGCAGCACGTCGCCGGCCTCGACCAGCGTCACGTGCATCCGTTCCTGCCTGATCTCAGGGAACGTGGCGGGCAGGGCGATGTTGCGCAGCTCAGCCAGCGTCCCGGCGAGCTCGACGCCCGTCGCGCCGCCGCCCGCGACGGTGATGTGCAGCTCGCCGGACGGATCGGCGGCCAGGTACTCGAGCTCCGCCAGCAGCTCGTCGCGCAGCACGACGGCGTCATGACGGGTGTACAGGCTCAGCGCGAACTCCGCGGCGCCTGCGACCCCGAAGAACGCGGCCGACACGCCGGTGGCCAGGACCAGGTAGTCATAGCCGATCCGGCTGCCGTCGGCGAGCTGGACCTCGCGGCGCTCGCGGTCGACCCCGGTCAGCTCGCCGCGCCGGAACCTGGCCCGCCGCTTGCGCGCGACCGCCCAGAGCGGATAGGCGACATCGGCGGAGGTCAGCCCGGCGGTCGCCACCTGGTAGAGCAGCGGCTGGAAGGTGCTGTACGGATGCCGGTCGACCAGCGTCACGCTGGCCCCCGAGCCCGCCAGCGCGTCCACCGCCGCCAGCCCGGCGAATCCTGCCCCCACGACCACAACCCGGGCGGCAGGCCCGTTCGGTGTCCTCACGCTCCAAGTCCTCCCCGCGCGGCTGCTGCCTCACCCGCGCGGTGACCAGCGGCCCGGCGTCAGGTCCGGCGTCAGGCGGCCATCTCCTTGATCTGCTCGATCAGCCGCAGCCGGTCCTCGTGGGTGCTGGCCAGCGGCTGCACGTTCAGCGTGGTCACGCCCGATTCCCGGTACGCGGCGAGCTTGTCAGCTACCTGCGACCGGGAGCCGATCAGCGAGATTCCCTCGAGCAGCGACCGCGGCACGAGCGCTGCCGCCTCGTCCTTGCGCCCGTCCAGGTACGCGTCCTGGATCGCGATCGCCTCGTCCGGGTAGCCGTAGTCGGACGCCAGCTTGGTGTAGAAGTTCTGCCCGCGCGCACCCATCCCGCCGACGTACAGGGCCAGGACCGGCCGGCCGAGCTCGACCAGGTCCGCGACGTCGTCCCCGATCGCGAGCGTGGCCTGCGCGATGACGTCGAGCGCGGGCAGCGACGCGTCCCGCCTGGCCGTGCCGGCCGCGAGCGCCGTGCCCCAGATGTCCGCTGCCTTCTCCGGGTAGTAGAAGATCGGCTGCCAGCCCTCGGCCAGCTCGGCGGCCATCGCCGTGTTCTTCGGGCCGACCGCGGCGAGGATGATCGGGATCCGGTCCCTGACCGGGTGGTTGATCAGCTTGAGCGCCTTGCCGAGGCCAGTGCCCTGGCCGGGGGGCAGCGGGATCTGGTAGTTCTTGCCGTCGTGCACCAGCCGCTCGCGCCGCCAGACGGCGCGGCAGATCTCGATGGTCTCCCGGGTGCGGCCGATCGGCGCGTCGTAGGGCACGCCATGCCAGCCCTCGATCACCTGCGGCCCTGAGACTCCGATGCCGAGGTTGAACCGGCCGTTGGAGACGTAGTCGAGGCCGGCCGCCGTCATCGCGGTGAGCGTCGGGGTCCTCGTGTACAGCTGCATGATCCCGGAGGCCAGCTGCAGCCGCTCCGTCCTGGCCGCCACGTAGCCGAGCTGGCTGACGGCGTCGTAGCTGTAAGCCTCGGGCACGAAGACGATGTCCAGGCCGGCCTTCTCGTAATCGGCGAGCTCGTTGACCGTCTCCGCGAAGCCGCCCGCGTAGTTCAGTGACATTCCGATGCGCAACTGGATCTCCCCGGGGACGGCGCCTAGCGGACCAAAGCATCGTAGCTGGCGGCTCCTCAGCCGTCACCGGGCAGCAGGTCGGCGATCGCGCGCAGCGCCAGCCGGTAGGAGCCGAGCCCGAAACCCGCGATCGTCCCGTCGGCCACCGCGGCCACCACCGAGTTGTGCCGGAAAGGCTCCCGCGCCGCCGGGTTCGAGATATGCACCTCAACCAGGGGCGCGGTTCTCATCGCGAGCGCATCGCGCAGCGCGTACGAGTAGTGCGTGAAGGCGGCCGGATTCAGCACGATCGGCAGCTGCCTGTCGGCCGCCTCATGCACCCACGCGATTATTTCTGACTCATCGTCGGTCTGCCGGAAGTCGACCGCCAGCCCCAGCTCGGCGGCCGTCGCCTCGCACGCCTGCCGCAGGTCATCCAGCGTCGCGGTGCCGTAGACGTCAGGCTCGCGGGATCCGAGCCGGGCCAGGTTCGGCCCGTTGAGCACGAGCACGGTCCGCATCTCACACCTCCGCGAACGCCTGGGCGAGCAGGTCCTCCGGCGGGTCGGCGAGGATGCCGGGCCTGGCCAGGCCGTCCAGCACCACCAGCCGCAGGTGCCGGCCGCGCGTCTTCTTGTCGACCGACATCGCGTCCCGAAGGTCCGGCCAGGACCCGCCGCGGTAGCTGACCGGCAGGCCGACGGCGCCGAGTATCGCGCCGTGCCGCTCGGCCGTCGCCTGGTCGAGCCGGCCGGCCAGCCGGCCGACGGCCGCGGCGAACATCATCCCGAGCGCGACCGCCTCGCCGTGCGGGATCGCGTAGTCCTCGGCCCGCTCGATGGCGTGGCCGAGCGTGTGCCCGTAGTTCAGCATCTCCCGCTGCCCGGCCTCGCGCAGGTCGGCCGCGACCACGGCGGCCTTCATCGCGATCGCCCGCTCGACCAGCTCGCGCTCGTGCGGGCCGCCGGGTGCGGCGGCACCGGCCGGGTCCTGCTCGATCAGGCCGAGGATCGCCGGGTCGGCGATGAAACCGGCCTTGATCACCTCGGCCATGCCGCTGACGTACTCGCGGCGCGGCAGGCTGGCGAGCACGTCCAGGTCGGCCAGCACGCCGGCCGGCGGGTGGAAGGCGCCGACCAGGTTCTTGCCCGCCGCGATGTTGATCCCCGTCTTGCCGCCGATCGCCGCATCCACGATCGCGAGCAGGGTGGTCGGCACCAGGACCGCGCGCACCCCCCGCAGCCACGTCGCGGCGACGAATCCGGCCAGGTCGGTGACTGCCCCGCCGCCCAGCCCGATAATTACGTCGGAACGGGATATCCGGTGTGCTGCCAGCCGCGACCACAGCGCCGACGCCACGCCGATCTCCTTGGCCGCCTCGCCGGGCGGGACGAGCTCGGTGCGGACGGTGTAGCCGGCACCGCCCAGGACCTCCCGTACCGGACGGGCCAGGAACTCATGGCCCTCGGCGTGGACGAGAACCACCGTCGCGGCGTGGTCGCCGACCAGCGCGGGCAGCTCGCCCGCGATGCCGTGCCCGACCACGACCTCGTAGGGACGCTCGCCGCCGACCCTGATCCTGGTCGCGCTCACGCCGCGCCTCCGGCGCCCCTGAGCGACGACGCCGTCACCGGGCCGCCAGCTGGTCGGCGATCTCGGCCGCGATGTCCGCCGGCTCGCGGTCGTCGGTTGTCACGGTGATCGCCGCGAGCCGCTGGTAGACCGGCAGCCGCTGGTCGAGCAGGATCTTCAGCGTGGCCCGCGGGTTGCCGATCAGCAGCGGGCGGGCCTGGCTCAGGCCGACCCGCTTGGCCGCCGCCGCGAATCCCGTCTCCAGGTACACGACCGGCTGGCCGTCCAGCCTGGCCTGCGTCCTCGGGTCAAGGACGGCGCCGCCGCCGATGGCGATGACTCCGGTACCGCTGTCCAGGGCACGCTCGACGGCAGCGCGCTCGAGCTCCCTGAAGGCCGACTCGCCGTCCTCGACGAAGATGTCGCTCACCGGCTTGCCCGCCGTCACCTCGACGTCGGCGTCAGTGTCGGTGAAGCCGACACCCAGCCTGGCCGCCAGCAGCGTGCCGACCGTGGTCTTGCCCGCCCCGGGCGGCCCGATCAGGATCGCGACGGGCCTCACCGGATCACCAGCGCCTCGAGGTAGCCAGCCAGGTTCCGGCTGGTCTCCGCGACGCTGTCGCCGCCGAACTTCTCCAGCGCGGCGTCGGCGAGCACCAGCGCGGCCATCGCCTCGGCGACGACGCCGGCCGCCGGGACCGCGGTCACGTCGCTGCGCTGGTTGATCGCCCTGGCCGGCTCGCCGGTGCGGACATCGATCGTCGCCAGCGCCCGGGGAACCGTCGAGATCGGCTTCATCGCCACCCGCACCCTGACCGGATCACCCGTGCTCATCCCGCCCTCGATCCCGCCGGCCCGGTTGGTCAGCCGCCGCACGCCGCCCTGGCCTGGCTCGATCTCGTCATGCGCCTGCGAGCCGCGCCTGGCCGCCGTCGTGAACCCGTCGCCGATCTCTACGCCCTTGATCGCCTGGATGCTCATCATCGCCCCGGCCAGCCGGCCGTCCAGCCGCCTGTCCCAGTGCACGTGGCTGCCCAGGCCGGGCGGCAGGCCGTGCGCGACCACCTCGATCACGCCGCCGAGCGTGTCGCCGTCCTTGCGGGCCGCGTCGATCTCGGCCACCATCGCCGCGCTCGCCGCGTGGTCCAGGCAGCGAACCGGATCGGCGTCGACCGCCGCGAGGTCGCCCGGGCCCGGCAGCGTGCCCTCAGCCGCTCCGACGCGGCCGATCGCGACGACGTGGCTGACGATCTGAACTCCGAGTGCCTGGCTCAGGAACCGCCTGGCCAGCTCCCCGAGCGCGACCCTGGCCGCCGTCTCCCTGGCGCTGGCCCGTTCCAGCACTGGGCGGGCGTCGTCATGGCCGTACTTCTGCATCCCGGCCAGGTCGGCGTGGCCGGGACGGGGCCTGGTGAGCGGCTCGTTCCTGGCCTGCCCGGCGAGCTCATCCGCAGGCACGGGATCGGCCGACATCACCGTCTGCCACTTGGGCCACTCGGAGTTGGCCACCGTGATCGCGACCGGCCCGCCCAGGGTGCGCCCGTGCCGGACCCCGGCGGTGATCTCCGCCTCGTCCTGCTCGAACTTCATCCGGGCGCCGCGGCCGTATCCGGCGCGCCGCCGAGCCAGCGCGGCGGCCACGTCGGACGTGGATATCTCGACTCCGGCGGGGATGCCCTCGCAGATGGCCACCAGCGCCCGGCCATGCGATTCCCCGGCAGTCAGCCAGCGCAGCATGCAGTCGATCTTGCCATGGCCCGCTACCCCGCTGGCTGGCTACTGCCGAGCCAGATGGCGACACCGCGCCGCAGCCGGCCGCCCAGCCGCGACATCACCGCGTTCCCGACCTCGGCCGCCAGCCCGGCGACGTCGTTTCCCCCGCTGCCAGGAGACAACGTCAGCGCGATGATCAGATCGCGCTCGGCGTCACCAGGCCGCAGCTCGAACGACGCGATGGCCAGCTGGCCGGCCAGCTCGTCGGACACCACCTCGTGCACGTCAGGATCGGCCCAGGGGGCCGGGACGGCCTCGCCGCGGGCCAGCGCCGCGAGCCGGGCACCCTCGACGGCCAGCGGCACGGGGCCGGCCACGTCGATGATGACCGCGCAGGAGTCCTGGGTGGCCGCCTGCCAGACCTGGCGCGCGGCGGCTGGCACGGGGCGGGCATCCGCCTGCCAGCGGCGCATCGATTCCTGCGAGGTGAAGGCAGGTATCGCCCGGCGGCCGTCCAGCCCGATCAGCATCGGCAGCGCCATCTCGCTGGCCTTCTCGCCCTGGCCCGCCAGCCGCGAGCCCTCCTGCGGGGGCTGGCCGGCCGCGGTCGCGCCGGGCAGCACTGCGACCACGGGCACCAGCAGCCGGCCGACGGCCAGCGCCGCCAGCACCTCCCGCTCGGTGCCCTCGCCTGCCGCGAAAGCCTCGATGGCCGCGGTCACGCCGGGCTCAGCCGAGCCGTCGTCGTCGCGGAACGATGGGTCGCCACCGCTGATCCCGGGCACAGCCCCACTGTAGTTCGACGGCATCGGGGCACTCCGCACAGGAGGGCTGTGCTGCGGCAATCCGGCATCTTAATCTAGTCGCGGCAACCCAGACGGATCCGGCACTAGTAATCTGGCGCCCGACGCAGTTCTAGTTCTCACTTCTAGTTCTCGCGCCAAGTTGGACACTCAACGCGCGATTTCAGAGTTTCATTGAACTGCATCTCAGTCAGACCACAGGGGAGCGTGTGCGGAACAATTCTCAGGCACCGCCGGTCGTCGAGACGGGAACGCTGATGCAGAAGCCGATCCCGCCGCGGCTCGTTGAGCCATACCTGACCGGCCGCCGGGCGGTCATCGCCGGCTTCGTCTACCGGGCCGCCGACACCTCGTTCACCGAGCCGGCCGACTTCTACACCGCACTCGACCTCGGCTACGACGGCTCTGAGTTCAGGCTGGACATGACGGAGCTCTACGTGCTCCGGTGGACATCGGCCACACTGGAGGAGTACCAGATTCCGTACTCCGTCGAGCGCGGCGGCGACTGGACCGGAAAGCCGCCGTTCACCGGTACCGGCTATACGTCCTGGCCCAGCCGCCCCATCCCCGAGTTCTATGTGGACCTGATGCCGATTCCGGTCGGGGCCGAGATTTACCGGATCGCGCAGGGTCAGGCAGACTTCATCGCACGGTACGACGGGCAGGTCTGGCTGCGGCCAGCCGAGGGGGTCTGAACGAGATGCGATACCGGCTGATGGCCAGCTACCAAGGGGCGCCCTACGAGGCTGGCGTCGGCCCTGACGATGCCGGCGTGGTCCTGTTCGCGGCCTGCCCGCCGCCCGAGGACCTGCACTTCGAGCCGGCCACGGGGCACTGGCGCAAGAAAGTCAGCCGCACCGACGTGCAGATGCTCTACCAGTCACGTCCGGTCGGCACCTTCCGTGGCGAGCGCTGCGTCGTGCTGGACGATCTCACCGACCGCCTGCATATCGCCTACCTGGGCCACGATGCGTTCCGGGCCGAGCAACTCGGCTTCTGGGAAGTCGACCGCGGTGTCTTCGAGCTGATCACTCCGCGCCAGGAAGTCACCGACATCGTCGAGCAGCGGCTGCCGCTCCGCGGCGACGGTGACGGCGGCGGCGACTCGCGAACCGGCCCGGCCTCCGGAGCGCCCAGCCAGCCGACCGGCTACGGGCCGCCGCTGGCGAGGCGCCGGCCAGAGCACGCCGCTCGCGCCGGCGGGCGGCCCGGGCCCAGCCGAGCCAGAACTACCCAGCGGCCCGGACCAGTCCCGCGTGTCCATCCCGGCGGTCGACGAGCCGCCGCTCCCGCTTGAGGCCGAGGCGATGCGCGCGGCCAGCGCCGCGGCGCGCCGCAGCAAGAAGAGCCAGCCCAAGCATGGGGCCCCAGGCTCCTCGGCCGCCGCCGGTCCCACGGCCGGATCAGCGAGCCGGACTGCGGCCGGACCGGCAGGCGGGCCAGCTCCCGGGCCAGTCCGCGCGCCCGCGGCCACCGGACTCGCGACCGGACCGGCAGGCGGGCCAGTCCGCGCGCCCGCAGAGGCTTCCGGACCCGGACTCGCGGCCGGACCGGCAGGCAGGCGGGCAGAGCCCGGTTCCGTGCCCGGGCCGGCCGCAGCGCCCATCCCGCTCACTCCGGCCGGCCTCTCGGAGCCATCCGGAGCCGGGAGCCATGGCGGCGATAACGCCATCGCCGTGCCATCGTGGACGCCGCACGCGCACGTTCCGCCACCACGGCCAGCTCAGGCCGCGGCTCCGCCGGCCGCCGAGGCGCCGCCGTCACCGGCTCAGGCCGGACCCCAGGCCCAGGCCGGACCCCAGATCCAGGCCGGACCCCAGGCCCAGGCCGGACCCCAGGCCCAGGCGGCTCGCCCGGTATCGGTGGCCGCGTCGCCACCGGTCGCGCACGATACGCCGGCCCAGGCCACGCCAGCAGCTCACGCCATGACGCCGGTCAAGCCCATGCCGGACAGCGCGCCCGTGCCGCAGACCCAGGCCACGCCAGCAGCTCACGCCATGACGCCGGTCAAGCCCGTGCCGGACAGCGCGCCCGTGCCGCAGACCCAGGCCACACCCGCGCCGCAGGCCCACCCCGCACCGCAGGGCCACCCCGCACCGCAGGGCCACGCCGGTCCGCAGGCCCAGCCCGTGCCGCGGGCCCAGGCCGCACCACGGGCCGAGCCCGGCCCGCAGGCCCAGGCCGCACCGCAGGCCCAGGCCGCGCCACCGGCCCAGGCCGCGCCACCGGCCCAGGCCGCGCCGCAGGCCCAGGCCGCGCCGCAGGCCCAGGCGGCATCAGTGCTCGAGAATGCGCCCGTTCACGGCGTTCCGCTGCCGATGCCGGCCGGATCCGCCAGGCCGTCAGCCGTCCCGCCGCCGGCCCATCACCTGGGTCCGGAGCCGGACGGCGCGGACCAGCTGGGCTCCAGCCAGCCGTCGGTGCCGCCTCGCCGCGGGCCAGCGGCGCCAGAGCCTGGCGAGACGGTCAACGGGGTTGCCCACGACGGCCGGGCCGTCCGCACGCTGGTCGAACCCGCGCATGCCGACGCGCATCCCGCCACTTACATGCTCGATCAGCTCGAACTGCCCCTGCCGACGGCGGCCGGCCCCACGACCAGCGCCCCGGCCGGCTCATCGCCGGGCGCCCCGGCTCAGGTGCGCCGCGACGTGCGTCCGCTCGGTCCGGAGGCGGCCCTCACGGCGACGCCGCCGGCCAGCACGGGCACCTGGGCAGCTCCGGTCCGAGCCCGCCCGGAAACCCCCGACGCCGCCAACGCCACCGCCACCGCCACTACTCCGGCGCCCGGCCCGGCCGGGCCCGAGGCGCAGCCGACGCCACGACGCCGGCGGGCCTCCAGGCGCCGGCTCCCGACCCAGCGGATCTTCTCGGACCTCGCGGCCCAGGCCGGCATACCGGCGAGCGCCTACGCCATCGGCGAGGACGTCGAAGGAGCCATGTGCCTGGTCAGCACCGACGACGGTTTCGAGGTGTTCAACTCGCTGGCCGGTGCCAGGCACGAGATCCGGGTCTTCCAGGACGAGGAATCGGCCTACTTCTACCTCTTCGGCGTGCTAGCCGCCGAGGCGGTCAGGACTGGCGTCCTCGCACCCCGCCCCTAGCGATCCCGGCGCCCCGGGCCATGATCACGGAAGCCTTTCTGCGGGATCTGCCGAGAGGATTCCGTGATCATGAACGCGGCACAAGCGGTCGTGAGAATTCAGTCTGATTTGTTAGCTTCTGGTAGGCCGCAACCGGGATATGTCGCACCAGGCACCCGGGTAGCCGCGCCGAGGCGCCGGCCAACCGCCATGATGGGACTCATGACCGCGCCAGCCGACCCGCCGGATCCCGCAGAGGTCGAGGACCCGAGCACGCATGACCGTCTGCCCGAGCACGCTGACCTGGCCGAGCCGGTCAGGTCGGGCGAGCTGGCCGACCCGGCCGATCCGGCCGGCCAGGCAGGGCCGACGGACCCGGGCGACCTGACCGGCTCGAGCGGCCTGCGTGAGCCAGCCCAGACGATCATGTCCGCCGAGCCGGTCCCGCTCACCGGTACCCAGTACTACATCCAGGCCGGCGACTACCAGGCCTGCGTCACCGAGCTTGGCGCCGGCCTGCGCCGGCTGACGTACCGGGATCAGCCCCTGATCACCGGGTACGAGCCAGACGAGCTGCCGCCTGCGGGCGCCGGCCAGCTGCTCGCGCCGTGGCCGAACCGGATCGCGGGCGGCCGGTACGAATTCAACGGCGAGACGCATCAGCTGGAGCTGAGCGAGGCCGCCCGCGGTAATGCCATCCACGGCCTCACCCGCTGGGCGAACTGGGAACTCGCTGCTCACGCGCCGGCGGCCATCACGCCCGACCAGGTCACGCTGACTCACGTGCTGCACGGCCGGCCAGGTTACCCGTTCTGCCTGGAGCTGTCGGTCAGCTATCTGCTCGATCCCCTGTCGGGGCTGCACGTCGCCGTCACGGCGTGGAACGCCGGCTCCGGCCCGCCCCGTACGGCACGGGCTGTCATCCGTACCTCACCACCGGCGTGCCGCTCGTGGACGACTGCGAGCTTGAGGTCCCGGCCGCGCGCTGGCTGCCTACTGATGACCAGGGGATCCCGTCAGGACCGGCTGAGGACGTCCAAGGCTCGCCCTACGACTTCCGAACCTCCCGCCCGATCGGCGATACCCGGCTTGATCACGCGCTGACCGGGCTGACCAGGGACGACTCAGGACTGGCGTGGGCGGTTCTGGCCAGCGGGGGGATGCGGCTCGGGCTGTGGGCCGGGGCGGGCTATGACTGGCTGCAGGTCTTCACCGGAGACGGGCTCGCCGCCGGGCATCGCCGCCGCGCGCTGGCCATCGAGCCGATGACCTGCCCGCCGAACGCCTTCGTCAGCGGCGAGGGCCGGCTGACGTTGGCTCCGGCCGACAGCGTCACCCACACCTGGGGCATCCAGGTGCTCCGCTCCTGACCGCGGGGTCGCAGCCCGGTTCGGCCGGGCATGCGTCGCTGCTTGTCCGTCTTCGACGTCCCGCGTCCGGCGCCAGGCCTGGATGAGTCACGGGCGCTCAGGCGCCGCTCAGTCCCGGCGGGCGGCCTGGCCGTGGAACAGGCCCGCGATCCGGGCCAGGTCGTCGGGCGTGTCGAGGTCGTCCGGCCGGCCGATGTCGCCGCACTCCACGGCCGTCACGAGCTCGGAGTGGGCGCGCAGGAACCCCCGGGCGCCGGCATCTCCCCGCGCCGCGGCCGCGGCCGCGGCCCAGTGCGTCCTGGCGATCAGGACCGGGTTGCGCGGCCGACCCTGATAGCAGGCGACCGCCACCTCGGCCCCGGCCAGGAACGCCGCGATCAGCCGCCGCACCACTGCCGGGCTGATCATCGGCTGGTCGACGAGGGCGATCACGACCGCGTCCCGGTCGGCAGGCAGCGTCTGCAGGCCCTCCCTGAGCGAGCTGCCCATGCCGGTCCGCCAGTCAGGGTTGTGGGCCTCGATCACCCCGGGCAGGCTGACCGGCGCGGCGCCGGTCACCATGATCACCGGGTCCGCTCCCCCGTCGCGCAGCAGCGCGACCCCGCGCTCGGCCAGCGTCATGCCGCCCAGCTCGACGAGCGCCTTCGGCTGCCCGAGCCGGCTCCCCTCGCCGGCCGCGAGGAGCAGCCCGGCGACGCTGGAGTGCTCCAGGTACCCCGCGCTCACGTCATCGTCCCGCACGAGCCCAAGCGTAGCCCCGGCGCGCTTACCCGCTCCCGCATGTTCATGGCGAGTTTCCGTGTTACAGCGCGGTCAATCCGCCACGATCATGGAAGGCGCGGCGACGGAGCAGCCGGCCGGTCAGTCGTGGTGGATGCGGCCGGCGGTCGAGGTCAGCGGCTGGCCCGAGCCGCCCCAGCGGAGCTGGATCAGCTCGGCCGCGATCGCGACCGCCGTCTCCTCGGGCGTGCGGGCGCCGAGATCGAGCCCGACCGGGGAACGCAGCCTGGCCAGCTCGGCCTCCGACATCCCGGCCTCGCGCAGCCGGTCGAGCCGGTCCTCGTGGGTCCGCCTGCTGCCCATCGCGCCGATGTAGGCCGCGGGCGCGCGCAGCGCCACCTCGAGCACGGGAACGTCGAACTTCGGGTCGTGGGTCAGCACGCAGATAACTGTCCGCTCGTCGGTCGTGACGCTAGACAGGTAGCGGTGCGGCCAGTCCGTGATGACCTCGTCCGCGTCGGGGAACCTGGCCGTGGTGGCGAAGACCGGCCGAGCGTCACAGACCGTGACCCGGTAGCCGAGGAACTTGCCGATCCTGGCCACCGCGGCAGCGAAGTCGATCGCGCCGAACACCAGCATCCTGGGCGGCGGCGCGAACGACTGCACGAACACAGAAAGCTCGTCCATCCGGCGCTCGCCGTCCGCGCCGTAGTGGCGGACGCCGGTCAGGCCCTGCGCGAGCATCCCCCTGGCGTCGTCGTCGACGGCCTGATCGAGCCGGTCGCCCGACCCGAGCGTCCCGGTCGCGATCGCGACGCCCCGGACCGGCTGACCCGCGTCCGGCTCGCCCGCGTCCGGCTCGCCCGCGTCCCGCTCGCTCGCGTCCGGCTCACTCTCGGCGGGCCAGATGACGCGGCGGGCACCGATCTGGCCGGGTCCCTCGATCACTGTGGCGACCGCCACGGGCTGGCCCGCCCGCACCGCCTCGGCGATCTCACCGAGCTCGGGGTAAGCCTCCCTGCTCACCGGCTCGACGAAGATGTCGATGATGCCGCCGCAGGTCAGGCCCACACTGAACGCCGTGTCGTCACTGACGCCGTACCGCTGCAGCACCGGCTGGCCGGTCGCGGTGACGTCGCCGGACAGTTCGTAGACGGCCCCCTCGACGCAGCCGCCCGAGACGCTGCCGACGACCTCGCCGCCGGTCGAGACCGCGAGTGCCGCGCCAGGCTCACGCGGCGCGCTGCTGAACGTGCGGACCACGGTGGCCAGCCCGAACGTCTCCCCGGCATCCCACCACTTGATGACCTGGTCGAGGATGTCTCGCACCGTGGGCTCACCCGCTCTCAGCTAGAAACTCAGCGTACGTCGGTTCTGCCTGGTTCAGCGACCCGGCCGCCGCGGGCCCGGCCGCGCCGGACGCCAGGCCACTGACACCGTCACCGCGTCGCGGTCCGCCGTCCGATCCGCTGCCTGACCCCGAAGAAGGCAAAGAGCACGCACGCCAGGTAGGCCAGGTACACGACGGCCTGCAGCACGGTGGGGCTCTGCGCGTAACCCAGGAAGCTGTGCGCGATGTCACCGAGCGCGCTGTCCTCGTTCAGAATGGCGCCGGTGTGCCACAGCTGGTGCGATGCCCCGGGCAGCCAGCCGAGTTCCTGCATGTTCTGCACCGCGTCGACCAGCAGACCAGCCGCGAAGACCATCAGCAGCGCGCCGACGATCGTGAAGAACCGGCCGATGTTGATCCGGTGCCCGAGCTTGTACATGACGAACGCGATCACCATCGCGATCGCCAGGCCGATGACCGCTCCGGTGAGCAGGCCGCCGCGCTGGGTGCTGGAGAACGCGATCGCCAGCGTGAAGACGACGGTCTCGACACCTTCCCGGCCGACCGCCTGGAAGGCCAACAGGGCCAGGCCAGCCCGGGTGCCCCGGCTCATCGCCGCGTCGGCGGCCGGCGGCGCCGCGACCGCCGCGGGCGCCGCCGCGCGCTGCCCGTGCGAGGCGAGGACCGCGTCGGCGCGGGACTGCAGCTCGGACTTCAGGCCCCTGGCGTGCGAGCGCATCCAGAACGTCATGTAGGTCAGCAGGACCGCCGCGAGCAGGTACGTCGCGGTCTCGAAGATGGTCTGGACCCGCGAGTCCGCGTAGGTCCTGATCGTGAAGTAGGCGATGATCCCGCCCGCGCCGGCCAGCACCAGCGCGGCCGCGACGCCGGCGAACACGTCCCGGAAATGCCGCCGCTGCCCGCTGCGGCTGAGATAGGCGAGCAGGATCGCGACGATCATGCTCGCCTCCACTCCCTCGCGCAGGAATATGACGAGCGTGGCGATCATCAGCAGCGATCCTTCTCGGGCTCGGGGTCAGCCATCGGTCGAGTTAGGTTACCCTAACATCAGGGTAGCCGACCCGGTCCTCGGCCGGGCTAGTCAGCCCCCATCCCGGCCGTTCGCAGGTCAGGAAGGCCGCTCGGGCTGGACAGGTCACGCAGCACGAGCGCCGTGTCGAGTGCCGCGATGACCGCTTCCCAGCCCTTGTCCTCCGCACTACCCGGCCCGCCCGATCTATCCCTGGCCTGCGTGATCGTGTCACAGGTCAGGACTCCGTTGCCGACCGGCGTCCCGGTATCGAGCGCGACCCGGGTCAGCCCGTAGGTCACGGCGTCGCAGACGTACTCGAAGTGCGGCGTGCCGCCCCTGATCACCGTCCCCAGGCACGCCACGGCGTCATGCTGCCTGGCCAGGGCGGCTGCGACTACCGGCAGCTCGACGGCGCCTGCCACCCGGACCACGGCGGGATCGCCGACGCCGCACGCGCGTGCGGCGGCCAGGGCCCGGTCGAGCAGAGCATCGGTGATCTCGGGGTTCCAGCGGGTCGCCGCGATGGCCAGCCGCAGGCCGGCCGCCCGGACCGGCACCGCATCGGGGCGGCCGGTGCCGCTCACTGTCCGCCTCCCGCCGCCGCGCGGGCGATGCCGACCTCCGGGGCCGGTCCTACGGCGGCGGCCGGCCGCCCGGCCGCGGGCTCGGACAGCTCGATCAGGTGGCCGAGCCGGTCCCGCTTGGCGATCAGGTACCGCAGGTTGTGCGGTGTCGCGGTGACCGGAAGCGACACTGTCCCGGTGACCTTCAGCCCGTAATCGGACAGCCCCTTGATCTTCGCCGGGTTGTTGGTCAGCAGCCGCAGCGAGCTGACCCCGAGGTCGGTGAGGATCTGCGCGCCGGTGGAGTACTCCCTGGCATCCACCGGGAAGCCGAGCTCGGTGTTGGCGTCGACCGTGTCCGCGCCCGCGTCCTGGAGCTGGTAGGCCTGCAGCTTGCTGAGCAGGCCGATGCCTCGGCCCTCGTGGCCGCGCAGGTACACCACGATGCCGCGGCCCTCGGCCGCGATCGCCGCCATGGCCGCGTTCAGCTGGGTACCGCAGTCACACCGCTGCGAGCCGAACACGTCGCCGGTCAGGCACTCCGAGTGCATCCTGACCAGCACGTCCCTGGCCGGCGAGCCGTCGCCAGCACGGGCGGGATCGGCAGGCTCGAGGTCACCGAGCACCAGCGCCAGGTGCTCGGTCCCGTCCATCGAGTTCAGGTAGCCGATCGCCTGCCACAGCCCGTAGGAATTCGGGATGGGGGTCTGCACTACCCGGCTGACCATCCGCTCGGAGTGGCGGCGGAAGTCGATCAGCTGGGCGATGGAGATCAGCGCCAGGCCGTGGTCGTCGGCGAACGCGCGCAGCCCCGGCAGCCTGGTCATCGTCCCGTCGTCGTTGACGACCTCGGCCAGCACGCCGGCCGGCGTCAGCCCGGCCAGCCGGGCCAGGTCGACCGCTGCCTCCGTGTGGCCCGGCCGGCGCAGCACGCCCCCGGTGGTGTACCGCAGCGGGAACACGTGCCCCGGCCTGACCAGCTCGTAAGGCTCGGTCGCCGAGTCGACCAGCGTCCGCACCGTCCTGGCCCGGTCGGCCGCGGAGATCCCGGTCGTGACGCCGTCGCGCGCGTCCACGCTGACCGTGAAGGCGGTCCGCATCCGCTCGTTGTTCTGCGTGGTCATCAGCGGCAGCTGGAGCCGGTCGAGCTCCTCGCCCAGCATCGGCACGCAGATGACACCGCTGGTGTGCCGGGTCGTGAACGCGAGCAGGGCGGGCGTTGCCTTGCTGGCGGCGAAGATGATGTCGCCCTCGTTCTCCCGGTCGGCGTCATCGAGGACGACGACCGGCCGGCCGGCCGCGATGTCGGCGATCGCGCGCTCCACGCTGTCCAGGACGACGCCGTCGACCTGGTGCGGCTGCCGGCCGCTCATCGCCGCTCACCCGCCAGCAGCCGCTCGACGTACTTGGCGATCACGTCGACCTCGAGGTTGACCTGGTCGCCGACGGCGACCGAGCCGAGGGTGGTCCGGGCCAGGGTCTCCGGGATCAGGCTCACCTCGAACCAGCCGCCCGCGTCGTCCGGGCCGGGAACCGGGTTCTCGCTGACCCCGGACACGGTCAGGCTGACGCCGTCGACCGCCACCGAGCCTTTTTCAGCGATATAACGAGACAGCTCGGCGGGAATCGAGATCCGCAGCACGTGCCATCGGTCCGCCGGCCTGCTTTCGGTGATCACGCCGGTGCCGTCCACATGGCCCTGGACGATGTGGCCGTCCAGGCGCCCGCCCGCGGGCACCGGGCGCTCCAGGTTGACCGGGCCGCCGGGAGACAGTGCCCCCAGCGTGGACCTGGCCAGCGTCTCGCCCATCACGTCCGCCGTGAACTGGCTGCCGTCGGCCTCCGTGACCGTCAGGCAGACCCCGCTGACGGCGATCGAGCTGCCCGGCGCGGCGCCCGCCGCGACCAGCGGACCGTAGATGGTGATCCTGGCCGAGCCAGGCGACTGATCGAGCCCGGCAACCTTGCCGAGCTCCTCGACGATTCCGGTGAACACCGCGCCCTCCAGCCTTCTCCAGGCTCCGGGGGAACGCGAAAGACGCTCAGGACACGGCCGCAGCACCCGCAGGGCCAGGCCGCGCCGCGTGCTGCCTCCCATCCGGACTTTCACCGTCGGCACCGGAATTCCACCGGTTCAGCCGGCCGATGGACTCGGCCGGGTCGCGGACTGTCACCGCCGGTTCGGAGTTTCACCGACCCCGGAGCACGCTTAACTGCGCAAACCAGTATGCCATCACCGGTATTCCGCCCGGAACTGGCTACCTGGTCGTCGCGCTGCCGCCGCCGCGGCGGGCGAGCGCGTCGACGGTTACGGCCGCCAGCAGCACGATGGCCGTCCAGATGTCCTGGGCCGGAGCGCTGAAGCCGAGCAGCTGAAGGCCGTTGTAGATGACGCCGACCACCAGGCCGCCCAGCACCGCGCCGATCATCCGGCCCCGGCCGCCGAACAGGCTGGTACCGCCGATGACGGCCGCGGCGACGCCGAACAGCACGTACTGGCCGCCGTTGAAGTTGCTGGACATCCCGCCTAGCTGCGAGGCCCAGATGATCCCGCTGATTCCGGCGGTGACGCCGCAGAGGATGAAGGCCAGTATCCGGATCCGGCTCAGGTTGACGCCGGCCCGCCTGGCCGCCTCCGCGTTGCCGCCGATCGCGTACACGTACCGGCCGAACCTGGTCCGGTTCAGCAGGATCGTCCAGGTGACGAGCAGGCCAAGAATGACCAGGACCACCCAGGGCACGCCTTCTACCACCGAGAACCCGACGCCGCGGTTGGTGTTGCCGATCAGGACCACCACGACACCGGCAATCGCCATCACGGCGACCTTCAGGATGGTCACGCTGACCGGCGGCGCGGCGAGCTTGTGCACCCGGCGGCGGGCGTCGCGCAGCACCATGAAGACGGCGAACAGCACGACGGCCGCGATCATGACGATCCAGCCCGCGAGCGGGCTCATGGCGCCGCCCTCGATGTCGTTCAGCACGTTGTTGCTCAGCCGGATCGTGCCGCCTGAACCCGGAGCGGCCAGGTCGATGAGCGCCAGCAGCAGACCGAGTCCGCCGAGCGAGCCGGCCAGCGTGACCACGAACGAAGGCAGCCGCAGCCAGGTGATCAGGACGCCCTCAATACCGGAATAGGCGCCGGAGAACGCGAGGCCGCCCAGCACGGCGACCCACCACGGGAAGGGATGCGCCCCGGACAGCATCCACAGCGTGATGACCGCGCCGCAGGCGCCGTTGTAGCCGACCGACAGGTCGATCTCGCCCAGCAGCAGCACGAACACCTCGGCCATGCCGAACGTCACGATGAACGCGGCCTGGGTGATCAGGTTGACCAGGTTGCCGGCGGACAGGAAGAGAGAGTTGCGGATCTGGAAATAGGCAACGATCGCGACCAGCCCGAGCAGGACCGGCAGGATGCCGCTCTCCCCGCTGCGGACTCGCCGCAGCCAGATCCTCGTGTACTCGCCGAGCGAGTCGGCGATGAGGTCAGGAGAGCTGCTGACCAGAGCCGCCTGGTCGGTCGCGCCTTCCAGCCGCTCCTCGTCGGTCACCAGCGCGACCGGGCCGCCCGGCTCCTGACCGAGATCGCCGCGATCCGATGCCATGGCTCAGTCCTCCAGACCGCTGGTCATGCCGCGAGACCCCGCGGGCTCGCCACCGTCGCCGTTGCCGCGACGGCTAGACGTCCCGGTCGTCATGATGTCCACGACCGACTGGCGGTCGAATTCCGAGGCCGGCCCCTGAGCTACCAGCTGACCCAGGTACAGCACCGCGATCCGGTCGGCGACCCGGAAAACGTCATTCAGGTTATGCGAGACAACTACCACGGCGTGCCCGCGGCTGGCAAGGCGCGTGATCAGGGTCAGCACGAGCTCGGTCTGGCTGACGCCGAGCGCTGCGGTCGGCTCGTCCATGATCACTAGCTTGGCGTCGAGCATGACCGCCTTGGCCACGGCGACGGACTGCCGCTGGCCGCCGGACAGCGATCCGACGGTCTGCCGGACCGACCGGACCGTCGTGACGGCCAGGTCGGCGAGGGTCTGCTTGGCCGTCTGCTCCATCGAGATCTCGTCCAGCAGCCCGTAACTGAGCTTCTCGTGGCCGAGCATCATGTTCTGCACGATGTCCAGGTTGTCGCACAAGGCCAGGTCCTGGTAGACGGTCGCGATGCCCAGCGCGGTGGCATCCTTCGGTCCCCTGATGTGGACCGGGCGGCCGTTCCAGAGGATCTGGCCGCTGCTCGCCTCCCAGATGCCCGCGACGCACTTGATCAGCGTGGTCTTGCCCGCGCCGTTGTCACCGACAAGGGCGGTCACCTGACCGGCCGGGACGTCCAGGTCGACATTGCTGAGCGCATGAACGGGGCCGAAGCTCTTCCCGACCCCCCGGAGCCGGAGCAGCGGAGCCGACGGGTCGGTCACGCCCTGCTGGCCGAAGTCTGCGCCGGGCGGCGCCCCGTCCGCTGGCGCGGACGGGGCGTCGTCTGGCTTACCGATGTTTACCACTGCCGGAGGCTTTCGCTGCCTCGAGCGTTCATTACCTACCCCGAGATCCCGGCGGCCGTGCAGGCTGCCTTGTACTTGCTCGTGCACAGCTGCGATGCGGGCACGAACTTGTCGGCGATCACTGTCGAGTTCATATTCGACGTGGTCACCCAGGTGGGCGTCAAGAGCACCGACGGAACGTCGACGTTGGCCTTGGAGTCCTTCGTGGTCTGGCCGTTGGTCAGCGTGGTCGGAACGGCGACCCCGGCCCGCAGGTACATCGCGAGCGCGGCGGCAGCCTGTGCCTCCAGGTAGATCGGCTTGTAAACGGTGCCGCACTGGTAGCCGGCCAGGATGTTCTGCAGTCCGACCAGGGTCGCGTCCTGACCGGTGACCGGGAAGGTCTTGGCCTTGACACCCTTGCGCTGCAGGTAGGTGATGATCGGCGCGGCGTTCTCGTCGTTCGGCGTGAGCACGGCGTTGATGGACGGGTGCGCGGTGAACTGCTGCTGGAACTCACTCAGCGCGGTGGGCGGGTCCCAGGTACCGGCCGCCTTGCCAACCTGCTTGTACGTGCCGTTCTTGAACAGCGGGTTCAGCACGGCGTTGTAGCCGTCGCCGAACAGGGTGGCGTTGTTGTCGGTCGGGTCGCCGTACATGACCAGCACGTTCGGCTTCTTGACCTTCCAGGACGAGACGCAGCTCACCAGGCCCTGGCCGAGCAGGTTGCCGACCTTGACGTTGTTGAAGCTGACGTAGTACTTGCGGCTGCCGCCGAGGGTCAGCCGGTCGTAGTCGATCACCGCGGCCCCGTGCGCCGCCGCGTACTTCTCGATCGACGCGCCGACCGTCGAGTCCAGCGGGTCCATGATCAGGACGCTGGCACCCTTGGTAATGGCCGTCTGGGCGTCGCTCAGCTCGGTGGCGTCACTGCCCTGCGCATTCTGAACGGTGAACTGAGAAGACGTAAGTCCCGCCATCTGAAGCGATTTAGTCAGATATGGCGCGTCGAATTCGGTATAGCGCGCCGACGAGACCGTGTCAGGCAGGATGACCGCGACATTGCCCTTGCCCCGCGGGGCCAGCGGCTTCAGCGTTGTCATGGCGGAGAAGGTGTTGTTGAAGTCCGATGCCGAGATCTGCGGCACCGCTGCGTTGCTGGAACCGCCGCCGCCCGAAGAGCTCGACGGCGAGCTGCTGCACGCCGCAGCGACGACGGCCATGCTGGCCGCCGTCGCCACCCAGGCGACTTTCCTGGTTAGTTGCTGCAAAGAGACCACCCGTTTCATTCCTGGCCGGGGATGCGGCCGCCATTCATTGGCGCCGGTCTGCGATGCCCGCAGCGGCTCCTGTTGAACTGAACTCTAGAAGTCCGATCATGAACACGGTCGTTAACATCCCGCGTTAACCGTGAAAATTCTGTAAACACGCGCCGGGCCCGGGCTGGGCCGACGGACGGCCCTGGCCCGGACCGTCGCAGATTGCCCCTGCTTGCGCCGCGGGCCTAATCCGGGGCGAACCGATAGCCGGCCCGTGGCTGGGTCAGGATCAGCGGCGCTCCGCCGTCATCTTCCAGCTTCGCCCTGAGCCTGCGGACGTATACCCGCACGTACTCGGTCTCCGTCTCGTAGCCGCGTCCCCAGACCCGGCGCAGCAGGTGGGCGTGGGTCAGCAGCTTGCCGCGATTGGTGGCCAGCTCGCGCAGCAGGGCGAACTCGGTCGGCGTCAGGTGCACCCGCTCGCCACGCCGGAACACCTGCTCGCTGACCAGGTCGATCCGCAGCACCCCGATGTCGATGACCTGCGGCACGTCGTCGCTCGGCACCGCGGGCCTGGTCCGGCGCAACGTGGCGGCGATCCGCGCGAGCAGCTCCTCGATGCTGAACGGCTTGGTCATGTAGTCGTCGGCCCCCATGTTCAGCGCGGTGACCTTGTCACGCTCGCCGCCCCGGGCCGAGACGACGATGATCGCGACGCCGGACCGCTCGCGCATCAGGCGGCACAGCTCGAAACCATCTGCTTCCGGGAGCATCAGGTCGAGCAGGACGATGTCGGGCTGCTCGGTGTCGAGCAGCTGGAGCGCGCGGGAGCCGTCCGCCGACACCACCGTGTCGAAGCCGCGCACGGCGAGGTTGGACCTGATCAGGTCGACGATGTTCGGATCGTCCTCGACCACGAGCGCTCGCGTCCTAGCGACCTGCTCGGCCACCGGCGACCGCCCCCTTCCCCTCGGCCTGGCTGCCATCCTCGACCGGCAGCCGGACCAGGAAGCTCGCGCCCGTCGGCGACGGCCGGACCGCCAGCAGCCCGCCGTGGGCGGTCACGATACCGCGCGCGATGGACAGGCCCAGCCCGGCACCCGCCGTCCTGGTCCGGTTCGGTGCGCGACGTGGCTCGAAGGGCGCGGCCGCCATCTCCGCCGGCAGGCCGACCCCCTCGTCGGTGACGGTGATCGCGACCGAGCCGTGATCCGCGGACTCGGCCCGCACGCGCACCGGTGTCCCCGGCGGATTATGGCCGACGGCATTGCCGAGCAGGTTCACGAAGACCTGCTCGAGCCGGTCGTGGTCGGCCCAGACCACCGGAAGGTCCGGTGCGCAGGCCAGCTCGACCATCGCCGCGCCCTCGGGCGGCAGGCAGGCGGCCGCCGCCTCGAGCACCAGTCCGATGTCGCACCAGTCCGGCTGCAGCCGCAGGATGCCGAGCTCGATCACCGAGAAGTCGAGCAGGTCGTCGACCAGGCGGCCGAGCCGGTTGGACTCGGCGGCGATGGTATGCAGGAACCGCTGCTGCGACTCGGCATCCCACGTGACGTCGGGCTGGAGCAGGCTGGTCGCGTAGCCGCGGATCGCCGTCAGCGGGGTCCGCAGCTCGTGGCTGAGCCGGGACAGGAAGTCGCGCTGCAGTTCCTGCGACCGGCGCAGCGCCGCGGCCTCCTGGAGCGCGATCCCGGCCTGCTCGCGCTCGAGCGCGAGCCGCAGCGAGTGCGCGGCGTCCTCCATCAGGACCGTGGCCTCCGACATCGGCGGCCCGGACCGCCAGCGGGCAAGCAGGACGCACGGGCCGCCGGGAGCGGAGAACGTGACCGCGAGGTACCACTGCCCGTCGTCGCCGGGGAGCTGCCGGGCGGCGCCGTGCTGCCCGTGACCGGCGAGCAGCTCGGCGGCCAGCGCGGTGGCCCGCCCCGGAGCGCTGGTGCCCCCATGCTGCGGCGCCGGGTGCGCGGCGCTGCCGCGGGGCCGGAGCGTGCCGTCGTCGGTCGAGGTCAGCAGCGTGACCTCGGCCGCCTGCAGGCCCCGGCACAGGGACTCGAGCGCCAGCGCGAGGCCCTCGCCGACCGGGATCGGTCCGGCCAGCGTCTCGAGCACCTCCCTGATCGTCTCCAGGACGCGGTTGCGCTCGGTCACCTCGTCCAGCAGCCGGTCCCGCTCGATCGCGCTCGCCGCATAACCGGCGTAGACGGTGACCAGCTCGAGCTGATCGCGTTCCGGCTCGCCGGTCGCGTCGCGGAAGACCGTGATCACCCCGGTCAGGCCGTCCCTGGCCAGCACGGGCACCGACCACGAGCTGGCCACCCCGGAGGCGGCCGCGAGCCTGGTGAACGGCGTCCAGCCAGCCTGCGCGTCCGGCACGATCACCGGCCTGCCCGTTGCCGCGGCCAGGCCCGCCGGGCCGCCGGCGGCACCAGCAGGCAGCGTGGCCCACGCGGTCAGCAGCGGCTCCGGCAGGCCGATGGCGGCACTGCATTCGAGCTCCTGGCCGGCGGCCAGGTGGATGCAGAGCCGCTCCGAGCCGAGCGCGGCCCCGAGGGCGGACAGGATCAGCGACAGGCTGGACGACGGATCGGCGGCGACCAGCCTGCCCGTCAGACCGTGCAGCCTGGTCAGCTGGCGCCGGGCCGACCAGTCGAGTTCCTGGCCGGACAGCAGCGCCGCGACCTCGTCGCGGTGGACGACCGCCGGGTCGACTTCGGCCGCTACCCGGCCGTGTCGCATCACGACGATCCGGTCGGCCAGCCGGAGCATCATGTCGATGTCGTGGCAGGCGATCACGATCGTGGTGGCACTGTCGCGCAGGGCCGTGATGAGCTCCTCGACCTGCGCCGCGTGCCGGAAACTGAGCGACGCGGTCGGCTCGTCGAGTAGGAGCAGCGACGGCTGGCCGGCCATCGCCCTGGCGATGGCGACGAGTTGCCGCTGGCCGCCCGACAGCGAGCGGACGCTGCGCGTGGTGTCGGTGAGGCGGATGCCGAGCCGGGTCAGGACGGCCGCCGCGTCGGCGTGCATCCGGACATCGGACATCAGCTGGCGGCGTCGTTCCCGCCCGAGCATCAGGTTCGAGGCGATGTCGAGGTTGTCGCAGAGCGACAGATCCTGCCAGACGACGCCGACGCCGTGCCTGGCCACCGTCAGCGGATCGGGCGGCAGCGGCTTGCCGCCCAGCAGTATCTCCCCGCTGGTCGGCGCCATGTCGCCGGCCAGGCAGCGCACGAGCGTGGTCTTGCCCGCGCCGTTCTCTCCGGCCAGGGCGATCACTTCGCCCGGCTTGATCGCCAGGTCGATCCCGTCGAGGGCGCGGACCCTCCCGAAGCTCACGGCCAGCCGGGACACCGTGACCATCATCGGGTCGACGGCCGGTACGGCCCCGCCAGGGACACGCTGAGCAGCCTGGTCAGTGCCGGACACAGCAGTCATACCCACATTGTGCTCCTAGCGGCGGAGTGACCTGCCAAAACGGTCAGGGCTCGAGGCCGACCGCCCGGTACACCGCAGCCTCGGCCAGGCTGCCCGCGACCAGATCCGCGTCCAGGACCACGCCGGGAATCGACGGTATCCCGATCACGCGCAGGCCGGCCGCCCGGGCCGCCGCGACGCCCGGCGGGGAGTCTTCCAGCGCGACCGCCGCCGCGGGGGCCGCCCTCAGCGCCCGGCACGCGGCCACGTACAGGTCAGGGGCCGGCTTCGGGTTGCGGACGTCGTCGACACCCAGGACGACGTCGAACGCCTCCTGCAACCCGACCCTGCGCAGTCCCGCCAGCAGGTGGCGGCGCGGCGCGTTCGACGCAACCGCGACGGCCACCCCGGCCAGCCGGAGCCTGGCGACCAGCTCGACCGCGCCTGGCCTGGGCCGGGCCCCCGCGCTGATCTCAGCCAGCGCCAGGGTGTACATCTCGTCGCTGAGTTGGCGGCCGCGGTGCGGCATGGCGAGCAGCCGCTCGAGTATCGGGGCCGCGGTTCGCGGGGAGGTCCCGACCAGCGCGCGCTTGGCCGCCACGTCGAACGTCTGCCCGTACGACCCGAAGAGCACCTCCTGAGCCGAGGTCCAGCAGGGCTCGGTGTCCAGCAGCAGGCCGTCGTTGTCGAAGACAACCGCTGGTGGCCTGACCGGCAGCCGTGTCACCAGCGGTCGCGGACCTGCGCCCGGATGCGCTGGTCGTAGAGGTCCCTGATGGCGCTGAGCCCGGCGTCGGTGAACGGTGGCAGCTCCGAGGCAGCGGCATTCTGCCGCACCTGCTCCGGGTTCCGTGCGCCAGGAATCACGGTCGTAACACCGGGCTGCTGGATGACCCAGCGGAGTGCCGCCTGAGCCGGGGTAGTGCCGGCCGGTGCCAGCGCAGCAAACTCCCCTGCCGCGTCCACTCCGGTGTCGAAATCGACGCCTGAGAAGGTTTCCCCGACATCGAATGCTTCGCCATGGCGGTTGAACGAGCGATGGTCGGCCGCCGCGAAGGTGGTGCGATGGGAGTATCCGCCCGACAGCAGGCCTGAGGCGAGCGGGACTCGGGCGATAATCCCTATTCCGGCCGACTGCGCGGCAGGCAGCACCCGGTCCAGGGGCTTGCGCCGGAACGCATTGAGGATGATCTGGACGGCCGCGATGCCCGGCCGGGCGATCGCGGCCAGCGCCTGGTCGCAGGTCTCGACGCTGACCCCGTACGCGGCGATGCACTGCTCAGCGACCAGCTCGTCGAGGGCGTCATAAACCGCATCGAGCGAGTAGACCGACGTCGGCGGGCAGTGCAGCTGGACCAGGTCGAGTCTGTCCAAGCGCAGGTTGGCGCGAGACCGGTCGGTCCAGGAGCGGAAGTTAGCCGGGGTGTAGAGCGCGGGGTCCTGGTCCACCCGGCGGCCCATCTTGGTGGCCACCATCATCGGCAGTCCCGGGTTGCTGGCCAGGAACTGGCCGATCAGCCGTTCGCTGCGGCCGTCGCCGTAGACGTCCGCGGTGTCGAGGAAGGTGATCCCCGATTCGGCCGCCGCGTCAAGCACGGCGAGCGCCTCGGACTCGCCGACCTCGCCCCAGTCGGCTCCCAGCTGCCAGGTGCCAAGGCCGATAGCCGAGACGGGCCTTCCTGTCCTGCCCAGAATCCGCATTTCCACGGAAACCACCCTACTGGCCATCGCCGCCGGCACCGCGGAATGCCCGCGGGGTGCGCGGCAGGCGGCGCAGCCGGCCTACCTGACGCCGTAGAGGTACTCCAGGGCGAGCTGGTCGAGGCGCTCGAACGCCATTCCTCGCTGGCCGAGTGCGGCTATGTCGGGGGTGTATCCGCGGACGTCGCGCCAGGTCTCGCCGTCGGACAGGGTCGGCAGCGAGAGGTCGGGGACCCGCGCGGCGCGCAGCGCGTCGGCGACCTCGGGATCGGCGCGGAACGCGCGGACCTTCTCCCGCAGGATGAGGTAGTTGCGCATGCAAGCCGCCGCCGATTCCCAGACCCCGCCGTCGTCCTCGGTGCGCGGTGGCTTGAAGTCAAAGTGCACCGGCCCGTCATATCCTCCCGACTGCAGGGCGTCGACGACCCAGAACGCGCCGCGGGCGTTGCCGGCGCCAAACCTCAGATCCTGGTCGTAGCGCGGGCCATGCTGGCCGTTCAGGTCAATGTGGAACAGCTTGCCGTGCCACAGCGCCTGGGTAATCGCGTGCGCGTAGTTCAGCCCGGACATCTCCTCGTGCCCGACCTCGGGGTTGAGGCCCACGAGCTCGGGATGCTCGAGCTCGGTGATGAACGCCAGCGCGTGACCGGCGGTGGGCAGCAGGATGTCGCCGCGCGGCTCGTTCGGCTTCGGCTCGATCGCGAACCTCAGGTCGTATCCGTGGTCGAGCACGTACTGGCAGAGGATGTCGAACGCCTCCTTGCACCGGTCGAGCGCCGCACGGATGTCCTTGGCGGCCCCGGAGTCCGCGCCGTCGCGCCCGCCCCAGCACACGTAGACCCGGGCGCCGAGCTCGGCGGCGAGGTCGAGGTTCCGCATGACCTTGGCCAGCGCGAACCGGCGCACCTCCCGGTCGTTGGCGGTGAACCCGCCCTCCTTGAAGATCGGGTGCGAGAACAGGTTCGTGGTCGCGGTGGTCACCACCAGACCGGTCTCGTCTAGCGGCGGCCCGGAACGCGGCAATCTGCTGATCCCGTTCAGCCTCGGTGGCGTCGAAGTCGAACACGTCATTGTCATGGAAGTTCACGCCGTACGCGCCGATCTCGGCCAGCTTGCGGACGGCGCGGTCGGCAGGCATCGGCGGGCGGATCGCCGATCCGAAGACGTCGACCCCCTGCCATCCGACGGTCCAGATGCCGAACGAGAACCGGTCGGCTGGTGCCGGTGCGTAGCGTTCCGTGGTCATGTGCGGGTCCCTTCGTTCCAGGTTGCGGTGTCGTCTCGCAGGGCGGCGTGCCTGACGCGGATTTCCGGCTCGGCCGGCCCGCTGTACTCGACGGCCGACCGCCGAGGTGGCCAGTGCGGCGGCTCCGGTGTCCCGGCCAGCGCCCACGCGGCCTGGCGGGCAGCGCCGCGCGCGACGTATTCCGCTGGCTCGGGCACGAGCACCGGCGTGCCGAAGATGCCCGGCGCCAGCACGCGCACCGCCTCGGACCGCGAGCCCCCGCCGATCAGGAGCACCCGCCGGATGGGCACGCCCTGCCCGGCCAGCAGGTCAGCGGCATCGGCCAGCGAGGCGAGAACCGCTTCGACGGCCGCCCGGGCCAGGTTCTGCCTGGATGCGTTCTGAGTCGTCAGCCCCCGGATGACCCCGGTCGCACCGGGCCGGTCCGGCGTGCGCTCGCCATCCAGGTAGGGCAGCAGGGTCAGTCCGCCAGCGCCCGCCTCGGCAGCCAGCGCCAGGCCGGACAGGCCGTCGATGTCCGTGCCCGCCATGGCGGCTGCCGCTGACAGCACCAGGGCCGCGTTGACCGTGCACACTAGCGGCAGGAAGCGCCCGGTCGCGTCCGCGAAACCGGCGACCGCGCCGGATGGATCAGCGGCAGGCACGAGGCTGACCGCGAACGCGGTTCCCGAGGTCCCGATCGAGATCGCGACATCACCCGGCTTCAGTCCCAGTCCTAGCGCGGCGCCCATGTTGTCACCGGTTCCGGCGGACACCGCCGCGCCCCAGGCCGTCTCGCCGACTAGCTCGGCCGGCTCCGCCAGCCTCGGCAGCCGGACCGGGTGACCGAGCGCGGCGGCCGCCACCCCAGGCAGCCAGGTCCCCGCGGCCGGCGAGAAGTAGCCGGTACCCGACGCGTCGCCCCGGTCCGTGGTCGCGTCGGTCCTGGATCCCGCGCCGGCCGGGCCGCCGCCTGCCGACCCGGTCCGTGCGGTGCATAGCTGCCCGGTCAGCCAGTCGTGCGGCAGCAGTACCGAGGCGGCACGCGCGGCGCTGGCCGGCTCATGCTCCGCCAGCCAGCGCAGCTTGGTCACGGTGAAGGACGCGGTCGGCACGCTCCCGGTTTGCGCGGCCCACCAGTGCGGGCCGCCGCGCTCGCGAACCAGCTCGGCGGCGGCTGCCGCCGAGCGAAGGTCGTTCCACAGCACCGCCGGCCTGATCACCTCGCCGGACTCATCCAGCACGATCATCCCGTGCTGCTGACCCGCGATCCCGATCGCGACGGCACGGTCGAGCAGGCCGTCGCCGGGCTCGCCGCAGCGCTGCCCACCACGCTGCCGGGTCGCACTCCGTGCCGGGCGGATGCGGCGCGCTGCCGCTGCTGATGAGCTGGCCGTCGTCGGCCCGGCATAGGATGACCTTGGTGGACTGCGTTGACGAATCGATGCCTGCGACGAGCATCGCGGTCCCTTCTGCGGACTGATCTTCGGCTAAGTCACGGGGTCACATGTTCAGAGGCGTTCCGCTCGGCTTCATAGGCATTCTGCTCGGCATATCCAGCCTGAGAGATGTTAGCGGTAACAGTCCCTTCCCCGCACGACCGCGGATCGTCAGCAGAGCCGGGGCCGGGGAGGCGGGGTGGCACTGACGGAGGGCGGCCGGGTTGCCAGGCCGACCATGACGGACGTCGCCCGGCTGGCGGGCGTGTCCCACCAGACGGTTTCCCGGGTGCTCAACGAGCATCCCAACGTCAAGGCTCCGACCCGTGCCAACGTGCTCGCCGCGATCCGCGCGCTCGGCTACCGGCCCAACGCCGCGGCGCGCTCGCTGGTCACCAGGCGCACCAACGTACTCGGCGTCATCAGTTTCGATACGACGCTCTACGGCCCGGCCTCGATGCTCTACGGCATCGAGCAGGCGGCACGCCCCGATTACCATGTCTTCATCGCTAGTCTCGCGGCGCTTGACCGGCGCTCGATGCTCGACGCGGTCGATCGCTTTCTCGGCCAGGCTGTCGAGGGAATCATCGTGATCGCGCCGCACGCACCGGCCGTCGCCGCGCTCAGCGAGGTACCTGCGGACGTGCCGCTTGTCGCGGTCGGCTGCGGTACCCGCACCCCCCTGCCCTCCGTCGCCATCGACAACGCGGCCGGCGCGGACGCAGCGACCCGGTACCTGCTCGATCTTGGTCACCAGACCGTCTACCACATCGCCGGCCCGGCCTCCTGGCTGGATGCGCAGGAACGCCTGGATGGCTGGAGTCAGGCCCTTCGATGCGCGGGCGCATCTCAGCCCGAGCCGCTGCACGGCGACTGGTCCGCGCGCTCTGGCTACGAGCTGGGCAGCCAGCTGGCCCGGATGCCGGATCTGACCGCGGTGTTCTGCGCCAACGACCCGATGGCGCTCGGCCTGCTGCGCGCGCTGTCCGAACAGGGCATCCGGGTACCGGAGGACGTCAGTCTGGTCGGATTCGACGATATTCCGGAATCCGCGTTCTTCCGGCCGCCGCTCACCACGGTGCGTCAGGACTTCGGCGAGCTCGGCAGGCGGGCGCTCCGGCTGCTGATCGACCGGATCGACAGCGACCGGACGCCCCATCCCGGCCTCCCGGTCGCGCCGGAGCTCATCGTCCGCGCCAGCACGACCAGGCGCGGACGCTTCCCCAGCAACAGTCGTTAGCCGCAACCACTTGTGTTAGGGGCAAACACGGGCGGAGCGGTTATCATGCGACCATGGCTGTTAGCGCTAACAATTCAGCCGCCCACCGTGCGGCCTGCGTCGTCGGAGTCGACTTCGGCACGCTGTCCGGGCGAGCGCTGATAGTGCGAGTGCGCGACGGGGCAGAGCTTGGCACCGCCGTTCACGAGTACCGCCATGGCGTGATGGACGATGCGCTGGCCGCCACCGGCGAGGCGCTGCCACCGGACTGGGCGCTGCAGGATCCCGAGGATTACCGCGACGTGCTGCGGTTCGCGGTGCCCGCCGCGGTCGCCAGTGCGGGAGTCGACCCGGCCACGGTGATCGGCATCGGTACCGACTTCACCGCGTGCACGGTCATGCCGGTGCTCACCGACGGAACCCCGCTGTGCCAGCTGCCCGGGCTCCGCGGCCGCCCGCACGCCTATCCCAAGCTCTGGAAGCATCATGCCGCGCAGCCGCAGGCCGACCGGATCAGCACACTGGCGCACGAGCGCGGCGAGCCGTGGATTGCCCGGTACGGCGGGAAGATATCCGCCGAGTGGGAATTCGCCAAGGCCCTGCAGCTCCTCGATGAGAGCCCGGATATCTACCGGCGGACCAAGCGGTGGATCGAGGCTGCCGACTGGATCATCTGGCAGCTGACCGGGACGGAGACCAGGAATGCCTGCACTGCGGGGTACAAGGGCATCCGGCAGGATGGCCGGTACCCGTCCCGTATGTTCCTCGCCGCGCTGGATCCGCGGTTCGCGGATTTCGCGGCCGAGAAGCTGGAGCATCCGATCCTGCCGCTCGGAACGCGGGCCGGGTCGCTGACTCGTCAGGCAGCTGGGTGGACGGGCCTGCCTGAAGGGATAGCCGTAGCGGTCGGCAACGTCGACGCGCACGTCACACCGCCCGCCGCGGCCGCGATCGCGCCGGGTCAGATGGTCGCCATCATGGGCACGTCGACCTGTCATGTCATGAACGGGGCTGAGCTCGCCGACGTGCCTGGCATGTGCGGCGTCGTTGACGGCGGCATCACCAGGGGGGTCTGGGGCTATGAGGCCGGGCAGAGCGGCGTCGGGGACATCTTCGCCTGGTTCGCCGACCACGCCGTCCCTCCTGCCTACCACGCGGAAGCTGACCGCCACGGGATCTCCGTTCACGACCTGCTGTCGTCGGATGCCGCCGGTCAGCGGGCCGGCGAGCACGGGCTGATCGCGCTGGACTGGCTGAGCGGCAACCGCTCGGTGCTGGTCGATCATCATCTGTCCGGTGCCGTGATCGGCGTGACGCTTGCGACCCGTCCCCCTGACATCTACCGGGCGCTGGTCGAATCGACCGCGTTCGGTACCCGTGTCATCATCGACGCGTTCGGCGCCGCTGGCGTGCCGGTCACCGAGCTGGTGATCGCGGGCGGGCTGATGCAGAACCGCTTCATCATGCAGGTCTATGCCGACGTGACCCGCCGTCCGCTCAGCCTGATCGCTTCCGAGCAGGGCCCGGCGCTTGGCTCCGCCATTCACGCCGCGGTGGCCGCCGGCGCCTACACCGACGTCCCGGCCGCGGCGGCGGTCATGGGCGGCAGGCGCCAGGCGATCTACGAACCCGACCCGGCCAGTGCGGATGTCTACGACAGGCTCTATGCCGAGTACGTGCGGCTGCACGATTACTTCGGTCGCGGGGCCAATCAGGTGATGCACCGGCTCCGCGCGATCCGGGACGACGCTGTCGCCCGCCGGGAAGGCAGCCGTCGATGACCCCCTGGCCGGAGGCGAGCCCGGTCACGGCCGCTGCCATCGCGCGCGCCAGGGAAGAGGTCTGCGAGCTGCATGCGGCTCTCGTCCAGAACAACCTGGTCGCCTGGACCTCGGGCAACATCTCCGCACGCGTCACTGGCGCGGACCTGATGGTCATCAAGCCGAGCGGCGTTGCCTACGCCGACCTCACCCCGGATTCCATGGTGCTGTGCGACCTGGCGGGCATGGCGGTCGGGGCGGGACTTAGCCCGTCCAGCGACACGGCCACGCACGCGTACGTGTACCGGCACATGCCCCAGGTGGGCGGAGTCGTGCACTCCCACTCCGCTTACGCCACCGCCTGGGCGGCGCGGGGCGAGGCTATCCCGTGCGTGATCACCGCGATGGCCGACGAGTTCGGTGGCGAGATCCCGGTCGGGCCGTTCGCGCTGATCGGCGGGGACGAGATCGGCCGCGTCGTCGTGTCGGTCCTGGCCGGCCACCGTTCCCCCGCCGTGCTGCTGCGCAGCCACGGCGTGTTCACCATCGGGCCCACCGCCCGTGACGCCGTCAAGGCCGCCGTGATGTGCGAGGACGCGGCGAGGACGGTCTACCTCGCCTGCGCTCGCGGCGAGCTGACGCCCCTGCCGCAAGACCAAGTGGACGCCCTGCACAAGCGCTACAAGGAACAGTACGGCCAGCGCTGAGGCATGCCCGCGCCCCCTAAGGAGGAACCATGGCCGACCGCAAGCCGCGCATCGGGATCCTGGGCATCATGCAGGACCTGTACGACGACATGATCCCCGGGATAGCCCGGCGGCAGGAAGGCTACGCAGCCGACCTTGCGGCGCGGCTCGCCGACGCGGGCGAGTTCATCCCGGGCAAGCCAGTCAAGTACCGGGAGGACGCCGAGCGCGAGATGCGCGCATTCGAGAATGCCGACCTGGACGGCGTCATGGTCGTGATGCTCACCTACGGCCCTGCCATGCGGGTCGCCCGGCTGCTCGCGGAATCCCGGCTGCCCGTCCTGCTGGCGAACATCCAGCCAGAACCCAGCGTCACCGCGGCATGGGACATGGCGGACATGACCTATAACCAGGGAGTTCACGGTGCGCAGGACACCGCCAACGCGATGGTCAGGGCGGGACGGCAGTTCAGCGTGCTCACCGACGACTGGAAGAGCGAGTCCTTCGGCGCGAATGTCGGCAGATGGGCGCGAGCCGCAGCCGCGGTCACCGCGTGGAAATCGCTCAAGGTGGCGATATTCGGCTACGCCATGAACGACATGGGCGACATCCGGGTGGACGAGAGCGCCCTGATCAGGAGTCTCGGCCCGGAGATACTGTCGGTCGCGCCGGGAGACCTGTACCGGGGCATGCTCAAGGTCACCGACACCGAGATAAGCGAGGTGCTGGCCTTCGAGGATGCGCGGTTCGAGATCGACCAGAGACTGAGCACGCAGGAGCGCGAGGACCACGCCAGGATGCAGGTCGCGATCGAGCGCATCCTGACCAGCGGCGGATTCGGCGCCTACACCGCGCATTTCGATGCGATCGGCGAGGACGGCCGCTTCAGCCGGCTCCCGCTCGCTGCCGCCTCGAGCCTGATGGCCAAGGGCTACGGCTATGCCGCCGAGGGCGACGTGCTGAGTGCCTGCCTGGTGTCCGCTGGGCATACCCTGATCGGCGACGCGCACTTCACCGAGATGTACGCGATGGATTTCCCGTCAGACTCGGTGCTGATGAGCCACATGGGCGAGGGCAACTGGAAGATAGCCCGCAGCGACCGGCCGGTCAGACTGATCAAGCGGCCGCTCGGCATCGGCCGGCTGGGCGACCCGCCGACCTTCTTGTTCCAGTACCAGCCAGGACCCGCCACCCTCGCCACGCTGGTGTCACTGGAAGGCGAGCGGTTCCGGCTCGTGGTCGCCGAGGGCGAGAACCTCGACAGCCCGGAACTGCCCGCGCTCGAAATGCCGTATGGCCAGTTCCGCCCGGCAACCGGCGTCCGCGCCTGCCTGGACGGCTGGCTGACCGCCGGAGGCCCGCACCACGAAGTGATGAACCTCGGCCACCACGCGGCCGACTGGCGGGTGTTCTGCGAGGCGGCGGGCATCGATTTCGTCCAGGTCTAGGCCCCGGGCCGCGCGGGGGGATGACGCGCGCTGCCTCAGGGCCGCCCATCCGGCGGACCACGGCACCCGCGGAAACCGTTCAGGCAGGCCGCTGGCGCTCCTCCCGGGCCCGCCGGTACTCGGCGATCACGATGTCGTTGAGTTCCTGTACCGAGGTGTCGGCTGCGAGCTTGTCGAAGGTGATCATCCCGTGCTGGAGCAGGTTCACCCGGTCGGCGATCTCCAGCACCTGCCCGTAGCTGTGGGCGATGATGATGATCGAGATATCGCCTCGCCGCTTGAGGTCGCGGACCAGGTCAAGGATCTGCGCCGCCTCCTTGGCGCCCATCGCGGCCAGCGGCTCGTCGAGCAGCAGCACCTTCGCGTCGGAGTAGACAGCCCGGGCGACCGCGATGGCCTGGCGCTGGCCCCCGGAAAGCTGCGCGACCTCGACGTCGACCGAGTGCAGGCCAATGCCGATCTGGTCGAGGCGCTCGCGCGCGGACTTCCGCATAGACCGGTTGCTGAGCAGCGGCCCCCGGACGCGCTCCCGGTTCAGGAACATGTTGTGGTACACGCTGAGCTGGTCGATCAGCGCCAGATCCTGGTACACGACGTCGATGCCGGCGGCCCGGGCCTGGCCGACCGTCCTGAAGGTAACTTCCTGCCCGTTGAGCAGGATCCGCCCGGCGTCCGGCTGGTGGAAGCCGCAGAGGATCTTGATCAGGGTCGACTTTCCCGCGCCGTTGTCTCCGAGCAATCCGAGCACCTCGCCCTGGGCCAGGTGCAGGTTCAAGTCAACCAGGGCCGTGACCGCGCCGAACCGCTTCGCGATGTGCTCGACGCGGAGGACGTCCGATCCTGGCCCGGCCCCGTCGGCGGCGCCTGGTTCGGTCACTTCGCTGGTCATCGCCTGCCCGCCTTCCTGAGCCGTTCGAGCTGGATGTTGACCATCATCGCGATGATGATCGTGCCGCCGAGGATGTAGTTCAGGGAGAAGGCGCTGACGCCGATCAGCGAGAACCCGTCGATCAGGACCGCCAGCGCCATCGCCCCGGCGAACGCTCCGAGTATCGTGCCCGAGCCGCCGAGCATGGCCGTGCCGCCCAAGACGGCCGCCGCCACCGCATAGAGCATCGGCGGGAAGCCGCCGCCGTTGGGGTCGATGGTGGTGGTCTGGAACGCGATCTGAAGTCCGACGAAGGCGCCGAGCATGCTCGTGAGCATGAAGTTGCCGTACTTGACCCGGCCCACGCGGATGCCCGCCTCACGGGCGCCGAGCTGGTTGCCTCCGGTAGCGATGGTGTGCAAGCCCCAGCGGGTCCGGTTGAGGACCACGTAGAAGATCGCCGCCAGGATGATGGCCCAGATGAACTGGGCCCATGAGGTCGGGCCGGCCAGCCATTTTCCGATGCCGGTCGACGAGGGCGGCAGGTACGCCTGCTCGGCGTGCGACGTCAGCAGCGTGACGCCGTACACGATGTAGGCGGTGCCGAGCGTGGCGATGAAGGAGGGCAGGCCCATCGTGACGACCAGGAAGCCGTTGAACGAGCCGACGGCCAGCCCCATGACCAGGCAGAGCACCATCGCGAGCGGTACCCACACGTGGTAGTAGTCGATCAGGTAGTGCATCAGGAACGGCGCGAACGTGAGCACGTAGCCGGGCGACAGGTCGATCTCTCCGCAGATCAGCAGGAATACTTCGCCGATCGCGATGATGATGATCGGGGATGCTATCTGACTCAGGTTGACCAGGTCCACGCTGGTAAAGAACGACGCCCGGCCGATCGGATTGATGAACCCGAAGTACAGCACGAGCAGCAGCACCACGATGATCACGGACGTCTCGCGCTGGCGGGTCAGCAGCCGCCCGGTCTGCCGGAGGACCGCTCCCGCGGAGCCCACGGCGCCCGGACCGGCCGGCTGCCCCGGCGGCGGAGCGGGCGCTGGCGTCCCGCCTGACGCTGGCGCGGTTGGCTTGACCATGTCGCTCACAGGACTCCTCCCGGGGATGAGGACACGCTGCGCGCCGGCGGCAGCTACCGAGTTGCCGCTGTGTCGTTGCGGCGCAGTTCCAGTATCTGCCGCCGGCGCGCACTCGTCGCTGCGACCGTCAGGTACTCGTGGTCGCGATCGGGTTCTGGATCGCCCCCGACCTGGGGACCAGGGTGGGCTTGGTCTTGCCCGGGGAGCCCTCGTAGGAGGTCTTGGTGTTCAGGTACGGGCCGACGTTGGACTTGGTGACGAACGTCAGCCCGGTGTCAGTGTCCGGGGGCAGCACCAGGCCGCCGGACAGGTTGAACAGGTACAGGTACAGCACCGGGAGGAAACCTTGCAGGTACGGCTCCTGGTCGATGGTGAAGGCCAGCTTGCCGGCCTGAATCGCATCCAGCGTGCCAGGCGTGAGGTCGAACCCGCCGGCCGGTATCGACAATCCGGTCGCGCCCAGCGCCGCGGACAGTTCCTCGGTCGATCCCGCGTCGACCGCGAACGCGCCCTTGAGGTCGGACTTGTGGCCGAGCAGGAAGGACTTCTCCGCGTTCAGCTCGCCGGACGTCAGCGCCCCGGTGGCCTGGGAGAGCACCTTGTAGCCCAGGGGCTGCAGCACCGACTTGGCGCCGTCGAGACGCGGCTGGATGTTGCCTTGGCCTGGCGTGGCGATGAAGATCACGACCGTCCCCGGCCCGCCGACAACGGAGTGGATCCGCTGGCCGAGCTGCTGACCCGACAAGTACAGCGCCTGGCCGACGTAGCACAGCCGGTTCGTGCCGATGACGGGCTGGCCGTTCGTGACCACACCGTCGGCGTTGTAGCTGATCACGGGGATGCCAGCGTTCATGGCGTTCCCGACCGGAGTGGTGAAGGCGTTGGCGTCGATGACCGTCGTGGCGATGCCGTTGGCCTTGGCGGCGATGGCGTTGTTCAGGTATGACACCATCTCCGGCACGCTGGACGTCTGCGAGCCGCCCCACTTGATGTTGGGCAGGCCAAGCAGCGCGCAGGCGTCCGCGGCACCGTTCTGTGTCGGCACGAAGAACAGGTTCGTCGTCACGTGGTTGACGAACCAGAACTGCCACGCCGGCGTCTTCGGGAAGTTGCCGACTGCGCTGCTCTTCGCTGGGCTGCCCGAGGAGCTGCACGCCGCGAGCAGGGCGGAGGCTGCCCCGGTCGCGCTCACCAGGCCGGTGCCGGCTAGCAGCCGCCTGCGTGTCGGCCCGTCCTTCATGTTGAGTGTCTGGATCGCCTCGTCAACCTTGGGGTGGACCGAGTCCATGAGGGGTCTCCGTTTCACTTGCGTTGTTTCACTTACGTCGGATCGGATCGTTCGGCCGCCTGGTCGTCTCGTGTTCATGCCGCCCGCCGGCAATTCCGCTGGCACCGCGTATCGGTGGGGTTACCGCTAGTCAGGTCGTACGCAGGTGCGCGACTACCGCGGCACTGCGGTAGCGCGCGACTGCAGCGCGCGAACGCCACAGGGACAGGCCGACGAGCTCGCGCCCACGCTCGCAGCAGGCGCTGTCGATGTGAGCGCTCACAGTTCTGATACCAAAAGACCTTTATGAGGTTACAAGCTAGATCACGCCCGCATCCGCGTCAATGAACAATCTGTAACACGCTTGATCCGATTCTGCGGCGCGTGGACCGAGACGGGACGACGGTGATTGCCGAGCAGATCAAAGGCCATGTGGCTGGCGGAATAGGCCAACCAGGCGGCGCGGTCAGGGACACGTGCCGCGTGAGCTTCGCCGGCCCGGCCAGGGGACTGGCGCAGCGGGCTCGCCGGGAACCCGTGCGCACGCGCGGTTCCGCCTAGTCGACAGATGTGAACGCGCACGAGAATCCGGGCATGGCCGACGGCCGTTCCCCGGCGGCTGGACGCGTCGCGCCATGCGGCACTTGCCGGATGCACGTCGAGTATGTATCCGCATGTACTTACAGCCAGTATGACCACATCCTGGCAACGGCTCGACTGGCGCCAGGACGTATCCGTGCGCGGGCCCTAGGTACACCCGGCCTGCCCTCCGCAATCCGAAGAATATGGATGTTTCTTCTCCGGGAGGGTGGCATCTCGAAGTGTTAGCGTTAACAATCGGGGTGCAGGAAGGCCTCACTAACCCCGGTGGAGGGAGCTTCATGCGTTCGATATCACGGCGAAGAGTCACGTCGTCGGCCGTGCGGATCGGTGCCGTCGCCAGCCTGGTGCTGGCTGCGGTCGGCTCGCTTGGCATGCAGCAGGCCACGGCAGCTGGCTCAGGCCACTGCCGGCCAACAATCTCGAGCAGGTTCCTCGGGACCTTCTCCGACGCGCCGTACCACGGGAAGAAGCCAGTTTTCCAGTACACGCTCACCAGCTGCCATGGCATGCAGGTCAAGCTCCTCACGTACGGCGCGATCCAGCAGTCGATCACCGTACCTGGCCGTCATGGCCAAAAGGCCGACGTCATACTCGGCTTCCGCACCCTCAAGGACTACATGAGCGAGGTCAGCCCGCCGCCGCCGGCGACAGGCGGCCCGTACTTCGGCGAGACCGTTGGCCGCTACGCGAACCGGATCGCCAAGGGCACGTTCAAGCTGGCCCAGAACGGTGTGATGCACACCTACACGCTGCCCATCAACAATGGCGTGAACAGCCTGCATGGCGGTTTCGTCGGGTTCGGGAACCATATCTGGACCGCTCGGGCACTGCCGTCCACGTCCCGTTCAGTCGGCGTGGCCATGACCATCGTCAGCCCCAGTGGTGACGAGGGCTCGGCCTTCGAGCCCAGCTGCCACTGCACCGGCTACCCGGGCACGCTCACCCTGACCGTCACCTTCACCCTGAACAACCGCAACCAGCTGGGCATGCATTACCACGCCACGGTCACCGGCGCGAACACGGTGATCAACGTCACCAATCACGACTACTTCAACCTGGCGGGCGAGGCATCCGGCACGGTTTACAACCAGCTGGTGCAGATCAACGCGAACAAGTACTCGCCCACCGACTCCACCCAGATCCCGACCGGCGCCAGCGTTCCGGTCGCCGGAACGCCGTTCGACTTCCGTGCGCCGCACACGATCGGCTCCCGCATTAACGTGGATAACCGACAGCTTCTCATCGCCCAGGGCTATGACCACAACTGGGTACTGAACACGAGCGGCCCGACCATGGACGGCCTCCGCCTCGCCGCCCGGGCGTGGGACCCGCTCAGCGGACGCAGGCTAACCGTCTGGACTGACGAGCCCGGCGTTCAGTTCTACAGCGGCAACTTCCTCAACGGCACGCTGGTAGGCATCAGCGGCCACATCTACCGGCAGAGCGACGGCTATACATTCGAGACCCAGCATTTCCCCAACTCGCCGAACGACCCGGCGTTCCCCACAACCCAGTTGAAGCCCGGCCAGCATTTCGACTCGACAACCATCTATCAGTTCTCCACCTGACCGGCTAAGCATGCGGCAGTGACTGACTGACCCGGGCGGGCACGCACAACAGCCGGTGGGTGCCCGCCCGGGCCGTCAGGCTGTCAGCCGGTCCGCCGCGCCTGCCTTGTTCAGTTCGTCGGGTCAGGGGAGCTTCCAGTCGATTTCCGCGCCGCCCTGGCGCATGAGCAAGCTGCTGGCCCGGCTGAACGGCCGTGAGCCGAAGAATCCCTGATCGGCCGACATCGGGCTGGGATGCGGCGATTCGACGAGCGGCACGCCCTCGAGCAGCGGAGCGAGATTGCGCGCGTCCCGGCCCCACAAGATCGCCACCATAGGCGCCGACCGCCCGGCCAGCGCCCTGATCGCCTGCTCGGTGACCGGTTCCCAACCTTTGGCCCGGTGCGAGCCCGGCTTGCCGGGCTGCACCGTCAGCACCCTGTTCAGCAGCAGCACGCCGCGCTCGGTCCAGGGCGTGAGGTCACCATTGGAGGGCGGGGGGTAGCCCAGGTCCGCCGTGTACTCGCGGAAGATGTTGACCAGGCTGCGCGGGAGGGGCCGGACCGACGGCGCGACCGAGAAGCTCAGCCCGACCGGATGCCCGGGAGTCGGATACGGATCCTGGCCGACGATCAGCACCCGGACATCGTCGAACGGCTGCTTGAACGCGCGCAGCACCAGGTCGCCGGCCGGCATATAGGAGCGCCCGGCCGCGATCTCGGCCCGCAGGAAGTCGCCGGCCTCGGCGATCCGGCCGGCCACCGGCCGCAGCACCTCGGCCCAGCCGGGATCGATGATTTCCTCAAGCGGCCTGCGCGTCACGGGATCAGACTGTAACGCGCTGGCTCCTTCCCGGCATCCCCATCGCCGCGACGAGCCTCGCGACGGCGGGCGGGACCGCGAGACTACAAGCTGCGAGGCTCGCCGCGGCGACGGCAAGACGAGTACGACGCGGGTGGCATAACACGTATCCACGGGCAGATTTTCGTCCTAATTCGACGACGACATCTCCGCGATCCGGCCGGCCAGGAAGTCGCGCTCGGCGGCATTCTCGGTCAACTCGAGGGCGTCCTGATAGGACCGCCGTGCCTCGTCGCGGCGGTCCAGCCTGCGCAGCAAGTCGGCCTTGGTCGCGGCCAGGTACCTGTAGCCGTCCAGCCGCCCGTCGTGCTCCAGCGCGGCGATCTCGCCGAGCGCCGCCTCAGGCCCGCTGACCATCGAGGTCACCACGGCCCGGTTGAGCGCCACGACCGGAGACGGCCAGGCGCGCAGCAGCCGGTCGTACAAGATCAGGAGCTGCGGCCAGTCGGTGGCCGCGTAGGCTGGCGCCTCGGCGTGCAGGGCCGCGATGGCCGCCTGGAGCGCGAATCTGCCGGGCCGCCCGCCGCGAAGCGCCGCCATCACCAGGGCATCGCCCTCGGCAATCGCCGCGCGGTCCCACCGCGACCGGTCCTGGTGCTCGAGCAACTGCAGGCCGCCGTTGGCATCCGTCCTGGTGGCCCGCCGCGCGTCCGTGATCAGCAGCAAGGCCAGCAGCCCGCCGACTTCTGGCTCGTCCGGCATGAGCTCGTGCAGCATGCGAGCCAGGCCGATCGCGCGCTCGACCAGGTCCGGCCGGACCAGGTCAGAACCGTGCGGGTCGGTATGACCGGTGGTGTAAAGCAGGTGAATGACGGTCAGCACGGCGTCGAGACGGTCGGGCAATTCGGCGGCTTCCGGCACCCGGTAGGCGATCCTGGCCGCGGAGATCTTCTTCTTTGCCCGGGTGACGCGGGCCGCCATGGTGGGCTCGGAGACCACGAACGCCTTGGCGATCTCGGCCGTGCTCAGCCCGCAGACGAGCCGCAGGGTGAGCGCGACCTGGGCCTCCCTGGCCAGGGCCGGGTGGCAGCAGGTGAAGATCAGCCGCAGCCGGTCGTCCGCAATGACGTCCGCGCCTTCCTGGGCCTCGGGCCCGGACGCGGGCTCGGGCACGATCAGCAGCGGCAGCTTGGCTCGCAGCGTCCGGTCCCGGCGCAGGGTGTCGAGGGCCCGGTGCCTGGCCGCCGTAGTAAGCCAGGCACCGGGATTGCGCGGTACGCCCTGCCGCGCCCACGCGTCGAGCGCGGCCACGTAGGCATCCTGGACGCACTCTTCGGCGGCGTCGAGGTCCCTGGTCACGCGCGCGGTAGCCGCGAGAACGAAGGCCCACTCGCGCCGGTGCGCATCAGCCACCGCCGTCGCGATCGCGTTCCGCGACACCGCCGGGCCGGGGCCTGGCGGCATCGCGGCAGCCTGACCCCGTCCGCGCGGCCGGCCGTCCGGATACCGCGCGTGGCGTACTTCGCCGTTGGCTGGCACGGTTCTGGTCAGCCGCCCGACATGTCCATGATCGGGCGAACCTCAACACCACCGAACGGCGCCGGGCAGAGCTTCGCGATCTCGATGGCGTGGTCGAGGTCACGCGCCTCGATCAGGTAGAAGCCGCCGAGCGCCTCCTTGGTCTCCGCGAACGGCCCGTCCGTGACGATGTCGTTGCGGACCGATGTCGCGGTGCTCGTGGGCTCCAGCGCGTCGCCACCGGTGATCTTGGCGCCGTGCTCGCCGACCTGCGCGGCGAACCTGCCGTGCGCCTCGCTCGCCTGCTGCCAGACCTCGGGTCCGCCCTTGGCGTAGCCTGCCTCGTCCTCATAGATCAGGATCGCGTACTGGGCCATGATCATCTCCTTCGAGTGTGTGTTAGATCCCCCCGCTGCTTCCGACGAACGACAGGACCGCGATTCGACAGGAACCCCTGCCTTTTCTCATTCAATCGCGACGCGCCGACAGCCGCGAGCGAAGCCCAGGACGCGCAGCAACGACCCGGCCACGGTAAGCACCCATCCGCGCCCCGCCCCCCGCCCGCGGCCCCCGCAGGCCGACGCACCCCCCGGCCAGCAACAGCGGTGGCCAGCGCCGTTGATACAGCACGGGTGGTGGCCCATCGCTGTTGTTCGGACCGGCGCGAGGCGGGGCGGCGGGTCAGCGGGATGGGGGATCTGACGGGCCGCAGGTGGCGACCTCGGCGGTCGCCTTCAGGCGCTCGACGGCGGCCGCGGGGTCCTGGGCGCTAAAGACGGCCGTGCCGGCGACAAACACGTCGGCGCCCGCCTCAGCGCAGCGCCCGATCGTTTCCTCCGTCACTCCCCCGTCGACCTGAAGCCAGATCTCCCCGCCATGCCGGGCGACCATCTCGCGGGCCCGCCTGACCTTCGGCAGGACGAGGTCGAGGAACTCCTGGCCGCCGAATCCTGGCTCAACGGTCATCAGCAGCAGCATGTCGAGTTCACCGAGCAAGTCCGCGTAGGGCTCGACCGGCGTTCCCGGATTGACCGCCAGTCCGGCCCGCGCGCCGGCTGACCTGATCATCCGCAGCGTCCTGACCGGCGCGGCTGCGGCCTCGGCGTGGATGGTGACATTCCGCGCGCCGGCGGCCGCGTAATCCGGCGCCCAGCGATCGGGGTCTGCGATCATCAGATGGCAGTCGAGCGGCAGCGCGGCGTGCTTCAGCAAGGCGCTGACGACCGGCAAGCCGATCGTGAGATTCGGGACGAAATGGCCATCCATGACGTCGATGTGGAGCCAGTCAGCCACGTCGGCAACGGCGGCGGCTTCGTCAGCGAGCCTGGCGAAGTCGGCCGCCAGCATGCTCGGTGCAATCTGGACGGTCATGACATCGGCAGTCTACGAGGGTCGTGTCGCTCGCGGCATAGTGTCATACCCCTCCGCTACGTTCGCTCACGTATTCGATGGCCGACTGAAGGAGGGCATGTGCAGCTGACCGAGGCACCAGAGCGGCTACTCGACCGGGTACGCAAGCTGCTGGCGCAGGCCGAGGACGACTCGGTCACCCCGGCCGAGGCCCAGGCATTCACCGCGAAAGCCGCCGAGCTGATGGCCAAGTACGGCATCGACCGGGCGCTGCTCGCGGCCGACCGGCCGGAGACTGACCAGCCGGCCAACCGGATCCTGGACATCGACAACCCGTGGGCACGAGAGAAGGCCCATCTGCTCAGCGGGCTGGCGTCGGCCCTGCGGTGCCAGTGCATCCTGCTCGGCGGGAGCAGGCCAGGCAGCCGGGTGCATTTGTTCGGCTTTGCCTCTGATATCGACCGCACCGATGTTCTGTACACCTCGATCCTCATCCAGATGTCCCACGGGCTGGCCGGCGCCGAGGTGCCCGAGTGGAGCAGCAGCCCCCGTGCCTGGCGGCGCAGCTGGCTCCTTGGCTTCGCGACGGCCGTGATCGCGCGGGTGCGCGAGGCGGAGCACGGCGCGGTCCAGGCCGCCACCGGCCAGGGCACGCGCGACAGTGACCGGACGGCGCTGGTCCTGGCCGACCGATCGCTGATCATCCGCCGGCAGGTCGAGGACGCCTACCCGATTACCCGCAAGGCGCGGGTCACCTACAGCGGCAGCGGTTACCGCGACGGTTACTCCCAGGGTCAGCGGGCCGACATCGGCGGCAGCCGCCTGCGCGGCGCCCGTGGCCGCGCGCTAACCGGTTCACGCTGACAGATCTGAGTCGTGGGGGCCGGTCCGCCGCAGCACGGCGATGAAGATCGCGTCCGTACCGTGCCGGTGCGGCCAGAACTGGGCGTACCGCGGGTAAGGCTCAGGGCACCCCAGATCGGGAACCTCGGCTAGCAGTGCCGGGGCATCGAGGACTCGCACGTCGTCGCGGCGGGCCAGCACGTCGGCCAGGACGTCCCTGGTCTCGGCCAGATGCGGCGAGCACGTGACGTAGGCCACCACCCCGCCTGGGCGCGCTGCCTCGATGGCCGCGACGAGCAGCCCTCGCTGCAGGTCACCGAGCGCGGCGATGTCCTGCGGACCGCGCCGCCACCGTGCCTCAGGCCGGCGGCGCAGGCTGCCGAGCCCGGAGCACGGCACGTCGGCCAGCACCCGGTCGAACGCGGCGGGCCGCCAGGCCGGCTCGGTACCGTCCGCGGTCAGCACGTGCCCGGCGCCGAGGCCGCGAAGCGCGTCGGCCACTAGCCGGGCGCGATGCTCGTGCACGTCCGCGGCGGCCAGCATCGCCCCGCGCCCGGCGGCGATCCCGGCGAGCAGCCTGGCCTTCCCGCCGGGCCCGGCGCAGAGGTCGAGCCAGGCCCGGTCGGGCCCGGCTAGCCCGGCCCTGGTCAGGGCGAGTACGGCCAGCTGGCTGGCTTCGTCCTGCACGCCGGCGCGGCGCTCGGCGACGGCCGTGATGGAGCCAGGATCGCCATGCGCCAGGTAGGCGCCGAACGGCGACCAACGCGCGGGCTCGGCTCCGGCGGCTGCGAACTCGTCCGGCCCGGCTAGTCCCGGCACAGCCGCCAGGGTCACGGCGGGACGGTCCTGGTCGGCCGCCAGCGCCGCCTCGGTCTGCACCAGGCCGCCGCCCGGCCCGCCCCCACCTGCGGCCGACCGACCCGCGGCCGACCGAACCGCTGCTGACTCACCTAGCGCGTCGGCCAGCGCGGTGACGATCCAGCGCGGATGGCTGTACCTGACCGCCAGGTGACCGGCCAGGTCCGCGGCCCGGTCCGGGGCGGCAACCTCGATCCACGACTCCAGGTCCCGCAGCGCGACCCGGCGCAGCACGGCGTTCACGAATCCGGCCGGCCAGCGGCCGGCCACGTCCACCGCGAGGTCGACGGTGGTCGCGACCGCGGCGTGCGGCTTGATCCGCATCCCGAGCAGCTGATGGGTACCGAGCCGCAGGACGTCGAGCACCGGCGGGTCGATCTGACCGAGCGGACGGTCAGCGCAGATAGCGATGACCGCGTCGTAACAGGATCGGCTGCGCAGCGTCCCGTACACCAGCTCGGTGGCCAGCGCGGCGTCCTGGCCGTGCAGCCCGCGCTCGCGCAATGACGCGGCCAGCAGCAGGTTGGCGTACGCGTCCCTGGTGGTGACGGCCGAGAGAACGTCCCAGGCCGTCCGCCTGACCGGGTCGGCTCCGGGCCGCCGGGTCCCGGGCTGACCGGATCCCTGGCCCGGCCTCCGGCCGCCGCGCCGCCCGGCGCTCACGCCTCTCCCCGTGGCCCGGCCCATCTCAGTCAAGCACCAGCTGGGCGGCCCGCAGCCCGCGAGCCCAGTCGGCCGCCGGCATCTTGCGCTTGCCTTCTGCCTGAACCTCGCCGAGCTGCACGGGCGCCGTCCCCGTCCCCACGACGACCGCGGAGCCCAGCACGCGCACCTCGCCAGGGGACAATCCGGCGCTCGCGGAGAGCCCCGGCCCGCCGGAGTCCGGGCCGGCCGCCCTGGTCACCGGCCCGATCTTGACGGCCGCCCCGTTCAGGGTCGTCCACGCCCCGGGCGCCGGAGTGCACGCCCGCACCAGCCGGTCGACGGCCATCGCGGGCTGCTTCCAGTTCACCCTCGCGTCCGCGCGGCCGAGCTTGGGCGCGAAACTGACCCCGTCAGGTGGCTGGGGCCGTGCTTCCAGTTCGCCCGACTCGATCCCGTCCAGGGTCGCGACGAGCAGTTCCGCGCCGGAGACGGCCAGCCGGCCCAGCAGGTCACCGGCCGTGTCCGACGGCTGGACGACCTCGGTGACCACGCCGAACACAGGTCCGGCGTCGAGCTCAGCCACCAGCCGGAACGTGGACGCGCCGGTGATCTCGTCGCCGTGCAGGATGGCATGCGGCACCGGCGCGGCGCCGCGCCAGGCGGGCAGCACGGAGAAGTGCAGGTTGACCCAGCCGTGCACCGGGATGCGCAGGGCGGCGCCAGGCACCAGCGCGCCATAGGCGGTGACCGGGCAGCAGTCCGGCGCGATCTCGGCCAGCCTGGCCAGGAAGGCCGGGTCTGATGGCCTCGGCGGCTGCAGCACCTCGATCCCGTCCCGCCGCGCTCGCTCGGCAACGGGGCTCGCGGTCACCCGCAGGCCCCGGCCGGCCGGCGCATCCGGCCGGGTCAGGACCGCGGCCACGGAATGCGACGAGGCGAGCAGCGCCTCGAGGGACGGCACCGCCACCTGCGGCGTGCCAGCGAAGACCAGCCGCATCGGCTACAGCGCCTGGCCGTGCGTCAGGTGCGGTGAGATCTTCACGGCCGGTACCTGCTCGCCCCACCACTCGGCGGCCCGGACCTCCTTCATCGCGAGCCTGCGCTGCTCAGGGTCGAGCCGGTCGATGAACAGGACCCCGTCCAGATGGTCGGTCTCGTGCTGCACGCACCGGGCCAGCAGCCCGCTCCCCTCGAGCGTGACCGGCTCGCCGTACATGTTGAACCCCTTGGCGACCACGCCGAAGGACCGCTTGGTCGGATAAGCCAGGCCAGGGAAGGACAGGCAGCCCTCGTCGTCGGTCTCCTCGTCAGCTGAAAGATCGAGGTCAGGGTTGATCAGGTGGCCGACCTCGTCATCCACGTAGTACGTGAAGACCCGCAGGCCGACCCCGATCTGCGGGGCGGCGAGCCCGAGGCCGGGCGCGTCCTGCATCGTGTCGGTCAGGTCAGCGACGAGCCTGCGCAGCTCGGCGTCGAAGTCAGTCACCGGATCGGCCGGCGTGCGGAGCACGGGATCTCCGAACAGGCGGATCGGCTTAATACTCACCGGCGTTGTCCTCCAGTACTCGATCCCGGGCGTCGGCGCGCGGGTGACGGCTGATCCAGTCTACGAACTTGGCCTGGCCCGCGCCGCCGCGCCGAGCGGCCGGACCTGGCGGCGCGCGGCAGCCGCGCGGCGCGGCCTGCGGCGGCTGGTCAGTCGGTTGCGGCCGCTGGCGACCGGGCCTTGAAGGCAGCCTTGCGCGCCGCCCTCGCTACGGCCGGATCGGGGTGGTGGTCGCCGAGCGCGGTCAGGAAGCTGGTCACTCCCGGATGGCTCACCTCCCAGAGCCTGGCCACGATCTCGGCCTGGTCCTTGGCGGGCAGATCCGGCAGCAGCTCGGCGACGACATCCTGGGCACTCGCCTCTTCCAGCAGGCCGGCCCCGAGGTCGACGAGCAGCCAGGTCCGGTCGGCCGGATCGAGGTGCACCTCCTCGCCGTGCTCGATCAGCCAGACCGCCGCGTGGGCTCGCAGCAGCGGCCGGTCGAGCGCGCGGCGGACCTGGTCGAGCGCGGGCAGCCCGATCCGGTCGAGAACGGCGAACGCAGCGCCGCGCTGGCCGGGCGACCCGCTGGCGGCGGCGTCGATCAGCTCGGCCGCGGCCACGGCCGGCTCGCGCACCTCCAGCCACGCCGTGATCTCGGCCTCGCCGTCTTCGGCGTCGCAGTTCGCGAGCGCGGCGAGCAAGCCCTCGGCACCGTTCTTCCTGGCCGCGCCGAGCACCGGCACGTGCCAGCCCTGCGCGCGGAGCCTGCGGTGCACGCCCCAGGTTCCGAGCGGCGACAGGGCCACGGTCAGGCTGCCGTCGCCGTCCTCGGTGCCGAGCTCGACTACGCCGAGATCGGCCAGTGTCTCCAGGGCCAGCGAGAGCGCCGCGCCGTGTGCCTCGGCCGGGTCAGCGCCTGCCTCGGCCCCGTCAGCGCCTGCCTGAGCGGGCACAGGCTGGGCGGGTACTGGCTGGGCGGGCGCTGGCTGAACCGGCGGGCGGCGGGTGCCTGCCGCGGACGCGTAGGCGTCGAACAGTCCGTCCATCCCGACCGGGCCGCCCACCGTGTACAGCGCGGTCGCGATGCCGTCCAGCTCCTCGGAGCCGAGCACGGCCGCCAGCGCCGCGTCCCAGACCCGCAGGACCGCCTCGGTCTCCCCGCGGGCCAGCACCGCTCCCAGCCCCGGTGCGCCGCTCTCGGGCCCGGCCAGCTTCCCGGTGGCGCTGACCACCAGCCAGGCCGCCGCGACCTCTCGGGGGGCCAGCTCAAGCGCGGCGGCCGCGGCGGCGACCGCGGCGGGCGTCAGCTCGCCGTCGGCGCTCAGGCTGGCCGCCCGCTCCGCCCACTGACCGACATCCCTGGCCGCCCGGAGCAGCGGCGCAACCCGGGCCATCCCGGCCAGCTCGTCGCGGGGGGCCAGCCGCACCGATGGCAGCCTTCTGCGTCCCTGGGCGCTTTCCTGGTCACCGCGCATGAGGTCAGCCACTTGAGTGGCCGCGATCCTTTCTCGGCGCTGCGGGGCGTCCTGGGGTCCGCCCGGCTTCTGGCTTGAACTTGCCACCCATGCACCTTACGGCCTCAGCGGCGTGCCGTCAGATCAGCTCGGCCGGGTCGAGGTGAAGTCGGACCTGTCCCTGGCTCTTCCGCGCGCTGCGCTCAGCCTGCCCGCCGCGGAGTGCGACGGCTAGCGCGGTGCCGTCCGGCCAGGGCACTCTGACCAGGTAACGCACGATCTCGCCGGCTCCCGCCCCGGCCGGCTCGGAATTTTCAGCCGGAACGGGACCGAGCAGGTCAGCGTGCTGCGGCAGGCTGATCGAGCCGAGCAGTTCGGCAATGTCGTCTGGCGCGCCGGTCAGGGCGGCCATCCGCACCGCCGGCGGGAAGCGTAGTTCTTCCCGCTCCGCCAGCTCACGGTCGGCATGCGTGGCCGCGTCCCACCGGATCAGCGCCTGAACGGCCGTGAGGGCCGGATCGGCCGTCATGACGACTTTTCCGCCGGCCGGCCCGGGACGGACCAGGGCCGCGGCGTTCATCCACCGCCGCACTGCCTCCTCCGCGGCCCGCAGGCTGGGCCTGCCGAGCAGCGACCAGCCGTCAAGCAGGACCGCAGCGGCATAGCCGCCCGGCGCGCGCGGCTCGGCCCCCGGGGTGGCGATGACGATCGCCGGCGAGCCGGCTACGCCGGCCAGGACAGCCGAGCCGCTCGAGGTGTGCACCGGCACGCCAGGAAACGCCCGGCCCAGCTCCTCGGCGGTCCGCCGCTCCCCGGTGATCAGCGCTCGGATCCTGGTGCTTCCGCAGACGGCGCAGGTCCGCTCGGCCGCGGTGCCGCACCAGCCGCACCGCAGCGGCTGGCCAGCCCCGGGCAGCGTGACCGGACCTGCGCACGCACCGCACCGCACCCGCGCACCGCATTGCTGGCAGCCGACCGCGGCCAGGTAGCCCCGGCGCGGTACCTGGAACAGAACCGGCCCGGCCCCGAGCGCCTCCCTGGCTGTGCGCAGCGCGAGCCCGGGCATCCGGGCGCTCCGCGCCGCCTCGTCGCGAGCCAGCTCGGCATCGTCACCGGCCGTCCTGACCATTGGCGCGTGCGCTCGAACCGTCTGCCGGTCCGCGGCCAGCGGCCGCGCCCAGCCGGTCGCGAGCAGCTGAGCCGCCTCCGCCGTCATGGCGAAGCCGCCAACCAGCGCGGCCGCGCCGCAGCGGTGCGCCCGCAGCAGCAGCACGTCCCTGGCATGCGGATACGGCGCCCGGGGCTCGGCATGCAGGTCGTCGCCGTCGTCCCAGATGACGACCAGGCCGAGCCCGGCCACCGGCGCGAACGCCGCGGATCGCGTCCCGGCCACGATCCTGACCTGTCCGCGCCGCACCGTGAGCCACCTGCGGTACCGCTCGGCGGGCCCGAGCTGCGCGGACAGGCTGACGTGGGCGCCGTCGCCGAGCACTTCGGCCAGCGCGGCATCGACGAGGTCAAGATCCCTGGCGTCCGGCACGACGACCAGGGCCCCTCGTCCGCTGGCGGCGACCGCGCCGACCGCGGCCGCGATCTCGGCGGGCCAGTCGGGCCCGGGCAGCGCTGACCAGATCGCGTGCGGGCTCCGGCCATCGGCCAGAGCGGCGAGAAACGACGCGCCCGTTCGGTAGCGGGACCACGAACCGGCATCACGTGGTGCCGGCTGAGGCCCGGGCCGGCCGGCCCGGGCGGCGAAAGCTCCGGGGCCGGCGGCTCCGGCGGGGGCGCCACCTCGGCCGCGGCATGCCGGGGCGGTATGGCCAGCCGCAGCACGTCGGCCAGCGTCCCGCCGTACCGGTCGGCGACGGCGCGGGCGAGCCCGGCGATTTCCTCGCTCAGCACGGGCTCGGGTGACAGCACCCGCTCCAGGAACGCCAGGCGGCCGTGGTGCTCCGTCTTCTCCGCACGTTCCACGACGTAACCGCCGATCAGGCGGCCCGCGAACCTGACCCGCACGCGGCAGCCAGGGACGGCGCGCTCCGCCATCACCTCAGGCACCAGGTAGTCGAACAGCCGGTCCAGATGCGGCAGCGGCACGTCAACGGCGACCCGCGCGACCGGCTGCGCGGACGCGGCCGTGCGCCGGGCAGCCTGCCTGGCTGACCGGCTGGCTGCCTGCCGCGGACGCGGGCCCGCGGCCGGGCCTGCTGTCGTCGCGCCAGGCGGCCGGGTCACAGCCCGGCGGCCGCCCGCAGCGCATCCGTCTTGTTCGTGCGCTCCCAGGAAAAATCAGGCTCCTCGCGGCCGAAGTGGCCGTAGCTCGCGGTCTGCGAGTAGATCGGCCGCAGCAGCTCAAGGTCCCTGATGATCGCGGCCGGCCGGAGGTCGAAGACGGCCAGCACGGCGTCCTGGATCCGCTCGAGCGGCACCTGCTCGGTGCCGAAGCACTCGACGAAGAGCCCGACCGGCTTCGCCTTGCCGATCGCATAGGCGACCTGGGTCTCGCAGCGGTCGGCCAGCCCGGCCGCCACCACGTTCTTCGCCACCCAGCGCATGGCGTAGGCAGCGCTCCGGTCCACCTTCGACGGGTCCTTACCGGAGAACGCGCCGCCGCCATGGCGCGCCATGCCGCCGTAGGTGTCGATGATGATCTTGCGGCCGGTCAGGCCGGCGTCCCCCATCGGGCCGCCCACCTCGAACCGCCCGGTCGGGTTGACCAGCAGCCGGTAGTTGGCCTTGTCCAGGTCAAGGGAGGCCAGCACCGGCTCCACGACCCGTTCCTTGATATCCGGCATCAGCAGCGCCTTCAGGTCGATCGCGGGAGCGTGCTGGGTGGAGACGACGATGGTGTCCAGCCGCACCGGCTCGTCACCCGCGTACTCGATCGTGACCTGGGTCTTCCCGTCCGGCCTGATGTAGGGGATCTCGCCGCTGTGCCGCACGGCGGCCAGCCGCCGCGACAGCCGGTGCGCCAGCATGATCGGCAAGCGGCATCAGCTCAGGCGTCTCCCGGCAGGCATAGCCGAACATCAGGCCCTGGTCTCCGGCACCCTGGCGGTCAAGGTCGTCGTCGCCCTCGCCCTCGCGGTGCTCGAACGCGTGCAGGACGCCCTGGGCGATGTCGGGTGACTGCGAGCCGATCGAAACCGACACTCCGCAGGAAGCGCCGTCGTATCCCTTGGCCGACGAGTCGTAGCCGATCTCCAGGATCTTGTCCCTGATCAGGCCCGGGATGTCGACGTAGGTGGTCGTGGTCACCTCACCCGCGACGTGCACCTGGCCGGTCGTAATCAGCGTCTCGACCGCTACCCGGCTGGTCGGGTCGCCCTTGAGCATCGCATCCAGGATGGTGTCGCTGATCTGGTCAGCCATCTTGTCGGGATGACCTTCAGTAACTGACTCTGAGGTAAACAGGCGACGAGCCACGTGGCACCCTTTTTCTCGTTCGGCGGGATCTCGCCGAAGTTTAGCCGGGCCAGGCCAGTCGGGGCGGTCGGAGCAGGCTGACGGCGGTAAATGCCCGTCAAGCGACGTTCAGGCCAGCCGGGCGGCTACGGCGTCCCAGACCGCCTCGGCCAGGTCTTCCTTCGGCCCGCGCGGAACGGACGTCTGCTGGCCGTCCGCCGCCAGGATCTCCGCCTCGTTGTCAGCCGTGCCGAAGGCCAGCCCGTTGCCGACCCGGTTCACGACGAGCAGGTCGCAGCCCTTGGCGGCGAGCTTCGCCCGCCCGTTGGCGAGCAGGTCATGGGTCTCGGCCGCGAAGCCGACGACCACCTGACCCGGGCGCGGCCTGGTGACGGACAGCTCGCGCAGGATGTCAGGGTTCTCGGTCAGGATGATCGGGTCGGGCGGTCCGCCCGCCTTCTTGAGCTTCGCGTCGCTCCTGCTGGCCGGCCGGTAGTCAGCGACGGCCGCCGCCATCACGACGGCGTCGGCCTCGGCGGCCGCCTTGACGACGGCATCACGCATCTCGCCGGCCGAAATGACCCTGACGACCTGCACGCCTGCCGGGTCAGCCAGCGCGGCGTTGGCCGCGACCAGCGTGACCTCGGCGCCGCGCGCCGCCGCGGCCCTGGCCAGTGCGTAGCCCTGCAGGCCCGATGACCAGTTTCCGATGAAGCGGACCGGGTCGAGTTCCTCCCTGGTTCCGCCCGCCGACACCACCACCCGGCGGCCGGCCAGATCGCGAGTCAGGCCCGCTGTCCCCCGGGCCAGCACCCGCCGCGCCACCTGATAGAGCTCGGCCGGCTCGGGAAGTCGCCCGGGACCGGTGTCGCTGCCGGTCAGCCGTCCCGAAGCCGGCTCGAGCACCAGCGCTCCGCGCCCGCGCAGCGTGGCGACGTTCGCTACCGTGGCCGGATGCTGCCACATCTCGGTATGCATGGCGGGCGCGTAGACGACGGGGCACCTGGCCGTCAGCAGCACGTTGCCGAGCAGGTCAGGCGCCAGGCCCGCCGCGGCCCGCGCCAGCAGGTCGGCCGTGGCCGGGGCGACGAAGACGAGATCGGCGGCCTGGCCGAGCCGGACATGCGGGACCTCGTGCACGTCCTCCCACGGACTGGCAGCTCACCGGCTGGCCGGACAGGGCCGCCCAGGTCGCGGCGCCGACGAAGCGCAGCGAGGCCGGGGTCGGAATGACGCGGACCTCGTGACGTGACTCGGTCAGCAGCCGCACCAGCTCGCAGCACTTGTACGCGGCGATACCCGCGCCGACCCCGAGAACGATCTTCATCGGCGCCTGCCGCTTCGGGCGTCAGGTAACCGGGATGTCCAGCGGCTCCGCGTGCAGCAGGCCCTCACTGATCTCGCGCAAGGCGATCGACAGCGGCTTCTCCTGCACCCGGGTCTCGACCAGCGGGCCGACGTACTCAAGCAGGCCCTCGCCCAGCTGGGCGTAGTACGCGTTGATCTGCCTGGCACGCTTCGATGCCATGATCACGAGGCCGTACTTGCTGTCCACGACATCGAGCAGTTCGTCGATGGGCGGATTGATGATTCCCTCGAGCGACGGAGTCCCTGCCACCTTGTGCCTTCCAGATCGCTAGCCTTACTCGGCCGGCTGATCTGCCGGCTGGGCCGTCATCAAGGCTACCAGCTGAGCGCACACGTCATTGACCGACGTGTTGACGAGCGTGATGTCGAATTCGCTCTCCGCCCTCAGCTCGGCCCTGGCCGCCTCGAGCCGCCGCTCGATGACGTCGGGCGGCTCGGTCTCCCGGCCGGTCAGCCGACGGACCAGCTCGTCCCATGAGGGCGGCGCGAGAAAGACCAGCAGCGCGTCAGGCACCGCCAGCCGGACCTGCCGGGCGCCGACCACGTCGACCTCGAGCAGTCCCGGCCGGCCAGCTTCCAGCCGCTGCGCCACCGGCTCGCTGGGGGTTCCGTAGTAATTGCCGGCGAACCGGGCCCATTCGAGCAGCTGACCTGATGCGGCCAGCTCCTCGAACTCGCGCTCTCCGACGAAGAAGTACTCGCGGCCCTGAACCTCGCCCGGCCGCGGCTGGCGCGTCGTCACCGAGACCGACAGCCAGATCTGCGGGCAGTTCCGCCTGATCGCCTGCACGACAGTGCTCTTGCCGACCCCGGAGGGGCCGGAGAGCACCGTCAGGCCCGCGGGGACAGGGACTCCGTCTGGCGATCCCGTCGTAGCGGCCGGATCGGCCATGACGCAGTTCCCCCGTCCCCGCACGTGGCGCCTGGCGGACTAATTCAGACGTCGCGGAATTCCTGCTCCAGCGCGATCCGCTGGTTCGCGCCGAGTCCGCGTACCCGGCGCGATTCGGCGATGCCCAGCCGCTCCATGATCTGCTTGGCGCGGACCTTACCCACGCCCGGCATGGACTCAAGCAGCGCTGAAACCTTCATCTTCCCAACGACGTCGTCGGTCTGGCCGTCCTTGAGAACCTCAGGCAGGGTGGTCGAGGCGTGCTTGAGCTTGTTCTTGATCTCGGCACGCTCCTTGCGAGCCTTAGCGGCCTTCTCAAGAGCGGCTGCCCGCTGTTCGGGGGTCAGTGGAGGAAGAGCCACGCGTGGTCACCTCGGGTTTCGTATCGAAAAACTCTGTTCGCGAGGGGAAACTAGCGAGTTCAGACGGCTAGAGCAACGCGAACCCCCGTTTAACGCGTCACATTTCATCCACAATCACTTAGTGAGCACGTTCCGGTGCCTAGTGTAATCGCCAGGAGAGCTGCTGACCACGAAAGATTAGCCTTGCGTGTCGTCGACCCTAATTAGGCATTTACAGCAGTTCGCGGCAATTCCTGGTCGAGGTTCCGCCCGGCCATCGCCGTGGCCAGGCAACATGGAACGAACGCCGGCCAGACCGGCCCGCCCGCCGCACGGTGACCATGGCCCGGCAACGACCAAGCGGATCCGCCGTCGCTAGGCCGAGCTTTTCCATGATCACGGAACCCTGTCGGCGAAGAATGCCGAGAGCCTTCCGTGATCATGGAACCGGGCCCGGCGGGGGCGCGGGAGGGGTGGGTCGGGGCAGCGGGTCAGCCAGCAGCGGGCTCCCGGGCCGCGAGCGCCGTCGCCGTCAGCCAGCCGCGGGCTCCCGGGCCGGAGCGCCGTCGCCGTCAGCCAGCAGCGGGCTCGCGGCGCCGGAGCGCCGTCGCCAGCGCCGCGGCGGCAGCGCCGGGGTCCGGGGCGCTCGTGATCGGCCGGCCGATCACGAGCAGGTCGGCGCCGTCACGCAGCGCTTCCTGCGGCGTGGCGACCCTGGCCTGGTCGTGGCTGGCCTGGCCGGCCGGCCGCACGCCCGGCGTGATCAGCGTGATGTCGGGCCCGACCTCGGCCCGCACCGCGGCGACCTCCTGAGGCGAGCAGACCAGGCCGCGCGCGCCGGCCGCCACGGCCAGGGCGGCCAGCCTGAGCACGGCGTCACTGACCGGGCCCGCCATCCCGAGTTCGTCGAGATCGCGGTTGCTCAGGGAGGTCAGCACGGTGACGGCCACGATTCTGGTGGCGGGCAGTGCCTGCACGGCGGCCCTGATCGCCGCCGCCCCGGCCGCGGCGTGCACGGTGAGCAGGTCGGGCCTGACCTTCGCGACCGCGCGCGCGGCACCGCCGACGGTGGCCGGGATGTCGTGCAGCTTGAGGTCGAGGAAGACGTCGACGCCGCGCGGGCCGCGCACCGATGCCACCGCGTCCGGCCCGAACCGCAGGTAGAGCTCGAGACCGATTTTCAGGGTGCTGACGTGCGGGGTCACCAGGCCCGCCCAGTGCGCGGCGGTGTCAAGATCGGGCGCATCGAGCGCGACAGCGATCGGGGCGCGGCTAGTCATGTCCACTCCATCCTCGGAACGCCTCGTCGGCCGGCAGGCGCGTCACGGGCGTGACTTCCTGATCTACCTATGCCCGTTACCCGGCGCTTCCCCTGCCCCTGCTCGCCGTCCTTCCCTCATGAGCAACCCCGATCACCTGCGACAGCCGCTCGATGCCCCGCCGAGCCAGCTCCTCATCTAGCTCGCGCAGGATCCGCGCGCACGCCGACGGGTCGTGGAAGATCGCCGTCCCGATGCTGACCATCGACGCGCCGGCCAGGATCAGCTCGAGCGCGTCCCGGCCGGTCATCACCCCGCCCATCCCGATGATCGGCACATCGGGCAGCGCCTCGCGGACCTGCCAGATGCAGCGCACGGCGACCGGCCTGATCGCGGGTCCGGACAGGCCGCCGGTGAGCCCGGCCAGCACGGGCCGCATGGTCTCGGTGTCGATCGCCATCCCGAGCAGCGTATTGATCATGGACAGGCCATCGGCGCCGGCCGAAACGCAGGCCCGCGCGATCGCCACGATATCGGTGACGTCGGGCGACAGCTTGGCGAACACGGGGATGTCGTACCTGGTCCGCGCCCTGACGGCGGCCACGACGGCGCCCGCGTCCCCGGTGTCGCAGGCGAACACCTGACCGCGGTGCTCGACGTTCGGGCAGGAGATGTTCACCTCGATCGCGGTCACCCCGGCGGCGTCCGACAGCCGCGCGGCGAGCTCGGCGTACTCGTCGACGGTGCTGCCGGCGATCGAGACCACGGCCCTTGCCCCCCGCGAGAGCAGCCAGGGCAGGTCGCGCTGCAGGAACGCGTCGATGCCCGGACCCTGCAGGCCGATCGAGTTGAGCATGCCGCTGCTCGTCTCGGCCATCCGCGGCGTCGGCCGGCCCGCCCGGGGTGCGATCATCACCGACTTGGTGACGATCGCCCCGACCTTCGAGACGTCGATGAACTGGGCGAGCTCGCGGCCCGAGCTCGCGCAGCCTGACGCGGTCAGGATCGGGTTGGGCAGCTCGACATTCCCGAGCCTGGTGCGCAGGTCAGGAGCCATGGTTCTGCCTCCGCGCCGGGTTGGGCGGGCTCGGCGGGCTCGGCGGGCTCGCGGGCGCTGGCCGCCGGACTTCGCGCCGACCCTGGCCGGCCCGCCGTCACCACCCGGTCGCGGCGGCCGCCTGGCCCTCGGCTCCCAGCCGGGCGCGCCGAAGGCGTCGAACGGGATCGTCCCGACGTCGTCCCAGCGCACCTGCTCGCCCCGGAAGACCGGCCCGTCGACGCACGACCGCACCATCCTGGTGATCCCGTCACTGCCGACCACCGGCAGCACGCAGGTCATGCAGACGCCGATCCCGCACGCCATCGTCTCCTCGACGGCCACCTGCACGGGCAGGTCGTACCGGCGGGCCAGCGCCGTGACCTGGCGCAGCATCGGCATCGGCCCGCACGCGTAGATCACGTCGGTCCGGGCCTCGTGGATGACCTGGCCCAGCATGTCGGTCACGATGCCGCGGACGCCCAGTGAGCCGTCGACCGTGGTGATGGTCGCCGACCGCCCGGTACGGCGCGCCGTCAGCGCGCCGAAGACCCGGTCGCCGCTCGCCGCGCCGAGCAGGAAGTCCACCGAGCAGCGCCGCTCACGGAGCCGGTCGGCCAGCGCGAACAGCGGCGCGCTGCCGTAACCGCCGCCCACCAGCAGGCAGCTGACCGGATCCCTGGGCACCGGGAACGGCCGGCCAAGCGGACCGGTCACGTCGAGCACGTCCCTGGCCCGGCGCTCGGCCAGCCAGCGCGTGCCCCGGCCGGACACGGCGAAGACCACTTCCACCGTCCCGCCGTGATCCGGCCTCACGTCGTGGATCGAGAAGGCCCGCCTGAGCAGCATCGACGTATCAGGGCCGCCGACCGCCAGGGCCACGAACTGGCCCGGCTTGAACCGGGCCGCGATCCCCGGCGCGACGAGAGTCATCGCGTAATAGGCGTCGATCCGGCGCACGGTCAGCACCGTGCCGCGTACCTGCAGCGGGCCGGACTCCGACTCTGGTTCGCTCGCCGTCATGCCGGCGCACCCCGGCCGATCCGCACCGCGTGCTCCTGAAGCGACCGCACACCCACCTCGTTCCTGATGATGGCCTCGATTCCCTGCACGACCGCCGCCAGCCCGGCCATCGTGGTCACGCAGGGCAGCCCGCGCCGCACGGCCGCGGTCCTGATCTCGTATCCGTCCCGCCGCGGGCCGGGCTGGCCGGCCCGGCCGAACGGCGTGTTGATCACGAGATCGACCTGGCCGGCCAGGATCCGGTCCACGATCGTGGGCTCGCCTCCCGGCCCCTGGCCGTCGCTGTGCTTACGGACGATCGTGGCATGTACCCCGTTGCGCCGCAGTACCTCCCCGGTACCGCTGGTCGCCCAGATCTCGAACCCGAGGTCGGCGAGGCGCTTGACCGGGAAGATCATCGCCCGCTTGTCCTTGCTGGCGACCGAGACGAACGCCCGCCCCTTCACCGGCAGCGCTCCGTAGGCAGCCGCCTGGGACTTCGCGAAGGCGGTGCCGAAGAACTCGTCGATGCCCATGACCTCGCCGGTGGAGCGCATCTCGGGGCCGAGCAGGGTATCGATCCCCGCGCCGCTGGTGTCGCGGAACCGGCCGAACGGCAGCACGGCCTCCTTCACCGCGATCGGAGCGTCCAGCGGCAGGCTGCCGCCGTCGCCCGACGCCGCGAGCATTCCCTCGGCGCGCAGCTGGGCAATCGTGGCGCCCAGCATGATCCTGGTCGCCGCCTTCGCCAGCGGCACCGCCGTGGCCTTGGACACGAACGGCACCGTCCGGGACGCTCGCGGGTTCGCCTCGAGCACGTACAGCAGCCCGGCCGCCAGCGCGTACTGCACGTTCAGCAGCCCGCGGACGCCGACGCCCCGCGCGATCGCCTCGGTGGACTCGCGGACAGCGTCGGTGTACTCGTGGCCGAGCGTGATCGGCGGCAGCGCGCAGGCCGAGTCGCCGGAGTGAATGCCGGCCTCCTCGATGTGCTCCATCACGCCGCCCAGGTACAGCTCGTCGCCGTCGAACAGCGCGTCCACGTCGATCTCGATCGCGTCGTCGAGGAACCGGTCGATCAGGATCGGATGCTCGGGACTGGCCAGCGTGGCCCGCTGCACGTAAGCCTCGAGGGTGGCCTCGTCGTAGACGATCTCCATCCCGCGGCCGCCGAGCACGTAGGAGGGCCGGACCAGCACCGGGTAGCCGATTTCCGCGGCGATCTCGAGCGCGTCCGGCACCGACAGGGCGGTCCCGTGCCGGGGGGCGAGCAGCCCGGCACCGCTCAGCACCGCGCTGAATTCGGCCCGGTCCTCGGCCAGGTGAATGGCCTGCGGCGAGGTGCCGAGGATCGGGATCCCCTCGGCCTGCAGCGCCCGCGCCAGCCCGAGCGGCGTCTGCCCGCCGAGCGACACGATGACGCCGGCGACCTCGCCGGCCGCCTGCTCGGCCGCGACGACCTCGAGCACGTCCTCCAGGGTCAGCGGCTCGAAGTAGAGCCGGTCGGAGGTGTCGTAGTCGGTCGAGACGGTCTCCGGGTTGCAGTTGACCATCACGGTCTCGAAGCCGGCCTGCGAGGCGGCGAAGCACGCGTGCACGCAGGCGTAGTCGAACTCGATGCCCTGGCCGATCCGGTTCGGCCCGCTGCCGAGGATGATCACCTTGGGCCTGGCCGACGGCGGGACCTCGGACAGCTCGTCGTAGCTCGAGTACAGGTAGGGGGTGCTGGCCGCGAACTCCGCGGCGCAGGTATCCACCATGTGGTACACCGGGCGTACTCCGAGCTCCCGGCGCAGGTTTCTGACCTGCGCCCCGGTCAGGCCGGTGAGCTGGCCGAGCTGCTCGTCGGAGAACCCGGCCGCTTTCGCCGCGCGCAGGCTGGCCGGCGTGGGCGATCCGGCCCGCGCGAATTGTTGAGCAAGGTCTTCGATGCCCTTGACCTGCTCGATGAACCAGGCGTCGATTCCGCTGGCCGCGGCGAGCTCAGCCACGCTGGCGCCTGCCCGCAGCGCCTGGTGCAGCGTCGACATCCGGCCGTCGTGCGGCACCGCGCAACGGGCTACCAGGGCGGCCCGGCCTTCCGGCGGAGGCTCGGCCCAGCTCAGCGGCGCGCCGGGCTGCTCCAGGGAGCGCAGGGCCTTCTGCAGCGCCTCGGCGAAGCAGCGCCCGATCGCCATCGCCTCGCCGACGGACTTCATGTGCGTGGTCAGCACCGGGTCGGCGCCGGGGAACTTCTCGAACGCGAACCTCGGCACCTTGACCACCACGTAGTCGAGCGCGGGCTCGAAGCTGGCCGGCGTCTCGCCGGTGATGTCATTGCGGATCTCATCGAGGGTGTAGCCGATTGCCAGCCGGGCCGCGATCTTGGCGATCGGGAAGCCGGTGGCCTTCGACGCCAGGGCGCTGGACCTGGACACCCGCGGGTTCAGCTCGATCACGACCATCCGGCCGGTGCGCGGCTCGACCGCGAACTGGATGTTGCAGCCGCCGGTGTCCACGCCCACCGCGCGCAGCACCGCGATCGCCAGGTCGCGCATCCGCTGGTACTCGCGGTCGGTCAGCGTCATCGCGGGCGCGACGGTCACCGAGTCGCCGGTGTGCACGCCCATCGGGTCCACGTTCTCGATCGAGCAGACCACGACGACGTTGTCGTTGCGGTCGCGCATCAGCTCGAGCTCGTATTCCTTCCAGCCCAGGATCGACTCCTCGAGCAGGACCTCGGTGACCGGGCTGGCGTCCAGTCCGTGGCCCGCCATCCGGCGCAGGTCCGCCAGGTCCCTGGCGATGCCGGAACCCGAGCCGCCGAGCGTGAACGAGGGCCGGACCACGACCGGGTAGCCGAGGTCGGCCGCGGCCGTCTCGCACTCGTCCAGCGAGTGGCAGATCATGCTGCGCGGCACCTCGCCGCCCAGGCCGGTGACGATCTCCTTGAACGCCCTGCGGTCCTCGCCGGCCTTGATCGCGTCGATGTCGGCGCCGATCAGCTCCACGCCGTAAGCCGCCAGCGTGCCGGCTTCGTGCAGGGCGACGGCGGCGTTCAGCGCGGTCTGGCCGCCGAGGGTGGGCAGGATGGCGTCCGGCCGCTCCGCGGCGATGACCTTCTCGAGCACCTCGGAGGTGATCGGCTCGATGTAGGTGGCGTCGGCGAACTCCGGGTCCGTCATGATCGTCGCGGGATTGGAGTTAACCAGGCTGACCCTGATCCCCTCCTCGCGGAGCACGCGGCAGGCCTGGGTGCCCGAGTAGTCGAACTCGCAGGCCTGCCCGATCACGATCGGCCCCGACCCGATCACGAGCACCGATTTCAGGTCGGCGCGCTTAGGCATGCCGCCCCCTCCCGCGCTCCATCAGGTCGCAGAACTCACCGAACAGCCCGGCCGCATCGTGCGGGCCGGGCGCCGCCTCCGGGTGGTACTGGACAGCGAACGCCGGCGCGTCGAGCAGTCGCAGCCCCTCGACCACGCCGTCGTTGAGGTTCACGTGCGTCACCTCGGCGGTTCCGAAGTCGGTGCCGAACCGGACGGGGCCGCCAGCCGTGCCGCCCGCGGGCATGGCGACGGCGAAGCCGTGGTTGTGGCTGGTGATCTGAACCCGGCCGGTCCGCATGTCCTGCACCGGCTGGTTGACCCCGCGGTGGCCGAACCGCAGCTTGTAGGTGCGCAGGCCGAGTGCGCGGCCGAGCATCTGGCTGCCGAGGCAGATGCCGAACACCGGCAGGCTGGCCGCCAGGACGCCGCGCACGGCGTCGACCGCGTAGCCCGACGCCGCCGGGTCACCCGGGCCGTTGGAGAAGAAGACGCCGTCCGGGCGCAAGGCGAGGATCTCGGCCGCCGTGCTCGTCGCCGGGAGCACCCGCACCTCGCAGCCGAGCCTGGCCATCGCCAGCGGAGTCGCCGCCTTGATGCCGAGATCGACGGCCGCGACCCGGTAGGTGACCGGGGTGCCGGGCGGCGGCTTGACCACGTACGGCTGCCGGCGTGGTCACCTCGCGGGCCAGGTCAGCCCCGGTCATCGGCGGGCTGGCCAGGATGCGCTCGGCCAGCTCGGCCGGATCCGCGCTCAGCGAGCTGATCGCGGCGCGCATCGCACCGCGCTCGCGCAGGTGCAGGGTCAGGGCCCGGGTGCCGGGAATGGCGATCGCGGTGACGCCCGCCGCCCGCAGCTCGTCGTCGAGCGAGCGTGCTGATCGCCAGCTGGACGCGACCGGGCTCGGGTCCCGGATCACGAAGCCGCTGACCCAGATCCGGCGTGACTCGCCGTCCTCGTCATTGATGCCGGTATTGCCGATGTGCGGCGCGGTCATCGTGACGATCTGGCGGCAGTAGGACGGGTCGGTCAGCGTCTCCTGGTAGCCGGTCATCGCCGGTGTTGAACACCGCCTCGCCGAACGTCTCGCCTTCCGCGCCGTACGCGGTGCCGCGGAAGGTCGCGCCGTCCTCGAGCACCAGCAGGGCGGGGGCGTTCATCCGGTCAGCCTCCCGTCCAGCACGGTCGGCGTGCCGCGCAGGAACGTGGCGATCACCTGGCCGGGCAGCTTCATGCCCGCGAACGGGGTGTTGTGACTGCGCGATGCCTGGGCCGCCGGATCGACCGTCGTGACCGGCTCCGGGTCGTAGAGCACCAGGTTGGCCAGCGAGCCGGCCGCGATCGGGCAGCCATGGCTGACCGCGTCGGGGCCGCCTGCCAGCGCCCCGATCCGGCCGATCGCGGCCGGCCGGACCGACATCCGGTCGGCGACCCCGGACCAGTCGAGCAGGCCGGTGTTCACCATCGCCTCATGCACCACCCGCAGTGCCGTTTCCAGCCCCGTCATGCCGAACGAGGCCTGCGCCCACTCGGTCTCCTTCGACTCGTTGGGATGCGGGGCATGGTCGGTGGCGACGCAGTCGATGGTCCCGTCGGCCAGGCCGGCCCGCAGCGCGGCCACGTCCGCCGCCGTCCGCAGCGGCGGATTGACCTTGAAGACCGGGTCGTAGCCGGCCGCCAGCTCGTCGGTGAGCAGCAGGTGATGCGGCGTGACCTCGGCCGTCACCCGCCAGCCCTTGGCCTTGGCCCACCGGATGATCTCGACCGAGCCGGCCGTCGAGACATGGCAGACGTGCATCGCCGAGCCGACGTGAGCGGCCAGCAGGCAGTCGCGCGCGATGATGGCTTCCTCGGCGACCGCCGGCCACCCGGCCAGGCCGAGCCTCGCTGACATCACGCCCTCGTTGAGCTGCGCCCCCGCCGTGAGCCTGGGCTCCTGGGCATGCTGGGCGACGACGCCGTCGAACGCCTTCACGTACTCCAGGGCGCGGCGCATCAGGGTGGCGTCGGACACGCACCGCCCGTCGTCGGAGAAGACCCGCACCCGGGCCGCTGAGTCCGCCATCGCGCCGAGCTCGGCCAGCTGGCTGCCGCCCAGGCCGGCGGTGACCGCGCCGACCGGGCGGACATCGCAGTGCCCGGCCTGGCGGCCCAGCCGCCAGACCTGCTCGACCACGCCCGCCGTGTCGGCGACCGGCTCGGTGTTGGCCATGGCATGCACCGCGGTGTACCCGCCGAGCGCCGCGGCGGCGGTCCCGCTGGCGACCGTCTCGGCGTCTTCCCGGCCCGGCTCGCGCAGGTGGGTATGCAGGTCGACCAGGCCGGGCAGGGCGATCAGGTGGCCGGCCTCGAGGACGGTGAGCTGGCCGTCCGGGTCCTGGTCGCGGGGATCGCCGTTGTCGCGGCCGCCCGCGCGCTGGCCGCCGCGGTCCGGGCCGGACTCGGTGACCGCGACGATCCGCCCGCTGTCGATCAGGATGTCGGCCGGGGGCCCGCCGAGCGGCCTGGCCCCCCTGATCAGCCAGCGGCCCTGGTCGCGGCGCGCACCAGGCCGGCCGGTGCCCGCGCCGCCCGCGGCGGTCACAGCCCCGCCTCCGCGGCCGACAGCGCCCGTTCCCCGGGGACCTGGCCTCCGGCGCTCGCCAGTTCCGGCCCGTCGGGCCCGCGCGATCCGCTGAGCAGCAGGTACAGCACCGCCATCCGGACCGAGACGCCGTTGGTCACCTGCTCGACAATGGTCGAGCGGGGCGAGTCGGCGACGTCGGCGGCGATCTCGACACCGCGGTTCATCGGGCCCGGGTGCATCACGATCGCGTGGTCAGGCAGCAGCGCCATGCGGTCGCCATCCAGGCCGTACCGGCGGCTGTACTCGCGAACGCTCGGGAAGTACGCGTCGGACATCCGCTCGTGCTGCACGCGCAGCATCATCACGACGTCGCTGTCCGGGAGAACCGAGGAGAAGTCGTAGCTGACCGCGGCGGGCCATCCGTCCACGGCGACCGGCAGCAAGGTCGGCGGGGCAACCAGGGTCACCTGCGCGCCGAGCGTCCTGAGCAGCCAGACGTTCGAGCGGGCGACCCGGCTGTGCAGGATGTCGCCGACGATCGTCACCCGCAGGCCGTCAAGCCTGCCGAGCCTGCGCCGCATCGTGAACGCGTCGAGCAGCGCCTGGGTCGGGTGCTCGTGCGTGCCGTCCCCGGCATTGACCACGCTGCCCCTGACCCACCCGGCCAGCCGGTGCGGCGCCCCGGAGGAGCCGTGCCTGATCACCACCGCGTCCGCGCCCATGGCCTGGAGGGTGAGCGCGGTGTCCTTCAGGCTCTCCCCCTTGGCGACGCTGGAGCCCTTGGCCGAGAAATTGATCACGTCGGCCGACAGCCGCTTCGCGGCCGCCTCGAACGAGATCCGCGTCCTGGTCGAGTCCTCGTAGAAGAGATTGACGACCGTGCGGCCGCGCAGCGTCGGGAGCTTGGGAATCGGCCGCTCGGCGAGCGTGGCGAACTCCTCGGCCGTGTCCAGGATCGCGACGGCATCGTCCAGGCTGAGGTCGGCCGCGGAGATCAGGTGCCTGTTCACCGGCCCACCTCCGGACCGACCTGCAGAGTGACCGAGTCCTCGCCGTCGGTCTCGGCCAGCAGCACCCGGACCACCTCGCGCTTGGCAGTCGGCAGGTTCTTCCCGACGTAGTCGGGCCTGATCGGCAGTTCCCGGTGACCTCGGTCGACGAGAACGGCGAGCTGAACGGCGCGCGGCCGGCCCAGGTCGCCGAGAGCGTCGAGCGCGGCGCGTACCGTGCGTCCCGAGTACAGGACGTCGTCCACCAGGACGACGACCATGCCGTCGATACCTGATCCGGGCACCTCGGTATGACCGAGCGTCCTGGCCGGGTGCAGCCTCAGGTCATCCCGGTAGAGCGTGATGTCCAGGGAGCCGACCGGAATGCGGACGCCCTCGGTCTGCTCGAGCCGAGCCGCGAGGCGCCGCGCGAGCGGCACGCCCCTGGTCGGGATGCCGAGCAGCACCACGTCGGCAGCGCCGTCGGTGCGCTCGAGTATCTCGTGACCGATCCTGGTTAGCGCCCGGCGGATTTCCTCGGGCCCGAGGACCGACTTCGATCCTGTCCTGGCCGGTGCAGGACCGGCGGTTTCACTGATTCCAGCCATCAAAGAGACCTCCTTCCCCGCCTCACGGGACGGGTCTTAAAGGACGTCGAACGGCCCCCAACCTACCAGGAACTCGCCGTCGCTCCCCGACGGCCCGCCGGCAGCACCCGACCTGGGACATCGCCGACATGCGGTGGCAAGCTAGGCTGTATTCGACTTGAGCGGCTGCCCCCCGTGATGCGCTGTCACGCGTAAGTTAGACCGATTTTTGCCGATCGGCTTGACCTTGTCGCGCTCTCGGCTTACCGTCACTGTCCGTAACCATCACACCGTCCGATCAGTAAGGCCAGGAACCCTCACCATGCCATCTGACTACGCGAAGACCCTCGGCGCCCGGCTACGCGCCATTCGCACCCAGCAAGGTCTATCCCTGCATGGCGTGGAGGAGAAGTCCCGAGGCCGGTGGAAGGCCGTCGTAGTCGGCTCCTATGAGCGCGGCGACCGGTCCGTGACCGTGCAGAAGCTTGCCGAGCTGGCCGACTTCTACGGCGTGCCGGTCTCTGAGCTGCTACCCGGCGACGCCGGTCCGGGCGTGCTCACCCCGGCTCCGAAGCTGGTCATCGACCTGGAGAAGATGGCGCAGCTGCCACGGGATCAGGCCGGCCCGCTTGCTCGCTACGTCGCCACCATCCAGAGCCAGCGCGGTGACTACAACGGCCGCGTGCTGTCCATCCGCCAGGAGGACCTCCGCTCGCTCGCGGTGATCTACGACAAGACGCCTGCCGACCTGACCGAGGAACTGATCGGATGGGGCATCCTGGACTCCACCGCGCGCGGCGCCATCGACGCTTCCTGACCCGCCTCTCAGATCGCCGCCGGAAGCGGCAGCGGTGACTGCGCCGGAACTCCGAGCGCGGTCTCAGCCAGCGACACGAACGTGCCCGCGTCGCGGAGCAGTTCGTCCGCCTCGCGGCTGGTGACCGCGCGGGGCAGGCCGGCCTCGGCGGCGGCGCGCTTGCCGGCCCCGGCCGCGAAGAAAGCGGCCCACTCGCTCAGCGTCGGCTCCACCCGGGGAAGCAGTTCCCACACGCTCTGCGGCCGCCGCCTGCGCGGCGGGGCCGGCTCGGCCCGGGCCGCGACGATCGCGGCCGCGGCCCGGAGCGCGGCGAGGTGAGCGCCGACGTACCTGCCGCCGGCCGATACATCGCTCTCAGCCGTGACCAGGCCCTGGCGTGCCGATTCCAGGAGCGCGAGCGCCGACGGCGCGACCCTGCACCGCACCCGGTCCGGGCGAACCTGCGAGATCGTGTTCATGGCGACGTCCTCCAAATCTGCGGGCGGGCCGGGCGGGGCGCTTCCCCACGCCACGCCCGGCTGCTGCCCGCCAGCCCGATGATGATGCTGGTGCTCCGGGCGCTTCCACCGTCATATTCGAACATAAATTCGGTTGGCTGTCCATTCCCTTGCTGCTGCGTTCGAATGTATCGAAGGGGTCTGACAGTCATTCCGTGCGTTGCCGGACGGGCGCGGGACCGGGGCCGGGGCGGCCTTGGCCGTACCGGCGCACGGGCTGGGCGGGCTGGCGGCGGGCAGCAAGGAGGCCGGGTCGCCGATCGCGTACGCTGGGCCGAATGGCGACCGCCGCTATCCTCAGCGACCTTGGGCCGAGGGAGTTCCTCGGGCGAGACGGACGTCCTGCTCGCTATCTACGCGGACGCGATGGACGCCGAGGCGGCGCTGCTGCCAGGGCGCAGGGAGCTGATGCGGCGGCACGCCGGGTACCCCGCATTCAAGGCGCTGCTGGCCAAGGACACGACCGCCGCCGGCGGCGGCGGCGGCGGGCAGGTACTCGGCTTCACCTACGGCTTCCGCGGGCAGCCTGGCCAGTGGTGGTACGACGCGGTGCAGTCCGCGCTGGCCACTGCGATCGGTCAGGCGCTGACCGCGAGCTGGCTGACGGACTGCCTCGAGGTCGCCGAGGTCCATGTGCGTAAGGACCAGCAGCGGCGCGGGATCGGCACCCGGCTGCTGATGACGCTGACCGAGGGTCGGACCGAGCGGACCGCGCTGCTGTCCACGCCCGACCGGGACACGACGGCGCGCCGGCTGTACCGGCGGATGGGATTCTGCGACCTGCTGACCGGTTACAGCTTTCCTGGCGGCAGCCCGCCTTACGCGGTCATGGGCGCGGTGCTGCCGCTGCGCGATCCCGTGGTGGCGGCCAGCCTGCCCCGGTCAGCGAGTCCGAGGGCCTGATAGATCTCGCTCGTCGCCCGGGACCCGTTCAGGGTGTAGAAGTGCAGGCCAGGGACGCCCTCGTCAAGCAGCCGCTGGCACATCCCGGCCGCGTACTCGACCCCGATCTGGCGCACCGCGGCCTTGTCGCCCTCGCTGGCGTGCAGCCGCTCGGCCAGATCGGCGGGGAACCGCGCTCCCGACAGCAGCAGCGCCCGGTCGATCATCGGCACGCTGGTGATCGGCATGATCCCGGCGATGATCGGCACCGCGCCGCCCAGGGCCGCCACCCGGTCCCTGAAGCGCAGGTAGTCCTCGGTGTAGAAGAACATCTGGGTAATCGCGAAGTCGGCCCCGGCCGCGCACTTGTCGATGAAGAACCCGATATCGGATTCCCGGCTGACGGCCCGGCTGTGCCCCTCGGGAAACGCCGCGACCCCGACGCAGAAGTCGCCCGCTTCCCGAACCAGCCGGACGAGCTCCGACGCGTGTCCGAGCCCTTCCGGATGGGCAACCCACTCGGCCGCCGGGTCGCCGGGCGGATCGCCGCGCAGCGCGAGCAGGTTCCGGACACCGACCCCCGCGTAGGAGCCGACGACATGCCTCAGCTCCGCGACGGAGTGACTGACGGCGGTCAGGTGCCCGACCGGCGTCAGGGTCGTCTCCGCCGCGATCCGGCCGGTGATCCTGACCGTCCGGTCCCTGGTCGTGCCGCCCGCGCCGTAGGTCACGGACACGAACGTCGGCTGCAGCGGTTCGAGCCGCCGGATCGCCAGCCAGAGCTGCTGCTCGTCGGCATCGGTCTTGGGCGGCATGAACTCAAACGAGAACGACCTGCCGCCCGCGGCGAGCAGGTCCCTGATCAGCGGTGCTTGCGCAGGCTGCCACGATGCCATTGGTACAGGCTATCCCGGTCGCGATCGCTAGCCACCTGACCTGGGGAAACCGGCTGGCGCGCAAGGCACAGGCAAGCTGCGGCTAAGGTCACGATCATGGCGATTAGCCCGGCGGACATGCCGCAGATCCGGTCGGAGGTCGGCGCCGCGCTGGCCGCGTTCATCGGACGGCAGCGCCAGGACCTGGGGCGGATCAGCGCCGACCTGCTCCCGTGCGTGGACGCGATCGATGATCTGCTGGCCGGGGGCAAGCGGCTGCGGGCCGGGTTCTGCTACTGGGGATGGCGGGCCTGCGGCGGTCCTGATGGCCGCGAGATCTTTACCGCCGCCGCGGCGCTTGAGCTGCTGCACGCCAGCGCCCTGGTGCACGACGACGTGATGGACGCGAGCGACACCCGCCGCGGGCAGCCGGCCGTGCACCGGCGCTTCGCCGCCCGGCATGCCGCCTCCGGCTGGCGCGGCTCGGCAGCCGACTTCGGCGCGGGCGCGGCCATCCTGATCGGCGACCTGCTGCTCGCCTGGACCGACGAGATGCTCAGGGCGAGCGGCCTCGCGCCGGACGCCGTCTGGCGCGGGCTGGGCGAGCTTGACGCGATGCGCACCGAGGTGTTCTCCGGTCAGTTCCTCGACCTGGTCGGGCAGGCTTCGGGCGCGTCCGCGGTGGACAGTGCGCTGCGGGTGGTGACCTACAAGTCGGCCAAGTACACCGTCGAGCGGCCGCTGCACCTCGGCGCGGAACTGGCCTGCGCCACGCGGCCGGGAGCCGCCGGTACCGGCCGCGGGGACGGTGACCCGAGCGGCCACGAGGACCGGCTGGCGGCCCGGCAGGCGTTCACCGACTACGGCGTGCCGATCGGCATCGCGTTCCAGCTGCGCGACGACATCCTCGGCGTCTTCGGCGACCCGGCCAGGACGGGCAAGCCCGTCATCGACGACCTTCGCGAGGGCAAGCGCACCGTCATGCTGGCGATCGCCAGGGAGCGGGCTGATCCCGCTCAGGCGGCCATCCTGGACCGCGCGATCGGCGATCCGCTGCTGTCCGAGCAGGGAGCCTGCCAGGTCAGGGCCGTGATCACCGGCACCGGGGCGCTGGCCGAGTGCGAGGCCATGATCGACCGGAACGTCAAGAATGCCCTGGCCGCGCTCGATTCCGCCCCGATCACGGCGGAATCGAAGTCAGCCCTCGCCGACCTGGCCGTCGCCGCCACGGCGCGGACGGACTGACGTGACCTCCGGGACCAGTCCGGCGACGCCGTCGCTGCCGCGTCAGCTGGCCAGGACCCGGCACTTCACGCTGGGCGTGCCCGCCCAGGTCACCATCGCTCCCGACGGCAGCACCATCTTCTTCGTCCGGACCAGGTCGGGCACCGACCCGGTGTCCTGCCTGTGGGCACTGGACTGCCTGACCTGGTCAGAACGGCTGCTCGCGGATCCGCTGACGCTGCTCGCGGGCGCGGACGAGGATCTGCCGCCGGCGGAACGGACCAGGCGCGAGCGCACCAGGCAACTGTCGTCCGGCATCGTCGGCTATGCCGCCGATGATGCCTGCCAGCTGCTCGCGTTCGCGCTCTCCGGGCAGCTGTGGACCGTCCGGCCAGCGAGCGGCGAGGTGCGCAGGCTGGCGGCCGCCGAGCCGGTGCTCGACCCGCGGCCCGACCCGGCCGGCCAGCGGATCGCCTACGTCAGCGGCGGCACGCTGCGCGTCGCGGCGGCCGATGGCAGCGCGGACGTCGCGGTCGCGGTGCCGGACGGACCCGAGGTCGGGTTCGGCCTCGCCGAGCACGTCGCGGCCGAGTCGATGGGCCGGCACCGCGGCTACTGGTGGGCGCCGGACGGCCGGCGGCTGCTGCTCGCCCGGGTCGACATGAGTCCGGTCCAGCGCTGGTACATCGCCGATCCGTCCGACCCGGGCCAGTCTTCGGCCACGATCAGGTACCCCGCGGCCGGGACCGCGAACGCCGCCGTCAGCCTGTGGCTCGCCGACCTGACCGCGCCGCCTGGCGACCGCCTCACCGCCGTGCACTGGGATAACTCCGCGCTGGAGTACCTGACCAGCGCCGGGTGGGACGCCGGGGGGCCCTTCGCCGCCGTGCAGAGCCGGGACCAGCGCCACCTCCAGGTACTTGGCATCGATCCCGACAGCGGCGGCACGCGGCAGCTGGCGGCGCAGCACGACGACGCCTGGGTGACGCTCGTCCCCGGCCTGCCGGCCCGCACGGCCGACGGGACGTTGCTGACCAGCGCCGACCTGGACGACACGCGCCGGCTGCTGGCCGGCGGCCGGCCGGTCAGCCCGCCCGGCCTGCAGCTCGAGGCCGTCGTCGCCGTCGACGGCGAGACCGTGCTGTTCACCGCGTCGGACGAGCCCACCCAGACGCACCTGTGGGCGTACGAGCCAGCCTCTGGGGTGGGCCGGCTGAGCAGCGAGCCCGGCGTGCACACCGGTACCCAGCGGGGCGGGTGCACCGTCCTGGACACCGGCACCCCCGACCAGCTCGGCACCGCGCTGTCGGTCCGCACGACACGCGGAGCGGTGCGGGTCAGGTCCCTGGCCGAGGAGCCGGTGCTGCGGCCCAGGATGGAACTGCTGTCGCTCGGCCCGCGCGGGCTGCGCGCGGCACTATTCCTCCCGTCGTGGCATCAGCGGGCCGATCCCCCGCTGCCGGTGCTGATGGACCCCTATGGCGGCCCGGCCGCCCGTAAGGTGACCGCCGAGCACGGGTCGTGGACCTACACGTCGCAGTGGTTCGCCGAACAGGGCTTCGCGGTCCTCGCCGTGGACGGCCGGGGCACGCCGGGCCGGGGCCCGGCCTGGGAGCGGGCCATCCACCTGAACATTGCCGGACCGGTGCTCGCTGACCAGGTCGAGGGGCTCGAGCAGGCGGCCGCGCTGCGGGGCGAGCTCGACCTGACCAGAGTCGGCATCCGCGGCTGGTCCTTCGGCGGGTTCCTGGCCGCGCTCGCGGTGCTGCGCCGTCCCGATGTCTTCCACGCCGGCGTCGCGGGCGCTCCGGTGACGGACCAGCGGCTGTACGACACGCACTGGCGCGAGCGGCACCTCGGTCATCCCGATCTCCACCCGGACGTCTACGACCGGTGCTCGCTGATCGGCGACGCGCCCGCGCTGATCCGCCCGCTGCTGCTGATCCACGGGCTCGCTGACGACAACGTGGTCGCGGCCCATACGCTGCGCCTGTCCGCGGCCCTGCTGGCGGCGGGGCGGCCGCACGAGGTCCTGCCGCTGCTGCGGACCACGCACCACCCGGCGGACGAGGCCGTCAGCGAGAACCTGCTGTATCACCAGCTGGACTTCCTGCGGCGCGCGCTTGGACTGCTCCGGCCGGTGACGAGGCCCGAACTGCCGTCTCAGAGATAGCGGCTCAGAGGTAGAAGGCACGCAGCCGGGGGGCGACGCTCTGCTCCGACCCGGCGATCGCCTCCAGCATCGCGCGCAGCGTGGTTACCGCCTCCTGGCCGTGGGCGCGGGCTAGCCTGCGCTCGAACCTCCGGTGGAACCGCCTGGCGGTGGCTAGCGCCTGCTGGCCGCGCTCGGAAAGCCGGACCAGCCGGGCACGGCGGTCCCCGGGATCAGGCCCGCGCTCGACATAGCCGCGCCGTTCCATGTCGTCGATGATCTGCCCCGCGCCCTGCTTGCTGATCTCCAGGTGACCGGCCAGGTCGCTGACCGTCATCGGCCGGATCGCCAGTGACCGGAAGACGACCCCGTCGCTGCGCCCGAGATCAGCGAAGCCGGCCGCCGCGTGGGCGGCATGCAATTCGCGCACGAACTCCTGGAAGGCAACGCCGAGCAGGATTCCGAGATCGGCGGGTTGCTGTCGCGCTGTCATGCGGTCTATCTTAGACAAGTCAACTTGGACAAGTGTACTTGTCTATCCAGGAGGAAGAATGCACGTCATCACCGCAGACCAGGCTCCTCGATTCGAGTTCTCCGGCGTCGAGTTCACCGGATACGCAGCACCTAGCCGCGGCTCGGGTGACCTGTGTGCCTGGCAGATCAGGGTGTCGCCCGGACTGGTCTCCGAGCAGGCGCACACCCTGGATCGGGACGAGATCTTCATGATCACCTCGGGCAGGATCACGCTCAGCCTTGACGGCCAGGTGCTGGCGGCGGGCGACTGCGTGATCGTCCCCGCGGGGACGCCGATCCAGCTCAGCAATCCCGGCCAGGAGGTCGCGACCGCGCATGTCCTGATCCGGGCCGGCTTCTCCGCGACCATGGCGGACGGCGCGCCAGTCGGCACCCCGCCATGGGCTCAGTGAGCGAGCGGCTGCGCTCGGGTCAGCGGCTGCGCTCGGGTCAGCCGCTCGGCTCGGGTCGGCCGCTCGGCTCGCGTCAGCGGCTGCGCTCGGGTCAGCCGCTCAGCCGGGCGGCCAGCCGGGCGGCGGCAGCTCCGGGATCCGCAGCGTCGGTGATCGCGCGCACGACCACGATGCGGCGGGCGCCGGCCTCGAGCACGGCGGCGAGGGTGACCTCGCCGATGCCTCCGATCGCGAACCACGGCCTGGTCGCCGCCAGCCCCGCCGCGTAGCTGATCAGACCGAGCCCGGGCGCGGGACGGCCCGGCTTGGTCGGCGTCGGCCAGACCGGCCCGGCGCAGAAGTAGTCCGCCGCCGGATCACCCGCCCCGGCCCTGGCCTCCGCTTCGGAGTGCGTGGACAGGCCGATCAGGGGCCCGGGGCCGAGAATCTGCCTGGCGACGGCGACCGGCAGGTCACCCTGGCCGACATGCAGCACGTCGGCGCCGGCGGCGAACGCGACGTCGGCCCGGTCGTTGACCGCGAGGAGCGTGCCGTGCCGGTCGCAGGCGGCCCGGAACACCTCGAGGAGCCTGAGTTCCGCTCCGGCCTCCAGCCCCTTCTGCCGGAGCTGGACGACATCCACGCCTCCGGCCAGCGCCGCGTCGAGGAACCCGGGCAGATCGCCCTGGCGCTGCCGGGCGTCGGTGCACAGGTACAGCCGCGCGGAGGCCAGCCGGGCACGCAGCCCGTCGGATCCGGCCTGGCCGGTGCTGTTCGTGCCCGTGCTGCCCGGGCCCGCGCTGTTCACGCCGCCATCTTGCCATCCTGCTCCCGACGCCCGCGGGCCCAGGCTGACTCGCGACGGCGGCGCCAGGCAACCGCCGTCGGCGGCTGCGCGCCGAGGTCAGTAGGCGAGCGCCTGGGCCCGCCTGTTCACCTCGCTGCAGCGGTGCGCGGTGATCGCCTCGATCGGGCTGCCGGGCAGCGAGTCGTCCGAGGTGAAGAGCCAGCGCATGGCCTCAACATCGGAGAACCCGCAGTCGAACAGCAGGGTCAGCGTGCCATGCAGACCACGGACGACCTGGTCGCCGTCCAGGAATGCGGCTGGCACGCCAAAGGAGCCGTCTGGGCGCTGGGCGCCTAGCAGCCTGCGGTCGCGGAGATACTGCTTGACCCGGCTTACGGGCAGGCCAAGCCGCTCAGCAACCTCGGGAATCGTGAACCAGTCACCGACGATGGCGTCGGCCGGGGGGTCGATCTGTGCCACGTCCACATCCTTTCCCCACCTGCGCTATCAGCCAAACCAGCACGCCGCCCGTTCATCGCCCGGCGTCGCGGAGCGGCACCGACGGGTCGGCGATCCGGGCGGCGTCGACGGCGGCACCCGACTCGATCAGTCGCCTGCCCTGCTGCAGATCGCGCGGCAGCCCGACGGTGAGCACGGCCGCCAGCCGGTCCCCGGCCAGCCAGCAGGCCGCCCAGTGCGGAGCGCTCGCCGATCCGCGCCAGACCAGCTTGCCGGCGCCACGGTGATCGCCGACGTACTGCAGCATCCGCCCGAACTGCTCGGACCAGAAGTACGGCACGGGATCGTACCGCTCAGCCCCGCCCGCCAGGTTCGCGGCCAGCACCGCAGGCGCCCGCAGCGCGGTATCCCAGTGCTCGGTCCGCATCCGGCGGCCGAACCGCCCCGACCAGAACGCCGCGCAGTCCCCCACCGCGTAGACCCCGGGCACGGAGGAACGCAGCTGCTCGTCCACGGCCACGCCGTTCTCCAGCCGCAGCGAGGAGGACTCCAGCCAGCCGACCTCGGGCCGGACCCCGACGGCCGTCACGATCTCGTCCGCGGCCAGCCAGCCGCCCCCGGCCAGCGCCAGGCCGCCCGCTTCGACCGACTCGACCGCCTGCCCGAGCAGCAGCTCCACTCCGGCCTCGGCGTACCACGCCGCGGTCATGGCGCCGACCTCGGCGCCGATCGCGCCGGCGAGCGGAGCGCCGGCCGCCTCGACCACGCTGACCTGGCACCCCCTGGCGGCGGCCGCAGTGGCCAGTTCGGCGCCGATCCAGCCGGCTCCGACAATGACCAGCCGGGCGCCGGGGACCAGCGTGGCCCGGAGCGCGAGCGCGTCATCGATCGTGCGCAGGAACCGCTGCCGGCCAGGACCTGGCAGGGTGATGGGGCGCGCACCGGTGGCGATCACCAGCCGGTCGAACGGGTACTCGCCGCGGTCCGTCGCGAGCACGCCGTCGCCGACCTGCTCGGCCCGCTCGCCGAGCCGGATCGCAGCGTCCAGGGACTCGAGCTCGGCGCGGAGCGTGGTGTCGTCGGCCTCGCCGATCAGCACCTGCTTCGACAGCGGCGGCCGGTCGTACGGCGGCCGGCTCTCCGCGCCGATCAGCGTGATCGAGCCCGGGTAGCCCAGCGAGCGCAGCTCCTCCACGGTGCGCAGGCCGGCCAGGCCTCCGCCCGCGACGACGATCCGCTCCGGACTGCTGGTCGTCATGCGCTCTCCCGGACTCGGCGGCCGACCGTATCCGAGGCATCGTATCTGGGCACTAAGCTAGATATCGACGCGCGGGAGTCCGGTGCCGACCGGACTGAGAGGGCGGCTGGGGAGCCGCCGACCGCAGGAACCTGATCCGGGTCATGCCGGCGAAGGGAGCGCAATGCCGCAGGCCAACAGCGCCCCAGACAGCAGCGCGGACGTGCTGATCATCGGTGGCGGGGTGATCGGGCTGGCGACCGCCTGGCGGACCGCGCAGCGCGGTATGACGGTCATCCTGGCCGACCCCGATCCCGGGCACGGCGCGTCACACGCGGCGGCCGGCATGCTGACGCCGGTCGCCGAGGCCGCCTATGCCGAGCGCGAGCTGTTCGAGCTCGGCCAGCTGTCGCTGCGACGTTATCCCGATTTCGCGGCTGAGCTGACCGACCTGACCGGCAGGCAGGTCGGATTCCGGCCGACCGGCACGCTGCAGGTCGGCTACGACGCCGACGACATGGCCATGCTCCGCGAGCACGCGCTGCTCCGCGAGTCGTTCGGCGTGGCCACCCAGCGGCTGACCAGCCGCGAGTGCCGGCAGGCCGAGCCGCTGCTCGGCCCCGCGGTCAGCGGCGGCCTGCTGGTGAGCGACGACGCCTCGGTGGACCCGCGGCTGCTCACGGCGGCGCTGCTGGCCGCCGTCAAGGCGGCGGGCGTGACGCACCTGCCGCATCGGGTCGCCCGGCTGCGCGTCGAGGCTGACCGCGTCAGCGGCGCTGAGCTCGCCGGCGGCAGCACCGTCAGTGCCCCGCAGGCCGTGCTCAGCGCGGGCTGGGCGTCGACGGCGATCGCCGGCCTGCCCGCCGAGGCTGTCCCGCCGATCCGGCCGGTCAAGGGCCAGATCGTGCGGCTGCGCCCGACCCAGGCCTCGGTCGCGGCCGGCTCGCCTCCTTCGCTGCTTAACAGGACCGTCCGGGGACTCGTGCGGGGATCGCCGGTCTACCTCGTGCCCAGAGAAGACGGCGAGCTGGTCCTCGGCGCTACCCAGGAGGAGCTCGGGGCCGACACGACCGTCACAGCGGGCGGGGTCTGGCAGCTGCTGCGGGACGCGCGGGCGGTTGTGCCCGGCATCACCGAGCTTGAGTTCGCCGAGGCGGTTGCCGGCCTGCGCCCCGGCACGCCCGACAACGCGCCCGTGCTCGGCCCGTCCCGGCTGCCCGGCCTGGTCCTGGCCACCGGGCATTTCCGCGGCGGCGTGCTGCTCGCGCCGGCCACCGCGGACCTGATCGCCGATTACCTCGTGACCGGGGTCGTGGACCAGGCCGCGGCACCATTCAGCGCGCAGCGCTTCGGACGGCAGGAACCCGCATGGAGATAGTGATCAATGGCACGGCCCATCTGGTGGCGGACGACATGTCACTGGAGCGAGCCGTTGCGCTGATATCGACCGCTGCCACCGGAATAGCCGCAGCGGTCAACGGCGAGGTGGTGCGCCGGTCGTCCTGGGCGTCCACCCGCCTGCGAGCCGGCGACAAGGTCGAGGTGCTGACCGCGGTTCAGGGAGGCTGACGTGATGGACTGGATGGTCGACGATCCGCTCGTGCTCGGCGGGCAGAAGTTCGCCTCGCGCCTGATCATGGGAACCGGCGGCGCGCCGAGCCTGGACGTCCTCGGCCGTGCGCTGACCGCGTCCGGCACCGAGCTGACCACGGTCGCGATGCGGCGGGTCGACCCCGCCGCGCCGGGTTCCGTGCTCGGCGTCCTCGCCGAGCGGGGGATCAGGCTGCTGCCGAACACGGCGGGCTGCTTCACCGCAGCCGAGGCCGTCAGGACGGCCAGGCTCGCGGCCGAGGCGCTCGGCACGACCTGGGTCAAGCTCGAGGTGATCGCCGACGAGGTCACGCTGCTGCCTGACCCGGTCGAGCTGCTCGACGCCGCCGAGCAGCTGGTCGCCGACGGGTTCACCGTGCTGCCGTACACCAATGACGACCCCGTGCTCGCCCGGCGGCTGGAGCAGGCCGGCTGCGCGGCGGTGATGCCGCTCGGCGCCCCGATCGGGTCCGGCCTCGGCATCCGCAACCCGCACAACATCGAGCTGATGGTGCAGGCCGCCTCGGTGCCGGTGATCCTCGACGCCGGGATCGGCACGGCCAGCGACGCCGCGCTGGCGATGGAGCTCGGCTGCTCGGCGGTGCTGCTCGCGACCGCGGTGACCAGGGCGCGTGATCCGGAGCTGATGGCGGCGGCGATGCGGTCGGCCGTGCTCGCCGGGCGGCTGGCCTACCGGGCCGGGAGGATACCGCAGCGCCGTTACGCCGTCGCCTCTTCCCCGCCGGTGAGCGGGTAGTTGGCCAAACCGTAACCGGCTCGGACGGGCAACGCTGCCCCTACACTGTTGCCGATGGATACCGCCCTTTCGCCACCCGTGGGCCAGCTGCTCGGCGGCCGGTACCACGTTGACTCGCGCATCGCGCGCGGTGGCATGGCGACTGTGTATCTCGGCACGGACACGAGGCTGGACCGCGTGGTCGCGCTCAAGATCGCGCACCCCGATCTGTCGGACGACGCCGAGTTCGTGCGCCGGTTCATCGGCGAGGCGCGGTCGGCGGCGAGGCTGTCCAGCCCCAACGTGGTCGCCATCTTCGACCAGGGGTCGGACAAGCGACTGCACTACATCGCGATGGAGTACGTTCCGGGCCGCACGCTGCGTCAGCTGCTGAACGAGCGCGGCAGGCTCGGTGCCCGCGAGGCCCTCGAGATCATGAGCGGCGTGCTCACCGGACTGGCGGCCGCGCACGAGGCCGGCTTCGCGCATCGCGACGTCAAGCCGGAGAACGTGCTGCTGACGACCACCGGAGCGGTCAAGGTCGCCGACTTCGGGCTGGCCAGGTCGGTCGCCGGGGCCGTGCAGACCAAGGGCGGCATGATTATCGGCACCGCGGCCTACCTGGCCCCTGAGCAGGTGTCCGGCGGCACCTCCGACGCGCGCACCGACGTGTACGCCGCCGGCGTGATGCTGTTCGAACTGCTCACCGGCGCGCAGCCGCACACCGGCGAGAGCCCGCTCGCGGTGGCCTACAAGCACGTGAACGAGGTCGTGCCCGCCCCGTCGAGCATCCTGCCCGGGCTGTCCACCGCCGTCGACGCCCTGGTCGCCATGTCCACCAGCCGGGATCCTGACCTGCGCCCGGCCAACGCCGGTCAGTTCCTGCGGGCGATCACCGAGGTCAGGGACGGCCAGGCGGTGCCGGGTTCGGCGCCCTACCAGGGGCCGGTCGGCTACGGCCAGGGCTCAGGGCCGCACCGCGGACCGGCCCTCTATCACGGCTCGGGTCCGCAGCCTGGCCTGCCGTATCACGGGTCAGGGCCGCAGCCTGGCCTGCCCTATCACGGCTCGGGCCCGCAGCCTGGCCTGCCCTATCACGGCTCGGGCCCGCAGCCGGGGCTGCCCTACCCGGGGTCGGTGCCGCAGCCAGGGCTGCCCTACCCCGGCTCCGGACCGCAGCCCGGGCTGCCGTATCACGGCTCGGGGCCGCAGCCCGGCCTGCCTGACTACCTACCGGAGCGCTCTGGTTCCGGCCAGCACCGGGCACCGGCCGCCGACTCCGGCTCGCATCCGTACGGGGCCCAGCAGTCCGGCCCGGCCGGGCCTGGCGGGCCTGGCGGGCGGGACGACCCGGACCGGATGAACGGATCGGCCCGCGCGATCGGCCCGTTCCGGCTCGACGACGCCGCCGACGCGACCCGCAACCTGCCGCCGGTGGACTACGAAGAACCGGACGGCTACTCGTCGCTGCCCTGGGACTCCCAGCCGGGAGCCGTCGGCGCGTCGGCGCTTCCCTCGCTCAGCCCGCAGAACTCCGACCTGCTGCCCGCGCCGCTCGCCGACTCGATGGTCAACCACACGCTGGTCGTGTCGGAGGCCGGCCAGCCCGCCGTCTACAACGATCTGCCCGCCGTCCGCAGCGACCGCCCGTATGACGGCGACCGCTATCGCGGCCGCCGCTTGCCGGTCCAGCCTCGCGAGCCCTGGGTGCAGCGGTACCTGTTCAGCCACCGCCTGATCTACCTGTGCGCCGGACTGGCCGTGGTCCTGGTCATCGCGCTGGCCGGGTGGTGGTTCAGCTCGGGCCGGTACCAGCAGGTCCCGGCGGTGGGCGGCATGTCCTGGCAGACCGCCAGTACCGTGCTGAAGAACCAGGGCCTGGAGTTCAAGCTGGGCACGAAGAAGCACAACGCGCTGCCGAAGGGTGACGTCATCAAAACGCTGCCCGCTCGCGGCAGCAGAGTGGCCGGCGGGTCGTCGGTGACCCTCGTCGTGTCGCTCGGGCCGGTCATGCGGATGGTTCCGAACGTGAGCGGCCAGACCGAGGCGGCCGCGAAGGCCTACCTGGTGCAGCACCACCTCAAGCCGGGGCAGGACAAGCCCGAGGTCTCCAGCTCGGTTCCGGCCGGGGACGTGATCGGGACGATCCCGCACGCTTTCTCGATGATCCCGCAGAACCAGCGAGTCAGGCTGGTCGTGAGCGAGGGACCGGGACTGCCCAGCTTCGTCGGCATGCAGGTGTCGGACGCCCAGGCGGCGGCCGCGGCGGGCGGCTACACGATCAATGCCGTCGCGAACGCCAAGGGCAGCGACGCCGCCAACACGATCACGAGCCAGTCGCCGACGCCGAACACCCCGATCACCCCGGGCGAGGTGGTCACGGTCCACTTCTCGCCCGGACCGCCGACGGTGCCCGTTCCCGACGTCCAGGGCATGCCGGTGGCGGATGCGATCCACACGCTCCAGGCGGCCGGATTCAGGATCGCGGTCACTCATTCCGGTCCCGGCGGGACGGTCGGCAGCTACTCGCCGACCGGCAACCAGCCCAAGGGCACCGTGATCACCCTCACCATCGGCATCTTCAGCGGCCTGTAGCCCGCGACCCAGCGACAGCGCTGAACCCTTGCTGCTGCCAGAGCGACAGCAGGGGTTCAGCGCTGTCGTTTGCCTGCATCGCCGGAGCCGGTGGGGAGCGGGCGGCGGGGGTGGGGGGCGGCCGGGTTAGAGGTCGGGGCCCTCGCCCGGGAGCTCCTGGTAGGAGTAGCGCTGCTCGCGCCAGGGGTCGGCGTTGTTGTGGTAACCCCGCTCTTCCCAGAAGCCGCGCCGGTCACTGATCATGTACTCGATCGCGCGCACCCACTTGACGTTCTTCCAGCCGTACCGCGACGGCACGACGAGCCTGACCGGGTAACCCTGCTCCGGCGTCAGTTCCTTGCCATCGCGGTGGGTAGCCAGGATCGTCTCGTCGGCCGCGAACACCTCGAGCGGAAGATTGGCGCCATAGCCGAAGTCCGCCCACACCATCACATGCGACACCGCCGCGGTCGGTGGTACGGCCCGCAGGATCTCGCCGGCCGGAACGCCCTGCCAGGTGAGCCCGAGAACAGTGAATTTCGTCACGCAATGGAAGTCCGCGACGATCTCGGCTCTGGGCAGTGACTTGAAGCCGTCCCAGGTCCACCGCCGTTCCCGGCCCGCCTCGGTCGCGCCGTACACGCGCAAGTCCCAGGTCTGCGGGTTGAATGCGGGCACCGGCCCGTAGTGCAGGACCGGCATGCTCGCCTGGACGTACTGGCCCGGAGGGAGCCTTGGCGGACCAGATTCTGACCCGCCTTCCGGCTGGCCCGTGCCCGGCTCGGCGCCACCTGGCAGGCTGCGGCCCGGCTCGGCGCCACCTGGCTGACCGCGGCCCGGCTCGGCGCCACCCGGCTGACCGCGGCCCGGCTCCCCGCCAGCCTCCCTCGGCGCGGGAACGCTGGCCGGGCCCGTCGCGCTATCGGCGTCGTCATCCGGCCCGAGGCCACGGATGCCGACACCACCGCCGTCTGCGCGGAACCCGCGCGCGTTGGCGCCCGGCTGCCTCATAACCCGGCTGACCTGTCCCTTTCTGTTCGAGCGGTCGGCGCACACTTTACCGGCGGTGCCGGTTCCGACCAGCGGAGCCATCTTGCCACCCGGTCGTATCACCCCGGTCAGCGACCAGGCAACGGACGCTACCCGGAGTGCGCTAAGCTACCCAACGTGCATCGCGCGTATGACTTCTTTTATGGCTTCTCACCGGCACCGGGGAGGAAGCCCGCTAGATGATGCGCTGACGCAGCACGCGGCATGAACTCCAAGCCCCCGGCCGGATGGCCGGGGGCTTTTTCGTCGTTACTGAGGGGCAAGGAGGACAAGATGGTGATCGTGATGGCTCCCGAGGTCACTCAGGGAGATATTGACTCAGTCGTCGACCTGGTCAGGGCTGCGGGCGGTGAGGCCTTCGTCAGCCGCGGCGTCTCCAGGACGATCATCGGGCTGGTCGGGGACGTCGACCATTTCGGTGCGCTGAACCTGCGCAGCCGCAGCGGCGTGAGCGATGTCATCCGGGTGTCGGTTCCCTACAAGCTGGTCAGCCGCGAGCATCACAGCGAGCGGTCGGTGATCTCGGTGGCAGGCGTCCCGATCGGGCCGTCGACTACGACGCTCATCGCCGGGCCGTGCAGCGTGGAAACGCCAGAGCAGACGCTAGCCGCCGCGTTGATGGCCAGGCAGGCGGGAGCCTGCCTGCTCCGCGGGGGTGCGTTCAAGCCCCGGTCATCGCCGTACGCCTTCCAGGGCCTCGGCGAGGCGGGCCTGAAGATCCTGGCCGAGGTCCGGGCTGAGGTGGGTCTGCCCATCGTGACCGAGGTCGTGGATCCGGCCAGCGTCGACCTGGTCTGCGCGCACGCCGACATGCTCCAGGTCGGCACGCGCAACATGCAGAACTTCGCGCTGCTGCAGGCGGTCGGCTCGGCCGGCAAGCCGGTCATGCTCAAGCGCGGCATGAACGCCACGATCGAGGAGTGGCTGATGGCAGCGGAATACATCGCCCAGCGCGGGAACCTCGACATCGTGCTCTGCGAGCGCGGCATCCGCACCTTCGAGACCGCGACCCGCAATACGCTCGACATCAGCGCGGTTCCCGTCGCCCAGCGCCTGTCCCATCTGCCGGTGATCGTCGATCCGTCGCACTCGGGCGGCCGACGGGACCTCGTTCTGCCGCTGACCAGGGCCGCGATCGCCGTCGGTGCCGACGGTGTCATCATCGACGTGCACCCCGAGCCCGCCAAGGCACTTTGCGACGGTGACCAGGCACTGGCCGATGACGACATCCGCGAGCTCGCCGAGGTGATGCAGTCGATGCCCGCCATGCTCGGCCGGACCCTCGCCCTGCCCCCGCAGCCGCAGACCGCCCCCGGTCCCCTCGCCCCCGCCGCGCTGTGACGCGGCGGTTCTCCTCGCGGTTCTCATGATCGTGGAGAGTTACCGGGTCACAACGCGGTCAACTCTCCACGATCATGAAAGTTACCTTTGTCTTCGCGCCGGCCTGTCGGCCGCCGTTCTCGCGCTCAGCCCGGCCATCCCGGCGCAGGCTGCCGCCAGCCCAGGCTGGCGGATCGTCTTCAGCCATCAGTACGGCACGGATTCCTTCTCGGGCATACTTTGCCGTCACGGCCAGCGGCGCCCGCAACGCCTGGGCTCTCGGCGGCACGGACCTGAGCGGGACCGGGAGCGGCACGCCGGCGGCCGAGCACTGGCAAGGCGGCAGCTGGAAGGCAAGCAAGCTGCCCGGCGGCCTTGCCAGTGCGATCGACGCGGCCAGCGCGCCCTCGGCCAGCGACGTCTGGGCGGTCAGTGACCAGGGCGGCTACATCCTGCATTTCAACGGCACCAGCTGGTCGACGTCAGCGAAGCGGTTCAGCGGCTTCGGTGAGCTCACTGGAGTCACGGCATTCAGCCCGAGCAACGTCTGGGTGTTCGGCGGACCTGGCGCTGCCCCCGGTTTCGGAACGTGGCATTACAAGGGCCGGTCCTGGACCAAGAGCCCGACGGCCACGAAGGACGGGATCGCCTACGCGAGCGCGCTGTCACCATCGAACATGTGGGCGATCGGGGCCGTCTCGGCCGGCGAGGACTCGGTCTTCCGCTATACCGGCAGCTGGCACCAGGTGACCGCCAGCGCCCTTTCCGGGTTGCAGTTCCACGCCATCCTGGCCCGGCAGCCGGCAACGTCTGGGCGCTGGCGAATATCGCGACCAACGCGTTCCGGCCCTACCTGGTGCACCTGACCGGCAGCGGGTGGTCCAGGATTAAGATCCCCTATTCGGTCGACGCGATCGATCTGCCTTCCGACGGGAGCGGCGGCCTGTGGATGACCGCGCTGGACTCAGCTAACGCGGGCTGGGTCATTCACCGGTCGGCGTCTGGCCGGTGGAGCCGGGTATCGCTCGGAAAGGCGGCTCGCGTGTTCGGCCTCGCGCTGATCCCGGGCACTACGTCGCTGTGGGGCGCTGGCTCCGCTGACCAGCCGGCTGGCTCGAGAGCGGCGATCTGGGCTGACGGCCGGACCGGGTAAGCGGCGCGAGCCGGGTCGGCCGAAATCAGCCGGGCCGGTACTCCTGCGCGGCGGCGGCGAGTTCCTCGGCGAGCTCGTCCGCATCGAGCCTGGCCTCGATCCTGCGCAGGTCGGCGACCCTGGCCCGGGTCTCAACCTGCCTGGGCATCAACAGCGAACAGCAGTCCTCGTCCGGCAGCTGGGAGAGCTCCATCGTGCTGATCCGCCGCGCCTCCGCCATAATCTCGGTCTTGTCGAGGCCGATCAGCGGCCGCAGGATCGGCAGCCGCACGGCATCGTCGAGCGCCATGATGTTCGTCAGCGTCTGGCTGGCGACCTGGCCAAGCGAGTCGCCGGTCACTAGCGCCGTGGCCCTGGTGCGGCGAGCCATCGCCTGGGCGGTCTTCAGCATCAGCCGCCGCTGCGCGACGATCTGCAGCCGGCCGGAGCCGGAGGTGGCCAGCCGCTGCTGGGCCCGGCCGAACGCGATCACGTACAGCCGCGAGCCACGCTGGAACCGGTTGAGCTGGCGGACCAGCCCATACGCCTTGTAGACCGACTCGGGCCCGGTCAGCGGCATACCGGAGAAATGCAGGAAACTGCAGTAGAGCCCGCGGCGCATCATCCGGTAGGCGGCAACCGGAGAGTCGATGCCGCCGGACATCAGCACGAGGCCACGGCCGCTCATGCCGACCGGCAGGCCGCCCTGGCCCGCCAGGCCGTCGATGTAGACGAAGACCTCGGACTGGTCGACCTCGATGTGGATGGTGAAGTCGGGCCGGCCAGGTCGACCGGGTTGCCGTACTGCCGCTGGATCCGGCTGCCGATCGCGATCGCCAGCTGAGCCGATGTGACCGGGAACCGCTTGTCGCGCCGTCTCGCGCGGACCGCGAACGAGCCAGGCCGGCCGCCGGCCAGCTGGGCCGCGGTGTCGATCGCCGCCTGCGCCTGCTTCGCGACCCGGACCGCGCGGCACACGCGGACGACGCCCATGACGTCGAGCATGCGGTCGGCGATTAGGTCGGCAGCGGTCTGGGCCGCCTCGCCGTCAGCGGGCGAGCCGACGGCGAGGGTCGGGCTGAGCACGATGACCCCGTCGCGCTGCCAAAGGCGCAGGCCGATGCCCAGGTCCGCCGCCGCGAGCCGGATGTTGTTCTGGAGCAGCTTCTCGAACTGCTGGCGGTTCTTGCCCTTCAGCACGATCTCGCCGAGCTTGAGCAGCACGCACGGCTCATGCAGGCGAGCCTGCTCGTGGCCGGAAAGTGAGATGGCGGGCAAGGCGGTCATGCCTAGAGTCTGACAGGTCACGGCCGAATTAGGTCCGTGCGTCGCGACTCGGGGCCTATGGCAGTGTGACAACGTGACACCACCACAAGCGCGACACAGCGGCATCCGCGCCGCCGACGCGGCCGACCTCGACGCCATTACAGCCATCGCCATGGCCACGGGCCAGGACGAGGACTGGGACGAGGTCTACCCGGCCTACATCGATCACCTGATAGCACACGGCACGCTCCTGGTTGCCGAGCGCGAGGACGCTGTGATCGGATTCGGGGCGACGTTGCGGATCGGATCGGGCCACGAGGCGGTCTCCATGCTCGCCGACCTGTTCGTCGATCCGGCCGCGCACGGAACCGGGACGGGCCGGGCGATCCTGGGCGCGCTGTGGAACCACGAGCTGCGGCGGATGACCTTCAGCAGCCTGCACGCACACGCCCTGCCGCTGTACACCAGCTTCGGCGTGGACGCCTGGTGGCCGCTGCTCTACCTGCGCGGTGACGTACGGCGGCTGCGCAGCCCTGACGGCTGGTCGGTCTCGCCGGCCGAGGCCGGCCAGGTCGGGCTCATCGAGCTTGGCTGGACCGGCATCGATCGCACCGCCGAGCACCGGCTCTGGGCCGGGTGGCCGAACGGGGCGGCCGTGATCGCGGCCCTGGACGGCGAGCCAGCGGCCGCCGGGACGGTTGGCGGGCCAGGTCACGAGTACGGCATCAGCCATCTCGCCGTGCGGCCCGATTCCGGCGACGAGGCGGCCAGGGACGCGGTCATCGCCGTGCTGGCCAGCCTGGAGCCAGCCGACGGACAGGCGCAGGTCTGCTTGCCGGGGCCGCATCCCGCGGTCAGGCCGCTGCTGAGCGCGAGGTGGCGGGTCGAGGAGTTCGACCTGCACATGGCGTCCGATCTCGGCCTGATCGACCCGCGGAAGTCGGTCCCCTCCCCCGCCCTCGCCTAGGACGCCACGGTCAGCGGTAGCTAGTTAGGTATTCGTCTCGGTATGCTTTCAGGTATGCCTATGACAACCATCAAGGTCGACGCCGACGTCCGTGACCAGTTCGCTTCGGTTGCCAGGGCCCGAGGACTGTCGATGGCGGCGCTGCTGCGTGACGTGGCGACCGAGCTTGAGGAGCGGCAGCGGTGGGCAGTCATTGAGGCGTCCTACGAACGCCTCAAGACGTCTGATCCGCAGGGCTGGTCGGAGTATCTGGCCGAGCTTGACCGATGGGATTCGGCAGCCTCCGATCCTGGCGACGCCGCCGCCGAGTGGCCGGAGTACAACCAGTGATGACCAGGCAAGGTCAGATCTGGTCCGTGCGCCTGGATCCAGCCATCGCCGACGAGCAAGCGGGCACGCGGCCGTGCATCGTGGTCTCGGCCGACCGTTTCAACGAGCTGCCGATCCACCACTGCCTTGTCGTTCCCCTGACGAGTCGTGACCGGCGGCTGCCTCATCACATCGCGGTCGTCGACGACGGCGGCCTGCAGAGAGCCAGCTGGGCCATGTGCGAGGCGGTGCGGGCGGTATCAGCACGGCGATTCGGCACCCTGATCGGCACTACGGACCAGTCGACGACAGCGGCGATCGTCAGGCAAGTCGGCCGGTGGATCGAGCCAGACAGGCTCAGGTAGCCAGATCGAGCTGGCGGCACGGCGAGGCGCAGGGGCGCGGCGTCGCCTGGACTGAGGAGCGACGCGGCCTAGCCGACGGCGGACCTGCTGGCCGCAGGCGCGTCGCCGGTGAGCCGGGCCCGGATACCGGGCAGCACCGCCGCCAGCGCGTCAGCAAGCGCGCGCACGTCGTCCTCGGGCAGGTCGGCCAGCAGCTCGGCGATCCGTTTCGCGTTGCGCTGGCGGCGCGCGGCCAGCACCGACCGGCCCTCGGCGGTCAGGCTGACCAGCGCCACCCGGCCGTCGGACGGGTCGGACGTCCGCTGGACCAGGCCGCGCTGCTCCAGCCGCTGGATGAGCTGGGTCATCGACGGCTGGGACACGCCTTCCGCCGCGGCCAGGGTCGTGATCCGCTGGCCCCCGCGCCGGTCGAGGGATCCCAGCGCCGCCACCGCCGTCAGGCTGAGGTCGCGGTTGTCCGACACGCCGCGGATGACGAGCGCGACAACCTCGAGCAGGTCAGTCGCCGGCTGGCTGAGATCCATGCCTGCATTTATATAACACTATTATGTACCTTGCAAGCCAGGCCGCGCTCGGCAGCGCAGGCCGCAGGGCCCGACGGGCTAGTATCCTGGTCACAATGGAGTATCTGGCACTGCGCGACGGGATGCTGCAGCCGGTCAGGACGGCCGGCGACATCCTCGAGCTACACGGGGAGCCGTTCCGTGAGCGCCCGGAGGCCAGGGGCCGTTCCGGCGCTCCGGTCGGCGTTGTCACCACGGAGTTCGTGCCGGCCGGCTGCCGCTGCTCCTGGGCCTACGTCCAGGGCAAGCTCACCCTCAAGTACTCAAGCACCGCATGCCCGCTGCTGCGCGATCACCAGCCAGAGAACGGGCGCCGCACGTAGCGGCGGATACTCCCCTAACCCGCCAAGCGCGGTCAGTTGCCACCCGAGCCCGGTACCGGCCGCTCGCCGCGCCTGATCGCCTTGGTCAGCTGAACCTCCTCCTCGCAGAAGCCAGACGCCGCGTAGAACGCCCTGGCCGTCTGGTTAGCGGCCCCGGTCTGCAGGGTCAGGAAGGCGTACCCGGCCTCGGCCGCCCAGGTCTCGGCGGCGTCCATCAGCGCGCTGGCGATCCCGCGACGTTCGAGCCCGGCCCGGACGACCAGTTCGCTGACGTAGGCGTCGGCCTGCCCGCTGAAATGGGTGGTCTCCTTGAGCGTGATCACGCCGACGACGCCGTCCCGGCCGGCGGCCACGAAGATAACGTGCCCGGGCTGATCGGCGGCGTCCACCGAGTCCCTGACCCAGCCCTGGACCGCCGTCAGCACGGCGCCCGGGTCACGCCAGACGGCCACTCCCTCGGTGAGCCGTGCGGCCAGCGCCATGACCTGGCCGCGATCTTCGGACAGATAGGGGCGGATGCGGATCGTCTGGTCAGCTGTCATGTCGCGAGCCTGTCATACGCAGTGGCCGGGAAAAAACACCCGCAGCTATCGTTTTCCGGCCGCCGGCGCCGGATGGCCGGGCGGCTGGCCCGGCCGACCAGGAAGGCGGCAGCCAGGGAAGGACGGGGCAGCCGGGAAGGCCGGGCGGCGGGGAAGGCACGGCCGCCGTCTCAGGACCGCAGAACGCCGCACAGCAGGCGGTTGTCGCCGCGCTGCCAGATCGTCCCGACTTCGGCGAACCCGGCCGCCCTGAGGGCCTCGACGTGCACGGACAGCCGACCGGACGGCGAGCCGTGATGCTCGGACTCCGCCGAGCGGCGGCGCCGCTCGGCGACCAGGCCGGCGAACGCCGGATCGGCCTGGACCGCGGCCCACCAGCCAGTCCACGTCTCAGCCCGGCCAAGCGGAGCGCGCCGGCGCTCCTCGCGCTCGTTCAGCGCCCGGCCCAGCCTGACCAGGGTCGGCGCGGCCGCCTCGTCCTCGGCCAGGTGATCGCCGTTCAGCACTAGCCCGCCTGGCCGCAGGATCGTCGCCACCTCCGCATACATCGCGGCGAGCGCGTCCGGCGGCAGCCAGTGCAGCGCCGTCGTGCTGACCGCCGCGTCAGCGGGCCGGCCCAGCCCCAGCGCACCCGACCAGCCGGGCACCCGGAGGTCCTGATCGGCGAACCGCAGTGATCCGGAGATCCGGCCGGCCGGGCCGTCCGCGGGCTGGCCGTCCGCGGGCTGGCCGTCCGCGGGCTGGCCGTCCGCCCAGGCGGCCTGGCCCAGCGCGAGCAGCAGCGGGTCGGCGTCGATCGCGACGACGGTAGCGGCCGGGATCTGCCTGAGCAGCCTGACCGCCAGTGACCCCGGGCCGCAGCCCAGGTCGAGCACCAGCGGGTCCGGCCGGCCGGCGCACTCCTGGACGGCGTCGATGAGCGCGGTGAAGCGTTCTTCCCGGTCGGGCAGGAAGTCCTGCTGCTGGGCATCCCACCGGTCGATCCAGGCCGCGGCCGCCGCCTGGGTCAGCCGCCCGTCGGCGTTACCTGCAGCGCCTGTCTCCCTGAGCGTGTCGGCCATGATGCGAGTCCTCCGCGTGCGTAACTGGCTACAATTACTTCGACAGTCACTAACCTAATCGGCAAGGACGTCACTGGTCAAGTGAACTTCAGCAGTCACATGGACGCGGTGGTCACGGTCGCCGTGCGCCTCGTCAACGCGCTGACGCCGGGTGCAGAACGCGGACGCCCGTACGCGCCGCCGGACGGCGACCGGCTGCCGCCCGCCGTTACGGCCGCGCTGCGGGCCGGCCGGCGGGACACCAGGGAGGTCACCCCGGACGAGGCGGCCGAGTTCGCCATGGTCGCCGGAGCGCTGCGCGCGGTCTTCGACGCGGTCGCGGCCGGGCAGCTCGACGAAGCCGCTCACCAGGTCAACGCGCTGCTCGCGTTCACCGGAGCCAGGCCGCAGCTGGACCGGCACGACCGCGAGCCCTGGCACCTGCATTTCCACGGCGCCAACGACTCGCTCGTCACTGGCTGGGTGGCCGGCTGCGCTACCGGCCTCGCCATCGTGCTGGGCAGCGACCTGCACGGCAGGCTGGGCGTCTGCACCGCGGAACGCTGCGACCGGGTCTACGTCGACACGTCACGGAACGGCACCAGGCGGTTCTGCTCCACCGCCTGCCAGAACCGGGTCAAGGCCGCCGCCTTCCGCGCCCGCCAGGCCTGACCGGAGGCCGCTCGACAATCAGCCCGGGCCCGGCCTGCGCCTGCCGCTGGCGAGCCGGCCGAGGGATTGCGTAACTCCTCAATCGGCAGCCGCGGGTCCGGCGCCATGGCGCCGTGTACCAGGGCTCAGCCGAAGAAGACCTCGGCTTCGGCATACCGCTCTGGCGGCACCGTCTTGAGCTCCCTGATCCCGGCCGCGATCGGAACCCGGACGATGTCCGTACCCTGCAGGGCGACCATGATGCCGAACGCGCCGTCGGCGACCGCGCGGATCGCATGGATGCCGAACCTGGTCGCCAGCACGCGATCGAAGGCGGTCGGCGTGCCGCCGCGCTGGATGTGACCAAGCACGGCCGCGCGCGCCTCCTTGCCGGTGCGCCGCTCGATCTCCTCGGCTAGCAGCTGGCCGACGCCGCCCAGCCTGGTGTGCCCGAACGCGTCCAGCTCGGTGTCCACGACCGACGTGCTGACGGTCTTCGGGTGCGCTCCCTCGGCGACGACCACGATCGGGGCGTACCGCGTCTCGAAGCGCTTCTCGACGTAGGCGCAGACTTCCTCGATGTCGAACGGCTGCTCGGGGATGAGGATCACGTTCGCGCCGCCAGCCAGGCCCGCGTGCAGCGCGATCCAGCCCGCGTGGCGGCCCATCACCTCGACGATCAGCGCCCGGTGGTGGCTCTCCGCCGTCGTGTGCAGCCGGTCGATCGCTTCCATGGCGATGTTGACGGCGGTGTCGAAGCCGAACGTGTAGTCCGTCGCGCTGAGGTCGTTGTCGATCGTCTTCGGGACGCCGACCACCTTCACCCCGGCGTCGTAGAGCTTGCCCGCCACGCCGAGAGTGTCCTCGCCGCCGATAGCGATGAGCGCGTCGACGCCCAGGATGGCCAGGTTCGCCGTGATCCGCTCCAGGCCCGACTTCCCGCCCAGGCCCGCCGACTCGGCCAGCGGGTTGGTCCGCGACGAGCCCAGGATGGTGCCGCCGCGCGGCAGGATCCCGCGGACCGCCTGGACATCCAGCGGCTGCGTGTCTGCCTCGAGCGGGCCCCGCCAGCCGTCCCTGAAGCCGATGAACTCGCAACCGTGGTCAAACGTCCCGGTACGCACGATCGCGCGGATGACCGCGTTCAGGCCCGGGCAGTCGCCGCCTCCGGTCAGAACTCCGACGCGCATCTAGGCTCCCTCCGCCATTGCTCGCCCGTTATGGGGCTCGCCCGCCACACTAGTCCCCATGAGTGTCCTCGCGATCGACGCCGGCACCACCGGCGTAACAGCCCTCATCGTCACCCAGGACGGCCGCATCGCGGGCCGTGGTTACGCCGAGTTCAGCCAGTATTTCCCGGAGCCCGGCTGGGTCGAGCAGCTGCCCGAGGAGATCTGGCAGGCGACGCTGACCGCATGCGCGCAGGCACTGGAGGACGGCCGCCGCGACAGGGCGGGCGGGGAGGCTGGCAGGGCCGGCCGGGCGGCCGGCGGCGCCGGGCCGGTCAGCTGTGTGGGGATCACTAACCAGCGCGAGACCGCGGTCGTCTGGGACTCGGCCACGCTCACCTCGCCGCACCGGGCGATCGTCTGGCAGGACCGGCGCACGGCCAGGATCTGCGCCGACCTGCGCGACGGCGGGTACGAGGACAGGGTCGCCGAGCTGACCGGCCTGCGGATCGACCCGTACTTCACGGCAACCAAGCTCACCTGGCTGTCCCGGCACGCCGAGGACATCTGGGCGGGCGTGACAGACCGGTCGCTCGCGCTCGGCACCGTGGACTCGTACCTGATCGCCCGGCTGACTGGCGGCAGGCGGCACGTCACCGATGCGTCCAACGCGAGCCGGACACTGCTGTTCGACATCGCGGCCGGGCAGTGGTCGGCCGAGCTGTGCGGGCTCTTCGGGGTGCCGCCGCATGCCCTGCCGGAGGTCACCGCGTCCACCGGGGTGATCGGCCACACCGATCCCGAGGCCTTCCTCGGGCTCTCGCTGCCGATCGCGGGGGTGGCCGGCGACCAGCAGGCGGCGCTGTTCGGGCAGGCGTGCTTCACGCCCGGTGCGTCGAAGTGCACCTACGGCACCGGATCGTTCGTGCTGGCGAACACCGGTCCGCGGATTGTCCGGTCTCAGGCCGGGATGCTGTCCACGGTCGCGTGGATGGATCAGAGCGGCCAGCTGACCTATGCGCTCGAGGGGTCGGTGTTCGTCACCGGCGCCGCGATCCAGTGGCTGCGCGACGGGCTCGGCCTGCTGGACCGGGCCCAGGACAGTGAGCAGCTCGCGCGGTCGGTCGAGGACTCCGGCGGAGTAGTGTTCGTGCCCGCGCTGACCGGGCTGGGCGCTCCGGACTGGGACCCGGACGCCCGGGGTGCGATCTTCGGCATCACCAGGGGCACGACGAGGGCGCACCTGACCCGCGCGACGCTGGAGGCGATAGCCTTCGAGGTGCGCGATGTGGTGGACGTGATGGCAGCCGAGGTGGGGGTTCTCGGTGCCGGCGCGGCCGGTGCCGGGGGCGCCGGCGGCCCGGCGAGTGCTGCGAGTGCTGCGAGTGCGGCGCCGCTCCGGGTGGACGGCGGGGCCGCGGCCAACGACCTGCTGATGCAGATACAGGCCGATCAGCTTCAGCAGCCGGTCGAGCGGCCGGTCGTGGCCGAGACCACCGCCATCGGCGCCGCGTTCCTCGCCGGGCTCGCGACCGGGGTGTGGTCCTCGACCGACGAGCTGGCCGCCACCTGGGCACTGGACCGGCGGTTCGAGCCCGGCGCGCGGGACGACTCCGCCCACCGGCGCTGGCGTGAGGCGGTCCAGCGCTCGAAGGGCTGGGCTCGGCTTGATGACCAGGAGCGGAGACCGGACGAGGCCGGGGCGGAGACTGATTAGGCCGGAGCGGCGGGCGGGCTAGGCGGGAGCGGCGGCCGGATTCGGTTCGGCCCGACCAGCCGGCGGCGGTGAGTTCCCGGTCGCCGGGCTCTCCGTCGCCGGTTCCGCGGCGCCCGGTTCGGCGTCTCCTGGTCTCCCGTCGACCGGCTCCTCGACATCGACGGGCTCCGCGGCCGGGCGGATGAGCAAGAGCAGCCCGCACGCCCCGGTCGCCAGGATCACGAGCAGCAGCAGCAGGCGGTAGTCGACCAGGGAGATCAGCAGCGTTCCGGCGGCAATAGATACGGTCTGCGGGGTCAGGATCAGCATCATGAAGGCGGCGTTGACGCGTCCCTGCAGCGAGGGCGGCGAATAGCGCTGGGTGGCTGTGATCGCCGCGGCGACCAGCCAGACCAGGCCGATGCCGTCGACCGCGGCGCCAGCCAGGCACAGCGTCACCGAGTGGCTCAGGTAGGCACCGCAGGCCAGGCCGAAGGCCGCCAGTGCGAGCCCGACGACGCGGGCGGACCCGAGTCGGCGCAGCAGGTAAGTCAGCGCGATCCCGCCCGCGATGGCGCCGGCTCCCTGCGCCGCGCTGAGGATGCCGAGGAACGACGGCGGGCGGTGCAGCCCCTGGTCGATGACGGCGAAGATGATCGTTTCGCAGAGGCCGATCACGCTGAAGGCGCAGGCGGTCACCGCGGTGATCTGAAACAGCAGCGGAGTGGCGCGCAGATGCCGAAAGCCGGCCCCGACGTCGCTCCTGAACGAGCCCTTCGCTGCCGCCCGCGGCCGCGACTCGGTGACTCTGATAGACGCCAGTGCGGCGATCGCGCCAACGAACGTAAGGGCGTCGAGCACCGCGACCGCGCCGCCGCCGAAGGCCACGAACAGCCCGGCGCCCGCGAGCGGCGCGACGATCCGCATGCCCTGGCCGACGGACTGAAGCGCGGCGTTGGCCGAGGCGAGGTTCTCGCCTGCCAGCAGGTCCTTGCGCAGGCCGGCGCCAGCGCTGCCGAGCACGCTGAAGGAGATCCCGTAGCAGAACGCGACCAGGTAGATCACCCATAGCTCGGCTCGCGAGTGCACGGCGAGTAGTGACAGGACGATCATGGCGGTGACGGCGTTGGCGGCGATCAGCAGCGGGCGGCGGGGCAGCCGGTCGGCCAGATGGCCCGCTAGCGGGCCGAACAGCGCGGGGATGCCGAGCGCCAGGAAGACGCCGCCCGCCGCTGCGTTGCTCTGCGTCAGGGACTTGGCCCAGATTCCGAGCGTCAGGTACAGCGCCGTATCCCCGAACGTGGACAGCGACTGGCCGATCAGCAGCCTGCCGAACCGCCCGTCAGCGAATGCTCCTCGCATCGCTCAGCCCTCCCTGTCTCGGGCACGCGGGTCGCTCGGATCGCCCGAAGATATCGGGAAGCTCGGGTTTCCCGTACCGCCCGGCACGGGCGCTACGGAGCTGGCGAAGAAGACCCTCGCCTCCCGCGCCCCGGCCGGTCGCCGGCTGGGATCGGTGAGCCGGTCGGAATGCCGCTGCGCAATCAGCGCCAGCTGCTGGCTGATCTCGCGCAGCTCGCCGGCCGTGACATACATCGTCGACCCCAGCATCATGGAGGCCTCGCGCCACTCGGCTGGCTCCATGCTCCGGCGGCGCAGCCGGTCCTTGGTGCGCGCTAGCTCATGGTCGAGGAAGGCCTCGGTGGCCGCCTCCGCCGCCAGCTCACCTTCGACGCCGAGTCCCTCGCTGGATAGGTCCTGCCGGTAGCTGGTGAGCCGCCATGGCTTCTCTCGGCCGGCCTGACCTGGAACCAGCTCGATGTAGCCGTACTTAGCCAGGATTCCGAGGTGATACGAGCAGCTGGCGACGCTCTCGCCGATCACCTCGGCGCACCGCGTGGCCGTAGCCGAGCGCTCGCTCCCGAGGACGTCGATCAGCTTCCAGCGGACCGGGTGGGCCAGAGCGCGCAGCGCGAGTGCATCGACACCCGCCGTCTCCGGCCGCGGGCCCGGGCCTGAGCGTCGAGCACTGGCCAGGCTCGCCGCTGGCCCGATGTCTTCACCAGCCGGATCGTGATGCTCATGCTCATGCTCATGCTCATCTTGCATGATTAACAAGATATCTTGCGCAACATTCCTTAAGCAAGGGACCTTGATTAAGGAAGTTGACTGTCGTGGGCAGGCCGGGTCGAGGGAACAGCCGGGCTTCCCGTCGTCCTGTCGCGGCTCCCTGTCATGGCCGGCGCCGGGAGCAGACGACCGGGCCAGACGACCGGGCCAGACGACCGTGCCAGACGACCTGGCCAGACGACCGTGCCAGACGGCCGGGCCAGACGACCAGTGACAGGAGACCATCCCACATGGCCGGTCTAGGACGGCCGGCGTCAGGCCGCTGGGATCGCTCTGATCGACGGAACCGCCTGGCCGCGACGACTGCCGAGCGCATCGCGGATCGTGGCCAGGACATCTTCCGGCTCTTCTCGGATTTGGCGCGGCGTGAAATGGAGCACGAGGATCCCGTGCGCGGTCATCCTGCCGTGCCTGCGCATCGTGTGCTCCCAGCTCTCCGGCGAGAGATGCCACTCCTTAGAGTCGACCTCCACGGCGACCGCGACATCGGGCCACCACGCGTCGGGGCTGGCCAGGAACTCCTCGCCCGCGAAGAGCCGGGCGTTCAGCAGCGGCATCGGCAGGCGCCCTCGCCTGATCAGGTCAAGCAGTTCGGCCTCGGGACCCGATCGCGCGCCCCGGGCGACCTCCGAGAGCGCGGCCCGAAACAGGGCCGAGCCGCGCACCGGCCCGTTCTTGAGTTCCGCCTCCAGCTGCTCGACCGTGCACCGGCGGCTCTGCACAGCCGCCGCCACGACCGCTCTGACGTCTCCGAGATCGTGCATACTGCAGGCTGCATCAGCGACCGCCCTCGCTGCCAGCACATACTGAACAGGCCCGACATAACAGACCAACGTCGGCAGCCTGACGGTCCGGTGCACGACGACGTAGCCAGAGTTCTGCCGCCTTCGGCTGGCCGGCATTAGTACATCGACCGACTGCGACTGGATACGCATCCCATGTCGACGTAAGGCGGCCGCGCCGGTGAGGGTGCCACCGGGGCCCGCGTAGAGCAGGGCGGCCGTGTCTAGCTGGTCGGGCGTCGGAGTTCCGGTGACAGTGAGGTAGACGCCCGGCAACACCCGCTGCCATTGCCCGCCTGCCTTCAAGCGGCGGTAGATCACGTCGGGCTGCATGCCACATTCAAGTGCCTGCTGTCGCGTGACAACGAGGTTTTGCCGCGTGAGCAGTTGGCTGAGAACTAACTGGTCGGTCATGGACGGCACTTTGCCATCAGGCAGTGACAGCGCCGGTCACCAGCAGTCGCAACTCGGCCAAATTTCCGTCGCATTTACCACATTTCATGGCAATCTGCATGGTGCCATGCCCTGGCCAGAGCGGAATGAATGTGCCATTCATCTGGCCTCCAGGTGATGGATGGCACATTCATCTGGCGCTGTGCCCCCAAGTTCGACATGCAGCGAGTTCCTACGGTGACAAGCGATGCTGGTGCGAAACCCGATGCTGGTGCGAAACCTGATGCCAGGCGGGCCTGGAGGCGGGAACCGGGACGCCCGCCTAGGTGTCCGAGACGACGGTGGTGGGCGCGGGGTCGGCAGTCAAAGGCTCCCGTGACCCCTCGATCTCGACGGAGGTACCGGGATCGGTAGCAGCCGCATCTGCCGATCCCCGTGCCTGGACGGAGGCGACCGGATCAGCGACCATGCCGTTGCTAGCCGCGCCTGGCTCAGCCCCCGGACTGGACTCCCGCGCCTGCGCCGGCAGCCGCCTCTCCTGCTCGGGCAGCCTCGCCCCCAGCACCGGCTCCATCCCCAGCACCGGCTCCATCCCCAGCACCGGCTCCATCCCCAGCACCGGCTCCATCGCCAGCACCGACACCCGTCGCAGCCTTGGCGCGCCCCGCCTCCTGCTTCTGAGCGCGCTTCTCGGCCTGCTGCATGACCTTGTGCCGTGCGGCGTACTCGTCGACGTACTCCTGGCCGGACAGCTTCATGATCTCGTAGATGATCTCGTCGGTGACGGCCCTGAGCACGATCCGGTCGGTCTCCATGCCGTAGTACCGGGAGAAGTCGAGCGCCTTGCCGAACCGCACCCCGGGCCGGATCTTGAGCTGTGGCGTGATCCTCCCCGGTGGCTGGAACTCGAAGCCGCCGATCATCGCGCACGGGATCACCGGCGCCCGCGCCTCAAGCGCGAGCCTGGCGACCCCGGTCTTGCCGCGAAAAAGACGCCCGTCTGGCGTCCGGGTCCCCTCCGGGTAGATGCCGAGCAGCTGGCCGGAGGCCAGCACGCGCAGTCCGGTCGCCAGGGCCCGCTCGCTGGCCTCGCCTCCCGACCTGTCGACCGGGATCTGCCCGACGCCGCTGAAGAACGCCCGGCTGAACAGTCCCTTGATCCCGCGGCCGGTGAAGTACTCCGACTTGGCCAGGAAGACGACCTTGCGCGGCAGGGGCAGCGGCGCGAAGAAGTGATCGGAGAATGACAGGTGGTTACTGGCGATGATCGCCGGTCCCGTCCTGGGAACATAATCGGTGCCCTCCGCCCACGGCCGGAAGAGCACCCGGAGAATCGGGGCGAGCACCGCCTTGACCACCCAGTAGAACATCGTCACCCCATTGCCATGGCGTTCCCACATGATGTCCGGGGACGGCCTCGTTGTTCAAGACTACGACCCCCACTCCATCACCAGCTCAGTCCGGCATATCGACTGACCAGTTCAGGCAGGCAGTAGCTGCCCCGACCTGCCCCCGCTGGCCCGCCTCATGCCTGGATCGGTGAGCCAGCCCAGCCGACTGACTCCCGGGCCTGCGAACCATGATGCGACATGCGACGATTCGGGGATAGACAGAGCGAGTCGCTCGGGGATGCGCAGAGCGACTTACTCGGGAGAAGCAGAGCACGCCGTCGGAGAGGACCGCAGCCATGTCAGTACTGCCGGGCGCTGAGCCATACGGCCACGAAGGCGGCCCTACCGCGGTTCTGCTCTGTCACGGCTTCACCGGCTGCCCGCAGTCGCTCCGGCCGTGGGCGGAATTCCTGGCCGGCCAGGGACTCACCGTCAGCCTGCCGAGGCTGCCCGGACACGGCACCACCTGGCAGGAGATGGCGAGGACGAGATGGGAGGACTGGTACGCGGAGGTCGACCGGGCGTTCGGCGAGCTTCAGTCGACGGCCAGCGAGATCTTCGTGATGGGGCTGTCGATGGGCGCGTGCCTGGCTCTTCGGCTCGCCGAGCGGCACGGGCCGGCGGTCAGGGGCCTCGTCCTAGTCAACCCGTCGGTCACCGCCGACACCAAACTGTTCCTGCTCGCGCCGGTGATGAAGCTGATCGTTCCCTCGCTCAAGGGGGTCGGCAGTGACATCAAGAAGGAAGGCGTCACCGAGCTGGCCTATGACCGCACGCCGACGAAGGCCGCGGCCACCTTGCCGCGGCTGTGGAAGGTGACACAGCGGGATCTCGGTCAGGTCGGCGCCCCCACCCTCGTCTACCGCAGCCCGGAGGACCATATCGTCGGCCCGGGCAGCCTGGAGATCCTGCGTAAAGCCCTGCCTGCCAGCCAGCTTGAAGTCAGGGAGTGCCCCGCCAGCTATCACGTCGCCACGCTCGACAACGACGCCGAGACGATCTTTACCGGAAGCCTGGATTTCGTTCGTTCCCACAGCCATGCGGGAAAGGAATGACAGGATGGATGTCGGAGGGCATACACGGCACTGGAGCCTTGTGACGAACCGGCGACGACGCGGGGGGCACCGTGGAGCGCGACACGAGTAAGGACCAGAGCGGCGATCAGGCCGCCTGGCGCGATCTGGTCGCCCGGCTCGAACTGCCCTCGGCAGTCGACCCGGCCAACCCGCCGTGGCCTGCGCGCGAGAACCTGCACCCAGCCAGCGCGCCAGATGAGGGCGGCCAGCCGGACCCGGGCACGGGCCAGGGGACGCCTGCGAACCGCAGTCGCGTCATCAGGCCGGCCACGTACCTGCCCTTCCCCGACGCGGGCTCAGATCAGCATGACCCCGGCCAGCATGACCCCGGCCAGCCCGGTGGCCAGCCCGGCGGCCCCGGCCAGCCCGGTGGCCAGAACGCAGCCGACCAGACAGCAGCCGGCCACGCACGGCCAGACCAGCACCAGCCAGGCCAGCGCCAGCCGCGCAGTCCCCAGCCGGGCAATCCCCGGTCAGGACCAGGCCGGCCCGGCGCAGGCCCCGGCGAACTCCCGCCCAGCTGGAAACTCCAGCCGCGCCGCGGATCCGGCCTGGAACCGGCCGGAGATAACGAGCTCAGCGGACTGGCCGGGCCAGAGCTCGGTTACCTGGATTGTTACGATCAGGAAGCCGACGAACGTTACATCCCGCCGCACATCCCGCCGCTGCCGAAGCTGGACCCCGTCGCCCGGGGTGCCTGGACGGCGCTCTTCGGCGGACCCGGCTATCTGTTCATCGCCACGACGCTTGGCTGGCAGGTTCCCGGCTGGGCCGAGCTGACGGCCATCGTCGCGTTCGTGACCGGGTTCGTGGTCCTCGTCTCCCGGCTCGGTGACGGCCCGTCCAGGCGCGACGGGCCGGACCAGGGCGCCGTCGTCTGAGCCGGCCCGCCACACCGACCCGCCTCACCGGCCCGCCTCACCGGGCTGCCGGGACCGGGCTAGTGGCGCCTAGCCAGGTCAGCCGCGCCGATCAGACCGGCTTCCGGCCCGAGCTCGGCTAGCACGACGGCCGCGTGCGGCCGGTACTGGCGGCCGGTCAGACCGCTAGAGAACGCTGCCCTGGTCTGGGCGAGCAGCAGGTCGCCGGCTTCCGATACCCCGCCGCCGAGTACGAAGCAGCCGGGATCCAGGATCGCGGCCAGATCGGCCAGTCCCTCCCCTAGCCAGCGGCCGATGATGTCGAAGCAGCGAAGCGCCGCGGCATCACCCTCCCGCGCGGCCGTCGTGACCTCGGGGCCCGTGATGCCCTCGGGCGTGCCGCCGCCCAGTTGCAGCAGCCGGACCGCCGCTCCTGGCGAGCGCCGGGCGAACTCGCGGGCCTCGGCGACCAGGGCACTGCCGCTCGCGTACTGTTCCCAGCAGCCGCGGTTGCCGCAGCCGCACAGCCTGCCGTCAGGGACGACCCGGTAATGGCCGGGCTCGCCCGCCATCCCCCACCGGCCGCGGTAGAGCTCGCCGTTCAGCACCAGCCCCCCGCCGATCCCAGTGCCGATAGTGATCATGACGACGTGCTCATGCCCGCGCCCGGCGCCGAGCTTTGTTTCCGCCCAGGCCGCCGCGTTCGCGTCGTTCTCGACGAAGACGGGGCGGCCGGTGCGGTCCTCGACTTGCCGCGCGACCGGCTCGTTGCGCCAGGCAAGATTGGGGGCGAACAAAACCGACGACCGACTCTCCTCCACGAAGCCTGCCGCGCCGATCCCTACTGCCTCCACCTCGTACCTGGACAGCAGTTCCTTGACCGCGTCACTGAGCACCTCGATGGTCCCTGAGGCGTTCGCGGCCGGGGTCGGCCGCTTGACCATCTCGATGATGCCGCCCTTCTCATCGACCACGCCGGCTGCGATCTTGGTGCCGCCGACGTCAACCCCGATGGCCAGGCTCATCCTCAGGCTCTTTCGCGCGGATCGCCGCCAGGCTCAGCGCTGGGGCGGTCGGCGGCCGGAGGCACGTCCGCGACGGCCGGTGACTCCGCGACGGCCGGTGACTCCCCGACAGCGGGCGACTCCGCCGCGGCCGACGTTCCGGCGGCGGCTGCCGCTTCGGCTGGGGCAGCTGTTCCAGCTGGCGCCGGCGTTCCGGCGGCGGACGACTCAGCATCGGCGCCCGGCCCGGCAGCAGCCGGCGGCCCGGCATCGGCCGGCGACTTCGCGGCGGGCGCCGGACCGCTTTCCCGCGTCCCGGAGTTACTCGGCCGCCCCGTCCCGGGAGCGCTCGACTCCCGCGTCCCGGGACCGCTCGACTCCCGCGTCCCCGGAGTGCTGGACTCACCTGGCCGGTAGGACAGGATCGAGTCGATACCAGACAGCGCGTCGCGGACCGCTGCCGCCATTACATCGGCTGCATCGGACAACCGCGGCCCGCTGCGGCTGTCGGTACTGGACCTGGCCTGGGAGATCCGCCGGGCCGCCCGGCATACCGGGCACCACGCGCACTCGGGAGCCTCGTCGGCCGCGTGCGGCGGCTCGGTCGTGGCCGTGGCCCAGCTATCGCCAGGCTCGCTCTCCGACCCGCGGAACGCCTTCTTGACCTGGCCCTTGACCTGGCCGCCGATCTCGTCGCGCATTGTCCGCGCGCTGGTTCTGATCAGCCAGCGCTGAATCTCGCTGGCGACACCCGAGGCCCGCTGCTCCCACGAGTCACCTGCCGAACCGCCCTGCCGGGCATTCCCCTGCCGGGCGCTACCCTGCCGGGCACTCCCCTGTTGAGTGCGCCCCTGCCGGGATCCGGCCGGCCGGGTACTGCGCGGCCCGGAACCGCCCGGCCCGGAACCGCCCGGCTCGGAACTGTCCTGAGGGTCCGTGCTCGACGGCTCAGTCATCTGCCACCACCACTCTCGCCGACGGTCTGCTGCACCCGGGTCCTGAGCCCTTTGAGCGCCGTATCGATGATCGTCTTCTCGGCTCGCCGCTTCAGCATCCCGATCATCGGTATGGCCAGCCCGACAGCGAGCTCGTACGTCACCCTAGTGCCGTCGCCCGATTCGTCCAGCCGGTAGGCACCCGACATTTCCGAAACGGCGGTTCCCCGTTCGACGAGTTCCCACTCGACCTGCTCGTCGCCCTGCCATCGATAGCCCAGGACGTAGCTGTCCTTGATCATTCCCGCGTCGATCGTGAACCGCACCCGCTCGGGGAGGCCATCCGGCCCCGTCTGGAGTATCTCGGCGGACCGTACCCCGGAGGCCCACTGCGGGTACGCGCCGAAGTCTGCGATTACCGCCATGATGACCGACCGCGGCGCCTCGATCGTCATGGTCGAGCTAGTCTTGTCGGCCATGCTCGGAGCGTACCTCCCCGCCCTTGCCGACCGGGACTGCGCCGCGGCGGGCACGCCAGCCGCCTGTCACTCCGTCACCACTGGAGCACGTACGGAGTACCGCGGGCCCTGAAGTGACCGACGTTGACACACTGCGTGCTGCCGATGGTCATCCGGTCGACCAGCGGCTGGTGGACGTGGCCGAACAGCAGGTAGCGCGGCTGAGTCCGGTGCACCGCATCGAGCAGCGCCTGGCTGCCACGTTCCATCCGCTGGGCGACGGTGTCGAAGAGCAGTTCGGGCACCTCGGGCGGGATGTGCGCGCACAGGACGTCGACCTCGCCGACCGCCTCGACCTTGGCCGCGAAGACGTCATCGTCGATCTCGTTCGGCGTCCGGTAGATCGAGCGCAGGCCACCGCCGACGAACCCGAAGACCAGGCCGCCGATCTCGACCCGGTCGCCATCCAGCACTTGATGCCCGGCGCGCAGATGATCAGCCCACAGCCTCGGGATGTCGACGTTGCCGTAGGTGAGGTAGGCGGGAGTGGGCATCGCGTCGAACAGCTCCGCGTACTGGGCCGATACCGCCGCATTAATGGCGGCGGCGGGCTCGCCTGGCAGCGAGGCCCACAGCCGGGACGACAGCGCCCGTGCCGCGTCGAAATCCTGCGCCGTGCGCAGCGCGATGAACTCGCGGGCGGCCTCGGCGCCGAACAGCTCGGCGAAGATGCCGCGCGAGTAGTCGGCATAGTCGAGGAACAGCAGCAGATCACCGAGGCAGATCAGCGCGTCCGCACCATCGCAGGCCCGGCGGAGCGCATCCGTCCGGCCGTGCACATCACTCACCACATGCACCCGCATTCG
>CAWFKU010000003.1:0-693100 GCA_963816485.1 uncultured Actinomycetota bacterium
CGACCAGATTCGGCGGGATCGCGAGCACATCGGCGAACCGCTGGAGCAATGTCACGTCTGTCAGTGGTTGAACGCCCCGCTCGTAGCGGGAGATCTGCGAGGCGGAATAACCGCACGCGCGGCCGAGATCGGCGAGGGTGAGGCCGGATCGGAGCCGGGCTTCCCGGACGATGGCACCTGCCTGTTTCCAGCTGAGAGTGGTCGCGCCAGGTGCCAATGAGGCTGGCGGGCGCCGAGTTGTCATGGTTGCTCCGCGCAGGTGTACCGTTTCGAGTCTAAACGGTTTCGTGACCAAGGGGCCACGCGTTTGCAGTATCTGCAAACCATTGCCGCGTTGCGCAACTAGCCTTGCGGCCCGGTCTGGTGAAGCGCTTGCTGTCTTTATGAATAAGTTCTTGGCGGTGACGCCTAGCCGGGCCTGGTCGGCTTCGGGAAGGGCGAGGAGTGCCTGGCGCACGCGGGTCAGGTGGGCGGGCCGGCCGTCGGCCGCGGTCAGCATCATCCCGGCCAGTAACGTGCGGACGGGCAGCTGCGGGCCGCGGACGCCGGCCGGCAGCATGGCCTCGATCGCCGGGGCGACGCCGGAGGCGTCGATGATGTCCTCGATGACTGCCAGCGGGACGCTCACCGGGTGTCCGCGCGCAGCCCGCCGAGCAGTGCCACGGCCTGGTCCTCGCTGCCGGGGTCGAGGGCGGCGGTGATGTCGCCGAGCCGCTGGCAGCAGGTGATCCCGGCGGCGTGCAAGAACGCGGGCAGGCCGATCAGGGCGGCAGCCTCGGCCAGCCAGGTGGCGCGCAGCCGGCTGGTGTCCAGCGCCGGCAGCCCGGCACCGCCGGCTGAGCGACCGGGTCAGCGGGTTCGCCAGGTTGCGGCGGGCAGGGTCAGTGCCGCCGGTGAGCAGCCGGCCGCTGGCGAGCTCCGCTGATGCCAGCAGCGGCTGGTGGTAGCGGGCCAGCACCGGCACCGTCCGCGGCCTCCGGCCGCGGACGGCGACGATCACGCCGCCGGAGCGGGCAGTGATGTCGCTGCCGCGCACCTGCCGCAGGTCGGACCGGATCAGCCCGGCGCCCGCGCCCAGGCAGACCAGGGCGGCGGCGCGCGCCCGCCGCCCCGCCGTGGGCTGGGCGTCCGCCAGCGCCAGGTAGCCGCTGATCTCCGCCGGGGCATACGGGGCCCTGGCCCGCTCGCGGGGCAGCGGAAGCTCAGCCGGGACAAGCTGCGGAACGAGGCGCCGGGCCAGGAACCGCAGGTTCGTGCGCAGCGTCCGCCGGGCCGCCCCCGACAGCCCCGGGGAGTGCGCGGCGAACCGCTCGATCACCGACGGGTGCAGCAGCACCTGCGGCACCAGGTCAAGCCCGAGCCCGATGCCGTAGTCCTGGTTCCGGTCTGTCGCGTGGCGCGGATTCCACGTGGCAGCGGATCGTGGCTGGCACTGTCGGCGGCTGCCTTCAGTGGCGTTGACCCCTGAAAGAGACGCTCGAGTGCTCACGATGCACTGATTGCACACGCTGACATGGGTGCGCGACCGCGTGCTGGTCCGCCGGCACGGAGGCCTGACGGCGAGTCTCTGCGCGGCGGCCTTTGGCCCCAGCGCGCGTAGGACGCTGGTGGTGATCGTCGCGAGGTCGAGGTCCTCGCGGTGGACTAGGCCGCGCTGGCTGCGAGCCAGGATGAGCAGCGCCTCGATCCCATGTTCTTGCTGCTCGCTGGCTTCCAGCGGGTCCTGGCGGGTGGCCCGGTAGCGGGCCGCTACCCTGCCCCGGCTGCGGCGATCAGTCCGACTGACGCTCCGGCGAGGCAAAGCCCGCCCAGCCTTGCCACTGTGAGCCGCTCGCCCAGGAGCGCACGGGCGAGCACGATGGTCACTGCCGGGTACAGGGAGGTGAGGACCGCGGTCACGGCGAGCAGGCCCGCATGAGTGGCATAGAAGTACAGGAGTTCCCCGGCCGCGCCGGTCACGCCCGTCAGCGCCGCAAGCCCACTGACATTCCGCAGGGGAAGACGTGCCTCTCCAATAACGGCGCCCACGCAGATCACCGCCACGACCGCAGAGACCTGGGATGCCGCCGCCGGCCACAGGCCATTGCCGGCGCCCGCGCGGTTCAGCCCGATAAACAGGAGCGCGAAACTGGCACCGGCGAGTAGTCCCCAGGCGACCCCTGCTGCGCGATGACGAGATCCCGTTCGGCCCGATGCGGCGGGGCTCGCCGACACGCCGATGATCGCAGGCAGTGCGAGCGCGATCCCGATCATCGCGAGCGTGCCGGGCCGTTCCCCGTACAGGAGACCAGCGAGTACCGAGAATCCGGCTGAGCCGACGGCGCTGAGCGGCCCCGCCACGCTGAACTCGGCGTTCCGGTATCCGGCGAACAGAGCAAGCGCCCCGATCGCTTCGCCGAGTCCGGCGGCCGCTCCCCAGGCGAGGGCGGCCGGGGAGGGCGCGGACAGGCCTGCGAGCGGCAGGATGAGGATCATCAGGACGGCGCTGACGCCCTCGGCCAGGATGGTGACGCGGATGACACCGGCGCGGCGGGCCGCCAGGCCGCCCGCGTAGTCCGAGCTCCCGTAGCCAGCGGCAGAGAAAAGGGCTAGCAGGATCGCGAGCATGACGGGCCTCCGTCTTCCGTTCCGCTGGGCGCGCCGAGGGAGTCGCGGCGCCGGGCCTGCGCGTATCCGTGCGGGTCTGGCAGTCCGGACGCTGCATGCCGTGTCATCGGTAGCTGCCGATGTAGTCGTAGCGGCCGTTCAGGCTTCCCGCGGCCGGGGTAACCGGGGCGAGCGCGTCGTACGGCTGGACCGTCTCCTGCGATGTGACCTTCCCCTGGGTGTAGGTGTCAGCTGCCACGGCGCCGGGCCCGATCCCGTCCTGCACCCAGGAGATCAGCGGGGTCAGGAAGTCCGCGAGGTTGATGCTGCCGTCCGGTGCGGCCAGGCAGTGGTAGGCACCCTGGATCATGTACAGCCGGGAGAAGGCCTGACTGGCGCGAAAGCCGCCCGCGCTCTGCTCGACCGCCGCGTAGTAGTCCAGGGTCGACCAGGGCGAGATGGCCTGATCAGCCCAGCCGTGGTACAGGATCAGCTTCCCGCCGTGCGCGGCGAAGGCACGAAGGTCGGGGTCATTGGCGTTGTATAGGACATCGCCCAGCTGGTTGAGCCTGCGGAACTCAGAGTCAGTGAACCTGATATCGGCGAGGCTGAAGCTGTCTGGCGGGTTTGGCACGAAGGCCATGTACTTCAGGTAGTTCAGCGCCATGACCGCGTCCGTTGTGTCTCCGGGAGCCGCCGTGTCTGCTGCTGGCCTGATAAAGTAGTCCGGCCAGGCCAGCTCCGATCCATACGGCTGACCGCCGTTGAACAGGCTCCGGCCCCGCGCGTCGGTAGGTCCGCGGTAGAAGTCGCGCACCGCCTGCACCTGCGCCGGGGTCAGGCACGAGTCGGCGGGATTTCCGGGCGGGCACAGTATCGACGCGGGGTCGAATCCGCACTGGCGCGGGTCGGCGATGATCCCCTGGCCGTTCCCGCAGGTACTTATAACGGCCGCATGCAGGGCCGGGATCTTCTCTGCAGTCACGATCTGGTGACCATCGGGAGCAGTGTTGCTGCGTACCATCCAGGCGTTGAACAGCGCCAGCGGCGCCAGGTTGCTGGCGGGCGCGCCGGCCACAATCCCGTTGAAGTCCCGTGGGTATCGCTGCGCCAGCATGAGCGCTTCCCGGCCGCCGGTCGAGCATCCGTCGTAGTAGGTGAAGGCGGCTGGCTGCCCGTAGAAGGCGGTGATGACTGCCCGGGACATCTCGGCCAGGCTGTGCTCGGACGTCAAGCCGAACACGGTCCGCAGCTTCACGCTGTTCTTTGCCCACGAGCCGTCCGTCGAGCCGCCCGAATGCCCTTCATCGTCGGCCGCGATCGCCAGTTCCCCGTTATCGACAGCGGCGCAGGTGATGCCGGCGTCCGGGTAATCGGACAACGGGACGTGCCCGCAGTAGATATCGCAGCCTTCCTGGACGTACTGACCGTGCCAGGTGGTGGTCGGCAGCTTGAGCTCGAAATGAGTGTTCGGCGCGAAGACGCCGCTGACGTCGCAGAACGACACGGGATTGCCGAACACGACCTCGGTCACGACAGCGGCCGACGCCACCTTGCCGGGGGCGTCCGGCACCACGGCGAGATCCAGCAGGGCCAGCGAGGAGCACGACGTGACTGGCATGATCGGGCCCGCGGCCTGGTTCTGGGCCGTCGGCAAGGTTGTGCGTGGCCCCGCTGATGCTGAGCTACTGGTACCCATCAGCTGGACCGCAGCCAGCATCACGACCAGACCGGCAAGGGGCCGACTTCGCAGGGTGCGGCTGCGCTGCATACTCGTGGGCTGGCGAGTCATCGCTTAACTCCTTGGCTGTGGTATCGCTCGGCGGTTATTCGGGTCGCGGGTTCCACCGGAAGCGGCGGATGGCGATCAGGGCCCCGGCGCCGCCCCAGGCGGCCAGCACGGCGAGGTTTCGCCAGTCGAAACCGGTGTGCTGTGCGAACGGGCCAAGCAGGGCTTCGTTGAGGGGCCGAACCGGCAACGTGCTGGCGATTCGGTTCAGCATCTGAGAGTGGATGGGCATGTATGTGCCGGAGATGAACAGCAGGGGGAAGAGGACGAGCTGCACGACGGCGGGCGCGGCCTCGGAGTTGCGGATTAGGGATGCCACCGCGACGCCGAGGGCGCAGAAGCTAGCGGCGCCTAGCCCCAGTGCGACCGCTATGGCGGCCCAGTGGGTGGGGAACGGCATTCCGTAAAGGCTGCCGATACCGACGATGAGGGCGACGTCCACGGTGCTGACCAGGACGCAGTGCGCGAGCAGCCCGAGGAAGTAGGCCCAGGCTGGCAGCGGAGTGGCTCGTACGCGCTTGAGGATCCCGTCTTGACGGCGCATCGCCAGCACGATCGCCAGCTGGCTGTAACACGAGCCCACCACCGACACTGCGGTGATCGTTGGAACGTAGTACTGCAGGGCTGACATTCCGTAGAAGTAGGTGCTCCCGCCACTGTTGCGGAACAGCGCGCCGAAGATCGTGATGATGACGACCGGGAAGACGAACGTAAAGAACGCGCTCTGCGGGTTACGCCAGAACGACAGCTGCTCGTAGCGGATCTGGTGCCACAGCAGGGCGGCGTCATGGCGCCCCGCCCGGTGGGTGGCGATGCTCACTGGGAGCTCCTCTCAGTCCTGCGTCGGCGCGTAGTTGCTGGTCAGGCGCAGGTAGACGTCCTCCAGGCTCGGCCGGTCGACGGTCAGCCGGTCGAGGACCATGCCGTGCCGCAGCGCCCAGCCAGTCAGCTGATGCAGCGTCTCGGTCGGCTCGGCGGTATCTATGGCGACCAGGCCATCGCTCCGGACCGCATCGGCCGGCAGGTCGGCGACGTCACAGCCGTCGGGCAGGGCGAAGCGGATGCTGGTCTGGGCGGTGTCGCGTCCCCCGATGGAGGACGGCGTACCCTCGGCCACGATCTGGCCGCCGACGATGACCGCCACCCGGTCTGCCAGCGCCTGCGCCTCGTCCATGTAGTGCGTGGTCAGCATGATGGTGGTCCCGGAGTCGCGCAGGTCGCGGACGATCTGCCACGCCTCGCGGCGCGCGCTGGGGTCGAATCCGGTGGTCGGCTCGTCGAGGAACAGCAGTTCCGGGTCGCCGATCAGCCCCAGCGCCAGGTCCAGGCGCCGCTTCTGGCCGCCCGAGAGGGTCCGGACCTTCTTCCGCTCCTGCCCGTCGAGGTCGGCCAGCGCGATCACCTCGTCGACATCGCGGGGAGCCGGGTAATACCCCGCGTTGCGGGCGATCGTCTCGCGCACGGTGAGGTAGGGCTCGACCGCGATGTCCTGCAGAACCAGGCCGATGCGCTCGCGCAGCTCCCGGTCGTCGGACCGGTTGCCGGGATCGGTACCGAGCACCTCAACCGATCCGCCGTCACGGGCGCGGAATCCCTCGAGGATCTCCAGGATGGTGGTCTTGCCGGCGCCATTCGGCCCGAGCAGCGCGAAGATCTCGCCGTGCTCGACGGTGAAGCTCACTCCGCGCACGGCCTGCAGGGCGCCGTAGCTCTTGCTGAGCCCCGACACGGCGACCGCACTGGACATGGGCGGGCCCGCCGACGCGAGGGCGCTCGCAGTCGTGGCGACGGGCGCCGCGGCTAGCTGCGTACGCATCGGACCTCCACCGACACATCGAGGTAGCGCCCGGCGAGCCCGCGGTACGCGGTGACCCCGAACTCGGTCCGGTCGATGCGAGTTGACGCGCGGGCCGTGAACGACTGCGGCGATACGGCGGACAGCTCGATCGCCAGGGTGACCGGCCGGGCCACGCCATGTGCGGTCAGGATGCCGGCCAGGACCTGGCCGCCTACCTGGTCGGCCATGAAGGTGATGACCGGGTACTGGCCGGCATCGAGCAGGCCAGCCGACAGCACGGTCCTGTCTCTCTGCCGGTTGCCGGTGCGGAAGCTCGCCGTCTCGATCTCCGCATGGATGCTGCAGTCCGACAGCGGCTCGGCGACATTCACTGTCCCGGCGCGGACCGCGAAGCTGCCGTGGACGGGCGCCAGCCCAAATAGGTGCCGGGTACTGAACGTGACCTCCGAGCAGCTTGGGTCGATCTCGTACTGGCCTAGCTGGAAGGTCGCCAGCGCGGGGGGTGAGTTACTCACGGTGCCGGTCTTCAGCTGATCGATCTTGGGAGAAGCCACTTCTGTCCTCCTGTCACGGTGCGCCTTGTTTCTTGGCACGCTAGGAGGGCCTGGCGGGCCAGGCATCACTCAGAAGTGGACATGCCAGGTGGAATCTTGCGCGGCGGCGCCGGGCACGAAGGTGCCGATCCCGGTCTGGTACCGCACCGTCGGCGGCGGCGCATCATGCCTTAGGCTGGGCGGAGCCGGCGGCCGCAGGAAGGATCGCTGGTTGCGTTGAGGGGTAGGTCACCAATGGCTGACCAGCCCGAGGCCGCCCCAGCCAGGGTTGCCGTGTCCGGGCAGGATGGGCTGCTGGCCACCAAGTTGCACGTGCCCGGCCTGCAGCCGGGATTTGTGTCGCGGCAGCGCCTGGTCGAGGCGCTGGGCGAGGGGCTGGCCCGCCAGTTGATCCTGGTATGCGCCCCGGCCGGGTCCGGTAAGACGGCCGTGCTGGCCGACTGGGCGCGCCTGGCACGGTGGCCGGTAGCGTGGCTGTCACTGGATGCCGGGGACAACGACCCGGCCCGGTTCTGGCGCCATGCCGTCGCTTCGCTGGACCGGGCGCGGCCGGGAATCGGCGGCCGGGTGGGCTTGCTGCTCGGCCCGCCAGCGTCGATGTCGTTTGGACCGCTGGTGACGGCCTTGGTCAATGAGCTGGCTGATCAGTCGGGCGAGGACGACCTGACGCTGGTTCTCGACGACTACCACCTGGTCAGCTCGGAGCCGGTGCACGCGTCCCTGGAGTTCCTGCTCGAGCACCGGCCGCCTGGGCTGCATCTCGTCCTGGCTAGCCGGTCGGATCCGCCGCTGCCGCTTGCTCGGCTGCGTGGCCGCGGGCAGTTGACGGAGCTGCGCGCCACCGATCTGCGGTTCACCTTCGAGGAAGCGGCTGCCCTGCTGCGGGAAGCGGTCGGCCCTGGCCTGCCCGACGCGGTCGCCGCGACGCTGGCGGCCCGCACGGAAGGGTGGGCCGCAGGGCTGCAGCTGGCGGGGCTGTCGCTGCGGGGGCATGCGGATGCGTCCGGGTTCGTGGCGGCGTTCAGCGGCAGTAACCGGTACGTGCTGGACTACCTGGCAGATGAGGTGCTTGCGGGGCAGACCGAGCGGGTGCGTGAGTTCTTGCTGGACACCTCGCTGCTGGAGCGGCTGTCAGGGGAGCTATGTGATGCGGTCACCGGCCGCTCCTGTAGTCAGGCACTGCTGGAGCAGGTGGAACGGGCTGGCCTGTTCCTGTCGCCGCTGGATGAGGTGCGCGGCTGGTGGCGTTACCACCACCTGTTCGCCGACCTGCTCCGCGCTCGTCTGCAGCAGGAACGGCCTGGCCAGGTGGTGCAGTTGCACCGCAACGCGGCGGCCTGGTGTGAGGGGCATGGGCTGCCTGATGACGCGATCCGGCACGCGGTGGCCGCCGGGGAGATGGTCTGGGCCGCCCGCCTGATCGAGCAGCATTTCGACGCGGTCTACAGTCTGCGCGGCGAAGGGGCGACTCTGCAAAGGTGGCTTGCCGCGCTCCCGTCTGATGTGGTCCAAGCCCGGCCGCGGCTGTTGGTGGCGCAGGCTTGGATGGCGGTGGCTGGTGGCGAGGTTGGGTCGGCTGAGGGGCTGCTGGATGCAGCCGAGCGCGCTCCCGCGGCCGGTGCCGAGGAGCCGTTCGAGCCCTCGGTCGATAGGTCGGCCAGCATGCTTGTGAGCGTTCCCGTCCGGATCGCGCTCTTGCGCGCTGGCCTCGCCGAACTCCGCGGTGACGCGGACGGCACTGCCGCGTTCGCTTCGCAGGCCTTGGCCGGGGTCGGTGAGAGTGAGTGGCTGCTGGATGCTGTCACCCGGATTCACCTGGCCGTCGCCGAGTGGCTGCACGGCCGGCTCGCGGAGGCCGAGCGCGCCTTGGCCTCCGATAGGGCCAGGTGGCAGGCGGCGGATCAGCCCACTATCACCGCATGGCGCTGCTATGAACTCGGGCAGGTCCAGCGCGCTCAGGGGCGCCTGGATGCGGCCGTCCGGACCTGCCAGCAGGCACTGGAGGTCACTGCGCCGCCGGGCCGGCCACCGCTGCCGGCGGCCGGCCCGGCACATGTGGGCCTTGCTGAGGTTGCCTACGAACGCAATGAGCTCGATATCGCGCTTCGGCATGTCACCGAGGGCATCGCGCTATGTCGGCAGTTTGTCTACGCGCCGCCGCTGGCGGGGGGCCTGGCGACACTGGCGTGGATCCGGCAGGCCATCGGTGATCCGGCCGGCGCTCTTGAGGCGATTGGCGAGGCCGCACAGGCCGCGCCGGGGCCGTCTGGCCTGCTCAACCTGGTTCCGTCGCAGCGGGCGCGGCTGATGCTAGTCCAGGGCGACCTGGCTGGAGCTGCCCGCTGGAACAATGAGGAGGGCTTCACCGCGGACGACGAGCCGGCCTACCCGAGGGAACCCGGGCAACTCGTGCTCGCCCGGGTGCTCCTCGCCCAAGGCCTGCCCGGCCGAGCGCTCGCGCTGCTGGACCGCTTGCACGCGGCAGCGGCCGCGCAGGACCGGATCGGCAGTCTCATCGAGGCGGGCGCCCTGCGGGCGCTGGCGCTGGCGGCCGGCGGCGAGGAAACCGCCGCGCTGACGGCCCTGTCCCAAGCGCTTACCCTGGCCTGCCCCCAGGGCTATGTGCGGGTCTTCGCCGATGAGGGTCAGCCGATGGCCGCCCTGCTGGGCCGGCTAATCGCATCTCGTCGATCCGGGCAGGCCGCCGCAGAGATCCCGACCGGCTACCTGGCCCGCATTCAGCGCGCGCTTGACCCGGGACACGCCTCGCCGGATCCCCAGCCCGGCCGTGCATCGGCGGTGCCGGGCCTGGTCGTGCCCCTGACCGGCCGCGAGCTAGAAGTGATCGGGATGCTCGCGGCAGGCAAGTCGAACCGGGCTATCGCGGGGGAGCTCGTGGTCACACTCGACACTGTCAAGAAGCACGTCAGCCACCTCCTGGAGAAGCTCGGCGCGACCAACCGGACCGAGGCCGTCGCGCGGGCACGAGAGCTGGGCCTAATTCCCTGAGTGTCATCCCCGCTAGCAGGCGCTCGGGTCGGATCAGCTAAAGAGGAACGCTGCAGCTGCCAGCATTACCGCTGCCGTCGCTCCGTGGACGCCGTACACGGTGGCCCTCGGACCGTTGCGCCGCAGCACGATGATGGCGTCGCCGACGGGGATGATGGCTGCCGCCAGCATGAACCCGCCCAGCAGGCGCGGTTCCCCGGCAGCCAACAGGATAAAGACGACCAGTCCTGAAGCGATGTCCCGGACGCCCTTGACCGAGAGGTAGGGGTCGGACCTGCCGCCGTCTTGACCGGTTGCGATTCCGAAGCCAACCGCGGCAGCTCGGGGCGCTAGCAGAAATCGCGTGCCTATGAAGATGATGCCCAGGCCGAGCAGTCCGGACAGCCCGTAACCGATGTTCGTGAGAGTCATCGTATTTCCACCCTTTCTCTTATCTCCGGCAGCGAGCGAGCATGACTGCTGCGGGCATGGACGCGAACGTCAGAAGATTGCCGCGCTGGCCGCCAGGCCGGTGACCGCGATGGCCATCAGCAGCGCACGCGCGGTGATGACGCTGTCCCAGCGCAGTTGGAGGCTCCTGGAGTTGGCAGGAGTCACCCCGGCGATGGCCGCAGCGGTGAGCGCGCGGTTAACCGGGGCCGCTACGTGCAGGTAGAGCCGGAGCCATGCGAGCATCGCGATGAAAGCGATGCCAGCTGCGATCGCTCCGGCCGGCGACCCGCTGGCGCCCCTGGCGACCGTGCTGACAGCGGCTGCGAGGATGCCGAGGACACCGGGGACCGGCAGTCGCCGGTCGCCGTACTGGTGTACGCGGCCCATGACCGCGGCCACGGTAGCATCGTCGACTTTGGCGAGGGCCGGCCGCTGGACGATGGCGCAGAAGACATCGGTGCCGTAGATGATGCCGGCGGCCAGCACCCCGATGATGGCAGCTACGGTGCCGAATGCGTTCATGGGAACCTCTCCGATAGCAGCGTTGGGGACATCCGGTCAGGCAGGCCGTCAGAAGTTCGGCGGCGTCGTTCGACGCGCTCGCCGCCAGGCCGGGCTGTCGTCGAAGAAGGTGTCGTAGCGGGCCTGCACTTCGAGCAAGCTCTTGGGCGGCTGCTGGCCAGTGGCGATCCTGGCCAGGTGGCGGAAGTACTCGAACCGCTCGATGCCGGGGGTGATCACTATCAGCAGATCCGCATCAGAGTCGTGTGCGGCCGCGAAAGCGTGCGGCAGTCCGGCCGGCACGACGGCGAGGTCCCCTTCGCGTGCAAGGAGGAGACGATCTCCTGCCAGTAGCTGCGCCGAGCCGCTGAGAACATAGAACAGCTCGGACGACGAGGCGTGGTGGTGTGGATTGGCGCCGTCGGCACCGCCCTGAAGGGTGACACGCTGCGCGCTGAGCTTTCCGCCAGTGGACGGGCTATCGGCCAGGAGCATGACTGTCTGGGGAGGGAACCCGATTCGCTCTGCCTCCTCGGCGCGGACGAGCACCGCTGGGTGGTTGCTGGTAGTTGCGTCAGACATGGGACTGGTACCTCCGTGTTCATGGCGCTATCAGCGCTGGCCGGGGCCGATGGTGCTGACGTCGGATCTGTTCGGTACGGCGTGCGCGCGCAAGCCGTGTTCGCCGCGGCGGTGAAGGCTGATTCCGGTGGCAGAGACGAATATCAGCAGCAGGACCCCGGACACGTACACCGCTGAAGAAAGACCGGGGGCGAGAATGAGATAGCCCAGGCCCGAGGTCACCAGCGCGGCGGCCAGCACGCCCCCAAGGGCCGCCAGCCAGGCAGGCAGGATGCCGGGCCTCCGCGCCAAAAGGGCGATGGCCAGAGCCATCGCGGCCAGCAGGAGCATCTTCGCCCCGTCCATCCGGGTGATCGCGTGGTACACCGTCCCGGCAGCGGCGGCCCGCCGGTCCGGCACAAGGCCGTGGAACAGCCAGGCACCGAGGCTTAGCTGCGCCCACGAGATTGCTGCCGCCGCGAGCCCGAAGGCGGCCGCGGCCTGCCCGGTGCGGGTACGGCCGGCCTGGCTGGCGGCACGGGCCACAGCCATCACCACGGCCGCCAGGGCAACCGCCGCGACGCCCTCATTCAGGACGAACTGGGTCAGAGCTGGCCCGATGTGCCCGGCAAACCCGGTCACTACCTGCCTGCCGGACGCGGCTACCGCGGGGCTCGGCGCCCCCACCGACAGGCTGATGATCCAGGCGGCCGTGTAGCCGACACCTGCCAGTGCGGACAGGGTGACAGTGCGCCGCCGGCCGGGACGGGCCGTCCGGGTGGACGTGATCTGAGTGGTCATCGAGCTTCTCCTTCGTGGGCCAGTGGGCTCGCTTCGAGCGGAAGTTGTCACGCCGCGAATGCCAGGGCGACGTCGGCCCGGCGGCGCGGATGAACCGCACGGTCGTCGGGCAGGATCTCGCCCATGTCGTCGAACGCGATCACCCCGTTGCACAGCAGGCTCCACCCCTGCTCAGGATGAAATGACACGATACGGGCGGCACTGCGGTCCGGGCGGTCTGCCGATGGGCACTGGGGCCGGTGCGGACACATTGCGCACCTCCGGTTGGTGCTAGGGATGGTTCTGCCACGAACGTAGGACCGGACTGCGGCGGTCGGCATCACACGAAAGTGCACGTGCGGGTGGAATCTTGCGCAACCGACCCTGGGGCACGAAGGTGCCGTCGGTCATCGGCCGCGCAGCACGTCCCGCGACTGCGGGCGGGTCAGGCAATGCCGCGTCGTCAAGGAATCAGGCCCAGGGCACGCGCTCGCGCGACCGCCTCGGTGCGGTTTACCGCACCGAGTTTCCCCAGCACATGGCTGACGTGCTTCTTGACGGTGTCTACGGTGACGACGAGCTCACGGGCGATGACCTGGTTTGGCTTGCCCGCGGCCAGCATTTCCATCACTTCCAGCTCGCGGCTCGTCAGCTGCTCGACCAGCCCGGGCACTTTAACCACCCGCTTCGCGCCATCGGCATTGCTGTGGTCAGCGTCAAGGGCACGCTGAAGGCGGGCCAGGCAGTCCAGCGGCACCTGGGGCCCGGCGGTATCGCCGGCCCGCTGCGCAGCGACCAGCCGGGCCAGCAGCGCAGCCATCGGAGTCCCCTTGTCGGCGAAGACCCGGACATAGCCCTGCGGGCAGGCAAGGCTCAGAGTCTCCGCCAGTGACGTCACCGCGGCGGCCTCGTCACCGGTGGCCGCCAGCGCTAGCGCCCGCAGCGTGCCGATTTCGATGAGGCTCCCGGTCCGATCCTGGCCGACCGCGGCACTGTGCAGGCGATCCATCAGGGCGAGCGCTTCGCCGGGTCTTTCCTGGGCCAGTAGCAGTTGGCCCAGGACTAGATGCCCCAGCTCCCGAGGGTAGTCCGCGTCGTCGCCGGATCCGAGACCGACTTCCTGTGTCCATCGCGCGGCTTCGGCCAGGTCATCCTGGGCTAGCAGCAGCCACGCCCGCTGCGCCGGGACGGGGTTGAGCAGGCCGGCCGGGCCTGGCGCGGCTTGCATGGCCTCGCCTACCGCGTCCAGTGCCCCCGCAGCACTACCGTTGGCCTGCCGGATCCACGCCAGCGTCAGCAGGCCCTCCGCCAGCGGCGCGGTGTGGACAAACCGCTTGCACAACGCGATGCCCTCGTTGACGTAGCCGAGCGCGGCATCGAGTTCGTTCCGCTGGTACGCGACTTGGGCCAGGCCTACATAGGCGGGACCAGCGGCGGGCTGTGCCGGCCTGCCCGGCACGGCCGTGATATCCAGCGCCCGCTGGAAAGTCTGCACCGCCGCGTCCAGGCGACCCTGCCCGCGCTGTGCCTGACCGAGGTGATAGCAGCCCCACGCGGTTACGGCGTGCTGGCCGGCCGCCTGCCATCGGGTGATGCCGGAATCCAGGACGCGCTCGGCCTCAGCCAGCTGGCCGCGGAGGCGCAGTGCCACGGCCAGCAGTATCCGGGCGCGAGAACCTAGCATCTGCTCACCGTCGCCAACCTCGGCCAGTGCGCGCGAAGCAAAGGCCGCTGTAGCCTCGGCATCCCCGCGGAGCGCCGCGAGGTAAGCGCGCTCGATCGCGATGCCGACAGCGACGTCCGTCAGCGAGCTGGTGACCTCGCCTGCGGTTGGCTCGGATGATTTCCCAGCCGAACCTGCAGAAGCCTGCTCGGCAGCATCAAGCAGCCGTCCGGCCGCCACGGCACGGCCACTTGCGTTCGCGATCTGCGCCTGCGCAAGCAGCAGCCGTGACCGGCCCCGGACCACATCATCGGGAAGCGCTGAGATCCACAGCTGGATCGTCGCCGCTTCGCCGCGCAAATAGAAGACCTCGTCCAGACACTGCTCGATGATCTGAGCTGCCCAGGTCATTTCCGATGTGGCGACCGCGTGCCGTATCGCGTCGTCAGCCAGGCGGTGTTCTTCAAGCCAGCGGGCGGCGGCGCGGTGCAGCTGGGAAACGCGGGCCGGCTGTTCGTCGTGCAGGCGGGCGCGGAGCAGATCGGCGAACAAATGGTGGTAGCGCCACCAGCTGCGCACCTCGTCCAGCGGCGTCAGGAATAGGCCTGCCTGCTCCACCTGCTCAAGCATCGCCTGGCTACCCGCCCGGCCGGTGACCGCATCGCACAACGGGCCGCTGAGCCGATCTAGCACTGATGTTTCCAGGAGAAATGTGCGCACCTGCTCGCCTTGCCGCTCGAGCACCTCCTCGGTCAGGTAGTCCAGTACGTAGCGATGGCTCCCCGTGAATGCCGCGACGAATCCGGCGACATCGCGCTGGCCGCGCAGCGAGAGGCCGGCCAGCTGAAGCCCGGCTGCCCACCCCTCGGTCCGTGCCGCCAGCGCAGCCACGGCCGCATCCGACAGGGCCTGGCCAGATCCGGCCGCCACCTCCTGCAGTAATGCTGCCGATTCCGCGGCGGTGAACCGCAGCTCGGCTGCGCGCAGCTCGGCCAGGTGGCCGCGGGCGCGGTGCCGGGCTAGCGACAGCGGCGGATCGCTGCGGCTGGCGAGTATCACGGGCAGCCCGGGCGGCCGCTGATCCAGCAGGAACCCGAGCGAGTCGTGCACCGCCTGGGAGCTGATCATGTGATAGTCGTCCAGAACAAGCACTGCCTCGCCGTCACCCAGCTGACCGGCGATTTCGTTAATCAGCGCCTCAAGCAGCCGGTCGAATGACGGTGGTGCGGGCGGGCCGAGCAGCGGTCCGACACGCTCGCCGATCCCCGGGCACGCCCGGTCCAGCGCGGCGACCATATACCGCCAGAACCTAGCCGGGTCATTGTCCGTGGTATCCAGCGACAGCCAGGCAACAGCGCGCGTGCCACGCCGAGCCCAGTCGGCGACAAGCGCCGTCTTGCCATAACCAGCCGGGGCGCAGGCCAGAACCAGCCCGCGCGTAAGGCCTTCATCGAGCAGTTCTGCCAGCCGCGGCCGGGGAACCAGGCCTGGGTTCGAGCCGGGCACGTGAAACTTGGTGGCCAGCAAGACATCCAGATCTGAGGCCGTGCTCTCAGCGAAGTTCTTAACGGACGGCTCATCCACCGGGAACCTGCACGGTCAACCCCACCAGCGAACCTCCTGTGGCTGCTGGAACGGAAGACCATGCTAGCCGGCTGGCCAGACCATCCCAGGTCTGAGCCACAGCGCGAAGCCGCACTTTTGTGCACGCTGGCGCTGCAGAAGATTCCACCAGCGGGGGCACCTTCGGGTGACGCCAGGCGCGCCAGGTCTTCATAACGTGCAGATCACGCAGAAACTCGACCGAAGGACGGCACAGATGGCGGCCATCAGGCCCGGACCTCCCCGCATAACCGTCGCGTCAGCTTCAAGGAACTGGCCGCCCGCGGGCCCGCGGGCGTGAGCGGCATGGCATCGCACGCGCTTTACGAGATTCGCGTCAATGGCGTTCTTGACGGGCGCTGGACTGCCTGGTTCGAGGGGTTCCACGTCAGCAGCGACGGCAGCCAGACGCTCATCTCGTGCCAGGTAGCCGATCAAGCCGCCCTGCACGGGGTGCTGAACAAGATACGCGACCTCGGGCTCGTGCTGATCTCAGTGTGCCGGCTCGATCCAGACTGACGACCGCGGACAGGCCATCTGAGCCCGCCCGTGCCGCAAACCCAGGAGGAGATCATGTACCTGCACCCAGCGATACTCCAGCAACTCGCCACCGAGCGCATCCGGGAAATGATCGCGACGGCCGATAATGCACGACGTGCAGGACAGGCCCGGCGCGCCCGAGACACATCACGCAAACGTCACCAGCGGCCAGGTCGGCAAGGTTCCCAGCGCGAACGCGGACCGGTCACGGCAGCCATCGGGGCGAACCCAGGCACCTTCGCCGCCGACCCTGCAGTCCGCGTCACTGCGGCACCCCAGCCGCCGGCGACGGCCGAACAGGCCACGGCCAGTCTCCGCACATTTGAGCCGTCAGGGCGCGCGTAGGCGAGCAAGCATCTCGTCGAGCGTCAGGCCGGCGCGTTGCGCGGTTTGAATCACTTCCAGCATGCGCACGGTGCTGCTGTCGTACGCGCGCCGTCCGCTTATCCGGGACGGCTGGGGCAGGACCCCGATCTCCTCGTAGTAGCGAATCGAGGAAGGGCGCTTGCCGGTGAGAGCGGCGACATCTGCGATCGTCAGCGGGGTGGCGCTGCCACGAGGGCTCGTGTTTGACATCAAGCCTGGACGCGGCCCAAAGTCTCTATCTCCGGCCTGAGCTAGCTCGGATGCCCGCGGGCGCGCAGGCGCTGGCGCATACGAGAGGCGTAGCAGATGAACGCGAAGCCGATCCGGCACATGATCTGCCCGATCCCTGTGCAGCCGAGGCGGGCGCACCGGTCAAGGCGTTCGGCGGTCGCGGGCAGCAGGCTCGACAGCGTGTTGTAGTCCGGCCCGGCCGCATATGCTTCGGGCGGCCAGTCGAGGTAACCGGCGAAAGCCTGCTCCTGGATGACGACGATCGCCGGGTCCGTCGCCGTCATGAATGCAGTAGGCGGAATGCTGCCCGGATTGAGCACGACGACGGCGTCGCTGCGATACCCGAGCACCACGTTCACGAGTTCGGCCGCGCGCGCTTCGTCGGTGTCCAGCACCTGGTCGATGAAGATGCCGTCAATGTCGTAAATGCCGAACCAGCGTGCGATATCCGAGATGATGTCGGTTGCGCGAGGGCAATTAGGCGTCCCTGGCGGATTGATGTTTGCCCAACAGTCGTGGATGTAGCCGACCACCGTCGCGCACTGGTTCCGCAGCGCGGCGATGGCGCTCTGGTAGTTGGGATCAGGTGAGACCTGGCCAGGCCCGCCGTAGCCGGGACCGCTGTCAGGGTTGGCGATGACTATCAGCCCGCCAGGGCACATGCTTCTGGCGGCCTGGTTCAGCCCGCCCCAGGCGTCGCCACCTGGATAGACGTAGGCGGGAACGAGAATGCCGGAGGGGTCATTCGCCATCGAGCTCAGCGCCTTATTTAGAACGGCCGTGAGCCCACCGTGCTCGTGGTCATAACCAGCTGTCAAGATGACTCCGGCCGTGCTTCCCGAATTGCTGCACAAGCCGTGCGGTCAGCGGACGGGACCGCGCGTCGTCTGCTCTCATTGCGGCGAGCGCATCGACGCCCGTGACACCGAACCAGTCGTAGGCAAGGGCAATTCACGAATGCCCGACTCTGACCGCAGCGGCGTGCCGACGACCGACACGATCGACCTGAAAGGCGGCGAGCTGCGGCCGCGCCTCACGTAGCGCCGGACCCGGCCCCAGTGTTGTCTATCCTCTTGACACTTGATCTGTCTAGCCGCTAGATACTATGGTTGTGAAGGCGCGTGAGGTGAACCGGCGGATCGAGCGCCTGGGCGGGTTGATGGCCCGGCAGGTCGGCTCGCACCGCCGGTACGTGATCACGTACACCGATGCTGGCGGGTCTGAGGCCAAGGCGGCGACGACGGTGCCGCAGCACCAGGGGGATATCCCGCTGGGGACGCTGCGGGCGATCGAGCGGGACCTGGAGCCCGCGTTCGGGAGGGGGTGGCTGAGGTGAGCGAGGGCGGCTACGGGGTGGTAGTGACCCGGGAGGACGGTCACTGGCTCGCGGACGTGCCGGAACTGGCGGGCGCGCACACGTACGCCCGGAGCCTGCCGGCCCTGGACCAGGCGGTGCGGGAGGTGATCGTGCTGGCCGCTGACCTTCCCGATGAGGCAATGCCCGGGCTGGTGCTCGACTACCGCTACGACACCGGTGACCCTGATCTGGATGCCACGGCGCTGGAGGTGCGGCGGCTGCGGCGGCAGGCGGATGAGCTGGCCGCGGCGGTGACCGCCCGCACCGGCGAGGTCGCTGCCCAGCTTGTCGCCAGGGGCCTGTCCGTCCGCGATGTCGCCGCGCTGCTGGGCATCAGCCCCCAGCGGGTTTCCCAGCTCACGGCGAAGGCCAGCTGATCTCGCTGTCCGCGAGCCTCGGAGCTGCCCTGGTTGCGGTTACTTGACGTTACCGGCGCGGTGCTCCTTCACTGGCCAGGCCGTGGCACGAGTCGTGGACCGGGTGCTAGGCGCAGTGAGTGCATTCTGTGCTTTCTGGGCGTTCGGCTGTGCTGTCGGTGCAGCTAGTGCGCTGAGGGCGGGTCAGCGTGGCCATGGTAAGGAGAAGGTCTACGGTTCGATTCCGTAAGGGGGCTCGCATATATACTGGCTAGAGACTTGTTTAGTTATTGATTTCGGGTAGTGTCCAATTTCCGTGGAACGAGTCGTGGACCGGGCTGCCTGATCGGCTGAGTCGGATCCATGTTTGCTGGTTGCTAAGGGTGACGACGGCTGGTCTCTGCGCCTTCCCGCTGGCCACCGGAAGTCGCAGTCCGGGACTTTAACGCGAAGAGTGACCCTGAATAGCCTAGTTCCGGTCTCCCGCGCGGCGCGGATTCCGCGTGGCAGCGGATCATGGCTCGCACCCGTCGGCCGCTGCCTCCAGCGACCTCGACCCCTTGAAAGAGGCGCTCGAGTGCTCACGATGCACTGATTGCACACGCTGGCCTGGCTGCGCGACCGCGTGCTCGTCCGCCGGCACGGAGGCGCCGGAGCAGGCGGTCGTCGCCGAGGACCGGCGCGGCGCCTGATCGATGCGGCGCGCCTAGGACGCTGGTGGTGATCGTCGCGAGGTCGAGGTCCTCGGGGTGGTCTAGGCCGCGCCGGCTGCGAGCCACGGTGAGGAGCGCCTCGGTCAAAATGCCCTTGCCGCTCGCTGGGTTCCAGCAGGCCCCGGCAGGTGGCCCGGTAGCGGGCCGCTACCCTGCTCCGGCTGCGGCGATCAGCCCGACTGACGCGCCGGCGAGGCAGCCCTCGGTCAGCGTGGCCACCGTGAGCCGCTCGCCCAGGAGCACGCGGGCGAGCACGGTTCAGCCCGAGAAAATAAGAGCGCGAAACTGGCACCGGCGACTAGTCCCCAGCTCGGCCCGCTGCGGCGCGGGAAACCGCACACCCGGATCGGCGTGATATTGCCTAGCCTAGGTCGTACGGTCCAGAATGTCCCCATGCGGTCCAATGGGCGAACCGGGACATCGGTCCTTGAACGAGCTTTCTGCCTGCTGGATGTTCTCAGTTCCAGCGGCTCGAGCCTCGGGCTGGCCGAACTGGCGAGGCGGGCAGGATTGCCTAAGGCGACGGCCTACCGTTTGGCCTGTCAGCTAGTCGATCTTCGAGTACTGGAACGGGACGGTCAGGATTATCAAGTCGGGGTTAGGCTATTTGAACTCGGGAATTCCGTGGCCCGCCAGCGCCAGCTGCGTGAGGCCTCCTTGCCCTTTATGGAAGACCTTTACGAAGCCACGCATGAGACCATTCACCTTGGTGTCCTGGACAATGGCGAAGTCCTCTATGTCGAGAAGATCGCGGGACGGAGGACGTGCTCGGTTTCCACCACGCTGGGGGCTCGTAAGCCTCTCTACTGCACAGGCCTGGGCAAGGCGATCTTGGCTTACTCCAGTTCCGAGTTGCTCCAGGCCGTGATCAAGAATGGCCTGATCCGCCACACCCGGTACACCATCACGGACCCGCATCGGCTGCAGTGGGAGCTTGCCCGCGCCGCCGACACCGGAATCATCTACGACCGGGAAGAGTATGAACTCGGAATCACCTGCGTGAGCAGTCCTGTCCTGAACCGGGCTGGACGGGCGTGGGCGGCCATATCCGTCACAGGACCGACAACGCGCTTTCGGCCGGAAAATACCGCCGCTGCGGTGCGGACTGCGGCGCTAGGGCTGACCAGGGTGCTCAGTAATCATGTTGGCTGGGGTGCGGCCGAATGAGGGCGCCAGGGGCCAAGCACCCGTGGGGGGCGGAGTTGCCCCTATGGCAGCGCGAGCGCTCCTGCCTGGCGGAGCATGGTCGCGAGATCGAAGTAGACCGTCTCACCCCGGATCTGCTGGCCGGCAAACTCCCAGATGACCGCGGTGTCGACGTGCAGAAATCGGCCCGTGGGCGCGACCCCGAAGAGCGGCCCGCGATGGGTGCCCGACAGCGTGTGCTCCGTCACCGCCCGCTCGCCTTCGATGGCGACGATGCGCCGCAGCCTGACCTGAAGATCGGGGAGTGCGGCCCACAGCCCCCGGTAGCGCCTGGCAACTTCCCGCGGCCCCCGGTACAGCGGAGAAGGGTCGCAAGCAACGAGGTTGTAGCAGTCTTCCGTCATCCCGGCAAGCAGGGCATCGAGGTTCTGCGCGCTCTCAGCCGCAAGGTGGTCCGTGATCTCCCTGATGATCTCGTCCCGCTGCGGCACGGATGGATCCCTGCCATTACCGCCGTTCACGGTGCCTGCCTTGCGGATTCCCGGTGCTCGGCGCTGGCTGCCTGGATCACCTCGAGGCCGAACAATTCAGCAGCGTTGTCCCCGCATACGGCTGAGGCCACGTCGTCAGGGAGGTCGGCCGCCTCCACGAGGTCCAGTGCCTGCCACTGGTCGCCGAAGGGGTAGTCGCTGCCGAAGCAAACCCGGTCGGCGCCGAGAAGTTCTATGGCGAGCCTGAGTGCCCCCGGCGAGCCGGCGATTGTGTCGGTGTAGAGGCTGTGCAGGTAGTCTGTCGGCCGCCGGCCCTCGGGAAGCGTGCACGGCAGCGCATTCCTCCCGTACTCCCGGTCGACGCGGCCCATCAGCAGCGGCAGCAGGCTGCCGGCGTGGGCCAGGACTATCTTCAGGCCAGGGTGGCGATCGAAGGTGCCCGCGAAGATCATCCTCAAGATCGCGGTGGTTGTGTCGAACAGGAAGCCAGCCGCGCAGATGAGCCCGTGCTCGCTCAACGCCGAGACCTGCGCGGGCACCGTCGGATGGAGCAGGAGCGGCATCGAAAGCGACGCCGCCGCGCCAAAGGTGGCTTCGAACGCGGGATCGTCGAGGGGCCTGCCTGCGACGTTGGAGCAGACCATCGCCCCCTTCAGCCCGAGAGAGGCGGCCCGGCCGAGTTCCTCCACGGCGGCGTCGGCCGCCTGCCACGGTAGCGTGGCGAGGCCCTCGATCGTCCCGGCAGACGTGGCGACCAACTCGGTTAGCTCGTCGTTGGCATCCCGCGCGACGGCCACGGCGTCCGGCGCCGCCAGCCGCAGCACGCCGGGCTGGTTGATGCTGACAACTGCGGCATCGACTCCTGCGCGCTTGAGGTTCTCGAACATGTGCTCGGGTTCGATGAGGCGGGCATCGATTCGCTCGGTATAGCCGTCGCCGAAGTCCAGCACGAGCCACCCATCCTGCCGCTCTGCCCGTGGCGGCCTGGTGCGCAGGGTCAAGGCCTTGAGCAGCGCGGGCGGGAGAAAATGGATGTGGACGTCCACCACGGGGCGCGCTCGCATGGTGTTCACCTTTCCTGAGACTCCGCTATCAGCTCGAGCCAGAACCGGTAGAACTCGCGCTGGTTGATCTCGCTGGGCTCGGCGCTGATGTTGCCGGGCAGGTGCGGCAGCTGGTCCTGGTCGTGGCCGAGGTGGATGTCGTAGTTCATCGGGTACCGCCAGGTGGCCGGCGAGTGCGAGGCCTCCACGATCCGCTCGAAGTTCTCCACGTCGTCCGGCGCGATCACCCCGGCCATGTGCTGGCCCTGGTAGACCCGCTGCACCGCGATCTCCTTGACCGAGTCCGGTGCCTCCCGCTCGACCATCGTCCACTGCCAGATCTCGTGCGCACGCGGCCCCCGCGGATGAAACAACAGGAAATGCTTCCCGGTCATCGGCGACACATAACCCATCAGCCCCAGGTTCGGGAACAGCGCCCCGTGCCCGAAGTACGCAGGTCGTGGCTCGTAGTCGGCCAGCGCCTTCGACATCCGGTCGGTGCGGTCCCGCACCCACTCGACCGCTTCCTTGCCGAGGGCCTGCGCATCCTGCACGTCTCGTTCGAGCAGGGCGTCGTTCTGAGTGATCATCGCGCCGAGCCCGAGCGGGGCACCGGACCGGTAGCCGGCCGTGACCGAGTACTTCCCGCCGCCGTGAAGAGCCGAGTGCGGCGCGGTCGTCATGGGCGTGATGATTCCTTGATCCCGGAGCGCGTGCCGGACTCGGAGCCAGGACGTGTGGGTGTGGGCGAAGTGGTAGTTGTCGCCGATGAAGTTCTCCGCGATCAGCTTCCAGTTCGCCGGCGACTCATACCGGTGCCACCCCGGCAGCGCCTCCAGCCCGCCCACCGGCTCGGCCAGCACGAAATACCGCAGCCACCACCGGACATCCTCCCCCAGCCAGTCCTCGAACGCCGGCGCCGCCTCCTCCAGCGTCGCGAACAGCAGCCCGCAGTAATCCACCACCCGCGCCTCCTGCAGCCCCCACCGCTCCTTCTCCAGCGCCCCGTGATAGAACTCCGCCTCCCCCGGCACGCTGATCAGCGCCCCGTCCGTCCCGTACGCCCACCCGTGATACGAGCACGTGAACCCCGGCACATTCCCCCGGTCAAACAAGCACACCTGATTCCCCCGATGCCGGCACTTGTTCACCAGCACCCGCACCTGACCATCCCGCCCCCGCACCACGATCACCGGCACCTCGCCCATGTAATTAGCGACGTAATCACCGGGATTCCGCACCATATCCGCATGCCCCACCGGCACCCACCCCCCCGCGAACACCCGCGCCTGCTCCCGCCGGTACACCTCCTCATCGAAATAAATCCCCGGAGACACCCGCCCCCGCTCCCACCCCACCAGGCTCCCCAGATCACCCAGCACCGACATCCAGCCCACCTCCACCTCAAGGGCTGCCTGGTCCACCGGGCCACGTCGTCCGCGGCATAGCATCGGCCACGTGACTGGCATGCGAACCGGCGGCTTCGCCAGTGTGCGCCGCCTGCGCGTGGATGGCGAACCAGGGCCTGAACTGGTCTTTCCTGCTCGTCACGAGTATGTGGCCGCGCCGAAATAGTGGCAAGAAGGATGGTCCGGTGAACGGACCGCGTGGGCGCCGCACAGGTCAGGGCGCGGCCGCAGGCGTGCATTTCCACTCCCAGGGCTGAACGGCGCCGTAGCGGGGTTTCGCCCATTGGACCGCATCTCTTGCGCCGGCTGGCTATATGCCCATACAGTCCAGCGCATCTACCAGCAAGCTGATCACCAGGTCGCAGGCCGTTAGCGGTGCGTTGCCCAGGTCACGGATGGGGGCACCGCTTCAGGCCGAAGAGGGCAGGCTGACCCAAGGATCGCGGCGAGGGAGTGCGGTATGGCGGGAACATGGAGCGCGGCAGCTGCTCCGGCGCGGCGACGCGGATCCGCACCTGCGGCCAGGTCGCGGCTACGCGGTCGGTCGGCAGCGCTGGCGCTCGCGGCCACTTTCGCGCTGGCCGCCGCCGGGTGCGGCGGCTCGAGCAGCCCGGGCAGCTCCAGCCCGCAGACCCTGACCGTGGCCATGGTCGAAGCCTTCACCGGGCCTAACTCCATCGACGGCATCGCGGCCGCGGCCGGCTGCTACCCCGCCGCGCGGGTGGTCAACCAGTCCGGCGGTGTGCTTGGCCACCAGATCCAGTGCGTGCCCATCGACACCCGCGGGGACCCCACGGACGCCATCCCGGCGGTGGAGAAACTCCTCGCTACGACGTCTGGCCTGGTGGGCGTGGCCGGGCCAGAGTCTGGTACCGCGGCGGCGGTCGTCCCGATCTTGTCCAAAGCCCACATCCCCATGATCAGCCAGAATGGCCTCTCGCTCTACGACCACAACACTGACGCCTACTTCTGGCGGAATTACCCGGCTGATGACGAGGGCGGAGTGGCGCTTGCCTACTGGGCCCACCACGTCGGGTTCAACCGCGGGGCGCTGTTCTTCGACAACTCCGTCGCGGCACAGGGGAGCGTTCCCGGCCTGCTTCGCACCTACAAGCGGCTGGGCGGCATGGTTGCCGCCGACCTGTCGGTCCCCCCTGACAACACCTCATACGGCGCTGAGATCCACCGGCTGATACTGGCCCACCCCCAGGTCATCTTCACCGAGTCGGATCCCCAGACCGCTGCCACTGCCTTCAGCAACCTGGTCCAGTTCGGCAAGCGGATCCCGATCTTCGGCACCAACGCGACCGTCATCCCGCAGTGGCTGAAGGCGGTCAGCAAAGTACTCGGAAACGCGACTATGGCCGCGGACTACCGCGGCGTCGAGCCGTACGCGCCGAACTTCCCCGGCACGCGAGGCTTCAACCGCGCGCTCCTGGCCGACGCGAAGCAGGTGCCGCAGCCCTCGCAGTGGCTCGGCCAGGAATACGCGACGGCACCATTCGACGGGCTGATCATTCTGTCGCTCGCGATGACCGAAGCGCACTCCACCGACCCGGCCGTCTTCAACAAGGACATCCTCAGCGTCACGGCGCCAGGTACGGGCAAGACCGTTGTCTACTCCTACCGCGCCGGCGTGGCGGCCCTCAAGGCCGGCAAGAAGATCCAGTACGTCGGGGCAGGCGGCCCCACGATCTTCAATCGCTGGCACGACGCCGCTGGCGAGTACGGCGTGTACGAGTACGTGAACGGCAAGCTGAAACTGGCCGGCACGATCTCGGCGGCGGCCCTGGCCGGGGCCCAGGGCTGAGCTTCGATGACGGCCGGCGAACGGGCCACCGACCAGCACCAGGCGAGCCGTGCTGCCGCAGCCAGCTGCCGCCTGCCGAGTATGGCCTGACGAGGACATCCGCGATGCAATCCCTCGCCCTGTACATCGGCTTCGGTCTCGTCACTGCTTCGATTCTCTGCCTCGGAGCCGTCAGCTTCACGCTGCAGTTCGGCATCAGCAATCTGTTCAACCTGGCGTTCGGCGCGACGATGACGGCCGCAGCGTTCGTCGCCTACATGTGTAACGCGGCCGGCCTCAGCATCTGGGTGTCTCTTGCTCTGGGCAGCCTGTCCGGCTCGCTGCTCTCCTTCCTGCTGAACCGTGCCGTCTATCTCCCGTTCCGGCGCCGCGCCGGCAGCATGTTCACCATGATCATGGTCACGCTGGGTGTCGGCATCATCATCCAGTACACGATCGAGGCGATCTGGGGTGCTGACAACCGCTCGTACAACATGGTCACGGGGCGTTCCGTGCACTTCGCTGGAATGCTGTTCACGACGACGCAGCTGACCGTCATCGCCATCGCGGCTGCAGCCGCCGCCGGCGTGCATGTGCTGCTTCGCTTCACCCGGCTCGGCAAGGCGATGCGGGCTGTCGCCGTGAACGAGCGGCTCGCCCGCAACTGCGGCATCTCCGTCCGGGCGGTGGTCGACACTACCTGGCTTCTGTCGGGGGCGCTCTGCGGGCTGGCGGGCGTGGTCCTGGTTATGGACGTTCAGGTGCTCAATTCCGGCAGCGGCGACGACTTCCTTATCCTCATCGTGGCTGCGACGGTCCTAGGCGGGATCGGCTCGGCTTATGGCGCGATGGTCGGGGCGGTCATTATCGGCGTGGTAGCGGAGGTCACGGCTGGCTTCCTCAACCCGGAGTTCAAGGACATCTCCGCCTTTGTCATCCTGGCGGCCGTGCTGCTGCTGCGGCCGACCGGAGTGATCAGCTCTATCGCCGCCGCCAAGGAGATGGCCCGGTGAGCACCGCGTGGCAGTTCTACATCGCGACCCTCGTCGTGTACGTCTTCGTCTACATCATCGCCGCGGCCGGACTCAACCTGCAGTTCGGTCTCACCGGGGTGTACAACTTCGCTTTCATCATATTCGAGGCCGCGGGCGCGTACTGCACAGCGGTCCTGTCGCTCGGCTCGCCGAAGGCCTTCGGGGGGTTCCAGAGCTACGTCCTCGGTCTTGACCTGCCGTTCCCGTTGCCGCTTCTCGCCAGCGCGGTGGTGGCAGGCGCGCTCGGTGTCGGCCTCGGAGCCCTCACGGTCCGACGGCTCCGCGCCGACTACCTAGCCATCGTGATGCTTGTCATCTCGCTGATCGCGACCGGCCTCGTCACCGATTACCAGGGACTTTTCAACGGCGCGGCCGGCCTCGCGCTGATCCCGCAGCCGTTCGCAAGCCTCACCAGCAATTCGATCGCCTACGACTGGATCTTCGCTCTCGTGGCCGGCGTCATCTGCGTGCTGGTCCTGCTCGCCGCGCGCCTGATGATCGAGTCGCCGCTCGGCCGGATCCTGCGGGCCGTGCGGGAGAACGAGAACGCGGCGGCCGCGCTCGGCAAGAACGTCACGGCTCTCAGGCTGCTGGTATTCGGCGTGGGCGGGGCGATGGCCGGCATCGCGGGCTCCTTGCTCGCCTCGTTCACTCAGGCGTGGTCGCCCTCGTCCTGGTTCTACACCGAGACGTTCGTTCTGTTCACGGCGCTTATCGTCGGGGGCGTGGGCAGCAACCTCGGTCCGGTGATCGGGGCGGTGCTCGTCCCGGTCGTGCTTGCGGAGGGGAGCCGGTTCCTTCCGCAATTCGGCCCGCCGACTCTCGTGCCCTCGCTCGAGTGGATCGCGATCGGGGTTATCCTGCTCGCCTTCCTCTGGTTCTGGCCCCGTGGCATCGTTCCGGAGCCGAAGCGAACCTTCGCTGCGGGACCCGTCTCCCGGCCTCGCGTACCGCAGATCGCCCGCGGCTTTCTGGTGCGTGACCTCAAGGGAGGAAAGGGGCCGGGCGGATGAGCGCAGATCCGTCGCCGACCGGGCCGGAAACGCCGCTGCTCTCGGTGCGCGGCATCTCCTGCAGCTTCGGCGGCGTCCACGCCGTCGTGGACGTGAGCTTCTCCGCGCCGGCCGGCCAGATCACGGGCCTGATCGGGCCGAACGGAGCGGGCAAGTCGACGACGCTCGGCATCGTGGCCGGCGCGATCAGGCCGACGGCGGGCTCCATCTACCTCGCCGGCCGGGACATCACGAACCTGCCGAGTTACCGGCGGGCGCGGGCCGGGATGATCAGGACCTTCCAGATGCGCGGCGAATTCGACCGGCTCACCGTCCTGGAGAACCTGCTCGTCGCCGCTCAGGGGCAGCTCGGCGAGCGGATCAGCAACGTGTACTCGATCAGGCGCACCTGGCGGCAACAGCAGCAGGAACTGGTGGAGCAAGCCCGCGAGCTGCTGGCCCGGTTCGGGATCGCCAGTCACGAGAGCGCGTACGCCGCGGAGCTCAGCGGCGGCCAGCGCCGGCTGATGGAACTCGCGAGGGCGCTCATGGCCAAGCCGCGGCTGCTGCTGCTGGACGAGCCTATGGCAGGCGTGAGCCCGGCGATCCGCGGCGAGCTGGCCGAGCACTTGCTGGACGTCGCGAGCAGCGGCGTCGCCATCGTGCTGGTCGAGCACGAGCTGCAGTTCGTCGAACACGTGTGCGGGCACGTCCTCGTGCTCGCCCAGGGAAAAGTGATAGGCGAGGGAAAGATGAGCGCCCTGCGAGAGCATGCCGCCGTCCTCGACGCCTATCTCACGGGATAAGGGGCGCGCTCACGGTGCACGTTCTCGAGTTCCAGGCTCTCACTGCGGGGTACAACGACATCCCGGTCACGACGGAGACCTCCCTCACGGTGAACGGCGGTGAGATCGTCGCGCTCCTCGGCCCGAACGGCGCCGGCAAGTCCACGCTCCTGAAGGCCGTCGTGGGCGAGGCGAGGGTCTTCTCGGGTTCGGTCCTGCTGCGGGGCAAGGACGTCACGGGATGGCCCCCTGAGCGGCTCGCCCGGATGGGCCTCGGTTATGTGCCTCAGAACGACAACGTGTTCGCTTCCCTCACCGTGCGCGAGAACCTCGAGATGGGCGCCTTCCGGGCTCCGCGGCGGCAGGTAGGCGAGAAGATCGAGGAGATCCTGCGCCAGTTCCCGCCGCTGAGGCCGCTCATCCGCCGGAAGGTGAGTCAGCTCTCTGGCGGGGAGCGGCGGCTAGTCGCGATCGGCCGGGCTCTGATCTTGTCCCCCGAGGTGCTGGTCCTCGACGAGCCGACGGCCAACCTGTCACCGATCAATGCGCACTCGGTGCTCACCGAATACGTCACCCGCGTGGCGGAGGCCGGAACCGGTGTCCTGCTCGTCGAGCAGCGCGCCAAGGAGGCCCTTCAGATCGCGCACCAGGCTTACATGATGAGCGCGGGTCGCATCGAGGTGTCCGGACAGCCAGCCGAGCTCCTCGAACGGGAAGACATCGGACGCCTCTTCCTGGGCGAGACGACGAGAAAGCCCAGCTGAGAAAGCCCAGCTGAGAGAGCCAGAGGAGGGAGCGAGGATGTACTTCGCGGCCGAGGAGAAGGTCCAGGTCTATTACGACGACGTCGGCTCGGGAGCCCCGGTGGTGATGATCCACGGGGCCGCCACCTCGAGCAAGGTCTACGACGGCCTTACCTCGCGCATGGTGGCCCAGTTCCGCTGCATCCGGCTCGACCTGCGCGGCCTCGGCCGCAGTGACCGGGTCGACGCCGTCTCCGCCACCGCGTGGTGCGACGACACCATGGCGCTGATGGATCATCTGGGGATCGAGAGAGCGCACCTGCTCGGCTGCTCACTCGGGGCACGGATCGCGGGCCGGCTGGTGCTCGACCATCCAGGGCGTTTCGAGACCCTGACGGTCGACGCGCCGCTCGTGGCCGTGGCCCAGAACGCGAATTCCCGGCTCAACTCTAGGTTCAGCAACCTCGACAATCCGGCCCCGACCGACCGCGTCCGCTGGCAGAACTTCCACGGGGCCGACTGGCGGGACGCCGTCTCGTTCTACTTCCGTGCGAGGAACGATCCGGCCCTGCAGGAGCACCTGACGCTCCGGCCACATCTGGCCTCGATCGACCTGCCGACTTTGATCACGCGGGGCGACATCGACGACGACGTTCACCCGCTGTCGCACGCGATCGAATGGCATGCCGCGCGTCCGTCGTCCTGGCTGTGGATTGCGGCCGGGACCGCCTTCTCGGCCGCGCAGAACCAGGCGACAGCCTTCGCCCGAGTATTCAGCTCGTTCGTGGAACATTCCGCCGTCGGATAATCCGGCCCAGACCTACGGAGCGCGGCCGCAGGCGAGAGGAGTCAGCAGATGGATACATCACCGGTCTTCGGCCTTGGCTATGTCCGGGTCTGGGAGGCGGACCTGGCGCAGTGGCGGCAATTCGCCGAGGGCGTGCTCGGCATGACGGCCGATCACGACGGGGAAAGCCGCCTGCTCGTCCGCATGGACGACTGGATCGGCCGCTTCATCGTCGAGGAAGGCCGGGACCCCCTGGCGGAGGATTCGCAGGCCCGCCCCGAACGTGGCCATCGGCTGGGAATGCCCGAGCGAGGAGGCCTGGGCGAAGGCGCGGCGGGCGATCGAGGACGCCGGCGTCCCGACGCAGGACGGAAGCAGGCCGACGGCCTGGTGCCGGGACTGGTTCGGCTGCACGGACCCCAGCGGTTTCCGATGCGAGTTCTTCTACGGCGGCAAGCGGGATCCGGCCACGCAGTTCGTATCGCCGCGAGGCGTCACCTTCGTCACCGGTGAGCAGGGCATGGGGCACGTGCTGCTGTTCGCCGGTGAGCCAGCCAAGTCGCTCGACTTCTACTCCCGCGTGCTGGGCTTCGGTGTCCGTGAGGCGAAGACCACCGACGACGGCGTGCTGCGGGCGGTCTTCCTCGGCCCGAACCAGCGCGAGCACAGCCTGGCCCTGCTCAGGATCGGCGAGGCGAGCAGGCTCGGGCACGTGCTCATCGAGGTGAGCGATTTCGACGCGGTCGGCCGGGCGATGGACCGGTGCCTGGACGGGATGGCCCCGATGACCGTCTCGATGGGCAGGCACTGGAACGACCAGATGATCTCGTTCTACCTGCGGACGCCGTCCGGCTTCGACATCGAGTACGGCTTCGGGGGCCGGAAGGTCGCAACGGAGCACTGGAGCCGGGGGGAGTCGGGCGGCAGCGGACTCATGAGCACCTGGGGCCACCGGAGAATCGGGCCCGATGGCCGCCCCGGTCTGCCCCTAGGCCGCTAGCAGAGATGTCCGGAAGCTGTCGGCTTCATGGAGGCCGGCGAGGTGGAGGTGGGCTGGATGTCGGTGCTGGGTGATCTGGGGAGCCTGGTGGGGTGGGAGCGGGGGCGGGTGTCTCCGGGGATTTATTTCGATGAGGAGGTGTACCGGCGGGAGCAGGCGCGGGTGTTCGCGGGGGGGTGGGTGCCGGTGGGGCATGCGGATATGGTGCGGAATCCCGGTGATTACGTCGCTAATTACATGGGCGAGGTGCCGGTGATCGTGGTGCGGGGGCGGGATGGTCAGGTGCGGGTGCTGGTGAACAAGTGCCGGCATCGGGGGAATCAGGTGTGCTTGTTTGACCGGGGGAATGTGCCGGGGTTCACGTGCTCGTATCACGGGTGGGCGTACGGGACGGACGGGGCGCTGATCAGCGTGCCGGGGGAGGCGGAGTTCTATCACGGGGCGCTGGAGAAGGAGCGGTGGGGGCTGCAGGAGGCGCGGGTGGTGGATTACTGCGGGCTGCTGTTCGCGACGCTGGAGGAGGCGGCGCCGGCGTTCGAGGACTGGCTGGGGGAGGATGTCCGGTGGTGGCTGCGGTATTTCGTGCTGGCCGAGCCGGTGGGCGGGCTGGAGGCGCTGCCGGGGTGGCACCGGTATGAGTCGCCGGCGAACTGGAAGCTGATCGCGGAGAACTTCATCGGCGACAACTACCACTTCGCCCACACCCACACGTCCTGGCTCCGAGTCCGGCACGCGCTCATCGAGCAGGGGATCAACATGCCGATGACCACGTTCTCGCCGCTCTGGCACGAGACCTACGAGGTGACGGCCGGCCACCGGTCGGGCGCCCCGCTCGGGCTTGGGGCGCTGCGCATGCACGGCGAGGCGATCTACCAGCGGGATCTAGAGGAGAGCCGCACCCTCGGCAAGGAGGCGGTCGAGTGGGTGCGGCACCGTAATGACCGGATGTCGAAGGCGCTGGCCGACTACGAGCCACGACCGGACAGCTTCGTCAACGGGCTGCTGTTCCCGAACCTGGGGCTGATGGGCTACATGTCGCCGATGATGGGCAAGCACTTCATGCTGTTCCATCCGCGGGGGCCGCGTGCGCACGAGATCTGGCAGTGGACGATGGTCGAGCGGGAGGCACCGGACTCGGTCAAGGAGATCGCGGTGCAGCGGGTCTACCAGGGCCAGCACATGGCCGGGGTGATCGCGCCGGACGACGTGGAGAACTTCGAGCGGATCGTGGAGGCCTCGCACTCGCCGGCCACCTGGCGGTACCCGATGAACTACGACATCCACCTCGGCCACGACCAGGACCAGCTGCCGCACCTGCCCGGCAACATCAGCGCCGAGCCCAGCGAGATCAACCAGCGCGAGTTCTACCGGTTCTGGCTCGAGCTGATGACAGCGGACGATGCCAAGCCAGGAGGCCAGGCCTGATGTTGACCAGCGAAGACCGGCACGAGATCGAGCAGCTGCTCTACCGAGAGGCCCACCTTCTGGACGAGCGGCGATTCCGCGAGTGGCTCGATCTGCTGACCGAGGACATCGAGTACCTGATGCCCCTGACCGAGCATGTCCAGGGCAACGTGGCCCCGGCCGGCCACCCGATCATCAAGGACGACAAGAACACGCTCAGGGCCCGGATAGCCAAGGACGAGACTGGCTGGTCCCACGTGGAGACCCCGGTTTCCATGACGTGCCATCTGATCAGCAACATCCTCATCGACGACGATGGCGACGGCGAGGCCAGCGTCAAGAGCGCATTCATGGTGCGGCAAGCGAGGAAGCTCAGGGACGAGGCCTGGTGGGTCGGGCGGCGGCACGACCGGCTGCGGCGAGTCGACGGCCAGTGGCTTATCGCTCGCCGCTCCATCCACATCGACGCGACCGTGCTGCCGCGAGGCGTGTCGATCTTCTTTTAGCACGAGGCCGCGGCACCGGACGCCGATAACGGTAGCGGACGCCTAGTAACGGAGAGCCAGCATGAGCGAAACGAGCCAGGAACTGCGCCGAACCCAAGCGGCGTTCATCGCAGCCGCAACCGAGCGGCACAAGGACGCGCTGGACGGGCGCGTCGTTGTCATCACGGGAGGGGCACGCGGTCTCGGCCGCTCCCTCGCCGAGGGACTGCTGAGCGCGGGCGCGACAGTGGTGTGTATCGACCGCAGCTGGTCGCGCGCCGAGGGTTTCCGGGCCGCGCTCGCGTCCAGCAAGAGGGGGATGGCGCTCGACGGCGACGTCACCGACGGTGCAGCGCTCGACCGCGCATGCTCGAAGGTGCTCGACGCCTTCGGCCGGGTTGACGCCCTGGTGAACAACGCCGGACTTGTGTCCGAGACGTTGTTCGCCCCGACCGGCCACGTCAAGCTGCTGGATACAAAGGACAGTGACTGGGAGGCTATGTTCAAGGTCAACGTCTTCGGCACAATCAAGGTCATCCGCCGGTTCGTCGTTCCCATGCTCGAAGCGGGCCACGGCAGCATCATGAACATCGTCAGCAGCGGCGTGATGATGAACTCCACCGGCGGGGCATTCTTCGGTGCTCGCCCGTGGTCGGTCGAGATGCCGTACCAGGCCACCAAGTCCGCTCTCACCACCGCCTCCTTCTACCTCAGCCAGGAGCTGTTCTCAGCCGGGATCGCGGTCAACTCCGTCATGCCAGGGCACACACGTGCCTCCTGGTTCGACGCGACGGCCCGCGACTTCGTCGAGCGGGAAAGCGCCGTCTACTTCATGCGGCCGCTAGTGGCCGAGCACATGGTGCCGATCATCCTGTTCCTCAGCGCCCAGGCGGCAGCCAGTCCGCCGGTCACAGGCCGTCTCTTCCACGTTCCTGACTGGAACTACGACCACGGTTATGGCGACTACCGCACATGGGGCGACCACGGCCTGCCCGAGGATCTGGAGCGCGGCTACCAGCAGCTCGAGGCCGTGCTCCCGCAGCTCTCGCGCGCAGGCATATCCCGGGCGCCCTTCGACGCCGAGCGAGTGGCCTTCAGCGCTGGGATGGCAAGGCTCGCGCCGAACTCGCCCAGCCCTCCGACCATCGCGCAAGCGGACGGCGATCAGTAAGACCAAGAAGACCGGAGTTACTCAGGGAAGGAAGTGATCCCATGGCGGTGGAACGCCAGGCAGGACCAGCGGGTCTCAGCTTCAGCAACTCGCTGCGCGTGCGGGAACCATCGGGAACGTGGGTCTACGTGTCCGGCCAGTTTGGTACCGACGAAGCCGGGGCACTCATCCCCGGCGGCCTGGCGGCTGAGGCGAGGGCCGCACTGGAGAACATCCTGAAGGCCGTCCGCGAGGCAGGCGGTACGGCTGCCGACGTCGTCAAGATCACCGCATACCTCATGTCGCTCGAGGACTACTCGCGCTACAACGAGGCGAGGAAGGAGGTCTTTGCTGCGAAGCTCCCGACCAGCACCGCAGTGGCGGTTGCGGGCCTCATCATGGAGGGGGCGTCCATCGAGATAGACGCCGTGGCCTTCGTGCCGAGCGACTGAGGCCCAGGCTGCCCCCAGTCCCAGGGCGGCGGAAGACAACGGCTAGGCAGGGTCCATCCTGTCCGGCGCCCAGAGGTCTTTACCGGGCCCTCTCGGCAGGGTGTGCCGTCGCTGTGAAGCTACCTCGTCCGATCAGCCGCGGCGCATGCTCAGTCAGGGATGAAGCAGCACCGTTTCGGTCAACGAACCACTTTCGTTGCCATTAATACCTCGTAGCCATCATGCTGGGACCGTCGCCGAGGCGCGGCGACGCCTAAGCGGGTCTGGCGTGGAGTGCGGAGAGTACCGGGCCACGACATCACATCCCCACCGCGACCGCCAGGTCGGCCCGGGAGCATCAGGAGCCCGAACGCGCGTCGGCTCCTGCTCGAGGTCTAGCGCGACCGAGAGGAGATCGCGATGACTGCTCTGACACCGGATGCCAGCGGGCGGCCGGAAGGCGAGGGACTCCGCAGTGGCGTTCTCAAGGTCCGCCACGCGGTGATCACCTCGCTTGCCGTGATCACTCCGGCTGGCGCCATCTTGTTCCTCCCCATCCCGATCGCGGCGAATGCGGGCGAAGCGATGCCGCTCGCCATCGTCATCGGGTTCGCGGTGGTGCTCGTGATAATGAATGCGGTCTACCGGTTCACGCAGCGGATCTCGCACGCCGGGTCGTTCTTCGCATTCGTTCGTGAGTCACTCGGCATCCGGGCGGGGTTCTTCGCTGGTTGGCTATTCCTCGCATTCTACCCGGTTCTGGTGGGGCTGGACATGATCTTGTTCGGTGCGACGCTGAACGGGATCATCGTGGCTCACGGCGGGCCGAACATCCCCTGGTGGGTCCTCATGCTCGTCGGGCTCGTTTTGATTTGGGCCGTGGCCGTGATCGGAATCCGGCTGTCCGTGCGTTCCGACCTGGCGCTGCTGACTTTCGAGTTCGCTGTCTTGTTCGCGCTCGCGGCTACGATCCTCGCCAAAGGCGCGCCGGGCGGCGACTGGCACGCACACGTATTCAGCCCCGGGGCCAGCCCTACCGGCTTCGGCGGCGTCGTCATCGGCACGGTCTTCGCCGTGCTTGCCTTCACAGGTTTCGAGGCGCCGGCGTACCTGGGCGAGGAGGCTGCCGCGCCACGGCGAACTGTGCCTAGGGCGATCCTGCTGACGACCATATTGATCGGGATCGTCTACGTCTTCTTCTTCTACGTGGCTACCGTGGGGTACGGGCTGTCGAATATCGGCAAGCTCCCGGCTGACCCGGCGCCATGGGACACACTCGGCCGGCACTACTGGGGATCCAGTCCCACCATTCTGGTGGATATCGCGTCTGTCGTTGCTCTCATCGCCGGCGGACTCGCCGCCCAGAACGGCGCGGCGCGGATGGTCTACGCGCTTGGCCGCGACGGCTTGCTGCCACGCGCGTTCGGCCGCACGGTGCGTCGCTTCGGCACGCCTGCCGCCGCGCTTTCCGCCATGCTCGTGGTCTCGGTGGCGATGGGCCTCGGTTTCGGGCTTGGTTTCCAGCCGCTGCCGGCCTTCTCGCTCCTGAGCCTGATCGTGACGCTGTGCGCGCTCGGTGTGTACGCGCTTGCCCAGATCGGCCTAACGCGCTATTTCTGGCGACTAGGCAAGTTCAACCCGTTCTGGCATGGTCTCCTGCCGACCGCAGCGGTCGCGGCGATCGTATACCTCTTCATCAAGAACATCGCGCCGCAGCCGGCCTATCCGTCGAATCTCGCGATTTGGATCTCCATCGGATGGGCCGTTGCCGGGCTGATCTGGATGATGGTGCTCATGATCTCCAAGCCCGGCGAGCTGGCGGCCGCAGCGGCAATCATCGGCGAGGAGGGCACGCCCGAGGAAGCTGGCCTCCTCGATGCCTGAGCGCCCGCACCCGTGCCGCTACTGGACCCGGATTTCGGGCGAGGTGACTCCCGATGACTGATCAAGAATTCGCCACGGACGAGATGGCGCAGTCCCGAGCAGGCTGTTCGCACCCGCTCGACCCGCTGTCTGCCGACGAGATCCGCCTCGCGCGCTCGATCGTGCAAAAGATCCCGGAACTGTCAGACGATATCTGCTTCCCTTCCATCAGGCTCCTGGAGCCCCCCAAGCAGCTAGTTCGTGCCTTCCGCGAAGGACAGACGTTCGAGCGGCACGCGTGGGTGGTCGTGCAGGACCTCGGCGCCCGCATGCTCTACGACGGCGCGGTTTCTCTCGATCGCGGGGAGGTTGTCGAGTGGAACGCGCGGCCAGGCATGCAGGGCCCGCTGCTGATCGAGGAGTACGACGCGGCAATCGTGCTCATCAAGCAGGACGCCCGTTGGCAGGACGCGGTCCGGCGCCGCGGCATCGAGGACCTCGACAGGGTGCGCGTGGACGCCTGGATGATCGGCAACTTCGGTATTCCCGGTCATGAAGGGCTTCGGTTGTGTGCCTCGCTGGCCTACGTGCGGCGAGAGATCCCCGACCTGCCTTACGCCCGGCCGATCGAAGGTGTCGTGGCCTACGTTGACCTTGACGCGAGGCGGGTCATCGAGGTGCTCGATCCTGACCCCGTTCCCGTGCCTAGTGATCCGGGGCGGTACGACCCTGATGCCGTCGGACCGCTCAGGGAAGGCCTCCGCCCCATCGAGATCACCCAGCCAGAAGGGCGCAGCTTCGATGTTCGCGGGAACGAGATCTCATGGCAGGGGTGGCGCTTCCGGTGGTCGTTCAACGCGCGGGAGGGCCTTGTCCTGCACACGGTTGGCTTCGATGATCATGGTGACTTGCGGCCGATCGCGCATCGGATCTCCCTGTCGGAGATGGTCGTTCCCTACGGGGACCCGAGCCCCGCGCACTACTGGCAGGGCGCGTTCGACATTGGAGACTTTGGCATCGGACGCGCTGCGAACTCACTTGAGCTTGGCTGCGACTGCCTCGGCCTCATCCAGTACTTCGACGTCACGGTACATGACGATCGAGGCAAGCCCGTTGTCGTCCCTCGTGCTATCTGCCTGCACGAGGAGGATTTCTCGATTCTCTGGAAGCACTGGGATTTCGTCGACGATCACACACAGGTGCGCCGTCAGCGGCGCCTGGTCCTCTCTTATATCGGAACGAACCTGAATTACGAGTACGGCTACTACTGGTACTTCTATCTCGATGGCACGATCGAACTTGAGGTGAAACTGACAGGTGTCATGCAGACGAAAGGTCTCGCCCCTGACGTAGATGATCCGTATTCGGTCGCCGTGGCGACGGGCGTCGGCGCAATTCACCACCAGCACTTGTTCAACGTTCGCCTGGACATGGAGGTTGACGGGCCGGCCAATACTGTCCACGAAGTCGATCTGGTGGCGGCTCCGGCAGGCCCAGAGAACCCATGGGGCAATGCCATGATTGTAAGATCGACCCCGCTATTGAACGAGAAGGTGGCGAGGCGATCGATCGGCACGAGCGCTGGTCGAAGCTGGATGGTGACCAGCGCATGCCGCCGAAACGCACTGGGAAAGCCAACCGGCTACAGGCTGATACCGCAAAGATCGCCGCTGCTATTGGCCCCGCCAGACACTCCGCTCGGCAAGCGCGCGGCATTCGCTCGACACGATCTGTGGGTGACTCGATTCCACCCTGACGAGCGGCACGCCGCCGGCGAATACCCGAACCAGCATCCCGGTGGTCTTGGCCTGCCTGAGTGGACCGCCGCTGACCGGCCGCTCGATGCGGAAGACATCGTGCTCTGGCATACCTTCGGAATCTCGCACATCGCCCGCCCTGAGGACTGGCCTGTGATGCCGGTTGAGCGATGCGGGTTCCGGCTAACTCCGTGGGGTTTCTTCGATCGCAACCCGACTCTGGATGTGCCGCCTGCGAGTCGCGGCTCCTGTGACGGCGCTTAGTGACGGCGGCCATCACCGCGGCGACTTAGTGTGTGGGCCTCGTTCAGCACCGGCATCGTGGGAGCTCAGTCTTTGATGCCAGATTCGGCGGCCGTCGCGTGCTGCTTCTGGGCGCGGGACTGGCTCCGGCGGCAGGCCATGACGACCGCCAGTGGCCATGCCGCCTGCGCCCCGGCCAGGACCCGCTCAGCCAGCCCGACCTGGCGGCCCCCCGCGATAAGCTCCGCGCCGAACCAGACGAGCAGGCCCAGCAGCACCCCGGCAGCGATGGCCGCGACGGTGGGCCGCAGTGCGGATGGAGCCGAAGGCTGCCATTTCATGGCGGCGAGCGGCCAGGCCGCCAGCGCGATGAAGCCAATGGCCGCCCAGAACATATGCGGCAGCGAACCCCCGCCCCCGGCAGGCTCCGGATTCACCGCCACCATCACCGTGGCGAAACCGCCGGCCAGCAGGATCAGCCGCCCAGGAATGGCCGCCGGCCTCAGCGCCAGGCCCGTCACGGCATAGCAGGCGCCCACGCCGGCGAGCGCGAGCGTCATCACCCACCGGTCGGCAGCGCCGCGCGCCGCCAGCGAGCTGATCGTGCTGACTACCGCGTTGAAGGAACCTGGCTGCAGCCCGGCAGCCACCGTCCAGCCGCCCACCAGCAGCACCGGCGCCACGGCCGATGAGACCACACCCCACCACGGCACACCCCGCACGACCACCACCGTAAGCTAGCGCAGCGGCAACAGCGGCGGTCCAGCCCCCGACAGCCCGCCAGCCCCGGCGGGCAGCTCCGCTCGAGCTGGGCGGACGTGGTCTGCACCGACGGCGGGTTCCGCACGCAGAGCGTGACTGCCGGGCCGCCACAGAGCGTGATCTGAAAGCCTTGGCCCGGCTCAGTGTTCGTGAAACGAGTCGTGGACCGGGCTGCCAATAAGTCGAGTCGGCGCCCTGAGCGTCGGTCACTGAGGGTGACGTCGGCGGGCTGCAGTGCCCTCCTGGCTGTCCAGCGGAGGCGCGCTCCGGGAATATGACGCGAAGATTAGCCATGAATCGGCTGGTTCCGGCTTGTCGCGCGGCGCGGATTCCGCGAGGCAGCGGATCGCGGTTCGCCCCGTTCGGCCGCTGCCTCCAGTAGCGTCGACCCCTGAAGGAGACGCTCGAGTGCCCACGATGCACTGATTGCACACGCTGACCTGGCTGCGCGACCGCGTGCTCGTCCGTCGGCAGGGCAGGCCGGACATCGGCTACCCGGCAGCCTCACCGGAGCTGCTCACGCATTTCGATGAGTATCTCGCTGCCAGGGCAACTGCGACCCCCGGGCGACCATGCCGCCCGCGCTCGTGGACCGCATCGGGCCGATTCTGGGCGCCCGGGGCGCGGGGCGCCTGGAGGTAACGGCCAATCCGCATGCAAATTAGTTCTATCGCGCTGCCGGCTTTACCGACTCGGAGTAGCTGACACCGCGTTCGGTGCCGCGCGGCGGGTGGTGCTGGCGATCCGCTTACTGCCTCGAAGCGGGGCAATGCCGGCCGCCTCGTCCGCGCTAGCGCTTGCCGGACGGCTTCGGCTTCCTGGCCTTGGGCGGCATCGACCGCACGTGCGCCAGCGCGCGCTCGACCCAGCTCGCCGCGACATCTGGATTCGCCCGCCACACGGCCGGCAACGCCAGGTAGCCAGACATCGGGCGTTCGGCCGGGCCGAACGGTCCCGAGCCCTCGACGGCCGCCAGCTCGTCATGTCCGGCGTCGTCAAGCCGGACGCCGACGCCGGGCCCGAACAACCCGGCGAACATGTTCCCGTTCACGAACGCGCCGAGGTTGCCGAACATGGGCTTGACCTCAATGCCGGCGCCGTCGGGAATCAGGGACCTGAAGAACTGCTTGTCGTCGTCGCTCGGCTTCGGGATCTCCATCGGGCCTCCTGCTTGACTGTCGCCTTCAGCGTCTCGCCGGCTACCTCACCAGCGGCAGCCCGCAGCCCTTCCGCCCCGCTGCGGCGTGATATCGCGGGCCTTGCAGCAATATAGAGTTTCCCGGATAGGAGCGGCCGCCATGACCGTAGACGTGCAGACAGAGATCGACATTGACCAGCCCCGGTCCGTCGTTGCCTCGTACGCGTCGGACCCGGACAACGCGACCCGCTGGTACCAGAACATCAGGTCCGTCGAGTGGCAGACACCGAAGCCGCTCGCGGTCGGCTCCCGGATCGCGTTCGTCGCCCAGTTCCTCGGCCGGCGCCTTGGCTACACCTACGAGGTGACAGAACTGATCGCCGGTGAGCGCCTCGTCCAGGCCACCGCGGAAGGCCCCTTTCCGATGGAGACCACGTACACCTGGGCAGACAACCCGGCAGGCGGTACCACGATGAGGCTCCGCAACCGCGGCAACCCGGCCGGCTTCTCGAAACTGGCGGCTCCGATGATGGCCCGGGCGATGCGACGGGCCAACCAGAAAGACCTGTCCCAGCTCAAATCCATCCTCGAGCGGCGCTGAAGCGCCGCCGGCCTGCCGCCTGGTCTGGAGAAGCCGCTCCACCGCCAAAGCACAGCTCTCCGGGCAAAGAAGGCGCATGTCCCGGGTGCGACCGGCCGGTACCCGATGCGCACCCGGCTGCGCCTGACTTGCCTGGCGGCAGCAATCGGCAGGCTGCGGCGGCCGATCGCCGGCCGACCAGGGGGTCAGCGGCAGGCCCACCCGCCGTCAACGTACATGGTCTGTCCGGTGACGTCGCTGGAGGCATCGGACGCCAGGAACGGCAGCGGCCCGTCCAGTTCCTCGGGCCGCGGCGGCCGGCCGAGCGGAGCGTTGGCGGATATCCAGGCGACCTGAGCGGGATCGGTTAGCCAGCCAGTGGTCGCGCTGGGAAAGAACGACGGCGCCAGGGCATTGACCCGTACTCCGCGGCCGCCCCACTGATAGGCAAGCTCCCTGGTCAGCGCCACGACGCCGGCCTTGGTCGCGCCGTAACCGGCGAGCGGGTACCGGTCGAGGCTGACGGCGGCCGGCGGAGAGGCGATGTTGACGATCGCCCCGCTGTGCCGGGCCAGCATGTGCCGGCCGACGAGCTGGCTGAGCGCGAACACTGCCGTCAGGTTGGTTTCGATCAGGTCCTGCAGGTCCTGCGGGCTTTCCTCCTTGGCCGGGCCGGAATACGCGATCCCGGCGTTGTTGACCAGGATTTCGATCCGGCCGAACCGGCCGACCACGGTTTCCGCGAGAGCCGCACGGTCGGCGGGGATGCGCGCGTCACAGGCCACGGCCACGGAATCGTGCAGCCGAGGAGGGACTGCCATGCAAGAGTTCGCGGCTACGCGAGTGCCCGTGTCGATGCCCCGCTGGCGGTGGCCTTCGACATGATCGCCGACGTGGGCCGGCTTCCGGAGTGGAAGGCCGCCATCGAGGCCGTCGTGGACAAGCCGCCAGCGCTGGGCCCGGGCGCCGAATGGGCGGTCAGGATCCACCCGGCGCGCATCCCGCCGTGGGACCCTATCTCGCGGGTCGAGGAGATCGATCCCCAGAAGTGCCGATTTGCCTACGAGACACGCAACGCCGACGGCAATCCAAGGCCAGCTGACCTCTTCGCCCGTGAGCCTCATCGCCGCTTCAGCTGCAGTCACTGAACGTGACCTGTGCAGTGCCTGCCCGATCACAGGTCCGGCCGTGGAACGGGTCATGGAGCCGCTCTCGCCGATGGAGCTAGGCAGTTTGGACCGCGTTTCCGCACTCTGGGCAGAGGAAGGGCTTGTGCCTGGCCCTGGACCGCAGGATGGCATAGAGGATGAAGGGGAATCCCCATCCTGGTATTTCGCGGGTGGCCTGGACTGTTCCGTGGGTTGAGCATCGCCCGGTCTTGGCTTCGATTTCGGCGGCCATGATCTTTTCTCCTGTTAGTCGCTGTCGTGGGCTGTCCGGGCTAGCGCCCGGTCGGCAGCCAGCTGAAGGTGCGCAGGGCGACGACGAACCCGGCGCCTCCCCATGCGGCCAGGATCAGCAGGTCCAGGCCGGCGAAGCCCAGCCCGGTGGTGTGCGGGTTGTAGGCGACCAGGAGCGCGTCGGCTAGGTGCCGGACCGGGAAGGCCTCTCCTATGTCGGCTAGCCAGCGGGGCAGGATCGTGACAGTGACGAATACCCCGGAGATGAAGTACAGCGGGAGCAGGAGCGCCTGGGTGGTGGGGAGCGCGGCGTCCTCGTTGCGGATCATTGAGGTGAGCGCGTAGCCCATGCAGCAGAAGGAGGCCGCCCCGATCACCACTGTGACTGCCAGCGCGAGAGCGGTGCGGCCGGGGACGTGGGCGCCGTAGGCGGCCCAGCCGATGCCGAGCAGCGCGGTGGCCATGACGACGGCGATGACGATCGCGGTGAGGACACGGCCGGCGATGATGGCGGCGGCAGGGACCGGCGTGGCGCGCCGCCGCTTGAGCACGCCGCGTTCGCGCTGGGCGGTCACCGAGGCCACGAGGTTGCCGAAGCAGGCCGCGATGACCCCGAGCGCGATAATGCCGGGCACGTAATAGGCCGCGGTGCTGATCCGGCCGCCGGTGACGGCCGTGGTGCGGCCGCCACTGCCGAACAGCGCCGCGAAGATGACCAGGAACAGGATCGGCAGGGCGAGGGTGAAGAACTGCGACTGGCGGTTGCGGATGAAGGCGCGCAGGTCGTAACCGGCCTGGTGCAGGGTCATTCTGATCATTGGCGATCCTTGGCGCTGGTGGAGGCGGTGAGGGACAGGTAGACCTCTTCCAGGGTCGGCCGGTGGACGTCGAGGTCAGGCAGGTCGAAGCCGCGTCCGATAGCCCAGTTGCCGAGTATCTGCAGGTGGACGAGCGGGCTCTCGCTGCGCAGGATGGTCTCTCCTTCCGGCCCCGCTTCGGCCAGGGGGCGCAGTCCGTCGGGCAGGTCGCGCGCGGCGAGGCCGTCGGGGAGGGTGAAGCTTATGGTGGTGGCCAGGTGATCGCGTCCGCCCAGCGTCCGGGCGGTGCCGCGGGCCACGATCCGCCCGGCCGAAAGCACGGCGATCCGGTCGGCCAGGTACTCGGCCTCTTCCATGTAGTGGGTGGTGAGGAAGATCGTCTTGCCGAGTTTGCGGAGCCCGGCGACGACTTCCCAGGCGGCCCGCCGGGCGGAGGGGTCGAAGCCGGTGGTCGGCTCGTCGAGGAAGATGAGTTCGGGGTCGCCGATCAGCGCGAGCGCGAAGTCCAGCCGCCGCCGCTGGCCACCCGACAGGCGGGTGCCCAGGGCGTCAGCCCGCGCGCTGAGGCCGACCAGGGCGATCGTCTCATCGATATCTCGCGGCTTGCGGTAGTAGCCGGCATACATGGCCAGGCACTCGCGCACGGACAGGCCGGGCTCGGGTTCGGATTCTTGCAGGACGACGCCGACTCGCTCGCGCCAGTCCCCGCCGGCGGTGGCCGGGTCGTGACCGAGGACGGATATCTCGCCGGCGGTGCGCTGCCGGAAGCCTTCGAGGATCTCTACAGTCGTGGTCTTGCCCGCGCCATTCGGCCCGAGGAAGGCGAAAATCTCCCCGTGCCGCACCTCCAGGTCGATGCCTGCCACGGCCTCCTGGCTGCCATACCGCTTTACCAGACCGCGGGCGCTGATTACCGGCCCCGGCGAGGCGGGGCGGCCGGTGGCAGCGGAGCCTGCGCCGCGTTCCTCGCCGATCTGGCTCATCTCGCCCTCCAAGTGGTGATCTTGCCGCCCAGCCTGCTGCACGTGCGGCCTGGCCGTCTCCGGCGCGGCGGTGGAGCTTCGCGCCGCTGCCGCACCACCCGCGGGTGGATGGCTTCCACCCGCGGCTGGAGGCCACGGGCGGTGAATCCGCCCGCCGGACAGCAGACGGCGGCGGGATCCGGCCGTACGGTTGGTACGTGAGTTCCGACGCCGCCACCACGGCTAGCACAGCCGAGCTAGCACAGGCGCGGGACCACGAACGGGTGGCCTATCTTTCTGTCCGCCTGCTTGCGGCGGCGGCAATCGCGTTCGTGGTCATCACCTCCTTCCAGGCGCGGCCGGCTCCGGGCGGCCACGGCACGGCACTGGGCGCCGCCATGGCTCTGGTCGTGTTCTGCGGCGCCACGATCACCGCGGTGTGGCTGACCCGCGCCGGATCCGCACTGCAGCTTGCCGTGCTGCTCCTTGCTGTGGCCAGCGCAGCGGTGCTGATCGGCTGGCAGGGCAACGGCGCGGCGTTCTTGGGAATCTTCCCTGCTGTCTGCATTGCTGCCCTGGTCGTGCCGGTCCGGCTCAGCGCGCTTGTGGCCGCCATGGCGGCGTCGGCGGTCTCGGTGGCATGGCTGGTGAACGGGCGAGCACCCATCGCGGGCATTGCCTTGAATGATTTCGCGATACTGGCTTTCTTCCTGCTGTCGCTGTTCGCCCGGCGGCTGCGGGAGAGCAACCAGCGGGCAGAGTTCTTGCTCGCTGAACTGGAGCAGACCCGTGCCGCCCAAGCGCAGGCCGCCGCGCTGGCCGAGCGCCAGCATCTGGCCCGCGAGATGCACGATGTGCTCGCCCATTCGCTGTCCGGCCTGGTGCTGAACCTGGAAACAGCCAGGCTGCTGGCTGGCCGTGGCGGCGTCGCCCCCCAGGTCGGTGAAGCAATCGACCTGGCTCACCGGCTCGCCCGGACTGGGCTGGAAGAGGCGCGGCATGCGATCGGCACGTTGCACGGTGGCGCGCTTCCCGGCCCTGAGCGGCTTGCCGATCTGGCTGCCGAGTTCTCCGCCGGCAGCGGCGTACCTTGCGAGGTGGCTGTGACCGGTGACAGCAGCCGGGACCTGGGCACCAACGGCCGGCTGACGCTCTACCGGGTTACCCAGGAGGCGCTGACCAATATCCGCAAGCACGCCCGCGCGGACCGGGTCGCGATCCGCCTGGCGTATGAGCAACCCGGCACCAGGCTGACCATCGAGGACTTCGACCTGTGCCACCACCGCAGGGCTCCTGCCGACGGGACCGGCTACGGGCTCACCGGCATGAAAGAACGAGCCGAGCTGCTCGGCGGCACGCTCACCGCCGGGCCCACCGGCAGCGGGTTCCTGGTCGAGCTGTGGGTGCCGGGATGAACACCGCCATCCGTGTCCTGGTGGCCGACGACCAGCGGGTGGTCCGCGAAGGACTGGCCACTCTGCTCGGGCTTCTCGCCGGGATCGAGGTGGTAGGCACGGCGGCCGACGGCGACGAGGCACTCGCGCTGGCGATCCAGCTACGGCCTGACGTCGTACTGATGGACCTCCGCATGCCTCACTGCGACGGTGTGGAAGCCACCCGCCGCCTGCGCGAGCACGATGCCGGCATCAACGTGCTTGTGCTCACCACCTACGCCGACGACCGCTCCGTCATTGACGCACTGCGCGCAGGCGCGCGCGGCTACCTCACCAAAGACGCCGGCTCCGGGCAGATCCGCGACGCGCTGGAGCGGGTCATCAGCGGCCAGGCCGCCATCGACCCGGCGGTCCAGCACCACCTGGTCCAAGCCATCACCAGCCCGTCGACGATCCCCGCCGACCGCGCGCCTAGCTTTCCGGACGGGCTCACCCACCGGGAAGCCGAAGTGCTCGCGCTGATCGCGCAGGGACTATCGAACACAGAGATCGCTGACCGGCTCGTCGTCAGCCAGACCACCGTGAAAAGCCACATTAACCACCTGTTCGCTAAGACAGGCGTCCGTGACCGCGCCCAGGCCGTCGCCTACGCCTACCACCACGGACTCACCAGACCGGCGCCGCATACCTAAGAGCCGCCCGAAGTCGATCGGTTTGGGCGGCGCGGAATTCTGGCCCGTGTGGGCTGAAAGAGCCAGCAAGCCAGCGACCCATGACCGAGGCCGAATCAGCGCCGAGGTTATGAGCAAGTACCAGGCCGGACGCTAGCTGCCGATCCAGCTGTGCCATCGGCGCTGAGCTTCCGCCTAGGTCCGGCCTGGGTGAGATCGCAGGTTCGAGATCGGCAGGTTGAGGACGACGCTAGCGCCGTCGCAGCCACGCTAGCAGGCCGCCCGGCGGCCGACCTTGGGCGTGGTCGCAGGTGCACCTTTCCGATTGGGGCACTCCCGCCAGCACCTGCTGGACGTGCATTCCGCAGCCGCGGTACGTGGCCTTGTGGCACGTCTGGCAGGTAACGCGATGACACATCGTATTCCTTCGGCGGTAGGCGACGTCCTGCTCACTATACCCCGCTGGGTATAGTTGGACGTTCGCTTACGGCCTATGCGAAGCGGTCGGGTGGACAGCCACGAATGGGACCAGCGGTACGCGGGCCGCGAGTTGGTGTGGACGGCGGAGCCGAACCGGTTCGTGGTGGCCGGGTTGCGGGATCTCGCGCCGGGACGGGCGCTTGATCTTGGTGCTGGTGAGGGGCGCAACGCGGTGTAGCTTGCGGGCCATGGCTGGCAAGTGACCGCAGCTCATCGCCTACCTGCAGCTTCGCGAAGCTGAGCTTGACGAGGTACTGGGCCGGGCTGTGACGGCGCTCGCAACCGGGGGAACTCTGCTGGCGGTGGCGCATGACGTCGCGAACCTGACTGAGGGGACTGGCGGCCCGCTTGACCCGGCTGTGCCGCATATCCAGAGGCGGTCGCGCGGTCGCTTGGAGACTTGACTGTCCTGCGGGCTGAGCGCGTCCGGCGCCCGGTCGCGGCAGCCTGCGCGACGCGGTGGATTCCCTAGTGCGGGCGATCCGCCCGGAGGCCGTCGGTCAGTGAGTCCAGGGCGGCCCGCAGCCGACGCGACGCCTCGTCGGCGACTGCCTGGAGCGCCGGCTCGCCCGCGACCGCGACCATGGTCTGCGGGTCGAGAGCCTCGATAACGGTCTGGCCGGCGTCGGCGCGGATGACGACATTGCACGGGAGGAGGAGCCCGATGCTTCGGTCCGCGGCCAGTGCCCGGTGCGCGAGCGGCGGGTTGCAGGCGCCCAGGATCAGGTAGGGCTCCATATTCTCGCCGAGCCTGTCGCGCAGGGTCGCCTGCACATCGATCTCGGTGAGTACGCCGAAGCCCTGCGCCTTCAGTGCCTCGCGGACGCTCGCGACAGTGTCGGCGAACGGTAGCGCGGTTCGGGTGGAGATGCCGTAATCCAAAATGTCACCCCTTTGGGTCAGGCGAGGACCTTGGTGAGCCGGGCGAGGCCGGCGGGTTCCGCGCGAGAGGTTTCTCCGGGCACTTGACTCGTGCCTGGCTACCGGCGTGAGCGGATGATGATGCCGAGCATCTTGAGGTTGATCCGGGCGAAGCGCCAGAGCTGCCAGGGCACGAACGTCCTCAGGAAGAGGGTCCAGCGGGTCGGGCGGGTGACGTAGGCGGCGGTACTGGCGGTCACCCGGGCGGGCGGGATGGCCGGGTTCCCGGCCTGCGCCGCGGCGCCCTCGGCGGCGGGCAGGTTCGAGGCCGGCCCTGCGGACGGGTCGCTGGCTGGGGTCATCTGCTACTCCGGGATCATGGCCCAGCCCGGGCGGAGCTTGGCCTTGTAGAGGAACATGTGGTGGAGCAGGATCTTGATCCAGTGCCCGGCGAGGCCGATCTCGCCGAACGTCCGCTTGATGTCGCGCCCGTACTGCGGGTAGCGGGCGAAGTCGGGGATGATCGGGAACACGGTCATGGACGCGGCCGTGCCGGTGAACAGGTTGGCGCCCGCTGACGCGACGCATGCGGCGCCCATCTCGGCCATGGATGCCGTGTGCGTAGGCCGCTCGGCGCCGCGGATCATGTCGACCACATTGTGCGCCACGGCCTTGCCCATCTCGGCCGACGGCATCCCGGTCCTGGGCGGAGCGGGAGCAATGAGGGTGCCGTTCGGGCTGGTATGCGGGATGGAGATCGCGTGCGGCGGCGCGAACGCGATGCCGGCCGCGAAGATGTTGGCGTAGGCGGGGGACTGGTAGGTGCGCGGCCAGTCGGCGGGCGCCCACTGGTCGCTGGTCTTGGCCGAGTAGTCCGCGTCGACCCGCATGAAGTCATTGGGCAGGAAGAGCCGGGTCGTGATGTCCTGGCCCTGGCGGCCGTACGCGCGCAGGCCGACGCCGGAGAAGGGCGGCAGCAGCATGGCGAAGTCGAATTCCTGCTCGCGCTGGGCGCCGTCGACGGTCTCGTAGTGGACGCGGTCCTGGTCGACCTGGCTGACGTGGGCGCGGGTAATCCAGTCGACGCCGCGCTCGGCGAACAGCGATTCGGTGAACAGGTTGCTCGGCACGACGTAGCCGCCGCGCCGCAGGTGCATGCCGCCCATGCCGAAGTCGCCGAGCTCATACTCGTTGGTGATCCAGGTGATCTCCGCCTTGTCCCGGACGCCGCGGGCGCGCAGCTCGAATTCGAGATTGACGACGTACTCGAAGGCCGCGCCCTCGCAGGTGCAGGTTCCGTGGCCGACGCCGACCAGGAACCGCTGCCGCTCGCCGCGGCGCATGCGCTCGACGGACTCGTCGAGTGCGGCCGACGCCTGGAGCGCGTGGTCCACGGTGCACACTGACAGGCTGTTGCCGCCTGGGCCGAGCCCCTCGGTCTTGTCGAAGCGCAGCCGCGGTCCGGTGGCGTTGATCAGGAAGTCGTACGGAACCTTCTCCGGCACCCCGGCGGCCGACTCGATGGTGACGAACGGCACCGGGCTGGCCACGTCGCCCTCGGGGTGGATCTCGCGGGCCGAGGCCTGCCTGAACTCGATCCCGTTGCGCTCGTAGACCGGGGCGAGCGGGAACGTCACCTGGCTGGCGCCCATCAGCCCGACCCCCACCCAGATATTGGAAGGGATCCAGTTGTAGGTCTCGTTCGGCGATACCACGGTCACCGTGTCATCGCTGCCCAGCCACTTCCTGGCGAACGCGGCTGCGGTGTGGCCGGAGATACCGGCCCCGAGGATCACGACACGGCTCATCGCCAGCCGCCAGTCAGAGTGCTCATTCCGCCAGCATCAGGCGGCGACTCCGCCGGGTCCAGGGACCATCGTCCCGCAGGAGAGGGCCTTCGAGCATCTTTCTTCAAGCCCAGGGGCAGCAGCCCCGGCACTCCGGATGCGGATACGCTGGCAGCATCTATACCGGCGGGGGTATCGGTTCGCGCGGGATGAGGTGACTGTCGTGAGATCACGGTCGATGCGGCCGGCTGAACCGAATAGCCCGCTTGTGACCACCGAGATGCCGACGTCGCCGCTGCTCGAGCGGATCAGGCGGGGCATCATCGGGGAGGGCGAGCTGATCGACGGTCCGTTCGGCCCGCGCCGCGTCACCTACGCGGACTACACCGCATCGGGGCGGGCACTGGACTTCATTGAGGACTTCATCCGCGACGCGGTCCTGCCGCGGTATGCGAACACCCATACCGAGAGCTCGGCTACCGGGCTGCAGACGACGCGGCTGCGCGAGGACGCCCGCCGGATCATCCGGGACGCCGTCGGCGGCACCGATGACGACCTGGTTATCTTCTGCGGGTCCGGGGCGACGGCAGCGGTGAACAAGCTGATCGGCATCCTGGAGCTGCGCATCCCGGCGGGGCTGGATGAACGTTTCGAGCTCTCCGCGCGAATCCCGGAAGCGCAGCGACCCGTTGTCTTTGTCGGGCCTTACGAGCATCACTCCAATGAGCTGCCCTGGCGTGAGTCGATTGCCGACGTCGTCGTCATCGGCGAGGATGCTGACGGGCATGTGGACCTGGCCGATCTCGACCGGCAGCTGACCCGCTTCGCGGGCCGCCGGCTCCTGATCGGCAGTTTCTCGGCGGCCTCGAACGTGACCGGGATCCTGACCGACAGCCGTGCCGTCGCCGCCATGCTGCATGCTCACGGCGCGCTGTCGTTCTGGGACTACGCGGCCGCCGGAGCCTACGTGCCGATCAGCGTTGCCGCTTCAGTCCCGGGCGCCGGCGATCACAAGGACGCGGTGTTCTTGTCGCCGCACAAGTTCCCCGGCGGACCGCAGACACCCGGGGTGCTCGTCGTGCGCCGCGAACTGGTCCGCAACACGGTGCCGACCGCGCCGGGCGGCGGCACCGTGGCGTTCGTGGACCCGGTCGGTCACCGCTACCTCGACGACCCGGTGGCGAGGGAGGAAGGCGGTACGCCCGCCATCATCGAGTCCATCAGGGCCGGGCTCGTCTTCGGCCTCAAGGAAGCAGTCGGCACCGACCTGATCGCCGCCCGGGAGGAGCAGCTGTGGCGTTACGTGCTGCTGCGCTGGGCGGCCGACCCCGGGATCGACGTCCTCGGGAACCTCTATTCGCGGCGGCTGTCGATCGCCTCGTTCCGGATCCGCCATGGCACGCAGTACCTGCATCACAACTTCGTCGTCGCGCTGCTGAACGACCTGTTCGGCATCCAGGCCCGCGGCGGATGCTCCTGCGCCGGGCCATACGGCCACCGCCTGCTGGCCATCGGGATGGCCCGCTCGCACGCGTTCCGCGAGGAGATCGGGCATGGCTGCGACGGTGTGAAGCCGGGCTGGAGCAGGGTCAACCTCAACTACTTCATCTCGGCCGCCACCGCCGATTTCATCGCCGCCGCAGTGGAGCTGATCGCCGCGGACGGCTACCGGCTGCTGCCCTGCTACCGCTTCGACCCGCGCACCGGGCTCTGGCGCCATGCCGACGGGCCGCCGCGACCGCAGATCACCCTGGACGACGTGACCTACGGACCCGACGGGGAACTGGACTATCCGCAGCGGCACGAGCCGGAGGGCGAGGACGTCTTCGCCAGCTACCTGCGGCAGGCGCGTGAGCTGCTGACCGCGCTCCCGGCCCGCATCGACGACGGGGCAACCGGCCTGCCGCCGAGCTTCGAAGCCCTGCGGTGGTTCCCGCTCCCGCCGGCCAGCCTGCTGACGGACTCAGAAAGCGCCGTCAGATAGATGCCCAGGAGATCGCTGCTGCCCTCATGGTCACGCGTCCTGGTCGTGGTGGCACATCCGGACGACGAGACATTCGGCCTCGGCGCCGTCATCGACCTGCTGACCCGATCCGGCGCGGAGGTACGGGTTCTGTGCTACACCCGAGGCGAGGCATCGACCCTGAATGAGACCGGCGCGAGCCTGCACAGCGTGCGGGAAGGCGAGCTGCAGCAGGCGGGCGCCGTGCTCCGCGTAGCCGGCGTCGACTTGCTTGACTATGGCGACGGCCGCCTGGCAGCCATTCCACAAGCAGAACTTGCCGCCCAGGTGCTGCAGGCCCTCACCAGCCATAGCGCTGATGGCCTGCTCGTCTTCGATGAGACCGGCATCACCGGGCACCCCGATCACCAGGCAGCCACCAAGGCCGCCGTGCGCGCCGCCAGCTCCCGCGGCCTGCCCGTACTCGCCTGGGCCCTTCCTAATATGGTCGCCGACCAGTTGCGCGCGGAGACGGGACAGCCATTCGCCGGGCAGCCGCCCGACCGCCTGGACATGAGCCTTCCGGTGGACCGCAGCGCGCAGCGCAGGGCCGCGGCTGAGCACGCCAGCCAGATCTCATCGACGTCAGTGCTGTGGCGCCGGCTCGAGCTGCTCGGAGACTACGAGCATTTGCGCTGGCTGAGCCGGCCGTGACGGGTGCCCACGAGATGGCTAGCGTGCGGGCTGACTCGATCCTCCGCTTCTTCGTCCGCCGCGAGGTCAGTCCAGGCCGCCGAAACCCAGTGCTCACCAGCTGCTCCGCCTGACTGACGTTACTGCGTGACCGCCGACCCGAGCTGCCGGTACCGGCTGCGGGAAGCCCTCATCGTCCTCATCAATGCGGAAATGCGGTCCGTCGCTGGGACCGACCCGACAGCGGAGCCGGCAGCGGTTCCAGCCGAGGCTGTTCCGGCCGCTCGGTTTGCATCTGGAGCCGGGCTCATGACGGCTCGCCTGCGGATCGTCGGTCGTCGCGGCGGTGCGGTATGAGCGCTCCCGCCGCCGTCAGCGGGCCGGGGCGCTCTTGCGGTCTGCGCTGCGTGCGCCAGTACCAGGCGGCGCCTGCGACGGTGAGGGCGGCGGCGACAAACAGGTTCAGCCGGAGGCGGCCTGACCTGCCGGTGGTGCCCCAGCCAGACAAGGGTTGCCGCGAGCAGTGCGTCGAAGACCAGCTCATAAAGGAAGGTCGGCTGGAAAAAGGTGTAGCTGCCGTATCCGGCGGGCCGGTGGGCGGGCGAGATGTACAGGCCCCAGGGAATGCTGGTCGGACCGCCGAACAGTTCCTGGTTGAAGTAGTTACCGATCCGGCCGATGGCCTGGGCCGCCAGCAGCGCAGGAGCGACGGCGTCCATGAATACGGACGCAACCGCTCCGGCGCGACGTACCCGCCACAGCCCCACCACCGCGGCGAGCGCAACCCCGCCCTGAGCCTGCCACCGTCGCCTGGCAATCAGCACGGCCAGGAAATCCCGATGACGTACATGAGGCCGTAGACGTGAACCGAGAGCGGGCCGATGTGGAACCCGCTGACCGGAGGACTTGGAATGCGTATCGCTGCCGCCAGCTCCCTTTCCAGAGCCGCAGGCATGGTGCTCGCGTGCCCGCTCACAGGGCTTCGCGCAGTGGCGGCGCCTGCGCGTCGGCCAGCCGGTCGACCGCCTGGGCGAGTGCGTTGAGTGCCGGAGCGGCCGCGGCCAGCGCCCGCCGCTGCGGGGCAGGCAAGGTGGACAGGGCCAGGTGCAGGACGGCCGCGTTGGTGGCCTGCCAGGCATGCACCGCATGGAAGCCGGTATCGGTGGCAGTCAGCTCCACTGCCCTTCGGTCCGCGTCCGCAGCCGCGCGGGTGACCATCCCCTGCGCGGCCAGCGTGTTGACGATGGTGGTGACGGTGTTGGGCCGCATGTTCAGCAGCCTGGCGAGCTGGCCGGGCCGGGCGCCGGGGTGCTCGGTCAGCGCGGACAGCAGTTCGAGCTGCGCGACGGCCAGCGGGTTGCCTGGGTCGGCCACGCGGGCGCCGCGGCGCAGCGCGCGGCGCAGCCGGGCGATTCCGTCGGCCAGGCCGTCAGATTGGGCCCGGCCGTCGCGGGACTGCTCGCCGTATCCTGCAGTCCTGGTCGTCTCGTTCATCGCTGGCCCTCCCGCTGCCCTCGTCCGCAGAGAGTAGTGCCGCCGGAGGCGCCGCGCGAGGCGGACCGGATTCCCGCCCATGTCGACGCGATGGCGGCGACAGTGAGCGCTCCGACGGCCAGCGCGCCAGGTTCGGCACGGTCCAGGTGGGCTCCCGCGTGCAGCCCGAAGGTTACCAGGGCGACACCGAGCGCGGTGCCCAGCCCGCGCGTCATGTTCACCATTCCGCCTGTCCTGGCCGCATCATGCGCCGGCGTGGCCGCCATGATCTGGGCGTTGTTCGCCGGGATGTAAACGCCGAGCCCGGTGCCGATCAGCACCAGCGACAGCACGGTGACAGCTACCGGTCCCGGGATCGCCAGCCCGGCCACCGCGCAGGTGGTAAGGAGGCCGCCAGCCGAACACCGCCGCCGGTTCGACCAGCCGGCAGGCAGCATCCGCTCGGCCGTCACGGCGGCCAGCCCGAACCCTGCGGGCAGCGCGGCCAGCAGCAGCCCGGTCTCGAGCACTCCGGCGCCGGCGGCCGTCATGGTCTGGGGGAGGAGCACCAGCGGCCCGAACAAGACCATGTAGGCGCACATGGCACCGGCCAGGGCCGGCGCGATCCTGGCCCTGGCCAGCACGGGCACGTCGATCAGGGGGGCAGCTGACCGGCGCTCCCACCATGGCAGCGCGGCCCCGGCTACCACCGCGGCCAGAGCGGCGCCCAGGGCTGCCCGGGCCGGCAGGCTAGAGCCGGAGAGTGCGGAGACGGCGACCAGCAGCCCGGCCGCGGCTGTGGCGAGCAGCGTCACCCCTAGCGGGTCGGCGCCCTGCCGGCCGGCTCGGTGCCGGGTCCGCGGCAGCAGGTATATCCCGGCCACCACCGCGACCAGCCCGACCGGCACGTTGATCAGGAAGATCCACCGCCAGCCTGCCGACGCGACCAGCAGGCCGCCCGCGACCGGGCCGAAAGCGAGCCCGAGAGCCTGCGCGGCCGCCTGAACTGCCAGCGCTTTCCTGCGTCGGGCAGGCGGCGTGCAGGTGCTCACCAGGGCGACGCTGTTGGCCTGCAGCATGGCCGCCCCCGCAGCCTGCACCACCCGCAGCACGATGAGCGCCGCCAGTGTCGGCGCCAGGCCGCAGGCTGCCGACGCGACGGTGAACACCCCGAACCCGTACAGGTAGACGAGCTTGCGCCCGAACCGGTCCGACCACCGGCCCACCGGCACCAGCAGCGCGACCAGGGCCAGCAGGTAAGCCAGCGATACCCACTGAACCTCCGCCAGGGTGGCGCCGAACTGGTGCTGCAGTGCCGGGAAAGCGAGCGTCACCGCGCTCGCATCGAGCTGACCCATGAAGGCGCCGAAGCACACGGTGATGACGGCGAACCAGGGTGCGAGGCGGTGCTCCCGCACTGCGGCCGGGCGGGCGGGCTCGCGCAGCAGCATCATTGCCACGGCAGGTCACCGCGCCACCTGGCGCTGCTCGTCACCGCAGCGGCCCGCCTCGCTCGGATGATCACGAACAGTCCGCCAATTCATTCTGCAACAGAATCTAATTTAGTTCTATCACAGAATATCTTGTGCTCAGCTCGTGACGCCACCGTCTTGGCCTGTATCGTTCGCCGGAACGTTTCCGCTGGCTTGCCGGAGGCCATGCGGGTGGGAGCACAGCTAACCGCGAGACCCGCCGGGTGTGCCCGGGGGGGTTGCGTGTGGTCTCAGGCTCGGCCGGGCAGCATGAGGTGCCAGTACAGGGCTGGCAGGCCGTAGCGCTTGAGCAGCCACATGTCGTACCGCGGCTTGAGGGTGTTGACCAGCGGGAAGCTCGGCCTGCGCTTGAGGTCGTAGTCGAATTCGGCCAGCAGCATCCGGCGGCGCGAGGTCACCAGCGGGCACGAGGTGTAGCCGTCGTAATGACCGCCGAGGGCCTGGCCGCTCCTGGCCGCGAGCAGGTTCGCGACCAGGACGGGGGCCTGCTTGCGGATGGCGGCGCCGGTCTTGGAGGTGGGCAGGTTCGAAGCGTCGCCCAGGGAGAACACGTTCGGCCATTTCGGGCTCTGCAGGCTGTGCTTATCGACCTCCACGTAGCCGAACGGGCTCGCCGGGTCGGCCAGCGGCGTCGGCTTGATCCAGTCCGGTGCGCTCTGTGGTGGCGTGGCATGCAACAGGTCGTACTCGATTGTTTCCTTCGTGCCGGCCTTGGTGTCGGAGATCACTGCCCGGTTGCTGTCCCCGTCGACTTCGACAAGCTGGGATTCCTTGCGGACCTCGATCCCGTATCCGGCCGCGATCCCTTCCAGCACCCTGGCCCAGTCGGGCTGGCTGAACATCGCCGCCGTGGGCAGCACCAGGATCACCCGGGTGCGGTCCAGGACGCCCTGCGACCGCCACCAGTCGGCGGCCAGATAGGCGATCTTCTGGGGGGCGCCCGCGCACTTGATCGGTCCGGCGGGCATCGTGAACACCGCGGTGCCGCCGCGCAGGTCGCGGATGTACTCCCAGGTGCGCGGCGCGAGGTCGAACCGGTAGTTACTGGAGACGCCGCGGCGGCCTAGGGCCTCGGTGAGCCCCGGGACATTGCCGAAGTTGAGCTGGATCCCGGGTGCCAGGACCAGGTAGTCGTAATAATGCGTGCGGCCTGACTCGGTCGTCACGGCCTGCGCCTCAGGGTCCACGCCGGTGGCGGCCCCATGTACCCACCGCACGCCCTTCGGCATGACTTCGGCCTCCGGCCGGACCGTTTCGTCAGCTGACGCCCGGCCGCCGCCGACGAGGGTCCACAACGGCTGGTAGTAATGACTGCCAGACGGCTCGACCACGCCTATGTCGTCGATGCCCGCCCTGACCAGCCGGGCAGCGACGGTGATGCCTGCCGTGCCGCCGCCTACGATCAGGACCTTGTGGTGCCCGGCAGCTGGACCGGATGCGCCCATCGCGGCTATCCCTTCGGTTGCTTCGGGTCGTCAGGCTCTGGCCAGGGCTAGCCCTGCGGGGCCGGCGTTGTCGTACTCGTCGTCGACGCTGATCGCCGTACGGCCGCGCGCGGCGAGCATGGATGCGGCCACCATGGAGCGGTAGCCGGTACGGCAGTGCACCCAGACCGCGCCGGCCGGGATCTCATCCATCCGGAACGTGATCTCGCTGAAGGGAATATGCACTGCCCTCGCGATGTGGCTCTCTTCCCACTCGAGCCGGCGACGGACATCCAGCACGACTAGGTCGTCGGCACCCTGTGCAGCGACGGCCGCGGCAAGATCGCCGAATTTAGCCAGCCTGAGCGATGCCAGCGGCTGACCGCCGGCCCAGTCCTCTGGATTACCGGCCGCGGCAGCTGCCGGGCGGTCGATCCCGATCCTGGCCAGCTCCCGCTGCGCCTGCCTGACCTGCTCTGGCGTGGCGCCCAGCAGCGTTACGGGAGTGCCCCAGGGGATCGCCCAGCCCAGGTAGCTGGCGAAGCTGCCGCCGAGCGGGAAGCTGAACGTGCCGGGCACGAATCCCGCGGCGAAGGCGATCCGGTCACGCAGGTCAACGACCCACTCGCCGGCCTGGATGCGCCTGCGCACTTCTGCCGCGTCGGCCTGGCGCGGCGGTGCCAAGTCGGAGGCGGCTGGCCCGGCGGCGTTGGCCGGTCCCATGTGGACGTAATAGGCCGGCCAGGCGTCCAGGCCCGCGATCAGTGTCTCCAGATAGATCCGCTCGTCGAGCGTGAGCACGGGGTTGAACCGCTTCTCCCGCCCGATGGTCGAGGCCAGGCCCTGCGCCTGCGTGGCCGAGCAGAAGCTGCCGAACCCGTGCGTCGGGAAGATCTCGGCCTGGTCGGGCAGTTCTCCGGCCAGGCGCCGGGCAGACGCGTACTGGGCGTGGGCCAGGGCCGCCGTGTTTTCCGGTCCGAGCAGATCCGGTCGTCCGGTCGAGCCGTAGAGCAGCGACCCGCCGGTGAAGACCCCCGCCACCTCGTCCGCGGCCTCGAGGATGTAAGACAAGTGAGTGAACGTGTGCCCGGGGGTTGCCAGCACCCGCAGCCGCATGTCGGCGCCGACCTCAAGGCAGTCGCCGTCGCCGACCGGGGTGCGGTCGAAGCCGACAAGGTCGGCAGCATTGACGAGGTAGCGCGCGCCAGCCGCCCGGGCGAGCGCGAGTCCGCCGGTGACGTAGTCGTTGTGGATATGGGTCTCGGCGACGTGAGTGATGCGCACGCCCCGCTGTTCGGCCAGAGCCGTCATGCGGTCAATATCCCGCTGCGGGTCGATGACGACCGCTACCTCGCCGTCATGCGCCAGGTAGCTGCGGTCACCCAGAGTCGGCGTCTCGACGGATATCACTTCTGCCAAAGGTCGCTTACCTCCCGGACCCGGCACCGGCCAGGTGTCATCAGTCCGCCAAATGTACGATCATTCGTACAGGGATCGCAAGACCCGCCGGGCACAGGAGACCGGCCGCGCAACCGGTAACCCGTCGGTAGGCGCCTATACTTCCGGTGCTGTCCGGACGTAACTTGTCCCTCACCCGCTGCACCCGCCGGCAGGAGGTTCGATGGCTGAACATGGCTCCGGCCGCCGCGTCGCCGCAGCACGGAAGCTGGACCGCCGGAGTCCGATGCCGCTGTGGGCGCAGCTGCGAGCCGACCTGCGTCGCCGGCTCGCGGCGGGTGGCTTCGGCGAGGTGTTCCCCGGCGAGCTGGCCCTGGTCGCTGAGTACGAGGTCAGCCGCCACACCGTCCGCACTGCGCTGCAGCAGCTGCGCGCCGACGGCATCGTGGTCGCTGAGCGTGGCCGCCGTCCGCGGCTCGCCGGGCAGACCGCGATCACCCAGCCGCTCGGGGCGATGTACTCGCTGTTCGCGTCGGTGGAGTCCGCTGGCCTGAGCCAGACCAGCATTGTCCGCTCCCGGGATGTGCGAGCCGACGGAGTCGTCGCGGACCGGCTCGGCCTGGAGGCGTCCGTGCCGCTGTTCCGGCTCGAGCGATTGCGCCTGGCGGGGGAGGAGCCGCTCGCCCTCGATACCGTCTGGCTGCCGGCCGATATTGCCGCGCCGCTGCTCGAGTCCGACTTCACGCACACCGCTTTGTACGACGAGCTGGCCGCTCGCACGGGCCTGCGGCTCGAGAACGGGCGGGAGCATATCCGCGCGGTGGTGCCCACCCCGGCCGAGCGGCGCCTGCTGGGGATCCCGCCATCCACGGGCGCGCTGGTTATCGACCGCGTTGGCTATTGCGAAGGCAGACCCGTGGAGTGGCGGCACACCGTCATCAGGGGCGACCGGTTCTCGTTCATCGCCGAGTTCTCGTCCCGCACCGGCTACCAGCTCGCGCTGAGCGGCCAGGACTCGCCGGGCAGCGTCACGTCGGCGGTCGCGTGACGCGGCGTCCTGCCGTCGGTACTGACGGCGCGCCGCGGCCAGTTAGCGGCGGGGCCGGCTGACGTGCGCGAGCAGGTCACGCGCCGCGCCGCCAGGCGGAACGGTCCCCCCGGCCCAGATCGCCCGCAGCGCGCGGTGCAGGTCAAGGCCGTCGACTGTCACGCGAGTCAGCCGGCGTGACGCGAGGTCCTCGCTGACGGCCAGCTCGCTGAGGACCGCTGGTCCGGCGCCGGCCAGGACCGCCGCCCGGACGGCTGCCGTAGTGGACAGGGCGAGCGCGACTGGCGGCACGGTGACGGGCGACTGCCCGGCGGGGTGGTGCAGAGCCGTGGCCAGTGCCGCCGCCAGAACGTCGCGCGTTCCTGATCCTTCCTCGCGGCTGACCAGGGGGGTCGCGGCAAGTTCGGCCGGGCTCAGTGGCTCGCTGCGGTCCGCCCACGGATGGTCGGGGCGGACGATCACCAGCAGCTCATCCCGTCCGATGATCCGGCTGCGGACATCCGGCGGGGCAGCCGGACCCTCGACGAATCCCAGGTCGGCGGCTCCGTCCCGGACCTGCTGGGCGACGGTCTCGCTGTTCGCCGCGGTCAGGACGATCTCCGCGGGCTGCTCGCCGCGCCGCTGGGCCGCCGCCTGGAGGGCCACCAGCCAGCCGGGCAGAAGCTGCTCGGCGATGGTCAGGCTGGAGCTCACTCGCAACCTGGTGTGATGGCGGTTGCGCAGGGCCGCGAGACCAGCATCGAGCTCGGCGGCAACGGCGAGCAGGCGCGCTGCCCACTCCGCCACGACGACCCCCTCCGGGGTCAGGGTTGAGCCGCGTGACGTGCGCGCGACCAGCGTGACCCCGGCCTGCGCCTCCGCCGCCTTGATGCGGGCGGATACCGCTTGCTGGGTGACGCCCACCTGCCGCGCCGCTGAGCTGAGGCTGCCGGTCCGGGCCACGGCGAGCAGCATGTCGAGCGCGGCCAGGTCAGGCATCCGCGCGCTCAGGGTCATGCGTTCACATTAGAAGGTCGCCAGCTCAGCCTGGAGCGTGCCCAGCGCGCGGGCAGTCGCTGCTGCCCTGCTCGCCCACCAGCGCCGCGGGTCGTGGCCTCCGACGGGCGGCTGGCCGGCGTGCGCGCGCGCCCACATCTCGGCGTGGCCTCGCAGCCAGCTAAGAGTGGCGCTGGGGTCCTGGTCGAGCATGGCGGCCAGGGTGTACCGGCGCTCGCCGACCCGGTACCCGAGCCCTGCCGCCGCGGCGGCTTCCCGCAGGTCCTCGCGGGTCAGCAGGATGCCGGAACGTACCGGGGCGACCAGGGAATCGAGCAGCTCGTCCCTGCTGTCGCCGGGGCGGATCGGCGGTGGCGCTGCCCGAAGGGCCGCCGGGAGCGTCGTCGTCCGGCATCCGGCTGGCGAGCGGGTCTCCTGGTGCAGCGCACGCAGCGTCAGCCCGGCCCATGAGGCCAGCCCTGGCGCCGCAACATGGCTGAGGGCGGTCAGGTATCCGGGAGCCCAGGACCAGAGGTGCTCGCGAAGCAGGGTTGCGCGGGCATGCGTCAGCCGCTGCCGGGTCAGCTCCGATCTCGCTGCCGTCTCGGCTTCGGCGAGCTCGGCGTAGAGCATGAGAAGTACTCCGAGCTGGTCGGCATCGGCTGGCGGGACCAGGCCGATGGCGCGCCAGAACCCGGCCACCCGGTCCAGGCCCTCGCCGCCGAGCTTTCCCTCGCTGCCGAGATGGATCGCGGCGTGCGGCGGCGCGGAGAGCACGAACGCGGCCGTATGCTCGGCCTCGGTGGGCGCTGGCAGCCCGAGCGCTGCCAGCACGGGCGCGCAGTACGGTGGCGGGCTGCCAGGCACGGATCCCAGCGCCCGCAGCAGTTCGGCGCTTCGTGCCGGGGCGCCGGCAGTGGTGGTGTCAGCCGTCACTTGGATACCTCCGCGTCAGGCACGCGGTAGCTGCGGGCGGCGGGCTTCAGCGGCCGGATCAGCCAGCGCGGCCTGCGCAGTGCCCCCGGCGAGTCCCGCCCGGCGGGGCGGGTCAGGCGCAGCCACTCCTGGTAGATCGTGCGGGCCGTGGCGGTGTCTACGGCGATATCCCCGTGCCGGTCGCCGGGGCCAGCCGGCCGGACCCGGACCGCCTGGTGCCAGCAGTGCATTCCCGAGATCGGGTCGGGGTGCACGGGAAAGGTGAGGTTCTGGTGGACGCCGGTGTCGCTCCACCAGATCCGCTGTGTGTCGGGATCGGCGGATACGTACGGGGTCACGGTGGCCTGGCGTTTCATGGTCCAGCCGTCTTCGCCGTGCCGCAGGTCGACCGTGGCCATCATGCCGCCGACGCCGTGCTTTTCGGTTCTCAGCCGCCAGCGGCCCATATGGTGGCTGCACGCGACCACCCCCGGCCGGATCCCCTCGGTGATCCACGCCTTGGCCACGAAGTACCCGATGTCGGTCTCGACCCTGACCAGGTCGCCGGTCCGCGCGATGCCGAGTCGCGCCGCGTCGGTGGGGTGGACCCAGACCGGGTTGGTGTGCGCGAGTTCATCGAGCCACTTCGCGTTCGCGGACCGGGTGTGGATCTGGGTGGGCAGCCGGAACGTGGACAGCAGGACCATCTGGTCCGGCGCCAGGTTCGCGGGGTGCACGTGGCTGCGGATGTAGCCGGGCAGGGCGTGTTCCGGCCACCCCCAGGCGGCCAATGTCGACGAATAGAACTCCAGCCGTCCCGATGGCGTGGGGAACCCGCGCCGCACCGTGCCGTCGACGTTCACCCCTGCGGCGCGACGGCCCGCCGGATCAGGATCCGGCGCGCCCGTGGGAACAACATTCGGGCTCAACGGGGCCAGCCCGCTGGTGTAGGCCCGCCCGGCCGGTGTGATGTGCACGTTCTCGAGTTCGGCTTCGGGCACCTGCTGTTCGTACACCGGGCCCTGGCCCGAGGTGATCTCGAAGGCGCCGTAGCGGCGCATCCACTGCAGCGGCGTGAGGCCGTCGGCTGCGGCACGTTCGGGTAGGCCGGGTACGGAATTGTCGAACATCCAGCCGTAGTACTCGTCGACGGTCAGCTTCTGGCCTGGCCGGGCGACCGATTCGTGGTACCGCCGGATGCCGAGCGAGCCGTCCGGATCGATCCGCCAGGACAGCTCGATCCAGAACTCGTTCTCCTCCCACACCTCGCCCGGGTTCACCTGGCGGGTGTCGGCGATCTCCTCGCCGAGCCGCTCGCGGGCGGTCCGCAGCACCGGCTGGCGGAAGCCGATCCACTGCCCGTCGTACTGCTCATAGGAGTGGGTGTCGTGCCGTTCGGAGGCGTGCCCCATCGGCAGCACGTAGTCGGCGAAGTACGCCGACTCGTTCCAGGTCGGGGTGAGCGCGACGGAGCAGCCGATCTTTGCCTCGTCGGTCAGGACTTCCATCCAGGACAGCCCGTCCGGATTGGTCCAGACCGGGTTGTAGACCCGCATGAAGTAGGTGTCCAGCCGGCCGCGGCCTTCGGCCAGGAAGTGCGGCAGCAGGAAGGACATCTCGTTTTGCGCCAGCGGGTACTCCAGCGGCCAGGTCAGGTCCTGCCAGACTTCGGGGTGCGGAGGAAGGTGGATCGGCCGCGGAACGAACTTGTTCAGCCCGTTCGGGAACACCCCGCCCGGCGTGGCGACCGCTCCCAGCAGCGCCGAGATCAGGAACAGGGTGCGCGGCACCTGCCAGCCGCCGAGGTTCCCTGCCGCGGCTGAGCGCCAGACGTGCGCCGAGAAACGGGTGCCGGCTCCCGCGACGATTTCCGCGACCTCGGCGAGCACGGGGGCGTCGATGCCGGACTCGGCGGCGGCGAACTCGAAGGTGAACTCGGCGTACAGGCCAGCCAGGACCGCCTCGAACGTGTCGAAGGTGGCCGGTTTGTCCGGGTGGCATGCCCGCAGGTACTCGGCCCAGTTCCACCACCGGCGGACGAACTCGCGGTCGTAGCGCCGGGTCTCGATGAGGTGCCGCGCGACGGCGAGATTGATCGCGGCCTCGCTGCCAGGTACCGGCGCGAGCCAGTGGTCGGCGTGCGTGGCCGTATTGGACAGCCGCGTGTCGAGGACGATGACCTTGGCCCCGTTCGCCCGTGCCTCGGTGATCCGCTGCGCATGCGGATTGAAGTAGTGCCCGGCCTCCAGGTGGGCGCTGATCAGGTAGATGACCTTGGCGTTCGCGTGATCGGGGCTCGGCCGGTCGGCCCCCATCCAGAACTGGTAGCCGGTCCGCCCGCCGCTGGAGCAGACGTTCGTGTGCGAGTTGTGGCCATCGACGCCCCAGCTGGCCAGCACCCGCTCGGTGAAGCCGTCCTCGCCTGGCCGGCCGATGTGCACCATGATCTCGTTCTGCCGGTGCTCGGTGATCGCCGTCCGGATCCGGCCAGCGAGCGCGTCGAGCGCCTCGTCCCAGCTGATCCGCTCCCAGCTGCCCGCGCCCCGGGCACCAGCCCGGCGCAGCGGGTACAGAATCCGATCAGGGTCGGTCACCTGGTTGAGCGTCGCCGGGCCCTTCGCGCAGTTGCGGCCCCTCGAGCCAGGATGCTCGGGGTTTCCCTCGAATTTGCGCACCCGCAGGCTGTCCCGGTCCACGTAGGCGAGCAGGCCGCAGGCCGACTCGCAGTTGAAGCAGGTGGTGGGGACGAGCATGTAGCGGCGTTCCTCGCGGGCAGGCCAGGCTCGTGAGTCGAGCTCGGTCCAGTCGTCCCAGCGTTCCTTGGGCGGGAACGCCGCCAGGTGCACCTTGCTGGGGCCCTGGTAGAACGTCTCGCCGCGGGCTTCGGTAGCCGCTCGGGCGGCCGAAACCCTCGCGGAGAGCGCGGTGAGGTCGGGGGCACGACGACTCTGATCTGCGGCAGAACGCCGCTGACCAGAGCCATCGCGTCCCCGACCGAATCGCGTGCGACTGGTCATCTGAGCCACCAATCCTCGTGCTCTGGAATCACGACAGGGGGACGGACTGGCCGGCCTGGATGTAGGCGTGCTCGTGGCCCAGCAGGCCGAGCAGGGCGAGCGGGGCGGCGGCGACGCCGATCCACGGTGCCGCAACAGCGGCGGTCACGAGGGCTGCTCCGGGCCAGAAGTAGCGGGCGAATTTGCCGTGGGTCATCTCGTGGCTGGCGAGGTGGGCGTGGGCGGTGACATGCGGCAATGTCGTGTCGGCAGTCACCATCAGGATGTGAGCGGCTGCGGCCGCCGCCAGGATCACCTCGTCGGCGGTCACTGCCCTGGCGGGGGAGAGCCAGAGGAGGAAGGGCAGCACGGCTGCGGCGCCGGCTAGTACGGCCTGGACGGCCAGGTGGGGGGCTAGGAGCGGGCTCTGCCAGAGGTCCCTGGCCTTGGCCTGGGCGAACAGGTAGGCGGTATAGACGGCGGTGGCCAGCGCCAGCGGCAGGGCGACCACGGCCAGCACCTTCGATGCCAGGAGGTCTCCGGCTAGCGCGGCCGGGAGATAGAGCGCGAGAATACCGCCGTAGCCGCCGATGATGAACGCCCCGCGGACGAGCCAGCTCCGCCACTGCGGGCGAGTGAAGATCAAATAGAAACGCAGCGGATGCTTCAGGTCCGCGATGAGCACGGCGCCGGTCGCGCCGAGGAAGGCCAGCGCCATCGCGGGCGCCGCCCACCTGACGGCCGGGTTCCGCCAGTCCAGGCAGCCCGTCAGGACCAGCAGGACCGGCACGATGAAGGCTCCAGCGGCGATGCTCTTGGTCCAGGTATAGAGACTGACCCGCCAGTCCCACGGCGCGAGGTGCGGAACGTCGTAAGACAGCAGCGCCGCCGCCGACGATGTCGGCTGGCCGGGATGACCGGCGGTGACCCGCTGCGGGTGGGGAGATCCCTGGGTCGCCCAGGCGAACAGGCCGCCGTCGGGGCGCCGGGCGCCCAGCGGGTCCAGCGTCGCCTGATGTGCTCCCAGGTAGTGCACGGCCGGGCCGGTTTCCTTTTCCGGCCGGCGGACCTGTACGGGCTGGCGCGCCACGATCTTGGCGACCTCGGAGGTCGGGTCGTTGCCGTCGCCGACCAGGATCGCCCCGACGGGGCAGACGGTCACGCAGGCCGGTTCCAGCCCGACGTCGAGCCGGTGGGCGCACATGTTGCACTTCTCGGCGCAGTGATCGTCGGGGTTGATGAAGATCGCGTCGTACGGGCAGGCGGCCATGCACGCCTTGCAGCCGATGCACGCTGACTTGTCGAAGTCAACGATCCCGTCGTCCCGGCGGAACATGGCCTGCGTCGGGCACGCCGCCACGCAGGGCGCGTCGCTGCACTGGTTGCACCTGGTTACCTGGAAGGTACGGCGTACCTCGGGAAATGCGCCGACGTCCGCGGACTTGACGTAGGTCCTGGTCACGCCGACCGGAACCTCGTTCTCGCTCTTGCACGCCGTCGTGCACGCGTGGCATCCGATGCACTTCGTCTGGTCGAGCACCTTCAGCCAGCGCACTGGCTTGCTGCCATCCGGCACCATGTCACAGACGGTAACGGCGGAGTCTGCCGGCTCCTAGCCCGCCATGCCTTGTAGCAGGTACAAGAACTACTTGTAGCGCTTATGCCAAGCTGCAGGCCTCACTGGTGCGGCAGGAAGATCTCCCGTGCCTCGCGAAGGGCGTAGAAGACGATGACAAGGGCGGCAACGGGGTCAGCCCACCACCAGCCCGCGGTGGCATTGAGAAGCAGTCCGGCCAGCACGGCGACTGCCAGGATCCCGTCTACGAGCGTCACTCTGCTTTCCGTGATGAGCACGGGGTTATCTAGCTGCCTTCCGGTGCGAGCCTTGCCGGCGGCGAGGCCAGCCATGGCGGCCGCGGTGATGGCCGTCCAGGCAATGCCGAGCGGGCTATGGCCGGCGTGGTACCTGGTGACCAGAACCCAGGCAGACTGCGCAGCCAGATAGACGGCGAGGCCCAGGAATGCGCCGCCGATCAGCCGTAGGGCACGGCGCTGGCGGTTCTGACCAGTCCCCGCCAGCTCCCAGAGCACGACCGTGCTTGCGCCGATCTCGATCAGCGAGTCCAGGCCGAAACCGGCCAGCGCGACCGAGCGGGCCCGGATCGCAGCGACAGCCAGCACGACGATGCCGACGACGTTCCAGCCCAGCGTGACGCCTTCTAGCGAGCGGCCGCGGCGCAGCAGCGTCGCCGAGGCGACTGGTGCCCCTGGCGCTGACTCTGCGGTCGTCATATTCGGCTTCCGTCCGTAGTTCCTCGAGCTGGCTCGATGCGGCTCGTGGACCGCTCTGGGAGTCTGTCAGGTACTTCGGTAGCAGAACAATAGCGGTGGCCCGTTCGTCGGCCAGAGTTCATCTGGCAGCCTGCGCAGCATCCGTGTCTTCGGGTTTCAAACGGCTATCAGGGTGCTGGGCCTCATGAACTGGTGCAGCCGATCAGGACGCCGATGGCTGCTAGCGCCTGCGGCCGGATCCGGTAATACACCCACACTCCGCGCTTGTCGCGGTCCACCAGTCCGGCCTCGTGCAGGACCTTGAGGTGATGGCTGATCGTCGGCTGGGACAGGTCGAACGCGTCGTTCAGGTCGCACACGGAGGCCTCGCTGCCCGCACGCGAGGCGATCAGCGACATCAGCCGCAGCCGAGAGCCGGCAGTCCGGCGCGTGCTGCTCGTGACCAGGCAGGGCACGCGGGTCGCGAGCCGCCGGCCGCAGGCGAGTAGCCTCGCGGCGGTCAGCTGGCGGGAGGGGCGAGCAGGGCTGCCATCCGCTCCAGCGCGGCTGGGATGAGCCGGTAGTAGACCCAGGTGCCGCGGCGCTCGCTGTCGATGAGGCCGGCCTGGCGCAGGACCTTGAGGTGGTGGCTGATGGTGGGCTGGGTGAGGTCAAACGCGGCGGTGAGGTCGCAGACGCAGGCCTCGCCGCCCTGGTGCGCTCCGATCAGGGACACCAGCCGCAGCCGGACCGGGTCGCCGAGCGCGCGGAACACCTGAGCGAGCCCAGCGGCTGCGTCATCTCCGGCCGGTTCGCGGACCAGCGGGATGCTGCATTCCCTAGCGTCAGCGGGTGAGCCGTCGCCGGCGATGACCGGCAGCACTGCGTGGGCGTATTGGCGCCTCATCGTGAAGCTAATTGTCGTACAGGTGGCAGGCTCATACAAGGAGACTCCGGTGCGCAGAACTCGTTGGCGACGATGGCTCTGAGCCGTTCGATAGCGGCAGTCAGCCGACGTCGGGGCTATGTCATTGCAGGGCCGGCCGCGACGTCGTTGGTGCCGGGCTCGGCCCCGTCAGCGAAACCGACCACCTCGACCTCATCGAGCGTCACCAGCCCGCCGATGACCAGCTCGCGTACCTGAGGCACGAAGGCTTGGATCCGCTCGGGCCGGTCGATGATGACGATGACGGCGGGGAGGTCCTCACTCAGGCTGAGGATGCGCGTGGTGTGGATGCGGCTGGAGGCGCCGAATCCCTCGTAACCGCGTAGCACCGTGGCTCCGGCTAGTCCTGCGGCATGGGCGCGGTGGACTATCTCGGTGTAGAGCGGGCGATGGCGGAACTGGTCATCCTGGCTGAGGAATATTGTCAATCGCAAGGCATTCCAGGAAGACGTCATGCTGCGGTGTCCTCGTCCTTGGAGCGAATCCCGTCACGGTGCCTGGCCGCTAAGCACGGTATATGGCTGGCTCTTACTCTCCTGCGTTGTCGTATTTCAGGCAAGGGCGGTGACCAGCGCGAGCAGGGCGACGAGCGCGATCAGCATGTAGGCGAGGTAGGCGTCCAGCCGGCCGGACTGGAGCCGCTTGGCGGCGCGTACCGTGGCCATGACCGGCCTCAGCACAGGCCGGTACAGGTAATCTTCCACGACTTCGACCACATCGGAGCTATAGCTGAGCCGGGCCCCGGGCACAGGTGCCGACTCTGTTGCGGCCTCAGGCTCGAGATCGGCTGCCTCCTGGGTGTCGGCCTCGTCGGCTGACGTCAGCGGCCGTAGCTCGGAGCGGGTGTGCAGGACGGCGGCCAGCACCCGGCGGGTGGGGTTCGCGAAGCCGCTGGCGGTATAGGAGTCGGCGCCTTCGATTCCCGCCGTTGCCGACCGCCAGGCGGGCACTCGTCGTACCCGGGTCATCCTGGTCCCCGCGGCCAGGCGGGTGAAGGCCAGCACGGCCAGTGCCAGGATCGGCATGACGATCCACAGCCAGGACGGTGACAGGACCGAGAAGCCGCTGAACACCGGGCCGAGTACCCAGGGAGCCTGCCTGGCCCCGCTGGTCGCCGTCGCCGGTACCACGGGAGACAGGCCCGCCGCGAGAACCCGGATGAGCAGCGGCAGCACGGCCGCCAAGGCGAGGCAGCATGCCGACAGGATCGCGATGCCGGTGCGCCCGAGCCAGCCGCCGTCCCAGCGGCGGGCGCCGGCTGACGCGGTGGCTCCGGAGCCGTCGTCACCAGCGGGCGGTCCGAGGACAACCAGCCCGATCAGCCGGACGAACGTCACGCCGGCGAAGCCGGCGGTCAGCGCGACGGCTGCCCCGGCCAGGGCAAGCAGCAGCCGGTAGCCGAGGACCGGCACCCGGAACTGCTGCATCAGCGCCTCCAGCAGGAACCACTCGGACACGAATCCCATCGTCAGCGGCAGCCCGGCCAGCGTCAGCGAGCCGATCGCGAGCCCGGTGCCGCTCCATGGCCGGTGCCGTGCTGACCCCCGCAGCGCGTCGAGGCTGTCATCGCCTGCACCGAGGGAGCCGGGTTCCGGGTCTGAGGTGATGACCGCGCTTGCGGTGAACAGCAGGGACTTGGCGGCCGCGTGGGCGATGATCTGCAGCGTTCCGGCGAGCAGTCCAACCGCTAGTAGCCGCTGGTCGCGTGTCGCCGCGCCGACGAGCGCGACGCCGTACCCGGCGAGGATCAGCCCGCTGTTCTCCACGCTGGAGTAGGCGATCACCCGTTGCAGGCGAGGCTGGACGGCGGCGTGGGCGATCCCGAGCAGCGCGGTCAGGCCGGCCAGGACCAGCAGCGTGCCGGTCAGCCAGGCGGGCGGCGCGCCCAGCAGCCCGAGTGTGCGCCACAGTCCGTAGAAGCCGGCGTTGACGGCGACGCCGCCCATGACCGCCCGGGCGGGGCCGGGGGCGGCCGCGTAGCCGCGGGGCAGCCACACCTGGAACGGCACGAGCCCGACCTTGACGGCGAAGCCCGCGATCAGGAGCGCTTGCGCGGCGTCGCGCGCGGCGCCGTGCGGCACGTGCGCGAACGATCCGAGGTCGAGCGAGCCGGATCTGACCGCTAGGAGCAGCAGCCCGATGAGCAGCGCCGCCCCGCTGACCTTGCCGAACGCGAGCGTGATCAGCGCCCCGCCCGGCCGACCTGCTCGTCCCCGCTCGAACCCGGCCAGCAGGTAGAAGGCGATGGTCAGCAGTTCCCAGGCCATCAGGGCCGTAAAGGCGTCCCTGGCGGTCATGAATACCGCGACCGCGCCGAGTGTCAGCGCATAGCTAGCACCTAGGCCACGCCGCCCGACGGCGCCCGGCCGAGCCGCCCAGGCCGCGAAAGCCAGTGACACCGCGAACGCCGCGCAGAACGCGATGACCAGGAAGAGCCCAGAAAGCCGGTCCGCGGCCAGCGATGCTGTTCCCCGCCCGAGCCAGCCCGCCACTGAGAGCGTGGCCGGATGGCCGGCCAGTGCGCCTGCCCCGGTCACCGCCAGGCAAGCCGCGCCCGCGCCGCCAGTGAGATAAGGGATGCTGCGCAGCCGGTCACGACGCGCTCCCGCAACGAGGTCCACGACCCCGGCCAGCAGGAACGCCAAAAGGCCCGAAGCGAAAACGACGCTGAACCCGCTCATCTCCGCGCACCTTCCGGTTCCCGCCTGGCTGGCAGCCGGCCGAGGACGGCGAGCAAGGCATGCAAGATGGCGAACGGCGGCGGTGGTGAGCCGGGCACCCACACGTCCACCGGGACCACCGCGCCAACGCCGCCCGAAGTCGCATACGAGACGGCAGGCGGGCCCGCGGTTCCGCCGAGCAGGCCGCCGCTTACCGCGTCGGTGCCGACCGCGATCACGATCTTCGGATCGGGCATGCCCGCATAGGTGCGGCGCAGCGGCTCGGCCATCCCGTGCGCTCCCGCGCCGGTGACCAGCAGCACGTCCGCGTGCCGCGGGCTCGCGGTGAAGAAGATACCGAGCCGGTGGATGTCGTAGACAGGATTGAGCAGCGCCGCGATCTCCTGCTCCTCGGCGCCGTCCGAGCCGGCGTCCACATGCCGCAGGTGCACCGACCGCCGCAGCGCCGCGGTCCTGGCCGCCAGTGCCGACCTGACCGCCGCCAGCCCCTGATCCGTCTCGTCGAGTTCGGGAACGACAAGTGCGGCCCTGGTCGGCATCGCTGTGGCTACCCCGCGCGACCAGGAGAACACGTCGGGACGCTCCTGTATGCACCGGCCGCACAGGATGCAGCGGCCCTGGTCGAGCGTCAGCGCCTCGTCGGCGGTGCGGCCGATGGCGCCCGTGGGACAGAGCGACGTCAGGTCTGCGGCGTCTTCTGGACGAGGGTCGAGGACAGTGGCCGGGCCGCGCCAGCCGTCGGCGTACTGATCAGGCCGAGCGGGCCAGCGGGTCGTCACCACGCCCTCGCGCAGGCCGCGCAGGACCCACGGGCTCATCGCCGGGCCTCCCGTCCGGTGCGCGACGGTGCCTGCGTCACAGCGCCACGCCCGCGACGGACAGGCCGAAGCTGGCCTCGATGAAGGGGAAGTCGGTCAGGATGTCGCCCGCGAAGACCTCGTGGAACAGGACCAGGTTGTGGAAGGACGCCGACCGGGGCCGGCAGCGCGTGATGCGGCCGTCCTCGACGCGCAGATCGTAAAGCACCTCGCCCTGCGGAGCCTCGGCCCAGCCGGCAGCGCGTCCGGACCTCGCTTCGCACGGTACCCGCAGCGGTTCGTCGGCGGCGTCGGCCAGCTCGTCGGCAGCCTGCCGGAGCAGGTGAAAGGACTGGCGAACCTCGTCCCACCGGAGCCGCAGCCGGGCCAGTGCGTCTCCGGCGCGATGGTCAGGCGGGTCGCCGAGCCCGAGCCCGGAATAGGCGTCGTACGGCCTGGCTGCGCGGGCGTCGTCGCTGTAGCCGGACGCCTTGCCGATGGGGCCGAGAGCGCCGTGCTCGAGGGCACGCTGCGGGCGCAGCGGCCCGGTACCGCGGAGCCGGTCCAGAAACGAGGCGGTGCCCATCAGGACCCGGGCGTCGGCGGTCACGGCTCGCTCCAGCCGTGCGATCTCCGCCAGGAAGTCGCTGCCGGTGACCATCGGTATGCCGCTGACCCCGCCTGGCACGACCACGCCGCGGCCGAACCGGCTCCCGCACATCCGGCCGACCAGCCTCGCGACCCGTTCCTTGTGCAGCCCGAACCTGGCTGTCGCGACCGCCAGGCCGGCGGCGTCGGCCAGCCGTGTCGCGATATCGAGATGGGCGGCCAGTCGCTCAAGCTCGGCGTGGAGTACCCGGATCAGGGCAGCGCGCCACGGCACCTCCTGCGCATGGCCGATCTGCTCGACGGCGTGACAGTAGGCGAGGGCATGGGCGACGGACGCCACGCCTTCAGTTCGCTCCGCGAGCAGCACGCCATCGCCGGCGGCCAGCTGCTCGAACCGCTTCTCGATCCCGCGGTGCTTGTAGAACAGGCGCATGTTCAGGTGCGGGATGTCCTCACCAGGAGTCTCTACCAGGTACTCGATCGACTCCATCACCCCGGACCGGACCGGACCGTGCGGGATGGTGAACAGGCCAGGCCCGAGTACGTGCCGCGGCACCGAGTGCTCGTCGGGCCAGATAGCCGCCGGACCCTGGCTCGACGAGCCGGGCCGCGGGTGCGAGCTCTGGTCTTCGGCCAGCGGCAGGATCAGCGGCTCCAGCCGCGGGTGGCCCTCGGGCACGATCCCGAACAGGTCATGCAGTTCCCGCTCGTACCAGAAGGCTGCGCCCAGCCGGGGAGTCAGCGCTGGATAGGACGAGGCGTCAGGAGGCAGCACCGCCTCGTGCGTGGCGACCCCGCCGGGCCCGGCAACATGCGCCGACAGGAGCACCGCATCGCCTCGCTGGGTGCCCATCAGCCCGGCGAACCGCGCGCCCGCGGCGACCTCACCGGCGACCCGGTCCCACAGGGCGGTCACGTCGGCGGCTGGCGCCCCGGACGCCGCCTTCACGCTGGTCCCCGCAGCGCGAGCACGGCACGGTCCAGCAGCCCGACCAGCTCCCCTGGCGGGTGCAGGCCGAGAACCAGCAGCGCGATCAGGCCGGCCACCATTGGCACCACCATCCACACGCTCGGCTCACCGCGGTCGGGTGCCGGGTCGCGGCGGGGGGTGAGCAGCATCCGGTTGGCAGCGACGGACATGCCGAGAAAGGCGATGGTGACCAGGACGACGAGCACGACGGCGGCGACATTGCGGGACGCCGCCAGGCCGCCGGTGACGATCTCGAACTCGCTGCGGAAGATCCCGAACGGCGGCATGGCCGACAGGGCCAGGATCGCGGCCAGGAACAGCGGCCCGCTCCACGGCAGCAGGTCCAGGCCGCCGCTCACGGAGCGGATCCGCTTGGTGCCGAACTTGCGCACCAGCACGCCGGCGCCCATGAACGCGTTGCCCTTGGCGGCGGCGTGGGCCAGAACGTGCAGCAGCACGCCGGCCAGCGCTACCGGCGCGCCGAAACTCACGCCGATCGCCAGGATGCCCATATGCTCCACGCTGGAGTAGGCGAGAAGCCGCTTGTAGTCCTGCTGATCGAGCAGGTACAGCGCCGCGAGCAGCAGGGACGCCACCCCGAAGGCCAGCAGGACATCCCGCGGGAAACCAGAGCCGAGCGCGACGGCCGCGATCTGGTAGAACCGCAGGATCGCGTAGAAGCTGACCGCCAGCAGCGAGCCCGACAGCAGCGCCGAGACCGGTGTCGGCGCCTCGGAGTGCGCATCAGGCAGCCACGTATGCACGGGGAACAAGCCGACCTTCGTGCCGAAGCCCAGCACCGCCAGCACGAAGGCCAGCCGCACGACCGTCGGCGGTAGCTTCGCGGCCACGCCGAGCAGGGGCGCGAACGCCAGGTTGTAGGACTGTCCCAGCACGTGCGCGCCCGCGTAGTAGAGAAAGATCGTTCCCAGCAACGCGAGCGCCAGGCCGGCGGAGGCGAGCAGGACGTACTTCCATGCCGCCTCGGCCGCGCCGTCGGTACCTTCCATCGCGACCAGCAGCGCTGACACGATCGTCGTGACCTCGATCGCGATCCACAGCAGGGCCAGGTTGCTCATGGCGGGCGCGACGAGCATCGACCAGGCGAAGAGGTTCAGCCCGGCCCAGAACTGGCGCCTATAGCGCCGGTCCCCTGCACTTGGCTCGCCCGTGCTGCGCAGGTAGCCGATCGAGTACACGGCGACGCACGCGTAGAGGAATCCGGTCGCGAGCAGGAAGACCGCGCTGAGCGCGTCCACTCCGGATGAACCCCAGCATGTCGATGTCCCGGTGCGAGACGGCGGGAATCAGCGCCAGCACCAGGCCGAAACTGGCGATCCCGGCCGCTGCAGTCACCGCTCCGGCTGAAGCGGACGGCAGCCAGATGGTCACGATGGCGGCGGCCAGAGGGAGGGCCAGCAGTACGAGAACGACGACGTTCACGGTCAGCCTCGCAGGCTGGTGAGGTCAGCGGTGGACAGGGTGTCGGCCCGGCCATGGTGGAGGCGGATCAGCAGGCCGAACACGACGACCGCCAGCAGCAGGTCAAAAAGCAACGCCACCTCCAGGATGAGCGGCAGGCTGGCCGCTACGACGAGGGCGGCCAGGGAGATCCCGTTCTCGAGCGAGAACAGCCCGATCGCCTGCGACGCGACGTCCCGGCGGTGGATCATCAGCACGAAGGCGACCAGCACCACCGACAGCGACACCGACAGGGCCGTCGCCGGGGCTCCGGCGCCGCTGACCGGCAGCGCGCTGGCCGAGAAGAAGCCGAACGCCGCGACGACGATGCCGATCAGCACCGTGCTGGCAAGGCTCAGACCGCCGCTCCCGGCGATATCGTGCCCGGTGCCCGTCGAGATGGTCCGGCTCGGTCTCGCGCAGCAGCCGGCGCAGCAGCAGCGGAATCGCGACCGTCTTCAGGGCAACCGTCACCGCCGCCAGCACATACAGCTCGGGCAGGTGGCGGACCGCTCCGACGAGCACCGCCAGCACGGCGATCAGCGCCGACTGCCCTGCGTACAGGCGGACCTGGTCACGCAGCAGCGCCTGGCGGAACATGCCGAACTCGGCCAGCAGGATCAGCACGGCAATCACGTTCGCGGCACCGGAGTACACGCCGGGCGCCTGGGCGGGCAACATCAGCCACCCCCCAGGTAGAGCGTGAACACGCCGAGCACGGCCAGCAGGAACGCCGCGGCCGCGAACTCCGTGATCTTGAACAGGCGGAGTTTCGCGAAGGAGTTGTCGATGACCGCGACTACCGCGCCCAGAGCGCAGGCCTTGGCAGGCAGCGCGACCATCGCTACCACCACAGCGCCCAGCTGATGGGTTGCGGCCAGGCCCCACGGAGCGACGAAGACGTTCAGCAGGATCGTGTACAAGATCAGCTGCTTGACCGCGGAACCCCACTTCAGCAGCGCGAAGTACGGTCCGGAGTGCTCGAACGGCCTGGCTTCCTCGATCATCCCGAACTCGTTGGTGCCTGAGTGGGTCTCGACTGGGATCCGGCCGGTCTCGTACAAGATGACCATGAACAGCGCGGCCGCTGCGAGAACATGCGCTGGGCGGATAATCTGCCCCGCGGACGAGCGGACCGTTGCCGCCAGCGCGTACGGCAGGTCAGTTCCTGTCAGCAGGGCCACGGTAAAGACGACGAACAGCACGACCGGCTCGGTGATCGCCGCGAACGTCTTGGCCCGGCTCGCGCCCAGCTGGGCGTACGGGCTGCCGGTCTCCAGGGCGGCCACCGCGACCAGGAAGCCAGCCAGCGACAAGATGAACCCGCCGCCCAGGATGTCCCCCATGTACCCCAGTGGCAGCGGGGAGGTGGTCAGGACCGGGATCAGCAGCGGCACCGTCAGGTAGCAGGTGAACGCCGCGACCGGCGCAGCCAGGAAGACCCAGCTCGCGCCGTCCGGCGCCAGCGCCTCCTTGCGGAACAGCTTCGCCAGGTCGTAATACGGCTGCAGCACCCGCGGCCCGCGGCGCCCCTGCAGCCTGGCCTCCACCCGCGCGATCACGCCCGCCACAGTCGGCGCGGCGCCGGCGATCGTTACGACCTGCAGAACCTGGACAACGGGGATCGGCAGCACAGCGCTAACCACAGCGGCGGCGCCAGGTGTTGGTGCGGGGACTGGCGTCCCCCGGGATCATTGCCGGGCTGCTCCGGCATTATCTCAGCCACGATGACGAACTCCTCCCTGCACGGACTCACGGGGTAGAAGCCATCAGCGGCCAGGCCGCGGTTCGGGCGAGCTTCATCGCCAGCCGCCATTGTGGACCATCCGCAAGCAGGCCCGCAAATCCGAGAACCGGAGAGAAGCGCGGTAGTCGTGCTGGCCTCTCGCCGCCCCGGTTGTTAGCTCCGGCGCGGCGGACTGCCGCAGAAGACACGCCCGTCGAGGAAGGCCGCCGCCGCGTGCCCTGCCCTCAGCCCGAGGGCGGGGGCGAGCATCGCGAAGATCGACTCGGACGCGCCGACGGGGGTGCCGCTGTACCGGGCTTTGATGGTGGCGATCAGCGCGTGGTACCGGGCCAGCGCGACGCTGTCGAAGCGGGTCTGCCGGCTCGCGAAGTAGCTCTTAGCGGCGGGGTTGAGCGTGCTGAGGTCGGCGGTGATCTGCCGCACGACGGCGTGTACGTCGGCTGGGTTGTACCAGCGGTGCGGGTTCCCGCCGTCGGGTACGCCGAGCAGATGGCCGACGTCCAGCACGGTGGCGCTGGTCTTGTCCGATGCCAGCAGCCGGGCTGCCCAGGGGTCGTAGCCGATGCCGTTCTCGATCACGAACCGGGCGCCCGCGATCGTCCGGGCATCGGCGGCGGTCGGCTCGTAGCTGTGCGGGTCGGTGTTCGGGTTGGTGATGATGCTGGTCACGTGGACGTGGCGGCCGCCGATCTGGCTGGCGATGCTGCCCCAGAAGTTCTCCGCCGCCACGACCTGGATCACCGAGCCGCCGCCGGACCCGCCGGATCCGGCGGCGCCGCGGGCCGCGGTGCCGCAGGCGGCGAGGAACGCGCAGCCCGCGGCCAGGACGGCGAGCGGCAGGCGTGGCAGTGATGAGCGTCTCATCGGTGCTGGCTCCTTGCATCAGCGTGGACCGGACTGCTGCACGGGAAAGCTACATGAAAACCGTTTTCATTTCAAATAAGAGAGACGAAGCTAGGCGCACGACGCAGGAGGAGTTCGTCGTGAGCCGACTGATCACGACGGTGACTGAGTGCTTCCAGGTCCACACCGGCGTGGGTCCCATCCAAATGCGTTCCCGGTGATGTCAACGTATGACTCGGGGTTGCCGTGGGCTCGGTGTTGGCAACCTGCAGGGTGTACGGCACGGAAGTACCGCAACCGGGGCTGGACGGGCTGTGTTGGTCGCGGGAGCGGGCGGGTGCGGGTGCGTGGCAGCACGGTCAGGTGACGACGATTACCTCGACACCGACTGCGTCGTAGGTGCCGCGTGCTCGAGCGTCTCTGGTAGCCAGGGCAGCCCCGTGCTCTCGCGCGGCCAGTGCCACGAGCGCGTCGTAGACGGCGCCGCCTGCGATGCCGAGGCGGCTGAGAGTATCCGGCAGGGCACGGGCGCGGCGGCTGCTCAGCACCAGTGGCGCCGCGAAGCGGGCCTTGATCAGTTGGGCAGCGTCGGCGGGCGCCAGCCGGGCGTCGCCGGGCAGCCTAGTCAGGACGGAGTAGGTCTCGGCAAGGGCGTGACCGCTGAGGGTGATCTCCTGCCCGTTCCACCAGCGGGCCACGGCCGCATGCTCATGATGTGAGCGGACAATCAGCGGGATGGCGACGCTCGTATCGACGGCGACCGTCACCTGCGACCCGCGTCGATGAGGGCGAAGACCACGTCGTCGTCGACCGGGGTCTCGCCGGCCGCGACGAGGACGCCGTCCTCCTCGACTAGGCGTGCCGTCCGGCCCGCGGGAACTAGCTGCGCGCCGGCGCCGTAAGCCGAGATGTCGACCTTCGTGCCAGGGAGCAGGCCCAGGGCGTCGCGGATGGGCTTGGGCAACACGACCCGGCCAGCCTGGTCGATGACAGCTTCCATGGGAAAATGATACCATCGCAATCCCACAAGGGCGCCAGTCATCGGCTGGCAGCAGGACAAGCAGGTCATCCGTTACTGAGCCGCCAGCAAGTCACGAGGCTTCCTCTTCGGGCCATGCCTGCAGAAGCGGCTTGAAGCCTCGACGTAGCTGATCATTTCCCGGCTCAGCGGCGAACCCGCGGCGGGCCACCTGAGGCGCGTCGAAGTCGGCCAGCTCCAAATGCCGCAGCAATGCCAGGACCGCTTGGCTCCATGGCTCGGGGTCTGCGGGCGCCAGTCGTTGAACGGATCGTGGACCCGCCGCGGTGTTCCACGCGTGACCCGGTCGCCCGGTCACTGAGGGTGATATGCAGGCTCGGCCGGTCGTGGAACGGGTCATGGAGACGCTCTTGTGCTCTGAATGTGTGCTCTGAATGCACAGGAAGCGTCAGCGGCTCCATAGCGGCAATCACTTAGCGTAAGCGCAGGGCCAGGCAGGTCCCGCCAGCGCACGTAACCGAGCAAGGGTCAACGCGATCGTCACCAGGTCAGGGTAGAAGGCGTGCGCGGACTGCGGATTCTCTGCTGCTGGACAGCAGCGGGTGCCAGTTGTCTCACAGGGCAGGGGGCGAGCGTCTCAAGACTCTTGGGGGAAGGCTGAGGCAGCGACTACCTCCGTGACCGGAATGGACGAGCCAGGCTAGGACCGGCTGGCTGCCCAGGGCGGCGCACATCACCCCTCACTGCTGAAATCGGAAAGCACCCGGCTACCGTGTACCGATGGGTGGATTCCTGGATCAACTGTCATGGCGTCTGGTCGGGCCTCACCGCGGCGGCCGCGTGGTAGCTGTTGCGGGTCATCCCACGGAGCGCCACACCTTCTATTTCGGCTCTTCTGGCGGCGGTGTCTGGGGCACGACCGACGCCGGCATCACCTGGCGCAACCTGTCCGACGGGTTCTTCCATCGATCGGCAGTAGGGGCGATCGCCCTGGCTCCCTCCGAGCCGAGCGTGATCTACGCGGGCATGGGCGAAAGCACGATCCGCAGCAACGCCTCCTCCGGCGACGGTGTCTATCGTTCGGTAAACGGAGGGCTGACGTGGGACCATCTGGGCCTCGAGGCCACTCGTCACATCTCAAGTGTGCGCGTCGATCCGACAGACTCCGACACCGCCTACGTCGCCGCTCTCGGTCACGCTCACGGCCCCAATCCCGAGCGCGGCATCTACCGCACCCGCGACGGCGGCGCTAGCTGGGACCTCGTCCTGAATCGCGGCGAGGATGCTGGAGCGGCCGACCTATGCATGGATCCGCGCAACCCGCGGATCCTATACGCGACCTTGTGGCAGGGGCGCCGACTACCCTGGCGCCTGGACAGCGGCGGGCCGGGAAGCGGGCTCTGGCGGTCCACCGACGGAGGCGGCAGCTGGGAAGACCTGAGCCGGCGGCCGGGCATGCCCAAGGGTGTGATGGGCCGTGCCGGAGTAACCGCCTCCGGGGCCCAGCCCGGCCGGGTCTGGTACATCGTCGAGGCCGAGGACGGGGCCGTCTTGCGCTCCGACGATTATGGGGAACACTGGGTTCGCCTCTCCGAGCAGAAGGATCTGCGCAACCGGGCTTGGTACTACAGCCGCGTCATCGCCGATCCCGTCGACGCGGAGACGGTCTGGGCGCTCAACGTGCAGTGCTGGCGTTCACCGGATGCGGGCAAGGTGTTCTCCGCCTTTCCTGTCCAGCACGGAGACTGCCACGACCTGTGGATCGACCCAGCTGACACCAAGCGCATGATCCTTGGAGACGACGGCGGCGCGAGCGTGACCCTGGACGGAGGAGAGAGCTGGTCGTCGCTCTACAACCAGCCCACCGCGGAGCTTTACCACGTCACTACTGACACCCGCGAGCCTTACCGCATCTACGCCGCGCAGCAAGATAACACCACCATCGCGTTCCCCAGCCACTCCCGCTGGGGGGCCATCACTCAGCTGGATACCACCCACGTGGGTGGCGGCGAGAGCGGCTATATCGCGGTCAGGCCCGACAATCCCGATATCGTTTTTGCCGGAAACTACAAAGGCGAGATCACACGCCACGATCAGAGCACTGGCGAGAACCGGCCGATCATGGTGTGGCCGGAGGAATCGGCGTCGGCGGGCGATGCCCGATACCGCTTCAACTGGACTTCGCCCATCGTGCTCTCGCCGCATGATCCCAACATGCTCTACCAAGCCGGCAACCACATCTTCCGGTCTACCGACGAAGGCGAGACCTGGGAGCCGATCAGTCCCGATCTGACTTACGCCGACGCAGATAAGCTCCGCTCTTCTGGGGGGCTCACTCCGGACAATAGCGGCGCCGAGTACTACTGCACGATCTTCGCGGTTGCGGAGTCACCGCTGATGCCGGGCCAGCTTTGGGCTGGGACCGACGACGGCAGGCTCCACCTCACCCGCGACGGCGGCCAGTCCTGGACCGAGATCACCCCGCCCGATATGCCCCGCTGGGCAACGGTGCGCATGATCGACGCCTCGCCCTACGAGGCCGGCACCGCCTATGTGACTGCCGAGGCCCGTAAGCTGGACGACTTCCGCCCCTTCCTATGGCGGACGCGGGACTTCGGCGCCAGCTGGGAGCGGCTGGACACGGGACTCGATGAGGACGAGTACTGTCACGTGCTGCGCGAGGACCCAGCCCGCCGCGGCCTTCTCCTGTGCGGCACCGAACTGGGTCTGCTGGTTTCCTTTGACGACGGAGAAAGCTGGCAGCGCTGTCAGGGCGAGCTGCCGCGGGTCCCGGTGCACGACTTCGTCTTCCAAGGCGATGACCTCGTGGTGGCCACACACGGTCGCTCGATCTGGGTCCTGGAGGACTTGCCCGCGCTGCGCGAGCACCGGCCCGAGCTGGATGCGGTACCGCTGCACGTGTACCAGCCCCGGCAACAGGTCCGCTGGATCACCGACCACGGGTTTCCCGAGAAGGGCGAAGCGCGCCGGTCCTACTCGCTGCTCGGGCCGGTGGTGGTTGCCTATGACAAGCGGCAGCTCCCGGGTCGGACCGAGACCGTCGAGCTACCCGTGGGGGCCGGCCGCAACCCGACAGAGGGTGTAGCGGTGCTGTACCGGCTCCAGGGCCCTGGCGACACCGAGCTGCAGCTCACATTCCGCGACTCCTCCGGCAAGGAGGTCCGGACGCTGACAGCGCGGCCAGGAGATGAGGACCGCAAGCCGGAAAAGGGCAAGCCAAAGGACCCGGTGCCGCCCCGGCGTGCGGGCATGAACCGATTCGTCTGGGACGGCCGGCGCGGGCACGGCATCCAGATCGAAATCGATCCGCCTGAGGACGAGGATGCCGCCGCTAATCCGGGTCCGGTAGTACCCCCAGGCCGCTATACAGTGCGCGTAGAGCTGGGCGAACATGCGGCCGAGGTCGGGTTCGAGATCGCCGCCGATCCGCGCAGCCGCTACACGCCCGAGCAGCTCGCCGGCCAGTACCAGCTCGCTCTGCGGCTCTGGGGCATGCTATCTGACCTGTACGACGGCGTGAACCGATCGCGGCGCGCGCGCTCGGTGCTGAGCGAAGGCGAGCCGGATCTTCAGCTACGGCAACAGCTGGAGGCGATTGAGTCGGACCTGGTCGCTGATGGTGGCGGCAAGCGCTCCATCCACGTTCACCGGGCGGCCCTCGACACGCGGCTGGTGAGCCTGCGCCAGCTGGTTGAGACCGCGCCGCCGAACCGCCCCACGGTGGAGCTGGCAGACCAGGTCCAGGCCCAGCTGAAGCAAGTGCTCGCGCGGCTGTCAGATGTGCTCGAGCGTGCCCAGCAGGCGCGGACGCGACAAGACTGACATGCGGGTTGGCAAATAGTCAGAAAGAGGTATCTGTCGTGCTCAGAGCTCGGACCGAAATTGTTCTCGCGGCCCTTCTCGGGATGGGGACGATTGTGACGGCCGTCTGGCCGGCGTGGATCGAGGGCTTGTTCGGATTCGATCCCGATGGCGGGAACGGCACAACCGAGTGGTGGATCGTAGCCGCTCTTGCCGTGGGCACCATCGCTGTAGCCGCGCTCGCCCGCCGCGACCTCCGCATCGTTAGTCGCCGGCTCGCGCAGCGTTAACGCATATTCAAGCTCGGCGGATGGTTCCCGGTGGCCTGCTCGGGCCTGAGCGATGGTATCGGCGTGTGGGCCGGTAGAGTTCGCGGGTGCCTCGTCCGTGCCGTGTCGGCATCCAGCTGCCCGAGGTCGAGCGGCGCGTCGAGTGGCCGGAGTTGTTCTCGATGGCCCGCACCGCGGAGGGCGTCGGGTTCGATTCGCTCTGGCTTGGTGACCACTTGCTCTACGATCTGCCCAGCGGTGTCACGCGGGGACCGTGGGAGGTGTGGACCTCGCTTGCCGCGCTGGCCGCCGCCACCGAGCGTGTCGAGCTTGGGCCACTCGTCGCGTCGACGAGCTTTCATGCGCCGGCGATGCTTGCCAAGCAGGCGGCGACTGTCGACGCCATCTCGGGCGGGCGGCTGATCCTCGGTCTCGGCGCGGGCTGGAACGAACGGGAGTACCGGGCGTTCGGGTTCCCGTACGACCATCGGGTCTCCCGGTTCGAGGAGGCATTGACGATCATCCGCGGCTTGCTGCGGGGCGGGCGTGTCGACTTTGACGGCGCCTACTACCGGGTCGATGATTGCGTGCTCGACCCGGGGCCGACACGGCCGGGCGGCCCGCCTCTGATGCTCGGCTCGATCAGCCCGCGCATGATGCGCATCGGGCTGCCTCATGTCGACGCGTGGAATGTCTGGTGGAGCGACTACGGCAACACTCCCGCCGGATTCGCCGCCGTCCGCGACCGCGTCGAGGAGGCGGCCGTGCAGGCCGGGCGCCTGCCTGGTGAGATCGCCGCAACCGCGGCGGTTCTGGTCGGCCTGCCCGGTGGAACCGGGCGGCTTATGGGCGATGTAGATAACGGTCCTGTCAGGCCGGTCCAGGGATCAGCCGCTGACATCAGCGGCCACCTCGAGGCGATGGCGACCGCCGGCGCGGCGCACCTTCAGCTTGTGGTGGACCCGATCACGGTGGGGTCCATAGAGATGCTCGGCGAAGTGCTCGCCACACTAGAACGTGACTGAGAACCGTCCCGAGGCCGTTACGTTCACCGAAGACGGGCCAGCTGCGGCCCAGGAGCTCGCCCGCGAGTTGCTCGACATGGTCGGGCCCTTGGCGGCTGATGCCCGGGCGGTCACGCTCGCCGCAAGAAACCGGATCAGCGATGCACGTGCGGCGTTCGCCCAGCGACTGCCGGTCCGCCATGACTACTTCCATTCCCCGTTCGCCACACTCAGAGTAACGGCTGTACTCAGCATCGGCGAGAGCGCGGAGGCGGCACGGCTCAGCCCTGCTCGGCAGCCCGCGTCCGGGATGCTCGCGGGCGCGGCCTCCGCGTCTCTGGTCTTGCAGCCAGTCGATCTCACACTTGGCGAGCTGTGCTTGCTGGCCGGCCTGGCCGAACCAGCGACAAGTACTTCGCGTCCGCCGAGCAGCTGGCGGAGCGGTGGAACTCGCCGCACTGGGCCGCCCGGGCGCGCTGCGCCAGCCGCCGCCTGCGAGGACGAAGCGACGACGGGTAGCTTAGGAATCCTCCCGCCGATGTCCTTCAGAGAGGTCTCGCAAAGATGCGGGGCTGAACTGGCTGGCGTCGACGGACGCCAGCCGGCACGGCGTGACCGTGACCAGGGTCGCGGTTCGGTCGCCACCTTCCAGGTGCGCCCGCTCGCCCAGCAAAGCTCCTGGTCCGTATTCGGCCAGCCATTCGCCGTCCCGCTCGACCCGGATTATCCCATCGAGGACCAAGTAGACCTCCGTACCTGGCTCGCCTTGGCGCAGAAGAACCCGGCCCGCGGGGAACTGCTCGACAGTGGGCTTGGCGGCTCCGTGCATTAGTTGTGCGGATAGGGAATGCTCGAGCGCCGTCTCAACCGCGGTGACGACAACCTCGGAATCTTCGTCGCCCCACGGTGTGTGGCGGCCAAAGGACTCCGTCATCCAGTTGCTGAAGTCGGTCAACCCTGATTTTTGGCACAGCTGCCCATCGGCGTCGTAGATCCAGTGACGTGGAAACTTGCTGGCACCGGCAATCGCGCTCTCGGCATGACCATTGGCGTGCAAGGTGAGCGACAGCGTCGTCCAGACCAGCGGCGCCTGCCACTGCACATACGGCGGATGCCGCACGCGCCGCGGCGCAGGCAGACTCGTCCTGCCGCCGACAGTCTGAACGAACCGCACCCATGAGTCTCCCCGCTCAGGTTCGCGCTGCACATCCGGCAGCAGGGCGTTCTGGAACGTGTAACGCGCCCGGCCAAGGCGCACGGTAGTGTCACCGATGAGGCCGCCCGCGCCGTAGCCGCAGTCGCCGATCTCTCCGGCGCTATCTACGTCGATCCACGCAGTCAGTACGTTGGCGAACCGGAACCTGCCTGCTGTGCGCAGGGCCTCCAGGTCATCGACCTGGGCAGGCGGCGGATCGTCGTAATGCGTGAAGCCTGCGTCGAACGCGACCCGTGTGCTCCCGGTGATCGCTTCGGACGGAATCCAGGAAATCGAGGTGACGGTGCTCTGGTGTCGCATAGCCCTCATGCTGACGCGCTCCCGCCGCAGACACCAGGAGAATTGTCCTAATGGCAGCTCACCGAGGGTTTCTGACGGCCTTCCTGCACGCCTGGTTGCGGGCTTACGGCACGCGTTCCGCATCTCGAGGGCCCGGCAGCCTGCCCCGGCCTCTGGCGCCGCTCATCACCCGCTGCCCGCCGATGTTCTTTGGTTAGTATCCGGATGCTCATAATGCCCGAACCGGGCAGGCTCCCTGGGTGTCTTCAGCCCGTGCCAATCTGACGGCTGGGCGTTCGTGGCTCAGGCGCCCGTCCCGGCCCTGGCCGGGCCAGCAGCAAGCTGAGCCGATTCGAGAATGGTGACGCGTGCCCAGTCTGTCTTTCCTCAGTTAACGGGGGTATCTGGCTGCAAGACGCGACTCTCGGTGACCGCGCAGTTACGGTATCGGCGTGATTGATGATCGATACCGGTGGGCGCTCCCGGCCCGGGCGCCCGCTCTCGCCAGCATGGACCGGGGAGCCTGATAATCGGGGGATGGGGGACCTGCCCGCTCGGACCATCACGATGATGTTCAGCGACATCGAGGGTTCGACGGCTTTGCTAAGCCAGCTGGGCGACCGCTACGCCGACGCGCTGTCGGCGCAGCGCGTCATCCTGCGCGCCGCCATTGCCGACTGTGGCGGCCAGGAGATGGGCACCGAGGGAGACAGTTTCTTTGTCGTGTTCGGCTCGGCTGCGGACGCTGTCCGCTGCTGCGTTGCCGCGCAGCACGCCCTGTCCGGCTATGACTGGCCGGGCGGGATCCCCGTGCGCGTGCGCATGGGCCTGCATTCCGGCGAGCCAGTACGGCACGAGGACGGGTACGTGGGGCTGGACGTGCACCGGGCGGCGCGGATTGCGGCGGTTGCACACGGCGGCCAAGTCGTGCTGTCGGAGGCGACGCGGCAGCTTGCCAGCTCCCGGATGCCGGCCGGGGCATCCCTCCGGGACCTGGGCTTGCACAGGCTGAAGGACATCGAGGTGCCGGAGCACATTTACCAGCTTGTCGCTGCGGGGCTGCCGGACCGGTTCCCGCCGCTGAAAAGCACGCTGGCTGAGGCAGCGGCCATGTCCGCCGCCGGGGTTGGGCCCATCGTAGGGCGGCTAGCCGAGCGAAGGGCATTGCTGGCCGCCTACGCGCGGGTTGTGGCCGGTCACCCGCAAGTGCTGCTGATTACCGGAGCGGCCGGAATTGGCAAGTCCAGGCTGGTCGAGGAGCTCTGCGCACAGGCCAAGTCGGCAGCTGGCGGGGCCCGTGTCTTGCTCGGCGAGTCGGCGCCGCTGGCCGGCGCCACGCTCGCTTACGGGCCATTCGTCGCCGCCCTTCGCGATCAGGCGGGATGGCTGCTTGCCGACGACCGCGCGCAGGACATGCTGGCAGCGCGGCACCGGCTGTTCGTGGGCGTACTTGAGCTGCTAGTCGGCCTCACCACCAGGTCGCCGGTCGTGCTCGTGCTAGAGGACCTGCACTGGGCCGACGAATCCTCCCGCGAACTGCTCGCCTTTCTGGCGGTCAGGCTGCGTGACCAGCCGATCATGCTCGTCGGCACCCTCCGTGAGGAGGATCTGCCCGGCAGCGTCGGGCAGTGGCTCGCCGAGCTGGAGCGCCGGCCATCGGTGACCCGGCTCCGGCTGAGGCGCTTGGCGGACGGCGAGATCGCCGAACTGGTAACTGGCCTGCTCCCGTCCGGCACCGCCAGCGCTGACCGAGTGGCGGCGGTGGTCGGCGCCGCGGACGGTAACCCGCTCTACGCCAGGGAACTCGTCCACGCCGGTCCGCAGGCGCTGCCCGCGTCGATCACCGATGCCGTGCTGGCCAAGGCCGCAGGGCTTACTGCCCAGGCCAGGGCGGTCGTCGATCAGATCTGCGTTGCGGATGGCGGGATGTCCCATGAGCTGCTGGCCGCAGTCGTTCCGCTGCCAGAAAAGCGCCTGCTGGCGTCCGCACGCCGGGCCGTCGCCTCGGGACTCCTGGTCACGGCTGGTGATCGCTACGCATTCAGCCACGCGCTGACCCGCCAAGTGCTGTACGCGCAGTTGCTGCCGGGCGACAGGCGGCACCTCCACCACCGTCTCGCGGAAGCTCTGACCGCGCGGCCGGATTCCGACCCGGGGCTGCTGGCCCAGCACTGGCACCTGGGAGGCTCCCCGGATCGGGCTGGTCCCGCGGCCGTAATGGCCGCGCGGCAGGCGGTCGCGGAACGCGCCTACCCGGAGGCCGTGCGGTCTTACACGCTCGCCATCGAGCTAGCCGCCTGGCTGCCAGAGGCGGGACCCATCTTGCTGGAGGAGGCGGCCCGGGCCGCGGGCTGGGCGGGCGATCCCGATCGTGCCGCCGCATGGATCGCTGATGCCTTGACACAATCGGGCGATGCTGCGCCGGCCGATCGAGCGCGGCTGCTGGAGCGGCTCGGCCGGTACAGGTTTGACTCCCGGGACCTCAGCGCGGCCATCGACGCCACCGAGCACGCCGTGACGCTGCTGCCTGACGGCCCGCCTTCCGCCTTGCGGGCCCGTGTCCTCGCTGCGCTCGCCACCGGGCGCATGCTTCTCGGCGACTTCGGCAGCGCGCTGCCGGTCGCCGAGCGAGCGGTCGCGGAGGCGCAGCAGGCCGGCGCGGTGGCTGAGCACGCCCACGGGCTGGCCACGCTCGGCATCGTCCTGGCACACCGCGGTGAGTTCGGCGCCGGCATCGAGGCGCTGCGAACATCATTCAGCCTCGCGCGCCGCGCAGGCAGCGTAGAAGATGTCGTCCGGGCGGCAGCGGACCACATGTACCTCCTGTGCACGGCCGGCCGGTTCACCGAAGCACTCGACGTGGCGAAGGAGGGCCGTGCCGTGGCCGAAGCCCTGGACGCTCCACCCGCGCTGACATCGACCCTGGACAACAACCTTGCGGCGGTGCTGACCGCGACCGGGCGCTGGGACGAAGCTGAGCAGCTCCTCGCCGATCTGATCGGTGAGTCCCCGGCCAAGGCCGCTCACTACCTGGAATTGCTGCAACTAGAGCTAGCCGTCGGCAGGGGTGACATTCAGCGGGCAGAAAGTCTGGCCGCGGACCTGGCGCAGGCGCCGCCCGATCCGGGGCTAGCCGGTCCGCTCCGCGCCTGCCTCGCCGAACAGGCGCTGGATGCCGGGAACCTGGCGGCGGCGGCCGGTGAGACGCTGGACGGGCTGGCGACACTGTCGGGCACCGGCTGGGCTGAGGAGGAAATCCGGCTGCTGGCGGCCGGTGCCAGGGTCGCTGCCGACATCGCCATGCTGCCCGCCGCGGACCGTCCCGCGCACCTGCCCGAGACCTGGGAACGAGCAGTTGTCACCTTCCCCGAGCGGGCAAGGGCCATCACCGAGTCCGACGGCGGCGGGCAGCCCGCGGTTGCCGCATTCGGGGCGCTGGCCGCCGCCGAACATGCGCGCCAGCATCTGGCCGATGATGCATATACCTGGCACGCTGTCGCCGACGCATGGAGGGTAGCGGGCCAGCCGTACCGGGAAGCCTACGCATGCGTGCGGGAGGCACAGGCCGCCGCTCGCGCAGGCAAGCGCGACCAGGCCGCCCGCGCCCTGGTGGCCGGAGAGAGCCTGGCCCGCAAGCTCCCGTCGGGCCCCCTGCTGAGCCTCGCCGAGGAGGCGGCTCGACGGGCTGGGCTGGCCCCCACAAGCGGCAGGCGTGCGCATCCATCGCATCTCTGACAAGATCGGTCCGACACTGAGGCGCCGACGGCTGGTGCGACTGGCCTGACCAGCGGGTCCGGTCGCCGGGGCAGGCGTCATGCGGGGAGGAACGCGGTGGCCTACGTCTTCTTGCGAATCGGGACCGACCCGAGCGCTTGGATCCTCGAGAACGCTGACCTGGACGCGGTGGCGACACAGCTGAGCCAGGCCACTGGCCCGGTTGTGCTGCCAGTCGTCGGTCCGCTGCAGGGCGACCTGGTCGTGTCCCCGTCCGCCGCCGGGGCACTCTCCGTGCAAAGGCCGTCGCCCGTCCACGGCTGGCATCCGAGTCACATCGCCTTGCCACGAGGGCCAGTCCTGTACCTGCCCACGCCAGTCGGCCCGGGCCCGGACTCGCCAGGTTACCCGCTGGATCCGAACACCGACCTGGCTGCGCTCGAGCAGGAAATTATCGCTGCGATGAGCGGGCGCACCATCCTCAGCGTCCGTCTCGCGGATATGCAGGACGGAGTTGTGCTGTTGAACGGCGCCGCCTTGGACTTCGCCGTTCTCGCCCAGCCGCACGCCTAACCAGGCGGTCGGAACTGCGATGATGATTAGCGGACACGAGCGGGCGGCTCAGAGTGAGGCATATGGCCAGCTTGACGGTCGCCAGAATCCGCCGAGCCAATAACCACAGGCAGTGAGCCACGTCGGGCGGCTTCCAGGCCTGAACGCTCCCGCCGGAGCCGGACGTTGTGCCCTCCGCCAAGCGCGGGTAGTTATGCAGGCGCTGCCGCGGAAGAGCAGGCCGCCAGTGGTATGGCGATGTCACGGGGCGAGAACAGGTCGGTTCCGCCGTATATGTCCGGTCGCCGCCGCCGGGACCGGGTTCTCCCCCGCGTGCAGATCCGGGCCTTCTGAGTACCGTAGCCACGGACGACAGACCAGCCAGGGGCGCGCCGAACAGCCGTCAGTGTGCGAACGTCTGAGAGTTATCGATGGCGGGGAGTGGCGATGCGCGGGTGTGGTTACAGGGGCCGGTAGGCGTCGCGGCGGTGCTCGACGCGCAGGACGATGACCTCGCGCAGGTCGTCCTGGATCCGGTAGAGGACCCGATAGGTGCCGCGCCGTGCTGACCATATGCCGGCCAGGTCATCGCGAAGCGGCTTGCCGACCCTGTGCGGCTCGCGGATCAGGGATGTGGTCAGGAACTCGATGACCGCTGCGGCAACGGGCACGGGCAGCTTGCCGGTCAGCGGGCGCCGGGCTGGCGGGGTCAGGATGAGCTCGTAGTCGCCGTCCTGGGTCACCGTCGAAGGTTCCGCGCCGCGTCCGCGCCCCGGGTGACGTCACCGCGGGCGTACGCCTCGTCGGCTTCGCGGATGTCGGCGAGCGCTTCCGGATCGCCGAGCACCTCGATCGTCTCCTCCAGCTGGGCGAGGTCCTCGGGGCTGATCAGGACCGCGGCCGCATGGCCGTTGCGGGTGAGCACGATCCGCTCGTGCTGGCCTTCTACCCGGCCGACGAACTCCGACAGGTGGTCCCGGACCGTCCGCAGTGACTCAACGCTCATGACCACAATTGTGGCGCATCCGGCCGGTGCCTGTCCAGCCTTGTGAGCCTGGCCGTGGGCCCGGAGTGCCGCGGCCGGGAACCGCCGTAGGGCCGGCAACGGTCCTCTGTTCGAGGAGGCAGGTCTGAGTATTGCTAGTGACGGGTGAACGTGACGTGGGTGACGCCGCTGGGGGAGCTCACCGACTCGATGGCGAAGCGCTCCTCCAGGCCCTCCAGGCCGTCCCAGACGGACTCGCCGCGGCCGAGGAGGATCGGCACGAGCGCGATGTGCATGTGGTCGATCAGTCCGGCGGCGAGGAACTGGCGGATGGCGGCCGGGCCGCCGCCGATGCGGACGTCGAGGCCGTCCGCGGCCTCCTTGGCCGCCGCAAGTGCCTGTGCCGGGCTGGCGTCGATGAAGTGGAACGTGGTGCCGCCTTTCATCTCGATCGAGGGCCTGACGTGATGGGTGAGCACGAAGACGGGGGTATGGAACGGCGGCTCCTCGCCCCACCAGCCCTTCCACTCCTCGTCGGTCCACGGTCCGCGCTGCGGGCCGAACTTGTTGCGTCCCATGATCTCCGCGCCGATGCCCGGCCCCCAGTTACTGGCGAAGGCATCGTCGATGCCGGTGCTCCCGCCCTGCTCGCCCTGCATGAGGTGAAATGAACGGGTGTCCATGAGCCATCGCACCAGCCGGGCTCCGGCATGTCCGAAGGGTGCATCCAGGCCCTGGTCGGCGCCGGCGCCGAAGCCATCGAGCGAGACGGAAAGGTTGTGAACACGAACAAGTGACATGACGTATTGCCCTCTCTGATCGAAGCTGAGTCCATCAGTACTCATGGTGTGGTCGTAGCCAGGATCGCCGTCTCGACACCTGAGCACCCGGGACACCTGATCACCTGCGAACGGCTGGCAGCCTGGCCAAAGCGACGCATGACACGTCCCGAGCGGTCGTGTTGTTCCTGCGGTCGTCAGATGGTGCCGAAGGTCTCCCGCGCCTGGTCCGAGCGGCATTTTGCCCGGCCACGGCGTCTTAGATGGTGCCAAGGCGAGCCGCGAGGCCGGCCGGGTCAGGGCCGGGGCCAGGCGGCAAATTTGGCTCGCAGCCCGGTGATCTGGTCAGCGCTGAGGCCGAGGGAGGCGAACCAGCCGTCGGGTGCCTGGTCAAGGCGGGCCCCGGCGTCCTGGAAGTCCTGATCGGTCAGGCCCGGATCGAGGCGCCGGGCGAAGCCGATCATCTCCTCTATCGTGTAGCGGCTCATCGCGGCGGCGGTGTCCCATTAGTCGCGTGGCACGGCCCTGGATGCCAGCGCCGCGACCTTGCCGCCGACCAAGTCCTGCAGGTCCAGGACGGGCCCGATCTCCATGATCACGGGCCGGCTGGCCCGGTCGAAGCAGGCGAGCTGCAGCAGCATCTGCGGTCCGCCCGGTGCGGTGATTGTCCATTCGGCCAGGCCCTCGCCCAGCCCCTCCCAGATGTCGGCGAGCCCGGCGGTCTTGTCCTGCCGCTCGGTCTGGTAGCCGGCGGCGCGGAGCGCGGCCTCGACGGCGCCTGCAGCTGATTCGACGCCGTGCTCGTCGTCGGTGAACAGGTCGACGTCCTGGGTGGCCCGGTCGATCAGCCCGTGGGCGATCAGCGCGTTTCCGCCGCCGAGGGCGAACCCCTCACGGGACGCGGCGCGCAGCGCCACGGCGGCGACCTGGCGGTGCACCTCGCTGACCGGCACCGGGTCAGGCAGCCGGGGCGGCGGAGGCCGCCCGCAGGACCGGGTGGGCTTCCTCCCACGCGGACCGGACCCCTCGGGGCACGAACAGCCGCGGCCACATCGCGGTCAGCTCCCGGCCGTTCAGGAACCCGGTCAGGTCCTCCGGACGGGCGGCCTGCGCCAGCACGGTCTCATAGACCCACTGCCGGGTGCCCTGATCACTGAGGTCGAACACCCGGCTGGTACCGGACCAGAACAACCGCAGCGGAAGTTCCACCATGCCCGTCACCGGGGCGCGCAGGTCCGCCAGGTCCAGCGCGACCAGCACCCGCCGGCCGGGCCGGGCCCGGTACGGCGCCACCCGCACGGCGGCTCGCGGCGCATCCATGCCTGCCATGGTAAACCGCCCGCCAGGCACTAAACGGAGAGCTACGCCCTGAAGCCAGCCATGCGGCGGCAGCGGCGGCAGGCGACAAGTCCGGCGCGGCCGCAATCACCCGAGCCGGCCAAGGCCGCCGCGCAGCGTGTCGCCTGGGCCGGCCCGCTAGCGACATCGCCGCACTGCCGGGGGGTCGGCCCGCAGCTCGTGCCGCAGCTCGCCGCGAAAGGGCAGCTGACCTCCGCTCGCGAGCGCGACCGCTGCCTTCGCTGTGGCTACAAGGCGTTACCGGCGCGGTGCTCATTTCGCGGGCCCGGCCGTGGAACGAGTCGTGGACCGGGCGCCGCGATCAGCCGGGCTGGCACCCAGACTGCCGGTTACTAAGTGTGACGACGAGACCGTGGTGCTCTCCTGACTGGCCAGCTCGGGCCGAGATCCCAGAGATATAGCGCGAAGAATGGCCGTGAATAGTCTGTTTCCTGCCGGCCGGTGCGGCGGTGGATCGCCGGTTGCTGCAGACAGTGCCTGGCGCTGGCGGCCGCTGGAATGGCAGCTTCGACCGTTCAAAGAGACGCTCCTCTGCTCAGGATGACCTGACTGCTCGCGCTGACCGGAATAATGGAGCGCTGCGCCTACCCTGGCCGGGCGTGGCCGCACTGGGAGGTATCTGCAGGGGTCATGGCAACGCTGCTCCCGGCCCGGCTGTCGGCGTCGCGCCAGCCCGGGCCGTTGCCGGTGCTGACGGTGCGGCAGGCTGCGGCGCTGCTGGGGATGTCGCGGACGACCGTCATCCGAAAGGCCGATGCTGGGTAGGGCAGTCGTCCGGCCCGGCCGACCTCGGGAGCGGCCTTTGTCGCTATGAGCTGACTGATGGTCAGGGCGGGAGTTGCGCGGCTGGGACAGGGTCTGCGGCGGCGCCGTATGACCGGCATGGGACTATTACCAGCAAAATTGTAGTGATTCGACCGGGAGGCAGCCCCGCCAGGGCGGGGGCCCCGGCTGCCAGAAAGTGGTGCGTTCGTCGATGATCGATCCCGTAAGGGTCAGCATCTACACCGACCCCAGCTGTCCCTACAGCTGGATCACGGCCGGGTGGCTGTGGGAAGTGGCGCCGCAGCGCGGCCTCGAGCTGCGGTGGCGGTCGCTGAGCCTGATCCAGCGTGACGGCACCGAGGTTTCGCCGACCACGCCCGAGCACGTCCGTGCGCTTGTGTCCGCGAGCCGGACTCAGGCGCACCGCCTGCTGCGCGTGTTCGAGGCACTGCGGGCGCAGGGCCGTGAGGACGGCATCGACCGGCTGTACCGACTGTGGGGCGAGCGGACGTTCGGCCAGATGGGCCAACCGGGTCCGCCGGAGCCGCCCGCCGCCGGCATCATCGCGGAGCTGATCGCTGTCGCCGGCCTGCCCGGGGACCTGGTCGCGGCGGCCGACGACGAGTCATGGGACCAGGTGCTCCTCGACTCGCTGGAGGCGGCGCGCTCGGCGACTGGGCAGGAGCCGCTCAGCCCGACCGTCGTCCTGGGCGAGTCGCCCTCAGGCCTGTCCGGACCGGTCTTGTCCCCGGCTCCGACTGGCGAGGCGGCACTCCGGGCCTGGGACGCGGTGCACGTGCTGCTCACCGAGCCCGGGTTCTTCGGTCTGCATCGGGCGAAGGGCCGGCCGGTCTTTAGCGCCGGGTGAGTGCCGGCCGCGTACGGCAGCCGGGCGGGCGGCCGCGTTTGAGCTATAGGGTCTGCGACCGGTGGCGGCATGACGATCTCGATCGCGGAACTGGAGCAGGTAGCGCGCGAGGATGGCGCGCGCCGGAGGAAGAACGGCTCGGACAGTGGCTGCTGGGCACGAAGGCCGAGCTCCCGCCTAGCACATGGCGGGTCGGTGCCCGCGGGCGGGTGGGATCGGTCGGCAGTGGGGGTGACCGCCGGGTGGCAGTGAACGGCTGGTCATGTTTGTGGTGCCGATGGTCTCCCGAGCCTCGTCCGGGCTTCCCTACCGGATCGTGCCGCGGCGGCTGCTCGTGTATGCGCAAGCGGAATGGCGGCAGAGCAAGATGGGCGGCATGCCTGCGGGCCCGTGCTCTCGGCTCCGAATCCCGCAATCCCTCCCTCGGTCTGCATCAGGCGGTGAATGCGGTCGTCATCGGTCAGGCCGGATCGCGCCAGACTGCGGCGCCGAACACGGCGATCGGGTCGAGGTAGTCCCGCCAGTGCGTCGCCTTGCGGTCCTGGACGGTGATGATGGAGACAAAGCGATTGTCGTACGGCCGGCCTATCTGCGCCGCTTCGGCGTGCACTTCGTACTCGAGGACGACGGCTGGGTAATTCCGGCTGCCGTTGGCCTTGGATGCACGCGCGCCGCCCACTCCGGCGAGCGCGAGCCTGGTTATACCGATGACTCGCGTTGTTGGCCAGGACCGACGCGCGACAGAGCCGCGCTGGTGACATCGCGATGACGCGCTAGTTCGACGACAGTTTCGCGGTCAGCCAACTGGTCGCCGGCCTGTTGTACCACGCCGACCTCGCCGGCGGGCAGCCGGGAACGAACCGGCATTGATGCCTGCTTACGAAGCGGCCAGGTCACGGGCCGGCACCAATCGGCCCCGGTTTGACATCATGGTCAGCGAACATGACTAGGCCGGTTCAAGGCTGAGGAGACGGAGCGGTGACTCGAATACGGCCAGCCGCCTGGCTCATGGCCGCGGTCGCCCTGTTCCTGCTGGCGGTGGCTGGTTATGCCCTGCTCGTCCATGCGTTCCCGCAGTACTACTGGAAGCAGATCGACACGGCCGTCTACCGGGATGGCGGCATCGCTGTGCGGAACCGGCCGGCGATGCTCTACGCGCTGAAGCTCGGGGCGGTGAAGCTGCCGTTCACCTACACGCCGTTCGCCGCGCTCCTGTTCGCTGCGGGGAGCGGTGCGTCGTTCGCGGCCTGGCAGGTCGGGCTGGCAGTGCTCACGATCGGGCTGCTGCCGGTGGTCGCGTACCTTTCCCTGGGACTCGCCGGGCGTCCCGCCGGCCTGGCCAGGGCGGCGGCGGCGTTTGCGGTCGCCGCGGTGGGCCTCTGGCTCGAGCCGGTTGCGATGACCCTGTTCTTCGGGCAGATCAACCTCGTGCTGCTGGCCCTGGTGGCGGGCGATCTCGCGCTGCCGGACCGCATCAAGGGCAAGGGCATCGGAATCGGGCTGGCGGCGGGGATCAAGCTCACGCCGTTGATCTTCATTCCGTACCTGCTGTTCACCCGGCGGGCAAAGGCCGCGGCGGTCAGCGCACTGACCTTCGCGGTCACGGTAGGACTTGGGTTCGCGCTGCTGCCGCATGCCTCCGCGGTCTACTGGGGAGGGAAGTTCGCCCGGCCGGGCAGCAAACCCTTCCACCTGGACAACCAGTCTCTTAACGGCGTCATACTTCGCCTTACCCACGCCGGGCTCGACGCGCACGCGTACTGGCTGGTCGCGGCGGTCGTCGTCGGCATCGCCGGGCTCGCCACCTCGATACTGGCGAGCCGACGTGGCCACGAGCTACTCGGCCTGGTTGCGTGCGCCGCGACCGGCCTGCTGGTGTCCCCGATCTCCTGGTCGCACCACTACGTTTACGTGGTACCGGCACTTGTCCTCGCCGCGTACGGGCCGCGGCGCCTCGGCTACCGGATCTTCGGCGTCGCGCTGGTGGTGGGCTTGTTTGGCTGGTGGCCCGTGCCTATTGGCAGCCAGGGCGGCTACGACCCTAAGGCCCAGCTGCTGCCGCGCGGGTTGCTGCTTCTCGCGCCGAACCGCGGCAACAGCCCGGCGTCAGTCGAGTTCACCTGGCGTGGGCTGGAATTGATCGTCGGCAACTACTACGTGCTCACGCTGCTCGTGTTTGTCTCGGCCACCGCATGCGCCCTGGTGCTTGCCCCTCGCCTCAGGCCTGAGCGCGCAGTCGGCGGCGACGAAGAGCAGAATCGGCCGATAAATTCGGCTATATGCGCGAGTCTGCTTCGGGCGCCGTCTGTCAGGGTTCGGGGGGCAGTTTAGGGCGCAGAACGGCGCTAATGAGGGCCTGCGCGAGCCAGTGGCTGCTCCTGACAGTCAGCGTTGGAATCGTCTTAGTCCGGCGCAGATCATCCGCTCGCGTGCGCCGCGAATTACTGCCTTGACGGTGTCCCCTCGCGCGAGAAGGACCTGGTTGAGCCAGGGTGACGGCACGCACTGCGGCCTGCGTGCTGGAGCGCGCCGCCAGGGCTGTAACCCAGTCCGGTCAGCCGGTCCCCCGCCCCGGGCAGTACATCCTCGTCACTCGGCCGGGGTGTCGAAGTCCGACGGCGGGGGCAAGAAGAACTGGCTCACCGTCGGGCGCCGCAGGATCTGGTGGTCGGCCGACTACCGCAAGCCAGCGACGTCACGCATGACACCCTCCGCCCGCGAGTCCCGAAGCGCGGCAGCCCGGTAGCCGCAGCGCGGGCGCCCTGCCGGAGGGTGGCAAGCATGTCACCATCCCGGCGGCCCTCCGCCGTGGCGGTTAGTGCGCTGCGTGTCCCTGGGCCGCCGTCGTTTGGGACGAGGGCGTGCTGAAGGCGCCGAGGAACTGGTTGCGGAAGGCGCTCATGCGCTCGATCGGAGCGCCGGGGCCTGGCAGCAACCCGTCCTGCCAGTGCCAGGAGTCGATCTGCCTGAACACCGAAGGGGCGTGGGCGACGACTGAGATCGGCACCTCGTGGTTGGCCCGGTTGCCGCTGATGACGCTGGGGGGCTGCTCGTCGCCAAGCAAGATGAGCACCAGGTTCGGATCTTTCAGCTCGGTGACCCAGGACGTCAGGGCGTCCATCGAGTACCGGATCGACCGGCCGAAGAACTTGTGCAATGTGCTGGCGTTGCGCCAGACCGTGGTCACCGGTTCGCTCCGCGCGGGCATGGGGTCGAATATCGAGCCGTCGCCGACCTCGTTCCAGGGCACCATGGTTGGCAGCGGGGCCCACGGCCAGTGCGAGGAAACCAGGTCGATCTCGGCCATCACGGGCTGGTGGCCGGGGGCGAGTTCCCGTCGCTGGAATTCGGCCAGGGTGTACTGGTCAGGCATCGTGGCGTAGCTGAACTTCGGGCCCTGGTAGCCGACGTTGTGCCGGTTGTATACCTTGGCGAAGTGGTAGAAGGACGTGCCCGGCGTCCAGTCGTCCTGGTCAGCGGGAGAGTCGCTGACCGTGCGCCAGCCGGCTTTGTTGAAGGCGTCGCTGAGTGTGAACCGGCGGCTGGCGACAAGCTTGGCATACAGCTGGTCGGTGTCGACCCACAGACCGGACTGCAGCGTGGAGTGGCCGAGCCAGCTGACGCCACCGAACGTCGGGGAGGTGAGCCAGGCACTCCGCGCAGACCAGCCGGCGCGGGCCAGAGAGGCGGTAGTCCGGCGCAGGTCGGCGTCTATGCCGGGAGAGAAGCTGGTGCCTTGGACCGTGGCCTGCCCGTAGCTCTCGATGAAGGCGATGACGACATCCTTGCCGCGCAATCCCGTGAGCAGGTCCGATGCCGGGATGCCGGCTTCGGGGTCAGGGCTGTGGAGTAGCCGCTCGAACCGATGCTGCTCGCGGATCAGTCTCTGGGTGTCGCGCACCTGCGCGACGACCAGGCGGGCGGAGCTGGTCGAGGCGACCGGGAATCCAGGGACGAGTTGCAGGGACAGGCCCGCGCAGAGCGCCCAGGCCATTGTGAGGGCGGCAAGTCCGCGAACCGTGGCGCGGCGGTGCCGGGCGGCCATGGTCGTGATGTGAATCACTGATGCGGTGATTGTGCCATTGACCAGGATGACGGCGAGAGCGACCTCGACGAGCGCGGCGTCCGTGGACCTGGCGCCAATCGCATCGCGCACTGCGCCAACAGCCGGGTAGACCTCGCCCCAGCCGAACACCGGGTTGAACACCCGCCCGATCTCTTCGTAGAAACCCATGCTGATGATGTTGATCAGAGTGATCAAGCCGAGCGTGATTCCCGCAACCGCCGCCACGATCCGTCGCGGTCGGTCCGGCAGCACCAGCGCGACAGCGATCAAGCCAAGCCCTTCCACGGGAATGCGCACAAAGGCGGCGGGCGTGAGCTGGAAGAGACGGTCGGGTGCGACGAGAACAACCCACACGAGCACGACCGACGGCACGGTCATGAGCAGCAGCAGAACCCGGCGTGTCCGCGAGCTGACGCCGTGACGGTACAGCCAGATCACGTCGCGGCCGAACGACTCCGCCAGCAGCAGCAACGCGGCCGCGACCGCGAACATCCCGGCGAGGCGGTCCAGCAGCCCCGATGCTGCGACGGTGAGCACGATGCCCTGGACCGCGGCCACGACCTTGCGCCAGTACCGGGGCGGCAGCGGCGCGGCCAGCCACGGAATCAGCCAGCCGGCCAGCAGCAGCACGTAACGGGCGGCGCCGATGGCGAGCACCCAGTCGCCGTAATCCCGGGACACGATAATGCTGAGCAGCAGGATGAGGAACGCGTCGACCTCGCCGTCGAGGCGGCCGCCTAGCGGGGTGGCCGTACCGGTCCGGCGCGCCACCTGCCCGTCCACCGCGTCGAGGACCTGCGCCACGGTGGACAGGGTGACCAGAGCGATGATCGACACCGGCCCGCCGAACGAGTCAGCAACCAGGCCCGCGACCCCGGCGACCAGTACCGCCCGGGTCAGGGTGACCCAGTCCGCCGGGAGTATCTCCGGCTTGCCGCTGCGCATGCGCGCAGCGGCTATCAGGCCGGCCGCCGCCGAACCCGTGGCCAGCCCGGTGATCCAGCCGGCGCCGCCGAGCACGGCGGTGGCGGATACGACGCCAAGGACGGCGGCCGTGGCGAGCATGCCCAGGATCGTCGCGAGCCGGATCGTAGGCAAGGCGCCTCGAGTCGTAAGCAGCGTGCCTTCATCCTCGAGCTGAACCGCACGCACGGCGCCTCCGTCTTCGTCGCCACCTGCCGTCGCTCCTGCTGGGACAACGGGTCCGCCGTCACAATGGTTCACTGCGACAGGCCGCCGGCCTGCGCTGCTGTCCCAGCCAACGATTGAACTTAGTGCCGACGCCTGGAGAAGTCAGTCAAGCTGGCGCTCAGGGTGCGGGACTGTCTCGCCAATGGTGTTGCTGGCGGTTCGGTTAGTACGTCTCGGCGGCCGGGAACCGGTCGCCGAAGGTGATGGCGAGAGCGTTCCGCACGGGCTTCCACCGCATAGTCCACCCGGCCCGTCCCTTGCCGGCGGGGCGCGGGGGTGTTGGCATGGCCGATGGGAGCCGGGCCCGGTCACGGGCCGTAACAGCATCGTGCTCACTGAGCGTGACTCGATGGCCGGACACGGCCCGCTCATCGTGGAACGAGTCGTGGACCGAGTGCCAGGCACAGTGAGTGCATTCTGTGCTCTCAGTCCGTTCGGACGTGCTATCTGTGCAGCTAGTGCGCTGTGAGCGGGTTGCCGTGGCCATGGTAAGGCGAAGGTCTACGGTTCGATTCTGTAACGGGGCTCCCAATTCAATGCGCTATTTCGAAATCAATCGCGATCTAAAATAGCGTTTTCGTGGAACGGGTCATGGAGACGCTCTCGTGCTCTGAATGCACAGGAAGCGTCAGCGGCTCCGTGGCGGCAATCACTTAGGGTAGGCGCATGGCCGGGCAGCGGGCCTGGACTCGGCGTCGCAAAGGCGCTCAGATAGGCGCGCCGATATACACGCATAACGCCGAAATTTGCCGCAGTTAAGGCGCATAATGCGCCGACTGATCGTGGCCAGAACATCCGGCTCTGCACTCGACACCAGCTCCGAGCTCCTGGTCCTTCGCGAGCTAGCGGAAGCCCCCTGCAAGCGTGATCTTCTTCCAGACAACGGATGCGCACGCCCAAGCGGCGAGGAGCACTACGTAGCAAAGCTTCACCACCAGGCGAACAAGGACGACGACGTGCCGCGTGGATTCCACCGGGTTCGCCAACCAGTCCTCAACAGGATCGCGCTTCTCGGCGGGGCTGTCGTCGACAATCCCCAGCACCTTTAGTAGTTTCTCGCACAAGTCGCCCGCTTGCCCGTACCACCGTCCCAGCGGGTCAAACGGCGCCACGACGACCACGGAAGGCGGCACAGACACTCGCTCGCCACGTGGACCGACGTACATCATCCGGCCGTCGGCGAGAGCGTACCTGTCGGCGGTAGTCCGCCTGACCAGGCCTTCTCGCGCGTCTCCAGGCAGCACCATGACCTGAGTGTGGCACTGCCAGCGCCCGATGGGCGATAACGGGCCCCGGAACTCATCATCGCCGAGGCTGAAACGCCTCCATCGGGCGGCCTCGATGTCCGCGTCCGCCCCAGAGGCGCCAGCTGACATCTCCGCCCGCGAGCCTCAGCTGATCAGCGCCTCCTTTGCCGCGTCCCCAGGACGGCGGGCGGGCACACCAGCGTGGTCAGATCCCGGTCTCGCCGCACCCGTCCCGTGTCGAATAGCCGATCACGAACAGCCGCGACAAGGTGCGCGCCCATTCGCGTTTTGCCGGATCCGGTGGCGTCGGCGACAAGAACGCTGTCCAGGTTCTCCACTACCCAAAGTGCCTGCGCGATTCCAGCGCTCTGCGACGGCCATAGCTAGGCGCGCTGCTCCTGATGAGCGAGCACGTGCCGCGCCCTGTCACCCTCAAGGAGCTCAGCGCAGGCGCGGGCTACAGCTTCCCGCCAGTCGACAACCTGCAGCAAGCCGAGCTCGGCTCGGCCTCGGTCAGCGCCGGATAGATAGCCGCCGCCTGCCGGGTCCGGTCATCGCCGGCCAGTCAGGCTGCCCGAACCATCCGGCTCCACCCGGTTGCGGCGCGTCCCGCCGACGACGACTAGGAGGTGCTCGTCGACCCAGGATACTTCGGAGCGGGGCAAGCGGGCCATAAAGGTCGCGATGGACCTGCGCCTCTCAGCTGGCGTGTAGAGGGAGAACGTCGAGTAGTGGCGCCCCTCTGCCTGCGCCCTGAGCCGCTCGGCTGTGCTCGAGCGCGGATGCTCGAAGGGCTGCATTGCGATCATCTTGAGCCTGTCGGTCTGCATGACGGCGTCCCGGAGCGCGGCCTCGGAGTGCAGTCGCTGCTCGTGCTCGGTGAAACCCGGGAAGTAGCGGCCCCAGATCGTTCGCGCGTTCTGCAGCGGGGTGCGGGTGTAGATGAAGAGCCGGCCGTCGGGCTTCAGCACCCGGGCGACGGCGGTCAGGAAGTGACCGAGGTCGAAGTGGTGAACACAGTTGAACGCCGTGACCAGGTCGAGGCTGGAGGTACGCATCGGTAGCTCTTCGGCGGTTGATCTCACCGGCACCAACTCAACGGCCTGGCCATAGTCGTCGGTTTCGAGCTCTGCCAGCATGGCTGCCGAGATGTCGCTCGCTACCAGCCGGGAGCCGTCCGGCAGCAGCCTGCCCAGCAGACGCGAGTACCGTCCCGTCCCGCAGCCGATATCGAGGCCGGTGACGGGGCGGTCAGGCAGGAGCTGGCGGATCCTGCGCACCGGCGCCTCATCGGTGGTGCGCAGCGATTCGTAGACAGCGGCCACCTGCTCGAAATGGTCGCCGACGGTCACTCTGGCACCTCCGCGCGTTGGGTCTGCGATCATCATGGCCTACTTCTCAGTTAACACACTATTCACCCTCAAGACACCTCCGCTCCCGGTGGCTGAACGTGAGCTGCAGGCTCGGTGCTGCCTGCTGGTCGCGGACCGGCGGAGCAGCGTCATCCCGGCACCTGGCCCGCCGCCCTGGTCAGTGCAAATTAGCTGCGCCAGCCCGAGTGATGACGCCCAGCACGGCCGCGCCATCATGTTTCGTCGTGGCAGCCGGATACTGCATCGACGCCCGTGACACCGAACCAGTCGTCGGCAAGGGCCTGTTCACGAATGCCCGACGCTGACCGCAGCGGCGTGCCGACGACCGACACGATCGACCTCAAGGGCGGCGAGATGCGGCAGCGCGTAACGTAGCGCCGGACCCGGTTCCCAGTCTCGTCTATCCGCTTGACACCGGCTGATTTCCTCCATTGCGTTTCGGTGGTAGTGCGCCAGTTTCTTGCCACGCTCTCTGCGGGCAGTACCTCCTGTGCTCTCCACGTCCCTGCCCAGTACGTCGTACCCGCCTTCCCGACGAGCGTCGGCAGGGCACCACAAGCGATATCTTCTGGCGCTTCGGACCACTCCTCAAAGCTCGACCGGCAGGCCGCCTGGGCCGCCACCGAGACGATCGGCGACGCCCTTGAGCGCTGGTTCAACCTGCTCGGCGGGCCCGGATACGGCCTGTACGGGGGTTCCTTCAAAGTGTCCGGTGCCTACTACTCCTACGACCCGCTCGTGCTGCGCTTCAAGTTGGCCCGTTTCGTACCCAACCTGAATGTCGCCGGAACAGCGATGTGGAACAGGACGACGTCGCTACTGAAGGCAACGCTGAGCCTGACCGGACCACACGGGCCGACAGGCAACTGCAGATCGAGGCTCCAGATGCCTGCGCCGTTCTCTGCTCATGGGTGACTGCGGTGACCCGCGCCGCGAGCTCTGGACGCGAGGCCGACCCCGCGCCGGGCTTGAGTAGCTCGGCGAGCGCGGCGACCGCGTGGCGCATCGCCCCGGCCGGCCTGAAGAAGAGGTTATTCCTCTATGGCCCCGCCCACCGTGCGCAGATGCTCGCGAAAGCTCAGGGAGGGCGTGTTCTCGCGCTTCGCAAGGTAGGCGCGGAACTGTACCTGGCTGCGTAGTGAGACACCTGCCCGGATCCGTTCCGCCTGGCGCCGCTCGGTTTCGCTGATCGTCTCGGCCAGCGCGAAGATCTCCTCGGCCTGCGGGCTGGGTAGGAAGAGCACGCCATCATCGTCGGCGAGAACCAGATCCTCGCGGCTCACGGCCCAATCTCCGACGACGGCGGACTCCAGCGCGTCATGCGCGCGGGCGTCGAGCCTGAGGGGGCCAGTGGGGATCGCTCCCAGGCTGAAGACCGGCAGCCCGATCGCCCGTATGTCAGCGGTGTCGCGATGCAGCCCCCAGATCACCATCCCTTCCACACCGGCCGCCTGAGCCTCCAGAGCCACCAGGTCACCGACGCACGCTTCATCCAGCCGCCCGCCGTTGTCGACTACCAGCACGTCGCCCGGTGCTGCCATTTCGAATGCCTCCAGGAAGGCATCGACGCTGCCTGCATGCCTGGCAGGACAGACACGCCCGGCCAGGCGGCTGCCAGGCACCACAGCACGCAAGAGCGCAGAAGCGCAACGCACTGGGACTCGGGCGCGTATACAGGCGTCGGCCACGTGGGCTGTGGTGAGGGTTGCGAACCGGTGCTGCAACATTTGGTGGTCCATGACGATGTTTCTTCCCTGAGGTGGCCGCGGGCCTGACGATGGATTGACCCCTGCGTGTCAGTAAATACATCGACGATCACGTAGGCCAGCGACATTACATCTTGGTATTACTCATCTGGCTGTGGCTGGCGGAGTCCATATCGGCCGCGCTGACGGCTTGCGGCGGAGGGCGTTGCGCCTGGGCGAGCGGGTCGGGTATCCGGTCGCCGAGTCGCAGCAAGCCGGCTCCGGTCAGTGCTGCCGCCAGGGCGCCGCCCCACCAGATGGCGTCGGGTGCTGTTGCGAGCAGCGCGCCGCCGACCGCGGGGCCGAGGGCGACTCCTGCCGTGAAGGCGAGGCCGTAGAGCGACATGTAGCGGCCGAGCAGATGTGGCGGTGCGAGGTCGGCGACGATCGGGCCGAGCACGATGAACTGCGCGCACTCGCCGATCGCGATCAGGATCGCAACTCCAGCCAAGACGGCGGTAGCGGTGAGTGCCGAGCTCGTTAGCGTTGCGAGCAGGACGGCGAGCAGGCCGATGGCAAATAGCGCGCTGGTCGCGGCAAGAGCGTGCGTGCGGCGCATCCGCTTGACGACCCGTGTGGCTGGAATCTGCGCGACGACGATGAAGAAGGTGTTGATGAAGAAGACGACGCCGATCTCACCCGGCCCGACAGGGGTGTGCGCCGCCGCGAACGGCGCGAGGATGTTGGAAAAGAGCGCGCCGCCGGTCATCACGAACACGATGTTGGCGGCGATCAGGATGAGGAAGAGCCGATCGCGGGCAACTGCCCGGAAGCCTGTTCCCCTGCCGCTCGCTGGCGCTGCATTCGCCCGGCGGGGATTCGGGATCCCCGCGAGCACAACCAGCGCGAAGACAGCGAAGGTGAGACCGTCGAAGAGGTAGAGCGCCTGGAACGCGCGGAGGTCACTGGCGGCAGCGATGATGAAGCCCGCGACCGTCGCCCCGCTGCCGAGACCGAAGTTGCCTGCGACCCGGCGGAGCGCGATCGAGGAGGCGCGCTGCTCCGCTGAGACCAGGGTCAGGCTCAGGACCTGGTTCGCGGTGTTCGCGACTCCGAACCCGGCGCCGCCGACCGCCGCGCAGACGAAGGCCTGCCAGGGACGGTCCACGAATGCGAAGCCCGCGTAGCCCAGTGCGCTCGCGAGATTGCCGGTGATCAGGAGCGGCTTCGCGCGGAAACGGTCGAGCAGCGCACCCGAAAGGGGCGTGACGGCCGCCGCCGTGCCCATGACCGCCGCCAGCACCAGCCCCGCAGTCGCCGTCGGGAAGCCGCGGGCCTGGTGCAGGTAGATGATCTCGAACGGAAGGATCAGTCCGGTGCCGAAGTAATTGACCGCGGTCCCGGCCTGAAGAACGATGACAGGCCCCGGCAGGCCCGTCCGCCAGCCGGCGAACACGCGAGCGAGCGTCCTGGTCACTTGCTTCCTGCGGCTGGCTGCTTTCCCGTGCCTGCCAGAGACTCGCACGTTCATCAGCGCCCCCGGCGGCGGCGATCGAGAACGGCGGACGCCACGCTCCCGGCCGATTCGGACGACTTCATCGTCAATCTCCCAGGGTCGTTTCCAGCTGCTGCGGCACGATCCGGCAGGCGGATCGTCCGGGCGGTCGGTAGTGCATACACCGCCGCACCGGGAAACTGGGCGCGCCGACGGAAGGCGTGCGGCATACCACCGCCGAGCGCCCGTAGGACACGATCCCGAGGCCGTAGACGAACTGGCCTGGCACCAGCCAGCCCACGCCCGCATCCGGGCGCGGCGCAGGCCCGCAGCAGCGCCAGCCCGGCCACCATGAGCACAGCGCTGACCGCGATCACCTGCCGGCACCGCCTCATTCGTCGCGCACGGCCGCCACCGGCTCCGACTCGGTCGCGGATGCTTCGGTCACGTGGTCCTGGTCTGAGGTCAGGGCGCTGCGAAGCCGGGCCCCGACGGCGATGGTGGCAAGGCAGCCGGCACACAGCAGGCCGATCCAGACTGCGGCCGCACCGGCGGCGATAAGGCCGGTAGCAAGTGCCGGGGAGATGATGAACGCCAGGGACTGGGAGAGGGCGGCGAGCGAATTGGCCCGCCCGCGGAGCCTGTCGTCGGCCAGGCGATTGACAAGCGGGCTCACAGTGGGTGCCAGCACGGTCTCGCCGAGTCCGAAAAGCGCGGTGAAGCCGAACACGAAGGCAATTCGCCCGGTGGCCGCGACCGGCAGCGCGGCGAGGCCGAACACCGCCCAGGAGACGGCGAGGATCAGCCCGCTAACCGCCAGCGCGCTGCTTCGCCGGGCGCGCCGGACGCGGCGCAGGACGACCAGCTGGGCGAGCACGATGAGGGCGGTGTTGACGGTGAGCGACAAGGCCACGATCCGCGCCGACACGTGTGCTTCGACTGACGCGTAGGCCGGAAGGCCAGAGTCAAACGCCGGGTACGCGGTGAAGGCAACGATGAGCGATGCCACCAGTACCAGCCGCAGGCCGGAGTGGGCTAGCACGTCCCGGTAGCGGGCTCGCTGCTCTTTCCCTGCGGGCGCGGTGCGCAGCGCGGGCAGGAAGGTCAGCACCGCGGCGAAGATCAGGCACGATGCGGCGTTGGCCAGGAACAGGGCCTGGAAAGACCCGGGGTGATGCACGTTCGCGACGGCGGCTCCGAGTACGGTGCCGACCCCGATCGCGGCGTTCTGAGCGGTGAAGTTGATGGCGAACACGCGCTGCTGGGCGGCCGGGTCCGGGGTGAGCCTGGCGATCATGGTTGCGAGGGCTGGGAACATCGGTGCCCACGTCGCGCCGTAGAGGAGCAGGGCGGGGAGCGCGGTTGCGGCATTGTGGGCCCAGGCGAGCAGTACCTGGGCGGCCGCCTGGCCGAGGATGATGCCGGTGAGGACGCGGCGCGCGCCGAGCCGGTCGAGCAGGACACCGGAGACGGTCACGGCCAGGAGGCCGGCGGCCGCCCCTGCCGTCAGGAGCAGGCCCACGACGGGGAGCGCGATGCCGCGGGCCTGGTGCAGGTAGATGAGGGTGAAGGCGAGGACCAGCCCGTTGCCGGTCATCGCCACCGCGTTGCCGGCCAGGAACAGGCGGGTCGCGGCGGGCATGGTGGCAGCGGGCATGCGTTCCTCACCTGCCCGCGGGGGTCACAGCGCTTGCCGCACGGCCTGGCCTGCGTGCGATTACTGTCACTCCCGCCCGCATTCCGGCCGCCAGGTCGCTGCCGACCGTGGTGCGCACCGGCTTTGCCGGGCCAGGGAGCTGCTCTCATAGCGAGGGGAGTCCAGGTAAAGACGCATCGACTCCCCGTCAGCGTCGACCCGGACCGGGCCGATCCCCTCCTCGAACACGAACTGCTTGTCGTCGCTCAGGCTGGCCAGGACGGCGGCGGCGCCAGCGGTGGGATGACCGGCGAACGGCAGTTCCTGGCGCGGGGTGAAGATCCGGACCCGGCAGGTGCAGGACGGATCGCCCGGCGGCAGCACGGTAAACACGTCGGCTAGAGAGAAGTCGAACCCCATGGCTCAGCCCACCACCACGTCCATCTCAACCGCCGCGCCCAGCGGCAGGGCGGCGACGCCGATCGCGGTGCGTGCAGGGTAGGGCTCGGCGAAGTGCTCGCTATACGCCTGACTCATCACCGCGAAATCGGATATATCAGTCAAGTAGACGCCGACTCGGATCACGTCTCCTAGATCCTTGCCGACCGTTTCCAGGGCCTTCGCGATGTTGCCCAGGATCTGGTGGGTCTGGCGGGCAACGTCACCGTCGATCAGCTTGCCGGTGGCCGGGTCCTGGGCCACCTGCCCGCTGAGGAACAGCAGCCCGACGCCGCGCACTCCGAGCGAGAACGGGCCGACCGGTGCCGCGAGCTTGTCCGTGGCAATCGCGTCGCGTGTCATGGTCAATGAGTCCTTTCACTTACGGAGGTGGCTGCATCGAGCGCGACCCCGATGGTGTCGAGGCCCTTTTCGAGTTCGTCCGCCGGCTCGTAGCCGAGGCCGAGCGAGCGTCCTGCTCAGTTGCTTCCTGCGGTGCATACACCGCGGCACCGGGAAACTGGGCGCCCTCGAGCCGCCCAGTTCGCGCCCCGGGCGGTGTATATACCGGGAGGTGCGACGTGGTGCGGGAGGAAGGAGCGCAGGATGGTGACAGCCGATCTTCTGTCACGGGCACGGGCAGGGGATGGAGAGGCGTTCCGGGAACTAGCCGAGTCCCACCGGAGAGAGCTGCAGGTGCACTGCTACCGGATGCTCGGGTCCTTCGCCGACGCCGAGGACGCCGTCCAGGAGACGATGCTGGCCGCCTGGCAGGGCATCGGCGGGTTCACTGAGGAACGCGCCTCGCTGCGCACCTGGCTGTACAAGATCGCCACCAACCGGTGCCTCAACGCGCGCCGCGCGGCGAGCCGGCGCCCGGCCAGGGAGTGGGACATGTCGCAGTTCGAAGCGCCCGTGCCGACGCCGCGCGACGAGCCCGTCTGGCTGCAGCCGTTTCCTGACGCCCTCCTCGAGGGCGCCGCCGGCCTGCCGCTCGGGCCGGAGGCCCGCTACGAGCAGACCGAAGCCATCTCGCTGGCCTTCGTAACCGCCCTGCAGCTGCTGCCGCCACGCCAGCTCGCCGTCCTCATCTTGCGCGACGTCCTCGGATTCCGCGCCAGCGAGGTGGCCGGCATGCTGGAGGTGACCGTCCAGTCGGTCAACAGCGCCCTCAAACGAGCCCGCGCTAGCCTGCAGCGCCGGCAGCCAGCCGCCGATCACCAGCCGCCGCCCTCGGCAGGCTCACCCGCCGAGGACGCGATCGTGGCCATGTTCGCCCGCGCGTGGCAGTCGGCCGACCTCGACGCGCTGGTGGCCCTGCTGACCGACGACGTCTTCATCGCCATGCCTCCGGAGCCATTCGGATACGAGGGCCGTGACCTCGTGGCCCGCTACTGCGCCCGCCAGTTCGGCGCGGGCCGCAGGTTCGACCTCGTGCCGACCCGAGCCAACGGCCAGCCCGCATTCGGGGCCTACCTGCGCGCCCCCGGAATCCGCCACGCGACCGGCTTCTACGTGCTCACCCTGGCCGGCGAGCCGGATCTGCGCCATGACCCGCTTCGAGGCCAGCGTGCTGCCGTGGTTCGGACTACCGCGATCACTCCCGAGCCGATAGCCAGCACCGGGCGGTGGAGAGGCTTCTGCGTGTGGCAATCAACGCGTGGTGGGAGGATGACCCGGCGCAGCGGTACTGGATGCAGATCACAGACCGTGATCATGTTCCTGGAGCGCGTCGGCGGCGGATTCGAGGGCGGCCAGGATGTCGGCTCGTTCCAGGTACGGGTAGTCGGCCAGGATCTGTTCGGCTCGATCGTGATCCGCTCGTACGCCACGCGCTCAGGGTACGCCAGGACCGTGGACGCGCTGCGCGGCCGCCGATGGCCGCCGCCTTCTGCCGCACGGGACTGCTGAGGGCACGGTCCGGCCGATGGCCGATGGCCGACGGTCAGCGGGCTTTGGCCGGGCTCGCCACCCATGCTCCCAACATGGTTTCCGTAAGGCGCAATTCGGGGGGGCAGATGGCCGCTCGCGCGCGCTCGCCTGGGCTGGCGCAAGCCACTGAGAGCCAGCGCCCTGCCTGCTCAGCGGTCATTTCGCGTTCTCAGCGAGAGCCTGGCTGTCCATGGCAAGGAGAAGGTCTACGGTTCGCCGGCACCATCACGGGCTGGGAATGCTTCCTGTCCAGGACCACCGCCTTCGTGCAGCGGCCGGCGCCTCCGCGGGGCGCCGGGAGAGGCCGCTGAATATCGGAGCGTGGCGTTGTTCGCCGGATTCCTGGCTAGAGCTCTTTGGCGAACTCCTGGTAATGCCGGCTGATCCGTTCGCTGGTGCCGTAGTAGGCGTGCCGGCTGCATGTCCGCGGTGAACCGGCTCGCTGGCGGCGTGCGGCCGAGTGCCTCGGCCATCGCGCGGACGTGGTGGGGTGCGCAGCCGCAGCAGATACCGAAGTAGTTGACCCCGAGCGCCGCCGCCGCCGTCGTGAACGCGCCTACCTCGTAGCGGTTGGCCAGGAACGGGTCGAGCGCGGTCGGGAAGGGCCGCCCGTCCGGGATCAGGTCGCAAGCTGGGTCGGTGAGCGACTGGAACGTCGGCTCAGCCTCGGTCGTGCGGTACGGCACGGGCAAGGCGGCGATATAGCCGTCGCACGCGGCGCGGATTTCACCGAGGAGCGGGAGCATGGTGGCGGGCCCGCGGATGCAGTTCAGCCCGACCACATCGGCCCCGGCGTCCTGCAGGCGACGGCATGCCTCGCCGACCGGGGTACCCCCGCGGACGATGGGCTCGCGATGGATGGTGAGTGTGACCACCGCATCGAGGCCGTGCGCCTTGATCGCCTCCAGCGCGAGCAATGCCTCACCGGGATAGTCGATGGTCTCGGCGATCACGAAGTCGACGCCAGCCTCGGCGGCCCACCTGACCTGCTCGGCGAACATGTCGCGAACGGCCGCATGAGTCGCGGGATCGTCCGGTTCGTAGACGTTGGTGTTGCAGATATTGCCGGCCACCAGGGAGTCGTGCTCGGCCCCCACCTCCTTGGCGATGCGCAGGGCCTGCCGGTTCAGCGGCTCCAGGTCACCCTCGCGGCCGATCACGGCCAGCTTCTCGCGGTGGGCGTAGTAGGTGAATGCCTCAACCACGTCCGATCCGGCGTGCACGTATTCCCGGTGCAGCCCCGCTACCATTTCGGGCTCCTCGAGCACCACCTCGGGCACGAAGGCCCCGGCCTGCAGGTAGCCGCGGCGCTCGAACTCGAAGAGATAACCCTCGGCGCAGATCACCGGTCCGGCAGCGAGCCGATCGAGAAGCCTGCCCATACCCGACACCTCCAGGTTCTATAGTCGGAACGACTGTACCGGGAAAGGTGACGCAGGGATGCCTCGATGAAATCTTCCGCGCAGGTGGTCGTCATCGGCGGAGGCGTGGTCGGCGCCTCGGTCCTGTTCCACCTCACCGAGCTGGGCTGGACGGATGTCGTGCTGGTCGAGCGAAAGGAACTCACCGCGGGCTCGACCTGGCACGCTGCGGGCGGCATGCACACGCTCAACGGCGACCCGAATGTCGCGAAGCTGCAGCAGTACACCGTCGGGCTCTACCGCGAGATCGAGCGGCGCTCTGGCCAGAACTGCTCCATCCACATGCCGGGCGGGCTGATGCTGGCCGGTGACCGGGAGCGGATGGACTGGCTGCGGATGGCCCAGGCCCGCGGCCGCTACCTCGGCATGGACATGGAGATCATCTCGGTTGCCGAGGCCAAGCGGATGTTCCCGCTTCTGGAGGAGCAATATTTCATCGGTGCGCTCTTCGACCCGGCCGAGGGCCACGTCGACCCGACGGGGGTCACCCGGGCCTACGCCGGCTGCGCGCGCCAGGCCGGCGCCGAGATCTACCAGCACACCTGGGTGAGCGACCTCCGTCAGCGCCCGGACGGTACCTGGGACGTCATCACCGACTCCGGCGAGATCCACGCCGAGCACATCGTCAACGCCGGCGGACTGTGGGCACGCGAGGTGGGCCGGATGATCGGCCTGGAGCTGCCCGTGCTCGCGATGGAGCACATGTACCTGATCACCGAGGACATGGCTGAGGTGGCCGAGTACAACGCGGCCACCGGACACGAGCTGCCGATGGGCCTAGACTTCGACGGCGAGCTCTACATCCGCCAGGAGGGCGGCGCGATGCTGCTCGGCACGTATGAGCAGGCGTGCGTGCCCTGGTCGCCGCGCGAGACGCCGTGGACCTTCGAGCCGCAGTTGCTGGCCCCCGACCTTGACCGGATCGCGCCGTCGCTGGAGATCGCGTTCAAGCACTACCCGGCGCTGGCTGAGGCGGGGATCAAGAAGGTGATCAACGGGCCGTTCACCTTCGCGCCGGACGGCAATCCGCTGGTCGGCCCCGTGCCCGGCGTACGCAACTGCTGGATGGCGTGCGCGGTGATGGCCGGATTCTCGCAGGGCGGCGGGGTTGGCCTCACCCTCGCGCGCTGGATGGTCGACGGCGATCCGGGTGAAGACATCTGGGCGATGGACGTGGCCCGCTTCGGCGACTGGGCGAGCCTGGCCTACACCAATGCCAAAGTGCGCGAGAGCTACCGCCGCCGGTTCCGCATCACCTTCCCTAACGAGGAACTCCCGGCCGGCCGGGCACTGCACACCACGCCCGTCTATGACCGGCTCACCGCCCACAACGCGGTATGGGGCGCGAGCTTCGGACTCGAGCATCCCCTGTGGTTCCAGCGCCCCGGCGAGGAGCCGCGCGAGGACGTGACGTTCCGTCGCTCCAATGCCCACCCGGTCGTCGCCGACGAATGCACCACGGTGCGCGAACGCGTCGGGCTCACCGAGTGCTCCAACTTCGCCAAGTACCGCGTGACCGGCGCGGGCAGCGCCGACTGGCTGCAGCGGCTGCTCACCAACCGGCTGCCGCGAGTCGGCCGGATCAACCTCACTGCCGCCCTGGATCGGAGCGGTCACATCGTGGGGGAGTTCTCCGTGGCACGGGTCGGCCCGGAGGATTTCTTCCTGTTCGGCTCGCAGATCGCCGAAGCCCACCACTCGCGCTGGTTCCTCAGCCACCTCGCTGATGGGGTGCGGTTCGACGTGCTGGGCTTGTCTCTGGTCGGCCTCTCGCTGGCTGGTCCGCGCGCCCGTGACGTGCTGCAATCGGTCACCGACGCTTCTTTGGCCAACGAGAACTATCCGTTCTTGACGTTCCGCCGGATCGACGTGGGGATGATCCCCGCCCACGTAGGCCGGATGACCTACACCGGGGATCTTGGCTACGAGATCTGGGTTGCACCGGAGTACCAGCGAGCACTGTTCGATCTGCTGTGGCGGGCCGGGAAGTCATACGGCATCGGCCTGTTCGGGTTCCGGGCGTTGATGTCGCTGCGCATGGAGAAGATGTTCGGAACGTGGGCGCGCGAGTACCGTCCGATCTACACGCCAGCCGAGGCGCGTATGCACCGATCACTCAAGCTCGATCACGACTTCATCGGCCGGACTGCGGTGGAGGCGGAGCTGGCGCGCGGGCCGGCCCGGACGCTCGGCTACTTCGACATCACGCCCGATCCGGCCGAACCGGCCGACGTCGTCGGCGACGAGCCGATCTGGCACGACGGGGCAGTAGTGGGCTGGGTGACGTCCGGCGCGTACGCGCATTACAGCCGCCGCTCGCTGGCGTTCGGCTACGTGCCGAGCGAGCTCGCGCTGCCCGGCGCGATGTTCGAGGTGGAAATCATAGGCCACCGCCGTCCGGCGAGATTGCTCTCCGAGCCGGTGCTCGACCCGGCGGGACAGCGCATGCGTGCCTAATGGGACGACACTGATGGGACGCCATCCTGACCCCGAACGACGGGCCGAGCTGCTGGACGCGGTGGTCGGCTACCTCGGCCAGCACGGCGTCGCCGGGGTGTCGCTGCGGCCGGTTGCCCGCGAGCTGGGAGTGTCGGTCAACGCGCTGGTGCATCACTTCGGCAGCAAGGACGAACTGGTGGTCGCCGCGCTGCGGCGGGCCGCTGAGATACAGCGCGAAGTCGAGGGGCGGTGGCGGCGGCAGGTACCTCACCTCTCCACGACGGAGCTGCAGCGGCGCTGGTGGCGGTGGATCAACCGCAGCCCGGAGCACTTGGCGCTGGTGCGGCTGGGTCTGGAAGCCGCCACGCTGGACGCCACGGTCAGCGGCCTGCCCGGTGATGTGCGCGCGGAGCAGATCTCGTTCTGGCGCGAGGACATCGCCGCCGGCCTGATCGCTGACGGCATCAAGCCGGAGAACGCCGAACTCGAGGCGTCGCTGGTGAAGGCGACGTTCACCGGCCTGGTGCTTGACCTGCTGGCCACCGGTCACCGGAAGCGGCTCACCGAGGCGCTTGAATGCACCCTCAGCCGCCTAGACAACCTGACGCAGACGGCCCCGTGAGGGTGGCTGCAGGCAGACTCAAACGGCACACTCGGCACGGCCTGTGACTCAGGTCCGAGCCCGCCTTCAGCCGGGGCTGGGTGAGACTGTCTGCAGTGATCATGGCTAGAGCTGCGGCTAGAGAACTGCGGTCGGCCATGTGAGTCAGGCTACGTACCGTCGCCCAGACTGCCCGGACAACCTCATTTGCCCGCGCTGGCAGCTCGGCGCGCCGGCTTCCAGCCTGGCCGCGGGACGGCCTCCAGCAGCCGCTGGGTGTAGTCGTTGGCGGGCGCCCGGAGGATCGCGTCGGTCGGCCCAGACTCCACGATCCGGCCCCGGTGCATCACCACGGTGTCATCCGTCACCTGCTGGACGACGGCCAGGTCATGGGACACGAACAGATACGCCACGCTCAGCGTGGCCCGAAGGTCGGCCAGCAGGTTCAGCACCTGGCCCTGGACTGACACATCGAGGGCCGACACAGCCTCGTCGAGGATCAGCACCTCTGGGCTGCACGCCAGGGCACGGGCGATCGCGACCCGCTGGCGCTGCCCGCCGGATAGCGATCGCGGTCGCAGGTTCTCGTGCCGCTCGTCGAGCCCGACCTGCAGCAGCAGCTCAAGCACCCGGTCCCGCCGCGCGGCCTTGTCGGCAGGGGAGTGGAACCGCAGTACCTCGTCCAGACACCCCCCGACGGTCTGACGCGGATCGAGCGATGAGTACGGGTCCTGGAACACCATCTGCACCTGGCGGCCCCGGGCCCGCCGGGTATCTCCGCGCCCGGGGCGGCCGGAAACTTCGGCCCCATTAATAAGGACCCTCCCGGAACTCGGGCGTTCCATCCCCGCGATGATCCGGGCGACCGTCGTCTTTCCCGAACCGGACTCGCCCACGATGCCCAGCGACCCTGAAGGGGGCAGCTTGAACGACACGTCGTCTACCGCGACCAGTTCTTCCGTGCGCCGCGACTTTTCGGCCCTGACCTTGAAGACCTTCCGCAGCCCTCGTACTTCCAGGACCGGCTGCCCTACCACGTCGGTCACGCCGGCCGCCTCGTTATGGCTACCCATGTGCGACCGCGTCCTCGGTGAATGTGATCCGCCCCTTGAGCTCCTCCGCTCGGTGGCACGCGACCAGCTGCGAACCCGTCCCGCGCAGAACAGGCCGTTCGGCGCGGCACCTGTCGGTCGCATACGGACACCGGGCCGCGAATACGCATCCCGGCCCGGCCTCGAACGCCGACACCGGCCGCCCGGGGATGACCTGGATCCGCGACCGGCTGCCGATCTCCGGCCGGGACCGCAGCAGTCCCACGGTGTACGGGTGCAGGGCATCCTCGTGCACGCTCGCCGACGCGCAGATCTCCACGATCATTCCGGCGTACATGACCGCCATCCGGTCGGTCACGGCAGCGCCCAGATCCAGGTCATGGGTGATGAACAGCATCGCCAGCCCGCGTTCTGCGCGCATCTCGCCGAGGATCGCCATCACTTCCGACTGCGTGGTCACGTCCAGGGCGGTCGTCGGCTCGTCGGCCAGCAGCAGCCGGGGGTCGGCCGCGAGCGCGGCCGCGATCATGATCCGCTGGAGCAGGCCGCCGGAGAGCTGGTGCGGGTACTGCCGCAGTCGCCGGCCGCCATCGGGAATGCCGACCTGGGCCAGCAGGTCGATGGCGCGCTCCCGGGCCTCCGCGGCGGGACACCCTGGAAGAGCATGGCCTCGAGCAGGAAGTCGCCGTTCGTGCGCACCGGATTGATGTGCGCTCGCGGGTCCTGGTAGATCATCGCGATCTGGTGTGCGCGCAGCTGCCGCAGCGCGGCCCGGCCGAGGGTGAGCACCTGCTGCCCGGCGAAGTCGACCGAGCCCGAGGTCACCGAGCGCGGCGGCAGCAGCCGCATGATCGCCCGGGCCGTCATGGACTTGCCCGAGCCGGACTCGCCGACCAGGCCGACCGCCTCGCCGGCCGCGATGCCGAAGGTCGCGTCATGGATGACCGTCCGGAGCCGGCCACGGACCGGAATGTCGACGCGCAGCCGGTCGACCTCGAGGAGGCTCTCGCTCATCCGGCTGCTTCCGCACGCGCCGCCAGCCGCTCGCCAAGGAGATTCACCATCACGACGACGAACACAATGAGCACCCCGGCCGAGATCGACTCGAGCGGATAGCCGTTGAGCAGCGAGGCCTGGCCGTCCGAAACCATGATTCCCCACTCTGGCGTCGGCGGCTGCACGCCGAGCCCCAGGTAAGAGATCGCCGCCAGGTCGACCAGCGCGGCCCCGAACGCGAGCGTCGCCTGAGCCCGGATCAGCGGCATGACGTTCGGCAGCAAGTGCCGGCGGCAGATCGCCCAGCCGGAGTAGCCGACCAGCTGGCACGACTCGATGTAGGCCAGGTGCCGCTCGCGCAGCGCGACCGACCGCAGCACCCGCGCGATGTACGGGGTGTACGCGAGCGACAAGGCCAGCACCGGAGCCAGCAGCCCAGCCCCGAGCACGGCGACCGCGATGATCGCGACCAGCAGGCCGGGGATCGCGAACAGCAGGTCCAGGACCCGGCCCACGAGGAGGTCGTACCAGCCGCCGATCCAGACCGCGCTGATCGCGAGCGTGACGCCCGCCGTTGTGGCGATGGCGATGATCAGCGCGGGACCTAGCAGGCTGAGCCGTGCGCCGTAGATGAGCCGGGACAGGATGTCGCGGCCGACCGAATCGGTGCCGAGCAGATGTGCCGCCGAGGCCGGCGCGTTCGCGTTGAGGATGTTCCCGGTGTCGGGCGAGTACGGCGCTATCACGGGGGCCAGCGCTGCCGCCAGGACCAGCAGGACAAGCACGGCCCCGATCCCCGCCAGGGCAGGATCGATCCGCCGCGACCGCCAGCCGCCCGCGGCGGCAGGCTCGACGGTTACCAGCGCCGCCGACGCCACGCTCACGCCCGCGCTCCGTCCCTGATCCGCGGATCCAGGGCCAGGTGCGCCAGATCCGACAATGTCGTCGCCAGGACGAACGCCAGCACGAGGACCATGCTGATCGCCAGCACCACGTTGTAGTCCTTGGCCGACACGGACTGGACCAGCAGCGATCCCATGCCCCCGATCCCGAACGCTGTCTCCACGACAATCGAGCCGGCGATGAGCCCTGCGACGGTGAGACCGGACACCGTGACGATCGGCAGCGAGGCATTCCGTAGCACATGCTTCCGGAAGATCAGCGCGGAGGGCAGCCCGCGGCCGCGAGCCGTCGCCACATGCTCCTTGCCTTCCTGCTCCCGCACGCTGGCCCTGCTGATCTGGGCGACATAAGCCGCCCAGGAGAACGCGAGCGCGAACGCCGGCAGGGTCAGGTGCGACACGATGCCGCCCAACCCAGTGCCGGTGCCCACGGCCGGAAACCAGCCCAGCTTCAGCGCGAAGATCTCCACCAGAATCAGCGCGGCGACGAACGTGGGCACCGCGATGCCGATTCCGGACGCCACGGAGACCACCACGTTCAGCTGCCGGGCCAGCGAGGGAAGAAGGCCCAGACCGAGACCCATGAGGAAGATGATCAGCGACGCGTACGCCACCAGCTCCAGCGTGACCGGTAGCCGAGGCGCCAGCAGCGAGCTCACACTTTCGTGGAATTGCAGTGAGACGCCGAAGTTGCCGTGCAGCGCGCCTGTCAGCCAGTCCCAGTACCGCACCGGGAACGGCTTGTCCAGCCCGTACTGGCGCCGGATCTGTGCGATGAGCGCGGGCGTGGCCCGGGGTCCGGCCAGCTCAGTGGCCGGGTCCCCGGGCGCCAGTGCCAGGGCGCCATAGATCACCAGGCTCGCGACCAGCAGCGTGCCCGCCGCCGTGCCGCAGATCCGGAGCGCTGACCTCAATGTGCCGTACCTACTTCGCCGTGCCCACCGTCGCCAGCGATGGCTCGTAGATATAGGCGAACGAGATCGGAGCGCCGGTAATGGCCTTGTTCATGAACACGACCTCGTGCAGGCTCAGCATCGGAATCAGGAAGTGTGCCGATTCCCACAGTGCCTGGGCAGACGTGATCAGCTGGGCGCGCTTCGCGTTATCGAACGTGCTCTGAGCTTCCGCGACGTTCCCGTTCACCGTCGCATTGTTGAAGTGCGTCCAGTTGAAGATGGAGTTCGGCAGCACGATCAGGCCGAGGTAGTCCAGCGGGTCAGGGACGTCCAGGTAACCCTTGGTGAGGATCAGGTCCAGTCCCGCGCGCGCTGACGGCACGTAAAAGGCGTTGGAGAACTGCAGCGGCTGCAGCTGCTTGATGCTGATCTTCAGACCGATAGTGGCGGCTTCCTGCTGGATCAGCGTCGCGGTGTCGATCTCCGTCTGGTCGCCCGCCAGGATGCCCAGTGTGTAGGTCTTGGATGCGTTCGGGTCGCCGGCGATGACCTTCTTGGCCGCGGCCGTGTTCACCGTGATCGTCTTGGGGAGCGCGTTGAGCGCCGCCTGGTAGATGGCGGTCTCAGTCGGATCCCAGGCGGTCGGCGGGATCAGCGTGTAGTTCGCGGTGGCGGCGTTGTGGTACACCACATGCGCCAGCGCCGACCGGTTCATGATCATGCTCAGCGCGGTCCTGACCTTGATGTCCGTGCTGGGCGAGGTGACGCCGAGCTCATAGATGGCTAGGCTCTTGCCCTGGTAGACGGTTCCGTTGGGGTCGGACTCCAGCGCGGGCAGCTCGGAGATCGGGGCCTCGAATGCGCCCTGGACCGAACCCGACTTCAGCGCCTGAACGAGGCTCGCCGTGTCGGTGATGAAGTCGAGGGTGACCTTCTTCGCGCGTGGCTCCAGGGCCTTGTTCCAGTAGGTCGGGTTGGCGGTCAGAGTGATGCTCTGCCCGGGCGACCACTTCTGCAGCTCGAACGGACCGGAGCACATCACGCCGCCCGAAGCGGTCCCGTACGAGGAGCCCTTGGCCTTGGTGAAGGCCTCCTCCGAGACGTCACCCGCGACCGTGGACATTTCCTTGATGAACAGCTCGTCCGGGTGGCTGAACTTGACCACCACGGTGTGCGGGCCGGTCGCGGCGATCGACTTGACGTTGATGTAGAACCCGCCGTTCACCGGGTTGTTCTTCGGGTTCATGTTGCGCAGCAGGCTGTAGGCCACGTCCTGCGCGGTCAGTGGGTGGCCGTCCCAGAACTTCACGTCCGAGCGCAGGTTGAACGTCAGGGACATGTGGCCAGGGCCGTAACTCCAGGACGTCGCCAGGTTCGGGCTGTAGGTGAAGTCCGGGTTCAGCCGCAGCAGCGAGTCGCACAGGTTCGAGATCACCGTGTCAGGGCTGTAGTCGCCAGCCTTGACGTTGTCCAGCGTTGTCGGCTCGCCGGTCGGCAGGTCCCAGGTCAGGCTCGCGAGGTTGCCCTTGGCCGGCGGGCTGGTCGCGACCAGCTTGACGGCGTTGCTGCTGCCCGGCGACGAGCTGCCGCCCGCAGACGAGCCGCCGCTCGAGCACGCTGCGGCGCCGGCTGCCAGGCTGACCACTGCGAGCGGCAGGCCGATTCGGCGGCTCAGCGACCGGCCGAGACTACGGGGGAGTGCGGATTCGCTCATCGGGCCACTTCCGTCTCGAGTACGCAGCACCGCCGCGCGGCGTGGTTCGGCCGCACACCTGCGGTGATCTGTTGGAGGACTCTGGCACGTGGGTAGTTGATAGTCAAGAGCGACTAAGAATAGAAGCGATAACGCAATGCACCGGGGGACCGTCAGCCGGCGGGCGGCTCGAACGACGCGAGCCGGTCGAGGAGCCTGGCCGTGATGGAGTCGACGGACCGCTGGCGGGCAGCGGGGAAGGAGAGCTCGAGAAGAGTGGAATGGGCAAACGCCAGGCACAGCAGGCTATAGGCGGTGCTCGCGCACTCCGCCGACGGGGCATGCGGATAGTCGGCGCGCAGAGCGAGCGCCAGGGTGCGCTCCATGGCCAGATAACTGGCCCGCAAATGGTCGCGGACGGGCTCGTTCCGGGCCGCCGCCCACATCAGGGCGTTGATGGCCGCGTTGTCGGCACTCGGTCCCCACTCCTTGCCGAAAAGAAACCCGACCAGCGCCGCGCCGCGCTTGCCGGGCTCGGCCGTCTCGCTGACCTCCCGTATTCGCTCGACGTAGGTGGACCACAGCCGGTGCTGGAACTGCTCCAGCATCTCCTCGCGGTTGCCGACGTAGTGCCTGATGTGGCCACGGCTGAACCCCGAGGCCTCGGCGACCCGTTCCAAGGTGGTGCCTTCCAGGCCATACTCTCCGACGCACTGGCTGACGGCTGCGAGGATCTGCTCACGCCGCTCGGCTGCCATGCTCGGCCGTCCCATGCGTTAATCCGTCCCATCGCCGTCGGCGTAACGTGCCGCGAGGATACCGCGAGCATCGTTGTTTGTCAGCATTGACAATCTACTCCCGGGGTGTCAGTCTCCCGCTCGAGGGGAGCGCAGGCGGACCGAGGAAGACCGGCCATGGCGGAGACTACCCGGCGGCCTGCTTCCCGCCCGCTGAGCATAGGACCAAGAATGACGGGAATGGCGCTGACGAACGCCAAGGTCTACACATCCGACGAGAAGCTGCCGCTGGCTGACACTGTCGTGATCGAGGACGGCGTTATCACCTACGTCGGAGGTCGGGAGTCATGGACATGCGTCAACGGCGTGCCGATCTACGACCTCGGCGGGCGCGTCGTCGTTCCCGGGTTCATCGACGCGCACACCCATCCGGGCATGGTCTCCGCGAGCGCCTGGCACGTCCGGCTGCCCTGGACGACCAACGTCGACGAGATCCTACGGTTCATCAAGGAGTATGCCGAGGCACACCCGGTGTCGGAAGCGCCATTCCTGTACTTCGAGTACTACCCGAGCACCACTTTCAACGAGCGGCCGCCAACAAAAGACCTGCTCGACACCGCGGTCTCTGACCGACCGTGCCTCTGCCAGGACTTCAGCGAGCACGAGCACTGGGTCAACAGCAAAATGCTGGACCTGATGGAGGTCACCAAGGATACTCCTGATCCGCTGCCTGGGCTGGAGATGTTCGTCCGCCATGCGGATGGCGAGCCGACCGGCTTGCTTCGCGAGATGGTGCACCGTCATTTCATGGACACGCTCTACGAGAACATCGGGTGGACACCCCCGGCTCTCACACCCGGTGTGGTTGAGGGTTTCTTCCGCTTCATGACTGAGCACGGTGTGACGGCACTGTTCGACGCGCTGCTCTCGGATGAGCAGTGCCTCGCCTCCATCGCCGAACTCGACCGGCTTGGCAAGCTCAACGTGTACTACGAGGGGGCGCTCCAATTCCACGGAATGGCGGACCTGCCAGCGACCATCTCGACGCTGAAGGGCTGGCACACGAAATACTCCGGAAAGCACATCAGCGTGAACACGCTCAAGCTGTTCCTTGACGGCACCAACGAGAGCGGCAACAGTGCCCTGATTGCTCCGCAATGCGATCATCCGGAAACCGATGACCTGGGTGAAATCGCTCTTGAGACCCCGGAGCTGACGGAGTGCTTCCTTCTCTGCAACGCGGAGAACGTGGATGTGCACATCCATATGGTCGGTGACCGGGCGTTCCGGGTTGCTTGCGATGCCGTCGAAGCCGCGGGCATGCGGGCGGAGGCGGCAGGCAGTGCGTGGAGGATCCAGGTCACCTTCGCACACTGCGAGCTCATTGACCCTGGGGACATGGCTCGCCCGGCGGATCTCGGCATCATCGTCAACTGGACTGCCCATTGGTCGGGCGCCTACTTCGGGGAGAGATCGAAGAAGTTCCTGGGAGCCGAGCGCTGGAATCGCATGTACCGGTTCAACGAGATCGCCAGCAGCGGAGCTGTTGTGACGTTCTCCAGCGACGTCGTAACTGCCTATGAGTTGCACCGCGGGAATCCGCTTCTGGGCATGCAGGTCGCGCACTCGCGGATCGACCCCGAGTACCCCCTCGATCCCGACAGGTATCCGCGGAGCATGCGCCCCGAGGAGTCAGCACTGCTCGCCAGGGAGTTGCTTCTGAAGGGATACACCATTAACGGCGCCAGGCAGATGCGGCTGGACGAGCTCATGGGGTCGATAGCAGTCGGCAAGGTAGGCAACCTGAGCGTGCTCAGCGATCATCCGCTCGCCGTAGCAGCCGACCGCCTGGGAACCGTCAAGTTCGACGCCGTGGTCTTCGAAGGTCACGTGGTCGCGGGCTCCCTCTGATGAGATCACGCCAGATCGCCTTCGTCGGGGGCAGGGTGTGGACCGCCGGCTACAGCGGTTCCCGCCTGCTCGACGTGCTGGTAGACGGCGATCGCATCGTCGACGTAGTCCCGTCCGGTGACCTGGACGCCCGCGGGGCCGAAGCTCACGACATCCGCGGAAAGCTTCTCGTCCCCGGCTTTCAAGATGCACACATCCACATGGGGACTGGTGGATCAGATCTCCTGACGTGCAACCTCGCCGGGCTTGAGACGGCGGACCAGGTGTACGACGCGATCTCCAGGTACGTCGAGGAGAACCCGGATATACCGTGGGTCATCGGCGGAGGGTGGTTCCGCGAGACCTTTCCCATTCCGCAAGGCCCCACCCGCCAGAAGCTCGACGAGCTGGTCGGGCCACGTCCTGCGGTTTTCAGCCCCTATGACCGCCACGGTGCCTGGGTGAACACCGCCGCCCTGAGGGCGGCTGGTGTAGATGACGGCACCCCGGATCCCCCAGGCGGGTTCTTCCGTCGGGACGAGAACGGCAGCCTGACCGGCATGGTCGAGGAGGAGGCTATCTCCGCTGTCCGGGCCGTGATGCCGGACGTGTCGACGCAGGACAGCGTCGAGGCGATCATGAAGGCACAGGAATACGTGCTGGCGCTGGGAATTACGTCGATCCAGGATGCGCTGGTGGGTACCGGTCTAGGGATGCCCGATTCCCACGTGGCATACGGCGAGCTCCTGAGGAACGGAGACCTGCGGTTGCGCCTCACGACGGCGCTCTGGTGGGATCCGGCACGCGGAGTAGATCAGATCCCCGAGATCCAGGCCAGGCGTGACTACCTGGAACGGATTGCCGGGCCGGAACGAGTCGTCGCCGACACCGTGAAGATCATGGTCGACGGATCCGACGTTCTCTTTATGAATGCGGACTCGATCCGCGAAGCGACGGTCGCTCTCGACCGCCTTGGCTTCACCGTTCACTACCACTCGTACGGGGACGCGGCCACCCGGTGGATTCTCGATGCGATCGAGGCCGCCATTGCGGAGAACGGCCTGAGGGGTCGGCGCCACCACATTGCGCACCTGTTCGTTGTCGGCGAAGACGACTTTGCGCGCTTCAGCCAACTCGGCGTGACAGCAAACGTCCAGGGCTTCTGGGCGGGCTCACCGGTTCCGCATGACCATATCCGTCAATCCACTGGCACCGGTCACCCGGAGAACCTGGAGTTCCCATTCGCGCGAATCGAAGCTGCGGGCGGCCGACTAGCGGCCGGGAGCGACTGGCCCGTTACGACTGCTGATCCGCTGCTGTGCACGCGAACCGCCGCCGGGAAGTACATCGACCCACAGCAGGGCAATGATGTCACCGAACATGACAGGCTCGACCCTGTCTCGATGCTCACCGCTTACACGGCGGGGTCGGCATTCGTCAATGGGCGTGAGCACAGCACCGGCCGTATCGCACCGGGATTCCTGGCCGACCTCGCGCTTATCGACCGCGACATCTTCGAGGGCGATGACGCACTGCATCAGGCATCCGTCACCGAGGTGTGGATCGCGGGTCAGCGTGAGTACCTACGCGGGTAAACCCCGCAGATGTCCCCAGCCCGGCCACATTCATCGTCGCCAGGACTGGGTGTGCGCGCTGATCGGGCACGCTGAGTTGTTTGTCAGTCTTGACAATCTATCGGGGCGGCTGTCACGCTCCGGGCGAGGGGCCCGTCAGCCCGGGCCCTGGAGCTGGCCCGCGGGCCGCGCAGCGGAGGGAACGCGCAATGCCGGAGGACTTCCTGCGAGTGACCGAGGAGCCGGTACCCGACACGGCGACTCAGCACATGGTGCGGATGCGCGACGGTATCAGGCTGGCGACCGATGTCTACCTGCCGGAAGGCGGCGCCCGGGTCGAGGCCGTCCTGGTCCGGCTGCCGTATGACAAGAACAGCCGGTATGTGTTCTTCAACTGGGTTGCCGAGATATACACCCGGCGCGGATACGCCATGGTGGTGCAGGACGTGCGGGGCAAGTTCCGCTCCGAAGGCGAGACGCTGGGCTTCGTCGGCGAGGCGAATGACGGCTACGACACCATCGACTGGATCATCAGCCAGCCGTGGTCGAACGGGATCGTCGGCATGTTCGGCGACTCGTACTACGGGTTCACTCAGTGGGCGGCGGTCAGCAGTGGGCACCGCGCACTGCGCGCGATCGTGCCCAGGGTCACCAGCGCGGAGTTGCTGGGTAAGCCGCACGTGGAGGGCTCGGTGCGGGATGTGCCGTGGCTGGTCCACGCGGACTACGTCTCGCACTACTGGCTCGACCGGCACATCTACTGGCGCGAGCTGGACTGGTCCTTGCGCCCGCTGACCGAGGTGTTCGAGGACATGTTCCGGTCGGTCGGCGGGCGGTCTGCCGCCTATGACATGTCCGTGCCGCACCGGGTGCCGCTGCCGATCTACCCGGACGGCCACCCGTTCGACGCCCGGCCGATCCCGGTCCTGCACACGGTCGGCTGGTTCGACAACCTGTCCGTCGTATCGATGCGCGACTACATGGCCCTGTCCCGCAAGCCGGGTTGGGCGCCGCTGCAATACCTGTCGGCGGACTCCGTCGACCACGAGAACTACCACCTGTCCCTGGCCCCGATCGCAGAGGCCGACGACCACGGGGTCAACGACGGGGCGCTGGCCCGGATGCTGGCCCTGTACACCGAGCCCGCGCTGGACTTCTTCGACGTGTTCCTCAAGGGGATCAAGGAGCCCGGCACGCTGCCGCGGGTCTCCTGGCACCTCGGCCACGAGGACTACCACTCGGCTCCGTCCTGGCCGCCGCCCGGTGCCGCCGAGCGGCATCTGTACCTGACGAACATGGCGGCCGCCGGAGCGGCCGGCGGGCTGCTCGCCGGAACTGCCCCGGCCGGCGAGGAGAGCGCCGGGTGGGTGTACGACCCGGAGGACCTGGTGCCATCCAGCGTGCCGAACTCGTTCGCGTTCCTGCACGAGTTCCCCGACGAGTCTTCAACCTCCGGACGGTCCGATGTGCTCAGCTACGTGTCCGAGCCAGTGGAGTCGCCCGTCGACCTCGCCGGGCCGGTCGACCTGCTGGTGACGCTGACTTCGACGGCGCCTTCGACATACCTGTTCGCCAAGCTGCTGGACGAGTCTCCGGACGGCACCGCCCGGATGATCGTCCGCGGTCAGGGCGAGCTCACGGACGTATCCGGGACCGGGCCGGTCCGGATCGAGATGGGGCACACGGGGTACCGGCTGCGGCCCGGGCACCGGTTCCGGCTGAATATCGCCAGCAGCGACTTCCCCGAGTTCATGCGCTATCCGGGGACGGACGAGAACCCGTGGCTCGCGACCGAAACCAAGCCGAGTACGCAGTCGCTGATCAGCCGGCCGGACGCGCCGGCGTCGCTGCGCCTGACCGTGCTGGAGGGGGAGTAAGTCGTGGACGCCGGATGCGTCCTGGTCAACGCGGATATCCGGACGATGGATCCCGCCCGTCCGCGGGTGTCGGCGGTGGCAATGTCCGGCGGCCGGATCAGGGCTGTCGGTGACGCCGACGAGGTGCAAGCCGTGGCGCGTCCCGGTGCCGAGGTGGTCGACGTCGGTGGCCGGGTCGTCATCCCGGGATTCGTGGACGCGCACTGTCACTTCGAGCTGACCACGTCGCACCTGTCCTACGCGGTCCCGCTGCACGCGCCGCCGCACGCCTCGCTGCGCGAGATCTGTCAGACGCTGCGGGACCGGGCCGCTTCGTCGCCCGGTCAGGGCTGGATCGTCGGACGCGCGAACTTCGGCCTGCACCAGTTCGTCGCCGAGCAGCGGCCGATTACCCGGCAGGATCTCGACGAGGCCGTGCCCGACCGGCCGGTGGTCGTCTACTCCGGCATGCACGTCACCACGCTGAACACGGCCGGCCTGCGTGCCGCCGGGTTCCTGGACGGGGCGCAGCCGGAAATGGGCGCGCTGCTCGACCTGGAAACCGGGCGGGGCACCGAGCTGTGGAGCTCGCTGCCGCAGCCCGAGTTCGGCGTCGACGCGGTGGCAGCGGCGATGGCCGGGCTCGGCGCCTCGATGTTTTCCGTCCGGGGAGTGACCACGGTCAACGACATCGTGCACTCGGCGGAGGGCGTCCGGGCCTACCAGAAGCTGCGCCGGGAGGACCGGCTTCCCGCCAGGATAGACCTGCGATTCCACAGCCCGCGGCAACTAACGTCGGCTGACCTCGCCGCGACCGGGCTCGAGACAGGATTCGGTGACGAGTGGCTGCGCATCGGCGGCATCAAGGTGTTCGTCGACGGCGCCGGCCACGACCTTGCGCACTCGACGCTGGTCGACCTGAAGTGGCATCAGGACGAGCTGAACTCCGAGGTCGAGGCAGCCCACCGGGCCGGGCTCCAGCTCATGATGCACGTTCAGTCGGCCGAGGCCGTCGACATGGCACTGACCGCACTGGAGCAGGCGCTGGCCAGGTATCCGCGGGCCGATCACCGGCACCGGCTGGAACACTCCGGCGACCTGCCAGTGGACCGCGACCGGCTGACCCGGATGCGCTCCCTGGGGGTGGTGCCGGTGGCGACGCCGCAGTTCATCTACAGCTACGGCGATGCCCAGCCGGAGGCGAGCCAGCCGCCGCTGCGGACGCTGCACGAGATGGGCTTCCGGGTACCCGGTAACAGCGACAGTACGGGCTCGCAGCCGGAAGCCGCGAACCCGTTCCACAGCATCATGTGCGCGATGACGCGGCGGACCCGGCTTGGCCGCGAACTGGCTCCGGAGGAGAAGATCGACCTCGACGCGGCGCTGCGGATGTTCACCGCGGATGCGGCCTGGGCATGTCATCTCGACGACCGCGGCGTGCTGGTTCCGGGCAAGCTCGCCGATCTCGTCGTACTCGGCACCGACCCGTGGCGCGTGCCTGCGGACGAACTGCCGGTGGTGCCGGTCGACCAGGTCTGGATCGGCGGCCAGATCAGGCACGACTCGGCCGGTACGTAGCGGTCTGCGTCGTCTGCGAATTCATGCTGCGCTCAGGCCGCCCCCGGAGTCCAGGGGTTAGCCGGCCCGCAGGTAGCGGTAGGTTTCGCGGGCGACGTGGCGCTCGGTCCTGCCGGTCCGACCGGCCGGCCCTCGACCACCCGGATCCCGGCCGCGGCGACATGCCTGGCCAGGCCAGCGCCATAACTCCCAGTGCCTTCGATCCCGACCAGGCACACCGTGCCGAAGCCCTGGAGCCAGTTCAGTAACTGTCCGTAGCCGGCGGGAGTTGCGGGGAACTCCGATACTCCGAGAAGCCCGCCTATGGCGTCCAGGGCAGCAGCCACATGAGCGTCAGCATGAGTGTCCACTTCGCCGGTCACGGCAGTGGTCATTACGATGGATAAGGTCATCCCCTTCGTGGTTGAGGGGTCGGCCCGCCTCGCTCAGGCAACGGCCCGCATCGTTCCCGCCGACTACGCAGTGGCTCTGCCGAGTTAAAGGACAGCTTCGACTGCTCGGGACAGGCCGCCGGTATTTGGGCGTTTCGTTGCCGCGAGGATCAGTGGCCTGGTCCGCTAGGGTCGGCCTGGCAACCGTGCCATGACCGGAGGGCCGCATGCCGCTGACAGCGTTCGTGGGAGCGACGGTGATCGACGGGCACGGCGGGCAGCCTATCGAGCAGGGCACGGTGCTGGCGGACGGCGGGCGGTTCCTGGCCGTCGGATCGGCGGCCAGCACGCCAGTCCCGTCGGATGCCGAGGTCATCGACCTATCTGGCCGGTACCTGCTGCCGGGCCTGATGGACGCGAACGTTCATCTGCTGCCGTGGCCCAGCTGGGGCTACATCGAGTTCCTGGCCCGCTACGAGGACCGGTTCGACGCGGTGATCACCGAGGCGGCTCAGGTCGCGCTCGCCAGCGGTTTCACCACCGTGTTTGACACGATGGGCCCGCTGGACTCGCTGCTGACGGTTCGCGACCGGATCAGCGGCGGCCAGGTGGCCGGGGCGCGGATGTTCGTGGCCGGGAACATCGTGGGCTTCCGCGCGGTGTTCACCACCCCTGAGGCGATGGCTTCGGCCAGCCGGGCGTTCCAGCAGCGGATCAACGACCGCTTTGAGGCCGGCGGCGGCCCGGATGTGTGCCTGCTGCATCCGAGGGAACTCGCGGCTCGGATGGCGGACTACGTCAGCCAGGGCGTCGACTTCGTGAAGTACGGCGCCACCGGCGACGGCGAGCCGGTCAACAGCGAGATCGGCCAGGCCGCCGTGCTGCGCTTCAGCCCTGATCAGCAGCGGGCGATCATCGAGGCGGTGCACGCCGCCGGCAAGACCGTGCAGACCCATACCACCTCCGCCGAGTCGCTCCATGTCGCGGTGTGCGCCGGGAACGATCTGGGCCAGCACGCGTCGATGACCGGCCGGTCGCGCATGTATGACGAGACGCTGGAGCGGATGCTCGAGACCGGGTATTGCTGCGGGACCCAGTGGGCGCCGCTGACGCCAGAGCAGAAGGAACGCGTCGCCGCGGGTGACTTCTCCTGCCCGGAGGAATCCGGCCTCGACAACATCGAGAACGCCGTCCGGCTTATCCGGGCCGGTGTCCCGCAACTGCTCTCGACCGACGCGGGCACGGTCGATCCAGATGTGGCGAAAGATGATCACGCGAGCCCGTCCTCGATGCTCGGTGAGGCCGAGATCACGGCCATGCGGGCGATGGCTGACCGGGGCATGACGCCGATGCAGGTCCTGCAGGCCGCGACGGTCAACATAGCGCGTGCCTACCGGGTGGACGACGAGCTCGGCTCGATCGCGCCGGGCAAGCGGGCCGACCTGGTGGCGGTCGACCGGGATCCGCTCACCGATGTGGAAAACATGCGGACGGTCTCGATGGTAATCAAGGAAGGCCAGGTCATCGACAGGTCCGCGTTGCCCTCATCCCGCCTCCTGACCTCGCCGGCCGCCATCTCGCCCGGCAGCGTCCGGACAAGCTGAAGCAGCCCCCCGGAGCGCACTGATAACGCGGGCGGACCGGAATGCCGGCTGCTTCTTGGGCACGCTGCGGATGACTGCTCAGAGCCGCGGAAACCTTGATCGAGCAGGGCGAAGGCAGCATCTAACGCGCGAGCGCGGCATCCAATTCGTGGCCGCACGCCAGAATCGCCGAGTGCCGGGTCCGTACTTGGTTGCCTACGACGCGCGTGGAACACGGCCGGCGTGCCCGGGCGAGTCCTCGAGCGTGAACGTAAGGTAGCCCGACGATCGGCCGCAGGCGGCTCTTATTAGGACATGTAGTGACCGGCATTTCAACGCTGCCCCGCGGGTGCGGCGGCGGAATAGTTGCGCCCGTATGTCGCGGGCGGCTAGAGGTTAGGCTGCTCTGCTGTGGCTGAGAGCTTCGACCCGGTGGCGCACAACCGTGATGCGTGGGACCGCGAGGTAGATGCCGGCAACGAGTGGACCAGGCCGGTCGGGCCTGATGTCATCGCCGGGGCGCGGGCCGGTGACTGGTCAGTAGTACTGATTGGTCATGAGCCGGTGCCGCGAGCCTGGTTCCCAGCCGACCTCGCTGGCCAGGTGGTGCTGTGCCTCGCCTCTGGCGGCGGCCAGCAGGGGCCGGTTCTGGCGGCAGCGGGTGCGGCCGTGACCGTGTTCGACAACTCGCCCCGGCAGCTGAGCCGCGATGAGCAAGTGGCGGACCGGGAGGGGCTCGCCATCCGCACGGTGCTCGGCGACATGCGCGACCTGAGCGTCTTTACCGACGCCAGCTTCGACGTAGTGTTCAATCCGGTATCGAATGTGTTCTGTCCCGAACTCGCGCCGGTCTGGCGGGAGTCGTTCCGGGTGCTGAGGCCGGGCGGTATCTTGCTGGCCGGGTTCTTGAACCCGGACGTGTTCATCTTCGATATCGCAGCACTGGAGAGGGACGAACTCGTCGTGCGCTACAAGCTCCCGTTCAGTTCCCTCGACCTGCCCAGGGCCGAGCGGGAGCAGTACTACGCAGACAGCCCGGTCGAGTTCAGCCACACACTGACCGAGCAGATCGGCGGCCAGCTCACCGCCGGCTTCCGCCTCACCCACCTGACCGAGGCGCCGCACCACGCCGACCCCACGGCACGGCACATGCCCGGCTACTTCGCTACCCGCGCTCTGAAGCCCGGCAGCCCAAGCCCCGATAAATGAGACCGCGAAACGCCGGCCAGCCCATGCTTGGCTAGAGAAAGAAGATTCGATCGGAGGCCGCGGCGGAGTCCACCAGCAATCACGCTGCGTGAAGCGGCGCATGCAGCACTCCAAGCCGAGCGCCGAGTACGCGCGCCGCCGCGACTGTTCCAGCCGCGCATAGGCCTTCGACCTGTCGCTGCGCGGCTGACGGGGGAATCGCCCATCATCTTCACCGGTTTGGCCATTCGCATATCGCGCATGCCCGCGTCCCAGGCCTGGATTTGGAATCGGCGCAGCAGCGAAGCTGACGTTTCCTGCCAGGGCTCGGCGGCGATCCGACGGTCATGGCCTGGACGGCGATCAGCCGGGAGTGGCCGCGCCAGGTAGAAGGGCCTGTGGCCCATTCTCACGATGTGAGCCCGCGGGCATGATGGACGCAAGCCTGCCGTCCGCCGGTTGTCCTCGCCCGGGATGGTCTTGAGGCGCCCGGGGGCCGATCGGCCCCGTACGTCAGGACCTTTGGCCCTGAAAGGAACTTTTGCCGCCTGGGCACTATTCAGGGGCGGTTGCGGCGCCTCGCCCGTCACTGTAAGTCATTTGCTGAAGGTGCTGAGCCCCAAACGGGCGGAGGGTGCCTGCGGCGTTTCGGCGATTCAGGTATGGGGAAGCCGCAATGACGTCGGCAGCAACCGGGCCAGTCGGCGTGACGGTCCGGGTTAAGCCGGTCTGCGTGGCTGCGGCCTGCGGAAAGGTGTTGTGATGGCTACGGCGGAAGATACCCGCGAGCGTTCAGCGTCGGCCGGTGAGCGCTGGTATGCGCTGGACCCGGAGGACGTCGCGGGCAGGCTGGGGGTTGTCGCGGACTCGGGCCTGTCTGCGGATGAGGCCGCGGAGAGGCTCAGGCGTGATGGGCCGAACGCGCTCCCGGTGGAGAAGCCGCCGTCGACGGTCCGCCGTTTCCTCGCTGAGTACGCGAGCTATATGCAGCTCATCCTGGTCGGGGCGGCGGTCGTCTCGCTGTTGATCAAGGAGTGGAGCACGGCCATAGTGCTGGTCATTATCACGCTGTTCAACGCCCTGGTTGGGCTGCGTCAGGCGGGTAAGGCCGAGAGCGCGATGAACGCGCTGCAGTCGATGATGAAGGCGACGGCGCGGGTACGGCGCGATGGCGCGGAGGCCGAGATCGGGGCCGAGCAGCTGGTGGCCGGCGATGTCGTGCTGATCGCGGCGGGGGATGAGGTGCCGGCAGACGGGCGGATCGTGGCCTCGAGCGCGCTGCAGATCGATGAGTCGGCGCTGACGGGCGAAAGCGTCCCGGCGGCGAAGGACGCCGCCACGCTGCCCGGCGGTGAGATCGGGCCCGGTGAGCAGTCGGACATGGCGTTCATGCACACTCCGGTCACGCACGGGAGCGGGGTGGTGATCGTCACCGGGACCGGGAGCGGCACGCAGGTCGGGAAGATCGCGCACATGCTCTCGGCGACAGCGAAGGAGGAGACGCCGCTCACCAGGCAGATGAACACGCTGACGCTGTGGATCGTCGGCGCAGCGGGACTGACGATGATCGTGATGTTCGCGCTCGGCCTGAGCCGCGGGCAGGCGTGGACGACGCTGTTCGACACCGCGGTCGCGCTCGCGATCGCGGCCATCCCGCTGGCCCTGCCGATGGTCGTCCAGGTTGTCCTGTCGCTGGGCAGCGTCGAGCTCGCGAAGAAGAAGGCCATCGTCAAGGACCTGCCTTCGGTCGAAACGCTCGGGTTCACGTCGGCGATCAACTCAGACAAGACCGGGACGCTGACGATGAACCAGATGACGGCGGTCGAAGTCGTCGATCCGACCGACCGTTATGCGATCACGGGCATCGGTTACAACCTGGACGGGAAGATCAGCCATCCGGTCGGCAAGACCGACACCATCGACGCCGCGATCCTGCCCTACGTCATCGCGAGCGACACCAAGCTCGTCGACGGCAAGGTCGTCGGCGACCCGACCGAGGGCGCGCTGCTCGTGCTGGCGCACAAGGCCGGCTTGTACATCGACGCGACGCGCGAGCAACTGCCCCGCCTTGCCACGCTGCCGTTCGACCCCTCCTACAAGCTGATGGCCACCTTCAACCAGGCCAAGGACGCGTCCGGGAACGACATCGTGCGGTGCTTCGTCAAGGGAGCGGCGCCGGCGGTGCTAGCCCGGGCGGCGACCGCGCTGTCCAACGGCACGAGCATCCCCTGGGACGACTCGCTGAAGCAGCGGGCCGAGCAGAACGTCAAGCGCATGGAAGAGGCGGGCCTGCGGGTGATGGCCGCCGCCTTCCGCGATCTCGATGCGGCCAGCTTCGACCCCGGCGGCGACCTGCTCGGCTACGTCCGGGACCTGGAGATGACCAGCCTCGTCGGGATGGTCGACCCGCCTCGCGATGAGTCGAAGGCCGCGGTCGCCGCTGCGCAGCATGCGCACATCCGGGTGCGGATGGTGACCGGCGATGATGTCGTCACCGGCGCCGCTATCGCCAAGCAGCTCAACATTCCCGGGGAGGCGATCCTCGGCGCCGACTTCGCGGCACTGCCGGAGGCCGAGCGGCTGGAGCGGATCGACCACATCGGAGTCGTCGGCCGGGTCGCCCCCGAGCACAAGGTGCTGCTCGCCGAGACGCTCAAGAAGAAGGGCCACGTCGTCGCGATGACCGGTGACGGCGTCAACGACGCGCCCGCCATCAAGGCCGCCGACATCGGCGTTGCAATGGGCAGCGGCACCGAGGTCGCGAAGAACGCCGGCCGCATGATCCTGTCCGACGACAACTTCGCGACGATCGTCTACGCGGTCGAGCAGGGCCGCAAGCTGTATGACAACCTCAGCAAGTACATCCGGTTCGTGCTGCTCGAGCTCGTCGCGTTCGTGCTGACCTTCCTCGGCGCGACCCTGTTTAACATCGCCGCCGGCCAGCCGTTCACGCCGGCGCAGATCCTGTGGATCAACTTCCTCGTCAACGCGCCGTTCGGCGTCGCGCTCGGCTTCGACAAGCAGACGCCCGGCTTGATGGGCCGCCTGCCCCGCCCGCGCGGGGACTCGGTCCTGACCCGCGGCGTGATGATCACCTGCGGCCTGGTCGGGCTGTTCATCGCGGTCGCCAACCTGGCGCTGATCGCGACCGGAAAGAACCACTACGGCAGCGTCAAGACCGGCCAGTCCATGGGTCTGGTCGCCTTCTGCCTGATGCTGGTGGTGGCCGCCTTCGAGGCCCGCAGCGAGACCGGGACGGCCTTCGACACTGACATCTTCAACAGCTCCAGGATGAACCTGATCGCGGTCCTCGAGATCGCCGGGGCGTTCCTCATCACCCAGGCGGACTTCATGCGCCGGCTACTCGGCACCGCTCAGCTAACCGGCGGGCAGTGGGGTCTCGCGCTTCTCGCCGCCGTCGTGCTGCTCCTCGGCTGGGAGGCTGGCAAGTGGATCGCACGCCGGACAATCCGGGCCAGGCGCGCCGCAGCGCCGGCCCGATGAAATAGGGCCAGGCTACGCTCGCAGACCACCGCACCCACCGGAGGTAAACCACATGGGCAAGAAGAAGAAGGACAGGCAGAAGCAGCACGACGCGGACGTCTCGGCGCCGCCGGCCGGTGCGCGGCAGGAGGCCGGGGCCGGACCGGTCCCGAAGATGAAGCGCAAGGCCTACGAGCGGGAGATGAGAGTCCTGCATGGCGAGCTGGTGGCCATGCAGGAGTGGGTCAAGGCGTCGGGAGCGAAGATCTGCCTGGTGTTCGAGGGCCGGGACACCGCCGGGAAAGGAGGCACGATCAAGCGGATCACCGAGCGGGTAAGCCCCCGGGTGTTCCGGGTCACCGCGCTGCCTGCCCCGACCGAGCGCGAGAAGTCGCAGATGTACATCCAGCGGTACCTCCCGCATTTCCCGGCCGCCGGCGAGGTCGTGATCTTCGACCGCAGCTGGTACAACCGGGCGGGCGTCGAGCGGGTGATGGGCTTTTGCAAGCCGGAGGAGACCGAGCGGTTCCTCGAGCTCGTGCCAGGGGTCGAGAAGGCCATGGCCGACGACGGGATCTTGCTGCTGAAGTACTGGCTCGAGGTCAGCGCCGGCGAGCAGACCCGGCGGCTGGAGAGCCGCATCCACGACCCTCGGAAGATCTGGAAGCTGTCGGACCTGGACCTGAAGTCCTACAGCCGCTGGTACGACTACTCCCGGGCCAGAGACGCGATGTTCGCCGCTACCGACACCGCATGGGCGCCCTGGTACATCGCGCACACCGACGACAAGAAGCGCGGCCGGCTCAACATCATCAGCCACCTGCTCAGCCAGGTCCCCTACAAGCCGCTCACCCTCCCGGAGGTCACACTGCCCAAACGGCAGCCCGCCCGCGGCTACACCGAGCCGGACCTGCCGCTGCGGCACATCCCCACGCCGTTCTAGACGGCCGGCCGAGGCCCGTGACAACCGGCTATTGCCGGATGGCTCCCACGGACTTCACCGGGGAAGGGCCGCCGTCGACCGTGAAGCGGGCCGGTGGGCATCAGGGCACCGTGACGATGCCCGTGCGCCAGCGGGATGGCAGACCAGCCGAGCCGGCTTCCCGTCAATCCGAGCTGCCACGCCGGTCAACGGGCGTTCGTCGGCCGTGAGCCATCAAACGGGGCGGCGCGTGCCAGGGCAATGGGTGCGCCTCGGCGCCCGGTCGCGTGCAGAGCTGCGCCGCGCAGCCCGGACGCCGACCTACGCCGCAGCGCGCGGGCACCCGAAGAGGGGGACACCATGACGCTGCCCGGTCCCGCCGCCGGCCAGTGTCAGGAGCACTGACGATGACGGTTGAACCGCCCCGAAGCCCGGTCACCGAAGCAGTCCGCAGCCTGGAGGTGCGCTGGATCTTCCCGGGCCAGTTCGAGACTGCGGTGGCCCGATGGTTCGGGCGGTTCCCGGCCGGGACGGAGTCACGCGAGGACAGCTACCTGATGGATCCGCAGTTGCCCGGGCTGTCGGTGAAGGTCCGCGGAGGCGGGGCGCTGGAGGTGAAGGCCTACCGCGGCAGCCCGGGAATCCTGGAGGTGGCGGGCCGCGCCCGCGGCCGTATGGAGTCCTGGCACAAGTGGTCCTTTCCGTTCAGCACGCTCCCCCCTGGCAGCGGTCAGGAGCGCGGCTGGCGGCTCGTGCGCAAGAAGCGGCGGATCAGCCGGTTCTCGCTGGCCAGCGGGCAGATCGTGACCCGCGCCCCGGGGCCGGGCGAGGAGCCGCGGTGCGAGGTGGAACTCACCGAGGTCCACACAAGTGGCCAGGACTGGTGGACCCTGGGCTTCGAGGCGACCGGCCCCGCCGATCTGCTCCACGGCGAACTCCAGGCCACCGCCGCGCTCGTGTTCGCCCACGCCATGCCCGGAGAGGTGCAACCAGGCCCCGATGAATCCCGGTCTTATGCGCAGTGGCTGTACCAGTGGCCCGGGCGCCGACACTGACGCCGCAGGTCGTCGTTACCCAGCCCACGCCAAAAGACGGCATCACCAATTACGTCAGCCAGGTCAGCCAGACGGGCCTGATCGTCGTCATCGTCATCGCGGCCGGCGCCCTCACCTTCGACGCCCGCCGCGGACTGTCCACGTTCCTGCGCACTCGCGCAGCCTGCATGTGGCAGCTGATCGCCCTCGGGTCACTGTCAGCGCCGGCGCGGCCGTCGCCGCCTACGCCCTCGGCACGCTCGCCGCGTGGTACGAAACTGCCCTGCTGCTCGGCTCCCAGCCCGCCGGGGCGATGCTCGCGGGCCTGCTCTGCGCCTCGGTCTACCTCGTCTTCGCGGGCGCGACGAGTATCTGAACGTCGCGGCCGGCCTCGCGGTGCTGGCGGGCATCGCGGCATCAGACAGCATCTGCTGCGCGCGGCTGCGATCCCGCCACCGGGGCGATGACCACCGCGGCGCAGCCGACCTGCTCCGCACCGCAACTCCGGACGGGGCAAACCTGGCGAGGGTTCTGCTGCGCCTGCTCGACCTGAAAGACGAAGCCCATTACGGCGTAATGGTCGTGGCGGCGCGCTAACCTCCGATACGGCGAGGCCGACTCTCACTCTGACGTGGCGTCGGCGCTGGCTCCCGAGCCTTCCTTGCACCTGTCCGCTTGTCCTTGCCGAGCGGCCATCGATCAAGCTTGCCGCCGGGCCTGCTCCCCTGAGCGGTCCTCGCCCTCCCGCCAGTTCCGGGCCAGTGCGACGAGACCTCGGACTACGTCGGGGGGCAGCCCCGGCGTGCTCGCGATGTGCCAGAGGGTCGGGTCCTCGTATTCGGAGCGCCCGCTGTCCCGCGATGCCGCGTTAGGCTCGCCGCCTGCCAGTATCCGCCGGCACGAGCCTGGGGCCCAGCCGAGGCGATTTTCCACCATAGCGAGAGTGCTGGGGGACACCCGCTGGCCGTTCTCGAGCTTTCCGAGCGTCCGCTCGGTCACCGTGGTCGCCTCGGCAAATGTCCGCCTGTCCCGCATGCCCAGCTCGACCCGGCGGGCAACGACGTAATCGGCGAGCCGCCGCCAGTCCTCACCGGCCATCTGACCGTCCTTCCCGCGAGCCGCCAATCCCCCCACCGGTCGGCGACCACCCTTACTCGAAGAAGACATAAGAAGTCTAGTCGCTCCTGCGGGCGGCTCGCGGGAAGGTCCTGCACCGTCCACCTTCTTGATTCATCTTAATCATGCCACTTAATTCCTGTCCATACTTACATAGAACATTAGATGGGAGTTATCTTCCTGTCTCTTCCGGCACTTGCCTCCGAGTCGGTCTGACGGCCAGATCAAGGTGTCAGGCTGTGAACCTGCCCTGGACCCTCGATAAGCAGCGGCGGTGATCCGAACGCGAGCCGAGACCGCCGCGGCCATGGGGCTAGCCCTGGCCACGTTGCGACGCGGCCCGGCCAAGGGCAGGTCAGCGCCGTCGGCCGTGCTGCGTTCAAGCCCCGAGGCCCGGTGACGGTCCGCTAGCGAAGCGGGCTCGGCGCGCCGTAGCCAATCCGCAGCACGGTGTGGCCATCAGCCAGCGTGACCCGCTCCGCCCACGAAGGGCGGTACTCGGCTCGCTGATTATCGATGAACGCTCTCATCCAGCGCGCATATGCCGCACGCGTAAGGTGCGCCGCCGGGACGGCCGTGGCCACCTCTACCCACCGCAGGAGGCTGGCAGGTCCGCCGCCAGGCGATTGGTTGAAGAAGCCCACGATGCGCAACGGGTGGCTAGCGGCCATGGGAACTATGAGCGTCGGCAGCCGCGGGTCGACCTCGCCGCGGAGAAGTTCCGCCCTGGCTGTGGCCGACAGCGAGATATTGCTGTTGGTCAGCAATTGCGCATCGGCAACTATCCTGGCGCGCTGCGCTACGTGCTCAACGCCGCGATAGCTCTTGGCGCCGCCGGGATAGACGAGCCTGATGTCGATCCTGGCGCTTCCCGAGCCGAAGCTCGCGATGACGGCCGGAGCGTAGACAGAGGCCAGCCGGCCGCCGAACTGGGCTCGGATATCGGCAGTGGCGATCACCAGGTCAGAGTCGAGGGGGTCGTTCGACGCGGATCCGAGCCGCAACAGGTTCGCGGGCGGGAATCCGTTGTTGGCCAGGTCCGCGCAGACCTGGCGGTCGCAGGATACGAGCGCAGCGCGGCTGACCTGATGAAGCGTCCAGGTGATGGCTTGCTTTCTAACCGCAGCCTCAGCGGCGAGCTTCTGGCTGATCCCGGCATGGCCACCCGCCGATACGCCTCGGCGGGCAAGGGTGAACACGAGCCCGCCGGCGACGAGCATCAGCACGGTCAGAAGCACAGCCGCACGCCAGCGCCGCCGGGAGGCCAGGCCAGTCCCGCGCCGCCCCGACCGCCGCCTGGACGCCGGAGCGCCGCTGGCCGGGCCATTACCGCTGCCGCGCCGCGGCTGAGGAGGATCGGCAGACGCAGGCTCGGGCGGAGCGGAAGACGCCTGTTCTGAGCTGGCTGTCTTCTCGTCCGTTGCGAGATCAGAGGTCATCGGCGGCATCGGGCCCATGAGCGGCACTCCGGCCGCTACCAGCTCGCGGAGCGCCTCGCGGGCCGACGGCCTGACACCTGAGTCCTTGCTGAGACAGCGATGGACGAGCGAGCCAAGTGGTTCGGGAAGCCGGCCGACATTTGGATCGGAGTGAAGAATGGCGAACGCCGTGGCTGTCAGCGACTCGCCCTTGAAGGGCAACTGACCGGTGCCTGCGAACGCGATCGTAACGCCCCAGGACCACATATCAGCCGCCGCGGTCACACGCTCTGCGGCCAGCTGCTCGGGAGCCATGAATGCCGGAGTTCCGATCGCCTGGCCAGACATGCCGGTGGTGGTCATGCCGGGAACAGTCGCCAGCCCGAAGTCGATCACCACCGGTCCGTCGGGCCCGAGGAGGACATTCGCGGGCTTGAAGTCGCGGTGCACCATGCCAACTGCATGCACGGCGCCGAGCGCGGTCAGTGTCGCGACGGCGATGCGCTCGAGCGCGGCACCTCTGCGAGGTCCGAGCTGTTCCACGACCTCTATCAGCGACGGCCCGTTGACATATTCACTGACAATGAACGGCCGCCGTTCGAAGATCCCCGCGTCCAGGACTTGCGCGGTGCAGAACCTGGCGACCCGCTGCGCTGCGGCAACCTCCTTCAGGAAGCGGCTCCGGACCTGTGGGTCCGTTGTTGGCGGCAGGAGCTTGACCGCCGCCGGGCTTCCAGCAGGACTGTCAGCCAGGAACACGACGCCCTGCCCGCCTTCGCCCAGGCGCCCGAGCAACCGGTATGCACCCACCTGGCGCGGATCTGTGTCGCGCAGGGGAAGCATTCCCGACATGGTGAACCCGTCGGACGCCACCCGGCCATTTTGCCCCGGCAGCGTAACGTACGCCACTGTTCGGGATGCCGCCGATGGGGCTGCTTGGGTCGGCTGGCCGTGTCAGGTGGGGCAGAGCTGGATCTTGATGCCGATGGGGTCGGCGAGGCTCAGCCTGACCGACATCACCCGGCGGACCGGCGCCCGATACCCGCCGGGTCGGCGAGCGCTGCCACGATATCGTTCGCTCGCCGGTATCCGTTGGCTCGCTGTCGCGGGTTTGTCCGGACTCTTGTTCTGGTTGGTCAGGTGGGGTACAGGCTGATCTTGACACCGATGGCGTCGGCGATTCGGGCTAGGTCGCCAGGGTCGCTGGTGACGATGGGGGCCTGGTGGCGGACGGCGGTGGCGATGACGATCGCGTCGACGACGTCGTTGGTCCCGGCGGCGGCGCAGGCCACGCCGGCGGCGCGTCCGGTCCGCTCGTCGTCGGCGATGATGTCGCAGCCCTTCAGTACGCGGGAGATCTGTTGCTGGGGTCCGCCGCGCCAGGCCTGGGCCAGCACGACGATGGGCACAAGGGGCCGGATGCGGGCGGCGGTGACCTCGTCGTGCAGGGCAAGGAAGTCAGGGTTGCGCCGCTCGGCCGCCAGCAGCGCCCCGGTGTCGTAGACGATGGCCGCCATCAGCTGGCGGCCAGCGGCCGCTCGTCGTCGAGCAGGCCCGACTCGATGAGGAATTCCCTTGCCCGCCTCCGGGACTCAGCGGGCAGCGGGCCGCGCTCGTGCTCGTACTCGGCGATCAGCTCGCGCGCGGCGGCGCGTCCGGCGGCGTGGAGGGCGGCGGCGCGGGCCTTCTCGGTGGCCGCCTCGGCGAGCCAGGCCGAGACGGGCTTGCCCTCGTCCGCGGCCGCGGCCTTGATGGTCTCCTCGACCTCGGCGGGAACGGAGATCGATAGCTTCCGGACGGTCATGACGCCATGCTAGCGCGTGGTAGGAACGTAATCCTACTGTCGTGCCAGGCGAGGCCACCCGACAGGCGAAAGCCTCGCGCCATCCGCCAGGCCCGGTACTCCCGGTGACCAGGTTGACCGGGCCGCGGCGGGACTCGGAGCACGTCAGGTGCGTTGCTTTGCGCTTGGTTGCCGCAGTTTCAACCACCTTCACGGGCTCTGCGAGTACTGGAAACCCCGTCACCAGTGAAGCGCTACTTCCAGTCGTACTGCCCCGCGAGCGAGACCAGCCGTCCGATGACGGGCTTACTAGGCGGCCAGGGTCCCGACACTCCGCCGTTGGCCAGGCTCCCGCGCGGGTTCCAGTAGGTCAGCATCCTGTTGCCGTTGTGGCCGGCTAGCCAGTGCGCGATCGTGGCGAAGAACTCGGAGCGGTGGGAGTCGTACGGGCTGTTCGTCTCGCAGATCCGGACCGCGGGTCTGCGCTGGCCGGATGCTGTCCGCCAGGCGGCGAGGTTCTGGTTGAGCCGGGCAATCACCTTGGCCGCATCAAAGCTGTTGTGCGGGCCGCGCAGCTTGGGGAACTCGTACAGGTCGTCGCCGTACCAGTCCAGGCCCGGCGCGATCCAGTTCCGCTGGTAAATCACCGGGCCGACGGTGATCACGCCGAAGAGAACGCCGGAGCCGGCGCACAGCTTCTTCCCGTACTTCTGCATGCCGACCGCGGCGCGGGCGTTATTGACGTGGTGCGGATAGCGCAGCGGGTTCCCGGTCGTGTTCTCGTGCCAGAACGTCAGCTCGGAGTTCGGCGGAGCCGAGTCGATGATCGCTTTCAGCCGGCGGTCCAGCTTTCCGGAAAGCAAGTCGGCCGGATTGGGCCGCAGCGAGAGCGTCATGTGCGTGCCGGGATGGATGTCCGGCCATGCAGAAGGGAGCTCATTCTCGCCGTTGAGGTACCAGCGGAGCCCGACTGCCAGCGGCGTCGCCGCGTGCAGCCCGTCGTAACCACTCCTGTCCGCGCCGAAGACGATCTTCGCTGACGGCGCCGAGGCCGAAGAGGATGGCGACGCTGACCGCAGACGCGCCGGGGCGAGGCCGACCGCCCCCACCACCAACGCGGCCGACATGGCCTCGCGGCGGGATATCACCGAGTCCGCAATCCGGCGAACCGCTTTCGCGGCCTCCGGCGTGGCGAGCGAGTCCATCGTGGCACCACCTGACCTATTCCTCGTCATCGGCATCAGCCAAGAAGGACGCGAACGACTGAACCTCAGGAAGCTACAGCGGCCATAGAAGCACCGCAAGCACATCAGCCAGACGGCAGCCGGGGCCTGGCCATCGTTGCGGCGCTCGCCACCGAGTGGGTTCTGAGCCAGGCGGCCAGGGCCGCATTACCTGATGCCGTCTCGCGCCCTGCGGCCCGTGCCGGAGGCACGGGCCGCAAGCGCCGGAGACCGGGAATGGAGGTGGTCAGTGGGTGGTGATCGCCGTGTCGTCAACCACGAATGAGGTCTGCAGCGAACTGTCTTCGGTGCCGCTGAACTTGATGGTCACCGTAGTGCCGGCGAAGGCAGACAGCGAGTACGTGTGCTGCGTGTACCCGCTCGCGGCGTTGAGGTTGGAGAAGGTCGCCAGCGTGGTGCCGTTGGCGGTGATGGTCAGCTTGTCGAACTGCGTCGAGGTGGTCGTCTCTGCGGTGTCGATGTGCAGCCAGAAGCTGAACGTCGACGCCGTGCAAGCGGCCGGGATCGTCACAGATTGCGACAGCGTGTCGGTGTGCGTCGTCCCGTAGCCATCGAGCCACGCGTACCAGGTGCCGCTATGCGAGGTCTCACCGGCACCGTTGGGGTTGATGACGCCTGCGGTTGATGCCCATGGTGCGGCTGCGCCGGTCTCGAAGCCCGGATTGCCAAGCAGCTGGGAACTGGTGCAACCACCGCCACCGCTGGTGCGGATCGTCCAGCTGAACGTGGTCGATCCGTGTGCGCCGGTGGTGTCTGTGGCGGTCACCGTGACCGAGCTGGTCCCTGCTGTGGTCGGCGTGCCGGTGATCAGGCCAGAGGAGCTGATGGACAGCCCGGCGGGCAGACCGGTCTGCGAGAAGGTCAGGGTCTGGCCGGAGGCCGAGTCGCTGGCGCTGACCTGCAAGCTGACCGCGGTGCCGACCATGCCTGTCTGGTTGCCAGGGCTGGTGACCGTGACGGTGTTACCTCCGCCGCCGTTGCTGACGATGGCGTGGCTGAATTCGCAGTCGCCGCCGCCCGCGCCGTCGTTGCCCCAGGTGGACTGCATGGCGAAGGTGCCGGTGGTCAGCGACAGGTTAGCCGCCGGAGCGCCTGGTCCCTGGCTCCATGCACATAGGTCACCGTTCTCCTCGCCCGAGGAGGAGTTGGTCCAGCCGCCGGCCGGGTTCTGGTCGGTAACGGTCTCGGCGTACTCGTGACCGTTAACGATGGACATGCCGTCCAAGGTGCCCGCGCTGCCCGCGTTGATGAAGTTCACGCCGCAGGAGGCGCCGACGTCGACCGCGTACGGCATGTTGGTGAACGAGACATCACCGACCGAGGAGCTGACCGCGCCGCCAGACAGGGTGGTGTCGCCGTTGTAGTCGTGCCACGCGCAGAATCCGCCCGTCTTGTAGTGGTCTGGGTTGGTGCCGTGCGGGGAGATGATGTCGTACTGAGCGTTGCGGTTCAGCGCCGCAGTGGTGTTGCCGAAGTGCGAGGCAGCGGCGACCGCTTCCACGCCTAGCTGGTGCCCGGTCGCGGCGCTCGGGGACGCGGCACTCTCGTCCACCCACACACCAGCGAGCGCGCCACCGGTCGGGTAGCCGACGTGCTGCGTGTTGCCTGCCGGGCAGGTCTGGGTGCCGGCTGAGACGCCCTGGCAGTACTGCGTCATCACGCCTGACCAAAGTTCGTTGCCGGTACCTAGGCCCTTGAAGAGCGACTGCAGGTAAGGCGCGACGCCACTGGGATCACCGGACAACGTGATATTGCCCTGGGCGTTGGTGCTCTGGGTACCCCACTGGGAACCGTAGAAGACCAGGTAGACCTTCTCCGCGCCGGTGGTGACGCCGATTCCGTCGATACCGCCGCCGTAAGACAGCGCGCTGGAATTCAGCGCCGGATTGTTGCCCGGATGCGCTAGCGCCCAGGCGCGCATCTTGGCCAGCCTGGAGATGGTCGGGACGGCACCGTGCCGGTACTTGTGGTGATGAGCCGGAGCGTACGGGTCAGCCGATGAGAACATCCTCTCCGAGAGTTTGGCGGATATCGGCCCTGGATGGCCGGCGGCCATCCCGCTGGCGGAAGTCGCCGAACTGGTAGCGGCCAGGGCGCCGGCCGAGAATTGCAAGCCGACAGTTAAGACGACTGCGGTGGCCGCGGCTGTGCTGGCTCGGATAGCCCATCGCCGGACTGGGGCACGCAGGCTCATGCTGCTCCCTCTCTGACTGCTCGCTTGGGTAGCTGGCCTGCACGGGCTTGGTGCCAGAACAGGCCTGAGCCGCACCACGTTGTGCGACCCTGGCCTGAACGTAGCTACGGGGACAAAGGTGGTCAATACCGATCCTGAGCGGATACTGAGAAGTAGCTGAAAGGTGACGCCAGGCCAATTGCGCGGGCCGCTCGCCAGATCCGGTTGGCGAGGACCGGTACTTGCCGCTCAGCGCGCTGGGTCATCGCCGAACATCTCGGAAATTCCACGGCGTCTCGGCACTGGTCCCCCTGTACTCCTCGGAGAGCCGGCGAAGCCGTCTGACGACTGACTCGCTGGGCGGCCACGGCCCGGACAGGCCGCCCTGGGCCACGCCAGCGTCGGGGTTCCAGTAGGTCAGTATTCGACGTCCGTTGTGCCCGGCCATCCACCGTGCGACCCAGGTGAGCCAGGTCTCGCGGTGCGAGTCGAAGGGGCTATTGGTCTCGCAGATCCGGATGGCGGGCCAGCGCCTGCCGGATCTTCGTCGCCATGCATCGAGGTTCGAATTTAGCCGGTAGATGACCTTTGCCCGCCTCATCGCAGCGTCCGGGCTGCGCAACCGGGGGAACTCATACAGATCATCGCCGTACCAGTCCAGGCCGGGTGCGAGCCAATCTATCTGCTGGATTGCAGGTCCGCATGTGATCACGCCGAACCGGACGTGAGTTCCCCGGCAGAGACCGTGACCATAGAGTTGCATTCTGATGGCGGCGCGTGCGTTGTTGACATAGGACGGGTAGCCAAGCGGGTTTCCGGTGGTGTTCTCGTGCCAGAACGTCAGCTCGGAGTGCGCAGGCGCAGAGTTTATGACTGCCTTTAATTGGTCGTCTAGCTTGCCAGAAAGCAGATCGCCGGGATTCGGCCGGAGTGAAAGCGTTATCCATGCGCCAGGATAAGGATCCGGCCATGCAGTCGGGAACTGGTTCTCGACGCCGAAATACATTCTGAGGCCGATCGCCCGCGGGACGGCGGCATTGAGCTTCGGGTAGGCGCCCAGGTTCGCGCCGAAGATGATGCGGTTTCCAGGCGCTGAGCCGGGGCCGACCGTGGCTGCGACCGCAAGACCACCCGCTGAAATGGCATCGCGGCGGCTCAATACCGCGATTAGGCCAGGTTCTGCCAGTTTCATGATCATCCTTTAGAAGGGCGTCATGGGCCATCGTAGGACTCCTTGAAGCAAGATAACCATGCAGGCCGCAGCCGCTTTCTTCCACGCACCCGCCTTCGCTCCGCAGCGCGCTGCCGCAAGGAACTCCACCTTGATTCCGCTCAGACTGAGCGACTGGTCGTATGGACCGGGGAAGATGAGTTCCGTCTGTGTGGCTATTCGAAGGATGAAGTAGCTGGAATCGTGGCCACTATGCTGGCTCTTCACACTGTGAGCCGCTCGGCGGCGCGCCGACGTCATGGGGTGCTATACGGTTCAGCGGAATCGCTTCGCTGAGCCACGATGATGTGCTGCGGGCCCTGACTTCGGCGTCGTGCTGAGGGCACAACAGCGCCACGCGGGATATTGCGCCCTGCGAGATCTGCCAGGCTGAAGCGCCGAGATTCGTGCATGGCGTGTGCCAGGTCGTCATGGACATCACATCGGAACATACGATCTTCCGGCCCGCTGCGCACATGCCGGTGAACTCATGGCACCGGGCGCAAAAGCCGAGCCGGATGGCGACCGGGTCCTGGGTCGGTAACCCGCAGTCGGGGCATGACCAGCCGCCTGTGTCTGGCTGCAGGACCGATCGCAGGCGGACGCGACGCAGCAGGCTGGTACTAGTCGGCTCGCGCAGGCGGTCACTGGTGTGATCCCGGCTCTTGTTGGCCCTGCTGCGGGCGGCAATGGCACCTGAAATCCGAGCAGCAACCTTAGTCATCTCTGACCTGCCCTCCGAGTCACCCGGCTCCCCGGCGAAGCTCCGCTGACTGGTACGAGCCAGGCCTTGGATCGACAACGTGCATTGCAATTCTCATGACAATTGCAGGGCAAGACATCCGTCAGCTGGCGGATGTTCGTCGGCGCGGCTCGCGGCACGCCATCGGCAGGGCTGCAGTCCGGGGCAGGGCCGCTCGCGTCCCGCTTGGCCGCGCCTGGCGTGGCCGGGGCGGGGTCTACCGCGAGCCCGCAGCGTCGAGCGCCGCGGAGATGGGCTCGAGGTCCGCGGCGAGCTGGCTGAGTTCGCTCGGCGTCAGGGTGTCGTACGTCGGCGCCGCGAGGTCGTCGGTGAGTGACTCGATCCGCAGTTTGCTCTCCCGGCCGGCGTTACTGAGCCAGCCGGAGTCCCCGATGAGGCCGCGGGCGCGCATTCCGTCCACAACCGCCGCCAGCCGCACCCCGGGGAGGTGGTGGACTCGGCCGAACTTCTCCGCGGGGATGCCCTCGGAGAGAGCGTGGAGCACGTGGGCCTGCGTCCCGCCGATGCCCTCGGCCACCAACGCGGCGATATGACCGTCGCCGCGGTGCTCGCGGAGCAGCGTAGCCGCATGCCAGAGGCGGGCCACGGGCTCTTCGGGAGCGGGGAGCGCCCGCAGCGCGGCGTACAGGACCCGTCCCTCCGTCGGAGCGCCGGTCGCCGCCTTGGTGGCGAGCTCGGCGGCACGCGCCAGAGCAGGGGCGTCGGCGAGGTCGCCGAGGATCCGCCTCAGTGCCGCGGCGCTGCCTCGCTCGCGAGCGGCGAGCGCCTCCTCGGGAGTGGCGGTGTCCCAGACGCGGGGGATGTGGCGGGACACCTCGCCGTCAGCGAAGTTGTAGAAGATCGCGTGCACCACCTCGGCCGGGACCCGGCCCAGCGGTGCGGCCCGTCCGGCGAAGTAGCCGTCCCAGTAGTTCCGGTAGCCGAGCGCCATGAGCACATCGGTCGGCTCGGCGGAGAAGTAGGTGACCAGGTGGATCGGTTCCACGAGCCGGTACAGGCGGCGGGCGATGGGCTCCATCTCAGATCATCTCCTGCGGTTCGCGGTGTCCTTCGTGGGCGACCACTCACCCCTGCTACGAACAACACGGCCCCGATCCGACACCGCGACGCGGCAGTTGAGTGCGGGCTTCGAACGGAGCGTGTACGCCTACACCTCACGTACCTCAAGCACCCGCGTGGTGGGCGCAGCGTCGCCGATCCTGTCGCGATGCTCGAGCCGGTCCGGGTCAACCATGAAGGAGTCATATCCAGCGCGTGAACGGAACCGGATTATGTGCACCTCGGTGGCCGAATCCATGCTGCGCACGCGGCGCTCGACCGAGCCACCGTGCCGATCTAGCAGCCCCAGTACCGTGTCTTCGTACTCCTGTCCGGTCGCAGCACTCCCGTGCGCCATCTCAACGATGGCGATCAAGAGCAGCCCTCCGGACGGATCGTTCCCGTTCGGCGTCGTCATGGGTCGAAGTATCCCCGAAGGCGGATGACCCTCGCGTCGTGCAGCGTCCGTGCAGCGGCACCCGCGGCGGGCCACGCCGCCTGGTCCGCGCCGCATCCCGGCTGCGGGCTAGGGTGGCATGTGCAGAGAGGAGCCCGGATGTCATCGACGCCAGAGCCAGTGCACCTCAACAATCATCACCGCAATACGCTGCGCCAGATCTTCCAGCATCCCGTGAGCCACAACATCGAGTGGCATGCCGTGATGTCTTTGCTGAGGGCGATCGGCTCGGTCGTGGAGCACCGCGACGGCATGGTTGCCGTTACCGTCGGAACCGGGACCGAATTCTTCGACGTCCCTGCCGATAAGGACATCGACACCCAGACGGTTGTTGACCTGCGCCGGATGCTGAGCAGCGCCGGATACGGGCCTGATGTTGAGGAAGACGGGCCCGGGGATCGGGAGGACTGATTGCGAGGTACGCGATGCTGGGCCATCAGTGGGAGAAGGCCGCGGGCACCGTGGTCAGCAGCAAGATAACCGGCATGACCAAGGGCCAGTACGGCGACATATTCCACCACGAGTACCTCATCGACGTCCGTCCGGCTGACCAGCCGGATGCGCCGCCGACGATGCGCGCCGTGGTGCACGACCCGCACATCAGGACCGTCGACTGGAATCCGCCGGGGCCGGGAGAGATCGTCGCTCTCGAGGTCGATTCCGATGGCACGGTGCGCTTCGACAAGAGCGACCCCAGGCGGAGCCGCCGCAAGCTGAGCAGACTCAGGAAGAAGGGTCTCGCCTAAGCTGCCCGAGCCTGCGGCGCAGCGCTGAGCGGCGTCCTGGGCGTGAAGGTCATGGCGGCCTGATACGAAGGAAGGCATGACAAGCGACGCGGGCACGGCACGCGATCTGCGGGGTGAGGCGGAACGGTACCTGCGCGCGCTCGCCGGTCCCGACGCACGTCTGCGCGAGGACCAGTGGGTGGCCATCGATGCCCTGGTCACGCACCGGCGGCGGGCTCTGGTCGTGCAGCGAACCGGCTGGGGCAAGTCGGCGGTCTACTTCACAGCCACCGCGCTGCTACGGGCCAGGGGCGCGGGCCCTTCGGTGATCGTCTCGCCGCTGCTCGCCCTGATGCGCAACCAGATCGAGGCGGCGGAGCGGGCCGGGATCCGCGCGGTGACGGTGAACTCGGCGAACACGCATGAGTGGGACGAGGTCTACGCGCGGGTCGCGGCCGGCGCGGTCGACGTCCTGCTGGTGAGCCCGGAGCGTCTGAACAATCCCGGCTTCCGCGACAACGTGCTGCCCAAGCTGGTCGCCGCCACCGGGATGCTGGTGGTCGACGAGGCGCACTGCATCTCCGACTGGGGACATGATTTCAGGCCCGATTACCGGCGGCTGCGCACGCTGCTCGCCGAACTGCCGCCGGGCGTGCCGGTGCTGGCGACCACGGCCACCGCGAACGCCCGGGTGACCCGTGACGTCGCCGAGCAACTGGCCGTTGGTCATGTCGCAGCGGATAGCGAGACGCTGATCCTGCGCGGGCCGCTGGACCGCCAGAGCCTGCACCTGGCGGTCGTCAGCCTGCCCGGCCCGCAGCAGCGGCTCGCCTGGCTGGCCGAGTACCTGGATGACCTCGCGGGATCTGGCATCATCTACACGCTCACCGTCGGCGCGGCGCACGAGACGGCCGGCTTCCTGCGCGAGCGCGGGTTCGATGTCGCGGCCTACACGGGAAAAGACGACCATACGGAACGCAGAGCTGCCGAGGACTCCCTGCTCGCCAACGAACTCAAGGCACTGGTCGCGACCAGCGCGCTCGGCATGGGCTTCGACAAGCCTGATCTGGGTTTCGTGGTCCATCTCGGTGTGCCGCAATCGCCGGTCGCCTACTACCAGCAGATCGGCCGGGCCGGGCGGGGCGTAGCCCGGGCCGACGTGATCGCGCTGCCCGGCCGCGAGGACGCCGACATCTGGGCCTACTTCGGCTCGCTCGCCTTCCCCCGCGAGCATGTCGTCCGGATGACTCTCGCGGCCCTGGCCGACGCCGGCCGGCCGCTCTCACTCGCCGCGCTGGAGACGCGGGTCGACCTCTCGCGCAGTCGGCTGGAGATGATGCTCAAGGTCCTCGACGTGGATGGCGCGGTCCGCCGGGTAACCGGCGGCTGGGAGGCGACCGGCCAGACCTGGGTGTACGAGGCGGACCGCTATGCGCAGGTAGCGGCCGAACGGCGCCGCGAGCAGCAGGCCATGCTCGGCTACCTCGCGGCCGAGGGCTGCCGGATGGAGTACCTGCGGCGCGAACTCGACGACCCGGACGCCGCGCCGTGCGGTCGGTGTGACAACTGCACGGGACGGCACTGGCCGGTCAGCGTCTCGCCATCGGGCGCCGACGCGGCGCGGAAGCGGCTGACTCGCCCCGGCGTGCAGGTGCCGCCGCGGAAGATGTGGCCCGCCGGCATGTCGGACCTGGGCATCACCGCCTCGGGGAAGATCGGCGCGAACCTGCTGGCCGAGACGGGCCGCGCCGTGGGACGGCTGACCGACCTGGGCTGGGGATCCCGGCTGCGCACCCTGCTGGCCGTCGGCACTGAGGCCGGCCCTGCCGACGGGCCGGCCCCGGACGACCTGCTAGCTGCCGTCGTGGCCGTACTGGCCGACTGGGACTGGGCGGCTCGCCCGGCCGCCGTCGTCTGCGTCCCGTCCAGAAGCCGCCCCCGCCTCGTGGCCGGCCTCGGCGACCGGATCGCCGCGATCGGCCGGATCCCCTGCCTGGGCAGCCTGGCTTACGCGACCGGCACCTCGACGCCGCGCCAGTTCAACAGCGCCCAGCGACTGCGGACGCTGTGGCGGGACTTGGTGCTGCCGGAGGCATTGGCGGAGTCAGTAGCCCAGCTCACCGGCCCGGTCATGCTGGTCGACGACCGGATCGAAACCGGCTGGACCATGACCGTCGCCGCCAAGCTGCTCCGCGAGGCAGGCGCCCCCGCCGTCCTCCCCTTCGCGCTAGCGGTCTCTGCCTAACCGGCCGGAGCCTGCGGGCCGCTGCCGGGCGGCCTTTATCGTGACGTTCGGCCCTGGCGGGCCACGGGTCTGGCCGTGAGGCTGCAGGTAGCGGAGCGTCACGAATCGCCCGGCGGCACCGAAGCGGAGATGCCCATGAGAGTCCTCGTCGCCTATGCCACCCGGCACGGCGCCACGGCCGGGATCGCCGAACGGATCGCGGCCGCCCTGACCACGGCGGGCGTGTCAGCCGAGGCCCGGCCCGTTGAGGACGTCGAGGATGTCGAGTCCTACGATGCGGTCGTCCTCGGCGGCGCAGCTTATATGTTCCACTGGCTGAAGCCAGCCGTGGCGTTCTCCCGGCGTCATCGCAAAGAGCTCGCGGCGCGGCCGGTGTGGCTGTTCAGCAGCGGCCCGCTCGGCACCGACCTGGTGGATAAGGATGGCCGGGACGTCCTTCAGACCACTCGGCCCAAGGAGTTCGACGAGCTCACGAAGCTGCTCCAGCCACGGGGTGAGCAGATCTTCTTCGGCGCCTACGACCCCGATGCTGCCCCGGTCGGTCTGGGCGAGCGGTTCGTGCAGCGCATGCCGGCCGCGCGGGGTGCCCTGCCGGCCGGCGACTTCCGTGACTGGCCGGCCATCGAGGCCTGGGCCGCGCAGATCGCCGCGGAGCTGGGAGCCGGCCCGCCGCGCGGGGAGTGACCTGACGTGCGGATGAGCTCCGGGCGCCAGCCCCGTCAGCGGATCAGAGGAAACATTGAAGGCCATCGTCTACCGCCGGTACGGCCCGCCCGACGTGCTGGACCTAGCGGAGATCGACATGCCGATCACTGGAGACGGCGAGGTGCTGGTACGCGTCCACGCGGCAGCCGTGAACCCGGCTGACTGGCACATCATGCGTGGCCTACCGTACATCGCGCGCATGATCTTCGGGCTGCGCGCACCAAGACCCGCCGTCCTGGCCAGTGACATAGCCGGGCAGGTTGAAGCGGTCGGCAAGAAGGCGAGGCGATTTAGCCCGGGTGATGAGGTATTCGGGCGGACGCGGACAGCCCATCGGCCGGACCGTCCGGCGCCGGTTGATACGGGTGGCTGCGCCGAGTACGCGTGTGTCTCGGAGGACTTGCTGGCGCTGAAACCGGCCAGCCTGACCTTCGAGCAGGCGGCCGGCATGCCGCTGGCCGCGCTGACGGCCCTGCAAGCCTTGCGCGACGCGGGCCAGGTCAAGGCCGGGCAGAAGGTCCTGATCAACGGCGCGTCGGGAGGCGTGGGAACATTCGCCGTGCAGATCGCGAAGTCTTTCGGCGCCGAGGTAACTGGCGTGTGCAGCACCGGGAACGTGGACCTGGTCCGATCGATCGGCGCCGACCAGGTCATCGACTACACCCACGAGGATTTCGCTCAGAGCGGGCACCGTTACGATCTCATCCTCGAGACCGCGGACCGGTCGCTGTCAGACTGCAGGCGCGCGCTCAGCTCCGCGGGAACTCTCGTCATCATCGGCGGATCGGCCGGCCGCTGGATCAACGGGCTGGGTCGCGCGTACCGGGCGCGCGTGCTGTCACCGTTCGTGAGCCAACATCTGCCCCCGTTCGTCACCAAGTGGAACCTTCAGGACCTGCTCATCCTGAAGGACCTTGTCGAAGCCGGGAAAGTCATGCCGGTCATCGACCGGACGTACCCGCTGGGAGAGGCCCGCGCAGCGATGCGGTATCTCGAAGCAGGCCACGCCCGGGGGAAGATAGTCATCACGGTTTGAGGCAATTGCACGGTTATGTTGGTCGTCGCCCACCCATCAAGATCTGGCCGGGCTGTCGGCAGCAGCAAGGTCCTCGGGAGCGGGGAGATCCGTCCTCGCTGACCTGTGCGGAACCATCTCTTCTCAACACCATTCGGTGTTATCGAGATGTAACCGATCGAAGTGTTGTAACGTGACCCGCGAATGGCCGTCAGCCTAATGCTCACCATTCCCAAAGACGGCCACACGGGTCGGTGAAGGACTATGGGTGACATGACGGACGCAAGGGCACACCGGTCACAGCCGACTCACGAGTGCGATGGCCGGTCGCGGGTCTCAGGAAGCCTTGCCGTTCGTGTGCTTGCCGCTCTCGCACTGCTCGCGGTCATCTGGATCGGCTCGCCCGCTGGCGCGGCGGTAGCCGATCGAACGTCGACGCCAGCGCCGGTCAAGTACTTCGTCGTCTCGGCCGGAGGCAACGGGCCTGCGACCCTCTCCGAAATCGCCGCGCAGACGCTCGGCCAATCCAGCCGGTTCTGGCAGATCTACAGGCTCAACAAAGGTCGGCTGCAGCCGAACGGCGGCCGGCTGGAGAACCCGGGGGTTATCGAACCTGGTTGGGTGCTCGAACTGCCGCCAGACGCTAGCGGACCGGGTGTGCACTTCGGCCCGCTGCCGCAGCCGACCCCCACGGCCAGCGCCGCACCGCCCTCGCGACCGCCCTCTCGGCCCGGCGCTGCGTCCTCATCCTCGTCATCGGCGGTCGACGTGCTTGTCAGCCTTCTGGCGCTCGTGATAGCAGCTGCGCTGGCCGTGGTCGGCGCGCGGCGGGTCCGGCGGCCGCGCAGGGGCCGCCGCCGGGCTGATGAACGACGGCGCGAGCGCCGACCCGCTCGGGTCGGTCAGCCCCGCACGCCGGCGGCGGCTCCGTCAGTGCCGGCGGATACCGCCGCCCCGGCGGACTTGTTCTCGCCGTCGAGCATGGCCACGCCTGCGGACTGGCCGGCGGACCATCCGAGCCGCCCGCAGCGGGCGGTGGATTACCGGGACTGGCCGGCGGACCATCCGAGCCGCCCGCAGCGGGCGGTGGATTACCGGGACTGGCCGGCGGACCATCCGAGCCGCCCGCAGCGGGCGGTGGATTACCGGGACTGGCCGGCGGACCATCCGAGCCGCCCGCAGCGGGCGGTGGACTACCGGGACTGGCCGGCGGACCATCCGAGCCGCCCGCAGCAGGCGGTGGACTACCGGCGCTGGCCTGACGCCGGGTCGGCCGGTCCCGCAGGTTGGATCGGGCCCGGCCTGCCTGTTCCAGCAGCGCCGCTCGGCTCGAGCAATGCAGCGCTGAACCAGCCGGGTCCAGCGCCGCAGCCGCGCCGTTCGCCGACCTCGCCGACCTCGTCTGCGCCTGCCTACGGGCAGGCGGCCGAGGCGCGCGCGGAGGATCTGCGGCACTCGGACGCACTGCGGGTTGCGAGCCTGCTGCTCTCCGAGGCCGAGGCCGAGGCGGACAGGATCCGCGCGGAAGCGGCTGCCTACCGCGAGCAGGCCGCCATGCAGGCGACCTCGGTCCGCGAAGCGGCCGAGCAGGAGGCGGAGAAACTCCGGGCATCGCTGCAGGCCATGTCGGCCGAACTCGGTCAGGTGGCCGCGTTCGTCACGCGGACGCTCGAGTTCCCAGCCGAGCCGGGGACCCCGTCACGGCCCGGTGCGGCCGGGCCCGAATCCCGGGTGCAGGCGGCCCCTTCCACGCCCGCGAGGACGGCAGCGGGCGGCCGACCCGGGGCCACGCCCAGGGCCAGCGCACCGGAAGCCCGAACGACCACCAAGCCGGATAACATCCCGGGCCGCGATCGCGGAACGAGGCGCCGCACGTCACCGGGCTCCGCGCCGAAGGCCTTTCCGGCGGCGAAACCCGGCGAGCGGCCCCGGCAACTCCGGGCCGCCAGGATCGTGGTGGCCGCGTTCATCGGCTTGTCGTTGTTGAGCGCCGCCACGGGCACCACCGAGATGATCCTGCACGGCTTCCCGTTCTTCGTGTTCCGGTCGGCGGGCACCGGCGGCACGCCTGGCACAGGCCGTCAGGAAGACCAGGGACCAGGGCAACCCGACGCGCCGGGCGCCCGGCACCACACTGTGCCGCGTCATCACCACAACGATCATCGGCCGGCCGCGAGAAGCCACGCCGGTGGAAGCACGCACTGACTACTCAGCACGCAGTACCGCGAAAGGTGCGCACATGCCGAAGACCGCTGTAGAGGCCTGGATAAAACAGGACTTCGTGTTCTCAGCCGGGACCCTGCGCAGGCAGTCGGCGATGCTCTTCCTGCTCCGCTTGCCCGCGCTGATTCCGCTGTTCTTCATCGCGCGTCCTGTTCTTGCGGGCAGCAGCGGCGTTCTCGCCAGCATCGAGGCCGACGTCCTGGGAACCGGCGGTGAGATCTGCCTGCTCCTCACCCTGCTCATCACGCCGGTGATCACGGTTACCAGGCAGCGGTGGATCGCCCCGCTGCGCCGGTGGTACGGGATCGTCTTCGCCATCACGGCGATCACCGACGCCACGATCGCCTCCATTACCACCCTGTTCGCTGGCGGGGTATTCGGTCGGCTGGCGGGGCACAGTTTCTTGCTCGTCGGCTTCACCGCGGTCTTGCTGACCGTGCCGCTGCTGGCCACCGCCAATACTCCGGCGCAGCGTTGGCTCGGCAGGTACTGGAAGTCGCTGCAGCGGATGACGTACGTGATCTGGGGGCTGCTGATTGTCCACCTGATGCTGCTCGAAGGCCTCGGTATCGATGCCAGCCCGGGAGACGGCGACCCGATCTTCCATCAGAAGTTCTACCAGGCCCTGGCGTGCTCGATCCCGCTCGTCGTGCTCAGGCTGCCGCCGGTCACGCGCTGGATCGCCGAGCAGCATAAAGCGGGTCGGCAGCGCCGGGTCTATCTCGTCGTCCTGCCGCTGGCCGTCCTGTTCGTCGTGGGTTTCCTCTTCATCTGGAACGAAGAGATCTTCAAGGGCACGATGGCCATCACCATGCATCCGATCGACGACTGAGCGTCACACATTGCGGCGCCAGTAGCAGGGATAATCAGTGGCCGTGCTCGAGCGGATCAGGTTGACTCCGGGGGTGGTCAGGACTCTCCACGACAACGAAATCCCGATCGGGGCCGGGCTGGTTCGCGCCCTGGTTGACCGGGCGATGCCTCAGTACGCCGGTCTGCCCGTCCGGCGGCTGGAGTCGAGCGGCTCGTCGAACGCGCTGTTCCGGCTGGGGGAGCAGCTGCTCGTCCGGCTACCGCGCCAGCCAGGGGGATCGGCGGTGATCTCGAAAGAGGCGAGGTGGCTGCCGGTTCTCGGGCCTTCGTTGCCGGTTGGCGTCCCTGAGGTGGTCGCGGTGTTCGAACCCGACTGTGACTACCCGGAGCGCTGGTCGGTGGTCCGCTGGATCGACGGGGAGCACCCTGAGGTGGTCACGCCAGAGACGCCGGCCGACCCGCGGCGGGGGGACCTGGCCGCGGGCCTGGCCGCGGTGGTACATGCCCTGAGAGAAGCAGAGGTACCTGGCGACGCGGCCGACGACCAGGACCTGCACTGGTACCGAGGTGAGCCACTCGCGGCCATGGATGCGGTGACCAGGCAGAACATCGACTGTTGCCGGGCACTGGGCGACTTCGAGTTGGACCTCAACGCCGCCGAACGGCTGTGGGACGAAGCCATCAGACTGCCCGGGGCCAGGGACCGGCCGCCGCCACGGTGGTATCACGGCGACCTGGCCGCGGAGAACCTGCTGATGCGGGCCGGGAGCCTGGCGGCGGTGCTGGACTTCGGCGGACTGTCGATCGGGGACCCGGCAGTCGATCTGGCGGTCGCGTGGGAGGTCCTTGATCCGCCCGCCAGGGAGATCTTCCGGAAAGGACTCGGCGTCGATGACGCTACCTGGCTCCGTGGCCGAGCCTGGGCGCTGTCGATCACGTTGATGATCTGGTACTACTGGACGACCATGCCGCAGCGAAGATCCAGCCGCATTGCCGCTGGCCGCAACGTCCTGGCCGACGCCGGCTATGCCACGTGATTTACAGGGAAGTCAGCAAGCGGAGCTGCGTGATCACCGGCTGGCTTGGTGGCCACGGCCCGGCTAGCTTGGTCCGGACCCGGGTCCACCTGGTGAGCAGCCGGCCCCCGCCGTGCCCGTGCAGCCATTCAGCTAGGTAAGTGAACCAGTTCTTCCGGTGCACGTCGCGGCGAGCGTTCGATTCGTCGAACCGGATCGAGGGCCAGCGCCGTCCGGTTTTCGCGCGGAAGACAGCCTCGTTGTTGTTCATGCGCACCCAGATCTTGGCCTTGCTGAGTGTCCCGTCCTGGTTCTCATAGTTCGGGTTGGCGAAGAGGTCGATGCCATACCAGTCGAGCCCGGGCGCGATCCAATTCTGCATCCGGTTAGCGGGGGCGCAGATGATCTGCCCGAATCTGACCTTGGTGCCCTTGACGAGCTTCTCGCCGTACTTCAGCATGGCGACATTGGCGCGGGCATTGTTGACGGATCGCGCGTACTTGAGCGGATTCCCCGGCTCGTTCTCATGCCAGAAGGTCACCTCGGAGTGCGCGGGTGCCGACGCGAAGAGCGCTTTGAGCTGGGCGTTCAGCTTCCCGGACAGCAGGTCAGACGGGTTGGGGCGCAAGGAGAGCGTCACCCAGGCCCCCTTGGCCCGGGTGGGCCAGGTAGCCGGAAAGACGTTCTCGGCGTCGTAGTAGACGCGGACGTCCTGGGCGCGGGGAATGGCGGCCTTGAACTGAGTCCAGTCGTCCCGGTTCACGCCGATGGTGACCCGGCCTCCCGGGCTACCGGCGGTGGCTGCGGCCGGCCCGGCCAGCACGGCGACCGCACTTAATGCTGCCAGCCACCGGGCCGTCGTTGGTGCTCGCTTCATCAGGCGTTATTCCCTTTTCTGCCAGCGGCTGCCCGGGTGTGACTAAAGGGAAGAATACTGGTGAACTCGCCTGCGGGTGGCGCAAATCAATAAATCAACATATAAGTTGCCGTACGGCGTGGTGCTCCGCCGCGAGGTCAGCCCGTTCAGTTCCGGCCTGCCCTGGCCCGTCCGCGGCGCCGGGTGGTCATAGCCACCCGAGTCTGGCGTCGAGCTGCAGGTACCGGCCGTATCGTCGGGCGGCCTGGTCCAGGGCCCGGATCTGCGGCGGGGTCAGGTTCTGGTGGGCCCGCAGGTCGAACCGCACGTGGTCCCGGGCGATGGTGCGCCGCATGACGGCGAGGAGCTGGGCGTCGACCAGGGCCATCCCGGTTGAGGCTTCCCGGCCGCGCGGCACGTTGCCGGCGGCGTCGAGGACCCAGCGGGAGTCCTGGTAGCCGCGATACATCTCGTCCAGGATTTGCAGCAGGTGGCCCGCAGGCTGCTGCGGCCTGTCGGGGGGATCGCCGGGAGCGTGCCAGTAGGTGCGCCCGCCGTGCTGGAAGGAGCCGAGCCGGTCACGCACCTGCTGCAGGCCGGCGCGCACGTCGGTGAGGGTGAGGCTGGCCCAGTAGGCGACGTCCCGCTCCGTCGCCGGGCCGTGCCCGGTGAAGTAGCGCAGAGTGAGCTCGGCGAGGCCCTCGTCGCGGCTGAGACGGCGCGGCGCCGGCACCCGCTCGCTCATGAGCGCGTAGGTCTGCTCGCCATTGACGACTCGCCCGCTGCAGATCAGCCCGTCCAGCTCGGCGTGGACCAGCAAGATCATCAGCAGCTGTCCGCTGTCGCCGAAGCCTCGCTCGCGCAGCTCGACGGCGAGCTGCGCGCGGGTCAGCTGTCCCCGGGCCGCCAGTGCCTGGGTGACAACGGCGACCGCCTGGGCAGCGGAACGCTCGTCGAGGCCGTGGGCGGCGCGCAGCTGCTGGCCCGTGACCCGCCGGATCCGGGGAGCGGTCAGCTCGAGCAGCCAGCCGATGTCCTCGGCCCGCACGAAGTGCCACGTCGGCCGCAGCACGTGTGTGCGCAGGACGGCGCCATCGTCCAGGAGCCTTGCCAGCTCAGCCTGACCTGGGTGCTGCGTACGGCAGGCCACTGCCCACGCCGCCGGGCCGGGGTTCTCTGCCTGCACGGCCAGCAGCGAGCCAACCACCTCACCCGCCGACCTGGCGTAGGGCCCGACCAGGCGCTGGCTGCGCAACCGCCAGCGCGCAACATCAATGTCCCGCACTGGTGGTCGTCTCGTCGGGGATTCGCCCACGCTGGGCAGGCTCTCGGCCTGGTGGCTGCCGGGGGCGAGGGCGGGCAGCCCGGGCGGGGATGGGCCGGATCTGCGTTCCGTCCGGACCGATCCGCACGGACTCGCCGTAGTGCAGCAGGTCGATGTGCGATTCGCCGTTGCACGTGTAACGCACCTCGCCGGGGCCGACGGCAACGGTCAGGTGCGTGCCCTGCCACAGCAAGTTGAAGGTCAGAGACCTCAGGGCGTGGGGCAACCGCGGGCGGAAGGACAGCGACCCCCCGCTGTCCCTGAGTCCTCCGAAGCCGGCGACGGCCACCATCCAGGATCCGGCCAGGGACGCCATGTGCAGTCCGTCCCTGGTGTTGTGCTCAAGGTCGTCGAGATCCATCAGAGCGGCCTCGCCCCAGTAGTCGTAGGCGAGGTCGAGGTGGCCGGTCTCGGCGGCGATGATGGCCTGAATGCCAGCGGACAGCGAGGAGTCCCGGACGGTGAGCGGCTCGTAATACTCGAAGTCGCGCTGCTTCTGCTCTTCGGTGAACTCCTCGCTGGCCCGCAGCAAGGCCAGCACCAGGTCGGCCTGCTTGACTACCTGCTTGCGGTACAGGTCGAAATACGGGAAGTGCAGGAGCAGCGGGTACTGCGATGCGTCCGTCTCGGCGAAGTCCCAGACCGCGTGATCGGTGAACCCGTCAGCTTGCGGGTGGACGCGCAGGCGCTCGTCGTAAGGCAGCCGCATATGGTCGGCGGCGCGCTGCCATAGGTTGAGCTCCTCATCCGTCACGTCGGGCCACGGCGACCTGTCGACGTGCGGACCCGTCAGCGCCGCGATGGCCGCGAGCAGGTTCCGCTTGGCCATCAGGTTGGTGTAGACGTTGTTGTCGGCCACAGCGCTGTACTCGTCCGGTCCCGTGACGCCGTCGATCCTGAACTCGCCGGCCGGGTCGAAATAGCCGAGCGAGGCCCACAGGCGCGCCGTCTCCACCAGCAGGTCCGTCCCGAACCGTCGCGCGAAGTCGTCGTCTCCCGCCGCCAGCTGGAACCGCGCCACGGCATCCGCTACATCGGCCGCCACGTGGAAGGCGGCCGTGCCGGCTGGCCAGTAGGCCGAGCATTCCTCGCCAGCGATGGTTCGCCACGGGAACGCGGCGCCGGACAGGCCGAGCTGCTCGGCCCGTGCGCGAGCCTGGGGCAGGATCGAGTGACGCCATTTCAGGGCGTCCGCGGCGGCGGAGGGCAAAGAGTACGTCAGCACCGGCAGGACGAAGCTCTCGGTGTCCCAGAAGGCGTGCCCGTCGTATCCCGGGCCGGTCAGCCCCTTGGCCGGAATGGCGCGCCCCTCTGCCCGCGCACCCGCCTGGAGGATCTGGAAGAGGCTGAACCGGACGGCCTGCTGTATTCCGTCATCGCCGTCGACATGGACGTCGGCGCTCGCCCAGAACCGGTCCAGGTACTCGCGCTGCTCCGCCACCATTCCGTCCCAGCCGGTATGGCGTGCCGCCGCGAGCGCGGCCCCGCACTGATCCCGCAGCGCCGGCACCGAGCGCTTGGCCGACCAGCCGTATGCGACGAGCTTGACGAACCGGAGCTTCTGCCCCGGGGACAGTTCGGCGATAATCGTTGTCCGCGCGGAATCCTCGAACGCCTCGCATTCGGTCTCCCACCGGCCGGCTATCTCGCAGAGGTGATCCATCATCGCCGCGAGCCGGAGCCCGCTCTGCCGGGTACGGTGCGCCAGGTAGCCGCGGACGCCTGCGGCCCGGTGCTCGATGCCCTCTAGCGGTCGCGCCAGGACCGCAGCCACGCGCGGGTCGCTGCTGGCGACCGGCAGGTCTTCATTGGCCACGAGTTCGGACTGGACGACAACGCGGGCCGGGCCGTCGAGAACCTCGACCTCATATTCGATCCCCATGATGGCGCGCTGCTGAAAAGAGACCATCCGAGTGCTGCGGACCCGGATGCCGCGGTGACCGGGGGAACGCCACTCAACCTGCCGGTGCAGCAGCCCGGTCCGGAAATCCAGGGTCCGCTCATGATGCAGCAGGCGCCCGTAGCGCAGGTCAAATAGCTCGTCGTCGACGAGTAGCCGGATGATCTTGCCGTTGGTAACGTTCACGATGGTCTGCCCGGCTTCGGGGTAGCCGTACCCGGCCTCCGCGTAAGGCAGCGGCCGGCATTCGTAGCACCCGTTGAGGTAGGTGCCGGGCAGCCCGTGAGGCTCGCCTTCGTCAAGATTGGCTCGCACGCCGATGTGCCCGTTGCCCAGCGCGAAAACTGACTCGGCCTGGGCGAGCCGGTCCAGGTCCAGCTGGGTTTCGCGCAGACTCCAGGCGCTGGCCGGGAACGCGGGGTCGGGGATCACGTGGCCGGTTCCTCCTCGAGTAGCTCGGCCAGATCCCCGACGACCCGGTCGGCACCGTGCTGGGTGAGCGCGGCGGCCTGCCCGACGCGGTCGACACCCACCACGAAGCCGAAGTGCCCAGCGTGCCCCGCGGCCACGCCCGACAGCGCGTCCTCGAAGACCGCGGCTCGGGCCGGCGGGACGCTCAGCTGACGGGCAGCGTCGAGGAATGTGTCGGGAGCGGGCTTGCCGTGAAGATGCCGCTCGATGATGGTGGCACCGTCGACGCGGACTTCAAAGTAATGGGCCAGGCCGGTCACTTCGAGCACCTGGGCGGTGTTGGCGCTCGATGACACCACCGCCCGGCGCAATCCGGCCCGCTGGACGGCGCGCAGGTAGCGCACGGAGCCTTCGAACACTTCGACTCCGTCGGCCTGAATGCGGCGGAGCAGAAGCTCATTCTTCCGGTTGCCGAGGCCGTAGATGGTCTCGGCATCAGGCGAATCGCCTGGCGTGCCCTCGGGCAGGGAGATGCCGCGAGACCGCAGGAAGTCTCGGACACCATCCCCGCGTGGCTTGCCGTCCACGTACTCGTCGTAGTCATCATGAACGTCGAACGCGCGGTACTGGCCGGCCTCGGACCCGGCCCGCCTCCGCAAGAAATCGTCGAACATGTCCCGCCAGGCCGCAGCGTGGACCGAAGCCGTCTTGGTCAGGACGCCGTCGAGGTCGAAAAGACACGCTTGAATGCCATCTGGGAGGCCGAGCACCCGACCTTCATACCACGGTCCCGGACGGGATCGGGGCGCCGTCCACGGCAATCGGCCTTGCCGACGGTGCGGGTTCGGTGAGCGACTGCGGTCGGTGGTCTCCGCGGCTGAGCGCGGGCAGGCAGCGCCACGCGAGGCAGGCCAGAGCTCCGGCGGGAATGGGCGCGAGGAAAGTGGCCGCCCGGTACAGCAGCACAGCCGCTGTTACCTGCACGGCGGCCCCGTGGGTGGTGCCCGCGGCCAGGATGCCGACGAGCCCTAGTTCAGCTATGCCGGCTCCGCCGGGCGTAACTGGCAGGACGGTGAGGAGGCGGACGAACGCGAACGCCGCCAGACAGGTCTGCCAGGGCACCTGGGACTGGGACAGGCCCACGCCGCGGACGCTCGCCAGCAGGACTAGCCACAAGGCGATGTGCAGCTATGGCTGCGGTGATGCGCCAGCCTCGCGCGGTCAGGGGGAGGGCGGCAGGCTAGGGCGAGTACGGGCTGAAGCGCGCCGCCCGCGCGGAGCGCGAAGGACTCGCTCCGCAAGAGGAGACCGAAACCGGCGGCCACGATAACGAGCAGAGCCAGGCCGGCCAGCGCGCCGATGAGGAGACCGGCCTGAGGGCGGCTTGCCGTCACGATGACAAGCAGCGCGATGACCGGCAGGCCGAGCCGTGCGAAGACATTCCAGATGCCCGACACCAAGGTATAGAGCACGTAGTCGGCCGCAGTGACACCCCAGCCGGAGAGCATCGCCCAGCTCATGCCCATGGCCAGGGCGCCGCCAGCGGGAAGCGTGTTGGCCACCGCGGTGGAGCCGAGATTGACCACGGCGGCTTCGCGCAGCCGTATCGCCGGCAGGACCGCGCAGATCACCATCCAGCCCGAGGCCAGGCTGGCCGCCGCCGTGGCTACCACGAGCAGGATCTGCGCCCAGGTCATCACCTCGATGCTGGCCCACACGCGGCCATAGGCCGCGAAATGCGGCAGCGCGAAACCGAAGACGGCGGCGACAACGACGATGGACGCTGCTGCGCCAGCTATTCTCCGCCCGCGCCGGAACCGGCCAGCGGGCAACTCGCGCCAGCTAACTGCACTCACCGGGCTGCGACTCTGCGACGTCCGCTCATCATGTGCCTCGCGTTCAAAGGGAGCGCAGCGAGGCGGATCTCATAACCGGCGGGGTCCGGACCTGATCGGAAAACGTTCAGGCTGCTGAGGATGATGCAGTGAAAAACACAGTACACGGCTGAAGCACCCCACCCGCCGTGAGCTTCCTGAAGGCTAATGCGGTGCGCTGAACTCCACCCGGAACTCCTTCAGGGTGCGGGTGAAGTAGCCGGGGGCGAACTCCGGCTCGTGCCCCCCGACGAGCCGGAAGCCCGGCAGCCGGCGGAGCAGCTCCTCGAAAAAGACTCGCAGCTCAAGCCGGGCCAGGTTGGCGCCCAGGCAGAAATGGCTGCCGAACCCGAACGCGACGTGATGGTTGTGCGGCCTGGTGACGTCGAACTGGCCCGGGGTGTCGAACTCCCGGTCGTCCCTGTTCGCCGCACCGTACATGAGAAGGATGTGGTCGCCCGCATGCAGCTGATGCCCGTGGAGTTCGTGATCCTCGGCCACCGTGCGGCGCATGTTGAGGACCGGAGTCGCGTACCGGACGAACTCCTCGACTGCCGTCGTCCTCAGGATCGAGTCGTCGTCGAGAAGGATCCGGCGCTGGTCAGGGAAGCGCGCGAGATTCCAGATCGTCTGCCCGATGACCGAGCGTGTCGTCTCAGCACCGCCGTCAAGGAGCAGCAGGCCCTCCTGGATGATCTCCGGGGTATCCAGCGGCTCGCCGTCGACGGTACCGTGCACCCAGGCCGAGACGAGGTCTTCACGCGGGTCTCGGCGGCGGGCCTGTATCAGCTCGAGGATGGCAGCGACGAACTCGCCGATGGCCTCCGGTGACCCGGGCGGCTGGCGGGGGTCGTCGTTCCGGAATCCGGCTGAGCTCATTGTCCGCTCCGACCACTCCCGGCACTTCGGCCAGAGCGCCCGGTCGAAACCGAGCAGCTCGCCGATGACCATGGCGGGCAGCGGAGCGGCAAGGTCCTCGATAACCTCGGCGGATCCTTTCGCGGCTACCGCGGAGATGAGCTCGACCGCAACGGCCCGCACGCGGTCCTCGCGCCTGAGCACCGCGCGCGGAGTGAACCGCCGGGAGACAAGCTTGCGCTGGTGCTGATGCCCAGGGTCGTCTTTGTTGATCATCGAGGCGGTCATCTCGATGAGCGGACGGCTTCCGCTGGCCGAACTGTAGCGGGCGGTGTCGCGCTCAGCGGCCAGCACATCGCGATGGCGGGAGATGGCCCAGATCTCATTGGCCGGATCCCAGTACGCGGGTGCCTCGTCCCGTAGCCATTTATAGGCGGGGTCGGGGTCCCGGGCGTACAAGAACGGATCGAGAACATTGAGCGGCAGGTCGGACGGTGGGTTCACAGGTCGCGCCCGTCACATCGGGGCGGCGAGCCACGGAACGGACGACGGCGCGAGGAGGATCCAGATACCGAATCCGGTGATCGCCAGCGCCAGCGGCACGTCGATGACGCCGATCGCGGGCAGGAGCTTCTGGGCCAGCACCACGATGGCGATCACGACCATCCAGGCGACGCTCATGACGCCGAGTGCCACCAGCATGAGCATCAGCCCGATGCTCGAGCCGACGCAGCACAGCCCGAACTGCCACCCCGAGCCCGCGTTCTCGCGGCAGCGCTGGCGGAAGTGCCGCTTGAGCGGCGTGAGCTCGTAGCTGCCGGCCGCGATCACCACCGCGCCGGCGGCGACGGTACCGTGCGGCCGGTACACCGCGTACACCGCGACGCCGACGAGGGCCCAGACCGCCAGGTACGACCCGACGAACAGCGGCACGGCCCTGGTCAGGCCGCCGGCCCGGGCGCGTCTCATCACGGCCGGGGCTAGGCCCGGCAGCATCATCGCGGCCATCATCGTCACCCATACGGCGACGAAGAACGCGAACGAGCCGAGCGCGGTCGCCACGCCCATGTCCATGCCGCTCATCTGCCGGACGGAGATGATCCAGCACGCGGCGGCGATCCCGAGCGTCGCCGCGAGCGCGGCCGCCGCGGCCGGTGCCTCGGTCAAGCCGGGCAGCGTGCGGCCAGACGCGGATTCCATGGTCAAGCCCTCCTTCGCGATGCCTGGCCGGCCAGAGCCGGTCAGAGTTCAGGCTCGGTGTCGCCGTAGGCGTCATGCCATCGCCACCACTGATACGGCGGGGTCTGGGGATAGCCCGCCGGCGAGTCTTCCCACTCCTCCTGCCGCCCGAGCGCGGTGAGGTCGAGGTAGCTCCAGGTGCTGCCCATCGTCTCGTCGCCGCGGTTGTTGACGAAGTAGGTGCGGAAGACCTGGCCGTCCTCGCGGATGAACGCGTTCGTGCCGTGCCATTCATCGACGCCGTGGTCCGCATCGAACTGGTCGGTCAAGGTGTACCACGGCATCGTCCAGCCCATCCGCGCCTTCACCCGGGCGATCTCGGGCTGCGGCGCGCGGGATGCGAAGGCGAGAGTGGTGTCGCGGGCGTTGAGGTGCGCGAGGTGAGCGACCTGATCGGCCACCAGCGAGCAGCCCGGGCATGCGTGATCCGGCCAGCCGTACACGCCGGGCTCGAAGAAGGCGCGGTAAACGATCAGCTGGCGCCGGCCCTCGAACAGGTCGGCCAGGCTCACCCGGCCACGCGGTCCGTCGAACTGGTAGTCCTTCTCCACGGCGAGCCACGGCATGCGGCGGCGCTCGGCCGCCAGGGCGTCCCTGGCGCGGGTCAGCTCCTTCTCCTTTACGAGCAGCTGCTGGCGCGCTGCCGCCCACTCCGGTGCCGTGACGATGTTCGGGGTCTGCATGGCGTTGCTCCTTCGTTCTCGCGTCCTCATTAGCCCGCCGCACTGTCGAGGTGGTCCTTCAGCGCCTCGAGCTGGCTGTCCCAGTCGCGGGCGAGCGCGGCCAGGAACTGCTGCGCCACCCGCATCGGTGCCGACCGCAGCCGGTAACGCACCCGGCGCCGCTCTCCGGGCTCGGCCCGCACCAGGCCGGCCTCGGCGAGCAGCGCCAGGTGCTTGGCAATCGCCTGGCGCGTGATCGGCAGGCGGACGGCCAGGTCCGTGGCCGTGGCCGGGCCATCCTGCGCGAGCGCGGCCAGGATGGCCCGGCGCGTCGGGTCGGCCAGGGCGGTGAAGACGTGCTCGGCGATCGCCTCGATGTCAGGCGGCATCGAGGTAGTCGACCAGTTCGCCCAGCTCGCTGGCCCAGCCATTGGTGTTGCCCTCGTAGGCCTGCTTGTACGCGTCCTCGGAGAGCTGCGCGAAGCCGCTCTCGACAACCGTCAGCCGCGTGCCCTCGCCGGCCGGCTCGAGCGTGAATTCGACATAGGTGCGGCGCGGATCCTGGTCGGGCAGCCCGTAGATGTGCCAGGTGAACCCGAACACCTTCGGCTCTTCGACCCGCTCCACGCGCATGTCGGCGGTGAACCCCTCCTCGTGCCAGCGCATCCGTGCTGAGCCGCCGGGTCGAAGGTCGATCACGGCCTCGTTGCCGAACCAGGCCGCCAGCCCCTCGGCCGTCGTGAGAGCCGCCCACACCTTGGCCGGCTGGTGGGCGATCTCGACGGTCCGCTCGATGCGATCGGGGAACCCCATGACACCTCCACATGTCGCAATCAGTTAGTTGCCACTGTATGGCAACCTGCAGATTGCGTCAACAAGCCTGGCGATGCCGGGCCGGTTCAGTCGTCTGAACGACTGGAAATCTGGGAAGGTCCAGTCGATATGACGGAATCTAGCTCGCTGAAATCTTCGCCATCAGACGGCCCGCTGCATGATCTGCGGGCGACGAAGGCCGAGCGACGCGCGGCAGGCAAGTCGGCGCGAAAGCGGGTCAGGCGCGGCCTGATGGGATGCTGGGACGAGCAGGCGCGCGGGCACGACGCCTTGGCGACGATCCTGGCCCAGAACCAGATCCGCGTCGCCGAACTCGTTCCGCTCCGGCATCACCGCATGGCGGCTTCCCCGTGGAACTACTACCGGGGTGCCGCCGCGGTCATGGCTGCCGACCTCGCCTCACAGCCCGCCAGCGGGCTGGAGGTGCAGCTCTGCGGTGACGCCCACATTCTGAACTTTGGCCTGTGGGCCACCCCAGAGCGGAACCTGTCGTTCGACCTCCGGGACTTCGATGAAACCCTTCCCGGCCCCTTCGAATGGGACATCAAGCGCTTTGCCGCCAGCATCGTCGTGGCAGCACGGCACAACCGGATCAAGCCCGGTACGGCGACCGCGGCCGTGACCGCCGGAGTCGAGGCCTACTGCGCGCGCATGCGCCGGTACCGGACGATGCCTGAGCTCGACATCTGGTATGACGGCATGCACGTCGATAACCTGATCAGCTATTTCGAGTCAGCCGACCGCGGCCGGGTCTCGATCCACATCGAGAAGAAGCGCCAGCACCGCACCAGCCGCGGCGCATTCGCCAAGCTCACCAGCATGGCGCACGGACGCCCCCGGATAACCGAGGAACCTCCGGTCCGGGTCACCATCGGCGATGCTGAGCAGGCCGACCTCGTTGATCGCTTCCTGGCCGAGTACCGTCTGACGCTCCAGCAGGACCGGCGAAGCCTGTTCGACAGGTTCACCGAGGTGGATACCGTCCGCCAGGTCGTCGGGGTGGGCAGCGTCGGCATGCAGGTCTACCTGATCCTCCTCGAGGGCCGCAGCGGCGTCGACCCGTTGTTCTTGCAGGTCAAGCAGGCCGGGCCGTCGGTTTACGAAGCCCATACCCGGCCCAGCAGCCACGGCAACCACGGCGAGCGCGTCATCAGCGGCAAGCGGCTGGTTCAGACCGCCACCGACATCTTCGTCGGCTGGGGCTCATTCCGCGGGAAGGACTACTACGTGCGCCAGTTCCGCGACATGAAGATCATTCCAACCCCGGAGCTGATCGCGCCTCGTCTCGCTGAGTTCGCCACCGCCTGTGGTGCGGCGCTCGCCCGGGCCCACGCTCGGACGGGCGATCCAGTAGCTATCCACGGCTATATCGGGAACGGACCGAGATTTGCGGCGGCGATCGGCCAGTTCGCCATTCAGTACGCCGAACAGAACGAACGAGACCACGCTCAGCTGGTGGCCGCGATCACGGCCGGCCAGGTGGATAGTGAGCCGGGCTGAGGGCGCCGACTGGCCGCGTTACCTCACCATAACGGACGGCAGCGAACGGTGACTAAATGTCAGATTATCACATTATCTTGACTTTGCCATAAATTCGCCAATGATTCAAAGGTATGGAGAACAACGAAGTTCATCGCCACAGTGGATCTACTCGCCGGACGTTCCTTTCCGCGTCGGCCGTTACGGGGCTCTTCGCAGTTGAGGGTGTGAGGCTGGTGGGCGCGTCGGTGGCGTGGTAGCGGTCGAGGTCCTCCGAGGATCGGAAGTTTCTCACGCTGCCGATCTGAAGGACCTCACCGTTGCACAAAACACGAGGCGGTGCGACTGTGCGGCCATGTGCCGGCCGACAGCGACACCTCGCTAGGGCTTCACGCTCGCGAAGTCATCCCTGCCCCCGTGCCGAAGGACGGGTCTGTTCGGTCGCGAGTCATGTTGGCTTGGAGCTCGCAAGGCGGGCTGCCAGGGCGCGTGGATCATGGGCAGTACTCGGGGCTACTCGTCGGGCTCGAAGCGAAGCGTCGGCTGAGTACGGGCTCAAGTCCGGCTGGCAAGGGCGAGGAGGGTATCGACCGCAGTTTCGAACGGACGGGTACTCCGTTGCACCTGGGCGAGTAGAAGCCCTCCTTGGAGCGTGGCGAGCAGAGTAGTGGCGAGGTCGTCCGGGTCGATGTCGGACGGGAGCTTCCCGTCGGCATGAAGGGATCTGCAGTCCATCGCTGATGGCGGCTGCCCACTGATCGAACCCGGCCGCGATGAGCGCTCGGGCCTCGGGGTCGCTCTCGGCGAGTTGACCACCGAGCGAACCAAGTGCGCAGCCGCCTTTCCCTTGGGTGCTCTTCACCCCGGTGACCACCATCTTCCGCCAGGCTTCGACTCCGTTCGGGCTGCCGAGGGCCTGCCGATTGCTGCTTGACGATGGTGTCGGCTTGGTAGTCGATGACCGCCTGCACGAGTTCGTTCTTGTCGGGGAAGTAGTGGTACATCTGCGAGCCGCTGACTTCCGCTGCCACCTTGACGTCTTCCAAGGTGGTGCCCGCCACCCCGCGCTCATGGATCAGGGCGGCAGCGGCCTCCACTATCCGTGCCCGGGTGCGTGCTCCCTTGGGGGTGAGCCTCGGCCGGTCGCTTGTCTCGTCGTCCATGCACCCATGTTAGCAGATTCTGAGTTTGACAACCCAGTCCTGCTGTCAGAGTGAGTTGCACAACCCAGTTTGCGAGCGAGAGGACGGCACTATGAGCGCATACGTAATTGTCGAATTCACGGTCAAGGATCCGGATGTTTACCGTGAGCAATACAGCGCAATCGCTGGGCAGACGGCCAAAGAGCACGGAGGCGAGGCTATCGCCGACGGTAACTGGGAGGTCCTGCACGGCGATGGCTCGCTCACTTCAGGGGCGCTCGTGCGGTTTCCGGACCGTGAGACGGCCGTCAGTTGGTACAACTCGCCTGAATATCAGCAGTTGATCGATGTCCGAAGCGTCGCGATGGATGCCCGTTTCAGCTTGCTCGACGGCCTCCCTACGCCCACAGAAGACGAGAGGGAATCCGAATGAGCGCACTCCCAGGAAAGACAGCTCTCATCACGGGCGCCAACGCCGGGATCGGCAAGGACGTGGCCCGGCAACTGGCATTACGTCCCGAGATGGCGCGCATCTACTTGGCGTGCCGGAACCAAGATCGGGCGACAGCGGCAAAGGCCGAGCTTGAAGCCGCGACCGGCCGGCGCATCTTCGACATCGTTCTCATGGACGTCGCCGATCTGGGTTCGGTCCGCGCTGGCCTTGCGGCCATCGACGGATCCGTCGACGCGCTGGTCATGAACGCTGGTGTCATTGGCCCGCAGTCGATGGACTTGACCGCTGACGGGGTCACCACCGTGTTCGCGACGAACGTCCTTGGCCACGTCGTCCTCCTCGAAGGGCTCCTGGCCGAGGATCGGCTTGGCGAGGTTGCGGTCTTCGCCGGAAGTGAAGCAGTCAGGGGGGTCCCGAAGTTGCGGATGAAGGGGCCATCGTTCGTCTCAACCTCAGCCGACGAGCTCGCCACCGTCATCGACGGCAGCTACTTCGCCAGCAGAAAACCTGACTTCAACCTAGCTTTCGGGCAGGCCAAGTACATCGGGGCCCTCTGGATGGCCTACCTGGCCCGCCAACACCCCGACCGCCGCTTCATCACCGTGAGCCCCGGCAACACCACCGGCACCCAAGCAGCCAGCGACCTCCCATTGCCGATGCGTATAGCCGCCAAGTACGTCATGCCCGCCCTGGGTCTCTCCCACAAACTTGACGTGGGCGCGAAGCGACTGGTCGACGGCGTCACCGACCCGACCCTGTCCAGCGGCGTGTTCTACGCCAGCGCGGCCAACACGCTTAACGGTCCCTTGGTCAACCAAGCAGACTTCCTCCCCGACCTGGCCAACCCGTCGTTTCAGGACAACGCCAACGAGGCCATCCACCGCTTCATCTCATGACGGCTCCTCGGCCTGGGGACCCGTTCCATCTTGACCTCGATTGGACGGTGATCGTCGGCCGCTACATCGAAGTCGATCCCCCACACTGCCTGGTCATTGAATGGCAGCGTCAAGGAACCGACAACGCGACGCCGACACCTGCACTAATTGAGTTCACGTTCACCCCGACGGGTGACGAAACGAGTGTGGAGGTCCAGCTCTCTGGCCTAGTGCGGAGGATGCTGAGTTCTATCCGCAACTCTTTGCGCGTTACCTCGACCGGATCAAAGCTGCCTTTCCTGGCACCGTACCCGGCGCACTTCCTGGCAACTGAGTCAGGGACCACCTCCGACGCCAACATACGGCTACGCCAGGTCAACCTGGACTCCCGGTGCACCGACGTCCTGGATTTCACCAGCGACGCCCCCGGCGCTGACGACGATGCCTCAGGTGTCGCGGTCGTGCTGGAGCTGATCCGGGTGTTCGCCACCCACCAGTTCCCCGGCACGCTGGTGTTCGCCACCGTCGCCGGCGAAGAGCAGGGCCTGTACGGCTCGTCCCATCTGGCCGCGCAGATGAACGCCGCCGGCAATGACGTGCAGGCGATGTTCAGCAACGACATCGTGGGAGCGAGCCGGGCGTTCGACGGCACCAAGCCCGATCCGTTCACCCTGCGGCTGTTCGTGGAGGGCGTGCCGACCGCCGCGAGCGCGAACGACATCGCCCTCATGCAGTCGGTCGGCGGCGAGAACGACAGCTCATCGCCAGCTCGGCCGCTTCGTTGAGGAAGTCGCCCGTTCAACCTGACGAACATGAACATCCGCGTGATCTGGCGGCGCGACCGGTACCTGCGGGCCAGCGATCATGTCTCGTTCCAGTCCCTCGGGTATCCGGCGGCCAGGTTCACCGAGCCGCGGGAGAACTTCAACCATGAACATCAGAACGTGCAAGTTGTCAACGGAGTGCAGTTCGGAGACCTGATCGAGTTCGTGGACTTCGACTACGTCGCGCGGGTGGCGCAGGCCAACGCGGCGACCATGTGGGCGCTGGCCACCGCCCCAGGAACGCCCAAGAACCTGCAGATCCACACCACGCCGCCCGGCACGCTGAGCGGTACCAACCTGACCACTCTCACCTGGAGCGCCAACCCCGAGTCGAACCTGGCCCGGTATGAGGTTGTGACCAGGGAGACGACTGCGGCAGACTGGACCGGTGCGATCGATGTGGGCAACGTGACCAGTGTCATGCTCGATGTCTCCAAGGACAACGTGCAGTTCGGCCTGCGCGCCGTCGACAACAAGGGCAATCTCAGCCCGGTCGCCTTCCCGGTCGTCGCCGCCTAACCCGCCGGTGGACGCCTCGCCGCTGGAGTGGATGCCCGGGGCGCTCCACATCAGCAACGGCGATTCCACCGACGTGGCTGGTACCGGTCTGGCGCGGCGCATCCTGTGCTGGCGCGACGTCCTGCACGAGGGTCCGGTGCCTATGGTCGCGCCGGCCGAGCTGCGCCGGATCAGGGCCGGCGACCTCACCAGGCACGATAGTGCCGCGCGACCGGAGGCCATGCGCCAGCTCACCGAGCGGGACCACGCCCTGGAGGCCAATCGCGACGGGGAGTACGTGCTGTGGTTCGAGGCGGACCTGTACGACCAGCTGCAGATTATCGAGATCCTTGCCCGCCTGGCCGGTCTGGGCGTTCCCGCCGAGCGCGTCACCTTGATCTGCATCGGCGAGCACGCGGGCATCGCCCGCTTCGGCGGGCTGGGCGAGCTGACCGCCGAGCAGCTGGCTGAGCTGCCGCACACGAACGCCTGCGCGCGGCTGACGCCCGCGGCGCTCGACCTGGCCACCCGCGCGTGGACGGCCTTCCGCGCGCCCAGCCCCGAGGGCGTGGGCGCCATCGCCGCCGCGCGCCTGGGGGAGCTGCGGTTCGTGGGCGAGGCATTCGACCGGCTCAGCCGTGAGTACCCGGCGACGCGGGACGGCCTGTCGCTGACCGAACGGCGGGTGCTGGCCGCGGTCGCGGGCGGCGCGACCGACGCCGGGACGGCGTTCGTGCGGGCCGCGGCGCGGGAGACGCGGCCGTACCTGGGGGACAGCACGTGCTTCGGGCGGATCGGCCAGATGGCGCGCGGGCCGCACCCGCTGCTCCGCCTCGAGCCACCCGGCCGACCAGTGGACCGGGCGACGGGTGTGCGCCTGACCGGCGCCGGGGCGCGGGTACTAGCCGGAGATGCCGACCAGATCGACCTCAACGGCATTGACCGGTGGATCGGCGGCGTCCACCTGCACGGCCCCAGTGTGCCGTGGCGCTGGGACGACGGCACCGAAGCCGTCATCCGCCTCCCCGACATCGCCGGCCCCGGCACGGCGGCTCGGGCGCGTAGAGCTCGGTAGCGGCCAGGCAATCCCCGGTCTGCACATGCAGGCTGCTCGAGACTAGTGCCGGCCGGAGCGGCTCGGCCGCGGGGTGACCCAGCCGGGCCGGTCCAGGCGAAAGAATTCGGCCCTGCCCGTCGGAGGGCCGGCCGCCCGGACGACGATGAGGATGTGACGCGCCCGCAGGTGCGGCCCGACCCGGCGTTCGGGCTGCTGAAGCTGTACGACGATGCGCTGCCGCATGTCTACGGCTACCTGCTGGCGCGCTGCGGCGACCCCGGCCTGGCCGAGGACCTCACGGCCGAGGCGTTCCTGGCCGCCGTCCACGCGGTCCGCAAGCCGGGCGCGCCCGATCCGTCGATCCCGTGGCTGATCGGGGTGGCCCGGCACAAGCTCGCCGACCACTGGCGGCGGGTCGAGCGGGAGCAGCGCGGGCTGCGGCTGCTGGAGGGCGAGCCGGCGCGCGTGGACGACCCCTGGGAGACGGTTGTCGACCGGATCCGGGCCCGCGATGTGCTCGACCGCCTGGGCGCGCACCACCGGGCCGCGCTCACGCTGCGCTACCTCGACGGGCTGCCAGTGCCCGAGGTAGCCCGGCACCTGGACCGCACCCTGCACGCCACCGAAGCGCTGCTGGTGCGAGCCCGGACCGCGTTCCGCCGGGTCTACGAGGGGCAGGAGGGCTCGCCGTGACGGATCCGTTCGAGGCTCTGCGCGAGCCTGTCACGCCTGTCGATCCCGACCCCGAGTTCGCCGGGCGGCTGCGGACGCGGCTGACCCGGGAAATCTTCGCATCACCAGGAGGAACCATGTCCCGTGAGACCGCCCCGACCCGGGTCGAGCGCGAGCCCGCCTGGCCGCCGGCGCTTACCCCTTACATCGTCGTGTCCGACGCCCGGAGCGCCATGGACTGGTATGCCGAGGTGTTCGGCGCGCAGCCTCGCGGCCAGCTCCACGTCAACGCGGACGGCACGATCGGCCACGCCGAAGTCGGCATCGGTGACGCGGTGCTGATGTTCGCGGAGGCTTCCGAATTGTGGCCCGATGTGCCCGTGCGCGCGCCCGACTCTCCCGTGACGTTCAGCCACACCCTGCACCTGGAGGTTGACGACGTCGACGCGAGTACCGAGCTCGCGCGGCGCCGCGGCGCCTCGGTGGAACGGGAGCCGGCCGACCAGCCCTACGGCCGCGGCTCGGTGATCGTCGACCCGTTCGGCCACCGCTGGATGCTGCTCAGGCGGCCGGCCCGGGCCACCACGGTGCGCCAGGGCGACGTGGCGAACCTGATGATGGTGGCGCGGGACGCGAACCGGGCCAAGGAGTTCTACCAGGCCGTGCTGCGGGTGCCGTTCTCGGCCGGTCACCCCGGCACGTGGCGCACCGAGGAAACCAGGCCGCCGATCGGCATCTCCTCGTCGGCCTGCCGCAAGCCGAGGTGCAGCTGTCCTTCCGTGTCGACGACATCGCGGCCGCGGTCGAGCGGGTACGGACGGCCGGCGGCCACGCTGACGAGCCCGAGCGCAAGCCATACGGGCTGATCGCCGAGTGCCTCGACGACCAGGGCGCGACGTTCCGCCTCTGGCAGCCGGCCGACCGGGCGGGCTAGGCCGGGGGCTAGATGTTCGCTGCCGCTGCCGCTGCCGCTGCCGGGCTCGTGCGTGAGCACCCTCAGCGGCGGCGGGCCGGTCCCGGTGTCAGCCGAGCGGGAACGAGATGCCGTCGAAGCTGGTGAAGTCCCTGACGGCCGCGTCGGCGTTCTGGTCGAAAACGGTCACCTGACCGCTCGGCAGGATGTTCATCGCGCCGGCGACGCCGCCGCTGGCGTAGACCAGCACCGAGATCACGTGCGAGGGCCTGGCGGAGCTCGGCAGCCGGAACACCGGCTGCGGGGCGGTGCCGATGCGGGCCGATCCGCGCAGGTGTACCACGTGATTGGCGTCGACGTAAAACGCGGCGTGGAACGAGTTGAATCTGCCGTACCGCCAGCCGTTGATCAGGGTCAGGGAGTGCCAGGTCACCGATGACGCGCCAGCGTCGCTGCTGACGGTCGCGGCGGTCGCGCCGCCGGCGAGGGACAGGACAAGCGCGACCGTAGCGATCGCGAGGGCGGGGGACTGGCTGATGAGGGAGCGCAGGCGGCTGATGGGTATCTCCTCTGGCTTGGTGGCGCATCCCGGACATGCGGCGCGATTGTGCCTTAGGTTCGCACACGGTAAGCGGCCCGTCGTGAGTAGTGAGTACTCAACCTGACGTGCGCGGCGCGAGCGCGAGCGCGAGCGGGTCAGTGGTTGTCGCGCGGCACGGCCTGGCCGCTCGCTCCGACCAGGAAGTCCAGGTCGGCGCCGCGATCGGCCTGCTGCACGTGCTCGACGTACAGCCGGGCGTAGCCGCGGCTGAACGCGGCCTGCGGCGGTGCCCACGCGGCGCGGCGCCTGGCCAGCTCGTCGTCGCCGACGTCGAGCGTGAGAGTCCGCGCCGGCACATCCAGGCTGATCCAGTCGCCGGTCCGGACCAGGGCGAGCGGGCCGCCGGCCGCGGCTTCCGGTGCCACGTGCAGCACCACGGTGCCGAACCCGGTGCCGCTCATCCTGGCGTCGGAGATGCGGACCATATCGGTCACGCCGCGCTCCAGGAGCCTGGTCGGCAGCACGAAGTTCCCGACCTCGGGCATCCCCGGGTAGCCCTTCGGCCCGGCACCGCGGACCACCAGGATGGTGGACTCGTCCGCCTGCAGGCCGGGATCGACCGCCGCCCGGTGGTAGTCCTCGATCGAGTCGAACACGAGCGCCTGGCCACGGTGCCGCATCAGGTGCGGCGACGCGGCGGACTGCTTGATCACCGCCCCGTCCGGGCACAGGTTCCCGCGCAGCACCGCCGTGCCGCTGCCCGGCGGCTGCAGCGGATCTGCCACCGGCCGGATGACGTCCCGATTCCAGCACTCGGCGGCCGCGACGGTGTCGGCGAGGGTGCGGCCGGTGACGCCGACGTGGCCGGTGTGCAGGAGATCGCCGAGCTCGCGCATGACCGCAGGCAGGCCGCCCGCGTAGCAGAAGTCCTCCATCAGGTAGCGTCCCGACGGCATCAGGTTGACCAGCGTCGGCACCCGCCGCGCGAGGACGTCGAAGTCGTCCAGGGACAGCGGGACGCCCAGCCGGCCGGCGATCGCGAGCAGGTGGATGACCGCGTTGGTGGAGCCGCCGATCGCGGCGTTGACGGCGATCGCGTTCTCGAACGCCTGCCTGGTCAGGATCCGCGACGGGCGCAGGTCCGACGTCGCGAGCTCGACGATCCGCTGGCCGGCCTGCTGGGCGGTGCGGACGCGCCGCGAGTCCGCTCCCGGCCACGCCGCCGATCCCGGCAGCTGCATCCCGAGCGCCTCGGCCAGGCACGCCATCGTCGAGGCTGTGCCCATCGTCATGCAGTGCCCGCACGACCGCGCCATTCCGGTCTCGGCTGCGTACAGGTCATCCTGCGTCATCCGCCCCGCGGCGTGCTCCTGCTCGAACCGCCACACGTGGGTGCCGGACCCGACGTCCATGCCGCGGAACTTGCCGTTCAGCATCGGCCCGCCAGTGACCATGATCGCGGGCAGGTCCACGCTCGCCGCGGCCATGAGCATCGCGGGCGTCGTCTTGTCGCAGCCCGAGAGCAGGACGACGGCGTCCAGCGGGTTGGCCCGCATCAGCTCCTCGACCTCCATGGCCATGAGGTTGCGGAACAGCATCGCCGTCGGCCGCATCAGCGGCTCGCCGAGCGACATGGTGGGGAATTCGAGCGGGAAGCCTCCGGCCTGCCAGACACCGCGCTTGACCGCCTCGGCGACGCCGCGCAGGTGCACATTGCACGGCGTCAGCTCGGACCAGCTGTTCGCGATCCCGATGACCGGCCGGCCGTCGAAGACCTCGGGCGTGAAGCCCTCGGCCTGCAGCCAGGAGCGGTAGATCATGCCTGCCCGCCCGCCGGCGCCGAACCACGCCCTGCTCCGCAGCGCGTCCGCCGCGGCGACGCTCGACTGTTCCATGGCCATGTCCTTTCCCGCGCTTCGGGTCACAGCCATGAGAATTGCAGCCATGGGAACCGCAGAAAAGGTCTTTACCGATATCAACGGCTCGCGCCAGGGGATGTTCATCCAGAGCGCCGGTGCCGCCCAGCCAGTTCTGCTTTACCTGCACGGCGGCCTGCCTGAGTTCTTCCTGGCCGATCGGTATCCCACCGGCCTGGAGAAGGACTTCACGGTTGCCTGGTGGGAGCAGCGCGGCGCCGGCCTCTCCGCCAGCCGGAGCATCAGGCCGGAAACGATCACCACGGAACAGCTCATCACCGACACGCTGGCGGTCACCGACTACCTCAGGAACCGCTTCGGCCAGGAGAGGATCTACCTGATGGCCCATTCCGGCGGCACCTTCATCGGGCTGCAGGCCGCGGCGCGAGCGCCGGAGGTGTTCCACGCCTACATCGGCGTGGCTCAGATGGTGCGCCAGCTCGAGTCCGAGCGGCTGGCCTACGCCTACCTGCTCGAGCAGTTCACGCGGTCCGGTAATGCCAGGATGGTGCGCAAGCTGGAGGCTGCGCCGGTCACCGAGTCAGCCGGGACGCCGGCCGGGTACCTTGCCGTGCGCGACCGTGGCATGCACAGCCTCGGGGTGGGCACTGCCCGCGACATGACCTCGGTGCTCCGGGGCATCGTCTGGCCCTCGCTGCGGAGCCCGTATTACACGCCGGCCGAGAAGGCCAGGCTGTGGCTCGGCAAGCGAGCGTCCGGCGTGAGCGTCCTGTGGGACGAGATTCTCGCCAGCAATCTGGCTGACCTGGTGCCCGAGCTCGCCCTGCCCGGGTACTTCTTTCACGGCCGGTACGACTACACCGTCAGCTATCAGCTCGCCTGGGACTACGTGGAGAGGCTGAAGGCGCCGCTGAAGGGCTTCTATACCTTCGCCGGGTCCGCCCACAGCCCGGTGATGGAAGAACCCGAGCGGGCGAGGGAAATACTGCGCGCTGACGTTCTGGCCGGAACCACCCAGCTCGCGGACCACCCCCGCCAGTGACAGCCGGCTTGCGGTCCCGCGCGGGCTAGCAACAGCGATGGCCCACGGCTGTTGATACAGCACCGGTGATGGCCCGCCGCTGTTGTTTCTGCTGGGGGCTGACGTCAGGAGCTGGTGAGGATCACTAGTTGCTGGGTGGCTCGGGTCATCGCGACGTAGCGGTCGACCGCGCCTTCGATGCCTTCGCCGAAGGCCTGCGGATCGACGAGAACGACGAGATCGAACTCGAGCCCTTTCGACAGCTCGGGGGTGAGCGACCGGACGCGTGAGGTGGCCTGGAACGCGGGGTCACCGACGACGCAGGCGATCCCGCTGGCCTGCGCGGCGAGCCAGGTGTCGAGGATCGAACCCAGATCAGAAGCAGATCCGTGCCTGACCGGGACGCCGGTGCTGCGGATGGAGACCGGCACGTTGGCATCCGGGATAACGGCCCGGATCACCGGCTCGGCTTCCGTCATGACCTCTTGCGGCGTCCGGTAATTGATGGCCAGGGTGGCCAGGCTGACCCGGTCGAGCCCGATCCGCCGGAGCCGTTCCCGCCACGACTCCGTGAACCCGTGCCGGGCCTGGGCGCGGTCTCCGACGATGGTGAAGGACCGGGACGGGCAGCGCAGGAGCAGCATCTGCCACTGCGCGTCGGTCAGTTCCTGAGCCTCGTCCACGACGATGTGGGCGAACGGGCCGGCGAGCAGGTCCGGGTCAGGGCTGGGCAGTGCGGTCTCGTCGACCAGCGCGTCATGGAAGTCCTCGCCGCGCAGCATGGTCACCAGGCCGGTGCCGTATTCGTCGTCGGCGACCGCGATCAGCTCGTCGACGACCCTCGCCATGCTCTCGCGTTCGGCAGCGACGGCGGCGTCATGCCGGCGCTTTCGTCGTGACGCCCCCGGGTCGCCGAGCCGCTGCCGTGCCGCATCCAGGAGCGGCAGGTCGGACACCGTCCAGGCCTGGGGGTCCGCGCGCTGCAGCTTCGCGACTTCATCGGGGCTGAGCCAGGGAGCGCACAGCCGCAGGTAGGCGGGGACCGACCACAGATCTCCGACGAGGTCGGCCGCGTCGATGATCGGCCAGGCGCGGTTGAAGGTGGTGCGCAGCTCCTCGTTCCGCAGCAGCGACTTGCGGAGCAGGTCAGCCGCCACGTCGCCGTCGTGGGCGTCCGTCAGGATCGTCAGCAGCTCCGCCCAGATCTCCTCGCGCGCGTCGTTGTGCGGCGTGCCCGGAGCGGGTGCCTCGAACGCCTCGGCCCAGTCCGCGGCACTCAGCCCGATGTTGGACCAGGGGGTCTCGACCATCATCGGCTTGGTCGGCGGGTTCTCGTAGAACCGGACGGCCGGCTCGATCGCCTTGATCAGGTCGGCGGACGACTTCAGGCGGGCCACGTCCTGGTCGGTATCGATCGCTGCCGCGGCGCCCTCGGCGACGAGGTCGCGGAGCGTGCAGAGCTGGACACCTTCCTCGCCGAGGCTGGGGAGGACGTCGGCGACGTAGGCCAGGTAGGGCTGATGCGGCCCGACGAACAGCACGCCGCCACGGCGGTGACCGAGGCGGGGATCGGAGTAGAGCAGGTAGGCGGAGCGGTGCAGCGCGACGACCGTCTTGCCCGTACCCGGACCGCCGTCGACGACGAGAGCGCCGCGAGATCCCGCGCGGATGATGGCGTCCTGGTCGGCCGCGATGGTGCCGAGCACGTCTCGCATCCGGTCCGACCGGCTGCCGCCCAGGCTGGCGATGAAGGCGGACTGGTCGTCGAGTGCGGCGTGCCCGACGAGGCCGTTGGCGGTAAACACCTCGTCCCAGTAGTCGCTGATCCGGCCGCCGGTCCAGCGGTACCTGCGGCGGCTGGCCAGGCCCATCGGGTTGGCGTGGGTCGCTCCGAAGAACGGCTCAGCCGCGGGGGAGCGCCAGTCGAGCAGCAGCCGCCGGCCCGCGCGGTCGGTGAGGCCAAGTCGTCCGACGTACACGGGCTCGGAATGGTCCGCGCTGACCATGCGCCCGAGGCACAGGTCCAGACCGAAGCGACGCAGGACGCGCAGGCGAGCGGTCAGCCGGTGGATCTCCAGGTCCCGGTCCATCGCCTCCTGGCCGATGCCGCCGGGTGCGCTGCGCTTGGCGTCGAGGCGGTCGGACAGGTCGACGATCGACTGATCGAGGCACTCCGCGATGGCCGCGAAGTGCTGCTCGTCGCCGGCGATCAGCGTCGGGTCGGCCTTGCGGGACAGACGCTCGGGAAGGTCAAACGCGCTGGCAGTCAGGGAGTTCACGGCATCAGCTCCGATCTGAGATCGCTTGCCACCACGGCCGTTAGCGGCGCCTCGGCGGGCGACTCTACGGCACGACCGGGGTCTTGCCGCAAGCCCCCCAGTGCGCTATAGATTGAAAGTGGAGAGGAGTGCGTACTCTTCTCAGACTTCGTCAGCGAAAAGGCGGCCCCGGGCACTGCCCGGGGCCGCCTTCGCGGCTACGCCGCTCTCATCGGAGGTGCGATCACCTCATGGCCGGAGTTAGCTGCTCTGCAGGCAGCCGTCGCCAGTCACGTTGAAGTCGCGGTTACTGAATTCCTCCTGGGTCAGGTAGCGATGGCCGGTGATCACCTGGTTGTAGCGCGCACCGACCGCACCGTGGGTCACGCCGAAGACGTAGGCGCACTCGTCGCCGTTCTCGAAACCGCTGGAGTCATACCAGCCGGTCTCCGTGTCCGGGTCGGTGGTTGCCTCCATGATCTCGTGGCTGGTCGGGCTCACCTCGGTGTCGGCGTCGGCATTCCCGTTCGGCGTCTGGACGACCGGGAACCTGGCGTCGCTACTGCAGGTGAATCCCACCGGCGATGCGTAGATCGGGAACGGCATGTTCGCGTAAATCGAGCCGCTCGCAGCGATGCTGTGGTAGGCACAGTAAGCCGCGCTCGGCTGGTGATTGATCGTGCACGCGTTGGCCGACGTCGTCGTCGATCCGGAGAAGAAGCACGACTCGACGTGCTTGGGCAGGTACAGCACGTAGATATGCGCAAGATCGATCGGCAGGTGGTTCGCGCCGATAACGCTGTTGGTCTCCGCGATAACCTGGTCGTCGTCGAGACAGGCGTTGTAGCCGGAGTTGTCGGCGTAAATCGCGGTCGTGTCCGCCGGGTCGACGATGCACGCGGACGGGGGCAGCGCGTCAGTATCGTTGATCGGCTTACCGAGCACGAACTTGTAGCGGATCTTCCCGTTCGTGCCGAAGTACTCGTTCAGCGTCGAGTACACGTTGGTGTGCGTGCCGCTCGCGGCCGCCACGCCACCCAGGTAGGTCTTGAGGATGTTCTTGTACTTAAGGCCCATAGAGTGACCGGCCGGGTCCCAGAAGATCGGCGTCACGACCTCGGGGCCAGTGGACCGGGTCGCCATCACGTTTCCGCCGTGGAAGATCAGCGGCGGGGTGCCATTGGCTGGGTCGCTCGCGTGGATCGAGCAGGCGGTTCCCTTGATGGGCATGGCGTGCATGATGCCGCTGATGCGGCCCACACGAGGCGACGCGTGCGCCTTCACGGCTGCGCATGCCTTGGCCGCTGCCGAGGGATGGTGCGTGGCCGCGTTTGCCGATGCGCCTGCCACCGAGAAGGCCGCGGCGACCGCCGCTACCAACGTCAGCGATGCGCTCAGACGGCGTCGTCTGAGTGTTCTCTCCATTCGTGTCCTCCGTCAGCCGCGCCGGGCGCTCGGGCTGTCGGGCACAGCCCTGACCAAGATGCCCAGCTTGACACACGTTTTCGCGGTTCGCCTTCCGTGTCAAGAATGCCTGGCAAACGCGATGGTTGCAGTTTGGTTGATATGTGTTTCGATCAACAACCGATCGGGACCAAGCCACTACCGAATAATTCCGTCCTGCGGGCCGGAAGTCGTCAGCAGTCGGGCGTCCGTTAGCAGGGCGCTCAATCCCCCCATGCCGCGCGAGTCGAAAGACTCAGCTGACCGGCCTGCTCGGCGGGGCACTGGCCGCCCTTGACCTTCTTCTATCAAAGTGATATCAATTTGATAGAACAACGGCCAGCCGGCCGGTCGCGCGGGCCGGTAGCGCCGCTCGCTTGCTGGTCAGGACGCCCATGGAGGCTTCGCGATGGAAGAGTCAGACGGTACCGCCATCCCGGCCGCTGAGCGGGGCGTCCCGGTCGTCCCTGACCCCGCACCGGCATCGGTCTCGCACCCCGACCGCGTCCCCGTACTCGCGTGGGTGATCGGTGCGGCCTTCGTGGCGGTCGAGATCGCGGTCAGCAACCGGTACGGGTTCCAGCAGGACGAGCTGTACTTCATCGTGGCGGGCCATCACCTCGCGTTCGGCTACGTTGACCAGCCGCCGCTCGCCGCCCTGCTGACGCGGACCACGGACATATTCGGCGTCAGCCCGGCAGTCATCCGCGTGATCCCGGCGCTGGCCGGCGGCGCGGTCGTGATCGTGGCGGCCAGGCTGGCGGCGCTGTTCGGCGCGGGCCGGTTCGGCCGGGTACTAGCGGCGCTCGCCGTGGCGTGCGCTCCGATTGTCATCGGTGCCGTGCACCTCGCCAACACCACGCCGCCGGACCTGCTCGCCTGGGCGGTCGTCTTGCTATGCGTCACCACGGCCCTGCTCCGGCGCAGGCCCCGCTGGTGGCTAGGGGCCGGCGCCGCGGCCGGTGTCGGGCTCGAGAGCAACAACCTGATGATCACACTGCTGATCGCGCTCGCGGCCGGCCTGCTCCTCTCGGAGCACCGGCCCGTCCTGCGCACCAGATGGCCCTGGCTCGGCGCCGGTCTCGCCGCGGTCATCTGGGCGCCGAACCTCATCTGGCAGGCCTCGCACGGTTGGCCCCAGCTGGCCATGTCCTCCGCGCTGCACCAGGAGAACAGCTCGGCGGCCGATTACCTCGGCGGGCTGCCGGCGAGATCCTCTACCTGGGGCTGCTCGTGGCACCGCTCCTCATCGCCGGCGTCATCAGGCTCTGGCGGACCTCTGAGCTGCGGTTCCTGGGCGTCGCCGTGACCCTCATCACCGTCTACGTGCTGGCCTGGGTACCGGGCAAGGTCTACTACACCGACGGAATGGCGCCCGCGGTGCTGGCCGCGGGTGCGCTGGCGGCCGAGCAGTGGATCGCCCGCGGCCGCCGGCCGCGGCTGCGGCGCGGGCTCGTCCTGGCCGCGCCCCTGGTGGGCCTGGCCGTGACCCTGCCTGGCCTGCTGCCGCTGCTGCCGGTCAGCGACGTGCACGACTTGCCAGTTTCCTCGCAGGACAGCTCCGCCGTCGGAGACACCATCGGCTGGCCGCAGCTCACCCGCGCGGTCGCGGCGCAGCGCGCGGCCCTGGCCCGCGCAGGCCGGCCGCCCAGTTCGATCTTCACCGGGTATTACGCGGAAGCAGCCGCGCTCGACGTGCTCGGCGCTGGGGACCACCTGCCGCCGGTGCTCTCCGGCCACAACGCCTACTGGATGTGGGGACCCGGGCACGCGTCCGACCGGACGGTACTCGTCATCGACGCGCTCGGCCAGCTACGGCCGTACTTCGCCAGCTGCCGGCTCCTGACCACCTTCCACGCCCCCTACCACGTGCGGAACAACTGGACAGGCGTGCCGATCGGCCTCTGCACCGGCCCGGTCGCCAGCTGGCGCACGCTCTGGCCGCACCTCAGGCACTACGGGTGACCGCCCAGACAGCTACGGTCAGCCGCTTCCCGGTGACCCAGTTCGCTGTGGCAGCGACTTCCGGCAGTACGACCTGGACGCGCCGTTTCCCGACGTGCTGCACGTGGCGGAGCGCAGCTTCCGCGCCCAGGCCGAGAAGATCTCGGCGCTGGCCAGCCAGAACCGTTACACGCTGCGGCAGACGGTGCAGCACCTGTCCGCAGCCGCTGCCTCCGGGCCGGACCAGGACCGCCGATCCTGGCGCTGCTGCTCGGCAACCCTGATACCGAGCTCAGCCTGATCGACATCGCCAGGAGGACCGGCGCGCCGCACCTGTCGGTATTCCGCGAGGTGCGGCGGGCGGAACTCGCGGGCCTGGTCACCAGCCGGAGGGCTGGCAATAGCAGGCTGGTGCGGGCGGATACCGCCAGCCCGTACTACCCGGGCCAGGCGGAAGTGCTGACGCTGGCGTTCGGCGTGCCTGCCGCACCCGGCTAGCGCACGGTGCTGCTGGCCACGTTGGAGAAGGCGCCGCAGTCGGCACCCTTGCACGCCCGGAGCTGGAAGGCGTAGCTGTCGCCCGGGGTCAGCAGGCTGACGGTCCACGGGTTCTGGGCCGGGGACAGCGGCCAGGGCAGTCGCCTGAAGCTGGATTCCTTCTTGGTTAGGTCCTTCAGGAAGACGAAGTACCTGTCCGCGCCGGGCGCGGCCGTCCAGGACAGCTTGGCCTGGCCGGCGGTACGCGACGGCGTGACCGTCAGCCGGGGCCGGGTCAGCGGGCCGGTGGGCAGCACCGCGAGCGGGCTGGGGTAGGCGCGGCCGAGGTGGAACCTGGCCGCCAGCGCGTCGGCGAACGCGGCCGCGATCTTGATCTGGCCGTTCGTGTTGGGATGCGTGCCGTCCCACAGATCGGCGGCGACGTTGATGTCGCCGTCCTGCGCGACCGCGATCGGTGACCCGGCCGTGGACAGCTGCGAGGCGGTCGAGGAGATGGTGTGATTGAAGCTAGCGACGCTGGCGGCGAACGCGGGCTTGGTCTGCGTGTGGATATCCGGCGGTATCAGGCCGAGCACGATCCGGATGCGCGGCCGGGCGGCCCGGGCGGCGGCGATGAAGCTGGCCAGGTTCGCGGCCATGTCGGGCTGGCTGATGCCGTACCAGAAGAGGTCGTCAAGGCCGAGCAGTTCCAGCAGGTAGTCCGGGCGGTAGGTGGCCACGGTGGCGCCGATCGCGGTCTTCTCGCCGAATACGGTCATCCCCCAGCTGGAGTCGTTCGCATGCTCGAACCGGGGATTGGCGTAGCTGCGGTCGCCCTCGGTCTTGGTCACGTTGTTGTACAGCCAGTGGTTCGGGCCCACCATCCGCGGGCTGACGCCGTCGGCCCGCAAGTGCTCGTAGAGCCAGTACTGCCAGGTGTAATCGCCGGCGCTGCCCTCGGTGATCGAGTCACCGACGATCATGATCCGCGGTGATCTTCCCGGCGCCTGGCCCGGCTCCGAGGGAGGCGCAGGCTGGGCCGCGGCCGAGGTGGAGCCATGTCCCGCGGCTGGGCCGGTGGCTGAGGCCGTGCCGCGCCCGGCGCCGGGCCGGCGGCGGCCGCCTGGCACCCGGCCACGGCGACGGCCAGCAACGCCAGCACGGCCGCGTGACGCCGGCCGTGCCGCGCGGTGCCAGGCCGGCCTGACCCCGTTCGCCTCATTCATGACCTCCAGCAGCAGCATCATGGCTATCGCAAACGCGCCACTGCCGCAAGGCGCTCGACGTCGTCCGGGCCGACGAATACGCGGTCTCGTCCTCAGCCGGGCTGGTCGTCGTGCCCGTGATCGTGCCCGTGCCCGTGCCCGTGGTCGTGTCCGTGGTGCGGCTGGTCAGTTCGTGGCCCGCCCGCACGGGGCGGATCGGTCGGCATTCAACAGCCCGGCTGACCGTTGTTGCCGCAGCAAGGCTGGCGATGGCGCAGCTTGTAGAAGGTGTTCGAGGTAGCCATCCGCAACTTCGTGGCGAAGGACGCGTCGTAGGTGGCCCAGTTGCTCAGGAACGCCGCAGCGCTTGGTCGCGACCGGGGTTCCTGTTCGGGATCTGGCATAACGCAAATCCTAGGGGCGACCGCCGCCGCAGACAGTGAGGCGGCGCTGGCGTCCTGGACCGAGTCCCGGCGGCAGCGGCGCCGCGAGCCGGTCACGGAGCCGCTCAGCATTCCGGCCCCCGCTGCGTTATATGAGTGTGGCCGAGGACCCGTACTGTCCCGCGGCACAGCGCAGCCGCGGCCGGCGGCGGCGACCGGACCGGTGGAAGGTCGGCAGGAGACCCGTGACCGTGGAGTGGGCCCGTTCGGCAGCAGGGCAGGCGAGCGCGGTGCCGCCCGGTGAGGGCGTGGCCGCCGATGTCGTCACGAGCCTGTTCCGCGCGCAGGGCCTGGAACTGATCCGCACCGCCATCTTGCTCACCGGGGACCGGACCACGGCCGAGGACATCGTGCAGGACGCGTTCCTGGGGCTGTACCGGGCGCTGCCCAGGCTGCGCGACGAGGGCCGGATCGCGGGCTATCTCAGGGTGTCGGTCGTGAACGGCTGCCGGTCCGCGCTGCGCGCCCGCCGCCGCGCCTTTACCGTGCGCGTGGAACACGAACCGCCCGCTTGCTCCGCGGAAGCAGCGGTCATGGCCGACGAGGACCGGCGCGCGGTCATCGCGGCCCTGGCCAGGCTCCCGCTGCGCACCCGCGAGGTCATCGTGCTCCGCTACTCCCTCGACCTGCCGCACGAACAGATCGCTGCCTGTCTGGGCATCAGCAGGGGCACCGTGTCGTCCACCATCTCCCGGGCCCTCGACCGGCTCGGGCGTGACCTGAAGGAGTCGATGTGACGCGGGCGGCACGGCGTTTCCCTGAGGCGCGCGATGAGTGACGGCGAGCGGGAACGCGCGGCGCTCGAGGACCGGCTGCGGGCGGCGCTGCGCCGCGCGGCGGACACGGTCGCACCGGACGTGCTGCCGCGGATGGAGGAGGCGATCCGGCAGCGGGGTCTTCCGCCCGGGCGCCGGGCGGGCTTGCGCTGGCGGATCATCGCGCCGGCCATGGCGGCCAGCGCCGTCGCGGCGGTGGCGGTCGGCGCGGCCGTGCTGGCGCCGGGGACCGCCCCGCACCACGGGAGCCGCGGGACCGCGACCGGGGCACATCCGGTGCCGGCCTCGGCGGCCGAGCCGAAATACCTCATCACCAACCCCCGCGGCTTCTCCCCGCTCAAGGTCCACGATGCCGCCACCGGAGCTCTGGTCGCCCAGGTCAACATTCCGCAAGCGCCGCTGATCGTGCCGGACCGGCACACCCGCCGTCACTTCCAGATCGAGTCGCTGGCCACGGCCGACGGCCGCACGTTCGTGGTCGGCCTGATCCGGGCCATCCCGTGCACGTCCAGGCTGTACCAGTTCAGGCTCAGCCCGGCCGGCCAGCCCGGCCCGCTGACCCCGTTCGCCGCCCTTCCGGTCATCCGCGGCGTGGGGATCGCGAGCATGGCCTTCAGCGCCAGCGGGCGCGAGTTCGCCTTCAGCACCGTCTCGGGCAGCCCGGCCTGCTCCTACCGGGTGACCAGCGTGCACATCGGCGTCGTGAACCTTGTCACCAGGACGATCAGGCAATGGTCGGGCACGGCTGGGCAGGTGTCCCTGGATTTCAACGGGAAGCTGCTCGCCTACGGCACGGGCCGGGCGGTGATGGCGATCCCGACCAGCGCCCCGCCCGGGCCCGCGGCCAGGTACAGCAGGACGCTGATCAGCGCCGCGCGGTATACCCGGACGGGCGGCATCTCCTTCGCCGCGATCACCCCGGACGGCCGGCACGTCTGCTTCAGCATCTACCCGCAGCGCCCCGGCGGCCCGGGTCCCGGCCAGATCCGCTTCGCTGCGATCGGCTCGAACCGCTCACGGCTCGTCGCATCGCATGCTGGTTACCAGGGTCTCATCTCAGCCGACCCGCGCATCCGTCACCTGCTGCTCTACATGCACGACGAGCTCGTCCGCCTGGACCTGGGCAACGGCCGGATAACGCCTCTTCCGGCTCCGCTCAGGCGGTACGTCGGCGAGGCGTTCTGGTGAGCTAGGCGCCAGAGGAGGCGCCCAGGAACGGTCTGGCCCGGCCGGCCAGGCCCGGCGGCTCCTGCCCGAAGGCGATCACGATCTCCCGGCCGTTGGCGTAGCTGACCACGGGCCGCTGGAGCATGTCGCCCACCCTGCGGGCGACCTTCTGAAAGAGCTCGACCATCTCCGGGGTATCGGCGGACACCCTGAACCGACCGCTGGCGACGAGTGCCTCGGCGACAACAGGGGCGAAGTTCGCCTCGCCCCTGGCTTTCTCCTCGGCGCTGAGCGGAGTGCGCTGATAGCCGGACTGCGTGCCACGGGGGTGGGTCATCGCTGATCTCCTCATGATCGCTCACTCCTGAGACGGCCAGCACGTGCTGGCCAGCCCTTGTCGCTGGCGAAGCTGACGCCGCCGATCTGAACCGGCCCGCCGCCGGGCAGCCCGGCGATGGTCACGGCGGTGATCCCCTCGCCGTGGCCGGCCCGGGCGGGCACGAACCGCAGCCGCTGGCCTGCCTCCCGCAGCTCGACGGCCGCGGCGGTCAGGTCGCCGGCGGCGGATACCCCGAGCACCGCGGCCCACCGGCGCGCCGCGGAGACCGGGTCGCGGACCTCGATCGTCAGCCCGGTGATGCCGCCCGGGCCGTGCGCTGGCGCCTGCCCCGTCCAGGACGGGCCCGCCCATCGCCACGCATCGGCCGGCTCCGCCCAGTCCAGCGACACGATGGCGCCGGGGACGTCCTTCGGATGCAGGTGGGTGCCGCCCATATCGGGCAGGTCGGCCGTCCAGACCACCCGCACCGCCAGGTCGGCGACCCGTTTCCGGGCCGCCGCCAGGTCGGGGACCTGGAAGAGGGCCATGTACCCGCCCTCACCGCCCCGCCGCGCCAGGTACCGCCCGGCCGCGGTATCCGGCCTGGCGGGCGCCACTACCTCGATGAAGGTGTCGCCCGCCGTGAATACCGCATTAGTCAGGCCGAACTGCCCGACGCCTGGATCGTGGAACGGCGGCTCCCAGCCGAAGGCCCGGCCCAGCTGGCCGGCCACCTGGCCGCAGTCGCGGGCCACGACGGCCACCTGTCGCAAGCGGGGTCCGGCGAGCATGTCTCCCACCCTAAGTCCGCGGTGTCCCGCGGCATGCCCATCAGTTCGTGACTGGCTCATGCAACCGGCGCGGGGTCACGTCAGTCTCAGAGAAGGGACCGGATTCCAGCCCGATCCGCGACGCTATGAGAGGTGCACCGTCATGACAACTCACTCCGCCGCCCGGTTCAGGGCCGCCGCTCTGATGCTGTCCGCCGTCGCCGCGGCTGCCACCGCGGCCGGCCTCGGGCTCGGATCGGCGGCCGCCACCGCGGGGCTGCCGCACCGGGCCGGCACCACCGCGTCCAGCCTCCCGGTCGTTGTCAGCTGCACCGGGCAGACCCAGACTCGCCCCGGCCGGTACGTGCTGGCGTGCGGCGACGGCAACGCCTATCTCACCGGGCTGCACTGGTCGGCATGGGGGACGTCCTCGGCGTTCGCAGCCGGAACTGACACCTTCAGGGTGTGCATCCCGTCCTGCACGGCAGGCCGGCTGCACAACGTCGCCGCGCTTGCCGCGCTGTGGCGGGCCGAGCCGCTGCCCGGCCACCCGGGTACCCGCTACTTCACCCGCCTGACGGTCATCTACACCGGATCGCGCAGCTACCGCGCTGGCGGCAAGACCTATCACCTGCCCCAGACCGCCACCTACCCGCTGTCCGCAGCGGGCGGCGCCTGACCCGGTGGGAAACTTTCCGGTCGCCGGACGGTAGAACGGTAGCGTGCCAGAGCTACCAGAAGTCGAGGCTGCCCGCAGCCTGATTGCCGGCCGGGCCTTGCACCGCCAGATCGTGGACGTCGACGACTCCGACCGCTATGTGACGCGGCCGCACGGCGAAGGGGAGTTGCGGACCGCGCTGACCGGGCGCAGCCTCACCGCCGCCCACCGGCGCGGCAAGACGATCTGGGTCGAGACCTCGCCAGGCGGCCCGGCCGCTGGCGGCGGCCCGGCCGCTGGCGGCGGCCCGGATCTCGGCATCCACCTGGGCATGAGCGGCCGCATCGTGGTCACCGATCCGGACGGTGCCATCGCCGAGGCCGGGGATCCCCGGCGCTACGGGGCCAGGCCGCCCAAGCCGGCCTGGAGCCGGTTCACCCTGAGGTTCGCGGACGGCGGCAGCCTGGTCCTGCTCGACCCGCGGCGGCTCGGGCGGGCCCGGCTGCACCCCGACATCGCCGCGCTCGGGCCGGATGCCGCCCAGGTCACGCCGGCCGAGTTCCGGGCGCTGATCACGAAGGGAAGGATCGCCGTCAAGGCGCGCCTGCTCGACCAGTCCAAGATCGCCGGCGTCGGCAACCTGCTGGCGGACGAGATCTTCTGGCAGGCCAGGGTGTCACCCCAGGCCCCGGTCAATAGCCTGTCCACGGCGCAGGTCAGCCGCCTGCACCGCGCGCTGAAGTCGGCGGTGGAGTCAGCCATCGCCAACGGCGGCGCGCACACCGGCGAGATCTACGCGGCCCGCCGCCGGGGCGGTACCTGCCCGCGGGACGGCGCCCCGATGGTGCACGGAACGGTCGGCGGGCGGTCGACGTGGTGGTGCTCACGCGAGCAGGCGATCCGGTCAGCCCGACGGGCGCCGGGCCAGCGGACGCGGGGCCAGCGGACGCGGGGTCAGCGGTCGCCGGCCGGCTAGGCGGCTAGCTCGGCGTATCGGCCCTCGCTGGCGATGAGGCTCAGGTGAGTGCCCGCTTCGACGACCTGCCCGTGATCGAGAACCACGATCTGGTCGGCGTTGCGGACGGTCGACAGCCGGTGCGCGATGGTGATCGTGGTCCTGCCCCGGGCCAGATTGTCGAACGCCTTCTGGACGGCACGCTCGGTTTCGGTATCCAGCGCGCTGGTGGCCTCGTCCAGGACCAGCACCCGCGGGTCGCGCAGGAGGGTCCTGGCGATGGCGAGGCGCTGCTTCTCCCCGCCGGAGAACCGGTGACCGCGGGAGCCGACCATCGTGTCGTAGCCGTCGGGCAGTCCGGCGATGAGGTCGTGAATCTGCGCCGAGCGGGCCGCGGTCTCGATTTCCGCATCGGTGGCGTCTGGCCTGGCGTAGCGGAGGTTCTCCCGCACCGTGGTGTGCAGCAGGTACGTCTCCTGGCTGACCACTCCCACGACGGCGGCCAGGTCGGCCAGCCTCAGGTCGCGGATGTCGATGCCGTCGATCCGCACCGCGCCGCTGCCCGGGTCGAAGAGCCTGGCGATCAAAGACGCGAGCGTGGTCTTGCCCGACCCGGTCTCGCCGACGACGGCCAGCGTGGTCCCGGCCGGCACGTCCAGGTCAATACCGGTCAGGGCGGCCCGGTCGGCACCGGGGTAGGCGAAGGTGACGTCCTCGAGGCGGACGTGCCCGGCCACCTGAGCCGGGTCGACCGTGACCGGATGGGCGGGATCGTCGACCTCGACGGGCAGGTCGAGGTACTCGAAGATCCGCGCGAAGAGCGCCAGCGAGCTGATCACGGAGACGCTGGTGCTGAGCAGTCCGGTCACCGGCCGGAAGAGGCTGTTCTGCAGGGTGGTGAAGGCGATCAGGGTTCCGATGGTGACGGCGCCCGCGGTGACCGGCAGGCCGGCGGCGAGGTAGATGATCGCCGGGATGGCGGCGAAGATGATGCTCAGCGAGGCCATCCGCCAGCGGCCGGCCAGCTGGGAGCGGAGTTCCAGGTCAATCAGGCGCGACGAGGAGGCGGTGAACCGCGCGACGAGTGACGGGCCGGTGCCCATCGTCTTGGCCAGCTGGACGCCGTTGATCGACAGTCCTTCCTCGATCGTGACGTTGAGGTCGGCCAGTTCGCGCTGCTGCTGCGTGGTGATGGCACGACGCATGCGGGCGACCTTCCGGGTCAGGTAGACGGCGGGCGGCATGACGACGAGCGAGATGAGGGAGAGCCGCCACGACAGCGCGACCATGGCCACCGCGGTGGCTATCGCGGTGGTGAGGTTGGCGGCGATCGAGGTCGCGGTAGAGGTCACGACGGACTCCATGCCGCCGATGTCGTTGGTGATGCGGGACTGAACCTCGCCGGTGCGGGTGCGGGTAAAGAAGGCGATCGACTGGCGCTGGAGATGACCGAAGACGCTGGTGCGCAGCCCGTGCATGACGTGCTGGCCGACCCTGGTGCTGATCCAGGTCTGGATCACCCCGAAGGCCGAGGTCACAGCGGCTACGGCGACCATTGCGATCACCAGCCAGACCAGCAGGCGCACGTTCTGCTGCGGCAGGGCGGTGTCGATGACCGCGCGGAGCAGGAACGGAGAGGCCAGCCCGACGATCGAGGAGGCGACGATGATGGCGGTGACGATCGCTAGCTGCCAGCGGTAAGGGCTGAACAGCGCGCCGATGCGGCGCAGCGACACCTCGCGTGCCTGGGCCTTCTCGGCGGCGGTGACGGTTCTCGAGCCGCGGTCGCGGCCCGCCGCCCTGGTATCTCGGTTCGCGGGTGGTGATTCCAAGAAGTCTCTCGATTCTGTCGGGGGAGGGCCGCGTCCCTGAGGGGCAGCCCGCTGAATCATTACTGAGGTTACCTCATTATGAGGAGACAACAACAGATGCTGGTACCCTATTCCGGTGACAGAGGATCGCGGCGCGGCTGGATGGCGCGACCCGGCCGGCGACGAGACGCTGTCGGAGGCCTTCTGGTCGGTCGCGCGCCAGCTGCGCGAGACGTCCAAGCAGGCCCTGGCTCCCTGGGACGTCACTCCCGCGCAGCTGCGGGCCCTGCAGACGCTCGGCCGCCACGGGACGATGCGCCTGTCGGCGCTGTCGGATCACCTGCACATCGCGCCGCGATCGGCGACCGAGGTCGTCGACGCGCTCGAATCCGCCGGCATGGTCCTGCGACAGCCGGACGCGGGTGACCGGCGCGCCACCCTGGTCGTCCTGACCGAGCACGGCACGAGCGTGCTCGACGCCATTCGCGCCGCGCGCGGGAACGAGGCCGAACGCGTCTTCGCCCGGCTCAGCCAGGCCGACCGGGCTCAGCTGGCCCGCATCCTCCGCAAGCTCAGGGACTGATCCGCCGTGGCCGGTCCTGACGCGCTGTCGTGGCGGTCGCTATGCGACGCTGACCTGCCGGCGGTGACCGGACTGGCCCGCGGGTGCCTGGCCGCTGACGGCGGCCAGCCCTTCGCCGCCAGCCCCGGCTTCCTCGGCCAGTGCTACCTGTCCGGCGCGCAGACGTACGCCGGCTTCAGCTCCGGCGGGCTGATCTGCGCATCGTCGCTGCGCCGGCCCGCGCCTGGCTCGCCTGGTGACGGCCGCGGCCAGGTCGGGGTCACGACCGGGCTGCTTCATCCGGCCTGGCGCCGGCTGGGCATCGGCGGGCACGCGTTCGACTGGGCGCAGGCCCGGGCCGGCCGCGGCGGGATACTCGCGGAGACCGAGGCGCTCGGTGCCGGGGCCCACGCGCTGTACCTCAGCCGGGGGCTGTCGCAGGTTCTCGCCGAGGACGTGATGCAGCTGGCCGCCTCCGCGCCGCCGCCGCAGGCGCATCCGCCCGGCGGCCTGACCCTCACCCAGTGGGGCCAGGCCGACCCGGCCCGGTTCTACGCGGTGTATCAGGCGGCGTTCCGCGACCGTCCCGGGTTTCCCGGCTGGACGCAGGAACGCTGGGCCGAGTGGATCAGCGACGACGAGGACTTCCGCGCCGAGTGGACGCTGCTCGCCACCCTCGGCGGGGCCGATGTCGGGTTCATAGCCGGGGCCGCCATCGGCTGGATCACGCAGCTGGGCGTGGTGCCCGCGGCCCGGGGCCGCGACATCGGCGCCTGGCTGACCGGCGAGACGGTGCGGCGCATGCGGGCCGCCGGCGAGGCCAGCATCACCCTCAACGTCAACGTCAACAACCCGCACGCGGCCGCGCTGTACCACAGGCTCGGCTTTACCCCGATCGGCCGCCGCGCCAGGTATCAGGCCCGGGCCTGACGCCCTCGCCAGCCCGCGGTGCGCTCGGGAGCGATCGCGGGAGCCCGAATGACGGCAGCACGCTGTTCTCGAAGCGGGTCATCGCGCAGATCCGGTCGCCGGCCAGGGTCAGGACATAAATGCCCACGCCGTGGCTGATCCCGTCGGGGGCCCGCAGGTAGGCGCCGAAGGCCGGCTGGCCGTTGGCTCGGGTGGGCACGAGGTCGAACCTGCGGTCCGCGCCGAAGATACTGGCGCAGAACCGGGCCACGACGTCCCGGCCCTGGTATTCGAAGGGCATCGGCGGCATGGCGACGAACACGTCCTCGGTGAGGAGGGTCACCAGCGCGTCCAGATCGGCGGACTCCCACGCGCGCACGAACTTCGCCACGATCGCCTCCTCGGCGGGCGAGTCGCCAGCGGGTGGCGGCTCGCGGTGGCCGGCCGGCGGCTGGCGGCGCTGCATGCTGGCGCGCGCCCGCTTGAGCGCGCTCTTGACCGACTCGACGCTCGTGTCCAGCATCTCGGCGACCTCGCTGGCGCGGAACCCGAGGACGTCGCGCAAGACGAGCACGGCCAGCTGGCGGGGCGGCAGGACCTGCAGCGCGGTCACGAAGGCGAGCGAGATGGATTCGGTCTGCTCGTAGCGGGCCTCGGGGCCGAGCGGCACGTCGATCGCGCCGTCCAGCAGCGAGTCGGGAAACGGCTCGAGCCAGACGATCTCGCCGAGCCGGGTCGGCTCGGGCATTTGAACACGGGGCACGTCCCACTCCCTGGCCGGGCGCCGGCTCGCCGACCGGCGCGCGTTGAGGCACCGGTTGGTGGCGATCCGGTAGAGCCAGGTGCGCAGCGAGGCGCGTCCCTCGAACCCGCCGAAACCCTGCCAGGCGGCCAGCAGCGCATCTTGCAGGGCATCCTCGGCGTCCTGGAAAGATCCGAGCATTCGGTAGCAGTGCACCTGCAGCTCCCTGCGGTGCGGCTCGGTCAGTTCCCGGAACGCGTCGCCGTCCCCGGCCCGCGCCCTGTCGATCAGATCGGCTGCCACTTCCCTCACCCTCGGGTCACCTCTTCCCGCATCCTGGCGCACTTTCCTGTACGGACACCGGCCGGGGGGCCAAGGAGGCGGCTGGCGAGCGCCACTTTCCCGGCCGGGCGGGTGTCTGCACTGGTGGTAACTGACGACACCAGCCAACATGGAGGCTCGGCATGGGAAAGATCGTGATCAGCACGAACGTCTCGCTCGACGGAGTGGTCCAGGATCCGGACGGCCGGGAGGGCTTCAGGCTCGGCGGCTGGTTCCGCGAGTCGGCCGGCCAGGACTTCGAGCAGTGGACCAAGGTCTCCCTCGAGGAGGCGCTGCGCGCCAGTGCCCTGCTGCTCGGCCGGCGCAGCGACGAGTGGTTCGCCACGCGGTGGCTATCGCGGAGCGGCGAGTGGGCGGACCGGCTCAACGGCCTGCCCAAGTACGTCGTGTCCGCGACCCTGCGCGAGCCCAGGTGGAGCAACTCGACGGTACTGAGGGGCGACGTGGCCGGCGAGGTCTCGAAGCTGAAGCAGGAACTGGACGGGGACATCGTCGTCTACGCCAGCTATCAGCTCGGCCGCATGCTGATCGAGCACGACCTGGTCGACGAGCTGCGGCTGACCGTCTTCCCGGTCGTGCTCGGAGCCGGCGAGCGCCTCTTCGGCCCGACCAGCGACCGCAAGCCGATGCGGCTGGTCGACACCCTGACCATCGGTGACGGCCTGGCCCGCCTCACCTACCACCCGGTGCTGGCCGCCGGTTAAGAGCTGGCCGGAACGGCATCGACGGACCGCTGGCCGCCGCTTACGTCCGCGGAGAAGGGCGGTCAGCTGAGCGTGATGCGCACTGATCGATTCAGGGTCGCCGGGCCAGCCAGGAGAATCCCGGAGGCACTGCGGTCCGGTACGAACTGAGGAAACTCGCTCCCGACGCCCGTGACGCTGATTTGCGATCTGCCCGCTCCTAGCTTCATCAGCGCCCGCCGTACCTTGTCCGCTCGGAGCGTGGCCAGGAGGATCTGGCCACGAATCCGGCCCACGTCAGCGGTAGTACCTTCTAGCCATGCATGGCGGGAGTGATCGGCTGACAGCCACCTGGCGATCGGGGTGAGCGCACCGGCGGCCGCCTTGGGGTCCACGAACGCGGTGCTGTCGGGTTCGAACCTGACCGGAGACTCCCCGGTGAAGACAATCATGGCGTGCTTATGAACGGTGACTGGCTGCCCAGGGGGCACTGGCACCTGCCTTACCGGCTCGCTGGTCCTGATGGAGGGGCCAAGTCCAGGCTGCGGGATGACCACGACCCTGGCTCCCGCGGTCCGGAGAACTGCCGTCCAGATGGCGGTCACGTTGGTGCGCCACCTGGCGGTCAGCGGTTCCTGCGGCGGCGCCGTGTATCCGATGCCTTCCAGGATCACGGTGAAGCCGCGCAGCTCAGGGAGGTTGTGCGAGCTGCGCAGCTGAGCGGTGACTTCCGCCGGAGTGGCGGCCATGAGGCCGCGCACCGTGAAGTTGAGCACGCCCCGGTCGTCCAGCCCGGAGTCGGCTAGCACCAGCTCGGCGTGCGGATCACCGTCGCTGCGGGCCTCGTCGGCGGCGACGGATATCGCTGCGAGATCGTCGATGCCAGGATAGGCGGGCCGCAGGGCTGCGACCGCGCGCTGGACATGCCGGACATCCTCGTGCACGCGGGGCGCGCCCTGCTGCGCCAGTGAGCCGCCCGTGACAGGTGCAAGGACGAGCGTCGCGAGCTTCGGCTGGCCGGATACGTCCACGATGCGTACCGGCTTCCCGGCGCGGATCACGTTAGCCACCTGGCACAGCACGACGTGGCCAAGGAACGGGGCGGGCGCGTCCCGGTGAGCCCCGATGATGAGTTCCATTCCATCCGGATGTCCGCACCGCCGCACGGCCCGGCTACCTGGTGCAGCCAGGCCAGACAGCACCGAGCAGCTGGTGATCAGGAGAAGCGACCCGGCGAGTGCTGCCGCCACGAGCCGGCCCCGTGCATTTCATGCCTCCCGATCGGCAAGCGCGATGGCGAAGGCGCTCGCGCACCGTCGCGCCTCTTCAAGCTGCACTTCCTCGACTCTCAGCAGAAACTCCAGGAAATGCTTCGTCAGCCGGTTCGTGGCCGTTTCGATCCGAGCCATTATCCGGGCGTGGCGGCGTACCGCAGACGCGTGGCGCGACCGGCGCCAGGAAACCGTGATCCCGGTGACGAACAGCCCGCAGGTGCGGGTCTCGGCGACTATCTCCTCGATCCCGAGCAAGCCGAGCGCGCTGACCAGCGCCGCCAGCGCGGCGGCGCCGCCTGCCGTCAGCGGGCTCGCCCCCTGGACATGCATACTCTCGTACCTGAGCACCGTCAGGACAACCACGAAAGCCGCCTCGAGTAGGCGCGCCACCACGGGGACCGGCAATCGGTTCAGGCGCCGGTTGGCAACTATGCAGGCCAGTCCGCAGCCCATCGCCGCGGTCAGGCCAGACAACCCAGCGGCCAGGGCCACGCTGGGGACCAGGACTTCCATCCCCACGTAGGCGGTCGCGGCCTCGGCGATGCACGCGACTGGGACGAGCAGCCTGAGCAGCCACGGCCGCATCCCGCCCCGATGCTCGGCAAGGCGCTCCTCGAGGCGGTCCACGGCACGGTCCGCGGCTGTCCCGCTGGCTTCGCGCCGGACGTTCGCGGCGGCTTCCTGCTCCAGCAGCTCCGTGACCCGGCGATACATCGCGCGGCCCGGGCCGGCCAGGTAGCGCCCTTCTGGGCTGCCGCGGGTCGCGGAGCGACCCTCACCAGGCCCCCGCATCCGGCCAGGTGGCTGCTGCTGATTCCTGAGTGACCTAGCGCTGCCGGGTTGCCGCGGATCGGCGGACCACGCAGTGGGTATTGCCATGTGTCGTTCCTCCTGTGGCGGCGATTTCAGCGGCAGAGGCCGGGCCGACCTTTGCCGTGTTATCTATTAACGTGGTCCCCCGTAGAGTTCATGTGAAAACACGTAAAATCACAGAACAGTGGCAACGGTGCGTTAAGGTGCAGGTAACGATTGGGTGAAGTTCACATGGAGACGTTGCCATCAGGCAATACTCAGCCCGTGCAGGTCAGGGAGGCGCCGTGACTACCGGGGAACCCTCGGCCACCCCGGAGGCTGTCAGACTTGCTGAGCGACTGCGCGAGTTGCGGGAACGCGAGTACGGCAAGCTGACCCAGACGGAACTCGGGCGCGCCCTCGGCGGCGAGGTTCCGGCCAGCCCCGCGACAATATCGATGTGGGAGAGCCCGACCAGCGGCCGGACAATCCCTAGCTCGCGCATCGAGAGTTACGCTCTGCTCTTCTGCACGCCGCGGTCCTTTGACGGCGCGGCCCGTTTGCTGGCCCTGGAAGACCTGACTGCGCTGGAGCAGGGCCGGTTCGAGGAACTCAAGCAGGAGCTGTTCGAACTCCGGGACCGCGCCGTCGGGCGACAGGACCTGGCCGCGTCACGAGCGGCGCGGTCGATGTGGCATTTCCCGGACGGCTCGCGTATCACGCTGGTGTGCGGCCGGTTGCCAGCCGATCTGCTGCCGCCGCACGCCGATGTCGGCAACCTAGACTACGTGCGCCTGGCCCAGCTGGCAGACCTGGACGCCCTGATTGATATCTACGGCGAAGTCAAAACCTACAACCCGGCGTCACGCGTGCGCATCCTGGCCGCCGAGGACCTCGCCCAGCGGGACGTCGCCAATCACCTGGTTCTGATCGGCGGACTTGCCTGGACTGCGGTCAACCCCTGGTTCTCCCGCATCTTTCCCATGCGAACATTTCCGACTCCCCTCGATCCAGCTGATCCCGGCAAGCGCGGTGCGATCGTGGTTCGCAACTCTGACGGCGAGGAACAGGAGTTCCGGTCCACGCTCCTGGACGGTCAGCTTATTGAGGACGTAGGCGTCTTCGCGCGTGGCGCTAACCCGTCCGCACCTCAGCGGACCCTTACTATCTGTGGTGGCATCACCACGCGCGGAGTGCACGGCGCTGCCAGGTGCTTCATTGACAAGGAGATGCGTCAACGTAATGAGCAATATCTATTTCCGCGGTTTCCGGATGGCTCAACCTATTGCATCGTCATGAGAGTCCCGGTGGTCAACAACGGCCCGCTCACACCTGACCTTTCGAGAGACGATAGTCGACTGTTCGAGTGGTGCGATGCTAGCGAGAGCAAGTAAGGATCCGCGCCGTGAACGGCGAACGCAGCCAGGCCCAGTCGCTGCACATCGAGTCACATGCGGAACTCCTGCATCAGCCCTCCGGGGTAAGCATGCCCGGTCACATGCTCGATGCCCTCATCGTGCCCACGGTCCGACCCCATCACCTGCCTTTCGCCGCCGCGCTTGCAACTGAGGTCGGCTGCGCACTGGTCGCGCTCTGCAGTACGCCCGAGCAGGCCAGGCACGCGCAATCGCTGTGCGAGCCGACTCTCGCTGAAAGGCTCATCACCTATGTGCCAGGCATTCTTGATGACAGTTTCCTGCCTACGCTGACTGCCGGTCATCCGGAGAACGAGGTCCAACCCTCGTGCCATCGTGATATCGCCAGGAAGCGAAACGTCGGCTTGCTTCTCGCGCGCCTATGCGGCTGGCGCACGATCATGTTCCTGGATGACGACATCCGCGATATCACGGCCAGCGATATCACGAGCGCCGCCGCTCTGACAGCTGATTTCGATGCGGTCGGATTTGCGATCAGCTATTACCCGGATAATTCAGTGGTCTGCCATGCCCACCGTCTAGCCGGCGGAGAGCAGGACACCTTCCTGAGCGCCGGGGCCCTAGTGGTCAATGTCGGACGACACAGCTCACCGTTTCCGCCCATCTACAACGAGGACTGGCTGTTCTTGTATGGCGCTGTCCAGCGACGTTCCGTGGCGGTAGTCAACTCGGTTGCTCAGCTGGAATACTCACCCTTCGCGCGCCCGTTGCGCGCCGCTTCTGAGGAGTTCGGTGATGTCGTGGCCGAAGGGCTCTTCCGGCTGCTGCATACGGGCGGCGAAGCGAACGCTGCAACGTGCGACTACTGGATTGGGGCGCTCGAACGGCGGCTGCACTTCATAGACGACGTAGCAGCGCGACTGATGACCCACGGCGGAGGTGCCCCGATAATCGGACCTGCGCTGATGTCGCTGGCTGCAGCCCGCAAACGCCTGAGTCTGATTCCGGCGCTCTCATGCGTCTCGTTCATTCACGCGTGGCAGGCGGACCTGGAGAACTGGTCGCGCCGGCTGTCCGCGCTCCCGCAGATCGGCGACCTTGCAGGCGCCGCTAAGCATCTCGACCTCCCTTCACCTGAGAGTTGTGTGCGCCCATGACGGAGATCATTGACCCGACCGCCCGGATAGCGCCGACAGCAGTCGTAGGCAGTCCGTTCCGCCCGCTCCTGGATGGTCGCCAGGTATCCGTCGACCGGGACATGGTCATCGCGACCGATGTATGGGTGGGCCACTTCGCCATCATCGGCCAGGGAGCAGCTATCGACGCCGGGGCTAGGATCGAGGACTTCGCCTATGTCGGGCCGGGAAGCACCCTCGGCGCACGCGTGGTGGTCACCGCGCGGTCCTCCGTCGCCATCGGCGCCACCGTGGGTGCTGATTCCGTCATCGACGGCTTCGTCTGCGAGCGGAGCCAGGTCGGTGCGCGCTGCCGGATTTTCGGTGAGCTCATCCACCGGCAGATTGATCCGACCACTGGCTGGGACGATCCTGGGGCGGAGGAGCCTGCCCCGGTCGTCGGGGACGGCGCATTCGTCGGCTGGCGCGCGGTGGTTGTAGGGGGCGTCAACGTCGGAGCAGGCGCCTACGTGTGCGCGGGCGCGATCGTTACCAAAGACGTTCCGCCAGGTTATATAGCCCACGGCTGTAATGAATTCGTGCATCCGAATGCCTGGCCGGGTGCGCTTGCGAAGTCGCCGTTCTTCCGAGGCTCTCATGCGCGTGGGCCATTGAGCGACGTAGCGCCCGATGCCCTGGGTCCTGGCGGGAGCCGTGAGGATCAGCCGTCAGGGAGCGCTGGCGTCTGAAAAGGCTCGGGCACGGTGACCGCGCTGAAGCCGTGAGAAGGTCGGGTTATGACGACATCGCGCCGCGCCACCGCCACCGACTACGAGAGGCTCGTCGGCAGGCTCGACCTCGCCAGCAAGGTGCGGCTGCTGACCGGGCGGGCTATGTTCACCCTCTGGCCGGAAGATTCGATCGGCCTCGGTGAACTGCGCCTATCCGACGGTCCCACCGGCGTGCGCGGGCTGAAGTTCAGCGGCGGCCGGATCGTCGCCCTGTTCCCGAACGCGACGCTGCTGTCCGCGGCCTGGAGCGAGGACAGCGCGTACGAGGTAGGGCAGCTGCTGGCCGAGGAGGCCCTCGCGCAGCAGCTGCACGTCGTCCTCGGCCCGACGATCAACTTGCACCGCTCTCCGCTGGGCGGCCGGCTGTTCGAGGCCTACTCCGAGGACCCGTTGCTGTCCGGCAAGCTGGCCGCGGCGTACGTCCGCGGCCTGCAGGGGCATGGCGTCGGCGCCTGCCTCAAGCATCTGGTCGCCAACGAATCGGAGACCGAGCGCAACACCGTTAACAGCGTCGTGGACGAGGCCACGCTGCGCGAGCTGTACCTGCTCCCGTTCGAGATCGCTGTCGCCGAGGCCGACCCGTGGTCCATGATGGCGGCCTACAACGACGTCAACGGCGTAGCCGCCACCGAGCAGCACCACGTCATCAACGAGATCGTCAAGGGCGAATGGAACTGGCCCGGGCTCGTCATGTCCGACTGGTTCGCGACCAAGACGGCCGCCGCCGCGGCCAGCGGGGGCCTGGACCTCGTGATGCCCGGCCCGCGCGGACCGTGGGGGGATGCTCTGATCGCGGCGGTCGAGTCCGGCGAGGTCGATGAGGCCGTCATCGACGATCACCTGGCCCGGCTCCTGCGGCTCGCTGACCGCGCCGGTGCGCTCGGCGAGCCGCGGGACTACCCCGCGGACCTCCCGGCGCCCGACGACCCGGCCCGCAAGGAGCAGCTGACCAGGCTCGCCGCTGCCGGCATGACCGTGCTCATCAACCGCGACGAGGTCCTGCCGCTGCGGCGCGGGCAGCGCGTCGCCCTGATCGGCCGCCACGCCGTCGAGACGATCGACATGGGCGGCGGCTCCGCGCAGGTCAACCCGCCTTACCAGACGAGCGTGGCCGAGGGAATGTCCGCGCTGCTCGGCGACGCGGTCGTCGTCGTCGACGGTGTCGAGGTGCGCGACCGGCCGGTCCCAGCGGGGGTCGCGTTCGTGACCGACCCGGAAACCGGCCAGCCCGGCGTCCATGCCGAGCTATACGACGCCGGAGGCAGCCTGCTCGAACGTCGGCCGGGCCAGCGCGCCCTGGTGCTGGCCGGCTTCGACGACGACCTGCCCGGCCGGGTGGCCAGGGTCGTCCTGCGCGCCCGCGTCGAAGGCACCGGGCCTACTGAGCTTGGGGCCATGGGCATCGGCGACTGGACCATCCGGGCCGGAGCGGAGACGTTCGGGCTGGCGCTGGGCCCGACCGGCTCCGGGTTCGGCGCGGAAGTGCTCGCGCCGCCGGCGGGATCGCGCGTGATCAGCCTGGCCGGCCCGACGGTGGTGGAGGCAGTCAGCGACATCCCGCCCCCCGTCGGTGCGGGCTCTTCGCCGCTCCGCCGCGTATCGGTGGCTGGTCTCATCGCCCGCCCGGCGCCACGCGACCCGGCCGAGGTCATCGCGGCCGCTGCCGCTGCGGCCGGCCGCGCCGACGTGGCGGTCGTGGTCGTCGGCCTGACCGAGGAGCAGGAAACCGAGTCGGTCGATAAGGCCACCCTGCGCCTGCCCGGCCAGCAGGACGACCTGGTGCGAGCGGTCGCGGCGGCCGCCGAGCGGACCGTCGTCGTGGTCAACGCGGCCACCCCGGTGCTGATGCCGTGGCGCGACGAGGTCGATGCCATCTTGTGGGCCGGCCTGCCCGGCCAGGAGGGCGGGCACGCCGTCGCGGCTGCCCTGCTCGGGGACATCGAGCCGGCCGGCCGCCTCGTCACCACCTTCCCGGCTGCTGACCATGCGGCGCCCGCGTGGTCGGTCACCCCCGTCAATGGCGACCTCAGCTACGACGAGGGACCGTACATCGGGTACCGCGGCCACCACGCGGGACGCGCGCCCGCCCCGGCGTTCTGGTTCGGTCACGGGCTGGGCTACGCCTCCTGGGACTACGGCGAGCCTGCCCTGGTCGCCGGCCTGACACCGCCGGCGGTGGCCGTCACCGTCACCAATGCCGGAAGCCGGGCCAGCCGGGAAGTCGTGCAGGTCTACCTCGAACCCGGCGGTGCGGGTCAGCCGGTGCGGCTCGTCGGCTGGCAGGCGGTCGGCGCCGCCCCCGGCCAGTCCGTCCGGGTCGAGGTGGCGACCGATGAGCGCCTGTGGCGGCGGTGGGACACCCAGTCCGGGCAGTGGACGCGGCTGCCGGCGGGCGGCCGCCTCCTCATTGCCCGCGGGCTCGGTGACGTCCGCGGGGTGATCGACCTGGCTGGCCTGCGGTCGCCTGAGCCGGGCTGACAGGGGCGGTCGTCAGATCGAAGGCCGTCCGCGGAGCCGGCCGAGCTCAGGCTGCCTGACTAGGATGGCGCGGGTGTAGAGCAGGTCGAAGCCCTGCCGCTGGGCGTTTTGCTGGGACCTGGACCCTGGCTGCGTGGTTACGACGGCGATGTCGCAGCCCGCGGCCGCGGCGTCGGCCAGCCGGGCCGAGAGCAGCGCGGTCTGGATGCCCAGGCGGCGGTGGGCGGGCGCGGTTGCCGCGCCGGTCAGCTGGGCGACGCCGGCCGCGAGCCGGACGCTGGCGCCGCCGGCGATCGTCCCGTCATGAAGCGCGATGTAGCGCTGCACGCCGGCCGCCGCGACGTCACGCGCGGCCCTGGCGATGATCTCGCGCGAGAACTCCTCATGCGCGGGCACGCCTTCGGAATCCGGGTGCGCGAAGCCGTCGGCCACGACGTCCAGCCACGACTCGAGCTCGCCGTCACCGCTCGGCCGGATCGTGACCCCCGGTGGCGTGGCGCTCTCCTTCCTGCCGCCGACGGCCAGGCCGAGCACGTTCTCGAACGAGATCAGCCGGTAGCCACGTCCGGTCAGCATGGCGCCGATCGCCGGGTCCCCGAGGTGGGCGAGCTCGATCTGCACCGGCGCTCCGCAGGCCGTGAAGGCGGCCTCGATCTCGTCGAGAGCGGCTGACCCTGGCACGCCGTCGAAGCCCAGGCCCGCGACCTTGTTGAACGGCGAGCCCGATTCGGCGAAAATCGCGGCCCCGCCGGCGATCGGGATCACGAAGCCGGCCGGGTCAGCTCCGCGCCGCCGGGCGGCCAGGCTGGCCTCGGAGATGAGCTGTGTCTCGGCCCGCTCGATGCGCCCGGCCAGCGCGGTATCGCAGAAGAGGGGCAGCCGCAGGGTGTTCACCAGGCCAGCATGCCCCGGCCGGACAGAGCACAATGCCGGTCAGGTCGCTCAGCCGGAGGTGCACCGGGCAGGTCAGGTATCGACGGGGATGATCCGTGCCTCGGCCAGCCTGCCGTCATCGATGTGCAGCAGGCCGATGGTGCCGTGCGGCTGGCGGCGGCGGTCGGTCGGGGATCCGGGATTGAAGATGCGGATGCCATCGTCCGTCTGGTCCAGGGGTATGTGCGAGTGACCGAACAGGACCAGCCGCGCGCCGGGAAACCGGCGGCGCAGCCGCGCGCACCGGCCGGCGGAGCTGCCGCTGTCGTGGACCATCGCGACCGGCAGCCCGGCAAGATCCATTTCCAGGGTGTCCGGAGCGCCCCACGCGGCTACGTCGGGCCCGTCGTTGTTGCCGCGCACCGCCCGCACGGGAGCGTAGTCCGATAGCTCGTCGAGAACGCCGGCCGTGCAGACATCCCCGGCGTGCAGGATCAGATCCGCGCCGCGCAGGTGACGGGCAACCGCCGGCGGGCAGCGGCGCCACCGCCGCGGGGCGTGCGTGTCCGCGAGGACCACTACCTTCACCGTGGCAAGTATGCCCGGGCTGGCTCGCCCGCCCGCATTGATCGGCGGTGCGTGGCGTTGGCCGCCGTCACCCCGGCCAGGAACCGGCTGATCGCGTAGCTGGCTACCTTCCTGGGCCGGGGGCGGGTGAGAGTCCGGCGACGATGTGCTCGGCGATCGCCATCGAGGCGGTCGCCGCGGGAGACGGGGCGTTGCGGACCGTCGTCACGGCCCCGACCTGGTGGATGCGGAAGTCGTCGACGAGCGATCCGTCGGTGTCCACGGCCTGGGCTCGCACCCCGGCCGGAGCGGGCACCACGTCAGCCAGCTCCAGCCACGGCAGGTAGGTCCGGACCTCGGCCAGGAAGGCCCGCCTGGACAGGGACCCGTGCATCTCCCGCACGCCCGGGCGCCAGTTCTGCCGCGCCAGGCGGCGGAACGCGGCCGACCGGGCCAGCCGCGAGAGCTGGGCGGCGGACACGTCCCGGCGGCGGTATCCCTCGCGGGCCAGCGCGAGCACCGCGTTGGGACCCAGATCGACCTCGCCGTCGACGCGCGGCGTCACGTGCACGCCGAGGAACGGGTACGCGGGATCAGGCACGGGATAGATAAGGTGCCGCACCCGGTCGCGGGCATGCGGCCGGAGCCGCAGGTACTCGCCACGGAACGGAACGATCTCGGGTGCCGCCTCGTCTCCCGCCGACCTGGCGACCAGATCGCTCTGGAGACCGGCACAGACGATCAGCCTGGACAGCCGGTACGCCTGCCCGGACGTGACGACTTCCACGCCCTCGCCGCTCCGGTGGCGGACGCCGGTGACGGCGGAGCCGGTCAGCACCTGCCCGCCTGCCGCCGTGACGTCCGCGGCGAAGCTCCGGGCGATGGCCGGGTAGTCGACGATGGCCGTCGTCGGGGAGAACAGCGCGGCCTGGCCCGTGACCTCCGGTTCCAGCTCTGCGATGGCTGCTGCCTCCAGCCATCGCACGCCGGGGACGCCGTTAGCGGCCGAGCGGCGCTCGATCTCGCGCAGCCTGGTCGTCTCCGCGTCGTTCCTGGCCACGACGAGCTTGCCCCGCGCGTCCCAGGGCAGCCCGCGGTCCGCGCAGTAGGCGCTGAGGAGCTCGACGCCACGCCGGCACAGCAGCGCCTTGGCCGAGCCCGGCGTGTAGTAGATCCCGGCGTGCACGACCCCGGAGTTGTGCCCGGTCTGGTGCCGGGCGACCCCCGTCTCCTTCTCGAAGACCAGCACGGGAGTGCCGGTCTCGGCCAGCAGCCGCGCGACCGCCAGGCCCACTATCCCGGCGCCGACCACGCCGACGTTATCGCCCGGCTGGGCGCGACGAGCAGGTCGGGGAGTCGTCACCATGCGTACCGGACCTCGGCCGTCTGCGTCTGTTCTCGCACGACTGCTCTCTCGTGGCGGTGCCTGACCGCGCGTCGCGTCCGGCCTGGGCGCAGTTCATCCTCGGGAGCGGCGGACCGGCCAGTCAACCTCGCGCGGCTCAACCTTATACACGAGGGCCCTGCTGGCCCGCGCCCATGACATGCACGGGGGCTATGCGGCTCGTCGTGCCGGTGCCGCCGGACGCCCGTGGCCGATCCTGACCACGGGCGCCGGCAGGCCGAGCGAGCCGGCGATCGCCAGGGCTCACTGGGCCGGGCCGGAGGCCAGCACCAGGCTGGCGGTGTGACTCTGACCTGAGCCGTCCAGCCAGCTGACGCTGATCGTGTCGCCCGGGTGGTGACTCGCCAGCGCGGCCTGGATGTCGGAGGACAAGGTGACCGGCCGGCCGCCGACCGAGACGATCTCGTCGCCGGACGTCAGGCCGGCTCTCGCGGCTGGCGAACCGGGCAGCGCGCCTGCAATGGCGACGCCGGTGCCCGCTGACCCGCCCGGGAAGCCGGTGCCGGAGGAGAGCGCCACGCCAAGGAACGCGGTGGCGCCGACGTGCACGGTGGTTGAGGATTGGCCGGCCTCGATCCTGCGGGCGAGCGACAGGGCCCTGTTGACGGGGATCGCGAAGGACTGCGTCTGACCGGCGCCCGACTGGAAGGGCTGCGACGAGGAGGCAGCGGTGTCGATGCCGATCACCTGGCCGTACCTGTTCACGAGCGGACCGCCCGAGTCGCCGGGCTGGATGGCCGCGCTGGTGCGGATGACTCCGGTCAGCTGCTCGCTAGTTGCCGCGGCCTCGTCGCTGGCCGTGATCGTCTGCCCGAGGCCCGTAACCCGGCCGGCCGCGACCGACGGACGCCCGCCGCGGCCACCGGCGTTTCCGATGCCGACCACCTTCTCGCCGGCCCTGACGGCGGACGAGTCACCCAGGGTCGCGGTCGTGAGCCCGGACGCTCCGCGCAGCTGCAGCACCGCGATGTCGTGCGTGCGGTCGTAGCCGACGACGACCGCGCGGTAGGTACGGCCGTTGCCCACGTCGGTGACCCTGATCGACGTGGCGCCGTTGACCACGTGATTGTTGGTCAGCACCTCGCCGTCCGACGTCAGGACCACGCCGGTGCCGGCCGCGCCGGCGTGCTGGTAGCCGAGCGTGGTGACCACGTCGACGACGGCCGGATCAGTCCTGGCCGTGATCTCGGCGGTCGTCAGCACCTGATGCGTGGACGCGCCGGCCGCCGTCCAGGCGATGCCGACGGCCGCCGACGCGGCGACAGCCGAGGCGGCCCCGATGGCCGCCGCCCGGCGCCAGCGGCGCGGTGGCTGGCCCGCGCTGAGAGGCTGGCCCAGGTGGAGTGGCTGGCCCGGGTAGGGTGGCTGGCCCATGTGGAGTGGCTGGGCCGGGTAGGGTGGCTGGGGTGGCTGGCCCGGGTCGGGCGGCTGGTTGTAGATTTCGCTCATTGCTCATCGCCTGCTCTGTGCTCGGTAGTGCTGTGCTCGCTGGTGCGGGCTCGCTGGTTGTGTTCGCACCCCCATGATCGAAGACCAGCCTCGAGAGCGGCTGGAACGTGCCTGCAGGTGTGCCGAGGAATTACTGAGCGAATCCTGAAGGTTTCCCCTGGATGGCCTGACTGGCCGGCGGGCCGAACCGGGACACCGAATCAGGGCGCGCGGGCCATCAGCCCGCGGCGGTACGGTGACACGTCATGCGGTTGCTGCGTGCGCTGGGTCATGCGCTGGCCATCAGCGGATCGATGACCTGGGAGATCCTGTGGGCGCTGATTCTCGGCTTCGCGCTCTCCGCCGTGGTGCAGGCGGCGGTGCGCCGTTCCACCATCGTCCGCCGGCTGGGCGACGACCGGCCCAGGACGCTGGCCCTGGCGGCCGGATTCGGGGCCGCCTCGTCATCGTGCTCCTACGCCGCCGTAGCCCTGGCCAGATCCCTGTTCCGCAAGGGGGCCAGCTTCACCGCGGCGATGGCCTTCGAGATCGCCTCCACCAACCTGGTCATCGAGCTCGGCATCATCCTGGCGCTGCTGCTCGGATGGCAGTTCACCCTGGCCGAGTTCGTCGGCGGCCCGATCATGATCATCTTGCTGGCACTGCTGTTCCGCGTCTTCCTGCGGCAGCGGCTGCTCGACGCCGCGCGGGCTCAGGCCGACCGGGGGCTGGCCGGGTCGATGGAAGGGCACGCCGCGATGGACATGACCATTCCGGCTGCTGGCAGCCTGTGGCAGCGGCTGCGGTCACGGCGGGCGTTCACCGCTGTGTCGCACGTCTTCGTAATGGAATGGGCGGCGGTCATCCGCGACATCGTCATCGGCCTGCTGATCGCCGGCGCGGTCGCCGCCTGGGTGCCGGACGACTTCTGGGGACACCTCTTCCTGACCGGGCATCCGCTAGCATCGAAGATCTGGGGTCCGCTGATCGGGCCCGTCGTGAGCCTGCTGAGTTTCGTGTGCTCGATCGGCAATGTCCCGCTCGCCGCCGTGCTGTGGAACGGCGGAATCAGCTTCGGCGGAGTGGTGGCCTTCATCTTTGCCGACCTGATTATCCTGCCCATCCTGGAGATCTACCGTAAGTACTACGGCGCGCGGATGATGCTGTTCATCCTGGCCACGTTCTACGCCACGATGGTCGCGGCCGGCTACCTGGTCGAGCTGATCTTCGGCAGTCTCGGCCTGATCCCGGCCGACCGCCACGCCAAGGTGACGGAGGCGTCCATTCAGTGGAACTACACCACCGTGCTCAACATCGCCTTCGGCATCCTCGCCGTGGCGCTGTGCTACCGGTTCGTCCGCACGGGCGGCGTCGGCATGCTCCAGATGATGGGCGGCGCACCGGGTACCGAGACCGATCAGCATCCGCACTCCGAGCACTGACCAGGTGATCAGGTAGCGCCGGCCGGATCCGGGCCGCCCGGCAGCGGCCTCTTGCAGGGGCCGGACCATCAGAGTTTGATGGATGGCAGGCTGCGAGCGAGAGGGATCATCGGTGGCGGTCGGCAGCAGGCGTGTCATCGCCGGAGTAAGCGGTTCGTTGCGGAGCCTGGGAGCGCTCCGGGCTGGCGTGTCCGAGGCCCGCTCGAGCGGGGCGGCCTTACTGGCCGTGCTGGCCTGGGCTCCCGCGGGCGGAGAGGTCGCCTACCAGCGGGCTCCGTCCCCGCTCCTGCTCCGGCTGTGGGAACGCGCCGCGCAGGAGCGGATGCGGGAGGCGTTCGACGCGGCGTTCGGCGGCATACCGGACGGCGTGGCGGTGCGCGCGCTCGTGGTGCGCGCCCGGCCCGGCCCGTTGCTGGTGGAACTGGCTGACCAGCCAGACGACCTGCTCGTGGTCGGGTACGGCGGTCGCAGCCCGCTGGGCCGTTCCGTTCACGGCTCGGTCACCCGCTACTGCCTGGCCCACGCGCGCTGCCCGGTGCTGGCCGTGCCGCCGCCCGATCTGATCACCGAACTGCGGCCCTGGCATGGTCACTGGCGGCCGGAAGACTTCGCGGTCCCGCTGGTCGGAGCCGGTCCAGCGCCACGCCGCCGCGCTGACGACGGGACGGCCGGGCCGGCCAGCCAGGCCGTGGCCTCGCGCCGGCCCGCCCGGACGCCAGGCGCCTCTCCCGCGTCTGACCTGCCGCGCGCCTACCGGGGAGCGCCGTATTACCAGCCTGGCCCGCTGTCCCGCCGGGCGCGGGCCTTCCGGCAGTTCCGCCGCGCCCTGCTTCTTGCCGCCGTTCTCCTGCTGGTCGGGGTCATCGGGATCCTGCTGGCCCACGGCAGCGGCCTGCCGTAATTCAGCTCGCGCCGGCCGCGATTCCCAGGCGCGGGCAGAACGGCCGGCCGCCGCCGCGTAGCCGCGCCTGGTTCGGGGCACACGATGCACGAGGAGGATCGCCATGAGCTCAATTCCCATCGCCGATCATGCGCTGCTGTCCGACTGCCGCTCGGCCGCGCTGGTCAGCCGGGACGGCTCAGTCGAATGGCTGTGCTTCCCAAGGTTCGACAGCCCGTCCGTGTTCGCGCGGCTGCTGGACGACGATGCCGGGCACTGGTCGATCCGCCCGGCCGGGGATTTCCAGGCCGCCCGCCGGTACCTCGACGCCGCGATGGTGCTCGAGACGACCTTCACCACGGCGGCCGGATCGGTGACGGTGGTCGACGCCCTGGCGCTCGGACCCGGCGACCGGGGTCATCAGCTGGGGCGCGGTGCTCCCGGCCTGCTGCTGCGCCAGGTGCAGGGCGTCTCCGGCCGGGTCGACCTGGCCATGGAATACGTGCCGCGCACCGAGTACGGGCTCATCTGGCCGCAGCTGCGCCAGATCGACGGCGGTATCGAAGGACGCGGCGGGGCCGACCTCATGGTCCTGTCCGCGCCGGTCAGCCTGGAGATCGGGCCGGGCTCGGCGGCCGGCCGTTTCAGCCTGGCGGCCGGCGAGCGGATGGCCTTCGGGCTGCATTACGGTCAGCCCGCCGGCCCGGTGCCGCGGATCTGGTCCCAGGATGAGCTGGCCGCGCGGCTGGAGGACACCGTCGCCGGCTGGCAGTCCTGGTCGGGCATCCATCAGGCGTATAACGGGCCGTGGCAGGAACTGGTCCACGGCAGCGGCCGGGTTCTCCAGGCCCTGACCTACTACCCGACCGGCGCGATCGTCGCGGCGCCCACGACCTCACTGCCGGAGACCCCGGGCGGCGGGCGCAACTGGGATTACCGCTATTCCTGGGTTCGCGACGCCAGTCTCACCATGGACGCCCTATGGGTAGCGGCGTGCCCGGACGAGGCGGCCAAGTTCTTCAGTTACCTCAGCACGGCGGCTGCCACGTCCCTGGGCCGCGGCTCGGACCTGCAGATCATGTTCGGTGTCGGCGGCGAGCGTGACCTGTCCGAGCGGGTGCTGCCGCACCTGGACGGCTGGCGAGGCAGCGCCCCGGTGCGGGTCGGCAACGGAGCGTGGACGCAGCGGCAGGTGGATGTCTACGGCGAGCTGCTGGCGGCCGTTAGCCGGCTGCGGGAGCAGATCGGTGAGCCCGACCCGGTGACCAGGGAGTTCCTCGTCGCCGTCGCCGACGCCGCCGCGCGGCGGTGGACCGAGAAGGATCAGGGCATCTGGGAGATCCGCGGCGACGCGCAGGACTTCCTGTACTCGAAGGTGATGTGCTGGGTGGCGCTTGACCGGGCCATCGCGCTGGCCGAGACGCTGGGCGCGCGGGACCGCGTAGACGGCTGGCGGCGTACGAAGGACGACATCCACGCCGCCGTGCTCCGGGACGGCTGGAGCGAGCGGGCGGGCGCCTTCACGCAGTATTTCGGGTCCGACGACCTGGACGCCTCCAGCCTGATGATCCCGATCGTCGGGTTCCTGCCCGCCGACGACCCTCGGGTGCTGTCGACCATCGACGCCATCGCCGAGCACCTGACCGACGAGCACGGCCTGGTCTACCGGTACGACACCAGCACCGGCACCGACGGCCTGGAGGGCCGTGAGGGCACGTTCGTGCTCTGCACGTTCTGGCTGGCCCAGGCGCTGGCCCTGGCAGGCCAGCCAGCCAGGGCCCGGCAGGTCTTCGAGCGGGCCCGGAGGTTCGTCAACGATATCGGCCTGCTGGCCGAGGAGGTCGATCCGGCGACCGGCGAGCTGCTCGGCAACTTTCCGCAGGCCTTCAGCCACATCGGGCTGGTCAACGCGGCCTGGGCCATCTCGCAGGCCGAGAGCGCGGCCGAGGTCAGCCACGCCCGGCTCACTCCAGAGCCGACGGGCGGCTAGAGTCGCGTGCGCCGAGGAGCGTGACGGCCACGAGCCCGGCGGCGAATACGGCGTACGCGCAGAGTGCTCCGCCGACGTCCTGCGGCGGCCGGGCCGGCCAGATCCACGGCGTGGTCCAGCCGCCGGCCAGCGCGCCCTCGGTGATCACCATGTAGGCCAGCGGGCAGGCCCACGCGAACGCGCCGCGAGCGGCGGCCGCGGCCAGCAGGCCGACCCCGGTCATCCCGGCCAGGTCGCGGAGTATGACCAGGGTGCCGCCCGGCAGCTGCCCGCCGGCTGTGCCGACGGCCAGCAAGGCGAAGGCCGCGCCGGTCAGCAGCAGCGCCCCGGCCAGCCGGAGGTAGGGCAGCCAGCGGCCGGTGGCCCGTTCCGAGTCGCCGAACGGGCCGCCAGTGGTGACCGCGATGATCCCGGCTGCCCCGGTCACGGCCGCCAGCGGCACCAGGTCCTCAGCCGCCGGCCCCCCGACCACCGACCAGTGCCAGTACAGGGAGGCCCAGAGCAGCGCGGCTGGTGCGGCCAGCAGGCCGATGGCGGCCGGGACCCGGCGGCTTTCCAGGTACAGGGACGTCAGGCGCAGCGAGGCGATGGCGGACTGGCCTGCGGGGCTGGCCGCGGTGGACTCTGGCGGCGGGGTGCGGACTCCGGCGGCGGTCACGGCAGCTGGGCCAGGGTGAGGTGGCCGCCCCGCAGCGCGGCCAGGTGCGAGGCGAGCCAGGCCTGCCTGGCAGCGGGCGATAGCGCGGCGAGCCGCCGGGCCGCGGCGTAGACCGGCCCGGTCGCCGGCCCGGGCCCGTCGGTCCCTGGCCTGGCCGCGGCGGCCGCGGCGAGCGTTTCCTGCGCCCACGACGGCAGCCCGAGGCCGGCTAGGACTTTCGGCTGTGCGGCGAAGGGCACGCCCGCGCCCTGCAGCAGGGCCGCCTGCACGGCCTGCTGGGCAGGCGTGCCAGGCCCGCGGCCGGCGCCTGCGAATGCGTGCGCGAACATCAGCTGCAACTGCTCGGCGAACTGCGTCGTGGTCCCGCCGAACGCGCCAGGCCGGTTCTCCGCGTCGAGCGGCATGCGGAGCACCAGCGGGTCGCCGCTCATCGTCATCGCCTGGCCGGCCGCTCCCTCGGTGCTTGAGTAAGCTCCGCCCACCTGGGCGGCGCGGACCGGAGCGCCGGGCAGTCCGGCAACCTCGGTCAGTACCGGACGCAGCGCAGACGCCACCTCACCCATGATGCTGTCGTAGGCCGGGTTCAGGCAGACGGGGATCCCGGCTTCGTGGCCGCAAACCGGGGTGTAGGGGATGGGACGGTCATTCGCCGCGTCGTGCAGGGCGGCGATGGCCATGCCGTGCGGCTCGAGCCGGGCGGTAGCGGCCAGCCCGACAGCCGTCCAGGTCACGGCCAGGCCGGCCAGGCCGACCGCCGCCGCCACCCGCCGGAGCAGCGGGCCGCCGGCCCCGGCTGGCAGGCCAAGCAGGCTGAGCGCCACCACGGTGATTCCGGCCAGGAAGATCACCCTGGCGATCGGCAGGTCGGGCAGGTAGGGGTAGAAGATGCCGGACACGGGCTGGTAGTTGCCGTTCGAGTTGGTCGGCAGGATCTGCGCCCACCCGCTGGTGTGACTGAAGCCGGTTTGCGACGACATCGTCATGACCAGGAATCCGCCGAAGGCCGCCAGCGCCGCGGCGAACCGGCTGCGGTACAGGGCGCCGATGGTGAATCCGGCGGCGCTGAACGCGGTCACGGCCGCCGCGCCGACCGCGACCCACCACCACGGCGGCGATCCGTGCACGCCCTCGTACGCGTAGGCGGCGAACAGGACGCCCACGAAGGCCAGGTAGGCCCCCACGGCCCAGGTCGCGGTGGCGGCCCAGGTCGCCAGCTGGGCGGCGTAGCGCGGCCGGGGTGTAGCGGTGACCAGGTCGGCGGTGCCACGCCGGCCGTCCCGCGACCCCATCCAGGCCGCCACGCCAGCCACGAACGGCCCGAAGTCGATGATCGTGTGCCCTTGCCCCATGTTCCAGAACGTGCGCAGCACCCAGATCGGCGCCGTGGCTGCCGAGGGCCGGTAGGAGTCGAACCAGAACAGCGCCGCGATCAGCGGCAGAATCCACGGCATCGCGTTGCGCCGCAGTTCCAGCCGTAGCATCCGGGCCGCGCTCAGCGGCGCTGCCCACGTGACCCGCGGTGGCAGGTGACGCGCGGGGGAGTCGGTCGTGGCGGTCATGCCCGGGCCGCCGTCGTGGATCGGGCCGCCGCGAGCACGGCGCTGTAGCCGCGCTCCATCGGGGCGTCGCCCGCCGCGCCGCTGCCCTCACCCCGGGAGGTCAGCTCGGCCGGGGTGCCGTGGAAGACGATCCGGCCCTGCTCCATCAGCGCTACCTCGCCGCACGCGGCGCCCACGTCCTCGACCAGGTGCGTGGAGACGATCACCGTGGCCCGCTGCCCGAGGTCGCGCAGCAGGCTGCGGAACGCCACCCGCTGCTCGGGGTCGAGCCCGGCCGTCGGCTCGTCGAGCAGCAGCAGCTCAGGCTCGTTCACGATGGCCTGCGCGATCCCGGCCCGGCGCAGCATCCCGCCGGACAGGGTCCGCAGCTTGACCGTGGCCCGGTCGCGGAGACCGACATGCTCGATGGCGGTGGCTACTGCCTTCGGCACCCGGCCCGGCGGCATGTCCTTGAGCAGCGCGAAGTACTCCACGAACTCCGCGACCGTGAAGCCCGGGTAGTAGCCGAGGTTCTGCGGCAGGTAGCCGAGCCGGCGCCGGATCTCACGGCGCGGCCCGTAGCCGCCAGGATCGCGGCCGAGCAGGCGCAGGCGGCCTGACGTGGGCGGGATCACGGTGGCCGCCATCCGCAGCAGCGTGGTCTTGCCCGCGCCGTTGGGGCCCAGCAGCCCGAACACTCCGGCGCCGGTCTGCAGGGTGACCCCCGCGACGGCGGTCGTGCGGCCGAAGCGCCTGGTCAGCTCGGTGAGTTCGACGTTCATGACGTTCCTCTCGGAATCCGGGTCGCATACAGCACGATCACGCCGCAGCAGGCCGTGAAGGCCAGGTAGGGCAGGATCAGGGCGGAATCAGTGATGGCGGCGGTCAGGTTGCCTGCGGTCGCCTGTCCGGCCAGAACGGTGATCACCCAGCCGGCCGCGCCCGCCGCCACGCCGACGTTCGCCGACCGGGACAGGGTCGCCGCCGCGAGCGCCAGGCCGCACGCGGCCGTCATCGGCACCAGCCAGCCGAAGGTGACCGCGGCCGCCGCCCCGCAGACGGCTGTGGCGGCCAGCCCGAAGACCGCATTCAGGCCGAAAACCACCAGCGCCCGCACGAGCAGTACCACCCGGTCGCTCACCGCCATGCTCAGTGAGAGCTCCCAGGCCGGGTCGATGCCCGGCCCGTAGGCGTACGCGATGCCGGCCGCCGCGATCGCCGGGGCGAGCAGCGGTACGAACGGCGTCCCGGTCACCCGCGTCGCGAGCACCCCGACAATCAGGACGGTGGCGGTCGCGATCAGCCACCCAAGCAGCAGTGACGGCGTGGTGACCAGCGCCCGGGCCAGGCCAGGCGAGCGCAGCAGCCGCCCGGCCGCCCGCTCGGCCCACCCCGGTTCCCGGCGCCAAACCTGGGCCGCGACCCCGAGCCAGACCCGGTTCAGGTCGACATCGGGCGGCCCCGTCTCCGTGCTGCTCATTTCGTCTCTCCTTCCACCGCGGGTCCGCCCAGGGCACCCCGCAGCAGCTGCCGGGCCCGGTGGGCGCGGCTCTTGACCGTGCCCGCGGGTACCCCGGTCAGCCGTGCAACCTCGGCCACCGGCCGGTCCTCCACGTAAAGCAGCTGCCAGACCTCGCGTTCCGGCCCTCCGGCCGGGCCGATGGCCGCGACGGCCCGGTCCAGGTCGGCCCGGGCCAGGGCAGCCTCGGCTGGGTCAACGGCCTGCGGCCCGCTGACGGCGAGCGCGGCGGGCAGAGTCACGGCGGCGGGCCCGCGGCGGCGCAGCAGCAGCGCGGCCTGCCGCCGCGCGATTCCCCATAGCCAGCCCCCGGCCGGGCCGGCTGGCATGGCCGGCGCGTAACCACGGGCTCCCTGCCAGACCGCCAGGAACGTCTCCTGCAGCGCGTCTTCGACCTCAGCGGCGGGCAGGACCGCGCGCAGCCGGGTGGCCAGCCACGGCGCGTGCCGCGAGAACAGTTCCCGCAGCGCAGCATCGTCACCGCCCGCGACCGCGGCGATCAGCTCGTTGTCGTCCATCGGTTCTCTATTGCGTTCTGGCGCCCGCTGGTTCGCTCGCTAGGCGAGATTCTTCTCGCCGGCACTCGGCGCTAGTACATCAGCCGATCCTGATCCGCGCATCGAGCCGTCACGCGGCTGCTTCACCAGACGCCTGGCACCAGCCGCTTGCGGCCGGCCGCGAACTGTTCGTACTCGCCGCCCAGCGCCTGGGCCAGCTGCCGTTCCTCGGCATGGATGCGAACAGCTAGCCCGGCGCCGCCCAGGGCCGCGGCGGCGACCAGGCTCCAGACGTCATCACTGGCGAGTGCGATCCCGGTCAGCACGACCGCTATTCCGGTGTAGGAGGGATGGCGGACATACCGGTAGGGTCCGCCGGTCACGACCAGGTGCCCGGGCTGGATCTGGATCTGGTACTGGAAGAAGCGCCCCAGGGTGGCAATCGACCACGCACGCAGCCCGATCCCGGCGACGATCAGCGCGACGCCCGCCACGACCGGCCAGACCAGGCCTCCTGGCCACAGCCGCCCGCCGCGGCGGCCGAGCACCTGGGTTGCGATGACCGCGGCGGCCAGGCAGGGGACCAGGACGATGGCGCTCGCGTCCGGCGTCGCCTGCCCGCCTGCCCGCAGCCGCTGGCGCACCCGCATCACGAACTCGAACACCGCCCACGCCGCCACCGCGGCGATGAACGCCGTCTCAGCGGCGCCCTGGCGGAAGATCAGGGGTACGTTCACCTGGCCAGTACACCAGCCCAGCGCGACCAGCGCACCTGGCCCGCCGGGTGCACACTGCGGTCAGGCCGGCTTCAGCTCGTAGCCGCCACGCCGAAGTAGTCGCCGCCCTTGTGGCGGGGGTTATCGGTGCCCCAGTGCCGGACCCGGGACTGGGGGATCAGCTTGGGGATGTGCTTGGAGCAGTGCACGTACGCCTCGGTGACCTGCACCAGAACCCACTGCACCGGCCGGCGTCCCGACGGACCGCCTTCCGGCCGTTCCCGGTCTAGCTCGGCCATGCGCTCAGGCGTGATGATGGCGGCCTCGCCGTTGACATGCAGGCCGATGAGATCGCGGCTGAAATCGACCAGGAGGATTCCGATGTGCGGGTTCTGGAGCACGTTTCCGAGGCTGGCCATCACGCCGTTGCCCCGGTACTCGGGGTAGGCGATGGTCTGGTCGTCCAGGATCCTGATGAACCCGGCCGGACCAGCGCGGAAACTGCAGTCGCACTCTCCCGAGCTGTCGCTGGTCGAGATGAACGCCATTTCCATCCGCTCGATGAACTGGGCCATCTCAGGGGTGAGCCGGCCGGTGACCTGGTGGCGGTAGAACTGCTCGGCCCGCTGGGTGGTGCCGTACCTCTCCTGCAGGATGCGTTCGCCCGCGGAGCCCGGCTGGCTGAGATGATCATGGCGTCTGCGCGTCGGCAGGAACGCGCGGACCGCTGTCTCGAGCATGGTCATCTGCCTGCCCTCTTCCCGTCGGCGTCTCTCGCAGGAACTCCGAACCGCAGCTCTAGCGTGCGCGCGAGCCCGGACGCCGGCCTTGCACTCGCCTTGACGCTTGCCTTGCGTCCCAGGTCAGAACCAAGGTCAGGACCACGGCCAGGGCAGATCAGCGCGGCAGCGGCGGCGCGACGGCGAGATCTGCCGCATAGAAGCGGCGGGACGCGTCGATCAGTTCGTCGAGTGACGGCCACCAGGGTCCGTGCTCCAGGGACCGCAGCGCCGCCAGCAGGCCGGCCACCTGGCCGGGGCTGTCGGCGGCGCCCGCCACGGCCACCCGGCGCGGGCGGGCCGCGCGCAACGGGCCCAGGTACAGGTCCGCGCCGGTTCCGCCGTTCAGGGCCGGTGCCATGACCAGGTAGTAGTCCGGCAGCTCGAACCGTCTGGCCCGCCACGCGGCCAGCGCGTCCGCGGCAGACCGCTCGAACCCGGCCACGCCTGCTGCCCCGGCCGGCTCTTCCCACATGGTCCGCCACCGGGCCGCGACCTCGGCCAGCGGGTCATCGGGCACGATCACGTAGGTCGCACGGCGCCGTGCCGCTTCCTTCATCGCGGCCGCTCCCGGCGCCCAGCCTGGCCGCGCCGCGGCCTGGTCAGGAGGCGGCTCGTCCAGACGGGCATCGGGAGCGCGGGCCACCGAGACATTCGGGGACCTGGCGAGCTCGGCCAGGAGGGCGTTCTCTACCTCGCCGACCAGGACGATCACAGTGGAAGATTCACGCCGCACCGGATCGATCCTAGGCCGCCGCGGCTACGGGCGGCTCCGGCCCAGCTGGAAGAACTCCGGGTTGGGCCGCAGGTCGGCGAGGTGGGCGAGCCGGTTCGACGCGGCGAACAGCGCCGTGATCGACCCGACGTCCCAGATCTCGTCCTCGGACAGGCCAGCCGCCCGTGCTTTCGCGATGTCGGCCTCGCCGAACAGCTCAGGCTCGCGGGTCAGCGCGAGCGCCAGGTCAACGATCGCGCGGTGACGCGCGTCCAGTTCGGCCCGCCACGGGTTGGTGGCGACCCGGTCCGCGAGCTCCGGATCCCTGGACCGGATCCGCAGGATGGCGCCGTGGGCCACGACGCAGTAGGTGCAGTGATTCGCTCCTGAGGTGGCCACCACGACCAGTTCTCGCTCGGCCTTACTCAGCCCGTCCGACCGGTCCATCAGCGCGTCGTGATAGTCGAGGAAGGCCCGTAGCTCAGCGGGCCGGTGACCGAGCGCCCGGAAGATGTTGGGCACGAAACCCGACTTCTCGGCGATCGCGCCGACCCGCTGGCGCAGGTCATCGGGAAGGTTGTCCAGTTCCGTCAGCGCGAACCGGCTGTCAGCCACGATCTCCTCCTCGGCCGGATCAATGGCCTGCGGACTGCGCGCGGCCAATGGCGATGATAGGCGAGCTAGCCCGTCGGGCGTGCCCGGGAGACGACGCGGGTAGATGACGGGCATGGACCTAGCTGCCATGTGGCGCGGCCAGCGCGCTGACCCAGCCGACGTCCCCGGCCCGGGCGCGCACCTGGAGGCCGCAGCGGCGGGCATCACGATCGCCGTCGCCCAGCAATGCCAGATCGCCCTGCCGCTGCCGAGCTTCAAGGCGGACGAGGTCACCGTGACCGTCACCTCGCAACGGCCCGGAGTGGCGGGACAGGTCACCGTCGGCGCCAATTTCAACAGCCTGGACGGCAGTTACCAGGGCCCCACGACAACGGTGGGGCAGGGCCAGTTCACCGCCACGAGCGCGCACGTCAAGGTGAGCTTCGTCGTCCTCCCCGCTGCCGGGTGGCCGCTGCTCGGCGCTGGCGCCGTGGCTACCTGGGAGGACGGCGCGCCGCAGAGCGCCACGCTGACTTATGCGCAACTCGCGTGCGACCCGCTCGTGTGGTGGGGCTGGCTGATCCGGGTGATTGCCTTCGTCACCAGCCCGTTCTCGGTCAGGTCGTCCGGGTCAGCCGGATGACGGGGATCACGCGGTCGGTCTTCTTCTCGTATCCGGCGTAGCGAGGCTGGGCGGAGGTGATCCGCTGCCACGCCTGGTCGCGCGCCTCGCCGGCGAGCTGCTCGGCGGTGACCGGGAGCTGCTGGCCGCCGAATTCGATCCAGACCTGGTCGGGATGCGCGGCGATGTTGTGGTACCAGGCCGGGTTCTTCGCCGATCCGCCCGCCGACGCGACCACCAGCCAGGCGTTGTCACCGTCTGCGAACCGGGTGACAGTCGACTGCCGCTTCTCGCCGCTCTTGGCGCCCACGGTGGTCAGGTAGAGCAGGTCCATGCCCATGAACTTGTCCCCGGACCGCCGGTGCCAGCTCGTCATCGTCCGCGTCATGAACCGGCTCAGCGGGTTCGAGCCCCCGGCGCCTCTAGAGCCGCGGGTTCCGCCGGGAGTTTTCTGGAAACTCATCGGTTCGTCACCTCCCGGCAGCCAGGTTATGCCTACCTACCCGGCAACGCCGGGAGCCTGGGAGCCGGCGGCGGGGCGAGAGTGTCTGCCGCCGCGGCTATCAGAGCGCTTGCCTACGGTTAGTGCCATTCCGCCAATGCCTCGCGTCACGGGCCAGGAGTCAATCCGGGCGCTGTCCAAGCTGGGCTGGACGGTCGTCGCCCAGAGGGGCTCGCATGCCCAGCTCAAGCACCCAGTTCGCAGAGGTCGGGTGACCGTGCCGTTGCACGCCGGAGAGACGATCGGGCCTGGCGTGCTCCGGTCGATCTTGAACCAGGCGAGCCTTACTCTTGATGACCTGCGCGACGTGCTGTGACAGGATGAACGTGATGCGTACCTACACGATCGTGGTCGAGCCTGAGCCGGACGGCGGCTACTTTGTGACCGTCCCTGCATTGCCTGGCTGCTTCACACAAGGCAGAACTGTAGATGAGTGCCGGGTGCGGGCAGTGGAAGCCATCGAGACGCACATCGCAGGACTTCAATCCGATGGTGAGCCGGTCCCGGAAGAAGTTGGCAAAGCCCATCTGCTTGCGGTCACGGTCGCAGCCTGAACGGCCGCCGCGCCTGATCCCGCGACCCGGTGGCGGCGATCCGTCAGGATTTCTTCGACGCGCTCCACGGGCCGCCCGCGCCACTTCCGTTGTGGACCTGGTAATGCCCGGACATGGAATTGCCGGAGACCGAGCCCGAGTAGGTGATCGCGGTCGAGCCGACCGTGCCGAAACTGATCGCGCCGCCGTTCACGGTGCCGTTGATCCTGAGGGTGTCGGCCGGTGCGGACAGGTGGATCGTGCCGTGCAGCTTGGAACCGGTCTGGTGCCAGTGCAGGGTGAAGCTGCCGTTGTAGGAGCCGCTGTACTGGCCGGACCATGTTCCGGACAGGCCCGCCGTGGCGGTGGCCGTCGGCGCGGCAGGCGCGCTGCTCGACGGCGCGGAAACGGCGTGCCCCGTGGCGGGCGGATGCGACGGGCTCTTGTGGGAACTGCATCCGGTGGCCAGCAGGACCGCCGTCGCAGGGATAAGTGCGTACCTAATCCGCGACATGCTGTGTCTCTCCAAGGATCGGTTCTGGTGTGTCCGGTGAGGGATCACCTGCCGCGCGGTCGCCGCCGGCCGGCGACCGGCCGGATGACGCGGCACCCAGGGCGGTTGTCAGGGCCGTCACGAGCTCCTGGTCGTCGCGGAACGTCGTGCGCATCCCGGTGGCCACCTCGTCCAGGACGCCGCGCAGCCGGGGCCGGGCCGCGCCCGGCCCGCCGCTCGCGTCCTGCAGGAGACGGATGATGAAGGTCCTCACCACGCCGACTATCGGAGCCGTGGCTTTGGCTGGCCTGAAGGTGGCCTTAAGGCCGCCAGCTCGCGGCGTCAGAAAGGGCGACGGGAACGACGTCGAGCTCGCCCATCCGCCGGGCATAAGCGGCGTAGCGCCGCCGCGCCTCTCCGTGACGGCGCAGCCGGAGCTGACCGGCGATCAGCGCCAGCCAGGCATCCTCGTCGTACGGCTCGCGTTCGAGCAGCTGGCCAAGGTACTGGCCGGATGACTCGTCGTCTCCCTGGTCGGCGGCCAGGCGCGCCAGCAGCCGCAGCACCATCACCAGCCGGGCGCGGGCTTCCTCCCGCGCCTCGACTGCCCACTCCTCGTACAGGTCCTCCTCGAGGAAGTCACCGGCATAGATCTGCCTGGCCCGCCGCAGCGGTGCGGCCGCCGCGGCCCGGTCTCCCTTGGCCATGAGATCGATAGCCTCGTCGGCGACGTGGAGGAACTCAGTCAGGTCGACATCGACGTGGTCAAGCCGGAGGGCGATCGTCCGGGCGTCGGTGACGAGATAGTGGTCCGGCGGATGACGGCGCCCGGGATCCAGGACCTTGCGGATGGTGCTCAGGGCAACCGAGAGCCGGTTACCCAGCGGCTCCGCGTCCTCGCCGGGCCACATCGCCTCCGCGGCCGCCTCGCGGGTGACCGGATGCCCTCGCCTGGCGACCATCAGCTTCAGCAGGTCTCGCGCCTTGCGGGACTGCCACGCGGCCATCGGCACGGGCTCGCCGGTTCGCAGGACAGCGAAGCGCCCCAGGGCGATGATCGCCACCTCGCGCGCGTGCCCGCGGCCCGCGGCCACCAGGCCGGGCACCCCGAGTGCGGGCACGACTCCCATGGCCCCTAGCTCCCGCCGGGCGGCCTCGGCCAGCTGCGGGTCGCCGGTCAGGATGGCCAGCGCCAGACGTGCGCGCGCCGCGCCGACCGGATTGCCGACGTCGTCCCACAGATCGATGGCCGAGCGAAGGCGCCCGTCGTCTCCGGGGGTCCGCGCCGCGCCCTGCAGCTCGAGCGACTCCGCCAGGGCGGCGCGGTCGTCAGTCGCGCGGGCCTGCTCCTCGGCCTGCCGGGCGAACCGCTCAGCAGCGGCGCCGTCGCCCGCTCTCAGCTCGACCTCGGCCGCCGCGCACAGGGCGGACGCGCGCTCCAGTCCGCTCGCCCTGGCTACCCCGTCGGCGGCCATCGTGCGAGCGGCGGCGACATCTTCCTCCGCGAGAACCCTGGCCAGCCCGGCCAGCGCGAACACGAGGGTGTGGGCGTCGTCGCACTCCTGCGCCAGCGCCCTGGCCCGCTCGAACGAGCCGCGGGCCCGCACCTGGTCCCCGCGCTGGCGGTACAGCTCGCCGTCGATGACATGGGGGATGGACGCGTGCAGGGACCCCAGCGCGTCGTAGATAGCGGCGGCGCCCGCAGCCGCGGCGCGGGCGTCGTCCAGCTGGCCAAGCCGTAGGTGGGCCTCGGCCTTGTTGGTCAGCGCGAGGGCCGTGAAGAACCGGTGACCGGCACCGGTCTCCAGCGCCAGCTCGGCCTCCGCGATGGCGCGGGCGTAGTCGCCACCCTCCAGGGCTCGTGAGCTCAGGTTGGCGTGGATCCTGGCCAGCTGGACCCGGTCCCCGCCGTCGCGGGCCGCGGCCAGCGCCAGGCGATACTCCTGCTCGTTGCGCTCCCGCTCCCCGCGGCTGGCCGCGGCCAGCGCGAGCGAGACGTGCGCCGCGGCCAGGGCGCACGAGTCGCCGCTCGCCCCGGCCTGGCGAAGCGCCGTCGCGGCGAGATCGCCGGCCGCATCGGCCTGGCCCTGGCTCCACAGTGTGGTGCTCAGCGAGGCCGACACCATGGCGTCGTCCGCGCTGGTCAGGGCAGGGTCGTGGGCCGCCGTGAGCATCGCGGCCGAGGCGCCCGACTGACCGCGCAGGTACAGCAGCCACCCGTACCGCCAGGCCACGCCGGCGGGCAGTCCCCGGGCTCCGGTCGACCGCTCCACCCGGGCGAAGAGATCGATCGCCGCGTCCCAGTCTCCGACCGCCTGCAGTGCCTCGGCCAGGACGGCGTCGAGGTGTGCGTCGCCCCCCGTGCCGTGCCGCCGCAGCACCTCGACCAGGCGGGCAGCCGCGCCGGTCCGCACGAGGGCCGGCCCGCAGCGGGCCAGGAACGGGCGCGCTGCCACGGCGGCCGCCTCGGCGTGGCACTCGAGGGCGTCACCGAGCCTGGAGTGAGCCTCGAGCCAGCGAGCGATCCGCATCCTGAGCGCGTCAGGTCCGCCGGAGCCTTCGGGCCCGGCGACCGCGCCGGCCAGCACCGGCGACAGCCGGTAGTAGCCGGGCGCTCCCGCCTCGACCAGCAGGCCACGCTCCCGCAGGCTCTCCAGGTCATCGGCGCCGGCCCCGGCCGCCACCCCATCGAGGAGCCGGACATCGACGCGGGGGGCCAGCGATGCCACCGAGAGGATCCGCCGGGCCCGTGAATCCTCGCCGGCGACCAGTTCCCTGGCGAAGGCCTTCCACAGCTGGCCCCGGCTGTGCCGCAGGCGCTCGAGCTCACGGCCGTGGTCGGCGGGATCCAGCCGTTCGAGCCGATCAAGGAGCAGCTGGAGCGCGGCCGGCCAGCCCTCGGTCAGCGACCAGCACTCCCGGGCCAGGTCCGAAGCCGCGCCGGCCAGCCGCAGGCCGACCAGCTCGGCCGTTTCGGCGGCCGTGAAACTCAGGTCCCTGGCGGTGACCTCCAGCAGCTCACCGCGCCCCTGCGCACCGCCCAGCCCCAGGCTCGGCAGGTGGCGGCCGGACAGGACGAGATGCAGCGCAGGAGGTGCCTCCAGCGACAGCACCCGGAGCAGGTGGCTGGCCGCCTGGTCATCGCCGATGCACTCCAGGCCGTCGATGACCAGGAGCAGGTCGTCATCGAGCGTCTCGGCGAGCTCGCACAGCAGGGCGGCACGCCGCTCGGCGAGGACCTGACGGTCGTCCGCACCGGTGGCGGCGGCAATCGCGGATCGCTCAGGGGAAGGCGACTCGCCGAGCGCTCGGGCGATCAGGGCCGCCAGCGATTCGGCCTGGGCATCGGCGGGCCGTAGCCGGACCCAGCGGGACGCGCCCGCGGCGGCGACCTCTGCGAGAGCCGTGGTCTTGCCGTAACCGGCGCCCGCCACGACGAGCGTTGCCCGCCGCTGGCGGGCGGCGGCGAGCAGGGCTGTCACCCGGGGGCGGGGGACCATGGCTAGCCCGCGCGCGCCCCCCGCTGGCACGGCACTCAGCGAGGCGTCGCTCACCCGGGGAGTCTAAGGGCAGGCCGGCCAATCTGCCCTGGCGGCGGGAACCATAACCGCACCTTCCCTGGTATTGACCAGGTTGACCGTTTGCGTTGATCGCCATCGGGCGAGAACCACGGCACTGACGGGGGAGGGACAGGAATTGCCACCAGAACGGGGAGCAAGATCGGCAGGCCGGACGGGCCAGGCCGGACGAGCGCAGGATAGGCCGGCGATGGTCGGGTCCGCGCTGCGGGCCGCATCGGTCCTGACCCTGGCCTGTGCGGCGGGCTGCGGTGTGCTGAGCGCCCCCGCGGCCCCATCGGGCCTGGAACGGCAGGTCGCCAGGGGAGAGCGCATCAGCGCGGCCAGCCGGGCAAGTGCGGCCCGGCGGGCGCGCCACCTGACTCCGACCCCGGCTCCTGCCGTCGCCCGGCGCAAGGTGCCCGGCGGGCAGGTCACCGCGATCGGCGACTCGGTGATGGCGGCGAGCGCCATGGCGCTCGAGTCGGTTCTGCCGGGCATCTACATCGACGCCGTGCCCAGCCGCCAGATGCCGGCCGGCCTGGACGTCGTACGCCGCCTCGCGGCCAGCGGCCGCCTGCGCCCGGTGGTCGTCATGGGCCTGGGCACGAACTACATCGTCACGACCCGCGAGCTCAACGAGCTGATGCGGCTGATCGGACCGCACCGCAAGCTGGTCCTGATCAATACCTTTGTGCCAGATGAGTGGAGCAAGGAAGTCAACGCCGTGGAGGCGGCCTACGTCCGCCGGCACCCGGCCATCGTGCTGGCGGACTGGTTCGACACCATCAGGTACCGAACCAGCCTGCTCTGGCCGGACGACGTGCATCCGCAGCTGCCGGGGACGCGGGTTTACGCGCGCCTGGTGTACCGGGCCGTTCAGGCGACCCGAGAGGCACCGGGCGCTCCGCCGGTCCGCGGTCTCTAGCCGCCCGCGGTCACCAGGACGACCTCGAGCGTGCGCGGGCCCGCGCTGACCCGCTCCGCCGGCGGCCGGCGGACCGGTCAGCCCGCGCCGCGCGGCTCGGCTTCCGTTAACTGCCCGGCACGGTCCCGGCTACGGAGCGAGCCGGGCGGTCCAGGTCAGCCGGGCGCCGCCGCTTTCCGGCCTGCTGATCGTGACGGTCCCGCGATGATGCTCGGCGCGGAGCCGGAGGCCGGCCAGGGCGCCGGTCTCGTCGGGCCAGGTGAGACCGCTCCCCTGGTCGGTGATGGCCAGCGTGACCAGGTCGTCGGCCAGGCTGAGTGACAGTTCGGCGGCGCTGGCCTGGCGAGCGGAGTAGGTCAGGGCCTCGCGGGTGACGGCCAGGATGTCGCGGGCCAGCGCGGTGTCCACGCCGGTGTCGATGGGACCGGCGAACCGGATGCTGGCGGTAAGGCCGACTCGCTGCGAGTGCTCGCCCAGGATCTCCAGCAGCTGGGCTTGCAGGCTGCCGGGACGCTGCTCGCGTGCGTAGAGCTGGAAGATGGTATTGCGGATCTTGATGATGACCTTGTCGATCGCGTCGATATAGGTCCTGATCCGCTCGGCGTGCTCGGGCCGGTCGGTCCGGCTGGCCAGCCCCTGCATTCCGATGCCGAGCGCGAAGAGCTCCTGGACGACGTGGTCGTGCAGGTCCCCCGCGATGCGGTCGTGGTCCTCCATCCGCGCCAGCGCCATCTGGTCCGCGCGCGCCTGCGACAGCTCGAGGGTCACCGCGGCCGTGCTGGCGAAGGCGGCGGCCATCTGCAGGCTGGCCTCGGTGAAGCCGGGGTTACCGGCGAGCCGGCCCAGCAGCAGGGCGCCGAGCACCTCCTCGCCGGCCGCCAGCGGGACGACCATCATCGGGCCGATGCCGGCGCTGAGCGTCGCCGCGCCCGCCTCGCTGCTGTAGTCCGTGACCAGGACGGGCTTGCCGGACGTGATCGCGCGGCCGGCCAGCGATCCGTCGAGCGGCGCGGTCCGGTCCCGGAGCTCGGCGCCGGTCAGCCCGCTGACGGCCCGGACCGCCACCTCGTCCGAGCCGTGCGGAAGGACCAGGGCGGCGAAGTCCGCCTCGGCGGCCGCCCCGGCGTGCTCGGTAATCAGCTCGTAAGGTTCGACGGCATCGCCGGACAGCAGCAGCGGAGTCAGCTCGCCGGACGCGGCCAGCCACCGGCGGCGCTGCTCGGATTCGCTGAAGCGGCGGGCGTTCGCGATCGCCCCGCCCGCCGCGGCGGCCAGCGCGATGGCCAGTTCCTCGTCCTCGGCCGTGAACTCGCCGCCCCGCGATCGCTCGGTCAGGTAGAGGTTGCCAAATACCTCGTCCCCGGCCCGGATCGGAACGCCGAGGAACGCGCTCATCGGCGGATGCCCGGCCGGGAATCCGGCCGAGGCGCGATGGCCGGCCAGGTCAGCCAGGCGGATCGGAACCGGGTTGCTGATCAGCAGGCCCAGGATCCCGCGGCCGCGGGGCAGCTCGCCGATCTCCGCCACCAGGTCGCCGTCTATCCCGGCATGCACGAACTGCTCGAGCTGGCCGTCCCGGCCGACGACCCCGAGCGCGGCGTAGCGGGCACCGAGCAGATCCCGCGCGGCGTCCACGATCCGGCGGAGCACCACCGGCAGGCTCAGGTCCGCGGCCACCGCCGCGTTCGCGCGCAGCAGGCCGCGCAGCCGCCCCTGCGTGGCCAGTACGTCATCGGCGCGCTGGATCAGCTGCTCCAGCAGCTCGTCGAGCTCCAGCCGGGGCACATCGGGAAAGCTCAGCTCGCCGTCGTGCTCCGGCGCTGTCTCGTCATGCGGTCCCGATGCACCCATAGTCCTTTACCGGATCTTTGCCATCTGCCCCTACTGTAACCCGCGAGCATGAACGCCGATAGAACGCCAGGTGGCCAGGCCCGCGGGCGCGGCGCGCGCCTTAACGCCCGGAATCTCGCGTCAGGCTGGGGATCAGCACCTCGTCCACGAGCGCGCGGACGGTATCGGACGTCGGAGCGCGGCCCGGCACTATCGACCGGAAGACCAGGTAGCCGGGGAGCACGTCCCAGATCTCGTCGCTGATCACGTCGGGCCGGATCTCGCCGCGGTCGGCGGCGTTCTGGAGCACCCGGTGGATCAGGGCCCGCCGCTCGTGGAAGAACTCCTGCTCGAAAACGGCCCGCAGGCGCTCGCTGCGCTGGATTTCCGGCAGCATCCCCGCTATCGCGCTGCCATGCAGCCGCACCTGCTCGGTGATCAGCTCGCCCAGCCGCAGGAGGTCGCCGCGCAGGCTGCCGGTATCCGGTGGCCTGGCGACCTGGCGGACCCCGTGGCTGAAGGCGGCGACGACGAGATCGGCTTTCGATGGCCACCGCCGGTAGACCGTGGCCTTGCTCGCATGCGCCCTGGCTGCCACCTCGTCCACGGTCAGCCGGTCATAACCGCTCTCGCGCAGCAGTTCCAGGGTGACCGCCAGCAGTTCCTCCTCGCGAGCGGTGAACTCGGCGGCCTGCGAGGGAACGGGCATGACCATGACCTAACCATAGAGCCAGCGGAGCGAGAGCCAGCGGAGCGAGAGCCGGTGTGGCTGACGGTGCTGTCTTGACAGTGCTTTCTCATCAAGAGTACGGTACCGTACCGTACACTAGGTGCGCACCGGGATCATCGTCATCGCAGCCGATGGGGAAGCCATGAATCAGTCGCTCGGAACAGGAACGCCCGACCAGTCGCGCGGCGAGCCGCACGGGACAAGCAGGCCGGCGGCCGCTCCCGCGCACCGGTCGATCGTCCTGGCCATCATCGGCACGGCCCAGCTGATGGTGGTGCTGGACACCACGATCGTGAACATCGCCTTGCCGTCCGCGCAGCAGGACCTTGGCTTCAGCGTGGACAGCAGGCAGTGGGTCATCACCGCGTACGCGCTGGCCTTCGGCAGCCTGCTCCTCCTCGGCGGACGCCTGTCCGACCTGTTCGGCAGGCGCCTCACGCTGGTGGTCGGGCTGCTCGGCTTCTCCGGCGCCTCGGCCCTGGGCGGCGCGGCCCAGAGCTTCGGGATGCTGGTCGCGGCCCGCTCCCTGCAGGGGGCGTTCGCCGCGGTTCTGGCGCCGGCCGCGCTGTCGACCCTGAACGTCACTTTCGCCCGGGGCCGGGAGCGGGCCCGCGCGTTCAGCGTCTACGCGGCGATCGCGGGCGGCGGCTCGGTCGTCGGGCTCATCGTCGGCGGCATGCTGACCGAGTGGCTGTCGTGGCGCTGGTGCCTGTACGTCAACCTGGTCTTCGCCATCCCGGCGACCGTGGCGGTGCTCGTCTACCTGCCCGCCAGTCACGACTCGCAGGCTAGGATCCGGCTCGACCTGCCCGGCGTCCTGACCGCCTCCGGCGGGCTGTTCTGCCTGGTCTACGGCCTGGCGAATGCCGAGCAGCACGGCTGGGGAGCGCCGCTCACGGTCATCATGCTGGTCGCCAGCGGGCTGCTGCTGGCCGGGTTCGTCGTGGTCGAGTCCCTGGTCTCCGCGCCGCTGCTGCCGCTCCGGGTGCTGGCCGACCGCAACCGCGGCGCCTCGTACCTGTCGATCGTCCTGGCCTTCACGTCCGTCTTCGGCATCTTCCTGTTCCTGACTTACTACCTGCAGGAGGGACTCGGGTACAGCCCGCTGAAGACCGGCCTGGCGTTCCTGCCGCTGTCGGCCGGCATTATCGCCTCGTCCGGGCTGTCGAACACCCGGCTGATGCCGCGGCTTGGCCCGCGACCGCTCATTCCGGCCGGAATGGTCATCGCGGCCGGCGGGATGGCCTGGCTGGCTCAGCTCTCGGTCAGCTCGACCTATGCCAGCAGCGTGCTGGGCCCGATCATCGTCCTCGGCGTCGGCATGGGCATGATCATCGCCCCTTCGATTAACACCGCCACGGCAGGCATCGAGCAAGCGGACGCCGGCGTCGGCTCGGCGATGGTCAATACGAGCCAGCAGGTCGGCGGGGCGGTCGGCACGGCCGTGCTGTCGACCATCTTCACCACCGCGCTGGCCACCTACGTGGTGTCGCATCCTTCGAGCCCGCAGCTGCGGCTCGCGGCATCCGTCCATGCTGACGGCATCGCGTTCGCGGTCAGCGCCGGCATCTTCCTGGCTGGAGCGCTGATCGCCGGGCTCATGCTGCGCAGCGGCCGGATCGCGGCCAGCGCGGAGCCGGAATCGTCAGCGGCGAGCGAATTCGGCGAGCTCCGCGTGTGAGGTACAGCCGGTCTTGCGCAGCAGGCTGTCCACGTGTTTCTCGACGGTGCCGACCGGCAGCGCGAGCCGCGCGGCGATCTCACTGCTGGTGAGACCGTCGGCGACGAGGGCGAGTACCTTGGCCTCGCGCGACGTGATGGCCAGGTCGGTCCAGCGCGGTGCCGGCTCCGACGCTGAGGCCGCGCATCGCGCCGTCAGCGCGTCGAGCCCGTGACTGGAGAATCCTTCTGACGCTTCGGCCAGCCACCGGGCCGGCTCACCCCAGCTGTCGCGGGATGCTGCCTCCCCGGCGAAGAGAAGAGCCAGCTCGCGCCAGACGGGATAGCGGGCAAGGTCGGTCCTCGCGGTCGCCATCAGAGGTGCCGCCGCACCCGCGTCGCCCTGCCGGCCGCGCAGGATCGCCTCGGCGGTGCCGATCAGGCCCCGATTGACGCGGTTCACGTCGATGCCCAGGTCGCGGGCCTCGGCGAGAGCCTCCTCGGCCCGACGGTCATCGCCGGCGGCGAGCAGCAGCGGCCACATGCCCCGGTAATGCCCGGCGGCCTGGGGCTGCTTCGGCAGGATGGCCATGCCCTTGGCCAGGGCATCGTACGCGCCCGCGCGGTCATCGCAGAGCAGTGCGGTCATGGCGCGAGCGCCAGCCCACGCCATGCCCTCGATCTCGGTGTCGCCTGGAGCGGCCGTCTGCGCGAGCGCGAGCAGCCGCTCGGACTCGGCGCGGTCGAGGCGGAGCGCGCGGTTCTCGGCCTGGAACCACAGGGCGATGACCCGGATCCGGTCGAGCCCCAGCCTTTCGCTGAGGGCCAGCGCATCGCTAGCGTGCCTGGCCGCCTCGTCGAGCTCGAAGCGCATGTGCGACAGGCCGGCCAGCTGAAGGTCGAGCGTGGCCGCCGTGCTCAGCGCACCGAGCGATTCCGTGCTGCGCCTGGCCTCGAGCAGGCGGTCACCGCGCCCTTCGTCGAGCAGTTCGATGGTGGCCAGCTCGTGCAGGGCGCGCAGCCGCCACACGCCGAGTCCCGCCTGGTCGGCGATGGCGAGGGCGCGCGTGAAAGCGTCCCGCGCCTGCTTCAGGTCGGTGAGCCGCGCGCTGCGGCCGAGCAGCTCGTAGGCATGACAGCGCGCTTCCGGCGCCGCTTCGGCATCGGAAAGGACAGCGTCGGCCATCTCGACCGCGCCAGCGACATCGTCCGTGGCGAACCTGGCCTCGGCCTCCAGGACCGAAGCGCGGGCGCGCCAGCCCGGTGCGCTGGCGCCGTCCAGGAGCGCTCGGGCCCTGGCCACGTACTCCAGCGCCACCGGCCATCGCGCGGCCTCGATCGCTGCCTGGGCCAGATGAAAGTGCACGTCGGCGACGAGGGCAGGTTCGCCGAGAACCGTTAGCTCGTCGATCGCGGTAGCTCCGACCGCCATGGCCTCGTCGACGCGGCCAGCGAGCGCGAGTGACTCCACCAGCCTGCCGCGGGCGATGGCGCGTGGCGATCCGGCGTCGAGCAGCCCGAGAGCTCGGTCCAGCGTCTCGGCCGCAGTGGCCAGCGCGCCCTCCTCCAGCGCCCGGACGCCGGCGATGGCCAGCAGCTCGCCGGCCCGCGCATCCGCTCCGGACCGCACCGCCAGCTCGGCCGCGACGCCGGCCCAAGGCCCGGGCAGCAGCGGGTGGGCCGCCTCGACCGCGGCCAGCGCCCGGGCCGCCAGTCCGGCCAGCCGGGGCGGCGGCACGCTGGCGAGCAGGGCATCGCGGGTGAGGGCGTGCCGGAGCCGGACCCCGTCCGCATCGCTGACCAGCAGCTCGTGCCGGATGCCCGCTTCGAGCGCCCGGGTGACGACGTCGGCGGGAAGTCCGGACGCCGGCTCGAGCAGCACCCAGTCGACCGTGCGTCCGAGCAGGGCGGCGGTGACGAGAACGTCGACCTGGGGTGGCTCAAGCAGCGCGACGCGAGCGCTGACCGCGTCCGCGAACGATCGCGGCACGCCGGGCGCGCTGAGCAGCTCCTCGACGAGGAACGGCACGCCCTCGGCGAAGCGCTGGATCCGCGCGGTGGCGGCGTTCGACGTGCCGGGCGAACTGGCCCGGACGATGGCATCGACTTCCGGGTCGTCGAGCGCGGCCAGATCGATCAGCTTCACGCTGCCGCGCGTGCCAAGCTCGCTGGCGAGGGCACCCGCCGGGCTGGGCGGGCTGGCGCGCAGCGTTCCGACGCAGAGCACGGCCTCGTCGCCAAGGTTCTGGGCGAGATACCGCAGGATGTCGAGAGTGTCGGGATCGGCCCAGTGCAGATCCTCGAGGACGACCAGGAGCCCGTTGTCGGCGGCCAGCCAACGCAGCAGGCGCAGCATCGCCTCGCCCCGGAAGGCGAGCGAGTCGCCAGGCGGGCCGTGTCCGGCGGGGGTCAGGCCGGGGAGCGGCATCATCGACCCGAGTGCCGTGAGCCATGGCTTCAGGTCCGGGTCATCCAGCGGCACCTCACGACCCCGCACGGCCCGCAGGATTGCTTCAGCCAGCGGGCGGAACGGCATGCTCGCGCCCGAAGGGACCGCCCGGCCGACCGTGACGAGCGGACCGTGGCTCCCGGCGCCCTCCATCAGCTCGCGGCAGAGCCTCGTCTTCCCGAGGCCCGCGTCACCGCGCACCATCGCGAAGCCGCCGCGCCCCTGCAGCGCGTCGGCCAGCAGCGCCCGGAGCGATCCGAGCTCTTTGTCCCGTCCCACGAAGATCGGGCAGCGAACTCCCATCTACCCATCATCGCGCGTGCCGGCTCCGGTGCCGGCGGCCACCCGGCCTCTGCCGCCGCCGGGACGTGGGAGAACGCGAGGTCAGGGCGGCTGGCCGGCGTCGATCCCGCGCCTGAGCACGTCGATCCGGTCCGGTGCTCCGAGGGTATGATTACAGCATTACATCGTCGATCAGGCTGGTTCAACCTGAATGTCGTGGTGCCGAGGAGCCGAGGCTGGCGAACATCTCCCGCACGGCCGGCCCGGAATCCGCGCTCTTGCCGCTGACGTCGAGCGTGACGGCCACGCCGTCGGCGAGGACACCCCAGTCGGCGAAGGCGCAGCAGTCCCGTTCGAGCGCCGCGAGCTGCCGCAACTCGGCCTCGACACCCGGCTCGTCGCGGAAGCGCAGCCGCAGGCCGGTCATGGTCGGGGTCAGGTCGATGAATGCGCGGTCGGCCAGCGTGTGCCAGCGGCGCTGCCGCTGCGCCCGGTCGTCCTGGCGCAGTGAGCAGGCGATCGGGGCGGCGTCCGCGACGGGTTCCATCCAGTTCCTCCACGGTGGTCGGAGATAAGGCCAGTGTCTCTAGGATGAACGGATGAACCACCCCGCGGACCGTGAGCTCGACGTAGTTGTATTCGGCGCGACCGGTTTCGTCGGGCGGCTGGTGGCCGGCTACCTGGCCGGCCATGCGCCGGACGGGGTCCGGATCGGGCTGGCCGGACGGTCAGCGGAGCGGTTGGCGGAGACGCGCTCGCGGCTCGGAGCGGCGGCGGCACAGTGGCCCCTGCTGGTCGCCGACTCGGCGGATCCGGCATCAATCGAGGCGATGGCCAGGGCGGCTCGCGTGGTCGCGACGACGGTGGGACCCTACCGTCGCCTGGGAATGCCGCTGGTCGAGGCCTGCGCCCGGAATGGCACGGACTACGCGGACCTGTCGGGCGAGGTGCTGTTCCTGCGGGAGAGCATCGACCGCTGCCATGACCTGGCCGCGGGCACCGGGACCCGGATCGTGCACTGCTGCGGGTTCGACTCGATCCCGTCCGACCTCGGCGTCCTGGCGGTGCACGCGGCCGCCCGCGCTGATGATGCCGGTGACCTGGAGGACACCACGCTGGTGCTGACCGCCATGAAAGGCGGTGTCAGCGGCGGGACGCTGGCCTCCGGGATGGGCCAGTGGAAGGAGATGGCCGCCAGCGCCGAGAGCCGGCGGGTGGTGCAGGACCCGTACGCGCTCAGTCCTGAGCGTCCAGGCGAGCCCATCCTCGGCGACCAGCGTGAGCTGGAGTGGGCCAGGTACGACGCCGATCTGGGTATCTGGATCAGCCCGTTCGTGATGGCGGCCCTGAATACGCGCGTGGTCCGCCGCAGCAACGCGCTGCAGAACTGGGCCTATGGCCGCCGGTTCCGCTACCGGGAGGTGACCGGCTTCGGCTCCGGCCGCGCGGCGGCCGTGCAGGCCACCGCGCTCGCCGCCGGGCTGAAGTCGCTGACGGCGGGCATGGCGTTCTGGCCATCCCGGGCGCTGGCGAGCCGGCTTCTGCCGGTGCTCGGCGAGGGCCCGGGCGAGAAGGCCCGCCGCACCGGGTTCTTCCGGATGGAGATACACGCCCGTACCTCTACCGGCGCGCGGTACATCGGCAAGGTCGAAGCCAGCGGCGACCCTGGCTACGCGGCCACGTCGGTGATGCTAGGCGAGAGCGCGCTCTGCCTCGCGCTGGACCGTGACCGGCTGCCGGCGAGGGCCGGCGTGCTCACCCCGGCGACCGCGATGGGCGACGCGCTCGCCGACCGGCTCAGGGCGGCCGGGCAGACCCTGACCGCCGCCCGGGCTGCTGGCTAGGATCCCGGGTAATATGCCATGTTCGTTCCCGCCGGCCGAAGACTGGGAGGTGCGGTGGAGAGCTTCGCTTCGCCAGACCTAGCCGCTGATGATCATGTGCTCGGTCCCGCCGGGGCGCCGGTGACGCTGATCGAGTACGGCGACTATGAGTGCCCGTACTGCCGGGGCGCGGCCCGGGATGTGCACCGGCTGCTCGACCTGCACCCGGGCATGATCCGGTTCGCGTTCAGGAACTTTCCCATTCCGCAGCTTCACCCGCACGCCGAGCAGGCCGCCGGGGCCGCCGAGGCGGCCGCCGCCCAGGGAAAGTTCTGGGAGATGTACGAGCTCTTGCTGCGGCCCGCCGCGCATCTCGATATCGACTCCCTGCTGGGCTACGCCGAGCGCGTGGGCCTGGACGTGGGCCGGTTCAGCAACGAGGTGACCGGCAACGTCTATGCCGCGAGGATCGAGCGTGACGTGCGGGAAGGGATCAGGAACGGCGTCAACGCCACGCCGAAGTTCTACGTCGACGGCCAGCGCATCGACGGCAAGTTCCCGCTCGAGGGTCTCGCCGACGCGGTCCGGGCCGCGGTGACGGCGGCCTCGCCGCGATAACCGGCGCGATCATTCGGCGCCGTCACCCGCTTACTGCGGCGCTGTCCCGACTTACCCTTAGGGGTAGATCGCGGCCTTCCCGAGGTCGCGGCGACCGAGCGGGCTGGAGCGGGCTGCGATGAATCCCGGCCGGGAACCGACGTCCGCGCCGGGTCACGCTGACCAGGTGCGGCGTCCGTCGGCCGGGCTATATTTCTCCGAGCCGGTCAGGGGCCTGGCCGGGCTCGGCAAGATGCCCCTGGCAGCGCCCTGGCTGGCGTTCGCGCCGCGCGGTGACCGGCATGGTGTGCTGGTGCTGCCCGGGCTGCTGGCCTCCGATGTCAGCACCGCGGTCCTGCGGCGGTTCCTGCGCCGGCTTAGCTACCAGGTGCAGGGCTGGAACCTGGGCCGCAACCTCGGCCCGACCGATCAGGTGCTCGACCGGCTGCCGCGCGAGCTGTCCGCGCTGGCCGCCCGCAGCGGCGGCCCGGTGTCCGTGATCGGCTGGAGCCTCGGTGGCATCTACGCCAGGGAACTGGCCCGCCAGCATCCCGGTCAGGTCCGGCAGGTGCTGACCCTGGCGAGCCCGTTCGCCCTGACCGACCGGCGGCAGAGCCGTGCCGACGGTGCTTACCGGCGCCACGGCCGCCGGCACGCGGCCGGGCGGGTGCCGGGGAGTGAGCAGGTCGCCGCGCCGATCGCAGTGCCGTCGACGGCCGTCTACTCCCGGCGGGACGGCATCGTCGCGTGGCAGGCCTGCATCGAGCCGGAGACCGCGCTGCACGAGAACGTCGAGGTCCGCTGCGCCCACCTCGGCTTCGGTACCGACCCTGCGACGTGGTGGCTGATCGCCGACCGGCTCGCGGCTCCGGCCGGCGAGCGGCGCGGGTTCAGCCCGCCGCCGGCGCTGCGCTCGCTGTACCCAGGCCGATGACCAGCCGCCCGATGACCAGCCGCCCGATGACCAGCCGCACGATGACCAGCCGCACGATGACCAGCCGCCCGCACCGCACGCCGAGGAGCATCCGCCATGCAGCAGCTCACTGGTCTTGACGCCGCCTTCCTGGCCCTGGAGACGGCCAGTACCACGGGCCACGTCGGCGGGGTATGCGTACTGGATCCCCGGGAGGCCCCGAGGCCGCTCACGCTCGCCCGGCTGACGGAGGTGCTGGGCGAGCGGCTGCCGCTCGTGCCGGTGCTCCGCCGCAAGCTGCTGAACGTGCCGCTCGGCCTGGATCAGCCGTACTGGGTCGACGACGCGGACTTCGACATCGAGTATCACATCAGGGAGATCGCGCTCCCGCGTCCCGGCTCCGACGCGCAGCTGACCGAGCAGGTTGCCCGGCTGCACGCGCGGCCGCTGGACCGTAGCCGGCCGCTGTGGGAGATCTACCTGATCACCGGACTTGCCAAGCGCCGGGCAGCGGTCTACACCAAGATCCATCACGCCGCGATCGACGGCGCGTCCGGAGCCGAGCTGCTCACCGTGCTGCTCGATCTCGTGCCTGAGGGACGCGAACTGCCCGCGACCGGGCCGTTCAGGCCGGAAGGCCGCCCCGGCCCGGCCAGGCTGGCCGCGCTCGCGGCCGCGCGACTCGCGTGGCGGCCGGTGGAGACGGTGCGCGTCACCAACGAGCTGGTCCGCGTGCTGCCGAGCCTGGCCCCGGCGTTCAGCATGCTGATCGGCGGCATGCTCGGGCTGAACCGCGGCGACGGCGAGGTCATCGAGACCGCCTCCGGACGGGCCCCGACCACGCCGTTCAACAAGCCGATCACGCCGCACCGCAGGCTCGCGTTCCGCAGCGTCGACCTGGACAGCATCAAGACGATCAAGAACGCGTTCGGCGTCTCGGTCAATGACGTCGTCATGGCGATGTGCGCTGGGGCGCTGCGGCGCTGGCTCGCCGAGCACGAGGCGCTGCCTGACCAGCCGCTGATCTCGATGATCCCGGTATCGGTCAGGGACCCGGCCAGCAAGGGCGCCCTGGGTAACAAGGTGTCGGCCATGCTGGCCATGCTGCCCACTAACGTCGCCGATCCAGGTCAGCGACTCGAGATCGTGCACGCCGCGACCAGGATCGCGAAATCGCAGCAGGCGACGATCCCGCAGGGCCTGGTCGACAAGATCAGCGACTTCGCCCCGCCGGCGCTGACCGCGCGGGCCGCGCGCGTGGTGTTCGCCACCGGCCTGCTGCACCGGCTCCCGCCGTTCAACCTGTGCATCTCCAACATCCCCGGCCCGAACGTGCCGGTGTACCTGTGCGGCGCGAAGCTGCTCGCGCACTACCCGGTGTCCGTGATCACCGACGGCCAGGGCCTGAACATCACGGTGATCGGCTATCTCGGCCAGCTGCACTTCGGCCTGGTCTCCTGCCGCGAGCTGGTCCCGGACATCGACGACCTGGCCGGCTACCTGGTCGACGAGATGGACCTGCTGCTCAAGGCGGTCAGCCAGCGCGAGGCCAGCTGACCGGGACGAGCTGACCGGACGAGCTGACCGGGGCCGGGTGCGCCGGGACAAGCTGACCGAGGCCGGGTGCGCCGGCCGGGTGGCGGAAGCGGGTGACCGCGGGGCATCCCCGTATGATGATCATGGGGTCAGCTGCGTTCTCAACGGGGGGAATTCATATGCGAGTCATGGCCAGGATCAGCATTCCGGTCGAGACAGGGAACCAGGCCATCAGGGATGGGTCCCTGGGCGCGGTCATGCAGCACGCGGCCGAGCGCTGGAAGCCGGAAGGCATGTACTTCACGACCTTCGACGGCCGCCGTACCGCGTTCATGGTGTTCGACCTGCCCGACGCGTCCGATATCCCGCCATTCGCCGAGCCCTTCTTCACCGCGCTGAACGCCGAAGTGGAGCTAGCCCCCGTGATGAACGGCGTCGATCTCCAGTCCGGCCTGGCCCAGCTCGGCTGACCAGGGACTGCGGGGGCTCGCCGCGGGATCAGGCCGCGCGGCCGCCGTCCCAGAACTCCTGAACGGCCGGATAGATCAGCTCGTGATCATGCGGCAGCGATGCCTTGACGAACCGGGACCGGTCGTCGGCGAGCACCTCGACCTGGCCGGCCTGAACGGCGTCGAAGGCCTGCCGGGCGACCGACTCCGGGCTGATCTTGGGCGCGTCGATCCCGGCTGCCATGTCCGTGTCGATGAACGCGGCGTGGACGGCGACGACCAGGGTGCCGTGGTGCGCGAGCTCGACGCGGATGCCGTTCGTCAACGACCAGGCGGCCGCCTTGGAGGCACCGTAGGAGGCGTCTAGCGGGTTGGTGTAGAAGCTGGCGACCGAGAGCATGTTGACGATCGCGCCGCCGCCGTTGGCCGCCAGCACCGGCGCGAAGGCCCGGCACATGCCGAGCGTGCCGAAATAGTTGGTCTCCATCTCGAGCCGGGCGGCGGCCAGGTCGGGCGCGTCGATGAAGGTGCTGGCCCGCATGACTCCCGCGTTGTTGACGAGCAGGCTGACATCGGCGCACTGGCGCGCGATCTCAGCGACCCGGTCCGGATCGGTAATGTCCAGCGCGACCGGGGTCACTCCGGGCTCGGTGACCGAGGCAGGATCGCGCGCGGCGCCGTAGACCGTGGTCGCGCCGCGGCTGACCAGTTCCCGAGCGAATACCCGGCCGAGCCCGCGGCCCGCGCCGGTGACCAGGGCGACAGCCCCGTCGATCCGCATGGCGGCCTCCTGCTCTGGGACGTATTCTCGCATCAGCGATTCGGGAGCGGTTCTATCTCTAGCAGACGCCGGTCAGCCTCGCCGCGAGTGTACCGGTCGCCACTATCGGCCGCCCTGACATAAGGTCATATCGGGGCAAGCCATAGTCTTTATACGTGTCGTTATTCTCGGAGAACAATGGCCGGGTCACGCCATTGACGAGCAGCTGGAGCTGATGACCCGATGCCAGACGAGGCTGCTGCCGTCCCCGCCCTGCCCGAACCCGGCTTCGACCCGACCGATGCGCATCCGGATCCGGGGCTCGACACGACCGTGTCGCACTCGGCCAGGATCTGGAACTACTGGCTGGGCGGAAAGGACAACTACGCCGCCGACCGTGCCGCTGGCGACAAGGTGGCCGCGATGCTGCCGAGCATCGTGGCCCAGGCCAGGGCCGACCGGGCCTTCCTGGGACGCGCGATCCGGTACCTGGCCGGCAGCGCGGGCATCCGCCAGTTCCTGGACATCGGCACTGGCCTGCCGACCGCGGACAATACGCACGAGGTGGCCCAGCGAGTCGCACCGGAGTCGCGGATCGTGTACGTCGACAACGACCCGCTCGTGCTGGCCCATGCCCGGGCGCTGCTGACCAGCACGCCCGACGGATCGTGCGACTACGTCCAGGGCGACCTGCATGACCCGGACTACATCCTGGCCGAGGCGGCGCGGACCCTGGACTTCGCCCGGCCCGTCGGGCTCATGCTGCTGGGCATCTTGCATCACATCCCCGACACCGGCGAGGCGTACTCGATCGTGGAGCGGCTCACGGCGGCGCTCGCGCCGGGGAGTTTCGTCGTCATCAACCACTCGACCAGCGCCGTCCACGGCGCGGCCATGGAGGAGGCGGTACGGCACTGGAACCAGGTCGGGAAGCCGTCGATGACCTTGCGCAGCGTGGCCCAGATCACCCGCTTCTTCGACGGGCTCGACCTGCTGGAGCCCGGGGTGATCTCCTGCTCGCGCTGGCGGCCCGATCTCACTGCCTCGTCCGGGCAGCCGGCCGAGGTGGACGAGTTCTGCGGTGTCGCGCGGAAGCCATGAGGTGCGCCCCCGGTCAGCCGGTCATCGCGGCCGCCAGCCGCGCCCGCTCGGCCTCGGTGAACGGCATCGGCCTGCCGTCCACGGCGTCCCAGCGGACCGTGACGACGCGGGCCTCCGCCGCCACCTCCCCGGACTGGGTCAGGACCGTCTCGCGCGTCGTCAGGCTGGTCGTTCCCAGCCGCTCCACCGCTATCCGCACCGTCACCCGGCGGTCCGGGTGGCGTACCTCCGCGCGCAGGTCGACCTCGAGCCGGACCACGACATAGAACGGATCGCCGCCGGTGACCTGCGAGTAGAAGGCATCCCGGCCTTCCTCCAGGTAGGTCAGGAACACCGCGTGATTGACGTGGCCAAGCGCGTCCGTGTCGCGCCACCGGACATCAACCGGGCGCTCGAACACCGCACTCATCGGGCTCACTCCACGGCGCTGGGAAGGATGAGGTATTTCGATCCGGTCGCCTGCCTGGCGTAGTCGGCGATGGCGCCGGGTGCCAGCGCCCCGGCCAGCGACACCTGGCCGGTGTAACTGCTCGCGAACGTGGTGGTCAGCCCGGCGGCGACCTGGCGGCGAAGCCGGTCCATCCCCTGCGGGCCGATCTTGCTCAGGAAGGGCGTGAGCAGCCAGCCCCCGATGCCCCAGGCCATGCCGAAGTTGCGGGTCAGCTCGGTCGGGCCGCGGTCGAGCGAGCCGTAGATGTAGACCTGCTTGTGCACCGCGGATCCGTACCGGCTGTAGCCGCTGGCCGAGGCGGTGGCTGCCGCCTCCATGGCGGTCAGTATCTGGCTGGCCAGCTTGCCGCCGCCCACGGCGTCGAAGGCCAGCGTGGCTCCCGTCGCGGTCAGCGCGGCCGTCAGGTCGGCCATGAACTGCGGTGACGTCGAGTTGCAGACGTAGGCGGCGCCCGCCGATCTCAGCAGCTCCTCCTGCTCGGGCTTGCGCACGATGCTGACCAGCGGTACCCGCTCGGCGATGCAGAGGCGGTTGAGCATCTGTCCCAGGTTGGACGCGCCCGCCGTGTGCACCAGCGCAACGTGGTTCTCCAGCCGCATCGTCTCCACCATGCCGAGTGCCGTCATCGGGTTCACGAATGATGACGCCCCGTCGGCCGGCCGGGTACCTTCCGGCAGCTCCAGGCACAGCCTCGCGTCCGCGCAGCGGTACTGCGCGTACATGGCGCCCCCGGCCACGGCCACCGGCTTGCCCAGCAGCGCCTGAGCGGCCGCCGACGAGCCGGCCGCCACGACCGTTCCCGCGCCCTCGTTACCCGCGGGCATCGGCACGCCGACCCGGCCCTTCGCCGCGCGCATGGCCGCTTCCGGCAGCGGGATCGTCACGACGGGCCGGTCGGCCGAGCCGCTCCAGGCCGCGGCGCTCACGTCAGCGCCAGCGAGCAGCAGCCCGAGGTCCGACGGGTTGACCGGCGCCGCCTCGACCCGCACGAGTACCTCGCCGGGACCGGGCCGTGGTACGTCGACGGATTCCAGGAACAACGTCACCGTCTGATCGCCGGTCACGAGCGACCTGAGCTGCAAGGCCGTGGCCGGTATCTGTGCTGGCATTCGTAAGCCCCTTGGTCGGCGTGGGTGACCCTGCGGTGATGCTAGCCGGGCCCTGGCCGGACGACATCGACGCGGAGCGATTTAGTTATCGCCGTAGCTTTGGCGGAGGGCCTTCTTGAGGACCTTGCCGGTCGCGGTGCGGGGCAGGCCGTCGGCGAAGCGGACCGATTTAGGGATCTTGTAGCGAGCGATGCGGCCGTCAAGGAAGGCGAGGATGTCCCGGTCCTCAGCGTGCGCCCCCCGGCGCAGCACGATGACGGCCCGGCCGACCTCGCCCCACTTCTCGTCCGGGACTCCGATCACGGCGCAGTCGGCCACGTCGGGGTGCCCGCGCAGCGCGCTCTCCACCTCGGCCGGGTAGATGTTCTCGCCGCCGGAGATGATCACGTCCTTCACCCGGTCCGCGACGTACACGTAGCCGTCCTGGTCGGATACGGCGACGTCACCGGAGCGCAGCCAGGTGCCGTCGGCCAGCGCCTGGGCGGTGGCCTCCGGCTGATTCCAGTACCCGCTCATCAGGTTGGGCCCGGCCACGACGATCTCGCCGCGCTCCCCGGCGGCCGCCTCGCCGAAATCCGGCCGGACGATCCTGACGTCGGTGAAGAAATGCGGGACGCCGGCCGACCCCGCCTTGCTCTGGGCATGCGCCGCGTCGAGCAGCAGCACGCCCGGCGAGGCCTCGGTCATCCCGTACCCCTGGATGAAGCTGAGACCGCGGTCCAGGTAGGTGCGGATCGTGGCATGCGGCACCGGCGCGCCGCCGCACAGCAGCGTGCGCAGGCTGGACAGGTCCGCGTCGGGCCACCCGGGCTGCACGGCCATGGCGTCGTAGATGGCCGGCACGCCGAACATGACCGTGACGCGATGACGCGCGATCGCCTCGAGCGCCCGCCGCGGGTCGAACGCCGGCTCGATGACGGCCGTGCCTCCCTTCAGCAGCACGGGCAGGCAGAGCATGTTCAGGGCGGCGGTATGAAACAGCGGTGCCACGACCAAGGCCACCTCGTCGCTCCGGATGTCGGTGTCGACCAGCACGTTGACGGCGTTCCACGTGATGTTCCCGTGGGTCAGCGTGGCGCCCTTGGCCCGGCCCGTCGTCCCCGAGGTGTACATGATCAGGCTGGGATCGGCCAGCGAGACTGGCTCGTCGGCCCAGTCCGGCGGGCCCGCGGCCAGCAGGTCCTCATAGCCGGGCGCATCGCCGTCCGGGCCGTCCAGCGCGATGAGCCGGGGTACCGCGACGTCCGGCCGCAGGCCGGCGACGAGGCCGGCCTGGGCCGGCGCGTAGATCAGCGCCCTGGCCCCCGAGTCAGCCAGCTGATGCGCGAGCTCCGGCCTGGCCAGCCGCATATTGAGCGGTACGAAAATTCCGCCCGCCGCCCATGCCGCGAACATCGTCTCCACGAACGACGGATGGTTCGGGCCGAGGTAGGCGACCCGGTCGCCGCGCTCGATGCCGAGCCCGCGCAGGGCCCCGGCCAGCCTGGCCACCCGGTCGTGCAGCATGCCGTAGGTGAGCCTGGCGTCGTCGTGGACCAGGGCGACCGCGGCGGGCGTCTTGCGGGCCCGGCGCGCGGTCCAGGAGCCTACGCCTTCGTTCAGCAACCGCGGCCTCCTCAGCTCGGGACCAAGCTCAGCCTCCTGGCTGCATTGTGCCCGATAGCCGGCTAGCGCGACACGGGCAGGAACCTCCGCTCGGCCAGTGTCCACGCCGTGGTCGTCAGCAGGTACAGGCCGGCTGCCAGCGGCACGAACGCGGCGACGACCACTGTGAGGTACGGCGCCAGGCGCGCGATGACGGCGGCTGTGCCCGCGGCCTGGCTGGCGGCTGGCGCGGCGGCGGCTGGCGCGGCGGCAGCCGGCGTGCGCCGCCTGGCCAGCCGGGCCGACAGCCAGCCGAGCAGCGCCAGCAGGACGAACAGCCCGGCGAAGACCGCGCCGTGCGCGCTGAGCGCACCGGCGCCGGCCAGCCAGTGACCGCCAAGCGGCGCGCCGAGCAGGTCATGGGTCAGCAGGGCGTTAGGAGCGCCGTCCACGACCGGCGACCGGAACAGCAGGTACATGACGCTCAGGAACGGCCACTGCAGGAGCAGGGGCAGGCAGCCGGCGAGCACGGTCGTCCCTTCGGCCTGGTAAAGCGCGGTCAGCTCGCGCTGCAGCCGGTCCGGCTGTCGGGCGTGTTCCTTCCTGAGCGCCTGAACTCGCGGCGCCAGCCGGGCCTGAGCACTCATTCCGCGCGTGGCGCGGTTACTCAGCGGCAGCAGAAGCAGCCGGACGGCCATGGTGAACGCCACGATCGCGGCCGCGGCGGCCAGGCCGCCCGCCAGCGGCGTGAGGATGACGGTCAGCAGGGACACGAGGTGATACGCGGCGTCAACGGGGACACCAAGGAAAGCAGACATGGCGAGGAACCCTCCAGCGGGTCAGAAGTGACGGATGACAGCTGGAGACGGCCGCGGTCAGCCCCCATGGGCGACGCGATCAGTGCGGGCCAGAGCCTGGTCAGGGCCCGGCGCCGGCTGCGATCAGCGCTGCGCGGCCGCCGGGACCGCCGAGGGCGCCCGCGGCCGGGGACGGCCGGCCGCATCGGGGTCGCGCTGGCGCAGGAACCCGGCCCGCCACGACTTCTCGCGCAGCGCGGCCGCGCGGCTGATGAGCGGGACCGCCGCCACTATCCGGCCGAGCCTGGCCCCGCTCGCCAGGCCTACGGCGAGCGCGCCGGCCAGGACGGACACGGTCAGCGCGGCAACGGCAAGACCGGCCACGCCGGACGGAGCCAGCGGGAGATGGCCCGTTGCCTGCCACAGGTCGGCCAGCAACGCGAGAACGGGACTCAGGGCCGTCAGCATGGCCGCATTCACCGCCGGATCAGACCGCCAGAACCGCTATCGAAGGCTTCTGTTGCTCAGCGTACGCCGTGCTCCGCCCGGCGCTTGATGCCGAGCAGCATCTTGCGCATCATCGCGAAATCGCCGAACTCGGCCAGGATCACGGTCAGCAGCCCGGCGGGGGTCGGCCGGTACCGCTGGCGGAGCCGCGCCACAAGCCGGGTCCGGCCCGGTGCGACCGGGGTGAGCGCCCACGCCCAGGTCGAGTCTGGTTTGGCCCAGACGAGATACGCGTCCGGCTCCGCCTCGGCGACCAGGAATGACGTGCCGGGCGTCGGGTGGCTGTCCATCGGCGCCGCCAGGTCGCCCGCCTGAACACGCTGCCACTGCGGCAGGACCGACGTCGCGCTCGGCCGGCCGAGGTTGTCGATCAGGTCATAGCTGTAGAAGCCGCCGCGCCCGTATCCGGCCTGGGCGATCCAGGGCCAGACATCGCACGGACGGGCCCCGATCGTGATCGCCCTGGTCGCCGTGAAGTGCGAGACCGGGACCAGGTCGTCCCCCGGCATCGACCGGCTCGCTTCAGCCTCGGTAGCTCCCCAGTGCAGGTGCCAGCGCCGGTACAGCGGCGCGGTCAGGAACAGCGGGATGGCCGTCGCGGCGTCGCCCAGCTCGGTGAGCATGGCCAGGTTGCCGGCCATGATAAAGCCGATCCCGGCGAGGCCGTAGACCACCTGCAGCGGGCTGAACTGCCGGACGACCGCCACCTCGACGATGATCCAGCCGGTCAGCAGCACGCCGGCCAGAGCGGCGGCGTCCCGGTAGCGCGGGTGCCCGCGCCAAGCGAGGACGGCGACAACGGTGGCCGGTACCGCAACAATGCACGCCAGCGCCAGGCCGCCGAATACCGGACTGTGAAACGGCAGCCGCGCTGTCATCGGCTCGCCGAGCCGCAGCCACCCGCTGATCAGCCCCGCCGCACCGCCGTACCCGGAGACGGCGACGAATCCGGCGAGCGCCGCCAGCCAGCCGTGATGCGACCTGCTGCGTGTACCCACGCTGCCAGTGTCCGCTCCGCGCCATACGCCACCCAGAGCCGAACGGCCCGGCTGAGACATCCGAACGGCACGCCCGCATAGTTCGCTCGTCCCTCGCGACAACGACATAGGGCTGATAATGGTTCGTTATGGTCGTCAGGCTCGCGAATCGCCTCAGCGGCGCCGGAAGCCGGACCAGGGCACTTGTCCTGGCCGCGGTGGTACTGGCGGCGGCAGTGGTCACGGTCGCCGTCATCGTGGCCGGCCGGGTGCCCAGCCTGGCGGGACCGGCGGGCTCCGTTGCCTATGTCGTCGACGCGGGCCGGCCTCCCGGCGAGCCCGGCACGCTCCGATCGATCGACCTCGCCACCGGCCACGTGAGCCCGGCGATCAGGGTCGGGCGGAATCCCGCGGCCGTCGTAATCACGCCGGACGGCAAGACTGCCTATGCCGTGAGCTACCTGCATTCCCTGACGCCGGTCGATCTGCCCAGTCGGACACCCGGCCAGGTGATCAGGGCCGGGAAGGCGCCCGTGACGATGGCGATCACCCCGGACGGCAGGACTGGCTACGTGGTCAGCCTGGATGGCACCGTCATCCCGGTCGATCTCGCTACCGGGCGGCCGGGCCAGGCGATCAGCGTCGGGCAGCTCACCCGGGCGATCGCGATCACGCCGGACGGCAGGACGGCCTATGTCGTCGACACCGCAGCAGGGTCGGTGATTCCCGTTGATCTCGCCACCGATGTCCCGGGAGCGGCGGTCAAGGTCGGCACCTTCCCGCACGACATCGCGATCAGCCCTGACGGCCGGACCGGGTACGTCACGACACTGACCGGCGTCGTGCCGGTTGACCTGACAGCTGGCACCGCCGGCCGGGCGATCAAGATCGGCGCCATCGCCGATGCCATCGCGATCACTCCGGACGGCCGGACCGCCTACGCCGTCTCGCCCGGCTATGGCGAGGTCATCCCGATCGACCTGGCTGCCCGCACGGCCGGCCAGCCGATCGTGGTAGGCGATGACCCGGTCTCCGTCGCGATCACCTCAGATGGCCGGATCGCGTATGTCGCTGACTACCAGGACGGCACGGTGACCCCGATCGACCTGACCTCCGGCACGGTGGGCCAGGCGATCATGGTCGGCACCGGCCCGGCGGCCATCGCCATCAGCCCGTGACGTCCGGCGGCCGGTGAGCGGCAGCACTGATGTTCCTGCGCCGGTAGTATTTATATATACTTGTCGGTATCAGTAATTGTTAATCGATTACAGTAATTCTCGGCTACTAAGGCATGGCGAATGAGTTTCTGGGACCGTCTGACCGGCAAAGTAGTTGATGCCGCCGGACTGGGCCAGAAAAGACGTGCTGTTGCTACCGGGATTACGGCATTTGACGGTCCGACAAGCGATCTGCGGCTGGAAATAGCCATCAAGAGCCATCCCTGGCTGCAGAATAGGGCCACCACCGGCTTCCTGCTGGCGACCTGGGCGGCTCAGGCCCTGCAGGACATGGCGGCGATCCTGGAAGCGACCGCCCAGAAGCAGGTCGGCGAGCCCGGCAAGCTGCCTGAGGCGTCCTTCGCGCTGGCGGATGGGCTCTATGACTCCGCCCTCCGGTGGATCGAGCTCGGGCAGTCCGCGCTGATAGCAATGGACGCTGACCCGGATTACGAGCTTCCCGTGCCGCTGCCGGCCGGGCCGCCCCGGCTCGAATGGGTATCGGAAGCGCCGCCCGCTCATTTCGTGGCCGCTATTCAGGCCGCCGTTCAGCTGGGCACGGCCGTCGAGGACGCGCTGAATCACCTGCAGGCCGACCGCTCGCGCCTGCCGCGCAAGTACGACGGTGCCTTCGACACCATCACCCGCGCCATCCGGGTCGCCCGGGCGAAGCTTGACCAGGTCGAGGCGGCGGAGAGCGACCGGCAGGCAGTGCGGCTGAGCCCGGATATCTGGGCCATGCTCCAGGAGGTGGTGCGGCTCTACTTCCTGGCTGGCCAGCAGGTCGCCAGGCCGGCGCTGATCGATCCGAGGTACGACGCGGCGGCCCAGGCGACGGCCCGCGCCCGGCGGCTTCCGCCGCCGCCCGCTCCGGCACCGGCGCAGCGGGCCACCCAGGCTCCGCGGGCCGACCCCGCGCAGCGAGCCGATCCGGCGCAGCGGCAGGCGGGTCCCGGGCGGCCTCCGGTGCAGGTCGGCAGCGGCTACGCACCGCGCACCATGGCCCGGCCAGCCAGCCCGCCACCTCCGCCTCCGGCCCCGCCAACCCCGCCAGCCCCGCCCACCCTGGGTGAGCGGCTCGGGCTGCACTTCGACGCGTGGGAGCTGACCGATACCGGTGCCAGGTCGACCTACCGGAACGACCCCACCCGGATCGCCGAGCTCGAGGCGTTCTGGCGGGCCGACACCAATCCGGAGGAGACCCACCGGCTCTTCGGGCTGATCACCGCGGCCGTGAAGGCGGGTCAGGTAGCGGTCAGGCCCGGCGAGTTCAGCCGGGCGTGCCCGTGGATCTCGACCTTCGTCGCGCTCGCCGACGTGACGATCGGCACCGAGCAGTTCAGGATGGGCCAGCTGTTCACGGTCAAGGCTGGCCAGGAGGGGGCCTACTTCGGCCGTGGGTTCGAGCGGCTCGGCTTCATCCCGGGTGCCCAGCCGGGCAAGCCTAAGTCCACGGGCCCGGCCGCCCCGCCGCCGGCTCCGGCGGTCCCGGCGGTCCCGGCGGTCCCGTCGGAGGAGGACCTGTGGCGCCTGACGGCGGCGTTCCAGCGCCCGCAGCGCCGGGCCAGTCCAGCCGACACCAGCACGCTCCGGCGGCTCTGGCGGGCCGACCCGGATCCAGCTCGCACGATCGCGTTCCACGACGAGGTGCTGGCGGCGGTCCGGGCCGGGACCGTCAGGCAGCAGGGCGACGAGTGCCTGCGCGACTGCCCGTGGAGCCAGGTCTACGTCGCCGTGAACCGGGTCGCGATCGGCGGAGTGCAGCTTGAGCGCAACGAGAAGTTCGCTCTGCAGGTCGACGTGAAGGACGGCACGTTCAGCCGGCGGATCTGCCGGCTCGGGTCAATCAAGACCGCCTCGTAGCGCGGTCGTGCCGCCAGCGGCTAGAGGTTCGACCTGATCGAGCCGCCGTCGATCTGGAACACGGCGCCGGTGATGTAGGCCGCCTGCTCCGAGGCCAGGAAGGCGACCAGGCTGCCGAGCTCGATCGGCTGGCCAAGCCGTCTGACCGGGATCGTCGCGGCCAGCGGCGCGAGCTGTTCCTCCAGCGCCCGGTCGGCAGCCGCGTCACCGCGTCCCAGGCCCGGGCTGAGCCGCGAGGTCAGGAACATCCCAGGCAGCACCAGGTTGATCGTGATGCCGTCCCTGGCCAGGTCAGGCATGATCGCCTTGGCCAGCCCGGCGATGCCGGGGCGGATACCGTTCGACAAGTCGATGTTCTCCACCGGCTGCTTCACCGAGCTCGACTGGATGCCGATCACGCGGCCGCATCGCTGCTCGCGCATGTGCGGCAGGACGGCGCGGACGAAGCGGACGAAGTTCAGCGTGACGACCTCGAACCCCTGGCGCCAGTCGTCGTCGGTGAAATCAGCGAACTTGCCGAGCGCCGGGCCGCCGGAGTTGTTGACCAGGATGTCGACGCCGCCGAACCGCTCGACCGTCGCGGCCACGACGCTGTCGACGCCGGCCGCGGTCGTGAGGTCGGCCGGCACGGGCAGTACCTCGCCGCCGGTTTGCGCCCTGATGTCGGCGGCCGCCACCTCCAGATCCGCCTCGGTCCGCGCGCAGATCGTGACCCGCGCGCCCTCCCGCGCGAGCGCCAGAGCCGACGCCCGGCCCAGCCCCCGGCTCGATGCGCCGACGACCGCGACCTTGCCTTCCAGACCTAGATCCATGAGTTACTCCGGCTGATCTTTGGACAGCATGGGCCGGCCAGGATCCGGCCGACCCGGAATGGACCGGCCAGGATCGGGCCGACCCGGAATGGACCGGCCAGGATCGGGCCGGCCCGGCCCGAGCGGCTGGCCGACGGCCACCCGCTTGACGTTGACCATGCCCATCAGGACCAGGCCGGTCACTTTCAGGCGAGGGGCGCCGGGCACGCCGGGGCCGTTGGCGCTGTGATCGAAGGCGGCCATGATGCCGATGCCGCCGACCTCGACCTCGATGTCGTCCGGCACGATGATCTCGACGCTGCCCATCAGGGTGTAGGCCGCGATGGTTACCTCCCGCTGGCTGAACCGGGCCTGCCGCAAGTCGAGCTGAACATTGCCCATGAACGTGAACGCGGTGTAGGTAGGCGGCACGACCCACGTACCACGTCGCCTCTCCGAGCTCATGATCGCAGCCGAGAAGGTCGCGCTCGGGGTACCTCCGATGCGATCGACGGAATACCCGCCCGGCGTCGCGGCGGCCGGGGCGGCCGCGCCGGACGCGGGCAGGTCGCGGGTAATCACCTCGAGGTCGGCGTAGGTCTTGGCCGCGTAAGCCTGGTCGAGCCGCTCGTCGAGCTCGTCGAAACTGATCCGGCCCTGAGCCACGGCTTCGCGGAGCACGTCGGCAACCCGTTCGCGGTCGGCGTCGGCCGCTCGCATGGCGTGCGGATCGAGCGGCTCGGGAAGACTCGTCACCCAGTAACCCTAAGTGCTCTGCGCCGCCCTTGTACGGTACGACTGTGGCGACTCTCGACGACGTGGCCCGGCTGGCCGCGGACCTGCCCGAGGTGACCGAAGGCGAGCGGCACGGCAACCGGACCTGGTCCGTCGCCGGGAAGGCGTTCGCGTGGGACCGGCCGTTCAGCAAGGCGGATCTGCGGCGGTTCGGCAACGAGCCCCCGCCACCGGGGCCGATCCTCGCCATCCGGGTGGAGGATCTCGCCGAGAAGGAGGCGATCCTGGCCGCGCACCCCGATGGCTTCTTCACGATCCCGCACTTCGACGGCTACGCAGCCGTCCTCGTCCGGCTGCCGAGTGTCTCGCGCGATGACCTGCGGGAGGCGCTGACCGACGGCTGGCTGGCGTGCGCGCCACCGAAACTCGCGGCGGAATACGCCGCGCGGTAGCCAGCGCGCCGCGGGCGGAATGTGATCGCCGTCACACTGGTTATCGCCCGGCATGAGAATCGCAGTGATCGGGACGGGCAACATCGGCGGCACGCTGGGCACGAAATGGCGGGCGGCTGGCCATGACGTGGTGTACGGCTCACGCAGCGCGCGGGGGGATGCCCCGGCCGGTGCCCCGGTGCGAGCGATCGGCGACGCGCTCGCCGATGCCGAGGTCGTCGTGCTCGCCGTACCGGGCGGCGCGGTGGCTGAACTGGTCGCCGGCCACGGCTCGGCCCTGGCGGGCAAGATAGTGATCGACGCCGCCAACCGCATGGGCGCGCCGGAGTTCAACAGCCGGGCAGCGATTACCGCCGCTTCGCGCGACATCCGCTATGTCCGCGCCTTCAACACGCTGGGGTGGGAGAACTTCGCCGATCCGGTGCCGTCGGCCGCGCTGTTCTTCGCGGCCGACCCCGAGGCCCGCGCGGTGGCCGATGAGCTCATCGCGGCGGTCGGGCTCGAGCCTGCGTTCGTCGGTGATGCCGACGCGACGGGGACGGTCGACGCCGTGCTGCCGTTGTGGTTCGCGCTCGTGCGGCAGAGCGGCGGGAACCGCCGGCTCGCACTGCGAGTCGTCCAGTAGCCGGCGGGCCGCCGGCTCGGCCGGTCACCCGGCTGGCTGTTAGTTCTGGCTGCCGGGGAAGGTCCGCAGGGCCGGCCAGCGGCCGGCCAGGCTCCGGCTGATAATCGCCGTCGCGGTCTCCATGACATCGCGATCGTAGGTGCTGCGGGCCTTGGAGTAACCGCGGCGCACGCCCCGGATCCACGCGGCGCGACTCAGGGCGACGGCGACGGGGCACAGTATGGAAGCGGCTACGCCGACACCAGCGAGGGCGGCAGTTATCACGCTCATGTTGTGTTGGACGCGGGAAGGCTGCTGCCCGTTTACCTGATGCCCGAATTGATCACCGAACTGTCCTATCGCGCTCAGACGGGCTGCTCAAGGGGTGTGCAGGGAGCGCTCAGGTGCCGGTCAGGCGGCTCTCAGCGGACCTCCGCGTACAGGGCGGCGATCTGGTCCGCGTACTGCTCCATCACCACGTTGCGGCGCACCTTCAGCGTCGGCGTCAGCTGCCCGCCCGACTCGGTGAAGTCCTCGGCGAGGATCGCGAACTTCTTGATCGCCTCCGCCTTCGACACCGCCTTGTTGGCGTCGTCGACGGCCGACTGGATCTCCGCGAGCAGCGCCGCGTCACCGGACAGGTCCGCGATCGTCGCGGCGGCCGCCTTGCCGTTGTCGGCCTTCCACTGGTCGAACGTCTCCGGGTCGGCTGCCACCAGCACCGCGATGTAGGGCTTCGCGTCTCCCACGACCAGGCACTGGCTGATCAGCCAGTGGGCGCGCAGCCGGTCCTCCAGCACCGCGGGCGCGACGTTCTTGCCGGCCGAGGTGATGATGAGGTCCTTCTTCCGGCCGGTGATCTCAAGGAACCCCTGGTCGTCGAGCGTGCCGATGTCACCGGTATGCAGCCAGCCGTCCTCGTCGATCATTTCCTTGGTGGCTGACTCGTTGTTCCAGTAGCCCTGGAAGACCATGTGGCCCCGGACGAGGATTTCCTCATCCTGCGCGATCCGGATCGTGCAGCCGGGGATAGGCCGGCCGACGGTGCCGATCTTCTGCGCCTCAGGCGTGTTGGTATTGGTCGCCGGGCTGGTCTCGGTCAGGCCGTAGCCCTCAAGGATGTTGATGCCGCAGCCGCGGAAGAAGTGACCGAGCCTGGTGCCGAGCGGCGCGGCCGCGCTCCAGGAGTACTGCACCTCGCCGCCGAGCGCCGCGCGGAGCTTGCTGTAGACGAGCCGGTCGAACAGGGCGTGCTCGGCGCGCTGCCGGAACCCGGGACCGCCGGCGTCCAGCGCCTTGCTGTAGGCGATCGCCGCGGTCTCGGCCCGGGCGAAGATCTTGCCGTGTCCCTCGGCCGCGGCCTTGTGCTTGGCGCTGTTGTAGGCCTTCTCCCACAGCCGCGGGACGGACAGCACGGCCGTCGGCTTGAACCGGGCCAGCTCGGTGACGGCCTCGGCCATGTCGACAAGGCCGAGCACGGTCCGCGAGTAGACGGCGCCATACTGGATGACCTGCGCGTAGCTGTGCGCTAGCGGCAGGAACAGCAACGTGGAGTGGTGCTCGCTGAACACCTTCCTGAAGCCGTCGTTCTGCATGCAGTTCCGCGCGTTCGCGACGATGTTGCCGTGGCTGAGCATGCAGCCCTTGGGCCTGCCCGTGGTCCCCGAGGTGTAGACGATCTCGGCGAGGTCGGCCGCGCGGCGGGTCCTGCGGCGCTCCTCGACCTGGTCCGCGGTGACCTGCGCGCCGAGGGCCGTGATGTCGTCCAGGCCGCCGAGCTGGCTGCCGTCGACCTGCCACGCGTGGCCGAGCCGGGGCAGGGATGGCCGCGCCTCGGCGATCTTCTTCGCGTGCTCGTCGGTCTCGACCACGACGGCGACCGCGCCTGAGTCGCTGAGGATCCACTCCACCTGCTCGAGCGAGGAGGTCGGGTAGATCGGGACGGTCACCCCGCCGGCGGTCAGGATCGCGTAGTCGAGCAGCGTCCACTCGAACCGCGTGCGTGACATCAGCGCGACCCGGTCGCCGGGACCGACGCCCGCGGCGATGAAGCCAGCGGCCAGGTCGCGCACCTGATCGGTGAACTGGCGCCACGTCACCGGGGTCCAGGTTCCGTTCACCCGCCGCTTCAGGCCGACCGTATCGGGCCAGTTCTGCGCATTCGTGAAGATGTCATCGGTGATGTTGTCGTCCGGCTGCACGATGTACTCGGCCGGCACGGAGAACTCCTGCATCGGTACCTCCCCTGGTGAGCGGTGGCTTAGGTCGGCCCGGTATTTCTAACGCTAGAAGTGACAGAACGGGCGGGCCAGGGCACAAGGTCCCGCATCGGGCCGCCATTGGTTCTCACGCGTGTCCTGCCCGGGCCAGTCCGCTGACCTCGGCCAGGCCGGCCTTCAGGCAGGCCAGCATCACGTCAGGATCGGGGACGGCCGCGGGGTCGGTGGCCAGCGTGAGCTCGTACTGGCCGTGATAGCTGACCGCCGTGACGTTCATCGCCCCCGCGCCGAGGGGCCCGAACGCGTAGAAATGCGTCACCTTCGCGCCGCACAGGTACAGCGGCATGACCGGGCCGGGAACGTTCGACAGGACGAAATCGGCGTCGCACAGCCGCTTCATGAACAGCGGTGCCACGAGCGGTGCCGGCAGCCGCCCGGCGATCTCCGCGACCGGGCTGAACAGCCGGAGGGCGGGATCCCGCTGCGCGCCGCTGGACAGCTCGCCGATGCGCCTGATCCGCTCGCCCGGATCGCTGATGTGCGTCGGCACGTCGACCAGCGCCTGGGAGAACTCGTTGCCCATCCGCCCCGGCGCTCCGGCCGCGCGCAGGTTCACCGGCATGTACATGCGCAGCGCACGGACCGGCCGGTCATGCTGCTCGTGGTAGCTGGCCAGTGCGGCCGCGACCGCGGCGATCAGCCCGTCGTTGAGCTTTCCGCCGGCGGCGTGGCTGGCGTTCTTCAGGTCACTCAGCGGAACGGTGAGGGTATCGAAGTGCACCGCTCGCGACCGGCCGGTCATGACCGGGCTCAGCGGGCCGCCCGCTGGCATCAGGTAGCGCGCGAGCGATGTGGCCCCGGTCGTGGCCGAGCGGATGGACCCGACGGGATCGGACAGCATGCTGCCGGCCGCGCGGGCGAGCGCCCCGGCGGCGCCGAGCGCGCTGCGCGCCTCGGCGAGCTGTGCGTCTCGCAGCAGGGCCGCCTGCGATGGCAGGGCGGCGACGGCCGTGGCCCCGGCCGTCCCGGCCGTCCCGGTCGCCCCGGCTGCCCGCGTCAGCCGGCGACTCCCGCCTGGTGACCGACAGCAGCGGGCCGACGATGAACTGGAGCCCGCCGACCCCGTCGGTGAGCACGTGGTGGACCTTCTGCAGGATCGCGCAGCCGCCGCCCTGCACCCCGGTGACAAGGCAGAACTCCCATAGCGGGCGCCGGTAGTCGAAGCCGGCGCTGCCGACGTGCTCGGCTAGCCGCAGCACGTCATCGAGCGTGCCCTCGCCGGGGACGGCGATCACCGGCGTGTGGAAGTCGAGGTCGAAGTCCGGGTCCTCGACGAAACGAGGCGGAGCCGTGCTCAGCCCGGACCGCACGATGACCTGCCGCATCCTCGGCCCCGCCGCGGCCGTGCGGGCCACCGCGGCCCGGAACCGCTCCGGATCGACTGGCCGGTCAAGCAGCAGGACGCTGACAATGCCCAGCTTCAGCCGCGGATCCTGCTCGACCGCCCACATCATGACGTCCATGCCGGCCATGTACGGGTCGAACCGCAGTCCCTCGCCCTGGCCGGCTGCTACCTGTGTCATCGTCTGCCTCCAGTCCGGCCCGCGAGCCGGCCTCATCACTAGTTGGCGCGGCGGCTGAGCGGCCAGCCAGAGTCGTTGGTCCCGGCGATGTGCCCTGGCGCCGTGCCTGTGCGCCGTGTCTGTTGCGCCGTGTTCTTTTGCGCTGGCCGTCGATCCGGGGTTGAGTACAGCTATGCCTGATCAGCCTGCTGCCCTGCGTTCCTGGCATGCCGTCGTCGCGTCGCGCGACCCGGCGCTGCTGGATGGCCTGCTCGCCGATGACGTGGTATTCCGGTCGCCGGCGGTGTTCGCGCCGCAGGAGGGGAAGCAGCTGACGGCGCTGTACCTGGCCGGCGCGATCGCGGTGCTCGGCCCGACTCTGCGCTACGTCGGCGAGTGGTACGACCAGACCAGCGCGGTGCTGGAGTTCGAGGCCGAGCTGGACGGACGTTATGTGCAGGGTGTCGACCTGCTGCGCTGGAACGACGATGACCGGCTGGTCAGCTTCACGGTGCTGGTGCGGCCGCTGCGCGCGCTCGAGAAGCTGGTCGAGCTGATGGCCCGCGAGCTGGCGGCCGGCTAGGCCGCGCGCTCCTGCGTTCGCGGCTGTCGGTACCGGCTGGCAGACTGTCCGCCATGGCCGGATCTGATCCCAAAGCTGACCTGCACTATTACCTCCGGGCTGCCCGCCAGGCCGTGCTGTGGAAGCTCGACGGGCTCTCCGAGTACGACATCCGCCGCCCGCTGACGCCCACCGGCACCAACCTGCTCGGCCTGGTCAAGCACCTGGCTACGGTGGAGTTCGCGTACTTCGGCGACAGCTTCGGGCGCCCGGCCGACGAACCGATGCCGTGGGCCGCGGAGGACGCCGAGCCGAACGCGGACATGTGGGCCACCGCCGACGAGTCGCGCGACCAGATCACCGGGCTGTACCAGCGGGCCTGGGCGCACGCCGACGAGACCATCGACTCCCTGGCGCTGGACGCGACCGGCCATGTGCCGTGGTGGGGTGACCGCGGGACGGTGACGCTGCACCTGCTCCTCATCCACATGATTGCCGAGACGAACCGGCACGCCGGTCATGCCGACATCGTGCGGGAGCTCATCGACGGCGCGGCCGGGCTGCGGGCGGACAACGGCAACCTGCCGCCCGGCGATCAGGCGTGGTGGGCGTCCTACCGGAACCGGCTCGAGGAAACAGCGCAGGAGGCTGCCGCCCGCTGATCCCGCCGCCCGCTGATCCCGCCGCCTGCTGATCCCGCCGCTCACTGACCGGCCAGCGGGCTCGCTACGCGCAGCCACCGCCCGGCCGGTAGAACCCGGCGCCGGCCAGGCCCGGGCCGGTAATCTGCGGCCGCTGGCGGCCGCCGCCGGCCGGGTACGCGGTGTCGAACCACTGGCCGAAGAACTTGCCGAGCCGCGCCCGGCAGGCCGGGCTTCGCACCGGCAGCCACTGGCCGAACGCTGCTTCAAGCTGCTTCTCGGTGATGCTGCCGCCACCGTAGCGGCGCTGGATCTGCCGCAGGGCGCGGTCGAAGTTGCCGTGCCCGAGGATCTGGCGGAGCGCGATGTAGGCGACTCCCGGCCGGCTGTAGGTGGACGCTCCGCTGAACAGGCCGAACGGCTCGGGGTTGGACGGCGCAACCGTCCAGAACGTCTTGCCCGACTGGTAGACCGAGGCGAACGTGTGCACCAGGCTGGCCTGGAACGCCTGCCGGCCCTTGCGCGTTCCGGGGCCTCCCGCCGCCTTCTCCGCCCGCCGGGCCGTGTAGAGGAACTCGCCCAGGGTGGCCATCCCCTCCTTGAAGAAGGTCATCTGGTAGCCGCCCTCGGTGACGTGGTCGCCCCACCACTGATGCATGTTCTCGTGGTACAGGAGATCGGTGTTGATGAACCCGCCCGCGAACGTGATCATCGTCTGCATCTCCTCTTCGAAGCTGGCGTTCGGGGTGCCGATGATGATGCCATCCGAGGTGAACGGGTAGGGCCCGCTGAACTGGCTCTCGAACCTGGTGATGTCCTGCTGCATGTTCATGATGGCCTGGTTCCGCTTGCTGCCGGGACGGGCTGATCGCCCGGTCCTGGGCCTGGTAGAACCGGATGCCGTCGCTCGCCGTCCGTTCCGTCAGGCGGTAGTTGCCCACGCTGTCCTCGACCAGGTAGCTGGCGATCGGCGCGGGGGAGTGCCAGTTCCAGGTCACCGAACCGCCGGGGAACTCGGCGCTGGCGGGATGATGGCGGACCGAGACCAGCACGCCGTTGGCGACCACCGCCCGGCCGGCCGTCACCGTGTCGGAGAAGTCGTAGGCGGGCTTCGCGGTCGGGTAGTCGTTCAGCGGCATCCAGTCCTCGGACCCGACCGGCTCGGTCGTCACGAAGCCGCCGTCCGGGGCGCGGAACCAGCCCTCGGTCGTGCCGTCGCCGTCGTTGTGCACGCCAGGCCGGCCGGTGTAGCTGACCGTGACCGTGAACACCGAGTTCTTCCGGAGCGCCGCTGGCGGGGTGATGACCAGCTTGTCCGCCGGGCACTGGGTGCCGTCGAGCGCGTCCGGGTGCTTTCCGGAGAGCAGCTCAGGCGAGCAGGCGGGCGGCAGGTGGTTGTGGTGCGGTCCGCCGACCGGGCTGGTCTGCGACGCCTCGTGCGCGGCCGGATTCGGGTCGTTCGGCCCGCTCGGGTCGCCTGGGTACGTCGGCTGCGCGAACCGGAACTTAGCGGGCCGCCCGTTGACGACGACCGACCTCACGGTCATGTCCGGCCCCGCGGTCTTGTTCGCCGAATGCCGTTCGAAATCGAGGCTGAAGCTGGTCAGGCATTTCGTGGCGATGTCGGTCAGCGTGACGCTGGTGCCGGGCAGGAACGTGTTGGACTTCGCGTCGTAGACGAGGTGCACCAGGGTGTGCGAGCTGCGGTAGCCGCCGTTCCCGGTCTCCGGATACAGCCGCGACCCGGGCGCGGACAGGGTCCGGGCGCCCGCCGAGCAGTGCCCGGCCGGGACAGCGCGGCTCGTCCCCGGCGCGGCCAGCGCGACCCCGGGCACGACCAGCGCAGCGCTCGCTGCAGCGGCCAGGATCAGGACTCCGCGGCCCGCCATGTGGTACCTCCTCGTCGTCGGGCTGTCCCGGTTATCTCGTCATATCACGGGCTATCGGTTACAGGCTCGGCCCGCAGCAGCCCGGCGGCCTGGATCGCCTCGGCGCGAGTCGCCAGCCGGCCGGTGCCGCCCCAGCCGGTCACCGCGACCGAGCCGGAGGCTACCGCGCGCTTGAGCGCCTCGGTCGTGGTCGAGCCGTCGAGCATGCCGGCGATGAACCCGGCGTTGAAGCAGTCCCCGGCTCCGGTGGTGTCCACCGGCGTGACGCTGCGGCCCCGCACTCGCGCCACGCCGTCAGGGGCAACGGCGACGGCGCCGTCGGCGCCCAGCTTCACCGCGACCGCCGGCCGAGCCGGCGCAGGGCGCGGGCCGCCAGCAGCGGTGATCCCTCGGTGCCGCCGTCGGCCGGCTCCGGCGCCAGGCCGAGCGCGGCGGCCAGTCGCACGCATTCCGCCGCGTTCGGCAGCAGGTAGTCCAGGTCGTCCAGGGCCGGACGGATGCTCGCCCATTCCCCGTCCGGCGCCCAGCCGGTGTCCAGCGACGTCGTTGCCCCGGCCCCGCGGGCCGCGCGGAGCAGGGCGGGCAGGCCCGCCTGGAGGCCCCGCTGGAGAAAGAACGAGCTTGCGTGGACATGACGCGCGGAGCTCAGCGCGCCGCCCGGGATGTCGGCGGCGGACAGCTCGGTCATGGTGCCGCTGTAGGTCAGGATCGCCCGGTCCCCGCCCGCTCTGGTCATGACCACGCTCAGGCCGGTCTGGCGGCCAGGCCGCCGGATAACGCCCGAGACGTCGACGCCGTGCCCGCGCAACTGCTCGGCCGTCCATTCTCCGATCGGATCGTCGCCGATCACCGCGCAGACCGCGACCCGCAGGCCCTGCGCGGCGGCGGCACAGGCCGTGATCGCTCCCGAGCTGCCCAGGGTGACGGTCGCGTGGTCGATGAGCTGCTCGACCTGGCCGAACCGCACCTCGACATCCCCGGACGACACCAGGACATCCGGGTTGAGCTCAGCGAGGACGAGCAGGTCCACGTCGGCCGCCACAGCCTCACTCCTCACCGTGCCGCCCGCGGGCCCGCCCCGGGCGATTGCTTGAATTCTGTTGAACAAAAGCTCAGGGCATCATGTCGTACCAGGGGCTAGACCGCGATGAGGTGGCATGCGAAGCGTCAGCGAGCTGAACGACCTGGTGCGCCCGGGAATGACGATCGCGCTGGGGGACGGGTTCGGCGCGCCGCGGGTCGTCTCGGCCGAGCTGACCGCCGCCGCCGCCCGGTGCGGCGGCGTGCGGCTGATCCTCGGCTGGGTGCCGAGGGCCGATCCCGGCCTGGACTTCACCGCGTTCGCCGACGTCCGCACGTTCATGCCGGGCTGGGGGCTGCGACCGAGCGTGGACGCGGGACTCGTGCAGTTCACCCCGGCCAGGCTGTCGGCCGCGCCGGCGCTGCTGCACGGCCCGTGGCGCCCTGACCTGCTGATCGCGTCCGTCGTTCCGGCTGCAGGCGGGTTTGAGTTCGGCACCGAAGTGTCCTGGCAGCGGGCCGCCATTGACGCGGGAGCCCTTGTTGCCGCTGTGATCTCAGCTGGCGCGCCGCACGCTGACGCCGGCGGCCCGCTGCCGGCCGGCCGGGTGGTGGTCGTGGCGCAGACCAGTGCGCCGCCGGGAGCGATGCGGCCGGTCACGCCAGGGCCGGCGCACCGGGCGATCGCCGCGCTGATCGCGCCGCTGATCACGCCGGGGGCGCGGCTCCAGGTGGGTCCGAGTCCGGTCGCCACCGCGCTGCTGGCCGAGCTTTCCGTGCCGGTCCGGGTCGATTCCGGGCTGCTGCCGGAGGCGGTCGTGGATCTCGACGACCGCGGGCTGCTGGCCGGCGAGCCGGTAGCGGCCTACCTCGCGGGCGGCCCGCGCCTGTACCGGTGGGCGGACGGACGGCCGCTGCTGCACCCGATCGAGTACACCCATGATCTGGGCCGGCTGTCCGCCGATCCGCTGTTCGCGGTGAACACGGCGGTCGAGCTCGACCTCGATGGCCAGGTGAACGTGGAGGGGACAGCGGCCTCTGTGCTCGGCGGGATCGGGGGGCACCCGGACTACGCGGCGGCCGCCGCCCGGTCGATCGGCGGGCTGAGCATCGTCGCGGTGCCGACGGTTCATCGCGGAAGGTCGACGCTGGTCGCCCGGCTGTCCCGGCCGGTGTCCACGCCCGCCCATGACGTGGACGTGGTGGTCACCGAGCGCGGGCTGGCCGACCTGCGCGGCCTGTCCCGGCCCGAGCGGCGCCGGGCGCTCGGGCGCCTATGGGGGCGTTAGGCGGCCTGCCGGGGCGCTAGGCCGCCGGGCCCCGGCTAGACGCGATCGAGAAAAGCGAGCACGCGTTCAGTCAGCAACCTGGCGGCTGGCGCGTCGTAGGACGGCACGCTGCTGTCGGCGAACAGGTGCTGGTCGCCCGGGTAGAGGAACAGCTCGGCATCGGCGGTCGAGTCGACGAGGGCGCGCGCCGCGTCGATGTCGCCTTCTCCCGCGAAGAACTCATCACCGTCCATCCCGTGTATCTGGACCGGGACTCCCTGCGGCCATGACCCGCCGAATTCGGAGGTCGGCAGGCATGCGTAGATCAGCTGAGCGCCCCGGGCGCCGGGCCGGGTCTGGGCCAGCATCTGGGCCGGCATGACGCCCAGCGAGAAGCCGGCGTAGACAAGCTCGGCTGGCAGTCCCTCCGCGGCGGCCTGCCCGCGCTCCATGATGGTGGCGAACCCGGTCTCGCCGGCGTAGGCAACTCCGTCGGTGAGGTCGTCGAAGACCCGCCCCTCGTACAGGTCGGGGACGTGGACGAGGTGACCGGCGCGGCTGAGCTGGTCGGCGAAGTCGCGGACGCCCGGCGTCAGCCCCAGGGCGTGATGGAACAGCAGCACCTCAGCCATTTCGCTCCTTTCGGTCGCGGGTGCCCCGCCGGCCTCGCCCGCGGAGCGCTTGAGCCAATACCCTGCCTGATCGCGCTCGATCCCGCAACCCGGTGCGATCAATCGACACAGTTACAGAGCTTAAAGCGAATATGAGCATGAGCTGAGTCAAGAATGTCAGTAGTGCTCGTTATTATGATCGAAGACGATGGGTAGGTTGGCGGGACCTTGGTTGCGACGACGAGGTTGCGACGACGAGGTTGCGACGACGAGGTTGCGACGACGAGGTTGCGGCGAGGAGGTCGCGGCGAGGAGGTGGTGACCCTGATGGCGAGTCCTGGCGAGAGCGGGGCCGGCGGCAACGGAACTGTTCCGCCGGTCGGCGAGACGGGCTTCGCGCAGGCGGCCGGCGGGCTGTCCTGGTCCTGGGACCTGGATCTGGCTGCGGTGCTCGAGGCCCTGACCGGCCCGGCACCATGGCTGCGGACGGCCGGCGAGGACGAGCCCGCCCCTGCTGACGCGAACCCGACGGCCGGCCCGCCACAGGCGACCGCACCGACGACAGCGACGCGCCCGCCGACGACCGGCCCGCCACGGGCGACCGACCCGCCGCAGGCGACCCGCGCACCGACGACGACCCCGCCGCCCGAGACCTGCCCGCCGCCGACCACCCGCGCACCGACGACCGACCCGCCGCCGACCACCGACGCGGACGAGGCGGCCTGCGAGGAGGCGATCGCGGCCTGGCGGGCGGACGAGATCCCGCTCGATGTGGTCGCCGGGCCGGGTAGCGGAATCGCTCCCGGTCGGTCCGGGACTGGCCGGCTGGCTGGCCCAGTCCCGCGCCGCCGACCTGGAAGACGGCGCGCTGGCTGGCGTCGCAGCCTCGTTCCGCCGGCTGGCGTCCTGGGCGGCGGCGGGCGAGCTCGCCGCGGTCGCCCAGATCGCATCGCGGTCGGCCCGCACCGACCGGCGGGCCGAGGTCGATCAGGACGGGCGCCCGGACCGGGTGACGGCGGACGCGTCCGGCCAGGTCGCGCTGGCCCTGGCGATGTCGCACGACGCAGCGACCGGCTGGGCGGACCTCGGGGTCGTGCTCACGTGGCGGCTGCGCGCTACTGGCGCCGCACTGGCGGCCGGGGAAATTGATCTGGCCCGGGCTCGCATGATCGCCCGGATGACCAGCCCGCTCAGCGACACGGCCGCTCGCGCCGTCGAGGCCGCCGTGCTCGGCCGCGCGGGATGGCTGACCCTGGGCCAGCTGTACGCCGCGCTGCGGCGGGCCGTGATCAAGGCCGACCCGGCCGGGGCGGAACGGCGCCGTCAGGACGCAGAACGGAACGCGAAGGTCGTCTTGTATCCCGAAGACGAGGGCACGGCGACGCTGGCCGGCTACTCCCTGCCTGGTATTCAGGCCGCGGCCGCGATGGCGCGAATCGCTGCCCTGGCCAAGGCCATGAAAGCTGCAGGAACCTCGTCCGCCGAGATCGACCTTGTTCGTGCCCAGGTGTTCCTTGGCCTCCTGCTCGGCACCCTGCCGTACATTCCGCCCGCGCCTGGCGCCCCGCCCGATGACCCGCCGCAGGCCGGCCAGCCCGACGACGGCGACCCGCCGCCGCCCGCCGGCCAGCCCGACGACGACCGGCCGCCCGCCGGACCGCCCCAGGAAGATTCGCCGCCTGACGCCCCGCCGGTGCCCGGCGACCCGGTGCCCGGCGACCCGCTGCTCGACGACCCGCCGGTGCCCGACGATCCGCGGGACCACAAGTCGCCGACGGACACGGCTGGGCCGTGGCCTGAGGTTCCGCCGTTCCTACTGCCCGGACCGGCGAGCCTGGCCCGGCCGCACCCGCTGCCCGGCGCGGCCGGCCTTTTGAACCTGACCGTTCCGCTCGCCACCCTGGCCGGGGCCTCGTCCGCGCCCGGGCAGCTGTCCCGCCTGGGCGTGATCACGCCCGGCCAGGCCAGGCACCTCGCCGAGGTCGCCGCCCGGCACCCGGCGACCAGGTGGCGGGTGGTCGTGACGACCGGGTCGGGGCAGGCGATTGCCGTGTCTCACGTTCCGAGATCGCGGAGCCCGGACGGCTCGCCGGCCGCCGCAGCGGGCGGTACCGGGTTTGTCGGCCGGGTGACGCTCATCGTCAGCGCGGACTCCCTGGCAGCTGACGCATCCGGGGCCGCCGGGAGACGCGTCCCCGATCACGGGCCGGCGCCGCCCGCCGGATCGCCGCTGGCCGTGATCCTGGCCCGAGCGCGGGCAGCGGCCATCCGGGCCGTCGGCCAGGCCGCGCAGCGAGGCCGCGCGGACGAACGGGCCGGCGGCTGTGGCCACGCGCTGGTCTCGGACGCCTACCGGCCGCCGCCCAGGGTCGCCGAGCTGGTGACGGCTCGAGACGGAACCTGCCGGTTCCCGTCCTGCCGCAGGCCGGCCGAGCGGTGCGACCTGGACCACACGGTGCCGTTCGACCGGGGCGGACTCACCTGCGCGTGCAACCTCGGTGCTCAGTGCCGGTCGCACCATCAGCTCAAGCAGGACCCACGCTGGACCCTGCGGCAGCCCGCGCCGGGGACGTTCCGGTGGACGACGCCCGCCGGGCGGACCTACACCTCCCGCCCCGATCTGCACCTCAGCTGAGCGTGGACTCCAAGGCCCCCAGCGTGGCTGTTTCGTGCCCTTATAGACTCGGCGCCTGCGGGGCTGGTCATCGGCCTGGCCGGCAGGCCGGGGGAGGCGCGGAACGTGCGAGTGACCGGGACGGCCCAGCGGGAGGCGTGGGTCGCGCGCACCTGGCCGCCGATCGAGGAAGTGCGAGCGGACCTGTGGTCGGTGCCGGTGCCGATTCCCGACAACCCGCTGCGCTACACGCTGACCTACCTGCTGGCGGCGGGCAGCCAGCTGGTGGTCGTCGACCCGGGCTGGGACACCGAGGCCGGCTGGGTCGCACTGGCTGACGGCCTCAAGGCGGCGGGCGCCTCGGCCGCTGACGTGACCGGGATAGTCGTCACCCATATCCATCCCGATCATCACGGGCTGTCGGCGCGGCTGCGGGATGCGTCGGGCGCCTGGATCGCGATGCATCCGGCGGAGCGGGATTCGCTCACCTCGCTGCGCTGGCAGGGTGCCGAGACGGCCGAGGGCGATCTGGCCTGGCTGCGGAACTGCGGTGTTCCGGCCGACATCGCGGCTGAACTCTCCATGCAGGACGAGTCCGAGCACCCGTTCGCCGCCATGGCCGACCCGGACGTGCTGCTCGAGCACGCAGACCTGGTGCCGCTGCCAGCCGGCCGGTCAGGGCGGTATGGACTCCCGGGCACACGCCGGGTCATCTGTGCCTGCACGACGAGGCCGCCAACCTGCTGCTGACCGGCGACCATGTCCTGCCGCGGATCAGTCCGAACATCGGGCTGCAGCCGCATGCGGCCGAACCGCCGCTGGCCGCCTACCTGCGCTCGCTGGAGTTCGTCGCCGCCTATGACAGCGCCGAGGCGCTGCCCGCGCACGAGTACCGGTTCCAGGGCCTGGCCAGCCGGGTGCGGATGCTGCTCGCGCATCACGAGCGCCGGTGCGAGGAGGTGATCGCGATCCTGGCCAGGATCGGTCCGGCGACCACCTGGCAGGTCACCAGGGAGCTGACGTGGTCCCGCGGCTGGGCGTCGGTCACCGGATTCATGCGCCGCGCCGCGCTCGCCGAGGCTGGCGCTCATCTCCGTCACCTCGTCGACGGCAACCGGATCACGGTCACCGTCCCGGGCGATGGCGGGCCAGAACTTTACGTTCTGGAGGACTAGCAAGTCGGTTAAGCGAGCCCGCTATTCGGACGCTGTGCCGGTGGTCTGACCAGGCAATCGTTTGTTACCTAGTTATCACAATAGAGTCTCTTTAATTACTCATCTCTGGAGCGTCGCTTTTTTGCCATGCAAACATGGCGAATTAGAGGTGTAGGAGGTGCGGAGGAAAGTGCGGCGGCCTCCTCCTGCGGTCAGGCACCTGCTCGCGCATCGCATCGCCTTCACCGTGGTGGTCCTGACCGCGGTGATCGCGGCGTCCTTCACGGCCGCCGCGGTGTCCTTCTTCAGCGCCGTCACCGCGAGCGCGGCGACCAGCGAACTGCAGGGCCGGCCGGGTACCGCGATCGCGGTCACCGCCGCGGTGACCCCCTCGAGCGTCAGCCCGATCAGCGCCGGGATCGCACGCACGATCCGCGGGCTCCTGCCGGGTCTGCGTCCCGCGATCCTGCGCAGCTCGCAGTCCGATCTGCTGGACGCGCCGGGCGGCCACCAGTCCGCTCGACTGCAGACGCAGCTGATCTCGCTGCCCGGGCTGGCCGCCCACATCGTGCTGGTACGCGGCCAGTGCGGATCCGGAACAGCGGGCGCGGGAGCAGGCCAGGCCGGAGCGGGCCAGGCCGGAACGGGCCAGGCCGGAGCGGTCCAGGCGGGCGCCGGGTCGCCGGTGCCCGCGTGCGTGCCGGTGGCCGCGGCACGGGTACTGGGCGTGGCGCCAGGGGACCTGGTCACGCTGCGCGACCCCACCACCCATGCGGCGGTTCGGGTGCGGATCACCGGGATCTTCCGCCGGGCCGAGCCGGCCGAGCCGTTCTGGATGCTCGACCCGATGGGAGCCAGCGCCGTCCAGCGAACGCACGGCTTTACCGCCGCTGGGCCCCTCGTCACCAGCCCGGCCGCGATAGCCGCCGCTCACCTGGCCATCACGTCGGTCACCGTGATCGGCGTGCCGGACTTCGGGCGGCTGACCGGGGCGGCCCTGGCCGGGCTGGGCAGCCGCCTCGGGATCCGGATCGGCAACCTCAACAACTCGACGTCCTTTCACGACGCCACGGTGACGACCAGCCTGCCCGGCCAGCTGTCGGCGCTGTCGACGGCCCTGGTTGTGGCCAGGACCAAGATCCTGTCCGGAATCCTGACCCTGCTGGTCATCGCGGGAGCCACGCTCGGCATCGCAGCCCGGCTGCTCTCCCAGCGGCGCGAGGCGGAGACCGCGCTGCTCGGTGCCCGCGGCGCATCGAGGACCCAGATCGCGCGGCGCCGCCTGGCTGACGCCGCCGTCGTGGCCGGCCCGGCCGCGGTGGCCGGGCCGCTGCTCGGGATCCTGCTGGCCCCGTTGCTGGCCGACCACCTGACGGCCGGCCTGACCGGGGCGGTCTGGCTCGCCGCCGCCGTCGCGGCGGGGTGCGTCGCCGTCATCGCGCTGCCGTGGCTGCGCCGGCCGCCGTCGCCGATCAGGCAGCGCGCCAGCCGCGGCCGCCAGCGCTCGATCGCCGCGGCCGTCTACGCCCGGGCCGACCTCGCGGTGATCGTGCTCGGGGCGATCGTGGCGGTCGGCCGATCAAGGCGCGCGGTCGGAATCGTCGCGGTCGACCCGGCCTCGTACGCGGCTCTGGCCGCTGACACGCCGTGGCCCGGCTTCCCGGCCGTCGATCTGGCCAGGGCGCGCACGCGGCCGGAGGCGCCCGTCCCGCTCCTGGTCACGCCGGGCAGAGCGGCGAGTGGACGCGCTGCTCGAACTGGTCGGGCTGGAGGGCAGCGGCCGCAAGCGCCCGCACGAGCTCTCCGGCGGTGAGCAGCAGCGGGTCGGCATCGCGCGGGCGCTGGCCAATAACGGCGAGCTGCTGCTGGCCGACGAGCCGACCGGCCAGCTCGACTCGCACACGGCGCGCCAGATCATGGGGCTGATCAGGAGCATCGTGCACGCGGAGGGACTGACCGCGATCGCGACGACGCATGACCGCGGGCTGATGGACATCGCCGACCGGGTACTCATCATCCAGAACGGCCAGCTCTGACCGCAGGTTCGTCAGTCCCGCCGTCCGGTGAGGGCCAGGCTGGCGCCGATGCCGATCATGACCACGCCGCCGGTGCCGCCGATCAGTTCCAGCCGTCGCGGTGAGCTGGCCAGCCAGACCCGCGCCATGCTGGCGGCCAGGGCCCAGGTGCTGTCGCACAGCACGGCGATGGCCATGAAGACGCCGCCGAGCAGCAGCATCTGCGCCGGAACGTCGCCCGACGCCCGGTCGACGAACTGGGGCAGGACCGCGACGAAGAACACGATGGCCTTCGGATTGGAGACGCCGACCACGAACCCGTCGCGAAGTATCCGGGGCAGCGACTTGCGCTCCGCCGCGGCGTCGAGCGCTGCGGTCAGGGACCGCCGGTGCCGGATGGCCCGCACGCCCAGGTAGATCACGTACGCGGCCCCGATCAGCTTGATCACGCTGAAGACGGCCACCGACCGCTCGACCAGCGCCCCGATTCCGAAGGCCACCGCGGTGACCTGGACGAAGACCCCGGCCTGGCCGCCAACGGCGGAGCCGACCCCGGCCGTTCGTCCCAGCATCAGCGACCGGCTGATGACGAACAGGACGTTCGGACCGGGAACGATGATGAGCGCGAAGGAAACCAGCGCCCATGCGAGCAGATGATCGGCGGGAATCATGAGCCGCAGCATATTGAGGCTCGCCCGCCGGAGCATTCCCTTTATTCCCGCCGCGGCTAGGCGAGGATGACAACATGGCCGTTGTCGACGTATGGATGCAGCATCCGACCCGGCGTTTCCTGGCCCAGGAGATGTTCGAGTCGCTGCGCCGGTGGACCGGGGAGCTGCCGGGCGACGAGGTGCCGCTCGAGCGCACGATCGCCGTCCTGGACGAGGCGGGCGTGCGGCGCGGGCTGATCTGCGCCTGGTACGGCCCGGACGGCGCCCTGATCAGCAACGACGAGGTCGCGGGCTGGGTACGCCGGTACCCCGAGCGGCTGGCCGGCGTGGCGTCGGTCGACATCCGCAGCCCGAGGCGGGCCGTGCTCGAACTCCGCCGGGCCGTCACCGACCTGGGGTTCCGCGCCCTGCGCGTGGTGCCCTGGCTGTGGGGGCTGCCGCCGAACCACCGGCTGTACTACCCGGTGCTGGCCGAATGCGTCGAGCTCGGCGTGCCGTTCATGACCCAGGTCGGGCACACCGGCCCGCTGCGGACGTCGGAGACCGGCCGGCCGATCCCGTACCTGGACGACGTCGCGCTGGACTTCCCCGACCTGGTGATCGTGGCCGGGCACATCGGGTACCCGTGGACCACGGAGATGATCGCGCTGGCGACGAAGTACCCGAATGTCTATATCGACACCTCCGCCTACGTCTCGCACCGCTACCCGGCCGAGCTCGTGGCGTACCTGCGCGGCCACGGCCGCCGCAAGGTGCTCTTCGGGTCCAACTACCCGATGATCACGCCCGCGCAGGCGATGCGCCGGCTCGGCGAACTCGGCCTGGACGACGAAGCGCGCGAGCTGTTCCTCGGCGGGAACGCGGACCGCCTGTTTCCGCCTGATGCCTGATGCCGGCCGGAAGCATACGGACAGCGGTTGCGGAACGGCCGGCCGAACTGCTCGTGACATGGCGAGCCGGCCTGCGGGCCCGGCGCGGGCCAGGTGGTCTCGTGATGGCGTTCGGCGCGCGCACGACCGCGCGCAGCCGCGGCCTCGTGCTGAACGTCCGGCCGCGGCCGAGCTATACCGCGGCCGGTCGGCTCCCCGGCGGCCGGTCAGCGGGCTAGCGCGCGGTCGATCGCAGGGATCCGTCTGCGCAGGTCGGCCAGCGTCGCCGCCGAGCGGCCTGGCTCGCCCGCCGCCATCAGCCGGGCCATGCCCGCGTCACCCGCGGCGGCGGCGGCCGGGATCCAGTCCAGCATGAGCCGGATCCGGTTCGGGACCGCGTGCAGGATCTGCCGGGCCCCGATGCGGGGCGCCGGCTCGGCGCCGCCGTAAGCCGACGCGATCAGGCTCAGCCGGGAAGCGGCCTGCTCGGGGGCGATGTCGGCCCAGAGCGGGACGCAGTTCCACGCGATGAAGGCGAGCTCGAGCAGCGGCGTGGTCGGGCCGGCCAGGTCCCAGTCGAACACTCCGGCGAGCGTGTCCCCGTCGAAGCAGGCGTTGTACAGCGCGATGTCGTTATGCCCGATCAGCGTCGGCTCGGGGACGGCAAAGTAGCGCCACGGGCCGGGATGGCTGAACCCGGCTACGGCCCGGTGGAACGAGCGAGTCCAGCCCGCCAGCGAGACGATCTGCCCGGCGCTGAGCGTCTCGGTGTCGATGTCGACAACGCGGCCCGGCAGGTAGCTCAGCACCTCCCGGCCCTGCCCGTCGAGCCCGAGAACCCGCGGGATTCCCGGCACCCGGCCGTCCAGGTAGCCGAGCAGCGCGTGGACCGCCGGGGTCCAGGGCCCGGTATGCCGCCGCACCGTGTCGCCTGCTCGCACCGCCCCGCTGACGTTGCCGCCCGGCAGGCGCACCTCCTGGCTGCTGCCGCCGCCGCCGTCGCCGTCGCCGCCGCCGTCGGACCACGCTGCCACCTCATCCGGCACGGTGAGCAGCCTCCCGGAGCGCGCTGAGCTGGGACTCGGTGCCGATCGCGATCAGCACGTGACCCGCGCCGACCGGTGTCTGGACCGGAGGGTTGGCCAGGAACTGCCCGTCGGCGTCGCGCAGCGCGAGCACCAGCGCACCGGTCGTCTCGCCGACGCTGGCCTCGTGCAGCGTGCACCCGGCGAGCCGGGAGCCGGCCCGGATCGAGACTTCCTCGAGCCGGAACTCCAGGCTCCCGTCATGCATCACGACGTCGAGGAACTCGACCACGTTGGGCTGCAGCGCGGCGGCCGCGATCCGCTGGCCGCCGATCCGCTGCGGGTTCACCACCCGCGTCGCTCCGGCCCGCAGCAGCTTGGACTCCGACTCCTCGTTCCGCGCCCGGGCCACGATCACCAGCTCCGGCCGGAGCGCCCGGGCCGACAGCGTCACGTAGACGTTCTCGGCATCGGTGTCGATCGCGGCGACGAGTGCCCTGGCCCGCATCAGGCCGGCCCGGCGGAGCACCTCGTCGTCGGTCACGTCGCCGATCAGCGCGGGATACGGGATCTCGGCCACCCGTTCCGGGTCCAGGTCGACCACGACCACGTCGGCGCCCTGCCCGGACAGGTAGCCGCCGACCGCGCGGCCCACCCGGCCCCAGCCGCAGACGATCGTGTGCCCGGTCATCCGGGCGATGTTGCGCTCCATCCGCCGCCTTCCGAAGTCCCGCCGCAGGTGCCCTTCCACCAGCGTCTCGAGCACCACGCCGAACGCGTACAGGGCCACGCCGACCCCGGCCAGGATCAGGACGATCGTGAAGATCTTCCCCGCCATGTCCAGGGGGTGCAGGACGCGGAAGCCGACGGTGGTGATCGTGGTGACGGTCTGGTAGACCGCGTCCAGCACGCCGAATCCGAGCACGACGTAGCCGACGGTGCCGGCCGCGATGACGCCGAGCACCATTCCGATCGCCAGCAGGATCCGCCGGACGTTACTCACCAGCCAATTCTCCCCGCCCCCGCCAGGGGGCGCGCTCCCGCCCGCCTCGTTTCATGATCGTGGCGAGTTGACCGCGTTGTAACACGGAAATTCGCCGTGATCATGGAATCGGGCGTCACCGCCGCACGACTATTGCGTGGCGGGCGCCGACCAGTGGGACGGGCGGGTCCGGTGGGGCGGGAGTGTGGTTCGGGAGTCGCCGAGCGCGGCGTCGAGCTGGGGCTGGCTGACGAACAGGCTGGTGCCGAGTTCGGCTCCGGCCAGGCGGGCACCGCGCAGGTCAGCGCCGGTCAGATCGGCGTAGCCCAGGTCCGCGTTCCGCAGGTCAGCGCCGATCAGAAGCGCGCCGCGCAGACGAGCCCCGCGCAGGGCTGTCGGCCGCAGGTCTTGGCCGGCCAGGTCGGCGCCGCGCAGGTCGGGGCCGAAGGCGCCGGCGCGTTCGCGCACGTGGTCGCTCACGCGGAGCAGGACGGCGTTCACCTCGCGCCGGCGTGCGTCGACGTCAACGGCGATCAGCTCGTCGTGACCACAGCGCGTCAGGCGCTCCGTTTTCGAAAACTCTCGACCGAGCTCACCCGACAGCGGTTCGGCTGGGTTCAGCGCCAGCGCCTCGTTGAGGTACCAGAGCAGCTCGTGCAGCGGCCGCATGACCGCGAAGGCCGCGAACATCGGCGCCGCGAGTCCCGGCTCGCTCCGCCAGTCCCGGCCGCCGAACGTGCCGCGGACGACCTGCTGGCCCGCGCCGAGGCAGTCGAACGCGGCGCAGCCGCCGAACCCGCCCGGCCGCAGCCGGTCGTGGATGGAGCAGCGGAAGTCGGCGCGCAGGTTCGGGCACGGCTGGCCGGCGGCCTTGTCGATGGCGAAGTCCGCCGAGGCCGAGAACGCCGGCCCGACGCAGCACAGCGCGGCGCAGCGTTCGCAGTCCGCGCGCAGCTCGACCCGGCGCCGGTCGTTCATGTGGATAAACGTAATGCTCAGGGGCCGGTGCCGGGCTCCCGAGGTAACTGCGGCCGGACGCCGGCGAACAGGTTGTCCGGCCGCTGACCGGGCGTCGCGGGCCCGCCGACATCGGCCGACGGGTCGAAACCGGTCTCGGCCAGCAGGCGCAGCCACAGCTCGCGGCTGAACACGCCGAGCCGGTGGGTCTCGCGGATGACGTCGACGGTGCCGTTCGCGTGGCGGAGCGTGAACTCGTACTCGGCCTGGACCCAGTCATCGGCCGGGTTCGGATCCCAGGTCACCTCGGTGAAGCTGGCCTCGCGGCCGTGCGCGTCGGTGCCGCCGCCCCCGCCGCCGGTGAGATCGCCGAAGGTGTCCTTGACGTAGTCGGGCACGAAGACCGCGACGCCGCCCGGCCGGCAGAGCGCGAACGCCGTCTGGACGACCTGCCGGAGATCGTCCTGGGTGGTGATGTAGTCGACGGCGTCGTGGACTAGGACCGCGTCGAACGTCCGCGGCAGCCGCAGCGTCCGCATGTCGCCCTGAAGGTGACGGCACTCCGGGTTGAGCCGCCGCGAGACGGCCAGCATGTCGCCCGAGATGTCAGCCAGCGTGAGGTCGAACCTGTCTTTCAGGTGCACGGCGACGTGGCCGCCGCCGCAGCCGAGGTCGAGCACCTCGTGGACGGGGACGGTCGCGGCCGAGCTCAGCACCTCGGCGAGATAGGCGGCCTCCTGCGCGTACTCGTCCGGCGGCGAGATGAGCGGCCACCAGCTGGCCAGGTCCCGGTAGAGCCGGTACTCGCCGTCAGTGGATGGCATGGTTGCCATCCTCGCGCACGGGCAGCGGCCGGCCCGCCGGTCGCTACCGGACGGCGCGCCGGCCCCTGGCGAACCGCCAGCCGTTCGCGACGCACTGCCGCTCGATTTCGGGCAGGCTGAAGAAGCTCAGCGGCAGCACCGTGCCCGACCCGGCGATGGTGAGCGCCGACTTGCGGTACCGGCCGCCGCCGACGACGGTCACGCTGATCTCGTCGCCCGATTCGCGGGCCAGGCTCTTGCGCTGGCCGCTGGGCTCCACGAGCGTCACCGCCGCGGCGGAGATCTCCAGGTGGCTGGGACGCATGACGGACCGGATCCAGCCCCACAGCAGGAGCGCGATCACGGCGCCGGTGAAGACGATCACCGCGATCCGGCCGCCGCTCGTGCCCGCTCCGTTGATCCCGCGCACCAGAGCCAGGACAAAGACGGCGATCAGGCCGCCGAAGAGACCTTCTCGCTGGAGCTTGCTCGGGCGAACAATGGTCATGATTCCGCCTGCTGTCGCGGTCCGGTTCGCTCTATTGTGCCCTGCCCGCGGCCTGACGCCCCGTTCGCAGGAAATCAGTTGCGCGCATCCCGTCGGCATGGCAGCCTCGGGCCGAACGCTGTCCGTCGGCGCTGCCGACGCACCGTGCCGAGCAGGAGGGAGGGCCGGACGATGACCGTCCCGCGATGTACGCTGCCCGTCTTCTGCTCAAGGAGCCTTCTCCATGCCCGACCAGGCATTCACCCGCCGCGGCAAGCGGCGTTTTGACGACGACGACACACCGACCTTCGCCCGGCGAAACCGGCACCGCCCCCGGCTGCAGCCCGAGGATGCCTTGGACGCTACCGACGGGCTGCCCGACGGCGAGCGCTGGTCTACCTGGGATCAGTCCTCGCCGTCCCATCGCGGGCCGCGGCCCTACCCGGCCTGGCTGGTCACCGATCTGGCGGCGACCGACACCGAGCTGGGGATCCTGAAGACCGGCAAGGAAGCCGACGTCTACCTGCTCCGCCGGGCGGTGCCGGATGACTCCGGCCCGTCCTGCGTGCTCGCGGCCAAGCGGTACCGGGCCGCAGAGAACCGGCTGTTTCACCGCGACGCCGAGTACCTGGCCGGCCGCCGCGTTCGCGAGTCGCGGGACAATCGCGCGATGGCCCGCCGGACGGCGACCGGGCGCGCGATGATCGCCCAGCAGTGGGCCAGCGCCGAGTTCGCCGCGCTGGGGCGGTTGCACCAGGCGGGCGTGCCGGTGCCGTACCCGGTCCAGGTGACGGGCACCGAGGTGCTGCTCGAGTTCGTCGGGGAACCTGACCTGACGGCCGCGCCGCGACTTGCCGAGACCCGGCCGCGCGGCGCGGAGCTGGCCGACCTGTGGGACCAGCTTGTCCAGGCCCTCCGCACGCTGGCCGGCCTCGGCCTGGCCCATGGCGACCTGTCCGCCTACAACCTGCTCGTCCACCGCGGCCGTGTGGTCCTCATCGACCTGCCCCAGGTGATCGACGTGATCTCCCATCCGCGGGGCGCCGAGTTCCTGGACCGCGACGCCGCCAACGTGGCGGCCTGGTTCACGGCGCGCGGTCTGGTTGAGATAAGCGGCGCGACGCCCGCGCCCGACGAGCTCGCCGCCGTGCTGCGCTCCGAGGCGCGCCTCGGCTAGCGGGCTGGGAACACATCAGCGGGTGCGGCGGAAGCTGGGGCGGGGGAAAAGCGTTAGGGAACGGTGGCCCGGGACGGCCATGCTGGGGTTGGTGCTGCTGGGGCCGGACGGTCCCGCCGGGCCCCGGACCGTGCTGCTGACTGGAGACTGCGCCTTGCCGCCGACGTTCGCTGAGATCCGATCTCGGCTGCCCCAGCTGATGCTGGCTGACCAGCACCGGCTGGCCCGCCGGATCGACCGGGCGGTCGCGCTGCGGGACGTTCAGCGGCGGGAGCAGGCGCTGGCTCAGATAGGCGCGGACGTCGAGGCCGCCGCGGCCAGGATCCAGGCCAGGCGGGCGGCCGTGCCGGTCATCGGCTACCCGGCCGAGCTGCCGGTCAGCCAGCGCAAGGACGAGATCGCCCAGGCTATCCGTGACCATCAGGTCGTGATCGTCGCGGGGGAAACCGGCTCGGGCAAGACAACCCAGATCCCGAAGATCTGCCTGGAGCTCGGACGGGGCGTGACCGGCCAGATCGGCCACACTCAGCCGCGCAGGCTCGCCGCCAGGACCGTCGCCGAGCGGATCGCCGAGGAACTGGGCACCGAGCTGGGCGACACCATCGGCTATCAGGTCCGTTTCACCGACCAGTCGGGCGATGGCACGCTGGTCAAGCTGATGACTGACGGGATCCTGCTGACCGAGCTGACCCGCGACCGGCGGCTGCTGCGCTATGACACGCTGATCATTGACGAGGCGCACGAGCGCAGCCTGAACATCGACTTCATCCTCGGCTACCTGCACCGGCTGCTGCCCAGCCGGCCCGATCTCAAGGTGGTCATCACCTCCGCGACCATCGACCCCGAGCGCTTCAGCCAGCACTTCAGCGGGCCGGGCAAGGCCGCGCCGATTGTCGAGGTCTCGGGGCGCACCTATCCCGTGCAGGTGCGGTACCGGCCGCTCGCCGAGCCCGCCGCCGAGTCCGGCAGCGGCAGGCCCGCGAGCCGCGGGACCAGGTCCAGGGCATCCTCGACGCCGTCGACGAGTTGCGGGCCGGCGGCCCGGGCGACATCCTGGTCTTCCTCAGCGGCGAACGGGAGATCCGCGACACCGCGGACGCGCTGGCCGGCGGCCCGTACGCCGATCTCGAGGTGGTCCCGCTGTACGCTCGGCTGTCATCAGCCGAGCAGCACAGAGTGTTCGCCCCGCACCGGGGGCGCCGGGTCGTGCTGGCCACCAACGTCGCGGAGACTTCGCTGACGGTCCCCGGCATTAAGTACGTGATCGACCCGGGTACCGCGCGGATCTCCCGGTACAGCAACCGGACCAAGGTGCAGCGCCTGCCGATCGAGCCGGTCTCGCAGGCGTCGGCGAACCAGCGCACGGGGCGCTGCGGCCGCACCTCGGACGGCATCTGCATCCGGCTTTACAGTGAGGAGGACTTCGATTCCCGGCCGGAATTCACCGACCCGGAGATCCTGCGCACCAACCTGGCCTCGGTCATCTTGCAGATGGCGGCGCTCGACCTCGGCGAGGTGGCCGGGTTCCCCTTCATCGACCCGCCCGATGCCCGCCAGGTGACCGATGGCGTGCGCCTGCTCGAGGAACTCGGGGCGGTGCCGTCCGGCGGCCAGCGGAAGCTCACCGATGTCGGCCGGCAGCTGGCCCGGCTGCCGGTGGATCCGCGGCTAGGCCGGATGATCATCGAAGCGGGCCGCAGCGGCTGCGCCCGCGAGGTCCTGATCATCGCCGCGGCCCTGTCGATCCAGGACCCGCGAGAGCGGCCCGCGGACTCCAGGGACGCCGCCGATGCCCAGCACGCGCGGTTCGCCGAGCCCGACTCGGACTTCCTTTCCCTCCTCAACTTGTGGGATTACCTGCGCGAACGACAGCGCGAGCTGTCCGGGTCGGCGTTCCGCCGGATGTGCCGCCGGGAGTACCTGCACTTCCTGCGGGTTCGCGAATGGCAGGACGTGTACGGCCAGCTCAGGCAGGCGGCGAAGGAACTCGGCATCGCGATCGGCCCGGACCGGCCGGCCACGGCCGCCCCGCCTGCCGACCTGCCTGCTGGCCAGCCTGCGGCGCGGCCCGCCAGCTCGGGGCCCGCCAGCTCCGGGCCCGCAGCGCATGTCGCGCAGCTCGCGGCCAGGCCGGGTGTCGGGCAGCAGCCGCGGATCCCGGCCCAGCTCGCCGACGATGTCCACCGGTCGCTGCTAGCTGGCCTGCTGTCCCACATCGGCATGCAGGACGTCGCGAAGACCGGCCAGAAGCGGCGCGGGCCTGCCGATTTCACTGGCGCGCGCGGATCCCGTTTCGCCATCTTCCCTGATTCGGTGCTGGCGAGAAGGCCGCCACAGTGGGTGATCGCCGCCGAGCTGGTCGAGACGTCCAGGCTCTGGGCGCGCGTGGTGGCGCGGATCGAGCCGGAGTGGGCTGAGCCGCTGGCCGGGCATCTGGTCAGGCGCGAGTACAGCGAGCCGCACTGGGACGCCAGGCGGGGCGCGGCGACGGCGTTCGAGCGGGTGAGCCTGTACGGGCTGCCGCTGGTCGCGGCGCGGCGGGTCACGCTGAGCCGGGTCGACCCGGTGCTGGCCAGGGAGCTGTTCGTCCGGCATGCGCTGGTCGAGGGCGACTGGCAGACGCACCATAAGTTCTTCCACCGCAACCGCGAGCTGCTGGCCGAGGCGGAGGAGCTGGAACGAAGGGCGCGCCGCCGCGGTCTCGTCATGGACGACGCCGCGCTGTTCGCGTTCTATGACCGGCGGATCCCCGCTGACGTGACCTCGGCCCGGCACTTCGACGCCTGGTGGAAGAAGGCCAGGCAGTCCGAGCCTGACCTGCTGACGCTGACGGCCACCGACCTGGCCGGACCGGCGGCGGACGAGGTCAGCCCCGAGGACTACCCGAGTAGCTGGGGCGAGCTGCCGCTGTCGTATGAGTTCGAGCCCGGCGAGCCCGGCGACGGCGTCGCCGTGGATGTCCCGCTCGCGGCGCTGAACCAGGTCAGCGGCGACGAGCTGTCCTGGCAGGTGCCTGGCCTGCGCGAGGAGCTGGTCACGGAGCTGATCAGGACGCTGCCCAAGCAGCTGCGAACCCGCTTCGTGCCCGCCCCCGACGTGGCCCGCGCCGTCCTGGCCCGGCTGGAGCCGGGGCGTGGTGACTTGCTCTCCTCGCTCGGCGCCGAGCTAGGGCGGCTGGGCGACGTGCGGATTCCGCAGGACGCCTGGGACCTGTCCAGGCTGCCCGCGCACCTGCGGCTGACGTTCCGGGTCGTCGACGACGGCCAGGTGCTCGCCAGCGGCAAGGACCTGGAGGAGCTGCGGGCCACGCTCCGGCCGCGGCTGCGGGCCCGGCTGGCCGACGCGGCCGGCGACCTGACCAGGACCGGGCTGACCTCCTGGGATTTCGACGAGCTGCCGCGCGTGTTCAGCCACGGGCAGGTCAGGGCCTATCCGGCGCTGACCGACACCGGGGAGGCCGTCGACGTCGCCCTGTTCGAGACCCGCGCCCAGGCCGACGAGGCGATGCGGACCGGCAACCGGCGGCTGCTGCTGCTCGAGGTGCCATCGGGGGTGCGCGCGGTCGCCAGCCGGCTGCCGGTCAACGCGAAGCTGGCGATGAGCCGCCACCCGTACCCCAGCGCCGCGGCCCTGCTTGACGACTGTGCCGCCTGCGCGGCGGATGACCTCATCGACCGGGCCGGCGGCCCGGCGTGGGACCGGGCTGCGTTCGACGCGCTGCTCGAGTCGGCCAGGTCGGCACTGCGAGCCGAGACCGCCGACGTGGTCAGCGCGGTGGCCAGGATCCTGACGCAGGCACATACGGTCGAGTCGAAGCTGGAGGGCGCCAGGAGCCCGGCCTTCGCGCCCGCCGTGGCCGACATGCGGGCCCAGCTGGCGGCACTGATCCACCCCGGCTTCGTCACCGAGGCCGGGGCCCGGCGCCTGCCTGACCTGGTCAGGTACCTGCGGGCCATGGCCCACCGGCTGGACAAGGCACCGGCCGACGTCGGCCGGGACACCGCCCGGATGGCGGTCGTCCACCGGGTCACTGACGACTATGCGCGGGTCCTGGCCGAGCTAGGCCCCGCGGCCCGCGGGCGCGACGACGTCGCCGCGGTGCGGTGGATGATCGAGGAGCTCAGGGTCAGCCTGTTCGCGCAGCCGGTCGGAGCCGCCATCCCGGTGTCGGAGCAGCGGATCCTCGCGGCGCTCGACCGCCTCTAGGCGGGCGGGTTAGCCGCCCGGCGGGTTAGCCGCCGGGCGGATACGACGGCGGTGCGTCCTGCGGCGCGCGGCCCCAGGAGGTCGGCGTGCCGCTCAGCGTCCAGTCCAGGGTGGCGCCCGGCGCCAGCGAGGAGAACGGCACGTACAGGCTGGTGTCGGCCGCCCCGTTGATCGTCAGCCCGCTGACGTAGAACCGGCTGACCGAGGCTCCCGGCGCGCTGATCGTGATCTTGCTGCCGGACGGCAGCTGGATGACGGCGCGGGGGAAGCCGGGGCTGGCCAGCACGAGTCCGTCGCTGCCCGGGTTCTCGGGGTAGCAGCCCAGCATCTCCCAGATGTACTGGGAGCTCTGGGCACCCAGGTCGTCGTTGCCGTGCAGCCCGTCAGGACCAGGCCGGTAGACATCGTTCCTGATCGTGGCGACGGCCCGCTGCGCGCCGGCCGGATCGCCGGCGTAGTCGAGCGCGTACTGCTCGCCGTCGCCGAACTCGTTGGTGATCAGCGCGTGGCTGCCGCCAGCCGCCGGGCGGGACAGGAACCGCCTCAGCACGGGGGCGACCTTGCCGGGTCCGCCGAGCCTGGCGAACAGGCCGGCGTAGTCGTTGGGCACGTCCCACAGGTACTGGGCCGCGTCGCCCTCGGTGTAGTACCTCGACGCGATCGGCGTGATGCCGCTCATGAACCGGCCGTTCCTCATCCGGGGGACGAACAGGCGCTTGGCTGGATCGAAGACGCTGACCCAGTTGCCGGCCCGCTTCCGCAGCGCCGCCGCGTGGGCGGCATCGCCGAGCGCGGCGGCGAACCTGGACAGCGCGAAGTCCGCGGTGTCGTATTCCAGCAGGGCGGAGACCGAGTTCCGGAATCCGCAGCAGCCGTACCTGGCGTCGGCCGGCAGGTAGCCGAGCCTCGACTCCAGGGCTTCGCCCGGCCGGACCCGGTTCACGGTGGTGGCCTGACGGAGCATGCCAGCCAGGGCGGCCGCCGTGTCGAAGGACGTGGCCCCGAACGCGTAGTAGTCCGCGATGACGGCATCGGCCGGGTCGCCGACCATGACGTAGTTGTCCAGGTTCAGGTAGCCCCATTGCGGCAGGATGCCGTTCTGCGCCTGGTAGTTGACCAGCGACTGGGCCATGTCGCTCGCGGCCCGAGGGTCGAGCATGGCCTGCAGCTGGGCCAGCGAGTGGTAGATGTCCCAGCCGGAGAACAGGCCGTACTGGTCCTGCTGGCCCGCGGCCAGCGTGTGCACGGCCCCGTCGGACCCTCGGTACCGGCCGTTCACGTCGCTGACGATGTTCGGCTGGAGGAAGGACTTGTACAGCAGGCTGTAGAACTGCTGCGTCCGCGCGTAGCTGCCGCCGGACACCTCGATCCGGTCGAGCAGGCTGTTCCACGAGTCCTGAGCGGTCGCCCTGACGTGGCTGAAGTCCCAGCCAGGAGCCTCCTTCTCCCGGTTGAGCACGGCATCGGCGGCAGAGACGTAGGAGATGGCGACGTGGGCGTCGATCACCCGGCTGGTCCGGGTGGAGAAGACCAGGAACGCCGAGTTCGGGTCGCGCCGCCCTGGCTCGGTAATGATCCGGTGCGCCACGAAGGGGCGGCTGAAATAGAGGTCGAAGTAGATCGTGTAGAGCTGCGGGCCGAATCTGCTCGTCTCGCTGCAGAAGTTGCCCGTCGTGGCGGACCCGGTTATCTCGTGGTCGCTGACGATCTGCGCGGACGAGGTGTAGTCACCGCGCTCGCTGTCCCGCAGCTTGACCAGAAAGTCGGCCCGGCTACCGGGCGGGAAGGTGAACTGACCGGTCGCCGAGTGCGCCGTCGCCGAGAACTGCGACGTGATCGTGGCCGGGGAGTTGCTGCGCGCGGAGTAGTAGCCGGCCTGGGCGACCTCCCCCGCATTGGTGAACGAGGTCGTGAAGGCGGTCGGGTTGCCGTCGGGCAGGCGGCCGGTCATCGGCAGGATCGGGATGTCACCGGCGGCCCGGCAGCCCGGCCCGGACAGGTGAGTCAGGCTGTAGCCGTTCAGCGTCCGGTCGCCGTAGGTGTAGCCGCCGCCGTCGCTGCGATGCGGCAGCGTGTCCGGGCTCCACTGGACCATGCCGAAGGGCACGTCGGCGCCGGGGAACGTGTTGCCGCCGCTGCTGGTCCAGGTGCGCGCGTCGACCAGCCCGGCGAGGAACCTGACCGGCTGCGCGACGGCCGAGAAGTTCCGCGCGCCGCGCGGCAGCCGGGCGCGGCGGACTGGCGGCGGGCAGTCCACCAGCTGCCCGCTGGCGTTCTTGGAGCAGGTCTGCGGGGTCACCGGGGCGGGCGGTGTCCCCGGAGCGCCGGAGGCTGCCTGCGCCGGGAGCGACCCGGCGCAGACCATCGCCAGGGCGGCCGCCGTGATCGGCAGTCCGGACGGACGCCGCCGGCGCGGCTTGCGCAATGTCATCAGCCCCCCGGCCGGACCCGTATCCCAGCTGCGTCGCCGGCGGCCGGCCATTCCGTCTGGATATGCGCGGATGGTCATCGGGCCAGCTCCTGAGTAAAGAAGTATTACCCGCCATCGGATGGCCGGCGTGCTGAATCGCGCCATTGCCAGAACTCGGGGCCGGGCCGGTGCCGGGCTGGTGCCGGGCTGGTGGCAGGCCCGACTCGCCGCGCCGGCCACGGCGATTCGGTCCAGATCACGCTGGAAGGCCCGTGATCATGAAAAAATGACGGCCTACGGTGTCCTCGAGGCGGGCGGGCGTTCATGATCGAGATCAAGCGACTGCAGCTGGCGCGGCTGCAGGTAGCGGGCGAGATGTGGCCGGTGCACGGATTCGTGGTCACCCATCCGGGCGGCGCGCTGCTGGTCGATACCGGGGTCGGCGGGCCGGATGAGTGGCTGACCGACTGGCGGGTGGTCAACCGGTCGGTCGCCGACGCGCTCGCTGACGTCGACATGACCCCGGCCGACATCGACCTGGTGATCAACACTCACCTGCATTTCGATCACTGCGGCCAGAACTCGGTCTTCGCCCATGCCGCCTGCCACGTCCAGCGGGCCGAGCTGGAGCGGGCCAGGGTCGAGTCGCGGGAGCTGTACGACTGGTTCGACTTCATGAACGGGCGGTGGGAGCTGCTCGACGGGGACACCGAGATCGTGCCGGGAGTATCGGTGATCGCCACCCCCGGACACACGTCGGGCCATCAGTCCGTGCTGGTCGCCACGGCAGACGGCGGCCCGGACGTGCTGATCGGCGACGCCGCCTACACATCGGTGCAGTTCGGCGCGCCCGCTGACGCCAGGCTGCCGGACGGGCAGGCCAGCGACCGGGCGGCGTGGGGCGAGTCGCTGCAGCGGATCAAGGCGGCGGCACCGGCGCGAGTGCATTTCTGCCACGACACCGCCGTGATCCACAACTGAACCGCTGCCGAGCGCAGCTGAGCGACCAGGAGCGCGCACCTGATGCGGAGCAAGCGGTACGAGGCCGACGTGCTGGCCGCCGGGACCAGGCGGCCCGAGCGTCCTGACTACCCGCGGGTGCCAGCCGAGTTCGGGCTGGTCGTGGAGGACTCGGCCGGGGAGTTCTGCGGGGCCGTCGTGGGCTGGGAGAAGGACGCCGTCACGCTGGAGGACAGGTACGGCCGGCGGCGGGCGTTCCCCTTCGGGGCCGGGTCGTTCCTGCTGGAAGGCCAGCCCGTCACGCTGGTCAGGCCGCCGCCGACGCCGAGCGGAGCGGCCTCCTTGGTGCGGATGACCGCCTCCGGGTCCGTCGCCGCACCGCAGAGCCGGGCCAGGGTCGCCAGGGCGAGCAGGATCTACGTCGAGGGGCGGCACGACGCCGAGCTGGTCGAGAAGATCTGGGGCGACGACCTGCGTGACGTCGGCGTCGTGGTCGAGTACCTGGGCGGCATCGACGACCTGCCCGCGATCGTGGCCGGCTTCAGCCCCGCGCCGCAGCGCAGGCTCGGAGTTCTCGTTGACCACCTGGTGAGCGGTTCCAAGGAAAGCAGGATCGCGGCTCAGGTCACTTCGCCGCACGTGCTGGTGGTCGGGCATCCGTACATCGACGTCTGGGCGGCGGTGAAGCCCGCGGTGCTGGGATTCACCCGCTGGCCGGACGTCGCCCGCGGGATCCCGTGGAAGGAAGGCGTGCTCAGGGCCATCGGATGGCCGGAGGACACGGCCGCGGGGTGGCAGCGGATCCTGCGCGCGGTGACTAGTTTCGCCGACCTGGAGCCGGCCTTCCTGGGCCGGGTCGAGGAGCTGATCGACTTCGTCACCGAGCCTGGCAGCCAATAGAAGCAGCCCGGACAGAACCCGGGGTACCTTCGGAGCCGAGCTATGGCTAATGATGGGGGTGTGTCCCTCCTTCACGAGGTGGCCGAGCGCAGGCTGCCAGTTGCCAGGCTCGAGCCGGTCATCGGCCGCGAGCGGTTCGAGCGGCTGATGACGGTCGCGGCGCGGGTCAGGATGCGGCTCGCGGGCCGCACGATCTGGAATGTCAGCTCCGTCGCTGTCGGCGGCGGGGTCGCGGAGATGCTGCAGGTCATCGTCGGCTACGTGGCCGGGGCCGACATCGCGATCCGCTGGACCATCATCGGCGGCGACCCGGAGTTCTTCGGCATCACCAAGCGGCTGCATAACCAGATCCACGGTGCTGGCGGGCAGGCGGACCAGGTCGGCAGCGCCGACGCCCGCTACTACGAGCAGGTCCTGGCCGCGAACGCGGATGAGTTGCTGGCGCAGGTCCAGCCCGGCGACATCGCGATCCTGCACGATCCGCAGACCGCGGGCCTGACCGCGGCTCTGGCCCGGGCCGGTGTCAAGGTCCTGTGGCGCTGCCACATCGGCATCGACCACCAGAACGACATCTCGCGCGCCGCCTGGGATTTCCTGCGCCCGCACCTGTCGGCCGCGCACGGTTACGTCTTCACCAGGCGGCAGTTCGCGCCGCTGTGGGTGCCGCGGGCCCGAACCTGGATCATCCCGCCGTCGATCGACCCGTTCTCGGCGAAGAACGCCGAGCTCGGCCCGGAGAACATCCAGGCGATCCTGACCACCATCGGGGTCTACGACGACGAGCCGGACGGCCCTGGTTCCTTCCGGCGCAGTGACGGCACCCTGGGCGAGGTCAGCCGCGCCGGGCTGGTGATGGGCGACGGCAGGCCGGGACCTGGCGACCCGGTCGTGGTCCAGGTCTCGCGGTGGGACCGGCTCAAGGACATGGCCGGCGTGATGAGCGGTTTCGCCAGCCATGTGCTGCCGGACGAGAACGCCTATCTCCTGCTGGTCGGACCGTCCATGAGCGGCGTGGCCGACGATCCGGAAGGCGCCATGGTGTTCGCCGAGTGCCTGGCGCAGTGGAACGGGCTGCTGCCGAGGGCCCGCGAGCGGGTGCTGCTCGTCACGCTGCCGCTTGACGACGTCGAGGAGAACGCGGCGATGGTGAACGCCATTCAGCGGCGCGCCACCGTGATCGTGCAGAAGAGCCTGGCCGAGGGTTTCGGGCTAACCGTCGCCGAGGGCATGTGGAAGGGGCGGCCCGTGGTCGGCTCCGCGGTGGGCGGCATCGCCGACCAGGTCGTCCAGGGCACCGGCATCCTGCTCAGCGACCCGACTGACCTGACCACGTTCGGCTCGGAGGTCAGGTGGCTGCTCGGCCATCGGGAGGAGGCGGAGCGGATGGGAGCGGCGGGCAAGGCTTACACCAGGGAGCACTTCGTCGGCGACGTCCACCTGCTCCGCTTCGCCGAGCTGATCGAGGCAACCATCGCCTAGCCACCCGTCCCGCCCCGCCACCCCCGGCCCCCCCGTCCCGGCACCCCCGGGTCCCCGTCCCGGCACCCCCGGGTCCCCCCGCCCGCGCCCGGCGCCCCGCCGATCCCGGGGCAAAACGGTACGATTACCACCAGTTCGCGCCACCGGTTCGCGCCACTAGAGCCGACTTACCCCGCGTTTCAGTCATGATCACGAGCGATTCGTGGCATTTGCGGCTACCAAATCCGTAGCAAGTCGCTGGCTGTCCCCGCCGCGACCGACCCGGTCACCGGTGGCGAGGCGGGGCTGGGCGAGGCGGGTTAGGGGCTGGGGGCCTGTTCGGGCTGGCTGAAGCGCTCCATCATGATCGACTGGCCACGGAAGTTGGGGTTCCGGCGGACCCGGCGCTCGATGCTCGATGCCGACAGCGTGTAGCCGAGGAAGAGCAGCAGCGAGAGGGCCTGAACCAGGACACCGACCCACACGGTGTTGAAGATCGTGAGCGTGTAGTCGTTCAGCGCGTGCAAGATGGCCGGGATGCTGATGCCCAGCAGCAGCAGGGGGATACGACGTCGGCGGTAGTTGACGGCCATGCCGATGAAGAAGCCGGCCACGCCGGCCCAGACCGCGTGCTGGAAGCCGTCGACGAATACCCGGAACGCGAACGACAGCGCGCCCACGTCGGCCTCACTGATCGCGTGCGCCGCGTGAATCTGAACCAGCGCGGCTGGCGTGTAGATGGACTGCTCGACGATGCCGAAGGTCAGGCCAGCGACCGTTCCCATCAGGAACCAGGTCCGCGGGTCGAGCTTCTGCTTCCTGATCTTGAGCACAAGGATGGCGGCGATCAGGACGGGCAGTGCCTTCGTAATCTCCTCGTTGTAGCCCACCACCAGTGATCCGAGGATGTTGTGCGTATTGGCGTAGTTGTCGTTGATGTAGATCGTCACGACATGCAGCCAGATGACGACCCAGATGATGATGCCGATCGCGATCACTACTTCGAGCTTGCCGATGACGGGCGGCCGGATGAGGTACCAGAACGTCAGCAGCCATAGCGGCGCAATGTACAGGCTGTACGCCCAGCCCGGTGAGCTCAGCGACGTGGAGGTGGAGAACAGCTGGAGGAAGATCAGCGGCAGCAGCGCGTACGGGATGATCAGCAGCCGGATTCCCTGCCGCCAGCCACGATCGTGCAGCCAGCTCTTGATCGGGATCAGGATCTCGAAGAACGACCCCATGTCCAGCTGCGACACCGGGATGCCGCCCTGTCCCGGCCCGGCGGGCCCGCCCTGGAGGCCGGCCCCGCCCTGGAACCCCGGCATGCCGGGCGGCGTCGCCCCGCCCTGACCGCCGTAGCCCTGACCGCCGTAGCCCTGACCGCCGTAGCCCTGGCCGCCGTAGGCCTGGCCCGGGTAACCCTGCTCCGGATAGCCCTGACCGGGCTGCCCCTGGCCGGCGTAGCCCTGCTCCTGGTATCCCTGGCCGGCGTAGCCCTGCTCCGCGTAACCCTGCTCCGCGTAACCCTGCGCCGCGTAACCCTGTTCCGCATAACCCTGCTGCGGCACGGCGCCCGGGTTCTGCTGCGGCAATCCCCCGGCCAGGTCCTGCGGTGCGCCGGAATAGCCGGCGGCCGCGCCGGCGCCGCGGCCGCGCCGCCGCGCCGGCGGCCGCGAACCCGGCCGCCTGGCCGCCGTAGCCGGGGGACTGGCCGGCCACGTTGGTCTGGCCCGCTCCGGCCGCGAGCTCGGTCTTCATCGGGCCTGGCCCCTGCGCGGCCGCTGACTCCAGGCGCAGCGCGGGACCCTGCGGCGAGGCCAGGCACACGTCGACCTGCGGTCCGACCGCGAACTGCGCGACTGGCTGGCCCGCCAGGAAGGTCGGAGCCTGGCCGGCGTTCTGCCACACCCAGCCCGCGGCCTCAAAGGAGAGCTGGGCGTGCCGCCGCGAGACGGTCGGCTCGTTGACCACGACGTCGTTCTCTGAGCTGCGCCCGATCCGGACAACGGCGCCTGGGGCGAATGTGTAGTTTCGGCCGTCATAAGTGACCTGTAGTGCGCTCATTCGCAGTGCCCTTTCCGGGTCATCTAGCTCACGATCTTCCCATGTGCGGACCCGAAGTCAATCGTCATCGGGCGGACGCCCAGCCGTCGCTGCGGGTCGACGGTCTTGGCTGGCTCGCCGACGGGTGTCATCGTCCATTCCCTCGTGCTCACGTTGCGCAGCACGAGCTCGCCCGGCCGCCCGGGGTGGCTCTCCACGATCCCGACGGCTGTGTCATGGTCGCGGTTCCGGCTCAGATGATGCGGTGTGATCGTGGCGCCCGCGGAGAGCGCGATGGTGCCGCCCGGCAGCTCAAGCAGCAGCGGCCGGGGCGGAACCTGGTTGCAGTTCCAGCACCGCAGCCCGGGGTCGTCCGGGTCGAAGAAGACCGAGGCCTGGCAGGAGCAGACCGTGACGCAGTCGCTCAGCCTGGTTAGCGCCCGCCGCCAGACGCCCTCGGCGACCCGGCCGAGCCCGGACGGGTCGCGCAGCCCCGAGGTGAAGGCGCGCTCGAAGACGGCGCGGAAGAACCGGGGGTAAAGCCGCCACCACACGCTGACCGGGTCACCGGGGCGCGGCGGGTTGGAGTGGTCGTCCGGGTCGAAGATGAACACCGGCTCGGTGCCGAAGTGCCGCAGCGCCAGGTCGGTCTCTGAGTGGTGCGCGGAGTCGGCCCAGGAGTAGGACTCGTCGGTCTTGACGCCCTCCAGCGGATGGCCGTGCATGAACAGGTAGAACAGGAAGACCGCCAGCGAGTGCATGTCGGTGAGGCTGGACGGGGCCGCTTCACGGCGCACGACCTCGGGCGCCATGAACCGCAGCGTTCCCCAGACGAAGACCTCGCCGCCGTCCAGGCCGACGTTGTCGTTGTCGATAATGGCAACCTCGGAATGGTCGGCGTCGACCCACAGGTTGCCGAAGCTGATGTCCCGGTAGCACAGGCCGGCCGAGTGCAGGGCCTCGAACGCGGTGACCAGGTGCCGCCCGATCGTGATCACGACCCGGAACGGCGGCTGGTCCGACCGGGAGACGAGCTGGGCGAACGAGGAGAAGCGCGGCTCGAGCCGTGGCATGACATAGCCGAACCCGGACAGCTCGTCGCTGACGACGAGGTCGATCGGCCAGATGAAGTCCCGGTGCGGCCGCCCGCGTTCCACCAGCGCGGCGATCGACTTGCGCAGCTCGCCCGAGGGCGAGTACCGGTACCACTTGACCGCGTAGGGAGCGCCGCCGATCGTGACCGTGTGCACGACGCCCTGACCGCCCTCGCCCAGCCGCTCGCCGACGGTCACGGCGGTCCCGGCTCGCAACATCCGCAGGGTCCGCCCCTGCAGGGTCAGCTGCTGGCTCACCGGGCACCGGCCCCGGGCGGCCGCCACTTGGTCGTGGGCGGCTCGGTGCTGTCCTCGTCGTTCCAGCCCTGCTCGCCGTGGGCCCTCGCTGTCCGCCCGTCGTCATCCACGCCCAGGTCGGACCTGGGCAGCTCGTTGGTCGGCGGCTCGCTTCCGGCTGGCTGGCTGCGGATCGGCTCGGTGGCGTCCCGCTCGATGATCAGGGGCTCGGGCGCGGCCCGGTGGGCGAGCAGCCGGAGCGTGACGGGCTCCATCGGCTCGGTTTCCGGATGCTGGCCGGGTAGCTGCTGGCCGGGTATCTGGGCCGGCACGGTGTCCGCGTGCGGGACGGCCGGGATGGTCGTCTCTTCGGAGCCGGCATCGCTGGCGGTGCTCTCCGGCCCGGCCGACCGCAGGACCGCCTTGGTCGGCGAGATCATCAGGGCGACCGTGGTGTCGTCCGCGCTGCCGTCGGACGACGCGCACCTGGCCGCCCAGGACGGCAGCTGGCTGGCCAGCCAGTGCAGGTCGCGGTCACGCAGCATCCAGGCCAGGTCCTCGCTGAACGCGGCCGGCCACGCCTCCACCACCTGGGCGTTGCCGTAGCCGTCCGTGGCCAGCAGCACGGCCAGCAGCGGGCTGCCCACGGTATCCACGACCGCGACCCTGAAGTCCGAACGCGGGTCGAGACCGCACAGGCTGGTCGTGACCAGGCCGTCGAGCTGGGGGTCGGTCGGGACGGGCAGCACGGAACGGCCGTCATCGCGGACGCCGACCACATCACCGTCGCCGATCTGGGCCAGGATCAGCCAGTCGCGCAGCACCATGCCGAGCAGCAGGGTCGAGCCGTAGGCGATCGTCGCATCGTCGCCCCGGTGCCGGTGCGCCTGCTCGGCCTCGGTGAACGGCTCGGCCTTGACATCGGCGAGCACGGCCTCCCGCCAGCGCCGCACGATGGCCGGCACGAGGAACTCCTCGGTCAGCTTGGCGATCTCGTCGGCTGCCGCGGTGGCAGCAGCCGCGCTGTCCCGTTGCGAAAGAAGGGAGTTGTGGGCTTCGAGCCGGTCGGCGAGTTCCTGCGCGACCTGGCAGCCGATCCGAGCCGCGAGCCGCGAGCCGCGGGCGCTGCGGTGGTGCCGCGAATGGCCGTGCCCGTCGGCGACCGCCGCGACGACCCCCTCCTGCCCGGCTCGCTCGGTTGCCACCGCGTCCTGGTTGGGCGTCTTGACCGCCACGTGCGACGCGCCGCGCTCGGATGCGGTGAGCACGAGCCAGCCCGGTTTGCGCCCTGGCGAATCCGCTGGTCCCGCCGCCGGCGTCGTGGTCACAGGATGTCCTCGAAGTAACCTGAGCCGCCCTGCGCCGGGTAGATGTCAGGCTGTGACCGGCGGGTGGGCTCGGCCAGGTTCAGCTGCTCGGCGAGCGCGCCGCGGTTGACGCCGATCTCGGACATCCGCGACACGGCGATCGAGGCGGTGACGAGCCGGTCGGCGATCTCGTCGGTGCCATCGGCCACTAGCACCGGAACCTCCGGGCTGCGGAACCGGTCGAGCGGCTCGGAGTTCGCGTCCCTGCCGATCGCGACCGCCAGGCGGAGAGCGGAGCGGCCGGCCGCGATTTCCAGGAGCGAGGCGAGCCCGTTCTCGAACCCGCCCGGAGGATCGGTCGGCAGCCCGTCGGTGACCAGCAGGATGGCGGGACGCAGGGCGCGGCGCTCGAGCCGCTCGGGGGTCAGCACGTCGGCGACGGAGCGGAAGGCCGGGCCCATGTTGGTCCGGCCCATCGGCACGTACTCCAGGTTCCGCCAGTGCGCGCTGAGCTGGGCCACCGGGATCGGCTCGGGCACGAACCACTGCGGTGCCGACGCGAACGCGAGGATCCTGATCAGCAGCTGAGCCTGGAGCTGATCCCGCTCCCAGTCGACCAGGTGCGGCAGCATGGACCTGAGCGCGAAGTTCAGGGCCTGCATCTTCTCGCCCTTCATCGAGCCGGAGCAGTCGGCCATCACGATGAAGTGCAGCGGGCGCCGCGCCACCCCGCCGCCTGGCATCAGCGTCTCAGTCATCGGGCCTTATCCGTGCCCGCCGCCCGCGCCGCGTACGCGCCGGGCGGCCCGGTCAGCCATAGTTCAGGATCTTCCACCAGTTGAGAATCGTGTCAATCGAGGTCCCCGTCACGTTGTCCTGGCCGATGAAGAACACGTTCTGCGTCGGCATCGACCAGATCAGGACCGGCTTGTTCCCGTCGACCAGGCACTCGATGTCCTGCCCGGTCCTGGACACGTACTTGGGGTTGTGATTGGCGTGCCAGCCGATCTTGCCCTCGGTGCTTCCCGACGGCGGCGGGCAGCCGGAGCCGGGCGTGGACTTGTCGAAGCCCACGAAATGATTGATGTGAGCCAAGCCGGCCTGGTAGTCGGCGGAGTTGTCGAACTGATAGCCCCACACCACGATGTTCGCCCGCTGCGTGTGGGCGCAGAACGTGCTGTTCGTCAGGGTGGCCTTGTTCAGGCCGAACGTCTTGGCGGCCACGCACTGGGTGCCGACCGGCTTCAGCCCGGTCGGGTTCATGATCGTGGTGAGCGGCTCGGGGCCGGCCACTGGCGGGGTCGTAACGGGGGAGGTGACCGGGGTGGTCGGGCTGACTGGCGGCGTGGAGTTGTGCCCGCCTCCGCCGCCTCCGCCGTTCTTCGTGCCGCCGCTCAGGCTGACCGCGACGACGACGACGACAATGACCGCGAGGACCAGGCCGCCCACGATGAACAGGCCGCGCTTGCCGCCCTGTGGCTTGACCGGGCCGCCTGGACCGCCGGGCACGATCGGTCCGGTCGGCCCGAAGCCGCCGCCGGCTGGCTGCCAGCCCGCGGCGCCCGGCTGGCCGGCGTACCCGGCCGGCGGCTGGCCCTGGCCGTACCCGGCGCCGACCGCCTGGCCGGCCTGCCACGCTCCGCCGGCGGCCTGGCCGCCAAAGCCGCCGCCTGGCTGGCCCTGGTAACCGGCGCCCGGCTGACCGCCGAACCCGCCGCCCGCCGGCTGACCCTGGCCGAACCCGCCGCCGGCAGGCTGGCCGCCTGCCTGCCAGGGGCCCGGCGTGGTCGGCTGGGCGCCGGCCCCGAAGCCGCTGGCGCCGCCCTGGGCAGGTACCGCCCCGAAGCCCTGGGTGGGCGCCTGTCCCGGGGTATAGCCCGCGCCGGGGATGGGCGCGATCTGGGTCGGCATGCCCTGCTGCCCGATCGGGTCGAACCCGGGCGGCGTCCCGCCGATGCCGCCGGCATCCGGGCTGTGGCTCATGCCGAGCGCGGTCGCGATCTCACCGGTCACCCAGCTGCACGCCTCAGGAGTGAACGGGGTGCTCGAGGAGAACGACGAGGAGGTCAGCCGGATCGCGGTATCCGGGTCCATGCCCTGGTCGACGTGCTGGCGCAGCGTATTGGCCAGGCCCGCCTCGGCGGCGGCAACCAGGATGCTCTTCTCCCGCGGCGCGTCGGGCAGCAGGTCCTTCAGGAGGTTCGACATCGTCTGAGCGCTCGACAGCGCGGCGACCCCGTGCTCGGGATCGGTGACGATGGAGTTCAGCGCCGCTCGAGCCTCGGCGGCGTGCTCCCACGACATGTCGGTCAATCCGACTCCCCTCCGCATGGCCAGCGCGCTGACCAGTAAAGACGTCCAGACCCCGGCAGCATGGCCGAAGACGTCGGTACTTCCGAAATGACAGAAAACGCATTCGGCAGTGACGGCATGCTAACCGGACGAGCCAGGCCATGTCACGCGGTAGAGCAGCCGTACGGTCACGCAGTCATAACGAAGTGCGGGGCCTGGAACAACGTACGGCGGGTGGCCGGAGTTCCCGCCGGTCAGCCGTAGCTCGTGGTCTTCCACCAATTGACGAGATCGGCCATCGGCGTGCCCTTGACCTTGTACTCGGCGAGGAAGACGACATTCTGCGATGGCATGGTCCAGACCAGGACCGGCTCGCCGCCACCGGTGTAGCACTCCAGGTTCTGGCCGGTCCGGTCGGGATAGTTGGGCCGCGACCGCCAGCCGGTGTCACCATCGCTGTGCCCCGAAGGCGGCGGGCATCCCTTGGCGGCCCTGGCCGGGTTGAACTTCAGGGTCTTGTTGAGCGTCGGGACGCCCGCCTGATAGTCGGCCGCGCTGTCGAACTGATACGCCCACACGACGACGTGGCTGTTCGTCGCGTGCGTGCAGTACAGGCGGCTGGTCAGCGTGGCCGGGTCAAGTCCCTGCAGCGGGGCGGTCGAGCACGCGGTGGCGACCGGCGTGGCCCCGGCCGGGTTCATGATCGTGGTCAGCGTCTCCACGCTCGGCGACGGCGACGGGCTCGGCGGCGTGGGTGACGGTGACGGCGAGGGGTGATGGTGATGGTGGTGGCGGGCAGGCGGCCCGGGCGACGGCCAGGCCGCGATGGCGATGACCACCACGGCGGCAGCGGCCAGCGCGCCGGCGGCGGTGAGCAGGGTCGTGCGACGGCGTGGCTCCAGGCTGCGCCACCGCCCGCCCGGCTGGCGGCCCGGACCCTGCGGCAAGATCGTTACGTCGTCCTCGTCGCGGCGGCCCGGTACGTCGCGGCGCGTTCCGCCCCGGCCGGTAGTGGTCGCATCCTGCAGGTCATCGGGACCGGGTCCGGCGGGTCCGGGTCCATCGGGCCCGGGTCCAGCGGGGCCGGGTTCTGCGGGCCTGGGGCCAGAAGGCAGTGCCCCGCCCGGGCTGAGGCCGAGCGCGACGGCGAATTCGGTCGCTACCCAGTCACACACCTCGCGCGGGAAGACCGTGGCCGCCGCGAGCGAACTCGCCGCCTGGTTTATGGCGAGGCTCGCGTCCAGCCCGTGCGCCGTCCGGTCCAGCAGGATCTCGGCGACCCGGGCATCGGCGGCGCCGATGAGCACGCTCTTCTCGCGGGGCGCGTCGGGCAGCAGGTCGTTCAGCAGATTGGTCATGGTCCGGGTGCTGGAAAGGGCCGCGGCACCATAATCCGGGTCGGTGACGATGGCGTGCAGCGCCTGCCGGACGTCAGCCGCATGCTCCCAGGACATGCCGGTCACAGGACCCCCCTCGCGAATGCCATAAGGCGCATTCGATCGTGACGGCATGCTAACCGCGCGGGGATTCCCATGTCACGCATTCGGCGGACGGGCGGTCGACTACGGCAAATGCGGCAGATGACTAAGCGGTGCGCAGCTGGCCGAGCCTGGTCAGCGCCTCGGTCAGGACCTCTTCCTTCTTGCAGAACGCAAACCGCACCTGGAACTGCCCGGCATCGACGTTGTCGTAGAAGACGACACTGGGAATCGCCACCACGCCGGCCGCATACGGGAGTTTCCGGCAGAACTCCAGGCCGCTGACCTCGCCGAACGGCCGGATGTCGGTCGTGATGAAGTAGGTGCCGTCCGGCCGGTAGACGTCGAACCCGGCCGCGGCGAGCCCGGCGCACATCAGGTCGCGCTTGGGCAGCAGGTCGCCGGCGACGGAGCGGTAGTACTCGTCCGGCAGGGCGAGCGCGCGGGCGATGGCGTACTGGAACGGGCCGCCGCTGACGAAGGTGAGGAACTGCTTCACCGTCCGGACGGCGGCGACCAGCTCCCGCGTGCCGGTCACCCAGCCGATCTTCCAGCCGGTGAACGAGAACATCTTGGCGGCCGAGCTGATCGAGACGGTGCGCCCCGCCATCCCGGGCAGCGAAGCGACCGGAACGTGCTCGCCGGCGAAGACCATGTGCTCGTAGACCTCGTCGCTGATCACGAGCAGGTCGCGATCGCAGGCGAGCTCGGCGATCGCGGTCAGCTCGGCCCGGGTGAACACCGAGCCAGTCGGGTTGTGCGGCGAGTTCAGCAGGATCAGCCGGGTGCGGCTGGTGACCGCGGCCCGCAGTTCGTCCAGGTCGGGCCGGAAATCCGGGGCCCGGAGCGTGACCGGCACCCTGACCCCGCCGGCCATGGCGATGCACGCCGCGTAGGAGTCGTAGTACGGCTCGAACGCGATGACCTCGTCGCCCGGCTCGACCAGGGCCAGCAGCGCCGCGGCGATCGCCTCCGTGGCACCCGCCGTGACCAGCACCTCGCCGTCGGGATCGACGGCGAGATCGTAGAACCGGCGCTGGTGCGCGGCGATCGCCTGGCGCAGCTCCGGGATCCCGGCGCCCGGCGGGTACTGGTTCCCGCGGCCGGCCATGATCGCGTCGGCGGCGGCCCTGGCGATCTCGGCCGGCCCGTCCGTGTCGGGGAAGCCCTGGCCCAGGTTGACCGAGCCGGTGGCCACCGCGAGCTCGGACATCTCGGCGAAGATCGTGGTCCCGAGGCCAGTCAGCCTGCGGTTGAGCGGCGGTCGATTCATCTAGCTATGAGACCACGACGGACCGGGAACCTGCCGCCGGTACCGGCCGAACTTCCCCGCTGCGCCGGGCACCGGCACCCTACCGGCCGGGAACGGGCGCCGGTGACAGTGGGCCAGTCAGCTCACCCGCTCGAAGGGACATTCTCATGAAACGCTTGTGGCGCATCGCCGGGGTCCTGTGCCTGGCCCATGTCGTCCTGCTGCTGGCCGGATACTCGCAGCAGCGCTCGCCGGTCTTCGGCGCCTCACCCGGAGCCATCGCCAGCCTGTACGCGGGCATGCCGGCCACCAGGACGTACGCCGGGGGCTTTCTCACCACGCTGGCCTGGCTGGTGCTGCTCGCCGCGGTCACGCTGGTCGCGCGCCTGCTGCGCGGTCCGGGCGACACCGCGGGCTGGTTCGCCAGCCTGGTCCTGGCGGCCGGCACGACGGCGACGGTCGTGACGCTGGCGGGCTCGTACGCCACTGCGGGCGCGGCGTACTTCGCTGCCTCGCACGGGTACTCCGCTGACGTCGTCGCCGGCGTCAGCATGATCAGCAAGTTCTCCGACTTCATCGCCATCATCGCCAGCGGCCTGTGCGCCCTGGCCGTCGGTGCGGCGGGCCTGGCCGGCCGCAGGCTGCCCCGCTGGGCGGCGTGGGCCAGCGTCGCGGCCGGGGTCGCCGGCCTCGCGGCGGGCACGGGCTCCGGGCCGCTCAACGCCGGGACGCTGGTCTGGCTCGGGTGGCTGGTCATGATCGGCGTGGTCCTGATGCGCGGCCCCGCGCGCCGCCCGCCGTCCGCGTCAGGTTCGGAAGCGGACGGCCACCTCGGCCGGCCAGCCAGCAGGGTGCCTGCTGAATTGCCGTGAACCACCAGATGAGTGGCACTATGGGCGATATGCAGCCACTCGGTCGCCCGGCGGCGGCCGCCACGATCCCGATCGCGGCGGCCGCCCTTGGCGTGGCCGGCGCGGCGCTGGCGGCCTGGGCCAGGGCGGGCGGCACGGGTGGCCTCGGCTCCGCCGTATCGCTCGCTGTCACGGTCACGCTCGTGGCGGTCACCGGATGCGTGCTCGCGCTGGCCCGGCCGGACAACCGGGTCGGCTGGGTGATGGTCTCGGCGGGCGCCGCGTGGGGTGTCGGCGAGGGCCTGTTCGACGCGGGTGCGCGCGGCGTCCTGACCGCACCGGGCACGGTCCCGGCGGCCAGCGCGTTCGTGGTCACCGGTGCCCCCCTGCGGGCCGCCGGATGGCTGGCCGCCGCACTGGCCGTGACGGCCCTGTTCCCTGACGGGCGGCTCCCCGGGCCGCGCTGGCGCTGGCTGGGGTGGACCATCGGCGGTGCCATCGCCGCCTCCTTCGCCGGGACGTTGCTGGACGAGCACGTCCAGAACTTCGATCTGCAGGCCGCGGACTGGCACAACCCGCTGGCCGTCACGCCGTTCACCGGAGGGCTCGGCAGCGCGCTCGGCACCCTGAGCCTGCCGCTGATGGCCGCGGCGATCGCCGGCTCGGTGGCCGGCCTGATCTCCCGCTGGCGCCGCGGCGACCCGAGGCTGCGCCGCCAGCTGCTGACCTTCGCCGCGGCCGCGGCCTTGCCCTTCATCGTTATCCCGACGGCGTTCGGGTCCGGCTGGCCCACGTGGGTCTTCGCGGCCTGCGTGCTGCCGCTGCCGGTCGCGGTGGCGGCCGCGATTCTCACCGGGGGCGTCTTCGACCTGGCCACCGTCGCGAACCGCTCGCTGGTCTGGGGAACGCTCTCGGCCGTGATCGTCGGCATCTACGCGCTGATCATCGTCGGCGCGGGCGCGCTGCTGGGCGGCACGGGAACGCGGTGGCTGCCGTGGCTCGGCACCGCGGCGGTCGCCGTGTCCTTCGCGCCCTTGCGGCGAGTGCTCCAGGAGACGGCGAACCGGATCACCTACGGGCGGTGGCGCGAGCCCTACCAGGTGCTGGCCGGCCTGAGCCCGCGGATCGCGGCCGCTTCCGACGCTGGCGGGCTGCTGGCCGAGGTGGTGGCCGAGCTGCGCGACACGCTGGGACTGGCCGGCGCGGCCCTGCGGGACGCCAGCGGGGTGATCGTCGCCGGGACGCCGGAACCGGCCCACACGGTCATGCCCCTGGTCGCCTACGGTCGCCTGGCGGGTGACCTGCTCTACTGCGAGCCAGTCACGTCGCTGCGCCCGGCCGACCGCCGGGTGCTCGACGATCTCGCCGCCCAGCTTGCGCTGCTGATGCACGCCAGGGCCCTGACCGATGATCTGCGCCGGGCCAGGGAACGGCTGGTTCTCGCCCGGGAGGAGGAACGTCGCCGGCTTCGCCGCGACCTGCACGACGGCCTCGGCCCGTCGCTGGCCGGAATCATGCTGAAGGCCGACAACGCGCGGGCCCTCGTGGCCGGCGAGCCGGAGGCGGCCGCCCGTGACCTCGTGGTGCTGCGCGACGACATCCGGGCCGCTATCGATGACGTCCGCCGGGTGGTCGAGGGCCTGCGGCCGCCGGCCATCGACGACCTGGGGCTGGAGCCGGCGGTGCGAGAGATGATCAGCCGGCTCGGCTCGAGGGCGGGCACCTCCTTCTCGGTCGTGGTGCCCGAGCCGCTGCCGGTCGTTCCGGCGGCGGTGGAGGTCGCGCTGTACCGGATCGTGTCAGAGGCTGTCACCAACGTGGTCAGGCACGCTCAGGCGGCGGCCTGCCGGGTCACGATCTCGGTCGGCGAGCAGGCGATCGTCGCCGCGGTAAGCGATGACGGCACCGGATTCCCGGCGCCGGGTGCGGGGCCGGAACCGGGTTCAGGGCCGGGGACTCGGTCCGGGGCGGCGCCGGGGGCCGGCCACGGGCTGGTGACCATGCGGGAGCGAGCCGAGGAGCTTGGCGGGACACTGCAGATCGGCAGCGACGTGGACGGCACGTCGGTCATCGCCAGGCTGCCGCTGGCGGCCGGCTCAGACGCGGGGAGCGCCGCATGATCGCGGTCCTGATTGTTGATGATCATCCGGTCTTCCGCGACGGCGTGGCCGGGTCGCTGGCGCTGGTGCCCGATTTCACCGTGGTCGGTGTCGCCGCCACCGGCGAGGACGCGGTCAGCATGGCCGAGACGCTCCGGCCCGACGTCGTGCTGATGGACCTCAACCTGCCGGGAATCTCCGGGGTCGAGGCCACCAGGCGGCTCAGGGCGGCCGAGCACCGGCCGGCGGTCCTGGCCGTCACGATGGTCGACGACGACGAGACCGTGCTCGCGGCCCTGCGCGCGGGCGCGGCCGGCTACGTGCTCAAGGGCTCAACCGGCGATGAAATCGCGGCCGCCGCGCGCACGGCAGCGAGCGGCGGAGCCGTTTTCGGTGCCGGAGTGGCCAGCCGCATCCTCGCCCTGACGACCGGGCGCAGGCAGCCGGCCCGCGAGGGCTCGCTGACCGACCGGGAACGCGACGTCCTGGCGATGATCGGCGAGGGCGCGAGCAACGCGCAGATCGCGCGGGCCCTCGGACTGTCGCTCAAGACCGTGCAGAATTACGTGTCGAGAGTCCTGGAGAAGCTTCAGGTCGCGGATCGGACGCAGGCCGCGCTACGGGCCAGGGGCGACTGCCTTCCCGGCGCGGATTAACTCCGCCTGAAGATTCTTCACGCGGAGTTCATATCGACCTCATGAGCATCACATGAGCGCCTAGTTACCTGTAACTGGCGGATGTGACGGGCCTAAGCGCCGCGCACCTGCCTGCTGGTTGATCATCTGTTTCGACCAGGTCGGCTGGACAGTGTTTTGCAGTGCTTGGCAGTATTGCTACATAGCGTAACTGGACTAGTACTGTACGGACGGTCCGGCGCTTGCTGGGGGAGATCTCGTACTCGGGGGGGCAATGAGATCGGGCCACGGGCTCACTCGCTGGGTCGCTGGCGGGGTAATCGCGGCAGGCACGGCAGGAGCCATCCTGGCCCTTGCTGATGTCGAGACGCCGCTGCGGGTGCCGCTGGCCCTCATCTTCCTGGCCGGCGTGCCAGGCTCTCGCGGTAGCGAGCCTGCTTGGCGGAGTCGATACTTTCGCCAGGCTGGTGGTCGCCGGCTCGGCGGCGATCGTGGTCAACATCGTCGTCGCCGAGGCGATGATTCTTTCCGGAACCTGGTCAGCACGGACCGGCCTGGTCGCCGTGGCGCTCGTCAGCGCCGCGATCGCGGCCTGCCGTCCCCTAGTAGCCAGGAGTTCTCGGCCCCGCACGGCGAGGGATACCTAGGCTGCTGCGGCTCGCGAGACGAGCCGCAGCCATCCGCCGGTAGCGCTAGCACTTTCGCGGCAGAACCGGAACCAGGTACCCGGGACGATTTGTCCAATTCAATTATTAAGGGTGATAACACCTATCTAATGCTCGTAGCTGACGGCATCATACGCTCTGAGGCTCGAGTGCCAGTGTCTTCGTACATCGCAGTTATTCGCACATCTCGCCGTCCGCACATCGCGGAACAAAGGGGTGGGCCGCGAATACCTTGACGCCAGATTTCCTGGCCAGCTCAAATATCCACGGGGGAGAACAATGCATTACTTCGAGAACGGAACCGACCTGCTGCCGGCTCAGCCAGCCCGCCACGATCGGCTGCTGGCGCTCGACGGCAGCGATCAGGCCGGTTCCCGGCCCTCACGGCAGGACGCCGGCCGCTTGCGGACCACCGCACGCCCGGCTGGCCGGCCAGGGGGCGCGCGGAATCGTCGCGGGCTGCTCGAGGGGCTCGCAGGCGGGGCCGGGCTGACTGGCGGCGCCGGGCTGACTGGCGGCGCCGGGCTGGCCGGCTCCTGGCCGGCTGAGACGGCGGGACAGCCGGCCAATGCCGGCGACGGTCACTCGGCGGCCGTGCACACGATGGCCGCGTGGCGGGTACCGCCGTCGAGGCCGTCGGCTGACGGCCAGCCTGGGTGGCCGGGCGGGCCCGGATCGGGCTCTGCTGACGGTCACGCCGATCCGGATCACCGGCCCTACCGCAAGGTCGCCGACGGCCTCGCCATCTCACCGCGGGTCAGCGTGGTGGTCCCGGTCATGAACGAGGCCGCCAACCTGCCGGCCGTCTTCGCCACGATCCCGCCGTGGATCGAGGAGATCGTGCTGGTGGACGGCCGGTCCACCGACAATACGATCGAAGTGGCCAGGCAGCTCAGGCCCGACGTCAAGGTGGTGCACCAGGGCGGTGTCGGCAAGGGCGACGCGCTCGTGGCCGGCTTCACCGCCTCGACCGGCGACATCATCGTCGCGATCGACGGTGACGGCTCGACTGACGGCGCGGAGATCGTGCGGTTCGTCAGCGCCCTGATGTCGGGCGCGGACTTCGCCAAGGGATCGCGCTTCAACAGCGCCGGCCGCAGCGACGACATCACCGCCATCCGCAAGCTCGGCAACAAGCTGCTGAATCTCATGGTCAACCGGTTGTTCAAGACCAGCTTCAGTGACCTGTGCTACGGCTACAACGCCTTCTGGGCCCGGCATCTGGGCCAGCTGAAGCTGGACAGCCCGGGGTTCGAGGTGGAGACGCTGATGAGCATCCGGGCGGCCGAGGCGGGTCTGCGGATCTACGAGGTGCCCAGCCACGAGCGGCTGCGGCAGCACGGGGTGAGCAATCTCAGCGCGATCAGGGACGGCTGGCGGATCCTGCGGCTCATCGCGGCGGAGAAGCGGGCGGCCAGGCGCCGCAAGGGGCACAAGCCGAAGCCGTTCATGGCGCCCGGATACCTGGCGCAGCCTGATGCCGGACAGAACCTGCCGCTTCGCCCGGCGACCTCGCTGGCCGGGCACCGCGCGGGGCACGGCGGCGCGAGCTATGACGGCGCCGGCCATGGCGGCGTGGTTCACGACAGCGCGGCTCACGACGCTGCGGCTCACTACCGCGCGGCCCACGATGGCGCCGGACCCTCCGGCGTTACGCACCGGTCGGCGGGTGTCATGCACCGCCCGGCTGGGCAGGTCCATAAGTGACCGGAGTTGCCCTTGAGGACGCAGGTGCCAGTGTGGTGACCAGGACCAGCGCAACGGCGGACGCTGCCGGGCAGCTTCTTCCCGGGCCCGGCCGGATCTCCGTGGTGATCTGCGTCTACACCGAGCAGCGCTGGGGCGACATTCTCGCCGCCGTGGAGTCCGTGCGCGGCCAGAGCCGTCCCGCGCACGAGATCATCGTCGTGGTCGACCACAATCCGGCCCTGCTGCGCAGGCTGCGGGCCGAGCTGGGCAGCGCGGTCCGGCTCATGCCCAATCGCGAGCAGCGCGGGCTGTCGGGCGGGAAGAACACCGGCGTGGCCGCCGCTACCGGCGATGTGGTGGCGTTCCTCGACGACGACGCGATCGCCGAGCGCGACTGGCTCAGGTACCTGGCCGACTCCTATGCCGAGGACGCCGTGGCGGGTGTCGGCGGCCTGACGCTGCCCCGCTGGGACGCCGCCCGGCCGGGCTGGTTCCCGCGCGAGTTCGAATGGGTGGTCGGCTGCAATTACCTCGGCATGCCGGAGTCCCGGCAGCCGGTCAGGAACCTGCTCGGGGGGAACGCGTCGTTCCGCAAGGACATCTTCGCGGTCGCCGGCGGTTTCACCGCCGACGTCGGACGGTCGGGTGCCCGGCTGCCGCTCGGCGGCGAGGAGACCGAGTTCTGCATCAGGATCGGGCAGCGCCGCCCCGACGTCCGGCTGCTGATCGACCACCGGGCCGTGATCTGGCACCGGGTCCCGGCCAGCCGTGCCCGTTTCTCCTACTTCATCACCAGATGTTACGCCGAGGGCCTGTCGAAGGCCCAGGTGAGCCATGCTGTCGGCGCGGCCGAGGGAATGTCGGCTGAGCGGCGGCACGCGGCCGTCACCCTGCCCGCCGGAATCGGCCGTGGCGTCGCGGCCGCCTGCCGCGGCGACCTGAACGGTCTTGGCCGCGCGGCAGCGATCATCGCCGGACTGACCGCCGCGGCGGCCGGGTACGCGGCCGGCAGGATCAGCCGGAGGCGCTGATGACCGGTATCGCTGGCCGGTATACCGAAGGCCGCGCGCCGGCAGTCTCCGGCGGTTTGGCGGCGGTGGCCAGGCGCGTACCCGTCCTGATGTACCACGAGATCACGGACAATCCCGTGCTGAGCCCGCACCTGTCCGTCCGTCCCGACGAGTTCGCGCTCCAGCTGGGCTACCTGCGCGGCGGCGGATTCGCCTCGCTGCACGCCGCCGAGCTCGCCCGGCTGATGAAGACCGGTGGGGGCGGACTGCCCGCCAGGCCGGTCGTGCTGACCTTCGACGACGGCTTCGCCGACTTCTACGACTGCGCGCTGCCGATGCTGCAGCGCTACAGGATAACCGCGACGATCTATGTCACCACCGGCTGGATCGCCGACCGGGACCGGCCGCGAGGCGCTGGCTCCGCGGCCGCGAGTCGGCCGCGTACGGGCATGCTCAACTGGAGCCAGGTCGAGGCGGCGGCCGCCGCGGGCATCGAGATCGGCGCGCACACCGAGTGTCATCCGCAGCTTGACCAGCTTTCGCCCAGCGCACTGCGCCGGGAACTGGCGGACAGCAAGAGCCTGCTCGAGGACCGGCTCGGGGCGCCGGTCACGGGCCTTTCCTACCCGTTCGGCTACTCGAACCGGCGGGTTCGCGAGGCGGCCGTCGCCGTTGGCTACGAGTACGCGTGCGCGGTGGCCAACCGGCTTGCCTGTACTTCCGACGACCGGTTCGCGCTGCCCAGGCTGACGATCGGCCGGGCGACCCGGCTGCCGGGATTCGCGCAGATCGTGCGCGCCGAGCGGCTGCCGCCTGAGTTCCTCGCCTACCGGATGCTGACCAGGGGCTGGTCGGCGGTCCGGCATGCCCGATCGGCGCTGAACCGGAAAAGCAGTGAATGACCGTCAAAGCGATCCTGCCGACGTCCGGACCATCCTGCGGCCCGACGGCCAGGTGGACCAGCGGCGCGGTGGCGACGGCCCGGCTGAGGACGGCGCCGGGCTAGCTTCGCGGCGGCGCAGGATGCCGGCGAGCGTGCTGAGCCGGGCCGGGCAGTTCGTCGCGGCGGTGTCGCGGCCGACCGGCGATCAGGCGCCCCTGATGCGCAACGCCTACGCCCTGATGGCCAACACGGCCGTCACCGGCATGCTCGGCCTGGCGTACTGGCTGCTTGCCGCGCGGCACTATGCCCCGGCTGACGTCGGCCGGGCATCGGCCGCCTACTCGGCGTTGAACCTCCTGGCCGGTATCACGGCGCTGAGCCTGATCGGGGCCATGGCCAGGTTCATTCCGCAGTCCGGCGGCCGGACCGGGCGGCTGATCAGGCTCGGCTACGCAGCCAGCGTCGCGACCGCCATCGTCGGCTCGGCCATCTTTCTGCTGTTCACCGGGCGGCCAGGGACGTCGTACTCCGAGCTGAACGGCGTCCGGGCCGGGGTCATCTTCACGGTCTGCGTCGCCATCTGGGCGCTGTTCACCCTGCAGGACGGCGCGCTGATCGGGCTGCGTAACGCACGGTGGGTGACGCTGGAGAACGCCCTGTTCGGCGTGGCGAAGATAGCCCTGCTGCTTCCGCTGGCGACGCTCATCCCGCACACCGGGCTCTATGTCGCGTGGATGGTTCCCGCCGCGCTCGCCGTCCCGCTCGTCAACATCCTGATCTTCCGCAAGCTGCTGCCCGCCCACGCCAGGCGGGCAGGTCAGCAGCAGCAGCCGCCGAGCCGCAATCAGCTCGGCCGGTTCCTGGCCGGCGACGTCACCGGCGCGCTGATGCTGCTGGCTACCGTGAGCCTGGTTCCGGTGCTGGTCGCCATGTTCGTGGTGCCCGGGGTCAACGCTTACTTCTACATGGCGTGGACGATCGGCACGACAGTCGACCTGCTGGCCGCGAATATGGCTCTGTCGCTGACCGTTGAGGGCGCGTTCGATCCGGTCCGGCTGGCCGTGCACGCCAGGGCCGCCCTGCGCCGGATCCTGCTGATCCTGGTGCCCGTCGCCGCCGCCACCGCCCTGCTCGCGCCCTGGATCCTGGGCCTGTTCGGCCCCGCCTACGCCCGGTACGGCGCGCCGGTGCTGGTCCTGCTCGCCTGCGCCACGCTGCCCCGAACGCTGACCGAGATCTACCTGGGCGCGCTGCGGGCCCAGAGCAGGACCTCGCTCGTGGCTCTCGTCCAGGGCGTGCGGGCGGTACTCGTGCTCGGCCTGACCCTGGCCCTGACGAACGCCATGGGAATCCTCGGGGCCGGAGTCGGCGTGCTCGCCAGCCAGCTGATCATGGCTGTCGCGATCACGCCCGGGCTGCTGCGCGTGCTGACCGCGGACCGGCGCGGGCCGGCCGCCCACGCACAGGCTGACGCCGAGTCGCAGGTCGCCGCTGACGCGCAGGCCGCCGCGCAGGAAACGTGGAGCGCAGAGCGATGACCACGCCCGCGAGAGCCTCGCTCTACGCCAGGAGGCGGCCGCCCGCGAGTCCCGGCCCGGTCGCCGGACCACCGGCTGCCCGCCGCGTCCCCGGCTGGCTAGGCCTCGCGGTGCTCAGCCTGACCGCGCTGGCCGGGCTGCTGCTGTTCCTGCTGCCGCTTGGCTGGGTCAGGATCGGCTCGATGAACGGCCTCGGCCTGTTCTCGGTACTGCCGGTGGCATCGCTGGCCGGGCTCGCGCTGCTCGTCCTGGCTTTCGCCGGCCTGCTCGCCCTGCGCCGCCCGGTCCCGGTTGCCCTCGGCGTCATGCTCGTCGCGATCATCTTCTGCCTGGACGGCGTGACGGCGGTCGTCGAGCCGCTGCCGAGGTTCGCGACCAGCTACCAGGTGTACGGGTTCGTCAACTACATCAGCCGGACCGGCCATGTCGCCCCCGGCGTCACCGCCTACTTCAGCTGGCCGGGTTTCTTCGCCCTGGTCGCCCTCGCGCGGCGGGCGGCCGGCGTGCACAGCCTCCTTCCGCTGCTGACCTGGTGGCCGGTGATCATCGACACGCTGATCGTGGCGCCGTTCCTGCTGCTGACGCGGGCGTTGCGGATCAGCTGGCGGGCCCGGTGGCTGGCGGCGCTGCTGCTGTGCCTCGGCAACTGGGTCGGCCAGGACTACTTCTCCCCGCAGTCCTTCAACTTCCTGCTCTACCTGGTCGTCATCGCCATCTTGCTGACCTGGTTCTCTGGCCGGCGACAGCAGGCCCCGCTACAGCAGGGCGGGCCGAAGCGGATATCCGGTGAGCGGCCGGCCGTGCCGGTCGGCTCCGCGCCGCGGGCCATCCTGCTGCTGCTGGTCATCGGCATCTTCGTGGCCTCGGTGATCAGTCATCAGCTCACGCCTTTCCTGATCATCGCCGCCTGCGCCGGCCTGGTCATCGTCGGCCGCTGCACGCCCAGGGGGCTGCCGATCCTGCTGGCCGTGATCGCGATCGGCTGGGTCAGCTTCGCCACGGCGGGCTACTGGTCCGGCCACATGTCGACGATCTTCGGCCAGATCGGCCGGCTCGGCGGCACGATCTCGGCCAGCGTCGGCAGCCACCTGATCGGGACGCCGACGCACCAGTTTCCCGTGTACGGCCGGATCGTGCTCGCGGGGATCGTGATCGGGCTGGCGGTGCTCGGCCTGCTGCGGCGCTGGCACCGGCGGGTGACCGACCGCGCGCTGGTCATCCTGCTGATCGCCCCGGCGAGCATCGCCGCGCTGCAGAATTACGGCGGCGAGATCTCGCTGCGGATCTTCCTGTTCGCGCTGCCGGCCGCCGCGATCCTGGCCGCGTGCCTGTTCTTCCCCGAGACGGGCGCTGGCGAGGCGGGGGAGGTTGAGGCGGGGGCTGGCGGGGCGGTGCCTGTGGAGGCGGTGGCTGGCGGGGCGGTGCCTGTGGAGGCGGGGGCTGGCGGGGCGGGGCCTGTGGAGGCGGGGGCCGCGCCGGACGCGGTTACCGGGCGCCGGGCCAGCGAGCCACGATCGCATCGCCGGGTCGTGCTCGCGGCCGCCGCCAGCGGCCTGGTGGCGGTCAGCCTGGCCGGCCTGTTCATGCTCACCCGCTACGGCAACGAGGGCTTCGAGCAGATCCCGCGCGGCGAGCTGAAGGCGATGAACTACATCTATGCCCACCAGCGCGGCGGAACCGCCGTGCTCTGGCTCAGCCGGCCGTCCGGCATCAACGCGACACCGCAGATGCCCTGGCAGTTCCGTGACACCGCCAGCGTGCGGTTCGTCTCGCTGACCGCGCCGCGGAACCCGGAGGACACGGCGCAGGTCGTCGCGGACCTGAACCGGCTCGGCCGGGGCGCCTACCTGATCACCACGAAGACCGAGGCGACCTTCATCAGGCAGACGGCGAGTTACGACCCGGCCTGGGAGCGCAGCTTCCGCGCCGCGATGGCCGCCGAGCCCGGCGTCCAGGTGGTCGTGAGCAACCGGGACGCTGCCGTCTACCGGGCCCGGCTGCCAGCCACCGCGCCCCGCGCGCGATCCGAGCTGCACGCGGCGGCCGCCTACTCGGGCGCCACGTTCTGGACGCCGATCGGCCTGGCCGTGCTGCTCCTCAGCGTGGTGCTGCTGGCCTCGCGGGAGCTCATCAGGGAGTGCCTGCCCGGCAGGCGCTGGCTAATGCGGCCGCTCGCGCTCGCCTGCATTCCCGCAGTCACGCTGCTGCTGATCGCAGTGGTCGAGCGATTCAGGGTGATCTCATGACTACTGTCAAGCAAGCCGCCTGCCAGGTGCCGCTCGACCGCGCCGTTCCTGCGCTGATGCTGAAGATCGGCCAGTACCCGGTGCATTCGGGCGGTCTCGGCGTGCTCCGCTCCCTGGGCCGGTGCGGCGTGCCCGTCTACGCGATCACCGAGCCCGGCCTGCCTCCCGCGGCCGTCTCGCGCTACGTCACGGGGCGGTTCGTCTCGCGTGCGACCGGGCGCGAGCGGCCGGACAGCCTGATCCCGGGGCTGGTGGCGGCGGGTCAGCACATCGGTAGCCGGGCGGTCATCGTCGCCATCGACGACGAGGCTGCGGTCCTGGTCGCCGAGCATCGCGAGGAGCTGTCCGAGCGCTTCCTGCTTCCGGACGTCGCGCCCGGCCTGCCGGGAAGCCTGGCCAGTAAGACAGGCCTGTTCGAGCTCTGCCGCCGGCACGGTATTCCGGCTCCGGCATCGGTCACGCCGGCCAGCGTCGGCGAAGTGGCGGCCTTCGCGGCGACGGCCAGGTTCCCGGTCGTGGTCAAGAACGCCGATCCCTGGCAGCGGCGTCGGCATCCCGTGGTGCCGCATACCACGGTGCTGGACAGTCCCGGCGAGCTGCTCGCGCTGCTCGGCCGCGACTCGCGCGACGGCGGAGGCCCTGGCGCGGACGGTTCCGCCGGGCCGGCGCCGGGCCTCATCCTGCAGGAGTACCTGCCGATCGAGCAGGCCGAAGACTGGATCTCCCACCTGTACGCCGACGCGGACTCGGACTGCGTGGTGATGCTGACCGGCCGGAAGGTGCGTTCGTGGCCGCCCTACGCCGGGCTGACGGCGAGCGCCTACACCGTGTTCAATCCGGAGCTTGCCGCGCTGGCCGAGCGGTTCTGCAAGGAGATCGGCTACAGCGGGATCGGGGACCTCGACTGGCGGCTCGACCTGCGGGATGGCCAGTACAAGCTGGTGGACTTCAACCCCCGGCCGGGAAACCCGTTCCGGCTGTTCGAGAACGAAGCGGGCGTGGACGTCGTGCGCGCCCTGCACCTGGACCTCACCGGACGCGACGTCCCCCGGGCCAGGGAAGTCGAGGGCAAGCGGATCTCCGTCGAGCATGTCGACATTCCGGCCCGGCTCGTCTACTGGCTGCACGACCGGCGGGCGCCGGCGGCCAGCCCGGCCGAGCCGGCCCGCCGGGATCCGGCCCCCCATCAGCCCGAGCCGGGCCCGACCGAGTACGCCTGGCTGGCCACGGATGACCCGTTGCCCTTCTTCGTCATGATCCCGTACGCGCTGCGGACCGCCGCGGGCGTGCTAGGCGGAAAGCTGCGGGGGCGGGCGCGCAGGTCGTGGCGGCGGCACCGGAAGGGAAGCCGGTAGCCGGGGCGCGAGGAGGCCGAGAGCGGGCGGCCGGGCAGGCAGGCCCGCAGGACTAGAGGGGAGGCACCGGTGCAGATTTCAGTCGTTCGACCGGCGGACCTTGGCCGCGCGGAGATCGACGCGTGGCACGCCATGCAGGATCAGACCGGACCGCTGGCCAACCCGTTCCTGTGCCCGGAGTTCGCGGTCGTCATCGGCCAGTCTCAGCCCGCGGCCCGGGTGGCCGTGCTGACGGACAGCACGGGCCCAGTCGGGTTCTTCGCGTTCGAGCGGGGCCGCCTGGGCGCGGCCGCTCCGATCAGGGCCGGCCTGAGCGACTGCCAGGGTCTCGTCCACGTGCCCGGGCTCGAATGGGAGCCAGCCGAACTGCTCAAGGGCTGCGGGATCTCGGCCTGGCACTTCGATCACCTGGTTGACGGTCAGCGGCCGTTCGACCGGTTCCAGGCCGCGACCGCTTCCTCGCCCGTCATCGACCTGACCAGGGGATTCGGTGCCTACCACGACGAGTCCCTGGCCAGGTCACCGCGATTCTGGCGGGACCTGGGCCGCAAGACGCGCAAGATCGAGCGCGAGGCCGGCGCGCTGAAGCTGGCCGTGGACGCGGCTGACATCGAGGACCTGCGCACCCTGATGGGCTGGAAGTCGGACCAGTACTTGCGCACCGGGCGCAGCGACCGGTTCGACCAGCCGTGGATCGTGGCGGTCGTCGAGAGCCTCATGACGTACCGCACCGGCCCCTTCCGCGGCGTGCTGTCGATCCTGTACGCGGGCGGTGTGCCGGTCGCCGGCCACTTCGGCATCGCCTACGGCGGTGTGCTGGCCGAATGGTTCCCGGCCTACGACACGCGGTTCGCGAAGTACTCGCCCGGGCTGATCCAGCTGGTGCGGATGACCGAGGAGATCGGAACTCTCGGCGTCCGCGCCATCGACCTGGGCAAGGGCGAGATGCGGTATAAGGAAGAGCTGAAGAGCTACGACCTGACCGTGGCCGAGGGCACGGTCACCCGCCCGTCCGCGCTCGCCGCCCTGCACTGGGCCGCTGCCGCGCCGCCGCGCTGGGCGGTGCGGCGGATCAGGCAGCACCCCGGGCTGTACCGCGCCGCAGATCGCGTGCTCAAGGGGGTCGGGCGGATCCGGGTCGCCATGAGGCCGCCCCGCTAGCGCGCCTAAGCTGGTCTCATGCGGGCATGGGTCGTGCACGAGCCGGGTCCGATGGCCACCGGGCCGCTGCGCCTTGTCGACCGCCCGGTTCCTGAGCCCGGCCCCGGCGAGCTGCTGATCCGGGTCATCTGCTGCGGCGTCTGCCGCACCGACCTGCACCTGGCCGAGGGTGATCTGCTGCCGCGCCGTCCCGACGTGACCCCCGGTCACGAGGTCGTCGGCGAGGTCATCCAGGCTGGTCCCGGCCCGACCAGGTTCGCCGAGGGAGACCGGGTCGGGGTGGCCTGGCTGGCCGGGACGGATGGTTCGTGCCGGTACTGCCGTCGCGGCCGCGAGAACCTCTGCCCGCAGTCGGTCTACACCGGCTGGGATCGGGACGGCGGCTACGCCGAGTACGTCGTCGCCGCCGACGCGTACGTGCACCGGCTGCCGTCCGGTTTCAGCGACGCCGAGCTCGCCCCGCTGCTGTGCGCGGGCATCATCGGCTACCGGGCGCTCAAGCGGGCCGAGGTGCCGCCCGGCGGTCGGCTCGGCCTGTACGGGTTCGGCGGCTCCGCGCACCTGGCGGCGCAGGTCGCGATGGCGGCCGGGGCCGCAGTCCACGTGTTCACCAGGGCGCCGGCGGCCCGGCAGCTGGCCCTGGAACTCGGCGCGGCATCCGCTCAGGACTCGTATGACTCGTCACCCGAGCCGCTCGACTCGGCGATCATCTTCGCGCCGGTCGGCGACGTGGTCCCGCCCGCGCTGCGCAATCTGGACCGCGGCGGAACCGTCGCCATCGCCGGCATCCACCTCACCGACATCCCGTCGCTGAACTACTCCGATGAGCTGTTCCAGGAGCGGACGCTGCGTAGCGTGACCTCGAACACGCGCGGGGACGCCGAGGAGTTCCTGCGGCTCGCCGAGCGCCTGCGGCTGCGGGTCAGCGTCACGCCGTATCCGCTGGACGCCGCCGACCGGGCCCTGTCGGACCTCGCGGCCGACCGGATCACCGGCGCCGCCGTCCTGACCGTGTCCTGACCCGGCCGCACCGGCCGGCCGCATCAAGCCTGGCCCGCCTCCAGCCCGGATTGGGCGAATAGCGCGCCATATTCCACCGGCCCGCCCGAATGGATGGCACATTCATCATCGCCTGTCCAGATGAATGTCACATTCATTCGGGGGGTGTGACTCATCGGGCCGGAGGTGACTGTCATCGCGGTGGGGGCGACGGTGGGACGCGGGCGGCGAGTTCGTGCAGGGCGAGCGGGAAGACCTCGGCGGGCGGAGTCACAAGGCCCGCGCCGACCTGCCCGGTTCCCGCGACCTTGCCCGCCATGCCCGTGTTGATCTGCGGCAGGATCTGGGTCCGCGCGACGAGCGTGACGTCGATCCCGGCCGGCGTGCCGCGGAACTCGAGCGCGGGCACGCCGAACAGCGGGTGTTCCGCGAGCGTGATCTCGTACATCCGGCGGGTGGTGGCCAGCGCCGTCGCCACCGTGCCGCCGACCAGGCGGACGATCGCCGGGGCGGCCGCCATCGCGAAGCCGCCCAGGCCGGCCGTCTCCGTGATCGCCGAGTCGCCGATATCCGGGTTCGCGTCGGCCGGCCCGTAACCGGCCAGGAACAGGCCCTGCGGCACCAGCGCGGGCGCGGTGAACCACTGGCTGCCCGTTCCCGATACCTGGATCCCGAAGTCGGTGCCGTTGCGCGCCATCGCCACTACCATCGTCGAGCCGGGTATGTCGCGCGCCGCGTCGAGGGCCAGCTTGCAGGCAGGCATGGCCAGGTTCAGGAAGAAGTGGTCGTTCCCGGCGATGAACCGCGCGGCGTCGGCGATGTCGGCGGTGGGGAATCCCGATTCGACCATGTCCGGCAGCAGGTCGCGGAGCAGCATGAGAGTGCCGGCCCGGTTGCGGTTGTGCGCCTCGTCACCCATCTGGACCATCTGGGTCAGGATCGCGGTCACGTCGACCGGCCCGTGCCAGGCGCACGGCGGCCTGCAGCAGCGGCCCGAGGACGGTCGACATCCACCGCAGCCGGTCGATCACCTCGGCCGAGTACGCGCCGTAGCGCAGCACCTTGCCGAGCCCCTCGTTGAGCGAGCAGTACGCGCGCCGGCCGTCGGCCGGGTCCGCCAGCACGAAAGCCCACATCGACGGCGAGACGACACCGGCCATCGGGCCGACCGCGGCCCGGTGATGACATGGTTCCAGCGAAACAATTCCCAGTGCTGACTCGCTTGCGGCAGCGTCGGGGTCGTCCGCCAGGCCCTCGAAGACGGCCGCGCCCATCAGTGCGCCGCGCATCGGGCCCGAGGCCCGTTCCCAGCTGATCGGCGGCCCGGCATGCAGGAACTCGCCGGGCGCCAGGCCCAGGGCCGGCCCGCACTGAACCACGTCGACCAGCAGCGCCCTGGCCCCGAGCATCCGCTGCACGGCCAGGGCGTTAGCCCCGGCCCGGCGCGAGTCGGCCAGCACGGCGGCGAGGTCAGCGTCGGTGCCGGGCATCGGCGGCGCCCAGTCGACTCTGGTCACCTGAGCTGCCTGTCCCGCCGCCGCGTCGGCGAGCAGGCCGATCCCGGCCGCGATCACGTGCGGCTCGCCGTGTAGCAGCCCGGTCATCGCCCGCCTCCGGCCCGGCTAGTACCGCCTCCGGCTCGGCTAGTACCGCCTCCGGCTCGGCTAGTACCGCCTCCGGCCCGGCCAGTACCGCCTCCGGCCCGGCCAGTACCCTCTCCGCCTCGGTCAGCGCCAGCGCGGTCAGTGCCGGCCAGCAGGTCGCAGGCGAACCCGGCGGCCCGCGCGTTCGACGCGAACACGCTCGCGCCCGCGGCGGCCAGCGCGGTCGCCTGGCCGACCAGTCCCTGCGGGTCGGATCTGGCCCCGATCAGCGAGACGACGACGGCCAGTTCCCGGTCGCCGCGCCCGGCGATGGCGGCGGCGATCGCGGGCGCGAGCTCGGCGGCGGGGTCGGGATGAGCGCCGTGCCCGAGCACGACGTCGAGCATGATCACCGCCGTAGCCGGGTCGGCCGCCTCGGCGGCCAGCCGGTCGATCCGCAGCCGCTGGTCGATCATCGGGTGCGGCCGCCCGGCCGTCAGCTCGTCGTCGCCGAAGTCGATCATGACGTGCCGCGCCTGCTGGCCGGGCGGAATGCTCGGGGCGTGCGGGGCGTGCGGATCGACGCGCCAGTCCGGCCGGAGCGGGATGTTCGAGTACACCGGGCCGAGCCGCCCGGATGCGATGACCATCGCCTCGTCGCAGAGAGTCCCGCCGGCGAACAGGCCGCGGAGCGCCCGAGTCCCGGCGGGAGCGCCGGGCTGGCCGGTCCCGGTCCGGGCGACTGCCGCGACCGGAGCGCCGGGCTGGCCGGTCCCGGTCCGGACGACTGCCGCGACCGGCGCGCCGGGCTCGCCCGGCTCGTCCGGCGCGCCGGTTCGGGCCGCCGTCCAGCTCGGCCACGGCGGTACCTCCCGGCCCGTGGCGCGCAGCGCGGTCTCGGCCGCGGCGGTGAGGTCTGGCTGGCCGGGGCCGATCAGCGCGAACTGAACGGGGGTCGTGAGCGACTCGGCATAGGCCCGGAGGCTGTCCGCGACCGCCGGGGCCGGCGGCTTCGAGAGGAGCAGGATCAGCTCGGTCGCCGGATCTTCGTCGAGGGCGGCGAGCGCGGCTCGCGCCGACCGGCCGCCGACCGCGGCCGACAGGTCGCGGCCGCCGACCCCGAGTACCGCGCTGACGCCCGCCCCGGCCGCGTCCAGCAGGCAGACCACCTGCTGAGCTCCCGTCCCCGAGGCCGCGACCACGCCGATCGGCCCGGACGGCACCGTGTGCGAGAACCCGAGTCCGACGCCGGACACGATCGCTGTCCCGCAGTCCGGCCCCATCACCAGCAGGCCGCGCTCGGCGGCGCGGTCCTTGAGCCACACCTCCTGCTCGACCGGGACGTTGTCGGAGAAGATCATCACGTCGCAGCCTGAGTCGAGCGCGTCGACCGCCTCGGCGAAGGCGTGCTGGCCTGGCACGGAGATCAGCGCCAGGCCGGCGCCGGCCCGGCGGGCCGCGCTGAGCGTCGTCCTGGGCGGCTGGCTCGCGGGACCGCCCGGCTGCTCGGCGGGCCGCGCGGTCAGGGCGCTGTCGACGACCGCGCGAGCGGCCGCCAGCGCATCGCCATCCGCCGCCTCGACGGCGACCAGCAGATGGTTCTGCGTGCTGCCGTCTGGCGCCGTGAAGCCGAGATCGGCCAGCAGTCCGAGGTTCAGCTCGGTCGCCATCGCGACGAGCGCCGCCTGCACGCCCGGGACGGCCTGGGCCTGTGCGCTGACCTGCATCAGCGTCACCGAGTCGGCGTAGGCGCCCGCCCGCGCCTCGACGTGCCGCATGTCCAGGGAACTCCCTCGCCGGGCCGGATTGCCACCGCCATCTTGGCGCACGGGCCCGGATCCGGCCAGCCTGCCCTATCGTTCGGGGCGGCCGATCGTCACGTCGACCCCCGGAGAGTAGTGCACCAGCGGCACGCCGGACGGAGCCGGCAGCCCAGCGGCGGCGACCAGCCGGTCATCGACCCGGAGCGCCTCAGCCCGGTACAGCGGCCACGGGTCATGACACGCTCGCGCCGACCGGTACCTGGCGCCAGCGACGCTGAACAGGATCCAGCGCGCGGTCAGGAAATGATCGCGCGGCCCGAGCTCGGAGTCGCCGTACCGGTCACCGATGCTGATGGTCACCTCGCTGGTAGCGCTGCGCGGGCCGGGCAGCCGGCGGCGGCAGCGGTAGGAGATCTCGCCGGCGTCCCCGGCAATGTCCATCGCGGACCAGAAATACGGCAGCCGGTAGGTCGTCCTGGCCACCGCGACCGCGCCTGCCCGGGCGGCGTCAAGCGAGAAGAACCAGATCCCGGTCCGCCCGGTGGTGTCCCTGACATAGGTGCGGACGTTGGTCTCGCAGAACCTGGACACCCATGGCGCCTCGCGCCCGCCGGGCGTCGCGACGTGCATGAAGAACGGGACGAGGCCGACCCACGCGGCGCCGTCGTACAGGTCGGCCGCCAGGCCGTCCGGCAGCAGCCGCTGGACCTGCGCCGGCTCGAACCGCCAGTGCAGGAAGGTCAGCCGCTCCCACCGCTGCCGCATGACCGGCTGGCCGATAGTGAACGGGCAGACCCCGGCGGGCAGGCCGGCCGTCCGGTCGCCCTGCCGGGCGGCATCGGGGTCGCTAGCTTCCACCGCCCCATCATGACGTGGTGCCGCGGGCCGCTTCAGCGCGGCCCGAGCCTCGGCCCGCGCCGCGTGCCGTCACAATGACCGGATGGACGTCATGACGGTGACTGGTCCGGTCCGTCCGGAGGACCTGGGCGTCGTGCTCCCGCACGAGCACGTGTTCATCGACCTGGTCCGCGAGTACCGCGGCAACGGGCTGCTCAACGACGAGCACCTGGCCGGCGAGGAGCTCAGGCTGCTGCGCAGGGCCGGTGGCGGCACGCTGGTCGACCTCACGCTGGACGAGATCGGCCGGGATCCGGCCGCGCTGCGCCGGGTGTCAGAGGCGACCGGTGTCTCGATCGTGATGGGCTGCGGGCATTACCGGGATCCCTATCTCGACCGCGGCTGGTTCGACCGGATGGGCGTCGACGCGATCGCCGACGATCTGGTGCGGGATATCACCGAGGGTGTCCGGGATACGGGCGTGCGGGCGGGCATCATCGGCGAGATCGGCTCGGACCGGGGCTTCATCTCGGCCGCCGAGGAACGCTCCTTCCGCGCCGCCGCCCGTGCCCATCGCCGGACCGGCCTGACGATCAGCACGCACGCCGCCCGCTGGCCGGTCGGGATCGCGCAGCTCGCGCTGCTCGCGGAGGAGGGCGTCGACCCGGGCCGGGTCATCGTGGGCCACGCCGACAGCGTTCCGGTTCCTGGCTACCACCTCGCGCTGGCCAGGCAGGGGTGCTACGTCTCCTTCGACGGCATCGGGACCGGGTCGCCCTACGACGACCGGCGGGCCGCTGACCTCGTGCTCGAGCTGGTGCGGGCCGGGTTCGGCGCCCAGCTGCTGCTGTCCCACGATGTCTGCCTGCGCGATCACCTGAGCGCCGCCGGCGGCTGCGGCTACGGCTACCTGCTGGCAGGATTCCTGCCGCTGCTGACCGAGGCTGGCCTGGACGCCGAGCAGGTGCGGACGTTCGTGACCGACAACCCGCGGGCGGCACTCACCGGCCAGCCGGCTGCTCGGCGCGCTCCTTGATCCCGAGCAGCATCTTGCGTTCCATCAGCAGGCCGCCGGGCTCGCTTACCAGCCGGTTGCCGAACTGCAGCAGGGGATTCATGCCCGGGTAGGCGATCCGGTTCCTGAGCACGAGCCGGGTGCCGCGCTCATCGGGAAGCAGGCAGAAGGTCCGCACCCAGTTCCATTCGGGCACCCGGGTGACGAGCAGCCGGGGCGCATCGATCTCCTCGATCCGCAGAGTGCCGGTACCGATCGGGAACTCATCGGCGACGTTCAGGTTCTGGAACTGCGGCAGTATGACGTCGGCGCTGTGCATGTCCAGGCCGAAGAGGTTCTCGATCCAGTCATAGCTGTAGGCGCCAGCGCGGCCGCTGCCCATCTGGACGATCCACGGCCAGACCGCCTCCGGCGGCACGCCGATCGTCATGACCCTGGTCGTGACGACGTCGGCCTTCGGCAACAGTTCGTCGCCGGGAAGGCTCAGCGCCACTTCGCCGGGCGTCGCGCCCCAGTTCTGGCACCGATAACGCCAGAAAACCTGATAGCTAGCCGCCAGCAGGGCGGCCGCGATGCCGACCCGGGCTACGATCCGAACAGGTCCGCGTGCCATTCTTGCCCCGTCATTCAGAAGAACTCAGGCCACATGGAAGCCAGTGATGAACGGATTTTGGCCCCGGTGCTAGCTCTTGCCCCACATCGGCGGTGAATACACCGCTCGCTAGCTACCAAAACTCTCATCCATGAAGGACCGCGACGAGCGACGAAATCCCGGGCTTCCCGTGCATTTCCGGCGCACATTTTAGCGCATGCAGTGAACGGCCGGCGAATGGCGGGCCGGGCGTTTCGAGAAAGGAGCGGACGACTCGATGACGACACCACAGGCGATGACGGAGCACTGGCGGCGGCACCTCGGCCGGTTCGGGGTCTGGCGCGGATTCAGCCAGGTGACGCCGGCTCTCGCCGCGGAACTCGAGCGGCTGGGCTACGGGACACTGTGGCTCGGCGGCTCGCCGCCGGCCGACCTGCTGGCCGTGGACGAACTGCTCGCCGCGACAAGCACGCTCGTCGTGGCCACCGGCATCGTCAACATGTGGCAGAGCGATCCGCATGACGTCGCCGCGTCGTTCGCCAGGATCGAGGCTGCCTATCCCGGCCGGTTCCTGCTCGGGGTGGGCGCGGGCCACCGTGAGGCCACGCAGCAGTACCGCCGGCCCTACGAGACCCTCGTGAGCTACGTCGACGCGCTGCTGGCCGGCGGAGTGCCCGGCGGGAGCATGGTCCTGGCGGCGCTGGGACCCAGGATGCTGCGGCTCGCCGGCGAGCGCACCGCCGGGGCGCATCCGTACCTGGTGACCATCGAGTACACCCGGCAGGCGAGGCAGCTGCTCGGGCCCGGGCCGCTGATCGCCACCGAGCACAAGGCCGTCATCGAGGCCGACCCGGAGGCCGCCCGCGCGATCGGCCGGCCACGCGTGCACCGCCCCTACCTCGGGCTGGCGAACTACACCTCCAACCTGCGCCGGCTGGGCTGGACGGAAGCCGACCTGGCCGATGGCGGCAGCGACGCGCTGATCGACGCGCTCGTCGCGCACGGCGACCCGGCGCAGGCGGCCGGCCAGCTCACCGGGCACCTGGCCGCGGGCGCCGATCACGTCTGCGTCCAGTTGCTCACCGCGCCGGACGCGGACCTGCTCGACGGTTACCGGCGGCTGGCCGTCGCGCTGGGGCTGTGAGCCGGCGCTCAGGGGCCGAGCGCGTACTGCACCTGCCAGGTCCGGCCGCCGTCGGCGGTATGCATGATCCGGCTGACGGTCTTCGGCGCGCTGCCCGAGCCGGACGAGGACAGCGGGTAGCTGGTCTGGGTGCCGACCACCCAGCCGTCCTCGGCGGTCACGAAAGCGGCGCCGCTCGCCACCGCCAGCCCGGCGACCAGCCCGCGGCGGAGCAGTATCGTGCCGCCGTGCGCGGCCAGGTCCATCGGGGCCGTGCCCTGCAGCTGCGGGGTCCCGGGCAGCGAGCACGGTCCGCAGTAGCCGACGAACACCGCCTCGTCCGGGCTGACGGCGCTGAAGGGTCCCGGGTAGACGCCTGGTGAGTCGGCCCGCACCTGGCGTCGCAGGCTCGGGCTGGCCGTGTACTGCTCCGCGAAGATCGGCTGCCAGGTCCGGCCGGACGCGTGATAGCCGATCTGCGGCATGTGACTCAGGGCGGCGCCCGGGCCGCTCAGCTCGGCCCAGCCCGCGGCCGGGCCGGCGCACTCGACCTCGGCGAGGGCATGGCTGCCGGGCGGGCTGCCAGGGCGGCCCGGCCCGCGGACGGCCAGCGCCCAGGTCCGGCCGCCGTTGGCGGTGCCGTAGATGCTGCCGCCCGCGCCGAGCCAGCCGCGGCGCAGGTCGCTGAAGCAGACCGTCTGAACGTCGGCCGGGGCGGTCATCGCGTGCCAGGCATGGCCGCCGTCGGTCGTTCTCAGCAGGATCCCGCCGAGGGACGGCGCGCCGGGCGCGGACAGGCTGCCGCCGGCCACCGCGAAGCCGTCGGCCGGGCTGACGAAATGCACCGCGCGGATGACCTGGCACGGCTCCGCGAGCGGCCGCCAGTGCGCGCCGGCGTCGGCCGTGACGAGGAGCGTCGACGCGCCCACCACCCAGCCGTGGCTGGCATCGGTGAAGTCGACGGCGGTCAGCCGGGCCGCGGCCGCGGTCCGGAACTGGAGGTCCCAGTGCCTGCCGCCGTCCCCAGTGTGCAGGATCCGGTCAGAGCCGACCACCCAGCCCGTCGACGCGGACACGAACTGCACGCCGTTCAGGACCGGCTGCTGGCTGCCCTGGCCTGCCCCGGACGCCCCGGACGCCGCCCCGGACGCCCCGGACGCCGCCCCGGACACTTCGGCCGCTGCCCCGGACGCTGCCCCGGAAGCCGCAGGGCCGGCCGCCCCCGCCGCGGTGCCGCACGACCGGCTCGGGGCGGCGCTGGCCGGGCCGCTGGCCCCGCCGGCCCCGGCATGCGATCCGCCGCACCCGGCCGCGAGCGCGAGCGCGAGTCCGAGCACGGGCGCGGCGGCCAGGTCTGGCACCCGGCGGCGATGTCGCTTCATAACCCCTAAGACGGCGGCTGCCGCCCGCTGGTTGCCCCGCCTGCCAGGCCGAACGGCATTCGCCCCCGGCACCCCATTGATCACGGTAGCCACCCGGTCTAGCGTTCGCACGTGACGGGCGCCGCCCGCGGGCGAGGTGGTCCGTCCGGTACTCGGTACCCTGGCGATCAAGTGACGAGGGGGAGCGATGATCTCGACCGGAACCATCGAGACCGCCGAAGGCGAGCACCCGCGGCAGTGAAGCCACCGCCATTCGCCTACTCCCGGCCGGAGTCGGTCGCGGAGGCCGTCGCCGTGCTCGCCGCGACGGGTCAGGACGGGAAAGTGCTGGCCGGCGGTCAGTCGCTGGTGCCGCTGCTCAACATGCGGCTGGCCACCCCCGAGCACATCGTCGACATCAACCGGCTGACCGAGCTCGCGTACGTCAGCGTGGCCGACGGCCAGGTCATGATCGGCGCCCTGGCCAGGCACGCGCAGGTGCTGGCCGACCCGGTCGTGGCCGCGGTTCAGCCGCTGATCGGCCAGGCCCTGCGGCTGGTCGCGCACCCGGTGATCAGGAACCGGGGAACCACGGTCGGCAGCATCGTGCATGCCGACCCGTCCGGCGAGATGACCGCCGTGCTGGCCCTGCTAGGCGGGACCGTGCTGCTGGCCGGCACCGGCGGCGAGCGCTCCGTTTCCGCTGAGGATTTTTTTCTTGGCCCGCTGGAGTCCGACATCCGGCCGGACGAGCTTGCCACGCAGGTCAGCCTGCCGGTGCTGGCCGCGCGAGCGGGATGCGCGTTCGCCGAGGTGAGCCGCCGCAACGGGGACTACGCGGTGTGCGGCGTCGCGGTCCTGGTCGAGCTGGACGACGGCGGCGGGATCAGCCGGGCGCGCGCCGCGTACCTGTCGGTGGCCGGCACGCCGCTGATTGCCGACCTGACCGAGGCCTGCGGGGCGGGCGGCGACCTGGCCGCGGCGGGGCGGTTGGCGATGGCGCGCGTCTCGCCGGGATCCGATATCCATGCGACCGCCGCCTATCGCAGGCACCTGGCCGGGGTGCTCACCGAGCGGGCGCTGGCCGGCGCGCTCGCGCACGCGAAGGGGCGGTCCGATGGCTAGCGCCAGCGATCATGGCGGGATAACGCAATCCTCGCCCGGACTGTTCGACATCAGCCTGATCGTCAACGGCGCGCCGCGGGCCGTCGGAGTGCCCGCCCGCCGGCTCCTGTCCGACTGCCTGCGGCACGACCTGGGGCTGACCGGGACTCATGTCGGCTGCGAGCACGGGGTCTGCGGCGCGTGCACGGTCCTGCTCGACGGCGTCGCGGTGCGCTCCTGCCTGATGCTGGCGGTCACCGCCGACGGGGCCCGGATCACGACCGTGGAGGGCCTCGCCGAGCCGGACGGGACGCTGTCGGCGGTCCAGCAGGCGTTCGCCGACTGCCACGGGCTGCAGTGCGGATTCTGCACCCCCGGGTTCCTGACCACGATCACCGCCGGGCTGGCCGAGAACCCAGACCCGTCGCCGGAGCAGGCACGGGAGATCATCGGCGGCAACCTGTGCCGGTGCACCGGCTACCAGAACATCGTGCGTGCGGTCCTGCGCGCGGCCGAGCTCATGCGGGAGGCCGGGCGGACGCCGCAGGCCGGGCCGACGCCGCAGGCTCGGCCGACTCCGGAGGCCGGGCCGTGACCGCGATGTTCGGGGAGCCGATCGCGCGGCTGGAGGACGACCGGCTGCTCCGCGGCAACGGCGCCTACCTCGACGATCTCGGCCACGACGCGCTCGCCGCCGCGTTCGTCCGCAGCCCGCACGCGCACGCCAGGGTGCTCGGCATCGACGTCGCCGGCGCGCTGGACGTCAGCGGCGTGGTCGCCATCTACACCTACGAGGACCTGCCGGGCCGGGTCGGCGAGCCGCTGCCGCTGCTGATCCCGCACCCGGCGCTGACCCACGGCCGGACCGGCTACCCGCTGGCCAGCGACGAGGTGAACTACGTCGGCGAGCCCGTGGTCATGGTGATCGCCCGCGACCGGTACCTGGCCGAGGACGCGGCCGAGTTGATCATGGTCGACTACGAGCCGCTGCCGGCCGTGGTCGGCGTCGACGCGGCCCTGGCCGCCGAGCACCTGGTGCATCCCGACGTGCCGGGCAATGTCGCCGGGCATCTGGTGCAGAGCAACGGCGACGCCGCGGCCGCGATCGCGGCCGCGCCCCGGACGCTCGAGCTTGACCTGTACATCGAGCGGTCGGCCTCGACGCCGCTGGAAGGCCGCGGGGTGCTGGCCCGCTGGGACACCGAGTCCCGGCGGCTGCGGATCTGGACCTCGACGCAGACCTCGACGGGCGTCCGCGCGGCGGTTGCCGCCAAGCTCGAGCTGGCCCTGGCCGACGTGGACGTCATCACGCCGGACGTGGGCGGCGGGTTCGGCGTCAAGATCGTGCACCCCTGGCCGGAGGAGGTCCTCGTACCGTGGGCGGCCAGGCTCCTGCGGCAGCCGGTCAAGTTCACCGAGGACCGGATCGAGCACTTCGTGGCGAGCGCGCACGAGCGCGGCCAGCGTCATCAGGTCAGGGTCGGCTTCGACGACGACGGCCGGGTCCTCGGCCTGGACGTGCGGTTCTGGCACGACAACGGGGCGTACATCCCGTACGGCCTGATCGTGCCGATCATCACCTCGACGCAGCTGCTCGGGCCGTACAAGCCGGGCGCGTACCGGGTCGAGTTCAGCTCGCTCTACACCAACACGGTGATCGTCACGCCGTACCGGGGCGCCGGTCGGCCGCAGGGCGTGTTCGTGATGGAGCGGACGATGGACGCGATCGCGGCGGCGCTCGGGCTCGACCGGACGGTGGTGCGGGAGCGGAACCTGATCCAGCCCGGCGAGATGCCCTATGACCAGGGGCTGATCTTCCAGGACGGCAGGCCGCTGATCTACGACTCCGGCGACTACCCGGCCGCGCTGGCCAGGCTGAAGGCCCTGGTCGGCTGGGACGGCTTCGAGGCCGAGCGGGCCGCCGCCGCGGCGCAGGGCAGACGGCTGGGGATCGGGCTAGCGTGCTACGTCGAGGGCACCGGAGTCGGCCCCTACGAGGGCGCCCACGTGGTGGTCGAGACGTCGGGGAAGGTCAAGGTCGCGACCGGGCTGACCACCCAGGGCCAGGGTCACCAAACCGTGTTCGCGCAGATCGTCGCCGACGAGCTCGGCGTGCCGATCGGCGATATCGAGGTGGTGACCGGCGACACCCGCGCGTTCGGCTACGCGGTCGGCACGTTTGCGTCCCGTGCCGCCGTGATGAGCGGGTCGGCGGTCGCGCTGGCGGCCAGCGCCGCCCGGGCCAAGGCGATCCGGGTCGCCGCGGCGGCGCTTGAGGCCTCGCCCGACGACCTGGAGATTACGGGCGGGATCGTCCAGATCAAGGGCGACCCGGACTCCGGAATCGCGATCGGCACGGTCGCCGTGCTCTCGAATCCGCTCCGGTACGCCTTCGACGAGGCGGCCCAGGCGGCGACGCAGTTCGCGGGCAGCGACATCGGCAAGCCGCCGGTCGCCGACGGCGACGAGCCGGGGATCGAGGGCCGCGAGTACTTCTCGCCGCTGCGGTCCACGTTCGCCTCCGGCATGCACGCGGTCGTCGTGGAGACCGATCCGCTGACGGCCGAGATCACGATCGTGCGGTACTGCGTCGTGCACGACTGCGGCACGCTGATCAACCCGCGGATCGTCGAGGGGCAGATCCACGGCGGAGTCGCACAGGGCGTCGGCGGCGCGCTGTACGAGCGGATGGCCTATGACGAGACCGGCCAGCTGCAGAACGCGTCGTTCATGGATTTCCTGATGCCCTATGTCAGCGAGGTTCCGGCCGGCATCGCCATCGATCATCTGGAGACGCCGTCGCCGCTCAATCCGCTGGGCATCAAGGGCGCGGGCGAGGCCGGCGTGATCCCCGGCTCGGCCGTGTTCGCCGCCGCGATCGAGGACGCCGAGGGGATCGCGATTACCTCGATGCCGATCTCGCCGAGCGACCTGTACGAGCTCCGCCTGGCCCGCCGCGGCGGCCGGCCGGCTTAGCGGCCCCCGGCCGCTTGCGCCTGGCCTCGTGGTACCGGTGGTCGCGGGCGATCAGTTCCTCGAGCCTGGCGCGGTGCACGGCGGCGAGCACCGGAGGCATGTCGCCCAGCTGAATGGCCAGGGTCGCCGCTGAGGTGACGACGTGAACGCTGGTGTTCCGGCACTGGCCGAGCCTGGACTTGGGGTGCGTGAACAGCACCACGCGCAGCATCGAGACCGTGTCGCCCGCGCCGCCGGCCCCGCCCTGGCTGCTGAGGAACTCCTCGAGCATGGTGGCCGGCTCGCCGAGCTGGACGCTGGGGGAGCGCCCGCGCCGGTCGGCGATCGGGCCCTCGTCGACGAGGTTCCCGAACTTGTCGAACTTGCGGTAGTGCCAGTTGTCGCCGTCGCAGCTGATCGTGGCGTTCAGATGCTTGCTCTCGATGGCGATCAGGCCCGGCGGCCCGAGCAGCAGGTGATCGATCTCGCCGCGGCGGTTGCAGTACCCCCGGACCAGGACCCAGTCGTCGCTCAGCACCTTGCCGAACTCGGTCGCGACCAGCTGCTCGCCGGTGACGCCGGCCCGTAGGATCTCCTCGGCGTCGGACGGCGCGACGGCGCCGCCCGCGGGCGGGACGGGCGCGACTCGCCCCAGTTTCCTGACATTGAGCACGCCGCTGAGCCACGCGAGCCAGCGGCGCTGCGAGCGGGCCCGGTCCCGCGCGTTCCTGGCCCGCCTGACCAGTAACTCGTGCCGCGCCAGCGCCTCCTCGAATTCGGCCTGATCCTGCTGGCTGGCGTCCGCGAGGCGCTGCCTGGCCAGCCGTAGCGCGTCGCCTGGGTGGTTGGAAAGCTCAATGGTCCGCACGGTGCCGCCCTTTCGCTGTGCTGTCGTGCACTGGGCGGGCCCGCTGGCCGCCCTTTTCACCAGGATGGACTCAGTGGCTCCTGATGTACTCCGAATAGGCGGCATTGGTGTGATCCGCGGCCAGCCGGTCGGCGTCGTTGTGCCGTCCGGCCGGGTACTGGCGCGAGATCAGGTCGGCCTGGACCTCCTGGAGATGGGACGGCGCAATGGCCGCCGGAGGCGTCGCGCCGGACGTCGGGACGGTCACCCCGGCGAGCGCGTCGTCGGTCCGCGGCGTCGTCAGCGTCAGCACGTCGCCGAAGCCGGGCGCCGCGGCATCCCTGGCCGTCAGGGCGGGCAGGGACCAGCGCTGCTGCACGGTCTTGAGAATCGACGTGTGGTCCAGCGGCGCGCCGCCGGCCGGAACGCGGAAGACGGTTCCCGGCGCGATCAGCGGTGAGACGAGCACGGCCGGCACCCGGACCCCGAAGCGGGTGAAGTCGAACCCGAACTCGCCGGCCGAGTTGTCCGGCGGCGCCGCACCGGACGGCGGCGGCACGTGGTCGTAGCAGCCGCCGTGCTCGTCGTAGGTGATGACCAGCAGCGTCTGCGGCCAGGCCGGCCCGGTTCGCACGGTCTCGTAGACGTCGTGGATGAGGCGCTCGCCGAGCGCGACGTCATAGGCGGGGTGCTGGCTGTTGCCGGTCGCGGACCAGCCTGGCTCGAGGAACGTGAAGGCGGGCAGCGTCCCGGCCGCCGCGGCGGCGGCGAAGTCGGCGAACTTGCCGGTCGTCCCGCCGGCCGCCGAGGCGATGTCGGTGAACGTGCGCTTGGTCAGCGGCTCGGCGTCGTACCCGAAGATGCCCCAGGTCTGCCCGTGCTGGCCGAGCAGGCCGAAGATGCTGGGCGAGGTGAAGGTCCTGGTCTTGTCGTCCATGTGACCCTGGCTGGTCGCCGCGCACGCGAACGCGCGGTTGGGCAGCGTCTCGGTCGGCGCCGAGGAGTACCAGTGATCGCAGACCGCGTAGCCCTGGGCCAGCGCCGACAGCACGGGCAGCGCTTCCGGCGTGAAGCAGCCCATGATGTCCCCGGCCACGGTGCCAGGCAGGATCGTCCAGCCGTGGCTGCGCGACTGCCAGCCGAGCGTGTACGCGAAGTCCTTGACGAACCCTTGCATCTGCGGCTCGGCGGAGGCGGCTGGTCCGGCGGGGGTGGCTGGCGGCGGCTGGCCGGCGGGTGGCTGGCGCGGCGGGGGTGGCTGGCGCGGCGGGGGTGGCTGGCGCGGTGTCGCTGCCGAATAGCTGGTCGTTGGTGGCCATGTAACCTTCGCCGGGGTCAGCGCCCGGCATGAAGTACGCGTTCGGCGTCGTCGGCTCGATCCGGAAGACCGGTACCGGCTGGCCATTGGCGTCCGGATTGGACTCGGTGCCGGCCAGCCCCTCGTAGGGCTGACCAGCCGGCGAGACGTTGCCCTTGGCGGCGTAAAGGTAGCCCAGCATGTGGTCGAAGGAGCGGTTCTCCAGCATCAGCACGACGACGTGATCGACCGACGGCAGCCCGTTAGCCATGGCGTTTCTCCCTTTGTCCGGGCCGGTCTGGTTATGCGGCTGGCCTACGACCAGCGTGCCATGCCGGGCGGGCGGCGAGCGTGCGATCCTAGGCAGACACGCTGGGCGCCGCTGGAGGGCAGACATGAGGGTCACTGGCGCCGCGACGCTGACCGCGCCCGCCGGGACGGTGCAGGCCGCGCTGCGGAACCCGGACCTGCTGGCCCGCGCGATTCCCGGCTGCGAACGGCTGGACGTCACCGGGGCCGGCCGCTGCCAGCTGACGGTCACGACCGCGATCGCCGCGGTCAGCGGTACGTACGTCGGCGAGGCCGTAGTCGCCGAGTGGCAGGAGGCCGCCGGCCTGGTCGTGGCCACGGTGTCGGCGGCCGGCAACCGGGGGGCCGCGACCGCCGGGATCACGCTGCGGCTGGAGCCCGCCGGCGAGCACGGCACGCAGGTCAGCTATGAGATCGACGCGACCGTCACGGGCCCGGTCGCCGGCATCGGCCAGCGGATGCTGGCCAGCATCGCGAGCCGGCTGGCGGCGGAGTTCCTCGCCGCGCTCGGCCGCCTGCTCGCCGAGGAGCCGGCCACGGAGAGCGCGGAGGTCGCAGCTGCGGAGGCGCCGGCTGCCGAGGCGCCGGCTGCGGAGACGCCGGTTGCGGATGCGCCGACTGCGGGTGCCCCGGCTGCGGAGGCGCCGGTCGCCGAGCCGAGGCTGGTCGAGTCGATGGTCGTCGGACCTACGCTCGTCCGCCGGCCAGCCGTCGTCGCTGCCGACCCTGACCAGCCACCCGCCGGGAGCAGGTCGGCGGTCAGAGCCGGCGTGGTCGCCGGCGGCGCCGTGGGGCTCGCCGGGATCCTGATCGGCGCGGTGCTCGGCCGCCGCAACCGCGGGTCCGCCGGCGGAAGCCGCTGATGCCCGAGGCTGGGCTGCCCGACGAAGCGGAGCCAGTCAGCGATGCGGGGCCGGCGCGCGCGGCACGCCGCCTGCGGCTGCGGGTCGGCATCGACACGGGGGGCACGTTCACCGACATCGTGGCCTACGACGAGCTGACCGGCGACCTGACCGTCACCAAGACGCCCACGACGCCGGCCGACCCGGCCGCCGGCTTCATCGACGGCCTGGCCAAGGTGCTGGCGAAGCTCGGGGCCAGCGCCGCCGACGTGGCAGCGGTGAGCCACGGCACCACGATCGCCACCAACCAGCTGCTCGAAGGCAAGATCGGCCGGCTCGGCTTCATCACGACCGAGGGCTTCGAGTTTGTACTCGAGATCGCGCGCCAGTCCGTTCCCGACGGCTACGGCAATTCGTACTTCTGGGTCAAGCCTGACCGGATCGTCCCCGCCGACCTGGTCCGGACCGTCCGCGGCCGGATCGACCACACCGGCGCCGAGTTGCGGCCGTTCGACGAGGCAGGCGCGGCTGCTGTCGCCCGCTGGTTCCGCGACCGCGGGGTCGACACCCTCGGCGTGTGTTTCCTGCACTCGTACGCGAACCCCGACCACGAGCGGCTGATGGCCGCCGTCCTGGCCAGGGAGCATCCGCGGGCCGTGGTCTCGCTCTCCTGCGAGGTGCTGAGGGAGTACCGGGAGTACGAGCGGTCGATGACGACGCTGCTGGACGCCGCGGTCAAGCCGCAGGTGGCGCGCTACCTGCGGTCGATCAGCGGGCGGCTGGCCGATCTCGCCGGGCAGCCGCTGCCGTTTTACGTGATGAAGTCCAACGGCGGGGTCCTGTCCGCGGACGAGGTGATCCGCCAGCCGATCACGACCGTGCTGAGCGGGCCGGCCGCCGGGGCGCTCGGGGCGGCGCTGATCGCCAGCGAGGCAGGCATCGCCCGCGTGCTCACCTGCGACGGCGGCGGGACCTCCACCGACGTGGCCGTGGTCACCGACGGCGAGCCCGCGCTGACGACGGAGGGCAGCGTCGGCGCCTACCCGTCGATGATCCCGATGGTCGACGTGGTGACCGTCGGGGCCGGCGGCGGATCGATCGCCTGGATCTCGCCCGAGGGTTCGCTGAAGGTGGGCCCCCGCTCGGCCGGCGCCGACCCGGGCCCGATCTGCTACGGCCGCGGCGGGACCGACGTGACCGTCACCGACGCGCACCTGGTGCTCGGCCGGATCCCGCCGCACCTGCTCGGCGGCGATGTGCCGCTCGATCCGGCCGCGGCCGCCGCCGGCCTGGCCGATCTCGCCAGGCGGCTGGGCCTGACCGAGGAGGACTGCGCGACCGGCATCCTCGAGGTCTCGGCCTGGAACCAGGCCAACGCCGTACGTCAGATCACGGTCAAGCGCGGGCTCGACGTTCGCGACTTCACCCTGGTCACCTTCGGCGGATCTGGCTCGCTGCTGCTATGCCCGCTGATCGACATCCTCGGTGTCCGCGAGGTCCTCGTACCGCCGAACCCGGGCAACGTGTCGGCGTTCGGGCTGCTCACCGTCGACGTCCGGATCGACCAGGTGCGGACGGCTGTGAGCAGGCACGACGCGCTCGACTTCGGTGCGGTGGCCGGGATATACGCCGACCTGGAGGCGCAGGCCGGGGACAGTCTGGCGAGCCATGGCTTCGACACCGCGGCACGGCGGCTGATCAGGACCGCTGACCTGCGGTACTTCGGGCAGGCGTTCGAGGTGCGGGTCCCGGTCCCTGACGGCCCGATGGGCGCCGCCGCTGCCGAGGCCGTCGCCAGCGCGTTCCACGACGCGCACCGGGCGCTGTACGGCTACGACTTCACCGGCGACGCCCGCCAGCACGTCGAGTGGGTCAACCTGCGGGTCACCGGAGTCGGCCCGATCCGCCGGCCCGCGCTGCCCGAACTGGAGCCAGGAGACGGTGACCCTGGCGCGGCCCGGACCGGCCGCCGGCCGGTCTGTTTCGGCCGCCGACTCGGCTTCATCCCGGCTGACATCTACTGGCGGCCAAGCCTGGCCTCCGGCGACGTGCTCGCCGGCCCCGCCATCATCGAGGAGTACGGGGCGACGGTTCCGCTGCACCCTGGTTTCACCGTGGCCGTCGACCGGTTCGGCAACCTGCGCGTCACGCGGCCCGGCTGACCGGCAGGCGCCGGGATGTGCTGTGCTACGCGGTCGTGTCCCGGACTCCGAGATCAGCCGGACGATCGGCCGCGGCCGCGGCGTCCTGTGCGGCGAGCCGCCCCGCTAGCCGCCCGGCTACGGCGGCCGCGATAACGCAGAGCCTGGTCGGGTCCCTGACTAGGCGGCGCCGGTTCACCGTGATCTTGACGATCCGCGGCCCGACCCGGGCGACCACCGTGCGGTGCTTGTTCAGCAGCCACGCTTCGTAGCCGATGCCAGACAGCCTGCGGCCGGTCAGGCGGCCGATCGTCGCGTTGAGCGCCGCGAAGCCGCCGCCGACGACCACCAGGCTCATCGTGCCGGCGCCGCCCTTGCAGATCATGGCGAGATCGCCCGGACCGGGAACCGGCGTCGTCCGCACGAGGGGGCCCACCAGCGCGACAATCTCGGCCTCGGTGATCAGCGGCTCGGCGGCATCAGCGGCCAAGCTGGCCTGCGCCGGAACGTCGGGTTCCCGGCTGCTGGCCGACGTGACCCGCAGGTCGATGAGCTTGCCGGAGCGTCAGCGGAACCAGGGTGACGCGAGCCGGTAGGACAGCTAGACGACGGGTTAGCGGCAGATGAACTTGTCGTGAACGAAATGCCGGTTATCGGGCGCGCCGGGCTGGGGCCGGAACCCTGAGCCGGAAGCCTGAGGATGAATGAACGCGGGGGACCGGGGCAGGGCTGACAGAACGATCATCACAGCGGGCGGCCGCGTCCGCCACAGAGGAGAGCAGCAGTTGTGAGTCCAGTACCCGACATCATGCTGAACAACGGCCAGCCGATACCTCAGCTCGGCTTCGGCGTGTTCCTGGTAGAGCCGCAGGACACGGCAGAAGCCGTCTCGACAGCGCTGGAGGTCGGTTACCGGCACATCGACACGGCCGAGATGTATGGCAACGAGAAGGAGGTAGGCGAGGCCATCGCCAAGTCCGGCCTCGATCGTTCCGAGGTGTTCGTCACCAGCAAGCTGAGCAATGGCAGCCACCGGCCTGAGGACGCGCGCCAGGCCTTCGACGAGACGCTGAAGTCGCTCGGCTTCGACTACATCGACCTGTTCCTGATCCACTGGCCGCTGCCGATGAAGTACGACGGCGACTTCGTCTCGACCTGGGAAACTCTGGGTGAGTTCTACCGGGACGGGCGAGCCCGCTCGATCGGCGTGTCGAACTTCCAGCCGCATCATCTGCGGCGGCTGCATGCGCAGAGCGACATCCCGCCGGCGGTCAACCAGATCGAGGTCAGTCCGTACCTGACCCAGAACGACCTGCGGGTGTTCTGCGCCGAGCATCAGATCGCGATCGAGGCGTGGTCGCCGCTGGCCCGCGGCGGCGAGCTGCTCGATGACCCCGCGGTCACGCAGATCGCCAGGAGCACCGGCAAGAGTCCCGCGCAGGTGGTTCTGCGCTGGCACATCGAGCGCGGCGACATCGTGTTCCCCAAGTCGGTGACCCCGGCCAGGATCAGGGAGAACTTCGACATCTTCGACTTCGAGCTGTCCGGCGAGGAAGTCGCGATGATCAGCGCCCTGAACCGGGACCAGCGCACCGGCCCCGATCCCGACAGCTTTCCCGGCTGACGCCGCCCGTCCGTGCCCGCCGCGGACCCGCCGCGGACCCGCTGCCGGTTTCGGCCGCGCGGGCCCAGCAACAGCGGCGGGCCACCGCTGTTGCTGTATCAACGGCGGTGGCCCACGGCTGTTGTACCGGCTGGGTGGCGCGGGCGGCTGGGCAGCGATTGGACGGGTGAGTGCGGGCCGTGAGGGAGGCATGGGGCGCAAGGGGCGCGGGTGGTTAGGCGGGGTGAGGCGCGGGGGCTGGGCGGGGTGAGGCGCGGGGCTGGGTACGGGACGCGCTGACGCGCGCTTATGGACGCCGAGCAACTGGCCGCGACTGGATGTGGGGCTCCGAGGGCTGGGGATCTCGGTCGGCGTCCGCCCGGGTCAGGACCTCGTCGCAGGACCTGCCGGGTATGTGATCAGATGGGCAGACGGCTTCCGCGGCACGGGGCGGACGCGCGCGATCTGGGCGAGGTGGCAGGTGGGCAGGACGCTGACTGACCCGGGCGGCGGGGCTGACCCGGGCGACGGCGCCGGCCGGGGCCCGGCAGTCGACCCGGTCCTGCTTGAGATCATCGCCGGCAGCCTGGCCTCGATCGAGAAGGAGGTCGAGACCGCGATCGGGCGGACCGCCAGGTCCCCGATGATCAGGGACGCGCACGACTTCCGGGCCGGGATCCACGACCGGCTGCTGCGCAAGCTGACCGGCCGCTCCTACAGTTCCCTGGTCCACCCGATCGTGCGTGACTTCCCGGTCGAGACGATGCGGCCGGGCGACGTGTTCTTCCACAACGACGTGTACTTGTCAGAAGGCGGGATCGGTCACCTGCCTGACCTGTGCGTGACCGTGCCGGTCTTCCACGAGGCCAGCCCGGCCGGCCCGGGCGCGGGTCAGGAGGTCGTGGCCTTCGTACAGGCGTTCGGCCATCACGACGACATCGGCGGGTCGGTGCCGGGCTCGATGCCCAGCCGGGCGACCAGCGTGTTCGAGGAAGGCCTGATGGTGCCGCCGATCAGGCTGTGGGACCAGGGCGTCCCGAATAAGGCCGTCCTGCGGATCATGACCCGCAACTCGCGGATGCCGGAGTCGCTCGCCGCGGACCTGGACGCCGAGTGCGCCGCCTGCCTGATGGGCGCGAGGCGCCTGGGGGAACTCTTCGGCCGGTACGGCCGCGGCACCGTCGAGGCCTGCTTCGACGCGATCGTCGCCGGCACGACCGCGACGTTCCGCCGCGAGATCCTGTCTAAGATCCCGGCGGGCACCTGGACCTGGGAGGACTACGCCGAGCATGACGGAGTCGACCCGCCGCGGCTGCACACCCAGCGGATCACGCTGACCAGGACGGGCGACGAGGAGCCGGGCGGACCGCGGCTGATCCTGGACTTCCACGGCACCGGCCCGCAGGCCAGGGGTCCGATCAACCACTGCGCCAACTACGCGGACGGCAACTTCCTGGCCAAGTGGCTGGCCCCGATCCTGCGCAACCTCGCCGACTCGCCGGAGCGGATGGCCGAGCTCGACGTCAACGAGGGCGTGGTCGACCTGATCGAGATGCGGTTCCCGCCGCCAGGCACCCTGCTCACCCCGGTCTTCCCGGCTCCGACCAACGCGCGGACGTTCGTGATCCTGCGCCTGCTCGGCGTCCTCGCGGGCGTGCTGGCCAAGGCGGCCAGCGGCCGGATGCCGGCCGACCAGGAGACGATCAGGTACACCGGCGTCTACGGCACCGACGCGCACGGCGAGCCGTACCTGATGCGCGAGGTGCTGGGCGGCGGCTCAGGCGGCCGGTACTACGCCGACGGCGAGGACACCATCCACGTGGTCCCCGACTCCCGCAACTTGCCGGCCGAGTTCTCCGAGGCCCGGTTCCCGTTCCTCGTCGAACGGCTCGGCCTGGCGGTCGACTCCGGCGGACCGGGTCAGTTCCGCGGCGGGCTCGGCTACGAGAAGGTCATCCGGATGCTCGCCGACGGCTACTTCATGTCGATCGCCGACCGCTCGATCCTGTCCTGCTGGGGGGTGCGCGGCGGGAAGGCCGGCCGCCCGTTCGAGGTGATGATCGACCCAGACGGCCAGGCTCAACGGGCCGCGGACGCGCTCGCCGACGGCGAGTTCGTGCCCGCCGGGACGCTGATCAGGATCCGGACCACGGGCGGGGGCGGCTGGGGCGACCCGCTGGATCGCGATGTCGGCCTCGTGGTCCGCGATGTCGCGCGGGGCAAGGTCTCGCGGGCGGGAGCGGCCCGTGACTACGGTGTCGTGATCACCGGACCGCCCGACGAGCCTGCCGCAGACCTGGGGGAGACAGCTTTGTTGCGAGCCAGAATGAAGACCGAGCGGCCGGGCGAGCAGCCGTTCTTCGACCGCGGCCCGGGCTATGCCCGGCTGGCCGGCGTGGCGTCGGCCGAGGTGGACTGGCTATGACCGGGCACGGGGGCGACGGCGGGCCGCTGGCCGGGCTGGTCGTGGTCGACCTGTCGCGCGCGCTGGCCGGGCCGCACGCGGGGATGATGCTCGGCGACCTCGGCGCGCGGGTGATCAAGGTCGAGTCACCCGACGGCGACGACAGCCGCAGCTGGGGCCCGCCGTTTATCGGCGGCCGCGACGGCCGCGAGCACGCGACCTATTTCCTGTCGTGCAACAGGAACAAGGAGTCGGTTGTCGCGGATCTCAAGTCCGGCGACGGCCGGGCCCTGCTGACCGCCCTGGCCGGCCGGGCCGACGTGCTGATCGAGAACTTCCGGCCCGGGGTGCTTGACCGGCTGGGGTTCAGCGTGACCCGGCTGCACGAGATCAACCCCGGGCTGGTGATCTTGTCGATCACCGGGTTCGGCCACGACGGCCCGGAGGGCAGCCGGCCAGGCTACGACCAGATCGCCCAGGGCGAGGGTGGCGTCATGTCGGTCACCGGGCCGTCACCGGACGAGCCGACGCGGGCGGGCGTGCCGATCGGCGACATCATGGCCGGGATGTACGGTGCCTACGGCGTTCTGGCCGCGCTGACCGAGCGGAACAGGACCGGGCTCGGCCAGGTCGTCAGGACCAGCCTGCTCGCCGCGGTGGTCGGGTCACACGCGTACCACGGCACCCGGTACACCGTCGCGGGGGAGGTGCCGAAGGCGGGCGGCAACTTTCACCCGTCGATCTGCCCGTACGGCCTGTACCGCGCCGCGGACGGGTTCGTCCAGATCGCCGTCGGCAACGACGCGCTCTGGCAGCGGCTGGCGCCCGCGTTCGGCCTCGACCGGCCGGAGTGGGCGCTGAACCGGGACCGGGTGCGCGATCATGACGCGGTGAACGCGGCCGTGGACGCGGCGTTCGGGCGGCACCCGGCCGCGGACGTGCTGGCCACGCTGGCAGAACTCGGGATCCCGGCGGGCAAGGTCCGCGATTTCGACGAGGTCTACTCCTGGGAGCAGACCAGGTCCCAGGGGCTGCTGATCGAGGTGGACCATGCGGCGCTCGGCCCGATCAGCCTGCCGGGGCCGCCGCTGCGGTTCGAGGCCGGCGGCCGGGAGACCGGGCGGGCCGAGCACCTGGCGCCGCCGCTGCTCGACCAGCACGGCGAGGCGATCCGCCGCTGGCTGGCCGACGAGGATGGCGCGACCTAGCCGAAGCCGGGATCCGCGGCTGGCCCGCCTCGCCTGGCCGCCTCTTCAGCGACCAGTTCCTGGCTCATCTCGAACAGCACCGGGTCCATGTCGAGCTGGAACTGGCCGGCCGGCGTCTGGAGATCGACGAGCTTGCCCTGCTTGCGGGATCGGCCGCCGCCCTGGCCAGGCAGGGTCGTCGCCGTGGCCAGTTCGACCGGATCGGCACCGACCCCGCTGTCTGGCGTCCACAACAGGCTGCCCGGGCCCAGTCTCAGCGCGCCGCTCAGCCACTCGCCGGGACCGGCCGGGGTCACCGGGCGCAGCCGGACCGGGACCGGCGGACCGGCGGTCGGGCCGGGCCAGCCGCCCGGCGAACCGGGAGCACCGGGCTGCCCGGGCTGGTTGATCATCTGGCCAGGCTGAATCCAGTCGCTGGCCTGGTCTGGCTTAGGTTGCCTGCGCAATATTCCCATGCACGAAATGGTCGCACGTTTCGGCCGTCATGATCGCGGCGACTTTCCGTGCGATAACACGGTCAACTCGCCGCGATCATGACGGCGACCGGGGTTAGGCGCGGGAGAGGCGGCGGGTGACCGGGGGGACGATGATCGCTGCGGCGATCAGGTGGGCGACGGCGAGGGTGACCCTGGTCGACAGGGCGGTGTCCGCCGCCGAGAGCGGAATCGCCAGCGACAGCGCCGTGAGCGCGACGGTAGCGCGGACGTAGATCCTGGCTGGGTGCGCGGCGTACCTGGCCAGGACCACGGCCAGGATGGTGCCCCAGAAGGTGCAGATCAGCGTGCCCATCGCGAACATGCCGACCGTGATCGGCGTGGCCTTCGCCGAGCCGAGGCCCGCCGCTGCCATCGGGACTCCGGCGGCGCGGGCGGCGAGTCCGTAAAGTTCGGTCGCGACCGCGGCGGCGAGCCCGGCCACGGCGCTGACCTGCCACACCGGCCGGGCGCGAGCCGTCGTGACGGTCTGCCGGGCGCTGGTGCTGGGGCTGGTGCTGGGGCGGGAGTGGGTGTCGGCGGCCGCGGGCGTCGGTGAGTGCGTCATGGCTGGCTCCTGTCTCGGGCTGGGCTGCTTCTGCCCGTTGGTCGGAGCGGCCCGGTGGTTCTCGACATCGAGCCGGGGAGGGCATGGCCCTAGGCAGGCGGCTGCCGCGCCGCTACCGTTCGTCGGATGCGAGTGCTGATCGCCCTTGGCGGCAACGCGATGACGAGCCCGGACGGCAGCGCCAGGCCCGAGGACCAGCGGGCGGCGATCACGCTCGCGATGGAGGAGATCGCCGACATCGTGGCGTCGGGCGTCGAGGTCGTGCTCACCCACGGCAACGGTCCGCAGGTCGGGAACCTGCTGGTCAAGAACGAGATCGCCGCGAACGTCGTGCCGCCGGTGCCGCTCGACTGGTGCGGGGCGCAGACGCAGGGCACCATCGGCGTCCTGATCATGAACGCGCTCGAGACATCGCTGGTCCGGCGCGGAGTCGCGGCGAGCAAGCCGGCCGTGCTGGTGTCACGCACCCTGGTCAACGCCGACGACCCGCACTTCGCCGAGCCGAGCAAGCCGATCGGGCGGTACCTGAGCCAGGCCGAGGCCGCGAACCTGGTCGCTCACGGGCAGACCTGGCGGGATCAGGGCCAGCGGGGCTGGCGCCGGATTGTCGCCTCGCCCGAGCCGGTCGAGTGCCTCGATGCCGCCGCGGCGCATGTCCTGCTCGACGCCGGCTACATCGTGGTCTGCGCGGGCGGCGGCGGAGTTCCGGTGATCAGGAACGCCGACGGTGCTCTCGCTGGCGTCGAGGCCGTGATCGACAAGGATCTGACGGCGGCCCTGCTGGCGCGGCAACTCGGCGCCGGCACGCATGCTGATCGCGACGGACGTGGACGCCGTGATGACCGGCTACGGCACGCCCGAGCCGAGGCCGCTCGGCGAGGTCACCGTCGCGCGGCTGCGCGACCTGGCCGAGCGCGGCGAGTTCGGCAGCGGCAGCATGGGCCCGAAGGTCGAGGCGGCCTGCCGGTTCGCCGCCGGCGGCGGCCGGGCCGATCATCACGCACCTGAGCAAGATCGGGGAGGCGCTGTCCGGTCGTGCGGGCACCGTGGTAACACGTGACGAGACAAACTGACCATACGGATCGATAAGCCAGCGATACGAGGAGTGAGCCGTGCCCGAGCCCATCGAAGTCCGCAAGGTTCCCCTGCACAGCGTCTCCGACGCCAGCGAGCTCGCCAGGCTGATCGACGACGGGGTGATCGACGCCGACCGGGTGATCGCGGTGATCGGCAAGACCGAGGGCAACGGCGGCGTGAACGACTACACCCGGATCATCGCCGACCGGGCGTTCCGCGAGGTGCTGGCGGCGAAGGGCACCCGCAGCGCGGAGGAGGTCAAGCAGGTCCCGATCGTGTGGTCCGGCGGCACCGACGGGGTGATCAGCCCGCACGCCACGATCTTCGCGACCCTGCCCGCCGGCCAGGCCGAGCGGACCGACGAGCCGCGGCTGACGGTCGGCTTCGCGATGAGCGAGAAGCTGCTGCCCGAGGACATCGGCCGCGACGGCGATGATCAACAAGGTGGCGGCCGCGGTCCGGGTGGCGATGCAGCGGGCCGGGATCACCGACCCGGCCGACGTGCACTACGTGCAGACCAAGACGCCGCTGCTGACGATCCACACGATCCGGGACGCCAAGAGCCGCGGGCAAGACGGTGTGGACCGAGCACACGCACGAGTCGATGGACCTGTCGAACGGCTGCACCGCGCTCGGCATCGCGGTCGCGCTCGGCGAGATCGAGATGCCGTCCGACGCCGACGTGCTGCACGACCGCGACCTGTACTCGTCGGTCGCGTCCTGCTCCTCGGGCGTCGAGCTCGACCAGGCTCAGGTGGTGGTGGTCGGCAACGCCCGCGGGGTCGGCGGCCGGTACCGGATCGGGCACTCGGTGATGCGGGACGCGCTGGACGCGGACGGGATCTGGGCCGCGATCAGGGACGCCGGCCTCGACCTGCCCGACCGCCCGCACCCGGCCGACCTGGACGGCCGGCTGGTCAACGTGTTCCTCAAGTGCGAGGCCAGCCAGGACGGCCAGGTCCGCGGCCGCCGCAACGCGATGCTGGACGACTCCGACGTGCACTGGCACCGCCAGATCAAGGCGTGCGTGGGCGGCGTGACCGCCGCGGTCACCGGCGACCCGGCCGTGTTCGTGTCGGTGTCGGCAGCCCACCAGGGACCGGACGGCGGCGGTCCGGTCGCCGCGATCGTCGACCTCGGCCGCTAAGGCGAGGCGGCGGCCGCTTTTCCCTCGGCGGAGTCTGTGGAAACGGCTAGCCGGGGTTAGCCTTCCGCTGACGCCTACTTCTGACGGAGGCCGATGTGCTGATCTCCACTCTGCCGGAACTGCCTGGCCACGACCTGACCGGAGTGCAGGGGTTCGTCTGCGAGTACGCGGCTCTCGGCGCGATGGGCGGTGGCAAGACCAGGAAGCTGATCGACTCGATGGCCGACCAGGCGAGCCGGCTGGGCGCCGACGCTATTGTCGACGTGAAGACCGTCATCGGCGGAGACACCGGCATCTGTGTCATGACCGGAACCGCGGTGCGGATCTCTCCGCGCGAGGCCAGCTGAAGTCAGTTGGCAGCGTCGGTCGCGTCGGCAGTGCGGGAGTCCGAGGCGGGCCCGGCCAGCGATAGCGTCATGAAGGTGTTGCTCGGGCTGGGCTGGTAGTCGGCGAACGGACCGCACGGCTCGAATCCGGCGCTGGCGTAGAGCGAGCGCGCCGGGGTGAAAGCCGCCATGGTGCCGGTCTCCAGGCTGAGCCGGAGATAGCCGCGATCGCGCGCGGCGGCGATCAGGTGGTGCAGCATCGCGCGGCCGACGCCGCGCCCCCGCGCGTTCGCCGCCGTGTGCATGGACTTCACCTCGCCGTGCCGCGGATCAAGCTGCTTCAGCGCTCCGACGGCCAGCAGCTGACCGCCCCGCCGGCAGCTGTAGAAGGTGACGGCCGGATCGAGCAGCCCGTCGATGTCCAGCGCATGGACATCACGGGGCGGCGTGTGCGTATGCGCGAAGGTCAGATGGCGCTGCAGCAGCTCGCGGATGTCCGCCGAGCGAGGGTCGTCGATCGCGATCTCGCCGTCCGGCACAGCAGGATCCTACGCGGGCGCCGGGCCGAGGCCGGCCAGCGGCAGCCCCTGCCGCTGGCGTCCAGCTACTGGGCGGCGCCGGTGTAGGCGGCTGTGCACCGGCCGGCGGCTGTCCCGGCGCTACTCTCTTCGGTGCCGGCGGCGATGCTCGCATCACGCCAGCGCTCGCTGCTCAGCGTGATGAACTGCCGCCCGTCGGATGACACCTGCCAGGCCGCGACCCGCTCGGGATCGGCGACGTCCCCCGACGACAGGTGGATCGCCAGGCCCATCAGCGCCATGTCCCAGCCGATGCCGATGGCACCAGGGCCGAACTCGGCCCAGCTCTCGTCGTCGATGTGCCCGATGTGCGCGAGCTCGAGTCTGGTCCGGCCGCCGGCCTCCGGGATCAGGCTGATCTCGATCCAGCTGACGGATCCGCCGTACTCCCAGGTGGCGGTGAAGCCCTTCGGCGGGTCGCAGCGCTCGATCGTCCCGCTGGCGTTCCCCTCGATCTGGAAGCGGCCGCCCAGGTGCAGGTTCCCCGAGACCGGCAGGAACCAGCGCCCGATGCGCTCCGCGGAGGTGCAGGCGTCCCAGAGGTCGTCGACGGTCGTGTCGTAGCTCTGGCTGATCGTCATCGTGCGGGCCTCGCCGGCCGGGAGCGCCCGGGTGCCGACCTCCCGCCGGACGGCGCTGATCTGCTGAGTTACCTCGATCACGTTGGTTTCCTTTCGGCGTGTTCGTCAGGTCCGACCTGCTGGTCAGGTGCGGCGAGGCGGCGCTCGCGCTGGCCGCGGGCAACCTCGGTGGCCAGCGCGTCCATGTGCGGTGTCCAGAACCGCCGGAAGCGGCCCAGCCAGGCATCGACGTCGCGCAGCGGCTCCGGGCTCACCGAGTACAGGCGTCTCGTTCCGACCGGCCGTACGGCCGCGAAACCCGCGTCGCGGAGAACGCGCAGATGCTGGGACACGGCCGGCTGCGAGATCCCGAACTCCCGCTGGATCGCGCCGCAGACCTCGCCCGAGCTGCGCTCGCCGTCGGCGATCAGCTCGAGGATCCGGCGGCGCACGGGATCACCCAGCACCTCAAATGCGTGCACCAGACCAACATATCAGTAGTGACTTATATAAGGCAACGCTGGCTGAAGGTCGTGCGGGGCTGGCCGTGCGGGGCTGAAGGCGTGCGGGGCTGGCCATGCGGGGGCTGAAGGTCGTGCGGGGCTGGCCATGCGGGGGCTGAAGGCGTGCGGGGCTGGCCGTGCGGGGCTGGCCGTGCGGCGCGGCGCCTCGCGGCGGCACGCGCCGGGCGTCCGGCCCCTGAACGGGCCGGCGTAAGGTCGGGGCCGTGTCCAACCGGGAACTCGTGGTCCTCGGCACTGCGAGCCAGGTGCCAACCCGCCGCCGCAACCACAACGGCTACCTGCTCCGGTGGGAAGCCGACGGGATCCTGTTCGATCCCGGGGAGGGAACCCAGCGGCAGATGCAGTTCGCGGGGGTCACGGCGAGCCAGATCGGCCGGATCTGCATTACCCATTTCCACGGCGACCATTGCCTCGGCCTGCCCGGCGTCCTCCAGCGCCTGTCGCTCGATCAGGTGCCGCACCTCGTCGAGGCCTATTACCCGGCCGAGAATCGCGACGTCTTCGAGCGGCTGCGCTATGCGGCGCTGTACCGCGACGACTCGCTCCGGCTCGAAGAACGACCGGTCGGCGGGGACGGCACGCTCAGCCAGACCCGGGCCTTCCGGCTGGACGCCAGGCGGCTGTCGCACACCGTGCCCGCCTTCGGGTACCGGCTCGCCGAGCCGGACGGGCGCCGGATGCTGCCGGAGAAGCTGGACGCGGCCGGGATCGCCGGACCTGACATCGGGCGCCTGCAGCGTGATGGCCGGCTGCGGGCGGAGCACGGCATGGTGAGGCTCGACCAGGTCAGTGAGCCAAGGCCGGGCCAGCGGTTCGCGTTCATCATGGATACCCGGCTCTGCGACGCGGTGTTCGAGCTCGCCGACCAGGCGGACATGCTGGTCTGCGAGTCCACCTTCGCTCAGGCCGATGCCTCGCTCGCGCGCGAGTACGGGCACCTGACCGCCGGGCAGGCCGGCCAGGTCGCGGCGCAGGCGCGGGCGCGGCTGCTCGTGCTCACCCACTTCTCCCAGCGCTATGACGCGGACGGCCAGCAGCGGATGGCGGATGAGGCGGCCGCCGCCTTCGGCGGCGAGGTAGTGCTCGCCCGCGACCTGGACCGGATAGGAGTTCCGCGGCGCCTGGGCTAGAGCTCGCCGGCCAGCTCGGAGGTCCAGACCACGACCCGGGTCCGGTCGCCGCGGAACAGGTCGCGGGCGAACTCGAGCGGCAGGCCCGACCGTGAGTAGGCGGTCCGCTCGACGAGCATCAGCGGCGCTCCCTCAGCGACGCCGAGCGCCTCGGCCTCCCGCACTCCCGCGCAGACCGGCTCGAGGCTCTCCCTGGCGCGGTACGGGCGCTGGCCGTACTTCTCGTCGAGCAGCTCGTACAGCGAACCGTCCAGCCGGTAGCCGATCAGGCCCGGGCACCGCTGCGCGGGGAACAGCGAGTGCTCGATCAGGATCGGCTGGCCGCCCGCGAGGCGGAGCCGTCGCACCTCGTAGACCGGGGCGCCGACCGCGATCTCCAGGGCCGCGGACGCGGCCGGGCTGGCCCGGATCTCGGCGGCGGCCAGCACCCGGGCCCCGGCGACGAGACCGTGCCTGCGCAGCTGCTCGGAGAACCCGGCCAGGACGGTGAGGTCCTGCTCGACCTTGGGCTGGGCGACGAAGGTCCCGCCGCTGCGGCCCACGGTCCTGGTCACCAGGCCGCGCTGGGCCAGCTCGGCGAGCGCGTGCCGGAGCGTCATCCGGCTGACCCCCAGCCACGCGGCCAGGTCCTGCTCGGTCGGCAGCCGGTCGCCGGGCGCGAGCCGCCCGGTCGCGATCGCGTCGGCCAGCCAGTCCTCGATCTGGCCGTGCACGGTCGTCCCCGGCCCGCGGACCAGTTTCGGCTTCCGGCCGGGCAGCCGCGGATGCCAGATCCCGCTGGCCCGCCCTGCCGGTCCGGCGTCGCCTGGCGCGCGGGGGTCAGCCGGGACCGCTGGCGACGGTACCTGCCCGGCCAGTCCGGCCTGCTCAGGCAGTCCGGCCTGCTCAGCCAGTCCGGCCAGTCCGGCCTGCGCAGGCAGTCCGGCCTGCTCAGGCAGCGTGTGCCCAGATGTCACGAGTTGTCCTCCCGCCTGGCCGAACGGCGCCGCCGACACGCTATCGCCGCAGCGCGACCCGGGCCTGCCGGTCCGCGTGACCCGAAGGCCCGGCCGCAGGTCAGACGTGCGGCCGGGCCCGTTGCCCTCATTGTGACGCGGGCCAGGTCAGACCACCAGCGGCGCGTCGTCCCCGGCCGGCGCGACGACCGGAGCGAACTCCTTGCTCCGGCCCACGGCCCCGTAGTAGATCGCCCCGATCAGGACGATCGCCACGAACACGGTCCACAGGATCGGGATGCCGTTCAGGAAGCCGATGTGGAAGTCGAGCAGGCCGCCTGACTGGTTGGGCTTCGGGTTGGTGAACGGGACGGCCCGCGGCCAGGCGAAGTTCACCAGCATGGCGCCGCCGTAGAGCAAGCCGACGACGTTCAGGATCAGCCCCCACCGGCCGAGCTTGAACGGCGCTTCGGTCCTCGGCCAGCCGTTGATCCGCGCGCGCAGGATCGCGATGTTGCCGAGGAAGTAGCTGAAGTAGATCATCCCGGTCGCGGCGATCGCGATGATGCCGGCGCCGGAGAACTGGATGAACGGGATCGCTGCGACGACCGCGACCGCCACGCAGGTCCAGATCGGGGTGTGCAGGCTCGGCGCGACCCGGGACAGCGGCTTGGAGAATGGCAGCTGGTTGTCGCGCGCCATCCCGAAGCAGAGCCTGATCGTCGCGGCCATGATCGACATGCAGCAGACGAAGATCGCGGCCGACACGACGAACAGGTACAGGGTCGCGAACGGCGAGGAGAAGTTGGCCTCGATGATGTTCGCCGGTCCCCAGCCGAGGCCGCCGAACGCCGTCTGCGCGGTGTGCATGTTCGGGATCGCCACGAGCACGCCGAGCAGGAACACGCCGCCGATGATGAACGCGCCGATGATCGAGAACAGCACTGCCTTCGGCGCCGCGCGCCTTGGGTTCCTGGTCTCCTCCGCCAGCGTCGACGCGGTGTCGAAGCCGTAGATCACGAAGAGCGACATGAACATCCCGGCGACGAAGGCGTTCGGCCCGGACAGGAAGGTGATGTGCACGCCGCCGGTGTTGCTGACCACGCCAAAGCCCTGGTGGTTGTGGAACGCCAGCAGGATCAGCGCGAACACGAACATGCCCAGGATCTCGAAGACCACGCCCGTGTTGTTGATGATCGCGACCAGCCGCACCCCGTAGATGTTCAGGACGGTGATGACCACCAGCGTGATCAGCGCCACGACCAGCTCGGTGTGCAGGGTCATCCCCAGGCTCTTCCAGCCAAGCCCGTTGAGCATCGGAATCAGGGCCAGGGGCAGCGTCGCGACCACCGCGGTCACGGTCAGGATGCCGGCGAACAGGTAGATCCAGCCGGAGAACCATGCGTAGGTGCGGTTCGCCAGGTACTTGGTCCACTGGAACACCGAGCCCGCGACCGGATAGTGGCTGGAGACCTCGGCGAAGTTGAGCGCGATGATGAACTGCCCGGCCGCCACGATCGGCCAGGTCCAGATGAAGACCCCGCCCAGAGTCGTCAGCCCCAGGGCGAAGAGCGTGAAGATGCCGGTCGACGGCGAGATGTAGCTGAAGGCGACCGCGAAGGAACTGAAGGTGCCCAGACCGCGGTTGAGCTCCTGCTGGTAACCGAACTGGGCGAGATCGGCGCTGTCGCGCTCCCCGCCGGCCTGGTCAGTCGTTGCGCTCATCGGATGATCCTCCACGGAAACGGGGCGCAGTTTGAGGCGTTAGCGTAGGGCCGCGACGTCTAACTGTCCATACCCTTTGCTGGCTGACCTGGGATCTTTCCGGAAAGTTCTCCCAGATACATCTAGACCTTTTAACGTCGACTACCTACGCTTCGCAACATCGGCTACCGGGAGGCAGGCTTGGACATCAGCGCGGCCGCGGACGACGAGGCGGGCCTCGATGCGATCTTCGATCAGGTGCCGAGCCTCGCGGGCCGGCCGCGCACTGTCACCGAGCTGCCGGGCGGGCTGACCAACAGGAACTTCAAGATCACTACGGTGAACGGGGCCTTCGTGGCCAGGGTCGCGTCAGGGGGCAGCGAGCTGCTCGCGATCGACCGGGCCAACGAGTACCGCAACTCGGTGCGCGCGGCCGCGGCCGGCGTCGGCGCCCCGGTGATCGAGTACCAGCCCGGCGCGGGTGTGCTGGTCCTAGGGTTCCTCGACGGCCGGACGCTGGCCAACGCCGACGTGGCCGAGCCGGGCAGGCTGGCCAGGATCGCGCGGGCCTGCCGTCAGCTGCACGCGGGCGAGCGGTTCGACGGCGACTTCGACATGTTCGAGATCCAGCGCCGGTACCGGTCGGTGGTGGCCGAGCGCGGGATCGCGATCCCGGCCGGCTACGACGACCTGATGGGCAAGTTCGACGCTGCCGCCGGCGCCCTCGCCGTCCGCGACGAGGGCACCGTGCCCTGCAATAACGACCTGCTGGCCGCCAATTTCATCGAGGACGGCGAGAAGATCTGGCTGATCGACTACGAGTACTCGGGTAACAACGATCCCTGCTTCGAGCTCGGCAATATCTGGGGCGAGTGCCAGCTGACCGACGAGGCGCTCGCCGCCCTGGTCGCCGAGTATTACGGGCGGCCGCTGCGGAACAAGATCGCCCGGGCGATGCTGCTCGGCCTGGCCGGCAAGTACGGGTGGACGCTGTGGGGCGCGATCCAGGCCGCGGTCAGCCCGATCGACTTCGACTTCTGGTCATGGGCAACCGAACGGTTCGACGGCGCGGTGGCCGGCTTCACCTCGCCGGGCTTCGACCGGCTGCTCGACGAGGTGCAACGAATGGACTGACTGCGCCGTCCAAGGGACTGACCGGCAACGAGGGCAGGCAGGGCAGGAAAGGCCAGGATGACCGAAGGCGGGCGGATGACAGCGCAGGATCCGGGGGACAGGGGCCCGGGCGGGGCAGTGCGGGATCAGCCTGCACTGCCCCGACGGGCGCGGGCCGTGATCGTCGGCGGCGGCGTGATCGGCACGAGCGTCGCCTATCACCTGACCTTGCGCGGGCTGACCGACGTGCTCCTGCTCGAGCAGGGGCAGCTGTCCTGCGGCACCACCTGGCACGCGGCCGGTCTGGTCGGGCAGCTGCGCGCGTCGGAGAGCGGCACCAGGCTGGTCCAGTACTCGACCCAGCTCTACGACCGGCTGGAAGCCGAAACCGGGCTGACCACCGGCTTCCGCCGGTGCGGCGGCGTCACGGTCGCGCGCACGGCGGACCGGATGATGGCGCTGCGGCGGACAGCCGCCACGGCCGAGGCGTTCGGGCTCGAGTGCGAGCTGATCAGCCCGCAGCGGGCGGCCGAGCTGTACCCGATCATGAACGTCTCCGACCTGGTCGGGGCGATCTGGCTGCCAGGCGACGGCCGGGCCAACCCCACCGACCTGACGGCCGCGCTGGCCAGGGGCGCCCGGATGCGGGGCGCCACGATCAGGGAGCGGACCCGGGTCACCGGCATCGCGGTGGCCGACAACTGCGGGGCAGGCCGGTCCGTCACCGCAGTGCGGACCGACGAGGGTGACATCGAAGCCGAGATCGTGATCAACTGCGCGGGCCAGTGGGCCAAGGCGATCGGAGCGATGTGCGGGGTCACCGTGCCGCTGCACTCGGCCGAGCACTTCTACGCGGTGACCGACGAGATTGCCGGCGTGCACCGGAACCTGCCTGTGCTCCGCGACCCGGACGGCTACACCTACATCAAGGAAGAGGTCGGCGGGCTGCTGGTCGGCGGGTTCGAACCGCAGGCGAAGCCCTGGGTGGCACCCGACGAGCTGCCCTACCCGTTCGAATTCCAGCTGCTCGCCGAGGACTGGGATCACTTCGCGATCCTGATGGACAGCGCGATCGAGCGCATCCCGGTCCTGGCCAGCCGCCGGCATGAAGAAGCTGTACAACGGGCCGGAAAGCTTCACCCCGGACAACCAGTTCATCCTCGGCGAGGCGCCCGAGCTGCGGAACTTCTTCGTGGCCGCCGGGTTCAACTCGGTCGGCATCGCTTCGGCCGGCGGGGCGGGCAAGGCGCTGGCCGACTGGATCGTCGACGGTGACCCGGGCACCGACCTGACCGTCGTCGACATCCGGCGGTTCGCCGCCTTCAACGGCAACAGCCGCTGGCTGCGGGACCGGGTCGGCGAGGTGCTCGGCCTGCACTACGCGCTGCCGTGGCCGAACCGCGAGCTGGTCACCGCGCGGCCGTTCCGCCGGTCGCCGGCCCATCACCTGCTGCGCGTCGCGGGCGCGTGCTTTGGCGCCAAGATGGGCTGGGAGCGGGCCAATGTCTTCGCGCCGGTGCTGGCCAGGGGGGCTCCGGGGGGCGAGCAGCCGGTCATCGAGTACTCGTGGGGCAAGCCGAACTGGCTGGCGTGGTCGGCCGCCGAGCAGCGCGCGACCAGGGAGGCCGTGGCGGTCTTCGACCAGACCTCGTTCTCCAAGTACCTCGTGACCGGGCCGCAGGCGCTGGCTGCGCTGCAGTGGCTGTGCACCGCCGACGTCGACGTGCCGCCCGGCCGCACGGTGTACACCGGCATGCTGAACGCGGCCGGCCGGTACGAGGCGGACATCACGGTGACCAGGCTGGCGGCCGACCAGTTCCTGATCTTCAGCAGCGCCGCGTCGACCGAGCGGGACCTCGACCACATCCGCCGGCGGCTGGGCGACGCCCCGGGCCGCCCGGCCGCGGGGACCCAAGTGGTGGACGTGACCTCCGCCTACGCGGTCTACGGGGTGATGGGCCCGCGCTCACGGGAGCTGCTGACCCGGGTGAGCCGCGCTGACCTGTCCGGCGACGCGTTCGGCTTCGGCCAGAGCAGGCAGATCGACCTCGGCTACGCCACGGTGCGGGCGACCAGGCTGACCTACGTCGGCGAGCTGGGGTGGGAGCTTTGCGTTCCCGCTGAATTCGCAGTCGGGGTCTACGAGGACCTGATGGCGGCCGGTGCCGGCCTCGGCGTGGTGAACGCCGGGTACTACGCGATCGAGTCGCTGCGGCTGGAGAAGGCGTACCGCGCCTTCGGCCGCGAGCTCACGCCGGATTACGGGCCGGTCGAGGCCGGGCTGCTGTTTGCCTGCAAGCTGAAGACCGAGATCGGCTTCCTCGGCCGCGCCGCGGTGGAGAAGGTCAGGGCGGCCGGGCCCAGGCAGCGGCTCGTCTCGTTCGTGCTCGACGACCCGGACGTGATGATGTGGGGCGGGGAGCTGCTGCTCCGCGACGGAATCGCGGCCGGGCTGGTGACGTCAGCGGCCTGGGGAGCTACGATCGGCGCGTCGGTCGGAATGGCCTATGTCCGGCACCGGGACGGTGACGTGGTGACGCCTGAATACCTGCGGTCGGGTCATTATCAGGTCAATGTCGGCGGCCAGCTGACCGGGGCGGCGGTGTCGCTGCGGCCGCCGTTCGACCCGGACGGGGAGAAGGTGCGCCAGTGACGACTCCCGCCGAGCTCGGTGCGCCAGCGGTGCCGCCCGACGGGACGATGTCGATCAGCGTGCTCGACCTGTTCAAGATCGGGATCGGGCCGTCCAGCTCGCACACCGTGGGGCCGATGCGGGCGGCATCGATGTTCGCGGACTCGCTGGCGTCCGCCGGCCTGACCAGCCGGGTGAGCGGGGTCCGGGTCGAGCTGTTCGGGTCGCTCGGCGCGACCGGGCACGGGCACGGCAGCGTTCCCGCGGTCGTGCTCGGCCTGATGGGGGAGCACCCGGAGACGGTCGACCCGTCCGCCGCCGCCGCGGTCGTCGAGCGGGTACGCGAATCGGGGAGGCTGGCGCTGGGCAGCGCGGCCGCCGCCGGGGCTGCGTCCGAGGAGGGCGGTTCGCGGGCGCGGGAGATCGAGTTCGACGTGGACGAGGACGTGGTCCTGCACCGGCGCAAGCGCCTGCCGTTTCACTCCAACGCGATGCTGTTCAGCGCGATCGATGACGATGCCAGGGAGCTGTGCAGCCGGACGTATTACTCGGTCGGCGGCGGGTTCGTGCTCGGCGAGGACGAGGCGGGCGGCCCGCGGCTGCTGCCGGATGCGGTGACCGTGCCGTACCCGTTCTCCAGCGGCGCCGAGTTGCTCGAGCGGACGCAGCAGGCCGGGCTGCCGATCAGCGGCATCATGCTGGCCAACGAGCTGGCGCGCCCTGCGGGAGGTGGGGCCACCATGACCGAAGCGGAGATCCGGGCCAGGCTGCTGCGGATCTGGTCGGTCATGCAGGAGTGCGTGCAGGCCGGGTCGCACACGCCAGGGGTGCTGCCGGGCGGCCTGAAGGTGCGGCGCCGGGCCAGCAAGCTGCGCGAGCATCTCGAGGAGACCTCCGACGTCACCGACCCGCTGTACGCGATGGAGTGGGTGACGCTCTACGCCCTCGCCGTCAACGAGCAGAATGCCGCGGGCGGCCGGGTCGTCACCGCGCCGACCAACGGCGCGGCCGGGATCATCCCGGCGGTGCTGCATTACTACACCAGGTTCGTGCCGGGCGCCGACGACGACGGCGTGATCGCGTTCCTGCTCACCGCGGCGGCGATCGGCGTCCTGTTCAAGGAGAACGCGTCGATCTCCGGCGCCGAGGTCGGCTGCCAGGGCGAGGTGGGCTCGGCCTGCTCGATGGCCGCCGCCGGGCTGGCCGAGGTGCTGGGCGGCTCGCCCGAGCAGGTCGAGAACGCGGCCGAGATCGGCCTCGAGCACAACCTGGGCCTGACCTGCGACCCGGTCGGCGGCCTGGTTCAGATTCCGTGCATCGAGCGGAACGCGATCGCGTCGGTCAAGGCGATCACCGCGGCGCGGATGGCCGTCAGGGGCGACGGCGAGCACCATGTCTCGCTCGACAAGGCGATCAAGACCATGCGCGAGACCGGCGCCGACATGAAGGACAAGTACAAGGAGACCGCGCGCGGCGGGCTCGCGCTCAACGTCGTGGAGTGCTGAGGTGGCGGCCGGGGTTACGGCGCGCCGGAGGGCGGAAATCCCGGTAAGCTAGGCAGGCCCCGGCCTTACTGGCCGGGCCAGGCGGACTCGGGAAGACCTGGCACAGGATAAGATTCCTTGTCCGCACGGCGGAGTAGCTCAGTCAGGCAGAGCAAGCGGCTCATAATCGCTGTGTCGCCGGTTCAAGTCCGGCCTCCGCTACGAACTCACCGGCCGCCCCCGGCGGTCGCATGGGGAATGCGCGAGGTGCTGCTTTTGTTGCGGCTCCCCGGGCGGTTACCCTTGAGGCCCGTACCAGAACGACCACCAGGCTGGCCGCGCTCGCGCGCAGTCCGCCGCCGGAACGAATGTCCGTACAGGAGAAAGGCACTCCACCGTGGCTGCGACCGACATCAGGCCCAAGATCACCCTGGCCTGTCAGGAGTGCAAGCATCGCAACTACATCACGCGGAAGAACCGCCGGAACGACCCCGACCGGCTCGAGATGAGCAAGTACTGCCCGTTCTGCCGCAAGCACCAGCCGCACCGCGAGACGCGCTAGTCCGCCTGATCGCGCTGCTCCGCCGCCCGGCTAGCGGCCGGGCGGAACGGGGCATTAGTCTCCCGCTAGACAGACGTGATCGTTTCTCAAGGCTGGAGCCAGATGGCCATCAACCCTGACTTCGTCGGCAGGACCTTCTCTCCCAGCGAGCCTTACGAGGTCAGCCGGGTCAAGCTGGCCGAGTTCGCCGACGCGATCGGCGACCCGAACCCGGTGTACCGCGATCGAGCCGCCGCCCAGGAGGCCGGCTTCGCCGACGTGATCGCGCCGCCGACCTTCCCGATCGTGATCAGCATGGCGAGCAGCTCGCGCGCGCTGGCCGAGCCCGGGCTGAACCTGAACTACGCGATGGTGGTCCACGGGGAGCAGAGGTTCCAGTACTCGCGGCCGCTGCGCGCGGGCGACGTGGTCACGGCGCAGGTCACGATCTCCGACATCAGGGACGTCGGCCGTAACTCGATGATGACGACGACCACGCAGATCAGCACGGTCGATGGCGAGCACGTGTGCACCGCCTACTCGACGCTCGTGGAAAGAGGCGGCGCATCATGAGCGACCAGGTCACCTACGACGAGGTCCAGGTCGGGACCGAGCTAGCGGCCGTCAGCTATCCAGCGACCAGGCTCAGCCTGGTCAAGTACTGCGGCGCCTCGGGCGACTTCAACGTCATCCACTGGAACGAGCGGATCGCGAAGTCGGTCGGGCTGCCCGACGTCATCGCGCACGGCATGTTCACGATGGCGCAGGCCGGCCGCTTCGTAACCGACTGGGCCGGCCCGAAGGCGACTGTCGTCGAGTACGGCGTCCGGTTCTCCTCGCCGGTGGTGGTTCCCGATGACGACACCGGCGCGACCATCAGCGTGAGCGGGCAGGTCGAGGAGAAGCTTGACGGCAACCGGGTCGCGCTGGCACTGACCGCCAGGGCGGCCGACACCAAGGTGCTGACCAGGGCCCGCGCGGTGGTCCGGCTGCCCTGAGGTTCGGCTGCCCTGGGGTTCGGCTGCACGGAGGCGGGCGGCGTAGGCTCACCTGGTGCTCATGGTCACTGAGCGGGTTCCCCTCGCCGCCTACACGACGCTGCGGCTCGGCGGTCCGGCGGCACGGCTGGCCGAGGCCAGGACCGCCGGCGAGCTCACCGCGGCGGTGCTCGCGGCCGACGCCGCCGACGAGCCGCTGCTCGTGCTCGGCGGCGGCAGCAACCTGGTGGTGTCGGATGACGGCTTCGACGGCACCGTGGTTCGGATCGCCACCACTGGCATCGCGGTCCGGGAGGCCAGTGATCAAGTCGTGATCACGGTCGCCGCGGGCGAGAACTGGGACCGGCTCGTCGAGTGGTCCGTCGGGGACAAGCTGGCCGGGATCGAGTGCCTGGCAGGCATCCCGGGGCTGGCCGGGGCGACGCCGATCCAGAATGTGGGCGCCTACGGCCAGGAGGTCGCGGCCACGATCAGCGCCGTGACGGTCCTGGACCGCGCGACATCATCGGTCGTCACGCTGGACAGGGCGCAGTGCGCATTCGGTTACCGGACGAGCCTGTTCAAGGCCACGTCCTGGCCGCCGGGCGGAGCGGCAGCTGGTTCAGCGCCGCGGAACGGCCCGCTGTCCGCCGGGTCTGCGCCGTCCGCCGAGCCCGTCCCCACCAGCCGGCCCGCGCCAGCCGGCCGGTCCGTGCCAGCCGGCCGGTCCGTGCCAGCCGGCCGGTCCGTGGCAGCCGGCCGGTCCGTGCCAGCCGGCCGGTCCGCGCCCACCGGCCGGTTTATCGTCCTCGAGGTCACCTTCGCGCTCCGGCGCGATCCGATGTCGGTCCCGATCAGGTACGCCGAGCTGGCCGCGAAACTGGGCGCCGGAGCCGGTGACTGCGCGCCGCTGGCCGACGTCAGGGCGGCTGTCCTCGAGCTCCGCCGCGGCAAGGGCATGGTGCTCGATCCGGCCGACCCCGATACCGTCAGCGCCGGGTCGTTCTTCACCAATCCCGTGCTCAGCCCCGAGCGGCTGGCCGGCGTGCAGCGGGCCATCTCCGCTCGCCGTCCGGGAGCTAGCGTGCCGGCGTACCCGGCCGGTAGCGGCCAGGTCAAGGTGCCGGCCGCCTGGCTGATCGAGCAGGCCGGCTTCAGCAAGGGCTACCCGGGCCACGGATCGGCCCGAATCTCGGCCAAGCACACCCTCGCGCTGACCAACCGGGGCGGCGCCAGCACGGCCGACTTGATCGGCCTGGCCAGGGAGATCGTGGCTGGCGTGCGTTCGGTGTTCGGGATCGAGCTGGCCAACGAACCCGTGCTCGTGGGCGTGACTCTCCAGCCCAGCTCGTGACGGCCTAGCCCGGGCCGTCGGCTCTGCCCGAGGCGGCGGCGCTGCCCAACGCGGCGGCGCCGTGCGAGACGCCGACCGGCGTCCCCTCCGCGGGATCAGGCGCGGCCAGCCAGGCGTCGATGCCGGCCAGCAGGCGCTCCGCCCGATCCGCTGGAACGGCAGACCCTAGCACCGACATCCTCGCCAGCCTGGCCAGCTGATCGTCAGCGAGCTCATGCACGCCCCTGGCCAGCTCATACTGGGCCGTCAGCCGCGATCCGAAGAGCAGCGGATCGTCGGCTCCCAGGGCCACCGGCACGCCTGCATCGAGCAGCCGGGCCAAGGGCACGTCGGCGGGGGTTGCCGCCACGCCGAGCGCGACGTTCGATGCCGGGCAGACCTCGAGCGTGACCTGCCGCTCCGCGAGGCGCCGGACCAGCACGGGCTCAGCCGCCGCCGCCACGCCATGCCCGATCCGGTCGGCGTTCAGCTCGTCGATGCAGGCCCGGACGCTTGCGGGGCCGGCCAGCTCGCCGCCGTGCGGCACGGCCAGCAGCCCGGCCCGGGACGCGATCCTGAACGCGGCGGCGAAGTCGGCCGGGGCTCCGCGCCGCTCGTCGTTGGACAGGCCGAACCCGACCACCCCGCGGCCGGCGTGGCTGGCCGCGAGCCTCGCGGTCGCCCGGGCGTCAAGCGGATGCCTGGTCCGGTTCGCCGCGATGATCACGCCAATGCCCAGGCCGGTGGCGCGCGCCGCCGCCGCCGTCGCGTCGAGGACCAGCTCGACGAAGGAGGTCAGGCCGCCGAACCGGCCTGCGTAACCGGACGGGTCGACCTGGTACTCCAGCCAGCCTGAGCCCTCGGCCACCTCGTCCTGCGCCATCTCGGTGATGAGCCTGCGGATGTCGGACTCGGTGTGCAGGACCGCCCTGGCGCAGTCATACAGCCGCTGGAACCGGAACCAGCCCCGCTCGTCGGTCCCGCGTAGCCGGGGCGGCCAGTCGGTTCCGAACGCGTCGGGCAGGCTGATCCCGCGCGCTGCAGCGAGCTCGATCAGGGTGCTCCGCCGCATGGCGCCAGTGAAGTGTAGGTGCAGGTGCGCCTTCGGGAGCAGGTCGAGCCGCCGTGCCATCGGACTAGTCTGCCCGGCGGCGGGCGCTGGGCCGACCAGGCCCGCCGCTGGCGGGCAGGTCAGCCGGCCTGGGCCAGCAGATCTCCCATCCGGGTCAGCCCGACCTCGAGGTCGGCGTCGGCCAGCGCGGCCGACAGCCGGAAGTACCCAGGCGCACCGAACGCCTCGCCAGGAACCACGGCCACCTCAGCCTCCTCGAGCACCACCTCGGCGAGCTGGGCCGAGGTCTGGATCTGGTGGCCGGCTAGCTGCTTGCCGAGGACGCCCTTGACGCTGGGGAAACAGTAGAAAGCGCCTTCTGGGAGCGGGCAGATGACCCCGGGGATCTTGTTCAGCATGATGGTCATCTGCTCCCGGCGGCGGTCGAACGCCTCGCGCATCTGCTCCACTGCGGACAGGTCGCCGGAGACCGCGGCCAGAGCCGCTGCCTGCGCGACATTGCAGACGTTCGAGGTGGCGTGCGACTGCAGGTTGGTGGCCGCCTTGATCACGTCTGCCGGCCCGATCATCCAGCCGACCCGCCACCCGGTCATGGCGTAGGTCTTGGCGACCCCGTTGAGCACCACGCAGCGGTCGGCCAGATCGGGCGCGGCGACCGGGATCGAGGTGAACCGGGCGCTGCCGTAGACCAGGTGCTCGTAGATCTCGTCGGTCACCACCCAGATTCCCCGGGCGGCGGCCCACTGGCCGATCTCGGCGACCAGGCCGGGCGGGTAGACCGCGCCGGTCGGGTTCGACGGCGAGACGAAGACGAGCATCTTGGTGCGGCCGGTGCAGTGCGCTTGCAGGTCGGCGACGCAGGTCAGGTAGCCGGTGTTCTCGTCGGTCGGCACCGGCACCACGACCCCGCCGGCCAGCCCGATGACCTCGGGGTATGTCGTCCAGTACGGAGCGGGCAGCAGCACCTCGTCGCCGGGGTCGAGCAGGGTCGCGAAGGCCTGGTAGACCGCCTGCTTGCCGCCATTGGTGACGAGAACCTGGCTGGCCTGGACGGCCAGGCCCGAGTCGCGCGCCGTCTTCGCGGCGATCGCCTCGCGCAGTTCGGGCAGCCCCGCGGTGGGCGAGTACTTATGGAACCGCGGCTCGGCGCACGCCCGTTGCGCCGCCTCGACGATGTAGCCGGGGGTCGGAAAGTCGGGCTCTCCGGCGCCGAAGCCGATCACCGGGCGGCCGGCCGCCTTCATCGCCTTGGCCTTGGCGTCAACCGCGAGCGTCGCCGACTCGGTGATCGCGGAGATCCGTGCGGATAGTCTGGACTTACTTGCTCCCATGACAAGCATCCTCCCACCTCGGGCCGGCCGGGGCGGACAATGCCGGGAGGCCGGCGAGTGCCGGGGAGCGGGCAGTCAGCCAAAATACCGCGCGGTTCGACGCGGGGCCGGTTCGCAACGTACACTTCAACTTCTGGTGGATCTCCGTCAGGTTGCGGAAGCATGCCTACGGCGCCCACTCAGAGGGCAGTAGCTCAATTGGCTAGAGTCCCGGTCTCCAAAACCGGCGGTTGGGGGTTCGAGTCCCTCCTGCCCTGCGAGTTGGCCCGTAACCCGCGGGCCCCCGCACCGGCGCGAGCCGGCCGTTGACCAGCGCTACAGGTGAGGACATTGGCGACTCAGGTACGTGGCCCGCAGGCCAAGAGGCCGGTTAAGTCCGGCGGCCCGGCGAAGCCGGAGCGGACGAGCCCGGCTGTCTTCGTGCGGGAGGTCAGGGCCGAACTAAGGAAGGTCATCTGGCCGACCCGCAAGGAACTGATCACCTACACCACAGTCGCCGTCATCTTCATCCTGATCATGGTGGGCATCGTCACCGGCGTGGACACGGTCTTCACGAGGCTGGTATTCGCCGTCTTCGGCCGATGACGGGCTCGTGGGGCTAGGTAGGGCTAGGTAGTATCCGTGCGCTAGGCGTGGCAGCATGATCACGGGAGGTTAGCTTCTCCTGGTCCGCTGATGCGGGTGACGTTCGGCCAGAAGTAGAGGCGCAAGGACCTGCGCGCGAGGAAGTAGCCGTGCAGGAAAGCAGCAGAGAGAAAGAGCTATCGTGACCGACTCCGAACAGGTCGGTGGGCCGCTGGCCGAGCCTTCCGACGACGACCAGGCTGACGTGCTGAGCGAGGCCGATGCCGCCGCTGACGGCACGGCTGTCGACGTCGCCGTGGCCCAGGAGGCCGGCCAGGCGCCGGAAGCTGGCGAGGCACCTGAGGCCGAGGCGCAGGAGGCTGGAGCGCAGGAGGCCGAGGAAGCCGATCCGGTCGCCGCGTTCGAGGCTGAGCTTCGGCGGATGCCGGGCGAATGGTACGTCGTGCACTCCTACGCCGGATACGAGAACCGGGTCAGGACCAACCTGGAAAGCCGCACGCAGTCGCTCAACATGGAGGACTTCATCTTCCAGATCGAGGTCCCCACGCACGAGGTGATCGAGGTCAAGGGCGGCAAGCGGCAGCAGGTGCAGGAGAAGGTGCTGCCCGGCTACATCCTGGTGCGGATGGACCTGACCGACGAGTCGTGGGCCGCCGTGCGCAACACCCCCGGCGTGACCGGCTTCGTCGGCCTGTCCAGCCGGCCCTCGCCGCTCAGCCTGGACGAGGTGATGTCCCTGCTCGCCCCGGTGCCGGAGGAGAAGGCGGCCGAGAAGGCCGAGACCATGCGGGCAGCCGCCGTGGACTTCGAGGTCAACCAGTCCGTTACCGTCATGGACGGCCCGTTCGCGACGCTGCCGGCAACCGTGAGCGAGATCAACCCCGATACCCAGAAGCTCAAGGTGCTCGTGTCGATCTTTGGCCGCGAGACGCCGGTGGAACTCTCGTTCGACCAGGTCAGCAAGATCTGAGCCCGCAAGACCTAGTAAGGCTAGAACTCAGCACGGCAAGCAAGACGAGATAAGGATTCGCATCAGATGGCTCCGAGGAAGAAGAAGATCGCTGCGATCGTCAAGGTCCAGCTGAATGCCGGCGCGGCCACCCCGGCGCCGCCAGTCGGCACGGCTCTTGGCCCGCACGGCGTCAACATCATGGACTTCGTCAAGCAGTACAACGCGGCGACCGAGTCGCAGCGCGGCAACATCATCCCGGTCGAGATCACGATCTACGAGGACCGGACCTTCTCGTTCATCACGAAGACTCCTCCGGCCGCCGAGCTGATCAAGAAGGCAGCCGGGGTGGCCAAGGGCAGCTCGGAGCCGCACAAGACCAAGGTCGGCAAGATGACCAAGGCGCAGGTCAGGGACATCGCGCAGGTCAAGATGCCAGACCTGAACGCGACCAGCATCGAGGCGGCCGAGCTGATCATCGCCGGAACAGCCAGGTCGATGGGAATCACCGTCGAAGGCTGATTACTTCATTTCCGCCCTAGGTTCCGGCCGATCCGGGGCCTGGCAGTGGCAGGGCCGCGCGCTGGCCCGATGACCACGACCTGCCCACTTCACCCAAGGGGAGACAGAACATGAAGCGCAGCAAGGCCTACCGCAAGGTAGATGAACTGGTCGACGCCGCGAAGCTGTATTCGCCGTCGCAGGCAGTCGATCTGGCTAAGAAGACAGCGACCACCAAGTTCGACTCGACCGTCGAGGTGGCCATCAGGCTCGGGGTCGACCCCCGCAAGGCCGACCAGATGGTGCGAGGCACCGTCAACCTGCCGAACGGCACCGGCAAGACGGCCAGGGTGCTGGTGTTCGCGGCCGGGGATCGCGCCGAGGAGGCGCGCGCCGCTGGCGCGGACATCGTCGGCTCCGACGAGCTGATCGAGCGGGTTCAGGGCGGCTTCCTGGACTTCGACGCCGTGGTCGCCACGCCCGACCTGATGGGCAAGGTCGGCCGCCTTGGCCGGGTACTCGGCCCGCGCGGACTGATGCCCAACCCGAAGACCGGCACCGTGACCGCTGACGTGGCCAAGGCCGTGACCGACATCAAGGGCGGCAAGATCGAGTTCCGGGTGGACCGGCACGGCAGCCTGCACTTCATCATCGGCAAAGCGTCGTTCGACGACCGGGCGCTGGTGGAGAACTACGCGGCCGCGATCGATGAGGTCGTCCGGCTGAAGCCGGCTGCAGCGAAGGGCCGCTACCTGCGGAAGATCACCTTCTCGACCACCATGGGCCCCGGCGTTCCGGTCGACCCGAGCGTCACCCGCGGCCTGACCGGCGATCTAGAGGAAGCCGCCGCCAGCTAACTCCCCCGCTCCTTTTGCAACAGCGATGGGCCATGACCGTTGAAACAGCAACGGTCATGGCCCATCGCTGTTGCTCGGGCGGCGGAGGCGCCGGGGGGCGCGCGGAGGGCTGGCGGGCGTTCTGTGGTGGGCGTTGTATGGCAGCGTGATTTGGCGGTAGCCGGATGGCCGCGTACTCTTGGTCACGCCAAAGACCGTCGGCTGTCGGCATGCCTCGCGCGTGCCGGCTGAAGGCCCGGATGTCCGGGCGGCCCGCGCAGGTGAACTGAGTCGTACCGCATGATTGCCGACATCCTCGCTGCTTGCGGTTCCGCCCCGGTGCGTCTGCGCCCGGGGCGTTCGTCGTCTTCTGGGTCTTCCGGCGTAACTGATGATTCGTTCGGAGCGGCCCGCCACGCGGGCTGACTCCTCAAGGCAGGAGGGATGCCCATGGCGAGGGCGGTAAAGGAGGCGAAGGTCGCCGAGCTGACCGAGCGGTTCCAGAATTCGTCGGGCGCTGTCCTTACCGAGTACCGCGGACTGACGGTGGCCCAGGTCAAGGAACTCCGCCAGACGCTGGGCGAGGACGCCACGTTCTCCGTGGTGAAGAACACCCTCACCAAGATCGCGGCGAAGGACGCCGGAGTCGCCGACGACTTCTCCGAGCTGCTTGTCGGCCCGTCGGCCATCGCATTTGTCGGCGGCGACGTGGTCCAGGCGGCGAAGGGACTGCGCGAGTTCTCGAAGGCCAACCCGCTGCTCGTGATCAAGGGCGGGGTTCTCGACGGCAAGACCTTGTCGCCGGCCGAGATCGCCAAGCTCGCGGATCTCGAGCCGCGTGACGTCCTGCTCGCCAAGCTGGCGGGTGCCATGAAGGCGACGATGGCAGGTGCTGCGGCAACGTTCGCCGCGCTGCCCGTCCAGATGGCCAGGCTGCTGGCGGCACTTGAGGAAAAGAAGGCCGCAGCGGGCGAGGCCGGCGGCGCGGACGCCGCACCGCAGGACGCGGCCGCGGAGGCGGCCCCGGCCGCGGAGGCGGCTGACGGCGCGGCAGAGGTGCCCGCCGACGAACAGACGGACACCGCGGGCGACAGCGAGTAAGGCTGGCAGTTCACCCACGAGCATGCAGCGGTAACCAGACATGCGGTGGCCAGGAAGGTCAGCCGCTAAAGAAAGCTAGACGGAGGAAAGACCACGATGGCGAAGATCAGCACAGGCGACCTGCTTGACACGTTCAAGGAGATGACGCTCATCGAGCTCTCCGAGTTCGTGAAGCAGTTCGAGGAGACGTTTGACGTCAAGGCCGCGGCCCCCGTGGCTGTGGCCGGCCCGGCTGCGGCTGGTGGCGGCGAGGCCGCTGCCGAGGCCGAGGAGCAGGATGAGTTCGACGTGATCCTCGAGGCCGCGGGCGACAAGAAGATCCAGGTGATCAAGGAAGTTCGGCCGCTGACCGGCCTGGGTCTGAAGGAGGCCAAGGACCTCGTCGACGGCGCCCCGCAGCGGGTGCTGGAGAAGGTCAACAAGGAGACCGCCGAGAAGGCGAAGGCCGTACTCGAGGGCGTCGGCGCGACCGTCACCGTCAAGTAGGCAGTTTCGCGGCGCAGCTCTCCGGGCGCTGGCTGGCTTCGGCCGGCCAGCGCCCGGAGACGTTCCGGGGCGGGTGGGCAGCGGTGTCCCGGCGGTCCGGGCGCGAGGGCCAGGCCGTACGGGCTCGAGGAGCGCCCTGCGGGCGGCCGCGCGCGGCTCGGTCGTCCTATCCGGAGGCGGGTCCGCCCGCTGGGAGGCCGGCCGGTGGCGCCTCGCTGGCAGGCGGCGGCTGGCGTTGGTCGGGAAGCGGGCTGAGTGGCGGTCGGCGGGGAGGCTGGTGCCTGGCGCGGAAGGTCCGGGGCGGACCGGGGGCAGGCCTCGTCGTGAATTATCTGGGTGGCTACCGGCTGGGGTCCTACCGTCACTGGCTGAGGTCGCTGGGCGGGGCCGGGGCGATTGCGGACGGCGGCACGGGCGGAATGCGGCAAGTCGGCAGGCCAGCGCCGGAATCTCGCGGGGACCCTCTACCAGCCCGAACAACTAGGGCTGCCCAGCCTGGCCCGGCTCAAACCTAATCGAGACTGTGATTCTCGTCACGTAGCCCAACGTGACGACACATCGGCTTCTGCTCTTGACGTTTTGCTTCCAAAGAGCGATGCTGCCTTCAGCCGTGAATATCAAGGTGCAGATAAGTTGACCAGCAGTGTGTCTGTCGACTACACTGCCAATTTGCGCTGCACCTACATGTCCTCGGCAACATTCTAACCCACTGGCTCGCTCACACCGGGGCGAAGCCGCAGGGCGTTTTGCGTGCGCGCGGTGACCGTTCAGCCACGAGCTCGGAAGGACCCCTGTTGGCAGCCTCGCGCAGCGCCTCAGCTATCGCTCCTGGTCCACATCGCATTTCCTTCGCCCGAATCAAGGAACCACTGGAAGTTCCTAGCCTTCTCGCCCTGCAGACGGACTCGTTCGACTGGCTGCTCGGCAACGAGAAGTGGCGGCAGAGGATCGAAGCCGACAAGTCGCTCGGCCGTAAGGACCTCCCGGAGCAGTCTGGCCTCGAAGAGATCTTCGAGGAGATCAGCCCGATCGAGGACTTCACCGGAACGATGTCGCTCTCGTTCCGAGATCATCGCTTCGAGCCACCGAAGTACTCGGCGGACGAGTGCAAGGAGAAGGACATGACCTTCTCCGCACCTATGTTCGTGACCGCCGAGTTCATCAACAACTCGACCGGCGAGATCAAGAGCCAGACCGTGTTCATGGGGGACTTCCCTCTGATGTCGCCCAAGGGCACGTTCATCATCAACGGCACCGAGCGTGTCGTCGTCAGCCAGCTTGTCCGCTCGCCCGGCGTCTACTTCGACCGGCAGGTAGACAAGGCGTCGGACAAGGACATCTACAGCTGCAAGGTGATCCCGTCCAGGGGCGCCTGGCTGGAGTTCGAGATCGACAAGCGGGACAGCGTCGGTGTCCGGATCGACCGTAAGCGCAAGCAGAGCGTCACCGTGCTGCTCAAGGCGCTCGGCTGGGACGAGGCCAAGATCCTCGAGCGGTTCGGTGCCTACGAGTCGATGCGCGCCACCCTGGAGAAGGACCACACCACCGGCCAGGATGACGCCCTGCTCGACATCTACCGCAAGCTGCGGCCGGGCGAGCCCCCGACGAGGGAGTCCGCGCAGGCGCTGCTGGAGAACCTGTACTTCAACCCCAAGCGCTACGACCTGGCCAAGGTCGGCCGCTACAAGGTGAACAAGAAGCTCGGGCTCACCCAGCCGATCACGCAGGGCACGCTGACCGAGGAAGACATCGTCGCCACCATCGAGTACCTCGTCAAGCTGCACGTCGGCGAGGACGAGATGAAGGTCAGCGATGGCCTGATCCCGATCGAGACCGACGACATCGACCACTTCGGCAACCGGCGCCTGCGCACGGTCGGCGAGCTGATCCAGAACCAGGTCCGGCTGGGCCTGGCCCGGATGGAGCGCGTGGTCAGGGAGCGGATGACGACCCAGGACGTCGAGGCGATCACGCCGCAGACCCTGATCAACATCCGGCCCGTGGTCGCCTCGATCAAGGAGTTCTTCGGCACCAGCCAGCTGTCCCAGTTCATGGACCAGACCAACCCGCTGGCCGGGCTGACGCACAAGCGCCGCCTGTCGGCGCTTGGCCCTGGCGGCCTGTCCCGTGAGCGGGCCGGGTTCGAGGTCCGTGACGTGCACCCCAGCCACTACGGCCGGATGTGCCCGATCGAGACGCCTGAAGGCCCGAACATCGGCCTGATCGGGTCGCTGTCCTCCTACGGGCGGGTCAACGCGTTTGGCTTCGTCGAGACGCCGTACCGCAAGGTCAAGGCGGGCAAGGTCACCGATCAGGTCGACTACCTGACCGCCGACGAGGAGGACAGGCACGTCATCGCCCAGGCCAACGCGCCGATCAGCGACGACGGGAGCTTCGTCGAGGATCGCGTGCTGGTCCGCCGCAAGGGCGGCGAGATCGACTACCTGAAGCCGGACGAGGTCGACTACATCGACGTCTCGCCGCGGCAGATGGTGTCGGTCGCGACCGCGATGATCCCGTTCCTCGAGCACGACGACGCGAACCGCGCCCTGATGGGCTCGAACATGCAGCGCCAGTCGGTTCCGCTGCTGCGCAGCGAGTCGCCGCTGGTCGGCACCGGCATGGAGTACCGCGCCGCGACCGACGCCGGTGACGTGATCATCGCGACGAAGGCCGGCGTGGTCGAGGAGGTCAGTGCCGACGAGGTCACCGTCATGAACGACGACGGGACCAGGACGACCTACGGGATCGCCAAGTTCATGCGCTCCAACCAGGGCACCTGCTTCAACCAGAAGCCGGTCGTGGCGGGCGGCCAGCGGGTCGAGTCGGGCCAGGTCGTGGCGGACGGCCCGTGCACCGACAAGGGCGAGATGGCGCTTGGCAAGAACCTGCTCGTCGCGTTCATGCCGTGGGAAGGCCACAACTACGAGGACGCGATCATCCTGTCTCAGCGTCTCGTGCAGGACGACGTGCTCTCCTCGATCCACATCGAGGAGCACGAGGTCGACGCGCGGGACACCAAGCTGGGTCCGGAAGAGATCACCAGGGACATCCCGAACGTCTCCGAGGAAGTGCTCGCCGACCTCGACGACCGCGGCATCATCAGGATCGGTGCCGAGGTCGTCACTGGCGACATCCTGGTCGGCAAGGTCACGCCCAAGGGCGAGACCGAGCTGACCCCCGAGGAGCGACTGCTCCGCGCGATCTTCGGCGAGAAGGCCCGCGAGGTGCGGGACACGAGCCTGAAGGTCCCGCACGGCGAGTCGGGCCGGGTCATCGGCGTCCGGGTGTTCTCCCGCGAGGAGGGCGACGAGCTGCCGCCTGGCGTGAACGAGCTGGTCCGGGTCTACGTCGCCGCCAAGCGGAAGATCACCGACGGCGACAAGCTGGCCGGACGGCACGGGAACAAGGGCGTCATCGCCAAGATCCTGCCGGTCGAGGACATGCCGTTCCTCGAGGACGGGACCGCGGTCGACATCGTGCTCAACCCGCTTGGCGTTCCGGGCCGGATGAACGTCGGTCAGGTGCTCGAGACGCACCTGGGCTGGGTCGCGGCCACCGGCTGGCAGGTCGACGGCGACGACGCCGACTGGAAGGGCCGGCTCCGCCAGATCGGGGCCGACGCTTCGGAGCCGGGCACCAAGGTCGCCACGCCGGTGTTCGACGGAGCCCGCGAGGAGGAGATCACCGGCCTGCTCAGCTCGGCCCTGCCGAACCGTGATGGCGTCCAGCTGGTCGGGGCCAGCGGCAAGGCCCGGCTGTTCGACGGCCGGACCGGTGAGCCGTTCAAGGACCCGATCTCGGTCGGCTACATCTACATACTCAAGCTGCTGCACCTGGTGGACGACAAGATCCACGCCAGGTCTACGGGCCCGTACTCGATGATCACCCAGCAGCCGCTCGGCGGGAAGGCTCAGTTCGGCGGCCAGCGCTTCGGTGAGATGGAGGTCTGGGCACTGGAGGCCTACGGCGCCGCCTACGCGCTGCAGGAGCTCCTGACGATCAAGTCCGACGACATCCTCGGCCGGGTCAAGGTCTACGAGGCCATCGTCAAGGGCGAGAACATCCCCGAGCCAGGCATCCCTGAGTCGTTCAAGGTGCTGATCAAGGAGATGCAGTCGCTCTGCCTGAACGTCGAGGTGCTGTCCAGCGACGGTGCGGCGATCGAGATGCGCGACACCGACGAGGACGTCTTCCGTGCGGCGGAGGAACTAGGAATCGACCTGTCCCGGCGCGAGCCGAGCAGCGTCGAAGAGGTCTGATCCGCAAGTCATCAGGGGATTAGGGGAACCACATAGTGCTAGACGTCAACTTCTTCGACGACCTACGAATTGGCCTGGCGACGGCCGACGACATCAGGCTCTGGTCGCATGGCGAGGTCAAGAAGCCAGAGACGATTAACTACCGCACGCTCAAGCCGGAGAAGGACGGGCTCTTCTGCGAGAAGATCTTCGGTCCGACCCGGGACTGGGAGTGCTACTGCGGCAAGTACAAGCGGGTCAGGTTCAAGGGCATCATCTGCGAGCGCTGTGGCGTCGAGGTCACCAGGGCCAAGGTCCGGCGTGAGCGGATGGGCCACATCGAGCTGGCCGCTCCGGTGACGCACATCTGGTACTTCAAGGGCGTGCCCAGCCGGCTCGGCTACCTGCTCGACCTGGCGCCGAAGGACCTGGAGAAGGTCATCTACTTCGCCGCCTACATGATCACCTACGTCGACATCGAGGCGCGCGACCGTGACCTGCCCTCGCTCGAGGCGAAGATCACGAACGAGAAGAACCAGATCGAGCAGCGCCGCGACGTCGACATCGAGGCCAGGCAGAGCAAGCTGGAGAAGGACCTGGCCGAGCTTGAGGCCGCGGGCGCCAAGGGCGACGCGCGCCGCAAGGTCCGCGAGGGCTCCGATCGCGAGTGCAAGCAGATCAGGGACCGCGCGCAGCGCGAGATCGACCGGATCGAGGAGGTCTGGAACCGGTTCAGGAACCTGAAGGTCCAGGACCTTGAGGGCGACGAGCTGCTGTATCGCGAGATGCGCGACCGGTTCGGCCGGTTCTTCCGCGGCGGCATGGGCGCCCAGGCGATCCAGGAGCGGGTCGGCAGCTTCGACCTCGAGGCCGAGGCGGCCAGCCTGCGCGAGACGATCAGGACCGGCAAGGGCCAGCGCAAGGCGCGGGCGCTGAAGCGGCTCAAGGTCGTCTCCGCGTTCCTGAACACCACCAACAGCCCGCTCGGCATGGTGCTCGACTGCATCCCGGTGATCCCGCCGGACCTGCGGCCGATGGTTCAGCTCGACGGCGGCCGGTTCGCCACCTCGGACCTGAACGACCTGTACCGGCGTGTTATCAACAGGAACAACAGGCTCAAGCGGCTGCTGGACCTCGGTGCACCGGAGATCATTGTTAACAATGAGAAGCGGATGCTCCAGGAGGCCGTCGACTCCCTGTTCGACAACGGCCGCCGCGGCCGCCCGGTCACCGGACCTGGCAACCGCCCGCTTAAGTCGCTGTCCGACATGCTGAAGGGCAAGCAGGGCCGGTTCCGCCAGAACCTGCTCGGCAAGCGCGTCGACTACTCCGGCCGCTCGGTCATCGTCGTCGGCCCGCAGCTCAAGCTGCACCAGTGCGGACTGCCGAAGGAGATGGCGGTCGAGCTGTTCAAGCCGTTCGTGATGAAGCGGCTGGTGGACCTCAACCACGCGCAGAACATCAAGTCGGCCAAGCGGATGGTCGAGCGGGCCAGGCCAGTGGTCTGGGACGTGCTCGAAGAGGTCATCCGCGAGCACCCGGTGCTGCTGAACCGCGCGCCGACGCTGCACCGGCTGGGCATCCAGGCGTTCGAGCCGCAGCTGGTCGAGGGCAAGGCGATCCAGATCCACCCGCTGGTCTGCACCGCGTTCAACGCGGACTTCGACGGCGACCAGATGGCGGTGCACGTGCCGCTGTCCGCCGAGGCGCAGGCCGAGGCCCGGATCCTGATGCTGTCGACCAACAACATCCTCAAGCCGGCCGACGGCAAGCCGGTGACCATGCCGACCCAGGACATGATCATCGGGATCTACTGCCTGACCAGGCTGACCCCGGAGACCCCGGGGACCGGCCGGGTCTTCGGCGGCCTGTCCGAGGCGCTGATGGCCTATGACCGCGGCGATCTCGACCTGCAGGCCGAGGTCACCGTGCGGCTGCGCGGCGCGACGCCCCCCGCGGGCTTCGTGCCGCCCGAGGGCTGGGAGCCTGGTCAGCAGTTCCGGCTGACCACGACGCTCGGCCGCTGCCTGTTCAACGAGACGCTGCCCGACGACTACCCGTTCGTCAACTACGAGGTGGGCAAGAAGCAGCTCTCGGTGATCGTCAACGAGCTGGCCGAGAAGTACCCGAAGGTGGAGGTGGCCGCCGCCCTGGACAAGCTCAAGGACGCGGGCTTCCACTGGGCCACCAGGGCCGGGGTCACGATCGCCATCGAGGACGTGGTCGCTCCGCCGAACAAGGCGGCGATCCTGGACACCTACGAGAAGCGGGCCGACAAGGTGCAGCGCGAGTACGAGCGCGGCCTGATCACCGACGACGAGCGTCGCCAGGAACTGATCGAGATCTGGACGCACGCCACGGCCGACGTGGCGCAGGACATGGAAGCGGCCTTCCCCGAGACCAACCCGGTCTGGATGATGGTCAACTCCGGTGCCCGAGGCAACCAGATGCAGGTCAGGCAGATCGCCGGCATGCGCGGCCTGGTCTCCAACCCGAAGGGCGAGACCATCCCGCGGCCGATCAAGGCCAGCTTCCGCGAGGGACTGTCGGTGATTGAGTACTTCATCTCGACGCACGGTGCCCGCAAGGGCCTCGCCGACACCGCCCTGCGTACCGCGGACTCCGGCTACCTGACCAGGCGGCTGGTGGACGTGGCGCAGGACGTCATCGTCCGCGAGGAGGACTGCAACACCGACCGGTCGCTGGCCATGAAGATCGCGGAGAAGGACTCGACTGGAACGCTGCGCAAGCTGCCCAACATCGAGAACACGGGCACCGGGCGGACGCTGGCCGAGGACGTGAGCGACGCCGACGGCACCGTGCTCGCGACGGTCGACACCGACCTGACCGAGTCGCTGATCGAGGCGATGGTCAACGCCGGGATCGAGTCGGTGCGGACCTACAGCGTGCTGGTCTGCCAGGCCAAGGTAGGTGTCTGCGCCAAGTGCTACGGACGCTCGCTGGCCACGGGCAAGCGGGTCGACGTCGGCGAGGCGGTCGGCATCATCGCCGCCCAGTCGATCGGCGAGCCGGGCACCCAGCTCACGATGCGTACGTTCCACACCGGTGGTGTGGCCGGCCTGGACATCACCCACGGCCTGCCGCGCATCCAGGAGCTGTTCGAGGCCAGGATCCCCAAGGGTATGGCCCCGATCAGCGAGGTGGACGGCAAGGTCACCATCGATGAGCCGGAGAAGACGCGGAAGATCATCATCACCCCGGACGACGGCTCGGAGGATGTCGTCTACCAGGTGTCGATCAGGTCGCGGCTGCTCGTTGCCGACGGCGACCGCGTCAGGGTCGGCCAGCAGCTGATCGCGGGCGCGGTTAACCCGCACGAGGTGCTGCGCATCCTCGGCTCTCGCGAGGTGCAGCTGCACCTGGTGCACGAGGTCCAGGAGGTCTACCGGTCCCAGGGAGTCTCGATCCACGACAAGCACATCGAGATCATCATCAGGCAGATGCTCAAGCGGGTGAACGTGCTGGAGTCCGGTGACACCGAGCTGCTGCCCGGCGAGCTGGTCGAGCGGCCGAGGTTCGAGGAGATCAACCGCTCGGTCGTGGAGACCGGCGGTACCTCGGCGGCCGGCCGTCCGGTGCTGATGGGGATCACGAAGGCCTCGCTGGCCACTGAGTCGTGGCTGTCGGCGGCGTCGTTCCAGGAGACCACCAGGGTGCTCACCGACGCGGCGATCCACGCCAGGTCGGACTCGCTGGTCGGCCTCAAGGAGAACGTGATCATCGGCAAGCTGATCCCGGCGGGCACCGGCATGCAGCGCTATCGCGCGCTGCGGGTGGAGCCCAAGGAGGACGCCAGGGCGGCGGCCTACCCGGCCGCTACTTACCCCAACGAGGTCAACTACCCGTTCGGCGCTCCCGCCCAGGAGTCGGTGCCGCTCGAGGAGTACGACTTCGGGGCGTACCACAGATAAGCAGGCAGAAAGCCGAGGCCGCGGTCCCAGAGTCGGGGACCGCGGCCTCGGCGATGCCCGCTGCTCCCGGCGGGCAGCCGGCCCGCCTGGCCCGCGCTCGCCGCTAAGCGGCAACCGTGGCCCGCGGGTGGCCGGCATCGGCTATCATGAATAGTCGCTGAGCTAGGAAACCGGCCCGCTTTGACCACTGCGGTCAGCGTTAGGTATTCTGGTTCTCCGTGCCCGTGATTGCGGGCACGCGCGTCCGTGTACGGGATCTGGCCGCCAGGCCGGGGGCTCCAGGGATCGTCCTCCTGGACTAACCGCAGTGGCAGCCGGTCGCAGGACCGGGCGCGTGCGACCTTCCTCCCCGCCATCCGGGCCGCGTCGCGCGGCCCAGGTGCGCCGTGAAAGCGGCGACACGCCCGAGCGCGGGGGTCGGGCCAAGCAGACCACAGTCTGTGCCAGCGGCGCCGGCCGCTGCCCTGGTTCGCCGGGGTGCCGGTCGGCGGAGCTGCGCAGGCGAACGACAGAAGAGCAACGGAAAGAAGACGGAGACGCGGTGCCCACGATCCAGCAGCTGGTCCGCAAGGGCCGCCAGGACAAGGTAGCCAAGAACAAGACCCCGGCGCTCAAGGGGAGCCCGCAGCGTCGTGGCGTCTGCACGCGCGTCTACACGACAACGCCCAAGAAGCCGAACTCGGCGCTCCGCAAGGTCGCCAGGGTCCGGCTCACCAGTCACGTAGAGGTCACGGCCTACATCCCCGGTGTCGGCCACAACCTCCAGGAGCACTCCATCGTGCTGGTGCGGGGCGGCCGGGTGCGTGACCTTCCCGGCGTGCGCTACAAGATCATCCGCGGTTCGCTCGACACCCAGGGTGTCCGCAACCGCAAGCAGGCCCGCAGTCGTTATGGCGCGAAGAAGGAGAAGAGCTGAGATGCCGCGTAAGGGCCCCGCGACCAAGCGGCCACTGGTCACCGATCCGGTGTACGGCTCGCCGCTTGTCACCGCGCTGGTGAACAAGGTGCTGGTGAGTGGCAAGCGCTCGCTCGCTGAGCGGATCGTCTACGGCGCGCTCGAAGGCTGCCGGGACAAGACGGGCAATGACCCCGTGGTCACGCTCAAGCGCGCGCTCGACAACGTGAAGCCGACTCTTGAGGTCAAGAGCCGCCGAGTCGGCGGCGCGACCTATCAGGTGCCCGTGGAGGTCAAGGCTTCCCGCAGCACCACGCTCGCGCTGCGCTGGCTGGTGTCCTATTCGCGGTCGCGCCGCGAGAAGACCATGACCGAGCGGCTGATGAACGAGCTGCTCGACGCGAGCAACGGACTCGGTGCGAGCGTCAAGCGCCGCGAGGACACGCACAAGATGGCCGATTCCAACAAGGCATTCGCCCACTACCGCTGGTAGCGGACGACACACGATTAGCAGGGAACGAGGATCATTACAGTGGCCGCCACAGTTACCGCCACCGAGCTGGCCAGGGTCCGGAACATCGGGATCATGGCTCATATCGACGCGGGCAAAACGACGACGACCGAGCGGATCCTGTTTTACACCGGCATCAACTACAAGCTCGGCGAGGTCCATGAGGGCGCCGCCACGATGGACTGGATGGAGCAGGAGCAGGAGCGCGGCATCACGATCACGTCCGCCGCGACCACCTGCATCTGGCGTGACCACACCATCAACATCATCGACACCCCCGGTCACGTCGACTTCACCGTCGAGGTGGAGCGCTCGCTGCGGGTACTCGACGGAGCGGTGGCCGTGTTCGACGGCGTGGCCGGGGTGGAGCCCCAGTCCGAGACCGTCTGGCGCCAGGCCGACCGCTACGGCGTGCCGCGGGTCTGCTTCGTCAACAAGATGGACCGCGTCGGGGCCGAGTTCCACCGCTGCGTCGAGATGATCACGGACCGGCTCGGCGCCACGCCGCTGGTCGTGCAGCTGCCCTGGGGTGTCGAGTCCGACTTCCGCGGCATCATCGACCTGATCAGGATGCGCGCGCTGCTCTGGCAGGGCGAGGGCAAGGGCGAGGCGTACGAGGAAACCGACATCCCGCTGAACCACCTCGAGGCGGCCAGGGAGTGGCGCGACAACCTGCTCGAGTGCATCGCGGAGAACGACGAGCAGATGATGGAGCTGTACCTCGAGGGCACCGAGCCCGATGAGGAGCAGCTGGTCGCCGCCATCCGGCGGGCCACGATCGCCAGCGCCGTCACCCCGGTTCTGTGCGGCAGCGCGTTCAAGAACAAGGGCGTCCAGCCGATGCTCGACGCGATCGTGGACTTCCTGCCGAGCCCGGTCGACATCCCGGCCATCCACGGTCACTCGGTGGGCGCTGACCCGGTCGAGGTCGAGCGGCACGCCGACGCGGCCGAGCCGTTCTCGGCGCTGGCGTTCAAGATCATGTCCGACCAGCACCTGGGCAAGCTGACCTACCTGAGGGTCTACTCGGGCACCCTGGAGTCCGGCTCGTCCGTGCTGAACTCCACCAAGGGCCGCAAGGAGCGGATCGGCAAGATCTACCAGATGCACGCCAACAAGCGCGAGGAGCGCCCGTCGGCGATCGCCGGGCAGATCGTGGCCGTGATGGGCCTGAAGGACACCACTACCGGCGACACCCTGTCCGACTCGAGCAAGCCGGTGATCCTGGAGTCGATGACGTTCCCGGCGCCGGTGATCAACGTGGCGATCGAGCCGAGGACCAAGGGCGACCAGGACCGGCTCGGCACGGCGATCCAGCGGCTGGCCGAGGAGGACCCGACCTTTCAGGTCAGGACCGACGAGGAGACCGGGCAGACGATCATCGCCGGCATGGGCGAGCTGCACCTCGAGGTGCTGGTCGAGCGGATGAAGCGGGAGTTCAGGGTCGAGGCCAACATCGGCCGGCCGCAGGTCGCCTACCGCGAGACCATCCGCAGGAAGGTCGAGAAGGTCGAGTACACCCACAAGAAGCAGACGGGTGGCTCCGGCCAGTTCGGCCGGGTGATCATCAACCTGGAGCCGACCGGCGGCGACGGCGGCGGCTACGAGTTCGAGAACAAGGTCACCGGCGGACGGATCCCGCGCGAGTACATCCCGTCCGTGGACACCGGCTGCCAGGAGGCCGCCGAGTTCGGTGTCCTCGCCGGCTACCCGATGGTCGACGTGAAGGTGACGCTGACCGACGGTGCCTACCACGAAGTTGACTCCTCCGAGCTCGCCTTCAAGATCGCCGGATCGATGGCGTTCAAGAAGGCGGCCGGACAGGCCGACCCTGTCCTGCTCGAGCCGATGATGGCGGTCGAGGTCACGACCCCCGATGATTACATGGGGGAGGTCATCGGTGACCTGAACAGTCGCCGTGGCCAGATCCAGGCCATGGAGGAGCGGAGCGGCGCACGGGTGGTCAACGCCCTCGTGCCGCTGTCCGAGATGTTCGGCTACGTGGGTGACCTGCGCAGCCGCACGCAGGGCCGGGCGAACTACAACATGCAGTTCGACTCATACGCTGAGGTCCCGCCCAGCATCGCCAAGGAAATCATCGCCAAGGCACGAGGCGAGTAGTCAGCAGTTAACAAAGCAACCAACGCAGCCAATAGCAGCCGGCGCCCCACGTGAGCGCCAGACCCCCACGACCGTGTGGGGAACCGATCGCAACGAGGAGACACCAGTGGCGAAGGCCAAGTTCCAGCGGACCAAGCCGCACGTCAACATCGGCACCATCGGGCATATCGACCACGGGAAGACGACTCTGACCGCGGCGATCACGAAGGTGCTGCATGACAAGTACCCCGACGTGAACCCGTTCTACGCGTTCGACCAGATCGACAACGCGAAGGAAGAGAAGGAGCGCGGGATCACGATCTCGATCTCGCACGTCGAGTACCAGACCGAGAAGCGCCACTACGCGCATGTTGACTGCCCGGGTCACGCTGACTACATCAAGAACATGATCACCGGTGCGGCGCAGATGGACGGCGCCATCCTGGTGGTCGCCGCGACCGACGGCCCGATGCCGCAGACGCGCGAGCACGTGCTGCTGGCCCGCCAGGTCGGCGTGCCGTACATCGTCGTCGCGCTGAACAAGGCCGACATGGTCGATGACGAGGAGATCCTCGAGCTGGTCGAGCTCGAGGTCCGCGAGCTGCTCAGCGCGTACGAGTTCCCCGGCGACGACGTCCCGGTGATCCGGGTATCGGCGCTGAAGGCGCTCGAGGGCGACGCTGACTGGAGCGAGAAGGTGCTCGAGCTCATGAGCGCCTGCGACGACTCGATTCCCGAGCCGGTCCGCGACATCGAGAAGCCGTTCCTGATGCCGGTCGAGGACGTGTTCTCGATCACCGGCCGCGGCACCGTGGTGACCGGCCGGATCGAGCGCGGCGTCATCCACACCGGCGAAGAGGTCGAGATCATCGGCATCAAGGAGAAGGCGACCAAGTCCACGGTGACCGGCGTCGAGATGTTCCACAAGATCCTCGACGAGGGCCAGGCTGGTGACAACGCCGGGCTGCTGCTCCGCGGCGTCAAGCGCGAGGACGTGGAGCGCGGCCAGGTCATCATCAAGCCGGGCACCAACACCCCGCACACCCAGTTCGAGGCGCAGGTCTACATCCTGTCCAAGGACGAGGGCGGCCGGCACACGCCGTTCTTCAACAACTACCGTCCGCAGTTCTACTTCCGCACCACCGACGTGACCGGTGTCGTCAGCCTGCCGGAGGGCACCGAGATGGTGCTTCCCGGTGACAACACCGAGATGAACGTGGAGCTGATTCAGCCGATCGCCATGGAAGAAGGGCTTCGGTTCGCCATCCGCGAGGGCGGCAGGACTGTCGGTGCGGGGCGGGTTATCAAGATCCTCAAGTAGGGGCGCTCGATACCTAGGGCTCCCGGCGCGGCTTGAACGCCTGTGCCGGGACCCTAGGCACCTCGCTGAGTGCATTAAGGGCTTTAACGGCAAGACAAGATCAAGATCTGACGGCAAGACCGGCTCGATCATCCAGAGCACCGACTGAGGGTAAGGACAGAGGCCAACGATGGCGGGAGAGAAGATCCGCATTCGGCTGAAGAGCTATGACCATGAGGTCATCGACTCGTCGGCGCGGAAGATCGTCGACACGGTGATGCGGACCGGGGCGAAGGTGGTCGGGCCGGTGCCGCTGCCAACGGAGAAGAACGTGTACTGCGTGATCCGGTCGCCGCATAAGTACAAGGACTCGCGTGAGCATTTCGAGATGCGCACGCACAAGCGGCTGATCGACATCATCGACCCGACGCCGAAGACCGTCGATGCCCTGATGCGGCTCGACGTGCCAGCCGGCGTCGATATCCAGATCAAGCTTTAAGGGACGCACGGAGATGACGAAGCAAGTGAGAGGAGTGCTGGGCACCAAGCTCGGCATGACCCAGGTCTTCGGCAGTGACGGGAAGATCGTTCCCGTGACCGTCGTGTCCGCGGGTCCGTGCGTCGTGACCGCGGTGCGGAGCCCGGACGCCGACGGCTACGCGGCCGTGCAGCTCGCCTTCGGCGACATCGACCCGCGGAAGGTCAACAAGCCGACGGCGGGCGTGTTCGCCAAGGCCGGCGTGACGCCACGCCGGTACCTCGTCGAGCTGCGCACCGACGACGCGTCGGACTACACCCTCGGGCAGGAAGTCACCGCCGAGACCTTCGAGGCGGGCGAGCTGGTCGACGTCACGGCGACCAGCAAGGGCAAGGGGTTCGCCGGCGTCATGAAGCGGCACGGCTTCAAGGGCCTCAGCTCGTCCCACGGCACGCAGCGCAAGCACCGCTCGCCAGGCTCGATCGGCGGCTGCGCGTTCCCCGGTCACGTGTTCAAGGGCCTGAAAATGGCCGGCCGGATGGGCGGCGAGCGCACGACCGTGCTGAACCTGACCCTGCACGGCGTCGACACCGACAAGGGCCTGCTGCTGATCAAGGGCGCCGTTCCCGGTCCGGCGGGCAGCCTGGTGCTGGTGCGCAGCGCGGTCAAGTCCCCGGTTGGCGCGCGGACACGAGAGGCTGGTGCGACCCGATGAGCCCGGCAGCGCAAGACGAGACCCCCGAGCAGGAGACCGCGGCGGAGGGCACCGAGGAGACGGTAGCGACCGAGGCCGTGCAGGCCGCCCCGAAGGCAGCTAAGAAGGCATCGGCGGCGAAGGCCGGGACGGCTGACGCGGACGGGACGGCTGACGCCGACGGGACGGCTGACGCCGACGGGACGGCCGAGGATGCGCCCGCTAAGCCGGCCAGAAAGCGGGCCGCCACGGCGTCCGCCGAGTCCGGCAAGCCGGCCGCGGCCAAACCCGCGGCCAAGGCGGCCAAGGCACCGGCCAAGCCGGCCAAGAAGGCCAAGGCGCCGGCGGTCAGCACCGCTGTCGAGGTCGACCTGCCTGCGCACATCTTCGACGCGAAGGTGAACGTGCCGCTGATCCACCAGGTGGTCGTGGCGCAGCAGGCGGCGGCGAGGCAGGGCACCCACGCGACCAAGACCCGCGGCGACGTCCGCGGCGGCGGCAAGAAGCCGTACCGGCAGAAGGGCACCGGCCGGGCCAGGCAGGGCTCGATCCGGGCGCCCCAGTTCACCGGCGGCGGCGTGGTGCACGGTCCGGTGTCGCGCTCGCACGCGCAGAAGACGCCCAAGAAGATGAAGGTCGCGGCGCTTCGCGGCGCCCTGTCCGACCGGGCCAGGCACGGGCTGGTCCAGGTCGTCGAGGGACTTGTCGACGGCGGCGTCCCCAAGACCGCCGACGCCATCTCGGTCCTGAGCGCGGTCATTGGATCGCCGGCCGGTTCGGCGACGGTCCTGGTCGTCGCGGACTACTCGGATCAGGTGACCTGGAAGAGCCTGCGCAATGCCAGGGGCGTGCACCTGATCGATCCCGGCCAGCTGAACACCTACGACGTGCTGGTGAACGACCGGGTCGTCTTCACCTCGGCCGCGTACGAGTCGTTCGTCGCCCGGGTCGGCGCCGCGGGCAGGCAGGAGGACGAGGAGCGATGAGCAAGATCTTCAACCACCGGGACGTCCTGCTGCGGCCGGTCATCTCGGAGAAGAGCTACGGCCTGCAGGACGAGTTCAACAAGTACACGTTCATCGTCGCCCCGCACGCCAACAAGACGCAGGTCCGCCAGGCGGTCGAGGCGATCTTCAACGTGAAGGTCACCGGCGTCAACACGCTGAACAGGCCGGGCAAGCGCCGGCGCACCCGGGCGGGCTGGGGCAAGCGGCCCGACACCAAGCGCGCGATCGTCACCCTCGCGGCAGGCGAGCGGATCGACATCGGCGGCCTGGGCAGCTAGGCCGGACGAGCAAGGAGCTTAAGCAGACATGGGTATCCGCAGGTACAAGCCGACCACGCCGGGCAGGCGGGGCGCGAGCGGCTCGGACTTCGCCGAGGTGACGCGCGGCGAGCCGGAGAAGAAGCTCGTCCAGCCGCTGCACGGCCGCGGCGGCCGGAACGTGCACGGCCGGATCACCGCCCGGCATCAGGGCGGCGGTCACAAGCGCGCGTACCGGGTGATCGACTTCAGGCGGGCCGACAAGGACGGCGTTCCGGCCAAGGTCGCGCACATCGAGTACGACCCGAACCGGACGGCCAGGATCGCGCTGCTGCACTACGCCGATGGCGAGAAGCGCTACATCCTCGCGCCAGCCGGCCTGCGTCAGGGCGACATGGTGGAGAACGGGCACGGCGCCGACATCAAGGCCGGGAACTGCCTGCCGCTGCGCTCGATCCCGACCGGCACGGTCGTGCACGCGATCGAGCTGCGGCCGGGCGGCGGAGCCAAGATCGCCCGGTCGGCCGGATCCGGCGTCCAGCTGCTCGCCAAGGAAGGCCGGCACGCGCACCTGCGGATGCCGTCCGGCGAGATCCGGCTGGTCGACGCGGCCTGCCGGGCCACGATCGGTGAGGTCAGCAACGCCGAGCAGGGCAACATCAAGATCGGCAAGGCGGGCCGGAACCGCTGGAAGGGCCGCAGGCCGAGCGTCCGCGGTGTCGCGATGAACCCGATCGACCACCCGATGGGCGGCGGCGAGGGCAAGACCTCGGGCGGCCGTCATCCGGTCAGCCCGTGGGGCAAGCCAGAGGGCCGCACCAGGCGGGCACACAAGCCGAGCGACAAGCTCATCACCCGACGGCGCGCGAAGAAGAAGCGGTAGGAGCACAGCTAAATGCCTCGTAGCCTGAAGAAGGGCCCGTTCGTCGACGACCACCTGATCAAGAAGGTGGACGTGCAGAACAGCAAGGGCACCAAGAACGTCATCAAGACGTGGTCGCGTCGATCGATGATCATTCCGGCGATGCTCGGCCACACGATCGCGGTGCACGACGGGCGCAAGCACGTGCCGGTCTTCGTCACCGAGGCGATGGTCGGCCACAAGCTCGGCGAGTTCGCGCCGACCCGCACCTTCCGCAGCCACGTGAGAGACGACCGGCGAAGCCGTCGCTAGCGGCTGACCCGACGAAGCGCAGACGACAGACTAGAGAGCGAGGCAGGACCGATGGAAGCGAGGGCAAAGGCGCGGTATGTACGCGTCACGCCGCGGAAGGCCCGCCGAGTGGTGGACCTGATCCGCGGGCTGCCTGCTGAGCAGGCGCAGGCGGTACTGGCCTTCGCGCCGCAGTCGGCGAGTACCACCGTCGGCAAGGTGCTGGCCAGTGCTATCGCCAATGCCGAGCACACCGGCCAGGCCAGCGCGTCCTCGCTCGTCGTGAGCCGCGCCTGGGTGGACGAGGGTCCCACGCTGAAGCGGTTCAGGCCGCGGGCGCAGGGCCGCGGCTACCGGATCAACAAGCGAACGAGCCATATCACGGTCATCGTGTCGGACGGCGGTGCGGCCGCGGACCGCAGTGCCTCCAACCGCAGGGAGAGGACCCGCTAGTGGGCCAGAAAGTGAACCCGCACGGGTTCCGGCTGGGCATCACCACCGACTTCAAGAGCCGGTGGTTCGCCGACAAGCTGTACAAGGACTACGTCGCGGAAGATGTCGCCATCCGGCGGATGCTGCAGCGCGGCATGGAGCGCGCCGGCATCTCCAAGGTGGAGATCGAGCGCGAGGACAAGGACAAGGTCAAGGTGTGGATTCACACCGCCAGGCCGGGAATTGTCATCGGCCGGCGCGGTGCCGAGGCCGACCGGATCAGGGGCGACCTCGAGAAGCTGACCGGGCGGCGGATCGAGCTGAACATCCTCGAGGTGAAGAACCCCGAGATCGACGCCCAGCTCGTGGCCCAGGGCGTCGCCGAGCAGCTGTCCAGCCGGGTGTCGTTCCGGCGGGCCATGCGCAAGGCGATGCAGACGGCCATGAAGGGCGGCGCCAAGGGCATCAGGGTGCAGTGCGCCGGGCGCCTCGGCGGCGCGGAGATGTCGCGGTCCGAGTTCTACCGCGAGGGCCGGGTGCCGCTGCACACGCTGCGGGCCGACATCGACTACGGCTTCTACGAGGCACGCACCACGTTCGGCCGGATCGGCGTGAAGGTGTGGATCTACCGCGGCGACGCCGCGGCGACCCGCGCCGAGCGCGAGGCCGCCGCGGCTGGCCTGCGGGCCGGTCAGCGCCCGGGCGGCCGGGACCGGCCGCCCGCATCGGCGGCGCGGCGCGGCCGGCGGCCGGGCGGCCCCGACGGTACCGACCGCGGCGGCCGGGCTGGCGAGCCGGCCCCGGCCGCGCAGCAGGAGACGCGCGGCCGGGCCGCTGAGGCCGCGACCGCCGCTCCGGCGACAACGGGCGAGGAGGGCTGAGGACATGCTCATCCCCCGCAGGACCAAGCACCGCAAGCAGCACCGGCCGGACCGGTCAGGGGCCGCTAAGGGCGGTACCAGGGTGACGTTCGGCGAGTACGGCATCCAGGCGGTCGAGCACTCGTACGTGACCAACCGGCAGATCGAGGCCGCTCGTATCGCGATGACCAGGCACATCCGCCGAGGCGGCAAGGTCTGGATCACCATCTACCCGGACCGGCCGCTGACCAAGAAGCCGGCCGAGACGCGGATGGGCTCGGGTAAGGGCGCGCCGGAGTGGTGGATCGCCAACGTCAAGCCCGGGCGGGTCATGTTCGAGCTGTCCGGGGTGCCGGAGCCGGTCGCCAGGGAGGCGCTGCGGCGGGCCATGCACAAACTGCCCATGAAGTGCAAATTCGTGAAGCGTGAAGTGGGTGAGGCGTGATGGCTAAGGCACTGGAAGCAGTCGATCTGCGTGCCTCGAGCGAAGAAGAGCTGGACGACAAGCTGGCCGAGGCGAAGATCGAGCTGTTCAATCTGCGCTTCCAGGCCGCAACCGGCCAGCTGGAAAGCCACGGGCGGCTCCGCGCCGTCCGCAAGGAGATCGCCCGCATCTACACGGTGAAGCGGGAACGCGAGCTCGGGATCGTCACGCTGGAGCGAGAGGCTGATTCAGATGAGTGAGGCTAGCCAGGCCCCGGCGGAGGCCCCGGCACGTGGCTACCGCAAGGTCAGAGAGGGCCTTGTGGTGAGCGACAAGATGGACAAGACCGTCATCGTGATGGTGGAGGACCGGGTCAAGCACCCGAAGTACGGCAAGGTCATCCGCCGCACGAGGAAGTACGTGGCACACGACGAGGAGAACGCCTGCGGCGTGGGCGACCGGGTCGTCCTGGCCGAGACCAGGCCCTTGTCGGCTACCAAGCGGTGGCGTGTGGCCAGGATCTTGGAGAAGGCGAAGTAACGGACGGCAGGCGCCCGCGCCTGACGAAGACCACTAGGACCCCCGTGCGGGCCGCCTAAGCCCGGTACGGGCGGACGGGCTCGGCCCAGACGGCAGAGACAGAGCAAGCAGGAGTTGACGTGATCCAGCAGGAGTCGCGGCTCAAGGTCGCCGACAACACAGGTGCCAAGGAGCTGTTGTGCATCCGTGTGCTCGGCGGGTCGAGCCGGCGATACGCGGGCATCGGCGACGTCATCGTGGCCACGGTCAAGGACGCCCTGCCTGGTGCGGGCGTCAAGAAGGGCGATGTGGTCAAGGCCGTCGTGGTGCGGACCCGCAAGGAGCGCCGCCGTGGTGACGGCTCTTATATCCGCTTCGACGAGAACGCAGCCGTCCTGATCAGGGACGGCGGGGACCCGCGCGGCACCCGCATCTTCGGGCCGGTGGGCAGGGAACTGCGCGAGAAGCGGTTCATGAGGATCATCTCGCTCGCACCGGAGGTGCTGTGATGGCGGGAAAGGCCAAGAGCATGAAGATCAAGAAGGGTGACCGCGTTGTCATCCTCGCTGGCAAGGACAAGGGCCGAGAGGGCACCGTCCGGGTCGCCGACCCCGACAGGCAGCGCGTCATTGTCGAAGGCGTCAGCATGATCAAGAAGAACACGAAGGTCAATTACCAGGGTCGTCGCGGTGCCAAGGAAGGCGGCATCGTGCACCAGGAGGCGTTCATCCACGTGAGCAACGTGGCGCTGATTGACCCAGACACCAAGAAAGCGGCTCGGGCCGGCTACCGGACCGACGGCGAGAAGAAGGTCCGGGTCACCCGGCCGGGCGGTAGGGACATCTGATGGCTGCGACCAAGACGAGCAACGACGGCGGCGGGTCCGCCACCGCTGAGGCGGTGGCACCGCGGCTCAAGGAGCGCTACGTCAGCGAGATCGCTCCCGCGCTGCGCGAGGAGTTCGGCCTCGCCAACGTGATGCAGGTCCCGACGCTCACCAAGATCGTGGTCAACATGGGCGTCGGCGAGGCCGCCAGGGACGCCAAGCTGATCGAGGGCGCGGTCAGGGACCTGACCCTGATCACGGGCCAGAAGCCCGCTATCGCGCGAGCACGCAAGTCAATCGCGCAGTTCAAGCTCAGGGAGGGCATGCCGATCGGCGTGCACGTCACGCTGCGCGGCCAGCGGATGTGGGAGTTCTGCGACCGGCTGCTCTCGCTGGCCCTGCCGAGGATCCGCGACTTCCGCGGGCTGTCCGACCGGCAGTTCGATGGCCGGGGCAACTACACGTTCGGCCTGACCGAGCAGCTGATGTTCCACGAGATCAATCCCGACCAAGTGGACCGGCAGCGCGGCATGGACGTCACCCTGGTCACCACCGCGACCACCGATGAGCAGGGCCGCTCGCTGCTGCGACGGCTCGGCTTCCCGTTCAAGGAGAGCTAAGTAGTGGCGAAGAAGAGCCTGATCGCCAAGGCGGCGCGCAAGCCGAAGTTCGAGGTGCGCGCCTACACCAGGTGCTCACGGTGCGGGCGGCCGCGTGCCGTCTACCGCAAGTTCGGCCTGTGCCGGATCTGCTTCCGCACCATGGCGCACCGCGGTGAGCTGCCCGGCATCACGAAGTCCAGCTGGTAATCCAACCGAAGAACTGGGTGCCAGGCACCCACTGACCACGTCACAGGTCCTTGCCCAGCAGGGAAACCGCGACGAGGAGGGCCACCAGGCCATGACAATGACCGACCCGGTCGCAGACATGCTGACTCGTCTGCGCAACGCCAATTCCGCCTATCACGATGCCGTGACCATGCCGCATTCCAAGATCAAGGTGCACATCGCCGAGATCCTCCAGCAGGAGGGCTACATTGCCGGCTGGCGGGTGGAAGACGCGGAAGTCGGCAAGAGCCTGGTGGTCGCGCTGAAGTACGGCCCGACGAGGGAACGCTCGATCGCGGGCATCAAGCGAGTCTCCAAGCCCGGGCTGCGGGTCTACGCCCGCAAGGACAATCTGCCGCGGGTGCTCGGCGGACTCGGCGTCGCGATCATCTCGACGTCGGCCGGCCTGATGACCGACCGGCAGGCAAAAAAGCATGGCGTGGGCGGGGAAGTCCTCGCCTACGTCTGGTAGGGGAGCTGACGATGTCACGAATCGGACGGATGCCCGTCGTCGTGCCTTCCGGCGTGGACGTGACCATCAGCGGCCGCGACGTCACGGTGAAGGGCCCGAAGGGGACCCTGAGCCTGGCCGTCGCCGAGCCGATCGAGGTCCAGCAGGACGCTGGCGTGATCACGGTGACCAGGCCATCCGACGAGGGCGAGATCCGGGCGCTGCACGGGCTGTCCCGGTCGCTGATCGCCAACATGGTGACCGGAGTGACGGCCGGCTACGCCAAGACCCTCGAGATCGTCGGCGTCGGCTACCGCGTGCAGGCTAGGGGCAAGGACCTGGAGTTCGCGCTCGGATTCAGCCACCCGGTGCTGATCAAGCCGCCGGAAGGGATCTCCTTCCGGGTGGAGACGCCCACCAGGTTCGTCGTCGAGGGTATCGACAAGCAGCAGGTCGGAGAGGTCGCCGCGAATATCCGCAAGCTACGCAAGCCCGATCCGTACAAGGGCAAGGGCGTGCGGTACTCCGGCGAGCAGATCCGCCGCAAGGCCGGGAAGGCTGGTAAGTAAGACATGGCTGGCACCAGGACGACTGCGCATGTGCGCAGCAAGAGCCGCACGTCGGCACGGGCCGCCTCGCGCACCAGGCGCCACCTGCGGGTTCGCAAGAAGATCACCGGCAGCCCGGTGCGGCCGCGGCTGGTCGTCACCCGCTCGGCCAGGAACATCTTCGCCCAGCTCGTGGACGACGTGGCGGGCCATACGCTCGCATCCGCCTCTACCCTGGAGGCTGAGGTCCGCCAGGGCAGCGGCGACAAGAAGGCGAAGGCGCACCAGGTGGGCAAGCTGCTCGCCGAGCGCGCTGCCGGAGCCGGGATCGGCGCCGCGGTGCTCGATCGCGGCGGTAACGCCTACCACGGCAGGATCGCGGCGTTCGCCGACGGCGCGCGTGAAGGCGGGCTCTCCCTGTGAGTACTCATGCGGTGAGCCGGCGCCAGGCACTACGTAGCAACGAGAGAAGGACAGACTGATGGCAGCACCCGCGCGGCGCGGTTCCGGGCCAGGCAGTGGCGGCGGCGGAGAACGGCGCGACCGCCGCGATGACCGCCGTGGCGGCGCCGACAAGGGCACCGCTTACCTTGAGCGCGTCGTCACCATCAACCGGGTGGCCAAGGTCGTCCAGGGCGGCCGGCGGTTCAGCTTCACCGCCCTCGTGGTGGTCGGCGACGGCAACGGCATGGTCGGCGTGGGTTACGGCAAGGCCAAGGAGGTGCCCGCGGCGATCGCCAAGGGTGTCGAGGCGGCCAAGAAGTCCTTCTTCAAGGTGCCGCGGATCGGCGGCACCATCCCGCACACGGTGACGGGCGAGGACACGGCGGGCGTCGTGCTGCTCAAGCCGGCCAGCCCGGGCACCGGCGTCATCGCCGGCGGCCCGGTCCGCGCCGTGCTGGAGTGCGCGGGCGTGCACGACGTGCTGTCGCGCTCGCTCGGCTCGTCCAACCCGATCAACGTCGTGCACGCGACCGTCGCGGCCCTGAAGGGCCTGTCCAGGCCGGAGGAGATCGCCGCCCGGCGCGGCCTGCCGATCGAGCACGTCGCCCCGGCAGCCATGCTCAGGGCACGGGCCGCCGCGGCCACGGCCGCCGAGCAGGGCAGTTAAGCGGGAGCATGAGATGGCAGAGCTGAAGGTTACCCAGACCAAGTCGAAGATCGGCGGCACGAAGGCGCAGCGCGACTCGCTGCGCTCACTCGGGCTGCACCGGATCGGCGAAAGCGTCGTCAAGGCCGACCGGCCGGAGATCCGCGGCATGATCCAGGTGGTGCGCCACCTGGTCACCGTGGAGGAGGTGCATTAGACGTGGCGAAGACCGATGCGGGCGACGGCAGCGCGCGGGGCGGCAAGGCCGGCCTGAAGGTTCATCACCTGCGCCCGGCGCCAGGCGCGCACACGCCGAAGACCAGGAAGGGCCGCGGCGAGGCGTCCAAGGGCAAGACCGCGGGCCGCGGTACCAAGGGCAGCCGGGCCCGGACGAGCATCTCGCCCGCCTTCGAGGGCGGGCAGATGCCGCTGCACCGCAGGCTGCCGAAGCTGAAGGGCTTCTCCAACGCGCGGTTCAAGACCACCTACCAGGTCGTCAACCTGGACCGGCTCGCGGCCCTGTATCCGTCGGGCGGCGACGTCACCCCTGAGGACCTGGCCGCACGCGGCGCGGTCCGCCGTGGCGAGCTGGTCAAGGTGCTCGGGTCGGGCGAGGCGGTCAGCGGCCTGCGGGTCAGCGCGCACGCGTTCTCGGCCTCGGCGGTCGAGAAGATCGCCGCCGCCGGGGGTACCACCACCGAACTCTGAGCCGGTCGCACCGGCCGGCTGCGCGGGCGCTGCCGCGCCGGGTTTGTCGCACGGGGCGCACTGCCACAAGCGGTGCGCCCTACGCGCGCCAGCCACGTAGGATGCAGGCAGGCTGCCGGAGTGTCACCAGCGCGTTAGACTTCGGCGTGCGTGTCGCACTTGGCTAAAGCGGTGCCAGGCTCGCTGGCCAGTGACACGTCCGCGACTTGGGAACGGCAGAATGACACTGACCCTTCGACCACAGGACGGCGCATGCTGACCGCGTTCTACCAGGCCTTCCGGACGCCGGACCTGCGTAAGAAGATACTCTTCACGCTCTTCATCATCATTATCTTCCGGCTCGGCGCGTCGCTGCCGACGCCAGGGGTCTCCGAGACGGCCGTGCACTCGTGCGTGGCGGCGTCGACCAAGAACGGCATCCTCGGCCTGGTGAACCTGCTCAGCGGCGGCGCCCTGCTGCGGCTGAGCGTCTTCGCGCTCGGCATCATGCCGTACATCACCTCGAGCATCATCCTGCAGCTGCTGGCCGTGGTGATCCCCCGGCTCGAGGCCCTGCGCCAGGAGGGCGCGTCGGGGACGGCGAAGATCACCCAGTACACCAGGTACCTGACCATCGGCCTGGCGATTCTCCAGTCCACGGCGATCGTCGCGCTGGCCGAGAGCGGCAACCTGATCCCCGGCTGCAACCAGGCGCTGATCCCGAACACCTCGGTCTTCACGATCACGACGATGGTGATCTGCCTGACGGCGGGCACCGCCGTGATCATGTGGCTGGGCGAGCTGATCACCGACCGCGGCATCGGCAACGGCATGTCGCTGATGATCTTCACCCAGGTGGTCGCGGTGATCCCCGGCCAGCTCTACCAGATCCTGGGCACCGAGGGCCCGCTCATCTTCATCATGGTGCTGGCGGTCGGCGTGCTGATAGTCGCGGCGGTCGCGTTCATGGAGCAGGCCCAGCGCCGGATTCCCGTGCAGTACGCCAAGCGGATGGTCGGCCGGAAGATGTACGGCGGCACGTCCACCTACATCCCGCTCAAGGTCAACCAGGCCGGCGTCATCCCGGTGATCTTCGCCTCCTCGCTGCTGTACATCCCGGCCCTGGCGGCGAACCTGTTCGGCAAGTCCACGGCGACCACAGGCTGGTCGGCGTGGGTGCAGTCGCACCTGGTCCGGGGGGACGACCCGTACTACATGGCCGGCTTCTTCATCCTGATCATCCTCTTTACCTACTTCTACGTGTCCATCACCTTCAATCCCGACGAAGTCGCCGACAACATGAAGAAATCGGGCGGTTTCATCCCCGGCATCAGACCCGGCGGCCCCACGGCCGGATATCTGCGCTTCGTGCTGAACCGGCTGACCGCGCCAGGGTCGCTCTACCTGGGCGTCGTCGCGCTGATCCCGATGCTGGCGATCGCGCTGGTCAACGCGGGGAATCAGTTCCCGCTCGGCGGCACGAGCATCATGATCGCGGTTGGAGTCGGGCTCGATACGGTCAAGCAGATCGAGGCCCAGCTGCAGCAGCGTAACTACGAGGGCTTCCTCAGGTAGTGCGAGTCGTCCTCGTAGGGCCGCCCGGTGCGGGCAAGGGTACGCAGGCCCAGTTCATCGCCTCGCACCTGTCGATACCGAAAGTGTCGACGGGTGACATCTTCCGTTACAACGTCAGCGCCGGCACCGAACTCGGCCGGCAGGCGAAGGCGTTCATGGACCGCGGTGACCTCGTCCCCGACGAGGTCACCGTCGCGATGGTGGCGAGCAGGCTGCAGGAGGACGACGCCCAGGCCGGGTTCCTGCTCGACGGGTTCCCCCGCAACGTGCCGCAGGCCGAGACGCTCAAGAAGATGCTGGCCGACTGGGGGCTGCGCCTGGAGCTCGTGCTCGAACTGGTGGTCGACCACGACGAGGTCATCCGGCGGCTGTCCGGCAGGCGGACCTGCCGGAAGTGCGGCCGGGTCTGGCACGTCGCCTTCGATCCGCCGTCGGTGACCGGCAAGTGCGACGAGTGCGGCGGCGAGCTGTTCCAGCGTGATGACGACCGCGAGGAGACGATCAGGCACCGTCTCGAGGTATACCAGGTCCAGACGCAGCCGCTGATCTCCTACTACGCCGACGAGGGGATCCTGCTCGGCATCGACGCCACCGGCCCTGTGGACGATGTCACCGACCGGGCACTGATCGCGCTGCGCCGTTTCGTTCGCTGATAGGTCTATTCGCTGAATGGCATGCTGGCTGATGACCGGGCGGGCTGCCCGATAGCCGGGTCCTGCGTCTGCGGGTACCGTGTTACAGGGAGGCACTGGGGCAATGCGGCTCAGCCGGGTACCATCGATCGAGATCAAGACGCCAGGCCAGTTCGCGCTGATGCGTGAGGCAGGCCTGGTTGTCGCGCGGATGCTGCACGCCGCCGCCGCGGCGGCCGAGCCAGGGATCAGCACGGCCGAGCTCGACGCGATCGCCGAGCGCGAGATGCGGGCGGCCGGAGCGCAGTCGTCGTTCAAGGGCTACCACGGCTACCCGGCGACCATCTGCACCTCCGTCAACGACCAGATCGTCCACGGCATCCCCGATCCGGCGGTCAGGCTGGCCGCCGGTGACGTGCTGTCGATCGACGCGGGCGCCATCGTCGGCGGCTGGCATGGCGACGCCGCCGTGACCGTCCCGGTCGGCGCGGTTCCCGAGCCGGTGACGGCCCTGCTGCAGGCGTGCGAGCTGGCCATGTGGCACGGCCTCGCGGCCGCCGTGGCCGGTCATCACCTCACCGACATCTCTCATGCGGTCCAGACCAGCGCGCAGGCCAGCGGCGAGTACGGGATCGTCAAGGAGTACACCGGGCATTTCATCGGGTCGGCCATGCACATGGATCCGGCGGTGCCGAACTACGGCCGACCAGCACGCGGTCCGGTGCTGGCCGAGGGGATGGCGCTGGCGATCGAGCCGATGCTGGTGCTCGGCGCACCGCAGACCAGGGTGCTCGATGACGGCTGGACCGTAGTGACCGCCGACGGCAGCCTGGCGGCGCATTTTGAGCACACGGTCGCGATCACCGCGGACGGGCCGTGGGTGCTGACCGCCGAGGATGGCGGGGCCGGCGGCCTCGCGCGGGCCGGTGCGCGAGCCGCGGCGGCGTCCAGCGGCGCGAGGAGGACCTGATGGCGTCAGACTCACGGATCCGGGCTTCTGATCAGGACCGGGACCGGACCGCGGCCCAGCTGCGGGAAAGTCACGCCGCCGGCCGGCTCGACGCCGAGGAGTTCAACGAGCGGCTGGACAAGGTCTTCGAGGCCAAGACGATCGGCGATCTGGAACAGCTGACCGCGGATCTGCCCGCTGTCGATCCGTATCCGCTGCCGACGTCGTCTATGTCGCGGCACCATCCGGGCAGCGGCAACCTGCCTGCGGCCTCCGTGCTCGGCGCGATGAGCCGCGGTCATGGCCGCTTCTCGCCGGCCTGGCAGGCCGCCTGGGGCTCGTGGCTCGGCACGACCCTGCTGCTGACCGTGATCTGGCTGCTGTCGGGGGCCGGCTATCCGTGGCCGCTGTGGGTCATCGGGCCGTGGGGAGCGATCATGGCCGGCCGGTGGATCGTCGGCTCGCACCCGCAAGGCGGCGGCCGGGATCAGCTCCGGGGCGGCGGGGGCCAGGACGAGATCACCGGACCGGACGGCCACAGCTGAGCTAGGACTGGCGGAGCGTGATCCTGGCTGAGCGCCAGGATCGGGCTGAGCCCGCAATATCGGGCCCGGTTCGCATTGCTGGCCCGGCTCAAGTAGACTCTGCTGCGGCCCATAAAGCTGTCGTCCGCCATGGCCGCGAGCCGGGTGCGTACCAGTTTCCACCGGGCCGCCCGTTTCCGGTGCCGCGTGCGAGCGCCTGCCGGAATGGGAAGCCACCCGTGACTGTTTACGTTGTGCTGTGGCGCGATCGGCAACGAGCGCAGCAGCACGGCCATGGAGTACGGGATGGCCGGGACAGCAAAAAGAACGACCAGCCAACAGTGAAGCGCGGAGGACATGCCCAAGAAAGACGGCGCCATCGAGATCGAGGGCACGGTAGTCGAGTCTCTGCCGAATGCCTTCTTCCGTGTGGAGCTCGACAACGGGCACAAGGTTCTTGCTCATATCAGCGGCAAGATGCGGATGCACTACATCCGGATCCTGCCCGACGACCGGGTGGTCGTCGAGCTGAGCCCGTACGACCTGAGCCGCGGCCGGATCGTCTACCGGTACAAGTAGACGAGCCGCCGGACAGCGCTGATTTGGGTACCTGAGGAGAGTTAGCCGTGAAGGTCAAGCCGAGTGTGAAGAAGATCTGCAGCAAGTGCCGGATCATCCGTCGGCATGGCCGCGTGATGGTCATCTGCTCTGACCCCCGCCACAAGCAGCGGCAGGGTTAGCACGACGGGCAGGAAGTCACGCGCCGCACTCCGGCCGCGCAAGCGGCCGGAGCACCCCCGGACGGAGGCCGGGGCCACGCCACAGGGCACAGGCGTGGAGCGGTGCGCAGGACCTCCGCATGAGAAGGAGAGTTGCCCAGGATGGCACGTCTAGTAGGTGTCGACCTTCCGCGGGAGAAGCGGCTTGAGGTCGCCCTGACCTATATCTACGGCATGGGCCGGACCCGCGCCCTGGAGACGCTGAGCGCGACGGGCATCAGCGGCGACCGGCGGGTCCACCAGATGACCGACGAAGAGGTCGTACAGCTCAGGGACTGGATCGAGGCGAACTACAAGGTCGAGGGTGACCTGCGTCGCGAGGTCCAGGCCGACATCAGGCGCAAGGTCGAGATCGGCTGCTACCAGGGCCTGCGACACCGTCGCGGGCTGCCGGTGCACGGCCAGCGCACCCAGACCAACGCCCGCACCCGCAAGGGCAAGAAGAAGACCGTGGCCGGCAAGAAGAAGGTCGGCAAGAAGTAGTCCGCCCCGCCGGGTTCCAGGGGCCGCCCCCCTGGCCAGCAGAGCGCGGACCGATCACCTCAGAGAAAGACGGGCAGGATGCCTCCAAAGAGCAGGACCGGCGTCAAGAAAGTGCGCCGCAAGGAACGCAAGAACATCGCGCACGGACATGCCCACATCAAGAGCACGTTCAACAACACCATCGTCTCCATCACCGACCCTGCGGGAAGCGTGATCGCCTGGGCGTCGTCCGGCCAGGTCGGATTCAAGGGCTCCCGGAAGTCGACGCCCTTCGCCGCCCAGATGGCCGCCGAGGCGGCCGCCCGGCGGGCGATGGAGCACGGCATGCGCAAGGTTGACGTCTTCGTCAAGGGTCCTGGCTCAGGCCGTGAGACGGCCATCAGGTCGCTGCAGGCGACTGGCCTGGAGGTCGGCTCGATTCAGGACGTGACCCCGGTTCCGCACAATGGCTGCCGGCCGCCCAAGCGGCGCCGGGTCTGAGCCGGAAAGCACGACAGGAGTAAGCGACAAGTATGGCTCGATACACCGGTGCGGACTGCAAGCGCTGCCGCCGCGAGAAGACCAAGCTGTTCTTGAAGGGCGCTAAGTGCGACTCGCCTAAGTGCCCGATCGAGATCCGCCCGTACCCGCCTGGCGAGCACGGCAGGAACCGCCCGAAGGAGAGCGAGTACCTCCTTCAGGTCAGGGAGAAGCAGAAGGCCAAGCGGATCTACGGCATCCTCGAGAAGCAGTTCCACAATTACTACCAAGAAGCCACCAAGACCAGGGGCAAGACGGGCGAGGCACTGCTCCAGATCCTCGAGGCCCGCCTGGACAACGTCATCTACCGGGCTGGCTTCGCCAAGAGCCGTGACATGGCCCGCCAGATCGTCCGGCACGGCCACGTGAAGGTGAACGGCCGCAAGGTCGACATCCCCTCCTACCGGGTCACCGAGAGCGACATCGTCGAGATCGCGGAGAAGTCCCGCGAGCTCACGCCGTTCATCGTGGCCAGGGCCGAGGCTGGCGAGCGGCCGGTGCCCGCCTGGCTGGAGGTCATCCCGGACAAGATGCGAATCCTCGTCCACACGCTCCCGTCGCGCGCGCAGATCGACACGCTCGTCCAGGAGCAGCTGATCGTCGAGTACTACTCGAAGTAATCGTTACAGCCTGGCTGGCCACGGGGGTCCGCCAGGTACCTGGCGGCGGCAGCCGCCAGCCTTAGTCGCCTGTCAAATAGCGGGCAGGCGGAGAGGATCATCAGATGCTCATCGCACAGCGTCCCACCCTCACCGAGGAGCAGGCCGGCGAGTTCCGGTCGCGGTTCACCATCGAGCCGCTCGAGCCCGGCTTCGGGTACACGATCGGGAACTCGATCCGCCGCACGCTGCTCTCCTCGATCCCCGGTGCTGCCGTTACCAGCATCAGGATCGAGGGCGTCCTGCACGAGTTCTCCACCGTGCCCGGCGTCTCCGAGGATGTCACCGACATCATCTTGAACCTCAAGGAGCTCGTGGTCTCCTCCGAGCACGACGAGCCCGTGCACATGTACCTGCGCAAGCAGGGCCCTGGCGTGGTCACCGCGGCTGACATCGCTCCGCCGGCCGGCATGGAAGTGCACAACCCCGAGCTGCACATCGCCACGCTCAACGGCAAGGGCAAGCTCGAGATGGAGCTGACCGTCGAGCGCGGCCGCGGCTACATCTCGGCATCGCAGAACAAGCAGCCGGGCCAGGAGATCGGCCGGATCCCGATCGACTCGATCTACTCGCCGGTGCTCCGCGTCACGTACAAGGTCGAGGCCACCCGAGTCGAGCAGCGCACCGACTTCGACCGGCTGATCCTGGACGTCGAGACGAAGCCGTGCATGCGGCCGCGGGATGCCGTCGCGAGCGCAGGCATGACGCTGGTCGAGCTGTTCGGCCTGGCCAGGGAGCTGAACCTGGAGGCCGAGGGGATCGACATCGGCCCGTCGCCGACGGACGCCGCGCTGGCGGCCGACCTGGCCCTGCCGATCGAGGAGCTCAACCTGACGGTGCGCTCCTACAACTGCCTCAAGCGCGAGGGCATTCACACCGTGGGCGAGCTCGTGGCCCGCAGCGAGCAGGATCTGCTCGACATCCGCAACTTCGGTGCCAAGTCCATCGAGGAAGTGAAGCAGAAGCTGATCGACATGGGCCTGGCGCTCAAGGACTCCCCGCCCGGGTTCGACCCGGGATCTGCTGCTGACAGCTACGGGGCGGACGAGGACGACAGCTATGTCGAGACTGAGGAGTACTGACCGGCCCGACCATCGGCTAGCCAGTCCCGCGACCAGTTAGTGCCAGAACGAGGAGAGTCTTTCGATGCCCACGCCCACCAAGGGTCGCCGTATGGGCGGCAGCGCTGCGCACCAGCAGCACATGCTGGCGAATCTTGCCACCGCGCTGTTCGAGCACGGCAAGATCACGACGACCGAGGCGCGGGCTCGCCGCCTGCGCCCGGTCGCCGAACGGCTGATCACCTTCGCCAAGCGGGGTGACCTGCACGCCAGGCGGCAGGTGCTGACCGTGGTCACGGACAGGACCGTCGTCAAGACTCTCTTCGACGAGATCGGTCCGAGCTACGCCGCCCGCCAGGGCGGCTATACCAGGATCACCAAGGTCGGCCCGCGCAAGGGCGACAACGCGGCGATGGCGGTCATCGAGCTCGTCAGCGAGACCGTCGAGGCGAAGCCACAGCGCCGCCGGGCCAGGCGAGCCCAGCCCGCCGGCGCGGGCCGCCAGGCGCGGGGCGCACAGGCCGCGACCGAGGCCGAGGCTGCTGAGACGGCGGTCGCTGAGACGGCGGCTGCTGACGAGGCGGCCGAGGCTGGCGCGGCCGAAGCTGGCACGGTGGACACCGAGGCGCCCGAGGCCGGGGCCGAGCCCGAGGTCGAGGCCAGCGCCGACGACGCCCAGGCCGAGGCCAGTGCTGAGACTGGTGACGCTGCGCAGGCCGGCGACGAGCAGGCCGACGACAAGTAGCCGGACGGACGGCCCAGCCAGTCCCGATTCAGGCGGCCCTGGGTCTGGCGGGCAGGGTCCTGGCGGCCCGGGGTCTGGCGGCGAGGTCCGGCTGAGGCTGGATCTGGGCTATGACGGCTCGCAGTTCCACGGCTGGGCGGCGCAGCCTGGCTTGCGGACCGTGCAGGGCGTGCTCTCGGGGGCGCTGGGACTGCTGCTGCGGCTGCCACAGCCGCCTGACCTGACTGTGGCCGGCCGGACCGACGCCGGGGTGCACGCACGCGGCCAGGTCGCGCACGTGGACGTGCCCGAACAGGCCTGGGCAGCGCTGACCCCGGTGCTTACGGCCCGGCTGAACAAGCTGCTGCCCGACGACCTCAGAGTGCACGCGATCCGGGTGGCGGCGGGCGGCTTCGACGCGCGGTTCTCCGCGCTCTGGCGGCGCTACTCCTACCGGATCTGCGATCTCGACGCCAGCGCGGACCCGCTCCGTCGGCACGACACCCTGTGGCATCGCCGCCCGGTCGACCTCGACCTGATGAACGAGGCGGCCGTGACGTGCCTGGGGGAGCACGACTTCGCCGCCTTCTGCCGCCGGCGCCCGGGCGCGAGCACCGTCAGGGAACTGCTCAGGTTCGACTGGCAGCGAGACCAGGACGGCGTGGTAGCCGGGACGGTGCAGGCCGACGCGTTCTGCCACAACATGGTCAGGGCGCTGGCCGGCGCGGTGCTGGCGGTGGGCGATGGCCGCAGGCCGGTCTCCTGGCTGGCCGCGGTTCTCGCCGCGGGTGTCCGGGATCCGGCGGTCACGGTCCTGCCGCCGCATCCGCTCTGCCTGGAGCAGGTCGGATACCCTCCCGACAGCGAACTCGCGGCCCGTGCTCGGCGGACCCGGCGGGTCAGGGACATCGTCAGCTAGCGGCCCGCGCCGAAACGTGCGCGGTGGCGGGTCAGGCGGCCGGAGGCGGCTTTCCGTACACCATCCGGTAACTCAGGCTGTTCATGGCGTGGCTGACCAGCAGGTTCATGAACGCCTCGAGCCGCGCGCGGCCGGCCTTGCCCTTCGGCGGGCTCAGGTCCGTCGCCTCGGCCCAGACGAGGACGAGGTAGTGGCCCTTGACGATAGCCTCCTCGATCCCGGTTCCCTGGCCGATCGAGCGGGCCGGCCCCGCCTTCGGCGCGAGCTGGGCGACGAACGCCGAATGGCCCGCCTTCGATGCCGCCTTGGTGGCCAGCGCGACGTTCTTCAGGTTGAACACGCCGATGGTCGCCATTACCTTGGCCGACTTCGACAGGTAGGTCGCCCTGAGTTCCTGCGTGCACTCAGCTCGCTTGACCGCCGCCTGCAGCGCCGATCCGATCAGGGCGGAGCGGCAGGCCTTGCCCTTAGATTCCTTGGCCCGGGTATAGCTGGTTCCCGCGTTCGAGATCGTGGCCGGGAACAGCTCGGCCATGGTCAGCGGCACCGCATCTGATTTCCTGCTCCCGATGTATGCCCACTTGCCGGGCGGCGGAGTCGGCGCCGTCGCGACCGGGGTCGGCGTGCCGTTGGCCTTGGGCTGCTTAGCCGGCGGGCTGCCGCCAGGGGACGTCAGGACCAGGATGATGGCCACCGCCGCGATGATCACGCCCGCGGTTCCGATGGCCAGCCAGGCTGACTGCCGCTTCCGGCGGGTCCGGGCTCCCGACCGCCCGGTGCCGGCTGACTTGCCGGTGCTCGCTGGCCGGTCCTTGGTTATCGACCGGTCCTTGCTGGCTGACCGGTCCTTGCTGGCTGACCGCTCCTTGCTGGCTGACCGGTCCTTGCTGGCTGACCGGTCCTTGCTGGCTGACCGGCCTCTGCTGGCAGGCCGCCCCTTGCTCGCCGACCTGCTGCCGGTACTGGCGACCGGTACCGGCTCGTGCGCGGGGGCGCCCGCGGTGCCGCGCCCGTTTCCGGCGGCGGAGCTGGCCCCGGCCGATCTGGCCCCGGTGGCCAGGACCGGATCCTTGATCGCGGGAATCGAGTGGTTGGTGTCGAACTCGTCGGGCGTGATCGCAACCGTAGCGAGCTGGCTCGTCGGGTCGGCCGCTTCGCCGGGCCGGACCTGGCTGTCCAGGATGACCCGGTCGCCGCCCGCCTGCTCGGGCTGACCCCGGTTCCACGCGGCGAACGGTCCTGGCGGGTAGACCGGCAGCGAGTCCCCGGGGGCCGGGGGGAAGCCGCGGACGGCGTTGCTGGCCATGGCCCCCCGGGCCGGACCACCGCCGGGATGGCCGGCGCCGGGCCAGGCATCAGCCGCCGGGTACTCGGTGGCCCACAGGTAGCCCGCGCCCAGGTCGTCATCCGGCCACGCTGGCCCGCTCGCGGCGTCATAGCCGCCCTGCTGATAGCCGGCCCTCGGCGGGCCGGATTCGGAATCCGCCCACGGATAGCCGGAGCCGGGCAGGTCGGACTCGCTGCCGCGGTATCCGGCGTCCTGGTCAGCGGGGACGCCCGGGCCAGATCCGTCCCTGGTTACCGGACGGGTCCCGGCGGCGGCGTGGTTCACCCGGTAGGCGGGGGTAAAGAGCGACGCACCGCCGGTTCCGCCGGGTGGCGGCGGCTGCTCGGCGGAGGCCCCCCGCTGGCGCCGGCCCGATGATCCGCCAGGTGTTCTTTCACCCGCATTCCGCATGCCGTGAGCGTACCGTTATGGCACCGTCAACGAGTCAGGTAGCCTTGATTGCGGTCGCCGGGACCAGCGAACGGGTGGCGCACTGGCGAGTGGGCCTGCGTTATGCCTCGGTATTTTGACCGTGGATGGCAACTGCCGGTATCCTTGCCTGGCGTCCATCTGCGCCGGAGTGCCCGCGTGCCCGCTTAGCCGGGTAGATTTGCTGCTGCCGGTGCTGCGGATATCCCACGTCGGGCCGGCAGACCGGGCGCGGGCCCAACCATCAGGACTCACACGCGAAGGCTTATGACTGTGCGCACATTCAGCCCGAAGGCCGCCGATGTCCAGCGACAGTGGCATGTCATCGATGCGTCTGACATCGTTCTCGGCCGGCTGGCCAGCCAGGCGGCCGTTCTGCTGCGCGGCAAGCACAAGCCGATCTTCGCGCCGCACGTCGACACCGGCGACTTCGTCATCATCGTCAACGCGTCAAAGGTCGTGCTGACCGGCAACAAGCTGGCCGACAAGCGCGCCTACCGGCATTCCGGTTACCCCGGCGGCTTGCGGGCGGTTGCCTACAGTGACCTGATGGCGTCCAACCCCGAGCGTGCCGTCACCAAGGCGGTCAAGGGCATGCTCCCCAAGAACAGCCTGGGCAGGCAGATGCTGAGCAAGCTCAAGGTCTATGCGGGCCCTGACCACCCGCACCAGGCGCAGATGCCGGTCCCCTTCGAGATCTCGCAGATCTCCCAGCAGGCCGGCGCTGGCCGGGCCGCGGCGAAGTAACGACGCGGTCGGCACCAGGACAGAATTTGCCGATCAGGAAGCACGAGGGAAGAAACCGTGGCTGAGCCCACAGTCGCGCCGGGAGCCGGCGCTGGCGACGAGGTCGAAGAGACCGCCGAGTACGTGTCGCAGTACACGACCGAGACCGGCGAGGCGGCGAGCACCTCAGGCAAGCCCGCAGCGCGCAGGCCGGTAGTCACCGGGCATGCCCTCGGCACCGGCCGCCGCAAGGAGGCCATCGCCAGGGTGCGGGTCATGCCAGGGACCGGCCAGTGGCTGATCAACGGCCGCACCATGGACGTGTATTTCCCGAACAAGGTGCACCAGCAGCTGATCAGCGAGCCATTCGTAACCCTCGGCGCGGAAGGCCAGTTCGACGTCGTGGCGAGAATTACCGGCGGCGGAGTGACCGGCCAGGCCGGCGCGCTGCGGCTCGGGATCGCCAGGGCGCTGATCCTCGTCGACCCGGCGAGCCGCCCGGCACTGAAGCGCCTCGGCTTCCTGACCAGGGACGCGAGGATCAAGGAACGCAAGAAGGCCGGCCTGAAGAAGGCCCGCAAGGCACCTCAGTACTCCAAGCGCTAACCCCGCGTTGCCTTCGGGGGTGATGGCATTCATGGGGCAGCTTTTCGGCACTGACGGAGTTCGTGGCGTCGCGGGGCGTGATCTTGATGCGCGCCTCGCGACGAGCCTGGCGCAGGCGGCCGCTCACGTACTCGGCGGCACGCACGCGTCCCGCGATTCCCGGCCGGCCGCGGTCGTCGGCCGTGACCCGCGCGCGTCGGGGGAGTTCCTCGAGGCCGCGGTGGTCGCGGGGCTCGCGGAGAGCGGTATCGACGTGCTGCGGCTCGGCGTGGTGCCCACGCCGGCCGTCGCCTACCTGACCGACGCCCTCGGGGCTGATTTCGGCGTGATGCTGTCAGCCAGCCATAATCCGGCCCCGGACAACGGCATCAAGTTCTTCGCCCGGGGCGGCCTGAAGCTGCCGGATCACGTCGAGGACGAGATCGAGGCGCGGATGGCCGCGCAGGCGACCGGTGCCGGCGGGCCGGGCGTCCCTGCCGCCGGGTTCGGCCGGGTTCGTGATGCCGCTGACGAGGCCGAGCGCTACCTGGCGCACCTGCTGTCTACGGTGGGCGTCGCTGGCTCAGCCGGGCCGGGCAGGCGAGCCAGGCCGCTGCGGGGATGGCGGGTGGTCGTCGACTGCGCGCACGGAGCCGCCTACGCGCTGGCGCCGCGACTGCTGACCGAGGCGGGCGCCGACGTGGTCGCGATCGGCGTGCAGCCCGACGGCATCAACATCAACGCGGGCTGCGGCTCGACCAGCCTCGGCGCACTGCAGGCCGCGGTGGCCGAGCACGGAGCCGACGCGGGCATTGCCTACGACGGGGATGCCGACCGCTGCCTGGCGGTGGACGCGGCCGGCGCGGTCATCGACGGCGACCAGATCCTGGCCATCCTCGCCCTGGCGCTGAACGAGACCGGCCGGCTGCGCCGGCGGCACCGTGGTCGCGACGGTGATGGCCAATCTCGGGTTCCGGCTCGCGATGACCGAGGCCGGCATCGAGGTCATCGAGACGCCCGTCGGCGACCGCTACCTCCTGGCCGCGATGCTGGACGGCAAGTTCGTGCTCGGCGGCGAGCAGTCCGGCCACATCATCATGCTGGACCACGGCAGCACCGGGGACGGCATGCTGACCAGCGTGCAGCTGCTGGCTACCGCCGCGGCCCGCGGCAAGTCGCTGGCTGAGCTGGCCGCGGTGATGACGCGGTTCCCGCAGGTCCTGGTCAACGTGCACGGGGTCAGCAAGGCGAAGGTCGCGGACTCGGCCGAACTCGCGGCCGCGGTCGCGGACGCCACCGCCGAGCTCGGCGACACTGGCCGGGTCCTCGTCCGCCCGAGCGGGACCGAGCCGGCCGTCCGGGTGATGGTCGAGGCGGTCGACTCGGGCCAGGCCCACCAGATCGCCGACCGGCTGGCCGACGTGGTCCGCGGCGCCGGCTGAGCGCGAATCCCGCCGCAGGCGGGTGCCGCCTGCGGCGGCGGCCGGCCCGTACGTGGCAGGCTGTGACCGTGATCGCGGGAATCGGCGTCGATATCGTGGACATCGCCAGGTTCGAGGCAGCGCTGCGCCGCAGGCCCGGGCTGGCGGCCCGGCTGTTCACCGAGGCCGAGCAGAGCGCGGTGAGCGAGCGGCACGCGCCGGCCGAGGCGCTGGCCGGCTGCTTCGCCGCCAAAGAGGCGCTGGCCAAGGTCCTGGGCGCTCCGCCCGGGTTGCGGTGGACCGACGCCGAGGTCTTGCGGAGTGCCGCGGGCCGGCCGCTTCTCACCGTGCGCGGCACGGTCGCCGCCACCGCGCGCGAGCAGGGAATCGGGACGTGGCACCTGTCGCTGAGTCATGATGGCGGCCTGTGCGTGGCGATGGTGGTCGGCGAGCTCATCACCCGGGACGGGTAGGAAGAACGCGCACGCCAAGCACGGCATACAGGACGAGCAACGCGAGCGAGGCGAGACGATGAGAGACGCCCATGCCGTCGCCGACGTCAGAGCGGCCGAAGGCGCCCTGATGGCGCTGGTTCCGGACGGGGCGCTCATGCAGCGCGCCGCGGCCGGCCTGGCGTCGGTATGTGCCGGGCTGCTGGGCCGCGTCTACGGCTCGCGGGTCGTCGTGCTGGCCGGGACCGGAGACAACGGCGGCGACGCGCTGTTCGCCGGGGCGCGGCTGGCCGCGCGCGGTGCGCAGGTCACCGTCGCGGGGACGGGAGCGGGCCTGCACGAGGCCGGGGCGGCCGCCCTGCGCCGGGCGGGCGGCCGGATCACTGGCGGGCCAGGCAGTGGCAATGCCGGGGCAGGCGACGCGATCGCGGCCGCCGACGCGATCGCGGCCGCCGACCTCATCATCGACGGCATCCTGGGCATCGGCGGCCGGGGCGGCCTGCGCGAGCCCGCCGCCACGCTGGCCGGCCTAACCGCCAGCGCGGCCGCCAGCGGGGCGGTCGTCGTGGCCGCTGACCTGCCAAGCGGGGTGGATGCCGACACCGGTGTCGTGGCCGGCCCGGCGATCAGGGCTGACGTCACGGTGACCTTCGGGACCATCAAGGCCGGCCTGCTGATCGATCCGGGAGCGAGTTACGCGGGCACGGTCGAGCTCGTCGACATCGGACTGCGGCCGCACCTGACCGCGGCGCCCGCGGTCACCGCGCTTCAGTCAGCGGACGTCGCGGCGCTGCTGCCGGAGCCCGGCGCCGAGTCGGACAAGTACCGCCGCGGCGTGCTCGGGGTGCTCGCTGGCAGCGAGAGGTACACGGGCGCGGCCATGCTCAGCGTCGGCGGGGCGATCCGCAGCGGGGCCGGAATGGTGCGGCTGGTGTCCGCCAGGGCGGCCGCCGACGTGGTCAGGCAGCACTGGCCGGAGGCCGTCATCACGGTGCTCGATCCCGCTGATCCGGCCGGCCCGGACCCGGCGGGTTCCGGTCGGGCCGGGGCGACGGCCGCGATCGAGGCGGCCGGCCGGGTCCAGGCCTGGGTGGCCGGGCCTGGACTCGGCACGGGTGACGACGCGGCCGGGCTGCTCGCCGCGGTCCTGGCCACGTCGCTGCCGGTCCTGGTCGACGCTGACGGGCTGACCGTTCTGTCCCGGCACAAGGAGCTGCTCGCCCGGCCGGCGGAGGCGGTCACGCTGATCACGCCGCACGCCGGCGAGCTGGCCCGGCTGACGAATGGTGATCACGGTCAGATCGAGGCGCACCGGCTCGAGTCGGCTCGCGCGGCCGCGGCCGAGCTCGGGGTGACGGTGCTGCTGAAGGGATCGACAACCGTGGTGGCGACGCCCGATCCGGACGAGCCCGCGTTCGTCAACGCGACCGGGACGCCGTGGCTCGCCACGGCCGGGTCCGGTGACGTGCTGTCCGGCCTGGCCGGCGCGCTCCTGGCCCAGGGCGTCCGGCCGGCCAGGTCAGCCGCGGCCGCGGCCGCGTTCCTGCACGGGCTGGCCGGGCGCCTGGCCGCGCGGGGCGCGCCGGTCGGCGCCACCGATGTGCTCGCCGCCATCCCCGAGGCGATCCGCACGGTGGCGGCCGGCGATCAGCCGTGACGGAAGCCGGCGGTCAGCCGTGACGGCCGGCGGTCAGCCGTGACCGCCGACGGCGGTCAGCCGTGACGGCCGGCGGCGTCATGCCGGGTACCGGCCGGAGAGCACGTACCGCAGCACGGCCATGTCGCCGGCCTGAGTCACCTCGGCGAGCCGCGCCCGGTTCCCCGGGTTCCACCGGAACTGGCCGTCCCCGACGAACCGCGAAGCGGCGGAGTCGCCGACGAAGAACGGCGCGACGGATAGCCGGAGCTCGTCGGCGAGCCCGGCGGCGAGAAACTGAGTGTGCACTGACCCGCCGCCCTCGATCAGCAGTCTGGTGATGCCCCGGATGACCAGATCGGCGAGAACGCCGTCCAGCCCGACCGGGCTGCCCGCATCGACGACCTCGACGTGGCTGCCCAGCCGCTCCCTGGTCCTGCGCACGGCACCTGAGCTGACGTAGACGATCCGGTCGGCTCCGGCGGCGAAGACGCCGGCGGACGGATCGAGATCGCCGCTGCCGCTGACCACGACCCGGGCCGGATCCGGTCGCAGCCCGCGGGCGATCCTCGCCTCCCGCCTGGCCTGCGAGCGCAGCCGCAGGGCCGGGTTGTCGGCGCGGACCGTCCCGGCTCCGACCAGGATCGCGTCGCAGGTCGACCGGAGCTCGTCGACCTCGTCGATGTCGGCGTCGCTCGATAGCCGCAGCGGCGATCCCGAGGCGTCATCGATGTACCCGTCGAGCGACATCGCGCAGCTCAGGACGGTGTAGGGCCGGTCCACGCCGGTAAGCCTACGGCGGCTCGCGCCGGTCAGCCTCCGGCGGCTCACGCTCAGACCGATCCCCCGGTTCCGCTCTCGGCCAGCAGGGCTCGGCATCAGGGGGATTCATCCCCGAGATCCAGGAGCGCGGGCGGCAGCAGCCCAGTGACGGGTGCGGGCGATGTGACGGGCGTTACGGAATCGCGCTGCCCCGTCGAGGCGTTCTCTAGGTACGACGTTAACGCTGGTCAGGGTGGACTGCCCGGACCTGGCGGTGATCCGGGTGCACGTGAAACGCCTGCTCATGCAGGGCCGATAGCTCATCGGGATGCGGCGTGCCCGCAAGCATCGCGCCGCAGTGCAACCAGCCGGTGAGCACCGAGCATGTCACGTCCTGACGGGTGCAGCGCGCTTGTCAAAGCCCCCGAGAGAGGGCGGCCACGCCGGACGGGGCCGGGTCCTGGCCCGCGTACCAGCCGGATGGCAGCTCGTCCGATCTGCCTGATCAGCCAGCGGCACGACTGACTGGCTGCCGGGTGATCGCGCGGACCTCTCGCGACGAACGGAGTACTAGATGCGCTCTCAAGGCAGCCGCCCAGGCCAGCCCAGTCCAGGCAGCGAGCCGCGCACGAAGCGCTGGCGCCGGCCGGGACGGCGCGGCATGGCCCTCGCCGCGGGCGCCGCCGTTGCCCTGGCTGCCACTGTCGCCGGCGTGGCGACGGCCGGAGTCATGTCGGGCAGCGGACCTGCCGTCCGCGCGGCCGGAGCGACGTCCAGGCTGATCAGCTCAGGACACCCGGCCCGGCCGGCCGAGGCTACCGGACAGCGGGCGGCATCGGGCGGAACGGGATCTTCCGGGTCGTCGGCCGGCCGGTCCAGGGCGGTGGCGCAGGCGGCGAGGAAGCCGGCCGCCCGCACGGCGGCGAGGAAGCCAGCCGCCCGGTCGGCGCTGCGGAAGCCCGCCGCCCGCGCGGCGGCGCCCAGGACCTCGTGCCGGTCGGTCGCCCACATCGGCGACTCGACCTCGGTGGACCTGATCTCGCCCGATTACCTGCCGAACCCGGCGCAGCGACTCGCCGCTCGCTACGCGGGCGTGGGCGTCAGGCACGTCAGGATCGACGCGTCCGGCGGGCGCTCCATCGTCGAGGAGATGCCGGGCCAGGTCAACGGCTACAAGGTGGCGAGCGCCTGGCGGAGCCAGGGCTACCGGGGCTGCTGGGTGTTCGCCCTCGGAACCAACGACACCGCGAACGTGGCGGCCGGCTCCTCGGTCGGGATGATGGCCAGGATCGACCAGATGATGGCCGTGGCCCATGGCCAGCCGGTGATGTGGGTGAACACGCGGACGCTGCTGTCCTCCGGGTCCTGGGCCAACGCCAACGAGCAGGCCTGGGACGCCACCCTGGTCAAGGCCCTGGCGAAGTACCCGAACATGCGGATCTTCGACTGGTCGGCGGTCGCCCGGCCGGGCTGGTTCCTGTCCGACGGGATCCATTACAACTCCCTCGGGTGCGCGATGCGTGCCAAGGCGATCGCCGATGCCCTGGCCAGGGCATTCCCGCTGAACGGCCGGAGCGCCAGCAAGATCGTCCGGTAGCAACAATTCAACAGCAATGGGCCACCGCCGTGGAAACAGCACGGGTGGTGGCCCATTGCTGTTGTTCGGGCGCGGAGGCGGCGGCCTCGGCGGGCCGGCCCGGCCGCACTGGCCGGATCGTCCGCTCCGCCCCGCCTAATGCATTCGTCTGGCCCGCCCTTTCACGTTCCAATTCTTGCCATCCACGATACGTAGTCATTAATTCACACCGGGTAGTGCCTTCCCTGCCCGGAGTGAATGAGCGATCTCGCGTAACGGGGGCGAGACGGACCCGGGCTAGGGGGAGACATGCCGAGGCCGGTGAACTCTGGCCAGCGCTACATGCCTGGCCTGGACGGACTGCGTGCGCTGGCGGTGCTTGCCGTCATCGCTTATCACGAGCAGTTCGGATGGGCACCAGGCGGACTGCTCGGCGTGGGCATCTTCTTCACGCTCAGCGGCTTCCTGATCACCAGCATCCTGGTCAGCCAGTGGTCCGCCGACGGCCGGATCCGGCTGGGCGACTTCTGGCTGCACCGGGCCAGGCGGCTGTTGCCGGCCCTCTTCGTCATGCTGGCCGTGGTGACCGCCTGGGTCACGCTCGCCGACCGGTCCAGGCTGACCAGCCTGCGCGGAGCGGCCGCGGCCGCGGCGACGTACATCAGCAACTGGTATCTCATCGCCAGGAACCAGTCCTACTTCGCCAGGTTCGCCCCGCCCGCCCCGCTCGATCATCTGTGGTCGCTGGCGGTGGAAGAGCAGTTCTACCTGCTCTGGCCGCTGCTGCTGATCGCCGGGCTGATCCTGCTGCGCGGCCGCAAGGCGGCGGCTGCCTGGCTGATCGTGCCGACGGTGCTGCTCGCGGCGGGTTCGGCGTTCGCGATGCTGCATCTGTACCAGCCAGGGATGGACCCGACCAGGGTCTACGAAGGCACCGACACCCGTGCGTTCGGCCTGCTGATCGGCGCCGTCCTGGCCCTGGCCTGGCCCAGCGGCCAGAAGCGCGGCGCGCACAGCGCGGCACCAGCCAGGCGGACCGCCGTGCTGCTCGACATCGCCGGGATCGCCGGCCTGGCCTGCATCGGCGTGATGATCTGGCGGGTCGGCGAGTACTCGCCGTTCGCCTACCGGGGCGGCCTCGTGCTGCTCTCGGTCGCCACCGCCGCCGTCGTGGCCGCGACCGCCTATCCCGCCAGCCTCGTCGGCCGGGCGCTTGGCTGGGCCCCGCTGCGCTGGATCGGCGTCCGCTCCTACGGCATCTACCTGTGGCACTTCCCGGTGATCGTTCTGACATCCCAGCCCAACACCAGGCCGAGCCTGGCCCTGGCGGGCCTCCAGATCGCGGCGTCGGTGCTGCTCGCCGCGCTGTCCTGGGAGCTCATCGAGGAGCCGATCCGCCAGGGCGCCATCGGGCGGGCCTGGACCCGTCTGCGCGCCGCCGGCTGGCGGCCGAGGCTCGGCGAGGTCCGGCTGGGCGCCCTGGCCGCCACCGCGGGTGCGGTCGGGGTTCTCGCCGTGGCCGGGTTCGGGCTGTCGGGAGCCGCCAGCGCCGGGCGTGCCTCGGGCGTGGGATCGGTCCTGTCGGCCGGCTCGCTGCAGCTGCCCGTGACCAAGACCGTGGTCAAGGCGCCGAGGAACGCCGGCCACGGCGCGGACGGTCCGGACGGCGCGGGCCAGGGTCCGGCCGCCGGGCAGGTGGCCAGCTCCGGCGGCCCGCTGCGCACGTCCTGCCGCGCCGTCGCGCATATCGGTGACTCGACCTCCGACGGGCTGGTCTCACCCGAGTACCTGCCCAAGCCAGGCGAGCGGATCGCGGCCCGCTACGAGGACGTCGGCGTGCGCTCGGTGGTGACCGACATCTCGGGTGCCCGCTCGGTCGTCGAGGTCCTGCCCGGTCAGATCAACGGCTACGACGCGGCCAGGAACATCACGCGCGGCGGGTTCCGCGGATGCTGGGTCATCGCCCTGGGGACCAACGACACCGCCGACGTGGCGGCTGGCTCGAACGTCGGCCTGGCCACCAGGATCGGCCGGATGATGAAGGCGGCCCGCGGTGAGCCCGTGCTGTGGGTCAACGTGAAGTCGCTGCTCTCCAGCGGCCCGTACGCGGAGGTCAACATGCTGCGCTGGGACCACGCCCTGATCAGCGCGTGCGCGAAGTACCCCAACATGCGGGTCTACAACTGGGCCGCCGAGGTGAAGTCCAAGTGGTACATCTCGGACGGGATTCACTTCACCTCGATCGGCTACAAGCACCGCGCCAGGATGATCGCCGACGCCCTGGCCCGCGCGTTCCCGCAGGCGGGCCAGAGCAGCGGCTGCCTGGTCAGCAGCTAGCCGGGCGCCGGGCCGGGGCTAGTCCTCCGCCCGGCCGCCCAGGTGCCGGGCCAGGAACTTCTCGGCGGCGGTATAGAAGATCATCCGGTTCTCGGGCTTGGCGAAGCCGTGTCCCTCGTCGGGGAAGAGCATGTACTCGTGGTCGATCCCGGCCTCGGTCAGCGCGGCGACGATCTGCTCGGACTCGGCCTGCTTGACCCGCGGGTCGTTCGCGCCCTGCGCGATCAGCAGCGGGATCGAGATCTGGTCGGCGCGGGACAGCGGCGAGCGTGACCACAGGAAGTCGACGTCCGTCTCCGGATTACCGACCCGGCGGTGGAACTGGGCGATCATCGGCGCCCAGTACGGCGGGACGGTCTCGATCAGGGTCTTGAGGTTGGACGGCCCGACGATGTCAACCGCGCAGCAATAGATGTCGGGCGTGAACGTCGCGCCCGCCAAGGCCGCGTACCCGCCGTAGGAACCGCCGTAGATGGCGACCCGCTTCGGGTCGGCCCAGCCTTCGGCCACCACGTGCGCGACCGCGTCGGTCAGGTCGTCCTGCATCCTGGCGCCCCACTCCCGGTCGCCCGCGTTGACGAATGACTTCCCGTACCCGGTCGAGCCGCGGAAGTTGACCTGAATCGAGAGGTAACCGCGGTTGGCCAGCCACTGGGCCTCGGCGTCATAACCCCACGCGTCCCTCGCCCACGGGCCTCCGTGCACGTTGAGCACGGTCGGCAGCCCGGCCCGCTCGCCGTCCGGCGGGAACGTCGCGTACCCGTGGATGATCAGGCCGTCGCGAGCGGTGAAGGAGAACGGCTCCATCGGGGCCAGGGTGTACTGGCTCAGGGCCGGCTGGTGCTCGAAGAGCATGCTGCCCTGCTTAGTCGCCCGGTCGTAGGCGAAGAAGGGGATCGGACCCGAGTCGTTGGTGAACGCGATCAGCCAGGTCGTGTCGGCGTCGTCGGCACTCACGAAGTTCGGGTCGCCCGGGTGCAGCGCCCGGATCGCGGCCAGGTCGTCGGCCACCGCCGGGTCCAGCACGATGTACTCGGAGCGGTCTTTCAGCACGACGACGATCTGCGGTTCCTTCGTGTCCGGGTTGACCCGCACGCCGCTGACATCGGCTTCCGGATCGGCCGCGAGCACTTCCTGCGCGCCGGTCGCCAGGTCGATCCTGATCAGCCGTGCCGTCTCCTCGCCGACCGAGCTGACCATCAGCAGCGACTGCCCGTCAGCGCTGAACGCGACCGGATCGGTGGTCAGCGCGTCCTCCGCCGGTATCGTCAGCAGCTGGCGCCAGTCGTCGTCCGCGCCGTCGCGCACCATCACGACGATCCCGCCGTCTGGCTGCGGTGCGAACGCGCCGCGGACGACCAGCCTGGAGTCGGCCAACCAGGCCAGGAAGCCGGGATTGACGATCTCCTTGGTCAGCTCGCCGGAGTTCAGGTCGAGCCGGTAGACGTCGTGCAGCTGCGGGTTGTCGCGGTTCAGGCCGACCAGCACCTCGGCCGGGAAATCGGGCTCCATGGCCACGATCTGCGTCCGCACCCCGTCGAACGGGGTCAGGTCACGGCGGGCCATCGTGGTCAGGTCGACGTCATGCAGCCGCCAGTTCTCGTCACCCCCGGTGTCCTGCAGGTAGAGCAGGTGCTTGTCGTCGTGCGCCCAGGCGAAGGTCCTGATGCCGCGATCGGTGTCGTCGGTGACGACCTCGGCCCGGTCCCAGTTCACCCCGGCCTGGGGGCTGACCGGGGCAAGCCAGACATTGAGGACGCCGTCCTTGGGTGCGATCCAGGCGAGCCTGGTGCCGTCGGGTGAGAGCCGGGGGCTGACCCGTTCCGGGTTCCCGAAGAGAACCTTCCGGGGAATGAGTTCGACCATGGAAGTACCTAATCACGTCCGCGTACCCGCCGCGAGATGGCGCCCGGCGGCCGGGGTTTCCAGGCCGGGCGGACTGGTCCGGAGTTGCTGGCACACTTGAGGGCCATGGACGGGCATTCTGAAGCGGTTGTCGACCTCGGAGCAATCAGGTCGAACGTTGCGGCCATGGCCCAGCACGTCGGAAACGCCGAGGTCATGGCGGTCGTCAAGTCCGACGGCTACGGTCACGGCCTGCTCGAGACCGCGGCTGCGGCACTGGCGGGCGGCGCGGCCTGGCTCGGCGTCGGGCATGTGGCTGAGGCCCAGGCGCTGCGCGCCGCCGGCGTGACCGCGCCGGTGCTCTGCCTGCTGGCCGCGCCGGACGCGCCGCACAACGATGCCATCACGCTCGGCGTCGACCTCAGCGCCGGTGACGCCGGCCTGGTGCGGCAGATCGCGGCGGCGGCCGAGGCGGTCGGCAGGCCGGCCCGGCTGCACCTGAAGGCCGACACCGGGATGAGCCGCGGCGGCGCCCCGATGGCCCGCTGGCCGGAACTGGTCGACGCGGCCCTGGCCGAGCAGGCCGCCGGGCGGTGCCAGATCGTCGGCCTCTGGTCGCACCTGGCGTGCGCGGACATGCCCGGACATCCGTCCGTCGACGTGCAGCTGGCCGCCTTCCGCGACGCCCTCGACCTGGCCAGCCGCGCGGGTGCCCGCCCCGCCGTCCGGCACCTGGCCAACACGCCCGCACTGCTGACCCGGCCCGACACGTGGTTCGACCTGGTCAGGCCGGGCGGCGGCGTGACCGGGCTGTGCACGCTGCCGGGCGGCGCTCCCGGCTGGCTGCGGCCGGCCATGACCGTCCGCACTCATCTTGTTCAGGTCAAACGGGTCGCGCCCGGAACTGGCGTCTCCTATGGCCACAAGTACGTGACCGCGGCGCAGACCACTCTCGGCCTGGTGCCGCTCGGCTACCACGAGGGGATTCCCCGGGCGGCGACGAACGTGGCGCCGGTCCAGGTTCGCGGCCGCCGGCTGACGATCGCGGGCACGGTCTGCATGAACCAGTGCGTGGTCGATGCCGCGGACCTGCCGATCGAGGCCGGTGACGAGGTCGTGCTGTTCGGGCCCGGTGACCACGGCGAGCCGACCGCGCAGGAGTGGGCCGACCTGCTCGGCACCTTGTCCTACGACATCGTGACCAGATTTACGGCGAAGATCCCGAGAAGCTACTGTGGAGTAACCGACGCGCAAGCCCCGGCCGTGCGAACGGCCCCGGCCAGCGCGCGGGGCGCGGGTGACCACACTGAGGTGGCGCACGCGGGCGGGCAGGAGGTCTGATGGTCAGCTGGCGCAGGCTCACGGGAGTGACCGGACTGGCTGCCGGCGCGATCGCCGCGGGCGCGGGCGCCGTGGTGATGGCCGAGAAGATCGCGGTCGGCCGGATCAGGCTGCGTCCCGATCCGGCGGCCGGCGAGCCGTTCGGCGACATCCATGGCGAGCCGATGACGGTGACCGCCGACGACGGGCTGCCGCTGCACGTCGAGATCAGCGGGCCGGCCGATGCGCCGGTCACGATCATCTTCTGTCACGGCTACACGCTGAACTCCGACGTCTGGTACTACCAGCGCGCCGGGCTCGCGCAGAGCGCCCGGTGCGTGTTCTGGGACCAGCGCAGTCACGGCCGGTCCGGCCGGTCCGACCCCGACCTGGTCAGCATCGACCAGCTGGGAGCCGACCTGCACGAGGTCCTGATGGCCACCGCGCCGGGCGACATGCCCGTCGTGCTGGTCGGGCACTCGATGGGCGGCATGACCGTGATGGCCCTGGCCGACCAGCATCCCGAGCTCATCGGCAGCAAGGTCATCGGGGCGGTGCTGATCTCGACCGCGGCGTCTACGGTCGACCCGACCATCTGGCTGCCTGCCCCGCTGCGGCCGGCCGTCAGGATGGCGATGCCGTCGATGATGACCGGCGCGTCCAAGGGCCGGGTGGCCGAGGTGGTCGAGCGCGGCCGGCAGTCGGCCAGCGACATCGCCTTCCTCGGCACCAGGCGGATCGCGTTCGGCGACCCCAGGGTGAGCCCGACGCTGGTCGACTTCCTCGAGCGGATCATCAGGGCGACGCCGATCGATGTCATCGCCGACTTCTACGTCGCGCTGGTCGGGCACGAGAAGCGGCACGCCCTGAAGGTGCTCGGCAACGTCCCCGTGCTGGTGCTGACCGGAGACCGGGACCGGCTGGTCGACCCGAGCCTGTCGGACGAGATCGCGTCGGCGGTCCGTGACGCCAAGCTGATCAGGATCCACGGCGCCGGCCATGTCGTCATTCTCGAGCGGCCCGAAGAGGTCAACGAGGCCATCGCCGACCTGGTCACTCAGGCCCTGACCGTGCACATGGGCGATGACTGAGCGGCTGAGCGCCGGTCGGTCAGCGACCGCCGGGCCAGCCCCGGTGGCCGGCGGGGCCGCGCCAGCGGTGAGCGTGCGGCTGAGCGTTCCCGGCGCGGCGCAGATGCGGCAGCTAGGCACCCGGCTGGCCGGGCTGCTGCGGCCGGCCGACCTCGTCGTGCTGGCCGGCTCGCTGGGCGCGGGCAAGACCACGCTCGTGCAGGGGATCGGCGCGGGACTCGGCGTCCGCGGCCCGGTGACGTCGCCGACGTTCGTGATCGCGCGCGTGCACCCCTCGCTGCGCGGCGGACCCGACCTCGTGCACGCGGACGCGTACCGGCTGGGCAGCCGCCTGGAAGTCGACGACCTCGACCTGGATGCCGACCTCGATCACTCGGTCACGGTCGTGGAATGGGGCGAGGGCCTCGTCGAGGGCCTGGCCGCCGGGCACCTGCGCATCACGATCGACCGGCCGGTGACCGATGTCGCGGCATCCACCGAGCCGGAAGACGGCTCGCAAGACCCTGAGGACGGTACCGAAGATCAGCCCAGGAGCGTGACGGTGGCCGGCTACGGCCGCCGGTGGGAGACGGCCGCGGCCGCGCTCCGGGCCGCCCTGCCCGGCGCGCAGCGCTAGCGCCGGAGGCTCGCCTCGTAGTAACAATTGTTCCGATCTGTCGTCCCTTCGCGGTGCTCGCGCCAGTACACTGCGGGGATTCAGACCGCTCACCGTCGTCACGCACGGCAGGATGCCTGTCAGGGAGGCGCGCTGTGACTGAGCAGGGCTACCCGCCTCGCCAGCCCGACTATCCGGGCCGTGGCCGGTCGAGGACATCGCAGGAGCCCCGCAGGTCCGGCTGGCAGATGATCGACGCCTTCGACGACGGTCCCGATACCGACTCCGGGCTGCCGCCGTGGGCGGTGCCAGGTGGTATCGAGCCGCTCCGGCCGGCTCGCAGGCCGCACCGCGGACCTGAGCCGGAGCAGTTCGACCAGCCCGCGCCGCCGGCCGAGGACGACCAGGACGGGCCGCCCCGCAGCGGGCGCCGGACGCGCCGCGGCCGGGCGGCGGCGACCCGGCGCCGCAAGTCCAAGCGCAGGCTGGTGACCTGGGGCGGCACCGCGATCGTGATCCTGGTCCTGGTCGGCGTCGGCTTCGTGCTGTTCCAGTCGCCGGCACCGAAGCCCCGGTACGTGACGCAGTACCAGAAGGGCGAGTTCAAGGCGGTGCCCGATGCCTGCAAGGTGGTCGGAGCGGCGGCTCTGCATCAGATCATGGACGGAACGCCCAAGGTCACCCAGCCTCAGAACGACGCCGCGCTGAGCCAGTGCGCCTACACGGTCGACGCGAAGCCGACCTTCCGCGTGCTGCAGCTCAACGTGCAGGCCTATAACGCGAGCCTGACCGTCCCGGTGGGCGACGGCAGTGCCACCGCGAACGCGAAGTACACCATCGCCGAGCAGCGCCGCCTGCTGGCCCATCCGCCCAAGCACACGCCGCAGCCCCCGGCCGCGATCACGCCGGTCAGCGGACTGGGCGACGAGGCGTTCAGCGCGGTGCAGGTCTTCCACACCAAGTCGCTCGTCGACCTGGTGACCGTATGGGCCAGGTACCGCAACGTGCTGGTCACGGCGGTCTTCCAGGGACAGGCGAGCGGCGGGTTCGGCCCGGTGACGATCAGCGAGCTTCGCTCCGGCGCCCTGGCGGCGGCCCGGGCGGCGCTGACGCAGGTCAAGGGCGAGCCGACGGTCTGATCCGATCCGAGCGCCCGGCCGGCCGGGACTGACCGGTCCGGGCGCCCCGGTCAAGTGACTACGCTTTGACACCGTGCTGATCCTCGCCTTCGACACCGCGACTCCCGCCGTGACCGTCGCGCTGCACGACGGCTCGGCCGTCGTGGCGCACGAGTCCGCCGTGGACGCGCGCCGCCACGGTGAGCTGCTCGCTCCGTCGATCGCCAGGATCCTGGCCAAGGCCGGCGCGGAGCCCGGCGACCTCACGGCCATCGCGGTCGGGACCGGACCCGGGCCGTATACCGGCCTGCGGGTTGGCCTGGTCACCGCCCGGGTGCTCGGCAGCGCCCTGTCGGTCCCGGTGGACGGCGTCTGCACGCTCGACATCATCGCGGCCGAGGCTAGGCATGCCGCCGCTGGCCGCGAGTTCATCGTGGCGACAGATGCCCGGCGCCGGGAGGTCTACTGGGCTACCTACTCGGCCGGTGCGCAGCGCCTGACTGAGCCGCAGGTCAGCCTGCCCGCGGCGGTCCCGGCCGGTTACCCGATGGCCGGCGAGGGCCCGCGGCTGCACGCCGGGCTGGCAGATGGCGGCGAGACGATCGGGCCGCGGTATCCGTCCGCCGCTGAACTAGCCCAGATCGCCGCCCGTCACGTGGCGGCCGGGATTCCCCCCGGACCGCCCGACGCCCGCTACCTGCGCCGGCCCGATGCCCGGGAACCTGGCCGGCCGAAGCGAGTCACGCCGTGAACCAGCCTGCCGTCACGCTCCGCCCGATGACGATGGCCGATCTCGACCCGATCCTCGCGCTCGAGCAGGCCGTCTTCGGCGCGGAAGCCTGGACCAGGCAGATGCTCGCCGGAGAGCTCGAGCAGCAGCCGGCCAGCAGGTACTACCTGATCGCCGAGGACGAGGGCGAGATCGCCGGCTACGCCGGGCTGCTCGGCGCCGGCTGGCAGGGTGACGTGCTGACGCTGGCCGTGGCCGCCGACCGGTGGGGCCGGGGGATCGGCTCCGCCCTGCTCAGGGCGCTGCTCGCGGAGGCCGCCAGGCGCGGCTGCACCGAGGTCTTCCTCGAGGTCCGCACCGACAACAGCCGGGCGCAGGACCTGTACCGGCGGCACGAGTTCACCGAGATCGGGATCAGGCGCGGTTACTACCAGCCCTCTGGTGCCGACGCGCTGGTCATGCGGCGCAACCTGGCCGGCGCCGCGACCCGGGAGCAGACATGACGGCACCGCTTGTGCTGGGAATCGAATCGTCCTGCGACGAGACCGGCGTCGGCCTGGTCCGCGGCCATGACCTGCTCGCCGACGCGGTCGCCTCCAGCGTGGACGAGCACGCGAGGTTCGGCGGCGTGGTCCCCGAGGTGGCCAGCCGGGCGCACCTGGAGGCCATGGTCCCCGCGGTACGGCGGGCGCTCGATGTCGCCGGGGTCGGCCTGCGCCAGGTCGACGCGATCGCGGTCACCGCCGGGCCAGGCCTGGCCGGGGCGCTGCTGGTCGGCGTGTGCGCCGCCAAGGCGTACGCGCTCGCGCTCGGCAAGCCGCTCTACGGCGTCAATCACCTGGCCGCCCACATCGCCGTGGACCAGCTCGAGCATGGCCCGCTGCCAGCGCCGGCGATCGCGCTGCTGGTCTCGGGCGGGCACTCCTCGCTGCTGCTCGTGCGCAGCCTGACCGGCGACATCATGCCCCTCGGGGCGACCATCGACGACGCGGCGGGCGAGGCCTATGACAAGGTGGCCAGGCTGCTGGGGCTGCCCTTCCCCGGCGGGCCGCCGATCGACGCTGCCGCACGCACTGGCGACGCTGGATCCGTTAAATTTCCTCGCTCGAAATACCGTGACGGCACCGCTGACTTCTCGTTCTCGGGCCTGAAGACGGCGGTGGCGCGCTGGGTGGAGGCCCGGGAGGCGGCCGGGCTCGCGGTGCCGGTCGCCGACGTGGCGGCCTCGTTCCAGGAGGCCGTGGCCGATGTGCTGACCCGCAAGGCGGTCGACGCGTGCCGGTCGCAGGGGGTCGGCCACCTCGTGATCAGCGGCGGGGTGGCGGCCAACTCGCGGCTGCGGGCACTGGCGGCGCAGCGGTGCGAGGCGGCCGGGATCAGGCTGCGGGTGCCGCGGCCCGGGCTGTGCACCGACAACGGGGCGATGGTCGCCGCACTCGGCTCGGACCTGGTCGCGGCCGGCGCCGAGCCGTCCGGAGCCGATTTCGCGGCCGACTCCGGGCTGCCGGTGACCCAGGTCCTGGCCGCCTGAGGAGCCCGCCGGGCAGGCCGGGGGCGCCGGGCCGGGCGGTCAGCGGCGGACGGTCCGCTGGGCCAGCGTCCACAACGGGAAGGTGAATTCGCCGGAGGCGGTCTGCGGCGTCGCGGCCAGGTAGTCGAGCACGGTCGAAAGCACCGCCTCGCGCTCATCGGGTTCCATGATCAGGAACATGGAGTGGGTGCGCATGGTCTCGACCAGCGAGTCCGCCGTGCGGACGTGGCCGTGCCCGAACCCGGAGAGCTCCGGCGGCCAGAACAGCTGCTCGCCCGGGCCGCGCAGCCAGGCCGAGATCCCGTCCTCGTCGTCCTCGCTGAATGAACTGAGGGCCACGACCTGCTTGCGGCCGGCGACACGGTGCAGGCCGGCCGACCCAGTCGACCCGGTCGTCATCGGTGTTCCACAGACCCGCGAACACGCCGCCGGCCGTCAGCACCCTGGCGATCTCCGGCATCGCGCGGTCCAGGTCGAACCAGTGCGCCGCCTGGCCGGCCAGCACCGCGTCGACGGACTGGTCGGGCAGCGGTATCGCCTCCGCCCGGCCCGCGGCCGCGGTAACGCCGGGCTGCCGGCGGTGCAATTCGGCCAGCATGGGCGGGTCAGGCTCGACCGCGACGACGCTCGGCCGGCCGTGGTCCAGGGTCAGGCCGGCGAGCTGCGCGGTAAGCTTGCCGGTGCCCGCGCCGAGGTCCAGGATCCTCAGCTGGTGCCCGGGCGGGCGGGTGACGGGCTCGAGTGCCCACCGGATCGCGGCGGCGGGGTAGTCTGGCCGGTGCGTGGCGTAGGCCGACGCCGCGGCTCCGAAGGATGCCGCACGGCGGGAGTGCTCGTCGTCGCGCGGCAGGGCGGCTGTTTCCTGGTCGGCGGGGGTGTCCATGAGCGGCACCCTAGCCCGAGCGGGCCGGCTTGGCGATGCCTGCTTGACGAGGCCCGGACGCAGGGCTACTGTGCGGACTTGGCACTCGATGGTGTAGAGTGCTAACCGCGACGAGGATGGTCTGGCACCCGCGACGGCAGGCCCCATGGTCGCCTCTCTAGTAACTCTCAGCTAGCCCTTTCCGGAGGGGGAGGTCAGATCGTGACGACCGCCACCAAGGTTGTTATCAAGCCGCTCGAAGACCGGATCGTTGTGCGCCCGCTCGATGCAGAGCAGACCACGGCGTCCGGCCTTGTCATCCCAGACACCGCCAAGGAGAAGCCCCAGGAGGGCGAGGTCGTAGCCGTCGGACCAGGTCGGTTCGACGACTCCGGCGCCAAGCGCGTCCCGATGGACGTCAAGGTTGGCGATGTCGTTCTGTACAGCAAGTACGGCGGTACCGAAGTCAAGTACGCGGGCGAGGAGTACCTGGTGCTCTCCGCCCGGGACGTGCTCGCCGTCATCGAGAAGTAAGCGAGCAGATCCAACGGCGCGGGCAAGGCTCGTGCCTGGCGTGCTCAGTGCGCCACCCGCCGCCCCGGATCGGTCGGTGGCCTCAGGAAGAAGTCTCCTGAGGTTCCCGGCCTGCCCGGGGCGGCGGTTTAATCCTGAACTTCATGACCTACCCGACCATCCACGAAGAACGATCAGCTGAGGTGCTTCATGGCCAAGAGCCTGGATTTCGATGAAGACGCGCGGCGGGCGCTTGAGCGGGGTGTCGACAAGCTCGCTGACGCCGTGAAGGTGACGCTCGGCCCGCGCGGCCGCAATGTCGTCATCGACAAGAAGTGGGGCGCTCCGACCATCACCAACGACGGCGTCACCGTCGCCAAGGAGATCGAGCTGGAGAACCCGCAGGAGAACATGGGCGCTCAGCTCGCCAAGGAAGTCGCGACCAAGACCAACGACGTGGCCGGCGACGGCACCACGACGGCGACCGTGCTGGCGCAGGCGATGGTGCACGAGGGACTGCGTTCCGTCGCGGCGGGGGCGAACCCCATGTCGCTCAAGCGCGGCATCGACGCGGCCGCTGCGGCCGTCTCCGAGAGCCTGCTGAAGAGCGCCCGCGAGGTTGAGGAGCGGAGCGAGATCGCCAATGTCGCCACGATCTCGGCGCAGGACGCCAAGATCGGCGCGGTCATCGCCGACGCCTTCGACAAGGTCGGCAAGGACGGCGTGATCACCGTCGAGGAATCGGCCACGATGGGCCTGGAGCTGGAGTTCACCGAGGGCCTGCAGTTCGACAAGGGCTACATCTCGGCGTACTTCATCACCGACCAGGACCGGATGGAGGCCGTCCTCGAGGACGCCCAGATCCTGCTGCACAACGGCAAGATCTCCTCGATGGCCGACCTGCTGCCGCTGCTGGAGCAGATCGCGCAGTCGCGCAAGCCGCTGCTGATCGTCGCCGAGGATGTCGACGGCGAGGCGCTGTCGACCCTGGTCGTCAACAAGATCCGCGGCCTGCTGAACGTCGTAGCGGTCAAGGCGCCAGGGTTCGGCGACCGGCGCAAGGCGATGCTCGAGGACATGGCCATCTTGTCCGGGGGCCAGGTCATCAGCGAGGAGGTCGGCCTCAAGCTGGAGAACGCCGGGCTCGACGTGCTCGGGACGGCGCGCCGCCTGACGGTCACCAAGGACACGACCACGATCATCGACGGCGGCGGCAAGCAGGACGCCATCAATGACCGGATCCGCCAGCTCAAGGCCGAGATCGAGGCATCCTCCTCGGACTGGGACAAGGAGAAGCTCCAGGAGCGGGTGGCCAAGCTGGCGGGCGGCGTCGCCGTGCTGCGGGCCGGTGCCGCCACCGAGGTCGAGCTCAAGGAGAAGAAGCACCGGCTGGAGGACGCCATCTCGGCGACCAGGGCGGCGATCGAGGAAGGCATCGTGGCCGGCGGCGGAAGCGCGCTGATCCAGGCCTCGGTGCACCTGGACGACCTGGGCCTGTCCGGTGACGAGGCGACCGGGGTGGGCGTTGTCCGCAAGGCGCTGCTCGAGCCGGCCCGCTGGATCGCGCTGAACGCGGGCGCGGAGGGCGGTGTCGTGATCGCGGCCGTGGCCGAAATGCCGCCTGGCCACGGCTACAACGCCGAGACCGGCGAGTACGGCGACCTGATGGCGCAGGGCGTGATCGACCCGGTCAAGGTGACCAGGTCGGCCGTGCAGAACGCCGCGTCCATCGCTGGCATGCTGCTCACCACCGAGGCGCTGGTGACCGACAAGCCGGAGAAGGAAGAGGCCGAGGCCGGCTCGCACGGTCACGGGCATGGTCACACGCACTAACCGTCCGGTGATCTGACGGCGCGGCGACGGGCCGGGACTCAGCTGAGTCCCGGCCCGTCGCCGCACTGGCGTCCGGCCTCCCGCCGGCCTCCCGGCCCGACTGATCTCAGAATTCGGGCGATTCTCAGCGGATATCACTGACTAACGACCAAGTTCTGGGGATCGTCCGCTTTTGCAAAGTGCGAATTAGACGGTAATGGCGGGCGACCAAAAGACTGCTGTTTATTGACGTCGATTTCCATGATTAAACTGCCCCTTTACCTGGGCATCATCCGTGCGTGACCGCTTGATGCGTAACGGCATGACGCCGAAGGGGGAACGCATGGTTCAGCAGGCTGTCAGCGAAGCCGATCCGGCCGCGACGATGACCGACCTGACCGAGCTGGCCGCACGGGGCCAGCCGGCCGCCATCGACTCGCTGCTCAGGCAGATCCGGCCGATGGTCGTGCGGTACTGCCACTCCAGGCTCGGCAACGTGGCGAGCCAGCATCACGCCGCCGAGGACGTGGCGCAAGAAGTCTGTATCGCCGTCCTTAACGCACTGCCGCGTTATCAGGATATGGGCAGGCCTTTTGCCTCCTTTGTCTTCGGCATTGCCTCCCACAAGGTGGCCGACGCCCGGCGATCGGCGGCCAGGCTGGCGATTCCGACGCAGGACCTGCCGGACTGTCCCGACGACCAGCCGGGTCCCGAGGAGTCCGTGGTCGCCAGCCTGGAGGCGCAGCGGGCCAGGGCGCTGCTGTCCCGCCTCCCGCCGCACCAGCGTGAGCTCCTTATCCTGCGGGTGCTGACCGGGCTGTCCGCCGAGGAGACCGGGGCGGCCCTGGGCATGTCGGCTGGTGCCGTCCGGGTCGCCCAGCACCGGGCCCTGATCCGGCTGCGGGCCATCGCCGTCGATGAGCGCTACGGCAGCAGCGCCTAGCCAGCCAGCCGGCCGGTGCGCCGGTGCGCCGCCGCCATGATCACGGCGAGTTTTCTTGTTATCACGCGGTCAACTCGCCACGATCATGGAGACCGGGGGTGGCGAGGCGAAGCGAGCGGACGGGGCGGGGTGGGCGGCTAGGTGACGGGCTGGTCAAGCTGACGGGATTCCTGGGCGGCCCAGAAGAACAGGCCGCCGCCGAGGACCGCGACCGCGCCGATCAGCAAGGTGGTCCCGGCTCCTGCGTGCAGGAAAGCCGACGCCCCGGCGAAGGCCCCGGCCAGCATCGCGAGGACGGCGGCAATCCGGCGGGGAGCCTGCGGGTTGGTCCCGCCCCCGAGCGTGGAGTCGGCGGCCAGCCCGGTCAGCGTCATGGTCAGCACCGTCGTCGTCAGGTCGGGAACGGCGAGCCGCCGGATCGTGGAGTTGCGCACCCCCATGCCGAAGGCGAGTACCGCGATGATCGTGTACCGGGGCCAGCCCTGCGACATCTGGACCACCCCGAACGCCAGGGCGGCGGCCGCCGCGGTCGCCACTGCCTCGGTCGTCATCGCCATGGCCAGCAGCTGCCGCCGCGATGTCAGCCGCCGGGCGGCTCGCCCGGCGGCGGCCGCTCCCAGCAGGAACGAGCCAAGGGAGGTCAGGCAGGCCGCCGCGGAGAACCCGGACGCGCCGGCCGCCGCGAATCCGAGCAGGACCACGTTCCCGGTCATGTTCGCGGTGAAGACGTGCCCGAGCCCCAGGTAGCTGACCGCGTCGACGAGCCCGCTGATCACGGTCAGCCCGATGAGCGTCCCGAGCAGCAGCTTGCCGGGCCCGGCAGTCGGCGCCATCCGCGGGTCAGCCGGCCAGGCTCACGCTGCCGTCCGGGAGCAGCGCCCAGCCGGGATTGTGGGCCACTTCCCACGGGTGCCCGTCCGGGTCGATGAACAGCCCGGAGTACCCGCCCCAGAATGTCTTCGCAGGCTCGCGCCCGATCTCCGCGCCGGCCGCCCTGGCCTCCTCGATCGCCGCGTCCACCTCGGCGGGGGAGCGGACGTTATAGGCCAGCGTCACGCCGCCCCAGCCTCCGGCGTCCTGCACCGCGCTGTCGTGCGCGAGCATGGCCCGGTCCCAGAGCCCGAGGACCAGGCCACCCGCCTGGAAGAAGACAACGTCGTCGGTCTCCGCGGTGGCCGGAGTCCAGCCGAGCGCGGTGTAGAACTGCCGTGCTCGCGCGAGATCGCTGACGCCCAGGGTGACCAGGCTGACACGCTGCTCCATGAAGTCCCTCCGAAATGGCTCCGGCCGAGCCAGTCCGCGGCCGCCGCGAGGGCTTGCTACCGAGGGCAGACCACGCCGCGGATGGCGCCTGATGAGTAACCTTCCTCGCTGATGATCGCACCCTGGCTCGGATCGCCTGGATCGGTCCAGCTAATCGGGACGTGATGGGTCCAGAGCAGCGACCTCGTGGTGACCCAGACCGTCCACATCTCCCAGCCCGAATGCGGTGACCAGCACGGCGCGGTGCGGATCGGAATCCGCACGTCGACGGACTCGCCCGGAGCCAGCACCGCCCCGGCCAGCGCCCGCGGCGCGATCTGCCGCTGCCGGTACCTGAGGTACTCCAGCGTGTAGGTCGGCGGCCCGTCGATCCGGAAGGGCCGGCCGTAGTGGATCGCGCTGGCCGGCATGCCTGGCGGAAGCAGGCTCAGCGACTCGATCGTGACCGGCAGCGGCCCGTCGTTGCTGAGGCTGATCACGAAGCTGCCTCGCGCGGACGGCTGAGGCGGGATAAAGGCCTGCCCTCGCATTCCGCCCGCCGTATTGACGTTCTCGCTGATCAGATGCGGGCCAAGGGGATCGCGGGAGTAGCCGCCGAAGCCGACCGGCTGGTATCTCGCGGCAAGGATGCACCCCGCCACGAGCAAGGCGGCCGAGGCAGCGGTGGCGGCCAGGCCGAGTCGCCGGCGCCAGGGCCAGGCCCGGCGCCTGGCCGGGATCAGGAGCAGTGGCCCGGGGCGGAATCGTGCCGTCGATGGTTTCCGCGCTCATGGGCACGCTCCGCTGCTAGCAGTCAGCCGTAGGCTAACTGTAAGTGCGAACCGGCGGGAATGGCCCGCGGCCCGGCTGGCCGCCGGGCCAGGGAACCTGGAGGCTGACGGGATGCCCGACGCCGCGGACCACCGCGCTGCCGAGCCGCTCAGGTATGCCGGGCGGCTGACCGTGCTGGTCGCGGATCGGTGCGCGGGGTCGCTCGAGGCCGCGTACCTGCACGGCTCGGCCGCCCTCGGCGGCTGGGTTCCGGAACGCAGCGACGTGGACATCTTGTTCGTGATCGCTGACGACATCACCGGGCCGGCCCTGACGGCGGCCGCCGCCCTGCTGGCCGCGCCCGGGATCGACTGCCCGGGCGGCGGCCTGGAATGCAGCGTAGTCACGGCCAGTCAGGCGGGGCGGCCGACGGCACCGTGGCCGTTCGTCCTGCATGTCAGCCCGGCCGCCGGCGGACCGCGGCTGGTGCGCGGTGACGCTATGCCGGGCGACCCCGACCTGCTCATGCACTACGCGGTCTGCCGGGCGGCCGGCCGCCCGCTGCTCGGGCCGCCGGCGCGGTCCCAGCTCGGCCCGGTCGCCCGGCCGGCGATCCTTGGCTACCTGGCCGACGAGCTCGGCTGGGGACTCGCGCACGCTGCCGAGTGCTACGCCGTGCTGAACGCCTGCCGCGCGCTGGTGTACCTGGCCGACGACGCGATCGTGTCCAAGGTGGCGGGTGGCCTGACCGCCCTCGATCGCTCGCTGGCGCCGCCTGGCCTGGTCCGGGACGCCCTTGACCAGCAGCAGGGCCGGGCACCGGAACGGCCGCCCCGGCCAGCAGCGGTCTCGTTCGTGACCGGTGCGGCCGCCGCGCTCCGTGCCGCGGCCGCGCTCAGCGGCGCGGCCGAAGGACCGTCAGCCGCACCGCCAGCGTGACCGGCACGGGGTCGGGCAGGCGCCCGATCGCAGCCGCGAGCACGCGAGGGTCGGCGTGCCAGGAACTGGGGCCCATCGCGGCCAAAAGGCCGGCCGCCGCATGGTCAAGGGACATCACCGTCCGGTGCTCGCGCTCGGCGGCCGGCTCGAAGTACGGGCCGAGCTTGTCTGCGAGCCGGTCCTGCTTCCGCCCGTCCACCGAGAGCAGGCCCAGCGGCCCGATCAGCTCGGCCAGGTGATCGGCGGCCGGGGTGACAACCAGCAGCGCGCCGTCGGGCCGCAGGATGCGGCGCAGTTCGGCCCCGTCGCGCGGCGCGAACACGTTCAGCGCCAGCACGGCCGCCGAGTCGGCGACCGGCAGCGAGCGCCAGGCGTCGCCTGCCACGGCCCCGATCCGTCGGTGCGCCCTGGCCGCGACCCGCAGCGCGGGCCCGGAGACGTCCAGGGCGAGCCCGGCCCGCCGCGGCAGCCGGTCGAGCACGGCGGCCAGGTAATAACCGGTGCCGGCCCCGACATCGACGACGCAGCCGCCGGCACCGGGCGAGGCGGCAGCGGGCGAGTCGGCAGCGGCGTCGGCCAGCAGGCCGGCGATGCCGGCGTAATGGCCGCCGGCCAGGAACTCGCCGCGGGCCCGGACCATCGCGGCCGTGTCACCCCGGCCGCCGGCCGCGCCGGGCGGGAGCAGGCTGACACAACCCTGGCGCGCGATGTCGAACGAGTGCCCGGCCTCGCAGCGGAGCGCGCCATCGCGCCTGGTCAGGCCCGCGCCGCAGACCGGGCAGCGCAGATAGCCGACAACGTCGTCGAGCACATCTGCCTCCATCGCTCCTGGCGCCGCGGTCCGCGGGCCCGGACTCCGGCCGGTGCCGCGCCGGCGCCGTGTGCGCTGCGGCCGCGCGCGCAGCGATAACTAGGATGGACTACAACCCGGCGACCATCTCGGAGAGATATGACCGACGACGCCAAATTTGGCCCGCCCGCCCTGACTTTCGACGACGTGCTGCTGCTGCCCGCGCACTCGCAGCTCATGCCCAGCGAGGCTGACACTACCGCCCGGCTGACCCGGCGGATCAGCATCCAGACGCCGCTGCTGTCCTCGGCCATGGACACGGTCACCGAGGCCACTATGGCCGTGGCGATGGCCAGGCAGGGCGGCATCGGCGTTCTGCACCGCAACATGTCCATCGACGAGCAGGCGCACCAGGTCGACATCGTCAAGCGCTCAGAGGCCGGGATGATCACCAACCCGGTCACCTGCGGCCCGGAAGCCACCATCGCCGAGGTCGAGGAGCTGTGCGGCCGGTACCGGATCTCCGGCCTGCCGGTCGTCTCCCCGGACGACGTGCTGCTCGGGATCATCACTAACCGGGACATCAGGTTCGAGCAGGACCACAGCCGCCGGGCCGGCGAGCTGATGACGCCGATGCCCCTGGTCACGGCCCCGGTCGGGGTATCGCGTGCGCAGGCCCTGCGGCTGCTGTCGGAGAACAAGGTCGAGAAGCTGCCGCTCGTCGATGCTCAGGGACTGCTGCGCGGGCTGATCACGGTCAAGGACTTCACCAAGAGCGAGAAATTTCCGAACGCGACCAAGGACGCGCAGGGGCGGCTCATGGTCGGCGCGGCGGTCGGGGTCGGGGAGGACGCCAAGCGGCGCGCTCAGGCGCTGATCGACGCCGCGGTTGACTTCCTGATCGTCGATACCGCGCACGGCCACGCCCAGGCCGTACTCAATATGATCGCCCAGCTCAAGGCCAACGCCAGGGTCGAGGTGATCGGCGGGAACGTCGCGACCAGGGCAGGCGCCCAGGCGCTGATCGACGCCGGCTCGGACGCGGTAAAGGTCGGCGTCGGCCCGGGGTCGATCTGCACGACCAGGGTGGTGGCCGGCGTCGGCGTGCCGCAGATCACCGCGATCTACGAGGCGGCCCGCGCCGCCCGGCCGGCCGGCGTGCCGGTGATCGGCGACGGCGGCGTGCAGTACTCGGGCGACATCGCCAAGGCGATCGCGGCCGGAGCTGACACGGTGATGCTCGGCAGCCTGCTGGCCGGCTGCGAGGAGGCGCCGGGCGAACTCGTGATCATCGGCGGAGAGCAGTTCAAGCTGTACCGCGGCATGGGCTCGGTCGGCGCCATGCGCAACCGCGAGCGCGGCCGGTCCTACTCCAAGGACCGCTACTTCCAGGACGACGTGCTGAGCGAGGACAAGCTGGTGCCGCAGGGCATCGAGGGCCGGGTGCCCTACCGGGGCCCGCTGACCGCGGTCGCCGGGCAGCTAGACGGCGGCCTGCGCGCGGCCATGGGTTTCTGCGGCGCGAGGACGATCGCCGACCTGCAGGATGCCCGTTTCATCCAGATCACCGGCGCCGGGCTGGTCGAGAGCCATCCGCACCATGTGCACATGGTGGCCGAGGCCCCGAATTACAGCGGCCCGGCTAGCTAACCTGGCCTGGTGACTTCGATGGAGATCGGCCGCGGCAAGAGCGGCCGCCGCGCCTACGCGCTTGACGAGATCGGCATCGTGCCGTCCCGCCGGACCAGGCGGCCCGAGGATGTCTCGATCGCCTGGCAGATCGACGCCTACCGGTTCGAGCTGCCGCTGGTGACGGCGCCGATGGACAGCGTGGTCTCGCCCGCCACGGCGATCGCGATCGGCAAGCTCGGCGGCCTGGCCGTGCTCGACATCGAGGGCGTGTGGACCAGGTATGACGACCCGGAGCCGCTGCTCGAGGAGATGGCGACTCTGGACGACCAGACCGCGACCGCGCGGCTGCAGCAGATCTACGCCGAGCCGATCAAGGACGAGCTGATCGGGCAGCGGATCTCGGAGATCAAGGCGGCCGGGGTGACGATCGCGGCCCGGCTGTCGCCGCAGCGCACGCTCCGCTACCACAAGGCCGTGATCGACGCGGGCACCGACTTCGTCGTCATCCGGGGCACGACCGTCTCCGCCGAGCACGTGTCCAGCCAGGCCGAGCCGCTGAACCTGAAGCACTTCATCTACGAGCTCGACGTCCCGGTGATCGTGGGCGGCTGCGCCACCTACACGGCCGCCCTGCACCTGATGCGCACCGGCGCGGCCGGAGTCCTGGTCGGCTTCGGCGGCGGCTCGGGCCAGACCACGGCCGCCGTGCTGGGCGTCAAGGTGCCGATGGCCACGGCCGTGGCCGACGTGGCCGCCGCCCGCCGGGAGTACCTCGACGAATCGGGCGGCCGGTACGTGCACGTGATCGCGGACGGCGGGATGACCCGCAGCGGCGACATCGCCAAGGCGCTCGCGATCGGCGCCGACGCGGTCATGGTCGGCTCGCCCATCGCCAGGGCCGCCGAGGCGCCCGGCCGCGGTTATCACTGGGGCAGCGAAGCGCACCATCCGGAGCTGCCGCGGGGCGACCGGCTCAGGGTCGGCACGGTCGGCACGCTCGAGCAGATCCTGCACGGCCCGTCCACGGTGGCCGACGGCTCGATGAACCTGATGGGAGCACTGCGCCGGACCATGGCGACCTCCGGGTACTCGGACCTGAAGGAGTTCCAGCGGGTCGAGGTCACGATCGCGCCCGGCGCGCCGAGCGCGCCCGTCGTGCCGGGCGGGCCGGCCGCCCGATCCCGGTGAGCACCGGCCCGGTGAGCTTTCCGCAAGCGGTGCCTGGGTAGCGTTCTGCACTGTGACAACGCATGCGCTCGGAGCAGTCAGGCTCGGACCCGCCGAGCGGGCTACCGCGATCGCGACGCTGGGCAGCTCGGAACTCCAGGTGCTCGTCGTGGGCGGCGGCGTGGTCGGCGCTGGCGTGGCACTCGACGCGGCGACCAGGGGTCTGTCGGTCGGGCTCGTGGAGGCCAGGGACTTCGCCTCGGGGACCTCGTCCCGATCGAGCAAGCTGATCCACGGCGGGCTGCGGTACCTCGAGCAGTTTAATTTCGGCCTCGTCCGCGAGGCGCTCACCGAGCGGGCCCTGCTCATGCAGCGGATCGCCCCGCACCTGATCCGCCCCGTATCCTTTCTGTTCCCGTTCAGCCACTACGGCTGGGAACGCGCCTACGTCGGGGCCGGGGTCAGCATCTATGACGCGCTCGGGCTGGCGCGGGGCCAGCTCAGGGGCTTGCCCCTGCACCGCCAGCTGAGCAGGCGGCACGCGCGCCGCCTGGCGCCGGCGCTGCGGAGCTCCGCCTTCACCGGCGCCCTGCTGTACTGGGACGCCCAGGTGGACGACGCGAGATACGTGCTTGACCTGATCAGGACGGCGGCGTGCTACGGCGCGCAGATCGCGTCCCGCACCCAGGTCACCGGGTTCCTCAGGGAAGGCGAGCGGGTCACCGGCGTGCAGGCCGTCGACCTGGAGACCGGCACCGAGCTTCAGATCAGGGCCCAGCAGGTGGTGAACGCGACCGGCGTGTGGACCGACGAGATCCAGGCCATGGTCGGTGGCCGCGGGTCGATCAACGTGCGCGCGTCGAAAGGCGTGCACCTGGTCGTGCCCCGGGACCGGATCCAGTCAAGTACCGGGATCATCCTGCGAACCCCGACGAGCGTCCTGTTCGTGATCCCGTGGGGACGGCACTGGATCATCGGCACGACGGACACGGCCTGGGCCCTGTCCAAGGCCCACCCCGCGGCCAGCAGGACCGACATCGACTACGTGCTCGACCAGGTCAACCGGGTCCTCGCGGTGCCGCTGACCCGCGACGACGTGGAGGGCGTCTACGCCGGGCTGCGGCCGCTGCTGGCGGGGGAGTCCGATACCACCTCAAAGCTGTCCAGAGAGCACACCGTCGCCCACCCGGTGCCCGGCCTCGTGATGATCGCGGGCGGCAAGTACACCACCTACCGGCTGATGGCCCGCGACGCGGTGGACGCCGTCGCACACGGGCTTGACGGCAAGGTCGCGCCGTCGTGTACCGACCAGATACCGCTGGCCGGAGCGGACGGCTACCAGGCGCTGTGGAACTCCCGGCACGTGCTGGCCCGGTCGTCCGGCCTGCATGTCGCGCGGATCGAGCACCTGCTCGGCCGGTACGGCACCCTGACCGGGGAGCTCCTCGACATGATCGCCCTTGAGCCGGGTCTCGGCAGGCCGCTGCGCGGAGCCGACGACTACCTGCGGGTAGAGGCGGTCTACGCCGTGACCCACGAGGGCGCCAGGCACCTGGACGACGTGCTGACCAGGCGCACGCACATCTCGATCGAGACCTGGGACCGGGGACTGTCGGCGGCCGAGGAGGTCGCCGCGCTGATGGCGGTCCCGATGAAGTGGCGGCACCGGCAGGTGAGCCGGGAACTGGAGAACTACCGCACCAGCGTGGCGGCGGAGCGGAAGTCACAGGAGGCCGACACCGACACTGACGCGGATGCGATCAGGCTGGGCGCGCCCGACATCGTGCCGGTCGTGCGCGAGAGCGCCCCGCCGGGCGGTGACGCTGGTGCGCCGGGTCCCGTCGTCCAGGCCGTTTCCGCCGGAGGGAACTCCCGGCCGGTCGTGCGGGTTCCCGGGGCCAGGCGTTCGGCCGCCAGGGGACAGGGCCAGGGCCGGGCCGGCGCCGACAGCGGGGACAGCGCGGCGGAGGTCAGGGAGACTGAGTGACCGGCGCCGGGCGGCAACTAGACTTCGCCCATGTCTGCCAACCGCGTGCTGTCCGGCATCCAGCCGACCGCTGACTCGTTCCACCTCGGCAACTACCTCGGTGCGATCCGCCAGTGGGTGACCCTCCAGGAGAGCTACGACGCGTTCTACTGCGTCGTGGACCTGCACGCGATCACGGTGCCCCAGGACCCGCCGCTGCTGCGCCGCCGGTCGAGGGTGGCCGCGGCGCAGCTCTTCGGGGCCGGGCTCGACCCGAAGCGGTGCACGGTGTTCGTGCAGAGCCACATCCCCGAGCACGCCGAGCTGTCCTGGGTGCTCAGCTGCCTGACCGGCTTCGGCGAGGCCAGCAGGATGATCCAGTTCAAGGACAAGTCGCTCAGGTCGGGCGCCGACCAGGCCAGCGTCGGCCTGTTCACATACCCGATCCTGCAGGCGGCCGACATCCTGCTCTACCAGACCGACCAGGTGCCGGTCGGCGAGGACCAGCGGCAGCACCTGGAGCTGACCAGGGACCTGGCGCAGCGGTTCAACCACCGCTTCGGCCGGACTTTCGTCGTGCCCGGCCCGTACATCGTCGCCGACGTGGCCAAGATCGCCGACCTGCAGGACCCGTCGGTCAAGATGAGCAAGTCATCCTCGACGCCGCAGGGCATCATCGACGTGCTCGAGGATCCCGCCTCGATCCGCAAGAAGATCAGCCGCGCGGTGACCGACATGGGCTCGGAGGTCCGGGCCGACAACGAGGCCAAGCCGGGCGTGACGAACCTGCTGCGAATCTACGCGGCACTGACCGGTACCAGCCTGGAAGCACTGGAGCGGCAGTACGAGGGCGCCGGTTACGGCGCGTTCAAGAAGGACCTCGCCGACGTGATCGTCGACGCGCTCGCGCCGGTCAGGGAGCGGACCGAGGAGATTCTCGCCGACGAGGCCGAGCTCGACCGGATGCTCGCCGACGGCGCGGGCCGGGCCAGGGAAGTGGCGGCTGCGACCATGGCCCTGGTCAGGGACCGGGTCGGCTTCCTCGCGGCGCGCTAGACGGAGGCGGCATGGATGCCAGGAGCCAGCTTGTGCTGTCGGCCGTGCTGGACTTCAGCGCGGACGAGCTGGCGGCCAACCGGACCGGTCAGCTGTCCGAGCGCCAGGCGGCCAGGCTGCGGACGTCCAGGTCCAGGTCCAGGGCCGCGACGGGAGTGGTGGCCATGGTGGCGCTGGCGTTCATCGTGGTCATCGCGGTCGTCCTGCTCCCTCGACTGTCCACGGGCAGGCACCCGTCGTCATCGTCGGCGATCCCGTACGTGATCGGCGCGCTATTCCTCGTGGGACTGGTGGTGTCGCAGGCGGTCTTCCGTACCCGGCGGGCGCTGAACCAGACGGTAACGGGCAGGATCAGCATGGCCGAGGGTGTCGCCAGGACGCGCGTCCACCGGATGGGGGGCAACGTCGGCGACCCGCAGAGCGGGATCCCGGGGCGGCCGGGCGGCGCTCGCTGCGAGCTGACCATCGGCGGCATCCGGTTCGTCGTGAACCCGTCGGTGCTCGCGGCCTTCAATGAGGGCCGTGCCTACCGTGGCTACTACGTCGGACAGGGACTTCACGCCACGCTTGTGTCGGCCGAGCTCATCTAGCGGTACCGTCGGCTAGCTGGCTGGGTTCCGGCTCTGCAGCATGCGGCGCCTGAGCCAGGCCAGCCCGGCGACGACGGCGGCGCACAGTCCGGCCGCGATGGCGGCGGCCACCGTGATCGACTTCCGGGCGGGACCGTCCGACGCTCCGGCCAGCGAGCCGCCGACGGCCGCCGGCGAGCCGGACTTTGGCCTGGCCGCCGCGGCGGCGGCGGCCACCAGCGGAGGCACGAGCACTCCGACCGGGCGCACCGAGCCGGCATTCGCGAAGCCCCAGCTGAGCAGGCGCTCGGCGGAGGTGATCTCGGTGAGCGGGGTGGCGTGCAGGATGGTCACGATCAGCGTGACGCCATGCCGCCTGGCCAGGCCGATGTAGGTCGCCTCGGCCTTCTCCGTCCAGCCGATCTTGCCGCCGATCCCGCCGCGGAACTTGGTCAGCAGGTAGTCCTGGTTCAGCAGCGTCACCCGCTTGTGCCGCTTGATCGGGAACCTGGCCGTCAGCGTCGAGTCGTACTTCATGAACGCCGGCATGGCGAGCGCCTGCCTGGCGATCAGCGCGAGGTCGTAGGCCGAGACCACCTGGCCCCGCGCGGGCAGCCCGTTCGGCTGCCTGGCGACCACATCGTAGGCCTGCAGGTGATGGGCCTCGGCGTTCATCAGCGCCATGCCCTTGCCGAACGATCCGCTGGCCTGGACGAGCGCCACGGCGGCGTCGTTGGCCGAGATCATCAGCAGTGCGCGGAACAGGTCGCTGACCTTGTAGCGGTGCCCGGGAAGCAGCCCGACGATGTTCGGCTCCACCGACGCCGCCCGCTTGGTGGCTACGACCGTGGCGTCCGGGCTAAGCCTCGGCAGCATGGTGATCGCGGTGAGCACCTTCAGCGTGCTGGCCGGCGGATACAGGCCGTGCGCGTCCTTGGCGGCCAGCACGGTGCCGGTGCTGGCATCGGCGATCACGTAGGCCGAGGCCGGGACCTTGGGTAGCCGCGGCGTCCCGCGGCCCGGGTAGTGCACGACGATGCCGCGGCTGGCCAGCAGCGGGCCGCCGACCTCGTTCTTCGGCAGCGGCGCCGGGTGGCTGACGGTCCTGGCGGTCCGGTACGCGGCCGGCTGGTGCCGCGCGCTGGCCAGCGCCGCCGATGCGCGAATGGGCGCGGCACCGCTCGTTGTCACCGCCATTCCGGCGGTCGCGGCGCTGGTTACCACCGCCGCGACGACCAGCGTCCTGCTTCGTGTGCTCGGCTGCATCCGGTCCTTCGATCCCGCTGACGACTCCATCGCGCAGGACTGTTCCCTGATGGCTTCGCCGGTACCCTCGCCGCAATCCTGCCCGATGCCAGCGCAACTGGTGCGACCTGCGCGGATAGATGGCAAAATTTGTGACGGGCGCAGTCCAGGCGAGCGTATCGAGGCGCCGGCGGCCGGGCCAGGGTCACGAGCCGGGCAGCGGCCGCACCAGCCTCCCGGCCGGCCTGACCCGCCCGTTCATCGCGAACCCCCAGTCGAGCAGTTGCTCGGCGGAAGCGATCTCGGTGAGCGGCGTGGCGTGCAAGATGGTGACGATCAGCGTCACCCCGCCCCTGCGGGCCATGCCGACGTAGGTCGCGCCGGCGGCCATTGTCCAGCCGATCTTGCCGCCGATCGCGCCCCGGTACTGGGTCAGCAGCCCGTTCTCGTTGACCATCGGCACCCGCCCGAACCGGGTCGCGGAGAAGGTCGCCGACAGCGTCCGGTCGTACCGCATGAACGCCGGCATCGCCAGCGCCCGCCGGGCGATCAGGGCCAGGTCGTAGGCGGACACGACCTGGCCGGGAGCGGGCAGGCCGTTCGGCTGCCTGGCCACGACGTCGTAGGCCCGCAGCCGGTGCGCCTCGGCGTTCATCAGCGCGATGCCCCGGCTGAACGATCCGCTGCCCTGGACGAGCGACACCGCGGCATCGTTGGCCGAGATCAGCAGCAGGGCGCGGAACAGGTCCGCCACCTGGTAGCGATGACCGGGGATGAGGCCGACGATGTTCGGCACCACGGATGCCGCGAGCCTCGTCGCGACCAGGCTCTCATCCGGCTTCAGCCGCGGCAGCATGGTGATGGCGGTCAGCACCTTCAGCGTGCTGGCGGGCGGATACAGCCCGTGCGCGTCCTTGGCCGCGAGCACCTGGCCGGTGCCCGCGTTGGCGATCACGTAGGCCGATGCGGGCACCGGGGGAAGCGGGGCCGCGTGACGGGCCACGACGATGCCGGAGCTGGCCAGCCGGCGCCCGCCGACGTCGCGAGGATTCAGCCGACGGGCGTGAGCCGGATGCGGGTGGGCCTGGCGCTGCCGCCGGGCCGCTGCCCCGCGCGCGGACGGTGACGCGGTCCTGGTCATCCGGCCGGTGGCCGGCGCCGGTGGCCTGGTGCCGGCGGGCGTGGCACGTCCGGCCGTCCGCACTGGCGCCCGCCCGCTCGCGGCAGTGGCGCTGGCGGCGCTGGTCCTGGCGGCACTGGCTCTGGGGGCAGTGGTCCTGGCGGCAGGGCTATTTGTGGCCGTGTTGTTTGGGACCGGGAGCGGACCGGACAGCGCCATGGCGTAGCCCACGGTGGCCATCGCGGTGACAGCGGCGACCGCCGACCATGCCGTCTTCGATGTGCTCGTCTGCATCCGGCCCCTCGATCCTGCGCGCGGCAGCGGCCGGCGGCCGCTGGCCGCTGCCCCGTAGGTTGCGAACCTGGCGAAGCAGGCAGCATATGCTGACGGAGCGACTGATATCGCATATTGCGTACGATGCGGTACGCAAAGTGATGACCTGGCCGCAGACGGGTCAGCGCGCTCGGGCCGGGCCGTCACGGCGGTCGGGCCAGGGCCGTCACGGCGATCGGCGTCAAAGCCGGTCGCGATGGCCGCGGGGCTCGGCCTGCGGTGTTCCGGCCGGCCGGCCGTAACCTTGTCCTATGGCGCGGATATCGGAGTCAGGCGACCCTATCGAGCCGGTCTACGGGCCGAAGGCGCTGCAGGACTTCGATCCGGACCGTGACCTCGGCGAGCCGGGTGAATTCCCGTTCACCCGCGGCGTGTACCCGACCATGTACGTGAGCCGGCCCTGGACCATGCGCCAGTACGCGGGGTTCTCGACCGCCGCCGATTCCAATCGCCGGTACCGGCAGCTGATCGAGGCGGGTACGACCGGGCTGTCGGTCGCCTTCGACCTGCCGACCCAGATGGGCTACGACTCCGATGCGCCGCAGGCGCGCGGCGAGGTCGGCAAGGTGGGCGTGGCGATCGACTCGATCGAGGACATGCAGACGCTGCTGGCGGGCATACCGCTCGGCACGGTGTCGACCTCGATGACCATCAACGCGCCGGCTGCCGTGCTGCTCCTGCTCTACGAGCTGGTCGCCGCCGAGCAGGGCGTGCCGCCGGAGCGGCTGACCGGCACGATCCAGAACGACATCCTTAAGGAATACATCGCCCGCGGGACCTACATCTATCCGCCGGTGCCGTCCCTGCGCCTGGTAGCGGACACGTTCGCGTACTGCGGCTCGCATCTCCCGCGCTGGAACACCATCTCGATCTCCGGCTATCACATGGCCGAGGCCGGCGCGACGCCCGTCCAGGAGATCGCATTCACCCTCGCGAACGCCAAGGAGTACGTCCGGGCGGCGATCGCGTCCGGCCTGGCGATCGACGATTTCGCCCCCCGGCTGTCGTTCTTCTTCGTGGCCAGGACCACGCTGCTCGAGGAGGTGGCTAAGTTCCGCGCCGCCCGCTGGCTGTGGGCGCACATCATGGCTGACGAGTTCGGCGCCGCCGACCCGCGATCGCAGATGCTCAGGTTCCATACCCAGACCGCCGGCGTCCAGCTGACCGCGCAGCAGCCCGAGGTCAACATGGCCAGGGTCACCGTGCAGGCGCTGGCGGCGATCCTGGGCGGCACGCAGTCGCTGCACACCAACTCCTACGACGAGGCGATCGCGCTGCCGAGCCAGAAGGCCGCCACCCTGGCCCTGCGCACCCAGCAGGTGCTCGCCTACGAGACCGACCTGACCTCGACCGCGGACCCGCTGGCCGGCTCCTACGCGATCGAGTCGATGACCGCCGCCATCAGGGACGAGGCGGGCGAGCTGATCAGGCGGATCGAGGAGATGGGCGGCGCCGTCGCCGCGATCGAGCAGGGCTTCCAGAAGGCCGAGATCGAGCGCTCCGCCTACCAGGTGGCCCAGCAGATCGATGCCGGGGACCGGGTCGTCGTCGGCGTCAACAAGTTCACCGCGCCGGCCGGCGAGAGCTACGCGCCGCTGCGGGTCGATCCCGCGATCGAGCAGCAGCAGGCGGAGCGCCTGGACGCGCTGCGACGCCGCCGGGATGCCGCCGAGGTCCGCCGGAATCTCGACGCCCTCAAGACGGCGGCGGCCGGCCAGGACAACATGCTCGACCCGCTGCGCGCAGCGCTTGGCGCCCGGGCGACCGTGGGCGAGGTCTGCGATGCGCTGCGCGAGGAGTGGGGCGTCTATCACCCCGCTGATGTCTACTAACCAGGTGAAATGGCGGGCTTAGGGGCAGCACGGCCGGTGCGGGGCGCTCCGGCTACAATCGCGTAACGCCAGCGTACGGGCGCCGCGAGCGCTACCATGCTTAGAGATACCGGGTCGCATCTCACCTCATCACCGAGATGTGGCGAGAGTTCCTCGTCAGCGCTATGCCGTGCGGTTGCAGTAGCTGCCCGCACGAAAGTGCTCGCACCTGGGCAATGGGCCTGCTGGTGATGCCGGTCAGTCCGGCGGAAGGAAAGCAACCCGCCTCGTCACTGAGTTCGCTGCGAATCAGCGGCAATCCCTGCTGCTGACCCATCGGCACCGCCGATACGCATGCGATAGGACACTGAAGGATCGAATGGATACGCGTTTTGCCTTCGGGATCCAGGTTAGCTACCTGGCGCGGCGGCGACGTGCCTCGCCCGGGATTCCTGGTACCCCTGGGTTCGGTGGTACCAGAGTGACCCCGGTGAGCGATAGCTCAGGCCGTGGAGTCATCCTTAGCCAGAGGACTCGGTGTGCTGGCAGGGGGGCTCACGGCACCAGTACGGAGATCCGGTGCGCTCCTGACCTGATCCTGGCCCAAGGGGAGAGGATTGATGGCTGAGAGTGATCTGGCCGGCGAGCTTGATGCGTTTCTCGCAGGCCATCAGCATGAGTTGATCGAGTTTCGCAGGGATCTGCACGCCCATCCCGAGGTCGGGTACTCCGAGCACCGGACTACCCGCCGGATCGCGCTGCGGCTCGAAGCAGCCGGCCTCCGGCCAGCCATCCTGCCCAAGGGAACCGGGCTGATCGTCGATATTGGCGGCAGCCTCGACGATGCACCGGCCGTTGCGCTGCGGGCCGACATTGACGCGCTGCCTATTGTTGACGAAAAGAATGTTCCGTACCGGTCACTCAACGCCGGCGTCTGTCATGCCTGCGGTCACGACGTGCACACCTCAGTCTTGCTCGGTACCGGGCTGTTCCTGGCCAGGGCGGCTGCCGCCGGAGCCCTGCCCGGCAAGGTCAGGCTCATCTTCCAGCCCGCCGAGGAAGTGCCGGGCGGCGCTCTTGACGTGCTGGCGGCAGGGGGCATCTCCTCGGTTGACCGCGTCTTCGCGCTGCACTGCGATCCCAAGCTTGAGGTCGGCAAGATCGGGACCAGGATCGGCCCGATCACGGCCGCCTGCGACAAGATCAAGGTTCACCTGAGCGGTCCTGGCGGCCATACTGCCCGCCCGCATCTCACCGCCGACCTGGTCTTCGCGCTCGCCAAGGTGATCACCGAGCTGCCGGCCGCGCTGTCCCGCCGGATCGACCCGCGATCTGGCCTCAGCCTGGTGTGGGGACAGGTCAGCGCGGGCTCGGCCTCGAACGCCATCCCCGACTCCGGCGTCGCGGAGGGCACAGTCCGGTGCCTGGATGACAGCGCCTGGCATGCCGCGCCCGAGATGCTGAAGGACCTGATCGAGTCGGTGGCCAGCGCCTACGGCGTCACCGCCGACCTGACCTACCTGCGGAGCGTTCCGCCCGCGGTGAACGAGTCCGTCAGCACGGCGATGGTGAGCGCGGCGGCCGACCGGGTGCTCGGTCCAGGCGCGAACACGCCGGCGCCGCAGAGCCTGGGCGGCGAGGACTTCGCCTGGTACCTGGAGTCTGTCCCCGGCAGCCTGTTCCGGCTCGGCACCCGCCACCCGGGCTCGGTCGAGGAGTTCGACATCCACCAGCCGATGTTCGACGTGGACGAGCGCTGCATCGGCGTGGGCGTCAAGGTCATGGCGGCGACCGCGATGACCGCGATCGGGAGCAAGCACGGGCCAGACTCGGTCATCGCCGAGGCCGGTACGGCCGACCACGTCGGGCCGCTAGACTCCGTCCGGGCGTCGGCTGACGGCGTGACGCTGGCCGGCCCGTTATTAGCTAGCTACACTCCGGTTGCCGGACCGTAATGAACTGACTCGCCGGTAACCCGATCCTCGCGTCGGCTGGGCTTATTGTGGATGGGAAGCCGCGAAGCGCCGGTTCGAGGCGCTCCGTCCGTCGATACCCGGAGCATCAGCTAACGTGTCCGCACCCCACGAGCAGGCCAGGACGGCCATCCCAACCTCGGCCGGCCGGCTGCTGCCCGATGGTCGGCGGGTCTACCGCCTGACCACGCCGCTTTCCCTCTGGTGGATCTGGGTCGGGATCGCCGTCCTCAGCCTGGGTGACCTGATCATCCAGGGCCACGATTACCTGTCGGTGAAGTTCGCCCTTGGCATGGCGACGGTCACCGGGCTAGTCTTCGCATGCACGCTGTGGTCCAAGGTGATCGCCGATGACGACGGCATCACCGTGCGGAATCCGTTCCGCGTCTTCACGATTCCGTGGGCCGCCGTACGGGGAATCTTCCTGGCCGACTCGGTCGAGATCCAGTGCTCGCGCGGCCCGCAGAAGAAGGACAAGACGGTCTATACGTGGGCGCTGTCGTCCACTCGCCGGACCCGGGCGAAGGCGAAGCTGCACGGCTGGCAGTGGGAGCAGGGCAAGCGGACCCGCCCCGCGAGCTACGGCCAGCTGCCCGGGGACGCCAGGGAACTGGTCAAGATGAGCCCGACCGAGGTCATGGCCAGGGAGATGGCCCAGCTGAGCGACGATGCCCGAGCCAGGCTGGGGCACGATGACAGCTCGGGCGAGATCAGCCTGAACGGGTCGGGCCCGGCCACCGCGGCGACGATGCCTGACGGCGGTCAGGGCGCGAGCTCTGGGATCGCCAGTGCCGGGCTCGCCAGTGCCGGGCCGGCCAGCGCCGGGCCGGGCAGTGTGGTGACGTCGACCTGGGCCTGGCCCGCGCTGGGCGCGATCCTGGTCCCGGGGATCGCGTTCGTGATCGCGATGCTGGTCGGTTAGCCGCGCCGAGCGGGCTGGGCTGGCTGGCTGGCGGAGCGGGCTGGCGGAGCGGGCTGGTCGCGCGGGCCTGGCTGGCCGCGGGGTGGCTAGCTTCCCAGCGAGGTGCACGGCCGGGTGCGCAGCCAGCCGACATAGTCATCGGGGGCGCCGGCGGCTTCGGCCGCGTCGGACACGATTCCGAGGTAGCGGGCGGACGGCAGGCCGCCTTCGTAGTCGTTCAGCACGTACAGCCAGGCCAGGGAATCCCCGTCCCTGGTGCCAACCCTGACTCGCAGCTTGCTGTAGTAGCCGAGCGTGGCGCCATCCCAGCGGTCGAGCGACTGCTCGTCGCCCTCTGATATCTCGTAGAGGACGACGAACACCCGGGCGCCGGGATCCTCGGCGTCCTCGACGACGGTCGCGAGCGCGCCTTCCCAGCCGATGTCCTCGCCGCCGAAGGTGAGGCGCCAGCCGTCCAGCCAGCCGGTGCCGGCCCTGGGGGAATGGGGGCAGCGTTCCGCCATCTGCGCCGGATCCATGTTGCTGCCGTAAGCCGCGTACAACGCCACGGTTCATTAGCGTACGAGGCCGCCGGGGTGCAGGTGGGAAGGTTGGCCCGGCTGGTCCGGCTGGATCGGGCCTGATGACGGGCGGCGGGCGCCGATGCGACAGAATGAAGCACCGTGAGCCAGCCGCATACACACATAGTGATCATCGGCGGGGGACCGGGCGGATACGAGGCCGCCCTCGTCGCGGCTCAGCTCGGAGCCGATGTGACGGTCGTCGAGGAGAGCGGGCTCGGCGGGTCGTGCGTGCTGACGGACTGCGTTCCGTCCAAGACGCTGATCGCGACGGCCAGCTTGATGGCGGCCATGGAGGGCTCGCCGGATCTGGGCATCAGGTTCGACCACGAGCCGGTGACCGGCGGTCATTCGCACGCGCTGGCCGATGCCCCGCGGATCAACTCGCGGATCAGGGATCTCGCGCACGCGCAGTCAGCGGACGTCGCGGCGCGTCTGGCCGCCGAGGGCGTCCGGGTGATCAGCGGCCGCGGTCGCCTCGCCAGCCCCGGCGTGGTCGCGGTCGGTGACCAGGAGCTCAGGGCCGATACCGTGCTGATCGCGACCGGCGGGGCGCCGAGGGTCATGCCGGGAGCGGTACCCGACGGCGAGCGGCTGCTGACCTGCCGGCAGCTCTACGACCTCGGCGAGCTGCCCAGCGAGCTGATCGTCGTCGGCTCCGGAGTGACCGGCGCGGAGTTCGCGAGCGCCTACCAGGCCCTGGGATCGCAGGTCACGCTGATTTCGTCCCGGCAGCACGTGCTGCCCAACGAGGACTCCGACGCGGCGGTCGTGGTCGAGGACGTGTTCCGGCGCCGCGGGATGTCGGTACTCGGCCGGTCGCGGGCCGCGGCGGCTCGCCGGACAGCGGACGGGGTAGAGGTCAGCCTCGAGGACGGCCGGACCGTGCGCGGTTCGCACTGCCTGCTCACGGTGGGCGTCGTGCCGTCGACCGAGGGGATCGGGCTCGCGGAGTCCGGCGTGAAGGTCGATGACCGCGGTTTCATCACCGTCGACCGGGTGTCCAGGACGTCCGTGCCCGGCGTGTACGCCGCGGGCGACTGCACGGGCGTGTGGATGCTGGCCTCGGTCGCGGCGATGCAGGGCCGGATCGCGATGTGGCACTCGCTCGGGGAGGCCGTCCAGCCGCTTCGGCTCGGGCACGTCGCCGGCACGATCTTCACCGATCCGGAGATCGCCACCGTCGGCGTCAGCCAGCAGGACGTGGACACCGGCGCCGTCGGCGCCCGGGTCGTGAAGCTGCCGCTGGCCACCAACGCGCGGGCCAAGATGGACGGGTTCCGTGATGGCTTCGTCAAGCTGTTCACCAGGCGGAACACCGGTATCGTGCTCGGCGGCGTGATCGTCGCGCCGCGGGCCAGCGAGCTGATACTCGGCGTCTCGCTGGCCGTGGAGCAGCAGCTGACGGTGGACGAGATCGCGCACACCTTCGCCGTCTACCCGTCGCTGTCCGGCAGCCTGACCGAGGCCGCCCGCCAGCTGATGCAGCCCGCCGAGGCGCTCTGATCGCGGGGATCGGCGGGCGACGCTGGCCAGCGGGGTGAGGCTGGTCCGGCCGGGGGCCGGGACTGGAGCACGGGGGGCAAGTTCACTTTTCCTTAGTTTGCGTCGGCTAAATTTCGCTTTATGTCGAATATCGGGCGCTAAATTGACTCCAAGTCAGGAGAAGTCGATTCGCCCTCTCGGGAGGCGCGCAAATCTGCACGAATTGCCGGTTATGTTCCGCCCGGATGGACGTTGGGCGCGGCTGCGCGAGCTTGGCCGCGACGGTGAGGGTCAGCTGAGGCTGGCAGGAGCCTGACGTGGCTGAAGTGACTGGTGGGGTGATGGCCGGGGTCAGTGCGCGGGGCGGCCGAGGTCGGGGTCGTTGGGGACATCGAGGTCGTGCTGGCGCAGCCGCGAGGCCCTGATGTCGTCGGCGTACGCGGCCACGCTGAAGATGCTGCCGGCCAGAATCAGGCCGACCATCATTCCCGCGAGCCAGGCGGGAGCGGGCACCAGCGTGAGCAGGACCACCGCGACGATGAGGCAGACCGGCACGATGACGGCGAGATGCCGGATGACCGTCCTGGTCCGCCAGCCGGCGTCGGTCAGTTCGTGCCTGACCCAGTCGCGGTTATCCTCGGGCAGCCGGAATCCGAGCGCGAACAGCATCCACCGCCCCGGTCCCGGGTCGCCTTCCAGCCGGGCCACTCGTCAGTCCGCCAGGCGGCAGATGACGTGGCCGGCCGAGACGGTCTGGCCGACCTCGACGCCCAGGTCGGACACGGTGCCGTCCTTGTGCGCGGTCAGCGGCTGCTCCATCTTCATGGCCTCGAGTACCACGACCGTCTCGCCCGCCGCCACCCGCTGGCCGTCCGTGGCGACGATCTTGACGATCGTGCCCTGCATCGGGCTGACCAGCACGTCGCCGTCGGCGGCGGCACGACGGCCGCCAGCACCGCGGCCGCGTCCCGCACCGCGGCCTGGCCGACCAGCCGCCGGCCGCCCGGCCCCTCCCGAGCCGGCCCTTCCCGAGCCGGCCCTTCTCCAGCCGGCCCCTCCCGCCGGCCCCTCCCGAGCCAGCGCTGCCCGAGCCAGTGCCACCCAAGCCGAGGCCAGCCGGCACGACGACCTCCAGGCGCTTGCCGCCGACCTCGACTACGATCCGCTCGCGCCCGGCCTCGGGATTGTCGCCCGCGCCCGCCGTACCTGACCCTCCCGCCACGCCCGACGCTCCAGCCACACCCGACGCGCCCGACGCGTCGTCGCCGGCGTACGGCGGCAGCTTGCCGCTGAACTCGGTCTCGATCCACCTGGTATGCACGGCGAACGGCGCGCTGGTGAAGGCAGGATCGTCGAGCAGCGCGCAGTGGAACGGCAGCACGGTCGGCATCCCGCCGATCTCGAATTCGGCCAGGGCCCGCCGGGCACGCGCCAGCGCCTGCGGCCGGTCGGCGCCGGTGATGATCAGCTTGGCGATCAGCGAGTCGAACATCTGCGGCACGGTCATCCCGACGGCGTAGCCGGCGTCGAGCCGTACGCCTGGGCCGGACGGCGGATTCCAGGCCGTGAGCGTTCCTGGCGCCGGGAGGAAGTTCCGGCCGGGATCCTCCGCGTTGATCCGGAACTCGATCGAGTGCCCGCGCAGCGCGGGGTCGCCGAACGAGAGCGCCTGACCGTCCGCGATCTTGAACATCTCCAGGACCAGGTCGATCCCGCTGACTTCCTCGGTCACCGGGTGCTCCACCTGCAGCCTGGTGTTGACCTCGAGGAACGACACCGTTCCGTCCTGGCCGACCAGGAACTCGCAGGTTCCCGCGCCGACATAGCCGGCCTCCCGCAGGATCGCCCGGGACGACTCGCGCAGCACGGCTTCCTGCTCGCCGGTCAGGAAGGGGGCCGGTGCCTCCTCGACCAGTTTCTGGTGGCGGCGTTGCAGCGAGCAGTCCCGGGTCGAGACGATCACGATGTTCCCGTGGCAGTCGGCCAGGCACTGGGTCTCGACGTGCCGCGGCCGGTCCAGGTAGCGCTCGACGAAGCACTCGCCGCGGCCGAAGGCCGCGACCGCCTCGCGTACGGCCGACTCGAACTGCGCCTCGATCTCATCGTGCGTCCGGGCCACCTTGAGGCCGCGCCCGCCGCCGCCGTAGGCGGCCTTGATGGCGATGGGCAGGCCGTGCTCGTCGGCGAACCTGGCCGCCTCGGCCGGGCCGGAAACCGGTCCCTGGGTGCCAGGCGCCAGCGGCGCTCCCACGCTGCGGGCGATGACGCGCGCGGCGGTCTTGTCGCCCAGCGCCTCGATCGCCGCGGGCGGCGGCCCGATCCAGGTCAGTCCGGCGGCGATCACCTCGCGGGCGAAGTGCGCGTTCTCAGCCAGGAAGCCGTACCCGGGGTGCACGGCGTCCGCTCCTGACGCCGCCGCCGCCTTGAGGATCTTCGTGATGTCCAGGTAGCTCTCCGCGGCTGACACTCCGCCGAGCGCGTACGCCTCGTCGGCCACGCGGACGTGCAGCGCATCCAGATCGGGCTGCCCGTAGACGGCCACGCTGGCGAGCCCCGCGTCGCGGCAGGCACGCGCGACGCGGATAGCGATCTCGCCCCGGTTGGCGATGAGGACCTTGCGCACGAAATGGCTCCTTCTCGACTGCCAGGAGTCTAGGTCAGCGGGGCGCCAGCCAGGCGATGCGGGGCGGCAAGCGGAGGCACGCGTCGCCCGGGAATCCCGGGTGCCGTGGCAAGTCTGAATCGCGTCCCGGCCGTGACGGGCCGGCGGCGTGGCGTGAGCGCCCGAGGGGTTCCTGGCGCAGCGGCGAACGCCGCACACGACTGTCGACCCGAGAAGTTATAAACCAGAATAAGTGGAATACCAGATATACCCTTTTTAAGGCTCGCGTCTTCGTGTCACGGGTGATAGAGCCCAATTAACCTACCGACCAGATAGGACATTCAAGGGTTAATGCGCCCTTAACGCGAGGTTAACTTTGGCTATTGCCAACACCGGCAAGTCGGTCTACCGTAATGGCTTGTGTCAAAGCAGTCTGGATGGCGATCTCGCACGGCAGGAGGCCTTAATTCGCTAAATGTAATGCCTAGGTAGTTTCGATCAGGTAATGGCTGTGCAGTCGGCGCGGTGAGGGACGTCGGGGTCGAGCCCGGCGACATGGGGCAGGCGGCACAGGAGTTCTTATAGAAACCGTCCACCGGTCGGTGGCATTGGGGGGTTTTTTCATGCTCTTTTCTGCCCCTGCAGAGAATGGCAAGGGTCATGAAGCGTCAGGTGGTGATGATGACGGCGGCGTCGGAGTCCGGCTGAGACCGGTCGACCTCAACGGCGGCCTGATCGGCGAGCCACGGCTGAGCGTGGTCATTCCGACTCGCAATGAGGTGCGCAACGTCGAGCCGCTGCTCGACCAGCTGGGCGAGGCTCTGTCCAGCCACAGCGCCGAGATCATCTTCGTGGATGACAGCGACGACTCGACGCCCGAGGCGCTCGGAGCGCACGCGCCGTCGTGCCCGGTTCAGGTCAGGCTGCTCCACCGCCCGGCCTCTGCCCGCAAGGGAGGCCTCAGCGGCGCGGTTGTCGCCGGAGCACGCTGGGCCCGCGGTGCCTGGGTGCTGGTGATGGATGCTGACCTGCAGCATCCGCCGGAGATGGCGGCCGTCCTCGCGCGGACGGCGACGCGCTACGACTGCGATCTGGTGATCGGAACGCGGTACGCGGGAAACGGTGCCTCCGCCGAGGGGCTGGAGACGGGCCGGCGCGTGCTGGTCTCGTCCTGGGCCACGACCCTGCTCAAGGCCGCGTTCCCGCGGCGGCTGGCGATGGCCAGCGACCCGCTGAGCGGGCTTTTCGCATTCCGCAGGACCGCCGTGAACCTCGACCGGCTGCGGCCCACAGGATTCAAGATCCTGCTCGAGATCATGGTCAGGAATCCGGTGACCAGACTCGCGGAGGTCGCGTACTCGTTCGGGCCGCGTCACGCGGGGAAGTCCAAGGCGTCGTTCCGGCAGGGGCTGACGTTCCTGGGGCACCTGGTCAGGCTGCGCACGGCGCGCCTGGCAAAACAGCTACGCGAAGGGCCGAAGACCCGAGCCGAGCGGCTCCGCGAGCTGGCCAGATTCATCGCTTTCGGCGCGGTCGGCGCAAGTGGGCTGGTGGTCAACACCGCGGCACTGTGGTTCGTCTACCACTACCTGGGCTGGAACCACCTGATCGGTGTCGCGCTAGCCACGCAGGCCTCTACGACCTGGAATTTCCTGCTCGTCGACTCGCTGATCTACCGCCGCCAGGCACATGGCTCCCGGCTCGGCCGTGCGGCCCGGTTCTTCATCATGAACAACCTGCTGCTGCTGGCCCGGCTGCCCGTCGTCGAAGTGCTGATCAGGAGCGGGATGGCCGTGCTGGTCGCCAATGCGGCCACGCTGACGGTGCTCTTCCTGCTCCGGTTCGTGCTCAGCGACCGGGCGATCTTCCGCTCGGCGGGCCAGGAGAGCCGCGACCCGGTCCGGGTGCTCGTGGACATGAACGCCCCGGCCGAATCGCCGGCCGCCGCGGCCGGCCCGGCATCGACGCGCAAGCGATCGCAGTACCTGAGCTACCGGTACGACATCGGCGGCGTGGTGACCATCGGGTCGCAGATCCTGCTGCCCGAGATGGAGTACTTCCGCGCCCAGCAGGTCGCCAACGACGACCTCGATATCACCATCCGCGTCGGCGACGTGGGCGGCAGGTCGCCGCGGCGACGGGCGGCGATGACCGAGCACACCGAGCACGCGGCGATCCGCTACGAGGAGCACTTGGGCCGGATCGGCGCCAACTTCCGCGCTCGCCTCGGCGATGGCCGGATCGACGTCGAGGTCGGGCCCCTACTGGCCCGGTCCTCGCACGTGGTCTACACCAACATCATCGAGCCGCTGCTGCGGTTCGTGATGGTCTCCCGCGGCCACATGCTCCTGCATTCCGCGTGCGTCGAGTTCGATGGCACCGGCATCATGCTCTCCGCGCTGACCGATACCGGCAAGACCGGCACGGTCCTCCGGCTCGTGCGCGAGCACGGCTGCATGTTCCTGTCCGACGACATGACGGTGATTGACGCCGACGGACAGGCATCGTGCTTCCCGAAGCCGCTGACGATCAGCGCCCACACCCTGCGCGCCGTCAGCGCCGACGACCTGACGCGGTCAGAGTGGCGGCGGCTGCAGATCCAGAGTCGGCTGCACTCCAAGGGAGGCCGCTCGATCGGCATGGCTCTCAGCCGCTTCAACCTGCCGATCATGGGCATCAACGCCCTCACCCAGATGATCATCCCGCCGCCCAAGTACACCATCGACCGCCTGGTCCCGTGCCGCATGACCCCGAGCACCAAGGTCAGCGAGCTGTTCATCATCGAGCGCGGCCAGCCGCGCCTCGCCGACCTGGACCATCAGTCCGCCCTGGATCAGCTGATCGCCAACACCGACGATGCTTACGGATTCCCGCCGTTCCGTCACCTCGCCCCGGCCATCACGATCGGCGGAATGGACTACCAGGAGCTTCGGACCGCAGAGCGCGAGATTCTGGCTAGTTTCCTGACTCACGTCCGCGCTCGGACCCTGGCCTCTGACTCGTTCACTTGGGCAGACGATATCCCGCGGCTGCTGGAGCCGGCCGGGGCTGTGGCCGCTGGCCATCTTCCCGGCGCGCCTGTCCCGGTGCTGGCCTCGGTGACCGCGGCGGCCCGCGCTGACAGCGACGAGCCGGACATCTCGAGCAACGGCCGATCGCACCTGAGCGTCGCGCTCGCGGAGCCCGGCAGTCAGGGCCTCCTGCCCGTTATCTTGCCGGCGGATCCGGGTCCGCCTGACCTTCCGCTGCGCCGGGCCGAGCTCGTGCCAGGCGCGGCGCCGCGGCGGGCCAGCGCGCTGAAGTCCACGCTGATCGTGGCGCTCGCCGCCGCGGCCGTTGCCGCTCCCGCCGTGGCTCTGCGGCTGTGGCACATCAACGCGCTCGGGTTCAACAGCGACGAAGCCGTGTACGCGGGCCAGGGCGCGGCGATCGCGGGAGCGCCGGAGCTCAGCAAGCTGTTCCCGGTCTTCCGCGCGCACCCGCTGTTGTTCCAGCTCGCCACCTCGCTGATGTACAGGATCAGGGTCAGTGACCTGAGCCCGCGCCTGCTCGCGGTGGCTTTCGGCCTGGCCACGGTGGCGGTCGGCTATGCCGCAGGTGCCCGGTTCTACGGCCGGAGGGCCGGAGTGATCACGGCTCTCCTGCTCGCGGTCATGCCCTACCTGGTCGTGGTTAACAGGCAGGCGCTGCTGGACGGGCCGATGGCGTTCTTCTCCGTGCTCGGCCTGTATTTCACGGCCCGGTTCGCGGCGGAGAGCCGCAGGTGGCTGCTCTATGCCGGCGGTGCCAGCCTGGGCCTGGCCTTCATCTCGAAGGAGACGGCCATCGTCCTGCTTCCGGCCGCTTACGCTTTCCTGGCGGTTACTCCCAGCGTTCGGGTCAGGCTGAAGGAGATCGCGATCTTCTTCGGCTGCTTCGCGGCGGTGGCGCTGCCCTATCCGATCTCGCTCGCCGTGGCCGGCGGGTCGACCTCCGGCAAGCACTTCCTGACCTGGCAGCTGTTCCGGCCGCCCAACCACGTCTGGACCTTCTATTCGGCGGTCGTCCCGCCCGCGATCGGCATCCCCGTGATGATCTGCGCGGCTGGAATGCTGATCATGATGGTGGTGGCTCGCCGGTGGTCATGGCGGGAGTCGCTGCTCGTCTGCTGGGTCGTCGTGCCGTTCATGTTCTTCCAGCTCTGGCCGGTGAAAGGCTTCCAGTACCTGCTGCCCGTCGCCGCTCCGTGCGCGGTGCTGGCGGCGGGGCTCCTGGCCAGCCCGGTGCTATGGAACCGGATCGGCCGCCGCAGCGCCGTGGCGGGACGCGCGGTGGGCGTGGTGGCGACGACGGCCGTCGTGGCCTGGCTGGCGATGCTGAGCTGGTCGAGCATCAGCGCGGCCGGGTCAACGTCGTTCCTGGCCGGTACCGGCGGCGTGCCCGGCGGCCGTGAGGCAGGCGCGTGGATCAGGTCGGAGACACCAGTCGACGCCGAGATGCTGTCCGTCGGTCCGTCCATGGCCAACATCCTGGAGTTCTACGGGCACCGGGAGGTGCTCGGAATCTCCGTCAGCCCGAACCCGCTGCACCGCAACCCGGCATACACGCCGGTCAGCAACCCTGACCTGATGCTGCGCTCGGGTCAGGTCCAGTACATCGTGTGGGACGCCTACTCGGCCGCCCGCAGCCCGTTCTTCGCCAGGAAGCTCATGACCTACGTCCGCAGGTACCGCGGGATCGCCGCCTACACCGGCTCGGTACGAATCGCCACCCAGCACGGCACGGTCCTGCGGCCGGTGATCGTGATCTACGAGGTGCGGCCATGACCGGCCGCCGGACGGCGCGCAAGACAGGCGGCGCGATCGGGGCGATCGTGGTAGGCGCTCTGATCATCACGGGTCAGCTCGGGCCCGCGGCAGCCGCGCCCGTTCATCCGTCGTCCGCCGCCGGTCATGCGGCCGCGCACGTGCCGACCACGCCGATCAAGCATTTCGTCGTGCTGCTGCAGGAGAACCACACCTTCGACAATTATTTCGGCACCTACCCGGGAGCGGACGGGTTCCCTCGTGGCGTCTGCATGCCGGTCAACCCGGCCAATGGCCCCCGTCCCTGCGTTCGTCCCTTCCATATCGGCAACCGGGCCGTCGTGGACCTTGATCACAGCGAATTGTCGGCCCGTCACGACCTGGACGGCGGCAAGATGGATGGTTTCGTCGCCGCGCAGCGGCTGCGCAGCGTCGACGCCAGGCAGGCGATGGGCTACTACAACGGCAGCGACCTGCCCTTCTACTGGAATATGGCCGACCGGTACGTGCTGTTCGACCATTTCTTCAGTTCCGCGCTCGGCGGGAGCTTCATCAACCACGTCTACTGGATGGCCGCGCAGACCGGCAACAGCAACGATTCCGTGCCGCATGGCGGCCTCAAGGCCACGACGATCTTCGACCGGCTGCAGCACGCCGGGCTGTCATGGAAGATCTACGTTCAGAACTATGACCCGTCGATCACCTACCGGACACTGCGCAGCCTGGCCAATCCGAACCGGGCCTCGCAGGCGGTCTGGGTCCCGCTGCTCGACATCCCCCGGTTCGTGGACAACCCAGCCCTCCGGTCGCACATCGTCGACCTCAGCCAGTACTACCGGGACCTGCGCGACGGCACCTTGCCGAACGTCGCCTACATAGCGCCGTCCGGGGCCAGCGAGCACCCGCCGGGCAGCCTGGCGACCGGGCAGCGGTTCGTCCGGGGGCTGGTCAACGCCATGATGGCGAGCGAGGCGTGGAACACATCAGCCTTCATGATGGCCTATGACGACTGGGGCGGCTGGTATGACCACGTGAAGCCGCCGCATCGGGATACGCACGGCGACGGCTTCCGGGTGCCGGCCATGCTCGTCAGCCCCTACGCGCGCGAGCACGTCATCGTCCACACCGATCTTGACTTCACCTCGATGCTGAAGTTCATCGAGCAGAACTGGAGGCTTCGCCCGCTCACCGGGCTTGACGCGACGGCGGGCAGCATGATGGGCGCGTTCAATTTCCGTCGGGCCCCGCGGGTGCCGGACATCATCCCGCAACTGCGCGCCGCGCCGCCGAAACCGGTGAATCCGGCGCGGGATCCGCTGCTGTACGGCTTGTACGGGCTCGGCGCGTCCTTCGCGATCGGCGTCGTGCTCTTCGCCTGGAGGTCGTCGCGCCGGCGTCTCGTCGTCGTCCGGGCTGACGGCGGGCCGATATGAGGACGGCGCAGGTGATCCGGGTGGCGGCGGCGGCCGCCGCCCTCGGGCTTGCTCTTGGCGCCAGCCCGGCGCTGGCCGCGGTCAGCCGTGCGCCCGCAGCCAGGGCCGACGGCGGGTCCGCGGGCGGAGGCTCGGCCATCCTGCAGGTCGGCACCGTCCCGGTCGTGCCTGGCGCGCGGATCATTCTGGACGGGGTCACTCACCTCACCGATGCGGCTGGCAAGGTCACCATCGGCACCTTCGCCGGGCGGCACCGGCTGCAGGTGCTGCCCCCGACGACGCAGCGGCGAGGCGGCGTCGTGAGCTTCAGCCGATGGCTCGACGGCATCGCGCTGGCGAGCCGGTACATCGGCCTGCATCAGGGCCTGAACAGGCAGCAAGCCGGTTTCGCGGTGTCCTACCCGATCAGCGTCCGCTTCACGAACGGAACCGGCCGGCCAGTTCCGCTCTCGGCGGTCAAGCAGCTGACCATGGCCAGCAGCCTCGGCCAGCGGTTCACGTTCACGCCCGAGCAGCCCCCGGACAGGCTCGCGGCGAACCGGATCGTACGTGACCAGTTCGGCCTGCATGCGCTGCCTATCCGCTACTCGGTCCGTAACGCCATCTTCAGCGGGGCCAATGTCGTGTACGGCGGAAGCCAGAGTTTCTTCGTCGGCAGCCACCGCATCTGGACGGTCAGGCTGCTGCTCTTCCCGATGCACATCGAAGTGCACGATGCGCTCTTCGGTTTCGGCGTCGGCAGCGCCATCAGGATCAGGCTCGGGGGCGGCGCGAGCAGGATCGTCGAGCTTGGGGCCGGCCATGCGGTCACGCTCAGCGGAATGCCCCGCGCCACGTACGAGCTGGTGGCCAAGGGCCCGGGCTTCGGCCTGTCCTCGCCTGCCACCCTCACCAAGCCGCTGAACGCCAGGCTGCTGCTGCTGAGCTGGATAGATATTGCGGCGGTCGCCGCGTTCGCCCTGCTCTTCCTCATCGGGCTGCCCGTGCTCGGCGGACGGATCAGGCGGCGGAAGGATGGCGCCAGACTGCCAGGCTGGCACGTGGGCCATCCTGAGGAACGGCCGGCCGAGCAGCCCGAGAACCCTGACCTGGGCGAGGCTGACCTGGCCGGGGCTGACCTGGCCGGGGCTGACCTGGCCGGGGCTGACCTGGCCGGAGCAGAGCTGACACCAGCTGAAACGGCACCCGTCGAAGTTGGGGCGGAACCGGCGATGACGGCCGCCGACACCGTCAAGGAACCGTCGGTCGACGATTCGGCTCGCGAAACCGTCACCAACGGCCACGGACCCGCGCCGGATTACGCCGCCGGTCGTGATCTGCTCGACCTGATCCCACGATCTGACATGGCCTCTGGGATGGGCGGGCGCGTCATCGCCGACTCACCAGCGGCCACGCCAGAGATCGACAACGAGAGTTCTCCGGCCGCCACCCCGGCCCGGGCGTGGCCGAATGGGCGGGCTACGACGGACGATGAGGCCAGCTGGGCAGCCAGGCTGGCCTGGGCAGCTCGGTCGGCCAGGGAACGGACAGAGACGTGACGGGGCCGCGTTCACGGGGCCGGCGGATCGGCCAGGCGGCACTCAGCGGTGGCGCGGTCGTGCTGCTGACGCTGCTGCTCGGTGCGCTGTCCCCGGCGTCCCAGGCCGCCTCGCACAGCGCCTCGCCGAAGCCGTCGCACAGCGGCTCGGCGGCACGATCGCCGACCTCGTCCCCCACTCCCGCTCCCAGCCCGTCGCGGGCCTCGGCCCAGCAGATACCGCTGCTCGCCTATTTCTATATCTGGTTCAACCCCACCTCGTGGAACCGCCTGAAGATTGACTATCCGCTGCTCGGACGTTACTCGTCCGATGACGTGAAGATCATGCGCCAGCAGGTGGCGATGGCCAAGCAGTCGGGCATCACCGGATTTCTGGTGAGCTGGAAGGACACTGCGGTGCTCAACCACCGGCTGGCCGAGCTCCGATCGGTGGCCGCGGCAGCCGATTTCAAGCTGGGGATCGTGCTCGAAGGCCGTGACTTCTATGGCAACCCGATCACCATGAGCAAGGTCCGGCAGAGCTTCGCCTACCTGGCCTCGCACTACGCCCATGACCCCGTCTTCAAGATCTTCGGCAGACCCCTGGTCGGCATGGTCGGGCACCTGGCTGTTCAGCACCAGGCAGCTGGCCTCGGTCACCAGCGCGTATGGCTCGCAGCTGCGGATCGTGGCCACCGAGAAGGAACCGTCGGATTATCAGCTGATCGCGCACATGTTCAGCGGGGACGCCTACTACTGGTCGTCGGCGGATCCGCGGCATACCCGAGTTACGCGAGCAAGCTGGCCCAGTTCTCGCAGGTGGTTCACCAGCATCACGGTCTGTGGATCGCCCCGGCGGCTCCGGGCTTCGACGCCAGGCTGCTTGGCGGCGTCCGGGACGTGCAGCGCGACGGGGCCAGACCTTGCGGCTCGAGATCAATGCCGCGATCGCGTCATCGCCCGATGCGGTCGGCCTGATCAGCTGGAATGAGTACAGCGAGAACAGCGAGATCGAGCCAAGCCAGCAGTATGGCAACACGGCCCTGAAAGTCGTCGCGTCGGTGGAGCACGCCAAGGCTCCAGTGATTCAGGACTTCAATTCAAGCGATCCGCAGGCTTCAGCCACTGAGAACGTGACCTTCAGCGATGATCACCAGCCCGCCGGTGAACACCAGCACGTTTACACCCAGTGTCGGGACGACGCCGCCGGGCCAGCCGCTGGTCGTCGGGGCCGTCGGCGACGGAGGCTCGGGCCAGTCGAGCGAGACCAGCGTGGTGAACCTGATCTCGTCGTGGAATCCCAACCTGTTCCTCTATCTCGGCGACGTCTACGAGAACGGCCGGTCGATGGAGTTCGACAACAACTACGGCAAGGCGGGGGTGCCGGGCGAATACGGCCAGTTCTATTCGATCAGCGATCCGACCATCGGAAACCACGAGTATGACGGCACCGACATACGCGGCTACGAATGGTACTGGAATAATGTGCCGCACTATTATAGCTACAATTCCGATGGCTGGCAATTCATATAGCTCGACGATATATCTAATTTCGTCGGCTCCACCCCGTCGAACAAGAACTGCATAGCCGAGACGAACTGGCTCAAGAGCGATCTGTTGACAGGCCAGTGCCTGGTCGCCGGGCTGTCGCTGCCGCCGGGCTGATGTTCATCGGGGCCGCGGGGCTGATCCCCGCGTTGTCGCCTCCCGTCAGTGCTGCCGCGACGGTCGGCCAGCAGGCGCAGGGAACTGACCCGGTGATCGCCGCCGCGGGCGACATCGCCTGTGACCCGACGAACACCAACTTCAACGGCGGGAATGGGGCGAGCAACTCGTGCCGTCAGAAGTACACCTCGAACCTGCTCGTCGGCGCCGGGCTGGCCGCCGTGCTCGACCTGGGCGACAACCAGTATTACTGCGGCGGCTACCAGGCATTCCTGCAGTCCTATGACCTGAGCTGGGGAAGGGTCAAGTCGATCACTCACCCCGCGGTCGGGAATCACGAGTACCTGACCTCGGGCGGCACGGACTGCAATTCCGGCGCGGCCGGCTACTTCAGCTACTTCGGCGCGGCGGCCGGTCAGCCAGGTCAGGGCTACTACAGCTTCGATATCGGCACCTGGCACATCATCGCGCTCAACTCCAACTGCAGCAGCGCCGGCGGTTGCGGAGCCTCGTCGCCGCAGGGAATCTGGCTGGCGAACGACCTGAAGACGCACACCAACTTCTGCACGCTGGCCTACTGGCACATCCCCCTGTTCAGCTCGGGAGGCCGGGCGAACAACAACTCCAAGCCGTTCTGGCAGCTGCTGTACGACAACAACGCCGACCTCATCCTGAGTGCGCACGACCACACCTACGAGCGATTCGCGCCGCAGACGCCGTCGGGGACCCTTGACACGTCCCGAGGGATCAGAGAATTCATCGTCGGATCAGGCGGCGCCAACCACACCTCATTCGTCACAGTGGCCGCCAACAGCGAGCTCAGGAACGCCAGCACATTCGGCGTTCTCGACCTCACCCTGCACCCGACCAGCTACGACTGGAATTTCGTCCCGGAAGCCGGACAGTCCTTCACCGACTCGGGGACGACCGCCTGCCACGGTGCGACGTCGGACACCACGCCGCCCACGGCACCGTCTAATCTCACCGGCACCGCATCGTCGTCCGGGCAGGTCAACCTGTCCTGGGGTGCGTCCACCGACAACGTGGGAGTGACCGGCTACAACGTCTACCGCAACGGCACGTTCCTGGCGTCGACGGCTGCGACGACCTACTCCGATTCCGCGACCGCCCCGGGAACCACCTACAGCTACACCGTCTCGGCCTACGACGCGGCGGGCAACGTGTCACCGCTCTCGAATACCGCCACGGTCACGACGCCCGTTCCGTCCGACACGCAGCCGCCGACCGTGCCGGCCGGGCTGAGCGCCGCGGCGGTCAGCGCGAACCGGGTGAACCTGGCGTGGGGAGCCTCCTCGGACAATGTCGGGGTGACCGGCTACACCGTGTACCGGAACGGGACGGCGATCGCGACGACGACCGGACCGAACGCGATCGCCTACTCCGACACCTCGGTCGCGCCGTCCACGACGTACTCGTACACGGTGGACGCGTTCGACGCGGCCGGGAACCATTCCCAGCCGTCGTATCCCGCAGCTGTGACCACCCCTGCGTCGTCGCAGCAGACGATCACGCTGAACCCGGTCGCCGATACGTACGTGGACTCGGCGAATCCCACGGTGACCCACGGAACGAACACTCAGCTGCGGGTCGACGGCTCGCCGCTGGTCTACAGCTACCTGAAGTTCGATCTGAGCTCGGTTCCCGGGACGATCACCGGCCTGACGCTGAACGTCGAAGCGACCTCGTCGTCGACCGCCGGGTACGCCGTGCGCGGGGTCGCGGACACCACGTGGAGCGAGTCCGCACTGAGCTGGAACAACGCACCGCCGATCGGGACGGTCAACGCCGGCACGTCAGGTCCGTTCTCGAGTAACGCCCTGACCGCAGTCAATGTGTCGTCCTTGATCAACGGCAATGGCCTGCTCAGCATGGCGATGATCGGGATCAGCTCGACGGCGATCGCGTTCTCGAGCCGGGAAGGGGCAGTCAAGCCGCAGCTGGTCGTGACCTATCAAGGCTGAGCGAGCCGGCCAGGCGGCCAGGCGGGCAGCGCGCCCGCGGACTGGCCGTCAGGCCCGTGTCGTCGGGCGCCGCACGAAGACGATCTCCTTCCCATCCGGCGACCAGGACGGCATCGAGTCGTCCGCTGTGGCGTCGGTCAGCCGCCGCAGGCCGGATCCGTCCGCCCGGATCATGTACAGGGACCGGAAGCCTGCGGCACTGGCCGCGTCGCTCGCGAACACGACGCTTCTCCCGTCCGGGGCCCAGGCCGGGTCGAACTCGTTATGCGGGTCGTCGGTCAGCCTCCTGACCTTCCCTGTCCTCGTGTCGAGCACGAACAGGTCCCAGGTAACTGACGGTGGCACGGCCTGCATGTAGACGATGCTCCGGCCGTCCGGCGACCACTGCGGGTGGGACTGATCGAACGCCCTGTTGTGGCGGATGAGCGGCTGAAGCGATCCGCCAGTCGCCGGGATCACCCACAAGGTGACGTCCTCGTGGTGGAGCTCCCTGGCGAAGACGATCCGGCGGCCGTCGGGCGACCACGAAGGAGTGCTGTCGGTGTTGTCGGCACCGTCCGGCTCGGTATTGACCAGCCGCACGCGACCGGACCTCAGGCTGACGGTCGCGATGAACTGCTCCTCGCCTCGCTGACGAGCGAAGACGATGGCGTTCCCGCGCGGCGACCAGCTCGGCGAGTGGACACCGCCGGGCCCGGTCGGAATCTCGTGCAGGTCCGTGCCGGTAGCGGACACCACGTAGAGCCGGGGAGTACAGGTCGGGCATCCGGCGGTGAACGCGATCCGCCGCCCGTCGGGGGACCAGACCGGATCGGCCACGGAGACCAGCCGCGCGGCCTGCGACGGACTCAGCAGAGCCCGCAGAGCGCCGCCTGAGGGCGGTACCACGTACAGGAACGACCGGGGACCTGTGACTTCCTCCGCCGGACTGGCCGAGGCGGTGCTAGGCCCGGGGGCACCGGTCGGGTCAGATCCGCCCGGCACGCCGTGGCCGCTGCTGCACGCTGTCAGCGTCACGAGGGCCGTGGCCAGGCCGATGAGGACGACGCTCCGCAGCAAACCGGCTCCTTCTCCCGTGCCCTGGCCGCGGGGCCTGACCGCCGGGCGGCGGCCTGACCGCCGGGCGGCGGCCTGCCCCTAAGCAGACTGTCCCAGACCTGGCCGTTCTGTTCCAGCCTGCTTCGACGTCGCTCAACGTGGCTGACCGCGTACTGGACTGGCTGGACGAATGGTGCGCAGGCTCGCGCGAGATGCGGGCTAGCGCGGAAGGGCGCTGGCGCGCCACGCGCCGCGGCCGCGCATGATCGGCTCGCGCAGCTGCCGCGATCTGTCTGACCAGGCAGAACGGCTCGCACCGGCTGGTCCGGGCCCGCTGGCGAGTGCCGCCGCCGCGCGGACGCGGACAGCGAGAACGGCCACTACCGCCGCGAGCTCGGCCGCGGTCGGCTGGCCCCGCACGACGGTCAGCGCAGGGCGATTCGCTGGCCCGTCCGGAGGCCGCGCCAGGGTGCCCTGATCGTGGTCAGCCTGCGCACCGAGATGCGGTAGCGGCGATTTGTTCGGCATAGGAACTTCCGAGCGTTATCCGGGCCGGTCAGCTCTTCGACTTGCCGACACCGACGCCGAACTGCCTGTGCACCCGAGACCAGAACGCGTCCCGCAGCCACTCCCGCGCCTCCTGGTAGGAGCGCAGCGAGAGCCCGAGCTCCTTCTCGGCGTCGACGAGCAGTTCCTTGTCGATCACCGGCGGCAGGATCGGGCCGGGCAGCAGGTCGCGGATGTTGTCCTCGCCGCGGGTCAGAATCCACTTCTGCGCCACGTGCTCGCCGGCCTCCTCGACCCGCTCCCTGGACGGGCCGAGCCGGGCCGCGGCCAGGTGGGCCGAGTTCAGGTGGACCGAGTTCTGCTTGGCATGGGAGCGGAACGGGTTCTTGTCGCCGAACAACTGGGCCGGGCGACGGCGCGGTGATCTGGCCGACCGGGATTCCCGACACCGTCGCGGCCGTGGTCCGGCCTGGGCGTCATGGTCCCGTGGGCGCCGCCGTGAGCCGACTCGGCGGTCGGCTGCGGGGCGAAGTAGGGCTCGCAGAAAGAGCGCTCCAGCACCTCGACGGTGTCGGACTCCCAGACCAGCCGCTCGGCCTGGTTCGTGCCGTACGGCGGCTCGACGCCCCAGAGATGGACCCGGACACCGAACGCCTGAGCCGCCTCGACCGCGGGAACCATGTCCTCGTCGCCGGCCACGAGGATCGCGTCCGTGATCGCCCGGTGCCTGGCCAGCGCCTCCATATCGGCCCTGATCTGGGCGTCGACGCCTTTCTGCTGCCCGCGCGCGTTCAGGTTGCCGAGCCGGAGCTTGACCAGCGGCATCTGGGCGATGACGCGCTGGTCGAAGGTGGGAACCCGGTCTCTGGCCGCGTCGTACCAGTACACCCGCAGCAGCTGACCCCTGACCTGATCGTCGGCCTGCTTGATCAGCGCCGAGATAAGCTTGTCGGCGTCCACCCGGTACTCGCGCCTCGATGAGGCACTGAACAGCAGCTCGCCGGCCGACGCGTAGATATAACCGACGTCGACCATGATGGCGTACCGGGAGAGCAGCGGCAATGCGGCTTCGGAGTCAGTCATGTCTCTTCGACTCTAGTCGGCACTGAGCGGAGTGTCGCGGCACGGAGACCAATCGCCCGCGCACTCACCCAAATTCCGTTTCCGCCGCGACGGGCTAGAGCGGGATGTTTCCGTGCTTCTTCGGCGGCAGCGTCTGCCGCTTCGTCCGCAGCGCCCGAAGTGCCCGGATGACGGCGGGCCGGGTCTCGGCCGGGCTGATCACGGCATCGACGTAGCCGCGCTCGGCCGCGATGTACGGGTTCGCCAGGGTGTCCTCGTATTCGGCCGACCTGGTTGCCCTGATCACGGCCTGCTCGTCCTCGCTGGCCGCACCGGCCAGTTCCCGCCGGTACAAGATGTTCACCGCGCCCTGCGCGCCCATCACGGCGATGTGGGCGGTCGGCCAGGCCAGGTTGAAGTCGCCGCCGAGGTGCTTGGAGCCCATGACGTCGTACGCGCCGCCGTAAGCCTTCCTCGTGATGACCGTGATCTTGGGTACGGTCGCCTCGGCATAGGCGTAGATCAGCTTCGCGCCGCGCCTGATGATCCCGCCCCACTCCTGGTCGGTGCCGGGCAGGAACCCGGGGACGTCGACGAACGTCAGCACCGGGATGCCGAACGCGTCGCAGGTCCGGACGAACCTGGCCGCCTTCTCCGACGCGCTGATGTCCAGGCAGCCCGCGAAGTGCATCGGCTGGTTGGCCACCACGCCGACCGAGGCACCTTCCACCCGGCCGAAGCCGCAGATGATGTTCTTGGCGAAGCCGGCATGGATCTCGCAGAACTCGCCGTCGTCGAGGATGTGCTCGATCACCTCGTGCATGTCGTACGGCTGGTTGGCCGAGTCCGGGATCAGCGTGTCGAGCTCGGCGTCTTCCTCGGTGACCAGGCAGATCTCGTCGGCATCGGCGCCGGTCGCCAGCACCGGCGGGTCCTCGAGGTTGTTGGACGGCAGGTACGAGAGCAGATCGCGGGCGAAGTCGAGGCAGTCCTGCTCGTCGGCGGCCTGGTAGTGCGCGACTCCGGACTTCTCGTTATGCGCCTGCGCGCCGCCGAGGTCCTCGAAGCTGACCTCCTCGCCGGTCACGGTCTTGATGACGTCGGGCCCGGTGATGAACATGTGCGAGGTCTGGTCCACCATCAAGGTGAAGTCGGTGATCGCCGGGGAGTAGACCGCGCCGCCCGCGCACGGCCCCATGATCAGCGAGATCTGCGGGATCACGCCGGACGACATCACGTTCCGGTAGAAGATCTCCGCGTACAGGCCGAGCGCGGCGACGCCCTCCTGGATCCGGGCGCCGCCGCTGTCGTTGATCCCGATGACCGGGCAGCCGACCTTCAGCGCGTGGTCCATGACCTTGACGATCTTCTCGCCGAAGACCTCGCCCAGCGAGCCGCCGAAGACCGTGAAATCCTGGCTGAACACGCAGACCGGCCGGCCGTCGACGGTGCCGAAGCCGGTCACCACGCCGTCGCCGTAGGGCCTGGTACGCGCCATCCCGAAGTCGTGCGAGCGGTGCCGGGCGAGCTCGTCGAACTCGGTGAACGAGCCGGGGTCGAGCAGGTTGTCGATTCGCTCGCGGGCGGTCATCTTGCCCGTGGCGTGCTGGCGCTCGACCGCTCGGTCAGAGCCGGCGTGGACCGCCTCGGACCTTCGCTTCTCGAGGTCGGCGAGCTTGCCCGCGGTGGTGTGGATGTCGATCGCCTGGTGTGCCTCGGAGGGCGGCGCAGCTTCGGTGGCCATGCCGCACAGGGTAGTCAGTACGGCGCGCCGATGCGGTTCGCCTCGACCGGTGCCGATCGGCTCTCGAGCGTCAGGACCGTCCACGCGCCGAGCCGGATGCGGTCGCCGGTCCTTTAGCGGGCCGGCCACTCCCGGCACCGCGCGCCGCCTGCCCGAGGTGCGTGCGGGCGCCGGCCGCCTGATCGAGGACAATGGGCCGCATGAATCCTGCCGGATCCGCAGCCGCCCGGGCCGCGCCGCTTGACCTGGCCAGACTCCGGGCCGCCGCGGGCGGCCCGGGCGCGATGTGGACCGATGTGCGGGTCGTCGCGGAGACCGGCTCGACTAACGCGGACGTGCTGGAACTCGGCGCGGACGGGGCGCCGGAGGGGCTCGTCATCGCGGCCGAGTCGCAGACGGCGGGCCGCGGCCGGCAGGGCCGGAGCTGGCAGAGCCGGCCGGCGGCGGCGCTGACGTTCTCGGTGCTGCTGCGGCCCCGGCCGGTGCCGCAGGCAGCCAGGGGATGGGTGCCGCTGCTGGCCGGAGTCGCCGCCGCCCGGGCCGTCCGGCAGATAGCCGCCGTCGATGCCCGGCTCAAGTGGCCCAACGACGTCCTGCTGGGCGGCGGGAAGCTGGCCGGGATCCTTACCGAGCAGTCCGGCGACGCGATCGCCGTCGGCATCGGAATCAACGTGCTCGGCCACGATCACGACCTGCCCACGGCCACGGCGACCTCGCTGGAGCGCGGCGGAGCTGGCCCGACGGACCGGACCGAGCTGCTCGCGGAGATCCTGCGGCAGCTCGAGCGCTGGTACCTGCGCTGGCGAGAGACCGGATCAGGCGACGCGGCCGGGAGCGGGCTGCGGCCGGAGTACCTGTCCCTGTGCGCCACCATCGGTCGGCTCGTTCGCGTCCAGCTTCCCGGCGACCGCATCCTGACCGGCACGGCGGTCGACGTGGATCCCGCAGGCCAGCTCCTGATCAGGCCGGGCGGCGGCGACATCGTCGCGGTCAGCGCGGGCGACGTCGTTCACGTTCGCTGACCGGCGCGCAATCGGCGCCTATGGTTAGCCACTTTCTCTTGTTAGCTGTCATCATGGGATATGTGACAAGCGGCGACTTGACCCAGGGTGAGCAGCTTGTGCTCCGCCTTCACCCGCACGGCAAGATCATGGTCAAGCCCGCGCTCGTCCTGCTGCTGATCGTCGCCGCGGCCATCGTCATCGTCCTCGTCCTGCCGCAGAGCGTGGCGTCGGCGGTCCGTGCCGCGATCGGCGTCGTCGCGCTGCTCGCTGCCATGGTCTGGTTTGTCGTGCCGTTCCTGCGCTGGCGGACGACGGTCTACGAGGTGACGACGCGGCGACTGCGGCTGCGCGAGGGCATCGTCACCCGGTCGGGACGCGACTTCCCGCTGAACCGGATCAGCGACGTGTCGTTCTCGCAGGGCCTGCTCGACCGGATGTTCGGCTGCGGCCGGCTGATCGTGGAGTCGCCGAGCGAGAACGGGCGGCTGGTGCTGACCGATATTCCCGATATCCGCCGGGTACAGGGAGTCCTGTTCCAGCTGGTCGGCGACGAGGAGGCCAGGGTAGGCCGGGTTGGCCAGCCAGGCGACGGCACCTGACGAGCGACCGCAGTGCCTGGCTGGCGGCCAGGCTAGCCTGGCAGTCATGAGCGCGAGCAGCGGCGCCCGGCTGCGCCGGGAGAATGGCGGGATCGCCGAGGTCGTCCTTGACCGGCCCGAGGCGCTGAACGCGCTGAACACGGCCATGCTGGTCGATCTGGCCCGGCTGTTCTCGGTGCTCGGAGCCGATCCGTCGGTGCGGGCCGTGGTGCTGTCCGGCCAGGGGGAACGCGCGTTCTGCGTCGGGGCCGATCTGAAGGAACGCGCCGCGATGAATGACGAGCAGATCATGACTCAGCGGCCGGCCTTCAGGGCCGCGTTCGGAGCCCTGCTCGCGCTGCCGCAGCCGGCCATTGCCGCCGTGCACGGCTACGCGCTGGGCGGCGGCTGCGAGCTGGCGCTGAGCTGCGACGTGATCGTGGCCGACCCGACCGCGGTGCTCGGCCTGCCCGAGGTCAGCGTCGGGCTCGTCCCGGGCTGCGGCGGCACCCAGCTGCTGGCCCGCCGGGTCGGGCCTGGCCGCGCCGCCGAGCTCGTCTTCTCCGGCCGGAAGGTCGAGGCGGACGAGGCGGCGGCGATCGGGCTGGCCGATCTGCTGGCCGGCGACGGGCAGTCGAGGGCGGCCGCGTTCGACCTGGCCCGGCAGGTCGCGGCGAACTCGCCGGTCGCCGTGCGCGCGGCCAAGCAGGCGCTGCGTAACGGAGCCGGGCTGAGCCTGGCGGCCGCGCTCGACGTCGAGGACGCGGCATGGCGGACGGCGGCCGTGTCGGCGGACCGGCGCGAGGGCATCGCCGCGTTTACCGAGAAGCGACGTCCGGTCTGGCCGTCGGACCAGCCTGCCCGGCGCCAGCCCGGGCCGGGCCAGCCGGGGCCTGCCCAGCCCGGGCCGGGCCAGCCCGGGCGAGAGGGGGAGCTAGCCGGTGCCTGACCTGCCCCGCCAGATCTCGCTGCGCGAGGTCGGCCCAAGGGACGGACTCCAGAACGAGGATCCGGTCCCCACCGCGGCCAAGATCGAGCTGATCGACCGGCTGTCCGCAACCGGCGTGCGCCGGATCGAGGCCGTCTCCTTCGTCCGGGCGGAGGCGATTCCGCAGATGGCCGACGCGGACGACGTGTGGCAGGGGATCGAACGGGCCGCGGCGGTCCGATACTCCGCCCTCGTCCCCAACCTGCGCGGTGCCCGCCGGGCTCTGGACGCCGGTCTGACCGAGATCGAGGCCGTGGTGTCCGCGTCGGACACGCACAACCGGAAGAACGTCCGCCGCTCGACCGAGGAATCGCTCGACGATATCGTCGTCATCATCGACGAGGCGCATCAGCGCGGGGTTACCTGCCAGGTGATCATCTCCACCGCGTGGGGGTGTCCGTACGAGGGCGACGTGCCGGTGCGGCGGGTGGTGGCCGTGGCGGGACGCGCGGTCGCCGATGGCGCGGACTCGATCTCGTTCGGCGACACAACCGGGATGGCGACCCCCTCCCGGGTCTGGTCCCTCGTCGGCGAATTCCGGTCGGCCTACCCGGATACGGCGCTCAACCTGCATTTTCACAACACAAGAGGCACGGGCCTGGCCAACGTGCTGGCCGCGCTTGAGCTCGGGGTGGCTGACTTCGACGCGTCGGTGGGCGGCCTGGGCGGATGCCCGTACGCGCCGGGGGCGACCGGCAATATCGCGACCGAAGAACTGGTGCACATGGTGGAGGACATGGGCATCGGCACCGGTATCGACCTGGCGGCCATGATCGATGCCGCCGCCGACGCCGAGCGGATCGTGGGGCGCCAGCTTCCTTCCCAGGTCCTGCGGGCCGGACCGCGAACCAGGACGATCCCGGCCTGACCCGGCGCCCGCTCGCGGGACCGGTACCCGCCCGGCATCACCTGGCGGGCGTGACCGTGGCCATCAGCTCGTCCGGGTGCGAGGCGAACGTGACCATCCAGTGCGGCCGCAGCCGGTAGTAGACGACATCGCCCCAGCTGAGCGGTGAACTGCCGTAGTAGTCGGTCATGTACTGCAGCAGCGCGGGCCAGTCCGGATCGTCCGGTCCGCCGGCCGGATTCAGCGGTTCGGCCCGGCCGTGCGTGAAGACGCCGACTTCCTCGCCGCGGAGGTAGGCGACACTCACCGCCGGCCGCGCCGCCAGATGCCTCGCCTTCGCTGCGCCTCGTGCCGTGCTGAAGTACCACCGGCCGTGCAGCAGGTGCCCGTCGACCGCGCTGACTCTCGGCTCGCCGGCCGCGGTCACGGTCGAGATCGCGAGCGTGCACATTCCCCGGCACACGACCGTGACCTGTGCCGCGGTCAAGGTCCGCTGGCCCGGAGTGACGATCGACTGCAGGTGCTCGGTCGCGCCCGCCAGCGAGGTGTCCAGCAGTGACTGAAGCTCGGCCAGCTCCGCCTCGGTCTCGAACATGGCACTACTGTGCAGCAGGACCACTGCATCCGACTATTCTCTCGGTGTATTCACTCAATGTATAGTGACCGGCATGAGCGTGTCGACAGTCCTGCTGGGCTTGCTCGAGCCCCAGCCCAGTCACGGTTACGAGCTGAAACGCGAGTACGACAGCCTGTTCGGCCAGCAGCGCGCGCTGCCGTTCGGCCAGGTCTATGCCACGCTCGGGCGGCTCGAGCGGGACGGCCAGGTCGCGGCGCAGGGCGTGCAGCCGGGAGCCGGGCCCGAACGCAAGCGCTACGGCATCACCCCGTCGGGCGTCGCGGCGCTCGAACGGTGGCTGGCCACGCCTGAGCCGCCCGAGCCGCATCTGCAACCCGTTCTGTTCGCGAAAACTATCCTGGCCCTGCTGTCGGGCCGGAAGGCGGCGCGGTTTCTCGACGCACAGCGAGCAGCGCACCTGGAGCGGATGCGCGAGCTGACGGCGATGCGCCGGTCCGGCAGGCTCGCCGATACGCTCGTCGCCGACTACGGCCTCTTTCATCTTGAAGCTGACCTGCGGTGGATCGACCTGACCGCAGCCCGGCTCGATCAGCTCGCCAGGGAGATCCAGCGATGAGTGATCCAGGCCGCCAGCCGGCCGGAGCCGGCGACCGCGCCGGGCCGGCGACCCGGCTCCGGCCGCGACGGTGCAGCCGCTGTTGTCCGCCCGCGCGGTGACGAAGTCCTTCGGCCCGACCCGGGCGCTGCGCGGGGTCGACGTCCGCGTCATGGCCGGCGAGGTGCTCGCGGTGATGGGGCCGAGCGGCTCAGGCAAATCCACGCTGCTGCACTGCCTGGCCGGGATCCTCCGGCCCGACGACGGCGAGGTGTGGTTCGACGGGCGGCGGATCGATCTGCTCAGCGAGACGCGCCGCAGCGAGCTGCGGCGCGACCGGTTCGGATTCGTGTTCCAGTTCGGCCAGCTTGTCCCCGAGCTGCCGGCGATCGAGAACGTCATGCTGCCGCTGCTCCTGGCCGGGCGGCGCCGGGCCCAAGCACGCGCGCAGGCCGCGGCCCTGCTGGCCAGGCTAGAACTCAACGATCTTGAGCACCGCCTGCCGGGCGAGCTGTCGGGCGGGCAGGCCCAGCGGGTCGCCGTTGCCAGGGCACTGGTGTCGGATCCCTCGGTGATCTTCGCCGACGAGCCGACCGGGTCGCTGGACACCCTGGCCGGGGAACGGGTGATGGAGCTGCTCACCGACAGCGCCCGTGAGCGCGAGGCCAGCATCGTCCTCGTCACCCACGAGGCCCGGGTGGCTGCTTATGCCGATCGCGAGATCGTGGTCAGGGACGGCAGGATCGCCGCCCTGGTGGCGCCGTGATACCGCTCGCGCTGCGGCTCGCGGTGGCCGGCGGGCGGGAGGCGCTGGCCCGGCTGATCGTGACCGCGGTCGGGGTCGCGCTGGCTACCGGGCTGCTGCTGATCGCGGCCGCGTTCTTCCCGGCCCTGCACGCCCAGGAGGGTCGGCTGGCCTGGACACTGACCTCGGCCAGCAACCTGCGGCCGGGCCAGAACCCGGCGACGACCGATCCGCTGCTGTGGCGGCTCAGCACCGACCACTTCGAGGGGAAGGCCATTACCAGAGTCGATGTCGCCGCGCTCGGGATGCGGGCGCCGGTGCCACCGGGCCTGCGCCGGCTGCCAGGGCCGGGGCAGCTGGCCGTTTCCCCGGCGATGCGGTGGCTGCTCCGCCAGACGCCGCCTGACCTGCTCGGCGACAGGTTTGGCGGCCGGATCACGCAGGCCGTCGGCCGCGCCGCGCTGGCCGGCCCTGGTGATCTCGTCGTGTTCGTCGGCCACGCGGCAGCGCAGCTGCGAGGCCAGCCCCTCGTGACCACGGTGCACAGCATCGAGTCCGCCCCGCTGACCTTGCCGCTGACCGGCCAGGCGCGGGCCGTGCTGGCGATCGGCGTGCTGATCCTGATGGCCCCGCTCGTCGTCCTGATCGGCACGGCGGCCCGGCTCTCGGCGGCCCGGCGTGAGCAGCGGCTCGCCGCGATGCGGCTGGTTGGATCGACACCGCGGCAGACCCGCCTCATCGCGGGGGTCGAGGCGGCCATCGCCGCGATCGCGGGCACTGTGCTCGGCTTCGGCGTGTACCAGCTGATCCGGCCCTACGCGGCCCGGGTCAGCGTCGACGGGTGGCGGTTCTTCCCGACCGACCTCCGGCTGGTGCCCGCGATGGCGATCCTGATCGCCGTGGCCGTGCCGGCGCTCGGCATTGGCGCCTCGCTGATCTCGCTCCGCCGGGTGCGAATCTCACCGCTCGGCGTGGTCAGGGCGGCCGCCCCGAGTCGCCCGACCTGGCGGCGGCTGTTGGTGCTCGGCGTCGGGCTGGCCGCCTTCGGCGCGGGCCTGCCCGACCTGAGCAATGCCCGGAGCAGCGTGGCCGAGGCCGGCATCGCCGCGTCGCTGGCCGTCATCGTCGTCGGCATCGTCATCGCCGGGCCGCTGCTGACCATGGGCATCGGCCGGCTCCTCGTAGCCGCAGCCAGGCGGCCGGCGGCGCTGCTGGCCGGGCGCCGGCTGGCCGGCCGTCCATCCGCCGCGTTCCGTGCGATCAGCGGGCTGATCCTGGCCGTCTTCGCGGTGACGATGATCAGCGAATTCTCGGTCGTGGCTCAGGCGGCGACCATCGCCGGCCAGTCCAGCCTCCCGCCTGGCTCGGTGATCTCCCTGATCCTCGGCCCGCAGACGCCGCCGATGAGCCCCACTGCCGCAGCGCCGATGCTCGCCAGGCTGAGCCGGGTCGCCGGGGTCCGCCGTGTGATCGACCTGCGTGTCGCGTCCGGCCTCTCCGGCGGCGGGGGATCGGAGGCCAAGGGCGCCAAGGGCAAGGGCGGCCAGGGCGGCCAGGGCGGCCAGGGCAGCAAGGGCGTCCCGTTCGGCTCGGCCGCGCTGGTGGCGCGCTGCGCGGACCTGCTGGCGGCCCGGATTGCCCGGTGCGCTGACCCGGGGACGCAGGTCAGCATGCCCGCGCAGTTCCTGGAGAAAGGCCTGTCCTTCAGCATCAGCGGCGCCGTGCTGGCCAGGCCGGTCACCGGCCTCGTGCTAGGCCGGCTGCCGCTCGCGGTGGTCGTCGTAACCACGAGCGGTCACCGGCCGACCTTGGAACGGGTGCGCACCATCCTGGACGTCTCGGCCGGGACCGGTGCCGGTGCGCTCCCGATGACGACCGCCGATGTCACGGCGGCCAGCCGGCGCGTGGCCAGCGAGCTGAACCGGCTCGGCATCGCGGCGCTGGTGGCGACGCTGATCATCGCCGGCCTGAGCCTGGCCGTGGCGGTCGGCGGCGGCCTGGTCGAGCGGAGGCGGCCCTTCGCGCTGCTCCGGCTCGCCGGAGTGCCGCGGCGGGAACTGCACCGCGTCGTGCTGGCGGAGACGGCCATACCGCTGCTCATGATCGCGGTGACGAGTGCCGGCCTCGGGCTCGCCGTCGCTGCTGACGTCATCTGGGTGCTGCACAAGCACTGGCAGCCGCCCAGTCCTGCTTACTGGCCCGCGCTGGCCGGCGGCCTGGTGCTCGCGATCGCCGTCGCCGTCGGCGCGACGACTCCGCTGCTCAGCCGGCTGACATCGCCAGAAACGGCCCGGTTCGAATAGCCCGCCGGGCCGCCGGAGCGCCGGGCAGGGCAGTGAGCGTACCTAGTCGGGCCGGCCAGTCTTTGGGCCGACTAGGTACGCTCTCGACCGTGAGCGAAGCGCAGACGCGACCAGGTCTGGGTTCCGAATCAGGACCCGGCCCCGAATCAGGACCCGGCCCCGAATCAGGGCCCGGCCCGGGGCCGGGCCCCGGCCCCGGCAGCCCGAGGCACGAGGAACTCCCTGGCATCCGGTCCAGGATCGGCGCTGGCGGCGCCGAGAAATACCACGCCGCGGCTGCGGCCGCGGGCAAGCTCTTTGCGCGCGACAGGATCGCCCTGCTGGTCGACCAGGGCAGCCTGGCCGAGGACGGCATCTTCGCCAACGCGGGCGCCGACGGGCTCCCGGCGGACGGCGTCATCACCGGCACGGCAACGGTCGGGGGACGCCCGGTCGCGCTGATGGCCAACGACTCCACGGTCAAGGCGGGATCCTGGGGAGCCCGGACCGTCGAGAAGATCATCAGGATCATCGAGAAGGCCTATACGACCGGCCTGCCGATGATCTACCTGGTCGACTCGGCCGGAGCCCGGATCACCGACCAGGTCGAGATGTTCCCCGGCCGGCGCGGCGCAGGGAAGATCTTCCACACGCAGGTGCGGGCGTCGGGCGCGATCCCTCAGGTCTGCGCCCTGTTCGGCCCGTCCGCGGCGGGCGGTGCGTACATCCCGGCGTTCTGCGACTACGTCGCGATGGTAGACGGCAACGCATCGATGTACCTCGGCAGCCCGCGCATGGTCGAGATGGTGGTCAAGGAGCAGACCACGCTGGAGGAGATGGGCGGTGCCCGGATGCACTGCACGATCTCCGGCTGCGGCCATCATCTGGCGCCAACCGAGGCCGACGCGATCGAGTCGGTCCGCCGGTACCTGTCGTACCTGCCCGGCAACTGGCAGTCGGCACCGCCGGCCGCTGACCCGGCCGGGCCCGATCCGGTCGACCTGCGCAAGCTGGTCCCGGTCAGCGAGCGTCAGGCGTTCGACATGCGGCGGTACATCCGCGGCCTGGTGGACGCCGGCTCGCTGTTCGAGATCCACGAGCTGTGGGCCCGGGAGCTGGTGACCGGTTTCGCGCGGCTGAACGGCCAGGTGGTCGGGGTGGTCGCCAATAACCCGATGTTCAAGGGCGGCGTGCTCTTCGTCGACTCGGCCGACAAGGCGACGAGGTTCATCCAGATCTGCGATGCCTTCAACGTCCCGCTGCTGTTCCTGGCCGATGTCCCTGGGTTCATGGTCGGCACGGCGGTCGAGAGGCAGGGCATCATCCGGCACGGCGCGAAGATGATCAGCGCGGTCTCCGAGGCCACGGTGCCGAAGATCTGCGTGGTGGTCCGCAAGGCCTACGGCGCCGGACTGTACGCCATGGCCGGTCCCGGCTTCGAGCCTGACGCCACCCTCGCCCTGCCGACCGCCAAGATCGCGGTCATGGGTGCCGAGGCCGCGGTGAACGCGGTCTACTACAACAAGCTCGCGGCCATCGCCGACCCGGCCGACAGGGAGGTTCAGGTCCAGCAGCTCCGCGACGCTTATGAGGCGGACATCGACATCCTCCGGCTGGCTGGCGAACTCGTCATCGACGACATCGTCGAGCCAGAGGACCTGCGGCCCGACCTGATTCGCCGGTTCGCCGCCGTGCGCGGCAAGGACCGCTCGTTCTCCCGCCGCCGCCACGGCGTAACCCCGGTCTAGCCGTCTGCCGCCCGCACTAACTCGCGGGGTTCGGCGCTGCGGACTGCCAGGGCAGCGGCTAAACGGGTAATTGGCGCATCTGAGATGATCATCCGTCTCGGCGGGCGTCAGGATTCCTTGACACAGCCACGTGTGTCAGGTTAACCTGACACGCATGGCTGCTGACAACGGTCCCGCCGCGCTCGTGGGGCAGGTGACCGACAAGGATCCGGCCGTCGGACTGCGGGCTGTGGTGGCGCTCCGGCGGCTGCTGGACGAACTGGAACGGCTGCACGTGGACAGTGCGCGCGACCAGGGCTGGTCCTGGCAGGGCATCGCCGATGCCCTGCAGGTCAGCCGGCAGTCGGTGCACGAGAAGCACGCGACCAGGCGCAAGGCGCAGGACAGGGAGGACTGACGTGTTCGACATCTTCACCGACGCGGCGAAGCGGGCCCTCGTGCTGGCCCAGGACGAGGCGATCATGCTCGGCCACGATTTCGTCTCGGCCGAGCACCTGCTGCTCGGGCTCGCCGGCCCGACGACGGCCTGGCCGGCCAGGTCCTTGCCGGGCAGGCCGTGTCGGCGGAAGAGACCCGGCGCCTGGCCGTCGGCCAGCTGACGGCGGACGGGCTGACCTCCGCGAGCGCGGCCGAGCCCGTCGCGGCGCTCGCGACGATCGGCATCGACGTCGACGACGTCAGGCGGCGGGCCGACGAGACCTTCGGCCGCGGCAAGTTCGTCTTCCCGCGCCCGGCCTACACCTCCGAGGCCAAGCGAGCGATCGAGCGCTCGGTCGGCGAGGCTCACGCGTTCGGGCACGACTACGTCGGGACCGAGCACATGCTCCTCGGCCTGCTCGGCGCGGATGACGCGCCTGGGCCGAGGCTCGTCAGCGCGGCGGGGCTGGACCCGGCCGAGGTGCGCGGGCTAGTCCTCGCGCGGCTGGCGAAGTAGCCGTACGGCAGCCGGTCAGCGGTCAAGTCATGGACCAGCACATCCAGCCGGCCGTGGTCACGGCTGATCCGCCCGATCAGGCCGCTGACCTGATCGGGACCGGCAGCCATACGGTGACTAGCACGTGCTTTTTGTTCGGTAAACGAATTGACTCATGGAATTCCGGGCGAGTGGCCATAATAGCTATTCAGGCGCCGTAACCAGGGGCGCTGACTTGACCAAATGGTTGCCTTCACTGCGGTGCGTCGCGGCGACGGAATTGCGGTTGTTCGCCTTAGCATCTGGGGCATGACTAGCGTATTGCTTGCCGAGGACGACCCATCTATTTCCGAACCGCTGGCCCGCGCTTTGCGACGTGAGGGTTACGAGGTCGGGGTTTCCGCCGACGGGCCGGGCACGTTCGAGGTCGCGAAGGCGGGCGGAATTGATCTGATCGTGCTTGATATCGGCCTGCCGCGGATGGACGGACTTGAGGTCTGCCGGCGGCTGCGGCTGGCTGGTCAGGACACGCCGGTCTTGATTCTCACCGCCAGGGCGGAAGAGGTGGACACGGTCATCGGCCTGGACGCGGGGGCCGACGACTACGTCACCAAGCCGTTCCGGCTGGCCGAGTTCCTGGCCCGGGTCAGGGCGCTGCTGCGCCGGAACGCGTCGCCGACGCAGGTTGTGCAGGGCGTGCGGATCGACAACGATGCCCGGCGGGCCTGGCTAGGCGATCGTGAGCTCGACCTGACGTCGAAGGAATTCGACCTGCTTCATCTCCTGGTCTCCGAGGCCGGCAAGGTCGTGACCAGGGATCAGATCATGCGCCAGGTCTGGGACAGCAAGTGGTGGGGCTCGACCAAGACGCTCGACATGCACGTGTCCTGGCTGCGCCGCAAGCTCGGTGACGATGCCCACGATCCGCACTTCATCACGACCGTGCGGGGTGTGGGATTCAGGTTCGAACGCGGAGACTGAGCCTTGATCCAGCGCCGTCTGCTGACGTCGATGTTCGGCGTTGCCATCGCCGCCGTTCTGGTGTTCGGGGCCGGGCTGGAGGTCGTCGCGGTCTCGCATCACTCGGGGTCGCATCCGCTCCGGCTATCGCCCGTGCAGGTCGGCGTGCTGGGTCTGATCTCCCTCGTGGTCGCCGCCGGGCTGACGATGGCCCAGGCCAGGAGACTGGCCAGGCCGGTCCAGGACCTGGCCAGGGCGGCGGACCGGATCGGCTCGGGTGACGCCAGGCCGGTCGGCCGGCGGTACGGGATCGGCGAGCTCGACCGGGTGGCCGAGGGGCTGGACAATTCCGCGCAGCGGGTCACCGACCTGATCTCGGCCGAGCAGGACTTCGCCGTGGATGCCTCGCATCAGCTCCGCACCCCGCTGACCGCGCTGTCCATGCGGCTAGAGGAGATGGTGGCGGCGGCCGACGATGCCGACGTGGTCAGGGAGGAAGGGACGGCGGCGCTGGCCCAGACCGACCGCCTCGCGCAGGTCGTCGGCCAGCTGCTCGGCCGGGCCCGCCGGTCGTCCTCCGGCGCGCCGCAGCTGTCCAGCATCGACGACATCATCTCCCAGCAGGTGGTCGAGTGGGAGCCGGCGTTCGCCGCGGTCAGCAGGAAGCTCGAGGTGGTCGGCGACAAGGGCCTGCGCGCCTACGTCAGCGCGGGCGGAGTGTCGCAGGTCGTCGCGACGCTGATGGACAACGCGCTCGCGCACGGCGGCGGGACGGTGAGCATCCGGACCTCGCAGACCCCGAGGTCGGTCGTGATCGAGGTGAAGGACGAGGGCAAGGGCGTCCCGCCGGACCTGGTGCACCGGATCTTCGAGCGGAGCGTGAGCGGTGCCGGCGGGACCGGACTCGGCCTCGCGCTGGCCAAGTCGGTCGCCTCCTCCGACGGCGGCCAGCTGGTCCTGGTCCGGCCGCGGCCGGCCACGTTCGCCGTTATCTTCCCGCAGCCTGTTCTCGAGCGGCTGGACGAGCCGGTCGTGGCCGGTCCGGCCTGAGGATGAGGCCGGTGACCTCGTAGGCTACGGCGGGTGGGCGTTCCGCAGCCGGCCCGGGCCGGAGAACAGGACCGGCAGCCGGTCGTCGGGATGGTCGGCGGCGGTCAGCTGGCCCGGATGACGGCCCAGGCGGCGATCGGGCTCGGCATCGAGTTCCGGGTCCTCGCCGACACGGCCGCCGACAGCGCCGCCCAGGTCAGCGCGCACACCCAGACCGGCGACTACCGCCGCGCGGACGACGTGCTGGCGTTCGGCGCGGGCTGCGACGTCGTGACCTTCGATCATGAGCACGTGCCGGGGGAGCACCTGGCCGCGCTCGAGGCCGTCACGGCGGTCCGGCCCGGTGGCCAGGCGCTGCGCTTCGCCCAGGACAAGGCGGCGATGCGGGACCGGCTCAGCGCGCTCGGCTCGCTCCGGGCGCTGGGCGCGCGGTGCCCGAGGTACCGCTCGGTGTCGGGACCGGACGAGGTCGCCGGCTTCGCGGCGCAGGGCGGTGGCTGGCCGGTGGTGCTGAAGGCCACGTCCGGCGGCTACGACGGCAAGGGCGTCTGGATCTGCGAGAACGAGAGCTCAGCCGCCGATGTGATGGCCCACGGAATCGGCCTGCTCGTCGAGGAGTACGTGCCGTTCGACCGCGAGCTCGCGGTGCTGGTGGCCCGGTCGCCCGCGGGGCAGGGCGCGGTGTACCCGGTCGTGCAGACCGTCCAGGAAGACGGGATCTGCCGCGAGGTCATCGCCCCGGCGCCGGACCTGGAGCCCGGCGCCGCCATGCGGGCGCAGCAGCTCGGGCTCGCCATCGCGGCCGAACTTGACGTCACCGGGCTGCTCGCGGTGGAGCTGTTCGCCGTCGGGGACGAGCTGATCATCAACGAGCTGGCCATGCGGCCGCACAACTGCGGCCACTGGACCATCGACGGGGCCATGACCTCGCAATTCGAGCAGCACCTGCGGGCCGTGCTCGACCTGCCGCTCGGCGCGCCGGCGCCGACGTCGGCGGCCGCGGTGATGGTCAACGTGCTCGGCGGCGAGCCCGACCTGTACTCGCGGCTGATCCACGTGATGGCGGCCGACCCGGGGGTAAAGGTGCACCTGTACGGCAAGTCGATCCGGCCGGGCCGCAAGGTCGGCCACGTCACGGTCGCCGGCCAGGACGTGGCGGCGCTGCGCGACCGGGCCTGGCGGGCCGCGAACTACCTCAGCCACGGGACCGAAGACTAGGCAGGAGCAGCTGATGAGCGGGCAGCCGCAGGTTGGCGTGGTCATGGGCAGTGACTCGGACTGGCCGGTGATGCAGGCCGCGGCGGCTGTCCTGGACGAGTTCGGCGTCCCGCACGAGGCCGACGTCGTGTCCGCGCACCGGATGCCGCACGACATGATCGGCTACGGCGGCGCCGCGGCGGCTCGCGGGCTGAAGGTGATCATCGCCGGGGCCGGCGGCGCGGCCCACCTGCCCGGCATGCTCGCCGCGGTCACGCCGCTGCCGGTGATCGGCGTGCCCGTGCCGCTCGCGCACCTCGACGGGATGGACTCGCTGCTGTCGATCGTCCAGATGCCGGCCGGGATCCCGGTCGCCACGGTCGCCGTCGGCGGCGCCCGCAACGCCGGCCTGCTGGCCGTGCGGATTCTCGCCGTGTCCGACTCCCGGCTGCAGCAAAGGCTCGTCGACTTCGCCGACGAGCTGCGGCAGGCGGCCCAGGCCAAGGGCGCCGCCCTGCGCGCGAAACGGGCCGAGCAACGGACGTAGCGTCTGATCAGCGCGATGTCACAGCGCCGTCATGTCATGCTTGTCTGGCGTTCACGAATGTGCTCATACTGATACTTATGCTTACGCGTCGCACCTTTCTTCAGCTCATGGCCGCGTCGACGGGCACCGCCATGACGGGCACCGAATACCTTTCCCAGACCGCGGCGCGAGCCATCGCCGCGCACCATCCGCACGGCTCGGCCGGGGTCGAACATGTCGTCGTGCTGATGATGGAGAACCGGTCGTTCGACCATTTCCTCGGCTGGCTGCCGGGCGCCGACGGGCGGCACGACCTGACCTTCCTGTCGACCGACGGCAACGTGTATCCCAACTACCCGCTCGCGCCTGACTTCCAGGGCTGCGGCTACAGCGACCCCGACCACAGCTGGGAAGGTTTCCTGATCCAGCACAACTTCGGCAAGATGGACGGGTTTCTCCAGCGGCCGACTCCGCCGGCCGATAATCCGGGCGTGACGCTGGCGGCCGCCAACACCTTCCCGATCGGCTACTACACCAATTTCCGCCACGATGGCGGCCGGGTCCGCGGGCGGAAGGAGGCGCCCGACCTGCCGGTGATCGGGGCGCTGGCCGAGAACTACACGGTCCTGGACCGCTACTTCTGCTCGTTCGCCGGCGAGACCTTCCCCAACCGGTTCTACCAGCACGCCGCGCGGACCGACCGGGACCACAACAACACCACGATCTCGACGCTGCCGACGATCTGGGATCAGCTCTCGCCGATCCCGAATACCAGCGGCATCCCGACCGGCGGGTACTTCTTCAGGGACCTGCCATTCCAGGCGCTCTGGGGCCTGAAGTACTTCCCGTTCTGGCACCCGTTCGCCGACGGCGACACCGATGCGCTCGGGATTCCGGTCACCACGCCGTCGTTCATCGACACCGTGGCCCAGGGCAACCTGCCGAACGTCAGCTTCATCGACCCGGCGTTCGACACCGAGGGCAACGGAACCTCGGCCGACGACCACCCGCTGGCTGACATCCGGCTCGGCGAGCGGTTCATCGCCGACGCGTACCACGCCCTGGCCGACGCGGGGTACCTGGACAACACGGTCTTCGTGGTCACCTTCGACGAGTGGGGCGGCTTCTACGACCATGTCCCGCCGCCGCACGTCGTCGATGACACCAACCCGGCCGACGTGGATCACACCGGAGACGGCAGCACGCCGACCGACGGCCAGCTGATCCCCGACTACACTCAGCTCGGCTTCCGGGTGCCCGCCATCGTGGTGTCGAACCTGGCTCCGGCCCAGGTCATCCATCACGGACCGTTCGAGCACACCTCGACGCTGAAGCTGATCGAGTCCACCTTCGGGCTCCAGTCGCTGACCGCCAGGGACGCCAGCGCGGAGAACCTCGGTGACGTGCTGCGCCGCGAGCGCCGCCGGCCCGTCCCGCCTGGCGTCATCCCGACCAGCAGCGAGGTGCCGGGGCCGGCCAACGACGCGGCCGCGGTCTGCAGCGCCGCCAGCGTGCAGTCCGTGTCACCGCCGCCGGTCCGCACCGGCCGGCACAACTACGCCGAGGCGCACGTCCTGCACCGGTCCGGCTACCCGACCGGCTCAGGAATGGCCGGTTTCGGCAAGCACTTCCGCACCGGCAACCCCGGCTAACCCGCCCGCGAAACCGCCTGCCCCGCACGGCGCCGAGTTGCAGGGGGCGGGTTCAGGCGGGGTCAGGCCGGGGGAGGGGGGTGCAGATGAGGGCCCAGGGGCGGTTCTGGACCCTGGTCAGGACGATGGTGGCCGCGCCGGGGCCGCGCAGGCCGAGCCGGCGGTGGATCTGCGTGACGTCGCCCGCCAGCCCGCGCCTGCGGATATCGGCCGAGCCGATGCCAAGCTCGCGCAGCCGGCGGGCGAACCGTTTCTCGTGCCACGGTGCCGACTCCAGGACCCGCAGCGTCCGCGCGAACGGGGTCCGCAGGGGCTCGTCCGACGACAGGAACGCGATCATCGGGTCGATCTGCCACGCGCCGGTCAGCCGGGCCAGGTCGGCCACCAGTCCGGCCCTGGTGACAGCCGGGCTCGGATCGAGCAGGTAGCCACCGGGAGGAGCCAGCGGAACCGGCGGCTGCGGCGGATCCGAGGCCGACGCGGTCAGCGTGTCACCCGCCGGCAGCACAGTTGCCCGGCTGGTCACGCCACCGGCGGCCAGGGCCGGGGACCACAGCATGGCCTCCTTCAGCTCCCGGCCGACCGCGACGAACTCGGTCTCCCAGCCGGGCGGAACCAGGTCGCGCCTCAGGCCGGGGGCGGCCTTGACGCCGACCCGCCGGACGGCGTCGGCCAGCCGCAGGCACCAGGCGAGCGGCGGCTCGTACCGGCCCGCCGGCAGCCGCCCGTGCTCGTCCCGCCGAGCCGGGTCGATGAACACGGCCCCGAACCCGGACAGCGGCAGGTGCGTCACGTCCGCGCAGACGAATCCGGCCGGTGCCGCCGGCGCGTGCATGGCGACGTTATGTCGCGCGAACGCCAGGCTGGTCGGGTCGGCGTCGACGCCGACCACGGCGGACCCCGCCGCGGCGGCCAGCGCGACGAGGTTTCCGCCGATGCCGCAGCACAGGTCGGCCACGACCCGTGCGCCGGCGAACCTGGCCGCCGCGTGGCGCGCGGTCACCTCGGAAGATGCCTGCTCAAGCCCGGCCCGGGTGAAAAGCATCTGATCGGCGCGGCTGAACTTGGCCCGCGCAGCCGTTCGCAGCGCCTGCTGCGTCAGGGCCGCCGCGACGAGTTCGGCCGGATACCCCCGGCGCAGCGATGCGGACAACGCCAGCGCCCGGTCAGCGCCGACGTCCTCGCCGGCCAGGCGGTCGAGCAGTTTCCGGCCCGCGGCAGAGAGCAGCGCTCTGGCGGCTGGTGCGCTGGTCGGAGCTTCGACTGGGTTCACGTCCGCCTTCCCCGCTGACTAGGCGAATCCTCGGGCTGACGGACGTGCGCATGGCTCGCGCCGAGCTGCCGCGCTGCGAGCGGCTCCGTCGCAGCTAACCTATTCGCCCCGGGCCACGGGATCGGGGCTGGCTCCGCCGTCGACGTCCGGCTCGGGCGCTTGGCTACCATCGGGTACATGAGCTCTGACTTTGCCGCCTATGCCCCGTCCGAGGAGCACGAGGCGCTTCGCGAGTCGGTCCGCCAGCTGGCCGACGACAAGATCGCCCCGTACGCGGCCGAGGTCGACCAGGCGCCGCGGTTCCCGCAGGAGGCGCACGACGCGCTGGTCAAAGCCGACCTGCAGGCCGTGCACATCCCGGAGGCGTACGGCGGCGCCGGGGCTGACGCCCTCGCGACGGTGATCGTGATCGAGGAGGTCGCCCGCGCCTGCGCGTCCAGCTCGCTCATCCCGGCCGTCAACAAGCTCGGCACGGTGCCGCTGCTGCTCGCTGGAGCAGAGGACCTGAAGCAGCGCTACCTGCCGCCCGTCGCCCGCGGCGAGGCCCTGTTCTCCTACGCGCTGTCAGAGCCGGAGGCAGGATCCGACGCCGCGGCGATGCGCACCCGCGCCGTCCGCGAGGGCGACACCTACATTTTGAACGGGACCAAGCGCTGGATCACCAACGCAGGCGTGTCCCGGTTCTACACGGTCATGGCCGTGACCGAGCCGGATGTCGGCGCCCGCGGCATCTCCGCGTTCGTCGTCGAGAAAGACGACCCAGGGTTCTCGGTCGGGGCGCCCGAGCACAAGCTCGGGATCAAGGGCTCGCCGACCTGCGAGCTGTATTTCGACAACTGCATGATTCCCGCCGACCGGATGATCGGCGAGGCAGGCAGCGGATTCCGGACGGCGCTCGCCACGCTGGACCACACCAGGATCACGATCGCCGCTCAGGCGCTCGGCATCGCCCAGGGCGCGCTCGACTACGCGGTCGGCTACGTGCGGGAGCGCAAGCAGTTCGGCCAGGCTATCGCGGAGTTCCAGGGCATCCAGTTCATGCTGGCCGACATGGCCATGAAGGTGGAGGCGGCCCGGCAGCTCACCTACGCCGCGGCGGCCCGGTCCGAGCGTGCGAGCCGGGGGGCGAAGGTCCCCGACCTGACCTTCATCTCGTCGGCCTGCAAGTGCTTCGCCTCCGACGTGGCGATGGAGGTCACGACCGACGCGGTGCAGCTCCTGGGCGGCTACGGGTACGTGCACGATTATCCCGTCGAGCGAATGATGCGCGACGCGAAGATCACCCAGATCTACGAGGGCACCAACCAGATCCAGCGCGTGGTGATGGCCCGCCAGCTGCTGAATGGCTGACCAGCCGGCGGGCGGCAAACTCGGGCCGCGGCGAGGCAGCCATGATGTAGCCCATGAACCTGGCGGGAAGCACCGTCGCGACGGGCGGCTTCGTTGATCATCACACCCACCTGCTGAAGGACTCCGCCGGGATACCGTTCGGCTGGCACGGGACCACCGTCCGGGCCTTTCACGAGCGGGTGTGGCGCGACGGCGTGACGCCGATGGACGTGCCCGAGCCCGCTGGCCCCGGCCCGGCGGACGGCTCCGGGACGGCCGGCGGTGAGCCGCTCGGCCAGCTGGCCCGCCGCCTGCACGGCGGCCTGTCCCGCGCCGCGCAGGCCGGCCTGGTCGAGGTCACGGAAATGGGGATGCGCCGCTGGCGGTACCTCGACGCGCTGGACGCCATCGGCCAGGACAGCCCGCTGCCGGCCAGGGTGCGGATCTACCTGGCCAGCGGGCTGGCCGAGCAGTCCGCCGCGGCCGAGCTCGAGTCCAGGCGGTCGGACTGCGGCCCGTGGGTCAGGCTCGACGGGATCAAGTTCTACGCGGACGGCTGGCTGGTGCCGCGTACCTGCGCGATGTGCCGCAGCTTCGAAGACGAGCAGAGCGACGGCATCCTGTTCGCCGATGCCTCCGCGCTCGCGCGGCGGATCGAGCCCTTCGCCGCCCGGGGCTGGCGGATCGCGACGCACGCGATCGGCGACCGGGCGGTCGAGGCCGTGCTCGACGCATACGAGCTCGCCTGGGGAAACGACCGGCGGGCGGTCGCGGCGGCCAGGCCCAGGATCGAGCACGGCAGCATCCTGCCGGCCGGCGTTGCCGAGCGGATCGCCGAGCTCGGCGTGCACGTGTGCATCCAGCCCTCGTTCCCCGTGACCGACGCCGCCCAGGTTCCGGTCGCCCTCGGCGCCGGCCGGGCGGCGACCGCTTACCCGTGGGCGGCGCTGGCGGCATCGGGGACACCGCTGCTGGTCGGCACCGATTACCCGATCGAGGTGATCGAGCCGCTGGTCAGCCTGGCCCGCCTGGTCCGCGGGCGGTCGGACCGGCCAGGCTTCGCCACCTCAGGGACCGCGCCCGAGCACTCCAGGATTCCGCTCGGACTGGCCGTGCGGCTCGCCACTGACGAATCAGCGGGCCGCACCTACCTGTCCGCGGACCCGCTTGCCGGACCAGCCGCGGACCTGGACCAGATCGAGGTCCTCGGCACGGCACCGGTGCCGTTCTGACCGCCCGTCATCGTGACCGGTCGCGCCACTCGGCGGCCAGCAGGGCGTAGACGGCGGTGTCGCCCCACTCGCCCTTGAACCACATGTCCTGCCGGAAATGGCCCTCCTGCCGCATGCCAAGCCGCTCGCAGAGGCGAGCCGACGCCGTGTTCCTCGGATCGAGCTGAGCCCAGGCGCGGTGCATGGCCAGGCCGCCGAAGGCGAGCGCGAGCAGCTCGCGGGCTGCCTCGGTGGCCAGGCCCCGGCCGTGGAAATCGGGGTTGAAGGCCCAGCCGATCTCAGCCTGGCGGTCCGCCATCAGGCCCGCCTTGATCAGCAGGTCGCCAATTACCAGGCCCTCGTGTTCGACCGCCAGGATCATCCGGTCGTTGTCGGCCGCGATCTGGGTGGCCGTGAGCCGCTCGGCGATGAACGCCTCGGCAGCGTCCTGCCGCAGCGGATCAGTCGGCATGTAGCGCACGACGTCCTCGCGGCTCCGGTAGGCCAGGACATCCTGCTCGTCACCATGCCGGAACGGCCGCAGCATCAGCCGCTCGGTCCGGCGGGGCAATGTCTGCATGCCAAGAGGCTAAGCGAGCGTCAGCGCGGCCCGAGCCGCCGCCCGGTCAGGCCATCGACCGGGCAGGCAGGCGATGGCGGCCCTCCGCCTCTCCCGGCCCGGAGGCCACCAGGCCCGCGCCGAGGAATTCCGCCATCCGCTCGCGCAGCGACGCGGCGTCCAGGCCGTGCGCGGCCTGATGCTCCTCTGGGGTCCCGTACCGCCGCAGTTCCTCGCGGCTCACGCCCAGCCCGAGCACCCGGTGCGGCAGGTCAGCCAGGGCACTCGCGACCTCCGCCACCGACGTGCCGGCCAGATACGGCTCCACGAGCACGACGACCGGCGCGCCAAGCGTGGCCCGCAGGGTGTGCCGGTCGAACGGCCGGACGGTCGCGGCGTACAGCACGGTGACGTCCATTCCGCTGGTTGCCTCGATGACCGCGTCGGCCAGCGGCCCGACGGCGACGATCGTCGCCTGGGTCCCCCGCCGCAGCACGGTGAATCCCTCGCCGCGGCCGGCCAGCGGAGCCGTGTTGGCCAGCGCGGACAGCCGGAGGTAGACCCGGCCGCTGGCGGCGGCAGCGGCACGCAGCATGGTTCCCGCCTCATCGGGGTGACCGGGAACGTGCACCGTCCAGCCGGGGAGCGTGCCGAGCAGCGCGACGTCGCCGGGCGACTGGTGGGTGCGCCCGGCCGCCGAGTAGTCGAACGAGGCCCCCGAGCTGACCAGTACGGCGCCGACATCCTGGTGGTTCAGGTCCAGCTTGATCTGCTCGAACGGCCGCTCGACCAGGAAGCTCGCGAAAGTATGGGCGATCGGTCGCATCCCGGCCAGCGCCATCCCGCCGGCCACGCTGATCAGCAACTGCTCCCTGATGCCGAGGTTGACGACCCGGTCGGGGTGGCGCCGGCGGGCGCCGGCGAAGGCGTCCGCGCTGATGTCGGCCAGTACCACCGCGATGCGCGGGTCCGTGTCCAGCAGGCCGGCCGCCACGCTCGCGAAGCGCTCCCGCATCGTGTCCATGTGCTTCCTCCTTAGATGACGGCAACGATGGCGTGCGGTCGGCCGGCGTGCGGGGCGGTCAGCGCGGCCCCGATCGCGTCGTGGTCGCGCCCGCTGACGCGGACCGCGGACCAGCCCTCGGCCGCGAAGCGGGCCTCGATTCCGCCTGGCCAGCCGTAGCTGGCCGATGAGTTGTCCACGACGATGCAGTGCAGGGCGTCGAGCCCGGCACGGCCGGCAAAGGCGATCGCCTCGTGACCGGAGCCCTCGTCCAGCTCGCCGTCGCCGGTCAGCACGAAGACGCGGTCGTCCGTCAGGCCCATCGCGCGCAGGCCGAGGGCAGTGCCGACGGCCAGCGGCAGGCCGTGGCCGAGCGAGCCGCTGGAGATCTCCGCCCCCGGGACGAGATTGCGGTCCGGATGCTGGCCAAGCACGGAGTCGAACCGGCCGTATCCGGGCAGGGCATCAGGCTGGAGGAAACCTTTAGCGGTCAGGATGGCGTAGAAAGCCGTCGGTCCGTGGCCCTTGGAGAGGTAGAACCTGTCCCTGGACTCGGCGTCCGCGGTCGCCGGGCCGAGCCGCAGCACGCGATCATAGAGCACCCACAGCACGTCGAGGGTCGACTCGGCGGCCAGGTCGTGCTTCTCGTCGCCGGTCATCAGCGCCATCAGGTCAGGCAGGTCCGCATAGGAGTAGGCCCGGACCGTTCTCGCATCAGTCATAGGGCGAGTGTGTAACTTAAAGTCAACTTTAAGTCAAGCCTCTCAGCCCGGCATCGACGCCCGGTCGCCGGCTGGCAGGCGGCTCCTGCGCCGCGCCACCGCGGCTCCCGCGGCCGTGCCCATGATCACGGTGAGTTCTCGTGTTATCACGCGGTCAACTCGCCGCGATCATGAAACCGGGCTCGCGGGCGCGGGAGCGGGAGCGGTATCGGCCGTGCTGATCCCCCAGCCTCGCAGCCGGCGGGGGCGTGTGCTCAGGACGGATGAGGCCAAGCGGCTGATCCCGGGCCGGTGAGCTGTGGCGGACTCGGCCTGGAAGGCCTGCACACAGCGCGCGGCGCGCGGGGACTGCCGGGTGATCTACCGGATCGACGGGAATGCCCGCCGGGTCGATATCGTGGCGATCGGGCAGCGCGCCGGCGTCTGCCGGCGCCGCCAGCCGTGACTTCCGCCATCCAAGACCTCCGGAGGAAAAAATGGGCCATACCGGTACCGGGACCGGCAAGGTGGTCGTGAACAGGTCGATGTCACTTGACGGCTTCATCGCCGGTCCCGGTGACGCGATGGACTGGATCTTCGACTACGTGACGCCGCAGGCGGCCTGGATGGCGGAGATCGCGGCGGCCACCGGCGCCATGCTCGTGGGCCGGAGGACTGACGAGGTGGGCGACAGGATGGACGCCGAGCAGGCGCGGGGGGCGGCGTCGAGCGACGACGGCTACCCCTTCTCCGGACCCACGTTCGTCCTCACCCACAGGCCGCCGGACCCGCCGGCCCTCGGGGTCACGTACCTCACCGGTGACATCGGGGCAGCGGTCGCCACGGCACTGGACGCCGCGGGCGGCAAGAACCTGGAGATCCTCGGCGCTGACGTGGCCGGCCAGTGCCTGCAGCGCGGGCTCGTCGACGAGATCATGGTGTATGTCCTGCCGGTGCTGCTCGGCGACGGCACCCGCTTCTCGTCCCCTGGCCTGCCCAGGGTCGACCTCGAACCGGTCAGCAGCACGTCGTCGGGGCCCGTCACCATCCTGCGGTTCCGCGTCCGCAAGTAGCCCCGGCTAGCGCGCTAGAGGCCCAGGTCGTCGAGCTGCTTGTAGAGGTCGGCCCGCGGGTTGGACGGGTCGACCACGAGGCCCTTGCCGCTGTCGGCGCCCTTCTTGGTGGTCGAGGCGCCGGGCGCGGCGAGGCTGTCCCCGGCCGCGGGCAGGACGGCGGTCCCGGTCGTACCGCGCGCCGCGGTACCGCGAGCGGGCTTCACGGCCCGGGCGGCGCGCCGGTCCCTGAAGAGCCAGCCGGAGAGTATCCCGCCGACCAGGCCGCCCAGGTGCGCCTGCCAGCCGATCCCCTGATGCGGCAGCAGCACGGCGAACTGGTAGGCGAAGCAGAGCGCCATCACGGCCCCGACCAGAACGTCGATGGCGTGCCGGTCGAAGATGCCGCGGACCATGATGTAGCCGAAGTAGCCGAAGACCACGCCGCTGGCGCCGGCGCCGACGCTGCCCGGCGACTCGAAGAACCATGCCGCCAGCCCGCTGGTCACGATCACGACCGCCGTGACGGCCGCGAACTTCGCGAGCCCGCGGTAGGCCGCCAGGAACCCGAAGATGAACAGCGGGCCCGAGTTGCCCTCGATGTGGGTCCAGCTGAAGTGCAGGAACGGCGCCGTCAGGATGTAGGGCAGGCTGCCCAGGTCCCGCGGCCTGATCCCGTAGTTCAGGGTCAGGTGGTAGCTGTCCGCCGCATTCACGAGCTGGATGACCCAGATCACGATGAGGATGCCGGTCATCACGAACAGGGCGTTGCGCGCTCCGGCGAGTACCGACTCGGCCTGCCCGACGCCCAGCGTCCATGCCTGGCGCTGCGTCCTGGCCGGCCGGCCGCGGCCCGCCTGCTCAGTTTCTTCCTTGCTCATCGCCTCGTCCGTTCGCGGGTGTCAGCTCGCTTCACAAGCTAACCCGAACCTCGATTCCAGGGTAGTGCCGGCGTGTCGGGCCGGCTCCGGTCGCTAGCCACGCCCTCAACTAGTGGTCACAAGCTGATAACGGTTACGCCTGGTGATCGTTACGATACTGATTGCCAATCCGTGATCCGCCCGACACAATTTCCTCTCGCGACACCCCAACTTTTTCTGCTGAAACGCTTGGTCGAGTCCGTCACTTCTGGCAACGTGGTGCGGCAGCGGAGTTGGCTCCTTATTTCGGTGGTTCTGCCCCATAATCGGCATGCCACTTTGGGTAGCTGCACCGCTACACGACTCGCTGCCTCAACCGCAGCGGTCCTGCGCGCCTGGCGACCCGCCCGGCCTGCTTGGCCCACGGAAGGACGGCATTGTCCCAGCACCGGAGGCGCGTGGCCGATGGAAGCCGGCCGCGCAGAAGCGGCGGACGTCGGCCGCGCAGAAGCGTTCGTGCCTTCTTGCTCACGACCGTCGTCTCGGCGATCTTCGTCGCCGCTGGCGCTGAGTACGTGATCGGCCAGTTCGCCGTGCAGGCCAATCCGCTCGCTGAGGCGCTGACCGCGATTCCCGCCAGTCAGCAGGGCGCTCAGCTGGTGCACCAGCGCCAGAACATGATCCTGATGGCCGCTGCGACCAAGAGCTTCAAGGTCGTCGGCTCGCCGCGGGTGGCCAAGGTGCCGCCCCCGCCGGCGACGGGCGGCTCTGGCGGTGGTGGCGTGGTCACCGTCTATGCGCCGCCGCCCAACCCGGGCACCGCGCAGGCCATCGCGTACGGGCTGCTTCCGTCCTTCGGCTTCAACGCCAAGCAGCAGTTCGGCTGCCTGAACAACATCTGGACCAGGGAGAGCAACTGGCGCTATAACGCGGCCAACGCCAGCGGCGCCTACGGCATCCCGCAGGCGCTGCCCGGATCGAAGATGGCCAGCGCCGGGCCGAACTGGCAGACGAACCCGACCACGCAGATCAAGTGGGGCCTGGGCTACATCAAGGATCGCTACGGCAGCCCGTGTAACGCCTGGGCTTTCTGGCAGGGCCATAGCTGGTACTAGCCAGGGGCGATGCCCGGCGCCCCGGCACGGCCGGCCTACCGGTCAAGGCCCGTGCGGACCGCAGTTCTGGCCGCCACTGAACTGGGCACTCTCTCTGAGAGTAGAAACGCCATTACTCAGAGTTACCTTGCCGTGTGAGATATCTCACGGGTCATTGACGCCGGGCCGGTCGAGAACACCAATTTCCGTCAGGCAAGGTGGATGGCTGACAGCACCCAGCGTGCGTGACGCTCCTGGCGTTCTTTACTGACGCAACCCCCCGTCGCCCTGCCCTCGCGACACGTCCGCACGCCGCTGCCCGGTGCTGGCGACTGACGCCAGCGGCAGTGTCTCGGGTGGAAGTCCGGCGCGCGAGCGCCCGAGCGAAGGCACCTCTTGTCCCACTATCGTCGTATCTATCGGAAACCGTCGCGATCCACGATCTCCGCGGCGGCCGGCTCCGTCGCCGCCGCGTCACTTGCGGCGACCGTCATCGCGGCTGGCCCCGGCCTGTTCACCTCGTCCGCCGACGGCGCCCGGTCGCTGGGCGCGACCGCCGACCTGGCCCTGGCTACCGGTCACGGGCTCCGGCCGCAGGCCAGCAGGGCACGGGCGGCCAGCAGGGCACGGGCGGCCAGCAGGGCACGGGCGGCCAGCAGGGTACAAGCGGCCAGCGAGCCCAGCCGGAGTACCCGGCCCTCGCGGCCCGGCAGGCAATGAACGCACGCTACGCCGAGGCCGTGCAGGCCGCGAAGGTGAAGGCCGCCGCGCGGAAGGCCACGCTTCAGGCGGCCGCGCAGCGTCAGCAGGCAGCCGAGCGCCGCCGGGAGCTGGCCGGCACGCCGCAGCAGATCGCCAAGGCGATGCTGTCCGGCTTCGGCTGGTCGTCGAGCGAGTTCAGCTGCCTGAATCTGCTGTGGGACCGCGAGAGCGGCTGGAATCCCGACGCCGCCAACCCGTCGTCCGGCGCGTACGGTATCCCCCAGGCGCTGCCCGGATCGAAGATGGCGACGGCCGGCGCCGACTGGGCCACCAATCCGGCGACCCAGATCCGCTGGGGACTCGGATACATCCGGGCCAGCTACGGCTCACCGTGCGGCGCCTGGGCGCATGAGACTAGTTCTGGCTGGTACTAGGACTTCCGTGGCAGGACTTCCGTGGCAGGAGTTCCGGCCGCAGGAGATCAGGGTTCGTCACGGCAGGGGCGTGAACGTTCGCAGCGCGATCCGCAGGACATGACTCGCCGATGCGGCGTGCGTGGCAGGCGCGGCCATCGACAGGATGTACGGCTGCGGGCCCGCTGACGTCCGGGCCGTGAAGATGATCTCAGTTACGTCGATCCTCGGGCTGGTCAGCGGCTTCCACCAGAACGTCCAGGAGGCCGCTGGCCAGCCGTGGTACGTGATTCCCACGATCGACACCAGATGGTAGCCGCGATAGCGGTGGTGAGCTATCGCCGACGCCTGCAGTTGCCGGGCCTCACGGACCGGCGCCTGCACGGCGAACGGGGCCAGGTCGATCCCGAGCCGCGCGTGGCCGAGCGCGGGGCTGATGTAGGTCTGCAGGCCCGGGGTCATCAGCCAGCCGGCCGGGGCGGCGAGCCGGAAGCCGGCGGTCGTGCCGAGGCTCTGAGCCGACTCCGATTTCCAGGCGTAGCCGGCCGGTAGCGTGCCGCCCGTGGACGTCGGGCTGGTCTGGCTGGGGGACGGCGAGGGACTCGGTGTGGGCGACGTCGTCGGGCTGCCCGTCGACGATGGCTGGCCGGACGGGCTGGTCCGTCCCGGCGATGAGGGGGCCCCCGACGGGCCGCCGGGTGTCGGCTGCCCCGCCGCGCCGTGACTGCCCGCCGGGGCCCGTGCTCCCGAGCTGCCCTGGCGGCCAGCCGACCCGCCCGCTCGTGACTGCCCGCCGGTGCCAGGCCCGCTGCTCAGCCGGACTCCGCGACCGGGACCCGAGCCGATCGCGCTGCTGGCCGGCAGGTGCGAAATCAGGCTGCGGAAGCCCGGGAAGGCAAGGAACACGATGGCGACCACCAGGGCCGATGCGGCGATCGGAGCGGTCAGCACCAGGCCGCGCCTGGAGTGCGCCAGGCTGCTGATACCCATGCCGAGCGATCGCCAGGAGGCTGGCTGACGCCCGGCCGAGGCGGCTGTCCGGCCCGCGGCGTCCGGTTGCGGGCCGGGGCGCCCGCCCGAGCCGTAGTCCGGGCCCGTGCTGGCGTCCGGGTCCGTGCTGGCGTCCGCTCCGCCCTCGCCGAGCGCAGTCGCCGGCCCGGGCATCTTGAGCTCAGCGAAGACCGGCGTGGCCATCAGATCCGGCACCACGCTGGTCGCCGCGATGGCGCCGGGCTGACCGGAGCGGCCGGTGTCAGCGCAGGCATCCGGGCGGCCGGTGCCGGACCCGCGAGCGGGCGCGGCGCGCGCCGTGGCCGAGTCGGCCAGCGCGGGCGCGCCGCCGGCGGCACCAGCCGCGGCGGCGAGACCGGCAGCGCCGGATCGCTGGGCGTCTGTCTCGGGTCCGGGGACCGTCACGATCTGGGTCGCCGTGGTCGCATCCAGGCCGGCCGCGGCGGTCAGCAGGCCGGCCTCGGCCTCGGCGCCCGGGAGCGGACCATGCGAGTCGAGCGGCTCAGGTCCGGCGCTGGCCACCGACCCGGCCACCGACCCGGCCGTCGACACTGCTTGCGGCCCGGCGGGGGAGCCGGCCAGGGATCCGGCCCGCCGACCGGCCAGGGACCCGCCCCGCGACCCGGTCAGGGATCCGGGCCGCCCGCCGGCCGGGAATCCGGCCGCTGGTCCCAGCCGATCGGAACGGCGCGCCGTGGTCCAGGCGGTGGTCAGCATCCGCGCGGCGGCGGCGGCATCGGGACGCTGCTCGGGGTCAGCGCGCAGCAGCATGTCGATCACCGGCGCCAGCGGGCCGGCCGACGGCGCCCGCGGGGCCGGCTCGGTCGCGATGCTGGCCACGATCGCCGCCGACCCTCCGGCCCGGTCGAACGGGCCGCGGCCCTCGACCGCGGCGTACAAGGTGGCGCCGAGTGACCATAGATCCGAGGCCGGCGTCGCCTCGGCTCCGCGGACCCGCTCCGGCGGGGAGAACCCGGGGGTCCCGGCGATCATCCCCGCCTGGGTCATGGCGGGATCGCCCTGGATCGTGGCGATGCCGAAGTCGGAGAGGATGGCCTTCCCATCCGGGCAGATCAGGACGTTGCTCGGCTTGACGTCGCGGTGCAGTACCCCGGCCGCGTGCGCGGTCGACAGGGCGTCGAGCAGCCGCAGGCCGAGCTGGGCGGCCTGAGCCGGCGTCAGCGGGCCGTCCTCGGCGATGACCTGGTCCAGTGGCCTGGCCTGGATCAGCTCCATGACGATCCACGGCATTCCGGCCTCTTCGACCACGTCGAAGACGGTGACCACGCCGGGATGGCTGAGCCGGGCGGCCGTCCTGGCCTCGCGGATCGTGCGCTCGAAGCTCTCCCGCGCGTCGGCGTCCGATGCCATCGGAGCCAGGACGATCTGCTTCACGGCGACCTCGCGGTCAAGCAGCTCGTCACGACCGTGCCAGACGATACCCATCGCGCCGCGACCGAGCTGCCTGAGCAGCCGGTAGCGCCCGGCCACCAGGTGGCCAGTCCGGGAAGCGGATTGCATGGGCTGCAATCTACGCGCGGTGGCTGGCAGATTTCTGTGAGGTTGATGGGAATTCAGCCACGGATTTGCTCATTCACCGGGCCTGGTCATCGCGAGCACATCCAGCGCCTTATCCAGCTGGTCCGCAGTGATCTCGCCGCGCCCGACATGACCGCGGGAGATCACCACGTCCCTGATCGTCTGCCCGGTTGCCAGCGCCTCGTGCGCGACCGCCGCGGCAGCCTCGTAACCGATGTACCGGTTGAGCGCGGTCACGATCGCCGGCGAGGACTCGGCCAGCCGGCGCAGCCGCTGCGGGTCGGTCGTGATCCCGGCCACGCACCGGTCGGCGAGCAGTAGCGCGCCCGAGGTCAGCAGGTTCGCCGAGCCGAGCAGGTTCCTGGCGATGACCGGGACCATGACGTTGAGCTCGAAGTTGCCCGCCGCTCCGGCGAATCCGACCGTGACATCGTTGCCCATCACCTGGGCGCAGGCCTGGCAGACCATCTCGCAGATCACCGGGTTGACCTTGCCCGGCATGATCGAGGAGCCGGGCTGGAGCTCGGGGATCGAAATCTCGGCCAGTCCGGTCCGCGGGCCCGATCCCATCAGCCGCAGGTCGTTGCAGATCTTGTACAGGCTCACGGCGACCGTGCGCAGCACGCCGCTCGCGGCGACCAGCGCGTCCCGGCCGCCCGCCGCCTCGAAGTGGTTGGCCGCCTCGGTGAACGACGATTGCTCGCTGGCCAGCCGCCCGATCACGGCCGCGGCGAATCCAGGCGGGGCGTTCAGGCCGGTTCCCACGGCCGTGCCGCCCAGCGGAAGCTCTCGCACCTCAGGCAGGACGGCCCGGATCCGGTCGATGCCGTGCCTGACCGCGGCCGCGTACCCGCTGAACTCCTGGCCCGAGCGTGACCGGCACGGCGTCCATCAGGTGCGTCCGGCCGCTCTTGACCACGTCGGCGAACTCGGACGCCTTGGCCTCGAGCGCCTCGGCTAGGTGGCGCAGGCTGCGGGTCAGTACGCCGAGCGTCCTGGCCGCGGCCAGGTGCACGGCGGACGGGAACACGTCGTTGGACGACTGGGACGCGTTGACGTGGTCGTTGGGGTGCACCGGACGGCCCAGCCTGCGCGTGGCGAGCGTCGCGATGACCTCGTTGGCGTTCATGTTCGTCGACGTGCCCGAGCCGGTCTGGAACACGTCCAGCGGGAAGTGCTCGAAGTGGCCGCCGTCGCCCAGCTCGCCTACGGCGATCTCGCGGGCCGCGTCCTGGATGGCCCGTGCCATGTCGGCATCGATGACGCCGAGGTCGGCGTTGACCGCCGCAGCCGCCGACTTGATCCGGGCCAGTGCGATGATCACCTCGCGCGGCATCTTGTCGCCGGAGACGGAGTGCACCCTGGCCCGCTCGGTCTGCGCGCCCCACAGGGCGTCGCGGGCCACATGGACCTCGCCCATCGAATCGTGCTCGATCCGGAACCTGTCGTCCGACGGCGCTGCAGTCATGTAACGATGATGCCCGCTGGCCGTCAGCGCCCGCCGGGCGGCCGCCTCAGGGGGCGGTGCCGATGGTCAGCAGCGGGGTCTGCGGGGAGGTGACGTCGGCGAAGAAGTCGTTGCCCTTGTCGTCGACGATGATGAAGGCGGGGAAGTCGCGGACCTCGATCCGCCAGACGGCCTCCATCCCGAGCTCGGGGTACTCGAGCACCTCGACCTTGGTGATGCACTCCTGCGCCAGCTTGGCCGCCGCGCCGCCGATGGATCCCAGGTAGAACCCGCCGTGCCGCTGGCACGCGTCGGTTACCGCGGCCGACCGGTTCCCCTTGGCCAGCATCACCAGCGATCCGCCGGCCGCCTGGAATTGGTCGACGTAGCTGTCCATCCGCCCGGCCGTGGTCGGGCCGAACGACCCGGACGCGTACCCCTGCGGCGTCTTGGCCGGTCCCGCGTAGTAGACCGCGTGATCGCGCAGGTAGCCGGGCATCGGCTCGCCCTCGGCCAGCCGGTCGGCGATCTTGGCGTGCGCGATGTCCCGCGCGACCACGAGCGGTCCGGTCAGCGACAGCCTGGTCCTGATCGGGTACCTCGACAGCTCGGCCCGGATCTCGCTCATCGGCCGGGACAGGTCGATCCTGACCACGTCGCCGTCGAGCTCGTCGTCCTCGGCATCGGGCAGGTACTGCGCCGGGTCGGTCTCCAGCTGCTCCAGGAAGATGCCGTCGCGGGTGATCTTGCCGAGCGCCTGCCGGTCGGCCGAGCACGACACCGCGATGGCGACCGGGCAGGAGGCCCCGTGCCGGGGCAGCCTGATCACCCGGACGTCGTGGCAGAAGTACTTGCCGCCGAACTGCGCGCCGATGCCGCTGCGCCTGGTGATCTCCAGGACCGCCTGCTCGAGCTCGACGTCGCGGAACCCGTGTCCGCCCGCCGAGCCGGCGACCGGCAGCGAGTCGAGGTACTTGGCCGAGGCGTACTTGGCGGTCTTCAGCGCGTACTCCGCGCTGGTGCCGCCGACCACGATGGCCAGATGGTACGGCGGGCAGGCGGCCGTTCCGATCGCGCGGAGCTTCTCGGCCAGGAACGCCGCCATCCGCTCCGGGTTCAGCACCGCCTTGGTCTCCTGGTACAGGTAGGACTTGTTCGCCGAGCCGCCGCCCTTGGCCATGAACAGGAACTTGTACTCGGCGCCGTCGGTCGCGTACAGCTCGATCTGGGCGGGCAGGTTGCTGCCCGTGTTGCGCTCCTCCCACATCGTCAGCGGCGCCAGCTGGGAGTACCGCAGGTTCAGCCTGGTATACGCGTCGTAGACACCGCGCGCGATGTGCTCCTCGTCGCGGCCGCTGGTCAGCACCTGCTGGCCGCGCTTGCCCATGACGATCGCGGTGCCGGTGTCCTGGCACATCGGCAGCACCCCGCCCGCCGCGATGCAGGCATTCCTGAGCAGGTCACTGGCCACGAAGCGATCGTTCGGCGAGGCCTGCGGATCGTCCAGGATCGACCGCAGCTGCCGCAGGTGAGCGGGGCGCAGCAGGTGCGCGATGTCGTGCATGGCTTCCGCCGTGAGCAGGGTCAGCGCCTGCGGCTCAACCTCGAGGAATTCGCGCTTCAACGCACTGCGCGTGGCGACTCCCGCCTCGCTCACCAGGCGGTACTGCGTGGTGTCCGGACCGAGTGGCAGCAGGTCGGTGTAGCTGAAATCGGGCATCAATGGCACATCCTCGTGCGGGACCAGGGATGATCTCATCGTAGTTCGCGATGCTGGCGCGAACGGCAGGCGGACCAGCGCCGGCTGCCGAGCCCGATGGCCGCGCGAGTGCGGCGGTGCGACCGGGGTAGGTGGCTTGCATCGGAGCTGGATCGCGGCCCCCGACCGTGAAGGACATGGCCGATGACTGACATTGCTGAAGGTAACGGCAACCACAACGGCGTCGACCTGGCCGAGGCCGCCCGCCAGTTGCAGCAGGCCGGGCATGACGTGCGCGTCGCGTTCGACTGCATCGCCCTGGACGAGCTCGACCGTGCGCACACGCATGCGATCACGGCGCGCGCGGCGGTGGATGCGGCGGAGAACGCGCTCCGGGTCGCCCTGGGCGGCGAGTGGAGCGCCGCCGGCCGCTAGGCGCTGGCCGGTCCCCGCCGGATCCGTTCCGGCCGGGCAGCTGCCCCGCCCGGACCCTGTTCCGGCCGGGCAGCTAGATTAGTGTGTGACTCACACATCTATCGGGTGGAGGCAGCATGGCAGCGCACGCGACAGGCACGTTCACGGTTGCTGGCTGGGACGAGAACACCTACGAGGAGCTGGACGGCGGCGGCAAGCTGACCAAGGCTCACGTGACGTTCGGCTTCGACGGCGACCTGAAGGGGGAGGGCGGCTGGGAAGCGGTGATGTGCTACGGGCAGGACGGCACGGCCTCGTTCACCGGCTTCCAGCAGACGGCCGGGGAGCTTGCTGGCCGGTCGGGCAGCTTCGTCGTCCGTGCCGACGGCAGCTTCGAGAACGGGCAGGCCCGGACGCTCTGGCAGGTTGTCGAGGGCTCGGCCACCGGTGACCTGCGCGGCCTGCGCGGCACCGGGGAGGCGGTTACCACCGGCGGATCGGGCGGTACCTTCACCCTCGACTACGAGCTTGGCTGAGCCCGCCGTTGCCGCCGGCCCGGGCCCCGCGGCCGGTCCGGGCCCCGCGGCCCGCCCGGGTCCTGCGGCCGGCCAGGACCGGGATCCCGCTCCGGACGAGCCGGTCACCCTGGACCGCGCGGCCAACGTCTTCGGGGCGCTCTCGCTGGTGGTCGCGGACCAGGCCGCCGACGCGACGGCCGCAGCGGCGGGCCGGTCGGAGTCGGCCGCGGCGGCGCTCTCCGCGCTGCTGCACTTTCTCGACGGCCCGTCGGTGGACCGGCTCCGCCAGGTCCTCGGCCTGACGTCGTCGGGCACGGTCCGGCTGCTCGACCGGCTGGAGGAGTCCGGCTACGTGCTGCGGGCTCCCGGTGCCGACGGCCGCAGCACCTCGGTCGCGCTGACCGAGGCGGGCAGGCAGGCGGCCGCGCGGGTGTCCCTGGCCCGGGCGGCGGTGCTCGAGCGTTCGCTCGCCGTCCTGTCCGAGGCCGAGCGCGAGACGTTCGGGCTTCTCGCCGGGAAGGTGCTCGTCGGCATGATGCGCGGGCCCGGTGCGACCCGCTGGATCTGCCGGCTGTGCGACATCGGCGTCTGCCGCGGTGCCGGGGGCGGCTGCCCGGTGGGGAACGCCGCCCGGGAGCGCTACTCCAGCTGACCGGCTTCGAATCCGGCCAGCGGCATGGCGGTCCGGTATCGTCAGGATGTGAGCTCGCGGCCAGGACCCCATGAGCTGCGCGCGTCGGACGCGGACCGCGAGCTGGTGGTCACGCTGCTCAGCGAGGCCGCGGGCGACGGCCGGCTGACCCTGCCCGAGCATGCCGAGCGCTCGGAGCGAGCGCTGGCGGCCAGGACACTCGGCGAGCTGACCCGGCTGACCGCTGACCTGACGTTGCCGTCCGGGCAGCCGATCAAGCTCTACCCGCGGCGCTCGGTGCTGGCCGCCTTCGCCAGGGAGCGCCGCGACGGCCGCTGGGTGGTGCCCGAGGTGCTGTCGGTCACCGCCTTGTTCGGCAACGTCGTGCTGGACCTGCGCGACGCCGTGCTGCAGAGCCAGCGGGTGACGATCTACGCCACGGCCGTCGCCGGCCAGGTCAGGCTCATCGTGCCGGCGGGCGTCGCGGTCGAGATGGCCGGACGGTCGTTCATGGGGACCAGGAGCGTGCGCGGCCGGACCATGGCCGCCGGAGCGGCCGGGCCCGGCGGGGCGGTGATCGAGGTCCGCACGCTGACGCTCGGCGGCGCGGTGAAGGCCGTCACGGTCCGCAGGTCGCGCTGGCGTTCCGGGCTGCGCCGGTCGCTACGCCCCAGCGCCGGCGGCCGGTAGCGATCCCTCAGTAGGGCACGACCGAGTACCGGGACACCTTCCACAGCGCGTGCTCGCTGTGAATGTTGCGGATCGTTCCCGACCTGGCCCGCATCACCAGCGAGTGGGTCGTCGCGCCGCCCGACTTGTAGCGCACGCCCTGGATCAGCTCGCCGTCGGTGATCCCGGTGGCGGCGAAGAACGCGTCGTCGGACGAGACCAGGTCCTCGGTGGTCAGCACCCGGTCGAGGTCATGCCCGGCGCCGATGGCCCGGTCCCGCTCCGCATCGTCACGCGGCGCCAGCTTGCCGAGAATGACTCCGCCGATGCACTTGATCGCGCAGGCGGCGATGATGCCCTCCGGCGTGCCGCCGATGCCGAGCAGCAGGTCGACCCCGCTCCCGTCCGTCGCCGCCAGGATGGCCCCGGCCACGTCGCCGTCGGTGATCAGCTTGATCCGGGCGCCCGCCTCGCGCACCTGCGCGATCAGCTCGGCATGCCGGGGCCGGTCCAGGATGACCACGGTCACGTCGTGCGGAGCGCGCCGCTTGGCCCGGGCCACGGCCGCGATATTGGCGGCCGGGGGCGCGTCGATGTCCACGACCTCCGCCGCCTCCGGGCCGGCGACCAGCTTGGACATGTAGAAGACCGCGGTCGGGTCATACATCGACCCCCGGGCGCTGACGGCGATGACCGAGACGGCGTTCGGCATGCCGTTCGCCGTCAGCCTGGTGCCGTCGATCGGGTCGACCGCGACGTCGCAGTCCGGGCCCGTGCCGTCACCGACCTGCTCTCCGTTGAACAGCATCGGAGCGCGGTCCTTCTCGCCCTCGCCGATCACGACCACGCCGTTCATCGACACCGTGCTGATCAGCTGCCGCATCGCGCTCACGGCCGCGCCGTCGGCGCCGTTCTTGTCGCCCCGGCCGACCCACCTGGCCGCGGCCAGCGCCGCGGCCTCGGTCACCCTGGCCAGCTCGAGCGCCAGGTTGCGGTCGGGAGCACTCGGCTCGGTACCCGGTGTTATCGGCGGAATGTCGCTAGCCATCGCTTGGTCTCCCGGGGAAGTAACTGCCAGCGTGGCCGCGCAGGCTCGGTCCCGGTTCTGTCTCCCGGGCAGCGCCGCCGCTCAGAACGGCCTCGCCGGATCGTCCTCGCCGCCGGCGGCCCCGGCCGGCGGCGAGCTGATCGCCGCGGCCAGCCTGGCTCGAGCGCCCTCGAGCCACTCCTCGCAGATCGTGGCCAGGCGCTCGCCGCGTTCCCAGAGCTCAAGGGACTGCTCGAGGGTCAGGCCGCCTGCCTCGAGCCGCTTGACGAGGTCGGCTAGCTGGTCGCGAGCCTGCTCGTAGCCCAGGCGCTCGGCGGCGGTTTCCTTCGGCACTAGTACAGCGTCGCGTAACTGGCGTGCAGAAGGAAGCCGCTGAGCGGAACGTGTTGCGGTCGCGGCGCGGACCGCATCAGCCTGGGCCGCCGGTCAAGCGCGCGCTGCACGATCGAGCGCAGGACCTTCGCGTACAGCTTCCCGCCGATCGGCTGCGGATGAATATCGTCGCTCCACAGCAGACCCTGGTGCGGCTCGATCGCGGCGTACCAGTTGGCGAGCAGCACGTTCGGGTAGCGCCTCGCCGCACTGGCCAGCGTCGAGTTGACCTCGTGCTCCCAGGATCGCGGCACGAACGTATTGACCAGGACCAGCCACCGGTCACCGACGGCCTTCCTGAGCTCGCTGATCTGATCGGAGGTGACCGGGCCGTTGGTGCCCAGGCCGACGATCACCACCCGCCGGAGCCGGCCGGCCCTGGCCAGCTGGTCGACGATCGAGATGCCGGCGATCATCGCCCGGCTGACCTTCGCGTTGATGTAGATCCCGGGCAGGTCCTGGGCCAGCTCGGGCGCCGAGGCCAGCATGACGGAGTCGCCGATCGCCATCACGCTGCGGCCCGCCACCCGGGGCGGCCTGGATGGCCTGGATGGCGTGGTGCGGATGGTCACCCGGAAGGGCAGCCGTCCCGGCACGGTCCACCACGGAGCGGGCTGCCCGGCGGGCTGCGCCGGGGGCAGCGTCGTCGCGCTGACCCGAGCACCCTGGGCGATCTGAGCCTGCAGGGACGGCCCGGTCTGCGGGGTCAGGATTCCGTACCCCGCCAGCGAGGCCACCGCGACCAGCGCCGCCGCGGTCACCAGCCACCCGGCGGCCGACGGATTTCGCAGGGCTTCCCTCGGCGCGAGCAGCATGAGCCGGAATCGGCGGGCGAGTTCGGCGCGCAGCCCGTTGCGCAGAATGGGCTCTTCGAGCCAGCGCCAGGAAGCCGCGGCCAGCCCGATCGGCAGCACGGCGTCGATCAGGCGGGCGGGAGCCGAGGTGGCCGCCCGCGGCGCGATGCCCGCCGTGATCGCGATGACGGGCCAGTGCCACAGGTAAATCCCGTAGGACCGGATGCCCAGCCAGCGCAGCGGCCCCGCGGACAGCAGGGTGCCGATCCGGCCGGGTGCCGCCGCGGCCAGGATCAGGCCGCCCGACGCGAGCGCGGCGAGCACCAGGCCGTACGGGTAGACCGCCGGGTTGCTGCCGGACAGGTGCCAGACGGCCCAGGCCAGGATCACCAGGCCGGCCGCGCCCGCGAGGTCCAGGCTCAGCCGCACCCGGCCGCCGGCCGCGGCGACCTTCGCGAGCGGCCAGGTCAGCGCCAGCGCGGCGCCGATCATCAGCGCGCTCGCGTGGGTGTCCGTGCCGTAGTAGACCAGCGAGGGATCCGAACCCGGCACGTAGCTGACGAGCATGGCCAGCGCCGAGGCCAGCGCCCCGGCCCAGGCGAACGCCGCCCGCGCGGCCGGCCGGCGCACCAAGACCAGGATCCCGGTCAGCAGCAGCGGCCAGAGGAGGTAGAACTGCTCCTCGACGGCGAGTGACCACAGGTGCTCGAACGCCGGCGGCGGCCCGTAGAGCGTGAAGTAGGACTGGTGCGCGAACGCCTGCCACCAGTTGCTGGTGTAGCTGATCGCACCGAGCAAGGCAGGTCGCAGCCCGCCTCGCTGACCAGGTTCGAGCACGCTTACCGCGGCCGTCACGGTCAGCAGCATCAGGGCCAGGGCGGGCAGCAGCCGGCGCGCGCGACGCTGATAGAAACCGGGGAGCCCGATATTGCCGTCCCGGCCGAACTTGGCGGCGAGCAAGTTGGTGATCAGGTAGCCGCTGAGCACGAAGAAGACGTCGACGCCGAGGAAGCCGCCCGGTATCCAGGGCAGGCTCTCGTGAAAGGCCAGCACGGCCAGGACGGCCAGGGCCCGCACGCCGTCGAGGCCGGGTGCGCGCCCCGGCGTGCCGGCGGCGCGCTCTCCGGCGCCGGGGTTCGCCGGCGTAGCGCTAGCCGCGGGTCCGGTGCCGGACTGCCCCTCGGTGGCCGTCGGCTCGGTACTGGCTAGCTTCTCTCCGCGTTGCCCGGTGCCAGGCCGACGGGCATCGCCTATCGTCGTGGTTTCCACAGCCGATTCGCCGATCTCGGCAGAGGTTGGCCGTACCGGCACGACATGCCCTCCCTGATTGTGCGTCGTAGTCAATTACAGATGCACGATTGACTGAGCGCCCGGCATTTCGCCGGCGCGTCCCCCCTCCGAGCAGGCATTTCTGGGCAGGAGTCTCGGCTCTCTGCCCTGCGCCACCTGTTGATCGCAGTTGCTCTGCGCGACAGTTTAGTTTTCGCCTCAAGCTCGCGCGAGGAAACGCCACGGAGAGTAAGTAATAAAGAGCGTTCCCACGGCCGTTTCAGGAAGTAGCTATATGGTCGCTCACTGTCACGTGGATCTGGTCATCGGCGAGCCGGACCAGCAGCGGCTCGGCTGGCGCGACGTCCTGCGCCGAGCGCACCACGGTCGTGTCGGCCCGCTGGACGATCGCGTAGCCACGGCGAAGAGTGGCCGCGGGGGACAGCGCGATCAGCCGCGCCCTGGTATGGGAAAGGTCAGCTCCGGCTCGATCGAGTCCCGCGGCGAGGCACCGCCGGGCGCGCTCCGTCAGGGCGATCACCTGCTCATGCCGGCGGTCAATCTCGGCTGCCGGACTGGCCAGCGCTGGCCTGGACCTGATGCCGGCGAGCCACGCAGCCTCCCGGTCCAGGCGCCCGGCCAGCTGCCGGCGCGCCCGCGCCCTCAGTTCGGCGACGATCGCGATCTGCTCGCTGATGTCGGGTACCACCCGGCGCGCGGCGTCGGTTGGCGTCGACGCCCGGATATCGGCCACCAGGTCGAGGAGCGGGGTGTCCTGCTCATGGCCGATCGCGCTGACCACCGGCGTCCGGCATGATGCCACGGCACGGATCAAGGTCTCGTCCGAGAACGGGAGCAGGTCCTCGATCGACCCGCCGCCCCGGGCGATGATGATCACGTCGACCGCCCGGTCGGCGTCAAGAGCGCGCAGGGCGTCGGTGACCTCCGTCACCGCGTACGGTCCCTGGACGGCCACCTGCTCGACCCTGAAGCGCACCGATGGCCAGCGGCGGGCCGCGTTCTCGAGCACATCGCGCTCGGCCGCCGAGTCTCGCCCGCAGATCAGCCCGACCAGGCCGGGCAGGAAGGGCGGCCGCCGCTTACGCTCGGCCGCGAACAGTCCCTCAGCGGCGAGCTCGCGCCTGAGCCGCTCCAGCCGGGCGAGAAGCTCGCCGATCCCGACCGCGCGCAGTTCGAGAGCGCTCAGCGAGAACGACCCTCTGGTCATGCTGAAATCCGGTCTGGCCCAGACGACGACGCGGGCGCCTTCGGCCGGTTCCGGCTCAGCGGCGTCGAACACCTGACGCGGGCAGATCACCCGCACCGACACGGTGGCGACCGGGTCGCGCAGCGTCAGGTAGACGGTGCTGCCGCGCTTGCTGAGCTCGGCGATCTGACCTTCGACCCAGACCCGGCCGAGCCGGCCGATCCACTCGCCCACCAGCCGCAGCGCGGTCCGGACCGGGATCGGCGTCTCGGCGCTGGTCTCAAGCGGCATGACGCCCGGCTGCTTCGAGCTTGGCGAACCGGCGCCCCACATTCGTCACGATGGCGACCCGGCCGCTTCGAGCTTGGCGATCCGTCGCTCGAACATCGTCACGACGTCGCTCCGGCTCGCGTGCGCTTTCTCGTAGTCGACCAGCACCCGGAGCTGCGCGGCGTCCAGGACGCGCAGTCGCGACCTGAGCGACGGCAGCGAAAGGCCGTCGTAGCCAGGAACAGGCAGGCCAGCGGCGGCGGCAGGTTCCGGCGCGACGACTGGCGCCTGCGCGGGGGGTGTCGGCGCCGCGGATTCCGGTGCGACGGGCTCCGGCGGGACGGGTTCCGGCGCGACGGGTTCCGGCGCGACGGGTTCCGGTGCGCTCCGGGCGGCGGGAACAGCGGCCACCGCGGCCCGCGTCCCGGTGCGCGGGCCAGCGGCCGAACGGCCGGCTGCGGCCGAACGGCCGGCCGCGGCCGAACGGCCGGCCGCTGTCGGCTGGCCCGTTCCGGCTGGCCCGCTTCCGGCTGGCCCGCTTCCGGCTGGCCCGCTTCCGGCGGATCCGCTTCCGGCGACGGGGCGTCGGCCTCGGCCCCGGCAGCGGCCACGATGGCAGCTTCGGCGGCGGCCTCCGCGGCGGTCAGCACCCTGACGTTGCCAGTCGAGTCCAGCGAGCGGAATCGGCGCGGCTCCGGCGGCTGGCCGTCCCTAACGGCTGACTCGCGCACCAGCGTCGTGAACGGGTCGTGCTGCTCTTCGTCGGCCCGCTCGCGCTCGGCTTCCTCAGCGCGGAAGCGGTCCGCGGCGAGCAGCAGCTGCCCGATTCCGGCGAAAAACCCCCGTATCGCCTTGACCGGAGCATTCCTGACCTGCCCGGCTGCGTCCGGCAATCGCACCATCGTCGCCTCCTCACCCGGGGCCCGGGCCGCGCAGTCGCGCCCGCGGCAGCCTCCTCCGCGCCCTGACCTCCACCCGACATCGTCCCGCATAAGTGCTGCTGACGGGAGTTCTCTCGACGGCGTGCCGCCGGTGAGCAGCCGCCCGCGCCGCGGAGAGACTGCGGAGTTCGCCTACCATGGATGTCATGTCCGAACCGACCAGGCGCGTCCTGCTTGCGAAACCGCGCGGCTACTGTGCGGGTGTCGACCGCGCGGTCCAGACCGTCGAGCGAGCGATCGAGCAGTTCGGGGCGCCCGTCTACGTGCGCAAGCAGATCGTGCACAACACGCACGTGGTACGGACCCTCGAGCAGCGCGGCGCGATCTTCGTGGAAGAGACCGACGAGGTCCCCGAGGGGGCCGTGGTCGTCTTCTCCGCGCACGGCGTCGCTCCTGGCGTGCACGATGAAGCCAAGGACCGCAGCCTGCGGACCATCGACGCGACCTGCCCGCTGGTCACCAAGGTGCACAACGAGGCGCGCCGGTTCGCGGCCCAGGACTACGACATCCTGCTGATCGGACACGAAGGCCACGAGGAAGTCATCGGCACGACCGGGGAGGCGCCGGAGAACATCCGGCTCGTCGACGGCCCGGCCGACGCCGCCAGCATCGAGGTTCGTGATCCGGCCAAGGTGGTCTGGCTGTCCCAGACGACGCTGTCGGTCGACGAGACCACCCAGACGGTCGCGGCGCTGCGGGACCGGCTTCCGCTGCTGATGAACCCGCCGAGTGACGACATCTGCTACGCGACGCAGAACCGCCAGGTGGCGGTGAAGCAGATCGCCAAGGAGTCCGACGTCGTGATCGTGGTCGGCTCGGCGAACTCGTCCAACTCAGTCCGCCTCGTCGAGGTCGCGCTCGATTCCGGCGCGACCGCCGCTCACCTGGTCGACGACTGCGCGGCCATCGAGCCGTCCTGGCTGGAATCCGCCACCACGGTCGGGGTGACGAGCGGCGCGTCGGTTCCCGAGGAGCTGGTCGACCAGGTGCTCGACCGGCTGGCTCAGGCCGGCTTCAGCACGGTCGAAGAGGTCGAGGCCGTGGAAGAGCACATGTCCTTCGCGCTGCCGCGCGAGCTGCGCCCGCCGCGACACTAGGGCCTGCCGTACGGTCCGGCCGCCGGGCGGCGGTCACTCGCCGGGCAGCGCCGTGCCCGAGAGCTCGGCCTGCAGCTCGCGAACGCACTGCGGCAGCCCGCGCACGGTCGCGATCAGCAGCGCCCCCGCCAGCCCGCCGAACATCCACGGCGCGGCCGTGCTCAGGGTCAGGAAGATGCCCGCGAGCACCAGCCCGGCCGAGGCCGCCACGTGATTCAGGTGCAGCGTGATGAGCTCGGCGCACGTCACCGCGGCCAGGAAGATCAGCGGCGGCGAGGTGGCGACGAGAAGCAGGTCATGCCGCCTGGTGCGGCCCGCCGCGGCTGCGCTGCCCGCCGCGAAGCCGAATCCGGTCAGCGCGACCACGTGCAGCCAGCTGGCGGTCAGGTCGGTGAGCAGAAACACGAAGAACATGGCGACGGCAGCCGCGCGAGCTCCCATCGGCGGCCACAGGTCGGGCCACGCGAACTGCGGCAGGCTCCTCCGGCTGGTCAACTGGCTGCTCCGATCGTCCGGGTCTCGCCCTGCCGGTCCGGGACGGGCGGGTGGGCTCCGTTCTCCGAAATGGGCTCGGGCGGCGGGCTGCCGGGCATCCGCTTGACCACTGCGCTGAGCGCCGGCCCGGCGTCGGTCATGAGCTCGGGAGCGGACAGTGCCCGCGGCGATACCTCGACCGGGCCCGGCCCGGCCAGGGCCGCGTCGGTGACTCCGAGCTGGTTCAGCTTGCGGGCCGTGACCAGAACCCTGCTTTCCAGCGCGCCGACCGCCCGGTTGTAGGCGGCGACCGCGCCGGCCAGCGACTTGCCCACCAGCTCGACGTGGCCGCCAAGCCCGTTCAGCCGGTCGTACAGTTCCCGGCCGAGGTCGAAAACGGCCCGCGCGTTCTCGGACAGCGCCTCCTGCTGCCAGGCGTACTGCGCGGTCCGCAGCATGGTGACCAGAGTCGTCGGCGTTGCGATGTGGACCCGGCGGGAGATCGCGTACTCGAGCAGCGCGGGCTCGCGTTCCAGGGCCGGAGCCAGGAACGCCTCGCCGGGAATGAACAGCACGACGAACTCCGGCGCGGGGGTCAGCGCCGACCAGTACGACTTGGCGGCCAGCCGGTCGACATGGTCCTTCACGTGCCGGCCGTGCGCGCCGAGCCGGGCCTCGCGTACCTCATCGTCGCTGGTCTCGGCGGCTTCCAGGTACGCCGCCAGCGACACCTTCGAGTCCACCACGATGTTCTTGCCGCCCGCGAGCCTGATCACCATGTCGGGGCGCGCCACTGCGCCGTCGCCGTCGGTCACGGTGACCTGCTCGTCGAAGTCGCAGCGGGCGCTCATGCCAGCCAGCTCGACCACCCGGCGAAGCTGCATCTCACCCCAGCGGCCACGCGCCTCAGGGCGTCGCAGCGCGGTGACCAGGGCCTGGGTCTGCATGCGCAGCTGCTCGGAGGTCGCCATGGCGAACTTCACCTGCTCGGTCAGCGCCGCGTGCGAGCTCTGCCTGGCCGCTTCGGTCTCGCGCAGCTGCGTCTCGACCCTGGCCAGCGTCTGCCGCAGGGGCTCGACCAGCTGCTCGACGGCGTTCCGGCGGGAGTCGAGCTCGCCGGCCGCGCTGAGGTTCGCCGCGCGCATCCTGATCTCGCTGACCTCGAGCAGGCGCTGCTGGCTGGCATCGAGCGCCTGCGCCGACAGGGCCTGGAACCGCTCGGCCAGGTAGCCGTCGATCAGGGCCGCCTGGTCGCGGGCCGCGCGGGCGCGCTCGTCGGCGGCGCGGGCCTGGGCGGTGAGATCCGCGGTGACGGTGGCCAGGCGAGCGCGCGCATAGAGGAAGCCGATCACGGCACCGAGCAGCGCGCCGATGGCGAGGCCGGTCAGCAGCAAGATCGCGTTCATATCCGGCCATGTTTCCAGCCTGCTACGACAGTCAGCGCCTCCGACACGCGGGCCGGCGACCCCGCCGGGGCGCCTAGACTCGACCGGTGAGCCTTGAGATCGGAATCGTCGGCCTGCCCAACGTCGGCAAGTCCACCCTGTTCAACGCCCTGACCCGGGCCAGCGTGCTGGCGTCCAACTACCCGTTCGCGACCATCGAGCCCAACGTCGGCGTGGTCGGCATCCCTGACCCGCGCCTGGACGCGCTGGCCGGGCTGTACAACTCGGCCCGGGTGGTGCCGGCCACGGTGCGGTTCGTCGACATCGCCGGCCTGGTCCGCGGCGCCTCGCAGGGCCAGGGACTCGGCAACCAGTTCCTCGCCCACATCCGCGAGACGGACGCGATCTGCCAGGTCGTGCGGGTCTTTACCGACCCCGACGTGAGCCACGTCGACGGCGACGTGTCGCCGGAGCGCGACATCGAGACGGTCGCGACCGAGCTGATCCTGGCCGACCTCCAGACGCTGGAGAAGGCCGTGCCGCGACTCGCCAAGGAAGCGAAATTCGCCAAGGATCCGGAACGGAGCGCCGTGGCCGATGCCGCGGCCAGGGCGGAGCAGGTTCTCGACCAGGGGTCCACGCTGTCCGCCGGTGCCGCCGAGGCAGGCATCGACCTCGCGCACCTGCGCGAGCTGTCCCTGCTGACCGCCAAGCCGTTCCTGTACGCGTTCAACGTCGACGCTGAGTTCCTTGGCGACGGGGAGCTGGCCGACAGCGCGCTGCGCGACCGGCTCGCCAAGCTGGTGGCGCCCGCCGAGTCCGTGTTCCTGGACGCCAAGGACGAGGCCGAGCTCGCCGACCTGCCGCCGGACGAGGCCGCCGAGCTGCTCGCTGAGCTGGGCCTGGGGGAGCCGGGCCTGGACCAGCTGGCCAGGGCGGGCTTCGCGGCGCTCGGCCTGTCCACGTTCCTGACCGCGGGGCCGAAGGAAGCCAGGGCCTGGACGATCAAGGCCGGGGCGACCGCGCCCGAGGCAGCCGGGGTGATCCACAGTGACTTCCAGCGCGGGTTCATCAAGGCGGAGATCATCTCCTTCGACGACCTGATGGCGGCCGGGTCGGTCGCCGCCGCCCGAGCGGCGGGCAAGGCCAGGATCGAGGGCAAGGAGTACGTGATGCGCGACGGCGACGTCGTCGAGTTCCGGCACGGCTGAGCATCATCGACTTCCATGCTCTTGCGCCCGGCCCGGCGCGCGAGACTCCCGCGCTCGAGGTCGCACCAGGCTCGAGCCAAGCTCGGCACCCACATGGCGCTCAAGGTCGATCGCAGTGATCACGAAGACGCCGCATCGATCGCCCGGCAATACCCAACGGAGGGCGTAGCAGTCGCACCACGGGAGCGGTGGTCACCACCTAACCGACAAGCAGCGCACGGGAATCGCTAAGACGTTCGGCTGGCCGGGTCCCGATCGCGACTGAGCTGTCGGGCCAGTCCGAGTTGCTCGATGACGCCCGGGCGCAAACCGGCAGTCGCAGTCTCGGCACAGCGGCGCCGTAGGCAGTGGTGATTCTGACGGCTCCAACCATGCGACGCTCGCCGACCGACGGCCGCATCTTCTGGCCAGCCGAGCGGCCGATGAACAGCATGACTATTGCGGGCTCACCGTCCGGGCGGCGGCTTCGGCAGGCTAATGAGGATGTCCAGGCCGAGGTGCTCCTTGCATAGGAACTTGAGTTCTTCGCATTCCATGACTTGCATACGGCCATGGCGCGTGGCAAAGGCGTGGCCATCCTTCGTGACCCAGGAAGTCGTGACCATGATGCCTTTCGTCGCGTGCTTGTCCTCCATGACACCTGCTAGCGCGCGGACTGCCTCAACGCCTACTGCGCCGCGATAACGCTTCGCTTGAATGATGCAGAGTCCGCCGAACACCGGATCCTCGTTGATTGCTACAGCATCGACTCCGTCATCCTTAGATGCCTGGGTGTTCCACGACTTCATCCCCATGGATTCGAAGACCTGGCGGACGAGATGCTCGAACTCCGTTGGCGTCATCTCGAGCAGGTCTGGTCGACTGTCCAGGCCAGCCACAGCGTCCATGCCCTCGACGAACTTGTACTGGGACAGCAAGGTCTCGAAATCAACCACAGGGCGGACGGCCTCTAGGTCGAAGGGGTGCCGCGAGACCAGCGCATTGAGCCTGTGCAGGCACGCGACTGGATCGAGGTCAGTCAATACGAAAGAGCCGAACTCGTCGCGGCTCGCGCTGACGCTGATCAGGCAGGGACGGATTGGCTGGCCGGTAGCGCGGTCTTTAGTAGATATGTGGCCGTTGAACGTGACGACTGCCGCTACCTCGCCCGGATCGGCGACGAACACTTCGTGAATCGTGCGTAGTGCTACCTGCGCTACAAGGTCCCTGTACTGGTCCTTGATCTCCCTGACCGGCCGGCTGACAGCATCGATCTCGTCGCGAGCCTGCACGTACTTGAATTCCCTCTCGACCGGGATGACCGGCTGAGGCGGAAGTTCATACTCGACGACGACTTCCTTTGGCTCGCGGCGGTAGAGGGCGCGAGTGCGGTGCGGGAAGCCCTCAGGGTAGGCAGAGGAATCCAGCACGAGAGTGACGAATTGAGCGACTGCCTCCGGCTCCCCCGCCAGGAAGTCCTGCTCGAGCTGGTCAATCTCGGCGTTATGCGCCATGACCGTCCTGGCTGTCTCCGCTGCTTGCTGGTCGTAAGAGGCGCGGAGCTCCCCCAGTCGTTTCTGGCGGTCCGCCTCGGTCGTGTGATACCTAGCGACCTCGCGCTCGTAGGCGCCACGCGCAGCGGCCTGCTCTCTTTCAAACCGCCCCGACGCACCGAACATCCTGCCTAGGGCTCCTGGTGCCTGCGGAGCGAATTGCTCCCAGCGCGGCTCGGCGATCGGCTCGCCGAGTCCGCCGGGGTCGAACGCGGGCAGTCTCAGCGGCTGCTTCAAGGACGTGAATGAAATATCCGGTGCGCGGCTCGTCCCGGCAGCAAGGATCGAGTTCAATGCAGCGACGCGGGCTTGTACCTCACGCGACATGGTCGTTGCGTCCGCTTTGCGGTCCGCAATGTACAGCTGCTTCCGCTCGCGCTCCGAAGCAGCCGCCTGGCGGGCCACCGCTCTCATCGCCTGCTCGTGTTGCTGCGCCCGGCGCAAGGCTGCCTGCGCAGCTGCCCGGTCTGCCTGCTGATGCAGGCGTTGGCGACGCGCTTGTTCACGTTGCAACTCGGCCCAAACGCTACGTCGCTTCGCCATATGGCCTCCGGCGGTCAGTGCTCTCAGTTAGGGCGAACATTCCGCGCAGGCCCCAGGCCGCCGATGCGCTGGGAACGCGAGCGGAATTGCCGAAACCGCTAGGGCTAAGTTTGTCAACTTTCGCCGATCCCGTGAACCCTCGCTGCTGAATCAACGTCAGGGCCCATGTTTGGCATTACCGTTGCGTCTCTAAAGGTTGGACCCAACGGACAGCAGCGGTCTCAGCTAGATGGCACGCCCCATGAGCGTCCCTCCGCAAGCTCCGCGTCTCAGCCGACGCGGATGCGGTGCGCGTGCGTCTGCGCCTCCGCGTCCAGAAAGGGGGCTCATGAATGGTGCCTGTCGGAGGTTCCTGTCGCTGGTGTTGCCTAATGTTGCTCACACCTCCAGCCCGCCGGGTAAAGCGCGCGACCCGCCAGCACTGGACACAAAAGCCGATGCTATTTCCTCCTGGAATTCCGACGCTCCTGGACGTCGTCGCTGGCCAGCTGAATCGAACTTCTGGACTGTGCGTATCTCACAGTCCCAGACCCAGGTACCTGGCGAGAGGGTGCTCGATCTCCGCCATCTCGTCCGGCTCAAGGTAGGCGACCGGCTCGCCGTCGAAGTACTTGGTGTCTATTGATCTGACGTGGTCGATCAGGAACCGGGTCGGCAGGCCGAGCAGTTCCAGCGTCGGGCGGAACACCGCCGGTTGAGCGCTCCGCGAGGTCGGCACGATAGTTGCGACGCTCCGCGCCATCGAACTCGGGCTAATGACCAGGCCGTAGCGCTTGCCTCGCTGCTCATACCCACGCTTGGCCTCGCCGAGGTCCACGCGGTAAACGGCGCCCCGGATCACCAGGCGTCCTGCTCGGCCGACAGATCCTCATCGGCCAGCCGTTCAGCGTCCTCCCGCGCCTGCCTGAGCCAGTCTTCGCGTGCCAGCAGCCGCAACGCGCGACGAATCACGTCGGTCACGCTCTCATCGGGGCGCTTGGCCGCGTCGATGATCCGGCGGTCCTCCTCAGTGGGGCGGAACGCAACCTGTGATGTCGCCACGTCACCAGGATAGTTCTCTGTTAGACAATTGTCTAGCAAACGTCTGACAGCCGGTCAGGACTCCAGGTAGCGGAGGACGGCGAGCACCCGGCGGTGATCGGCGTCCGACGGCGCCAGGCCGAGCTTGCTGAAAATGTTCCCCACGTGCTTCTCTACCGACCGCTCCGAGACCACGAGAATCACGGCGATCGCGCCGTTGGACCGGCCCTCCGCCATCAGCCCGAGCACCTCGCGCTCCCTCGCCGTGAGCGCGCTGAGCCTGTCAGTGCGGCGACTGGCGCCCATCAGCTGCGTCACCACCTCCGGATCGAGCGCGGTACCTCCGGCAGCCACCCGGCTCAGCGCCTCGACGAACTCGCCGACGTCGGCGACCCGGTCCTTGAGCAGGTACCCGACGCCGGCCGCACCGGCGCCGGACGCCGCGCCGAGCAGGTCGGCCGCATACCGCGTCTCGATGTACTGGGAGAACACCAGCACCCCGGTCCCCGGGTGGTCGCGGCGGATCGCGATCGCGGCGCGCAGTCCCTCATCGGTATAGCCGGGTGGCATCCGGACGTCGACCACGGTGACGTCCGGCTGGTGCTGGTCCACCGCCGCCCGCAGGTCCTCGGCGTTGCCGACGGCGGCGACCACCTCGTGCCCGCGATCGGCCAGAATCTCGACCAAGCCAGCCCGGACTACTGCTGAGTCCTCGGCGATCACGATCCGCATCGGGCGCTCCAGTTCGGTCAGGCATGGGACGGCAGGTCGATGGTCACCGCCGTGGGACCTCCGGGCGGGCTGCTCACCTGCAGCGTGCCGTCCACGGTTCTGATGCGCTCGGCGAGGCCGGCCAGGCCGCCGCTGGCTTCGAGGCGGGCGCCGCCGCGGCCGTCGTCGCTGACCCGCACCCGCAGCAGTCCGCCCACGCGGACTGCCTCCAGGGTGGCATGCCGAGCGCCGCTGTGCTTGCTGACGTTGGTTAGTAGTTCCGCCGCGCAGAAGTAGGCGATGGTCTCGATCGCGGCCGACGGACGCTCGGGCAGGTCCACGACAAGCTCAATGGGTACATCACCGCGCGCGGCGAGGGTGCTGAGCGCGGTGCCGAGGCCGTGGTCGAGCACCGACGGGTGGATGCCGCGGGCCAGGTCGCGCAGCTCGGCGATGGCCTGCTTGGCACCGCGGTGGGCCGTCTCGACCAGCTCGAGGACCCGCTCAAGGTCGGGCGGCACGCTCCCGTCGATCGCGCCGCCCAGTTTCTCCCTGGCCAGGCCCAGCTTCATGGCGACGGCGACCATCTGCGCCTGCGCTCCGTCGTGCAGATCGCGCTCGATCAGGCGCAGCCTCGCCGCCGAGTCCTCCACCACGTGGGCGCGCGATTGCTCCAGCTCGCGTACCCGCCCGATGCTGTCCTGCTGTAGGCGGTGGACGGTCCAGAAGATCAGCGCCGCCCCCGCTAGCGGCAGAGCTGCCAGCCAGCTCAGCGGTCCCAGCTGGCGGACCGAAGCAAGCAAGAGGACGCCCAGGGCGACGTTGAAGATGCCGCAGGCAGTGCGCACCCGGATCCACACCTGGGGGTTGCGGTATTCCCGTGACCTGACCAGGAATCTCATCAGGACGGGCGGCGAGGAACGGGCGTTGCTGGCCAAGCTAGCTCCGGAGGCCGGTCTGCAGGCGGTAGACGGTCCAGAAGATCAGCGCCGCCCCCGCTAGCGGCAGCGCTGCCAGCCAAGTTAGCGGCCCCAGCCAGCGGGCGGAAGCGAGCAAGGCGGCGCCCAGGGCGACGTTGAAGATGCCGCAGGCGACGCGCACCCGGATCCACACCCGGGGGTTGCCGTATTCCCGTGACCTGACCAGGAGTCTCATCAGGACGGGCGGCGAGGAAGGGACGTTGGTAGTTAGTACGGGCATCGGGATGCCTCCTGTGACCTGCGGTGCCGGTCACTCCGGCCACCATCATCTCCATGCTCGCCGCGCGCGGGCACGAGATCCACCGTGCGGATACCCGACCGCAGGTACGGCTAGCACGGTCCCCGCTGCCCCGTGACCCGGTCGGGCGTCGCCTCTTGCAACAGCGGTGGGCCATTGCCGTGGCTGTTTCAACAGTGACAGGCCCATCGCTGTTGAAATGAACTGCTGAGCCGGGGCGCGTCCGGGTCCGGGAGCCGGTCGTTGCGGCGCTGGTGGTCACCACAGGGCGGCGGGCCGCCAGCCGCAGATGAGCTCGCCGTCCAGGTCGAGCGGCACCGAAGCGGGCAGGACATAGACGGCGCCGTCCGCCTCGGCGGTGCGGCGGATCCCGTCCGGGGTGAGCGCGCACGTCGGCCCGCGCCAAAGCTGCCAGCCGCGGGCGGTATAGAGCCAGCTGCCGTCGGCGCTGGCGCCCAGGGCGCCGAGGTGGTAAGCCGATCGGACGATCGGCTCCAGGACGGACATCATCGAGTCGCCGTGACCCTGGCGGCGGCGGTCCGCGCGCACGGCCACGCCCTCGATGTACCCGGCCCGCAGGGTCCGGCCGCCGTGCAGCATCCGCCGCTGGACGACGCTGGCGTGGCCGATGAGTTCCGCTCCGTCCAGGACGAGCGCGTGGATGCCGCCGAGCACGTTGTCGAAGGTGTCATCACTTACGCCGTCAAAGGCCGCGTCCATGAGGGCACGGATCGCGGCCCTGGTCGCCGCGTCCAGGTCGGCGGTGTGAGCGGTGCGTAGCTCGGTCACGCTCGGTCAGGGGCGGGCGCCGGGTCTCGATGCCGACATCAGAGAGCCGGCTGGCAGGGCAGCGGGCGCGCGCAGTACTCGCATTTCGGATGCTCGGCTATCGAGGCCGCGGACTGGTCGACCCGAGCGTCCGACCCGGATCTCGGTTGTTAGGGCTCTTGTGCTCGTACATGACATGACGAGATCGCCTGGCTGCGGCGCGGAGAAGATGGGCACCTTCGCCTTGGTCTCGATCCGGAACGGATCCTCGCCGGCCGGGCGGACCTCGAGAATGTACTTGTGGTGGTCCCAGTCCACGCCGTGCATGTCCCGGCTGACGGTGTTTCCGCTGCCCAGGTCTTCGAGGATCATCGCCTCAGCCTGCGCCTTCTGGTCAAACATCCACTCAGTATGCATTACGGACATCTGCCGCACCAGGCTGCCGCGCGGCTCTCCGCTGGCACCTTCGCCCCGTAAGGGACTAACCTGTTAGCTAAGGAGGTCCCATGTCAGCTGAGCCCGCCGCGCAGTTCAACATCCACGATGCCAAGACGAACTTGTCACGGATCATCGAGCGAGTCGAACGTGGCGAGGAGATCATCATCAGCCGCGCGGGTAACCCGGTCGCCAAGGTCGTCCCGCTGGCTCATCGGATTGACCGGCGCGGGCGCGGCTCGCTTCGCGGCAAGCTGGTGGTCGCTGATGACTGGGATTCCGACGAGGTCAGCGAGGCTATTGCTCGCGACTTCGGACTGGTGCCATGAGCCTCCTGCTCGATACCCACGTGGTGCTCTGGTGGCTCACCGACGATCCGACCCTCTCCGAGGAGATCAAGACCCGGCTAGACCACGAGCCGGATATCTGGGTCAGCGCAGCTACCATCTGGGAAGTCAGCATGAAGCAGGCGATCGGCAAGCTGACCGAGCCAGCCGAGCTTCCTGAACGGATTCGCGGTAGCGGATTCAGGGAGCTGTCCATCCGCTTCGATCACGCCATCGCCGCCGGTAACCTTCCCCCGCTCCACCGAGATCCTTTCGACCGGATGCTGGTCGCTCAGGCTCGGTGTGACGACCTGACCCTGGTGACCAGGGATCCGCGCTGCAAGCAGTATGACGTGGCCGTCCTGCCCGCCTGACCGGCTCAGCGCGGCAGCCGGGCGAGGTCGGCGGTGAGGCGGCAGGCGCGCGGTGAGCCGAGGCCCGTGGCCATGTCGTAGCCGCGGGTGGCCCGGTAGCACGGGAGGTGGTGCAGGCCCCGGTAGGTGCAGGTGTCGTTGGACGGCGAGCCCGCCCTGGCCAGGTAGTTGTTGTCGCCGGCGGTCACGTCGTTGAAGGTGCCAGGATCCGCGCGGTCGATCTGGTAAAGCGCCGGTGACACCAGGCCGAGACGATGGGTCGGCGCCTGCTGGTCGGCGAGCGCGAGCAGGGCGGCCCACAGCGGCGAGGCGAGGCTCGTTCCGCCGATGCTCTGCCAGCCGAGGCCGTTGAACACTCCGGCCGTCCCGTAGATCGCGTACCCCGGTGTGGCGAGAGAATCAGCGGCCGCGAGCGCGGAAACGTCGGGCACTTCGCGGCACAGACCGCCGCGGAGCGCGCCGCAGGGGACACCGCTGCTGTTGCCGCTGGCATCGAACCCGACCTGCCACCGCGGCATCCGCCAGAGGCCGGAAATGCCGCCGTCGCCGGCCGAGTTGCGTGGGTACCCCTTCGGCCGACCGTTCCGGCCGTCGAACGGAGCACGGAATCCCGAGCCATCGCCATGCGGACCGGTCTGATTCCAGGCCGCCTCCGCGGGCGGGAAGCCATAGCGGACGATCGCGGTCCCCCCGACGCCGGTGACGTAAGGCTGGCTGGCCGGGTCTCCGACGGCGAGCCGATAGGCGCGGCGGTGCAGGCTCGCCAGGAAAGGCAGGCACTGCTCCGATCCGGCGTCGCCGCTGGCTGCCAGCATCGACTGACCCTGGATGGCCATGTCGGCGAAGATTCCTGCTTCCGCCAGGATGACGGTCAGATGGCCGGCGGCAAGAGCCAGCTCGCAGTAGCCATAGGAACTGCTGACCACCTGGGCGCGGTCCTGCTGCATGATCGCGGCATAGTTGTCGATCATCGTGGCCAGGCTGCCGCCTGGAGCCTCGTAGACCAGGATGCGCGCCCGTGGCGCCAGGCCGGTCACGGTCTCGATGTCCGAGGTCTCTTCCTCAACGGCCAGGCCGGACGCCTTGATCGTGGTGCCGCCGTCGACCCGCACCCGCCGGATGACCGGCCTGATCCGGTAGCACCGTGTGTAGGTGGCGATATCGGAGCTGGCGTAGTCGGCCTCCTCGAACAGCGCGACGGTGCTGCCGCGGCCGAGGAAGCCGCGGTGATAGACGGCGTCGAAACCGTAGGCGCGGGCGATCTCGTCCGCCGTGAACGTGGCCGGGGTAGTCCTGGCGGCGTGGCAGGCACGCGGTATCCCGGCGGAGGGCCGTCCCGCGCCGGTAGCCGTGACTGGCCGTCCCGCGCCGGCGGCCGTGACCGGGTGGCCCGGGTTCGGGCGCGCCGCTTGCCGCAGTGCTGCGGGGCGGCCTGTGACGCTGGCCGTGGCGGGGCTGGCCGTGGCGGTGCGGGCCAGGGCGGGCCTGGGCATGACGAGGTTGTCCAGGCCGATGATCCCGGTCACCCAGGTCGCCGCGCCGGCGGGAACCACGGCCGGGCGGCTGTTGGCGTACGCCACCCGGCCGCCGGGCAGCCTCACCAGCCGGATCGGCGTGCGGAACGCCTTCTCGACCTCGGCGACCGACCCGGCCGCCGGGAGCAGGAGGCGATCGCCGGTGGCGGGCCCGGCCGTCAGACCCGTAGCCGCGCAGCCAGGATCGGAGCACGGAAACCGCGTGCGAGGAGGACCCGAAGCGGGCCTGGACCTGGCGCGGCCGCAGGAACTGGCGGAACCGCGGCGATGACGGCGGCCGAGACCTGCTGCGCCAGCCTGGCCATTCCCGCGGCGTCACGCGACCTGAGGACCAGGGTGACATGCAGCCGGACCGACCGGGGCTCGGCGCCGAGAACCCGGGTGCCGGCGGGTAGTGGCGGCGCAGTTCCGGCCAGGACAGTGCCAGCCGGGACTGTCCCAGCCGGGACAGTGCCGGACGGCCGGGACAGTGCCGACTGGTCCCGGTCCTGCGCCAAAGGCCGCGGCTGCCCCGGCAGTCACCAGGAGTCCCGAGCTGATCGCGACGGCGGCAAGCAGGCTGGCTGGCCGCCTGATCCGCCGGACTTGCCGGCCCTGCCTATGCTCGCAGCCTGCAGTCATGGTCATCCCCCGATCGACCGCACTCCGTCCGGCATGCGCCGGCCCCCGGAACGAAACAGCAGGTCAGCGCCGGATCGCAGGCCGCAGCTTAGATCCAGGCCGTGCTGCCCGCTCACTCACGGCGAAGTCAGGCGTGCCGCGACGACCGCGGCCGAATCGGGGCGAAGCGGTCGCTAGCTCTTGCCCGCTCCTGCTAGCTCTTGTACGCCCACAGGCCATGGTTCTGGGTCGGGACCAGCAGCATGCTGTCGGCGAAGACCGGCTGGCCGAAGTCGGGGCCGACCGGGACGGTCCTGAGCACGGCGCCGGTTGCCGCGTTGAGCAGGACGAGCTGCCCGGTCTTGCTGTACTCGGTCACGGCCAGCACTCCGGCGCCGTCCAGAGTCGGCGAGCCGGTCGGCGGTCCGGTCAGGCCGCGCTGCCACAGGTAGTCGCCGGTCGCGGGGTTGACCATCCGGATCGAGCCCGGGTAGGTGATGCCATTGATCGTGGTCCTGTTCCCGGCTACGAACAGGTGCATGCCGTTCCAGACGGCCGCCGCATCGCATTGCGGGCCCGAGGTGTACGGCGCGCCGACGGCGCGCTGCCAGGCCGGGCCGCGCTGAGGTTACCCTGCCGCCAGGCGTAGTAGCTGCCGTCCTTATTGCAGGCTCCGACCATGGCGGTGCGGACTCCGCCGAGCGCCGCGGAGAACAGGGTCGGCGATCCGCCGAAGTCCGAGTCCGAGCCGTGCTGCCCAGCCGGAACCTGCCAGGCGTCCTGCCGCGCCAGGCCGCTCGCGCTCAGCCGGACGACGGATACGGAGTCGCCGCCGGGTCCGTTCCCCGTGGTCACGAAGACCGTCCGCGCGGCGGCGTTGACCGCGGCACTGCTCCAGATGGACGGCGCGACGCTGTGTCCCGGATAGGTGCGGTAGAAGGCCAGCAGGTTTCCCGATGCCTGGTCGAATTCCTTGAGCCCGCCCGCCACCAGCGGGCTGTCGCAGTTCGATGACACGCCCACGTAGATCCGCTGGCCGCTGACCGTCGGCGAGGACCAGTCGTAGTAGTCGCTGACCGTCGCCGACGGAATGGCGATCACCGAGCGCCACTCGATCTGCCCCGTAGCGGCGCTGAGCGCGTACAGGTAGCCGTCGCCTCCGGCTACGTAGACGGTAAGCACGCCAGTGACCGGATCGGGGGACACGGTCGCGGTGGCGACGATGCCGAGCCTGCCGCACGTGAGCGTGGGCACGAATCCGAGGAAGCGGTCCCAGATGACGTGGCCGGTGGCCTCGTCGAGGGCGTAGAAGACGCCGGTGTCGGCGCCGATGTAGATCCGGCCGCTGACGACAGTGGGGCTGGCCAGCAGGCCCCAGGGCTGGCCCGGCATCGTCGCCTTCGCCGGCTCCCAGGTCCACTTCCTGGTCATGGTCGCGGCCGTGGCGGGGGTGATGGCGCCCGCCGCGTGGTTGTCCGATGAGTGGGCCTGGCCGTGCAGGTAGGCGGGCCAGTTGATGAAAGCCCGGTGCGGCGCCGGCGCGGGCGGCGCGGCTGCCGCTGCGCCCGCCAGCAGAGCTGCCGCGGTCACGCCCAGGACTGCGGAGGCGAAGCGGCGCGCGGTGCGGAGCATGGGAGTCTCCAGATCGACCGAGGACGGCGACCGAAATGCCAAGCATGATGGCCAGGGCAGCGTATAGCGCGATGTGCGCTAGGCGGGTGAACTGTGCGGTCAGGTGTTCTCGGCGGCATTCCGGGCAATAACCAGGAATTCGCCGTCCGGGGCGCCCACCGGCTCGCGGTTCCAGCCGCCGTATAGCCGCTCGATAGTGAATCCCGCCGCCCGCAGCGAGGAGCGCAGTTCCGCCTCCGTCCTGAACCGCAGGCTGGCCGTGCTCACCAGTTCCTCACCGCCGGTGAACGCGTAACTGATCGAGAAGTCGACGACACCGGCGGTCACCGTGTGGACCCGGGTGGTGGCAGTGACCTCGCGGCCGTCAGGCAGCGTGACGTCGCGCCGCGAGTCGGCCGGATTCCAGTGCTCCCAGCCGCGTGCCCGCGGGTCCCGGGTGTCGAAGGTCAGCGTGCCGTCCGGGACCAGGGCCCGGCTAAGGTCGGCAAGGGTGCTTTCCCATTCCTGGTCGGACACGAAGAACTGAGCCACGTGGCTGGTCATGACAGCGACGTCGAACGACGCATCGGGCAGGACCGGCGAGGTGCCCTCGATCCAGGTCACCCGGTCGGCACCGGGTTTAGCCCGGGCCGCATCGAGCGACGCCCTGGCCGGGTCCACGCCGGTGACCGGATCGCCAGGCCGCCGCCATCGCCAGGGCCAGGCGCCCCGTCCCACAGCCCAGGTCAAGTACCCGCGCACCGGGCGTCTCGCCGACCACGGACATGAAGAACTCGTCGTCGCGCGACCACCCGAACATGGCGTCATAGACCGCTGTGAGGCGCGCGTCGTTGAACTCGGCCTGCCGCATGGGCGGAAGCTAGCAACCTGGACACCGTCCGTCCATCGATTTCACGGCCCGGAACGAGATCCCGGGACGGTGTCCCGTGCGGCCGGGACACCGAAGGCCCGACAATGTACTGATCAGCGCTGGGTAGTCCTGGACGGGCAATCCGAGCCCGGGGCCAGTCATGAGACAGGGGAGCGGATGGACGTTACCACGCGGGCGGTCGACGCGCGGGTCAGGCCGGTCAGCCGGGACGGCTGGCCGGCCGTCATGGCCGGCCTCGCGGTGCTGTGCTGGTCTCTCGGGCTGGCGGGCCTGCTGGTTGCCGTGGTGTCGGGAACGGCGGCAGATCTCTCCTGGCCTGACTTCGCGCTCGGCCTCGCGTACCCGGCCGTCGCGCTGCTCGCCGCGCACGTCCGCGAGGCGCGCCGCTGGTCAGCGCTGACCTTGATGTCCGCGCTGGCCTCGAGCCTGAACGTGGCGGCGACGTCCTGGGCCGACCGGATGTACCGCGCGCACGTGCATCCGGTACCCGCAGCGCCGTGGGCGGCGTGGCTGGCCAGCTGGACGTGGGTCGTGTCGATCATCGGATTCGCAGCCATCGCCTACTTTCCTGACGGCAGGCTGCCTTCACCGCGATGGCGGTTCGCGCCGCTGGCGCTGGCCGTGGCCGGCTCGGTGATCGCGCTCGGTAATGCCACCGACCGGAGGATCGGTGACTACGGCATCGCCAGTCCGCTGCCTGGCCCGCGGCTGAGCCTGCCCGGCGCGGCGTCGGCTGGCATGGTCGGACTCGCGGCGGCCGGCCTGGTCGGGTGCCTGGCGTGCATCATCGTGAAGTTCCGCCGGTCCGACGGGGTCACCCGGCGGCAGATCGGCTGGTACGGGTACGGCTACGGAGTCACCGTGGTGGTGCTGGCGATCGCGGTGACGACGAGCCTGCCGAGCGCGCTGCTCGCCATCGCGCCGCTCACGGTGGCCGCCGGGGCCGGCGTCGCGATCCTGAAGTACCGGCTATATGACATCGACCGGGTGGTCAACCGGACGCTGGCCTGGGGCCTGATTACCGTGCTAGTGATCGCGCTCTACTTCGTCTGCGTCGGCTTCTTCCAGCGGCTGTTCGCCGGCGGCGGCTCGGTCGGCGGGCTGCTCGCGACCGCCATCGTCGCCGTCGCCTTCCAGCCGCTGCGGATCATGATCCAGGGCGCCGTCAACCAGCTCATCTACGGCTACCGTGATCAGCCTGACGTGGTCTTCCGCGAGCTGGCGGGCGCGCTGACCGGCCGGCCGGCGCAGACGGCGCCCTCGCCTCGCTGGCCGGCACGCTCGCCCGGGCGCTGCGGCTGCCGGCCGCGGCGCTCGACATCGACGGGGGCCCGGACTTTGAGGCGACGTACTCCAGCCGGCCCGTCGAGACGGGAACGCTGGTCGAGGCCGCGGCGGCGCAGAACGGCGGCACCCGCGTGCGGGTCCTGGTCCTCCCGCGCGGCCGCGGCGGCATCGCCGGCCGGGACCGGCAGCTCCTTGGCCAGCTGGCCCCTTCGCTTGCGGCGGCTGCTGAGGCCGTTCGCCTGGGCCGGGCACTGGAGGCTTCCCGGGTACGGGCTGTCGCCGCCCTGGCCGAAGAGCAGCGCCGGATGCGGCGGGACCTGCACGACGGGCTCGGACCGGTGCTCGCCGGGCTGCGCCTGACCATCGGAACGGCACACCGCCTGATCGAGTCCGCCGGCGAAGGCCGGCCGGATGCTGGCCGACGCGCATGATGACGCGCAGGCGGCCGTCGAGGACGTCCGCCGCCTCGCTCACGACCTGCGGCCTCCGTCGCTGGATGACCTCGGGTTGGCCGCGGCGCTGCGGGACCGGGCGGAGCGGCTGGTCGCCCGCTCCTTCGCGCTCACGTTCACAGCGGCGGACATACCTGAGCCGCTGCCCGCCGCCGTCGAGGTCGCGGCCTACCGGATCGGCTGCGAGGCGGTGCTCAACGCGGTCCGGCACGCATCCCCGACCCGCTGCCTGGTTGAGCTGCGCGGCGTTGGCGGCGGACTGTCGCTGACCGTCAAAGATGATGGCGTCGGCATCGCCGCCGGTACGGCGACGGCGAGCGTCGGCCTGCGCTCGATGCGGGAGCGCGCCGAGGAGCTTGGGGGCACGATAGAGATCGGCGGGCGCCCTGGCGCAGGCACCGTCATCCGGGTGTGGCTGCCATGCGGCCCGGCCGAGGGAGGGCGGCCATGACCGCGATCCGCATCGTCATCGCCGATGACCATCCTGTCTTCCGGCGGGGCCTGGCGCGCATGATCGAGTCCACCGACGGCATGGAGGTGGTCGGCGAGGCCGCCGACGGGCGGGGGGCGTGCGACGTCATCCGCCGGTTCCGGCCGCACGTCGCGATCGTCGATCTGCAGATGCCCGGCATGAACGGCCTCGATGTGACGCGCACGGTCACCAGGGACTGCCCGGAGGTCGGCGTGCTGGTCCTGACGATGTCCGAGGACGAGGGGACCGTCTGGGCGGCGCTGCGCGCCGGAGCGCCGGGGGTACCTGCTGAAGAGCGCCGACGAGGATGCGATCGTGCGGACCGTCCGCGCCGTCGAGCAGGGCGAGCTGGTCATCGGTCCCGGAGTGGCCCGGCGGGTCCTGGGATTCTTCGACCGCCCGGCACCGTCGGCCACCGGCGAGGCGTTCCCCGAGCTGACGCAGCGCGAGCGCGACGTGCTGGAGCAGCTGGTGACCGGCCTGCCCAACGCCGGGATAGCCCGGCGGCTCGGCCTGACGCCCAAGACGGTTCGCAACTACGTCTCGGCGATCTTGCTGAAGCTCCAGGTGGCCGACCGGGGCGCCGCGATCAGCCGGGCCCGCGAAGCAGGTATCGGCACCAGCCCGCCCGCCTGAGCGGGCAGGGCCCCGGGCAGAAGCCCAGCCGCCCGGGCAGAAGCCCAGCCGCCCGGGTCGTCCCGACAGGTCCGCCCGGGACGCCGCTCGCCGGACGCTGGTCCCGTCGCCGGCACCGGGCAGGCTCGCGAAGGGACACCCTGATGGAGACCATGACCACCGCTGCCCTCTCCTCGGCGCCGGCCGCCGGCTCGGCTCGCCGCCGCTCGCTGATCGTCGGCGCGATCGCCACCGCCTTCGCCGTCGGTGCCGTCCTGTGGGCCGTGCTGAAGGCCGCTCATCCCGAGGCCAGCCAGCTGAGCTCGCTGCCGTACGTGGCCGGGGCCGCGTTTATTGTCGGCGCGGTGCTCTTCGCCTGGCTGGTGCCGTCCAGGATGGCCGCGGGCGGCAGCGGGCTGCCGTTCGCGATTGTCTCCGTGCCCCTGATGGCAGTGTTCTGGAGCGCGCTCCCGATGCTGGTTGCCGTCGCGGCGATCCTGGTCGCGACCGCGCACCGGGCGAGCGGCGGAGCCAAGCGCGGCCGCGCGCTGGCCGCGATCATCATCGCCGGCCTGACCGGCGGCCTGACGATCATCGCCGTCCTGATCGGCTAAGGCGCGCTCGTCGTGGCCGGCCGCGCCTGACGCGGCCGGCCGCTAGGCGCGTGACTGCCGCGGCGCGGTCCCCTCGGCCTCCGCCAGGCGGCCCGCGAGGTAGCGGCGCTCAGCGTCGTTGACCGCCAGGTCGAGTGCCTCCCGGTAGCTGACCGCCGCCTCGGCGCCGCGGCCCAGCCAGGCGGAGCAGGTCGGCGCGGGTCGCGGGCAGCAGGTAGTAGCCGGTCAGCTGGCCGGAATCGGCCAGCACGGCCACGAGCTTCAGGCCGGCCTCAGGGCCGTCGGCCATGCCGACCGCCACGGCGCGGTTCAGTTCCACGACCGGCGACGGGACCAGCTGGGCCAGCACGCCGTACAGGTCCGCGATCAGCCCCCAGTCGGTGTCCTCGGCGGTCGCGGCGGTGGCATGGCACTGGGCGATGGCGGCCTGCAGCAGGTATGGCCCGCGCTGCTCGCGCCGGACCGCCGCCGCGAGCAGCGACACCCCCTCGGCGATCTCCCCGCGATCCCAGCGCGACCGATCCTGGTTCTCGAGCGTGACCACGTCGCCTGCGGCGTCCACCCGGCTGGTCCGCCTGGAGTGATGGAACAGCATCAGCGCGAGCAGCGCCGTGGCCTCCGGCTCGTCCGGCATCAGCCCGGTCAGGACGCGGGCCAGCCTGATCGCCTCGGCACAGAGGTCATGGCGGACCAGCCTGGTGCCGGCAGTCGCCGCGTAGCCCTCGTTGAAGAGCAAATACAGCACCGCGAGGACGCCGCTGGTCCGCTCGGGCAGCAGGTGAGCGGGCGGGACGCGGTACGGTATCGCGGCGTTGCGGATCTTCTGCTTGGCCCGGACCAGCCGCTTGGCCATGGTCGGCTCGGCGGTCAGGAACGCGCGGGCGATCTCGGCCGTGGTCAGCCCGGCCAGGGTCCGCAGCGTCAGCGCGACCCTGGCCTCCAGCGGCAGCGCCGGGTGGCAGCACGTGAACATCAGCCGCAGCCGGTCATCGGCGATGTCGTGGGTGTCCACGGCGCCTCCCGCGGGATCGTCGGGCGGTGACAGGATCACCGCCTGGTGCAGCTTGGCCGCCTCGGACGCGTGCCGGCGCAGCCGGTCAAGCGCCCGGTTGCGCGCCACCGTCGTGAGCCACGCGCCGGGCCGCCGCGGCACCCCGTCGCGCGGCCACGACCTCAGCGCCTGGGTGAACGCGTCCTGGGCGCACTCCTCGGCGAGGTCCCAGTCGCCCGTCATACCGATCAGCGTCGCGACGACCTTGCCCCACTCGGCGCGGAACGCCTCGTCGAGCGCCGCGGTCACGTCCGCGCTCACGGCGGCCGTCACTCCTCCCAGAACGGCCGCACCTCAATCACGCCGAAGCTGGCGACCGGATGCCTGGACGCCACCTCGATGGCCTGGTCGAGGTCGGCGCACTCGATGATGTCAAAGCCGGCGATCTGCTCCTTGGTCTCGGCGAACGGTCCGTCCGCCAGCAGCACGTCGGCGTCCCGCACGCGCACGGTCGTGGCATCGCTGCCGGGCCGCAGCCGGTCACCCAGCAGGCGCACGCCGCTGGCATCGAGCTCCGTGACCCAGGCCTCGGTCGCGGCCGGCATCGCCGCCCGCTCGGCCGGGGTCAGCACGACCGACTCTTCCGAGCAGATGAACAGCATGTACTTCATCGTTCCTCCGGTTGGCTCATCGTCTCCTGCCCTCTCGGAGCAACGACGAACGGGAGGCCGCCTGATGGACTCACCCGGCTGACCAAACTACCGGGCGGGCCGTCACGACCCGGGCAGAGGCGGGCTGGCCAGCTGCGCGAGCTGAAGGGCCTGCTGGCCGAACCAGGTGCCGGCCGCCGGGTCATCGGTTCCCCAGAGCGGATCGAACAGGGCCTGATCCGGCGCGGTGACCGGCCAGCCCGGCTGGGTGTAGCTGGTGTAGTCCCAGGCCCTGGCCCGGCCGGCCGAGTCGCACTGGCCGTCGGACTGGCCGGGGCTCTTGATCCACAGGTAGGCATCGAGCAGCGGCACGCCGGTGCTGGCGGTGGGCTGCTGCCCGAGGCCGGAGCCGGGCGGATTGCACCAGCTTCCCGACGCGAGGACAGCGACGACGCTGGCCGGCTGGCTGTAGGGCGGGCTGGCGTAGGACCGCATGTCGTTCGGCCCGCGGCCGTTGCGGCTGGTGTCGATCACGAAATGGGTCGTGGCCACGGCCCGGCCCATGTTCTGCGCGTACCACTTGCTGGTCAGTCCCCAGGTGCTGAAGTCACCCTGAGTGGCCGGACGGTACTGGCTCGCGCAGCCCGACGGGTGGCCGTAGAACGGGTTCGAGGCGCTGGTGACCATCGCGATGCAGTCCGAGATCCAGGTCCCGTAGTCGGCGAGCTCCGCGGTCGGCTGGAAGTTCGACACGTTGAGGAAGAACCCCTGCGCCCGCTGCACGCCCGCCTGCAGCAGCCGCTGGGTGATCGTGCCGACCGGCTGCCAGGCACTGTGGGTTCCGTCGAGATACACGCTGGTGCCCGGACTGGCGGTCAGAACGCTGACCGCGTCCTGCAGCTCGGCGATCCGGTCGGCGTCGGTGAACGGGTAGACCGACGACGGCAGCCCGCAGCCAGACGGCATGTTGCCCAGCGAGTCGGGTTCCAGGATGACAACGGCCTGCCCCGAGCCGATGCCGCGGGCGAACGCGGCTATCCAGGCCTCGTACGAGGCCAGGTCCAGGGCACCGCCGGCCGAGTAGCTGGCGCAGTCACGACCGGGTATGTCGTAGGCGACGAGAACGGGAACCGCCTGCTGGGCGGCCGCGGCGGCCATCGTCTGCTGGACCTGGCTGCTGACCTGCGCCGGAGTGCCCCTGGTGAACCACACGGCCCGGGGATACGACTCCATGCCCGTGATCAGCGCCGCGTCGGCGAGGTCGCCGCTCCTGGCCAGCTGCCCGGCCTGCTGGGCGGCGCCGTCGGGTGGCGGCGGGACGTAGAGGCGGGTTCCGGCGCCGATGGGCAGTCCGCCGCGCTGGATCGCGCCGGCGGCCGTGCGTGCGGTCGGGCGGGCCGACGCGGCCGGCGCGAGAACGAGGCAGGAATAGCCCAGTAAGGCGGCAGCAGCGACGGCGGCCGATACGCGCCGCAGGCCAGGGTTGCTGGCTGTCTCCATTTATATATTGAAACACGCAGCTCGCCGGTGTGTCACGAATTGCGCATCATCGGTGACCGAAAGTCACAGGACCCGGGAGGCGGGGGGACCCGGCAGGCTGGGCTCGACGGGCCGGGCGCGGGGAACCGGCGCTCAATAGAATCACCAGTCATGAGCACCGAGCGCGACGAGCGCACCGAGCCACCGGCGGCCAAGCGGATCCCGGCCGAGCGCACGCACCACGGCGACACCATCGTCGACGAGTACGCCTGGCTGGCCGACAAGGAGAACCCGGACACCATCGCCTTTCTCGAAGCGGAGAACGCCTATACCGAGGCGATGACCGCCGGGCAGACCGGGCTCCGCGAGACGATCTTCGGCGAGATCAAGGGCCGGACCAAGGAGACCGACTTGTCGGTGCCGAGCCGCAAGCGCGGCTGGTGGTACTACGCCCGCACCGTGGAGGGCCAGCAGTACGCGGTGCACTGCCGCCGCGCGGTGCGCGGCGACGACGAGCGGCCGCCGATGACGCTGGACGGCTCGCCGCTGGACGGCGAGGAGATCCTGCTCGACGGCAACGAGCTGGCCGGCGAGAAGCCGTACTTCTCGCTCGGCGAGTTCAGCGTCAGCCCGGACGGCACCAGGCTGGCGTACTCCACCGACTACGCGGGCGACGAGCGGTACACGCTGCGGGTCAAGGACCTGGTCACCGGCGAGATCGCCGCCGACGAGATTCCCGGCACCTACTACGGCTCGGCCTGGTCGCGGGACGGATCGGCGCTGTTCTACGTCACCGTGGACGACGCCTGGCGGCCGTACCGGATCTGGCGGCACCTGATCGGCACCCCGGTCGCCCGCGACACGATGGTTTTCGAGGAGACCGACGAGAGGTTCTTCGCCGGTGTCTGGCTGACTCGCAGCGAGCGTTACCTGGTGATCTCGACGTCGTCCAAGCTGACCAGCGAGGACTGGCTGCTCGACGCCGGCGATCCGACGGGCGAGTTCCGCGTGGTGGTGCCGCGCAGGCAGGGCATCGAGTACAGCGTCGACCACCAGGTCAGCGCGGACGGCACCGAGCGGCTGCTGATCCTGCACAACGACGGGGCCGAGAACTTCGAGCTGGCGACGGCGACGCCGGACGAGCCGGCGGTCTGGACGCCGCTCGTGCCGCACCGCGCGGACACCCGGCTGATGGACGTCGGCGCCTTCCGCGATCACCTCGTCCTGTACTACCGCAAGGACGGCCTGACCGGGCTGCGGATTCTCCGCGCCGACGGGACCGATCACGAGGTCGTGTTCGGCGAGCCGGTCTACACCGTGATGCCCGGCGCCAACCCGGAGTACGAGGCGCGGCTGTTCCGGCTGGGCTTCGTCTCGCTGGTGACGCCGGACTCGGTCTATGACTGCGACACGGCCACCGGCGAGCTCACCCTGCTCCGGCAGCACCCGGTGCTCGAGCTGCCCGGCCGCGGGCCGTACCGCAGCGGGGATTACGAGCAGCACCGGGAATGGGCGACCGCATCGGACGGCACCCGCATTCCGATATCGGTTGTCTGCAGAAAGGGCACGCCCCAGGACGGCTCCGCGCCGTTCCTGCTTTACGGTTACGGCAGCTACGAGATCTCCAGGGATCCGTCCTTCTCGATCCCGCGGCTCTCGCTGCTCGATCGCGGATTCGGTTATGCGATCGCGCATATCCGCGGTGGCGGCGAGCTGGGCCGGCACTGGTACGACGACGGAAAGATACTGAACAAGGTCAACAGCTTCACGGACTTCGTCGCCTGCGCCAGGCACCTGGCGGCGGCCGGCTGGACCAGCCCCCGCCGGCTCGTCGCGCGCGGCGGCTCGGCGGGCGGCCTGCTCGTCGGCGCGGCGGTCAACCTGGCGCCCGGCGCGTTCGGCGGAGTCGCCGCCCAGGTGCCGTTCGTGGACGCCCTGACCTCCATTCTCGACCCGTCGCTGCCGCTGACGGTGACGGAGTGGGAGGAGTGGGGCGATCCGCTGCACGACCCGGCCGTCTACGCCTACATGAAGTCCTACAGCCCGTACGAGAACATCGCCGAAGACGTCGCGTACCCGCCGATCCTGGCCATCACGAGCCTGAATGACACCAGGGTGCTGTATTCCGAGCCGGCCAAGTGGGTCGCGAAACTGCAGGCGACCGCGTCGGGCGGGCCGTTCCTGCTGAAGACCGAGATGATCGCGGGGCACGGCGGCCGCAGCGGGCGCTACGACGCCTGGCACGAGGAAGCGATGATCCTGGCCTGGATCGTCACTACCGCGACTTCAGACGGCTGATCGGCAGCCGGACGGGCCTGGCGGCGTCTGCCCGCGGCGCCGTGTCACACCAACGGTCACAGTCCACCCGGCACCGTGCTGACGTGCAGGTTCGGGTACGACGAGGTGCCCCTCCCGCTGCTTCGTTCCCTCAGGCAGGAAGGCAGGTACCCGATGCGTTCGAGCGCCGACTGCCCGCTGGCCGGGGCAAATCAGCCAACACCGCCATATTTGTGCAGGTCAGTGCCGCTCGCCGAGGACACTAACGGCTCCCGCTTAGAGCTCAGGCGGCGATTCATTTCGCAGGTCATCGGCGCGTCGGAGGCCGCAAAGGCCGCTCAGGCCGGGCGTATTGACGCAGAATGGTGCCCGACACGAGCAATGGTGCGCCGCAGTTCTTGGCCAGTTGGGCGCAGGAGAGCGGGCGGAGGTGTGATGGCTACGGGCAACCAGGTGGTGCCCGGAGCCCCGGTGACGGCGGAGCACAAGATGGCAGCCGGGCCGCCGGAGACGGCCGAGCATCCGATGCAGGCGAGTCAGCCGCTCGCGGCTGTTCGGTGGTCGGCTGGCCCTTGGCCGGGTGGCCCGTGGCCAGGTAACCAGCCGGCGGAAGGCGGGCGGCTGCCCGGCGGGCAGACGGTCGCGCCTGAGCAGTTCCCGCTGGACGGTCAGGCCGGGCCGCGGCTCTGGCGTGGCTCAGGCGGCCGATGGCTGGTCTGGGCCTTCCGGCTTGTGCTCTGGACGGTTCTGCTGCTGATCGGGTACCGGGGCGTCGCGGCCATTGTGACCGGTGAGCCCGGGCCCGGCGCGTCGCCGGCCACGACGGCGGGAAGCCCAGGGTCGGCGTTCCCGGCGGCCCTGGCGCGGGCCTATGCCCTCGAGTTCGGCCAGGTCTACCTCAGCTTCAGCCCCGCCGGGGCGGCCCAGCGCGCGAACAGCCTGGCCCCGTTCCTGCCGCCCGGTACCGACCCGGAATTCGGCTGGAATGGCACGGGCACGCAGACTTTGCAGTCCGAGCAGGTGGCTGGCGTGCGGGTGCTGAGCGCGCACCAGGCCATTGTCACGCTGCTGGCCAGGGTGGACGGGAACCTGATCGAGCTTGACGTGCCGATCTACGCCGCCGGCGGTGGCCTGGTCGTGTCCGGGCACCCGGCGCTGCTGCCCGCTCCCGCACAGGTCGCGCCGCCCACGCCCGCCACCGCGCCGGCGGACCCGGCGGCCAGGACGGCACTGGCCAGGATGCTTCCCGCCTTCTTCAAGGCCTACGCGAGCGGCAACGCGCTGCGGCTCGGCACGTTCGAGGCGCGCGGCGAGCACCTCGTCGGGCTCGGCGGCATCGTCACTTTCGGCCGGATCAGCCAGCTCACCGTGCCGTCGGCGGCCGGGGCGACCAGGCAGGCCACGGTCACCGTGGCGTGGCGCGTAGTGAGCCAGGTGGCTCCCGTCGCCCAGACCCGGGCCGGCGCTGGGCCCGCGGTGATCGACATGGGCTACGCGGTCACGGTCGTCCGGCACGGCGCAGGGTGGCTAGTCCGCTCGATCAGCGCTGCGACCGCGCAACCCTGGCCATCGCCATGAACATAACCCCCTCAGCGCCGAACCCCCGAACCTCGCGCTCACCTCACCGGGAGTAACGATGCCATCGCACCTACTTGCCACGGCCACCCCGGTCGCGCTCAGCACCTCGGGGCTGGTCACGTACCTGCAGACCCTCTTCGGGCCGCTGTTCCTCGGGATCGTCGGAATAGTCGCCATTTTCTTTCTATTTACTCGCGAGATCACTCGGTTCGTGCAATTCTTTGTGCTCGCGGTCGCTATCGCAGTGATCTTCTATGTGCCTGGAATCGTGCGATCGCTTGCTATGGGAATTGCACACGCACTTGGCGTTCATTAGCCGGATTATCTTCCGGGCACCTCAGCGCTTGCCGTAGCGGGCGAAAGGAGAGCATCTGGTGGATCTGCCCACCTACACCAGCATCTGGCGAATTGAGAAGCGGCTGTACAAACTGTACGACTTTAGGCTGCCCATGCCGCTTCCCATTGGCCAGGTTACGGTGTTCGCGGCTATTGCCGTGCCTTATGTGGTGCTCCTGACGATGCTCGGCCTCCCGTTCAACCACACGCTGATCTGGCTGTACGTACTGCCCCCCGGCCTGGCGACCTGGCTCGCCACCCGGCCCGTGATCGAGAGCAAGCGGCTGCCCGAGCTGGTTAAGTCGCAGCTGCGTTACCTGGCCGAGCCGCGCGTCCTGTGCCGGATGTCGCCGCTGTCCGAGCGTGACGTCGTGGTCGTGACCGGGCGCGTCTGGCGGCCCAGGGCCAGCCGCCGGGCAGAGAAGGCGCTGGCCGCGAACATGACTGCCTCGGCGCCAGCGGCTGAATCCCAGGCGGCCGAGCCGCTGGCTGATGATGTGCCGTGGGCTGAGTCCCAGCCGGCTGCGGCTGCGGCCAGCCGCGAGTGGCCTGCCGCTACGGCGCCCCCAGCGCCGCCGGCGACGGCGCGCAGACGTCCGCTCGGGTTCGGGCGCGCGCGAGTTCTGGACCGGGAGGCGCAGTCGTCGCCTGGCAATCCTGGTGCCCTTCCCGCCTGGGTAGCCGACGGATCGGCCGGCCACCCCGCCGGCCCCCCGTCGGCCTGGGCATCAGGTCCGCTGCCCGTCGCGCCGGCCGGTCAGCCGGCCCGGTCAGCCGGCCCGCTGGCGAGCTGGCCGTCAGGATCGTCGGGCCGGGCGGGCGACCACGGCGCCAGACCCGTTGGCCCGCCGCCCGGGGCGCGGCTGGTGGCGCGCGGCCGGCCAGCACACGACCGGCCGGCCCCTGCATGGCCGGCCCAGGACCGGCCAGCCCAGGACCGGCCAGCCCAGGACCGGCCGTCTCGGGACTGGCCGCGCCTACCTGAACCTCCGGCCGCTCGCCCGGCTGTTCGCCCGGACCCGGCTGCGGAGCGCTCCGGCTGGCCCGCGCCCTATCCCGCTGTTCGCCCGGACCCGGTCGCGGAGCGCTCCGGCTGGCCCGCGCCCCGTCCGGCTGTTCGCCCGGAGCCGGCTGCGGAGCGGTCCGGCTGGCCCGTGCCCCGTCCGGCCGTTCCGCCGATGGCAGCATCGGCGCCGAGGCCCGCCGGGCCTGAGTTCCCGGCATCGGAGCCTGTCCCGCTCGAGCCCGCCGTGCGGGAGCCGCTCCCGGCCGATCCGGTCATGGCCGATCCGGTCCTGGCCGAGCCGGCCATGGCCGGGCTGGCCGCGCGCGAGCCTGACCCGAGCGAGCCTGACCCGAGCGATGCTGGCCCGAGCGAGCCTGGCTCGCCCGAGTCGGTGGCACCCGAGCCCGGCCCACCCGAGCCTGCCGGGCCCGAGCTCGGCACAGCCCAGCCGATCGGGTCCGAGCCGCCACAGCCGGCCGCAGCGACGCCATCGGCCGCCCCGCAGCGGCCCGCCGTCACCGTGGTCGGCGCCGGCGCGCCCCGCGCGACGCCGCCTGCCGTCGAGCGCGCGCTGGCGGGGCCGTCGGCCCGGCGCGGGGACGTCCGGGCCGGACGCGTTTCGGTGGTCCCCGGCGGGCACCGCCCGGGCAAGCCCGACCTGCTCCAGCGTGACCGGGCGCGGGCTCAGCTCCCGATCGGCGGTCCGGCCCGGATCGTCGTCCTTGGCTGCACGGTCGGGGCGGGGCAGACCGTGACGGCCCTGCTCACCGGTGAGGTGCTGGCCAGCCTGCGGGCCGACAACGTCGCCGTGCTCGACCTGAACCCGGGTGCCGGCTCGCTGGCGAGGCGGGCTGAGTCACGTCCCGCGCTGAGCCAGGCCGGGTCACTCGGCCCGTCCAGGCTGGTCGTCGTCGTGCCGCCGCGACCCGGCAGCGCAGGACCCGCGGGCGCGGCCGGCCAGGCCGCGATCCGGCGCGATCCGGCTGCCGACGCCCTGGCGTTCAGCGCCGCCGGCGACCGGCACGATCTCGTCCTCGCCGACCCGGCGACGGCGGCCGTGCCGAGGCTGCTGGCCATCGCCGACCAGCTGATCCTGGTCGCTCCGGCCAGCGCCGCAGCGCCTGGCGCGATCGCGATGACCTTCGAGTGGCTGGAGGCGCACGGCCAGTCCGGCCTCGCGGCCGGCGCGGTGATGGTGCTGAACGGCGTCAGCCGGCGCAGCGCGGCCTTTGTCGAGCAGTCCGAGCGGGTCTGCGCCGGCCGGTGCCGGGCCATCGTCCGCGTCCCGTGGGATGACCAGCTCCAGAGCCACTCGACGAAGTGGACGCACCCGGCGGCGCCCGGTTCGCAGGCCCGCCAGCACTGGGCCGGACTGCTGAGCCCGGCCACCGCGGGGGCCTACACGGCGCTGGCCGGCGTGCTCGTGGCCGGCCTTGCCGACCGCGGCGCCGGACGCGTCAGCGAACAACAGGCCGCGCACGCCGGGCCGGTGCCGCGATGAGCGGGCGGGGCGCGAAGCGGAACAGGCTGTCCGTCCGGTACTTCGACGACCGGATCCTGCTGACCGAGACGCACGCCTGGGCGTACTTCCGGGTGCCGACCATCTCGTATGAGTTCATGACCGGCCAGCAGCGCGAGGCACTGGCGACCAATCTCACCGTCGCGATGGCCGGGATCAGGATGGCTGACGCGGAGGTCCACCTGCGGATCGCGCACCGCAGCTACCCGGCCGCCGAATGGGCCACCGGACTGCACGCCACCTCCGACGGCGGTCCCGGCTGGGTCCCTTACCTGGACGAGATGTACCGGCAGGTCTGGGCGAAGGACTTCTGGACCAAGGAGGTCTACCTCGGCGTGCGGCTCGGCCAGCGCGGCGTACGCGCCCAGCTGACCGGCGGTGTCTTCGCGCAGTTCGGACGCGCCTACAAGGCCAGCGAGCAGCTGCTCGGCCTCGAGGATGACGCCGTGGTGCATGGCGAGATCGCCAAGTGGACCGAGCTGGCTGACCGGGTCGGCCGCACGCTCGGGGCCAGCTCGCTGGCCGCCAGGCACGCCACCGCGGACGAGGTCGCCTGGCTGTTCCGGCACGCCATCACCGGATGCCTCGGCGACCCGCCAGCGTCGGCGACCCGGCGGCGCCGGTGGGGTGTCGGCGAGATCGAGTCACTTGTGGAAGGCGAGATCCACAACGGGCGGACCGTTCTGCGAATGGTGCATCCGGCCGGGGAGTCGTACACGGCATTCCTGTCCTTCTCGCGATTCCCCGACGTCATGTACTTCCCCGACGGCGAGCCGTGGCTGCACTACGCCGACTCGCTGCCCTTCCCGGTCGAGGCCAGCCTGCGGATGAAGCTGATCCCGCCGGCCAAGGCCAGCAAGGATGTCAGCCGCCGGCTGGCGCACGCCAGGGACATGGACGCGCACATCCGCGAGGCCGGCGCGGATATGCCGCTAGCGCTGGCCGAGCAGATCGAGGCGGCCAGGCTGCTGGAGCACGGGATCACCAAGGAGCGGCTCCCGTTCGTCTACGGCTGGCACCGGCTCGCAGTGACCGCGCCGAGTCGTGAGCTGTGCGTGCGCCGCGCCGAGGCGGTTACCGAGCACTATCGCGATATCGGCATCGACGTGGTGAACTCGACCGGCGACCAGTTCTCGCTGCTGAACGAGTCGCTGCCAGGAGACAAGGTGCGGCTGGCCTCGTACCTGCAGCGCCAGCCGCTCTACACGATCACGGGCGGGATGCCGACCGCGACGGTCGATCTGGGTGACCGGAGCGCGGACGAGGCTGGCTGGATCGGGCCCTACATCGGCGAGACCATCGGCCGGGCCAGGTCGGTCGTGCACTTCGACCCGCTGGTGGCCGCCGCGCGGAACCGGCCGACCGCGGTCGCGATCACCGGCGAGCCGGGTGGCGGCAAGACCACGCTGGCCCTGCTCCTGATCATGCAACTCGCGCTGCGCGGCGTGACCGTCGCCGTGATCGACCCCAAGGGCGACGCCGAGTCCCTGGTCAGGCTGCTGGCCCAGCGCGGCCGCCGGGCCAGGGTGCTGCCGCTCGGCAGCGCGGCCGCCGGGCTGCTCGACCCGTTCTCGTTCGGCGACGACCTCGCCGAGCGGCGGACGATGGCCGCCGAGACGCTGCGGCTGCTGCTCCCCGGCATGAGCGAGGAACGCGAGAGCGCGATGATCCAGGCCGTCGGCGCGGTCGCCTCGGCCGAGAAGCCGAGCCTCGGCCAGGTGGTCGAGCACCTCGAAGCAGCCGAGGACCCGGCATCGAAGAACCTCGGCGCCGTGCTCAGGTCGATGTCGGAGATGCGGCTGGCCAGGCTGTGCTTCGCACCATCCGGCGGCGACCGGATCGATGCGGAAGGCTGGACGACCGTGTTCACGCTGGCCGGGCTGACGCTGCCAGAGTCCGGCCTCAAGCGCGACGACTACTCCTACGAGCAGCGGCTTTCGGTGGCCCTGCTGTACCTGGTCTCCCAGTTCGCCCGGCGGCTGCTGAACGGCATGGACCGGCGGATCCCCAAGGCGATCGTGCTCGACGAGGCGTGGGCGGTGACGTCGACGCCGCAGGGGGCCAAGCTGATTCCCGAGGTCTCCCGGATGGGCCGGTCCAAGAACACCGCCCTGATCCTGGTCTCGCAGAACGCGGGCGACCTGCTCAATGAGCAGGTGACGAACTGCATCTCGGCCGTGTTCGCATTCCGCTCCACCGAGCGGGCGGAGGTCGCGAGCGTGATGTCGCTGCTCGGGGTCGAGTCGTCCGAGGAACATCAGGCGGTGCTGCGGAGCCTGGGGAACGGCGAATGCGTTTTCCGTGACCTGGACGGCCGGGCCGGCCGGATCGTGGTCGATCTGATTTCCGACGACCTGCGCCGCTGGCTGGACACCAACCCGACCAGGGCCAGGTCAGCCCAGGTCCCGGGACAGGAAGAAGCTCCGGACCGCGGGCCAGGGGGTGAATCCGGCGGGGCCACGGGCGGTTCCGGCGGGCATGCGGGCGCTGGCCGGCCCGCGGGGCACGGGTGGCCGGGGGGTCAGCCGGCCGGTCACCCGGGCCCCGGAAACGGTCAGCACACCGCACGGGGGCGCCCGCCTAGTCCTGTTCAGGCGCCAACCCCCTAACTGGCGCGTTCGACACCCCCGGGAGCCCCCCTGATGCTCAGACTCCGTCGAGTGCCACGCAAGACCGCCATAGCGCTGGTTCTGCTCGTGGTGCTGTTGCCCCTGCTGCGCGGCGCCGCGCAGCAGGGGCACCAGGCCGGGCCGGGCGCGTCGGGCAAGCCGGTAGCCGCCCGGACGCTGTCGGCAACCAGGACGCTGTCGGCAACCAGGACGCTGTCGGCAACCAGGCCTGCCGGCGGTCCCTGCTCGGTGCCGGGGATCGGTGACATCGGCGGTCTGCTCGGCTTCTGCTCGCTCGGCCAGTCCGGGCTGATAGGCGGCATCAACAGCCTCTGCCAGCCCGGCGTGCCCCAGCCGGAGTCGGCCACGTCGGGCGTGGACTCGCTGATCAGGCCGCCGGTTTCGGCGGCCAAGCCGGTCGCGACCCCGTACAACCAGTACGGCATGTCCGGGCAGTTCTGGGCGCCCTTCGATCTGCAGTGCTCGGACATGACGTCGCTGATCGGCAACGACGTGGCCGGGATGCTGTTCGACTTCGCCAAGGCACTGGACCGGGTCACCATCACCGTGTACCAGTCAGCCGCGGGAGAGGGCATTCTCAGCTGGCTGCAGGACGTGACCGATCACCTGATCAGCGGCCTGGGCAATGCCATCTACTTCCCCTACGTCGCGCTCGTGGTCATCCTGGCCGCGATCTGGCTCGCCTGGCAGGGACTGATCCGCAAGCGCGGCACCAAGACGATCGAGGGCACGATCTGGATGGTGCTGGCCTGCGCGGCCGCGATCTGGCTGATCGGCCGGCCGGCCGACTTCACCGGCCTCGGCAAGGGAGTCTCGGACGGGATCAGCACCACGCTGAACACCGCGTTCGCCAACCTTCCCAGCCCTGGCCAGGCCAGTTGCCTGCCGGTCAGGGGTCATGACCCGCAGATCAGCCGGGCCAGCTTCAGCTACACGTCGAGCCGGACCGTGGTCGACCAGAATGCCAACGAGCTGTGGACGGTGCTCGTCTGCAAGCCGTGGCTGGACGGCGAGTTCGGCACGACGGCCTTCACCTCGTCCGGCAAGGCGACGGCGGTGTCGGCCTACGCCAGGCAGCTGTTGTGGGCGCAGGCGATCGCGGTGGACGAGCATCCGACCACCACGCTGGTCAACGCCAAGCAAGCCGCGTACGAGGGCATCGCGAAGACGATCCAGCAGCAGGATCCGTCGGTCTACCCGCTGTTCCAGGGCAAGGAGTGGACCACGAGGCTGGAGATCGGGTTCGCCGCGCTGCTCGCCGCCCTGGTGGCCGGCGTTCTCGTGCTGCTGATCTCGGTGACCCTGATCCTGCTCAAGCTGAGCTTCCTGCTGCTGCTCATCGTCGGCCCGTTCTTCCTGCTGATCGGAACCCATCCCGGATTCGGCCGGGTGGTCGCCGTCCGCTGGTTCGAGATGCTGGTCGGCGTCCTGCTCAAGCAGGCGGCCGTGGCCCTCGCGCTGAGCGTCCTGCTGTACTGCTATGCGCTGATCATGGGGACTGCCGACTCGGTGCTGCCGTGGGCGCTGAAGATCCTGATGATCACGCTGGTGACCGTCGCCGTCTTCATCTACCGCAAGCCGTTCCAGCACCTGTTCTCCGCGGTCGGGTACAGCGCCATCGGATCGGCCGAGCGGGCCGAGGCCGATCTGGGCCGGGCCGCCGCGACGGCCAGGGCCAACACCAGGGATGCCGCCACGCTCGCCGTGCCAGGCTTCGCCGCGTACCGGGCGGCCCGGTGGGCGCGCCGGAATCCCGCTCAGGCGGCCGGCCTGGCGCTCAGCGCCGCGACGGCGGCCAGCACGGCGGGAGTGGCGGCCGGCGCGGCCGCCGGAGTGGACGCCAGCGGCAGCGGCGAGTATGCCGGGGGCGCTCAGGTGCCCGCCGGGGCGGCATCGGGAGCGTCGGGCGACGCGGCGGCCGGCGGCGGGCATCAGGGCGCTACCGGCCGGGCCAGGGCCTGGGGCGCGTCGGCGGGTGCCGCGTCGGCCAGCGAGGCGCCGCCGCTGCGCTTGCCGGCGAACCAGGGCACGCCCGCTAGCTGGGCTAACGGCGGATCCTCGGCAGGCCATCCGTCAGCTCCGCGGACCAGGGGAGTGGCCGGGCCGGTCGGCGGGAGCGCAAACGGCTCGTCCGCTCCGCCGCTGCCGCCGATGGTCAGGTCGTCGGCCGCCGCGTCGCCTCCGGCCGGCCAGCCAGCCCGCGGGAGTTCCGGTGCGGGCGCGCCGTCGCGGTTGCCGGGGTCCGGCGGGCCAGCCCGGTCGTCCGGTCCTGCCGCTCCGCCGCCGCCACCGGCGGGCGCGAGCGTGCCCGCGCGGTCAGCGAGCGCCGGCGTGCCGCCCTCCTGGAGCACGCGCGGCACGCCGTCGAGGCGGTCGGCACCTCCGCCCCCGCCCTCGTCGGGCTGGGGTAGCGCAGGCGGTTCGGCCGGCGCAGGGGGGCCGCGACCGGGTGCGGCACCGCCCGCCCGCAGGCCAGCGGCGGACCGAACCCCGCCGCAGCAGAGCCGCGCTGCGGGAGGCCCGGCCGGAGGAGGAGGGCGGCCGGAGCGTCCAGCCCGCCCCTGGCACCTGTCCGGGCAGGGCCGGTCCGAGCGGCCAGCGGAACCGGGTCGCAGCGGGCCCCCGCCGGGCCGGGCCAGCCGAGAGCCGGCCAGCGGCCAGCGCGACGCGGCCGGGCAGCCGGGCCCGAACGGAACCGGCAGTTTCTCCGCCGCGCCGTACGGCCTCCGGCCAGGCGCCGATGACACGCCAGCGGGCCCGTTCTGGAGCCGGCCGATCTGGCGGCGGAAGTAGGCGATCCTCGTGGAGCTATCACCGTTCCAGAGGATCGCCGCCTTCGCTGTCGTGGTTCTGGTCCTCGCCGGACTCGGCGCGTACCTGTTCCTGCCGCAGTCATCCGCCGCGGGCGGCAGCACGCAGCCGACCCGGTCTGGCCCGGCCAGCCCGTCGCACGGGCCGAGCCCGGCCGGCTCCGGCGCACCAGCACAGTCCGGGCAGGCCGTTCCCGACATCTACCAGTGGCTGCCATTCACGCCATCGGACCTGGCCAGCGCCTCCGCGACGACGATCTCGTTCGCCGCGCACTACGGCACCTACTCCTACACGCAGAGCGCGCAGGCCTACCTGGCGCCGATGCGCCAGGAGATGACCGGCCCGCTCGCGGACGTGATCGGCCGGGCGTTCGCCGCGCCGGGGCTGGCCGCGACCAGGGCCAGCACCAGGCAGACCTCGACCGCCACGGCCAGCATCCTGGCCCTGCGGGCGTTCGGCCCGTCCAGCCTGACCTTCGTCGTCACCATCGCCCAGCGGATCACCAGCAGCAAGGGGACGAGCCAGCAGCGCGCCGAGTACGCGGTCACGCTGACCGGGACCGGGTCCGCCTGGCAGGTCAGTGACATCGAGCTATCGTCGGCAGGCAACAATTGATCCGCGTCAGCGCCGGGATGGTCAAGCCCGTTATCGTCGGACTGGCCGTCATCGTCACGCTGCTGCTGGTCGCGGTGCTCGCGGCGCCGGTGCTGCTATTCGCCGGCGGCGGCCTGATGTTCGCTACCGGCAGTACCTGCGCGTCGGGGACAACGACGACGGCGCAGCCGCCCGTCAGCACACAGGCCAGTAATTCGATCCCGGCCAACTACCTGGCGCTGTTCAAGTCGATCGGCGCGCAGTACAAGGTGCCGTGGGTCGTGCTGGCCGGGATCGGCAAGATCGAGAGCGACGACGGCCGCACCACGCTGCCGGGAGTGACCAGCGGATCGAACGCCTTCGGCGCGGCCGGCCCGATGCAGATTGGCATCGGCGGAGCGTCGACCGACACCTGGGGCGGCGCCCCGGTTCACCCGGCCAGCGAGCACGTCGCCGGAGTCGCCACTGACGCCAACGGTGACGGGATCGCCAGCGTCTACGAGCCGGCCGACGCGATCGCCGGTGCCGCGAAGTACCTGCTCGAGCACGGCGTCCTGACTAATGTCTCCGCCGCGATCTTCGCCTACAACCACCTGGACTCCTACGTCCAGTCGGTGCTCGGCTGGGCCAACCTGTACTCCAGGGGCGGATTCCAGGTCACGTCGGCCGTTGGCGGTAACGCACCCCCCTGCGTGCCGACCGTCGGCCTGACGTCGAGCAGTGACGCCTCGGCGGCCATCGCCTACGCCCGGCAGCAGATCGGCAAACCGTACCTGTGGGGCGGCACGGGCCCGGACTCGTTCGACTGCTCGGGGCTGACGATGATGGCCTACCGCGCGGCGGGGGTCGACATCCCGCGGACCGCGGATCAGCAGTGGATGTGGGGCCCGCAGGTCAGCCCGAGCCAGGTCCAGCCAGGTGACCTGGTCTTCTTCGCTGGCGCCGACGGGACCGCGACGGCACCGGGCCACGTCGGGATCGTGATCGGGCACGGCCTGATGATCGACGCGCCCTCCACCGGCCTGCTGGTCAGGATCGAGCCCTACACGAACAGCGGCGCGATCGGCTTCACCCGCCCGTGGGCTCACGCTGGCGTCAAGCAGTCCCCGGCCCTGGCGACGGGCTGACCGGTTCGGCATCAGGGTGTCAGAACGATAGACATCTTGATGCCGGTGTTTCCGGTCACTATGATGCTTGTCATGCGGACAACCCTGACGCTCGACCCAGATGTCGCCCAGCTAGTCGAGGATGCGGTCCACCGGGAGCGGCGCCCGATGAAGCAAGTTATCAACGACGCGCTCAGGCGGGCCTTGGCGGCGGAGGTGCCGGCGGGAGCGCCCTACCAGTTGGTCGGGCATGACTCCCGGCTGCGCCCAGGATTCGACCTCACCGGCTTCAACCGGCTGGCGGACGAACTCGAGGACGAGGCGATCGTGGCCGTGGCCAGGCGCCGCCCGTGATCGTCGTCGACGTGAATCTGCTGCTCTACGCCGTCGTCTCGGGATTCCCTCAGCACGACTCCGCCCGGCGCTGGTGGGAGAAGATGCTCAACTCCACGGTCCCGGTCGGCCTGTGCGGCCCGGCGGTCTTCGGCTTCCTGCGTATAGTGACGAATCCCCGCATCCTCGATTCGCCGTTGCCCGTGGAGGCAGCCACTCGCTATGTGCGCGAATGGCTTGACCGCCCGAACGTCAGATTCCTCGGTCCCGGACCGAAGCATCTCGATATCGCTTACGACCTTCTCCGGGGGGCAGGGACGGCCGGGAACCTGACGACTGACGCTCAGCTGGCCGCCATGGCGATCGAATATGACGCTGAAATGCTCTCCAATGACAGCGACTTCGGCCGGTTCCCGGGACTTCGGTGGACCAATCCGCTGCACTAGGTCGTTCAGGTACCAGGAGGTGGCATGGATTTCGACCTGTCGGACGAGCAGCGGCTGCTCCGCGACACCATCCGGTCGTTCGTCGACGCCGAGATCAGGCCGGTCGCCAGGGAGTGGGAGGAGTCGGGGCGGTACCCCCACGAGATCGTCGCCATCATGGCGGAGATGGGGCTCTTCGGGCTCCTGGTCCCCGAGGAGTTCGGCGGGATGGCCGCCGACATGGTCTCCCTGGCCGTGGTCTTCGAGGAGATCTCGCGCGGCTGGATGGGAGTCGCCGGGATCATCGGCAGCCACTCGCTGTCGTGCTGGATGATCGCCGAGTTCGGGACCGCCGAGCAGAAGACCGCGCACCTGCCCGCCCTGGCCAGCGGCGAGCGGCGGACCGGGATCGGCCTGACCGAGCCGGGAGCCGGCAGCGACCTGCAGGGCATCGCGACCACAGCGCGCCGGGACGGCGATCACTACGTGGTCACCGGCCGGAAGACCTGGATCACCAATGCCCGGCACGCGGACCCGCTGCCCGTCCTGGTCAAGACCGATTCGTCCGCGCGGCCGGCGCACCGCGGGATGTCGGTGCTGCTCGTCGATCCCGCGTCGCCCGGCTTCGAGGTGCTCCGGGACCTGCCGAAGCTCGGCTACCGGGGACCCGAGACCTGCGAGCTCGTCCTCGACGAAGTGCGGGTGCCGGCCACGAGCCTGCTGGGCGGCACCGAGGGCCGCGGGCTCCAGCAGGTGCTCGCCGCGCTCGAGAAAGGCAGGATCAACATCGCCGCGCGGGCGGTCGGCGTCGCTCAGGAGGCCTATGACCAGGCCCTGCGCTACGCCGGGGAGCGTGAGGCGTTCGGTCAGAAGATCTCGGGCTTCCAGGCCGTCCAGCTCAAGCTGGCCGACATGGCGATGAAACTGCAGGCCGCCAGGCTGCTGACGTACTGGGCCGCATCGCAGGCCGACGCCGGGCGCCGGGCTGACCTCGAGTCCGGCCTGGCGAAGGTCTACGCCTCGGAGGTCGCGCAGGAGTGCGCGTTCACCGCCATGCAGGTGCACGGCGGCTACGGCTACTCCAAGGAGTTCACCGTCGAGCGCCTGTACCGGGACGCGCCGCTGATGGTCATCGGCGAGGGAACCAACGACATCCTCCGCACCGTCATCGCCGAGTCCCTGATCAGCGGCCGCGGCATGATCGGCTGACCCGGTGCAGCACCGCTTCGGCCGGCCGCGCGGCCGCCTCGGACCGCCCTTCGCCGCCGCCACCGCGGCGGCGCTAGCCGGCCTGCTGGCCACGGCATGCGCCGCGCCGGCCGCGCCGGCCGCGCCGGGCGCGCAGGGGGCACGGACGCCGGCGGCGCGCAAGACATCGGCACGGTCCGGTCCCGGCCAGAGCGCACGCTCGTCGTCCTCGGCGCCGGCCAGCGGCTCGTCACCCGGGCGCGGAGCGCCGAAGCCGCTGGCCGGGAAGATCGTCGGAATCGACCCGGGCCACAATGGCCGCAACGGCAGCGACCCGGCCTTCCTGGCCCATCAGGTCTTCAACGGCCGGACCATGGAGGACTGCAACACCACCGGCACCCAGACCGCCAGCGGTTACACCGAGTCGCTGTTCAACTTCAGGGTTGCCACCTTCCTGGCCGCCGATCTGCACCAAGACGGCGCCAAGGTGGTGATGACCAGGGACAACAACCACGGTCTCGGGCCGTGCGTGAACCGGCGCTCGACGATGCTCAACCACACCGACGTGGCGATCGATATTCACGCCGACGGCGGGCCGTCCTGGGGGCGCGGATTCACCGTCCTCGAACCCGTCGCCGACGGCCCGAACAACCGGGTGATCGGATCGTCGCTGCGGCTCGGCAGGTACGTCCATCGGGCGTTCCTTGCCGACACGCCGCTGCGGGTCAGCGACTATTACGGCCACGACGGCTACATCTTCCGTGACGACCTGGCGGGCCTTAACCTGACCACCGTCCCGAAGGTCCTGATCGAATGCGGCAACATGCCCAACGCGGCCGATGCGGCGCTGCTGACGTCGACGCGCGTCCAGCGCGAGATCGCGCGGGCGCTGGCTGGCGCAATCATCCGTTTCCTGACCGGCCGCTGGCCTCGCGGCAAGTAGGATCGACGCAGTGATTCTCGGAAGACCCAGGTGACTGCCATGCGCCGTGGCGCGAGGATGCCCCGCCAGGGCGCTGCGATTGCGATCCTGGCTCTGGTTATCGCCGCCTGCTCGTCACCGGCGCCCGACCCGAGCACGAGTTCAGGCAGCACGGTGCCGGCGGCCACCAAGACGCCGGATGCCTCGCCCTCAGCGCACCCCAAGGCGGTCTCGCCGTTCGCGAGCCTCGCCAGCTACCTCTCCCACCGCGAGGGCGCCATCACGGCGGCCGTGTACGACAAGCGCACCGGGCGGTTCTGGGTCTGGAACGGCCGCGCCCGGCAGGACACGGCGAGCATCGTCAAGGTCCAGATCATGGGCACGGCGCTGCGGGAGGCCAACGTCGCGGGCACGCCGCTGCCGGCGGACGAGCAGGCGCTGATACCGCCGATGATCGAGAACAGCGACAACGACGCGGCCACCGCGATGCTGGCCAAGGTCGGCGGGCCGATCGCGGTGACGCGTTTTGACCAGCTGGCCGGACTGACCCGGACCACCGTCTCGACACTGAAATACATTCCGGGAAGCAACCCCCCGCTGCCCGGCTGGGGCCTGACCAAGACGACCGCGCTCGACCAGGTCAGGCTGGTCTCGAGGTTCGCCTACCCCAACTCGGTGCTGTCCAGCGCCGACCGGAGATACGGGCTCGACCTGATGGAGCACGTGGAGAGCGACCAGGCCTGGGGTGTCTCGGGCGGCGTCCCGGCCGGCGTCACCGTCGCGCTGAAGAACGGCTGGCTGCCGCATAACCTGGCCGCCGACTCGGACTGGCAGGTCAACAGCATCGGGTGGATCTCCGGCCACGGCCGCGACTACGTGCTGGCCGTCCTGACCAACCACAGCCCCACGCAGGCGTACGGCGAGGAAACCATCCAGGCCATCGCGGCCAAGATGTTCGCCGAGCTCGGCCCGGGATCTGCCCGCTCCTAGCGCACCGGGCCGAACCTGGCCGCGGCCGCGGCGAGCAGCCTAGATGTTCTCCTCGGTCACGGTCGGCAGCGAGTACTGCTGCGCGACCGGATTCCACTGGCTAGCGAAACTGGTCTTGGCGTTCACGGCCTGGGTGTCCCAGCTGCCGGCCGAATTGAAAGCGGTCGAATTCGACGCCGGGAAGCAGCCCGACTGCTCCTGCCTGGCCCACTGCAGGTAGTCGGTATCGGCATTGAGCGATGCCTGGAGGGCGTTGAGCAAGCCGTTCTTCAGCTGGCTGCCGTTGGCGAGCGCGCTGACCTGCAGGTCGAACGCCTGGCTGTACTCGCTCTTGCGCTGCATCTGGACGGTCCGGATCGTCGCGACGTCCGACGCCAGCTGGCTGGCCGAAACCGCGGAGCAGTTGTTCTCGATGTCGGCTACGGCCGGGCTCAAGCTTGCCCCTGGTCGTTCCGCTCGTCATCAGCAGGGTGCTGATGGCGGTGGCCTGCGAGCGCGCTGTGGGCACCGGCGGCGAGGACGAGGCGGAGTGCGAAGGCGGTGAGCTGGAGACCTGCCCGCCGGGACCGCCACCGCTTGCGTTCTTCTTGCTGAGGACGACGGCGGCGATCGCCCCGGCCGCGACGACGACGACCAGGGCGCCGACCCCCAGGCCGACCATCAGCCCGCGGGACCGCCTGGCCGGCGGTTGCTGCTGCCAGTCCTGCGCGGTCGGCCCGGCCGGCTGCTGGTACCGCTGCGGTGCCCCGTACTGGCCGCCGGGGGGCTGCCCGCCGTACTGGCCGCCGGGCGGCTGCCCGCCGTACTGGCCGCCGGGTGGCTGCCCGCCGTACTGCCCGCCCGCATACTGAGCGCCGGCCTGCTGAGCGCCGGCCTGCTGGCCGGGACTGCCGTACTGGCCGCCGGGGTACTGGCCGCCGGAGTCCTGGCCGCCGGAGTACTGGCCGCCGCCGGCATACTGCGCGCCGCCGTATCCGGACTGGTAGCCGGGCGCGGCACCCTGCTGGCCGGCCAGCATCGTGGACGGGTCGAACGGCGCGGCTCCAGCGGCACCGGTGGCTCCAGCGGCACCGGCGGCCAGCGCGCCCGCCGCCCCCACAGCGCCCGCCGCACCCACGGCGCCCGCCGCACCCACGGCACCCGCCGCCCCTGCGCCCCACTGCCCGGGGTGGGCGGTGGCGGCGACCGCGGGTGTCTGGGGAACGCCGGCATCTTGACCGCCGGGTCCGGAGACTGACTCGGCCAGCTGGGTCGCCGGCCACGGCTTCGCCTGCCCGCCGCTGTCCGCGGCCGAGCCGGCCGGCGACAGGCCGCCGGCCTCGAGGGCGCCGGGAACCAGCCCCAGCGCCCGGCCCAGGTCAGCCGCGAACTGCTCGCAGCTCGCGTAACGCTGGGCGGGGGACTTCGCCATCGCCTTGGCCAGCACGACGTCCACGCTGGGCGGAAACTCGGGGCGCCGCTGCACCAGGGACGGCGGCGTCTCGTTCAGATGGGCATTGATCAGCGCGAGTCCGAGCGACCTGCGGAACGGCGGCGCTCCGCAGAGCAGCTCGTACGCCGCGCACGCGAGCGAGTACTGGTCCGCCCGCCCGTCAATGGCCTGGCCCTCAACCTGCTCGGGAGCGATGTAATCGAGCGTCCCGACGAACTGGCCGGTCGACGTGAGGTTGCTGGCGACGGTTCGCTTGCTGATGCCGAAGTCGGACAGGTACACGTGCTCGTGCGCCTCGCCGCCCGTCTCCGCGCGCCTGGCCGCAGTGACCTTGCTGCTCGCGTCGAGCAGCATGTTGGCCGGCTTGACGTCCCGGTGGATCAGGCCGTGGGCGTGGGCGGCGTCCAGTGCCGCGCCGACCTGGCTGATGATGTTCCAGGCCCGGGCGGCGGGCAGCGGCTGGCCGTCCCTGAGCAGCGAGCGCACGTCCCCGCCCTGGACGTACCGCATGGAGATGAACAGGCATCCGCCGGCGTCCCCGGCGTCGTAGACCGGGATGATGTTGGGATGGTCCACGGCGGCCGCGGCCCGCGACTCCCTGATGAACCTGGTCCGGAACGCGGTATCGGCCGCCAGCGCCGGCGCGAGCACCTTGAGCGCCACCCGCCGGTCAAGGCGCTCGTCGTGAGCGCGGTAGACCACGGCCATGCCGCCCTGCCCGATCTGCTCTTCCAGCCGGTAGCCGGCCACCTTGTCGCCCGGGCTGACGTCGGCTGGCGCCGCAGGGGTATCGTCGCTCACCGCACCATTCCTCAGATCGAAAGCTGGCCAGCCGGCGCCGCAGGTCGAGCCATCGATTCCCGGTTAGGTGCGGTCCGGCCTCCGCGCGATAACTCTAGCCCGTTCTTCGGGCACCGGACATAGACCAGCTTCCGAGCAGACCGTATCGGATTCCTCACCGGGTGTCGTCGGGGCCCGCGGCGCCCCTCGCCGCGGTGCCGGGCTCGGTCACCGGGATCGGGACCGTGTCGCCGTCGCCGTCGCCGGCTTCCAGCGCTAGTTCCTGCGCCAGGTCGTCGACCAGCGGCGCGCCCTCCAGGCCGCCCATCAGATCCTCCTCCGGCCACGGGGTCGCCCCGAGCGCGTCGAGCGCGGCCTGAGCCAGATCCAGCTTCTCGTACAGGAACAGGACCGGGGCCCCCGCCGCGAGCGCCACCGCGCCGCGGAGTGCTTCGTCCGGTCCGTCGGCGAAGGTGACGTGCACCCCCGGCCTGATCGCGCGCATCGCCGCCGCGATCAGGTCGCGCATCTCGCCGGGGGCACGCCCGCGCAGGTCGGCGTCTTCGTAGACCACCACGGTGCCGAACCAGCAGGCCACGGCCTGCGCCGACTCCGTGACCAGGTCGTCGCGCCGGTCACCGGGCAGGGTGATCGCCGCGACCGGCTCGCCCTCCCATACCGACGCCACCATCTGGCCGGTCGCGTGCAGGGCGGCCGCGTTGTGGCCGTAGTCGACGAGCACCGGTCCGGCCGCCGCGGTCGCGGCCGGACCGGCGGTCACGGCGTAGACGTTGCCTCGGCCCGGGTTGACCGCCGCGGGCGTGAAGGTGCCGAGCGCCTCCCTGATGTCCTTGACCGTCACGCCGATCGCCCGGCAGGCGGCGACGGCGGCGAGCGCGTTCGCGACCACGTGCTGAGCCCGGCCGTCGAACGCGCCAGGCAGCTCCGCGAGGTTCATGATCGTCCGCTGCAGCCCGCCGGCCGTCTCGATCACCTGCCCGTCGCAGATCTCGTAGCAGATTCCGCCCGAGCGCTTGTGCCGCTCGACCACCGTGTTTCCTGGCGTGACGCAGAAATACCTGAGCACCGGCTCGTGCCGCCGCACCGCCGGCCGGTCGGCGATCGCCGCGGCGGCCGGGTCAGCAGCGTTCAGCACGACGCTGCCGCCGTCGCGCAGCTCCTCGGCGACGAGCGCCTTGACGTTGATCAGCTCGTCGAGATCGTCGACGCCCTCGTCGCCGAGGTGATCGGCCGAGATGTTGGTGATCACCGCGACGTCGGCTCGCTCGTAGCCGAGCCCGCGCCGGATGATCCCGCCCCTGGCGGTCTCCAGCACGGCGGCCTCGACGGTGGTGTCATCGAGCACCAGCTCCGCCGAGCGCGGGCCGGACGCGTCCGCCTCGAGGACGCAGCGGCCGCCGATGAACACGCCGTCGGTGCAGGACATCCCGGTCCGCAGGCCGGCCTGCCGGAGCACGTGGTTCACCATCCGGACGGTCGTGGTCTTGCCGTTGGTTCCGGTTACCGAGACGATCGGGATCCTGGACCTCGAGCCCGGCCGGGTACAGCCGGTCGACGATCGCCCCGGCGACCGCCCGCGCGGCACCCTCGGCCGGCGCCAGGTGCATGCGCAGTCCGGGGCAGGAATTGATCTCGATCACGGCGCAGGACTGCCGCGCGCCCGGGCCGAACAGCGGCGCGCCGATGTCCTCGAGCCGAAGGTCGACGCCGCAGATATCCAGGCCGGCCACCGCGGTAGCGCGCCGGCATAGCTCGGCGATCTCGCCGTGGACCTGGTCGGTGACGTCCTTGCTGGTACCGCCGGTCGACAGGTTGCCGTTCCGCCGCAGGCTCACCTGCTGGCCGCTGGCTGGCACCGATCCTGGCTGCAGCCCGCCGACGGCCAGATGCGCGAGCAGGGCATCGTCCACCGTGACCCGGGTCAGCGCTCGCGAGTGCCCGGTCCCGCGCCGCGGGTCGGCGTTGAGATCGTCGATGAGTTCCACGATGGTGCGGCAGCCGTCCCCGGTCACCGCAGGCGGACGGAGCTCGGCCGCCGCGCTGACCCGGCCGTCCACGACGAGCACCCGGTAGTCCTTGCCCGGCGCGAAGTTCTCGACGATGACCTCGCAGGAGCCTGACCCGGCGGCCGCGCGCCGGTACGCCTGCCCGGCCTCGGCCGCGGTCCGGACGCCGACGGAGACGCACCGGCCGTGGTTGCCGTTCCGGGGCTTGATCACCACGGGCGCGCCGAGCGCGGCCAGGGCCCGGACCGACTCCGCCTCCGTGCGGGCCACGATGCCGTTCGGCACCGGGATGCCGGCCCGGGCCAGGAACTGCTTGGCCAGCATCTTGTCGCCGGCTATGTCCACTCCGATCGCCGACGTCTGCTCGGTCATCGCCGCGCTGACCAGCCGCCGGTGGCAGCCGTAGCCGAGCCGCAGCATCGACAGCCCGCCGACCCGGCGGACCGGGATGCCCCGGCTGCGGGCAGCCTCGGCGATGGCCGCGGTGCTCGGGCCGAGGCGCTCACGTTCCACGGTCCTGCCGATCGCCTCGAGGTGCCCGGTGAAGTCGGGCCGGCGTTTCGCCAGCAGGTCGTCGACCACCGTGATCGCGAGCTGGTACAGCTCGGCCGGGACCGCGGAGTCCTCCGGTTCGTCCTGCGGGCACTCCGTCATCACGTCGTAGCGGCCGTCCGCTCCGGCCCACATCGTCCGGCCCAGGTGGACCTCCCGTCCGGCCAGCCCGGACAGCTCAAGCGCGACATGCTCGGCGACGTGGCCGAAATACGTCCCCTTGCTCATCGCATCGGTGAACCCGCCCGGCCGCCCGGCCGCGCAGTGGTGATCGCGCAGGCCGGGCAGGGCCAGCGTCAGCCGCTCGGCGAACCCGGGATAGTCCGTGCTCTCCCGGCACGTCAGCTCGTCGAGCTCGACCCGGGCCAGGCTGACCGGCGCCGTGGTGAAGATGTTCGGGCCGCTGAGGTGGCGCACGTATTCCAGCCGCACAACAAGCTCCTTAGATGAGTGTCACCGTGGTAGCCGTCCGGTGTCCGCAGGCTCAGTAGCGCGCATGGGCGGGGCCGATGGCCGGCGACCGGCCGGCCAGGTCGAACACGCAGCCGGCCGGCAGCAGGTGCAGCCGCACGTCGAACAGCGTGATCGGGTCACTGTCCGAGGCGGCGTGGACGACCGTGGCCCGTTCGGCGTCGACGACGCTGGCCACGCCGGTGCCGAGCACCTCGAAACGGTCCTTGCGGACGTAGATCGCGGTGTTCTCGTCGATGCCGACGCCCAGCCGGTCCGGCTCGAGCGCAACGGCGCTGAGCAGCCGGGGGAGCCTGCCGCGCTCGCCGAAGTGCATGTCGATCAGCATCCTGGGCATCAGGCCCAGGCCGGGTGCCGTCCTGACGGCCGCCGTCGCGACCTCGGCCCCGTCACCGCCGAGAATCATGGTCCGGCCGAGGGCGGTCGCTCCGGCGCTGGTACCCGCCACCACCAGGCCGTCCGCCAGCCGCTGGCTGAGCTGGTCGTTGATCCGCGAGCCGACCAGGGTCTGGAGCCTGGACTGGTCACCGCCGCTGAGGAAGACCCCGGTAGCGCCGTCCAGGGCGGCCGCCGCCGCCGGACCGTCCGCGTCCGCCCGGCCGCTGATCGGCAGTTCCTTCACATGCCGGACGCCGAGCTTGCGGAACACCTGCTCGTACTCGGCGAGCACCTGACCAGGCCGGCCGGTGGCCGTGGTGATCACGACTATCCGCGCCTGGCCGCCGCCGCACATCTCGGCGAACCGCTCGAGAACCCCGGCTCCGCAGCACTTGTCCTCGGCTCCGCCGATGATCAGCAGGCGGCCGGGGTCGTCCCCGTCGTCCACATTCAGGCCCTCGTCCCGGACCGCGGCGCGGCCCCCGACGCGATGTCTACCCGCCGTTACGATTCGTCAATCAGCCGTAACTGACAGTGAGATACCCCGTGACCGACTCGCGGCGGATGGGCCGGCCGTGTCCCGACGGCCGAACGAATGGCACATTGGTCCGGGATTACTCGCTGCTGAGCGTGCTGCGGGTCGGTCGGGCCCGGCGGATTACTCGCTGCTGAGCATGCTGCGGGGCGGTCGGGCCCGGCGCCCGGCTGAACGCGGCCGCGAGAGCTCGTCCGGCAGCTGCAGCAGCGGATTCGTCGCGCTGGCGACGACATCGCTGGCGATGTCGATCACTCGCCGCCCGCGGCTGCGCGCGGCACTCCTGAGCTGCTCGAATGCCTGCCGAGGCTGGATCCGGTGCCGTTCGGCCAGAACGCCGATCGCCTGCTCGACCCTGATCCGCGCGGTCAGCGCATGCTCGAGCTGGCCGATCGTCGCCCGGAGTCTGCTCGTCTCGGTCGTGGCCGGCTCCCGGTCCGGCTTATCGGCCGCGGCGGCGGCGAGACCGCTGCCCGTCGACGCCGACGCCGACGCCGAGACCGAGTCCGATGCCGATGCCTCGTCGGCGGTCAGCTCGGCCGAGATCAGGTCGGCCAGCACCATCGCGCTGGTCAGGTCGGGCAGGTCCGATCCGCCGACCCGCCAGCCGTCCTTGGTCCGGCGCACGACCGGGTCGTCAGCCGGGGCGGCCGTCGCGGCAGCGGTTTCGTCCGGGCCCGGACCAGCCTGGACCGGGTCACTGGCCACCGGGTCTTTCGTTCTCCCGCCAAATTCAGTCATCGCGGCACGGCCAGCTGTTCCAGGCGCTGCCGCACCGCGCGCACGGACGGGTTGGTCAGGGTGCTGCCGTCAGGAAACAGCAGCGTGGGAACGGTCTGGAAGCCGCCATTGACCGTCATCACGTAGTCAGCGGCATCTGGTTCGCGCTCGATGTCAACCTCGGTCATCTCGATGCCCTCGCGGGCCAACTGGCTCTTCAGCCTCCGGCAGTAACCGCACCATGGCGTGGTGTACATCGTCAGTGGCTGGGTCATGCCCCTGGACCTCCTTGGCCGCCATTCTCGCACCTGAACACTACTAACGTCCGCATCTGCGAGGTGCTTCCTGCGAACGGGGCCGGATGACGGACTTTTTCGTCGGCAGCATGCGGCAGGATGGCGCGCGAGGAGGAAATTAGGTTGAACGCAGGGCCAGCAGGCAGTGCCGTGCAGCCCGGCCAGTCCCGTTCCTGGCGGGCCGGAGGAAGGCCAGGGGCCGGACGCCCTGCTCGCCGCGCTAGACCCCGAGCAGCAGGAGGTCGCCCTGGCGACCCGCGGGCCGGTGTGCGTCCTGGCCGGGGCCGGCACCGGCAAGACCAGGGCGGTCGCGCACCGGATCGGTTACGCGGTCGCCACCGGTGTCGTCCGGCCCGACCGCGTCCTCGCCGTGACCTTCACCACCAAGGCCGCCGGCGAGCTGCGCGGCCGGCTCAGGCAGCTCGGCGCGATGGCCGTTCCCGGGGCCGGCCTGGAGCAGGTTCAGGCCAGGACCTTCCACTCGGCGGCGCTGCGCCAGCTGACCCACTTCTGGCCGTCGACGGTCGGCGGCCCGGCGCCGGCGGTGCTTGACTCGAAGGTCGGCCTGCTGGCCGAGGCGGCGCGGCGGCTGCGGCTGCGGCTGCAGCTGGCCGAGCTGCGCGACGCCGCGGCCGAGATCGAGTGGGCCAAGGTGACCCAGGTGCGGCCCGAGGAGTACCCGCTGGCCTGCGAGAAGGCGGGCCGCGCCGGACCGCTCAGCGCGGCCAGCCTGGCCGCGCTCTACGCGGGCTACGAGGAGCTGCGCAGTCAGCGGAACGTGGTCGACTTCGAGTCCGTGCTGGAGCTCACCGCGGCCATCCTGGCCGCGCATCCGGCCGCCGCCGCAGCGGTCAGGGACCGCTACCGGTACTTCGTCGTCGACGAGTACCAGGACGTGAACCCGCTGCAGAAGCTGGTCCTTGACCAGTGGGCGGGCGACCGCGACGACGTGTGCGTGGTCGGTGACCCGCGGCAGACGATCTACTCGTTCACCGGCGCCACGCCCGCGTACCTGACCAGGTTCACGCTGCAGTACCCCGGCGCGACCGTGATCCGGCTGGTCCGCAACTACCGCTCGACGCCGCAGGTGGTGGCGCTGGCCAACCGGGTCTTCGCGGCGCCGGGGCAGGCACTGGTCGCGCAGCGGCCCGGCGGCCCGGCGCCGAAGCTGACCGAGCACGCCGACGAGCAGGCCGAGGCGGCTGAGGTGGCGCGCCAGGCCGCTGAGCTGGTCCGCGCGGGGACGCCCGCCAGGGAGCTGGCCGTGCTGGTCAGGACCAACGCGATGACCAGCCGGTACGAGGAGGCGCTGGCAGCGGCGGGGGTCCCGTTCCAGCTGCGCGGCGCCGAGCGGTTCTTCGACCGGACCGAGGTCAGGCAGGCGGTGAACCTGCTGCGGGTGGCGGCCAGATCCGTCTCGGCCGAGGAGAGTCCCGCGGCCGCGATCCGGCCGGTGCTGACCGGCCTCGGGCTGACCGGGCAGCCTCCTGGCGGCCGGGGCAAGGCGCGGGAGCGGTGGGAGTCCCTCGACACGCTGGCTCAGCTGGCGGCGGACTTCTTCGCCGCCGCGCCGCAGGCGTCGCTGGCCGATCTCGCGGCCGAGCTCGAGCTGCGCAGCGCGCTCGGCCACTCGCCTGACCCGGGCGGCGTCACGCTCGCCTCCCTGCATGCCGCCAAGGGCCTGGAGTGGGACGTGGTCTTCCTGCCGTGCCTGACCGACGGCGCGGTGCCGATCGTCTACGCGCAGTCGGCCGAGGCGATCGAGGAGGAGCGGCGGCTGCTCTACGTCGGGATCACCAGGGCCAGGCAGCGGCTGTTCCTGTCCTGGTCGCTGGCCAGGGCCCCGGGCGGCAGGCAGATCAGGAAGCCGTCGAGGTTCCTCGACGAGCTGCGCGGTCCCGCTGCGCCGCGGTCCCTGACGTCAAAGCTGTCCCGCCGAACCGGTACGGTGCCGCAGTAAGCGTCCGTGCGGACACCGGCTGAGGGGACGCGAAAACAGGGAGGCGCGGCCGCGATGAGTAAAGCTCTGGATGCCGTGGTGGAGCTGCTTGACCTCGAGCAGATCGAGCTCGACATCTTTCGCGGCCGCAGTCCGGAGAACGAGCGGCGCCAGCGGGTCTTCGGCGGCCAGGTAGCCGGCCAGGCGCTGGTCGCGGCCGGCCGGACCGTTCCCGATGACCGCCCGGTGCACTCGCTGCACGCGTACTTCATCCGGCCGGGGGACCCGGCGGTCCCGCTGATCTACCTGGTGGACCGGGTCAGGGACGGCCGGTCGTTCACCACCCGCCGGGTCTCGGCCGTCCAGCACGGCAAGACGATCTTCACGCTGTCCGCGTCGTTCCACCACCCGGAGGAGGGCGTCCTGCACCAGCGCCCGATGCCCGACGTCCCGCCGCCTGAGTCGGTGCCGTCGGCGGCCGAGCGGATGGAGGAGCTGTTCGGGGAGGCCGCCGCGGAGTACTCGGCGAGCAATCCGATCGACATCCGGCACCTCGGGCCGCTGTCGTTCGAGGCGGTGAGCGACCCCGCGCTGCGGGTGACGCACAGCATGGCCTGGGTGCGCGCCGACGGCGAACTGCCCGACGACCCGCTGCTGCACGTGTGCATCCTGACCTACGCCTCGGACATGACGCTGCTCGACTCGGTGCTGCTCGCCAACGGGCTGTCCTGGGCCGACGGCAAGACGGTCGGCTCGAGCCTGGACCATGCGATGTGGTTCCACCGCCCGTTCCGGGCCGACCAGTGGCTGCTGTACACGCAGGAATCACCGGTCGCCGCGGGGGCCAGGGGACTGGCTCGCGGCGAGCTGTTCACGTCCGCCGGAGAGCTCGTGGTCTCCGTGGTCCAGGAGGGTCTGATCCGCACGGCGTCCTGAGCAGGACTGTTGCCTTTCGGTAACGTCTGCAACTGGGCTGGGAAAAAGAGTTGCCTGGCTAGTGGTGGCCTGTTTAGGGTCTGAGTAAGTTCACTCACGCCAGGCGGTCAAGCGATGCTGCAAAGAAGAAGGAGGTGCCCGGAATGCTGAGCCTTATCTCACCGGCCGAAGCCGCTATGCCAGAGCGCGCGCCGTCAGTCGCGGGTGCCTCGCTCTTCGGTGGCTGCGCGGCCGTTGCCCGTGTGCGTCTCCTCGAGACGGCGGCCGCCGGCACAGCGGCCGCTGACGTGGTCCGCGCCCGCCCGCGCCCGCAGGCGAGCCAGGAGTCTGTCTTCCTCGGGAGCGCCACCCACGCGGCTGGCCAGGCGAATTCTGCCCGGCAGCAGCGCACCAGCCAGAAGTACACCGCCCACACGACCCGTATCGCCGCCGCTGGTGGTGGTGCTCTGGGTCCGCATCCGGCAAGGGATCCGGTCTAAACCAGACCGGCCAAGATCCCCAAAGGCCGCGGACCCCGAACATCGGGTCCGCGGCCTTAGTCATGCGAGGCCACCGTTGGTCAGTCCAGACGAAGCAGTCCAGACGAAGACGCTGCGACCAGCAGATGAGAGGGGATGACACCGATGTTCCTGCCAGGAACCGCCGCGGTCATTGACGACCGCGCGGCGGCCGAGGCGGATTTGGTGCGGGTGACCGCGATCAGCAGGTCCGGGTCGGTCGCCATAGTGGCGAGCCCGGCCGGCCTGTCCGGAACGGTGATGGGACGCGAGCTGCCGTGCGCCGGCGACCCTGACCTGTTCTTCGCCGAGTCACCCGACGATGTTGAGCTTGCCAAGTCGCTGTGCAGCGACTGCCCGGTCCGGCCCGCGTGCCTGGCCGGCGCCGTCGAGCGCAGGGAGCCGTGGGGTGTGTGGGGAGGCGAGCTGTTCATCCGCGGCGAGATCGTGCCCCGCAAGCGCGGGCGCGGCAGGCCACGTAAGAACGACGTAGCCGCCTGACGGCGGGCGAGGCCCGCCTGATGGCGGGCCTCGCGCTCCTGCTCCGCGCGGAGCGCGGAGCGACCATGATCGTGGTGGATTGACCGTGCTCTGACACGGCAACTCGCCACGATCATGGTCTCGGGGAGAGTGCACCTGGGTCGACTGGCAGTCCGCCGGTCAGGTCGTCGGGGCCGTAACCGGGCATCCAGCGGAGCACCTCGGAGCGGAACTCGCCCTGAGCCTCGAGCTGGCACAGCACGCCGATGCCGGCCGTCGACACCCGGTGGATGAGGATGTACGAGGGCGGCAGGTTGAGCTGCCTGGCCACGCTGGCGCCGCGCAGGTCGGTGACTCTGACCGCCTCGCCGCGCATCCACTCGCGGCTGAACTTGAACGACTCGTGCCTGGACGGGTCGGCCAGCGGAGCAAGGAAGGCCCGCAGCGCCTCCATGTCGATGCTGACATCCGGCCGCAGGAAGCCGTGCTCGCGCAGGTCAGCCTCGGCGTCGGCGATGTCACCATCGGTATGCACGAGCCACAGCAGCCGTCCGAACAGCGGCGGCAGCCCGTCCGGCAGCCGGTCCACCGCGCCAAAGTCGAGCACGCCGAGCCGCCCGTCGTCCAGCAGCCGGAAGTTCCCCGGATGCGGGTCGGCGTGCAGCAGCCCGGCCCTCGCGGGGCTGGAGAACAGCAGCCGGACGAGGAGCAGGCCCGCCCGGTCCCGCTGGTCCTGCGTTCCGTCGGCGATGATCCTGGCCAGCGGGGTGCCGTCCATCCACTCGCTGACCAGGACATGGTCCGTCGCGGCCACCGTCCGCGGCACGAAGATGTCGGGATCGCCGGCGTAGGCCTCAGCGAACGCGTCCTGCGAGGCGGCTTCCAGCCGGTAGTCAAGCTCCTCGATGACCCTCGTCCGCAGCTCGTCGAGCAGCGGCTTGACGTCGAGGCCAGGCATCAGCACGCCGAACAGCCTGCCGACCCGGCTGATCTGGGTGAAGTCGCTGGCCAGCGCCTTTCCGGCGCCCGGGTACTGGATCTTGACCGCCACCTGGCGGCCGTCGTGCCAGACGGCCTTGTGCACCTGGCCGATCGACGCCGCCGCGGCCTGATGGTCATCGAACTCGGCGAACAAGTCGCGCCAGTCGTCCCCGAGATCCGCCGCCAGTACCTTGTGCACGGTCGCCGCCGGGAGCGGTGGCGCCGAGTCCTGCAGCCTGGTCAGCGTCGCCCGGTACGGCCCGGCGAGCTCGGGCGGCAGCGCGGCCTCGAAGATGGACAGGGCCTGCCCCAGCTTGAGCGCGCCGCCCTTAAGTTCCCCGAGCACCCGGAAGATCTGCTCGGCGGTCCGCTGCTGGATCTCCTGGGCGACGATCTCCGCGGGCCGGCCGCCAACCCGCTTGCCGATGCCGAGTACGGTACGCCCCGCGAGGCCGGCTGGCAGCGCGGCCAGCTTCACCGTCCTGGTGACGGCCCGGCGCGGCAGATCGTTCATGATCTCTATTGTCGGTTACCTGACGGTGTGCGCGGCACAGGGGCAAGCCGGATGGCGCGGCCAGGTCCGCCGTCGCCAGCGCCAGTCCGGCAGAACCAGCTCCAGGGTTCCGTTGGCGGCCGGACTCGCGATCGGCGCCTGCTCGATCGCGGTCATCGCCTGTGCCGCGGCCTGCGCCGCCACCGTGGCGGCGAGCACGGAGTCGCAGGCCGGCGGCTCGGGCCTGCGGCGGCCGAGCTGGGCCAGGATGAGCGGCCAGGCCGGGTCGTTGCCGGCCCGGACGTAGTCCAGGCAGCGCAGGCATGCCGTCCGGCCCGGCACGACCAGCGGGCCGACGATGCCGATCGCCTCGCCGGCCATGACGGCCAGATGCGGAACCCGGTCCCTGGCTAGCTGCATGGCGAGCTCGCCCGGCTGGCGTCCGATGAGAATGACCAGGTCAGGCTGGTTGACGAAGGCCGACCGGCGGACCCGGGCGGGCTCGGCCCCGCGCGCCGACCCGCTGGGCTCCGCCCGGCCCGCCTGACCGGAGGCCCGCCGCGCCTGACCGGCGGCCTGGGGCGGCCGAGCGGCGGCCGAATCAGCCAGCGCCCGGACGAACTGCACCTGACCGATGCCCGAGGAACCGAGGATCCTGGCCACGGTCCGTCCGATCCGCCGGTCGCCCTCGATTCTGATCACCGCGGCCCGGCGCCTGGCTAACGCCCGGGCCCCGCCGTCGCCGTCGCGGTGGGCGAGCGACGTCGTGGCCAGCTCGGCCGCGAGACCGGCTCGGAGCGGCGCCGGGAGGGCCCGGAACGTGCTGGCCGGGAAGTCGTCAAGCGCGCCGCCGGCGGCCAGCAAGGTCAGGATGCGCTCGGTCGCCTCGACCGGGATTCCGTGCCCGGCTGCGGCGGCAATGACCTGGTCACGGTCGCGGCTGCCGTCGAGTAAGCCGATCACGAACGCGGCCTGACCCATCCCGGACAGGGCAATCGCCCGCCGCGGGTCGATTCCGATCTGCAAGGTGTCCCGGTCACGCCAGACGGGCAATAAGCCCGACTTGAGAGCTGGTCGCATGGCCGCAGCCTGCCACCAGGGTCCGACATTCTTGCGACCTTCGCCCGACATTCCGGACTGCCCCGCCGCACCCGCACTCCGCCGCCCGCATCTCCCGCGCCCCATGATCGCGGAATCCCCTCGGCAGAATCGCTGACGGGACTCCGTGATCATGCGATCGAGATCTCCCGGCGCCGGGGCCGGGGCCGGGGGGCAGGGCGAGGGCGGGGTTGTGGATATCCGTGGGACAACCTGTGGGTGTCCGGTTCGACAGAACTCAGATAGGTCAGTTGACCTGCGCAAACGTCATCCAGCTGGCTGTGGATAAAGAACCCGGACCCGCTGGCCGGGGGCTGAACCCGGCCTGAACCGAGGGTGATTCCGGGCTGAACAGCGGCTGCCGGGAGACCGGGGTCACCGGAGGTCAGGACGGCCCGTGCGGCCCTGACTCGCCAATCTCCCGCACCAGCGCCGCTCTTTCATGATCATGGCGAGTTATCCGTGCTACAACACGGAAACTCGCCATGATCATGAATGCGGGGGAGGGGGAGCGTCTGGTCCGCTGCTGGTGTCGCCACCGGCAGGACCGTCGGCTCCCGGTTCGCCGGGGTCAGCGCCGCCGGTCCCTGTGCCGCCGGACCCGGCTTCCGGTTCGGCGCCGGCCCCGGCTTCCGGTTCGGCGCCGGCCCGGCTTCCGGTTCGGCGGCGGCCCCGGCTTCCGGTTCGCCGGGGGCGGGAGCTTCGTCGGTCAGGCCGGACAGGTCAAGTTCCGGGCGGCCGCGAACGAATCCCTCCGGGTCATCGAGATCCTCAGCCGTCGGGAGCAGGTCCGGATGGGCCCACACCTCGTCCCGGCCGCCGACGCCGCGAGCGTCGGTCAGCGCGCGCCACATGGTCGCCGCCTCGCGCAGCCGGCGCGGCCGCAGTTCGAGCCCGACCAGGGTCGCGAAGGTCCGCTCGGCCGGGCCGCCCGTTGCGCGCCGCCGCCTGATCGCCTCGGCGAGCGCCTCGGCCTCGGGCAGCCGGTTGCGGGTCGCGTCGGCGACCACCGTCGCGACCCAGCCCTCGACCAGGGCCAGCAGCGTCTCCAGCCGCGCGAGCGCGGCCTTCTGCTCCTCGGTGTCCTCGGGGTGGAACGTGGCCGCGCCGGACAGCGCCTCGTTCAGCGACTCGGGATTGGCCGGGTCGAAGCTGGCCGGATCGATCTGCTCCATGACATTGCGCAGCGAGTCGGGATCTACCTTGATGCCGCGGGCGTAGTCCTCGACTGCGCCGAGCAGCCGCGCTCGCAGCCAGGGAACATGGCTGAACAGGCGATGATGGGCCGCCTCGCGCATGGCCACGAAGAGCCTGACCTCCTCCTCGCCGACCGACAGGCCCGAGCCGAACGCCTCGACCCCGGCAGGCAGCAGCGCCGCCATCCCCTCGGGGCCGATCGGCAGCCCGATATCGCTCGAGCTGATGATCTCCTCGGCCAGCGTCCCCACGGCGGCGCCCGCCTGGCCGCCGACCATCATCCCGCCGATCCGGCGCATCATCTCGCTCAGTCCGCCGAGGCCACCGAGCGCCCCGAGGCCGCCGAGCGCTCCGCCGCCGGTCAGTGCGCCCATCGCCGACCGCATCTCGGGCGGGAGGTCTTCCAGGTCTTCGTCGCTGACCGTGAGCATGCCGCCCATGGTGTCCACGGCCCGCTCGGCGATGGGCTGGCAGAGCTTCTGCCACACCGGCATCGTGGCTTCGACCCACTCCGAGCGGCTCCACGCCTGGATCGAGCGGATGCCGCTCGGCAGCGAGGTCGCGTCCTCGAGCCACAGGTCGGCCAGCCTGACGGCCTCGACGACGGCCGTGCGCTGGTTGTCGAGGACGCTGGGATCCCCCTTGGCCACGATCGTCTGGCGCGCGGTGTTCTTGGCCAGGTCCCAGTTGACGGGACCGCCCTGGTAGGACATCAGGTCGGCGAACTGGCGCAGTGCCTCGGCGAATTGCTGCGGGTCACCGAGCGGACCGGACGCGCCCGATCCGCGCTCCGGATCGTCTCCAGGTTGTCCCGGCGGGCCGAAGCCGAAGGGAGGCTCACTCATCGCCGTAGTCTCTCGGGCAGGATGGAAGTATCACATTCGCCAAGTTATCCCAGGAGCGCTTCGCGGTGAGCGACCGAGTTGCCAAGGTTCGCCAAGGGCGGAGCAATGCCGGCCTGCGGCGGGCCCCTCGCCGGCGCGCGGCCAGCCAGTCGCGCCCGGCTGAGCCGGGGCAGGCGGCCGTGTCCCGCGAGGACCTGCCGGTCGTCGCCGTCACCGGCGCGGCTCACGATCTCGGGCTCGCGCTGACCGCCCGGCTGGCGCAGTCCGACCGGTTCAGTCGGGTCATCGCCATCGACGATCATCGCGGCGACCTGAGCGGCGTCATCTGGCGGGTGGTCGACGTCCGCGACCCGGCGCTGGCCGGCCGGGTGGCCGGCATCGACGTGATCGTGCACACCGACCTGGATCTCGCCGCAGACTCGGATCCGAGGGCCAGGCGCGCCTTCAACGTGCGCGGCGCGCAGACGGTGCTGACCGCGGCGGCCGCGGGCGGGGTCGGCCGGGTGGTGCTGATCACCAGCGCGATGGTGTACGGGGCGAGTCCCGACAATCCCGTGCCCATCGACGAGGGGGCGCCGCTGCTCGCCGAGCCGGACGGCAGCGTGGTCGGTGACTTCATGGAAATCGAGCAGCTCGCGGAGCGCTCGCCGCGGACCAACCCCGGCATGGAGATCACCGTCGTGCGGCCGGCGGCGCTGGTCGGCGAGCGCATCGACACGCTGATCACCAGGCATTTCGAGGCGCCGCGGCTGCTGGCGGTCAAGGGCTGCGCCCCGCGCTGGCAGTTCTGTCACGTGACCGACCTGCTATCCGCGATCGAGGTGGCCGCCGCGGGTGACGTCAGCGGTGCCTTCGCCGTGGGCTCGGCGGGATGGCTGGAACAGGACCAGGTCGAGGAACTGTCTGGCCTGCGGCGGATCGAGCTTCCGGCCGCCGTGACGTTCGCTACCGCGCAGCGGCTGTACCGGGCGGGCATTACCCCGTCGCCGGTCTCTGACCTGCACTACGTCGTCTATCCGTGGGTCGTGGACTGCAAGACGCTGCGCGAGGCCGGCTGGCGCCCCACCGTGACCAACGCCGAGGCCCTGCAGGTTCTGCTGGCCCAGCGGGCGGGCCACCACGCGGTCGCCAGCGCGCCTGGCCAGGAAGGACGCGACGATCACGGCGGCCGGGGCCACGGTCGCGGTGATCGGCACCGCGGCGATCGTCCGCCAGGTGCGCAAGCGCCGTCGTGAGACCTGACCGGGCCGAGGTAGCGTAGCCCGGTGAACGTCATCCGGCTCGCGGAACTGCGCGAGGAGCCCCTGTCCGTCGACGAGGTCTACGCCGCCGTGACCGATCCGGCGGCTGGCGGCATCGCGGTCTTCGCCGGGGCGGTCCGAGATCATGATCACGGCCGGTCCGTGACCGAGCTGTCCTATTCGGCCCATCCGTCCGCCGCCGACCAGTTGCGCGAGGTCGCGGAGAAGGTTGCCGCGCGGTTCGACGTCCATGCCATCGCGGCTGTGCACCGGGTCGGCGACCTGGCCATCGGCGACCTGGCGGTGGTCGTCGCAGTCTCCAGCGCGCACCGTGGCACGGCCTTCGAGGCCTGCCGCGCGCTGATCGACGACCTGAAGGCGACCGTGCCGATCTGGAAGCACCAGAGCTTCGCCAGCGGTGACAGCGAGTGGGTCAACAGCGCGTAACCTTGCCGGCATGTCACGTCGTGCGGTTACGCTCCTGATCGCCGGAATCGGAGTTCTCGCCTGCCTCGTCGTCGTGTTCCTGGTGCCGGTGCCCTACGTCGCGCTGATCCCCGGCCCGACCTACAACACGCTGGGCCCGCTGGACGGCAAGCCGGTGATCCAGATCTCCGGCCACCGCACGTACACCGCCCCCGGCCACCTCAACATGGTGACGGTGTCCTATATCGGCGGGCCAGGGGCCAATCCGCCGTTCAACATCGTCGCCGCGCTGCAGGCCTGGCTCAGCCCGCACGAGGCGGTCGTCCCGCAGCAGGAGCTCTTCCCGCCCGGGCAGACGCAGCAGCAGGTGGTCAAGCAGGACTCCGAGCAGATGGCCAACTCCCAGCAGACCGCGCAGGCGGCCGCGCTGTGCCAGCTGGGCATCAAGTTCACGACCACCGACACGGTCGCCAGCACGATCAGCGGGCTGCCGGCCGCCGGGCGCCTGCGCCGCGGCGACGTGATCACCGCGGTCGACGGCAAGCCGGTGACGTGCCGCCTGAGCGCCGCGACCATGATCCGGGCGCGGCCGGTGGGGCGGCAAGTCGAGCTGACAGTCAGGCGAGGGAGCACGAGTCGGAAAATTTCGCTCCGGACCGCCAGCTACCAGGGCCAGCCGGTCATCGGCGTCAATGTCGTCGAGTCGTTCACGTTCCCGTTCAAGGTGAAGATCAACATCGGCGACATCGGCGGCCCGAGCGCCGGCACGATGTTCGCGCTGGCCATCATCGACAAGCTGACCCCGGCCAACCTGACCGCGGGCAAGTTCATCGCGGGCACCGGCGAGATCTCGGTCGACGGCACGGTCAGCCCGATTGGCGGCATCCAGCAGAAGATGGCCGCGGCCCGCGCCGCCGGCGCCACCGTCTTCCTGGCCCCCGCGGGCAACTGCCAGGACACCGCCGGGGCGGTGCCCCCCGGCCTGCGCGTGGTCAAGATCAGCACGCTGAGCGGCGCGATCGCCGCCCTCAACGCGCTGAAGGCGGGCCGGCCAGTGCCGTCCTGCTAGCCGGCTCGGGCCGGGCGGCGGGTGGCCTGGCCGGCTAGCCGGGCACCCGCCCAGCCGGGCCGGAAACGCCCGGCACCGCTATTAGGCGGGGATAGCTGCGGGAACTAGCCGCCTTGCCGGTAAGTTGCCGTCAAGGAATTCAGGAGTTACCTGTCCGCGTGTTCTAGCGTCACGTCTTCAGGCTGTCGAAGGGAAGATCGGTGACCTTCAGAGTCCCCGGCCCGCATCAGCCGGGCGGCGCCCGGCCGGTCGTGCTGCCCCGATGGCCGAAGTTCGTCGTCCCGACCGTTCTCATCATCGTGGCCGCCGCGATCCTGATCGCGATCATCGCCGGCATCTGGACGGACTTCCTGTGGTACCGGTCGGTCCACCAGACCCGGGTGTTCGGCACCACCTACAGCACCAAGTGGCTGCTGTTCGCGATCACCGGGCTGTTCATGACCGTGGTCGTCGGATCGAATATCTGGCTGGCCTACCGGCTCCGCCCCGACGTGGTGCCGGGCGGGGCCGACCATCAGGGCGTGGAAGCGTACCGGCAGGCGATCGACCCGCACCGCCGGGGCGTGATGATCGTGCTGCTCGCGCTGATCGCCCTGGTGACCGGCCTGGCCGCGGCGAGCAACTGGCAGACCTGGCTGCTGTTCGTCAACCGGGTGTCGTTCGGCCAGAAGGACCCGCAGTTCCACCTCGATATCTCGTTCTTCGTCTTCGACTACCCGTTCCTGCGGATGGCCCTGTCCTTCCTGTTCGCCGCCGTCCTGCTCGCGCTGATCCTGGCCGCCGCCGTGCACATCCTGTACGGCGGGCTGCGGCTGGCCCGGCGCGCGCGTCCGTCCCGGGGGGCCAAGGCGCAGCTCTTCGTGCTGGCCGGCATCTTCGTCGCGCTCAAGGCCGCCGCGTACTGGGTGGACCGCTACGGGATCAACTTCTCCCAGCGCGGCGTCGTGCAGACCGGGGCGTCCTACACCGACGTGCACGCCGTCCTGCCGGCCAAGACCGTGCTCGCCGTGATCGCCGTGATCTGCGCGGTGCTCTTCCTGGCCGGCGCGGCTCGGCGCAGCTCCCTGCTGCCGGCCATCGGCTTCGGCCTGCTCGTGCTGTCCGCGGTGCTGATCGGCGGGGTGTACCCGTTCATCATCCAGCAGTTCGTCGTCGGGCCGAACCAGCAGGCTAAGGAGAAGCCGTACATCGCGCGCGAGATCGGCAGCACCAGGACCGCGTACGACGTGGGCGGCACGCGGGTGATCCCGTACCCGGCCACGGCCACCCAGCCGCGCGCGGCACTGGCCAGGGAGGCGGCCGCGGTCCCGGACTTCAGGCTCCAGGACCCGGACATCTCGTCCACTGCCTTTCAGCAGCTGCAGCAGGTCAAGGGCTACTACCACTTCGCGGGCGTGCTCGCGATGGACCGGTACAAGTTCGGGCCGAATCCGGCCCCGCAGGACACCGTGGTGGGCGTGCGGGATATGGACGGGCCGCCGGCCGGTCAGGTCAACTGGGTCAACACGCACCTGATCTACACGCACGGATACGGCGTCGTCGCGGCTACGGCCGCTCGGGCCCAGCTCAACGGCAACCCGAACTTCGTCGAGGGCGACATCCCGCCGAGCGGGGTGCTCGGCCTGAAGCAGCCGCGGGTGTACTTCGGCCACGAGGGGGCCAGCTATGTCATCGTCGGCGGCCGCCAGCGGGAACTCGATTACCCGAACGAGAGCAGCAGCGGCCAGCGCAATACCACCTACCGCGGCGGCGGCGGCGTCCCGGTGGGCTCGTTCGGCGACCGGCTGCTGTTCGCCGTCAAGTTCCGCGAGCTGAACATCCTGATCTCGAGCGCGATCGACGCGAACTCGCGGATCCTGTACATCAGGGACCCGCTGGCCAGGGTCCAGAAGGTCGCGCCGTTCCTGACCCTGGACGGAGACCCGTACCCGGTCGTGGTCGGCGGTCAGATCCTGTGGGTCGTGGACGGCTACACGACCACGAACGACTACCCGTACTCCAAGCGGATCAGCCTCGACCAGGCCACGACCAACACTTACAGCCCGGGCGGCCTGGCGACCGGGCCGAATGGCGAGGTCAACTACATCCGCAACTCGGTCAAGGCGACGGTCAATGCCTACACCGGCGCGGTGCACGTGTACCAGTGGGGCCAGGCCAGCCCCATCCTGCAGGCGTGGAAGAAGTCGTTCCCCGGCCTGGTCTCCCCGCAGAGCCAGATCCCCCCGGCGCTGATGCCGCACCTGCGTTACCCGGAGGTGCTGTTCGACGCCCAGCGCAACATCCTCGCGCAGTTCCACGTGACGGACCCGGCGTCTTTCTACGGCGGCCAGAATTTCTGGGAGATCCCTGACGACCCGACCGCGCCGAAGACGGTCCAGATCAGTCAGCCCCCGTATTACCTGACGCTCAACATGCCGGGCGCCGCCGGACCTGAATTCTCGCTGACCACGCTCTTCACGCCGCGGAACAGGCCGAACCTGTCCGCGTTCATGGCCGTGAACAGCAACCCGCTTGACCCCTCAGGCGGGTACGGCAAGATCACGCTCCTGCAGCTTCCGCAGGACACCGCGATTCCCGGCCCGCAGCAGGTGCAGAGCAACTTCGAGGGCTTCGCGGCCGCTTCTGAGCAGCTCTCGCTGCTGCGGCGCGGCGGCTCGAAAGTGACGCTCGGCAACCTGGTCACGGTGCCGCTCGGCGGCAGCCTGCTCTCGGTCGAGCCGGTCTACGTGTCGGCATCCGCGGCCACCAACACCGGCGCGTACCCGCAGCTCCAGAGGTTCCTCGCGTTCTACTACTTCGGCGGCGGCGCCGCCGGCAACAAGGTCGGCTTCAGCGACACCCTGGGCGGCGCGCTGGCGCAGGTGTTCGGCAGCGCCGGGCAGGCGCCTGGCGGTACCGGCACCGGCGGCACCGGCGGGCACGTGAGCGCCGCCGTGCTGCAGTTCCTCGCGCAGGCGGAGAAGGACTACAACAATGCTCAGGCCGCGCTGCGTACAGGCGACCTCGGCCAGTACTACCAGGACATTCTCCAGATGAAGGCCGCGCTCGACCAGGCCAGGAACGCCGCCGCGCCCGCCAAGACCGGTTCGGGAGGCACCAAGCCGGCCGGATCGCCGTCGCCCTCGCCATCCGCCTCGGCCTCGGCCTCGCACTCGCCGTAGCCCGCGGCAACCGGCCGTAACCGCGGCTGGCCAGGCGGTGCAGAAGGCGGCAAAGGCCGCGCTTGCCGTGCCACGCCGCCGCCTTCGAGGGCGTAGGCTCGGTGCTGCGGGGACAGACCAGAGCGCAGGCTTCACTGTGGCCGTTCCCGGATGTCGAAAAATTGCGCCAGAGAGAGGAGCCTGACGCGCAGTGGGTCCCCGAGTGCTCGTCGACGCGACCTGCGTGCCCGCTGACCGCGGTGCGCTCGGCCGCTACGTCGACGGACTGGTCCAGGCGCTAGCTGAGGCTGGCGCGGATCTTGCGCTGGCCTGTCAGCGTGCCGACGAGGAACGTTACGGCAGGCTGCTTCCCGGCGCGCGGATCGTCCCCGGCCCGCCGGCGATCGCGCATCGCCCGGCCAGGCTGGCCTGGGAACAGAGCGGGCTGCCGCTCGTGGCGACGCAGGTCGAGGCCGACCTCATTCACTCGCCGCACTACTCGATGCCGCTGCGCCCCGGCCTGCCGACGGTCGTGACCATTCACGACCTCGCGTTCTTCACCGCCCCTGACACGCACAGCCCGGTCACAGCGACCTTCTACAAGGCCGCGATCAAGACCTCGGCGCGCCGGGCGACGAGGCTGATCGTGCCGTCCAAGGCCACCCGCGACGAGGTCGTGCGGGTACTCGAAGCCGACTCGACCAAGATCGACGTCGCCTACCACGGCGTCGACCACGCCTTGTTCAACCGCCCCAGCCAGGCGCAGCTCGAGCGAGTCGCCGCCCGGCTGGGCCTGCATGGCCGGCCCTACGTGGCCTACCTCGGCACCCTGGAGCCCCGCAAGAACGTACCCGCGCTGATCGAAGGCTGGGCGGCGGCCGTGGCCGACCTGGCGGAGCCGCCCGCCCTGGTGCTCGCCGGCGGTACCGGGTGGAGCGACGAGGTGGACGACGCGGTGGCCGCGGTCCCGGCTCACCTGCGCCTGGTCCGGCCCGGCTACCTGCACTTCACCGACCTGCCCGGGTTCTTCGGCGGAGCGCTCGTGGTCGCCTTCCCGAGCACCGGCGAGGGCTTCGGCCTGCCGGTGCTCGAGGCGATGGCGTGCGGCGCGCCGGTGCTGACGACCCACCGCACCTCGCTCCCGGAGGTCGGCGGCGACGCGGTCGCCTACACCGAGCCGGATGCCGATGCCATCAAGTCGGCGCTGCGCGGCCTGATCGACGACGGCGCGCAGCGGGAAGCGCTCGGCAATGCCGGCTACGCCAGATCGCTGGAATTCACCTGGGCTGTATCGGCTCAGGCGCACATGGCGTGCTATGAGCGCGCCGCGTCGGCCGGACCAGGGTAATCTCGCAGTCCATGCCAAGCGATGTCGATGACCACGAGCCGGCCGGGCGGGGCCGCCCGTCAGATGGCGGGCATCTGGAGGCCATTCTGCTCGTCGGCGGCCAGGGAACAAGGCTGCGCCCGCTTACGATCGGGACACCCAAGCCGCTGCTGCCGACCGCCGGCGTCCCGTTCCTCGCCCACCAGCTGGCCCGGGCCTCCGCGGCCGGCGTGACCAGGATCGTGATGGCGACCGCGTACCGGTCCGAGATGTTCGCCGAGGTCTTCGGGGACGGCGCGGAGTACGGGCTGGAGATCGTCTACGCCGGCGAGGACGAGCCGCTCGGCACCGGGGGCGGCATCCGCAACGCGGCGGCCAGCCTGCTGGGCGGGCCGGAAGCCCCGGTTGTCGTGCTCAACGGCGACGTGCTGTCCGGGCACGACCTGGGCGCCCAGCTTGACCTGCACCGCAAGGCCGACGCCGCGGTCACGCTGCACCTCGTCGAGGTGCCCGACCCGGCCCGCTTCGGCTGCGTGCCGACCGACATCGACGGCCGGGTCACCGCGTTCCTCGAGAAAACCCCGCAGCCCGTCACCAGCCAGATCAACGCCGGCTGCTACGTCTTCACCCGGCGGTTCATCGACGCGATGCCGGCCGGCCGGGTGCTGTCGGTCGAGCGGGAAACGTTCCCCGGCCTGATCGAGTCGGGCGAGACCGTGATGGGCTACCTGGAGACGGCCTACTGGCTCGACGTCGGCACGCCGGAGGCCTTCGTGCGCGGCTCCTGCGACCTGGTGCTCGGCGAGCTCGCCTCGCCCGCGCTGCCGGGTGACTGCGGTCCGGCCCTGCTGCTGCCCGGCGCCAGCGCTGACCCTTCGGCGGAGCTGTCCGGCGGGACGGCGGTCGGGGCCGGCTGCGTCGTCGGGGCCGGGGCGGCCGTCGACAGCTCGGTGCTCTTCGACGGCGTGACCATCGAGGCCGGCGCCAGCGTGATGGCGAGCGTCATCGGGGCGGGGGCCAGGATCGGCGCCGGCGCGGTGCTGAACGGCGTCGTCATCGGCGCCGGCGCCGAGATCGGCGGCGGCAACGAGCTGCAGCGCGGCCTGCGCGTCTGGCCAGGCGTCCGGCTGGACGGGACCTCGATCAGGTTCTCGACCGATGCCTGACCGGCTGCTCCCGGCCGCGGCCCGCTCGCGCCGCGCCCGCTAGTCACCGGCGGCGGCGATGGAACGGGCCATGGAGCGTCGGTGGCTGGCGCCCTTCGCGGTCGATGTCAGGGGCGTCCTGTTCGTGCACCGCCGCGGCTATGGCGATCCCGCGTTCGCCGCCGACGAGGCCGGCGCGATCTGGCGGGCCTGCCGTACCCCCGACGGCCCGGGCACGATCCGGATCACCGCGCTGACCGCCGGCCCGACCGCGGTACACGCGACCGCGTGGGGTCCGGGGGCGTCCTGGCTGCTCGACGCGCTGCCCGGCCTGCTCGGCGCGGATGACCGGCCGGAGGACTTCGCTCCCGCGCACCCGGTCCTGCGCGACGCGGTCCGGCGGCACGCGACGGTCAGGATCGGCCGGTCGGGACTCGTCTTCGAGGCGCTGGTGCCGGCCATTCTCGAGCAGAAGGTGGTCGGCATGGAGGCGACCAGAGCGTGGCGGCTGCTGCTCAGGCGCTTTGGCGAGCCGGCCCCCGGGCCGGGACCGGGCGGGATGCGGGTGCCGCCCGCGCCGGTCACCTGGGCGTCCGTCCCGTCCTGGGAGTGGCACCGCGCGGGCGTCGAGTCGGTCAGGGCGCGCACGATCGCCGCCGCGGCCCGGGTGGCCGGCCGGATCGAGGAAACCGCGCGGCTGACCTCGGCGGACGCCGACCGCAGGCTGCAGGCCCTGCCCGGAATCGGGCCGTGGACCTCGGCCGAGGTCAGGCAGCGGGCCTGCGGCGACGCCGACGCCGTCTCGGTGGGCGACTACCACCTTCCGTCGACCGTCGGCTGGGCCCTGGCCGGGCGGCCCGTCGACGACGCGGAGATGCTCGCGCTGCTCGCCCCTTATCCCGGGCATCGGCACCGGGCATCGGTCCTGGCCGGGCTGGCCGGTCCGCATCCGCCGCGCCGGGGGCCACGGATGGCCGTGCGCGACTACCGGGCCATCTAGCGCCGGGCCATCCATAGGTGGGAGGCGATATGGCGCGACGGCGCATGCGGGCCAGGGAACTCGGCCTCGATCTGGGCGGCGAGCCAGGGCCGCTCAACGCGATCACCGACGTGGCCGGGATCAGGGTCGGCCAGGTGACGGTGCGCGACGGCGCCGCCATCCGCACCGGCGTCACCGCGATCGTGCCCGATCAGGTCGACCGGGCCGGCGGCGAACTGCAGGCCGGCCTGTTCGTCGGCAACGGGTACGGCAAGCTGATCGGCGCCACCCAGCTGGCCGAGCTCGGGGTGATCGAGACGCCCGTGCTGCTGACCGGGACGCTGTCCGCCTTCCGGGCGGCCGACGCGCTCGTGACGTACATGCTCGGCCTGCCCGGCAACGCGGGCCTGCTGTCCGTCAACCCGGTGGTGGGCGAGACGAACGACGGGTACCTGTCCGACATCCGGGCCAGGCCCGTCACCGAGCAGCACGTGCTGGCCGCGATCTCCGGCGCCCGCGGCGGGCCCGTGGCCGAGGGCTCGGTCGGCGCCGGAACCGGGACCGCCGCGCTCGGCTTCAAGGCCGGGATCGGAACCGCGTCGCGCCTGGTGCGGCTGGCCGGCGACCAGCCGGGCACGGTCGGCGCGCTCGTCCAGTCCAATTTCTCCGGCACGCTGACGGTGCGCGGCGTCCGGATCAGCGCGCCGGACCGGGCCGAGCCCGAGCCGGTCGGGAACTCCTGCGTGATCGTCGTCGCCACCGACCACGGGCTCGACGCGCGGCAGCTCACCAGGGTCGCCAGGCGGGCCGTGTTCGCGATGGGCAGGACCGGCGCCGATTTCGCCGGGACCAGCGGCGACTACGCGATCGCCGTCGCCACGCGGGCGAGCGCGCCAGTGCCCGACCCGGCGCTCGGCGCGGTCTTCGCGGCGGTGCAGGACGCGGTCGAGGAGGCGATCCTGAACTCGCTGTTCATGGCCACGACCGAGACTGGCTACCTGGGTCACGTGCGCCGCGCGGTGCCGCTCGACGTCGTGACGCGGACGCGGCTGACCGGCTCCTGACGACCGGCACGGCGTGGCGCTGCCGGGCCGGCCCTGCCCGGCAGTGGCGCGCCGGGCGGCTGGCCGGAGAGAATTACGTTGATCCATACGAATGATTTCTGGAGGTACCGTGCTCTACGCATTCGGATTCGAGCGGCTCGGCGTCGTGGTCAGCGACCTGTACTTCGTCGACCCGAAGCCGGCGCCGGGCCAGGAGGGCGCCGAGCGCGGCGTGCGGCTCGAGGTCCGGATGCTCAGGCAGGGCGAGCTGAAGGGCTCGATCTACTCGGCCAGGCCGATCGAGGTCGGCGAGCCGGTCTGGCGGGCGGACCTGCTCGAGGCCGCCGACGGGCCGCCAGGCAGCCTGAACCGGGCGCATCACCACCCCGCCTTCAGCGGCTGGAACCCGGGCGGTCGCGTCTTCGACCGGGGACTGTCCAACGGGGCCGTGCAGTGGGTGGGGGAGCAGCTTTCTGACCTCTGTGCGCTGTTGGAGCGGGCGGGCGTGAGCGATGTCGGCGAGTTCGCCGCCGATGCCGAGAGCGTGCGGGCCAGCGTTCCGGAGATCCAGGCGACCGTGCAGGGGCTGCTCGACCGGGTCAAGGCGGGCGAGCTGGCGACCGCGCCCGCTGGCGACCAGCCGGACAGCGCCAGGGTCAGCTGGCTCTAGCGGGCCAGCGGGGTTGCGGAGGGCAGGTCGCCGGCTCCGCCTAGGGTAGAGGCATGCCAACTGCCGATAACGGGCACGCACCGTCACCGAATGCGCTGCGCCGCGCGCTCGCGCGGGCCAGGGACGGCAAGCCGCTCGACCGCGCCGAGGCCGTCGTCCTGCTGCACGCCAGGGGCGAGCACCTGACAGAGCTGCTCAGTTACGCGGCCAGGACGCGGGACGCCGGGCTGACCGCGGCGGGCAGGCCGGGCGTGATCACGTACTCGCGCAAGGTGTTCATCCCGCTGACCAGGCTCTGCCGGGACCGTTGCGGTTACTGCACGTTCGTGACCGTGCCAGGGAGGCTAGAGCCGGGCCACGAGTACCTGTCGCCCGACGAGGTACTGGAGATCGCCAGGCAGGGTGCCGCGCTCGGCTGCAAGGAGGCACTGTTCACGCTCGGCGACCGCCCGGAGGCACGGTGGCGGCAGGCACGCGAGTGGCTGGACGCGCACGGCTACGACGACACGCTGTCCTATGTCCGGGCCATGGCGATCCGGGTACTCGAGGAGACCGGGCTGCTGCCGCACCTGAACCCCGGCGTGCTGAGCTGGCAGGACTTCGCCCGGCTGAAGCCGGTCGCGCCGTCTATGGGCATGATGCTGGAGACCACCGCCGAGCGGCTGTTCACCGAGCCTGGCGGTCCCCATTTCGGCAGCCCGGACAAGGATCCGAAGGTCAGGCTGCGGGTGCTCGAGGACGCCGGCCGCTCGGCCGTGCCGTTCACGACGGGCATCCTGATCGGGATCGGCGAGACGCCCGGCGAGCGGGCCGACTCGATTTTCGCGATCCGCGGGGTGGCCCGCGAGTACGGCGGCGTCCAGGAAGTCATCGTGCAGAACTTCCGCGCCAAGCCGGACACCAAGATGCGGCGGATGCCGGACGCCGAGATCGGCGAGCTGGCCGCGACGATCGCGGTCACCCGGCTGGTACTCGGCCCGTCGATGCGGATACAGGCGCCGCCGAACCTGATCGGCGAGGAGTACCAGCTGATCCTGGACGCCGGGATCGACGACTGGGGCGGTGTCTCGCCGCTGACCCCCGATCACGTCAACCCGGAACGCCCGTGGCCGCAGATCGACGCGCTGGCCGCCTCGACCGCCGCCGGCGGCTTCGACCTGCGCGAGCGGCTGACGATCTACCCCGGCTACCAGCGCGAGCCGTGGCTTGATCCGCGCCTGGCCGCGCACGTGACCGCGCTGGCCGATCCCGCCACCGGGCTGGCCAGGGACGGCGCGATGCCCGCCGGGCGGCCGTGGCAGGAGCCGGACGGCGGCTGGGGCGAGTCAGCGGGGCGAACCGACCTGCACGTGAGCATCGACACCGACGGCCGGACGGCCGACCGCCGGACCGACTTCGAGGACGTCTACGGCGACTGGGCCGAGATCGCCGGGCGGATCGAGCCCGCTGCCCGCCGGGCCGGTCCCGCCGAGCTGGCGGCCCGCCCGGGCGGGCCCGCCGGCGAGTCCGGCCCGCCCCGGCTGCGGTCCGAGGTGGCGGCCGCGCTTCGTTCGGCCGAGCGGGACCCGGCGGGCCTGACCGACGCCGAGGCGCTCGCGCTGCTCGACGCCGACGGGCCGGAGCTTGAGGCCCTGGCCGCGCTGGCCGATGCGATCCGCCGCGACGTCAACGGCGACGACGTCACCTACGTCGTCAACCGGAACATCAACTTCACCAATGTCTGCTACACGGGCTGCCGGTTCTGCGCGTTCGCGCAGCGGCGCACCGATGCCGACGCCTACACGCTGTCGCTCGAGCAGATCGGCGACCGGGCCGAAGAGGCGTGGACGGCCGGCGCGACCGAGGTCTGCATGCAGGGCGGCATCCACCCGGACCTGCCCGGTACCGCCTACTTCGATATCGCCGCCGAGGTGAAGCGACGCTGCCCGGAGATGCACATCCACGCGTTCTCGCCGATGGAGGTGATGAACGGGTCGTCGCGCACCGGCCTGCCGGTCCGCGACTGGCTGGAGCGGGCCCGCGAGGCCGGCGTCGGCTCGCTGCCCGGCACGGCTGCGGAGATCCTCGACGACGACGTGCGCTGGGTCCTCACCAAGGGCAAGCTGCCGGCCTCGGCCTGGATCGAGGTCATGACCACGGCCCACGAGCTGGGCATCCCGACGACGGCGACGATGATGTACGGCCACGTGGACACTCCGGCCCACTGGGTCGGTCACCTCCGGGTGATCCGTTCCGTCGCCGAGCAGACCGGCGGCTTCACCGAGTTCGTGCTGCTGCCGTTCGTCCACGCCAGCTCGCCGATCTACCTGGCTGGCCTGGCCAGGCCCGGCCCGACCCGCCGGGAGAACCGTGCCGTGCACGCGCTGTCGCGGCTCCTGCTGCACGGTTCTATCGGCTCGATCCAGTGCTCCTGGGTCAAGCTCGGCGGCGACCTGTGCCGCGACGTTCTCGCTGGCGGGGTCAACGACCTCGGCGGGACCCTGATGGAGGAGACGATCAGCCGGATGGCCGGCTCGGAGAATGGCTCGTTCAAGACGATCAGCGAGCTGGCCGATATGGTGGCGCCCATAGGCCGGCCGCTTCGCCAGCGAACGACGACCTACGGACAGCCTTCGGCCGAGCGGCTCGCGGCGGCGCGGGCCAGCGACGGAGTCTGCGCCTCGGTCCGCGGTTACCCGCAGCGTCCGCTGCCGTTGATCTCGCTCCCGAGCGCGGGATCGTGAAGCGCCCGCCTGAATCGAGCAGGGAGTTACCGAGATGTCGATGACGACGCGCAAGGTCAGGCTCACCGGATGGGGGATGACGGAGCCGACGGTCGCCGACGTGGCTGAGCCGCAGTCGGCTGGCGACGTCGCCGAGCTGGTCAAGAACGCGGCGGCGGCGGGTGCGATCGCCAGGGGACTCGGGCGGAGCTATAACAACGCCGCGCAGAACGAAGGCGGGCTGGTCGTGTCGATCGCGGGGATGCGGGACGTGCTGTCGCTGGACACCGTGACCGGGGTCGTGACCTGCGAGGCCGGCGTGAGTCTGGAGCAGCTGATGGTCAGGCTGCTGCCGGCGGGCTGGTTCGTCCCGGTCTCACCAGGGACCCGGCAGGTGACGGTCGGCGGGGCCATCGCCGCCGATGTGCACGGCAAGAACCATCACTCGGCGGGCAGCTTCGCCCGGCACGTGCTCTCGTTCGACCTGCTGACCGCTGATGGAAACGTCCGCTCGGTGACGCCGGACGGTGACCCTGACCTGTTCTGGGGGACCGCCGGGGGGATGGGCCTGACCGGGATCATCCTGCGCGCGACGATCCAGCTCAAGGCGGTGGAGACGTCGAGACTCGTGGTCGACACGGTCAGGACCGCCGACATCGACGAGACGATGGCGTACCTGTCGTCGACCGACAAGGACTACGACTACACGGTTGCCTGGACCGACTGCCTGGCCACGAGGGGCAGCCTCGGCCGGTCGGTGATCACCAGCGGCGACTTCGCCACGATGAGCGAGGTGAAGTACCGGGACCGGGCCAGGCCGCTGGCCTTCAAGGCGTCCTCGCTGATCGGCGCGCCGCCGGTGTTCCCCTCCGGGCTGATAAACGCCCGCACGGTGGCGCTGCTCAACGAGGCGTGGTACCGCAAGGCGCCGCGGCGCAGGACCGGCGAGATCCAGACCATCGGCCAGTTCTTCCACCCCCTCGACGGGATCAGGAACTGGAACCGGGTCTACGGCCCGGCCGGCTTTCGGCAGTACCAGTACGTCGTGCCCTTCGGCGCGCCGGACGTGGTCAGGCGCTCGCTAGAGCGGATCGCGACGCTGCGGGCGCCGTCGTTCGTCACGGTGCTCAAGCGGTTCGGCGAGGGCGATCCGGGGATGCTGTCGTTCCCCATGCCCGGCTGGACGCTGGCGCTCGACTTTCCCGCCCGGACCCCGTGGCTGAGCCAGCTGCTCGGCGAGCTCGACGAGATGGTGCTCGGCGCGGGCGGCCGGCTCTACCTGGCCAAGGACTCCAGGATTCCCGCCGAGCTGATGCCGCGGATGTATCCGAGGTACGAGGACTTCCGGCGGCTGCGGGCCGAAGTCGACCCGGGCGGCGTGTTCAGCTCGGATCTGTCACGGCGCCTGGGCCTGTAACGCGGGGGGCGGTCAGGCCGCGCCGGCGGGAGCCAGCGGCGGCAGCTCCGGTCGCCGGGCCCGCCGCAGCAGGCGGATCGCCACGACGACCGGGGGCACCGCCGCCACCAGCAGGACCAGCAGATGGCGCACCGGCGGATGGCCGATCGTCGAGTCGAGCAGGTACTGAAACGAGCCGTTGGGGCGGACGAAGAAGCTGCCGCCACCGGATAGCGCGCCCGCGGAGTGGCCGTTCACGCCGAAGAAGCTGTGCCGCCCCGGCCCGCCCTGGGCGAACAGCCCGGGAAGGGTATATCGCGCCACGAGCAGGCTGGCCACGAGCAGGCCGCCCGGCCAGACGACGGTGGCCAGCAGCTTGTCTGGCCAGCGCCAGCGCGGCGAGACCCAGAGCAGGGTCACGCCGATCAGCCAGGCTGGCCGCCACAAGATCCCGCCGGCCAGCACGAGCAGCACGGCGGCAAACTCCATCCAGCGCGCCTCGGCGCCGGGTGCGTGACCATCGATGGCCCGGACGAGTTCGGCCGGATCGCCGAGCTGGGCCACCGCCGCGCCGTGGCCGTCTTCGCCGGCGGCCTCCAGCGTGTCGGCGAGCCAGGCCCGCGGCTTGCGCGATCACCCAGTCGCGCCGGTCACGCGGCAGCGGCCGAGCAGCCTTGCGGACCCCAGCGATATAGCTGGCGATGATCGCGTCGTCGTCGGCCGCGTGAGCCGAATCACCGTCCATGTGCTGACCATAGCGACCATACCGACAATACCGACACTAGCCCCCGGCCTGGGGTTAGGGCCATCTCATGATCACCGAGGGTTTTACATCTGAGAGACGCAAAACCCTCGATGATCATGGGGCGAGGCGGCTTACTGGGCAGCCGGGCGAGCACGGGCGGGGCGAACCTTGCCATCCGCGGAGGATGAGCACCTCGGCTATTTGCTGGGCCACGAGGCACGGCCGCAGCGTCAGCTCCCGATAGCCGTAGCGAAGCGTGATGAGTCCGCTAGCGGCCGCGATATTGTCGCGCTGAATGTCGAGCCACCGAGTATCACCTGGATGGGCCACCCGGCCGTCCAGCTCCACGACAAGGGCGAACTCGTCAAGCAGGACGTCCCGGTACACACTCACGCCGCCCCGGCTCGCTCTGGCCTGACGAGTTGCCTTCGGCAGACCATGGGGACCCTCGACGTTGCGGAAGTAGCGATACTCCAGCAACGAGTGGATCCCGGCCAGATCGGGACTGAGCACGGCAGTTAGGTCGCCGCGCCAGCGCAGCCGCGACCGTTTGTCCAGGGTGTCGCGGAGCCGATCCTGGGTCGTGAGCCTTCGGCCGAGTGCGGACGTAATCCAGCCGACGGCATCCCAGGCATCGTCGCACTTATCAGCGAGATCAAACACTGTCTCTTCGATCCGGAGTCTTGGCGGCAGTCGCGACGGGTGAGTTGCTTGCGCGGCATCTCGTTTCGCGTGCAGGACGACGCCTCGGATCGGCATGACGTTCCGGCCGGACGGAATCGTGACATGAATCAGCGTCGAGGGCTGGTCCGTGAGCCGGTCGAGTTCGGCCGCGGTCTGGTGACTCAGGGCTGCTCCCTGCCCCGCGCGCAGGACTGCCGCCCATAGCGTCGCCTGGCGGTCAGGGGGGCCGGAAAACGCGGCGTAGACGCCGGTGTGCAGTCGCTGCCAGCGCCCGAGTTCGAGCCGAGACTCGATCAGGCCCGCGCCCAGGCCCGCGGAGAGGGCCTGGCGGCGAGTAATCACGCCGCGCTGACGGTCGGTGATGTCAAGGGCAGCTAAGCATGCGTCGTAGGGCATACCGCCCAAGCTGGCGCGGCCACTTCAGTCGGGCAACTGGACCCAGCGCGGCTGTGGATAAGCAGTGCCTCACCGAAGGGCGGCTGTGGATAAGTAGCGCTTCAGCGGATGACCGTGAAGGCATCTGGGTCACGGTCGGGGCGCGGGGCGGGCGGGGCCGCCGCGTGGCCGACGCCGATCGCGCCCATCGGCTCCCAGTCGGCGGGCAGATCGAGGGCTGCGGCCGCCACCGGTCCGCAGAACAGGGTGCTCGACACCCAGCACGAGCCCAGCCCGTCGACGGCTAGGGCGACCAGCAGGTTCTCCACCCCGGCGCCCATCGCGACCAGGAACATCGCCCGCTCTGAGGAGTTGCGTCGCTGGTCGGGATAGGTGTGAGCGGCGTCGGCCAGCAGGCAGGGCACGATGATCAGCGGTGCCCGGCGCAGCGGCTCGCCGCGCCGGGTCCGGCGGGCGATCTGTTCTTCGGTGAACCCGTCTCCGCGCAGATCGGCGACCCACGCGGCCAGCATGTCATCGAGCAGCCTGGTCCGCGCCGGCGCGGACTTGACGACCGCGAACCGCCAGGGCTGGCTGTGATGCGGGGCGGGCGCCGTGACCGCGGCCGCGATCGCGCGCCGCACGGCGGCCGGGTCGACTGGATCCGCGGTGAAGTCCCTGACCGTACGGCGCTCGGCCAGGACGTCGGCGGCCCCGAGCCGGAACATGTCTTCGGCGGCTGGCCTGACCAGTGCAGCGGCGCCCGGTCCGTCGCCCGAGCTGTCGCTGCCTGCGCTGATGGCGCCCGGCTCGGCGCGACCGGACCCGCTGGCGCCGGGCTCGGTGCTTTCCGGGCCGTCGGCGGCGTCCATACCGCCAGCCTGGCCGGCGCCGATGACGAGCTCGCTGAGGCCGCGCACGACGGCGACCGGCACCTGGTCGGACTTTCCCTTGACCAGTTCAGCGGCGGCGGCGATCTCATCGGCGACGGCTGCGACCGTCACCTCGAGCACGTTGCCGAAGCTGTCGGCCTGGCCGCGGTGGTCCCGCAGCGGCACGACCCCGGCCGCGCCGATGGCGGTATCGGTCTGGCCGGCGCGCCATGGGCGGCCCATCGTGTCGGTGATGAGAATGCCGATGTTCTTGCCGGTCAGGCCGGTGACAGCGGCACGCAGGCGGCGCGCCGACTCGTCCGGGTCCTCGGGCAGCAGGACGACCGTCCCCGGTGCGGTATTGGACCGGTCGACCCCGGCCGCGGCGAGCACCAGGCCGTGCCGGGTCTGGGCGATCGTGGTGGCGCCTCGCCGGGCCACGACCCTGACGGTCTCGGCGGCGATCGCGTCCTCCCGGTCGGCGCTGATCACCCGGTCCTCGGCCTTGCTGATGATCTTGGAAGTGACGACCAGGATGTCGCCGTCGGCGAGGTCGGGCGCGGCCGCGACGATCAGCGCGGCCAGGTTCGCACCAGGGGTAATCTCCGGCAGCCCGGGCACGCCGGTGATGGTGAGCTCGCTCATCGCGCGAGCTCCGCGGCCAGGTCGATCGCCGCCCGGGCGATCGCCGCGGTCGTCGCGACGTCGGTCATGAGCAGCGGCCGGGCCCGGACCGCGATCCCGGCGAGCTCGGTGGCCTCGACGGCCGCCACCGCGCTCGCGTCGGACGAGTCCACCAGCCAGCCGTCGAGCAGGCCGGGACCGTAGTGCGCCGCGACCGCGGCGGCCGACGTCTTGACCCCGATCGCGGCCAGGCAGGCGTCGGCCATGCCGCGGACCGGCGCTCCGCCGATCACCGGCGAGACGCCCACGACCGTCTTGGTCCTGACCGCCTCGGCGATCCCCGGGATGGCCAGGATGACGCCGATGCTGACCACCGGGTTGGAGGGGGGCAGCAGCACGAAGTCGGCGTCCGCAATCGCCTGCAGAACGCCCGGCGCCGGCGCGGCCTTCTCCGCGCCGGAGGGGATGAAGCTCAGGGCCGGGACTTTGGCGTGCAGCCGGACCCACCATTCCTGGAAGTGAACGGTCCGCCGGCAGGCCTCGTCGTCGATCTCCACCTGCGTCTGGACGTCGTCGTCGGTCATCGGCAGCAGCCGCACACCCGGCCGCCAGCGCTCGCAGAGCTGCCTGGTCACCACGGACAGCGGGAGGCCGGCGCTGAGCATAGACGTCCGCGCGATGTGGGTGGCGAAGTCGCGGTCCCCGAGCCTGAACCAGTCGGGCCCGGCGCCGTAGGCGGTGAGCTCGGACTGCACGGCGTAGGTCTCGTCGGCGCGGCCCCAGCCCTGCTCCTCGCTGATGCCTCCGCCCAGCGTGTACATCACGGTGTCCAGGTCCGGGCACACGTGCAGGCCGAACAGGCTGATGTCGTCGCCAGTGTTCCCGATGACAGTGATCTCGGCGTCCGGAGCGGCCGTCCGCAGTCCGCGCAGGAAGCGGGCGCCGCCCACACCGCCTGCGAGCAGCGTGATGCGCATGCGCCGAGTCTGCCAGTCCGGACCGGGCAGTCGGCGGCCGGGACGGGGGGCGCGGGCCCGCGCGCGCAGGCTGGGACCCCAGGATTTCCCGGCCGACTTTCCCGTCATCACGGGCAAGCGGTCGAGCTTTATCACGTATCCGCCTTGACGTTTAGCAAGACACGCGCGTGTAATTTCAACAGTGTAATTCTCTGACGAGCTTCGCTTGGGGCGTCAGAGAGCCGACGGGGTAGCGAGGGGTGGAGGTGCCGTGTGACTGACGCAATCGTCACGCTTGTGCACGACGCGTTCGGCATCGGCGCGGACGAGGCCGCTGCAGCCGGCGTGGCAGGATCGGGCGCTGTGCGCCCAGACCGATCCGGAGGCGTTCTTTCCCGAGAAGGGCGGCTCGACCAGGGAGGCCAAGCGGGTCTGCCGTAGCTGCGAGGTCCGGACGGAGTGCCTGGAGTACGCGCTCGAGCACGACGAGCGGTTCGGCATCTGGGGCGGCCTGTCGGAGCGAGAGCGCAGGCGGCTCAAGCGTCAGGCGGTCTAGGACCGGCTGGCGGGGGAGCCAGCGCAATGAGGGCCCGGCGGGTTCGGCAGCGCCGGGTTTCCGGCGTGTCGCCTGTCATGCGTTACGCTGTACGTTTTGTGTTTCGTGGAGGTTTGCGCTGATATAGGGCGACTCGGACTTCGGCCCGGCCAGCGCTAGGAACGCCCGGGCGCACCCTGGCAAGCTCACCGTCTGGCAGTGCCGGGCCCCGCGCTTCGCGTATCGTTCACAGGAAACCCGGCCCGCCGGAGGCCCGTACTGAGGCCGGCTCCGCTGGGCAGAACCCCCTGACAGCAACCGGATTGCCTTGCCGCCGAACGAGTCTTATCCGCAGCACGTCGTCACCGCAGTCATCGTCGCGCACGATGGCGCCGCGTGGCTTCCGCAGGTCGCTGACGCCCTGCTTCAGCAGAGCCGGCCGGTCCAGCGGGTGGTCGCCGTGGACACCGGCAGCCGGGATCGCAGCGGCGCCGTTCTCGCGTCGAAGTTCGGCCAGGCGGCGGTGTTCGGGATGGACAGGTCGACGGGCTACGGCGCGGCGATCGCGCGGGCCCTGGGGCACCGGGCGGCGAACGCGGCGGTCCCTGCCCCGGTGGGCAGCCAGAGCGGGGAGCGAGTCGAGTGGCTGTGGCTGCTGCACGACGACTGCGAGCCGGCTCCTGACGCGCTCGAGCAGCTGCTGCGGGGCACGGTCGAGACCTCATCGGCGGCCGTGCTCGGCCCCAAGCTCAGGGACTGGTCCAACCGCGAGGTGATCCTCGAGGCTGGCGTCACCCTGGACACGGCGACCCGGCGGGTCACCGGCATCGAGCCCCGCGAGGTTGACCAGGGCCAGCACGACGGTGATCGCGACACGCTTGCCGTGAGCAGCGCGGGCATGCTCGTGCGCCGGGACGTCTGGGAGCAGGTCGGCGGGTTCGACACCGGCATGGCCCTGTTCATGGAGGACATCGACTTCTGCTGGCGGGTCCACGCGGCCGGCTACCGGGTCAGGGTGATCACCGACGCGATCGCTTATCACGCGCAGGGCGCAACCAAGCACAAGCGCGCGGTGTCGGTCGGCCGCAGGGCCCGGATGCTCGACCGCAGGAACGGGCTGCTGACCCTCCTCGGCAACCTGCCGCTGCGGCCCATGCTGACCGCGGCGGCCGGAAACGTCCTCGTCTCGCTGCTGCGGATCATCTTCTTCCTGCTCGCCAAGCGCCTAGCCGCGGCCATGGACGAGCTCACCGCCCTGGTCGCCGTGCTCTGTCATCCGATCCGGCTGATCAGGATGCGCAGCAGGCGATCGCGCGGGCGGCGCGCCGCCTACAGCCGGATCCGCGCGGACCTGCCGCCCGGGCACTCTGGCCGGCGGCTGGCCGAGTTCACGATGTCGACGCTGTCGAAGTCGCAGCCGGAAGCGGGTGGAGCTCATCACGCATCGGCCGACCCGACCGAAGACGACTCGATGCTCGTCGACAACGGACTGGGCCGGCGGCTGCTGACCAGCCCTTCGCTGCTCACCTTCATCGCGCTGCTCGCTATCGCGCTGGCCGCCGGGCGCTCGCTGATCGGCTCCGGCCCGCTGGGCGGGGGGTCCCTGGTCCCGGCCTGGGGCGGCGCTTCGGACTTGTGGAGCAGCTACCTGCAGTCGTTCCATCCGGCCGGGATCGGCTCCACAGCGGCCGCGCCACCGTGGCTCGCGGTGCTCGCGGCCCTGGCCACGGTGTTCGCCGGAAAGTCGTGGCTGGCCATCGACGTCATCCTGATCGGCTGCGTGCCGCTGGCGGGGATGACGGCGATGCTCGCCGTGCGCAAGGTCACCAGCTCGGCCCTGGTGCGGGTGTGGGCGTCGGTGACGTACGCGCTGCTGCCGGTGGCCATGGGCGTCATCGCCTCCGGCCGGTTCGGCACCGCCGTCGCGTTCATCCTGCTGCCCCTGATCCTGGCCCAGGCCGGCCGGATGGTCAGCCAGTCAGGGCCGCGAGCCAGCCGCGCGGCCTGGGCGACAGGACTGCTGGTCGCCGTTTCGGCCGCTTTCGTCCCGCTGGTCTGGCTGATCACCTTCGTCGCCTGCCTGCTGGCCGCGATCGTGTTCCGCACGACCAGGCGGGGCATGCTCCGCAACCTCGCCGTCGCGGCCCTGACCGCGCCGGTCCTGCTGTTGCCCTGGTCGCTGACGCTGATCTCGCATCCGGCCACCCTGCTGCTCGAGGCCGGCCTGCCGCAGCCGGGAACGCCGGTGAGCGGCCTGCCGGCCAGGGCCCTGATGCTGCTCAGCCCGGGCGGACCCGGGCTGCCCCCGTACTGGGTCACCGCTGGCCTGGTCGGCGTCGCGCTCGCAGCGCTCTTCGTCGGCCGGCGGCGCAGGCTGATCACCGCGGGCTGGGGAATCGCCTTGTCCGGGATGCTCGCGGCAATCCTGGTGAGCCATCTCACCGTGCGGCCGGCCGATGGCGGGCCGGTGGTCGTCTGGGCCGGGCTCCCGCTCGCCGTCGCCGCCCTCGGGCTGCTGCTGGCCGCCGCGGTCGGAGCTGACGCGCTCGGCCGGCTTCTGGCCGGGGTGAAGGGCTGGCGCGCGATCTTGAGCGGTCGCGGGCCGTGGGCGGCCCTGCTCGCGCTGATCGGATGCTCGGTCCCGGTACTCGCCGCCGTGGCCTGGCTCAGCACTGGCGTGAGCGGCCCGGTTCATCAGGTCAGCAGCTCCCTCGTGCCTGAGCTTGTCGCCATCGCCGACGGTCAGGCCCGACAGGTGCGGACGCTGGTGCTCCGTTCCACCGGCGGCCAGATCTCCTACTTGCTGCTCCGCGGCCCGAGCCCGTCGCTGGCCGACACGGCGCTGACTCCGCCGCCTGACGCCCAGCGGGCGCTGAACCGGGCCGTCTCAGCGCTGACGACGCCAGACGGCGGCCTCGGCACCGACCAGGCTCGGCTGCTCGCGGACTTCGACATCGGCTACGTGCTGGTCCAGGCGCCGGTCGACAAGCAGCTTGTCAACGTGCTCGACAACGTGAGCGGCCTGCACCCGTACAGCACGACGGCGGGCTACTCGCTGTGGCAGCTCGCGACCCCGCCCGCCCGGGTGACCGTGACCGAGCCGGACGGTACCGTGGTCGCGATCCCGTCGGGCCCGGTGGGCATCTCGGCCGCAGCGGCGCCGGCCGCGGGCGGAACGCTGATCCTGGCCGAGCCCGCCGTCGGCTGGAGTGCCTCGGTCAACGGCCACCCGCTGGCCGAGGTCCCGTCACCGGCGGGAAGCTGGGCCCAGGCCTTCCGGCTTCCCGCGGGCGGCGGCAGCCTGAGTCTTGGCCACCGGGGTCTCAGCCGCGACCTGATGCTCATCGTCGAGCTGCTGGCGTTCCTGGTCGTGGCCGCTCTCGCGCTGCCGGGCATCCACGTCGCCGAGCAGGATGCGCTGGCCGCCGGGCTGCTGCCGGACGCGGACGTCCCGTCCGGCTCGGCCGAGGGCCGCGGCGCGGGCTCGCGGGGAGCCTTCGCCGCCGGGTCGCGCGGGGCCGGATCGCGCGCTGCCCGGTCGCGCGGCGTCGCTCCGCTGGGTGCCGGGACGCGCGGCGCACCGCCGGGCTTGGCCGAGGACGACGACGAGCTGGTGACGGGCGGACCGGCCGAGCGCGAGGCCGGGCTGGCTGGGGCTGGGGCTGGGCTGGCTGAGTCTGGGCTGGCTGAGTCTGGGCTGGCTGAGTCTGGGCTGGCTGAGTCTGGGCTGGCTGAGTCTGGGCCGGCTGCGGCTGCGCCGGGGCGATCACAGCGACTGGCACGCGGTGCCCGGGGCAAGGCGGCTCGCGGCCGGGCGGCCGCACGGGACCGGGGCGGCCGGAACAAGGCTGGCCGGCGAACGGCCGGCCCGGCCAGGGCGGCCACCGGTGCGGGCGGGCTCGACGACGCCGCCGACGGAGCAGGTCGGCCGGCGAGCGCAGGCCTGGCGGCGGGCTCTGGCCTGGCGGCAGGGGCGGGTCGCAGGCGCCGCGGCGAGTCCGTCAGCCAGGAGGACGCTGGCCGGCCTAGGCCGGCCAGCGTGACGCTGGCCGGATGGCAGGTCAGCGCGAGACCAAGCTCGCTGACGCCTGGCCGTACGCGGCGTCCGATGACCGGACGACGACCGGCGACCGCTATCCGGCCGGCGACGGGCCGGTGCCCGGTGACCAGCCGGGCGGCAGGCGCCTTCCTGCTGCGTGGCCGTACGCGGCGGCCGACGACGATCCCGGAGGCAGGCGGCTGCCAGCTGCCTGGCCCTATGCTTCCGGCGACCAGCCCGGCCAGGACCTGCTGCCCAGCGCGCGGCCGTACGGGGCGGCTGGCGAGGAGCACGGGAGCGGCCGCGCTGACCGGCGGCCATCGGAGCAGCGGCCGTACGCGGCGAGCGCCGACGCGACCGCCAGCGAGCCGCGCCGCGGCCGGGCGGGCGGGCCGCCGGGACGGGCGTGGTCGCACTCCGACGTGCCGGATCTTGATCCGGCGAGTCAGGACGAATATTCCGCAACGGGAGCGTCGGGGCGGCCGTGGCGTGCTAGCGAGCACGACTCGGGCGCGGGCCATCGTTCCCCGGCGGCTGGCCGGTCTCCGTCTGGCCGCTCGGCGGCAGGAGACTGGCCGTACCCGGACACCGATTCCGACGCCCGCCTCGATCCCCTTCCCGCTGCGGGACGCTCTCCCTCCGGCCGGTCTGCCGCCGGAGCGTGGCCCTATGGCGACGCTGACGAGCCCGCCAGGGACCGCCCGGCGGCCCCGGGCAGCCGCCCGGCGGCCGGTGCCGGTCCGGCGAGCAAGCGGTCCGAGCCGCCGTGGGGTTTCGAAGACCTGACCCGTGCCGATCCTGCGGACCGGGACCCTGCGGACCGGGACCCTGCGTACGGGAATCCTGCTTATCAGGACCGCGCGGGCCGCGCGGGAAGGTCACACGCGCGCGGCCGGGACGATGCGCCTGATCCGCTGGACGCCGATCCTGACCAGCAGCGACGCGGCCGGTGGGGATCAGGGCGGGCGGCCAGGCACGGCGCCGACCGGCCCAGTGCCGGCCGGCCCGGCCAGGACCAGGCGGGCGCGGGCCGGTCGCCAGCAGGGCGGGCGGAGGCCGACTGGCCGGGCGATGGCCGCCGGGCCGCCGAGCCGCCGGGGAGCTGGCCAGTGCCCGGCGACGATGCGCTCGAGCCGCTGCCGCCGCTCGACGGGCCGGGCCGGTCGCAGAGCCGCCGCAGTGCCTGGCGGCCCGCTGATGACCGGGACTCCGGCACTGACCGGGACTTCGGCGCTGACCGGGACTTCGGCACTGACCGGTACTTCGGCACTGACCGGGACTTCGGCACTGACCGGTCCTACGACACTGACCGGTCCTTCGACAGTGGCCGGGCGGCTGGTAGCAGGTCTCGCGACCGCGACGGCGAGCGTGGCGGCGACGGCGACGACTGGGGAAACCTGGGCCGGCCAGGTGACGACGAGGGCCCTGACCAGCGGTGGTCCGCGCCAGCGCCCGGCTACGAGCCCTACTACGAGCCCGAGTACGACGGAGACAGCTGGTGAGCGCCCGTAAGGCACGGCCGGCCAGGGGGCGGCAGCTCGCGAACCGGTTCATCCTGGCTTTCCTCGTCGTGCTCGCGCTCGCGGGCCTGTACGGGGTCGCCGGACTCAGCCACGCGATCGTGCTCACGGCGGCGACGCCGCCCGCATCGGCCGGGCAGCTGGACGTGAGCACCGCGCTTGTCGCCTGCCCAGGCCCAGGATCGGCCGGCGTCACCGGCGGGAACCTCGCCGAGGCCAGCGCTCCGGCCAGCACCGGCAGCGGCCAGGTCGTGCTGACCGAACTCAACGCCGCCGCGAAGACCCAGCCGCCGGCACCCGTGACGACCGCCCCGCAGCCCGGGCAGCTGACCGTCAAGACCATCGCCAGGGTTCCGGCTGTCCCCGCCAAGGTGGCGACGCTGCCCGTCATGGCCGGGGTTGCGGTGCCGACCAGCATGGCCAGGGGCGGTCTCATCCTGTCGGCGACGGGATCGAATGCCCAGGGACTCGACGTCGAGCAGCTCGGTCCCGACGGGCAGCCGACCGCGCGCTGCCAGGCGCCCGGCTCGGATTTCTGGTTCATCGCCCCCGAGGCCGCCAAGCAGCACACCGAGCTTTACCTGATGAACGCGGACGCCACGCCGGCGGACGCGCATGTGACCGTGCAGACCGACAGCGGCCCGCTACTCGGCGCCCGCGACTCGGGCATCGTCGTGCCGCCGCACGCCATGATCATTCAGAGCCTGGACAGTCTCGTGCACTCGGCCAGGGACGCGGCGTTTCACGTGACGACGAGCACCGGCCGGGTTGTCGCCGCCATGCGCGTGTCCGGCAGCGCGACCAAGCCCGGCATCTGGCTGCCGGCTGCCCAGCAGCCGGCGACCACGCAGATGCTGACCGGCCTGCCGGCCACGACGGGTACCCGCGAGCTCTACATCACCGTGCCCGGCGCGGCGGCGGCCAGGGTCAAGGTGACGGCGGTGACGCCGCGCGGCTCCTACCAGCCCACCGGCGGAACCGGGATCAGCCTGCTCGGGCACCTGACCACCGGAGTCTCGATCCCCGCGCTCAGCGGGTTCCCCGGCTCGATCAAGATCTCCGCCAGCGTCCCGGTGACGGCCGTGCTCGAGATCTCGGGCGGCCCGCCGGGCGCACCGGGCGCCTTCATCGGCGGCTCGGACGCCATCACCGAGCAGGGAGTCGTCGCGGCAAGCCCGGTCGGCCAGGGCGGCACGACCCAGCTCGTGCTGTCCGCGCCCGGGAAAGCGGCCAAGGTCAGGATCGTCGCCGCCCCCGCAGGATCGCCGCTGACCGGGCAGCCTGGCCAGGTTGTGACCATCGCCGCCAAGTCGGCCACCAAGGTGCGGGTTAGCCTGCCCAAGCATGACGCGCAGGCGACGGTGATGGCGATCCTCGTCACGCCGCAACCCGGATCGGGGCCCGTCTACGCCGCCCGGCTGGCCGTGGCCGGGCACTCCGTGCTCACCGTCCTGCCGGTGATCTCCTCGCCGACCAGGATTGACCTGCCCGCCGTGCGTCAGTCCCTGCTCAGCGTGCTCGGGTCCTGACCGCCGCCCGGGCCGGGTCAGTCTTCCTCGGGGTAGCCGGGATCGATCATCTGCGGATCGAGGCCGAGCAGCCTCGCGAATTCCTCGATGACCACGTCGAGGACGAGCTCGCCGAGCTCGTCCTCGCCGTCGGCCCGGGCCAGCAACGGCCGGCGGTAGAGCACGATCCTGGCCGGCCGGGCCGGATGGGCGGGGTCGCCAGGCCCGGGCCAGGCCGGGTCAAGCCGGGCGAGCGGGACCGGATCGGCGTCTTCGGGCATCAGGTAGTCAGCGGGCAGATCGTCGGCCGGCACTTCTTCGACCGCGAATTCCACGCCCGCGAGTTCCGCCTCCCACCGCGGCTCGAGCTGGGCCACGGCCTGGAGCACGAGATCATCGAACCGCTCGGCGCGGCTCCGGTACAGCGGCGAGCCGGCCGGGGCGAGCGGTCCGCGCAGGCCGCGCCCGTGCCGGTCGCGCCGCCGGATCCTCGCGCTCGACGGAGGTCGGCTGTCAGCCGGTCGCACAACAACACAGCGTAACTCACCGGTGCCTGGCTGCGCCGCGATGCACGACCGGCCGTCGGGGGTCTGGCCGGTCAGCCGAGACACGATCGCGCAGAGTGCCCCGGGTGATGGCGTTACCGCCGTGGGTACCGATACCGTCAGCGGGTGTGAGCGAAATACGCGGCCCCGTCCTTAGCGGGACGCGGAGACGCTCGCCTGGACCAGCCATGTACCGCAACCGGCCCGGCGCCGCGCCCGCTACGGCAGCCCCGGTAGCACTGCCGAACGGAGCTATGAGCGAGGTGGGTCGTTGAGTTCTCGCCGCTGCTCACGCCCGGCGTGCAAGCGGGATGCTGTCTGCACGCTGACCTACGTGTACCGGGATTCGACCGCCGTGCTCGGCCCGCTCGCCGCGTACGTGGAGCCGCACTGCTACGACCTGTGCAGCCCGCACGCGGACCGGCTGACCGCACCGCGAGGCTGGGACATCGTCCGGCTGCCGCTGGCCCCGAGCCAGGAAGCCGCGGCCGATGACCTGGAGGCGCTCGCCAACGCCGTGCGGGAGGCGGCGGTGCCGAGAGCCGGCGCGGAGCCGGTCGGGCAGGGCATCGAAGTCAGCCGGCGCGGGCACCTGCGCGTGCTGAGGTCGGCGCCGCCCGAGCCTGGCCGCCCGACCCGCCCGACCTAGCCGACCCGGCCGGCCGCGACCGATAGTCTGGCTGCCCCGCAGCAGAGCGGCTCGCCAGCAGGGCGGAGCGCACCGGAAGGGTCGGAGAGGCAGACCGAAGTGGCCGACTACGCGAAGATCTTCAAGGCATACGACGTCCGCGGCGTGGTTCCTGACGAGCTGGACGAAGGGGTCGCCGAGGCCGTGGGAGCCGCGTTCGCCACGATGACCGGAGCACCGGCCGTGGCGATCGTGCACGACATGCGGACGACGTCCGGGCCGCTCGCCGCGGCGTTCGCCCGCGGCGCCACCTCGGCGGGCACCGACGTGGTCGACGGCGGGCTCGGCTCGACGGACATGCTTTACTACGCCAGTGGCTCCCTCGGCATCCCCGGCGCGATGCTGACCGCGAGCCACAATCCGGCCAAGTACAACGGGATCAAGCTCTGCCGGGCCGGCGCGAAGCCGGTCGGTCAGGACACGGGCCTGGCCGAGATCCGCGACCTGGCCAGCAGCGGGGTTCATGCCGCGGTCTCGACGCCCGGGACCGTGCAGCGCAAGGATCTGCTGTCCGGTTACGCGGACTACCTGAAGGCGCTGGTCGACCTGTCCGGGATCAGGCCGCTGAAGGTCGTGGTCGACGCAGGCAACGGGATGGCCGGGCACACCGTGCCCAGGGTGTTCGAGGGCCTGCCGATCGAGACCGTGCCCATGTACTTCGAGCTCGACGGCTCGTTCCCGAACCACGAGGCGAACCCGATTGACCCGGCTAACCTGGCCGACCTGCAGCGCGCGGTGATCGCCTCATCGGCCGATATCGGGCTGGCCTTCGACGGCGACGCCGACCGGTGCTTCGTGGTGGACGAGCGCGGCGAGATCGTCTCCCCGTCGGTGCTGACCGCGCTGATCGCCGTCAGGGAACTGGCCCGCGAGCCGGGCGCGAGCGTCATCTACAACCTCATCACGTCCCGGGCCGTGCCCGAGATCGTCGCTGAGCACGGCGGCACCGCCGTGCGGACCAGGGTGGGCCACTCGTTCATCAAGGCCGTGATGTCCGAGCACGGCGCGATCTTCGGCGGCGAGCACTCCGGCCACTTCTACTTCAGGGACTTCTGGTTCGCCGACTCCGGAATGCTCGCCGCGCTGCACGTGCTCGCCGCGCTCGGCGGCCAGGACGGGCCGCTATCCGAGCTGCTCAGCCAGTATTCCAGGTACGTCGCGTCCGGGGAGATCAACAGCGAGGTCAGCGACCAGGCCGGGGCCACCGCGAAGGTGCGGGAGGCGTTCAGCAGCCGGCCAGGGATCAGTTTCGATGAGCTAGACGGGCTCACCGCGACGTGCCCGCACTGGTGGTTCAACCTGCGGCCGTCGAACACCGAGCCGCTGCTGCGGCTCAACGTCGAGGCCGAGGACGAAGCGACGCTGGCTAAGGTTACTGACGAGGTACTGCATATCGTGCGAGACGCGACCACCCTGGAGAACCGGTGAACATCGACGACTGGCTGCTTGAGATCCTCGCCTGCCCGAAATGCCATGCGCCGCTGCGCGCCGACGACGAGGCCAGCGAGCTTGTCTGCACCGGCGCTGACTGCGGCCTCGCCTACCCGGTCCGTGACGACATCCCGGTCCTGCTGGTCAGCGAGGCACGTGATCCGGCTGCGGGCTAGCCGCTGGCGGAGGTCCTGCATATGAGCTCGGATCGCGGCGCGGCCGGCGACCAGTCAGTGCCGCGCCCCCCGGGGGCCGCGCCCGGCCCGTCCTCGGGCAGCGGGCACGACGACAGCCCGCGCGCCGTCATCGCCGCCCTCGCCGCTAACCTCGGGATCGCGGTGACCAAGTTCGTCGCCTTCGTGATCACCGGATCGGCGTCGCTGCTCGCCGAGTCGGTGCACTCGGTCGCCGACTCAGGCAACCAGGTGCTGCTGCTGATCGGGCGAACCAGGGCCAGGCGCGAGGAAACCGAGCAGCACCAGTTCGGCTTCGGGGCAGAACGCTACGTCTACGCCTTCATCGTCGCCGTCGTGCTGTTCGTGGTCGGGGCGATCTTCTCGCTGTACGAGGGAATCAGCCGGATCAGGCACCCCGAGGAGGTGCTCTCGCCGGTCGTGGCGTTCGCCGTGCTCGGCGTCGCGATCGGGCTCGAGGCGTTCTCTTTCCGGACCGCGATCAGCCAGTCGAACCAGTCAAGGGGCCGGATCAGCTGGCGGGCCTTCATCAGGCGCGCCAAGGCTCCCGAGCTGCCCGTCGTGCTGCTCGAGGACTTCGCCGCGCTGATCGGCCTGGGCTTCGCGCTGGCCGCCGTGACGCTGTCGACGATTACCGGCAACGGCAGGTGGGACGGTGCCGGATCGATCGCGATCGGGATCCTGCTCGGCTGCGTGGCCGCCGTGCTGGCGGTGGAGATGAAGAGCCTGCTGATCGGGGAGTCGGCCAGCCCGGACATGCAGCGCGCCATCGTGGCGGCGATCGAGGACGGCCCGCAGATCGACCGGGTGATTCACCTGCGGACGCTGCACGTCGGCCCGGACTCGCTGCTGGTGGTCGCGAAGGTGGCGGTCAGGCGCGGCGAGCCGGCCGAGCGGATCGTGGCCGCCATCGACGACGCGGAACGCAGGATCAGGGCGGCGGTGCCGATCGCCGGGCTGATCTACCTGGAGCCAGATCTGTACGAGGCGTCCAGGCAGGACTCGACTGACCCGGCGGTCCGCGCCGTGCTGGAGGCACGCGAGCGGCGCGCCAGCCGCGACCGGTGACGGCCTACGGCCCGGCCTCGCTGGTCGGCACGGCCTGCCCGTTCCTGATGCCGGCCTGGCCAAGGGCGGCCTCGGGGACCGCGGTCATGATCCGCCCTGGCTGGAAGGCCCGGGCCACGCCCCAGCCGAACAGGGCGAGCAGGCCGGCCACGCCAGACAGCACGTAGACGTTGCCCGCGAGCAGCTCGATGCCGTGCCAGCTGAGCGGATGCTTCATCGGCACGTCCGTGACCACGTTCAGCTCGCGCTGGCTGCCGGTGAGGAAGGCGAGCGTCGGGCCGTCGGCGAAGACGAGCCCGATCGCCGCGGCGATCACAGCCCATGACCGGCGGGCCGCCCCGCGCGAGCGGACCGCCATCGCGGTCACCGCCGCGAGCCAGGGGGCGACCCATACCCAGTGATGGAGCCAGCTGATCGGCGAGATCAGCAGGCCGGTCAGGGCGCAGGTCGCCAGGCCGAGCATGGGGAAGCCGTCCTTATGCAGCCAGGCCGCGCTCAGGAGGCCAACGACAGCCGTCAGCAGTGCCGCGATCAGCCACGGCCCGGCCGCCAGCTGCGCGTGCTGCATGACCCGGCTGAGGACACCGCGCAGCGACTGGTTCCACGCCGAGGCGAAGAAGAACTCCAGGTTCGCGTGCGGATTGCCGTTCGCCCGGTCGAACAGGCCGCTCCGCCAGTAGGCCACGGATGCCCCGGGCAGCACCGCGAAGCCGATCCCGGCCGTCGCGGCGAACGCGGCCGCGGCCACGGCGGCCTGCCGGAACCGGCGGGTAACCAGCAGGTAGGGGATGAAGATCAGCGGCGTCAGCTTGATGCCCGCGGCGATCCCGGTCACGGCTCCCGTCCACCAGCGGCCGGGCCGGCCCGCCTGCCCGGCCTGGCCGCGCCGTGCCCCCGCGGGGCGCAGATCCCAGATGATGGCCGCCATCAGCAGCAGGTTGATCTGGCCCAGGCCGAAGTCGGACTGGACCGGCTCGGTCCACAGCGCGACGGCGCAGACGGCCACGACCGCTGCCGTGCGGATCCGGCTCTTCGGCACGCCCGAGGAGTCCATGGTCATCCAGACGGCGGCGATCAGGGCGCCCAGGCTCAGCGCCGTCATCCCCCACTGCAGCGCCGCGGGCGGCAGGAAGGATGCCGCGGCGAAGATCCCGGCCGCGAACGGCGGGTAGGTGAACGGATTGCCGCCGCCAGGGGACACCCAGTCGTAGAGCGGCGTCGGGTGGCCGGACCTGAAATGGTAGGCATGCCGGACGATAAGGCCGCCGTCGCGATAGATGCCGAGGTCGAACATTCGCGCCAGGAACGAGGGCTCGGCCAGGTGCAGGGCGAACCGGCCCAGCGCCAGGGCGGCGGCCACGACGGCGACGATCAGCAGCAGCGACCCGCCCGCCCCGGCCGCCCTGGCCGCCCTGGCCGCCCTGGCCGCCCCGGAGCGGGCGGGTCTGGCCCCGGCGGCCGCGGCCGCCGCTAGGCGGCGCCCTGAGACGGTTGCGACCGGCGCAATGCGCGCGTGCCTGGCGCGGTATGTCATTCGTCCGTCGTCCTTCCGCGAACGGCAGCCCGCTGAGGCACGGCAGCAGCGAATGCAAATTTGACGCTGAATCTGGTTCAGGTGTGGTCGCAGGCACGTTCCCGCAGGTGAGGAGATTGCCCGCAGCAGCGGTGTACCCCGGCGCTTATTCCGACAATCGCCCGTTCGGGCGCATTAGCGTCAGGATTGCCACGCGGTGTGCTCATGATCAGGTCATGCGCCGGGACCGGCGGTCACGGCCGGGGAACGGGCGGGTCCCCGGGTCAGGAGCGCGGCACGCTGCCGAGCAGCCGGAGCGCGCGTTCCTTCTCGAAGTCCATGACCATCGCCGGAAGCGGCCTGATCCGACCGGTCCGGCGGCCGAGATCGGTCACCTGGGCCCGGGCGACAGGGTCGGCGAGGACGCGCAGGCCGAAGGCGAGCGCCGCCGGGCTGATGTCGTAGCGCTGCTCGATCGCCAGGCCGAGGGCGACGGCGTCCAGGTCAGCCAGGCCGAACTGCCGATGCTGCGCCGTATGTCCGGCCGCGCCGCGCCGCGCGCGCACGACGGGAAGCAGCCCCAGCGTCTCGCGGTACCTGAGCATCCGAGGTGAGATACCGAGCCGCCGCGAGGCTTCCGTGATGCGCACGAGCTGAATTCTAACAAACTTTTGTTAGGAAACCCGGTTCGGGGATGCGGGACCGGCCCCCGGTCCCGTACCTTCGGAGATACCGATGCCCCACGACGAGGAGCGCAGATGTCCGCCGAGCACCCACCGTTCAAGGTTGCTGACCTGTCACTGGCCGAGTTCGGCCGGAACGAGATCAGGCTCGCCCAGCATGAGATGCCCGGCCTGATGGCGCTGCGTGAGGAGTTCTCGGGCTCGAAGCCGCTGACCAACGCGCGCGTCACCGGCTCGCTGCACATGACGGTCCAGACCGCGGTCCTGATCGAGACGCTGGTCGCCCTCGGCGCCCAGGTCCGCTGGGCGAGCTGCAACATCTTCTCCACCCAGGACCACGCTGCCGCCGCCGTCGCCGTCGGCCCCGACGGCACCGCCGACGACCCGCGCGGGATCCCGGTGTTCGCCTGGAAGGGCGAGACCCTGGACGAGTACTGGTGGTGCACCGAGCAGGCGCTGACCTGGCCTGACGCCCGTGGTGGCGAGCAGAGCGGCCCGAACATGCTCCTGGACGACGGCGGCGACGCCACCTTGCTCGTGCACAAGGGCGCCGAGTACGAGGCCGCCGGCCAGGTGCCCGCCGTGGCCGACGATGACCCCGAGGAGTGGCAGGTCGTCCTCGGCGTGCTCAAGGCCAGCGCGGCCGCCGACCCGCTCAAGTGGACCAAGGTCGCCGGCCAGATCCTCGGCGTGACCGAGGAGACCACGACCGGGGTGCACCGGCTATACGAGATGGCCAGGGGCGGGACGCTGCGGTTCCCGGCGATCAACGTCAACGACTCGGTGACCAAGTCCAAGTTCGACAACAAGTACGGCTGCCGGCACTCGCTGATCGACGGCATCAATCGGGCCACCGACACCCTGATCGGCGGCAAGGTCGCGGTCGTCTGCGGCTACGGCGACGTCGGCAAGGGCTGCGCGGAGTCGCTGCGCGGCCAGGGTGCCCGCGTGATCATCACCGAGATCGACCCGATCTGCGCGCTTCAGGCGGCCATGGACGGCTACCAGGTCAGCACGCTCGATGACGTCGTCGCCACCGCCGACATCTTCGTCTCGGCGACCGGCAACCTGCACATCATCACGGCCGAGCACATGAGCCGGATGAAGCATCAGGCCATCGTCGGGAACATCGGCCACTTCGACAACGAGATCGACATGTCCGGTCTCGGCCGGCTGCCCGGCATCCGGCGGAACACGATCAAGCCGCAGGTCGACGAGTGGGTCTTCCCCGACGGGCACTCGATCATCGTGCTGTCCGAGGGCCGCCTGCTGAACCTCGGCAATGCCACCGGGCACCCCAGCTTCGTGATGTCGTCCAGCTTCACCAACCAGGTGCTGGCCCAGATCGAGCTGTTCACCAGGACCGACCAGTACCCGCTCGGCGTGCACGTGCTGCCCAAGCAGCTCGACGAGCGGGTCGCGCGGCTGCACCTGGACGCCCTCGGCGTCCGGCTGACCGAGCTGAGCAAGGAGCAGGCCGACTACATCGGAGTCCCGGTCGAGGGCCCCTACAAGTCCGACCACTACCGCTACTAGGCGTCCGCCGGTGCGAGGGAGCGCGACAGCGCTGAACCCCTGCTGCTGCTATAGCGACAGCAGGGGTTCAGCGCTGCTCCTGGCGGCCGGGTGGCGAGCGGATGGCTGACGGCGCGGAGGGCGGGTTCGGGTCAGATGTCGGGGATCCGGGCCTGGCCGACGCGGGGCTGGCGAAGATCGCGTGGGCGGAGCGGGCGATGCCGGTGCTCGGCCTGCTACGGCAGGAGTACGCCAGCAAGCAGCCGTTCGCCGGGCGGTCGATCGCGGCCTGCCTGCACATCACCGCGGAGACGGCCGTGCTGGTCGGGCTGATCACGGCCGGCGGCGGGCGGGTCCATCTCGCCGCGTCGAATCCGCTATCGACTCAGGACGACATCGCGGCAGCGCTGGCGAGTCAGCCCGGGGTCTTCGTTAACGCGCGAACGGGAGTCGACCGGGAAACGTACTACTCCCATCTGCACCGCGCCCTGGACGGCGCGCCCGACCTGGTCGTGGACGACGGCTGCGACCTGGTGAACACGCTGCACGCCGAGCGCCCCGAGCTGCTGCCGGGCGTCACCGGCGGCTGCGAGTCCACGTCGACCGGCGTCGCGCGGCTGCGCCGGATGGCGGCAGCCGGCACACTGGCCTTCCCGGTCGTCGCCGCCGACGCCTCGGTCACCAGGCGGATGTTCGACAACGGCTACGGCACCAGCCAGTCGGTCATCGACGGGCTGCTGCGGGCCACGAACATGCTGCTGGCCGGCAAGACGGTCGTGGTGGCAGGTTACGGGTCGTGCGGCAGCGCCATCGCGGAGCGGGCCGGCGGCCTCGGCGCGCACGTCATCGTCACCGAGGTCGATCCCGTCCGAGCCCTCGACGCGATCATGCGCGGGTACCGGGTGCTGCCGATGACAGACGCCGCGCCGGCCGGGGACGTGTTCATCACGGCGACCGGCTCGCGCGACGTGATCTCCGGCCCGCACCTGGCGGCCATGCGCGACGGTGCGGTGCTGGCCAATGCCGGGCACTTCGACGTGGAGATCGACGTGCGCGCGCTGGCCGAGCTGGCGGTCGAGATCAACCGCGGTGTCCGGCCGAATGCCGACGAATACGTGCTCGACAGCGGCAGGCGGCTGATCCTGCTGGCCGATGGCCGGGTGGTGAACCTGATCGCCGCCGAGGGCAACCCGGCCGCGGTCATGGACCTGTCCTTCGCCGCGCAGGCCCTCGCGCTGACCTGGCTGATCAGCGGGGAGGCCGGCCTGGCCGCCGGGGTGCATCCGATGCCCGGCGGCCATTGACACCCAGGTCGCCAGGCTGACCCTGGCTGTCCTCGGCGCCCGGATCGACGAGCTGACCGGCAGCCAGCAGGAGTACCTGGCTTCCTGGCGGCAGGGCAGCTAATGGCGATCGCGATGGCCGGTAGCCAATGCTCGATTTAACCCGGTGCCCGGCTAATGGCACCCTAGAGGGCATGACCACCGACCGGACCGTCGCTGACCCCCTGCTGCCCGGGCTGCGCGTGCCGGGTAACCGGGTCAGCCGCCGGGCCATCGGCTACTGGACGGCGAGGGCGGCGGCCAGCGGTTCCGTGCTCGTGGCGGCCGAGCTCATCCTGGCTGGGGTCAGCGGGTTCCCGGCGCTGTGGCGGGTGGCGCTCGTGGTGACCGCCGTGGTCCTCGGGCTGCACGCGATCATCATGCCGCGCTGGCGGTACCGGGTGCACCGGTGGGAGATCACCGACGAGGCCCTCTACACGAGGTCCGGCTGGTTCTCCGTGCACTGGCGGATCGCCCCGATCAGCCGGATCCAGACGATCGACAGCCACCGGTCGGTCGGCGAGCGGCTCTTCGGCCTAGCCAACGTGACCGCGACGACGGCCTCAGCGGCCGGACCCGTGCGCATCCACGGGCTGGACCGCGACCTTGCGGACCGGCTGCTCGACCAGCTAGCCGTCGCGACCGGGCAGACACCGGGCGACGCGACGTGACCGTACCGGAGATCACTGGCGAATCCGGCGAGGCGGCGATGGCGCCTGTTCCGGCCCGTCCAGCAGCCGGGGTGGCGGGCGCGGGATCCGGCATCCCGCTCGCGGGCTGGCGGCAGCTGAGCCGCCGGAGCATGGTCGTGCGGCCGCTGACCGACCTGGTCAGGCTGCTGCCGCTGGTGGCCGGCCTGCTGATCCTGCACTCGCGCACGGGCAGCGGCCTGCTCTGGGGGGTCGCGGCCTCTGTCTTCGCGGTCGTCACCGGCCTCGTGCACTGGGCCACCACCAGGTACCTGGTCACCGACGAGCGGGTCTACCTGCGGCGAGGGCTGCTGAACCAGAAGATCCTGTCGGTCGCCAGGGACCGGATCCGGACCGTCGATGTGACCGCGCACCTGCTGCACCGGTTGCTCGGCGTCTGCCGGGTCAGCATCGGGACCGGCAGAAACGACCTGAGATCCAGCGAGAACTTCCACCTCGACGTGGTGACCAGAGCCGAGGCCGAGTCGCTGCGGCTGGTGCTGCTGTCCGGCGCGCGGGAGCTGACGGCTGACGAGGAGGAGGCGGTGCCAGCCGGGTCGCCGGAGCCGCCGGCCGGGTCGGAGCCGCTGGCCCGCCCGGCGCCTGCGCATGGAGACCAGCCTGGCCTGGCTGAGCGCACCAACGAGCTGGTCCGGCTGCGGGTCAGCTGGCTGCGCTTCGCCCCGCTGACCATGACCGGGCTAGTCGTCCTCGGTGTGCTGTTCGGGGCGATCCTGCAGATCACGAATGCCACCGACGTCAACCTGGCGGCCACAGGACCGGTCCGCCGGGTCGTCGCCGACTTCGCGGCCTTCTCGGTGCTGCAGCGCATCCTGGTCGGCGGCGCCGTGGTGATCGCCGGGTACGTGCTGATCGCGATGGCGGGCTACATCGCCGTGTTCTGGAATTTCCGCCTCGCCGAGTACGGCGCAGACACGCTTCGCGTGACCCGGGGCCTGCTCTCGATCCGCGCGACGACCATCTCGCTTCAGCCGGCTGCGCGGGGTCGAGATCAGCGAGCCGCTACTGCTGCGAGCCGCCCGGGGAGCCCGGTGCATCGCCATCACCACCGGCCTGCACGTGGGCCGCGGGGCCGAGCGCGAAGGCTCGGTGCTGGTGCCGCCGGCGCCGCGGGCCGTCGCCCGCCGAGTGGCCGGCGCCGTGCTCGGACTGCCTGAGGAGATCTGCTCGGGCGCGCTCGAGCCGCACGGCCCGGCGGCCCGGCGGCGCCGGTATACCAGGGCGCTGACCGGCGCGATCCTGATCATCGCGGTTATCTGCCTCGTGACCTGGGCTCAGGACGGGCCGGCCTGGGTCTGGGCGGCATCCCTGGCGCTGCTGCCGGCCAGCGCGCTGATCGCCGCGGACCGATACCGCAGCCTCGGCCACCGGCTCGCCGGAGGCTGGCTGGTGAGCCGGACCGGGAGCCTGGTCCGCCGGCGCAGCATCATCTCGGCCGATGCGATCATCGGCTGGCGGATCCACCAGACCTGGCTCCAGCGCAGGCAGGGTCTGCTCACGCTGACCGCGACGACAGCGGCCGGGCAGCAGCATTACTCGGTGCGGGATGTTCCGGTCGGGTCCGGGCTGGCGCTCGCGGCGGCGGCGACCGGTGACCTGCTGCTGCCGTTCCTGCAGGAGCGAGCCGCTGGTCAGACTGGCTTGGCGAAACCGTAGTCGTCGGGCAGTTCGGGCTTGCGCGTGGTCACGACGTCGTCCGGCTCGAGCGGCAGCGTCGCGGGACGAGCCGCGGCACCCTGCGGGACCGGCGCGCCCTGCGGGACCGGCGCACGGGGGGTGACCGGGGGAGCTGGCGGGACCGGCGCGCCGGGCGCGGCCTGCCAGGCGGCCCGCCTGGCCTGCAGCCGGGCGTGCTCGCGCTCGCGGCGCACGGCCAGTACCGCGGCCAGGAACGCGGCGGGCTCGGTGCCCGGCGGCGGCGGCGGGCTGACCTGCGCGACGACGGCCGCGGCCAGCTGCAGCCCGAGCTGCTCGCGGGCCTCGGGCCGCAGGTCGTAGAACCGGCGCAGGAAGCTGCTCGCCGCGGCGGCGTTCTGATCCGAGAGCCGGGAGAGCTCCAGGTGCCGGGCCCAGCCGGTCAGCGGCGCGGGCACGACCGTGAAGACCGGCGCCAGGTCCGGACGCGGCGGCACGCGCTCCTGGATCACGAACGTCCCGGCGAACAGGTCGCCCAGCCGCTTGCCTTTCGCTGACACCATCGAGGTAATCAGCCCGGCGGGAATCCCGATCAGGTTGAACGGCGGCAGCCAGAGCTCGACGAAGGCCAGCGACAGGCCCCGGATCAGCGCCTGCCTGAAGCGCTCGGGGCTGCCGTCGTCGCAGACGACCCGGAGGCCGAGCGCCAGCTTGCCGAGAGTCCGGCCGCGGCTCAGCGTCTCGAAGATCACCGGGTAGCCGATCACCACGAACATGAGCCCGGCCAGGAAGACCGCCGCACCGGAGGCCGAGTTGATGTGGCTGCCAGACGAGACCACGATGGCCAGGAAGATCAGGACCGGGAGCTGGACCGCGATGTCGATCATCAGCGCCAGCATCCGGCTCGGGAACCTGGCGACGGCCAGGTCGAGCACGACCGCCTCGCCGGTCACCACCTCGGTCACTGGATTCCTCCGGATCAGACCGCATCGTCAGCATTGACGGTCCGGGCCAAGACTATCCAGGATCCGGGCTGTAGTCTCCAGCCGTGGATCTGGACGTGTTCGTCGCCGAGCACCGGGCCGGGTGGGCCAGGCTCGACGAGCTGACCAGGCGCCGCCGACAGCTCACCGGCGACGAGGTCGACGAGCTGGTCCGGCTCTACCAGCAGACCGCGACCCAGCTGTCGGCGCTGCAAGCCGGCGGGCTCGACCCGGCGCTGGCCGCGAGGCTCTCCAGCCAGCTGGCCAGGTCCAGGGCGGCCGTCAGCGGAGCGCCCGCGGCAGGCTGGAGTGCGGTCGGGCGGTTCGCTGTCATCTCCTTCCCCGCCGCTGCCTACCGCGCGCGGTGGTGGTGGCTGGGCTGCGCGGCAGGCTCCGCGGTGGTTGCCGTCCTGATCGGGTGGCGCGTCGCCGGGTCACCCGCGATCGCGTCGAGCCTGCTGTCACGATCAGCCGCCGCGAATCTTGTTCACCATCAGTTCCGGCATTACTACTCGACCTACGACGGCCGGTCATTCGCCGCCAAGGTATGGACGAACAACGCGGTGGTCGCCGCCGAGACGATCATCTTCGGCGTGCTGCTCGGCCTCCCGGTGCTGTTCGTCTTGTTCGAGAACGCGGCCAACGTCGGTGTCGTCGGCGGGCTGATGACGGCGAACGGCAAGTCGGGGGAGTTCTGGAGCCTGATCCTGCCGCACGGGATCCTGGAGCTCAGCGCGGTCTTCCTGGCCGCGGGAGTAGGCCTGCGACTGGGCTGGGCGGTGATCGATCCAGGACACCGACCGCGGATCAGGGCGCTGGCTGAAGAAGGCCGCGCGCTGGTGACGGTCGCCACCGGCCTGGTCTTCGTGCTGGCCGTGTCGGGCCTGATCGAGGCGTTCGTCACCCCGTCGCCGCTGCCGGCCTGGGCCAGGATCGGTATCGGCGGGCTCGCCGAGGCGGGGTTCCTGACGTACGTGATCGTCCTCGGCCGCCGCGCCGTGACCGAGGGGGAGACCGGCGACATCGCCGAGGTGCCGGACGAGCTTCCCGTCGCCGGCGAGAGGCGGCCGGCGGCCTTCAGGCTCAGGTAAGCGTCGGCCAGCGCGGGCGGCAGCCGGTCGGGCGGAGCGTCGACCACCTCGACGCCGTTGCGCCGCAGCAGCGCGCCGGTATGCGTCCGGGCCGCCTGGGCCGTGACGGCGGCGGCGGCCTCGTAGAGCGCCGCGACGTTACCCCGGCCCGCGGCCATCTCCGCGACCCTCGGGTCGGCTACGGCAGCGAGCAGCACCTGGTGCCTGGACGACAGCAGGTGGACATGCGGCAGCAGTCCCTGCTCGATCGCGGCCGGATTGAGGTCGGTCAGCAGCACCACCAGGCAGCGCTGCCGGGCGATGCCGAGCACGGCGGCGGCCATCAGCGCGATGTCGGACTCGACGAGGTCAGGCTCGAGCAGCGCCAGCTCGTTCGTGAACGAGGCCAGCACCGCGCCGCGCCCGGCGCCGACCACCCTGGCCCGCACCCGCCGGTCGGCGGCGATCAGGTCGACCCGGTCACCCGCGCGGGTGGCCAGCGCGGCGAGCAGCAGTGCGGCGTCCATCGACGCGTCGAGCCGCGGGATGCCGCCGACCCGGCCGGCCGACGTGCGGCCGGTGTCCAGCACGATGACGATCCGCCGGTCCCGCTCCGGCCGCCAGGTCCGCACGACGACATCCGCGCGGCGCGCTGACGACCGCCAGTCGATCGACCGGACGTCGTCGCCGAGCACATAGGCGCGGAGCGAGTCGAACTCGCTGCCCTGCCCGCGGATCATCGACTTGTGATGCCCGTCGAGCTCGCGGAGCCTGGCCAGCTTCTCGGGCAGATGCTTGCGGGACAGGAAAGGCGGCAGCACCCGGACGGTCAGTGGCGCGGGAACGCTGCGCTGGCGGCCGGCCAGGCCGAGCGGGCCGAGCGAGCGGACGGTGACCAGCCCTGCGCTGAAGTCGCCGCGCCGCTGCGGGGTCAAGGTGGTGGCCAGCCTGGCCCGGCCTCCGCCCGGCAGGTCGATCCGGGTCCGGCCGGGCTGCGCACCGGCACTGGGCCGCCAGCCGTCCCTGACCACTCCGCGCAGCCGGCGCCGGCCGGGATTGGCGACGGTCACCGTCGCCGTTCCTGCCTGGCCGAGGTGAATCTTGGCGTCACCGGACCGGCTGACCTGCAGCTGCCGGACGCCCGCGGCCAGGATCACGTCGCCGGCGAGGGCCAGGAGGATGACAGCGTTGACCGCCAGCAGCGCGATCCCGGTCCCGAGAACGGCCACCACCAGCGCCCCGGTCAGCGCCAGCAGTGCCGCGCGGCCGGTCAGCGTCATCGCGGGACGGGGACGGCCGCGAGCAGACCCTGCAGCACGCCGTCCGCGGTGGCGCCGTCCAGCTCGACCTCCGGCCGGAGCTGGATCCGGTGCCGCAGAGTCGGCCCGGCAAGCGCCTTGACGTCGTCCGGCGTGACGTAGTCCCGGCCGGACAGCCAGGCCCAGGCGCGGCTGGTGGCCAGCAGCGCGGTCGCGCCGCGGGGCGAGACGCCCAGCCGCAGCGACGGCGAGATCCTGGTCGCCCGGCAGATGTCCACGATGTAGCCGGTCACCTCGGCCGTCAGGTGGACCTTGCGTGCCTCGTCCCTGGCCGCCACCAGATCGGCAGGCCCGGCCACCCGGATGATCCCGGCCGCGGCCAGGTTGCGCGGGTCGAAGCCGGCGGCGTGCCGGTCCAGGATCGAGATCTCGTCAGCTCGCTCGGGCACCGGCACCGTGAGCTTGAGCATGAACCGGTCGAGCTGGGCTTCGGGCAGCGGGTAGGTGCCCTCGTACTCGACCGGGTTCTGGGTCGCTGCCACCAGGAACGGCGCGGGCAGCGGGCGGGGATCACCCTCCACCGAGACCTGACGTTCCTCCATCGCCTCGAGCAGCGCGGCCTGCGTCTTGGGCGGTGTCCGGTTGATCTCGTCGGCCAGCAGGAGGTTCGTGAAGACCGGCCCGGCGCGAAACTCGAACCGTGCCGTGCGCGCGTCGTAGATCAGCGACCCGGTCACGTCGCCCGGCATCAGGTCGGGCGTGAACTGGAGCCGCTTGCCGGTCAGCGACAGCGAGCTGGCCAGTGCACGGATCAGCAGGGTCTTGGCGACGCCGGGAACGCCTTCGAGCAGCACGTGCCCTTCGCAGATCAGGGCGATGAGCAGCCCGCTGACCACCGAGTCCTGACCGACGACGGCCTTGGCGACCTCGGCCCGCACCTGACCGAGCGCCGCCCTCGGACCGCCAGCGTCGAATGGCCGAGGGGCGGATGGTCCAGCGCTGGCTGGCCCAGTACTAGCTGGCCCGGTACTAGATGGCCCGGCACTGGTTGGCCCGGCACTGGTTGGCCCGGTACTGGTTGGCACAGAACCGGCGGAAACCGGGTTGTCGGCGATCACTGCGAACGTACCTGCCTTTCAAGTTCGTCAAGACTACGGGCGAGGCGCACCAGATCGGCATCGGTGGCGGGCGCCGGACCGTAGATGATGCTGGAGATCTCCGGCTGGCCCAGCCGTGACCGGGCCGCGAGGGCGCCGGTCACGGCGGCCGCCGGCGAATCCCTGACGAGTCCGATGACCGGGAGCACGCGGCTGAGCATGGCGTCGCGCAGTGCCGCCGCGGCCCGGTCCCGGGCGCGGCGTGACTGATAGAGCCTGGCGTGCCCTTCGACGGTCTCCGAGGCGCGGACGATCACCGGCAGCCGCTCGCTGATCAGCGGGCCGAGCCGGCGTCCCCGCCAGAGCGCGAGCAGTATCACCGCGATGCCGAGCTGGATGACGAGCAGCCAGGCCGGCCAGGGGATCAGCCTGGGCGCGGCATGCCCCGAGGTGACCGGCCTGCTGCCAGGCGGCGGCGCGGCCGGCCGGAGCGCTGGCTCGGGGGTCAGCCAGACGATCAGGTGGTGCGCGGTCAGCAGGTTGAGCGCCAGCGCCGCGTTGCCGTTCGCGGCCAGCTTGCCGTTCGTCAGCGACGCGCCGCTGCCGAGGATGGTGACCGTCCGCCCCCTGGCCCGGAACCGCACGAGCGACGGGTGGCCGGCCACCGGGTAGCAAGCCGCCGCGCGGCCCGGGGTCCGGTAGGCGAAGCCGCCGAGATTGGCGGATCCGGCCAGCCTGGCCGCCGGGAGGCCGCAGCGGGGGATGAGGAGCTGTCCGAAGGTTCGGCCAGGATGAGCGGCAACCAGGACACCAGGCGCCAGTGCGGCGAGCGAGGCTGATCCTGGCTCGACGAGGAACAGGTCCGCGGGCGGCTGCGAGAGCCGCGCGCGCTGCCGCGCCGTAAGCAGGTAAGGGCTGGTGATGACGAGCGTGGCGGCCGGCCTCGAAGGGGCGGCCCCGGTACTGGCCTGGCTGAGCGCCGCCAGGGCACTGGCCGGGCTGTAGGCGCGGACGACCAGGAAGCCGCGCTCGCCGAGAAGGTCGGCCAGCGCGTGGCTGCCGTTGCCGGACGTGCTGGCCGGGTCGAGGTAGCTGTTGGGCAGCGGCGGCGGCAGCAGCCTGCTGATCGCCGCGATGGCCATCCCGCCGAGCAGGATGACCGCGATCAGGGCCAGCGGCAGCCGCCAGCGCCGCCAGCCGGCGAGGGCGCTGGCCGCCGGATCCCCGTAGGTGATAGCTCCGGCAGCGAGTCCCTGGTCGCCGGCGGCCTGCGCGGACGTCGGGCCAGCCTGCCCGGTGTCCGGCGCCGCCGGCCGCGGCGGCGCTCTCATCGCGGCACCGCCCGCCCGGCCATGGCCGCTGCGGGGCCGGAGCCGGCCGCCGCCCGCGCCGCCCTGACGTCCAGGTCGAGCCGGCTGACCAGCTGGTAGCCGGCCTGGCTGCCGTCCCGGTCGCCGTACCTGATGTCGTCGAACATCCGGGTGACCGTCAGCAGGTCGCCGGCCAGGCCAGGCAGCTCGCTGCCCGCTTCGGCGGCGAGCTCGTCGGCGGTACGGCCCGGCCGTGGCGGCAGCACGCCACGCTCGTCGAGTTCAGCGGCGATCGCGCGAACGCCTTCGACGATGGCGCCCGCGTAGTCACCGGCCGCCGCGAGACGTTCGCCCGCCTGCCGGTAGTCCCTGGCCGTCATCGGCAAACCGCCCAGCACGGACCCCGCCGCCGCTCGGCCGGTCCTGGCGGGCCTGACCCAGAAGATGATGATCGTGATCGTGACCACGGCGAGGATCGCGAGGGCGATCAGGCCGAACCAGCCGCCGGGGACGATGGCCCCGGCCGTGCCTGGCAGCCGGGCGAGCCAGTGCCAGATGCGCTGCCAGATGCTCGTCTCGGCCAGCTCGTGGCGGGCCAGACGCTGAGCGGCGCGCCGCCCGATGAGCGGGTCGCCGGCGAGCCTGGTCGCCGCCGATCCGGCCGCGGCTGCGCTGCTGAGAAACACGGGGCCGGTCAGCTCGCCGGCGGCCGGGCCGCAAACCCGCCGGCTGACCCGCCGCCCGGATAGCCGCCGCCCGGATAGCCGCCGCCCCCGTGCTCGCCGACCCGATACCCCATCCGCGGGTCGGCCCCGCCCGTGTAGGCGCTGGTCAGCCCGCTGGACGCGAACTCATCGCCGGTCAGCCGCTGGTCCGCGGCCGCGTGCAGCAGCACGATGTCCATGCCTTCCTTGCGCATGCGCATGTCGGCGTAGACCAGGACGAGGATGCCGGACTCGATCGTCGCGATCAGGCTGGCGATCGCGATGTCCGTAGCGACCAGGATCGCGACCGTCACCCGCGCCGTGCCCGTGCCGCTCCCGCTGAGCGCTCCGGCCAGCCCGTCGACGGACGCGATCGGAAGGCTGATCACCATGCTCAGCACCGTGGTCATCAGGTACGCGAGGAAGTAGATTCCGAAGGCACGCCAGTAGCTGCCGTGGACCAGGCGCCAGGACCGCCCGAGCGCGGCGATCGGACCTCGTCGCTCCAGCACCACGACCGGAATCGTCAGGCTGAGCATGACAGCCAGCCAGGCGGTCAGGGGGAGCGTCAGGAGCAGGCCCCAGCCCTTCGCCGCGGCTATCAGCGGCACCCAGACGGCAAGGAACAGCCCCGCCAGCAGCAGGCTGGCCAGCAGCACCCATCCCGCTCGCGACTGCCGCACTGCCTCGGCGATCGTGAGCTTGCTTCCGAGCAGGCTGCGACCCATGGCCGCGGCCAGCCCGCCGAGCTGCAGGGCCAGGAGGGCCAGGCCGACGGGCACCACGAGGAGCGTGACGGCATTTGCGGTCCGAGCGGCGATGACCAGGACGACAACCGTGATGACCGACATCGCCGTCACGGTCAGCCCCGTCAGTCCCATCGTGGCGGCAGGGTTCTGCCGGACAAGGGAGAACGCCCCGCTGAGGATGTCACCAACGCCAAGCGGCCGGAGCGGAACGCCGCCGAAGCCCCCAGCCGGCCTGGTAGCCGGGAACCGCGGCTTGCGGCTGGGCGGTTTGCGGCGGGGCGGTTTGCGGCTGGGCGGCTTGCGGCGGCCATATCCCAGGCTGCGCGGCCTGCTGGAACCACGGCGTCCGGCCGGCCGGCGGTGGCGTGTCGGTCATCGGTGTCTCCTGGTCGGCGGGCACGCCGGCGCAGACGCGGGCCGAGCAGCGCACGCAGCCCTGACGGCCACGGCCCATACTCGCACAATCGCTTGCGCAGCCGGGCCGGCGAAGCGCGGCCACTTGTGCCGCATGTCCGAGATCCCGCGGTCAGGTCGCCGGCCCAGCCGGACCAGGTCCGGTCATCCCTGGCTGCCACAGCCCCCTGAACTCATCGCCGGTCAGCGCCTGGGCCTGGCTGGCCTGGCCGAGGGCCAGGTCCAGCCCTTCCTTGCGGATCCGCATGTCGGCGTAGAGCAGGACGGTGACGCCGGCACTGATCGGCCGGGTACAGGTGGCGGCGATGATGCTGCCGATCGCGCCGATGATGATCGCGATCAGGCTGGGCCCGGCTACGGTCGCGGCGGTCGTCGCGCCGTGGCTGAAGATCGCGCCCAGCCCGCTGCTCCCGCCGGCGAGCGATTCGACGACCACGAACGGAATCTGCAGGATGCCGCCGATGACCGCGACGACGATCCCGGCCAGCAGGGTGATTCCGAAGATCCGCCACCAACTGCCCTGGACAAGCTGCCAGGACCTCTTCAGCGCCGTGATCGGGCCCGCGCCCTCGAGCACGATGGCGGGGACGGCCAGGCTCAGCCGGACCGAAATCCAGACCGTGGCGAGGAAGGCGCCGATGAAGCCGACGACTCCGAGCAGTACCGCGAGCACGGTGATCTTCGCGATTGCCAGGAGGCCGACGATGACGGCAATCGGGACCCAGATGCCCAGCAGGATAAGCGGCACGAGCAGGCTGACCGCGATCACCTCCGGCACCCTGGCTATCCGCCAGGCCTCCCCGATGGTGATCTTGTTGCCCAGCAGCCCGCGGCCGAGCGCTCCGGTCAGCATGCCGGTTAGCACGGCCTGAAAGATGAAGGCGAGGACGAGGTCCGCCGCCAGGTAGGGCACGAACGATAGGAAGAAATGGCCGATGGCGTGCCCGAACTGCGTGGAGTTCGTCTGGGGCGAAATGCTGACCGTGAGCTTGTGCGCCGCGCTCTGCTCGGCCCAGGCAAAGAACGCGCTGAGTACGCCGTAGATGGTCTGCACGATGGCCGCGAGCCCGAGGGTCGCGGCCGGGTTCCGGCGGATCAGCGTGAAGGCGCCGCTCAGGATGTCCCCGACCGCCAGCGGGCGCAGCGGCACGCCGCCCGGGGCTGGCGCCGGCGGCGGCGCGGACCACTGGCCGTAGCCGGGCATGCCGTAGCCGGGCTGGCCGTAGGGCGGCGGTCCGTATCCCGGGGCGGCGGCCCGTATCCCGGCGGTGGCTGCCCGTATCCCGGCGGCCCGGATCCCGGCGGCAGCCCGCTGCCGGGAGCTGGATATCTGGGCAGGTCCGAGCCGGATCCGGAGTGGGCCGTCCCGGGCTGTTCAGCTGACGGCTGGTCGGGCTGGCTGCCCCACGGACCGTTGTCGCTCATGATCTGATCGCTTCCTGCTGCCCGATGCCGCGCCTCGTGCCGATACCTCACGGCATGCCGGGGCCGGACTGCCCGCAGCATGGCCATAGTGGCACGAAGACCCAGCCGGAAGCAGTTCACGAAGGTCACGAATTCGAATATTCGCCGCGAACTGCCCCCGGCTAATCGGGTAAGACCCGGCCTGTCGATCCGGCCAGGCGCTCGCCCCGGCCGGGGCCGGGCCCGGTCGCTGCCAGCCGACCTAGTTCACGAAGACATGCGGACTGTTCTTCACGCTGGTGTCCTTGACCGGTCCGAAGGTCGCCGAGAAGTTTCCCTTCTTCGGGCATGCGGACGACCCGGAAAGGAGCGTGAACGTCTGGTCGGTGAACTTGTTCACCTGGCCCACGTTTGATGCCGTCCCCTTGACCGCCGCCGCCCCGTAGCTGCAGGTGACGGTGCCGATCACGGTCTTGAGCGTGAGCAGCGTGCGCGCCTTGAACAACGCGATGCCGTGGCTCTTGCCGCCGATCGTCGTCTTGTACGGCAGGCCCTTGACCACGATGCCCTTCACGCCGGTCGCACCGCCGACCCCGTGCACGCCGCACTTGCCGAAGTTCTGCGCCGTCAGCAGCTCACGGGCGAAGCCGGGACTGGACGGGTTCTTCGTGACCTTGTCCTTGAAGGACGCCGTCTTGCACGTGACGCCGTTCTTGGTGCCAGGCGTGAAGAAGGTTACGGCTGAGCCCTTCTGCAGCCCGGCCTGCAACGTCGCTCCGCGCTTCACCGCCTTGCCGCCCGCCTTGCCGGTGGTCAGGACGGCAGCGGCCCGGTGAGCCTGGCTGTGCGTCGAGGCCGCGGCGGCCGTCAGCGGCAGCACCCCGACCGCTGCCGTGCCAAGTGCCGTGGCCAGTATGATCTGCTTGCGCATCGGTAAGTCCCCCCTCGGCCTGGCGGGCCGCGCCTGCCCCGCCTGCCGGCTTCGCTAGCACCGTCAGTGTCGTCGAGCGGTTTCCTCCCGTCCTAGCCCGTGCTGACCTGCGAGCCGACGGCGTTCAGCAGATCAGCCGTCGCGAAGGGCTGTTCGGCGACAACGCTGGTCAGCGTCAGGTTCGCAGGCAATCCCGATGGCGGCGCGGCCGAGGTGAACGTGACCCTGACGCCGCCGAGGTTTCCGGAGATCTTCGTCGTGTACAGCTCGACATTCCCGCTGAATTCCATGGACGAGTCCGCCGTGACGAACGAACGGCCGCCGCGGGTCACGGTCAGCACGACGCCCGGGAGTTTCAGCGACGTCATGCTGAACTTCAGCATCTTCTCCATCCCGTGGGCGGTCGGCACGGAGGCGATGCCGTCGTAGGACATCCCGGTCAGGGCCGCGAACCGGGAGGTCAGGCTGAACTGGTCGGCGGCGGCCGCCGCGGCTGGCCGGCCGGCCGCGCGGTGACGGTGCCCGCCGCCGCCCCGGCTGGATGTCGGCTCGGGCGACGGCCGCGGCGTCGGCACCGTCGGCGGCCCGGGCAGCGGCGACACGGACGGGCTGGCGGCGGGCGGCGCGAGCGGCGCCGACCCGGCCAGCAGCCCGCGAGAAGCCACGGCGGCCAGCATGGTGAGCGCGAGCGGGGCCAGCGGCATCGCCAGGTACACCGGGTTTCCGGTCCATCCTCCTGACCAGGCGCCGGACGGGCGCCCTGGTGGCAGGGCCGGCGTCGGCCGGGGCGGGCCCGCGAGCTCCGCGCCAGCCGGCCCCCCTGCCGCGCGGTCCGACGGGCGACCTGGCGGGCCCGCCTGGCGGTCAGCGGCTCCGGCTGGATCGCCGGCCTCCGTTGCGCTGCCGCCGGACCGGCTGCCGCCCCTGACCAGAGCCAGGCCGGCCGATCGCGCATGCCGCGGCGGCGGGGCGCCCTGCTTCCTGGCCGGCTCGCGGCGGTCCCGCTGAACCCAGGCGAAGGCCAGGCAGCCGCCGATCAGCCCGAGCAGCAGCCCGACGAAGAAGCCGCCGAGATTCGAGGTGATCCACGAGCCGAGCGACAGCACGATGGCCAGCAGCGAGTAGAACACCCGCTGCACGGGATGAAAGAGCAGCAGCAGCCCGCAGATCACCAGGATGGCCGGCGTCAGGTATCCGGCCAGCCCCTGCAGCCCGATGTGGATGACGAGCGGAAGCGGCGCCCGCTCCGAGACCAGGATCTCCACGCCGCCGAGCGTGACGAGCAGCCCGCCCCAGAATGGCCGGGTGTGCCGCCACTGCCGCCAGCGCCGCCAGGCCCGGCGGAAGCCGCCGGGCTCGGAGGGCTCCCGATCCGCCGCCACTAGCAGTGGCCGCCGAAGCTCAGCTTGAATCCCGGGAGCGTGAACGTGCCCGCGGTGGTGGCGTAGGCGTGCTGGTACAGGTTGTTGATCGTGACGGACGTCGCCTGCTGGGCGAAGTCGCCGGCCGGCCCGGTCACCCCCGGCACCTGGTTGAGGGTGCTGGCATCCCGGCCGATCTGGATGTTCTTGAACGTAACGTCACCGGACAGCTTGTCCGCGTCGACCACCAGGTTGGTTGCCGACACCGGCGTTCTGCCGTCGCCCGCGGTGATCTTCAGCGTGAGCCCGCCGAGCGTCACGAGCTGGCACAGGTGACTGAGCGTGGCTTTCCTGATCGCGTTCGCGGTCAGCACGATCTGGTTCGAGTGCCCGGGCAGGACCTTGAGCACCGAGGTATCGAGGATGCCGAACTGCTCGAACCCCTGACCTTTCAGCTGCCTGGCCTTCACCACGAACGGAGTGCCGGAAATACTGAACGAGACCGCGAGCACGCTCTGCGCGGTCAGCACGACCAGGATGGCGGCGATCAGGGCGGCCGGCAGCCCGATGGCGGCGAACCGTCGCCAGCTCACTCGCCCGCCGGCCGGACTATCGGGTGTCGTACCCCCGGATGAGGCCATCGCGGCTCCCCCCAGATCCCGTGATGTTAAACGCTCCGTAATTTCATCGTAGCGGTCCGTAGCCGAGTTCAGCGTCGTCATGCTGCCAGTCAACGCCCGCTCCAGCTACCTACCCCGGCGGCCGGAACTTCAAGGCTGCATCACCGCCGGGGTCGCCGCGGAGAGCTCGCCGCGGGGCTGCCGTAGCCGCCTGCCGCGGGGAGCCGGCCACCCGGTCGCCGCCCAGGCGGCCGGTCGCGCACACTCTAGGGGTGAGCATCGTCGCCTTGCGCTGGCTGGATCCTCCGGCCGGGCCTGCCATCGAGCTTCTGGACCAGACCAGGCTGCCGGCCAGCGAGACGGCGCTGACCTGCGCGACGGTTCCGGCGCTGATCGACGCCATCCGTCGCCTCGTGGTCCGCGGCGCGCCGCTGCTCGGCATTGCCGGCGCCTACGGGGTTGCTCTGGCCGCCGCCCGCGGCGACGACGTGACGGCCGCGGCGCAGGCACTCGCGCAGGCCAGGCCGACGGCGGTCAACCTGGGCTGGGGCGCCAGCCGGGCGCTCGGCGCCTACCTGCGGGCCGCGGCCGACCCGGACCAGCAGGTTCAACGGGACGCACCCCGCGCTGCCCTGCGCGAGGCGCGGTCGATTGCCGACGCCGATGAGCAGGCGTGCGCCCAGATGGCCGAGCTCGGCCTGGCCCTGGTGCCTGCCGGGGCCAGGATCCTGACCCACTGCAACACCGGCTCGCTGGTCACCGCGGGCGAGGGAACCGCGTTCGGGCTCGTTCTGGCCGCGCACCGGGCCGGCCTGCTCACGATGTGCTGGATCGACGAGACCAGGCCGCTGCTGCAGGGCTCGCGGCTCACCGCCTACGAGGCCGGCCGGGCCGGGTTGCCGCACAAGGTGCTGGCCGACTCGGCCGCCGCGTCGCTGATGGCGGCCGGCCAGGTCGACCTCGTTGTGGTCGGGGCCGACCGGATCACGGCGGACGGCAGCGTGGCTAACAAGGTCGGCACGTACGGCCTCGCGGTGCTCGCCCGTCATCACCAGGTGCCGTTCGTGGTCGTCGCGCCGGTCTCGACCATCGACTTCGGCACGGCGGACGGCGCCAGCATCCCGATCGAGCAGCGGCCGCCCGAGGAGATTACGCATCTGGCCGGCCAGCGGCTGGCTCCGGCCGGAAGCGACGCGTACAACCCGGCCTTCGACGTGACGCCGCCCGGTCTGATCACCGCCATCGTGACCGAGTCCGGGGTCATTCAGCCCGTCACAAGGGGTAATCTGCGTGTGCTGAGACCGGAGGCGTAGCTTTGCGGGCTTCCGGGTCGCCGTTTCCATGGAACGATGGGGATTATGAAAGGTCGCGTGCTGGTCGTCGATGACGACGCCGCCCTCGCCGAGATGCTTGGCATCGTGCTGCGTGGCGAGGGATTCGAGCCGACGTTCGTTGCTGACGGAGACCGGGCTCTCGAAGCCTTCAGGGAGACCAGGCCGGACCTGATCCTGCTTGACCTGATGCTGCCCGGCATGGACGGAATCGATGTCTGCCGACAGATCAGGGCCGAATCTGGGGTCCCGATCGTGATGCTGACCGCCAAGAGCGACACCGTGGACGTGGTGCTCGGGCTGGAGTCGGGGGCCGACGATTACATCGTCAAGCCGTTCCAGGCCAAGGTCCTGATCGCGCGCGTCCGCGCCCGGCTGCGGCGCACCGACGACCCGGCACCGGAGATGCTGTCGATCGGTGACGTGTCCATCGACGTCGCCGGACACTCCGTCCGGCGCGACGGCGAGGTGATCAGCCTGACCCCGCTCGAGTTCGACCTGCTGGTCGCGCTCGCCCGCAAGCCCCGCCAGGTCTTCACCAGGGAAGTTCTGCTCGAGCAGGTCTGGGGCTACCGGCACGCGGCCGACACCAGGCTGGTCAACGTGCACGTGCAGCGGCTGCGGGCGAAGATCGAGCGTGACCCCGAGCGGCCCGACATCGTCGTCACGGTCCGGGGCGTCGGCTACAAGGCAGGCCCCGGCTGAGCACCGCCGGCCAGTCCCGTTGGCGGCTGGCCTGGCTGGCCGACGGGGATCGGCCAGGCCGGCGGATCAGCGTGCGAGGAAGAGAGCCGAGCGAAGGTGAGCCGTCGCCCGAGGTTAACGGCGCTGCCGCGCACACCACGGTGAGCAGCGGCCCCGTGGTTGGCGGCCCCGTGGTCGGCGGCCCCGTGGTCGGCGGCCCCGTGGGCATCCCGGTGCCCGCCGCGCTCGCCCCGCTGCTGCGCCGGGCTCGCCAGCTCAGCCGCGAGAGCGCGCTGCGGCGCAGGCTCTCGAGGCCGCCGTCGCCAGCCGAGATCCGCATCGCGGCGGTCCGGCTGATGAAGGGTCTGCAGTGGCAGTGGCGCAGCTCCCTGCAGCTGCGCGTCGTCAGTACCACGCTGGTGGTATCGGCCGTAGTCATCTCGCTGCTCGGCTTCTTCCTCATGCAGCAGGTCGCCGCCAACCTGCTGCGAAACGCCGAGGCCAGGGTCTACACGCAGGCATCTGACGGGCTGGTCTTTGCCTCGATCCAGCCCGGCGTGGCCGAACAGCCAGGAGCGGGCTCGGAAGGTATGGCTCAAGGCATCGTGAGCAGCTTGCAGTCGAGCAGCAAGACCGGAGCCGGGTACGGCGTCGCGATCACGGTGATGCCCAACCTGCCCACGCCAGCGTCCTGGGCCGCTACTCAGGTCAGCTTCGACTACCTTGCGTTGCCGGCCTCGGTTGAGCAGACTCCCGCCAGCCGGGCGAAGCGGCCGACCTTGATCTTCGCGAGCATGCCGTTTCCCCAGCCAGGCAGCCGGAAGACTTCGGGCCTGCTCTACGCGGCGCCGTTCGGCAGCCAGTACGAGCTGTACTACTTCTTCCCGCTTGACCAGCTGCAGCAAGAGCTCTACCTCGTGCAGCGCACCCTGGCCCTGGTCGGGCTGGCCCTGGTCTTCCTGCTCGCCGGCATCGCCTGGCTGGTGACCAGGTGGGTCGTGGTGCCGGTGGCCAGGGCGGCGCAGGGTGCACAGCTGCTGTCGACGGGCAAGCTGGACGAGCGGCTGGAAGTGCGCGGAGAAGACGAGGTCGCCGCGCTCGCCAGATCATTCAACGAGATGGCGGCGAGCCTGCAGGAGAAGATGCGCGAGCTTGAGGAACTGTCCCAGGTGCAGCGGCAGTTCGTCTCCGACGTCTCGCACGAACTGCGTACCCCGCTCACCACGATCACGATGGCCGCCGACCTTCTGTTCGAGTCCAGGAATCAGCTCGATCAGTCGGCCTCGCGGTCAGCCGAGCTGCTCCAGAGTCAGCTGGACCGGTTCGAGTCGCTGCTGACCGACCTGCTGGAAATCAGCCGGTATGACGCGAACGCCGCCACCTTGGAGGCTGAACCCGTCGACATCTGCGACGTGGTCCGGCAGTCGGCCGACGTCGCTCAGCACCTCGCCGAGCGGCGCGGGGGGCGGATCGAGTTCAGGCTGCCCGCCGAGCCGTGCCTGGCCGAAATGGACCGACGGCGGGTCGAGCGGATCCTGCGCAATCTGCTGTGCAACGCGGTCGAGCACGGCGAAGGCCGCGACGTGGTCGTGACGTCGGCCGCGGATCGCGATGCCGTCGCGGTGGCGGTCCGCGACTTCGGGGTCGGGCTGGCTCCCGGGGAGGAGCACCTCGTCTTCGACCGATTCTGGCGCGCGGATCCGGCGCGGGCCAGAACCACCGGCGGGACTGGCCTCGGGCTGGCGATCGCCAAGGAGGACGCGCTACTGCATGGCGGCTGGCTGGAGGCCTGGGGAGAGCCGTCCAAAGGCTCGGTCTTCCGGCTCACGCTGCCGCGTTCAACCGGAGCCGCGCTTCTCGGCTCGCCCCTTCCGCTGCGGCCAGACCACGCCGACTTCGGCCTCCTCGCGGCGCACCCGGTGGCCGACCTGCCCCCTCAGGACGCAGCCGGCTACGACTTGCCGGGCCCGGGCCAGGAGGGTGCATGAGATCCCGCCTGGGGCTGGCCGGCGGAGCACTCGCACTCAGCGTCGCGCTGACCGCGTGCGCGAATCTGCCGACCAGCGGCACCGTCGATATCAAGTCGCTGCAGGGATCGGGCGAGCAAGCACAGGCTGGCATCCAGATCGTGCCCGAGGTGCCGGGCCGGACCTGGGCTCCCCAGGACATCGTCCAGGGATTCCTGACCGCGAGCGCCAGCTTCGGTGACAAGTTCTCGGTGGCCCGGAAGTACCTGACGCCATGGTTCAGCCGCAGATGGCATCCCGGCGTCGCGGCGACGGTGATCGACACGCCCAAGGTGAGCCCCCTGGTGCAGCCTCGGGGTGTCGTGACCAGGGGCCCGCTGACAAAACTCGTCAACGTTACTGCGAGGCACATTACCGAGCTGGAGACCGCTGGCCCGAACGAGGCGGGCACCGTCGTTGCCATCCCTGGGTCGAGCACCTACAGCTTCTCGCTGATCCAGAAAGCCGGCGTGTGGCGCATCGATGCCATCACGATCGACGGCAAGCCCGCTAAGCCGACGTTCCTGCTGCTGACCAGCACGGACTTCCAGCGCGACTATCAGGCGCGCGAGCTGTACTTCTATCCGGCCGGGTCGGTCGCGAACGACCTGGTTCCCGACCCGGTGCTGATACCGCAGCGCCCGGGAAACAGCGGCATCGACATTCTCGTGAATTCGCTGCTCGACCAGCCGCCGGCGCCGGGCTGGCTGTACGAGGCCGCCAAGACGGAGTTCCCGAAAGGCACCAAAGTGCTCTCGGTCACCGTAGAGGGCGGGGTGAGCGTCATCGTGCGCCTGGGCGGTGCGGCCCTGAAAACCGGCCAGGTTCAGCGCAATCGGATGGCTGATCAGCTGGACGCGACGCTGACCTCCTCGTCCGCCGGCTCGCAGGACCAGAGTCAGATCCGGTCCGTCGTGCTGCAGATCGGCCGCCAGTCCCTGCAGCGGCGGCCGTGGGATGTCACGAAACTAGTGCCGCGCGGCGCGCCAGCGCCGCTGTACTACCAGGTTCCCGGTGCGCCGGGCGAGCCCGCGGAGGCTGTCGTGCGGGCCAGCGCGTCAGAGCGTGGTTCGGTTCCCCTGCCCGCCGGGCTGGGCAGCCAGCCGTTCAGCGTCATGGCGGTCTCGACAGCACCGGCCGCGTCGGCAGTACTGGCTGGCTGCAGCGGCAGATGGCTCTACCTCATGCCGCAATCTCGCGCCGGCGTGGCCATCAAGGTGCGTCTGCCAGCCGCATGCACCTCGCTGAGCTGGGACATCCGGGGGAATCTCTGGATAACCGCGAACCCCGACGCCTACGTGATTCCTGGCGCGGCGTTCGGACCGCCGAGCCGGCCAGCGCTGGTTACGGTGCAGATCCCGCCGCTGCCGCCCAAGGCGGTTGTCCAGGCGATGCGGGTGGCTCCTGACGGCGTACGGGTCGCGATGATCGTCCGCTTCGGCTCCGGCACCAGAATCCTGATCGCCGCGGTCAGCAGGAACGGGAACCCGTCGTTCACCTACCTCGCGCAGGCCCAGCAGCAGCCTCAGCAGATGCTGCGGGTCGGATCCGACATCATGAATCCTGGCGTCGTGACCTGGCTGGATCCCGATCACCTGCTCGTTCTCGACCGACCGCCATCCGGCAAGGCGCAGCTCTATGAGGTGCCGCTCGATGGCGGCCCCTCGACGCAGGTGGCGACTCCGAGCGGAGCGATCTCGCTGGCGGCGAACTGGCCGTACCGGTCAGTGAATCCGCAGCTGGCGGTCGGAATCGCGCCGGTCGGCACCGCACCTGGCCAGATCGAGATCGATAAGAACGGGCTGCTGAATCCGCGCTGGGTGCCCCAGGTCAAGGGGGTTACGCCGGTCTTCCCCGGCTGAGGGCTGCCACTCAGGCTGGCCAGGTGGCCCGGTTCGGTTACGTGCCCCTGAACACGGGATGACCCGGCTCCTGACAGGAGACCCGCATGCGACTACCGTCGATGTCGTGGCACCCGTCCGGGTCCGTGGTTGCGCCGGGCACGCTGCCCCGACAGCGGGGTGGCGGCTCCGGCTAGCCGATGCCAGCCGCAGGCGAAACGGCCCACGTAAGGCGACTTATCGTCGACTGATCACGGTGCGGTTTAGATATAAGTCCTGCCTCGCCCTGACGACCAGATGTCGCCAGGTGCGGGAGAAGGCCAGTAGTGGCACAGGCTGCGAGAGCCTCAGCAGGCGGATGTGGGGTCGAAGACCAGGTCGGCCGGGCGGGTGCTGCTTCCAAACACCGAACGGAAGGGGGCTCGGGCATGGAAATCATCTTCAAGGGTCGGCAGACGGATGTGCCAGAGCGATTCAGGGACTACGCCACGGCCAAGCTGAAGAAGCTGGTCAGGCTGGACCAGAAGGCAATAATCGTTGATGTCGAGCTATCGGTCGAGCGGAACCCCCGCCAGTCCAGCCAGAAGGACCGCGTCGAGCTGACCATCTGGTCGCGCGGCCCGGCCATCCGGGCCGAAGCAGCGGCTGAGGACAAGATCGCGGCCCTCGACCTGGCGCTGGCCAAGCTAAACTCGCGGCTCAGGCGCGCTCTCGACCGGAGGAAGAACCACTACGGGCCGGGAGCCGACGCTGTCACGGGAGCCAGCGCCGGCCTGGGAGGCAGTGCCGGGCCAGGTGATACCGCGGGTGGTGCCGAACCCAGTGGCCGGACGGGCGCGCCGGCGGCCGCGTCCGTGCCCATGGCCAGGTCTGGTGAGCCTGGTCTGGCGGCGGACGAGCCTGAGGAGGACGGCGCGGGGGCGGAGACGCTGGTCTCGATCCAGATGGATGGCGACGGGCCGCTGGTGATCAGGCAGAAATTCCATCACGCGAAGCCGATCTCGATCGATCAGGCTCTGCTGGAGATGGAACTCGTCGGTCACGACTTCTACCTGTTCCACGACGTCCAGGAGAACATGCCGAGCGTTGTCTACCGTCGGCACGGCTACCAGTACGGGGTGATCAGGCTGGTCGAGAACGCCGCTGACGCGGGCGTGGTGGCCGAGCCATCCGCTGCGGGGGTGGGTGCGAGGATCCCGGGCCGGCGGCGGCCGCGGCAGGCTGGCGCCCAGCGCGGGCCTGCCGCCCCGGTTGCGGCGGACGGCGGGTCCCAGCCTGACCGGTCGGCCGTGCTGCGGCCCGGATGACCGCGGGACCGGCCACGACGGCCGTCGCGGCCATGGCCATGCCCCCTGACTCGCGTGCCCGCCGGGCGCGCTTGCATGCCGGCGCATGGTCGGCCAGAGTTTGGTTACATGCGATCAGGAGTGCCGCTGGTGCGGCGCGGCTGCGTCGCGCCGCACCAGCGGCAGGCCGGCGACAGCGACAAGAGGTAGATGATGGCAGCAAGCGCGGAGGGTAACGGGGTGCCGGAGCCCGGCCCCGGCCTTGAGCCGATCCGCACGCTGATCGTCGATGACCACGCACTATTCCGCCGTGGTCTGGAGATCGTGCTTGTCACTGAGCCGGACATCGAGGTCGTCGGCCAGGCCAGCGACGGGGCCGAGGCGGTCGAAAGGGCCGGCGAGTCGCTGCCTGACGTCGTGCTGATGGACATCAGGATGCCCCGCAGCAACGGCATCGATGCCTGCCGGGCCATCAAGGACGTGGCGCCGAGCGCCCGGATCATCATCTTGACGATGAGTGACGAGGAGGAGGACCTGTTCGACGCCATCAAGGCGGGGGCCAGCGGCTATCTGCTCAAGGACATCCCGCTCGATCAGGTCGCCGAGGCAGTCAGGTCGGTGCACGGCGGTCAGTCGCTGATCAGCCCGTCGATGGCAGGCAAGCTACTGACCGAGTTCGCCTCGCTGGCCGGGAGGGACCACGAGGAGCGGCCCCAGGAGCTCCCCGCACCCAAGCTCACCGACCGCGAGATGCAGGTACTCAAGCTGGTCGCGCGCGGGATGAACAACCGGGATATCGCGAAGGAACTGTTCATCTCGGATAACACGGTCAAGAACCATGTCAGGAACATTCTCGAGAAGCTGCAGATTCACTCGCGGATGGAAGCGGTCATGGTCGCCGTGCGGGAGAAGCTGATCGAGCTCACCTGAGTGCGGGCGACGACCATCAACCTGGCGGCGCCGCCCGGATGACGGACTCACCCGGCCGCCTGAACGGCTTGCCGGGCGACTCTGTCATCCAGCAGCTGGAAGCTAGGCCGGAACACCCCCTCCTGCACCCGCTTCCGCATCCGCGAGCGCTGAGCGCAGGCGGGACTCCAGTTCAGCAGGCTCGACGCGCTCCAGCCTGATGTTGGTGCAGCCGACCCACTGAGCGGCTGCGACAAGCGCGCGGGCCATGGGCTCGGCGGCGCGGGGGGTGTCCAGGGTGAGCTGGCGGGCAATGAGGGTCTGGCCTTCGCGGGCGGGGTCGACGCGGCCGACGAGCTTGCCGCCGGCGAGGAGCGGCATGGTGAAGTAGCCGTGGACGCGCTTGTGCCGCGGGACGTAGGCCTCGAGGCTGTGGTCGAATCCGAACATCCGCCTGGTCCGCTTCCGGTCCCAGATCAGCGAGTCGAAGGGCGAGAGCAGGGTCACCCGGTGCCGCCCGGCCTGCGCCGGACGGGCGTCGCCCGCCGCGAGCGACGCCGCGGCATGCGGATCCGCCCAGGCGGGAGTCGCCGGCCCGGCGCGGTTCTCGATCGCGACCGGGATCAGCCCGGCGGCGACCGCGGCGTCGTCGGCGGATAGCCCCGCCGGGTTCCGGCCCGATCCGAAGTTCGTCAGCCGCTGGTAGTCGGACAGGTCCGCCTTGGTGACGACTCCCAGCGCCCGGGCGGTCACTGCGGCCAGGTGGATCAGGCAGTCCGCGTCGGAGGGATCGGCGTTCAGGAGATCGGCGGGAAGCACCCGCTCGGGCAGATCATAGACCCGCCGCCAGCCGGTACGCCGGGCGCAGATAACCTCGCCCGTGTCGAGCAGCCACTCGACCGCGATCTTGGTATCGGACCAGTCCCACCAGGCGCCGCCGTTCTTGGCTCCGCCTAGCTGGGTCGCGTTGAGCGGACCCTCCGACGTCAGCTTGGCCAGCACTTCCTCGCACACCGACTGGTGGCTCTGATGCCAGCGCTTGCCCCTGGTGCGGAAGGCGCGCCGGCGGAACGAGTAGTACGGCCACTCCTCGACCGGCAGCACGCAGGCGGCGTGGGACCAGTACTCGAACGCGCCGGCCGTCCGCGGATGCCAGTAGGCGCGCTCGATCGAGGACCGGGGGACAGCGCCCAGCCTGGCATAGGCGACCAGCTCGTGCGACCTGGCCAGCACGCTGATCGTGTCGAGCTGGACCGCGCCCAGCCTGCGCAGCATGGCGGTCGCGCCGCCCGCGCGGGCTCGCGCACCGACCAGCCCCTGCGCCTGCAGGGTTATCAGCCGGGCATCGTCAGGGGTCAGCTTCAGCTCAGGAGATACAGGACCGGCCACGAATCGAGCGTAACCGGGGGTGCCGACAGTTCTGCCGGTTTAGTACCAGTCCTCGAACATGTTGGTGGCCAGCGCGACCAGCAGCCCGAGGACCGTCACGCCCGCACCGACCCAGAAAAGCCACCAGATCGGCCCGCCGTGGCCGAAGATCAGGGCCAGGCCGCCGGCTATGAAGCCGATCACCATGATCGTCACGGCGACCCAGGAAACGGTCCGCCCGTGGTACGAGGGGTAGGGACCCGCGGCGGCCGGGCCAGCCGGCACCGGCGCCTGCCCGGTCGGCCCACCGCGGGCGACGGATGTGTCTTGCATGGCTTCCTCGCTCTGCGATGTCACGCTGCCGAATGCCGCGCCGCCCATGCCGCTTGGTTCCATGGGGTTGGACATGGCGCTGCTCCTCCTGCGATACCTGGCCGACGTGCCTATCATTGTGGCGAGGCCCGTTGGTCCGCTGACGATCGCCCCCGGTACTTGCCGCAGAACATGTTATGCATGCTGGCAAGACAGCTCGGCTCAGAGCCGTTCAACTTCTCGTCGGCTCGGCAAGGCCCGCTATCTCGCCTACCATGGCAGTCGAAGAGTGGTTACTGGTCGGCCGGGCCGTCAGCCGGATCGGCGCCGTGCCTCCGGCGAGAAGCGGAATGCATCTGGCCGGCCAGTCAGACGATCCGCGAGGAGCGCGACAAGACGTGCCAGCAATCATCGATAGAGTCCTGCGCGCTGGCGAGGGCAAGATCCTGCGGAAGCTGCATCGGGTCGTCGAGCAGGTTAACTCGATCGAAGAGGATTACGAGCAGCTGACCGACGCTGAGCTCCGCGCGCTGACCGAAGAGTTCAAGACGCGCTACGCCGAAGGCGAGTCGCTGGACGACCTGCTTCCCGAGGCTTTCGCTGCGGCCCGCGAGGCCGCCAAGCGCACGCTTGGCCAGCGAGCGTTCGACGTCCAGCTGATGGGCGGCGCCGCGCTGCACATGGGCAACATCGCTGAGATGAAGACCGGTGAGGGCAAGACTCTCACCGGCGTCTTCGCCGCCTACCTGAACGCCCTGGCCGGCGAAGGCGTCCACATCGTCACCGTCAACGACTACCTGGCCAAGCGCGACGCCGAGTGGATGGGCCGGATTCACCGTTTCCTCGGCCTCGAGGTCGGCGTGATCCTGGCCGAGATGGAGCCGGAAACGCGCCGCAAGCAGTACGAGGCGGACATTACCTACGGGACCAACAACGAGTTCGGCTTCGACTACCTCAGGGACAACATGGCCTGGGGGCTGGAGGAGTGCGTCCAGCGTGGCCACCACTACGCGATCGTGGACGAGGTCGACTCGATCCTGATCGACGAGGCGCGCACGCCGCTGATCATCAGCGGCCCGGCGGACCAGAACAGCGTCTGGTACGCCGAGTTCGCGAAGATCGTCCCCCGGCTGCGCCGCGGCGAGGACGGCGAGGGCGATTACGAAGTCGACGAGAAGAAGCGCACCGTCGGCATCCTGGAGACCGGCGTCGCCAAGGTCGAGGACTGGCTCGGCATCGACAACCTCTACGACCACTCGAACGCCCACCTCGTCGGGTTCCTGAACAACGCCATCAAGGCGAAGGAATTGTTCAAGAAAGATAAGGACTACGTCGTCAGCGGCGGCGAGGTCCTGATCGTCGATGATTTCACCGGACGCATCCTGCACGGCCGCCGGTACAGCGAGGGCATGCACCAGGCGATCGAGGCCAAAGAGGGCGTCAAGATCATGGACGAGAACCAGACTCTCGCCACGATCACGCTGCAGAACTACTTCCGGCTGTACGAGAAGATCTCCGGCATGACCGGCACGGCCATGACCGAGGCCAACGAGTTCCACCAGACCTACAAGCTCGGCGTGGTCCCGATCCCGACCAACAAGCCGATGATCAGGCTCGACCAGGCCGACGTCGTCTACCAGACCGAGCAGGCCAAGTTCGATGCCCTGGTCAAGGACATCGCCGAGCGGCACGACGTCGGCCAGCCGGTCCTCGTCGGCACGGTCAGCGTGGAGAAATCCGAGCTCGTGTCCCGGATGCTCAAGCGCCAGGGTGTCCCGCACGAGGTCCTGAACGCGAAGTACCACGAGCGCGAGGCCACGATCGTGGCCCAGGCCGGGCGCAAGGGCGGGGTGACCGTCGCGACCAACATGGCCGGCCGGGGCACCGACATCATGCTCGGCGGCAACCCCGAGTTCCTCGCCGACCTCGAGCTGCACCAGCGCGGGCTGTCACCGACCGATACGCCGGAAGACTTCGAGGCGGCCTGGCCGGAGGCGGTCGAGAAGGCCAGGCGCGCCGTCGCCGAGGAGCACGAGGAGGTCGTCGCGCTCGGCGGGCTGTACGTGCTCGGCACCGAGCGGCACGAGTCCCGCCGGATCGACAACCAGCTCCGCGGCCGGTCGGGCCGCCAGGGCGACCCCGGCGAGTCCCGGTTCTACCTGTCGTTCGAGGACGACCTGATGCGCCGGTTCAACGGGGACCGGGTCGCCCAGTTCCTGGAGTGGGCGAAGACCGCCCCGGACGTGCCGATCGAGTCGAAGACCGTGAGCCGGTCGATCAGGTCGGCGCAGACGCAAGTCGAGCAGCTGAACTTCGAGATGCGCAAGGACCTGCTCAAGTACGACGACGTCATGAACCGGCAGCGGCAGGTCGTGTACGCCGAGCGGCACCGGGTGCTGGACGGCGAGGACCTGCACGAGCAGATCAGGCGGATGGTCGACGAGGTCGTCGCCGATTACGTCGCGAAGGCCACGGCGGACGGTTTTGCCGAGGAGTGGGATCTCGACCAGCTGTGGACCGCGTTCGGCCGGCTCTACCCGGTGGGACTCACGGTCGACGCCCTCATCGACGAGGAAGGCGGCGAGCGGTCCATGCTGACCGCTGACGCGATCACCGAGCGGATGCAGGCCGACGCGCAGGCGGCGTACGAACGGCGGGAAGAAGAACTCACCTCCGAGGTGATGCGCGAGCTGGAGCGGCGGGTGGTCCTGTCCGTGCTCGACTCCAAGTGGCGCGAACACCTGTACGAGATGGACTACCTGCAGTCCGGTATCCACATGCGCGGCCACGCACAGCGCGATCCGCTGATCGAGTACCAGCGCGAGGGCTACGAGCTGTTCACCGCGATGATGGACGCGATCAAGGAAGAGTCGGTCGGCAACCTGTTCAACCTCACCGTGGAGGTCCAGGAGAGCCCGATCGTCGGGGAGGCGGGTCCGGACGGCGAGTGGACCGGCCAGGCGGTGAACGCGCTGGGCGGTCATGTCCACGACGCCGTCCCGCTGCCGACGCTGGGCAGCGCCGCCGCCGGCGAGGCCGACGGCCCTGCCGTGCCCGCTGCCTTCGCGCCCCGCGGACTGGCACAGCCGAAGCGTCCCAGCCAGCTGAGCTACACCGCGCCCAGCGAGGACGGGTCCGGCCAGGCGATCCAGAAGGCAGGCGCGGCCGGTGCGGCTGACTTCTCCAAGGTCGGCAGGAACGAGCCATGCCCATGCGGGTCAGGCAAGAAGTTCAAGCTCTGCCACGGAGACCCGAGGAAGCGCTAGCCAGCTAGCCCGGCGCTCCTGGCCGGCCCGCTCGGCCGGCCAGGACCTCGGCTAGGCGGCCTCGATCGCGGTGCACAGCCACGCCCGCTGTGCTCGCTGGCCGGCCGTCGGCGGGGCTGGGCCCGGCCGGGTGTTCCCGGTCTCGCCGCGCACCGGTGACCAGCCCCGCGGCCGGGTGTCAGCCCGTTCCAGCCGCACGGCGACGGCGCGAACGTGGGCGCCGAGCGCGAGGATCACGGTCATCTCGAGGACCCCGCTAGCCGGCGAGCTCACGATGACCCGGCGAACCCGCGGCCGGTGCGCGGCCGCGAGCATCGGGCCCAGCTGGCTGATCCGCCGCCGCGCCTGCTCCGTCGTCCACGGCACGATCTGGTCGGCGGGCCGCGACCCGGCCAGCGTCTCCGCCAGCACCTGGGCGAAGTGGCCTGGCCATGGACCAGCTTCCGGCGGCTGGTGTCCCGGGCCGGCCGCCGAGGCGGCTGGCGCGCCGGGTCATGGTCCGGCCGGTCGCCCTGAGCCGGTCCGCGCCCGGTCGCGACGCCGGTCAGGCCGCCGCGGCCCGCGCCACGGGCCTGCCGCCTGAGCGGTGCCGAGTCGTCGTACGGCGGCCCGATCTCGGGCACCGTGAAACTGCAGATGGCCTGGGCATCAGGCAATGGCCGCCGTCCTCCGGTACGGCGGTCCGCGCGCGGCCGGCCGCCCGGCCGCCCAGCCGGCGGGACCAGCGGCACCGGGACCGCGCTCGTCGGCAGGGCCGGTACGGTCGTCGCTGGCTCAGTGCGGTCTGGCATGGTTGAGTTCTACCTGGCACCGGTGACAATTTCGCGTTTTCCCTGATCAGGATGGGGATGAGCGCGGCGCAACGAGCCCGGCGGCAGCAGGCCAGCCGGAAGGAATGCCTGGCTTGCGTTGCTCGTTCAAGCTAGGTGGTTGAACAAGCCCGTTACTACAGGAGATCACCCGTGTCCTTGCCGCCGCTCGTCGAGCCAGCAGCTGAGCTCACCGTCAATGAGGTCAAGCGTTACTCCCGGCACCTGATCATCCCGGACGTGGGGATGACCGGACAAAAGCGGCTGAAGAATGCGAAGGTCCTGGTGGTCGGGGCCGGCGGCCTCGGCTCGCCCGCGCTGCTCTACCTGGCCGCGGCGGGCGTGGGAACGCTGGGCGTCATCGACTTCGATGTCGTCGATGAGTCGAACCTGCAGCGGCAGATCATCCACGGCCAGGCGGACATTGGCCGGCCCAAGGCGCTATCGGCCAGGGACAGCATCAAGGAAGTCAACCCGTACGTCAACGTGATCGTGCTCGAGGAAGCTCTGACCACGGACAACGTGATGGACATCTTCTCTGGCTACGACCTCATCGTCGACGGTACCGACAACTTCGCGACCCGCTACATGGTCAACGACGCCTGCGTGCTGCTCGGGAAGCCATACGTCTGGGGATCTATCTACCGGTTCGACGGCCAGGCCAGCGTGTTCTGGGCGGACTATGGTCCCTGCTACCGCTGCCTGTACCCGGAGCCGCCGCCTCCCGGCATGGTCCCGTCGTGCGCCGAGGGCGGCGTGCTTGGCGTGCTCTGCGCGTCCATCGGGTCAATCCAGGTGACCGAGGCGATCAAGGTTCTCACCGGCATCGGCGAGCCGCTGGTCGGGCGGCTGATGGTTTACGACGCTCTCGAGATGACCTACCGGTCGCTGAACATCAAGAAGGACCCGGACTGCCCGATCTGCGGTCCGAATGCGACGATCACCGAGCTGATCGACTACGACGCGTTCTGCGGCGCGGTGTCGGCCGACGCGCAGGAGGCGGCGGCGGGCTCGACGATCACGGCCGCGGAGCTCAAGGCGATGCTCGACCGGGACGATGACATCTTCCTGGTCGACGTCAGGGAGCAGAACGAGTACGAGATCGTCTCGATCCCCGGTGCCGTGCTGATCCCCAAGGACCAGTTCCTCACCGGCGCGGCGCTGGAGCGGCTGCCCCAGGACCGCAGGATCGTCCTGCACTGCAAGTCCGGGGTGCGGAGCGCGGAATGCCTCGCCGTGGTCAAGAACGCGGGCTTCTCCGATGCCGTGCACGTCGGCGGCGGCGTGCTCTCGTGGGTCAACACCGTCGATCCGTCGCTGCCGGTTTACTGACCTGGTGCCCCTTTCCCGGAAGGCGGGACGCGGCGTTGTGGTGGGCACGAGCTATTCGTGGCCTTAACATCATCAGGTGGCGATTCAGCCGGGACCCTCAGACCAGCGGCGCGGCTCAGGCGGCGGTGACACCGCAGAGCTGAAGCTGCGGCCTGCCCGGCGCCGGGGCAGGCGGCTGCTCGCGGCGCTCCTCGCCGTCGTCGGGGTGTGCGGCCTCGTCGGCGCCGGAGCTGAGATCCGGGGCCAGCTCAAGCCGCGGACCTTCACCCCGGCGCAGCAGAAGCGGATCGAGGCCTGGGAGGTCGCCAAGCGGTGGCGCACCACGTCGAAGGCGCAGCTGTTCCCCGCGGTGATCAGCTACCAGCTGACCAGCAGCGCGAGCGGCTCTAAAGGGGGCCTCAGGCTGAAGGCACAGCGCCTTGAGATCGCACCGCAGGCGACCTGCGTGCAGGCGGCTGGCGGCAGCCGCTCGCTGATGGCGATGCTCAGCGCGGATGGCTGCCAGGCGCTGCTGCGCTCGACGTACACCGACGCCACCAGCAGCCTTGTGCTGACCACCGGCATCGCCGTGCTCAAGTCCCAGGCCAGTGCGGTGGCCGCGGCCCGGTACCTGACCGGCGGCCCGGCGCTCGGACAGGGCGGCCTGTCCAGGCAGCTGGTGCTGAGCCCCTTCCGGGTCAGCGGCACGCCTGCCGCCCTGTACGGCTTCCCGCAGCGCCAGCTCTCGTGGGTGGTGGCCGCGGGACCATACCTCGTGATGGCGACGGTCGGTTACGCTGACGGCAGGCCGCACGTGTCGGTCCGCAGCGACAGCTATGTGCTGCAGGAAATGAATAGCCTGGCCCGCGGCGTGGCGGTCACCGTAGCCGCGCCGCTTGGCGCACAACCGCCCGTTCCGCGCTGTCCGGGAGCCCCTTCATGCTGACCTCTGGCCTCAGGCCGGTCATCCGGCGCGCGGCGGCCCGAGCCGGTAACGCCGGTCCGCCAGCCCGGACCAGGCGCCACTTCTCCCGCCCTGTCGCGGCACTGGCGGCGGCGGCCGCGATCGCACTGCCGCTGGCCGCGTCCGGACCGGCCCTTGCTGACCAGGCGCGGCAGCGCCAGCAGTGGGTGCTCTCGGCTCTGGATGTCTCCGCTGCCTGGCACGTCACGCAGGGGCGCGGCGTGGTCGTCGCCGTCATCGACAGCGGCGTCGATCCGACGGTCTCGGACCTGACGAACTCGGTGACGTCCGGCCCCGACTTCACCGGCGTCGGCACGCCGCCTTCCAATCCGAACTGGGGCGCGCACGGTACCTGGATGGCCTCGCTGATCGCTGGCCACGGCCACGGCCCGGGCGACCAGAACGGAATCCTGGGGGTGGCGCCGCAGTCCAGGATCCTGTCCATCAGGGTCATCACGGACCGGTCCGACCCCGGTTACAACGCGTATCTGGGCGAGTCGGAGTGGCGGGGCCAGCACGAGCTGGCCAGGGCGATCAGGTATGCGGTTGCGCACCATGCCGGCGTGATCAGCATGTCGCTCGGCTATAACGCGCCAAGTATCACGGTTCGCGCGGCGCTGCAGTACGCGCAGAATCACGACGTCGTGGTGGTCGCGTCCTCCGGGAACTCGGGAACGTCGCAGACCGCGCGGGGCGGCGGTGCTCCTTACTCGTTCCCCGCCGACTACCCGGGCGTCATGGGCGTCGCCGCGGTCAGCGAGTCCGGCCGGCCCGCGTATTTCTCGAGCGAGAATCTCTCCGTCCAGGTCGCTGCGCCGGGGGTGAACGTGCCCGCCCAGGGCCGCGGCAGCAAGTACTGGGTCGTGAGCGGCACCAGCCCGGCCTGCGCGCTGACGGCGGGCGTGGCGGCACTGGTCAGGTCCAAGTACCCGCGCCTGACGGCCGCGCAGGTCCGGACCGCGGTTGTCGAGTCGAGCTCGCACCATCCCAAGGACGGTTACGACGACCACGTCGGTTTCGGCACGGTGGACGCCGCGGCCGCACTGCGGACGGCTGGTGTCCTGGCCCGGCAGGTTCCGGCCGGCGACACGCGAGCCGGCCGGGCAGCGGCCTCCGGGCAGTTCGGGAATGGGCAGGCGGGCGGGCCGGCATTCCCCGTGCCGCCCAGGGGCCGGGGCAAGCTCTTCGTGCTCCTGGCGATCGCGGCGGCCGGCCTGCTGCTGGTGATCGCCTCGCTGTGGCTGGTGGCCGCGGGCAGGCGGAGCAGGAAATCCGGGCTGTCCGCGCCGCCATCCAGGGCGGGAACTCCGCTGGCGGCCGGCTCACCCGGTTTCGACGGCCCGGCCGCGGACGTCCGTTACCCGACCCAGATCTATCCGGCATCGCCATATCGGCAAAGCCGTCCTGACCAGGGCTTCCTCGGTACTCCTGGCCAGGCCAACCCGGTGCCGGGCTACCCGGCCCTGCCCGGTCAGGGTTACCCGGGTCCGGACGGCCTGGCCGGACCAGGTCAGGGCCAGCCCGGCCAGGCTTACTCCGGTCAGGGGTACCCCGGCCAGACCTATCCGGGAGCCGCGTACCCGGGTGCCGCGTACCCGGGCGCCGAGTACCCGGGTGCGCCGGCCGAGTACCCGGGCGCCGTGTACCCGGATCAGGCCCTCCCGGGCCCGGCTTACCCGGCAGCGGGCCAGCTGGGAGCCGGCCAGCTGGGAGCCGGCCAGTTCGGAACGGGGCCGTCGGGCCAGATACCCCCGGCCCTCGGCTACCCCGGACAGGTCTACGCCGACGATAGTCAGCCTGCCCCTGGTCCTCAGGGGCCGGGCTATCAGAGTCCCGGCTACCAGCCGAGCCCGGGCGGGAACGGGGCCGGGTTCCCGCCACCGGCGCCAGGCGGGACCATCCAGCCGGGCCCTGGCTATCCGGCGCCGGGGTACTCGGGTCAGGCTTTCGCGCCGCAGAGCCTGCCGTCACAGACCGACAGCGACTGGACCCAGCCTCCCGCTGAGCTGCCGGGCTGGCAGACCCAAGGCCTGAGTAACCAGGCGCCGGCCCGGTCCGATCCGCTGACGGGCGCGCTGCCCGGTCCGGCGCGCTCCGGGGCCCAGCCGGACGATCAGGACCGAAGCATCACCGGCCGGCTTCGCCCCGGGCTCGCCCAACCGCCAGGGCCGGCCAGGCCGACCGAGGCCGGATGGCAGACCCCCGTGCCGTCTTCGCCGGCCCAGGAAGACCCGGACGAATGGTTGTTCGATCAGGGCGATCAGAGCGAAGCCGCCGCCGGACCGGCTCCGCTGCCTGAGCCGGATGCCAGCCGGTGGTCGGCGGACCCGCTGTTCGGCCCGCTCCCGGCCGAAATTCGCCGGCCGGAGTTCCGGCCGGGCGCCTACCGGCGCGATGCCCTGTTCGGCCGGGAAGGAGTCACCAGGCCGCAGGCGTCGCCGCGGGCCGAGCCATCCCGGCCGTCCCAGCCAGGTCGGCCGGTACCCAGTTTCCAGCCGGCGCCAAAGTCCCAGCCGGCGCCGCAGCCCGAGCCGGCACCGCAGTCCGAGCGGACACCGCGGCCTCAGTCGGCACCGCAGGCCCAGCCGGTCCCGGAGCCCGAGACTGCGCCGTCGGCCCCGACGCAGCAATCGCAGCCCGAGCCTGCCCAGAGTCAGCTATCGCAGGCTCAGGTGTCGCAGCCTGAGTCGCCCCGGGCATTCGATTCGCCGGCCAGCCTCGGCACGACCGAGGTGACGAGGCGATACTCCGAACTCCCACGGCGATCTCCGGCGATCCGCCCGGCGGCTGAATCCGATGACGGACAGGCGAGCCTCCTGGCGAAACGCCCGGCACCACCCCCCGCGTGGTCCGACCGGCTCGCGCAGCAGGCGGCCACGTTGCGGCGAGCAGACTCGGTCGAGCAAGCGCCGGCAATCGGCGAGCCGGCGGTCCCGGCAGAGACGCCGAACCCGCCGACCGGGAACCCAGCGGCGGGCTCGTCCGCGCGGCCGCCGGCTGCTCAGGCGTCGGCCGGTCAGGCGTCGGCTGCTCCGGCGCCGGCTGCTCCGGCAGCTGCTTCTCAGGCAACTGCTGCTCAGGCGCCGGATGCTCCGGCGCCGGCCGCTCAGGCGCCGACCGCTCAGGCAACTGCCGCTCCGGTGCCCGCTGTTCCGCTGCCGGCTGTTCCGCTGCCGGCTGCTCCGGCGCTGGCCGATCTGGGGGCCGCCGATCTGGGTCCGGCCGGTTCGGGAGACCCCGACTTCGGGATTTCGGCTCCGTCACCTGCCGCTCCCGCACCTGCCGCTGCGTCGTCGCCCGCGCCGTCGCCGGCTCTTCGTCGCCGGCTCTTTCGTCGCCGGCCGCTCCGGCCGCCGCCGATCGAACTCCAGCCGGACGCATCACTGCCAGCGCCGCCGAGCCGACAGCCGGGTCACTGTTCACGCCGCGCCCGAAGTCGACCCCTGGGCTGCGACCCGGGTTCGAACCCGCGTTCCGGCCCGGACCCGCGTCCTGGCCTGGGCCGTCCAGGCCCGAGCCTTCAGCACCGCCCGAACGTGCGCCCCGGCCCGAGCCTTCAGCACCGCCCGAACGTGCGCCCCGGCCCGAGCCCTCCGCGCCGCCGGTGCCCTCTGCGCCGCTCGAGCCCTCGTCTCGGCCCGAGCCGGTGCCCCACAAAGAACCCTTGCCGCGCCGGCAACCCCCTGCGGGCGGGCAGCCCTTGTCCGGCGGGCAGCCCTTGTCCGGCGGGCAGCCGCTGCCACGCCGTCAGCCTCAGACGCACCTGGCCGCTCCGCTGCGACGCCAGCGACCGGCACCGGCGGATAGCCAGCAGCCGGAAAGGCCGCAGAAACTGCCCAGCGTCTGGGATGTCAGGCGGCCGGCCGTTCCGGCCGAACGGACGGTGCCGCCGAAGGCACCTGAATCGCCCGATGACCCGACGTGAGTCTGCGTCAGCCGCGCCCGGGATCGGTGATTTCGCCAGCCGGGTCCTGGACGTGGCTGAGTCGATCCCGCCTGGCCGCGTGATGTCCTACGGCGACATCGCCGAGTACGTCGGGACAGGCGGGCCGCGGCAGGTCGGACGCGTCATGGCGCTCTGGGGCGGGGCCGTGCCCTGGTGGCGTGTGGTGCACGCGGACGGGAGCCTGCTCGCCGGGCACGAACGCGAGGCGCTGCGCCAGTACCGGCGGGAGGGAACGCCGCTGCGGACGGGAACGGACGGCGCGCCGGGACGGCTCGACATGCGCAAGGCACGGTGGGCGGGCCAGCCTGACCACGGCCAGCAGGGCGGCGGCCAGCCCGAACGGCCGTGAGCATGGCTCCGCGGCACCGCCGCGCAGCCTGATCCGGGCCCGCCTCGGGCCAGCCGGTCTGGCCAAGTTCCCAGCGGCTGTCGGTGTCCTCTGCTGGAATGCGATACGACATGGATAGGCAACCGCCCGCATACCGCCTGGTTCGCCGGGCCGTCGGCGCTGCAGAGCCGCCCGTTCTCGATCTGGCCCAGGCGCAGGTCGTCGGCCATTCGGGCGGGCCGCTGCTAGTGCTCGCCGGGCCTGGCACCGGCAAGACGACGGCCATCGTCGAGACCGTGGTCGACCGGATCGCCGGCCGGGGTCTGGACCCGAGCCGCGTCCTCGTGCTCACGTTCAGCCGCAAGGCCGCGCAGGAACTGCGCGGACGGATCACCCTGCGGCTCAATCGCACCACCACCGAACCGCTGGCCCTGACCTTCCACAGCTACGCGTACGCGCTGCTCAGGCGGGAGTCCGTGCTGGCCGGGGCGGAGCCGCCGACCCTGCTCTCCGGGCCCGAGCAGCTGGCCGAGGTCAGGCGGATGCTCCGCGGCGAGGCATCGGACGGGGCCAGGCACTGGCCGCAGCGGCTGCGGCCGCTGCTGGCGACCCGTGGCTTCGCGGCCGAACTGCGTGACTTCCTGCTCCGCGCGGCCGAGCGCGGTCTCGGCGGCGCGGAGCTCGCCCGGCTGGGCGAGCGGGCGGGCCGCGACGACTGGGTAGCGGCGGGCGGGTTCCTGACCAGGTACGCCGCGCGGTTCGACCTGGCCCCGGTACCGGCCTACGACTACGCCGAGATCATCAGGATCGCCGGCCAGCTGCTGGCCAGGCCCGAGATCCGGCAGCGCGAGCGGCTCGCCTACGACGTGGTCCTGGTCGACGAGTACCAGGACACTGACCCGGCCCAGGAGGAACTGCTGCACGCCCTGGCCGGGGATGGCCGAGAGCTGATCGCCGTGGGCGATCCGGACCAGTCGATCTACGCCTTCCGCGGCGCCGACGCCGACGCGATCGGGCGGTTCCCGGCCCGGTTCCAGGCTCCGGACGGCCGGCCCGCCCGGGTCATCGCCCTGCGGACCTGCCGGCGCAGCGGCCCGGTCCTGCTGGCGGCCTCGCGCCGGGTCGCGGCCAGGCTTCCGGCGGTACGGCTTCCCGAGGTCAGGGGCGGGGGAGATACCCGGGCGCAACGAGACCACCGGGCGCTGGTGCCGCTGCACTCGGCCAGTGTGGGCGAGGCGCGCGTGGTCGTCGCGGCCAGCGAGCGCCAGGAAGCCAGTCTTATCGCTGACACGCTGCGACGAGCGCACCTGATCGACCAGGTTCCCTGGTCGTCGATGGCGGTGCTGGTCCGTTCGGCGGTCCGTCAGGTGCCGGCCCTGCAGCGGGCCCTGTCCGGCGCTGGCGTCCCGGTCGCGGTCGCGGGTGACGAGCTGCCGCTGGCCGATGATCCAGGAACCAGCCCGCTGCTTCGCCTGGTCGGCTGCGCGCTCGACCGGAGCGCGCTGACCGAGGACGTGGCGGCCGAACTGCTGACCGGGCCGCTCGGCGGCACCGATGCCCTCGGCCTGCGCCGGCTGCGCCGGATCCTGCGGCAGCGGGAGGAGGCGCCAGCCGGCGGGCCAGCCGGGACTGATGCGCCGCCCGGGAATGCCGGGCCGGCCGTGGTTCCCGCCGAGCCGGCGGACCCGGCCACGATGGCCGGGCCGCTGGCCGCGGCGCTGCTCGATCCCCGGCTGCTGTCGACCGCGGGCTGGCCGCCGGGCCGGGCACTGGAAGCCGCAGGCGAGGCACTGGCGGCCGCGCGCAAGGTCGCCAGCCTGATCGCCGTGTCGAGAACGGCCGCCGCCGACGGCACCGCGCAGGAGGTGCTCTGGGCCGTCTGGAACGCCAGCGGCCTGGCTGGCCAGTGGCATGCGGCGAGCGCGGCCGGCGGCACCCGCGGTGCGACCGCCGACGCCGACCTCGACGCCGTGATGGCGCTCTTCGACGCCGCGGCCCGATTCGACGCGCGGATGCCGGCCGGATCGATGACGCTATTCCTGGACGGCCTGACCGGCCAGGAGATCGCCGGCGACACGCTCGCGCAGCGGGCGCAGCCAGGCGAGGCGGTGACCATCTCGACCGCGCACCGGGCCAAGGGCCTGGAATGGGACCTGGTCGTGGTGGCCGGCGTGCAGGAGGGGGTCTGGCCCGACCTGCGGCTGCGCGGCTCCCTGCTCGGGATGGACGAGCTGGTCGAGGCGGCCGATCACGGGCTGCCGGCCGGCCGCTCAGGGCCGGGCGGCCGGGACAGCCCGCCGATCGCGGCCGGAGCGGACGCGGCGGCGGTCGCGCTCAGCTCGAAGCTGCTCGACGAGGAACGGCGGCTGTTCTACGTGGCCGTCACCCGGGCCAGGCGCTCGCTGGTCGTGACCGCCGTCGGCGGGGAGGACAGCGACGAGCGGCCGTCCAGATTCCTGGCCGAGCTGGCCGGCGACGAGATCGGGGTCGAGGAGGCGGCCGTCTCCGGCCGGCGCTGGCTGTCCCTGTCCGCGCTGACCGCCGACCTGCGCCGGGCGGCTGCCGACCGCGGGCTGCCCGAGTCCGTCCGGCAGGCGGCCGCCGGCCAGCTGGCCAGGCTGGCCGCGGCCGGCGTGCCGGGAGCGAGCCCGAGCCAGTGGTACGCGCTCACCCAGTGGTCCGGGACCGGGCCGATCAGCGAGGGCGAGGTCCGGGTGTCGCCGTCGCAGGTCGACAAGTTCGTCACCTGCGGTCTGCGCTGGCTGATCGAGTCGGCTGTCGGCGCGAGCCCGCCGTCGACCGCCGGTCACCTCGGCACGGTGATCCACGCGGCCGCGGCGCTGGTCGCGGAGGGAGCCGATCACGGGGACATCGCCCGCCGGATCGACGAGATCTGGCACCAGCTGGACTTCGGCAGCGTCTGGTACAGCATCAGGCAGCGGGACCGGGCCGATCAGATGGTCACCAGGTTCCTAGACTGGCAGCGCGGCAACGACCGCGAGCTGGTCGCGGTCGAGCAGAAGCTGCGGGTCAGGATCGACGACGTCCTCATCTCAGGCCAGGTCGACCGGCTGGAGCGCGACGCGGACGGCCGGGCCGTCGTCGTCGACCTCAAGACCGGGTCGTCCAAGCCGTCGGCCGGCGAGCTGGAGCGCAATCCGCAGCTCGGCGTGTACCAGCTGGCCGTCCTGCTGGGCGCGTTCGCCGAGCTTGGCGCGACCGAGCCAGGCGGCGCCGAGCTGGTTCAGGTGGGCCGGGCCGGCGGGACCAGGCAGGCGAGCGTCCAGAGCCAGCGCGCGCTGTCCGCCGACCCTGATCCCGGCTGGGCGCAGACGCTGGTCAAGGAAGTCGCGGCGGCGATGGCCGGCCCGCAGTTCCGGGCCACCGTCAACGACGGCTGCCGCCGGTGCCCGGCCGCCACCAGCTGCCCGGTCGACGAGCGCGGCGACCAGGTGACCCCATGAGCGAGCTGGAGGGCCGCGGTGTCGCCCGGAGTGAGGACCGACGGCCGAGCGGCGAGGGAAGGTGGCGCCTGGAAGCGCCCCGTAAGCGAGCGGGAAGCACGCTATGAGCCAGCTGACCCTCTGGGACGACGAGCCGGCGCCGCCGCCGGCGGCTGGCCCGCCCAGGCTCAGCCCGGCGCAGCTAGCCCGGCTGCTCGGGATCGACGAGCCGACGCCCGAGCAGTCCGCGGTGATCAGCGCGCCGCTCGCGCCGATGGCGGTCATCGCCGGGGCGGGTTCCGGCAAGAGCGAGACCATGGCGGCCCGGCTGGTCTGGCTGGTGGCCAACGGCCACGTCCGGCCCGAGCGTGTCCTCGGCCTCACCTTCACCCGCAAGGCCGCGGCCGAGCTGGCCGGGCGCGTCCGGGTGCGGCTCGACGGGCTGCGCCGGGTCGGCCTGGCCGGGCCGGCCCTAGGCCAGCCGGGTCCGGGTCCGGACGGAAGGCCGGCTCAGCCGGATTTCGACGGCGATCCGGTCATCGCCACCTATCACGCCTACGCGGGGCGGCTGATCAGCGACCACGCGCTGCGTGAGGCGCTCGAGCCGACGATGCGGCTGATCACTCCGGCCGTCGCGTGGCAGCTCGCGGCCAGGGTGGTGGCCGGCTACGACGGCCCGATGGACGCCGTCGACTGGGCTCCGGTCACCGTCACCGCGGCCGTCATCGAGCTCGCCGGCGAGCTGGCCGAGCACCTCCGCGGTCCCGACGACGTGCTGGCGGCGGGGGAGTGGCTGCGGCGACGGTACGCCGAGGTGCCGGCCGGCAAGACCCGGCTGGCGGACGGGACCCTGCGCTGCCAGCGCGTTCGTGAGCAGATGCTTCCGCTGGTGCGGGCCTATGCCGCGGCGAAGGCCGAGCGGGAGGTCATCGACTACGGCGACCAGATGGCGCTCGCGGCCCGGATCGCCGCCGCGCATCCCGAGGTCGGGCAGGCCGAGCGGGCCCGCTATCAGGTCGTGCTGCTCGACGAGTTCCAGGACACCAGCCACGCGCAGCTCGAGCTGATGCGGGCCCTGTTCGGCGGCGGGCACCCGGTCACCGCCGTCGGCGATCCGTGCCAGTCGATTTACGGCTGGCGCGGGGCCAGCGCCGGCAACATGAAGCGCTTCGCTGACTTCTTTCCGCCTCGCCCCGGCGGGGCGCCAACGGGCGCGGGCGCCGGAGCACCGGTGCGCGCCGAGGTCAGGCTGCTCTCGACCAGCTTCCGCAACACCGGCAAGGTCCTCGATGTCGCCGCGGCGATCCAGAGCGACCTGCGCCAGATCGCGCCCGAGGTGCCCCGGCTGATCGCGCCGCCCGGCCGGGCCGACCGCGGCGTCGTCACCTGCGCGCTGCTCGAGACCAGCGCCGCTGAGGCGCGGTGGGTCGCCGAGCAGGTCGCGACGCTGCTCAGCCTGCCCGCGGGGCTGGCCCCGGACGGGCAGCCCTGGCCGGACGGCCGGGCTGACCGCGTGCGGCCGTCCGATATCGCGGTGCTGTGCCGTAAGCGGACCCAGTTCAGCGCCCTGCGGACCGCGCTCGAGGCGGACGGGATCCCGGTCGAGGTGGTCGGCCTCGGCGGCCTGCTGACCGTGCCGGAGGTCGCCGACATCGTGGCCACGCTGCGCGTGCTGCACAGCCCGGCGGCGTCCGACTCGCTGGTGCGGACGCTGACCTCGCCGCGCTGGCGGATCGGCCCGCGGGACCTGGTCGCGCTCGGGGTCAGGGCGCGGAAACTGGCCGCAAACCAGGCTGGCCAGCCTGACCGGGGGTCACCGGCGGGCTCCGTTACAGCTGAGGATCACCTGACTCGTGCCGTGGCCGACTTCACCGCCGAGACCGGCAGCCTGGTCGAAGCCCTCGACGACCTGGGCGCGGCAGCCGCTTACTCAGCCCGCGGATACGAGCGGCTGTCCGCGCTGGCGGGCGAGCTGCGGGCGCTGCGCAGGCACGTCGGCCGGCCGCTGCCCGAGCTGGTCACCGAGGTCGAGCGGGCGCTGGGCCTGGACGTGGAGGTCGCCGCGCGCCCCGGTTGCAGCCCGGCGGCGGCGCGCGCTGACCTCGACGCGTTCGCCGACGCCGCGGCCGCGTTCGCGGGGGATGCGCAGGAGCCGACGCTCGGCGCGTTCCTGGCCTACCTGACTGCGGCCGAGACCGAGGAGTTCGGCCTGGAAGCCGGGCAGGTCAGCGACACGGACTCGGTCAAGCTGGCGACCGTGCACTCGGCCAAGGGGCTGCAGTGGCCGGCCGTCGTCGTGCCCGGGCTGTCCGCCGGGACCAGGGCGCAGAACTTCCCGGCCAGGCCGAGGCTGAGCACCAGGTGGACGGACAATCCGAGGCTGCTTCCGTTCTGGCTGCGCGGCGATGAGGCGGACCTGCCGGCGCTGGCCGGGCTTGACCCCGACTCGCTGGCCGCGTTCAGCCGGGCCTGCACCGACCGGAACACGGCGGAGGAACGGCGGCTGGCCTACGTGGCCGTGACCAGGGCGGCCTACTGGCTGGCGTGCACCGGGTACTGGTGGGGGGCCGGCAAGTCTCCGCTCGGCCCGTCGCCCTTCCTAGACGAGGTCGCCGCGAGCTGCCAGGCGGGAGCCGGCCTGGTAGCGCAGTGGGCGGACCAGCCCGCCGACGGCGCGGAGAATCCGGCCCTGGCCGAGCCACTGACCAGGTCGTGGCCCGCGCCACCCGGCGGCGGCCGGTACGAGGCCATCCGGGCGGCGGGTGACCTGGTGGACGCGGCGGCCCCTGGCCAGGGGGACGTCGCGGCCGGTGTGAGCTCAGCCGACGTGGCGGCGGGCGCAGGCTCGGCGGGCGCAGGCTCGGCGGGCGGCGCGATGGCCGTCCCCGCCCGGTACGCCGAGCTCGTCGCCGGGTGGGCCTCCGACGCGGACCTGCTGCTGGCCGAGCGATCGAGGCGCCGGCCGGACGGGCCGATCCCGGTCGACCTGCCGCGCCGGTTCGGTGTCTCGGCCCTGGTCATGATGGCCAGGGATCCGGCCGAGCTCGCAGCCCAGATCAGGCGGCCGATGCCGCGTCCGCCGGCGCCGCGGGCGCAGCGCGGGACGGCGTTTCACCGCTGGCTCGAGGAGCGCTTCGGCCAGATGCGGCTGATCGACGCCGGCGACCTGACCGGGGCTGTCGACGCGGACCTGGTCAGCGACGACGCCGACCTCGCCGAGCTGAAGGAGCGGTTCGAGGCGGGTGAGTGGGGGCAGCGCTGGCCGGCCGAGGTGGAGATGCCGTTCGAGACCAGAGTCGGCGACCGGCTGGTCAGGGGCCGGATCGACGCTATCTTCGCCGACGACACCGGCGGCGGCTTCGACGTCGTGGACTGGAAGACCGGGCGGCCTCCCCGCCTGGGCCGGGAGGAGCGCGCGGTGGCGGTCCAGCTGGCGGCGTACCGGCTGGCCTGGGCGGCACTGGCCGGCGTTCCCGTCGGGCAGGTCCGCGCGGCGTTCTACTACGTGCGTGATGACCGGACCGTGCGCCCGGCTGACCTGCTCGACGCCGCGGGCCTGGCCGAGCTGATCGAGGGCATCCCGGGCGACGCCTGAGCAGGGCGGCCGCGTCAGCTGATGTCGCCGGGACCGGCCGGATCCGGCATGACGAGCCGGTGACGGCGGCTACCTGACGGCCTGGATCTGGGTGGTCTGGGCGACCAGCCGATCATCGTCGTTATACAGGCTGGTCTGGACGGTGACGGCGGTCCGGCCCCGGTTCAGCGGGACGGCGACGGCACGCACGGTTCCGGCCGTCACCGGGCGGAACATCTGGGTCGTCGAGGTCATGGTCGCCGTCCTCTGGCCTTCGGCCAGCCCGAGGAACGCCACGAGCGCGCCCGCCGTGTCGGCCAGCGACATCAGTACGCCGCCGTGGATCACGCCGCCGGACGTGCAGCGCTCCGGTGCCCAGCCCAGCCGGGCCACGACGCGCTCCGGACTCGCCTCGTCGAGGGTCAGGCCGAGTTGCCCGGCAAACGGCATCAGCGCGACGAGGTCGTCAAGATCGGTCGCCATGCCCGCCAGTCTGGCACCCACGCCAGCCTGGCATCTGCCCGAGCGAGATGACTTCCTACGGATTTGGTGATCGCAAACTTCATAAGTCGGGCGTTCGCGGGCTGAAATCCGTGGGAAGTCGTCGCGGCTGCCGGTGCCGGTGCCGGTGCCGGTGCCGGGCCGGGCGGGCGGCTAGGGGCGGGTCTAGAGTTCCGACCGACGATCCTTCCGGACCAACCTGAGGTGAGACGCGCATGGGCACCGACGTCCGCGGATACATCGACGATCACGCTGGCGAGTTCTTCGCCGCGCTGAGGGAATGGCTGACCATTCCGTCGATCTCGGCCGACCCGGAGCGCAGCGCCGACGTCCGGCGCTCTGCGGAGTGGCTGGCCGGTCACCTGCGGCAGACGGGCTTCGTAACGGCCGAGGTCTGGGAGACCGGCACGCCGGAAGAGCCCGGGCTGCCCGCGGTATTCGCGCAGTGGCCGTCGGCCGATCCCTCGGCCCTGACCGTCCTTATCTACGGCCACCACGATGTCCAGCCGGTCGAACCGCTCGCGGAATGGGACTCGCCTCCCTTCGAGCCGGCCGAGCGGGACGGCCAGATCCTCGCCCGCGGCGCCTCCGACGACAAGGGGCAGGTCCTGTTCCACGCCCTCGGCACCAGCGCCTGGATGGCCAGCCACGGCGCGAGCGCTCCGCCGGTCAGCCTGAAGCTCATCGTCGAGGGTGAGGAGGAGTCCGGCTCGACCCACTTCGCCGATCTGCTGCGGCGCGAGCGCGACCGGCTCGCCTGCGACGTGATCGTGGTGTCGGACACCACGATGTGGGCGGCCGACGTGCCGTCGATGTGCACCGGCATGCGCGGGGTCATCGATGCGCAGATCGACGTCTACGGGCCCGAGCGGGACCTGCACTCAGGATCGTTCGGCGGGGCCGTGCCGAACCCGCTGCACGCGCTGGCCGGCCTGCTGGCCGGCCTGCACGACGCCGACGGCCGGGTCGCGCTGCCCGGCTTCTACGACCGGGTCGTGGAGCTCACGCCGGCCGAGCGGGACCTGTTCGCCAGGCTGCCGTTCGACGAGAAGGCCTGGCTGGCCACGGCGGGCAACAGCGGCGCCGCGTCCGGCGAGGCCGGCTTCAGCACGATCGAGCGGATCTGGGCCCGGCCGACCGCGGAGATCAACGGCATGTGGGGCGGCCACACCGGCCCGGGCGGCAAGACCATCGTGCCGCGCGAGGCGCACGCCAAGCTGTCCTTCAGGCTCGTCGCCCACCAGGAGCCTGCCGAGGTGGCCGGCCAGCTTCGCGACTTCGTCGCGCAGCGCGCGCCCGCGGGCCTGGATGTCACGGTCACGGTCGACGGCCCCGGGGTCCGGCCGTCCTTCTCTCCGGTCGACTCGCCAGCGGTGCAGGCCGGCCGGCGGGCGATGCAGCGGGCGTTCGGCCAGGAGGTCCTGTTCACCAGGGAGGGCGGCAGCGGGCCGGAAGCGGATCTGGCCGAGATCCTCGACGCGCCGCTGGTCTTCATCGCGGTCGGCCTCGACGACGACCGGATTCACGCTCCGAACGAGCGGGTCGACATGAAGCTGCTGCTCAAGGGGGCCGAGACGGCCGCCTACCTGTGGGACGAACTCGAGGCGCTCGGGTGATCGGGCCTGGCGGCCGGTCGCCAGCCGGCGGGCCGCGGCCCTGACACGTATTCTGAGGCCGTGCCTCGCTCCCATATTTCCGTCTCCGGCGGGATCGCACTGACCGCGCACGAGGTCGAGCGGTCGACGGCGCTGCGGAGCGACCCGGACTGGCTGGCGAAGGCGTGGGACGATCCGCAAACCAGGGTCCTGGTTGTCGAGGACGGTCAGGTCCTGGCCAGGCTCGGTCCGGGAACCGCTGAGCTCGTCTTCGTCTCCCCTGATCGGGCGCCCGAGGGCGTCAGGTTCCTGCTCGGCGTCGATTCCGACGGCGTGGCCCATTTCGGTGTCGGCGCGCCACTGCCGGCATCCGGTGGCGATCCGGATGACGACGGTGACGGCAGCCACCGGGAGGCCGGCCAGCAAGCGGCCCTGCGTCGGGCCGGGCTCCGCGAGGTGGGAACGCTGCTCACCGACCGGGATGCCGGCCTGCTGACCCATGCCGTAGCGCTCGCGAACTGGCACGCCGTGGCCGGATTCTGCTCGCGCTGCGGGGCGCCGACCGTGCCGGAGACGGCCGGCCACTCGCGCCGGTGCACGGCCGACGGCAGCGAGCACTTCCCGCGCTGCGACCCCGCGGTGATCATGGTGGTCACCGATCCGCAGGACCGCTGCCTGCTCGCCAGGAACGCGCAGTGGCCGAAGGGCCGGGTCTCCGTGCTGGCCGGGTTCGTGGAACCGGGGGAGTCCGCCGAGCAGGCGGTCGCGCGGGAAGTGCACGAGGAGACCGGGGTCGTCGTGTCGACGGTCACCTATGCGGGCAGTCAGCCGTGGCCGATGCCGCACAACCTGATGCTCGGATTCCGGGCCGAGGCGACCGGCACGGACATTACCGTCGACGCGGAGGAGATCGAGGAGGCGGCCTGGTACAGCCGGGAGGAGTTGCGGGCCGCGCTGGTCTCGGGCGAGCTGATCATGCCGCCGTCGCTGTCGATCTCGCGCTGGCTGATCGAGACCTGGTACGGCGCCGATCTGCCGAGCAGGGCCTGACCGCCGGGCGGGCCGAGAACGGCCGCTACCTGAGCAGCAGCCGCGCCGCCAGCTCGAGCTGGTTGGACACGTCGGTCGCCGAGGCCCGGCGAGTGACCCAGGCGACCAGGTTGGACAGCCACACGTCGCCGATCACCCGGGCGATGGCCCGCTCGTCGGTGGTGGGCTCACCCTCGTGCAGGGCGTCGGTCAGCATCCGCTCCATCAGCGATGCGACCGCGTTGACCTCGCTGGCCGCGCTGGGGTCGGCGAACATGAAGGCCCGGGTAATGGCGTCGGTGAGCAGCGGCTCGCGCTGCATGTTCTTGGTCACCTTGTTCAGCACGTAGATGATCCGGTCGGCCGGCGTGTCACCGGGAACCGGCCGCTTGCCGAGCTTCTGCCTGATCTGCTCGAACTCCCTGACCAGCGCCGAGACCAGCAGGTGGATCTTGGACGGGAAGTACCGGTACAGCGTGCCCAGCGCGACATCGGCCCGCTCGGCGACCTCGCGCATCTGGACGGCGTCGTAGCCGCCCCTGGAGGCCAGGATGAGCGTCGCGTCGAGTATCCGCTTGCGCCGCTCCCGCTGCGCCGCAGAGCCCAGCTCGCTCTCGGCCGGGACGCCTGAGGTCGCCGGCGCGCCAGCGGCCTTCGCAGCAGTCATCCATGCCTCCCCGTAGCCGCCACCGTCGCGCTGGCCGCTATTACTATAACGTGTTCTAATTTCTGTGCGCGGACCCAGCCGTTTCGCGCCGGACCAGCAGGAGGATCAGTGCCCATCGCGGTCACAACCGAGCAGCTGGCGATCGCTGAGTCGGTCGGCCAGTGGGCGAAGCGGGCTGGCACGATCGCCGCCGTCCGCGAGCTGGAGACGCGCGCCGGCCAGGGCGGCGCGGCTGACCGGTGGGCCGGGCTGGCCGAGCTCGGCATCTTCTCGATCGCGCTGCCCCACGACCTCGGCGGTGGCGGCGGCACGGCGGCCGACATCGCGGTCGTGGCCGAGGCCCTGGCCGCGGCGCTCGCGCCCGGGCCGCTGCTGCCGACGCTGCTGGCCGGGCTCGTGCTGGCCCGATCGGCCGGCCCGCACGGCGCTCACGCCGAGCTGCTCGGCCGGCTCGCCCAGGGCGCGGCAACCTTCGCCGTCGCGCTGCCGTCGGCGGTGCCGGCCGGCGCGTCGCCGGGCGGGCTGACCGGCACGGTGCAGGAAGCGGGCGGGCTGCGGGTCAGCGGCACGGCGCCGCTCGTGCTCGGCGCCGGCGACGTCTCGCACCTGCTGCTGGCGGCGGCCGCCGGCTCCGGCCAGACGTGGTTCCTGCTTGACCCGGCCCAGCCCGGGGTGCACCTGGCCCAGCGGACGCCGGTGGACTTCTCCCGCGCGCTCGCCGACGTCACCCTCGACGACGTGGCGGTCAGCGCCGGTCAGCTGCTACCCGCCGGCGTTTCCGGCCAGGTACCCGACCTCGCCGTTATGCTGGCCGCCGCGGAAGCGGCCGCAGTCGCGACCTGGTGCAGCCAGACCGCCACCGAGTACGCGCGGACCAGGCATCAGTTCGGCCGCCCGATCGGCTCCTTCCAGGCGGTCAAGCACCTGTGCGCGCACATGCTCTGCCGGGCCGAACTCGCCACCGCGGCGGCCTGGGATGCCGCGTGCGCTGCCGACCAGGCCCCGCACGAGCTGTCCCTGGCCGCGGCCGCCGCAGGCGCGCTGGCGCTCGACGCGGCCGTCGACAACGCCAAGGACTGCATCCAGGTGCTCGGCGGGATCGGGTTCACCTGGGAGCACGACGCCCACCTCTACCTGCGCCGGGCGCTCGCGCTGCGCAGCCTGCTCGGCGGCAGCGCGGGGTGGCGCGCGCGGACGGCCGGGCTGGCGCTTGGCGGCCTGCGCAGGCACCCGTTCGACGGCACCATGGCTTCCGGCGATAACGAACCATCGGATGCTGATCAGGTCCGCGCGGCGGCACGGGTGGTCGCCAATGCCGTATCCGCCACACCACGCGATCACTGGCGCGACGGGCTGGCCGAGATCGGGTACGCGGCGCCGGCCTGGCCGCCGCCCTACGGCCTGTCGGCCGGCCCGGCGGCGCAGATGATCATCGACGAGGAACTGGCCAGGGCCGGGATCGAGCGGCCGGACCTGGGCATCGGCGGCTGGGCCATCCCGGCCATCCTGAGTCACGGCACAGCGGCGCAGCTCGACCGGTTCGCCGGGCCGACGCTGAGCGGCGAGATCGTCTGGTGCCAGCTGTTCAGCGAGCCGGAGGCGGGCTCCGACCTGGCGTCGCTGCGCACGAAGGCGGTGCGGGTGACGGGCGACGGAGAAGGCGGAGCGGGCTGGCGGCTGACCGGGCAGAAGGTCTGGACCTCGCTAGCCGATGAGGCCGACTGGGCGATCTGCCTGGCCCGGACGGACCCGGCCATTCTCAAGCACAAGGGCATTACCTACTTCCTGGTCTCGATGCGCGACCCGGGGATCGAGGTGCGCCCGCTGCGCGAGATCACCGGCCGGGCGATGTTCAACGAGGTCTTCCTCGACGACGTCTTCGTGCCCGACGACTGCGTCGTCGGCGCTGTCGGCGAGGGCTGGCGGGTGGCGCGGACCACGCTCGCGACCGAGCGGGTCGCCATGGTGCGCGGCGCCGGGCTGGGCGAGGACGCGCAGGAGCTGCTGGCCGCGGCGGAGGCCAGCAGTGCGGTCACCGACCCCATCGTGCTCGACCAGGTCGGCGCCCGGCTAGCCGAGAGCCTGGCGCTGTCGGTGATGGATGACCGGCTCGCCAGCGCGGCCGCCAGCGGCGCGCAGGCCGGTCAGACGGCAGCGGTACGCAAGCTGATCGGCGTGGCGCACCGCCAGGCAGTCGCCGAGACCGCGGTCGCGCTGGCCGGCGTCCAGGGCGCGGCGGCCGACGGGGTCGGCGCCGACGCGGTGGACAGCTTCCTGCTGACCCGGTGCCTGAGCATCGCGGGCGGCACCAGCCAGATCCTGCTGTCGCTGGTCGCCGAACGGGTGCTCGGCCTGCCCAGGGACGAGGCGCGCTGAATGAACTTCGAGCTCGATGAGGCCCAGCGGGTCATCGCGGCCTCGGCGGCCGAGGTGCTCGCCGGGCATGCGGGCGCGGCGATCAGCGACGATGGCAACCTGACCGGATGGCAGGCGCTGGCCAAGGCCGGGCTGCTGGCGCTGACGCTGCCCGGCTGGATGGGCGGCGACGATCTCGGAGTGCTCGACGCGGCGGTCCTGCTGACCGAGGTCGGGCGGCAGGCAGCACAGCTCCCGGCGCTCGCGACGATCATGCTCGGGGCGCTGCCCGTGGCCCGGTGGGGCAGCCGCGAGCTGGCCGGACAGGTGCTGGCCGGGGTGGGCAGCGGCGAGACGATCCTGACCGCCGGCGTCCGGGAGCGATCGGCGGGGATGCCCGCCGAGCCGGCCACGGTCGCCGTCCTGGACGCGGCCGGATCGGGTACCGTCACCGGCACGAAGATCGGCGTGCCGTTCGCGCGCCAGGCGCGCTGGATCCTGGTGCCGGCCGCGATCGCCGGCGGTGGCCGGGCGGTCGTGGTGGTCGACGCGGCCGGCCCGGGGGTCAGCCACGTGCGGACGCCGGCGTCGGCAGGCTCGCCCGAGTACACCGTCCGGCTGGACGCCGCCCCGGTGGCCGGCATCCTCGGGGCTGGCCAGAGCGACGTCACGACCGCCGCCGCCCCGGAGCGTGACGCGGCGGCTGACCGGCGGGCGGCGGCCGTCGACGACCTGTACCTGCTGGCCGCCGCCGGAGCGGCCGCGATGGCGGACGGGGCGGTCGCCGGGGCGCTCGACCTGACCGCGCGTTACGTGGCCACGCGCGAGCAGTTCGGCCGGCCGCTCGCGACGTTCCAGGCGGTCGCCGGGCAGGCCGCCGACGTCTACATCACCAGCAGGACGCTGCACCTGGCGGCGCTGTCGGCCTGCTGGCGGCTGTCGGCCGGGCTCGACGCGGAAGAGGACGCCGCAGTGGCCGCGTACTGGCTCGCCCGCGAGGCACCCCCGGCGCTGCGCACCTGCCATCAGCTGCACGGCGGGGTCGGGATGGACATCAGCTACCCGCTGCACCGCTACTCGGCCATGATCACCGACCTGGCCAGGTTCGTCGGCGGCGCCGAGTACCGACTCGAAGTGCTGGCCGACCCCCCGGCCCCCGCCCGTCCCCCGCCCGCCCCCGCCCCCGCCAGGGCCGGTGGCGGGGGCGCAGACGGCATGTTCATCGAGCTGACCGCGGCGCAGCGCGCGCTGCGCCGCGAGCTCCGCGAGTATTTCGCCGGGCTGATCTCGCCCGAGCAGAGCGAGGCCATGCTGACCGACCGGCATGGCCGGGCCTACCAGCGGCTGATCCGCCAGATGGGCAGCGACGGCTGGCTCGGAGTCGGCTGGCCAGCGGAGTTCGGCGGCCGCGGCTTCGGCCAGATCGAGCAGCAGATCTTCGTCAGCGAGGCGTCCAGGGCCGACGTGCCGCTGCCATCGGTCACGCTGCAGACCGTCGGCCCGACGCTGCAGGCGTACGGCACCGACGAGCAGAAGGCGATGTTCCTGCCGAAGATCCTGGCCGGCGAGGTGCATTTCGCGATCGGCTACACCGAGCCGGGCGCCGGCACCGACCTGGCGTCGCTGACCACCCGGGCGGTCAGGGACGGTGACACGTATCTCGTCAACGGCCAGAAGATCTTCACGACCGGGGCCCATGACGCTGACTACATCTGGCTGGCCTGCCGCACCGATCCGGACGCTCCCAAGCACAAGGGGATCTCGATCCTGATTGTGGACGCGACCGATCCCGGGTTCTCCTGGACGCCGATCATTACCTGCGACGGTGCGCATCACGTCAACGCGACGTACTACGCCGACGTGCGGGTCCCGGCCGGCCTGCGGGTCGGGGCGGAGAACCAGGGCTGGCGGCTGGTCACCACCCAGCTCAACCACGAGCGGGTCATGCTCGGCCCGGCTGGCCGGCTCGGCGCCCTGCACGACCGGGCGCTGCGCTGGGCGCAGTCGACCCGCGGCCCGGACGGGCGGCCGGTCGCCGACCAGCCCGACGTGCGCCGGGCCCTGGCCGAGACCGGCGCGAGCCTGCGGGTCAACGAGCTGCTGAACTGGCAGGTCGCGGTAGCTGAGACGGTCGAGATCGCGGACGCGTCGGCGACGAAGGTGTTCTCCTCCGAGCGGATCCAGCGGCTCGGCCAGCTCCTGGCCGACGTCGTCGGGCGGCACGGTGATCCGGCTGACGGTCCGACCGCCGAGCTGATGACCTGGCTGGACGTGCAGGGCAAGCGGAACCTTGTGCTGACGTTCGGCGGCGGGGTAAACGAGGTCCAGCGCGAGCTGATCGCGACCGCTGGCCTGCGGCTGCCGAGGGTGCCGCGCTGACGATGCCCGCATGCGAAGAGATGGGTGAGAACGCTGGCAGCTGAGGTGACGCAGGACGCGGCGGACCGGATCCGCGCCGAGGCGCAGCGGATCATGGCGCTCGGCGAGAGCAGCCCGCGGGTGGCCCGCGATCCGGTGAACCTGCCGATCATCGAGAACTGGGTCGAGGCGATCGGCGACGCCAACCCCGTCTACACCGACCCGGAATACGCGGCTGCCTCGGTGCACGGCGGTCTGGTCGCACCGCCCGCGATGGCCCAGGTCTGGACGATGCCGGGACAGCGCCGGGTCGGCGACGGCAGCGATCCAATGAGCCAGATCGTGACGGTGCTCGAGGAGGCCGGCTACACGTCGGTGGTCGCCACCAACTCTGACCACGTCTTCCACCGGTACCTGCGGCACGGCGAGCGGCTGACGCTCAGGGTCACCCTGATCGACCTGATCGGCCCGAAGCGGACGGCGCTCGGGGAAGGCTGGTTCTTCACGACCCGCAATACCTGGTACAGCGGTGACGAGGCCGTCGCGACGATGAACTTCAGGATCCTGAAGTTCCGCCCGCCCGCCGGAGATAACGGGCGGGTCCCGTCGCCCGCGACCGCCCGCGGGCCGGCCCAGCCTGCCGGCCAGGCCCCGGCCCAGCCCGCCGGCCAGGCCCCGGCCCCGCCGGGCGGCACTGCCATGCGGCCCGTCGTCTCGCCGGACACGAAGTTCTTCTGGGACGGCATGTCGGCCGGCGAGCTGCGGATCCAGCGGTGCGGCGGGTGCGGCGCGCTGCGGCATCCGCCGGGGCCGTCGTGCCCGCAGTGCGGCTCAGCCGAGCCCGGGTACGTGCGGGCGGCGGGCACGGGCACGGTGTTCAGCTACGTCGTGCACCACCATCCGCCGGTCCCCGGCAAGCAGCTGCCGCTGGTCATCGCCCTGGTCGAGCTGGACGAGGGCGTGCGGCTGCTGGCCGAGATGCCGGGCGTCGCCGCTGACCAGGTCAGGATCGGCATGCCGGTCCAGATCGAGTACCTGCGGGTCGACGACGACCTGACCCTGCCGGCCTGGCGGCCAGCTGAGCCGGCCGGCGATCCGGGTCCGGTGCCAGCGCAGCTGCCCGCGATGGCCGTCGACGTCAGCGCGACCTTCGTGGTCGCGAGCGCGCTGGCCACCCGCGACTTCACCCCCGTCCACCACGACCGGGACCTGGCCGTCGCCAACGGCAGCAAGGACATCTTCGTCAACATCCTCACCGACACCGGGCTGGTCCAGCGGTACGTGTCGCAGTGGGCCGGCCCGCAGGCCCTGCTGCGCGAGACCAGGCTCAGGCTCGGCGTCCCGTGCTACGCCGGCGACACGCTGACCTTCTCCGGCCAGATCGCCGGGCACACGGTCCTGGCCGGCGCGGACCGGTATGAGGTCAGCGTCACCGGCCGGTGCAGTCTCGGAGACCACATCATCGCGACCGCGGTGCTCGACGTTCCGCGGAGCCAGTCATGACCTCAGGCGCGCGCCCGCCCGCCGCCGCGATCGCCGGGATCGGGGCGACCGAGTTCTCCAAGGACTCGGGGCGCAGCGAGCTCCGGCTGGCCGTCGAGGCGGTCAGGGCCGCGCTGGACGACGCCGGCCTGCGCCCGGCAGACGTGCGAGGGCTCGTTACCTTCACCATGGACAGCAACGCGGAGGTGGCGGTCGCCCGCGAGCTAGGGATCGGCGAGCTGACGTTCTTCAGCCAGATCGGATACGGCGGCGGAGCGGCGTGCGCGACCGTGCATCAGGCGGCGATGGCCGTCGCGACCGGCGCGGCCGACGTCGTGGTGTGCTACCGGGCGCTGAACGAGCGGTCGGGCCGCCGGTTCGGCCAGGTTTCGGTGGGCGCGGTGACCGCCCCGACTTCGTCGGGCATCGACAACGGCTGGCATTACCCGATGGGCCTGTCGACGCCAGCGGCGACGGTGGCGATGGCGGCACGGCGCTACATGCACGTCTACGGAGCGACCAGCGCCGACTTCGGCGCCGTCGCGGTCGCCGACAGAAAGCATGCCGCGGCCAACCCGAACGCGTGGTTCTACGGCCAGCCGATCACGCTGGCCGAGCATCAGGCCTCCCGGTGGATCGCCGAGCCGCTGCGGCTGCTCGACTGCTGCCAGGAGAGCGACGGCGCGGTCGCGATCGTGGTGACCAGCCTGGACCGGGCCCGCGACCTGCGGGCTGACCCGGCGGTCATCCGGGCGGCGGCCCAGGGGCCGGCCCGGACCAGTTCACCATGACCAGCTACTACCGAGACGAGCTGACCGGGCTGCCCGAGATGGGCGTCGTCGCCCGGCAGCTGTGGCAGCACGCGGGTATCGGCCCGGCCGAGATCAGGACCGCCGTTCTTTACGACCATTTCACGCCGTACGTGCTGATGCAGCTGGAAGAGCTCGGTTTCTGCCCGCGCGGCGAGGCCCGGCACTTCATCGCCGGCGGCGGCATCGAGCTGGGCGGCAGGCTGCCCGTGAATACGCATGGCGGCCAGCTCGGCGAGGCCTATATTCACGGCATGAACGGGATCGCGGAGGCGGTCAGGCAGATCCGCGGCACGTCGGTCAACCAGGTCGCCGGCGACGGCCCGGTGCTGGTGACGGCCGGTACCGGGGTCCCGACCAGCGGCCTGATCCTCGCGGCCGGCTGACCGGACCGTGCGGCCCCAGGCCTAGTTCGCCTGCGGCCCGGGGGCCATCGTCATCTGGACGGGCGTGACAACCTTCCGGGCCGCTGGTTACGTCAGAGTGGGTGACACACGGCGGAGGTGATGCATGCTCGCGGAAGACGAGGATGACTTCACCGACTTCGTGGCCGCATCGTCGGCCCGGCTGCTCCGCACCGCGTACCTGGTGACGGGGGATCGGCAGCAGGCGCAGGACGTGCTGCAGACGGCGCTGGAACGCACGTACCGCCGGTGGGGCCGGGTCCGGCGCAGCGAGCTTCCCGAGGCGTACGTACGCCGGATGATCGTCAACGCGGCCACTGACGCCTGGCGGGCGGGCCGCGCCCGGCGGGCCGTCGCGTTCGACGAGGCGCACACGCCGCCGATGCCGGACACGGCCGTGGACAGCCTGCTCGCCCGTCACGCCCTGCTCGCGTCGGTCAGGGAGCTGCCCGCGGGGCAGCGCGCGGTGCTGGTGCTCCGCTACTTCGACGACCTGACCGAAGCCGAGACGGCGCGGGTCCTGGGCTGCTCGGTCGGAACGGTCAAGTCGCAGCACGCCAGGGCGATCGCGCGACTGCGCCAGCTGCTGCCGGACGGGAGGCCGCAATGAGCACCGACATCGAGGCCGCGCTCCGGGCCGCGTTCGAGGAAGCCGGCCAGGACGTGACGCCCCGCCCCGACCTGGCCGACCGGGTCCGAGCGGCGACTCGCCGCCGTCGCCGCAGGATCGCCGTCGCCTGCTCGCTGGCCGCGGCGGTGGTGGTGTCAGGGAGCGCCTATGCCGCTGTCGCCCTGGGGCCGGGCCAGCACCGGCCTCCGCGGCCGGCCAGCCATCACAGCGGGCCGCGAGTCCTCGTCAGGATCCCGGCCGGCGCGGGGGTCGACGCCCTCGCCGTTGCGGGCCGGTACCTGTATGCCGCCACCGACTATGCCGGCAACCCGCCTTACGCGCTGAGCGCGTACGACCGGGAGACCGGCGCACTGGCTGGCCGGGTGCGGATTCCGGCGATGCCGGCCGCCCTGCACACCGGACCTGGCGGATCGGTCTGGCTGGCGTTCTACCCGGACCAGAACAGCGGTCCGTCCGCGACGTGGCTGCTGACCACCGACCTCAGCCGTCACTCGTCCTATCCCGGCGCGCTGTTCGACCTGCTGCCGACCGGCCCGGACACGGCCCTGCTGGCGTCCCAGTACCGGCTGACCGAGCTGCGCATGCCGCCGCCGGGCACGACGGGTCGCGCCTTCGCCCGGCCTGACCCGTCAGGGGCGATCGACGGTCGCTTCGCGGTCGTCGGGCTGACCGCGATCGGCGGGCACGTGGCCGCGCGCGTGATCGACGGGGCCGGCCGGTTCAGTCATCTCGTCATCGCCGGCCAGCCAAAGGCCAGGTACGGAGGCGGGAACTCCAGCCTGGTCGGGTCCGTGACCGCCGAGGGCCACGGGATCTGGGCCGCTACCTCCTCAGGCGGCAACGAGAATGCCGGGCCGCTCGTTCGCCTCAGCCCGAGGCTGCGGGTGATCACGCCGCGCGCCGTCGGCGCGAACCCGATCTTCCGCCGGTCCGAGCAGGTCTGGTCGCACGGGAGCACGGTCTGGGTGGCGTCGGCGGCGCCCGGCCATCAGCTGGTCTGCTTCAGCTTCCGGAACGCGATGGGCCCGGTCTCGACCATCCGCGTGCATGGCCAGCCCGCCGCCCTGGCTGCGGCGGGCGGCACCATCTATGTCAGCTTCGCGTCGGGTGTGGCCGGCGCGACGTCCGACATCCGCGCGTACCCCGTTCCCGCCGTCTGCCGGTAACCGGCCGTTGTATGCCGGGGGTGCGGCGGTCAGTCCTGGGGCTGCGCCATGTCGAGCGCGGCGATGTAGCCGAACGTCATCGCCGGGCCGATCGTCGCGCCTGCGCCGGCGTAGCTGTGGCCCATCACGGCCGCGCTGGCGTTACCCGCCGCGTACAGACCGGGGATCACGCCGCCGTCCTGGCGCAGCACGCGAGCCCGCGCGTCGGTCCGCAGGCCGCCCTTGGTGCCGAGGTCGCCGGGCACGATCTTGATCGCGTAGAAGGGCGGCTGGGCCAGCGGGGCCAAGTTCGGGTTCGGGCGGCAGCGCGGGTCGCCGTAGTAGTGGTCGTACGCCGAGTCGCCGCGACCGAAGTCCTCGTCCTTGCCGGACCGGGCGAAGCCGTTGAACCGCTCGACCGTCTCGGCGAGACCGTCGGCCGAGACGCCGATCTGGCCGGCCAGCTCGGGGAGCGTGCCGGCCCGGAAGACTGCTCCGGCCGCGTACCAGCGGCGCGGCAGGTTCTTGCGCGGGGGCCGGCCGGCGAACACGTACCTGTTCCGGTACCGCTGATCGAGGATCAGCCAGGCTGGGATGTGCGGCTTGTCGTCGGTGTTCCTGTCGTACATGGCGTGTACCGCGTCGACGTACGGCGCGGCCTCGTTGACGAATCGCTGGCCGGCGGCGTTGACCAGGATGCAGCCGGGCAGCGATCGCTCGGACAGGCAGAAGAACGGCCCGCCCGTCAGCGGGATCGACGGGCCCCACCAGGCATCGTCCATCAGGTCGAGAGCGCCCCCGGCCGCCTGGCCGGCCAGGATGCCGTCGCCGGTATTGCCCGGCGAGCCGGTCGTCCAGTCCGCGCCGACCGGCTGGCGCTGGTACTCGGCTCGCATGGCGGCGTTCCGCTCGAAGCCGCCGGTCGCCAGCAGGACACCGCGGCGGGCCCTGATGGTGACCGGCTCGCCGTCCCTGGTGGCGTGCAGGCCGGCCACCTTGCCGTCCGCGATCAGCAGTCCCGTCATCGGGGTGTCCAGCCATACCGGAACGCCCGCGGCCGCCAGTCCGGCCCGCAGCCCGGCCGCGAGTGCCTGCCCCAGGCTCATGGTGCGCTGGCGGAGCAGCTTGGTCCTGGCCGTCCGGCCCGCCACCTTGACGGCGGTCCAGATCGCGCGCGGGTGGCTGGTGCCCAGGCTCAGCCAGCGGTAGTCGGCCTGGGTGATCGCCACGCCGTCCGGCGCGGGCAGGTAGGGCGGGTTCAGCCGGCCGAGCTCGGCGCCGAGTACCCGCCCGTCCAGCGGCACCGGCTCGATGGACCGGCCGCCAGCCAGGCCGCCCGGCGCCTCCGGGTAGTAGTCGGAATAGTTCGGTACCCAGGCGAAGTCGACTGGCGTAGCCGACCTGACCAGGTCGAGCATGGCCGGACCCTGCTCGAGCACAGCCTGCTGCCGCTCCGGCGCGACGCCGTCTCCGGCCACGTGGGCCAGGTAGGTGCTGGCCTGCCCGGGGGTGTCCTTGACGCCTGCGCGCCTGAGCACGGCGTTGCCAGGAACCCACAGACCGCCGCCGGAGCGTGCGGTTGAGCCGCCGAAATACCCGGTCTTCTCGATCACCACGACGCTCAGGCCCTGGCTCGCGGCGGTGAGCGCGGCCGTCATGCCCGCCGCCCCGCTGCCCGCCACAACGACGTCGAATTCAGGGTCCTCCGGTGCCATCGCGCCTCCCGGGCACCATGGTAGAACACGTTTCAGTTTTGGCCGACAGGCGAGGCCACTGAGGTGCGCAGACGGCTAGGGGCAGGCCCGGCTGCGGGCGGGCCTGCCCCTAGCCGCGGTGCGTCAGGGAGTCGGGCAGGTTCGGAACTTCAGGGTGGCCGTCACGGTCCGGCGGGATCCGCCGTCGGAGAACGTGACGCTGCCGGTCAGCGTGTAGCTCGCGGCGGGCTTCAGCGACGCGCCGTGCACGACCGGAGCGTGCAGGATGGTGCCGCCCAGCTTGAGGACCTTGCTGCCGGCGCTCCAGTGCGCGGCCGGCGAGCCCTTGATGCCGATCCCCAGGTCGGTCGGCGGCAGGCAGGAGGCCGGGCCGGTCAGCGTCACCCGGTTGCCGCCCGCCGACCTGGTCGCCGTGACGGCGCGGCCGGGTAGCACCAGCGGCGCGACCAGGAGCTTGTTGCTGACCGAGGACTCGATCGACCAGGCCACCCAGCCCCGGCCGCTCGCCGCCGTGGTGAGCTGCGGGTCACCGCCAGCGAACGTGCCGTGGACATTGAACCGGACCACGGCCGCATGCAGGGTGTCGGTCAGGTTCGCGATGGCGAGGTCGCTGCACTCCCTCGACACGTCAGCCATCCGCCCGCTCGCGTCGGACACCGGGTCGTGGCTGGACGGCGAGCAGTTGTTGCGGTCGCCGGTCAGCGCGGGCGCGGTGAAGCCGGAGCCGGTCCAGCGTGACACGACCGGGAAGTAGTCCGCGTTGGCGACGCTGGCGAGAAGGCGGACTCCGGATCGCGTGCTCGCGAGGCCGAGGACCGCGTCCGAGGTCCACGTGTGCGCCACCGCGTGGAACGAGGACCAGGGGCCGCTCGTCCTGGACGCGTAGGAGACCGGCTGCGTGATGGCGCCGGCTTTCTGAATGGCGAGCACCGCCGTCGAGCCGCTGAATCGCAGCCTGGCCGCGCCGACGAAATACGGCGCCGTGATCGTGACGGGCGGGCTGGCGAACCCGGCCCTGATCTGGAGCTTGCTGGTGGCTCCCGACGGTTGCGTCACCGTCCAGATGGTCCCGCCCGGCCCGGCCGCCGCGTCGAACATCGAGCCGAAGCTCGGCGCGGTCGCGACGTCGTGCGGGGCTGACAGCGGACCGCCGGACTGCGACGTGGCGATCGCGATCTCGCTGCCCTGCGGCCCGTTCTCCGAGGCGACCGTGTCATGGAACCAGACCAGGGTGACCTGGCCGCCGGGCGTGACCAGGACCCGCAGGTCCTGTGCGGACGAGTCGCCGAGCGAGTCGACGGTCTGGATGCCTCCGGCGCAGCTCTTCGCGCCGCGCGGCAGGGTGCACAAGGACACCTTGCGCCCGGCGCCGGTGTCGGCGATCCAGCCGATATACGCCTTGCCGGAGGCGTCAGTGGCGGCGTCGTACCCGCTGAACTCGGCGTTGTTCACCAGCGTGATCGGCGTGCCGGTCAGGCCCGCGCCAGCGGTGATCGGGTTGGTAGCCTCCAGGGCCGGCGGCCCGGCGGCGAGCGCCGCCGGGCCCGCAGCGAGGGAGAAGACGGCGGCCGCGCTGGCGGCGACCGTCACGGTCAGATTGCGGATGGACACTGGCAATGCTGCCTCCGGGCAGTGCTACGACATGGAAGGACTCCTGACCGAAGTAGAGCCTGGCGGCGTAACGTCTGTGTAATGCCGGACGAATCCACGCAGGCATTGCCACAAGGCGTGCGGGTGGACGTTATCGGCAGCATGACCGTCAGCTGCGGCGACCGCGTCGTGACCGGCCAGGCTCTCGGCGGCCGTCGCGCCCGGGTCGCACTGGCCGCGCTCGCGCTGGCGGACGGGCCGATCTCCGCCGACCGGCTGGCCGCGATCTTGTGGTCCGATCAGCCGCCGCCTACCTGGCCGACGGCGCTGCGCGGCGTGATCCGGGGGCTCAGGGCCGCCCTGACCGAGATCGGCGCTGGCGGGCAGCGGGTGATCGCGACCACGCCAGCCGGATACGGGCTCGCGCCAGACGTGGCGGTCGACCTGCGGGACGCGGTGTCCGTGCTGCGGGTCGCGGCCGCCCTGGCCGACCAGGGCAGGCACGAGGCGGCGCTGGCGGCTGCCGGTCCCGTCGCGCTGCTGTCCGGCGACCAGCTGCTGCCCGGCGAGGACGCCAGCTGGCTTGATCCGTACCGTGCGGAGGCCGATGCCGCCGCCCTGCGCGCGCTTGAGCTGCTGGCCGGGTCGGCGGGCGCGCTGGGCGATCATCACCGGGCGGCGGCCGCCGGCCGGCGCGCCGTGGCCGCCTTCCCGCTCGACGAGCGGGCGCACCGGATCCTGATCCGGGTCCTGCACCGCAGCGGGGACCGGGCCGCGGTGGTCCGGGCCTACGAGGCGTGCCGGGCGGTGCTGGCCGATCAGCTTGGTGTCGATCCCGACCCGGAGACCGTCGCCGCCTACCTGGCCGCGCTGGGCGAGGCGGGGCCGGCCGGGCGGCCGGCGCCGCCCGGCTGCCGCAGGCCGCGTCGGCGTTCTTCGGGCGCGACGCCGAGGCGGCCAGGCTCGCGACGGCGATCGGGGTACCGGGCCTGGTGACCGTGGCCGGACAGGGTGGCGTCGGCAAGTCCAGGCTCGCCCTCCAGGTGGCCCGGCCGGCTCCGTTCGAGGGCGGCAAGCTCTGGGTCTCGCTCGCGGCGGTCTCCCAGGACGAGCTGGTCGCCTCGACCGTGGCCATGTCCATCGGCCTGCCGGTCGGAAATGAGGACCCGGCGGCGCTGCTGGCTGGCCACCTCGCGCCGCTCGGCCGGGTGCTCCTGGTCCTCGACGGCTGCGAGGTCGTGCTCGACGGCGCGGCGTCCCTGGTCGCCGGCCTGCTCGCGCTCTGCCCGACGCTGTCCGTGCTGGTGACCAGCCGGGCGCCGCTGGCGGTCGAGACCGAGCAGGTCGTTGCGATCGAGCCGCTGCCGCCGATCGCACAGATCCGGCTGCTCGCCGACCGGGTGCGTGGCGGCGGCGGGCAGCTCGTGCAGGACGAGGCCACCGGGCCGTTCATCGACGAGCTCTGCCGCCGGTGCGGCGGGCTGCCGCTGGCGCTCGAGCTGGCGGCCGCCCAGCTGGCCGCGATGTCGCTCCCTGACCTGCTCGACCATCTTCCCGGCCTGATCGCCGGCGGTCAGGACTGGCTGCGGGGGGTCGCCACGAGCAGCTATGGGCTGCTGGACGACGACGAGGCGATGGTGTTCAGGCGGTTCGGCGTCATCGACGGGCCAGCCGCCCTGCCCCTGGTCAGAGAGGTCGTGGCGGGCGAGCCGATCGCTCCGGTGCGGGTCGTCCGGATCCTGCGCGAGCTGACCGCGCGCGGACTGCTGGCCGTGGACCGTTCCGGCGCCAGGTGGCAGTACTACCAGGACGACGACCTGCACCATCTCTCGCGCGAGCTGCTCGACGCGGCGGGCGAGACCGGCCCGGCCACACAGCGGCTCGCCGACGCGGTGTCGGCCATCATCCCCGCGAACCCGACGGCGGCACCGGGACCCTACCTGGACGCCATCGGCGAGGTGCTGATCTCGGTCAGGTCGCTGCTCGGCGCCGCGATCGACGGCCGCCTGCCCCGGGAACGGGGCCTTGAGCTGGCGTTCAGGCTGCATCGGTACTGGGCGGCGTCGAACGTCGCGGAGGGCAGATTCTGGCTGTCCAGGCTGCTCGCGGACGCGCTGCCGTCGCCGGGCACGGGTCACGCGGCGTACGCGCTGGGCTACCTCAGCTACTGGTCGGGAGACACCGCCGCGGCGGCCCGCGAACTGCAGTCGGCTGTGGAAATGCTGGCCGCCCAGCCCGATCCGTTCGCGGCCCGCGCGCTGATCTATCTCGGCGGCCTGGCCGATGACATGGACCGCGGCGAGGAAGCGCTCGACTTCGTGCGCCGGTCCATCGAGGCCGCGGCGCCGTTCGGCACTGACCTCCAGGTCGGCGCGGCGATCGGAATGGGCTGCGTGCTGGCCGAGCGAGCCGACCGCAGGGCCGCCGGCTACGCGGCCGACGCGATCGAGGCCTGCCGCCAAGGCGGCTCGGCCGAGCAGCTGGCCGGAACGCTGCCGACGGCGGCCATGGTGTGCTGGCAGGTCGGCGAGCTGACGGCGGCAAGGCGTTACGTCGCGGAGGCCATGCCGCTGCTAGCGGGATCGCGGCGGATCGCCCGGGTGGTCCTGCTCACCGTGGCGGCCGGGATCGCGCTGGCCGATGGTGACCTCGACGCGGCCATCGATCTCGGCACCAACGCCGACGTCGACGCGAGCGACCTGGGCATCGAGCGCGAGCTGCCGCTCGTCCGGTGTATCGTCGCCCGGGCGCTGCTTGAGCGCGGCGACCCCGATGCGGCGGCGGCCATGGCCCGCCGGGCGATCGAGGCGACCAGGTCACTGACGTTCAGTTTCCCGCTGGCGGTCGGCCTGGAGACGGCGGCCCTGATCTGCCTGCGCCAGCAGGCCGGCGCAGAATTCAGCGCCCGGCTCCTCGGGGCCGCGGCCCAGATCCGCGCCCGCGGCGAACGGCCGGGACCACCGACCCTGCGCGCCGCGGTCGACCAGGCCCGAGCGGCCGCGGGCCTGGTTTCCGACGAGACGCTCGACGTCCGCGCGGCCGCAGAACTGGCAATCTCAGCGCTCGAGCCGGCCGGGACCGGTGCGATCAGCCCGGCGGCGGCGACGTGAAGTAGCCCATCAGGATGTTGACCTGCACCATGTCCTCGTCCGCGGCGCCGCCGGACTGGCCTGCCGCGGCGGCGGCGAGGTCATCGAGCATCTGCCGCAGCTGCTCGCGGATGGCCGCGGCCTGGCGGGCGGGAACCCAGCCGTCAGAAATGGCGAGCAGCGTCCTGCGGTAGGGCTCTGGCTCGGCGGCGGGCAGGTGGCTAGCCCGGCGCGCGACGAAGTACTGCCTGCGGAAGAACTCCATCGCCGCGGCGGCCACGGCCTCGGCCTCGGGGCTTGCCCTCTCCTGCTCGGTGAAGTCATCTCCCATCGTCAGGTCGCCCCGGCTGGCCTGGTACCGCTGCTCGAGTATCCCCGAGACGACCCGGCTGGCGACGGCGTGGATGAGCCCGGCCGACTCCAGATGCTTGACGTGCCGGTACAGCTTCGTTTGCGGCTCGCCGAGTTCGGCCGCGAGTTCCTTGACCGACATGACGGGCAGGCCCGCACCTGTGTCGCGCGTCAGCGCGTACAGCAGGTTCAGCCGGAGCGGGTCGGCGAGCGCCTTGAGCACGTCCACGTTCGAGGCCCCGGGCGCCTTCTGGCCGCCGTCGGCATCATCACCGGATTGATTCACGGCTCCATCTTGCCATCTGTTCACGAATATGCAAGCATTCACCTAAGCGTGAATGATGACGGAACAGTGAATCCGTCAAGACCGAAGGAGACGACCGCGATGATCCCCCGCCAGATCGAAGAAGTCGCCCGCCAGCACACGCAGATGATGAGCGCGCAGGCAGGCTGCCGCGCCACCGGCTCCGCCCGGGAACGGCGTCAGGTCCGTCGGCTCAGGATTCAGACCGGCTGGGGCCTGGTCGCCATCGGCCTGCGGATCGCCGAGTCAGGCAGCCGCTGAACGCGGGCCGGGGCCGGGGCGGCCGCCCGGCCCGGCTCCATCCCGGCGTCGCCGCACCCGCTGATCAGGGCGCGGCGGCGCGGCGCCAGGCGGCCACCGCGGCGACGACGTCGTCGGCGGAGACGTCGCGGTGGGTCAGCATCCTGACCTGGCCGGCCACGACGGTCGTGCGGACGCCCTCCGCGGCCAGCCGGCTGACCCACTCGGCCGGCGTCCGGCCGGTGGCGGCCACGTCCGCGAAGACGATGTTGGTCGCCACGGCGTCCGGATCGACCGAACCCGGCAGCAGGGCAGCGATGCCCTCAGCGAGCAGCCTGGCGTTGGCGTGGTCCTCGGGCAGCCGCTCCGGGCCGTCAGCGAGCGCGATCAGGCCGGCCGCGGCCATGATTCCGGCCTGCCGCCAGGCGGCGCCGAACAGTATCTTGAGCCGCCGCGCTTCGGCGATGAAATCGTCATCACCGACCAGGATCGAGCCGATCGGCGCGCCGAGGCCCTTGGACAGGCAGAACATCATCGCGGTTACCTGCGAGGCGTAGTCGGCGATCGTGGCGCCGGCCACCGCGCAGGCGTTGAAGATGCGGGCGCCGTCCAGGTACAGGGGAACGCCAGCCGCGGCACAGGCCGTCGCGATCGCCCGGACGTCGCCCGGCGGCTGAACCGAGCCGCCGCCGACCTGGTGGCTGTTCTCGATCGTGACCAGGTCGACCGCTCGCACGCCCGATGGATCTGGCCGCAGGGCCGCGGCGACCTGCTCGCCGGTCAGCATGCCACGGCTGGCCGTGACGGTCAGGAACGCCGCGCCGGACAGGGCGGCCACCGAGTGGACCTCCATCGTGCAGACATGCGCCGAGGCCTCGGCGACCACGAAATGCCCGGACCTGACCAGCGCGCGCAGCGCGATCTGAGTGCACAGCGTTCCGGTCGGCAGGTACAGCGCCGCCTGCCGCCCGGTCATCTCGGCGGCCCGGTCCTGCAGGCGGTTGACGGTCGGGTCGTCGCCGTACCAGTCGTCGCCCACCTCGGCCGCCGCCATCGCCACCCGCATCGCCTCGGTCGGCCGGGTCACCGTATCGGAGCGGAGGTCGATGAGATCGGTCATGATCGCTGAAGTCCTCTCGTCTCCGGGCTGCCAGCTTGAGTATCCGCTATCTCGGGCCCCGGCCGAGGCTGCGGTACAGTCGAGCCGATCTGGCCGGCCACGGGGCCGGGCCGGGCAAAGGTCTCCGGGGAGCGAGCGGCCGATGAAGGCGCTGGTCAAGGTCCGTGCCGAGCCTGGGCTGTGGATGCAGGACGTGCCGGTGCCCGAGATCGGCCGGGACGACGTCCTGATCCGGGTCTTGCGGACCGGCGTCTGCGGCACCGACCTGCACATCTATTCCTGGGACGGCTGGGCGCAGGCGAACGTGCCCGTCCCGCTCGTCATCGGCCACGAGTTCGCCGGCGAGATCGTCGAGCTGGGATCCGAGGTCAGGGACCTGGCCGTCGGCGACCTGGTCAGCGGCGAAGGTCATCTCGTCTGCGGCCGCTGCCGCAACTGCATGGCCGGCCGCCGGGTCCAGTGCGCCCACACCAAGGGCGTCGGCGTCAACCACCCCGGGGCGTTCGCCGAGTACATCGCGCTGCCCGCGGCCAACATCTGGCGGCACCTGCCGGGGATCGACCTCGATGTCGCCTCGATCTTCGACCCGTTCGGCAACGCCGTGCACACCGCGCTGACCTTCCCGGTGCACGCCGAGGACGTCCTGATCACCGGAGCCGGGCCGATCGGGATCATGGCCGCGATCGTCGCCCGGCATGCCGGGGCGAGGTACGTCGTGATCACCGACCGGTCGCCCTACCGGCTGGAGCTGGCCAGGAAGATCGGCGTCACCGCCGCGGCCGACACCAGCGAGCAGCCGCTGGCCGGGATCATGGCCGACCTCGGCATGCGGGAGGGTTTCGACGTTGGCATGGAGATGTCCGGCAAGGCGTCCGCGATGCGGGAGATGCTGGCGTCGATGACGCACGGCGGCAAGGTGGCCATGCTCGGGCTCCCGGCGGCCGAGTTCCCGATCGACTGGTCTCATCTCGTCGTCAACATGATCACCATCAAGGGCATCTACGGCCGTGAGATGTTCGAGACCTGGTACTGGATGTCGGTCCTGACCCAGTCAGGCGTCGACATCGGGCCGGTGATCACCCACCGCTTCGCCGCCGGCGATTACGCCGCCGCCTTCGAGACCGTGCGCGAAGGCAACTGCGGCAAAGTGGTACTCAACTGGGCCGACCGCTAGCCAGCACTCAACCCACGGAGGCCGACGATGTTCTCCAGCGTCGCACCGCAGATAGCCGATGAGCTCGGGCAGATCCGCGAGCAGGGCCTGTTCAAGAAAGAACGGGTCATCGCCAGCCCGCAGCAGGCCAGCATCGTGGTCGCCGACGGGACGCGGGTACTGAACCTGTGCGCCAACAACTACCTCGGGCTGGCCGACGACCCGCGGATCGTCGCGGCCGCGAAGGAGGCGCTCGACCGGTGGGGCTTCGGGATGGCCAGCGTCCGGTTCATCTGCGGCACCCAGGACGGGCACAAGCAGCTTGAGCACCGGATCAGCGAGTTCCTCGGCACCGCGGACACGATCTTGTACCCGTCCTGCTTCGACGCCAACGGTGGGCTGTTCGAGACCATCCTCGGCGACCAGGACGCCGTGATCAGCGACGAGCTGAACCACGCGTCGATCATCGACGGGATCAGGCTCTGCCGGGCCAGGCGGCTGCGGTACAAGAACCGGGACATGGCCGACCTGGAGACCCAGCTCAAGGCGTCGGCCGACGCCCGGCGCCGGCTGATCGCGACCGACGGCGTGTTCTCGATGGACGGGTACGTCGCTCCGCTGGCCGAGATCTGCGACCTCGCCGAGCGCTACGACGCGATGGTCATGGTCGACGACTCGCATGCGGTCGGCTTTGTCGGCCCGACCGGCCGGGGCACCCCCGAGCTGCACGGCGTCACCGACCGGGTGGACATCGTCACCGGCACCCTGGGCAAGGCGCTGGGCGGGGCCAGCGGCGGCTTCACCAGCGGCCGGCCGGAGATCGTGGACCTGCTGCGGCAGCGTTCCCGGCCGTACCTGTTCTCCAACTCGGTGGCGCCGGCCGTGGTCGGGGCGTCGCTGAAGGTGCTCGACCTGCTCGACTCGAGCGACGACCTGCGGGCCACCCTGCGCGAGAACACCGTGTGGTTCAGGGAGCGGATGACCGGTCTCGGCTTCGACGTGCTGCCCGGCGACCATCCCATCGTGCCGGTGATGATCGGCGACGCGGCCCGCGCGTCCAGGCTTGCCGACCTGCTGCTCGGCAGGGGCGTCTACGTGATCGGGTTCAGCTACCCGGTCGTCCCGGTCGGCAAGGCGCGGATCAGGACCCAGGTGTCGGCCGCCCACACCAGGGACGAGCTGGAGTTCGCGGCGACGGCCTTCGCGCAGGCCCGCGACGAGCTGGACGGAGCGGCGACCTAGGCTAGAAACGTACGGCCCGGAGAAAGCCCAGCCCGAGAAGCCCAGCCCGAGAAGCCCAGCCCTCCGAGAGCTCTGATACCTGGCTGAGGGGAGCCGGCCGATGAGCAGTCTCGCGGACCAGAGCAGCCCGGCGGCGAAGACGGCCAGGCCGGGCGGCGGACGGATCGACCCGACGTCGGTCGTGATCATCGTGGTGGGCCTGCTCTGCTTCGTCATCCTGTTCTTCGGCTGGAACGGGCTCTGCCTGCCGGTCGGCCCGGCAGGCCCGGCCGGCGGCCGGACGGTCTGCGGGACCGCGATCGGCGTGCTGTCCGGCTGGGCTGGCTTCGGGGTCGTGGCCGGCCTGGCCGTCGTCTGCCTGATCCTGTGGGAAGCGCTGTCGCTGGCCGGCGCGCTCGCGATCGGCAGTCAGTCCGTCGAGCGGCAGGTAGCCGCGGGGCTGTCGGCGGCGCTGGTGCTGTTCACCCTGCTGAGGGTCCTGACGCAGCTGACCGGCCTGACCGCGTACGCCTGGATCGGTCTCGCGCTCGCGGTCGCGACCGGCGTAGCGGCGGTCGCGCGCTGGCTGCGCTACCGGCGGGCCGAGCCGCCGGGGCCGCCGGGGCCGCCGGGGCCGATCGCCAGGCCAGTGCCGCCGGGGCCGCCTGCCAGGCCGGGGCCGATCTCGTAGGACCACCGCCGCCGCTAGTCCGGCCGAACCGACGCCCAAAGGGCACATTTCCCGCATATCGTGCGAGGCGGTCTCGCGTGGCGGCACCCGCGACGCCACCCAGATCAGCGCTGAGGCACTTCTCCTGACTTCGCGTCAAAATCGCGCCGGACTTGGTCCGCTCTGCGAATTTCGGTCGGCGCCAAGTCAGGATAAGTGCGCCGGACGAGGCCAGGAAGCTGACCAAGCCGGGCGTCGCGGCGCAAGCAGAGGGTTGCCGGGATCGGCGGTTTCCGGCCGAGGGGCGGTCGGCCCCCCGTCCAGGGTCGCCGGAACTGACGAGCTAACGGCCGGCCGAAGCGCCGCCTGAGCCGCCGGCGATCTCGTAGGACCACAGCTCGCTGCTGACGCCCACCGAGGCCTGCGCCGGGCCGCCCTGGCGTTCGGTCGCTGACCGGTGCCCGTGGCCGAACGCCGGCGAGCTCATCCAGGCCAGGAACGATTCCTCGTCCCGCCACCTGGTGACCACGAGCCAGGTCGTGCGCTCGTCGACGGGCTTGAGCAACTCGAAGCCTTCGAAGCCGTCCTGGCTGTCGACGGCGCCGGCCCGGACGGCGAACCGGCGGGCGAGTTCGTCTCCGCTGTCGGGCGGCACGGTGATGGCATTGATCTTCACGACGGTCATGGCACCGATCATGCCAGCAGGCCGGGCGGAAACCTGTTGCGGCTGCCGCCTCGGGCTCCGATGATGATCCGATGACCTGGACCGCACCGAACGTATCCCGTACCGAACCGCTCGAGGTTGCCGGCGAGCGCGAGGCGCTGCAAGGCTGGCTCGACTACCATCGCGCGACCTTGCTGTTCAAGTGCGAGGGACTGACCGGCGAGCAGCTCGCCAGACGGGCCGTCGCGCCGTCGACGCTGTCACTGCTTGGCCTGGTCAGGCACATGGCCGAGGTCGAGCGATCGTGGTTCCGCACCCGCTTCTCCGGCCAGGCCGACCTCGGCTACCTCTACTGCAGTGACGAGTATCCCGACGGCGACTTCGACCTGACCGACCCGGCGGCCGCCGAAGTGGACCTGCGGACCTTCGTCAGCGAGTGCGAGCTCGCCGACGCCGCGGTCAGCGGCCGCTCTCTCGACGAAACCTTCAACTTGCCGAGAACCGGTAGCCCGATGGACCTGCGCTGGATCTACCTGCACATGATCGAGGAGTACGCGCGGCACAACGGGCACGCCGACATCCTGCGCGAGCAGACGGACGGCGTGACCGGCGACTAGGGGCAGGTATCGGGGCGAGCTAGTCGTAGCTGACGCTGACCTCGGGAGTGAGGGCGACGGACTGGCAGGCCAGGACGTACCCGTCGGCCAGGTCCTCGTCCTCCAGCACCTCGTTGTGCGCCATCTCCACCTCGCCGCTGACCAGCCGGCAGGCGCACGCGCCGCAGATCCCCTCGCGGCACGAGTACGACGCGGCCAGCCCGGCGTCGATCATGACGTCGAGCATCCGCCGCCCGGACGGCCAGTCGAGCCGGTGAACCTTGTCGTCCAGCTCCACCTCCAGCGTGGCGGCCAGGCCGTGATCTGGCGTCTCGGTCGCCTCGAACGGGTTCTCGGCCAGCGACAGGAACCGTTCGACGTGGACCCGCTGCGCCGGAACCCCCAGGTCGCGCAGGGCCTGTCTGGCCGCGGCCATATACGGGTCAGGCCCGCACACGTAGGCGTCGAAACCGGCGTACGGCCTGGCCAGCTCGCGCAGCGCGACCGCGTCCGGCGGCCCGGCGAGTACATCGAGCCAGTGCAGCACGAGCAGCCGGTCCGGCGCGGCGGACTGGAGCTCGCGCAGCCGCGAGGCGAAGATGACCGACCGCTCGTCGGCGTTGGCGTAGATCAGCACGATCTTGCCTTGCCCGGCGACCAGGGCCGAGGAGAGGATCGACATGACCGGGGTGATACCGCTCCCGCCGGCGAACAGCAGGAAGTCGGCGTCGAGGGACCGCGGGGTGAAGGTTCCGGCCGGCGGCAGCAGGTCGAGCACCGTGCCGGCGGTCACCGTGTCGGCAATCCAGTTGGAGGCATAACCGGACAGCATCCGCTTGACCGTCACGCTAGGCGGGTCGCCAGCGGCCGGTGAACTGGACAGCGAATAACAGCGCGCCACCGAGCCGCCGCCGGGCAGCGGCACCCGGACGGTCAGGAACTGGCCGGGCTGGTACGCGAAGACCTCGGCGAGCTCGGGCGGGACGTCGAGTACCAGGGAGCACGCCTGGTCCGTCTCGCTGACCACCGCCGCGACCGGCACCTGGTAGAACGTGCGCCCGGAGGTCACGGAGGCAGTACCTCGACGCGGCCGCTTTCGACCGCGCGGTCGATACTGGCCCGCAGGCTGGCGCAGGTCGCGATCAGCGCCGACGTCCCGCCCGCGGCGACCTGCGCCGAGAACTCGGCGCACCGCAGTACCGCCTCCGCGCTCCACTGCACGCTGGTGTGCTGCAGGCTGAACTTGGCCACCTCGACCCTGGCCCCGCACCGCTCGCACTCGACCGCCACGTACCGCCACGGCCGCTCGTCGATCGGCCCGCTCCCTGGGCCGGAGCCGGAGCAGCGCTGAACCCCTGCTGTCGTCATAGCAGCAGCAGGGGTTCAGCGCTGTCGCTGCGCATCATGGGTTCGCGGCGCGGGCGGCTAGGTTGGCGGCTACTTCGGCTTCCCAGGACTGGACGGCGCGGGTCGTGTCGATCTCGTACTCGTGCCGGGCGACCATGTCGGGCGTGACGTCGGCGACGTCGACGTAGAACTGCTCGTACCACCGCCGCAGCTGATAGACGGGCCCGTCCTCGGCGCACAGCAGCGGGTTGTCGATCTTGGTCTTGTTGGTCCAGATCGCCACGTCCTGGCCGAAGCCGAGCCCGATGAACTCGGCGAACTTGGCCGCGATCTTGTCGCCCTGGGCGTCGGTGACGCCGGCCGGCTTCTTCACGATCGCTCCCCACTGGAGCAGGAACGAGTCCGGCGTCACCGGGTAGTGGCAGTTGATCAGCACGCTCTCCATCGTCATGCCGTGATAGTCGTGCCACAGGTAGTCGATCATGTACGACGGTCCGTAGTACGCAGCTTCCGACCGCAGCGTCGTCTCGCCGCCCGCCGAGTAGTTCGAGCCGGTCTCGATATCGGGCCGCGACTTGGTGTTCAGGTACTGCGCGGCGACATGCCCCTCGAGCACGTTCTTGAAGAACGTCGGGAACGCGAAGTGAATGTAGAAGAAGTGCGCCATGTCGACGACGTTGTCGATCACCTCGCGGCAGTTCGAGTTCTGGACCAGGATCGAGTCCCAGGTCCAGTTGGACCACTCGGAAGAGAAAGCCCCGTCGATCCGCGGGATCGTGATGTGCTCAGCCGGCGGATTGCCCTCGGGGTCGTTCCAGACGAACAGCTGCCTGTTCTCCTCCAGCGTCCGCCACGACCTGGTGCGGGCGGCCGGCGGGACGCGCCTGGCGTACGGGATGTGCGCGCACTTGCCGTCGCCGCCCCAGCGCCAGTCGTGGAACGGGCACGCCACCTGGTCGCCCTTGATGGTGCCCATGGTCAGGTCGCCGCCCATGTGCCGGCAGAACGCGTCGAGCACGTGCAGCTTTCCGGCCGAGTCGGCGAAGACCACCAGCTTGGTGCCGAACGCCTGCACCGCGTGCGGGCCGCCGGTCCGGAAGGTCTCGGCCAGGCCGAGGCAGTGCCAGCCGCGCGCGTACCGGCCAGGCAGGGTTCCCGAGTCGATGGTGCGGACCCCGGCACGGTCGTTCATGGGCCCTCCCCTGAGTGATAGCCCTAGACTAGAACATGTTCTAGTCTAGGGGCCAGTTGAGGCGCCCGTCATGGGTGCGGACGATGCTGTACGTGCGGGTGCGGGCGCAAGCCGGCGCTCCGGCGGGAGGAGCAGCCTGTGGGCGACAAGGTCGGGCAGTCGGTCATCGCCGCGGTCGGTGAGCTGCTACCCGTGCTGCGGGAGCGGGCGCAGGAGACCGAGGACGCGCGGGTTGTTCCCGCCGACTCGATCAAGGCCCTGGCGGAGGCGGGTTTCTTCCGGCTGCTCCAGCCGGCCAGGTACGGCGGTCTCGAGGCCGACCCGGTGACGTTCTACGAGATCGTGCGGATGATCGCGGGGGCGTGCGGGTCGACCGGCTGGGTCGCCTCGGTGGTCGGAGTCCATCCCTGGCAGCTCGCGCTGTTCCCGGTGGCCGGGCAGGAGGAGGTCTGGGGCTCGGACACGAACACCAGGATGTCCTCTTCCTACGCGCCCACCGGCCGGGCCCAGCTGACCGAGGGCGGCCACCGGCTCACCGGGCGATGGAGTTTCTCCTCCGGCTGCAATCACGCCAGCTGGGTGCTGCTCGGCGGGATCGTCACCAACGACGAGGGCGCGCCGGTGGACTTCAGGACGTTCCTGCTGCCGGCCAGCGACTACGAGATCGAGGACGTCTGGGACACCGTCGGGCTGCGCGGCACCGGCAGCAACGACATCGTCGTGAACGGCGTGTTCGTGCCCGAGCACCGGTCGCTGTCCTTCGCTGACGTCACCAAGTGCGTCTGCCCCGGCCAGGCGGTCAACGACGCGCCGCTGTACCGGATCCCGTTCGGCTCGGTGTTCTCCTACGCGATCACCACGCCGGTCATCGGCATGGCCACCGGCGCCTACCACGCCCACGTGGACTACCAGCGGACCAGGGTCAGCGCCGCCTACGCCGGCCACAAGGTCGCCGAGGACCCGTTCGCCCAGGCCAGGATCGCGGAGGCGGCGGCCGAGATCGACGCGGCGTGGCTGGCGCTCGAGCGCAACATGACCGAGCTGATGGCCCACGCCAGGGCCGGCGAGCCGATCCCGATGCCGCTGCGGCTGCGGATCAGGCGCGATCAGGTCCGCGGCACGGGGCAGGCCATCAGCGCGGTCGACCTGCTGTTCGAGAACTCAGGCGGCCGCGCGCTGCGGACGGGCACGCCGATCCAGCGGTTCTGGCGGGACGCGCACGCCGGCCGGGTGCACGCGATCAACGACCCGGAGCGGGCCCTGACGATGTTCGGCCGCGGTGAGTTCGGTCTGTCGCCCGCCGCCGACGCGATGTTCTGAGCGATCTGATGAGCGACGCCGAGGAGACCGGCCGGTTCGCTGACACCGCGATGATGCGGCTGCACTACCACGAGGCGGGACCGGCACCGGGGGGCGAGGCCGGGCCGGGCGGCTCCGGGGTCCCGGCCGGAGCGCTGCCGGTCGTGCTGCTGCACGGCGGCGGTCCGGGCGCCTCGGCGTGGTCGAACTTCGGCCGCAACCTGCCGGCCTTCGCCCGGCAGTTCCGCACGCTGATGCCCGACCAGCCGGGGTTCGGCCAGTCCGCCGCGCCGCCGGTCGAGGGCAACTACTTCACCTTCTCCGCCCGCGCGCTGGCCAGCCTGCTTGATCACCTGGAGATCGAGAAGGCGCACCTGGTGGGCAACTCGCTCGGCGGCGGCACCGCCGTCCGGTTCGCGCTGAGCTACCCCGACCGGGCGGCCAGGCTGGTGCTGATGGGACCGGGCGGGCTGAGCCTGAACGTGTTCTCTCCTGACCCCACCGAGGGCGTCAAGCGGCTGACCGAGTTCGCCGCCCCGCCGGGACCGAGCAAGGAGAAGCTCGCCGCGTTCCTGCGGACGCTGGTGTTCAACGCCAAGCTGATCACCGACGAGCTGATCGACGAGCGGTACGCCTACGCGAGCACCCCGGAGTCGATCGCGGCCATGATGGCCATGGGGATGTCGTTCTATGACCCCGCGACCGCCGAGGACGGCATGCTGTGGCGCGAGGTGCACCGGCTGCGGAACCAGGTCCTGCTGATCTGGGGCCGGGAGGACCGGGTCAACCCGCTCGACGGCGCCCTGGTCGCGCTGAAGCAGATCCGCAAGGCGCAGCTGCACGTTTTCAGCGGCTGCGGGCACTGGGCGCAGCTAGAGAAGTTCGACGAGTTCAACCGCCTGGTCATCGACTTCCTTGGAGGTGGGTCATGAGCGGCATCGGGTCACTGGGGTACCTGCGGATCGAGGCCACCGACACCGCGGCGTGGCGCGAGTTCGGGACCAAGCTGCTCGGCATGGTGGAAGGCCGTGGTCCCGAGCCCGGTGCCGTCTACCTGCGGATGGACGACTTCCCGGCTCGGCTGGTGATCGTGCCGGGCGAGACCGACCGGCTCGCCGTCTCCGGCTGGGAGGTGGCCGGCGAGGCCGATCTGGCCGATATCGCGCAGTCCCTCGACCGGGCTGGCGTGGCGGCCAAGGCGGGCACGCCGGACGAGCTGGCCCTGCGGCGAGTCGGCGGGCTCCTGAAGTTCGACGACCCGTCGGGTCACACGCTGGAGGTCTTCTGGGGCGCGTCGCTGGACAGCCGGCCCGCGTTCAGCCCTTACGGCAACAGGTTCGTCACCGGCGACATGGGGATGGGGCACGTCGTCATCCCGGCCACTGGCGACGAGGCCGCGATGGCGTTCTACACCGGCGTGCTCGGCTTCCGGCTCCGCGACTCCATGGGCCTGCCGCCCGAGCTGTTCGGCCGCCCGGCGGGCGGGCCGCCCGCGATGATGCGCTTCCTCGGCTGCAACCGCCGGCACCACAGCCTGGCGCTGGCCCCGATGACCAGCCCGGCCGGGATCATCCACCTGATGATCGAGGTCGCGACGCTGGACGACGTGGGCCGGGCGATGGACAGGTGCGCCAGGCGCGGCGGCCGGATCAGCGCGTCGCTCGGCCGCCATGCCAACGACCAGATGGTCTCGTTCTACGTCCAGACGCCGGGCGGCTTCGACATCGAGTACGGCACTGACGGGCTGCTGGTCGACGACGCGACCTGGGTGAGCAGGCAGACCACCGCGGTCAGCCTCTGGGGCCACGTCTTCGCCGCCGGGGCGGCGCATTAGGCTGGGCTGGCCATCGGCGCCGGAAGCACCCAGATGAGGCGGCCGGGAATGAACCGAGCCGGAGAGGCGCTTGCGGTGATCGTGGGAGGTGCTAGCCCGGAGGGCGACCCCCGGACCCCCGCCCGGGCCTCGCCGCCGAGCTTTCCGCCGGAACCGCAGAAGTTCCGCCAGGTACTCGGTCATTTCGGCACCGGCGTCACGGTGATCACGGCCATCGACGGCGGCGAGCCGGTCGGTTTCGCCTGCCAGGCCTTTGCCGCCCTGTCGCTCGACCCGCCGCTGGTTGTCCTCTGCCCCGCGCTGACGTCGACCACCTGGCCCCGGATCGCCCGGGCGAGATCGTTCGCCGTCAATGTCCTGACCGAGGACCAGCACGATCTGGCCAGCAAGTTCGGCCGCAGCGGGCCCGGCAAGTTCGACGGTGTCAAGTGGTCGCCGGACGGGGTCGGCGCGCCGGTCATCGACGGCGTGCTGACCTGGGCCGGCTGCGAGATACAGGCGGTGCATCCCGGCGGGGACCACAACGTCGTGATCGGCCGGGTGCGGGAGCTCGGCGAGTGCGGCCGTCAGCGTCCGCTGCTGTTCTACCGCGGCCGGTACGCCACGACCGCCGAGTCCGGCGGGCCGCCCGAGGTGGTCGAGACGCTGCTGGCCTGGCCGCGGCACGCCGACTGGATGTGATGCCAGCGGGCTAGCTGTCGAGGACGGCGGCGGCGATCCTGGCCAGGTGGGCAGACGGCGGGCCGAACAGCTGCGCCGAGCCGTGCGCGCGCTTGAAGTAACGGTGCGCGTCGTGCTCCCAGGTGATCCCGATCGCGCCGTGCAGCTGGATCATCTCCCCGGCGACCGTCGCCAGCGCCTCCGAGCAGTACGCCTTCGCCGCGGCCGCGAGCAGGGGCAGTTCCGCGGCCGCACCCGCCGCGCCGCCCAGGACGGCGGCGTCAGCGACCTCGGCGGCCCGGTACGACACCGCGCGAGCCGACTCGACCAGCACGTGCATCTCGGCCAGGCGGTGCTGGATGGCCTGGAAGCTGGCGATCGGCCGGCCGAACTGGACCCTGCCGCTCGTGTAGCCGACGGTCAGCTCGAGCGCCCGGGCCGCTGCCCCGGCCTGTTCCGCGCTGAGCGCGACGCAGGCCAGGTCCCTGGCCCGGGCGAGCGCGGTCGTGCCGCTCGTGCTGCTCATCTCGGCGTCGGCACCGTCGCGGGCCTGCGTCTCGGGCCCGAGCGGCCGGTCGGCCGCCGTCGCGAGCCGGACCACGGCCAGCCGCCTCGTCTGGTCCATCGCGGCCGCGGCGTGCCGGTCGACCCCGGCCCGGCCCGGATCGACCTCGAACAACCCGAGCCCCCCGGCCGGCATCGCGGCGGCGGCGATCAGCACCTGCGCCGAGTCGCCGTCCAGCACGTAGTGAGCGGCCCCGGTCAGCGACCAGCCGCCGCCGCTGCGCGCCGCCGCGTGAAAGGCAGCGGCGGCGGGATCCCAGCCGCCGTCGGGGCCGGTCCAGGCCAGCGCGGCAATCAGCCTTCCGCTGATCATTTCCGGCAGCAACCGCTCGCAGGCGTCGGTGTCGTCCGTCGCGAGGATCGCCCGCGTGGCAAGAACCGCCGAGCCGATCAGGGGCGTCGGGGCCAGCAGCCGGCCGAGTTCCTCGGCGACGATGTTGACCTCGACCTGGCCCGCCCCGGCGCCGCCGTAGCGCTCGGGAACGGCCAGGCCGGCCACGCCGATCTCGCTCAGCAGCCGCCACCAGGCCGGGTCGTAGCCGGGGCCGCTAGCGGGCGGGCTGAGCTCGGGCGGGTTCCGCTGCGCGGCCGCGCGGACGGACTCCCGCAGCGCGCGCCGCTCTGCGGTCAGCTCCATGCACCCGCCTCCTCCCGGGCCAGTTCCCGCAGGACGACGGCCCGGTGCTCGGCCTGGCTGCCCCAGGTCGACGACAGCGACCGTACCTTGACCAGCCAGAGGCTGATGTCGCACTCCAGGGTGTAGCCGATGGCGCCGTGGACCTGCAGCGCGGTACGAGCAGCGCCGCGGGCCGCGTCGGCGCACGCGACCCGGGCCGCGGAGATGTCCCGCGCGGTCGTCGGTGCGCCGGCGCCGAGCGCGACGGCGGCCGCGTCGAGCAGCGGCCTGGCGAACTCCAGGCCGATCAGCACGTCGGCGAGCGCGTGCTTCACGGCCTGGAACGATCCGACCGGCCGGCCGAACTGCTCCCTGGTCTTGGCATGCCGCGCGGTGGCCTCGAGCAGCCCGCGCCCGGCGCCGAGCAGCAGCGCCGCGCTGGCCAGCGTCCCGCAGCCGGTCGCGCGCGAGACGGCGGCCCCGCAGTCCGGTCCGGAGGCCAGCGCCTCGCCGGGCGCGACCTCGAACAGCCGCCTGGCCCGGTCCGCCGACTCCAGCCTGCGCCCCGGCACGGCGAGCCAGACCGAGTCTGGGCCGGCCAGCAGAGCCAGCCCGGCCGCATCCGCGTCCAGCGCGCGGGGCAGCAGCGGCGGACTGGCCAGCGTCGCGATCAGGTCCCCCGAGGCCAGCGCGGCCAGCCAGTCGCGGGCGCGCGAACCGGCGACCGGCACGCCGGCCAGCGCGGCGAGCAGCTGGGGGACGGCCGCGACGGACTCGGCGACCGGGCCGGGTACCGGGTGGTGGCCGAGTTCCTCGCAGGCCACGACCAGATCGACCGGGTGAGCCCCGAGCCCGCCGCACGACTCGGGCACGGCGAGGGCGGTAACCCCCGACTTAGCCAGCTCGCGCCAGATCGCCAGCCCCGCAGCGTGGTCGCCGCCGGCCCAGGCTCTCGCGGCCGCCGGCACGGCGGCATCGGCCAGCAGCTCGTGGATCGCGGCACCGAACTGGCGCTGCTCGTCGCTCAGCGCGAATCTCACGGTGCCTGCCTCATCGCGGCAGCCCGAGCAGCCGCTCCGCGATGACGGAGCGCTGGATCTCGTTGGTGCCCGCGTAGATCGGCCCGGCCAGCGAGAACAGGTAACTGCCGATCCAGTCTCCGTCCGGGGCCTGGCGGCCGAGTACCTCCGCTCCGGGGCCCAGCAGGTCGAGGGCCGTTTCGCAGATCTCGACATCGAGCTCGGACCAGAACACCTTCCCCAGGCTCGACTCGGCGCCCAGCGAGCCGCCGGCCTCCAGCGCGGCGACCGTGCCGAAGGTGTGCAGCTGGTAAGCGCGCGCGCCGATCCAGGCATCAGCTACCCGCTCCCCGACGGAGGCGGGCGCGTCCGGGCTGCGCTGCCAGAGCGCGATCAGGCGGTCGGCGGCGGCGAGGAACCGGCCCGGGCTGCGCAGCGACAGCCCGCGCTCGTGGCTCGCCGTCGACATCGCCACCCGCCAGCCGTCGCCCGGGGCACCGATCACGTCGGCGTCGGGCACGAAGACGTCGTCCAGGAAGATCTCCGCGAACCCCGGCTCGCCGTCCAGCTGGGCGATGGGCCGGACGGTCACGCCGGGCGCTCGCAGGTCGAACATCAGATAGGTCAGGCCGCGGTGGCGCTGCGCCCCCGGATCGGAGCGGAACAGGCCGAAGGCCCGGTCGGCAAAGGCCGCCCTGGTGCTCCAGGTCTTCTGCCCGGATAGCAGCCAGCCACTGTCGCCCCCGCCCGCCGCTCGCACTGCCACCGAGCGGATCGCGGCGAGGTCGCTGCCCGCGCCTGGCTCGGACCAGGCCTGCGCCCATACCTGCGCGGCGGTCGCCATCGGCGGCAGGATCCGGTCCTGCTGCTCGGCCGTGCCGTGCGCGAACAGCGTCGGCGCCAGCAGGAACAGGCCGTTCTGGCCGACCCGGACTGGCCCTCCGGCCCGGTAGTACTCCTCCTCGAAGACCAGCCACTGGGCGAGCGTCGCGTCCCGGCCGCCATAGCGCTCCGGCCACGAGACGACGGCCAGCCGGGCGCCGGCCAGCTGGCGCTCCCACTCCCGGTGGGCGGCGAACCCCTCGGCCGTGTTCACCGACGGCAGCGGCGGATCGGGCAGGCTGGCCGCCAGCCAGGAGCGGACCTCGGCGCGGAACGCCCCGGCTGCCGGGTCAGGATCGAGATTCACGGCGCCTGCGAGGCCGACTTCATCGACCGTGCGTCCATCCCGGCCAGCGAGTCGGCACCGGTCTCGGCGTTGTGCGCGTGGGCGACGTGGTGCAGACCGAAGGTCGAGTCCATCCCAGGACGCATTCCCATCAGGTCCTCGCACTGATTCACCGCGCGCTTGACCAGTGAGAGGCCGAACGGGGGCATCGCGGCAATCTTGTCCGCCATCGCGAACGTCGTCTCGGCCAGCTCGGAGCGCGGCACGACCCGGTTGACCATGCCGAGCTCGTAGGCCCGCTGCGCGGTGAACCGGTCGCCGGTGAACAGCGCTTCCTTGGCGAACCTCGGCCCGAGGACCCACGGATGGGCGAAGTACTCCACGCCGGGAATCCCCATCCGGACGACGGGATCGGCGAAGAAGGCGTCGTCGGAGGCGATGATCAGGTCGCAGACCCAGGCCAGCATCAGCCCGCCCGCGATGCAGGCGCCGTGCACCATCGCGATCGACGGCTTGGGAATCTCCCGCCACCGCCGGCACATGCCGAGGTAGACCTCCATCTCGCGGGCGTACCTGGCGTCGGCGCCGGCCTTGTCGGTGTGGTCCCACCAGATCACGGCCTTGCGGTCGTAGGGCACGTGGACGTCCCGGCCGGGCGTGCCGATGTCGTGACCGGCGCTGAAGTGGTCGCCGGCCCCGGCCAGCACGATGACCCGCACGTCGTTGTCGTTGACCGCTCGGGTGAAGGCGTCGTCGAGGGCGTAGGTCATCACCGAGTTCTGCGCGTTGCGGTATCTCGGCCGGTTCAGCGTGATCAGGGCCGCACTGCCGCGCCGCTCGTAGCGGACGACCGGCTCGGCGGTCTCCTGCGCTGGCATGCTCGGGGGCGCGGTGCCGGCCGGGTTCTCGTGGTCGGTCATCAGGACTCCTGTCTGAGCAGCCGCTTGAGCGGCTTCCCGGCCGGATTGCGCGGCAGGTCGCCGCGGAATTCGACCTGGCGGGGAACTTTGTAGTTTGCGAGCCGCGCCTGGCAGAACTCGGTCAGCTCGTCCGCGGTGGCCGCCAGGCCCGGCCTGAGCACGACGAAGGCCTTGCCAACCTCGCCCAGCCGGCCGTCGGGAACTCCGATCACCGCCGACTCGGCCACGGCCGGGTGCCGGGTCAGCGCCTGCTCGACCTCGGCCGGGTAGACGTTGAACCCGCCGCAGATATACATGTCCTTGAGCCGGTCAGTGATCGTCAGGTACCCGCGCTCGTCGAGGCGGCCGACGTCGCCGGTGTGCAGCCAGCCGTCGGCGTCGATCGCCTCGGCCGTCGCGGCGGGGTCGTCGAGGTAGCCGAGCATCACGTTGGGTCCCCGCAGCAAGATCTCCCCGCTTTCGCCCGCGATCCTGATCTCGAACCCGGCGGTCGCCCGGCCCGAGGTCGTGGCCACCGTCTGCGGATCATCACCGGCGCGGCACATGGTCACCACCACGGCCTCGGTGAGCCCGTAAGCGGTCAGCACCGAGTCGAAGCTCAGCTCGGCGCGCATCCGCTCGACCAGCGCGACCGGCACGACGGCCGCGCCGGTGACCGCCAGCCGCAGGCTGGAAAGGTCGCGGCGGTCCCGCTCCGGATGATCGAGGATCGAGGCGTAGATCGTGGGCGCTCCGGGGAACACGGTGATCCGCTCCGCTTCGATCAGCCGCATCGCCTGACCAGCGTCGAAGACCAGTTGCGGCACGATCGTCGCACCAGTCAGCAAGCAGGCGAGTATTCCCGCCTTGTAACCGAAGCTGTGGAAGAACGGGTTCACGATCAGGTAGCTGTCGCTGCTCGTCAGCTCCGCGCACCGGGCCCAGGCCCGGGCGACATCGAGGGCCTGGCGGTGCGCGGACATCGCGCCCTTGCTCCGCCCGGTCGTGCCCGAGGTGAAGAGGATGTCGCTGACGGCATCGGCCGGCACGGCTGCGGCCCGCTCGTCCGCGGCCTGCGGGGAGACACCGGCGCCCCGGGCGAGGAACTCCGCCCAGCGCAGGACCGGGCTAGCCGCGACCGGGCTAGCTGGGTTCGGGCTCGCGGCGTGCGGGGGTTCGACCGGAATCTCCACGACGAGTCCGGGCAGTTCGGCCCCGGCCTCGGCCGCGGCGGCGGCGAGCAGCGCATGCCGGTCGGCGCCGAGGAACGGGCCGGCTACCAGCAGCGCCCTGGCCCGGCTGCGGCCGATCACGTCCAGCGCCTCGGGCCCGGTGAACCGGGTGTTCACGGGGACGAGGGTGGCCCCGGCGTGCAGGGCGCCGAGGGCGCCGAGCACCCAGTGGTGCGTATTCGGGGACCAGATCGCGACCCGGTCGCCGGGCTCGATCCCGCTCGCGATCAGCGCCCTGGCCACGTCGCGGACCTGACCGTGCAGTTCCCGGTAGGTCAGTGTCGGGCCGCCGGGTTCGGTCACGGCCCGCGCGTCGCCGAACTCCCTGGCCGCGGCCTGCAGCGCCGCTGGGATCGTGTCAGCCAAGGGACTCCTCCGGCAAGCAAGTGCTTGGTAGGGCGAGCCTAACGGGAGGCCGCCAGCCCTGACTACCGGCCCTGACCGGCTGCCGGGCGGACCGGTCCGCCCGCCCGGCCAGCCAGGCCGCGCCGGTGCGCCTTCGTGGACCGGCCGGCGGTGCACGGTACCCGCCAGACTGACTTTTCCTGAGTTCGAGCCCTGAAGACTACGCACTCATCCTTCAATCGGGCGCGTATGAGACGTCAAGTCAGTAAGAGTGCGGAAGGGACGGTCTCGCGCGGCCAGAGGGGCGTGCCCTCTGCGCATATTGGTCTATGTCGGGCGCACCGCTCGTTGCTAGGCTGGGTGCGCCGTATCGATCTTGCGACCTAGCTGCGGCGCGGACGGGAGAACGTGATGGAGCCGGGCCAGCGCGCCGCGCCTGGACCAGCAGTGCGCGCGGCGGCTTCGCCGGCGACCCTCAGTGACGAGGAGTTCCGGACCGGGCTTCGCGACTGGCTGGCGGCGAACCTGACCGGCGAGTTCGCCGGGCTGCGCGGAGCCGGCGGTCCTGGCCGCGAACATGAGGCGTTCGAGGAGCGGCTGGCCTGGGACCGGCGCCTGTCGGCGGCCGGCTGGGCCACGCTGAGCTGGCCCGCCGAGCACGGCGGGCGCGGCGCGACGATCAGCCAGCAGATGATCTTCCACGAGGAGTACGCCAGGGCTGACGCGCCGGCCAGGGTCAGTCACATGGGCGAGCAGCTGCTCGGCCCGACTCTGATCGCCTTCGGCACGCCGGAGCAGCGGCGCCGTTTCCTGCCCGCCATCGCGTCGGTGACCGAGCTGTGGTGCCAGGGATTCTCCGAGCCCGGCGCCGGCTCTGACCTGGCCTCGATCGCCACGGCCGGACGGCTGGCCGGTGACCACTGGGAGGTCACCGGCCAGAAGGTCTGGACATCACTGGCGCACGTCGCCGACTGGTGCTTCGTGCTGGCCAGGACCGAGCCAGGTTCGCGGCGCAGCAGCGGGCTGTCGATGCTGCTGGTGCCGATGCGCCAGCCGGGGGTCACGGTCCGGCCGATCCGCCAGCTGACCGGCACCAGCGAGTTCACCGAGGTCTTCTTCGACGGGGCCAGGACCGACGCTGACCTCGTGCTCGGCGAGCCAGGAGAGGGCTGGAAGGTGGCCCGGTACCTGCTCGGAGTCGAGCGCGGGGCGGCGACCTTCGGCCAGCAGATCCAATTCCGGCGCGAGTTCGACGAGATCGTGGCGCAAGCCAGGCGGGGGCGCCCCGATCCGGCCCTGCGCGAGAAGATCGCCCGGGCCCGGGTGGGTCTGGAAGTACTCCGCGCGTGCGCGGTCGACACCCTCGCCGCGGCCGACCGGCCCGAGTCCGGCACGGGCGCGGAAGCGTCCGTCATGAAACTGCTCTGGGCCCGCTGGCACAAGGCCCTCGGGGAGCTGGCCATGGAAGTGGCGGGGGCGCGCGCGCTGGTCGCCAGGGCCGCGCCGTACGAGCTCGACGCGTGGCAGCGGCTTTACCTGTTCAGCCGGGCCGACACGATCTACGGCGGGTCGGACGAGATCCAGCTGGGCATCATCGCCGGCCGGGTGCTCGGGCTGCCACGCGAGCCGTCTCCGGCACCGGCCGAGGCTCCGGCCGGGGCTCCGGCCCAGGCTCCGGCGCAGGGCTCGGAATGACGAGCGGTGCGCCGCCTGGCGCCGACGGGGCTCCGCCGCTTGGCGCCCATGGGGCCCCGCCGCCTGGCCGGGACCTGCTGGCCGGCAAGGTCGTCGTGCTGACGGCCGCGGCGGGAACCGGGATCGGCGGTGCCGCCGCGCGCCGCTGCCTGGAGGAAGGGGCGCGCCTCGCGCTCAGCGACGCGCACGCCGCCCGGCTGACCGCCAGCCACGAGGAGCTAGCCGGGCGCTACGGTGCCGACCGGGTCTGGTCGCTGCCCTGTGACGTGACCAGCGAGGAGCAGGTCCAGGCCCTGATCGGCGGAGCGGTGCAGCGGTACGGCCGGATCGACGTCATGATCAACAATGCCGGCCTCGGCGGGACCGCCTCGGTGCTCGAGATGACCGACGAGCACTGGTCGCGCGTGCTCGACGTCACGCTGACGGGCACGCTGCGCTGCACCCGGGCCGCGCTGCGCCAGCTGGTGGCCCAGGGCGGCGGGGGCGCGGTCGTCAACAACGCGTCGGTGCTCGGCTGGCGGGCCCAGCCCGGCCAGGCGCACTATGCCGCCGCGAAGGCCGGGGTCATGGCGCTGACCAGGTGCGCGGCGATGGACGTGGCCGAGCACGGGATCCGGGTGAACGCTGTGTCGCCGAGCCTGGCGATGCACCCGTTCCTGGCCAAGGTGATGAGCGAGGACGTGCTGGACGAGCTGGTCACGAAGGAGGCGTTCGGCCGGTCGGCAGAACCATGGGAGGTAGCGAACGTCATGGTCTTCCTGGCCAGCGACTACGCCTCGTACCTGACCGGCGAGGTCATCTCGGTCAGCAGCCAGCATCCGTAACGCGGCTGGCATAACCTGATCCCGGGGCCGGACTTCTGCCACCAGGAGTTCGACAGATGAGACGTACACCAGCCGTTTTAGCCCTGTTCGTCACCACCGGGCTCGTCACCACCGGGCTGGCCTGGCAGCTTTCTGCCGCGAGTCCGGCCTTGGCGGCCGGCAGCAGTGACGGCACCTGCCGGAGCATCAGCCTTCCGGTTGCGCTGGCCTCGGGCCAGCCGGCCAGCCAGACTATCTCGGCGACCTACTGCGTGCCCGTGACCTGGGCAACCGGGCCGCATGAGGTCGATGTCACGACGCCAGGCGCGACTTACAACAGGTCGTACTGGAACTGGCCGGTCGACCCGGCGCTCTACTCCTACGTCGACAAGACGCTGCAGGCCGGACGGGCGACCTTCGACTACGACCGCCTCGGCACCGGTGCCAGCAGCCACCCGCCGAGCACCAGCCTCACGATCACCACCGAGGCGTACGTCCTGCATCAGATCGTCGGCTGGCTCCGGGCTAGCCTCGGCTTCAGTCAGGTGAATCTGATCGGGCACTCACTTGGCTCAGTCATCGCAATCCAGGAGGCCGGCACCTACAACGACGTGAGCCGGGTTGTCATCACCGGCCTGCTGCACGTGCCCGGGGTCGGGCTCGGCTTCGCCACGACCCTGACCTCGCTGCTGTATCCCGCGGCCCTCGATCCGCAGTTCATGCTGAGCGGCCTTGACCCGGGCTACCTGACCACCCTGCCCGGCGACCGCTCGGCGGACTTCTACGCGCCGTCGGCCGATCCCGCCGTCATCAGCTACGACGAGGCCCACAAGGACGTCGTCCCGGCCACCGATCTCGCGACGCTCGCCACGACCTGGGCACTGCCTGCCGGGCTCAACGTCTCGGACCGCATTACCGTGGCCGTGCTCGTCGTGATCGGGGCACAAGACGCCATCTTCTGTACCGCCCCGCCGGTGCTCGACTGCCCGCAGCCGGGCGTTCTGCTCGCCACTGAACAGCCATACTATTCGTCATCCTCCAGCTTGAGCGTTGACGTGATTGCCGGTACCGGCCACGACATCGCGTTGCATCCGTCGGCCGATGAGTCGTTCGCTTTGATCAACCAATGGATTATGACCCATTAGGCGACCCGGCCCTTTCAGGCCAGTTAGCCCGGCTATCTGCGCTGTAGCCGGGCTAACTGGCCAGCTCACACCACACCACCTTCCCGAACGCCGCTGGCTGCCAGCCCCAGCTCTGCGCCAGGGCGGCGACCACGGTCAGGCCGCGGCCGGTTTCGTCATCGGCGTCACGATGGCAGGTGGGCGGTAGCGGAACGGGCGAGCTGTCGCGGACCTCGATCCGCACGCGCGCCGGGAAGCGCAGGATGACCAGCGAGACCCTGGCCGGCGCGGGCGGCCGCACCGGGACAGCCTGCCGGACCGAGCCGGACGACAGTCCCGAACCGGATGACAGTCCCGTACCGGGCAGGCCAAGCCCGTAGGGCAGGTCGCCGAAGGACAGGATCCGGCCGGGCAGGGTCGTGCTGACGCTGCCCGAGCTGTGCGCGCGCCCGGCGGCCTCGGGCGGCCGGGCCGATCCGGCGAGCGCGTTGCTCGCTAGCACGGGGGCGATCAGCGTGCTGCCGGGAATGGCCGCCGCCGGTGCCTGGCCGGCCGCCGTCACCCGGCTGACCGCCTGGATGGCGTTGGTGACGAGCTCGGAGACAGCCAGCACGGCGGAGTCGATGAGGTCGGCGCTGGCGGGACCGGGCGCCTGGCCGGCCGGGGCGAGCTGATCAGCCGTCCACAGCCGCGCGATCCGGACTGCGGCTGGAACGACAGCAAGCTCAAGCCGGCTGCGGCGTGACTCAGTCCATGCCCTAGCGGCGACATAACTGCTGCCGCTCGACGGGTACGTCATCGGTCACATCCAGTACGGAGTAGATCGCGGCGGATAGGCCACGAATACAGGTACTCGCTGACTTGTCGGACCTTTGCCAGCGACCGTGCTCCGTTGCTGCGGACTGGCGACTTGCTACGGCCATAGTTGATCCAATTCGGGACGTGAAGGCCGCGTCATCAGATTCTCCCCGTTCGCCAGGGAGAAACGGAGCCATAAGGGCCCGGGAACCAATGATTCGGGGTTACCGTCAGAGCAGGGACGGAAACGAGCTGCCAATACCGCGAACAAATGCGCGAAGGAAGCGGGTGTGACAGGAAAGCCGCGAAGCGTTCGTCAGGCACAGGCGCTGCAGGCCGCGCAACTGCGTCAGCAAGGGCGGAGCTGGGCTGAGATCGGAGCCGTCTTTCAGGTCGCATACCGCGTCAACCCCCGGGTGGCGCTGCGCCAGGCGCACGGCTGGAGCCAGCCGCAGGCAGCGGAACGCTGGACCGAGTTGTGGCCGGACGATCCGAAGACCTTCAAGAGCTTCTCGTACTGGGAGCAATGGCCAGGGCAGACGGGCCACTCGCCGTCGCTCGACACCCTCGACCGGCTCGCCAGGCTCTACGAGTGCAGGGTCACCGACCTGCTGACCGACTGCCAGGACTACGGCGCCAAGCCCGTGCCGGTGGCCGGCCTTCAGGTGCGCGAGCGTGCTCAGGGCCACGTGCTCACCCCGTTCAGCCTGCACGGCCCGGGACAGGCAGACACGCCCAATTCGGGACCGGCCGCTCGCCGGGCACGGCATGGCGCCGGTCCCGGCCGAGATCGCCGGCCAGCCATCCTCGCCCCTGCACGTGGCCCTGGAGCTGATCAGGCAGGCCGAAGCCAGCGCCCTTCAGCAGCCGGGCGATGGCGACGAGCCCGGCATCAGGCTGCGGCGCCGGACGCTGCTGCTCGAGGCGAGCACGGCGCTGGCGGTCGTGGCCGCGGCGCCGGTGCTCGAGGTGCCCCGGATCGCGGGGACATCCAGATCGGGCCGGATTCAGCCGGACCTCGCGATCGTCAGCTACACCGGCGAGGTCGTGGCTGGCCTGCGCCGGCTGGGCGGTGCGGTCGGGCCGCGCATCACCTTGCAGCCGGCGATGGCGCTTCGGGCGGCGATGGCGGCGCTGGCCAGGAACGTGCCCGAGATCGTGACCAGCCAGGCGCTGACCGCCTACGGCGACCTGACGCAGCTGATCGGCTGGCTGATGTTCAACCTCGGCGACCACAAGGCAGCGCGCTACTACTACGACGACGCCCGGTCGGCGGCCTACCGGGCCGGCAACAACGACCTGGTCGCTTACACGCTGTCCGCGTCCAGCCAGCTGGCCGCTGTCCGGCAGCGCCCCGGCCACGCCGTCGACCACGCCCAGGCGGCGCTGCAGGCAGCGAAGGCCAGCGGGAGCTCGTATGCGGTGGCTTACGCCGCCGACGTGACCGCGCGCGCCTACGCGGCGGCCGGCCAGGTCGGCCGCTGCCAGGCGGCACTCGACCGGGAGCAGGAAGCCCTGGCGGTCATCAGCGACGACACTCCGCGCTCGCCGTGGTGGTACTTCTATGACCGGTCGTTCTACTGGGGCACGGAGAGCGAGTGCGCGCTCCGGCTCAACATGCCGGTGGACGCATCGGACGCGGCGCGCCGGTCACTGGGCCTGGTTACTCCGCTTAATTTGCATAACAGCGCTCTCACGCTAGCCTTCCGCGCGGAAGCGCTGATCAAGCAGCGCGAGTACGAGGAGGCGTGCGAGATGCTGGCCGACTCGGCCAGGCTCACCACCCTGAACAGCTCCCGGCGGATCGCCCGCCGGGTCGATCTGCTGCGGCGCCAGCTGCAGGTGGCGCAGGACACGCCGGCCGTGCGCCAGCTTGACGAGAAGCTGGCCGAGTACCGGCGGGCCAGGGCCGCCAGCGAGGATGCCGCCGATGACGCGCCGCCCGGCGCCGACAAGGAGCGCCGATGACCGATACGGGGCTGATCCCCGAAGGGGTGGAAACAGACCGGCCCAGCGTGGCCAGGCTGTATGACTATTTCCTCGGCGGCCACCACAATTTCGCCGCCGACCGTGAGCTTGCCCGCCGGCTGCTGCAGGCCGAGCCGCATGCCAGGTACATCGTGGCCGAGAACCGGGCGTTCCTCGGCCGCGCGGTCCGGTTCCTGCTCGAGGCCGGAATCCGCCAGTTCCTCGATCTGGGATCCGGCATTCCGACGCAGGAGAACGTGCACGAGATCGCGCAGCGGGGCGACCCGGCTGCCCGGGTGGCCTACGTCGACAACGACCCGGTCGCGGTCGCGCACAGCAGGCAGATCCTGAGCGGCAACCCGCTGGCGACGGTCATCAAGGCTGACCTGCGTCATCCCGAAGTCGTGCTCAGTCATCCGGACGTGACCGCGCTGATCGACTTCAGCCAGCCGGTTGGCTTGCTGATGGTCACGGTGCTGCATTTCGTGCCCGACTCCGATGGCCCGGCCGACGTGGTGCGCCGGTTCGCCAGCGGACTGGCCCCGGGCAGCTTCCTGGTCATCTCCCATGCCACCGACGAGGCGGCTCCCGGCGCCGCTGCCCAGGTCAAGGACCTGTACAAGGGCACGACAGCGGCCGCTCACACCAGGACGGCGGCGGAGATCATGCGCTTCTTCGAAGGTTTCGACATGGTCGAGCCCGGCCTGGTCTTCCTGCCGCTCTGGCGCCCGGACGGCGCGCCGCCCGAGCATCCCGAGCGAGCCTGGTTCTACGCCGGGGCGGGCCGCAAGCCAGGTTAAGCCGAACGGCCGATCAACTTCGCTAGGCGCTGCGGTGCAGGTCCGGCACGTCAGGGAGCTGCTGGAAGCCGGCCGACTTGTAGGTGGCGACGGCGCCGGCGTTGGAGCTCGCCGTGCATACGATCGCGCTCGACGAGCCCAGTTCCCGCAGGGCAGCCGCCGCGGCGACGGTGATCGCGGTGCCGTAGCCCTGACCGCGATATTCGCGGTGCACGCCCATCGGTTCGAGCAACCCTGGCCTGCGCGGACCGGCCGACCACACCGTCGCGGCCGCCACCGCGGTGTCCCGGTCGTCGTACGCGACCAGGCACCGGGCGTCGGCGTACGGCGACCCGGCGGCCATCGCATGCCAGCGCTCGTCCGTGAACGTCGACCCGCTGAACGCCGCGCGCTGAACGGCGGCCCGCGCGCGGGCCCGCTCGGGACCGGTCACCTCGATCCGCACGCCACTGTCCTGCACCGGCTCCGCGAGGTCGCGCCGCAGCGGTGTCCACGGCTCGCCGGCGTTCCATCCGTCATCGACCAGCAGCCGTTGGAACACCGCGCCGGTTCGCGCTTCGATGTCGGCGTTCCCCTGCGGCAGGATGCCGCGCTCGGGCTGAGCCACGTCGGCGACCATCTGCCTGGCCAGCTCCTCGTCGTGCTGAGCGGCTGGCGCGATCGCGAGTCGTACCAGCCCGGGACCGTCCAGCAGCCCGACGGCGAGAATCTGCCCGTCGCGGCTCCAGGTCCGGAGCGCCGCGGCCGTCGCCTCGGCGCCGAACCGCCAGTGCCAGCCGAGATCCCCTGGATGCAGCTGCATCGGTGCCCCGTCGTACTGCCACTCCCGCAGCACGCGCACGGTCTCGCTCAGCCCGTCGACTCCTGGCTTGCTCAGCACAATCGACACCGTCCCATCAAACACCGCCGCCGTCAGGCTCGCCCACCGCGCCAGAAGGGCTGAGGAACACGCCCTCATCGCGCCGGTAGCATGACCGGGTGGCTGGCCGAACCGATCGCGCGCGGAAGAAAGTGCCGCCCCAGCCTGCGGCGCCCGACCTCCCGGCCGAGCTGCCGGCGGCCTCGCTCGCCGATCAGGATCTGGAGGACGGCCGCGTCTACGAGCTGCTCGCCTTCGCTGACCTGGACCTGTCCGGCCACGAGGTAACCGGAGCCGAGATCGAGGCGTGCCGGTATGGCAACGTCAACCTCAGTCAGGCCCGGCTGCGGCGGACGCTGATCCGCGATGTCGCGTTCGACCGGTGTGACCTGGCCAACCTGCGCGCGCTTGACTGCTCCCTGACCCGGGTGTCGGTCACGGCGAGCCGGATGACCGGGCTGTCCTGGCTCGATGATCACCTGCGTGACGTCACCTTCGACGGGTGCCGGATCGACCTGGCCTCGTTCCGGGCCAGCAAGTTCGACGACGTCGTGTTCACCGGCTGCCGGATGGAGCAGGCCGACTTCGGCGACGCCGATCTGCGCGGCGCCCGCTTCGAGGGATGTGACCTGACCGGGGCGCAGTTCTCTGGCGCCCGGATGACCGGAGCCAGGCTGACCCGCTGCGAGCTGGCCGGGATCAGCGGAGTGACCAGCATGCGCGGCGCCATCGTTACCAGCGCCGACGCCGTCGCGCTGGCCTTCATCCTGGCCGGCGCCCTCGGCATCGCGATCGAGGACGACGCCGAGCCAGGGTAACCGCGGCCGGTCCGAGGGTCAGAGCCTGGCCCGGGGCGCTAGATGCGCTCGATGATCGTGGCGGTGGCCATCGCGCCGCCGGCGCACATCGAGACGAGCGCCACGCTGGCGTCGCGCCGCTCGAGTTCGTGCAGGGCGGTAGTGAGCAGCCGGGACCCGGTGCTGCCAACCGGGTGGCCGAGCGCGATCGCGCCGCCGTTGACGTTGACCCGGTCCGGATCGGGCTCGTGCACGCTCATCCAGGACAGTACGACCGACGCAAACGCCTCGTTGACCTCGAACACGTCGATGTCGCTGATCGACATGCCGCTGCGGCGCAGCACCCGCTCGGTGGCGGCGACCGGGCCGTCCAGGTGATAGTAAGGCTCGTCGCCGATCAGGCACTGGGCCACGATCCTGGCCCGCGGCCGCAGGCCGAGGTCGCCGGCCCGGCGCTCGTCGACCAGCAGCAGCGCCGCGGCGCCGTCGGAGATCTGCGACGACGTGCCTGCCGTGTGCAGGCCGTCAGGCAGTACTGGCTTCAGCGTCGCCAGGCCTTCGAGCGTCGTCTCCCGCAGGCCCTGATCCCGGTCGACCGTCGCGGTCTCGCCGGTCGGCTGGCGGTCGGCGCCGAGCACGGGCGCCTTGACGCCGATGACCTCGCGGTCGAAGTGCCCGGCCGCCCAGGCCGCGGCGGCGTTGCGCTGCGAGCGCAGCCCGAAGGCGTCCAGGTCGGCGCGGGTAAGGCCGCGCCGCCGGGCGATCCGCTCGGCCGCCTCGAACTGATTGGGCATGTCGATGCTCCACGACGCCGGCCGCGGGCTCGTCGCGCCCGCCATGGCGGCCGTGCCGAGCGGTACCCGGCTCATCGCCTCGACGCCGCAGGCGATGCCCGTGTCGATGGCGTCGGCGGCGATCAGGCCGGCGATCAGGTGCGCGGCCTGCTGGGCCGACCCGCATTGCGCGTCCAGGGTGAGGCAGCCGGCCTGCTGGGGGAGCCCGGCGTGCAGCCAGGCGGTCCTGGTCACGTTGTTCGACTGCTCGCCCGCCTGCGTCACGCAGCCGCCGGCGACCTGCTCGACCAGCGCGGGATCGATTCCGGATCGCTCGACCAGGCCCCGCTGCGCGGCTCCGAGGATCTCGGCGGCGTGCAGGCCGGACAGGCTGCCGCCGCGCTTGCCGATCGGGGTGCGGACGGCCTCGACGATCACGGCTGTGCCCACTGCGCCTCCTGCTCGCCGGTGACCCGCGCCCCGGCTAGGGTGCCGGTCAGTCCGTCGGCCCGGTGTTCCTCACATAGTAGAACGTGTTCTTGTTTTCGGCCCAGGGAGGTTCACCAGCGCGGCCGGTCGTGGTTCAATCAGCTAGAACGCGTTCCAGTCGGGGAGGACTGATGGCCGAGCCGCTGATACCGCCAGGATTCGACTTCACCGACCCTGACATCTATGCCCATCGCGTGCCTGCCGCGGAGTTCGCCGAGCTCCGGCGGTCGGCTCCGGTCTGGTGGAATGCCCAGCCGCGCGGCGCTGGCGGCTTCGACGACGAGGGTTACTGGGTCGTCAGCAGGCACGCCGACATCGTGGAAATCTCGCGGAACAGCGATCTGTTCGGAAGCTGGGAGAACACCGCGATCATCAGGCTGAGCCAGGTGCAGACCGAGGAAACCCTGGCCATGCAGCGGCTGATCATGCTCAATATCGATCCGCCGCATCACACCAAGCTGCGCGGCATCATCTCCCGCGGGTTCACCCCCCGGGCCATCGGCAACCTGCGCAGCGTGCTCACCGAGCGAGCCGAGCGGATCGTCGCGACCGCGCTGGCGCAGGGAACCGGCGACTTCGTAACCGACATCGCCTGCGAGCTTCCGCTCCAGGCCATCGCCGAGCTGCTCGGCGTGCCGCAGGACGACCGGAAGAAGATCTTCGAATGGTCGAACCTGATGATCGGCTACGACGATCCCGAGTTCGGCGACGTCGGGCAGGCGGCCGCGGCCGAGCTGGTCGGCTACTCGATGGTGATGGCCGAGGACCGCAGGCAGTGCCCGCGCGACGACATCGTCACGAAGCTGGTGAACGCGCAGATCGACGGCGGCGAGCTGTCGGCCGATGAGTTCGGGTTCTTCGTGATCCTGCTCTCGGTGGCCGGCAACGAGACCACGCGCAACGCGATCTCGCACGGGATGCTCGCCTTCTTCGATCACCCCGGCCAGTGGGACCGTTACCTCGCGGAGCGGCCGGCCACCGCGCCGGACGAGATCGTCCGGTGGGCGACCCCGGTGACGGCCTTCCAGCGGACGGCCAGGGCCGACACCACGCTCGGCGGCCAGGAGATCAAGGCCGGCCAGCGACTGGGTCTCTTCTACCGGTCGGCCAACTTCGACGAGGACGTCTTCCAGGCACCCGACCAGTTCGACATCACCCGGAACCCGAACCCGCATCTCGGCTTCGGCGGCACCGGGGCCCATTACTGCGTGGGCGCCAACCTGGCCAGGCTCGAGATCGACCTGATCTTCAACGCGATCGCCGACGCCATGCCGTCCATCCGCAAGTCCGGCGATGCCGAGCGGCTCCGCTCCGGCTGGCTGAACGGGATCAAGAGGCTGCCGGTCAGCTACGCCTGACCTAGGTGCCGCTCTCAGTCCGGGGTGTCGGCGACGACCCACATCGAGAAATACTGCGAGCCGCCGCCGTAAGCGTGGCCGAGCGCGGTCCTGACGCCGGCCACCTGGTGCTCACCCGCCTTGCCCATCACCTGCATCGCCGACTCGGCGAACCGCAGCAGGCCGGACGCCCCGATCGGGTTGGAGCTGAGTACCCCGCCCGACGGGTTGACCGGCAGGGACCCGGTGATCTCGGTCTCGCCGGCCTCGGTCATCCGCCAGCCGCGGCCTGGCTCGGCGAAGCCCAGGTTCTCCAGCCACATCGGCTCGAACCAGGAGAACGGCACGTAGATCTCGGCCGCGTCGATCTGGTCGACCGGGCTGGTGATCCCGGCGGCCCGCCACAGCGCGGCGGCGGCGTCGGCCCCCGCTCGCGGGTTCACGTTGTCCTTGCCGGAGAACATGGTCGGCTCCGTCCGCATCGACGTCGCCCGGATCCAGGCCACCGGGCGCTCCGAGGCCTCGGCCGCGGCCTGATCGCCGAGCACGACCGCGCACGCCCCGTCCGACGACGGGCACGTCTCGTCGTAGCGGACCGGATCCCACAGCATCGGGGAGGCCAGCACCTTCTCCACCGTCATGTCGGCCTGGCGCAGATGGGCGTACGGGTTACGCGCGCCGTTGCGGCGGTCCTTGGCCGCCACCATCGCGCCGATCTGCACCGGCGCGCCCGACCGCCGGATATAGGAGCGGATGTGCGGCGCGAAGTAGCCGCCCGCCCCGGCCAGCACGGGCATCGCGAACGGCGGCGTGATCGACAGCGCCCACATCGCGTTGGACTCCGACTGCTTCTCGAACGCCACGGCCAGCACCCGCCGGTGCACGCCCGCCTGGATCAGGCTGGCGGCGACGATGCCGGTCGCGCCGCCGACCGAGCCGGCGGTGTGCACCCGCAGCAGCGGCTTGCCGACCGCGCCGAGCGCGTCGGCCAGGTACAGCTCGGGCATCATGACGCCCTCGAACAGGTCAGGGGCCTTCCCGACGACGACCGCGTCGACCTGGTCGGCCGTCATCCCCGCGTCGGCGAGCGCGCGGTCGACCGCCTCGCGGCACAGCCCGGCCATCGACACGTCGGTGCGCTTGCTGCGGTGGTGCGTCTGCCCGGTCCCGAGCACCGCGGCCCGCTGCTTGCCTGTCATGGGGCGTCTCCCGGTCGGGTCTCCAGCACGCAGACGAGGTTCTGCTGCAGCGCGGGTCCGCTGGTCGCGTGACCGAGCGCCACGTCGGCCCGGCCGGACATGATCTCGGCCGCCGCGCTGCCGATCCTGGCCAGGCCGGCGGCGAACATCGGGTTCCCGCACAGCGCGCCGCCGGACGGGCTGATCGTCGCGCCGTCGCTCAGGCCGAGGGCCCGGCGCAGGATGATCTCCTGATGCGTGAACGGCGCGTGCAGCTCGGCCACCTGCGCCCGCCCGGCGCCGGCCGCCGCGCCGGCGCTGGCCGCCGAGGGTGCCTGGGTCAGGTCCCGCGCGCCGAGCGACGCCGAGTCGATCCGGTGCTCGAACCCGCTGATCCAGGCCGGGCGCTGGCATAGCTCGCGGGCCCGGTCCCCGGCGGCCAGGATGACGACGGCCGCTCCGTCGGTGACCGGCGCGCAGTCGTGCGCCCGCAGCGGGTCGGCGACGTACGGCTGATCAAGCAGCTCGCCGACCGAGGTCTGGCCGGCGACCAGCGCGCGAGAATTTGTTATCGCTGAAACTCGGGACCTCGCCGCGACCTGCGCCATCTCGCGCTCCGACCACAGTCCGGCCTCGATCCCCAGCCTGGCCTGGAGCGCCGCGATCGATACCGAGTCCGGCCACAGCGGCGCGACCAGGTACGGGTCGAGCTGCAGCGCGAGCACCTGGCGCAGGTGGCCGGCCGAGGACTTGCCGAAGCCGTAGGCCAGCGCGATCTCGGCCTCGCCGGTCAGGATCTTGAGCCACGCCTCGTACAGCGCCCAGGCGCCGTCCATCTCGACGTGCGATTCCATCACCGGCGGGAACGCGCCGATCGCGTCGACCGCCGAGACGAAGGAGAAGGCCCGCCCGGCCAGGTAGTCCGATGATCCCGAGCACCAGAAGCCGATGTCGTCCTTGGTCAGGCCGGTCGCGGCGAAGACCTCGCCGAAGATCGGCACCAGCATCTCGACGCCGTTCGTGGTGGCGGGGGAGTGCCGCTGGTTCGGCGCCTGGGCGAATCCGATCACGGCGACGTCTGTCATGTCCGCAGTCCTAGGTCACGGGTGAGGGGGTTCACAGGTGGTGGGCGAAGGAGTCGTAGGGTGCATCCGGCGCGCCGGTCGGCTCGAAGTGATCGATATTGTGCGCCCCGATCGCCCACTCCTCCCGCGGCTTCCAGACCGCCCTGACCCGCATCCCCATCCTGACCTCCTCCGGCGGGCAGCCCAGGATCAGGTGCTGGATCGCGATGTCAGCGCCGTCGATCAGCACCGAGGCCGCGACGTACGGCGTGGGCACCCGCTGCCCGGTGAAGGGCACGTTCACCACGCAGAACGTGGTCACGATCCCGGTGTCCGGCAGCTCGACCTCGTCCTGGGTCGGCACCCCGTCGACCGGGCAGGCACCGCGGGGCGGCAGGTAGACCTTGCCGCAGCGCGGGCAGCGCTGGCCGATCAGCCGGCCCTGCGCCAGGGCGAGCAGGTAGCTGCTCTCCCCGGGAGAGACGGTGTGGTCGTAGCTGAGGCGGACCGGAGTCGTGATCATCGTCACCGGCTCGGGAGGCGCGGGAGGCGCGGGAGGCTCGGCGGGCTCGGCTCGCCTGGCGGGCTCGGCGGGCCCGGCGGCGGTCGCGCCCGGCGGCTCGGGCTCGAAGCAGGCGATGTCGGTGATGCCGGAACCGGAGCGCTCCGCCGACCACCGCGGCCGCACCCGCAGCCCGGTCCGCAGCTGCCCGGCGGAGCCCGCATCGACGGCGTGCAGCAGCGAGGTGTCCGCGCCGTCCAGCCGGATCAGCGCCCAGCCGAACGGGCGGTCAAGCGGCTGCCCGGCGATCGGGCGGTCCGTCCACGTCCAGCTCACGACCGTGCCGCCGGGTCCGACTTCGACGAGCTCGGCCGGCGGCGCGCCGGTGACCGGGTCGTACTCGAACGGCGGCGCGTGCACCCGGCCGTCGGACGCTATCGCCCCCAGAATCCGGCGCCCGGCGAGCGCGGTGACGAACTCGCTCAGCGTCGGGCCGAGGGATCGCGTGTAGTCGAACGAGATCTCCAGCGGGGCATGCAGCGGCGCGCGGACTGGTTGCGGCTGGCTCACGGATCGAAGTGAAACATGATCCGCCAGGGGCGGCAAGAGGAAATCTAGAACACGTTCTAACTCTTGCCGGGCCGGGGCGGGCCCTGGGTGGGCAGGGGTGGGCCCGGGGTGCGGCTGGCTGGGCGGCTGGGCTGGCTGGGTGCGGCTGGCTGGGTGCGGCGGGCTGGCTGGGTGCGGCGGGCTGGCTGGGCGGCTGGGCTGGCTGGCTGGCTGGGCGGCTGGTTGGGCGGCGGGCTGGCTGGGTGCGGCCGAAGGTGACGGAGCGAGCGCCTGGCGATGCCGCCGTGCCGCACGGCCAGCTCTCCGAGAACCAAGATCAACATGACTTATCATTAGTTTGCGCCGCTCGAACTTCGCAAACAATCGAGAATCGGGCGGCAAGACGACGCAAAGTAATGATAAGTCGCGCGCCTGGCCGTCCCAGCGGCCGCGGGCAGCGCAAATTGCCCGGTGCGCCCGATTGCGGCCGGGCCCTGGTCGGCCCCGCACCGGGCGGCGGGCGGGCGGGCGCGGATTTCGTTCGCCTGACCGCCCGGTCGTGGCCGATACTGGCCAGGTGCAGCGGATCTCGGTCGTCGGCAACACCGGGTCAGGAAAGTCGACCCTGGCCAGGCGCATCGCCGCCGCCCTCGACATCCCGCACCTGGAGCTCGACGCGGTGTTCCACCAGCCGGGCTGGCAGCCGCTGGAGACCGGCGAATTCCGGCGGCGGGTGGCGGAATTCACGGCCGGCCCGGCCTGGGTCGTCGACGGCAACTACTCGAAGGTGCGCGACGTCATCTGGAGCCGGGCCGACACGGTGCTCTGGCTGGACCCGCCGAGGCACCGGGTGATGCGCCAGCTGATCGCGCGGACGCTGCGCCGGATGGCGACCAGGGCCGAGCTGTGGAACGGCAACCGCGAGGAGTGGCGGTTCCTGTTCAACCGCGAGGAATCGATCCTGGCCTGGGCCTGGACGAGCCACCACAAGTACCGGGAGCGCTACCTCTCCGCGCAGGCCGACCCGGCGAACGCCCATCTGACCTTTATCAGGCTCCGCACGGCTGACCAGGCCGAGGCGCTGGTCCGCGACGTCGCCGCCCGGGCCGCGCGCCCGTAAATAGGTTGCCCGCAGCGCCGCGGGTCTGCTGCACTACCACCGGCGGCCGGCGCGGCCGGCGATCGAGCCGACCGAGGAGAGCCCAGATGCGAGCAGCGTTCATGTCCCACCAGGAAGGAACTTTTGCCTCTTCAAAGGACATGACGCTTCGTGCGAACGCTGAACCTGGGGATCCTGGCGCATGTAGACGCCGGTAAGACCACCCTGACCGAGCGGCTCCTGTTCGCCGCCGGTGTCATCGACGAGGTCGGCAGCGTCGATGACGGGAGTACCCAGACCGACTCGCTGGCGCTGGAACGGCAGCGCGGCATCACGATCAAGTCCGCTGTCGTGTCGTTCGCCGTCGACGACGTCACGGTCAACCTGATCGACACGCCCGGCCACCCGGATTTCATCGCCGAGGTGGAGCGGGTGCTCGGCGTGCTCGACGGCGCGGTGCTGGTCGTCTCGGCCGTCGAGGGCGTCCAGGCGCAGACCATCGTGCTGATGCGGACGCTGCAGCGGCTGGAAATACCCACCCTCATTTTTGTGAACAAAATCGATCGCGCGGGTGCGGACGGCAGGCGGGTGCTGCACGCGATCTCCCGGCGCCTCACCCCCGCGGTGGTCGCGATGGGCAGCCCGCGCGGCCAGGGCACGCGCGGCGCCGGCGTGCGGCCGTACGGGGCTGGCGACCCTGACTTCACCGCCCGGCTGGCCGAGGTGCTGGCCGATCAGGACGACGCGCTGCTGGCCGATTACGTCGACGACGAGGCGGGCCTGTCCTGCGGCCGGCTCACCGCGGCCCTCGCCGCGCAGTCCAGGCGGGCGCTGGTGCACCCGGTGTTCTTCGGCTCCGCGATGACCGGCGCCGGCGTGGACGGCCTGACGGCCGGCCTGACCGGCCTGCTGCCGGCCGCAGACGCCGGGGCCGGGGCCGCCGGACCGGTATCGGCGGCAGTCTTCAAGGTCGAGCGCGGGCCAGCCGGGGAGAAGATCGCCTACGTCCGGATGTTCGCCGGCACGCTGCGGGCCAGGGACCGGGTGCAGGCCGGCCGGGACGGCGCGGCCAAGATCACCGCAGTCAGCGTCTTCGACCGCGGCCTGGCCGCACCGAGCCCGTCGATCGCCGCCGGCCAGATCGGCAAGCTCTGGGGCCTGTCCGGCATTCAGGTCGGGGACACGGTGGGGGAGCCGCCCGTCACGTCCGCCCCGCCATACGTCACCCGGCGCCCAGTTACCCAGCGCCCAGTCAGCCAGCGCCCAGTCAGCCAGCGCCCAGTCAGCCAGCGCCACTTCGCGCCGCCGACGCTGGAAACGGTTGTCGTGCCGGCCAGCCCGGCCGACCGGCCCGCGCTGCACGCCGCGCTCAGCCAGCTGGCCGAGCAGGACCCGCTGATCAACCTGCGGCAGGACGACGTCCGGGCCGAGCTGCTCGTCTCGCTCTACGGCGAGGTGCAGAAGGAGGTCATCGGCGCCACCCTGGCCGAGGAGTTCGGCCTGGCGGTCGCGTTCCGCGAGAGCACGACGATCTGCATCGAGCGGCCGGCCGGCCCGGGCGCCGCGGTCGAGTTCATGGGCGGAGCGAACCCGTTCCGCGCGACGGTCGGCCTGCGGGTCGATCCGGCGGCGGCCGGCTCCGGCGTGACGTTCCGGCTGGAGATCGAGCTCGGGGCGCTGACCTCAGCGTTTCTCAAGGCGACCGAGGAGACCGTGCGGCAGACGCTGACGCAGGGACTGGCCGGCTGGCAGGTCACGGACATCACGGTGACGCTGACCCACTCGGGCTACACGCCGCCACCCCCGTACGGCTGGAGCAAGTGGTCGAGCTCAGCCGAGGACTTCAGGAACCTGACCCCGCTGGTCCTGATGAGCGCGCTGAGCCAGGCCGGAACGGAGGTGTTCGAGCCGATGCACCGGTTCTCGCTCGAGATCCCGGCGGACACGCTCGGGCCGGTCCTGCCGGTGCTGGCCAGGCTGCGCGCCGTCCCGCTCGAGCAGTCCGCCAGGGGCCCGGTGTCGGTCGTGGCGGGAGACATCCCGGCCGCTCATGTGCACCAGCTGCAGCGGCTGCTGCCGGCCCTGACCCGCGGCGAGGGAGTGCTGGCGAGCTCCTTCGACCACTACCAGCCCGCCGCCGGCGAGGTTCCGGTCCGGCCGCGGTCGGACCGCAATCCGCTCAACCGGAAGGAGTACCTGCTGCGCGTCGCCCGCGGGGTGGCCGGGATGTGACCTGGGCAGGCGGCGCCGCGGGGCGTACCTGGTCAGGAAGACGCCCCGCACGGGCAACTGGAGGCCGAGGTTGTGCGCGACGGCGCGGAGGCGAACCCGTCTGCGGAGGGAACGAATCCGCGGGCGCCAGCCTGCGTCACGCTGCCAGTATCGCCGGCCCGGCGAACCGGTCACCCAGTCAGCACGGCAGGCCAGCCAGTTAATCGGCTTCTCCCGTATTAATTAGCACGAATTAGGGACAGCAAATTACTGACAAGTACGATATCAATTCGTGAATCGCAGCGCCCGGCCGCTATGTGCATGCTATATCTCAATAATCCGCCAGTTGCCTTGATGAATGGTAGGAGATACGGCCGATGAATTCGAGCATCCGCGGACCCGGTCAGTCCGCCGTGGCGGGCTGAGGCCGCCGGTGGCTTATCCGGACGCACGGGCGCTCCCGATCCCAGGACCCGCGGACCGGCCGAAGAAGGGCCGGGTTCTCGTGGGCCCGTGGCCGGCCGCGTCGGCGTCCGGCGGCGAGGACCGAGACTACGCCAGGCACGCCAGATCGCTTTCGGCCAGGCGAGCCAGGCAGCGCGTGCTGGCGCTGGCCCTGGCCGGGATCGTGGCCGTGGTCGCGACCGTGGTCGCCGGGCCGCGGGCGGTGCGGATGCTCACGACCAGGCCCGACGTCGCGCTGCGCGCGGCGACCGCTGCGCGCAGCGGCGCCGCGGCCTGGATGACGCAGTGGGTCGCGCGGAGCGCACTGGTGGCCTGCGATCCGGTGATGTGTCATGTGCTGGCCGCGCACGGATTAGGTTCGGAGCGGTTCGTGGTTCTCTATCCGAATTCGCCGGATCCCTTAGGCAGCGACGTGGTCGTCGAGACGGCCGTGGTCCGAAATATGTTCCCGCACCACCGGCTGGCCACCGTCTACGCGCCGGCCGTCCTGGCCAGCTTCGGCTCGGGACGTGCCATGATCAAGATCAGGGTGACCGCGGCCAGCGGGTCGGCATCGCGATACGAGCGGCAGCTGCGAGCGGACGAGCGAGCCCGGCTGGTAGCCGGCCGCGAGCTGCTAGGCAACGGCAACATCGCCACCGTCGGCGCTGCCGCGCGGCAGCTGCGCGCCGGGCAGGTGGACTCGCGGATCCTGCAGATGCTTGCTCCGCTGGCGTCCCGGATTGGCCAGCTGACCATCCTGCGGTTCGGCGGTGCCGCGCCGGGTTCGAGCCGGGGCATGCCGCTGCTGTCGGTCGACCTCACCGCCGGGGATACGGTCGGCGGCAGCAACCCGGTGAACGCCAGCCACAGCCGGGTCGAGGCTCCGGTGTCGCTGGCGAGAATCATGGCCTTCATGGCCGCTCAGCGGCAGCCGCTGGAGCCCGCCACTTTCCGCCTAATGACCGCGCGAAATGGCCTGACTTTCATCCGTATCGACTATGCCGCGCCGAGCCCGCTCAATGTGTTCGCCAGTACGCCCTGAAAGAAATACACAACCGCGATGGAGGAAGCAATGAAGTTAACGTCGAGGCTGGCCGTCTTCCGCAACGTGCTCGCCGCCGGTGCCTTGTCGGCCGGCTTGCTATCGGTCGCCGCGCCCGCCACGTCGGCCGCGCCGGCCGCCGGGTGGCTGCGGCTGGCGCACCTGTCCCCTAATACGCCCGCGGTGGACGTCTACCTGTATTCGCTTGGCAATTCGCACGCCCGACTGGTCCTGCATCACGTGAGCTACGGGACCGTGTCGCCGTATCTGAGGGCCGCGGTCGGCACCTACACGGTCGCGATGCGGCCGGCCGGCGCGGCGTCGTCCTCAGCGCCGGTGCTGTCCACGGCCGTCCACGTGCGGGCCGGCGACGCCTACACCGTGGCCGGCATGGGCCCGGCATCCGGGCTGCGCCTGCAGGTGCTGACCGACCGGCTCACCAGCCCGCGCGGGCACGCCATGATCCGGGTGATTCAGGCGTCGATGCGCGAGCACCTGGTGACGGTGCGAGCGGGTACCGACCTGCTCGGCAAAAACCTGGCATTTGCGACAGCGACCTCGTATCGTGCCGTGTCACGGGGCAGAATGACCGTGCAAGCGGTCGGTTCGACCGAGCGTGCCCTGAATAAGCTGACTCTGCAGGCAGGCACCATCCATACCCTGGTGGTACTCGATGAGCCTGGCCGGCTCAGGATCGACAACCTGGAGGATGCCGCGGGAAGCAAGGTTCTGCCAGCGGGAGCCCCGGCCACCGGCCTGGGCGGCACGGCACCGCCGCAGCAGTCGTCCGGCGTCACCTGGCTCGCGTTCATCTGCGCTGGCCTGCTGATCGCCGCCTCCGGCCTGATCAGGTTCCGCCGGGGTCGGCGTCCCGGGCTGCCGATGTGGTGAGATGACGCGAGGACGGCATAGGGCCAGAGCGAGCCGGCCGGCGGGACTTATCACCCTGCTGGCCGGCTCGGTGGTCGCGCTGGGCGGCGTCATCGGGATCGCGGTGAACGCCCTCGGCGGAAGCAGCGGCTATCCGCTCGGGCCGACCCCGCACGTGCAGGCGCCGAGCGGGCCGGCCGCCGCCCTGGCCAGGGCGGCGGGCCGCCATCCGGTGCCCCGCCCGGTCTTCCTCGTCGTCCCGGCCATCGGCGTGCGCACGAAGCTGATCCGGCTCGGCACGACTAAGGCCGGCACCCTGCAGGTCCCGACCTCGACCAGCGTGGCGGGGTGGTATACGGCCAGTGCGAGGCCCGGCGCGATCGGCCCGGCGGTCATCGCCGGTCATGTCGACTCGGTCGCCGGCGAGGGGATCTTCTTCCGGCTCAGGCTGCTGCGGCCGGGCGACAAGGTCTTCGTCAAGCGGGCCGACGGCTCGGTCGCGCAGTTCGTCATCACCGCGGTCCGGCGCTACGTCAAGACCAGGTTTCCGACCAGCGCGGTCTACGGGCCCGTGCCGTACGCCGCCATCCGGCTGATCACCTGCGGTGGCGCCTTCGACCACGCCACCGGCAGCTACCTGAGCAATATCGTCGCCTACGGGCGTCAGATCGCCGGGCGGCACCATCGCCACGCATCCCGCCGCAGGTGACCGGGTCTCTCAGCGGCCGGTGAAGAGCGGCGGGCGCTTCTCCGCGAAGGCGCGCGGGCCCTCTTTGGCGTCGGCGGACATGAAGACCTCCATCCCGATCCGGGACTCGACGGCGAACGCCTCGTTCTCGGCCATGCCCTCGGTCGCCCGGATCGTCCGCAGGATGGCCTGGACGGCCAGCGGACCGTTCGCGGCGATCTGGCCGGCCACCTCGAGCGCCCGGTCCAGGGCCTGGCCGTCCGGCACGACCTCGCCGATCAGCCCGATCCGGTGCGCCTCGCCGGCGGTGATGTGCCGGCCGGTCAGCAGCAGGTCGGCGGCGATCGTGTACGGGATCTGCCGGACCAGTCGGACCGCTGAGCCGCCGAGCGGGAACAGTCCCCAGCGCGCCTCCGAGATGCCGAACCGCGCGCCCTGACCCGCGATCCTGATGTCGGTGGCCTGGAGGATCTCGGTGCCACCGGCGATCGCTGCCCCCTCGACCGCGGCGATCAGCGGCTTAGTCAGCCGCCTGCCCTTCAGCAGCGCGTCGATGACCGACAGGTCCATGCCACCCTGGCCGAACGAGTCTCCCGGCGGTGCCGCCGTCATCGCCTTCAGGTCCGCCCCGGCGCAGAACGCGCCGCCCGCACCGGTCAGCACGGCGACCCTGATATCCGGGTCGGCATCCACCTCGTCCCAGGCCTGGCGCATCAGGGCCATCATGGGGCCGCTGAGGGCGTTACGGGCCTGCGGGCGGTTCATGGTGAGGATCAGCACGTGCCCCCGGCGCTCGATCAGCGCGTGCGGCGGCTCGGGCGGTGCCTGCCCGGGTGGTGCCTGCCCGAGTGGTGCCTGCCCGGGCTGGGGGTCCTCCGGCTGGCTGGTCGCGGGCATCGCGGGGCATCTCCTGTCGGCCGAGTCTTGCCGGAAACAGTAACAGGTTCTAGTTTCGTCCCATGGCACTCAACATCGCCGACCTGTTCGAGCACGCCGCCGACGCCTTTCCCGACCGGCTGGCGGTGGCCTGCGAGGACCGGCGGGTGACCTACCGCGAGCTTGACCAGCGCACCAGCCAGCTCGCGCACCACCTGGCCAGCATCGGGGTCGGCCCGGACGACCATGTCGGTTTGTACGCGCGCAACTCGATCGAGGCGGTCGAGACGCTGATCGCGGCCTACAAGCTCCGGGCCCGGGCGGTGAACATCAACTACCGGTACGTCGAGACCGAACTGCGGTACATGGTCACCGACGCCGACCTGGTCGCGCTGGTCTATGACCGGCAGTTCGCGCCATTGGTCTCCGCCGTGCTCCCGGACGCGGGCAAGCTGCGCGGAGCCGTCTCGATCGACGACGGCTCGGACTCGGAGGGCGAGGCACCCGGAATCCGGTACGACGCCGCGCTGGCGGCACAGTCCCCGGCCCGCGACTTCGGCCCGCGCAGCGGCGACGACATCTACCTGCTCTACACCGGCGGGACCACCGGCTACCCCAAGGGGGTGCTCTGGCGGCAGGAGGATGTCTGGCGGACCCTGGGCGGCGGCATCGACTTCCTGACCGGCGAGCGGCTGGCCGACGAATGGGTGCAGTCGAAGAAAGGGGCGGCGGGCGGGCTGGTCAAGCTCTGCACGGCACCGCTGATCCACGGCAACGCGCAGTGGGCCGCGCTGATGGGCCTGTTCGCCGGCGAGACGATCGTGCTGGTGCCGAAGTTCGACCCGCGGGTGATCTGGTCCTCGGTGCAGCAGTACAAGGTCAACGTGCTCGTCATCATCGGCGACGCGATGGCCAGGCCGCTGATCGAGGAGTACGGCGCGGGCCGCTACGACGCCTCGTCGCTGCTGGCCCTCTCCTCGAGCGCGGCCCTGTTCTCGCCGGCGGTGCGGGAAGCCTGTCTCGCGGCGCTGCCGAACGTGGTGATCACCGACGCGATCGGATCGTCGGAGACCGGATTCACCGGCATCAGTTTCGTCAGCGCGGGCGCGAAGAGCAGCGGCGGTCCGAGAGTGACGCCGGGGCCGAGCACGATCGTCATCGACGACCTCGGCCGCCGGGTCGGACCCGGCGAGATGGGCCGGATCGCCCGCGGCGGCCATGTGCCGCTCGGCTACTACAAGGACCCGGTCAAGACGGCGGCGATGTTCGTGGAGGTCGACGGGGAACGGTACGTCGTACCCGGCGACTTCGCCAGGATCGAGGAAGACGGCACGATCACGCTGCTCGGCCGGGGCAACGTCTGCGTGAACACGGGCGGGGAGAAGGTGTTCCCCGAGGAGGTCGAGGGCGCGATCAAGGAGCACCCGGAGGTGTTCGACACGCTCGTGATCGGCATCCCCGACGAGCGCCTCGGCCAGAGCGTCGCCGCCATCGTGCAGCCGAGGGAGGGCGTCAGCCTGGACCTGGCCGAGCTGGAGGCGGTCGTGCGCCAGCACATCGCCGGCTACAAGGTGCCTCGCACGGTGTGGCTGACCGATCACATCGGCCGGACGCCGAGCGGCAAGGCCGACTACACCTGGGCCCGCAGGTTCGCCGACGGCAAGACCGGTACGGCCCCGGCGCAGGCAGGCGGCTGAGGCATGCCGCTGCGAACGCCGCTCTGCGACCGGCTCGGCATCGAGTACCCGATCGTCGGCTTCACGCCGTCCGAGCACGTCGCCGCCGCCATCAGCCGGGCCGGCGGTCTCGGCGTGCTCGGCTGCGTCCGCTACAACGAGGCCGACGAACTCGAGTCCGCCCTGACCTGGATGGACGCCAACACCGATGGCCGTCCCTACGGCGTCGACGTCGTCATGCCGGCCAAGATCCCGGCCGAGGGCAGCCAGGTCGACCTGGGCGAGCTGATCCCGGCCGGCCACCGGGACTTCGTCGACCAGACCCTGCTCCGGCTTGGCGTGCCGCCGCTGCCCGCCGACGGGGAGAAGCGGGACGGGGTGCTTGGCTGGCTGCACTCGATCGCCCGCGCCCACGTCGAGGTCGCGCTCGCGCACCCGGTCGCCCTGATCGCGAACGCGCTCGGCTCGCCGCCTGACGACGTGATCGCGGCCGCGCACGACCACAAGATGGTGGTCGCCGCGCTGGCGGGCAAGGCCGAGCACGCGGTCAGGCACGTGGCCCGCGGCGTCGACATCGTGGTCGCGCAGGGCTACGAGGCGGGCGGTCACACCGGCGAGATCGCCAGCATGGTGCTGGTGCCCGAGGTCGTCGACGCGGTCGGCGGCAGCGTGCCCGTGCTCGCCGCCGGCGGCATCGGCTCGGGGCGGCAGATCGTCGCCGCGCTGGCCCTCGGCGCGGCCGGGGTGTGGATGGGGTCGTACTGGCTGACCACGCAGGAGTACACGCTCGGCACCGGCAACGGCCTGCGCGACGCGCTGCTCGCGGCTACGTCGTCGGACACCGTCCGGTCGCGGATCTACAGCGGCAAGCCGGCCAGGCTGCTGAAGAACGAGTGGACCAGGGCGTGGGAAGAACCCGGTGCCCCCGAGCCGCTTCCCATGCCGCTGCAGAACCTGCTGGTCAGCGAGGCGCACCAGCGGCTGATGGAGTCGGGGGACCCGGCCGTGGTACCGATGCCGGTCGGCCAGATCGTCGGCCGGATGAACACCGTCCGCCCCGTCGCCGAGGTGATGGCCGGCCTGCTGGCCGAAGCCGCCGAGGCGATGGACCGGCTGAACAAGCTCGGCTGACCGCGGCTACCGTGTCCGGAACGGCCTGGTCGTCGCGGCGATGCCGGCCAGGCAGCCCGGTTCGGGGCCGAAATGGGCCACCACGCTGAGCTGCTCGCGCAGGTGCAGCACCGGCATCCGCTGCCGCCAGCCCGCCGCCAGCGGCCGGATCTCGCTGTAGGCGTCGAAGAAAGCGGCTGGCGCCGCGAACTGCGCGGTGCAGTACATCATCGAGATGTCGGTCTCGGCCCACATCCAGCAGACCGCGGGGTCGGCGAAGGCGGGCTCGCCGTCCGCGGACAGGGTGTTACCGCGCCACAGGTCGCCGTGCGTGAGTACCGGCGGGCTGGCCGGGATCAGGTCGGGCAGCCGGTCGCAGAGCCGTTCCAGCGCCCGCCGGTCGGCCGGCCGAGCGCCGCCTCGACCTTCGGCTCGCCCAGGTAGCGCAGGATCCGGCGGACGGCGAAGAACTCGTGCCCGTCCTCGCTCCACGCGTTGCGCTGCGGCAGCAGGCCCAGCCAGCCATCCGACGGCCAGCCGAACCGCTGGCCGCCGAGCCCGTGCAGGGCGGCGATGGCCCGGCCGGCCGCGGCCCAGTAGTCCGGCGCTGGTCCGGGCGGGCACGGGCCGAGCGCCTCGAGCACGAGCCAGCGCGGGCCGGCGCTGAGCACGGCCGGGGTGCGCACCCGCTGGCTGAGCGCGGCCAGGCCGTCGGCCTCGGCGGCAAACATGCCGTCCGGTGCCGCCGCGGCCGTCTTCACTACCAGCGACGAGCCGTCGGTCAGCCGGGCGCGCCAGACGCTGCCGACCGAGCCCCCGGCGAGCGCGTCGACCTCGGCGACCGCGGCTGGCTCGGCGATCCCGGCCGCGGCGATCAGCTGGCGGACATCGGTCACGGCACGGCCGTCAGCAGTGGAACTCGGCCAGGGTCCCGGCGCCGGTTGTGCCCACGGCCCAGAAGCCGCCGCCTCCTGGCACGGCGGTCACGCCGAAGAGCCAGTCATCCCCGCGGCCGGGACTGGGACTGGCCGCCGTGGTCCACGACGTGCCGTCCCAGTGCTCGGTCAGCGTCCTGAACGCCGATCCGGGCGACGCGCGGCGGGTGCCGACCGCCCACGCGCTGCTCGTGCTCGTCGCCGCCACGGACTGCAGGCCGTTGTAGTCCGCGGCCGGGCTCGCGGCCGGCACGACCGACCAGCCCGATCCGGTCCACCGCTCGGCGAGCGCGCGGGTCTGGTTGCCGGCCAGGTCGCTGCCGACCGCGAGCGCGTACCTGGCCGCTGGTGTCGTGACGGACTGCAGGAACCGGTCGCCGTCGCCCGGGTTGGCCGTCGTGCCGGTGGTCCAGGCGTGCCCGTTCCAGCGCAGGGCCAGCGTCTGGCCGAACGACACCGAGTCGCTGCCCACGGCCCAGACCGGGCCGCCCGGTGCCGCAGCCGCGCCGAACAGGAAGTTGTCGCCGGTGCCGACGCTGGGGCTGGCCACGACGGTCCACTTCGAGCCGTTCCAGTGCTCGGTCAGCGTTCGCCGGGTGCCAGGGTCATTGTGGTAGCCGACGGCCCAGATATCCGTCGCGCTCCTGGCCGCCGCGGCGGCCAGCGTGTTCTCGCCCGATCCGGAGTTCGGGCTCGGGACGACCGACCACTTCGTGCCGTTCCAGTGCTCGATCAGGGTACGGAAGCTGGTCGTTGCCTTCTCGTAGAAGCCGAACGCCCACGCATTGGTCGGCGTGATGGCCACGACGCCGCCGAGCGTGTTCGTGGTGTGGAAGCCGTCCGCCGGGTTCGGGCTCGGCGTGATGGTCCACCGCGAGCCGTTCCAGTGCTCGACCAGCGTCTTGAACGACCCGCCCGCATCGAACGAGCCGACGGCCCAGACATCCTTGCGCGACGTCGCGGCCACGGCGCTGAGGGTGGCCGACGCGCGGCTCGGGCCGGGCACGACGGTCCATCCGGGGCAGGCGGCCGCCGCAGGCGATGCCGCCGCCAGAGCGGGAACGATCAGTGCCGCCGAGCCGACGACGCTGGCCGCGACGGTACGAATAGACCTTGATGTCATCTGGGCCTCCCCGAGTTATGTTAGGGCCGCCATCACGAGCAATGTCGGATCTGCCATACTCCCCGGGGTGGAATCAACGCGGCGCGGCTTCCTTTCCTCGGCCGGCCTGACCGGCCTCGGCGCGACCACAGCGGCGGCCGGCGTCCTGCTGACCGGCGCTGACCAGGCTCAGGCGGCCCAGGAAGCCGCTGCCCAGCCCGGGGTCGCCTTCCACGGCGCGCACCAGGCGGGAATCGCCACACCGGCTCAGGAGCACCTGCAGTTCGCCGCGCTTGACATGGTCAGCGAGTCGCGTGCCGACCTGCGCGACCTGCTGCGCACGTGGTCCAGGGCGGCGGCCCTGATGGCCATCGGCAGTGTCATCGGCCCGGTCGAGACCGGATCCAAGCCCGCTGTCGATACCGGGGAGGCTCTCGGGCTGCGCGCCGCCAGCCTGACCATGACCTTCGGGTTCGGCCCCTCGCTGTTCGGCCGCGGCGGTAACAGGTTCGGCCTGGCCGGGCAGCGGCCGGCTCCGCTGGTCGACCTGCCCGCCTTCCGTAACGACGCGCTCCAGGCGTCGATCAGCGGCGGCGATCTCGGCGTGCAGGTCTGCGCCAGCGATCCGCAGGTGGCATTCCACGCGGTGCACGAGCTGATCAGGCTGGCGAGTCCGGTCGCCAGGCCGCGCTGGCTGCTGGCCGGGTTCGGCCGGACCGGCAACAGCCGCACTCAGTCCATGCCGAGAAACCTGATGGGGTTCTTCGACGGCACCGAGAACATCATGGTCGAGGACGCCGCGGCGCTGAAGAAGTCCGTCTGGGCCGCCGGGCCCGTCTCGCCGGCCTGGATGCACGGCGGCTCGTACCTGGTGGCGCGGCGGATCGCGATCGAACTCGGGAAGTGGGACGGGACCGGCGTCAGTGATCAGGAGACCACGATCGGCCGGCGGAAGTCGACCGGCACCGTGCTCGGCAGCATTCCGCTGCACGCGCACATCCTGCTGGCATCGCCCGGCGCGAACAACGGCGCGAAGATCCTCCGGCGCGGATACTCCTACCTCGACGGAATCGACCGGGCGCTCGGCGCGCCGGCCGCCGGGCTGATGTTCCTGTGCTATCAGCGCGACCCGCGCAGCCAGTTCATCCCGATCCAGCGCCAGCTTGCGGCCAGGGACTCGCTGAACAAGTTCATCCGGCACATCGGCAGCGCCGTCTTCGCCTGCCCGCCAGGCGCCAGCGCGGGCGGGTATGTCGGCGAGGCCCTGCTGGGCTGACGCCCCGCCCGGCCGAGGCTTACCAGCGCAAGGCCGGCAGGCCGAGCGTGTCGATCCTGACCAGGGCGTAGGCGGCGACTCGGCGTCCCACCTCGACGCCGGTCTCGTCCGTCGAGCGGAAGTGGATCCCGCCCCACACCCGGGCGTCCACGTTCTCCTCGGTGATCTGTGACCAGGAGCCATAGGTGTGCGTGACGCCCGGTGCGAACGGGCTGGTCGCGATGACCGGCTGGGCCGCCTTCCGGCCGAGGAACCTGGTCAGCACGACCTCGGTTGCTCCGGCGTAGCCGCAGTGCCCGCTCGGGTACTCCGGATGCCTCGGCGTCGGGAACACCGTCGGCCCCGCGCTGTCGTCCTAGCCGGGGAAGGCGGTCAGCAGCCGCCAGGTGGCGCCGGCGTCGCTCGTGCCGTACAGGTAGCTCACGCCAGAGGCCCCCGGCCCGGCAAACAGGACCCAGGCCCGTCGCGCGTCGAGCGCCGTGGTGGCCAGCCACTGTCTCGTCGGCGGGAAGCGCATCACCGGGTTCTGCGTGGCCGGGGCCAGCCAGCGGCCGGACCAGCTGCGGCCCGCGTTGCCGGTCGAGCCGAGGCCGATGTCTGAGCCGTAGACGTCGGCCAGCGTGTACCAGGCCGCCTGCGCGGATGCCACCGACAGCGGCAGCAGAACCGTGACCCGGTGGCGGGTGGGGGCCACGGCCGGGCCGCCGGGCGGGACGGGCACGCCGGGCCGCCTGACCTGGCCGGCACTCGGGGTGCGCAGCACGTCACGCCAGGTCTGGCCGAGATCCGTGCTGCGCAGCAGGTCGAGCGTCGGTGCGCTGTTCGCGGCCTGCACCCACCCGGTACGCCCGGCGCAGCCGGCGATGCTGCCGCTGTGCAGGACGCCCGGCTTCAGGGCGACCCGCCACGTCCGGCCGCCGTCGGTGGAGACGAGCACGCCGTACCGGTGCCCGGCGGTAGCCGCCGCCCAGCCGACGCCACCGGGGGCGAAGCAGACCGAGGCCGGTCCCAGGTTGCTGATGACGCCGCCGGAACCGATCGACCAGCCAGCCGGGAGCCGCAGCGGCTGCCAGCGCTCGCCGCCGTCGTGCGTGACGACCAGGGTGTCCTGCCCGGTGTACGCGACGCCGTCCGCTGCCGTCCAGAAGTTGACCTCGGTGACCGGTCCGGCCAGCGGCTGGTATAGCGGCTGCCAGCTGCTGCCGCCGTCGGTGCTGCGCAGCAGCTGGCCGTCGGCTACGGCGAGCCAGACCCGGTCCGTGACCACGTCGACCTGGCGTACCGGCGCCGGCACGCTGAGCCTGGTGACCCAGGTCCGGCCGCCGTCGGCCGAGGTCTCCAGCCCGGCCGCGCCGGCGGCGACCGCGAGCCGCGGGCTCACGACCCGGACGGTCGCGATGGCCGGCCCGACAGACCCGGGTTCGGTACCCGCCCAGCGCGGCGCCTGCTCCGCCGACCAGGTGTGCCCGCCGTCGCTGGTCGCCAGGACTGCCACCCGCCCGGTCCCCTGGACGAATCCACGGCCGGCGCTTGTGAAGGAGGCTGGCGCGCCGGGCAGGCTGACGGCCGTCCTGACGGACGTCCAGAATTGTCCGGCATCGGCGGTCTCGATCAGCCTGCCGGGCGCGGTCACCACCCAGTGGCTGGCGTCCAGCGGATCGAACCAGGCCGCCGGGGTGCCCGGCCCGGGAGCCGCCCCGGTCGCCAGCCGCCCGGCGAGGTGCCAGGTCCGCCCGGCGTCGGCCGACTTCTCGATCACGAGACCCGACGACCCGACGGCCACGGGCAGCAGGATCTCGGCGCCCGCCGGCGAGGGCACGATCCTGGGCACGCCGACGTCGACCCCGCCCCCGCTGGTGGCCCAGTCACCCCAGCCACCGTGCGGGGCGGGCAGTGCGGACGGGGTCCAGTGCTGGCCGCCGTCGCTGGTCCGCCACACGCGCGGGCTGGCCCGGCCGGTTCCGCAGGCTCCCGGGCTCAGCCAGCCGTCGGCAGCGTTCGCGAACGCGACCGACGGCTGGTCCACGCAGGTGTCGTTGCTGCCGACCGACAGCAGCGGCAGGCCCTGCAGGGGCAGCGCGCGCGGCGGCAGGCTGGTCCAGGTTCGCCCGCCGTCGGCGGTACGCCAGAGCAGCAGCCGTTCCTGGTCCTTTTCTGAGCTGAGTCCGGAGGGAGAAAACCGGCCCTGCTCTGTGCCCGCACCGAGCAGCCAGCCGTGCCGGGCGTCCGCGAAGGTGATCTGATCGTCGGGGGTGAACCGGCCCGATGTCCGGATGTCGCCGGGGAGCGGACGGCTGTGCCACCAGCGCCGGCCGCCGTCATTCGTGCCGAAGACGGTCGTGATCTCCGGTTTGCCGGTGCGGCGGCGAGCCTGCACCGCCCACGCGCGGCCGGGTCCGAGGAAGTAACTGGCGACCAGGCCAGCCTCCGTACCCTGAGCGGGCAGGGCGACCCGCCAGTGCCGGCCGGCGTCCGCGCTGCGCAGCACGGCCGCCTGGCCGTTGCCCGGCTGGAACGACCAGACGACCCCGCCGGGAATCGCGAGCAACGCGGCCGCTCCTGGCCGGCCCGACGCGGACAGGCCTGCCGCGCCGCCGCAGGCCGACCCGGCTAGCGCGACGGCGGCTGCTCCGGCCACGAGCAAGCTCTGGCGCGCGCTCGCCCGCTGCCTGTTCATCTCGCTCCAGCCGCTGGTCCTGGTCGTGCCGAGGCGTACCCAGATAATGCCAGAAACGGCGGCATCCGCCGATCCCGACACGGATGCGCTGATCGCCGCCGAGCACCAAGATGGGGGGCGGGACTGGCCGGCTGAGGGGATAACTTGAGCGACGACTTCTCCGGACGGGCCGGCGGCGGGCTGGCCGGGTTCGCTGCCGGCTCGCGGGTGGCCGGTTACCTGCTGGAGGAGCGGATCGGCTCCGGCGGGATGGCGGTGGTCTTCCGGGCCGTCGACGAGCGGCTCGGCCGGCGCGTGGCGCTGAAGGTCCTGTCGCCGGTGCTGGCCGCCGACGAGGCGTTCAGGACGCGATTCATCCGTGAATCGAGGGCCGCGGCGGCGGTCGACGACCCGCACATCATCCCGGTGTACGAGGCGGGCGATACCGCCGGCGTCCTGTTCATTGCCATGCGGTTCGTGCCCGGCGGGGATGCCGGCCAGCTGGTCGACCGTCACGGCCGCCTCCCGGCGGCCAGGGCAGCCGCGATCATCTCGGCCGTCGCGTCGGCGCTCGACTCCGCGCACGCCGCCGGGCTCGTGCACCGCGACGTCAAGCCGGCGAACATGCTGGTCGACGTCCGCCCGGGCCGGGCGGACCACGTGTACCTGTCGGACTTCGGCCTGAGCAAGCCGACCATGTCCTCGCTCGACCTGACGGGTTCCGGCATCTTCATCGGCACCCTGAGCTATGCCTCCCCGGAGCAGATCGAGGGCCGGGCCGTCGACGCGCGCGCCGACCAGTACTCGCTTGGCTGCGCCGCGTTCGAGCTGCTGGCGGGCTCCCCGCCCTTCGTCAGGACGCAGCCGGCCGCCATGATCTGGGCCCACGTGTCTGACCCGCCGCCGGCCCTGTCATCGCTCGTACCCGGGCTCGGCCGGTCGGCCGACGCTGTCCTGGCCAGGGCGCTGGCCAAGGAGCCGGGGAACCGGTTCGCGAGCTGCGGTGAGTTCGCAGCCGCGCTCAGTGCCGCGCTGGAGCGGCCGGTCCAGGAGGCAGTCGCGCTGGCGGCAGTAGCGCCGGCCGCTGTCAGGCCCGCGGCGGCGGCGCCGGCGGCAGTCGCGCCCGCGGCTGGGTCACCTGCCGCGATCGGCTCGCCCTCCACCAGGCCGGTCCCGGGCGGCCCGCCCCGCAACCGACGGCTGAAGGCTGGCATCGCGGCCGTCGCGGCCGTTGCCGTGGCCGCCGCGGTGACCGCGATCGCCATCGGCCGGCTGAACGGATCCGGCGCGCCCGTCGCCGGGGGCACGCTGCGCATGGTCGCCGCCTACGGACCCGACCACCTCGATACCGTTCCCGCCTACTACGCGCCGGACTACGTGCTGGAGCGCGCGTACGCTAGGCAGCTGGTTTCCTACCCGACCGTTCCCGATCCTTCGGTCACCTCGGCGGGCTGGACCGCGGACACCACGCCGGTGGCTGACGCTGCCGCCGTGGTGCCGACCGTCGCGAACGGCGGGATCGCCGGCGGCGGCCGGATCTACACCTTCCACCTCAGGCGCGGCGTGATGTGGAACACCAGCCCGGCCCGGCAGGTAACAGCGGCCGACTTCGTCAGGGAATTCAAGGCCTTCTGCAATCCGGTCAGCCCGGTCGGCAACCTCGTGTATTACGTGGAGCGGATCAGGGGGTTGCGGGCGTACTGCTCGGCGGAGCACGCGTACTTTGCCAGCGCGGCGCCGACCGGGGCCAGCATCGCAGGCTTCCAGGACTCGCACGCCATCGCGGGGATCACCGCCGTGGATCCGCTCACGCTGCGATTCAGCCTGAACGCGCCGGCGACCGACTTTCTCTACACGCTGGCGCTGCCGTTCGCGTCGGCCCGGCCAGCCGAGTACGACCAGTACGTTCCTGGCAGCCGGCTGCTCAGCCAGCACACGCTCTCCGACGGGCCGTATCAGGTCAGCTCCTACCGGCCCGGCCGCTCGGTGACCCTGTCGCGGAACCCGGCCTGGCGCCAGTCGGCGGACCCTCTCCGCCATCAGTTCGTCAGCCAGATTGTCGCCACCATGGGCGTCAGTGACCCGCGCGCGCAGGTCGCAGGGGAGCGGTCAGGCAAGTACGACCTGGCGCTGGAGGCCGGCCTTCCGCCAGCCGAGATCGCCGCTCTGGCGGCCAGCGGCGACCCGCAGTTCCGGCTCTGGCCGGGCAGCAACTCGATGCCGTACCTGGTCTTCAACCTGCGCAGCCCGGACGACGGCGGGGCGATGGCCAGCCTGGCCGTGCGTCAGGCGGTCGAGTTCGGCCTGGACAAGCGGGCCGTGCAGAAGATGCTCGGCGGGCCGGCCGCGGCCCAGATCGTCAGCACCGTCATCCCGCCGGGGAACCTCGGCCACCAGGCCTTCAACCTCTATCCGACCCGCGGCGGGGCGGGCGATCCGGTCCGGTGCCGGACGCTGCTGGCGCGGGCCGGGCACGCCGGCGGCCTGACCGTCCACTACTGGTATCCGGACGACAGCCTCAGCGCGGCCGTCTTCCGCTCCGTCGCCACGAGCCTGGGCCGGTGCGGGATCCGGCTCGCCGGACGGCCGGAACCGGCGGGCAGACTGCTTTCCGACCTCAGTAACGCGCACGCGAACAATCAGCCAGGCGGCTTCGACGTCGCCCAGGCCGAGTGGTTCCCCGACTGGTTCGGCGACAACGGCCGGGCGATTATCGCGCCGCTGCTCGAGACCGGCTGTGATACCAGCACATCCAACTACGGCTGCTACAGCAGCCCGCGGGTGGACAGCCTGATCGGGCGAGCTGAGACGGCCCCGACGGGCGCGGCGGCGGCCGCGCTCTGGCATCAGGCCGACGTGCAGGCGATGCGGGACGCGGTCATCGCGCCGCTGCTGAGCCAGTCGCTGCCCGCGTACAGCAGCGCCCGCGTACGGCAGTACTGTCCGGGATCGGGTTCCTGTCCCGCGGTCGTGGTGACCCCGACCATCGGCGGTCCTGACATCACCAGCCTCTGGCTGGCCCCGTCATAGCCCGCACTCTCCTGCGACAGCCCTGACATCCCGCAGGTCGGGCTCGCCCCGTAGGGTGCGGGAGTGGAGGTCAGCGATGACCTCGGCCGTCCGGTGCCGGTGCCGGCCGAGGTCGCCAGCATCGTCTCGCTCGTCCCGTCGCTCACCGAGACGATCGCGTCGTGCGACGCCCGCCTGCTGGCGGGGGCAACGAAGTTCTGCTCGCATCCGCCCGGCCTGGCCGTCGAGCGTTTCGGCGGCACCAAGAACCCCGACGTCGCGCGCATCATCGAGCTCCGGCCCGACGTGGTCCTGGCCAACGAGGAAGAGAATCGGGAACCGGACCTGGCCGAGTTGCGCGCAGCCGGGATCGCCGTGTGGGTGACGCGGATCCGGGACCTGCCCGGGGCGCTCGCGTCGCTGGACCGGATGATCACGATCGCCTGCCGGCTCCCCCGGCCGGCCTGGCTTGACGACGCCGCCCGGGCGTGGGAGCAGCCGGGAACGCCGCCGCGCCGGGCGATCATCCCGATCTGGCGGCGGCCGTGGATGGTGATCGGCAGCGACACGTTCGCCGGGGACCTGCTCGCCCGCCTCGGGGTCGCGAACGTGTACGCCGGCCACGCGGAGCGCTACCCGAGAATCGAGCTGGCCGAGTTGCGTGACTCGGGCGCGGACCTGGTCGTGCTGCCCGACGAGCCGTACCGGTTCACCGCCGGCGACGGTCCTGAGGCCTTCCCGGGGCTGCCGTCCGCGCTGGTCAGCGGTCGCCACCTGACCTGGTACGGCCCGTCGGTGGCGGAGGCTCCTGACGTCCTGCTCGGCCAGTTGCGACACCACCATCGCGATCGAGGCGCGGGGCCGTGAGCCGTCAGCTGACACCGACTCTCCTGAACCGTTCGTGGAATGCCCGCGGGCGGGTGATGCGGGGGTGTTAGTCGGTCTCGCGCTTCCAGTGCGGCTTGCCGAACAGCCGCCTGATCACGTCGTGCAGGCTGTGCCCCGTGTCAGCCAGCGCGTCCACGGTATAGACCGGCGGCCCGGACGGGGGCGGGAGCTTGGCCGCCTGCTCGTCGTCCAGGCTGGTCTGGATATGCGTCGTCGTGAGCTGCGGGATGTGCTCGGCGTCGATGAACCGCAGGCCGTGGTGGGTCGCGATCGCGATGCCCTCGAACAGGTCGAGGTCCCTGACCTCCAGAACGTGCTCGAGCGTGCCGATCTGCTTGCCCGAGCTGCTCAGCACGGGCGTGCCGCGCGTCGCGGCCTCGTACGAGATCGGCGTTCCCTCAGACATGACTCACTCCCTGGTTCTTGGCCACGACCCATCTTGCACCGTTGCGGCGGGCGCGGGGCGCCCGCACCCCGGCTAGCCGAAGAACCGGCGAAGCTCGACTCGCTCAGCGTGCGGCAGCAGCTTCTCCAGGCCGGTGAGCGTGACGGTCGGGCAGGTACACCGTGAAGGAGTCGGCTAGCTCGGTAGCGAGCTGCATGTGGCTGGCGGCCGACTGCATCGACCCGTGCGGGATCACGAGACCGGGTCCGCCGCGTCAGGTTCCGGCTAGGGCTGAACCCAGGCGGCGAAGCTGAGCGGTCGCCCCGCCGAGGGCGAACTCGTTCTGCTTGGCCGCGGTGAAATACCGGTGCAGCGGGTGACTGATGTCGATGCCCACCCCGCCGTGCAGGTGGACGGCGGTGTGCGCGACCCGGTGGCCGCCGTCCGCGGCCCAGAACTTGGCCGTGGCGATCTCCTCGTCGCACGACAGCCCGGTCTCCAGCCGCCACGCGGCCTGCCACATCGTCAGCCTGATCGCCTCGACGTCGATGTAGGCGTCGGCCAGCCGCTGCGCCACGGCCTGGAACGCCCCGATCGGCCGGCCGAACTGCTGCCTGGTCCGCGTGTACTCGGCGGTCAGCTCGAGCGCGCGCTCGGTGACGCCGAGCTGGTGCGCGCACAGGCCGACGGTCGCGCGGGCCAGCAGCCAGGCCGGGACCTCGGCGCCGGGCTGGCCGAGCAGGCGGTCCTCGCCGAGCCGGACCGCATCGAGGTCAAGCTGGGCCGCGCCGGCGCCGTCGGTCATTTCCTGCGGCTCGGCGGTTACCCCGGGGTCGGCGCGCTCGACGCAGAACACCGCCGGGCCGTGCTCGGTCGCGGCGGGCACCAGGTACAGGCCGGCCGACTGGCCGGCGGGCACGGTGGTCTTCGTCCCGCTCAGCTGCCAGGTCCCGCCCTCGTAGCTGGCCCGCGTGGCCGGCGTCCGCGGGTCGTCGCAGTCCGGCTCGGCCAGCGCGGCGGTGATGACCAGCTCGCCGGTTGCGGCCGGCGCCGCCCACCGCCTGACCTGCTCGCCGGAGCCGAACCTGGCGATCGCGCCGGCCCCGAGCACGATGGCGGCCAGGTAGGGCGCCGGCGCGACCGCGCGCCCGATCTCGGTCAGGATGGTGCACTGCTCCGCGAGCCCGTAGCCGTCGCCGCCGGCCCTACCGGGCAGCGCGGCCGCGAGCAGGCCCGCGGCGGCCAGCTCGGACCACAGCGCCGCGTCGGTGCCCAGGCCGGCCTGCTCGAGCTCGGCCAGCCGGGCGGCAGTGGCGCGGTCCGTCAGGATGCGCCGGCCTAGTGCCGACAGCTCGTCCTGGGGTTGCGTGGTCGAGAAATCCACAGGTGCTCCGTTCCGATCAGCGCTTGTAGGGCTGGCCGAGGGCGAGCATCGCGATCATGTCCCGCTGGATCTCGTTGGTGCCGCCGCCGAAGGTCAGGATCAGCGCCGACCGGTGCATCCGCTCGATCCGGCCGGCCAGCAGCGCGCCCGGTGAGCCGGTCCGGACCGCAGCGTTCGCGCCGAGTACCTCCATCAGCAGCCGGCAGGCCTCGATCGTCAGCTCCGTGCCGTAGATCTTGGTCGCCGACGCGGCGGCCGGCCCAAGTGCCTGGCCGGCGTCGGACCGGGCCGCGATCTGCCAGTTCAGCAGCTTGAGCACCTCGGTCTTGGCGTGCACGCGGGCCAGGCTGACCTGCACCCACTCGGCATCGATGACCCGCCGCCCGCCCGGTACCGCGGCCTGGGCCGCCCAGTCCCGCACCTCGTGCAGCGCTGTCTGCAGCGGCGCCGCCGAGGTCAGCGCGACCCGCTCGTGGTTGAGCTGGTTGGTGATCAGCGGCCAGCCGCCGTTCTCCTCGCCGACCAGGTTGGCGGTCGGGACCCGCACGTCGGAGTAGTACGTCGCGCTCGTCGAGATGCCGGCCACCGTGGGCACCGGGGTCCAGGAGAACCCGGGGGAGTCGGTCGGCACGATGATCATCGACAGGCCCTTGTGCCGGGGGGCGTCGGGATCGGTCCGGCAGGCGAGCCAGACATAGTCGGCGTAGGTGATCAGCGACGTCCACATCTTCTGGCCGTTGATCACGTACTCGTCGCCGTCCCTGACCGCGCGGGTGCGCAGCCCGGCGAGATCGGTCCCGGCCTCGGGCTCGGAGTAGCCGATGGAGAAATGCAGCTCGCCAGCGGCGATCTTCGGCAGGTAGAAGGACTTCTGCTGGTCGGTGCCGAACCGCATGATCGTCGGACCGACGGTGTGGATGGTCAGGAACGGGACCGGCACCCCGGCCACGGCCGCCTCGTCGGTGAAGATCAGCTGGTCGGTGACGCTGGCGTCGCGGCCGCCGAACTGGGCGGGCCAGCTCAGGGTCAGCCAGCCGTCGGCACCCAGCTGGCGGACGATCTCCCGGTAGGCGGAGCCGTCGCCGTAGTCGCCGCCGGCCGCGGCCAGGCCGTCGCGGCGGTCCGGCGTCATCAGGGCGGCGAAGTACTCGCGCAGCTCGGCCCGGAGCTTGTCCTGTTCCGGCGTGTAGGTCAGGTGCACACGGCCCTCCGCTGCGCTCATGCGCCTGAGGCACATGCTCCCGGCAAGTAGAACGTGTTCTAGTCTAACTGGTGCGGTGCGGTCCTACAGTGGTCTGCA
>CAWFKU010000004.1:0-1626551 GCA_963816485.1 uncultured Actinomycetota bacterium
GGCCATGTCCCACGATGACTGGATAGCCTTCGGCAAGCCATTTCCCGGTGGTGCGCTGGTCTTCTGCGGCAGTGCGGAGGTCCCGGATGAGCCTGGCGAGTTCTGCGGGGCAGCCCTCGCCCTCCATGAACAGCACGCCATCGAGTTGGATAGCGGCTGCGCTGTTGAGGTCTTCGGCGCCCTCGAACGGGCTAAGCGACGCCCGGGCCGACGGCTCGGTGATCGTCCACTGATCGGCCAGCGCTTGCAGGCTGCGGGCGTGACGTTGCAGTGTGACCGCGGCCTCTCGCGGTGAAGACGCGTAGAACTTCTCGTGCTCGCGGTGGAACTTCGACAGGTTCAAGATCGCATGCAGAAGCGGCAGACTTTCCACCGGGGCGGTGTCGGCGGCCATGAGTGCACCTCCTCGCTGCGGTCCGGGGCCAGCCGAATCAGGCCACGGGCAATCCCTGACATCATCTCCACGATTCGCCCAGTTGCGGTCTTGGTATGAGAGGCCAAGGTCCCGGCCTCCAGGACTTTCGCCACGTGCGGCGGGCCGACGGCCCCTGACCGCCACGGCCGTCCGGTGTAAAGCTGGGAGAGAAAGTACGGTACGCGATCGTGCCGCCCAGTTCTCCTGATGCCGTTTGACCGCCGCCCAGAAGAGAGGCGAGTGAGGATGACCGGCAAGCGCGGCGATGTTCTGCCGGTGCCACACCGCGACCTTATCCAGGGCCGGGCCGGGCCGCCGGTGGTGATGTCGGCTCTAGTTGCCGCCGAGGGTGCGGCGCTCGCCGTCTTGGCCGGGCTTGACGGTTCGGCAGCGTGGAGACTGCTGCGGGTCCTGGCGGTGATCGCAGTGGCCGTCCTGGCGGTGTGGGTGACCCGCCGGGCCGGTGCGGTCGGCCGGGGAATCTTGGCGGTCGTGGCCGGGATCGTGGGTACTTCTGCAGGTGCGGGCGTCGCCAGCGCGCATCTGGCCAAGGCCGGCGTGGACGCGGCCGCCGTGCTGGCCGTGATCGTGCTGGTGGCCGCGATCGCGCTGCTCGCCCGGGGTGGTACGGCGCTGGTCCGGGCGATTCCGGGCTGGTGGCGGCTGCTTGCGGTGCCGGCCGTTGTGGCGGTCCTGTGGTTCGTGCTGTTGCCGGTGACGGTGGCGGTAAACGCTACCAACCGGCCGCCCGGCCCGCTCGGATCAGCTACCCCGGCGCAGTACGGCCTGGCGTACCGGAATGTGGCTTTCCGTACCGCAGATGGAGTGCGGCTATCGGCTTGGTACGTCCGGCCTGCCAACGGCGCCGCGGTGCTGCTGCTGCCCGGCGCTGGCGCCACCCGCGACTCGGTGCTGGCGCAGGCCGCCGTGCTGGCCCGGCACGGCTTCGGGGCACTGCTGCTCGATACCCGCGGGCACGGGCTGTCCGGCGGTCACGCGATGGACTTCGGCTGGTACGGCAACGCCGACCTCACCGCAGCGGTGTCGTTCCTGGGCCGGTGCAGCCCGGCGTGCGGCCGAGCCGGATCGCCGTCCTGGGGCTTTCTATGGGGGGCGAACAGGCCATCGCGGCCGCAGCGGCCGACGCCGGGATCGCGGCCGTGGTAGCCGAGGGCGTGACCGGCATGCAACTCGCCGACCACGGCTGGCTCCCGCACGGCATCGATGGTGCCCTCACCCGGGGCGAGGAATGGGTCCAGTACACCGCGGCCGGCCTGCTCGGTGACGCGTCGCCGCCATTGCCGCTGCGGTCGGCCATCCGGAGCGTGTCCCCCCGGCCGGTCCTGCTCATCGCCGGCGGCGCCGTTCCGGACGAACCAGCAGCGGCACGATGGTTCCAGGCCGCCTCGCCGGCCACTGTCCGCGTATGGATAGTGCAACGCGCCGGGCATACGGCCGCGCTGGCGACCCAGCCCCGTGCCTGGAAGCACGGATCGTAGGCTTCCTGAGCGTGGCCCTACGCCTATGCACCGCAACCGAATCCCAGGGCAGTTCCGTTACCCTCCGCGCCTTCGGCGGCTGAGTTCGCGCGGGACGTGTCGACTGACCGGAGCATTCCGTGACCATGCGCCTCCGTTATGCGGCCCAGCAGTCTGAGACCGCAGCTTGCCGAGAAGGGAGTGTCCTGTGCAGGCCAGGCCGACCGATGTGCCCGGGCAGGGCTGGGAGCCGCAGGCCAGCGGGCATGCGTGGCACATACTCAGCGCGGAGCGCGTTCTGCGGACCCAGGAGGTAGATGCGCAGCGCGGCCTGAGCTCAGCGGAGGCGTCGGCTCGTGCCGACAGGTTCGGCCCCAACATGCTGGCCGCGGGCAGGGCGGAGCCTCGCTGGCACGCGTTTATCCGCCAGTACGCCGACCCGATGCAGATCGTTCTGCTCGCGGCCGGCGTCCTCAGCCTCTTCCCTCTCAGGCAGTTGGGAACCGGCATCCTGCTGATCCTGCTGACGCTGGGCAACGCGGTTCTCGGGCTGCAGCAGGAGGGCAAGGCTGTGGCCGCCGTCGCCGCGCTGCAGAAGGTCATGATCGTCACGGCCCGGGTGCGGCGTGACGGCCAGCAGGCGGACATCCCGGCTGGACAGCTGGTTCCCGGCGACGTCGTCTCGATCGCGGCGGGTGACGTCGTTCCGGCCGACGGCAGGCTGTTGCAGGCGGCGACGCTGGAGGTCGCTGAGTCCGAGCTGACCGGGGAGAGCCTGCCGGTCTCGAAAGGCACGGCTCCAGTCCGGGAAGCCGACATGCCGCTCGGCGACCGTACCGATATGGTGTATATGAACACCTCTGTCACCCGGGGAGCGGGCGAGTTTGTCGTCACCGCCACCGGGATGGCGACCGAGGTGGGCCACATCTCGGGAATGCTCCAGGCGCAGCGACCGGTCAGCACCCCGCTCACCCGGCAGCTTGACCGTCTCTCAAAGCAGCTCCTGCTGGTGGCAGGTGTCGCGCTGATCGCGTCGATGGCAGTTAACCTGTCCCGCGGTTACACCTTCAACAGGGTGTTCAACGCCGCGGTCGCCTTCGCCATCGCGGCGGTCCCGGTGCAGCTGCCCACGGTGGTGACCACGATCCTGGCGTGGGGGACGCAGGCGCTGGCCAGGGCGGGAGCCATCCTGAAACAGCTCCGCTCGGCCGAGACCCTGGGGTCCACCTCAGCGATCAACACAGACAAGACCGGGACGCTCACGCTGAACCAGATGACCGCGGTCCAGATGTCCGTCGCCGGGCGCCGCTATGCGGTCGAGGGAAGGGGCTACTCGACCCACGGGCACATCACCCGCACCGGCGGGCAGGCGCAGATCCCGCTGGACCAGTTCCTGATGCCGATGGTCCTTGCCTCGGACGCGGTACTCAGCGACGGCGAGGTGATCGGCGACCCGACCGAGGGAGCCCTGGTCGCACTGGCCGCGAAGGGCGGCATCGACGCCGTCTCGACCAGGCAGGCGTACCCGCAAGTAGCGAAGCTCCCTTTCGACGCCAGGTACAAGCTCATGGCAACGTTCCACAGCATGACCGATGAATCGGGAAAAGCGGTGGTCCGCTGTTTCGTTAAGGGCGCGCCCGACCAGCTGCTGGAACGCGCCGCGAAGGTACTGGACGCGGACGCGGGCCCGGTTCCGGTTCCGGTTCCGGTTGACAGCCATATCCGCGAGATGTACCTAGCCGAGAATCAGCGGCTCGGGGAAATGGGCCTGCGGGTCATGGCCACCGCGCGCAGGGACTTCGACCCTGGCACCTTCGACCCAGGGGCTGAGCTGCTCGGGCTGGTGACCGATCTGGAGCTGCTCGCGCTAGTCGGGATCGTCGACCCGCCGCGTCCCGCCGCCAGGGCATCGGTCGCGCAGGCGAAGTCCGCCGGAATCAGGATCCGCGTGATCACAGGTGATCACGCGGTCACCGCGGCCGCGATCGCGCGCCAGCTCGGCATCGGCGGCAAGGTGATCAGCGGGGCAGAGTTCGGGGCGATGAGCGACGACGAAGCGATGAGCGCGATCGACGATGTCGGCGTGATCGCCCGCGTCAGCCCTCAGCACAAGGTCCGCCTGGTCGACGTGCTCAAGCGAAAGGGCGAGATCGTCGCCATGACCGGAGACGGCCTCAATGACGCGCCCGCCCTGAAGAAGGCCGACATCGGGATCGCGATGGGCACCGGGACCGAGGTGGCCAAGCAGGCCGCGGTGATGATCCTGACCGACGACAACTTCTCCACGATCATCAAGGCGGTGGAACTCGGCCGCGGGCTCTACTACAACCTCACCCGGTATATCCGGTTCGAGATGGGATGCATGTTCGGCTTCATCATCTGCTTTCTCGGAGCCAGCATTTTCAACATCGCCGATGGCGAGCCGCTCCTGCCGTTGCAGATCTTGTGGGTGGCCTTCACCACCGTGACGATCCAGTCCATCGGGCTCGGGTACAGCAAACCCGCCGCAGGGCTGATGGAGCGCCCGCCACGGCCGCCCGGGCAGCCGATACTGGATCACGGGCTCATCATCTGGCTGGTCTCCGTCGGGCTGGTGATAGCCATCGGCACCCTGAGCGTGATCAGCTGGGCGGAACAGGCGCACGGGCTTGCCATCGCGCGGACCATGGGCGTGGTCACGTTCTCGCTGCTCAACCTGTTCTTCTCGGTCGAGGCGAAAGACGAGCGGCAGTCGGCATTCTCCCTCGACATCTTCCTCGATCGGACATTCATCATAACGACCGGATTGTCCTTCTTCCTGCTCGTCATATGCACTGTTCTGCTGCCGTTCCAGGCAATCTTGAAGACAACCACGCTTGACGTCAGGCAATGGCTCATCTGCACTGGTGCGGCACTGTCAGTCATCGTGGCCGCCGAGATCCGAAAGGCGGTACGGCGGCGGACCTCGCGGGCCAGAGATGGTTAGTCCTCGTCTGGGCGGCGGGAGCTGGCGGGTGGCTTGTCCCGGTGCACGAGGCGGTCGAGCCGTACTGCGGCATATCCCAGGGTGGACAGTGCGCAGACGACCAGCAGATCGGTCGCTGACAGTGGCTGGGTTTTGAGAAGGTCGCGCAGCACGGGCAGGTAGAGGCCCGCGAACTGGAGGAGGAGTGCGCCCGCTATCGCGGCGAGCAGCGACGGGTTGGCCAGAGTGCCGGGGCGGACCCGGGACCCCGCTGCGACGGTGAGCTGGGTCGCGCCGAGCGCGAAGAAGGCCATGCTCTGCCAGGGCCGGCCGGTGGCATGGCCCCAGACAGCCACGCCGAGGGTCACGGCCGCAATCAGCGTGCCGACCCTGATCACCCGCTGCCACAACCCGGCACCGAGCACAATTTCGGCCGGCGGGCGGGGCGGTCGCCGTCCCGCAGGACTCGCGCTTCCGGTGCCGCGAGTTCGGACAGGGCCGCGATGGCCTGGCCAGCCTTCACTGCGCTATAGGGGGCATGGATTGGGCCGAAACGCGGGACTTTGGCCCCTGGCAGCCCGGCGGCTGCGCTCTTTGACTTGGGAGCCGGAAACAGTTCTCGCGGAGGTAGAGATGATTCACCGTCGTTCCGCAGCCGCTCTCCTCGCACTCGTCACCATGGGTGGTCTCGCGGCACCGGCCGCCGCGGCGAGTGCGAGGGCAGCCACGGCTCGCGCCATCCCCACGCTGACCGCGATCCGGGCCGGTCATCACCCCGGCTTCGACCGGCTGGTCTTCCAGTTCCGCGGCCCGGTACCCGCCCACCGGACGGTCCGGTACGTACGCAAGGTGATCGGCGACGCCAGCGGCCGCCCGATCCTGGTCACCGGGAACGCCCGGCTGGAGGTGCGGTTCTCGCCTGCGTCCGGGCATAACACGTCCGGCCACAGCACGTACGGGCCCGCCAGGCGCGCCTTCGCGCTGCCCAACCTGATCCAGGTCGTCAACGCCGGGGACTTCGAAGCCCACCTCGGCTTCGGGATCGGGCTGGCCCGCAAGGAGCACATCCGGGTATTCACGCTCACCAGTCCGAGCCGGGTCGTCATCGACGTGGCGACGCCGTTCCGGACCGTCCCGGTCAAGGCCTACCTGTTCAAGGCCAGCGCCTTTGCCAGCGGCCACGAGCCGTTCACCCGTCCGTCCGGCCGTCCGGTGATCCCGCCAGCCGTCGCGGCCGGGGCCCTGCAGCGCATGTTCGCCGGCCCGACCGTCCCCGATATGGCCAGCGGCCTGTCTTTCCTGCGCTCCGAGGCCACCGGGATCCGCCTGATGAGCATCCGCGACGGCGTGGCCCGCGTCCAGCTCACCGGAGGCTGCAACGCGCACGGTTCCACGGCATCTATCGCGCTGGAGATCGACCCGACCCTCAAGCAGTTCAGCTCGGTGCACTGGGTCAAGATCTACGACCCAGCCGGGCACACCGCCGACCCGACCGGCCACAGCGACTCGCTCCCCGGCTGCCTCAACCCCTAGCCGCCCGTCCGACATCCCTAGCTCTTCGATCAGCGCATCGGCCCGGTGGCGACGGTGAGCGGCCGGCGGGAAAAGCGGTGGCGGCGCAGCGGCGGGCAGATGCCCGGTGATCGCGGCGGACCGTCCGGTGTACCGGACCGAGGCGCAGGCGCTGGCGCGGGTGGATCTGCTGAAAGGCCACGGCGTGTGGCCGGGCGTTCAGCGGTGCGCGGGCGGCTGGTGGCTGCTGTATGACCCGGCGGTGGCGTCGTGACCCGGGGCCTGAATCCCTGAGGTTCGCCAGCGGCTTGGTGATGCCGCCGATCGTGGACTTGAACAGCATGAAATACAGGACGGTCTGCATCAGCGCCTTGTTCCTGGACGCGGGCTGGGTGCAGCCCGACCCTCCCTTTGCCGCTCGCCGTTTGGCACGTAGCTCGGGGCCTAAGAGCCACGCACAGAGGCCGCTGCCGCCCGGATCTAGCGCACCCCGACAGCTGGCTCCCCTGTAAGGGCCGTCTCGGATGCCCTGGGTAGGCTTGGCGTGGCGCGCCGGGAAGTCTGGTCGGCACCCTGTCCATCGAGCGGGTGAGGGCAGCAGTGTGCGCGATGTAGAGATCGTCTTGCTTCTTGTCGTGCTGGGCACGGTGGTCGCGGTTTTTGCGAGCCGGCTGCGTGTGCCGGCTCCGTCCTTGCTGGTGCTCGCTGGCGTGCTGGTCGGCCTGGTGCCGGGGGTGCCTGCGGTGCGGGCGTCTCCTGACGTGGTGAGCCTGGTTGTGCTGCCGCCGCTGCTGTATGCCGCCAGCGAGGAACTATCGTTGCGTGAGCTGCGGGCGGTGTGGCGGCCAGTTGCCGTGCTCGCGGTGGGCCTGGTGCTGGCGTCAGCCGCCGCGGTCGCCGCAGTGGCCGGAGCGGTGGCTGCGATTCCGGCGAGCATGGCGTTCGTCCTCGGGGCGGTGCTGGCCAGCACGGACCCGGTGGCGGTCAGCGCGCTGGGCCGGCGGCTGTCGCTGCCGCCCAGGCTCCAGGCGCTTGTGCAGGCGGAAAGCCTGTTCAACGACGCGACCAGCCTGGTGCTGTTCCAGATCGCCGTGTCGCTCGCGGTGGCGGGAGCTGCCGCCGGGACGACGCTGACCGGCACGCTGCTGCATGGCGCCGGGCAGTTCGTGCTCCTGGCGGGTGGCGGCGCGGCGGCCGGTGGCCTGATCGCGGCCGGGGTTATCGCCGTGCGTCGGCGGGTTACCGACCCGGTCCTGGAGACGGTGCTGGCGCTCATCACCCCGTACGCGGCGTACGTGCTGGGCGCGACTCTGCACGTCTCGCCGGTCATGGCGGTGATCGTGGCGGGCCTGGCTATCGGCGCGCGGCGGACGCGGATCACGACCGCTCAGAGCAGGCTGCAGGTGCACTCGGTCTACCAGACCGTTATCTTCCTGCTGGAGAGCGTCGTCTTCAGCCTCATCGGACTGCAGCTTCCAACCCTGATTCGTTCCTTGTCGCATGAGGAGGCGTGGCCGGTTCAGGCGCTCGCGGTGGCCGGCACACTGATGGCGACGCGGATCTTGTGGGTTTTCCCGCTGTCGGCGATCCTCCAGTGGCGCAGCGGCACCCGGCGGCCCTCGTGGTCCGCGCCAGCCGTGGTTTCCTGGGCCGGCACCCGCGGCGTCGTGCCGCTGGCCGCGGCGCTGTCCATCCCGCTGACTGCAGCAAGTGGCGCCCCGCTGCCGCACCGCGACCTCATCCTCGTCCTCGCCACAGCCGTCATCGTGATCTCGCTCCTCGTGCAGGGCCTCACGCTGGAGCCGCTCGTCCGGTTCGCCGGGATCGCCCGGCCGGGTGCTGCACGTCACCAGGAAACCGTTGCCCGGCTGCACCTGGCCGAGGCAGGTCTGGCCAGGCTCGACGAGCTCGCCGGAGCCGGGACTGCGTCGGATGAAGTGATCGACCGCGTCCGCGCCAGCCTGCAGACCCGCATCGGGAACACCCGCGCCCGCATGGACGGCACCCAGGCACCGGAGCCGGACGGCCTGACCGAACGGGAGCTGCGCCGCGACCTCATCGCCGCCGAGAACACCGAACTCGGCCGCCTCTACGACAGCGGGACCATCAGCGACGCAACACGACAGCTGCTGCAGCACGACCTCGACCTTGAGACCACCCGCCTGACCGACGACCAGCATTGACGCCAGCAGGACCAGCGACTTTACGCGAGGCCTGCATCAGCGTGCGCCCTCACACCTGATGAACATCGCAGGCCTTGACCGCAACCCTCATGTTCGCCTCGCCCGGGTCCCGACGGACCCAGGGCGGCGGTCGTCGTGGCCGCAACCGTGCTCAGTGCCCGATGGCGAGCTGGACGATCTTGATGATGACCAGGACCATCGCGACGGCAAGATAGAGCCGGAGTGCCGACATGCCGATCTTGCGGCCAGCGGACATGGCCGGCCGGGCGAGAAGGGCCAGCGGCGGCATCCGCCAGCTGTCCTGCCCGGCGCGGTCGACCGGCTCAGTAGCGAGGCTGCCAGCGCGCAGCCGGCGGATCGCGGCGTAGCCGGAGGCGACCAGGCCGGCGGCGCCGCATGCGACGACTATGTCCAGGATCTGGCTGGCCGTGATGGCCGGGAACAGGACCGAGGCGGTCAGGATCACCGAGAGGGTGACCAGGATGGCGACGACGGCAGCGGTGAACAGGTTGGTCTTGGCGCCGTTCACCCACGGGCCCAGGACTTCCCGGTAGTTGACACCTTCTATCGCTGGTGGAGGGTAACTCGCGGCTGCTGGTCTTAGGCCATGGCAGCCTGCGATCCGCAGCGCCGTGCTGAGCAACAGCTCTTCGCCTTGTGGCGGGCCGACTAGCTGGAGGCTTGCAGGGATCCGAGAGCCGCCCGCCGCGACCGGAGGAGCTCGACGTGCCGCTGGTCCTGGCCTCCGACGCCTCCAGCTACGTCACCGGGCAAACCCTGTACGTGGACGGCGGGTGGACCTGCCGCTGACTGCCCTTGCGGCGCGCATCTGGGCAATCGGAGCTTGCCGCCAACAGCAGGCCGTCAGCCATCCGCCAATGACAGCGCTGTGAGCGATTCGACGACACCGCCGGGCGGCCACCTTCTGACCGGAAACTAAGCTAGTGCTATTGTTGCATAGTGCATCTAATTATCTAAGGCAGAGGCAGTCAGGCATGGATGGGCCAATGGCCGACGAGCGGGCCGTGGAGGCGGTTCTCACCGCCAGCCGGGCGATGATCGCCGTGGCCACCCGGTCGCTCGGTGCGGCGGCCGAGGAGACGACGATCGCCCAGTACCGCACGCTGGTGGTGCTGGCATCCCGCGGTCCTCAGCGGCTGGTCGACCTGGCCGGCGCGCTCGGCGTCGCGCCGTCTACGGCCGGCCGGATGTGCGATCGGCTGGTACGGAAGGGACTTATCCGCCGCCAGCGAGCCAGGACGGACCGCCGTGCGGTCCTGGTCTCGATTACCGCGGCTGGCCGCGATGTCGTGGACGGGGCTACCGAGCGACGCCGCGAGCTGATCACCGGAATCCTGGCCAGGCTCCCGGCACACACTCAGCACTCGATCGCTGAGGCGCTGCGAGCGTTCGCTGAAGCGTCGGGAGAGATACCCGATAGCCAGTGGCCGGCCGATCAGGGCGGCGAAGCGCCGGCCGGGTCAGCTACTGCGTCGCGGGGCCGGTCATGACCGGGCGGTGATCGCCGGCTCGCGCGCACGGGCCGCGCGGTGGTCCGGGATCGTCGGCGGCGGGCTGCGGGATTCCCGGGGCGGGCTTTTCGCGCTGGCGCTGGTGGTCGGTGCGGGAGCCGGGCTCGGCGCGGTGGCGTTCCGGTACCTGATCGTGGGGTTCACCTGGCTGGCGACCGGGCAGGCGGCTTTCGGCCAGCAGGGCTATGCCGGGAGCGCTCACTTGCCGTGGCTGGGCTTGGCGTTCTTCCTGGTGATCCCGGTCGTCGGCGGGCTGGTCTACGGGCCGATGATCTACCGGTGGGCGCGCGAGGCACGCGGCCACGGCGTCCCGGAGGTGATGATCGCGGTAGCCGACAATGGCGGCCGGATCCGCCCTCAGGTCAGTGCCGTGAAGGCCGTCGCATCCGCGGTGTGCATCGGGACCGGCGGGTCCGTCGGCCGGGAAGGGCCGATCGTGCAGATCGGGTCCGCGCTGGCTTCGGGCCTGGGCCAGTGGGTCCGGATGCCGGAGAACAGGATGCGGCTGCTAGTGGCCTGCGGCGCGGGCGGCGGGATTGCCGCCACGTTCAACGCCCCGGTCACCGGCGTGTTCTTCGGCCTGGAACTCATCCTGCGTGAGTTCTCGGTGGAGGCTCTGTTCACGGTGATGCTGTCAGCGATGGTCGCTGACGTCGTCGGCCAGGCCTTCCTGGGCGACGGCCGGTTCCTGTCCGGGTTCCCGGCCGGCATCGCGCTGCATCACCCACGGAACTATCTGCTGGTCGCCGCGCTCGCCGTGATCGCCGCGCTAGTCGGCCTGGGATTCAAGGCAGTCCTGTACCGGACGGAGGACCTGTGCGACCGGGTCTGGAAGGACCGGCCCGAATGGGCCCGGCCCGCCGTCGGGGGAGTCGCTCTCGGGCTGCTGCTGCTCGCGCTCCCCCAGATGTACGGCGTGGGCTACCCGGTCATGTACAAGGCCGTCGCGGGCGGATACGTCCTGTGGTTCCTGATCGTGCTGGCCGCTGGCAAGATGATCGCCGCCAGCCTGACTATCGGCATCGGTGGCTCGGGCGGGGTGTTCGCACCCTCGTTGTTCATCGGCGCGACCTCCGGCATGGCGTTCGGTGAGATCGCCGATCACCTGCTGGGACCCGGTGCCGGCCAGCCGGCCCTTTACGCGGCCGTGGCAATGGGCGCCGTGTTCGCCGCCGCCGCGCGCGCGCCGTTGACCTCACTGGCCAGCGTCGTGGAGATGACCGGCGACTTCGCCCTCACCCTGCCCGTCATGCTTGCCGTCGCCATCGCCACAGCCGTCTCCCGGGCCCTGAGTTACGGCACCATCTACACCACCAAACTGCTGCGCCGCGGCACCGACATCGACCGTCCCGCCGCCCTGGCAGGCCCTGGACGGCCTCACCGTCAGCGACGCCATGCGCCCATTTGCTGTCCCGCTTGACGTCGCCGCCGGCGCCGGGAATCGCAACTGCGCCCCGCCGACCAGCGGCACGCAGCCTGGCCGGCACGCGGCCGATCTCCCCGGTCCGGTGACTAGCCGGCGCCAGCCCCAGGCGCTCTTCGCGGGTGAGTCGCTCGAGCAGACCTTGCGCCAGTTGATGGCCTTCGACGTCGACGGCCTGCCAGTGCTGTCCGCAGATGGTAGCCACGTTCAGGGCTGGGTTACGGACGCCAGCATCATCGGCGCCGTGGCCCGCCGGATCCACGGCTCGCAGGACGCAGCGGTCCGGGCCGCACGCGCCGCGGACTGGGTACAGCCTGATCCGGAAGCCGTGCGGAAGCCACCTACCCCCCTGTCCGGCTATGACGTAGTCGAAGTGACCATCCAGCCAGAAACTGCCGCCGCCGGCGCCGCATTCGGAGCCCTGGCGTGGCCGCCCGGCTACTTCCCCGTCTCGGTCAGGCGCCACAACCGGCCCCGCAACCCCGACCCTGGCCTGACGCTCAGCCCCGGAGACCGCATCGTCCTGCTCGCCCGCCGGACGGGCACCCGCGGGCGGCTGGACGCGCAGTACGCGCCGGGCGGGAGGACCCTGGCAGGAACGCCGGTGCCGATACCCAGCCGCGAAGGAGGATCGTCATGACCGCGGTCATCACCGCCGCTGGCCTGACCAAGGCTTTCGGCCCGCACCGGGCGGTCGACCGCCTGAACGTCGAGGTCACGCGAGCGGAAGTCTTCGGCTTCCTCGGCCCGAACGGGGCAGGCAAGTCCACCACGATCCGGCTGCTGATGGGGCTGTACCTGCCCACCGGCGGGTCGGCGGCCGTGCTCGGGCTCGACCCGTTCCGTGACGCGTCGGCGGTCCACCGGCGAGTCGGGTACCTGCCGGGAGAGCTGGCCCTGCATCCCCGCCTGACCGGCCGCCAGCACATCGAATTCGCCGCCCGCGCCCGCGGCATGGCGGACCGCACGTACCTGGACCACCTGGCCGAGCGGTTCACCGTCATCCTGGACCAGCCCGCGCGCACGCTGTCCAAGGGCAACCGGCAGAAGATCGGCATCGTGCTGGCCTTCATGCACCGCCCCGAGCTCCTGATCCTCGATGAGCCGACATCAGGGCTCGACCCGCTCATGCAGCAGGAGTTCCAGCACCTGATCCGCGAGACCGCCGCCGACGGGCGGACCGTCTTCCTGTCCTCTCACGAGCTCGATGAGGTGCAGCAGCTAGCCGATCGCGTCGCGATCATCAAGGAAGGCAGGCTGATCGTGACCGACACCGTTGACGGCCTGCGGCGAGCGGCGCCGCGCACGATCGAGTTCCGCTTTGCCGGCGACGTCGATCCAAGTCGCTTCTCGGCTATCGAGGGCGTGCACGTGACCAGCACCGGCACCGGACGCATCACCCTGACGCTGCACGGACCCGTCGCGCCCGTAATCCGGGCTGCAGCCGAACTGGACCCCACCGACATCATCGCCAGGCCCGCCGACCTGGACGAGCTGTTCCTCGCCTACTACCGCGGCACGCCCGCGCAGGAGCGCGCCGATGCACGCTGACGTCACCCGCCTGGACCTGCGGCTGCGGCGCCGCTCCCTGCTCGGCTACACGGCCGGGATGGCACTGTACGCGCTGACCATCGTTGCCCTCTACCCGCAATTCAAGGACTCGGTCAGCCTCAACCAGATCACCAAGAACGGCTCGGCCGTCACCGCGCTATTCGGAGCGACGGGATCGCTGACCTCCCCCACCGGTTGGCTCGACACCAACATCTACGTCAACTTCCTCCCCCTGATCATGCTCCTCATCACCATCGGCTACGGGGCGTCGTGCATCGCCGGCCAGGACGAGGACGGCACCCTGTGCCTCGCCGCCGCCCTCCCCATCCCGCGCCGCAGCATCCTGCTCCAGAAGGTTGTGACCCTGGCCATCCAGGCGATCCTGCTCGGCCTGGCGACCATGGTGTGCGTCGTCATCGGCCGCGGATTCGACCTGAACGTCTCCGTCGGCAACCTCGCCGGGACAACCGCCGGCGTCATCCTCCTCGGAATCGACTTCGGCCTCCTCGCTGTAGCGCTCGGCTGCCGGACCGGGCGACGCGGCATGGCCATCGGCATAAGCGCGACGGTAGCCGCAGCCTCTTACCTGATCAGCTCGCTCGCCCCCGTGGTCGCATGGATCCGGCCAGCCCGGTACGCCTCCCTGTTCTACTGGTCCGTCGGAAACGGCCAGCTCAGCACCGGGCTCACCGGCGCCTCCACCGCCGTACTCGCCGCGGTCGGCATTGCGCTGCTGATCGCCTCCGCCGTCGCGCTCACTCACCTGGACCTGCAATGACCAGATGCGTGAGCATGAGAGCAGCTAGCCGCAGCGGGCCGGTCCGCGTGGCAGCGCGGGCGCTGGCGGGGATGCTCGGCGATCCGCTGGCCGGACAGCTGCGCCTGGCCGCGCCGTTCGGGGATGCGGTCCGAGTGCAAACCCGATGCCTTACTGAGGGAGTCAGCTCTTCGGGGATTTACCGCAGCCGGATGGGAGGGGTCCGGATCTCGATCAAGGCTGCGGCGAGCGTGCTGACCATAGCCACCGCGGCTACCGCGGCCAGGAAAGCCAGGTGAGTGCTGGTGCCCCAGATGGCGTCAGGCAGGCCAAGGACCACGGCCAGGCCGATCACCCACAAGCCGGTCAGCCCGGTCGGAATCCACCGGCCAGTCAGAAGCGCGCAGCACGGCCCGGCGATCAGCAGCCCGATGAGTATGACGTGATGGCCGAGCACGGCATCGATGATCGCGACGGCGGCCGAAATCGCCAGGCCGAGGATCCAGAGCTTCCTGACCGGCCAGCCGGAGACCAGCGATTTGCTCTGCTTCCACGATCGAGAACCATCAGAGAACTGGAGATCGGTGGCCGACGAGTGACCGTTGACGGTCACATCGGCAGGGCGGCCCTGGTCCGGGTCTGCGCTTTGCCGGCTCGGTGGCGGGAAGGGCGGGCTGGTCTTGCGGGAACCTCGACGGCGGCCGGATGCCAGCAGGACACCGAAGATGATGGCGACCACCGTGCCGACCGTGATGACTGTCTGTGACCAGTCAGGCTGGTACGCGGGGATGAGCAGGGAGCCGGTGAAGACAACGTAGGCGGCAATGATCAGGATGCCGGTGACGCGGCGGATTCCGCGGTCGCGGTAGGCGAAGGCGAGCGTGACGGCAGTGAGCCCGATGTACCAGGCGGCGATCAGCGCGGTCTGGCCGGTTGGCTGGCCCAGGCCGATCAGTGTGGCCGGGAGCAGCAGGCCCAGGGCGATGTTGAGGGTGTTGCTGTTCAAGGCGGTGCTCAGGGTCGCCGCCCCTCGGCCGTGTGCCGCCAGGTAGACGGCGGCGACGGCGTTGGGCAGGCTCGTCACGGCCGCCAGCACGAGGCCGCCGACGACGATCTCGGGTATCGCGAAGCGGGCTCCGAGGGCTGATGCGGCGCGCTCCATGGTAACGCTGGCCACGACGACGACGAGCAGCGACACCGCGGAGACGGCGACGTCCTGCCACCGGCCGCGCCGGGGCCGGATGGCCTCCTCGAGCTCTGATTCCTCCTCCGCGACGGCTGAGCGGATCCAGGTGATCCATGGCGTGGGCAGCCGGAGGCGGGCAAGCCGCTGATCGCTGGCACCGAGCGCGATCGCGTACAGCGCCACGGTGACGAGCACGAGCGCGAATCCGGCGGCCGGCGGCAAAACGCCGGTAACCACCACCAGGCACACGATGGCCACGGTGAGGGCAACCGCCCCGCCCAGGACGACAACCTTGCGGTGCAGGCGGATACGGCCGGCGACGACCGCGCCCAGGCCGAGCAGGGCCGCCAGGTTGAAGACATTGGATCCGATGACGACTCCGGCGCCTAGCCGCTGCTGATGACCGGCGATCGCGGCCACGGCAGCAGTAACCTCGGGCGCGTCAGCCGCCAGCGCCGCCACAATTCCGAGCAGCGCCTCAGACAGGCCCAGCCGCTCCCCGACCCGCTCAAGCCGGGAAACTAGGACCCAGCTAACAGCGAGGCTGACCAGCGCACCAGCCACGAAGGCCGGAACAGCAACGGCAACCGACATCCGCAGAGTCTAGCGATACAGCCCAGATCATGGTCTGCCGCGCGACCTCGATTCAGTGCCGCACGAACCCCGTTGTCTCGCCGGCATACAGCGCCCGCCCGGCCAGATCTGCCAGCGTGGCAGCGACCAGGCGGGCTTGCAGGGACGGCCGCGAGGTCGGGTCAGGCTTCATCATGAACCGCCCGTAGTACTGGCCGTTGCCGAACGTTCGCAGCTCGACCTCTTCGCCGGGCAGGCCGAACTGCTCCACGTCCCACCGGATGTGACCGTTCATCACGGTGCCGTCCGGCTCCAGCCGCGGCGGATGTCCGAGCAGCGACCCGTATTCGAACCGGCACGCGGCCAGGCCCAGGACGCCGATCAGCTGGTCCCGGACGTGATCAACTACCGACTCGGCGGACCGGGCTGACTGGGCCAGCACGCCGGTCTCGTGGATCTGCGCCAGATAACCCGCGTCGGTGATCGCGATGACCTTCAGCCTCCGGGCCCGGGCAGCGAGCTGCGACACCGCCACGCCGACGACCAGCAGCAGCACCGCGGTCGTGACATCCGATGAACTGCGGATCGTGAACCGGTAATACGGCAGCGTGAAGAAGAAATCGAACCAGACAGCCGCCGACACCGCCGCCACCGCGCCGGCGACCCTGCTGCCAATCGCCGCGACCGCAACTACCACCACGACCAGCAGCAGCGCCACGTTCGTGTTCGACCACGCGGCCCGGAACGGCAGCAGGATCCCCGCCGCAGCCAGCGGCGCCGTCACGGCCGCCGCTACCGCCGCGCGGTCCCTGGTCAGGCGGCGGGCAATCACCACCGGCAGCCGTACGCTCATGTCTGCTCCCGCCACATCTTGACCATGCCGACGGCAAGGGCGGCCAGTGCCGGGACGAAGAACAACCCCGTATGGGTGATGAAGCCCGCGATCCCGGCGATCAGCACCGCCACCCCGGCGACCGCCGCCAGCCGGTTCACCGGGGCCGGGGCGAACGCCGCAGCCGCGGCCAGCGGCGCCGGAGCGATCGCCAGCAGCAGCGCCGCCCACGTGACCGTCACGGGATCGACGCGATTCAGAACCGCCGAGATGGTAATGAGCTGCGCGGCAATCGCGAGGAGCAGCGCCCCGCGACGCCACGGCCAGCTCGGCGGAGCAGCCACAGGCACGGGTTCCGGGCGCGAGGCTGCACGTATGGCGTCAGCGGGAGTGTCTGGGGAGATGGTCATCGGGTGCTCCTAGTCGACGATTCTGACGGGTTGTCAACGTCGTGCCGACCAGGCTTCCCGGCTCACCTGATCACGAGCATAGCCCTGGGCAGGCCGGCCGCCAAGTAGCCGCTGGCGTGCTGCCATCCGGCGGACTGCCGACGCTGCGCTGCGTTCGGCACGTAGCTCTTGGCAGCTATCCGTTACGGGTTTAGGCTCGTGACCAGGTGAGCCGGGAAGCCTGGTCGGCGACATTCGTGACTGTCGATTCGTCCACCAGGAGGCGCAGTGAGCGCCGAGATTGCGGTACCAGATCAGTGGCCCGGTGAGCCTCTCAGCCAGCCAGCGCTGGTGCCCGTCGCCGAGCTCGCACCGATCGCCGGCGCAAGTGCCTGCCGGTTGCCGGAAGGCGTCCAGCCATGACCGGCGCCCGCCGGGTGATAGTCGGCACGAGCGGTTCACCAGGCAGCCTGCGCGCCCTGCGCTACGCGGAGAACGTGGCCCGCACCCAAAGTGCCATGCTGATACCCGTGCTGGCCTGGGTGCCGCCTGGCGGTGACCGCGCCGACCGTCTTCAGCCATCCGGCTACCTGCGGCACGAATGGCAGAAAGCGGCCTGCCAGCGGCTCCGGGACGCGCTGATCGCAGTCTGGGGACGAATCCCTGACGATCCGTCAGTCCGGCCTGTTGTGCGGCGCGGCGAGCCTGGCCGCATCCTGCTCGAGATAGCCTGCGGACCCGACGACCTGCTGGTCGTCGGGGCTGGCGGCCGTGGCGCGCTCGCCCGGATCACCCACGCCGGGAAGGTGAGCCGCTTCTGCCTGGCCCATGCCCGCTGCCCGGTGCTTGCCGTTCCGCCACCAGCACTGGCTCAGGCCGCCGGGCATCTGCGGCTGGCATGGAAATTCCGGAATCGCACCCTCACCCCGGACAGCGTGCTCCAGGACCATGGCCGCGCGCCCGCCTAGGAGCGCTATCCAGCGCGGACAGAAATGATCTTGGCGAAATCTTTACGCCAACCGCGTCATTCCTAACGCCTTCCATGCGGCCGGGACCTGGCAGACGTGCCGGCGTCGAGGAGTGATCAGATCGTCCTTGAATACGGCGCCTGCAGAGCCGGTGCGCCCCGAGGACAGCGTCGTGACCGCCGATGGCATGCCGGTGGCCGGGGTTGAGGCCGCCGCCTCGCCGGGCGAGGACCTGGTCAGCGCTCTGCCGGAGACCTTCGGGTACTCGGTGAAGCGCCGGCTGCTGGGCCCGCCGCTGGTGACCGACCAACTCCGGATCGAGCGGCTGTCGAAACCGCTTGGCCTGGGCGTGCTGTCATGTGACGGGATCTCCTCCGCGAACTACGGCTCCGAGCTGATCTTGCATGAGCTGCTGCCGTACTTCGGGCTGGCGGCGTTCACGCTGCTGCTGCCGATGACGGGGCTGATCCTGCTGGGTGTCGCGTTCGTCGTGCTGTCGTACCGCGAGGTGGTCTCGGTCTACACCCGGGCCGGCGGGTCATACGCCGTCGCGCGGGAGAACTTCGGCCCGCGGATCGCGCAGGTCGCCGCGGTAGCGCTGATGGTCGACTACGTGGTCACGGTCGCGGTGCAGACCGCAGCCGGCAGCCAGGCGATCCTGTCGACCTTCCCGGCGCTAGCCCGCCCCTTGGCGGCACGACGACCCTCCTCCTCATAGCGGTCAGCGCGACGCTGATCATGTGTTACGTGAATCTGCTCGGGGTCAGGGAGAACGGCAGGACCTTCGCGGTCCCGACCTATCTCTTCTCCGCGTCGGTCGGCCTGATGATCATCGTCGGCGTGAGCCGTGAGATATTCGGCGGCGGGCTGCCGCACGTCAGGTGGCATCCGGGCACGGTCGCTGTCGGGCACCACCCGAGCGGCCTGCTCACCTTCGCGGCCATCTACATCCTGGGCCGCGCCTTCGCCAACGGCGGCTCCTCGCTGACCGGGATCGAAGCCGTCTCGAACGCCGTCAGCGCCCTGCGCCCGCCCGAGGGCCGCAACGCCCGCCACCTGCTCGTGACCCAGGGCTGCATCGTCGCGTTCCTCATCGCCGGGATCTCCTGGCTGGCGTACCTCACCCACGCGGTCCCCTACGTGAACGGCTTCCCGACTGTGCTGTCCCAGGAAGCCCGGCTTATCTTCGGGCACTCCGCGCTCGGCCAGGCCATGTTCTTCGCCGCCCAGGCCGGGGCCATCACGATCCTGTTCACCGGCGGCAACACCAGCTTCAGCGGCTTCCCGTTCCTGACCAGCTTCGTCGCCGAGGACTCGTTCCTGCCCCGCTGGCTCAGCAAGCGCGGTCACCGGCTGGTCTTCTCCAACGGGATCGTCCTGCTGGCAGTCCTGGCCCTGGCGCTGCTTCTCGCGGTCGGCGCCAACACCCACCGCAGGGAGAAGGAACCCGGCTGGCGCCGCCGGTTCGTGATCAACGTCGCGGGCGGGATCTATACCGCGCTGGTCGTGGTCATCTTCGCGGTCGTGAAATTCACCGAGGGTGCCTGGCTGGTCGTGGCCGTCTTCCCGGTCCTGGTCTTCGCGTTCATCCGGCTGAACCGCCAGTACCGGGCCGAAGCCGGATTTGTCGAGGCCCTCGGCAGCGGCAAGCCACCGGATCCGCCGAACTACTCGCGCCGGACCGTGCTAGTCCTCGTCGACGACTTCGACCTCGCCGCCATCGCCGGATTGCGTTACGCCCGCAGCCTGCATCCCACCGAACTGCGCGCGGTGCACTTCGTCATCGACCGGACCCGCGCCGATCAGCTGCTGAAGCAGTGGCTTCGCGCCGGACCGCCGACAAGATCGCCCGGGTAACCAGCCGGATCCCGCGCTCCGCAGCCACGATCATCCCCTTCGACGTAACCGCCGCCGTCGAAGCGCCGCCCGGACGCCCAGCCGAGCACGCGGCGAAACACACCCCGCATGATGCTGCCATGCGCAAGCACCAGCACCCCAGCGCCCCGCCCGGCGCCGCCCCGATCCCCTCACTTAGTCATCGCGGCCGGGCAGTAGTAGCCGGACGCGTCCACACCGTCAAGATCAAGCCCCTCGAGCAGGGCTCCATCCTGGCCTGCACTATCACCGACGCCACCGGAGAACTCACCGCGCTGTTCTACGGCCGCACCCACATACCCGGCCTCGCGCCCGGCAGCAAGGTCAGGCTCCGCGGCACAATCACCACCAGCAAGACCGGCGCCGTCATGATCAACCCCGCCTACGAGCTCACCGACTAACTCTCATTCGCCGATCGGTAGCTGACCATTGCGTGGCGGCGTCTCCACCGCGCCTTCCGGCTGAGTGGCCTGGCGGTCAGCCAGCATCTGACGCACCAGCTCTGCCTCCGAGTGGACGGCAGCGAGGTCTGCCGGCTGAGCAACTTCTCTGTCAGCGTCGTCGACGATGAGTCGTGCCTGCTCACCGATCGCCGCGCACAACTCAGGGTCACCCCGTGCCACTCCGGCGCAGCTGCCAAGCAGCCGGAGCAGCGCCTGCGCCACGGTTGGCTCACTGGCGCCGTACCGGCGGATCAGCCCGCACATGACGGCGAGGTACTCCGGGAACCGGCGTCCCGGGACGATCACCACCGCGCCGCTGCTCGCGTCCCGGATGACGTGGTTTCCCAGCGGGCGCTGAGCGAGCGCGCAGAAGATGACCGAGAGGTGATCAACGGCCTGGACCGCGGTATAAGGATCGTTGACCGCCGGGGACAGCGCCTTGCACGCGACGTCGACCAGCTGGCGGATTCCGAAAGCGGCGTCCTGTTCCAGCGTGCGCTCGAAGCCGATCCGCACTGCCGCATCCAGCGCGCGTGCGAGGACATCTAGATCCGGAGCGGGGTCGCCCGGTGCCGGCGGCCAGGCCCACGCCAGGGTCGTGCCAGCCACTACGTGCTCACCCACCCTGGGCCGAAGCCGCATCCGGAGCCCGCGCGACGCGGCCTGCGACAGCAGCACATCAGGGTGGACCAGCTGCACGTACCCCGAACGCCGCGCCGCGACCGGCACCGCCCATGCCGGGACTTCCGGCGCATCCTCGCTCCCGGCGAACACCCGGTCGGCGACGACCGCGACGGTGTCGCGCTGCACGACGGCCATGATCGCGTCCACCTGGATGGAATGCACCAGGTGATCGGCGAAGAACACCAGCAGGCCGAGGCTGACGAAGAGCATGACCAGCGCGCCGCTGACCGCCAGCCGCGGAAACGAGGCCGTGCGGTCACCGCCCGAGATGCCGACCGTGTACAGCCCGGCGGCGCTGTAGGCGAACGTGGCAACGCAGGCGCTGAGCACTACCTGATTCGGCCGGTCACGAAGAAAATTGCGCAGCAGCCGTGGCGAGAACTGGGTCGAGGACAGCTGCAGTGCCACCACGGTCAGGCCGAGCAGCAGGGCTATGACCGTCACCATCGTTCCGGCAATGCCGATCAGCATGTTCCGGGCGTCGTCAACCGTTCCCTGGAACGCCAGCAGCGAGTGCGCGCTCACGCTCACGAGTGACAGCGCAGACCCAGCGGCCAGGGCAGCCGCAACTGACAGCGTCGGCAGAACCCACAGCGAGCCCCGGACGTACTCTGCGAGCCCGTCCCGACGCATCATTGTCCACCTCCACGATGCCAGCGGGTCACGGACGCCGGGCGGAGGGGTGGCCGGGGCCGGTGCCTGCCCGCGGATCAGAGGGCCCTGTCACTTGCTGGTCGCCAGCGCCTGGTTCGCCTCAGCAGCCAGCCGGGACTCCAGCGTCTTCAGGCCCTTCAGCGGCGCCGCCGCCTTCAGCAGGCTGCTCAACCCCTTGGCCGAGCGCGCGTTATGGCCAGCCGCATAGACCGTAGTTACAAACTCGCTATACAGACCTTCCGGGTCCGCGCACTGCGGCGGTGACTCCTGTGTCGCGGCTTCGGCAGCTGGCACCAGCTTCTTCATCGCTGACCTTACAGCCACCGCATTCCCGAACTCCTCGGCAGCCAGGACGGCGCCCACCGCGGCCTGCATCCTGTCCTCGGCCCATGCCACGCGGCGTTTCGAGGCCTCATACTGCTGGCGGCAAGGAACCGGCCGCGTCACCGGCACGGACACTGCTGGCCGCTGTCCGGAGGACGACGCCGGACTGCCGCAGCCAGTAGCGAGGGAGGCGGTGACCATCAGCCCCAAGCAAGCACGGACGGTAACAACGAGCGCCAGCGTGCTGCCCAGCGCCACCAGCACGGCCAAGCCGACAAGCAACCTCTGCAGACCGGTCCCCCAGATCCCATCCGGGATACCCAGGACCACGACAAGGCCGGTAGCCCATACTCCGGCCAGCGCCGTCCGCAGCCAGCGGCCGGTGAAAGATACGCAAACAGGCCCGATCAATACGAACCCGCTAAGGACAAGGTGCCGCCCCATTGACGCATCCACAACGGCAGCCGCCGAGGACCACGCCATCCCGAGCTGCCACAGCAAGGCGGCCGACGGGTCGGGCAACGCCCAGACGCCCCGTTGCCGTCGGCCAAGCACAGCTGAAGGACCCATGCAGGGACAATACCGAGAACAAGGCGCCATCTCTGCAACTTCCCGGCCTTTTGGTGGCGAACCTCTGGCTCGCTAGCGCCTACGTCATCCACGGTTGCCCCACTACCACGCGGCTGGTGCCTCACCGGCTAGGCGGCCCGGCCGGCCAACCGGGATCGAGGCCGCAGCGGTCGAGCGCCGCCGCCTCTCGCTCGCCGGTAAGCGGACCGCGACGAGCATCAGCGCAGTTGCCCGGCGAGCCGCACGACACCGACCCGACCTTGGCACCGGCCGGGTCTTGGCTAGTGCCCCCAGGCCGGGCACCTCGATCGCCCGGCCCCGGGACCAGCCACAGCTCCAGACCGCGCGGCGCAGCCCGCCGCCGGCGGATACATCCTGGCGGCGGTGCTTCTTGCCCACGTAGCAGCACGCGATCCGCCAGCTCGCCAGTGGCGAGCTGAGCGCGTCCTGGAGGCCGCCTACGACTTCGGCCCGCAGCGCACCCAGGTCTGGCCTGCAGTCCGCGCCGAGCGTCTGGTCGTTGACCTCGCCCGGGTTGTTAAGCCCCGTGGTCTCACGGATGTGGCGGGCACGGACCAGGGCGACGATCGGGTCATCGAGCGAAACGGAGGAAGCCGATGACCACGACAGAGATCACCGCGACAAACCCGCCAGCACCAGCAAACACGGGGACGCCATTCGACCCCGCGAAAGCAGAAGCGTTCGGCGGCCAGATGATGGGCATCGTGGCCGGCGGCCTGCTGAGCCTGATGGTCGACGTCGGCCACCGCACGGGCCTGTTCGCGGCCGCCGCCCAGGGCTGGGCCACCAGCGAGCAGCTCGCCGCCAGTGCCGGGCTCAACGAGCGCTACGTGCGCGAGTGGCTCGGAGCGATGGCGACGGCCGGCATCGTCGAATACGACCAGGCCAGCGAGACGTTCCGGCTGCCCCCCGAGCACGCGGCCCTGCTCGCGAGCCCAACCGGGGTGGCTCCGCTGGCGGTGACCACGACCGTCCTGGCCCGGCACGTCCCGCAGATCGCGCAAGCCTTCGGGGAGGGCGGCGGGGTGCCCTACGCGGCATTCGGGCCGGAGTTCACCGATGCCTGGGACGCGGTCGGCCGGGGCGTGTACGACACGATGCTGGTGAGCGACTACCTGCCGCTCGCGCCAGGCCTAGCCGACGCACTCACGGCCGGCGTCCGCGTGGCCGACGGCGCCTGCGGAACGGGCCATGCGCTCGTGGTGCTGGCGCGCGCGTTCCCCAGTCGAAGTTCGCCGGGTACGACCTCGACGAGCACGCCACCGCACGGGCGCGCGCCGAGGCGGCCGGGCCGACGAACGTGAGCTTCGAGGTGGCTGATGTTGCCAGGCTCGCGAGACCGGCGCGCTTTGACTCGGCAACCTTTGTCGCCGACTTCGACTTCACGCAGCAACCGCGGCCCCCATGCCGCTGCCGCTGAAACCGGCTCCAGGGCCCGCCTCCACGCCGTGACGGCACTCAATGTGCCACTGAGCCCGCCGCGCTAGCCTGGCCCCGCGGTTCAGCCAGCCGAGGCGGCGCTGGTGGCGGCCACAACCGCGGCGATCATCTCGTCAATCGTCGTGCGAACGGCCTGTGACGCCCAGTTGCCCTTGGCGATCTCCGCTGCGCGCGCCCTGAGCTGCCGCCTGGACAGATCGTAGGGCCGAGGGTCGACGATCTTGTTCTCGCAGCGGAGCGCGTGCACCAGGGCAATGAGCGCGGCGCTTCGCGGGTCCGGTTCCGCCTGCTGCACCAGCGCCCGAGTCATCGGTCCGCGCACCTCCTCCTCGTGGCGGGCGTCCTGGGCCGGCCACCGGCGGGTCTGGAATACGCCCAGGATGCTGCCCTGCTCGGCGCGGACCAGCCCGCGGCCGGCGAGCCGCTCGTAAAGCGTCCGACGCAGGTTCTTGGCCAGCGGCGTGATCACCGCCGAGGGCTTCTTGCCCTGGTGCGCGATGATGATCTCCAGGGCCGCGTCGAGCACGGCGTCGCCGGTAGGGGAAGGGGCACGGATGATGATGCGCCCCGGCTTGACCTGATCCATCTCACCGGAGAGGTCTACCTTGTTCATCAAGGTGAGCTCAAGCAGGTTGGCGCCGCCCAGCCCGGCGTCGACCTGGGCTGCCGGCACAGACAGCCGGCCGCTGGCGTCGTCGGTGAGCAGAAGCAGAAGATCCTCAGCGAGAAGCATCGCCGCGCCCTTTTAGCAAGACGGTGAAGTTGCGGCAGCCGTTCGAGAGCGCGGAGGGGAACATCCGCACGGCGATCACCGGCGCCGCGAGGTGCTTTTCGGCGGGCCAGGGCCCGCACGGGGTTCCCCGGGTGCCGTCATAGCTGGTAATGGCGAGGCTGCGGATCTCCCACAGCCGGACGTTCCCGGGCGGCGGCGTGAAGCCACCAGAGCTCAGCAGGCTCGCGCCCAGTGCCGCATGACGGTAGGCCACCTTGCACGGCGTCCGCACCCTGATCGTCTGACTGTTGCCCGTGGCTGTGTTGGTGACGGCGAACTGGTCAGAGCATGCCGCCCGGTTCCGGTAGATGCTGATCTCCAGCACGTCACCGACGTGGGGTGCCAGGCGGAACCTGCCGTGCGCCTGCAGCACCGCGCCGAACCGGACACTGGCCGCGCCGCCGCCGCAGGACAGGTCGATATGCGCGACCGCCGATAGGGTGGACTGGAGCGCGATACGGGCGGCGGCATTCTGAGCGGACCGCGGCCGGCACTTCGCGACCGGCACTGCCGCGGCGACGTAGCGGAAACGCCAGGGGCCAGCGGTCACGTATCCGGCGAAATCCGTGTCCACGACCGTCTTGATCGCCGGCCGCGGCTCGGCTGATGCTGCGACCGCGGGAAGGACGCCGCCAAGCCCCGTTGAAGCCAGCGCAGCAGCGGCCGCCGCGGCGAGAAACACGCTCCTGATGTACAGACGCATGCCAATACCTCCCTGTGTGCTGACACCAACGCGTCGGACTGGCTTCCTCAGCCCGACGGCCTGGCAATGTACGCCTCCGCGCCGAACCGGTAAGGCTCGCGCCCCCTAGCGCACCGCTGCGCCAATGCGGGTACTAGGGCCAAACGTCCCCCGCGTTCCGAGGTACGTCCTCGTCGGCCGCCGGCCTGGGGCGAGAACCGCGATTGCAGCCGAAGTACGCCCAGCCGCTGATGACGACTCCCATCCACAAGATGCCGAAGCTCCAGCCGCCCAGCACGTCAGTGGTCCAGTGCACGCCGAGGTAGATCCGGGAGATGCCGACGAACGCGGCTATCATCGCCGCCCCCGCCCAGGCTGCCAGCCGGACGGCCCATGACCGCCTCCGGCTGGCGATCAGCCAGGCGGCAACTCCGCAGACGGCGGCGGCCGCGGCGGCATGCCCGGACGGAAAGCCGTAGCCGTCAGCATGGGCCACTGCCTGAGCAGATGGCGGACGCGGAAGTCCCAGGACCGTCTTGAACACGAACGCCAGGCCGGTGACCCCGGCCGCCGTCACAGCCAGAACCAGGACTGGCATCCACGAACGCCGGGTAACCGAGAGGATCATGCCGACCGCCAATCCGAGCAGCGCCATCGCTGCAGGACCGCCGGCAATGCCAGTCACTACCATCACCGAGGTCAGCGCAGGTACGCGGCGAGACGCGACGAAGTGCGCCACCGGATGGTCCAGCATCGCAATCCCGTCCCGTTTCGTCACGTCCTCGATCAGCTTGCCCAGACTCACCGACGCCAGGACGGTCACCGCCAGGCCGGCGGCGACCGATAGCGCCAGCAGACCGTGAGCGGAGCCGCAACGCTCGTCGCGGGCGCTGCGTCGGTGATCCGGTCCGGCCGCGTCCGGGCAGCGCGCACCACGGGCAGCCGCGGCACGCAGGCCTAGGCCAGCCAGCATGACCAGGCCGCCGATGCCAGCCAGCAGCGCCAGGATGATAACTGTCAGCTCCAACAAGCTCACCGATCCCGGATATGTCCGACCGGATCGGCGCGGGCTGCGCGCTCATCGCTTCGCGTTCCGGCTGAGGCTCAGTCACTATCCAAGCCGGCCAGCGGCCAAGGCGCCCGAGCGCACTGCGACGGCATGGTCGAGCACCCGGGATGGCCCGTGTCGCATCCGGCCATGTCCGGCTAGGTCCGCGCGCGAGGTCGCTCGCGCTGAGGTGCGGCCGCCGTCCAGCCGGATGACCTGGTCCGCGAGAACTGTGTGCTGTTCCTGGTGGGTGACGAGCAGGACGGTCTTGCCGTGAGTGCTGGTGACCAGTCCGCTGAGCAGGCTGGCTTCCGCTGCGGGGTCCAGTCCTGCAGTGGGTTCGTCCAGCAGCAGCACCGGGGTATTACGCAGCAAAGCCCTGGCGACTGCGACTCGTCGCCGCTGGCCGACGGACAGCTCGCCGCCGTGTTCCCCGACCGGTGTGTCCAGTCCAAGCGCGAATTGGGCGGCGAACGGGCCGACACCTGCCCGCTCTGCTGCCGCGGCTATCTGCGCGCGCGCTGCCTGTGGGCGTCCGTAGCTGATGTTCTCGGCGATCGTGCCGGCGTGCAGCCACGGGTCCTGGGGGACGAGGGTGACCAGGCTGCGGAGGTCACGAAGCGAAAGCCGGGAGATGTCGTGCCCGTCGATCAGTATCCGGCCGGATTGCGGGTCAGCGAGCCGCACTAGCAGGGAGAGCAGGGTGGACTTCCCGGCGCCCGACGGGCCCATCAGGCAGGTGATCTCACCGGCGCGCAACACCATGGTGACCCGGTCAAGCACCGGTTCGCCGGGACGATGCGCATAGGTCACTCCTTCGATGCGGACCTTCACACTGGACGCCCTGGCCAACAGCGCGCTGGTGCGGGCTGGCCGGTCGCCTGCTGGGGGTGCCTGCTCGGGTTCAAGGAGTGGCAGGTGCAGCAGTTCGGCGATCCGGTGCTTGCTGGCTGCGCCCCTGGTGATCACGGTGCTCAGCCCGGTAAGCGACCGGACGGGGGTGGTCAGGCTGGATAGGTAAGCGACGAAGACCAGGAGCCCGCCGATGGTGAGCCGCCCGGAAGTGACCTCGATCGTGCCCATGATCAGCGCCGCGGCCAGCCCCAAGCCGGGCAGGATGTCGTTGACCGGCCGGAACCGCGCGCTGGCGTCGAGCGCGGCTACGGCGGCATCGGCGGCCTGGCGCGCGATGCGTGCGTGCCCGGCGGTCTCGGTCTCGCTCTGATCGAAGACCTGTACCAGTGGCAGCCGCGCGAACTGCTCGGCTGTGAACGCGGCCAGCTGGCCGGACCGTGTCCGGGCGAGTCGCTGCGCGCCGCGCAGCGACCGGTTACGCCGCCGTGCCGTCAGCGCGTAGAGCGGGATCAGGCCGGCCACGGCCACGGTCAGCCGCCAGTCGAGCAGAGCCGTGATAACCGTCATCCCGGCCAGCAGAGCCAGCTCGGGCACGAGGGTCTCGATCACGGTGCCGAGCGCGTCCGAGACTTCCCTGACGTCGGCGCTGGCCCGCGAGGTGAGCTCGCCGAGCGGGTAGTGCGCCGCGGCGGCAGGCCGTGCCCGCAGGAGATGACTCACGACGCCCACGCGCAGTCTCAACGCCATCCGTTCCGTTAGCACGCCGGCGAGGTACGTCACCTGGTAGCCGGTCATGGCCGCGGCTCCGAGCAGGACAAGCCCGGCCACCGACGCGGCGACGGCGAGAACAAGCGGATGTATTCCCGCCAACCATCCGAGCCAGGCAGGGAAGGGATGGCCGCCAAGACCATAGTCGACGACCAGCTGCAGCGGCCACGGAGCCGCCAGGGCCAGCGCTGTGTCGACGATCATCAGCCAGACGACCAGCGCGGCGAGAGAACGGTCAGCCGCGAGAGCGTTCCTGGCGAAGGAGCGCCATTCCTCCGGGTTGCCAGCGCTGACGGCGGGAATGCCGGGTTCCGTGACGGGCTGTCGTGCCAGCTTGCCATGGGCTATAACGCCGACGGCAACAGACGCCGCGCACATCCCCGCGATCGCGATAATCAGCGCCATCATCCTGGTTCGGCCTCGATCCCTTTGCCATCGTCCGCTGTCTGCCGCGCATCCCGGGCAACGGCTTGACGATGACGGGCAGGGCTGAGATCGGCATGGGACGCCGGTGAGAGAACTCTCATCACCGCAGTTCGCGCACGTCCACGTCGCAATACCAGGTCAGCGACGGATAGCAGAGCCGACGTGCCGTGAGTATGCTCGCGGTCGTGGCAGCTGACCGCATCACCCTGGCCAGGACCCGGCCCAGGCTGCTGAACCCCGCAGCCGGAGAATCAGGACACCGGGGCTGGCGGGTGTTCGTATCGGCTCGCAGCAGGATCCTGAGCTGGTCGATTGCCCTGCTGGCCGCGGCCGCCGCGGCCTCCACGATCGCGACGCACGCGTTTCTGGTAAGTACCATGAACGCGCGCATTCACGGCGAGCTGACCCACGAGATTGCCGAGTTCCGCGCGCTGGCGGCCAGGAACGGTGCGCTGAGCGGCCCGGAAACCCATGATGACCACGGCGCGCCGTCAGCGGCGCCCAGAATCACCGTGCTCGGCCTGCTGCGATCCAGGACCAGGTCCGCCGTTCTCGAGCCCGACACAGTACTGATCGGCCTGATCAGCAACCGGATCGTGACGACCAGCACCAATTTCCGGCCGGCACTCGGTCCCGGGACGGACGTCCTGGCCAGGTGGTCAGCGAGCACCGGCCAGACGGCGGGGACCGTGGCGATGGCGGCCGGGCCGGCCACCTACGAGGCGGTGCCCGTCCGGCTACCCGGGAGCCCCGTCCGCGGCGTGTTCGTGGCTGCCGTGCTGACCCGGCAGCAGCAGGCTGGAGTGGACAGCGTTACCAGGATTCAGATCGAAGTCGGAGCGATCGCCCTGCTGCTCGGATCGGTGCTCGCCTGGCTGATCGCCGGCCGCGTCCTGCGCCCCGTCCGCGATACCACCGAGCTCGCCCGCCGGATCACCGACACCGATCTGTCCGAGCGGATACCGGCCAGGGGCCGGGATGAGATCAGCGACCTGGCCATCACTTTCAACCGGATGCTCGACCGGCTCGAGGCCGCCATGGCGACACAGCGGAGCTTCGTCGCCGACGCCGGCCATGAGCTGCGCACCCCGATCACGATCATCCAGGGCAACCTGGACACGCTCACCGTCCAGGGTCGCGATGATGAGGAAACGCTCAGCATCGTCGCCGACGAGATCACCCGGATGAACCGGCTCGTCGACGAGCTGCTGCTGCTGGCCAGCACCGAGCGGCCCGACTTCCTGCACCGCGAGCCCACCGATATCAAGCGACTGACCAGCTCCATGGTCGCCAAGGCCCGTGCGCTCGACGAGCGGCCGTGGGTTCTCGCCAGCGCCGCCGACGTTACGGTCATGCTCGACCGGCAGCGTGTCACTCAGGCAGTGATGCAGCTCGCCGCCAACGCTGCCGCTTACACCCCGGCCGGCTCCGCGGTGGAGATCGGTTCAGCGATCCGCGGCGATCACGTCGAGTTCACCGTCTCCGACCGCGGCGCCGGCGTTCCCGCCGAAGCAAGGGATCGAGTGTTCGCCCGTTTCGCCCGCCTGGAACCTCGCCGAACCGGCGGCACGGGACTCGGCCTGGCCATCGTCGCGGCCATCGCCGCAGCGCACGGAGGACAGGTCCGCATCAGCGACCGCGCCGGCGGCGGCGCCATCTTCTGCCTGACGATCCCCGCCGAGCGGAAGCGGGCGCGGCCGGCTGCTATGCCGGCGCCGGCCCGCCGTACGACCTGAGACGGCATCGGCGTGAGCCGCATCCTCATCGCGGAGGACGAGCCGCGCATCGTCCGCTTCCTGACCAGGGGGCTGCAGGCGGAGGGGTACACGACGACCTGCGCGACTAATGGCAGCCAGGCGCTCGACCTGGCGCTCACGGACGACTTCGACCTGATCCTGCTCGACCTGGGCCTGCCGGGTCTCGACGGCATCGAAGTCCTCGCCGCCATCCGGCGGGCCGGGCGCCGGGTACCCGTGATCGTGCTGACCGCCCGGGGCTCCACAGAAGACGTCGTCACCGGACTGGACAGCGGCGCCAGCGACTACGTCCGCAAGCCGTTCCGGCTGGCGGAACTGCTGGCCAGGATGAGGCGCCAGCTGCGCCCCGAACCTCAGCCCGAAGACTTCGTGCTCCGCAACGGCCGCCTCAGCCTGGACCTTCGCACCCGGCAGGCGATCGAAGGCGGCAAGATAACCGACCTGTCAGCCCGGGAGTTCGCGCTGGCCGAGATGTTCATGCGGCACGCGGGCCAGGTACTGAGCCGCGAACAGCTACTCAGCCACGTCTGGGGATACGACTACGACCCCATGTCCAACGTCGTCGAGGTCTACGTCAGGTACCTGCGCCACAAGATCGGACCGGAACGGATCGTCACCGTGCGGGGAGCCGGCTACCGGCTCATCAAAGAGTCCGTCGAGCGGGACACCTGACAGCTAGCAAAACGGCTGAGCCCGCAAGTCGCTCGCCTGCGGGCCCAGCCGTCGGATGCTCAGGAATCCCTCGGGTCCTTGCCGCCATCCTCGCCGCGGTCCTTGCTGCCACCCTCGTGCCCGTGGTCCTTGCGGTCGTCCTTGTTGCGCTCGAAACCCCGGCTAGCGTGCTCCACACGTGCCATTGAAGGTCACCTCCTGTTGTTCGTCTGCCTTCACGAACCACTCTGCCAAGAGCACATGACGGTCCGATGAGACGCAGATGAGAGGCGTCTCATCGGACCGGCAGCTCGCAAACCGAATCCCGGGCCGAATGCCCTATTCCGCACTGGCCCCGTGCTAGGAGCAGGGCCGCGTACTGGCTGTCCGGGACACTGGCACTGACCGCTGCGGCCAGCGCACTTGCCACGTTCCTGCTTCCGGGCATCGGACGCGGCACGGCCGTCATGAACGGCTCAGCGCGAGGAACAGCGCTGATCATCATCCTGATCGACGTGCCGGTCCTGGCCTGCTCGCTGCTGCTAGCTAGCCGCAGATCAGCGCGCGCCATCCTGCCCTGGCTAGGCGCGACAGCGGTCCTGCTCTACAACGCACTCCTGTTCTTGTTCGCGACACCGGTCAACCAGCTGTTCCCGCTGTACCTGACCATGTTCTCGCTCTCGGCATGGTCGATCGCCGCGATCGTGAAGCAGACCGACGCCCGGGCACTGGCGCGGAAATTCTCGACGCGAGCACCGCTACGGGCCGTCGCCGTTTACGTCTGGATCATCGTCGCGCTCAACGCGATCGCGTGGCTATCGCGGATCGCGCCAGGTCTCGGGAGATCGGGCGCACCGGATTACCTTCGCGGTACCGGCCTGACCACGAACATGGTGTTCGTCCAGGATCTCGCCCTCTGGCTGCTGGTCGACGGCGACGCAGGCGCTTTCGATGACCCACATGACCAGGCCGGCGCCGACGATCAGGTAGCCGTACGGCCACGCCGCCAGCCCGGCCTCGACGGTTACGTCGATCACGCTCGTTCCCGTGTTCACGGCACTAGCCCTGATCGGAATCGTTCCTATTTACTACCTGCTGCGCGACTTCAGTGCCGGGCAGGCCGCGGGCCTGAGCGCCGCCCGCATGCCGCTGGCCGGCCGCCGAGGGGGGGTGGCCAGCCTGGCTCTTCACCGCCATCGCGCTGTTCCTGGCCGCGGGCGCCATCTTCGGCGGGACGCAGCTTCTCCGCAACGGGTTCGACATGCCGATGAGCTGGCTCAGCCACACCCCGTTCACGGGCTGGGCGCTGCCCGGGCTCGCGCTCCTGATCGGCGTCGCGCTGCCGTAGCTGACCGCCGTCACGCTCATCGCCGCCTCGCACCGGTGGGCCCTCGCTGCCAGCTACCTGGCCGGCCTCGCGGTCATCGCATGGATCGCGGTCCAGCTGCTGGTGCTGCAGCTCTACTTCTTCCTCCAGCCCGTCATCGCCGGCTTCGGCATCGCCGAAGTCCTGCTCTCCCGGATCTGGCAGCGACAGGCCTCATCGCCACCGCAACTGCCGAGGACGGCATCGGCCATGCGTTCCGCGGGCAGCACCGGGAACACTGCACGAGGCGGGCATCCGCTCGGGCGGCGAGGCGCGGCGGATCTCAGCGCGCAAGCTCGGCAGGGCTGCGCTGCCGACCGGCCTTCTTCCGGCCCCGAGCCGGATGGGCCGCGACCAAGTGGAGCGGACTCCCGGTCCGCTCGCGTGCCACGCGCCTGACCCGGCCGCTCGCCTGCTGAGCCGTCAGCGGCGCAGCGGCCCGCTGGCGCTCGTCCCTGGCCAGCGCCCGATGCGCGTATGCGACAGCGAACGTCCAGATACCCACAACGATCACGATCGCGGCCACGTTGAGCCAGATAGCAGAAGTCATCCTCATGTCCCTTCATCTCCCGCCCGGGACCGCAAACCCTTGGTTCCGCGGAGCCCGCCGGACTGGCATGTCCTTGGCACTCCAGCATCCGTCTCGCGGATGAGATGACCATGAGCTCAGCATGTGAAGCATTCACATCCAGGCGAATCGTGCTCAGCCTCAGCGGGGGTATGCCCGGACGCCTGAGTCGCCTGGAGACCGTGAGTCAGGAGATGGCCGGGCCGAAGAGGTGGCCGATGCCGTAGGTCAGGGCCAGGCCAGCGGCGCCGCCGATGACGACGCGAGCCACAGCGCGCCGCGGGTTGCTGCCGCCGATGCGGGCGCTGATCACGCCAGCAGCGGCCAGCGACGCCAGGACCGCTGCGACGGTCACGGCAACTCGCCACTGTGCTGGCGGAAGAAGGATCGCGAGCAGCGGCAGCAGGCCGCCGAGAACGAAGGATGCCGCGGAAGCTGCGGCACCGACGGGTCGTCGCCACCCCGAACCAGGTCGGGCGGCTCCTCGACGCAGTCGCGAAACAGCGGCCGGAACTCACCGCCTTCTTCGCCTGCCTGTACTACGCCTACCTCAGGCGCGCCGAAGCAGCCGCCCTGACGACCAGCAGCTGCACCCTGCCCGGAACGGGCTGGGGCCGGCTTACCCTCACCGGATCCGCCAAGCGCGTCCCGGCCACGTGGACTGACGACGGCCCCGGCCTAGACCAGCGCCAGCTCAAGCACCGCGCCCGCGACGCCGTCCGCGTCGTCCCCATCCCACCTGTCCTCGTCGCCATCCTTTGCGACCACATCAAGCGATTCGGCAGCGCCAGCGACGGCCGACTCTTCCAGGTCACCTGGGGCCAGCGCGGAACCGGCGGCGTCGTCACCGCCAAGGTGTGCGGCCACATCTGGCAGAAGGCCAGGATCGCAGTGCTCACAAAGGCACAGCAGGCATCACCGCTCGCCGCCCGCCCCTACGACCTGCGCCACCACCCTCGCACTTAACGCCGGCGTCCCTGCACCCGAGGTCGCCACCCGGGCCGGCCACAGCGTCGAAGTCCTCTGGCAGGTTTGCGCCGGCTGCATCGACGGCCATGACCAACTATGGAACCGCCGCATCGACGAAGCCCTCACCACCTACCCGGAAGACCCCTGCTAGCCATCCCCAGCCCGCGGCCAACGGTCAAATCTGTTCCGTGCCTGTTCCGAAAACACCCGCCAGAAGCCGGAAACAGCCGGGAATCACCGGCACAAGACGCGGACAGCTCCAGACCACGAACAGGCAGGTCAGGGGCTATCACACGAGATGGTGGCAGGTGTTGGGTTCCCTCAACCAGAGCCCTGGCAAGTCGTCCGGCTCCGTCCGGCAGACGTCGGCTGCAGCGGGTTGCGGCAGCCGCTCGAACTCTAGAGACAGGCGCCTTCGGGCTGTCCTGAGCCGGTTAGCTGCGGGTTCGCCACCGCTGAGCGCAAGCAGCGCGGCTGCGTTCCGCGCAGGGACCGCAGGACCAGGCCATGCGTGGCGGGCGATAGCGCAGCTAGCTGGCGAGCGCCCGCTCGACCAAGGCACGGTAGTCGTCCACCAGGCCGGGCAGCGGCCGCAGGTGAACGATCGTTCCGTCTCCAGCCGGGACAAGGTCGATGACCTGGCAGACCGCAGCGGCGTCCTCGCCACCGGCTACGACCAGGGCACCCGGCGTGATCTGGGCGGGGTCTCGGGCCTCGTCCAGGAATGTCCACAGGTAACCGGTGTGATCCTCGTCATTGAGGTCGGCCGTGATATCGACCCGGTACATATCAGCCCTCCTCTCGCCAGACATCAGCTCTAGCGTACTGGGGATTGGGCCGGGCGGGCCCAAGCACAGTCAGCAGTCCCCTAGCTCCCGGTCATCGGTCCGCTCGAGCCGCACCGTGAAGTGGGGCCGCTGCGCGGTGGCCAGTAACTCGAACCCGTGCTTGCTCAACTCGCCTACGCTCGGCAGGTAGATCGTGCGGAAGCTGGCGAACCGGCGCCGCAGCAGGACTTCCAGCGGCATGGCGAGAACCGCGAAGACCGAGATACCTAGTAGCGGCTGGCCGTCCAGCGACCAGGCCCTCGCGGTCCGCTCAGCATGACCACGTAGCTTGCCAGCAGTGTCCCGGCCGCCGCGAACCACCAGCGTAGTATCGGTGGGCGGCTGCTCCGCGCGCAACAATGGCCGCTGCTCAATACGGCCACCAGAGATGCCGCCAGGCTATCGATCGCCACCGTCATTCACCGGAGTCCCGGCTACTGGGTCAGGTCGCTGACCGCAGCGACCCTCAGGGCGTTCGCGGCGATGGTGAGAGCCGGATTGAGAGCAGCTGAGGAAGGGAAGCAGGAGCTGTCGACGACCCATAGGTTGTCGACGTCATGTGCGCGGCAGCTTGGGTCAAGCACGCTCTGGACTGGGTCGCTGCCCATGACGACTGTGCCGCACTGATGCGAGTTGGTTTCTATGCTCATTGGCTCGGTGAAGATGAGCGGGTAGCCAGCACGACGCACCACACGGGCAACGCGACGCACCAGTTGTCTGTGCGGCACGAGGTTATTGGGCTTCCAGTGCACGATGATGCGCCCGTCGCTCCCGACGGTGAACCGGCCCGGGTTTCGTGGAGGCTTCAGGTGTTGGCCGCAGCCATTTGCTGGGCCTGGGTTTGAGCGTAGTAGTTGGCTTCGTGCTCGGCGGGCGGGATGTGGCCGATGGAGCCGTGCAGCCGGCGGGTGTTGAACCAGTCGGTGTACTCGGCGGTGGCCAGCTCTACGTCGGCCAGGTTCTTCCACGGCCCGCGCCGGCTGATCAGCTCGGTCTTGTACAGGCCGATCGCCGATTCCATCAGCGCATTGTCATACGCGTCCCGACCGTTCCGATTGAGGCGTCGATGCCGGCCTCGATCAGGTGGGCGGTGAACCGGAACGAGGTGTACTGGTGGACCAGGCCGGGCCCGGCCGGCTGCCCGGCCCGGCCGGTGCCACAGCGCCATGTCGATGGCATCGAGCACCAGCTTGGTCCGCTTGTGCGTCGCGGCGGACCAGCCCACGATGGCCCGGGAGTAGATGTCGACCACGAACGCGACGTAGACGATCCCGGACCAGGCCGCCATTAAGTGAAGTCGGCGACCCAGCGACGGTCCGGCGCCGGGGCGGTGAAGTCCCGGTTCAGCAGATCACCGGCTCGGCCACCAGCCGCACAGCGCGATCGCGAAGTTCCCTCGGGTACTGCTTCGGCATGGAGACAATCCTTCCAACGAAGGAAGTCCCCACGAAACCCGGAGCGATTCAGCTCAAGCCTAGCTCCGGATTTTGGGCCTCCCTCTTGGCCTGCGCCGCTCAGAAGTCAGCCTTCCCGGTGGTTCACGGCTGTTCCCGGCAAGTCTGGTCGCTGGCTCGCCATTGCGTGCCTGTGCGCGAGTACCCAACTCCGGGCGCCGGCCGGCGGCCCCGCCCCCCATGACAGCTGGCCTGGTTATTCTTTCCTAAGACCGTGAGGAGGGCGCCGGAATGACGGCTGAGCACGTACAAGGTGACGAGCCGCTGATTGCCATGCCCGCGCTGACACTCGACGCGCTGCGGCAAGCGGTGGCGGCCGTCGCCCCCTCGCGGCTGCCCGAGTTCTTCCAGGAAATCCAGGACGCCTTCAGCCAGGCCGGTGACGAAGACAGCGTCCTGGCGATCCGGCACTTCTACCAGCGGTGGGGCGCCACGATCGCGATTGAGCGCCGGCCTTCGGTGGCTGCGCGCCTGCACGCCGCCGAGCGACGGCTCGCTGACCCCGACGCCGAGGCGCGGGAGGGGGCCATCCAGGAAGCGGCCGAGATCGTCCAGGCGGCCTACCGCGAGGCCGCGGGTGGCTGATTGGCGCTGGGAATGTGTAAATGACGACCTGCTCGACGGGCTGCCGCCCGACTCCCTGAGGGCGGTCCGTCAGCTAGCCGGAGAACTGACCGTCCGCGAGTCGATGGTGTTCCTGGACGGCCCTGCGTTCACCGGCGATCCGCCCGGGCTGCGCACCATCCAGCGCGGCCCGCTGATGCTCGTCTACCTCACCGACGTCCGCGGCGAGCGCGTCGTCCTGATCCAGGTCAACTGGATCGGGTGACGCGTCGGGAGCCGCGCTGACCAGACCCACCGCTGACAGCGGGCGCTGGCCCCTCGGCAGCCGAGTTCACCCCGTTGGTCCTCCCCAGTCCTCTGGAGTGCTTGGGAAATGGTCAAGCGTCTCGCATTCAGGAGCTTCCCAGCCTGGCCGTTCATTAGTTGACTACCCGGCAAGAGACTGTCTGATGACCGGGGAAGCGCTCGACTGGTACGGACACGAAGACGGTCCAGGTCTGGCCCGGTTCAATCTGGTGGCTGGCGGCGATGGCCGTTGTCCCTGGACCCCATATGTACATCACACTGCCTTCGACGAAGGTGATGGCCTCCTCGGTCTCGACAGCAAGCGTGCTCGATTGCACCGGTTCCTTGCCGGTGGCGGTGATGCTGATCTCTACTCCCGAGATGGCGAGGCTGCAGGTCCACTGGTAGGTCGCGGGTGCTGCCGGAGGCCGTGTTGTGTTGTAGTCCGGCTCATTTACCGGCGAGTAACTACCTGGCGTTCAGCCCATGCTGTCGAGCGTGGGGTTGTCCTGCACTGTTCCGCCCTGCTTCACGTGGACGATGATGCTGCCCTGTAGCCCCGGGTCGCCGTCGGCGTGGAACCTAACCAGGCCGTTACCCAGGTAGCTTGGTGTGATGTTGTTGTAGCCCTGGTTACCGTAGAACTCTTCGATGCAATGTGCATGTGGACGGCCGTATGCGAGGCGGCGTGGTCACCGTTGCTGGCGGTACCACATCCAGCCACCATGCCAGCGGTGAAAATCGCAGCGGCAGCCCCGCGGAGACCGCGATAGGTAGATTTCACAGTTCTCCGTGAGCTTGAACGTGGCCTTCCGGCCTTGGGACCCAAACGACCACAGACATCCCCGCGGGAACGGTTGGCTGAGGAGTCCAGGGTTAAGGTGTGTCCCCAAGCTGAGTTCCGTGTTCATCGATTCCCGAGATGCAACCTAGAAACCAGGGAGTACCGACATTCACGCTGCTCGGGTTGTCCTTGAGCCCGCTCAGGTGCGTGGGGTCGTAGCGGGCGCAGTAGGTTGAGGCAAGACTCACCACGGCGATCCCGAAGTAGGTGCCGTACGGAGACGCGTCGACGATGGCCTTCTTTGTCGCCTTGAGTCCGGCCGCTTTGCCGGCTGCAAAGCTTGTCGCCGGACGGCCACTGTCCGGGCGGTGCGTAACGGCGCCGATGACATATGCGACCAAAATTGCAGCCACGACGCCGGCGAACAGCGCTAGCTTCATCCACGTGCCTGACCTGTGGGCAGTACCTGGCTCGTGCAAACGGGTGGAAAAAGCCCGGTTCAAACGGGACCTCCATGTCTTTGCACGGCGGGGGAGTTCCGCCTGTTTGTACTATGAAACGTAAATTTGTCCGTTACAGGGGAGCAGGCTACTATACGATCCTGAATCGGCTTGCTCAACAGCAATGTGCCTTGTTTTCGACACGCGAGCACACGTCGTTGGCAGGCGATGCCCGTGTGCGAGACTGCTGCAGCCTGCGTTTGGAAGCCAGCGTCGCCATGTCGGTGGCCTGGTCCAGCACGACTAGGTCGATGCCATGCTCGCGCAGGTCAGCGGCCACGCTAACCAGGTCGCCGACTGACCGGCCAATCCGGGCCAGCTTGGTCCCACCAGGACATCGCTGTCGCTCAGGTAGGCCGGGCGGACATCCCACTGCGGTCAGCTGGCCAGCGTGCGCGATGCCGGCGTCGGTGAATATCCTGCTGCAGCCGTGCGCGCAGAGCCAGGCTGCCTGCGCGTCGGAATTCTGGCCGGTGATGGCCACTCTTATACCTCGACTCACCGGTCAACCAGGTAAGAGCGTCGATTACTGGCCGCAGATGCGCGGCCGCGCCGCACCATTCGGACCGCCTCCCGTGGGCGCGTCTCAGTTCGGCAGCGACGCCAGCCGCCTCGACCCCATCGGTAGATATCTGCGCTCATTGCGGTTGCAGGCTGGTGGGCAGTATCGCCCAGATTCTCTCGCTCACCAGAACTTGACGGCAATGATCACGGCCACGCAGACGATGAGACCAATAGCGGCGAGGACGATCAACTATTCAGCTCCTACCCGATTCGGTGCTTGGGGCTCAGCCCTTGATGGTTCGTAGGCCCTCCTGACGGACGAACTGGAAGTCCTGCTCGTCCGGCGGGTTCGACACGTAGTGACCGTCCATCGCGACCAGGCCATCGAGGAGCTGGATGTACCGGCTCCCGTTCCAGATGAAGCCGCTGTCGTTCACGGCCCAGTTCCGCAGGGAAATCGTGATGCGGCAACGACCGTCACCGGCCGACTCAGGCCGCAAGATGGCGGCGACCCATCCGTGGGGTGGCGGCGAAGATGCCCTTGGAGTACTTGCCGTCGAGCACCCGCTGCACCGCCACCCCGTAGGCCACCACGATCGCTTTATGGGCCATGACCTTCATATCGAAGTGCCTTCGGACGGCCAGGTCACCCATAGCCAGCCACCGGCCGACCATGCCTTTCTTCGCCGTGGCGGAATCGAACGCCGCGTCGGCCTCGCTGTTCCACTGGCTGATGAGTGCCTGCAACGCGGCCGGGAAGTCCTCTGGCGCACCCTCGATCTGGATCGCCCGGGCCGCCGCGACGCGCTGGTTGGCCCCAGCGCGCATCTTCTGCTGGATCAGCCCCATCTTTACCCGCTCTCTGTGGTTTTGACTTGTTGGACGGCTAGCGAGGGCAGCGGTTTACGTGGTGCCGCAGGAGGCGACACGTCGGAGATCTAAGGGGCGCGCAGAGTCCCGGGAGTTGCGACCTGGCCACCCGGCAGGAGGAACCTTGACCCGGCGCCGGGATCACCGGGTTCCGCGGGCCGGGCGACTGGGCTTCCTGCCACGAGTCGGATCGCGGCGATGAACGCGGCCAGCAGCAGCGCGCCGTAGAGCACGCCGCTGAGGGCGTCTGTTGTCCAGTGCTTCGACAGGTAGATGCGGCTGTAGACCTCGGCGAAAGCCAGCACGACGGGCGGGAGCCAGCGCTTCTCGCCGAAGGTGGCGGCGAGGCACACGGCGGCCACCGAGTCCGCGCCCCAGGTGGTCCAGGTGTCGCCGATCTTGGTCAGCCGGTTCGAGAGCGCTGTCATGGCGTGTACCTGATGAGTCTGCATCCAGACGAAAATTGGCCGGTCCACGGTCAGCCCATGGGCCACGACTAGGACGCCGAGCAGCGACAGCACGCCGAAGACCACAAGCGCGCCGGCCGCGGCGAAAATAACCAGTTGCCCGCCGCCGAACACGACATCTCGCAGGCCGGGAACCTGGCGGCCGTGGCGCATGGCCGCCTCGCGGGCGCCCGCACGGGCGCGCTGGCCGATGGCCGGCGCCCGGCGGGCCGTCAGGAATGTCGCGGCCAGGATCAGCGCAATGCCGACAGGCCAGATCAGGGCGACGAGGTACTTGCTCAATGACTCATTGACCTTCCTCCGCAAGGACAAACCCGATGACACGCGTGTTCTCTGTGAGATAACTGCACGACACCTCACCCAGTTCCGCTGGCATCCGCCGTCCGCACGAGCGCTCCCTGCGCGAGCATGGACGCGACTTCAGCTGTAGGGCAGGAAGCACAGGCCGGAGACGGACACGCCGCCGCAGTACTGCGCCTGGTCGAGGTTGTCGCTGGCGATCCACAATCCCGCGCTGGTGGCGAGCATGTCGTCGGCGCCGAGCCCCCGGTCCCTGCTGTAGTAGCCCGCGCTGCCGGCGGAGCCGAGGTACAGGACGCCGTTGCCGGGGTCCAGCCCCTCCACTCCTGGTGCCGGGTAGGCGCTAGTGCCTGGGAAGTCGCAACCTTGCGGGTTCATCGACCACCGCTCGTGGCCACCGAAGTACGCGGCGCGGCTGTCGGCGGCGGCCGAGTACAGCGAGTCGCAGCCGGTGTAATTCGTCCACAGCGCGCTGACCGCGGCCGGTGTGGACGGGAAGGCCAGCGCGGCGTCGCAGGGCCCGGAGCGCGGGTAACTGCCCGTGGGCAGGCCGTCAGGATGATAGCCGGTGGTCCCGAAGTACACAGTGGACCCGTCCGGGCTCCAGGCGCCGTCCTGGACGTAGAACGGCTCGGTCTTGTAGCAGTTGGCGGTGAACTCGGGGACGTTCCAGCCGGTGACCGTGCCGGTGGTGCCGCTCACGTCGAGCATGAAGGCCTGGCGCCTGGCCTGGCCGCCGACGGAGGTGAAGTCACCCTCGACCAGGTCCCTGGTGCCGTCGGGGCTGAGCTGCTGGTTGTACACATGCGTGGCGTTCGCGGAGGACCCGGTGAATTGGTAGTTGCCCGATATGGCCAGGTGCAGGAAGCCGTCGCTCTTGCCGGTCACCGGGTTCAGGCTGGCCATGTACTTGTCGGTCGTGTCGCCGTTGATTCCGGTGAACCGCCCCCCGACCAGCAGGTGATCGCCCGCTCCCACGATGGTCCCGACCGCTCCGGACGCATGGGACTTGAACGTGGTGACCACGTCGCCGGTGCTGGTGCTGATCTCGGCGATGTTGGTGACCGCGGCGCCGTTGACCGAGGAGAAGTGGCCGCCGATATAGGCATGGCTGCAGTCGCCGCCGGCAAAGGCGATCGTGTTCAGCACGTCGCTGGGACTGGATGTCGTCCCGTAGGTCCCGATGACGTCGGGTGCCCAGCTGGTCATCTTGTACGGCGCGGTGGCGCTGAAGCTGAAGATGTTGTTGCGGGTGTAGGTGGTGCTGTAGCGCCTGATCGTCGTGAAGCTGCCGACCGCATACATCGTGCCGCCGCACTGCACGATCTGGCGGATCTGCTCAATCTGGCTCGTGGAGGCGGGCAGATGCGGCACGCTCCCGGGAGGAGTGGACGACACCACGCCCGACGGCACCGGCTCGCCGCCAGTCCCGGCTTGCGCCGCAGGTACGCCGAAGGCCATCACGGTGACGGCGGAACTGAGCAGGACCAGAGATTTCCACACCGTTGAGCTCCTCTTTCAGCTGATCGCATCGGCCCCCGAGCCGCTGACGCTTAAGGGATTGCCTGGCTAACCACATATTCGCGGGCGCTCGGCGACTGTGCATTTGGGAACGCGTTCGCGCAGCGATCCGCCCGGTGCCAGGTGAGCTCCAAGCCGCCCCGTGATCCGACTCGCCGCGCCATGCCTCTGAAAGGACTGGCTACCTTAGCCTTCTGCGCATGGGGCTCAGTTCGTCCAGGAGCCACGCGGTAGCGTCTCATGCGCCGTTGCCCCCTCTAGGTTCAGCTGACGGCTGCCGGAGCGAAGCCGTTCGGGCAGTGATCCTGGCAATTCCGGGATCACTTCGAGACCAGGCCGGGTTGGCAGGCTGCTCAGCGCGCCGACGCGCTCCCCTGCAGGCTTCGCCCGACCGACCGATGCAAGACGTTACGCAACGATACGTAACCTGTCAATCAACGTAACAGTTATAAGTCTCCCAGGTGCAGACTGGCTTAGTTCCGTCATGTTGTGGACAGCACGGAGCGTTGACTTAAGTTAGGTCGGCCGGGAAGATCAAGTGCGTGGTCAGCACCGGAGAGCGGATCGCGAGGCGCCGGCAAGAAATGCGGCTCACGCAGAGTGGTCTCGCCGACCGCCTCGGCGTCTCGCGCGGCACGGTGGCCAACTGGGAGCGGGGGAAGCACTTCCCTCTCCGCTACCGCTACCTGGTCGAACAGGTGATGGGCATCAGCCTGGACGACGTGCCGGGTCTGCCAAAGATCGTTGCGGACAATCTGGATGACCCGAGGGTGGCTGAGCTGTGGCGAACGTCCCTGCCTCAGCAGACGCGGCTTGAGATGATTACCTTCCTGCTGGAAAGGGACCGGCAAGCCCGCGCTAGCGGCGCTGGCTGACGGCCGTGAGGACAGGCCGGACGTGAGGCGCGAGTATGCGCCAGGCCCGCTGATAGGCATCCAGCTGAGTACCGGCCGCGGCAGCCCGGCGCGCGAGGCGCTTGATGACCAAACCGGTCAGGGTCCAAAGGGCGAGCGATAGGACGGCGGCTGTTATTGCGACCGTGTCGGCGGCGCCGCCGTACCAGCCGGGATGCAAAGTGATCTTAATGAGGCGCATGACCGGCCAGGCGGCGGTAACGGCAACCGAGATGGCGAGGCGCAGCCTGGCGTACGGCAGCGTCACCCTCTGTCCGCTCATGGGAACTCCGAGGCATGTGGAGAGATTGTGCCGACGAATCGTGAATCTATACCGGATGACCGGATCAGTACAAGTGCCTCAGGGGTACCGCGGAACTCCCCAGACGGACGTGCATCGTCAAAAACGATGGGCGCCATCGTCGGCGACCGGACCAGCCATCGATCTTTCTGCCTGTCTATCCGAGTGCCAGGCCAACAGCCGCGATCGCGATGAGGGCCGCTCCGACCCAGAACCGGCAGGCCGCGGAAACACTTCGGTCTGAGAATGGCCGGCGCTGGTGCCCCACCAAACCAATCACCGCGAATATCAATCCCACGACCGCTGGAACCGCGACGGTGGCCAGCCACGTCACGTCGGCCGTACTGGTGGGGTGCCCGGACAGCCGGCTGATGCCCTTGACCCCTGCGACGACCAGCAGGAGGCATAGGGCAGCGGCGAGGGTGACTGCGACCGCCACTTCCCCGACAACTTTCCATAGCGTGCTGCTGATCATCGGATGGCGGCCGCGTCGATCGGGAAGCGCGCGATTCTCGCATCCGCCACTCGCACGCGGGTCTGACTCCACCTTTCCCGCTCGGCGACCAGCGGTATGACCTCGCGGAGGAAATCGACGATCGCCATCGTTGCCCGCGCGTCCCGCCGGACACGCCTGCGCAACGGAAGGAGCAAGGACAGGTGCAGGATGCTCGCGACGAGTATGCCGAAAAGCAGGATGGTGACGAAGAGGACCGTCAGCCAGCCTGGCCCGGTTCCCGAGGTGAAGGTTCCTAGCAGCCCGTCCGCCACTATGGCCAGCGCAATTACCGCCGCTTCGACCGTCACAAGCAGCCTGCAGGTTCGCGCTGAGGCTTCCGCCGAGGACATGAGGGCCTCTGCACGCGCGAGGGCGTCGTTAATGTCCGCGCTTGTCGTCGCGTTTCCCGCAAGCATCTCCTGTTCATCTGGCATTGAATTCTCCGATGACCTCTCTCAGCCGACCCAGTAGCGCGCGCTGCTTTTCGTCAGCGAGGTTCGACGTCGCCGTCGCACCAGGGCCAAGTTCCTGGTTCTCCGCCAGCGTGCTAACCGGCAGGACGGCAAGCCGCCTGAGCCGGCGCTCGGTCAAGCCGAGCACGAGCGACCGCAGGGCCTGGCAGAACGGACTTTCTCGGCGGGCGCCCGGCCGTGGCACGTAATGCCGTTGAGCCGCTTTGATCCTGGGCCAGTAAAGGTCGCACTTGCTCACCGCGATGACGAGCCAGATATCAGAGTTCCGGCGGGACACCGACTCCCATGTCGCGTGTAGTAGATCACATGTTTCCTGGAAGTCTTTCAGTTCGCTCTGCAGGTTCTTCTCGCGCAGTGACTCAAGATCGATTGGCTCGCCGAGGTTCGCGCGCTCGCGGCTTAGCGACCGCCGGATGTCATCGCCCCAGACGCGGTCGTATCCCCAGTCGACGACATGTATGACCCCTCTGGGCCCGCCACGTTCCCGGAACAGTTCGTCGATGATGTCTTCACGCTCGGGCGCTGAGCCGAGCTGGCCTGGTATCACGGAAATGTGTGACCTGACCCTGAGGCTGTTGCCGGTCTTTATGCGATGATCCTCCGGCGCCGGACTCCGGTCGGGAATGTGATACCGCTCGCCGATACGGCCCATCAGAGCATCGCAGAGCACTGTCTTGCCCACGCCACGGACCCCAGTTATCGCGATCGGCTCCGTGCGCAGCGGCAGGAACGGTAGCCATTGCCGTCGCAACGGCTTGATCTGGCCGACGATGCCCTGCTCAGCGGCAGTTACCGATTCTGACCAGAGTTTCTGGACCTGCTCCCAGTAGTCCGGCATGACTCACCTCGATCACATGCTCGGCTCATTGTGCACCGGCTGGGCGCGCGCCGCCCGATATCTACGCCGATGAGGTTGACTGCTGCCGAAGATGACTTGACCGGCTGGCCCGACGGCAATTGAATCCGTGCCGACGCGGGTACTCCGCCTCGGCTGCTCCTGAGCGAGCGTGCCGACCTCGTGGAGGTTGCCGGTCACCGACCTTGAGGCAGGTGTCCGTTGAGGTCGCTCACCAGGCGCTCCAGCGCGGGCAGAACCATGCGCCGGACCTGGTCGCTTTCTTCCACGGCTTCCCGACCCTTCAGGGTATGCATGCCGAGGCCGTAGGACAGCTTGCGGTAACCGGGCGACCCGCCCATCGGCACGATCTCGCGGGAGCGGGTGATGCCGGGGGCCATCGGGGCCACTCCCTCAGAGAGCCTGTTGCTGCCCGGATACGTCCAGTCCAGGTCGCCGACAGGCCAGGCCAGGCCAGTTCGGCGGCTTCGGTCACCCACGAGTTCCGCGTGACGTCGTAGCCCTTGCCGAAACGCCCCTTCTTGGCGCGGTAGACCTCATGCGTCCTGGGCATGAGCCCGCGCGCGCCCAGGATCTCGATGCACTCGGCGATGCGGTCGAGTTGCTCCGCGCGCTCGGCAGCTGCTGCCGTGGACTTCGCGTTCTTCTTCTCTGTCCTGACGTCCTGGCAGGACGTACACCAGTCCACGTACCTGGTGTTGACGTCCCTCGCGCGGTGCGAGTCGCAGTAAGCACGGCCGCATTCCGAGCACCGGCCGACCGCGACGATCGCGGTACCGTGGCAGGCCAACGGCTACCCGGCGCCCGCTGAGGACAGGGTGAGGAACATCTTCTCCATCTGCTCCTCGGTCATCGGCGCGGCGCCGTCGGGTGCGGTCAGGCACTGCCGCATGCCGTCGGCTACGACCTTGAAACCGGCGCGGTCGAGTGCCCGGGAGACCGCGGCGAGCTGCGTGACGACGTCGGCGCAGTCGCGACCCGACTCGATCATCGCGATGACTCCGGCGAGCTGGCCGTGCGCGCGGCGGAGCCGGTTGACGATCTGGCCTCGAGCATCCTGGTCTATCTTCATTTAGCTGCATTCCCTCCGGTTCTGCCAGGCCAGAATACCCCGCCGGGGTATCATGGCGATAACACTGAAGGAGGTGGCCTGTGGATAGCGCCGGGTGGGACGAGCGGTATGCGGGCAGCGAGTTGGTGTGGACGGCGCAGCCGAACCGGTTCGTCGTGGCTGAGGTGCAGGAATTGCCGCCGGGCCGGGCCCTGGACCTGGCCGCCGGCGAGGGCCGCAACTCCTTGTGGCTGGCCGCCCGGGGCTGGCAGGTCACTGCCGTCGATTTCTCGGCGGCCGGCTTGGACAAGGGACGCCGCCTCGCCGCAGCGCGCCGCGTCCAGATCGACTGGGTGCTGGCCGACGTCCTGGACTTCGAGCCAGAGCCGGCGGCCTTCGACCTGGTCCTGGTCGCCTATCTGCAGCTTCCTGCACCTAGCCTGGACCGGGTGCTGCGGCACGCGGTCAGCGCTCTTGCTCCGGGGGGAACGCTTCTGGCGGTCGGCCATGACGTGACCAACCTCGCAGAAGGGGTCGGCGGCCCGCAGGACCCGGCGCTGCTCCACACCCCCGAACAGATCACCGGCGCGCTGAGCGGCCTCACCGTGCAGCGCGCCGAACGGGTCAGGCGTCCGGCGGGCGAGGAAGGCCGGGAAGCGATCGACACCCTCGTCCGGGCCGTGCGTTCCTGACCGGCGGTAAGCGGGCCACCGCGCTCACCGCTGCATCCGGCGGATTGCTGCCTGCAGATGCCAGTACGCAAGGCAGACGGCGCTCATGCCCCGGTGCTGAACCGCCTCGCAGCGCCACCCTCCTGGGTTATATACCCCCAAGGGTATTTGCGCTAGAGGCCGTTCGTCGGCTATGGTCAGGGCCGAAAGTCACATACCCCCGTGGGTATATGAGGAGGAACTAGTGGTCCCCGAGATCGACGTGCACACGTTCGCCGCCGCCCATGCGGACGGCGGCTATGTCATTGACGTCCGCGAGCCTTACGAGTACGTCTCCGGCCATGTGCCCGGGGCCCGGCTGGTGCCGCTCGGCCAGCTGCCGCACCACCTCGCCGAGCTGCCGGCCGGCGAGCCGGTCTACGTGATCTGCGCATCGGGCAACCGGAGCTGGACCGCCGCTCGGTTCCTGATCCAGCGCGGGCTCGATGCCCGCTCGGTCGCGGGCGGCACCGGGGACTGGGCGGCGAGGGGCCTGCCCGTGGTCCGCGGCGGCCAGGAGAACGTCGCGTGACTTACCGGCACGACGCAGAGGGAAGGCGGCCGCAGACCATGACCGAGATCATCAGCATTGACACGCCTTCGCTGGGGGATCGCAGCTATCTGGCCCATGACGGGACCGTGGCCGTGGTGATCGATCCGCAGCGAGACATCGACCGCGTCCTGGATGTCGCGGCGAGGGCCGGGGTCACGATCACGCACGTGTTCGAGACCCACCTGCACAACGACTACGTGACTGGCGGGTTGGCGCTGGCCGGGGCGGCCGGCGCGGCCTATCACGTCAACGCGGCCGACGAGGTCGGCTTCGATCGGGTGCCGGTGTACGACGGGGACGTCATCGAGGTGAGCCCGGCGCTGCGGGTGCAGGTCCTGGCCACCCCCGGGCACACGTTCACGCACTTGTCGTATGCGGTGCTGGCCGACGGCCAGCCGCCGGCCGTGTTCACCGGGGGGTCGCTGCTGTACGGTTCCACTGGCCGACCCGACCTGCTCGGCGCTGCCCACGCCGAGTCGCTCGCCCGGGCCCAGTACGACTCGGCGCATCGGCTGACCCGGCTGCTGCCGGAGGACTCGGCGGTCTACCCCACGCACGGGTTCGGCAGCTTCTGCTCGGCCACCCAGTCGGAAGGCACCGCGTCCACGCTCGGCACGGAACGGCACACGAACCCGGTGCTGGCTCTCGGCGAGCAGGAGTACGTGGACTCGCTGCTGGCCGGGCTGGACGCCTACCCGGCGTACTACGCGCACATGGGCCCGGCCAACGCGGCCGGACCGGCCGGCGCTGACCTGTCGGCCCCCGCCCGCGCCGACGCCGCCGAACTGCTCGGGCGGATCCAGGCCGGGGAGTGGGTGGCCGACCTGCGGACGCGGACCGCGTTCGCGGCCGGGCACGTGGCCGGAGCGCTCAGCTTCCCGCTCGATGACAGCTTCGCGACGTACCTGGGGTGGCTGATCCCGTGGGGCACGCCGCTGACGCTGCTCGGCGAGAGCCCGGAGCAGGTGGCGCGGGCGCAGCGGGAACTGGTGCGCATCGGCATCGACCGCCCTGCCGCCGCGGCGGATGGCGGACCTGATCAGTGGGCGGGCGGTCACGCATTGCGGAGTTACCCGGTCGCGCGCTTCGCCGATCTGGCGGCGGTCCGCCACCACCGCCCGGTCGTCGTGCTCGACGTGCGCCTGACACTGGAGTGGGCCGAGTCGCACCTGCACGACGCGGTGCACATTCCCCTGCACGAGCTGCCGGCCCGGCTGGGCGAGGTTCCGGCCGGCGAGGTCTGGGTGCACTGCCAGAGCGGCTACCGCTCGGCGATCGCCGCCTCGATCCTGGACGCCGCCGGCCACCGCGTCGTCGCGATCGACGACGATTTCGAGCACGCCGGCACGGCCGGGCTACCGCTGGTCACCGGCGACGCGAAGGTCGGGGCGGCATGAGCGGCTTCCTGAGCCGGCTGTTCGCCGGCCGCCGAAGGTGGGGCCCGAGCAGGCCAGGGACCTGCAAGCCCGGGGCGCGATCTTGCTCGACGTGCGCGAAGACGCCGAATGGCGCGCCGGGCACGCGCCGAAAGCACGGCACATCCCGCTCGGACGGCTGCACGCCCGGCTCCGCGATGTGCCCGCGAACCGCACCGTGATCACGGTCTGCCGGTCCGGTCACCGCTCGGCCAGGGCTGCTGCCCTGCTCGCCCGCGACGGCCGGGACGTGATCAACCTGGCCGGCGGCATGCACGCCTGGGCCAGGGCCGGCCTGCCAGTGCTGGCATCGGGCGGCTCGCCCGGCCGCGTCGCCTAGCCGATGGCTGCGCTCGCGGTCGCAGCCGGGCTGCTCATCGGCCTCAGCCTGGGCGCGCTCGGCGGCGGCGGCTCGATCCTCACCGTCCCGGTGCTGATTTACCTACTCGGCCAGCGCCCGCACCAGGCCACCACCGCTTCGCTGATCGTCGTCGGCCTGGCAGCCCTCATCGGCGCTCTGCCGCACGCCAGGGCGGGCCGAGCCCGGATCAGGACCGGACTGGTGTTCGGGCTGCTGGGCGTGGCCGGCTCGTATGCCGGGTCGGTGGCCAGCGCCGCCGTGCCCGCTGACGTCTTGCTGGCCGGGTTCGGCGTGCTCATGCTCGTCGTGGCCGCGACCATGATCCTGCGCCGCCGGATGACCAGCCTCTCCCGGCCGCCCGGCCATCCCCGCGCCGGGACGAAGCGGATCATTGTTGTCGCCGCCACGGCGACCGGCGTGGGCGTGATCACCGGGTTCTTCGGCGTGGGCGGCGGGTTCGTTGTAGTCCCAGCGCTAGTGCTAGTCCTCGGCTTCGACATGCCCGCCGCGGCCGGCACGTCGCTGATCGTGGTGGCCGTCGACAGCGCCGCCGCCCTGGCCGCCCGGGCCGGGCACGCGATGTTCGCCCTGGACTGGAGGCTGGTCGCGCCGTTCGCCGCAGCCGCCGTGCTCGGCACCCTGACCGGAACCAGCGTGGCCGGCCGGGTCAACCCCCAACGGCTTGGCGCCGCCTTCACCGCGCTCATCTTGCTCGTCGCGGTCTACACGGTGGCGCGCAGTGTGCCGGCCATCGCCTAGGATCCCGGCGCGGTGGCGTGCGCGAGCGACGCCCGGCGCTCGCGGACCTCCTGCCGGCGCCGCCCCGGCTTGCCCTCGTGCGGCACCCGCACGCACGCCACCAGCTCCTTCTCGCCGACATCGAGTGCCTCCACCAGCTCGGCGGCTTCCTCGCAGACATCCTCCATCACGCCCTCCTCCCAATGCGGCCACTGCTGGGGCAGCCGTGACATTGATGGCCGACCCGGCTGGCATGTCTGGCTCTCTCAGGTACGGATTCACGCCCGCAGGGCCCGCTCAAATCACGCGGCATCGAGACATGCCCATTCTCGCCAGGATGGGCGCTAGCGCCGGGCGGGTGCCTGGCCTGCGCGGGCTCAGCGCTGGGAGGGCCGAACCCGATCTGGCTGGCTCCCCGCTACGGGTTCGGGCTCTTCTGCCGTGGTGGCCGGCGACTGCACCGGCCGCTGGGTCCGCCAGAACCATCCTGCGCCGGCCATCGTCAGGGCAAGGGCGACATACATGTTGAGCCTCAGGCCGAGGAAGTGCTCGGAAGGATCGACTCGCAAAGATTCCTCGAAGATCCGGAAGACCGAGTAGCCCGTCACGTAGAGGGCGAACAGGCCAGGCGGCCGGACAGCCCTGTGCTGGCCGAGCCAGACGAGGGCCGCTGCGAGCAGGAGGTTGAACACCAGCTCATACAGGAACGTGGGCTGGTAGGTCGCGTCGCTGGCGAATCCGGGCGGGCGGTGCGCGGTCGAGATGTACAGTCCCCAGGGTAGATTGGTGGGCCCGCCGAAGAGCTCCTGATTGAAGTAGTTGCCGATGCGCCCGATGGCCTGAGCGACCAGCAGCGCGGGAGCGACGGCGTCCATAAACCGGCCCGGGTCGGCGCGGCCCGCCGAACACGCCAGATGCCCACGGCTGCGGCCAGCGCAACCCCGCCCCAGATGCCCAAGCCGCCATCCCAGACCGCGAAGATGCCGTACCAGTGGTGCGGAATGTACTTCGGCGTGGTGAGGTCGAAGTAGATCCTGCCACCGATGATGCCGGCTGGCACCGCCCACAAGGCGACGTCGCCGACGACCGCCTGGTCGCCGCCGGCGCCTTCCATCGCCTCCTGGTGATCCAAATCGCCAGCGTGATGCCGACCACGTACATCAGGCCATAGACATGCACAAACACCGGCCCGACCGAGAAACCGCTGACAGGCGGGCTCGGGATGAATGCCATGGGCTGCGGCACAGACGGGATCCTCTCCATGGACGCGGTAATCAGGCGGTCTGCCCTGGCTGAGCCGCAGAAGCGTCGGCAAGCCGGTCCACTGCCGCGGCGAGGGCGTTGAGTGCCGGAACCGCGGACGCGAGGGCACGGCGCTGTGGGGCGGGCAGGGTCGACAAGGCCAGATGCAGTACCGCGGCGTTGGTGGCCTGCCAGGCATGCACAGCCTGCTGGCCCGCCTCAGTGGCGGTGAGTTCGATCGCCCGCCGGTCGGCGGTGGCGGCCTCCCGCGTGATCATGCCTTGCCCGACAGGGCATTGACGATCGTGGTCACGGTATTAGGCCGCACATTCAGCAGGCGAGCGATCTGACCTGGCCGCGACCGGGGATGCTCGGTGACAGCGGACAGCAGCTCGAGCTGCGCGACGGCGAAGGGTTTGGCCGGATCGGCGACCCGTGCGCCGCGCCGGAGGGCAGCCATCCGCAAGAACACCTCGCCGGGAACGTGTCATTCCGCGGATGCAAAGCAGCCCGCTCGGCCGCGATATCAGGCAAGTTCCGGTCCCCCGCGAGCCCGTCAAGCAATATCCGGGTGGCAGCAGCGGCTTCAGCGGGTCCGGGCTTCCTGGCTGGCATATGCCAGACGCTATGCCACAGTCCCGCAGCCGCCGCCTGGCCGGGCGTCACCGGCCAGGACGGCGAAGTCCTGCCGCGGGCAACGACCGCGTCCGCGGTGGCGAACAGAGCCCGACGAGCCATCCGCCAGCCGGCACTGCTCGGCATCGCCATCCCGAGTGACGTCGCGGCCACGCCGCTGATCTTCCCATTCGCCGTGAGCCGCGCTGCGGCCGTCGCTCCCGGCGCAAGAGATGTTGATCCGTCCGGGTCGCTGGATCGTCCTGATGACATGTTCGCGCGGCCGGCAAGGTGCGCGCTCCACCGGTATGCGCTGCTCCCGTCACAGCGCCATCGGGGAACGGAATACTGTTCCGCGCGGGGTCCGAGAACGCCGTTCAGGACTGCAGCTGAGAGCAGGCCGACCCGGCCCGCCAGAACCGTCTCCGCAGGTCAGGGGCATCTAGACAGCCGGACCGCCTTCAACCCGGGACGGTATGCACACCGATCGCTTTCGAAGCCCGGCTATGCAGTAGCAGATACCAGGTGACCTGGGACTAGAGCGAGTGGCAGGTGTTGGGTTCGAACCAACGTAGGCTGAGCCGACGGTTTTACAGACTAGCTCCCTTTAGTCTTGATAAGCACGCTGACGTGCTAAAACGTCGCTCCGCTGACATTTCTCACGGCATCGTTCCGTGCCAGTTCCGCTGCATCCAAGGCCATTCGGGCCTTGCCGTCATCATGCGGATCGCCGCGCGGCGGGCTCAAGGCTGACGGCGAGAGTGAGGCCGAGCGCGTCGGCGAGACGTTCAAGCAGCGGAAACGTCGGGGTGGTGCCGCCAGCCTCGAACCGTGCGACGCCGGGCTGGGTCATTCCTGCCCGCTCGGCGAGCTGGCGCTGCGACCAGCCAAGCTCCTCGCGCCTGGCCCGGACGGCTTCGGCCAGCTCGAACCGCAGCCGGGCCTGCTCATACGCGGCCGTCACCTCCGGACGGCCGGTGCGGGCCGCCCTTGCCTCGGCCAGGCTGACCCGCCGCGCCGCGTCCTGGCTCATCGTCACCGCTCCTCGTCCGCAGTATGTGCCTCTCGCAGGCACCGGGCCAGCGCCGCCCCGGCCCTGGCAATCTCCGCGGTCTCGCGCATCCTGGTCTTGGTGAACACAGTCAGCATGACGATCCGCCGTCCCGGCGCAATCCAGTACGAGACCCGCACCCGCTGGCCTCCGCAGTAGAAGCGCAGCTCCCGCAGCTTCCCTGCCAGCTGCCGGGTGTAGGGCTCGCCCAGCAGCGCGCCGCGTTCTTCCAGCAGATCCAGGTGGAATACTGCCTGCGCCCACCGCTGATCATCTAAGCCTTCCAGCCAGTCCTGCACCTCAGGCTCGAGTTCCGCCTCACCCCAGGGCATACCAGCGATGTTATCGCGCCGCCGCATCCGGCGCGACTGCAGCCGCCGTCCGGAGCACGCTCGCGCACGTGGCACCCCTCGCGAACACACGTGGCACCCCTCGGAAACAGTTGCCAGGAAACAGCCAAATTGATCCGCTGAACGATGACTGTTGGGACCGCCCGGGGCTGCGCGCCGGGCAAGTCGAGCCGGGCGGCTCTGCGGCCGGTAGAGTTCGTCGTGCCAGACCGGCCGCGGGTTTCCGCTCCCGGGCGGCAGGGACCCTTGAAGTTCTTAGGCAGCACGAGTCAAGAAACTCACGGGCGTGGCCGACTGGCTCGTACGGGCAGAGGGTCGACCCGCATGGTTTCTGCGGCAGCACCGACGGCGCGACCGCGATGACCTGAGCCTCTGGTGTTCGGTGCCCGCGAGGCGCACGGTAGGTCATGACACGCGACGAGTTGCTCGGCATGCTGACCCGGCTGCGGACTGCCCCGGTCGGGGGGGAAACGGGCACCGCACAAGCCGCTGCTGCTGCTCTGGCTGTTCGGCCAGCTCGCGGCGACCGCCACAACGCGAGCAAGTTACTTCGAGGCCCAAGAGCCAGTCAGCCAGCTCATTAATGACTTCGGCCCCACGATGGGCAGTCCGTCTGCCGCCAGGCATCGTGCCGCGATGCCGTTCATCCACCTCGAGCGCGAGCTGGGGATCTGCGCGACGGCGCGGGCCGCGAGATCGGGCCCGGCGCCGACGAAAGTGGACCGCAACTACTCAAAGCCGGAGCTGTCGGGCAGTTGCGGCCGCCCTTCGATGCCATGCTCTCCAGGAGCGAAACGCTGGCCGCCGCCGCGCGGCTCCTCCTCGACCTGCACTTCACCCCTGCCCTGGGCCGATGATCTGCAACCAAGCCGGGCTCGACCTGATCGACCTGGAAGCATCCGGATCCGGCCGCAGCCCTGCCGTCAGCCGCAGGCCTAGGGCAAGCGGCTTCGCCGAGGCTGTGCTGCGCGCCTCCGCCTATCAGTGCGCCATGTGCGGCTTCGACGGCAAGCTCGGCCGCAATCCCGTCGCCATTCAGGCCGCGCACGTCCACTGGCACAGCCGCGGCGGTCCAGACGACGTAGCCAACGCGCTCGCCCTGTGCGCGCTGCACCACGTGTTGTTCGACCTCGGAGCCGTCGGGATCACCCCCGACCGCCGCATAACCGTCGCACGGGACTACGTCGCCACCACTGGCGCTGGGCGCACTGTCGACCAACTCGCCGGTCGGCCCATCGGTGACGTCCGCCCCGGCCAACCACAGGTCGACATCGTCTACATCGACTGGCACCAGATCCAAGTATTCAAGGGCAGCCAACACGCCGCGTAGCCGATGCCTCTTAGGCCTGCGCGCGCGTAGGGTCCTGATCTGGCGGCGTTCAAAAGCGTGAATCCCATCAACGGTGATGCATACGGGACGCTAAGTCCTCGCCCATCAGCGTCCTCGCTCGAGAACTTCGGCCTGGCCGATGGCAGCTTACTGAAGCACGTGCGCCTCACCTGTCCGGCATTCCATGCGACGGGCCAGCGCCTAGCCCATCACAGGCATGATCGCTCCTCCATCGCGTACCTGGCTCCTCGGCCCAGCGGCGCGCGGCCACCGCGCGCACCCGGCTCAGCCGAAGTGCATCCGTTCATGCACGAGGTGGATGGCCATGGCGCCCTCCCCGACCGCTGACGCCACCCGCTTGGTCGAGCCGCTCCGAACGTCGCCTGCGGCGAAGATGCCAGGGAGGCTGGTCTCGAGCGCTGACCGCGGCGAAGCCGCCTCCGGTGCTCGCATCCGGGCGGCCGGGACAGCAGCAGCTGGGCCCGTCAGAACGAACCCGTGCTCGTCGAGGGCGACCAGCCCGCCCAGCCAGCTCGTGCTCGGCTCAGCGCCGATGAAGACGAAGAGCGCCCTGGCGCCAAGCTCGAGGGACTCACCGGTCTTGTTGTCCGTCACGATCAGGCCGGTCAGGGCGGAGTCCCCGAGCAGTTCGCTGATCTCCGTGTGGCACAGCACCTCGACCTGCTTCGACCTGGTCACCTGATCGACGAGGTAGCGGGACATGCTGGCCCCGAGCTCTGGGTCACGGACGAGCAGCCAGATCCGCTCGGCGTACGTGGCCAGGAACAGCGCCGCCTGGCCCGCCGAGTTGCCGCCGCCCACGATGGCGACCGGATCGCCACGGCATAGCTGTGCCTCGACCTGGGAAGCCGCGTAGTACACGCTGGTGCTCTCGAACTCATCCAGCCGCGGCACATCAAGCCGACGGTACTTCGCGCCGCTGGCCACGACGATCCCGCGGGTCGTGATCGTGTTGCCGTCATCGAGCCCGACCAGGAACTGGCTCCCCGCCCCGCTAAGCGACGTGGCCTGCGCGGGCACCGTGATCTCCGCTCCGAACTTCGCAGCCTGGATGACAGCCCGCTCCGCGAGCTCCGCCCCCGAGATGCCCGCGGGGAAGCCCAGGTAGTTCTCGATCCGAGAGGACGTCCCGGCCTGGCCGCCCGTGGCGACCGCGTCGAGCACGACCGTGGCCAGCCCCTCCGAGGCGCCGTAGACAGCGGCGGACAGGCCAGCCGGCCCAGCGCCGACCACGACCAGGTCGCATACGTCCCTGGCCGGCCCTGGCACTGAGCGCCCGATCGCGGCGGCCAGTTCGGTGTTGCTGGGATTGCGGAGCAGCTGCCTGCCGTACAAGATCACGATCGGGGTGTCCTCCGGCGCCACGCCAAGTTGCCGCAGTAGCGATTCCGTGCCGGAGTCATCCTCCAGGTCGGCCCAGCGGTACGGGATCCGGTTGCGGGCCGCGAAGTCCCGCAGCCGCCTGACGTCCGGCGAGTACCGCGAGCCGATGATCCGCATCCCGGTGCCGAGGCCGATCAGCATGGAGCGGCGGATCAGGTAGGACCTCAGGATGAGGTCGCCGAGGATCGCATCCTTGGTGAGCAGGTCCCTGACCCGGCCAACTGGAACCGCGAGGACCTCGCCAGGCTCGACGACCACGGCGGAGTACAGCGCGGCATGCCCGGTCAGCAAGCTGAGCTCGCCGAGGAACCGGCCTGGACCGTGCACGGCGAGCAGCCGCTCGTCAGCACTCTCGTACCCCTCGACGACGGCGACCTTCCCGGCCAGCACGACGAAGAAGTCGGCCCGCTGGTCGCCGTCGCGGAACAGCACGTCTCCTGCCCGCACGGCACGGCGCTCACCGTGCATGGCGAGCACCCTGATCTGCTCCTCGCTCAGCCGCGGGTACGCCCCGTTGGTGTCGGGCGTCTCCGGCAGTTGCTGCGGCCCGCCGATGCTGAACCGCTGACCCATCACGCTGGCGCCGAATTCAGACATAAGACTCATCGAAGTAGCACCAGCGCCAGTCCTCCCCCGGTTCGAACGACTGGACGATCGGGTGTGCCGACGTGTAGGCGTGGCTGCGCGCGTGCCGGTTCGGCGAGGAGTCGCAACAGCCGACGTTCCCGCAGGTCAGGCACAGTCTCAGGTGCACCCACGGGGAGCCGGTCCGCAGGCATTCAGCACATCCTTCTGGCGTTTGCGGTACCACCGGCCCGATGAGCGGCAGGTGCGGGTCGTACGTCACGTGCACAAGACACTCCCGTTCTGCCAGTTACACCGCCGGCGACCTGCGCATGGCTTATGACGCGGTCATTGCGCCGCCGGCTGCGCCGTAGCTGCTCCCCGTACTCGCCAGTTTGGGGAGTTACACGGGGCGGCACATCCTCAGGTCAGCTAGTTGCCGCAGACTGCCGCACTACCAGATCGGAGGATGTGCGCCCGCAGCGGTCAAGGAAGCATCAGCTTTAGCGGACCGCACACGCTAGTGCTGCAGGCCAGCTGATGCCCGAATGGGTGAACCAGCGGAGCGCGGTCCGCCTCGAGGCTTCGGCTGGACCTCCAGGAGGGAAGCGATGGCGATAGCAGTAGGAATCGATCTCGGAACTACTAACTCGGTTATCGCGGCCACCGAGGCTGGAAAGCCTACGGTGATTCCCAACGCCGAAGGATCACGCACTACGCCCTCGGTAGTTGCCTTCACCCCGCAAGGCGAGCGGCTGGTAGGACAGCTAGCGCGGCGGCAGGCCATCTTGAACCCGAAAGGGACGATCTACTCGGCCAAGCGGTTCATCGGGCGCCACTACGACGAGGTGACCAGTGAGCAGAACGCCGTTTCCTTCGACGTTGTGCCGGGCCAGGACGGGGCCGTGCGGCTTGACGTCAACGGCAGGCAGTACGCGCCCGAGGAGATCTCCGCGCTGATCCTGCGTAAGCTCGCCGACGATGCGGGCAAGGCCCTCGGGGAGAAGGTCACCGAGGCCGTCATTACCGTTCCCGCGTACTTCAACGACGCCCAGCGCCAGGCGACCAAGGACGCCGGGAAGATCGCGGGCCTAGAGGTGCTGCGGATCATCAACGAGCCGACGGCCGCCGCGCTGGCCTACGGGCTCGACAAGAAGCAGAACGAGACCGTGCTGGTGTTCGACCTCGGCGGCGGCACGTTCGACGTGAGCGTGCTGGACATCGGCGACGGCGTCGTCGAGGTCCGCGCCACGGCCGGCGACACGCACCTGGGCGGCGACGACTTCGACCGGCGGATCGTCGACTACCTGGCCGATGAGTTCCAGCGCGACAACGGCATCGACCTGCGCTCGGACCCGCAGGCCCTGCAACGCCTGTTCGAAGCGGCCGAGAAGGCGAAGGTCGAGCTGTCCTCGGTGACGCAGACCTCGGTCAGCCTGCCTTTCGTGACGGCTGACGCGTCAGGGCCTAAGCATCTCAATACGACCTTGATGCGCTCGACATTCGACCAGATCACCGCCGACCTCGTGGAACGCACCGTCGAGCCGGTCAAGCAGGCAATGGAGGACGCCAAGCTGACCGACAAGGACATCGACGAGGTGATCCTGGTCGGCGGGTCGACCAGGATGCCTGCCGTGCAGAATCTCGTGCGCCGCCTCACCGGCGGCAAGGACCCGAACATGTCGGTGAACCCGGACGAGGTCGTGGCGCTCGGCGCCGCCGTTCAGGCCGCTGTGCTCAAGGGCGAGGTCAAGGACGTCCTGCTGCTCGACGTCACGCCGCTGTCGCTGGGCCTCGAGACGCTCGGCGGAGTGATGACTAAGGTCATCGAGCGGAACACCACTATTCCCGCTCGCCGTACCGAGGTCTTCAGCACCGCGGAGGACAACCAGCCGGCCGTTGACGTGGTGGTACTCCAGGGCGAACGGGAACGCGCCGCTGATAACCGGGTGCTCGGCCGCTTCCGGCTGGAGAACATCAGGCCTGCGCCGCGGGGCACGCCGCAGATCGAGGTCACGTTCGACATCGACGCGAACGGGATCCTGAACGTCTCGGCCAGGGACAAGGACACCGGCGCCGAGCAGCGGATCACGATCAGCGAGACGTCCAACCTCGACCAATCCGAAGTCGAGCGGATGATCGCGGATGCCGAGCGCCACCGCGACGAGGACAAGCGGCTGCGCGAGCTGACCGACGCCCGCAACGAGCTCGACGCGGCCGCATACGCCGTCGAGCACCTGCTCACCGAGCGCGGCGACGCGGTACCTGTGCACGAGAAGGCGCGGGCCGACACGCTCGTGGCCGACGCCAGGCAGGCGCTGAACGAAGAGGCGCCCGCCGACCGGCTCAGGAGCCTCACGCTCGAGCTCCAGCAGGTGCACGCGAGCCTGGGCGCGGCAGGAGCGGCACCCCCGCCCCAGGACCAGCAAGGCCAGCCGGGCCAGCCAGGCGACGACGACGACGTGATCGACGCGGAGTTCACCGCCCATGAGTGAGCACGCGGCTGGCCATGAGGAGGCCAGGCAGGAGACCGCGAGCGCCGAGCTGGCCAGTGCTGAGGCTGAGCTCGCGGAGCTGCGGAACCGGGTCGGGGAGGTTGAGGACCTGCGGCTGCGAGCGCTGGCCGACCTGGACAACCTGCGCAAGCGGTGCGCGTCGCAGATCGGCCGGGCAGCCGCCGAAGCCACGGCATCGGTCGCGGCCGAATGGCTGCCCGTCGTGGATAACCTCGACCGCGCACTGGACCATTCTGGGGCCGATCCCGATGCCATCGTCGAAGGCGTCAGGAGCGTCCGTGATCAGGCCCTCCAGGTCCTAGCCAGCCTGGGCTACCCGCGCCGCGACGACACCGGGGCATCGTTCGACCCGGCCAGGCACGACGCGGTCGCGGTGCAGAGCGACCCCGCGGCCGCGGCCGGCACGGTCATCGACGTCGTCCGGCCCGGATACGGGGACGGTGAACACCAGCTGCGGCCGGCCCAGGTGGTGGTCGCCAAGGCGGAATGATGGCCGGGCGCGATTTCTACGAGATCCTCGGCGTCAAGCAGAACGCGACCCAGGACGAGATTCAGCGTGCGTACCGGAAGCTCGCGCGTGAGAACCACCCCGACATCAACTCCGATCCGGCCGCCGAGGAGAGGTTCAAGAACGTCTCCGAGGCCTACTCGGTCCTGTCCGACCCCGCGATCAGGCGACGGTACGACGCGTTCGGACCTGATTTCCGCCAGGTGCCCGAGGACGTGGATCCGGAAACGTGGCGGCGCAGCCGAGCCAGGGCCGGAGCGGGCGCGGGCGCGGGCCGCGGTGGAGAAGGCGGTCCCCGAGCAGGAGCCGGCGCAGGCGGCGGGTACGGATATGGCCCCGGCGGTACGGATATCGACATCGAGGACCTGCTCGGCGGGATCTTCGGCGGCCGCGCCGGGCGGGACTGGGGGCCTATACCAGGCGCCGACCAGGAGGCCGAGCTGCCGTTGACCGTCGAGGAAACCTACCGGGGCGGCCGCAGATCGGTAACCCTGGGCGGAGCGGGGCAGCGCACTCTGGAGGTCACCATCCCCGCAGGGGTGACCGACGGCCAGCGGATCAGGCTGGCCGGCCAGGGCGGCCGGGGCGGCGAAGGAGGACCGCGGGGAAACCTGTACTTCATCGTGCGCATCCTGCCGCACCCGGTCTACCGGGTGCAGGGACGCGATCTGTACGTCGAGCTGCGGCTCGCGCCGTGGGAGGCGGCGCTCGGCACGTCGGTAGCCGTGGACACGCCGGGCGGCGAGGCGAAGGTCAAGGTTCCGCACGGAACGTCGAGCGGCAAGCGGCTGCGGCTGCGCGGCCGCGGCCTGCCCCATCCGCGCGGCAAGCCGGGTGACCTGTACGCGGAAGCCAGGATCATGGTGCCGCCCAGGCCGTCCCGCGCGGAACGGGAGCTCTTCGAGCAGCTGGCGGCCGCGTCCGACTTCGATCCGAGGAGAAGCCGGTGACCTATGCCCTGATCCGGGCCGAGCGGGACGTTCGCCTTGACCTCGGCGCGTTTGCCCGCGAGAGCGGCACCCATCCTGAGCTGATCCGCAGGCTCGTCGCGCTCGGCCTGCTGGAGGCGCGCCAGGATCCTGCCGGAGAGCTGTGGTTCTCACGCCGCCAGCTTGCGGCGCTTGGCCGGGTGCACCGGCTGCATGCGGGGTTCGCGCTGAACTACGCGGCCATCGGCCTCGTCGCCGACCTGCTCGACCGGATCTCGGCGCTCGAAGCGGCGCTGCGCAGCGCGCATGTCAGCCAGGGCGGACGACCCCTCGGGGCTGCGGGCCTGCCACCACGACGGCCAGGAGGGTGATCATGGACCCGAGTCATCTGACCCAGAAGTCTTCAGAGGCGCTGCACGACGCCCAGACCAAGGCATTGCGCTACGGCCACCCCGAAGTCGACGGAGAGCACCTGCTGCTCGCGCTGCTCGAGCAGCCAGAGGGGATCGTGCCGCGGCTGCTGGCCCAGGCGGGCGCCGACGCCGATCAGCTGCGCACCTCGGTCGAGGCTGAGCTCGAGCGCAAGCCGAAGGTCAGCGGCCCCGGCGTGGCTCCCGGCCAGGTCGCCGTCACCCAGCGGCTCTCCCGCCTGCTGGTCAAGGCCGAAGAGGAAGCCGGTCGGCTCAAGGACGAGTACGTATCGGTGGAACATCTGCTCATGGCACTGCTCGACGAGGGGCCGAGCACGGCGGCCGGCCGCCTGCTGCGGTCCGCAGGCATCACCACGGACACCTTCCTCGAGGCGCTCGCGAAGGTCCGCGGGAACCAGCGGGTTACCTCGCCCATGCCCGAGGTGGCCTACGAGGCGCTCGCGAAGTACGGCACCGACCTGGTGGCCGAGGCTGCGAGCGGCCGACTCGACCCGGTGATCGGCCGGGACGCCGAGATCCGCCGCGTCATCCAGATCCTGTCGAGGAAGACCAAGAACAACCCCGTGCTGATCGGCGATCCCGGCGTCGGGAAGACCGCGATCGTGGAAGGCCTCGCACAGCGGATCACCAGGGGCGACGTGCCAGAGGGGCTTCGGGACAAGACGATCTTCGCGCTCGACATGGGCGCGCTGGTGGCCGGGGCCAAGTACCGCGGAGAGTTCGAGGAGCGGCTGAAGGCCGTCCTGAGCGAGGTCAAGGCCGGCGAGGGTCGCGTCCTGCTGTTCGTCGACGAGTTGCACACGGTGGTGGGTGCGGGCGCCGCCGAAGGGGCGATGGATGCCGGCAACATGCTCAAGCCAATGCTGGCACGCGGCGAACTGCACATGATCGGCGCCACGACGCTGGATGAGTACCGCAAGCACGTCGAGAAGGACGCTGCGCTCGAGCGCAGGTTCCAGCCGGTCATGGTCGACGAGCCAACGGTAGAGGACGCGGTGTCGATCCTGCGCGGCCTGCGCGAGCGGCTCGAGGTGTTCCACGGCGTGAAGATCGCCGACGGAGCACTCGTCGCCGCCGTGACGCTGAGCCATCGCTACATCTCCGACCGGTTCCTGCCGGACAAGGCGATCGACCTGGTCGATGAGGCCTGCGCGATGATCCGCACCGAAATCGATTCGATGCCCGCCGAACTCGACGAGCTGACCAGGCACGTGATGCGGCTCGAGATCGAGGAAGCGGGTCTGGCCAACGAGGACGACCCCGTCAGCCTGGCCAGGCTCGAGGACCTAAGCAGGGAGCTGGCCGACCTGCGGGCGGAGGCCGACGCCTTGCGGGCGCAGTGGGAGGCCGAGCGTCAGGCCCTGCGCCGCGTACAGGCCCTCCGCGAGGAGATCGAGCAGGTCAGGTACGACGCCGAGCAGGCCGAGCGCGACTACGACCTGAACAGGGCGGCCGAGCTGCGGCTCGGCAAGCTGCCAGAACTCGAGCGGCGCCTGGAAGCCGAGGAACAGTCGCTGTCGGCCAGGAAGGGCGGCGAGCGCCTGCTGCGCGAAGTCGTGACGGACGAGGAGATCGCGTCAATCGTGTCGCGCTGGACCGGCATCCCCGTCAGCCGCCTGCAGGAAGGCGAACGGGAGAAGTTGCTGCGGCTCGACGCCATCCTGCACGAGCGGATCGTCGGCCAGGACGAAGCCGTTCAACTGGTGGCCGACGCCATCATCAGGGCCCGGTCAGGGGTCAAGGACCCGCGGCGGCCGATCGGCTCGTTCATCTTCCTCGGCCCGACCGGCGTGGGCAAGACCGAGCTCGCGAAGTCGCTGGCGGCGGCGCTGTTCGACACCGAGGACAACATGGTCCGCATCGACATGACCGAGTACCAGGAGCGGCACACGGTCAGCAGGCTGGTCGGCGCACCGCCCGGTTATGTCGGTTACGAGGAGGGCGGCCAGCTGACCGAGGCGATCCGGCGCAAGCCGTACTCGGTCATCCTGTTCGACGAAGTGGAGAAGGCTCATCCGGACGTGTTCAACACGATGCTGCAGGTACTCGACGATGGCAGGCTCACCGACGCTCAGGGCCGCACCGTCGACTTCAGGAACACGGTCGTGATCATGACCTCCAATATCGGCTCGATGTACCTGCTCGAGGGCGCGACATCAGACGGCGAGATCAAGCCCGATGCACGAGAAAGCGTGCTGGCCGAGATGCGCTCCCATTTCCGGCCGGAATTCCTGAACCGGCTGGACGACATCGTCCTGTTCAAGCCCCTGACGGAACCGGAGATCGAGCGGATCGTCGACCTGATGTTCAATGACCTGCGGTCCAGGCTGGCGGAACGTCAGATGACGGTAGAGATTACCGAGGACGCGCGCCGGTACATCGCCACGCAGGGCTACGATCCCGTCTACGGTGCCAGGCCGCTGCGCAGGTTCATCGCGCGGGAGGTCGAGACCAGGATCGGCCGGGCCCTGCTCAGCGGCGATGCCGGCCCTGGCGCCGTAATCCGGGTCGGCTACACCGAAGGGGAGCTGACCGTGTCGTTCGAGAACCCCGGGTAAGGCAGGCGCCCGATGCCTGATGAGCTGGTGCGGTGCCCGAACTGCGGCCGCAGGAATCGCGTCCCTGCGGTGGCTTCTGGCACCCCGCGGTGCGGGAACTGCCACCGGCCGCTGCCGTGGATTGTCGAGGCGACCGACGACACGTTCGCTGACGTCGCTGAGAAGGCGTCGGTGCCGGTCGTCGTCGACCTCTGGGCACCGTGGTGCGGACCGTGCCGGATGGTGAGCCCGGCCCTCGCTCAGGTGGCCGGGCAACTGGCGGGGCGGGTCAAGCTGGTGAAGGTCAACGTCGATAGCTCGCCGCGGCTGCAGCAGCGCTTCGGGGTCCAGGCCATCCCGACGCTGCTGATACTCCGGGGCGGCCAGGTCGCCGCGCAGCGGGCCGGGGCCGCGCCGGCGGCCGACCTGCGGGCCTGGGTCGAGCAGGTGGTATCGGCCTGACGGCCCGCGCTCAGGCCCAGCCCGTTAGACCTGCATGCTGCAGTCGGCTTCGGCCATTGCGTTCTCGGTCACGAGCCTGGCCAGCTGCACCCGGGAGCCAACATCGAGCTTCCAGAAGATGTGGCGCAGGTGGAAGGCGACCGTGTGCGCGCTCAGAAAGACCTGGCTCGCGACCTCGCGGTTGCTGAGGCCCTGGGACACCAGCTCGGCAATCCTGCGCTCGGTGTCGGTCAGGCTTCTCCAGCCGAAGGCCTGGCCGGTTGGCGCGTTTCCAGTGCCGGACTCGAACACCAGCGACCCTGAGCTGCGATCTGACCCGCGCCATCGCCTCAGCACAACCCATCTTCTCGTACTGCTCATACGCCACGCGAAGCCTAGCGACGGCGTCATCCTGATCGCCCTGCGCAAACGAGGCGCGTCCGGCATCCTCAGTTGCTGCCGCCTTGGCCAGCGGCGCAGAGTAAGTGCGAGCAGCATGCTCGAGTGCGGCCGAGTCGTGCTCGACCAGGCCGCGAACGTGCTCCGCGGCGGCAATCATGTTCGAGTTGTCCGGACTGGTCATCGCGAGGTTCTCGGTTTCGGTTGCCAGGCGCGCGGCCCGCTCGCGATCGCCACCCGCGAGCGCGCCGCGTACGAGGAGCACGGCAGCCTCAGACTCGGGGGCGCAGGTCCCGCGGAACAGAACCCGCCCAAGGCATTCCTCGAGATCGTGAACGTAGGCCCGGGAGTCGGCCAATACCATCACGGCTCACCTCGATCCGTCTTGCGTTGCCTCCACGATCGGGGAGCGAAGCCGTCGACACATCGTCCCCCGCGGGCCAAAGTGTCATCCTGGCCGGACAGGACGCGAGCAGGTCGGGAACCGCCGAGCGCCTGCAGGGTGCGCCGCGCCCTCGTCGCCACTTGCAGGTTGAATTGGGTGTCAGGAACGGATAGGTCGTGCCCTGAGACTTCGCTGCTTGGCGACAACGCGTGAGCTATATCGGTACTGGATTCAGCTCACACCTTGTCATAGCTTCTTTGCTCGACGGCGCAATGTGAAGGTGCCAACCGGCAGCCAGCACCAGTCACGCTCGGTAGCTAGCCTACGACAGACGCCAGCTGCCAGAGCCAGCGCGGTTGCCTAGGCGCCGCTGTGCGGACCCCACACAGGTCTTTCCGACATATTTCCGCAGCTCAGGCGCACAGGTGCGGCGGTGATCTGGACAGCCGGGTCCATCGAGTCGCTCCGCTGCGTGCGCACCTGCCCGGCCGACTTCCGGTCCTGCGTGCTGCCTCAGATACGCATCCGGCCAAGACGAGCACGACGGTTACGCCAGGCGATTCGGCCGCTCGTCCTCTCCCGGGGCCTGGGGCTGCAGGACGATCTTGCCGAGGGTGTGGCCCAGCTCGAGTTCGCGGTAGGCATCCTGAACCCTGGTCAGCGGGTAGACCGCGGCGATCTGGATCTCGAGCTTGCCGTCAGCTATCAGCCCGGCAAGCTCAGCCAGCACGTCGGCGCTCGCGCCAGCCGCGCTCCCATCCGTCTTGACCCCGAACCTCTGGCCGGCGCTGAAGTCCGCAATCGTGTCGATGCGCTCGGGCCGGACGCGAAGCTCCAGCGCCAGATCGACGTAACCAGCGCCGACCGTGTCCAGGAACGCGTCCACCCGGCCCCTGGAGGCGCTCCGGATGCGGTCCGCCACGCCGTCACCGTAAGTCACCGGGGTCGCGCCGTGACTGGACAGCCACTGGTGATGCCTCTCGCTGGCCAGGCCGATCACCGTGGCCCCGGCATTCCGGGCCAGCTGCACGGCGATCGTGCCCACGCCGCCCGCGGCGCCGACCACCACGACATGGTCGCCCTCCCCAAGCGAGACCGCGCGGACCATCGCGTAGGCGGTGACTCCGGCCACGAACAGCGAGCCTGCGGCCTCCCACGAGACACCGGCCGGCTTGGGCACCAGGTGTGCGTCCTCCACCACGACGAACTCGGCCTGACTAGCCCGGTTATCTGTCCACCCGAGCACCTCGTCACCGACCGCGAATCCGGTGACGCCGTCGCCCAGCTCTTCCACGACACCGGCCAGATCGCTGCCCTGCCCCGACGGGAACGTGGCCGGCCAGCTCTCGGCCAGCAACCCCATGCGGATCTTGGCCTCACCCGGGTTGATCCCGGCCGCTTTCACCCTAACCAGGACCTGACCCGGGCCGGGCACCGGACGGTCAACCTCCACCACGTGCAGAACGTCGATCCCGCCGTACTGATCGAACCTGACGGCCGCAGGCACGTGCAACCCCTCCCGACGCCTGGCGAGGCGTGACGATCGCCGAAACCCTCTGCGCCCGGACTCATGCCCGAGGTGGCGCGAGATCATGCAGGCCGCTCCACGCGGCTGTTCCTGCGCTCGGATGACGACACCGGTGTGCCGCCCGCACAGCAGTGACCTTACTTCTGCGCCATGTCCTGGCTGTCTCCTGGCTCGGGCAGGTCATCGTTGGCGGTGAGCTCCGTGTCCGGCTGGTAGGTGTATGCGGCCTCGCGCACCGACTCGCGGGACTCCACGGCAGCGCCAAGCGCACCGCCCAGCGTCGCGATCGAGGCGCTGAGCCAGGCGAGCTTAATCTGATCATCCACGCCGGCGGGGTGACCGAGTTGGGTGCTGAGAAGGTCTCCGGGCACGAGCAGCAGAGCGGCCGCCAGCATGGCGGCGAAAAGGGCGAGGTACAGCACGCTCACGCCGATGCCGACCGTGGTGGCTGTGACGATGTTGAACAAGATGACCTGCTCGCGAGCAGCCGGATGCGGGCTGCGCTCCCAGAGCGCGGTCCCCATCATGATCGTCACGGTGATGCCAGCGACTGAGCCGAGACAGATGACGGTGAGCCGGAACATCCCGAGATGGTCGGCGAGCCGCCAGATGTCGCTGGTCACCAACGCGAACACGCCAGCCGCGAACGCCACTGCCAGCACTCGTACCAACCGCAGGGCGAGCCGCCATGGGCGGTTGGCGCGCAGCATGCCCAGCAGCAGCCTGATGTTGCCGGTGACGACCCGCGCGGCGAGTCCGAGGTCGTTCTCGCTGTGCTCGACACGATGGCCAAGTTCGAGCAGGCGCCGGGCCGGGCGAGGACCCATCGGGCGCCGGTGCCCGGCAGGCTCCGCGGTCGGCGCAAGATCGCCGAGCATGTGCCTGATCAGGCGCACCGTCGTCTCGGCCGCGCGTCTGTGCACCGCGACCGGCCCGAGCGCGGGCATGGACAGCACGCCGACCGAGTGGGTAGCGCTGACGTGAGCGATAACCGGCCGCCGGGCGGTCTGCAGGGGGAGGTCGGTTATGCACACCGCCAGGTGCCAGCTGCGGTCGAGAAGCATCCGGCGCCCTGCGGAGATCAGATCACTGAGGTCGGTGGGCGGTTCGGCCAGCCGGTCGGAGACGAATTCCACTTTCCACCGGACTCCGGGCAGTTCCGCGGACAGCCGGTCAGCGATTTCCGGCGCCAGGCGCTCCGTCAGTTCTGAAGCAGGCCCTGGTGCTGCAGGCAGGCCGACGACCAGGACCGGCTGCTGCGACGTGCCGGGAAAGTCTGCCGCGAAAGTCTCGACCGTGCCCTCCCTCCACGACGCCCTTGCCGATGACGGTGAGCCAGAAGGCGGCGAATGATCAAGGACAATTACGTGCCCACGCGGAACCAGCCTGGGCAGCGTCTGCTAGGCGTCCAGCGTAGCCAGTTGCCCCCGGCTGTCCATCTGGACCGTCGGCCAGCAGCAGCCTTACCGCGCTCAGCCAGATCTGAGGTGCACCCGGCGAGCCAGCACCCGGCAGGGCCATCGGGGAACGGAATACTGTTCCGCGCGAGGTCCGAGAACGCCGTTCAGGACCGCCGCTGGGAGCAGGCTGCCCCGACCCACCGACACCGTATCCGCACGTCAGGGGCATATAGACAGCCGGACCGACTTGCCCGGCGCGGTGCGCAGACCGTTCGCTTTCGAAGCTTGACTATGCAGTAGCAAATACCAGGTGACCTGGGACTTTAGCGGGTGGCAGGTGTTGGGTTCGAACCAACGTAGGCTGAGCCGACGGTTTTACAGACTACTTCCCACGAACTTCGTTGAGTGCCCTGACCTGCGGGTTCTCGGTTCCTGGTGACATGTTCGCCGACAATGGTCCGCGCCTGTTCCGCGTCCAATGAGCCGCAGGTCAGGCGGCCCGGGACCTGGTGACCTTGGCGACGACCCCGGTCCTCGGGCCGACATCGACGTGGACCCGCAGGCCGAGCGCGCGCGCCAGGGTGAGCAGGGTATCCATCGACGGATTGTGCTCCGCGGCTTCCAGCCGCGCCACCACCGGCTGCCGCCAGCCCAGCATCCCGGCCAGCGCAGTCTGGCTCAGCCCGTGCTCGGCCCGGTACCGGATCACCGCCTCGGCCACCGCCCGGGCCAGCGCCGTCCGCTCCCACTCCGCCCGGAACTCCGGGTCCTGCAGCATCTCCGCCAGCACCTCGGCATTGCCGATCAGCCGCCTGCTCATCCCTCAACCTCCTTCAGCCGTTCCTCCGCGCGGCGCACCGCCCGGTCAAAACCGCGCTGATCATGCTCCGCTTCCGGGCCCACGGCCAGCACCACCATGGCATCTGCCACGCGCCGGTACAGCACCCTCCACGCCGAACGGCCCGCGCGCGGCCGCAGCTCCCGGATCCCGGACCGGCTGCCCTTCACCTGACTGGTATGCGGCCAGCCGAGCTGATCACCGAACGCCTCCAGCTTCGCGACCGCATTCATCACCGCACTGCGCTCAGCGACCGGCAGCCCTCTCAGCTCCGCCAGCGCGCCCTGATTCCAGTCCACCGTTAACGCCATCTGCAGACTATAGCAATGATGCGATGAAGACAATAGCACATATGCTATACGCCGCGACGGCCGCTGACCACCACGACGGAGGGCGGCGCGGCAGCAAGGACGCCGCAACCCGCCCGCCAGCTTCCAGCCCCAGCAGGCGCACCCTGCTGGCCACCCCACATTCAGGCGCCTTCAGCCCACGGAGAAGCTCCCAGGGCGGCCCGCAATCACGCTCCGTGCCCGGAGCTATCGGCTCAACCGCGCGAATACGGCTCGCTATGTGTGCCTCTCTGATCGGGCTCGGAAGAGCTTGGGGCGCTCATAAGAGAGATTATGTGGACCGGACCTTCGTCATATGCATTGGTTCGCCTGCCGGGCTGCCCTGTTAGCGTCGGCTGTCTTCCCTGGTTAGACGGGCAAATGCGAGAAAGGACTCCGGATCGAGTCGCTGTGAGGCAGTTGTAGATACGGCCCTGCGGAAGGCATTGTCGCCACGCAGCTTGCTCAGTTCGAACACTTCAACCATGACCGCCTCCCAGGACGCGTCTGACAGATGCTCAGCGAAAATGGTGACTACCTCCTCGGGTAGCTGCATGACGAGGTGCGATGCCGCGAGATACTCGCGGAAGGCGGTGTGCGTAAAGCGTAGAGTTCCTCGCCGTCGGGCGCGAGCCCGAGGGCCTGGAACAGGCCGACGCGAGTCAGCAAGACTTCCACCAGGTCGGTCGGGAAAGTCTCCAGCAGCGCGCGGCGCGTGATGAGCACCCGGTTACGGGCACTGGACTGCATTTTGAAGGCGAGTAGTTCCAAAGCTCGCCGCAGCTCTTCCGGTTCGGCATACAGCGAGCCGCGAGCGAGTTCTCGTCTGAAGATGATCTGATTAACGATGCCTTCTATAAGAGCGGTGAAATTCTTCGGCACATGACCGGTCTCGTAGAAGTTGCCCGCGACTAGTTGCAGGCTGAGCGGCGTGGTGGGGATAAGGCTGGTATCAAGGTTCGAGCTCACCCATTCGTGTAGTTCGTTAACCTCGGTGCCGTAACGGCCGCCAGGGAGAAACTCTGCCAGGTTTGTGAGATAGCATTCAACCTGATCCTTGGTCCAAGGCGCGATGCGGGCGACATCGAAGGCCGGCAGATCCTGCGCGCGGCGAGGGTAGGGTCTCGTTGTAATGAGGATGGCTGTCCGCCGATATCGCGAGGCGAACTCTGATATCGCGGCAACTATGCCGGACCGAAGCTGCGGATCCACCACCTCGTCGAGGCCATCGAGAACCACGAAAACAGTGCCTTGCTCCAGTGCAACCTGGAGAGCTTGTGGAGGAACATCCACTTCGTATCGGTATCTGAGCATTTGGAGGAGAACTGGTTCAAGGCCATCTCTCATTTCTTCGGCTCGCATATCGCGCGCAAGAACCACGAGCGGCACTGGGCTCTGACCCCCGCGTTCGCGATCTACCGCAGCGTGGTCGCAGAGGTAGTTGACTATGGTGGTCTTTCCTGTCCCGCCTGGCGCCTCGACGACCAATCGACTGTGACGAGAAGGAAAAACGCTGGTCAACGTCGTCAGATTGCCGCTCACTACGACGCCGCTCTCGACATACATCTCGTGGAGGGGTAGCGGGCTGCGGCTGTTGCTGGCCGGGGGCAGCAACCTGACAGCCGCTTTGAGCCGAGGCAGGTACTGCGCGTCAAACTGGAGCAGTGACCAGCGGACCATCCGGTCGATCGCGGTCTGGCAACCTTGCGCATCTTCAGCGCTGTTCGCAAGATCCCGAGCGTTGAGCCAGATGAGGTTATGCATGTTGACTGACGACTCGCCGACAGCCTGCACTAGCCTACGGACTTGCAGTTGATCGAGGACGCCCGCCGCATGCCCGGGATCCGCCGAGATCAGCGCCAGCGCGAGTTCGCGGTTCATAGATGCTGACGGTGCGAGGCCCAGCAGGCGATAACCGCGCGCGACGTGCTCATCGAGATCTCGGTAGGCCAGGTTAAGCGTGTCCGGCACGCTGAGTGAGCCTGTCATGAGGGCGTCGAGCTTCGCTTGGCGCCTTTGCTCGGTCAAGTGCCGCAGCAGATCCGCCCACGACCAGTAATCCCGGGGCTTCAGCAATCCTCCGGCTATCTGCAGAGCGAGGGGCAGCGCTCCTACTAGCTCCACTAGTCTGCGGACAACAGGCATGTCGTCCTTCGAGATCGGGCGCTCGGTCACTGCCCGCAGCATGTCCATAGCCTCATGCATGCTCAGCGCGCCGAGTGGAATGACGTGAACGCCGGGTAGCTGAGAGATCGGTGCCCAGCTGGTGATCAGGACCGCGCACTCCGACATGCCGGGCAGCAGGGCATTGACCTCCGTGGACCCGGATACATTGTCGATAATGATTAGCGACCTCAAGCCGGCGAGCGCCGACCTGAACGCCGCAGCGCGTATGAGCAGGCCAGACGGTATTTCAGTTGCTGGCGTACCAAGCGCGATGAGAACGCCGGCGAGTATCTCGTCAGCGGGCAGTGCCTGCTGACTGTCCGACTCTCTGAGGTTGAAGTAGAGCTGGCAATCGGGGTACGTAGCACTCAGGTCACGGCCGAGCTGCAGCGCGAGCGCTGATTTTCCCGATCCTGGAGTACCGTATATATTGACCAGTCGGGGAGTACCTCCCGAGGTGAGCCATTTGCTAGCTCGCCTGACTTCGGCGGTGCGCCCGGTAAATTCGGCCGACGCGAACGGGAGCTGGCTAACGGGATGTTTTGACGCCGATGGGGACGGCGGGAATATTGGTCCGTAGTAATTGCCGCTAACGTTTATTTGGATCGCGTTCTCACGAGCTATCGCTATGGTGTTGGCGAATGGCTTGCTCCGGCCGACTTCAGCTAGCAGGGCGGTCAGCGCATCGCAGAAATCCGCGTCAGCGTTGGCCAAACCCGCGATCTCTGCAGCGAGAACGCTTCTGGTCGCAGGCTCGGCATCGCGTGCCTCAACCGCAGCGAGACCGCTGGCGCCGCGGCCGGAGAGCCGCGACCGCAGTGAGCCAATCATCTTCTGCAGCGCATCCCACGCCTTCGTGCCCGCCTCGGACGCAAACCCACCGGCGGCATTTGTAGCTATAAGTGCCACTATGGCGGCTATCGTGAACGGATCCAAGACCTGCCTCCACCCGCCGCATCCGACCCAACGGAATACTACCGAGTTGCGGTCCCGACAGACCCGTATAGATCGACACTGATCGTGCCGTACAGCGATCCGTACAAAACTTCTCGGACGAGCCCCTGTACATCCGAGTCGCGAGAGCGATGACATAAATGGCGAATGCTCAATACCTCCAGCGACCGCCGGGACGATCGAAGCGCTGACAGGGTCGCGCACTCCACTCACACTGTGACCGCCGCCGACAGCGCAGCCGCACGCCGTCGGCTCGATCTGGGCGCTGAAATGGTTGTCCGGCCGACAGCCTCCTACAGCACAAATGAGTTGTTATGTGCCGTTGCTGCCGTCATTCACGCCTTAATTGCCGAAGGGTCGCCGCTGAGACCGGCGGCGATGGAGTTAAGCCCCATTGGATCCAGCTTTGCCAGGATCGGCAAAGCGTCTTCCCAGTGGTTCGAGAGGAGAATTTCTACCGTGACGGCAGTGCATCGCTGCAGGTCCCCAATTGTGAACAAAACAACGGCAGCCTGGCCGAGGATGCGTTCTTTAAGGATTGGGGTAGCACGAGCTGCGGACATAACCAGTTCAGTTGTGGCAGCTGCGTCAACGCTGTGACCGGACGCTGCCTGAGCACGTGCAACCGCCAGAAGCGCCGCACCCCGGTAGTAGGGTCCGGATATCGAGTTCGCGATTGTAGTTGCCCGGTCGTGGTCTCCGTGTATCACGAGTGCGCGAACAACTCCTGAGAGGCTCGGCCCGCTGCCGTCAGGACCTGCGGCTGATCTGGAAGCGGCCAGGGTCTGCTCAATGAAATCACCGTGCCCGACATGTTCTGCCTGCCATACCGCGAGATTGGCCAGTGCCTGCGCACGCAGGTCCTCATCACCTATTGATCGGGCGGTGACAGCAGCTTGTGCATGCTGCCGGGTATTGCTCATAGCCGATGCGGCCCAGATAAGGGCGATGCTTCTGGATCGCTGATGTTCGATTGACTGAGCAGCTGCGTGTGACTGCGCGGCGAGCTGCCTGGCATGTTTGGCATCTCCCCTGGCAGCCAAAGCTGCAGCGGCCTTAGCGAATAGCTCTGCCTGGCGACTGGGGCCGAGGTCGGGCAGGCTGTGGACAATGGCAAGTGCACGGGCCGTTTGTGTGGACGCCAGATTCGTCGCCACCCACTCCAGGCTTCCCTCCTGATCCCACGGGTCAGTTCGTGACCGCGCCGCCGCCTCGGCAGCCTCAGCCGCCCTCTCGGCGGCAGGGTGCAAACCGAGGCTGGTCATCATGCTGCTCACTTTGATGAATGCCTCAAGACGCCACTCGGGGTCGGCGACGGAACGTGCGGCTTTCTCGGCGCTCGCCGCGACCTCGAGAGCGGCTGCACGGTGTCCGGTTCGGCCTAGCTCGGCGGCGATGTTGGCAAGCAGCCCGGCATGAGCGTCCGGCTCTCCAATTGACCTGGCCATTATCTCGGTCTCGGCAGCCACCTCCGCCGCACGTGATCGAAGTCCAGCATCGGCGAGGGTCTCCGCCAGGCCGCAAAGCGCACCTACCGTAGCGTGCGGCTCCGTTTGGGACCTTGCGGCTGCCTCGGCGAGGGCGTATTGACCGGCACCCGCCATCACCTTGGCAATGTGATCGAGAGCCGTGCCGCGGTACAGGCGCTCCGTGACGGATGTGGCCGTGGCTAGTGCCTCTGCAGCGATCTCGCTGGCATGCGCATGTTCGCCCGCGAGGTATAGCCTCGCGGCTAGGTCCGCCAGTCCCTCGGCGCGGCAATCCGGATATGAGACCGAATCTATGACGGTCTCGGCGCGTGCATAATGCCCGGCAGCCGCGAGCGCGCTGGCGGCCCAGGCGAGCGCACGTTCTCGTTTCCACTCCTCGACCTCGGACCTGGCCGCATGCTCGGCCTGGCTGGCCGCTTCTTCGGCGCCGGCATGCTCGCCGCCTTCGGCAAGCTCTGTGGCCATGCGGCGGAAAGCCTGAGCCTTGCTGTATGGCTCGATGATCGATTTTGCAGTATCGATAGCAAGAGGAATGTGGCCGGTCTTGGACAGTTCGACCGCGACATCCGCCAGTGATCTTGCTTGTGCGGGCAGCGTGCGGATGGACCGGCTGGCCCGCACGGCCTCATTATGGTCGCTGGCTGCAGCCAAGGCAGTGGCCAGGTAGCTCAGTATTAGCTCCCGGTCATGCAGCTGATCGAGCGAGTCAGCTAGCTCCCAAGCCAGGCCAAACTGGCCGGTCGCGGTTAGCGCTTCAGCGAGGCGAATCAGGCTCCACCGTTGCGCTTCCGGTTCTGTGATCGATTCAGCGATCTGCCTCGCCCGCTCTACTGCAGCCACAGCACGTGACGTCTCTCCGGCGCCGGAGAGCGCAGTCGCCAGCCGGGAATACCCGCTCACTCGGCCACACGCGTCGGCAATGGACGAGACAGCCGCCTCGGCCTCACCGCAGTGACCAGCGCGGGCCAGAGCCTCGGCAACCCAGCTTAGCGCTGGCAGGCCAGACGTGAAGGACCGTCCGGCATCCGATTCGCTGGCCAGCTCGATAGCGCGGGTGCGTTGCCCGGCACGGGCTAGCGCTTCTGCTACGTGCGCCATGGCTATTGGGTCCGTCATGGATCGAGCGAGGGCCTCGGCACGATCAGGATTCCCCAAAACAACCCATACCGCGGGCAGGTGCGAGGGAACTCTGTCATTCCGGCCGATCCGCTCTTTGCGATATAGGGCCAGCTGCGTCAGCGCCGTCAGATCCGGAGCCGGCCGGGCGGCGATCATTTCCTGGACCACCGATATTTCTGCAAGAGCTGCAGTGTCACCGCCGATGGTGTTTAGCATGCGGTCATGCCGTCGCCTGTCCAGCGCGCAGTGCAGAAGATCTGGCGTGTCAGCTGAGGCTTTCAGCATCCCGAAATAACTTCGGAGGAGATACTCAGGTGTTCGCTCCGGCCAGGCTTTAGCACTGTACTGGCCAGCCCATGCTCGGATGGCGTCGCGGTATACGCGCAGGACCCGCTGGCCGAGTGCTTCGGATGCCGCAGCCTGCAATTCCTCGTGTGCCAGCACGAATACGTCTGGTGCCGAGCCTGGATGCCATTGGCTCGGCCGGCTGGCGAACATTCTCCCGGTGGCTGAGTGAAGATGACTGCGAACCTGATGTTCAGTCGAACCGGTCAGTTCACCTATATCCGCGCAGCTCAGCCCGCCGCCAGCTGCGGTCGTCAGGCCAAGCAGGTCGCGTTGCAGGCCATCCCCGCCGAGCAGTCGCCTTAGGCCACGTTCTGCATCTGCACGGATGACCTGTGCCTGCGGAGAACGAGTCAGTACACGTTTAATGGCTGGGTCACGGAGGGGATGCCCCGCTTCGACATCTGCGGGCAGGGGAGGGTCGGGTCGGCTGGTGACGATCACCCGCAATCCGGCAGGTGGATCTGCCGGCAGGAGCGCGGCGATGCTGTAGGAGCGGTCATCAGCCGTTACCCCAACGTCCTCATCGAGCCCGTCAACTACCAAAACCAAGCGAAGCCCGCTGCGATGGCAGGTGTCGGCCGCGAGGGCGAGCATCTTGAGCAGGTGAGCGTCCCGGTTCGTCGGCGTCAGCATGACCGGCAGGTCGACATCAAGCATGGTGGCGAGCTGCTCCAGGAGCCCTTCAGTGAATGCGGCCCGATCAGCCTGTCCCGCGAACCGGGCCGTGATAAAGAAGGACACCACGTGCAGCCCAGGCGGAGGATGCAGCACGAACCACGACATGAGAGCTGACTTGCCTGCCCACGCTTCAGCTCGCCACCATGAGTAAGCATTGCCAGAGTCGCTAGCGCAGAAGGCTGCGAGCTCAGCCAACTCTGTTTCGCGGCCGACCAGCCCTTCTGACGGGGCGATACGCCGAACCTGTTCAAGATAGGCCGACCGGACTGGTGATCTCGGAAGTATTTGCGTGAGTCGGTCGATCCGACCCGCAGCGATTCCCAGGTTGTCGGCACGGATCGTGGGCGGCCACGCACCCTGGTTGTCCTCAGCCGCCGCCCCATGCTCCGTCAGACGTGTGGCGCCGAGCACCGCCGTCGCATATTCCTGTGACGTAATGCCGGACCCAGCTAGCCGTCCGCCAGATCCGGCGGCGGAGGGCCCGGCGGCATCACATCCCCGTGGATGACTCCAGCCGCAATGCCGCCGCGATCGGCCTTCACTTGCACGTCGCCTGCCGCAACCACCGAATGAGCGCCGGCGCTCGCGATCATCGGCTGCAGATCCTTGATCAGCGTATTCACCTCGGCCTCGGCGCCAGGGTGATCGGCCAGCAGATCCTCGAAACGCGTGCGCCACGCAGCTGCGAGTTCGGTCCGTACCTGATCGAGCTGGGCAGGCGCGGCCGCTACAAGCTCGCCCCGGGTAGCGTCCACACGTCGCTCGATCGCCAAGTCCGGGTTCCCGCGCCCGAACAACCGCGCGACCTTATGCCTCGCACCTTGCCACCCATCGGTCACTATCGCCTGAACCAGCGCAGACGCTGCGGTCGCTGCCAGCGCACCCAACACCATTCCTGTTGCCCTCCACGTCTAAACTGGCTGTCATGCGGCTCTCAGCTACTCAATCAGTTCGAACCGCTGATGGGCGGTTTATCGTAACATATCTTACTGGATGCGTTAGCGCTGCTTGACAGCTGGGCGCGCCACCACCATAAATCGATCGTATGGTTCGGAACGTCTAACGCTTTGGAACTGAATTTGCTGGCAGTAATACATTCGCGGTCCGCTGTCGGCTATCAGACCGCAGAGTTTTGTGCTCCTTACACTCAAGAAAGGACGCCAAACATTACCTAAGGCCTGACTAGCCGGGATGTGGAGTAGTAGGACAGTAATCTACTTCCCACGGACTTGCTCCTTGGGTGGCCATTTGTGAGATACCTACCGCATCAGAAGAGTGCACATCACCGCATGATCTGCGTTGGCCTAATCGTAGAAAGCTGCGGTGACCGAAGACGCCCGAGCGGCGATCCGAGTTCTTGTGGTCGGTGAGGCCGGTTCGCCGTGGGTCACTCAGCGTGCTCCCGATCGGCGAGTGGCTGGCTGTGCCATCGCTCTGTCTCGTGGGGTTCGCGGCGGAAGGTCAGACGGAGTATGCGCTAACGATCCCTAGTTGGGCGTCGAACGTCGGTTGAGTACGTGCTACGTAACCAACTGGCACTCAGGCTCCCCCCTTAGGGATGTTCTTTGCGCCCACGGTCCCGAAAGCGATCGCTGCCGCTGCGCCGCCGACGATGGCGGCCTTCTGACCGACTTCTGCTCCAGCCTTCTTCAGCTGCTGCGGATCGCGGACTGCCTCGCCCCAACGGGTAGCGCTGAGTGCATCTCGTCTGGACTCGATGCCGAGTGGAACGTGGAAGTCCTCAACGATCGCCGCGGTGGAGTTGAGTGAGTCAATGACGGAGCGTGCGGCTCTCACATGGAGCAGGATGTTCGCGTTGGCGACGCCACCAGCGGCATCCATGTGTTCCATGAGTCGTTTCGTGCGTTCAAGCACACCCGCGCGCCGTTGCTGCCGCGCTTCCGCTAGGCCGAGCCGATGGCCTTCGAGGTTCTCTGCGGCGGTGGCGAGCACATAATCAAGTTCGACCACCCTGAATTCGTCTTGGAGTTCGAAGCAGCGAGCGAGGATGGATAGTTGGATGGCAACCTCCCGCTCGATCTCCTGAGTGGCCCTCTTCAACTCCCCAGTCTTGGTCTTGCCGTCAACCTTGTCGGCGAGAGCACCGAGTTCGAGTAGAGCAGCATTCTGCACTTCAAGAATCGTCGCGGACTCGCCGCTCACCTTGGCCCACAGCGTTTCTGGATCGCCCCCGTGCTTGTGGATCGTCATGGCTTCCTCGATCGCTGCGGCTGCGCGATCCATTTTCGCGAGGACTGCGTCGCGCTGCGTGCGACGGACATCATCGAGCTTCTCGTCCATCATGACGATAAGCGCCTTGAGTTCGTGCGCCTCGGCCTGTTGGGCAAACTGACTCATGAGCCCACCGATGCCGGAGAGCACCGCTGGGTTCGTCAGGAATGAAGCCGGTCGGTCTTCGACCTGGAGCCACTTATTGACCTTGCCGGGATCGCCGAGGAGCAATGCTTGAGACCTGTGGATCTGCCGGGAAGGGCGAGGGAAAGGGGTGTACCTTCCCGGTGATCGAGTCGTAGAGGTCTCAAGCAAATGCTGGCGCTGGAACGCCGGCTGGGAAGGCACACCCATGCTTACCGTAGTCCCTGATCCGGCCTGCCGCGACAGCTCGGGGCCGGCGTCGCTGATCGATGAGATCGTCCGTGAGGGCGCCCGGCGGATGCTGGCCGAGGCTCTGGCCGCCGAGGTGGACGCCTACGTCGCGGCGTTCGCCGCCGAGCGGGACGAGGACGGCCGCCGGCTGGTGGTCCGCAACGGCTACCAGCAGGGCCGGGAGGTGCTGACCAGCGCGGGCGCGGTGCAGGTGACCGCGCCGCGGGTCAACGACAAGCGCACCGACCCGGGCACCGGGGAGCGGCAGCGGTTCTCCTCGGCGATTCTGCCGCCGTGGGCGCGCAAGACCCCGAAGGTCACCGAGGTGCTGCCGCTGCTGTACCTGCACGGCCTGTCGTCCGGGGACTTCGTGCCCGCGCTGGGCCAGTTCCTCGGCTCGTCAGCCGGGTTGTCGGCGGCGGTGATCACGCGGCTGACAGAGACGTGGAAGGCCGAGCAGCGCGCCTTCGCGGCCCGCGACCTGTCCGGCGTGGACTACGTCTACCTGTGGGCCGACGGGATCCACGTGAACATCCGGCTGGAGGAGCACAAGCTGTGCCTGCTGGTGATGATCGGGGTCCGCGCTGATGGCCGCAAGGAGCTCATCGCCCTCGCCGACGGATACCGGGAGTCGACAGAGTCGTGGGCGGACCTGCTGCGCGACTGCGCCCGCCGCGGCATGCGTGCCCCGGTGCTGGCCGTCGGCGACGGGGCGCTGGGGTTCTGGGGCGCGCTGCGCGAGGTGTTCCCGCAGGCCAGGGAGGGCCGCTGCTGGTTCCACAAGATCGCGAACGTGCTTGCGGCGCTGCCGAAGTCCGCCCACCCCGCCGCGAAGAAGGCCCTGGCCGAGATCTGGAACGCCGAGGACAAGGACCACGCCCGGGCCGCGGCTAAAGCCTTCGACGCCGCCTACGGCGCCAGGTTCCCCAAGGCCGCCGCGAAAATCACCGATGACCTGGACCAGATGCTGGCGTTCTACGACTACCCCGCCGAGCACTGGATCCACCTGCGGACCACCAACCCGATCGAGTCGACATTCGCGACAGTCAGGCACCGGACGAAGATCACCAGGGGCCCCGGATCGCGGGCCGCCGGACTGGCCATGGCATTCAAGCTCATCGAGTCCGCCCAGGACCACTGGCGCATGGTCAACGCGCCGCACCTGGTCGCCCTGGTCCGCGCCGGAGCGACGTTCACCAACGGCAAGCTCGTCGAACGACCGGGCGAGGAAGCTCAGCCCGAAGCCGCCTAAAAGATCTTGATCCACAGGTCTTGACTATTGCTCATCGCCGAGCATGGCATGGCTGATGCCCTTGGTCTTCGTCTTCATCAGCCCACCTGCGTCCTTGAGTCTTTTCGCGGACTCTGGCGTCAACTTCAGGTAGAGCGCCGACTGCTCGGTAGTGTCGGCAGCTGTATTCGCGACCTCGGCTCCATATTTCAGGACAGTGCTGAGCTTGCCCAACCCGAACGCCTCCGCGTACGGCAACAGGCCCGCGTGGTCGAGGAATCGTTCAACGGCCGACCGGTTGCCGACCACCACGAGGCCATCACCATCGCTGACCAGCTCGATTTCGCCAACCATTGCCCACCCCTTCATGCCTAGCGGCAAGGGTATCTGGCCTCACGGCAAGCCTCCGTCAGCAAGCGCGTCTTTCCAGCGCGAGTGACACACCCTGCGGGACGGCTCGTCCTGAGGTGCGCACCTAGCCCCGTGAGAGCGCATACCACCCCGAGGGTGCCTTCCAGCTCCGCCCGGCCAGCAGGATCAGCCGCGGCTGGTCACCTGCTCGGTCAGCAGCGTCGGATCGGTCCGGTCGATCTCATCCCGGCCCGCGAACACAGTGAACTGCGGCAGCACGGTGAACGCGGCCGTCATGCCCATGTAGTGCCGCCGTCCGAACGCCAGCTCCGCCGCCGGCCCGATGAACACTAGCTCCCCGTCCTGATCCACAAACCCGACCTCGGCCCGATACCGCATGATCGGCTCGGCACTGGCGTCGAACGGCGCGAGCCCGTTCCACTCCTGCGCCCACGTCCCCCGCCCAACCCGGTTCTTTTGCAGGCAGCCAGGAGTTGCTGCGCGACCATATGCCGAGGTGCAGGCGGCGGGCTGACCGGCTCGACGTTCCCGCTCGCTCACAGGCTCAGCAACCCCGCCTCCGCCGCGCGGCCAGGTATGCCGTGCGGCCGACTCGCAGCACATCTGCTGCCGCGACCCAGATGTGCAACTTGGCCGGGCGGCGTGCTGCGCACGAACCGCCATGACAGGCGCGTCCCGGATTGCATGTACAAGTGATCCTCGCGCTGCCCGCTCAAAAACGCGACCGTGACCAACCCCAGGCTTCCGCTGCCCGACCAGAGTTACTACAGTCGACGGCGGCCAGCACAGCAGAACCGGATGATCTGCGCGGCTGCACTTAAGCACCCCACCCAGGTCTCTGCCGCACCGAGTCGGCGTTATACGCGCGCTCACGACCGCTCACGATCGCTGTCATCACTCACACTGCGTAGCAGGGCGCCGACCCGAGCTCGTCAGCCGCAAGCGAGGCAGATCCGCGGCTAGCGATCGCGCAGGTGATCGCCGAGGCGGTCGAACAGGCTCCTGGCTGCCCTGGTGGCCTCGGCGGCTGCGTGCCGCGCGAGCACGCGGCCGAGCGTGTGGGGCGGGCCGCCAGGCCCCGGAGACCTGAGATCGTCGAACGGCCCGCCTTCTGCGACGGGCAGGCCGTCCGGCAGGTCGACACGGAACTCGCCCGCAAGAGCCGCGAGGTCCTCAAGCTCGTACTTCTGCACGGGCGTCCCGCCGATGTAGGACGTCAGCCGCACGATCACGCCGAGTTCAGCGTCGACCACAGCCACGGCGGCGGGGAACATCATGGGGGTCGACGAATGATCGCGCCGCTTGACGACGTCGATCCGGTATGCGGGCCGGTCGCCGGCCTGCACGGACGCGCCGCCCGCGAGCCAGCACCGCAGCAGCCACGACGGGTCCGCGAGCTCACGGACGTCGCTGGGCGGCGGCTGCGCCGGGGCCTTGGTGATCTTGTCGGGGAAGACCCGCCAGACGTGCTCGCCGTCGCAGGCGATCGTCAGCGGACCGCTCTTGGGCTGATGGGAGCGGTCGATCTGGTACCTGGTGAGTCCAGCGATGCGCAACCTCGACGTGAGCCGGGCGGCTCCAGCGCTCTCGCTGACCGCGTCCATGAGATAGCCGAGACCGCCGAACCCGGCCGGCGCGCAGACGCCGGGACGGCCGACGCCAGGCCGCCGAGGTCGAACCACTGGTGCATGGTCGCCGTGAACCCGCCGGGACCGCCCGCGCGCAGCAGCGTCAGCACCTCGTCGGCGACGGGAGTACCAGCCGCCCTGCCGTCTGGCGACACGGCAGGAGCAGGATCAGGATCTGGAATGGCCGGGGCGGAGTCCGGCCCGCCCGGCGTCTCGCCCGGCCGCTGCGGCCCGTGCCTGATCCACGCCCCGAGGCCGCCGGCCGCCAGCCCGGCGGCCGTCCTCGCGGCGCGCCACGGCAGGCCGCCACCGCCCAGCATCGCCCCGTAGCCCTCGGCGCGCAGGCTCCCAGGCGGCGCCCCGAAGATCGCCGGGTCGATCTGAGGGTCGAAGTCCGCGGTAACCATCTCAAGCACGTCGGGCTCGCCGCTGACACCAGGCTCAACGACCCGCAGCAGTATCCCTAGCTCGGCATCGACGGCCGCTTCGGCCGAGTCGCGCTGATCCTGCCCCGCCGAAGCCACGACGTCCAGCGCCTCGCGGCCGCACACCCGAACCCGTCCCCTGACTTCAAGCCTGAAGCCCTCCAGCAGCCACGCCGGGCAGAGCAACCTGGGCACCGGCGGCTCAGGCCCGCCGAACCAGTGCACCTCCCCGTCATCGTCGTCGTCATCCTCATCAAGCAGGTGCCACGGGCGCCCGCCGTCGCAGCCCGTCAGGTAGCCAGCGGTCTCGAACCGATAGCGCTTGCCGGGCGCGATCACCACCGTCGACCCGTCGCTCAGCCGGGCAGAGAGCCTCAGCCTCGTCCAGTCCTCCCGGTGCAGCAGGCCGATCAGCCCAGCCTCATCCGTCATCGCCGCTCCCCGAGCCAACATGTCCTGGCAAGCCACCTTACGGACACCATCGCCTGGTCAGCCCGCTCTTCAAGCCCTGTGGCCTCACGGATGTGGCCGGGGCGCCGGCCAGCCACCCTCGCCCTCATCGCGGCGTTGCCGGACCAGGCCTACCACCGCCTAGGGCCAGGCCCAGCCCAGCCAGCGCAGTGGGCGGCCTTTATCGCCGAGGCCAGCGACTCGGAAAGACGTGGCCACCGTGGCATCGGCAACTGAGCCATTGGCATCATGTCCGATAAGGCCCGCCCAGAAACGGCATTCGGCACCTCACCCAGACCATGACCACCGAAGCAAATACAGATACCTATTCGGCAGGGAGGTATCCCGGCCGTGACCGCGGCTCGGGGCGGATTCACTCAGCGGATTCGCCGCGGGCGGCCGCAGCGCTCATCAGTGCCGTGCTGTTCAGTGCCCGCCGGAAACGCCTTCTTTCCCGCTGTGCCTCCAGCGAGGCGGACCGGGCTCGGGCGTGAGCCGTCAGCGCCCCCACCGCGGCCGCAGGGTCGGGAGATCGGCCAGCACGGGGTCAAGTGGCACAGGTGATTCGCCGTCGTCGCGGTCCCAGCGGCGGCGGTACTGGTCAGGGATGTCTCCCCAGCCCCAATAGGGCAGAGGCTTATCCGGAAGGATCCCCAGGGTCTCGACTGGGTCGATCTTGTCGTCGCCGACCGTGCACAGGTGCGCCCAGTCATCGCCGAGATCGAACACGTAGGCGAACTGCTCGCCCGGGCTCAGCCGCGGCAGCCTCACTCGCCGGTAGTCCTCCTCGATCTGACCCTCGATCTGACCCTCGACCTGCCAGTCAGGATCCGGATCGCACAGCCGGGTACCGTCAGCCAGGGTGAACTCCTGAAGGTGCGAGCGGTCCCACCGGGCGAAGGCGTCGTCTATGGCCGCACCGAGGTCGCTGAAGGTGTGACTGCGAGCGGCCGCGAAGATCCGTCCCGGCCGTGGCCACAGGTGCTCGCCGTGCCCCTCCACCAGGTCCACGCGGATCGACAGCCAGGTCCGCGCCATCTCACCCATCCCCGGCAACGCTATCGGCGCAGCTGGCCGGGCCCGTGTTGGCCAGCTCCCGGCACACCCGGCTGACCGGCACGCCCGCCCGGTCCGCGGCCAGGCGGATGAACGCGACCGCCCCGTACATGGCGTACAGCCAGAAGTCGTCAGTCCGCCACCAGGCGACCTCATCGAGCAGGTCAGCCTCGGCGCCCCCGCTGATGGCGGCGGCGGCCAGGACGGCGTACTGGAGCCTGCTCCTTTCCCGGCCGCGGAACGAGCACCCGGCCAGGAACCGCTCCCGCATCCCCTCCAGCGGCACCGGGTCGGCGCGGCTCGCGCCGCACCAGCCCAGGGCGTCGGCCGCCAGCCGCAAGAACACCTCGCCAGGGAACGTGTCATTCCGCGGATGCAAGACAGCCAGCTCGGCGGCGACATCGGGCAAGTCCCTGTCCCCGGAGAGCCCGGCAAGCAACATCCGGGCGGCGGCAGCGGCTTCAGCGGGTCCGGGCCGCTTCCTGGCTGGCATACGCCAGACTCTAGGCCACAATCCCCGCCGCCGCCGCCTGGCCGGGGCGTCACCGGCCCAGGACGGCCAAGTCCTGCCGCAGGCAGCGACCGCGTCCGCGGTGGCGAACACACCCCCGACGAGCCATCCGCTAGCCGGCACGGCTCGGCATCGCCATCCTGACGGACGTCGCTCCCGGCGCAAGAGATGTTGCTCCGCCTGGGTTGGATCGTTCTGAATACATGTTCGCGTGGCTCGTACGGGTCGCGCTTCACCGGTACGCGCTGCTCCCATCACAGGGCCACCGGGCAACGGAATACTGTTCCGCGCAGGGTCCGAGAACACCGTTCAGGACTGCAGCTGAGAGCGGGCTGACCCGGCCCGCCAGAACCGTCTCCGCAGGTCAGGGGCATCTAGACAGCCGGACCGCCTTCAACCCGGCACGGTATGCACACCGTTCACTTTCGAAGCCCGGCTATGCAGTAGCAAATACCCAGGTGACCTGGGACTATAGCGAGTGGCAGGTGTTGGGTTCGAACCAACGTAGGCTGAGCCGACGGTTTTACAGACCGCTCCCTTTGGCCACTCGGGCAACCTGCCGTTACACCGTCCGCAAAGACGGCACGTTGAAGGATAGCGGAACCTACCCGATGCGTCAGCACCCGGACGTCTAACCTTGATCCCGTGGCAGCAGAATCTTCCTTCGACATCGTGTCGAAGATCAACCGTCAGGAAGTCGACAACGCGCTGAACCAGGCGGCTAAGGAAGTCAGCACCAGATTTGACTTCCGCGGCGTCGGGGCGTCCATCGCCTGGTCCGGGGACAAGGCCGTGGAAATCCGGGCGAACAGCGAGGAGCGGGCGAACGCCGTTCTTGACCTGTTCAAGGACAAGCTGATCAGGCGGGGCGTCTCGCTCAAGGTCCTGGACGCGGGCGACCCCAAGCTGTCAGGCAAGGAGTACCACCTCCTGACCAGCCTCAAGGAGGGCATCTCGCAGGAGGACGCGAAGAAGATCTCGAAGATCATCCGCGACGAGGGGCCCAGGGGCGTCCGGGCGCAGATCCAGGGTGACGAACTCAGGGTCTCGTCCAAGAAGAAGGACGAACTGCAGGACATCCAGAGCCTGCTCAAGGGCAAGGAACTCGACGTCGCCCTGCAGTTCGTCAACTACCGGTAACCGCCTGCGGACCGTTCCGCTAGGCCTCGGCCGGCGTGATCAGCCCGTAGTCGCCGTCATAGCGGTGGTAGATGAGGTTCCCGCGCCCGGTCTGCGCGTCCACGAAGAACAGGAACGGCTGGCCGAACGCCTCCAGCCGGGTCTCGGCCTCGGCCACGTCGAGCTTCGGCGCGGGCATCTCGCTGACCGTGAAGTCGCTGCCGGTCAACTCGAGCCGGTCAGGCTTCGGGTGCGCCTGCGCCATCCGGTAGCCATCATCGCTCCGGTAGACGACGCTGTCCTGGCTGGTCGAGAGCTCGGTGAACAAATGGAAGTCGTAGTCGAGCAGTTCCATGTCGGCGGCCGCCTCGTCCGGCGTCATCCTGGCCAGGCCGTACGACTTGTGCCTGACCACGCCGCGCTCGTCGATCGGGCGCGGGAAGTAGGGCAGCCGCTGCGCGTGCACGCTGGCGTGCCGCCATTCGCCTGGCTCGGTGGCTGGCTGGCTGCCGCGCAGCCTGGCCCAGTTCCGCGCGGCCCGCTCCAGCTGGATCCTGAGCTTGTCCGACAGCATCTCGATCGCGTCCCGCATGGTCGCGGCGGCCGCCTGGGCCCGGACCGGCCGGCCGTTCAGGTCGATGTTGGCCTGCGCGATCGCCGGCCGCTCGACCGCCGGATCGGCTGCCATCGTCAGCTTGACCCGGGCGAAGAGCACCGGCTCGGCCGCGAGCCGCAGCACCGCACGGACCCGCATGACGGCCAGGTCTATCGCGTCCTCGGGCACCGCACCCTGGGCGTGGGTCTGAACTTGCAGGGTCTGCGTGTCAGCCATCGCCACCACCTCCCGTTCACTTCCTCTATTCGCTCGCGTCACACAGGTACCGCCCAAGAGGCGAAGGTCCCAGCCGTCCGGTCGCTTCGTCCCCGGCACTGCGCCATGGCACGACCCACCTCAGCCCTCGGTCAGGTAATCCCCGCGGCGATCCTGGGTATGTCTCACTGTGATCAAGGACCCTCCTGAATATCGCTCGCGGTAGGGGTAACTGGTGCGATTCATGGACCGGACCGATGCCGGGCGGCACCTGGCCAGGTCGCTCGACCGCCTGCGCGGCAGCGATGTGGTCGTGCTCGGCCTGCCCCGAGGCGGCGTCCCGGTCGCTTTCGAGGTCGCCAGGGCGCTGGGCGCGCCGCTCGACGTCATCGTGGTACGCAAGCTAGGGGTCCCCTACCAGCCAGAACTCGCTATGGGCGCGATCGGCGAAGGCGGGATCAGGGTTAGCAACGACGAGGTCATCCGCCGGGGCGGCATCACCGCGCAGGAGATCGCCGCGGTGGAGAAACGCGAGCGGGCCGACCTCGACCAGCAGGCCGGCACCTTCCGGGCGGGCCGGCCGCACGTCGACGTCGCCGGGCGCACGGCGGTCGTCGTCGACGACGGGATCGCGACCGGCTCGACCGCCAGGGCCGCCTGCCAGGTGGCCAGGCAGATGGGCGCCAAGGAGGTTGTCCTCGCCGTGCCGGTCGGCGCTCCGGAGTCGATCGAGTCGCTGCGGAATGTCTGCGACGAGGTCGTCTGCCTTTATTCTCCGGATTTCTTCATCGCGGTCGGCACGTTCTATGACGACTTCCGCCATGTCTCGGACCGCGAGGTCATCGGCCTGCTCGCGCGCGCCTACGACGCCGTGCAGGTGGCCGCCGCGACGAGCGCGGTCACCCCGCGCAGCCGCCAGGCGGCGCTGGGCGGCCCGCCAGCAGCCGGCAGCGAGCCGGCGTCAGACCGGGAAGAACAAGGACATGCGTTCGCAACGAGGAGCTCGCCGGAGACCGCGGGCCCGCCCCAGCGCGACGAGTCCGTGGAACTGAACGTCGCCGACGGCACGATCACCCTGGCCGGCCATCTCACCCTGCCGGCGAACGCCATCGGCACCGTCGTCTTCGTGCACGGCAGCGGCAGCAGCAGGCACAGCCCTAGGAACCGGGTCGTGGCCGGGCGGCTGAACGACGCCGGCCTCGGCACGCTGCTGTTCGACCTGCTGACGCCGGACGAGGAACTCAACCGCGCCAACGTGTTCGACATCCAGGCCCTCGCGGCCCGGCTAGCCGACGTCACCAGGTGGCTGCGCGAGCAGCCGGGCGAGCTGCATAAGGCACTCGGCTACTTCGGCGCCAGTACCGGGGCCGCCGCGGCGCTCTGGGCGGCCGCCGAGCACGAGGCGCACATCGACGCGGTGGTCTGCCGGGGTGGCCGGCCGGACCTCGCCGAGACCAGGCTAGCCGAGGTGCACTCGCCGACCCTGCTCATCGTGGGCAGCCGCGACGAGGTCGTGCTCGGCCTGAACCAGCAGGCCCAGCAGCAGATGCAGTGCGAGACCCGGCTGGCTATCGTCCCCGGCGCCAGCCACCTGTTCGAGGAACCCGGCGCGCTGCAGACCGTAACCCGGCTCGCCCGCGACTGGTTCACCGGTCATTTCAAGCCGCCGGCCTAGACTTGGGCAGGTGACGATCACGGACGGGCCCGTGCTGACGATGCCGGGCGCACCGGTGGCGTTCCACGTGATGGCCAAGCCCACCGGCGCGATCTGCAACCTGGACTGCGAGTACTGCTTCTTCCTGTCCAAGGAGATGCTGTATCCGGGCAGCCGGTTCAGGATGGCGGCCGAGCTCCAGGAGACCTACATCCGGCAGCTGATGGCGGCGCACGTCCGGGCGCCGGAGGTGACCGTGGCCTGGCAGGGCGGCGAGCCGACGATGATGGGCCTGGACTTCTTCCGCCGGTCGGTCGAGCTGGAACGGGAGCATGCGCGGCCCGGGCAGCGGGTGCTCAACACGATCCAGACCAACGCCACGCTGCTGGACGACGAGTGGGGCGCGTTCCTGGCCGAGAACGGGTTCCTGGTCGGGATCTCGATCGACGGGCCACGCGAGCTGCACGACACCTACCGCGTCGACAAGGGCGGCAAGCCGACCTTCGACCGGGTCATCCGCGGGCTGGACGTGCTGAAGCGGCACGGCGTCGACTGGAACGTGCTGACCACGATTCACGCCGCCAACGGCGAGCATGGCCGGGCTGTCTACACCTTCCTGCGCGACGAGCTCGGGGCAACGTTCATCCAGTTCATCCCGATCGTCGAGCGGGCCACCGAGGAGACCCTGCCGGTCGCGGAGGCGGGCTGGGGCGGGCCGGGCCGGCCGCTCTACACCCAGGACGGGAACCTGGTCACCCACCGCTCGGTCGGGCCGGGTCAGTACGGCCGCTTCATGATCGACGTGTTCGAGGAGTGGGTGCGCCGCGACATCGGGACGGTCTACGTCCAGATGTTCGACACCGCGCTGGCCAGTTTCCACGGCGAGCCCGGCGGGATGTGCGTCCATGCCGAGACCTGCGGCCAGCAGGTGGCGCTCGAGCACACTGGCGACCTGTACTCCTGCGACCATTACGTCGAGCCCGGTTACCTGCTGGGCAACATTGGCGATCGGCCCTTGTTGGAGCTCATCGTCCTTCCGCAGCAGCAGGAGTTCGGCCAGGCCAAGCGCGACACGCTGACCAGGTACTGCCTGGACTGCGAGGTGCGGTTCGCCTGCAACGGCGGGTGCCCGAAGGACAGGTTCGCCACCACGCCGGACGGCGAGCCAGGGCTGCATTACCTGTGCCCCGGCTACCAGGACTTCTTCGGCCACGTCACCGAGCCGATGCGAGCCATGTCCGGGCTGCTGCGGCCGGCCAGCCGCCGGCCGACCTGATGGCCAGCTATGCGAGCGCCGACGCCCGCCGCGGCCGCAACGACCCCTGCCCGTGCGCCAGCGGCAGGAAATGGAAGCGCTGCCACGGCGCAGCACCCCAGGGTTCATGATCGTGGCGGAATGACCGTGCTCGGGCCGGAAAACTCGCCGCGATCATGAACGGGGACTAGGAGGGACTAGGAGGGACTAGGAGGGACTAGGAGGCGACGGCTGCGCGGTGCAAGCCGGCCACCGCGTCGAGGCCGGGCCGGGCCGGTCGCGGCATCGCGCCAGCCAGGTTCGCGGCCAGCTCGGCGAACGCGTGGGCGCGGTCGGCGTCCCTGGCGTGCTCGGCGCACAGCCCGCTGGCGCGGTTCGCGCAGTCCCAGCAGCCTTCCGACGCCGCACCCGACGTCCGGTAAGCGAACGCGTCGATCAGCGCGGACAGGACCGTCTCCAGCTGCTCGCCGGTCAGGGCCTCGCACCGGCCGGCCTGCCTGGCGCGGCCGATGAGCGACGCGACCGTGGTCGCGTTCCGCTTGTCCCACTGACTGAGCCGGGACAGGAACCGCCGGTCGACGGCGGTCAGCTCGACTCCGCTCAGCGCGTCGTCGAGCACTGCCCTGGCCATCGCCCGCCCGGAGTCCGCCGTGGCGGACTGGGCCCGCGGGCGGATGCTCAACGGACTGGGGATCGCGATGCCTGCGCTGGCTGCTTGCCCCTGAGCGAGATCAGTCACGACCGCGGCCTCCTTGAGCAGGAACTCATGACGCGAGTATGACGCTCCGCAGAGTCAAGTGGTTGACACGCTGCGTAATCGACGTCGAGTCGTAACACGGCGGTCAGGCAGGTAACCTAATGTTGAGGTGGCGCGCCGATCGCATGTGACAGTGCTCGCGCCAGCTGGCGCCAGCAAGTAATAGGATGCAGCCAGGTGTACGCCCCCCGCCCGCCGTAATGGCGAGGCCTCGGAACGACACCATCACAACCGGTCGGCAGGCAGGCTTCGGCTGCTAGTCGGCGGATTAGATTACGCTCGCGGCGCGTTGTCATGAGCGATATGTAGACAGCTGTTCACAAATCACACGCGCTCGGCCCCGCCGGGGTTTCGCGCCTGAGCGAATACGCCGTCGCCGCACCGCGTGCGCGACCTCGGCGCACAGAGGAGGCACTCCACTGTGACCAAGCAAGTCCAGCAGCTTGACCGGGTCATCATCAGGTTCGCTGGTGACTCCGGTGACGGCATGCAGCTCGCGGGGGACAGGTTCACCCAGGAAACCGCGTCGTTCGGCAATGACCTGTCCACGCTGCCCAACTTCCCGGCCGAGATCCGTGCTCCGGCCGGCACCCTGCCGGGGGTGTCCAGCTTCCAGCTGCACTTCGCCGACCATGACATCCTCACCCCGGGCGACGCCCCCGACGTGCTGGTGGCGATGAACCCCGCCGCGCTCAAGGCGAACCTCCTCGACCTGCCGCGCGGCGCCGACATCATCGCCAACACCGACGAGTTCACGAAGCGGAACCTGGTCAAGGTCGGCTACGAGGCCAACCCGCTCGATGACGGCTCGCTGTCCGGCTACCAGCTGCACGCGATCCCGATCACCTCGGTGACGGTCAAGGCGCTCGAGGGCTACGACATCAGCAAGAAGGATGCCGAGCGCGCGAAGAACATGTTCTCCCTCGGCATGCTGTGCTGGCTCTATAACCGGCCTGCCGACGGGACGCTGCGCTTCCTCGAGACTAAGTTCGCGAGCAAGCCCGAGATCATGAAGGCCAATATCGCTGCCTTTCAGGCGGGCTGGAACTACGGCGAGACGACCGAGGAGTTCTCGGTCCAGTACGAGATCAAGCCGGCCACCCTGCCGCCTGGCCAGTACCGCAACATCACCGGCAACACCGCGCTGGCGAACGGCCTGGTCACGGCGGCACAGCTAGCCGGCCTGCCGATGTTCCTCGGGTCCTACCCGATCACCCCGGCGTCCGACATCCTGCACGAGCTGTCCAAGTACAAGCGGTTCGGCATCCGCACCTTCCAGGCCGAGGACGAGATCAGCGGCGTGGGCGCGGCGCTCGGCGCCGCGTTCGGCGGGGCGCTCGGCGTCACCACCACGTCCGGTCCTGGCATGTGCCTGAAGGCCGAGACCATCGGCCTGGCCGTCGCCGTGGAACTGCCGCTGATCGTCTGCGACATCCAGCGGGCCGGCCCGTCCACGGGCATGCCGACCAAGACGGAGCAGGCCGACCTGCTGATGGCCCTGTACGGCCGCAACGGCGAGTCGCCGCTGGTCGTGCTGGCTCCGGCGACTCCCGGTGACTGCTTCACCACGGCGCTCGAGGCGACCAGGATCGCCGTGAAGTACCGGACGCCGGTGGTCATCCTGTCCGACGGCTACCTGGCGAACGGGTCAGAGCCCTGGCGGATCCCCGCGGTGGCCGACCTGCCTGACCTGAGGGCCGAGTTCTCGTTCGCCCCCGCTCCGCAGCCCGGCGACGAGGCGGCAGGCCGGACGCCGTTCCAGCCGTTCCAGCGCGACCCGCGGACGCTGGCCAGGCCGTGGGCGATCCCCGGCACGCCCGGGCTTGAGCACCGGGTCGGCGGGATCGAGAAGGCCGACGGGTCGGGCGACATCTCCTACGACCCCGATAACCACGACAAGATGGTCAGGCTCCGGCAGGCCAAGATCGACGGCATCGCGGCCGACATTCCGCCGCTTGAGGTGGACGACCCCGACGGCAGCGCCAGGGTACTCGTTCTCGGCTGGGGCTCGACGTTCGGCTCCATCGGGGCGGCGGTGCGGCGGGTCAGGCTGGCCGGCGGCTCGATCGCCCAGGCCCACCTGCGGCACCTGTCCCCGTTCCCGGCCAACCTGGGCGACGTGCTGAAGCAGTACGACAAGGTGCTGGTCCCGGAGATCAACACCGGGCAGCTCGCGCTGATCCTGCGCGGCCGGTACCTGTGCGACGTTATCTCCTACAACCGCGTCCGCGGGCTGCCGTTCCGGGCGGCCGAGCTGAGCGGCGTGATCCAGGATGTGATCTCTAATGTCTAGGCCGATCGACGGACCGGAGTCCGGCGCGGGACATGCCGGGCACCGGCTGGCGTCGCTGACCCTGGTCCCGAAGTCCGATGCCAAGGCGACGATGAAGGACTTCAAGTCCGACCAGGAAGTCAGGTGGTGCCCGGGCTGCGGCGACTACGCCATCCTGGCCGCGTTCCAGTCGTTCCTGCCCGAGCTCGAGGTACCGAGAGAGAACCTCGTCATCGTCTCGGGCATCGGCTGCTCGTCGCGGCTGCCGTACTACGTGAACAGCTACGGGCTGCACTCGATTCACGGCCGCGCGCCGGCGATCGCGACCGGCCTGGCCGCCTCCCGACAGGACCTGTCGGTCTGGGTGATCACCGGTGACGGCGACGCGCTGTCGATCGGCGGCAACCACCTGATCCACGCGCTGCGCCGCAACGTCAACGTCAAGATCCTGCTCTTCAACAACCGGATCTACGGACTGACCAAGGGTCAGTACTCGCCCACCTCGGAGCAGGGCAAGGTGACCAAGTCCACGCCGTACGGGTCGCTCGACACCCCGTTCAACCCGCTGTCGCTGGCGCTGGGTGCCGAGGCCAGCTTCGTGGCGCGGACCATCGACTCCGACCGCAAGCACCTGACCAGCGTGCTGCGCGCGGCCGCCGACCACCGCGGCACGGCGTTCGTCGAGATCTACCAGAACTGCCCGATCTTCAACGACGACGCGTTCGCGCCGGTGACCGAGCCGGGAGCGCGCGACGAGCACGTGATCAGGCTGGAGCACGGGCAGCCGGTCCGGTTCGGGGCCGACGGTGAGCACGGCCTGCGGTTCGGGCCGCTCGGTTCGCTCGAGGTGGTTCCGGCGTCGGCCGCCGCGGATGACTCGCTGCTCGTGCACGACGCGCACGCGGCCGACCCGTCGTACGCGTTCGCGCTGAGCAGGCTCGACGCCGTGGACTTCGCGCATACCCCGATCGGGATCTTCAGGGACGTCGAGCGGACGACGTACGACGACGCGATGTCGGCGCAGATCGACGCGGCGCGGGAGCGACAGGGCGAAGGTGATCTCTCGGCGCTGCTTGCTGGTGCCGATACTTGGCGCGTGGGCTGAATCTGCCGTTAACCCTGTGGTGCGGCTAGTGAACGCGGAATACAAAGGGCCCCGAAGGGCGAAGAAATGAGCGTGCGGGTCGAGCGGGCGGGGGCGGTGACTACGGTCATTATTGACCGGCCTGAGGTGCGGAACGCGGTGGACGGGCCGACGGCGGCTGCGCTGGCGGAGGCGTTCCGGGAGTTTGACGCTAATCCGGATGCTGCGGTGGCGGTGCTGTACGGGGCGGGCGGGACGTTCTGCGCGGGGGCCGATCTGCGGGCGGTGGGGACGGCGAACGGGAACCGGACGGCTCCAGACGGGGACGGGCCGATGGGGCCGACTCGGATGCGGTTGTCCAAGCCGGTGATCGGGGCGGTGGCCGGTCATGCGGTGGCGGGCGGGCTTGAGCTCGCGATCTGGTGCGACCTGCGCGTCGCGGAGGAGGACGCGGTCTTCGGCGTGTTCTGCCGCCGCTGGGGGGTACCGCTGATCGACGGCGGCACGGTCAGGCTGCCGCAGCTCATCGGGCTCGGCCGGGCGCTTGACCTGATCCTCACCGGGCGCGCGGTGCCTGCCTCCGAAGCCCTGGAAATCGGGCTGGTCAGCCGGGTCGTGCCGCGCGGCGGCGCCCGGCAGGCCGCGGAACAGCTAGCGGGCGAGCTGGCCGCGCTGCCGCAGGCGTGCCTGCGACAGGACCGGATGTCGGCGATCGAGTCGGTCAGTGCCGATCACGACGCGGCGATGGCAGGCGAGTTCGCGCACGGCATGGCAAGCCTGTCCGACCCGGCACTGCTCGCGGGTGTCACGAGATTCAGGGACGGGGCGGGACGGGGCGGGACGCCGGCCTGAAGGGCCAGCGCTCAGGCCGCGCCCTTGGCCAGGACGGTGGCGGCGGCGGTCTCCTGATCGACGTGGCCGGAGATCTCCTCCAGCGTCCGGCCCGATGGCTCCGGCAGGACCAGAGTCAGCAGCGCGCCGGCGATCGATACGCCGGCGGTGAGCATGAGCGTGCCGCGCAGCCCGAGCGAGGTCTGCAGGATCGGGAACAGGAACACGCCGATGAACGCACCGAGCTTGCCGATGCCCGCTGAGATGCCATGCCCGGTGGCCCGTACGGAAACCGGGAACAGCTCGCTCGGCATCACGAACGTGGTCATGTTCGGGCCGAACTCGGTGAAGAAGTAGCTGAGTCCGTAGACCGCCAGGAACGGCAGGACCAGCGTCGTCATCCCGGGCACGATCGCGATGAAGCCGAAGCACGCGGCCATCATCACGAAGCCCCAGAGCTGCAGCTTGCGGTGGCCGACTCGGTCGATCCGCATGATGCCGAGTATGTAGCCGGGCACGGCGGCGACGACGAAGATCGCGAGCTGAATGCCGATCTTCGTCATGGTGGACGCGGTCGGCGAGATCAGCGCCAGGATCTGCGGCGTGGAGATCGTGTTCCCGTAATAGGCGTAGTCGAGCAGGAACCAGCTGCCAGCCGTCCCCGCGAGCAGCAGGAGCAGCCTGCGGTCGGTGAGGAACGCGCCCAGGCCCATCCGGCGCTGCTCGCCAGCGGTGCCGCTGGCCCGCACGGCGCCGCCGGTGAGCTCGTGCATCTCTGCTTCCGCCTCGGCCCCGCGACCGAGCACCTGCACCTGGTACCGCGGCGACTCGGGCATGGTGCGCCGCAGGTAGATCACCGCCGCAGCCGGAATGGCGCCGATGCCGAGCAGCAGCCGCCAGGTCAGGTCGGTGGAGGTTCCGGCGCCCAGCAGGCCGAGCGCGATGAGCGGCCCGACGATCAGGCCGAGCGCCTGGGTCGAGAACACCAGGCCGACCAGGCGGCCGCGATCGCGCGAGTTGGAGTACTCGCTCATCAGCACCGCGCTGATCGGGTAGTCGCCGCCGACGCCGAAACCGAGCATGAAGCGGAACGCGATCAGAACCCAGAACGACGGAGCGAGCGCCGAGCCGATCGCGGCGACGGCCATGATCGCGGCCACGATCCAGTACACGCGCTTGCGCCCGATCAGATCCGCGATCCGGCCGAAGACCAGCGCGCCCAGGAAGGCCGCGCCCAGCATGGTCGCGTTCAGCAGCGCGAGCTGGCCCGTTCCGAGATGCCAGTCCAGCGTGATCAGTGTGGAGGCTACTCCGATGACGAACAGGTCATAGGCATCGGTGAAGAAGCCCATGCCGGATACGACCGCGGCCCGCAGATGAAATCTGCTCAGTGCCGCGCTATCGAGAGCGCCAATCAGCTCGCCGTCCCTGGCCTGCGCCAACTTTCGGCCCCCTCGGATCTAGCCGACCGGCACGAGGATCTCGCCTCGTCGCGAGGTCGACGCCCCGCAGTTGCGAAGGTAAGAGATTCAGGCAAACCAACGCCGACTTGAATATGAATGACAGATGAACTAGAGGCGACATCTCGGGGTGCCCGCCGACGGTGCGCGAGTCGCGACGGCAAGCACCGGAGTTCCGGACAACCTCAGCCGCCACAAGGCCGTCTGACTCGGTGACAAATGAACCGGCCGACTGGGATGGCACGAAACTATGAGTCACCGGCTGATCTCGCGCTTGCCCGCGAAGCTTGCCTTGGGTGTTGTTCTCGCACTGCTCGTCAGCCCGGCCGCCAGCGCGGCTGAGGCCGCGAGCGCCGCGCCAGCCGCGGCTGCCCACGTCAGTTGCGTAGCCGCCAGCCACAGCAACGACAAGCTGGCCACGAAGATGGCGCACGACATCGACGGCCGCCTGGCCGGCCGGGCGTCGGTCGTCGGCCTGGAGGAGACCGACGCCGGGACCGGCATCACCTGCACCTACCACGCAGCCTGGCACTTCTATGCGGCGAGCGCCATCAAGGCCACCATCCTGGCGGCGCTGCTCCGCAAGGCGCAAGAACAGCACCGGCATCTGACCGCCTCGGAGAAGAGTCTCGCCTGGCTGATGATCACCCAGTCCGACAACGACGCCGCGACGGCGCTGTGGAACGACGTCGGGTTCAGCCACATGCAGCACTTCCTGAACGTGGCGAAGATGGCCCAGACCAGGCTCAACGCGGCCTGGGGCCTGAGCCTGCTCACGGCGCACGACGAGACGCTGCTGCTCGCGCTGCTGTCCGGGCCGAACCGGATCCTGTCCGAGGCGTCCAGGGTCTACGCGCAGTACCTGATGTCCCACGTCACCGCCTCGCAGCGGTGGGGCGTCCCGGCCGGTGCGCCAGCCAGCGTGACCGTGCACGTCAAGAACGGGTGGCTGCCCTACCCGGTCAGCTCAAACTGGGAGATCAACAGCATCGGGTTCTTCTCCAGCAGGCACCCGTACCGGGTCTACACGATCGCCGTGCTGACCCACGCCAACCCGACGATGGCCTACGGCATCGATACCATCGAGGACGCGGCCGAGGTTATCCACCGTGACCTCCACCCGGGCCAGCACAGCGTGGTTCCTGAGTCCACGCCGAACCCGTCCTGGGAGATACCGGACGAGCCGATCCCCGCGCACAAGGGCTGACTGAGCGCCCGGCCAGCCGCTAGCCGACCGCCCGGGCCCAGTGCGTGTGCAGGTACGCGGCCGCGGTGGCGGCCTGGCCAGGGGTCAGGAACACCGCGGCCGCCGGCACCGGCGGCAGCGCGTGCGAGGCGGCCGCGTCGACGCTGCCGTTGGCGATCATCGCTGCCTGCTCGACGGGCCTGACCCCGCCTTCCAGCCACAGATTCTGGCCGCCGCGCCTGGCCTGTGAATACAGGAACTCCTCCCAGAGCCGGGCGGCGGCGGGGTGCGGGGCGTTCTTGTTGATCGCCTGGGCGTGGAATTCGCCGACCGCCGCTCCGGCCGGGATGAAGACCCGCCAGTTTCTGGCCGGCTGGCCGACGATCGATGCCGTGTTCAGGTAGTCCCAGTTGAAGACGACCGGCGTGCTGCCTGCCTCGATCGTGAGCGGCGTCGTGGCCAGCACGGAGACGAAGTTGCCGGCCGCCTTGAGCTTGCGGAAGAAGGCCACGCCGTCGGCGATGCTATTCGCCGACCCGCCGAGCGCGAGGCTGGTCATCATGACCCCGTAGAGCGCGGCGTTGGCTTGCGCCGGGTTGCCGTCCAGCGCGACCGCGCGGGCGAACCGGTGCCCGAGCAACTGGCGCAGGGACGTGAGCGGGCCGAACCTGGCCGAGTTGTAACCGACCGACATGAAGCCGCCGTAGTCCTGAACCCAGGTGCCGTCCGGTGCCTTCTGGCTGGCTGGGACGGCCTGCCACGTGGCGACCTGGTACGGCGCGAACAGCTTGCGGTTCGCAACGGCGACCGACATCTCGACGTCCAGCACGTCCGCGGCCCGGGCGGTGCCGTTGTCCTGCCTGATCTCGGTGATCTCCTGCGGGCTCCGGTCGCCGGGCGCGATCGAGTGAATCCTGATCCCGTACCGCTGGCTGAAGGTCTTCATGATCGCGCCGTAGTTCGCCCAGTCCGCCGGCAGGCCGATCACGTTCAGCGTGCCTTCCTTCCTGGCCGCCGCGATGAGCGCGGTCATCCCGCCGCCCGCCGTCGCCGACGTGGCGGCTGACCAGCTCTCCGCACGGTCCGACGGCGACTGGGCCGACCGCGACTGGGCCGGGGGCGAAGCGCCCGACCGCGATCCGGCCGGAGACGACGACGACGGGGGTGAGCCTGAAATCCCGGCCTGCGAGCCGACCGGAGCGGAGCAGCCGGCCGCGGTCAGCGCCAGGACTCCCGTTCCCGCGATGAGCAGCCTGGGAGATAAGTTCATGCGCCTCACCGGATCTTCGTGCTCAGGTCCCCGCGCCGCCTATCTCGTCATGGTCACCTGCAGGTGACGAGGGCGTCAAGGGAGCCTCAGAGCTGAGACTCCACCGGCCCGGGTTCGGAGAACCGCTGCACCAGGTCGCGCAGCCGGCGCTTGCGGGCCGCGCCCCGGTGCAGCACGGCGGAGCGCGCATACCGGGCCATGACCCTGGCCGGCGGGCGGCCGCTGCCCCCGGCCTCGTAGCCGAGTGCCCGCAGACGACGGCCCATCGCCGCGTCGCACAGCGCGATCTCCCACGGCTGGAGCCGCTCCTGCCAGGTCCCGGATGGCGCCCGGGTGACCTTCTTCTGGGTGTCAGCGTGCCAGCTCTTGCGCTCCGGGATCGTGCTGCCGGCGATCCGGTGCGGCTCGGCCATGGCCGGGTCGTACTCCTCGCCGAGAAACTCGCACAGCTCGGTGAGGCGCGCCGCCGGGTCCGCGACGAGGTCTTCGTACCGGAGCTCGAAATACGAATCGGCCGGAAGGTGACGCGCCGCCCGGCGGCCGCTGTCGATCGCCTCGATCCAGTAGCAGACGGCGGCGTAGACGTCGCCGGTGAACCACGGCATGGTCTTCAGCGAGGCCACGCAGTCCCGGCCGTCCCTGATCAGGTGCACAATCTGGGCATCGGGAAACATCCGGAGCAGCGCCGGGATGTACTGGTAGTAGCCGGGCCGCTTGTCACCCCAGCGCGGCTTGTCGAATCGCCTGGCGTAAGCGCGGAAGACGATCCCGATCGCCGATCCGAGCGTCGGCGGCCCCTCGGCGATCTCCTCGCAGACCGCCTCGGCATCGAGGCCGAGGTCGTAGAAGAGCGTCTGCCGATCGCGGGTGATCGAGCTCGCCAGCGCCCGCCGCCTGGACTCCTCGCGCAGGTCGCCGAACGTGTTCCTGGCCTCGTAGCTGGTCAGGACGAAGCGAGTCTCGGGCGGGATCGCGATCCTGCGATGCGCGTGCAGCATCAGCTGCAGCAGCGTGGTCCCGGATCGGGGACAGCCAAGGACGAAGATCGGCCGGTCGGCACCCATGGCTCAATCTATCCCGGAGTGATCACCGCGGTGGCACCGTTAGTCCCTCGCTACCACGAGCCCCACTTCATGGCCGGCTCGGGCAGCGGCGGCGGGTTCAGGAACGCCGGCGGTGCGGTGAAGTCCAGCGCGCCGATCGGCGACAGCGCGGCGGCATCGCGCTTGGTGAGGGCCGGCAGGTTCCATTTCTCCTCGACCAGCTTGAGCACCGACGTGTGATCGAACACGTCCGACAGCACGCAGTCGGGCCGGGCATACGGCGAGACGATGACGGCGGGCACCCGGACACCGTACTGGTCATAGCGCATCTGGCCGCTGTCGTTCTCGGCGTCCTTGGCGTTCTGCGGGAACAGCAGCCGGTGCGCGAGAGTCAGCACCGGTCCCCGCCTGGCCATGCTCCGTCCGTCGATGTCGTCCGGCGGGACGGCCGCGGGGGGCGGCACGTGATCGTAGTAGCCGCCGTGCTCGTCGTAGGTCCAGATCAGCAGGGTGTCCCGCCAGCCCTTGCCGTGCATGACCCGGCTGATCACGTCGGCGGCGAAGCTCTCGCCGCGCCGGATGTCCTGCGGGTTCTCCTCGGAGTACTCCTCGAACGACGGGTCCACAATGCTGAACGCGGGCAGCGTGCCGTTGGCGGCGTCCTCGCAGAACGCGTCCATGCCGCGAACGTGCAGGACATGCCGGGCGATGCCCATCGGGTACAGGTCGGCGGTGAAGACGAGGTCCTTCTGCATGTCCGACATCTTCATGGCCCGACGGTTCAGCCAGGACTTGGTGCGGCGCTGCAGCGTGCGCCGCCGGTAGCTGACGAACCGGCGGGCCCGGGAGAGGTGATCGTCGCCCGAGGTCGGATGGTAGTTCGTCCAGGAGATTCCGTGCTGGCTAAGGGTGTCGAAGATGGTCCCGGCCGGGGGGTAGTCGAGCAGGTGCAGCGGAAGGTCGTCGACCAGGCCGTTAGCCGTCCCGGAGATCAGGAACCTGCGGTTCGGGAAGGTCGGTCCCAGGCAGGAGCTGAACCAGTGGTCAGCGAGCGGAAACGTCTTCGCCAGGCCGTGGTAGAACGGCAGGTCGTCCTCCGTCCAGTACCCCATGGCAAGAGACGCATCGGCGTCAGCGTCGATCTCCTGGGTGGCGGTCACGAACCCGTCCATGCCGCCTGAGTTCCACTGCAGGTGCGTCGCGTGCCAGCTCTGGCAGGGCGTGCCATCGACCTGATGCGTCGAGTCGAAGTGGTAGCTGCGGACCGGCTTGCCGTCCTGGTCGAGGTTCTCGGCCGCCGGCCAGCCCTGGTCGTCGAGCGGCAGGCCCTCGCCCCGCCCGGTCATGGTGCCCAGGTAGTTGTCGAAGGAATGGTTCTCCATCATCAGCACGACGATGTGCTTGATCTCGGGCAGCATGTCGGTACCGGCCGGCCGGGAAGGATCAGGCCGCTCCCCGGGCTGCAGCGGGACAACACGGAGCCTGCGCCTGATCTCGCGCTGTTCGAGCCGCCGCCACATGTAGCCATACCTCCGATAGGATTCGCTTGTAACTTCTCAATTCCGGACGGATGAAACACTGCCCGGGCGAATAGCACGCGGGAGCGGTCGGCTCGCGCAGAAACTGCCGGAGGCCCGCTGGTCCCAGGGGGCTACGACGGCTTGTTCACCCCGTAACGGCTCGGCCTGGTCGGCACGCGGTCAGGAACCTAGGGACTGGGAGCCAGCGGCCCGACTCCGCCTGCCGAGCGAGCGAGACCAAAGGGTCCGGAAAAGGCCCGCGCGGGGCGGCCGGTCGCTACGGTCCCACATGTACGCAGGCCGGCAGCCGCCGGTGAGCCACCAGTTCCCTGGCCCGGTGGTTCCGTTCGGATCGCCTGCCGACGGCAGCCCGATCCTGATGGACGAGCTCATCCCAGGAAACATTGGCTGACTCCGCCGAACGTTGCCCGCGCCGATGGCGGGCCTCACCTCGGAGACTAACGCCGGGAATCGTCCAGCGGTAGTCCCGCGTGGCGGGCGTCATCCACAACCTGTGGATGGGACGACTGGAAAACTAGGCCAACTGCGCGGTATCATTCTCACCCTTGTGGAAACGACCGGTTAACAGCGCACCATCACCCGGCAGCCACTTCCGCCCGGCGCGTGCCGCCGCCGGCGCGATCCCGCGAAAGCCTTCCGTAATGCCGTAGGTACTGCAATACTGCATTGGTGCCCGGTCTTAGCGTAGCCCTGCTGAACCTCAAGCCAGGCACGGGCAAGACCACGTCGGCGGTCTGGCTGGCGCACATCTTCGCTGAGGCCGGGAAGCAGGTACTCCTAGTGGACGCCGACCCTTCCGGCAGCGCGCTGGAATGGTCCGACCTGGCGGCTATGGACCCGCGGCTGCCACCAAGCGCGGCCTTCCCGTTCCGGATCGTCGCGCTGCCCTCGCGGCGGCTCCACCTTCGGGTACCCGAGATCGCCTATCCAGATGACGTGGTGATCATCGACGCCCCGCAACTGGAAGATCACGCCGGCATCGCCCGGTCGGCGATGCGGTTCGTCGACGAGATCCTGATCCCGTGCGCGCCGAGCCCCATTGAGATCAATCGCACGACGCCGGTGCGGGACGAGATCGCCGAAGTGGATGCGGTCAGGGACCGGCCGGTCCGATCTGCGGTCCTGCTGAACCGGTGCATCGCCCGCGCGCACTCGACGGCCAACGCCAAGGAATCCCTGGAGGGCCTGGGCTATGACGTTCTGCGGACAGCCGTGCCGAGGCTAGAAGTTTATGCCCAGAGCTTCGGGCTGCCGATTTCCGACATCGGCCGCGATGTGTGGCGGGGCGTCGCCGGCGACATCATCGAACGGTGCGTTCCCCTCGGGAAGGTCCAGTTATGACGCCAGAGCAGGAACGGCGCAAGGCGCAGATGGCCGCGGCCGCTGCGAGCCGCGCGGAACCTGGTGCCCGGGCCGCTGGCGGAACGGCTATCCGGTCCAAGCCGGTCAGGATCACTCTCGACCTCAGCCCGGAACTGTACCGGCAGCTGACCCTGTGGGCGCACTCGGCGGCGATCGAGCTCGACGTGCCGCGCCTCGCGCTCGCCGACGCGGTGCGCGCGATGATCAGAGTCACGACCGAGAGCCCGGACGAGGTCCTCGACCGCCTCCGCCGCGACCGCCAATAACCCCGCCCCGTCCGGCCTCATCCGCCCGCACGGGGATGAGGCCGGACCGGGCTACGGGCCAGCTGGGCGGCGCATCCAGGCGCGGGCTCGTTCAGCATGCCCGGCCACGTAGCTTTCCAGCCCGTCGATGTCGGCCAGGTTCAGCGTCAGGTTCATCTGGTGGAGGGCCCGGGCGGCAATGAGCGAGTCGAACAGAGCCGGGGAGACATCCGGCCAGGGCCGGCATTCGGCGTAGCCGCTCCGGAACGCATCAACAAGCCGGTCACCGTGCGGACAGCGCCGCAACGCGGCGACGGTGATCGACAGGTCCTGAATATCGAAGCCCCGCACCGTGTCCTGGAAGTCGATGGGCACCAGGCCGTGGCGCGGCGACACGATCACGTTCTGCGGCGACAGGTCCCCGTGCACCAGGTGCGGCGGGTGCGGCGGGTTCTGCCAGAGCCAGTCCAGCACCGACTGCGCACGGGCCTGAGCGTCGACGAACAAGGTCCCGAACCCGAATCGCGATCCGGCCAGCGACAACTGCTCCGGCAGCCGCCAGTACAGGACACGGTCCGCCTGGAGCACCTCCCCAGCGCCGGGCGGCGACCACGCCGCGGCGTCCTGCTGCAGCCGGGCCGACAGCCTGCCGAGCGCCGCTGACCGCCGCTCGGTCAGGTTGCTCCGCAGTGAGCGCCCGGGCACCCAGTCGAACAAGATGCAAATCCGGGGCTCGTGCTCGGCCTGGCCGTCCCGCACCAGCGTCGCAAGCTCACCGTCCGCGTTGGGCATGACGTCAGGGACGCATACCCCTTGCTGGCGCAGCCGCCGATGCCAGGCCGCCTCGACGGCAGCCGTACCCTCGGGGTGGATCTGCAGTACCGCCCCGACGCGAAGCGCGTAGACCGCCGAGGCTGTGGTGACCCGGAAGACGCTATTGAACGACTCGGCTGCCAGCCGGACTCTCAGCGGCGACACGTCGTAGCGCCGCAGCGCCTCGAATGCCACCTTCCTGTGCTCGGACATCGCCGACTATCATGCCGCACCGTTCTGATTAGTCGCGGGGCGATTCGGTGCCCAGGCCGGCATCCGCTGCCGCCTTGAGCAGGCGGTCGTCGTAGCTGACGATGGCGCTGAGGTCACCACCCAGGATCCGCGCGGTCGCCAGGTGGATCGCGTCCAGGGAACGCAGCCCGCGATCGGGCTCGTTCATGGCGCCCTCCACGACATCATCGTCGATAGCGATGTAGGAGAAGGCGGACAGCAGGTCACGGGCATCAGGCAGCAGCGCGGGCAGAGCCCGGCTCACCGCCCGGGTTAGCTCGATCCGGAGCAGCGCTGAGCTCACCCATTCCGCGTCGGTGCGGTCGTCGTAGAAAGCCGCGAAGGCCTGCGAGTGGGATTCTTCCGCCAGCAGTTTGATTACCGCGGAGGTGTCGGCGTAGTAGAGACTCACCAGCGTTCCTCATCACGCAGCTCTGTCAGCGCCTCCGAGAGTCGGTCGGGGCCGGTTGAATGACGCATCCGCGGCCGGTATCCGGGGCGGCGAGCCAGGGTCGCCCGGCCCGATTCCACCAGGCGAGCAAGTACCGGTGTTGGCTCGCGCTCGCCCGCCGGGACGATACGGGCGATCAGCCGGCCATGCTCCGTGATGTCGATGGTCTCGCCGTGCCGCACCCGGGCCAGCACTTCACTGGTGTGGTGCCTCAGGTCCCGGAGACCAACCGCGTGCGTGTCCGCTGCCATAACCACAAATGTATCACATAATTGTGGCCACAACCATCAGCCCTCAGCCTCAATCGGCCCAGCCGGACCGCCGGCTTGCACGACTCCAATCGGGCAGGACACCCCTGTCCCGTGGTCCGGGCAGTAGCCGTGCGGGTTCTTGGTGTCGGCCAGGTACTGCTGGTGGTAGTCCTCGGCGAAGTAGAACTCCGATGCCGGGCGGATCTCGGTCGAGATAGCGCCGTACCCGGCCTGGGTCAGCCGCTCCTGGTAGGCGGCCGCCGACTCCTGCGCCGCCGCCTTCTGGTCGGCGGAGTGCCAGAAGATCGCGGAGCGATACTGACTGCCGACGTCGTTGCCCTGGCGCAGGCCCTGCGTCGGATTATGCGACTCCCAGAACACTCGCAGCAGGTCACGATAGGAGACGACGTTCGGGTCGAACACCACTCGCACTGACTCCGCGTGGCCTGTCCGGCCGCTGCAGACTTCCTCGTAGCTGGGATTCGGGGTGAAGCCGCCCTCGTAGCCGACCGCGGTGGTGATGACGCCCTTGGTCTGCCAGAAATTCTTCTCCGCGCCCCAGAAGCAGCCGAGCGCGAACTCGGCCACCTCGCTGCCGTCCGGATAAGGCGGCAGGAGCGGCGTCCCGAGGACTTCATGCTTCGCGGGCACCCGCACCGCCTGCGTCCGGCCAGGAAGCGCCTCGTCCGCGGTGATCATTTGCGACTTGTGCGTGCCGAAGATTCCCACCCTTGTACCTCCCGATCCCGGGGACTCTAGCTGTACAAGCGCCGCAGGTCGCGACTGCATTCCCCGGGCGGCCCGGCTCGCCCGGCGTCAGCCGGTGCGCTCGATCACGAAGTCGCATATCGCCTCGAACGCGGCCCGCGCCGGAACCTCGGGGAGCGCGAGGATCTCCGTCCTGGCCAGGTCCGCCCAGTGCCGCAGGTCGGCCTTGGCCATGCCCATGGCCGGGTGCGCCCGGAGCAGGTTCAGCGTCTCGGCACGCGCCGCCGAGTCGGTCAGGTCGCTGCCACTTAGCAACTCGACCAGCCGCCGGTCGGCAGGGCCCGCGGACCGCAGCGCGTGCAGGACCGGCAGCGTCCTGACGCCTTCGCGCAGGTCGGTTCCCGGGGTCTTGCCCGACTGGTCCGTATCGCTCGAGACGTCGAGAATGTCGTCGGATAGCTGGAAGGCGACGCCGAGCGCCGCGCAGGCCGGCGCGATCCGCTCGGTGACACTGGCCGGGGCGCCAGAGAACATCGCGCCGAACTGCCCGGAGGCAGCGATCAGCGAGGCTGTCTTCTCGGTCACGACGCCCATGTAGTGCTCGAGCGGATCCTGGTCCGCGCGCGGGCCGACGGTCTCGGCGATCTGGCCGGCCACCAGCCGGCAGAACGTCTCGGCCTGGATCCTGACGGCATCGGGACCGAGATCAGCCAGGATCTTCGACGCACAGGCGAACAGGTAATCGCCGGTCAGGATGGCCACCGAGTTATCCCAGCGCGAATTCGCGCTCGGGGTACCGCGCCGGACGTCCGCCTCGTCCATCACGTCGTCGTGGTACAGAGTGGCCAGGTGAGTCAGCTCGATGGCGACGGCCGCCGGCACCACCCGGTCGTCCTGCGGGTTGCCGAACTGGGCCGCGAGCAGGACGAGAGTGGCCCTGAAGCGCTTGCCGCCCGCGTCGATCAGGTAGCCGGAGGTCTGGTCGAGCAGGTTGTAATGCGGCGCGCTGGCGGCCTTCCGCAGGCCGTCCTCGACCAGCGCCAGTCCGTCGCTCACGTCGGCCGCGAGCGCGGCGTCCGACAGCTCCACGGGAACGACCGTGATCACTGGATCCCCTTATCCGTACGGCTTTCGCGGCCGCAGTGCGGCCAGCGGGCCAGTTGCCCGGCCAATCCCAAGATAAGCACACCCTGGTGCGGTGTGCGTCAGCTCGGGTCGCCGGATCGCGCACGGTGACGGCGTCAACGGACGAACAGCTGCGCAGCGGCTTCGTGGGCCAGCCTGAGCAAGGGCTCGGGCGCGACACCGAGCACCAGGGTGGCCAGCAGCCCGATGCCGACCGCGACCGAGGTGAACGCGCTCGGCCTGACCACGGCCGGACCGTCGAGCACGGGCTCGCTGAAGAACATCAGGACGATGACCCGGACGTAGGGGAAAGCCAGAATCGCGCTGCTCACCACCCCGATGATGACGAGCGGCAGCGCTCCGCCGGCGATCGCGGCCTGGAAGACGGCGAACTTCCCGGTGAACCCGCTGGTCAGCGGGATCCCGGCGAACGCGATCAGGAAGAAGGCGAAGACGCCGGCGACCAGCGGAGATCGCTTGCCGAGCCCGGCCCAGCGGGACAGGTGCCCCGCCTCGCCGCTCTGGTCGCGGATGAGGGTCACCACCGCGAACGCCCCGACCGTCGCCAGCCCGTAGGCAGCCAGGTAGAACATGCTGCTAGACAGGCCCGCCGTGCTCGCCGCCACCACGCCGGTCAGGATGTAGCCGGCCTGGGCGATCGAGGAGTAGGCGAGCAGGCGCTTGACGTCCGTCTGGGTGATCGCGATGATCGACCCGCCCAGCATCGTGAGGATCGCGATACCCCACATCATCGGACGCCAGTCCCAGGTCAGCTGGCCGAACGCGACATAGAAGACGCGCAGCACGGCGCCGAAGGCGCTGACCAGCGTGCAGGACGCCATCAGCGCGGTGACCGGGGTCGGGGCGCCCTGGTAGACGTCGGGTTTCCACGCCTGGAACGGCACGGCGCCGATCTTGAACAGCAGGCCCACGCCGAGCAGCGCGATACCGGCGTAAAGCAGAACCGAGCTCTGCGTGTTCCCGCCCGCTGCTATCGCGATCCGCGAGAGGTTGACCGAGTCGGAGAAGCCGTACAGCATCGCGACGCCGAACAGGAAGAAGGCCGACGAGAACGACCCGAGCAGGAAGTACTTCATGGCCGCCTCCTGCGAGAGCAGGCGGCGGCGCCTGGCCAGCCCGCAGAGCAGGTAGAGCGGGAGCGAGAGCACCTCGAGCGCCACGAACATCGTGAGCAGGTCGTTCGCGGCGGGGAACAGGAGCATGCCGCCGATGGCGAAGAGAGTCAGCGGGTAGACCTCGGTGTGGCTGATTCCGGCCAGCAGTCCCTCGCGCTCCTCGGCGCTGCCCGGCACCGCGGCCGCCTGCGCCGCGAACGCGCTGACCTCATGGGAGGACTCGGCGATCAGCAGCACGCTGATGAACGCGAGGACCAGGATGGTGCCCTGGATGAACAGGGTCGGCCGGTCGATCGCCACCGCGCCGACGGCGGCCACGTTACCGGCCCTGCCGCCGCCGAACAGGCTGCTGCTCCCGGCCAGGAAGACGGTCAGGATGAACGCGCCGGCCAGGCTGCCGAGCGTAATGGCCAGGTGCAGCGTGCGGCGCAGCGGCCGCGGCGAGAACGCTTCGACCAGCACGCCGGCGATGGCCGCCCCGAAGACGAGCAGCATCGGCGAGAGCTGCCCGTACTGGATCTGCGGCGCGGGAATGGTCGGCGCGATCGCGGCGAGGGACCCGGTCACGGCTTGCTCCCGTTCTTGTGCGCTGCGGCAGTGACGAGCACGACGGTCGCCGGGTGCGGCGGGACCGGGTCGGTCGAGTGAGCCTGGACCAGCGTCTTGTGGACGGCGGGATTGATCATGTCAATGACCGGCTTGGGATAGACGCCCAGGACGAGAATCAGCGCGATCAGCGGGCCCACCGCCCACAGTTCACGGGCGTGCAGGTCAGGCATGGCGGCGACGTCCTCGCGGACCGGGCCGGTCATCGTGCGCTGGTACATCCACAGGATGTAGATCGCGGCCAGGATGATCCCGACGGTGGCCAGCGCGGCGGCTACCTCGTACCTGGTGAAGGTGCCGATCAGCACCAGGAACTCGCTGACGAAGGTGGACAGGCCGGGCATGGCCAGTCCGGCCAGGCCGGCGATGAGGAACAGGCCGGCCAGGACCGGTGCGACCTTCTGCACGCCGCCGTAGTCGGCGATCTGCTGCGAGCGCCGGCGGGCGATCATGAACCCGGCGATCAGGAACAGGGCTCCGGTCGCGAAGCCGTGGTTGACCATGTAAAGCGTCGCTCCGACCTGGCCCTGGCTGGTCATCGCGAAGATCCCGAGGGTGATCAGGCCGAAGTGAGAGACCGACGTATAGGCGATCAGCCGCTTCAGGTCAGCCTGGCCGATGGCGACGATCGCCGCGTACAGGATCCCGATCACCGCCAGCACGATCACCACCGGCGTGAAGTAGTGCGACGCGGACGGGAACAGGTCGAGGCAGTACCTGATCATGCCGAAGGTACCGACCTTGTCGAGCACGCCGACCAGCAGCACCGCCGCGCCGGGCTGCGCGGCGGCCGCCGCATCGGGCAGCCAGGTGTGGAACGGCCACAGCGGTGCCTTGATCGCGAACGCGACGAAGAACCCGAGGAACAGCCACTTCTGGGCGGTCGGATCGATGACGATCCGGGACAGGTCCGTGAACAGGAACGACCCCTGGTGACCCAGCACCGCGCTCTGGGTCGAGATGACGTACAGCGCGATTACCGCGACCAGCATCAGCAGCCCGCCGAGCAGGCTGTACAGCAGGAACTTCACCGCCGCGTACTGCCGCTGGCCGACTCCGTAGCTGCCGATCATGAAGTACATCGGGATCAGCATGGCTTCGAAGAAGACGTAGAAGAGGAACACGTCGGTGGCCGCGAAGACCCCGATCATCATGGTCTCGAGCACCAGCAGCAGCGCGAAGTAGGTCTTGACGCTCCGCTTCGGCGGCGCCGCGCCGGACGGGCTCGCCGATCCGTCGGCGTCGTTCCACGACGCGAGTATGACGACCGGCATCAGGACCGTCGTCATCAAGATGAGCACCAGCGCGATGCCGTCCGCGCCGACCGCGTAGTGCACGCCGAACTGCGGAATCCACTGATAGACCTGGGTGAACTGGAACCGCGGGCCGCCCGGCTTGAAGGCGACCGCCATCGCGATGGTGACGCCGAGCGTGATCAGCGTGAAGACCAGGGCGATCCGCTTCACCAGCAGGTCTCTGGAGCGCCGGTCGGCATCGCTGCCCGGCGCCGACCGGCCGGGAGTCAGGCAGACGGCAAGCGTCCCGACGAGCGGGATCGCGCCCGAGACGGTCAGCCAGGGAAAGTTGCTCATGGAAGTCAGCGCCTCATCGCAGGGTGGGGTGTCACGAGTTCCCCTTAGAGTCGGACCAGCAGCAGGGCGCCGACGAGCAGCAGGGCGCCGATCAGCATGGACAGGGCGTACGAGCGAACGAACCCGGTCTGTACCTTGCGCAGCCGGCCCGAGCTTCCGCCCATGGTGGCGGCGACGGTATTGACCAGGCCGTCGATGCCGCGGTTATCGAAGTACACGGACAGCCTGGTCAGCCACTGCCCCGGCCGCATCAGCACGGACTCGTTCAGCGCGTCACCGTACAGGTCCTTGCGGGCCGCGACCGTCACCAGGCTGCCGCGCGGCGCGACCACCGGGACCTCGCGCCGGCCGTACATGAGCCAGGCGCCGGCGGCAGCGACCACGACCAGGGCCAGGGTGCCGAGGCTGAGCGGGGTGAAGAACGACGCCCACCCACCGCCATCGGCCCGCGGCGGCGTATGCACCACCGGCTGCAGGAAGTTGATCAGCCGGTTGCTGAGCATCAGGAAGCCGCCGCCGGCGAGCGACCCGACAGCCAGGATGATCATCGGGGTGGTCATCACGGCCGGCGACTCGTGCGGGTGGACCCGCTCCTCCCAGCGCCGCTTGCCGGTGAACGTCATGAGCATGACCCGGGTCATGTAGAAGGCGGTGATGCCCGCGCCGACCAGGGCGGCCGTGCCGAGGATCGCGCCCGAAGTACCGCCCTTGTTGAACGCGGCCTCGATGATGGGGTCCTTGGTGAAGAAGCCGGAGAACGGCGGGATCCCGATGATCGCCAGGTAGCCGAAGCCGAACGTCACGAACGTGATCTTCATGACGGTATCCAGGCCGCCGAATCGGCGCATGTCGACCTCGTCGTCCATGCCGTGCTTGACGGACCCGGCGCCGAGGAACAGCCCGGCCTTGAAGAAGCCGTGCGAGAGCAGGTGGGCGATCGCCAGCGCATAGCCGACCGGGCCGAGGCCGGCGGCGAGCATCATGTAGCCGATCTGACTCATCGTCGAGCCGGCCAGCGCCTTCTTGATGTCGTCCTTGGCACACCCGATGATGGCGCCGAACAGCAGCGTGGCGGCCCCGACCACGGTGACCGCGAGCCTGGCGTCCGAGGACAGGTTGAAGATGGGCGCGGACCTGACGATCAGGTAGACCCCGGCGGTAACCATCGTCGCCGCGTGGATCAGCGCGGAGACCGGAGTCGGGCCTTCCATCGCGTCGAGCAGCCAGGACTGCAGCGGCAGCTGGGCGGACTTTCCGCACGCGCCGAGCAGCAGCAGCAGGCCGATGGCGGTGATCGTGCCCGCGCTCGCGGTGTGCACCGCGCCGAAGACACCGGAGAAGCTGACCGAGCCGAAGGTGAAGAACATCAGCATGATGGCCAGCGACAGGCCGACGTCACCGACGCGGTTCGCGATGAACGCCTTCTTGGCGGCGACGGCAGCGGACGGCTTGAACTGCCAGAAGCCGATCAGCAGGTAGGAGGCGAGGCCGACGCCCTCCCAGCCCGCGTACAGGGCGACGTAGTTGTCCGCCAGCACCAGCAGCAGCATCGCCGCGATGAACAGGTTCAGGTAGCCGAAGAACCGGCGGCGCTCCGGGTCGTGCGACATATAGCCGATCGCGTAGATGAGGATCAGTGATCCCACTCCGGTGATCAGCAGGACAAAGCAGATCGACAGCTGGTCGAGCCGCAGGCCGAGCGGGACGTGGAACCTCCCGATCGCCGGAATCCAGTCGTAGACCCGCACCTCCCGGCTGCGCTGGCGGGCCGGATAGCCGAGCATCGCCACGAACGCGATCACGCCGTATCCGAAGGCAGCGAGCGACGTCGCGCAGCCGAGCAGGTGTCCCCAGGCGTTCGTGCGCTTGCCGCCGAGCAGCAAGATGGCCGCGCCGGCCGCCGGGAACGCAAGCAGCAGCCACGCCAGATCCTGCACGCCGGTAGCCGGCAGCGTGGCCGCGGCTGCGGCCGGCGTCACGGTCCCGGCCAGCGCGCCGGCAAGAGAGCCAGTCACTGCCTACCCTCCACGTGGTTCTGGGCTGACAAGTTCGGGTCGTTCTCGTGCTTTTAGTACTTGAGCAGGTTGGCGTCGTCGACCGACGCCGACTTGCGGGAGCGGAAGATCGAGGTCAGGATGGCCAGGCCGACAACGACCTCGGCGGCCGCCACGACCATCACGAAGAACGCGATCACCTGGCCGTTGAGGTCGCCGTGCAGCCTAGCGAAGGCGATGAAGGCCAGGTTCACCGCGTTCAGCATCAGCTCGATGCACATGAAGACGACCAGCGCGTTCCTGCGGACGAGAACGCCGACACCGCCGATCACGAAGAGGATCGCCGCCAGCGCGACGTAGTTGGCCGGGCTGATCATTGCTCCTCCTCCTGCTCCTCGCCAGCGGCCTGAGCACCACCAGCGGGCGCAGGCCCGGCCGCGATGGCCGGCCCGCCTGCCGCCATCGGGCCGGCCAGCACGCTGCTGACCGACAGGCGCGACTGTGTGCCATCCGGGAGCAGGGCTGGCATGTCCACCGCGTTATGTTGCGCGTAGGTGCCGGGGCCGGGCAGCGGAGTCGGGTGGCCGCCGGCCATCCGGCGCGTGGACAGCATCCGCTGCGTGGGCCTGGGGGTGGTCCGCTCCCGGTGGGCGAGCACCATGGCGCCGAGCGCCGCCGTGATCAGCAGGGCGCTGGTGACCTCGAACGGAAACACGTAGGTCGTGAACACCAGCCTGGCCAGACCGTTGACGTTGAGCGAACTGTTGCGCGGGCCAGATGGCGCGGCCGGCCCGATGGTCGCGTGCCCGACGACCAGGATCAGCAGCACGAGCATCGCGATGCCCGCCAGGCCGGCGAAGAGCCGCTGTCCCCTGATCGTCTCGATGATCGAATCGGACGCGGTAATGCCCACGATCATCATCACGAAGAGGAAGAGCATGAGCACCGCGCCGGTGTAGACGATCACCTGCACGAAGGCCAGGAACGGCGCACCCTGCATGGCGTACATCGCCGCCAGGATCAGCATGACGACCGCGAGCAGCACGGCGCAGTGAACGGCCCGCCTGGTCGCGATCATGCCGAGGGCGGCGGCTACGGCTACGACGGCGAGCACCCAGAACGTCGCGACCTCGGTGTTACTGGCCGCGCTGCCGGCCAGGATCATCGATCCAGTCATCACGTGCCTTCCGCGTCGGCTCGTGGCTCGCTGCCCTCGGCGGGCGGCCCTGACGCAGGCGGCCCTGCGGCAGGCGGCACAGCGGCGGGCCCTTCTGGCGCAGCGTCGGCCCCGCGGCTCCGCGCGAGCATGCTCAGCAGGTCCGTCGGCTGCGCGGCGGCGAACGACGGCCCGAGCCGGTAGTAGTCCTCTTCGGAATCTCCGAGTCGCATCGGATGCGGCGGTGCCTCCATGCCCGGCTGGAGCGGCGCGACGAGCTGCTCCTTGGTCCAGATCAGGCTCTCGCGGCTGTCGTTGGCCAGCTCATAGTCGTTGGTCATCGTCAGCGCCCGGGTCGGGCAGGCCTCGACGCACAGGCCGCACAGGATGCAGCGCAGGTAGTTGATCTGGTAGACGGCACCGTACCGCTCGCCGGGCGAGTACCGCTCGGACTCGGTGTTGCTGCCGCCCTCGACGTAGATGGCGTCGGCGGGGCAGGCCCAGGCGCACAGCTCACAGCCGATGCATTTCTCCAGGCCATCGGGCCACCGGTTGAGCTGGTGGCGGCCGTGGTACCGCGGCGCGGTCGGCTTCTTTACCTCCGGGTACTCGACGGTGTCGACCTTGCGGAACATCTGCCGGAAGGTGACGGCGAAGCCTTTGACCGGGTTGAGGAAATCAAGCACCTGTGACCTCCTTTATCCCGGAATCTGAAGCCGCCTGGTCGGTCAGCGCAGGCAGCCCGGACGACATGCCGTGGTAGTGCGGCAGGTCCATCGGCGGCACGGGGAAGCTGCCGGCGTCCTGCTCGGCCGCCTCCTCCTCCAGCGCCGCGCGCCGGTCGGCGGCCCGCTCGGCGGCGAAGTCCCAGGCGAACGCCAGCGCGAGCAGGACGAGCACGATCGCGCCGCCGACCAGGTAGACCCCCGTGCTGCCGCCCTGGCGGCGCCAGACCCGCAGCGTGGCGATCAGCAGGGTCCAGGCCAGGGCGGCCGGGATCAGGATCTTCCAGCCCAGCTGCATGAGCTGGTCGTACCTGATCCGGGGCAGCGATCCGCGCAGCCAGATGAAGAAGAACATGAACGCACTCAGTTTCGCGAGGAACCACAGGACCGGCCACCAGCCGCTATTGGCTCCCGACCAGATCGAGATCGGCCAGATCGCGTGCCAGCCGCCCAGGAAGAGCGTGGTCGCCAGCGCCGACACCGTGAACATGTTCACGTACTCGGCCAGGTAGAACAGCGCGAACTTCAGCGAGGAGTACTCCGTGTGAAAGCCGGCCACCAGCTCGCCCTCGCCCTCGGGCAGGTCGAAGGGCAGCCGGTTGGTCTCGCCGACCATGGTGATCACGTAGATCACGAACGACGGCAGCAGCAGGACGGCGAACCAGGACGGATAGTGCAGCGTGGCGCCGAACAGGTGGAACGGCGCGCCGTGGGCCTGGGCCGCGACGATCTGCGAGGTCGACAGCGACCCGGCGTACAGGAAGACCGGTACGAACGAGATGCCCATCGCGATCTCGTAGCTGATCACCTGGGCCGACGACCGGAGTCCGCCGAGCAGCGAGTACGGCGAGATGGACGCCCAGCCGGCCAGCACGATCCCGTAGACGCCCATCGAGCTCATGGCGAGCACCAGCAGCACGGCGACGGGAAGATTCGCGAGCTGGAGCGGTGTCTGGTGGCCGAAGATCGACACGACCGGGCCGACCGGGATGATCGCGAAGCTGATGAAGGCCGGGATCAATGCGATCGCGGGAGCGAGGACGAAGAGGATCTTGTCGACACCGCGCGGGATGATGTCTTCCTTCAGCGGCAGCTTGATGCCGTCCATCAGGGACTGCAGCAGGCCGAACTTCCCGGCCCGGTTCGGCCCGGGGCGCTGCTGCATCCGGCCGATGATCCGGCGTTCGGCCCAGATCATCAGCAGTGTCCCCAGCATCAGGAACAGGAACACGAACAGGACCTTCAGCGCCGTCAGCCACCACGGGTCGTGGTCGATCAGCGCCGACGTCGACGCGCTTCCGCTGGCCAGGTGGACCAGACCGGACCGGGCAGTCATTCCGCGCTCCTCACCTTGATCAGGCTGCCGTGACCGGCGCCAAGGTCGCGCCGTACCGAGCAGCCCGCGGAATTCGTCGGCAGCCAGATCACCCGGTCGGGCATCGTCATGATCTCGACTGGCACGCGGATCTCGCCGCGGCTAGTCGCCACGCTGACCTTCCCGCCGTCGCCGACTCCAGCCTCGGCCGCCGTCGCCGCCGACATCCGCGCGACGGCCGCACGAGCGGTCCCGGCGAGATGCGGCTCGCCATCTTGCATCCGGCCGGCGTCGAGCAGATTATGCCAGGTGGCGAGCACGGCTTCGCCGGCCCCGGGAACGGCACCCCCGCGGTCGGTGCGGCCGGAGGCGCGGCGATCAGCCGCAGGCCGCATTCCGCCCTGGCCGGCCGCCTGACCCGACCCGAGTGCCGCCAGCTCGCGCCGCGCCGTCTCGGCGTCGGGCAGGCCCAGGTGAACGTCCATCTCGTCGGCGATTCCCGCGAGCACCTGCAGGTCGCCGCGGACCACGGGAACCGGCAGCGCGGCACCGAACTGCCCGGGCCTGCCCTCCCAGTTCACGAAGGTGCCCGGCTTCTCGGCGACCGCGGCCACCGGCAGCACCACGTCGGCCCGGTCGGTGACGGCGCTGGCCCGCAGCTCGAGACTGACGACGAAGCCGGCCGACTCGATCGCGGCCAGCGCGGCCTGCGGGTCGGGCAGGTCCGCCGGGTCGATCCCGCCCACGAGCAGCGCCTCGATCTCGCCCGCCGCCACCGCGTCGAGTATCTGCCCGGTGTCCCGGCCGGGCTCGCCGGGCAGCGAGCCGACACCCCAGGCCCTGGCCACCTCGGCGCGAGCCGCGTCGTCGGTGACCCGGCGCCCGCCGGGCAGCAGCACCGGCAGCGCTCCGGCCTCGATCGCCCCGCGCTCGCCGGCCCGGCGCGGTATCCACGCCAGCCGGGCGCCAGTCAGCTCGGCCAGCGCGACCGCCGCGGTCAGCGCTCCGGGTACCTCAGCCAGCCGCTCGCCGGCCAGGATCACCGCTCCCGGCCGCGCGAGCGCCCGGGCCGCGGCGGCGAAGACATCACCGGCGGCGGGCCCGGCGGCCAGGCCGGCCGGGTCAGCCAGCTGGCTGAGCACCTCGGCCTCGGTTCCTGGCGCCGCGGGGAGCAGCGTCCCGGCCAGCCGGTGCAGGCCAGGGCTGGCCAGTGCCGCCACCGAGTACACGGCGGTGTCGCCCGACCGGACCGCCTTGCGCAGCCGCAGGAAGACGATCGGCGACTCGTCCTGCGGCTCGAAGCCCGCGAGCAGCACCGCCGGGGCCTGCTGCAGGCTCGAGTAGCTGACGCTCGCGTCCCGACGGCCCCCGGCCACCGCGGCGGCCAGGAACTCGGTCTCCTCGGCGCTGTGCGGCCTGGCGCGCATGTCGATGTCGTTGCTGGCCAGGGCAACACGGGCGAACTTGGCGTAGGCGTAGGCGTCCTCGAGGGTGAGCCTGCCGCCCGTCAGCACTCCGGTCCGGCCGCGCGCCGCCGCCAGGCCGCGCGCGGCCGCGTCAAGCGCCTCGGGCCACGAAGCCGGCTTCAGCACCCCGTCGGTATCCCGGACCAGCGGCCCGAGCAGCCGGTCCGGCATGGTGGCGTAGGTGAAGGCCCAGCGTCCCTTGTCGCAGTTCCACTCCTCGTTCACCTCCGGTGCGCTGCCCGCCAGCCGGCGGGTGACGGCGCCGCGGCGGTGGTCGGTCCGCTGCCTGCAGCCCGACGCGCAGTGCTCGCAGACGCTCGGCGAGGAGACCGTGTCGAACGGGCGGGCGCGGAACCGGTAGGCCGTGCCGGTGAGCGCGCCGACCGGGCAGATCTGCACCGTGTTGCCCGAGAAGTAGGAGTCGAACGGGACCCCGTCGGCCACTCCGACCTGCTCCTGCGGCCCGCGCTCGATCAGGTCGATCAGCGGATCGCCGGCGATCTGGTCGGCGAACCGGGTGCACCTGGCGCACTGAACGCAGCGCTCGCGGTCGAGCAGGACCGAGGCGGACAGCGCGATCGGCTTGGCGAAGGTCCGCTTCTTCCCGTCGAACCTGGTCTCGCCGGCCCCCGCCGTCATGGCCTGGTTCTGCAGCGGGCACTCACCGCCCTTGTCGCACATCGGGCAGTCGAGCGGATGATTGACCAGCAGCATTTCCATCACGCCGCGCTGTGCCTTCTCGGCGACCGGCGAGGTCAGCTGAGTGCGGACGACCATGCCGTCGGTGCAGACCGTGGTGCACGAGGCCGGCGGCTTGGGCTGGCCCTCCACCTGCACCAGGCACTGGCGGCAGGCACCGATCGGGGCCAGCAGCGGATGGTCGCAGAACCGCGGGATCTGGATGCCAAGCTGCTCGGCGGCCCTGATGATCAGCGTCCCCTTCGGGACCAGGATCTCGAATCCGTCGATGGTCACGCGCACGCCGTCGGCCGGCTTGGCTACCTCAGTCATCGCGACCTTCCGAAGAGCATCGAGGCGGCCGGGTCGAACGGGCAACCGCCGCGCTTGGAATGCTCGATGAACTCGTCCCTGAAGTACTTGATCGACGAGACGACCGGGCTGACCGCGCCGTCGCCGAACGGGCAGAACGCACGGCCGAGTATGTTGTCGCAGATATCGAGCAGCTTGTCCAGGTCGGCGTCGCTGCCCTGGCCGCGCTCGAGCGAGTCGAGCAGCTGGACGATCCAGTACGTGCCCTCGCGGCACGGCGTGCACTTGCCGCACGACTCGTGCTGGTAGAACTCCATCCAGCGCAGGGTCGCGCGGACCACGCAGGTCGTCTCGTCGAAGATCTGCAGCGCCCGGGTGCCGAGCATGGAACCAGCGGCGCCGACGGACTCGAAGTCCAGCGGCACGTCGAGGTGCTCATCGGTGAAGATCGGCGTCGACGAGCCGCCCGGCGTCCAGAATTTCAGCTGGTGACCGGCCCGAACGCCGCCGGCCAGCGAGAGCAGCTCGCGCAGCGTCACGCCGAGCGGCGCCTCGTACTGGCCTGGTGTCGTCACGTGCCCGGAGAGCGAGAAGATGCCGAAGCCCTTGGATCTCTCCGTGCCAAGCGCGGCGAACGCGGCCGCCCCGTACCCGACGATGGAGGGCACGCTGGCGATCGACTCGACGTTGTTGACCACGGTCGGGCACGCGTACAGGCCCTCGATCGCCGGGAACGGCGGCTTCAGCCTGGGCTGGCCGCGGAAGCCCTCGAGCGAGTCCAGCAGCGCGGTCTCCTCGCCGCACTCGTAGGCGCCCGCGCCCGCGTGCACGACGATGTCCAGGTCGAAACCGGAGTCCAGGATGTTCGCACCCAGGTAACCCGCCTCGTAGGCCTCGGCGACCGCGTGATGCATGCGCCGGACCACGTGCAGGACCTCGCCGCGCACGTAGATGAAGGCCTGGTTCGCCCTGATCGCGTAGGCGGCGATGATCGCGCCTTCGACCAGCGCGTGCGGGCTCGCCAGCATGGTCGGGATGTCCTTGCAGGTGCCGGGCTCCGACTCGTCGGCGTTGACGACGAGATAGTGCGGCTTGCCGTCGCCCTGCGGGATGAAGCCCCACTTCAGCCCGGTCGGGAAGCCAGCGCCGCCGCGGCCGCGCAGCCCGGACTCCTTGACCATCGCGATGACGTCGTCCTGGGGCATCGCCAGCGCCTTGGGCAGCGCCTGGTAGCCGCCGGCCCGGCGGTAGCCGGCCAGGGTAAACGAGTCAGGCTCGTCCCAGTGAGCGGTGAGGACCGGCGTCAGCACGGTGCCTGATGAACCTCGGCCTGATGAACCCGTGCTCGACGGCTCGCTGTCTGGTCGCGTCATGACCGCCCTCCGTCATCGGCCGCGGGCAGCAGGGGCTCGTCGGGCGTCCAGCCGTTCTCCTTGGCGATGCGCAGGCCGGCCAGGGTCGCCTGGCCCGCGGTATGCCCGGTGCCGGCCTGGTCGTCGGGGAAGCCGGCCAGGATCCTGGCCGCCTCCCGCCAGGTGACCAGGCGGTCCGCACCCCTGGTCGGGACGATGTCGGCGCCCGCCCGCAGTCCGTCGACCAGCTCTCTGGCTGACTCAGGGGTCTGATCGTCGAAGAACTCCCAGTTGACCATGACGACGGGGGCGTAGTCGCAGCCCGCGTTGCACTCGATCCGCTCCAGGCTGAGCTTGCCGTCCGGCGTCGCCTCGTCGGCCTCGACGCCCAGATGGGCGCGCAGCTCGGCGTGGATGACATCGCCGCCCATGATGGCGCACAGTGTGTTGGTGCAGACGCCGACGTGGTACTCGCCGACCGGCCGCCGCTTGTACATGGTGTAGAACGACACCACGGCGGTGACCTCGGCCTCGGATAGTCCGAGCTGCCCGGCGCAGAACTCGATGCCCTCGGCCGAGACGAACCCCTCGGTCGCCTGGACCAGATGCAGCAGCGGGAGCAGCGCCGACCGCGACTTCGGGTACCTGGCGATGATCTCCGCCGCCCGGGCCGTCAGGTCGGCTCGCTCCTGCTCGGTGAAGGCCATTACCTGTCCACTCCTCCCATCACCGGATCGATGCTGGCCACGGCCGCGATCACGTCCGCCACCATGCCGCCTTCGCACATCACCGACACCGACTGGAGGTTGGTGAAGGACGGGTCGCGGAAGTGCACCCGGTAGGGCCGGGTGCCGCCGTCGCTGACGGCATGACACCCGAGCTCGCCGCGGGGTGACTCGACGGCGGCGTACACCTGCCCGGCCGGAACCCTGAAGCCCTCGGTGACCAGCTTGAAGTGGTGGATCAGCGCTTCCATCGACTGGCTCATGATGTGCGCGATGTGGTCGGCGGAGTTGCCCAGGCCGTCCGGTCCGACCGCGAGCTGGGCGGGCCAGCCGATCTTGGCATTCCCGATCATCACCGGGTCGTGCGCCGGCCGCGGCGCGGCCAGCCGGTCGACACACTGCTCGATGATCCGCAGCGACTGGTCGATCTCGTCCATCCTGACCAGGTACCGGCCGTAGACATCGCAGCTGTCCTGCGTCGGGACGTCGAAGTCGTAGGTCTCGTAGCCGCAGTACGGCTGGCTCTTGCGCAGGTCCCACGGCAGCCCGGTGGACCGCAGGATCGGGCCCGTGATGCCGAGCGCCATGCAGCCGGCCAGATCGAGGTAGGCGACGTCCCTGGTCCGGCGCAGGTAGACCGGGTTGACGTCGAGCAGCTTGCGCAGCTCGTCGAGCTGACCGGGCATCACGCCGAGGAACTCGCGCAGCTTCTCCAGCGCTCCGGACGGCAGGTCCTGGGAGACGCCGCCGGGCCGGATGTAAGCGTGGTTCATGCGCAGGCCGCTGATCAGCTCGAACAGGTCGAGTACTTTCTCGCGCTCGCGCATGCCGTAGAGGAAGACCGTGGTGGCGCCGACTTCGAGGCCGAAGGTGCCGACCGCGGTCAGGTGCGAGGAGATCCGGTTCAGCTCCATCATCAGCACGCGCAGCACGCTGGCCCGCTCGGGAACCTGGTCGGTGATGCCGAGCAGTCGCTCGGTCGCCAGGCAGTAGGCGGTCTCGTTGAACAGGGGGGACAGGTAGTCCATCCTGGTGCAGAACGTGACGCCCTGCGTCCAGGTGCGGAACTCCATGTTCTTCTCGATGCCGGTGTGCAGGTAGCCGACGACCGGCCTGAGCTCGGTGACCGTCTCGCCGTCCAGCGTGAGGACGAGCCTCAGCACGCCGTGGGTCGACGGGTGCTGCGGGCCCATGTTGACGATCAGACGCTCGTCCCGGCTGCTGTCAGCGGCATCGTCGGCGGCCGCGACGACCTCATCCCAGTCCTGGCCGCCGACGTTGTAGACGCGCCCTTCAGTTTCGGTGCTGGCCCGGGGGGGCGACCCCCCGGAACCCCCCGCAGTGCTCGCGCTCACGCGTACGACCTCCGCTCGTCGGGCGGCGGGACGGTGGCGCCGCGATACTCCACCGGAATGCCGCCCAGCGGGTAGTCCTTCCGCTGCGGGTGGCCCTTCCAGTCGTCCGGCATCTCGATCCTGGTCAGCGCGGGGTGCCCGTCGAAGACAAGGCCGAAGAAGTCCCAGGTCTCCCGCTCGTGCCAGTCACAGGTCGGGTACACGCCCACCAGCGAGGGAACATGCGGGTCGGCGTCGGGCGCCGTCACTTCCAGCCGCAGCCGCCGGTTGCGGGAGATCGAGAGCAGGTGGTAGACGGCGTGCAGCTCGGTGCCCGCATCGGCCGGGTAGTGCGTGCCGGAGACGCCGAGGCACATCTCGAAGGCGAGCGTGGGATCATCACGCAGCTTGCTGGCTACCTCGACCAGGTGCTCACGGCGGACGTAGAAGGTCAGCTCGCCGTGGGCGGCCACGACCCGCTCGATGGCGTCGCCGAAGCCGGCTCCCGATTGCTCGAGCGCGCCAGCCAGGGCGTCAGCGACCTCGTCGAAGTAGGAGCCATAGGGCGGCTCGCTGGACACCGGCGGCTGCTTGCGGACCCTGAGCCCGCCGTAGCCCGAGGTGTCGCCCGTCGTCTCGGTGCCGAACGCGCCCGTCCGGATGACCTGCTCCGACAGCCGGTCCCGGCCGGCGACCGTCGCGGCGTCCTCGCTGCCGCCCGGCCCTGAGCTGCCGTGCTCGGTCACTGCTCGGCTCCTGCCTGGGTAACGAAGAGGCCAGGCGAAGCTGGCCCGTGATCAGCGGGCCCCTCGAGGCCGGGCAGCAGCGGCAGCCGGCGCAACCTGGCCTGCTCAAGCTCGGTGATCTGGCGATCACGGTTCACGCCAAGCTTCATGTTCTGGATCTTGTCGTGCAGCTTGACGATCGCGTCGATCAGCATCTCGGGACGGGGCGGGCAGCCGGGCAGGTAGATATCGACCGGGACGATGTGGTCGACCCCCTGCACGATGGCGTAGTTGTTGAACATCCCGCCGCTCGAGGCGCAGACGCCCATCGAGATAACCCACTTGGGGTCGGCCATCTGGTCGTAGATCTGGCGCAGCACCGGGGCCATCTTCTGGCTCACCCGGCCGGCCACGATCATCAGGTCAGCCTGGCGCGGGGTGTTCGACGCCCGCTCCATTCCGAACCTGGCCAGGTCGTGCCGCGGCCCGCCGGTGGCCATCAGCTCGATGGCGCAGCAGGCCAGCCCGAAGGTGGCGGGCCAGACCGAGGACTTGCGCGCGTAACCGGCCAGCTTCTCGACCGAGGTCAGCAGAACGCCGCTCGGCAGTTTCTCCTCAAGACCCATCATTTACCACCCGGCTAATCCCATTCCAGGCCGCCGCGCCGCCATACGTAGGCGTATGCGACCAGCACGGTTGCGACGAAGGTGACCATCTCGACGAGGCCGAACACTCCGAGGTGGTCGAACGCGACCGCCCAGGGGTACAGGAAGATGATCTCGATGTCGAAGACGATGAAGAGCATCGCCGTGAGGTAGTACTTCACCGGGAACCTGATCCCGGCCGGCTGGCGGGTCGGCTCGATGCCGCACTCGTAGGCCTCGAGCTTAGCCCGGTTCCACCGCTTCGGGCCGGTCACCGAGCCCATGACCAGCGAGAAAATGGCGAAGACAGCGGACAGGGCCGCAAGCACGACTATCGGCACGTAGTAGCTCATCGACTCCGTCACCCCCTTGTCCTGCCGCTCAGCCATCTGGCTGGACGGGCCTGCGTATCTTGCTCTTGCGTCATCGCCGTCGCGTCCGCCGCGTCCGCCGCGGCCGTGACCCGGCGGTCAGCTGCCGCGGCGCTAGGCCGCCGGCGACATCTTAGACAGCACGTTGACGACCCGGTCGACCGCGTCGCCGCCGCGCGGCTCGGTCAGGTTACCCAGCAGCTTCATCGTCATCCGCATCACCGCCGGGCGCTTGATCCCGTGCCGGGTGGCGAATTTCATGAAGTTCGGGTTGCCGATCAGCTTCACGAACGTCCGGCCGAGAGTGTAGTAGCCGCCGTAGCTCTCCTTGAGCGCGACCGGGTAACCCTGGAGCACCAGCTCCTGGCCGGCCGCGGTCGGCCGGGCGAGCGCCTGGACGATCGAGCGGGCGGCCAGCTCGCCCGATTCCATCGCGTACGCGATGCCCTCGCCGTTGAACGGGTTCACCATCCCGCCGGCGTCGCCGACCAGCAGCAGGCCGCTGCCGTAATGCGGGGTGCGGTTGAAGCCCATCGGCAGGGCCGCGCCGCGCACCGGCTGCGTCCTGTTCTCCTCGGTGAAGCCCCACTCGGGCGGCATCGCGGAGAGCCAGCGCTGCAGCAGCGCGCGGTAGTCGATATGCCCGAACGCCTCGGACGTGTTCAGCAGGCCAAGACCGACGTTGCTGGTGCCGTCGCCCATCCCGAAGATCCACCCGTAGCCGGGCAGCAGTTGCTTGCCGTCCCACAGGTCGAGCCACGCCTCGAGGTAATCGTCTTCGTGCCGGGGCGAGGTGTAATAGGTCCGCACCGCAACGCCGAGCGGCCGGTCCGACCTCTTATGCAGGCCCATCGATACCGACAGCCGCGAGGAGTTGCCGTCGGCCGCGATGACGAGGCGGGCGCGGAAGGCCCGTTGCTCCCCTTCTGGCCGTCGCGGCGCCCGCCCGGCACCTTCCGCGGCGGCCCCGGCCGCCACGCGCGCCGTCACGCCGGTGACCTGACCAGTCCGCTCGTCCACCGTCGCACCGGTGACGGTGACGTTCTCGAGCAGCCGGGCACCTGCCTTCCTGGCGTGCCGGGCCAGCATCTCGTCGAAGTCGGTGCGGGTCCTGACCGTGCCGTAACCGGGGAACGATGACAGGTCGGGCCAGGCCAGCTCGATCCGCCCGCCGCCGCCGATGATGCGCAGGCCCTTGTTGATGAGCCAGCCGTCGCTGGCATCGACCGACACGCCCATGGTGGTCAGCGCCTTGACCGCGCGGGGGGTCAGGCCGTCGCCGCAGACCTTCTCCCGCGGGAAGCTGGTTTTCTCCAGCACCAGCACGTCGAGCCCGGCCGTAGCCAGGTGGTAGGCCGCGGTTGACCCCGCCGGGCCGGCGCCGACGATGATCACGTCCGCTGTTTCAGACGACGTAGCTGGGCTAGCCGGGGGGTACTGCTCGCTCACTGACCCGTCCGCCAATCTTGTGAACACCTTCACAAGTACAGATGCCGACAGTCTAGCCCGTAGCCGCTGATGGCAGGAGCCGCCCCGTGCGCAGGCCGTTAGCGCGGGCGCCTGGCTACGTGCACGGCGACGACGCCGAACGTGAGGTTGCGCCATCGCACGGCGGACCATCCAGCCCCGCGGATCCGGCCGGCGAGCTCCTCCTGGGCCGGCCAGCCGCTGATCGACTCGGCGAGATAGTCGTACGCCGCGGCGGCCGGCGACAGCCGCCGCGCCACCGCCGGCAGGGCGACGGCCAGGTACCGCTGGTAGGCGAGGTCGAGCGGCCGGGCAGGCAGATGGCTGAACTCGCAGATGACCAGCCGGCCGCCGGGCCGCGTGACCCGCAGCATCTCGGCCAGCGCCTCATCGGGATCGGCGACGTTGCGCAGGCCGAAGGAGATCGTGACCACGTCGAAGGCGGCGTCAGCGAACGGGAGCGTCAGGGCGTCGCCGGCCACGAACCTGACCAGCCCGCCCGGCCCGCTGGCCCCCGTCCCGTCCCGTCCGGCCCCGTCCCGTCCCGACCCGACCCGCAGCATCCCGGTGGAGAAGTCGCACGCCACGCAGCGGGCGCCGGACACCGTGAAGGCGCGCGACGAGGTGCCCGTTCCGGCCGCGATGTCCAGCACCGTGTCGCCCGGGCGCGCCGCCACCAGCCTGGCCACGACTGACCGCCAGCGCCGGTCCTGGCCGAGCGACAGGACGTCGTTGAGCAAGTCGTAGCGCTCGGCGACGGCGTCGAACATCGCGGCGACGTCGGCCGGCCGCTTGTCAAGCTGGGCTCGGGTCATGGGATCCAGGGTGACATAGGCCGGTCCGGCGGTCGCGCGGGCACCGGCGCCGGACGGCGAAACTGCCTGTAACTCGCGTAAAGCAGGACTGTCGGCAAGCACGGAGCCGGGCGGCAGATAAATATCGAGAATGGCCGCCAATTATCGTAACAATGCAGGTCAGCCGGGCTGGGGTGACAAGACGGACGATATCGTGCCGGACGATTCATTTATTACCTGAATCTTTCTTTTTGAATTGTCCGGCAATTCTTGTAAACCGGTTATGAAGCCATGGCGTCTTGGTATACGTAACGTATTCATGTGCTGCTGGAGGTTAACTAGCGCTTCGGATAGCGCGGTATTTCTGGCCGATATTCGTCGTGCTCGCGCCTAAAGCACCATTCTCGATTACTGAATGGCGCACATGAAGAAAGCGCCCAGGAGGCGGTTAGTGCCAGGCCCCGGCCGCGCACAGGCAGCCTGGCCAGCAAACAAGGAGAGTTCATGCGCAAGATCATCGTCACCCTCGCCGCGTCAGCCGCTCTGCTCACGCTCGGATCGGCGGCGGCCCAGGCATCGGTCAGCGGGAACCGGCCCTACGCCACGCCGGCCTGCGGAGCCCAGTGCTTCGATCTGTCCAGTCTCGAACTGGGACCGCACACCATCCAGAATGCCTACATCCGCGGCGACAACGGGATTGGCGGCCAGGCCGGCGTGCGGCTCAACCTCAGGCACGCCAGCAATAGCCGCCCGAACCAGGACTTCACCGGGGCCAGGGTCGGCACGCTCAGCAACTACTGCGGCAACCTCATCTCGGCTACGTCCTATGTCTGCGTGAACTACCCGGGCAACTACCCGGTCTTCGAGTCCAACTGGTCTCCGTTCGGCAATGACAGCGGGCTGTGCGCGGGAATCCTGCGGCGTGACGTGGCCGCCCAGAACGTGACGCTCCAGCCGTGCGGCGCGTCGGCTCGCACGATGTGGGTGGGCGACCTGGCGAACGCGGTCGCCAACGACGGGCGGTTCTACACGCCGTGGGTCAATGCCTCTGACCCGAACTACAGCCACCCGCTGGTGCTGACCGTCGACGCCGGCACCTACCTGCCCGAGAACCAGCTCAAGGTCCAGCGGCTGAACCTGCTGACCGGGAGCACCGTCCCGGACTCCCAGGAGTTCACGCTGGAGCCGGGCCCGGCGGCCTGATCCCGGCCCGATCCTCATCCCTTCCGCTGCGCTGCGGCCGGGTTCCGTTCCCGCGGACCCGGCCGCAGTGCTCTTATCAGAGCAGGTCGGGGCGGTGCCAGGGCTCGCCGAGCACGTTCTCGGCCAGGAAGGCGAAGACCGTCTCGTACCAGACCCGGACATCACCCGGCTTGAGTATCCAGTGGTTCTCGTCGGGGAAATACAGGAACCTGGCCCGCTTGCCCAGCGCAGACAGGTCAGCGTGCATCCGCAGCGCCTCGCCGACCGGCACCCGGTAATCCCGGTCGCCGTGGATGATCAGCACCGCAGTGCCGATCTTGTCCGCGTGCAGGTGCGGCGACCAGGCCAGATACCGCTCAGGCTCGGTGTCGGGCCGGCCGAACATGCGATACCAGAACGGCGGGTTGTCGGTCGTGCCGAGCATCTGGTCGAGGGCCCAGACGCCGGCGTGGCTGACTATGGCGCTGAACCTGGTCGTGTGGCCGGCGATCCAGTTGGCCATGTAACCGCCGAACGAGCCGCCCATCATCGCGGTCCGGTCCTGATCGATGTCCTCGCGCGCCGTCACCGCGTCGGTGATCGCCATCACGTCGGTGAACGGCTTGTCACCCCAGGTGCCGTGGCCCCGGCTGATGAAGTCCTGGCCGTAGCCGGTCGACAGGGCCGGGTCCGGGAGCAGGACGGCGTAGCCGCGGGCGGCCATCAGCCACGGGTTCCACCGCCAGGACCAGGAATTCCAGCTCATCACCGGGCCGCCATGCACCCACAGCACCAGCGGCGCCCTGGACTGCGCGCTGGCGCCGTCGGGCAGCACGAGCCAGCCCCTGATGGTGGCGCCGTCCGCGGCGGACGCGGTCACCTCCTCGACCCGCCCCGGCAGCTGAAGCTGACCGCCAGGACCCGGCAGCACGACCGGCTCGCCCCAGGAGTCACCCGGCTGCTGGCTGACCTCGATCCTGACCGCGGCCGGCGGCTCGCTGACCGACGCGCGCAGCGCGTAAAGCGCCCGCCCGTCAGCCGCCGGGCACAGGTTCTGGTAGGCCGCGTCGTCGGTCGTGACCCGCTCGACTTCGCCGGTGCCGATCCGCACGGCGAAGACCGGGCAGCGGCCGTTGTCGTCGGCGGTGAAATAGACCATCCGCGCATCGGGTGCCCAGGCGACGGACAGCGGCCGCCGGTCGAAACCTCCCAGCAGGTCGCGCGGCTGCGCCTGGTCGCTTCCCGCCAGCGGGGCCGTCACCAGCGTGACGTCGCCCGGGCGCTGGTAGGTGTCGTGCTCGGAGCGAATGGCGACCACCTGCCGGCCGTCGGGCGAGATCGCCGGGTCAGCGAAGTCAGCGCCGCTCGAACTCAGCAGGGTCCGCCGCTGGCCGGTGGCCAGGTCGATGACCGCGAGTTCGGCCCGGATGCCGCCGGCTTTCTCCGGCACCTGCCAGCCGGTGACCGCGACCGACCCGTCGGGCGACAGGCAGAACGCCTGCTCGTCGAGGGCCCGGCCGGGATCGGGCGTCAGGTCACGCAGTCCGGCCGCGCTGGCGTCGTCGCCGGGCTCGGCCGTGAGCAGCCGCAGGCAGTCGGGTCCCAGGTCATGATCCCAGTACCTGACCGGGCCGGCCTCGTGCAAGATCGCGCTGACGCCCGCGTCCGCGCGTGCCTGGCGGCGGGCGGCGTCCTCGTCCGGTCCGCTGGTGCCTTCGAAGGCCGGCGCGGCAGCGAGGTAACGCGGGGCGGACCGCGCCGTGACGATCGCGCTGATCCCGCCGGGCGGCGCGGCGATCCGCAGTGCCTCGCCGCCGCCTGCGGGCAGCAGCCAGAGCGCCGGCTCGCTGTTCTCGGCCTCCTTCGCCCCGCTGGCGGCCGCCTCAGGCCGTTTCGAGGCGAACAGCAGCGAGCCGTCCGGCAGGAACGCCGGCCCGGCCTCGCCCTCGGACGACCTGGTCAGCCGGACCGCGGGCGCCTGCCCGGTGTCGATCCGCCAGATGCTGGTGTGGAACTTCTTCGAATCGGCGCTCACGCTCTGGACGACGGCGGCCAGCCAGGTGCCGTCGGGAGCCAGGCACAGCGAGTTGACGGCTGGAAGAGCGGTGAATTCGGACAGGTCACTGAACCGGGTCACTGGATCTCCTGCATCGACGTTGATCACGAGTCCGGGCATCCGGCTAGACGGGGCGACAGGCGGCACCGCCTCGCGGAACATCTGTTATAGGAATATAACGAACAAACTCTGCTATCGTAAGCTTTCTGGCCCGACGCAAGCCGGCGGGGCGGAGCGGGCCGGGCCGGCCGGCGCCGGATCGCGGTCATCAGCGAAAAGCGCCGCGCGCCCATTGCCGGTCCTGATGGCGCGAACTCGGGCGGCCATTGCGGCCTGATTCGCCGCCCGGCCGGGCACCGGGACAATCCGTCTGCCATGATGGCCCAAGCCATCAATAGCCATGCGGCGGGCCAGAACCGGAAACCAGCGGATGCGACCGAACTCGGCATCTTCTCTCCGCGTATTTGCCCATTACCTGCGGTGTAAGACGGTCTCTGTTAGCATGCCCGCAGTCAATCTCCGCAGGACATAGCATCGAACTCATTTTGGGGGGCTCGTTGTATCGCAAATCTTGGAGGCTGGCGGCGACCGCTAGCGTTGCCGCGGCGGCCGCCTTCGGGTTCGCCGGGTACGTTCCGGCGAGTCAGGCCGTCACCCCGCCCGGGCCAGTCCAGGCCACGCCGGTGACCACGACGCCGCACTTCCCGGCCAGCACGACCACGACCGAGCAGATCCGGCAGATCGCCCAGTGCGGCAGCACCATGTACGCGGTCGGCACCTTCACCACGATCAAGCGCCAGAGCACCACGTATACCCGCAACAACATCTTCAGTTTCAGCGCCGTGTCGCCCTACAAGGTGTCCACCTGGGACCCGAACGTGAACGGCACCGTGAACTCGATCACGTTCAACGGCAGCAACTGCGCGGACGCCTACATCGGCGGCAAGTTCACCACGGTCGGCGGCACGACGGTGAAGGACATCGCGGAGGTCGACACCACGACGGGCGCCGTCGTGACCGCCTTCGGGCACAGCGCGGCCGGGCAGGTCGAGACGCTGACGAGCGCCAACAACCACATCATCGCGGGCGGGTACTTCACCGGCATCAACGGAAGCACGGCCGACCCGTTCATGGCCAGCCTGAACCCGACGACCGGCAAGGACGACGGGTTCGTCCACCTCGGCATCACCGGGAGCTACCAGTTCCCCGGCGTCAGCGCCAACTCGACGAACATCTACAACCAGTCGATCAGCCACAGCGGCAGCCTGGACCTGGTCATGGGTGACTTCACCACGGTCGGCGGCCTGCCGCGGCAGCAGATCTTCATGCTGGACCTGTCCACGACGCCCGCCACCGTAACGGGCTGGACCTCCGCGCAGTTTGACGGCAGCCAGGGTGAGGCGACGCCGCAGAACCCGAACAACGGGTACCCGTACGAGTGCGCCACCGTCGAGCCGTTCTACATCCAGGCCGCCGCCTGGTCGCCCGATGACTCCACGGTCTACATCGGCACCACCGGCTACCACCCGAACGGCTGGCCGACCGGAAGCTACCCGCGCAACGGCCTGTGCGACGCCGCCGCGGCCTTCCCGTCGACCCAGACGTCGGTGCTCTCGAACTGGATCAACTACACCGGGTGTGACTCGCTGTACGCGGCGGCGGCAGATGCTGGCGCGGCCTACTTCGCCGGTCACGAGCGCTGGTCGATGAACCCCAGCGGCTGCGACTTCCAGGGATCGGGTGCGTACGCCTCCCCCGGCATCGAGGGGCTCAACACCGGCTCAGGCAGTCTGCTGCTGAACGGCCAGGGCACGTCGCTCTATACCAGGGCGCGCGGCCTCGGGGCCGACGACATGCTGGTCACCTCGGCCGGGCTGTGGATCGCCAGTGACAACCTCCAGGGCTCCCAGATGTGCGGCGGCGTCGATGGACTCGCCGGGCTCTGCCTGCTCCCGTACTGATCTGTGGCCGTGGCCGCCGCGGTAGCGCAGAGCCTTCGGGCTGCGCTGCCGCGGCGGAGCCGCGGGCTGTTCGGATCGTTAAAACCTGCCAGCTTCAGGCCGGCAGGTTTTTTCACGCATCCTGGATCCTCGTCACGACCTGGACCGTTACGTCTAGTGACCGACGATCTCATCGGTGTTCAGCGCTTAAGCTCATGTTCTGGCTACCTTGCGTCTACCTGCGGGCAGCCAGACGACGGGCCGCAGCGCGGTCGCAACTGACAGCGTGAGGAGTGCTGCGGATGAACCCCCAGGCCGCACCTGACTATTTCGAGCTATCGGATTACGTGAGCGTGCTTCGGCGCCGCTGGCGGACGGTCGCGGTATGGGCCGCGGTCGGCCTCGTCTTCGCGGGCCTGTACCTGGTGGTGGGGGCCAAGAAGTACACCGCCACGGTGCTGGTCCAGGTGAACGCCCTGCCCAACAACGCCAACGCCGTGGGCGGCCGGACCGGCGGCCCGGTGAACATGGACAACGAAGGTCAGGCCGTGCAGTCGGCCGCGGTCGCCTCGATCGTCAAGGCGCGCATCCACAGCCCGCTCTCGGTCGGCGACCTGGTCAAGCACATTCACGTCACGGTGCCGCCGAACTCCACGTATCTCCAGATCACCTGCGACGCGTCGAGCGCTCTGATCGCCCAGCAGTGCGCGAACGCGACCGGGAAGGCCTACCTGTACAGCCGGCGGGCCAACATCGAGCAGGTGCTGCACACCGGAATCGCCGCCCTGCAGGCGCACGCCACCCGGCTGCGGGCGGCTATCGAGCGTTACAAGACGCTGCTGTACACGCAGCGGCATCACAAGGGCATCTCGCCGAATTCCCCGGTTCTGGTCGGCGACGCCCTGCAGCTGACCAGCGCGCAGGCCGCCTTCGCCCGGATCCAGGCGAACATCGACGCGGCGCTGCCGCTGTACGACAGCATGTCCGCGCCCGGCAGTGTCATCGCGGGCAGCATCGCCACCCCCGCAGCCCTGCCTGCCGCCCAGTCCAGCCCGCGCAAGCTGCTGATCATCCCCAGCGGGCTGATCGCGGGGCTGATCCTCGGTCTCGCCCTGGCCTTCATGCGGGATCGCCGCGATAAGCGCGTCCACTCCGCGCGCGACGTGGAGCGGGTCAGCGGCCTGCCCACGCTGGCCAACCTGGCCGGGAAGGGGCACCGCCCAGTGACCACACTCGAGCCGCCGAGATCGGAGGCCGGGCGCACCTTCGGCGAACTCGCCCAGTACGTCAGCGCCGAACTAGGCGACGGCAGCCACGCGCTCGCGGTGACGGCCACCTCGGCCGGATCCGGCGGCAGCGTCGTCGCCGCCAACCTGGCCGCGGCGCTGGCCAGGACGACCGACGAGACGGTCCTCGTCTGCGGCGACCTGCAGGGCACGCGCGTGCCCGAGCTGCTCGGGATCGCCCGCGGGCGGGGTCTGTCCGAGCTGCTAGCCGGCGCGGCCGAGGTCAGCGAACTGCTCCGGCAGGTGGCCGACCGCCCCAGGCTCGGCCTGCTGGCTCCGGGTTTCGAGGCCGAGCGCGCGGTCGCGGTCATGCAGCACGCCAAGGTGCAGCGGGTGATCAGCGAGCTGCTCGACCATGTCCGCTACGTGGTCATCGAGGTGCAGTCGGTCGGCGACAATTCCGACACGTTCGCCATGGCGCAGTTCGCCGAGGCCGCGATCGTGGCCGTCGAGGCCGAGCGATCCAGGCCTGCTGACATCACGGACTGCGTGCGGCGGCTCGGCATGCTGGGAACGCGCGTGCTCGGGACCGCGGTGATACCGGCCACGCCGGCCACCCGGAAGGCCCAGGCTCAGGCCCCGAGCGCCGCCAGCGCCGCGCCGGACAGGTCGGACCTGAACGCGATCAGGCGTTACGAGATGCAGCCGGATCACGCGCCCGGTCAGCAGGCACCGATCTGGGCCGCCGGGGCGCCCAAGGTGTCCGGCAGCCAGCTGTCCGGCAGCCAGCTATCCGGCAGCCAGCTATCCGGAAACCAGCCGCGCGCCACGACGGCCGCGGCACCACGCAGCCCGAAGGAGACCTGGCCGATGCCGCGGGTCGCGGCCACCGAGCGGGACGGATTCCCCAACCCCGCCGATCCCGCGACTGGAGACTGACCGTGCCAGACCCGGCCGGCTGCCTGCCCGCGGCGCGGCCGTGACAGCGACGCTCACCGCGCCGCCGGTGACCGCCGGCGTCACGGTTCAGGCCGGCCAGCGGCGGCGGCGCCGAGGGCGCTTCCGAGCCCTGACGCACGGCCCGGCCTGGCCGGTGACCTTCCTGCTCGTCGGCTACCCGATCTGGTGGGCGCTCGGCATCGCCGACTTCATGTGGCTCATCCTCGCCGTCCCCATGATCGCCAGGATGGTGGCGTGGCGGACGCGGAGCAACCGGCCGATCCGGGTGCCGCCTGGCTTCGGGCTCTGGCTGCTGTTCCTCGTCATCATGGTCGCCGGGCTGGCGACGATCACCCTGGTCGCGCCGGGCACGGTCCCCAGCCTGGTGTCGCGCCGGGTGCTCTCCTACGGCAACCGCACGGCGGGCTATCTCGCCATTACCGTCCTGCTGCTCTACGCGGGCAACCTGACCGAGCGCGAGCTGCCGCGGCGCACGCTGGCCTGGATGCTCGGCCTGGTCGGGATCTTCACCGTCCTCGGCGGGGTCGCGGGCATGATCCTGCCGCACCTGCAGTTCAGCTCGCCGTTCCTGCTGGTGCTGCCGAAGAGCGTGCAGGCGAACGCGTTCGTTCAGGCGTCCACCCATCCGGCCCTGACCCAGATCCAGAATGTGCTCGGCACGCCAGGCGGCCGCCCGAAAGCGCCCTTCGACTACACCAACACGTGGAGCGACTGCCTGACCATCCTGCTGCCGTTCCTGCTCGCCTGGGCCTGGCTCGGCAGCCGCCGCCAGCGGCTGATCGCGCTCGGCGTCACCGTGATCGCGATGGGACCGCTGCTCTACTCGCTCAACCGCGGCGCCTGGATCGGCGTGCTGCTGTCGGTCGTCTACCTGGCCGTCCGGCTGGCCGCCAAGGGAAAGGTGGCGCTGCTCGGCGGGCTGTTCGCGGGGCTGGCGCTAGCCGCCCTGCTGGTCGCGTTCACCCCGCTGAACAGCGTCGTCACCGGCCGGATCCAGAACGGCAAGAGCAACGACCTGCGCTCGCACCTGGACGCGCTGGCCATTGCCGACGGCCTGGCCTCGCCGATCGTCGGCTTCGGCGACACCAGGCAGGAGCAGGGCAGTCCGAGCTCGATCGCCGTCGGCCCGTCCGCCAAGTGCCCGGTCTGCGGGCAGCTGGCGGTGGGCAGCACCGGCCAGCTCTGGCTGCTGCTGGTCACCGACGGCATCGCCGGAGCCTTCTTCTACCTTGCCTTCTTCGCCTACGGGGTCTGGCGATACTGGCGAGATCCGAGTCCGTACGGGCTGGCCGGAGTGCTCGTGCTGCTGCTGTCGTTCTGGTACATGCTGTCCTACGACGCGACCGGCGCGCCGCTTGGCTTCACTGTGCTGGCCTATGCCCTGCTGTGGAAGAACGACGTGTATCTGCGGGCCGCGCCGGGACCGGCTGCCGCGCCGCCGCCGCAGTGACTGCGGACCGGCTTGACCCTGGCGAGCGCAGGGAGGACGACTTCCTCGCCCGCACGCTCCCCATGCCGGCCATCGACATCGCCGGGTTCGAGGCAAGCTCGGCGGCAGCCTACGAGGAAACTTCCCGGCCCCGGTCTCCGTCAGCCGCCGGCGGCCCCGGGCTGGCCAGGGTGGCCAGGGGCGGCGCGATCAACTTGTTCGGAGCCGTCATCTCAGCGGCGGCCAGCCTCGGCCTGACGGTGGTCGTCACCCGCAGTTTCAGTAAGTCGGCCGTGGGGACCTTCTTCGTCGCCACGTCCCTGTTCCTGATCATCGAGGCCGTTACCAACCTCGGCGCGTACAACGGCACGATCTACTTCATCGCGCGGCTGCGCGCGCTGCGTGCGGAGCGCCGGATCCCGGCCATCATCCGGGCGACGGTCATCCCGGTCGCGATCTCGTCAGTTCTCGGCGCCGCCGCCCTGTTCGTCTTCGCTCAGCCGCTGGCCGGCCTCCTGCTCCACGGCACCTCAACTACCGCCAGTTCGGCCGCGGTGGCGAACACCCTGCGGATCCTCGCGCTGGCTCTGCCCTTCGCGGCGCTGGCCGACACGATGCTCGGCGCGGCCCGGGGCTACCACGAGATGCGGCCCACCGTCGTCGTCGACCGGATCGGCCGGTCGAGCCTGCAGCTGCTCGGCGTGGCCGCCGCCGCCGTCCTCGGTACGTCTGTCCTCCTCGCGCCGCTGTGGGCGTTTCCTTATCTGCCGGCCACCATCGTCTCGGTGTTCTGGTTCCGCCGGATCACCCGGCGGCACCGTGTCCGGCTGGCCGCGGTGTCAGCCGCCGAGCGGTATCCCGCCACTCCGGCGGAGCGCTTCGTCGCCGATAACCGGCACGGCAAGCCCAACGCCAAGGGGTTCTGGCGCTTCACGGCACCGCGGTCGATTGCCAGCGTCGCGCAGATCGTCATCCAGCGGATGGACATCGTCCTGGTCGGAATCATCCTGGGACCGAAGGAAGCCGCGATCTACACGGCGGCGACGAGATTCCTGGTCGCCGGCCAGCTCGGCAACGCGGCGATCAGCATGGCCGCCCAGCCGCAGCTCACGCAGCTGTTCGCGGTCCGGGACCGGGCTGGAGCCAACACCGTCTACCAGGTGACGACGGCCTGGCTGATCCTGCTCACCTGGCCGCTTTACCTGCTGGCCGTCGTCTTCGGGCCGGCCGTACTCGCCATCTTCGGGCGCAGCTATCAGGCTGGCAGCACCGTGATGATCATCCTCGCGCTCGCCATGCTGGTCGCTACCGGGTGCGGCCAGGTCGACATGGTCCTGATCACCACCGGCCGGAGCAGCTGGAGCCTGATCAACGGACTCCTCGCGGTGGCCATCAACATCGGCCTGGACTTGGCACTCATCCCCCGGCTGGGGATCACCGGCGCCGCGATCGGCTGGGCCGCCGCGATCGCCATCACGAACCTGGTCCCGCTCGTCCAGGTGGCCGTGGCCGAGCGGGTGCACCCGTTCGGCCGCGGAATGGCCGCCGCGTGCGCACTGTCGGTAGTGAGCTTCGGCGCGATCCCGTTCGGGCTGCGGTTGATCGCCGGCCCGACGCCGACCGTCTCGATCGGGGCGGTGGCCCTCGGGTGCGCGGTCATGGTGCTCGGGCTGTGGCGCCTGAACGGGCCCCTGCACCTGTCGGCCATGCCCGGCCTCGGGCGCTTCGCGCGGATCGCCCAGCCGGGCCGGACTTAGCGCGGCGGTGCCGACATTTGCCGGAACATAACAGAAGGTCGGCTACTAAACGATATCGTCCTAAAGAGCGGGAAGGGTTCGTAGGTAATGAGCAGGTACCTGGTCGTTCTGATCTGGCCGGTCGGCATGGCGCTGATCTTCGGCATCGCCGCCCTGGCCAGCCGCAGGGCACGGGCGGGGGGCAGGCAGGATGCTGACGGCCGCGACCCCGGCCGGCGCCATAGCCGCAGGCGCGCGGCTGGCGCGGCGCCCGGCCAGGCGGTGCGGGAAGCCGGGCAGCTCATCGCCGTGGCCATCGTCGGCGTGCTGCTGGTCTTCGGCGTGATGTCACTGCTCGGGCTGGGGGTCGTCTACCACGGCCTGACCATCGACAAGCCGATCTTCACCTGGGTGAGCGGCCACCAGGTGCATGCCGTCGCGGCGGCCATGAAGCGGCTCACCAAGATCGGCGATACCTGGACGACCTGGGGCGCCGCCGCCGCCGCCGCGGTCTGCCTCGCCGTGTCGTCGCGCAGCCGGCGCTGGCTGGCGCCGGTCGCGCTGGGCGCCCTGATCGTGGCCGACCACTTCACGACCCTGGCGCTGCGCCACGAGTTCCACCGCCTCGGCCCGCCGACCAGCCCGCTCGGCACTTTCCCGTCCGGTGGCTGCGACCGGTGCATCGTCTTCTACGGGCTGATCGCCTACCTGCTCTGGCGCGAGTTCAGCGGCCGGCGCGAGACCGCGATCTGGGCGGGTGCCGCCGTCCTGGCGCTCGGCTTCAACGAGGCCTTCAGCCGGGTCTACCTGTCGCTGCACTGGTTCACCGATGCGCTGAGCGGCCTGCTCTACGGCGGTCTGCTGCTGCTGGCGTTCGTCACCGCGATCCGCATGGTCGCCGGCCGGGCAGGCACCGCCCAGCGGCCCGGCGAGCCGGTCGCGGTCGGTCCCGGATTCCAGACCTTCCCCGCGGAGGGCTCTGTCGCATGAGTCACCGCAAGAGACGCTCCCCGCGTCGGCGTGCGGTCATGCTGACCGGGGCCGCCGTCGCCGCGCTGGCCGTCGTCGGCCTGGCCGTCGCCACCTTCCCCCGGGGCGGGCAGCAGGCCGGGCTGGGCGGCGCCCAGTCCGCCTCGGACAATCACTCGCTCCCACCGGGCAGCGCCTCGGCCAGTCCGGGCTCCCCCGGCGGTCACCCGTCGCCCGGCGCGAGCTCAGGCTCGGGGCCGGGGAGCACCTCCCCGGGCGGGCATCCGGCCGGAACCGCCTGGCAGCTGATCCCGTCCCGTGGCGCCTACCTGGGCGCTTACGTGGAGCCAGAGGCGTACACACCCAGCGCCACGATCGCCGCGGTCCGCTCCTTCCAGCGCAATGTCGGCGCGCCGATCACGCTGGTGCATACCTATCACCCCTGGGACAGCCCGTTTCCCAACCGTGCCGACCGCTACTTCGTGGACAGCGGGAAGGTGCTGCTGCTGACCTGGTCGGGAACGCCGGACACCAGGAAGATCGTGGCCGGCGACTATGACGCGGAGATCAGGTCGCGCGCCGAGGCCGTCAAGCGGCTCGGTCACCCGATCCTGATGGAATTCCGGCACGAGATGGACCGGCCGAACCTGCAGTGGGTCGTCCACGGCCCGAAGAACTTCATCGCCGCCTGGGATCACATCCGGGCCATCTTCAGCCGGGTCGGTGCCGACAACGTCGGCTGGGTCTGGTGTCCGACCGGCTGGGGTTTCGACAACGGACGGGCGCAGGCCTTCTATCCAGGCAATAACGAAGTCGACTGGCTGTGCGCCGATATCTATTCCGCGTCCAGCTTCCAGCCGCTCCAGGTAGCGGCGGAGCCGTTCCTGCGGTGGGCGAAGACCATCGGCAAGCCGGTCATGATCGGGGAGTTCGCCGCGAACGGCTCCTCGTCCTCCTGGCCGAGCTGGCTGCTCGCCGCCGGCGAGCTGGCCAGCGCGGACAAGCAGATCAAGGGCATGGCCTACTTCGACGCCAACGGAACGGACAGCCAGGGCCGCCCGTTCCAGTACTGGCTCGGCGGCAACGGGTCCGCGCTGCGGACCTTCGGCGAGTTGCTCTCCTGGCCCGTCTTCCATCCCGTCTCCGCCAGCCCGTGACGACGGCACAGGACCGGTCCGCCAGCCAGAGCCAGGCTGACTACCTGCGCGAGGTATGTCAGCTCCTGTGGCCGCCGCCCGCTCAGTGCGCGCCAGCGACGGCGCAGCTCGCAGCGGGCGGGCCCGGTTACAGCGAGCTGATCGTCCTGCCCGGGCTGCGCCGGCCGCGGCTGGTCGTCCCGAATGACCGGCGGGCCAGCTCGGCCGCCATCCGGGGGTACGGCGCCCCCGGGTCCGCCCGCGGCCGGATCGCCGCCCGGATCCTGTCGGCGGCGCTGGCCAGCGGCGCCGGCGCGCTGGTGCTGCGTGATCGTCTCCAGCTTCGCGTACCTCCCGATGCCGACACGATCGAGTCTCATCTGAGCGCGACGCTCGGGTACCAGGTGCGGGTCAGCATGAATCTGGGCGCGGCGCGCGCCAACCGCAAGCCCGTGCTGCAGCTGCTCACCCCGGCCGGCCGGACGGCTGGATTCGCCAAGATCGGCGTGAACCCGCTCACCACTGAGCTGGTCCGGGCCGAGCACGATGCCCTGGTCCGGCTGAACGCGGCCGCACTGTCCAGGATCCAGGTGCCCGCGATCCTGGCCAGCGGCCAGTGGCAGGGCCTCGAGCTCCTGGTGCTCAGCCCGCTCCCGGTCTGGCGGAAGCGGGTTCCGCTCCGCCCCGGCCAGCTGGCGGAGGCCATGGTCGAGCTGACGAGCGTGTCGCCGGTCAGGCCGTCACCACTGGTCACCAGCGAGTACTGGGAGCGGCTGGTCACCCGGCTGGAGTCGGCCGACGACGGGCGCGAGCGCGCTGACCTGCACGAGGCGCTCGGCCAGCTCGCCAGCCGGGCGGGCAGCTCGCCGCTGCGGTTCGGCGGCTGTCACGGGGACTGGACGCCGTGGAACATGGCCAGCACGCGCGCGGGGCTGCTGGTCTGGGACTGGGAGCGGTTCACGACGGGCACGCCGGCCGGCTTTGATGCGCTCCATTACTGGCTTCAGGCCCGGGCGGTGGCCGACGGCCGCGATCCCCGGCAGGCGGCCGCGGCCTGCGTGGAGCAGGCTCCCGTGCTGCTCGAGCCGTTCGGCCTGCCGCCCGCGGAGGCTCGCCTGACCGCGCTTGTCTACCTGGCCGACCTGTCGGCCCGCTACCTCGCGGACCGCCAGGAGCAGGCCGGAGCGCGGCTCGGGGCGCCGGGCGGATGGCTGATTCCCGCCCTGCGCGCTGGGGTGGGCCGGCTATAGAGGTTCAGGCCAGAGATTCAGGCCGGCCAGGTGCACGCTCCGGCCGGCATCGCGTCAGGAAGGTAACTCGCCATCTCACGATCTGTTGCTCCGCCAGCTAAGCGCGCCGCGCACCTCATCTCGGTGACCGCCGGGCGCATCACCAGCCCGGCCAGGATGCTGCCCTCCTTCCTGATCGTCGGTGCCCAGCGCGGCGGAACCACCTCCATGTACCGCACCCTCAGCCAGCATCCCGATGTGGTCAAGGCGGTGCTGCACAAGGGCGTGCACTACTTCGACATGAACTATGACCGGGGCATGAGCTGGTACCGGGCTCATTTCCCGCTGCGGGCCGCCGCCCGCCGGCCAGGGCGGCCCGCCGGTTCGGCGCTGACGTTCGAGTCAAGTCCCTACTACATGTTCCATCCGCTGGCCGCCGGGCGGATCGCGCGCGACCTGCCCGGCGTGAAGCTCCTGGTCCTCGTCCGCGATCCGGTGGAACGGGCCTACTCCGCGCATGCCCACGAGCTGGCCAGGGGATTCGAGACCGAGTCCTTCGCGCGGGCGCTCGAGCTCGAGCCCGAGCGGCTGCGCGGCGAGGTCGAGCGGATGATCGCGGACCCGCACTACCTCAGCCACAGCCATCAGCACCAGGCTTACTGCGCCCGCGGCCGGTACGCGGAGCAGCTTGACCGGCTCGAGCAGATCTTCGGTGCGGACCGCCTGCACGTCGTGGACAGCGGCGATTTCTTCACCACGCCGGAGCCGGTCTACGACGGCGTACTCGACTTCCTCGGGCTGCGCCGCCACGACTACCCCGAGTTCGAGCGGCACAACGCCAGGCCGCGATCGCCGATGACGCCGGACCTGCAAGAGCGGCTTGATGACTACTTCCGGCCGTTCGACGAGCAGCTGACCAGCTGGCTGGGTCAGGTTCCGAGCTGGCGCCGGTGACCGGCGCTAGCGGCGGCGCCGCCACGCGCTCGACGCCAGCAGCCAGATGGCGAACGGCAGGTCGTCGACCAGATAACGGCGTACCAGCCGCCGTGGCTCGCTGATCAGCCGGTAGACCCATTCCAGGCCGGCCTGCCGCATCCAGGACGGCGCCCGGCTGACCTGTCCGGCCGCGAACATGATCGCCGCCCCGCAGCCTACGAACCAGGTCCCGGGCAGATCGGCGGACAGGCGGGCGATCAGCTGTTCCTGCTTGGGAAACCCGAGGCCGACGAAGACCAGCTTGGGCTGGGTCGCGGCCAGGGCGTCGCGGAGCACCTCGATGTCGTCGGTCGCGGCGTCGAACCTGGCTGGCGGCGAGTGGGCTCCGACGACCTTGATGTCCGGCACCCGGTCGGCAAGGCCGATCGCGGCCCGCTCGGCGGTGCCAGGCTGGCCGTCGGCGCCCGGCATCCCGCCCGCCAGGTAGACCGGCCAGGAACTGGCCGCGGCCGCTTTCGACAGCGAGAAGATCAGGTCCGCTCCGGTGATCCGCTCCGGCAGCGGCCGCCCGGCCAGCCGGGCGGCCCAGATGAGCGGCATTCCGTCAGCGACCACGATCGACGCCGCCGTGACCAGGTCACGGCTGACCGGGTCCCGGTGCACTCGGCGGCAGATGTCGACATTCGGCGTCACGATCGTGCCGCCCGCGCCGCGGCTGATCGCGTCGGTGACCTGCTCGATCAGCTGTTCCTCGGTCAGGTGGTCGAAATCGACGTCGGCGATCCGGACCCGCTGCGTCATCTCAGATCCCGTGCCCGCGGCCGTGCAGCACCCGCAGCACGCGCTCGCCCGATACCGCGCCGGATGCCACCGCGACGGCGAACGGCACCCGGCGTTCGTGCCAGTTGCGCCGCAGCGCGCGGCCAGCCCAGCGGCACGACTCGGCCCGGCGGCCGAGGCACGCGTAAGCGAAGGCGAGCTGAGCGTAGACCCGCGCCGCCCCGACCGGGTCGGCGCCGATGTCGCGGTGCCGGTCGAGCATCCACAGCAGGCTCTGTGCCTTGGTCTCCCACTGCCGGGAGTAGTGCGATCCGGCCCCCCAGGTCACCTGGACCAGCGGCTGGTCGACGTTCACGATCGGATGCCGCCTGGCCGCCCGGAGGGCGAGGTCCCAGTCCTCGTTCTGGCTGCCGGGGATGTCCTCGTCGACCAGCCCGATTCCGTCCAGCAGGGCGGCCCTGACCGCCAGGTAGGTCGAGGAGTGCACCATCACCATCCGGGACCTAAGCAGGTCGCCGTACGTCACGGTGTCGCTGCCCGCGAGCCTGGGGGTCGAGCTGCCCTCGAACACCACGGCGATGCCGCAGCTGGCGAACTCGGCCTGCGGGTTCGCCCGCAGGGCGCCGACCTGGGCCCGCAGCTTGCCGGGCAGCCACTGGTCATCGTCGTCGCAGAAGGCGATCAGATCGGCGGGCATGGCCAGGATGCCGCTGTTGCGGGCCCCAGCCAGGCCCGAAGTCCGGTCATTGGCCAGCACCGCGACCCGGCCGGGCTGAGCCAGGCTCTGGTCCGGCTCGGCTCCGTCGAAGACCACCGCGATCTCCAGCCGCCCCGGGTAGTCCTGGGCCAGAACCGAAGCGATCGCTTCTCGCAGCTGCTGCGGACGCTCGCGGGTGGGCACGACCACGCCGACGGACGGCCAGCCGGTCACGCCGCCCGTCCGACGTAGCCGTAGTGGCTGAGCAAGGGCAGCGTCATCGCGGTCACGGTGCGCCGGTCGGAGTACGGCATCGCGGTCCGCCAGCGCTCGTCGCCGCGGATGGTCACGGTGCCGGAGGAGAATCTCATCGGGTTGCCCGATGCGGTGTGCGCCTCGTGCAGCACGGCGCAGCGGGATTCGCCGTCGGATCCCAGGAAGTCCAGGCCGCCGTCGCCGGATGGCAGCCCGGCGAACTGGCCGAGCGTGAGCATCGTCTGCTCGACCGATCCGACCAGGTCCTCATAGCGGACCCGCAGGACCGGCGTTCCCCGGCGGGCCAGCAGCTGCAGGGCGCCATTCTGGGTGTTCCACTGACCTGCGGCACGCAGCGGGCGGTAGGTCGTCATGTAGCTCTCGGCGCTGGCGTCTGGCCTGGCCACCGTGGTCGTCCACGAGTACGCCACGGCCCGGCTGTCCCTGACCAGGTGGATGACGCGCAGGTCGACTTCCGGGCGGCGGCTGAGGCAGAACGCCAGTGACGCGTGCTTGCTCGAGTCGATCACCGCCGGGCGTCCGCTCACCTCGGCGATGGCCCGGTACACCCGGACGTAGTAGTCGGTGTACTCATCCAGGCTGCGGCGCATCCGGGCCGGCAGCGGGCCAGCCAGCAACGGGATGAAGCGCGTCCGGTCGACCGACGCCCTGAGCTCGGCGAACCGGTCGACCTGGACGTTCTCCCAGCCGCCGAACGCGGCCTTCCCGACCTGCGACCAGAAGCCGCAGGAGCGGAACTCGCGGCCGCACCCGCAGCGCTCGTTCTCGACGATTCCCCGCTGCCACATGTGGACGACTTCGCCGGCCGCGCAGGCACCAGGCAGCTCGCCGAGCAGCCGCTCGAGCAGCGTGCTTCCGCTCCGGCCCAGGCCACCCAGGTAAATGACCCGCAGATCTCTCCGCACCAGCGACCCCAGCCCAGCGTCTGGGCATCACAGCCCGACGTCAACTCTAATCTTTCGTCCTCTTTGTCAGGAGGCGAATGATGCGCTAATAACCCGAGTAGGTACAGGATATTGTATGTACGGTTCCGGGGTAACAAGACCGCATAAGCTGGTTACTCACCGCTGTGAGCCGTCTAGCCGGGCTCGTAGCCGCGGGAAGCGGGGTTACGGGCCGTAGGGCAGGAAGCAGATTCCGGACAGGCCCTGCACGCCGTCGCACATCTGACTGCCAGCCAGGTTGTCGCTGGCGACCCACATGCCCGCGGCCGTGATCAGCAGGTCGTCGGCGCCGAGCCCGCGGTCCCTGGTGTAGAGCGAGGTGCCCTGGGAGTTGACGAGCAGCTTGCCGGTGGTCAGGTTCAGCCCTTCCAGGCCGGGCGCGGCGATCGCGCCCGGACCCTGGACGTTGCATCCGTTCGGGTTCTGCGAGTAGCGCAGATGGCCGCCGAAGTAGGCACCGCCCGTATCGGCCGCCGCCGAGTACAGCGAGTCGCAGCCGGTGTAGTTGATCCACTTGAAGGTGGCGGTGCGGCCCGCCGTGAACGCCGAGGCGGAATCGCACAGCCCCCTGAGCGGCAACCCTGACATGCGGTTCCACGGCCTGAAACCGGTACCAGCCAGATACACCGTGGCGTCATCGGAAGACCAGGCCGCGGACTTGATGTAGAACGGCTCCTTCGTGGAGCAGTTGTAGAAGTAACCCCTGGGCGGGTAGCCGCGGCTGCCGTCGAACCGCGGCGACGTCCAGGTGGTCAGCGTCGCGCGCGGCCTGCTGGCCAGGTTGAGCATGAAGATCTGCTGCCGCCGCTTGCCGCCGACCGAGGTGAAGTCTCCCTCGACCAGATCCATCCGGCTGCTGTGGCTGATCTGCTGGTTGTAGATCCTGGTCTGGTTCGCCGTCACGCCATGAAACCCGTAATGGCCCGAGATCCGAAGGCTCAGGAACCCGTCGTTCCGGCCCGTCGTCGCGTTCAGGCTGGTCATGTACGGGTCGGCGGACCCGCCGTTGATCGCGGTGAAGAAACCACCCGCCAGGACGTGGTTCTGGTAGCTGGCGAGGGTTTCCACCTCCTTATTGGCCGAGTGCCTGAAGCTCGTCACCAGGCCGCCGGGGGCCGCCGTCCGCACCTCGGCGATGCGCAGTGCCGAGCGACCGCGGACACGGCTGAAGTTGCCGCCGATGTAGGCATCGGAGCAGTGGCCGGAATTGAACGTGATCGAGTCGACCACTCCGTTGACGTTCGGATTCCACGCCGTCACCGTGAACGGGGCCGTCGCGCTGAAACTGAACGCGTTGTTGCGCGTGTAGGTATGACCGCCCTGCTGGATCGTCGAGAAGCTGCCGACCGCGTACATGACGCCGCCGCACTGCACGAGCTGGCGGATCTGCTCCGTTTGCGGGGTAGTCGGCGGAAAGCTCGGGGTCCCGGTCGCCGGCTGCACCCGCGGCGGCCCGGCCAGCGCCAGGGCACCCCGGCTGGTCGCTGCCTGTCCGGCCGGACCTGGCAGCGCCAGGCTCAGCGGGGTGATGACGGCGACGAGGCCAACCAGGCTCCAGGACCAAATGCGGCGAAACATTCGCTAAGCGTAGCCACCTGGCGCCGCTCCGCAGGTGCGAATGCGGATATTGCGTGAACCTTCCCGCCCAGGCCCGACCCGCTCAGGGCCCGGCCGGCCGAGGCGCGACCCGGCCAGGCCGGAGTCAGCCCGCCTCGGTGATCATCGCGGCTCCGACCGTGGCGCTCGTCGCCTCGTCGATCAGGATCAGGCCGCCCGTCATCCGGTTTCTGGCATAGGGATCGCAGAAGATCGGCTGCGTCAGGCGCAGCCCGATCCGGCCGATCTCGTTCAGCCCGATCCGGTCGGCGGCCTCGTCCCGGTGCAGGGTGTTGATGTCGAGCCGGTAGCCGATGTCGCGCACGATCGCCTTGACGGTCCTGGTCGTGTGCTTGACGATGAGCCTGCTCCGCTCGGTCAGCACCGGCGCGTCGGTCATCCAGCACACCATCGCCTGGACGTCCTGAGTCACGTGCGGCTGGTTGTGCGGCCGGCAGATCATGTCACCGCGGGAAATGTCGAGGTCGTCTTCCAGCAGCAGGGTCACCGACATCGGCGGATAGGCCTCGTCGACCGGTCCGGCGGCAGCGTCGATCCGCCTGATCGTGGTCGTCAGGCCGGACGGCAGGTGCATGACCTCGTCGCCGGGCTTCAGGATGCCGCCCGCCACCTGCCCCGCGTAGCCGCGGTAGTCGTGCAGGTCGGGATCGGTCGCCTGGTGCGGCCTGATCACGTACTGGACGGGGAACCTGACGTCGATCAGGTTACGGTCCGACGCGATGTGCACGTGCTCGAGATGGTGCAGCAGCGAGGGCCCGTTGTACCACGGCATGTTCAGCGAGCGCTCGACGACGTTGTCGCCGTGCAGCGCCGAGATCGGGATGAAGGTCAGGTCACCGATCTCCAGCTTGCTGCCGAAGGCGGTGAACTCCTCGACGATCTTGTCGAACGCCGCCGACTCGTAGCCGACCAGGTCCATCTTGTTCACCGCGAGCACCAGGTGCGGCACACGCAGCAGGGTGGTGAGGAAGGCGTGCCGCCTGCTCTGCTCGGTCAGCCCGTTCCTCGCGTCGACGAGGACGATGGCCAGGTCCGCGGTGGAGGCCCCGGTGACCATGTTCCTCGTGTACTGGGTGTGACCGGGAGTGTCGGCGATGATGAACTTCCGGCGCGGCGTCGCGAAGTAGCGGTAGGCCACATCGATCGTGATTCCCTGCTCGCGCTCGGCCCGCAGGCCGTCGGTCAGCAGGGCCAGGTTGGTGTATTCCTCGCCGCGCTCCTTGCTCGTCCGCTCGACCGACGCGAGCTGGTCCTCGAAGATCGCCTTCGAATCGTAGAGAAGCCGGCCGATCAGGGTGGACTTGCCGTCGTCCACCGAGCCGGCCGTGGCGAGCCGCAGGATGTCCATGGTGCGGTCTGGATCGCCGCCGCTGCGCCGAGAGCCGTCCACGCGGGTCTGCTCCATGCCTTCGGTGTCCGACGCCATCAGAAGTAACCTTCCCGCTTCCTGTCCTCCATAGAGGCCTCGCTCGCCCGGTCATCCGCGCGGGTCTGCCCGCGCTCGGTAATCCGCGTCGCCGCGATCTCGGCGATCACCTCAGCCAGCGTGGCGGCCGACGACTCCACCGCGCCCGTGCAGGTGATGTCGCCGACGGTGCGGTACCTGACCATCGTCTCGAACGGGGACTCGCGGTCCGACCGACTCACGAGCGAGTGGTCGGCCAGCAAGATGCCGTCCCGCTCGAAGACCGACCGGCGGTGCGCGAAGTAGATGGACGGGATCTCGAGCCCTTCCCTGGCGATGTAGTGCCAGATGTCGAGCTCGGTCCAGTTCGACAGCGGGAACACCCTGATGTGCTCACCCCGGTGGATCTTGGTGTTGTACAGGCTCCACAGCTCGGGCCGCTGGTTCTTCGGGTCCCACTGGCCGAACTCGTCCCTGAAGGAGAACACCCGCTCCTTGGCCCTGGCTTTTTCCTCGTCCCGGCGAGCACCGCCGAAGACGGCGTCGAAGCGCTGGTCGGCGATCGCGTCGAGCAGGGTGGTGGTCTGCAGCCGGTTCCGGCTCGCCCACTTCCCGGTCTCCTCGACGACGCGCCCGGAGTCGATCGACTCCTGCACCGACGCGACGATCAGGCGGACGCCGAGCTCAGCCGACCGGCGGTCCCTGAACTCGAGCACCTCGTCGAAGTTGTGGCCGGTGTCCACGTGCATGACCGGGAACGGGATCCTGGCCGGCCGGAACGCGCGCTCGGCGAGCGCGAGCATCACGATCGAGTCCTTGCCGCCGGAGAAGAGCAGCACGGGGCGCTCGAACTCGGCGGCGACTTCCCGCATCACGTGGATCGACTCAGCCTCCAGCACGTCGAGCTGCGAGAGCTGGTAGTCAGAGCGTGACATTGTCATCTGGCGAACTCCGGGTTGGGTGAACTCGGCCCCGGGCTGAGTGCGACCGGGGCCCGGCCGCACTACTGGCGCTGCGCAGCGGCGCTGATCGCGTCGAGCAGCAGGCCGGCCAGCGGGCCGGGACAGATCAGGATATCCGGCATCCACGGCTGCTCGGAGTTGTAGCTGAGATTTGAGCCGTCGATCCTCGACGTGTGCAGCCCGGCCGCCCTGGCCACGGCCACCGGCGCGGCGGAATCCCACTCGTACTGGCCTCCGCTGTGCACGTACGCATCCACCTGGCCGGTGATGACGGCGGCGGCCTTGGCGCCAGCCGAGCCAAGGGGCACCAGCTCGGCTCCTATCTCGCCCGCCAGCCGCTGCACGAACTCGGGCGGCCGCGATCTGCTCACCACGAGCCGCAGCGGAGCTCCTGGCGTGGCCGGCGGCGGGCTCGGCGGCGGCTCGAAGGTCGAGAGCACGGCGTCCTGGGCGGGCAGGGCGACCGCGCCAGCGGTCAGGTCACCGCGCTCCCAGAGCCCGACGTGCACGGCCCAGTCCACCCGGCCTTCCTCGCCGAATTCCCTCGTGCCGTCGAGCGGGTCGATGATCCACACCCGGTCCGCGGCCAGCCTGGCCGGATTGTCGATCGCCTCCTCGGACAGGACGCAGTCGCCGGGACGAAGCCTGGACAGCTCGCGGTCCAGGAACTCCTGCGATCCGAGGTCACCCGCGCGCCGCAGCTCATCGGCCGGCGATCCTGAGACCCGGAGCTTGAGCAGCAGCTCGCCGGCCGCTACGGCAAGATCACGGGCAATGCGATCGTCATCGGGAAATGCCACCGTACGCTCCAGATTGAGTGCTGGTCGGTCGCGGCAGGCCGCGGGCCGGTCGGCCGCGGAGCCAGCCGGACCGGGTGCTGCCGCTCAGGCGCCGGCTCAGTACGCGCCTGAACCTCGGGCGACTGCCGCGCAAGTCTTCCACAAGATCTGCAGGTCAAGCATGAACGACCAGTTCTCTACATACCTCAGATCGAGGCGAACCGACTCGTCCCAGGAAAGGTCCGACCGGCCATTCACCTGCCACAGGCCGGTGATGCCTGGCTTGACCACCAGCCTGCGTCGTACATGGTCACCATACATGGCCGCCTCTTCAGGCAGGGCCGGCCGCGGGCCGACCAGCGCCATGTCCCCGGCCAGGACGTTCAGCAGCTGGGGCAGCTCGTCGAGGGAGTAGCGCCTGAGCCAGCTGCCCGCCCTGGTGATCCGGGGATCGTTCCTGATCTTGAATAGCGGTCCCTGATGCTGGTTGCTGGCGGCCAGCTCGGCCTTGCGGCTCTCGGCGTCCGGAACCATCGTGCGGAGCTTGTAGACGGAGAAGGTGTGACCGTCCTTGCCGACCCTGGTCTGACTGAACAGCACCGGTCCGCCGTCGTCCAGCCTGATGATGAGGGCCAGCAGGGCCAGCAGCGGGGACGTGACCACCAGCGCGGCCAGGGCCAGCATCCGGTCGAACGCCGCTTTCATGACCAGCCGCGCGCCGCTGAATTCGGGATGATCCATGTGCAGCAGCGGCAGCCCGGCCACCGGCCTGATCGTTGTCCGCGGCCCGGCCACGTCGAGCAGGGCAGGTGCGACGCACAGATCCGTGCCGGTCTTCTCCAGCTCCCAGGCCAGCTTCCTGAGCCGGTCACCGGCCATCTCGGGACAGGCCAGCACCGCCACCGTGTCAGCGTCGAAGCGGCGGACGACGTCGGGTACGTGGTTCAGCCCGCCGACCGCGGGGACACCGGCGATCACCCCGGCCTCGGTGGCGCCAGCGACGCAGGCCGCGACGACCGACAGGCCGTGGTAGGTCTCCCGGCGCAGCATGGCCGTGATGTCGTCGACGACCGGTGCGTAACCGACGACGACGACCTTACGCATGCAGCCGCCCTGGCTTCTCACCCGGTGCAGGTGCTTGCGCAGGGCGTACCTGGCGATCAGGTCGAACAAGGTCACGCAGGGCAGCGCGATGACCACGTATCCCCTGGCCAGGTCGGCCTTGGTGGCATACGACAGGATCGCGACGGCCGCCGTCAGGAAGGCCCCCGCATTGAGCACCTTGCGGAACTCGTCCGGGCCGACGCCGATGAACCTGGAGTCGTACCCGCCCGCCAGGGCGACGGTAACTAGCCAGGCGAACGGCAGCGCGAGGCTCGCCAGCAGGTACGCGACCGGGTGATCGGCCATCCCGTCGAACCGCACCCGGTAGGCGAGCAGGCCAGCGGCGAGTCCGCACAACCCGTCGACGACACGCACCTGGCGCAGGTAGCTCGACGTCCACGAGGCCGACTTAAGGACCGCCGTGCTGATGTCGAACCCGCGCCGCTGGGCGGCGCTGATCGCGGAGTGGCCCGACACCAGTTCCCCCCCTTTGCCGGTGAGATCTCATCAGCCAGGCGCTCCGGGCAGGAGGTTTTGCCAGGCGTTCACGTTCTATTTCACATGTAGGACGCCTGATCATCGGGAGCAGTTGACACAATTAGCATCACAATCTGCCAGCCGAGGCATCACACCTAGATCATGCCGTATCGTCGCTGGTCAGAGGGTACATTCCGGCCAACCAGGCCCGAAAAGTCAAGGGGGGGTCCGAGCGGGCGGCCGGCGGCCGGGCGGGGCGGCTAGCCGGGGGCGGGGCTAGCCGGGGGCGGGGCTGTGCGGATGGATCTGGTTCTGCGCGGCGGCCAGCCCCGACTTCAGCAGCGTCTCGACCGCGTCGGCGGCGAGTTCAGTCACCAGCGGCAGTTCCTTGCGCTCGCCGACGCTGAAATCGGTCAGCACGAAGTCCGCCGGGTCCTGCCGGCCGCGGGCCGGCCGATGCCCACCCGGACCCGGTAATAGTCGCGGGTATGCAGGGCGCTGGTCACCGAGCGAAGGCCGTTGTGCCCGTTGTCTCCGCCGCCGAGCTTCAGCCGGATCGTGCCGAAGGCAAGATCAAGCTCGTCGTGCAGGACGACCGTCCGGCCGGGCGGAATCTTGTAGAAACTGCTGAGCGCGGCCAGCGGTCCGCCGGACAGATTCATGAACGACATTGGCTTGGCGACGATCACCGGCAGGCCGGCCAGCCGGCCCGAGCTCGCCTGCGTCCTTGACCGGTCCCGGCGAAATCCCGAGCCCATCCTGGCGGCCAGCAGGTCGGCCACCATGAAGCCCGCGTTGTGCCGGTTGCCGGCGTACCGCGGCCCCGGGTTTCCGAGCCCGGCCACCAGCCATCGCTCATCGGCCATCGAGGCACCACCGGCTGCCGCGGCGCCAGGGCAGGCCTACTCGGAGGCTGACTGCGACTCGGCCGACGCCGCGGCGCCGCCCTCGGCCGGACCGGCCTCGCCCACTGCCTCCGGAACCTCGCCGGCCTCCTCGGCCTCGGCCACGACGCCGAGCTCGGCCTCGAGCTGCGCGGCGGTCGGAGCGGCGATGACGTGCAGCACCAGGATGTCGGGCTCGACCGCCAGGGTGGTGCCGCTCGGCAGGTCCAGGTCGCCGGCATGGACGGAGTCGCCGACGGCCATGCCCTCGACGTTGACCTCGATGCCCGGCGGGATCCTGGTCGCGTCGGCCTCGACCGAGATCTGGACCAGCTGCTGGTCGAGCAGGCCGTCCGGGCCGATCTCGCCGGTCACGGTCACCGGGATGTCGACGGTGACCTTCTCGCCGCGACGGACCAGGATGAGGTCGACGTGCTCGACGGTGCCCTTGATCGGGTCACGCTGCACGGCCTTCGGCAGGGCCAGCTCGCCGCCGCTGGACAGGCCGTCCAGCCTGATCAGGACGTTGGCGGTGCGCAGGGCCAGCAGGACGTCGTGGCCGGGCAGGCTGACGTGCCGCGGCTCGGTGCCGTGACCGTACAGGACAGCGGGGACGCGCCCGGCCCGGCGCTCGCGCCGGGCGGCACCCTTGCCGAACTCGGTCCGCGGCGTGGCGGCGATATGAACCTCGGGCACGGTGCCACTCCTATGCAGGTACAGCCCTGTGGCGGGCAGAAGAATTCGCAGTGATTCTAGCCGACGATCGGCGAGCTCAGCTCTGACCGTCGAAAAGGCTCGTCACCGAGCCCTCTGAATAGACCTCGGTGATAGCCCGGGCGATCAGCGGCGCGATCGACAGCACGGTCAGCTTATCGAACTGCTTGTCCGGCTGGATCGGCAGCGTGTTGGTGACGATGACCTCGCTGACGGCCGAGTTCTTCAGCAGGTCGACCGCGGGTCCCGACAGCACCCCGTGCGTCGCGGTCACGATCACCTGCGCCGCGCCCTGCTCGAACAGGGTCTCCGCGGCATTGGCGATCGTGGCCCCGGTGTCGATCATGTCGTCCACCAGGATGCAGGTCCGTCCCGCGACCTGGCCGACCACCTCGAGCACCTTGACCTTGTTGGCGACGTCGGGGTCGCGCCGCTTGTGGATGATGGCGAGCGGGCAGCCGAGGCGGTCGGTCCACCGCTCGCAGACCCTGACCCGGCCCGCGTCCGGAGCCACGACCGTGACCTGCGACAGATCGAGCTTGCCCTCGATATAAGAGGCCAGGGTCGGGAGCGCGAACAGGTGGTCCACCGGGCCGTCGAAGAATCCCTGGATCTGAGCGGTGTGCAGGTCGACGGCCATCAGCCGGTGGGCGCCCGCGGCGGCGAACAGGTCGGCCATCAGCCGGGCCGAGATCGGCTCGCGGCCGCGGCTCTTCTTGTCCTGCCTGGCGTACCCGAAGAACGGGGCCACGACCGTGATCCGGTTCGCCGACGCGCGCTTCAGCGCGTCGACCATGATCAGCTGCTCCATGATCCACTGGTTGATCGGCGCGGTGTGGCTCTGCAGCACGAACGCGTCACAGCCCCGGACGGACTCGAGGAAGCGCACGAAGATCTCGCCGTTGGCGAAGTCGAACAAGGTCGTGGGGGTTGGCTCGATCCCGAGAAAGTCGGCGATCTCCAGACCGAGCTCGGGGAACGCTCGCCCGGAGAAGAGCATCATCTTCTTGCCGGCTGGCCCGTTACCGCCCGTCACTTGACCTGCTCTTTCACTAGGTGCGCGAAGGGACCGACGCGAACGCCGGCCCCGATGACCGAGGCCTCGCAGACGGACTGGATGACGATCGCGCCCTGGCCGACCACGGTGTCCCGCAGCAGGCAGCCCGGCCCGACGTTCGCCCCGGCCGCGACCACCGTCCTGCCTTCCAGCTGGGTTCCTGGCCCGATGCAGGCTCCGGCAGCCAGGTCGACGCCGACGTCGACCCAGGTGCTCGCGGGATCGGCGATCCGCACCCCCGAGCGCATCATCGACTTGAGCAGCCTGGCATTCATCACCTGGCTGGCGTGAGCGAGCTGCGCGAGGTCGTTGACGCCCTGAACCTCTTCGAAATCATCACATGAAACGGTAGCCACCGGATAGCCGTCCGAGCGCAGGACGGACACCGCATCGGTGAGATATTCCTCACCTTGCACGTTGTCGGTCCTGACCCGCTTCACCGCGTCAGCGAGCAGGTCACCGTCGAAGGCGTACATCCCCGAGTTGATCTCGTCGATCGCGCGCTGCTCGGGCGTCGCGTCGGCATGCTCGACAATCGCGGCGAACACGCCGTGCTCGTCCCTGACGATCCGGCCGTAACCGGCCGGATCGGGGGCCCGCGCGGTCAGCACGGCGGCGGCCGCGTCCGCTGACACCCGCTCGGCGCACAGCCTGGCCAGCGTGGCGCCCAGGAGCAGCGGGGTGTCGGCGTAGGTGACCACGACGGTGCCCTTGATCGTGCCGACGGTCTCGAGCACCACCCTGACCGCGTGACCGGTGCCGCCGAGATGATCCTGTTCCACGATGACCGCGCCGGGAACCTGCTGCCGCGCGTGCTCGGCGACCTGCTCCCCGTTGTGGCCGACGACCACGATGAGCCGGTCAGGCGACAGGTCCGCGGCCGCGCCGAGGCAGTGCCCGAGCATCGTCTGCCCGCAGACCCGGTGCAGCGTTTTCGGTACGGGCGACTTCATCCGCGTGCCCTCGCCAGCCGCGAGCACGATCACGGCGGCCGGACCTGATGCGCTCACTCGGCTCGGCTCCTCGATATCGCTGCGGATGGGACCGCAGCGGGTATCTGTAGTTGGCGACGTCTCTGGTGGACGGTGGCCCGCGCGTTTACATCCCCCGACCCGAGCAGGATACCTCCCGGTAGGTGGGCGGGATCGCGGCACGATTGGGTTAGGAGCGAAACTTACTGGTGTGACCGACTGGGTACTGCACGTCGACCTCGACCAGTTCATCGCCGCTGTCGAGGTGCTGCGCAGGCCCGAACTGCGCGGCCGGCCCGTCGTGGTCGGCGGGGACGGGGACCCGGCCAAGCGCGGCGTGGTGAGCACCGCCTCCTACGAGGCGCGCCGCTTCGGCGTGCACTCGGGGCAGCCGCTGCGGACGGCGGCGCGCCGCTGCCCCGACGCGGTGTTCCTGCCCGTTGACCGGGAGGCCTACGAGGCGGCCTCGGCCGTAGTGATGGCGACACTCAAGCGGCTCGACGCGGTGGTAGAGGTGATGGGCTGGGACGAGGCGTTCCTGGCCGCCGAGACCGACGAGCCGGAATTTCTGGCTAGAAGAATTCAGCGACTGGTGCGGGAGTCGACCAGCCTTGACTGCTCGGTCGGCATCGGGCAGAACAAGCTGCAGGCCAAGATCGCGACCGGATTCGGCAAGCCAGCCGGGGTGTTCACGATCACCAGCCAGACCTGGCCCGGACTGCTCGGCCCCAGGCCGACGGACGCGCTGTGGGGCGTCGGGGGCAGGACGGCGCGCAAGCTGGCCGGCCTGGGGATCGCGACCGTGGCCGAGCTGGCCGCCGCTGACCCGCGTGAGCTGGCCGGGCAGTTCGGCCCGACGATCGGGCCGTGGCTGGTCCAGCTGGCCCGCGGCATCGACCTGTCCGCGGTGACCGACGAGCCGTACGTGCCGCGCGGTCACGGCCGGGACGTCACCTTCCAGCAGAACCTCACCAACTGGGAGCAGGTGCGGGCGGAGGTCTGCCGGATCGCGCGCATCGTCGCCGACGACGTCGCCGCCGACGGGCGCCCGGCGGGGCGGATCGTGGTCAAGGTCCGCTACGCGCCGTTCTTCACCAGGACCCACGGCCGCGGGCTGGCCGAGCCCACCACCGACCCCGCGCTGATCGAGGCCGCGGCGCTGGCCGCCCTCGACGACTTCACCAGGCAGGACCCGGTCCGCCTGCTCGGCGTCCGGGCCGAGTTCGCCCGGTCCTAGCGGATCCGGGGAACAATCGGGTGAGCCGCAGGCAAAGACAGGTGTCCTGTCCCTGCGCGGAAGGCCGCCTATGAGAGCCGACAACGCCCGGAGCAGTCCCGCCGCGGCGGCCATGATGGCCAGCCTGATGACGCCACGATCATCGGGCTCTCGCTGTCCGACCCGGAGAAGTTCGCCGTCGTGTTCCGCCGGCACGCGCCGGCTATCCAGCGGTACGTCATCCGCCGGATCGGCCAGGAGCAGTCCGACGACGTGGTGGGGGAGACCTTCCTGGTCGCATTCCGGCAGCGGGCCAGCTTCCGGGCCGACGGGCGTGACTGCCTGCCCTGGCTGTACGGGATCGCGACCCATCTCGTCGGCCGGCACTGGCGCACGGAGGTCAGGCAGCTCAGGCTGCTGGCCCGGACCGGCGCCGATCCGGTGACCGAGGCGTTCACCGACCGGGTCGACGCGGCGGTGACGGCGGGCAGCGCCAAGGCCCGGCTGGGAGCCGCGCTGGCCGATCTTGCCCGGCCAGCGGGACGCCTGCTGCTGGGGCCGGGCGGACTGAGCTATGACGGCTGGCCACGGCCCTCGGAGTGCCGCTCGGGACGGTCCAGTCCCGGGTCAGCCGGGCCCGCAGGCAGCTGCGCGGCAGCTGGCCGATCTTGACCCGGCTGAGCCTGCCGCCCGCCAGCCAGGCGTCACCAAACGCCGACTTCGTGCTGGCGCCCAGCGCCCCGCCGCTGCGCGTCGTCCCCGCCCGCTCGCCGCTACCAGGAGACCCGCGATGAACGAGCTTGAACTGCTGGTCAGAATGCGGGACGAGGTCCCGCTCACCGACGTCAGTCCCGCCGTGCAGGATGAGGTTCTGGCGGCGATGAGGGGATCGGCGGACTCCGCCATCGGTCCGCGTCGGCTTGCCGGCCACGGTGCCGGCGGGCTGGCCGGGGCGGCACGCCCGATCGCGGGCGGACCGCGCGGGCGACGCCGCGGCCTCGCCGGGGCGGCACGCCGGTTCGCGGGCGGACCGCGCGGGCGACGCCGCGGCCTGCGGGTAGCGGCGGCGGTTGTCACCGCCGTGGCCGTGGCCGCCGCCGTGGCCGTTGTCGCGGGCGGCTTCACCGGCGCCGCGTCCGGGCCGCAAACCGGGCCGAGAGTGATCGCGTGGTCGGGCCGCCCGACGGCGCTGTCGGTCAACCGGGGCTATCCCGCCCTCGGCCGGGCGCGGACCGAGGCTCAGCTCGTCGACTTCGCGACCCGGGCGGCAACGATCTCCCCCGGGCGCGCTCCCGGTCCGCATGACTGGATCTTCGTCAAGACCGAGACAGCGGACTCGTCGGCCGGATCCGGCGGCTTCCTGTTCGGACCGCCGAACAAGAGGATCATCGGCCTGAACTGGATCAGAGCCGACTGGCGGCGGTACGCGTCGCTCAATGTCCGGGTCCATGCCAGCCTTCCGGCCTCGGCGGTGGTACGCGGCAAGCTCCAGATCAGCCCGGGCGGTGGCGGGACTCTCGGCGGCTGGAAGAGCATCAGGTACTCCTACCTCAGCTCGCTGCCGACCGACCCGGCCGGGCTGGAGTCGGTGATCCTGGCCGACAACCTTCCGCGGATGCCGTGGTACTTCAAGGCGCACAACGTTGCGATCTTCAGCGCGATCGCCACGCTGCTGCAAGGCGAGACCGAGGGCGCATGGATCCCGCCGAAGCTGGCCGCCACGACGTACCGAGTCCTGCAGTTGCTGCCCGGCGTGCACTTCGAGGCCGGGACCGACCTGGCCGGGCGATCCGGCATCGGCCTGTACATGGTCATCGACGGCTGGTACAAGCAGGAACTGGTCATCAACCCGGACACGTATACGTTCATGGGCGCCAAGACGGTCGCGGTCAAGGCCCATGTGGACGTCGCCACCGACGGCACCCGTCACCTCAGGAAGGGGCAGGTGCTCGGCTGGCAGGCGCTGCTCGAGTCCGCCGTCGTCCGGCATCCTGGCCAGCTGCCCTGACGCCCTGACGTAGGACTGACGCGCTCCCCGACCCGCCCGGCCTGGTGCGGCGGCGGCCGGGGAGCGCCGCTGCCCTCGCTCGGCCCGAGGATTGTCAGCACCTAGCACTAGTGTTCTAATATGACGAACAGGCTGACATTACCGCAGTTGCGCGAGCAGGCTGTTGCGTTGCGCCGGGCCTGGCAAGTCCCGGCGCGAGATCCAGCAGATCCTGCAGATCCGCAGCAACGGGACGCTGAACGAGGTGCTGCGCGGCGAGCCCCCGCCGCCCTGGACCAGGCGCCCGAACGCCAAGGACGCCGTCCGCGCCAGAGCCAGGGAACTGCGCGAGCAGGGCCTGGCCTACCACGAGATAGCCGCCGAGCTGGACGTCTCGAAGAGCTCGGTCTCGCTGTGGGTCCGCGACCTGCCCCGCCCCGAACGCCTGAGCTACGAGGAGTGCGCCAGGCGTCAGGCCGCGGCGGTCTCGGCATACTGGGCCGTCGAGCGCCCTCGTCGCGAGGCAGCTAGGCAAGCCGTACGCGCTGACGCACAGCAGCGCATCGGACCGCTGACGGACCGCGATGTCCTGGCCGCCGGGGCGATCGCCTACTGGTGCGAGGGAACGAAGAGCAAGCCTCACCGTCGCTCGAGCCGCGTTATCTTCATCAACAGCGACCCGCGGCTGATCAGGTTCTACCTTGGCTTCCTGCGACTGGCAGGAGTCAGGCAGGACCAGCTCACCTTCCAGCTCAGCATCCACGAAACGGCTGACGTGGCCCGCGCCCAGGAATTCTGGCGGCTGGTCACTCGCGCGGACTCAGCGCAGTTCCGCAAGCCAAGCCTGAAGAAGCACAATCCCAAGACAGTCCGGCTCAACACCGGCGAGGCGTACCACGGCTGCCTGAGGGTCGAGGTGCTGCGAAGCGGCTCGCTGTACCAGCAGATCGAGGGCTGGCTGGACGCGGTCCTGGCGAGTGCCGATGTGCCCCCTGATTCTGACTCGCCCGGCTGAGCCCCTGGTCGGTATCCTGAAGCGCGCCCGCTGATGCCGCAAAGCTCAACGGGCAGTCCGGCGTAGGGTAATTGGCAGCCCACCAGACTTTGACTCTGGTTTGTCCTGGTTCGAGTCCAGGCGCCGGAACTGTCCTGCTCCGGGTCTACTCGGAATACATCGCCCTCGCAGGGCCGCCCCGGCTGGCTGTTTCGCACCGCATGATCCGCCGGCGACCGGGGAGTTGCTCCGAAGACCACAAGGCGGACCGGCTGAAATCTGTCGGATTCAGCTCTAGTGGCTTCGCCCGAACCTACGGTACCGTAAGCTACGGTTACGTAAGCGTATTCGCCCGGCCCATGACCTCGGTTATGCGGAGCGCTCTTCCGACCGGCCCCTTCTCGAGCCAGCAAGGAACCGTGATGACCGCTACCGCCGATACCTCCGTCGCGCCCGACACCGCCGCGGCGCCGGCGACTGCCCGCCGCCTTGGCCCGATCCCCGAATTCGAGGCCGAGCCGCGGAGCAACTTCGAGCGCGTCATGGTCGGGATCTTCACCGGCGTGCCGATGCTCGCGCTGCTTGCCGCCATACCGGTGGCCTGGATCTGGGGCTTCCTGAACTGGCAGACCGTCGTGATCGGCATCGCGTTCTACGGGTTCTCCGGGCTCGGGATCGCGATGGGCTTTCACCGCTACTTCACCCACGGATCGTTCAAGGCGAACCGGGCGTTCAAGGTCGCGCTCGGCGTCGCCGGCTCGATGGCGATCGAAGGCCCGATCCTGGACTGGGTCTCCGATCACCGCAGGCACCACAAGTACAGCGACAAGGAGGGCGACCCGCACTCGCCCTGGCGCTTCGGCGACGACTGGAAGGCCCTCACCAAGGGCATGGCCTGGGCGCACATGGGCTGGCTCTTCGACCGCGACGTGACCTCGCACCAGAAGTTCTCCCCCGACTGGCTGGCCGACGACGACATCGTCGCGCTGCACAAGTGGTTCCCGGGGCTGGTCGCCGTCACCCTGATCGCGCCGGCGCTGATCGGCGGCCTGTGGACGATGTCCTGGCAGGGCGCCGTGATCGCCTTCTTCTGGGCGAGCCTCGTGCGCGTGTCGTTCCTGCACCACGTCACGTGGTCGATCAACTCGATCTGCCACACGTTCGGCAAGCGCGAGTTCGACGCCCGTGACAAGTCCATGAACGTGGCCTGGCTGGCCGTCCTGTCCTTCGGCGAGTCGTGGCACAACCTGCACCATGCCGACCCGACCTGCGCCCGCCACGGCGTGTTCAAGGGCCAGATCGACATCGCCGCGCGCGGGATCTGGCTGGCCGAGAAGCTCGGCTGGGTATCCAACGTCCGGTGGCCGGACGAGCTGCGCCTGACGGGCAAGAAGGTCGGGGCCACCCGCCAGCTCGGCTCGATGGCCAAGCGGCCTGCCGCGGCGCCAATTAACTGATAACCGGCTGCCCGCGCCATGATGGGGCAGTGAGCAGCCAACCCCCAGCGTCCGGCCGTAAGCGGATGACCGGCAAGGAGCGGCGCGAGCAGCTCCTTGACGTCGGTCGGCGCCTGTTCGCTGAGCGCGGCCTGGACGGCACCTCCATCGAGGAGATTGCCGCCCAGGCCGGCGTGTCCAAGCCGGTCGTCTACGAGCACTTCGGCGGCAAGGAAGGCCTGTACGCCGTCGTGGTCGACCGGGAGGTCAGCCGGTTCCTGGCCATGGCGACCGAGCTTCTCCGCGGCGAGGACAACATGGAGAAGTTCGAGGCCGCCGCGGTCGGCCTGCTCCGCTACATCGAGGACAACAGCAACGGCTTCCGCATCCTGGTCAGGGACTCCAACCCGGCCTCTGGCTCGGGTACCTTCGCCAGCCTGATCAGCGACATCGCCAGCCAGGTCGAGTACATCCTGGCCGATGTGCTCAAGGTCCGCGGTTACGACCCGAAGTTCGCGCCCGTGTACTCCCAGATGCTCGTCGGGATGGTGGCGTTCGCCGGCCAGTGGTGGCTGGACGTGCGCAAGCCCAAGCTCGAGGAGATGGCCGCTCACCTGGTGAACCTGGCCTGGAACGGCCTGTCTCAGCTCGACCCGAAGCCGAAGATCGCACCCGGAGCAATCCGGCGCCTGACCGACGAATCCTGACCCCCCGCCCCACCCGCGGCCCGCCCCCACCCGCTTCCCGCGCCACGCGGCCCACCCGCGCCCCGCGCGCACCCGCGGCCCGCCCCGCCGCGTGGGCCGCGGCCGAGATTCGCTCAGGATGTGCGGCGGGCCACCACGAAGACGCGGCGGAACGGCAGCACGGTCCCGTAGGGCGCCTGCGGGTACTCCTGCCGCAGCATCGCCCCGTACTCGGCCGTGAACTCCGCCGCCCGGCTGGCGTCCAGCGCCGCGATCACCGGCCGCAGGCCGGTGCCCTGATACCAGCGCAGCACCGGGTCCGGCCCGGTCAGCACGTGCAGGTAGGTCGTCTCCCACGCGTCGACGGCGCAGCCCTCGCGCGCCAGCAGGTCCAGATAACGGGCCGGGTCGGCGGCCTGCCGGTTGAAGGCCACGCCCGAGAGCAGCGGCTGCCAGCGGGCCGAACCCGCCAGCTCGCGCAGCAGCCGGTGGGCGGCCTGGTCGAAATTGCCCGGGACCTGAAAGGCCAGCCAGCCGCCCTCGGACAGCTGGCTGACCAGGCGGGGCAGCAGGGCTTCGTGCCCGTCGATCCACTGGAACAGCGCGTTGGACACGATGACGTCGACCGGCCTGCCGGGCTGCCACTGCCGGACGTCGGCCTGCTCGAACCGAAGGCTGCGTACCTCCGGGCCGGAGCGCAGCTCGGCCAGGACCGCGCCGGCCGCCGCGATCATCTCGGCCGAGCTGTCGACGCCGAGCACCTCGGCCCCTGGCCAGCGCCGTCCCAGCTCGGCGGTCAGCTCGCCAGGCCCGCAGCCCAGGTCGGCGACGAAACCAGGGTCGGTCGCGCCGATCCTGCCCACGAGCTCGTAGAACGGCCGGGAGCGCTCAGCCCCGAACTGCCGGTACAGCGCTGGATCCCACATGACGCTCCTCAAATCTCTTGATGTCGAGATTCTTGGAACATTTGTACTGACCTGAACTCTCGATGTCAAGAGATATGCTACTCGGGTGGAGCGGGCAGGCGCTGACCAAGGACTGCGCGACGAGGTTGATGATCTCGTCGCTGGCTGGCGCTCGGAGCGGCCCGACCTGGACCTGGCGCCGCTGCAGGTGCTCAGCCGGGTGTCCCGGCTGGCCAGGCACCTCGACCGGGCCAGACGGACCGCCTTCGCGGCGCACGGCCTGGAGGCGTGGGAGTTCGACGTGCTGTCCGCGCTGCGCCGCCAGGGACCGCCGTATCAGCTCAGCCCGGGCTCGCTGCTGCACGCGACCCTGGTCACCTCAGGAACCATGACCAACCGGATCGACCGGCTCGCCGAGGGCGGGCTGGTCCGGCGACTGCCCGACCCGCAGGACAAGCGCGGCGTGCTGGTGGAGCTGACCCCGCGCGGGCAGTCCGTGGCCGACGCGACCCTGACTGATCTGCTGGCCCACGAGCGCGACCTGCTGGCCGGCCTCGACGTGTCGCAGCGCGACCTGCTGGCCTCCCTGCTCAGGATGCTGCTCAGCCCGTTCGATGCCGATGCGGCCGGGTAGCGCCGCGACCCGGGCGGTGGTCGCGCTGCTGACCGCCGTCCCGGTGCTGGCCGCCTGCACGCACGCCGGGGCCGATCCGGCGAGCCGGCGCCCTGGCAGCACGCGGCCGTCTGGCGCTCGCCAGTATCAGCACGGCCACCGGGGCTCGGGCATCAGCCTGGCCGCCGTCCGGTCCGGGCTCAGCGATCCGGCCGGCCACCGCCCTGCCTACTACCTCTCGCTCGGCGACTCGCTGGCCCAGGGCATCCAGCCGGTGGCCGCCGGCCGTGACGTGCCGACCAGGCACGGCTATGCGGACCAGCTGGCCGCCAGGCTGCGAGGCGCGCTGCCGCGGCTGCGCCTGGTCAAGCTCGGCTGCTCGGGCGAGACCACGTCGACGATGATCCACGGCGGCATCTGCCGGTACCCGGCAGGCAGTCAGCTCGCCCAGGCGGCGAGGTTCCTGCGCTCGCACCGCGGCCGCACCGCCCTGATCACGATCGACATCGGCGCGAACGACCCCAACACGTGCATCCTGAGCGGCGGCCTGTCATCGGTCCTGCCGTGCGTGGTCACCCGGATGCCGCAGATCGACCGGAATCTGAGCACGATCCTGGCCACGCTGAGGTCGGCGGCCGGACCTCGAGTCCTGATCGTCGGCATGACCTACTACGTGCCCGAGCTCGGACTCTGGCACCGGGGCCGGGCGGGCAGGCAGATCGCGATCCTGACCGGCGCGGTAGCCGCCGGAGCCAACCAGATGCTGGTCACCCGCTACCACCGGTACGGGGCGCGGGTCGCGGACGTGTTCGCGGCGTTCCGCAGCTCGGATTTCGGCATCAAGAACGGGCACGCACGCGCCGGGACGGAGCCGGGCGGCACCGGCCGGGCGGGACCGGTTCCGCCGAACGTGGCCATGATCTGCTCGCTGACGTGGATGTGCGCCAGGGCCCCACGCGGACCTAACGAGCACCCGGACGACGCCGGCTACCGCGTCATCGCCCGCGCGTTCTGGCGCGCCATCACCGGCTGATCCTGGCCGGGTCTACGGGTGCGTGCCCGGCGGGGCCGCGATGGTGACATCGCCGGTTGCGGTGCAGACGCTGCCCTTCGCCTGGCACAGCCCGCCGGGTGCCGTGGTCGCGGCGATGGCGGCCAGCTTGTCACCGGGACGGCCGCCATTCAGGCGCACGACCAGCTGCATGCCCGCGGGAGCCTGGTAGCCGAGTAGCGGGCCGGCGTTCCAGCTGACCGTCTGGCCGATCACCGTGCCGCCGCCGGCGCTGACCACGCTCTCGTCCGGCGGCAGCGTGACGCTGACGATCACGCCCTGGACCACGCTGCCGCTGGACGGGTCGCCGACCTGGACCGTGTAGGCGATGTCGCCGCCGGCCTGCGGGCTTGCGACGTTGCTGGTCAGCGTCGTCATGAGCTGGCCGGGCCCGGGCGGGCTGTCCGGCCGGGTGAACGTGTGGCTGTACAGCACGCTGCCATCGGAGCAGGTCGCCTTCGGGTTCAGGGCGAACGCCGGGCCGCAGAGCAGGCTCACCGAGAGGCTGTGCTGCGCGGCGCTGTACGTGCCCCGCAAGATCCCGGGATGCACGAGGTGAAAGACCGAAGCCGGATCCAGGGTCGCGGGATCGACCTGGCCCGCCCCGCCGCCGCCGTTGGTGATGTTGACCAGCCCGTCGATCGGCTTAAAGACCTCTTCCCAGTGGACGTGGTGGTCGACGTTGAGCACGTACTTGCCGTAAGGATTGGCCGCCGTCGGGCTGTACTTCATGGCCAGGCTGTCGATCGCGGCCCTGAGATCGGGATCGGTATCGGACTCGACGCTGCTGTAGTCCGGTCGGTGCCCGTAGGTAACGATGAAGTCGACCGCCGGATCGGCCTGAGCCGACGCCATCAGCTGGTCAGCCGCATCCTGCCAGGCGGGGTAGGCGCCGGGCCAGGGCTCCGGGTAGCTGATGAACAGCACATGGCCGGCCTGGAACCAGCCCCAGTCGTTGCCTGGGCAGGTGTTCACGGTCACATGGGTTTCCCAGCCGCAGCCGGGATTGGTGGTCTGCGTCGCGGTGTCGCTGGGCACCGCCTGCCCGTTGGTGATGAAGCTGCGGCCCTTGTAGTTCAGCAGGCTGTCCCGCGGGGTGCCCAGCGGTGGGATCATCCCCTCGTCGCTGTTGGGCTCCGCGTACTCGTGATTGCCCCAGACCGGCTCGAAGGCGGCGCTGGCCGACCAGACCTGCTGATCGACGTAGTACTGGTGAACGGCCCGGCGACCGCACCCGTTCGCGTAGCTGATGTCGCCGCCGTGAGTCACGAAGACCGGATTCTGCTCGGCGACCAGCTGATGGAAACCGGCTGCCCACGGCTGGCACCGCGTGGTGCCGGTATCGCCGATATCGACCCAGGTGAAATCACCCTCAGGGATCGTCTGGAAGGTGTGATCGGCTCCGTCACGCCCGATTTTGTAATGATAAACGGCACTGGGCCGCAAGCCCGTGAGCTCAACCTGGCGAAACGGACCGCCGCTATCCACCGGGGTAACCGGCGAATTACCAGCGACTGCCATCTGGCCGTAGGAGGTTCCCGAGCCATAATAGATATCTTGCTGCTGGCCCTGCCAGTCGAACCAGACGCTGTCCGGCGTATCGCCGAACGAATAATGAATCTCGGTAACGGCATCACCCGGCCCGGCGAGGTCGGCCCGGGCTCCTGACATCCCGCCGCTCATGACCAGGGCGCTCACGGCCAGGGCGCCGACGGCCAGCAGGACGAGCGGTCCGGCCAGGAACCGCCGCGACACAGGCATCCGCTTCCCCCTTCAGCAACCGGATCGCGCGCCCGAGCTTAAGCGGAAGGCCGGACTGGATGAACCGTGATCGTAATTAGAGCAAGTAAATGCTAATACGGACGGGAACCCGTGCCGGAAACCGGAGAAGCGGAAATCCGGCCGCGACCGGGAGAGCCTCCGGCTCGGCGCCGGTGCCCGCGTGCGTAATCGAACAGCTATTCCCGGACCGGTTCCGCCGAGTCGGTTCTACCAGGACGCCCCATGGCCGCTCCGGCCCTGTCCGCCAACCTACGGGGCGGCTGCCTCGGCCAGCAGCAGCCAGCGGTCTTCCAGCGCCGTCTTCTCGGCCTGCAACGCGCGCAGTTCCTCGCCCAGCTCGAGCAGTCGGGCGTAGTCGGCGGCGGCCGCCGTGAGCGCCTCGTGCAGCTCCGATTCGCGGCCGGCCAGGCGCTGGAGCTGCCGGTCAAGCTTGGCCAGCTCCTTCCTGGCCTCCCGCAGCTCGCCAGCTGAGAGCTGCCCCGCGCGGAATCCGGGGCTGGCCGGGCTGGCCGAGGTGGCCGAGGTGGCCGTGCTGGCCGGGCTGGACTGCTTGTCTTCCTCGCCGGCATCCAGCCGCTCGAGGTACTCGTCGACGCCGCGGGGCAGGAAGGCCAGCCCGGCGTCGATCAGGGCCAGCACCCGGTCGGTCACCCGCTCGAGGAAATAGCGGTCGTGGCTAACCACGACGATGGAGCCGGGGAATCCGTCGAGCAGGTCCTCGAGCTCGGTCAGCGTATCGATGTCCAGGTCATTGGTCGGCTCGTCGAGCAGCAGCACGTTCGGCTCGGCCATCAGGAGCATCTGGAGCTGGAGCCTGCGCCGCTCCCCGCCGGAGAGCTCGGCGACCGGTGTCCACTGCCGGTCTCCGCTCAGGCCGAGCCGCTCGAGCAGCTGGCTGGCCGAGAGCTCGCCCTTGCCGACCTGGACCGAGCTGCGGACCTGCTGCGCGGCCTCGAGCGCCCGCAGGCCGGGATCGACCGGCCCGGGCTCCTGGGTGAGATAGCCGATCCTGACCGTCTTGCCGGTGACGACCTCGCCGCTCACCTTCAGGCCGGTCCTATCAGGTCCCGGGGGGTCGTCCCTCCGGGCGAGCAGGTTCAGCAGCGTGGTCTTGCCGCTGCCGTTGACGCCGACGACGCCGATCCGGTCGCCGGGTCCGAGCTGCCAGGTAACGTCACCCAGCAGGGTCCGGCCGCCGGCCGAGACGCTCACGTCGGTCAGCTCGATGACCGTCTTGCCGAGCCGGGCGGCGGCCAGCCTGGACAGCTCGACGCCGTCCCTTGGAGCCGGCTCGCCGGAGATCAGCGCCGTGGCGGCCTCGATCCTGAACCGCGGCTTGCTGGTCCTGGCCGGCGGTCCGCGCCGCAGCCAGGCCAGCTCCTTGCGGAGCAGGTTGCGCCTGCGCTGGTCCTGCGCCGCGGCCTGCCTGGCCCGCTCGGCCCTGGCCAGCACGTAGGCGGAATAGCCGCCCTCGTAGGAGTGCACCTGACCATCGGCGACCTCCCACGTTCGCTCGCAGACCTCGTCGAGGAACCACCGGTCATGCGTCACGACCACGAACGCCTTGCCGTGGCTGGCGAGATATCCGGCCAGCCACCTGATCGCCTCGATGTCCAGATGGTTGGTCGGCTCGTCGAGCAGCAGCAGGTCATGAGTTCCGCGCAGAAGGGCCGCGAGCGCCACCCGCCTGCGCTCGCCGCCGGAGAGCTGCTCGGCCCGCGCGTCGGTGTCGATATCCGACAGCAGCGCCCGGAGCAGCCCGCGGCCCCGGGCGTCGGCCGCCCATTCGTGCTCGGGCAGCGTTCCGAAAACGACCTCCCGCACTGTCCCGGCCAGCTGCACCGATTGCGGCAGGTAGCCGATCTGGGCGTCGCGGGCCCTGGTCGAGCGCCCCGAGCTGAGGTCGGCCGCGCCGGCCAGCGCGGCCAGGAGCGTGGTCTTGCCCGAGCCGTTCCGGCCCACCACGCCGATCCGGTCACCGGCCGCGACGCCCAGCGACACGTGGTCGAGCAGCACTCGCGTCCCGTAGGCCTTGACAGCGGCCTCCAGGTTGACGATGTTCACGCCAGGGCGCCCGAATCCACCACGCAGGCACCTTGCGCCGGGCCGGAGACCTGCACGACCGCCCGGCACACACCGGCGCCGGTGATCGCGACCGCGAGATCGCGGGCCGCGTCGGGTTCGGCGGCCAGGAAGGCGCAGGTCGGTCCCGAGCCGGAGACGATGGCGCCGAGCGCGCCGTGCTCCCGGCCGGCCGAGAGCGCTCGCCGGAGCAGCGGCTGCAGCGACAGCGCGGCCGGCTGGAGATCGTTGCTCAGCAGCGGGCCCACGGCGGCCGGATCCCCGGATCGCAGCGCGGCCATCAGCTCGGTGCTCAGCTGCGGAGCCGGAACCTCGCCCGGCTTCCCGTCCCGCGCCACCCTGGCCGCCCTGAGCCGGTCGCAGGCGGCATAGACGTCGGGCGTTGCCAGCCCGGCGGCGCCGAACGCGAGCACCCAGTGGTAGCTGCCGGATACGAGCGCCGTGGTCAGCCGCTCACCCCGGCCGAGGCCGACCGCCGTCCCGCCGGTCAGCGCGAACGGCACGTCGCTGCCGATCTGCGCTCCGATGGCACCGAGTTCGGCGACGCTCAGCCCGGTTCGCCAGAGCTCGTTGCAGGCGACCAGCGCGGCCGCGGCGTCGGCGCTGCCGCCGGCCAGCCCGGCCGCGACCGGGATCCGCTTGCGGATCTCGATCCGTACTCCGCCCGCGCCCCGGCCCCGCCGCCCCGTCGCCCGCGCCAGCGCGACCGCGGCGCGCACGGCGAGATTGGCCGGGCCGAGCGGGACCGCCGGCCCGCCCTCGCCGGTCACGGTCACGCTGGTCCGGTCCGCCTTGAGCACGGTTACCTCGTCGAAGAGCGAGACCGCATGGAACACCGTGACCAGGTCGTGGTAGCCGTCGTCGCGCAGCGGCCCGACGGACAGCTGCAGGTTCACCTTGGCCGGCACCCGGGCGGTGACGGATCCGGCCGAGGAGTCTATTTGCGTCACGTGCGTCACGATTCGATGATGGTACGCGCTGCTCCGGCTGCCTCGGCAATCCGGATGTACTGTGCGACGCCGATGGACTCACCGCGCAGCGAGGGATCGACCCCGGCCTCGCGGAGCACGTGCTCGGCGGCCTGCGCCGAGCCCGCCCAGGCCGCCAGGGCCGACCTGAGCGTCTTGCGCCGCTGCGCGAAGGCCGCGTCGACCACCGCGAACACCTCCTGACGGCTGACTCGCCCGGTGACGTCCACCTCGCCGACGCGACCCGGCTCAGGCCACCTGGTGAACGCGACCAGCGCCGAGTCGACGTTGGGTACCGGCCAGAACACGGTCCTGGAGACCGAGCCGGCCCGGCGCGCGGTCCCGTACCAGGCGAGCTTGACCGACGGCACGCCGTAGGTCCTGCTGCCCGGCGGTGCGCACATCCGGTCCGCTACCTCAGCCTGGACCATGACCAGCGCGCGGCTGATCGACGGCATCGTCTCGAGCAGGTGCAGCAGGACCGGGACGGCCACGTTGTAGGGCAGGTTCGCGACCAGGGCGGCCGGCGGCTCGCCGGGCAGGGCCCGCACGCTCAGCGCGTCCGCGGTCACGACTTCGAGGCGGCCGGCCAGCCCGGCGGCCCGGGCCGCCACGGTCGCGGGCAGCTCGGCGGCCAGTACCGGGTCGATCTCGACCGCGACCACCCGCCGCGCTGCCTCAAGCAGGCCGAGCGTGAGCGAGCCGAGTCCGGGCCCGACCTCGAGGACGACGTCGGCCGGCCGCAGCCCGGCCAGCGCGACGATCCGCCTGATCGTGCCCGCGTCGATGACGAAGTTCTGGCCGAGCCGCTTCGCCGGCCGGGAACCCAGCCGGGCCGCGATCTGCCGGATGTCGGCCGGCCCGAGCAGCCGCGCGCCCTCGGGGTCAGTTCGGCGGCCGGGCTGGTCCATGCTGCGCACGCTAGCCAGCTGGCTCGGCGGTCACCAGCAGGGACCGGCCGGCTTCGGCGCCGGTGCCCAGATCGGCGGCATCGACGGAGCGCACGATCCGCCAGCCGGACCTGGCCAGCAGGTCCGACTGTCCGGCCACGGGCAGGATCGTCCGCCACGGCTCCGCGCCGGCCGTCCGCCGCCGCGCGTTCCCGCGGGCCACGACCGCCTCGGAGTCGAGCCCGTCGGCGTGGGTGACCAGGCTGACGGCGAGCAGGCTGCCGGCCGCGGCCGCGCCGCGCACGCTGGCCAGGAGCCGCACCGTGCTCGCCTGGTCGAGGTAGACCAGCAGGCCCTCGCACAGGAAGAGGGTCGGCAGCTCCCGGTCATGACCGGCCGCGGCCAGCACGGCGGCCACGTCGTCGCTGGTGAAGTCGGCGGCGGCCAGCACCGGGGAGGGTCCGCCCGCCGCCGGGCCGCCGGCCGCCGGGCCGCCGGCCGACTCGTCCTCGGCCAGGATCGCGTGCAGCCTGGCCCGCTTGTCGCCCTGGGTGGCGGGATGGTCGAGCTCGAAGAACGTCACCCCAGGCGAGCGGAACCGCAGCGCCCGGTCGTCGTAGCCCGCGCCTAGCACCACCACCTGCCGGATTCCGGCCGCGATCGCCCCGGTCACCTGGTCGTCGAAGAACGTGGTCCTGGCGGCCAGGCTGGCTCGCAGGTAGACAAGGGCCCGCGAGGGCATTCCCGCGCAGAGCCGCAGCTGCGCCTGCGGGTCGCCGGCCTGGCTGTGCGGGCGGTCGAATCCGGCCCTCGTTACCGCGACCGCCTGGCTGGTCATCGACACGCTCACGGCGGGTCCCGCCAGGGGCCGAACACCCGCTCGCCGGTGGCCATGACGATCTGGCAGAACTCGGCGACGTCCAGCCCCTTCACCTCGGCCACCGCTCGCAGCGTATGCGCGACCTGGGCCGGCGCGTTCTGCCGCCCGCGGTTCGGCACCGGGGTCAGGAACGGAGCGTCGGTCTCGATCAGGATCAGCTCGGCCGGAGCGACCGCCGCCGCTTCCCGCAGACGGCCGGCGTTCGGGAACGTGACGTTGCCGGCGAAGCTCATCACGTAGCCGGCCTCGGCGCACCGCTTGGCCATGTCCGCGTCGCCGGAGAAGCAGTGGAACACGACATGGGGGGGCAGGCTTTGTTGAGCCAGAATGTCGAGCACGTCATCGTGCGCGTCGCGATCGTGAATCATCAGCGCCTTGCCGGCTGCCCTGGCGATCTCGATGTGGGCGCGAAACCACTCGCGCTGGACGTCCGGCGGCGCGCTGTCCCGGTAGTAGTCCAGGCCAGTCTCGCCGACCGCACATACCTCGGGTCGCGCCGCCAGCCTGGCGATCTCGGCCAGGACCCCGTCCCGGCCGCCGGGGCCGGCCTGCGCGCTGGCCGTCTCGTTCGGGTGGATCGCCACCGCCGCGCGGACGCCGGCGTGCTCGGCGGCGCACGCCGCGGCCCACCGTGAGGACTCGGCATCGCAGCCGACGGTCACCACACCGGCGATTCCGGCCGCGCGGGCGGCGGCCAGCACCTGCTCGACCGGCCCGGGGAGCATGTCCAGGTGCGTGTGCGCGTCGAAGGCCGGCCCCGGCAGCGGCTCGGGCGGCGGGGCGGGCGGAGCGGTCAGGAGCGACAAGCGCCGGTACCGATCACGGTCGGGCCAGTCATGATCGGGCCGATCACGATCGGGCCGGTCATGACTCCGCCTCGGTGTCGTACCCGCCCAGGCGGTCGAGCTCGTCGACGACGACGGCCGGGTCGATCTTGGCGAACAGCGGCGTCGGCGGCTCCAGCGGCGTGCCCGGCCTGACCGGGGCCGACGCCCAGGCCGCCGCGCCCGCGTAGTCGCCGGTGATGACCGGGTACGGCCTGCCGCCCGGCTCGTCGACCTCGTCGATCCGCGGCATGTCCGACCACGCGCCCTGGCCGCCGAGCATCTCGAATACGCGCTGCGAGGAGCGCGGCAGGAACGGCGTGAGCAGCGTCTTGCCGTCGTCCACCAGCTGCAGCGCGACGTGCAGGATCGTCTTCATCCGGTCGGGGTCGGATTCGCGCAGCTTCCACGGCGCCTGGTCGGACAGGTATTTGTTCGCCTCGCTGAGAGTGCGCATGCACTCGGTGATCGCGGCCTTGAAGCGCGACCTCGACAGCGACTCGCCGACGGAAGCGAACGCCTGCTGCGAGTGCGCGAGAATCGCCCGGTCGGCCTCGGTCAGCTCGCCGGGCGGCGGGATCGAGCCGATATTGCGGGCCGCGAACGAGACGCTGCGGTTGACCAGGTTTCCCCAGTTGGCGACCAGCTCGTCGTTGTTTCGGCGGATGAACTCGCTCCAGGTGAAGTCGGTGTCCTGGTTTTCCGGCCCGGCCACCGCCACGTAGTAGCGCAGCGCGTCGACGTCGTAGCGGGCCAGGAAATCGCGGACATAGATCACGACTGCCCTGGACGAGGAGAACTTGCGGCCCTCCATCGTCAGGTACTCGCTCGAGACCACCTCCGTCGGCAGGTTCAGCGCGCCGAGCGAGCCGGGCTTGCCGTCCCCCTGCTTGCCCGCCCGGCTGCCCTGGCCGCTGTAGCCGAGCAGCATGGCGGGCCAGATCTCGGAGTGGAAGACGATGTTGTCCTTGCCCATGAAGTAATAGGCCAGGGCCTGCGGGTCCTGCCACCAGGCGCGCCAGGCGTCCGGGTCGCCGGACCGGCGCGCCCACTCGACCGACGCCGACAGGTACCCGATCACCGCGTCGAACCAGACGTAGATCCGCTTGTCCGGCCGGTCCCGCCAGCCGTCGAGCGGGATGGGGACGCCCCAGTCCAGGTCCCTGGTGATCGCGCGGGGCTGCAGATCGCCGAGCAGGTTGAGCGAGAACTTCAGCACGTTCGGCCGCCACTGGCCGCTCTTGGACTGGAGCCAGCTTCCGAGCACATCGGCGAAGGCCGGCAGGTCCAGGAAGAACTGCTCGGTCTCCACGAAGACGGGCGTCTCCCCGTTGATCCGTGACCGCGGGCTGATCAGGTCCACCGGATCCAGCTGGTTCTGGCAGTTGTCGCACTGGTCGCCGCGGGCCGAGTCGTAGCCGCAGATCGGGCAGGTGCCCTCGATATAGCGGTCGGGCAGGGTGCGGCCCGTAGACGGCGACACCGCCCCCAGGGTGGTCTTGGGGAAGATGTAGCCGTTGTCGTACAGGCCGCGGAAGATCTCCTGGACGACCGCGTAGTGGTTCTGCGTCGTGGTCCTGGTGAACAGGTCGTAGGACATGCCCAGGCCGGTCAGGTCCTCCGCGATCACGCGGTTGTACCGATCGGCAAGCTCGCGGGCGGTCACGCCCTCGGCGTCGGCCTGCACCTGGATCGGCGTGCCGTGCTCGTCGGTGCCGCTGACCATGAGCACCTTGTCGCCGGACATCCTGTGGTACCGGCTGAACATGTCGCACGGGAGCCCGAAGCCGGAGACGTGCCCGATGTGCCGGGGGCCGTTGGCGTACGGCCAGGCGGGAGCGGCCAGGATGTGACGGCCAGAAGTTGGGGACATGGTCTCTAGGGTAGAGCCACCGGGCCGGCGCAGACCGCAGCGAGACACCAACCAGCCGTCGCACGCCCCGTTACGGCATCAGCCATCATCCTGGTCGTTAGTCAGTGCTATTCACTGAAACTCGACCGGGATCATGACGAGCCGCGGGCCGGTCCGCTGGCCGGGCGCACCTTCGCCCGGACCACGGCGTCGTAGACGTCGCGCTTTGGGAGGCCGAGCTCGGCCGCCACCTGCGCGATCGCCTCCTTGCGGGTCAGGCCGGCCAGCTCGGCGGTCGCGACCAGCTCCGCGGCCCGGTCGGCCGCCGGGTGCCCGGCCGGGCCTGCTGCCTCGCCCTGAGCCGACCCGGCGCCGCTGACCCGGCGGTCGTCGCGCGCGCCGCCGACCACGACCGTGATCTCGCCGAGCACGCCGCCGGCGGCCCAGCTGGCCAGATCGGCGAGCGTGCCGCGGACGATCTCCTCGTGCGTCTTGGTGAGCTCGCGGCAGACGACGGCGGGGCGCCCCGGACCGAACGCCGCCGCCATGTCGGCGAGCGTCCTGGCGAGCCGGCGCGGCGACTCGAAGAACACCATCGTCCGCGGCTCGCCGGCCAGGCTGCCCAGCCTGCGCGCCCGCTCGCCAGGCTTGCGCGGCACGAACCCTTCGAAGCAGAACCGGTCGCTGGGCAGGCCGGAAACGGCGACCGCGGCCGTCACCGCCGACGGGCCGGGCAGCACCGTCACCGCGATCCCTGCCTTCGCGGCCTCGCTGACCAGCCGGTAGCCGGGGTCGCTGATCCCCGGCATCCCCGCGTCCGTAATCAGCAGCACGTCCTGACCGCTGGCCAGCGAGCTGAGCAGGACCGGGCCGCGCGCCGCCTCGACGTCCTCGTAGTACGACACGACCCGACCGGTCAGCGTGAGGCCGAGCGCGCCGGCTCAGCCGGCGCAGCCTGCGGGTGTCCTCGGCGGCGATGACCGGGGCGGCGGACAGGGCGGCCGCCAGGCTGGCCGAGGCGTCCTGCGGCCTGCCGATCGGGGCGGCGGCCAGGATGAGCGTCCCGGCCGCGCCCGCGCCGGGCGGCAGGCCGGCGCCACCCGGGCCCGCACCACCGGGGCCCGCACCACCGGGGCCCGCACCACCGGGGCCCGCACCACCGGGGCCCGCACCACCCGGGCCCGCACCACCCGGGCCCGCACCACCCGGGCCCGCACCACCCGGGCCCGCACCACCCGGGCCCGCACCACCTGGCCCGGCGTCGTCGGCCGAGTTGTCCTGTTCGTGAATTCCTGCGTCCATCGCGGCCCACGCTAACGCCCCGCAGCCCTACGATGGCTGCGATGAGGCCTTCAGATTTCGCGCCGCAGGTGGGCGCGGCCGACTCGCCGGTCGACGAGCCGTCGCGCACCCTGCGCGAGCGGCTGGTGCCGCCGATGCCGCCGGCCACCTGGTGGGGCTGGGCCGGCCCGCTGCTGGTCACGGCGTTCGGCGGGTTCCTGCGGTTCTACCGGCTGGATGCCCCGCACGCGGTCGTCTTCGACGAGACCTACTACGTGCCTGACGCGTGGTCGATCCTGCGGCACGGCGTGGAGTTCAATCACCCCAAGAACATCAACGCGCTGCTCGTCAGCGGGAGCACGCACATCCTGGGTGCCCCGGGCGAGTACGTGGCCCACCCGCCGCTCGGCAAGATGATGATCGCGGTCGGCGAATGGCTGTTCGGCCTGACACCGTTCGGGTGGCGGTTCTCGGTCGCGGTGGTCGGCACGCTGGCCATCCTGATGACGGCGCGGATCACCCGCCGGATGACCAGATCGACTCTGCTCGGCTGCGTGGCAGGCCTGCTGATGTCGCTTGACGGCCTCGAGCTGGTGCTCAGCAGGACCGCGATACTCGACATCTTCGTGATGTTCTGGACGCTAGCCGCCTTCGGCATGCTGGTGCTCGACCGGGACGCGTCCCGGGCCCGGATGGCCAACATCGCCGCGGCGGGAGACTCCGACCGGTCGGGCGGCGGGCCGAGACTCGGGCTGCGGTGGCGGCGGGTGCTGGCCGGGGTGTTCCTCGGCTGCGCCTGTGCGAGCAAGTGGGACGGCATCTGGTTCCTGTTCGCGTTCGGCGGCCTGGCCATCGCGTGGGACATCGGCGCGCGGCGCGCGCTGGGCTACCGCGACCGGCTGGGCGGAGTACTGCGCAGTGACGTCAAGTGGCTGCCCGTCTCGTTCGGCGTCGTGCCGTTCCTCACCTACCTGGCGTCCTGGAGCGGATGGTTCGCCAGCAGCCAGGGGTACGGCCGGGACTGGGCCGCCACGGCCGGCACCCATACGCCGGTCTGGTCAGCGCTCGACTCCTGGTACCAGTACCAGAAATCCATGCTCGGCTTCGGCCTCGGCCTGCAGGATCACAGCGGGTACGTGTCCTATCCGTGGACCTGGATTGTCCTCGGCAGGCCCGTCTCCATGTTCTCCAACTGCCTGCCGAGCAAAGCGTGCGGATCCTCGCCATCCTCGACCGAGCAGGAAGTACTCGCTATCGGGACGCCTGCGATCTGGTGGGCGTCGATCCTCGCGCTGCTCTTCTGCCTGGCGTGGTGGGCCAGCCGCCGGGACTGGCGAGCCGGGGCCGTGCTCGTCGGCGTCGCGGCGGGCTGGCTGCCGTGGTTCTGGTTCGCCTGGCACGATCACCGGACCGAGTACTACTTCTACGCCATCGTCTTCGTGCCTTACCTGGTCATGGCCATCACCTTGTGCCTCGGGCTAGTCATCGGCCCGGCCCGGGCGGCGCCGGGCCGGCGGGCCGCCGGCGCGATCGTCGCCGGCGGCTACGTGCTGCTGACGCTGGCCAGCTTCGCCTACCTGTATCCGGTGCTGACCGCCCAGGTGATGCCGTACAGCGCGTGGCTGCAGCGGATGTGGTTCCACAGCTGGATCTGACCGATCCGAGCGCGGCGCAAACGGGCCGAAACATACGTAGGTGCCTGACCTGCGGCTTTTACGGCATCGCGCCGACCTCGTGATATGTTCGTTGCTTAACGTAACCGGACGGCGGCCGGCTGGTTATGATCAGTCCCCTTTTCGTATCCTGGCCGGCCCGGCAGCTTTCCCGCCCGTCCCCGGCAGTGATAGTCCTGCCGGACGAGACGTGCAGGACCGCGGCCTGGCGGCCGGAGCAAGCAAGCGAGGGGTGCGATGACACCGGCAGCGCAGTCACCGCAGGACCGGGCCGAGTTCGAGCAGCAGGTGCTGCCGTTCCTGGACCAGCTGTACCCGGCGGCCCTTCAGATGACCAAGAACGCCAGCGATGCCGAGGATCTGGTCCAGGAGACCATCACCAAGGCGTATACGGCGTTCCACCAGTTCACTCCGGGCACCAACCTGCGCGCCTGGCTGCACAGGATCCTCGCCAACACGTTCATCAACAGCTACCGCAAGAAGAAGCGCGAGCCGACGATCGCCCCGAGCCAGGATCGCGACGACTGGCAGACCGGCCCGGATGCCTTCGGGCCGACCGCCCGGTCCGCCGAGGCCGAGGCGCTCGACCGGCTCGCCGATTCCGAGGTCCTGCGAGCCCTGCGGGACCTGCCGGAAGACTTCCGCACCGCCATCTACCTGGCGGACATCGAGGGCTACCCCTACCGCGAGGTCGCCCGGATCATGGGAACCCCGATCGGCACCGTGATGTCACGGCTGCACCGCGGACGGGAGAAGCTGCGCGGCAAGCTATCCGGCTACGGCCCGCAGGGCCGATCGGCGACCGCGCTGGCGTAGCCGGCCGAGCCAGTCACCCGGTCGGCACTCGCTGCCAGATGGCGAACAGGCCGTCCTGAGTGAGGCCGTCGTACGGTCCGACGGCCATCAGCCGGTACTCCAGGTCGTGAGCGAGCACTCGGGTCAGTACGGTCACGCCTGGCTCGCTGGCCTTGAGCGGGGTCAGACCGAGGAGCTCGGACGAGATCTGGTCAGCACGCGGGATCGGGGACTGCCCGCTGGCGGGCACGGTCAGCGAGGCGGGCCGGTCGTAGAACAGGGCGATCACGCCATACTGACCCGACCGGAGCCTGGCCTTGTAATAGGAGTACCAGTCGGCGCGCGGCACGGTCCCTGGATCGAGCGGCAGGCCCGTGACCTTCCACCGCCACCATTCGTTGCCGGCAGCGGTGTAGTACTGGGCGACACGTTTCTGGCCTGACGCGAAGATCAGGCCGCTGCTGCGCGCAGCGACCGGCCTGAACGAGGTGATGAACGCGGTGGCGTTCGGCCAGGCCCGGAAGGTCACCGACGCTAGCTGCCGGTCCGCCGCCCCGGCCACGATCAGCGCGGCTACGCCGACCAGCGCCACGATGCCCCGGCGATCGCGCAGCGACGCCGACAGCCAGCTGACCGTCATCCGGCCGCCGTAACCGGCCGCCATCGCGGCGAACCAGATCCCGTAGGCGAGGTGCTTGTCCAGGGCCCAGCCGGTCCGGACGTAGAACTGGGCTGCCGGCACCACCAGCGCCGTGCCGCCCAGCAGGACCAGCAGCGCGCGCCGCTGCCGGTCCTGCGCCCTGATCGCGATGCCAGCCCCGGTCAGCGCGGCCACGATGATCAGCCCGGAGTAGGCCAGGACGTCGATGAGGATCACCCGGGCGCTCTGGTAGTCGTCCACCTGGCGGTTGACGACCGAGAACGCGATCCCCGGCCAGGACCGCGACGCCGAGATCAGCAGGGCGAAGAAGACCAGCCCGCCTCCGGCCAGGCAGGCCGTCGAGTAGCAGGCTCGCCGGATCCCGAACCGGGACCGCCAGACCAGGAACGCGAAGGCGATCACCACCGGATCGATGACCAGCCCGGAGTAGGCCGTCGCGGTAGACAGGGCAAGCGCCGCGGCGCAGGCGGCGATCAGCGCGCGGGGCCGGCCGCGGTAGCCGGCCTGAACAGCCAGCCAGGCCGCGAGCGCGACCAGGAAGACTGACAGGGGGTCATAGGTCGCGAAGGCCAGCCGGATGACCGGCTCGCTGAGCGCCCATAGGGCGGCCGCGATGACCGCCTCCGTGCGGCCGAGCAGCCGCCTGGTGGCTGAGTAGAGCAGCACCGTGGCGGCGACCAGGAACGCGAGCGACAGGATCCGCGCGCCGGCCAGCCCGCCCAGGCGGTCAGCCATCGCGCCGACGGGCGGGTAGATGAGCGGCGAGCCCGAGAGGATCTTCTCGGCGTAGGTCGCCGGCCAGGATTTCCCGTCCAGCCAGCTGGCGATGACCAGGTGGCCGAGCCGCAGGTAGTCCGCCTCGTCGGTGAAGGCGGTGTTGGCCCAGACCAGGCTGAGCGAGCATCCGGCCTGCACGGCGCAGATGATCGTCAGCGGGTGCAGCAGCACCCGCCAGCGACCGGGCCGGCGCCGTGCGGCTGGCACTGCCGCCGCCGGCCGCCCGGTTCCGGCCTGCCTTGCTGGCGCGCTGGCGCGAGCCATCGTGTGCCTGCCGCCGCGCCGGCCGCCTGCGACCCGGGTTGCTGCCCGGGTGGCGGTCTGGCTGGCCGTCTGGCCAGGTGCCCCGCCAGTTGGAGGCGGGGCGGGCGCGGCGGAAGATGCGACGGCGCCAGGGCCGCCGCTCGCGGGCGCTGGCGCCGATGCCTCTGAGGCCATCGTCTCCCCTCAGGGGCTCGGTGCATCAACCGGTCAGCTTTCGTGTCTATCGCTCGCTCGGGATGGTTCGTTGAATCTTCGTCCATTTTGGGGCCGCCTAGACGACAAACGTTACCTATTCGTAACCATCCGACTCTGGCTCCGCTACGAATTCACGATGCGGCGGCCGGCGCGCGAGCTGACCTGTGCGGCCGCTGAGCGCGAGCTGACCTGGTCGGCCGCGGGCGAAAGGGAGCTGATCGCGATGTGTAGGTGGTGTGTAACTCAGATCACGAGTCCAGCCGGGGGTCTGCGGCGTCTTAGTAGTGACCAACCACGAGGGAGCTACTCCAGATGACTACCGTGACCCACGCCACGGCCCCGGTCCCCGTCCCGGCCCCCGCCCCGGGCGGCACCGCGCACGAGGACTTCGAGCAGCAGGTCCGCCCCTACCTCGGCCAGCTCTACCCCGCCGCCCTGCGGATGACCCGCAACCCCGCCGACGCCGAGGACCTCGTCCAGGACACCCTCACCAAGGCCTACACCGCCTTCGCCCAGTACACCCCCGGCACCAACCTCCGCGCCTGGCTCCACAAGATCCTCGCCAACACCTTCATCAACACCTACCGCAAGCGCAAGCGCGAGCCCGCCATCGCCCCCGGCGCCGACCCCGCCGCCGACTGGCACGCCGACCCCCTCGCCCCCGCCGCCCGCTCCGCCGAAGCCGAAGCCCTCGACAAGATCACCGACACCTCCATCCTCAACGCCCTCCGCGACCTGCCCCCCGACTTCCGCACCGCCATCTGGCTCGCCGACGTCGAGGGCTACCCCTACCGCGAAGTCGCCGCCATGATGGGCACCCCCCTCGGCACCGTCATGTCCCGCCTGCACCGCGCCCGCGGCAAACTCCGCCACACCCTCGCCGCCTACGCACCAGCCATCCCCAGCTAGCCCACCCCCGCGCGCCGCCCGGCACCCCCCGCCGGGCCGCCAAGCCTGGCCGGTGCCCCCGTTCTGGTCAGACACCCCGGCAGCCGCGCGCCACCCCCAGGCGCGGGCGCCGGGCCACTGGCCGGCCGAAGCCCCCGTTCCGGCCGACCAGCACACATGCCGGTGCCCCGCCGCCTCCGGTCAGGAGACGGCGGGGCACCATCAACCTCAGTGCGAGCCGACCGCGTACAAGCACAGCAGCACCGACTGGATCTGCCAGCTGCCGACCATGTGCATCGGGGCGAGCAGCTTGACCAGGTCAGCCGGCGGCTCGCTGTCCGGCGCCAGCGGGTGCAGCCATTCCACCGTCCAGATCCGCCGCACTGTCGGCATCCTGGCCGCCACGACGCTGGGCGCAGCCGGAATCCCGCGCAGCGTGTTCGAGGGGATCGGTGCCTCCTGGAGCCCGACGTCCCGCAGCTTGCTGAACGGAGCCGCGTAAGCCATTCCGATCACCGCGGTCTTGCGCGGCAGGTACAAGATCGCGTCACCGGGCCGCTCGTTCGTGGCCACGATGGACGCCAGCAGGCGCAGGTTGTCTGCCCGGCTGTCAGGCTGCCTGATCGCGACCTGCGGGCTGATCACCAAGCCGGCGAACAGCACCGCCAGGGCGGCCGACGGGACGACGGAGAGCACGGCCGCCCGGCGTCCCGTCCATCGGCGCGCGACCAGCCGCCCGGTCAGCCTGACCAGCCAGACCAGCCCGGCCGAGCTCATCAGCACCAGGGCCGGCAGGCAGTAGAGGATATAGCGGTCGACGTAGACGGGGTGCACGATCGAGACGACCAGCAGCAGCGTCGGCGCCAGCACCAGCCACGGCAGCGCGATGACCGCGAGCGTCAGCCCGCCACCGCGGCGCAGGCCGGGGCCGACGATGCAGCCCAGCACCGCGAGCACGACGGCGACCGCGATCAGCCAGCTTGTCCCGGCGAATTCGCTGAGCAGCGTCATGACATCCGACCAGTGCGGCGGCTGCACCCAGTCCAGCTGATCCTTCTGGACGAAGCTGAGGATGGCGACCGGGCTGAGCACAATCGCCGCGGCCGCGCTAGCGACGAGCCAGCGCCTGAGCACGCCGGCTGAGATCGGGCCGCCGGTCCCGGCTCCTGGCGTGGTAGCGGTCCCCGGCCCAGCACTGTCCGCCCGCACCGCCCGACGCGCCATGAGCAGGCTGACGCCGTGCGCCGCGAGCAGCAGCACGGCAGCCAGGTCGAAGTACCCGGTGACAACCACCGCGGCGGCATACAGTGCCCACCAGCGCCGCCCGGGGCGGGTAACGGCCTGCACCAGCAGGTAGGTCGCGAGCACCGCGAACAGCACGGTCAGGGCGTATGGCCTGCCCTCCTGGGCGTACCTGGTCGTCACCGGGAGCGCGGCCAGCAGCAGCCCGGCGATCAGCCCGATCACCGGCGCGCCGGGCAGCGCCGACTCCCTGGCCAGGCGCCGGCCAAGGGCGGCGGTCAGCCCGACGGCCGCGCACATCGCGATCAGCGACGGCAGCCGCAGAGCGGTTTCCGAGGTGCCCCAGATCGCGATGACGGGGTGCATCAGCAGGAGGTAGAGGCCATGGAAGGCGTCCTCGTGCGGAATCATGGCCAGGATCGCGCTGGCCGGGCGCTGCGAGCCGGTGATCGTGTAGGCCTCGTCTCGCCAGAACGAGGGACCGCTGATCCGGTAGCCCCCCACGACCAGCTCGACCAGGGCGGGCAGAGCGACTACGAGCCAGCCCGGCAGCTGACGGCCGCCCGGCCGCTCGTCAGCAGGCCGGTCAGGCTCGGCCAGCGGCCGGTCAGGAGCCGCAGCCGGATCAGATTGCACGCCACGCATGCGAGTACCTCTCAGGGCCGACACCTCTCTGGGGCGAGACTGACCAGATAATAGTCGGTATGCGGCCTAAGACCGGCGCACGACGGACCGCGGCCGCATCCGAACTGCCTGCAGCGCCGGTCATGCGCGGTGCGCGCCGACCAGGTACAGGCGGAGTATTACAGACTGGACGCGCCAGCGGCCGATCATGCGCAACGGCGCCAGCAGCCTGGTCTCGCCCGCTGGCGCCTCGGTCGTGCGCGACAGCGGGACCGCCCACTGGACGGTCCAGACCCGCCCCGCCTGCCGTAGCCTCGCGGCCACCACTGCGGGCGCAGCCTGCGTGCCGCGCAGGGTACCCGAGGCGATCGCCGATCGCCCGAGACCGATATCGCGCAGCTGCCGGAACGGGGCCGGGTAGGCCACGCTGACGAGCTCGGTGTCCCGTGGCAGGTACAAGATCGCATCACCTCGCAGCTCATGCCGGGCGATCACCGCTGCGACCGCGCGCAGGTTGTCGGCTCTGGCGTCGTCCTGCCTGATGGCACGCTGCGGACCGATCAGCGCGGCCGCGAGGACCAGGATGACCGCGGCGGGCGCAGCGGCGGCGAGCAGGTCGGCCCGCCGGGCAGGCAGGCCGCGGCCGGCCAGCGCCCGCCGGGTCATCCTGGCCAGCCAGATCAGGCCGGCCGAGGTCAGCAGGCCCAGCGCAGGCCAGCAGAACAGGACATAGCGCTCCACGTACAGCGGGTGGGCGAGCGAGACGGCGAGCAGCAGCGCCGGCGGCAGCACCAGCCAGGGCAGCGCGATCGCGGTCAGCGTCAGGCCGCCGACCCGGCGAACGCCGGCTCCTTCCGCGCAGCCCGCCGCGGCGAGCAGCGCGACCACCGGTATCAGCACCGCGGTCCCGGCGAAGTCGCGGACCAGGGTCGCGATCGTGCTCAGGTCCGGCGTCCGCACCCAGTTCAGCTGGGCTGACTGACCCGCGCTGAGCACCGCGATGGGCGTGAGCAGCACCGCTGCCGCGGCGCAGGCCGCCAGCCAGGGTCCCAGCACGCGGCGCCACGGCGGGCGTTCCGCCCTCGCGTCATCCGCTGCCGACGTCCGCCTGGCCACCAGCAGGCTGACCAGATGCGCCCCGACCAGCAGCATGGACGCCAGGCTGAACAAGCCGGTCAGCACCAGCGCAGCGGCGTACAGGATCCACCACGGCCAGCGCGGGCTGGCTACGGCGCGGACGAGCAGGTAGGTGGCGAGCACCGCGAAGAGCGTCGTCAGCGCGTACGGCCTGGCCTCCTGGGCGTATCTGGTCGTCAGCGGGACCGCGGCCAGCGCCAGCCCGGCCAGCAGGCCGGCCGCCTGCGGAGCCGCCATCCCCGACGCCTGCGCCAGCCGCCGCCCGAGAGCCGCGGTCAGGCCCGCCGCCAGGCACATCGCGATCAGCGACGGCAGCCGGAGCACGGTCGCCGATATTCCGCCCGCCGCGATGACCAGGTGCATCAGCAGGTAATACGGCCCGTGGACGGCGTCCTCGTGCTGCACCATGGCCGCGATGGCGGAGACCGGCCGCTGCGAGCCCGAGATCGTGGCCGCCTCGTCGCGCCACAGCGACGGGCCCCCGATCCGGTACCCGCCGACGATCAGCTCAGCCAGCGCGGGAATGACGACGGTGAGCCAGCCGGGCGGGTGCCAGCTTCCGCGCCGCGAGCCGTCCCGCCCGCCGGAACCCGCTCCGGACGGCGGCCGGGACACCGCCGCACCGGATGACGTGCCACGCATGCGAGTTCCTCCCGGCCGGTCTTAGCTGCCGAAGATGCGGTCACACGCGCGCGCGGCCGCCTTGCCGTCGTCGAGCGGGCAGAATCTGGCCGCGAACGCCGCCGCCGCCTGCTGGTACCTGGCGGCAACCGAGTCGATGCCGGCCAGCGCGGCCACCACCTCGTCCGAGGTCGCTAGCAGCGGGCCAGGCGCCTCCGCCTCGAAATCGAAGTAGAAGCCGCGGATCTGATCACGGTACTGCTCGAGGTCATAGGTGAAGAAGAGCATCGGCCGGCCGGTCGGGGCAAAGTCGAACATGACCGATGAGTAGTCCGTGATGAGCACGTCGGTCACCTGCAGCAGATCGCCGATGTCGGGGTATCCGGTCACGTCGAGGGCGAATCCGCCGGCCGTCACGGCCGGGATTCCGCCCGCCATCAGGTGGTGGCCCCTGATCAGGAGTACCCACTCCTGGCCCAGGCGCCGGCTGGCCGCCGCCAGGTCGAGCCGGAAGTCAAGCAGGTAGCGGCCGCTCGCGTCATGCTGATTGTCCCGCCAGGTCGGAACGTACATCGCCACCCGCTTGCCGGGCGGAAGGCCGAGCCGCTGCCGCACGGCGCTCGCCGGATCCGCCTCCGCCTCGGCCGCCACCAGCGCGTCGTCCCGCGGGTAGCCGGTCTCGCAGATCTCGCCGGCGAACCCGAAGGCCTGCCGCATGATCGGGGTGCTGAACGGGTTCGGCGACAGCAGCATGTCCCACTGGGCGACGTCCGCCGCCATGTAGCGCAGGTACCGGCGGCCGCTGGCCATCGCGGGCTCGCCGATGTCGTAGCCGATCCGCTTGAGCGGCGTCCCGTGCCAGGTCTGGACATGCCGCTGGCCGCGGCGCTTGCGGTAGGGCAGCGGCACGTGGTCGTTGTAGACCAGGTATCTCGACCTGGCCAGCGCGGCGAAGTAGGCACGAGTTCCGATCAGCACCGCCGCGGCCCCTTCCGGCACCGGCACCGACCAGTCGTTAATCGCCCAGATGTTCTTCCGGCGGTCACCGCGACGGCGCAGCTCATCAGCAATGCCGCGGGGGTTGTCCCCGCACTGCTTGCCGTGGAAGCTGCTGAGCAGGATCTCGTCGCGCACCGGCAGCAGCCGCTGGAGGCGGTAGTAAATGTCCCGGAGCAGGCGGCGCCGGATCCGGCCGCGCTCGGCCGGGCCGAGCGCCGGGCCGACGACGAGCCGCAGGCCGGAACCATCGGGACCAGGACTTGCGGGCACAGCGCCGCACCGGTAGACCTTGCGGCCGATGCTGACCCGCCTGCGGTCGACAGCGACGGGCCCGGCGCCGAGCGGCCCGCCCGCGGTGCTCAGCGTTACTTCCCACTGGCCGTCGCGCAGCGGCTGACGGGTGCCGAATACTTCCATCGAATCGACGGGAACCATGGCGCTGAAGCTGCTGCCGTCGACGCGGAGCCGCACGCTGCGGATGTCCCAGCCGTCCAGGTGCCGCAGGACGACCTGGCCGTCGGCGGCCGCCCCGGCAGGCATTGTGCCGCGCAGCCACAGCTGGCCGTCGTCCGCCCAGCCGAGCTCGGTCATGGCGGCCCGGCGGCGGGGTCGGGCCCGAGCCGCACCTCCAGCCGGCCGCCGGTCCACCGCGCGGCAAGGGTCAGGCCGGGCGCGATCAGCCGCGGCCCCGGGTCGGCGGGCAGCGGGCCGGCCGCATGCAGCCTGGCCGGCCGCCATACCGCGCGACCCCGCACCAGCACGAAGCAGTCCCAGGTCCCGGTCAGCCAGCGACGGCCGGACCGCAGCAGCCGGGTGCTGAGGTCGCAGCTGAACCCGGACCAGTCGTAGCTGTACCGATCCTGCCCGGACGCGGCGGTGACGTCGGGACGCTTCAGCTGCCGGGCGCGCAGCACGAGCGGCGGGCGGCGGCGGCCGCGCGGAACCAGCACCACCAGCTTGGTCGCGTGGCGGCGGCGGGCGATGTCCATCGAGGGCACGTAGGCCCAGCCCGTTATCCGCAGCGCCGCGGGCCTCGACCCGGCCTGCGGGCCGGCCGGGCGCCCGGGCTCCGGCTCGGGCTGCCAGGCGATGCTCTCGACCGCGACGTAGGGGTCAAGCTCCCGCCATTGCGGCCGGAACACCTCAGGCGGGATGGCGAGCCTCCGGTCTCCGCGCAGCGGCAGGTCGGCGCGCAGCCGGCCGCGAACCCGCACCATCGGCGGGGTCCGGCCGGGATGGGTCGCGAGCCACTGCGCGAACTCGATCAGCTCGGCCTGGCGGCCGGCCATGATCAGGCTGTAAGCGAGCTTGTGACTCGACGGCAGCTCCCCGGTCAGCCCCGGGGTCACCTGGAGCAGGTAGCCCGCGGCCAGCTTGGTGAACTCGGCCTGGTAGTCGGCGCTGGTTCCCGGCAGGTCCCGCACGTACAGCCACAGGTCGTTGACCAGCGCCTTGTGCTGATGCTGGCGGAGCATGGCCGGCGTACCCCGCGCGCGCAGGAAGTCGTCGATCATGCCAAGGGCAGTGAACCGGTCACGGAAGTTGCCGGCGTCGGCCCGGGACTGGGTGATGGAAGGGGCGCCCTTGTCCCTGTCCCGCCAGTGGTAGACCGGATCGGTGATGACGTCGACGGACCGCGCGAGCACGTGCGCCTTCGTCATCGCGACCAGGTCTTCCCACAGCATCCCCTCAGGGAAGCTGAGTTCCGCCGCGTCCCAGAACGACCGGCGGAACAGCTTGTTCCAGACCGAGATGTCGTAGAACAGCTCGGGCGCGGCTGAGATGTACGTCCCGAGGCGGCGCGCCCTGATGGCCCGGGCGTGCAGCCCTGACCGGCCCAGCCCGGCGGCCGACAGGCGCAGGACGCCGCCGGATACGAAGTCCGAGCCCGACCGCTCGAGCACCGCGAGCATCGTCGAGTAGGCATCGGGGGGCAGCAGGTCATCGGCGTCGACAAAGGCCAGGAACTCGCCCGCGGCGGCTTCGACGCCGTGATTGCGGGCCCATCCGGGACCGCCGTTCCTGACGCTGACCAGCTCGAACCGGGGGTCGGCGGCGGCCTGGGCGCGCGCGATCGCGGCACTGCCGTCGGCCGACCCGTCGTCCACCATGACGACCTGGAGGTCGGAGTGGGTCTGGGCCGCGATCGAGGCCAGGCAGTCACCGAGCAGGTCGGCATTGTTATAGAACGGCACGACGACGCTGATCAGGTGATCAGTCATCGTGCCTCCCAAAGGGCGCGACTCCTACTCGCCGCGCCAGGCTGGCGGCCGCTTCTCGGCGAAGGCGGCCGCGCCTTCCATTGCGTCCTTCGACCTGAAGATCGGGCTGATGATCTCGGACTGCCTGGCGAACGCGTCGGCGGCGGGCCAGTCGGCTGACTCGACGATCACTCGCTTGGACGCGGCTAGGGCCAGCGGAGCACCGAGCGCAATCCGCCCGGCAAGCTCCGTCGCCGCGGACAAGGCCTGGCCCGCCGGAACAAGCTTATTCACAAGTCCGACCTCCGCCAGCCTGGCGGCGGGGAAGTGCTCGCCGGTCAGCGCGATCTCCATGGCCACGTGGTACGGGATCCGGCGCGGCAGCCTGAGCAGGCCGCCCGCTCCGGCGACCAGGCCGCGCCTGACCTCGGGCAGCCCGAACTTCGCCGCCTCGCTGGCGACCACCAGGTCGCAGGCGAGGGCCAGCTCGAAACCGCCGGCCAGCGCGTAGCCCTCCACGGCCGCGATGACCGGCTTGGCCGGCGGCCGCTCGGTTATCCCGGCGAAGCCCCGTCCGGCGACAACGGGCGCGTCGCCGGTCAGGAAGCCCTTCAGGTCCATGCCGGCGCTGAAAGTTCCGCCGGCGCCGGTGATCACGAGAACGCTGATGTCCTTGCGGGCGTCGAATTCCTCGACCGCCGCCGCCATTCCGCGTGCGACGTCCCCGTTGACCGCGTTCCGCGCCTCAGGACGGTTGATCGTGATGACCGCGACGCCGTCGGAAACCTCGGTGCGAATCGCGTCTGCCATGCCGGCGCCTTCCGATCGGATCGGTTACTGGGTCGGATCGGTTACTTGGGCTGGAACCTGATGCCGCCGTCGAACCTGATGACATCGGCATTCATGTAGTCGTTCTCGATCAGCGACCTCACCAGCTGGGCGAATTCCGCGGCGGTGCCCATTCGCTTCGGGAACACCACGGGCGCGACGAGCTTCGCCTTGAACTCATCGCTGCCGGGCCCGGCGCCGTAGATAGGCGTGTCGATGATGCCAGGGCAGATCGTGTTGACGCGCACGCCGATGGCGGCCAGGTCACGGGCGGCCGGGACGGTCATCCCGATGATGCCGCCCTTCGAGGCCGAGTAGGCGATCTGTCCCGTCTGCCCCTCGAGGCCGGCGATCGAGGCGGTATTGATGACCACCCCGCGCTGGCCGTCGGCGTCAGCCGGCTCGGTCCTGGCGATGGCAGCAGCGGCGATCCGCATCACGTTGAAGGTGCCGATCAGGTTGACGTCGATGACCTTGCGGTAGGCGCCGAGATCATGCGGCGTGCCGTCGCGGCCGACGGTGCGGGACGCCCAGCCGATGCCCGCGCAGCTCACCGCGACCCGGAGCGGAGCGCCCAGCCCTTCGGCTGCCGCGACCGCGCTGGCCACCGACTGCTCGTCCGACACGTCGGTCCTGGCGAATACCCCGCCGACCTCAGCGGCAAGGCCTTCGCCGCGAGCCTCATTGAGATCGGCGACGACGACCTTGCAGCCGGCCGCGGCCAGGTCGCGCACCGTCGCCTCGCCGAGGCCGCTCGCGCCGCCGGAGACAATTGCTGCCGTTCCGTTCAGGTTCATGGCCGGGAGCATACTGTGCCGACGACCTCGGCCCTGAACTGGGCGGGCCGCAGCCGGCGCGGACCAGCGAGCAGCGCCACGGCCTGCCCCGCCGCGCGGTTCCGCTGCTCAGCCAGGGTGCTGCTGTCAGCACCTGCGCCTACCATCGGAGGTAGCCCCCGAAGCCGGGCGCGCGAGTCATGAGCATCTAAATCGGGCCGAGAGCACAGCTAAGGGAATAGCCGTGGGGCCTGAAACCGCTGCTGCCGGAGCGTGCCTGGCTGGATCGGTGCCACGCCCGCGGGCGGCACGGGAGCGGTCAGTGCGGAGCGGGCAGTGGGAGCGGGCAGTGCGGGAGCGGGCAGTGCGGGAGCGGGCAGTGCGGGAGCGGGCAGTGCGGGAGCAAGGTATGCAGGGATCAGGATTTCCTGGTCCGACCCTGGAGAGGTTTGGTCATAGTGGCTAAGTACCGCGGCAATCCGTGGGTCGTCCTGATTGTCATGTCGCTCGGGTTCTTCATGACCCTGCTCGACCTGACGATCGTGAACATCGCGATCCCCGACATGATCACGAGACTGCACGCGACCCTGGACGGAGTGCTGTGGGTGATCAACGCCTACGCGCTGGTCCTCGCGGTCCTGCTGATCACCGCTGGCCGGCTCGGGGACCTGTTCGGGCAGCGAAGGCTGTTCATCGTCGGGGTGATCTTGTTCACGCTGGCCTCAGCGGCGTGCGGCCTTTCGCCGAGCGTGGGCTGGCTGGTGGCCTTCCGCGCCGCGCAGGGGGTCGGCGCGGCGCTGCTGCTGCCGCAGACGCTGGCCATCCTGACGACCGTGTTCCCGCCCGAGCGGCGCGGCTCGGCGTTCGGCGTCTGGGGAGCGGTCGCTGGTGTCGCCACGATCGCTGGCCCGACCCTCGGCGGCCTGCTGGTCAGCGCGTTCGACTGGCGCTACATCTTCTACATCAACGTCCCGATCGGTGTCCTGGTCATCGTGATGAGCGTGTTCCTGATCCCCGACGTGCGGGTCGGCGCCAGGCACCGCCTCGATGTCCCCGGTGTGCTCCTGGCCACCGGAGCGCTGCTCGCCATCTGCTACGGGCTGGTCGAGGGCCAGAAGTACAGCTGGGGTCACATCACCTCGTTCATCTCGATCCCGCTCGTCATCGGCGTCGGCATCGCGCTGCTGGCCGTGTTCCTGGTCGTCCAGGCGCGGACCCAGGACAAGGAGCCACTGGTGCCGTTCGCCCTGTTCCGCAACCGCGATTTCAGCCTGATGAACTGGGTTTCCGGCGTCTTGTCGGTCGGCATGATGGGCATCTTCCTGCCCTTCACCATCTACTTGCAGTCGGCGCTCGGCTTCTCGGCCCTGAAGGCCGGCCTGACCATGGCGCCGGCCTCGATCATCTCCATGTTCGTGGCACCGGTCGCCGGCCGCATGACCGACCGGATCGGCGGCAAGTACATCCTGATGTCCGGCCTGATGCTGTTCGCCATCGGCTTCGGCCTGACCGCGGCCATCGCCACGACCCACTCGACCTGGCAGGACTTCATTCCGACCCTGGCCATAGCCGGGGTCGGAATGGGGTGCACCTTCGCGCCGATGACCACGATCGCCATGCGGCACATTGAGCCGAGGGTGGCCGGCGCCGCCTCCGGCATGATCAACACGGTCCGGCAGGTAGGCGCGGTCATCGGCACGGCCGCGGTCGGCGCCCTGCTGCAGAGCCGGCTGGCTGTCTCGCTGCCCGTCGCCGCGGCGGTGCGGGCGGGCTCGCTGCCGCCGCAGGCCAGGAGCCATTTCATCGCCGGATTCGCCACCGCGGCGCAGCATGGTGAGGCCGCCAGCCCGACGCAGGGCAACGTCAAGCTGCCGCCGGGAACGGCGCCGTCGCTGGCCAGTGAGATCCACAAGATCGCCAGTGAAGTCTTCGCCGCCGGGTACGTGACGGCCATGCACGCCACCATGATCGTGCCGATCGGCCTGCTGGTCGTCGCGTCCCTCAGTTGCCTGGCCATCAAGGGGCGGGCCAGGTCAGTGGCGCCGCCGGCCAGTGACGCCACCGCGGATTCCGCGGCGCTGCCGGAGGCTTCACAGGCTCCGGCGTGACAGCTACCGGTGCCGGGGATTCACCAGGTCCCGCCGACATGAACGGCGAGGCCGGCCCGCCCGCCGAGACCTACCGGCCGCGGCGGGCGGATACCGCCTGCCCGGTGGTAGCCGTCGACGCGATGGGCGGCGACAACGCGCCGGCCGCGATCGTCGCGGGCGCGGTCGCGGCCTACCGGCAGTGGGGCATTCGCGTCGTGCTGGTCGGCCGCCCGGGTCAGGTACGCCCGCTGCTCGCGCAGCACGGGGTGCTCGGCGAGATCCGCCTGGTGGCGGCCGAGGACACGGTGGCCATGGAAGAGGGTGCGCTGGCCAGCTGGCGGCGGCCTAGGTCGAGCATCGCGCTGGCGTGCCAGCTCGTCCATCTCGGCCAGGCGAGCGCCGTCGTCTCGGCCGGCTCGACGGGCGCGGTCGTCTCCATCGCCAGGCTCCGGCTGCGCAACCTGCCCGGGGTCATCCGGCCAGCCATCGCGGTCGCCCTGCCGACCAGCCCGAATCCGACCGTGCTGCTCGACGTCGGCGCCACCGCGGACCCGAAGCCCGAGATGCTGGCCCAGTTCGCGCAGCTGGGCTCGGCGTACGCGGAGATCGCGCTCGGGATTACCGACCCGGCGGCCGGCCTGCTGTCCATCGGAGCGGAGCCGGGCAAAGGCAACAAGCTCACCAGGCGGGCCCACGAGCTGCTCAGCGCGGAGCCGCAGCACGGCGCGGCACCGATCAGGTTCGCCGGGAACGTGGAGGGCAGCGACCTGCTGGCCGGCAAGGTCGACGTGATCGTGGCCGATGGGTTCAGCGGCAACGTCGCGCTGAAGACGCTGGAAGGGACGGCCGCCTTCACCGCCGGCCAGTTCAGGTCGGCACTCGGGGCATCACGGATGACGAGGCTGGGCGTGCTGCTTCAGCGCAAGGAACTGCGCGAGCTCGCGTCCAGGTTCGACTCGGAGACGTACGGCGGCGCGGCGCTGATCGGGCTCGAGGGCACGGTGGTGATCGCGCACGGAGCCTCGACCGAGCGGGGCACCTCGACGGCCTGCAAGCTCGCCGCTGACCTGGCCCGCGGCCGCACAGCGGACCGGATCAGGGAGCGGCTCGGGCCGCACCGCCAGGGGCACTTCCTGCGCCGCACGTGATCGTCATGGAGGGGTCCGCCTCCGCGGGCAGGATCGGCCGGCAGGATCGGCGGCGCCCGGCCACGCGCTGGCGCGGCCTGGCAATCAGGTTGCCGGCACTCGATAGTCTCTAGCTATGGCTGATCTGCAGGCCGCGCTCGCGGCCCACGTGAGCGCGGCGCTCACCGCCGAATTCGGAGCTGAGTACGCCGGTGCCGATCCGCTGATCCGGCCGTCGGCGTTCGCCGACTTCCAGGCCAACGTGGCCATGGCCCTGGCCAAGCGCCTCGGCCTGCCGCCGCGGGACGTCGCCACCCGGATCGTCAGTCACCTCGATCGGGCGCCCTTGTGCGAGCGCGCCGAGGTCAGCGGGCCAGGATTCATCAACATCACGCTCAGCGACGCCTGGATCGGCGAGGCGGCCGCGGCCCAGCTCGGCGATCCGCAGCTCGGCGTCCCGGTCAGCGACCCGGTCCAGCGGGTGGTCGTCGACTACTCCGCGCCCAACACCGCCAAGGAAATGCACGTCGGCCATCTGCGGACGACGATTGTCGGGGACGCCGTCGTCCGCATGCTGGAGCGGCTCGGCCATACGGTGATCCGCGCGAACCACATCGGCGACTGGGGCACGAACTTCGGCATGCTGCTCGAGCATCTCATCGACATCGGCGAGCAAGCCGCGAATGCCCAGCTCGCCGCCGGGGAGATCAACACGTTCTACCAGGCCGCCAAGGTCAAGTTCGACGCCGATCCGGTCTTCGCCGACCGGTCGCGCCGCCGGGTCGTGGCGCTTCAGGCCGGTGACCCCGAGACGCTGCGGCTATGGCGGACACTGATCGACGACAGCAAGCAGTACTACAACGCGATCTACGCCAGGCTCGCTGTCACGCTCACCGACGCCGACCTCGCGCCGGAAAGCTTCTATAACCCGCTGCTCGAGGACGTCTGCCGGGACCTGGAGCAGGCCGGCATCGCGGTCATCAGCGACGGCGCGCTGTGCGCGTTCCCGCCGGGCTTCACCGGCCGGGACGGCCACCCGCTGCCGCTGATCCTGCGCAAGAGCGACGGAGGCTACGGCTACGGGACCACCGATATGGCCGCGATCAGGTACCGGGTCAGGGACCTGGCGGCCGACCGGATCATCTACGTGGTCGGCTCGGAGCAGGCGCAGCATTTCGCCATGGTGTTCGCCGTCGCGCGCCAGGCCGGCTGGCTGCCCGACTCGGTCGTCGCCGAGCATGCCGCGATCGGCATGGTGACGGGCACCGACCGGAAGCGGTTCAGGTCACGCAGCGGCGAGTCGGTCAAGCTGATCGACCTGATCGACGAGGCCGTCTCGCGGGCCGAGGAAGTAATCAAGGACCGGTACGACGACCCCGAGCTACGGGCTCAGATCGCCCGCGCGGTCGGGATCGGCGCGCTGAAGTACGCGGACCTGTCCGTCGCCCGGGATTCGAGCTACATGCTCGACTTCGACCGGATGCTGGCGCTGACCGGCAATACCGGGCCGTACCTGCAGTACGCGACGGCCCGGATCAGGTCGATCTTCCACCGGGCCGGCCTGCAGCCGGAAGCGGCGGCCGGGCCGATCATCCTGACCGCGCCCGCCGAGCGAGCCCTGGCCCTGCGGCTGCTCGGCTTCGGCGCTGCCGTCGCCGAGTCCGCGGCGACGGCGGAGCCGCACAAGCTGGCCGGATTCGTGTTCGACCTGGCCAGTGACTTCACGACCTTCTACGAGCAGTGCCCGGTACTCAAGGCCGACAGCCAGGAGCTCGTGACGTCACGGCTGGCGCTGTCCGCGCTGACGCTGAAGGTGCTGCTGGCCGGGCTTGACCTGCTCGGCATCCCGGTGCCTGACCGGATGTAGCCCGTTCTCATGCAAATCCCAGCATCTGCCCGCTGATGTCCCAGCCCAGGCTGGCAGGGTCGCTGGCATGGATGAGCTGAACACAAAGCAAACTGGCGGCTGGCCCGACCAGCCAGCGACCCGGACGCGGCGCCGTCGCTTCGGCACGGCCGCGCGCTGGATGGCCGGCCTCGCGGTGGGCGCGATCCTGGCCGGCGGCATCGCGGCCGGGGTCAGCCTGACCGGCGGCGGCGCCAGCCCGCGGGCCGCCAGCGCGCTGCTGGCCAGCGGCGGCGGGCGAGCGTCCGGCGGCGGCGGCGGGCGGGCGTCCGGCGGCGGCGACTCGGCCACGGCCGGCTCGCTCGGCCTGGCGGCGACCGTGCGATCGGCCAGCATCACCGCGGGACCGGGCAACCGGGCCGGCCTGGCCGCCCGGCGGGCCGTCGGCGGCGTCCGCGCGTGCGTAACCGCCGCGAGACACCTGCGCGCAACCGGCCATCTCCGCGCGGCCCGGGCCAAGCTGCGCTCCTGCCTGAGTCGCTACCGCAGGCTCCGGCTGAGGCTGCGCCAGCTGGTGCGCCGCGCGGAGCACGGCCAGGTCACCTTCGCGACCAAGAAGGGCCCGAAGACGCTGGCCTTCGAGCGCGGCGCGATCCAGAGCGTCTCGCCGGGTTCCATGGTCGTCAAGGCGGCCGATGGCACGACCTGGACCTGGAATCTGGCCAGCACGACCATCGTGAAGCGGGGTGGCCACCGGACCGACGCGGCCGCGTTGTCAGACGGCCGGAAAGTCGCCGTCGTGGGCCTGCTGGCGGACGGTGCCGACAACGCGCGCCGGGTCTTCATCATCGGCTAGCCAGGACCGCATGAACGGCCCGGCACGCCATGCCGTTCTATCCCGTACGCTCCTGGTCAGGGCAGTACAGCCCCATTCGATCAGCTGAGATTCATCAAGCGAACAGTGAGCCAGCACCAGTCATGGCCGAAGCGGACCGGATACCACGGGTGCTCGTCGTCGACGACGAGCCGAACATTCGCGAGCTCGTGCAGGTCGCGCTGAAGTTCCACGGCTGCACCGTCAGCACGGCCGCGAACGGCACCGACGCGATCCGCCAGGCCGAGGCGACGCTGCCTGACCTGATCGTCCTCGACGTGATGCTGCCCGATATCGACGGCTTCGAGGTCTGCCGCCGGCTCAGGGCGGAGGGCAACGAGGTCCCGGTGATCTTCCTGACCGCCAGGGACACGTCGTCCGACACGGTGACCGGACTGGCCATCGGCGGCGACGACTACGTAACCAAGCCGTTCTCCGTCGAGGCCCTCGTGGCCAGGGTCCGGGCGGTGCTGCGGCGCGCGTCCAGGTCCGCGCCGCCGGCCCAGCCGGGTGACCAGGACGGCACGCTCCGGGCCGGCGATCTCGAGCTCGACGAGTCTCGCTGGATGGTCCGCCGGGCGGGCACTCCGGTGGAGCTCTCACCCACGGAGTTCCGGCTGCTCGCCTACCTGATGCGTCACCAGGGCCGGGTCCTGACCCGCGCGCAGCTGCTCGAGAATGTCTGGGGCTGGGACTACGCTGGCGAGTCCCAGATCGTCGAGACCTACGTCAGCTACCTGCGCCGCAAGCTCGACCCGCTCGGCCCGCCGCTGATCCACACCCAGCGCGGCGTCGGCTACAGCCTGCGGCTGCCCGAGCACGCGGCGGCTCACCGGGCCCACCAGGCCACGCAGACCTGGCAGCACGACCCTGGAACCGGGCCGATCGAACAGGTTCCGCAGGCCGCACCGCCCGGCGTCCACGGCGCACCCGAGCCCGACCGGGGGGCGGAGCCCGGCCATCAGGGGGCGGAGCCCGGCCATCGGGGGGCGGAGCCCGGCTCGCAATGAGCGGAGCGGGCGCGGAACCGGGGACAGGAGATCCGAGAGCGACCGCCGCCGGGCAGCCAGCGAGCGGCTCGCGCGGAATGTCGCTGCGGACCAGGCTGCTGCTGCTGCAGATCGCGGTCACGGCCGTCTTCCTGCTGATCATGGGCATCGTCAGCACGACGCTCTTCGCGCAGCACCTCAGGAGCCAGTTCAACGCGACGATCCTGGCCGAGAGCACCCGCAGCCCGGGCGACATCATCCGCGGCCGGCCCGCGGCGTCGCCGCCGTCGAGGCGACCTTCGGCCCGTTCGCCGTGCAGCCGCTGAACACCGACCGGCCGCTGGCGATTCCGCTCGCCAGGGCGATCAGGCGGCTGGGCCCGCAGACCGTTCTCCGCCTCGGCAAGGGCGACCGCTCGTTCGGGCCCAACAACTCAGAGCTGCGGGCCGCGGCGCGGCTGATCCCGGCGACCGAGAATCCGTCGCACCGGCCGAGCGTGCTGATCGTCGCTGAGCTCGCCACCTCCGTGCAGAGGCAGCTGCGCGGGCTCATTTTCAAGGAAATGATCACCGGAGGGGGCCTGATCGCGCTGCTGGCAGTCGGCGGGCAGTGGCTGATCGGCCGCGGTCTAGGACCCCTTGACCGGATGGCGAGCACGGCCAACGACATCACGGCCCGGGGTGACCTGACCGCGCGGATGGCCGAGGCCGACGATCAGACCGAGGTCGGCCGGCTGGGCGCGGCGATCAATACCATGCTGGACCGGATCCAGCAGGCCTTCGGCGCCCGGCTCAGCTCCGAACGCAAGGTCAGGGAGTTCGCCGCCGACGCGTCCCACGAGCTGCGCACGCCGCTGACCACCATCCGCGGGTACGCCGAGCTGTACCGGCAGGGCGCGCTCGGCCCCGAGCAGCTGCCGGGAGCCATGCGCCGGATCGAGCAGGAAGCGCAGCGGATGTCGACGCTCGTCGCCGAGCTGCTCGAGCTGGCCCGGCTGGACCGGACCTCATCGCTGGACCTCACCGAGACCGACCTGGCGATCGTCGTCCGGGACGCGGTGGCGGACGCGATGGCGGTCGAGCCGGAGCGGCCGATCAGTGCCCAGGCGCCGCCCCGGCTGATCGCGGTCGTCGACGAGCGCCGGATCCGGCAGGTGCTGGCCAATCTGCTCGGCAACGTCCGGGCCCACACGCCGCCAACGGCCCAGGTCGCCGTCCGGCTCGGGCCGGTCCAGGGCGGCGTGCTGATCGAGGTGGCTGACGCCGGGCCGGGGATGGCACAGCAGGACGCCGCACGGGCGTTCGACCGGTTCCACCGGGCGGCCGAGTACGGGAACGGCGCGCCCGACCAGGGCGATGACGCTCAGGGCACGCGCCCGGATTGCTCCTCGGGCGGCGGCAGCGGGCTGGGCCTGTCGATCGTGCAGGCGATCGCGACCGCCCATGGCGGCCAGGCGACGCTGGAGTCCTGGCCGGGCCACGGCACCAGGGTCCGCATCTGGCTCCCCACCCGCCCCATGACCCACGCTCCCGTCTGACGGAAGCCCCAGCCCGGCAACAGCGATGGGCCACCACCGTTGCTATACAGCGCGGGCCATGGCCCATCGCTGTTGCTCAGCCCCAGGGGGCGGGGGCAGGGGCGGGGGCGGGGGCGGACCGGCGGCCGGATCAGCGGCAGGGTCGGCGCGGGTGCCAGCGGCAGCGTCTCCGGGCTGGCCGGCCTCGCCCGCGGTCGGGTCGGGCAGGTGGTCGAACAGGTAGTACACCGCGACCGCGGCGAAGATGACGAGGGCCAGGTAAGGCGAGCCGAAGGCGGCGACCAGGGTGCCGGCGACGTAGCCGACCAGGCCCGCACTGAAGCGGATGGTCGCTTCCACGGGCGTCCTGATCCTCCGGTTGCCGAGCCTGGCCTGATTCGCCGCCACGTACATCCACAGACCGGAATAGGCGATCGAGATCGCGATCAGCAGTAGCCCGTAGACCACGGCGGCCAGCCGTGCGCTCTCCACCTTGGTTCCGTGCGCCAGATTGTCGGCCACGAGGGCGGTCGGGAACGGCACCGCCACCACGCCCATGAGCAGGAACGTGTTGATGACCAGGGTGATCCGGTCGACCCTGGCCAGCTGGGCCATCAGGGTGTGGTGGTTCAGCCACATGATCCCGATCGTGAGGAAGCTCACGACGTAACCCGCGTACTGCGGCCAGGCGTCCTTTACCAGCTCATCGAACCTGATTCCGTCCTTGGCAATCGGCAGCAGGTTGAACACGAGCACGGTGATCGCGACGGCGAACACGCCGTCGCTGAACGACTCGGCCCGCCGCGTCTCCACCGTTGCCTCCCCGCTCTCCCCCCGCCGCCCGCCGGCCGCCGCGGCCTAGTCCGCGGCAGGCCCGGCAGGTCCCGCCGACCCAGCCGGTGCGGCTGGTGCGGCCGGCTCGGGCCTGGCGACCGAACGGGCCAGCAGTTGCGCCACGTCGACGACCTGAAGGGACTCCTTGGCCTCGCCCGAACTCTGCTTCGCGCTGACCGCGTCGCCGAGCATCACCAGGCAGTACGGGCAGCCCGTGGAGATCGTGTCCGGGTTGGTGCCGAGCGCCTCGTCGATCCGCTCGACGTTGATCCGCTTGCCGATCCGCTCCTCCATCCACATCCGGGCGCCGCCGGCGCCGCAGCAGAAGCCGCGCTCCTTGCATCGGTGCATCTCCTGCGCCTGGATCCCCGGCACCTTCTCCATGATCTCCCTGGGCGGGGTGTACACCTTGTTGTGCCGGCCGAGGAAGCACGGGTCGTGGTAGGTGATCTTCTCCTCGATCGGGGTGACCGGGGTGAGCTTGCCCTCCTCGACCAGCCGGGCCAGCAGCTGGGTGTGATGGATTACCTCGTAGTTGCCGCCGAGCTGCGGGTACTCGTTGGCGATCGTGTTGAAGCAGTGCGGGCAGCTCGCGATGATCTTGCGGGCCCCCGCCTCGTTCAGCGTCTCGACGTTCTGCTGGGCGAGCATCGAGAAGACGAACTCGTTGCCCATCCGCCGGGCCGGATCGCCGGTGCAGGTCTCGGCCTGCCCGAGCACGGCGAACGACACGCCCGCGGTGTTCAGCAGGCTCGCGATCGCCTTGGTCGTCTTCTTGGCCCGGTCCTCGAGCGCGCCCGCGCACCCGACCCAGAACAGGTACTCGACGTCGTCGCCGATCTGGCCGTTGACGACCGGCACCTCGAAATCGAGCTCGGTCATCCACTCGGACCGCTTCGACTCGCCCATCCCCCACGGGTCGCCCTTGTTCTCCAGGTTCTTCAGCATCCCGGACGCCTCGACCGGGAACTCCGACTCGATCAGGACCTGGTGCCGGCGCATCCCGGTGATGTGGTCGATGTGCTCGATGTCGACCGGGCACTCGTTCACGCACGCCCCGCAGTTGGTACAGGACCAGAGCACGTCGGGATCGATCACCCCGTTCGCCTCGGCCGTTCCGACCAGCGGCCGTTGCGCCTCGGCCTTGACGGCCTCTGGCAGGGCGTCCCTGGCCTCGTCCGACGTGGCCAGCAGATACGGCGCCTTGGCGAACGCGTGGTCGCGCAGGTCGAGGATCAGCATCTTCGGCGACAGCGGCTTGTCGGTCGCCCACGCCGGGCACTGCGACTGGCAGCGGCCGCACTCGGTGCAGGTGCCGAGGTCGAGCATGCCCTTCCAGGTCAGGTCCTCGACCTTGCCGAGACCGAAGATGTCGGTATCGGGATCGGCTTCCTCGAAGTCCAGCACCTTGCCGTTCGAGCGCATCGGCTGCAGGGCTCCTAGCCCGTCCGGGCGCCGCGAGAACAGCACGTTGACCGGGGCGAGGAAGATGTGCAGGTGCTTGGAGTAGGTCACGAGGACGAGGAAACCGAACACGACCGCGAGCTGGAGCAGGATCATGGCCGTCTCGATCGCCTGGTTAGCGCTCTTGCCCAGCGGCGCGAACCAGTGGCCGACGATCTGGGACGCGAACGCGCCGTGGGCGTACGGGAAGTCACCGGTGTTGATCTGGGCGCCGCGGTACAGCAGCAGCGTCGCGATGACCAGGAAGATCAGGATCAGAACGAGCCAGGCCGCGCTGGTGTGCGAACCAGCGAAGCGGGACTTGCGCCCCTCGGTCTTCGGATTGCTGCGCAGCCGGATCACCGCGAAGGTGCCGATCCCGACCAGGACCGCGATCGCGAACAGGTCCTCGATGAACCCGATGAACGCCCAGTGCCCGATCCACGGCAGAGCGAACGTCTTGCTGAACAGGTCCCCGTAGGACTCGATGATCGTCAGGAGCAGGACCGTGAAGCCCCAGAAGGTCAGGAAGTGCGCGATGCCAGGGACGGTCCATTGCAGCAGCTTGCGCTGGCCGAGAACCTCGGTGGCCTCGGTCTCCGCGCCGCGGCCCGGATGCTCCCTGACGGCCGCGATCCGTTCCGGGGCGGGCTGGCCGCTCCGGCCGAGCCGGTAGAGCCACCACAGCCGGCGGCCAGCGACCGCGAAGGCGATCACGGTCAGGACAAGTCCGATGATGATCCGCAGCGCCAAATCGACCTCCGGGGACGGCGTTGGGTGCCAGCGTACGCCGGCCGCGTCCAGGATCCGCGGCCGACAGCCGGTCCGGTGTCCGCTCGGTTACCGAAGAGTAACTTAGGTCAGGCCCGCCGATGTCGTTCGACCCGATGTCGTTCGACCCGGTGCCGGCCCGGCTCCACTCGGCTGGCCCGCTCAGCGGCGCCAGGCGATGACCGTGCCAGACTGGATCGTCGGCGGGCCGAGCAGCATCACCAGATAGCTAGCCAGCGGCGAGCTGGCCGCGGTCACCGCCACGACCGCGGCGGGGTGCCAGGCCGCCAGGTCGGCCCGCACCTGCGACAGCGCGGGCACCTTGCTGACCGAGGCCGGCCCGGATGGTGTCGCGACCGGCAGGCCGGCGGCCAGGGCGGCGCCGGCGAACGTGCTGGCCGACGGCAGCCCGGCCGCCCAGAGCTGGTCGAGGTACCAGGCGGTGGGGCTGACCCCGTTGCCGCCGATGTAGGCCTGGCCGCCCGCGCCGGGTCCGATGAAGTACCCGCCGACGAGCGCGGACGGCTGGCCGGTGTCGGCCTGCCAGCGCATCGCGGCGGTCAGGATGTTGGTCGGAACGGGCACGACGAGGACCGCAGCGCCAGCCGGCAGGTGCAGCGCGGTGAAGGTCGCTGACCAGCCGTGCGGCAGCGGTGTCGTCGTCCCGGCCGGGAGCGGCCTGGGCAGCAGCGGCAGGCAGGCGAGCACGGCGACCGTCAGCACCACGGCGGGCACCTGACCAGCGCTCGCCGGGCGGTCACCCGCCCTGAGTCGCCGCCTGGCGGCCAGCCGGCCAGCGACTTCGTCGGTTCCCACGGCGAGCAAGACCGCGGCCGCGCCGTCGGCCAGGATCGACAGCCGGTCCGGCAGGATCGACGACAGCAGCTGGTGCTCCTCGAGCCAGTGCCAGGGCAGGCTCACCGAGGGATCGGGGACTCCGCCCGTCTGCGGATGGCCGCCGAACGAGAAGATCACCAGCATCACCAGCGTGAACGCCGCCGCCAGGCCCGCGGGCCTGCGCCAGCTGACGACCGCCGCCAGCGCGAGCACGATGATCAGCGGCCAGCCCAGGTAGGCCAGGTACTCGGTCAGCCCGCCGTGGTAGCCCGCGGCCGTCGTTGCGCTGCCCGCGGTGTGGAAGAACAAGTACGCCGACGGCGTGACGAACCCCGACGGCTCGTTCACGTAGTAGTCCGGCGGATAGAGCGGCCCGTGCTGGACGAGCGGCCCCCGGAACTGAGTCCACAGCGCTGGCCCGGCCAGCGCCAGCGTGACGGCGCCGCCGACGATGAGCCCGGCCGCTGCGGGAAGAATCCGCCGCACCGCCGCCGTCGGCCGGACGGCGGCCAGGGCGGCGACGGCGAGAACCCCCGTCAGGGCGGTGATCAGGGCGAGTTCCTCGCTGATGAACACCTGGGCGGCGACCAGCAGGCCGAGCCAGGCCCCGGCCCGCACCGGCGCGGGCACGCGGCCCCAGCCACGGCCAGCCCAGCTACGGCCGACCGGGTCGCGTGGCTCCCGGCCGGCCGGGTACAGCGGTCCGGCGGCCACCCGGACGCCGGCGTCGACGATCAGCGGCGGCAGGATGCCCAGGAGCAGGTTGTAGTGGCCGACCGCTGAGTGCAGCAGCGCCGGCGAGAACCCGTAGACGGCGCCGGCCAGCGCGGCCGCGGCGGTGCTCAGCTGCCAGCGCCGCAGCACGCCGAACAAGGCCCAGGCCGACCCGGCGAAGCCGACCGTCGTCAGAACGACCAGGCTCACCTGCGGGCCGAGCAGCAGGGTCACCGGAGTCAGCAGCACGCCGGGCAGCAGCAGCGACGTGTTCCACATCAGGTTGACGCCGACGGGCGTGTTCATCGCGCTGGTCACCAGTGCGGGCAGGTGACCGTGGCCGACCGCCGTGGCCGCGTACCGCAGGTACCAGGAGAACAGGTCGGCGTCGCCCGCGTTGGGCGCCGCGAACCTGGACGCCGGATCGGCCCACAGACGCCAGGTGACGAGAAGCGCGGCCGCCAGGTAGCAGGCGGGCACGACGAGGCCGCCCCGGCGCAGGGGCGGCCGGGGATGGGCGCCGCCGCGCAGCGGCTGGGACCGGGTCGGGGTGACCGCACGTCGTCCTGCCAAGAACCCAGCCGCCTTGTAGTTAAATAACGCTCATCGCTGACCGCTAGCCTGACCTACGCCGTCACCGGGCGCCGGCTGCCACAACAAGGTAAAGGTAGAAGAGACCCGACGGGAAAACGAATACCACTTGGATAACGAAGGCCGCCGCCAGACCGCCGATGAAGTCGGCGCGGGTCCCGTGCTGGCCGGGCGGGCGCTGGCCGGGCGCAGGGTGGCTGGCCCCGTGCTCGCTGGCTCGGTCGTCGTCCTCATCCTGGCCGGCCTGCTCGGCGGCGCGCTCGGGTCGGTGGCCAAGGCAGCCTGCCGGGCAGGCGCCTGGAACGTCGGCGTCGAGCAGTACCAGGCGCACTGCTACACCGACATCTACCCGCTCTACTTCGCCGAGGGGCTGGCCAAGGGGCAGGTGCCCTACTTCGACCACCACGTCGAGTACCCGGTCGTGATGGGCGCGGTCATGCAGGCGGCGTCCTGGGTCAGCGGGCCGGCCGACACGATCGCGGCGGGCCGGGCGTTCTACGACGTGACCGTCGGGCTCCTGGCGGCCTGCCTGGTGGCAGGCGTGCTGGCGACCGCCTACTGCGCCGGCCGGTCGCGCCGGTGGACCGCCCTGCTCGTCGCGCTGTCGCCCGCGCTGATCCTCGCGGCGTTCATCAACTGGGACCTCATCGCGATGGCGCTGACGATGGCGGCGCTGGCGGCCTGGGCGGCCAGGCGGCCGGTACTCGCCGGAGTGCTGCTCGGCCTGGCCGTCGCGACCAAGTTCTACCCCGTGATCTGCCTGCTGCCGCTGTTCGCGCTCTGCCTGCGGGCCGGCCGGCTCAGGCCGTTCTGGGTGACGGCCGGCTCGGCCGCGGCCGCGTGGCTGGCGGTGAACCTGCCGGTTGCGCTGGCCGCGCCAGCCGGATGGGAAACCTTCTACATCTTCAACGCAAAGCGCGGGGCTGACTGGGGTTCCATCTGGTACTTCTTCCAGACCGAGCACTGGCCAGTCGTCGGCGGCCTGTCGCTGCCGGGGATCAACCTGGTTTCGGCCGCGCTGTTCCTGGCCGCCTGCATCGCGATCGCGGCACTCGCCCTCGCGGCGCCGCGGCGACCGCGGCTGCCGCAGCTGCTGTTCCTGGCCACCGCAGCCTTCCTGCTCACGAACAAGGTCTGGTCGCCGCAGTACGTGGTCTGGCTCGTGCCGCTGGTCGTCCTCGCCCGGCCCCGGCTGGTCGCGTACGCGGCGTGGCAGATCGCCGAGGTCGGCTACTTCTACGCGATCTGGGGCTATCTCGTCACCGTCGTGGCCGGCCCGCAGACCGCCGGCGCCGTGTCGCCTGGCCTGTACTTCGCCGCCCTGCTGGCCAGGTTCTGCACCGTGCTGCTGCTGTGCGTGCTGGTCGTCAGGGACATCCTGCGCCCCGAGCGCGATGCCGTCCGCTGCGGCGGCGAGGACGACCCGGCCGGCGGCGTCCTAGACGGAGCTAGCGACCGGGTCGTCCTCGCCCTGCGATCCGCTGTTCGAGTCTCAAAATAACTGAGATAGCGCTATATATGCCCCGGGAATGTCCGGGGCCGCTGGCTCGTTGAAACTTGAGTCAGGTGGACTCAACTCATTTGACTTGAGCTGGCGCGGCTGGCAAACTTGCGTCGGCGAGACTCAAGCTTAAGATCACTCAGCAAACCACGGCCACGACACCGCGGCCAACGAGAAACCAAGGACTGAACACATGGCACGAGCGGTAGGCATAGACCTCGGGACCACCAACTCCGTCGTCGCCGTCCTCGAGGGCGGCGAGCCCACGGTTATAGCGAACGCTGAAGGCTCCCGGACCACGCCGTCCGTGGTCGCGTTCGCCAAGAACGGCGAGGTGCTCGTCGGCGAGGTGGCCAAGCGCCAGGCGGTGACCAACGTCGACCGGACCATCCGGTCCGTGAAGCGCCAGATGGGCACCGACTGGTCCATCAAGATCGACGACAAGAAGTTCACGCCCCAGCAGATCAGCGCCTTCATCCTGCAGAAGCTGAAGCGGGACGCCGAGGCCTACCTGGGCGAGAACGTGGCCGACGCGGTCATCACCGTGCCCGCCTACTTCAACGACGCTCAGCGGCAGGCCACCAAGGAAGCCGGCCAGATCGCCGGCCTCAACGTGCTGCGCATCATCAACGAGCCCACCTCGGCGGCCCTGGCTTACCACCTGGACAAGGCGAGCGAGGCCACGATCCTGGTCTTCGACCTTGGCGGCGGGACCTTCGACGTGTCCCTGCTCGAGGTGGGCGAGGGCGTTGTCGAGGTCAAGGCGACCAGCGGCGACAACCACCTCGGTGGTGACGACTGGGACCAGCGGATCGTCGACTGGCTGGTCAAGAACTTCAAGAACAGCTACGGCACCGACCTGTCGCAGGACAAGATGGCGCTGCAGCGGCTGCGGGAGACCGCGGAGAAGACCAAGATCGAGCTGTCGAGCTCGACCGAGTCGCAGATCAACCTGCCGTACATCACGCACTCCGAGCAGGGCCCGCTGCACCTGGACACCAAGCTGACCAGGGCCGAGTTCCAGAAGATGACCTCGGACCTGCTCGACCGGTGCAAGAGCCCGTTCCAGCAGGTGATCAAGGACGCCGGGGTCAAGCTGAGCGACATCCACCACGTGGTGCTCGTCGGCGGTTCCACCCGGATGCCTGCCGTCGTCGAACTGGTCAAGGACCTGACCGGCGGCAAGGAGCCCAACAAGGGCGTCAACCCGGACGAGGTCGTCGCCGTCGGCGCGTGCCTGCAGGCTGGCGTGCTCAAGGGCGAGGTGAAGGATGTCCTGCTGCTCGACGTGACCCCGCTGTCGCTGGGCATCGAGACCAAGGGCGGCATCTTCACCAAGCTGATCGAGCGCAACACCACGATCCCGACCAAGCGCTCGGAGATCTTCACCACGGCCGACGACAACCAGCCGTCCGTGCAGATCCAGGTCTTCCAGGGCGAGCGCGAGATCGCGGCCTACAACAAGAAGCTCGGCATGTTCGAGCTGGCCGGGATCGCGCCGGCGCCGCGGGGCATCCCGCAGATCGAGGTCACCTTCGACATCGACGCGAACGGCATCGTCAACGTCTCGGCGAAGGACCTGGGCACCGGCAAGCAGCAGTCCGTAACGATCTCGGGCGGCTCGGCCCTGTCCAAGGACGACATCGAGAAGATGATGGGCGACGCGGAGAAGTACGCCGACGAGGACCGCAAGCGCCGCGAGGAGGCCGAGGTCCGCAACCGGGCCGAGACCCTCACCTACACCACGGAGAAGTTCCTCTCCGAGAACTCCGACAAGCTGCCCGAGGACGTGACGTCCGAGGTCAACGAGTCGATTGCCGAGCTGAAGAAGGCGCTCGAGGGCACCGACACCGAGGCCATCAGGACCGCCACGGAGAAGGCCGCCCAGGCCAGCCAGAAGATGGGCACCGCGATCTACGCGCAGGCCCAGGCCGAAGGCGCCGCTACCCAGGACGCTGGCGAGCCCGCCGGCGAGACGCCCGACGACGAGGTTGTCGAGGCGGAGATCGTCGAGGACGACAAGCCAGCCTCGGGGGGTGACACGGCCTGATGTCGGCATCAGAGGAGGAGAGCCAGGGTCCGGTGATCAGGGACCGAAGGCGAATCGATCCGGTGACCGGCCAGCCGAGGGATCCGGCGGCTCAGCCACCCGGCGCGGCCCAGGCCGCGCGCGGGGGCGGCCAGCCACGGCCGGGCAAGCACTCGGTGTCCAAGCCCGGGAGCCTCCGACCGGAGGCCGCCGGGGCCGGCGCCGCGGGCAAGCCTCAGGGCGGCTCGGGTAGTACTGGTCCGGGCAGTGCCGGTCCGGGCGGGCCCGCGGCCGGCGGGGCAGGCTCGGCCGGGGCCCAGTTGCCCGGCGACGGTGCCGCGCGGAACGGCGGCTCGGGCGACGTCGCGGTCCGGCTGGCCGAGCGGACGGCCGACTTGCAGCGGGTGCAGGCCGAGTACGCCAACTACCGCAAGCGAGTCGACCGCGACCGGGCAGCCGTCCGGGAGCAGGCCCTCGCCAGCGTCGTCGCCGAGTTGCTTCCCGTGCTCGACGACATCGGCCGGGCCCGCGACCACGGCGAGCTGACCGGCGGCTTCAAGGCGGTCGCCGAGGCTCTCGAGGCCGCGGCCGGCAAGCTCGGGCTGACCACCTTCGGCAAGGCGGGCGAGGCGTTCGACCCGAACGTGCACGAGGCGCTCATGCACTCGTACTCGGCCGACGTGACCGAGCCCACCTGCGTTCAGGTTCTGCAGCCTGGCTACAAGGTCGGCGAGCGGATCCTGCGCCCGGCCAGGGTGGCGGTCGCCGAGCCGACCGACCCGGCGGGCGCACGGACCGCAAGCGGCGAGTCATCCGGGGAAGGCGGTACCGGTGACGCATCGGGCGAGGCGGACGCCGCCAGTGCCAATGACCACAGTGCCGGTGACCATGGGCCCGACGACGGCGACTAAATCCCGACTACACCCCCGACCAGGAGGGGCCTGTTGAGTACGAAGGACTTCCTCGAGAAGGACTATTACAAGGCTCTCGGGGTGACGAAGGGTGCGTCCGCTGAGGAGATCAAGAAGTCCTACCGCAAGCTCGCGCGCAAGTACCATCCCGATGCCAACAAGGGTGACTCCGCGTCGGAAGAGCGGTTCAAGGAGATCTCCGAGGCTTACAACGTCCTGTCCGACTCCAAGCGCCGGGCCGAGTATGACGAGGCCAGGTCGCTGTTCGGGGCCGGCCGGGCCAGGACGCCCGGGGGCGCCGGCGGCCAGTACGGCACCTTCGACCTCGGCGACATCTTCGGCTCGACCGGCTCGGGCGGGCGCCTGGGCGACCTGCTCGGCGGCATGTTCGGCGGCGGCGGCGGCCGGACGACCACTCAGGCCAGGCCGCGCCGGGGCGCGGACGTCGAGACCGAGGCCTCGCTGACCTTCAGCGACGCCATCGAGGGCTCGACCGTGACCCTGCGACTGACCGACGAGGGTCCGTGCAAGGTCTGCCGCGGCACCGGCGCGAAGGCGGGCACCGTGCCGAAGGTCTGCCCGACCTGCGAGGGGACCGGCCAGTCCAGCCGCGACCTGGGCAGCTTCGCGTTCTCCGAGCCGTGCACCACCTGCCGCGGCCGCGGCCTGGTGGTCGACGACCCGTGCGCGACCTGCGGCGGCAGCGGCCGGGCCATGAGCGCGCGGACCATCCAGGCCCGCATCCCCGCTGGCGTCGCGGACGGCCAGCGGATCAAGCTCAAGGGCAAGGGTGCCCCGGGCGAGCGCGGCGGTCCGCCAGGTGACCTGTACGTGCGCGTGCACGTGTCCGGTCACCCGGTGTTCGGCCGGAGCGGTCACAACCTGACCATCACCGTGCCGGTGACCTTCACCGAGGCGGCGCTCGGCGCCGAGATCAAGGTGCCCTCGCACCGCGGGATGCCGGTCAACCTGCGGATTCCGCCTGGTACGCCGAACGGCCGCACGTTCAGGGTCCGCGGCAAGGGCGTCCGCAGGTCCGACGGCACCCAGGGCGACCTGCTCGTCAAGGTCGACGTCCAGGTCCCGACCGAGCTGACCGACGATGCCCGCGATGCCCTGGAGAAGTTCAGGGAGGCGACGACGGGTGCTGACCCGCGAGACGAGCTGCTGCGGAAGGGCCGGACGTAATGCTGAACGGCAACCGGCGGGTACCCGGGGGAAGGGTCCGCGAGAGGCGATGACATGCCGAACGATTTCGAGCTGACCGACGACACTCCGGTATACGTCATCTCAGTGGCCGCGCAGCTGTCCGGCCTGCACCCGCAGACGCTGCGTGCCTACGACCGCCTTGGCCTGGTCTCGCCCGGCCGCACGGCGGGCCGCGGGCGGCGCTACTCGCTGCGTGACATCCTCATCCTGCGTGAGGTCCAGCGGCTGTCGCAGGAGGATGGCGTCAACCTGTCCGGCATCAAGCGGATTCTGGAGCTGGAGTCCGAGTGGCAGCGCAGCCGGGCGACGCTCGCCGAGATGCGCGCCGAGATCAGCCAGCTCCGCGCCGAGCTGGAGTCGACCAGAGCTGTCGCCGCCCGGCTAGCAGCCCTGTTGCGATCGAGGACGCGGGGCGGCGCGCTCGTCCCGGTCCGGACGCAGGGCACCCGATCGAGCGATGCCGCAGTACCTGAAGGGAGCCAGTAGTGGCGGACGACAAGCTCACTCGCAAGAGCCAGGAGGCTCTGAACGACGCCCTGCAGCGGGCGTCGGCCGCGGGCAACCCCAACCTGGACGGGCTGCACCTGCTCGCCGCCCTGCTTGATCAGGACGGCGGAACGGCCGCGCCCCTGCTCAAGGCCGCTGGCGCGGACCCGGCTGCCATCGCGAACCGGACCAGGGAGCTGCTCGCCCGGCTGCCCAAGGCCGCGGGCGCCACCCTGAGCGCGCCGGACACCTCGCGCCCCCTGCTGGCGGCGCTCGCCACGGCGGCGAAGCGGGCCAGGGAGATGTCCGACGAGTATGTCTCGACCGAGCACCTGCTCGTCGGGCTCGCCTCGGACGGCGGCCAGGCGGCGACCGTGCTCCGCGAGGCCGGAGCGACCCCGGACCACCTGCTCGCGTCCTTCGATCAGGTCCGCGGCCACGCGCGCGTGACCTCGCCCGATCCTGAGGGCACCTACCAGGCGCTGGAGAAGTACGGCATCGACCTGACCCGCAGCGCCAGGGAAGGCAAGCTCGACCCGGTGATCGGCCGGGACGCCGAGATCCGCCGGGTGATCCAGGTGCTGTCCCGCCGGACGAAGAACAACCCGGTCCTGATCGGTGACCCCGGCGTCGGCAAGACGGCCGTCGTGGAGGGGCTCGCCCAGCGGATCGTGGCCGGCGACGTGCCCGAGTCACTGCGCGGCAAGCGGCTCGTCGCCCTCGACCTGGGGGCGATGGTGGCCGGCGCGAAGTACCGGGGCGAGTTCGAAGAGCGACTGAAGTCCGTGCTCAACGAGATCAAGGAGAGCGAAGGCCAGATCATCACGTTCATCGACGAGCTGCACACCGTCGTGGGCGCGGGCGCGGCCGAGGGCGCGATGGACGCGGGCAACATGCTCAAGCCCATGCTGGCCCGGGGCGAGCTCCGGATGGTCGGCGCGACCACGCTGGACGAGTTCCGCGAGCGCATCGAGAAGGATCCGGCGCTCGAGCGCCGGTTCCAGCAGGTCTTCGTCGGCGAGCCGTCGGTCGAGGACACCATCGCGATCCTGCGCGGCCTGAAGGGCCGCTACGAGGCGCACCACCAGGTACAGATCTCCGACGCTGCCCTGGTCGCCGCGGCCACCCTGTCCGACCGGTACATCACCGCGCGGTTCCTGCCCGACAAGGCGATCGACCTCATCGACGAGGCAGCGTCCCGGCTCCGGATGGAGATCGACTCCCGGCCGGTCGAGATCGACGAGCTGCAGCGGGCGGTGGACCGGATGAAGATGGAGGAGCTCGCGCTGGCCAGGGAGGCTGACCCGGCCAGCAAGGAGCGGCTGGAGCGGCTGCGCGCCGATCTCGCCGACCGGCAGGAGCAGCTCACCGGCCTGATGGCGCGGTGGGACAGGGAGAAGTCCAGCCTGAACAAGGTCGGCGAGCTGAAGAAGCAGCTTGACGATCTGCGCACCCAGGTCGAGCGGGCGCAGCGCGACGCTGACTTCGAGACCGCGTCACGGCTGATGTACGGCGAGATCCCGGCGCTCGAGCGGGAGCTGGCGCAGGCTGCGGCGGCAGCCGGGGACGATGCCCGGCAGGCCACCGCGGCCGCGAACGGCGCGGCAGCGGGCGACAGCGCGGCAGCGGGCGACGCCCCGACTGCGGAGGTTCCCGTCGGCGACGCCGAAGTCCCCGGCAGCGCCGAAGTCCACGGCAGCGCCGAAGTTCCCGGCGGCGCCGCGGCCAGGGTCGGCGGGGCGGCCAGGGCTGGCGCGGCCGGCCGATGGTCAAGGAAGAAGTCGGGCCTGACGACATCGCCGACGTCGTGTCAGCCTGGACGGGGATTCCCGCCGGCCGCCTGCTCGAGGCCGAGACCGGGAAGCTCCTGCGGATGGAAGACGAGCTCGGCCACCGCATCGTCGGGCAGGCCAGGGCGGTGCAGGCGGTCTCCGACGCGGTCCGCAGGTCCAGGGCCGGCATCTCCGACCCGGACCGCCCGTCCGGATCCTTCCTGTTCCTCGGGCCGACCGGCGTCGGGAAGACCGAGCTGGCCAAGGCACTCGCCGAGTTCCTGTTCGACGACGAGCGGGCCATCATCCGGATCGACATGAGCGAGTATTCCGAGCGGCACTCCGTCGCCAGGCTGGTCGGCGCGCCGCCAGGCTACGTCGGCTACGAGGAAGGCGGCCAGCTGACCGAGACGGTGCGGCGCAGGCCGTACTGCGTCGTGCTGCTTGACGAGGTGGAGAAGGCCCATCCGGAGGTCTTCGACATCCTGCTCCAGGTGCTCGATGACGGCCGGCTGACCGACGGCCAGGGCCGCACCGTGGACTTCAGGAACACGATCCTGATCCTGACCTCGAATCTCGGCTCGGCTTTCATCGCCGACCCGGCGCTCGACGAGGCGGCCAGGAAGGACGCCGTGATGTCGGTCGTGCGATCGACGTTCAAGCCCGAGTTCCTGAACCGGCTCGACGACATCATCCTCTTCGACTCGCTGTCGACCGAGGAGCTGACTCAGATCGTCGACCTGCAGATTGCCAGGCTCGCGCGCAGGCTCGCCGACCGGCGGCTGTCACTCACCGTGACGCCGGCCGCGAAGGAATGGCTGGCCGTCACCGGCTTCGACCCGGTCTACGGAGCGCGGCCGCTGCGGCGGCTGATCCAGTCCGCGATCGGCGACCAGCTGGCTCGCAAGCTGCTCGCCGGCGACATCCTCGACGGGGCGGAGGTCGTCGTCGATGTCGATGCCAGCTCCGACTCGCTGACGGTCGAGCCGCGGCCGAGCCAGGCGGTTCGCGTCTAGCCGCGGCTCACCTGACGGGGCAGCGCGAGATCGAGTTCCAGCCAGTGCGCGAGGTCCCTGATCTCGTCGTCCACCGCGGCCGCCATGGCCTGGTCGAACGGCTGGTCCTGGTGTATCGCGCTGACCCGCAGCAGCCCGGCCTTGCGGTCCGCCGTGGCGTCGAGCTTTCCTACTAGCCGGTCACCGTGCAGGATCGGCAGCGCGAAGTACCCCCAGCGGCGCTTGGCCGCCGGCTTGTACATCTCGAGCTGGTAGTCGAACTCAAAGAGCTCGGCGGTGCGCTTGCGGTCATGGATCAGCCGGTCGAAGGGCGACAGCAGGGCCGCGCGCCCCGAGAACGGCTGGCCGAGCAAGGCAGGATCGACCCGCCAGATCCCCTTGACCCCGTCCACCGCGGCCAGCTCGCCGGCCTCGCCCACGTCGGCCGGCTCGACCGGGCATTCCGGTCCGCGGGCGCGCGCGATGCCCAGCGCCCGCAACCGCCGCTCGTTGCGGATGCGCAGCGCCTCGTCCCGGGGAACGACCGGGTCATCGGGGTAGACCCGGGACGCCAGATCCCACAGCCGGTCGCCGCCCCGGCGCCCGGCGATCGCGACCTCGCCGCGCAGCACCATGTGCTCAAGCAGCTGCGTGACGTTACGGTTGTTGGTCCATCCCGTTGACTGCCACGGCACCTTGCAGGAGTCGGGGAGGTCGCGTGACGGCAGCGGGCCCGAGGAGCCGAGCCGGTCGAGAATGTCCAGACGGCACGCGTCGTTGGCCCGCACCCAGTCGCGGCGGGATGCCCGCCAGCCGGGCAGGTCTCCGAGCTCGGCCCCGTCCCAGTGGGCCATATCCGCGCGGTAGAGCGCCAGGTCCTCGCCGGGCCGGATCATCGCCCGCAGTTCGAGCAGCTTCCGGTCGGCCAGCGCGGTGTCGAGCTCGGCCGGTGCGTACGACGACCCGAGGCGGCTCCAGGCCACGAGGTCGGCGTTCGGCGCGATCGCGGCGATCGGATCGATCTGCAGCAGGGTCAGCCGGCGCACCATGTCGAGCAGCCCGGCCGGCCGCGAGCGATCCAGGAGCTGCGCGCGCACGGCGATGCGGCGGGCATCGGGGCGGGAGAGCTCGTGGACAGTCACAGTTCGAGATTACGGGGCGGGCCGGGCACTGTCAGGCGGTGAGCATCCGGTCGTACTCGTCCTCCGGCAGCCGCAGGTCGTTGCGGATCCGGTAGCGGAGCCTGAGCAGGTCATCGAGTCCGGTGTAGCCGCCGTCGGCGGCCGGCTCGCCGGCGCCCTGCAAGATCAGCTCGACACCGGCCGTGGCCCAGTCCAGCGCACCGGTCAGGTCCGACTGCTCGACCAGCAGCTCGGTGATCAGGTCGCAGGCACGCGGGTCCGTCCGGCCCTCGGACTGCATGGTCTCGATCAGCGCGTACGCCTCGTCGGTGCTACCCAGCTGAAACAGCGCCCGGCACATCGGCGCTCGCGGGTCCACGTCAACCGGCCCGCCGTCGGCGATGGCCAGCCGGAATCCCTGCACCGCCGCGGTCGGATTGTCAGCGAACAGCCATTGCTCACCCGCCCGGACAAATGCCTCAGCGCGCGCCATCGACTCGGTCTGGGTACCGGTCATCGCCAAGGCCATCATCCGCTCGGCTGCCGACTTGTGGTCGCCGGTGAGTGCCGCTTCGAATTCGATGGCGTCGAATTCCTTACGACTCAGAGCTCCCACGTCACCAACGTACCCATCGGCTCGCGGATTCCAACGCGCGGGTCAGGTCCAATGCGCCTGTTATCGCCGGGTGCTTTCGAGCGCGTCCCAGAATCCGCGCCGCAGGGAATGGCGCACCTCGTCGTGGAGGAGCGAGTCGATCGGCAGCACGGATCCCTGAAGCAGCCTGGCTTCCAGATCCGATGGCATCCTCGGCTTGCGGGCCAGTACGGCCTCAAGCCACAGGCCAGGGGCGTCCCTGCCGACCGACTCACCGAACGCGAACCCTTCGCCGTGCGCTGCCTTGACCGCCTCGGGAAGCGAGATGGCAACGGGCTGCGCGGTCCGGACGGCCGGCAGCACGGAAACGGCCTGAGATGCGGAAACGGCCTGAGATGCCGAAACTGGCTGAGACTGGGCCGGATACTGGGGCTGGAACGATGGCCCGCCGCCCGGCACCTGGCTCGGCACGTAGGCATCCCGCGCCTGCTGGCCGTAACCACCCGGCTGACCCTGGAAGAACGCGAGGTCAGGAACGCCGTAGGGCGCTGGCTGCCCGTGCGCTGACTGCCCGTGCGCTGACTGCCCGCCCGCTGACTGCCCGTGCGCCGGAGCGGCCTCGTACCCGGCGGACGCGCCGGGCACACCGTGACGTTGCTGATCGGCCGGCTGGTAGGTGCCGGTTACCGCGCCGCTGTGCCCGCCGCCAATCTGCGGGCTGCCGTTCAGCGGGCTGCCGTTCAGCGCACCGCCGTTGAGCGCACCGCCGTTGAGCGCACCGCCGTTGAGCGCACCGCCGTTGAGGCCGCTGCCGTTGAGGCCGCTGCCATTCAGCGCGCTGCCAATGAGCGCGCTGGCGCTGAGCGTACCTGCGGCCTGCTGGCTGCCATTCTGATAGTTCCCGGCCTGGCCGTTGTGGCCAGACCCGTTCTGGGGACTGGCAACTGAGCCGCCCTGGCTGGCGCCGTTGTGACCTGAACCGTTGGGCGAGCCATTCTGGCCGACGCCATTCTGACCAGATCCGTTCTGGCCGGTACCGCTCTGGCCGGCACCACTGTGGCCGGGTCCGCTCTGGCCGGCACCGTACTGGCCGGGTCCGTACTGGCCGGGCCCGTACTGGCCGGGCCCGTACTGGCCTGATCCGCCCTGGCCCGCGCCACCCGAGCTCGCACTGCCCTGACTCACGCTGCCCTGACTCGCGCTGCCCTGGCCGGGGCCGTTCTGGTAGCCGCCCTGGCCCGCGCCACCTTGGCCGGGGCTGTTCTGGTGGCCGCCCTGATACCCGCCGACGGGCAGGCCCTTGGGCGTCAGCCCGGACTGAGCCATGCCGCCTGGCATCAGGCCCGCCTGGTACCCGCCCTGATAGCCGCCGGCCTGGTAACTGCCGCTCTGGTACTCGCCACCCTGGCCCCCCGGACCGCTCGGCGCCGGGCTGCCTTGGTAACCCGGGGACGTCGAGACGTTCTGGTAGCCCGCCACCGACGTTCCGTTCTGGCCCGACCCGCCCTGCCTCGGACCACTCTGCCCAGGACCACTCTGCCCCGGACCGCCGTGCTCCGGACCGCCCTGCCCCGGACGAACCTGGTATCCGTCCGGCAGCCCGGCGCTCTGATATCCGCCCGGCGCGGCGCTCTGCGGCATGCGGCTCTGGTAGCTGTCGCCGTGCTCCGGCGCACCGTTCTGAGATCCGCCCAGTGGCGCGGCGTTGTACGGCATCTGGCCCTGCGGCACCGAGCCCGGCCCGCTGGACTCCACGGAGCCGTTCGGCGCAGCGGCATGCCCCTGGGATCCGGGACTGCCGGTCACCGATCCGTTCTGATAAATGCCTGTTGACGTTCCCGGAGACACCGCTCCGCGCTCGCCGGGCGAGCCCTGGCCGTATGAACCTTGCGACCCGGCGACTTGAGGAGTGCCGTTCTGCAGAACGCCGGCCGATGCCGACGCGGCGGCCGGAGCAGCGTGCTGGGCCACACCATTGCCCGGCGCCGCATGGTGCGGGGCGCCACTGCCAAGGCCTGCGTGCTGGCCCAGGCCGACGTGCTGGCCGACCCCGTTCGCATGGCCCGCGTGCTGGCCGACCCCGTTCCCGTGGCCCGCGTGCTGGCCAGTCCCGGCGCCTGCCGCGGCGTGCTGCGGAGAGCCGGCGTGCTGGGCAACGCCGCTGGCCGGTCCGTCGCCGCCGCCCGGCTCCGCGCCGCGCTCCATCGCCAGCGGTCCCTGACCGGACTGCGAGCCGGATTGCGCGGCAAGTTCGCCGGCCTGCGCAGAGAGTTCGCCCGCCTGAGCGGCCGCGCCGATGCCCCGGTAGGCAGGACCGGAACCGGCCTGGCCGGCCGCATTACCGTAGGGCTGGGCGCTGGTCCCGTAGTCGGAACCAACCGGGGCCGCGTAAGCCCCGACCGGCGCTGGCAGTGCCGCGGCCGGGAGTCCGTTGTGGGCCATCGCGCCGGCCGGCTGGCCGTCGCTACTGGCGATGGAGCGCGCGCTGAAGCTGGCTGCCGCGTACTGATCCTCGTGGGTGACGGGTTCCGCGCCGCGGATCAGGTCGACAAACGGCCTGAGGTGAACTCCGGAGATCTCGACGATGTCGTCGCATTCCTGGCGGAGCGGCTGCGGAATCGTCCAGCCGCCGTCCGACGCGATGTGCAGGATCACCACGCGAAGGCCAAGGTCCTGGACTTCCGCGACGATCTCGGCCAGATGCTCGTCGGCGCTGGCAATGAAGGCGTCGCTGATCGCGCCGCTCTTGGCCAGGGTGACCAGATCGCGCCGGAACTGGCTCTCGATGCCCTCGCGCCTGCCCGGCCGGGTGTTGACGAGCCGGAGCTTAAGGCCCGGCATCTCGGCGAGCGCGTCGTGCTCGGCTGTCCGGCGGCCCTCGGCGGTCTCATACCAGTAGCAGCGCAGGACCGGGAGTCCGGTTCGGTCCCTGGCCAGCCCGGCCAGCAGCTTGAGCAGCCCTGCGTGGTCCCACGACACGGAGTCCCGGCGGCGCGTGCCATGAACGGCCATGGCGCCATCTGCGAGGGCATAGCCTGCATCAACGAATAGCGCACAGCGATCCACGCGACACCATCCTTTCCCCTGACGCGAGACGTTACCAGCGCCTAGCGGCCTTCGTGACCTATAGCGCAGATCACAGGCCTAGCAGGCTGGTCTGGCTAAGGGCACGGTTGGTGTTCTAACGACGATTCCGCGGACGCAATCGCAAAGCTGCGTTCCAGGCCATCCAGAGCCAGGCACCCGTGACCGAGCACCGAGCGATGTCGGCCAGATTGCGGTGATATGACGGTACCAGCCTGAGCGATTCCGCGGCGGCCCGGCTAGGCTCGATGCCGTGAGTGACCGAGCTGACCTGCTGGCCCAGATCAAGACCAAGGCCGTGGTCCACGGCGCGGTCACGCTGTCGTCGGGCCAGCAGGCGGACTGGTATGTCGACCTGCGCCGGGTGCTGCTCGACGGCCAGGCGGCGCGACTGGCCGGGCGGGTGATGCTGGACCTCACCAGCGGCCTGAGCTTCTCGGCCGTGGGCGGCCTGACCCTGGGCGCCGATCCCGTCGCGAGCGCGATGATGCATGCCGCCGCCGAGCAGGGCAGGTCGCTGAACGCGTTCGTCGTGCGCAAGGAAGGAAAGGCACACGGCCTGCAGCGCCGGATCGAGGGCCCGGACGTGGCCGGGCAGCCGGTGCTCGCGGTCGAGGACACCTCGACGACCGGCAACTCGGTCCTGACCGCCGTCGACGCGCTGACCGAGGCCGGCGCCCGCGTAGTGGGCGTCGCGGTCGTGATCGACCGGGGCGCACGGCCGTACGTAGCCGAGCGCGGCCTCCCCTACCTCGCCGCTTTCGATCTCGCTGACCTCGGGCTGAGCTGACCTCGGGCTGAGCTGACCTCGGGCTGAGCTGACCTCGGGATGGGCCGGCTGCGGGGCGCCGGGCCGGCTGCCTGCTGCGCCATTGACCGGTACCACGAGATACTAGGGACGCATACCCGACCAGAGGGAGCGGCAGTCATGCCTATCGCGACGCCAGAGATCTACGCGCAGATGCTCGACCGGGCAAAGGAGCGCGGTTTCGCCTATCCGGCGATCAACGTGACGTCGACCCAGACGCTCAACGCCGCCCTGCGCGGTTTCGCCGAGGCAGGCAGCGACGGGATCGTCCAGATGTCGACTGGCGGCGCCGAATACCTGTCTGGCTCGCTCAAGAACATGGTGACCGGCGCGGTCGCGCTGGCTGAGTTCGCCCACGTCGTAGCGGCCAGCTACCCGGTGCACATCGCGCTGCATACCGATCACTGCCCCAAGGACAAGCTCGACGGCTATATGCGCCCGCTGCTCGACATCTCCAACGAGCGAGTCGCCCGAGGCCAGGAGCCGCTGTTCCAGTCGCACATGTGGGACGGGTCAGCCGTACCGCTGGAAGAGAACCTCCAGATCGCCTCCGGACTGCTCGAGAAATGCGCCAGCGCCAGGATCGTGATGGAACTGGAGATCGGCGTGGTCGGCGGCGAGGAAGACGGCGTGACCGGCGAGATGAACGAGAAGCTCTACAGCACGCCCGACGACGCGCTGGCGACCGCGAAGGCACTCGGCCTCGGCGAGCGCGGGCGTTACCTGCTCGCCGCTACGTTCGGCAACGTGCACGGTGTCTACAAGCCGGGCCACGTCAAGCTGCGGCCGTCGATACTCAAGGAGATTCAGGACGCGGTGGCGGCAGCCGGCGGCAAGCCGGCCCCGTTCGACCTCGTATTCCACGGCGGCTCGGGTTCCGCGCTGGAGGAGATCCGGGAGGCGATCTCCTACGGTGTCGTCAAGATGAACGTGGACACCGACACCCAGTACGCGTTCACCCGGCCGGTGGCCGCCCACATGTTCACCAAGTACGACGGCGTGCTGAAGGTCGACGGCGACGTGGGCGACAAGAAGGCCTACGACCCTCGGGCCTGGGGCAAGGCCGGCGAGGCTGGGATGGCGGCTCGCGTCACTCACGCCTGCGAGGACCTGCTCTCGGCTGGCACGCAGCTCAGCTGAGCGGCCGGCCGGTGAGGGTAGCTGTCCTGTCCGACATCCACGGCGTGCTGCCCGCGCTCGAAGCGGTACTCGCGGAGCCGGACGTGGCGTCGGCTGACCTCGTCGTGCTGACCGGGGACCTAGCGACTGGCCCCCAGCCAGCGGAGACGCTTGATGTCCTGAGCGGGCTTGGCGAGCGGGCGGTCTGGGTACGCGGCAACGCCGACCGCGACCTGGTCGAGCGCCGGCGCGACGGACGGACGGAGGCCCAGGACACGGTCGCCCCCTGGGCGGCCGCGCAACTGCGTGACGACCAGGTCGAGTTGCTGGCCACGCTGCCGCTGTCCGCGACGCTGGACGTGACGGGAATCGGCCGCGTCGTATTCTGCCATGCGACGCCGCGGGACGACGAGGAGGTCGTGGTCGTCGACTCGCGCCTCGACCGGTGGGCCGAGGTCTTCGGCCCGCTCGCCCCGTCGGTCAGCGCGGTGGTATGCGGTCACACCCATATGCCGTTCATGCGGCTGGCTCACCGGCGACTGGTCGTCAACCCGGGCAGCATCGGGATGCCGTACGGCGGCGCGGGCGCGCACTGGGCACTGCTCGGACCGGGGGTCGATCTCCGGGTGACCGAGTTCGATCTCGACCGGGCCTGTGACCGGATCGTGGCCGAGTCTGGTTATCCCGACGTCAGGGAGTGGGCCGATTACTTCGTCCGGTCAGTGGCCAGTGACGCTGATGCGCTCCAGGTGTTCGGACCGAAGGACGGCCGGGACGACGGCTCGTAGCGCGCAGCTGCCCCAGCCGATGGCGCGCGATGCTGGGGTCGCAGCGCACCGCCGTGTCCGCCCACAGCGCCCGGGTCGCAGCGCACGCCGCGTCCGCCGACGGCGCCCCCTACTGGGGTCGCAGCGCACGCCGCGTCCGCCGACGGCGCCCCCTCTGGGTCGCAGGCGAGCCGGCCAGCACCGGCCTCAGCCGGCCATGTCGCCGCGGCGGAACGCCGCCCTGATCGACCGGATGACTCGGTCGGGCGCGGTCGTGAGGTCCCGCCACGTGAAGTGGACGACTTCGTACCCGGCCTCGCGCAATTCGGCGTCGCGCCGCAGCTGCCTGCGGGCGAGATCCGGATCCGCGTACTTGGCGGCACCGTCGGCTTCGGCGATTGTCCGGTGCTCCTCCCAGAGGAAGTCCACCCGCCCTATCGCGTGGCCGTGGCCCATGATCCAGACCTGGAGCTGCGGCGCCGGCAGCCCACCATCCCGGAAGGCGACGCGTGAGATCGACTCGAACGGCGACTCGGCCAGCGGATGGGCGAAGTCGACCACTTGCCTGGCCCGATCGACGCCTGGCCATCGCTCGCAGGCGTCGACGACAGAACGGAGTTTCGCCGCCGATGTCTGATCACTGAAGAGCGCCGAGTCGGCGACGACCACGCCGGCTCTGAAGGGCAGGACCCGGGCCAGGTCGACGACCGTCCTTTCTACCGACGTCACCGGCACGCCACGGCGGACGATGACGTCGCTGGCCGGCAGCGCGGCGAGATGGAGGTGGATTCCGGCGCGGCCGGTCCGGCTCCCCGGCGCCTTCGGCGACCGCGTCACCGAGACAACTCTGGAAGGCGGCCGCTCGAGCAACGAAAGTTCATGAACGATCGCCGCATCCTGATGGCTTGCCACCGCACCGGGCCCAGCCACGGCGATCGCGGCAGCCAGCCGGAGCAGGCGTTCGCTGATGCCGTCATCGCCTGTCAGCCGCGCGGCCAGCTCGCTTCTGGCGTATACGCCCCGGCCCAGCGGCAGCAGATCGCCCTCCGCGACGAGCCTGCGGATGCTGGCCCGTGAGAAGCCCGCTGCGACGAGCTCAGCGCTCGTCGCAATACCCGCTAAACGCCGCGATTCCGGCAGCCCGGCGATGCTCACGCGATCCACGATGGCAGCGCCCACTGACATGTCACGACTTTGAGTCCAAATCCTGCCAGATTTATGAATCAACGCGAAGTTTTCGCTGCGCAAACTAATGACAAGTGCGCGGCCCGCCCCCTTTGCGGCGCCTCCGAGCCGGGGCCGGGGTCCTGGGCGGGCCGGATTCGCTCGTTCGGGCGGCCGGGCTGGGCGGGTCAGCCTGGGACCGGGCCGGCCTGGGACCGGGCGGGCCTCGGGCCGGGCCGGCCTCGGGCGGCGGCGGCGGGCCGGCAGCCGGCAGCCGGGCCCGGGATCTGGGCGGACCTGGGCGGCCCTGGCCGGTCGGCCCCGTTCCAGCGGCTGGCCTGGGCCGAGTTCCTCTGGCGGATGGGGCCGGGAACGTCGCTCGGGCCGGGTCCGGTCCGCGCCACACCGCCGCGGACGGCAGGATAGGGCCATGACGCACCAGAACCTGCTGGCCGGCCCCACGCCGCCGCCTACCTACCTGCCGGAGAACTCCGAGGCGGCCGCGGCCCTGAGCGGCGGGGCGGATCCCGCCTCGGTTGCCGCCAGGTTCCCGGCCTTCTGCACGGCGTGGGCGGATCTGGCCGAGCGGACGCTGGCCCAGGACCCGGTCACGGCCTACGCCTACGCCAGGACTGGCTATCACCGGGGTCTTGATCAGCTACGCCGGGCCGGCTGGCGCGGGCATGGCCCGATTCCCTGGGAGCACGAGCCGAACCGGGGTTTCCTGCGCTGCCTGTACCTGCTCGGCGCCGCGGCCGCGGCCATCGGCGAGGACGACGAGGCCGCCAGGACCAGCGAGTTCCTGACCGACTCGAGCCCGGCCGCGGCCGCCGCCCTCGCGGCCAGCTAACCGGCAGGCCACGCAACCGCCAGCTAACCGGCAGGCCACGCAACCAGCCAGCCGCCAAGCTAACTGCCAAGCAACCAGCCAGCCGCCAAGCTAACCCGCAGGGCACGCAACCCGCCAGGCCACGTATCCAGCCAGGCAACGAGCCAGTCGGCCGCCCAGGCACCGGCATCGCAGGCGCGGCCCCGCTCCGCGCAGCCCGCCCGCGCGGCCCGGGGTCACGCATCCGGCCAGGGTGCTAGATAGCCTGTACTCATGCCCGCCATCGTGATAGTAGGCGCCCAGTGGGGCGACGAGGGCAAGGGCAAGGCGACCGACTTGCTCGGCGACAGCGTGGACTACGTCGTCCGGTACCAGGGCGGCAACAACGCCGGGCATACCGTCGTCATCGGCGAGGAGAGCTACGCGCTGCATCTGCTGCCGTCCGGCGTTCTTTCCGAGCACGCGACCCCGGTCATCGGCAACGGGGTGGTCATCGACCCGGCCGTGCTGATCGAGGAGATCGACGGGATCGAGGCGCGCGGGATCTCCTGCGACCGGCTGCTGATCTCCGCCAGCGCGCATCTGATCATGCCGCACCACGTGGCGCTGGATAAGGTCACCGAGCGCTACCTGGGTAACGCGAGGATCGGCACGACCGGGCGCGGCATCGGTCCCAGTTATGCCGACAAGGCGGCCCGGATGGGGATCAGGGTCCAAGACCTGTTCGACGAGACGATCCTGCGCCAGAAGCTCGAGCTGGTCCTGCGGGAAAAGAACCAGGTGCTGACCAAGCTCTACAACCGGCGGGGCATCGACGCGTCAGCGGTCTGCGAGGAGTACACCGGCTACGGCAAGCGGCTGGCCCGCTACGTGGCGGACACCGGGCTGGTGCTGAACAACGCGCTGGACGACGGCCAGGTCGTGCTGCTGGAGGGCGCCCAGGCGACGCTGCTCGACGTGGACCACGGCACCTATCCGTTCGTGACCTCGTCGTCGCCCACGGCAGGCGGCGCGTGCGTCGGCTCCGGCGTCGGTCCGACCAGGATCAGCAGGATCGTCGGCATCCTCAAGGCCTACACGACCAGGGTCGGGGCCGGGCCCTTCCCGACCGAGCTGACCGACGCGCAGGGCGAGTGGCTGCGCAAGGTGGGCGGCGAGTACGGCGTCACGACCGGCCGGGCGCGCCGCACGGGGTGGTTCGACGCGGTCATCGCCAGGTACGCCACCCGGGTGAACGGGATCACCGACTACTTCATCACCAAGCTCGACGTCCTTTCCGGGCTGGAGAAGGTCCCCGTGTGCACCGGCTACGAGGTCGACGGCGTGGTCCACAGCGAGGTCCCGATGACCCAGACCGAGTTCCATCACGCCAGGCCGGTCTACGAGTACCTCGACGGCTGGTGGGAGGACATCTCGCACGCGAAGGAGCTGTCCGACCTGCCGGCCAATGCCCGCTCCTACGTGCTGGCCCTGCAGGACATGATCGGAGCGCCGATCGCCGCCGTCGGCGTCGGGCCGCGCCGCGACCAGACGCTCCAGCTTCGCGACCTGATCTGACCCGTTAGGCTCGCCGGGTGCGCGTTCTGCTACTTGGCTCAGGCGGCCGGGAGCATGCGCTGGCCCGTGCCCTGGCCCGGGACAGCGACGTGACCGAGCTGCACGCTGCCCCGGGCAATCCCGGCATCGCCCAGCATGCCGAGCTGCACGACGTCGTGCCCGCGGACCCGGCCGCGGTCACCGCGCTGGCCGCGAAGACCGGCGCCGACCTCGTCGTGGTTGGCCCGGAAGCCCCGCTGATGGCCGGCGTCGGCGACGCGCTGCGCGAGGCCGGCCTGCGCTGCTTCGGACCGGACCGGGCCGCGGCCATGATCGAGGGCTCCAAGTCGGTCGCCAAGGAAATCATGATCGCCGCGGGCATCCCGACCGCCGCCGCCCGCACCTGCCGGTCGGAGGCGGAGGTCAGCGACGCGCTCGACGCGCTCGGGCCGCCCTACGTGGTCAAGGCGGACGGCCTGGCGGCCGGCAAGGGCGTCGTGGTCACGAACGATCGGCGGGCGGCCGCCGACCACGCCAGGTCCTGCGGCCAGGTCGTGATCGAGGACTTCCTGGCCGGCCCCGAGGTCTCGGTGTTCGCGGTCGCCGACGGCACCAGGGCCGTGCCGCTGCTCCCGGCCCAGGATTTCAAGCGGGCTGGCGACGGCGACACCGGGCCGAATACCGGCGGGATGGGCGCTTACGCGCCGCTGCCGTGGGCGCCCCCTGACCTGGCCGAGCGGACTGTCGCCGAGGTCGTCGAGCCGGCCCTGGCCGAACTCAGCCGCCGCGGCACCCCCTACCGCGGGCTGCTCTACGCGGGCCTGGCCCTGACCAGCGACGGCGTCAAGGTCATCGAGTTCAACGCCCGGTTCGGCGACCCGGAGACTCAGGTCGTCCTGGACCGTCTCGCGACGCCGCTGGCCGGCCTGCTGGCCGCGGCGGCCGACGGTGACCTGGCGGCAGCCGGCCGGCCGCAGTGGTCAGGTGGCGCGGCAGTCACCGTGGTCATCGCCGCGCAGGGCTACCCGGCCACGCCGGTGACTGGCGACCGGATTGATGGCATTGACGAGGCGCAACAAATCCCTGGCGCCTATGTCCTGCACGCCGGGACGGTCGTCCGCGACGGAAATCTGATGAGCTCGGGCGGGCGGGTCCTGAACGTGGTGGGAACCGGCCAGGACCTGGGGCAGGCCAGGGCGGCGGCGTACGCGGCGGCCGCGCGGATCAGGCTCCGCGGTGGCTGGCACCGAAGCGACATCGCCGGCCAGCCGGGCCAGCCGCCGCCGGCCTGATGACCGGCCAGGCGGATCATCGGCCCCCAGACCCCGTTGCCCCCGCAGACGACGCTGCCCCCGCAGACGATGCTGCCCCCGCGTCCGGCGCCGACCTGGCCGATTCACCCGTCGGCGACGATGGCGGCGACGGCCGGGCCAGGGCGGAACCGGCCGCCAGCGGCAGGCCGATCCGGGTCACCACGCTCGAGCTCTTCTTCGACCTGATCTTCGCGTTCACGCTGACCCAGCTGGCCGTGGTTCTCGCGCCGGGCACGACCGACGTGCTGCAAGTGCTGCTGATCTTCGGGCTGCTCTGGTGGATGTACGGCGGGTACGCGTGGCTGACCAACACCCGCTCTCCGGTCCGCACGCCCGAGCGGTTGCTGATCATCTGCGGCATGATCGGGTTCCTCGTCGTCGGGCTCGCCATCCCGGCCGGGTTCGGGCGCGATGGGGTCGCCCTCGGCCTCGGCTACCTGCTCGTGGTTCTGACCCACGCCGTGCTGTACGCCCGGGTGAACCGGCACATCTGGCGCATCGCCCCGTTCAACGTGACGTCGGCGCTGCTGGTCATCGCGGCCGGGTTCGCCAGCGGGGCGCTCAGGTACGCGGTGTGGGTCGCCGCCCTGATCATCCAGGCCGGGGCGCCGCTCGTCGTCCGCCTCGGCGGCCGGTTCGAGATCCGGCCCGCTCACTTCGCCGAGCGGCACGGCGCGCTGATTATCGTGGCGATCGGCGAGTCGGTCGCCGCGATCGGCATCGGTGCGAGCGGGCAGCGGGTCGGCGCCGGCCTCGTGGTCGCGGCGGTCGCCGGGCTCGCGCTGTCGGTCACGCTGTGGTGGCTGTATTTCGGGAGCGGAGATGACGATCGCGGCGAGGAGGCGATGCGAGCGGCGAGTGAGGCCAGCAGGCCGGGACTGGCGCTCGCGGCCTATTTCTATGCTCATATGCCGATGCTGCTCGGGATCGTGTTCATGGCCGCCGGGGTGGCCGAGGCGGTCGCCAGCCCTGGCCGCGGCAGTGTGCCAGCCGCGGTCGCGCTCGGCATCGGCGCTGCGGCCTTCATCGGCGGGACGGCGGCGTTCAGGGCGGCGCTGCGGACCGGGCCGGCCCGGCTCCGGCTGGGGACAGCGGTCTTCGCGCTCGCGACGGTGCCGCTCGGCGCCCTCGTGACGATCGAGGCGCAACTAGTCCTGGTGACCGCCGGGCTGACCGCGATGCTCATGATCGAGGGCAGCGGCCCGGTCCGCGGCGGGCCCGGTGTGGTCGCCCGCGATCATCCTCAGGCCGGGCCTGCGGGAGAATGAGCCAGTGATCGAGCGATACACGCTGCCCGAGATGGGCCGGGTCTGGAGCGAGGCGCACAAGTACGAGCTCTGGTGCCGGGTCGAGGCCCTGGTACTCGAGGCGAACGCGGCGGCCGGTGTTGTGCCGGGCGACAGCGTGGCTCCGGTCCGCGCGGCGCCACCGCCCTCGCCGGAGGCGGTCGCTGCGATCGAGGCCGTCACCAGCCATGACGTGATCGCGTTCCTGACCGCGTGGGCTGACAACACCAGCCCGCGCGAGGCCGCCGCCTACGTTCACTTCGGGATGACGTCGTCGGACCTGCTCGACACTGCGCTGGCGCTGCAGCTAGCCGAGGCGACCGACCTGCTGATCGCCAGGGCCACGGCACTGACGGCGGCGCTGCGGGACCATGCCCTGGCCCACCGCGGCACGCTGCGGCCAGGCCGCACCCACGGCATCCACGCCGAGCCAGACGTCTGGGGGCACCGGGTCGCCGATTTCGCGTTCGGGATGGCGCGCTGCGTCACCCGGCTGCGCCGGGCCCGCGAGGCGATCGCGGTCGGCAAGCTGTCCGGCCCGGTCGGCAGTTACTCGAGCATCGACCCGGCCGTCGAGGCGAGCGTCATGGCCGGGCTTGGCCTGCGGCCGGCCGACGTCGCGACTCAGGTCGTGCTGCGGGACGGCATCGCCGAGTGGGTCAGCGTTCTCGCGATCATCGCGACGGTCTGCGAGGCCGTCGCCCTCGAGGTCAGGCACGGCCAGCGGACCGAGGTCAGGGAGCTGTCCGAGGCGTTCACAGCCGGCCAGAAGGGCTCGTCGGCCATGCCGCACAAGAAGAACCCGGTCCGCTCCGAGCGGATCAGCGGTCTGGCCCGGATCGTCCGGGCGCAGGTGGTGCCCGTGCTCGAGGGGATCCCGCTTTGGCACGAGCGGGACATCTCGCATTCGTCAGCCGAGCGGGTGGCGCTGCCCGACGCCGCCATCGGCACCGACTACCTGCTCGAGCAGACGACGAGCCTGATCGGCGGGCTGGTCGTCGACGCGGAGCGGATGCGGGCCAACCTGGACGCGACCGGCGGCCTGATCTACTCCTCGGCCATCCTGCTCGACCTGGTAGATGCGGGGATGTCGCGCGAGGACGCGTACGCGCTCGTGCAGCAGGCGGCCATGCGGACCTGGGAGACCGGCCGGCCGTTCCGCGAGACGCTGGCCGAGCACGCCGCGGAGCACGGCACCAGCCTGGATGAGGCACGCCTGGACGAGGTGTGCCGCCCCGAGCGCTTCGTGGCGCGGCTCGGCGCCGTCTTCGACCGCCTGGAGAAGCTCGACCTGGCCGGGCCCGGGTCGCCCGAATGCTGAATCACCTGTACTCAGGCAAGGTGCGCGAGCTCTACCAGGCCGACGACGGCGTGCTGCTGCTGGTGGCGAGCGACCGGATGTCCGCGTTCGACTACGTGCTCGACACGCCGATCCCCGACAAGGGCAAGATCTTGACCCAGCTCTCGCTGTGGTGGTTCGAGCGCCTCGCTGACCTGCTGCCCAATCACGTCGTGGACGCTCCCATCCCGGCCGAGTTCGCGGGCCGGGCGATGGCATGCCGGCCGCTGCGAATGGTTTCTGCTGAATGCGTGGCCCGCGGTTACCTGACCGGGTCGGCCCTGGCGGAGTACCGGCGGGACGGAATGGTCTGCGAGATCAGGCTGCCGGGCGGTCTCGAAGACGGCTCGCCGCTGCCCGAGCCGATCTTCACTCCGGCCACGAAGGCACCGCTCGGCGAGCACGATGAGAACATCACCTTCGGCCAGCTCGCTGAGTCCGTCGGCACCGACCTGGCCGCGGAGCTGCGCCGGATCACGATCGCCGTGTACGAGCGCGGGGCCCAGGTAGCGGCCGAGCGGGGAATTCTCGTCGCCGACACCAAGATCGAGCTCGGCTTCGACGTCGACGGCACGCTGACACTGGCCGACGAGGTACTCACTCCGGACTCGTCGAGATTCTGGCCCGCTGCCCGGTGGCGGCCCGGGCGCAGCCAGCCTTCCTATGACAAGCAGTACGTGCGTGACTGGCTGCTCTCACCGGAGTCCGGCTGGGACCGAAGCTCCGGAGAGCCGCCGCCACCCCTTCCGGCCGGTGTAATCGAGCGGACAAGGGATAGGTACATCCAGGCATTCGAGCGGATCACGGGTCTGACCTGGGCCGATTCAAACTGCGCCGGCAGCCAGACCCACCTGTTACTTGTAGTGCGCAATCGGCTACGTTATGTATCGGCGTCGTCATCGTCCGGGGGGTCAACCAGCAGTGGAATACTGGACTACGCGTGAGGGGGCCGGGACGGCGACAGCGGACCTGGCCCCAGGCTGGCCGGAGCAGGTCAGTGCATATGCCTCGAGCCGGGATAATGATGTCCCGCCCCCCAGGGACAGGAGTTCCAGCATTATGAGCAGCGGTCAGCAGACCCGCTATCGCGTCACAGGTGGCAACCCCCTCCAGGGAACGGTATTCGTCCAGGGCGCCAAGAACGCGGCGCTGAAGATGATCGCCGCGTCACTGCTCGCCGAGAAGGGGCGCACCGTCCTGCGGAACGTCCCCGTGATCGAGGACGTCCGCCGGGCTGTGGAGCTCGCTCAGGCGGTCGGCGCGGTCGTGAAGTTCCACGAGGTGGAGCGCACGCTGGTGGTCGACGCGTCCGAGCTGACCAGCCCCGTGCTGCCAGCCGAGATCACCCGGCAGTTCCGCGGCTCGGTGCTGTTCGTGCCCGCGCTGCTGCACCGGCTGGGCGAGGCGGTGCTCGAGGAAGTCGGCGGCTGCAACCTCGGCAGCAGGAACCTGGACTTCCACTACCGCGGCTTTGCCAGGCTCGGCGCCACGGTCGTCGAGGGCGAGAGCCAGATCCACGTGAAGGCGGACGGGCTGCGCGGCGCGCACCTGTACCTCGACACGCCGTCACACACCGGCACCGAGAACCTGATCATGGCCGCGTCGCTGGCGCCCGGCGTGACCGTCATCGACAACACCGCTCAGGAGCCCGAGGTTCAGGACGTCATCGCGTTCCTGACCAAGATGGGCGCGAAGATCAGCGGCGGCGGCACCGGCTTCATCACCGTCGAGGGCGTCAGGGAGCTGACGGCCGTCGAGCACACGGTCATGCCGGACCGGATCGACGCCGCGGTATTCGCGATGGCCGCGGCCATCACCGGCGGTGAGCTCAGCCTGGTCGGCGCCTCGCTCGACCACCTGGGCGTGGTGCGCTGGAAGCTCGAGCAGATGGGCGTCGAGTTCGCCACCCAGGGCGCCATCCTGCAGGTGCGCAGGGACAAGCAGCTCCGCCCGATCAACGTGATCACGAGTCCCTATCCGGGCTTCGCGACCGACCTGCAGTCGCCGATCATGGCGGTCAGCTGCCTCGCTGACGGCACCAGCTACATCAGGGAAACCATTTTCGACGGCCGCTACATGATGGCGGGCGAGCTCAACAAGATGGGCGCCAAGGTCGAGGTGACCGACACGGCGGCGGTGGTGCACGGCCCGACGCCGCTGCGCGGCGCCGAGGTGATCGCGCACGATCTGCGCACCGGTATCGCCCTGATCCTGGCCGGCCTGGCCGCCGAGGGCGAGACCATCGTGTCGCCTGGCTACCTCATCGATCGCGGCCACGCCTCCGTGGCCGCGCGGCTGACCGCTCTCGGCGCCGAGATCACCGAAGAAGAGATCAGCTAACCCCCCGCCGGGGCCGGTCAGGGGCGCGGGAAGTTCCTTGCGACCTCGAGAAACAGGTCGTTGGCCGCCTTCTCGCCGACCGAGACCCTGACGCCCTCGCCCGCGAACGGACGGACACTGAGCCCGGCCTGGCCGCAGGCATCAGCGAACCGCATCGTGTCGGGGCCGAGCCGCAGCCAGACGAAGTTCGCCTCGGTCGGCGGCACGCTCCAGCCCGTCTCGGTCAGCTCGGCGCGGATCCGGTCCCGCTCGGCGACGACTAGCTCGACGCGGTCGAGCAGCTCGGCCTCGGCGGCTAGCGATGCCACCGCGGCGGCCTGCGCGACCGCGTTCACCGCGAAGGTGAGCATGGTCTTGCGGGCCGCCGCCACGACCGGCTCGTGCCCGACCAGGAAGCCGACCCGCAGCCCGGCGAGACCGTACGCCTTGGAGAAGGTCCGCAGCACGGCCACGTTCGGCCGGCCGGCGTATACCTCGATGCCGTCGGGCACGGCCGGATCGCGTACGTACTCGGCGTAGGCCTCGTCGAGCACGACCAGGCAGTCGCCTGGCACCTGGTCAAGGAAGCTGGCCAGCTCGCCGGTGCTGACGACCGTGCCGGTCGGGTTGTTCGGGGTGCAGACGAAGATCAGCCTGGTGGCCGGGGTAATCGCGGCCGCCATCGCCTGGAGGTCATGCCGCTCGTCGCGCAGCGGTACCCGGACCGACTTCGCTCCGGCCAGGTCAGCCAGGTAGGGGTAGGCCTCGAAGGACCGCCAGGCGTAGAGCACCTCCGCGCCCGGGTCGGCGACCGCCTCGAGCAGCTGCTGAACCAGCCCGACCGACCCGCAGCCGACCGCGACGTGGCTGGCCGGCACGCCGTAACGGACGGCGATAGCCTCGGTCAGCTCGGCCGAGCTGTTGTCCGGGTACCGATTAACCTCGCCGGCCGCCTCGGCGATGACCTTGAGGACGGAGGGCAGCGGGCCGAATGGCGACTCGTTCGACGAGAGCTTGTAGGTTCGCCCGGCGACGACAGCGGGCGACTTGCCCGGCTTGTACGGCTTGAACTGATCAAGTATCGGTCGGAATCGTGGCATCGGCGTGGACATCGTTGTCCTCCCGGGCTGATGAGGTCTGCTCGCCCGCAGCGGTTTCGGCAATATACCGGCCAGGCACCGCGCCAAACCACGGGCGCTCCCGCGCGTCATCTCCCGCCGCCACGGGGCCGCCTGGCGACTGCCGGACCGGCTCGCAGGCCTGCCGCTGCCTAGGCCTGAGCATAGGCGGATGCAGCACATCGGTGTCACCTCGCCGGTAGAGCTGGGCCGGCCTGCCGCCTGACGAGCTGGCCGACCCGGTCTCCACCAGGAACCGGTCCGCACCGGTCACCTTGCGATGGAAGTTGCGCGGATCGAGCGGAGTGCCCCAGACGATCTCGTAGACCCGGCGCAACTCGGCGACGGTGAAGGTGTCCCGGCAGAACGCGGCGCCGAGCGTGGTGTACTCCAGCTTGGCCCTGGCCCGCTCCACCCCGTCCTGCAAGATGCGCAGATGGTCGAAGGCCAGCTCCGTCAGGCTGTCCACCGGCTGCCAGCTCATCCGCGGATGATCGGGCGCCGGGAGATCGGGGGCCAGGCCGAGGTACGCCACGGACACCACTCGCTGCCTGGGGTCACGGTCGGGGTACCCGTAGGTCTGAAGCTGCTCCAGGTGGACCGCGGCGTGGGGCAGCCCGGCCCGTTCCCCGAGCACCCGGGCCGCCGTCGCGGGCAGGTCCTCGTCGAGCCTGATGAAGCCGCCAGGCAGCGCCCAGCGACCCAGGTGCGGCTCGGCCCGCCGCCGCCAGACCAGCGCCGAGAGCTGGCTGGCCCGCACCGTGAGGATCACCAGGTCGACGCTGACGGCGACCCGCGGCACCTCCATGCCTTGCACGGTACTTGGTGGCCGGCCGCGACCGCATGCGCGAGGCCGGCCGCCGGCGGTGACCCGGTCGCGATCATCTCGTATCGTGAAGGCATGAACCGGCTTGGAGAGCTTGAACGCGCCATCATGGAGGTTCTCTGGGTTGCGCCCGATCCGATGACGGTCAGGCAGGTCGGCGACTGCCTGACGGACCGGGATCTGGCCCACACCACGGTCATGACCGTGCTCGACCGGCTCGCCAAGAAGGGGTTCGTCCGCCGTCAGCGGACCGGCCGCGCCTGGCGTTACCGCCCGGCCGAGAGCAGGGAGGCCTACGTGGCCGAACTGATGCTGACGGCACTGGACCAGACCGGTGACCGGCAGGCAGCGCTGACCAGGTTCGCGAAGAGCGTCTCCGGCAGCGAAGCTGAGGCGCTCCGCGCGGCGCTTGAGGCCCTCAGCGGGGGCGGCGGGGACTGATCAGCAGTGTCATCCGCCGTCTTCCTGCTCGGTGCCGTCGCGATCGGCTGCGTGCCGGCCGCGCATCTGCTCGCCAGCGCTAACTGGCCGCGCCGGTCGCCCGCTGTGGCCATCGCCCTGTGGCAGGCCATCGGCCTCGGCTGGGGCGTGGCGACAGTCGGCGCCCTGGCTGGTTTCGGAGCGGCCGGCCAGGGCGGCCGGGCCGGGACCGGGACCGGGACCGGGCTGCCTAGCGTGGCCGGGGCGGCCGCCCGCGCGGCCGGCCTGCTAGTCGGCGCCGACACCGCCGCCACCCGGCGCTGGGACGTGCTCACCGCCCTGCGCGTACTGTCGCTGACGACGGGGATCTTGCTGCTGATTCTGCTGTGCTGGATCCTGGTCGCCGCGGTGGCGGCCGTGCTCCGGGCCAGGCACCGGCAGCGGGCGCTGCTCGGGCTGCTCGCGCACGACGACCCCAAGGTCCCCGGCGCCCTGGTCGTGGATCATCCGGCCGCCGCCGCGTACTGCGTGCCTGGCCTGCGCTCGGCCATCGTGATCAGCGCCGGCGCGCTTGACCTGCTTGACCAGGCTGAGCTGGCCGCGGTTCTGGCCCACGAGCGGGCCCACCTGCGGGCCAGGCACGACCTCGTGCTGCTGCCGTTCACCGCCCTGCTGCGGGCGTTCCGCTGGTCCGCCGTCGCCCAGGAGGCGAACCGGGAGGTCGCGCTGCTGGTCGAGATGATGGCCGACGACCGGGCCCGCAGGCTGCTGCCCGCCAAGGAACTCGCGACCGCACTGCTCAGGGTCGGGGCCTCAGGCGGCGGGGCGGCCCCGGCCGGCGCCCTCGCGGTCGCCGGCGGCTCAGCGGCCCCGACTGCAGGCCGGACTGGCTCGACGGCCAGGCTGGACTGCGAGCTCGCCGCCCGAGTTACCCGCCTGCTCAGACCGCCGCCCGGGCTCCCCGTTATCGCTGTCATGCTGCTGGGCGCGATCGCGGCACTGCTCGTGGTCGCGCCGGCCGTCGCCCTGCTGCTGCCGTTGTGAACGGCGGGCCCTAGTCCGCGATGCGGATCCGCAGGCGGCGGAAGCCCTTGCCCTTGTTCTCGATCTTGACGACCTCGATCCGGCCGATCTGGGCCGTCGACGCGACATGCGTCCCGCCGTCGGCCTGCTGGTCAAGACCGACGATGTCGACGATCCTGACCTCCTTGACTTCGGCCGGCACCAGGTTCGTCGCGGTGCGGATGATGTCGGGGATGGCGAAGGCGTCGTCGCGGGGCAGCACCCGCACGTCGATCCGGCGGCCGGCCTCGATCTCGGCGTTGCAGGCCGCCTCCACGGCGTCCCTGAAGCCGTCGGGCAGCTGCGGAAGGTCGAAGTCCATCCGGGCCGCGAACGGCTCCATGTTCCCGCCCGTCACCAGCGAGCCGTAGTCGCGGTAGACCACCCCGCACAGGACGTGCAGGCCCGAGTGGGTCCGCATCAGGGCCGTGCGCCGGTCATCCTCGATCGCGCCGCGGACCGCGGTCCCCGGCGGCGGCAGCGGATCATCGTCGGCCGGGATCAGGTACAGGTCGTCGCCCTTGCGCGCGCCGGCGATGCGAGTCTGCACGCCGCCCCAGAGCAGGACTCCGTGGTCCGGCGGCTGGCCGCCGCCGCCCGGGTAGAAGGCCGACCGGTCGAGGACGATACCGTCTTCCCCGCAGGCCAGTACGGTCGCGTCCCACTCGCGCAGGCTCTGATCGTCGAGCTCGAGCCGGTGTGTTCGCCAGGTGGTCTCGCTCATCGCGCATCACTCATAGTTCGGCAGCATAGTGCGGGCGCCGCGGCGGCGAGCGGGCTACCAGGGGCCGTAAGGACCCTGGTGCGACGAGCCGCCGCTGCCGATCTCGCGTACCTTCGGGCGCACGTCCGTCAGGTAGATCGCCGCCGCGATGAACGCGACGATCGGCAGGATGCTGATCAGCGAGACGTCGTAGGCCGCGCTGAACAACCCGACGGCCAGGGCGACGCCGGTGATGATCAGCCACAGAGACTTGGTCCGCTTGCCCGCGGCCGGGAAGGCGCCCGTCGGGCGCCGGATGGCGTCGATGAACGCCCAGGCCTCGACGACCAGGGCAGCGACCAGCAGAATCCAGTTCAGCCACTGGAGCGGGCCGAGTGCGTTAATGCTGAGTGCGTTCGTAGTGTGCACGGTGCCAACTTACCCGGTCGCGGCGGCCGGCGGATCCGTCCAGGGCTCGGCCTCCGCCGCCGCGACCACCTCTACCACCGGGTCGTGGCCGGACTCGGCCACCGCATCGGCGACCGGATCGCCGGGCTCGCCACCTTCGCCGGGTTCGCGAGGTTCGCCCGATTCCCCGCCAGCCTCCCGCCCGTCGGCGGCCGCCTGCCCGTCGCCAGCCACCTGCCCGTCGGCGGCCGCATGGGCCTCGGCCTCGGCCCTGACCTCCTTGCGGAACGACTCGTAGATGTCGATCAGCATCCGCTTCTGCCGTTCGGTGATCTCCGGGTCGGCCGTGATGGCATCGGTCACGATGGTTTCGGCGTTATTGTCCTGATCGAGGATGCCGGCCTGAACGTAGAGCGCCTCCGCCGAGACTCGAAGGCCCTTCGCGATCTGGGCCAGAAGGTCGGCGCTCGGCCGGCGGAGCCCGCGTTCCACCTGGCTCAGATACGGGTTGGACACGCCCGCCGCCTGGGCCAGCTGGCGAATCGAGATCTTGGCCTGCTCCCGCTGCTCACGGATATAGGAACCGATGGAGCTGACATTGACCGGGCTCATGCTGCCAGTCTCACCAGGCGCGCAGCCAATAGCAACTAGCCCGGCCCGTGCGGCGGGAGCACGGCACGGATCTCGCCGACCGGCATGCCGCCGCCGGTCACGGACGTGGTCGCGAGCCGGTCCAGGACAGCCGGCCGGTCAGGACCCAGCGCTGGATCGGAGCCGAGCAGCTCGCGCAGCAGCGTGGCCATCAGCGGCGCGACTGGCCGCTGCGCGCCGTCGTCGAACTTCACCGCGGCCGCCCGCCCGTCCGCCAGCGCGAGTGCGCAGACCCCCTCGGCGCCCGACTTCATCAGCAGCCCGGGTACTCCGGCCACCAGGGCCGCCTCGGGCCTGGTGGTGCCCGACGTCCAGGCCGGGTTGGCCCGCATCGCGTCGGCGACCCGCCGCCCGGCCGAACCCGGCTCCGCGAGCACCATGGCCCGGAAGGCCGTGGCCAGCCCGGCCGCCGAGATCGCCAGCAGCGGCGCCCCGCAGCCGTCCACGCCGATCGCGGTCACCGGCTCTCTGGCCAGCCGCTCGACTTCCCGCCTGATCTCGACCTGGAGCGGGTGATCGGGGTCGCGGTAGCTAGCGGTCGGCCAGCCCGCGGCGGCGCAGGACGCCAGCATCGCGGCGTGCTTGCCCGAGCAGTTCATGTGCACCCGGTCGGCGACGCCACCCGCCCGCAGCCACGCCGCGGCGGCCGCGTCGTCCAGCGGCAGGTCGGGCGGGCACTGCAGGGCGGCTTCGGTCAGCCCGGCCCGGGCCAGGATCTCGCGCACCCCGGCGACGTGGAACTCCTCGCCGGAGTGACTGGCGGCGGCGAGCGCGAGCAGGCGGCCGTCGAGTTCGAGCCCGCACCGCAGCATCGCTGCCGCCTGCATCGGCTTGTTCGACGACCTCGGGAACATCGGCCGGTTGACCGGTCCGGCGGCCAGCAGGACCGACCCGTCCTGGCCGAGGACCACCAGGGAGCCGCGATGCCGCGACTCGACGAACCCGGACCTGACCACCTCGGCGAGGACCGGGCTGGCGCCGGCGTCAGTGCCGATCGGGAATCCCGAGCATCGCCCTGGCCTGGTCCGGCGTCATCGCGGGCCGCTGAGCCAGGTCAGCCAGCGCCGCGGCCCGCTCGACAAGCTCGGCGTTGCTGCGCACCGGCCGGCCGCGGGAGAACGTGATCGTGTCCTCCATCCCGACCCGCAGCTGGCCGCCCGCCGCCAGCGCCGCGAACATCACCGGCAGCGAGGTCCGGCCCACCCCGGTCGCCGACCAGGTTGCTCCGGCCGGCAGCGCCGCCACGGCCTGGACCAGCGTCGCCGCGTCGCCCGGCATCCCGCCGGGCACTCCCATCACCAGGTCACAGTGCACATGCCCGCCGAACGGCGGGCCGTACTTGTCGAGCAGCCGGTGCAGCGCGGCCACATGCCCCAGGTCGAACAGCTCAAACTCGGGCACAACGCCGCGCTCCTGCGTCCTGACGTACAGCTCGCACATGAACGGCCATGGGTTCATGAAGACCTCGTCGCCGAAGTTCACGGTCCCGCAGGTCAGCGAGCAGCCGTCCGGTGCCGCGTCGAGGACCGCGAGCCGGCGTTCGAACGGGTCGGTGACCGCGCCGCCGGTCGACAGCTGCACGATCAGGTCGGTCGACTCGCGCAGGGCGTGCACCGTGTCCTGCAGCCGGGACAGGTCCAGTGTCGGCTGCGCGCTGGAGTCCCTGATGTGCACGTGGATAATCGCCGCGCCCGCCTCGCGGCACTCCTTGGCGGTGGTGACGAGCTCGTCCAGGGTGACCGGCAGCGGCGGCACCGCCGACTTCTCGAGCTCGGCCCCGGTCGGGGCGACAGTGATCATCGTCGCCGGCCTCGCCTTGGCGGCGGGCCGGCTGCTGCTTTCAGCGGTCATCAGCGGAGAATGCCTTCTCGTGCGAACTGTTGTCCAACGTGTTAGTCAGGCGAGCGTATCGGTAGCCGGCGCGGTGGTGGGCGAGCTGCCCGCCCCAGGGCTGGTCGTCCTGGTGGGGGTCACCCACGACGATACCGAGCAGACCGCGGCTACCCTCGCCAGTAAGGTCTACCACCTCAGGATTCTGGACGGCGAGAAGTCGTGCGCCGATACCGGGGCTCCGCTGCTGGTCGTCAGCCAGTTCACGCTGTACGCGCAGACGGCCAAGGGCAGGCGGCCGACCTGGCAGGCGGCGGCACCCCGGGCGGTCGCCGAGCCGCTCGTGACGGCCTTTGCTGACGCGCTGCGCGCGCTCGGCGCCAGCGTCCAGACCGGGGTGTTCGGCGCCGACATGGCGGTCGCGCTGGTCAACGACGGCCCGGTGACCCTCATTCTGGAGGCATAACGCAACCCTGGCCCGTGCACCGGGTGAGCCAGGCCGGTCTAGCCGACCGCGCTCGCGGCCCGCAGATGCTCGCGCGCGTAGGCCAGGGACTCCTCGAGGTCGGCGTACCGCTCCTGCGGGCTCAGCGCGCGCCTGGTGCTGATCTCGACCACGACCATGCCGGCGTAGTTCATGCCGTGCAGCCGCTCGAGCAGCGGGCCGCACGGCTGGCTGCCCCGGCCGGGGACCAGGTGCTCGTCGGGCAGCCCGGCCCTCGTCCCGTCGGCCAGGTGCACGTGGGCCAGCCGCCCGCCGAGATCCTCCGCCATCTCCAGGGCGTCGGAACCGGACACCGCAGTGTGGGACAGGTCCAGCGTGACGTGCTCGACGTCAAGCTCGACCGGGTTCCAGTTGGGCGCGTAGGCGGCCACCTCGGTGTTACCGGCCCGGAGCGGGTAGAGGTTCTCGACCGCGAACTTCACGTCCGTCTCCGCCTGGGTTCTGGCCAGTCCGGCCTCGAACTCCCTCGCGTACTCCCGCTGCCACCGGAACGGCGGATGCACGACCACGACCTTGGCGCCCAGCTTGTCGGCCACGTCGGCCGCCTTGACCAGCTTCGCCCACGGCTCCCGGCCCCAGACCCGCTGGGTGATCAGCAGGCAGGGCGCATGCACGGCCAGCACGGGGACCCCGTGGTAGTCAGCCAGGCGGCCGAGTACCTCGGGATCCTGACTGACCGGATCGGCGCTGACCATGACCTCGACGCCGTCGTAGCCGAGTCTGGCGGCGAGGTCGAACGCATCGGTCGTGCGCTCAGGAAAGACCGACGCGGTCGCCAGCACGACGGGTACAGCGCGGTCGCTCGCCGCAGCGTCGGACCTGCCGGCGGCCTGCCCCAAGGCGCCTTCCCCCTTCGCCGGGCACCAGTCTCCTGGCGCTGCTCGCTAACGATCGGACCGGTTGCCAGCTTATGCGGCCTGGCCGGCCGCGCTGTCGGACCCCACCGATACCGTTCTCGCCATGGCGAAGTCGTCGGCCGGGCCGCTCTTCCAGTGCGCCGAGTGCGGCTGGCAGAGCACGAAGTGGGCCGGGCGATGCGGCGAGTGCCAGACCTGGGGCTCGGTCAGCGAGGGAACAGCGCAGGCCAGCACGGGCCGGTCCGGCCGCGCGCTGCTCCGCGGCCTGCCCGCGGTCAGGCCGGGCGCGCCGGCCGTCCCGATCTCGAAGATCGACGCGGCCGGCGCCGCGGCCAAGCCGACCGGCATGGACGAACTTGACCGCGTGCTCGGCGGCGGGCTGGTGCCAGGGACCGTCGCCCTGCTGGCCGGCGAGCCCGGCGTCGGCAAGTCCACGCTGCTGCTTGAGGCGGGCGCACTGGCCGCCGAACGGTCCGTGGTGCTGTACGTCACCGGCGAGGAGTCCGCGGCGCAGGTGCGGCAGCGCGCCGACCGGATCGGCGCCATCACCGAGAACCTGTTCCTGGCCGCCGAGACCGACCTGGCCGCGCTGCTCGCCCATGTCGAGGCGGTCGAGCCGGCGCTGCTGATCGTCGACTCGGTCCAGACCTTCTCGGCGGCCGGGATCGAAGGCGTGCCAGGCGGCGTGACCCAAGTTCGCGAGATTACCTCGGCCCTGGTCAGCCTGGCCAAGCAGCGGACCCTGACCACCGTCCTGGTCGGTCACGTGACCAAGGACGGCTCGATCGCCGGGCCGCGCTCACTCGAGCACCTGGTCGACGTGGTCCTGCACTTCGAGGGCGATAGCCGCGGCCGACTGCGGATGATCCGCGCGCTGAAGAACCGGTTCGGCCCGACCGACGAGATCGGCTGCTTCGAGCTGGGCGAGTTCGGCCTGATCGGGCTGCCGGATCCGAGCGGCCTGTTCCTTTCCAGGCAGCATGAGCCGGTGCCGGGGACCTGCGTCACGGTCACCCTCGAAGGGCGCAGGCCGCTCGTGGCCGAGGTACAGACGCTGGTCTGCCCGGTCGGCGGGAACGAGCCGTCCCGCCGGATCACGTCCGGGCTCGACTACGCGCGGGTCGGCATGGCGGTGGCCGTGCTGCAGCGCCGGGCCGGGGTACAGCTCGGCAAATGCGACATCTACGCGGCGACGGTGGGCGGCGTCCGGCTGACCGAGCCGTCGGTAGATCTCGCCATCGCGCTGGCGCTGGCCGGCGCGACCGCCGACCTGAGCCTGCCGTCCGACCTGGTGGCCTTCGGCGAGGTCGGGCTGGCCGGCGAGATCCGCAGTGTGGCCGGGATCGGGCGGCGGCTGACCGAGGCGAGCCGGATGGGCTTCCGGCGGGCCATCGTCCCGATGGGCACCGATGTCATCCCGGCCGACTCGCCGATCGAGGTCACGCAGGCAGCGGACGTCACCAGCGCGATCAGGGCGAGCTTCGGCCTCGAGCCGCGTCAGCGCGGACGCTAGCCCTCGGCGGCCGGCCCGGCCCCGCGCCCGCCGGGGGTCAGCCCGGCCCAGCCTGCGATCGTCAGCCCAGCCGGAGGGTCATCGCAGGGCTGACGATCGAGCCTTCCACCGCGTACGCGGTGTAGGTGCCGGCCGGCACGACCCGCGCCGGGCCGCCGCATCCAGGCGATGACATCCTCCGGTTCCAGTCGATCGCCACGACCGTGGGTACGCCGCGCCGGAGCGCCGTCACCAGGCTGCCCGTCCCGTTGACGCAGTCCGCTGAACTCCAGATCCTGGCCGGCCCTTCCTTGATCACCACCGCGAGGTGACCTGGACCGACGTTGAACGAGCAGTCCGTCGGCTGCGTCGACACCACGCTCAGGCTGAACGCGGGCTGCTGCCCCGATCCGAAGTGGACCTGGGACGCCGACAGGCTCAGCACGATCGCGTGCCAGGAGCAGAAGGCCGGCTTGAAGCCGGCGAAGCCGCTCGCCGTCGCGGTCGGCCTGGGCGCCGCGCTCGGCCCGGTCAGCGTCCCCGATCCGGCCTTGCCGTGCGGCCCGCCCGGCCTGCCCGGCCCGCCATGGCGGCCCGCCGTCGCGCCGGGCCGGCCGCCGCCCGCGCCCGGGTTGCCGCCCTGCGGTCCGGAGCCGCTGCCTGAGGTGCGGAGCGTTCCGGCCGATGACTGGCCGGCCGGATGCACCCGCAGCGCCTGGGACAGCCCCCAGGAGGCCGCGGCCAGCACCGCCAGGCCGACGGCCAGGATGATGCAGCGGCGCCGCCAGTACGTGGCCGACGGCTCGGCCGGGGCGGCCAAGGCCGCGGCCGGGGCGACTTCGGCCGCGCCGCGCGGTGGCTGGCCGGCCTGGTCGCCGCTGGTGCCGCTACCGGCGCCATTCGTGCCGCTGCCGACGCCGCCAGGCTCCCGGTCAGCCATACCCAGGCTGCCGAGGGCGGCCGCCACCCTCTGCTTCCGGTCCCCCCGGCCCCGGCCTGCAATCTGGACACCCGGTGCGCCCGGGCTATAACGGAACGTGTTATCCCCCATGGCGTCGAGTATGCAAGAGTGCCGGCTGACCGCGGGGCCGCCCCGCCGAGCCAGAGGAGGTGCATCATCGCAGGCAGGAGGCTTGCGGAGAGCTTGCCCGCATTCCTTGCGAGGTGCCGGCTGACGACTGTCATGGCAGGATCGATCCCGTCATGAGCACCGGATTCGAGGCTTCCCTCGTCGAGTGGTACGCGGCCAGCGCCAGGGACCTGCCGTGGCGCGAGCCTGGCGTCGCCGCCTGGCCGGTCCTGGTCAGCGAGTTCATGCTCCAGCAGACGCCAGTGGCGCGGGTGCTGCCCGCCTACGGCGCGTGGCTGGCCCGCTGGCCGACGGCGCCCGCGCTGGCGTCGGCGACGCCGGCCGACGCCGTGCGCCAGTGGGGCAGGCTCGGCTATCCGCGCCGGGCGCTCAGGCTGCACGCCTGCGCCCAGGTCATCGCCGCGCAGCACGACGGTGAGGTACCGGCCTCGATCAGCGCGCTGCTGGCCCTGCCGGGCGTGGGCTCCTACACCGCGGCCGCCGTCGCGAGCTTCGCGTTCGGCCAGCGCCATCCGGTTCTCGATACCAATGTCCGCCGGGTCCTGGCCAGGCTCGTCACCGGCACCGAGCCCGCCGGCCGCTCGTCGGCCAGCGTGGCCGAGATTGCCCTGGCCGAGTCGCTGCTGCCGCCCGCCGCCGAGCGCCGGGCGGCGACCTGGTCGGTGGCCGTGATGGAGCTCGGGGCGCTGGTCTGCACGGCAGCGAAACCAGCCTGCGAGCGGTGCCCGGTTGCCGCCGCCTGCGCCTGGCGGCTCGCTGGCCGGCCAGCGGCCGGCCTCCCGCGCCGGACTCAGCGGTACGAGGGAAGTGACCGGCAGTGTCGTGGCGCTCTGCTGGCCGTGCTCAGGAACGCGCCTGGCCCGGTCCCGGAATCCGCGCTCGATCACTGCTGGCCCGAGCCAGAGCAGCGGCACCGCGTCCTGCGCAGCCTGCTCGCCGACGGCCTGGCCGAGCGCCACGCCCCCGCCCTCATCGGCCTCCCCGGCGACCGCCCGACCGGCTGATTTCATGATCGTGGCGAGTTAACCGCGCTCGGACACGAGAAGTCGCCACGATCATGAAACGCGAAAGGGGCCCCAGCGTGGCGCTGGGGCCCCTTTCCGCTTAGGAGGCTGAGGCCTGGCCGCGGTCGGGCGCCGCCTCGACGCCGGCGCCGGTCGCCTTGGCCAGTTCCACCGGCGGCGCGTCCGGCACTATCTCGGGCTTGGGCACGCCCTTGAAGCTGAACTTGCCTTCCTTGCCGGTGCCTTCGGCATCGACCATGATGATCTGGCCGGCCTTGACCTCGCCGAACAGGATCTTCTCCGACAGCTGGTCCTCGATCTCGCGCTGGATGGCCCGACGCAGCGGCCTGGCGCCGAGCACCGGGTCATAGCCGCGCTGCGAAAGCAACGTTTTGGCCGCCGGCGTGAGCTCGATGCCCATGTCGCGGTCCTTGAGCCGCTCCTCCAGCATGGCGATCATCAGGTCGACGATCTGGAAGATCTCGTCCTCCGTCAGCTGGTGGAAGACGATGATGTCGTCGACGCGGTTCAGGAACTCAGGCCGGAAGTGCTGCTTGAGCTCGTCCTGCACCCGGTTGGTCATCCGCTCATAGGAGCCGGTCGACTGGCCGGCCGAGGCGAAGCCGGTCGAGATGTTGCCCTTGGAGATGTCCTTGGTGCCGAGGTTGGTGGTCATGATGATCACGGTGTTCTTGAAGTCGACCACCCGGCCCTGAGCATCGGTCAGGCGCCCGTCCTCCAGGATCTGCAGCAGCGAGTTGAAGATGTCCTGGTGAGCCTTCTCGATCTCGTCGAACAGGACCACGGAGAACGGCCTGCGGCGGACCTTCTCGGTCAGCTGCCCGCCCTCCTCGTAGCCGACATAGCCAGGCGGCGAGCCGAACAGCCTGGAGACGGTGTGCTTCTCCATGTACTCGCTCATGTCCAGCTGGATCAGCGAGTCCTCGTCGCCGAACAGGAACGCCGCGAGGGTCCGCGACAGCTCGGTCTTGCCGACGCCTGACGGCCCAGCGAAGATGAACGAACCGCCAGGGCGCTTGGGGTCCTTCAGGCCGGCCCTGGTGCGGCGGATGGCCTGAGACAGGGCCTTGATCGCGTCGTTCTGGCCGATGACCCGCTTGTGCAGCTCGTCTTCCATCCGCAGCAGGCGCGCCGACTCGGCCTCGGTGAGCTTGAACACCGGGATGCCGGTGGCCGTGGCGAGGACCTCGGCGATGAGCTCCTCGTTGACCTCGGCGACGGCGTCCATGTCGCCGGCCTTCCACTCCTTCTCGCGGGCGTCCTTCTTCTCGATCAGCTGCTTCTCCTTGTCCCGGAGGGCAGCTGCCTTCTCGAAGTCCTGCGAGTCGATGGCCGACTCCTTGTCCCGGCGGACGTCGGCGATCTTCTCGTCGAACTCGCGCAGGTCGGGCGGAGCGGTCATCCTGCGGATGCGCATCCGGGAGCCGGCCTCGTCGATCAGGTCGATCGCCTTGTCGGGCAGGAACCGGTCGCTGATGTACCGGTCAGCCATCTGGGCAGCGGCCACGAGCGCGTCGTCGGTGATGGACACGCGGTGGTGCGCCTCGTACCGGTCGCGCAGGCCCTTGAGGATCTCGATGGTGTGCGAGATGGTCGGCTCGGCGACCTGGATCGGCTGGAACCGCCGCTCGAGCGCGGCGTCCTTCTCCAGGTGCTTGCGGTACTCGTCGAGGGTCGTCGCGCCGATGGTCTGCAGCTCGCCCCGGGCCAGCATCGGCTTGAGGATCGAGGCCGCGTCGATCGCGCCCTCGGCGGCCCCGGCGCCGACCAGAGTGTGAATCTCGTCGATGAACAAGATGATGTCGCCACGGGTGCGGATTTCCTTGAGCACCTTCTTCAGCCGCTCTTCGAAATCACCGCGGTACCGCGAGCCGGCCACGAGCGCACCCAGGTCGAGCGTGTACAGCTGCTTGTCCTTCAGGGTCTCGGGCACCTCGCCCTTGACGATGCGCTGGGCCAGTCCTTCGACAACCGCCGTCTTGCCGACGCCGGGCTCGCCGACCAGGACGGGGTTGTTCTTGGTGCGCCGCGACAGCACCTGCATGACCCGCTCGACTTCCTTCTCCCGGCCGATCACCGGATCGAGCTTGCCCTCACGGGCGGCGGCCGTCAGGTTCCGGCCGAACTGGTCGAGCACCAGCGAGGTCGACGGAGCGCTCTCCGCCGAGGTGCCCGCCGCGGCCGGCTCCTTGCCCTGGTAGCCGTGGAGCAACTGGATCACCTGCTGGCGGACCCGGTTCAGGTCTGCGCCCAGCCGGACCAGCACCTGAGCTGCGACGCCCTCGCCCTCACGGATGAGGCCGAGCAGGATGTGCTCGGTGCCGATGTAGTTGTGGCCAAGCTGAAGCGCCTCGCGCAGCGACAGCTCGAGCACCTTCTTGGCCCGCGGCGTGAACGGTATATGTCCGGACGGAGCCTGCTGGCCCTGCCCGATAATCTCCTCGACCTGCTGGCGCACGGCCTCCAGGCTGATACCAAGCGATTCGAGCGCCTTGGCTGCGACGCCCTCGCCCTCGTGAATGAGTCCGAGCAGGATGTGCTCAGTACCGATGTAGTTGTGATTCAGCATCCTGGCCTCTTCTTGAGCCAGGACCACAACCCGCCGCGCCCGGTCGGTAAACCTCTCGAACATTCTGTTCGCTCCCTCACCATGCGACCGGGACGGTGACCACCATGGTCCCGTCCCTGCCGCGCACTAGCCCGCTTGCGGGGGAAGGCTTGGATGCGACAGACCATGCACGTTAGCGGCCCACCGCATTCCCTGGAGACCTTCCCCGCCAGACGGGCGTTCACCCTCATCCAACCCGTGGCGAGGGAGCACTGTTCCCTGGTACGCCACCAGCGAACGCACTGCGGCTGACGGCACACCCGATATCCGCGTTTATGGTATGCCGTCAGCCACTTCACTGAACGCTCGGGATCGCCCCTGTATCGGCACTAGCGCACAGAGCGCCGCCCAGGGTCGGAACCCTGCCAGGGCCGTGCCACCGGACTCGGCTAGTGGGCGGCCTCGTACTCGGCGATGATGTTGCCGGGAATGCGGCCGCGCTCGCTGACCTTGTGGCCGCGCTGCCGAGCCCATTCCCTTATCTCCGAACTGCGCTCGCGGCCCGGGCCAGTCCTGGCCTTGCGCCGCCGGCCGCCCGCTGTTGCCCTGCGAGCATGGTCGGCGAATACGCCCATCTTCTCGCGCAGTTCCTTGCTGTGTGGCCCACACAGATCGATCTCGTACGCGTTGCCATCAAAGGCGAACGAAACAGACTCCGTTCCCTCGACCTCACCATCGTGCGGAAGGTCACACACTACTGTCACCACTGTCTTCTGAGCCATGCTGGTTAGCCTTTCCCTTACTGCAGACTATTTAAGTAGCTTAACCTATACCAGCCGACTCGCCGCTGACAATTAAGCAGTAGATCGAATCGTTGCGCAGTTACTTCTCGGCGCCAGCTCCAGTTTTGAGAGCTACCAGTAACGCTCCGTATTCAGGCGGTAATCAACTGTCGCGGTAGCGGTCGCGATCTTCTGGGCTCGCCCTGAACAAGCGAGATACTGACCGCCGGTCAGCCTGATCGCCAGGTGTCTCGTCCGCAGAATCCGGCGAGGAATCCGCCAGATCGTCGCCGGATACCGGATTCTTGCCGCGGCGCATCTCGTGCCGAACGAAAGCCCACGCCGCGACGAGGAAGGCGGCGGCGACCAAAAACGGCGGAGTCAAAGCGGCAAGGTCGGCGAGCATCACTCCTCCTGCGTTAACTCTCGCGCTGAGGCCGGTCGGACCGCCCAGGTACGCCAGGCCCCGCGCGGCCCGCAGCGAGCCCAGGGCTCCGAAGGCCAGGCGGCGCAGGCTATCTGGATCAGGCCGGCTGGCCGTTCGGCACGGTCACGGTGCCGTTCCGGCACGGTCACGGAGCCGTGCCGGCCGAGTGACCCGCATTCAGCTTACGCCAGGTCCAGTAACATGAACTCGGTCGGCTAAGTCAGCTGGACAGCCATATTCACATGATCGACACATCATCTGCACGTGAATTCCACATCAGCGCCTGGCGATGACCTCGGGATACGCAGTTGCCAGCGCTCGTGCCAATAGCTCCGCGCGGACCCAGGCCCGCAAAGCAGCCGGCCGGGGCGCAGTTCGGTGACCAGACCGCGCTCTATCAATAACTGCGCAGTTGCGACGGGCGAACGTCACGGCTGCCGGCACGAATTCTCCATCTGATTGAGCGGGCCCGGCGCGACGGCCGGCTGCGAGTTCGCACTTAGATTCTTCAGCGGCGGCCGCCTCGGGCGCAGCAGGCGCAGCGTCCGGGGTATTAGCGGGAGCGTATTGAATCGTACGGCCATGCCGAACAATGATGACCTGAGATGTTTCTTGTATTCGGCATACCCGAACACGCATTAGGTTACTGACGCGACCGGCCGGGCCCGAACGGCGCTGCGCCGGCGTGGCGGCCGAACCGCCATCAACGGTGAGTTACGGACTAACTACGTATTGCTCCGGCGGAGAATTACTGCCTCGGCGCGTCCATCACGGCCAGATCACGGATGCCCGTTTTCGCTAAGACACGCACTCTGACCTGCGAATATACCGCGAATGCCGGCATCGTGCCACCGACCGTGGACGTTGTGGAGCAAGAACCGGATGCCGCGATACACCGAAAGTGCGGCTACGCCCGAGGTGCCCGACAGGGAACTTTTCTCATCGGCGGTACACGATGTACTTCCGTGGATTAATCTCCATCGCTGATACCTCGTTCCCGCTGGCGTCTCCCGCAGCGCAGGAGACGCCAGCCCAGGAAAGGAGCGCCACCGTGGAGCGCGCGCCGGCTGGTCGGCACTCCAGGTTTCGGGTCAGGACCATCGCGGGCGCGGTCCGGCCAGGTCGGTCGGCAGGCCGCCTGGCGACGGCGTTCAGCATCGCCGCCGCTGTCGGGCTCGCTTTGCCGAGCTCAGTTGCCGGCGCCGCTCCGGCCAGCCCGAATCCCAGCCTCAAGCAGCTGCTCGCCCAGGCGGCCAAGCTGTCCCGCCAGATCGATGACCTGAGCCAGCAGTATGACGCGCTGCGGATCCAGTACTCCGAGGCCAAGGACCAGGTCAGGATCGCCCGCCTGAACTTGCACCGCGACCTGCGGCTGCTCGGGGCGGATCAGGCCGCGATTGCCCAGATCGCCGCGGCCGGCTACATGAGCGGCAACGGCGTCAGCCCGGCGGTCTCCCTGCTGGAGAGCAGTAATCCGCAGTCGATGCTCAACCGGGCCTCGATCCTCGGCCAGCTGCAGAAGGAGAACGGCGCCAAGATCCACCTGGTCACCGCCGCTCGCGCCGCAGCGCAGCGAGCGAGGCTGCTGGCCGTACAGGAAGAGGCGAAAGCCGCCAAGCTGTCCAAGGCGATGCACGGCAAGGTGGCCAGGATCCAGGCCAACGAGAACAAGCTCAACAGCGAGACCTATGCCAAGGCGCTGGCGATCTACCAGCGGACCGGGAAGTACCCGGTGATCCAGCCCAAGGGCGACTCGATCCCGGTCCAGGCGCTCCGGCAGGCGATGACCAAGATCGGCGACGCCTATGTCTGGGGGGCGGCAGGCCCGACCACGTTCGACTGCTCGGGCCTGGTCGTGTGGGCGTACGCCCAGCTCGGCATCAGCCTGCCGCACTTCACCGGCGACCTGTGGAACTCCGGCGTGCACATCGCCCGCTCCCAGCTGCAACCGGGAGACCTGGTGTTCTTCTTCGCCGACATCGGGCATGTGGGGATCTACGTCGGCAACGGCTTCATGCTGGACGCCCCCACCTTCGGCATACCAGTCGGAATCCACCCGGTCTTCTGGAATGCCTACGACGGCGCCGTGCGGATCGCCTAGCTCGGCCGCACGATCGGGAACAGGATCGTCTCCCTGATCGAGGCTCCGGTGAGCATGATCAGCACGCGGTCGATGCCCATGCCCATCCCGCCGCTTGGCGGCATGCCGTACTCGAGCGCGCGCAAGAAGTCCTCGTCAAGCTGCATGGCCTCGGCGTCCCCGCCCGCGGCGAGCAGCGACTGAGCCGTCAGCCTGGCCCGCTGCTCGACCGGGTCGACGAGCTCGGAGTAGCCGGTGCCGATCTCGGCGCCGAACGCGACCAGGTCCCACTTCTCGGCCAGCCTCGGGTCGCTGCGGTGAGCCCTGGTCAGCGGTGACACCTCGACCGGGAAGTCGCGGTAGAAGGTCGGCAGCACCGTCCGCGCCTCGACCAGGTGCTCGTAGAGCTCAAGCAGGACCTGACCGGCGTTCCACGACGGCTCCACCGCTATCCCGGCCGCCGCGGCCAGCTTGCGGAGCTGATCTTCGGCCGTATCGGCGGTCACTTCCTCGCCGAGCGCTCGCGACACGGCCTCGTGCACGCTGACCGAGGGCCAGTCCCCGCCGATGTCGTGCTCGGAGCCGTCGGGCCGCCGCACGATCGTGCCGCCCAGGCCCTCCCGCGCGGCGCGCACGATCAGGTCCTGTGTCAGCTTGCCAATCGTGGTGTAGTCGCCGTATGCCTCGTACGCCTCAAGCATGGTGAACTCGGGATTGTGCGTCGCGTCCGCGCCCTCGTTCCGGAAGTTCCGGCCGAGTTCGTAGACCCTCTCCAGGCCGCCCACCATCAGCCGCTTGAGGTACAGCTCGAGCGCGATCCGCAGGTACAGCCGCATGTCGTAGGCGTTGATGTGGGTCACGAACGGCCGGGCATTGGCTCCGCCATGCAGGGTCTGCAGCATCGGGGTCTCGGCTTCGATGAACCCCTGCTCGTGCAGTTCCTCGCGGATGGCGCGGGTGACCGCGGCCCGGAGCTCGGCCAGCCGCCTGGCCTCCGGGTTGACAATCAGATCGACATAACGCATTCGCACCCGTGACTGCGGATCCGTCAGGCCGGCGTGCTTGTCCGGCAACGGACGCAGGGACTTGGCCGTGATCGCGAACGAGTCGGCGAGCACCGAGAGCTCGCCGCTGCGCGACGTTATGACCTCGCCGGTCACCCCGATGTGATCGCCGAGGTCCACGTCCGATTTCCACGCGGCGAGTGCGTGCTCCCCGACCCGGTCGCGGGAGATCATCACCTGGATGTCGCCCGTGGCGTCCCTGATCGTGGCGAAGCACAGCTTCCCCCCGGTCCGGTAGAGCATGACCCGGCCCGCGACGCCGACCTGCTCGCCGGTCGCGGTGTCCGGAGGCAGATCGGCGTGGCTGTTCCTGACCTCGGCGATGGCGTGCGTGCGCGGATAGCCGACCGGATAGGGCTCGGTGCCCGCGGCCCTGAGCCGGTCAGCCTTGGCTCGCCGGACGCGCATCTGCTCCGATACGTCGGCGGCCAGCCAGGAATCGCGATCCGGCGCGGTCTGTCCGCCGCGCGCGTCCGCGGTCTCTTCGTCGCTCATCTGCCCGAGGTTACCGGCGCGGCCACCCCGGCAGCGACTCAGAATTCCCGGCCGGCCCCGCTCAGGGCGCCAAATTGCGCTCCCAGACCAGGCGCAGGCCGATCAGGGTCAGCCAGGGCTCGTAGGCGTCGATGACCTTGACCTCGTCGATGACCAGCGGAGCCAGCCCGCCGGTCGCTATCACGGTGACGGCGTCGACGTCGGCCGGCGACAATTCCTCTGCCATCCGGCGCACGATCCCCTCGATCTGCCCTGCCACCCCGAAGATGATCCCCGACTGCAGGGCCGCGACGGTGTTCTTGCCGATGACCCGGCTCGGCCTGGTCAGCTCGACCTTGAGCAGCTGAGCCGCGCGCCTGGAGAGGGCGTCGACCGAGATCTCGATGCCGGGCGCGAGCGCGCCGCCGACGAACTCGCCCCTGGCGCTGATGGCGTCGAAGTTGGTCGATGTCCCGAAGTCGACCACGATGGCCGGGCCGCCGTACAGGTGCACGGCGGCGGCCGTGTTCATGATCCGGTCGGTGCCGATCTCCTTCGGGTTGTCGTATCGCACCGACACCCCGGTCTTGACGCCTGCCTCGACAATCAGGGTGGGAATGCTGTCGTAGTAGCGGCCGAGCATCTCGCGCATCTCGTGCAGCACCGAGGGGACGGTCGAGCAGAGCGCGATGCCGTCGAGCCCGGCCGCGGTGACACGCTCGCTCTGCGATAGCAGGCCGCGGAGCGTCACGGCAAGCTCGTCGGCCGTCCGCACCGGGTCGGTGGCGATCCGCCAGTGATCGACCACCTCCTCGGCGTCGAAGACGCAGAGCACCGTGTTGGTGTTACCGACGTCGATCGTGAGCAGCATCGCGTACCTACCGCACCCATCCAGCCCGGACCAGGTCCAGGCCAATATCGAGCACCGCAGCGGAATGAGTCAGCGCGCCCACCGAGAGGTAATCGACCCCGGTCGCCGCGACTGCGGCAGCGTCTTCCAGCCGCAGCCCGCCGCTCGCCTCGAGCCAGGCCCGCCCCGCGTTCAGCTCGACGGCCGCCCTCAGCTCCGGGACGCTGAAGTTATCTAGCAGGATCAGCCCCGCGCCCGCGGCGATCGCCTCGTCCACCTGCTCCAGCGTGTCGCACTCCACCTCGACCGGCAGATCCGGTGCCGCCTTCCCGACGGCATCAAGCGCCGCCGTGACCGATCCGGCCGCCGCGACATGATTGTCTTTGATCAGCGCCGCATCCGACAGCGACATCCGGTGGTTCACCCCGCCCCCGCACCGCACGGCGTACTTCTCCAGCATCCTGAGCCCGGGCAGCGTCTTGCGCGTATCCCTGATCCGGGCATTCGTGCCTGCCACGGCGTCGACCCACTTCCTCGTCTGGGTCGCGATGCCGGACAGGTGCGTGATCAGGTTCAGCGCCGTCCGCTCTCCGGTCAGGATCGCGGCTAGCGGTCCCTCGACGGTCATCAGGACCGTGCCCGCGTCGATGATTGCGCCGTCGTCGGTGTGGTACACGCTGGTCACCGGGAAGACCTGCGACGGTCCGGCCAACTGGAATACCGCCTCAGCCACCGAAAGACCAGCTATGACACCGGGGGCGCGGGCTACTAGGTCAGCTGTCCCTTGGCTTCCCGGCGGGATCGTGGCGGCTGTGGTCACATCGGGGCCGTCGGCGAGGTCTTCTGCCAGGCCGGCCTGGATGACTCGGACGACGGTGGCGGAATCGAGCCCGGACGACTCGAGCCGCGAGCAGAGGTCCGGCGAAAGCTCAGCCATCGCTTCGCTCCGGGATTGGTTCGAAGCGGACTGTGAGCCCGTCGGTCGTGTCCGGGTCCGGATGGACACCCGTTCCGGCCGGTGCATTCAGCAATGGCCGGGACTGCGTGTCCGTCCGGGCCTCTCCCGCAGGAGGGGGTCTTCCGGCAGTTGCCGCGTCCAGAGTGACTATCAGGTGGCCGAGCCAGGCGTCGGAGGGTTCGGGGTAGTCATCGCGCCAGTGGCTGCCGCGGGTTTCGGTGCGCAGGGTGGCGGCGGCGACCAGGGCCGAGGCCAGGAGGTGGAGGTTGGTGGCTTCCCAGGCGGCCAGGGTAGGCTCACGCGACTGCTGATCGCCGATCTTGCGGAGCTCGTCGGCGGCGATAGCCAGGCCCGGGCCGGAGCGCAGGACGCCCGCGCGCTCGGTCATGAGGCGCTGGATCTGGTCGATGGCCGCCGGGTCGACCAGCCCCGGGGGGCGGTGATCGGCGGCGGGGGCGGCGGGTGGCGGGAGCGCGGTGGTCAGGTCGGCGGCTATGCGCTCGGCGAAGACGAGCCCTTCGAGCAGGGAGTTGGACGCCAGGCGGTTGGCGCCGTGGACGCCGGTGCAGGCGGCCTCACCGCAGGCGTAGAGGCCGGGAACCGACGTGCGGCCGCGGAGGTCGGTCTTGATGCCGCCGCTGGCGTAGTGGGCGGCGGGAACGACCGGGATGGGCTGGGTGACCGGGTCGATGCCGTGGGCCAGGCAGCTGGCCCTGATGGTCGGGAACCTGTGTTCCCAGGTGGGTTCGCCGAGGTGGGTGCCGTCGAGGTAGACGTGGTCCGTGCCGGTCTCGGCCAGGACGCTCATGATCGCCTTGGCGACGACATCACGCGGGGCGAGGTCGGCAAGGGGGTGACGGCCGGTCATGAAGCGGCGGCCGCCGGCATCGATCAGGAAGGCGCCCTCGCCCCGCACGGCCTCGGAGATCAGCGGCTGCCGGCCGCGCGCTGCGGGACCGAGCCACAGGACGGTCGGGTGGAACTGGACGAACTCGAGGTCGGCGGCCTCGGCGCCGCCGCGCAGGGCGAGCGCGACGCCGTCGCCGGTCGAGACGGGCGGATTGGTGGTGGCCGAGAAGACCTGGCCCATGCCGCCGGTGGCGAGCACGACCGCCGGCGCGTGCACGGCACCCACGCCGTCCTGCTGGCCCTCACCGATCACGTGCAAGGTGAGGCCGGCGACCCGGCCGTCATCGGTCAGCAGCAGGTCGAGCGACATCGCATGCTCGATCACGTCGATGCCGATGCCTTCCTCCGCGCCCGCGCCCGCCTCGGCCAGCGCGAGCAGCAGCGCACGGGATACCTCCGCGCCCGTCGCGTCGCCGCCCGCGTGCGCGATCCGGCGGCGCAGGTGACCGCCTTCCCTGGTCAGCTCCAGCACTCCGCCGGCATTGGTGTCGAACCTGGCCCCTAGCGCGATGAGGCGCCGCACCGCGCCCGGACCGTCGGTCACCAGCGCGCGGACCGCATCGACGTCGCAGACGCCCGCGCCGGCGGCCAGCGTGTCGGTCAGGTGCTGCTCGGGTGAGTCCCCTGGCCCGAGCGCGGCCGCGATCCCGCCCTGCGCCCACCTCGTCGAGCCGTCGTCGAGCAGCGACTTGGTCACGAGCAGAACGTTGCAGCCTGGCATCGCGCTATGCGTACTGAGCGCGGCCGTCACGCCCGCGATGCCCGAGCCGACCACGACCACATCGGCGTGCCTGACCCAGCCAGGCGGCGGCGCGAGCAGCCGGCGCGCGATCATGAGGCGCGCCCGGCAGCGCACCGAGCCCGTGCCCGGCAGCCGCCGGTCACGGCGCGGCCTCGAAGCACAGCCGCGCGTTGTCGATCAGGCGGGTCTTCCCGACCGTGGCCGCGACGAGCAGTAGTGCAGTACCGGCGTAACCGGCTGGGATGTCCGCGAGCGTATCCGGATCGGCCAGGGCCAGGTAGTCGGTCGAAAGCGGCGGGTCGGCCAGGGCCGCGGCGCCCAGTTCCTGGCGGGCCGCGGCCAGTACCGCAGCCGGGCCGCCCGCCCGGGCGGCCTGCCCGGCGCGCAGCGCCCGGGACAGGGCTAGCGCGCTCACCCGCTCCGGCGCCGACAGGTAGCTGTTGCGGCTGGAGATCGCCAGGCCGTCTGGCTCTCGGACCGTCCGGACTGACTTGATCTGGACGGCCAGGTTCAAGTCGGTCACCATCCTCCGTACCAGCGCAAGCTGCTGCGCGTCCTTCTCGCCGAAGACCGCCACATCCGGCGTGACCAGATTGAACAGCTTAAGCACCACCGTCAGCACGCCGTCGAAGAACCCCGGCCTGGAGGCACCTTCCAGGATGTCTCCCATCGAACCAGGCCGCACGGTGACCATCTGCTCCGCCGGGTAGATCTGCTCGGGGCCGGGAGCGAAGACCACGCTGACGCCCTCGTCAGCGCAGATGTCCACGTCGGCCCGGAGCGTGCGCGGGTAACGATCAAGGTCTTCGCCGGCTCCGAACTGCAGCGGGTTGACGAACACGGAAACCACGACCGATCCGTTCCGCCCGGCTATCTGGCGAGCACTGCCGAGCAGGGCCCGGTGCCCGCCATGCAGCGCGCCCATGGTCGGTACCAGCACTACGGGCGACCGCAGGGTCGCGCGGGCCGTGGCGAGGCCCATCTTCGTCCTGGCCACGATCGGGATCACGCGGCGGGCCCTGACAGCACGCCGAGCAGCCGCTGCGCGTCGGCTGAGGTCAGTGTCCCGGCGGCCAGCGCCCGGTCCGCGGTCAGCCGGGCGAGCGCCAGGTAGACAGCGAGCGCCTCAGGCGCGGCGGCCGCGATCACCTCGACGTGCGCGGCCACGGTCTCCGCGTCGCCGCGGGCGACCGGCCCGGTCAGCGCCAGATCGCCGAGGGCCAGCACGTTTTCGAGCGCCGCGCCAAGCAGCGGGCCGAGCATCCTCGCCGGGTCCGGCACTCCGGCCGCGGCGAGCAGGTCACTGGACTGCACGACCAGCGTGACGAGATGGTTCGCCGCGCTGGCCAGGCCAGCATGGTAGATACCTCGCTTGTCCTCGGCGATGAAGACGGGCTCGCCGCCCATCTCGACCACCAGCGCTTCGGCAACTGGCCGCAGCGGCTCGGGCGCGGTCACGCCGAACGAGATGCCCGTCATCTTGTCGGCGTCGTCGGGCCTGCCGGTGAACGTCATCACCGGGTGCAGGGCCAGCGGCAGCGCCCCGGCCCGTACCGCCGGGTCGAGGACGGCCAGCCCGTGCCGGCCGCTGGCATGCGCGACCAGCCGGCCGTCCATCGGCACCCCGGTCGCGGCGAGTCCGGTCACCAGGCCGGGCAGCACATCGTCGGGGACGGTGAGCAGCACGAGGTCGGCGGCTTCCACGACCTGCTCGGGACGGATGACACGGGCCCCGGGCAGGCTCCGGCTGATCCGGCTCAGGGATGCCTGCGACACCGCGGACGCGGCCACGACGCGATGGCCCGCCCTGGCGAGCGCCACCGCCATCGCCGTTCCGGCCCGCCCGGCGCCCACGACGCCCACCGCCAGCTGAGCAGGGTGCGGCGGATCGGCGGCGGCAGAGCCCGCCGCCTGCTCGTCGTCAGCTCGCATGTCCCGTCCTCACGGGGACCCGTGCCCGCGGTGGCCGTTCGACATCGGCAGGTCGTCATCGTCCTCGGGCGGCTCCGGGGCCCGGCATGCCCTTTCCAGGTACAGGGCGGCCAGCACGAGCGCGATCGCGGCCAGCATGGTGGCGGCCGCGGCGAGAGCATCGTGACCGGGCACGGCCCGGCCGAGCGAGGGGATCGTGTAGATCAGGAAACCGAGCGCGAGGCCGCCGATGACCGCCGCGGTCGCTGAGCTTGCCTTGGCCAGCGCCACCACTCTCGGCACGGCCATCGGCTGGATCGGCTTGGCCCCCGGCTGGCCGTGCAGGCGCGGTCCGAGGTTTCGCCCGAATCCGAACTCGCCGATCGCGAGCAGCAGGAGCGCTGGCACCGCCGTCCAGGGCAGCGGAGCCAGGTTACTGAACGTGAACCGGACGACAATCCAGGCCAGCGCCGCGCTGACCGCGCCGATGGCCAGCAGAGACCACGGTTTCGTCGGCTCCATCGGACTGCCTCACCCGCCCTGATTCGCTGCTGCCTGCCGTCCGGCAGCAAGACTGAGGTCGCTACGGCGCCTGACTCCGTCCTCGCCAGCCCCGGCCAGCAGGCCCGCGACGGGCCCGAAGCCGGGCAGCCTGGCATCAGGATCGGCATTGTGCCACGGGACGAGGACGAACGCGCGCTGATGGGCACGCGGATGCGGCAGCGTCAGCACGGGGTCGTCGCTGACCTCGTCACCGCAGGCGATGATGTCGATGTCAAGGGTACGCGGCCCCCAGCGGAGCGTGCGCACCCTGCCGCGCGCCCGCTCGGCCGCCTGGCAGCGGTCGAGCACGGCCCTGGCCGGCAGCCCACTGGTCGCGAGCAGGACAGCGTTCAGGTAGTCAGGCTGGTCCGGCCCGCCGACCGGGCTGGTCTCGAAGACCCCGGAAACGGCCACGGCGGTCATCCCGCCGCTAGCCGTCAGGGCATCGATACCGGCCTGCAGGTTCGCCAGCCGGTCGCCGAGGTTGCTGCCGAGGGCGAGCACGATCTCGCGAGGCGCCGCGGCCGCCGCCGCCCGCCTGGGCATCTCGCCGGTCATGTCCGGCTCCGCCGGATTGTCACGCTGATGTCCGTGACCGGGACGCCAACCGGGGCGTCCGGCTTATGAACCGTGACTTCGGCGAGGCTGACCCTCGCATCGGCCAGGCACGCGGTCGCCAGGCGGTCGGCCAGCGTCTCGATGAGCGCGACCGGCTCACCGGAAATGATCTCGGCGAGGCGGCCGGCCAGCACGCCGTAATCGACGGTCCGTGACAGGTCATCGGCCGCCGCGGCCGCGCTGGTGTCGAGCCAGAGCACGGCATCGGCGATGAATTCCTGGCCCTGCTCCCGCTCGGCCGGAAGCACGCCGTGGTAGCCGTAGGCGCGCAGGCCGGACAGGCTGATCCGGTCAAGGAAATTCACGGCTGCCCTTCCTCTCCCAGTCGCGCCGCGATCCGTACCGCGTCGGCATTGCCGGGTACCGAGTGGACCCGCACGCACCATGCGCCGGCCATGGCCGCGTAGCCGGTCAGCGCGACGGTCGCGTCGTCGCATTCCGCGAACGGGCGCGGTCGGTCCTGGCTAGTTCCGAGCAGGCGCGCGATGAACCCTTTGCGGGACGCCCCGACCAGCACGGGAAAGGGTGCGGCCGGGTGGTCAAGGCAGCCGAGCTCGCGCAGCCTGGCCAGCAGGGTCCAGCTATGCGCGGGAAGCTTGGCGAAGCCCAGACCGGGGTCGACGATCAGCTGAGCCGGATCGATCCCGGCATCGGTCAGCGCCCGCACCCGCTGCGACAGCTCGGCGGTGACTTCCTTGACGACGTCGGCGTAGACCGCCTTGTCCTGCATGTCGATGCTCTGGCCGCGCCAGTGCATGACGACATAGGGCACCTGAGCCTCGGCGATCAGGCCGGCCATCCCCGGATCGGCCAGCCCGCCGCTCACGTCGTTGACCAGCCGCGCCCCGGTACCGATGGCCTGCTCGGCGACCCGGACGCGCATGGTGTCGATGCTGACGATGACGCCCGCCTGGGCCAGCGCCGCGACGACGGGGCCGACCCGGCGCAATTCCTCGTCTTCGCTGATCCGCAGGGCACCTGGCCGGGTCGACTCGCCGCCCACGTCGACGATGTCGGCACCGCTCCCGGCCAGCTCGAGTCCGTGCGCGATGGCCTCGTCGGGCCCGAACCACTTTCCGCCGTCGGAAAAGGAATCCGGGGTCACGTTCACCACGCCCATGACCAGGCACCTGGCCGCGGCGGGCAGACCCGCGGGGCTGACTGCAGGACTGGCCATGGGCGCAAATCTACAAGCCGGGCCGGTGACCGCTGGAACGGGGACGCAGCTAGCCGGCCCCGCCTGGCCGGTGCGCGCTTGGCCTTTTGGCTGGCGTCACGGCATTGCGCAGCATCCGCCTGATCCGGCGTGCCTCGACTTTGGGCCAGACCAGGAACGCCTCGGCCTCCAGGGCGGCGAGGCCGACCCTGATCGCGTCCCTGGTCGAGGTGAAGACCATGAACCTGGGTACCCAGACGGGCGCGAACTTCGCGTTGAACCGGTAGAGCGACTCGATCTGGAACCACCTGGACATGAAGATCAGGACGCGGCGCCAGGCCCGCGTGACGGGGCCGGCCCCGATTCGCTCGCCGCGCTCGAGCGCCGCCCTGAACGCCGCGAAATTCAGCGAGATCCGCGCGACGCCGAGATCGGGAGCGCTCTTGATCGTCTCGGCGATCATGAAGTCGTTCAGGCCCGGCTGCGCGGACCGGTCGCGCCGCATCAGGTCGAGCGAGAGCCCGTCCTCGCCCCAGGGCACGAAATGCAGCAGCGCCCTGAGCACGCCGTCCTGGACCGCCGTGGCTATCACGCACCGCTCGTCACCCGGCCCACCGATCCGGCCGAGGGCCATCGAGAAGCCGCGCTCAGTCGGGTTGCCGCGCCACGAGTCTGCCTGCCTGACCAGCCTGGCGATCTCGTCGGCCGGCACGTCGCCGACCCGGCGGACCTCGGCGACGTAGCCGGCCCGGCACACCCTGGTCACCATCTGCCTGACGTTGCGCATCGACCGGCCCTGGAGCGAGAAGTCGGCGACGTTCACGACCGCCTCGTCCCCTAGCTCGAGTGCGGTCAGGTCACCGCTGCGGCACCAGGTCTCGGCGCCTTGCTCGCTGCAGCCGACGACAGCAGGAACCCAGGCATGCCTGGCCGCCATGTCAAGGAACGCCTGAATCGCGCCGGGCCAGGCCTCTCGGTCCCCGAGCGGGTCGCCGCTGGCCAGCATCACGCCGGACAGCACCCGGTAACCGATGCAGGACTTCCTCGTCGCCGACCAGATCACGCTCTTGTCGTTGCGCAGGGCGAAGTAGCCGAGCGAGTCAGACTTGCCGTGCCGGTCAAGCAGGGCCCTGATCTGGGCGGCGTCGTTGGCGTCGAGGCGGCCCTGGGGCTTGGCCGGACGCAGGAATAGCTGGGCCGTCACCAGGACGGTAACGAAGCCGAGTGCACCCATCAGGAGGTAGAAGAAATCCCCGCGCACGTCATGGGGGCCGAACTCGACCGGACCGCTCACGCCGACGAGACCGTACACCGCGGACTGCAGCCGCTGGCCGAACGAGTAGCCCGCGGGCAATCCGGCCGGGGCGGCCAGGTAACCGAAGCCGATGGCGATGCTGGCCGCTAGCAGGCCGATGAAGGCGCCGACCGCGCGCCACCGGGTACGCGGGTCACCGACGGCGTAGAACTCCCGGCGGAAGTAGTAGCCCGCGCTGATCAGCATGACCAGGACCACGAAGCCGATGCCGATTCCCACCGCCATGTCGCGGTGCGTGTGCAGGAGATAGAGCGAGTGGGCGAGGCTGATCAGCGCGCTGATCGCCAGCAGCACCATGACCTCCTGCCAGGCGCGGTGCTTACGCCGCCGCAGAGCGTGCGAGAGCATCAGCAGCAGCAGGCCGATGATGATGTCGGCGGTCCTGGTCAGGGCGGCCACGGAGCCAGGGACCACGACGGGCAGCCGCTGCAGCCTGGCATGGAGATGACTGCCTGGAGCCGTCACGCCGAGGATGATGTCGGCCAGTCCGACCAGGAACATGAGCCAGCCGGCGGTGATCGGCACCCATCGCCGCTGCTGCCGGCGGTCGACTCGCCGCGCGCTCGGCTCGGCGGCAGCCGGCCTGTCTGGCCGCTGCTTCGATCCGGTCTTAGGCTCTGCCGGTCCTGGCCCGGTTAGGTCCGTCATCTCCGACATGTAAGTGGGGCCCCGAGTCACGGGGCACAGCGTAGCCATAAAGGACTGCGCTTGCGGACGAATCCGTTCTAGCCGCTAACGGCGGGCCATTAGCAGACTCATAGCCTCCGCTCTCGTTCCGTCTGAGCTGCGGAAACAGCCCCGGACCGCAGAGGTGACGGTCTTGGCTCCAGGTTTGCGCACGCCCCGCATGGCCATGCATAGGTGCTCAGCTTCCACCACCACGATAACGCCGCTGGGCTCGAGCACCTCCATCAGCGAATCGGCGATCTGGCTGGTCATCCGCTCCTGCACCTGCGGACGGCGCGCGTAGACATCGACGAGCCTGGCGAGCTTCGACAGGCCGGTGATCTGGCCCCGCTCGTTCGGTATGTACCCGACGTGCGCATGGCCGAAGAACGGCGTCAGGTGATGCTCGCAGGTCGAGAACATCTCGATGTCGCGCACCAGCACCATCTCGTCGTGGCCGGCATCGAAGACCGTGGTGAGCACGTCCTTCGGATGCTGGCTCAGCCCTGCGAACTGCTCCGCATAGGCCCGCGCCACCCGGCCTGGGGTGTCCTTGACGCCGTCCCGGTCGGGGTCCTCGCCGATCGCCAGCAGGATTTCGCGCACGGCTCGCTCAATGCGGGCGAGGTCAACTGGCCCGCTCACCGGAGTAGCAAGGCTCAGCGCGAGGGGCCGCGGTCATCAGGCTCGTGACCGCCGTTGCCGAACGGTCCCGGCATCTGGTCGATGCCGAACGGATCGTTCACCGCCCCCGGCATCGCTCCGGAGTAGCCGCCCTTGGCCAGGTTGGGCGCCTGGCCGTTACCGCCGAGCGGAAGCTCCTTGCCGTCACTGGCAGCGGTCAGGGCGAGTTCCTTCGGCGTCAGGACCGGCGGCCGGTCGGATGGCATCCGCTTGCCGTAACCGGTGTACGAGCCGCGAGTCGGCCGCTTCGAGACCGGCGCGAAGATCTCGAGCACCTGGTTCCTGGACAGGGTCTCGTGCTCCATCAGCTGCAGCACCAGGTTGTCGAGCACGTCCCGGTACTGGACCAGGACTTCCCATGCCTCGTCGTGCGCCGATTCGATGAGCCGCCGCACCTCGTCATCGATCGCCGAGGCGATCTCTTCCGAATAGTCGCGCGAATGCGACATCTCGCGGCCGAGGAACGGCTCGGAGTCGCCGGTGCCGAACTTGCGGGCACCGAGCCGCTCGCTCATGCCGTACTCGGTGACCATGCCGCGGGCGATCTGTGACGCTTTCTCGATGTCATTGGCCGCACCCGTGGTCGGCTCGTGGAAGACCAGCTCCTCCGCGGTCCGGCCGCCGAGCAGCATCGCCAGCTGGTCCATCATCTCGGCCCGGCTGACCAGGAACTTGTCTTCCGACGGCGCGGACGCGGTGTAGCCGAGCGCCCGGCCGCGCGGGATGATCGTGATCTTGTGCACCGGATCGGCGTTCGGCATCGCGTGCCCGACGAGAGCGTGACCGCCCTCGTGGTAGGCGATGATCTTCCGCTCCTTCTCCGACAGCAGGACGCTCTTGCGCTTGGGCCCCGCGGTGACCCGGTCGATCGCCTCCTCGAGGGAGTACATCGTGATCTGGGTCTGGTTGCCGCGGGCGGTGAGGAGGGCACCCTCGTTGATCACGTTGGCCAGGTCGGCACCGGTGAAGCCGGGCGTCCGGCGGGCGATCATGTCGAGGTCCACGTCGGGCGCGAACGGCTTGCCCCTGGCGTGCACGCGCAGGATGCCCTTGCGGCCGGCCAGGTCAGGCTGGGCGACGACGATCTGGCGGTCGAACCGGCCCGGGCGCAGCAGCGCCGGGTCCAGGATGTCCGGCCGGTTGGTGGCGGCGATCACGATCACGCCGCCCTTGGTGTCGAAGCCGTCCAGCTCGACCAGCAGCTGGTTCAGGGTCTGCTCGCGCTCGTCGTGCCCGCCGCCGAACCCGGCGCCGCGGTGGCGGCCCACGGCGTCGATCTCGTCCACGAACACGATGGCCGGCGCGTTCGCCTTGGCCTGCTCGAAGAGGTCGCGCACCCGGGAGGCGCCGACGCCGACGAACATCTCGACGAAGTCAGAGCCCGAGATGGAGTAGAACGGCACGCCCGCCTCGCCGGCGACGGCCCGGGCGAGCAGCGTCTTACCGGTTCCTGGCGGCCCGTAGAGCAGGACGCCCTTGGGGATCTTGGCCCCGATGGCCTGGAACTTGGCCGGCGTCTGGAGGAACTCTTTTATCTCCTCAAGCTCCTCGATCGCCTCGTCCGCGCCTGCCACGTCGGCGAACGTCGTCTTCGGGGTGTCCTTGGTGATGAGCTTCGCCCTCGACTTGCCGAAGTTCATGACCCGCGAGCCGCCGCCCTGCATCTGGTTCATGAAGACGAAGAAGAGCAGGAAGATGACGATGAACGGCAGCCAGCCGAGCAGCACGTTCAGCAGCGAGTTCCCCTGCGGGTTCTTGACGTCGTACGAGGTACCGCTCTGCTGCAGCAGCCGGGTGATCTGGTTGTCCTGGGTGCCGACCCACGTCGCTTCGAGGTTACGGCCGGCCTTGGTGGTGACCTGGACGACCTGAGTCGGGACGTTCAGGGTCGCCGACTTCACGTTGCCGGAAGTCACGAGGCTCATCACCTGCGAGGTCTGCACCTCGTGGTACTGGTTCGAGCCGGTGAACTTGAGTACTACGACGAGCAGCACGAAGACGAGCAGGATGACGAGCATCCAGCTGCGGAAGATGCGCTTCAGATCCATCGATTAGCGGCCCAGGCAAGCCGGGCCGGTACCTCCTGCCGAGCCTCGTGTCCCGCCGCCGTCCGGCGGGAGCGCAGTACGTCCAGTACGTCCGAGCATTCCATGCGCGGTATTCCCTCTCTCCCGCGCATGACGCGAGAAAACTGACGGTACACCGCGCCGGCTCGCACCGACACGTAGGCGGCACTTCAGGAAGCCGCATGCCCTACGCTCCGCCTCTACCCCATCTCAACGCTATTCAACTTCCGATGTGTTCCCCTCGTCCGCAACCAAACCGTTGTCAGCGTAGGCGTGCGGGGCGAGAGTGCCGATGAACGGGAGATTCCGGTACCGCTCGGCGTAGTCGAGGCCGTAACCGATCACGAACTCGTCGTTGATCTCGAACCCCGTGTACGCCACGTCGACCGCCATCTGGGCCGCGGCCCGCTTCCGCAGCAGGACGCACACCTGCACGGACGCCGGATCCCGCGATTGCAGGTTGTGTACCAGGTAAGACAGGGTGAGCCCGGAGTCGACGATGTCCTCGACGACCAGCACGTGCCTGCCGCTGATGTCGGCGTCCAGGTCCTTGAGAATCCGCACCACGCCCGATGAGGTGGTTCCCGAGCCGTAGGAGGAGATCGCCATCCAGTCCATGCTGACCGGAAGGTGCATCGCGCGGGCCAGGTCGGCCATCACCATGACCGCTCCCTTGAGCACGCCGACCAGGATGAGTTCGCGGCCGGCGTAATCGGCGTCGATCTGCACCGCCAGCTCGGCGATCCTGGCCTGCAACTGCTCGGCGGTGATCAGCACCTCGAGCAGGTCCGCACCCATGTCAGTGGCGTCCAAGCCGGTTCTCCCTTTCAGTGCTCACGGGAGCGAGCGTGTCGGCAGGCCGCCGCGCTGCCGCTCACTATCGGGTCGTGAAGTGCAGCCTGCCATACCGGCGCTGGCAGCGGATTCCGCCCGGCAGGTCTGACCAGCGCTGACCGCGCCAGGATGTCACGAGTGCGTCGAGCTGGGCCACGTGCGACGAGGTCAGGGACCCGGCCGGCGCTCCGGCGGCGATCGCCGCCCGTTTCAGCAGCCGCGTCCTGATCGCGGCCGGAAGCGCGGCCAGGGCCGGGACCTCGAGCGTGACGTCCGATGTCCGGCGCTCGGCTGGCTCGCCGGCTGGCGCGTCCCGGCCGGGCATGAGGCGGCCCGCCGCCTCGTCGGTCAGGGCGTCCAGGGCATCCGCGTCGGCCCGCAGCCGTCCGGCGGTCCTGGCCAGCGCCTCGGTGATGCCCGGGCCGAGCAGTTCCTCCATCATCGGCAGCACCTGCTGCCTGACCCGTGTCCTGGCGTAGTGCGGATCGGAGTTCTGGGGGTCTTCCCATGGCTCGAGGCCCAGCGCCGCGCACACCGCGCCGGTTTGCGCGCGCCGTAGGCCGAGCAGCGGGCGGAGATACCGCCCCGAGACACCCTGCATCCCGGCTAGCGAGCGGGCGCCTGAGCCGCGGGCCAGGCCAAGCAGCACGGTCTCGGCCTGGTCGTCCATCGTGTGACCGAGCATGACGGCCGCCGCCCCGCATTCCACGGCGGCCGCCTCGATCGCCGCGTATCGCGCCTGGCGGGCGGCGGCCTCCGGCCCGGGAAAGGAGCCGGCCTGACCGCGGACAGCGACCTGCGCCCGCAGGCAGTGGACCGGCTCCAGGCCCAGCCGGCGCAGCGTGACGACGACCCGGTCGGCCTGCAGGGCCGAGCCTGGCTGCAGCCCGTGATCCACGGTGACGGCGCCCGCCCGCAGGCCGAGCCTGGGTGCCTCGAACGCCAGCGCCGCCGACATGGCCAGCGAGTCCCGGCCGCCCGAGCACGCCGCGAGGACCAGCGCCTGCGGATCGAGGCCGGCCAGGCTGCGCCGCACTGCGAGCCTGGCCGCGGCCACCGCCGGATCGGGGCCCACTGCGGCTTAGCCCGCCTGCTGGCCCGTGCCGTCCAGCCCCGGCCGGTCCGGCCCAGGCCGGTCCGAGAGCCCGAACCTGTCGGCACCGGGTCCGGCCACTCGCTCCAGCCACAGCTGCGGGCTGGCGAACTCGCCCTTGGTCGGCAGCGTCTCCGGCGAGGTCCACACCCGGTTGAACGTCTCCATGCCTGCCTCGGCCACGACCGCGTGCACGAACGCCGCGCCCTGCTGGTACTGCCGCATCTTCAGGTCGATGCCGAGGATGCGGCGGATCGCCTGCTCGACCCGGTTTCCTGAGGTCCGGCGGGCATTGAACTTGGCCCTGATCTGCTCGACCGAGGGAACCACCGCGGGGCCGACGGCGTCCATCACGTAGTCGCCGTGGCCTTCTACCAGGGTCATCACGGCGGTCAGCCGGCCGAGGATCTCGCGCTGACGCTGACTCTGCATCGCCTCGATCAGGCTGCCGCCGTCGCTGCCGCGCACCGCGCCGGTGACCGCGTCCGCAGCCGCCCTGAGCCGGTTCAGTATCGACGCCGGATCCAGATCCGAGGCCAGCAGGAAGTCAGTCATCTGCCGCTGCACGTACGGGCGCAGCCACGGCACCGAGGTGAACTGGGTGCGGTGCGTCTCCTCGTGCAGGCAGACCCAGCGCCGGAAGTCAGATGGGTCGACGCCTAGCTCGCGCTCGACCATCACGATGTTCGGGGCGACCAGCGTCAGCCGTCCCGGCGGCGCATCCTGTGCCGGGACGTCGGGGTCGGGCGGCAGGAACAGCTCGTACTGGCCAAGAACCCGGCTGGCCAGATAGGCCAGGATCAGGCCGGCCTGCATCCCGGTGACCCGGGATCCGACGGCGGTCAGCATGGAGCCTGCCGCGGGCGCGGCGCCGATGTCCTGCATATGCTCGACGAGCGGGTCAAGCACGACCTCGAAGCCGGTGATGTTGGCCTTGATCCAGCCGGGCCGGTCGACGACCGCAACCTTTCCGCCGTCATCGTCGCCCGGCAGGCCGGTCACCTCGCGCACCGGCTCGGCGACGGCCGCGGCCTGCTCGCGAAGCTCGGCCACGACCCGCCTGGCCTCGGCCAGGCTAACCTGCGGACCTGGCCGGACCCACCTGGCGGCGGTCGAGGCGGCTACGTTCCAGTCGATCATCTGGGAGCTGCTCACCCCTCCACCGTACGTGGCCGGGCGGCGCTTTGGTCAGCCGCAGCCGCAACCGGCCAGGGCAGTTGCCAGCTCAGCGAGGGCCAGCTCGGGCTGCACGCCCAGCTTCTGCGGGATGTCATTGCCCATGAACGCGAACCCGAGCAGCTGGCCGCCGGCGGTATAAGCGACTCCCGCCATCGTCGCCACGTGGGTCAGGTTGCCGGTCTTGGCCCGGACCGTGCCGAGCGCGGACCGGCCGAACGGCCCGAAGAAGCTGCCCGGACCCAGGGTTCCCGAGAAGCCGGCCACCGGCAGCCCGGTGATCACCGGCCGCAGGCTTGCCGGCCCGGTCCTCGCCGCCAGCCCGACCAGCCTGACCAGCGCCTGAGGCGTGATCCGGTCTAGCGGCGACAGCCCGCTGCCGTCGTGCAGGTGCAGGCCGGACACCTTGAGCCTGGCGTCCACCGCCATCACGGCCGCGGCCGCGCCGGAGAACGTGGCCAGGCCCGTCGCGACGGCCACCTGCCTGGCCAGGGTCTCGGCAATGACGTTGTTGCTCTCGGACAGCATCTGCTGCACGATCGCGGCCAGCGGCGGCGAGTGCACCGCGGCGAGGACCGTCCCGTGGCCCGGGGCGGTCCTGGCCCGGGCGGCGGACGGCCTGCCGTGGACGGTAATCCCGTCCTTGCGCAGGAAGCCAGCGAAGGCGCGGGCCGCATCCAGGCTCGGCGTCAGTGACCTCGGCCGGTAGTTCGCCGGATCGTCGGAGTCATCGGGCGTGCCCCGCGCCGTCAGCCGGCCCTGGTCGACCTCGAGCCCGGTGATCGGCGTGACGTTGCCGCTCGAGATGTAGTTGCCCGGTGCACCGACCGGCTTCCAGCCGGCCGCCACCTCTGGGCCGCCGAACCGGGTGGCGTCGTAGTTCAGCCGGACCGAGCTGACCCCCCTGGCCCGCAGTCCGCTCGCGGTCGCGGCGGCCAGTGAGCTCAGCGTGCCCGGCTGCGGGTAGTCGGCGGCCGGGTACCGGCCGGCCGCCAGAGTGGGATCGCCGCCGCCGACCAGGACGATGCTCGCGACTCCGCTGGCCGCCCTGGCCGCCCGCCCGCTCGTCCTGACCAGGGTGGCGAACCTCGCGTCCGGGCCGAAGGTGTCGAGCGCCGCGACCGCCGTGGCCAGCTTGGTCGTCGAGGCCGGGGCGAAGCCGGTGGCCGGGTTGAGCGCGTACAGCACCTGGCCGGTCGACAGATTGGTAACCAGCGCGCCGACCTGGGAGCCGAGATCGCCCGAGTGCATCAGCCCGTCCAGGCTGGCCGAGACGCCGGCCGCCGTGGCCACAGCGCCCTGGCCGCTCGCCGGCGAGCCGGTCACGCCGTGTAGCGCTGCCCCCGGCCGGGCGAGGCCCGCCGCCCGGACCTGCGGCATCTCGAACAGCGCGAGCCTGGGTGGCAGCAGCCTGGCGATAGCGGCCCCGGCTCCGATCGTGAACAGGCAGAGCAGCGCCAGCGTCAGCACCATCATCCGCGCCAGCCGGTTCACCGTCCGCTCTCCTTCGCCAGAGGCCGGTCCTTCGACAGGCGCCGTCACCGAGGGTATACATCACAACAGGGGTACACACCAAGGCAGTGAGTCAATCATTCCATCGGGCAGGGAGACTAAGCCGTGGAGTTCGACGTAGTCATCGAGATCCCGAAGGGCCAGCGCAACAAGTACGAGATGGACCATGAGACCGGGCGGATCAGGCTAGACCGGATGTTGTTCACCTCGACCAGGTATCCCGCTGATTACGGGTTTATCGAGCACACGCTGGCCGACGACGGAGACCCGCTTGACGCCCTCGTCCTGCTGGACGAGCCGACCTTTCCCGGCTGCCTGATCCGCTGCCGGGCGATCGGGATGTTCCGGATGAGGGACGAGAAGGGCGGCGACGACAAGGTCCTGTGCGTAGCGGCGACCGACCCTCGGATGGCTCACTTGATTGATATTTCCGATGTTTCAGAATTCGATCTGCTTGAGATCCAGCACTTCTTCGAGGTGTACAAGGCCCTGGAGCCAGGCAAGGAGGTCGAGGCCGCGAGGTGGGTCGGCCAGCAGGCGGCCGAGGACGAGATCGAGGCGTGCCGGAAGCGGCTCGCCGAGGCTGAGGACCTCGGGGACGGCGGCCATGGCAGGTAGCCGCCGCGACGCAGGCCGCCGGGCGGCAACTAGGCGAGGAGGCCCAGGTGGCTGATCCGGACCAGGCAGGAACCCGGCTCACGCGGTCGGAGTTCACCGACGAGGATGTTCGCATCCTGGCGACGAACCCGCTGCTCAGCGAGCTGAGCGAGGAGGATGCGGCGACGTTCAGGCCGCACATCCGGGTCACCCAGCTTCCTCGCGGGGAGCGGCTGTTCGACGAGGGCGACCCGGGCGACCGGCTCTACCTCGTGGTCGACGGGAAGGTCAAGCTGACCAGGACCGCGCCGGATGGCAGGGAGAGCCTGGTCAGCGTGCACGGGGCCGGGGACATGTTCGGCGAGCTGGCCATGTTCGACCCGACGTACCGGACATCCTCGGCGACCGCGATCACGGACGCGCGGCTGGCCTCGATCGCGCACGAGGACCTGCGGCAGGTGCTGATCACGCGGCCCGCCGTGTCGCTGCTGCTGCTGAAGGCGCTCGCCCAGCGGCTCCGCCGGGTCACCGAGACCAACACGAACCTCATCTTCACCGACGTGCCAGGGCGGGTGGCGAAGGCGCTGCTCGAGCTGGCCGACAAGTTCGGCGGGCCGGCCGACGACGGGATCCAGGTCAACCATGACCTCACGCAGGAAGAGCTGGCTCAGCTGGTCGGGGCGTCGCGGGAGACGGTCAACAAGGCGCTGGCCGACTTCGCCACCAGAGGCTGGATCCAGCTGGCGGCCAAGTCCGTGCTGCTGATCGACCCTGACCGGCTCCGGCGCCGGGCCAGGTTAGATTCAGCTCATGTCGGCCGGCAGCTCGCCCCGGTCGGCCAGGTAGGCGAGCTGCGCGCGGACGGAAACCTCGGCGAACGGCCACAGGGCGCGGTCCACGTCGGCGTAGACCCGGGCCACGATCTCGGCCCGGGACCGGTCCCCGGCGGCGAGAGCAGCCCTGATCTCGGCGAGTCGCTCCGCGCGATGCGTTAGATAGAAATCGAGAACAGCCGCCGGGCTGGCGAGCACGGGGCCGTGGCCTGGCAGCAGCGTCGTCAGGTCCGCGGCGTCAGCGAGAGCGCGGAGCCGGCCGAGCGAGTCCAGGTAGTCGGCGAGGCTGCCGTCGTCCGCGATCACCGTGGTGCCGCGGCCGAGCACGGTGTCGCCGGTCAGCACGGCCTGGTCGGCGCGCAGGTACAGGCAGACCGAGTCGGCCGTGTGGCCGGGCGTCGCGATGACCTCGATCTCGCAGCCGCCGTCGCTGAGCACGGCACCGGGCGGCAGGCCGTCAGGGCCCAGGCGGTGCGCGCGGTCGACCGCCCGGACTCTCGCTCCGGTGAGGCCGGCCATGGTCCGCGCCCCGGCCGAGTGATCGGGGTGCCCGTGGGTCAGGATGATGGCCGAGATCCGCTGCCCGGCCCGATCCGCGGCCGATATCACCCGGCGCAGGTGGGCCTCGTCGTCGGGGCCGGGGTCGACGATGACCGCGGACGGCGAGCCGGGTTCGGCGATCAGCCAGGTATTGGTGCCGTCGAGCGTCATCAGTCCGGGGTTGGGGGCGAGGACGCAGCGGGCCCGCTGCGTGCCAGAGCCGTCGATCGGCTCCGCCGTCACAACGGATACTCCCGTTCGCCGGGGACCTTGAGCCAGGTCGCGCCCTCGGCGATGACGATCTCGGGCAGCAGCGGCCTGACCTCGCGCCGCGCGGCAAGGACGGCGGCCTCATCCGGGTACTCGGCCAGCTCGGCGAGCGTCATCGCGGTCGGCAGCCAGAGCTGGATCTGCCCGGCCCGGCCGGCGTCGAGCGCGTGCGCGGGCGAGATCCACTGCACGGCCGATGCCTCGCCGCCGACGTCCCTGGTCCGCTGTCCGGCCGGCAGCGCGGCCGCGAAGAACCGGGCGTCGAACCGGCGCGGCTCGGGCGCCGGCGTGATCCACCTGGACCAGGGGCGCAGCAGGTCCGAGCGAAGGATCAGGTTCCGCCTGGCCAGCATCTCGGCCAGTGACAGCGACCGGTCCAGCAAGGCCTGGCGGTCGGCCTCCCAGTCATCGCCGGTGATGTCCGCGACGACGGTGTCGGCCGACGGCCCGGCCAGCAGCACCCCAGACTCCTCGAACGTCTCCCTGACCGCGGCGCAGACGAGGGCCCTGGCCAGTTCCGGGGGAGCGTCGAACACCTCGCCCCAGTGCTCCACCTCGGGCCCGGCCCACGCCACTTCCTCGTCGGCGTCCCGCTGGTCAACCGAGCCGCCAGGAAAGACATAAGCGCCGGGGGCGAAGGCCATCGACGGCTTGCGCCTGAGCATGTAGACCTCGAACCCGCGCGGCCCGCGCGGCCCGGGCGACTCGGGCGACTCGGGTGTGCCCGGCAGGCTGGCCCCGGCCGGGCGCAGCAGCATCACGGTCGCCGCGTCCCGCGGAGTGGCGGGCTCGACCTTGCCCTCGATCACCGCGCGCGCCGCCTCGGCCATGTGCTCGGGAATCCTGACCTGACTCACAGCTCTCCTGCCGCCTTCTGCCCGGTCAGTCGCCGACCTCGGCGATCAGCTCGATCTCGACCGGAGCATCGAGCGGCAGCACAGCTGTGCCCACGGCGCTCCTCGCGTGCCTGCCAGCGTCGCCGAACACCTCGAGCAGCAACTCGCTCGCTCCGTTGACCACCTGCGCCTGCCCGGTGAAGTCGGGAGCGCTGGCCACGAAGCCGGTGACCTTCACGATCCGCCTGATGGCCGACAGGCTGCCGGCGACGGAAACCGCGGCCGCCAGGGCGTTCAGCGCGCAGGATCGGGCCAGCGCGGCGGCTTCGTGAGCTCCGACTTCCGCGCCGACCTTGCCGGTCGCCAGCAGCTGTCCCTCGACGACGGGAAGCTGGCCCGCGGTGTAGACGAAGCTGCCCGACCGGACCGCCGGCACGTACGCCGCGAGCGGCGGCGTCACGGTCGGCAGCGTCAGGCCGAGCGCGGCGAGCCGGTGTTCCGGCGAGCGCTCGTCGCTCGCCGTCACGGCTTAGGTCGTTTCAGGTAGGCGACCAGCTGCTCGGCGTTCGGCCCCGGCACGACGGCCACGAGTTCCCAGCCGTCGTCCCCCCAGTTGTCGAGGATCTGCTTGGTCGCGTGCACGAGCAACGGCACCGTCGCGTACTCCCACTTCTGCATGGCCGTTACCTTAGCCGCCCGGGCACCCCGGGCCGCCGGTGCACCGGCGATCGGCCAGGCGCCCGGCGCTCCGGCGATCGGCCAGGCGCCCGGTTCCGGCCGGCTATGACTCGTCAGGCGCCGGATCTGCGTCCCTCGGCGTCAGGGACGCGCGCCCGCGGCGCTGCCGTCCCGTGGACCTCCGCCCCGTGGACCTCCGGCTCGGGGATCACCGGATCGGGAATCACCGGGTCCGGGATCTCGGCGCGCGCGACCGGCGACTCGGGGATCGGCGCGACCGGCGGGATCGCCAGCACGTCGTCCTGCCCGATCGCCGCGGCCTCGGCCGACACGGGCTTGTGCTCGATGGCGGCCTCCGCGGCCGCGACCTCCGCATCTCCGGTGTCCGCCGGCATCTCGCCGGCGTACTGCGAGGTCTGGCCCGAGCCCCGGTCGAAGAACCGCAGCAGCTCGACCGGAATCGGCATGACCAGCGTGCTGTTCTTCTCCGCCGCGACCTCGACCACGGTCTGCAGCAGCCGGAGCTGGAGGGCCGCCGGGTCGCGCGCCATCACGTTCGCCGCCGCGGCCAGCCGCTTCGACGCCTGGTACTCGCCGTCTGCGGTGATGATCCTGGCCCGCCGCTCGCGCTCGGCCTCGGCCTGCCTGGCCATCGACCGCTTCATTCCCTCCGGCAGCGACACGTCCTTGATCTCGACCCGCTCCACCTTGATGCCCCACGGGCCCTCAGTCGGCTCGTCGATGATCCTGCGGAGCTCCTTGTTCACCGAATCGCGCTCGGCCAGCAGTTGCTGCAGCTCGGTCTGGCCGATGATCGAGCGCAGCGAGGTCTGCGCCTGCTGGGAGACCGCGTACCCGTAGTTCTGCACGTTGATGGTCGCCTTGATCGGATCGACCACTCGGAAGTAGGCCACGGCGTCCACCCGGACGCTGACGTTGTCCATCGTGATGCCTTCCTGAGCGGGCACGGTCATCGCGATGATCTGCTTGTTGACCTTCTGGATCTTGTCGCCGATCGGCCGGACGAAGGTCAGCCCTGGCGGCCGCGTCTTCGGCAGCACCCGGCCGAACCGGAAGACGATGCCCTCTTCGTACTGCTGTACCTGCTTGACGCTTCGGCCGAGCATGATCAGCCCGCCAGCCGCGACAAAAGCCACGAACCCCAGCAGAGCGTCCATTCGCCGACACCTTCTCACCCAGTTAGCTCGGACTAGAGAACCTGTCCGCTGTCGTCAGTATTCAGACTAGTCACCCGGCACAAGGCTGTGTTAACGCCGCCATGACGGCCCGGCTACGGTACGGCGTCGGCGCCAACGCGGATAGCCTCGTGCTCGTGAGCGTGCGGGACACAGACTGGGACGGCGTGCGGCTGCACGTGGTCACGGGCAAGGGCGGGACGGGCAAGACCACGGTCGCCGCGGCGCTGGCCCTGGCCCTCGCCTCGAATGGCAAGCCGGTGCTGCTGATGGAGGTCGAGGGCAGGCAGGGCATCGCGCAGGTCTTCGACGTACCGCCGCTGCCCTTTGAGGAACGCCGCGTGGCCGTCGCGCCGGCCGACGGCGAGCGGCCTGGCGGCGACGTCTTCGCCCTGGCGGTCGACCCGCAGTCGGCGCTGATCGAGTACCTGGAGATGTTCTACAACATGCGCCAGGCCGGCCGCGCGCTGACCAAGCTAGGCGTACTCGACTTCGCGACCACGATCGCGCCCGGGCTGTCGGATGTGCTGCTCACCGGCAAGGCGGTCGAGACGGTCCGCCGCAAGTCCGGCGGGAGCCCGGTATACGGAGCGGTCGTGATGGACGCGCCGCCGACCGGGCGGATCAGCCGCTTCCTGAACATTTCCTCCGAGGTCTCCGGCCTGGCCAAGGTCGGCCCGATCCGCGGCCACGCCGATACCGTGCAGAACGTGATCCGCTCGCCGCTCACGGCCGTGCATTTCGTCACCCTGCTCGAGGAGATGCCCGTGCAGGAGACCCTGGACGGCATCGGCGAGCTGCGGGAGGTCGGCCAGGGCGGGATCCAGCCGGGCGGCATCTTCGTCAACATGATGCGCGATGCCGAACTGGCCGGGCGCAAAGGCCCGGGCAAGAGCCCGGGCAAGGCGACACTGGGCAGCAAGGCCAGGGATACCCACGCGCTGGAGGTCGCGCTGAAGGCCGCGGGTCTCGGCGAGGACGACGCGCTGGCCGCCGACCTGGCCGAGGAGCTGGCCGACGAGGCACGGACCGCGCGCTCGCAGCGAGCCCAGCGCCGGCTGCTCGACCAGGCCGGGCAGCCGTGCTACGAGCTGCCCCTGGTCACCGACGGGATCGACCTGGCCGCGCTCTACCGGCTGGCCGAGGCCCTGCGTGTCCAGGGCGCGGCATGAGCGGCAGGAGGACCAGCCCGGTTCCGCTCGTGGTCGATCAGCTCATCGATGACCGGCGGACCAGGATCATCGTCTGCTGCGGCTCGGGCGGGGTCGGCAAGACGACGATCGCTGCCGCCGTCGGGCTGCGGGCGGCCGAGCGCGGCCGGCATGTCGTCGTGCTGACCGTCGATCCGGCCAGGCGCCTCGCCCAGTCGATGGGACTGACTTCCCTCGATAACACACCCCGCCCCGTGACCGGCGTCAGGACCGGCGGCTCCCGGCGCCCGCCGCCCGCCGGGAGCCGCGACCAGTCGGGCCATGCGGGCGAGGCGGGCCAGGCGGACGGTGGCAGCATGCACGCGATGATGCTCGACATGAAGCGGACCTTCGACGAGATCGTCGAGTCGCATTCCGATCCCGACCGCGCCGCCCAGATCCTCGCGAACCCCTTCTACCAGTCGCTGTCGTCCAGCTTCGCCGGGACGCAGGAGTACATGGCGATGGAGAAGCTCGGCCAGCTCCGCCGGGCCGACGAGTGGGACCTGATCGTGGTCGATACCCCGCCGAGCCGGTCCGCGCTTGACTTCCTCGACGCGCCGCAGCGGCTCGGCCGGTTCCTCGACGGCCGGCTGCTCCGGCTGCTGGTCGCCCCCGCGAAGCTGGGCGGCCGGACCGGGCTGCGGATGCTCAACGCCGGCTTCGGCATGGTGACCGGCGTGGTGACCAAGATCATCGGTAGTCAGCTGCTCCGCGACGTGCAGACCTTCGTGTCGGCGATGGACACCATGTTCGGCGGTTTCAGGGAGCGCGCCGAGTACACCTACCGGCTGCTGCGCGCACCAGGCACCGCGTTCCTGGTCATCGCGGCGCCCGAGCCCGACGCGCTGCGGGAGGCGTCGTACTTCGTCGAACGGCTCGAGCGCGACGGCATGCCGCTGGCCGGGCTGATCCTGAACCGGGTGCACCGCTCGCCGGCGGCCAGGCTGTCGGCGGCGCGCAGCCTCGCCGCCGCCGAGACGCTGCAGGGGCAGGACGACAGCGAGTCGACGGCGCTCGGCATCAACGCGCTGCGGATGCACGCGGAGCGGATGCGGCAGGCCGAGTCAGAGCGCCGGCTGGCCAGGCGCTTCACCGCCGCGCACCCGTACGTCCCGGTCGCGCAGATCCCGGCCCAGCCGGACGACGTTCACGATCTGGCCGGGCTGCGCGTCATCGGTGCCGCGTTCACTGGCGAGTGACCTGCAGGATCGGACGACAGGCGGAGGCCACCGCCAATCCCGCCGAATGGCGGCTTGGCTCGCACCGGGACTCTTCCGCATCGCGGTGCGGCATTTCCGTCAGCCCCGGCCGGGTAACTGCCCGCAATGGCGTAACCAGGCCGCCAGGGGAATCCGAGCGGATTCGCTACCCAGCTAGCTGGCGACGAGTTCGCTCGAGACGCTCTCGTACTTGTCCCGCGCGTTCTCGAGCAGCTCGCGCCAGGAGACGACGTCAGACCTGCGGCGCAGCAGCGCCCGCCGCTCACGTTCGGTCATGCCGCCCCAGACGCCGAACTCGATCCGGTTGTCGAGCGCGTCAGCCAGGCACTCGGTGCGGACGGGACAGCCCCGGCAGATCAGCTTGGCCCGGTTCTGCGCCGCGCCCTGGACGAAGAGCTCGTCAGGGTCCGTTCCCTTGCACGCGGCGCGCGCGGTCCAATCCGTGATCCACATGTGGCCCAACTCCTCCTGATCGTCACGCCCGCGGGCGGGTCGTCACGCCGGGTGGCGCTTTCGCTGCGGTTATCTGGGGAGTGGCCACGCGGCGACGCCCCATGTGATGGTCGCGAAAGAGTAACTTACGGAACTCAGACGCGAAGCGCTAGTCCCCGGCATGCCCATTTCGCGTATAGCCCTGATGGACTATACGGGAAGCGGTACGTAGTCATCTGGCAACCGACAGCTACAGTCGAGGCCTGGCGCGGTCCAAGGCAGCGGATTTTTCCCGTTTCGATGTCCTCCTGTGACTAGTCTGCCGGGCAGCGTAACCTGTTCACGTGCTATCACCAGTTCGCCGCGCCGGCCCCAAGACCATTGGCGTGCTCGCCGCGCTTTCGCTCGGTGCGGGCCTGCTCAGCGCCGCTGTGGCGCTGCCGGTAGTCGGCGTCGCCGGCCTCGCCATCGGCGACGTGTCGAAGACGTTCAATGATCTGCCCGTCGCCGGGCTGGGCCAGGTTCCGTCCAAGACCCAGATCCTGGACAGCACCGGGCGGGTGATCGCCACCTACTACCCGCGGGACATCTTCAGGGACCCGGTGAAGTGGAACCAGATCGCCCCCGTGATGCGCGACTCGATCGTCGCGATCGAGGACTACCGATACTGGCAGCACGGCGCCTTCGACCTGCACGGCACGCTGCGCGCGTTCTTCAGCACCCTGTCAGGTCATCAGGTGCAGGGCGGATCTGACCTCGCCCAGCAGTACGTCAAGAACGCCTGCATCCTGACCGCCAAGACCGCGAAGGACGCGCAGGCGTGCACCGCGTTCAGCCCGGCGCGGAAGATCACCGAACTGCGGATCGCGGCCAACGTCGAGCGCAGGATGACCAGGCCGCAGCTGCTGACCGCGTACCTGAACGTGGCTTACTTTGACCACCAGGCCTACGGCATCAAGGTGGCGTCGGAGTACTACTTCTCGGTCCCGCCGTCGAAGCTCTCCCTCACCCAGGCCGCGATGCTGGCCGGCATGGTGGAGTCGCCGACCCAGTACGACCCGGTGGCCAATCCGCAGAACGCGAAGGACCGCCGCAATCAGGTCCTGCTGACGATGGCCAGGCACGGCTACATCAGCCATGCGACCGCCAGCCAGGCGATCAAGTCACCGCTCGGCCTGCACCTGTCGTCCGTTCCCGAGCAGACTGGCTGCACGAGCACGACCGTCAAGGACGCCGCGTTCTTCTGCGACTACGTGATGTCGGTCATGAAGAACAACCCCGCCTACAAGAAGGCGTACACGGAGATGCAGGGCGCGGGCGGCCTGAAGATCTACACGACGCTGAGCGCGCGGAACCAGCGGGCGGCCACGAACGCCGTGAACTACGTGGTCCCGGCTAAGAAGCCGTATTACAACCCCGGCTACAACGCCGACGCCGAGGTCCTGATCCAGCCGGGCACCGGCTTCGTCCGCGCCATCGCCGTGGACCGGCCGTACGGCTACGGCCGCGGCCAGACCAGCGTCGACTACGCGGTCGATACCGCCTATGACGGCGGCGCCGGGGTGCAGACCGGCTCATCATCCAAGCTGTTCACCCTGATCACCGCGCTCAAGCAGGGCTACCAGTTCGGCTATCACCTCGACGTGACCAAGGGTGGGATGACCGTCGGCCCGTTCACGAACTGCCACGGCGGGTATGTCCCTCCGTTCGCCGTGCGCAACGCGGACGGCAACGAAGGCGGGTCGATCCCGCTGAACTTCGGGACCACCGCGTCGATCAACGCGTTCTACGTCGACCTTGAGATGCACGTCGGCCTGTGCAACGTGGTCAAGACCGCGGTCAGCATGGGCGTGCACCGGGCCGATGGCAAGTCGCTGCTCCGACCGGATGGCGGCCAGATATCCGCCGACAACCTGGCCTCGTTCACGCTCGGCTCGGTCAACGTCTCCCCCATGACCATGGCCGCCGCCTACGCGACCGTGGCCGACCGCGGCGTCTACTGCCGGCCGATCGCGATCAGCAAGATCACCGACCTGTCCGGCCACAACCTGCCGATCGAGTCGGCCGCCTGCCACCGCGTGATGAAGCGCGGGGTCGCCGATGCGGCCAACTACGTCCTGCGCGGCGTGCTGACCAACCCTGGCGCCACCGCGGCAGGCCGCAGCATCGGCCGTCCAGCCGCCGCCAAGACCGGTACCGCCAACGGCGGTTACTACGCCGCGTTCGCTGGTTACACCCCCACCCTGGTCGGCTACGTGTCCGTCTTTAACCCGCTGAACCCGACTACCACCGGAGCGATGCTCGGCTACCGGGCTGACTTCCGGCAGTACCCAGGCGGGTACCTGGGTGGCTCCGGCCAGATGTTCGGTGACGACGCACCCGGGGCGACCTGGGAGTACACGTTTACGCACGCCTATCTCGGCCGGGCGCTCGACTTCGTCGCCCCGCCCGCGTACTACTTCGGGCTCGGCACCGGCGCAGCGCCGCCGCCCCCGCCCAAGCCGAAGCCGAAGCCAGGCGGCGGAGGCGGTAACGGCGGCGGCAATGGCGGCGGAGGCGGTAAGGCGGCGGAGGCGGCGGCAACGGCCACTGAGGCCGCCGGGCCGGGCGGACCGGGCGGCCCGGCGGGTTACCCGGCCGCGAGCTGACGCCGTACCTCGGCGGCGACCCGCGCGCCTTCGGCGCGTCCGGCGACTCGCGGCGTGACGGCCTTCATCACCTGGCCCATGGCGCCGGGGCCGGCCGCGCCGATCTCGCCGATCGCCTCCGTCACCAGGGCGGTGAGCTCGGCGTCGCCGAGCTGGGCGGGCAGGTACTCGGCGAGCACCTCGCCCTCGGCGAGTTCCGCCGTCGCCTGGTCGGCCCGGCCGGCGTCGCTGAACGCCTCGGCCGCCTCCCGGCGCCGCTTCGCCTCGCGGGCGAGCACGCGCTGGATCTCGGCGTCGTCGAGCTCACGCGACGCCGCACCGGATACCTCTTCCTTGGAGATCTCGCGTCAGCACCATCCGCAGCGTCCTGGTCCTGACCTCGTTGCGGTCCTTCATCGACGCGGTCAGGTCGGCGCGCAGCCGGTCCTTGAGTTCAGCCATGGTGCTAATCCTGCCCGGCGGGTGCCCGCGACCACCGTGCGGGACGGGTTACTGTCCGTGGCATGGCACCATATGGGCATGCGCGCTCACGCTCTGATCGGGACAGCCGCTGTGGCTGGCGGTGCCGTGCTCGGCTACGCGGCCGTGATCGAGCGCAACTGGTTCGTGCTGCGCAGGTATGAGGTTCCCGTCCTGCCGGCCGGCTCCGGGCCGCTGCGGATCCTGCATATCTCGGACATGCATCTCACCCCGGGCCGGCATCGGCTGCTCTCGTTCCTGCGCACCCTGGACGCCCTTGAGCCCGACCTGGTCGTCAACACTGGTGACTCGATTGCCGGCCAGCGCTCCGTTGTGCCTCTGCTTGATGCGCTCGGGCCGCTGCTTGACCGGCCAGGCGTGTTCGTCTACGGATCGAACGACCTGTACTCGCCGGTGCCGAAGAACCCGGCCCGCTATATCTGGAAGACGAGTGCCGACGAGCACAAGCGCCATGTTCCTGACCTGCCCTGGGCCGAGCTTGGCGCGGGTCTGGAGGCCGCGGGCTGGATGAACGCGAACAACCGGCGCGGCCGGGTCAAGGTCGGCGACTTCGACATCGAGGTAGCCGGCGTGCATGACTCGCACATCAACCGGGACCGGTACTCCGAGATCGCCAGCCCGGCAGATCCGGCCGCTGACCTGCGACTCGGCGTGATGCACTCACCGGAGCCCGCGGTCATGGACCGGTTCGTGGCCGACGGCTTCGACCTGCTGCTCGCCGGTCACACCCACGGCGGCCAGATCTGCCTGCCCGGCTTCGGCACGCTGGTGACCAACTGCGGCATCGATCAGGCCCGTGCACGGGGCCTGCACCAGCACCCGTCCGGCCCCGGTCCGCGCGAGCGCGCGTTCCTGCACGTATCCGCCGGACTCGGCACGTCCCCCTTTGCCCCGGTACGGCTGGCCTGCCGTCCGGAGGCCACCATGCTCACACTCGTTCCGCGAATGGGCTAGACTCCGTACGCGGTCGCCGGGGTGTGGCGCAGCTTGGCAGCGCGCTTCGTTCGGGACGAAGAGGCCGCCGGTTCAAATCCGGCCACCCCGACCAGTTTCTTTTACAGTTCACCGGCCATCGGTTCCCTCTCCGCGAGGCTCGCGGCTCGGCTGGTTGCGCACGAGCCACTCGTCAGGTCACAGGCCGAGCAGGCGGGCCGCATTCTCCTTCAGGATCAGGGGCCGCACCGCCGGCTTGATGTCGAGCTGGCTGAAGTCAGCCAGCCACCGGTCCGGGGTGATCACCGGGAAGTCGGAGCCGAACAGCACCTTGTCTTTCAGCAGCGTGTTCGCGTAGCGGACCAGCAGCAGCGGGAAGTACTTCGGCGACCACCCGGATAGGTCGATGTATACGTTCGGCTTGTGCGTCGCGACCGCCAGCGCCTCGTCCTGCCAGGGGAACGACGGGTGCGCGAGGACGATCCGCAGTCCAGGGAAGTCCGCCGCGACATCGTCTACGTCCAGCGGATCGGAGTACTTCAGCCGGATTCCGCCGCCTCCTGGCACGCCGGCCCCGATCCCGGTCTGGCCGGTGTGGAACAACGCGATCGCGCCGAGTTCCTCGATCACCTCGTACAGCCGGTAGGCCATCGGGTCGTTCGGGTGGAAGGCCTGCAGGGACGGGTGGAACTTGAAGCCGCGCACCCCGAAGTCGCGGACTAGGCGCCTGGCCTGGTCGGCACCGGCCTTACCCTTCCAAGGATCAATGCTCCCGAACGGGATCAGTGCGTCGGCATGCTCGGCGCACGACAGCGCGATCTCCTCGTTGCCGATCGGCGGATGACCGGTCGCGGTCTCGGCGTCCACGGTGAACACCACGGCTGCCATCTGCCGCTCCCGGTAGTAGGCGGCCATCTCCGCGACGGGCAACTGCGCGTCCGCGGTCTTGAAATAGCGGCCTTTGGCCGCCTCCAGGTCCGGGCTCAGCGACGGGTGACCGTCCGCCGAGACCTCCACGTGCGCATGCATGTCGATCGCAACCAGGTCCGCCACGTTCACCGCGCATCACGTCCGGAGAACCGCGGGCACCGGGATGCCGTCATGCCGCCCAGGTCAGTCATCAGCGATCGCCCCTTCACGCCTCGCGTCGCCACCCCGGGGCGGCGCCAGGACTGAGATTAGCGGGGCCCTCGCAGATGCGGTTCCGGCACCCCTGCGACGTCGCTACGAAAGGTCTCCTGGCCAATTAATCAACAGGAAACCTGTACATTGCCGCGCCGTTGTGACACGATTCACGCCAGCCGGACCTCCGTGATCGGCTGCTCCTGCGCCTCGCGGCCGACTGTCTCCGCAAGGAGTTCAGATGAGAAGACTGAGAGTCACGATCGGCGCGGTGCTCATCGCAGCCGCGCTCACCGCGAGCGGCGCCACGGCCGCGTCGGCGGCGCCGGCCGACAGCCAGGCGACCGGGACGCTTCCCGACGGAACCACCTGGATAGCCGACCTGCCCGCGCAGTGGAACGGAACCCTCCTGCTGTACAGCCACGGGTTCGGGACCCTGACGGCCGCGGATGCCCCCGACCCGGCCACGGCGGCCGCGCTGCTGGCCCGCGGCTACGCCCTGGCCGGATCCTCGTTTAACCCGAACGGCTCTCTGTGGGCCCTGGATGACGCGGTTCAGGATCAGTTCGCCACGCTGCGGGCGGTGGAGTCCGCCGTCCTTCCCGGCCAGCCCAGGCAGGTGCTGGCGTTCGGCACCTCGATGGGCGGTCTAGTCAGCGCGCTTGAGGCACAAAGGGGCGCCGGGCTTATCGACGGCGCGCTGACCACCTGCGGCATCGTCGCCGGCGGCATCAACCTGAACAACTACCAGCTCGCCGGGGAGTACGCGCTCGCCCAGCTCCTGCTGCCCGGCCAGCAGGAGCAGCTCGTCCGCTTCGCCGATGCCGGCCAGGCGCTCGCCACGGCGGGCACGCTCGGGCAGGCCGCGGCGGTTGCACAGCAGAGCGCCGCCGGGCGCGCCAGACTTGCGCTCGCCATGGCGTTCCTGAACGTGCCGCCGTGGGCGGCGGGAATGACCAGCCCCGCTCCGGCCGTGGACCCGTCCGCCCAGGAGTCGGCCCAGTACCAGGTCGAGTTCGCCGGATCGTTCACCGCGCTCGACTTCATCGAGTTCGCCCGGCCCTCCATCGACCAGGCCGCGGGCGGTAGCGCGACCTGGACGACCGGCGTGGACTTTGCCGCCCTGCTGCGCCGGTCGCCCTACCTGAGCGAGGTGGCGGCGCTCTACCGGGCCGCCGGCCTCAGCCTGGGCGCCGACCTGGCCACTCTCACCAGCAACGCCGACATCTCCGCGGACCCGGGCGCAGTCGCGTCCCTGGCACGGACCTCCGTGCCGTCCGGCCGCCTGGCCGTGCCGGAGCTTGACTTGCACACGATCTCCGACCAGCTCGTCCCGGTCCAGCAGGAGAACTACTACGCGCACCGGGTGCTCGCCGCGGGCAGCGGCAGCCTGCTCCGGCAGGCATTCGTCGCCAGCGTGGGGCACTGCAACTTCAGCCCGGCGGAACTGGTAGCCGGCGTGCTGGCCATCAGCCAGCGGGTCAGCACCGGCCGCTGGGGAGCAGCGGCCGATCCCGCGATCCTCAACCAGCTGGCGACCAGCCTCAACCTGGGGCCTGCCAGGTTCACTGGCTACTACCCCGGCCCGCTGACCGGCGTCGCGGGCCCGTGCTGCGGATCCCGGTTCTAACCAGCCAGCTCAGGGGCCCGGCACCGGCTGCTCACCAAGCCGGGCCCTGAGCTGGCTACCCGCCCCTGACCTGCGATCAGCACCCGGCGGTACCCTCGCAGCCATGCCGAGTCCCGTGACGGAACACCCAGAGCCGGACAGCAAGGCGGCTGTCGCGTCGGCGAGTCAGCGGGCCGGTGCTGCCGCCAGCGCTCACCCGCATGCCGAGCCGATGCTGATGTACCTGGTCAAGCAGGTTGAGCTAGCCGTGCGTTCGGGGCTCGACGACATATTCCGCCCGATCGGGCTGACCGCGCTGCAGTACACGGCGCTGACGGTGCTCGAGCGGCATCCCAACCTGACGACGGCGCAACTGGCCCGCAACTCGTTCGTCGCCGCGCAGTCGATGGCTGACATGGTTGCGACGCTGACCGACCGCGGCCTGACCGAGCGGCACCGCGACGACGCGGATCGCCGCCGGCTGGTGATCTCGCTCACGGCCAGCGGCCAGGGGCTGCTCGACCGCTACCGCGACGAGGCCCGAGCGCTCGAGTCCCAGATGCTGGCCGGCCTCACGGCCGCGCAGGTCGCCAACCTGCGGCGGAGCCTGCACACATGCCACCTCAACCTGACCGGGAGCCAAACAAGGTAGCCGGGCCTGGACCCGGCCGCCCGGGGAATCGCCGTCCGTCCGCTCGTCCAGGCCCTTAAATGCTCGATGACGACGGGCACCTCACCCTCCAGGAACGGGAACGCCCGCCGTCGACTCGGTGTCGTGCGCCTCGGCGGGCAACTGCGAGGCGGGCGGGGATTACGCTGGGCCGTACCGTCCCTGAGATCTGTGATCGGCGGGTCAGCGCATGTACCGAGTGACCATCGCTCTGACGTGCATGATCGCCGCACTGGTCACCGGCTGCACTTCGGGGCAGCACGACGCGCAGGACCAGAATGCTGCCCGCTGGCCGCTCTATGTTCCGCCCGGCTGGCACGTTCTGCGATTCAGCTACACGCAGGGCGGTGTCCGGTCGACTGGCATTCAGCTATCCAGTGTCAGGCTCCCTCCTCCCACGATCCTCCCCCAGAAGGGAACGACCGTCGAGGTCAGCGGCGAGGTGCTGCCGCCTCGCGGCATCGGCCTGGTCATCACGCCCGACCGTAACCACGCAATGACCCAGGAGAAAGCCGAGGTGCCGCCGCTGCCGTTGCCCTGGCCGGACGCATCGCACCAGTTCGGGTGGCTGCTCGGAAGTTCGCCTGGCCCCCCTGCTCCCGTCTTTGAATGGCTGAAATTCCGGATCAACGACAGGACCTACGTCGCGGCTGTCACGATCGGCTGGAAGGCCACCCGGGACGCAGCGAAAGCCCTCATCCCGGTCATCCGCTCGATCAGGCCCGGAACCGCCAGCTCGTGACGTCACCGGCTGGCAGCAACGTTGACAGCAACGCCTGCGTACACCGGGCCGGCGCTCCATATGACAACGACCGGATTCTCGACAAGTAAGACGTCGTTGCGTCAACTCGCCTGCAGCGTCATGCTGAAGACGCTTGTCCGAGGCGAGGGCGGAGCGGGGCGCTCATAGTAGGGAGGTTGCTCAGGTGGCGAGTGACCGGGAGGAGCGAAATAAGGTCTTCGGGATGCCCCGCGGGATAGATCCACATGCCCGGGGAGGCGAGGAACCGCAGCACGTCCTTGGTGTCCCGGTGGACTGGTACGGCCCTGTTGACTGGGATCGGCTCCGTTCGTTGAGACATCCCGTCAAGGCGTACCAGCGTTGGCGCACTGCGCCGCCGCCTGGGTCCGTACGCGCCTGATGACGACGAAGGCGGCCCTGGGCCGAAGAGCTAACGCAAATCCCGGAACGACCCGCTATCGTCCCGGTTGAGGGTCAGGCGAAGGGAAGCTGATGGCGCAGCGGATCTGTGTGACGGGTGCGAACGGGCTGGCGGGCCGGGCCGTCGTGCGGGACCTGCTCGAGCACGGATATGACGTGGCGGCGACCGATATCGTGGCGCGGTTCGGCGAGGACGACGTGCTCCGCGCGGACCTGACCGACTACGGCCAGGCGGTCGAGGCGCTCACCGGTGCGGATGCCGTCGTGCATCTGGCGAACATCCCGGCACCGGGCCTGGCCACCTCCGCAGTCACCTTCAACGCGAACATGACGATGAACTTCAACGTCTTCCACGCGGCGGCGCGCCTGAAGCTGAGCCGCGTGGTGTGGGCCTCCAGCGAGACGACGCTGGGCCTGCCGTTCGATGTGCCACCGCGTTATGCCCCCGTGGACGAGGATCACTACCCCCTGCCGACCTCCACCTACGCGCTGTCGAAGGTGGCCAGCGAGACGGTCGCCGGGCAGATCGCGCAGTGGTCGGGCATCCCGTTCGTGGCGCTGCGCTTCTCTAACATCTGGGAGCCGAAGTATTACGAGGAGTTCCCCTCCTTCTGGGACGATCCGCAGCTGCGCAAATGGAACCTGTGGGGCTACATCGACGAGCGGGACGTGGCGCTGTCCTGCCGGCTCGCGCTGGCAGCCGACGCTGACGCGGTGCGACCGCAGTCTTCGTTTATCATCGCGGCGGCCGACACGGTGATGAACCGTCCCTCCGCTGATCTGCTCGCCGAGGCCTTCCCCGGCGTGGCCCTGACGCACGACGTCGGCACGTTCGGCACGCTGCTCGCCATCGACCGCGCCCGGCAGGTCCTCGGCTTTGAGCCGGAGCACTCCTGGCGGAACCACATCAAGGGCTGAGTCCCTGGCATACCAGGACTGAGCGACGGGCAAATTCAGTCCGGCTCGGGGCCGGGCGCTAGTCCTTCCGCAGGATAGTTTCCTCGATGACGCTGTTCCGGCCCGGCGCGAAGGAGTTCTCTGTCCCGATGGCCTTGAAGCCCGATTTCTGGAGGACCCTGAGCGAGCCTGCGTTGTCGCTGGCCGCGCGGGCGTGCAGCGGCCGGACGGGGACCAGGTCCAGCAGCAGTTCCAGGGCCCGGCTCGCGATGCCGCGGCCCCAGGCCGCCCGGTCGATCCAGTAGGTGACCTCAGTCCGGCCGTCAACGACGAAGGCGGCGATGCTGCCGGCGAGCTGGTTATCGCACGTGACCGCGCGATGTGTGATGTCGGGCGAGGACCTCACCCTCGCCATATGCGCGTCGAACGCGGTCCTGTCGTCCGGGTCATCAGGGGTGAACGCGGCCATCCGGACCGACTCGGGGTCTCGCATCTGATCGAACAGCGGGCCGAGGTCAGAGTCCACGACCGGCCGCAGCGCGATAACTGGCACGTTTCATGATGACCGATCCGATAATCCCAGGTGCCGGATCCGCCGGAATGGGAAGAATCGGCGCGGCTGCTGACGCATAGAATTACCCGCCGTGACGGACCTCATCTCCATCCCGTTCTACGACCTATGCCACGAGCGCAGAGTCGTCCCGGGAATCCGTGCGAGCCTGCAGCCGCTCCTGGCCGGGGTACGGCGGAGCATCCTGGAAATCGGTGCGGGAACGGGCCTGATAACTGCGTCGCTGGCCGACCTGATGCCGGGCGAGATCTTCGCGCTGGAACCTTCGGCCGACATGCGCGCAGTCCTGCTGTCACGGCTGAGCTCGCGTCCGGAGTTGCTCAGCCGGGTAACCGTGCTGCCCTGCGATGCCTTGAGCGTGAGACTGGCCGAGCCGGCCGAAGCCGTCGTGATGATCAACGTGATATACGCGCTGGAGCCGGACTACCGCCGACGGCTCTGGCCGGTCCTGGCGGCCTCGCTGGAAACCGCCGGCCTGCTGGTCTTCACCTGGCATGACGGCGGGCCGCCGCCACCCCGCCCGCTGCAGGAACTCGAATCACATCAGGTGGGCCGGCATACCTACACGGTCCTGTCGGAGATCCTCGAATCAGGCGATGAGGCCTGCCGGGCACGCTACCTCTACCGGATCACCGAAGGCGGCAAGGTCATCAGCGAGGACGAGCTCACCGGACACTCCTACCGGCCGACCTGGGACGTGCTCCGGCGCGAACTGACGGGCGCGGGCTTCACACAGGCCGAAGGGGCCGAGGGACTCCTCGCCTGGCGCCTCGCCTGACGCGAGCCGGCTTGGGTTAAGTGAGCAGGGCATCGCCCATGGTGCCGAGCGGTGGTGCGCCGAGGGCCAGGAGAGCTTCGTGGAAGCGCCGCAGCGAGAACTCCGATCCCCAGGCCGCGAGGGCCTCGTCCCGAAGCGACATGATCTCGAGCTTGCCCCATGTGTAGCGTCCGTAGGTGGGGTCGTAGGTAGCCCGCGTCGCCTCGCCCTTGGCGGCCGGGCCGAGCAGGAACGCGTCAGCCTCGAACCGCGCCGTGGCATCGCCCACGGTCATCGTCCCCTGATGGATGCCGATGGCGGAGGCGAGTCCGGTCACGGCGACGAGGCCATCCAGGCAGACGCCGATGGCGAACCGGGGGTCGTCGGCCCGGAAGCCCTGCTCGACCATCAGCTCCTCGGCGTACTGAGCCCAGCCCTCTACGAACGCTTCCGAGAACAAGCTGCGTCGCACGTCACCGCTGACGACCTGGCGGAGCATCCGGCCGTGGGCGAAGTGACCGGGCGTGACCTCATGCACCGTGACCGCAGGACCCATGGTGGCGCTGAAGACGGCCAGCCACTCGTGCCTTGTCTCCTCATCCCAGGACTCGTCGGGCGGGCTGACGTAGAAGCGAGCCGGGGCGTCGTCCTCGAAGGGCGCGGTCCAGTACATCATCGCCGCGGCCCATCGCCGCGACGGCGGAGCCGGGCCGACCTCGCAAGCGCCGCCCAGCGGCGGCAGGAGGTTGTTATCGCTCACGAAGTTCGTGGCCTCGTCGATCGTCTCCCGGGCGGCGGCATAGATCCCCTCCTCGCCAGGGTGATCCCGGAGGAGGCCCCGGACCAGCCGCGACGGCGTAACCCCTGGCGACAATCGCTCGCACGCCTCATTGAGCCTGATCCGAAGCCGATCGCGCTCCTGGTCGGCTCGCTCCTCCAGGCGGCCGAGATCAACCGGCATCGACTCCGCGGACCCGAGCAACCGGACGAGCGCCGTCGCACCGAGCGAGGCATCGGGGGTGCCCGAGACGGCCGCATCCTCGATCCGCCCGAGCAGCCTGCCGTGTGCTTCCAGCGCGGCGATCTCGATGTCGGTCGTGCCATATATGCCCTCAGCGAGACCTCTCGCCGTCTGCGCGAGCGCGCCAGCCACCGGCGCCGGAATGGCCTGCAGCGACTCCAGCGATGCGTCGACCGCCTCGGGCCACTGGGCGAGGTGCGCCTGCCGCGCCCTCCGGCGCTGCGGCTCGGGAGAATATTCGCGGTCGTAGCACGACAGGTCCAGGTTCTGGATATGAGGAAGCGGGTTCCACTGCAGCATCTCGGCGTCCGCTTCGGCGCGGGCGGCCAGCTCGGCGGCGCTGATATGACTCTCGTCGTGACGATCGGCGAGGCGCTCGCCCGGCGATGAGGGCCCGAGGCGTCCAAGGGCGGCTTGGCGGCCGCTCGGCGAGAGGTCCATGACGATGCCGTCATACTCGTGGACTCCTGCCAGTTCCCTGATCACCGGGACGTTCAGGTCCCACACGGCTCTGAGGCGGCGATCAGGCATAACGGCAGGTTAGTAGCGGCACCCCCGAGACGCTCTGGCGCGCCGCCGTTGCGAGTCGCGGCTGATCACGATCCGGCGGGGCCGGGGCCGCCGTAGAGCAGGCCGATGCCGTCCGATGGGCCGTAGCCGTCAGGCAGGCTGTTCGGGTCGGGCGGGGTAGTGCTGCAGGTGTCGGTATGGCGTCCGGTCACGGCAACCAGGCTAGGGGCGCGCTGGCTGGTGAGGGAGGGTCTGTCATTACCTGACTGTCCGGTGGCACCATTCTGTGCATGGCGGGCATGGATCTCGCGTGGCGCGAGGCCGATGGTGCGCTGTTGCGGTGCCTGGAACTTGCTCATGAGTCCTTCCTGGCGGGCGGTTTGCCGGTTGGCTCCGTGATCACAGGCAGCAGTGGTGAGCGGATCAGCGAGGGCCGCAACCGCGCCTATGACGCCGCAGGCGGAGCGGACCGGCTGCAGCGCACGCCCATCGCCCATGCTGAGATGAACGCGCTCGCGGCGGTTGACACCGGCACCGAACTGGCCAGCCTGACGTTGTGGTCGTCGCACCGGCCGTGCGCGATGTGCGCGGCGGCCTGCGCATTCACCGGCGTGGGCAGTGTCGCGTTCATCGCCCCCGACCCGTCGGATGACGACCGCCATGAGGACCCCGACACGATCGAGCCGCAATGGGTCGTCGTCGCCAACTTGCTGTTTCTTTCCGGGGTGGCCGCCTACTCGGGCGCGTCCTCCGCGATGATCAGCCGCGCCCGGCAACGCGAGCCGGAAGTCATCGACCTGATGCAGATAGCCGGCGATGCGGCCCTTCGGCAGGCCTCGCTCCGCGACGCCCTCCGTCCCATCTGGCCGGAGATCGAGGCGGCAGCGCGGGAACGCCACCAGCGCAGCCGGCGCCACTCATCTCGATAGGGATTTCATTTCGCTCGATAACGTGTTTGAATACTTGCTTGGAACAGGTACGGCTGCCAGTAATACCGGAGCACTGCCGGATGCATCACCGGTGGGGGCCCGGTCTGGTCACGATCGACTGGGAGCCGTGCGAGTGCGCGGCCGCTCAGGCGGCCCGCGGTGGTCATATCGTCGTCCGGTGCCTGTATCCCGGCTGCGAGGAGAAGTGGCTTGCGCCGCGGCACCGCAGGAGTAACCCCGACCCGCTGGGCCACCACCGGCCGGGCTATCGCTAGGGAGCGCCGGGGTGCCGCGGGCCGCTTGCTCCCGGCCGGCCTCGCTACTCCTTGCCGATCCTGGCCGCCTCGCGGGCGGCGCGCTCCACCTGGTCACGGTGGGACTGCCACCAGGCCTGGTCACCAGGGGGCAAGTTGGTGTTCTCCCTGTTCAGCCCGGCCGCCCCGTCGATGAGCTCCCGGATGATATCGGCCTGGCCCGCGTGCCGGCTGGTGTCGGTCGCGACGCGGATCAGGATGTGGCTCAGGGTCACCTCGTTCTGGTCCGGCGGCCACCAGGGCACGTAGCCGACGGCGTCGAGGGTGAGCGCGCCGATCGTGACATCCGAGTGCGCCCAGGCGCGGCGGTACCGGGCAATGATGAACTCGCGCGACTCGGCTGCCGTCGCCCACATGTCGGAGTTCGGGTCAGCTTCGTCCCACGGCAGCTGACCCTCCTGGCTCTCAAATGGGCGGCCGAAAGTGTCGCCGAAGTACCCGAGCTCGACCCCGGCCTGATGCTTGATCAGCCCGAGCAGGTTGGTGCCAGTCGGTACCAGCGGGCGGCGGATGTCGTATTCGGAGAGCCCGTCGAGCTTCCAGAGCAGCGCCTCGCGGGCGGACTGCAGGTAGCGATGCAGGTCGGCCTTCGGATCGGATCCCGTCATGCCCGACATGTTTGCACGAGGGGCCGACAGCCAGCCGATCCCGGCCCGCGAAGGTCCGCGCGGCATATGACGCGTTCGGCCGCGGTGACATCCCCGCGGTACTCGGCCTCATGGACCCCGACGTCGTGTGGATCGAGTCCGACGCGGAGGCCATACCGGCGCGTGGAACGCATACCGGGCCGGAGAACGTCGCCCGAAACGTCTTCGCCACCGTGCCGCAGAACTGGGCCGAGTTCACTATCGTCCCGGAAGACTTCTTCGCGGACGGGCCGACCGTGATCGTGCGCGGCCGGGTGCGGGCGGTGGCGAAGGACAGCGGGCGGTCGATGGACGCCCCGTTCGTTCACGTCTTCACGATCGCGGACGGGAAGATCCGGCGGCTGACGAATCATCACGACACCGCTGTCTGGGTCGAGACGCTCAGCCCGTGACACCCGTCCGGGAGCCGCAGCTCAGGGCGTCCTTCGCTCAGCCGGCTGGAGCGGCGACGTAGATTTGCGGGCTCCGGGGTAGGCGTTTCGACTCTGTGGCGGGTTAACGGCTTGTGAGCCATGACGAGACGGAGTTCGCCGAGTTCTTCAAGGCGAGCTGGGATCCGTGCCTGCGGGCTGTTGCCGCCAGTACCGGCAACCTGCTGGCCGCCGAGGACCAGGTCGCCGAGGCATTCGCCCGAGCCTGGGTGTCCTGGCCGAAGGTCAGCGCACATTCAGCACCGCGCGCGTGGGTGGTGCGCACCGCGCTCAATGCCGGGGCGTCATGGTGGCGCCGGCGAGGCCGCGAGGTGCCGCTGGCCGATCATGACGCCGCGTCGGCAGGGTGCCCGGGAGCCGGCCTCGACACCGCACTGCTGACCGCCATGCGTCGCCTGCCGGCCCGGCAGCGCGAGGTGATCGTGCTGCGCGTCTTCCTGGACCTGGATATCGAGACAACCGCCAGGGAACTCGGGATCGCACCGGGAACGGTCCGCGCTCACCTGTCCCGGGCCGTCACGGCCCTCCGCAACGAACTCGTCCCAGCCCAGACCCCGGAGGTCGATCCTTGCACGACAACGATCAGCTGAACGAGGGCTCCGTGCTCAGCGAACTGCACGACTCCCTGACCGACCTGGACATTCCCCAGCGGCCGCGGCTGGAAGCGATCACAGCCAGGGGACGCGCGCACCGGCGGCAGCGGCTGTCCGCGGTAGCTGGCCTGTCGGTGGCCGGCGCAGCTGCGGCAACGACACTGGTGATCGGCCTGACTGGCGTCCTCAGCCCGGCCGCGGCCCACGGAGCGGGCGCGATCAGGACCGCGGCCTTCACGATCGTCAGCCACCCCAACGGCACGACCACGCTGACTATCAAGCCGCAGGTGCTCTTCGACCCCAGCACCCTCCAGGCCGACCTCGAGCAGGACGGCATCCCGGCGATGGTCACCTCCGGCAGCTTCTGCTCGTCAGATCCGGCTCCGGCCGACATCGCTCAGGCTGTGTCCTTCCAGCCGGGATTCCAGAGTGACGTGCGGCGGCAGCAGGCGCCGGATCCGACTGTCACGATCAATCCAGCGCGCATTCCCGCGGGCACGGAACTCAGCTTCGGCACCTTCCCGGTGCCCCCCGGCCGGCAGACCACCATCGCGCTCATCGACACGAACGCCTACACCTGCACCAGCACCGCGCCCACCACTCTGCCGCCCGGCGGAGCGCTGCTGCGATGGGGTGACCCGTCCGGATCATGAGCACCTGACCACAGCGGCTGGCGCGGCCTTCGCTCTGGGCAGCGCCGGTCTGGTCGGATACATGGCCCGAGCCAGCCGGGGTCAGCAGCGGCGCTGACGCGCTGGGGCGCTCACGCTTCGGCGAGGACCCGGTCGGCCAGGAAATCCTCCCAGGTCCGGCGACCCGCCGCCTGGTCGGGAGCGAGATTCGCGCCAGCCCGGAACGCGCGAGCGGCCTGCCCGGGAAGCCAGACCGGCACTAGCGGCCGGTGCTTCCCCCGCGCCCGCAGGTAGCTGCGGAGCAGGTCGCTCGCGCGGTACGCCCGCGGCCCGGCCAGATCGGATACCAGCCCGGCGGGGGTGCCGAGCGCCAGTTCCACCAGCCGGCCGGCGACCTCGCCGGCATCCACCGGCTGGAACCGGAAGCCAGCCGGAACCGGGATGACCGGCAGCTTCGCCAGCTGCTGCGCGACCATCAGGATCAGGTCATGGAACTGGGCCGCCCGCAGCGTCGTCCACGGCAGGCCGCAGCCGGCCACGACCCGCTCCGCGGCCCGCTTGGTCCCGAAGTAGCCGAACATGGCGCGGTCGACGGCACTGGCCTGCGGCACCCGGTCAGCGCCGATCACCGAGATGTAGACCAGGTGCTGTACGGCCGACCCCGACGCGGCCCGCGTCAGGTTCGCGGTCGCCTCGTCATCGCCCTTACTGCTGCCCGCGCAGTGCACGATGACCGCGGCGCCGTCCACCGCGGCCTCGATGCCGTGGCCGGTGAGCAGATCGCCGGTCACGTACTCGATGCCGTCCGCCGCATCATGGGCGCGCCGGCTGAGCACCCGCACGTCGCAGCCGGCGTCCCGCAGGCGCGGGACGACCTGGCGCCCGAGCGTGCCAGTACCGCCAGTGACCAGGACGCGTTCCGTCATGGCTCCTCCTCGTCAGTCGGTGCCCGTTGCGTGACCGCGCATGTCACGTCCGCAGGCTGCCCGGTGTCAGTGTGGTGACACCCGGCAGCGAGAGAATGTGACAGATGGGCGACAGCGACTGGCTGGCAGCTGCGTTCGAGGAGCACCGCGATCACCTGCGCGCGGTGGCCTACCGGCTGCTCGGCTCGATGACCGACGCCGACGACGCGGTGCAGGACACCTGGCTGAGGCTGACTGGCGCGGATGCCGACGAGGTGCAGAACCTCGGAGGGTGGCTGACCACCGTCGTGGCCCGGGTGTCACTCAACATGCTCAGGTCCCGCCGATACCGGCGCGAGCAGCCGGTGGGAGATTCCTGGCCCGGTGCCGTCGAGGCGGCGGCCGGTGCGGGGGCCGGGGCCGGGGCCGGGATGGCGGCCGGTACCAGCGGAGCCGTCAGCGGCCGTCCCGGCAATCCGGAGGACGAGGTCGTGCTCGCGGACTCGGTCGGCCTGGCCCTGCTGGTCGTGCTCGGCACGCTGACGCCGGCCGAGCGGCTGGCGTTCGTCCTGCACGACCTGTTCGCCATGCCGTTCACCGAGGTGGCAGCCGTGCTCGGACGGTCGCCCGAGGCGACACGCCAGCTCGCCAGCCGGGCGCGGCGCCGGGTCCGCGGCGCACCGAGCCCGGACCGGGCCGCCGACCTCGCCCGGCAGCGCGAGGTGACCACCGCGTTCCTGCAGGCGGCCCGCGGCGGCGACCTGGCGGCTCTCGTCGCGCTGCTGGACTCCGACGTCACGCTGACCGCCGATGCCGCCGCATCACCGACCGGCGAGCCGACGGTTCTCCGGGGCGCCGAGATGGTCTCCCGGGGCGCGCGGGTCGCCTCCGGCCGGGCCGGGCACTCCCAGCTAGCCCTAGTGGACGGGTCGGTGGGCATCGTGTTCGCGCCCGCCGGCCGGCTGCGGGTCGTGCTGGTGCTGACGGTCAGCGCCGCGCGCCGGATCACCAGCATCGACGTGATCGCCGATCCGGGCCGGCTGCGAGGGCTGCGGCTGGCCATTTTGCCGTCCTCGGTGCTGCCGGGTGAGGCAGGCAGCGGGGAAAGGACTGGGCGGCACAGCTGACGGCGTGATACGACGATCTCACCAGAGAGTGCGACCTGTGATCCGGGACCAGGAACCGGTGGATGGAGCTGCCCGTGCCCGGCGAAGCCGATCAGGTACCCGTGATCGCTGTTGCCAGCGGCAAGGGCGGCGTCGGCAAGACAACCGCCGCGGTCAACCTCGCGCTGGCACTTAACGCTGCCGGGCTGCGCGTCGGGCTGGTTGACGCGGACCTGTACGGCCCGGACGCGGCTCACATGATGGGCCTGCGCCGGAAGGAGGACGCCGCGCACGTGACCGTGTTCGCCGCCCGAGGCCGTGCGGCCTCGCGCCTGGAAGCGGTCCAGCGGCACGGGATCCAGGTTGCGTCGGCCGCCTTCCTGATCGGCGAGGCCCAGGGCCTCGGCGTGCAGGCGCCCATCGCCCAGCTCCTCGTGCACCGGCTGATCGCCAGCACGGGCTGGGACGATCCCGACTGCCTGGTCGTGGACCTGCCCCCGGGCACGGCCGACATCCAGCAGCTGGTGTTCGCCCTCGGGAACCGGACTGCGCTTGCGCTGGTGGTCGTGACGCCGCAGCTCGTCGCGCACCGCGACGCGCACCGGCTGCTGCACGAACTGGACCGGGGTCGAGCTGTCATCCTCGGCGGCATAGAGAACATGGCCGGGCAGATCTGCCCGAGCTGCGGTGCAACCACGCCCCTTTTCGCGCCTGCCCCGGCCGAGGAAACCATCTGGACGCGGATTCCGAAGCTGGCCAGCGTGCCATTCAGCTCGCAGGCGGCCGAGGATGCGGACCGCGGCCTGCCGGTGATGATCACCCGATCCGTCCCCGAGCAGGTCGCCGCGTACGAGCTGACGGCGCGCGCGGTTCAGGCGGCGCTGGACGCTGGCGGTAAGCGCCCGGACCTGAACTAGCGGCCGGGCCGGTCGTGGCGGGGCGGTTCGTGGCCCCGCTGCATGCGCCCCGCTGCATGCGCCCCGCCGGATGCGCCCGCATCTGATACTGAAGTATTCAGTTGACTATTCGCCCGTCGCCAGCAATACTCAAGTGCGTGCTTGACCAAATTGCGGCCCCCGCTCCGGACCTGGACCGGCTGTTCCAGGCGCTCGCCGACCCCGGCCGCCGGCTGATGGTGGAGCGGCTGAGCCGGGGCCCGGCTTCGGTGAGCGAGCTTGGAAGGCCGCTGGCCATGTCCCTGGCGGGCGTGGTCCAGCACGTCCAGGTCCTGGAGGCAAGCGGCCTGATTCTGTCGCGGAAGGTCGGCAGAACCCGCATCTGCAGCATCAACCCGGCTGCACTTCAGTCGGCCGAGACCTGGATCTCCGCCCGGCGTGCCCGCTGGGAACGGCGGCTTGACCAGCTCGGCGACTACCTGGCCGACACCGCCAACAGCGCCGAGACAGCTGACACGGCCGATGCGGCCGACACATAAAGGCAGCAGACACGCTCAGTCACAGGAGGAACGATGACCGCGCATTCCGTCATCCACGAGACGTTCACGATCCAGCGCACCTACCCGGCCGCGCCGTCCAGGGTGTTCGCCGCGTTCGCCTCCGCCGAGGCTAAGACCGCGTGGGGCGACACCGGGGACCTTGAGCCAGCCGACGGTGACGCGGCCGTCTCTGAGTTCGACTTCCGGCCGGGCGGGCACGAGCGCTTCGGCCACAGGTGGCAGGGCATCACCTACCGCTACGACGCCCGGTACTACGACATCGTGCCTGACCAGCGGATCGTCTACTGCTACGAGATGTACGCCGACGACGCCCGGATCTCGGTCTCGGTCACCACGATCGAATTCGTCAAGAGCGGCGACGGCACGGCGCTGGTCTACACCGAGCAGGGCGCCTTCCTGGACGGCATCGACGGACCCGATGCGGCTCAGCTGCGCAAAGAAGGCACGGCCGAGATGCTCGACAACCTGACCGCCTACCTGCAGTCGCAGCCCTCGCGCTAACGGACCCTAACCCAGGCCCGTTCCGCCCCGGCTGGCATGCAGGTACAACAGCGATGGCCCGTCGCTGTGGATAGAGCACGGGTGATGGCCCACCGCTGTTGCTTGCCGGGGGCTGCGCGGCCGGGGGCGGCGGGTTGGGTGGGCCCAGGGGGGTTGGGGGGGCGATTGGGGGGACTGTGAGCTGGTGGTCCACTGGCAGGATTGAGGTCCACTGGCAGGATTTAGGGGTGAGCGATCCAGCTTCCGGCCGCGGCCAGATCATCTTCCTGAACGGAACGTCGAGCTCAGGTAAGTCGAGCATCGCCCGGCAGCTCCTGCTGATCCTGGACCGGCCCTACTTCCACCTGTCGGTCGACGCCTTCAACGCCATGCGGGCCAGGGAGAAGACGGCCGAACTCGGCCCGGCCGAACTCGAGGCGATTCTGGCCAGGACGCGGGCCGGATTCCACCGGGCCGTGGCTGGCATGGCCGAAGCGGGCAATGACATCGTCGTCGACCACGTGCTCGGCGAGGAGTGGCGGCTAGCCGACTGCCTGCGCGTGCTGGCTGCCTGCAAAGTCACGTTCGTCGGGGTCCGGTGCTCCGCGGCCGAGCTTGAGCGGCGGGAACGAGCGCGCGGCGACCGGGAACCTGGCCAGGCGGCAGCGCAGGAGCGGCAGGTGCACGCGCACGGCTGCTACGACCTCGAATGTGACACCACGACAGCAAGCCCGCAAGAGTCCGCTGCCCGCATCAGGGACTTCGTCGCGAGCGGGCAGGCGCCGACCGCTTTCGAGCGGCTCCGGTCGCTCTTGCCCGACGCCGGCTGACGGAACCTGGCAACCAGCGCCCTCGGCGCCGGGATCTCGGATCCTGGCCGGTCAGCCCCAGCCGGCGCCGCCCTATCCGGCACATAAGGTGGCTCTGTGATCTTCCGCAGCGCGGTCCGGGCTGACCTCCCGGCCCTGATCGGGCTCCTGGCCGACGATGTGCTCGGCAAGGCCCGCGACTTCGCGGTCGTCGACGACGCGTACGAACGGGCGTTCGCCGCGATCGACTCTGATCCGCGCAACTTCCTGATCGTGGCGGAGGACGATGGCGAGGTAGTCGGATGCTTGCAGATCACCTACATCCCCGGCCTCGGGCGGCACGGCGCCGAGCGATCCCTGATCGAGGCGGTCCGGGTCCGGTCTGACCGGCGCGGGCAGGGCGTCGGCGCCGAGCTGACCAGGTGGGCCCTCGAGCAGGCCAGGTCGCGCGGGTGCGCGCTAGTCCAGCTCACGTCGGACAAGTCGCGGGCCGACGCGCACCGCTTCTATGCCCGGCTCGGCTTCGTGGCCAGCCACGAGGGGTTCAAGCTGGTCTTGTGAGAGCCGCCGGGCCCGGCGAGCCGCCAGGCCCGGTGAGCAGCCGACCTGGCGGGCCGGATCACTCCGGCGCGTGGCAGACGGCCTCGACGTTGTTGCCGTCCGGATCGCGCACGAAGGCGCCGTAGTAGGAAGCGTGATACTCCGGCCACAGTCGCGGCTCGTACAGGACCTCGGCTCCGGCCGCGACCGCGGCGGCGAAGAAGGCGCGGACGGCGTCCCGGCTGGCCGCGGTGAAGGCGATGTGAGATTCCCTGAATCCGCCGCCGGTCGACCTCGGCCCGATCCAGAACTCGGGATTGGGCGCGACGCCGAAGCCGACAACCTCGCCGAAGTCAAAGACCCTGGTGCCGCCGAGCGGCGCCAGCACGGCGTCGTAGAAGGCGGCGCTGGCGGCCGGGTCCGCGCACTGAACAGAAAGGTGATCGATCACCGGTCCATCCTCGCCGGCCCGCCGCGTCGTCGGACCATCGGCACCGCGGTTCTTCAGCATTACCACGGCAGCCGATCGACTGGTTGACGATACATCGGATTCCGATCTATTGTTCATGCCATGACGAGCCCGCCCGAGACGGCCCGACGCAACCAGGCGACCCCAGGCGACCCGGCGGGGCCAGGCAACCCGGCCGGGCCAGGCGACCCGGCCGAGCCAGGCAACCCGGCCGGGCCAGGCAACCCGACACCCGCCGCACCCCAGCGTCCTCGCCGTAGCCGGGTGACAGCCGCGCTGCTGACCGCGGGCCTGCTGGTCCTGATCGTCGGCGTGCTGGCCTACCTGATCGTGCTGGCGCAGCCGTTCGCTGACGCGACGGGCGGCTGCGGCGGCGGCTGAGCCACCAGCCGGGAGCGCCCGGGAAGGAGATAACGACGGCCAGACCGGCTATCCTGAGGAGGTCACCTAAACGACTAGGCCGGAGTTTGACCGGCCACGATGCGGGCAGCCGGGGACGATGTATATTGCCGTGACCGTCATCGCGGCAATGTTGCTCGGAACAAGCTTCACGCTCCAGCAGCACGCCGCCGCGAAACTTCCGGCGAGCTATCTTCATTTCCGGCTGATCGCCCAGCTGCTCAGGCAGAAGATCTGGGTTCTGGGCATCGTGATCCTCGTGGTCGGCGAGGGGCTGTCCGCCTGGTCGCTGGGTCATCTGAGCCTGACGGTCAGCGAGCCGCTGCTCACGACCAGCCTGATCTTCGCCCTGCTGCTGGCCGCCCCTATCTCCGGGGAGGTACCGCGCAAGGCCGAACTGGCCGGCGCCGTCCTGCTGTGCGCGGGCGTCGCGGCCCTGTCGGCCAGCAGGTCGGTGCGCGCCCTGTCGGAGTCTTTCGGGTCGTTCTCGCACTGGCCGGCCGCGGCGATCATCGCGGCGGTCGCCGCGGTACTCGTCATCGCGGGCCGGAACGGACCGGCGAAGCTGCGAGCCACCCTGACCGGCGCCGGCAGCGGGCTGCTGCTCGGCATCGCCGACGCGCTGACCCGCCGCAGTGTCGAGATCATCGACGCTCACGGCATCGGCACCCTGCTGGTGACCTGGCCCGGGTACGCCGTGATCGGCACGGCCGCCATCGGCCTGTGGCTGATGGAGAGCGCGTTCGCCGCGGGCCCGCTGCATGCTTCCCTGCCCGCGATCACGGGAGCCGAGCCGCTGGCCGGCATGACCCTGGGCGTCCTCGTCTTCGGGGATATCGTGCATATCACGCCCTGGCTGCTCGCGCTTCAGGCGGCCGGCCTGGCGGCGATGGTCACGGGAGTGATCCTGGTCGCGCGGGCACCGGTATTCGGCAAGCTGCGCCTGCAGCAGGCCGCGACGGCCGTCAGCACGAGCGTTCACAAGGTCAAGGTGCCGGACGCGCCGAGGCTGACGGTTCCCGAGATCAAGCTGCCCGAAGTGACCCTGCCAGATATCACGCTGCCCGAGATCCCGATGCCGACGTCGACGCGCCGCGCGATTCAGCGGCTGGGACTCCCGCTGCTGCGATTCCTCCGGCAGCGAGTCCCGAAGGTCCCGCCGCCTCCGGCACCGTAGTAACTCGGTAACCGTAGTACTGGTTGCCGATAGATCGGAGTCCGAGCTATTGTGGGGCCATGACTGCGGCGCGAGCCTGGCTCTGGGCCACGATCCTGCTCACGGCTGGCGCCCTGGTCAGCGCGGTCGCCCTCGCTCCGGCGCCTGGTGCCCCGCCCGCCCTGGCCCTGTCCTGGCTGCTGTTCACGGGGTCGTCGGTTCATGTCGCCTCGACCGGATGGCTGTTCACGGTCCCGGCCGTGCGCGCCTATGCCGCGGAACACGCCGCCAGGTGCCTGTGGATCCCGGTCAGCCTGGTCATCATCGCCGCCGTCGCCGCGGCGGCCATCAGCCCGGCCGCATTCGGCTGGCTGCTGCTGCCGTACTTCGGCTGGCAGTTCTTCCACTACCAGAAGCAGAACCTCGGGATGGCCTCCCTCGCCGCGTCCGCGCACCAGGTGCGGCCGCTGCTCCCGGCCGAGCGGCGCCCGCTGCTGCTGGCCGGAGTCGCGGCCGTCGCGGTCCTGGCCGCCCGGCCCGGCCTGCTCGGCCTGCGACTGGCGCCGCTACCCGCGCTGTTCCCGCTCGCCGGGGCGGGTTACGCCGTCGCGGTCGCCGCCGGCCTGGCGGCCCTGATCAGGCGGCCGGCTGCCGAGCGACCGGCGGCGTTCTGCGTCACCTACCTGACCTGCCTGTTCTTCTCACTGCCCGCGTTCGTGTTCGCCTCCCCGTACGCCGCGGTCGGCGGCATGACGGTCGCGCACGGAATGCAGTACCTCCTGCTCGTCGCGCTGATCGCGGGCGGCAGCGCCGGCCGCCCCGGAACGCGGTCGTCCCGGCTGGTCAGGCTGTCCCTGCTGGCCAACATCGCGCTCATCGGCGGGGCCGCGCTGAGCAGGGCGTCCCATCTGCACAACGCCGGCTGGCCGGGCCGGTGCGTCTTCGGGGCCTACCTGGGCGTGGTGATGGCGCATTTCGTCATCGACGCCGGGCTGTGGCGGATGCGCGACCCGCTGGCGCGGAACTTCCTGGCCGCGCACCTGCCGTACCTGCTGCCGGGACGTCCCGCGGTACCGGCGCCGGCGTCCGCTCCGGAGCCGGCCATGTTTCCGTCTACCGATCGATCGTAAGCCGACATATGATGCCGTCCATGAACTCCTCCGACCGGCCAGCCAGGCCGTCGCCAGCGGACGCCGCCGGCGCCCTCGAGACCCTGGGCCGGTCATCGGGGCCGGCCAGCCTGATCCTCTCCAGCCTGGCCGACGGAGCCAAGCACGGATACGCGCTCACCAAGGACATCGAGTCCTTCGCCGGCGTACGGCTAGCGCCGGGCACGCTGTACGAGGCGCTGAGCCGGCTCGAGGCGCACGGCATGATCGAGGCCGTCGAGAGCAATGACCGGCGCCGGCCTTACCGGCTGACCGCGACCGGCGCGACCGCCCTGAGCACCTACCTGCAAGCCCAGCGGCAAGTGGCCGAGGTCGGTCTCCGCCGCCTGGCCGGCAGCTGGGCGCTCACTTGACGACGACCGGCCGGTCAGCGCGGTCCGGCCTGACCGGCGGCGCGGAAGCGGCCGGCGCGCCTGGCGGCGGTCCGGAAGCGGCCCGGGTGCGGCGGCTGCTGCTGTGCTATCCGCGCGACTGGCGCGACCGCTATGGCGACGAGTTCGCCGAACTGCTGGCCGCGGAGCAGGCCGAGCAGGGACCGTCCTGGCCGCGCGTGGTCAACGTCGCGGCCACCGGCCTGCGCGCCAGGCTGGCGGAGCCGGCCTGGCCGGGCACCCGCTGCATCCGGCGGCCGCGGCCCGCGCGGGCCTCGCGACGTTCGCGTCCTGCGCTGCCGCGTCCGGACTGGTCGGCGCGCTGATGTGGGCTCAGCTGGCGATCGGCCTGCAATGGTCGGTCCCGGATGACCACCGGATAACGCAAGCGATGGACCTCATGTCCGGTGCTCTGCTCCTGCTGGCCGTGCTGACTGTCCTGGCCGCCGTCCCGGTGGCCTGGGCCGCCATGGCCGCAGTCGGCCGCGGGGGAGGACGCCAGCTTCGCTGGCCGGCCATGCTGGCCGGCGCGGGCTCCCTGGTCCTGGTCGTCGGCGGACGGCATTTCGCGAACGGCTGGCCGGGCACCGGCGGTCACCTGCTGGCGCACCAGGGCGTGGTGCCCGGCGGGGTAGCCGCGTTCGGCTGGGCGGCCACCATGTGGATCAGTTCCTACTGGGGGCACCCGGGGACGCTCGCCGCGTTCCCCGCGGCCCAGCTCGCGTGGATGGTGGCAAGCCCGGCCGCGACCGGGTGCGTCGTCACCGGCGCCGTGCGACTCCTGCGCCGCGTCGAGCTGTCACCCCGAGCGCTCCGTTTCCATACCTGGGTTGCCTGCGTTGCCTGGGCCGGGCTGGCTGTCTTTCTCGGCGGCGCGCTGTGCTGGCTCCTGACCAGCGGCGGGTCGGCGCCGCTGTTCCGGGCCGGCACCATCGACCGGGCCGGGCTGGCGGTGCTCGCGGTCGCTACCGTCACGGGGGCCGCCGCGGTGCGGCGTGCGAGGCTCGCCCGGCCCGCTGAGTCGCTGAGCTAGTGACCGATCCTGACCGCGGCGGCATCCTCAGCAGGCGGCGGCTCTTCGGCATCGGCAGCGTCGCCGCCGCGGCGGCCGCGGCCTGCGGCTTCGAGCTGGTCGCCCGCGGGGTGATCCCCGGAAAGCAGGCTCTCGACCGGATCGACGGCGCGTGCAGCGTCACCACGCCGCCGCTGGTGACCTCCAGCCCCGGGCCATCGCTGTCCGGCACGTTCTACTCCCGGGCCAGGCGCCGGGAGGTGGGGTACACGATCGCCTACCCGCCCGGCCACCGGCCGGGGAGCCGGCTCCCGCTGGTCATCGCGCTGCACGGGTTCGGCGGCAGCCACGCCAGCGTGCTGGCCGGCCTGCCCGCCGCGCGCGGGCTCGCACTGCACGTCGACGGCCGCCGGCTGGCGCCGATGGCGCTCGCGGCCGCCGACGGCGGCGGAGGGTACTGGAACCCGCATCCGGGCGATGACCCGATGGGCATGGTGATCGACGAGCTGATCCCGTTGTGCCAGCGACGGGGGCTCGGGCTCGGCGCCAGGCGGATCGGCACCCTCGGCATCTCGATGGGCGGATACGGCGCCATCCTGCTGGCCGAGAAGTACCCGGACCTGTTCCGCGCGGCCGCTGCGATCAGCCCGGCCATCTGGACCAGCTACGAGCAGGCCCGCAGCGTGAACCAGGGCGCCTACGCCTCGGCCGCCGCGTTCGCGTCGGCGGACGTCGTCACCCATGCGAGGGCGCTGGCGGACATGGCGGTCCGGGTGGCGTCGGGACGGAGCGATCCGTTTCGCCCGGGGGTGGAGGCGCTGGTCAGGCGGCTGCCGCAGGGTGCCGTCGTCGACATCTCGAAGGGCTGCCACAGCGGCCCGTTCTTCCTCTCCCAGATCTCCCCGTCCCTGGCCTTCCTCGCCCGCCACCTCTGACCCCCGGCACCTGCGACAGCGCTGAACCCCTGCTGCTGCTATAGCGACAGCAGGGGTTCAGCGCTGTACCTGAATTGGTGCCGTGCAGCGGCGGCGAGGGGTGCCCGGGGGGCCGGGCGAGGCGGGGCGGGGCGCGCTGGGCGGGCGGGGTTCGCGGTGGGCGGCCGGGGTCAGCGGCGGGCGATCAGGAGCTCGGCGATCTGGGCTGCGTTGAGGGCGGCGCCCTTGCGCAGGTTGTCGCCGCAGACGAACAGGTCGAGCGCGTGCGGGTCGTCCTGGCTCTGCCTGATCCGGCCGACCATGGTCGGATCGGTCCCGGCCACGTCGACCGGCATCGGGTACTCGGCCGCCTCCGGCCGGTCGATGACCGTGACGCCCGGCGCCTCGCTGAGCAGCTTGCGCGCCGCGTCCGCGTCCACCTCCGCGTCGAAGACGGCATGCAGGGCCAGCGAGTGCCCGACCACGACCGGCACCCGGACGCAGGTCGCCGAGATCCGCAGGTCAGGCTGGCCGAGGATCTTGCGGGTCTCGTTCCTGATCTTCAGCTCCTCCGATGACCAGCCGTCCGGGCGCAGCGATCCCGCCCACGGGATGACGTTCAGCGCGAGCGGCGCCTGGAAGGGACCGCTGTCACCGACCGCGGCCCGCACGTCGCCCAGGCGCTGACCGAGCGTCCGGTCCCCGGCCACCGCCGCCAGCTGGTCGTAGAGCGACTCGCTGCCGGCCTGGCCCGCGCCCGACGCGGCCTGGTACGAGGCGGCGAACATCTCGCGCAGCCGGTACTGCCGGTGCAGCACGCCGATGACCACGATCAGCGAGAGCGTGGTGCAGTTCGGCACCGAGATGATCCCCCTCGGCCGGTTGAACGCCTCGGCCGGGTTCACCTCGGGGACGACCAGCGGTACGTCGGGTTCCATCCGGAAGGCGCCGGACTTGTCGATGACGATCACGCCGCGCTCGGCGGCGACTGGCGCCCAGGCCTCGGAGACCTCGTCGGGCACGTCGAACATGGCGATGTCCACGCCGTCAAACGCCTCGGCGGTCAGCGCCCGGACCTCGACCTGCTCGCCGCGGACCGGCAGCATCCGCCCGGCCGACCTGGCCGAGGCGATCAGCCTGATCTCGCCCCAGATATCTGCCCTGGCCGAGACCACGTCACGCATGACGGTGCCGACCGCTCCGGTCGCGCCGACAATGGCCAGGACCGGACGGCCGCCGGCGCCGGTCACCGGCCGGTCCCGCCGTAGACGACGGCCTCGGCCTGGCCGTCCTCGAGCCCGAACGCGCGGTGCGTGGCGACCACGGCCGAGTCCAGGTCGGCCGCGTCGACGACCGCCGAGATCCTGATCTCCGACGTCGAGATCATCCGGATGTTGATCCCCGAGTCAGCCAGGGCTCCGAAGAAATCCGCGCTGACCCCCGGATGAGAGCGCATTCCGGCACCGATCAGGGAGATCTTCCCGATCCGGTCGTCGAAGACGAGCGAATCGAAGCCGACCTCTTCCTGAACACCGCGCAGGACCGTCATCGCGGTCTGCCCGTCCTGCCGGGGCAGGGTGAACGAGATGTCTGCCTGCCCGGTCGACCGGGACGTGCTCTGCACGATCATGTCGATGTTGATGCCGGACCGCGCCACCACCCGGAAGATCTTCGCCGCGACGCCCACCTTGTCGGGAATGCCGGACACGGTGATCGTGGCCTCGCTCCGGTCGTGGGCTACGCCGGTGATGATCGGCTGGTCCATTCCGTTCTCCTCCGGTTCCGCGGCGGGCGCTTCGGCGACCCAGGTACCTTCCCTGCTGCTGAACGACGACCGGACGTGAATCGCCATCTGGTAGTGCCTGGCGTACTCGACGCACCTCAGGTGCAGCACCTTGGCGCCTGACGCCGCCATCTCCAGCATCTCGTCGTAACTGATCACCGGGATCCGCCTCGCCGCCGGCACGATCCTCGGATCGGCTGTGAACACGCCGTCCACGTCGGTGTAAATCTCGCACGTCTGTGCCCCGAGCGCGGCCGCCAGCGCGACCGCGGTGGTGTCCGATCCGCCCCGGCCCAGGGTCGTGATGTCCTTGCTGTCCTGGGAGACACCCTGGAAGCCGGCCACGATCGGGATCGCGCCGTCGGCGAGCGCGCTGGAGATCCGGCCGGGCGTCACGTCGATGATCCTGGCCTTGCCGTGCACCGAGTCAGTGATTACCCCGGCCTGCGAGCCGGTGAAGGAGCGGGCCTCGAAGCCGAGGTTGGCGATGGCCATCGCCACCAGCGCCATCGAGATGCGCTCGCCCGCGGTCAGCAGCATGTCGAGCTCGCGACCGGGCGGCAGCGGGCTGACCTCCAGGGCCAGGTCATGGAGCTCGTCCGTGGTGTCGCCCATGGCCGAGACCACGACCACCACGCCGTGACCTGCCTTGCGGGTGGCCACGATGCGCTGGGCGACGCGCTTGATGCCGTCGGCATCCGCGAGCGAGGAGCCACCGTACTTCTGCACGATCAGGTTCAAGGCGCGCCGCTCCTCGCGAGATCCCATGCCGCAACTATATCGGCGCTCGATACATCGGCAAGCGAACTTAGACAGCTCGATCAGCGGAACCCGAGTCTACCCGCGCTGAGCAGCGCGTTTCCTGACCGCCCAGCAGCCGGGAGCAACCCGGGTCAGCCGGGAATCTCTTCCTCGGCCACGTCCAGCCGGGCGTGCGCGACCACGGCGTGCAGTGCGCGCAGCGCGGCGCCGCCGTGCGTTCCCCACTGGTTCACGTAGGAGTACTGCCACCACCACAGCGCCTCGGCGGTCCGTCCGGCCTGGTGGTGCCGCAGTCCGTGGATCAGGTCCGCCGCGATGGCGGCGAGGTCATCGGACAGCCTGAACGATGTCGGCTGGGTGTCCCGGTACGGATCGAACAATTCGGCGTACTCGTCGCACGCGGCGAGCCGCTCGGCCAGCCCGGTCCTGAGCTCATCGAGGTCGGGGTCGGCACCGACGTCGGGCTCAGCGTTCCCTGACGGGATGACGTCCCTGCTCGCGCCGAGCTGGGCGCCGGCCAGCATCACCTGCGCGACCTCGAGAAGCAGGAGGGGAACAACTTCATCGCCTCCCTCGCCGCGCCCGAGCGCGGAGAGGGCATCGAGGAAGTTGGTGGCGTGCGTGGCGATCCGGTCAGCGAGTGACAGCCAGTCGCCGCCGTTCTCACCCGGCCCGGCGGCCGGCTCGCTGGCGGGCCGGGCGGCCGGGACGCCTGGGACGCCCGCGACGGCCTGGTCGCGAAGGCCGGCCGGGGGCGCCGCGCCGGCCGGATGGCTTGCGCTGCGGCCCGGGGTGCGCCCAGTGGTGCGGCTCTTGCTGTGACCCGAGGTGCGGCGAGGCTCAGACATTGATGGTCCGCCGCCCCTCGAACGCGCGCCCGAGCGTCACCTCGTCGGCGTACTCGAGATCGCCTCCCACCGGCAGGCCGCTGGCCAGCCTGGTGACCCGCAGGCCGAGCGGCTTGACTAGCCGGGCCAGGTAGGTCGCCGTTGCCTCGCCTTCGAGGTTCGGGTCGGTAGCCAGGATCAGCTCGCTGACCGCCCCGTCCGCGAGCCTGGCCATCAGCTCGGTGATCCGCAGGTTCTCCGGACCGATACCATCCATCGGGCTGATCGCGCCGCCGAGCACGTGATACCGGCCGCGGAATTCACGGATCTTCTCGATCGCCGCCACATCCTTGGATTCCTCCACGACACAGATCACCGATAGGTCCCGCCGAGCGTCCATGCAGATCCTGCACTCGTCATTCTCGGCCACGTTGCCGCAGGTGCGGCAGAACTTCACCTTCTCGGTGACCTCGATCAGGGTTTCGGCGAGGCGGCGGACATCCTGCGGATCGGCGGTCAGCAGGTGGAACGCGATCCGCTGGGCCCCTTTCGGGCCGACACCGGGAAGCTGGCCGAGCTCGTCGATCAGGTCCTGGACGACTCCCTCGTACACCTCAGCCCTCGCCGGACGTAGCCGGGTCGTCCGGCAGCGCGGTACCAGGCAGCGGCGGCTGGCCGGGAAGGCCCGGCAGACCTGGCAGGCCCGGGATACCCGGAACGCCGCCTTCGCTGCCTGGCTCGCCGAAGCCGCCCGCGAGCGGGCCCATCATCTCGGCCTGGACGTCACCGAGGGCGCGGTACGCGTCACGGCAGGCGGCGAGCACCAGGTCCGCTATCGTCGACGCGGTCTCTTCGGGATCACCCGGCTCGATGGCTTCCTTGGCGATGGCCAGATCGACCAGCTCGCCCTGCCCGTTGATCGTCGCCTTGACCAGGCCACCCCCGGCGCTACCCTCGATCTCGGTCTCGGCCAGCCGCTGCTGAGCGCTCATAAGCTGGCTCTGCATCTGTGCAGCGGCAGCGAAGAGCTGCTGCATATCGAGCTGCCCACCGGGTTCCACGCCGCGGTCACCTGCTCTCTTGCCTGGCCCGGTGCCGCCCGCCTGTCCGGCCGGCAGCGGCACAGGTCGCCGTTTCGTCTATTGAGAGCCTACGGCCTGCCCGCCGCCCGGGCACCCTGGCGGGGTCGCGCCGGCCGGGCTTGTTGACCTAGCTGATCTCCTCGATCACGCGACCGCCAAGTTCCCGCATGATCAGGTCCTCGCCGGTTACGTTGTCACCCGGACTGGTCGGCGTCGGATCGGTCAGCGGCCGGGGATCGTCCGCCAGGACAGGATCCGCGGCCGGCGCGGCGGCAGCGGCCGGACCCCGGCTGCCGGATCCTCGGCCGCCAGCGCGTTGTGCCTGGCCAGAAGCCGGTGGCCCGTCGTGGCTCGGGGCGGCGGCCGGCCGACGGCCGGGCACGGCGTCAGGGCTGACGCCGGCCCCTCCGCGACCCGGGCCGGCGTCGGCTCGGGCGCTGCCGGTCCCGGCGCTTCCGGTCCCGGCGCTTCCGGCTCCCGCTGTGGCCGACGGTCCCTCGTCCGTGGCCCCGCCGCGCTGACCGCGAGGCGACCCCTCGGCGCGCGAGGATTCCCGGCCGTGCGAGTCCCGGCCGTCCGTGTCGCCGCCGTGCGAGCTGCGGCCGTCAGAGTCGCTGGCTGTCGCGCCCGACGGCGCCGCGCGTCGCGCGGCGGTGTCGGTGCCGGGCCCGGTTCCTCGTGGCGCGCCGCCGGCCTGACCGCCAGCGCCGCCGTCACCGCCCCCCTGGCTGCCGTCAGCGGGCGCTGGCACCGCCCGGGCCGCGCTCCGGCCGGCGGCAGGCCCGACAATCGTCCTGATCACCAGCTGAACGCCGAACATGGCGGTCAGCACCTCGGCTAGATAGCTGTCGCTGCCACTGCTCGCGAAGCCTTTGGCATTGCCTTCCGTATCGAAGGCAATGGTCAGCACACTGCCCTCGACGGCCTCGACACGGGCGTAGCTGCTCAGCAGGATCCAGGCCGTCTTGCGCACCTCGCGGACCGCGTCGAGAACGTCCGTCCACCGGCCGCGCAGCGTCTCGGTATCAAGCGTGGCCGGCGAGCCCGGGCCGGGCGGCGGCTGGATGCGCTCGCCAGCAGGCTGCCCGGCGCTCCCGCGCGAGTCCGGGCTCGTCCCCCGCGCGGATTCGCCGGGTCGCTGATCCTGCCCCGGGCCGGAACCGGACGCCGGCCGCTGGCCAGTTGCGGCGCCCGGGCCTGATGCAGGACGCTGGCCGCTCCCGGTGCCCGGGCTGGCCGCGGGACGCTGGCCCGCCGCGGCGGCCTGCCCGGCCGGGTCACGGTCAGCGGGCGGCGCCTGACGCCGGCCAGCCGTGCTGCTGACCTGGCCGCCCCCGGAGGCTAGCTGGCGTTCCAGCCGCTCGACCCTCGCGGCAAGGTCTGCCGAGCCTGACCACTCGGCCGGCTGGGCCGGGGCGGGCGCGGCTGCTGGCGCGGCTGCCGGAAGCAGGACCTGGGCGCACATCAGCTCGAGCAGCAGCCGGGGAGACGTGGCCCCGCGCATCTCAACCAGTCCGGTGCTGATCGTCTCGGCGGCCCTGGCCAGCCGTTCCTGGCCGAACCCGGCGGCCTGCTTGCGCATCCGGTCCAGCTGGTCTTCGGGCGCGTCGAGCAGGCCCGAGGTCCCCGCGTCCGGCACGGCGGCCAGCACGATCAGGTCACGCAGCCGGTCCAGGAGGTCCATGGCGAACCGGCGCGGATCGTGCCCGGCCTCGACGACATGGTCGATGGACAGGAAGACGGCGGCGCCGTCGCCGGCCGCGAAAGCCTCGGCCATCTCGTCGAGCAGCGCGCCGTCGGTGTAGCCCAGCAGCGCGATCGCCCGGTCATAGCGCAGCCCCGACTCGTCCGCGCCGGCCATGAGCTGGTCGAGCACCGAGAGCGAGTCCCGCACGGAGCCGGCGCCCGCCCGGATGACGACGGGCAGCACGGCCGGCTCGTAGCTGACGCCCTCGGCGGCCAGGATCTCCTCCAGCAGCTCGCGCAGGACGGCTGGCGGCACCAGGCGGAACGGATAGTGGTGCGTCCTCGACCTGATCGTCGGGATGACCTTCTCGGGCTCGGTCGTGGCGAAGACGAACTTCAGGTGCGGCGGCGGTTCCTCGACCAGCTTCAGCAGGGCATTGAAGCCGGCGCCGGTGACCATATGCGCCTCGTCGATGATGTAGATCTTGAATCGCGCCGCGACCGGCGAGTAGAAGGCACGCTCGCGCAGGTCCCTGGCATCGTCGATACCGCCGTGTGACGCCGCGTCGATCTCGATGACATCAATGCTGCCCGGACCGGACGGGGCCAGCGCCACGCACGAGTCGCACTTGCCGCACGGATCCGGGGTCGGCCCTTCCTCGCAGTTCAGCGACCGGGCCAGGATCCGGGCGCTCGACGTCTTGCCGCAGCCGCGCGGGCCGCTGAACAGGTAGGCGTGGTTCACCCGGCCGCTGCGCAGCGCCTGGCGGAGCGGCTCGGTGACGTGATCCTGGCCCTTGACCTCGGCGAACGTCGCTGGCCGGTAGCGGCGGTAGAGGGCCAGCGGGGCCTGCGGAACTTCGTGGCGGTGGTCCCGATCGCCCCTGCTGCCGCCCGATCTGGAGATGTCGCCTGCCATGACCTCATCCTCGCCGGGGAGGGGAAGGGACCCCTCGCACACCCGCCAGAGCCCGCGTACCCTTGCTGCCTTCCGGCCCTGGGGGAGTTGGCGGGATAAACGCCGTGCGAGGGGTCTGCCGACCAGTCTAGCCAGCCCGGCTGACAGCCCGGACCCGATAGGCTCGGCTCCTCCCGGATCGGCCGGGACGGAACCGGTCGTTCAACCGAATCTGGGTCAGCGCTGCCGCCTGGTGTCGGTAGGCTTGCCGACGGAGGATTCGCCTAGTGGCCTAGGGCGCACGCTTGGAAAGCGTGTTGGGGGCAACCCCTCAAGAGTTCGAATCTCTTATCCTCCGCTTGGTTGACCTGCGAAGACATTCAGTCGCACCGGGCGCCGGACCGGCGCCTGTGCCCGCCTAGTCTCAGTTCCTAGCCTCAGTTGCGCGCCAACTACGTCGCCTCACAGGCGCTGAGCGCGCTTCAGCGCGACCCATTTTGTCTGGTCACGGCGTCGGCGGACAGTCGTGAATCCCGAGGTGCACGCCGCTAAAGCGTGCACACTACCTGCCCATCGGCGCCCCGGCTTACGTTGCTACCCCGGTAGGGAGCACTGCGGTAGGATAGGCGTGTGAAGGTTGACAAACTGAGCGTCTCTTTCGAGCCAGATCTTGGCGACGCCGTGCGGTCGGCAGCGGCGCAGGCGGGAAAGCCCGTCTCCTCGTGGCTGGCCGAGGCGGCGGCGAGCAAGCTGCGGGCCGAGGCGCTGGCGGACTTCCTGGCCGGCTGGGAGGCAGAGCACGGCGTCCTGACCGCGCAAGAGGTCGCCCGGGCCGAGCAGGAACTCGGCGTGGCCGCGGCAGACAGTGCCGCGTGAGCGCGATGATCCTCGACGCCGGGGCACTGGTGGCGGTGGACCGCGATGACCGGGCAACGATCGCCCGGCTGCGCGCGGCCCAGCAGCATGGCCTGGAGTTGCGGACTAACGCGATGGTGGTAGCGCAGGTTTGGCGCGACCGGCACGGTCGGCAGGTGAACCTGGCGCGGCTCCTGCGGGCCACGGACGTGCGCGCCATCAGCCCACGAGACGGCCATGAGGCCGGCGTGCTGCAGGGAGAGGCGGGCACCAGCGATCCGGTGGATGCGACGGTCGTGCTCCTGGCCGGACCCGGCGACCGGATCCTGACCAGCGACCCGGCTGATATCGCCCGCCTGGCCGCAGCAGCCGATAGCCGGGCCGTCATCATCGCCTGCTAGAACCCGCAGCGGCCACGCCGCTGGGATCACCGTCGCGAGGAACTGCACCAGCCCATCCCTGCAGCTACGCCGCGTGACTAGACCCATCGATCACTATCAATCGCAGATCGTCGATTCCGTGCGGCCGCAATGTGCATGGCCGGGAAAGGCGAGTCGCGCAGATTGACCGACTGCGAGCTATCTGCTGGCGGAGGGAGCCGCCGGCTCAGCGGGCCTCACCTGCTGGTCGCCGGACCTGGGCCGGCGAGATGCCACCGAGGTGGCGGCCGTTCGCGTGCCGGGGCCAGCCAGGCCAGATAGAGCACCGGTAGGAGGGCCAGGCTCCACAGCACCACGTCCACCGCGAACGCCGCGAGCTGCATGCCTGGAGGCGCCAGGACGTCCAGCCAGTGGAAGCTGGCGGCGTGCAGCGTGAAGATCCCGCCGTCGAAGCGGTACGCGACGGGATAGCCCGTGCCGACGGCCTGGCACGGCATCCGCGACGTGACACCGCGACCAGCCGGGCACGCGACCGTGGTGAAATGACGCACGGGTAGCGTCGCGGTCGTGATCAGCAGGCCGCCGGCCGCACTTGCCGCTATGGTCCAGGGCCTGGGCGCCGGAAGGAACGCGGTCGGGGACCGCGCCGCGCTCGCGAATGGCCAGCCGGGCTTGGTCCGCTGGAATACCGGCGTGCTGACGAGGATCCCGATCTGCAGCAGGTAGCACACCATGTACCAGAGCCTCGCCAGCTGCGGCCCGGCTGGCGATCCATCCGATCCGACGAGCACGGCGCAGACACCAGCTGCGCTGAACAGGATCAGCATGACCCGCGGGGCGCGGTTGCCGCGTGCGACGAGCACCGCCAGGACGATGCCGAGCGCGGCCTGGGGGAAATTGCGGTGCGGCGGACCGCCTATCGAGAACCACGGCCCGGCGAGCAGAAAGATACCCAGCCACCCGGCCATCAGCAGCCCGGGACTGCGGACGCTGCGGTCCATGGGGTGCTCCTGTCGCGCGAACGGGCTGCCGGGTATCCAGTGTGCGGCATGGCGCACGGTCCGGCCAGCACCGCCTATGCACGTCAACCCGCATGGTCCGCGAGGAGCCACCCGCTGGTCACGTAGCGCCACGTGGAACGCAAGCCCCTAATCGGGATTCCTACCGGATCGATAGGTTATCGATATGCTTCTGGCGCCGATCTGCTGTTCGGTTACCCCAGGGGCGATCTAGGTGACGGGCGTGGTTAACCCTGTCAACGTCTGCCGGGTCGGGCTTCATACTGAGCCGGTGCATTCGGACAGCCAGGTGAGCCGCGAGCGCATCCGGTACGACTCGCAAGCCGCGACCCTTGCGGTCGGCGTCTGCTGGCGCTGAGGGCGCACGCAACCGGGTCGGCATTGGCCGCATGCATGCCGAGCCGAGCGTGCGCGCTGGCTTCGTAGCAGCCTGCGGGCGCCGCATGCGACCGGCTGCGGCGGCCAGGGCCGCCATGCGCTCGCTGGGATTCGGCGCCTGCGAGGATGAGGCGAGCAGCCGATCTGGGCTATCGCACTAGCTATATGTCGGCCGACTACTTATTATGGTCGGGTGCGTAAGCCGAGAACCCGGATGGGGGAGCCGACCTACTTCGTCCTTGCGTGCCTGCTGGACGGGCCGTTGCATGGTTACGCCATCATCCAGCGCGCAGCGGAACTGTCGCGCGGCCGGGTCAGGCTGGCGACCGGGACGTTGTACACGGCGCTGGACAGGCTCACCGTTGAGGGCCAGGTGGAGCTGGTGCGCGAGGAAATCGTCAACGGCAGGGCACGTCGCACTTACGGGCTGACGTCGACTGGCGCTGGTGCCCTGCGGGCCGAAGCGTCTCGGATGGCAGAGGCGGCCCGCCTGGTGACGGACCAGGCCCACCGGGCGAGGGCAGGCGGACGGGCTCGGGAGGCGAGCCCTGCGTGACTCCGCTGGAGCGACACTGCGGCTGGCTGCTGCGCGCCTATCCCGGCTGGTACCGCCGCGAGCGGAGCGGGGAAATGCTGGCCACGCTGCTGGAGGCCAACCCGCCCGGCGCGAGGTGGCCATCCTTGCGTGACGCGCGGTCGCTGGTTATCGGGGGGCTGCGTGTCCGCGGCCTGCTGGTCTGGTGCCTGTCGATCTTGTGGGCGGGGCTGGGAGCTGCCGGGGCTGGCTACGACTTCATCCTTTCCGGGCACGTGCCCGAGGCGGCGTACCGCGGGATTCATCAGTGGGTAGGCGAGCCCGAGGCGATCTATCTTGCGGCCGTCCTGGGAGCGCTGGTTTGGCTGCTGCTCACGACTCCGGTGCTGGTCGCCGGGTTCGTCCGGCTCCGCCGCCGATGGCTCCGGGCTGGAGCATCGGATGTTGGGTAGTTTGTAGGCTTTTTGTGGGCCGGTGCATGGGTTGCAGGTATTGCACTCATGTTCCCGGTCGCGAACTGGCAGCCCTTGGCGCCGGCGGTCTTGGCATGCAGCAAGGGCCAGGGGTGCGCGCTCGCCGGGTACCGCTATGCGGTCGTGAGCTGGGGAGACCTGGCGATCTTTGCCGCGTGGCTGGCGCTGGCAGCTGCGATGACCGTGATGCTGGCCCTGGCAGGGCGACACCGTGTCCGTTGGGTGCCCGAAGGGACGGTCGCAGGCAGGTAATCGGGGTCGCTCATGGCCCCGACCGAGCGACGATGATTCCGGCTCGGGGGAGGACGGCGACAGCGGCTGAGTCTTCGGTAGCTTGGCCGATACGCCCGGGCTTCTGTCGATCCGCTCCCAGCGGATCGTGGCGCTGAAGGTTGCCGGACAGGATCGCTAGGAAAAGATCACATGTCAGCCCGCTATGTACGGGCAGCCGCCCGGGTCTTTCGCAAACACGCCGCCCATTTCATATTTGTCGGCTCAGGTGGCCGTGGCACTCCCGACACTCACATTCCGTGATCATGCAGGTGCCCTCAGGCCCGGGCGTTGGTTGGTCAGGCCGGCGAGCACCGAACTTGCATATATGGCCGACGGCTGGCCGCGACCGTCGGCATGGAGCTGGGCCAGGCTGATGCGGCCACGAGATAGTAGCAAGCTCACCGGCCCGGCAATGCTCTGCCAGGCGCGGCCAAGCGCCTAGTCTCATTTCTAGTCTCATTCACCGCCGTCCGGCACTGTTCGCCAGCGTTCACCCACAGGCATCGTGCCTGGTCACGGACGGTGGCGTACGAACGTGAACGCAAGGCAGCCGGGTTGAAAGCGTGTCGGGGGCAACCCCTCGCGAGTTCGAATCTCGCATCCTCCGCCAAGCTGACCGCGGTGAGCGCTTAGCGCGGATGCGGAGATTCGAACTGCGTCCCGAGTTCTGTCTCGTTTCCTGGCTCAGTTGGAACTTTTGGTTATGTTCACATTCTGGACCAACCTGTGTGGCGGCACTACTGAGATCATTGAGGTTGTACCTGGTCAGGGATGTCGCGGGCTGGCGTGAACGGCACCGCGCACGCCGTCGAATCGTGCGATGCCAGTTCACGGCCGTTCATGCCCGTTAACCTCTGGAACGCTGCCGGCGGCAGTACGCGTCCGTTGCTGAGCAGGGCCTGCTGTCACGTCACGCCATCGCTCCTGGCCACTGCCGTCGCAGCTCAGCTGCTGAGATCGGCAGTTCGACCACAACCTGCTCGGCAAATCCACCACATCTCTACCGGCAAATCCACCACAACTTGCTCGGCAGATCCACCGCTGACCTAGTAGCATGCCGCGTGTGGAGTCGCTCGAGGCCCTGTTTCCTCGCCATGCTTGGCGAGCCGTCGTCGCGGCACTGTCTGACACCCGTGTCGTGGTCATCAACGGTGCCCGGCAGACGGGTAAGAGCACGCTCGCCAGGATCGTGATGTCGAAGTACCCGGGATCTGAATTGCGGTATCTCGATCAGGCCCCTCTCCGGGACGCCGCTCAGGCCGACCCTGGCCTGTTCGTGCGGCACGATGGATTGCTGGTGATCGACGAGGTCCAGCGGGTGCCGGACTTGTTTCTCGCCATAAAGCACGAGGTAGACATCGATCCGCGGCCCGGGCGGTTCTTGCTCACCGGCTCGGCACGCCTAGTCGGTCTGCGCGACATACCTGACCTGCTGCCAGGCAGGTCAGAGACAGTCGAGTTGTCGCCGTTGTCGCAGGGGGAGATCGATCAGCACCCTGACGGCTTCATCGACGCCGTCTTCCAGGACGGCGCGGACGTCAGGGTCCTTCCGTCCGACCTTCGGCGCGAGGATTACTTGGAGCGGGCGCTGCGCGGCGGTTACCCCGAGGCGGTGCGCCGCAGCGACCCCGGCCGTCGCGGCCGGTTCTTCGAGTCGTACATCTCGGATGTCATCAACCGCGATGTCCGGCAGCTCACCGAGATCGAGCGGACTGGTGACATGCGCCGCCTCGTCAACCTCATCGCAGCGTCCACGAGCACCCTCGCGAACCCCTCGAACATAGCCAGCCGCCTGCAAGTCCCAGCGACCACTGTTAAGCGCTACCTGGATCTGCTGGACCTGGTGTTCATCACTCGCCGTGTCCCAGCATGGTCGAGCAACCTTGCCACCAGAGCCGTCGCGGCGCCGAAACTGCTGCTCAATGACTCCGGGCTAGCCGCGCATCTCACCGGCATGAGCATCAGGCGAGCCCGCCATCCGACCGCGCCAGTAGGACCCATCCTCGAGACGTTCGTCCTCGGCGAGCTAGCCCGCCAGCTGACCTTCGCGAACAGCCCAGTCCGGCTCTACCACTACCGCGATCGGGATCAGTACGAAGTCGATGCCGTACTAGAGTCCGCCACAGGAGAGATCGTCGCCTGCGAGGTCAAGGCGGCAGAGACAGTCCGGCCCGAAGACTTCCGCGGTATCGAGCGTCTCGCGCGCCAGCTCGGCGATCAGCTCGTGGCCGGAATCGTTCTCTACGCCGGGCAGTCGCCGCTGTCCTTCGGCGACCGGCTCCGCGCCTGGCCCATATCCACGCTCTGGACGACGCCCCAAGGCACCTGACGTCGGCCAGCAGTCTTGTCCATGAACAGCCCTTGATGACGCCGTCCCGCATAGTCAGATTGGGCGCTATCGCGGAGTTTGCGGGCGCCGGTCATGTTCCCGGCGGCGCGCCGCACTGAGGGCCCCGGCCACTACGACTGGCTCTAGCAGGCACTCGCCCCGCCGCGGCTCTCCCATGCGGCGGCGGTCTGGCGGGCCGGTCAGCCGCTGCCGTAGGGGTCAGCCGGGACGGTGTTAGCCCAGGTGACGCCCAGGTACACGGTCGCGTCGACCACTGTGCGGCTGCCGTGCGGGTCCTGGGGGGTGACAATGTCGGAGCCTGGCGGGTAGGTGATCGTCGACTCGAGCACGGTGCCGGTGGCGGCGCTCTCGTACGTCGCGTAGCTGATCCCGTCCGACCTGCCGCCGGGGCTGAGGCCAGCCTGGCCCGCTGCGCCGTCAGCGACCAAGCCTGGCCGAGCGCGGCGAAGTACTCGGCGACGGATCCGCACCGAGCGCGCCAGAAGCACCGAGCGCCATCTGACACGGCCTGCGCGGGCGGCGGACGGTTCTGGGGATGGTTCTACGTACGGTTCGGGTGCAACAACTGCACCCCGTGGGCGCGCCAGTTGTACCCCGTCCAGATGATCGCCGCGTACGCGGCGGAGCCGATCAGAGAGCAGCGGCTGGCGCGCCGGGAGGTGCCGCTCCGGCTCAGCCTTGGCGAGCCCGTCCCGGTCATCGCGGACTAGGGCCAGGTTCAGGTCCAAGCCCCTGAGGACGCCGGGCCGCCCGCTTGATCCGCGCCGCAATAATGTCCGGGTCGCACAGCGTGATGACGCCTCCGGCTTCCAGCCGATCCAGGCAAGTCCGCACCGACCGCTCGGACAGACCCGTAGAGCGGACCAGCGTCGGCAGCCCCCGCCCGGTGCCGCTAACCGTCCGACCCTCAGCCGGGCCAGCCCAGGGCTTAGTCTCAGTTCTAGTCTCATTCACCCCCTTCCTGCGCCGTTCGCCATCGGCCACTGCCGCCGCATCAGAGCAGGTCACGAACGGTCGCGGCTCGCGGTGAACACGGGCCAGCAGTGTTGGAAAGCGTGTTGGGGGCAACCCCTCGCGAGTTCGAATCTCGCATCCTCCGCTTATCTGACCTGCGGTGACGCACTTCAGCCCGAGTTCGCCATGTACGCCGCGTCCCAAGCTCTCTCATTTCCTGTCTCAATTGGATCTCTGGTTATATTTCCTATTCCGGACAAACGGTGTGGCGGCACTACGAGACCATTGACGTTGTGCCTGGTCAGGGATGTCGCGGACGGGCGTGAACGGTGCGGCGCACCCCGTCGAATCGTGCTGACCTTGGGGTCCGGCGGCCGATCCGGTTAGCCCGCGCAGGTTCATGAGGCTGCACCTGGATCACTGGAGCGTGCAGGTGATCCGTGACGCGGTCGCCGAATTCAAGCAATCGGGTGCCGACGTGGCAGCTTGCTTGCGATTTTTGATGACTGGCTGGCCGTAGCCGGTCCAGTCCCCCGCGACTGACATGACTTCGCCAGAGTCCGATCGTGCCACCGGCTTCGACCTTCGCCACAGCACGCGAGGTTGACAGTAGTCTCGTGTAGCTCACTGCGCTACCATGGGCTACATGAGCCAGCCGCTAAGCGTCCGCCTGAGCGACGCGACCCTGCACCGCCTGGGAGCGCGTGCCCGCCGCTTCCACCTGCCCCCGCGCACCCTCGCCCAGCGCTATATCGAGGAGGGGCTGAGGATGGACGAGCATCCACTGATCCGCTTCGCCGAGGGCCCGGCCGGGCGGCGTGCCCGGCTGGTCGGCACCGGCAAGGACGTATGGGAAGTCATCGCCGTCGTCCGCGACAACGATGGCGACATCCCGGCCGCCGCCGACTACCTCGAGCTGCCATTCGGGCTAGCCCAGGCCGCCGTCGCCTACTACGGCGCCTACTCCGACGAGATCGACCAGTGGATCGACCTCAACAACCAGGACACGGAGCAGGCGCATGCCGCGTTCCTGGCCGGCCAGGCCGCAGTCCGGCGATGAAGCTGCTGCTCGATGAGATGCTCGCGCCTGCCATTGCCCGCGAGCTACGCGCCCGAGGCCACGACGCTGAGGCCATCGCAGGGCACCCCGATCGCGAGGCCATGTCCGACCCCGAGGTCATGAACCTGGCCCGCGCCGAGCACCGCGCCGTCGTGACCAACAACCTGCGCGACTTCCGCCCGCTCCACCACGACGCCATCACACCTGGAGGCCCCGGCCACTACGGCATGATCTTCATGCCGCGCGGCTACCGGCGAACAAAGGACGACATCGGCCGTATCATCAGCGCCCTGGAATCGAAGCTCCACCAGTACCCACGCGAGGATGACCTCGCCAACGGCGAAGACTGGCTTCAGCCCGCACGAACTTGCATGCTCGATGGCTGGCCGTTCCCATCAGCCGGCACGCGTTCGTGGTCATCGAGGTGAACGGGACCTGCGGTGTGGCAGTCGTGGTGGGCGGCTGCGGTGTCGCGTTCCCGGCGGCCGCCACCGTGCTGCTCCCGATCTGCTTCACGCTGCTCGCCGCGGCCGCGGCGTTCACCCTCGACGAGCCGACCAGCGCGGTCGTCGACGTGACGCCGACCGGACCCAGATCGCAGTGCTGCTGCGTAAGGCCGGCTATGACGTGGAGGCCGTTGCCGAGCGCGATGACCTCGTCGGGCGCAGCGACCGGACCCTGTTCGAGGTTGCATGCCGCAAAAGTCGGGCGGTTGTGACGAACAAACATCAACGACTTCCGCCCGCTCGCAGCGGAATTCCTGGCTCAGGGAAAGACGCACTCGGGCCTGATCCTGCTCCCGTCGGCACGAACGCGCTCCCGTAACGCCATCGCCTCCGTCGCCAACGCAATCGAAAGCGTTCTTCGCGACAATCCCGATGGGCTCAGCGCAAGCGAGCGCTGGATCGGGCCGGCGCAGCGTCTGGAGCCGAAGTCAGCCCGTCCGGTCCCGCCGTGACGCCGTGCTTCCGCAGGGCCAGCACGAGGCCGAGCGCCGCCGCGGTCACGATCGCGGTCAGGTGACCCACGGCGGCTACGTGCAGACTGGTCAGGCCGGCGAAGATGTGGCTGACGAAGACCAGGACAGCAACGACAGCCAGGGCCGTGACCCGGGTAAGCCAGGTCCCGAACATGACCGCGACGACAATCGCGGAGACAACCACGTAGGACGGGCCGACATCGGAGATGTGCGACCAGGCCGGCGGGAGGCTCCCGTGGTCGACCCGGTAGGCGACGATCCCCTCGCTGACCCCGGTGCCGATCAGATGGCCGGCGGCGCAGATCAGCGCCAGTCCCGCGGTGCCGACCGCGCGGTTGGCGCCGAACATCACCAGCGCGACGGGCACCAGCCAGGCGAACGCCGCCCCAGAGGGCAGGAAGGCCGACAGCGCGAGCGCGGGGACCGGGTGGTGCTGCAGGCTGGCTACGTTCGTGCTCGCCCAGAGCCGCAGCGCGGCGGACTCGCGGGGTGAGAGCAAGGTGGTAACAAGCCCGCCGATCGCGAAGAGGACCAGGAACACCGCGGCAGCGGCGTAATCCGAGGCGCGTCGGCGCATGCAGTGATCGTAGGACGTGCTGCCTGCTCGCGCCGAAGCTACCCTCCGGACATGCTTGCGGGCACTGCCCCGTTTAGACTGCCCTTGAACGGATCATGCATATTCGCGGCGCATTCCGGCGGCATCCGGACTGGCTGATGGAGGGCACGGCAGATGAAGTATCAGGTGGTGAACCCGGCCACCGGCGAGCTCGAGGCCGAGTACCCGGTCGCGACCGACGCCGAGATCACCCATGTACTGGAGCGAGCGCACGAGGGCTACCGGTCCTGGCGGAAGAGCTCGTGGCAGGAGCGCGCACAAGTACTGCACCGGGTCGCGACAATCTACGAACAGCGGATTAGCGAGCTCGGCTCGATCATCACCAGGGAGATGGGCAAGACAACCGCTGAGGCCATCGGTGAACTCGAGTTCACTGTCGGGATCTACCAGTATTACGCCGACAACGGTCCCGACCTGCTCAAGGACGAGCCGATCCCGTCCAACACCCCGGGCCAGGCCTGGGTGCGCAGGTCCCCGGTCGGCCCGCTGCTGGGCATCATGCCGTGGAACTATCCGTATTACCAGGTGGCCAGGTTCGCCGCCCCGAACCTGATGATCGGCAACACGATCATCCTCAAGCACGCGCCGCAGTGCCCGGAGTCGGCGCTGGCGATGGAGCAGATCTTCTCCGATGCCGGGCTCCCGGCCGACGCTTACATCAACGTGTTCGCCACGAACGAGCAGGTGGCAGACATGATCGCCGACCCGCGAGTGTGCGGCGTCTCGGTCACCGGCAGCGAGCGGGCCGGATCGGCCGTAGCGGCGGTCGCCAGTAAGCACCTGAAGAAGGTCGTCCTCGAGCTCGGCGGCTCGGACCCGTTTATCGTGCTGGACACCGACGACGTGGCCGGGGTGGCCGAGGCCGCTGCTGCCGCCCGGATGGAGAACGGCGGCCAGGCCTGCAACGCGGCCAAGCGGATGATCATAGCCGACGGGGTCTACGACGACTTCCTCGGCGAATTCACCAAGGCGATGGCGGCGCAGGTGACCGGCGACCCGACCGACCCGGGCGTCAACTACGGGCCGCTATCTTCGGAGCAGGCGGCGCGGAACCTGATGGAGCAGGTGCAGGACGCCATCAGCAAGGGCGCCACGGTGCACACCGGCGGCAAGCGCGTGGACCGGCCGGGCGCCTTCATCGAACCGACCGTGCTGTCTGGCGTGACGCCTGACATGCGGGCGTTCCGCGAGGAGCTGTTCGGCCCCGTGGCGGTCGTTTACAAGGTCTCCTCCGCCGATGAGGCCGTGGAACTGGCCAACAGCAGCGCTTACGGGCTGGGCGGAGCCGTGTTCAGCACGGACGCCGAGCTTGCCCTGTCGGTCGCGGACCGGCTCGATGTCGGGATGGCGTGGGTCAATCAGGCCGAGGGCGGCGGACCGGAGCTGCCGTTCGGCGGGACAAAGCGCTCAGGTGTGGGGCGCGAACTCGGCCCGCTCGGCATCGACGAGTTCGTCAACAAGAAGCTCATCCACACCACCTAGTCTCGGTGATCCCGCGGCCGGTCAGATGCTCCAAAGGGCCTGGGTGGGCGACAGGCGGGCGGCGCGGATCGCCGGAAGCAGGCCGGCCAGGGCGCCGATGAGCACGGCGGCGGCGATGCCGCCGGCCCACGCCTCGGGCGGAATGACGGTGGCCCAGCCCTTATGCCTGGCGTAGACGGCGGTGGCCGCCGCGCCCGCGCCGACGCCGACGAGACCGCCGATGGCCGCGAGCAGGGTCGCCTCGGACAGGAACTGGATGCGGATGTGGCCCCTGGTCGCACCCAGGGCCCGGCGCAGCCCGATCTCGGAGCGGCGTTCGAGGACGGAAATGACCATGATGTTGGCCACGCCAATCGCGCCGACCAGCAGCGCCACCGCGCCCAGGCCGAGGAACAGGGCATTGAACGCCTCCTCGGTCTTGAGCTGGGCGGTGAGTGCGGCCGACGTCTGGGACACGTTCACATAGGACGGATTTTCCGGGTTGGCCTCGGCGGCCAGCAGGTTGTCCACCGCCCGAACATGGCTGATGGCGGCCTTGACGTAGATGGTCGAGGGATGCCCGTCGAAGCCCAGGTACTTCTCGGCGGCCGGGTAGCCGATCAGCACACTGGAATCGATGTCGGGGGCCAGCACGGCGGGCTTGAGGATCCCGGTGACGTAGAACCACATGCCGCCGGCCCAGATCCGCTCGCCGGACCAGATCCGGTCGATGCCCATCCGCTGCGCGGCCGCCGCGCCCAGCACGCAGACCGGTTCCCTGGCCGTGGCGGCGCTGAGGAACCTGCCCTGCGCGAGCGAGGTGCTGGCCGCGCCCGGTAGGTGCAGGCTGGTGGCGTCCACCGACAGGGCGTTGGTTTCGACCGAGGGGATCAGCGGGGACCGGTAGGCGTTGACGCCGTTGACCTGCCCGGTGTCTTGCACCGCCGTGACCCCGGGCAGCCGGGCGATCATCCCCGGGGCGGACGTGGGCAGCTCGGTGGTCCCGCCGGCGAAGGTCTGCCCATTCTGGACGGTGAGCAGGTTGGTACCCAGCGCGGCGATCTCGGCGTTCAGCCCCGCCGCCGACGAGGACGACAATCCCAGCACCGCCACGATCGCGGCCACTCCGATCGCGATCCCCAGAGCCGAGAGCGCGCCGCGCAACTTGCGGGTGGCCAGTCCTACGGCGGCCAGCCGCGCCAGGTCGGCGATCCGCAGCCGGGCCGGCTCCGGCACCGCGCGCGGCGGCCAGCCCGGACCGGCGGCAGGCTCTGCCGTGGTCATCGGCCCTGCTCGTGCCCGGACCGCGGACGGGCCGCCCGCAGCTCGCCCGCCTCGCCGCTGTCGGCGGCGATCCGGCCGTCGAGCATCTCGATTCGCCGGCGCATCCGGGCGGCGATGGCCTGGTCGTGGGTGACCACCACGATCGTGGCCCCGCGGGAGTTGAGGTCTTCCAGCAGGTCCAGGATCGCGGCGCCGGTGGCCTGATCCAGGTTCCCGGTGGGCTCGTCGGCCAGCACGATCGCGGGGAAGCCGGCCAGCGCCCGGGCGATCGCGACCCGCTGCCGCTCGCCCCCCGACAGCCGGGTCGGCCGCACGGACAGCTTGTGGCCGAGCCCGACCCGCTCCAGCGCGGCCGCGGCCAGCTCCCGGCGCTTGACCGCGCCGTATCCGGCATACAGCAGCCCGCCGGCCACGTTCGCGAGCGCGGTCTGATGCTCGGCCAGGAAGAACTGCTGGAACACGAAACCGACCGAACCGGCCCGCAACCCGGCCAGCTGCCGGTCCGACATGGCGGCCACGTCCAGGCCCGTTACCCGCACCGTGCCGGAGGTCGGCTTGTCCAGGGTTCCGGCCAGGTGCAGCAGCGTGGTCTTCCCCGACCCCGACGGGCCCACCACCGCGACCAGCTCCCCGGCTCGCACTGTGAAGCTCACGTCGGCCAGCGCGGTCACCGGCGGCCGGCTCGGGTAGACCTTGGTCACCGCATCCAGTTCCAGCACCCGGGCCTGGCCGCCGGCCGGGGACCGGACGGGGCCAGAAACCACCACCGGCCCGCCACCGCTCATGAGGCCGGTACCACGACGCGCTGCCCGGCGGCCAGCCCGTGGCCGGCGACCTGGACCATCCCGGCCGCGTCATCGAACAGTCCGGGTGTCACCGGCACCAGGCGATGCCGGCCCCCCGCGGCCACCTCGACCGCATACCCGCCCGGCCGGGCCAACAGCGCCGCCACCGGCACCGCCAGCACGTCGCGCGCCCGGCTGGTGGTGATGTTCACCGTCACCGGCGCCTGGTCCAGGTGTCCTGCCGCCTCCGGATGCCGCAGCCGTACCTGCACGCTGATCCTGGCCGAGGTGCCGTGCCCGGTGGCGACCCTGCCGACCGACCAGATCACTCCCGGGGTGACCGACCCGTCTGGCAGCGTGATCGTCACCGGGTCGGCCTTGTCTACCTCCGACTGGCTGGCGGCATCCAGGCTGATCGACACCACATGCCGGGCCGAAGTCGCCGAGAACACCGGCCCCGACGCCGGGCCACCCAGCGACGCGCGCACCGAGGCCACCCGCAGCGCCCGCGGTTCGAACACCACCTGGCCCAGCGGCAGCGTCCCGGTCTGCTCGAGCCCCAGCTTGGCCTGCAGCCGCTCCAGCCCGTAGCTGGTGTCCCAGGAGAAGTAGTCCCAGCCCGGCCCGGCGACATAGCCGCGGCCCGAATACCCAAGGGCGACCAGGTCGCGGTTGAGCTGGGCCACATCCGCCCCGCGCGCACCCGGCGTCAGCTCCCGCCAGGCCGGCACCCTCCCGTACAGCAGGTAGGCCGGCACGCCGTTGTTCGTCCGGTACAGGACCTGGCCCTGCCGGATCACCCGGCCCGCCGCCGGCAGCCAGGTAAACACCTCCGGGGACCCGGATCCCGGCGAGCCGGACAGCGGCACCCTCACGGTGTAGGACCCGGCATACCCCAGCGTCGCGCTCAGCGTCGTCTGCGCCGACAACGTCTCCCGCCGCACCGGCGCGGTAGCGGTGCCATACAGGCCGCCGCCAGTCCCCGGGCCAGGCCGGCCGCGGGCGCCGAACCCGCCCGCCAGCCACGCCGCCCCACCGCCCGCGGCCAGCAACACCGCCACCGCACCCGCCACCGTGACCGTCACCCACGGGCGCCGCCACCGGCGACCACTGTGCCCGGCGGACCCGGGACGCTCACTGGTCGCGGGTGTTGTTGTCCTGGCACTCACGGCATCTCCTTCAGGGCCGTTCCGCTTCGCGTTGTACCTAGGTGACGGGTTCCACTTCTTCGAGCCGCTGTTCAGCCGGGTCGCCCCGGGCGGCTTAGTGGAACCCCTATGCCTGCAGGCAGCCCGCGGTCGCATTCGTTCATCTTGTTGTCGATCTGCGGAGAATTCGGGTCGAAGCCATGTACATGGACCAGATTGAAACCCCAGCCTGCGGAGCTGTTGGTGGGGTCGGGCCAGCCGGGCACCCCGTGGGAGCGCATGCACCGGGCGAACCTCAGCATCGCCCGCAGATCCCGCTGCGACTCGGTCTGGGTCATCTGACCGCCGTTGGGGAGCAGGTGCGCGCAGGCTCCCTGAGCCGCCTGGTACTGGGAGCTGCTGACCCCGAGTTGCTCCAGACTGACCTTAGGCAACCCGCTCGCCAGCTCATTGCTGCCAGTGGGGTCGGGGTACTTCGGCACCCCCTGCGAGCGCATGCAGCGGGCGTAGTCGATCCCGATCCGGGAGCTCGCTGACCCGCGCGCGTTCGACGAGCCGGCGGAACCGGTGGATGAAGGGCTGCCGCCGCATGCGGCCACCAGCAGGGCCAGGGCGGCCGCGGCGATGACGGCGACCGCGACTCGCGTTGCGGGCGGCCTGGCCTGCTGCGCCCGGCAGGTGACGGGTGGGTTTTCGTTCATCCTGCTGTCCTCCTCCGCGGCCTCAGCCCAGCGGCACCGGAACGCCTGCCGGGCCGCCGATCAGGCGCTCGCTGGCGTCCACTGTCGCGCGGTGCCCATGACACGAGCCGAACAGTGGTTGTTAGGCGGATGTCATCGGCACGGGCGCACAATAGGCAGGTGCGGGTGCTGGTCGTGGAGGATCATGTCGCGCTGGCCAACCGGATCGGCGAGGGCCTGCGCGACGCCGGCTTCGCCGTCGACGTGGTCTACGACGGCGCGGCAGCCCTGGACAGCACGGCGAGCACCGACTACGACGTCGTCGTGCTCGACCGTGACCTGCCGTCCGTGCATGGCGACCGGGTCTGCCGCCGCCTGGTGCGCGGCGGCTCACCAAGCCGCATCCTGATGCTGACCGCGGCCGCGGACGTCGAGGACCGGGTCGACGGGCTGGAGCTGGGCGCCGATGACTACCTCGGCAAGCCGTTCGCCTTCGGGGAGCTGATCGCGCGCGTGCGCGCCCTGGGCCGGCGCGGACCCGGCTCCCCCGCCGTCGTGCAGCGGGGTGACCTGGTCGTCGATCGCGCGCGGCACCGCGTCAGCCGCGCCGGCCTCCCGCTGACCCTGACCCGCAAGGAATTCGGCGTGCTGGAGTGCCTGGCCGGCGCGGACGGCGCCGCGGTCAGCGCCGAGGAGCTGCTCGAGCACGTGTGGGACGCGCACGCCGACCCGTTCAGCAACACGGTCGCGGTGACCATCAGGCGGCTACGGCGCAAGCTCGGCGATCCGCCGCTGATCGAGACCGTCGTCGGCGTCGGCTACCGGCTGTGAGCCGGCTCCTCAGCGCCCGGTCGCGGCTGACGCTGCTCTATGCGTTGCTGTTTGCCGTCGGCGGGACCGCGCTGGTACTGATCACCTACCTGCTCGTCGCGGACACCCTGCACCCGGCGGCGGCCCCCAAGATCCCGGCGGCGGTCCAGGAAAGTCTCGGGCGGTGCCTCGAAGCGGCGCGGACAGGCGCGCCTGGCGTTATGCAGAAGTGCGCCGCGGTGTATGCCAACGGGGTCCAGGCCGGTGCCGCTGCCCAGCGCAGCACGACGCTCGCGCACCTGCTGACTTACTCGTTCCTCAGCCTGGCCGGCGCCACGCTGCTCGCCGCGGCCGCGGGCTGGATCGTCGCCGGACGGATCCTGCGGCCGGTGCACCGGCTCACCGCGGCGGCGCGCGCGGCAAGCGAGCAGAACCTGTCCCAGCGCATCGCCCTGCAGGGCCCGCGCGACGAGTTGCGCGAGCTCGCCGACACGTTCGACACGATGCTCGACCGGCTCGACCGCGCGTTCACCAGCCAGCGGCAGTTCATCGCCAACGCCAGCCATGAGCTTCGCACCCCGCTGACCGTCATGCGCACCTCGATGGACGTGGTCCTCGCCAAGCCGGAGCCGACCCGCGAGGAGCTGGTGTCGATGGCCGCCGACGTCCGCCAGGCCGTCGACCACTCCGAGCGGCTCATCGAGGCACTCCTAGTACTCGCGCGCAACGATCAGGCGCGCGCCCGCACCGACCCGCTGGACCTGGCCGCCGTCGCCGAGGACGCACTCGAGGAACGTACCGCCGTCGGCATCACGACGACTGCCACGCTCGGCGAAGCCCCGGTAACCGGCGACGGAGTGCTGCTTGAACGGCTCGTCGCCAACCTGCTCGACAACGCCGAGCGCTACAACTTCGCGGGCGGCACGGTCGCGATCTCGACGACCGCCCACGACGCCACATCCGTCCTGCGCGTGGCCAACACCGGAACGATAGTCCCGGCCGACATGGTCGAGCGCCTGTTCCTGCCGTTCACCCGGCTCGACGACCGCACCCGCCACGACGGCTTCGGCCTCGGTCTCGCGCTCGTCTCATCCATCGCCGCGGTGCACGGCGGAACCGTGCACGCCACCGCCATGGCCGCCGGAGGCCTCGACATCACTGTCCGCCTCCCGCGACGCGACAACGCCATCTCTCCGCCGTCGCCCGCCGCCTGATCGTCGGGTCAGCGGCTGGCCTGGACCAGCCAGACGGCCGCGCCCAGGCGCACGCCGTCAGGGCCTTGCCGGCCGGCGAAGGCGTCGCGCACGGCACCGAGGGCGCGGGCTTGCGACGTGGCATCGGCGCCACCGAGCATCGTGCGGCCGAGCGATCCGGCCCGGACGAAGGCCACCGCGCCGTCGAGGGCGCCGCCGCCGACCAGGATCGACGATTCCTTCGGCACAACGGTCACCTCGCGCCACCCGGCGTGGCCGAGAACCTGCCGGATCCTGGCCGGCTCGGCGAGCGCGAACATGCCGGGTGCGGCTGGTTCGACCGGGTCGGCTACGTCCAGGTGACCCCGGCCACGCCCGGCGCTCTCTCCGCCGGCGACCACGTGGCGGTGACCGGACCGTCCGGGTCGGGCAAGTCGACCCTGCTGCACCTGCTCGGCCTGCTCGACACGCCGACCGAGGGCAGCTACCTGCTGGACGGGCTGGACACATCGGCGCTGGACGACATCGATCGCTCGGCGCTGCGCGGCAGGAGGATCGGGCTCGTCTTCCAGGCGTTCCACCTGCTGCCCTACTGCACGGCACTGGAGAACGTGCTCCTCGCCGGGCTTTATAACTCCACGCCACGCGGGGCGCGGATCCCGGCCGCGGTGGACGCGCTGGCCAGCGTGGACTCGGGCACCGTCTGGACGCCCTGCCGACCACGCTGTCCGGGGGCGAGAGCCAGCGGGTCCCTGGCCGACTACGGCAACCCGATGCCCGGCATCGGGAACCAGGAAGAGGCTCAGATGGTCGTCGCGACCAGGATCGGTGCCGCGAAGACGGTAGCGCGGCAGGTCGCCGCAGCCGAACTGCCGACCGATCCGGCCCGGCTGGTCGTGACGTCCCCGCCCAACCCGCAGAACCTGCAGAGCGAGGTGAAGAGCGACCTAGCCGGCCTGTTCCTGATCCTGGCGCTGATCAGCCTGCTCATCGGCGCGATCGGGATCGCGAACACGACCCTGGTCGCCGTGCTCGAGCGGACGGCGGAGATCGGCCTGCGCCGGGCCGTCGGCGCCAGGCCACGGCATATCGCCGCGCAGTTCCTCGCCGAGAGCACGGCGCTGGGCACGCTCGGCGGCCTGATCGGCACGTGCATCGGGGTCGGGACCGTGGTGATCTTCGCTGCGGCCAAGAACTGGACCGCCGTCCTTGACCCGGCCTATACGCTGCCCGCGCCCCTGATCGGCAGCGTCGTCGGGTTCCTGGCGGGCGCGTATTCCGCCCTGCGCGCCGCTCGGATCAGCCCGCTGGCAGCGCTTCGCAGCGCTTCAGCCGGCGGGCGTCCCCGAAAGGAATGAGTATGCGCATCCGGACCGCGGTCGTGATGCTGGCCTGCTGTGCGGGCCTGGCCGCCTGCAGCGCCGCCGCGCCCAAGGGACCCAACACGACCGTGACGACGCCTCACGTCGGCAAACCGCCGCCGCCCGTCTCCGTCGATGCCGCCCTCGCGCACGCCCCCCTCGCCATATGTGCTGCTCGGCACGGCCGACAATGACGGGCTGGCACCCAACGAGTCGGGTTTCGCGCTGGCTGGAGCATGCATGACCGCGGCGGGTTTCCTGAACGCCGCCAGCGACGTCCCGATGGGTTTCCGGATCGACCCGGGCCTGGGGATCTCGCAAGCCTGGGGCGGGTGGGGCTATCTCGGTGTCGCGCAGGACGAGCAGTCCGGCTTCCGGCTCGAGCCCGGTACTGGGCTGACCGAACTCGGTATCAGCGGCCCCGGGCTGGCAGCGGACCCGTCCACGCTGCCGGCATCCGAACGCTCGCCAATGACGTCAGCACCGACGTGCAGCATGACCCGGCGGTCAAGACCGCCACTAAGCCGTGGTCCGCCTGCATGTCAAGGAACGGCTTCAGCTACGCCGATCCGGGCCCGGTCTTCCGGACGGCGCTGCAGGTCATGTACGGCGGCGGCAGGGGCGGCATCAGCCCGGACACTCCGGTCGGCGCCTCAGCCAACAGCACGCAGCTCGCGCTGGCCACCGCCGACGCCAGCTGCACGCAGTCCACCGACCTGGCCGGCATCTACTTCGCCGTCCAGGCCAGCTACGAGCAGCAGCTGGTCACTGCCAACCAGGCGGCGCTCACCGCCGCGGTCCGCCGCTACCGCACGGCCTACCAGAAGGAGATCCAGCAGCTCAAAGCTCTGCTGCGGACGGCGAAGGCCATCCCGTTCCCTGGCGGCAAGACTCGGCCGACCGCCCATCCCACCTCGAGTCCGTGACCCGGTGAATCTGATCGAGCCCGCCGACTGTCCTTGGGGCGATCGAGCGCAGGCCGATGACCGACAGCTCGTTGAGCGCGAAAGCGTCGGCGTCCGAGGTGGTGTACACGTTCCTGGCCATGCAGGCCGACCAGACCGTTGTCGCCTCCTTGAAATCAGGGTCGGTGATCACGTCGGTGCTGATCTCGTTGTTCATCATCTCGATGCCGGCCAGCGAACGCCGCGCTGGCCGCGTACTGACCGAAACCGGCCAGGGCCACTGCAGCAGGCCAGGAGCCACGGGCCGAGGCGGGTCTGCATTCGACCCAAGGTCTCCACTGGTGATCAGGAATCTGCGTGATCTTCATGTGAGTTTCATGTCAGCACGGCCGCGCCGGGGCGCGGGCAGGGCGATCAGCGCGGGCCCTCATCGGAGGGAGCGCCGCCAACGACGTCTCGCAGCCGATCCCAGCGCTCGTCATAGCGCGGGCCGAAACGGCGTGCGGCTCGTGCCGCTCGCTGCGGCCGACTGGCATAGCGATGCACCGCCCACCACGAGCCCGGCTTGGCCAGCCTGACGGCACCGACGAGCGCGACGACACTGACGACGATACCGACAACGCCGGTCGTGACCTTGCCCTTGAGCAGGCAGATCACGCTGAGAAGGAGATCGATGGCGATGACCGCGATCGACGACCACCATCTCGTGGTGCCGATCCGGCCCGACAGGAAGTCGGCCCCGCCGATGAGCGCTCCGGTGACGGCCAGGAGGCAGAAGGTCGCGTCGACTGATTTCCGTCCCTCCTTGGCCCAGTAGACGTCATCGAGGTGCAGCCACAGCGCGAACTCGTCGGCTGTCAGCGCGATGCCCACGCCAAAAGCAGCGGCGGCGACATCGAGGGCCGCCCCGCGCGGCGTGGCGGCAACCAGCACGATTCCGGTGCCGATGATGATCAGGATGCCGAACACCTGGTGATGGACGTGAGTTCCGGCGATACGCACATTGCCCAGCCCCGCGCCGCCGCCGCTGCCCGAACGGATCAGCCTGGTCACCGTTCTCGTGATCAGGAAAGTGACCAGTATGGCGATAAACATCCACATCATCGGGCGCAGGGAATCGCCGCCGCCGACCGACACGTGGAACCCCGAAACGAGGGCGTGAACGGCGGAGTCAGCATCAACTCGCACAACGCCCTCCCCCAGGACCCGGCTGATCCCCGGAGTCTACGCGTGCGCCAGGGGCGTGACCTGCGCGCTCTCACCGCGGCACGACGCCGCTTAGCTAATGCGCCTGCCAACCCACCAGGCGGCGGCGGCGAGCAGCGCGATTGCCGCGCCGGCGAAGATGCCTGTTTCGATGCCCTGGATGGGCCAGAATCGGCTGTCCGGCTGGTAGGTCGATGCGAACTGGAAACCCTTGGCCGCCAGGCAGCTGAGCCGTACGCCCGTTTCGCTGCCGTGAGCGGTCTCGCAAGCCTTCACCATGGCGCCGAAGCTCACGGGTTGCCCGGCTGCGGTGGTGTAGGAGCTGGCGATCGTGTAGCTGCTCAGCGGCACTGGCGGCGTGGTCCCGAAGCGGCCGTGGACCGTCAGGGGCGCGATGAAACGGTACCGCGCCGACTCCAGTGGCAGCCACAGCGCGAGGTACCCGCCGAGAGTCACGGCCATCGCCGGCACGGTGCGGCGGATCAGGGCACCGGCGGCAGTGCCGAGCGCGAAGGCGAAGAGCGCGCAGGCGGCTGGCACCGTGCCAGAAAGGTCGAACAAGCCGGGCGTCATCCGGTTGGCCTGGCCTCCGACATTCGCGGCGATGAGCTGGTTGAACGGGCGGAGCCACCAGGCGAGCAGCAACGCCACGATCGCGGCTGCGAGAACCGTCGCGAGAGCGAAGGCGGCGAGTTTCACGGTCAGCCACCGGCCGCGGCTGACCGACTGCGTCCAGGCCAGCCGGTGGGTGCCGCGCTCGGTCTCGCGGGCAATCAGGGGTGCTCCCCAGAACAGGCCGGCTAGCAGCGGCGCCAGGTCGAGCAGGAAGAACACGTGCCGCGTGCCTTGGAAACGAGTAAGGAATGCGTCGGCGAGAAGATTGCAGTTGCCGTGGCTGGACAAGCACGCGCTGAGCCCGATGGTGGCCATATAAGAGCTCATCTGATGAGCCATGAACAGCAGATATCCGCTGAGAGCAATGATCAGCCCCGCCGCCGTAACCAGCTGCGCGCGGTGCTGCCGCCACGTCAGCGCGATCATCGTGACGCCCGGGTGGCTGACCTCACCGGCCTGAGCGTGGGAGCCGATCCGGCGTGCGGCTGGCTCATGTAGGCCAGGACCAGTTCTCCGAGCGTGGCCTGCCTGACCGTGAACGCCGGGTCGACCACTGGCCCACTGGCCTGGATGAGCAGGTTCGCCTGACGGCCGGTGTAGCTCGCCTGCACGACGGTGTGCGCCGAGGTGATCGGCTCGGAATGGCTCCGAGGGCCGGTCAGTATCTGGTGAGCGGCGAGCAATTCATCGGTGGTAGCGCTGAGCTGAACCCGGGAGCGCGACATCAGCACGAGGTAATCGCACGCGCGTTCCAGGTCCTCGAGCAGGTGCGAGGACAGCACCACGCTCATGCCGGTCTCGGCCACTTCCTCCATGAGCACCTGCATGAACTCGCGGCGAGCCAGCGGATCAAGGTTGGCGACCGGCTCGTCAAGCAGCAGCAGTTCGGGCCGCTTGCCCAGCGCGAGCGCGAGCGCGACCTGTGCCCGCTGGCCGCCGGACAGGCGGCCGACGCGCTGTTCAGGCCGAATGCCCAGGCCGGTGAGATGCGCACTGGCCCGCGGCCGGTCGAAGCCCGGATTCAGCCAGCCGCCCATCCGCATCGTGTCGGCAACCGTGAAGCGCGGGTACAGCGGCTTGTCCTGGGCGACGAACGCGACCTTGGTCCGCGTACCGGGCGAGCGCGGGCGTCCTCCGAGGACGCTCACTTCCCCCGCGGACGGTGCCAGAAGTCCGACAGCGAGATGCAGCAAGGTGGTCTTTCCTGCGCCGTTCGGCCCGACGAGGCCGATCACATGCCCGGCCGGGAGCCGGAGCGAGCACTCCTGCAGGGCCCAGCGCCGGCCGTAACGCCGGCCAAGGCGAGTCGTCTCGATCGCAGTCGTCATGCCGCTCCTTCAGAAAAGCAGGTCCGCACGGCAGTCCGGTAGACCGCCTCGACGTCATCGGGACCAAATCCGGCCGCCCTGGCCCGGTGCATCCAGGTGCTCAGGTCCCGGGAGAACCTGGCCACCGCGACAGGATCTGGGCCCGGCAGCGAACGCAGCAGGAACGTGCCCTGCCCGGGACGCGATCCGACCAGCCCCTCGCGCTCCAGCTCGCGGTAGGCCTTGAGAACCGTGTTGGGGTTGATCGCCAGGTTGGCGACCACCTCCCGCGCCGTCGGCAGCTGCTCACCCACCTGAACCAGGCCCAGCCGCAAGGCCTGCCGCACCTGCTGCGCCAGCTGCAGGTACGTCGCGACACCCGACGACGGGTCGAGCTGAAACTCGATCACCCGTGCCACCTTTCCACTATGTGATTAGTGGAATGATGGCATACCGCCAGCCTAGCGGCAAGATCGCACCCGGTCTCGCCCTACGGCCCGGCCGCGCTCTACGCTTCCGACCCATCGGCGCCCGGCAATCAGGGGAGATGTGGCCAGATGAGCGAGCAGCTGCCGACGGCCAACTTCAGCGCTAGCTGGACTCAGGTCGATCAGACCATCGATCCGTCGTTCTACGCCCGGCTGCTCGACGCGACCCGCGCGCAGCTGCTTGATCAGGCCCGCCGCGAACCTGGCGTCGTGTTCGGCCCGATGAAGCTGCGGCCTGGCCTGCGCGTACTGGACGTCGGCTGCGGCGCCGGCCACCAGCTGCGGATCATGGCTCCGCTCGTCGATCCTGGTCCGGCGGTGGGCATCGATCTCAGTGCGACGCTCGTCGCCCAGGCCCAGCAACGCGTCGCGGGCGACGGGACTAAACCTGTCGTTCCGGGTTGGCGACGCCTTCGAACTGCCGTTCCCCGATTCATCCTTTGACCGCGTCGCTGCCTCGCAGGTACTGCTTCACCTGGCTGACCCGTGGCGAGCTGTCGCGCAGATGCGTCGGGTGCTCGCACCCGGAGGGCTGCTCTCGATCGGGGAATGGGACTGGGACAGCTTCTGCCTGGCCGTCACCGACCGGGACCTTGGCCGCCGATTCACCCATCTGCTGTGTGACCAGATGCGCAATGGCCTCATCGTCCGGGAACTACCGGCGCAGCTGACGAGCCACGGATTCACCCGCGTCGCCATGACACCACAGGCGTGGCTGTCCCGCGAGCTCGACGCCGCCTTCGAGTGGCTCCTCGAGCCCGCGACAAGCGAGTTCGTCCGCACGGGAGCGATGACGGCCAAGGATGGAGACCGGCTACTCGACGACCTCAGGGAGCGAGCCCGCACCGGCCGGTACTTCCTGGCCCGTACTTACTATTCGGTGATCGCCGTCGCCGGCGGACCAGCCTGAAGGAGGCACGGCATGCGGACTACGACACTGGGCAGCGAGGGTCCTGAGGTTGGCGTCATCGGCCTGGGCTGCATGGGCATGACTCACTCCTACGATCTCGAGGCGCCCCGCGATGACGCCAAGTCCATCGCGGTGATCCACCGGGCGCTTGATCTCGGAATGACGCTGATCGACACCGCCGATGCGTACGGCCCCTACACCAACGAGGAACTGGTCGGGCGGGCGCTGGCCGGCCGTCATCGTGAGCGCGCCGTGTTGGCCACCAAGGTCGGCCTCGTCAGCGACTCCGTCCGGGCCGCCAACCCTGGAACTAGCTCGCCGGGTGCGGCCCGCAACGGGCGGCCCGAGCACGTGCGGGAATCGATCGACGGCAGCCTGCGGCGGCTCGGTACCGGCTACGTCGATCTCTACCAGCTGCACCGGGTGGACCCTCAGGTGCCGCTGGAGGAGACGTGGGGCGCGATGGCCGAGACCGTAGCCGCAGGCAAGGCGCGTCATCTCGGACTGTCCGAGGTGACAGCGGAGGAGATCAGGCGGGCGCAGGCGGTGCACCCGGTTTCGTCGGTCCAGTCCGAGCTGTCCCTGTGGACTCCGGACGCGCTGGCCGAGGTGCTGCCGTACTGCCAGCGCCACGGCATCGCCTTCCTGCCCTTCTCCCCGCTGGGCCGGGGCTTCCTCACCGGTCGGTTCACCTCGTCCGACGACCTGCCTCGAGACGATTTCCGCCGCGGGCTGCCGCGTTTCCAGTCGGATGCGCTGCGCGCGAATCTCGCCATTGTCGGCCGGATCCGGGAGATCGCCGACCGGTGCGGGGCTACCCCGGCGCAGGTCGCGCTGGCCTGGGTGCTGGCCCAGGGGGAGTTCGTCGTGCCCATTCCCGGGACGAAGACCCCCCGTTACCTGACCGACAACGCCGGCGCCGCGGACCTCCAGCTCAGCGCGGCCGACCTGGCCGGACTGGACGCCCTGCCCGCGGCGCAGGGCTCCCGGTACTGACGCCCAGGCGCTTGCGGCGCGAGCCCGGTCGCGTCTTAGCGGCTCTGGACCGGGTGCCTCGATCTCAGCTCGCGGCCTCCACCACGATGGTTCCCGCGGCGTGGTCGCCGACTCGCTGGCGATACCGCGAGCAGAGCATGGTGATCAGGCCCACCAGGCCGAAGAACAAGGTGTCGATGATCAGCAGGATCCCCCGGACGAACAGCTGCGCGGTGCTGGCCGGGCCGCCGTCCTTGCTGAGGATCCGCAGCCTGAAGAGCTGCATGCCGAACGTCTGGCCGCCGTGACCCTTCGGGCGCATGACCCAGTACCAGTAGTAGACGGCCAGGGCGATGACCGTGGCGATCAGCCAGCCGAAGCCGTGCAGGCTGCCGCGGTCGAGCAGCCAGTAAGCGAGTCCGGGAATGATGCCGGCCAGGATGTAGTCGACGATGTACTGGATCACCCGGCGGCCGGTGACCCTGGTGGCGGGCTCGCTGACCCCGGCCATGGGCGGCCGGCCGCCCGGCGCACCAGGCGGAGTGCCCTGCTGTGCGTAGCTAGCGCTTCCTGGCGCGTTCCATTCAGGCATATTGCTCACGTGATCCCCCGATCCATGCCCCGTCAGGACGACATCTGCGGCAACTGCCTGGTAGCCGCAGCGTGGCATGCACGCACGGTCGTACCCTGCGCGCGGCCAGCGACACGTGCAGACCCGAGCGAACGACTGACGCGAAACCCGCGCCGCTGGCGGGGATCCCTCAGCGCGACGCTCGGCTCAGCACCCGTCGTAGTTCGTCCAGTTCGACGCGCCGCCCGCAGCGATCGCGTTGTCGAAGATCTGATCCTGGTAGGCGGGCCCGGCGACACCGTACTCGCTGGCCGCGCCGCCATAGGTTTCCCAGGTGCCCAGCAAGAACTGGTAGGCCCCGCCGCCGTTACCTGGGCCCCAGGCGTAGCTGCCGCCTTCTTCGGCGTTGCGGATGCAGATCCCGAGCGCCGAGTGCGCAGCGTCACCGCCGCCGGATGAAGGTGGCGCCGAGGTCGGACTGGGGCTGGGTGATTGCGCGGCCCGCTGCCGCGCCGCTGCCCGCTGCCTGGCGAGCCTCAGCGCGGCGAGGTGCCGGCGCCGGGCCCTGGCCTTCACGGCGAGCCGGCTCTCCCGCGTCGCGCGCGCGGTAATGCCGCGGTGCAGAGCGGCAACCATGTTGAAGTCGGCGATGACTGGCCGTGCGCTGGTCGCGTGACCAGCGTCCCGAGCGGACATCGGCGCCGCGGAGCCGGATCCTCCCTGAAGGAACACGAAAGCCGCAACCACGCCTGCGAGCGCCGTTGCGGCCACTGCTAGTGCCCTGAGCCTGGGGATGGACGTCCTGGGTTTGGCATGGCGGGATGCTGCGGGCATCACGCTCCTCTCCGCGAGACGGCGCGTTCACCTGGCGAGCTGACGTCAGCTGACCTCAGGTGGCACAGGGAACGCCTGTTCTTCGGGAACCTACTGGACCGGACCTGCCCGGTGTGGGAGAACGCGGGAAGAAGATGCCGATAACTCGCCGCCGGCCACCGATCCGTGGCATCTAGCCCTGCTCAGGACCGAGGTCCGCTCTCGCCCGAACTTCTCGGCCAAAACTATGTGGAGGACTACCTCCAATTAACGGCCATTGTGGATTAGCGTTAGTCACAGAACGCCCGAAAAGCTGTATTCCCGATTGGCGAGTTAGGCGAAACTTCGCACGAACCACGAGGCCCGCGACAACGACCTGCGATCGGCGAACTTCCTGGACACTGACCAGTTCCCGGTGGCCACGTTCACGAGCACCAGCGTCGCAGCCGCCGGGCCGGACAGCTACGCGCTCAATGGCGACCTGACCATTAAGGGCACTACCCGTCCGGTCACGCTCCAGGTGCATAAGTACGGGGAGTTCAACGACCCGATGATGGGTCACAGGATCGCCTACAGCGCCCGTACCGAGATCAACAGGAAGGACTTCGGCCTCACCTTCAACATGATGCTGGACGGCAGGTTCGTCGTCAGCGAGGAGATCCAGATCATGATCGAGGGCGAACTCGTCGAGCAGCAGCCGCCCGCGGCCGCCGCCACCTGACGCGGGGACAGCGCCGACAGCGCGGACAGCGCGGCGCCCGGCGCCGGGTCAGGACTCCTTGGCCCGGCGCTGGACGAACTCGAACCCGAACCGGCCCTTCACGCACAGGTGGCCGCTGGTGACGTCGTGGTCGAGCGGCGAGGTCACCTTCACGATCGTGTTGTCCTGGACGTGCAGTTCCAGGTTGCAGCCGACGCCGCAGTACGGGCAGATCGTCGTGGTGACCGACTGAGCCGCCTCGTCCCAGGTACCGTCCTGGCGCATCTTGTACTCGCTGGCGGGCATCAGCGCGCCGGTCGGGCAGACCCCGATGCAGTTGCCGCAGTACACGCACGCCGAGTCGGGCAGCGTCACGTCGAACTCGGTGGAGATCCTGGCCTCGAATCCGCGCCCGGCCACGGCGATCGCGAATGTGTTCTGCGCATCCTCGCCGCATGCCTCGACGCACTTGTAGCACAGGATGCAGCGTGAGTAATCACGCACGTAGGCGTCGTTGTCGTACTTCACCGGCTGGGCGACCGTATCAGCGAGCGTGCCGTCGCTCACGTGGTGCTCGCCGGGCGTGGCGACGTCTCGTTCGCCGGCCGCGTGCGCGGGCGCCGCGTCGCCGTACCTGGCCGGGTCCGCCCCGTACTGGTCGATCCAGCGCCGCACCTCCGGCGCGGCCAGCGACAGGTCCACCGACGAGGTCAGGAACTCCAGCACCATCTTGCGGCTGGTCCGCACCCGCTCGGAGTCGGTGTGCACCTTCATCCCGGCCTCGGCCTTGCGCGAGCAGGCGGGTACCAGCGTCCGTGACCCCTCCACCTCGACCACGCAGACCCGGCAGACGTTGACCGGCGTGAGGTTCTCCAGGTAGCACAGCGTGGGCGTGTCGATGTCCTGCTCCCGGCAGGCCTGCAGCAGGGTCGCGCCCTCGGGCACCCGCACGGCCTGCCCGTCGACCGTGATGTCGACCAGCCGCTGCGGCGCCCGCAGGAAGACCTGGCTCACGAGGACGGCTCCTTTCCGTTCGAGCCGATCAGGCCCAGCTGCACCGCCGAGGTGACGGCGCTGACCGCTGTCTGGCCGAGGCCGCAGATGGAGGCGTCCCGCGCGACCGTCGCGATGTCACCGAGCAGGGCGACCTCCTGATCGACCGAGCCGATCGGCGTGCGCCTGACCAGCCGGGACAGTAGCTCTTCCTGCCGCACGGTACCGACCCGGCAGGGGACGCACTGCCCGCACGACTCGTCCCTGAAGAACTGCGCGATCCGGCGCAGGAACGGGGTCACGTCCACGGTGTCGTCCAGCACGAGCACCACGCCTGATCCGAGGGTCGCGCCGATCGCGCGCAGCGCCTCGAACGTCAGCGGGGTGTCCAGCGCGTCAGGCCCGACGAACGATCCGGCCGCGCCGCCGAGCAGCACCGCGCGGATCTCCCGGCCGCGGCGCACTCCGCCCGCGGTCTCGATCGCCTCCCGCAGCGTGACGCCGAAGTCGTGCTCGTACAGCCCCGGCCGCTCGACGCAGCCGGACAGGCACAGCAGCCGGGTCCCGGTGGAGTTCTCGGTGCCGATCTGGGCGAACGCAGGGCCGCCGATCCGCATGATCTCCAGCACGCACAGCAGTGTCTCGACGTTGTTGATCGCGGTCGGCTTGCCGAACAACCCGACCTGCGCAGGGAACGGCGGCTTGTTCCGCGGCTCGGCGCGCTTGCCTTCGATCGAGTTGATCAGCGCGGTCTCTTCGCCCGCGATGTAGGCGCCCGCACCGCGCCTGATCTCGATATCGAACGCAAAGCCCGCACCCATCACGTCCGCGCCGAGGAACCCGAGGGCGCGGGCCTGGTCGACGGCGTGCCGCAGCCTGGACTCGGCCAGCGGGTACTCGCCCCTGATGTAGACGTAACCCTGCTCCGCGCCGCACCCGTAACCCATGATCGTCAGGGCCTCGACCAGCGCGAACGGGTCGTGCTCCAGCATTACCCGGTCCTTGAAGGTGCCGGGCTCTGACTCGTCCGCGTTGCAGACGACGTAGTGCGGCCGCACCGGGTTGGCGGCGACGGCCTCCCACTTGATCGCGGTCGGGAACGCGGCGCCGCCGCGGCCCATCAGCCGGGCGTCCTTGATTTCCCTGACCACGCCCTGCGGACCGGCCTGGATGGCGCGGCGCAGCATCTCGTAGCCGCCGGCCGCACGGTAGGAGCCGAGGGAAGCCGGGTCGACCTGGCCGACCTGCCGCAGCAGCCGGAGCCCCGACCGGTCGCCTTCCAGCTGCGGCGCAAGTGAGCTCGCCAGGGGCTGCTCCGGTGCCACGGTGGGGACCAGTCCAGTGGCGCCGGCGGTACGGATCTGGTCGGGGTGCACCGGGGCGAGGGTGGCCCGAGCCGGGTTACCGCCGGCCTGCTGCACGAGCGCGGCCGAGCCGCGGTCGCACTGGCCGAGGCACGGGCTGCGCTGCCAGGTGACGCCCGCGCCGTTGGAGCCGAGGCCCGCGCCTTCGGCGCCGAACTTGCGCTCGAGTTGCTCGCAGATCCGCTCGGCGTCGTTGACCTGGCAGGCCAGGTCGTCGCAGACGTGCACGACGGTGGCCGGGGCCGGGACCGTGCGGAACAAGGCGTAGAACGACGCCACCCCGTACGCCTCGGCCGGCGGTATCGTCAGCCGCTCGCAGATGAAGTCGAGCGCGCCGGGGCTGATCCATCCGATCTGCTCTTGCACAGCGTGCAGGACGGGGATCAGCAGATGCCGCTGCGCCCGCGCGGCGTGCCCGCCGAGCGCCATATGCCCGTCGGCCTCGGTCCGCTCGCCACCGTCCCAGCCCGACGTGGGCGCCCCGAGCACTTTGGAGACGGCGGCCCGCTCCTCGTCGGTCGCCTTGGCCGTGACCCCCAGCCGCAGATCCACTAAGCGCCGGCTTCCGCGTGCGCGGGCACGTCACGGCCCGGTGCGGCCGCGTCCAGCCTGTCGATCCGGATCGCGGTCGCCTTGAACTCGGCCGTGCCGGACTTCGGGTCCCAGGCGTCCAGCGTGAGGATGTTGGTCGCAACCTGTTCCGGGAAATGCAGCGTCATGAACGCCAGCCCCGCCCGCAACGTGCTGTCCACGTGGACCGGGGCCTCGATCGAGCCGCGCCGGGAGGAAACTCGCACAACCTCACCCTCGCAGAAGCCCAGCTTCTGCGCGTCCTCGGGGGACACGTTGATCGTCTCCGGCCCGCGCAGCGGCGTGGCGAACTTGCCGCTCTGGACGCCGGTGTTGTACGAGTCGAGCCGCCGCCCGGTGGTGAGCCGGATCGGGAACTCAGCTGACAGCCGGTCTACCGGCGGATCGTCCTCAACGGGCGTGAACGGAGCGGGCGCACCCCGCTTGACCGGGTCCTCCTCCCACAGCCGCCCGTGCAGGAACAGCGTGCCAGGGTGCTGCTCGTCGGGGCACGGCCACCGGATGCCGCCGAGCTTGTCCAGCCGGTCGTAACTCATCCCGCCGTGCATGGGCGACAGCCTGCGCAGCTCATCCCACACCTGCTCCGCGGTCGGCTGGCCCCAGTCGCAGCCCAGCCGTCGCGCCAGCTCGCAGATGATCTCGATGTCGTCGCGCGCGCCGTCCGGCGGATCGAGCGCCTTACGCACCCGCTGGACCCGGCGCTCGCTGGAAGTCACCGTGCCCTCGGCCTCGCACCACGCCGCCGTGGCCGGGAGCACGACGTCCGCGACCGCCGCGGTGTCGGTCAGGAACATGTCCTGCACGACCAGGTGGTCAAGCCCGGTCAGCAGGTGGCGGGCCCGGCCGGTGTCGGCCTCCGAGCGCATCGGGTTCTCGCCGATGATGTAGCACGCGGTCAGCTCGCCGTGCTCCATCGCCTCGAACATCTGCGACAGGTGCAGGCCGCGCTTCGGGTGGATCGGCCGCCCGTAGACGGCCTCGAACCTGGCTCTGGCCTCGTGGTCGGTCTCGATGTCCTGGAAGCCGGTCAGCTTGTTGGGGATCGCCCCCATGTCGCCGCCGCCCTGGACGTTGTTCTGGCCGCGCAGCGGCACCACGCCGGAGCCGTACCGTCCGACGTGCCCGGTCAGCAACGCCAGGTTGATCAGCGCGAACACGTTATCGGCCGCGTTGTGGTGCTCGGTGATGCCAAGCGTCCAGCAGATCTGAGCCCGGTCGGCCCTGGCGTACTCATGCGCCAGCTGGCGGATCAGCGCGCCGGGAACGCCCGTATCGGCCTCGGCCCGCTCCAGCGTGTAGGGCAGCACGGACTGCGCGTAGGCCTCGAAACCGGACGTGGCGCGGCGGATGAATTCCTTGTTTGCCAGCCCGGCCTCGATGATCTCCCTGGCAATCGCGTTCGCGAGCGAGATGTCCGAGCCGACGTGGATGCCCAGCCAGGCGTCGGCCCACTGCGCCGACGTGGTACGGCGCGGGTCCACCGCGTACATCCGAGCACCCTTGCGCAGGCCGCGCAGCACGTGATGGAAGAAGATCGGGTGCGCTTCACGCGCGTTCGATCCCCACAGGACGATCAGGTCGGCGTCTTCCGCCTCCTGGTAGGAGCTGGTGCCGCCACCGGCTCCGAATACAGCCGCCAGACCGACGACGCTAGGAGCGTGTCAAGTTCGGTTGCAGCTGTCGATGTTGTTACTGCCCATCACGACCCGGGTGAACTTCTGGGCCATGTAGTTCATCTCGTTCGTGGCCTTGGAGCAGCTGAACATTCCGAACGACTTCGTGGCGTCCTGCTGCCTGGCGACCGAGAACCCGGCTGCCGCGCGGTCGAGTGCCTCTTCCCAGGAAGCCGGCCGCAGCCTTCCGCCGTCCCTGACGAGCGGCTCAGTCAACCGTACCTGCTTGCTCATCGAGCACCTTCCTGACAAATCCCGCCGATGGCCCGAGCTTAACCCCGGCGCCCAGATGGGGTCCACCTCGCCCACTGTGACCGTCGGGTAGCCTCCGCTCACATGAACGGCTCCGCTGACCAGGGCGCGGACGCGCTCCGGCTGGCCAGGGGATACCCAGGATGACAAGGTCACCGGGCCGACCCTGGGCGGCGGCGACTATATGACCAAGCCGTTCGGGCTCGAGGAGCTCGCCGCGAGGATCCGCACCGTGCTGCCAGGCCCGGCTGGTACCGTCGGCCACGTGAACCCCGCCCAGCCCGAGGCGGCCAGCCGGCTCGCCCAGCTGCGCCTGGAGTTCGAAACGCAGGTCCAGCGGTTCGAAGCGGCCAGGGCCCAGCTCCAGCAGACACTCGACCGGCTGCACAGTGCCCGCCCCCGGCACGAGCGGCTGCGCGAATCGGCGTTCGCCCGGCTCCAGGCCCGGCTCGAGACGATGCCGGTCATCGAGCAGGCCAAGGGCATCTTGATGGCCCAGCACCGGTGCGGCCCCGACGAGGCATTCGACCTGCTTCGCCAGGTGTCGCAGAGCGCCAATGTCAAGGTCAGCGTCGTCGCCGCGCGGCTGGTCAGGCAAGTGGCGGCGGGAGACGGCGCCAGCGCAAGGACCACTCCCGGCCGCCGCGTCCGAGCCTGACCGCGGGCCGCGTGGCCAGGTCATTGCTCGGCCAGGATGGCCTCGAGCTCGGCTAGCGGGTCGCGCACGACCGGCCCCCTGGTCTCCACGGTGGCGCGGCGGATCGTTCCGGCGAACGGGAACGGCGCCGCGTAGCCGGCGCCGACTGCCGGTCCCCACTCATAGCCGCAGGTAACGCCGACACCCACGCCGTTGAAGCCGGACGGCGTGAACCGGGGGATCGTGTCCCTGGCCACTTCCCGGCCATCGCAGCGCAGGACGCCGACGCCGCCCAGCCCTTCGTCCTTGGTGAAGACGAACTCGATGCGGTGCTCCCCTGGCGCGAGCGTCTCCGGCGAGGCGATCGTGTGCCGTTCCTTGCCGTACAGGTTATGCACGTAGCGGATCTTCGCGTCCAGGACGTGCAGCGACCAGCCGCCAAGCGCCGACCCGAGGGCCAGCAGGACGCCATCGCGGTCCCGGTCAGTGACCGTGACATCGACGGTCATCGCATGCGACCGGTTCCGCACGTTCACGGCCACGGACTCGGGTACCTGTGCCCCGCCGGGGAAATACCGGAACAGGTCCCGTGGCCGGCGATGATCTGGCTTGGGATGAACAAGGGCCCACAGCACCCTGTTATCCAGCGGCAGGACCTGGTTCCGCCGCGCCTCCTCCCACCACCGCTCGATGAGCTCATTCAGCAGATCAGGATGCCGCGCCGCGAGGTCGACCGTCTCCGACAGATCGTCCCTGACGTGGTAGAGCTCCCAGACGTCCTCGTCAAACGGCGCGTTCGGGTCCTGGTCATCGTAGAGCGGGCCGACCGGATGGAACGTCACGGCCTTCCAGCCCTGGTGGTAAATCGCTCGCGAGCCGAACATCTCGGCGTACTGAGTCTGGTGTCGTTCGGGCGCCGTCGCCCCGTCCCGCCCGAGGAGGTAGGCGAAGCTGACGCCGTCGATCGCGCTCTGCTCGATGCCGTCGATCTCCGCGGGCAGCGTCAGGCCCGCCAGCTCGGCCAGCGTCGGGAGCACGTCGACGGCATGGGTGAACTGAAGCCTGATTCCGCCGGGGTCAAAGGCGCTGACGGGCCAGGAAATGATGCACGGATCAGCGATCCCGCCCTCGTGAACCTCGCGCTTCCAGCGGCGGAACGGCGTGTTGCCGGCCATCGTCCAGCCCCAGGGATAGTTGTTGTGGGTCAGCGGGCCGCCGATCTCGTCGATCCGGTCGTGCATCTCGTCGTTCGACGCCGGGTCCAGGTTCAGCATCCGCACGTCGTTGATCGACCCGGTGGCACCGCCCTCGGCGCTCGCCCCGTTGTCCGAAACGACCACCACGATCGTGTTGTCCCGGTCCCCGATCTCGCCGAGGAAGTCGAGCACCCGGCCGATCTGCTCGTCGGTGTGAGACAGGAAGCCGGCGAAGCATTCCATGAACCGCGCCGCCACCTTCTTATCCCGCTCGTCGAGCGAGTCCCAGGCCGGAACCCAGCCGGGCCGATCAGAAAGCGCCGTGGACGCCGGAAGCAGCCCGGCCGCCAGCTGGCGCTCGAAGATCTGCTCCCGCCACGCGTCCCAGCCGAGGTCAAACCGGCCACGGTAGTGCTCGCGCCAGCGCGGCGGCGGCTGGTGCGGCGAGTGGCACGCGCCGGTCGCGAAGTACAGGAAGAACGGCTTGTCGACGTCGACCGCCCGCAAGTCGGACAGGAACTCGATGGCCCGGTCGGCCAGGTCGTCGGTCAGGTGATAACCGTCCTGCATCGACTCAGCGGCGCGCATCGAGTGGTTGTCCTCATGCAGCGCCGGGGCAAACTGATGGGTCTCGCCGCCGTGGAAGCCGTACCAGCGGTCGAATCCCCTGGCCAGCGGCCAGGTCGCGCGCGAGGCCGCCATGTTGGTCTCGTCCTCGGGAGACAGGTGCCACTTCCCGATGGCGTAGGTCGCGTATCCTGCGCCACGCAGGATCTCGGACAGGTAGCCGTTCTCCCGTGGCGGCTTGCCCCAGTAGCCCGGATACCCGACGGCCAGGTCGGCCACCCGGCCCATCCCGCTGCGGTGATGGTTCCTGCCGGTCAGCAGGCAGGCGCGGGTCGGCGAGCACAGCGACGTGGTATGGAAATTCGAGAGCCTGACGCCGCTGCCGGCGAGACCGTCCAGCACCGGGGTCTCGATGTCCGAGCCGTAACAGCCCAGCTGGGCGTAGCCGACATCGTCCAGAACGACCAGGACGATGTTAGGCGCCCCGGCTGGCGGAGCCGGCTCGGCTGGCCACCACGGCTCGGAGTCCCGCCAGTCGCGCCCGATCCGGCCCCCGAAGTCCTGTCCCAATGTCTCCAGCCCCCTTTATGCCAGCATCTGCGTCGGTACTCGGTAGTTTGGACCCGTGGCGGACGAGATCGCGATTCGGCAGACCGGCCGCCATCTTCGCGACGTGGTCCGCTACGTCCTCGGCATCAGCGTAGGGATCGTCGTCCTGCTCGTGCTCTACGGCAGGCGAACGGAGTTCGTGGCCGCGTGGCATCAGCTCAGCCACGTCGCCGTCGGGTGGGTAGCTGCCGCCGTCACGGCCGAGGCCGCCTCCCTGTGGACCTATGCCTACCTGCAGCAGCGGGTGCTGCGGCTGAGCGGCGCGAGCATCGCCATGCCCGGGCTGATGCTCCTCACGCTGGCCAACGATGCCATCGCGAACACCGTTCCTGGCGAGCCCGCCGTGTCCAGCGCGTACCGGTACCGCTACTACCGGCGACACGGGGCGACCGGCGCGAGCGCGGGCTGGACCGTCTTCACGATCCTGATCGCGCAGGCGATCGGCATGTCGCTGCTGCTGCTGCTGGGCGTCGTCATCGCGCTCGCGACCAGCACGAGCACTCGCAGCACCGGCGCGGCCGCGATCGGCCTGGTCATCGTCTTGGTCGCGGGTGCCATCTTGATCCGGCGGGATCTGGTCCTGCGGCTGGCCGGCGCTCTTGTCCGCGCCGTGCGGCGCGTCACGGGACATCCGCGCGGCAGCGTCGGCGCCCGGATCGAGTCGACGCTGGCCCGGATGCAGGAGATTCCGCTGAGCAGGCGATCGACGGCCGGGATCGTCGCGCTCGCCGCCGCCGTGTGGTTCTGCGACTTCCTGTGCCTGCTGTGCGCCTTCGGCGCTGTCCACGCGGCGATCCCGTGGGCCGGAGTGCTGCTGGCTTACGGCGTCGCTCAGGTGGCGGGGGCGCTGCCGATTGTCCCCGGCGGCATCGGCATCATCGAGGGCAGCCTGGCCGTCATCCTGGTCGCCTACGGCACCGGGCATGCCTCGGCACTATCGGCGGCCCTGGTCTTCCGGGTCGTCAGCTTCTGGCTCACCATCGCCGTCGGGTGGATCAGCGTCGCGGCGATTGCGCGGCACGGCCAGCGCCCCGGTCAGTTCGGGAGCTTGGCCAGCGAGAGGAAGAAGCCATCGATCTGACGGATGGCATCGAGAAACCGCTCGAATTCCAGCGGCTTGGTCACGAACGCGTTGGCGTGGAGTGAGTAGCTGCGCAGGATGTCCTGCTCCGACTGGGAGCTGGTCAGCACCACGACCGGGATGGAATGCAGACTCTGGTCGGCCTTCAGCTCCGCCAGGACCTCAAGCCCGTTCCGGCGCGGGAGGTTAAGGTCCAGCAGGATCAGCCCTGGCCGGGGAACCGTGGCGAAGCTGTCGGTCCGGCGCAGGAACTGCATCGCCAGCACGCCGTCGCTCACCACGTGCAGCCGGTCAGCGACGTGCCGCTCCTCGAAAGCCTCCCTGGTCATCAGCACGTCGCCGGGATCGTCCTCGACCAGCAGGACATCGATGGCCTGCACCGACTCTGCCGATCGCTCTTCCCGCGGCGCGTCAGCAATCATGATCTGACCATATATCTCGGTTCGGGGTCAGACGCCGCCAGTTATTCGGTCTTGGCGGGCCGGAAGCTGCCTGGACATCTGATCGAGTTCGTCGAACAGGCCGCGGTAGCCGCGGAGGGCGTTCCTCAGCTCCTCGGTGCCAGCGGCGTCGCCCGCCTGCCACGACGATGCCAGCGATTCCTGGCGCTCCCTGACCGATGCCATCAGTTCCTCGACGGCCTTCTCGACCAGCCCGGACGCGGCCCGGACCGAGCCGCTGGGGTCATCGACGAACATCGCCTTGACCTCGCGCCACTGCTCAGCGCCCATGCCATTGCTGGCCGGCGGGCCCGCGTAGCCGGCCGCTTCCTGCGTCGCGATCACGATGACGTCTTCGTCGATGACGGCCGGCTCCTCGGCCACGCCTGGCTCAGCCGGAGTCACCGGCCCCGCGTAGTCGGTTCCGGCCGCCAGCGGAACATCCGTCAGCGGCGTCTGCGCCTCGTCGGGCTGATCCTCGTGCGACGCCGAGGGCTCCTCGCGGCCGCCGGCCGGTGACCAGGCCGGGAAGTCAGATTCGGGTGAGCTCATTGCAGCTACCGCCTCCTCGTCTGGTTGGCCGGGTCGTTGATGCCGTACTCGTCGACCGGCGCGTCCGTCGCGTCGGCATCGCCGGCGAGCAGTTCGTCGAACATGGCCCGGTAGTGGATCATGGCCTGGCGCAGATCCTCGGTGGAGCCGGAGCCGTCTGCGGCCGATTCGGAGATCGAGTGAGCGGCGCGGTAGTGCTCGAGGGTGCGGGCGTGCTCAACGGAAAGATCGGCCAGGACCTGGTCGTATCCCTCGGTGGGGTAGCCGCGGTCGTTGAGCACGGCGGTCACCAGTTGCTGCGCCTGATCCACGGCCGCGGCCGGCTGGTCGACGAATCGCTCCTGGATGCTGGCCCACTGAGCCGTGTACTCGGTGCGTGCGGCCTGGGTCAGCGGGCGGATGTCGAGGTTTCGCACGCGCCGCTCCCGGCTGGCCAGCTCGGCGTCGGCCTTGCGCGGGCTCTGCTGATCGGCGACCATGCGGTCGTATTCGGGGCCGAAACGCTCTCTGAGCCTCCGGCGACGGGACATCGTTGCGCTGACTGCCGCCACCGCGACGATGATGACGATGACCACGATGATGGCCACGGTAACCCCAGCGGACATGGGGAGCCTCCCTAGTGCGCGTTGTGCGCGTCGTTGCGGTGCCTGGCTGCCCCAGCCGGGATAACCCAAACTGAAGCCAAAGAAAAAAGGCCATTGATCGAAACGGAGCCAGCCCGGCAGTGCCTGCTCAGGCCTGGTCAGCCGCGCCGGGCTGCCCGATCGCCGACGCCGGGGATCCTGGCGCCGGCCGGCTCGTCGCGCCTGCGGACCGCGAGCACGCAGATGTCGTCCGGCTGCGGCTCGTCGGCCAGCGAGGTCACCAGGTGCTGGCACAGCGCCTCGACCGGCCCGTCGGCCGGCCAGGCTCTGGAGCTGGCCGGCGACCCGGCGGATGCCGTCGCCGATATCGTCACCGCGCCGCTCGATCAGCCCGTCCGTGTACATGAGGGTGATGTCACCCGGCTGGAAGCGCGTCCGGCGCTGGGTGTAGACCGCGTCGTCGAACGGGCCGAGCGGCGGGCCGCCGACCGCGCGGAGCGTCTCCACCTGTCCCGTCCTGGCCCGCCTGACGAGCAGCGGAAGATGGCCGGCCGACGCGTACGTGAGGCGGGACGCATCAGGTTCGAGCAGCGCGACGGCCATCGTGGCGAACTGGCCCTTCGTCACCGACGCCGTGACGCGCCCGAGCTCGGTCAGCAGGCGGGCCGGCTGGTAGCCGATAATGGCCAGCGCGCGGCCGGCGTTGCGGATCTGAGTCATGTCCTCGGCCGCCGAGATGCCATGGCCGGATCCTGATCGCGTCGGTCGCCGCGGTTGTCTCGGTCATCGGCACATCCGAGAGATGCTCGCGGCATTCTGGCCCGCTCGCGATCCTCGACGGCCCGGATCCTGCCGGTCACCTCCTGCGCCAGCAGCCAGCAGATGATGACGATGGTCGCGATGTAGACCTGCGCGACGACCAGTGCTGCCGGCGAGGAGATGCCCAGGTTCGTGAACTCGCCGTATCCGGCGGCGGTCAGGTAGTTCGCGACGACGGCAAAGGCCGTGCCGGCCAGGACGACACCGACGTCGCCGATCCAGAACGCCGCCCAGGCCAGCAGCGGCAGGAAAAACACCGCCGACGGCTCGCTGAACCGGAAGGCCACCACCGCGAGCGCGACCGTGACCGCCACAAGCAACGCCAGTTCCCGCCACCTGGACAGCACCAGCTGCCGTCTTTGCACCCAGAGCAGGATCGGCGCGCCGACCACCAGCACCGCGATGCCGTCTCCCGCGCACCACTGCAGGACCACCCCAGGCCACCAGCCGCCGTCGTTCACGGTGATGACGGTCGCCCCGATCAGGCCGCCCGCGAGCGGGCCAAGCAGCACGGCCCCGGCGACGAAGCCGAGGAGATCTCCCCTGACGGTGAGGTCCGGCGTGCCACCGCAGAACCGGCGCACGCATGACGCGCCCACGACCGGCTCGACCGAGTTGGCCACGGCCGATGCCAGCGCCGCCGCCAGGGTCAGATGGTGCTGCAGGTCGACGCTGACCTCGCTGACGACGATCGCGGCGATCACCACCGGCCAGCGCCGCCTGGCGGTCAGCAGCAGGGCCGTCACCGTGACGCCAGCGGGCGGGAAGCCGAAGGCCGCACCTGCGCTGAAGCTCTGCCACGACATCTCGGCGCCCACCGCGTAGGCCGCCGCGATCGAGGCGAACAGCCATGCCGCGCTCGAAGCGGCCTGGCTGGCGAGCCGACGTCCGGCAGCCGCTCCGGCGACCTGTCCTTTAACCGCCAAACCGCTCTCCGAAATCCCCTAGCCCGCGTCCCCAGCCGCCGCTTCGGTGCTCGGGTAGATGCGCAGGAACCTGATCAGGTTCATCAGCTGCACCACCCGGCTGACCGGTCCGTCGGGCGTGATCGCGAGCCGGAGCTGGGCTTTGCGCCCGGCAGCTTCGGCATGGACGTGGGTCAGAGCGCGGATCCCGGCGGAGTCGCAGAAGCTTGTCGTGGTCAGGTCCGCGATCACGACGTCTACGCCGGGCGCGAAAGCAGCCCGCAGTTGCTCGCCCACCTGATCGGCGTTGGTCATATCGATCTCATGCGGCAGCGACACGATGACGGCCTGCGGAGCCAGGTCGGTCCTATCTATCGCCATGGCGCCCATTGTGCCGGCAAGTCCCGTCTTCCTCACTACCGACAGGTAGTCAGCGTGAAAAGTGAAAATCAAGCATCATCTAGGAAGGCGGGGAAAGTAGGAGTGCCATGAGCGGCCGCGACGGGACAGCCGATGGCCCGGCCGACGCTGTGCCAGCGTCGGCAGCACGCGGCCGATTGCTCCCTGACCTGGCCGGATTTGCTCATTTCGCGCTGCTGTACGACGGCAGCGACCAGGATCTCAGCCGGGCCGCGGCCATCGTGCGCCGGGCGGCCGGATCCGGGGCCCGGCTACATGTCGCGGTTCCCGCCCGCACGATGGGACTGGTCCGCGAGGCCCTCGGGCTGATGCCGGGGTCAGCGTTCCTGGCTGACATGGCCGAGCTTGGCCGCAATCCAGCCCGCATCATCCCGTCCGCGCAGTCGTTCGCCGATGAGCAGCAGGGCCAGCATGTCTACTGCCTCTGGGAGCCAGCCTGGCCAGCCCGCTCGTCGGCCGAGCTGGTCGAGGTCACGAGGCATGAGGCACTGTGCAACCTGGCCTTCAGCGGCCGGGAGATGACGCTCTTCTGCCTGTACGACACCTCACGCCTGCCCCGCGGCGTGATCGGCGGCGCGGAGCTCACCCACCCGGTGGTCGTCGCCCCCGGCTGCCAGCGTGCGAGTGCCAGCTATCTCGGACCCGGCCGACTACCGCCAGGATGTGACGATCCGCTGCCTCCGCCTGCCCAGGACGCCGTGTCCGTGACGTTCGACGGGCACCTCGGACCGGTCAGGGAGTTCTCGGCCCTCCAGGCGCGCGCCGCCGGCCTCGAGCCGGACCGGGCCGGCGACCTGGTCCTCGCGGTCAGCGAGCTGGCCGCCAACGCGATCGGCCATGCTTCCGGCGGCGGCGTGGTCCGTTCCTGGCGGACGGACGAGGAGATGCTCTGCCAGGTCGAGGACCACGGGCACATCGCCGACCCGCTGGCAGGCCGACGGCGCCAGCCCGCCGACGCCCCGGGCGGCCACGGCCTGTGGCTGGTCAACCGGGTGTGCGATCTCGTGGAGCGGCGCACCGGCCCGGAGGGCACCATAACCCGCCTGCACATGCGCCTGCGAGCGGCGGTCTGAGACCGATCACGGCCTCAGCCTGCCTTGCGGGGCGAGCCCGCCTTGCGGGGCGAGCCCGACTTGCGCGTTGGAACCCGGCCGGGCGGCTTCTTTCCCTTCTTGCTCGCGGCGGATGCCTTCCCCGGCTGGCGACCCCGCAGCTGCTCAGCGCTGCGGCGGAGCGCCTCCATCAGATCGGTGACGTTCGATTCCTCCGGCGGGGCGCCCTCGGAGATGACCTCCTCCCCCCGGCGCTTGCGCTCGATGAGGTCGTCAACGCGCTCCCGGTACGTATCGCGGTAACCGCGCGGATCCCAGCTCGTCGTCATCGACTCGATCAGCTGCCTGGCGATCGTCAGCTCGCGCGCCGGGACGCGCTCGCCAGCCGGCAGCCCGTCGATCGCGTCATGCGGATCGCGGACCTCGTCGGCGAAGTACATGGTCTCCATGGCGAGCGCGTCACCCGCGGCCCTGATCGCCACCAGGTACTGCTTGCCATGCATGATGAAGGTGGCTATCCCGGCCCGCCCGCTGTCCGACATCGCCCGGTGCAGGAGCACGTACGGGCGGGTGGCGCCGTCGCCCCGGGGGCCGAGGTAATAGGCCTTCTGGTAGTAGATCGGCTCGATCTCGGCCAGGTCCACGAAGTCTGTGATCTCGATCGTCCGCGAGCGGCCCGGCTCGACCGCTTCGAGTTCGTCCTCGCTGACCAGGACGTAATCGCCCGTGCCGATCTCGCGCCCCCTGACGATGTCGGCAAGATCGACCTCACGCCCGGTGCGCTCGTTGACTCGCTTGTAGCGGATCCGGTCCGATGTGCCGGCCTGGAACTGGTTGAAGTGGACCGACTTGTCCTCCGTCGCGCTAAACAGTGCGACGGGAACGTTCACCAGGCCGAACGCCAGGGATCCCGTCCAGATAGCCCGCGCCATAGCACCTCCCGATGAGGACCACCGTGCTACCCGCCTGGCGGCGGGTCATCCGCGGATCACCGGCCAGGCCGGCATTGGCCTTCTGGCAGGCCGGCCGCGAGGCCGGACGGCGCTGACGGACGCGCTCGTCACGAGACGAACTGCTGGCCGCCGTCGACGTCATACGTCGCGCCGGTCAGGGCGGTATTGACCATGATGTGGACGGCCAGCGCGGCAACGTCGGCTGGGCCAACGACGCGGCCGATCGGGAGCGTCGCCCGCAGCTCATCGCGCCGCTCCTCGAGCCGGTCTCCCAGCAGCGACGCCGACAGCGAGGTGTCGACGAAGCCGGCGGCGATGAGGTTGACGCGAACCGGCGCGAGCTCGAGCGCGAGCGCGGCCGTGAACGCGGGCAGCACGGCGGTCGCGGCGGAGGCTACCCCGAGACCCTGGCGGACACGCCGGCCGCCGGTGCCCCCGATCAGCAGCAGCGTGCCCCCTGGCCGCATCTTGCCGGCGGCGTTACGCGCCACCTCGAGCGCCAGCACGGCATGGTCGCTGAGCGCATCGCGGACGACCGCCGCGTCCATCTCGAGCAGCGGCCCGTAACGCGGGCCGCCGGCCGTGATCATCACGTGGTCGACCGGAGCCGGCAGGTCCCGGCAGAACTCCGCCAGGGCAGCCGGGTCGGTGGCGTCGAAGGCCGCGGTGCGCTGCGCGCCGACCTGCTGAGCCGCCTGCCTGAGCCGGCCGGGATCGCGGCCGGTGAGGATGACATCAGCGCCCTCAGCCCGGGCGCGCCTGGCTGTCTCGAGCCCGATGCCAGCGCTGCCGCCGATCACGACGACGGTCTGTCCGGCGAGCTCCGGGTGGCGCTGGACGGACGCCGGGGCGGTCGCGCTGGTCATGTGTCCTCCGATCGTGGTGGCGGCAGCCGGGCTTCGCTCCGGGCCCGCGAGCGCAGTCGTCAGGCGACGATGTGCTTGACCTCCGCCATGTAGCGCCCGGCGGCCGCGGCGGACTCTTCCGGAGTGCTCCCGCGCTGGCGAGCGTCCAGGTACGCCGCATACCAGTCCCACCAGTCATGTGGCGGGGCGGCCGCCTCAAACGTGCCGTGATGCTCGGCCGTCTCATGCAGCAGCTCGGCCAGGGCCCCGACATCGGTCGGCCAGACCCGGCCCGGGAGCCGCTCCGTGACCTCCTGCACCAGCCACTTGTTCCCGTCAGGATCCGCGAAACTCACCCAGCTGCGGTACGACTTGCGTTCCGGGTCCGGGCCGGACGCGCTCCGCTCGGTGTCGTAGAGCCCGGAGCCGTGCCAGATCTCGCTGACCTCCGCGCCGTTGCTGACCAGTTCGTCCCTGGCGGCCTCGATGTTCTCGACGGTCAGCATCAGCGAGCCGGGCGTCCTCGTCGTCGTCCCGGTCGCGAACTGGATCGAGGCGGGCGAGTTCGGCGGGGTGAACTCGACCAGCCGCGTGTGCTCGTCGACGGATACATCGGCGTCCAGGCGCCACCCCAGCCCCTGGTAGAACGCCTTCGCGCGATCGATATCGGCGACCGGCAGTACGGTGACCTCGAGCTTCATATCCACGATGTCGGCTCCTCAGTCTTCTGCATCCAGTTGGCTGCCGGCGCTCGGCCCGCGGGATTGATGCCCGGTGCCAGGCCGCAGATAAACCAGTGACGGCCAGGTCGGCATACTTACTATCCGATGCATTTGTCAGGGCGCCGGAGCGGCAGGCGGAGGGCCAGCGATGAGTGACACGACGCTCTTCACGCGCGGCTTGTTCCTGGACGTCGAGGCAGCCAGCTACCGCGAAGGCGACCTGCTCGTCGCCGACGGGGTCGTGACCGAGGCCGGGCCCGGCCTGAGGGCGCCGCGCGATGCGCGGCGCGTCGACCTGGGCGGAGCGTACGTCCTGCCCGGCCTGATCGACTGCCATGTGCACGTCATGGCCAATACCGCCGACCTGGCCGACCTGGTCCGGTGGCCGGTCACCTATAACGCGCACCGCACCGCGCGGCTGCTCGGGGAGATGCTGGACCGCGGGTTCACGACCGTCCGCGACATGGCCGGCGCCGACTACGGCACCTGGCGCGCGCTAGAAGAAGGGCTGATCCGCGGCCCTCGTCTCTTCTACGCCGGCCGGGCGCTCAGCCAGACCGGCGGACATGGCGACCATCGCGGGCCCGGCGAGCACTTCCTCGACACCCATCCGGGAAGTTGCGAGCTCACCACCGTCGTCGACGGCGCCGACGCGGTCCGCAAGGCAGCCCGCGACGAGCTGCGGCGCGGCGCGCACCACATCAAGGTGATGGCCGGCGGCGGCGTCGCCTCGCCGACCGACCGCATCGACTCCACTCAGTTCTCCGTCGCCGAGCTCGAGGCGGCCGTTCAGGAGGCCGCCGCGGCGAACCGGTACGTCGCCGCGCATGCCTACACGCCGGAGTCGATGAAGCGGGCGCTGCACGCGGGAGTCCGGACCATCGAGCACGGCAACCTCCTCGATTCCGCCACCGCCGAGATCTTCCGCGAGACCCGGGCCTACCTGGTCATGAACCTGGTGACCTACTGGGCGCTCCGAGCCGAGGGCCGCGAGCACGGCCTGCCAGAAGCATCGTGGCGCAAGGTCGGCGAGGTACTCGACGGCGGGCTGCGCGCCCTCGAGCTAGCCCACGCCAGCGGCATCAAGATCGGCTACGGGACGGACCTGCTCGGCGGCATGCACCGGCACCAGAGCCAGGAGTTCGTTATCCGCTCCGAGGTCCAGGCGCCGATCGATGTCATCCGGTCGGCCACGGTTGTGGGTGCCGAGATCATCGGCCTGCCCGGCAAGCTCGGCACGCTGGCGCCCGGAGCGTTCGCCGACCTCGTCGCGCTGACCCGCGATCCGCTCGACCACATCGCCGCCCTGGCCGACCCAGCCGCGATCAGGTACGTCGTCAGGGGCGGCGCCGTCGTGCGGTCGCATGACGGCTAGTCCCGTCCCGCGCCCCGGAGCGGCGCATGTCACATCAACCGGCTGAACGTCATCGGCCAGAACCAGGGCGGTGACTACCAGCCCGGGCAGAGATGACGCCGGTGGCCGCGGGCAGGCCCGCACGGTTACGGCCGGCGCTCCCGGCCGTCGGCTTGGTGGTGCAGCGCGAAGATGGCGGCCTGGACGCGGTCCTGCAGGCTGAGCTTGGTGAGGATGCTGCGGACGTGGGTCTTGACGGTCTGCTCGCCGATCGCCAGGTCCCGGGCGATCTGCCGGTTGCTGTGACCGCGGGCGATCAGCCGGAGCACCTCACGTTCGCGCGGTGACAGCGGCTGCAGCGGGTCCGGCGGCGGCGGCCGTCGCAGCGCCTGGGTGAGCCGGGTCAGCAGTTCGGGGCTGAGCCTGGCCGTGCCGGCGGCGGCGTCGCGGACGGCGGCGATGACCTGCTCGGCCGAGGCGGTCTTGAGCAGGTAGGAGGTCGCGCCGGCCTGCACGGCACGGACGATGTGCTCGTCGTCGGTGGCGGAGGTGAGCACGACGATGGCCGGCGGGTGCGGTGTGTCGCGCAGCACCGCCAGCACGGCGTGCCCGTCCGGTCCGGGCATGTACAGGTCGAGCAGCAGCACGTCCGGGCGGGTGGCGGCGACGACGTCTGCCGCCTGCCTGCCGTCTCCGGCTTCGCCGACGACCTCGACGTCCGGCTCCTGGCCGAGCAGATAGCACAGCCCGTCCCGGACGACGCGGTGATCGTCGGCGATCACCACGCGGATGGTCATGGCACCGGCACCCGGACGGTCAGTGCCGCGCCGCGCCCGGGCGCGCTGTCGATGTCCACCGTGCCGCCGAGTTCGGCGACCCGGTCGCGGATGTGGGCCAGCCCGGAACCGGCGTGCGGGGCAGCTGGGTCGAAGCCGGTGCCGGTGTCGCGGACGGCAAGCTCGAGGTGCCCGTCCTGGCGGCTCATCGACACGGCGAGCCGACGGGCGTTGCCGTGCCGGACCGCGTTGGCGCATGCCTCCTGGGTGATCCGCAGCAGGGCATGCTCGACCAGCGCAGGCGCGGTGACGTCAGCCAGGTCGGCATCGACGCTGACGCCGAGCCGGTCGTGGTAGGCCGCGCAGATCTCCTGCAGCGCCGGAGCGAGCCCGGCACCGTCCAGGCTGGCCGGGCGCAACTCGGTCAGCAGCGCCTGCATGTCGCGCAGGGCCTCCTCGCTGATCCGCTCGATCGCCCGAGCCTGCTGATTACCCGGGTCGGCCCGGCGCATCCCGGCGGCGATCATCCGCAGGCCGAACAGGTGCTGGGACATCGCGTCGTGCACCTCCCGCTCGATCCTGGCCCGCTCCGCGGCGCGCGCGTCGCCGGTGGCTCGCTGCCGTTCGGCGGCCAGCGCAGAGCCGAGCTGCCTGGTCATGGCGGCGAAGTTCGCCTCCAGCCGTCCGACCTCGTCCCGGCCGGAGACGGGCAGAGCGACGGCGTAGTCACCGTCAGCGACCGCGGCGGCGGCCCGTTCCAGGCGTCGGACCCGCCGGACCAGGCGCCGTGAGGCCAGCAGCCCGAACAGCACGCCGACCGGCACGATAGCGAAAAGCAGCGCAACGGGACCCGACAGCAGCGCGCCATCGTCGCCGAGCTGACGCAGGTCGCCCCAGGCGCGGACGGGGCTGATGAACCGCGGCGACCAGGGCGCCTGGACATAGACGAAGGCGACCCGTCGCGCGCCGGCCTGCGGCTTGCTGATGGCCGGGCCGGTCACCGGCCAGACCGTCCAGAGCACGTTGCCGTACTGCGTGGACAAGCTGCCGTGCTTGATCGACATGGGGGTGGCGCCGTCGGCGATGGACTGGCCCACCGGGTTCGGGAACTCGCTGGCTGCCGCCTTTCCGGCCGGGTACCGGGAAGGCGCGGATGACGCGACGACTCTGCCGTCGGCGGCGATCGCCACGACCGCGGTGACCGCCTGGTGGCTGCCGATCGGGCCGGTGATCGCCTGAACGACCAGCGTGCCGCCGCCAGCCGGCCGGGTCAGGTCCGGCGGCCAGGGCTGGCCTGGGTCGCCGAGCACCGTACCGGCCGGCACGCCGCCGGGATAGCGCTCGGAAAGCTGTCGGCCGTAACTCCGCGCGGCGGCGTCCACCTGGGCCTGCAGCCGGGAGCCGTTCACCAGCGAGGGAACCTGGAAACCGAGCACGAGCGCCTCGACCAGCACCACGACGATGAGCGTGACGAGGATGTAGGACGCGGTCAGCCGGCCCGACAGTCCCCTGGCCCAGCTTTGCACCCGGTCCAGCACACCTGCACGCTACCTCCGCGCGACCCCCGGCGTATCCCCCCAACGAGGGACCCGCCCTACCTCCGGCGCGTGAGGCGCCCGCCGCCGCCGCCCGGAACGCTAGCTGCCACGACACCCCGGATCTGCTCGATGCCGGGCCCGCAAACACCATTCCTAAGGAAACACGATGGACATAAACGGCATCTCGCTGAAACGACGGCCCGCCGCACCGCCGCCACCCCGGCGTCGGCGCCGCTGGCGGTGGCTGGCCGCCGCGCCCCTGGCGGCTGGCCTGACCGCGGCATGCACCTCCGCTGCCGCCACTGGCGGCACGTCCGCATCCGCGGTCACGTCCGCATCCGCGGTCACGTCCGCATCCGCCGCGACCGCGCCGCTGAACTGCGCGCCGCCCGGGGTAAAGCGCCCGCCGTGTTACAGCCCGCGGGCGTTTCAGCTGGCCTACGGCGTCGCGCCGCTGCTTAGCCACGGAATCGACGGCCGCGGCGAGACCGTGGTCGTACCCGAACTGCCCAGCGGCCCGCCCGCCACCGATATTCGCAAGGACCTGGCCGCCTTCGACCGCAAATTCGGCCTGCCCCGGGCCACGCTGCACGTCGTAAATACCATTGCCCGGTCCAAGACGCCCTACCTCGCTGACGACGAGGAAGTCGAGGACACCGAGATGGTGCACGCGATCGCGCCCGGCGCCACCCTCGACGTCGTCCTGGTATCCCAGGACGCCATATCCAGCAGCGCGGACTTTACCGCCGCCGCGATCAAGGTGATCCAGGCCGGCGTCACCCTGCACGCAGCGGTGATCTCGGTCAGCGCCAGCGACGGCGAGCACTTCTTCACCCGCGCCGAGGTGACCCGGATCAACGCCGCGCTGACCCAGGCTCGCGACCACCACGTCACGTTCGTCGCCTCCTCCGGGGACCTCGGCGCGATCAGCGACGAGGGCCCGCCGCGGCAAGTCAGCCTGCCCGCCTCCGACCCGCTGGTACTGGCGGTCGGCGGCACCATCCTGGCCGCGACCCAGCCGGCCGGCACCTATCTGGGAGAGATGGCCTGGAACGGCGGCACCGACGCCTCCGGCGGCGGCTACAGCAAGCTGTTCCCCCGGCCGGCCTATCAGGACAACGTGAGCAGGATCGGCGCCACCCGCGGCGTTCCCGACGTGGCCGCCAACGCGGACTCCGCCACGGCCATGGCGGTGGAGTACAGCGACGGCGAACTCCGGGCGGCCACGGGCACCAGCGCCTCCACCCCGCTGTGGGCCGGCGTGATCGCTCTGGCCGACCAGGAAGCCGGGCGGCACCTTGGCTTTGTCAACCCGGCCATCTACGCCATCGCCCGCGGCCCCGCGCGCCGCCAGGCCTTTCACGACGTGGTCACCGGCGATAACTCGGTGCTGTGGCCCACCGGTGTCTTCACCGGCTACAACGCCGGGCCTGGCTGGGACCCGGTCACCGGCTGGGGCAGCCCCGACGCCCGCTACCTCGTCCCGCTGCTGGCGCACTGGGCCCGCGCCGGCGCCTGACCGGGGTACTGCCTTCTTTCAGTATCTTTGACCCCCTTGTCCGGCGGCCTGTCCGTAGGCTTCGCGGTATGACCGAGCAGGAGACGTCAGGCGTGCGGCTGGCGGAACTAGTCGCCTCGCTGTCGCTCGCCACCGATCTGGGTCTGGGCCAGCCGCAGGGGCACATCCTGCGCACGACGGTGATCGCCACCCGGCTGGCGGCGCTCGCCGATCTCCCCGACGAAGAGCAAGCCGCCGCCTACTACGTTGCCCTGCTCGCCTGGGTGGGCTGCGTGGCCGATTCCCACGAGATGGCACGTTGGTTCGGTGACGACACGCAGATCCGGGCCGCGAGCTATGAAGTGAACCGCGCCGGCCTGCCCATGATGCGGTTCTTGCTCGCCAATCTCGCGGCGGACGGATCAGCAGTGCAACGTATCTCAACCACCGGCGCGTTTATGGCCGGCGGGTTTCGCGAGGTCATGCAGTCCCTGGGTGCCCACTGCGAGACGACCGGGCAGATCGCCGACCAGCTCGGGCTGGCCTCCGTGGTCCGGCGGTCGCTGCCGCAGGCACTGGAACGGTGGGACGGAAAGGGCGGTCCCAGCGGGCTAGCGGGCGAGCAGATCGAACGCGTCATGAGGGTGGTCCACATCGCCCAGGAGTCCGAGGTGTTCTATCGCCTCGGCGGAGTGGCGGGGGCCGTCGCCATGCTGCGCGAGCGTGCAGGCCGTGAGTTCGACCCGACACTCGCCGAGACGTGCCGCTCGCGCGCCGATGATATTTTCGGCGACATCGGTGCCGTCGATGCCTGGGGTGTCGTCATCGGCGGATGCGCACCGCTCGACCGGCAGATGGATGAGGCCGGGCTCCGGGCCGCACTGCGGACCTTCGCCGATTACGCTGACGTCAAGTCACCGTGGTTTCTCGGGCATTCCCGTGCCGTCGCGGCGCTCGGGGCGCAGGCCGCTCGCCGCATGGGTCTGGACCCCGCTGCGGTGGACCTCGTCGAGCACGCGGGCCTCGTCTGCCGGCTCGGCGGGATCGGCGTCTCGGCCGCCACCTGGGCCCGGCCCGGTCCGCTGTCGGGCATCGAGCGGGAACGCGTCCGCACCGTTCCCTACCTGACCGAGCGCGTGCTGGCCCATCAGCCGCGGCTGGCCGGCATCGGCGCGATCGCCAGCATGGTCCATGAGCGGGCTGACGGCTCGGGCTATCCGCGCGGGCTCTTCGGCAACACGATCCCGCACGCGGCCCGCGTTCTGGCCGCAGCCCAGGTCTACCAGGCGCTCCGAGAGGACCGACCGCACCGGAGCGCCCTCGGGCCTGCGGCGGCGCAGGCGGTGCTGCTTGACGAGGCCGGCCAGGGGCGGCTCGACGCGGCGGCGGTGAACGCCGTCCTGGCCGCGGCCGGACATCAGGCACGACGCCGTCCGAACCTGATCGCCGGGCTGAGCCCGCGCGAGGTCGAAGTGCTTTCCCTGCTGGTTTGCGGACTGTCCAACAAGCAGATCGCCGCGCGGCTATCCGTCTCCGCGCGCACCGTCGGAAGTCACGTCGAGCACATCTACACGAAGATCGGAGTCAGCGCGCGCGGCCCTGCGGCGATGTACGCGATGCGCCACGGCCTGGTCGACGCCGAGCGTCGCCGGCCCGACCGAGCCGCAAAGATCGGGTGAATGACCGATGCCGCGCGGAGGCGCGCTGCCATAGAACATTGGCATGAACACAGCCACCGCAACCACGGCGATCGCCGTCGACCACACCGCAGGTGCAGGCCCGAGGTGGGAGCTCGCCGGGCAGTTCCTCGGCGCGCTCGCCCGCCGCGATTTCGCCGGCCTGGAATCCTGCCTCGATCCGGACATCCGGTTCCGCGCCCTCGTGCCACGGGGCGCACTTGAGGAGAACGGTGCCCCGCACGCCGTCGCCCTCTTCCGGCGATGGTTCGGCGCGGACGATGCGTTCGAGGTACTCGACGCCGCGATCGGACAGGCCGGACCGCGTATCTACCTGCGCTGGCAGGTGCGGACGGGGGTAGCCGACGACCCGTCGTCCTTCCGGCTCGTCGAGCAGCACGCGTTCGCCACCGCCCGGGAGCGCATCGAGGTGCTCGACCTTCTGTGCTCCGGATTCAGGCCGGCTCGGCTCGGTGACGAGGAGCACGGACAATGATCAGGCTAGTCAGCGCGGCGGCGATTCTGGTCGCGGTGGGGACGTTGCTCGCGCCTGACGCCGCGTCCGCGCAGACCCACCCGCTCCCTTTCAGCGCGACGTTCTCAGGCGCGGTCGCATTTACCAGCCAGACGACGACCTCGTTTACCGGCGCCGGCAATGCGACCCATATGGGGAAGATCGCGACCATGGGCCATGCGCTCATTACCGGCTCCGACGACACGATCTGCGCCGGCGGGATCGCCAATACGCACGTCGAAACGCTCACCGCCGCGAACGGCGACACGCTCACCATCACCAGTGCCGACGTGGCCTGTCCTACCGGGCCCGGCCAGTACCACGGCACCGGTCACTGGGTCGTGACCGGTGGCACCGGGCGGTTCAGCGAGGCCAGCGGTGAGGGATCTCTTTCCGGTAACTCCGACTTCGGCGCCGGCACCTTCGCGATCCGCCTCACCGGCACCGTCGCACTCGATCACTGACGCGACCGGACAGCCCTGCTCGCACACAGATAGGACACGACAATGGCAGGAACACAGCAGTCTCCGATCAGCAACTGGCAGCCGGCCCCCGCAGGCAGCCAGCCTCCGCTACCCGGCACCGGGTTCCCTCCGGCCGGCTTCGGCGCGGCTCCTGCGGGCAGGCGGCGGCGGCGCAAGCTCGTGCTGGTCACCGCCGTGGTGGCCGTGGTCATCGCCGCGGGCCTCATCGCGGGTCTTGCGCTCGGCGGCAAGGCCAAGGGCAGCCTGGTGCTGCCAGGCAGGCTGCTCGGCCTGCACAAGGCAACTGGCGCGGGCGCCGGGCAGCTCGCCGCCAGGCTCAGGACGCAGGAGCGAGCGGGCGGCAGCGGCAAGCTGACCGGAGTGGTGGCGGGCGTCTACGGCAGTCCGGCGGGCGCCTGGCTGGCTATCTCCGGTGGCGGCATCTGCGGTACCTGCTCGGCGAAGTCGGCGGCCGCCGTACGGGGCAACCTGGCCGCTGCCGGATACCCCGACGCCACCTCCTTCCCGGCCGGGCCGAAGGGCGGCGAGCTCGCCTGCGGATCGCAGGCATCGCAGCGCAGCACCGTGATCCGGTGCACGTGGGTGGACGGCGGCACCGCCGGCGACATGCTGTTCTCCGGCGGAGCCGCGTCGGGCCTGGCCGATGCGGCCGCCAAGACGAATCAAGCGCGCATCGCGACTGAGCACTGACGGATCGGGTGCCGCGCAGCCGCGCGGCACCCGAACAACCCGCGACGCTCGGCGGGCTGGTCAAGCACATGGCACTGGTGGAGGCGGACTCGCTGGTGGTGAAGCTGGAAGAGCAGCCATACGGGCCGCCGTGGGAAGAGGTGGACGTCGGCCCTGATCCTGACTGGGAGTGGCGCACCGAGGCGCAGGATGCCCCTGAGGAGGTGTACGCGCTGTGGTGGACAGCGGTGCAGCGATCCCGGGAAGTGGTGGCCGCCGTACTCAGGATGGGTCCCCGGCCGACCAGGGCGGGAAGCATTCGAGCAGCGAACTGGATCTGATTATCTGATATAATGTGAGCATGCGAACGATGACCGCTACCGAGGCCTCGCGGAACTTCTCTGACTTGCTCGACGCGATCGAGCGCGGTGAGACCGTCATGATCACCCGCGGCCACCATGCGGTGGCCGAGATCATGCCCGCCAGGCGCCGCACCGGGCCGGCCTGCGGACCGCCCTGGAGCAGATCCCTCCGCCTGATGACCGATTCGCGGCGGACATCGCGGCCGCGCTGGCACTGATCTCCAGTGAGGGAGAAGATCCGTGGGCCGGCGCCTGATCCTGGACACCAATGTCCTGATCGCCTACGAGCGGGGGACGATTGACCGGGCTGCGCTGGACGCGGACGAGTTGGCTATCGCCGCCGTGTCTGTCGCCGAGTACCGGGTCGGCATCGAGCTCGCTGATACGCCTGCCCGGGCCGCCGATCGCGCCAGAGCCCTGGTCGCGATCACCTCCGCTGTCGAGGTACTCGACTACACCGAGACCACAGCCGCCTGCCACGCGAGGCTGATCGCGCATGCCCGCCGGGCCGGGACGCCCCGCGGCGCGCACGACCTGATCATCGCCGCCCACGCGGTCCAGACCGACCGGACCGTCCTGACCTTCGACGCCAAGGCACGCTTCGCCGATCTTCCGGGAGTCAGCGCCAGCGAGCCGTGACATCCGCGCCGGGTTCGGGGTGTCCTCGATGTCTCGAGAGATCACAGGTCAGAGCGGTGGAGGTGGGATTTGAACCCACGGAAGGGTTGCCCCTTCACACGCTTTCGAGGCGTGCGCCCTCGGCCACTAGGCGACTCCACCGCCGCTGAGCCTACCTGAGCCGACGGGCACCGCGCCCGCCGCGCCTTAGTTTGACTGCCCCCGGCGGCGCTCGAAGAAGTCGCTGAGCAACTTCCCGCACTGCTCGGCCAGTACCCCGCCGAGCACCTCGACGGGCGGCCCGAGCCTGCGATCATGCACAACATCCCAGAGCGAGCCCGCCGCCCCGGCCCTCGGGTCGGTCGCCCCGTAGACCAGCCTGCGGATCCGCGCGCTGCGCAGGGCGCCGGCGCACATCGTGCACGGCTCGAGCGTGACCACCAGCGCGTGGTCGTCCAGTCGCCACGAGCCCGCCGTCCTGGCGGCCTGCCTGAGGGCCACGATCTCGGCATGCGCGGTCGGGTCCACGGTCGCCAGGCACTGATTACGCCCGCGCCCCGCGACGATGCCGTCGGGCGTCAGGACGACCGCGCCGACCGGCACGTCCTGCTCCGCGCCGGCTTCTTCGCCGGTGCCAGCCGCCAGTTCGAGCGCCAGCAGCATGCTGGGCTCGAAGGAGGCCAGGTAGTCCGGCGTCAGGCCGGCCTCGGGCACGTTACTGGCCCATCACGGAGGCGAGGGCCCGGTCAAACGCCGCCCCGAACCCGGCCCTGCGGGCCAGGCTGGACAGGACCTCGTCGGGAAAGAGGTCAAGGTCGCCGGAGAGCGCGCACAGCTCCATCTCGTCGACGCCGAGGTCGGCCAGGATGGAAAGCTCGCCGGCGGGCAGAACCTGGTCAAGGTCCTCGTCGTACGGCACTGGAATGTCGAGGTACTCGAGCGCCTGCCTGGCCAAAGGCCAGTCCACCGAGGCAGTCAGGTCGGAAAGGAAGACCGATACGTGACCTCCCGTGACCCTGGTGATGACAAAGAAATCGTCGCCGACGGCCGTCAGGCCGATGACGCCGCCGATACTGGGCTGCTGCCGGAGGGCACCGATGATCGAGTCCAGGTGCTCGATCATCGCGGCCGGGAGGACCTCGGCCTCCCAGACGCTGTCCTCCCGGTAGACGGCTATACAGAAGTCACCGCTCGTCACCTCGGCCACAGTCACTCCACCGTCCAGCATCCAGCGCGTCGAGTAGGTCGGCCGCGAGGGCCGTCCGCTCGGAAGCCGGCTCGCCGCAGCAAGAACAGTAACGGCTTTCGGCCAAGAATCGGCGTGGATGGGGCGGCCTGGGAGCCAGTTATAGCTAAGGTTGCACACGCGGTTGACTGCCATTGGTCTCCAATGGGTACTGGGCTATGCTGAGGGCCAGCGACAGTTTGCACGCGCCGTGCGTGCCAGAGGGAGGTGATCGGTGTTGAAGAAAGTCCTGACCTGGGGCGGCATCGCCTTCGCGATCTACTACCTCGCCACCGACCCCCAGGGCGCGGCTAATCTGGTCACCGGCGCCCTGAACTGGCTGAAGATGGCGGGCAACTCCCTGGCCCAGTTCTTCAATTCCATAAAGCTATAGCCCATGAGCCGCACGATGGCGACCAAGAACGAGCCGGCCGAGGTCGACAGGTACCTCCTCCCGCGCGAGGTTCGCGTGGCGACGGTCCGGCGCCATCCGGCCGTCCTTCTCGGTCCGAGCGCCTGGGCCGTCGCGGGCCTTCTGGTGGCCTTCGTTCTCACGGCCACCATCCTGCGCGGCCAGCCTGCCGTGCTGATCTGGATCGTCTGGGGCCTGTGGGGCCTCCTGATGGCGCGCCTCGTGTGGGAGGCCGTCAACTGGGCGGTCGATTACTTCGTCATTACCTCAGAACGGATCCTGCTGACGTCAGGAGTATTCACTCGCAGCGTGGCCATGATGCCGCTGTCCAAAGTGACCGACATGAGCTTCCACCGGTCTTTTGCCGGCCGAATGCTCGGCTACGGCGAATTCGTGGTGGAGTCAGCCGGGCAGGATCAGGCCCTCCACAAGATCGACCATATTCCCTATCCCGAGCAGCTCTACCTGGTCGTCTGCGGCCGGATCTTCAAGGATGCGGCCGTCGAAGAGGAAGAGTTCGACGACGAGGCCGGCCTCGGTGAGCATCTCGACCCGCTGCCGGAGGACACCCTGCTGATCGGCGGCCCCGACGATTCCGGCGACGAACTCTGATCCGTCGCGCTGTGGCCGCCATCCTGAGCTGGCCGCGTGTGACCGGTGAGCCAGTCAAGGAGCGGACGCAGCCGCTCGCAAGCCCGGTAAACCGGCTCGACATCACGCACGGCACCGGACTCCAGCTCGAGCGCGGCGATGAGCGAGCGATGCTTGAGGAGGTCGGCACGGGGGTGGTCGGCGGGGTAGCCGCGGGGAATGCGCTTCATGACGTCGCCGAGGATCTCGTGGCCGTCGGCAGCCAGCGACGACACGATATCCTGCAGCGTGCGACCGCTCTCGTCCGCGGCGGTCGCCGCACGAAACAGCGCGATCTGCTCGGGGTCGGCGTACCACCAGGCGACCCTGATCCTCAGGCCGTCGAGGTTGAAGCGGAATCCGATTTCGATGTTGCGAGCTACGCGCACGATGGCGCACTGGTTCTGCCACCAGTATGCGGTGCTGGCGTAGCGCCACACGGCGAAGTCCTCGTACCAGGGGTCTAGGTCGGCCAGGTCGTTGAGCAGATCGATCATCGGCTGCCGAACCTGCTCCTCGCGGTCGCGCCTGACCCCTTCCCGCGTCTCCCGCGACGGCTCACCGCCCAGTTTGAGCAGCACCGCGTACGCCTGCTCCGGCCAGCCGTGGAAGCGTGTCGTCATGTCTGCATGGTTCCACAGCACCCGCCAGAGCTTCGTGCGGCCGGATGCCCCTGAGCGAGACACCCGGCCGCACGATCCTGCCCCCGGCCGCGGCTAGCTAGCTGGTCAGTAGCTGGCTAAGCGGTGGCCAGCCTTTCGGCCGGCCTGCCGCTCAGTGCAGCAGCCTGAGCGTGTTGACGGCGTCGTCGACGTAGTACAGACCGCTCGCGTGCGGGGCCACGGCCAGCCCGAACAGTGCCCCAGCGCCTGGCGGGCTGCCTGAGCGGTCCAGGAATCGCGAGGCTACCTGGACGCCCGACGGGCTGGTCTCCACGATCCTCCCGTCGCCGCCGTTGACGGTGAGCACGTCACCGCCTGGTGCGATGGTCAGCCCGAGCGGAGAGTTGAGCCCGCCGCCCGAGGTGAGCACCATGCCAGTGCCCGCCGAGGAGTGCCTGAAGATCGCACCAGGGATCCACGTGACCCGGTTCTGGCCGGTGTCGGCGACGTAGAGCGTGCCGTTACGGCCGATCCCGAGGCCGGTAGGACCGACCACGAACGCAGCCGGGTCGGTCCGCTCCGTGAAGCCCGAGCCGACCTTGGTCACGCTGCGGATAGCCGGCGGCTGGCCGCGCCTGAAGCCGAGGTCGAGCCGCAGCACCGTGCCCCGGTGCACGACCTTGCCATTCGCCTTGGCGGTGCCGTTCAGCACGTTGGAGACGAACAGCGCGGCGAGATGACCGTAGCTGACGGCAGTCGCGTCCCACGGCCCGTTAATGCCATGGCCGCTGAAGATCTTCCGCACCATGCCATTGCTGTCCAAGACGAACAGGCACCCCGGCGACGATGTCGCGGCCTGCCCGTTGGTCGAGGGCAGGTTCCCGACGATGACCCAGCCGTTCACGAGTACCAGCCCGGTCGTCAGTCCGATCCCGCCCGGGCACCGTCCGGGCAGCGACTTGCTGGTGATGTGCGCGAACACCGTCCGGTGTCCGCTCGGGCTGATCTGGACGATGGTCGATCCTGTCCCCTGCAGGTTCTTGGAGTTGTTGAAATTGCTGACCAGGATGTCGCCCCGGTGCAGGCGGCCCTGGCTGTGCGACACCACCACCACCCCGTACGGGTTGACATCACCGTTCGCCGGCACGGTCGAGCCGACCAGGCTGGTGCGGTGAAAGTGCCCGATGAACGATGAGTGCGGATGCGGGGCCGCCAGGGCCGAGGCCGTTGCCGTCAGTCCTACCCCGGTGACAGCAGCCATGCCGACGGCTGCCAGGGCGAGCCCGCGAGTAAATCGCATGAGATCTTCCTTTCGCTCCGAACCGGCAGATCATGAACAAAGGGGGCACGCGATAGCCCTGAGAGCGGCCTTGCCCTTTCGGGGATACGCAGGGCGGCAGCATTTGGTTCACCCCGTGGCAGAATTCAGGCCGCTGGCCGACGCAAGCTTTAATATCGCGGCGCGATATCTATCTCCGGCGGGCGAGCGTTTCAAAATGAGGTGGCCGGCGGCTGGCACCGCCGGAGCAGGCCCGCGGCCGCGCCGGGTTCCCGGGGAGTTTATATCGCGTTACGATAGAATGGACTTGCTGGCCGCTGAGGCGAGGTGGTGACCATGACATCCGCGTCGAAGCCGTACCAGTTCCAGGCGTTCGTGACGATGAGCCCGCCCGCGGATGACGACGGGCCCGATGAGGCCGACCGCCCGGGCGATGCGCCCTGCCTGCTGCGCCGCGTCTGCCCGGACTGCGGCTCCGTAGCCGACGCCGATCCGCCGACGACATGCCCCCAGTGCGGCGCGGCCCTGCCGCCTGGCTGAGCGACCCCGGACGCACCTGACCGGAACCCAGACCCGGCGCCAAACCGGGCAATTCCGCGCTCGCCCGACGACTTCCTACGTATCTGGTGGCCGCAAAACTCACAAGTCGGGCGTTCGCGAGCCGAAATCCGCGGGTAGTCGCACTGGGCGCTCGCAACGGCGGGGGCCGGGGCGGGCGGTCCGGGCGGTCCGGCAGGCGGGCGGGCAGGCGGGGCGAGGGAAGCGAGGGGAGCACGCGCCGCGCGGCGGGTGCTCCCTCGGGACATAACTGGCGGAGGCTCGGGGATTTGAACCCCGGATGGGCGCGAACCCAAACCGCATTAGCAGTGCGGCGCCATAGACCGGACTAGGCGAAGCCTCCTCGGCCCTCTGCGGGAGGCCCCCAGAGTACCGTTTTGCGCGCGCCGGCACCTGCAAGCCGCCAGACAGAGTCGCCTGGCGGCAGCGGCGCCGGCCGCGGGTAGAGGATACCGGCCGTACCGTGACCGCCGCAAAGCAGCCCGGCCGGGCTGGGCGGCGAGCTAGCGAGCCTCGATCACCTCGTAATCGCCGCGCGCGTAGGCGTCCCTGATCCGGGTCTTGGCGAATTTGCCCACGCTGGTCTTCGGCACCTCGGTGATGAACGACCAGCGCTCGGGAAGCTGCCAGCGCGGCACCCGCTCGGCCAGGAAGGCGCGCAGCTCGGCGGCGGTCGTCGTCGCGCCGGGAGCCAGCACCACCGTCGCCAGCGGACGCTCGCCCCAGCGCTCGTCAGCGACCCCGATCACCGCCGCCTCCAGCACCGCTGGGTGGGCCATGATCGCGTTCTCCAGCTCCATCGAGGAGATCCACTCGCCGCCGGACTTGATCACGTCCTTGGCCCGGTCGGTCAGCACGACGTAGCCGAGCCGGTCGATGGTGCCCACATCGCCGGTCCGCAGCCACCCGTCCCTGAACTTGCCCGGGTCGTCGTCCTTGTAGTACGCCCCGGTGATCCACGGTCCGCGAACCTCGACCTCGCCGACCGCCTCGCCATCGTGCGGCAGCACAGTTCCGTTGTCGCCGACCAGCCTGGCCTCCACCTCGCAGATCAGCCGGCCCTGGGTGTCCCGGTACTTCCAGACGTCCTCGCCGGTCGCGCCGACCGGCGCGTGCGCGACGCTGCCGAGCGGCGACGTCTCGGTCATCCCCCAGGCCTGCAGGATCGTGACCCCGAGCTCCTTCTCGTAGGCCTCCTGCAGCGCGTGCGGTACCGCCGACCCGCCGCACGGCACGATCCGCAGCGAGCTGAGGTCGCCGCCGCTGGCCCTGACATGCTGCAGCAGCCCGTTCCAGATCGTGGGCACCGCGCCGGCCACCGTGGGCCGCTCGGCCTCGATCAGCTTCACCAGCGGCTCAGGCTGCAGGAACCGGTCCGGCATGATCAGGCTCGCGCCGGCCATCACCGCCGCGTACGGCAGCCCCCAGGCGTTCGCGTGGAACATCGGCACCACGGGCAGCACCCGGTCCCGCTCGGACATCGCGAAGACCGACCCGGTATTGACCGCCATCGAGTGCAGGTGCATCGACCGGTGGCTGTAGACGACGCCCTTAGGGTGGCCGGTCGTTCCGCTCGTGTAGCACATGGCCGCAGCGGAACGCTCGTCCACGTCGGGCCAGTCGAAGCGGTCGGACTGGGCCGCGAGCAGGCTCTCGTAGGAATGCACCTCGCGGCCCGGGCCGGCCAGCGAGGCCAGCGCCGGGCCGTCCGTTTCGCCTTCTGAGCCCGTGACGATCACGTGGCGGATCGCCGCGGCGTGCGGCAGAACCTGTGCCAGCAGCGGAACCAGGCTCGGGTCGACGATCACGATGTCATCCCCGGCGTGGGTGGCGATATAGCCGATGGTCTCGGGTTCCAGCCTGAGGTTGAGCGTGTGCAGTACCGCGCCCATGGACGGGATGGCCAGGTAGGCCTCGAGATGCTCGGAGTTGTTCCACATCAGCGTCGCGACCCGCTGGTCACCGTCAATCCCGAGTGACCTCAGCGCGTTCGCCAGCCTGGCCGCCCTGGCTCCGGTCTGGGCATAGGTCTGGCGCCGGATGCCGCCAGCGGTGTAGGTCACCACTTCGCGGTCCCCGTACACGGTGCTGCCGTACTGCAAGATCCTGGTGACGGTCAGCGGAACGTCCATCATCGTGCTGCGCACGGAAGCCTCCTGCGAACTGCGTTCCCGTACCCCGTCGCCAGTCCGGTCACCTCGGCCGGACGCGCCGGAGTATCCCTGGGGTGGATAGTCCCACGTTGGCGGCGAAACGTCACCAGGCCTGCCGCAAGATCGCCCTGAATTGCATCGCCCGCCGCTGACGTCACTCGGCGAGCAGATCGGCATCGGTGCGGAGCTTGGCCACGGCCCGCGAGACCGTGCTCTTCACGGTGCCCTGGCTGACCCCGAGCACGTCGGCGACCTCCGCCTCGGTCATGTCCTCGAAGAATCGCAGCACCACCGCGGCGCGCATCCGCTGCGGCAGGCGGTCGATGGCGCGCTGGAGGGTGTCGTGCAACTCGCTGTTGCCCGACGTGTCGGCGGCCGGCTGGTCAGGAATCTCGTCCGTCGGGTACTCGTCCACCCGTCGCCTGCGCCACCAGGAGATGTGCGTGTTCACCATCGCCCGGCGCACGTAGCCGTCGAGCGCCTTGCGATCTTCGATCCGGTCCCACGCCTGATACGTCTTGGCCAGGGCGGACTGCACCAGGTCCTCGGCGTCGGCCAGGTTGCCGGTCAGCAGGTAGGCGGACCGGAGCAGGGACCGGCCGCGCGAGCTGACGAACTCGCGGAACTCGGCATCCACCCGGGCCGCGTCAAGCTGGCGCGGCACCGAATCGGTTCGCGGCACCGGCTCAGTTCGCGGCACCGAGTCAGTTCGCGGCACCGGGTCAGTTCGCGGCACCCGGTCAGTGCTTGGCTCCGGCGCATGACGGCGCGCAGCAGGATCGCGCCTGGATGCGTAGCCGTCCCGCTGCAGGCTGGCCTCGTGGCCGTCCTGCCTTAGGCTGGCCTCCGCCTCCACCTCGCGTTGCTGCTGGCCACCGTGATCGCCCCCGACGCTCACCCCTTAAAGGTACCCACGACACTCCGCTCATGTCTCACTACCCTTGGTAACACGGCGCAGGTCAGTACGCTATTGGCGGAAGGTCAGACTCGACCGGCTCCGCACCCATAGATGTCATGGTCAGAGTTGACACCCGCAAGATCATCCAAACCGCTTGACTCGGGTCGGATACCTAAGCATCGTCGAACTTCAGAATGTGATTCACACAGGAAGGCTGGTGCCACGGTGGATGCGGCCGCAGTGTGCTGCGAGCGGTGCCCGGGCGCCACGCTGGCCAACACCCGCCACATCGCCAGGCGCCGGCAGTTGAAGGCGGCGGTCTTCCAGCCCCAGCAGGCTGCAGCCGGTCATACCGGTGCATCTGCCCCCGAACCAGATAGCCGGGCTGACGTCCAGGCCGGCCTCCGGGCTGGCCGCCAGGCTGGCGGCCAGGCCCCGGCCGGCCAGGGTGAGCTCAAGAGCGACGCTCGCGGCACCGCCGCCCGCCGCGGCAGGCCGCGGTCATCATTCGCGGGCGCGGCCGGGGTATCGGCCGCAGGCGGCCTGTATCGCGCGGTGACCGGCCAGATCATCGATGTCAGCCCGCAGGTCATCGCGATCGGCGACGCCGGCGGAGAACGGCGATTCGCCCTGACCGCCGACGCCACCGCCTGGCGCGGCGGCCCCTTAGAACCCTCGGCGCTGAGGAGCGGCGACGAAGCCGTCATCAGGCTGCTGCCCTCCCAGCCGGGAGTCGCTGACCGGGTATGGGGCAATATCGGGCGCGTCACCGGGACCATCATGGTCCGCGACGAGGATCGCCTGATCGTCGCGGAGGGCGCGACCAGGAAACTTCAGACCGTCATCATCCCGGCGCGGACAAGGGTCCGGGTCCAGGTCAGGTTCCCGATCCTGCAGCCCGGCTACCTGATCGACATCATCGGGATCCGGCGGCGTGATCACCTCGAGGGACTTCTTCCGGCTACCCCGCAGCCGAACTATCGCAGCGACCGCGTCCACCGCGAGGATCATGCCGGCGGGCGGCTGTCGGACACCATCACCGGTTCCGCGACCTGGCATGACTCCGCCGACGAGCCCTACGGCGTGCTCGGCGTCTCGTACCCGGCCATCGATCCGGCCGCCGGCTGCCTCGAGGACTCGATGGCGGGCTTCGGGCCTGGCCAGGCGCCTGCCTTCCGCGACCTGCCCTATCTCACCGTCGGCACCGCGCTGAACGTCCGCAACGAGTGCACGGGCATCTCCTGCACCCTCCCCGTCACGGGCTGCGCCCCCATGGCCCGCCTGTTCAACGACCGGTGCGTGGCCTGCGCGAACTCGGAGCGCGGACGAGTAGCCGACCTCACCACGGCCAGTTTCGTCGCCCTTGGCGGCGAGCTGGAAGACGGCTGCTTCAGCGCAACCCTGACGATCGGGCGCTGACATGCTGACCGACCTGGGCGACATCCAGATCCCGCTGCTGGCGGCCATGCTGCTCGGCGGTTGCACGGCCAAGCTCGCCCGCGCGATCCAGCGACGCTCGATGGGCGCGGGACTCGGGCCGACCGCGCTGTTCCCGCTGAAGCTGAGGCCGCTGGCGGCCGGCACGTTCGGCGCTGTGGAACTCGGCATCGGGATCGGACTGATCCTGACCGCGGGCCGCTTCGGCTCGGGAATGCCTGCCCATCTCGTCCGGGTCAGCACCTGCCTGCTGTTCGTCGTCGCCACCTGCGCCCTGATCGAGCTCCGCAGCATCCGGCCGGACATCGGCTGCGGCTGCTTCGGCGAGTTCAGCACCTCCCCGATCACCACCCGAACGCTGACTAGGTCAACCTTGCTCGCGATCGCCGCACTCGGGACGATCTGGGTGAAGCCGATGACCAGACTGCCGCAGACCGCGAGTGCGGCCACGCCGACGCTGCTCATGCTCGTCGCCGAACTCGGGCTCTTCGGGCTGCTCTCCCCCGAGGTGCGCGACGTCCTGGTCAGGATCGGCTACTCGGCGCCCTGCGAGCTGCGCTTGCTGAGCCCGGAACAGACCATCGCCACGCTGCACCGGAGCACGCAATGGCGCCGGCACCACTCGCTGATCGCCGATGATCAGCCGGTCGATGTCTGGCGCGAGCTCTGCTGGCGCTATGTCGCCTACCGCAGTCGCTACAACGGCCGTGACACCGAGCTCGTGTTCGCGGTCTACCTGCAGAACCGCCGCCCCACGGTGCTCTCGGTGCTGGTTGACGCGGCCACCGGCGCGGTCATGCCGTGGCCGGTCAGCTCCGGCCGGCCGATCGGCTGGCGGTGGGCACACCTGCTGCGCCGTGGCTCTCACGCCGCGCCGCAGCCCGAGCTTCCCGTCTGGCTCGGCGAGCTACCCGGAACGTCGCGGCAGCCGCACCCGGCGCAGTACTACCGCCCGGACCAGCCGGGAGCCCGGCCAGCCGAGTTCTGACGCTTTCTTGGACTCTCTTGTCCGAACGCTAGACAACCCTATAAAGCGACAGACTGGCTTGGAAGCAAAGCCACCCGCTGGTCCCGGATCAGGGCGGGGCTGTTCAGCCGGGCTGTGCGCGCAGGAAGCGCCCGAAGTGCGGGACGGTGAAGGCGATCAGGCCGCGCTCCGAGCTGTAGATGAGCCCCTTCTTGATCAGGCTGTCCCTGGCCGGAGAGACGCTCGACGGCTTCCGGCCGAGTTCGTCAGCGACCTGCGCCGTCGGCACCGGCTCGTCACCGAGCAGCGCCATCGCGCGCATGTACTCGCGCTCGGCCGGGGTGGCGCGCTCGTATCTGCTGCCGAAGAACCCCACCGCGAGCTCGCCGGCCGCCAGGGGCGCGGCGACCTCCACATCGGCCGGCGTCACCGGGCTGGTCGCCGCCACGTCCCAGGTCACCTTGCCGTAAGCCTGGACGAAGTACGGGTACCCGTCGGCCGCGGCGTACAGCGCGTCGAGCGCGGCCTGGTCGAAGTCGGCGCCCTCGCGCCTGGCCGGGGCGAGCAGGGCGAAGTCGGCGGCATCCCGGTCGAGCCGGTCGATGGACACGTAGCGGAACAGCCGTTCGGAGTAACTCTTGCTGGCCGAGAGCACCGACGGCAGGTGCGGCAGGCCGGCGCCGACGACAATCAGCGGGCCGCCGTTCTGCGACAGCTCATGGCAGGCGGCGCACAGCGCGGAAACATCGGGCGCGGCAATGTCCTGCATTTCGTCGATGAACAGCGCGATCCCCACGCCGAGGTCGGCGGCTACCGCCGCCGCGTCGGTCAGTAGCTCGGTGAGGTCGATCTCCAGGTCCCCGGAGTCGGCCCGGCCCCTGGCCATCGGGACGTCGATGCCCAGCTGGCTCAGCGCCGCGCCGCCCTTGGCCGCCCGGGGATCCCTGGCCAGGAAGGCCTTCAGGACGCTGAGGAAGTCGTCGATACGCTGCGGCGCCCGGTGCCGCGGTGCTAGCTCACGCACCGCCATGTGCAGCGCACCGCCGATCGGCCTGCGCAGCGACTGATCCGGCCGGGCCTCGATCTTCCCGGTACCCCACAGGCGCTGCATCGCCATCGAGCGGAACGCGTTGAGCAGCACCGTCTTGCCTACTCCGCGCAGGCCGGTCAGGACCATGCTCCGCTCGGGCCTGCCCCGGGCGACCCGCTCGAGCACGACCTCGAACTGGGCGATCTCCTTGTCCCGGCCCGCCAGCTCCGGCGGTCGCTGCCCGGCTCCCGGCGCGTACGGGTTTCGCACTGGATCCACGGCATAGCAGCCTATGGCCCGATCTAGTGACTTCCCTAGATTGGCCTAGAGAGCCCTATCCGGCGTGTCGCGCCCGCGTGCGCAGCGGCTGAACGGCGGCGGAGCTAGCGGTCGGGGGTGGTGGGGGCCTGGTTGAGGCGGTTCAGGTACTCGTTGTACGCGGCCAGCTGGGCGTCGTCATCGTCGATGTCCGTGGTCGCCGCCGGCGCACCTGGTGCCACCGTTGCCCTGCGGGCGGCCTCCAGCCAGCCCCGCGTGCGGGACTCGGCCCGTGAATCGGTGCTCCACATCAGGAACACGATCATCATGACCGCGAACATGAGCGCGTCGCCCGCGACCCACATCGCCGCACCGCCCGCGTGCAGATCGGAAGTGGCGGTCCCGGCCCAGGCCGGCCGGGGACCTGGCGGCAGGCCCGGCGTGCCGGCGTTGCCGTAGCCGAGCACGAGTCCGGTGAACGTATCTACCGGCATGATCAGGAACAGCAGGATCAGCCTGGCCGGATACGACAGCCGCCACCTGATCGGCTCTGAGCCGATGATCGGGAGGAAGAAGAGGTAGCCGACGACGAGGAACACGATGTGCTCGGCATCGTGGGCGGCCTGGTTCCGCGCGAACAGGTTCGCGGCCGCCGTCAGATGCAGCACGGCGATCGCCGCGGCGTAGGCGGCGAACCCGAACACCGGCCAGGTCAGGAAGCTGGCCACCGGTGAGCGCAGGGCCTGCTTGACCCACGTGTGCAGCGGATTGCGGCTCGCGTGCAGCAGCAGCGTGATCGGCTGCCCGAAGATCAGCAGCGGCGGTGCCACCATGATGAGCATGAGGTGCTGGACCATATGGTCCCAGAACAGCACGTCGTCGTAGGTGCCGATGCCGCTCTGCAGCGCCAGCACCACGATGGCCAGGCCGGCCAGGAACATCCCGGTCCGCCAGGCTGGCCACGGGCGGGCCGGGTGCCGCCGCGCCACCCGCACGACGCCCCATAGGTACGCGGCGGCCAGCACGACGACGGATGCCGTGACCACGGGCGCCGCCTGCCACCGCGTGAATATCGCCTGCCAGCCGAACGGGGGAAGCATCGGTCCTCCTTCGCCAGCGAGCCTACCCACGGGCCCGAACTGGCGGCGTTCAGTCCGCTACCTCCCCTTCGCGGTGCCCGGTCAGGCGACCATCCGCTAGGCCGGTCGCCGGCTCCGGTTCCCGCTCCGGCTCCGGCTCCGGCTCCGGCTCCGGGCGAGGGTGTCCTGGCCCTGTTCGAGTAGTTGCTCGGCCTGGGCCAGGCCAGGTCCGCCGACGCCCTGGGGCACGGCGCGGCGCGGCGCCGGGGACAACGCTGGCGGCCGCGAGCTCGGATTCTCGGCCGCCGAGTAAACCGGTCGGGACCGGATGACCTGGCGCTGGCCATCCTCGTGGCCCACGACGACGCGCGCTTCAAGAGTGAGCAACGGGAGCCCGAGCAGCCGCGCCCGCACGAAGGCGTCGATGATCATGTCGCCCTGCTGCGGGTGGTACCCGGCCCGGCTGTCCCAGCGCACCGGCTACACCGACGGGTCCCGCCCGGGCTGCAGCCCGGGCGAGTTGGGCGACATCCGGTTGCCGTAGGCCTCGACTCGCTGCCTGGCGCCCGACGTCTCGAATTTCTCGGCCGCGCCCCTGGCGAGCGCACGGAGCTGCTCGTAGCGCTCGCGGCCCGCTCGTGACCCAAGCAGGTACCCGGCCCCGAACACGGCCAGGGCCGTAAGCTTCACTTCCCCTCCTGATGGCGGATCGACGAGATCGCCGCGCTCGCGGCCGTGGCGGCGGCAGCCCCGCCAACCACGCCGAGCGTCACCTTGGCCACCTGGCGGACGCTGCCCCCTGCCGCGACCTCGCTCGCCGATTCCAGCAGCCGCTCCCACCTGTTCTTGCGCCTGAGCAGATTCATCGTTTTCGTCCTCTCTGTTCTCGGTCAGCGGGCCGATGTGCTGACTTCGACCGCCGCCTCGGACTCGGCGATCGCGGCGATCAGCTCGCCCTTGTTCATCGACGTGCGGACATCTGTGCCGTGGCTCCGGCCCAGGCGCAGCAGTTCGCTATTCGTGAGCCGGTCCAGAGGCAGCTCAGGTACTCGGCTGACGGAGGCAACTAGTTCCGGCTTGCTCAGCGCCGAATGGCCGTCGATCTCGAGGTCGGCCGCGAGACGCATCAGCTCGTTCTTGGTCAGGGCATCGAGGTGCGCCTTGTCGCCGACGACGAACCTCGCGGACGTGCCCGACGCCCGCCTCGGCGTGCTTGGCCTGCCGTTGCTGTGCCTGCCGGGCTGGCCGGGCTGGGCGGGCTTACGCGGCGTGCGGGCCTGGCTGGGCTGGCTGGGGTCGGCGCCCCTGGCCGGGCTGGCGGCGGTGGCTGGCCTGCCCGATTTGGCCGGCCGCCGTGTCTTTGCGCCCGTACCCGCTCGGGTTGCTCGCTGCCGCACCTGACCAGCCTCCGCTGAGCGGCGCTCGGCCTCGGCCGCGCGGTCCTGAGCCTGGGCGGCGAGCCGGTCAGCCTCCTTGCCGGCCTCGGTGGCGGCCTGGCGCGCTGCCTTCGACGCCCGGTCCGCCAGGTCCCTGGCCCGGGCCACCGTCTCGTTGGCCGCCTGGATCGCCGCACGCGCACGCTCCTGCGCTTGCTCGGCGGCATCTTGCACCGCTCGACTGCGGGTCGCGGTTTGCTCCTCAGCCTTTTCGATCGTCTTGCGGGCCGCTGCCTCGGCGGCCAGGCGCTCGCGCTTGACGCTCTCTTCGGCCAGGCCGCGGGCCTGCCGGACTCGTTCATCGCGGTCGCGGACGACCTGGGCCACCGCCTCGGCGCCCCTGCGCCTGGCCTCTTCGACCCGGACCGCGACTGCCCGCTCCGCCTGCCTGCGGGCCTCCCGCAGGAACTGCGCTGACTCCTGCGTCGCCCTGGCCGCATCGTCGGCGCCCTCCTTGGCCGCGACCGCGAGCGCCAGCGCCTGCGCCTCTTCTTCCTGAGCGCGCTGCGCCGCGGCGTCAGCCTGCCGCATCAGCGCGGTCACTGAGTCATGACCCCCCGGAACGACGGCCGCTACGGACTCCTTGGCCTGCTTGGCCTTACGCCGCGCCCCGGACCTCGCGGTGCCGACCGTCTCGGCGGCCGACGACGCCGTGTCGGATACGTTGTCGGCCACGGCCGACGCGGCGCTCGACGCGCCCGTCGCCGCTGGCTTCATGCCCTTGGACAGCAACCAGGCGGCATTGGCGGGAAGTTCCCTCAGCCCGGTCCTCGCCGCGCTCGTCAGTCGTCTAGCTGGTCGTATCTTGCCCATCTATCCCCCATTAGTGATCAGTTGCCCCTCGCGCAACTGGTTGACTCGCCCTACCCCCAAGATCACTGAGGTACTCATCCAGAGCCAAGATTTCCGCAGGTCAGCCACATGGCCGACCGGCGCGATGCCAACCGGCCAAGGGGATTCAGCCGGGCCCCCGGGTTCAGAATTCAGCGTGCGGCCAGCGCGGATTTCAGCGCGCCCGCTATCACAGCCCGCGCTGGTGAGCAGTGAGATATGAGAGGCTATGGAGCGCCGGGCGGCTTGCCGTTGCCCGGTACCTGGCACTGCTGACCAGTGGCGGGCGTCGGCGGCTTCCGAGGCCCGCGCTCCGCTCGGATCCGCGGCCTGGAGGGTTCGCCTAGTGGCCGATGGCGGCGGTCTTGAAAACCGCTAGGGGGCGTGAGCTTCCTCGTGGGTTCGAATCCCACACCCTCCGCGTTGTGATCTCTCAGAAGATCGGAATGACCCCGAACCTGCGATCAGGTTCGGGGTCGTCTGGTTTCCGGCGTGTAGCGGGTGCCGGGGGGTGAACCATCGACGGCTCAGGAGTGGTCACCCTCCGCCACGTCGGCCGCCTCCACCACATCGGCATCGGCCGGACCCACGCCCCAACCCACGTCCTGCTGCTCACCCAGGACCTGCACATCCGCGTCATCGGGGGTTGGGCGCCTCGAAGTGGTCGCAGACAGGGTCGGCCCGGTGTCAGGACCCGAATTCGCTGTTCATCCACTCGACGCCGAATCGCACCAGCGACCTGGCCGGGAACAGATGACTTTCAGCCTTACCGACCAGACCGCCGACACCGCATCCGGCGTCGAGGGCCAGCTGACCGATGACCGCAAACGGATCCTGGTCGCCGACCACCCGCTCATAAGGGAAGGCGCCAATCGCCGTGGACGTGTCGTGGTCAGACACCGTCCGCCAGACGACCTGGCCGCTCTCCCGGACGGGAATCACATGACTTGCCATCCGCTTCTCCGTGCTGTCCACCACAGACTCGGCATGGTGAAGGATCGTCAGCCGGTCCAGCGGCGCACCGAGCAGGAGGACCTGCCCGTCTGCCTCGACGAGCTTGGCCAGCGGCGATCCCGGCCCGAAGCCATGATCCCACGGCTGATCTTCGGTCAGCCAGCCTGCTGCGGAGCCGATGGCCGCCATCCGCCGGAAATGGCTGCCGCTGACCCTCGCGCCAGGCCAGGTGCGGATGCGCTCAGGGACACGACCCATCTGCCGGTCGGTCTGGGAGAACTCGGGGTCGAACGGCGGGCACTCGGACCGGTACGCCTCCTGCCACGCAGGCGGCCATCCGGTCAGGCCGCCGGTGCTGTCATTCCAGCCGACGTAGGCCATCAGCGTCCCGGCCGGACCCAGGACATCCAGCAGTGCCGCCACGACTGTCTCGGCGCCTCCCACCACCCAGCCGATCGCGCTCATCCTGGTATGCACCATCAGCACACCGCGCGGCTGGACGCCGAGCGCACGCAGATCCCTGACCAGGTCCGACCGCACCACCGGGCGAGCGTTACGCATCACCTCAGCAGAAGGCATGCGCGGCACCGTAGCACTGTGACACCGAAGCCAGCCAGGCATTATTGTCGCCTCGGCCAAGCCGGTGAATGCAGCGTGCAGGTGGAATTCCTGAACCGGGCCCCACAGGTTGCCGGACCTATCGGCTTGCCCGTGGGTTCTCACAGCTGACCCGGCAGACCCGGCACAACTTCACACAAAGGCACAAGGCTACGCAGGCGGGCCAATCTTGTCCGACTTCGAGCGCCGCCGACGGATTAGCCAACCCGCGCCCACAACAGCGCCCCCCGCGAGAATAATTGGACCGGCCACAGGGCCAGAACCCAGGCCAACAGCGAGGACCAATCCCGCCAAGGCCGCCTTCCCGCTGCCGGGAGGGACTTCGTGTATTTCTACGTGGGGATGGTGTTGGACCTGTCCGTTGGGGGGAAGGTTGTGGTGAACCCTCAGATGATTGTGCATTGGTCCGTGATGGTGGTGCACTGGTCCGTACATAACCGCTCCTTCACCAGCTAGTTTCTGCAGCTTACTCTCAGTGCCGTGGCCTTTAAAGAAAGCGGCGCATGGTCGTTTTCAGGTCAGCGAATCGCGGCGTTCGCTGCAGTAACAGCGATCTTCGCCTTTCTCGCGGGGCGAGAGAATCAGCACCCCGGTAAGAACGAAGGTCGCAGGCCTGCCCGCCAGCGGCGAAGCGACCTGCTCGCCCCTATCCGTTACTGACGCGGCCACTGCCACGGCAATCTCTCGGTCGAGCCCGCCTCGACACCTAATTACCGAGGGCGCGATGAGTTCCGACCCCATCGCCGGTATGTACTGACGAGCTCGCCGCGATACCCCGGGCGAACCGACCACAAGGGAGACTCCGATGTCAGACCGTCGTGCGCAAGACGAGGCCGCCATCCAGGCCGTCCTGGTTGACTCTTACAAGGCGTGGCAGGCCGGCGACGCCGCCGGCATGGTCGCCAACTACACCGCGGAGGCGACCGCCATCATGACCGGCTCGCTCCGCGACGGTCGTGACGTGATCCGCGAGAGCATGGCCCAGGCCTTCGAGGGGCCGCTCAAGGGCACCTCGACCTACAACAAGCAGCTCAGCCTCCGTTTCGTCGGCCAGGACGGCGCGATCGTCGTCAGCGAATCCGGCATCCTGTTCGCCGGCCAAACCGAGGTTCCGGACGCGGGTAAGGTGAACGCGACCTGGGTCTTCGAGAAGCGCGACGGCCGGTGGCTGATCGCCGCCTATCACAACAGCCCGGTGCTGGCGCCCGCGCCATGAACCCTTCCCTGTAACCGGCAGCGACCGTGTGAAGTGGCGCAGGGGCCGGACGTCGCTGGCCCGATGTTCGAGCCCTGCCGTCAGGAACGCGGACACCATCGTGACTGAGAAGAGGCGTGGGCGTGACGACGAAGGTAGAAGGCTTCGATCGCCTGGTCGAACCGTTCCGGACGGAGCTGCTGGCGTACTGCTACCGGATGCTCGGCTCGGCTCACGACGCCGAGGACTTGGTCCAGGACACGTACCTGAGGGCGTGGCGGGCGCGGGAGCAGTACGACGAGACTCGCAGCTCACTGCGCACCTGGCTGTACCGGATCGCGACGAACGCCTGCCTCACCGCCTCGCAGGTCCGCGGTCGGCGACCGCTGCCGTCGGGTCTGGTGGCCGCGTCGGACCCGCTCGGGCCGCTCGTCCGGGGAGAGCGCGTCGCCTGGCTGCAGCCCCTGCCGGACTCGTTGCTGGACGCAGGTGATCCGGCTAGCGCCGTGATCGACCGCAGCAGCCTTCGCCTGGCGTTCGCCGCCGCCCTGCAGCACCTGTCGGCGCGTCAGCGCGGTGCGCTGATCCTGCGTGACGTGCTCGGTTTCTCCGCGTCCGAGGCAGCGGAGATTCTCGGCACCACCGTCGTGTCGGTGAACAGTTCCCTGCAGCGAGCGCGTGCCCGGGTGAGGGAAGCCGGGGTCCGGCAGGAACGTCTCAGCGAGCCGTCCGCAGCCGAGCAGCGCGCCTGGGTCGAGCGCTACATGCGGGCTTTCGAGCAGGCCGACGTCGAGGGCCTCAAGCGGCTGCTCACCGAGGACGTGCTCATGGAGATGCCGCCAATGCTCAACTGGTTCGCCGGCCCCGGCAACTACGGCCTGTTCATGGAATGGGTATTCGGGCAGGCCGGAACGGACTGGCGGCTGAAGACGGTCGCGGCCAACGGCCAGCCCGGGTTCGCCGCCTATCGGCGCGTAGGTGGCGGATACGAGCTGCACACGCTCCAGATCTTCACCGTCACCGCCGAGGGCATCAGCCGGAATTCGGTGTTCCAGGATGCCGAGGTCTTCGCGTCTTTCGGTCTGGCGGCCGGACTCGACGCCCAGGGACTTGTCACCGTCGGGACTTGAGCGGAGCACCGTGCCCACGGCCTGCCGCGATTGCGACGGCCCTGCCAGGCTGGCTTGCGATATCCGAACCGTGGCAGGGCCGTCATGTAACTGACGCGGCGGTCGCCCTGCCGGATTACATGATCGGGCGTGAAGTCTGGCCGCGAAGGTCGGTGAATCGTGACCGCGCCATTACGAGCGACCCGCGACCAATCAGGCGCTATTCGCGATAGTCGGCGGCACCCTTACAGCGTGATTTCCCTGCATAACCGGCCGGTTCGGGGAGGCCCAAGACCCCGCGACGGGGAGCGTTGGGGTCGCAACCTGGAGCGGTCTTCCCTACCGCGGAGTGCAGGTGGCTCGCTCCGCTAGCGGCGGCGGTCGCGCGCCCGCCGCTTGCCCTCGTGCATCGCCTGAACCCTGGCAATCGGAATCTCGTGCCCCTCCTCGACGAGCGCGGGGCTCAGCGGCTGCGGCGCGGGCATCAGGTCGGCCCACGGATCGCCGCCGGCCATCAGCTCAGGCGCCGTGCGGATGGTGAAATCGGCCGGGCTGACCTGGTCCAGGACATCCCAGGCCACGGGGAACGACACCGGCGCGCCCGGGCGCAGCCGGGGACTGTAAGCCGCGGCCACCGTGGCACCGCCTGCCCTGGTCGAGTCCAGGAACACCTTGCCCTGCCTATCGTCCTTGATGAACGCCGTCGTGGCCAGGACCGGATCCAGTCGTTCGGCGCGCGCGGCGAGCGCCCTGGTGGCTGCGGCGACATCCTCGATCGCCGCCTGTTCGAGCGGCACGAACACATGCACGCCCTTCGCGCCGCTGGTCTTGACCGCGCCCGCCATGCCCACTTCGGCCAGCGCCTCCTTGACCAGGTGCGCGGCGCGTACCGCCAGCCCGAAATCCTCGCCTGACGGCGGGTCGATGTCGAGGATCAGGTGAGTGGGATGCTTCCAGTCCGGCGCCCGGACCAGGGTCGGGTGGTACTCGACGGCCCGCTGGTTGGCGAACCAGAGCAGCGTCCGCCGGTCGTCGCACAGGGCGTAGGACACCTGACGCTTGGAAGTCTCGGCCCACATGCTGACCGTGCGCACCCATGGCGGGGTGTACTTGGGCACGTTCTTCTGCATGAACGGCGCCTGGCCGCGCAAGACCCGGATCACCGAGAGCGGCCGGTCACGCAGCACCTCGATGATGGGCCCGGAGACGGCATCCAGGTAGTCGACCAGGTCCCGCTTGGTGACGCCGGATTCCTCGAAGAGCGGCTGGTCAAGATTGGTCAGCGAGACCCCGTCCCGCTCCTCGCTGCCCGCCTTGCCGTCAGCCGCCATAGTCGAAGAGCAGGGCTAGTGAGTCGTCGAGCTTGCGCAGCGTGTCGGCCGAGACCCGACCCACCGGGTCGGCGCCGAGTCGCTCCCGGCGCAGCCGGACGACGGAGTACGACTCAAGGTGACCCGTGACCTGGTCAGCGCTGGTCAGCGCGACAACGTACGGAGTCTCCGTGAGATCGGGACGATCGCTGACCCGGACGACTACCGGGTGGCCGGTGATCGCGCTGAAGCCGTCATTGCTGACGATAACTACGTAACCGGCGCGACCGAGACCCTTGTGCGAATAGACCTCGCCGCGATTCACGCAGCGCCCTTGCCCGTCTCCGGGTTCGTGAAGTCTTCCTCGCTGGCCTCCGCCCAGAGCGCCCAGGCGTGCCCCGTACCCCGGTCGATCTCGGCAACCGTGGTGGCCGCGTCCCGCTGCACCTTCTCGCGAGCCGATCTCGACATCCACGCCGACATCGGCACTCCAGCGCGGTCGGCGGCCGCCTTCGCCTGCCGGTAGGTGCGCTCGTCCATGCTGATGCTGATGGTCTTCACAGCCATGTCCATAACGTTATCAACATCAATCTTGTGCTGAGATCCGTTAGCGGTAATAAGCCGGCACCTGGATCATCCGGGCGGCGCGGCGGCCGGGACAATCCTTGCATGCGAGCTATCACGATAACCGCCCCCGGCGGGCCGGAAGTCCTTGCCATCGCTGAGGTTCCCGATCCAGAACCAGCCGCCGGAGAGGTGGTCATCGACGTCGCGGCCGCCGGGCTGAACCGGGCCGACCTGCTGCAGCGCCAGGGCCTGTACCCGCCCCCTCCCGGTGCGCCGCTATACCCGGGGATGGAGTGCTCGGGGCGGATCTCCCGGCTCGGCAACGACGTCACCGGCTGGAAGGTCGGCGACGAGGTATGCGCTCTGCTGGCCGGCGGCGGCTACGCCGAGCGGGTGGCCGTTCCCGCCGGGCAGCTTCTGCCGGTGCCGGCCGGGATCAGCGTCATCGATGCCGCCGCGCTGCCGGAGGCGGCCTGCACCGTCCATTCCAACGTGGTGACCCTGGCCGGCCTGGCGCCGGGCGAGGCGTTTCTCGTGCACGGCGGCGCGAGCGGGATCGGGACGATGGCGATCCAGCTCACCCGCGCGCTCGGCGCCCGGGTGATGTGCACCGCGGGCTCGGCCGCCAAGCTTGACTTCTGCCGCGAACTCGGGGCCGACCTGGCCATCTCCTATGCCAGCGAGGATTTCGTCGCGGCCGTCGCTGACTTCACCGGCGGGGGCGGCGCCGACGTCATCCTCGACATCATGGGCGCGTCGTACCTGCAGCGGAACGTGACGGCGCTGGCCACTGGCGGACGGCTGATGGTGATCGGGCTGCAGGGCGGTACGCGCGCCGAACTCGACCTGAACGCGCTGCTGCGCAAACGCGCCCGGGTGCACGCCACGACGCTGCGGGGGCGCCCCGAAGCGGAGAAGGCGGCCATCGTCGGCGCGGTGCGCGAACAGGTCTGGCCGCTGGTCGAGTCAGGTCAGATCCGGCCGCTGATCGAGACCGTCCTGCCGCTCGCCGAGGCTGACCAGGCACACCGGCTGATGGAAGCCGGCCGTCACGTCGGAAAGATCCTTCTGAGCGTCTAACACACCGCCCCCCGGTGATGCGCTGCGGCCGCGGTCTCGACACACTAGGGGGATGAACGAGCAGAGGGAACCTGGCGCCGAGCCGCTCGGCAAGGTTGTCGTAGTCGGCCCTGACGGCGTCGCGATGGAAACCGACGCCGCCGATGCGTCGGGCGAGCGGCCGGTTACCGAAATGGTCGAGCAGCCGGCCAAGGTCATGCGGGTCGGCAGCATGATCCGCCAGCTACTCGAAGAGGTCAGGGCTGCCCCCCTGGACGAGAAGAGCCGGGCCAGGCTCAAGGAGATCCACACCAGTTCGATCAAGGAACTGGAGGATGGCCTGGCGCCGGAGCTGGTCGACGAACTTGAGCGGCTGTCGCTGCCGTTCGCCGAGGACGAGATCCCCAGCGAAGCCGAGCTGCGCGTCGCGCAGGCGCAGCTGGTCGGCTGGCTCGAGGGGCTGTTCCACGGCATCCAGACCACACTCTTCGCCCAGCAGATGGCCGCCCGGGCTCAGCTTGAGCAGATGCGCCGGGCCCTGCCGCCGGGCATGATGCCAGCACCCGACGAGTCGCAAGCCCAGCAACGCGCATCAGGCCCCTACCTCTAAATAACCCCGCCCCCGCACCCCCGGCGCCCCCGCACCCCCGCGTTCCCCTGGCGCCCGGATCCCCGCGCGCCAGCAACACCCATGGCCCATAGCTGTTGGTACAGCCACAGTGATGGGCCTGCTGTTTTTCAGCTGGGAGCCTGTGGCGAGACGTGGCGCCACGGCTGGCGGAAGGCTAGTGCGCGGGCGACGCCGGCTAGCTGTCGGACCCGGTGCAGCTGCGAGCCGAGGTCCTGGCCGGTGGCCCGGTGCGCGAGCGGCACCTCGACCTCGATGACCCGCATTCCCTTGCGCAGCAAGTCGATGGTCAGCCCGGTCTCGGCGCCCCAGCGGGCCGCGAGCGGCCTCGCCGCCTCGAACGCCGCCCGGGTCAGGCAGCGCTGGCCGTTCAGTGGCTCGGCCGGGCGCCAGCCCGTGGCGCGCTCGATGCCAGCCCCGGACAGCCCGAGCACGATGCCGTGCCCGCCGCGCTTGACGCGCTGGCTGAATACGGCAATCGTCATGTCGGCCTGACCAGCCAGGACGGGCGCGGCGAGCGGGCCGGCATGCTCGGCCGTTTCGGCGAGGTCGGCGTCGAGGAACAGCAGGTGACGCGGATGTCTGGCGTCCTGGGCTGACGGCCCAGCCGGGAGCACCTCGGCCCGGGTCACCTGCGCCGGGGCGGACCGGCGGGCGGCGGCCTGCTCGGCCTCGATCACCCCGACGGCCTCAGCCCCGGTCTCCATGGCCGCGGCCTTCCCGCGGTTGCGGCTGTGCCGCACCACGATGGCGCCGGCCGCGGCCGCATCCGGCCCGGTCCCGTCGGTTGAGCCATCGTCGACCACGACGATGATGTCCACATCCGGGATCCGCGCCGCTGCCCGCACGGTCGCGCCGATGCGATCGGACTCGTTCCTGGCTGGGATGACGACGGCCAGGCCGCCGCGCGGCGACATGGCTGCGATCTTAGTAGCGCTGCTAGCTGCCGACGGCCTGCGCTGGATTGTCCGTTACGGTGAACACCGCTTCGAGCCCTGTCACCTGCAGGATCTTCCTGACCGCGGGGCGAGGTGCGGCCAGTTCCAGGTCGCCGCCGGCCTCACGCGCCTGACGGTGACCGGCAAGAAGAACGTTCACCCCGGTCGAGTCGCAGAAATCTACTCCCGACAGGTCAACGACCAGGCGGACCGGGCCGCCGGCGGCCAGCACGCTCGCCAGCTCGCGCTGCAGCCGAGGGACGGTGTACAGGTCGATCTCGCCCTGGACCGACATGACGACGTATTCCCCCTGCTGCCGGCATGTGACCTTTAGCTCCACCTCCCGCACATTACTCGCCCGGCGCGCGATCCACCACCCGGCGACAGGGGCCTATGAGTGCCGTGAAAGGCACTTAAACGCCTGCGGGACAAGGAACTTCGCGGCCATCACATCCCATGCCAAAAGTTTGGCAAAGGTTCCGGGAATCGTGGCGCGGGCAGTCTGGAGGGGCCAGTGGGATGGAGTAAAGCACTCCAAGCACAGCGCAAGCAGGCAGCAATCCGGCGAATCGTCAGAATCGCTAGATTCCGCAAAGGTCGGAGTAGCCGGAGAAGCGGCAGTCGACCAGGCTCCTGCCGCCGGGCGGCCGGACCGCCGGGGCCTGCGCGGCGCGGCGCAGGCCGCGCGGCAGTCTGAGCCACCGCAATCTACCGCCTTCGCGGCGGGCGAACTGCCGGGATCCGCGTAGTGTGGATGGCATGGCGCGCATCATCATGTTCATCATCGCGGCGGCCGCGATCCTCGTGATTCTCTGGATGCTGTTCTGGAGCGTCGTGCACTTCCTGGTGCTCGGCTTCTGGATTGTCCTGATCGCCGTGATCGGGATCGGGCTCTTCCGCGTGGGCCGGCGGTCCAGAGTCAGGCCGTAGCTACGCCGGTCACCGCATCGGCGTGAGTTCCCCCACCCGCCGGGCCTGATCGGCCGCCGATCCGGCCGGCTCAGGAACCCGTGAGCCCGCGATGGGCGCCGGGTCCGCCAGATCGGCTCCGGCCGGGCGGCCGGATTCGTCCGACGCCTGATCCAGCCCAGTGATGATCGCCGGATCCCTGTTGACAGCAGCGCACATCCCGCGCGGGCCGCCGCGGACGGCACCGAGCTCACTCCCCGGCACGGTGATGACCTCGAACCCCGCTGCGGCCAGCCTGGCATTCGTCTCGACGTTCCGCTCGTTGCAGACAGCGACCTGGGGGGCGATGGCCAGCGCGTTGCCGCCGTCGTCCCACTGGCCGGCCGTTCCGCACCTGGTGTCCAGCCCCGTGTCGATGACGGTGAGCCCGTCGATGCCCATGGCCTGCGCGGCTGCCTCCAGGAAGGGCCGGGGCCGGGACACGCGCAGCTCGCCGAAGCGGGCGGTGATGCTCAGCGCGGTCAGCGTGAAGGCGAGCGCCGGAACCATGATCACGACGCCGGAAGCGACCACCGTGCAGACCCGGTCCAGATGACCGCCTTCGCCGCGCTGGTTCATCGGCACGGCGAGCACCGTATGCACCACGCCGGCCGCCAGCAGGTGCGTGGCCAGCCGTTCGACGCTGGCCGGCGTGGTCCGGACGCCGACGCCCACGGCGGCCACGCCGGGCGCGAGCAGCAGCACATCGCCGCCGTCGAGCTGCTTGGGTCCGGCCTCGTAATGAGACCTGAGTCCGCTGAAGCGCGGATGGTGGCCGTAGATGACGGCCATGAGCTCATTCTCCCGGCGACGCGGGCCCGGCAGGCTGGCGACGACGGCCTGATCCCCGATCCAGGTGCTCGAGTCCCGGGTGTAGACGAGGTTCGGCAGCGGGTCGATCACGAAGTCGTGCGGGTCGAGCAGGTCGTAGACCAGGCCGCTGCCCGATCTGAGCTCGGCCGGGGTGAGGCCGGCGATCAGGACGGCCGCCAGGTCCTCCGGCGGCAGCGACTCCAGGTGCTCCCGCACGCTGCCCCCCAGGACGTCTCCGAGTTCGGAGTCGGTGAGCACCGAGGCGATCGACTCATCTCGCGCCGACTGGTACTCGAGGACATCCTGGAGCAACTCGGTGACGTACAGGACCTCGGTGCCGCGATCCCGGAGAACCTCGGTCAGCGCGTCATGCTCCTGCTGCGCGCGTGCCACCCACGGCTGGCCTTCGAACCGCAGCCTGCTTCGCGTTCGCGGGGTGATGCGCTTGAGCTCGGGCCCGGGGCGGTGCACCAGCACGGTCCGCAGACAGCCGACCTCACTGTCCGTGCCAATGCTGTAGCTCACGATTCCCCCGCGGTCCCCATTGCCGTCCCCCGGACAGGCAACCCCTCCAGGGAGTATCACCAATCCCTGCCGGATTACGCATCACGGTATGTTGGCCCCTGAAAATACCGCTCACGCCAGATTCTGACTGGCCTACAGGCCAGGTATCCGCAGGCCGGCCACGACGTCGGCCCGCGGCCATGAACTCGCGGGCTCGGCGGCCTCGGCGAGCCCGCACCCGCCGCCGGAGTCCCCCTGGTCGGCCGTGCCGTCGTACCGGGGCGCCGCGAGCACGGCCCAGACGGTCAGCCCCACATCATCGGCCCGCACGCCCCAGGTCTGGCAGAGGTGCTCGACGATGCTCAGCCCGCGACCGCTGATCGACGACGGCAGCGGGTGGCCGGCATGCGGGACGGTCGCGCTGCCGCCGTCGCTGACTGCCACCTCGACCGAGCTGCCGTCCACGGCCCAGGCGACCTGGAGCCGCTCCCCTGGAAGCGGGTAGGCGTGCAGGATCGCGTTGCTGAGCAACTCGCTGACGACGAGCGCAGCGTCCCTGACGGCTTGGTCAAAGACCCCGGCCGCCCTGAGATCGTCGGATAGTGCCCGGCGCGCGAGGGCAACGCTGGCCGGGGCGCACGGCAGGTGGACGACGCTCGACGCCCTCACCTCCCTGGCCACCCGCCTCGACATCGCGACGCGATCTTCCGGTGCTGCTGCAACGATTCCGATGCCCGGACTGGCGGCGCGGGAAACCGGCCAAACCTGAGGCACTGCTCACCATCGAGCGCCGGCCGGGGTACCGGGTGGAAGCGCCAGCACGACTCTTCCAAGCCAGCAAGGGATTGCGTGCCGCTGACCACCCTTTGAAGCACCCTTGGCGTTACAAGATCGTTATCCGAACTGCAGTGGAGCTGCAGCTGAGCGTGGAGAAGGAGCGGAGGTGACGGCGCACGACTCGCCCCGGACCGGTACGGCTCGACGCACTGCCGGCCGGTACCGTGCGATCTGGCGCACGCTCGCGGCGACCATCGGGCCCGGCGGGCGAACTAGGCGTCACCGGCCCGTCTTCGCGGTCCGCAGCAGGCTTAAGAGCACTCCTCGGGTACAGTCGGCGCCGTGATAATCGTGCGCTCTGGCGGCCGGCCGTGCCCGGTTCTCGACGCATGAGGTCGACCAGGCCCGACTCGGCTGGCCAGTTGCTCGACAGCAAGGCCGAGGCCGCCGGCGACGAGAAGACGGACCCGGCTGGGCAGCCGGACGGCGCACTGGCCGCCCTGGCCGCGGAGTATGGCCTGCGACCCAGCGCGCAACGGCCGACGCTGGGCAAGTACCTGCGCGAGCTGGGCCGCCGGTGGAGCTTCATCATGGGCTTCGCCACGGCCCGCAACGTCGCGATGTACACCGAGGCCAAGCTCGGACAGCTGTGGCAGATTCTCGCCCCGCTGCTTAACGCGGGCGTCTACTTCCTGATCTTCGGCCTGATCATCACCGGCGTGAGCCGCGGCGTGCCAGACTACCTGGCCTTCCTGGTGACCGGCGTCTTCGTTTTCAGCTTCACGCAGCGGACGTTCATCTCCACCTCGAAGGTAATCACCGACAGCCTGCCGCTGATCAGGGCGCTGCAGTTCCCGCGTGCCTCGCTCCCGCTCGCCTACGTGATGATCGAGCTGCAGCAGATGGCGCTGTCCATGGTCGTCCTGTTCGTGCTCGTCCCGATCACCGGGGAGCCGGTGACCTGGGACTGGCTGCTCGTCATCCCGGCGCTGGCGCTGCTCACCGTCTTCAACGCCGGCCTCGCCCTGTTCGCGGCCAGGACCGGCGCGCGGATCAACGACTTCGCGCAGTTGCTGCCGTTCCTGATGCGGACCTGGCTGTACGTCTCCGGCGTCATCTACAGCATCCAGATCTTCGTCGCGGAGCACTCCTACAACCACGCGTGGGCGACCACGCTGCTGCAGCTGAACCCGGCCGCCATCTTCATCACCCTGGTCAGGAACGCCCTGCTCGCCAGCCAGCGGTTGAGCGCGTTCGGCGCGATGCCATACAACGCGGCCAAGTGCACGGCCTGGACGTTCCAGACCGCCGTCACGCGGCCGCCGGCCATCAGCCCGCCCCTGTGGAGCGCGGCGAAGAAGCTGGACCTGACCCAGGGCCCGTATCCGCTGAGCGAGTACGGCAGCGGTTACTGCCACGCGACCTTCGTTTCCAGTCACCTGTGGCCGCTCGCCGCCGGCTGGGCCGTCGTCGCGCTCCTCCTCGGCTTCTGGTACTTCTGGAGGAAGGAGGTGTTCTACGGCCGTGGCTGAGCCGACCGTGATCGTCGACGGCTTGCACGTCGTCTACCGGGTCTATGGGGCCGGCGGCGACCGGGGCACCGCCTCGACCGCCCTGTTCCGGATTCTCGGCCGCAAGACCCGCCCGACGATCCACCAGGTGCACGCCATCCGCGGCATGTCCTTCGTCGCCTACCGGGGCGACGCGATCGGGATCATCGGCCGGAACGGCTCGGGCAAGTCGACGCTGCTGCGCGCCATCGCCGGGCTGCTCCCGCCCGAGCAGGGCACGGTCTACACGATCTGCGACGCCTCGCTGCTCGGCGTCAACGCGGCGCTGATGGAAGACCTCACCGGGGAGCGGAACGTCGTGCTCGGCTGCCTGGCGATGGGGATGACCAAGGCGGAGATCAAGGAGAAGTACGAGGGAATCGTGGACTTCTCCGGCGTCGGCGACAGCATCCACCTGCCGATGAAGACCTACTCCTCCGGCATGGGCTCGCGGCTGCGGTTCGCGATCGCGGCGGCCAAGGACTACGAGATCCTGCTCATCGACGAGGCGCTCGCCACGGGCGATGCCGAGTTCCGGGTCAAGAGCCACGCCAGGATCGACGAGCTGCGCCAGCAGGCCGGCACCGTCTTCCTGGTCGCGCACGACCTCGAGGAAGTCGAGGACACCTGCAACCGGGTGATCTGGCTCGACCGCGGCAAGATCGTCGAGCAGGGTGAGGACGTCGTCGGCATCATCGACCGGTACATCGAGGTCTCGGGCGGCGAGAAGGTCACCAGGGATCCGATCACCAGGAAACGGATCAGCGCGCCGGAACCGGCCACGGCCTGAGCCTGCGCCACGTCGCCGCCGCCAGCCTCGCCCGTCCCGATGACGGCGATGACCGGCTGGGTCAGTCCGGCCGGTTGGTCCCGTCGTCGGCTGGCGTCCTGGGGCGCGGCAGCAGCGAACGGGACAGCATCGGCGGCACCCTCCGGCCGCTGGGGGGCGCCGACTTCTCCTGACGACCGGCCGGACGGTCAGCCTGACCGGCCATCGCCGCACCGGTTCCGGGCTCGCCCGTCCCCGCGCCGTCCGCCCCGGCCCCGCCGCCCCCGGCATCCGCACCGGCAGACCCTGCTTCCGCACCGGCACCTCCGGCTTCCGCACCGGCACCTCCGGCTTCAGCACCGGCACCTCCGGCTTCAGCACCGGCAGCCCCGCCCGCCCCGGCATCCGCCCCCGGGCCGGCGGTACCGGACGCGGCCGCCCCGGCGCCGCCGGCCGAGTCCTCCCCGGACCCGGTGCCGTCGCCCCCGGCCCGGCGGAGCGTCAGGCGCATGACCGTACCCCGGTCAGGCGCCGGCGCCGGCGCCGCCGTCACCTCGCCTCCCTGCGCCCTGGCCAGCTGGCGCACGATGTACAGCCCGAGTCCGATCCCGCCGAACCGCCTGCGGTCGCCGGCCTCGCCCTGCACGAAGCGCTCGAAGACCCGCTCGACATCGGCCGCGGCGATCCCGATCCCCTCGTCCCGCACGGTGACCTCGATCTCGCTGGCCCCGGGTGCCCCCCGCGCGCTGATCGTCACCGTGCCGCCATCGGGCGAGTACTTGAACGCGTTCTCCAGCAGCTGACTGACGATACTGTCGGTCGCTGCCGCGTCGCCGTGCGCCGCGGGCAGGTCGTCCGGGATGTCGGCGACCAGCACATGCCGCTCTGACAGCGGCCGGAACACCTTCGCGGCCTCCCGCAGCAGCCTGGCCAGGTCGAACGGCTCGTTGCTGACCGTCAGCCGGTTAGCGCCGGCCCGGGAGCCGAGCAGCAGCTGATCGACGAGCCTGGCCAGCGACTCGGCCCGCTCGGCGATTGTCCGGACGGCGGCCCGCCGGTCCCCGTCGAGCAGCTTGTCCCACCGGTTCGCCAGCGTGCTCGCGAAGCCCTGGACGACGGTGATCGGCGTCCGGAGCTCATGGCTCGTCGTGGCCAGGAACAGGTCCTTGGCCTCCTCGAGTTCCTTGGCCGCCGTGACATCGCGGAAATCGACCACCTGCTCGTCCCGGCCCTCAAGCACCGTGCAGAGCACGTCGATCCAGCGTTCGTTCGACAGCCGGCAGGTCAGCGTCGCCCCGGGTTCTGGCAGCGGGAACGGCGGGGGCTTGCCGGTCGCCTGCGCCGCCGAGACCCCGGTCAGCGCGTGCGCGGCCGGGTTCCACTGCCGGACCAGGCCGTCCTGGTCGAGCACGGCTATCCCGTCCGCGCTGCTGTCGATCACGGCGCGCTCGTGCGCGCGCTGCCGCACGACCTCGGCGAACGCCGTGGCGTTCGACAGCGCCACGCTGGCGTGCCCGGCCAGCAGCTCGAGCAGCTCGAGGTCGACATGCCCGACCTTGCGCCTGCTGTACAGGGCATAGAGAGCGCCGTACGGCCGTCCGGCCACGTACGACAAGCTCAGCGTGATCGTGTGCAGGCCAGGCAGCGCCGACCAGATCAGGTCGTCGAACCGGCCGGATTCGCCCGTCCGCATCAGCACGCTGTTGCCTGACCGCATCAGCTCGCCGACCAGGCTGCTCGGCATGTCGGCGGTCCGGCCGCGAAGCTCGCCGGGCAGCCCGTCCATCGACACCAGGCGCAGCCGGTCACCCTCGATCAGCACGAACCCGCCGGCGTCGGCCCTGGTCAGCTCGCGCAGGCTGGCCGCGATCCGGTCCAGGACGGCCTCGAGGTCGAGGTCGGCGTTCATATCGGCGACGACGTCGCCGAGCCGCCGCACGACCCGCGCACGATCGGCCATGTAGTGGCGGACCGCGTCGTCCTCGTCGCTGTGATGACACAGGATGATCCAGCCGAGCCGCCCACCCTGGGCGTCGGTCAGGCTGCTCGTGTCGATGCGCAGGTCGAGCATCTCGCCCGCCTTGGAGATCCGCCTGGTCGCCAGCGACACCTGACCGCCGCTCGTGGCCCGCTCGAGGACCGCGTTATGTTCGGCCCGCAGTTCCCTCGGGATGATCGGCGGCTCCAGCCCGAGTACCTCGGCGGCGGTCCAGCCGAACATCCGCTCGGCGGCCGGATTCCAGACGCACACGGTCCGGTCCTTGCCGAGAGCGATGATCGGGCCGGGCGCGCAGTCGATGACGGCTTGCGCCGTGGCATCGATTCGTGCCTGATCTGGCCCTGCCGTCGCCGCCCGCCTGCGCCACACGCCCCTATCGTGACACCTGATCGGCAATTCAGATCAGCAAAAGCGCAGGCGGCGGCAACGAATGATCGTTCACAAGGGCACAGACCGACCAAGATTAACAGTTCGCGCACCGCCAGCGCCGCCGCACGGTGAGCGAGTCCGGCCCGGCGAACCCGCCGCCGGCGACCGCTCCTGGTTCCAGCGGCCGGCCAGGGCGGTGTCAGCGAACGCCACGAGCTCGCGCCGCCGCGGCGAGCCGTGACCGGGTCGGCGGTGGCGGGGCGGGCGAACGGTGACCGTGCGGGATCAGCCAGAGCCGCTGACGAGGTCCCCCAGGGCGACCGTGATCGTGCGGGATCAGCCAGAGCCGCTGACGAGGTCCTCCAGGGCGACCGTGATCGTGCGGGATCAGCCGGGGGAGCCAGCCGGATCCGGCGGGGGGAGCAGCACGCCGGGATTGAGCAGGCCGACCGGATCCAGGGCCGCCTTGACCGAGCGCATGGCGGCGATCTCGGCGGCGGACCTGGTCCAGCCCAGCCAGCCGGTCTTGGCCCGGCCGACACCGTGCTCGGCGGCGACCGACCCGCCGTGCGCGGCCGCCAGCCTGGCAACCGCCGCGTCGACCTCGGTATCGGCCGGGTCCGGGCCGAGCACGTTCACGTGCAGGTTCCCGACGCCGATATGGCCGAACACGATCAACCGGGCCTCGCCGCCTGAGCCTGTCGCGGTCGCCCGGACGACCTCACCGAGTCCGGCGCAGAACGCCTCGAGCTCGCCCGCCGGGACCGCCACGTCGATCTTGTGCGGGATACCCGCGATCGCGATGGCCTCGGCCAGCCGCTCCCGGTACGCCCACAGCGCGGCCATGCCGCCCGCGTCCTGGGCGATGGCCGTATCGGGCGGGAGAGCCGCGAGTGCGAGCCGTTGCAGATAAATGTCGGAATCCCCCGCGGGATCAGTTCCGGCGAGCTCAGCGAGCAGGTACCCCTGGTAGGCCGTCGGCAGCGGGCCGGGCAGCCCGGCTGCCTCCCGGACGAGCGCCAGGCCCGCCGCGTCGACGTACTCCGCCGCCAGCAGCCCGGGAACCGCCGCCCGGATCCGCGCCAGCAAGTCGGCCGCCTGGCCGATGCCCGCGGTCCCGGCGAGCAGCACCGCCCCGGCCGGCTCGGGGGCCCGGAGCCGCAGCCGCGCCTGGGTGATCACCGCGAGCGTCCCCTCGCTGCCGGTCAGGAGCTGCGCGAGGTCATAGCCGGCGCTGCCGGCGGTCAGCCCCGACAGGTTGCTGATCACGCTGCCGTCGGCGAGCACCGCGGTGATCCCGGCCAGCTGTGACCTGGTCGGCCCGTACCTGATCGTGTGGATCCCGCCGGCGTTGGTCGCGATCGTTCCGCCCACGGTGGCCGAGTCCCTCGAGGCCAGGTCGACGCCGTAGCGGAACCCGGCCGCGGCCGCGTGGCCGTGCAGCTGCGCGATCGTGGCCCCGGCACCGGCCGTGACCTGGCCGGAAGCCACGTCGACGGGCTCAAGGCCGGCCAGCCGGCGGGCAGACAGGATCACCGGAGCCGGCCAGGCTGGACCAGGTGCCGGGACCGAGCCGCCGACCAGGCCGGTGTTACCGCCCTGCGGGATGACCGGCGTGCCGTGACCGGCGCAGGCGCGGATCACGTCCGCGACCTCGCTGGTGGATCCGGGGCTGACCACGCAGGATGCGGTGCCCGCGTAACGGCGGGTCCAGTCCGTGGCGTAGCCTGCCACCACATCAGGCTCAGCGAGCACGTGCGCGGGACCGGTGACGGCACGCAGATCAGCGAGGAGCTTGCGCATCTGCCAAGCCTGACACGACACCGCCGCCGCGCCACTGATCACTGTCAGCACGGAACCTGTCCGGGAGTGCGCGCGTCCAATGATCGTGAATTCCTACCCATTTGCGGAGCGGCTCCGCACAAGTCGCCGTATCAGGTGTAATCGCCCGAGCGACCGGAGCAAGGACCCGGCCCGACCGACCGGGCGGGCGAACCGGTTCCTGCTAGCCGGGGTCGCTACCGCCGTGCTGGCGGCGGCTGGCTGCGGTTCCGCGGCCGCGCCGGGCGGCCAGGGCGGGACCGGCACTCCGGCGAAGGTGACGCTGACGTTCAGTTTCACCGGCGCTCCGGCCAGCCAGCCGAAGCACCTGACGCTGACCTGCGAGCCCACGGGCGGTACGCATCCCGACCCGGCCGCCGCGTGCGCGGCGCTGCTCAGGCTCAAGAATCCGTTCGCGCCCAGGTCGAAGGCGATCGCCTGCCCGATGATCCTGAGAAGCGACCAGAAGATCCTGGTCACGGGAACCTGGCTCGGCAAGCCCGTGCACCGAATAGTCCTGGACGGCGGCTGCGACCTAGTCCTCTTCAGCAAACTCCACAAAATCCTCCACTAACCCCGCCCCGCGCCCCCCGCTCCCGCCTCCCCGCTCCTCCCCCCGCTCCTCCCCCATCGGTTTCATGATCGTGGCGAGTTCTCGTGTCAGAGCGCGGTCAACTCGCCGCGATCATGGAATGCGACAGGAAACGCCGCAGCGGCGGAGGGTGCCGGGCCAGCCGCGGGTTTGCAGGCCGGTGGCCACCTGGAACGCCGTCAGGCAGGGTCGGCGATCGATGTCCGACCAGCCGTACCGGAGTGTTGTGATGCCACTCGCCGCGGCCGCGTTGGCGCGCCGGATGTCCAGCCAGCGCTGATCGTCTGGGTGGGCCTCCTTGCCGTCGAGTTCCACGCACAGCCTGTACTCGCCGTACAAGTTGTCCAGGAATGATGTTCGGCCCCCATTGGTGATCCTGGCCTGGCGGATGGCCTGCGGGAGGCCGTGCGGACGCTCGACATCGAGCACGTACTTGTACTCAAGAAGCGAGTGGACCCCGGAGTTGATCTCGGCTAACGCCGTGAGCAGCTGATTTCGCCAGCGGAGTTTCTTGCGACTCTTCATCGCAGCGGCCAGCCGGCCCGCCGTGGTCAGGCGGCGCTGGCAGGCCGCGCAGGCCGTGGCGAACGCCGCGTCGAAGGTCGCTGCCTGCGCGACGAGGTCAAGAACGGTCTCCTCGATCCGGGTCCGCGGCGGAAGCAGGCTCGGATGCCGGGCTTCCGCCAGCCGCGCCGAGCGGTGCACCACCATGCCGTCGCACCCGACGACGCGGCGGCTCGCGGGAATCGTGACGTGCACGAGCGAGCTCTGCCGGTCAGTGATCCTGAACAACTCGGCCGCTGTCTGATGACTGAGAACGGCTCCGTTCCCCGCACGATGCAGGGCGGCCCACAGGACCGCCTCTCTCGTCGGATCGCCGGTGAAGGTCGCGTAGACGCCCCGTCGCAGGGACCGCCAGCGCCCGGAGGTGATCAGCCAGTCGATCGCGTCGGGAGTAAGGCCGCACGCGATCGCCTGCTGGCGCGAAATAACCCCTCGCTGGGTCTCGGTCAGTTCGCCGAAGGCCGGCGATAAAGCTGGTCGCATGGCCACCAGCCTCTTCCGGCACAGCCGGACCGGCCACCGGCAACTCAGCCGCTGTGGATAACTCCCGCCCCCCATGTGGATAACTCCCGCGACCGTGAGCTCCTTCATGATCACGGCGAGTTGACCGCGCTGCAACACGGAAACTCGCCGTGATCATGAAACCCGGAGCGGGGAGCGGAGCGGGGGGCGGGGCGGGGAGCGGAGCGGGGGCGGGGCGGGGAGCGGGGAGGCGGGGTGGGGGTTATTTGAGGAGGCGGGAGAGGCGGCGGTCGGCTAGGGGCTTGCCGCCGGTCTGGCAGGTAGGACAGTACTGGAGCGCCGAGTCGGCGAACGAGACCTCGCGTACCACATCTCCGCATACCGGGCATTTCTCACCGGCTCGGCCGTGTACCGCTAGCCCGGCCTTCTTCTCCTTCTTCAGGTCGGAGGCCGCGAGCCCGGCGGACCGCTCGATCGCCGAGCGGAGGGTGCCGATGATCACGTCGTACAGAGCGGCCACGTCGGCCTCGGTCAGGCTGGACGCGAGCCGGAACGGGGACATCCGGGCGGCGTGCAGCACCTCGTCGGAGTAGGCGTTGCCGATGCCCGCGATGATCTTCTGATCCCGCAGCACGCCCTTGATCTGCGTCCGGCGCCCCGCCAGCAGGCGGCCAAGCACCTCGGCGGTGAACTCGGGGGCCAGCGGGTCGGGGCCGAGGGCCGCGATGCCCGGCACGGCGGCGGGGTCAGTCACGAGGTAGACGGCCAGTCGCTTACGGGTCCCGGCCTCGGTCAGGTCGAACCCCGCGCCGTCGGCGAATCGCAGCCGGAACGCCAGCGGTCCCTTGCCCGGCTTGGCCGGCTGGGCCGGCATCTCGTCGCGCCACCGGAGCCAGCCGCCCCTGGCCAGGTGCGTGATCAGGTGCAGCGGCCCGGTCCCGGACTGGCCCGCACCGGATTGGCCCGCACCGGGCTGGCCCGCACCGGGCTGGTCCGCAGTAGCTGGGCGGGTGACCAGGTCGAGGAACTTGCCATGCCGCGTCACGTCGGTCAGGACGGCGCCGTGCAGCGCGGACAGCGGCGGATCGTAGGTCTTCAGGACCGAGAACTCGGCAATATCAGCACGATCTATGACGCGGAAGAGAGCGCGATCGCGCAGGTCCGCGGCAAGTGACTCCACTTCGGGAAGTTCGGGCACGATAATGATTCTGCCAGGACACTGGGGTGGGCCTGCCAGGGAACCGGGGTGGAGCGGTGCGCCGCCGCAGGAGTGATGTGGGCGAGGAGGGATTTGAACCCTCACGTCCTTTCGGACACACGGACCTGAACCGTGCGCGTCTGCCGTTCCGCCACCCGCCCTCGGGGCACTGGCAGGTTAGCACGCTCCGAGCTATGCCATGTCGCCGATACCATCGATTCCGAACGGGACAGGAGGTGCATGGTGGGAGTGCTGCAGCGCTTCGAGCACCGGCTTCAGGAGATGTACGACGGTGGCTTCGCACGTGCCTTCAAGTCTGAACTGCAGCCGACCGAAGTGGCCGGCGCCGTGCAGCGCGAGATGGACGACCGGGCGGCAATTGTGGCCCAGGGCCGGACGCTGGTCCCCAACGATTTCGTGGCCGAGATCGCCCAGGCCGACTACGACCGGCTGGAGGTCTACGCCGACAGCCTCGGCCTCGAGCTCGCCACGCTGGCCAGGGACTACGCCAGGGAACAGGGCTACTCCTTCGTCGGCCCGGTCCGGATCCGCTTCGAGGGCGTGCCCGACCTGACGATCGGAACCTTTCGCATCCGTTCAGGCGTTATCAGGGGAACTACGGTAGAGGACGGCGAGATCCGGCGTCCGGTCAGTGACCTGCCGCGGCCGCAGGAAGGGTTTCCTGGGTCGCCGCGGCTGCTTGTCTCGACTGCCGAGCCGGGCCATGGCGCGGCAACGCAGCGGACCTTCCCGCTCACCTCACCGCTGACCATTCTCGGCCGTGGCACCGACTGCGATCTGAGGCTCGTGGACCAGGGCGTTTCGAGGCACCACGCCGAGATCCGGGTGGAGGATGGCGACGTGGTGCTGGTGGACCTGGGTTCGACGAACGGAACCTTCGTGGACGGCCAACCGATCCGGAGAATCTCCCTCACGGACGGTACTCGCGTTACCCTTGGCCGCACGACCCTGGTATTCCGCAGGGATGGTACGTACTGACGAACAGCAGGAAGCAACCAGTTCCTTACCCAGCAGCCGCGGTCCACGCGGAGGATGCCGTGGGCTGTCGGCCACCTGAGGACTCATGACCCGATGAACCAGCTCACCCTCGACATCATCAAGCTGGCGTTCCTCGCAGTGCTCTGGCTGTTCGTCATCGCTGCCGTGGGAGTCGTCCGGACCGACCTGTTCGATCAGCCGGCCTCGCCGAGGAGCCAGCGCAGGGCCGCCCGGCAGCAATCGCGTCACAACCAGCCGACCGGCCCGGTCAGGCCGCAGAAGCCGCAGAAGCCGGCCAGGCACAGCCGGGCCGCTCCCAGGACGCTCCTGGTGACCGGCGGTAACCTGGCCGGCACGACCATCACGCTGGGCGAGCAGCAGATCACTGTCGGCCGAGCCTCAGACGCCACCCTGGTGCTGACGGACGACTACGCTTCGACCAGGCACGCCAGATTGTTTCCGCAGAATGGCGAGTGGATCGTCGAGGACCTGGGATCTACTAACGGCACCTACCTGGACCGGCAGAAGGTCACCGCGCCCACCCCGGTCCCGGTCGGCGTCCCGGTCCGTATCGGTAAGACCGTCCTGGAGCTGCGCAAATGACCCTTGCACTCCGTTACACGGTCCGGTCCGACGTCGGCCTGCTCCGTGAGGGCAACGAGGATTCGGCGTACGCCGGGCCGCATCTGCTCGCGATCGCCGACGGGATGGGGGGCCATGCCGCAGGCGAGGTCGCCAGCGCGGTCGCCATCGCGACCCTGGCCCCGCTGGATGCCGACACCAGCGGTATCGACATGCTTCAGGCCCTGGCGGATGCGATCGCCGAGGCCAACGCCGAGCTTAAGCAGATCACGATGTCCGACCCCTCCACCGAGGGGATGGGGACGACGCTGACCGCGCTGCTCTGGTCGGGCGAAGAGGTCGCGCTGTGCCACATCGGTGACTCACGCGGCTACCTGCTGCGGGACGGGGAATATCACCGGATCACGCACGATCACACCCTGGTCCAGTCCCTGGTCGACGAGGGCAGGCTCACCCCGGAGGCGGCGGCATCTCACCCGCAGCGCTCGCTCGTCATGCGCGCGCTGCAGAGCAGCGTCCCGGCCGAGCCCGACCTCGCGATGCTCAAGGCCAAGGTCGGAGACCGCTACCTGCTCTGCTCGGACGGGCTGTCGGACGTCGTGAGCGACGACACCGTGCACAAGACGCTGATGGAGCTCACCGACCTGGACGCGGCGGTCGGCCAGCTCATCGACCTCGCGATCCGCAGCGGCGGCCCGGACAACATCACCTGCGTACTGGCCGACGTCATCGACATCGACCTGGGCCAGTCCCCGAGCACGGACGTCATTGTCGTCGGCGCGCTGACCGGCGGCGCCGACCAGCCCGTCGCGCCGGTGCGCAGCGACAGTCCGGCCGCCAGGGCCCATCTGCTCGCCACTGGCCAGAGCACCGACGGCACGGCCGACGGAGCGGACGCGGAGGCCCGCACCGCCGATGCCGGATCAGCCGCGGGTCACGCAGGCGACGGATCCGCCGCGGGCGCCGGCGGCGCCGTCCCGGCCGTCCCGGCCTTCCCGGCCGGTGCGGACGAAGACGATGACGATGACGAGGCCCTGCTGGCCAGGGCCGGGCGTCGGCGCTGGCCCGTGGTGTCACTGACCCTGCTCGTGCTGCTCGCAGTGATCTCCGCCGGCGGCGTCTACGGCTGGCGGCTGACTCAGGACGAGTACTACATAGGTACCTCGAACGGCCGGGTCGTGGTGTTCCGCGGCGTCGACCAGGCCGTCGCCGGAATCAATCTGTCCAGCATGGTGCAGCGGACCAACATCCCGATCACGTCCGTGCCGAGCGGCGAGGCGGGCCAGATCCAGGCGACGATTCCCGCCGTGAGCCTCCGGGCGGCCTACAAGATCGTGTCGCACATCAGGCGGGATTATCAATGCGCGGTCGTGATGACCGCCATCCACGACTGGGAAGCGCATAAGCCGAAGACAACGGCCGGCAAGTCGACGGGCAAGAAGACGGCGGGCAAGAAGACGGCGGCCAAGAAGACCTCGGGCCAGCGGACCCACCAGCCCGCGGCCCGCTTCGGCCAGACGTCGGCCAGGCGGATGTCGGCCAAGCCGTCCGCCAGGCCTTCGGCCACGCCCGCGAGGCGTTCCAGCCAGCAGCGCGCCGCCGCTGGCCGGCAGTCCCAGCACACCACCAACCCGCCGGCTACGGGTACGGCCTCCTATCCGCCCCGGCCGGTGCTGCCCCGATTCTGCGCCATCTCCACGGGGGCCGCCGGATGAGCGCGGCCAGGAACATGGCTGAGTTCCCGGCCAGCGGCACGGCTAGCCGCGTGGTGGCGCTGCCCCGTGGCCGGCGGGGCTCGGAACTGGCGATGCTCGGCTTCGCGATCCTCATCATGGCGTTCGCGTACATCGCGGCCGGTCTTGGCCTGAATGGGCACGTTCCGTCCGGCCTCGTGACGTACGTGGTCGGGTTCGCGGCGCTGATGGCCATCGCTCACCTGGCCGTCCGCAAATTCGCGCCGTGGGCCGACCCGCTCATGCTCCCGCTCGCGGCGGTGCTCAACGGCATCGGCATCGTGATGATCTACCGGCTGCAGGAATCCGGCCGCGGCAGCAACCCTGGCCTGCCGATCACCACACTGACCAGCCACGCCGCCCTGTACCAGCTGATGTGGACGGCAGTCGGCGTCGCCGCGTTCATCGCCGTCCTGGTGGTGATCCGCGAGCCGAGAATCCTGCAGCGGTATACCTACACCCTGGGGACGATCGGCCTGATCCTGCTGGCCATCCCCGCGCTGCTGCCGACCAGCCTCAGCTCCGTCAACGGGGCCAAGGTGTGGATCATCCTGGGTGGCTTCTCTATCCAGCCCGGTGAATTCGCCCGGATCGCGCTCGCCGTCTTCTTCGCCGGCTACCTGGTTGCCAAGCGGGACGTGCTGTCCCTGGCGGGCCGGCGGTTCATCGGGATCGACCTGCCGCGGGCCCGCGACCTCGGCCCGATCCTGACGCTCTGGGCGATCAGCCTGCTGATCCTGATCTTCGAATCCGACATCGGCACGTCGGCCCTGTTCTTCGGCCTGTTCATCGCCATGCTCTACATCGCGACCCAGCGCAAGTCGTGGCTGATGATCGGGGTCCTGCTGTTCGTGGCCGGCGCCGGCCTGGCGGGCACGATCATCCCGCACGTGCACGAGCGGTTCACGACCTGGCTGAACCCCTTCGACCCGCACACCATCTACTCCTCGTCCGAGCAGCTGGCCCAGGGGCTCGAGGGGTTGGCGTTCGGCGGCATCTTCGGCACCGGCCTGGGACAGGGCCAGCCGTTTCGGACGCCTCTGGTGCAAAGTGACTTCATCATGACCGGACTCGGCGAGGAACTCGGCCTGACCGGCCTGATGGCGCTGCTGCTGATCTTCGGCCTGCTGGTGCAGCGCGGGCTGCGGGCGGCACTGGCCACCCGCGACCCGTTCGCCAAGCTGCTCGCCGCCGGCCTGTCGTTCGTCTTCGCGCTTCAGGTGTTCATCATCGTCGGCGGCGTCACCCAGCTGATCCCGCTGACCGGCATCACGACGCCGTTTCTCTCTCAAGGAGGCTCATCCCTGGTGGCTAGCTGGATCGTGATTGCCTTGCTGATGCGGGTCAGCGACACCGCCAGGCGGCCGGCGCCGCAGCCGATCCAGGACGAGGGCCTGACCCAGGTGGTGCGCGCCGTATGAACCGGGCGATCCGCAGGCTGTCCATCGCGACCCTGGTGCTGTTCGTGCTGCTCATGGTCAACGTCAACTACCTGCAGGTGTTCCGGGTCAATACACTCGCCGCCGAGAGCGGCAACGCCAGGATCTTCACCGAGCAGTTCAAGGACCAGCGTGGCGAGATCATCGCGGCCGGCGACGAGCCCACGGGCGGCGCCGACAAGGTGATCGCCCGGTCCAAGCTGACCAAGGGCGGGATCTACCAGCGGTTCTATCCGTACGGACCGGAGTACGCGCCGGTCACCGGCTACGACTCCATCTATGCCAGCACATCCCCGTTCGGGGCGACCGGCATCGAGAAGGCCGAGGACAAGTTCCTGGCCGGGACCGCCTCCAGCCTGGCCGTGTACAACATCAAGGGCCTATTCACCGGGAAGCCCAAGCAGGGCGCGAGCGTCTATCTGACGATCAGCCCGAGGGCCCAGGCGGCTGCCTACAGCGCGCTGCAGGCGATGGGCAAGCCAGCGGCCGCGGTCGCGATCGACCCGCGCACCGGGGCGATACTCGCACTGGCCTCCTACCCGAGCTTCAACCCGAATGACCTGGCCACGCAGAATGGCGTCAAGTTCAACAAGGTCGACAAGCGGCTCGTCAGCGACAAGGCCGAGCCGCTGCTGAACCGCGCGATCAACGACACGTTCCCGCCCGGCTCGACGTTCAAGCTGATCACGAGCTCGACCGCGTTCAGCACGGGCAAGGTCGCCAATGACCAGTCCACCATCCCGGCGCCGACCGCCTATACCCTGCCCGGCAGCCACACGGCGCTGTACAACGACGGCGGGGCCCCCTGCGGGAACGGGAACCCGACGATGGTGTTCGCGCTCACCGTCTCCTGCAACACGGCCTTCGCCAAGCTGGGCGTTACGGTGGGCGGCACCGCGCTGCACACCATGGCCAACTCCTACGGCTTCAACAATCCGAACCTGACGATCCCGCTGCCCGTGACAGCGAGCGCCTACCCGCTGCTGACCGACCCGGCGCAGGTGGCCCTGTCCGCGATCGGCCAGTTCAACGACACCGAGACGCCGCTGCAGGAGGCGATGGTCGCGGCGACCATCGCCAATCACGGCACGACGATGCAGCCCTACCTGGTCAAGGAGATCAAGGCCCCGGACCAGTCGACGGTGCAGAGCGCCCAGCCGACAGCTTTTGCCCATCCGATCACCCCCGCCCAGGCCGGCTACCTGACGACGATGATGGAAGGCGTCACGCAGAACCCGGGCGGTACCGCCTACCAGACTGCGGGGCCCCCCTCGACCGGCATCCTGATCGCGGGCAAGACGGGTACCGCGCAGAACGGCGTGAACAATTCACATCTCGATGATGCGGTTTTCACCTGTTTCGCACCCGCACGCAACCCGCAGATAGCGGTCGGCGTCATCGTCAAGGGAGGCGGTTTCGGTGCGGACGCGGCGGCACCGATCGCTCTCAAGATCATCCAGGCGTACCTGAGGCAGCGTTGAGAAAGGTGCGGCCTGCGGATCCTGACGGCTGGGTCGCCGCCGGGACACCTCATGACATAGATTTCACAACGGCTCGCAATGGCTCATCCCGCCGGGCCAGCCGGCCACCACGACGCAGGACGGTAACGTAAGTGCGAGACATGACTCAGCCCAGGCTGCTCGGCGGCCGTTACGAACTCGACGGAGTCGTCGGTCGCGGCGGCATGGCCGAGGTTTACAAGGCCCGTGACCTCCGCCTCGATCGCGTCGTCGCGGTGAAGACGCTGCGCGAGGACCTGGCCAGGGACCAGACCTTCCAGGCCAGGTTCCGGCGTGAGGCGCAGTCCGCCGCCTCGCTCAACCACCCGTCGATCGTCGCCGTCTACGACACCGGCGAGGACAACACGGGGAACTCGCACGTCCCGTTCATCGTGATGGAATTCGTCGACGGCCGGACGATCAGGGACCTGCTGAGGGACGACCGTCGGCTGCTGCCCGAGCGGGCTCTGGAGATCACCGACGGCGTGCTGCGGGCGCTGGATTACAGCCACCGGGCCGGCATCGTGCATCGCGACATCAAGCCGGGCAACGTGATGCTGAACCGGTCGGGCGAGATCAAGGTGATGGATTTCGGCATCGCCAGGGCCGTGGCCGACACCCAGGCCACGATGACGCAGACCGCGCAGGTGATCGGCACCGCCCAGTACTTGTCGCCCGAGCAGGCCAGGGGCGAGCGGGTCGACGCGCGCTCCGATCTGTACTCGGTCGGCTGCCTGCTCTACGAGCTGCTGACCGGGCGGCCGCCGTTCACCGGCGACTCGCCCGTGGCGATCGCGTACCAGCACGTGCGGGAGAACCCGATCCCGCCGTCGCGGGTCGATCCCGACCTGCCCGGCTGGGCGGACGGGATCGTGCTCCGGGCGATGGAGAAGGATCCGGCCGACCGGTACCAGTCGGCCGCCGACATGCGCGGCGACATCCAGCGGGCGATGTCCGGCTTCCCGGTCGCCGCGGCCATGCCGATGACGCAGTCGTACTCCGGGCCCGGACCTGGCACCAGGCGGATGGACCCGATGGGCCAGACGCAGCTCCAGGGCCAGACCGGCTCGCTGCCGCCCTACGACTACGGCCAGCAGGACGGCAGCGGACGCCAGCGGCGCAGGCGCCCGGTCTGGCCGTGGGTGGTCGCCGTGCTCGCGCTGGCCGTGATCGCCGGCGGGATCGCCGTCTACCAGCTGGTCAGCGGCTCCGGTGGCGGAGGTGGCGGCGGCGCGAAGGTGGCTGTGCCCAGGAACCTGGTCGGCCTGAAGCTGGTTGCCGCCGAGGCTCAGCTGCATAAGGTCGGCCTGAAGTGGCGGACCGCCCCGCACAAGGCGCCCAACCCTCCCTACAACACGATCACGAGCACGAGCCCGGCTGGCGGCACCAAGGAACCTAGGGGCAGTCAGGTCACGCTCAACTACAACGTGCCGCCCAGCGCCAAGACGCTGCCCAGTGTCGCTGGCCTGAGCGTCAGTGCCGCCACCGCGAAGCTCAACGCGGCCGGGTGGAAGCACGTCACGACCGGGGCGACCGTGGCGAGCCTGAGGTACGCGCGGGGCGACGTCGTGAGCACCAACCCGCCCGCGAATACGAGCGTGGCGCTGGACCAGCCGATCGTGCTCAAGGTCTCCGGCGGCGGGACGGCCGTCCCGGCTTTGGTGGGCCTGTCGCAGAGCGACGCGGTCTCCAGCCTGAACCAGGCCGGCCTGGCCTACTCGATCCAGTCCGTGTCCGGGCCGCCCGGCACGACGCCCGGCACGGTGTGGAAGACCACGCCGACCCGCGGCAAGGCCGTCCTGCCCGGCGGTATCGTGACCGTTTACGTGGAGCCAGGCACGACGTCGCCGACACCGAGCCCGAGCTCGTCCGCCTCGCCCAGTCCGTCGCCGAGTTCCAGCGCGTCACCGGGGCTGCTGCCTGGCCGGGTGCCGTAGCCCGGGCCGCGGGAGGCCGGACCGGCCAACGGGCCAGACCGACTACGCTTACGATCTAGGTCGCGCGCTGGCCGCGCGGATGAGACCAGGAGAACATCGTGCCCAAGTCCCGTGTCAGGAAGAAGGCGGTCTACACCCCACCGCCACGCTCGTCGAAGGCGAAGGTGAGCCCGCCCTGGCTGGTGCCGCTGATGCTCGGCTGCCTGATCCTCGGGCTGGCATGGATCGCGACGTTCTACGTCAGCGGCCAGAAGCTGCCGATCTCGGCGCTCAGCCAGTGGAACCTGGTGGTCGGATTCGCCCTGATCGTCTCCGGCGTCATGCTCGCCACCAGTTGGCGCTAGCCCCAGCCCTTCCCCGACCCCCCGGGCCCCCGCCTCCGCGCCCCCCGCTTCCGGCGTTCATGATCACGGAGACTAATCCGCGCCGGGCCCCGGAAAGTCTCCGCGATCATGGTGACAGCTAGAAGTCAGAGCCTGAAGATGACTGTGTGGGCGATTTGCTGGTCTTTGATGATGACGCCGACGACCAGCAGTGCGATCAGGAGCACGGTCGCCCCGACCTGGACCAGCGTCCGGTTCGCCCGCGGCGCGTAGGCATAGGCGGCCGTCAGCGCAGCGCCGGCGATCAGCCCGCCCACGTGGTCCTGCCACGCGATCCCCGAGATAGTGAAGCTGATCACCAGGTTGATCGCGATCAGGCCGACGATCATCCGCGCGTCCAGCCTGAGCCGCCTGGACAGGACGAACCAGGCGCCGAACAGGCCGAAGATGGCACCGGAAGCGCCCAGCGCCGGCTGGTAAGAGGGTGCCAGCAGGTAGAAGAACACCGAGCCGGCCAGGGCACTGACCAGGTACACGGCGATGAACCGCACTCGTCCCAGGATTCGCTCCAGCGCCGGTCCGACGACGATCAGCGCCCACATGTTGAACAGGATGTGGGTCAGCCCGAAGCCGCCGCTCGGTGGCTCGTGCAGGAACGCGCTCGTCAGCAGCCGGTACCAGTCGCCAAACGCCACGCCGACCAGCTCGTTGGGCCCCAGGCCGCGCGCCGCCCCGACCATCTCGCCGTAGTAGACGGTCCTGCCGTAGACCAGCTCGGCGATGTAGGCGAGAACGCATAGCCCCACGAGTGTGTACGTCACGACGGGCCTGCCCGTCGACACCCGCCCCCCGAACTGGCCCGTCGCCTGCCTGGTGTCCTGGTTCGCGCCCCTGACGCACTCGACGCACTGCTGGCCCACGGCGGCCGACCTCAGGCAGTCCGGGCAGGCCGGACGACCGCACCTGACACACGAGACATAGGTCTCGCGGTCCGGGTGCCTGAAGCAGGTCGGTGCGGGAGCGGACACGCCGGGCTCTGCGCTAGGGCCTGGGGGGACGGCCATGGCTTCAGCGGCCAGACTCCGCCGGGCCGCCGTCGCGCTCGATCACCACTGACTCAAGTACCACGTCGTCAACCGGTCGGTCGTTCCTGCCGGTCTGCACCTTGCTGATGGCGTCGACGATCTCGCTGCCCGAGACGACCTCACCGAAGATGGTGTGCTTACCGGTGAGCCACGGCGTCGGCGCCGTGGTGATGAAGAACTGCGAGCCGTTCGTGCCGGGGCCCGCGTTGGCCATCGCGAGCAGGTAGGGCCGGTTGAAGGACAGATCCGGGTGGATCTCGTCACCGAACTTGTAACCCGGGCCGCCGGTGCCGGTGCCGAGCGGATCGCCGCCCTGGATCATGAAGTCCGGAATGACCCGGTGGAAGATAGTTCCGTCGTAGAGCTTCGCCGTTCCGGTCTGGCGGGTCGCGGGATCGGTCCACTCCCGTCCCCCCTCCGCCAGTTCGACGAAGTTCCGCACCGTCTTGGGTGCCTGGTCAGGGAAAAGCTTGACGACGACCGTCCCGCGGTTGGTCCGCAGCGTCGCTGTGAGGTCATTGGTCATATCGAAATCCTGCCACGCCCCGGTGAGTGCCCGGGCACGGACGGCCCGGCCGGCCTATGCGCGGCCTTGGGTCATGAACGCGGCACGCCGCGATTGGCGGCGCTTGGGCGGGGAACTTCTCGGTGGGGATTACAACGGGGGAGGACATCAGTGTCTGTTACGTCCAGGAAACAGGCCGCCGTCCCGGCGGCCGACATGCAGTGGCGCGCCAGGAAGATCGCCATGCAGGCGTCGAAGCTGGCCGACCAGGCCCGTCCGATGACCAAGAGCGCGGCCATGACGGCGAGGCAGGGGGCCGGCACCGCGGCCACCTGGGCCATGCCGAGAGTCGGCAGGGTCCGGGCGTGGATGGCGGTCAGGGCGGTTCGCGGCAGCGTTTCAGTACAGGAAACCGTCGCTCCCCGGGTGTCGGCCATGCTGGCCATGGCCGCTCGGAAACTCGACCCGCCGAAGCCGCGGTCACGCCGATTCCCGAAGGTACTCGCCGGCACGGCGATGCTCGCGGCTGGCGCGGCCGCGGCCGCCGCCATGGCGCTGCGCGGCAGGCAGCGCGCGACGCCGCCGCCCATGCCGCCGAGCATGCCGCCGCGGGGCGCCGCCGATCAGTCGACCGTGCTCAACCCGAGCGCCGAAGCGGCGCGGCGGGAAGCCGAAGTCAACGGGCTCTCCCGGAGTCACTGACCGGCTGGTCAGACCACATGCCCGGCATCACGGCGGACCAGGTTCCGCTGCGGTGGCCGGGCATGGGGCTGCCGCCATGATCACGGACGACTGCCGGTCGTGTCGTGGATAGATGTCCGTGATCATAGGATTCGGCGGGCTGCGCTGGACACGGGCCGGGCGGGGTGTCGGTGCCTTCGGGCAGAATCGGGCGTGTGCTCCTCTCCGAGGTGGTAGCTACGTCGGCCGCGGTGGCCCGCACGGCGGGACGCCGTGCGAAGATCGACGCGATCGCCAGCTTGCTGGCTCAGGTTCCGGTTGGCGAGGTCCCGATCGCGGTCGCGTTCCTGTCTGGTGATCTGACCCAGCGCCAGATAGGGGTCGGATACGCCGCGCTGATGGGCCTGCCCGACACCGTCGCTGCCGAAGGTTCCCACACCGCGCCGGTCGCTGAGGCATCGCTGACCCTGACCGAGACGGACGCCGCGTTCGAGGAAATCGGCATCCTGGCGGGCCCTGGGTCACAGGGCCGGCGCCGGGAGCTGCTCGCCGGCCTGGTCGGGCGTGCGACCGAGAGCGAGCGCCAGTTTCTCTTCCGGCTGCTCGCCGGCGACCTGCGGCAGGGAGCTCTTGAGGGGGTCATGACCGACGCCGTGGCCAAGGCCGCTGGCGCTCCGGCAGCCGAAGTACGCCGCGCCCACCAGCTGCGCGGATCACTGCCTGACGTCGCGCAGGCGGCAATGGCCGCGGCATCCGAGACGGCCGGAGCGGCGAGCCAAGACGGGACGGACAGTCAGGCCGGGACGGACAGTCAGGCCGGGACGGACAGCCGGTCGCTGGTGATCGCCGCGCTCCGGTCCTTCACGCTGCGGGTCGGCCAGCCGGTGCGCCCGATGCTCGCGGCGTCGGCTCCGAGCCTGGAGGCGGCCCTCGGCCGGATCTCGCCGGCCGCGCTGGAGTGGAAGATCGACGGGATCAGGATCCAGGTCCACCGCGATGGCGAGCGGGTCAGGGTGTTCACCAGGACGCTCGATGACATCACCGAGCGGGTGCCCGAGATCGTATCGATGGCGCAGGCGCTGGACGTCAGCACGGCGGTGATCGACGGCGAGGCCGTGGCGCTGCGTCCGGACGGCCGGCCGCACGCCTTCCAGGTCACCTCGGCGCGGGTCGCCAGCCAGTCCGCCGCTCCGTCGGGCGCGGCCCGGGGAGCGGCGCGCGCGTCCGTGCCGCTCACGGCCTTCCTGTTCGACCTGCTGCACCTGGACGGACGCGACCTGATCGACCGGCCGGCCAGCGAGCGGTTCGAGCACCTGGCCGCCATCGCGCCGGCTGGCGCGCTGATCCCGCATCTGGTCACCGCGGACCCCGAGCAGGCGGCGGAGTTCTTCAGCGACGCGATCGCCCGCGGGCACGAGGGCGTGGTCGTCAAGGCGGTCGACACGCCATACGGGGCTGGCCGCCGGGGAAGTGACTGGATCAAGGTCAAGCCCCGCACGACCCTCGACCTGGTCATCCTGGCGGCCGAGTGGGGGCACGGCCGCCGCACCGGCTGGCTGTCGAATCTCCATCTGGGCGCCCGCGACCCGGAGACCGGCGGGTTCGTCATGCTCGGCAAGACGTTCAAGGGCCTCACCGACGCGATGCTCCGCTGGCAGACCGACCAGCTGCTCGCGCTCGCCGACCCGCCACGCGACCCGGGACAGCGGCCGTCAGCGGCCCGCGACGAGGGTGCCGCGGGCTGGCCGCAGCACGGGGTCGTCCGGGTCCGCCCTGAGCTCGTCGCGGAGATCGCGTTCGACGGAGTCCAGGCCAGTCGCCGCTACCCGGGCGGAGTGGCGCTCCGATTCGCTCGCGTGCTGCGGTACCGGGACGACAAGCTCGCCGAGGAAGCCGACACCATCGAGACGGTCCGCGCGCTGTGGCCGCACCCCGAGCAGGACGAGTAGCGGCCGCGCCTCGTGCCATGATCTTCCCATGCGCACGCTGTGGCTGGACGACGACGGCAGGTGGCACACGAAGCTGCGCGGCCGGCAAGTACTGTCCGATCCCCGGCTGAACCGGGGCACCGCCTTCAGTTATTCAGAGCGCCGCGAGCTGGGCGTCACCGGCTTGGTGCCGCCCGCGCACGTGACCCTCGACCAGCAGGTGGCCAGGGTCTACGCCCAGTACCAGCGGCAGCCTGACGACCTGGCCAAGAACGTCCTGCTGACCGAGATCCACGACCGCAATGAGGTGCTCTTCTACCGGCTGCTGATCAGCCATCTCACCGAGATGCTGCCGATCGTCTACACCCCGACGATCAGCCAGGCGATCAAGAGCTACAGCCACGAGTACCGTCGGCCGCGCGGCGTCTACCTGTCCGTCGACCATCCTGACCTGATCGAGGAGTCACTGCTCGCCACCGGCCTGGAAAGCCATGACCTCGACCTGATCGTGGCCACCGACGCGGGCGCCATCCTGGGCATCGGCGACTGGGGCGTCGGCGGCATGCGCATCGCCGTGGGCAAACTGGCCGTCTACACCGCCGCCGGCGGCATCGACCCGGACCGGTCGGTGGCCATCATGCTCGACGTCGGCACCGACCGGCAGAGCCTGCTCGATGATCCGCTGTACATCGGCAACCGGCATCCGCGGGTCTCGGCGCAGGAGTATGACCGGTTCCTCGACGCGTTCGTCCAGGCGGTCGGCAAGCTGTTTCCGCAGGCGATGCTGCACTGGGAGGACATCGGCCTGAGCAACGCCAGGCGGCTGCTCGACCGGTACCGCGACCAGCTGCTGACCTTTAACGACGACATCCAGGGCACCGGCGCCGTCAACCTGGCTGCTGTGCTGGCGGCCGTCCGCGCCACCGGTACCAGCCTCACCGAGCACCGGGTCGTCATCTACGGCGCCGGCACGGCCGGGACGGGCATCGCCGATCAGCTGCGCGCGCAGATGCTGACCGACGGCCTCACCGAGGACGAGGCCCGGGCCAGATTCTGGGCCCTGGACCGGGCGGGCCTGATCACGTCCGACATGAGCGGGCTCAGTGACTCCCAGCGCCGGCTCGCGAGAGACCCGGCCGACGCGGCCGGCTGGAAGCGCGACGACAAGATCGGCGGAATTGACCTGGCCGAGGTCGTCAGCCAGGTGCATCCCACGATCCTGATCGGCACATCGACCAGAACGAACGCCTTCACCGAGGACGTGGTCCGCGAGCTGGCGGCGCACGTGGACCGGCCGGTGATCCTGCCGATGTCCAACCCGACCGAGCTGTCCGAGGCCGATCCGGCCGACCTGATCAGGTGGACCGGCGGCCGGGCCCTGGTCGCGACGGGAAGCCCGTTCGGGCCCGTAGATTACGCGGGCACCCGGTACGTGATCGGTCAGGCCAACAACGCGCTCGTGTTCCCTGGCATAGGTCTCGGGGTGATCGCCGCACGCGCCTCGCGGGTGACCGACGGGATGCTAGCCGCAGCCGCCCACGCGGTGGCCGGGCTGACCGATACATCGACTGCCGGCGCGCCCCTGCTTCCGCTGATCGAGGAACTGCGGGACACCTCGGTCGCGGTCGCAGTCGCGGTCGCGCGAGCGGCATGGCAGGACGGCGTCGCCCGGACCTTCCTCGAAGGCGACCTGGCCGCTCAGGTGAGGAGCCTGATGTGGCAGCCGGCCTACCGTCCTATCGTACCCGCATGACCGTATAAGAAGTATTTATACGATTAGATCCATCTGTCAGCGGCCAATGCGCGAGTGAGATGGGCAAATAGTTCCCTGCCAGCACGCTGAACACGTACGATGCGCTGCATCCGCTTGCTGATGTTTCGTCTGGTCAGGAGAGCAGTGATTGTCCGGAGGATGTACTCGGTACCCGAGCACATCACCATGTTCAGTGCTGGTGCCATCGCGGTAGGAGCGGTCTACCCCGCGATCATGGCGCACACGGGCGGCCAGGGGATCCCCTGCCCGCTGCGCGCGCTGACCGGCGTGCCATGTCCGTTCTGCGGTCTCACCACGGCGACTGTCGCACTGGCGCATGGCCAGTGGACGGCCGCCGCCGCAGCCAGCCCGCTCACCTGCCTCGTCGCGCTCATGGTGGCCGGGACGGTGCCGGTGCTGGTCGCGCGCGCTGCCGGCCTGGCTTCCCCGCCGCGGCCGGCATCGGATCGCTTTCGGCGGCGCGTCCGTGCTGGCGCGGGCGTGATCGTGGCGCTGAACTGGCTGTTCGAGCTGCATCGGTATGGATTTATTTAGAAAACACGAAACTCACGAAACTCCCCGAACACCCGGTTACAGTACTGCTTGCCGCTAGCGGATCGGCAGGCGAGAACAGGAAAGGCAACCCAAATGGCATACCAGGGCCCTCCCCCTCCCCCGTACCAAGGCGGCGGCCAACCCCCGTACCAGCGGCGGCGGCCAGCCCCCCTACCAGGGCGGCGGCGGCCAGCCCCCGTTCCAGGGCGGCGGCCAGCCCCCCTACCAGGGCGGCCCACCCCCGTACCAGGGACCCCAGGGACCGTACTCCGGTGCTCCGGCGTCGCAGTACACCGACTGGATTCACCGGGTCGGCTCCTACCTGATCGACTGGGTTCCGTACGCGGCCATCGTCTTCATCGGCGCCATCACCGGCAGCAACGCGATTTACTACCTGTTCCTGCTCATCGCCCTGGGGTTCTGGTTCTACAATCGCTGCATCCTGGCTGGCCAGGGCCAGAGCCTCGGCAAGAAGGTGATCGGCACCAGGCTCCTCAGCGAGGAGACCGGACAGCCGATCGGCACCCTGAACGCCTTCCTGCGCGACCTCTGCCACATCATCGACGCCATCATCTGCTACGTCGGCTTCCTCTTCCCGCTCTGGGACGCCAAGCGGCAGACCCTGGCCGACAAGATCATGAAGACGGTCGTCATCCCGGTCTGAGCCGACCAGCCCGATCCCGAACCGGAGCCGGGCTGGCCAGCGGATCTGAACCCGCGGCCGCCCCGGGCCTGACCGGGTCTTCGCGAGCACGAGGGGCCCGCGAGCGAACGCTCGCGGGCCCCTGTCTGACTGTCCGGCCTTGTTAATGCCCTAATGATGGCCGGGTTTGTGTCCTGACCGTCCGGTGCGAGATTCCGCTGCCGGGCCCGACCTCGCGGTGGCGGCCGTCTCGGCCGGCGCCTTGGACGGCTGCCTCAGCGCGGCGGCAGACGCCTGGCCGAAGATCGCGATTGCGGCGCGGCGGGGCGCGAGTCGCTGCAGGGTGAACGCGCTGACCCGGTTCAGGCCGCCGGGCACCACGCGGAAGCCGCGGCCGAGCGACCTGAGCGCGGTAGCCGCGACGACGGCGGGTGCCGTCGTGCCGGGAGCCGGACGCGCGGCCGCCTGGTAGCCGGGCGTGCTGACCGCGCCGGGACAGACGGTCAGGACGTCCACGCCCGAGCCGCGCAGTTCCGCCCAGAGTCCCTCGCCGAGGGCGATGAGGAACGACTTGGTGGCACTGTAGGCGGCCAGGGTCGGAACGCCCTGCATCCCGGCCAGAGACGACATGAAGATCACGCCGCCGCGGCCGCGGGCCGCCATGGCGGGCAGGAAACGGTGCGCGAGCAGCACGCTAGCCCGGCAGTTGAGATCGATCGCGCCGGCGATCTCGGCCTCGGTGGCATGCAGGAACGGCCCGGCCGGAGCCAGCGCGGCATTCGCCACCACCAGTCCGACCTCGATTCCCGTGGTCGCCGCGGACACCTGATCCAGAGCCGCGCGGTCGGTCAGGTCGGCGGCGACGGTAATGACCTCCACGGCGCGCTCGGCGCGGAGCCTGGCCGCGGCCCGCTCGAGTTGCTCCGGGCGGCGGGCGACAAGGACCAGGTTCACGCCGCGCCTGGCGATCTCGTCGGCGAACGACGCGCCCAGACCCTCCGAGCCGCCGGCGACCAGCGCCCACGGGCCGTAGTAGCGCGCGAACGGCCGCCTCGTCACCGCTGGCCTCGTTCGGACTCGGTCGCGGTCGCGGACGGCGGGCTCCCCGGGACCGCGAGCGGCACCGGGACCACACCCTCCGGCGCCGCCTGAGCACTGACCGGCTCGGTGAACGGGTGAGCGCGGGCCATCCGGGCCAGCGTGCCGAGAGGCAGCAGCAGCCAGGGCAGGTTCAGCGCGAGCACGAATCCGAAATGCGGCGCGCGATGGATCCCGTTGAACTCCTCAGCCAGGATCATCAGGACCACCGCGCTCATGCTGCCGCACCACACCAGCGCCGGAACCCTGATCCAGTCCCGGCCGCGGATGATCGCGTAGATCGCGAACGCGTAGAACGGGCCGTTCCAGATCACGTCGATCCAGATGCCCATCCGCCAGAAGGCGGGCCGCGCCATCAGCAGCGGGTCGTACCTGGAGCCGTAGGAGTGCACCATGTCGACGAAGAACCTGGGGGGCCAGAGCGGGTACTGGAAATGGGCCGGATTGGCGATCGTCAGCTGCTCGATGTCGACGATGTAGGTGATGAAGAACAGGTTCAGCGCGAAGAAGGCCAGCAGGATCCAGTCCAGCCGCCGCCGGCCGAGGGGAATCGGGCGGCGCATTGCCGGCAAACCAGCACTATTCATGAGCCCGACGTTAGTGGCGCAGGGCACTGCCCGCTAGGGGCGCCCGGCGGCCCCGGCAGAAACTCCGTTGGCACAACTGCGCGGTGCGGCTATTCTCGGCTGGCTGAGAGTCAGTGAGGTGGGGAGTCCCGTGGGTCATGTTGACGTGGCGCATCTGTCCCACGCGCTTCCCGATGGGCGCGTGCTGCTCGACGATGTGTCCTTTCGGGCCGGAGAAGGCAGTACGGTCGCGCTGATCGGCCCGAACGGCGCCGGCAAGACGACCCTGATGCGGCTGATCAGCGGCGACCTGACCCCGCAGGCAGGCGCGGTGACGAGCAGTGGCGGTCTTGGCGTCATGCGGCAGTTCGTCGGCGGTATCAGGGACGCGACCACCGTGCGTGACCTGCTGCTCTCGATCGCCTCACCGCGGCTCAGAGATGCCGCCGCCAGGCTGGACGCCGCTGAGCTGGTGATGATGGAGCGCGACGACGAGCCGGCCCAGATGCGGTACGCCGCCGCGCTGGCCGAGTGGGGCGACGCGGGCGGCTATGACTACGAGGTGCACTGGGATGCCTGCACCGTTGCCGCGCTCGGCATCCCGTTCGACCGCTGCCAGTGGCGCGAGGTGCGGACCCTGTCCGGCGGCGAGCAGAAGCGGCTGGTGCTCGAGTCCCTGCTGCGCGGCGGCAACGAGGTGCTGCTGCTGGACGAGCCGGACAACTACCTGGACGTTCCTGGCAAGCTCTGGCTGGAGGATCAGCTGGCGGCCACGCCCAAGACCGTCCTGCTCGTCAGCCACGACCGCGAGTTGCTCGCCGCGTCCGCGCAGCGGATCATCACGGTCGAGGACGGCGGGGTCTGGACGCACGGCGGAGGTTTCGCGGGCTACGCGCAGGCCCGGCGGGACCGGATCGACCGGCTCGATGAGCTGCGCCGGCGCTGGGACGAGGAGCACGAGAAGCTCAAGGAGCTGGTCCGGATGTACCGGCTGAAGGCCAGCTACAACGACTCCATGGCCTCGCGGTTGCAGGCGGCGGTCACGAGGCTGCGTAAGTTCGAGGAGGCCGGGCCGCCTGAGGAAGCGCCCCGCGAGCAGAACGTCCGCATGCGGCTGCGCGGCGGCCGCACCGGCAAGCGCGCGGTGATCTGCGAGAACCTTGAGCTGACCGGCCTGATGAAGCCGTTCGACCTGGAGGTCTGGTATGGCGAGCGGGTCGCCGTGCTCGGCTCGAACGGCTCGGGCAAGTCACACTTCCTGCGGCTACTCGAGGGCGAGAACATCGCGCACAGCGGGGTATGCCGGCTAGGTGCGCGGGTCGTGCCGGGCATCTTCGCGCAGACGCACGCCCGGCCCGACCTGGCGGACCGAAGCCCGCTGGAGATCCTGATGACCGAGCATGCGCTGCTGATCAACGAGGCGATGTCGGCGATGTCGCGTTATGAGCTGCAGTCGTGCGCGCGGCAACGCTTCTCCAGCCTGTCGGGCGGCCAGCAGGCGCGGCTGCAGATCCTGCTACTCGAGCTGGCCGGCTCGACCCTGCTGCTGCTGGACGAGCCGACCGACAACCTGGACCTGGCCAGCGCCGAGGCTCTGCAGGAGGGCCTCGAGGGCTATTCGGGAACGGTGCTCGCGGTCACCCACGACCGGTGGTTCGCCCGGTCTTTCGACCGGTTCCTCGTCTTCGGCGAGTCGGGCGATGTCTACGAGGCGTCCGAGCCGGTATGGGACTCCGGGCGCGTGGACCGCAGCCGGTGAGCGGGCGGCTTGCTAGGCTTGCTCGGGATCCGGCTCGGATACCGGCATCCGGAGCCAGCGCGGCGACTTCAGATGGCTCGAGACCCCGGGACTCGCCGTGCGGAACAGGTAAAGGAAGCACACCGTGAAGAAGCTGATCATGCTGGCCGTGGTGGCGCTCGGCCTTGTCGCCGTGTGGCGCAAGGTCCAGGCGGACCGCGCCGAACTCGACCTGTGGACCGAGGCGACGACCGCGGACGAGTAACGTGTGAGCCAGCGTGCCGCGCTTCAGCCAGCAGCAAATCTGGCCATTTGCTCGGCACGCCATTCGCGGATGTGAGCCACTATCGGCGGGGCCGCAAAAGTTCCTCGCCCAGCCGGGAACCATGCTGTTCGGGGATTCATATCCGTCATCGCTAGTCGTGTAGTTGTGTCCATGCGCCAGGAGCGGGGCGCCGCATCGCCTTATGCCCAGATTGCGGGCAGCAATACGCGCCCAAATCACCGCAGGTCACCTCCGAGGTCCAGGGACACCCGGGTACGCGGATCAGCGCACGTCCAGCTAGTGCCGAGGACAGCTGCGCCGAGGACAGCTAGCGCCGAGGACTTCGATGGGAGCGTCGAAGATATTCCGCCCGGCGTCCCGGCCCTGGTTGTCGAGATGCCTGGCCGTCCCGTCCGGGTCTATCCAGCCGACCGGACACATCTCGTCGTCTTGCTCAATAACGGCGAACAGCCCGTAACCACACGTGGTCGGCCGGGCCCGGCCATCAGTCCCGGCGCTAGCGCGGGGCTGGTCGCGATATTCTGTCTGGCGGGGTCGCAGATGGCCATGCGATCCCCGTTCGGTCTGGAGGCACGGGCGGCACGGTGGTGCGGCACGGCTCGCGTAGCCGGGCAGGCGTCAGCATTGACCCGGGACAGCGAGCGGGCGCGAGCCGGGTTCACCCGAGGGGCTATAGCTCAGCTGGAAGAGCACCTGCTTTGCAAGCAGGGGGTCAGGGGTTCGAGTCCCCTTAGCTCCACCACCGGATAAGCCCAGCTCAGCGGGCATGTGGATCATCTCCGAACCGATCATGAACCGGCGATCTTGCCCGGTCGTGCCACACTCGTGCCACAGGAGCCAGCGGACAGCTCCGCGTGAGCACGGCTTGCGACCGCCTCGGCAAGCTCGCGCTGGCGAGCGTCGGTCGAATGCAGGTAGATCAGGGCGGCCCGGGTGGACGAGTGGCCCATGCGCTCCATCAGCTCCCGCAGGTTCGCCCCGGCGTGCGCGACCATCTGGTTACCGGCATGCCGCAAGTCGTGGAAGTGCACCCCGGGCAGGCCGGTAGCGGTCAAGGCGGGCAGCCAGACCCGGCTGCGGAAGTTGTTACGCCGCATCGGCTGACCGCCCGGACTGGCGAACACTAGTGCGGCTGGGTCAGCGGTCGGGTCGGCATCCAGATGCGCAGTGACATCGGCCAGGATCAACGGCGGGATGACGACGACACGGCGGCTCGCGTCGGATTTCGGCGGGCCGAACCGCAGCGGCTGGCCGGGCGTCTCGGTGAGCTGGCGAGTCACCCGGACGGAGCCCGCATTGGTGTCGATGTCACAGCGGCGCAGCGCGGCCAGCTCGCCCCACCGCAGGCCGCAGAAGCAGCCCAGCAGGACCAGCGCCCGGTAGCGGAACCCGGCCGCATCGGCCAGGGCGTAGACCTCAGTCACGGTCAGCACCGGCCGTTCCGGTGACCTCTCGACCGAAGCACCCTTGATCCGGCAGGGATTGCGGCGGATCAGCCCGTCATCAACGGCCGTAGCCATGATCGATTTCAGGAGCCGGTACGCTTTCGCCGCCGTCACCGGACTAACCCCGGACGCGAGCAGGTCGGCCCGCCAGCGGCGCACGTCAGCCTCCGTAATGCCCGCGATGGTCTGCCCGTTGAATCCCGGTACCAGATGGCGACGCAGCAGATAGTGGTACAGCTCAAGCGTCCTCGGCCGTAGATTCGGCCGTTCAGCGATCCACGTAGTGGCGTACTCGGCCAGTGGTACCCGTCCGGCTTCCGGATCGATCCAGGCGCCGCCGACAAGCTCGGCCTCGGTCAGCGCAAGCCACCGGGCGGCGTCCGATTTGCGGGCGAACGTGGACGGGGCGGAGCGGAGCAAGCCATCTGCTCCCCGGTAACGGGCCTGCCAGCGGCCCGAGGGGAGCTTGCGGATAGTGCCGAAGCTGCGGCTCTTGTGGCCGGGCATGTCAGGCCACCCGGCGACGGCGGTGCGACCATGCGGTCATCGGCTCGACCGTCCCAGCCTTGATGAACTCAGCCAGAGCGGACTCAGGGATGCGGACATGGCGGCCCACGCGTACGAACCGAATGCGCCGCTCCGCGATCAGACGGCGGGGGAAGCAGACTGACGTGCCGAGCAGCTCGGCGGCCTGGCCGACAGTCAGCAGCCGATCAGCAGGCTTGCTCACAACTCATCACTCCTTCGGGGGCTAAGCATCGAGTCAGGCGGCGGCTCGGCTATGTGCCCGAGCGCGGTCAGCCGAGGCGATAGCCAGCTCGGCGTCGGGGGTGCGGGTGTGGCCGGTTCCACCGGCGTAGGTCCAGGTGCCGATAATGAGGACGATGCGGTCATCGAGGGGGCGGCCCCAGGGGTCGGGTTCGCCGTTGGGGTGGCGGGCGGCGCGGCGGTGGTCGGCGCGGGCCTGGCGGAGCTGGCCGAAGGTGACGGAGTAGCGGCAGGACTTGGTGAGGAAGTGGCCGCCGTGGCCGAGCTGGTGGGCCCACCGGGTGAGCGGGGTGGGGTGCAGGCCGGGGGTGAGGCGGCCGCCGCCGAGTTCCCAGGCGGCGGTGACCATGCGCCGGTAGTGGGCGGCGCATCTGAGTGTGTCGAGGTCCAGGCGGGTGGTGATGCGCCGGTCGGGCAGGCCGGGGGTGTCGAGGGTTTTGGTGGCGTACTTGGCGATGTAGTTCCCGACCGCCTGCACGGACAGGTCGCGGCCGGTGCCTGGCAGGTCACCGGCCGGGCGGATGGGCTTGACGTCGGTCTGGGCGCCGAACCGCAGCCGCAGCGGCGCGGCGTGCGGGCCGGGATCGACGGGCAGGGTGACGGCGGCGGCGGCCTGGCCGATGGCGTCGCACAGCAGATCAACGGTGAACCGCGCCGGGGGTGGCTGGTAGTCGTCGCCGGGGGCGTCGAGCCGGATCACGGCGTGGTAGTGGACCACGCCCCGAGCCTGGTATTCGGCGACCTTGACGTACCGGACCCGCACCGAAGCGCGGAGCTGCTTCTGGGTCGTGCCAGCCAGCCGGGCCAGGTGGCGGGGCAGGTAGGTGGTGAACCGTTTCCACAGCTTGCCCGCGAGCGCGTTGAACAGCACGGCGGCGTGGTAGTCGTAGCAGGCCGAGCACAGCGCCCGGCCCAGGACCGGATCATCGTCGGCATGCCGTCTGGGGCAGGAGATGTCGCGGCCGTGCGGGCAGACCCGCACCTTCGCGTCACGGCGGGGACGGCACGGCAGCACGGTCGTGCCGCGTTTGCGGCGGGCGTGGACCGGGCCGAAGGAGGGGGCGGTGAAGGTGGCGAACACGCACGGATGTGTGGCGATGCTGTCGGGGAGGCCTTTGCCGCCTGCCAGCCCGGCCTTGACGAGCTGGCGGGCGTCCCGCTTGTAGACGTCGGAGCAGGGCGGGCAGGCGGCTTCGCGGCGGTTGCCGCACGGCACGTGCAGTTCCCCGTCTGGTTCGGTGTCGGTGTCGTAGAGGGTGCGCAGCTCGCCGGTGGCGCGGTCCACGGCGGCGATCCGGCCGCGTAGCCGTACCGGGTGGGTGCACGCCGCTGCGGTCATGGCGTCTCGGTGATGGCGATGGCGTTGGTACCGGCCAGGGCGCGGCAGGCCGGGCAGGTGACCAGCGGGCCGAACAGTCCGGTTGGCGGTTCGGGCCACGGCCCGGTCAGCCCGCACAAGGAGTGGCCGGGTTCGCGGGTGAGCGGGCCCAGGGTGACGGGCTGGTCCGCGACGGCGTGGTAGGAGTCCCGGCGCCTGCGGGCGAGCGGGTCGGCGGGCTGGTAGCCGACACGGGCGGTCCGGACGGGCGGCTTCTTGCGGCGGGCGGTCATGCGGCTTCCACCGCCTGGACCAGCTCGGGCCGGGCCGGGACCACGGCGGCCACCATCGCCCGGATGTCGTCATCGGAGACCCAGGCAGCGCGGACGCGGATGGGGTCGGGGTCGCCTTCCAGCCGGACGTAGGCGACCCCGGCGCCGGTGGCGGGGTCGGGTGAGATGAGGTCGGCCAGGGCGCCTCGGTCGCGGGCGCCGTCCCCGGCGACCATGTCGACTTGCTCGGGTTCGTCGAGGCGCATGGCGATGCGGTCGGGGAACAGGTTCCGGATGGACAGGACGTCCTTGCGGGGGTCCTGCAGCGCGGCGACGACGCAGTAGCCGACGGCGCGGCCCTGGGTCGTGAGGGTGGCGAGGGCGGCAGTGACGCGGTCGCGGAGCTTGCGGTCGGGCTGGTAGGCGGTCAGGAACGCTACTTCATCGATGAGGACGACGACGAACGGGTACTCCGGGGTCGGGGTGTGGTCGCGCTGGTGTCCGGCGAGCAGCAGGGCGCGGTCCTGCATGTCGGCGACCGCGCGTTCGAGCATGGCGACGATGGCGAGCGGGTCAGCGGCGTAGGTGCCGTAGGCGTCGAACAGTTCCCGGCCGTAGGCCAGTTCCATCTGCTTGGGATCGGCGGCCAGGACCCGGACCAGGCCGGAGGTCAGCAGCGGGGCCAGGGCGCGGAGGATGGACCACAGCAGCGATGCCTTGCCCGCGCCGGTCGATCCGGCGATCAGCACGTGCGTCCCCTGGAGCCTGACCAGCCACGGCGTGCCGTCCTCGCGGCGTCCGACTGGCAGGGCGCGCAGGTCGGCATGGAGCGGGATGGGCAGGGCGGGGATGATCGCGGCGAGGGCGTCGCGGCGGACCAGCTCCAGGATGACCCAGCCCCGGCGGGCCGAGCGGATGCGGCACAGCAGCACCCCGAAGCTCTCGGCCAGGTTGTCGGCCCGGGCAGCGAAGTCAGCCCGGCACTGCCCCGAGACCAGCCGGACGAGCGCCCGGTCGGTGTAGGCGGTGGCGGTGACCCGGCCCAGGACCGGGACGAGCTGGCGGCCCCGGTACATCGGCGCGAGACCGGACAGGGTCATGACGGCGTGCCAGTGCCGGGAGTACCCCCAGCGCCGCCACTTCCCCAGAGCCGGGCGTGCGGCAAGCCGGGTGAACGAGGCGGGCCACCGCCACCGCCACATGGCGAGGACGGCGGCGAGGACCAGGACCACGGCGGCCGGGCCGGGCCAGCCGAGCTGGCGCCAGGCCAGCAAGCCGGTGACGGTTACGAGGTCGGCAACGGGATGGCGGGCCAGGAACCGCAGCAGCGCCCACAGCGTGCGGGTGATCTGCACCACGGCGATGATCCACCCGGGCGTGTGCAGGACCGGCGACCGCCAGACCGGGACGGCGAACGGGTCCGGGTTGCTGACCTGGGCCACCTGGTCACCGGAGAACGACGACATCCTCACCGTGTCACCCCCTGTCGGGCGGCACGGGCCGCAGGGAAAGCGGGAAGCCAGTCACATACGCAGGCGACCGGCCAGGCACTGCCGCAGGCTCGGCAGATCAGCGCGGTCTCTGTTACCTCGTCGCCGGTCTCGACATCCTCGGCGACCACGTTCGTGCTGCCGCACTCCGGGCACAGCAGCGGGTGATAGACGACGCGGAGCTCGGCGGCCGTAGCCGATGACGAGGTCGGCGTGCCAGTAGCGTTGAACATGCCCAGGTCTCCTGTTCTCAGGGCTATGGGGATGGCGTGATCTGGCGGGCCGGGCCGGGAGGTTGCCGCCTCCCGGCCTCGGCGCTTCGCGGGTATGCTCATGCGGCCTTGCGAGCCGCATCAAGTGGCGTCACTTGATCAGCGCGAAAGCTCCGCACGAGCTTGTGATCCGTCTTCGTGACCCATGGGGCGAAGGTCAGGCCGGGCACCTGTACCAGGTCATCCATCGTGAGCTTGGGCTCGTCTCCTGCGACCTCGACCCAGATGGTCTCGGACGTGTTCCGCTCGACCTCGATCGCGATCAGCCGGACGACCCAGACCGGGCGACCGTCCGGGGTAGACGAGGTCAGCGCCCGGCCGCCGCAGGGCGACGAAGCCGAGCAGCTCGGCATCACTGCGGGCGTAGCCGTGCTAGTCCTCCGCAAGACCTCGATCGACACCCATGGCCGGGTTGTCGAGATCTCGGACGTAATCATGCCCGGCGACCGTACCGTCATGACCTACCAGACGTCCCTTGAGCGGTGGCCGGGATGAGTCGAGTCATCTCCGTTCTCACCGCCTCCTTTCAGCCAGTTCCGGAGTACCTCGCCGCCGCCTACGAGTCGCTGCGCGCTCAGGAGCTGCCGGACGGATGGCAGTGGCAATGGGTCGTGCAGGAGGACGGGCAGACCGGAGACGTCGCACGCCTGCTGCCTGGGGACCCCAGGATCAGCCCCGGCACGGGTCGTCGAACTGGTGAAGCCGCTACCCGTACGCTGTGCCTCTCCCGCGCCACCGGCGAGCTGATCAAAGTCCTTGACTCCGACGACCAGCTCACACCAGGCACCCTCGGCCGCGAGATCGAGACCATGGAGGCGAACCCAGATGTCGGCTGGACCACATGTCGCGTCCTCGACCTCCTGCCGGACGGCTCCACTGTCGGATTCGACGCCGACCCATCCGCGGGCCGCATCGAACGCGGCCGGGTGCTCGAATACTGGCGAGCGCACAACTACCGTGCGCAAGTCCACCCGGTAACGCTCTGCATGCGCCGTGACCTTGTCTATGCTCTCGGCGGATGGATGGCCTTGCCTGCATCTGGTGACACCGGCCTGTTGCTCGCCGCCAACTCCATCAGCCCCGGCTACTTCATCAGCGACGTCGGCCTGCTGTACCGGAAATGGCCTGGCCAGATGACCAGCCAGGCCAGCCACAGGGATGAAGTCGAGTGGCCAGCGCGCATGGCAATTATCGAATCCCGAGCCTACGCGCTGGCCGCCCTATGGACGGCACGCGCGCTGCCCGGCCAGCGGGGAGCCAACCTGAACGACAGGGTTGCCCAGGGTGATCATGCCCGCGGCGTTGACCAGCCGCCGCACTTCCACTCCTGAGCCGGTAATGTGCAGACTAAGCCTTCTGACGCGGGAGGTGCCATGCGCAAGTTGGTCTTCGCCGCCGTGGCTGGCGTTGCCTGCCTCGGGTTGGTCACGGCCGTCGTGCTGGTCACCAGCGGCGTGCTGCGTTCCGGTGGCTCTTCGGATTGCAGTAAGGGCGGCGGGCCGCGGAACGGCAGCCCGCTAGGTCCCAGCAGGCTGACCACGGCCCCGGACGCACAGGCTGCGGCCGGGTTCCCCGTCCTGGTTCCCCATGTGCCAGCAGCTCGCCCCGCGAATCTAACCCGTGCCTGGGTTGACGACCGGCGACGTGTCGCCATGGTCTTTGCTGCGGGCAAGGTCACCATCACGTTTGCCCGAGCGAACTACTCCGACGCCCTGACCGAGTTCCGGCGATTCATTGCCCAGAACAATGCAGCCGCCACCATCGGGCAAGTTCACAAGCGTCCTGCGCTAGTCATAAGCCCGCACACCGATGGCTGCGGATCGAATCCCGCCTGGATCGAATTCGACCACCGGGGAATCGACATCAATATCTACAGCACCAGCTACGGAACACGAACCCTCCTGTCGGTCGCCGACAGCCTGGTACCCCTGCCGCCGCCCGGCACCGTGACCGGAATAGCCGCGCCATGCGCAGGTCCGCCTCCGGCCGCCCCGGAACCGGTCACAGTCTTTGCCATCCGGGGCGGCACAACCGTCGCAACGCAAGTCACGCAATACAAGGGCCGCCACGACCGCTACCGGCTCGCGCTCGCTCCGGGCCGTTACAAGATCAGCGCGCCGCGATCCGCTGACAAGTCTCCCCAGATAGTGCTGGTGCGGTCCGGACAGACGAGCAACATCAGCTTCCCCAACCGCTGCTCTTGATCGCAGCGGCCAACTTGATCAATGCCACCCTGATCAACCCTGTGACCATTTTCTTCACGGTTTCAAGGGCACGGCCTCCGGCCGCGCCAGCACCAGGCGGGCCAGCCTGCGCCAGAGCGCAGGCGCCGGAGATGATCATGCCGAAACAGGCGTGACCTGGCGCCGAGCGCAGCGGCACAGCGAAGGATCAGGGGCTACTGTCCTGCTCCGGGGCGGCAGTCCTGCCCGGCGCCTCCGCGCTTGGGGGCGCCCGGCGCCGGGCAACTGCCCCCGGGCTGGTCTGCCCCGAGCCCCGCCGCCGCCAGCTCAGCGCCGTAACGCACACCGGCATGGCCACTGCGGGCTGCGTCGGCGCGGGTGGCCGCCCTCCTCGCGGGCCGGAATCGTGTCACCGCGCAAGGTCACCGGTCAAGGGCGCTACGGCCTGCGGCCTCCGCGTCGCTGCGCGATGGCGCAAGCGCCACCCTGGACCGCCGACCTTCCACGTAGAGACTCGGCACCTATCAGGAGGACGGGAGCAGTGTGCAGGAACCGTGCCACAGACGTGCCACACGGACGGGAGAAAGCGCGATCTCGCGGTCACTCACGCGCAAGCGATCTGGCACCTGAACTGCACAGCCGCTGGTGGCACCTAGTCACCGACCATTCTTTGCAAGCAGGGGGTCAGGGGTTCGAGTCCCCTTAGCTCCATGTTCACATCTGGGTCTGACAGTCTGGCTGTGCCTGCGTGATCGGGCGGGGCCAGAGTGGTTTCCGGGGGCCGGGGTGTCATGTCGCCCGGCATTGCGGGGCTGCGGGCGTGCGGTGCGGCTGCCGGGGGTGCTGGGTTGCCCGGGTGCTGAGCAGTGACGGGGCTGACAGGCTGGCGACCTATGCCGTGCTGGGGGCGGCGGCGCGGCGTTTCCTGCGTGTTCTCGGGGGGCGGCCGGCGGCGGCGCGGCGGGCGTTGTCGTCTTGCCGGGCCTGGAATGCGGCGAGGATGCGCTGGTTGCGGACGGCGAGCAGGCACGCGGTCCAGAGCATGACGGCGGTGAGGCCGGCCGTGCGGCACCAGCCGCGGGCGATGCTGGTGGTTGCGGGGTCTTTGATGGTGGAGAACGATCGTTCGGCTGCGGTGCGCCGTGCGTAGGAGCGCCGCCAGGCCGGCGAGGGGTAGTCGTGTTTCTGCCGGGTTTTGGCGGCGACGTCGGGTCCGATGGTGATGGTCTGCTGGGTGCAGCAGGCGGGCGGGTGGCCGGGCGGGGTGAGGATCTCGGGGCGGTCGCGGTCCAGGGTCATCGATTCTGGCCGTAGGGGGCAGCGGATCTTGCCGGTGATGGCGGGGCAGGTGACGCGGTGGTAGCCGTCGGCGTCGTCGGCGGTGTGACGGCCGAGTTTGTGGCGGGCCAGTTCGGCGGCCTGCTGGTCGCGGGCGGCGGTCTGCTCGCTGCTGGCGCCGGGCGGCGGCGGGCCGAGGTGCAGCAGCGGTTCCGGCGTGGCGGGGCAGTAGAGACTTCCGTTGGTGATGACCGCTCCCTGGTGAGTTCCCTGCGGTCCGCGGTCGTGCGGGTGCAGGTCCTGGACCAGGTTCGCGCCGGCCTGGCGCAGCGGGGTGGCCCAGGCGGCGGGGACATGGTGGGAGTAGCCGGAGTCGGCGATGATGTCGCCGAGGCCGATGCCGTCGGCGGGCATCTTGCGCAGGACCGGGACCAGGGCGCGGGCCGGGTCCAGCGCGCACGAGCACAAGGTCATCCGCCGTGCCAGCTCGGGGACGGCCGGGCCGTTCTCCTCGCCGGTCATCGTGACGGCCGACAGGTAGTAGCCGAAGAACATCTCGCCCCTGGGCCCGGGCAGGTTGCTGTTGCGGTGTCCCCAGCGGGCTTGGGGGTCGTGGCATCCGGTGCTGCCTGTCCGGGGCGGGCGGGACCAGGACTCGATGTCGGTCCAGTCGGCGGCCAGGGAGCTGCTGGCGTCCTTGACCCAGGCGGGAAGGCTGGCTTCCAGCAGCTGGTCGCAGGCGGCCTGCAGGGCGTGCACCGGGGCGCCGTCAGGCTCGTCCTTGGCCAGCGCCGCGGTGATCAGGCGGAAGGTGTGCTCGACCTGGCGGTAGGTGAGCTGGTGGCGGCCTGTCTTCCAGCTGGTGGTGACGCCGAGGCGGGCCTGGTCGGCCTCGGGCAGGCTGGTGAGGGCGGCGTGCACGCGGGTCAGGTGGGCGGGCCGGCCGTCGGCCACCGTCAGCATCATCCCGGTCAGTAAGGTGCGGGCGGTCAGCTGGCGGCCGCGGGTGCCGGCGTGGCAGCAGTTCCTCGATCTGCCCGGCGATGCCGGAGGCGTCGATGATGTCCTCGATCATCGCCAGCGCGGCGCTCACCGCGCGCTGCCGCCCAGCAGCGCGACCGCCTGTTCCTCGCCGCCGGGGTCCAGGCCGGCGGCGATGTCGCCGAGCCGCTGGCAGCAGGCGATGCCGGCCGCGTGCAGGAACGCGGGCAGGCCGATCAGCGCGGCGGTGTCGGCCAGCCAGGTGGCGCGCAGCCGGGAGGTGTCCAGCCGGGGCAGCCCGGCACCGCCGGCCAGTGACGCGACCACGGGGTTGGTGATGTTCCCCCGTGCGGGGTCGGTGCCGCCGGTGAGCAGGTGCTCGCCGGCGAGCGCCGCCGCGGCTAGCAGCGCCTGGTGGTAGCGGGCCAGCACCGGCACTGCCCGCGGCGCGCGGCCGCCGCGGACGGTCACGATGACGCCGCCGGACCGGGCCGTGATGTCGGTGCCGCGCACCGCCCGCAGGTCGGCGCGGATCAGCCCGGCGCCCGCGCCCAGGCACACCAGGGCGGTGGCGCGCATCCGCCGCCCGGCGGTGGGCTGGGCGGCGGCCAGTGCCAGGAACCCGCCGATCTCGGCCGGGGAATAGGGCGCCTTGGCCCGCTCGCGGGGCAGCGGCAGATCCGCCGGGTCAAGGTGCGGCACGGCACGGCGGGCGATGAAGCGCAGGTTCGTGCGCAGCGTCCGGCGGGCCGGCGGTGACAGGCCCGGGGCGTGCGCGGCGAACCGCTCGATCACCGACGGGTGCAGCAGCACCTGCGGCACCGGCTCCAGCCCGAGCGGGATCGCCCAGCCTGCCAGCCTGCCCGCCGCCCACAGCAGGTTCCTGGCCCGGTCCCGGCAGGCCGGCGCGTCCTTCGGCACGACCAGCCGGGCGAACGCGGCCGCCTCCGCCGGGACTGACGTGGGCCGCCAGGCGGCGACGTAGCCGGCGACCTCCGCATTCATACAGTAATTTATACTGAAGGACACTGCCGGGGTCACGGACCCCGCGTGCCACCATGGAGAACGTGTCGCCCACCAGGAGCCAGCAGGCCCGCGCCGAGGGCATCGCCGCCGAGCTCGCCGCCTCGGCCTCGCGCTGCCCGGAACCCTCATCGAGCGGCACGTCCGCTGCGGCAAGCCCGGCTGCCGCTGCCACGCCGACCCGCCCGGTACTGCACGGCCCCTACTGGCAGTGGACCCGCAAGGTGGCCGGCAAGACCATCACCCGGCTCGTCCCCGACGACCAGCTCGACGACTACCGGCAATGGCTCGACAACCACCGCCGGCTCCGCGCCCTGGTCGCCGAGCTGGAAGCCCTGACCCTGGCCATCGCCGACGACCAGCCGCGGGAGAAGACGCCGGCCCGCACCCCCCGCCCACGGCACCCGGCAAACCACCACATAAAACTGTGGACGCGGACCGCTTAACCTGTGGCCAGCCCCGCTACCAGCGCCCGTCTCCGCAGGTCACCGCCAAATGTGAAGACCTGACCTTCATTTAGCTGCGATAACGCGAGCCAGGCGACGTGTAGATCTAATAGGTGGTCCCCAACGGTGGTCCCCATCAGCAAAAATGGTCCTCTGACCAGCGAGAAGGGACCACGAGATGGCGGGGCGCAGGGGACAAGGGTCGCTCAGTTTCGAGCACAGGGGCGAGTGCCGAGACGAGAAGTCGCACCGGGGATGCACCGGGCTCTGGCGGGGCGTCACGTCCGAGGTGCTCGACGGTCAGCGGGTCCGGGTCAAGGTGTCGGCCAAGACCAAGGCCGAGGCTCAAGCGAAGCTCAAGGCGAAGCTAGACGAGCAGCGTCAAGGTGTCCGTTCCTCGGGTAGTTACACCGTGCGGGATTGTGTGGAGGACTGGGTTGGCCACGGGCTCGACGGGCGCAGTGACAAGACGAGGCAGACCTACCGCGAAGCAGTCGCCCCCCTCCTCGCGATCCTCGGCAGCCGGACGCTCCGCGACCTGACCGCCACTGACGTACGCCGTGCGCTCGTCAGCATCGCCAAGACCCGCTCCACCCGCTCTGTGCAGATAGCTCACTGCACGCTCACCCGCGCCATACAGCGCGCCGCAGCACACACGGGCGTTGGCATGCGGCCGCCAGGGTGAGCCGCCGTTGAGCGGTCGAAGAGCGACACTGGCGAGCGATTCCCAGCGGGCAGGCTCGATTCTTGCGGAGGGCGGAGCGCCGGCTCGCTGGTGACGAACCTCGGCCGGCGGAAGCTCCTCGTCGCCTGACCGCCGCTGTCACGGTGGACTGCTCGCGTTCGAGCGCGCCCGGGTCACTCCGCGCTGCGGTGGGCCAGGCCCCAGGACGGGCATGCCCTCGGCGCGGCTGGCGCAGTACCCGTAGCCGGCGTGCCCGGCGAGATCCGAGCGCCTGACGGTCTCCCGGCTGGCCGCACACGGAAGCGGCGTGGAATCCACCAGGCGCAGCAGGTCATGCCAGGACGCAGTGTCGCGGGCCAGCTCGGTGATCACCGCCGCGAGCAGCCCGCCGGAACGGCGCAGCCGCTTGCCGTACCCGGACTGGCCCGGCAGGCCCGGGAACATCGGAGCCAGGTTCTTGCGCGCGTACCGGATCCAGCGCCGCTCGCTGGCTATGCCCAGCAAGTGCCGGGCGACCACGACGCAGGCAAGCTCGGCATCAGACAGCGCGGGCTTGCGGCCCGGCTGGTGATCACGCGACCAGCCCAGCGCAGGCAGCACATGATCATCGAGATGAACGTAGAGTGCGGTCAGGAGGGCATCCAGGTTGTTCGTCACAAAACGATCTTGGGTGCCCTCCGCCTTATGACCCGGGCAGCGACACGCATCAAGATCTAATCGGACACTAGTCGCGCGGAACGTGGCAGCCCTGGCCGAGCGGCCCGAGGGCCAGACGGCAGGACGCCCGTCGAAGGCCATGACCAGCGACGTGGCAATCAGGCTCGTCCAGGCAGCCGAAGCCGACTCGATCATCGGCTCCTACCTGATCCTGTCGGTCATGACGGGCATCCGCCCGGAAGAAGCTCGGGCGCTTCGCTGGGACCACGTGGACCTTGACGGTGCCACGATCCACGTCTGGCGCTCGACGCGGGCTCACGGCGATGTGAAGACCGTCAAGTCCAGAAGGACGTTGGAGATCGCGCCCCAGGCCGTCGAGGCGCTACGGCGTCGTCAGACGCAGCAGGAGCGCGACCGCGTGCAGGCTCGCGAATTCTGGCACGAGACAGGCCTCGTGTTCACCACGTCCATCGGCACAGAGCTGGACTCGCACAACATCAGGCGCTCTATGCGCCGACTCACAAAGGCAGCCGGATTGGGCGAGTCGTGGACGCCACGCGAACTGCGTCACACCTTCGTCAGCATCGCCAGTGAGGCAGGCGTGCCAATCGAGGAGATCGCCGCGCTTGCCGGGCACTCGACCAGGCGCACCACCGAACTCGTCTACCGGAAGGAACTGAGGCCAGTGCTGCGCACGGGCGCGACCGTCATGGGCGAGCTACTGGCAGCCGGACAGTAGTAGCCCTCGGAGGCATCGATCCCATGGACGAGCGCGACAATCTGGCTGACATCGCTGCAGAGCTGATCTTGTGGTTACCCTGGCCTATGCCTCGCGCAAGTTCGGTTAGCGGCAAGGCCGACGGGCCCGGCGGCCCACGGCCATCCTTCCGCGATGCGCGGGCACGGGTCCTCGGAGGGCTGCGTGGGCGCGGCTGGGTCTGGTGGCTGTCGATGGTGTGGGTGGTGACGGGTGCTGGCTGGGTTGTTTACGCCTTTGCCTGCACCCTGGTGGGCTGTACTACCAACCAGTGCACCAACGACGAGTTCTTGTTTGTGCTGTGGAACGGGGAGCCGGGGGTGATCGCTGCGGTGGGCAACCTGGCAGAGACGGCTTGGCCATTGCTTGCTGTGCTAGTGCTGGTGGCTGGGTTCGTCCGGCTGCGTGGCTGGCGGCCGCGCAACTGGCGCTCCACGGCTGCGTGGGCCGGTGCGTGGGTCGCGGGCATCGCGCTCATAGTCGCGGTCGCGGTCGTGGCAGGGCTCGGTTCCGAAGCTCCCAGCGTGGGCTGGGTCGTGATAGAACTGCCAATCCTCGCTGCGTGGCTGGCACTCGGAGCCCGGGTAAACCGAATACTGGCCACGCCAGAGCGCGCAATGGTCACGGCCGAGAAGGCCGTTTAGAAAGCCGAAGATCGTCAAAAATGCGTTCGGAAACGAGATCGTGCGTGCGTGGCTATCGGGGTCGATAGGCAGCGCCATTCGGCTCTACTCGAGGCCCTGGGGGGGAACCCTGGGTCCAGCAATGCGAACGCAGGTTCACGCCGCCTCGACCTCCCCGAACCCTCGATCCTCGATCACCCGATCGCCGACCGGCGACGTCACCACCAGAGGCGACACCGTCTCGTCGTCGCCCGGTTCGAGTGCCAACAACTGTGTTATCAATGTTAACGGCCGTCGCAGTCGTGGCATGCGGCCTGTTCATCGCGGGATATCGCCGTCCGAGTTTCGCGGACCTCGTGCTTGCCGGGGTGGTGACTGGCGCGGGTGTGGCGGCGATGCACTACATGGGAATGGCGGCCATGCGCATGGACGCCACTATGAGCTATGACCCGCTGCTGTTCGTGCTATCGGCAATTATCGCTATGGTCGCGTCCACCACGGCGTTCCGGTTCTCGCTGCGACTGCGCGGCATCCCGTCCAGCGTCGGAGCAGCCCTGATTATGGCGGCGGCGGTTAGCGGAATGCACTCTACGGGGATGGCCGCCATGCGCGTCTGGCCCGTGGCCAGCGTGCCATGGCTACGGGCGATGCCGGTAACGCAGCGTGACCCGCGCCGCCTTGGCGCACCGGCGGCGCCGAGTTGGCGCTGATCGCGACTGCAGGCGAGAAGCAAATTAGATGCGCCGGTAGCGGTGTGTCACGTTGCAGATTCCTGGGCCGTTTCGGACAATTGGCGCTATGGTGAAGAATGTGTCCGTTGTAATCACCGATGACCTGGACGGATCCCAGGGCGCTGAGACGGTGGCCTTCGGCCTGGATGGCGTGAGCTACGAAATCGATCTGGCGCAGCCGAACCGGGTCCGACTCGCGGAAGCGCTGGCTCCGTTCATTGCTGCGGGCAGGCGGCTGAGCAGTGGCAGTGGTCGGCGCGGCGCAGGCACTGCGGCGGGATCGCGGGTGGACCGGGCTGCGGTCCGGGCCTGGGCGCGGGAGGCCGGCCTGGCGGTGTCGGAGCGGGGACGGATCAGCGCCGAGGTGATCAGCCAGTACGAGGCCGCGCACTAGACGACCCCGTCAGCCACGCAGTTAGGCCGTGTCTGGTGGATCGTAGGCGGATCGTGCGGCAGATGGATCGCTCGGTTGCTATTGACCCGGCGTCCGCTCGCTCTGGTTATGGCGCCTACGAGGTGACCCCGGGAACCGGGAGCGGGCAGTTACCATTACAGACGGCCGCGGTACCGCCAGGCGGAGGCGATGCGCTGACGAATCACAAGTACTTGAAGACGCGAGCCGACGTTGTCATCGGCTCGGTCGTCGTTGCGGCCTCGATCATGGTGGCCATATGGATGCACCGCCTAGACAGCACCTATTCGTGCCTCAGGGCGCCATGCCCGCCGCTGCGGATAGGCTATCCGGCCGTGGACAGGCTCGCGGTCGTGGCCGCCGGGTTCCTAGTCGCCGGGCTCATCGTGGCTATCGGGTCGCTCATGCGTCACCATCTCGGTGAAGGTCGTTACCGCGCGCAGAAGGACTGCTGATCGCCCGCGGTTAGGGGAAATACATGCGACTACGCGGACCGCTGATCAGTACTGGCGCACTCGGGCTCGCCGTACTGGCGGTCGCGGTGGTCGCAGTCTGGACGAGCGTCAATCGCGTCCGGGCCATCGACGCGAACACGATCAGGATCCCCGGCACCGAGGTCGTGTTCGCGCCGCCGCCCGCCAGGCGCCACGCCCGCCCTTACCGCAAGGCAGGCTTGGGCCAGGTTTTCAGCCGGCGAACGGCATAAGGCGATTTCGCCTGGCACTACCGTGCAGCTGGGCCTTCTGACCGTGCCAATCGGGCCGTACTGCGGCAGGGAGTGCGACGGTCTTCCCGTGCGGGACGGGATGGCGTACACCGCGTTGAATCAACTGGCGTACGGGTTCAGCTGGCTAGCCTTCCCGCATCGGCACCTTAGGGACAGGAACTGGATCTTCCTTGATGCAAGCACCGGCAAGATGATCATCGGGGTGCTGAGTCGGGAACCAGGAAGTGGGGCAGCCCCGCCAGTGGGATAGCCGCCCAGGTCAGGATGGCCCGACGCGCACGCCACCGAGACAGTGGACCTGCGCGAGACCGGCGGGGTGACCACCTATGACCAGCACGCTGGCCAGGAAACCGTCCCCCGGATAGCTGAGCGCTCGAGCCCAGTCGACCGGGCGTCAGGCCGGGATGGCACCGAGTTGCTGCATCAGGGCGACGCCGTCGAACTGCGTCCAGATGTCGGTCACGCGACCGTCCTTGAGTCGGTAGAAGTTCATGCCCTCGACCCTGATCGCCTGGCCGGTGGCTGGGATGCCCATGAGCTCCAGTTGCTGAGAGCCGGTCACGACCCACCGGGTGGCGACCGTGTCGCCGGTGGCGACGATGTCCTGCAGGTCCTCCTCCAGATCGGGGAAGCTCGCCTTGAAGCCCGCGACCTTCTGCTTGAAGCCGGTCAGCGTCGGCTCTTCGTCGGGCGCTGGATTGTGGTTGACCAGGCCCGGGTCGCAGAGCTCGTCGATCGTCGCCTGGTCGGCCGCGCGAAACGCGTGCTCGAAGCGCGTGATGATCTCGATGTTGTCGGACAAGGCCTGCCCGTCTCTTTCCGCCGGCGTTGATGGTGTCTGAGCCATGATCACTCCTTGTTTTTGGGCTTGTGCCTCGCGGCGGGGCCCGGCCTGCGCTGCTAGCGTTAGTAGCAACTGAACAGTTGCTACTGTATGGCAACCAGTCAGTTGCGTCAAGTTCACGTTCCCGAGGCCGTCCGCCGGGCTGACACGGCGTACACGGCGTTCTCGCCATTTCGCACAGGTCGGCGCCGGCCGCGTCAATCCCCGCCGCGGCGCAGACGGCCCTCAATGTCCGCCGGGTGCTCGCCGCCGAGAAGCCGCTGCGCCCGACGGCCGTGCCGCTTGCCGACCATTACCTGTTACCGGGACGGCGTTACAAGCCAGGCCGCTCGAGGTGCGGCCGCGGCTTCCAGCGGCGCCTGCGTTCCTGCTGCGGAGCCGACGGCCTACCCTTTAATGGCCGACTTACTAGTTCTTAACTCCATGGAGCCCGGCTTATGCAAGTGCGGCTTCTTGGCCCCGTCGACGTCATCGTGAATGGCGAGCCCCGGGCTGTGCGCGGGCTCCGACGGCAGGCCGTCCTGGCCACCCTGGCGCTGCGGCATGGCGAGACAGTCAGCATCGACCACCTGGTGGACGCCGTCTGGGGGGACGCCGCGCCGTCGACCGCGCGGAACACCCTGCAGAGTCATGTCTCTTATCTGCGCTCCGTATTCGGCGACAAGAACGTCATTCGGGCACAACCTCCCGGCTACCTCCTCAACGCCGGTGACGGCACCGACGCGCTGCAGGCCGAGCGGCTGCTGCTCGAGGCCCGCCTGTCGGCAGATCCCGCGCAGGGGATTCGGCTCCTGACGGTCGCCTCGGCGTTGTGGCGCGGGCCATCGATGGCCGGGCTGACCGACCTGCCCGGGCTGGATCGTGAGGCCGGGCGGCTCGGCCTGCTCCGCGACGAGGTCAGGCGTGCCCTGACCGAGGCGCGGCTCGCAGCCGGCGAACATCAGGCCCTGGTCCCTGAGCTCGAGCAGGTCGCCGCCGGGCGTCCGCTCGATGAGCAGGTCCAGGCGCAGCTCATGCTCGCGCTCTATCGCAGCGGCCGCCGGGCCGATGCACTGACCGTGTACCGGCGGCTGTGCCACGTGCTGACGGAGGAACTGGGCGTGGACGCCAGTCAGCCGCTCCGGGCCATGGAGGTCGCGATCCTCCGGCAGGATCGGGTTCTGGACTTGCCGGAGCGGCCGACCGCAACCGACCCGGCCCTGGCGCCGGTTCCGGTGCCGGCGCAGCTGCCGCCGGTCCCGGCCTTCGCCGGGCGCAGGGCGGAGCTGGCCGGGCTGGACGCCATCCTGCTCCGGTCTGCTCGGTCACGGCCAGGCGCGCCAGCGAACGTCGCCATCGCGGTGCTGTCGGGCACGGCCGGGGTAGGTAAGACGGCGCTGGCCTTGCACTGGGCGCACCGGACGTCCGGAGAGTTCCCCGACGGGCAGCTGTTCGTCAACCTGCAGGGATTCGGCCCGGCTGGAACGGCGCTGGAGCCAGCCGATGCCCTGCGTGGCTTCCTTGAAGCTCTCGGGGTGCCGCAGGCCAGGATCCCGGCCGACCTCGCGGCCCGGGCCGGGCTCTATCGCAGCCTGCTCACGGGAAAGCACATCCTGCTCGTGCTGGACAACGCCCGCGACGCCGGCCAAGTGCGCCCGCTACTGCCGGGCGCGCCCTGGGGTGCCGCGATCATCACCAGCCGCAGCCAGCTGGCCGGCCTGGCCGCTACCGAGGGCGCGAGCCACCTGACCCTGGACCTGCTGACGCCCGCGGATGGCCGCGAGCTGCTGGTCAGCCGCCTAGGCGGGAACCGGATTGCCCGCGAGCCGGCCGCCGTGACCCGCATCATCGACCGGTGCGCCAGGTTGCCGCTGGCACTGACCATCACGGCGGCACGGGCGACGACGGCGCGAAACTTCTCGCTCGCGGCAATCGCCGATGAACTGGGCGATGCCTCCAGGGCGCTGGACCCCTTCCACGGCGGCGATGCCGCCACCGACGTCAGGTCGGTCTTCTCCTGGTCTTACCGCGCGCTGAGCCCCGACGCGGCCCGGCTGTTCCGGCTGCTCGGCTTGCATCCGGGCCCGGTGATCTCGGTCCCGGCCGCCGCGAGCCTGGGCGAGATCGAGACCCGTCGGGCGCGTCTCCTGCTGGCCGAGCTCAGCCGGGCCCACCTGCTCGCCGAGCCTGCGCCCGGATTGTTCGCGTTCCACGACCTGCTTCGTGCCTACGCTGCCGAGCAGGCCGGTGCCGCCGATGACCAGCCGGTCCGCGATTCGGCCGTCCGGCGTCTCCTCGGGCACTACCTGGCGACCTGCTACCGAGCGGCAACGCTGATCGAGCCGAACATGGATCCGCTCGAGGTCCGCGCAGCGGGCGCCGGGGTCGTTCCGGCGGAACTTGGCACCGCGCAGGACGCGCTGTCCTGGTTCGCGGCCGAACGGGCCGGCGTGCTCGCAGCCGTCCGGCTCGCCGGCGACGCCGGCCTGGCCCGGCAGGCGTGGCAGCTTGCGTGGTGCGCCTGCGTCTTTCTTCTCCGCGGCGGCCTGTCGGATGACAACGTGATCGTGCAGGAGGCCGGGCTCGCCGCGGCCCGCCAGGCAGGTGACGCGTGCGGTGAAGCCCACGCTCTGCACGGCCTCGCGCTCGGTTACGCGCGTTCTGGCCGCTTCGGCGAGGCCGCCCCGCTGCTGGAGCGGGCGCTCAGCCTGTACGGCTCGACCGGAGACCAGGTCGGCCAGGCGCGCATCCATAACAGCCTGACCTGGATCGCCGAGCACGAGGAACGACTGGCCGACGCCCTCGTGCACGCAACCCGGGCGCTGGAGATCTACCGGGCGGCGGGTCATCGGGCCGGCGAGGGGATGGTGCTCAACGACGTGGGGTTCTGCCATGCCAGGCTCGGCAACTACCGGCAGGCCAGGGAGTACTGCGAGCGGGGACTGGCCATGGCCAGGCAGAACGGGGAACGCAACTGGGAGGCGGCCGCGCTCGACAGCCTCGGCCTCGTGTACCACGGGCTCGGCGATCAGCGGCGTGCCGTCGGGTGCTACGAGCAGGCCGCGGACCTGTACCGGGAGCTCGGCGACCGGTTCAACGAAGCCGACACCCTGGTCAGCCTCGGCGACATCGAGCTGCGCGCCCGCGATGCCGAGGCCGCCCGCAAGGCATGGTCGCAGGCCGCGCTCATCTTCGACGAGATCGGGCATCCCGACGGCGACGAAGTGCGCGCCAAACTAGTCCGCGCAGAGCTCCGGCCCAGGGCCGAGGGTCAGACGCCCGGGGCCGGGGGTCAGGCGCGGTCAGACCGGCACGGTGACAGTGGCCAGGGCATCCGTTAGCCGCTGGAGGTGCGGCGTCGGCGGCTCGAGCAGCGGCAGGCGCACCGTCGCGTCCGGGATGATCCCGAGCTCGGCCAGAGCCGCCTTGGCCATGGTGGCCCCCTGGGAGGTGCGCATGATGGCGTCCGCCAGAGGAATCATTGAAATCTGAATCGCCCTGGCTGAGTCGAGGTCGCCGCCGCGGACGGCCCGGATGAGCGCGGCGTTGCGATCGGCGGCGACATTACCCACGACGCTGATCACACCGGTGGCGCCGCACGCGAGATAGGGCAAGTTCAGTTCGTCGATGCCGCAGTAGTAGGCCAGCGAAGTACTCGCCATGACGGACATCGCCTCGAACAGGTCGCCCTTGGCGTCCTTGACCGCCAGGATCCTGGGGTGGCCGGCGAGTTCGATCACCGTGGACGCCTCCATCGCGATGCCTGTGCGGGCCGGAACGTCGTAGAGCATCACGGGCAGGTCAGTGGCGTCGGCCACCGCCGCGCAGTGGGCCACCACCCCAGCCTGAGTGGGCCTGGAGTAGTAGGGGCAGACGAGCAGCAGCGCATCCGCCCCCGCAGCCTCCGCTTCGCGGGCCCGGTGAATGCTGGCCGCAGTGTCGTAGGTGCCGACACCGGCCACCACCCGAGCTTGCTTGCCTGACCGGGTCGCCACGGCCCGGACGAGCCGGGCGGCCTCGGCTTCGGTCAGGGTGGGCGACTCTCCGGTGGTCCCGCCGACGACGATGCCATCGCACCCGGTGGACAGCAGGTGGTCGACGAGGTTAGCGAGCCCAGGTTCGCTGATCGTGCCGCCGGGGTGCATCGGGGTCACCATGGCGACGAGGTTGGAGCCGAACTGCAGGTCAGCGGGGTGCTGCGAGGTGATCATGGCTCGATCCTGCCGCGACTCGATTAGTAGGGTCCAGCGATGCTTTCTTGCCAATATTGCGTAACCTGTCTTCATGATTGACGTCGGGGCCGTGCGGGCGCTGCGCTCGGTGGCTGCCCTCGGGACGCTGGCGCGGGCGGCCGATGAGCTCGGATTCACGGCCTCGGCGGTGTCGCAGCAGATCAAGAGGCTGGAACGCCAGGTCGGCGTGCCCGTGCTGGCGCCAGCGGGACGCGGAGTCGTGCTCACCCCAGCGGGGCAGGCCATCGTCGATTCGGCACCCGAAGTGTTCCAGGCGCTGGAACGCTGCGCTGAAGCGGCCAGGTCAGTCTCGGACGGCGCGCCGCACGGCCGGCTTCGCGTGGCCGCCTTCTCGACCGCTATCCGCGGGCTGCTCGCACCCAGCATCGACCGACTGTCGTCGCGCTGCCCGGACCTGCGCCTGCATGTCACCGAGCAAGACCCCGACCAGGCGCTGCACAGCGTCGACGCCGGCACCGCCGACCTTGCCCTCGTCCACGACGCCGACGGGCTGCCGGCCTGCATGCCGTCGTCGCTGACCCAGCGCCACCTGCACACCGACGTCGGCGACGTCGTGATGAATCGGGCGCATCCGCTCGCGCGGCTCGACCCGCCGCTCGCCGGAGCTGACCTCGCCGGCCACGCGTGGGTCACCAGCCCGCCGGGTTCGGTGTGCCACCAGTGGTTCCGGCGACTGTTCGCTGACCTGCCCGAAGACCCCGACGTACGTCATCTGGTGGACGATTTCGCATCCCAGCTATCGCTCGTCGCCGCAGGCAACGTCATCGCCCTGATCCCTCGCCTTGCTCGCCCGCCGCTGGGAGACGCGCTCGTGTCCCGGCCGCTGCGGCGTCAGCCGAGGCGCGAGGTATCTGCGGCGTGGCGGCGCAGCGCCAGCGCCAGCCCAGCGATCCAGGCGGTACTCGCCGAGCTAGGCTCCGCGGAACTGCGATAGAACAGATTCCGTGAACGGCAAGCCAGCCCGCATCCGCCCTTATCAGCCTGATGACCTCGACGAGCTGTACCGGGTCTGCGTGCAGACCGCGGACAACGGCGAGGATGGCACGTCGAGTTTCCGCGACCCCAAGCTGCCGGGACACGTGTATGCAGCGCCGTACGCCGTCTTCGAGCCGTCGCTCGCCTTCGTGGCCCAGGATGCGGGCGGTGTGGGCGGCTACATCGTCGCGGCGCTCGACAGCCGGGCGTTCGCGCTGCGCCTTGAGCGTGACTGGTGGCCAGCACTGCGCGCGAGCCACCCCGAACCGTCGCCGGACCTGGCCAAGAGCTTGTCACGACAGGAGCAGTTCGCGTTGCACTGGATCCACCACCCGCTGGGAACGCCGGACGAGCTGGCCAGGGCCTATCCGTCGCACCTGCACATCAACCTCGTCCCGCGACTGCAAGGGCAGGGGGTCGGGCGACAGCTCATCGCGACCGTGATCTCGGCCCTTCGTGATCAGGGCTCACCTGGACTGCATCTGCACGTCAGCCAGCGCAACCAGCGAGCTGCCGGGTTCTACCGGTACGTAGGTTTCACCGAGCTTCCGACCGACGATGTGCATATTTTCACCCTGAATATCGTGCATCCGGCCGAATAGGCATCGGGCCTGCCGCGCCGCGGCCGCGATTGCCGCGCGACCGGGTGGCCACTGCCGCGCCGGCCCCACCGAATGCCGCGCCGAGCAACGGGCCAAGAAGGAGCGCGGCAAACGTGGCCTCGCCGACCTGGCCGACGCTGATCTCCACCCAGTACTCGTGCCGGAGTCCCGGCGGTATCACGACGCTGTTCGGGACGCAGGTCTCGCACCCGCCGTTGGGCGGCGGCGCGGGATTCTGGAGCGGCACCCGGTGCGGGAACAGCGCGATCGTGACCGCGGTGAGCACGGCCAGCAGCAGCGAAGCCGTGGCCGTGACGCAGACCGCGACCAGGACGCCCTGGGTAGCCGGGATCATGGTGCCTGACCGGTTGTCGCGGGTGGCGAGTCGCGCGACCGCGAAGCCGATGGCCCAGGGAACGGGCAACGCGGCAGCCAGCCACCACCAGGAGGGATCGCCGAGCGGGTTCGCGGCCCACAGCCCGAGAGCGATGACCGCGCCGACCACGAGGCCGACGGGCAGGCCAGACCGGCCGACCCGCATCCGTTCCGATGTCAGGATGAGCAGCCCGGCCGCGTAGCAGCCGATGACCATCAGCAGCATGATCTCCGCGACCCAGAGACCGGGAATGATCACGAAGTAGGAGCCCAGCTTGCTGCCGTCACGATCCTTCACGGCCTTGGCGGCGATCAGCGCGAGCACCGCCGCGTAGCCGCCCATGCGCGCGGCGACCGGCAGCCAGCCACTGCGAACGGGCCCGAAGAAACGGCGGACCGCCCACGGCAGCGCGCCCAGCATGACCACGGTGAGGATGACATATACCCGGTTGAGCGGTGTGGCGGAGTTCGATGACTCGCCTGGCCAGGCGATCCACACCAGTCCCGCCGCCCCGGCGGCAAACGCCAGCACCCGGATGATCCTGGCCACCACGACCTCCCGCGCTATCATCCAGATTCCGCCGCCCAGCCAGGCCACCTGAGCCGAGCCACCCTGGACCTCACTGGCCTCGGCCAGCACCGCTTCGCCCCAGTCGCGGCGGCTGGCGGGAAGGAGCCTGGCCAGGCGCCCGAGCAGGATCGCCAGCGTCCGCGTGAGCCAGCCCGTCATGCTCCCTCCGGCGCCACCCGGCGCCCGTCGGCTCGGCCCGGAGCGGCAGCGCGCCGGGACCGGTCCGGCGCTGTGGCTAGCGCCGCCCGGGCGGCCGCGAGACCGTCGGAGCTGAGCCGGTACAGGTGCCTGCGCGGGCGTCCGGCTGGCTGCTCGTCCTCCCAGCACGCGTCGACCAGGCCGCGCTCGGCCAGCCGGATCAGGATCGGATACAGCGTGCCTGACCGCAGCCCGGTCTCCCGGGCAATCAGATAGCCGTGCTGCCAGGAGCCAGGATCCGCCTCGAGAGCGGCCAGCACGGACAGCGTCTGGAGGGAGAACCCGGCACGGCGAGCCATGACGCAAAACTCTACCTAGGTAGACCCCTGGCGGTCTAGCTAGGTCCATGGAACTTCGGCCTGCGGCCTGAGCGCGTAGCGAGCCGGCAGCGGTTGTCACGCGGTCAGCATTACCGAGGGAGTCACTCCTGCTCAGCTCGGCCCGCCACGCGGCGCCGACCGCCGCTGATTCGTCGTCGAAGTCCCGACGTTTCCTGGTCGGGGCGGGCTGACGGGACGGCCCGATGACAGGTCGTGGCGGCACCTCCTGGCCGGCGGGCAGGGCGTAAAACATCCGTCACCAGACCGATGTTTCCGCCTGCAACTTTCACGAGTATTTGTAGTGCAACTGCCGGTGCGATCCAGCGCCAACCCAGGTGACCGGATCTCCCGGCATGGCCGAGCAGGGTGACCTGCACTCTCCCAGACGGGCTCGCAACCGGCCCGGCAAGGACACCAGATGGAAACCATGGCCCCGGTTCGCCCGGCCGTACTCCGCCCGCTCCGCCTCTCTCTCCACGCAGGACCGGCCGCCGCGGCCGAGGCCCGTGGCCACGTCCGGGCCGCCATCGAGGCCTGGGACGTTCCCGTCGACCCATCGGTGGCGGAACTGCTGACCAGCGAACTGGTGACCAATGCCATCCGGCACGAGCCGGGCGAGACGATCAAGCTGTTCATCAGCTGCTCCTGCGGCCACCTGCGCGTCTATGTGCACGACACGTCCCGCGCCTTCCCGATGCCGGTGGACGCGCCGGCCGACGCCGAAGCAGGAAGAGGCCTGATGCTGGTCGCCAGCCTGTCCACCGACTGGGGCTGCTACCGGACTCCCGCCGGGAAGGCCGTCTACTTCACGCTGGCGCTCCAGCCCGGCTAGGCGCGCGCTGGCGCCGCGATCACCTCGGGCCGCCGGCCCGCAGGGCGGCCTCCCTGGCGATATCGATCCGCGAGTGAACGTCGAGTTTCTTCAGGATGTGGGAGACGTGGGTCGCGACGGTCCGCCGGGACAGGAACAGCTGGGCCGCGATCTCCGGGTTGGACAATCCCCGCTCCACGAGCGCGGCGATCTTGGACTCGGTGGGCGTGAGGCTATCCCAGCCGCTGCGGGCCTGCCGGTGTTTCGCCCGCGGTCCGCGGCGGATGCCGTGAGCGCGGAACCTAGCCTGCAGCCGGGCCACATCGGTGACGGCGCCGAGCGAGGTATACGTCTCCACGGCACGGGTGAAGGCGGCCCGCGCCTGGTCGCGGTCGTCGACGCTGACAAAGTCCGCGGCCGCCGCCTCCAGCGCCTTCGCGCTGAGCAGTGGCCGGCCGGCATCACCGTAACGCTCCGCGGCACTGAGCAGCCTGACGGCGTCGTGGCTGAGCAAGCCCGTGCAGTACAGCGCGTTCGCCTGCCGGTGCGGGATCTCCGATTCGGCGGCGAGCGCCGCGGCGTGCCCCGCCAGGTCCTTCGCGGTGCCCAGGTCGCCGATCTGCGTGGCGAGCCGCACCGCGTCGGCGAGCAGGTCTTCGATCTCCTCGAGTTCCTCGGTGTTGTCGGCGAGCCCGGCGGTCAGGACGGCGAGCGCCTCGGGGAGCGCGCCGGCGTGCTCGCGGTCCATGCTGCGGGCGAGGGCCAGCGGCCCGACAACGCGGTTGCCGATCCGCTTCGCATGGGGGACGGCCGCCTCGAGGCGGCGGCGAGCGGCGGCGGTCTCGCCGCGGTGGAAGCAGACCAGGGCGGCAATGCCCAGATCACAGCAGGCAGCGGCGGGTTCCTTCAGGTCCTCCGGCAGGATCTCGACCTCGGCCATCGCCTCGTCCCATCGGCCCGTGTCGTAGAGCAGCAGGCCGAGGGCGCTGTGCGCCTGAGCCAGCCGGATCACGGTGCCGACCTCGTCAGCGAGGTGCTGCGCCTGCCGGGCGGTAGCGATGGCATCGTCATACTGATCGAGGCAGCCCAGCAACGCGGCCATGTTGATCTGCAGCAGCAGCCGCAGGTCGGTCAGCGCCGGATCGGCCTGAGTCACGGTCAGCGCCCGGTCGAAGAGCGGCAGCGCGTCGGCCATCTGGCCCTGCACCGCGGTCACGATGGTCAGCACGTGCAGGGCCCAGCCGATCGCCCAGTTGTCGCCGGCCTGCGATCCGGCCTCGAGTGCGGTCGCGGCGACCTGGCCGGCCTTTTCCACCTCGCCCAGGTTGCTGTGCGTCCGGGCGGCCAGGACGAGCAGGCGCGCACGTTGCCTCCCCGAGATGCCCGGGGAGGCCAGAGCCTGATTCAGCATGGCCAGAGACTCGGCCGCCCGGCCGACGTGATTTCGGCACTGCGCCAGGGTCCAGTGCAGGTCAACGATGAGATCAGGGTCGGTGGCATGCATGAGCGCCCGGGTCGCCACCCGCTCCGCGCCGGCCGCGTCCCCGACCCGGTAAAGGGCGTCGGCGAGCCGGCCGACAAGGCCGTCATACTCGGCCGACCCGGCCGGGGAACTGGCGACCGCCTGGCGGAGCAGCTCCGCCGCGACCCGCGGTGCCTGGCCAACCAGCGGCTCCGCGGTCAGGGCCAGCCAGCGCAGGATCCATTCGTCCATCGGCTCGGTGGCCGCGTCGGTTCCGTCAACTGCCCACAGCAGCTGCCGGGCAACCCGGTCCGCCGGTGCGCCAGCCTCGGCGAGGGCCCGCGCCGCGTCCCGGTGCCAGGCCGCGCGCACCGGTCCCGGCATTTCGTCGTAGAGGGCGGCGCGGATCAGTGGGTGCCGGAATCCCAGGCCGCTTCCTGACTGGGTCAGCACGCCGGCCGCCCGTGCCTCGTCGACCGCCGGGATCAGGTCGGCCACGCTCCGTCCGAGCACGACCGCCAGTCCGGCACCGCGAAGTCCACGCCGAGCAGCGCCGCGGCCCGGAGCACGTCGAGCACTGGGCCGGAAACAAACCCCAGCCGGTCAGCGATAGCCGCCGACAGGGAGCTTGGCGCGGGGCCGCTGGTCAGCGTGGCAGTTCCGGAGTCGGTCACGATCAGGCTTGAGCTCCGCGCAAGCGCCGCCACAAGCTCGGTGACGTAGAGCGGGTTGCCCCCGGCACCTTCCGCCAGCCGCAGCAGGTTCGGGTCAGGCTTGCCACCCGCCAAGCCGGCGACCAGCTCTGTTACCGCAGCCTCGGAAAGTCCGGTGAGCTTGATCCGGGTGGCGTCCGCTACCGCTCGCCGCAGGGCCAGCAAGTCCTCGCGTTTCGGCACCGGCCGCATCATCCCGACGAGCAGCAGTGGCGTCTGCCGCACCGATCTCGCGAGCCGCCCGCACAGCATGATGGTGGCCTGATCCGCCCACTGCAGGTCGTCGATGACCAGCACAGTCGGCCGTTCGGCGCACTCCTCGGCGATCAGCGCTAGCAACTGCTCCGCGACTGCAGCCGACACATCCGCACCACGTGAGGCGACGTCCTCGCCGCGCAGCAGCCGGACGATAGCCTTACGCCGAGGATCAGCCGATGGCTCGCGAACTCGTAAGGCTTCCAGCAGAGGCAGTAACGGAAGCGCCTGCCCCAGCTCGTCACCGGAGCCCCACCACACCTGGCAGCCGACGCCCGCCGCCTCGGTCATCGCGGCGCTGACCAGCGCCGACTTGCCAACTCCAGGCTCGCCCTCGATCAGCACCGTGCTGCCCCGCCCCGCCGCCGCTTCCTTCATCTGGCCGACGAGCATCGCGATCTCGCTGTCGCGGCCGACCAGCCTACCGGCCGGGGTCACGGTGGGCACGGAGTGCACTTTACTACTAGAACATTAGGGAAACAAGCGAAGTTTTCGGTCTAGTCCACCACATAGAAGATCGCCTCGCTGGCACCAAAGGCATCCCCCGTATTCGGCACTTGCCGCACTGAAAGTTTCTCGGAGTCTTTCACCGCACGGTTGAGCAAACATTTCTCCGCACGAGACAATGAATTTTTCTCGCCACGAAGTCACCGACATTCTTCTTGCTTGTTTCACTATTCAAGAAAAGCAAATAAATGCCCGCCGATGCGCATGAAATAGCTTAGGCCCGGGAAATAGCTCCAACATGACGTACAGACGCCGTGCAGGTCGGTCGAGCGGGGAACTGCCCGCTGACCTGGGGACTCGCCATGGAGGAAACATGCGCAACAGGCGGCCCATTATTGCTTCCGCTATCCTAGCGCTCGGCGTGGCTGGAACTATCCTGTCTAGCTCAGCAATGGCATCGGCGGCCGTACAAGCGCCCAGCACCCACGCTACTGGCGGCCCTTACATTTTCTATCACTCGTGAGCTAACACGATAAGGACTTCGCTGCGGCTGGGTCCATCTCACCCGCAGTCGTTGTCCGCAGCCCGGTCGCATCACGCCGGGTGGTCTAAATGGTCTTCACCGTGTTGAGGTCAGCGGGCTTCTGATCAATCCCAGAGCAAGGCGAGTGTGGCGACCTCCTTCGGGCTGGGCTTCGACCAGGACGGATGCCAGCGAGGTGCAGGAGTGCCTCGGGGTTGATTCCAGGGCCTCGTGTGCCTGTGTCCTTCCGCAGAACCATTGGCGTGGACCTCGCTGACCATCACACGGTGGCCCTCCAGCGTCCCGCCCGGGAGAGTGACCTCATCGACCGCGGAGTGCCGTGCCGCAGCGCGGCCTATCGGTTGGTTCGCTCGCTCAGCGTGCGCCTTCCGCTAGCGCCACGCCGCTGCGTCCTGGCGTCAGGTGGGCGGGTGCCAGTTTCCGGCAACGCCGGATTTCAGTGTCAGGTCCCGTGAAAGTATCATTATTACTATCTGCGTGACAGATTGGATGGGCGGATCACCTAGCCGCCGCGCGGCTCGCCGCGACTGGCACGCTGACCCGGTGGAGCGGCGCCGAGGAGGAAAGGACGCCCGATGACCGTGCCAGGAAGCCCGGCGGTGCGGCGCCGTCGGCTTGCCGCCGAGCTACGCGAGATCAGGGAAAGCAAGGGAAAGAGCGGCGACGCCGTCGCAGCGGCGCTGAAATGGTCGCCATCCAAGATCAGCCGGTACGAACTGGCCAGGACCGGATTGAAGCCCGCGGAAGTCGCCCGGCTGCTCGACTATTACGAGGTCAGCGGACAGCGGCGGGCACAGCTCCTGGCACTGGCCGAGGACGCGGCCCAGAAGGGCTGGTGGGAAGAGCTTACCGTCGGTATTTCCGCCGATTATCAGCAGTTTATCGGCTTGGAGCATGAGGCAAGTTCTATCGCCATTTGGCACGTAGAAGTTATCACCGGTCTTTTGCAAACAGAAGCCTACGCCAGGCACATAATCAGCAGCTACAACCAGGTCGAGCCGGTTGCGCCAGGCATGATCGAGCGACTGGTCAGGGTCCGGATGCAACGCCAGCAAGTGCTGGCTCGCGAGCCGCCGCCGCTGCTGTCGGTCGTATTCGACGAATCCATCCTGCAGCGCCGGATCGGCAGCGATCAGGTCATGTACGAGCAGCTACAGCGGCTTGCGCGGGAGGCCGACCGGCCCAACGTGACGTTGCAGATACTTCCTCTGGACGCCCAGCACAGAGTGTTCGGCGAGTCATTTGTCATCTTTGGTTTTGGGGAAGATAGCGACGCTATCTTCCGGGATGTAGTAAGTAGCGAGCATTTGACAAACGCCTTCTCCGTGGAGGGCGAGCGCGAAACCTACCTGCACAGGCTAGTCTTCGGAATACTCTCCGGTGCGTCACTGGACCCGGATGCGTCTAGGGCGTTGATATTGGAAACCGCTGAGTCGTATTGGTCGGGCGGACAGCGAACACGTTAGGTAGCTGTTAAAATACTCTTCGTATTCGTACCACCATGACCATAAACACACTACATTCAGCGAGGTATGGACGTGAGAACACTTGCGCGCGGAGACGTTCCGGGAGGGTCGGGTCCGGATTCGCACTGGATCAAGAGTTCCCTGAGCTTTTCCAACGGCAACTGCGTCGAGGTCGCGAGCTTGTCCGATGATCAGATCGGCGTCCGGGACAGCAAGGACGCCGAAGGCCCGGTCCTCCGGTTCACATCGGACGAATGGCACGCATTTCTCGGAGGCGTGCGAAACGGAGAGTTCGACCAGTTCGGTCACAACGGCATTTAACTGTACTGTAACCCCCTTCAGGTCCGGTTCCGCTGCAGTCGGCTGAGGCCGGCTCGGTGATCAAAGTGAAGGCGAAGGTCCCGCCAAGGCGCTGGGACCTTCGCCTTCACCTTTGCCCCGTGCGTGCGCGTTCCCGTTAGAGCTCGCGATCGGTGGCCGCCCGGCTCCGTGATGCCTGGCCGCCCAGCGCCCGGCGGAGGGCCGGCAGGTCCAGGATGAGCGCCAGGGCGCAGACGGTTCCGATCCCGACGGCGGCGCCGGCCACCGTATCGGTGAAGTAGTGCCATCCCAGGCCGATGACGGCGACGGCAACGACGACTCCGAGCACGCCAGCAGCGGCCGGGACACCGATGCGTACGGCCCTGAATCTGGCTGAGGGCGGCGGGTGCAGCAGGAGAACCATAACCGTCGCCGCGAACGCGAACATGGCGGTGGTATGCCCGCTCGGGTAGACCAGGCTGCCGTGATAGGTGCGGTGTATCAGCGGCTTGAGCAGGAGTTCGTCCAGCCCTATGGCCGCTGGTATGGCAGCCAGGCCAAGCAGTGCGCCGTTGAGGCGGCCGGTCAGCAGGCAGGCAACGACGACCGCGGCGCTCAGGATGGCCGCCGGCACCGGCTTGGCCGCCGACGCCAGCCACAATCCCAGGCCGTGGTGTCCGGCGAACCAGGTCAGGAAGGGAGCGTCAGCCGCGCGATCGATCCGGTCCGCCGTGGTCTGGTGCCAGAACGCCGCGCCAAGCAGGGCGACGATGGCGGCGCAGCAGGCCAGCACCGCGCCGCCCCAGCGCCGGGCGGAGTCATCCAGCAGGGGCCGGCCGAGCCGTAGGTGCCTGCTGTACACGCCGGTCCTCTCACTCACTGGCCGGCCGGCAGCCGGCGTCACCGCGGAGTCCATCAGCCCACCGTATGGCCGCCGCAGCGCGCACCGAGCCATCTCGTGCCCGATGGCCCCTGGTTTCGAAGTCCGGCCGCCGCTCACCAACCGCATCGGACGGATGACGTATTGTTACGACGGCGAACTGCCATCGGCAGCGAAACGGCAGAGCGGGGGCCGCGAGGCCAGTCTGACAACGGGCGGCTGAGGGGTGGCAGGTCATCGGATCGGGCGGCTGGGGCTGCAGCTGGCTCTGGCCTTCGTCGGCGTCGCCGTCATGGCCGTCCTGGCGGCGAGCGCTTACAGCGCGGTGACGGTCACCGCCGCCGAGCATCAGGCGCTGAGGCGCCAGGAAGCCAGTGAGACGAGCGCCGCGGCCATCGGCGCGGCATCCACCTACGTTCGGAACGGCTGGTCGCGGACACTGGTGCCGGTGATCAAGGTCGCGGACCGGACAGGAGCCGTGATCCGGGTCCGGGATGCGAAGGGCGCGATCGTCGGGTCCTCGCCTGCCTTCGCCAGCTTTCCGCCCGGGCCCGAGCACCGGGCTCCGGTCATCGTGAACGGCAGGCGGGTCGGGTCCATCACGATGAAGTTCGACGACCGGGGCATCGGGGCCGTCCTCGCCCACTTCACCGCCCAGCGGCTGAGCTCAGGCATCATCGGAGGCAGTTTCGGCGTGCTGCTCGCACTGCTCGCCGCGCTCGTCGTGGCTCCCCTGATTACCGCCCCCGTCGACCGGGTCCTTCACGCGGCGCGGGCGATGGGCAGCGGACATCCGGATACCCGGGTCGGCCCGGTCCGCGGCTATCGCGACATGCGGGACCTGACGGTTACGTTCGACCAGATGGCGGACGCCCTCAGCCGGCAGGAGCAAGTACGGCGCAACCTCGTCGCCGACATCGCGCACGAGCTGCGTACGCCGATCGCCGTCTTGCAGGCCGGGACCGAGGCCATACTGGATGGCGTTACGGACCTGACCGCCGGACAGGTTGACTCGCTGCACGACGAGATACTCCGGCTGAGCCAGATGGTCGATGACCTGCAGCGGCTCGCATCGGCCGAGGCAGCTGCGGTTCAGCTGTCGCTGATGCCCGCGGACCTGGCGGCCGCGGCGACGGCAGCGGCTGACAGCCTGACCGAGGTCTTCGACCGGGCCGGGATAACCCTGGTGCGGCGGCTGACCGAGGTGCACGCCAGATGCGACCAGGTCAGGATGCGTGACGTGATCATGAACCTCCTCACCAACGCGGCCAAGTTCACGCCAGGAGGCGGCACGGTCGTCATAGAAACGCGCCCGTCGGGCCGGACGGCCGTGCTCCGGGTCAGCGACACCGGCATCGGCATACCGCCGGACGAGCTAGCTCACGTGTCGGAGCGGTTCTGGCGCGGTCAGAACTCCGCCGAGGTGGCTGGCAGCGGCATCGGCCTGGCCATCGTCGACGAGCTTGTCCGTGGGCATCACGGCACGATGGTGATTACCAGCGAGCCAGGCGCGGGGACTCAGGTGACGATCACGCTTCCGCGGACGGCGGAGCGAGTCGGAGATCCAGGCCGCACCTGAGCGTTAGCCCGATATAACCCCCCGATTGATATCGGGCCATATCCGGTCAGGTGCGGCCCCGACTCCCGTGCCGGTGGCGACATGCGCCGCCATAGCGGCCCGTCTGCTCGTCCGGCTCTTCTTCGTGCCTCGCACTTCCCCCAAAGCGCTCGGCGCACTGATAAGACTTAAGGATCTTCGCATGACAGTGCCATGCGCATGACGTGTAGATGTGATGAAGAACTCCCGGCGCCAAGCCGGTGCCGCATCATATTTCCGCATTTGACGAGCTTCGTGCCCAGCCGGCCGACGCCGTCGTGCTGCGTCTACCTGCGCTGACCCAGCGCGACCGCGCTCACGACCAGGCAGGTGAACGCCGCGATCTGGGCCACGGCGCGGACGCCGTGCGGCAGGTTCTCGCCGAACAGGACGAAACCGGCCGCGATGGGTATCGCGTTGGTGACCATGGTTGCCATTCCGGCGGCTGTCAGCGCGTCACCTCGCTGGTAGGCGGATTGCAGGACGCTTGTCCCGACCCCGTAGGCGACGATCAGCGTGGCAATCGCTATCAGCCACGCCCCGCCATAGCCGACGAGCTTGGCCGAGATGTCTCCGTCGGCGAACAGCAGGCCGGCCGCCATGCCAAGCGACGCGGCCCGGGCGAACCGGGTCCGCATGACGATCAGCAGCACCGCGCCGCCGCCGCAGGCTGCGAGCCAGATCACGATCCCGATGACCGGCGGCCGGTGCTGTTCAGGCCCCCTCGATCCGATCAGCGACAGGGCCAGCAGGATCAGGCCCGCCAGCGCCAGGACCACGGCGAACCGCTCCCGCCGCGGCAGCCGGGACGGGTGCCCCCGCGCGGTCGCGAACGCCAGGACGGCAACCCCGGATGCGGCGACCGACTGCACCAGCGCCAGCGGAGCCAGTCGCAGCGCGGCCACGTACATCAGCCACCCGGCGGTCTCGGCCGCGAACGCTTTCAGCCAGCGCCGGTCCCTGAGCAGGAAGTCCGCCGACCGGAACGGCCGCCGCGGCGAAAGCGGCGGAAGCGCCGCGGCCGCATCATGCTCAAGCGCGTATGCGGTGTTCGTGACCAGCGCCGAGATAAATGCCAGCACCAGCCCGATCCACTGCGGCGGCATCCTGGGGACAGTACCATCAGGCCGGGCGAGGGTCCTGGCCGGGAGGTTCTCGCCCGGTGCGGGTGACGACCGGGCGCGTGCCCGGCTGGCAGCCTGCAGCGATCGACGGCTCTGCACTTCTGATCGGTTTCGGGACCGCGCTCGCCCTCGGCGGGGCTGCCCTGAGCGTGCTGCTCTGCCTGGTCCGGTCGCCCGGCCAGTCGGTGGCGGATCTGGCGCGGGTCTTCCCGTCTGCCCTGCGGCTGGCCATTGCGCTGTACCGGGACCGGACATTGCCGCGGTCCGTGCGGTGGCGGATGCGGATCGCGCTGGTCTACAACCTCGTGCCCATCAACGTCATCCCGGATTTCGTTCCGGTCATCGGCCTGGTGGACAACGTGCTGGTGCTGGCCTGGGCGCTGCGGAGCACGGTGCGCATCGCGGGGCCCGAGGTGGTCTCGGCGCACTGGACGGGCAGCCAGACGGCCCTGATCGCGCTCTATCGCGCTCTTCGGCTGCCGGGGCTGCCGCTCCGTGAGCCTCCGCAGTGAGCCCTTCCCGGCGTTCCCGCCCGGTCATCGAATCACTCAGGACGGGTGATGACCGGGCCGGCGATCTGGCCCAGGATGTGGATGCCCGACGGAGAGGGACCGATCGTGAGCCTGGTGGAATCAGTGGCCGTGGCGCGCCGCCCGGTCGCCCAGCTGGAACCAGTCATCGGCCCTGAGCGGCACGCCCGGCTGCTGCGCGCGGCCGCTGAGTTCCGGGAGCGGCTCGGGGACCGCACGGTGTGGAATGTCAGCTCGACCGCGGTCGGCGGCGGGGTCGCGGAGATGCTGCAGGTGCTGCTCGGTTACGTCGAGGACCTCCAGATTCCGAGCCGCTGGATGGTGATCACCGGCGACGCCGAATTCTTCGTGCTCACCAAGCGCCTGCACAATCAGATCCACGGGGAGATCGGCGGGGGCCCGCTCAGCCAGGCTGACGCCGCCCATTACGCCAGGATGCTCGCAGCGAACGCCGCCGAGCTGGTCAGCCAGGTGCGGCCGGGGGATCTCGTCCTGCTGCACGACCCGCAGACCGCCGGTCTGACCAGCGCGCTGGCGCAGGCAGGCACGCAGGTCGCGTGGCGCTCGCATATCGGCCTGGACTGGGAGAACGAGGCCACTAAGGCCGCGTGGAGTTTCCTGCGGCCCTACCTGAGCGCCGCGCGAGGGTACGTCTTCTCCCGCCGCGAGTACGTGCCGCCCTGGATCCCCCGCGAGCAGGTAGCGATCATTCCCCCATCGATCGATCCGTTCTCCCCGAAGAACCAGCATCTCGACCACGAAACCGTAATCGGAATCCTGTCCAGGATCGGCGTGCTGGATGGCAGCGCACCGCCCGGGCCTACATCGTTCGTCCGGCGCGGGGGCGGCAGGGGCACGGTGACCAGGCCCGCGGAGATCACCGGGGAGGGACGGCCAGGACCCGACGATCCGGTCGTGGTCCAGGTTTCCCGGTGGGATCAGCTCAAGGACATGCCCGCGGTCATGCGAGGCTTCGCGGACTACGTCGCGCCAACCGGCAGCGGATACCTGATGCTGGTCGGACCAGCGGTCGCCGGCGTGACCGACGACCCGGAAGGTGCGGCTGTCTTCGGCGACTGCCTGCTGCAGTGGCGCGACCTGCCCGCGACGGTCCGGGACCGCGTGCTGCTGGTCACTTTGCCCCTGGACGACGCCGACGAGAACGCTGTCATGGTCAACGCTCTCCAGCGGCACGCGGCCGTGATCGTGCAGAAGAGCCTGGCGGAGGGCTTCGGCCTGACCGTGGCGGAGGGCATGTGGAAAGGACGCCCGGTTGTGGGGTCGGCCGTCGGCGGCATCATCGACCAGATAGCCGACGGCACCGGTGTCCTGCTGCCCGACCCTCGCGACCTCGAGGCGTTCGGAACCGCGGTGCGCGAGATACTCGACGATCACGACGAAGCGGACCAGATGGGGCGCGCGGCGCAGGCCTACATCAGTGAGCACTACGTAGGTGACCTGCACCTGCGTCATTATGCGCGGCTGTTCGGCGCGATGATCTCCGGCACCTAGGAACCGCCATCTGGTGGCGTTACTGAGGCAGGGCTCCGCCTTCGGCCGCTTCCCGTTCGGACTTGTCCGGGACCCCGCGGAGCAAGGTGATGATGACCACGGCGATGAGCGCGCCGACCACGGGACCGGCGAGGTACACCCACCAGCCGGTGAAGTCGGCGCCCACGATATCCGGTCCGAGCGAGCGCGCCGGGTTCATCGAGGCGCCGCTGATCGGGCTGGCGAACAGTCCGAGCAGCGCGACGGTTGACCCGACCGCGATAGCGGCGTTGTGGCCGATGCTGCGGCTGCCGGTCGCGGTGTTGAGAATGATGCTGACCAGGATCGCCGTCAGCACGATCTCCATGACCAGCGACTTCCAGTCGCCTCCGGGCTTGGCAATCGGGTAGTTCCCGCCCGCGCTCACGTGCCCGAACATCAGCTGGAGGAACCACGCCGCCGCGATCGCGCCGGCTAGCTGAGCCACCCAGTAGGGCAGCACCCATCCGGTCGGGAACACCCGGCGGCACCAGAACCCGAAGGTGACGGCCGGGTTGATGTGCAGCCCCGACAGCGGACCCCAGGCATAGATCATGGCCATCACAGCCGCGCCGGGCGCGATCACCGCGGCGGCCCGGGTCACCGGAGTGTCACCGGCGTAGTGATTGATGACCCCGGCGCCGGCGGCGACCGTCACCAGCACAAAGGTGCCGATGAACTCGACGATCACCCGAACCCACAGCGGGCGCTCCTTGAGCGTGTCCTCCTCGAACTGGATCAGGTACCGGTGCCGCAGCGCGTCGTCGTGCTCGCGATCCCGATCGGCCGCGGGGGTCTCAGCCACCGGAACCGCGGGGCGGCATGCCCGCCGGCCGGGGCCGGGCTGGCGGGCGGCCGATCAGCTCGATCAGGCCGAGCACGACCACGAGCACGATCGCGATGACGAGCACCGTCAGGCCGGTCGGGGTTCCCCAGAAGATGAACACCAGCACGGCAAGGCCTACCGCGGTGATCCGCAGGGCGGTGCGGTAGCGGTACACCCACGTGCCGACGGGGCCGGTGGTGACGCCTGCGCGTTCTCCCGTCCCGCGGAGCGCGGCGAAGCCGGACTTGAAGGTCTGCCGCGTCCTGACCGCCGTCACGGACGGCCCGGTGAAGAAGCCGGCCAGCGCCACGACCAGCCCCAGCACCAGAAGGACCCGCAGGCCCTCCTTGATGAAGCGCAGGATCGTGTCGAAAGCGACGGCGGCAGCCGGCGCGGAGACGGTGTCCGGGAGCTTGTTCAGGTAGATGGCCCGGCCGATGGCCAGGGCGGCCGCGAGCACGAGCATGGAGGCCGCGAGACCGAGGCCGGCCCCGATGAGCGCCCGGCGGTGCCGCCGGGCAATGTACACGCCGGCCGCCAGGAAGATCAGGGCGAGAATCGGGAGCACCCACTTCAGGGTGGTCAGCAGCCGGTACAGCGACTGGGCCTGCACCAGGTACTTGGCCGAGAAGAGCGGGAACGTGGGGTTGATCGGCGGCAGCTTGTTCACGATGGTCAGGCCCTTGGCGGCCAGGTTGTGCTTGACCTGGTCGATGACCGGTCCCAGCCCGATGACCACCTGCCCGTTCGAGACGCTGATCGCGCTCTTCTTTCCTTCCAGGGCCAGCACGAGCTGCTGGTGCACAAGCCGGTTGCCCCGGATCCACAGCCGGGCCACCTGCTGGCTGGCCACGATCTTGGCCACGGTGCTGTGAACGAAGCCGGATACGCCGCTCGCGATCGACCCCGAGAAGGTGGAGAGCAGCGCGCCGAGCCTGGGCAGGCCGCGACTCGCGAGCTGCGCGGCGACCTGCTTGGTTATCCCCTGGACGTCGATCTGATCGTTGACCGCGGTGCTGATCCTGTCGGTCAGCGCGCTGCGCACCGCCGGCTGGCTGATCAGCGGCGAGACGTTCGCCACGTACCGGTCCGTGTTGGAGACCTGGTTGGCGCTCCACACGGCGATCACCGAGATCGGGGCGAGCACGCAGCCCAGGACGATCAGCACCGTCGCTACCGGCCCGCGCCACCCGACCCGCCGCCTGGCAGGCGGCACCCCGGGCACGACCGCTGCTTTCGCGGCCCGGGCCTCGCGCGCCGCCTGCGCCTGAGTCTCGGCGTCAGCCTCCGCGTCAGCGAGCCTGGTCCTGAGCTCACTGACCTCATTGCGCAGTTGGTCGATCTCGTGCTCGCTGTCGCTGGTCCTCAGGACACCCTCCCTCGCGATGCGGTCCGCTCCGGCAAGAGCCCGGTCGCGCCCCTGGCAAGGGAGATCATCACCGCTGTGACCAGGGCTTACATCACCCGATGGGGGTGAGCGGACGACGAGTCAGAACGAAACCCAGGCAGCGGTCAGCAGGAATCGCCCGTCTCGGGTGACGCGCCGGGCGGGCCCGCGAGGGAGCCTGGCAGGGCATTGAGGAACCGGGGCGGGCTAAGAGCGGGCACCTGAGCCGAAGGAGAACGTCATGGAGCGCTACCCGAATATCAGCGACCACGGGCTGATCGGCGACCTGCAGACGGCCGCGCTGGTGACGACCGACGGGACCATCGACTGGTTCTGCAGTCCCCGGTTCGATTCCCCGAGCATCTTCGCGTCGCTGCTGGATGCCGACCAGGGCGGCTACTGCCGGATCGCGCCCGCGGCCAGCGGCTACACGACCAAGCAGCTGTACTTCCCGGACACCGCGATGCTGATCACCCGGTTCCTGACCGAGGATGGCGTCGGCGAGGTGACCGACTTCATGCCGATCGCACCCCATCAGGCGACCGACCGGCACCGGCTCGTCCGGCAGATCAAGACCGTCCGCGGCACGATGAAGTTCGTCATGGACATCAAGCCGCGCTTCGACTACGGCCGGGCGCCGCACAAGCTGGACATCACCGAGAACGGCATCGTCTTCCACACCGAAGGCGGCATGGAGCTCACGGTCAACCCGGTCGGCGACCCGGAAAAGGCGCTTCGCGACCAGGACCTCGCGGTGCGCCGGATCGATGACGACATCCAGATCACCCGCGTCCTGCACGAGGGCGAGACGGCCGGGGTGATGCTGGAGTCGATGGGCGGGCGGCCGCACCTGGTGTCGCCGGCCGAGCTGGCCAAGCTCACCGATGACACCAGCGCGTTCTGGCGCAACTGGGTGCACCAGTCCACGTACACCGGCCGGTGGCGGGAGATGGTATCCCGGTCGGCGATGACGCTGAAGCTGATGACCTACCAGCCCACCGGAGCTCTCGTCGCCGCGCCCACCGCGGGGCTGCCCGAGCAGGTCGGCGGCGAGCGGAACTGGGACTACCGCTACACCTGGATCCGCGACGCGTCGTTCTCCGTCTACGCGCTGCTCGGGCTCGGCTACGTCGGCGAGGCCGCGGCCTTCGGCCAGTGGGTCCGCGACCGGGTCGTCGAGCACGGCGGCAACGGCAACGGCGCCAGCCCGATGAAGATCATGTACCGGGTCGACGGCAGCGCCGACCTGACCGAGGAAACCCTCGACCACTTCGAGGGCTGGCGCGGATCGCGCCCGGTGCGGATCGGCAACGGCGCCGCCGACCAGCTCCAGCTCGACATCTACGGCGAGGCCCTCGACGCCGTCGCCAAGATCGACGCCCGCGGCCTGCAGCCCGCCTACGAGGGCTGGACCGCTATCGCGGACGTGATGAACTGGCTCTGCGAGCACTGGGACCAGCCCGACGAGGGCGTCTGGGAAACCCGCGGCGGCCGCAAGAACTTCACCTACGGCCGGGTCCAGTGCTGGGTCGCCCTCGACCGCGCGATCAGGATCGCCGAAGGCCGCGGCCGGCCAGCCGACATCCTCAAGTGGCGCACCGAGCGCGACAACATCTACGCCCAGGTCATGACCAAGGGCTGGAACCCCAAACGGCACGCCTTCACCCAGCACTACGACACCGACGTGCTCGACTCCTCCCTGCTCGTCATGCCGCTGATGGGGTTTGTCTCGCCCTATGACCCGATGTGGCTGCAGACCCTGCAGGCCATGGACTCCGAGCTCGTCTCCGACAGCCTCGTCTACCGCTACAACCCCAGTGCCTCACCCGACGGGCTGGCCGGAAACGAGGGCACCTTCTCCTTGTGCACCTTCTGGTACGTCGACGCCCTCGCCCGCTCCGGCCGGCTCGCCGACGCCGAGCTGGTCCTCCAGAAGATGAACACCTACGCCAACCACCTCGGCCTGTACTCCGAGGAGATCAGCGCCACCGGCGAGCAGCTCGGCAACTTCCCGCAGGCGTTCAGTCACCTCGCCCTCATCAACGCCGCCATCAACCTGGACTACCAGCTCGACCACGGCGCGGGAGACGTCGAGCCCGTGCTGGCCAGGGCCGGCGGCGCCATCCCGGTACCCGGCTGACCAAAGACCTGGTGAATGAAGCTCAGGGCCCTCTTCGCGCCCCTCGTGCTGGCCGCGACCGCGGCTGGCCTGGCCGGCTGCGCGTCAGCCAGGACGACGTGCACCGTCCGGCATCACTACGCCATCGTGATCTTCCAGAACGGCATCGGCAGCAACAGGAAGAAGTACATAACCAGCTTCCAGCTCAACCTGGTGTACCCGGGGAACCGCATGCAGCACTGGGCGATGAGATCCCAGATAACGCTCCGGCCGGCCAGTGGCGGCAACCCGCCGATTATCGTGAAGACCTACCGGGTCGGTAACGCCAGTCGCTGCAGCGTCGGCCATGTGAAGGCACGCAAGTAGGAAGCAGGGGTGTTTCCTGCTCAGTTACCCTGCCGCTGGCTCATGGCCATGATGATGGCGGCCTCGACTTCCTGCAGCTGGGCGCTGGGGCTGATCTGGAGGAACTCGCTGCCGGCCGGGGCGGCGGGCACATGCCCTGGCGGCAGGTAGAAGGCGTCGCCCGCGTGGATGACCTCCTCCCGTTCGCCGTAGCGGACGGTCATCTGGCCCTTGAAGACATAGCCCCAGTGCGGGCAGGAGCACTGACCCCCCGGCAGCCCCGCGAGCATCGGCCCGAGATCGTGATCGGCGACGATCGACACGAAGTTGACCGTGTAGCCGTCCAGATCCTCGCTCCGGTCCTGGGCGACTCCGAAGTCCTTGACCTGGCTGATGCTCTCCCGTGAAGCCTTTGGCATCTGACTGCGCTCCTTTGCCGACGATCACTGTGATGCCACGACAGTAGGTCCGGCCTGACGAATGGTCATGGGGCGTTTACCTCATCTTCGGCCGCAGTGGCCGGGACTCAGGTGGTCGCCGCCTGGGCGGTAATTTCCTCGGGGAGTAGGCCGTGCTGGACGGCGAACATCGCCGCTCCCGCCCGGCTGGAGGCATCGATCTTGGCGTAGATGTGCTCGACGTGGTTACCGGCCGTCTTCGGCGTGATGACCAGCCGCTGGGCGATCTGCTTGTTCGACATGCCCCGTGCCAGCAGGACGAGCACCTCGACCTCGCGAGCGGTCAGGCCCGCGGGGCCCTCCCTGCGGCGCGGCAGGCGATGGCCGGCTGCCTCAAGCACGGCGTCCGCAGCCGCGCCGTCGAGGCGGCCGGCGCGGACCGCCTCCCGCATTACGTCGCGCGCCTCTGCTGCCGACCGCGCAGTCCGGTGCGGCCTGGGCTCGCGGATCGACTGATATGCGTCCGCTGCCCCGAGCACCCGGGCAGGCCGCGAGATCGCGCCGCCGGAGAGTCCCCGCGGGTAGCCGCTGCCATCCAGGCGCTCTCGGTGCTGCACCGCGAGCTCGCCGAGCGGTGCGAGCGCCGCCGACTGGCGCAGCATGCGCTCGGTCAGGTACGGGTACATCCGGACGCGCTCCCATTCGCCCGCGCTCAGCTGGCCCGGCCGGTCCCAGATCGAATTCGACACCCCGAGGCGCCCGAAGTCGTGGACGTACCCGGCCCGCCGCAGCATCAGCACCTCCTCGCGCGACAGTCCTAGCCTGCCCCCTGCTTCGGCCGCCAGGTCCGCGACCGCGACCGAGTGTCCGAGAGTGAACGGCGATTTCAGGTCAACGAAGTTCGCGATGGCCGCCAGGGCACGGTCAAGCTGCTCGTCCGAAAGCTCGACCGCGAGGGCCGGCTCCGAGCCGATTACGGCCAGCCATGCCGGGACTTCCGCCAGATCGCCAAGTATTTCCTCAGCATGCGTACACAGAAGCTTGGCCAGCGCCGGATCGAACTGCTTGCCCGCTCGCCGGCGGGCCAGCGCGGTCGCCGCCTCGGTCCCGCCGACGCGGTGCGCTACCTCGGTGAACTCGGCTAGCTGCGCGATCCTCGATGCGATAGGCACGGCCTCGCCGCTCAGACTGCCTGGCCAGCCGTGCCCATCCCACTGCTCGTAGGCTGCGCCGACCGCCTCGCGCACCGAACCGGAGAGGTCAAGCTGCTCGGCGAGCGTCCTGGCCAGCCTTGCGTGCTGAGAGATCATTCCGTCCAGATCGCGATGCCCGGAGAACGCGAACTCGAGGCCGACCCGAAATCTGTGCAGCGGCGGATTCCCGGACCCGACCAGCCGCATCGTCGCCAGCATCCCCCGCGCGCTGCCAAACTCGTGGGCATATTTGCCAGCTTTCAGGGTGATATCGTCGCCGAACCACTTCGCCTGCTCGTGCGCGTCCGCATGACATCCGACGTTGATCAGCAAGGCCGTGTAGTACACGGCTGCCCGGTCCTGCTCGCCCAGCCCGGCCCGCTCGGCCAAGCGCAGCGCGATCAGGCACTGGCGCAGCACGTGCTCCATCGGCTGGCCGAACCCAAGATCAACGCCGAGCGACAGCGCTGCGACAAGCTCAGCGAGCCGGACGCCGGAGTGGTCGGCGGTGCCTGCCATCTCCGCAGCTTAACCCGGCCGGATCGGGTGCTGACCGTCGCGCGGTCACCCCAGGTGCCGGGGAAGATGAGGTATTCGCCTCATGCGCGACGATCTGCTGCCTCGTTACGTTCGCTGTCATCAGCGAGCACATTCACATCGAGAAGAGGCAGCCATGACGCTCCGAACCAGGTTCTTCGCCCTGACCTACGACCGGCAGATGGCCAAGACCGAGAGGGCCGGACTGGGCGCCTTCCGCGACGGCCTGCTCGCACAGGCCGCCGGGCACGTGCTCGAGGTCGGCAGCGGCACGGGCGCAAACCTTCCGTTCTACCGTCCTGGCCTCAAGTCGCTGACGATGACCGAACCCGAGCCATCCATGCTGCGGCGCCTGGAGCAGAACGCAAGCGCGCGGGTCCCGGCCATCAGGGTCCTGCGAGCCCCGGCCGAGGATCTCCCCTTCGACGACGGCACCTTCGACGTAGCCATCTCCACTCTCGTCCTGTGCGGGGTCGACGATCAGCCGAGAGCGCTTCGCGAGCTGCGCCGGGTACTACGGCCAGGTGGCATGCTGCTCTTCATCGAGCACCTGCGTTCTGACGACCCCGGCACGGCCCGGCTGCAGGACCGGATGAACTGGCTCAACCGGATGGTGGTCTGCTGCGACTGCAACCGCCCGACGCTTGACTCCATCCAGGGCGCCGGATTCACGGTCACGCAGGTCGAACACGCCATGCTGCCGAAGGCCCCGAAGTTCGTCCGCCCGGCCATCATCGGCAGCGCCAGGACTCCGTCTCACTTGCCCAGCAGCCCGGTACCGCTCGAGACGCTTGGCCGGGGCTGAGACGTGATGGAGAGCCGGCCTGAACGCTGCTGCGCGGTCAGGCCCTGGCGTTCCTGACCGCGGCCGCCGCGATGGTGCTGGCCAGCGCGACCACAGCCATCCAGCCCAGGAAGGCGAAATGGGCCGGGGTGCCGAAGATGCCGTCGGGCACGCCGAGGATCACGGCCAGCGCGATTACCCAGAGTCCGGTCAGGCTGGTGAGGATCCAGCGTCCGGTCAGGAGCGTGCAACACGGTCCGACAATCAGCAGCCCGATCAGCACGACATGGTGCCCGAGCGCCGCATCGATGACGGCCACTAGCCCCGACAGGCTCAGGCCGAGGACGAGCAGGCGCCTGGCCGGCCAGCCGGGCAGCGGCGGATCCCGGCTCAGCGACCGGCTGGCCAGACCGGTGACGACGATGGCGACCGCCGCCGCGGCGGCGGCGATCATGGCCGGACTGACGGGCACGCCGTACCCGCTGACCAGGACCGAGCCGATGCACACGGCGTAAGCGGCGATCACCAGCCAGCCGACGCTCCGCGTGAGTCCGCGGCCACGGTACGCGAAGGCCAGAACGACCGCGGTGAGGCCGACGTACCACGCCGTCATGAGCAGTGCCTGGCCCGACGGCCGGCCAAGGCCGATCATGACCCCGGGCAGCAGCAGGCCGGCGACGACGTTCAGGGTGTTGCTGTTCAGTGCGGTGCTCAGGGTCGCCGCGCCGCGGCCGCGGGACGCCAGGTACACGGCGGCAACGGCATTGGGCAGGCTGGTAACGGCGGCCAGCACGAGCCCGCCGATCACGATCTCGGGAACCGCGTAACGCCCGCCGAGCGCGGATGCGGACCGCTCCATGGTGGCGCTCGCCACGACCACCACCACCAGCGAGGCCGCAGCGATTGCGGCGTCCTTCCAGGTGCCCCTGGCGGGCCTGATCGCCTCCTCGAGCTCAGCCTCTTCCTCGCTGACAGCGGACTGAATCCAGCGCACCAGGCCCGCCGGCAGCAGCCCTGAGAGCCATTCGTGGCTCAGGACCACCAGGTACAGGCCCAGGACGGCGAGGGCGACGGCGAGGCCAGCCGGAACTGGCACGGCACCAACGACCACCGCGAAGCACACGGCGGCGATGGCCATGGCGACGGCACCACCGAGAACGACCACCTTCCGGTGCAGGCCGATCCGCCCGGCCACGACGGCGCCGAGGCCGAGCAGCACCGCGAGGTTGAACACATTCGAGCCGATGACGACGCCGGCTCCGATCCGCTGCTGGTGGTGAGCGATGGCGGTGAAGGCCGAGGTGATCTCGGGGGCGTCGGCGGCCAGGGCCGCGACCATGCCAAGCAGGGCCTCTGACAGGCCCAGGCGCTCGCCGACCCGCTCCAGCCTGGCGACAAGAACGAAGCTGGTGAGGAGGCTGACCGCCGCCCCACCCAGGAAGCCGGCTAGCGCGACGCCAACGGACATCCTTCTTATTTCCTCACAGACGCCGGGCGGGAAAGGGAGCATGCGGGGCGTACCTGCCACGCCCTGGGGGCAAAACTATTCGAGCGGGCGGCGCGGACCAAGCAGAGTTGGCCCATGAGCAACGCGGGCCGGAGCACTCCGCGGCCGGCCACGAAGCCGACGCCCGGCATGGCTGCAGCGGACAAGTATGTCGGCGATGTCTGTCAGTTCGGGCCGCCGGAGTGGAACTATGGGCATAGCAGCAGCAGCGACTGCGAAATTCGAGCTTTGTGAGAAGCGTGATGCCAGCACCAGCTGCAGGTCCCGATGTCGCCGCGGCGTTCGCCGGACTCGCGGAGACCTTGGCTAGCGACCTTGACATCGATGCCTACCTCATCGCGGTGTGCCGGCATTGCGTCCGCCTGGTCGGCTCGGAGAGCGTGGCGATCCTCTATGCGGCGGGAGACGACGACTCGGTTAGCGCGGCGGCCTCCGACGATCGCGGCCTCATGCTGGCACGTGGCGGGCCGGGATCGCGCGACGGTGTCCGCCCGCCGGATGGCCCGTGGACCGACTGCAAGGAGACCGGCCAGCTGATCACTATCGCGGATCTCGCAGCCAAGCTCGACCGGTGGCCGTGGTTCGTGGAGTCGGCGGTTCAGGCCGGTTTCACGACGATCACGCTGGTTCCGGTCAGCTCACCAGACCGCATCCTCGGCGCGCTGGCACTGCTCGGCGGCCAGCCGCCGGATGCCGCTGGCATCCTGCTCGCGCTCTCCCTGGCCGATGCCGCCGGAGCGGGCCTGGCCGTCAGCCAGGAGCACCGCCGTCAGCAGGACGCGATCACCCAGCTGCAATCCGCCCTCACCAGCCGGATCGTCATCGAGCAGGCTAAGGGGATCCTCGCGGAGCGATGGAAGGTAACGCCTGATGAGGCCTTCGGGCACCTGCGCCGGCACGCGCGCTCGAACCAGCGGGGCCTGCCGGACGTCGCCCGCTCCGTCATCGCCGGGAGCTGTCACATGACCCGCCCGGATCCGGTGGCGCCAGCGTGACGGCCGGGCCAGCCGGTAACGATCAGGAGGCTGCCGACGGGCAGTACGGCATCGTGGCCATCGCGGCGTCAGCGGGCGGCCTGCAAGCGCTCAGCGCGGTGATCGGCAGCCTTCCGGCCGAACTGCCCGTCCCGGTTCTCGTCGTGCAGCACCTCGATCCGCGGCACGAGACGGTCATCGCGGACATACTCGCCCGTCGATCCAAGCTCAAGGTCAAGCTCGCGGAACACGGCGAGGCGGCGATGCCGGGGGTCGTCTATTTCGCGCCGCCCGATCGCCACCTGCTGGTCGAGCCCGACGGGCGCCTGGCGCTCACCCTCACCGAGCTCGTCCATTTCGTGCGCCCGTCAGCTGACCTGCTTTTCGAGTCGGTAGCCGGGTCCTACGGCGCCCGGGCGATCGCGTGCGTACTGACCGGATCGGGCGCCGATGGCGGCATGGGCGTGCAAGCCGTGAAATCCCGCGGCGGGACCGTGATCGCGCAAGACCCCGCTGAAGCGGACTTCAGCGGCATGCCAGAGACGGCTGTCGCGACCGGAGCGGTAGATTTCATTCTGGCGCTAGCTGAAATCGCACCGGTAATTACTGGCCTAGTGAGCGCGGGGAGGCAGGAATGAGCGAGCATGCCGACCGCGAGGCGACCCGGACCGGCGGCGATCCTGCGTCCGAGCTAGCGCCGCTGAACGGAGAAGCCAGCCCGGACCCGGAATCAGCTCAGGCTGACCGGGATTTCGATCAGCTACTGGCCTTTATCAGGGAGTCCCGGGGTTTCGACTTTACGAGTTACAAACGGTCGACGCTGACCCGACGGATCCGCAAGCGCATGATGGATGCGCGCGCAGCGAGCTATATCGATTACCGGGATCTGCTCGAGACCAACGCCGATGAATACGATCTGCTTTTTAATACCATTCTAATAAATGTCACGGGATTTTTCCGTGACGCCGAGGTATGGGCGTTCCTGCGGCAAGAGGTCATACCCGAGCTTGTCGCCTCGCTGGATCCCGCCGAGGAGATCAGGATCTGGAGTGCCGGCTGCTCGAGCGGCGAGGAGGCCTACTCGCTGGCCATGATCCTCGCCGAGACCGTCGGCCCGGACGAGTGCGTCGAGCGAGTCAAGATCTACGGCACCGATATCGACGATGAAGCGCTGCGGGACGCACGCGCCGGGCTCTACTCGGCCAAGGCGATCGAGCCGGTTCCCGAGATCCTGCGCGAGAAGTACTTCGAGCCGAGCGGGAGCCAGTTCGCGGTGCGACCGGATCTGCGCAAGCGCATGATCTTCGGGCGGCATGACATTACGCGCGATGCGCCGATCTCGCGCTTGCACTTGCTAGTCTGCCGGAACACGCTGATGTACTTCAACGTCGAAGCGCAGTCCCAGATCATCGACCGGTTTCACTTCGCGCTGCGGGATGGCGGCTTCCTCCTGCTCGGCAAGGCCGAGATGCTGCTCGCGGCGGGGGACAGGTTCGACACCTACTCGATCCGCCAGCGCGTCTTCCGGCGGCGGCACGCCGACGTCACTCCGGCGCGGTCCATCGCGCCGGCCAGGCTCGACGCGTACCAGGGACCGGAGCCGCGCGAGATGTCACGCCGCCGGCACCTGCGCGACCTGGTCCTGGACACCGCCCCGAACGCGACGATCGTGCTGGGGTCCGACGGAACCGTGGTCTTGATCAACAGCCAGTCCAGGACCCAGTTCGGGCTGACATCGCATGATCTTGGCCGCCCGTTCAGCGACCTCGAGGTGTCCTACCGCCCGATCGAGCTGCGATCGCTGATCGACCAGGCTCAGGCCGAGCGGCGGATGCTCCGGGCCACCACCGCGGAGCGGCGCATCTCCGGCGACGAGGCCCAGTACTTCGACGTCACTATCCAGCCGCTGGCCGGCCAGGACGGCTCCATCGACGGCGTCGCGGTGATTTTCGCCGACACCACGACGGTGACGCGCCTGCAGCAGGAGGTGAAGCAGGTCAGGGTCGACCTGGAGACGGCCTATGAGGAACTCCAGTCCACCAACGAGGAACTCGAGACCACCAACGAGGAACTCCAGTCGAGCATCGAGGAACTCGAGACCACCAACGAGGAACTCCAGTCCACCAACGAGGAACTCGAGACCACCAACGAGGAACTCCAGTCAGGCAACGAGGAACTCGAGACGATCAACGAGGAACTGCGGATGCGAACCGGCGAGCTCAACCAGGCGCAGACCTTCCTTGAAGGCGTGATGTCCTCGGTCGCCGCCGCGGTCGTGGTCCTCGATACCGGCCTCAAGGTGCGGACCTGGAACAGCGGCGCCGAGGACATCTGGGGCCTGCGGGCCAGCGAGGTCATCGGCCAGCCTTTCTTCAGCCTCGATTTCGGTCTGCCGACCCACCTGATCCGCGACACCGTGACGAAGTGCATGAGCTCTGCCGGCCAGCTTCAGCACGCGCAGGTCAGCGCCATGAACCGGCGCGGCCGCGCGATCACCTGCACGATCTCGTGCTCGCCGCTGAACGAGGCCCGCGACGGCGTCGTCCTGCTGATGGAGGAACAGCCGGCGGCTGGCGAGCAGCCGGCAGCCAGGGAGCCCGCATGACGAGGCGGGCGGCGAGGGAGAACAAGACCGGCAGCGAGCCGCGCGGCCAGGAGGCCAGGCTGCGGAGCCGCATTGAGCTCGCGGCCGAGCGCTCGAACCGGGCCCGCGAGATCGCGACGCAGCACGAGGCGCTGGCACTGACCGACTCCGTGCCGCTGCGCGACCTGCATCACCGGATGGCGGTCATTCACCGGCGGATGGAGCAGCGGCACCTGGTGACCGTGGACTTGTATACGTCTGTCCTGGCGAGCGCACGGCGGCCGAAGAAAGAGGACGCCGGCCGCCGGCCGGGCATACCGTCCTTGCTCACGGCGACCGCGGAACTGGCCGGGTCGGCCGGCGCGGTGCTGGCGCTGTTCGACTCCTCGCAGGCCGAGGCCCTCTTCCTGGCCTCGGACGCCACCGCGCGACGTGCCCATGACCTGGAGTTCAAGCTGGGGGAGGGTCCGTCCACTGATGCGACCAGGACTCGCGGCGCGGTGTCGGCGTCCGGTCAGCAGATGTGCGAGCGATGGCGGCTCTTCGGGCCGGAGGTGGCCGAACTGGATGTTCATGCCGTCGCCGCGGCACCGCTCCAGGCCGGCCCGGCCTGCCTCGGCACCCTGACCGTGCTCAATCCGGTCAGGGAGGTAACCGATCCGGCGATCGACCTGCTCGGCGAGGCACTCGCGTACTCGCTGATCGACGCATTTCGGGCGGGCGCCGAGGGACTGATCCCGGTCGACGGAGATCGCTGGACCGCTATCTACAAGGCGGTCGGGATGATCTCGGCTCGGCACGACTGCGCCCCGGCCGACGCGCTGGCCCTGATCCGAGCGCGAGCGTTCACGGTCGGCAGCGACGTCCACCTGGTCGCGGGACGCATCGTCCGCGGCGAGGAGGAACTGTTCTGACGACCCGTCAGCCGCGCGTCACCCGCCCGACCCGGGCTTGACCACGTCGACGGTCAGCAGGTGGATCGCGTTCGCGCAGGCGGACGACGAGTACGAGATGTAGATCGGCGTCGTCTGGTTCGGCGGGTAGACCTGGAGATAGCTAGCCGTGACCAGATGGCATCGCGACCCGAAGTTCTGCGCGGTGACAATCCGCAGCAGCGCGCTAGCGACCGCGCCCGGGGCCAGGGTGACCAGCTGCCGAGGCGTCGCCGGGTCCTCGGTCGCGGCCAGGCCGATCTGGCTCACCGGACTGCCGCCGGCGAACGACACGCCTGGGTAGCCGTACAGCGTGCAGGTGGCGCCGGAGATGTTGGTGAAGACGATCTGGACGTAGGTGCTGCCGGCCGCCCCCTGGCTGATCCCGGTCTTTGCCCCGAGCGAGCGGGTAGCGCACGGCTGGGGGCCCTGCGCAGCCGGATGCGAGCTGGCCGCGGGGCTGCTCGCGGGCGCGCTGCTCGGCGCCTGCGTCGGCGAGATGCTGGGCGATATCAGGCTGGGACTCGGCTTGGGTGTGGGCGAGCTCGATGAGCAGGCGGTCACCAGCGCCAGGAGAGGCACGAGCGCGGCCGCGCTCGCGCGACCTGCTGTCAGGAACGATGAGGTCATCGGGGGTGGTCCTTACCTATGCCGCTGGGAGCTTGCCTGCAAGCTAGGACGCTGTCAGGGTCGCCGAGGTTGTGCCCGGTTGGACGGCAATGGCGGAACCGCGCCCACCGCGCCGACCGCGCCCAACCGCACCATTATCCGCACCGCAGGCTTATCCGGGCATGGCATAGCCAGGAACGGACGGCCACCTGATCCCCACGATCACCGACTCCTCCTCCGCGAACCAAGAGTGGTCCACGCCGTGGAACACGACGTAATCCCCGCGCTCGGCAAGCAGCACGCGCCGACCCGGGAATTCCAGCCGGAACCGGCCGCTGACCAGGATGATCAGCGCGGTCCCGGTTTCGCCGGTGACCCACTGGGCGCGCTGGTCGCCGCGGGGGTGCACACCCCACTTGATCTCGACGTCGTCGCTGCGCCTGATGTCTCCTGGCGGCATGAAGTGGCCGAGCAGCCAGCCGCGATTGGCGGGAGCGTCGTCAGGTGCCGATCCGACGTAGATCTTGCCTGCCATGGCAAGGACGCTGGCAAGCCGCGGCCGGCGCGCGAGGTAGGCGGCGAGCGCTCAGCGGCCGGCGACGGGCCGGCGCGCCGGCGATGCAAGATCGGCCAGCCTGGCGCCCCACGTCCTGGCCCGGTCTGCTTCGTCGGCCACGAGATGGTTCTCCTTCGTCACGATAAAGCTCTCCGGCTCGGTGACCAGATCGAAGCCGTGGTGGCGCAGTTCCCGTCCGACGCCCTTGGATGCGCGTCCGGTGAAGGCGGCCGGCATCGCCATCCGGGTATCGAACGCGGCCGCCTTCGCGTGCGGCCGGCTCTTGCCCATCGTGTCGAGCCATTCGCGTAGCCCGGGGCCGTCGGCACCCGGCTCGAGGCTGAGTTCGCCCCCGGCGTCGGCGGCCGCATCCGCGGCACTCTTGCGAGTCGATGACCTGCTCATGCCGTGCACATGCGTCGGGCCTCCCACGACGACCAGATCGGCCTCGGTGACGACCGCCTGATCAGCCTCGGCGACCGGGACGACGGTGACATCGAAGCCCTGCGCCAGGCCGGTCCCGATCGCATCCGCAATCAGGTGCGTGTTGCCGTACATCGACTCATAGACGACTACAGCCCGCATAGCAGCGCTCCTCTCAAGTTGATCTTCTTCTCTCTTCAACGGTCCGCCGCCCGCCAGTCCCCCGCTAGGGCCCAATGTCACGCCCCCTCCCGCCATCAGCCCCCGCGCCGCCGCCCCGCGCCTAACAACACCCATGGGCCCACCGCCGTTGATACGGCAGTTGATACGGCAACAGCGATGGCCCATGGGTGTGGTAGCGGCCTGGCGGCTCGCCAGCGGGGAGGGCAGGATAGGTTGGCCGGGCCATGACAGCCATCGCGTCGGTATGCGTGTTCTGCGGCTCGTCCACGCCACCCGACCCCCGTTTCGCCGATCTGGCCCGGCAGCTCGGCTCGCTGCTCGCACGGCGAGGCATCGACCTGGTCTACGGAGGCGGCAGCGTCGGTCTCATGGGGGTCATCGCCGACGCCGCGCTGGCTGCCGGAGGCCGGGTGATCGGAGTCATCCCGGCCGGGCTGTTCAGCCGGGAAGTCGGCCACAGCTCCCTGACCGAACTGCACGAGGTGGGCTCGATGCACGAGCGCAAGCAGCTGATGTACGACCTGTCCGACGGTTTCGTCGCGCTGCCCGGAGGCCTGGGGACGCTGGAAGAACTGGCCGAGGTCACCACCTGGTCGCAGCTGGGCCTGCACGCCAAGCCGGTCGTCCTGCTCGATGTCGACGGCTTCTGGGACCCGCTCGCGGCACAGCTTGACCGGATGGTCGCGGTCGGCCTGCTCAAGCCATCCAACCGCGAGCTGATCCAGCGCGCGGCTGCTCCCGGCGACGCCCTTGCCGTGCTGGCCGCGGCCAAGCCACCGCGGGGGGAGAAGTGGATGACTCCCCGCGAGCGGTGAAGACGAGGCGATAAGGGAACCCTTAATCCGAAGTCGCGCCTGGCCTGTCTGGCAACTACTCTCAGGATGGGACAGAGCGCCGCGAACGAAGGTGCGAGGCCGGACGAGCCGGGAGGTGAGCCGGGAGATGGGCACGGATACGGGCCGGGAAGCACCGGCCAGCAGCCGCGACGAGCCCGACGAGGCCGTCGAAGTGCTCCGCGGCCTCTGGACCGCGACCGGGCAGACCGGCGACGATCTGGACGAGCTGTTCGGGCCGGCCAAATCCTGCAAGAACATGCAGAACGTGGGCTTCGACGCGCTGGCCGGCGACGGCGGTGACCTGCGCTCGGCATGGCGGGAAACCCTTGAGCGCGAGGGGAAGCTCAGCGACAGCGCTGGCAGCGTCAAGGACCTGGTCCTCGGCACGCCTCCGCCGGGCGACCAGTAGCCGGCCCGAGCTAACTGAATGGACCGCCCGGAGACCGTTGGCGAGCTGACCGGCGCCCTGCGCCAGGGCGGTTACCTTGCCGACCGGGGCCTGGCTACCGCGCTGTTCGTGGGAATCCGGCTGCATCGCCCGGTGCTGCTCGAGGGCGAGGTGGGCGTCGGCAAGACCGAGGTCGCGAAAGTGCTCGCGTCGGTTTTCGGGCGGCGGCTGATCAGGCTCCAGTGCTACGAGGGCATCGATACCAGCCAGGCCCTGTATGAGTGGGACTACGCCAGGCAGATGCTGCACATCAGGGCGCTGTCGGAGCACCAGGTCGCAGACCCCGATGCGGTCGACAAGCTCTTCGGACCGAAGTTCCTGCTCGAGCGGCCGCTGCTCGAGGCGGTCAGGGCGGGCGACCAGGCGGTCCTGCTGATCGACGAGATCGACCGCGCGGACGACGAGTTCGAGGCGTTCCTGCTTGAGCTGCTGTCCGACTTCCAGATCAGCATCCCCGAGATCGGCACGATCAAGGCGGTCAGCCCGCCGCTGGTGATCCTCACCTCGAACCGGACCAGGGAGCTGCACGACGCGCTGAAGCGGCGCTGCCTGTATCACTGGATCGGCTACCCGGACGCCGAGCGCGAGATAGAGATCGTGCTGCTGCGGGAGCCGGCGGTCGGAGAGGCGCTCACCCGCAAGGTGGTGGCCGCGGTGCACCGGCTGCGCGAGCTCGATCTCGCTAAGCCGCCGGGCGTCGCGGAGACGATCGACTGGGCCAGGACCCTGAGCTTCCTCGGCGAGGAAGACCTCAGTGCCTCGGTCGCCTCGGACACCCTGGGCGCGGTGGTCAAGGAACGCGACGACCTCGATCTGGTGCGGGACAACCTAGCGGACATCACGTCCGGTGCCTGAGGACGCCCCGCTCGTCGGCATGCTCGTGCGGTTCGGGCGCGAGCTCCGCTCGGAAGGGCTGGCTGTCGGCTCCGGCGACATCATGACCTATGCCACGGCGATGGCCGAGCTCGATCCCGCTGACCTGGCCGACTTGTACTGGGCGGGCCGCTCGGTCCTGGTCAGCAAGCGGGACGAGATCAGCGGATACGACCGGGTCTTCCGGCGGTTCTTTCTCGGCTCGGACGACCCCCTCGCCGAGCTGCTGCGGCTGAACACGGAGGCCGGGGCCCAGACATCGCAGGCCGCGCTCGTCATTCCCGCCACCGAGCAGGGCGAGGACGAGCAAGGCGAGGAAGCCATGCTGGGGCTGATGGCATCGGACGCCGAGGCGCTCAGGCACAAGTCGTTCACGGCCTGCACGCCGGAGGAGCTCGCGGCCGTCCGGCGGATCATGGCCAGGATCCGGCTGACCCCGCCCCGCCGGCGCACCAGGCGGACCGCGTCGGCCCGCGGCGGGACCGCGCTCGACCTGCGCCGGATGGTCAGGGAGTCGATGCGCATGCACGGCGAGCCGGCCGAGCTCTACTGGCGGGCCAGGAAAGCCAGGCTGCGGCCGCTGATCCTGATCCTCGACGTGTCGGGCTCGATGGCCGACTACTCGCGCCACCTGCTCCAGTTCGCCTACTCAGCCACGCGCGCGGCGGCCAGGGTGGAGGTGTTCTGCTTCGGCACCCGGCTGACCAGGGTGACCAGGGAACTCGACCGCCGCAGGCCAGATGACGCGCTCGCGCTGGCCGCGCAGACGGTGTTCGACTGGGAGGGCGGCACCAGGATCGGCGCGTCGCTCGACTCGTTCGTCCGGCAGTGGGGTCGTCGCGGGCTCTGCCGCGGCGGCATCGTGGTGATCTGCTCCGATGGTCTGGACCGCGGCGATCCGGGCGTGCTGGACGCCGCGATGGAGCGACTCGCCAGGCTCAGCCATCGTATTGTCTGGATGAACCCGCACAAGGGCCGCGACCCGGCCTTCCAGCCCAGCACGCTCGGGATGATGGTCGCCGCGCCGCATATCGACCTGCTGCTGTCCGGCCACGACCTGAGCAGCCTGGAAGAACTGGCCGCGCTGCTTCCTACACTGAACTAACCGGCTCGACTGGCTAACCGAGGAGCGTCACGGTGAGATGGAGCGTGGGCATCCAGGCTGAGGGCGACCGGGTCATGACCCGCGAGGACGTCGTCGAGCTTGCTGACGCCGTCGCGGTCTACAGCGGGATCGCCACCGGGATCGGGACCAGCCGCTACGGCGCTCAGCTCGTCGTCGAGGCCGACCGCCGCGAGGATGCCATCGAGAAGGCGACGCAGCAGTTCACCGAGGCCGCCGCCCGGGCCGGACTGCCGCCGGGCCCGATCGTGCGGGCCGAGGCGATCAGCGAGGCCGAGGACCAGGAGCCGGACGCGTGATCAGGCTCGGCTCGGCGGCCGGCTACCCCTTCGAGGGCCCGAGAGTCCTCGCGGGCTGGACGCCACCAGCCCGCCCGGCCGTCTTCGCGATCTTGTACAAACCCGATCCTGACACCAAGCCGGACCGGTACGCGGTCAGCTACGTCGGCCACAGCGATGACCTGTCCGGGGAACGGTTCCCGTTCCGGCATCCGCGCGCGGCCTGCTGGGTGCGCCGGGCCGGCGACCGGTGGAAGGTCTACATCGCGACCTTCGAGGTACCGGGCGGCGGCCCGCCGCACCGCGAGCAGATCACCCGCGAGCTGATCGCCGTCTACCACCCCGGCTGCAATTCGCAGCAGTACGACCAGGCGTGGAAGGACGAGTGGATCGGCGACTACATCGCGCCCACGACGAGCTCAGTCACCCGCCGCGGTCCTGACCAGGCCTGAGGTTCCCGGCCGGCTACGGGAACCTCGCGATGGCCCGGCGGAACGCGGCGTCCTTGGCTGGCTTGCCCTCGACGGTCCAGGAGTTCTTCCGGTTTAGGTCGAACCAGACCAGCCCGATCAGGTGCCATCGCCTGATCCCGGCGAAGAGATTCGTCAGCTGCCTGGCCGCATGGCTCCCGTCGCCCACGCCGGTCTCGGCGAGGTAAATCGGCTTGCGCGTCAGGCGCCTGATGCCGCGCAGCTGGTAGCTGAAGATGTCCTTGAAGGTCTGGCCGCCGCCGATGTAGCCGTCGAAGCCGATCCAGTTGACGTACTTGTTGCCCGGGTACCACTCGCTGGCCGGGGTGGCCACCTCGCCCGGACGGTACTGCGAGTACTGGTGCGTCGGATCCCAGGACCAGATGACGTTCCTGACCCCGGCGGCCGCGAAGACGTCGTGGAAATGGCGCCACGCCGCCTTGAATACCCTGGCCGGCGTGTCCGGCCGCCCCCAGGGGTACCACCAGCCGTTCATCTCGTGCCCGAAGGACAGCACGACGTGGCAGCGGAACGACTTGACCTGATCGGCGTAGCTCCTGATGTCGCTGTCGTACGCGCCCGACGCGACCTGCGCCATGCTGACCCGGCGCGGGTTCAGCTGGATCAGCGGCAGGGCGTGCATGTCCACGATCCGCTGGGCTTCCGCGCTCTGGAACGGGCCGGGAAACGGGTTGTAGAACTCGACCAGCCGCAGGTGCGCGCCCGTGTAGCTGCGGAAGGACGCCACGTGCGCGCGGAAGTCACCGTTGGTCGCGATCCCGGTGAACGGCTCCGGGATCTTGCCCTGGCACGGCTTGTTCACGAGTGGCAGCGCCCGGAAGCTGGAGGACGCCTTCGGACTCGGGGAACCGGAGACGGAGGTCGCTGGATGTCGCGTCGCGGCCGGAGCGGGACTCCAGGCCCAGAGCCCGCCGACGACAGCGGCCACGGCGAACATAGCGGCCACGACCGTGACGGTCGTGCGTCTCACGTCCACCTCCCGCGCTCAGCCCGCCTGGGCGGCTCACACAACTGCGGCGTCAGCCACGCTGAGCTAGCGTGTGTAGGACTTGGCTTCCGCGCCATAGGCCTTGGCCGCCACTGGCCTGTTGCCCAGTCTCCAGTCATTCTTCTGCGCAACATCCACTTCGAACCAGATGACCCCGTGAAGCTTGTATTTCCTGAGCCCGGCGAAGAGGTCCGCTATCTGCTTAACGTCGAATCGTCCGGGCGCTACGCCCGTTTCGGCCACGTAGATCAGCTTGTTCTTAGCGACGCTCTCGATGCTGGCGAGCTGATGCGAAAAAATCTCTTCGAAGTTCTGCAGCTGCCCATTCCGGTCCTGGCCTAGATATCCGTCCACGCCGACCCAGTCGACATATGCGTTTCCCGGATACCATTCGCTCGCCGGCGAGGCGACTTTCCCCGGCGCGACTTGGTCGTACTGATGCGACGGATCCCAGGACCAGATGACGTTATCGGCGCCAACGTGAGCGAAGATGTTGTGGATACGCCGCCAGGCGGCCTTGAACACGCTCGGTGGTGTGTATGGCAGGCCCCACGGGTACCACCAGCCGTTCATCTCGTGGCCGAAAGAGAGAACGACATAGCACCGGAACTTCGCAACGGCCTGGGCGTAACTCTTTATCGCGCCATCCTCGACACCCGACGCGATCTGCGCCATGGTCACGGTCCGCGGGTTCAGCTGGATCAGGGGCAGTGCGCCCAGCCTGATCGCCTGGTCTGCCTCGGCTGCATTGAACTTGGCGCCTGGAAAAGGGTTGTACACTTCCACGATCTTGACCGGAGCACCGGTGTCCTGGCGAAATTGCGGCACGACCACCGGAATTTTGTTCTTGACCGCTATTCCGGTGAAGTTCGCTGGAACTGTGCCCATGCACGCGTCCGCCATGGCTGCCGAGCCCGACGCTGGAGCGGCCGCGGAACCAGCTGACGGCGACGACGATGGCACTGGGGGGAGACTGAGCGGCGGGATCCTGGTGTGATTTGTTGCCACGAGAACCCCGCCAACGACCGCCGCGCCCGCGAACGGCATCGCTATAGCGGCGAGGATCTTAGCCCACACTCGCAGGACAACCTCCCGTGCCCTGAGCGGGATGCTGAGCAACCCGGCGCTTCTGCGAGTCGCCCTGGCCATCGTCTCTCAGTTTCCAGACCCGGGTCTGGTGGCCGCCTGTCCCCACCTGAATTGCGAGACTATATCGCCTGCTCCCCATGATGAAACTCATTAGAGCCGGGTTATAGCCGCCGCGCTCGGTCCTGAGCACGATGACAGAGTAAAAGCCCGTGCAGAACTTATGATCCATCGTCTTGATCTGCTTGATACCTCCGACGGCAAATCTCTTAACCCACTTATCCGCCGGGATCTGCGGAAGGTAATACTTCTCCATCGGCGTCGTGCTGTTCACGAGCACGCGAGTGCCACGCACATAGTTATTTCCGATGGCCGCCAGGACCGCGTTCGTGGTGGCAAGCCCTGGCCCGCGGAACTGCACCCGCTCGACCCGGCCGACGACGAGCATGGTCAGGACCGTCACGACGGCCGCGACAGTCGCGGCCACCTTGCCCCAGTGCCGCTGCCTGCCGAGCCACTGGCGCCAGGCGCCGAGAGCATACCCAGCCCCCAGCGCGGCGAACGGCAGCCCGAAGCTCATGTTCTCGTCGAGCGAGGTCATCTCGCTGATCCGCGCCTGGTCGATCGGGGCCAGCAGCGCGGCCAGGACCAGCAAGCTCAGGAACGCCGTGGCCGTCCCTGGCATCTTCTTGACCACGCTCGCCCATACGCCGGCGATCGCGATCAGCACGATCAGGCCGATCATCAGTGCCGCGTGCGCCAGGACGCTCAGCGCCGAACTCGGCGGGCCTGACTGGGGCGACGGGTAGGCGGTGTTCAGGAGAACTCCGGTCGCCAGGTTGGCGCCACCGAGCAGCAGGATGGCGAAGTCAAGCGTGACCACGGTCGCCGCCACGGATGTTGCCAGGCAGATAGCTTGCGTCCGGCCCTTGCTCCAGCCGTACAGGACGATTGTCCCGATGATCACCGGGTCCCACGCCGTGGTCGCGTACTTGGTCAGATTCGCTAGCGCGAGCACGAACGGGCAGATCAGCAGCCAGCGGATGCCGCCGTCGCGCATCCGTACCGCCGCGTACAGAGCCACGACGAGCAGGAGCAACGCCATCGGGTCGAACGTGGCGGCCGCTCCTAGGTGCACGGCGATTCCGCAGACCGCGAACAGCAGTGCGCCGAGAACGGCGGCCATCCGGCCGAACAGGCGGTCGCCGATCAGGTAGATCAGCGCGGTCGAGGCCAGCATGAAGATGAGGGACAGCATCCTGGCCGCGTACAGGCCGCCGATCGAGTCAAGCGCTCCCGCGATCGGCGGGTACAGCACCGGACAGCCAGGAAACGAGGTCGCGTACGACAGCAGGTGGGTCCAGCCCGTGTGCGCGGCGTTCAGGTACAGCGCCTCGTCCGTGTAGGCGGCGGTTCGCCACATCCATGGCAGCGTCAGGGTGGCCTGGGCGGCCAGGATGGACCATAGTGCCCAGGATTCCTCGAACCTTTCCTTCACGCAGTGGCGTCCCTACGCTGCGGCTTCGCCGGACGTCGCGGCCCCGGCGGCCAACTCCGCCGCGCTGGCCGGGCTGAGCACAAGTTCCGCGCCCTTCTGGCGGGTGGTCCAGCCCTGCTTGAGCAGCGTGAGCGTGCCCCAGGTCCGCAGGATCCTGGCCAGCACGATGCCGGACCAGAGCGCTGATAGCGGCCGGATCAGGACCAGGGTCAGCCGGTCGGCCCAGGTCTCGTCGGTTCGGCTGAAGCACAGTGTCCGCAGGCCGTTCGGGACGGACAGGATGAGCAGCGCCACCAGGGTGCGGATCAGCACCGGCTCGCCGAGCGGCCACGTGATGATCAGCAGCGCGACCAGGGCGCACGAGGTCAGGAAGCCCTGGATGCCGGTCACGGTCACCCACCAGCAGTACGACAGGACCGGGCGGTACCTGATCCGCCAGAAGTTACGCACCGCCCGGCCGCGCGCCCAGCGAAGCCGCTGGCGCAGGTGGTGACTGTACTTCTCCGGCCACATGGTCAGCCCGTAGGCGGTCAATTGCTGCACCGACCGGCCCCTGGCGCTCGCGCACAGCGCCAGTAGGGAGTCGTCGCCCAGGATCACGCGGCGCCCGAAGAACGTCTCGTCCCGGTAGACCGGCAGGAACTCGCGGATCAGCGGTGCGCGGTAGAGCGCGTACGGCCCTCGGTTGGTGTACATATCGCCGGCCACCGACCAGGCGGCTCCGATGACGGCCTGGGCGTAGAGCTGAAGTGAGCACTGCAGCCGGGTCAGGAAGTTCTCGTAGGCGTTGAAGCCCATCTCGATTCCGGCGACGGACATCACCTTGCGGTTCTGGAAGGGCTTGAGCCCCTCCTCGATGGCGCGCATCTCCAGCGTGGTGTCGGAGTCGACGGTAATGAAGATGTCGGCCTCTGGCACCCGCTCGAAGACATAGGCGTGGGCCCGCCGCTTGCCCTGATTGTGCTGGCGCGTCCAGCGGATCTCGGTCCCGTTGGACCAGGTCCCCACCCAGTACCTGACCAGCTCGGAGTAATCGGTCTTGGAGCCGTCGTCGACGACCCAGATCAGCTGCGGCGGCCTGGTCTGGTTCATCATCGCGTAGATGCACCGGTCGAGCAGGCCCGCGTCCTCGTTGTAGACCGGGACCGCGATCGTGACCTGGAGCCGGTCCAGCATCCTGGTCGCCTGGGGCGAGGCCGTGACTGGCTTGTCGAACCAGGAGAGCACGTAATTGACGGCGCGGAACGCGGCGCCAGGGGCCGCGCAGGCGAGCAGCGCGAGCGACTGCCAGCCCAGGTGGTAGGAGACCCATGCCGCGACCACGATGCTGGTCAGCAGGAGCCCTCTGGCTTCCTTGCGGTTGAAGGTCACCCGGGGGATGTCGTACCAGTCGCTCAGGGCTCCCGGAGTGACTTCTCGCGGCGCCAGAACAGTCTGACGACGACCACGAAGGCTACGGTAACGACGGCCGACACCAGGGCGGCGATCTCGATCCCAGTCCGCACGGCGGGGCTCATAGTACGGTTCCCTCCCGTAGTACGGTTCCGTCCCGGCTGCGGCTGGCTCGGCCATGTCGATGAGCTGCTGGAGGCCGGCTGCCTGGGAACCAGGATGAGGCGGGCGCCGACCGGCCGCCCTATGCCCTCCTGGCACCTGCCAGCCCTCCTTTGCGTCCTGCCTGCTCATCGGAATCCCGCATGACTAGCCACGCGACCCCGGCTCGGAAGCTTAGGCGCTAGCGCGGGAAGATATTACCCGAAAGTTAGCTATATCAGGTCCCTTAGGTCACTGTCCCGAACTGGGGTGACATGCCGCCGAGGACGGGCGGGCGAACTGCCCGGCATGGCCGTCCTGCCCCGGCGGAACACGGCTGGCCTGTTCGTCGCCAAGATCAGCATGGGTCCACCCAATCGGTCGGCGATGGCCCGGGTAAGCGCAGTTGACTACGTTAACGTAGGTACTGAACCCATACAGGCTTAATAGCGAGATTCGCGGCACACGCTGGGACTTTGAAGTTAGGCAAATCGAGGATTCCGGCCGACTATTCCGACCGGAATCCTCGATTTATAGTTAATCTCTGGCCGCTAGTGATCTGAGGTGAAGCCGACGGCGTCGAGCAGACGCGAGCGGCGGCGGCCGGACGCCGGCCGGGCAGGCTCAGGCGTCTCGGGCCGCTCGGCCGCGGGCGTGACGTCCGTCACGATCTCTTCCGCCATCCCGTACAGCAGCGGCAGAGCGCCGGCGACCACGCCGCCGGTGCGATTGATGTGCTCCACGCCCGGCCCGATCAGCTTGGCGTGGCCGAGGATCTCCGCCGCCGTGCCGAAGCTCTCCTCCAGATTCCCGGCGATCCGGGTCAGCAGTGATCCGGCCCAGTACAGGTAGAGCGCGAGCCCGGCGACCAGCAGGACGATATCGACCACGGTCAGGATTACCAGCGTTGTCATGACTTCACCTTGCCGAGTACGCGGCCGAGGAACAGATGGTGCTCAAGGCCCTCGGCAAGTACCGCCTCGACTCCGTCGGCGACTTGCGGAATCAGCACGGTGTCCGATGTGTTCGCCGCGGCCGCCTTCAGGGTGTCGCGCACGTCAACCACGCGCCGGTCGATGATCTTGATCAGGTAGATCAGCAGGCTCAGCAAGGCGGCCACCGCGAGTACCACGACGAAGCCCACGATGATCACGCTCACCCAGAGGGTATGTTCCGTCGAGGTCATAGCCAGGTTGCGCATCGCTATCCTCCCAGCCTGGCGCGGCCCCGCTGCAGGCCGCCGATGATGATCGTGGCGTGCTCGATGGTCGTCCGCAGGCCGCCGAGGGCGGCCGTGTTGTGCACGGCCTTGGTCAGCTCGGCGTTGATCAGCGGCGCCTCCTTGCCGATCGAGCGGGCCAGCATCAGGATCGGGACCACGAGCGCCACCACGACGAGCACGATAATGATCCCGATCGCGTAGCCGAGGGCCCAGCCGAAATGGCTGGTGCTGTTACCGGCGGCATACACCAGGACTCCTGTAGTCATTTCGCTCTCTCCCTTGCCGGCTCAGACCGTCTCGCAGAAATCCCTGACCGGCTTCAGGCTCGCATTGACCGAAGTCAGCCGGTCAGGCACGGTGCTGGTCAGCTGAGCGACCGCACCGACTCCGCCCGTCACCTGGCGCAGAGTCGCCAGGATGGCTCGTAGGTGGAAGATCACGCGCAACAGGCCAACCGCGGTGATGGCGATAATCAGCGCGGCGATGATCAGGGTGACCCATGCAGCAGCAGGCATGACTTGTGCTCCTTTCCGGATAGGCCGTTAACCCAGCAGCTTGGCGACGGAGCCCGCGTACCTGACGGCGCCGACCGAGATGGCGGCTACCGTGGCGTCGGTCGTGGCCAGGCCCGCCGGGACGCACTCAAGCTCGCCGACGAGGGCACCGCCGCCGGCCAGGATGTTGTCGCTGGCCGCCCTGATCCGCTCCAGCGCCGCGAGTACCCGGTTGAGCAGGGCGATCACGACGGGAAGGATCACGAGCAGCAGAATCGCATTGCCAATCCACCACAAGACCATGCCTGTTCTCCTCAGCTCGCGGCCTGATACGGGACGAAGAACCGGCGGTAGACCCGCCGAAGTGCCATCAGGGCGGCCCGCAGGCCGATGGCGAAGCCACCCGCCGGCGCGGCCGCCGCCTGGACCGCCTCGCCGCGGTCGGCCCTGGCGATCTGGGTCGCAAGGTTGGCCGAGAAGTCGCGCATCAGCACCGCGGTGACGTCGGAGATCATGCCCCGGCCGTACTGCGCGGCGGCGCCGGCCAGCTGGAGATCCTGGGTGACCGCGACCTTGGTCCCGCGCCCGGCCGCGGCGAGCGTCGCGGACACGACCATGCTGGCCTGCCCCCGGCCGCGTTCCTCGGCGCCGGTGGCGTGCACCACGATGCGCTTGGCGGCCTCGTCCCGCTCCGTGATGTCGGCGGTACCGGCGAACTGGAGCTTGACCGGCCCCATCCGGACCGCGACCCGGCCGCCGTACTTGTCCTCGCCCAGGTTTTCGGTCAGCTCCGCGCCAGGCAGGCAGGCCGCCACCCGCGGGATGTCGCCGAAGAACAGCCAGACCTTGTCGACTGGTTCCGCGACCTCGAAATCGTTGCTGATCAGCATCGCGTCTCTTTCCTGGCGTAAGCAACTGGGTTGGACTCGAACGCACTCCGGCAGCCGGCGGAGCAGAAGTAGTAGCTGCGGCCCTCGTACTCGGCCGGCCGCCCGGCCGGGCCCGCGGTCACCGGCATCCCGCACACCGGGTCGGCCGCCTCGCCCGGGTCAGCCGCCTCGCCTGGCTCCGCCGTCCTCGGCTCCGCCGCCGCGCTCGCGGCCTGTGACCTGGCTCGCAGCCGGACAAGCTCGGCCAGGATCGCGACCGCGATCTCGGTATGCGATGTCTTGCCGAGATCAAGCCCGGCCGGGACCCTGACGCGATCAAGCTGTTCCTGCGCGATGCCGCGCTCGGCCAGGTAGCCGAGCACGGCCGCGCCGCGCTTGCGAGACCCGACCAGCCCGAGATACGCGGGCCGGGCGGCGACCGCCTGCTCGATCGCCTCCTCGTCGCCATGGCCCTGGGTGGCGACCACGACCATGGACCGCGGGCTGGCGTCGGCCGCGGTGAACTCGGTCCAGTCAAGCCGGTCGGCTCGCCAGCCGAGGGCGCGCCCGAGGTCGGCAAGCGCGTGCGCCATCGGCGACCGGCCGACGACAACCAGGTGCGGCGCGGGCACCACCGGCTCGATGTAGACCTCGAGCGCGCCTTCGCTCTGGCACGAGATCGGCACCACGGTCATCCCCTCGGGGATGGCGTCGCCGAACTTGCCGGTCGACCCGAGCAGCAGCAGCCGCGGCGTTCCCTCGGCGATGACCTCGCGCGCCTGCCTGATCACCGACGGCTCGGCGCAGGCACCGCCGATCCAGCCGTGCACCTCGCCGGAGGCCGTGATGATCGCGCGGGAGCCGAGCTGACCCGACGACGGGCCCTGCCGCCAGACCACGGTCGCGAGCGCGACCGCCTCGCCGCGCTGAGCAAGCGCCGCGGCTTGCTCCATCACCTGCCAGCCATCCATGACCGTTCTCCCATCAGTGCTGGCCCTGGGGGACGACCCCCCGGGACCCCCCCGTCAGTCGTCGGCCCGCACGGGCGGGGCACCGGAGACATCGCGGTGATACTTGATCGCCTCCCAGACCCGGTCGGGCAGCAGCGGCATGTCGATGTTGCGGACGCCGGTATCAGAGATGGCGTCCAGGACCGCGTTGACGAACGCCGCCGGGCCGCCCACGGCCGCGCACTCGCCGATTCCCTTCGCGCCGATCGGATGGTGCGGGCTCGGGGTAACCACCTCGCTGTGCAGCTCGAAGCCGGGTGTCTCCCAGGCGGTCGGCAGCAGGTAGTCCATGTAGTTCGAGCCGACGCAGTTGCCCTCGGCGTCGAACGTGATGAACTGCATGCTGGACATCGCGTAGGCCTCGGTCAGTCCGCCCATGATCTGGCCTTCGACGATCATCGGGTTGATCCGGATGCCGCAGTCGTCCACCGCGACCATGTTCAGGACGTCCCAGACGCCCGTCTCCGGGTCGACCTCGACGGTCACGATGTACACCGCGAACGGCCAGGTGAGGTTGGGCGGGTCGTAATAGGCGGTGTTCTCCAAGCCGGGCTCCATGCCGTCCGGCATGTTGCTGTAGGCCGCCATCGCGCATTCCTGGATGGTCACGCCGCGATTGGGCGCGCTGCGGACGTAGAACCGGCCCAGCTCCCACTCGATGTCCTCCTCAGACACCTCGAGCAGGTGCGCGGCCAGCTTGCGTGCCTTGGCGCGAATCTTGCGCGACACCATGGCCACCGCGGCGCCGGCCACCGGCGTGCTGCGGGAGGCATAGGTGCCCATGCCGAACGGGGCCGTATCGGTGTCGCCCTCCTCGACCACCACGTCCTCGGCCGGCAGGCCGAGCTCGTGGGCGACGATCTGCGCCCAGGTGGTTTCGTGGCCCTGACCCTGGGACTTGGCGCCGGTCCGCAGGATCGCCTTGCCCGTCATATGTACCTTGAGATCGGCCGAGTCGAACATCTTGATGCCGAGGATGTCGTACTCGCGGCTGTTTCCCGCTCCGAGCGGCTCGGTCATTGTGGAGATGCCCAGGCCGAGCAGCTTGCCCCGCTTCCTGGCCGCCGCCTGCTGCTGCCTGAATTCCTCGTAGCCGACGGCCTTGAGGCCGACGTCGAGGCACTTGGCGTACTGCCCGGAGTCGGTCAGGAAACCGAACGCGGTGCGGTAGGGGAACTGCTCGTCCCGGACGAAGTTCATCCGCCGGAACTCCGCCGGGTCGATTCCGAGATCGACGGCGGCGGCCGCCATCATGCGCTCCTGGAAGAACATCGCCTCCGTGACGCGGAACGAGCAGCGGTAGGCGACTCCCCCCGGAGCCTTGTTGCTGTACGTGCCGCGAGCCGTCAGGTGCCCGGCCGGGATGTCGTAGGCGGCGAACGCCGAGTGCAGCAGGCCGATCTTGAACTTGCTCGGCTGGGCATCGGAGAAGAACGCGCCGTGGTCGGCGTCGGCGTGGATCCGGACGCCGAGGATCTTGCCGTCCTTGCGCAGCGCCATCTCGCTGTCCAGGTACATGTCGCGCGCGAACCCGGTCGAGATCAGGTTGCCCGACTTGTCCTCGATCCACTTCACCGGGCGCTCGAGCAGAATCGAGGCCAGGATCGAGCACACGTAGCCGGGGTAGACCGGAACCTTGTTGCCGAAGCCGCCGCCGATGTCGGGTGAGACGATCCTGATCAGGTGCTCGGGAAGCTCGGCGACCAGCGCGACCGCGGCCCTGATGATGTGCGGTGCCTGCGTCGTCATATAGACCGTCAGCTTGCTGGTGGCACGGTTGAAGTCGGCGATCGATCCGCAGCACTCGATCGGCGACGGGTGCGAGCGCGGGTAGTGCAGCTTCAGCTTCGAGATGACGTCGGCCTGCTCGAACGCCCGGTCGGTCCCGGCCTTGTCACCGACCTCCCAGTCGTAGATGACGTTGTCGGGCTGGTTCTCCTTGTCGTCCCGGATCACCGGCGCGCCTTCGGCCTGCGCCTGGACCGGGTTCACGATCACGGCCAGCGGCTCGTACTCGACGTCGATGGCCTCGCAGGCGTCCTTCGCGATGTACGGATCGTCCGCGATCACGCACGCGACTTCCTGGCCCTGGAAGCGCACCTTGTCCGTCGCGAGCACGGCCTGGGTGTCGTAGGACAGGGTCGGCATCCAGGCCAGGTTGCGGGTGGCCATCATCTCGCCGGTGAGCACGAGGCGGACTCCGGGGATATCCCAGGCCTTGCTCGCGTCGATGGACTTGATCCGCGCGTGCGCGAGCGGGCTGCGCAGGATCTCCATGTGCAGCATGCCGGGCAGAGTGATGTCGTCGGTGTAGTTGCCCCGGCCGCGGATGAAGCGGTCATCCTCGACGCGCTTGCGGCTCGCGCCCAGTCCGCCGATCTTGATCTCGTCTAGTGCCTGCGACACCGTGCCGTCTCCTGTCTTTCCTAGCCCTGAGCCCTGAGCTTGTCCGCGGCCCACAGGACCGACTTCACGATGTTCTGATAGCCGGTGCAGCGGCACAGGTTGCCCGACAGCCCCCAGCGCACTTCGTCTTCGGTCGGATCGGGGTTCTCCGCCAGCAGCGCCTTGGCGGCCATCATCATCCCCGGGGTGCAGAATCCGCACTGGAGACCATGCTCGGCCTTGAAGCCCTCCTGCAGCGGGTGCAGCTCGCTGGCGCCGGACAGCCCCTCGACCGTCTCAACCGCGCGGCCGTCGACCTGGACGGCCAGCATGGTGCAGGACTTCACCGGCACCCCGTCGACCAGGACCGTGCACGCGCCGCAGTTGGTCGTGTCGCAGCCCATGTGCGTGCCGGTTAGCCCGACCCCGCGCCGGATCAGGTGGGCGAGCAGGAGCCTCGGCTCGACCTCGGCCACCATCTTCTTGCCGTTGATCGTGAACCTGATCCGCTTGACCGGAACGTCGCTGGTGTCCTCGTCGCCACGGTCTTCATAGACGATCGTCATGTCAGGCTGCCCTTTCCGCGCCACCGTCGGCGGTGCCATTTCCAGCCGAATTCTGCGTACCGCCGCCCGCGCCTGCCTCGCCGTCCGCGCCCGCCTCGCCGTCCGCTACCGCCTCGCCGTCGCCACGGCTGAGTATTCGCACGACGAACGTCCTGACCATGTGCCGCTTGTATTCCGCGCTGCCGCGATGATCGGTCCTCGGCCGGGCCGCCTCGGCGGCCAGGTCCGCCGCCTGCCTGATGCTCTCGGCCGACAGCGGCTGTCCCACCAGCGCCTCGGCGGCCGCCGTGGCATTGATCGTCGAGCCGCCGACGCCGGTCAGGGCGATTCCGGCCCTGGTCACCTTGCCGCCGGAGGACTCCGTCGCCACCGCGACGCCGACGGTCGCGAAGTCCCCGACCCTGCGCTCGAGCTTGAGGTAGCCGCCCGCCAGGGCACCCTTCGGGGCCGGGATGACGGCCTCGACCGCGATCTCGTCCAGCGCCAGCGCGTTCTGGAACGGGCCGGTCACGAAGTCGGCGATCGGGATCGTGCGCCTGCCGGCCGGTCCGCGCGCGACCACGAAGCCGCCGAGCGCGGTCACCACCGACGCCCAGTCGCCCTGGGGGTCGGCGTGGCAGAGCGATCCGACGAGCGTCCCGCGGTTCCTGACGATGGGATCGGCGATCAGCGGCGCGGCCGCCGCCATGACCGGCTGCCTGGCCTTGAGGAGCGCGGAGCGTTCCAGGTCAGCGTGCCGGCACAGGGCGCCGATTCGGATCGTGCCGTCCGGGTCTTCCCGGTGGTAGTCAAGGCCGGGCAGGTTGTTGATGTCGACGATCAGCTCGGGCGAGGCGAAGCGCAGCTTCATCAGCGGCACCAGGCTCTGGCCGCCGGCCAGGACCTTCGCATCGTCCCCGCCCTCGCGCAGCAGGGAGATCGCCTCGGCGATCGAGCGCGGTGCCTCGTAGCGGAACCGAGACGGATACATGCGATCCTCCAGAATCCTGTCTGGACGTGAACCCGCGGGTCGGGTGGAGTTCTGTGACTGGACACTTCTGTCTGTGCGGTGGCCTGTGCCTGAGCACGGGCTTTGGCTCTGAGCAGTGACCGGGCCGTACTGCCGGGACCGCCTGACTGGGCGGCCGCCAGTGCGGTCGGTCGCTCCCGGTCAAGCTCCTGCGGCGTCCTCGGCCGAGCCGGCGGCTGGCCGGGGTGCGGGCTTAGAGACGCTGGCATCGGGGGTGTCGGCCACGGCGACGGGCAGCGTGTCCTCTTCCGGGTTGGGCCGCGGCTCCTGATGCGGCGGCCAGGGTCCCGGCACCGGCTGGCCCGCGACCTTCAGGTAGTCGATCAGCTCCGGCCACGCCCAGACAGTCGGGCTCTTGCCGGTCTTTGGTGCGTGCTCAATCAGCTCATACAGGCGGGGACTACCGCTGCTATGCCCGTCGGACTCAATCCGCATGCGCGCTCCCAGCTCTGGACGGGCCGCAGGCACCCGTCGTCGGCGCTGCGCTAACTGCGGCAGCACAGCACATAATCCACCCGGCAGGAATGCCCCGCAACTAGCTAATAAGTTCTTGCTTAAGTGGGCCGGAGCCTGCGGGTTCGCGGTCCCGCCGGTCCGATACCCGCGGCGGCGGCGTCGCACGCCTCGATTCGGACGACGACCCGCGCCCAGGGCCGCCGGGCCGCGTCCGGCGTCCATATTCCATCCGTTCGGCCCTGGATGGGCCAGGCGTCGGTTCCCGGACCGGCATCCCCGGTCCCGGGCGGGCGGTCCCTGGGCACGGACGGCCATCCTGGTCCCGGGACCAGTGTCCCGCCGATCCCGGACGGGCGTCCCTGGTCCCCGGACGGACATCGCCGGTACCGGACGGGCCTCCCTCGATCCCGGACGGGCATCCCGCGAGGCGCGCCAGCGACTTCTCATTAGTTTGCGCGGCGAGAATTTCGCTTTACTGCCTAAGTCGGGCGCGATTTTCACTCAAAGTCGTGAAGAGTGCCCAGTGGCCCGCGTTTCCTGAGTGCCACGGGGCAGCGACCGGTTCCCGCGGCGTAGCGGCGCGCGGTCACGCGGAACTGGCTGGACCGGTACAGCTGAGCCGCCAGATTCAGCCAGCGAGCCACCGGGTTCAGCCAACGAGCCACCGGGCTCAGCCAGCAAGCCGCCAGGTTCAGCCAACGAGCCACCGGGCTCAGCCAGCAAGCCGCCAGGTTCAGCCAACGAGCCACCGGGTTCAGCTCCAGATGGTCACGTACACCGGCGGGCGGAAGCGGGACGGCGGCACTCCGGCGGCGGGCGCCCGCATGAGCTGCATCGCCTCGGGCGTGCTGAGGAACCGGCGCAGGGAGCTCGCCACCGTGCTGCGCTGCTGACGGTCGAGCATGGTGACGTGCCAGCAGCCTTCGGCCGGCGGACCCGGCACGTCGACCCGGGACAGCTCGCCGCGGCGGACCTGCTGGGCAACGAGGTGCTCGACCGCGAGGGACACCCCGCCGCCGTCGGCCGCCGCCGCCCAGGCGGCGGTCTGGCTGGGGCAGACTCCGATCCGGTCGTCCGGTATCCGCAGCGTGGCCAGGAACTGGCCGACGTCGCTGTCCGGGTCGGTGGCGGACGGGTCGACCAGCCAGCGCCACTGCCTGGGATTACCGCGCGGCCGGGTGCTTCCCGCCGCGACGACGACGAGCCGGTACTTGAAGATCGGCTCGCTCACGATGGGCAAAGCGGGGTCGGCGGTGACGTTCGGGCCGATCGCCACGTCGGCCAGCCGGTTGGCGACCAGCACCGGCATCTCCTTGGTCACCGCGACCCCCGATGACACTTCCACGCTGCCGGCGAACCGCTTGGTGAAGGCCTCGATCAGGGGGGTGGTCACGAACTCGGCGACCGTGGACGTCGCCACCACCCTGAGCTGGTCGGGAGCACCCTGGGCGGCCCTGACGGCGGCATGCGCCTCGGCGCCGAGCACGACGATCTGCGATGCGGTCGCGAGCAGCCGCGAGCCGCCCGCCGTCAGCGTCATGCCAGCCGGCCCGCGGCTGAGCAACTGGTCACCGAGGTGAACCCGGAGCGCCGACAGGGCCTGCGACACCGCAGGTTCGCTGACGCCAAGCGCGTTGGCCGCGGCCGTCACCGAGCCCAGCCTGGCGACCAGGACGAACGCGTTGAGCTGAGTGAGTGTCATCCTCCTCCCGATTATCACGCACCTGCGCGGCCGGCTCGCGCCAGGCGGCCCGCGCGGGGAGGCCAGCACCCGGCAAGCCCGCGCCCGGCAGCCCGCGGCCGGCAGCCCGCCCTAGGCGGCTGGCGGGACCGTACGTCAGCCGGCCCGTCCCTGCGGCCTAGTTACACTGCACACGCGAGGCATTGCCGGTCCGGCATTGCCTGCGGGGCATTGCCTACGGGGCATTGCCTACGGGGAGGCCGCATGCAGGTTCCGGCATATGTCGAGTACGAGAAGGCGACCAGCGTAGGCCACGCGCTGACGCTGCTCGCGAGGTTCGGCCCGGAAGCCCGGGTCCTGGCCGGGGGACACAGCCTGATCCCGATGATGAAACTCAGGCTGGCCCAGCCCGAGACGCTGATCGACATCAACGGCCTGGCCGACCTGTCGTATATCGAGGTCACCGACGGCGAGCTCCGGATCGGCGCCATGACCAGGCACGCCCAGCTGCTCGACTCCGCCGTCGCCGGTCAGCACTTCGCCATCCTGCACGACGCGGAGCGGGTGATTGCCGATCCGGTCGTGCGCCTGTGGGGCACCATCGGGGGGTCGCTGTGCCAGGCGGACCCGTCGGAAGACCTGTCCGCGGCGTTCGCGGCGCTGAAGGCGACCATGGTCATCCAGAGCCTGACCGGCACCAGGACCGTGCACGCCAGGGAGTTCCACACCGGGCCGTATGAGACCGTCGTCGCCCCGGGCGAGCTGCTGACCGAGATCAGGATCGCGATCGTGCCCGGCGGCGGCAGCGCGTACCAGAAGGTCGGGCGCCGGGTCGGGGACTGGCCGGTGGGCGCGGCCGGCGCGGCGATCTGGCTCGGCAACGGCAGCGATTCCGGCACCATCGCCGATGCCGGAATCGGGCTCACGGCGGTCGGCGCCGAGCACTTCTCCGCCTCGGCCGCCGAGGACTTCCTGCGGGGGGCGCCGGCTACGCAGGAGACCTTCGCCAGGGCCGGCCAGATCGCGGCCGAGCACTGCCGCCCCGTCTCGGACCAGCGCGGCCCCGCCGACTACAAGCGGCACCTGGCCGGCGAGCTCACGGCCAGGGCCCTGGGTGCCGCCCTGGCCAGGACCACCGGCGCCGGGCAGCGGGACGGGAGCTGAGGTGCGGATCGCGGTCAGCGTCAACGGGACCGAGTACTCCCGCGTGATCGAGCCGAGGCTGCTCCTCATTCACTTCATCAGGGATGACCTCGGCCTGACCGGCTCGCACTGGGGCTGCGACACGTCCAATTGCGGCGCGTGCGTCGTCTGGCTCGACGACCGGCCAGTGAAGTCCTGTACCGTACTCGCGGCGATGGCGGACGGCCGCCGGGTCCGCACCGTGGAGGGCCTGGAGCGCCGCGGCGAGCTCGACCCGGTACAGCAGGGCTTCGCGCGCTGCCACGGGCTCCAGTGCGGGTTCTGCACCCCGGGCATGATGCTGACCGCGCGCTGGCTGCTCGACCGCAACCCGGACCCCTCGGAGCCGGAGATCCGCGAGGCGATCTCCGGTCAGATCTGCCGCTGCACCGGGTACGAGAACATCGTCAGGTCCATCCGCTGGGCCGCGGAGCACGAGTCGGCGGCGGCTGACCAGGACTATCACGGCCTGGGCGACGGCAGCGAAGGCGACGATCGGCTATGAGCCAAGTCTTTGATCACTTGCCGAACGGGCCGTACGGGCCGGTGCCGCGCAAGGAGGACGCGCGCTTCGTGCGGGGCAAGGGCACCTTCGTCGACGACATCAAGCGGCCCGGAATGCTGCACGGCGCGGTGCTGCGCAGCCCGCTCGCGCACGCCAGGATCGTCTCGATCGACACCGCGGCGGCACAGGCCCACCCGAGCGTCGAGGCCGTCATCACCGGCGACATGCTGGCCGGCCGCAACCAGGCCTGGATGCCGACTCTCTCCGCCGACGTGCAGGCCGTCCTGGCCACCGACAAGGTCAGGTTCCAGGGCCAGGAGGTCGCCTTTGTCGTGGCGACGGACCGGTATTCAGCGCGCGACGCGATCGAGCTGATCACCGTCGACTACGAGCCGCTACCGCCGGTGATCGACGCGCGGACCGCCCTCGATCCTGGCGCGGCCGTCATCCGCGACGATCTGCCCGGCAAGGCCGATAACCGGATCTTCGACTGGGCCGCCGGTGACCGGGCGGCGACCGATGCGGTCTTCGCGGCGGCCGATGTCGTGGTCGACTGCGACATGCTCTACCCGAGGGTCCATCCCGCGCCGCTGGAAACCTGCGGCGTGGTGGCTGACATGGACCCCGTCAGCGGGCGCCTGACGGTCTGGGCGACGACGCAGGCACCGCACGCGCACCGGACGCTCTACGCCCTGATCACCGGCCTGCCCGAGCATAAGATCCGGGTCGTTTCCCCGGACGTCGGCGGCGGCTTCGGCAACAAGGTCCCGATCTATCCCGGCTACCTGTGCGCGATCGTCGGCTCGATCCTCACCGGGCGGCCGGTGAAGTGGGTGGAGGACAGGTCGGAGAACCTGATGTCGACATCGTTCGCCCGTGACTACCACATGCGCGGCGAGATAGCCGCGACCAGGGACGGCAAGATCCTCGGCCTGCGAGCGAAGGTGCTGGCCGACCACGGGGCCTTCAACGGCGCGGCGCAGCCGACCAAGTTCCCCGCTGGCTTCTTCCACATCTTCACCGGCTCCTATGACCTTCAGGCCGCGTACTGCGAGGTCACCGGGGTGTACACGAACAAGGCGCCCGGCGGCGTCGCCTACTCCTGCTCGTTCCGGATCACCGAGGCCGTGTACCTCGTCGAGCGGATGGTGGACCTGCTGGCCCGCGAGCTTGGCATGGACGCGGCCAGCCTGCGGATGCAGAACCTGCTGCGGCCCGAGCAGTTCCCCTACACCTGCCCGACCGGCTGGGTGTACGACTCCGGCGACTACCCGCGTGCCCTGCGTGCCGCCATGGACCTGGCCGGCTACGAGGACCTGCGGCGGGAGCAGGCGGCCAGGCGCGAGCGCGGCGAGTACATGGGCATCGGGGTCAGTTTCTTCACCGAGGGCGTCGGCGCGGGCCCGCGCAAGCAGATGGACATCCTCGGCCTCGGCATGGCCGACGGTGCGGACCTGCGGATCTATCCCACCGGCAAGGCCGTGCTCAGCGTCTCCTGCCAGACCCAGGGGCAGGGTCACGAGACGACGTTCGCGCAGATCGTGGCGGCCGAACTCGGGCTGTCGCCGGACGACGTGGAGGTCGTGCACGGGGACACCGACCGGACCCCGTTCGGCCTGGGCACCTACGGATCCAGGTCCACCGCCGTCTCCGGCGCGGCCGCGGTCGTCGCCGCCCGCAAGGCACGGGAGCGGGCCAGGATCGTCGCCGCCGCCATGATGGAGGTCTCGGCGGACGACCTCGACTGGAGCGAGGGCGCCTGGCGGGTGCGCGGCGACCCCGAGCACGCCGCGTCGATCGCCGCGATCGCGATGGCCGCGCACTCCGGGCTCGACCTGCCGGACGGTGTCGAAGGCCACCTTGACGCCGAGACCGTCTACAACCCGCCGAGCCTCACGTTTCCCTTCGGCGCCTACATCTGCGTCACCGATGTCGACCCGGGCACCGGGCAGGTCACGGTCCGGCGGTTCATCGCGGTGGACGACTGCGGCGTGCGGATCAACCCGATGATCGTCGAGGGCCAGGTGCATGGCGGTCTCGCCGACGGAATCGGCATGGCCCTGATGCAGGCGATCGCGTTCGACGCGGACGGGAACTGCCTGGGCGGCTCGTTCATGGACTACCTGCTGCCGAGCGCCGTCGAGTGCCCGTCCTGGGAACTCGGCGCCACGGTCACGCCGTCGCCGCATCACCCGATCGGCGCGAAGGGCATCGGCGAGTCAGCGACGGTCGGCTCGCCGGCCGCCGTGGTGAACTCGGTCCTCGATGCCCTCGCCCCGCTCGGGGTACGCCATGCCGACATGCCGCTGACCCCGGCCGCCGTGTGGAGCGCGATCCAGGGCCGCCCGCTCCGCAGCGACCTCGCGATAACGGACTGAGGCGCTCGGCGGTCCCGGGTGCGAGGCAGCGGCTAACCTGCCGCATGATGGACGGGTGCCTTGCTTCTAACCGATCTGTCTAACCGAGGGGGCCCGGCCGCGGATGAGCGACCTTTCCGAGCAGCTTCCCGACGTCGCAGCGCTGCTGACCGCGCTCGACGAAGCGAGCTACCTGGCCGACGAACCGCTCGGCACCGCACTCTTCCTGGCCGCGCGGATGGGCCAGCCGATCCTGCTCGAGGGCGAGCCAGGGGTCGGCAAGACCGAGGCCGCGAAGGCGCTGGCCAGCGTGCTCGACACGCCTCTGATCAGGTTGCAGTGCTATGAGGGACTGACCTCGGCCGAGGCGCTCTACGAGTGGAACTACCCGCGTCAGCTGCTCGCGATCAGGCTCGCCGAGGCTCGCGGCGAGGCGCCGCGGGAGGCCGACCTGTTCAGCGACGAGTACCTGCTCGAGCGGCCGCTGCTGGCCGCGCTCGACCATCCTGGACCGCGTCCTGCCGTGCTGCTGATCGACGAGGTCGACCGGGGCGACGACGAGTTCGAGGCGTTCTTGTTCGAGCTGCTGGCCGAGTCGGCCGTGACGATCCCCGAGCTCGGGACCCGGCGGGCCACCTATCCGCCGGTCGTCGTCCTGACGTCGAACCGGACCCGCGACCTGCATGACGCGCTGAAGCGGCGCTGCCTGTACCACTGGATCGACTACCCGGACGTCGCGCGGGTCGCCGCGATCATCAGGCGCCGGGTGCCGGCCGCGGGCGAGTCGCTGACCAGTCAGGTCGCCGCCGGAGTGGCCCGGCTGCGCGAGTTCGACCTGGCCAAGCCGCCCGGGATCGCCGAGGCGATCAGCTGGGCGAACGCCCTGCATGTCCTCGGAGCCGGCGAGCTGGACGCCGCCGCCGCCGAGCGGACCGCAGGCGCCGTGCTCAAGTACTCCGAGGATATCGGCACCGTGCGCAGGGCCGGCTTCGCGACGCTGATCGGCCAGGATGGCTGAGCCGCCCGGGCCAGGACCGGCGACCGCGGCGACCGGCCAGGCACCCCCCGCCCCGGTGGCCAGCGACCTGGCCGAGGTCAGTGCCAGGTTCGGTGCCGCGCTCCGGTTGGCCGGCCTGCCGGTCGGGCCGGGCCGGTGCGAGCGGTTCGCTGGCGCGGTGACGGTCGTGCGGCCGGAAACGCCCCGGGCCCTGTACCAGTGCGCGCTCGCGACCCTGGTGTCGAGCCGGGATCAGGCCCTGATCCTGCGCGCGGTGTTCGAGCAGGTCTTCGGCGGGCTGGGCGACGGCGGCGAAGCGGGCGGCCCGCCTGGCCCGGCTGGTCTCGGCGGTCTTCCTGAAGCCTCGCCCGAGCACCTGCTGGCCACCGCGGCCAGGGCCGCCCAGGAGCACGCCGCCAGCAGCAAGGAAAGCAGGACCGCCGACTCGGACGGGGAGGCCAGGCCGGACGACGGGACCGAGCCGGAGGCGGAGAACCGTTACCTGGGCACCAGCGCGGAACGGCTGGCCAGCAAGGATTTCGCTGAGCTTTCCGACGCCGAGCTGGTCTCGGTGGCGACGCTGATGCGCAGGCTCACGCTGGCCGTGCCTGAGCGGCAGTCGCGGCGGCAGCGACGCCGGTCCGGGGGCAGGCGCACCGACATGCGCGCCACGCTGCGCCAGGCCAGGCGGACTGGCGGGCACGCCTTCCGGCTGATCGGCCGCACCCCGGCCCGGCGGCCACGCCGGCTGGTCGTGCTGTGCGACATCTCCGGATCGATGGAGCCGTACGCGCGGGCCATGATCCAGCTGCTGTACTGCGCCGCGGGCGGCGCGGGGGCGGAGGTCTTCACGTTCGCCACCAGGCTGACCCGGCTGACGCCGGTGCTCGGCCGGACCCTGCCCGGCGTCGCGCTGCAGCGGGCCGGCCAGGCGGCGCCGGACTGGCTCGGCGGCACCAAGATCGGCGCCGCCCTCAAGGACTTCAACGATCACTACGGCCGCCGCGGCATGGCCCGCGGTGCGGTCGTCGTGATCATCTCTGACGGCTGGGAGACCGGGGAGCCTGAATTCGTGCGGCGCGAGATGGAGCGGCTGTCGCTGGTCGCGTTCCGCATCGTCTGGGTGAACCCGAGGACCAAGAGCGCCGCCTACCAGCCGCTCGCCGGCGGCATGGCCGCCGCCTGGCCGCACTGCGACGACGTGATCAGCGGCCACACGGTCCAGGCGCTCGACCAGTTGACGGCCGCGCTCGCCGATCCCGTCCGGCGCCGTGCCGAGGTGCGGGCGATCCGAGCGCTCTCGGTCGGCAGCCCGGGTCCTGCTCCGGGCGGCGCGCTGTTAGCTTCTGGCGGCTGCGCGGTCAGGCCGTACCTCCGCCATCGGGACCGTCGCCGTTCCGGTCAGCGAGCGGCATCGGCGTGACGGTGGCCGGCGGGGCTGACTCAGCACTCAGGCCCTTCTTCACCGAGTCCAGGATCGTCAGGCCCTGGGCGACGAGCCCGGCCGCGATCTCGCTGAGGCCGTCCGCGCCGTTCAGCACGCTGAGGTTAGATCCAGCCAGGCCGGCGGCGGCCTCCTTGACGATCTGCGGCAGCTGCTCGATCAGCATCCGGTCAAGGGCGACCCGGTTGTGCGAGGCGGCCGCCTCCGCCTGCATGGTGACGCGCTGCGCGTCGGCGCGGGCCAGGATCTGCACCTTCTCGGCTTCCGCCTCCGCGGGCTTGATCACCTCGGCCACCAGCTGGCGCTCGCGCAGTTCGGCCTGGCGCCTGGCCAGCTCAGCCTGCGCCTGGAGGACCTCCATCTGCGCCTGGGCCTGGGACAGCGGGCCCGCCTGCGCCGCCTGCGCCTGGGCCCGGTCGACTTCCGCCTTGTACTGCGCCTGGACCACGGCGGTCTGCCTGGCGTACTCGGCCTGCGCGCGCTGGGACTGCTGCTGCGCCTCGGCCGCGGCCTGATTGGCCTGAGCCTGGGCGATCTGGGCCTGCCGCTGGATGGCCGCGTTGTGCGGTGCCGCCATCGCGTCGATGTAGCCGGTGTTCATGTCATCGATGGACTGGATCTGCAGCGAGTCGACGGTCAGGCCGATCTTGGCCATCTCGGCCTTGGAGCCGTCCAGAACTTCGGTGGCCAGCTTCTGCCGCTCGGTCACGATCTCCTCGACCGTCATGGAACCGATGATCGAGCGCAGGTGACCGGAGAAGATCCGGCCGGTCAGGGTGGACATCTGGTCCTGGTCGGACAGGAACCGCTGCCCCGCGTTGACGACGCTCTCCTCGTCGTTGCCGACCTTGAACGCGATGACGGCCCGGACATTCAGGGCGATGCCCTGCTTGGTCACGCAGGTCTCGGTGACCTCCGACTCGCACATCGACAGCGTGAGGAAGTTGGCCTTCCTGACGAACGGGAGGACCAGCGCGCCATGCCCGGTCACCACCCGGAACGGGGCTCCGTTCTTGCCGTACTTACCACCAGAAATCAGCATTGCCTCGTCGGGCCTGGGAACTCGGTAGCCGAGCATCTGTCATCTCCACATCGGATTACGGGTGACTTGCGGTTCTGCCGCCCGTCAGGGTTGCGCTGTCAGGGGTCAAGCGGGTCGGTCCAGGCACTCACGTCGACGGTGCGGGCGCCGCGCTCCTCGATTACGAGAACGGTTGTTCCCTTGGGCAGCGGCTCCGGTGACCAGGCTATGAACGCCTCTGATCCGCCCCGGATCTTGACGAGGACCTCACCAGGTCCCGCCTCACCCCTGGTAGCAACGATAATGACGCCGATGCAGCCGATCGCCGACACGTTTGCCACCACGCCCAGCCGCTCCTCATACCACGCCAGACCCTCAGGACCTCAGGGTAGACCCGAGCAAAGATCGTTAGGACGCTGGAATACCCCGGCACCCCCACGCGTTACACCCGCGTCGGTGTGATGTGTCCCCCGGGCCTACACCACTGCCTTCGCGGACTACCGTTCGGCTGGAGCCGCGTTGTGCCTTTCGCCGAGAGGCGACCTCACACCGGCGCTAGGCACGCCCTCGCGAGCACTCGCTCCCGGGGGCGCTGTCATGTTCCGGGCCACCCGGTGCTGAGCTAGCCGTCGGTCACGCGGAACGGCCGCGCGCAACCGCGTCGATGAGCTAATTTGTCGGGGATGACGGGCGCGGGGCCCGGGGCAGTCTGAGCGAGGGAGCACCGAAAGTGGCTCACCGATCACCACCGGCCCGGGCCTGGCGGATCGCGGCCATGGCCGCTCCCGCGCTGACCATCGCCGCCGCCGCGACCGCCGGGTCGCCCGCCACGGCCCTCGCCGCCGCTCATCCGTCAGCTGCCGCTCGTCCGTCGGCCCCCACGGGCTGGCGGGTGATCAGGACTTTCGCTAGCCCGAACGCCGTCCTCGACGACGTGACCGGCTTCGCCGACGGCACGGCGTGGGCGGGCGGAAGCACCTCCGCGCCGTTGCCGGTCGTCTATCACCTGGCGTCAGGTACCTGGAAACCCACGGTGCTCCCCGGATCGTCGAGCGGTTTCGTGGCGTCGCTGAGTGCGACCTCGGTGACCAACGTCTGGCTGTCGCTCGCGAACGAGGCGATGGTGGCCAGGCTGACCACCAACGGCTGGGTCACGCACGCCTTCGTCAGCGGGACGGATCAGATCGGCATGGACGGGGTCGTCACCACCGGGCCGAAGAATACCTGGGCCTTCACCTTCGACTTCAACACCGGGCAGGAATCCGCCCAGCACGACACCGGATCGACCTGGAAGCCGACGGTCCTGCCGGTCGAGGTCGACGGCGGCGGCCTGACCGGCCTGGTCAGTGCGTCCGGACCCGGCAACATCTGGACCTGGGCGTTCAACGCGAAGAACAGCAAGGTCACGACCCTGCACTACGACGGTCACCAGTGGTCGGCCGCTGGCATCCCAGCGAACCTGGTGCCGTCCAATCAGCACCTGCTCGGCAAGCAGATCCTGGCCGAGTCGCCGACCAACGTCTGGGCGACGGCGAACGACAACGGGCCGACCGGGTCGATCATCCTGCTGCACAACAAGGGCCGCGGCTGGGCCAGGGTCACCGGCAAGCTGCCGAAGGGCCAGCTCGCCGGGCCGATCGCCTCCGACGGAAACGGCGGCCTCTGGCTCGAGGCCTACAGCCCTAGTTTCACCTACTACCTGCTGCATTACGCAGGCGGAAAGTGGACCAGGTACAACCTTCCGGCGGACAAGTTCGGCGCGATCGACCTGCGCTCCCTGCGCCTCATCCCGGGCACGAGGTCGGTGCTGGGAGCCGGTGTCGTCAGCACGGCCCCCGACAGCACCAGCGGGTCGGTCGTCGTCAAGTTCGGCCGCTAGCGACGGCGGGCGCGCGACGTCACGCTGGCCAGCTAACTTCCATTGCGGCCGCGTCCCTTTCGGCTACACGGGCGCCTGGAGCTCGAGTGCCTCGGCACGGGCCGGCGGCTGAGAATCCCACAGGTCGGTGACCAGGTCGGACCTGATAGCCGCGCAGGCCGGGTCGCTCCATCGGTTGAACTGCTGCAGCGGGTCGTCGGCGAGGTTGTACAGCTCGCCCTCGCTCCCGTCGTGCACGTAGCCGGGGCGGTAGGCGGTGCACACCCAGTTGTCCCGGGTGATCGTGCGCAGGTGGACATCGACTCCGAACAGGTCACTGTCCCATTCAGTGAGAACGGAATCGAACCCGCGGCGGCCCGCATCGGCATCGCTGACCGGGAGCGCCCGTCCCTGCATCCAGTTTGCGGGCTCGATCCCGGCGATCGCGCTGAACGTCGGCGCGAGGTCGACCAGGCCGACCGGCCGGGTCACTACGGCCGGGGCGACCGCCGCGGACGGCGCGGGACGCCAGATCAGCGGCAGCCGCATCAGCGCGTCCACGTGGTACGGGCCCTTGAAGAGCAGCCCGAAGTCGCCTTGCAGCTCACCGTGATCGGTCGTGAAGATCACGTCGACCTCGCCCGCCCAGCCGCGCGCCTCGATCGCGCGGAGCACGCGGCCGACCGCCTCGTCGATGAGCTCGACCTCGACGGCGTTGCGCGCGTTGACCTCGCGGACCTGGTCGCCGGTCAGCGTCGCCGGCACCCAGGTCTTCGGCGCCTCGTAGTTGGAGACCAGCGTGCCGTCGTACCACATCCGCCAGTGCCTGGGCTTGGCGTCCAGGATCGCCTCGCGCTCGGCCCGGCTGACCGGATAGCCGGCCGGGAGCGGCAGGTCACGCCAGTCGACCCGGGACAGCTCGGACTGCGGCGGGTCCCAGGGGTGGTGCGGGTCGGGGAAGCTCATCCAGCAGAACCAGTCGTCGCCGGCCGGCAGCGAGTTCAGCCAGCCGATGGTCCGGTCGGCGACCCAGTCGGTGTGGTACTGCTCGCGCGGAATCGGGTTGTCATGGACCTGCGGTGCGCCGGTCGCGCCGCCGCCCGCCCCGTTGACGTTGAACGAGGGGTCGAGCACCGGATAGTACATCCCGATCGCGGACGGGTTGTTCTGCCAGAGCCACATCGTGTAGTGCAGCGGCGCGGCCGTGCCGTGGGTAGCGAACTCCAGGTGCTCGAAGCCGCGGTGCGGACCCGTGCTGCCGTCGGCCCACGGCTGCTCGACGGTCTCCGCCCCGAGTCGCGCGAGCGAGTTCTCGGTGAACCGGCCGAACGGGTCCAGGTACGGCTCGAAATGAGCCTTTCCGACCAGCGCGGTCCGGTAGCCGTTCCGCTGGAGCAGCGCCGCGACCGACGGGGCGTCGACCGGCAGCGGAACCCCGTTCATCCACACGCCGTGCGTAGTGGGATGCTGCCCGGTCAGGATCGTGGACCGGGACGGCATGCAGACCACGGACTGCGGAACGGCTCGCTCGTACCGGATGCCAGCGGCGGCCAGGCCGTCGGCGACCGGTGTGCGCGCGACCGTACCGCCATTGCACCGCAGGGTGTCGTAGCGCTGCTGGTCGGTGGTGATGAACAGGATCTTGCGTCCCACTACGTCTCCTCGGCCGCGGCTGCGGCGGGCTCGCTCTCTAGCTGCCTGCGCAGCTCGTGCAGCGCGTTCCCGCAGGCGCCGCCGATCACCAGGGCGATCGTGTCCGGCTCGCAGCTGGTTTCGTACCGGACCAGGCTCCGGCCGCCGTCGGCTTCGGTTACCGCGATCGAGCCGAGATGGTCCTTGAGCAGCGGCGCGGTGATCCGGTACTCGAATACCCGGCGGACCGGATCGTTGGTCACGATCTCCTCCGGCATGGTCAGACCGCTGGCGGTGGTGATTACCCGGCTGGTCCCGTTGACCTCGGCGGTCTTTATCCCTGGGAACCAGGAGCTGATGGCCGCCGGGTCGCCGATCGCCCGCCAGACATCCTCGGGAGCGCGGCCGATCACTATCTCGCGACGGACCAGCGCCATCCGCTGCCCTCCTGAACATTTGACAGGTTTCGTGACACAATCTACGGTGGCTCCAGACAGTGCCGCAAGGCCGGGTACGCGCCAGCCTGGCCGGTGCCGGGCGCCGGCGCTACGCAGGGAGAGGTGCCCTCCGGGGATGAGCGGGCGGCTGATACTCGACTCACTGCGGCGGCGCATGCGGGCCATGCACTCGCTGTACTACCAGGCTGTCACCTCGATGAGCCTCGAGCACGTAAATCATTTCGAACGCGACGGCGTGCTGCCGATCGCGTTCTCCCTGTTCCACGCGGCCAACATCGAGGATGCCTCGTTCATGGTGATCACCGGCGTGCCGCCGATCTGGGATGACCAGTGGCAGGCGCGCGTGGCCATGGCCGTCAACGACCACGGCAAGCACCTGACGGTCGCGGAGATGGTTCATCAGCGAGTCGGCGATTACGCGGCGTTCTGCGCGTACCAGCGAGCCGTATTCGACCGGACGGAAGCGTACCTGGACGGTCTGGATCCGGCCGGCCTCGGCCGGATCGTCATCCGGCGGCCGTTCCCGCCCGAGATCGAGAGCACCTTCAGCGCCCGGGTAGCGGGCGCGGAAGGAATTACAGTGCTGGACGCCTTCGAGTGCTGGCTCTACCAGCACGGGCTGCGGCATATGGGGGAAATCGAGCTGGCCCGGGCGCTGGTCGGGCTCGGCGGGATGACGTCCTTAGTCACCCAGGTGGCTCACTGATCGATCTAGCGAGCGAGGGCGGGCCATAGCGTGCCTGATCACTCCCAGGGTAGATCTGCTGGTGTGATCCAGGAGCCGGGAAGCGGGGGCGGGCAGGAGGACCAGCGGCCGCAGTCCGGAACTGCGCCTTTGGCGCCTGCCGACAGCGAGAACCGTGCCAAGCGGATTCAGCGCGGATTCGAGCGCATGCTGGCGCTGTCGCGGCTGATGCTGCTCATCCCGGTTGTCTTCCTTCTGCTCGATGCGGCCGGATCGTTCGTGTACGGCAGTGACATCCTGGTGCGCTCGGCCACGGGCGTGATCGGCGAGCCAGCCAAGATCGGCGGCCGCCTGGGCTTGTTCCTGATCGTCATGGACACCTTCCTGGTCGGCGCGACGCTCATGATCGTCGCGTTCGGGTTCTACGAGCTCTTCATCATCAAGAGCGATCGGGAGGGCCGCAGATACTGGCTGCCCAACTGGCTGAAGATGCATGACCTGGAGGACCTCAAGGCCAGGGTCGTCTCCATGCTGATCCTGGTGGCGGCGATCACCTTCGTCGACCGCACGGTGGAGGCTCACAACCAGCAGGAGGTCCTGTTTCTCGGCATCGGAATCTCGATCATCATCGCCGCCCTGACGGCGTTCTTGTGGTTCGGCAAGCGCAGGCCTCCGGCGCCTGGCCCGGCGGCGAACGCGGCCTCGGAGATACCCCCGGTGGGCTCGCCCGAGCCGACGGCAGTTCCGCCCCGGGCCGCGACAAGCCCGGCCCCGGCAGCGACAAGCCCGCCTGCCAGGCCGGCCGACCCGTCCACGGCCGCATCCGGCCTGAGGGCGCCAGCAGCCAGCCCGAGCGCCGCGGTAGCCGACCCGAGCGCCGCGGTAGCCGACCCGAGCGCACCGGTAGCCGACCCGAGCGCACTGCCATACCTGGCTGCACCGACGACAAGTCCGGCAGGTCCTGCCCAACCGGCCGCAGGTCCTGCCCAACCGGCCGCGGCGATGGCGCCCGATATCGGCGCGCCAGGTGACGCCCGCCTTGCTCCGGGCGCAACTGCTCCACATCCGGCTGTCCCGGCCAGGCGACGCCGAGCCAGAGTCATGGCACTGCTCGGAAGTTCCAGGGGCGGTGGCGACTGGAACGCCTCTGGCCGCACCGACGTCATCGCGTTCGCCGGGTGGGCCCGAATCGACCTCACCGACGCCGACGTGCGAGGCGAGGGCCTGAAGATCAGGGTGATCTCCGTTTTCGGCTTGGTCTCTATTGCCGTGCCGCCCGAGATGGCCGTTGCCGACTCGGGACTTGCGCTGCTCGGCAGCCGGTCAGTCCGCGGCGGGACTGCCGCGCCCGGCACGGCGGGAACGCCCGGCACGCCAGGGCTAGTTCTCTCCGGCGCGTGCGTTCTCGGCGCCGTCCGAGTTCGCCGCCAGCCATAAATGGACCCCCGCCGACGACATTTCATTAGTTTGCGTGCGTTGTGCAAATTTCTCATTGCGCCTTAAAGGGGGCGCGATTTCGGCGCAAAGTCATGAGAAGTGGTCGGCTGCCCTGACGAAACCGCCGACTGGGTCCGCTCGCGCGCGCCGTTGTGGCTGTAGGGACTGATGGTGCGGGAGAGTCCGCGGCGTCGTGGGGGCGGTACCCATGGTGTGGTGCGCCGGAGCTAGGCCAGGCCGACGATTCCCTGGATGGTGAGCAGTACCCCGATCAGGCCCACCGCGCCGACCAGCACGGCCTTCCCGTGGCGGCGCAGCCAGGCCTCGCCCTCCCTCAGCTTGCGGACCGTGAGGTCGGGCGCGATCAGGTAGGCCACCAGCGGCAGCCAGGCGAATGCCAGCGTCAGCACGATGATCATCGCCATCGCGCCGATGGTCGCGGCGAGGCTCGCCTTCGAGGTGGCGACCACCTGGACGGCGGCGAGGAACGTAAGTGATGGCCCGAACATGACGACCCCGGCAAGGAAGGCCTTCATCGGCTTGGGTTCGGCGGACAGCCGGTCGATCAGGCTGGGCTTTTTCGGCTTGCTGGCCTTCGCCGGATCGGGTTTCTTCGGCTTGCGACGGTAGATCACGATGGCGGCAATGATGGCCACTACGCCGAGCGCCAGGCGCAGTCCGTAGCGGGTCTGCTGATGAACGGGAAGGCTCAGCCCGGAGTCCCGGATCGCGAGAAGGGCGGCCGTGCCGACGACGGTCACGATCACGAGCCCGCCGAGGACGTAGACAACCGTGATCCGGCCCGGCCGGGTCGAGGCCAGATACAGGCCTGCGATCAGCAGCGCGGGCGGGTAGAACGCGCCCACCAGCGCCAGGCCGCCGGCCTCCTCAAACATCGCCCGCCCCGGCCCGGCCCGGGGCCGCCCGGCCACGGCCCGCCCGGCCAGTGCCCGCGCCGCCCGTAGCCGCACCGCCAGCGCCGGCACCGCCCGTAGCCGCACCGTGAGCCGCCGCCCCGCTCAGATCCAGGCGGCGGACGATCTCGTCGGCGGTCGCGTCGGCCTGGTCCTGAACCGGCACGACCAGCACGGCCGTCTCGTCGGGCGCGGGCGGCTCCAGGTCGGCGAACTGGCTGCTGAGCAGGTGCGGATCGAAGAAGTGACCGTGCCGGCCGGCCAGTCTCCGGGCCGAGACATCCTGGTCGATCTCCAGGAACGCGATCCGGGCGGCCGGCGGCCAGCCAGCAGCAGGTCCCGGTATCGGCGCTTCAGCGCCGAGCACGCCATGATCGCCGGCTGGCCGGCGGTGATCCGCTCGTCCATGCTGGCCCCGATCGCCTGCAACCACGGCATCCTGTCCTCGTCGGTCAGCGGCTCGCCGCGGGCCATCTTGGCGATGTTCGCGTCGGGGTGCAGCAGGTCGCCGTCCGTGAACGGCCAGCCCAGCCGACCGGCTAGCAGCGCGCCCACGGTCGACTTGCCGCTTCCTGACACGCCGGCCACGACCACGATCAGGATCAACGCGCCCGGCCCCGGCGCTGCTCGCCCCGGCGCTGCTCGCCCCGGCGCTGCTCGCCCCGGCACAGACTTCCCCGGCACTGGCCGTTCCGGCACTGGCTCAAGGTCGCAGCGAGAACGGCGGGTAGCGGTCGGTGACCAGCACCAGCGCGTACCCCAGGACCCGGTTGTGCCAGCGGACAACGCCCTCCACGTAGTCGAAGATCCCCCGCGGATAGCGCCCGGTAAACAGGATCGCGAACCAGGCCACGATTACCGCGAAGAACACGCCGATGTCCAGGAAGAACAGCACGATGTAGTGCGGTATGGCCAGGAACCACTTCACCAGCGGGAGGAACCGGTTCAGCTCGGCTGGCACGTGCGGGTACTGATACTCCAGGTGAACCGACTGGTGCTCGTCGGACGACGGGTACTGGTCGTCCATCAGCAGCACGTAGATCCCGACCCGGTTGCTGAACCGCTGCAGCTCGAGGTTCCAGTCGAACCACCACCTGGGGTACTTGTGCCGGAACAGGATCATCAGCAGCGGGCCGAAGAACAGCAGGCCGCCGGCGCCGGCGATCACCGCCCTGCTGTCCGTCGACGACTGCCAGGTCTGACCGGACACCGCGGCCAGCACGATCGCGATCGGGATGACCGTGAAGATACGGAAGAACGTCGTCAGCCGGTTCAGCGGTCGGTCCGGATAGTCGACCGAGAACCGCACCGGATACCAGTCCTGGCTTGTTGCTGTCACCATGCGAATCGCCCCCTTCGGAGCTGTTTGTGCGGCCTGGTCACCGCGCGGCGCTCAGGACCTCGACGTGGCCGGCCCCGTGATCGAGCTGGTAGTCGAGGTTGATCGCGGCGCCGATCAGCGCCAGGTGGCTGAAGGCCTGCGGGAAGTTGCCGAGCTGCTCGCCGGTGACGCCGATTTCCTCCGAGTACAGGCCGAGGTGGTTGGCGTAGGTGTGCATCTTCAGGAACGTGAGTTCCGCGTCCTGAAGCCGGCCCGCCCTGGCCAGCGCGTCGACGTACCAGAACGTGCAGAGCGAGAACGTGCCCTCGCTGCCGCGCAGCCCGTCTGGCGTCCTGCCCGGGTTGTACCGGTAGACGAGGCTGTCCGAGACGAGCGCCTCGTCCATGGCCTTGAGCGTGGACAGCCACATCGGGTCGCGCGGCGCGACGAATCCTTGCAGCGGCATCATGAGCAGCGACGAGTCGAGCACGTCACTGTCGTAGTGCTGAGTGAACGCCTTGAGCCTGGGGTTCCAGGCCCGCTCCATGATCTGGTTGTAGATCCGGTCGCGCTCCATGACCCACCGGCCGACCTGGGCCGGCCGGGCGTGATGCTCGGCGATCCTGATCGCCCGGTCGAGCGCGATCCAGGACTGGAACCGCCCGTAGGTGAAGTCCTTCCGGCCGCCCCTGGTCTCCCAGATGCCCTCGTCCGGCTGGTCCCAGTGCTCGGAAAGCCAGTCGATCATGTCCACGACGCACTTCCAGCCCCGGTGCGGGATCGAGAAACCGCTCTGGTCGGCCAGGTAGACGGCGTCCATCGCCTCGCCGTAGATGTCGAGCTGCAGCTGGTCGGCGGCACCGTTGCCGATCCTGACCGGCTTCGCGCCGCGCCAGCCCTCGAAATGCTTCAGTTCCTCCTCGACCAGCTCCGACGTCCCGTCGACCCGGTACATGATCTTCAGCGGGCCGGAGTTCTCGCCTGCCTGCTCGTTCACGCGGTCCCTGAGCCAGAAGCCGAACTTGGCCGCCTCCTCCGTGTAGCCGAGGCCGAGCAGCGCGTAGATGGAGAACGACCCGTCCCGCACCCAGGTGAACCGGTAATCCCAGTTCCGCTCGCCGCCGGGATCCTCGGGCAGCCCGGCCGTGGCCGCAGCGACCGGCGCGCCGGTCGGGTTGTACGTGAGCAGCTTCAGCGTCATCGCCGAGCGTGACACCATCTCCCGCCACCGGCCGGTGTAGGTGCTCTTGTTCAGCCAGTCGCGCCAGAATCCGGTCGTCTGGTCGAGCATCCGCTTGAGCTCGCCGGGCTGCATCCGCTTCGGCGGGCCGCCCATCGAGTCGATGACGACACCGGCGGTCTCGCCTTCGTGCAGCGTCCACGACGCTCGCAGCCCGCTGCCCGAGCGCTTCAGTGCCGAGCCGTTCCGCGCGCCATCCCCGCTGCCGACCATGGTCACGGTCAGCCGCATGGCGTCGGACCCGGTGATCACGGCACCGTGAGCAGACAGCTCGGTCTTGTGCTTGGCCCGCCCGTAGTCGAACCTCGGCTGCAGGTCCATCCCGAACCGCATCGTCCCGCGGGGAACCCGCAGCATCCGCACCAGACGGTGCCTGTCGGTCGCCCGCCCGGTCAGCGGCGGCATGAAGTCGATCACCTCCCCGACGCCGTCCGCCGTCATGAACCTGGTCACGAGCACGGCCGAGTCCGGCAGGTACAGCTGCTTGGTGACGTAGCCGGTGCGCTCCGGCGCGATCTGGAAGTGACCGCCCTTGTCCGCGTCGAGCAGCGAGGCGAAGATGCTCGGCGAGTCGAACCTCGGGCAGCAGAACCAGTCAATGACGCCCTGGTCGGTGACCAGGGCTGTTGTCTGCAGGTCGCCGATCAGCCCGTGGTCGGCGATGTTCGGGTAGCGGTCCAAGGTCGTGTCCCCCGTGGATGCTCGATGTCACCTGAGCCGCTCGGCCAGGTGGTCGCCGACCCGGATCGCGTTCGCCATCACCGTCAGGGCCGGGTTGACCGCGCCGATACTCGGGAAGATGCTCGCGTCGGCGAAGTAAAGGTTGTCGAGCTCATGTGCCTTGCAGTTGACGTCAGCCACTGAAGTCAAGGGATCGGCGCCGAAACGGCACGTGCCCGCCTGATGTCCCACGCCGACGATCGGGATGCTCATGTGCATGTAGGAGTTCTTGGCCAGGACGTGGTGGGCAGCGAGCCCGGTCTTGTTCAGGATGGTCTTCAGCTCGGAGTACAGGCCGTCGGTCTCGGCCGCGTTGGTGAACTGGTACGCCAGGTGGATGTTCCCGTCGCCGTCGACCGTCACGCGGTTATCCGGCTTCGGCAGGTCCTCCGTGGTCAGCCAGAGGTCCACGCTGTGCCTGGCCACCTCTTCCAGGGTCCAGTGCGGGGCGAGCTTGGTCAGCGCGGGTTCCTCGCCCTTCATCGCGCCGGGGTTGGACTTGCCGAGCATCTGGATGTTGCCGAGCGGACCGCGCGAGCCGTCAGCAAGATAGAAGTCGTTGACACCGAGGGTCTTCTGGTAGACCGTCTCGTTGGGCTCCTTGCCGAGCGCCGCGACCGCCTTGCTGTTGTGGAACATATAGTTCCGCCCGACCTGGTCGGATCCGTTAGCCAGGCCGCGCCGATGGGTGTCAGAGGCCGACCGCAGGCAGATCCTGGCCGTGTTGGCGGCACCGGCGGCGAGCACGACGATGTCGGCGCTGTAGCTCTCCTGCTGGCCGGCCCGGTTCACGACGACCTCGGTCACGACCCGGCCGGACGGATCGGTCCGCAAGCTGGCTGACCTCGGCGCCGACCAGCAGGGTGACGTTCGGCAGCCCGAGCAGCGGCCGGACGGCGATCACCTCGGCGTCGCACTTGGCGTGCACCAGGCACGGGGAGCCGTCCACCCAGGCGCAGCGGATGCAGTCGCTGGCCGCGCGGTGGTCCTCGTTGAGCAGGATCCCGCACGGCGCGTGGAACGGGTGGTAGCCGGCCGCGGCGAGGTCGTCGGCGAGCTGCTGGATCCGGGGTTCATGCGACACGGGCGGCCACGGATACTGCTTGGAGACCGGGCCCTCGGTCGGGTCCTCGCCGTGATTGCCGTGCACCTGGTACAGCCATTCGGCCTGGGTGTAGTAGGGCTCGAGGTCGCCGTAGTCCAATGGCCAGGCCGGCGAGAGCCCGTCGGAGAACGTGATCTCCCCGAAATCAGCCGGGCGCAGCCGGTAGAGCGCCGCGCCGTACATCTTCGTCGCCCCGCCCACGAAGTAGTGCACCTGCGGCTGGAACGGCTTGCCGTCGCTGTCGTACCAGGTGTCGGGAGAGATGTACCGGCCGTCAACGAAGACCGCGGTCGGATCCCAGTTCTTCAGCTCGCGCGGCAGGAAGTCTCCGCGCTCGAGCAGCAGGATCTTCTTGCCGGACGGCGCGAGCGTGTGGGCCAGCGTTCCGCCGCCCGCTCCGCTGCCGACGATGATCACGTCATACCGATCGGTCATGGCCTAAACATGCCCGCCGCCGGGGAATTACACATCACCCAGCGCGGGTGGTGCCAAGGCGATCACCACCAGGAACGGTAATGTCCAGGCGGGGGAGTCGCCGCGTGGAGTCGGGCGCGGTGGATCACGGTCGGGGGGCCTTGATGACGCTGGATCTGGCGCGCTGGCAGTTCGCGCTGACCTCGATCAACCATTTCTTCTTCGTGCCCGTCACCATCGGCCTCGCCTTTCTGACCGCGGTGCTCCAGACCGCCTGGCACCGTACCAGCAAGCCGGAGTACCTGAGGCTGACCAGGTTCTTCGGCACGCTGCTGGTCATCAACGTGGCCGTCGGAGTGGTCACCGGACTGGTGCAGGAATTCGAGTTCGGGATGAACTGGTCCGCCTACTCCCGGATGGTGGGCGACATCTTCGGCGCTCCGCTCGCGATGGAGGGCCTGATCGCCTTCTTCCTCGAATCGACCTTCCTCGGCTTGTGGATCTTCGGCTGGGACCGCCTATCCAGGCGGGTCCACCTGCTGGCGATCTGGCTCGTCGCTCTCGGCACGGTGCTGTCGGCGGCGTTCATCATGGCGGCGAATTCGTGGATGCAGCACCCGGTGGGCTACGCGATCAACAAGGCCACCGGACGGCCGCAGCTCAACGACATCTGGGCGGTGCTCACCAACCCGGTGTTCCTGTGGGGTTACCTGCACATCATCGTCGCGTCGCTGGTGACCGCGTCCGCGGTGATGCTGGCCGTGTCGGCCTGGCAGTTGCGCAAGGAGAACACGGCGGTCTTCGGCTTCTCGTTCCGGCTGTCCCTGATCGTCCTCGTGCCGGCCATCATCCTGGCCATGTTCGTCGGGAGCGAGCTTGGCGTCATCGAGGCCAGGTATCAGCCGATGAAGATCGCGGCCGCCGAGGCGCAGTGGACCACGTGCCAGCCCTGCTCGTTCTCGCTCTTCCAGATCGGCGGCGGCAACGACGACCATACGCCGATCCAGATCATCCAGGTCCCGCACCTGCTCTCGCTGCTGGCCACCAATTCGTGGAACGGCAAGGTGATCGGGCTCACCCCCCTGCAAGCCAGGTACGCGAGGAAGTACGGGCCGGGCGACTACGTGCCCAACGTGTTCATCCAGTACTGGGCCATGCGGGTGATGGCCTACGCCGCCGGGCTGGTCCTGCTGCTCGGGCTGTGGGGGCTGTGGCTGATCCGCCGCAAGACGTTCGCCGCGTCCCGATGGTTCCTGTTCGCCGCTACCTGGGCGGTGATCCTGCCGTTCGTCATGAACACGGCCGGCTGGCTGCTGACCGAGAGCGGCCGGCAGCCGTGGATCGTGCAGGGCCTCCAGCTGACCCGCAACGGCGTCTCCCCGTCGGTCACCTTCACCGACGTCGTGATCAGCATGGTGGTGTTCGGCGTGCTCTACACGGCGCTCGGGGTGCTCGACGTGGTGCTGATGGTGCGCTACTCGCGGCGGGAGCTCCCGCCGGCGCCGCCTGCCGTCGACGCGCAGTCACGCGTGCCGTCGATGTTGTATTAGGGGGTCTGAGATGACGCTCGTCTCGTTCTGGTTCCTGCTCATCGCCATCGTCTGGACCGGGTTCTTCATCCTCGAGGGATTCGATTTCGGCGTCGGCATCCTGCACGGCTTCGTCGGCCGGACCGAGCCTGGCCGGCGTGCGGCGATCAACACGGTCGGGCCGCTGTGGGACGGCAACGAGGTCTGGCTCATCGTCGCCGGGGCGGCCATGTTCGCCGCCTTCCCCGGCTGGTACGCGACCATGTTCTCCGGTTTCTACCTGGCCCTGGTCGTGCTGCTGGGCGCGCTGATGGCGCGTGGCGTCTCGTTCGAGTACCGGGGCAAGCGCGACAGCGCGACCTGGCTGCGCAGCTGGAGCGCCGCGCTGACGATCGGCAGCGCGCTCGTCCCGGTGCTGATCGGGGTGGCGCTCGGGGATCTGCTGCACGGCCTGCCCATCGACGCCAGCCACGAGTTCACCGGCACGTTCTGGACCCTGCTCCAGCCGTACGGAATCTTCACCGGTGTCACGCTGCTCGCTATCTGCGTGACGCACGGCGCCACGTTCCTGGCCATGAAGACCTCAGGCGATGTCCGCGGCCGAGCCGTGGCGATTGCCCGCCGGTCGGCTCCGGTCACCGGCCTGGTGGTCCTCGCCTTCGCGCTGTGGACGCACGCGATCGCCGGGAAGGGCCTGCTGATCAATCCCGTCGAGATCATCGCGATCCTGGCTGTCTTCGGTGCCGCCTGGCTCGCGCAGGCGGATATGGAAGGCTGGGCCTTCGCCGCGACCACTCTCGCGATGGCCACCACCGTGCTGTCGATCTTCAGCGAGCTTTACCCGAAGGTCATGGTGTCGAGCACCAATCCGGCCTACAGCCTGACCATTCACAACAGCGCGTCGGGCTCATACTCGCTGAAGGTGATGACGGTCGTGGTCGCCATCTTCCTGCCGGTGGTGCTTGTCTACACCGCCTGGACCTATTACGTGTTTAGGCGGCGACTGAGCGACAAGGATTTCGGCGTGCAGCAGACAGCGCACTGAGAGGCAGTGATCATGACCACAGCATCCGGCCGGGCCGACGCGCTCGTCATCTTCGGCGCCACTGGCGACCTCGCGAAACTCGAGACCTTCCCGGCCCTCGTCGGCCTGGTCGACCGCGGGGTGCTCGACATCCCCATCATCGGCATCGCCATGAGCGGCTGGGGACTGGATCAGTTCCGCGGCTACGCGGCCGACTCGCTCCGCCATAACAACATCGACCCGTCCTCCCCGGCCGCGGCCAAGATGCTCGGGCTGCTGAGATACATCGACGGCGACCTGACAGCGAAGTCGACCTACGACCAGATGGCGGCCGAGGTCGGGCCGGACAAGAAGGTGCTCTACTACATGGAGGTGCCGCCCGCCCTGTTCGGCACCATCGCGGCCGGCATCGCGACGGCCGGACGCGCCGGCGGCTCGCGGGTCATGGTGGAGAAGCCGTTCGGGCATGACCTCGCCAGCGCCGAGGCCCTCAACGCGACCATGCACGAGCATTTCGCCGAGGACGACATCTACCGGGTGGACCACTGGCTCGGCCTGGACCCGGTGGAGAACATGATCTTCGTGCGGTTCGCCAACTCCATCATCGAGCCGCTGCTGAACCGGACCTATGTGCACAGCATCCAGATCACCATGGCCGAGGCGTTCGACGTATCGGACCGGGGCGCGTTCTATGACCGGACCGGGGCGATCAGGGACGTGCTCCAGAACCATCTGCTGCAGGTACTCGCGTCCGTGCTCGCCGAGCCGCCGGACAGCCGCGGCATGGACACCTGGCGGACGTCGAAGTCCACGGTCGTCGACGCGCTCTCCCCGATGACGCCCGACGCCGTCGTGCGCGGGCAGTACGACGGCTACCGCGACGTGACGGGTGTCGACCCGAAGTCGACCGTGGAGACGTACGTGGCGGCCAGGTTCGCGCTGAACTCCTGGCGCTGGGCAGGCGTGCCCCTCCTGATCAGGGCGGGCAAGTGCCTGCCGGTGTCCGCGACCGAGGTCTTCGTGCGCTTCCAGGGGCCCGCGAGCGACGCGTTCGGCCTCGACTCGCGCGACGCGATGACCGGACTGCACTTCAGGATCAACCCGCAGGCCCGGGTCGGAGTGACGCTTACCGGCAAGAAGCCCGGGGCCGGCTGGCTGCCGCAGCCCGAGATGCTGACGTTCGCCGAGCAGCCCGCCGCCGACATGCGGCCCTATGACCGCCTGATCGGGGCGGCGCTCACCGGGGATCGCGGCCTGTTCGCCCGGCAGGACACCGTGGAAGCGGCCTGGCGGGTGGTCGATCCCGTGCTCGGCGACGTCGTGCCCGTGCATCCGTACGCCAAGGGCAGCTGGGGTCCGAAGGAGGCCGACGCGCTGCTGGCCAGCGGGGATACCTGGTACGACCCGCAGGCCTAGATCCGGTCCGGGGGGCGGAGATGGACAGCACAGCGCGGCACCGTGTCGTGATCGTCGGCGGCGGCTTCGGCGGCCTGTTCGCCGTCCGGGCCCTGCGCCGCGGGCCGTTCGCGATCACGCTGATCGACCAGAGCGAGCATCATCTCTTCCAGCCGCTGCTGTACCAGTGCGCGACGGGCATCTTGTCCGAAGGTCAGATCACGGCGCCGCTGCGGCGGGTGCTGCGGCACGAGGCGAACGTCGAGTGCGTGATGGCGCGGGCGGTCGACGTGGACGCGGCGGCGCGCAAGGTAATCTGCCGCCGGCCGCTCGGATCCCGGCTCGAGGCGGACTACGACTACCTGATCGTGGCCGCCGGCGTCGAGCAGTCGTACTTCGGCCATGACGAGTTCAGGACCCTGGCCCCCGGGATGAAGACGGTCGCCGACGCGCTGACGATCAGGCGCCGGGTGTTCGGCGCGTTCGAGATGGCGGAAACCGCGTCCGACGCCGCCGAGCGGAGCCGGTGGCTGACCTTCGCCCTGGTCGGAGCGGGACCGACCGGCGTCGAGCTGGCGGGCCAGATCCGCGAGCTGGCGACCAAGACGCTGCACGAGGAGTTCAGGCGCGCCCACCCGGAGGACTGCCGGGTCTTGCTGTTCGACGGCGGGACCGAGCCGCTGGCATCCTTCGGCGACAAGCTGTCCCACCGCACCAGCGACGCTCTGCGGTCGCTGGGCGTCGAACTGCACATGGGCTCGATCGTCACCGATATCTACCCAGGCGGGCTCAAGGTGGCCGACCACCAGGGTAAGGAGTCGACTTTCGACGCGGCCACGGTGCTGTGGACAGCCGGCGTGGCCGCGCCGCCGTTCGCGACCGCGCTGGCCAGGGCGACCGGAGCCGATCATGACCGGGCCGGGCGCATTGTCGTCCGAGATGACCTGACAATCGCCGGCCACCCGGAGATCTCGGTCGTCGGCGACGTCATGAGCCTGGGCCAGCTGCCCGGCGTCGCCGAGGTCGCGATGCAGGCCGGGCATTACGCGGGCCGCAGGATCAGGCAGGAGGTGACCGGCCAGGACCGGGGCGGCCCGTTCCGCTACCGCGATCTCGGCTCGGCCGCCTATATCGCGAGAGGCCGCGCGGTCGTCTCAGCCGGGCGGTTGAACCTGAGCGGATTCATCGGCTGGGTGTTCTGGCTGTTCATCCACATCGCGTTCCTGACCGGGTTCCGGAACCGGATCGGGGCGGTGCTGAGCTGGTGGGTGGCGTTCACCCGGGACATCAGGCGCGAGCGTGCCTTCACCGCGCGCGAGGTCGGCCTCGCGCCGACCGTCTATGCACCAGCCGACGGCGGTGCGGAGCCGGCGGGCGACGGCCATTAGCGCCGTGTCAGGAACCACGGGGCCAGGAACCACGGGGCGGCGGCTGCTGGCCGAGTCGGGGCTGGCCCGCGGCTACCTGCTCGTCACGGCCCTGCTCGGTCTGGTGGTCACGGCCCTGATCCTGGCCCAGGCCGGCCTGCTCGCCCATGTCCTGGCGAGCGCCGCAGCCGGCCGCGGTGCCGTGGCCCTGCGCGTCAGCCTCGTGACCCTGCTGGCCGTCGTGGTCGGGCGGGCCGCCGCGGTCCAGGCCGGGGAGGTGGCGGCACTGCGCGGAGCGGCCGCGGTCAAGGAGCGCCTGCGCTCCAGGCTGACCCGGCAGGCCCTGGACCTGGGGCCGGCCTGGCTCGGGCGCCAGCGGCCGGGTGAGATCACGACGCTCGCGGCGGCCGGCCTCGACTCGCTCGATCCGTACTTCGCCAGGTACCTGCCCCAGCTGATGCTGGCCGTCGCCGTGCCGGCCGCCGTCCTGGTCATGGTGACGTCGGCCGACTGGATCTCGGGCCTGATCATCGCGGTGACACTGCCGCTGATCCCGCTGTTCGGGACGCTCGTCGGCCTGCGGACGAAGGCGCAGACCGGCCGCAGCTGGCAGCTTCTCGCCCGGCTGAGCGGGCATTTCCTCGACGTCGTTCAGGGCCTGCCGACGCTCAAGGTCTTCGGCCGCGCGGCAGCCCAGGAGCGGGTGATCGCCGAGGTGACCGGCGAGTACCGCGTCAGCGTGCTGGCCACGCTCCGGATCGCGTTCCTGTCGGCCCTCGTGCTCGAGCTGTCGGCGTCGCTGGCGACGGCCCTGGTCGCGGTCGAGGTCGGACTGCGGCTGCTGTACGGGCACCTGGGCTACCCGACGGCGCTGCTCGTGCTGCTGCTCACGCCCGAGGCCTACCTTCCGCTGCGCAACGCGAGCGCGCAGTTCCATGCCAGCGCGGACGGGATCACCGCGGCGGGCCGGGCGTTCGAGATCCTCGACACCCCCGTTAGGCGGGGCCGGGCGGGGGCGGTCCGGCAGGCCGTCCCTGACCTGCGGTCACAGACCATTACCTTCAACGGGGTCAGCATCGCCTATCCCGGCCGGCCGGAGCCGGTCATCGATCGCCTCGACCTGACCGTCAGCCCAGGCGACCGGATCACGCTCACCGGTCCGAACGGCGCGGGAAAGTCGACCATCCTGAGCGTCCTGCTCGGGTTCCTCGGTCCGGCTGGCGGGTCTGTCCTGGTCGGGGACGCCGACCTGGACGCCATCCCGGTCGAGCTGTGGCGCGGTCAGGTCGGCTGGCTGCCGCAGCACCCCGCGCTGTTCCCGTGGTCAGTAGCCGAGAACATCGCGCTCGGGGATCGCGGAGCATCGAAGGCGGCGGTCGAGCGCGCGGCCGCCCTGGCCGGGGCGGCTGACTTCATCTCCGACCTCCCTGACGGATACGCCACGGTGCTGGACGAGCGGGCCCTGCGGCTGTCGGCCGGCCAGCGGCAGAAGATCGCGCTCGCCAGGCTGTTCCTGCGCCCGGCGCCGCTGCTGCTGCTGGACGAGCCGACCGCCCACCTTGACCCGGCCAGCGCGGCCGGCGTGGCCGCCGCGATCGGCGCCCTGGCTGGCGAGCGGACGGTCATCCTCGTCACTCACCGCGAGGCGGGCGTGCTCGGCTCAGGCCGGAAGCTCGTCGTTCGCGGAGGTCTCGTGACCGAGCTCGCGCCGCTCTCCTGGCCGGGTGTCCCGGCGAGCCGGATCGGGCCGAAAGCCGCCGCGGAGCCCGCCACCGCCGGGGAACCTGCCGCTACCCCGCCGGCGACATGACGAGCGCCAGGGACCACGCCGCGCCGGCCGGGCCCGCCACGACCCGGGCTGGCGCGGCACGCAGTCCGCTGCTCAGCTTGCTGCGGGTGGCCCGGCCGCTGCGCAGCCGGCTGCTGATCGCGGCCGGGGCGGGCGCGCTGGCGACCGGCTGCGGCGTCGCGCTGCTGGCCGTCTCGGGTTTCCTGCTGGCCAGGGCCTCGCAGCATCCGGACATCGCCGCGCTGTCCGTCGCGGTCGTGACCGTCCGCGGGCTCAGCATCGGGCGCGCTGGCTTCCGGTATGGCGAGCGGCTGGCCTCCCACGACGTCGCGTTCCGGGTACTGGCCCAGGTCCGGGTCGCCATCTGGCGCAGGCTCGACGCACTCGCCCCGGCCGGGCTGCCCGGCCTTCCGGTCGGGCGACCTGCTCACCCGGCTGGTCAGCGACGTCGATGCCACCCAGGACCTGTTCATCCGCGGGATCACTCCCGCGCTGGCGGCGGCGCTCGTCGGCGCCGCCGCGGTGCTGGCCTGCCTGGCGCTGCTCGGCCCGGCCGGGCTGCTGCTGGCGGCCGGGCTGCTGGCCGGCGGCGTCCTCGTGCCGGCAGCGGCCCTGACCGCGGCCCGGACGGCTGCCCAGCGCACGGCACCGGCGCGCGGCCGGTTCGGCGCGGCGCTGAATGACGCGCTCGCTGGTGCCGCCGACCTGCACGCGTTCGGTGCGCAGGACATCGCGCTCGGCCGGGTCGAGACCGCCAGCCGGGAGCTGGCCAGGCTGGCCAGGCGCTCCGCCGCGGCGTCCGGCCTGGGCACCGGGCTGGCCAGCCTGACCGCGGGCCTGACGCTGTGGGGCGTTCTACTGCTCGGCGTCGCGGCGGTCGCCTCTGGCGTCCTCAGCCGCGTGCCGCTGGCCGTCCTGGCCCTGACCGCGCTGGCATCGTTCGAGGCGGTCACGGTGCTGCCCGCGGCGGTCACCGCGCTGAGCCACTCGAGGCGGAGCGCGAGCCGGATCGCCGAGGTGCTGCAAGCGCGGGACCCGGTCACCGATCCGCCCGCGCCCCGGCCGCTGCCGGCGGGCGAGATCTCGATCAGCCTGCGCGGCGCTCAGGTGCGCTACCGGCCGGACGGCCCGCTCGCTGTCGACGGCATCAGCCTGGACCTGCCGCCCGGCCGCCGGATCGCCCTGGTCGGCCCGAACGGGGCCGGGAAGTCGACCGTCGCCGCGATCCTGCTCCGGTTCCGTGAGCTCACGGGCGGCTCGGCCACCCTCAATGGCTATGAGCTAGCCAGTTACCGCGCCGAGGATGTGCGATCGGTGATCAGCGGCTGCCCGCAGGACCCGCACATCTTCGATGCCAGCATCGCGGAGAACCTGCGGCTCGCGCGGCCGGGGGCGACTGACGCCGAGCTGGCTGACGTGCTCGCCAGGGCCGGCCTGCGCGACTGGATCGGCTCGCTGCCGGACGGACTCGATACGCCGGGCCGGCCCCGCCGGGGTGGCGGTCTCCGGTGGTCAGCGTCAGCGGATCGCCCTGGCCCGGGCCCTGCTGGCCGATCCGGCGGTCCTCGTTCTCGACGAGCCGACAGCTCACCTCGATCCCGGCGGCGGCCGGTCGCTGGCCGCCGATCTGCTGACCGTCACGGCCGGGCGCGCGGTCCTGCTGATCACCCACGACCTGGCCGGGCTCGACCAGGTGGACGAGATCATCGTGCTGGACCGCGGCCGGGTGATCGAACGCGGGACTCATCACGGGCTGGCCGCCGGCGGCGGCCTGTACCAGCAAATGCGGCGGTCCGGCCAGCCTTCGCCAGCCTGACGCACAGCGCGGTCCGGCCAGCGGGCACGCGTTGTGATACGCAAGACCCATGGACCGGCTTGCCGAGATCAGCGCGGGTATTTTCGTTGCCACCGGAGATCTTTACGTGACCAACAGCACGGTCGTTGGCGGTGCTGACGGCGGCTGCCTGGTCATCGATCCGGCGGTCACGGTGGCGGACATAGCCGGCCTGGTCGCGGATCTCCACCGGCTGTCGCTGCGGCCGCGGGCCGGCTTCGCCACGCACCCGCACTGGGATCACGTGCTGTGGAGTTCCGCTCTGGGGGCCGACGTGCCGAGATACGCGGCGCCGCTCGCCGTGGCCGTCGCCGAGCGCGAGCGCAGCGGCCTGATCGAGGGAGCGGAGCAGGCGGCGCCCGGCCATGACCTGGATCTTTTCGGGCGGCTTACGTCGCTCAGCGCGCCTGCGGACGCCATCGCGTGGGACGGGCCCGCGGCGCAGGTGGTGACGCATCAGGGACACGCGCCGGGCCATAGCGCGGTCTTCCTGCCCGACAGCGGAACTCTCGTCGCCGGTGACATGTGCTCCGACGTCGAGATTCCGCTGCTCGATCTCGACCAGGCCGATCCGGTCGGGGACTACCTGACGGGCCTGAACCGCCTGGCCGCCCTGCCCGTGGTCCGGGTCATCCCCGGGCACGGCGCCGTAGGCGACGCCGCGGAGTTCCTCCGCCGCGTGGAGGCCGATATCGCGTACCTGGTCAGCCTGCAGCGAGGGGACGAGCCGCACGATCCGCGGATGGCGGCCGACTGGCTGATCAGCGCGCACCAGCGGCAGTTCGCCCACGTCACCGGTACACCCGGCTGAGCCGGCGCTGAATGTTGTCAGGATTGCCCTGACGGCGTAAGGTGCTGCCTGACAGGTTGTCAGGACGAGCCTGACAACCTGTGCGATGAGGGGAGCGCCGGTGGTAGACACTCAAGAGGCGCCGGTCACGGTCGCCTGCACCTTCTGCAACAAGCCGACGGCAGAGGTGAAGAAGATGATCGCCGGGCCCGGCGTCTTCATCTGCAACGAGTGCGTGGGACTGTGCGTCGAGATCCTGGCCAGCCAGCCCGAGACCGCAGCCGGCGAGCCCGCCGAGATGCCCAAGCCAGCGAGCTGGGAGGAGCGAGTTTCAGATGACGACCTGCTCGCGACGCTGCCCAAGATTGCCGCTGCGAGCGCGTCGGTGGAGCAGCAGCTCGGCCTCTGGGTGCGGCAGGCGCGATCGCGGGGGATCACCTGGACCAGGATCGGGGCCGCTATGGAGATGACCCGCCAGTCCGCCTGGGAGCGGTTCTCCGGCGAGGAATAACTGCCGCTCGGCAGCACTCCGGCGAGTTTGTGAGCGGGAAAAGCGGTGGACACGAGCCGGACGAAGCCGGCAGAGTCGGCGGCATGAGCATCCGCATTCAGTGCCTCTGCGTCGACTCGACGGATCCGGCCGCGCTGGCCGGGTTCTGGCAGGCCGCGCTGGGCTGGCGCCGCACGTTCGACCAAGGCGACCAGGTCGCACTCGAGCCGCCGGCGGGCAGCCGGGAGGACGGGATCGTCCCCGATCTGCTGTTCCTGCGGGTTCCTGAGGGAAAGGGCGGAAAGAATCGCCTCCACCTTGACCTGCGGCCCGAAGATCAGGCCGCGGAGGTCGCCCGGCTCGAGGGCCTGGGCGCGCGGCGGGTCGATGTCGGCCAAGGCGCGGAGGTCAGCTGGGTCGTTATGGCCGATCCGGACGGAAACGAGTTCTGCGTGCTCCGGCCGCTGACGCCGGAGGAACTGGCCGGGCAACTGATCCCTGCTCGTGGCATCCGCCCATGTCAGAGGGACTGTGCCAAGGTTACTAAGTGAAGTTGCAGAAGTTCGGCCATTGCTGCGTGCTGGCAACCGAGGCCGGCTCCAGGCTGCTCATCGATCCTGGCTGCTTCTCGACCGGACTGGAGACGCTCAGCGGCCTGACCGGCATCCTCGTCACTCATGTTCACGACGACCATCTCGACATCGGGCGGCTGCGCACGCTGCTGGCCAGCAACCCCGACGCGCGCATCGTCAGCGATGTCGCGAGCGCCGCCGCGCTGTCCGACGCGGGCGTCGAGGCGGACGCCGTCCACGCTGGCGACGAGGTGGACCTCGGGGTGCCGGTCCGCGTCTACGGCAACGAGCATGCCGTGATCCACCCCGACCTGCCGAACGTGCCTAACGTCGGCTACCTGATCGCCGACCGGTTCTTCTACGCGGGCGATGCCCTCACGGTTCCTGACCGGCCGGTGGAAGTGCTCGCCCTCCCCATGGGCGCGCCGTGGCTGAACCTGGCCGAGGCCGTCGACTGGCTGCGCGTGGTCCGGCCGCGGGTTGCCGTGCCCGTTCACGACTACCAGCACGTGATCGCCGAGATGGCGTACCACGTCCTGGAGCGACTGGGCCCGACCGGGACCCGGCTGCTGGCGCTCAGCACCGGAACGCCAGCGGAGGTCTGAGCCAGCGCGAAGGCCTCGGGCCGGGAATGAACCCCGTCCCAGTGGGAAGCTGGGCAGACCGAGCGAGGTGATGGACAGTGTGGTGGGAATACATCGTCATCGCGGCGGTTCTCGCGTTCGGCGTCTACGGGTTCTCGGTGCTGGTCCGCTTCCAGACCCGGAACCTGACCCGCAGGACGGACCGGACCGCCGAGAGCATGTACCGCGACTACGCGGAACCCAAGCGCAGGCACCGGCAACGCGATCAGGGCTGATCCGGGCTCATCGGGCCGCTGGGCCGGTCAGCGGAGGAGGTGCCCCACATGGCCATCCGGCTTGGCAGCACGGTGATCAACTGTGCGGACCTGGAGCTGATGACCAGGTTCTGGTCTCAGGCACTGCGCCTGGTTCCGTCGTCGGCATCCGAAGGTGACGACTTCCGCGTGCTGCGCGGCGAGCACGTCAGTATTTCGCTGCAGCTAGCGGGCACGCCCGTGAGCGGCCGCGACCAGATGCACCTGGACCTCTACAGCGACGACCAGGCCCCTGAGGTCGAGCGGCTGACCGGACTCGGCGGACGGGTCGTGCGTCATGTACGCAACCCGGGCGACGACTTCGTCGTGATGACCGATCCCGAAGGCAACGAGTTCTGCGTGTGCGCCGTGACCGATCTCGCCTGACCGGTGCCACGCCGGACCGACGCCTGCCGGACCGGCGCCTGCCGGACCGGCGCGCTCGGAGGCCGTCTGGGACGTTCGGCCAGGGAATGATGCCGTTGGGCCCGTGTTCTGCCCCCGTGCTTGGCCCGAGGATGAGATCCGGACGGCAGTGAGGGGGCAGGAATGACTGCCATCGGCGAGCGGTCGCAGGTCGGGCGCGGCAGTTCGAGGCTCGATGTCAGGGGGGCCTGGTCGTCTTCTTCGTGCTCGCCTACGCGCTGAGCTGGTTGTGGGCCATCCCGCTGGCCGTTGACCACCTGGTCATCCGCCGCGGCGAAGGCTGGCCTACCCACTATCCGATGCTGCTCGCGCCGGCGATCGCGGCGGTCGTGGTGACGGCCTGGACGATGGCACGGCCGGGACTACGTGACCTGCTCGCGCGGCTGGTCCGGTGGCGGGTTCCCGTGCGCTGGTGGCTGGCCGCCCTGAGCCCGGCTGGCTTCGTCGTGCTCGCGCTGATCGCGATGGCGCCGGCCGGAAAGACCCTGCCGAGCGCGGCCGCGTTCGGGCAGTTCAGCGGAACTCCGGCCATCGGGCTGGTGGGCGTGCTGCTGCTGATTACCTTCGTCGGCGCACTGGGCGAGGAGACCGGCTGGCGCGGATACGCGCTCCCGCAGTTGCAGCGCCGGTTCAGCCCGCTGACCAGTTCGCTCATCCTGGCCGTCGTGTGGTTCCTCTGGCACCTGCCGCAGTTCTTCGTGATCGCCGCCTACCGTGATTTCAGCCCGGTCCAGTACGTCGGCATGCTGCTCGGGCTTTTCTGCGGCGCGGTGATCCTGACCTGGCTGTACAACCGGTCCGGCGGGAGCATCCTGCTGGTCATCATCTGGCACGGGCTGTACAACTTCGTGAGCGGAACCCAGGCCGCTACCGGTCTGCTGGCCGCGGTCGTCACCACCCTGGTGATGGCCCAGGGCGTCGTCCTGATCGTCCTCGAGGTGCGAGCCCGGCGGCGCGGGCGGCCCTCGGTTCTCGGGCCGCCCCAACCGGCGTAAAGCGACGACCGGCGCAGGAGCGGGACACGGCCGGCCAGCGGCACCGGACTTGAGCGGTAAGGTCCCCGGATGCGGGTTTTCCATACGACCGATCGCCTGACCCTGCGTCGTTTCACCGTGGCGGACGAGGACAACCTCTTCGAGCTGAACAGCGATCCGGAGGTCATGCGCTTCCTCAACGGCGGCCAGCCGACACCCCGTGCCGAGGTGCGGACCAGGATCCTTCCGACGTTCCTCGGCTATTACGAGCGGTTCGAGGGGCTCGGCTTCTGGGCGGCGGAGGAGACGGCGACGGGCCAGTTCCTTGGCTGGTTCCACTTCAGGCCGCCGCTGCCGGACGCCGACTCGCCTTCCGGCTGGGACGAGGAAGGCGTGGCCGAGCTCGGCTATCGCCTGCGCCAGTCCGCCTGGGGGAAGGGCTACGCGACCGAGGGGTCCCGTGCTCTGATCGCGAAGGGCTTTACCGAGTTCGGCGTTCAGCGAGTCGTCGCGGAAACGGCAGCCGGCAACTGGGGCTCCAGGCGCGTGCTCGAGAAGTCGGGGCTGATCCAGGTCGCCACCCTGGCCGGCACCGCGCCCGATCCCGGCGGCGCCGCCGAGCACAGCGTGGTCATTTACGAGGTGAGCCGGGCCTACTGGGAAGCCCGCGCTCACTGAGGACGCCGGGGCGGCTAGAGCAGCAGCCCCATCTCGATCAGGTCCCACAGCTCACCATCGGACCGCCGCACGTGCTGCACAAGCCGTCCCTCTTCCACGAAACCGAACTTCCGGTACAGGGCGATGGCCGCGTGGTTATGGGGGAAGACGCTGAGTGCCAGCTTGTGCAGGCCACGGGCTCGGGCCCACTCGACCGCGGCCGCCACGAGCGCGGTTCCCGCCCCGCGACCTCGCCAGCCGATCCACGTCGACGGGCGGCTCGGCGGCGATTCCGTCGCGTTCGGTGGCCACGGCGGCCAGCAGTTCGGCGAGCGAACGGCGGGCGCCGTCCTCGGCAGGCCGGATAAAGATCCCGGCTGATGCCACCCCAGGATGCTCGCACAGATTCCGCCCGGCTGGCGGACGCACACACGGCGGTCGCGACATACGCTCAGGTTGTTCAACCTACCTAAATGTGCCCAGCGGCCCGGACCCGACCGGGCGCAGACCGATAGCGGCCCGGCTTGCTAGCACCTGGAGGATCGCCGTGCCCGCAACCCGCCATTGTCAACACTGCTGGGGTGATTGCACTGGCGACTGCCTGCTGCCGGGTGACGCAGGTGAAGCGGGCCTGTGCATCCATCGTCTGTATCCCCGGGTGCCCTGGCCGAACAAGTTCCGGCTCATGGCGACCCGCGGATTCTGGCGACGGGTGTTCTGGGGGGCATACCGGTAGCCGCCTGCGATGTCGTTAGAGGGCCAGCATCTACGCTGCCCTGATAGGCACTTACGCCCCGGCCGGGGGGCGGCCCGGGTGGACTGCTGCAGCCACGGCCGGATTCCGACAGGTCCAGTCGGCCGACGGACGTGTTCGCCGGTGACGAGCCTGATCACCGGTGACGGGCATCAACCGGGCGGAGCCAGCCGTCTGCGGCGGAAAGGGACAACACGCATGGAGGATGCCGTGAATGTACCGGGCGACGGGAGCAGCGGTCCGATCGTGGTTGCCGGCGCGGGTTATGCCGGGTTGCACGTCGCCTTGCGCCTGTCGGCGAAGCTGCGCCGAAACCCCGAGGTAGAACTGGTCCTCGTCGACCGGCACGACTACCACGTGGTGCTCACGGAACTGCCCCGGGTCGCCGGCGGTACGCGTGCCGCCGATGCGGTGCGGATCCCGCTCCAGGACGTGCTGGCCGAGCGGGTCCGCTTCGTCCAGACCGAGATCAGTGACTTCGATCTTGCTGGCCGGCGGCTGCTGACCGGGGCCGGGCCGATCAGCTGGCGGCGGCTGGTGCTGGCACTGGGCAGCCGGCCTAACGACTTCGCTATCCCCGGCCTCGCCCAGCGCGCGCTGTCGCTGTACTCGGCCAGCGATGCCGAGCGAGTGTGGAACGCAGCCCGGGAAGCCCTCACGGCCGCTGCGGCCGCTACCGATCGCGAGCAGCAGCGGCGCCTGGCGACCGTGGTGGTCGGCGGCGGCGGCGCGACCGGGGTCGAACTGGCTGGCGAGCTAGCCGAGATTCTGCCCGAGGAGGCCAGCCGCCACGGCCTGGCCCCCGACCGGCCCGCTGTCCTGCTGGTCGAGGCGGGTCCTACCATCCTGGCCGGCTCCTCTCCGCAACTGATCGACAAGGCCACCAGGACCCTTGCTGACCTGGGGGTCCAGGTCAGAACAAACGCGTCGATCGCCGCCGCCACCGAGGAGGGCTTCCGCCTTAAGGACGGCGAGCTAGTACAGGGCGGCGTGTTCGTCTGGGCAGGCGGGGTCAAAGCACCCGAGATGGTCGCCGAATCCGAGCTGCTGACCGGGCACAACGGTCGCGTCAAGGTTGACCGGTACCTGCGAGTGCTAGACCACCCGGAGATCTACGTCGCCGGCGATCTAGCCTCGGTCGTGGACCCGCGCAGCGGGCACGTCCTGCCGCCGCTGGCCCAGGTGGCGCTCGAAGAAGGCGAGACTGTGGCGCGTAACCTGAACGCCGAGCTGCGGGGCCGTGCGCTGGAGGCGTTCTCCTTCCACGACAAGGGGTTTGTGGTCTCGATCGGGACCCGCCGCGGAGTCGCCGACGTCGCCGGCATCACCACCGGCGGGCGAGCGGCCCACCTGCTGAAGGATGCCATCGAATGGGAGTACCGCCAGTCCGTCACGAAACTGCGCGGCTGGGACCCAATCGCCCGGTGACCTTCGCCCGGCCGGCGACCTCCCGCACCGCAACCCGGACCCGAACCCGCATGATCAGCTTGGAAGCCTCACCTTCTACCGTTGGACTAATGCCGCATCGGGACAGTCAGCGACAGGAGAGTTTCCATGACCGAGGCCAGCATTCGGCAGAATATGACAGCGGCTCGCCACGAACACGTGGTTCCCGGCCGGGAGATCCACCTGCAGGACATGCGCGGATACCGGTTCTGCGAGGTGGGCCTGATCACTGGCGCCAGCCAGGAGCGGGCCATCGCGAACATCTGGAACACGACCGGCGCGTGTGACCCGGATCCCGAGCAATTCGACGCCCTCGACGCCGACACCATCGCCCGCGAGAACGGGGCCGTGCGCGCCTGGCTCAGCCCCGTCGGGCACTGGAGGTTCGACCGGCTCGACGTGCGGGAAGCCGGAGACGACAGACCTTTTGGGGGTATCACAGGCACCTGGACAGGCGTGGCTGGCGCGGCCACGCTGACCAGGACCACGATTTTGGGCAGTTACTCCCCGGGCTACATCTGCCGCAACAACACCGTCACCTACAACAGGGGCAGCGACGTCTTCCTGCTCGACGCCCCCGACGGTGAGGTATTCGTCATGCAGTCCTTCGCCGAGCACCAGGATCCGGATCTGAGCGAGGACGACCTCTCCCAACTCGGGAGCCAGCTTGACCTCCCCGGCGGCTGGGTCCTGCAGGACAACCTGCACAACGTCTATCTGCGCTCCGATGCAGGCAGGGCATTCAGTCATCTATGTCGAGAATACGAGCGGTGGTAGGCACGGCCCGCGCACGTCGTGAGCCGGTGCGGGGCGGAAGTAGCCTGCTCCGGTATGAGCGCAGGCGAGTTGATGACCGGGGATGGCGTCACCCAGGGGATCGTGCGGATCGGGGGCACGGTACGGCGGCCGCTGCGACCGTTCAGCCTGACCGTGCAGGCGTACCTGGCCCACCTGCGCGACGCCGGGTTCACCGGCGCGCCGCTGCCCTTCGGCGTCGACGAGCAGGGGCGAGAGATGCTGTCGTTCGTCCCCGGTGACGTGCCGCGCAACCCGCTGCCGCCAGAGACGGCGGGCGACGAGGTCCTGGTCGCCCTGGCCCGGCTGATCCGTACGCTGCACGAGGCGTCGGCCGGGTGGGTGCCGCCGCCCGACGCGGTGTGGGGCGGGACGCCGGCCAGCGCGGACCGTCCGATCACCCGCCGGACCGAACTGGTCAGCCACTGTGACTATTACCCGGGCAACGTGGTCTTCCGCGACGGGCTGCCTGTCGCGCTGATCGACTTCGACCTGGCCCATCCGACCACCCGGCTCTACGACCTCGCGAACGCGTTGTGGTACTGGGCTCCGCTCCGCGATCCGAGGGACCGGGCGCCCGCCTTCGCGGACGCCGACATCCCGCATCGGGTCGCGGTGTTCGCGGACGCCTACGGAATGACGGCGCGGCATCGCGCGGAACTGGCGCCGTTCGCCGTCGACATGGCGCGCCGCTATCACGAGGATTCCCGCGCATCGGCTGAGCTGGACCCGGTTTACCGCAGGCTATGGGAGGACGGCGCCCAGGACGCGCTGCCACGCGCCGAGGCGTGGCTGCGCGACGCTGCCCCGGCGATCGCCGCTCGCCTGGGCCAGCCGGGCTAGGCCAGCGGGCTAGGCCAGCCGCCTGACAGCTGGCGTGCCGTCACCGAGCCGCCGCCGGGCCAGTTCCAGCATCCCGTTGCTCGCGTCGAAGCCGGTCATGATCGCACCCCGGTCACGCAGCGCGGCGAACGGGGGGTCGGAGCCGCAGCCGGCGTCGAGGATCCGCAGGCCGGCCACGTCCCCGGCCAGGGCCAGGATCGCGGGCCGCGCGTAATAGGCATTGATCAGGCTGGTCTCGTTTTCGGCCGAATACGCCTCGGCGAAACTGTCGTAGTCGTTGACCACGCCCGGAGCGGCTGGCGGAGCAGAGTTCTCAGGCACGGAAGGCATACGTTCCATCCTGACACGGCCGCCGACAGCAGCAGCGGACGTATCTAGATCGGGATTGACGATGGACTGCCGGGACGCGAGCCTGGCCTGGTGAGCAGCGACGCGGGCCAGGCCGGGGAGTTCGAGGAGCTGTTCCGCGCCGTATACCTGACCTTCCACCGCCGAGACGGGCCCCGCAGCCAGCTGCCAGGTGCTTCGGCCGCGGTGCTTGAGCACCTGGCCCTGACCGGGCCGCTGACGATCGACGAGGCCGCTGCGCACCTGCGCCGCGCGCAGTCGGTGGTGAGCGAGATCGTCACCCACCTGGAACATCAGGGCCTGCTCGAGCGCGAAACCGACCCGGCCGACCGGCGCCGGACGATGATCTGGCTGACCGCGGCCGGACACGCCGCGCTGCGCCGCCACCGCGAGGTGCTCAGCGATGACCTGCTCACCGCTGCGCTGTCACAGCCGGATCCTGCTCAGACCGCTGCGTTGCTGGGCGGACTGCGCGCCCTGGTCCAGTCCGCTCTACCCCGCCACTACCCAGGCCCATCCCAGGGAGGACACCATGAACACGACGGCCGCCTGTGAAAGCTGCGGCATGCCGATCGAGACCGGCCGCTACTGCAGTTATTGCACCGACGACGACGGCCAGCTCCAGTCTTTCGAGGAGCGGTTCACGCGCATGACCGCCTGGCAGGCCCGGGCGCAACCCGGGCACGCCGCGCGAGGAGATCGAACGCCAGACGCTCGAATACATGGCCACCATGCCAGCCTGGCGCCATCATCCCCGCGTCACCTCGGCCCCATCCTGACCGCCGCGAGATCTTGACAGAACGTCGCGCGGAGTGCATCTGTTGATCACGAACCATCCACCGGCCCGCGAAAGGGCGTCCTGCGGTGCTGCTGATCGTCATGTACCAGTCGCAGACCTGGCGGCTGAACCCAGGCGAGACCTTCACGTTCGGCCGGGCGTCGACATCCACCGCCGTCCTGCCGGCCGAGGATCTCGGCCTGTCGCGGCACGCGGGCAGTTTCCGGTACCAGCACGACGCCTGGTGGGTGCGCAACGACAGTCGGTCGTCACTGCTCTACCTGTCGGGTGACCTTGGCTTCCGGGTGGACTTGCCGCCCGGCATGCAGGTGCCGCTGCAGCAGTGGCACGTCAAGGTCCGCATGCAGGGGTCGCAGGGCGACTACAACCTGCGGCTGCGGCTGCCCGACCTCGATGACGCGCCCGACCTGCCAGAGGACACCGGGGACCCGGTCCGCGGGGACGAGCCGGAGGCCAGGCGCCCCGACGACGCCGTCGAGCGTGGTGACGAGCACGCATCGCCCCCCGCGGCTGAGCGATGACGACCGGCTGGTCCTCGCGGCCCGGTTCGAGGACTACCTGACCTGGCGTCATGCCGGCGACCCTGTGCCCCGCAGCGCGGCGGACACGGCGAAGCGGATCGGCTGGCAGGCGCACACGGTGATCAAGCGCTGCGAGAACATCAGGAACCGCTACATCCGCTCCGGTGCTCCGGGGCTGCGCGGGCCGCGCGCCCTGGAGGAACTGGTCCGCCTGCTCATGTCGACCGGTGCCCTGACCGCCGATGACCTGCGGCGTCTGCCGCAGCAGGCCCGCCCGGACTGACCAGCCGCCCGCTCCGGCCGTCCGTACGCCCCTGCATGGGGACCCCTCCCCGCATCGGGCCCGGTGGGGACTGCTCCCTATCGACTGCCCGCCCGGCGGTGCATAGCGTGGCGCCCGTCCGCTCGCACCGGCCGCCGCATGACGGGCCTTCCAGGCCCGGCCGGCCCGGCAAGTCCGGAGGGAATTTACATGAAGGTTCTGCACAGCTCACCGCCCGAGCCAGGGCTGCCCGCATCGTCCCCGGGCGGTCCGGATCTCCCGGCACCGCGGTGGCTGGTCCGACTGGGCCTGCACGTTGCGCTCGCCAGCATCCCGGTGCTCGCGATCTCAGCGGACGTGTTCGGCTGGATCTCGCTGCGCGCCGTCACGATCGCCGTGCTGCTGCCGACGCTGGTGGCGACGATCGTCGTGGTGATCCGCGATCCAGATCGGTCGGACCGGGTGCTGCTGGCCGGCTTCGGCTGGGGGCTGCTCGCGTGCGCGGGTTACGACGCCTTCCGGCTTCCCACCATCTACCTCGCTCACCTGTGGACCGACTTCTTCGGCGCCGTCGGCGGCTGGGCGACGGGGGCTAACTCGAACTACCTCGTCGGGTACCTCTGGCGGTACCTGGGCGACGGCGCCGGCATCGGCGTGGTGTTCTTCGCCCTCGCGGCCACGCTGCGGGCCGGGTCCTGGTCCTACCCCAAGGTTGTCGGGGCCGCGGTCGGCTACGCCGTCTGCCCGGTGTGGGCCGGGCTGATCCTCACCGATCTGCTCGCGCCGGCCGGCCGCCAGTTGTTCCCGCTCACCCTGACCACCGTGTCGCTCAGCCTCGCTGGCCACCTGATCTACGGCGCCATCCTCGGCCATGGCTACTGGCTGTCACGCCGGCAGGAGCAGCACTGGCCGGTCACGCCGGCGACGGTGCACCAACTCCCGGCCCTGCTCGCCCCGGCCCGCCGGGCGGCCCGTCCGGCTGCCGCTCGCTAACTTGGAGGAAGTCCATGAACGTACTGCATCGATCGCGACGCCTGGCCTGGCTGGCCGGCTGCGCCGCGCTGGCATCGGGCCTTGCGGCAACCGCGGTGGCGGCGGCACCGGCCGCCGACGCCCGGGTACGGGCCAATGGCCCGGGCATCAACCGGAACGCGGTCGTGAGCTGGGGAAGCAACAACATCGGCGAACTCGGCGATGGCACCTTTACCTCCCGGTCGCTGTACGGCGCGGTCAGCGGGCTCGGCAGCGGCATCGTGCAGATCGCCGCCGGCGTCCAGCTTCGGCCTCGCGCTGCGCTCCGACGGCACCGTCTGGGCGTGGGGCAGCAACGGGGCGGGTCAGCTAGGCGACGGGACCACCTCGCCCACCCAGACCACCGCGGTGCAGGTCACGGGGCTGAGCGGAGTCGTCGCGGTAGCGGCGGGCACCGACGATAGCCTGGCGCTGCGCTCCGACGGCACCGTGTGGGCCTGGGGTGGAGACCGGTACGGCCAGCTCGGCGACGGGGCCAACAGCGCAGCCCAGCCCACGCCCGTCCAGGTGACCGGGCTCACCGGGGTAACCAAGATCGCGGCCGGGGGCTTGTTCAACCTGGCGCTCCGCTCTGACGGTACCGTCTGGGCCTGGGGCTACAACGCCGTCGGTGAGCTCGGCAATGGCACGACGGCCGACAGCAACGTTCCGGTTCAGGTCACGGGCCTGGCCAGGATCACGGCCATCGCGGCGGGCGAGGGCGACTCGGCGATGGCGATCCGCACGGATCCGATCCGCAGGGATCCGACCCGCAGGGATCCGACCCGCACGCATCCGACGATCAGCGTCACCTCGGTCTGGACCTGGGGCAGCAATGACGCCGGCCAGCTCGGTGACGGCACGCTCAGCAACCAGCTCGTGCCCGAGCAGGTAACGGGCATCGGTGCCCGCGGCATCGCCGGCATCGCGGTGGGCGACGGCTTCGAACTTGCCCTGGGCGCCGACGGCTCCGTCTGGGCCTGGGGCGCCGACAGCTACGGGCAGCTGGGCATCGGCCCGCAGCTCACCCGGTTTACCCGGCCGGTGCAGGCGATCGCCGCGGGCAGCGGGATTATTCAGCTGGCGGCCGGAGTGAATCACGCGCTCGCGGTGAGGTCGAACGGAACCGTGCTGGCCTGGGGTAAGAACTCCTACGGCGAGCTCGGCCTCGGCAACACGGATCCCGCTGGCGGACCGGTGCAGGTTTCCGGCCTCGGCGGGGCCTTGCAGGTGACCGCCGGCTGGGAGTTCACCTTCGCGCTGTACGTTCCGCCATTTGTGTTCGAGTAGCAGCACGACGCGTGTCCAGGGCCCGGCCGGGCCAGCCCGGCCGGGCCTTGCGCGCGAATGGTCGCGGGCGGCTACCGGCCAGGCACCGCGCCGCTGGCCCGACAACGGCGTCCGCACGGCGAATTGCTCTAGGAGATCGAACAGACGACTGCGACGTGCCGCGTGGTTCGGCCTTGTGTCACATGAACTGGACGCGCCGCGCTGCAGCGCGCCTTGCCGCTTCCTATGAGAGGGCTGTAGCCGACCAGTCGGTAAGTGCCAGCGGGCAGTGACACGCTGAACCGGCCGTTGCTGCCGACGGCGACGGTACGACGCGCGCCTTTCGAATCGATGGCCACGACGCGCCCGGGCAACGGGACCGGGGCACCGGGTGCCGGGCCGCCTACTCTGATGAACTGGCCCGCCACAGCTCCTGGAGTGGCCGCAGGTGTCGCCCCGGAGGTGCATCCAGCGAGCATCGGCCCCGTAGCGAGCAGTGTCACGATCGCGCCGCGCTTCCACCTCATGCCGATTGGACGTGCCGACGGGCGAATTGGTTGCGACTGACAGAGCAAAGACCGGAGGCTGGCCCGGTAGGCCTGTTCAGCCGGGACTGTCGACGCTGACCGCGCATAACACACGAAGCCAATGGCTTTTATAGCAATATGTATCGTATGTCTTCAGTGCAGCGCGACGGCCCCTGGCCGGCCACAGTGCTCACCGCACGACTCGTGCTGCGGCCTATTGAACCCGCTGATGTCCCGGCGATCTGCCGGACGTGGACCGATCCGGCCGTCCAGCGGTACCTGGGCGGGCCTGTCGCCGCAGCCGAGGTTGCGCGTCGCGCGGAAAAATGCCCCGGCGCTCCGAACGTGTTCAGTGTCGTGCGCAGCTCGGATGCTGCCGTGCTCGGATTGGTAGAAATCAAACCTGTCGGCGACACGCACTCGGAACATAATGCGACTGGTCATACGGAGGTGGGGTACACGCTTCTTCCCGAGTACTGGGGTCGCGGTTATGGCCGGGAAGCGGTGACCGCGGCGACCGCCTGGGCGCTGGCGAGCATGAGCCCGCCACCGCCGGTCGTCATCGCGGTCACGCAGGAAGCGAACAAGGCGTCCTGCCGGCTCCTTGAGGCGATCGGCATGACGCTGGTTGCCCAATTCGTGGCCTGGGACGCGTCCCAGCTGATGTACTCCGTTGACCGCGTGGCCTTGCGATCCGACGCGGGCAGCGGCGCTTAATGGCCCTCACGCATCCCATCTCCAGGGGGATCCGGTTGCGGGGCAGCGTTAGACGACCGCCGCAGCCCTGGTCGGGACGAGATAAGCCACGATGAGCGCGGCCGGCCAGAAGATCAGGCTGAAGATGAAGTACCCGATGAAACTGTGGCCCTTCCGGCCAGCGACGCGCGCAGGCCAGAACGCAAGAGCGATCCAGACGACCGCGATCAAGATCCACCAGAGGATGAACATCGCTGCTTCTTTCTCAGCGTTCGCATGGAACGCTCATATGTGCTGCCGGACCGGCAGCGTCGGCGCCCGATGCTGCTCGACGAGCAACCACCGATCCACCACCATCCTGCTCAGACAAGTGGTGCGGCTTTAGGGGCGAAGGGCATCGGCCGACAGGACCAAATGACCGACTGATGATCCGACCGGGAATTGCCGCGCGGCCAAGGCGAACGTCTCGTTACCCGGAGGGGGCACCTCACCGTCCTTCCTTGTGAATTCTGTCCTCGATTTATGGCCGGTCATCAGCTGGCTGAGAGCCGGTCCGGCCCGCCGCGATGACGGCATCGACCTCGCGCAGGAAGTCGATCAATGCCACCGCAAGGAACGCGGCGCCGATAAGAGACAGGATCTGCGCCTCCGGCCGGCCGGTCCTGCGGGCGATCACACGGGCGACCGGCTTGGCGGCTTGCCTGGTCCGGCCGCTCAGGCCCACCTGGCCCATCGCCACCAAGTTCCACTTCGTCATCCGCGGCGCTCCTTCCTGAACTCGCCTTCCGCCTGAACCGCCTCGAGCGTCATCACGTCGCCCAGGACCGCCTGACGCGTGGCAGCGCCACGGCCGTGGCCACGATCTCGCGGTTCACCGGCTTAGCCTGGCTGTCACTGGCATTTGCCTGACGCCGCGTTTTGCAAGTTGCTGGCCGCCGTCTTCACCTGGGTGACCGCTGGCAGCACCGCCGCGACCGTGGTCACCGACGGCTGGCCCACCGCGGAGCTGACCGCGGCCTGCAAGCCGGTCAGGGCGGTGTTCAGCGCCGTGATCTGCGCCGGGTACGCCGACTTCGCTTCGCTGGCCAGTGTTTTCGCGTTGGCCTGGACTTTGCTAACCGCAGTTCGCACCGAGCTGAGGTCGTTGACATTGATAGTCATATTGGCGAGGTTGTGAACCGAGGTCTTAAGCTCGCTGGCGGCGGTGCAGTAGGCCGGCTTGCTGCTGCCGCATCCGGCGGAGAAGCCGGACACCAGCAGCACGGCAGCCAGAGGCAGCAGCAAACTGCGGCCGATTGGCCGATACGTACGTCTCATATGTCCCTCCGGGGTGTCGGGTTCCGGCCGGCCGGGCGAGTGCCATTACCCGGCCGGGACCGCCGGTCAGTTGACTTCGGTGGCGGCTTCCTGGACTGCCTTGTCCACGTCCTTGGCGCTGACGTCGAGTTCCTTCGCGATCCGCTTTTCGGCCTTTAGCTGAGCCTTCTCGATCGCAGCCTCGATGGTGCTCTCGCCAACGATGACCAGGGCGGCTTGCCCGTCGTCGATGATGTCGCCGAACTCCTTGACGTCGGCACGCGACATGCCCCGCCACAGGTGACCGCCGACCCCGCCGACCGCCGCGCCGACGAGGGCCGTGGCGATGATCGAGGGCGGGAACAAGATGCCGACGACCGCGCCGACCGCCGCGCCGCCCCAGGCGCCGTGCCGGGTGGCTGTCTCATCCTTGTTGACGTGTACCTTGCCCGCGTCGTCCTTCGTGATCACGGCCGCGTCGTAGGTCCCGACCGCACCAGCGGCGTGCAGGTCCTTGACCACGTCGTAGTCAGCCCGCGCCGCCATCTCGCTCGGGTAGGTGCCGATGTAGATAAACACCGCGTCGGGCGTCGCCATGTCGTGTCTCCTGCTTTCACTGCCATAGAACGCGGCGACGGGGTATCAGCCGCGTCACGAAAGGGCCATAAGAGACCTGCCAGGTGGTAGGGGATATCCGGCCTTCTCGCTTCAATGGCAGAATGCGCCCGGATGTCGCGGTCGTGCATCACCCCCAAGGGGTGATGTGCGGCTGGCATGCGGGCCGCTACTGTCCGGCGGTGAGTCAGCCCGGCATCGGTCTCTGCTGAGGGTGCCCGGCCCATCCGCCCACGCCGGCGCGACACTGGCAGTGGCGCTATATCTCAGTCTCGCGGTCTACCTGGTGGTGCCGTTCCGAGAGGTCGCAGGACTCCTATTCCGGCGCGCATAGCCGTTGGCCGAACGGCTCGAACTAGCCCCAGCCAGGTGCCGTCTGCACGGTGGCTTCGCCGGCATCGCGTTGCCGGGCATGCGGTCGTGGCACGCGGCTCAGCGCGGCCTGGTGGCGTCGGGCTGCCCGGCTCATGTGGCGGTTGACGTTGATCGCGATGCCAAGCGGCCAAGGCCGCAGAGACCCGCCCTCCGGGTCGACGCTGGCCCGCAGCCGCCACGCCCCTGCCGGCCAAGGAAGCTAAGCGCGGATAGCCAGCGCGGTGCCGAGCATGCCACAAGTCAAATGGGCGCCGGCGAGCATGCGGGCGGTTACCACGCGTGCTGGCGCGCGGACCGAGCCGTCGATTCGCTGCTGCTCAGACCGCTCGAACTTCGGCGAGCCGCCTGACTGCGAACTGGTCGGTCCCGCTGGGGTCCCAGCAGACGGCGGCTGCCCATGCGGCCGACGCTTGCGCGGCGATGTCGTACGCGTCGTCGTCGAGACCGGCGGCGTTGTGCGGCAGTGCCAGGTCGAGGTCGGGGACGTCGACGTGCGACTCGTCCCAGTCGATCATCGCGACACGATCCGCGGTCATGCGGATGTTGCCCGGGTTGAGGTCGCCGTGGACGACGCACGTCGTGCGACCGGTGAGTCGCGCCCACGCTGCCCGGCATCGAACGACACCCTCAGGCGGCATCGCGCCGAGGTCGACCTTCGTCCCGGTCTCGGCGTGCAGAAGGTCGGTCGACGATCGCCAGCCCGGGCGTTGGGGCCAGCCGTGGGTGCAGCCGATGCAGCTGGCGGAGTGTGCCGGCGACGCGACGCCAGTCGGCTTCGGTCTGGGGCGGTCCGCCCTCCACGTAGGTCATCACCACCAGACCGTCGGCGAAATGCCGCCCGGCCGTGGTTGGGATCGGCACGGGCACCGGCATCCCTGCACGGTCGAGGTATCGCAACAGGTCGGTCTCCCACGCGAGATCAGCGTCGCTGCGCTGGCCGAGACGACCGACCGCGAGATGCCCGTTGACGCGCACGCTCCACACCTCGTTGACGCCAACTCCGCCAGTGAGCGGTTCGATGCGAACGACGTCGTCACCCCACTGCTCGAGTGCTTCCCATCCCACCGGCCACATCTTCGCAGAGGGTCATGAAACGCTCGACGAAATTACGAGCGCTGGCATGGCAACAGCCTGGTATTCAGCACCAGGTACTGCACCCTTGCACTGGCTCTCGGACTAACCGGACCGGACTGCTCGTCGGCCTTTTGGCGCGGCCGTATGGTGAGCGGGTGATCACGGTTGTCGAGTATGACCCTGGCTGGCCATCGCGGTTTGAGCTGTTGCGTGCGCAGTATGCGACGGCCATGGCCGCGGCCGCGGTGCCGGTCGTGGCGATCGAGCACGTCGGCAGTACCTCTGTTCCCGGTCTTGCGGCGAAACCCATCATCGACTGCGACATCGTGGTCGCCGAGGCCTACGTGCCGGCGGCAAGCAGCGTCTTGGTTTCGCTCGGTTTCGCGCCGCTCGGGGAGCTGGGCATCCCGCTCCGCTGGGCATTCAAGGAACCGGACCGGCTCTCGGGAACCAACACCTACGTGGTTGTGGCTGGCTGCTTGTCGCTGCGCAATCACCTGGCGGTCCGGGACGTGCTCCGCGCTGTCCCGGCCCTCCGAGATGAGTACGCCGCCGTCAAGAGGAACGCTAGTGCGCGTGCGGCCAACATCGACGAATACGGCCGGGCCAAGACCTCCATGGTGCAGAAACTTCTGGCAGCCGCTGGGCTGAGCGAAGCTGATCGCGCGTCCATCGCCGGTAACCAGGTGCCCTATCACGCCGAGCTACCCCGCTGATAGCCATGGCGGTTTCAAGACCGATTCCGGTGACCTGCCGCTCAGCGGTCGGTTTCCTGGGCGGGCGTGCTCGACGGCCAGTGCTCGGGCGACCAGTCCCCTTCCAGGAAACTGCTGACCCGGTCGGGATCGCGCGGCGTCTCCAGGATGACCGTGGGCTTGTCGTCGGTCGGGCCGCCGCCAGCGTTGATGACGATCCAGCTGTTGGCGAGTGCGACGTTGACCGGATTTCCGGGGAAGGCCACCCGGCCGCCGAGTACTTCGGTGTAGAAGCGCCGGGAGCGCTCGACGTCGTCGGAGACGATGAAGTGGGTCAGTACCATCCCGTCCGGGGGCTGTGGGAGCTCGGCCATCTGGCACCTCCACTGGTCAGGTCTCACGCTGCGCTGCACGACGGAGCCCGCAGCTCGACGCTAGCACGAGTGATCATTCGATCTTCTTCGCTGCCTCGTCGCGACTCGGACTGGCACCTACGCCAACAGCTGCGGAGGTGGTACGTGGTCAGCGTCCGGACCGGCCGGAACGCTCCAAAGGCTAAGAGCCTGGACCACAGGTGGACCATGCGCTAGGCGATAGAGTGCGCGCCGTGCGGACGTTTCTAATATCAGGGGTGCCTGGCGCGGGGAAGACGACGGTTGCTCGTGCATCAGCGGCGGCCGGTTGGTCACGGACACGGCGCTGCGTCGCCGACGGTGTAGCGTTATGCAGCCGTGCGGGTCCCGCGTGGAGGAGGGCACACGGAGGTGCAAGCATCGGTAGCGCAGCGTGCGGTGGCTGCAGCGAGGTCGACCGCCTCGACGTTCGACTTGCCGGTCGACGCCACGGTCGTTCTCAACGACTCCAACCGCCTTGTCGTCCGCCTCATGCCATGCGATGTCGTTGCGCGGGTCACGCCTCCAGAGGCTCTGGCACCCGTGACTGCCAGGGCGAGTTGGCTCAGCGGGGAGGCGTATCAAGCGAGGTTGGCGGCGGAAGTTGAAGTTGTGAACCGGCTCGCGGAGAACGACAGCCCAGTTGCTGGACTCGACCCTCGAGTCGAGCCAAGGGTCTTTGTGCATGATGGCTTTGCAATCACCATGTGGACCTATTTTGCACCTGCTCGCCGATTGCTCCCGTCGGCCGACTACGCGGAGGTGCTCGAGTGTCTTCATGCCGGCCTGCGGCAGATCGACATCCCGACGCCGCACTTCATGGATCGCGTGGCGGCTACTCAACAAGACGTTGTGAGCCGTGACGTCACTCCCGACCTCGCCGAGACCGATCGGGTGCTTCTCGCCAACACGCTGCGAGATCTTAGCGAAACGATTGTCAACCGGCGCGCGGCCGAGCAGATCCTGCACGGCGAGCCGCACCCAGGGAACGTGCTCAAGACGAAGAACGGGCCGCTTTTCATGGACTTCGAGGATTCTGTCCATGGCCCCGTCGAATTCGACCTCGCTTGGGTCCCCAAAGAGGTCAGCGAGCGCTATCCGGACGCGGACCAAGCACTGGTCGGCGAGTTCCGGGGGGTCGTACTGGCGATCATCGCAGCGCACCGCTGGAGTCGCGGCGACCAGCACCCGAGCGGGAGACAATCCGGAGTGGCATTCCTCAACGCTCTGCGAGAGGGTCCGCCCTGGCCTTCGCACGATGCCGTGTAACTCACAGCCGATAGAGCTGCGGATGGTCGCACTCGGGCCCTTGCCGCTCCGGCCGACCAGGGCAGCCTGGGGCAGGTTGCCGCAACGCTCAGGTATTCAAGATCTACTGTCCGTGGCTAGCACCTTCTCGCCGTCATTCGCCGGTCACTGGTGCACGTAGGATGCACGACCCCCTACTTGCGAAGATCGTTCGCCGGGAGCCTGACATGCCGAATTGCAGGTCGAGCGCAGTGACATAAGCCTGCGAGTTGCCGGTGGTTGCCGCTGCTCTCCGGGCGATCGGGCACGCAGCGGGCACTCGGCACGGCATAGTGTCGCTTACGACGGGTGGCACAATGCGTCTGTGTCGATCTCCGCGGAAGGCTCCCCTAAGGCTCGTATCGTCACGGCCTTGCTGCGGGACGGCGACCGGATTCTGCTCTGTCACCGATCTCCCCGGCGCCGTTGGTATCCCGACGTCTGGGACCTGCCCGGTGGGCACCTGGAGCCCGGGGAAATGCCTAGCGCGGCACTTGCTCGAGAACTTCGAGAGGAGCTGGGCATCGACATCGCAGCGCCGTCGGGTCCGCCCGTGCAAGAAGTTCGTGGCGACACGTTCGACATGCAGATCTGGCTGATCGAAGCGTGGACGGGGTCTCCGGTCAACGTCGCGCCAGGCGAACACGATGCCATCGCGTGGTTCACCGAAGATGCGCTTGGAGCCCTGTCCCTGGCTCATGACAGCTACCTTGCAATATTCAGTCAGGTTCTTGCCGAGCATCGAGCCTGACCACGGGCAGGAAGCAGCTGATGAGGCTCGGTGTCGGTCTGGGCCAGATAGCTTCTGACCTGGGCACTTGCTGGTGGGCCTGCGAGGACTTGAACCTCGGACCTCTTCCTTATCAGGGAAGCGCTCTAACCGCCTGAGCTACAGGCCCTTGAATACCACCTTGACCTGCCGGAAGTCCATGCGGATACATGTTCCGGTGGCAGGAGCACACTCGGGTGGCTTACCAGGGATGCCCGCCCAGGTTCACTGGGCGCGCCGGGATAGGTTACCGCACCACGGCGAGTTGCGCGAAGCCGGTTACCCGCTTAGTCGGCTTCCTGCAACGTGATCTCGATGCCGCCGGACAGGTGCGTCACCGCGTTGTACACGACCGAGCCCACCGTAGCCAGCGCGGTGATCAGGATGACGTCGATCGCTCCGGCCAGCATCGTGTAGCCGAGCACCGTTCCGGCGGAGAACCAGCTTGCCGCGTTGGATCCCGGGTTGCCGCTGGAGGAGGTGACCAGCCCGACGGTCTTCTCGATGGCGTGGAACACGCCTAGCGAGGAGAACAGGAAGTAGAGCACGGCGACGACGACGAACAGGACAACCCATCCGACGAGCGACACCATGAAGCTGAACTTCATGACCGACCAGGGCTCGATCCTGGACACCACGAGCTGCGCGTCCCGTGCCTCGGTCGCCTCCGGCCTGGGGCTGCCGCTTGGCGCCACCCGGGCCGCTGGTCGGCGTGCCGTGCCTGACTTGTTCTTGACCGTCATTGGTGCCTTGCCATTGCCGATCGCGCCCCCCGGCTTTGCTACCGCACTCGGCCTTAGCTTCTTCTTCCGGCCCACCGCCGCGAACGGTGCCGCGACCTTGGACTTGAAGTCCTCTGATGGTACCGATCCGGGGGAGGTCTGACCTGACGGGGGAGGTGCGAAGAGTCCCGGAGCCGGCGCGGCGGTCGTCTGCTCCGCGCTGCCTGGGTCAGCCGGCGGGGTAGTCCGGGTGACCCCCGAGGGAGAGTAGGCGGGCCGCGCCGGGGCGGATGAACCAGTGCTCGCCGGAGCCGGGGACTCCGGGGTCGGCGGTGCCGAGGTGCCCGAGCCCGGCGCAGCAGACGTACCTGACGCGGACGAGGCCCAGGCGGGCGGACCCGCCGCCGGCGCGCCGGGTGTCGGCGCGGCAGGTGCGTCAGCAGCCGAAGGGGTGGCCCAGCCACGACTCGTCGCCGCGCTGGTCGACCCCACACCGGGCGTTCCCTTGCTGGGCGACGCTGGACGGGCGGGTCCCGCGCTCGGCGATGCTGGACTGGCCGGCGCCGCGTTGGGACTCGCGAACCCGGGGCTGGCGAAACCGGCGCCGGTCAGCTCGCGCGCCAGGGCGGCGGCGGCCAGTGCCGACGTGCTCTCCCCAGCCTCGCCGCCAGATTCTGGCTTCGCGTCGTTTCCACGGCTCGGCGTGCGGCCAGGACCCGCGGCACCGCCAGGACCCGCACCGCCAGGACCCGCTGCGCCGCCAGGCTTCGCCACGCTCACCGGGGCCGGCGCATCGCCGGGCACCGCTGCCGCAGCGGCCTTGGCCGCGCTCTCGGGACCAGGGACCGCGTCAGCGCTGCCGTTGGCGGCCGACTTCTTCTCGGCTGCGGCCCACACCGACTCCCGGGGAATCGTGACGTCTGAGCGAGGGCCATCGGCTGGCTTGACGGCGGACGGCGGCTTGTCCGCGTCAGAAGACGACGAGCCGTTCCCCGAGCCGGCCTGGACAGTCTTCGCCTGCACAGTCTTCGCATCGGCCGGAACGGGCTTAGCGACCGGAACAGCGGCCGCCGCTGAATCTGACTTCCCGGTCGAAGGTGAGTCTTGCTCGGACTGGTCGGGCGCGCCGGACGAGCCCGCGCTCGCCGGGCTGGCCGGGCTCTTGCCCGCGTCGGCCTTGGCGTTGCCCGACTTGCGGAGGTTCGTGTCCAGCTCAGGAGCAGCGTCGCCCGCCTCATCGGCCAGCTCCGCTACTGGATCCGCCTGCTTGTCCACCCGTCCTCCTGTGAAGTCGCTAGCAACGACATTATCCGCCACCAGCTATGCCTGGGCCTTCATAGCCCGATCGCCACAATCGTGACACTCTGTCTGACGTCCCAATTGGCGGAATAGTTGCCGTGACGAGCTAGGTTACTGGCAGCATCTACCCGCGACGGCACTCCTGCACCGTCTTTCCCGGCATCGACGCAGTTCACAGGCCTGCGGATGCACCGCACGGGTTAGGAGTCCGCTTCGTCGTCAGCCACTGCGCCGGGGTCCTCCGCGGCGTCGGAAAGCTCGGGGACAGCTGCCCCTGAGTCATCCCGCCCGGACTCATCCAGCTCCGCGTCGGCCGCCGCTCCGTCGGCCATCTCCGGGCCGGCCTCCGGGTCGTCCGTCTCGGCGTCGTCCAGGACGCTCTCCGGCTCCTCCGCGTTGCGCGCGATCGCGACCAGCGTCTGGCCCGAGGCGAGGTTCACCAGCCGGACGCCCATCGTCTGGCGGCCGGACTGCTTGATCTCCGCCGCGGTCGTCCTGATCACGCCGCCGGCCGAGGTGATCGCGAAGACCTCGTCATCCGGGCCCACCATCAGCGCGCCGATCAGCTCGCCGCGAGCCTCCACGATCCGGGCCGTGACGACTCCGAGGCCGCCCCGGCCCTTGACCGGGTACTGATCGGCCGGAGTGCGCTTGGCGTAGCCGCCTCCGGTCGCGACCAGGACGTCCGCGTCCGTGCCGGCGTCGACCACGTGCATGCCGAGCAGCTGGTCACCGTTGGTGAACCGCATCCCGATGACGCCTGAGGTGGCCCGCCCCATCGGCCGCAGCACGTCGTCGCTGGCGCGGAACCTGATCGCCTGCGCGTGCCGGCTGACCAGCAGCAGGTCCTGGTCGGGGGAGACCAGCCTGGCCGCGATCACCTCGTCGTCCTCGCGCAGGTTGATCGCGATGATGCCGCCCTGCCGAGTGGAGTCGAACTCGCTCAGCCGGGACTTCTTGACCAGCCCGGACGCCGTGGCCAGCACCAGATAAGGAGCCACCTCGTAGTCCTGAAGCGCGAGCACCTCGGCGATCCGCTCGTCCGGCTGGAACGCCAGCAGGTTCGCCACGTGCTGGCCCCTGGCATCGCGCGCCGCCTCCGGCAGCTCGTAGGACTTGGCCCGGTACACCCGTCCCTTGTTCGTGAAGAACAGGATCCAGTGGTGGGTCGAGGTGACGAAGAAGTGCTCGACGATGTCGTCGGTCCGCAGCTGCGCGCCGCGGACACCCTTGCCGCCGCGCCGCTGGGCCCGGTACAGGTCAGTCTTGGTCCGCTTGGCGTAGCCGCCGCGGGTGATCGTGACGACCACGTCCTCCTCGGCGATGAGGTCGGCCATCGAGACCTCGCCGTCGTAGGCGACGATCTCGGTCCGCCGCTCGTTGCCGAACTTCGCGGTGATCTCGCCGAGTTCGGTGCTGATGATCTGGCGCTGCCGCTCCGGCGAGGCCAGGATGGCCTCGTAGTCGGTGATCTGCGCCATCAGCTCGTCGTACTCGTCGATCAGCTGCTGCCGCTCGAGCGCGGCCAGCTTGCGCAGCTGCATGTCCAGGATCGCCCGGGCCTGGATCTCGTCGATCTCCAGCAGCTCCATCAGGCCCGTCTGCGCGACGGCGGCCGACGCGCTGGCCCTGATCAGCGCGATCACGGCGTCGATCTGGTCGATGGCCTTGATCAGGGCGCGCAGGATGTGAGCCCGCTCCTGTGCCTTGCGCAGCAGGTAGCGGGTCCGCCGCACGATCACCTCGATCTGGTGGGTGACCCAGTACCTGATCATCTGGTCCAGCCGGAGCGTGCGCGGCACGCCGTCGACTAGCGCCAGCATGTTCGCGCCGAACGTGTCCTGGAGCTGAGTGTGCTTGTAGAGGTTGTTCAGAACCACCTTGGCCACGGCGTCGCGCTTGAGCACGATCACGATCCGCACCACGATGCTGCCGGTCCGGCCGCTGGACTCGTCCTTCACGTCCGCGATCCCGCTGACCTTGCCGTCCTTGACCAGTTCGGCGATCTTCGCCTGCAGGTTGTCCGGGTTGACCTGGTAGGGCAGCTGGCTGATTACCAGGCTGGTCCGGCCGCGCCGGTCTTCCTCCACCTCGACCACTGCTCGCATGGTGATCGAGCCCCGTCCGGTGCGGTAGGCATCTGCGATGCCCCGCCGGCCGACGATCTGCCCGGAGGTCGGGAAGTCGGGACCCTTGATCCGGGCCATCAGCGCCTCGAGCAGATCCTCGTCGCTGGCGTCGAAGTTCTCCAGGTACCACTGGACGCCGTCGGCGACCTCCCGCAGGTTATGCGGCGGGATCTTGGTGGCCATCCCGACGGCGATACCTTCGGAGCCGTTGACGAGCAGGTTGGGGAAGCGGGCCGGCAGCACGACCGGCTCCGCGGACCGGCCGTCGTAGTTGGGGCGGAAGTCGACGGTCTCCTTGTCGATGTCCCGCAGCATCTCCATGGCCAGCGGCGCGAGCCGGCACTCGGTGTACCGCATCGCCGCGGCCGCGTCGTTGCCCGGCGAGCCGAAGTTGCCCTGCCCGTCGATCAGGGGCATCCGCATCGACCACGGCTGGGCCAGCCGGACCAGCGCGTCGTAGATGGCCGAGTCGCCGTGCGGATGGTACTGGCCCATGACGTCACCGACGACGCGGGAGCACTTGGAGTAACCACGGTCCGGCCGGTATCCGCCGTCGTACATCGCGTACAGCACGCGGACGTGCACGGGCTTGAGGCCGTCGCGGACGTCGGGCAGGGCACGGCCGACGATGACCGACATCGCATAGTCGATATAGCTGCGCTGCATCTCGACCTGGATGTCCACCGGCTCAAGCCGGCCGCCCGGCTCTTCCGGCGGCGCCTGCGGCGTGTCCACGCTCATGTACGTCTCCTTCGCGCTGATCGCGGGCTCCCGCCCGTCACCGTGACCGGCAGCCGACCGCGATCATGAAAACCAGTCGTGCAGCCGGCGGCGGCGCGATGGCGGCGCCGCCGGCCAGGGCAGCTAGATGTCGAGGAAGCGGACGTCCTTGGCGTTGCGCTGGATGAACGCCCGTCTGGCCTCTACGTCCTCGCCCATCAGCACGGTGAACAGCTCGTCGGCCTGGGCCGCGTCGTCGAGCGTGATCAGCCGCAGGACACGGTGCGCCGGGTCCATGGTGGTATCCCACAGCTCCTTCGCGTTCATCTCGCCGAGGCCCTTGTACCGCTGGATGCCGTCGCGAGGCCGCGGGTCCTTGCGCCCGTCGGCGATGCCGGCCTCGATCAGCGCGTCCCGCTCGCGGTCGGAGTACGCGTAGCCCGGCAGGATGTTGCGGCCGCCATCCCACTTGATCTTGTAGAGCGGCGGCTGCGCGAGGTAGGCGTGGCCGGCCTCGACCAGCGGCTTCATGAACCTGAACAGCAGCGTCAGCAGCAGCGTGGTGATGTGCTGGCCGTCCACGTCGGCGTCGGCCATCAGGATGATCTTGTGGTACCTGAGCTTGGCGATGTCGAAGTCGTCGTGGATGCCGGTCCCCAGCGCCGTGATCAGCGCCTGCACCTCGTTGTTCTTCAGCGCCCGGTCAATCCTGGCCTTCTCCACGTTGAGGATCTTGCCGCGGATCGGCAGGATGGCCTGGAACCTGGGGTCACGGCCCGCCTTAGCCGAGCCGCCGGCCGAGTCGCCCTCGACGACGTAGATCTCGCACTCCGCCGGGTCGCCCGACTGGCAGTCGGACAGCTTGCCGGGCAGGCCCGCGCCGCCCAGCGCGCTCTTGCGGGTCAGGTCCCTGGCGTGCCGGGCCGCGATCCGCGCCCGGGCGGCCTGGGTGGCCTTGATCACGATGGACTTGGCCTCGCCCGGGTTGCGCTCGAACCAGTCGCGCAGGTGGTCGTTGCAGACCTTCTGCACGAACGATCGGGCTTCGGTATTGCCGAGCTTGGTCTTGGTCTGGCCCTCGAACTGCGGCTCGGCCAGCTTGACGTGGATGATCGCGGTCAGGCCCTCGCGGACGTCGTCACCGGTCAGGTTGTCGTCCTTCTCCCTGATCAGCTTCTGTTCCCGCGCGTACCGGTTGATGATCGAGGTCAGTGCCGAGCGGAACCCTTCCTCGTGGGTGCCGCCCTCCGCGGTGTTGATCGTGTTCGCGAACGTGTGCACCGACTCGGAGTACGAGCCGCTCCACTGCATCGCGATCTCCGCGGAGATGCCCGGCGCCTCGTCACCGAAATCGATGACCGAGTCGTGTGCGGCCTCCTTGGAGGCGTTCAGGTACCGCACGAAGTCGGCGATCCCGCCGTCGTAGCAGTAGCTGACCTGGTGCGGCTCCCCGTTCATGTGGTCGGGCCGCTCGTCGGTCAGGTTGATGGTCAGGCCCCGGTTGAGGAACGCCATCTCCTGCAGCCGCCGCGACAGCGTCTCGAAGCTCCACGCCGTAGTCTCGAAGATCGTGTCGTCGGGCCAGAACGTGATGATCGTGCCGGTCTCGTCCGTCGGCTCGCCCTTGACCAGCGGGCCGGTCGGCTCGCTGGCCGCATAGGACTGCCGCCAGACGCTGCCGTCCTTGCGGATTTCGACATCCAGCCGGGCAGACAGCGCGTTGACGACGGAGACGCCGACGCCGTGCAGGCCGCCGGAGACCGCGTAGGACTCGCCGTCGAACTTGCCGCCCGCGTGCAACGTGGTCAGCACGACCTCGACGGCCGGCCGGTTCTCCACCGGGTGGTTATCAACCGGTATGCCCCGGCCGTCATCGGCTACCCGCACTCCGCCGTCGGCGAGCAAGGTGACGTCGATGAGGTCGCAGTAGCCGGCCAGTGCCTCGTCAACGGCGTTGTCGACAACCTCCTGGACCAGGTGGTGCAGCCCGCGCTCGCCCGTCGAGCCGATATACATGCCCGGGCGCTTGCGGACCGCCTCCAGGCCCTCAAGGACCGTGATTGAGCGTGCGTCGTAGGACAAACGGTTCGCTCCTCCTGAAAGCGGGACATGCGCACGGGTGACAACGGCTCTGCCCCCTACGGCGGCTGTCCCTGTACGCTTACCTATTTTACCTGCTCGCACCCCCAGCCTCAGCCGTACGGGGGGCCCGCGAGTAGCTAACTTCGGGCCGTCATCCGGCTGGGCTCCGCCCTCTCCGTCCCGGGCTCCGCCCTCTCCGTCCCGGTTCGCCCTCAGCCGTACGTGTCCCGCGGCCCGCGGCCGCCGCGGACCCGCCACTCGCCCGGCCGGCGGGCCGCATTCACTGGTCCGCGCACCTTCACCCGCCGCACCGCGCCGTCGCCGAGCTCGGCATTCAGCTTGCGGACCAGTTCGGCCGCCAGCAGCCGCAGCTGCGTCGCCCACGCCGTCGAATCCGCGGTCACGGTGAGCTCGCCGTCGGCCAGTCCGTCCGGCACCGTATGCGCGGCCAGGTCGGGCCCGACGATCTGGGCCCAGCGGCCGAAGACTGATCCGGTCGCCACGGCGAGTTCCCAGCCGGTCTCGGCGATCAGGCCGTCGATGGCGGCACCGAGCGCTGCCGGGTCATCGCGGCGCTGGCGCCTGGCCTGCTGGCTGCCTGCCGGCAGTCCCGGGCTGTTTTTTCGTTCCGGAAAACTGTCCTGAGCTGGTGCCGACGGGCGGCTTCCTCTCGCCGCAGCGTCCGCCTTTGCCCTGGCCAGGGCGTCGGCCGCCAGCGCGGCCCGGCCAGCATCGGCCGGATCGCCCGGGCCGGCGGGGCCGGGCTGGCCGGGCGGGGGGCGGCGCTGGTGGCCGGCCTGGCCCGCCGGAGCGCTCAGGCGGCATCGCCGATCACCCCCTTCGCGACCGTGTAGCCGGTCCCGGCCAGGCGCGGCGGCACGTCGGCCGCCACCGCGGCGGTGACCAGCACCTGCTCCGCGTCGCCGGCCAGCTCGGCCAGCCGGTCCCGGCGGCCGGCGTCCAGCTCGGCGAACACGTCGTCCAGCATCAGGACCGGGTCCTCGCCGTCCGCCCGCAGCAGCCCGAAGGCGGCGAGCCGCAGCGCGAGGGCCAGCGACCAGGACTCGCCGTGACTGGCGTAGCCACGGGCCGGAAGCTCGCCGATCCGCAGCTCGACCTCGTCCCGGTGCGGTCCGACCAGGCAGACGCCGCGCTCCAGCTCGGCCCGGCGCAGGCGCTGGAGCGAGTCGCGCATGGTCTGGGCCAGCGTGGCCGGCTCGGGCTCGGGATCGAACACCGCGGATCGCTCCGAGCCCTGCCGGTAGCTGATCGACGCGCCGCGCGAGCCGCCGGACACGTCGTCATAGCGTGCCGTGATCAGCGGCCGCAGTACGCCGGTTAGCCTGAGCCGGCCGGCGGTGAGCTCGGTGCCGTGGGTGACCAGCTGCTCGTCCCAGACCTCCAGGGCCGGCGGCTCGCCGCGGCTGGCGGCCCGGGCCGACTTGAGCAGGGCGCTGCGCTGCTTCACCACCCGTTCGTAGTCGGCCCTGACCGCCGCGTACCGCGGGCGGCTGGCCACGAGCAGGTCGTCGAGATAGCGCCGGCGCTCGGCGGGGTCCCCCTTCACGATCGCGAGGTCCTCGGGCGCGAACAGGACACACCGCAACGTGCCGAGCGCGTCGCGCGGCCTGCTCAGCGGGGCGCGGTTGAGCCTGACCCGGTTGGCCCGTCCGGAGTTGAGCTCGATCTCGACCAGGCTGTCCCTGGCCGCCGACCGGACCGAGGCCCGCAGGATCGCCCGGTCGGCGCCCGACCTGATCATGGCCGCGTCGGCCGCGACGCGGTGGCTGCCGAACGTCGCGACGTAATAGGCGGCCTCGATCAGGTTGGTCTTGCCCGCCCCGTTGGGACCGGTGAAAGTCGTCACGCCGGGGCCGAGGGTGACGTCCGCTGACTCGTAGCAGCGGAAGTCGGTGAGGGCGAGCCTGGCCACGTGCACGCCTGGCAGACTAACGCGTCACGCCGACGGACCCGCTCAGCTGTTGAGGCGGAACGGCATCAGCAGGTAGCGGTAGTCGGGCGTGCCGTCCGGTCCCGGCTTGCCGGTCAGCAGGGCCGGCTTGCCCGGCTCGGTGAACGCGATCCTGGTCGTGTCGCTGTCCATGTTGGCCAGCCCGTCGAGCAGGTAGTTCGGGTTGAACGCGATCGTCAGGTCGTCGCCGTCGAAGCCGGCCTCGATGACCTCGTCGGCCTGCGCCTCGTCGCCCGTTCCGGCCTCCAGCGTGAGCTGGCCGGAACTGAAGCTGAGCCGGACGGCGGTGTTGCGCTCGGCGACCAGGGCGACCCGGCGGACCGACTCCGCGAGCAGGCTGGTCGACACTTCGGCCGTCGCGCTGACCGTCGAGGGCAGCAGGGTGCGGTAACGCGGGAACTCGCCGCTCAGCAGCCGCGTGGTGGTGCGCCGGCCGCCAGCCTCGAACCCGATCATGCCGTCGCCGCCCCCATACTGGCCAGCACCGTACACACCCGCGCCCGGCTGGCCGGCCGCGGCTTCCTCTCCCGGAAGGGCGAGGGCGATCGACACCTCCGCCGACGTGGTCAGCGAGCGGGCCGTGTCGGTCAGCGCCTTGGCGGGGACGAGCACGGCGGCCGACAGTTCCGGGCGGGCCGGAGTCCAGCGCAGCTCGCGGACGGCCAGCCGGTACCGGTCGGTGGATATCAGCGTGAGAACATCGCCCTCGATCTCGATCCGCACGCCGGTCAGCGACGGCAGGGTGTCGTCCCGCCCGGCGGCGACCGCCGTCTGGCTGACGGCCGTGGCGAACGCGTCGCTGCCGACCGCGCCGGCCGCTGGCGGCATCTCGGGCAGCGCGGGGTACTCGTCTTCCGGCATCGTCAGCAGGTTGAACGTGGCGCTGCCGCAGGTGAGAACGGCACGGCCGCCGTCGGAGTTGATCTGCACCGGGCGGCCAGGCAGGCTCCTGCTGATCTCGGCGAGCAGGCGGCCGGAGACGAGCGCGCTGCCGGGCGCCTGGGTATCGACGCCGATCCTGGCCAGGGCCGAGACGTCGTAGTCGAAACTGGAGAGCGTCAGCTCGCCGCCCTCGGCGTGCAGCCGCATCCCGGCCAGGACGGGGACCGTGGGCCTGGCGGGCAGTGCGCGCGCCGTCCAGGCCACCGCATCGGCGAAGACATCTCGTTCGACGATGATCTGCACGGCAAGCCGCCTTCCTTCTCACTCCCTGGCGGAGCAGGCGGCGCGAGGCGAGTGCTGGCCCGGCACCGCTGCCGTGCGGGACGGTGATTGCTTACGAAAGCCTAGCCTGCGCGGGGGTTGGCGGCCCTGGCTTCGGTGAGGGCGGACCTGGCTGGGCGCGGATTGGGTGGGCGCGGAGTTCGAGCAGGTGCGGCGCTACTTGGTTCTTTGGATCTCGGTAAATAGATAAGTGGTAGTCGTAATAGGCGTGGTGGATTCTGGGGATAGCCGAGTCTGTGCAGGTCAGGGCCGCTATTTCGTGCACAGCCAGGGTGGATAAGCCGGCTGGCCAGGCGCCAGGCTGTGCAGGCGGCGGCAGCTGAGCGGGGCGGGGCCCCGGGTTGTCCCCGGCCGGCCCCAGTTACCGGCACCTATCCGCAGGGTCATCCACAAGGTCATCCACAGCCTGTGTGTACGGAAAGTGATAACCGTCCGGCTTGTGCGAGTGTGTCGTCACGCTGTGTGTGGTCCTGGGTGCGCAGTGTCGCCCGTCCTGACCCGGCCTGAACCGGTAAGCGGCTGTGCGGGCCGATATCCCGGTCCTGTCGCGCCGGATCAACTGGGCAGAGCCTGCTGCTTGATCCGGTTGGTGAGCTCGGTGACCTGGTTGTAGATCGAGCGGCGCTCCGCCATCAGGGACCTGATCTTGCGGTCGGCGTGCATGACCGTGGTGTGATCCCGTCCGCCGAAGTGCTGGCCGATCTTGGGCAGCGACAGGTCGGTCAGCTCCCGGCACAGGTACATGGCGATCTGCCGGGCGGTGACCAGGACGCGGGACCGGGAGGTGCCGCACAGGTCGTCGATGGACAGGCCGAAGTAGGAGGCGGTCTGGCCCATGATCGTGGCCGCGGTGATCTCGGGTCCCTGTGCTTCCGGGATGAGGTCCTTGAGCACGAACTCGGCGAGCTGGAGATCGACCGACTGGCGGTTCAGGCTGGCGAACGCGCTGACCCTGATCAGCGCGCCCTCGAGTTCCCTGATATTGGTCGAGATCCGGCTGGCGATGTACTCGAGCGCCTCGGGCGGGGCGTTGAGCCTGTCCTGCACGGCCTTCTTGCGCAGGATCGCGATCCTGGTCTCGAGCTCGGGCGGCTGAATGTCGGTCAGCAGGCCCCACTCGAACCGGCTCCGCAGCCGGTCTTCCAGCGTGACCAGGCGCTTCGGAGCGCGGTCACTGGAGATCACGATCTGCTTGGTCGCGTTGTGCAGCGTGTTGAACGTGTGGAAGAACTCCTCCTGGGTTCCTTCCTTGTTCTCCAGGAACTGGATGTCGTCGACGAGCAGCACGTCGACGTCGCGGTACCGGCGGCGGAAGCCGTCCTGCTTGCCGTCCCTGATCATGTTGATGAAGTCGTTGGTGAACTCTTCCGAGCTGACGTACCGGACGCGGACACCCTGGTACAGGCTCTGCGCGTAGTGGCCGATGGCGTGCAGCAGGTGGGTCTTGCCCAGTCCGGAGTCGCCGTAGATGAACAGCGGGTTATAGGCCTTGGCCGGGGCCTCGGCGACGGCGACGGCCGCGGCATGCGCGAACCTGTTGCTCGACCCGATCACGAAGGTCTCGAAGGTGTACTTCGGATTGAGCCTGGTCTGGGTCGGCCGGGCCGCGCCGTTGCCTGGCAGGCCGTTGCCCGGCCCGCCGCCGGGCGAGGACAACCCGCGGCCGTCGCCCCGGTGGCCGTTCTCGCCCTGGTCGTGGCGCGGTGACCCCAGGCCGGAACCGATGCCGTGGCCAGGGCCAGGCCCGCGGCTGCCGTCCGGCCCGGCTGCCTCGTGCGTGGCCCGCTCGCCGGGGCGCGTGCTGGCGCCGTCCGCGCTGTCCTGGCGGCCGTTGTCGCGGGCGGCTGCTGCGTCATGGCCGTCGAGGTGCGAGGGCGCGGAGCCGAGCCCTGGTGACCGGTCGGTGATCAAGCCGAACGGCATCCTGATGCCGAGCGGGTCGGTGACGTACTGGTTCTCGTCCGGCGAGGGCATCGCGGACGTGACGGCCGGGTCGATGATGACGGCCAGCTGGATGCTGCGGCCGAGCTCGCGTGACAGGGCGTTGGTGATCAGCGCCCGGAGCCGGTTCTCCAGCTGGTCCTTGGCGAACTCGTTCGGGGTCGCGATCAGCGCGGTATTCTCCACCAGGCCCAGCGGCCTGGTGAGCTGGAGCCAGGCGCGCTGATATGGCTCGATCTGCATGTCGGCGAGGTCGTTCAGCGACCTGGCCCAGATCTCGGCGAGGTCTGGTTCGCTCATCGGCCGATCACCTCGCGCCCCCCAACATGTGGTCAACAGGTTTTTCCACAGCATGTGCAACGCCGCGTTCCGGCGCGGCGCCGGAGATCATGGCACCGCCGGGCTCGGCCGGTCCACACAAGCCGGCGAAGCTGTCCACAGCCTAGGCGCGGGGCGGCGACCGCGTTCGGGAAACGGCGAGTGTCATGACACAGGTCCCATGATCGCGGTTCTGCCGCAGCCGTCCCGGCCAGGCACTTCTTCCTCGGGTGCCGCGCCCAGCCGCCGGGCGGAACTGGCTCCCTGGTCGGCGCTCCTGCGGCAGTTGCTGATAGCGTGCGGTCGGCGGGGTGTGCGCTTGGCGGCCAGCGGGCCACGAGCAGGGCGCATCGCACGCTAGTCTTGTCTTGTGGCGGTAGCCGCGCGATGGTGGCTGCCCGAGAACTTTCACCCGTATCTGGAGTTTCCTGTGAGCAAGCGCACGTTCCAGCCGAACAATCGCCGTCGCGCGAAGACGCACGGTTTCCGGCTGCGCATGCGCACCCGTGCCGGGCGCGCAGTGCTCTCGGCACGACGCCGTAAGGGCCGTGCGCGAGTCAGCGTCTGACCGGCGCCGTCCGCGCGGCGGCGATAGCCGATGCTGCCCCAGGCCGCACGGATGCGCCGCCGCAGCGAGTTCAGCGCTGCTATCCGGGCCGGCAGCAGGACCGGGCGGCCGCTGCTCGCCGGGCATCTGCTGGTGCGTGACGGCGTCGCCGAGCCGCCGAAGGTTGGCTTCACCGTGAGCCGGGCGGTCGGCCCGGCGGTCGTTCGCAACCGGGTCAGGCGGCGGCTGCGCCACCTGATGGCGGGGTATCTGCAGTCGCTGCCTGAGGGTAGCCTTCTTGTGTTGCGCGCTAATCCCCCGGCCGCGACTGCAAGCCAGGCGGACTTGGCCGCTGAGCTGGGCCTGGTAGTACGGTCACTGCTTCGGCGGCAGGGTGGTGCGGTGTGAACGAGCGAACGGGTGCTGAAGTGACGCGGGCCAGCGAGCCTGCGCGGTCGGCGCCTGCCTGGTTGCTGGTCGGGCTGATCTCTGGCTACCGCAGGTTCATCAGCCCTCTGTTCGGGCCGCGCTGCCGGTTCTACCCGTCGTGCAGCGCGTACGCGCTCGAGGCGATCAGGATCCACGGGGCGGGTCGCGGCAGCTGGCTGGCCGCCAGGCGGCTGAGCCGCTGCCATCCGTTCCACCGAGGCGGTCTCGACCCGGTGCCGCCGCGGCGCCAGCAGTCCGCGCAGTCGGCTGCGCCGGCCGCTGCCATCGACCGAACAGCAAGGGAACTGACGCGTTGAGCACCATCCTCGCCCCGATCGACGACGCCGTCGCCTGGATCATCACGCACCTGTTTAACCTGTTCAGTCCGGTATTCGGCCTGACCAGCGGCGTGACCTGGCTGCTGACCATCGTCGTCCTGGTCGTGCTGATGCGGCTGATCCTGGTGCCGCTGTTCATCAAGCAGATGCACACCCAGCGCGCGATGACGGCCCTGACGCCGCGGCTGACCGAACTTCGCAAGAAGCACAAAGGCGACAGAGAGACACTGAACGCCGAGACCATGAAGCTGTACCAGGAAGCGGGCGTCAATCCGCTGATGGGCTGCCTTCCCGTCGTGCTCCAGATGCCGATCTTCTTCGCCCTGTTCAGCGTGCTCCGCTACATCGCGGAGTGGACCCCGAAGGAGCCGCTGCAGTACCACCTGACCGAGAAGCTGATCCTGAGCGCGCAGCACGCGAAGATCTTCGGCGCGACGATCGCCGACAAGGTGCTGTTCGTCAAGCCTCCGCTGGTCGTCCCGCTGCACGCGAAGATAGTGATCGTGATCGTCGTCATCGTCAGCATGACGACCACGTACCTGACCGTCCGGCAGAGTATGAAGCGCGGCATGATGCCGACGGGCAAGGACAGCCCGATGGGCCAGTCCCAGAAGATGATGGCGTACGTCATGCCGCTCTTCGCGCTGACCGGTCTGTACTGGCAGTTCGGCCTGGTCCTGTACTGGGTCACGACGAACCTGTGGACGCTCGGCCAGCAGTATGTCCTGCTGCGCAAGTACCCGGTCGGAGCCGCGGCCATGGGTCCCGCCGGGAACATCCCGATCGGCGGCGCCGCGGGCAAGCCGGCCACGGCTGCCGGACTCACCGGACGGCAGGCCAAGCCGGGCGGGACGGGGACCGGCAAGCCGAGCACGGCGAAACCCGGTACGACCAAGCCCGGCACGACCAAGCCCGGCACGACCAAGCCCGGCACGACCAAGCCCGGCACGACAGCGAAGCCGGGGGCGGCTAAGCCCGGTGCGACCGGCAAGCCCGCTGCTGCTAAGCCCGGTGCGGCGGGCAAGCCCGCGCCGGCTGGCAGGTCATCAGCGGGCTCCGGCGAGGTGCCGTCGGCCGGCGGATCGGGCACGTCGTCGTCCAACGGTCACAAGCCCGCCTCCGGCGATGGCGGCATGCTGCGCCGGTTCGGCCGGGGCAAGTCCGAACCTGAGGCGTCCGGGCCTGCCGAGCCTGAGACTAAGATCGTCAGGCAGCAGCGCACGCGGCAGTCACGCAGCAAGCGGTCGGGTAAACGCTGAGCGTGGACGGTTCGCGGACGGTTCGCGGCTGGCGCGCGTCTGTACCCAATAGGAGGATCTCGTCGTGAGTCATGGTGAGAACGTGCTCGCTGACTCCGAGCAGGAGCTGGCCGAGGAGACGTCCGGCGCCGCTGGCCAGGATGGTGACCTCCCGGGTGAGGATGCCGGGCCAGCCGGCGAGCCGGAGCAGCCGGACCTGCCGGAAGAGCCGGAACTGCCGAGCGTGGCCGACCTCGAGAACGAGGGTGAGATAGCGGCCGACTACGTCGAGGGCCTGCTCGACGTCGCTGACCTCGATGGCGACATCGACATGGACGTGGAGGGCGACCGCGCGGTGGTGTCCGTGGTCGGTGCGACCCTGGACGAGCTGGTCGGAGATCGCGGCGAGGTGCTGGACGCCCTGCAGGAGCTGACCCGGCTCGCTGTCCACCGGCAGACGGGCGGGCGGACCAGGCTGATGCTCGACATCGGCGGCTACCGTGCCAGGCGGCGGGCTGACCTGAGCGAGCTCGGCGCCAGCGCGGCGGAGGAAGTCAAGCGGACCGGCGAGGCCAAGGCGCTGGGCGCGATGAACGCCTTCGAGCGGAAGATCGTGCATGACGCGGTCGCGGCGGCCGGGCTGCGGAGCGAGTCGGAGGGCATCGACCCGAACCGCAGAGTGGTCATTCTTCCCGTCGGCTGATTGCGGGAATCGTGATCCCGGACCCGCCGCCGGCGGCGCGCGAGTTGTTCGGCTCGCGGTTGCCGCAGATTCAGGCGTACGCGGAGCTGCTCGCCGGGCCCGGGGTCGAGCGCGGCCTGATCGGCCCCGGTGAGACCGAGCGCTTGTGGCACCGGCATCTGCTGAACAGCGGGGTAGTCGCCGAGCTGATACCTGCGGCGCCGGGCCGCGATCCGCTCCAGCTCGCCGACCTGGGTTCTGGTGCTGGCCTGCCGGGAGTCGTGCTCGCGATCATGCTGCCTGAGGTCAGCGTGACCCTGGTCGAGCCGATGGCTCGGCGGACCGTCTTCCTGCAGGAGTGCATTGCGCAACTGGGGCTCAGTAATGCGAACGTGCGGCGCGGTCGGGCCGAGGAACTGGCCGGCCAAGTCGAGGCCGATGTGGTGACGGCGCGCGCGGTAGCCAGCCTGGACCGCCTGGCCGGCCTCGCCGCCGGGCTGGCCCGCGCCGGCGGCCTGGTGCTCGCGATCAAAGGCGCTGCGGCCGGAACGGAACTGGATCAGGCCCGGCTCGTGCTGCGGCGCCTCGGCGCGATCGGCACGGAGATCGTGGTCGCCGGAGCCGGGCTGCTCGACCAGCCCACGACGGTTGTCAGGTTCAGGACGCGGGGGAATGCGAGTGTTGTGCGCAGACCGGGCCGGGGCGGCAGGCCGAGACAGCGCACCTGAGACAGGAGGCCTGGGCCCGCCTGCTCTGTGATCGCGGCCGCGCGGCCTAGGCTGTTGATGATCAAGCCGCCTGGCTGAGGTGGCCGCGGAAACCTAGTGTGCAGACGAGGTGACGTGTCGGATGGCCGCGACCGGACAGGGCCTGGGCTGGCCTGATCCGCACGGCGCCAGCAAGGTGCTGGCCGCCGGCGGGACGCTGGCCGCCGGAGTCGGCTGGCCCCGTCCGGCTGGTGTCGCCCTGGGCCTCAGCGCCACGCCTCTTGCGATGAGCCGCCCGCTGGCTACGGACGACGGGCTGGCTACCGGCGGCGGGCTGGCCAGGCACGGCGGGCCGGTGACGGACAGCGGGCCGGCTACGGACGACGGGCCGGCTACGGACGGCGGGCTGGTTGCACCGGACGGGCTGGCCGCGGACAGCTGGCCCGAGGCACTGGGTACCGGGCGGACGGCCGCGGGAGCTAGCCGTGGCGCCGTGCGGCCGGGACTTGGCTGGCCCGAGACGACGTCCGGCGATGTGGCGTCGCTGCTTGCGCGGCGCGGTTCTGTCGGCCGGCCGGGCAGCGCCATGACCACGGCCGGTCCGGTGCCACCGGCTGCCGTCCGGCAGGAGAGCGGGCTGGGCTGGCCGCCCGGCGGCGCGGCGGCGCGAAGGCTCAGTCACGTGCCCGACCCCGTCCTGGCCGAGGGCGTCGGCTCCGAGCATGTTTCACGTGAAACGGCGGCTCCGGCTCAGGTGGGCCGGCCGTCCGGGCCAGATGCGGCGGTTAGCTACGCCGCACGCAGCGGCCCCGCGCCCTGGATGCCGAGCCGCGAGTCGCGGCCATATGAGCCGGTCCCGGGCGAGAAACAGGGCCGCGGCGGCAGGCCCGCCCTCTGGCCGTCTGAGGCGACGGAGACTAGCGGAGGACCGGGCATCCCTCGCCTGGTCCCTCGCCACGGCGTTCCGCTGGGCTGGTTCGCCGCTCGTGCGGCTGGTCGCGCGGACCAGTCGGAGCAGAGACCTGCGGCCGCCGGCGCTGCGGGGGCGGAGGTCGACCCGCCGAGTGCTGCGTCCGGCCCGCCGAGTGCTGCCTCCGGCCCGCCGGGTCCGGAAGCTAGCTTTCAGGGGCCCGAAATCGGCCCGCCAGGGACCGGCGAGACGCAGCGGCCGCCTGGTGCGGCAATACCTGGAGAAGGGCAGGTTTGGGTCCCTGCTGTTCAGGGATCTATTCCGGCCGGGCGGACAACGCAGCGTTCCGGCGGCCCTATTATCGCGGGTACATACACCGGCGCGCTGAGCGCTCCTGGCGAGAGTGAGGACGAGGTGGCCATTCCTGCGCCGGACACTTCGGCGGACACGCCGATCGCGCGAGCGGCTCAGGCGGCCATGAAGGCCAGGGCGGGCGGCCAGACGTGGCCGCGACCGGACGCCTGCCGGATCCTGACGATCGCGAATCAGAAAGGCGGCGTCGGCAAGACGACCACGGCGGTCAATCTGGCCGCCAGCCTGGCCATGAACGGGTCGCGGGTCCTGGTCGTCGACCTCGATCCGCAGGGCAATGCGTCGACCGCGCTGGACGTGGAGCACAGGTCCGGTACGCCATCGATCTATAACGTCCTGGTCGACGGAATGCCGCTGGCCGAGGTGATCCGCCCGGTGCAGGGCTTCCCGCAGTTGCTGTGCGCCCCGGCGACGATCGATCTGGCCGGATCCGAGATCGAGCTGGTGCCGCTGGTAGCGCGGGAGGCCAGGCTCTCCCGGGCCGTCGCGCAGTACGACTCGTCCGAGCTCGACTACATCTTCATCGACTGCCCGCCATCCCTGGGACTGCTGACCGTCAACGCCCTGGTCGCGGCGCCGGAAGTGCTGATTCCGATCCAGTGCGAGTATTACGCGCTGGAGGGACTCGAGCAGCTGCTGCGAACCGTCGAGCTGGTCAAGAGCCACCTGAACCAGAATCTGCGGATCACCACCATCTTGCTGACCATGTTCGACAGCCGGACCAGGCTGGCGTCTCAGGTCGCCGAGGAGGTCCGCAGCCACTTCGGCGACCTCGTGCTGAGCTCCGTGATCCCGCGAAGCGTCCGGGTGTCGGAGGCACCGAGCTACGGCCAGTCGGTGATGACGTATGACCCGGGCTCGAGTGGCGCCCTGGCCTATCTCGAGGCCGCCAGGGAGATGGCGTTCAGGAGTAGCAAGGCAGCGACGGCCTAGCCGTGCGGCGTCGCCCGCTTATCCACAGGCCCGGGCAGATCTGATCCGTCCTGGGGATTTGCCTGGCAGGATAGAGGCCACACCGCCGGTGGGTCAGTCAGCGAGCACGTCTGCCTCCGCGGCGATGACCGCGCGAGGACGCGGGCCGGAGTTGGTGCGGGCAGCAGGGAGAGCTACATGTCGCAGCAGAAGCGGGGCCTGGGCAAGGGCCTCGGTGCCCTTATCCCCACCGCTCCGGCAGGACAGTCGGGCATGCCTGCCGCCGGATCCCTGCGAGACGGCGCGGCACCCCCGCCCCCGGCACAGTTCTCCGAGCCGACTGGCGCCTACTTCGACGAGATCCCGGTGGCGTCGATCGTCCCGAATCCGCGGCAGCCGAGGCAGATCTTTGACGAGGAGACGCTCGCCGAGCTGGCCGCGTCGATCAAGGTGGTCGGACTTCTTCAGCCCGTTGTCGTCCGGCGCACCGGGGCGGGTCAGTACGAGCTCGTGATGGGCGAGCGGCGCTGGCGCGCCTGCCAGCTGGCCGAGCTGGCCTCGGTCCCGGCGATCGTGCGAGAGACCTCGGACGACGACCTGCTGAGAGATGCGCTGATCGAGAACCTGCACCGTCAGCAGCTGAATCCGCTCGAGGAGGCATCGGCGTACCAGCAGCTGCTTGATGACTTCGAGGCGACGCACGAGGAGCTGGCCCGCCGAGTCGGCCGGTCGCGGCCGCACATCACGAACACGATCCGGCTGCTGAACCTGCCGCCCGCCGTCCAGCGGCGGGTAGCCGCCGGGGTCCTCAGCGCGGGCCATGCCAGGGCGCTGCTCGCCATCGAGGATCCGCTGACGCAGGAACAGCTCGCCCACCGGATCGTGGCCGAAGGCTTGTCGGTGCGGGCCGTCGAGGAGATCGTGGCGCTGGGGGTCGCTGCCGCCAAGGCTCGTCGCCAGCAGGTGCGCAAGCAGCCGGTCGCGCCGAGGCTGAACGATCTGGCCGACCGGCTGGCCGACGTCCTCGACACCCGAGTCAAGGTGGAGCTAGGGCAGCGCAAGGGCAAGATCGTCGTCGAATTCGCCTCGCTCGACGATCTGGACCGCATCGTCAAGACCATTTCCCCGGATTGGCCGGCCAGCCAGACGGCCTAACGCCGCGGGCTCGCGGACGTGGTTTCACGTGAAACAGCGGGGGCCGGCCCGCCCGCCCTGGGTCAGCTGGCCGCGCTAGCGCGGATCGCGGCAACGAAGGTGTCCACGTCGTCCGGCGTGGTGTCGAACGCGGTCATCCACCGGACCACGCTCTCGCTCTCGTTCCAGGTGTAGAACGTCCACGCGCGCTGCAGCGCCTGCACTCGCTCCGGGGCCAGCTCGGCGAACACCGCATTGGACTGCACCGCATACCGGACCGCAACACCAGGTGCGTCCGCCACGCCCGCGGCCAGCCGGGCGGCCATCGCGTTCGCGTGCTGTGCGCCGCGCAGCCAGAGCTTGTCCTCAAGCAGGGCCGCGAACTGCGCCGCCGTGAAGCGCATCTTCGACCCGAGCTGCATCTGCTGCTTGCGCAGGTACGGGACGTCCGCGACCAGATCCTCGCGCATGACCACGACCGCCTCCGCGGCCACCGCCCCGTTCTTGGTGCCGCCGAAGCTCAGCACGTCGACGCTCGCCGCCAGCTCGGCGAGTTCACAATCCAGGTACGCGGCAGCACTCGCCAGCCTGGCACCGTCCATGAACAGGTACATGCCCTCCGCCCGGCACAGCGCGCTGAGAGCCCGCAGCTCGTCGAGGGAGTAGCAGGTTCCCAGCTCGGTCACCTGGGCTACCTCGACCACGCGCGGCTGAGCGCGGTGCTCGTCGCCGCGTCCGGTCAGCCGGGCCGAGATCAGCTCCGGAGTCAGCTTGCCGTCCGGCGTGGCGACGGTCAGCAGCTTGTTCCCGAGAACGCGCTCGGTTGCGCCGCACTCGTCCACGTTGAGGTGCGACGAGTCCGCGCAGATGACCGCGTCAAACGGCTTCAGCAGCAGACTCACCCCGAGGACGTTGGCGGCCGTGCCGTTGAATACGAAGAAGGTGCCGGCCGCGCCAAAGGCCGCGGACAGGTCAGTGGCGGTCCGGATGGTCAGGTCGTCGGCGCCATACGGTGCGGCATCCCCGGCGTTCGCCGCCGCGATCGCCTGGATCACCTCAGGGTGCGCACCTGCGTGGTTGTCACTGCCAAAGCTCTTGCGTCCAGGTGTCATCGGCACAGGCTATCGAGCGCGCCCCGCGATTCGCTCGGCGGGAGAGCAGCGCGCGAGGCGCTCGCCAGTCCCGTCCAGAACACCGCCGCCAGGCCAGGCCCGCGAGTACGATGGCCTTGCCGGGGCTGAAGGTCTGAGCCAGTCTGCCGCTCTCAGAATCAGGGATAACCGGCGCCGCCTGTCACATAGCTGCAGTCATCAACAGAGGTGCCCGTTGTCGCGCCGCCTTGCGAGTATCACCCTCGACAATCTCGACGATCTCCCGTCCCGGTGCCGTCGCTGCGTTTTCTGGGAACTCGACCCAGTCGGCCAGGCCCGCGCGCTGGAGGCGGGCGAGGCGTCGCTGGAGAAGGAGTCGTGGGTATCCAGCGTCCTGCTGCAGTGGGGCAGCTGCGGGAAGATCGTCTACGTCGACGGCGTGGCGGCGGGGTTCGTGCTCTTCGCGCCGCCCCAGTACGTTCCGCGGTCGGTCGCCTTTCCGACCAGCCCGGTGAGCGCCGACGCCGTCCTGCTCATGACCGCGCACATTCTCGCCGAGTTCACCGGGGGTGGCCTCGGCCGGATGCTGGTCCAGGGCGTCGTCAAGGACCTCAGCCGACGCGGAATCAGGGCGGTCGAGGCGTTCGGCGATCTCAAGCCGGACGGGCTCAGCTGCGTGACACCCGCCGACTACCTGCTGGCGGTTGGCTTCAAGACGGTCCGGCCGCATCTGCGGTACCCGCGGCTGCGGCTCGAGGTCAAGACGGCCGTGTCGTGGCGTGAGGACGTGGAAGTCGCCCTCGAGCGCCTGCTCGGGTCGATGACGCCGGACCGGCCGCTGCGGCTCGCCTAGCTCCTGCCATCGTCAGGGCCGATGACCCAGGCCACTCGGCCCGCGGCCCGCGGCCGGCGGCCGGCGCATCGGGGAATCAGGCTGGTCAGCCCAGGAAGTCCGCAAGCTCGCGGAGCAGTGCCGACTTCGGCTTGGCTCCGACGATCTCCTTGACCACCTGGCCGTCCTTGAACACGGTCAGCGTGGGGATGTTCATGATCCCGTAGGTACGCACGACCTCAGGATTCTCGTCCACGTTCAGCTTGACGATGTCGATCTTGCTGGCGTACTCGGTTGCGATCTCCTCGAGCACAGGAGCAACCTGCCGGCACGGGCCGCACCACTCGGCCCAGTAGTCCACCAGCACCGGCTTGGTGCTCTTCAGCACGTCAGACTCGAAGGTCGAGTCGGTTACTGCCCTGGTTGCTGCGCCCACGATCCGGACTTCCTCTCATCGCTACTTGGTCGGCTGCGGGCTGCGGAGCCCGCAGGAACTGAAGGTCTCAGGCCGCCTCGTCAGCCAGCCACCGCTCGGCGTCGAGCGCGGCCGTGCACCCCGTGCCGGCGGCCGTCACCGCCTGGCGGTAGTGCCGGTCGACCACGTCGCCCGCCGCGAATACGCCCGGTATCGCCGTCCGCGCTGAGGGCTGCTCCACCAGCAGGTAGCCGTCATCGTCCTTGGCTAGCTGGTCCGTGAACAGCTCGCTACGCGGATCGTGACCAATTGCCACGAAAACCCCTGTAACGGGCAGCACGTTCTCGGCTCCGGTTGTCGCATCGCGCAGGCGAAGACCCGTAATCCTGTCCTCGCCGATCATCTCCAGCACCTCGCTGTTCCAGGCGAACCGGATCTTCGGGTTGGATAGGGCCCTGTCCTGCATGATTTTCGAGGCCCGCAGGCTGTCTCGGCGGTGAACAATCGTGACGGACCGGGCAAATCTGGTCAGGAAGGTCGCCTCTTCCATGGCCGAGTCGCCACCGCCGACCACCGCGATGTCCTGCTCGCGGAAGAAGAAGCCGTCGCAGGTCGCGCACCAGGAGACGCCGTGACCGGACAGGCGCTTCTCGCCGGGCACGCCAAGCTCGCGGTAGCTGGAGCCGGTCGCAATGATGATCGCCCGGCCCTGGTAGGCCCCGTCGGCCGTCTTCACGATCTTCGGCGTGGCAGTCAGGTCAACTTCGATCACGTCGTCGGCCACCAGCTCGGCACCGAACCGCTCGGCTTGCTTCCTGACCGAGTCCATCAGGTCGGGGCCGAGGATGCCGTCGGGGAAGCCCGGAAAGTTCTCAACGTCGGTGGTGTTCATCAGCGCGCCGCCCGCTGTCACCGAGCCCTCGAAGACCAGCGGGTTCAGCCGCGCGCGTGCGGCATAGAGAGCGGCCGTGTAGCCGGCCGGCCCGGAGCCGATGATGATGACATCCCGAACGTCGGTCACTTCTGCTAACTCCTTCGTTGAACTGCATCGGAATCAACGGAACAGGTGCCCGTCAGATTCCCGCTTCCGGTTCTCAGCTCGACGGGACCGTCGTCCGCGAGATGACGTCCGGGTTCGACGCCGAGCAGGCGAGCCCGACGATGGTGACATCGAAGACCCCGGCCGCGGACAGCGGCTGCAGGACGATGATGGTCGCGGGACGGCCCAGGTATCGTGCGACGTTGGCCAGCAGCACCTTGCGGCCGGCTGAGATCCGGTCGAGACAACCCGTGAGCTCGGAGAGGCTGACGCCGCCCACCGAGGTACTCGTCGGTGCTGGCTCAGAATGCTGGGCGCTGCCGAAACGTACGGACGAGCTACGAACATCCCGGCGCACCTGAGCCGCCAGCGAAGCCGTGGTGAAGTTGGTATGGCTGGCTATCGCGTTGGCCGTGACCACCTTTCCGTGGAGGTGGTAGCCGACACTAGTAGGAACGCGACCGGTTGCTCGCTGAGCCGCATGGGCGTTGCTCACGGCCGGGCGGGGTGCCGCCGCTGGCTGGCCGCGGCTGCTGGTGCCGCCGCCGGAACTCTCGGGGCTGGTCTGGCCGTTGGCCAGCAGGAAGCCGGCGCTGGCGATGACCGCAACCGCGCCCGTCGCGGCGAGGCTGCGCAGCAGCACCGGGGACGACCAGCTGGGCAAGCGGAACCGCCGCGCGCCGCGGCCGCCTCGCTCCGGGAGATCAGGGCGACCGGGTATCAGCTCCCGTCCGGTGCTGGTCGCCTGGCCCGGGCTGCCCGCGGCCCGGAGGGCCGACTCGCTGGCGATGGCCGTCTCGATCCTGACCGCGAGCACATCGGGCATCGGCGGCGCGGACGTGGCCGTCAGCAGGACTGAGACGTTGGCCAGATCGTCAACAATGCCCTCACATTGCGGACAACCGGACAGGTGTGAGGCGATCCCCGCGGCCTTCCGCGCGCTGACCGCGCCCTCCCGGTACAGGGCTAGGACTTCCGCGCTGACATGGCGTCTCACTCTTCCTCGTCACCCCCATTCCGCGCAGGTAGGACGGATCCGGGAGCGAAACGGTTCCGCTGACCGCGGGCAGAATCGGCGGATGGGTCCGCTACGGCGGGATCAGCTCGCCTGGATTCCGCTCGCCTGGATTCCGCTCGCCTGGACCGGCCGGCTGTCCGGGAATCTGAGGCCGGCCCGGTCCGCCCGGCTGACCGGGAACGCTGGGACGAGCTGAGGTGTCGCCGGAATGCCGCAAATGGGCGAGCCTGGGCAGGAGCCTGGCACGGCCGCGCGCGCACCGGCTCTTGACCGTGCCCTGCGCGACGCCGATTATCTCGGCGGCATCGGCGACGGGGTAGTCGAGCATGTCGACGAGGACCAGCGCGACCTGCTGATCGTGCGGGAGCTGCCGGAGTGCGGCCAGCACCTCAAGCGACATTTCGCTCGCGTCGGCCGGATCAGCACCGGCGTCGGCCGACGCGATCGTATCGAGCAGTCGCTCGTCGCCGCTGGCGACCTCGGGCCGGGCCGTGCGCCTGCGCATCCGGTCCAGACAGGCGTTGACCACGATCCGGTGCAGCCAGGTCGTGACAGCGGACTCGCCGCGGAAGCTCGCCGCGCGCCTGAAGGCCGAGATCATCGCGTCCTGCAGCGCATCCGCCGCATCCTCGGGGTCGTTCAGCGTCCGGACGGCAACCGCCCACAGCCGGTCCCGGTGCCGGGCGAAGAGCTCCCCGAAGGCATCGGGGTCGCCGTCGACATGCAGCTTCAGCAGCTCGGCGTCGCTGAGCTCGGCGCGTGGAAGGGCGACGGCGGATCCGAACCCGGCCGACGGGCTGGCTGGAGCCTGGCGTGCCGCGTGCTGGGACCTGTCGGCCCCTGCGCTGCCAGGCTCCTGCGATTCCGTCGCCTCTCCCGGTCTGCCGGTGCCACGACTGCCCGTGCGGGCCGCCAGCGGATTGCGGATCCCGTACTTCCTACCTCATACCTCGCCCCGGCCTGGCCGGGACACGCGATCCACCCGTCGTAGCTTAGTGGCCAGCAGCAACGACGTACCCAGCCGCCCGGGCCGGCCGGGTACGGCGCTAGGAAGCGGGCGTTCCCTTGACGGCGACATTGAAGACCTGGGCCTCGAAGTGGCCGTGTCCCGCTGGCGCCGGCGCGAGCCTGGTGAACCAGAGCACGAGGTAGCGTCCGGTGGCCGTGCTCGTCACATGGAACGTGACAGTGCCCGTCGGGTTGCTGGCCGACGCCACCGGCCTCATGGAGTCCAGGTTCTGCTTGCTCCGCGCGCTGGAGTTGCCGACCAAAAGCCTGACGCGCGCTCCTGGCTGCGAGTTGAAGGTGACGGTGACGGTGCTGAGCTTGACCGTCCGGCCCAGGTCAATGATCAGTCCCGAGCCGGCCTTGAGCTGCCCGAATTCTGGGCTCAGGTACCACTGGGAGTCCCAGGCGGTACGCGGGCTGCCGTCGATCGCATACTTCGCGGTCTGGCTATCCTCGTTGCCCGGGTCGGCCGACGGGCTGGTCAGCGCGTCGAATCCGCTGGCACCAACCGGCCGCAGAAGGCTCACTGACGTCAGCGGCGTGCTCCGGCCCGGGTTCGGGTGGTTGCTGGCTGTTCCGCCGCTCGGCCACAGGGTGAAGGCGGCGATGGCGGCCAGCACGAGAACGCTCACCCCGGCAATGACGATGCCCTTGGCAATCCTGGGCTGGATACCGCCCGGAGCCAGCCACCGGACCGGATCCCGCCGGCTCGGCTCGGCCCGTCGCCGGGACTGCCGCGGCGGGCGGGCCTGGCGGTTCTGACCGTTGTACCGGTTGTCATCCGCGGACCAGTCGGTGTCGGCCATCTCGCCCGACCAGCCAGTGTCGCGGCCTTGCTGAGCCTCGTGCGGCCAGCGATCTTCCCGCGTCCTCGCTGCCTGGTCCCGCCATGGTGGCGGTGCGGCCGCCGCCGGCATCGGCGCCGGAGGCAGCGTGGCCAGCAGGGCACGGGAAAGGTCCCCGGGGCTGGTCACGTGCTCTTCCGTCTCGCTGGAACGCAGCTGCATGGCGCGGCAGGTCAGGTCGGAGAGCACGGGCGGGATGCCGGCTACGACCTGGCGTGGGCTGCACGGCTCCCCGCCAGCGACGGGCGCCGGCGGCAGCGACGGGTATTCGGGCCCGGGCCAGTAACCCGTCAGCGCCGCGTACAGCAGCCGGCCGAGTCCCTGGGTGTCACACAGGACCGGCTCCTCAGCGGTTGCCCCCGACAGCGCGGCATCGATCCCGAGGCCGACGACCTTCACCTCGCCGGTCTGGCTCCACCTGACTGAGCCGGGCGACAAGCAGATGTGCGCGACGCCGGCCGCGTGAGCCGACGACAGGGCGGCGGCCGCCTCGGCGATCATCCTGGCGGCCCGGAACGGCTCAAGCGGCCCCTGCGACAGCAGGTCGCCGAGCGTCTCTCCGGCCGCCCATTCCATGACGATGTAGGCGTGGTCACAGTCGTCTTCCACGTCGAACACCTGGGCCAGCCGCGGATCAGTCAGCCTGCTGGCGGCCCGGGCGGCGGTGACGACATCGCCGACCCTGGGGAAGCCAGCGGCGAAGGTGAACACGGTGACCGCGCGGGCCAGCGTCTCGTCGATGGCCTTCCACGCATCCCAGCCAGAGCCGGCGGCGATCCGGTCTTCAAGCCGGTAACGACCGCCGAGCCGGGTTCCTGGCGCAGACGCATACGTGGTCATCGGTCAATCGCGCCGAGTCAGGTCAGGCTCTCGACGCTTCCTCCTGGTGCCGGAAGCTGGTCGGCGGGTCTGGACAATTCAATGATGCGGCACAACATGCCCGGGTGTTCCGCTGCCACCCTACCGTCCCGCAAACCGTTACCAGCCGGAGACCATAGGGCACGGAGCAGAATGCCGAGTCCGGCAGCACCTGCGGCTCACCTTACCTGTGCAGCCGCGACCGCACCATGCCAGTCAGATCGGTCACCTCGCTGACCTGGAGCATGCGGGCGAACATCACGTACAGCAGCAGGGCACCGACGCCGCCGACGACGACGACCAGCGCTGAGTAGATCTTCCCCGGCGCGAAGACCACGTTGGCCGTCACGGCGACGGCAAGCGCGAAGAGCGCGGCCGGCACGGCGGCGGCATGCATCCGGAGCAGGCTGCGGCCGATCTGCCGTCCCGCCAGTCCGCCCAGACGTCGGCTGAGCAGCCGCCAGGCGATCGCGCTGCCGACCAGGTTGGCGAGGCCGAAGCCGACGCCAAGCGCGGCGACCACGTCCTGCCGGGGGACGACGGCCAGCGCGAGGAGGTTGGCGCCGACATTGACGATCATGGTGGCGACGCCGACCAGGGCCGGGGTCTTGCTGTCGTGCATGGAGTAGAACACCCGCAGCAGCAGCTGGAAGAGCATGTACGGCACCAGGCCGAGCGAGAAGACTGCGAACACGAAGCCGAAGTACCTGGCGCTCACCAGGTTCGTGTTGCCCCATCCGAACAGGACCACGGCGATCGACGGCCCGAGTGCGGCGAGCACGAGCGCGGCGGGTGCCACGATCACCGAGCCGAGGCGGACGCCGGTCGAGAAATCCGACTTGACCAGGTCGTACCGGCGGTCCGACGCGTTCGCGCTCATCCTGGGCAGCAGCGCGGTGATGACGGAGATGGCGACGATGGCGTAGGGAAGCTGGAAGAGCATCCACGCGCTGGCGTACGCGGTGTATCCGGCGCCGACGCCGCTGGTCTGGCCGGGCAGGTTGGCGTGGTCGGCGACCTTGACGGTGACGAAGAATGCCACCTGGGTGGTGAGGATGTAGCCGAACATCCAGCCGGCCATGTGACCGATCTCGGCCACGTCGGCGCGCCTGAAGTCGAACCGCGGGCGCCAGCGGAAGCCGACCCGGCGCAGCGCCGGGATCAGCGCCGCGGTCTGGGCGACAATGCCAAGGGTGGTGCCGATGCCGAGCAGCTGCACTTCCATCGGGGTGATGGAGACGACGTTCGGGTGCGCGCCGGAGAACACCCCGGTGATGATCATGAAGGCGACCGTGATCGCGATGACCACGATGTTGTTGATGACCGGCGTCCACATGGGGGCAGCGAAATGACCGCGGGCGTTCAGCACCGCGCCGGCCAGCGAGCTCACGCCGTAGAAGAAGATCTGCGGGATGAAGAAGTACGAGAAGATGATCAGGACGTGCCGGTAGTCGGCTGCCGCGGGCGATCCTGAGCAGGCCTTCGAAGCGCAGCCGAACAGCGTGGCAATCGGCGCGGCGGCCGCGGTCGCGATCAAGGTGACCACCGCCAGGATGACGGTGACGAGGGTGAACATCCGCTGGCTGTAGTTCTCGCCGCGGTCACTGTCCCGCTTGGCCGCACTCACCAGCAGCGGCACGATGACCGAGGTCAGGATGCCGCCGATGGCCAGGTTGTAGACCGTGTTCGGCAGCGTGTTGGACACGTTGTAGGCATTCGCGAGGGCGAACGCGCCCAGCGCGGGCACGAGCACGACCGTCCTGAGCATGCCCGTCAGCCGGGACGCGAGGGTCCCGGCCGCCATCACCGCGCTCGACCGCACCAGGCTCGAGTTGCCCGTGCTGTCGCCGGGAACGGGTCCGTCGGCGGGGGCCGGGCCGCCTGCCGGGCCCGCTCGCCTGGCCGTGTCGTAGCCGGCCCGGGCGAACTCGGCCTCGGTGAGCTCGCCTTCTGCGCTCAGGCCGTAGCCACCTGCGGTCAGCCCGGCCTCTCCGGAAGACGGCACGTCGGCGGGATACGGGCCTGGCTCTGGCCGGTTCCCGCGGTCCGGCTTGCCGCGCCCGCGGCCGAAGCCGGGAATCAGGCCGTCAGCCTTGCTCGCCCGGTGCGCGCCAGGCGTCCGCCCGCCGGACGAGCGGCGGTGCTGGCCAGAGCCGTTCTCACCGCCTGAGCGGAATCCCTGGCCCTGACCCTCGTCGGCCGACGCGGGCCTGGCCTCGGATCCTGGCGAGCTCATCTGCGCTCCTCCGTCGGTCGGCGGCTTGGCGCTGCTGGCTCCTGGTCACTGACCTGGGGGCCAGCGGAAGTCAGCTCGGATGGGTCATGACCGACGCTATCTATATGTTCAGGCCTATCACCCAGATCTACGAAACCTTGTTCCTGGTTCCGGGCCTCACCCGGTAGCGCTCCCCGCTGGTCAGGCGGCGCGACCCGGCCAGACGGCGAGTTCGGCCAGGGGGCCCTCGCCGGCCCGGCCAGAACTGGCGGCTCCGCCCGGTCAGCCAGCAGGGGCGGCTCCGGTGGCTGCGGCATCTCGTGGGGTTCCGGCGGGTCCGGCATGTCCGTCGGGTCCGTCGGAGCGGACGCTGCGCCAGGCGGCCCGGGCTCGGCCCGTCCGTTCCTGATCGCCCGGACAGCGGAGCCGATGACAAACAACGCGAGCACTGCGGCGCAGATGACCAGGGCCACGGTGCCGAAGTCGGTCGGGTGAACCAGGACGGTTTCCGGATGGGCGGGCAGCGGATGGCCGGCCAGCGGAGAGTGCGGCGGCGCGATCAGGCTCAGCCGGATCCGCCCCTGGCTCGACTCGACCCGCACGTCCAGCTTGATCGAGGAGATGCTGAACGGCTGAATCGTGATCGAGCCCGGCTCGCCGGTCACCTTGGCGTTGGTGGCCGTGATCTTCAGTCCGACCCTGACCTTGTAAGGCAGGTTATTACTGATCGCCACGGGCACGCTGCTGGTCTTGCCGCCGAAGGTGACGTGGTATGTCGCATGCGCGGCGCCGTTTCCGATGACGACACCCCTGAGCTGCCGCTGCACGTACTGCGACGTCAGGGCCAGCAGCGCCCGCGCGTGCTTGGCCGCCTTGCCACGCCAGGCTGACGACTCGCTCGCGAACACGGCCCGCTTCAGCGCCGGATCGGCCGGCACCCGGATCGACTGGAGCAGCGCGATCCGGCGATCCAGCCTGGTCACCTTGCCCAGCAGCTTCGCGGACAGCTCACTGCCTGTTTCTGGCTGAGTCAGCTGCCGGTAGACGTGCTCGGTCGGCATCGTCACCAGCTGGCCGGTCGTCGACGGCCGCAGCCAGGGCGCCTGCACGGTGTCGGCCAGCAGGCCGCTCGCGAGCCGGCGGGCCGGGTCCCAGCGCCTGGGCGGGGTGACGACGATCGGCCTCGCCACGCCTGGCGCCTCGGCCGCGATCATCGCGGTCTCGGCCAGGTACAGCTGGCGGATCCTGAAGATCGGGCCGGCACTGCGCGACGTTGCCGTCTTGGACCCGAGCAGGGCCGCGATGGCATGGTCGGCCAGCAGCACGTGCAGCTTGATGCCGGTTCCGGTGAGCGTGCTCGTGACCGCGCCCGGCGTGTACCCGACCGGCGAGACGGCTGGCGCGGTCAAGATCACCGTGTCGACGTTGGCGGTCGCGAAGCTGTCGAGCAGCGCGCCGCTGGCGGTTCCGCCCGCAGGCCAGGCGATCGCGGACAGCTGCCGCCGCCCGGCCGGGAGCCTGGCGGGAACGGCGCCGCGGCCGAGAACGTCCTGCCCCACCTCATCGCCGGTGGTAAAGGCCGACTGCAGGTCCGCGCTGTTTCCCGCCCTGGTCAGCGCGGCAATGTCAGCGTCCGCATAAGGAGTGAGGAAGACGGGCTGACCGCTGGTCCCCTTGACCAGGCCAGCCAGCCAGCGCGCGGCCGCCGGACTGGCCGGATGCTCAGGTTCCGCGCCGCACGTGTCGGACAGGCCGACCTGGTACGGCTGGCGCATGACCCGCACGCTGTCCAGCAGCGCGGGATCGATGGCCCAGGTCAGTCCGGCGCGGGCGGAATAGCGGCTGCCGACGGCGAGCAGGCTGCCCAGCCGCCCGGCCGGCGCGATGCTCGCGGCCAGCCGGTTGTCGATCAGGCCGCGGCAGGCGTCCTGGTGCGGGGTGTCGATCAGCGGCCAGATCCAGGAAATAGCCGACGGGCGCGGCCGGGGCTCGCCCGAGCAGGAGCCGGCTTTCGCCGGCCAGTACGGCAGCGGGATCGGATCGCTGGCCACGCTCAGGGCCGCGTCGCTGACCTCGGCGGTCAGCGGATAGACACCGAAGCAGCTGAGGCCGAGTGCGCTGGCCGGGAAGGTGATCGTCCAGTCCCAGCTCTTGCCGGCGCCGAGAGTCAGCCTGGTCACCGGCGGGACGCTGACCGGGGTCCCGCCAACTGGGTAGCTGCCTGCGGCGAAGCTCTCCATGATCTGCCGCGAAGGCAGGCGCGTCGTGGATGACAGCAACTGCACCGACAGCGCGCTGGCTGCGGAGGCAGACGTGTTCCTGACCCGCCCGGTAATCGTGACCTGATGACCCTGCTCGGCGTAGGACGGGCTCACCGACGTAACGGTCAGCGTGAGCGGGCCGGTCGCTGGCTGGCCCTGGGCGGCCGGCTGAGCGGCTGCTGCCTGCGCCTGCACCGAGCTGGCCAGCAGGGGGAGCGCGGCGCAGAGCGCGACAACCGCCGCCGCCGCGACACCCCGCATCCTGGCTGGTGCCTGGCCAGGCAGATACCTGGCGACGTGCGAGCGGGCCATGGCGCACATGTTATTGCGGTCGGCGACCGCGCCGGGCCGTCCGGTGTTCACCACCGGTCAACCAGACCATGGCTGCGATGCGCCCGCATGCCAAACCGGTGCACCACCTCTACCTTTCCGCTGAGCCGCCGGATAGCCATGCTGGCATCCCGGATTTCGGCTGGGCCGGCCGAGCGCCTACCCTCGATGCCCGTGCACGATCCCACTCCTGTGACGCCGGAACAGCAGCGCGCGGCCAAGGCCCTGCTGACGTCGGCGCTGTCCGTCGGCCTGCGGCGAGCCGACGAGCTCGCGCGAATCTTCGTCCGTGCGGGGTATGAGCTGGCGCTGGTCGGCGGCCCGGTCCGTGACGCGTTCCTGCAACGCTCGCACGGCGACCTGGACCTGACGACGGACGCGCGGCCCGAGCGCGTGCTCGAGCTCACGAAGGACTGGGCCGATGCCGCCTTTCCGGTCGGGATCAGATTCGGCACCGTGGGGCTGCGCAAGGGTGACAGCCTCTTCGAGATCACGACCTATCGCAGCGAGGCGTACCAGGGCACCTCGCGCAAGCCAGATGTCCGCTACGAGACCTCGCTCGTCGCCGACCTGTCCAGGCGGGATTTCACGGTCAACGCGATGGCCGCGCGGCTGCCGGCGAACGAGCTGGTCGATCCGTTCGGCGGCCTGGCTGACCTGCGCGACAAGATCCTGCGCACCCCCGGCCGGGCCGTGGACTCGTTCAACGACGACCCGCTGCGGATGCTTCGGGCGGCGCGCTTCGTCGCCGAGCTAGGGCTGCGGCCGACACCAGAAGTCCGCGCGGGGATGGCCGAGCTCGGCGGGCGGCTGGAGATCGTATCGGCCGAGCGGATGGCCGTCGAGCTCGAGAAGCTGCTGCGCGCGAGCCGCCCCGGCGGCCCGTCGGCCGGGATCGACCTGCTGGTCCAGACCGGCGTCGCCGATCATTTCCTGCCCGAGGTACCGAAGCTGCGGCTGGAGCGGGACGAGCACCACCGGCACAAGGACGTCTACCGGCACTCGCTCACCGTGCTGGACCAGGCCATCGAGCTGGAAGAGCGGTACGGGCTGGAGCGCGACCTGCGGTTGCGGCTGGCCGCCCTGCTGCACGACATCGGCAAGCCCGCCACCAGGTCGCTGCTGCCCGATGGCCGGGTCGCCTTCCACCACCACGACACGGTCGGCGCGAAGCTGGCGCGGAAGCGGCTGAAGGAGCTGCGGGTCGCGGGCGACGTGACGGCGGACGTCGCCAAGCTGATCAGCCTGCATCTGCGGTTCCACGGGTACGGCACCGGCGAGTGGACCGATTCGGCGGTCCGCCGCTACGTCACGGACGCCGGCCCGCTGCTGCCCCGGCTGCACGCGCTGACCAGGGCCGACTGCACGACCAGGAACAAGGCCAAGGCGGAGCGGCTGGCCCGCAGCTACGACGCCCTCGAGCGGCGGATCGCCGAGCTTGAGGCGCGGGAGGAACTAGCGGCCATCCGCCCTGATCTGGACGGCACGCAGATCATGGCGCTGCTCGGCATCGAGTCTGGCCCGCTGGTCGGCCGCGCCCGCGCGCACCTGCTCGAGCTGCGGATGGAGCACGGCCCGCTCGGCCATGACCGCGCCGTTCACGAACTGCTGCGCTGGGCTCGCGAGTCCGGCCTGTCGCCAGGCGGGGCGCCGGCCGCGGAACCGCCTGCCGCGGACCCCCCCGCCGCGGCATCGTCGGCCAGCTGACCGGCGGCCAGCCGGTAGCCGGCCGCCGCGACCAGGTAGCCGCACCCCACGATCAGCAGCATCGGCACCGACCGGCCGTTCAGCGGCATGAACGCGGCGCTCAGCGCCGCCCCTAGCACGAACGTGACGTTGTAGAGCATGTCGTTGACCGAGAACACCCGACCGCGGAAGTCGTCCTCCATCTCCTGCTGCAGGATCGTGGTCGTGCAGATCGCCACTCCCTGGGCCACCACGCCGAGCCCGAATCCGATCGCGATGAACTCGACCTGGCCGAAGGTCAGCCCGAGCGCCGCCGTGACCACGCCGCCGGCCACGAGCAGGATCGTGATCCAGGTCGCGTTCGGCAGCCGCCTGGTCACGATCGGGGTGAGCCAGGCCGCCGCGCCGTAGCCCAGCGCCGAGCTGATCACCACCGGCAGGAAGTGCTTGAGGGCCTCGTGGCCGCCGCTGCCCGGATAGAAGTAGTTCCGGTACAGCAAGATCGACATCAGCAGCAGGATCCCGTAGAGGAAACGGTGCGCCCCCGTGGCGACCAGGGCCGCCCGGGCCGGGCGCCGGTGCCAGACGTGGCGCAGCCCGGCGAGCAGCTCGGCGGCGACGCCTTCGAGTTCGGTCACCACGCTGCCCACGTGCGCCTCGCCCAGATCGGGCCCGAGCGAGGTCCTGCGCATCCGCGTCGCGCTCAGCCCGGCCAGGAAGTAGCACAGTGCCGCGGCCAGCAGCGTTACCGCTGATCCTGTCTGACCAGTGCCCGTGACCAGGCCTACGCCGATGCCCGCGATGCCGCCGATGAACGCTACGACGGTGCCCGAGGTCGGACCGACCGAGTTCGCCATGACCAGCTCGTTGGCCGCGACCACGTGCGGCAGCGCGGCAGACAGCGAGGACAGGAAGAACCGGTTGACGCCGAGGACAACGAGCGCCGCCAGCCAGATGGGCAGGCCCAGCGCGCCGGTCACCACGAAGACGGCGGCGATCGCGGCGAAGCCGGCCCGCAGCAGCGCCGACCAGAGCAGGATCTGGCGGCGTGACCATCGGTCGATGAAGACCCCGGCGAACGGACCGATCAGCGAGTACGGCAGGTAGAGCACGGCGAACGAGGTCGCGGCGGCGGCCGGGTTGGGAAAGCTCGTAGCGTTGAAGAAGACGTAGGCGCCCAGCCCGGCGTTGAACAGCCCGTCCCCGGTCTGCGAGATCAGCCGGGTGGCGAAGAGCTTGCGGAAGCCGCTCCCGGCCAGCACCGTGCGCAGGTCGCCGATGAAGGAGGATCGTCCCGCCGGAGCGTGGGCATCGGCAGTCACGTGATCAGGTTACGGCCGGGCGCCAAACGACGCCCGGCCGTAACGAGGTGATGCTCCCGGGTACTAGCGGTCGATCTCGGCGCGGATGAACTTCTCGACCGCGTCGCGGGCGACGTCGTCGCTGTACTGCTCGGGCGGCGACTTCATGAAGTAGGACGACGCCGAGGTGATCGGGCCGCCGATGCCGCGGTCCTTGGCGATCTTGGCGGCACGGACGGCGTCGATGATGACGCCGGCGGAGTTCGGCGAGTCCCAGACCTCGAGCTTGTACTCAAGGCTCAGCGGGACGTCACCGAAGGACCTGCCCTCCAGCCGAACGAAGGCCAGCTTGCGGTCGTCCAGCCACGGAACGTGGTCCGACGGGCCGATGTGCACGTCCGCCTTGGCCATCTCGTGCGGGATCTGCGAGGTGACGGCCTGGGTCTTGGAGATCTTCTTGGACTGCAGGCGCTTGCGCTCCAGCATGTTCATGAAGTCCATGTTGCCGCCGACGTTGAGCTGGTAGGTGCGGAGCAGCTCGACCCCGCGGTCCTCGAACAGCTTGGCCAGCACCCGGTGCGTGATGGTCGCGCCGACCTGGGACTTGATGTCGTCACCGACGATCGGCACGCCGGCCTCGGTGAACTTGGCCGCCCACGCGGGGTCGGAGGCGATGAACACCGGGAGGGCGTTGACGAACGCCACGCCCGCGTCGATCGCGCACTGGGCGTAGAACCTGTCCGCCTCTTCCGAGCCAACCGGCAGGTAGGACACCAGCACGTCGGCTCGCGCGTCGCGGAGCGCCTGCACCACGTCGACCGGCCGCTCGTCGGACTCGGTGATGATCTCGCGGTAGTACTCGCCCAAACCGTCGTAGGTGGGGCCCCGCTGCACCGTCACGCCGATCGGCGGCACGTCGCAGATCGTGATCGTGTTGTTCTCGCTGGCCACGATCGCCTCGGCGATGTCCCGTCCGACCTTCTTGGCGTCCACGTCGAAAGCGGCAACGAACTCGATGTCCCCGACGTGGTAAGGGCCGAACTGGACGTGCATGAGGCCCGGCACCCGGCTTGCCGGGTCGGCGTCCTTGTAATACTCCACGCCCTGGACGAGAGAACTCGCACAGTTCCCGACGCCCACTATGGCTACCCGTACCGAACCCATGAGGATTTGCTCCTTATCTTTCTTCTCACCAAGCACTGACCTGGCCTAGCCGGCCTCGGGGTCAGCACCGTCCTGTGTGTTGCCTCCGCGCTCGCGGGCGGACGCGGCATCCGCCCGGCGCTCGGAGGCGATCAGCTCGTTCAGCCAGCGAACTTCGCGCTCGACCGACTCGAGGCCATGCCGCTGCAGCTCGAGGGTGTAGCTGTCGACCCGCTCCCTGGTCCGCGAGAGCCCGGCCCTGACCGACTCGACCCGCTCTTCCAGCCGGCTTCGGCGGCCCTCGAGGATCCGCAGCCTCACGTCGGCCGTGGTCAGCCCGAAGAAGGCGAACCGCACGCCGAACCCGTCGTCCTCCCAGGACGCCGGACCGGTCTGGGAGAGCAGATCCTGCAGGTATTCCTTGCCGTCCGCGGTCAGGCGGTAAACGATCTTGGAACGGCGCCCGGCGAGCGACTTAGCCGCGTCAGGCAGCACGTCCTCGGCAATCAGGCCCCGGACGGTCAGGTCCTTCAGGCACGGGTAGAGCGATCCGTAGCCGAAGGCTCGGAACGCTCCGAGCACCGAGTTGAGCCGCTTGCGCAGCTCGTAGCCGTGCATCGGGGTCTCGTGCAGCAGCCCGAGCACAGCAAGCTCGAGCACCCCGGCCCGCTGGCTGCTCATCTTCGCTCGTGCCTCCCGCCCATGGCCTGGGGAGTACCGTGTGGGCTACTATCCGCCAAACCGCTCTGCGACTGCGTATCAGCTCGATGTATCGGGCCGATACATCACAACGATATGTCGCCGCCGCGTGGGACGCAAGTCCGGGTATGTCCATCGCGCATGACCGCAGGTCAGCCGGGCGGGACCGAAGAGGGGACTCGGCCTGAGCGCAATTCCGTCGTAACCTGTCGGTCATGAGGCGATCGGTGGTCGACTACGCGCTCGCGCGGCGTGCGACGCTGGCATCCGTGCTGTCCGGCCGCACCACGATCACCGACGTCTGCGACGCTCACCCGTACCTGCTCCGGGCGGCCAAGTTCCACGGCGAGCCGACCGAGACCAAGTGCCCGATCTGCCGCAAGGTCAAGCTCACCCACGTCACGTACGTCTACGGGGACGAGCTCGGCCGCTACGAGGGCCGGGTCAAGCAGGGCCGGGAACTCGACGAAATGGCCACCGAATACACGGAGTTCCAGGTGTACGTGGTCGAGGTCTGCCAGAGTTGCGGGTGGAATCACCTGGCGTCGTCCTATGTACTCGGCACCGGTGAGCCGTCTGCCAGGCGTGGTCGCCGGGCTCGAGCCGGAGACTGACCGCTGCTGGCGGCTGGCGGACTCGCGTAGTCCGGCAGACCTGGCCGACGGCGAGCTGGCACTCCTGCTCATGGGCGTGCGTTGAAGCGAAGGAGTCCGCAACTACGGATGAATGCGCAGACTGCTGAGCGTTCCGGGACACTCGGTGCAGCCGGGTAAGTTGTTGCCCGGCGGGGTCACCCTGCTCCGCCTGCGACTGCCTTAGCGCCGACCAGCGAGGATCACGTGAGTAATCCAGACTTCCCCGGGCCGTCCTGGCAGGACAAATCGGATCCGCCCGACGGGCCCGCCGCTTATCGTAACGGCAGCGCCGGTGATGACAGCCGTTCCGCTGATGATGGCTGGCCGGCCGGCGAATGGACCAGGCCCCGGGTCACGGGACCTGGGTACGCGGGCAGTAACGGGCACAACGGCGCGTCGGCCAGGGGCAATGGCGCATCGGTCACCAGCAGCGGTCTCCCGGAGGCCTCGTATCGCTCGGCCGGGTATCGATCGGCCGAGCCGGGGGGCCGCCGGGGCCGGTCCGGTCAGCATGGCCACGGCGCCGGGCGCCGCGACCGCGGCGCTGACGGCTACGACGGCCGCGGCGGCTACGCGGAGAACGGCCGCGGCGGGAGCGGCTACGGCGCCAGCCCGGACGACTACCGGGCCAGCGGGACCGGAGCCTACGGAAACGGTGCCGCCAGTTACGGGAGCAGCGACACGGCGCCGACCGGGCTACCGGAACGGCGATGTCGGCTACCGGCAGAACGGCCGGGGACCGGCGAGGTATGGCGAGGGCGCCGATGGCTACGGCGGAGACGGCTATGGCAGCCGGCCCGCCTACCGCAGCGGCACGGGGCTAGCCGACGACGATGACGCGCTGCTGGCGGGCGGTGCCGGCGGCTGGGGCGCGGGCGGGCCGACCGGTCCGGACGGTGGCGGCCCTTACGGACCCGGCGGACCCGGCGGCCGGGGCCGGCGCGGCAGCCGTGGCAGCGGCCGGGGGCCGGGCGGCCCGGGCCGGAACCCTCGCGGGCTCCTCGGACCCGACGGGCGGCCGACACGGGCACCGGGCAACTTCTGGCAGCGCCAGTGGCGCGCTAGCTGGTGGCGGCGCTGGACCCTGAAGAAGGCCGCGCTGGTCATGAGCGGCCTGGCCCTGTGTCTCGTCCTGGTCCTGATCGCCGGGTTCTTCTACGTGTACTCGACGGTCACGCTGCCGATCAGGCAGCTGAGCGCACCGCTCACTCAGTCATCGATCGTCTACTACGCCAACGGCAAGACGGAAGTCGGCTGCTTCTGCACCAAGAACCGGACCGTGCTGACATCGGCGCAACTCGCTGAGGACAAATACCTGGAGCAGGCGTTCTTCGCCGCCGAGGACCGGCACTTCCTGACCGAGGGCGGCATCTCGCTGACCGGCACCGCCCGGGCCATCATGGTGGACCTGACCGGCAGCGGCTACCAGGGCGGCTCGACGATCACCGAGCAGTTCATCAAGACATACCTTGATCCGTCCGGTCTCGGCAACCTGACGTACAAAGAGAAGCTGAAGGAGATCATCGACGCCATCAAGCTGGCGAGGGCGAAGAACAAGCAGTGGATCCTGACCCATTACCTCAACGCCATCTACCTGGGCAGCGGGGCGTGGGGCGTCGAGGCCGCCGCCCAGACGTACTTCGGCCAGGACGCCTGGTCGCTCAGCGCCAGCCAGTCCGCCATGCTGGCCGCGATGGTGCAGGAGCCGTCGGCGTTCGACCCTAAGCACCCGGCCAGCAAGGTGCCCGGCCTGGGTTATTCGCTGCTGGACCGCTGGGTCGCCACGCTGGGCAACATGGCCAGGGACACGTATCCGGATGGCACGCCCGTTCTCACGCAGCAGCAGCTGCATGCTCTCGTGCCCGATCCGAGCAACCCCCAGACGGCCCTGAAGAACTTCCCGAAGATAGATCCGCCCAGTAAGGCAGAGGCGAGCTGGAGCGGTGCTCGCGGCTACATCATGCAGGCCGTCGAGAACGAGCTCGAGAACACCTATGGCTATAGCGCGAGCCAGATCGGAAGCGCTGGTCTGCATATCGTGACGACCATCAGCCAGGCGCAAGATGCACGCCCTCTACTCGGCGGTCGGCCAGGCGAAGAAGCTGATGCACGCTTACGGCCAGCCGCTACCGTGGTACGCCCACGTCGGCGTGATCCTGGAGAACCCGAAGACGGGCGCGATCGAGGCTTCATACGGCGGACCCGAACTGGAACATCAAGCACTGCGCCAAGCTGTACTGCCAGTACGACATGGCCATGCAGGCGCGGAACCAGGTCGGGTCGTCCTTCAAGCCCTACGTGCTCGCCGCGGCCGTGAAGCAGGGCATGAACGTGCAGACCAGCATCCTCAACGGCTACTCGCCGCTGTGTGTGCCGCCCGAGACTCAGGCCATGACGCTGTCCAAGCGCGGCCCGGCCAGCAGCTGCCCGTCCGATGGCGTCGGCTGGCTGGCCGTCGGATACGACCCGGTGGTGCAGGGCCCGGTCTCGGTCGTGAAGGCCGCCGCCCTGTCCTCTAACCCGGCCTTCGAGGACCTCGCTCACCGGGTCGGGACCAAGCCGATCATCAGGCTGGCGAAGTCGTTCGGCGTCAACATCGGCCACGCGCCAAGCAGCACGTACCCGCACGCCGACGGCTCCGGCCTGCGCGACGACGTCGGCAAGATCGGTATCGCGCTGGGTATCGCGCCGCTGACCGTGGAGGAGCAGGCGACGACCTTCGCGACGCTGGCCGACAACGGCGTGTACCACACGCCGCATGTCATCGCGCAGATCACGCGCAACGGCCGGAACATTCCGATTAAGGTCAAGACGCGCCCAGTGCTGACGCCTGCCCAGGTGGCAGACGTTGACTGGGCATTGTCGTACGACACGATCTATGGCACGGGCACGCCGAACGCGGTCCTGAGCCCGTCGCGTCCGACGATCGCCAAGACGGGCACGACGGACGTCGCGCAATCGGCTTTCTTCATCGGCGCACTGCCGCAGCAGTATTCGCTCGCCGTGGGTATGTTCACGAACTCGCAGAACAACACGACCGGTGGTCAGACGCTCGACATCCTGCCGACGATCGGCGGAACGGGCGGCGGCTACGGCGGTGCCTGGCCAGCGACCATCTGGCGGCTCTACATGACCAAGCTGCTCGCGATGAAGAGCCTGCCGGTCGCCCAGCTGAACCCGCTGCAGCTGGCCGGCTTCCAGAAGTGGGTGCAGGCCAAGAAGCCGAAGCCGAAGTGCGGCACCGGCGGCCCGGGCGGTGGTAACGGCGGTCCGGGTGGCGGTAACGGCGGTCCGGGTGGCGGCAACGGCGGTCCGGGTGGCGGTAACGGCGGTCCTGGCGGCGGTAACGGCGGCGGGAACGGCCACGGTCACGGCGCGGGTATTGCCGCTATCTTCAAGCCGAAGCCGTGCCCGAGCCCGAGCGGAGGCCCGAGTCCGCCGCCCTCGCCGAGCCCGAGCCCGAGTATCAGCCCGAGCCCGAGCCCGAGCATCAGCCCGAGCCCGAGCCCGTCCCTCGGTTTTCCGGTTGCGCCAGGCCAGGCGCCGGCGCACAAGCTGGCCCTCGGCACGCCGAGCCTGACCACGTCAGCGATCCTGGAGCGCCCGGCCGTCACCAAGCCGGCCTGGGTCCCCCTGAGCACCGGCCTGCTCTAGCCGGCCCCTCGGCGCAACGACAGCGCTGAACCCCTGCTGCTGCTATAGCGACAGCAGGGGTTCAGCGCTGTCGTAGTCCTAGCTGCCGAGCTGGGTGCGGAGCCAGCGGACGTCGGCTCCGGCGTCCGGGGTCTCGCAGATGACCGGGGCGCCGGCGGCGCGGACGACCTCGACCAGCAGGGCGGGATCGATGGTGCCGGACTCGAGGTTCGCGTGCCGGTCCCGGCCCGAGGCGAACTCGTCCCGCGAGTTATTGCAGTGCACCAGGTCGATCCGGCCGGTGATGGCCTTGATCCGGTCCACGATGCCGCCGAGGTCCTCGCCGGCCGAGTTGGCATGGCAGGTGTCCAGGCAGAAGCCGACCTCGCCGCCGCTCGCGCCGCCGACTGCGTCCCAGAGCCGGGCCAGGTTGTCCAGGCTCCGCGCCATCGCGCCGTCACCGCCCGCGGTGTTCTCGATCAGCATCGGCAGTGGGCGCTCGACCCGCTCGATCGCCTTGCGCCAGCTGTCGTAACCCTCGGCCGCGTCCGTGCCGGCCGTGACATGGCCGCCGTGCACGATCAGGCCGGCGGCGCCGATCGACGCGGCCGCGTTGAGCTGCTGCTCGAGAATCTTCCGGCTGGGAATCCTGATCCGGTTGTTCGGCGAGGCCACGTTGATCACGTACGGGGCGTGGATGTAGGCGGCCACGCCCGCCGCCTCGAAGTCGGCGCGCACGTCCGCTGGCTCGCGACCGCCAGGAAACGAGGGCGCCTTCCAGTCCTGCGGGTCGCCGAGAAAGAACTGGACGGCGTTGGCGCCGAGGCTCGCGGCCAGGGCGAGCGGATCGCCGTCATGCAGATGCGCACCGATGATAGGCATCCCACGAGCCTATCCACCGGCTCCGGTGCCGCAGCAGGATCGGGCGGCCGATCGCGCGACCCTAGCTGAACCCGCCGTGCCCGAAGCCCAGCGCCAGCCCGACGAACGAGGCGACGATGCCGAACACGATGACCATCCGCTCGGCCCTGGTTGCCGACATCATCTGGGCCAGCAGCCCGATGATCATGCCGGTGACGCCGAGGATGGTTCCGGCCACGTGCTGGATGCTGAGCATGCCGAGGATCAGCGAGACAATGCCCGCGACAACGGTATAGGCGGCAGCCGCATTGATCAGGGGGTGGCTCTTGCCGTCGGAGTTCAGGTTCAAATGGCGTGCTCGCGAGCGAGGCCGGGCTGGAGCCTGTGACACGTGCTTCACCTCCGGGAGACAGTGACCATCCAGGCCTGCCGCAGCGGATGGTGGCCGTCGAGCACGGCGGGCCTGGCTGCCTTCACTAGAGTGTCTTCCCACTCCGGATGCAATGATGCGTCCGGCAGTGTCAGTCCAGCCTGGTACGCTTGCTGGCCTGCGCTGGTTTGTTCCGAAGAAATGCGCAGTCCTCCTGTCACGGAGAGACCGTGACCGCTGAGTCCGAAGGAGGCACGGTTCCTCATGCGCCGTTACGAGATGATGATCATTCTCGATCCCTCGCTTGAAGAGCGCACCGTCCAGCCCTCGCTTGACCAGTTCCTCAAGGTCGTCACCACCGCCGGAGGGTCGGTCGACAAGGTCGATGTATGGGGCCGCAGGCGGCTCTCATACGAGATCGACAAAAAGTCAGAGGGCATCTATACCGTTATTGATCTGGTAGCCGAGCCCGACACGGTCAAGGAACTCGACCGCCAGCTCAACCTGAACGAGGCAGTGCTGCGGACGAAGATCCTGCGGCCGGACCGAGCACTAGACCTGACCGCACCACCCGAACGACCGGGAGTACCCGATGGCAGCAGGCGACACCCAGATCACCATCATCGGCAACCTTGTCGATGACCCGCAGCTCCGCTACACCCCGACCGGGCAGGCGGTCGCCAGTTTCCGGGTGGCCTCCACACCCCGGTTCATGGACCGCCAGACCAACGAGTGGAAGGACGGCGACTCGCTCTTCCTGTCCTGCAACGTATGGCGCCAGGCCGCGGAGAACGTGGCCGAGAGCCTGCAGCGGGGCATGCGCGTCATCGTCTCCGGCCGGCTCAGGCAGCGGTCGTACGAGACCAAGGAAGGCGAGAAGCGGACCGTCTACGAGATCGAGGTCGACGAGGTCGGTCCGTCGCTGCGCAACGCATCAGCCAAGGTCGTCAAGTCAAGCCGGGCCACGGGTGGCCAGGGCGGATCCGGCGGTCAGGGCGGGTACGGTAGCGGCGGAGGCGGCGGTGGAGGCCGCGCCGCCGACCGATGACCCTGGGCATCCGAGCCGGCCGACAGCGGCTTCAGCGACGAGCCGCCGTTCTAGCAGTACGAACCCCCGCCCTCGGGCGGGGACCAGCCATCCCCGCTAGCGGGGACCGACCATCCCCGCCGAAGGCGGGGCTCTGCTAAGGAGCACCACGATGGCCAAGCCACCGATCCGCAAGCCCAAGAAGAAGGTCTGCCTGTTCTGCCAGGAGAAGGTCACCCGGGTGGACTACAAGGACACCGCCACGCTGCGCAAGTTCATCTCCGACCGCGGCAAGATCCGGGCCCGCCGGGTTTCCGGCAACTGCACACGGCACCAGCGCGATGTCGCGACGGCGATCAAGAACGCCCGCGAGATGGCGCTGCTCCCGTACACAAGCACGGCTCGCTGAGGCCGAGGGAGGGTAGGAAACGATGAGCGGTTCGCCGATGAAGCTCATCCTCACCCAGGAGGTTTCCGGCCTGGGTGCCCCCGGCGACGTGGTCGAGGTCGCGGGCGGATACGGAAGGAATTACCTGGTACCGAGGGGTCTGGCCATGCGCTGGAGCCGCGGTGCCGAGAAGCAGATCGACCTGATCAAGCGGGCCCGCTCGGCCCGCGAGATCCGCAGTGTCGACGACGCCAAGGCCGCGGCTGAGCGCCTCGGCGGGCTGCGGGTCCGGATGCAGACCCGGGCCGGCAGTGGCGGCAGGCTGTTCGGCTCCATCTCGACGGCGGATATCGCCGCGGCGGTCAAGAACGCCGGCGGTCCTGACCTCGACCGGCGCAAGATCGAGATCGGCAACCCGATCAAGACAGTCGGGGCGCACAAGGTCGCGGTCCGACTGCATCCCGAGGTCAGCGCGACCCTCGAAGTCGAGGTCGTCGGCGCCTAGCGCCGCTGCGCCGCATGCGGGCGGCAGCGGGCGGAGTTCAGGTTCGATGGCGGCGGGCCAGCGTTGCTCAGGCAGCGGCGCTGGCCCGCCGCCATGTCACGCCTCGTAGGTCGGCAGTCTTCTGGCTACCTCGGGGTCGAGTTCGGCCAGCAGCGCCCACAGCGCGGCCAGGCGGATCACGACCTGGTCCGGGTCGTTCGCCGGTGCGGCGGTGGCGGCTTCAGGCGGCGCTACGTCCTCGGCGGGCGCCCGGCCGGCGTCGGCCGCGCGGCGTCGGCCGGCCGCGGCGTAGGCGGTCTGAGCGTCGGCCGCCAGATCGTCAATGGCCTGCCCGATTGCGGCGATGCGCTGCACTGGCGTCGAACACATGATCGAATCATACGCGCGCGGCGGTCGTCCCGGGCGGGTTTCGAGCACGTCAGGGAGCCTCGTCGCGAGGTGGCTCCGCAGCGCCTCGGCGGCGACGCGGCGGCGGCCGGAATGCCGTGTCTGGCCCCTTGCCGGCCCGCCTGCAGTACCGCACCGCTGACGTTGCACGTCAGATTCCGCATGTGGATAACTCTGGCGCTCCAGAACTCCGTCCCAAGCCAGGGAGTTTCTTCAGCACACAGCCGGTGGAGAGAGTCTTAGCAGGCCAGCGCGGCGACGGCGCAGTATCTTCAGCGGCGTCCACAGCGTCACCCCCAAGTCACGCACAGGACCTGCGGCGTGTCTGCACAGGCTGTCCACAGTCCTGTGCACAGCATGATTGGACGCCGGGCCGGGTTCGCAGAACACTGTCAGAGCCATTCGATAGAACGGTGCTGACCGACACCAAGTGTGCCGGTCGCGCGGGGCCGGGGCGAAGGCGCCGGAGTCTGAGCGGCAAGGGGGTGGAGCCTGGTGAGTGTTGCGGAGCTGGCGCCGCGCGAGGACTTCGAGCGGACGCCGCCGCACGACATTGCCGCCGAGCAGTGCGTACTCGGCGGAATGATGATGTCCAAGGACGCGATCTCCGACGTCATCGAGGTCATCAGGGCCGCCGACCACTACCGGCCAGCTCACCAGATCGTCCACGAGACCATTCTCGACCTGTACAGCCGGGGCGAGCCAGCCGACGCGGTCACCGTGGCGGCCGAGCTGACCAAGCGCGGTGATATCGGCAAGGTCGGCGGGGCTCCGTACCTGCACACGCTGATCGCGTCGGTCCCGACCGCCGCCAACGCCGGCTACTACGCCAGGATCGTGCGGGAGCGGGCGATCCTGCGCAGGCTCGTCGAGGTCGGCACCAGGATCGTCCAGCTCGGCTACGCCGGCGACGCGGACGCCGACGAGCTGGTCGACCGGGCCCAGGCCGAGGTCTACGGCGTGACCGAGCGCCGGGTCAGCGACGACTACCTGCCGCTGTCCGAGATCATGCCCGGCGCCCTGGTCGAGATCGAGGCCATCGGCAGCCGGGGCGGCTCGATGACCGGCGTGCCGACCGGGTTCGCCGACCTGGACGCGCTCACCAACGGACTGCACGCCGGCCAGATGATCGTCATCGCGGCCAGGCCGGCCCTCGGCAAAGCGCTCGCGCTCGACACACCGCTGCCCACGCCGCAGGGCTGGACGACGATGGGCGACGTCGCACCGGGGGACCAGTTGCTCGGTGCCGACGGACGACCGGTCTCCGTGGTCGCCGCCACCGACGTCCTGCACGGGCGGCCGTGCTACGAGGTGCACTTCTCTGATGGCGAGGTCATCATCGCTGACGGCCAGCACCAGTGGCTCACCTGGACGCGCGCGGCGCGGCGCTACGACGCCCAGCTCCGCGGTCACGGACGCGAGTTCGCCCGCCCGGTCCGTCCGCAGGTGGTGACCACCGAGCAGATCGCCGCGACACTGCGGTGCCCGACGACTGATGCCCGGCCCAATCACGCGGTCGCGCTGTCAGCGCCGCTTCAGTTGCCTGACGCCGATCTGCCCATCCCGCCCTACGCGCTGGGGTGCTGGCTCGGCGACGGACATTCAGCCAACGCGCGGATCACCATCGCGGACCCCGAACTGGTCATGCATATCGAAGCTAGCGGAATCGACGTCTTTCCGGCGCGCGAGAGCGATACGTTCCGGCTCGAGTACCTATCCGAAGGGGGCACGCGCGCCCAGGGCACGGTTCAGGCCGAGTTGCGTCACATCGGCCTGATCGGCAACAAGCACATTCCTCGGGTCTACCTGAGGTCGTCCGAGTCGCAGCGCCGCGCTCTGCTGGCCGGGATCATGGACACTGACGGGACGGTAGGCAATACCGGATCGGCGCAGCTGGCGGTGACGAGCCGTCCGCTCGCAGAAGGAGTGCGTGAGCTTATCCAGAGCCTGGGTTACCGGTGCTCGATGACCTCCAAGCAGGTTCGGGGAAGATCGCCAGACTCATCGACCTGTTTCATGCTGAACTTCACCACCACCGACGAGATCTTCCGGCTGTCCCGTAAGCAGGCCGCGCATAAGGAGCGCCTGCGGCATGGCCCGCAGCGGACGCGGTGGCGCTACATCACGGCCGTGCGCCCGTTGCCCTCCGTTCCCGTCAGGTGCGTGCAGGTCGATTCGGCAGACCGGATGTACCTCGCGGGCCGGAATATGATCCCGACCCATAACTCCACGCTCGCTCTCGATCTTGCGCGCGCGGCGTCGATCAAGCACGGGCTCGCTTCGGTGATCTTCAGTCTTGAGATGAGCCGCAACGAAATCACCATGCGGCTGCTGTCGGCAGAAGCACGGGTCGCCTTGCACTCGATGCGGACCGGGCAGATGAGCGACGATGACTGGACCCGGCTGGCCAGGCGGATGAGCGAGGTCGCGAACGCGCCGCTGTTCATCGACGACTCGCCGAACATGTCGATGATGGAGATCCGGGCCAAGTGCCGCCGGCTGAAGCAGCAGCATGACCTGCGGCTGGTGATCATCGACTACCTGCAGCTGATGAGCTCGCCCAAGCGGGTGGAGAACCGGCAGCAGGAGGTATCCGAGCTCTCCAGGTCGCTCAAGCTGCTGGCCAAGGAACTGAACGTCCCCGTGATCGCCGTCGCGCAGCTGAACCGCGGACCTGAGCAGCGGACCGATAAGCGGCCGATGCTGTCGGACCTGCGCGAATCGGGTTCGATCGAGCAGGATAGCGACGTGGTGATCTTGCTGCACCGGGAGGACGCCTACGAGCGGGAGTCGCCGCGAGCGGGAGAGGCGGACTTCATCGTGGCCAAGCACAGGAACGGGCCGACGACTACGGTCACCGTCGCGTTCCAGGGCCACTACAGCCGATTCGTGGACATGGCCAGAATCTAGGCCCGCGTCCCGCGCGGCGCAGCGCGTCTGCCTTGTGCCGTACACTGTCCAGGGTTCAACCTGCGCTCGTAGCTCAACGGATAGAGCATCTGACTACGGATCAGAAGGTTGGGGGTTCGAGTCCCTCCGAGCGCGCTTCCCGGTCGATGTAGCCCGGATACAGGTGACCGTACAGGTCGAGCACCCTGGGTGATGCTGGCGCCTAGCTCCACTTGATGTGCGACACATCGGTCTCACCCGATGGGCGATACACCCTAGATTCTGTACTGGTTCCGATGATGCCGTTGCCACGGAGGCGCCGCACCGGAGGAGGACTCGCCTGATGGCACGTCAGCTGATGACGATGGAGCAGATCCTCTCCATCCTGCGCGACACACCTAAACGCATCAGGGGCTTGACCGGCGACCTGACCGAGACCGAGCTGCGCGCTGTGCCTGAGCCTGGCGAGTGGTCGGTTACCGAGATTGCCGCTCATCTCCGCTCGTGTGCCGACGTCTGGGGTCAGGCCATCGAGGCGATTGCCGTTACCGACCACCCAACCATACGAGCCGTCAGCCCGACGACTTGGATCAAGAGCACGGACTATCGCGAGCTAGCCTTCGCTTCGTCGTGGCAGGCGTTCGGGACGCAACGCGATCAGCTGCTCGCTCTGCTCCGACAGCTGCCAGACCAGGGCTGGTCCCGAAGTGCCACCGTGCTCGGGGGTGGCAGACCACTGGAGCAAACCTCGCTGACACCGACGAGTTCATGATGGCCTTTCAACGCGTCGTCACTGAGTGGGCGTGGGGGTACGCGTGGAGCAGGCCAGGTCTCGATCGCAAGACACGGAGCATGCTGAATCTTGCGATCTTGACGGCGCTCGGACGGCCCGACGAGTTGGGCATCTACGTCAAGGGCGCGATCGCTACGGGCGTATCGGTCGACGAGATCAAGGAGATATTGATTCACGCCACCGTGTACTGCGGCACACCAGCGGGGCGCCAGGCGTTCCGGGCGGCGCATGAGGCTCTCCTGGCCGAGGGCGTGCTGGGTCGTCCCAGCTGAGCGCCTGGAACCAAGGTCGTGCCATCACGTCACGACCCGGCGTGGGCCACTCAGACATCGGTCGGCTTCAGCCAGCGGTCCATCCAGTCGACGATGGCCTCGGCACGTTGAACACGCAAAGCGAGGTCGGCGCCGAACGGTTCGTGTGAGACACCTGGGAGGCGGACCATCTCGGTGACCTTCCCCGCCAGCTTCAGCGCGTTGTAGAGTACGTCGCCCTGGGAGGTCGGGCAGCGCAGGTCATCCTCGTGCTCCAGGACGAGCAGCGGCGTTGAGCAGCGCGCAGCGTAGGTGGCAGGCGACATCCTCACGTAGGGCTCCATGGAATCCGGGCCGTGGCCCGGGCTGCTGTCCATGGAGGCGGCGACCAACGCGGGAAGGTCGCCGCCGAGCATGCCGGTCCAGTCCGACACCAGGCACTCGGAGACGCCGGCCCGGAATCGGTCGCTGTGGGTGAGCAGCCAAGAGGTTAGGTAGGCGCCGCTGGATAGCCCGAAGGAGGCGACCCGGGTGCTGTCCGCCAGGCCTTGCTCGACGGCCACATCGACCGCCTGGAGCACATCGGCGAGGTCGTAGCGGCCCCAGTCTCCGACGAGCATTTCCGCGTGGGCGTCGCCGTAGCCGGAGCTGCCGCGGAAGTTGACCATCAGGACGCCGTAGCCAGCCGCGGCCAGCAACAGGTTGTCGACATTGAAGATCTCGCCATGGGCGGCGAACGGGCCCCCATGGATGTGCAGCACCGTGGGGTACGGCCCGGTGCCGTCGCGCGGCGCCAGGTACCAGCCTTCGATCTCCGTGTGGCCGTCGGTGGTCGGATAGGTGAGGTGATGGACGTCGAAGGGCAGGTCGGTCAGCCAGGTGCCGTTGAGCCCCGTGACCGCCTGAAGCTGCCCGGTCAACGCGTCGACAACGACCAGGTCGGCGGGCCGGGTGTGCGAGGTCCGGATAGCGAGGAGGCGGGCTCCGTCGATGCCCACAGGGACGACCGACTCGTGGACATCAGTCAGCGGCTCTACCCTCACCTGGCCGGCCAGGGCGACCCGAGTGGTGCGCAGCGCTCCGCCGTGCTGGACGTAGACGTACGCCCACTCGCCAGCCGCATCGACCACTATCCGGGGAGTGATGGCTCGAGAGTCGAAGCCCGCCACCATATCCGCGAACAACTGGCCCTCCGGGTCAGGCATCCGGGTCTCGTGGGTCCCGTCGCGCGGATCACAGACGACAAGCTCGATCCGCTTGTTGATCTTCCACGGGGAGGAGTAGACGACCTTGCCGCCGGCGATCCAGGCGGCGACGGACGCGTCACCCAGCAGCGGTCCGCAGGTGATCGTGCGGCAGTCGCCGGAGGAGACGTCAACGGTCCGGATCGCGTAGTCGGTGTCATCGCCGGCCCCGAAGGTCCCGTAAAGGATCGACGCACCGTCGGGTGACCACTCGAGGAACGAGATCACCCCGTCGTCGGCGGTGAGACGTCTCGGCTCCCCGCCAGCCGCGGGCACGAGCCAGACCTCACCCCGGACGTCGTCGACCAGCCCCATGCCATCGCGCCGCCAGTTGAGCCGGGTGATGCGGTATGCCTTTCTCGGGTCGCGCCGTGGGATGTCAGAGGCGTCAACAGCGATCTGCGTACCATCGGGCGACCACGCCGGACCTGCCTGCCCCGTCCCACGGGCGAACCTGGTCAATACAGTCGCCTCGCCCCCGGACCGCGCGCAGACGACCAGCTGCCAAGGGTCGTCGTGTGCCGTTCCCGTCTGCTGGAGGAACGCCACCAGCGACCCATCTGGCGAAATGGCCGGCTGTGCCTGGCTGGCGTCGGAGGGCACGAGGCGGCGATGCCGCCCCGCCTGGGCGAGCCACAGAGCGCTGGCGTCGCTGGCGGTGCTGCCATCGAGGGTGTTAGCGACGTAGACGACCGCGTCGGTGCCGGGGACGAGCGCGCCGCCGAGGCAATCGACGAAGCGGAGCAGATCTTCGGGGCGGTAGGCGAGATCGGAGTCCATGTGGTTTCTTCCATCCAGTGATCGAATCGGCTTGGAATTCACCTGTGCGAGCAGGGGGCCAGGTCTCGGTAGGCGAGGAGCGTGAAGTGGCAGAGTCGCTTCAGCACATCAAGATGTCTCGCCACGATTGCTGGCGGCGAGCGCGAAGGTCCGCCGCGATGACCTGGTCCCTTCCCACTTCACGGTGCCATCGAGCGGGACCGCGCGCGTACTGCAGAAACCCGGTCCAACGACCGCTTTCATCTCCTTCACTCATGGCTGAGAGTCTTTCCTCGGGCACAGCAGCTTGTCGATCGGATTCCCCGGACTCCAACGGCCGGCTAGTCGAGCAGAGCGGCGAGCTTCTTCGGCACGCTGGACGTGAGGCCGAGTGCGATCTGCGTGATGGCCATGAGCGCGGCAGACTTGTCCGCATGCGCGAGGTGATCGACGTGGCTGCCGGGCGTCCCGGCCCGTACCGTCGGCTGCTGGCCAGGCCCGGCTCGCGCAGGCTCGCGGTGGCGGATCTGTGCGCGCGCCTGCCGCAGGGCATGCTCAGCATCACCGTCCTGCTGGTCGCCGCTCAGCATGCCTCGATGCGGGTAGCCGGGCTTGCGCTGGCTGGCTCCACGCTCGGACTGGCCGCGACCGCGCCGGTGCGGGGTCGGCTGGCGGACCGGCATGGTGTGTCGCGAACGGCGGCTATCTGCTGGTGCGGATACCTGGCCGCCTGGCTGGGATTGCTGGCCGCTTCACTCGCTCGTCAGCAGGCGGTGCTGCTGGTGGCACTGGCCGCCGCGACGGGCTGTTTCACGCCGCCCCTGAGCCCCGGATTGCGGAGCTTGTGGTCGCATCAGGCGCCCGCCCAGTTGCTGCAAACGGCGTTCGCGCTGGATGCGGCCGTGTTCGACCTGGCCTACATTGCAGGCCCGGTGATCGCGAGCTCGCTTGCGGTCGGGATCGCGCCCGCCGCGGCAACGACCGTGCTGATGGCCCTGACCGGTGCCGCCGTCATCGTCATTGGCCCGCGGTTCCGGCGCCCGGGCGGCCCATCGGCAACGACCGCCGGGATCGGGCCGCTGCGGTCCGCGGCACTGCGCCAGCTGCTGGTCACGGCGGCGCTGGCCAACGCCGCGCTCAGCGCGACCGAGGTCGCCCTGATCGCCTACGTTCGGCTGCACCACGCCCTGTGGGCCTCGGGCGCGCTGCTGGCCGCGCTGTCCGCCGGGAGCATCCTCGGCAGCCTGCTGCTCGGCACCCGGGCACCCGCCGCCAGCAGCCAGCAGCGCCTGACCCGGCTGCTAGTCAGTTATGCCCTGGGCCTGGCTGCGCTGGCCGCTGCCGCGCTGGCACCGCCGTTGATCGCGGTTGCCACGCCGCTGGCGGGATTGTGCCTGGGCCCGACGCTGGCGACGTTGTTCACCGCGGCGGCCGCCGCCGCGCCCGACGGCCAGGGCACCGAGGCGCAATCGTGGCTTAACTCGATGATGAACGGCGGAGCCGCAGCCGGCGCGGCTCTCACCGGGATCACCGCCAGCCAGCCGGTGCTTGGCCTGGCCATAGCCGCGGCGGCAGCAGCCGCGGCGGCACTGACGGCGGCCGTGATGCCGCCAGGGGGAGACGCGCGGCGAGCCGGTGCATCAGGAATCGAGAAGCGCTGCCCGGCGGGCGGCGGCTAGCGTGAGCCTCCTCGACATCATCGATCCGACCCGGGTGGAGGCGATACCGGATGGATGCACCACGCAGCGCCGAGGAACGCAAGAGCGACACGCTGTCCCGGCTCGCGTCGGACGTGGACGCCTGGATAGCCACTGGCGACGCCGCCGGTAGCTGCTACCTGCTGCCGCTCTCTTTCCTCTGGGACGGCGCGGGGGTCATTGTCTCCACGCCGCGGTCCAGCGTGACGGGCCGCAATCTGAGCCAGGGCGGGCGGGTGCGAATTGGCCTCGGGCAGCTACGGGACGTCACCATGATCGACGGGACCGCGGAGGTCGTGAACGACGAGCCAACGAAGGACGCGTTTGCCGCCAAGCATGACTGGGACCCGCGCGAGGAGACCCGTGACTACGCGTATTTCCGCATCGTCCCCGACCGGGTTCAGGCCTGGCGTGAGGTCAACGAACTGCCGGGCCGCACGCTGATGCGCGACGGTGACTGGCTCGCCTGAGGATCAGGCGACGCTGGCGCCTGGCAGCCGGCCGTCTGGAACTGCCGGGCTTCGATGCCGGTCCCGCAGCCGACATCAGGTCGCGGCCTGTTCGTGGCGTTCGGCGGTCTCTCGCGGGTCATGGATGGTGGTGACCTGACCCGTCCCGGGTTCGGTGTGGTGCTGCTGCGTGTAGAAGCGGACCTCGTGGCCGTCCGGATCGTGCAGCATGGGCAGGATCCACCCGATGCTGGCCCCGTGCACGCCCGCGTGCTCCTCGCCCTGCGCGGACAGCCGGGCGGCGAGCCTGTCGATCGCCTCCTTGTCGGGCACGCCGATGGCGAAGTAGTCGAATCCGGCCGTCGCCCGCGCGCGCTCCGGATCGAGGCGCAGGGCCAGCCGCGGGCCGCCGCACGGATGACCGAGCGCGAGGCCCATTAGCTGACCCTGCTCGACGATCTCCGCCTTGAGCTCGTAGCCCAGACGGCTGTGATACCACTCGCGCGACCGGTCCAGGTCGGTAACGGGCAGCTTCAGGTGGTGGACCCCGTCAAGTGCGGGTGCGTCCGACGCGCCCATGTTCCTCCAATGCAGTATGAGTGCAGTCATTGCAGTTATACTGCATTGCATGGCTGATCGTGTCAACCACCGGACGTCGCCGCTGCGCGAAGCGCAGATCGCCCAGACCGAGGAGCGCATCATCGCCGCGGCAGCCGAGCTGTTCCTCGCGGACGGGTACGTGCCCACCACCCTGGAGGCCGTGGCCAAGCGCGCCGAGGTCGGGGCGCGCACGGTCTATGTGCGCTTCGGCACCAAGGCCGCTCTGTTCAAGCGGGTCGTGGACGTGGCTATCGTCGGCGACACCCAGCCGGTCGACATCCTCGGCCGCGGCTGGGTACAGGCGGGGATGACGGCCAGAACCGCCGCCGAGCGGATCGCCGTCAGCGCGGCGATCGTCCGCCAGATCATGCAGCGCACCGGGGCACTCTTCGCCGTGGCCCAGCAGGCCGCTGCCGTCGAGCCGCTGATCGCCGAGTTCTGGCAGCAGGGCCGCGAGCAGTCGCGCCAGGTCCAGGCGGTGGTCTGGACGCGGATGGCCGAGGACGGCCTGCTCGACCCGGCGGTCGACCTGGCCTGGCTGATCGACACCACCAGCGTTGTCACCGCCGCCGAGACCTATCTGCTGGTCACCCGCATGATGGGCTGGGACCTCGATGCCTACCAGAGTTGGCTAGTCGCGACCATGACCCGGCTATCAGCGCCGGCAGCCGGGCCGCGGGCCACGTAAGCCAGGTCATAGTCCAAGGTCACTTTCGCCTGGGACCTGGGGCTCTAGCCGAGATAACGACGGCACGGGGACGGTGGGTGTGCAGGTCTCCCCGGGAAGGCGGGCGGAGCACCATGGGCGGGATGGCGGGCGGCACGGCGATGGGCGCCTGGATAGTGCTGTGGATCCTGCTCGGCCTCGCCCTTGCAGTAGCTGGCGGCGTCCTGGTGGCAAGAGTCGCCGCCGGGCGACGCAGAACTGAGCCACGCCAGATTCGCGAGGCCGAATCACCCGGACTTCAACAAGCCAGGGACGCACTGCGGCTGCGCTACGCGAACGGCGAAATCAGCCGGGAGGATTACCTCCAGGGGAAAGTCGAGCTGGAGGACTGACCTCTCGCCGTCTAGCCCGCCGCCTCCGAGTTCCGCACCGGCGGAACCGAGCCATGTCCATTTTCAGCGTGAAAAAACCCATTCGCACCCGATCTCCTCCGGGCCTAACGGTCACTCCGGAATTGCCAGGACCCGCGCCACACCGGACGGGTCAAGGTGTGGCGCGACGACGAGAAGCGATATATCTTGAATCTGGTGACCGGCACAGGTGACCGTACGCGAAGGAGCGAGCCGCGATGTCCACACCACTCCGCAATGAGCAGCAGGGCTTGAGCCGCCGCGAGGAGATGACCGTCTCGAGCGCGGCGATGGCCGACGTGCCGTGGGGAGTCGCGGGAGCGGCCGGCGCGGTGGTAACCGGCGCCGACCTCCTGCTGCACCTCATGGGCGGGCACCTGGGTCTTGGCAGCTCGCTCGCGGCGGGCACGGTCGCCTTGTTCTCGGTCGCTGGCGGCAGCGTCGTCGTGCGCAACCGGGCCAGCCGGGCCGCTCGGTGGGCCCGCAGCAACCCGTGGCGCTTCGCTGTCCTGCCCGGCGCTGCGACGGCCATTATCGTCTTCGTGATCTCGGTGATCGGCAGTTCCATCTTCGGCAGCGCGTTCACGGCGCTGTGGCACGGCGCGATCGCGTTCGGCCTGACCGGCGCGGCTGGCGCTATCGCGGGCAGCCGGTCCTCGGGGAAGAACCAGGGCCGCTCTTACTGACCGGGCCGTGAGCCCTCGGCGGACTCGGCCCGGACCAGGATCTCGAAGCTGCGGCCGTCGGCCGCCGCCGCAAAGCTCGCGACGGCGCTGAACCCGAGCGACCTGACCACGCGAAGCGCCCGCTCGTTGAACGAAGCCACCGTGACCCGGAACGCCTCGGGGGCGAACTCGCGGCGCCCGAACGCGAGGCCGGTGCTGATCGCTTCCCGGCCGAGCCCCTTCCCGGTGAGATCGGGGCGCAGGCCGCCGCCGGTGTCGAGGGCCGAAGAGTCGTAGCTGCCGCCAGGGACCTGGCCGTCCGGCCCGAACGAGCGGAAGCCGATCAGCTCGTCGGCCTCGGCGAGCGCGAAGAATCCGCTGGCCGGACTGGCCAGAAACTCCGGATCCACTCCGGTCAGGTCATACAGGTCATACGGCACCGGGTACCGCCAGCTGACGATGTCAGCGGCGAAGGCCACCGTCATGGGGACTATCCGCACATGACGACCTTAGGCCGGAGCGCGGTCGCTAGCAGCGGCTCGCCGCGAGAGGTCAGCCGGCCCGGGCGTGACTCGGGGCGTGGCGGCTCGGCGAGTTAGGGTTGTCTGGTCGGCTGGCCGCACTCCGGGGGGATGAGCCAATGGCGTTCGTGCAGATGATCGAGTTCAAGTCGTCGGATATCGAGGGGATTCGCAAGGCCGGGGACGACTGGGAACGGGCCACCGAAGGCAGGCGGACCGCGCGCAGGCAACTCCTGGCCCGCGACCGGAACGACCCTGGCCGCTACTTCATGATCGTCTTTTTCGATTCCTACGAGTCCGCGATGGCCAACTCCGAATTGCCGGAAACCCAGGCCAGCGCGGAAGCCTTCGCGGCCCTGTCCGATCGTGCGCCCACCTTCTACGACCTCGACATCCTGGACGACCGTTCCTGACCAGGCCCGCGCCGGCCGCCCTCGGGCGGCCCGAGCCAAGGATCGCCCGTTGCGGGTGATGGCCGCACGACACCCAGCATGCAGCGTGGGAGTCACCGCTCGTTCCGGCTGGTTCGGGCGCGTCAGAAGGAGGTCGCATGTCCAGGTCCGATGGCACGTTCATTCTCGTGGCGACATATCCCGACGAGGCGGCGGCACGGGACGACTATCAGGTCGTCAAGCAGGCACATGCTCAGGGGCTGGTGGGCTCTTACGACGCCGCGGTCATCACGAAGGACCGCAACGGCAAGATCCACGAGAACAAGGACGAGACAAGTACCCGGCATGGTGCCTGGTGGGGCGTCGCCGCTGGTGCGGCCGTCGGCGTGCTGTTCCCGCCGTCGCTGCTCGGCGCCGCGGCGGTCGGCGGCGTCATCGGCGGCGTCAGCGGGCATCTCGCCAAGGGCATGTCCCGCTCCGAGGCCAAGGAGCTAGGGGACTTCATCGACCCGGGCCAGGCCGGTCTCCTGGTCGTCGGGGAGAGCAAGGTTGAGGAGGCCATCGCCAAGGCGGTGACCAGGGCAGAGAAGCAGACGGCCAAGGAACTCGACGTGGATCCGAAGGACGTCGACAAGATCATGCACGAGACGATCAGCGGCATCTAGGCCCGCGAACGCCGCACTGGGGGACGCACGGCGCTGGCCTTCCCGACCTGGTCAGCGCCGCGCGGCCCGTTTCTTAGCTCGAAATGATCAGCGGCTGCGCCGGCCCCGGTATCCGGCTGAGAACGCGGCCGCTCCGCCGCCGGAACGCCCGGAGCCGCCGGACTGGCCGCGCCTGCCGCCCGGGCGGCTGCCGCCGGCTGAACTGGCCGCGGTCGGGGTTCTGGCCGCCGCTGTACTCTGCGCCCGGCCCGTGCCGCGTCCCTTCGGACCGGCCGCTGCGGAGCCCTGCCCGCGGCCGCCGGCCCGGCTGCCCTGACGGCCGCGCGGCCGCCCGCCCGGGTGACTGGCCATCGCCGCGCCCGCGGACCGCGCGGACGGGGCCACTCGCTCGGCGGGCTCTCCGGCGATCGACCGCAGCAGCGGCGAGTCGGCAGTCACCGAGGCGGCGAGCGGGACCACGCCCGCCTTGCGCATGACCGCCCTGACATCTTTCGCCTGCGCGTGCGTCTGGAGGGTGATGACCACGCCGCTGGCCCCGGCGCGCGCGGTCCGGCCCGACCGGTGCAGGTATGCCTTGTGCTCGGCCGGCGAGTCCGCGTGGATTACCAGGTCGATGCCGTCCACGTGAATGCCGCGGGCGGCGATGTCGGTCGCGACCAGAACGCGCACCGTGCCGGTCGAGAACAGGGACAGGCTGCGCTCGCGGGCGCGCTGCGACAGGTTGCCGTGCAGCTCGGCCGCGGGCGTGCCGGCCTGGGTCAGCTGGCGGGCGAGCCGCTCCGCGCCGTGCTTGGTCCTGGTGAAGACCAGCGTGCGGTTGTTGCCGCCCGCGAGCACGCCCACGACGGCCGTGCGGTCGGCGGCGCCGACCGTCAGCAGATGGTGCACGATCGGCGCGGGCGCGCCGACCTCGTCGACGGAATGCTGGGCCGGGCTGGTCAGGAACCGCCGGACGAGGACATCGACGGCGTTGTCCAGCGTGGCCGAGAAGAGCATCCGCTGGCCGTCCGCCGGAGTCGCCTCGAGCAGCCGCCTGACGACGGGCAGGAAGCCGAGATCGGCCATGTGGTCGGCCTCGTCGATCACGCTGACCTCGACATCACCGAGCTGGCAGTGGCCCTGGTCGATCAGGTCGGCAAGCCGCCCCGGGCAGGCCACGATGATGTCAACCCGCTTGCGCAGCGCGGTGACCTGCCGGCCCTGCGGCGTGCCGCCGAAGATCGTGGCGACGCTGAGGCCGACGGCGTGCGCGAGCGGCTGGAGCGTGGCCTGGACCTGGTTGGCCAGCTCGCGGGTCGGGACGAGGATGAGGCCCCGCGGACGGCCCGCGCTCGTGTGACCGCCCGCCAGCCTGGCCGCGAGCGGGATGGAGAAGCCGAGCGTCTTGCCGGAGCCGGTCTTGCCGCGGCCGAGAATATCGAGGCCGGCCAGGGCATCGGGCAGGACGGCGGCCTGGATCGGGAAGGGCGTGTCGATGCCGGTCCTCGCGAGGGCGGCACAAAGTGACGCCGGCACCCCGAGAGCCGGGAAGCCGACGTCGGCGCCGGCCAACGCGTGCGTCTGGTCGCGATAGCGGCCGTTTTGGCGCAGCATGGAAGTATTTTCGATGGGCTGAGCTGTCATGTAATAGATGTCTTTCGGACTTGGGTGGCCGCATTCTCGCGGGCCGCCACGTCCGTGGAAACCAGCTCGCTCATCGAGCGATGTTACGACCGGCGCGCCCTGATGGCTGCGCCTCACTGCTTGCAGTGTGATTCAAGGCTACCGTACGTCCCGCCTGCCCTAGTGCGAGGAGGTGTAGGTGATCATCGATGGCTGGCTCTTGAGCCCGCCCGCCGCGGTATAGCAGGCGACATCGCGGACCGTCACGCTCGGCGCCGCGGCCGAGGTGGCCCAGAGCGTCAGCAGGTTACAGAACCCTGGCCCGACGTGGAACGGCGTCACCAGGACGTCGTCCGGCAGCGCGCCAACGCGCGGGAACTGGACCAGCCGCAGCCCGGCGCCGGCGGAGCGGACCGTGTTGATGCCGCTCTGGGAGCTGAAATTGATCCCGGCGGGCGCTGGCGCGTACGGCCCGGCCACCAGCGGCTTGTTGTCGAAGGTGTAGGCGAACAGCTTGGGCTGGGTGCCGGTGATCGCGCGCTTGCGCTGATAGGTCAGCGTCCAGCCGGTCTTGAGCGGTGTCGAGCCGCCGTTGAAGCAGCGGACCTGGAAGGCCTGCCCGCCGGAATTCCAGCCCCAGGCGTGGACCTCGCACTTCGCCGGCCCGGCCGGATCCACGGCCGTGACCTGTATCCCGCCGAGCGGCACCGTCGAGCCCAGTCCGGGCATCTTCACGGTCCAGACGCCGGTCGGGCCGGCCGTGACAGTGTTCGCCCCGCCGGCCGAGTTGAAGCTGGCCACGATGCCGGGTCCTGGCTGGAAGTGCACGTAGCCGTAGGCCCGCCCGGCCGGGAACGGGCCCTTCGTGCTCGTCGTGAATGTCACGGTGAACTGGGAGAACACGGGAACTCCGCCGGCTTTGAAGCAGCGCACGGTGACCAGCTCATCGAGCCCGGATGGTCCCCATTTCTGCGCCTGGCACCAGACCGGGCCGCTATTGACCGCCGTCACGTGCACGACGCCGCCCTTCGCGGCGAGATGCGGGAACCGGACGGTCACCTGGCCTGGTGCGCCTGGCGTCGAGTGGGCGTGCAGCGGCGCGGGCCAGCTGCCTGCCTGATGAGCGAGGTCAGGTATGCCCGCCACGGCGGGCTTGTTGACGAAAGCGAATCCCCACTTGTCCGGAACGGCGGCCTGCGCCGTTCCGGCCGCGGTGACGGCCAGGCCAGCGGCCAGCCCGGCCGCGCTGATACCTGCCACTAGCCTGCGAATCAGCATGGCAGCAGGCTAACCGCTTCCGGTGACGCGCGTGCGAACGGCGCGGGGCTGATCTGAGTACTTGTGCCCAGAGCCATTGAGTACTTAGCCCCTTGGCCGGCCGGTCCCGGGCGCGGAAGCATGAACTGACAGGCGGCGTATCGCCGCATGAACGAAAGGCAGTCCCATGCCGGATCCTGATGCCGCACCTGCGCTGCGGGAGCAACTCGATCGCTGGACGGCGGCCGGCCTGATCGATGCGGACCAGGCCAGCCGGATCGAGTCCGCGGAGCAGGCCAGGAAGGCCGCGGTTCCGCGCCGTCGGCTGCCGCTGGTGGCCGAGGTGCTCGGCTACGTCGGCGCCGTCATCGCGATCACCGCCGCGGGCGTTATGATCCATCAGTTCTTCCGGCCCGTGCCGCCCGCGGCCGAGCTGGCCTTTGCCGCGGTCGTGGCGGTCGGCCTGACCGTCGCCGGGGCCGCCCTGCGGACCAGCGCCGAGCCGGCGTTCGCCCGTCTCCGCAGCGTGCTGTGGCTGCTGGCGGCCGTCGGCGCGGCTAGCTTCGTGGCCATCCTGAGCCTGAAGTACCTGCATCTGTCCGACAACGGTGCCTCGCTGCTGGCCGAGGGTGCATGGCTGGCGTGCTCGATACCGATGTGGTGGCTGACCAGGTCCGTGGTCCAGCAGCTGGCCGTGTTCGCCGGAGCGGCGGCCCTGATCGAGACGAGCGTCGGCCCGGATCCACCCGAACGTCGGAACCTTCGGCGTCGGACTTGGTGCTGTGGATCGTGGCCGCGCTGTGGGGGCTCGCCGTCTACCGCGGCTACCTGACCCCCCGCACCGCCGGCCTGCTGGTCGCGGGCACCGGGGCGCTGGTCGGCGCTATCGTGGCCATGGACGAGGCGGCGGCCGGCCAGGTCCTCGCGCTCGTCACCGTGGCCGGCCTGCTGGGCGCGGGCATCCTGCTGCGCCGGGTACTGCTCATCGCCATCGGTGGAGTCGGCACGCTCTACGTCGTTCCGGATGCCGCCGGCCGGTACCTGCCCGGCTCGGTCGCCGCGCCGCTGGCGGTCGCGGTAGTCGGCCTCGTGCTGTTCGGGATGGCGCTCTGGCTGGCCCGGACGCGCCGGAAGGCGTGACCACCGGCGCCAGGGCTAGTCGTTGCCGTCGCCCCGGTCCAGGATCAGGCTCGCCGCCCAGCCGACGATTCCGACGATCAGCGCGCCAAGCACGGCCGGCCAGAATCCGGTGATGTGGAACGGCACGCTGAGCTTCCCGGCCACCCAGCTGGTGAGCAAGAACAGCAGGCCGTTGACCACGATGCTGATCAGGCCGAACGTGACCGCATAGGCCAGGCAGCCCACCACCTTGGCGATCGGCTTCAGCACGGCGTTGATCACGCCGAAGATCAGCGCGACCACTGCCAGCGTGCCGATCTTCCCGGCTGTCGTGTGCGCATTCAGCTGGATGCCCGAGACCAGCAGCGTGGCCACCCAGACGGCGACAGCAGTGATCACCAGCTTGATCAGAAATCTCATGGCGCCATCTTGCCAGCTAAACGGGCAGTTCGGGAGCGGACGTTATCGCATAGGAGATAAGACACAAAACCTTCACGGGGGCGAACCTGCGGGCAAGTCATCCGAAGGGGAGTGGCGGACGCCGGCCGGGCCGATCCGGCCCAGAGGGTCCGCTGGACTCGCTGATCGCGTGATGGCAGCATCATCGGTGGGATTTCGGGGATACCTCGAGACGGGCCACGGGGGCGTGGGCCATGAGGTACTCCTCGCCGGGGTGACGGGGATCGGGGGATCCGCGATGCGATTTGGCTGGTTGCTGCCTGACGCCAGCTATCAGGTGCTCTTCGAAGGCTGGGACCGCCAGCAGTACCGGCCCCGGCACGGCAAGCCGCCGCTGGTCGTGCGGGGGGCGTACTCGGCCGCGGTTGCCGTCGGCCGGGCGCGTGAGCGCTACCTCGGCGCGACCGAGGACGAGAGCCTGGCCGGCGCTCCCGGCCGCCCGCGCAGCGCTGACTGACGTCACTGGCTGACGTCACGGTCGCGAGCCGCGGCGTCCGAGCCCTGGCCTGCCCGCGTGACTGGCCGGTATCGCCTACTTCCAGCGAAAATGCACGAAGATCCGGCCGAAGTTCTTGGAATCCTTCTCGACCCGGTGATACAGCGCCTTGATGTCCTTGCGGTCGAGGAAGCGCAGGACGTGCTTCTTGAGCTGCCCGGAGCCCTTGCCCGGGATGATTTCGACCAGCGGCGCCTTCGTCCTGACCGCCTCGTCGATGATGTCCTGGAGCGCCTTGTCGATGTCCCTGCCCCGGTTGTAGATGTCGTGCAGGTCCAGCTTGAGCTTCATCAGCCGCCTCTCAGGTCCGTGCCCGCTTCACGTTACGCTGCCGCAATGCCCGACGACATCCTGCGGCGCTCCGGGCGCCGGCCCGAGTGATCTGCGTACTCGGCGACGCACACCTGGACGTCGTGGTCACGATCTCCGGCCCGGTCGCGCCGGATACCGACACGCCCGCGCGGACTCGGGTGACGCTCGGCGGCCAGGCGGCGAACGTCGCCGCCTGGGTGGCGGCGCTGGGCGGCCGGAGCAGGCTGATTGCCGCGAGGGCCACCGATGCGGCGGCGGCGATCGTGGCCAGCGACCTCGCCCGTCGCGGCGTCGAGCTGGTCGGGCCGGTGGTCGAAGGCCACACGGGCGTGGTCGTCTCGCTCTCGGACGGCGGCTCGCAGCGGTCCATGCTCACCGATCGCGGGGTCGGCCCGCTGCTGACCGCGGCCGATCTCGAGCCGGGCTGGCTCGACGGCTGCTCCTGGCTGCACCTGCCCGCCTACAGCCTGACCAGCCAGCCAGTCCACGAGGCGGCCATCGCCGCCGCGGCGGCGGCGCGGAGCCGGGCGGTCCGGCTGAGCGTCGACCTGTCCTCCACCGCCGCCATCGCCGGCTACGGGGTCGGGCGCTTCGTCGGCCTGCTCGCGGAACTCCAGCCCGACCTGGTACTCGGCAACGGCGCCGAGACCGACCTGATCGGCGACCTGCCGGGCGCGGAGATGATCACCAAGCTCGGCGCCGGCGGGGTCGTGGTCGCGGGCCAGCGCTACCCGGCCGCGGCGACCGAGCCCGCGGACGCGACCGGCGCGGGGGACGCGTTCGCAGCCGGGTATCTTGTCGGCGGTGTTCACCTTGGCCTCGCCGCGGCGGCCAGGGCCGTGGCGACGATTGGGGCGGTGCCGTGACGATTGCGCTGCGGGTAGCCGACGAGGTCGCCAGCGCGCTGGCGGCCGGCCTTCCGGTCGTGGCCCTGGAGACCACGCTGGTCTCGCACGGCTTCTCGGCCGGCCGCGGGCTGGCCGCGGCGGTCGAGTCCGAGGACCGGGTGCGGGCCGCGGGCGCGGTGCCGGCCACGGTCGGCATCGTCGGCGGCGCGCTCCGCGTCGGGCTCGATCGCGGGTCACTGGAGCGGTTCGCTGAAGCCGGCCGCGGGGCTCGCAAGGTCGGCGCGCGGGACATCGCGGCCTGCGTCGTCCAGGGCGCTCTCGGTTCGACCACGGTCGGCGGAACCCTGGCCGCCTGCCGGCTGGCCGGGATCACGTTCATGGGCACGGGCGGCATCGGCGGCGTGCACCGGGGGTTCGCCGAGTCGCTCGACATCTCCGCCGACCTGCTTCAGATCGCCCGCACTCCGGTGGTCGTGGTCTGCTCGGGAGCCAAGTCGATCCTCGACGTGCCGGCCACCGCGGAGCTGCTGGAGACCCTGGCCGTTCCGGTGCTCGGCTGGCAGACGCCGACGCTGCCGCTCTTCTACACCGCCGCCGGCGGCCCGCCCGTCTCGGCCGTGGTCGGCACCGCCGCGGAGGCCGCCCGCGTGGCACTGGCCCACTGGGGACTGAACTCCCGCGGCGGCCTGATCCTGGCCCGGCCGCCCGCCGGCGGCCTCGACCTGACCGATCTGATCAGCAGCGCCGTGCAGCGGGTACAGGCGGACGGGATCACCGGCCAGGCGGTCACCCCGGCCGTGCTGGCCCTGGTCGAGGAGCTGAGCGACGGCCGCAGCGTGGCGGTGAACCGGGCCCTGATCGCTGACAACGCCGCGCTTGCCGCCGAGGTCGCGGTCGCCTACGCCGGCCTGGCGGGCTAGCCGGCCAGCTAGCTCAGCCGGCCGGTAGAGCCAGGCGCCGCTGCCGGTCTCGGCGACGGCCGTTCCGCGGGCGACCAGCAGGTCCAGGTGGCTGAGCGTCTCGCCGACGGCCAGCATCTGGTTCATCAGGTCGAGCTCGGTCAGGGCCTTGCTTCTTGATGTCCACCGGATGGCCAGCGCCACCTCGTAGCCCGTCCGCGGGCCGTCGGCCAGCGCGGCGAGCATGGCCGCGAGCCTCGCGTCATGGTGGTCGAGCAGCTCGTCTACCCGGGCGTGCACGCTCGGCGCGACCGGGCCGTGGGCGGGCAGCAGGGTCAGGTCCGGCATCCGGCGCACGAGCAGCAGCGACTCGATGTAGTCACGCAGCGGCAGTTCCTGCGGCGCTGCTTCCAGGCTGATCGACGGGGTGATGTGGGGCAGGACGTGATCCCCGGCGAAGAGCAGCCCGGCTTGGGCATCGGCGAACACCACGTGGCCGCGGGTATGCCCAGGGGTCGCGATCGCCTCGAGCGTGCGGCGGCCAAGGTCGAAGACCGCGCCCGAGGAGATCCACTCGTCCGGCTCCTCGTACCCGTGGTCACCGGTCGGCGGCCGCATCCCGGCCTGCGCCATCTTCTCCATCAGGGGCTGGGCGCCAGCCCTGATCAGCCGTTCGGCCTGCGGCGACATCGCGAAAGCATCCTTGCCGAGCAACCGGTCAAGCGAGTGCTTCTCGTCCGCGCCGAGCGCGACCTTCATCCCGAAGATCCGGCGCAGGCCGATCGCCTGCGTGTAGTGATCCCGGTGAATATGGGTCACGAGGAACCGGCGGATATCAGCGAACCCCGCGCCGATCCTCGCCAGCGAGCGCTCGAGCTGGTCCTTGGTCGTCTCCAGCATCCAGCCGGAGTCGATCATCGTCAGGCCGTCGGCGGACTCGATGGCGTAGGCGTTCACGGCCCGGAGCCCGTCGAACGGGAGCGGCAGCGGGATCCGGTAGACCCCAGGAACGACCTGATGCGCGCCTTCCTCCAGCCACGCGAGCCGGTCGCCGCTGGCTGCCGCGGCCGGCGAAGCCGGGCGGCTGGCTCCGGGATCAGGCGGTGACGGCACGGGAACATTCTGGCATGCCGGGCAGAATCCGCAGTTCGCGGCGGTCCCCGTGCGGCTAGGTCGCGAGCAGGCGCGCTTTCTCGGACGCGAACTCCTGGTCGGTCAGCAGTCCCTGGTCCCGCATCTGGCCGAGTTCCTTGATCTTCGCCAGCCGATCCTCACCGCCCGGCGCCGCGGCCTGCGGCGGCACTGCCTGCTGCGGTACCTGCTGCGGTGCCTGCTGCGCGTCGGCGGCCTGCTGGTCGGCCGTCTTCTGGTCCTGGTGCCGGTGCACCCCGCCGACAACGGCGGTTGCCGTGCCGGCGACCACCGCGGTCCTGGCCACGGTGCCCAGCAGCCCCGGCCGTCCCATCCGCCGGGGCATCGGCCTGCCCCGCATTCCTCTGCGCATGAACGCTCCTACTCCTGCAGAGCGGTGATGGCCCGCTCGACGTTCTCGTGCGGTATCCGCTCCAGCATCGCTACCCGCCCGTGCGACTGCCTGACGGCCGACGCGAACCGCGCCGCCCAGCTGTTCTCCCAGACCACGACCATCGCCGCTGACTCGGGCTCGAGCCCTCGGGCCAGGTCGGTCAGGTCGGCCTCGCTGAGCAGGTCGAATTGCGAGTCGGCGATCCGGTCGAAGGCCGCGGCCACGGTCTCGTCCGCGACCTCGACGATCGCGGTCGAGCCGTCAGCGTCCTTCCTGACGAACGCCAGGTCGATGACGTTGACCGTGCCGCTGGCCTGGAGATCGGCCAGGGCCGGCGCGACATCCCCGTTGAGGTCGTGGCCGTCGAACGCGATGACCGCCACGTCGACCGGGCCGATCCTGTCCGCTTGAAGCAGTCCCGCCATCACAGGCCCCCACTACTCAGTGTGCGTATGAAGTCACGCATCGTTCCCCATCGGGCATCATGCCCAAAGATCAGCACGCCAACGCGTCAGCCGGTGCCGCTGGTGAGCCGGGCGGGCAGAGCGACTTCCACGTCGAGGCCGCCGGCCACCCGGCCACTGGCCTGCACGGTGGTGCCGTGCAGGGCAGCGACGGAGCGGGCGATGGCCAGTCCGAGTCCGGCACCGTCAGCGCGGCCAGTCCTTCCTTCGAGCCGGCGGAACGGCTCGAACAACGACGGCAGGACATCCTCGGGAACCTTCGGCCCCGTGTTGCTGACCCGAAGGAACGCCATCCCGTCCCGCACCCCGGAGGCGAGCCTGATGTCCCCGCCCTGGGTGTTGTGCCGCACCGCGTTGCCGACCAGGTTGCTGATCATCCGGTCCAGCAGGTCCGGGTCTCCGGTCGTCCCCGCGGCATCGAGGTCGGCATGGACCCGCAAGTCCAGGCGCCTGATCTCGTCCGTGGCCATCTCGACAGCGTCCTGGGCCGCCGTGGCCAGGTCGAACGGCTCGTTTCTGGATGCCGCGGGTTGCTCGCTGATCGCGAGCGTCAGCAGGGCGTCGATCATCGCCTCGGCCCGGTCGATCGAGTTGCGGACCCTGACCGCCATCGACTCAAGCTGGTCCGGCGTCCGCGCGGGCTTGGCCAGCGTGACGTCAATCGCGGTCCGCATGACGGTCAGCGGCGTCCGGAGCTCGTGTGACGCGTCGGCGACGAACCGGCGCTGGGCCGAGAACGCGCGGTCCAGGCGCTCGAGCATGTCGTCGAAGGTGTCCGCCAGCTCCTTCAGCTCGTCCCGCGCCCCGGACAAGCCGATCCGCTCGCCGAGGTGCTGCACGGATGCCCGGCGAGCGGTCTCGGTCATGGCCCGCACCGGCCGCAGCACCCGGCCGGCCACGATCCAGCCCGCGCCGGCCGACGCGATCGTCATGACGCCAAGCCCGAGCGCGGAGAACAGCAGCAGGCTGTGCAGCGCCCGGTCTCGCTGCTGCGACGACCCGGATGTCTGTCCCCGCAGGTAGGCCTGCTCGCATAGGTGAGCGAGCTTGCTGGACATCGGCGCCGGCTTGCTTCGCTTGGCCGGCCCGCCTGGCTTGGCCGGGCCGCTGCTCTGGTTCGGAGCAGGCTTCTTGCAGAGCCTGACGTACTGGCTCGCTGACAGGGCCGGCTTGCCCGATGTGGCCGATGTGGCGCGCAGGCTGGCCGCCATCAGGCCGTAGGTCAGACCCAGAAGAGCACAGCCACCCAGGAGGAACAGGGCCGCGTACGTGAATGTCAGCCTGGTCCTGACCTTCTGCGGCCAGAGCCGCCTGATCCGGCGCACCGGGCTCAGCCCGGCTCGCGACGGGCCGGTCATGGCAGGCGGTAGCCGCTGCCGACCACCGTCTCGATCAGGTCGGGCTCGCCGAGCTTGCGCCTGAGCCGGGCCAGCGTGACGGTAACGGTCCTGGTGAAGGGATCGGCGTTCTCGTCCCAGACCCGCTCGAGCAGATCCTCGGCGCTGACGACCGCCCCGTCGGCGACCACCAGCTCCTCCAGGACCGCGAGTTCTTTCCTGGTCAGGGAGAGCGGCCGTCCGTTCCTGCTGGCCCGGCGCCTGGCCCGGTCAACGACCAGGCCGCCGCGGACCATCACCGGCGGCGCGGCGGGAGCGCGCCTGGCCAGCGCGCGGACCCTGGCGACTAGCTCCGCGAACGCGAACGGCTTGGTGAGGTAGTCATCGGCGCCGAGATTGAGGCCGTCGACCCGATCGCTGACCGTGCTGGCCGCCGTCAGCAGCAAGATCCTGGCCGGTGATGTCGCGGCCGCGAGCGTGGCGCAGACGGCGTCGCCATGCACCCGCGGCAGGTCGCGGTCGAGGACGATCACGTCATACGCGGTCATCAGCGCCTTCTCGATCGCGACCGCGCCGTCGTAGGCGACGTCAGCGCCGATGCCCTGGTCCCGCAGGCCGTCAGCGATGTCGTCGGCCAGTTCGGCCTGATCTTCCGCCACTAGTACGCGCACGACCTAATAGTGCATGACCGCGGATCACAACGGCATCACACGCCGGGCCGGCCGCCGTTCCCTCGCGCGCGGCTGACCTGCGCTTCGTCGTCCGCGCAGGGAGCCGGTCGCGGTGCGGCGGACCAGGTCGCGTGACGTCCGTGTAACGCCTGGCGGCGCACGCTTCCGGGGACTGGCCCGACCGCCAGTCGCGAGGAGGCATCGACATGAAAGCTCACACCCGTCGGCGGAAGCAGCTGACGCGAAGTGCGGCCGCGTGGCTGGCCCTGCCGGCGACGGCGCTGGCTGCCGTCGCGTGCTCGGCGGGGCCCGGGACCCCGCAGGTGGCGCACCTGCCCGGGCATGCCGCCCGGTCCCCGGCGGCCGGGAAGCTTACCGTCGCCCAAAGTGACAGGGACATGGTGGACTTCGCTCACTGCATGCGCGGCCACGGCGTCCAGATGCCTGATCCGTACCACCGCGCCGGCCATTCCGGCCTCAGCATCGAGATCCCGGGGCAGACGGCCGCGAACCGGCCCGCGTTCACCGCGTGCATGCACTTCCTGCAGCCGATCATCGCGATGAAGCAGGCCGGCGCGGCCGCTCAGGCGGCGCCCGAGCTCCCCGCGCTGACCGGCTATGCCCGGTGCATGCGCGCCCACGACATCGGCATGCTCGATCCCACGCCCGAGGGCGAGCTCAGTCTCGGCCGGGTGCCGGGAATCCCGGATAACTTCGGCCGGTACTCGCCGCAGTTCAGGGCGGCCGACGCGGCCTGCAGGCATTTCCTGCCCGCTGGCGTCCACGACAACGGGACCGGCCCATGAAGCGCAGGTTCACCCGGTCGGCCGCGCTGATCGCGGCGGCTATGGCCGGCGTCGTGGCGGCTGTCGCGCTGACCGGCACCGCCGCCGCCCCGGCCGCCCGGTCACGGATCAGGCTGACGACCGCCTCGGTCGTGCTGACCAACCTGTCGACGACCGTCCTGACGGCCGGGACCCTCGGCTACGCGCCCGCCAGGCCGCTGACCAACCTGCTGGCCGGCACTTACACCAGCGTGCCCGCTGGCGGGGCGACGATCAGGGCGGGCCGCGTGCTGTACCGCGTCGACAACGAGCCGGTGTTCGCGATGCGGGGCCGCACGCCCGCCTGGCGGCCGATGGCACCGGGCATCGCCCCAGGGCCGGACATCAGCGAACTGCAGGCCAACCTGATCTCCCTCGGGTACGCGAGCGGCCTGTTCTCGGCGCCGACCGGCCAGTACGACTGGCTCACCGACGACGCCGTGCAGCGCTGGCAGGCCGCGGCCGGCGTGCTGGTCACCGGCCAGGTCGCGCTCGGCCAGGTCATCTTCATCCCGGCACCGATCAGGGTCGGAACGGCGAACGTCACCCCGGGCCAGGCGGCCGTGCCCGGGCAGGATCCCTATCAGGTGACGACGGCCAGGCGGACGGTCGTCGTCCCGGTCAATCCGAACCTGCCGCCGGTGGCCGTCGGCGACCGGGTATCGATCGTCCTGCCGTCGCTGACCAGGACTCCGGGCCGGGTCAGCGGCGTCGGGCCGGCCCCGGCGGCGGGCGGTTCCGCGGGAGCCGCGCACGGCTCGGGCGGGGCGCCGGCCGCGGGGGCGTCCCCGGTGATCACCGTGACGCCGGACCGGCCCGGCGTGACCGGGACCGGCACCGGCGTTCCCGTTCAGGTATCGCTCACCATTCAGTCGGTACGCCACGTCCTCGCGGTGCCGGTATCGGCACTGCTCGCGCTGTCCGGCGGCGGATACGGCCTGGAGATCGTGACGCCCGCTGGCCGGCACCGGCTGGTCGGCGTACGCGCCGGTATCTTCGCCGGCGGGCTGGTCCAGGTCAGCGGCGCTCATCTCGCTCCCGGCACGAAGGTGGTGGTGGCCCAGTGAATGCCCTCGTCATGACCGATGTCACCAAGAAGCATCCCGGGGCCAGGCCGGTGGTGGCGCTGAACTCGGTCAGCCTGACTGTCGGCTACGGCGAGTTCGTCGCGGTGATGGGACCGTCCGGGTCGGGCAAGTCCACTCTGCTCGCGATCGCGGGAACGCTGGAACGGCCGACCTCCGGGTCGGTCCGCGTCGCCGGGGCGGCCGCCGCGCAGCTCTCTGATCACGGCCTGTCCGGGATCAGGGCGAGCCGGATCGGATTCGTCTTCCAGCAGTTCTTCCTCATCCCTACCATGTCGGCGCTGGACAACGTGGCCTGCGGCCTGCTGTACCGCGGGGTGCCGGCGGCCCAGCGCCGCCGCGCGGCGGCCGGGGCACTTGACCGGGTGGGCCTCGCTCACCGCGCGGCCCACCGGCCCGGCGCGCTGTCTGGCGGCGAATGCCAGCGGGTCGCGATCGCGCGGGCTCTCGTCGGCGATCCGGCCATCATCCTGGCCGACGAGCCGACCGGAAGCCTGGACACCGCGACGGGCGCGGGCATCGTCGCGCTGCTGGCCGGCCTCAACGCCGGCGGTGCGACCATCGTCCTCGTCACACACAACCCGGAGCTGGCCGCGATCGCGGGCCGGATCATCAGCCTGCGCGACGGGGCGATCAGCGGCGATAGCGAGCCGGCATGAGACCGGCGCGCTCGGCGCTGCTGGCGCGTGACATAGTGCCGGTGGCCGCGCTCGGCCTGCGGGCCAGGCCCGCGCGCGCCCTGATGTCGGCGGCGGGCATCGCGCTCGGCATCGCCACGATGGTGTCCGTCTTCGGGATCTCCGGCTCGAGCCGCGCTCAGCTAGTGGCCGAGATCGACGCCCTCGGGACGAACCTGCTGACCGTCACTCCCGGCCAGTCGGTCACCGGCGCGAACTTCGCCCTGCCGCGAACGGCGCCCGCGATGGTGCGCAGGATCGGGCCGGTGCTCGCCGCGTCGGCGATCGGGGATGTCCGGGCCGGCGTCTACCGCAACGATCACATCCCCGCCGTGAACACCGAGGCCATCACGGTCTACAGCGCGGACCCGAACCTGCTGGCCACGCTGCAGGGACACCTGGCGCGGGGCCGGTTCCTGTCCGCTGCCACCGCGCGCTACCCGGCCGTCGTCCTGGGCGCGGACGCGGCGAGCGCGCTCGGTGTCGACCGGGCCGACGGCTCCGTCCGGCTGTGGCTCGGCAGCCACTGGTTCGGCGTGGTCGGGATCCTGGACCGGATCTCGCTCGCGCCTGAGCTCGACCGGACGGCGCTGATCGGATTCGGTGCCGCCGAGCGGGTGCTGCATTCCAGCGGACGTCCGGTCGAGCTCTACGTGCGGACCAGCCCGGCGAGCGTGACCGCGGTCCAGGCGGTGCTGCCCGCGACGGCCGACCCCGCCGCCCCGCAGGACGTATCCGTAGCCAACCCGGCCGACGCGCTGATCGCGCGGGCCGATGCCTCGGCCGCGTTCCAGAGCCTGTTCCTCGGACTCGGCGCCGTCGCGCTGCTGGTCGGCGGCATCGGGATCGCGAACGTGATGGTGATCGCGGTGCTGGAGCGGCGCGGCGAGATCGGTCTGCGGCGTGCGCTAGGGGCCAGCCGGTGGCACATCGGCATCCAGTTCGTCGCCGAGGCCGCCCTGCTGGCCGGCGCGGGCGGCGTGGCCGGGGCCTTGCTGGGCGGCTTCGCGACGACCGTCTTCGCGGCGACCAGGAACTGGAGCGCGGTCGTGCCCGTTCCGGTCCTGCTCGCCTCGGTCGGGATCGCGCTGCTGCTCGGCGCCGTCGCCGGCCTGTATCCGGCCCTGCGCGCCGCCCGCCTGGCCCCCGCCGAAGCGCTGCGCATCATCTAGCCACCCGCCGCGGCCGCCCCTGCGGCCGTGCCCGACCCCGGCTACATGATCCTGGTCGTCTCTCAGTGGATATCACTGACGGGCGACCAGGATCATGAAGATCGCCCAGCCGGGGGCTCAGGCGCCGAGGCTCTTCCTGGCCGACGCCTCGAAGGCGCGGAACGGCAGCAGCCGCTTGGCGAGCAGGCCGGCCCGCTCGCCGGCCTTGCCGACCGAGGCCCGGCGCGGCGGCTTCGCCGAGCCGAGCACCCGCAGCACCACAGCGGCGACGTCGGTGGCGGGCACGCCGTTCCGCTCGTCCCGCTCCATCAGGCTGATCGCCTTGCCGGACGCCGCCGCGTAGACCGTGTCGCTGGCCGCCGCCCTGGCCATCCTCCGGCTCGCTGTGAAGTCGGTGCGGACGTTCCCGGGCTGAACCAGCGTCACCTGCACGCCGAACGGGGCCACCTCGTACGCGAGGGCCTCGCCGAAGCCCTCGAGCGCGAACTTGCTCGCGCTGTAGTAGGCCTGGAACGGGATCCCGATCACGCCACCGATCGAGCTCATCAGCACGATCCGGCCGGCGCCGGAGGCCCGCATCGCGGGAAGTACCTCCTGGACTACCCGGACGGTGCCCCAGAAGTTGGTCTCCAGCTGGGCCTTGGCCTCGTCGATGGCCGAGCACTCGACGGCGCCGGCCAGTCCCCACCCGGCCGCCGTGACCACCGCGTCGATCCGGCCGCTGCCCGCCAGCACGGCGGCGACCCCCGAGCGCACCGACTCCGCGTCATCGACATCCATCACCAGGCCGGTCCAGCCGCCGGACGAGGTGCCGCGCCTGCTCGCCCCGGTGACGGTCCAGCCCGCGGCGTACAGCCGGTCGGCGCAGGCCATGCCGATGCCCGCCGACGCGCCGGTCACCAGGACTGATCTCGCCGTGTCGTTCATGCTGCTCCGATCTCGAGCGCAGGCGGCCCCGGCTGGGCCCTGAGCTGCGACGTCAGTGCCGGGAATGGTACGCCCTGGCCGCTACCGTCCAGGACTGGCCAGCCGGCCGGCGAGAATAGAGGCATGACCGGGCGCGGCTGGCACAGGCGATGGCGATGAGCCTCGAAGTCACCGTGCGCGGAACGACGATCCCGCCCGACGAGCTGGCCTGGCGGTTCTCCCGGTCGCCTGGACCTGGCGGCCAGCATGTGAACACCAGCGACTCCCGCGCCGAGCTCTCGTTCGACCTGGCCGCCAGCGACGCGCTGCCGCCCGCCCTGAAGCAGCGCGCGCTGACCGCGCTCGACGGCAGGCTGGCCGGGGGCGTCGTCACTGTCACGGCCCATGAGTACCGCTCGCAGCTGCGCAACCGGGAGGCCGCCGCGGCCCGGCTGGCCGAGCTGCTGACCGAGGCGACCGCACCGCCGCCCAGGCCCCGCCGGCCGACCAGGCCGAGCCGCCGGGCCACCGAGCGCCGGCTGGCCGACAAGCAGCGCCGGTCCCAGACCAAGCGCCTCCGCCGCTCGGCCGACGACTAGCACGGGGCGACCTTGGCCATGATCACGATTCATACCGCGGCTGAGCGGCCAGATCTGTGGGAGGTCGGCTGCCGGGCACCATCGGTCTGGCCTGAGTACAACCGGCACGGAGATGTTCTTCCCGGGGTCGGGAGAATACGTCTTTCCTGAGGGCCTCGCGACCCTGCGGATCGACCGGAGCGCCGATCTCGGCTCGTGCCGGGAACCTAATGTCTGGGTTATCCACCCCGACCTCGAGACCGAGCGCCCAGACCCACCGGCCCGCACCCCAGCCCCTGACTAGAGCTGACTAGAGCAGCCCTGACTAGAAAGCCCCTGACTAGAGCAGCCCGCACGAGACCGTGGCTGCTGACTGGCCGGCCGCCGACAACGACCCGCTGACTACGCTGGCCGTCACCGGCTTGCCGCAGCCGTCCAGGGTCGCGACGAGGATCCGGAGCGAGACGGTCGAGGCGGCTCCCGCCGCGAGCGGCCCGTGCGAGCAGGTCGAGCCCGAGCACGTCCAGCCTGACGATCCGGACGCCAGCCCGAGCAGGGTGATCCCGGCCGGCAGCCCGATGCTGGCCGTCAGCCCGCCGGTAGCCGCCCCGCCCGGATCGTCGACGTTCACCGCGACGACGTCGGTGACCCCCAGATTGAGCAGGCCGGTCACGTGCACGCTCACCCCGAGCTCGGCCTTCACGCCAGGACCGGTCGGCCTCGGGCTCGGCTTCCTAGTCGGCGACGGGGTCGGCGTGCCAGTTGGCGAGGGCGTCCGCGATGGCGTCGGTGATCCAGTACCCGGCGGGCCCGGCGACGGATGCGATCGGCCTGGCGGCGTGGGCCGGGCCGACGTGACGGGACCGGCTGAGGTGCGGCTGACCGGGGCGATCAGGCCGGGCCGCCCGGCCGCGCCGGGGCCGGCCCTCCCGGCCGCGCCCGGCGGACCAGGCGGTGATGGCGGCGGATTCAGGAACGTCACTGTCGGGACGGCGATCGCGGCCACCGCGACGCCGGCCGCGACGGGCAGCACCGGGCGCTGCCACAGCCTGACCAGCCAGCCCATCCCGGTCCTGAACCCGTCGGCCGCGGCCGCGGCGAGGGTGCCGTGAGCCACACCCTGCGCGAGGTAGGCGGCGGCCTGGCCGCCCAGGATGACCGGGGCGAGCACGCCGCGCATGGTCTCGTTGATCGCGACGAGCTCGGCGTGCGCGGCCGTGCAGTCGCCGCACTGGCTCAGGTGGCCGTCCACCTGGCGGGCGTCCCGCCCGGACAGCGCGCCCCTCACGTAGGCGCCGAGCTTGCCGGCCGCGGCCTGGCACTCGGCCCGGGCCGTGGACAGGTGCATCTGCAGGTACGCCTGCCGCAGGCCCTCGCGGGCACGGTACCTGAGCGCGGCCACGCTGTTCGGGCTGATGCCGAGCAGTAAAGCGACCTCGGCCGGCCGGCACTGCTCGATCTCGGTGTGCCAGAGCACCGCCGACCAGCGCTCGGGGAGCGATGCGAAGGCTCGGCTGACCAGCGAGCGCTCCAGGCTGGCCTCGGCCGCATCGACGAACGGCTCGCCAGGATCGGGCAGCTCGGCGTCGTCGGTCGGAACCTGGGTCCGCTGGCCCCTGAGGTGATCCAGGGCCACCCGGCGGGCCGCGGTGACCAGGTAGGGGCGGAACGCCTCGGCCGGCCCGCCGCCGCGCCTGATCGCCGCGAGCACCCGGACGAAGGTCTCGGCGACCACGTCGTCGACGTCGGCGGCACCGGGCGTGATGTGCCTGGCTACCCGGCGGGCCGCGTGGCTATGGCGCTGGTAAAGGATGCCGTACGCGTCGGCGTCTCCCGATCGCACCGCGCTGATCAGCTCGGCGTCGCTGGAGGCGGCGGTCACGGCCAGCGGTTCTGTCATTTCTGTCCCGGCTTGGAATTCATTAGCTCCCGCAAATAAATCTTGCCCTGTTCCGCGTCATAACGGGGCGGCTTCCCGGTCATTCCATATGACAGGCGCGGCCGCGACGAAGGGATGGCCACATGCCTCGCACCAGGACAGGCTCGTTCCGCCATGGCGATCTGCTCGGCTGGCCAGCGACGATCGGAGTCTCCTGGATGCCCGCGCTGGCCAGGCAGCGTCGGACAGCGCCGCGGACTCTGCTGCCCGTCGGCCGGCGCCACTCCGGCGCGCACCGGCGGACGAAGGACGGTGCCTCGTCCGCTGATCCGACCACTGCGCCTGCACCGCACGCGTGAGGAGCTTCCCCGCCGCGTGCCAGTCACACGTGTCCAGCCGGCCGGGCTTTCCCTTACTGGCTCGCCCATAGTCCGTCCGGCTGGGCGCCCTTATCCGAGTCAGCTGCCGGAGCCTGGCCGCCATGTCCCGGCAGGCCAGGCGCACTGACCTGAGGCGGAACGAAAGAGGCTCCGAGGGGACAGGCGGGCTGGCCGGCGTCGTCCCATGGTGATGTCGGCTGGCCCGCCAGGAGCCACCCGGCCGTCGCATGACCGCCAGCCGACCTGGCCGTCCGGCCTTCCGGGGCAGGTCCGGGCGCGTCAGGCGTGCTGGCCGGGTCTGCGACCCTCGCCTGGCGGCCCGGCGAACGCCTGGGCGATCGCGAGCCAGTGGTCCGCTACCTGGCCCTCAGCCAGGACCGCCGTATCGTCGCGGTGCCGCCGCTGAGTGACCAGCAGGCAGAAGTCAAGCGCCGGCCCGGTCACGCGGTTCGCCGCGTGCCCGGGACCCCAGGTCCACACCTCGCCGGTCGGCCCGGTGAGTTCCACCCTGACCGGCTCAGGAGGTACCTCGAGCCCGTTGACGGTGAAGCTGAACGGCATGGCCCGGACGCCGATGTGGGCGATATGCCGCAGTCGAGCAGTGGGCTCGCGGACCTGGCCCAGGGCGTCGGCGATGTCCTGGCCGTGGGCCCAGGTCTCCATGATCCGCGCCGTGAGTGACGAGGCCGCGCTCATCGGCAGGCCGAACCACGGCAGCCGGAGGGCCGGATCCAGCTCGGCGAACACCTTGATCAGGCGGCGGCGGGACGCGTCGAACCAGGCGAGCAGGTCGGCGCCGGTCAGCGAGCGATAACGCCTAGCGAGGTCGTCAGTGTCGAGGTCGCCGACCATCATGGCCCGTTCCAGCCCGGCGGCGAACCCCTCCGGATCGGCCGCTGACTGGATCGCGGCGTCATCGAAGAAGGCCAGGTGACTGATCTGATCGGCGATGGTCCATCCCTCGGCTGGGGTCGGCGTGCGCCAGGCGGCCTCGTCGAGGTCGGCGACCATTTCCCGTAGCGCGGTCGTCTCGGCGGTCAGGTCGTCCGCTAGCTCGCGCATGTCGATGGGCATGGTCAGGCCTCCCAGCTGGCTGTGCTGCTTCCGGACCGGCCGCGGCGGTCCCGGTTAGACAGTATGCACCGAGCCCGGCATTCCTTGACCTGTAGTCAATTAGGCGCGCTAGAGGTTCTAATCGTGATCTGTTTTGTCGTCGATATCGGGGGAAACCCATGGGGACCTGCGTGCGCTTAGCAGGGGCGGGCGACGACCGCGCCGACCACGCCGACCAGGAACGAGCGAGCGATGACGACGAGGGGACCGGCATTCGTGGCCGACGACTATGTCGTCAGGTACGGGATGCGAGGCGTCCTGGCCGCACTGCTCGGGCTGGCGATATGGACGGCCCTGGCCGTGATGGTCGTGGCTGCTCGGGGGGCCTTCCCTGACATCCCGACGGCGGTGGTCCTCGCGGTGGGAGAGCTCGGCCTGCTGGCGGCGTGCGGCGTCGAGCTGCACCGGGCCGCCCGGCGAGAGGTTCTGTTCGCAGTCCACAGCGACGGGGTGTACTTCGGTTCCGGCCCGGTCAGGGAAGACGTGCCATGGGACAGTATCAGCGCCGTGGAACTGTTCACCGAGCCAGGTCCCGGGCGGCGCGGCCGAAGAGCGTACCGCTGTGTCGGCGTCCGGGTCCGCGATGCCGCCGTCGGCCTGCGGGACGCGAGACCGGACGGCGGGATAACGGACGGCGGAATGCCGGACGGCGGAATGCGGGACGCCGGAATACGCGGCGCCGGAATACGCGGCGCCGGAATACGCGGCGCCGGAATGCGTCGGGGCCGGAATGCGCGGCGCCGTCGTGCGGGATACCGGAATGCGGGACGGCGGAATGCGGAACGCAGGAAAGCGGGATCGCCAGGCAAGATCCGGCGGCGAGAGCGGCGATGAAACGGTCCGGTTCGCCTACCGCCGGATGATCGGCTGGCGCGCCGACCGGGCCCGGCTGACTGAGGTCGTGCGCTGCTACGCGCCATCGGTACCCGTGTGCGAGGGCACCGGCTGGCCGCCGGCGATGAGCTGGGCGCACGCGGGGCGCCCGAGCTCGTGAACTGCCGGGCGGCGGTCGGCCCTCGGCGGTCGGCCCTCGGCTGCCGCCCGCGCCGCCCTGCTATCGGCTGCCCGCGCCGCCCTGCGATCGGCTGCCCGCGCCGCCCCGCGCCGCCGCGATCCTGCTTTCCAGCCGCGTGCCGATGCCGAGCATAAGCACGCTTATCAGGCATTTACTGCCGGAATTATCCCTTGCTGGCATAAAAATATGCAGATTCGCATTGCGTCTGACGCCACACGCTACTAATGTCCGTATGGCCTAATCTCCGAATCGGGAACCGAGCATGGGTGAGGAAAAGTGGATTCGGCGTAAGCCCGGCAGCGCCAGCGGCACCGTGCTTCCCCCGCCTGCGGGGGACAGCCTGCCGGCCTTGCCGCAGCGGCGCACACCGAGCCGCCACCGGCCGCGCTCTGAAGGCCGCGGCTACGGTCGGCCGCATCCGGCACCGCCGGAGCTGCCAGATAATGTACGCCTGCTTTTCCAGCCTGTGCTGCATTCGCGCGATACCAAGACCGCTCGTGACCGGGTCAGGCATCCTGCTTCCGGACCGCCATGGCCGACCGTCAACGCGCCTGCCAGCAAGGACGTCGCCCGGGAGCCGCAGGCCGGCGAGGACTGGCCGCTCGCGGCCATGATGCGGGAGCCGGCTCGCGGTCCGGCGCAGGCGGCGCCGAAGGCGGCCGTCGCGACCGAGTCCGCGGTGAGCCAGACCCGGCCGGCCAGGATCCCCGGAACTGGCCGCCGGAGAGCGGCCGGTTCCGGCCATCGCCGGCATGTCATCTGGCTCGTCGCCCTGACCGTTCTGGTTCTCGCGACAGCGGCCGGCACGACCGTCGCCCTGGTCAGGCAGCCTGGGTTGGCGAGTACGAACGGCAAGGTGCCAGCGGCGCTGTCCGGAGCCGCCGCGACCCGGGCCAGGGCAGCCCGGTGGATCTCGCGCGAGGTCAGCCGCAGCGCGATGATCGGGTGCGACGCCGTCATGTGCGCCAACCTGGTCAAGGCGGGCGTCCCGTCCGCTGACCTGCTGGTCATCAAGCCCACCGCGGCCGACCCGCTGGGATCCGATCTGGTCGTCGCGACGCCAGCGGTGCAGAGCCAGTTCGGCAGCCGCCTGAGCACTGAGTACGCGCCCATGGTCCTGGCTAGCTTCGGCAGCGGGCCGGACCGGGTGGCGGTGCGGGTGATCGCCCCCGACGGTGCCGCCGCCTACCAGCTCGCGCTGAGCCGGGACCTGGCGGCCAGGGAGCTCCTGGGCACCCAGCTGATCGGCAACAAGCAGATCGCGCTTCCGCCGAGCGCCCAGACCGAGCTGGCGGCGGGTCAGGTCGATCCGCGGTTGCTGATCACGCTGCCGGCCCTGGCGCAGCGTAACGCCGTCCGGGTGCTGGGCTTTTACGACCAGGCCCCGGGTGCTAGTTCCGGTGTCCCCCTGAGCGGGGTGCTGCTGTCGGGCAACGACCCGAAGTCCGGACTGCCGGCCCGCGCTTACCTCCGCTGGCTGCTGTCGTTCCTGCACAGCCAGCAGTCGCTCTACCGGGCGGCCGCCGTCACCACGACCACGCGTCATGGTCAGACGATCGTCTCGGTGAGATTCGCACGACCCAACCCCATCGGCCTACTTCACTGATGACACGACCCAACCCCAGCGACCTACTTCACTGACGACTAGGTAGAGGACAATGACCGCCACAGCGAGATTCGCACGCATGTACCGGCTCGTCGGCCTGGCCCTGCTGGCACTGGGATTGCTAGTTGGAGCAGCCCCTGCTTCGGCGTCGCAGGGCTCCGGCTGGCTGAGGCTGGCGCACCTGTCGCCGAACACGCCGGCCGTAGATGTCTACCTCTACTCCTTCCACAACTCCAAAGCCCTGATCGTCGTGCACCATGTCGCGTACGGGACCATCTCCGGCTATCAGAAGGTCCCGGCCGGCGAGTACACCGTGGCCATGCGGGCGGCTGGAGCTTCGCCGTCGGCGGCACCGGTGATCTCGGCGACAGTAGACGTGCAGCCAGGCGCGGCGTACACGGTCGCCGGGCTGGGCCCGGCCAAGGGACTGCGCCTTCAGGTCCTGCGGGACCGGCTCACCACCCCCAAGGGCAAGGCGCTCGTGCGGATCATCCAGGCTTCGCTCACCCAGCATCTGGTCACGCTGCGGGCCGGCCACGCCGTGATCGCGCGCCATGTCGCATTCGGCTCGGTGACTAGCTACAAGGTCGTCTCGCCAGGTAGCTGGAAGGTGAGCGCCACCGGCCGGACCGACCGCACCAGCAGCCAGATCACGCTGGCCGCGGGCACGATCCACACCATCGTCGTACTCGACGACCCGGGCCACCTGGCACTCGACGATCTCGTGGACGCGGCTGGCAGCAAGGTCGCCCCGTCCGGGGCGCCCGCGACCGGACTGGGCGGCACGGCGCCGTCGCCCGCCCACTCTGACCTGCCGTGGCTGGTCCTCATCGGGGCCGGGGCGCTGGTCAGCATGGCCGGGATCGTGAAGGCACGCCGTCCGGCAGGCGCGCACGCGCTCGGAAACGGCGGTCCGTCCGCGACGGCGTAGTCCGGCCGGCCAGCGCCTCGGTCAGCCCGCCAGAATTGGAACCATGACGACGGATCTCACCGAGCAGGTGCTCGCCGCATACGCGGGCACCCCCGACCCGCGCCTGCGCGAACTGCTTGCCGCTCTCATCGCACATCTGCACGCGTTCGCCGTCGAGACGAAGCTCACTTCGCAAGAGTGGCTGACCGGAATCGAGTTCCTCACGGCCACCGGGCAGAAGTGCGACGCCGAACGGCAGGAGTTCATCCTGCTATCCGACGTCCTCGGCCTGTCATCGCTCGTAGCCGAGGTCAATGCCGCCAGCGATGCCACCGAGCCGACGATCCTCGGCCCGTTCTACCTCCCGGGAGCGCCGCAACGCGCGATGGGCGAGCAGATCGGCCGCGCGCAGGACGGCAGCCCGGTCCTGATCCGCGGCCGGATCTCGGGCGCCGCCGGCGAACCGGTAGCGGGCGCGACCCTGGACGTCTGGCAGGCCAGCAGCAACGGGCTCTACGACACCCAGGACCCGGAGCAGCCGCCATTCAACCTGCGCGGCGTCTTCGTCACCGGACCGGACGGAAGCTACGAGTTCCGCGCGGTCCGGCCGGTCAGCTATCCGATTCCCACCGACGGCCCGGTCGGTGACCTGATTCGGCACGCGGCCCGGCACCACTGGCGGGCCGCTCACATCCACGCGATCGTGGCCGCTCCCGGCTACCGGCCCGTCACGACGCATATCTTCGACGCCGGCAATCCTTACCTGGATAGCGACGCCGTCTTCGGCGTCAGGGACTCGCTGGTCAGGACGTTCCGGCCGGCCGGTCCTGACGATCCGCCTGACGTCAGTTACGTGACCGAGATGAACTTCGCGCTGGCTCCGGTGAGCTAGCCCTTCGCGGTCTGGCCGAGGAAGCGGTCGAGCAGGTCACAGACGAGAGCCGGCTGCTCCATGTTCACCATGTGCCCGGCGTCGGTGATCCGGACTGACTCTGCGCCAGGGATGCGGCTGGCCAGCACATCACTTATGGCCAGGAAGCACGGTACGTCCCGCTCTCCCGCCACCACCAGCGTCGGCATGGCCAGTTCCGGCAGCGCATCGATCGGGCGACGCCGGTCCGGGCGGTGCGGGTCCTGGCCGAGCCAGTGCTGACCAGGGTAGCCGCTGACCATCTCGGCGAGCTGGGCGGCGAGGTCCGGCTGGGCCCGAGCCGACGCGAACAGGGGATGCGCGAGCCAGGCCCGCTGGCCGGCCGTGACCCCCGCCGCCGTGACCTGGCGGGCGACCTCTGCCATCCCGGCCTCGGAATCTGGATCCCACGCCGAAGGAAAGGCCGTACAGTGCCGCGCTGGCGATGCCCAGCTGGTCGAGCAGCGCCACCAGGTCCTCGGCGTGGGTGTAGGGAACGGCGGGATCAAGCGGCCCGCTCGACCCGAAGCCCCGGCAGTCGTAGCGCACAACCAGGAATCGCTCTGCGAGGCGCGCCACCTGCGGATCCCACATCCGCAGGTCAAGGCCGAACCCGTGAACGAGAACGACGGCCGGCCCGGTCCCGGCCACCTGGTAGCGCAGGCTAGCGCCCGGCAGCGCCAGCCGTCCGGAGGTCTCGCTGGTCGACATGGCCTCATTGATCCGATCTAGGGCGTGCTTCCAGGCGCACGCGCCCAGTATGACGGCGGGCGGTACTGCTGCCTGCACCGCCGCTGCGACTGGCGGACGGCCGGCGCCCAGGGTTACCCGGGATTGGTGGTGTTTCGGCCTCGATAAGGCTTCGGGCCAGTTTCCTGGGCTTATGCTGACCCTGCCGCCGGCCGGCGGCAGGGCCGGCCGGGAACGACATGGTGAGGAGTTCAGGGGTGGGAGATTACGAGGCAACCGTGAACACCCTCGCGGAGGAACTGTCGCGAGTCGAGCAGGTCTTCCGGGGATTGCCGGCCGATGAGTGGGCGAAGCCGACGCAGCTGGTGCCCGTCGATCCCGAGCTGCCGCACTGGACCGTCTTCGAGCTCGCCGGCCACTTCGATATCTCCATCGGCCTGACCCGGATGCTGATCGAAGGGCGCGGCGATAGTCAGCCGGCCAGGGACCGGACCAGCTTCTTCATCAACCCGCGGTCGGAGACGGGACCCGTCGTTTACGAATACGCGTACACGATGGTGGAAGGCAAGACTCCCGCGCAGATGGCCGATGTCCTGGGCGAGACGTTCAGCAAGGCCGTCGAGGGGTGCCGGTCGGTGCCCGAGAGCACGGTCGGACCCGGATACTTCGCGCCCATGCGGGTCGATGAGTTCGCTGCCAGCCGGATCGTCGAGGCGGTCGTCCACGGCCTCGACCTGACCATAGCCCTGGGCCGGGATCCGGTGGCCACGCCGGCCGGGATTGCGGCGACCGCGGCCATCCTCGATGACCTGCTGGCCCGGCGGACGCTTGGCCGCCGCCCGGCGGACCTGACCGACGATCTCGCCTGGATCCTGGCCGCATCGGGTCGGGCGTCGCATCCGGACAACCGGCTGCCGCTGATCGGCTAGCTCGTTCCCTGGGCCCGAGTGCTCCCTGGCCCGCGTGCCGAGTGGCGGCGCATGACCGCCGCGCGGACTTCTCCTGAGTTTGGGTCTCCTCAAAGTAGCGCCGGGGTCTAAATCGGGCGCCAGGTTGACGCTAAGTCAGGAGAAGTTCCAGCAGCGACGCAGGGACGGGCGGGTGGCCGCCTCCGAACTTACGCGGACGGGTACTTGGCCAGGATCTCCTTGAGCCGGGCCACGAAGCGCAGCGTCTCGTCGTGATCGCGCTGCCAGATGTTGCGGCCGAAGATCAGGCCGGTCGCTCCGGCCTCCATCGACATCCGCGCCTTCTCCAGCATCGCCTCATCGCCTGACCGCTCGCCGCCGGAGACCAGCAGGAGCGTCCGGTTGGCCGAACTCACCACGGAGCCGATCGCCTGCTGGGGCGAGAATTCGCGCTGGTAGGCGGCGGGGACCCCGGCCTGCTTGTCCGGATGCGGGAAGTTGACCTTCACCAGGTCGGCGCCGAGTTCGCTGGCGATGCGGGCCGCGTAGTCCACCGCATAGAAGCTGTCCTTGCCGCCCTTGCTGTCGATGGCGGCGCCACGCGGGTAGGACCACACGATCAGCGGCATCCCGAGTCTTTCCGCGTCCTTGCGGACCTGAAGGTACTGGGCGAAGTCGTGCTCCTGGGCGGGCGACCCGACGTAGAGGGTGTAGCCGACAGCATCCGCACCCAGCCGGACGGCTTCCTCGACCGTCGCGTTGACCGGCGAGAGCGGGTCGATCGCCGACGGAATGTCTGTCTTGCCGTTCAGCTTGAGCACGAGGGGCACCTCGCCGGCGTAGTCCCAGTAGAACTTCTGGGCCAGCCCGATCTGGATGGCGATGCCGTTGAAACCGCCTTCCAGGGCCAGCCTGATGATGTACTTCGGGTCACTCGCGGCCGCGCAGTCCGCGAAGTCCCTCGGACCGTGCTCGAGCCCGTGGTCGTAAGGCAGGAAGATCGCGGTTCCGTTGGCGAGGCCATTCTGGTGGAGTATGCGGTGCAGCCTGGCCTTCTTCCCGGTACCGAGGCCGAGGTCGGCGAGGGTAGGGCGTATGTTCATTGTCTTCCCTTTCCAGGTGATAGCACCAGGCTGCGAGACTGCAGGCCCAGGCAGGCAGGGCCATTAGCCCCTTTCCCGGCAGCTAGGGGTCCTGTCGTGCCCGCCCGGGCCAGGCCGGCCAGAAACTGGCTAGGCGGGCACCGGGGGGCGGCCCCATAATGCGGCCATGGCCGACAAGCCGGCTCCGCCGGATGATCCCGTGGCCACGGCTCTTCGTGCCCTGGTGCCGGGCGGCATCCGCAGCGGCGAGCTTCGCCGGGACGACCGCGCGCTGCGGTGGATCGAGGCCGGTTCTGGCGCGCCGACCATCGTGCTGGAGCCCGGGGCCGCATCGCCGGCCACGACTTGGGCGCCGGTCCTCGCGCCGCTGGCCGCTCGGTGCCGGGTGGTCATATACGACCGCGCGGGATATGACCTCAGCGATCCTCCGGAGCAGCTCGCGCTCGATCAGCAGATCGACGACCTCACCGCCATCGCAGCCGAAACGGGCGGAGGCTGCGTCGTCGTCGGCCACAGCTGGGGCGGCCTGCTCGCCCAGCTCGTCTCATGGACGCGGCCGGGCCTGGTGTCGGGCCTGGTCCTCATCGACCCATCGCATGAGCAGATGTGGCTCATCGAGCCAGCAGGGAGACCCGATTCTGAGTCAGCTCCGGTTGGCGCCGAGAAGCACGATCTGGCCGATCGCGAAGATCGAATCACCGAGCTGCTGGAGCAGGCATCAGCAGTGGCCCAGGACGCGGCGCGAGCAGCAACCGAGGATCGTCAGGAGCGTCCCGGATATCGTGCCGGATGCGGGGCACTACATCCATCTCGACCGGCCGCGGCTGGTCATCCACGCCATCGACGAGGTCGTCGCGGCAGCCAGGCGGTCGCTACGTCACCCGTCGCCGTTCTACGGGAGGCTGAAGCCGTTGTAGTACCACAGGGCCGAGGTGTACCAGAGCACTGCGATGAGGACGGCCAGGATGCCGCCCGCGACCGGAAGTGCCCAGCCTGGCAGCCGCTTGGTGTGGACGAGCAGCACCTTGGCCAGGAAAGCGCCGTAGAAGAAGCACCCGGCGATCGAGTGAATGCCGACCCTGAGGCTACTGACCTGCACGCCGTAGGCGATCGCGCAGTGAATGGCAACGGGCAGGGTGACGATGACGGCTACCACGCCGACCGTCCGGTGCGTGATCCCGATCCGCTTCGGAGCCCGTCCGGCGAACGGCAGCTTCTGGTAGATCCACAGGGCCAGCCCGACCTGCAGGACGGCCAGTCCGAGCGCGATGGTGGCCAGGAGCGACTTGAGCGATAGCACGCCCACGCCGGTCTGCCCGAACAGCCCGACCGTGGAGTAGCTTGACGTGTTCACGATGGCGCGGCCGACGATGTACAAGATCCCGGCCGTTACTAGTCCGATCAGGCCGATGACGGCGACCCGCCCGGTGGCGGCCTTCTGATCGGCGCTCTGGAACGTCATGGCACCGCACTATGCCAGATCGATAGGCCATATGTCGTTAGCTGAGCGGCCTTTCTTGTGCGGATCCAGGAATCCGAATTACCCGATTCGGATCTGATGGATAAATATCGCTTTTCATGATCCTGGTCGCCTGTCAGCGGTATGCGCCGAAATTCGTCCAGGTTCCGGGAATCGTCCGCCGCTCTTCCAGCGCCGCCTGGACGGCGGCCACGGCCGTCCGCAGCAGCACGCCCGCGACCAGGGCGGTCACGATCGGCGCGGCCTGGGCGGGGAGCTGGACCTGGCTCGCCACGATGGCACCGACCGCCGGGCTCAGGCAGGTGGTGGCGAGCAGCGCCGCCGCCTTGCCCCGGCGCTCCCTGCTGAGCAGCGCGCCCATGGCGAACCCCTCGCTCCCGGCGTGGATGACCAGCGCTGCGATCACGGCGACCGACCCGGTGAGGACCACCGCCGCTCCCTCCAGCGCGCGGTGCAGGCCTAGTGCGGTGGTGGTCGCCCCGCCCCGGGCCCGGCCGCCTCTGGCCCGGCCGTCCCGGGCCCGGCCGTCCCGCGCCTGGCTGCCGCTGACGGCCTCGCTGCTGGCCGGCCCGCCGGGGTTCGGGCAGGTCCCGCAGGCGCAGCCACGTCGCGCCAGGACATGCGTCCCGGCGATGCCAGCCGCGAGCGCGCCCGCCGCCACCCACCAGGGCAGGCCGGCGGCGGGCAGGTCTCGCCAGATATCGGGGAGCAGGTCGGCGAGAACCACCGCCAGCAGGACCGCCGCCGCGCAGGCCAGCGACGCGGCTCGCATCCTGGCCGCCCGGCGGGCCAGCCAGGCCCCGGCCAGCGTCGCCACGGCGATCAGGGCGACACCGGCCGAGGCCGGCCCGGTCATCAGCATTGGTCAGGTCCTACTCGGCGAAGACGGGCATCGACTGGAGCGGCGCGGCCGCGCGGCCCTTCGGCTCCTCCCACTCTTCCTGACGGCCGAGCGCGGTGATGTCCAGCAGCGCGTAGGTGCCGCCGAGCTGCTCGGCGCCGCGGCCGAACGTGGAGTACGTGTGGAAGACCGCGTCGCCGTCCCGCAGGAAACAGCTGACGCCCGGCTGCTCCGACGCGCCGTCGAGGATCCAGCCCATGCCAGCCTCCTTCAGCTCCGCCTCGTCCCGGTAGTTGTGCTGAACCGGGGCCGCGGAAGCGTCGATGGTGACGTGGAAGTCGTAGTTGAAGTCGCTGCCGTACGAGGAGTACCAGGCGAAGTCCCAGCCCCGGCGTTCCTTGTATCCAGCGATCTTGGCGAATGGCGCCCTGGCGACCGCCGCGAACGCGGTATCGCGGCCCCGCAGATGGCGAAGCAGCGCGCCGGACAGCTCGTCCAGGCTCGCCGTGCAGCTCGGGCATGCGTCGTCCCACTCCGGATCGAACATGACGTGCTGGATGATGAGCTGCCGGCTCGGGCCGAACAGGTCGAGCAGGCTGGCCGCACCGTCCGGTCCGGTGAAGACGTAGTCCTTGTCGATCCGCACCATCGGCAGCTGCCGTCTGCTGGTGTTCACGGCATCGGTGCGCCTGGTCAGCTCCTTCTCCCTGGCCAGCAGTTCCTTGCGGGCCACGAGCCACTGGTCGCGTGAGGTGACGGCGGGAAGACTCATCGGGGATTCTCCTGTCCGTTGCGTCCCGGCCCCGGGCGGGACCGGCGTCACCCGCACGACGATCGGTGACGCCCCGGATGGACACCGCGGCCAGATTTCTCCGGCCCGCGTCTCCGCCGGCCCTTCAGCCGGATGCCCGCCGGCGGCCCGGGTGGCCGGGTTAGCGGCTCAGCGCGTGCTGCCATCCGGTCAGGAACGGCCGCATCTCGATGGTCCCCAACCGCGCCGTAGGGTGCTTCGAGGCAACCTCGACGGCCTCGTCCAGGTCCGCGCAGTCGATCACGTCAAAGCCAGCGACCTGCTCCTTGGTCTCGGCGAACGGCCCGTCGGCGAGGAGCAGCTCATCATCACGGACCCGGACGGTCGTCGCGTCGCTGACCGGGCGCAGCCGGTCACCGGTCACCAGCACGCCGCGTGCGGTCATCTCCTCCAGCCATGCGCCGAGCGAGCTCGCGACGGCCGGGTCATCCTCCGGCCCGGGAACGGGCTCTGCGACGCGGTGGATCAGCAGGTACTTCACGGCACCCTCCTAGGGTCCTTGGTTTCCGCGGCCGGTCACCCGGACGACGAAGGAGATTGTCCAGGCTGGACAGCGGCTGTGCGCGCGCTGGCATGACTGTTCCGCAGGTCGCCGAGCAGCCGGTCGAGCAGGCCGACCTGGCGCTGCGGCGGCACCCGGTCGGGATAGAGCACCCGCTCGGCGCTCACCCCGTCGATCAGCACGACGAGCTGGTGCGTGGCCAGGTCGAGGTCGACTTGCGGCCCGAGCTGGCCCAGTTCGGCGGCCTCGTCCAGATGGGCCCGCAGCCGCCTCCTCAGGTGGTCGAACTCGCTGTGCTGAAGCTCGCGCAGCGCCCGGTTGCCAAGCGCGCGTCCCCAGAAGCTGATCTCGATCTGCGCCTCGAGGTCACGCAGCTTGTCAAGCGGCAGGGCCTCCAGCATCACGATCCGCAGTGCGTCAAGCCCGCTGTGCCCGGCGGCACTGGCGTCCATTCTCGCGGCCACCCGGCGGTGCGACATCACCAGGGCCGAGCCGAGAATGTCCGCCTTGTCATCGAAGTAGTGGGCGAGGATCCCTCGCGAGCAGCCGGCCTCCCGGGCGATGGCGCTGATGGTGGCCTTCGCGATGCCCTCGCGCGCGATAACCCGCCAGGTCGCTGACAGGATCTCGTCCCGCCTGGCGTCCCAGTCCACGATCTTCGGCATGTCTGCTGAAACCAGAGAGAGTGCAGGGCAGCCCGGGGCTGAACATCAGGGGAGTTTTGATGCGCGGCTAAGGCTGTTTTTTGACCGGACGTCCGTCTAACATCCCAGGTAGTGTATCGCCCGGACGCTGGCGAGCTGCACGCGGCCCGCGAGCGGCTCGTCACCTTCAGCGCACGCTTGCTTGCCGACGGGCTGGCTGTCGGCAGCGCAGGCAATCTGAGCATGCGGTGCGGTGACCTGGTCGCCATCACCCCGTCGGGGATCAGCTACGACGAGATGCGCCCGGCCGATATCGCGGTGGTCGACCTGGCCGGGGCTGAGATTGACGCGGCCGAGGTTCCGTCCACCGAGACGCCCATGCACCTGGCCGTCTACGCGGCGACGAGGGCCGGCGCCGTGGTGCACACGCACTCGCCCGAGGTGATCGCCCTGTCTGCGGGCCGCGACGAGCTGCCTGCGATCCACTACGCGATCACGAGCCTGGGCGGCCCGGTTCGGGTCGCCCCTTACGTGCGGTTCGGCTCCGACGGGCTCGCGACCGCCGCGACGCAGGCGATGACCGGCCGTCGGGCCGCGATCCTGCGCAATCATGGCGCGATCTGCTACGGCCGCAGCCTGGACGAGGCTTACGAGCGCGCGCTGCTGCTCGAGTGGCTCGCGCACGTATACCGGCTGGCGCAGGCCTACGGTGACCCGAAGACCCTGTCGGCGGCCGAGTTGGCCGAGGTGACCGCCGAAGCGGCGCGCCGCGGCTACGGCACCAGGCGCAGCGGCGCGCCCGGGCCCGGCGGCACGGCTGGCGCGGGCCAGTGAGTCTCGGCGGCCGCGAGAGCCGGCGGCCCGGCCGCGTCGCGGTGCTCGGGGCGCACATCATCGACGTTCTCGGCTGGCCGGTCGAGTCGATCCCGCCCGGCCAGGGCAGCGCCCGGCTGAACGAGATCCGGGTCACTGTGGCCGGCACCGCGGCCGGGACCGGCGTGGACCTGGCCAAGCTGGGCGCGGACGTGCTGGCCATCGGCGCGATCGGCGATGACCTGCTCGCCGACCTGCTGACCGCCGAGATGCGCCGGCACGGCATCGACACCGGCGGCCTGGTGCGCAAGCCCGGCGTCCAGACCTCGGCCACGATCCTGCCGATCCGGCGCAGCGGGGAGCGCCCCGCGCTGCACGTGCCGGGGGCGACTGCGCTGCTGGACCGCGGCGACCTCGACCTGGCTGGGCTGAGCGACGTCCGAGCGCTGCTGATCGGAGCTCCCGACGCGCTCGGCGGCGTGGTCGAGGCCGGGCTGGCCGAGGCGGTCTCCGCCGCGAAGGCGGGCGGCGCGCTGGTCGCCGTCGACGTGCTGCGCCCGGGCAGCCCGCGCGACTTCGGCCGGATCGCCGGGCTGCTGGCCAGCGCCGACTGGTTCGCGCCGAACTCCGATCAGCTGGCCGCGCTCACCGGCGAGGACGATATTTTCGCCGCCATCGACAAGGTGCTCGCGCTCGGCACCGGCGGCGTCGCGGTGACGCTCGGCGCCCGCGGCGCCCTGGTGGCCAGCCGCGACGGCGGCCCTCCCGTGGCCGTGCCGGCCATCGCCGTGGACGTGGTGGACACCACCGGCTGCGGCGACGGATTCAACGCGGGGCTGCTTACCGGGCTGCTGGCCGGCGGGAGCCCGGCCGACGCCGCGTGGCTCGGCGTCGCGTGCGGCGCGCTGGTCGCCACCGGCCTCGGATCCGACGCCGGGATCACCGATCTGGAGCAGGTGCTCGGTTTCCTCGGTCCGCAGGCGCCCGGGCCGGCTGAGCGGCTCCGCGCGGCGCTGGCCAGCCCAGGAGTACCCGCCGGGACAAGCCTTTAGCCGAAACGGAGGCAGCATGACTGATCAGGTGGCCCTAGCCGGTGTCGATTCCCGGCCGCGGACAGCCGACCGCGAGCTGAGGCAGCGGGCAAGCGCGGTGATCCCGGGCGGGATGTACGGCCACCAGTCGGCTGGCCCGCTGCCGCCCGAGTACCCGCAGTTCATGAGCGCTGGCCGCGGCGCGCGGCTCTGGGATGCCGACGGGAACACGTACGTCGACCTGATGTGCAGCTACGGGCCGCTGATCCTCGGGCACCAGCATCCGAAGGTGGAGGAGGCGGCCCGGGCCCAGGCGGCCCAGGCGGACTGCCAGAACGGGCCCGCTCCGGTGATGGTCGAGCTAGCCGAGCTGCTCGTCGCGACGGTCCGGCACGCGGACTGGGCGATGCTGGCCAAGAACGGCACCGACGCGACGACGATGTGCTGCACGATCGCGCGAGCGCAGACCGGGCGGCAGCGCATCCTGGTCGCGCGCGGTGCCTACCACGGCGCCGCGCCGTGGTGCACCCCCCGGCTGGCCGGGACGACCGCCGCGGACCGGGTCAACCTCGGCTACTACACCTACAACGACCTGGCCAGCGCGCGAGCCGCGGCCGCCGAGGCCGGCGATGACCTGGCCGCGATCGTGGTCAGCCCGTTCAAGCACGACGCCGGCTACGACCAGGAACTAGTCGACCCGCAGTTCGCCCGCGGCCTGCGCGAGCTGTGCGACGAGACCGGCGCGGCCCTGATCCTGGACGACGTGCGCTGCGGCTTCCGGCTGCACCTCGGCTCGAGCTGGGAGCCGGTCGGGGTGGATCCCGACCTGTCGGCCTGGAGCAAGGCGATCGCCAACGGCCACCCGCTCGCCGCCGTCCTGGGCAGCGACCGGTTCCGCGACGGCGCGAGCAGCGTGTTCGTCACCGGGTCGTTCTGGTTCGCCGCGGTGCCGATGGCGGCGGCGGTCGCGACGATCACTGCCCTGCGCGAGGAAGGCGCGATCGACGCCATGCACCGGGCCGGGACGGTGCTCCGCGACGGCATCACCAGCCAGGCGGCGGCGTGGGGGATCGAGGTGAACTACACCGGCCCAGTGCAGATGCCGTACCTCACCTTCGCCGGCGATGCCGACCACGCCCTGGCCAGCCTGTTCGCCGCCGAGGCGGTCCGCAGGGGCGCGTACCTGCACCCGCGGCACAACTGGTTCGTCTCCGCGGTCCTGACCGCGCAGGACATCGACCTGGTGCTGGCCGCGACCGACGAGGCGTTCGCCGCCGTCCGCAAGCACGTCGGGCGCAGTGGCCCGTGAGCGAGAGTTCATCCGCAGATTGAAGTTCAGCCGCACAGTGAATAAGGAGGGGCAGTATGGCAAGTACCACAGGTGATCCGGCCGGCCTGGCCACCGTCAGCGAGGCAGCGGACGTAGCCGAGGCCGAGGCGATCGTCGAGCGGGCCGGATACCAGCCCGAACTGCGGCGCTCGCTGAAGTTCTTCTCGATGTTCGCGATCGCGTTCTCGATCATCTCGATCACGACGGGCATCTTCCTCAACTACGGCTTCGGCCTCTCGTACTGGGGTCCGGCGTCCATCTGGACGTGGCCGATCGTGGGCGTGGGCAACCTGATGATCGCGTTCGTGGTCGCCGAGCTCGGCACTCGCATCCCGCTGGCCGGCTACGCGTACCAGTGGAGCGCCCGGCTGGTGAACTCCACCTACGGCTGGTTTGTTGGTTTCGCCGGGCTGCTCTACATGGCGGTCGGCGGCGGCGCGATCATGCTCGGCGTCGCGTCACCGCTCCTGCTCAGCGAGTTCAACGTCAACTCGCCCAGTCCGCGGCTGGTGCTGTCGGTGGCGGTCATCCTGATGCTGCTGCCGACGATGATCAACATCATCAGCATGCAGGTGGCGGCGCGAGTCAACAACATCGCCGTGTTCACCGAGATCATCGGGACGGTCGTGTTCGGGGTCCTGCTGCTCGTGCTGTGGGGGCTGCAGACCAAGCCCGCTCCGTATGGCGTGAGCATCCTGACCAACACGACGTCCGTCTACCACAACCCGACCTGGTACGCGTTCGCCCTGGCCGGGCTGCTCGGCGCGTTCACGCTGGTGGGGTTCGAGCTCGCGGCGGACATGTCCGAGGACGCGGTCAACCCGGTGCGCAGCGTGCCGCGCGGCGTGATCTGGGCGGTCGTGCTGTCCGCCGTGCTCGGCATGATCGCGCTGATCGGGTTCACCCTGGCCATCCCCAGCATCAAGGCGGTCGAGCAGCCCGGGCTGCCGCTGCTGGTCATCGCCGGCTACTGGCTGCCGTCCTGGCTCGTGAAGGTGTTCATCGCGTTCGTCATCTTCTCGATGTTCGCGATCCTGGTCGTCGGAGCCGGGGCGCAGGCGCGCCTGTGCTACTCGCTCGCCCGCGACAACATGCTGCCGTTCTCCAACCACCTGCGGAAGGTCAACCGGCGCAGCCAGACCCCGATCATCGGGCTGCTGGTCTTCGGCGTGATCGACCTCGGCGTGATGTGGTACGGCTACCTGCAGGCCAGCGCGTTCGCCACGCTGGTCGGGGCGACCGCGATCATTCCCTACATCATCTACTTCCTGATCACCGTGGCGTACGCGGTCAGGCGGCGGACGACCGACACCATCCCGGGCGCGTTCACGCTCGGGCGGTGGGCTTGGCCGGTGATCATCTTCGTCCTCGTCTACACGCTCGTGATCATGGCGTCGCTGGCCCTGCCCGCTCCGTTCCACAGCGCGGACAAGGTGATCGGCTACGGCGCCGGCCTGGCCCTGCTGTGGTACGTCGGCGCCTTGTTCTGGCGGCTGCGGCGCGGCACCGCGGGGGTCAAGCCGGTCGACGAGCTGCTCGAGTAGGCCGTGGCCGCGCTGGCTCCCCGCCCGGCCGGGCGGGGAGCCACCGCGCGCGGCAGCAGAGGTGGCCAATGGCCCGGTGAGAGGTGACCTGGAGCCCTGCCGGACCTGATCGTGCCTATCTAAGGTCGGGTTCAGGAGGTGGCGATAATGTCTGCTACCACATACCCGGTCAGGGTCGACGCGTCACTCGACACCGAGCTCTCGCGCTGGAAGTGGGCGCTGAAATGGCTGCTGGCCATTCCGCATTACTTCGTGCTGGCCTTCCTGTGGATCGCGTTTGTCGTGCTGAGCGTGGTCGCGTTCTTCGCGATCTTGTTCACCGGCCATTACCCGCGATCGATCTTCGACTTCAACGTCGGCGTTCTGCGCTGGACGTGGCGGGTGCAGTACTACGCGTATGGCGCCCTCGGCACCGACCGGTACCCGCCGTTCAGCCTCGACGATGATCCGGACTACCCGGCCCACCTAAGCGTCGAGTACCCGGAGCGGCTCTCCCGGGGCCTGGTGCTGGTGAAGTGGTGGCTGCTCGCCATCCCTCAGTACCTCATCGTGGGGTTGTTCGCCGGCGGCGGGTCGTTCGCCGTCGCGAACCTGCGTGATCACAACATCAACTGGCCGAGCGGCGGCCTGATCGGGCTGCTCGTATTCGTCGCCGCGGTGATCCTGGCCATCACGGGCCGGTATCCCGACTCGATCTTCGGCTTCGTCCTCGGCATGAACCGCTGGGTGCTCCGGGTCGTCGCCTACGCGGCCCTGATGACCGACCAGTACCCGCCGTTCCGGTTCGACGGCGGCGGGTCTGACCCAGGCACTCAGCCCGGCGCCCTCGTTCTGTTCGGGTCGTCTCAGGGCACTCAGGCACCGCCGCCGGTGCTGACGAAGCCAGTGCTGACAAAGCCGGTGCAGACTCAGCCGCCGGCCAGGCCCGCTGGCGGCGGCTGGGGCTCGGGCCGCGTTATCTCGGTGGTGATCGGGTCCCTGCTCATGCTGACCGCGTCCGGCCTCCTCGCCGGCGGCGCGGGCGTCCTCTGGGCCGATCAGGCCGGCCGCCAGGGCGGTTTCGTCACCTCGGCCAGCACCACGTACACGACCCCGGGGCACGCCCTGGTCACCGACACCATCAAGATTCCGGATACCGGGCTCAACCAGCTGGGCAGGAACCTGATCGGCAAGGTGCGGATCCGGGTGACGGCGGCCGATCCGACCAGGCCGGTGTTCGTGGGCATCGCGCCGGCCAGTGCGGTGAGCGCTTACCTGGCCGGGAGTCAGTACACGACGGTGCATGACATCGGCGCCCCCGGTGTCGCGGTCACGACCCAGGGCACCGCGGTGCCTGCCGCCCCGGCGAGCCAGTCCTTCTGGGCCGTCAGGTCGGCCGGTCCCGGCACGCAGTCGGTTATCTGGTCCGCTGCGGCGGGTAGCTGGGAGGTTGTGGTGATGAACGCGGACGCGGCCGCCGGGCTGACCGTGAACGCGAACGCTGGCGCGACCGTGCCCGTACTGCCCTGGGTCGCCGGCGGTCTGCTCGCCGCGGGCACGCTGGCCCTGATCGGCGGCGTGCTGCTGATCGTGATTCCGGCCAGGCGCGCATCGGCGACAGGGATTCCGCCCGCAACGCCCGTGACCGGCCCGGACCTGACCTGACTGCGGGAGGGTGACTTCACATGGGTGACTTCGTCGGCGTGCCGGGCCGCGGAGCGTCGAAGGCGGACGTGCGCAGCGGTGCCTTGAGCACCTTGCCGTTGGGATTGCGCGGCAGCGGCTCGGTCCTGACCGCGATGAACTGCGGGACCTTGAAGTCAGCGAGCCGCTCGCGCGCGTAGTCGAGCACCACCCGCGGGTCGACCGAGGCCCCCGGCAGCGGCACGATCACCGCGCCGACCTTCTCGCCCATCATCGAGTCGGCCACGCCGACGACCGCCACCTCGCCGACGCCGGGCGCGCCGATCAGGGCGTTCTCCACCTCGACGCAGTACACGTTCTCACCGCCCCGGTTGATCATGTCCTTGATCCGGTCGAGCACGTAGACCAGCCCGATGTCGTCCACCCGCCCGACGTCGCCGGTATGCAGCCAGTGCTCGGCGAACGTCTGCGCGGTCGCCTCCGGCTTCCGCCAGTACCCGGCGCAGACGCTCTGGCCGCGGATCAGCACCTCGCCCATGCCCGCGTCGGAACCGAAATTGGTCTCGTCGATCGCCACGTCGGCGTGCGGCGCGGCGAACCCGACCGAATCGGCGTGATCGGCGGCCCACTCGTGCGGCAGCAGCGTCGCGATCGACGTGCACTCGGTGAGCCCGAAACCGTTAGCCAGCCGCGCCCCGGCGAACCGGTCGCCGATCTGGTGCACCAGGGCGGGCGCGATGGGGGCGCCGCCATAGGACGCCCACCGCACGCCGGCGACCTTCGCCGGGGCGAAGTCCGGATGGTTGAGTATGTAGTAGTAGATCGCCGGGACGGCGGTGCAGGCAGTGATCCGCTCTCGTTCCAGCGTCTCGATCATGCGGCGGCCGTCGAACGCGGAATCGAGTACGGCGGCCCCGCCGATCCGCAGCGCGGGCAGCATCTGGCTATGGCAGCCGGTCACGTGGAAGAGCGGCACGACGATGAGCGTCCGCATCTCGCGTCCCGCGTCACGCGGGATGTCGCTGACCCGGTACACGGTCTCCACGTTCGCCAGGATGTTCTCGTGGGTGTGCATCGCACCCTTGGGAAACCCGGTGGTGCCGCTGGTATAGAAGATCGCCGCTACATCCGACCGGCTCGCGCCGTCGTGCACGACCGGCTTGCCGTCCGGCAGCGCCACGCCCGCCTCGAAGACGTAGGAGCTGCCTGAGTCGTCGATCACGTACGCGGTCTCGGGCTCGGTGAACCTGGTGTTCACCGGAACCACGATCGCTCCCGCCATCAGGCCGCCGAGGAAGGCCAGTACCCAATCGATGGAGTTCGGCAGCCGGATCGCCACCCGGTCTCCCGGGCTGATCCCGCGCTCGCGCAGGCCGCCGCTCACCCTGGCCGCGCGATCCCACAGGTCGGCGTAACTGACCCGGCCGCCGCCGACCTCGACCAGCGCTTCGGCGGCCGGGTCGGCCCGCACGCTCGCACCGAGCATCTCGATCAGCGACTCGTGCAGGTTCTGGTATCGGCGGACCCCGTCCTGGCCGGCCCGCACGCCGGATTCGTCGAACGGGTTCGCGCCCCTGGGCACGGGGGAGACCGTCACCGCGCTGGCCCTGCGGGGGCCGCTGACCCGGCCGCCGCGGCGAAGAAGTCGCGCGGATTGCTGATCAGCATCTGCTGGATCTGCTCCTCGGTGACCTCGCGCTCGCGGAGGCCGGGCAGCACTCCGCCGTGAATGTAGGTGTACCGCCAGTCGGGCACGAACGGGTCGACCTCGGCGGCCGAGAACCAGTCCATGAACGACGCCTTGTCGTGGGACAGCATGATCCGGCCCGCGTAACCGCGCTCGACGAGAGTGGCCAGGGTGTCGAGCTGAGCGTCGAGCGGCACGGTCAGCTGCAGCCCGCACCGGTCCCAGCCGAGGTAGGACCCGGCGTCGATGAGCTGCTCGAGGTAGCCCAGATCGGTGGACTCGTTCGAGTGACCGATCATCACCCGGCCCAGGTCGACGCCGCGCGAAGCCAGGACCCGCTGCTGGTCAAGCCCGCGCTTGCTCGGCGCGTGGGCGTGGGTGCAGATCGGCGCGCCGGTGCGCAGGTGAACGCTGGCCACGGCGAGCGCCACCCGCTCCACGTCCGGCGTCATGCCCGGCTCGTCGGTGACCACCTTCAGGACCGCGGCGCGCAGGCCGGTATCGGCGATCCCGACCGTCAGGTCACGCTCGAACAGCGACTCGAGTACCCGGTCATCGCCGTCCAGGATCTTGCCCGGCCCGCGGTACTGGAACGGGAACGGCAGGTTGTCGTAGGTGTAGTAGCCGGTCGCGAACATGATCCTCAGGCCGGTGCCCTCGACCGTCCTGGCCACCAGGGCCACGTCGCGGCCGAGTCCGGGCACCGTCATGTCGAGGATCGTGCCGACCCCGGCGGCCGCGAGCCCGCGCAGCCGCTCCCGGGCCGATTCCATTTCGGTCTCGGTGTCCCAGCCGCTGAACCCGGGCCAGCCCCATTGCAGCGGCTCAGTGCGGATGAAGACGTGCTCGTGCATGTAGACGACGCCGAGGTCGTCGATGTCGGTATCGCCGGCGGTGGTGGGAACGGTAGGCATGGTCCTAGCCTGCAGTGCCGGACCCGCACCTGTCACTAGGGTCATCGGGCCACGTGTCGTCCGGCCTCGTGGTTAGCCGACCACCGGGCGCTGGTTACCCGTCCGCCGGTGATCATGATGGTCAGCGCCGGCGTGGTAGCGTCCTGCCAGACGATGTACTCGCCGGCCGTCAGGCCCGGGTAGACGGCCGCGTACTGCACCTGCCCCGCGGTTCGTCGCTGCCGGACCTGGGAGTGGGTCCGAGGGCCGGGCACGCGGCCTGCCGGGCTGATGTCGATTTCGCGGCCGTCCAGTCCCGGCGGCGTATGCAGGACCAGGACGCCGGTATCGGCGCCGAGGTCGAGCACGACGCTGCCGGAACTGGACGGGCCGGGTAGCTGTTCAGGCATCCGAGCTCAGTTAGCCGGGTGGTCGTAGCCGTCATAGGGAACCCCCAGGTAGGGGAAGCTGCTCAGGTACGGCGTCCCCAGGTCCGACGGAGTCAGGCCATCGGTCAGCTCGCCGGCGGCGGCATCGACGGTATAGCCGGGTTCGATGAGCTTGAAGGTCAGCCCGGCAATGGCGCGAAGCTCGACCGAGACGACGTCATCGAAGACCCGGCGCCCATTCGGGAAGCCGGCCGCGTCCCCGCCCAGCAGGCCCAGGATGTTCGGGTTCTTGACCGTGGGCGGAATCGAGGTATTCAGGCGAAGCATGTCGGCCTGCACTGGCCCCGTGAAGTTGCTGAAGCCGGGCACGATTCCCTTGGGTATGCCGGTGAGCAGGATGGCTTCCAGGTCCGCGCGCGGCGTCTTCGCCTTGTCCAGGGCAGCCAGGTGGGGGAAGACGCCCGGGTACAGGACGGGGAGCAGCCCAGCCAGTTCGGGATGGGCCACGTAGTGGGCGAACTGCTTGTCGTGCGCTGGGTGCTGGGTGTTCCAGGCGTCCTTCTTGCCGATCGGGATGAGCACCTCGTTGACGAGCGGGTTGCCGAGCCGCGAGACCTGGTGGAACGGGCCGGCCTGAAGGTCTTGCCCGCCGTCGGCGCTGTGCAGGCGGACGCGCCGCCTCGACGCGGTGGTCCAGACGCCGATGACCGGTCGCCCGGGTGCCGTGACCCGGGCCGTCGGCACCTGGATGGCGATGGAGTGCACGTTCAGGAACTTGGTGGCGTTGACGCCGGGCGCTGCCTTGCGCCCGGCGGCGAAGACGTTCAGGTTCTGGAACGGCCGCAGGTTGCCGAGGTCGAAGATCGACCCAAGGTCGACGTAGAAGCCTTCCGCGCGCTGGCCGGCGAAGACCCGGCTGCCGTCGGACAGGGTGTGCACGGCAGGCCTGGCCAGTGCGTTCTCGTAGTCCGGCGTGGACAGCGGGCCGATGTTGCACGGCGGGCAGAGGAGGCCAGCGCCGAGAACGTGGCGCCCCCTGGCATCCACCCGCGTCACCGAGTATCGCTGCTTGCGGTTCCAGTTCGAACTGTTCAATGACGTGATCGGGCCGGTGTTGTACAAGAACGTGCCCGGGTCGGCGAGGTCGGTCTTGAAGTCGAACTCGTACGTGATGTTCGCCTCGCCCTGGCCGTGCGTGTCGAGGTGAATGGCGTACCGGACGTCGTCGCCGAACTGATAGAAGTTGGGGCCGCCAGCCGGGCCCTGCAGGGGAATGTAGTTGGCGATCAGCGTCACGGTATGCGGGCGGTCGGGGCTGACGAACGCGTAGACGTCGGTGCTGTCGGCGACGGGATCGGCGGAGATCTCGGGCGCCTCGCGGTGCGATGACATCAGAATTCCTCTTTCCGGCTGTAGCTAGTGGGGTTCGGCGGGCTACCGGCCTGAGCGGCTGGCGCGTACGATCCGCGCAGCCAGGTCGCGATCGTGCAGCCGGGCCTGAGTCAGGCCGTGGAAGACGTCGATCTCCCCGGCCGCGGCGTCGCGGACGTGCAGGACCAGGGGCTCGGCATCGGCGGCCCCCGTCGGTCCCGCGTGCAGCGCCCGGCCGGTGGTGGCCTCGCTGGCCGGGGCGATGACCCCGCCGAGCGCGGTCGCGGCGATCCCTGCCGCACCCGCCCCGGCGGCGCCGCGCAGCACGGATCGCCTTGACGGTGGCCCCGAGCTCGCTGCTGGCTGCTTCCTGGTGACGTCCGGATCGTCGAGATCTGGCATGCCAAGCCCTTTCTGCGGGCGCTGCGGCCTGACCGCGGGCAGAGCCAGGGACCAGCCGTTCGCGCGTGTGCGGATTGCTCTAACGACGTGCGTTCGTTCCAGCGGGCCGCGCGGATTGGTCCGGCCGGGCCGGTTCTTGGCTGACCCCGGTGCGAGTGGCCGCGCCGAGGCGTCAGGCGCGCAGCGGCAGCACGAGAATGGGCGTCGTCGTCGGCCGGCTGGTGCCGCCGGCGGGCTCGACCGTCAGGCCCAGCTGGTCGCCGCTGATGAGGCCGGCGACGAGCACGGGAGCCGTCCGGCTGCGATTCCCGGCCGGGAGCAGGCCGGCCTGGCCGTACCCGCGGCGGCCCGAGCAGCCACAGCTCGTAGACCTTCCCGGCGGGCGGTGACGGCAGCTGAGCCAAGGTGACGATCAGCGAGTGCCTGCGCAGCGAGTAAACGACGGTCGCCCGGCCGCCGGCCGAGGTTGACGCGGTAACAGCGCGCGCGTCCGGAGCGGAGAGCACCGCGGCCAGCGCCGCTTGCCGGGACCTGACCTGGTCGAGCTGGTCATGGGCCCGAAGCAGGGCGACCTGCAGCACGAAGATCAGGACCAGGCCGACGGCGGCCACGACCCAGCCCAGCCTCGGCATCTGGCTGGTCTTGGCCGACCGGCGGGCGCGAGGATGATCGGCCGCCGGCCGAAGCTGCCGGGTCTGGGCGACCGAGTCCAGGACCCGGCCGCGAAGTCCCGGCGGTGCGGGCTCGGCGGCGGCGACACCGAGCCGGGCCGCGGTCTCGGTCATGCCCCGCACCTCGCCGGCGCACTGCTGGCACCTGCGCAGGTGGCGCTCGAAGCGCCTCAGCTCAGCCTGGTCGTCGATGGCGTCTACGGCATATGCGCCAGTCAGGACGTGCATGGTGGCTCGCAGGGTCGTCCTCATCACGTCACCCCCATGCAATCCCGCAGCCTGATCAGGCCATCCCGGATCCTGGTCTTGATCGTGCCGAGCGTGATCCCCAGCAGCCCGGCGACTTCCCGGTAGGAATGGCCGCCGTAGTAGGCCAGCGTGATGGACTCGCGCTGCAGCTCCGTCAGCCCTTCCAGGCAACGGCGCACCCGTTCGCGTTCCAGCGCCGCCTCGACCGCGTCTGCGACCTCATCGACCGGGGTCAGCAGGAAGGAGCTGCGCTTTTCTCGCTCGACCGCGGCCGTCGCTGACCTGACCCGGTCGACGGCGCGCCGGTGAGCGATCGTCATCACCCAGGTGACCGCGCTCCCCTTGGCCGGGTCGAAGCGCGTGGCCGCGCGCCATACCTCGACCAGAACCTCCTGGGCGACCTCCTCCGACTGCGCGGGATCGCGGACCACGCGCTTGATGAGCCCGTACATCGGCCCGGATATCTGGTCATACAGGAGCGCGAACGCGTTCTCGTCGCCGTTGGCCACCCTGGACAGAAGCCCGTCCAGGTCCCGGTCCGTCCCCGCCGGCAGACCAGGACCTGCACCGGCTGGGCGCATGTCATGCGCGTCCATAGCCGTTATTCGGAGCGCCGGGACGATCGGATTGGTGTCATGTCACGCCGTTTGCCTCGTGGCGGAATCAGGCCACAATATCCGGTTCAGCGCCCATGCCGCCGCCGCTACGATCAGGAAACAGTCGAGGTAATGACAGGCCATGGCACCGAGATAGGTCGGGCCACCCCAGGCGTTGACGGTCATGTTCGGGTCGAGGCCGCCCAGGACCTGCAGCCCAGCCCGCCAGAAGCAGTACAGGATCATCGCGGCGGGCACGGCCGCGAGCAGGACGCGGCCCGCTCCGCCGGCGCCGCGGGCGGCGGAACGCACGGTCAGGGCGATCCGGGCGGCTGCGGGCCTGCCGACCGGAGCGAGCACCCCGAGATGACCGGAATGGCGGCCCCGCTCCCGCGGCCGGCGCCAGCGCGCGTAGCCGAAGATCAGGCAGGCAGCCAGGGCCAGGACGGCATGCGGCCACCAGGCGGAGGTTCCGGCAACATGCGTCAGCCGATGCGAAGACCGGCCCTGGTACGCGTACCAGCCGGAGACGAGTCCGGAGGTGAATGCCGCGGCGCTCGCGGCGACGAGGGGAAGCGACAGCTGCTCGCAGGTGCGTCGGATCGTGGAGTTCATGACCTCAGGCTCGCCGGACCGGCCGGCCTGCCGCGTCAGGCGAGCGTCTAGACCGGGCATCATCTTCCCGGCCCGGCCTCCGTCCGCGTCAGCCTGGCGGCTGAGGCGCGGATCGTCCTGGCGACTGACCCTCGCGGCACAGCGATCGGGTTAACGTCAAATCATGGTGACCCAGCAGACGACGGCCGGGGCGGCCCGGGCGGGCCGGGCTTCGTGGTCGGGGCGGTGGGCCGGCTGCGCGCGCGGCCGGTTCCCGACGCTATCGACGTCGCCATCGCCGCGGCCTGCTTTGCCGTCTTCACCGTGCCCACCCTGACCGGGCCGGCCACGAGGATCGGATCGCCGGCCGCGGTGGCCGGTTTCGGGGCGGCGGCCGCGGCGCCGCTGATCTTCCGCCGCAAATGGCCGGCCGTTGTTGCCGCGGCGGTCGCTGCCTGCTACCTCGCGGCGACCATCGCCGGCGTGCGGTTCACTCCGTTCGTGAGCAACGCAGGCCCCAACCTCGTGATCGCGATCTTCACCGCCGCTGACCGCTGCAGCCGCCGGACCTCACTGACCGTGGCGGCCGCGGCGGCTTTCGCCACCTGGGCCATCCTGCCGCTCGGCGTTCACCTGTATCCCGGCCAGGGCCAGGATGCGGTGACGGCGCTGGCTGTCATCCCCGCGTGGCTGGCCGGTGACGTGGTCCGCGCGCGGCGCGGCTACCAGCACCGGCTCGAGGTCCAGTCCAGGCGTGAGGGGGCCGAGCATGACCTGCGGGTCAGGGCCGAGGAGCGCCTGAGGCTGTCCAGGGAAGTGCATGATGTGCTGTCGCACAGCCTGAGCATGATCGCCGTGCGTTCCGGCGTGGCCAGGCTGGTGCTCGACGAGCAGCCGGAGGAGGCACGAGTCGCGCTGTCGGCGATCGAGACAGCCAGCCGGTCAGCGCTCGATGACCTCAGGCACCTGCTGCGCCAGATCCGGGAGCCCGCCGCCGAGCGCGAGCCGGCCACGCCGGCCCTCGCCGACCTGCCCGGGCTCGTCGAACGGGTCAGGCAGAGCGGCCTCGACGTCAGCTACCGGTCCGCCGGAGAGCCAGCCGCGTACGGCACGACGGCCGAGCTCGCGGCCTACCGGATCGTCCAGGAGGCGCTGACCAATGTGGTGAAGCACGCCCGCGCCACCTCGGCCTGGGTGCGGGTGGAGCACGGCGAGCCCGGCCTGACCGTCACCGTGACCGACGACGGCGCCGGCCCGTCCCGGTCGCCCGGTCCGCCCGGCCTGGGAATCGCGGGAATGCGGGAGCGTGCGGTCATGCTCGGCGGTGAGCTCTCGGCCGGAGCGGCGCCAGGAGGTGGCTTCGCGGTGGTGGCGCGGCTGCCGGTGAAGGACGCCGGCCGGTGACGGGCCGCGGCGACGTCGCGGGTGACCGGGCCGAGATCAGCGTGCTCATCGCGGACGACGAGGCGCTCATCCGGGCCGGGTTCAGGATCCTGGTCGGATCCGCCGCCGACCTCCGCGTCGTCGGCGAGGCCAGCAACGGCGTCGAGGCGGTCCGGCAGGCGAAGGCGCTGCGGCCTGATGTCGTGCTGATGGACATTCGCATGCCGGTCATGGACGGGCTGGAGGCAACCAAGATCATGCTGGACGGCGACGGGCCAGCGCCCAGGGTCCTCGTCGTCACCACCTTCGACGAGGACGAGCACGTGTTTGAGGCTCTTCGCAGCGGTGCCAGCGGCTTCGTGCTCAAGGACACCCAGCCTGAGCACCTGCTCGACGCGATCAGAACCGTGGCCGACGGCGAGGCGCTGCTCGCGCCCAGCATCACCAGGCGCCTGATCGCCGAGTTCGTCAGGACGCCCCGCGCCATCCGGCCGGCCGCCGGGCCGCTCGCCGCGCTCACGCCGCGCGAGCTTGACGTGCTCATGCAGGTGGCGGCCGGGCTTTCCAACGCCGAGATCGCGGCGAGCATGCACGTCAGCGTGGCGACCGTCAAGACGCATGTCAGCCGGCTGCTCGCGAAGCTGAACGTTCGCGACCGGGCCCAGCTGGTCGTTCTCGCCTACGAGAGCGGCATCGCCACGCCCGGCGCCTAGCCGTCGCCGGCTAGCTGCTGGCCAGGGCGCCGAGCAGGGCGTGGGCCCGGTCGCGGGCCGCTCCCGCCAGTTCCGGCAGCGCGAGCCTGCGGTAGACATCGGCGAACGCGGCTGTGCGTTCTTCGCGCGCCGGCGCGTGCTGGGAGTCATCGGGGATCAGGAATGCCTGCCGCAGGCCAACGGCCAGGGCCCCGGCGGCCGCTGTGCCGTCGGCCAGCCCGAGCAGCTCGGCGATGGCCCGGGCAGCTTCGTCGGCGGACTGGCCGGCCGGGCCGCGCAGCCCTTGGGCGAGCGACAGCTCGTCGCTCGCGGCTGAGTCAGCCTGCCCCTGGGGGTCATCGCCGACCAGCGCGGCCACGATGCCCAGGCGCAGCTGGTCAGTCGCATTCCTGTGCTCGCTCACCCGCTCGCCCGCCGCCCGGACTGACCCGCTCCGCGCCTGACCCTGATCATCGTCTCTTCCACCGTCGGACAATCAGATAGCCCAGGACCAGAGCGCCGAGGGCGACCGCGAGCGGGATCCGGCGCTGCCTGGCGGTGCTCGCTCCCCTGGTGACCGCCTGCCGCACCGGATCAGGAGCGGCCTCCCATACCGGAGCGACCTGCTTCTGGATCTGCCCCTTGCCAGCCTCGCCCGCCGACTGGGCTTTCTGCCGCGCCGTCGCGGTCTTACCGGCGAGCTGGCCGAGTACGGACTCCGCCTTCGCGGCCGCTTCCTGCCTGGCCTGGTCAGCCTTGGCCTTCACCTGTCCTGACACCTCCGCTGCCTTGTCTCGTGCCCGGCCTTTGATGTCCGCGCGCGCGGCTAGCTGCTCGACGGTCTCGCCGAGCTGCTCGCGCGTTCGCTCGATCTCCCGCTGAAGCTGCCGAACGTCGTCGCTGGCGGCCGGCTGCGGCCGGCCTGCGCGGCCACTTCCGCGTGATCTCCCGCCTGACTGCTGGTGCTCATCGCCGCGCCTTCCCGCCGTGGTCCCGATGAGTGCCTGCCCTACCCAGCCGTGACCGCGCCTAACGCGGCGCGGACGGCGGGCTGAGCCAGGAAGCCAAGCTCTTCCGGTGGAACCCGCGGCCGGAATGATCATCTGCCGGGCTTGGACCTTGATCACCCGGGTAGGGGGACGTCGCTGACCTGTCTCAAGCCGGGCAGCCGCAGTGCCGCGGCCGCCCGGCCGGTCAGAAATCAGGGGAGTGACCATGACTGAATCCACAATCGATTACCGGGCCGTCTTCCGGACACTGCCGGGAGTCCTGGTCCTGCTGACGCCGGACGGGGTGATCCTGGACGTGAACGACGGCTTCCTCGACGCGGCCGGCCGCGAGCTCGGACAGGTGCTCGGCCGCAGCCTCTTCGACGCGTTCCCCGAGAATCCGCATGATCCCGGGGATCAGGGTCCGGCCGAGCTGCGGGGCTCGTTCGAGCGCTGTGTCGCGTCGGGCGAGCGGGACGTCATGTCGCCGCTCAGGTACGACGTCGAGGATCCGGGCCGGCCAGGGGAGTTCGAGGAGCGTTACTGGGCCATCATCAACACGCCCATGCGGTGCGAGGACGGCCAGGTGACCCTGATCGCGCACAAGTCCGACGAGGTGACGCACATCGTCAACCAGATCAGGAACCGGCTCGCGGATCACGGCTAGCGATCAGGCATCCTGCCTTGCCCCCGGCCGTCGAGTGATGCCTGCACAATGGTTCTCGGCCACATCGAGGATCAGCACGGAGTGAACGCATGGCTACCACCCGCGGGTCGATCGTCATCGACGCGCGGGTGAACGCGCTCCGCGGCGCGCATGGCATCGCCAGGTCGGTGATGAAGCTCACCGCGCACCTCGGGCAGGCCGGCGACGACCTGGGCCTGCGGGTGCTCGTTAACGCCGGCCGGCCCCAGCTCTTCCCGCTGTCCGAGATCCCGGCGCACGCCGACATCGTCGACACCAGCATCGCGCTGGGCGCTGCGCACCGGTGCACGGAGCTCGCCCGGCTGATCCGGTCGGTCGGCGCGGCCGTGATGTACGTCCCGTACCCGACCTTCACCCCGCTCATCCGGCCGTGCCCGGTAGTGGTGACCGTGCACGACTGCACCATCGAGAGCTCGGCTGCCTTCGCGGGCGGCTGGCACCGGCAGGCGTGGCTGGGCCTGGCGTTCAGGACCGTGCTCCGGCGGGCGGCGGCGGTCACCGCGCCGACCGCGGCCAGCCTGGCCGAGGTCCGACGGCATTATCCCTGCGCACGCCATCTCACTCTGGTGCCGAACGGGGTGGATGCGAGCCAGTTCGGCCGGGCGGCCAAGGCTGAGGTGGCCGCCGCCAGGACCCGGTACCAGCTCCCCGAGCAGTTCATCCTCACGGTCGGTGCCCACCGGCCGCACAAGAACCACCAGACGCTGGTCCGGGCGTTGGCCGCGTTGCCCGAGTCCGTGTCGCTGGTCATCGTAGGCCACCCGGATCCCACGTTCCCTGACCGTCTGCCCCGGCTGATCAGCGCGCTCGGGCTGGACTCCCGGGTCGTTCTGGTCCCGGACGTGGCCGACGAATGGCTGCCCGCCGTCTACCGGGCCGCATCGGCGTTCGCCTTCCCGTCGCTGGCCGAGGGGTACGGGCTGCCGGTGCTCGAGGCCATGGCCGCAGGCCTGCCGGTCGTCGCCAGCGACATACCGGCACTCGCCGAGGTGGCGGGGCCGGCCGCGCTGCCGGTAGCACCGCTGGACGTGCAGGGCTGGGCGGCGGCCCTGGCGAAAGTGCTCGGCGACCGCGGAACGTCGCAGGCGCTCGCCGGGGCCGGCGCTGGGGTCGCCGCCGCCGCCACCTGGGATCGCGGGGCCGCCGCACTCCTTGAGTTGCTGTCCGCGGTGGCCAGGCGGAACCTGGGCCCGTCACCCAGCGACCCGTGCTGAGCGCGGCCGCTCCCGCCCGGGACAATACCGAGCGGCCGGCCGCTGCCCGGGCCGACCGGCCCGCCCTGGCCGGGCTGGTCGTGCTGACTGCCTCGCTCAGCTTCCTCGCGCTGCGGCTCTGGGTGGCGGCTGGCGGCAACATCACCGAGTTCGTCCGGGCCGCCTGGCCGTACTCGGACCGAGCCCGCGTGCCAGCCGGCCTGGTCGTGTTCACAGCCGACGGCTACGACGGCCAGTTCTACTACCGGCTCGCCGTCGATCCCGCCGACCTGCATCGCACCGCGTTCGGGATCACCATGGACGCGCCGTTCCGCTTCCAGCGCATCGGTTATCCCGCCCTGGCCTGGCTGGTCTCGCTCGGCCGGCCCACCTGGGTACCGGTCGCCCTCGTGGTGGTGAACCTCGCGGCGCTGACCGCCATCGGAGTGCTCGGCGGCATCCTGGCCCGCGAGTCGGGCCGGCCCGCGCTCTGGGGCCTGCTGCTGGCCGGCTACTTCGGCTTCTTCGTCAGCCTGGGCTGCGACCTCACCGAGCCGGTCGCAGCCGCCTGCCTGCTCGGCGGTGTCCTGGCCGTTCGCCGCGGCCGCCAGGCGCTCGCCGGGGTGATGTTCGGATATGGCGCGCTGACCAGGGAAACCGTTCTGATCGTGCCGCTGGTGCTCGGCGTGACGCGGCTGACCGAGCTGGCCAGGCGACGGTCGAGGCCGGCTGCGGCTGACCTCGCCTGGATGCTGCCGCTGGTCGCGTTCGCGGCCTGGCAGCTGATCCTGAGAGCGGCCACCGGGCAGTTCATCCTGCTCTCCGGGGTAGGCAGCAACTCAGGCGCGGGACTTCCGTTTCGCGAGTTCGCCGATGCCGTCCGAATGAATCTCGGCCTGCTATGGCCGCCGACCGGCGCGGCCTACATCTGGTTCGGCGAGGTGGCCACGCTCGCGGCCTTCGCCGGCGCCGCGCTGGCCACGCTGCGCGCCAGCACGGCACCGGCCTACGAACGGGCCGCCATGGTGGTGTTCATCATCGGGCTCGGTTTCCTGTCGGCCAGCATCTGGGCGGGCCACGCCGATCTGCGCTCGATCGACGAGTGCTACCTGTTCGCCGTGCTGGTCCTCCTCGGCTCAAGCCGGCGCCTCGCGGCGCTGGCCGTCGGCACCGGGCTAGCAGGTACGATCGCGGCCGCGCATCAGGTAATCCACCTTTAGCGCGTCGAATGGCCGTCGTAATAGCGGCGTTTCCCGTTCTGGCCGTTCTCCGCATCTTGCGGCAATTCGACCGGACACTAGGGACCACTCCGGGAGTAGTGGTCCCTAGTAATCCGTCGATTTATTCCCCAAAATGGCCTGGTGTTGAGAAGTTACCCCCAAAGCTGTCCTTCCGGCGTACCGTGACAGACGTCAGAAGTGTCCAGGAGGGGGTGCCAGATGCGGCACGCGAATTCAACCGGCTTAGGAATCGGGTATCGGGCCGGCAGCGGCCGGCCGTGGAAGGGCCGTATCGCCGCAGCGGGCGCGGTGGTTGTGGCGGTACTGGCCGGCACGCTGGCCGCGGGCGTTCCGGCAGCCTCAGCGAGCGACACCGAGACGGTCATCGTCAGCTCCACCGGGATTCTCAGCCCCGTCCTGGCCGTCCTGAATGTCGGCGGTACCGTTTTGACGCAGTTCCATCTCATTAACGCGGTGGATGCCCTGATCCCCACGGCCGTCGAGCCTTTGCTAGCCGCGCTCCCGGGGATCACGGTGACACCAGATATCTCGGTCAGCGTGCAGTCCACGACGGAATCGACCGGGCCGCACACCCCCTCCGATGCCTTCTTGCCGGAGACCGGGGCCACGCGGCTGGCCTCAGCTGGCGACACCGGCCAGGGGGTCACCGTGGCCGTGCTGGACACCGGCATCGACAACCTGCCTGATTTCTCTGGACGGCTGATCGGCGGGGTGGACTTCAGCGGCGGGAACAACCCGTTCCAGGACAGCTACGGGCATGGCACGTTCGTAGCCGGCCTGATCGCCGGGAACGGGGCCTCGTCGAACGGGCAGTACTCCGGTGAGGCGCCGGGGGCCAAGCTGGTGTCGATCAAGGTCGCCGGAACCGACGGCACGACTCATCTGGGCACCCTGATCTCCGGCCTGCAGTGGGCCGTTGACCACCAGAGCCGGTACGGCATCAAGATCCTCAACATCTCCCTGGGGTTCGAGCCGACCCAGTCCACGGTGCTCAATCCCCTGGACCGCGCGGTCGAGGCGGTCTGGAACTCCGGCATCGCCGTGGTGACCTCGGCGGGCAACGCCGGGCCGTTCAACGGCACGATCCTGTCGCCTGGAGATGACCCGCTGGTGATCACGGCGGGAGCCCTGGACGACATGGCCACGACGTCGGCCGCCGACGACGAGATGACCGACTTCAGCAGCGTCGGGCCGACGTCGCAGGACGGCTGGGAAAAGCCGGACCTGGTCACCTCGGGCCGGTCGGTGGTCAGCCTGGCCGCCCCCGGTTCGACGATCGACAACGCGAACCCCTCGGCCGTGGTCGGCACCGCGAACTTCGTCGGCTCCGGCACCTCGTTCAGCGCCGCCATCACCAGCGGGGCGGCGGCGCTGGTGCTGGCCGACAACCCGGGCCTGACGCCGAACCAGATCAAGGCCAGGCTGCTCGGCACCACCGACCCTGGGCCGGTCGGCAACCCGTTCGCCGACGGCCACGGGGCGCTGGACGCGTACGCGGCCGCCACGGCCGGGCCGATGAACTTCAGGCAGTCGGCCGCCTGGCTGTTCCCGACCTGGCCAGGCAGCACGGTCTCGCTGACGCCCACGCGCCCGGTCGATACCTGGAACGCGAAGCTGTGGTCAGGGACCTCCTGGGGCCAGCCGCCTGCTACCGGCTGGGCGTGGAACGGCACCGGGTGGAACGGCACCGACTGGAACGGCTGGGCCTGGAACAACGGTTCGTGGAACAGCGCTTCGTGGAGCGGCGCGGCCTGGAACGGGACCAACTGGACTGGCTGGGCCTGGAACAACGCGGCGTGGAGCGGCTCGGTCTGGGACGGCTCCGCCTGGGTCGGCTGGGCCTGGAACAGCTCAGCCTGGAACTGAGATGGCCGCCGGCAGCCAGGCCATGAGGATGCCGCGCACGACCATGGCCGTCATCGCCGCCGCCGTCGCGGGCGGTGCGCTGACCCTGCTGGTGGCCTGCTGGGAACAGCCGGCCCCCTGGGATATCGGCCCGAGCCAGTGGGCTGTCGCGGCCGCGGTGGGCGCGCTGGCCCTGGCCAGCTGGATGTGGCCGGTCGTGGTGTACCGGGGAGGCGAGTCGGCCGCCTTCAACATAGACGAGGGCTTCTTCGTGATCCTCGCCCTCCTGGTGCCGCCGCTGGTCACGCTGGGGACCTTTGCGCTGGCGACAGTCGTGGCTCAGGTCGTCCGCCGGCGCCCGCTGCTCAAGTCAGCCTTCAACGTCGGGCAGGTTCTGATCGCCGTCGGCCTGGGGCTGGTCGTGAGCCGCGACCTGGCTGTCCCCTCGAGCGCACTCACCGCCGGCCAGATCGCGGCCGTTACGCTCGGCGCCGGCGTGTATTTCGCGATCAACACCCTGCTCGTGGCCGGGGTCATGGTCCCGATGGGGACGTCCTGGCGTGAGCTCACCGCCGATCTCGCGACCCAGCTCACTCATACCGGCGCGGCGGCGCTGGTCGGCGCCTTCCTGGCCCTCGCGATACAGGCCCACCCGTGGGCGGTCGCGCTGGCCATCCCGGCACTGGTAGTGGAGCGGCAGCTGCTCAGCGCCCGGTTCGCGGCGCAGTACGACCGGTCCAGGATGCAAGGGCTGTACGAGGTCGCGCTCGAGGCGAACCGGGGGCTTCGGCAGCAGGCCGTGCTGGAGACCATCCTGACCTCCGCGCGTCGGCTGCTCCGCAGCCCGGAAGCGGCCCTGGCCGCTCATGACCCCGGTCCGGGCCAGCTGGCCGCGCCGGTGACCATCGCCGGCCAGCAGCAGTGGCTCGTTGCGTCGGGACGGCGCCGGGACGAGCCCTTCGACGATGCTGACCGGGCCCTGCTCAAAGCGCTGGCCGCGGTGGGAAACGGGGCACTGAGCAACGCCGAGTTGTACCAGCAGGTCCGCCTCGAGCGCGAGCGGCTGTCCTCGATCACCCTGAATATCGGCGAGGGCGTCTGCGCGGTCGACGCGGAAGGCAAGCTGACCTTCGTCAACCCGGCCGCGGCCGAGATGATCGAGCTGCCGTCGCCCGGCGTCACGATCGACGACCCGGTCAGCGACGGCGCCCCCGCCGCGCCCGACTTCCTGCTCGGGCCGGCTCAGGAGGCCATGCGGACGAGCCGCACCATCCGGGAGGACGACGCGAGGTTCCTCGGCAAGAACGACGGCATCATCCCGGTCGCCTACACCGCGTCAGCGGTCATGAGCGACGGCACGCCGTCGGGCGCGGTAATCGCCTTTCGCGACATCACCGAGCGCAAGGCCTTCGAAGACGAGCTGCACCGGCATGCCTTCTACGACAGCCTCACCGGCCTGGCCAACCGTCGGCTGCTGGTGGAGCGCCTCGAGCACGCCCTCCAGCGGTCGACCCTGGACCGCAAGACCCACGCGCTGATCTTCGTCGACGTGGACCGCTTCAAGGGCATCAACGACAGCCTTGGGCACGTGACCGGCGACAAGTTCCTTGAGGCGATCGGCGCCCGCATGACGGCCGTGGTGCGGAGTCATGACCTGCTGGCCCGGTTCGGCGGCGACGAGTTCGTCGTGCTGCTCGAGGACGTCGCCAGCGTGGAGGTGGCGGTCACCGCGGCCCGGCGTATCTGCGCCGCGGTCGAGCAGCCGATGGTGCTGCCCAGCGGCTACGAACTGGTGGCCAGCGTGTCGGTCGGGATCGCCCTGACCGAGCCGGGCGTGACGGCGGACGACGTGCTTCGCAACGCGGACGTGGCCATGTACGACGCCAAGGCCAAGGGCCGGGGCGGCAACTACCGGGTGTTCGACCAGGCTTCGATGGGAACCCGGTCATCCGAGCGGCTCCAGACCGAGGCCGACCTGCGCAAGGGGCTCGAGCGAGACGAGCTCGAGGTTCACTACCAGCCGTTCTACTCGCTCGACGAGAGGCGGATCGTCGGCGCCGAGGCGCTCGTGCGCTGGCGGCACCCGACGAGCGGGCTGATCAGCCCGATGAGGTTCATCCCGCTGGCGGAAGAGACCGGGCTGATCCTGCCGCTTGGCCGTTATGTTCTGGACCAGGCCTGCCAGCAGGTGCGCTCGATCAGGGACCGGCTGGCCCTGGACCTGCCCATCAGCGTCAACCTCTCCCCGCGCCAGTTCCAGGAGAGCGGGCTCTTGTCGCAGGTGGCGGCGGCACTCGACGCGACCGGCCTGCCCTCGGAGCTCCTCATGTTCGAGATCACCGAGAGCATGGTCATGGAAGACCTGTCCGGCGCCCGCGAGATCATGAAGAAGCTGAACCGCCTCGGCGTGCGGCTGGCTATCGACGACTTCGGCACCGGCCACTCGTCGCTTGCCTACCTCAAGCAGTTCCCGGTCCATGAAGTGAAGGTTGACCGCGCATTCGTGCAGGGAGTCGCTGAGAACCGGGTCGACTCGGCGATCGTCCGCGCCGTCATCGACCTCGCGAACGCCATGGGCATCTCGGCGCTCGCCGAAGGCGTGGAGACCGAAGCGCAGGTCACCGGGCTCCAGATGCTCGGCTGCCAGGTGGCGCAGGGGTTCTACTTCTCGCAGCCGCTGCGTACCGCCGATTTCGACGAACTCCTCACCAGCCACTTCGCTCCGGCAACCGGGGCAACCGGGGCAACCGGGGCAACCGGGGCAACCGGGGCAACCGGGGCGGCCGGTCCCTGGCCGGCCTGCCCGGCGGCGGGACACGGCCTCGGATCGCTGGCCGCCGGGTCCCCCGCGGACCGGCGGACCTGACCGGAATATCACCCAACCGCGGAGCCTGCTGCGCCGTCCTAACTCGCGACGGGGTAACTGGGGAGGGTGGCTATGCGGGACCGGGCGGGCACGTGGTGGCGGGCATGGCGCGACCGATTCGGGCTGGCGGAAGCCGTCGGCACACTCGGCGCGGTCGCCGGATTCGCCGTCGGATACGGGCGAACCGGAGGCTTGCTCGCGGCCGCAGGACTGGCCACGACCTGCGAGGTTATCGGCTTCTACGCGTGCATCGGGCTGCGCACGGGGCTCGAAGCCCGCCGCGCGACCCGCGGCGCGGCCGGCTGGCAGCGCTTCGGTGACGCCGCCCGGCAAGCGATCCTGACCAGCGTCGCCTCGTGTGTCGCGGCCGAACTGGTCGACGACCTGGTCATCCGGCCGGGTTTCCTCGCCGGCGGCGCCTGGCTGTTCCGCGGGTCGACCGCGGGCATGTGGATCGGGTTCGCGCTCGGCAAGCTCGCGGCGGACTCTGTCTGGTACGCCGTGGAGGCGTCGGCCCGCCGCGTGGTGACGGGCTCCATCGACCTCGCGGCCTAACGGCAGACCCGGCGGGTGCGGGGGCGCGGCAGGCCAGCGTCACAAGATGTTGCCTCCCCAGCCGCCCCACCTGGCTCTCAGGTGATAGGTGAGTACCGCCAGGATCAGGCCGAGAACGACCGAGCCGGCCAGCAGTAGCCATCGTGACCTGCTTCCGGCTGCCGCCTGGAAGGCCCGCTCGGCGGGATGACTCGCCATCAGCTGCGGCAGCTTCGGCAGGTAGTGGACCACGTGGATGATCACGATGATCAGCCACAGGTAGAAGAAGTACTGATGCAGCTTCTGCAGTCGGAGGCCGGGGCCGGTCACGGCCAGCAAGACCCCGGTGGCCAGAACTCCCGCCGACGTGATGACCAGGGCTGGGCCGAGGACTCGCTGCAGTGTCGGCGGTGGTCCGCGCCGGACGTATGGCTGCGAGCCGAGGTAGTACCGGGAGAAGCGCCAGAGCGTGGAGCCGATCTTCAGGCCGACCGGGCCGATGAGGACCATGCCGAGAAAGAAATGCAATCCGAACAGGCTTCCCATCAGCAGGGTCGTGATGACTTCCACGCTGAAGAGGACCAGCAGGGCGGAGCCGGTAATGGCGGTCAGTCTCGCATTACCGTCCGGGCTAGCCGCGCGGGACGGACGGCCTTTTCGGCTGGTCGCGGGCTTAGCGGAGGCCGGAACGCTCATCGGTGTTCTCGCGCAGCGGCATGTCGAGCATTCTTCCATGAGAACTCCGTCAGGCCATCAGGGAAATCCCTGACGTGACCCTGATTACGGCCCGTCCGGCGGGCTAGTCGGCCCTTTACTGCCAGCCCAGCCAGGACAAGACCTGCGCGGCGATCTCCTGCACGGGCCCGGCGTTCTCGATGAGCAGGTCTTCCACGCCGGCACCCGCCGACGACGCGATCGATTCGGCGGCATCGCGCAGGTCGTCCATCCGTCCGCTGGTCACGTCGGCCGACAGGCGCCGTTCGATCTCGGCGATCGGCACCGACAGCCGCACCACCCGCAGCGGAACCGCCAGCGTCTCCCGGATTCGGTCGAGCGTGCCGCGATCGGGGACGAAATAGGCCAGGACGTAGCGGCCGACGCCGAGGCCCTGGTAGTTCGGCGCGATGGCCGCCAGGTTCCGCAGCATCGTGGCGCGGCCTGTATCGTGGTCACCCACCCAGCCCAGGAAATCCAGGTCGAGCAAGGCGTACAACTCGCCGCGCTGCTCGAGCTCGTAGCCGATCTCCGCGGCCAGGGAGCTCTTGCCCGAGCCATATACCCCGGTGATCAGCACACCTTCCGGGCTGCCCGACGTCATCCCTGAGCTTAACGCCGCGACGCCATCCGGAGTGCCTGCGGCCTGGCGAGGTCGCTCGCGGCCTGCGCATCGAGGTGAAGTTGAGCCAGCTGCACCCGGCCAGCAGCGCGGCCATGCGGTCCGCGGCTTCCTCCGGCTCAGGGCTGGCGGAAGAGCTCGGCGTAGTCGTAGGCGGCCTCCGGTCGGGCGCGCACCGCCGCGTCCAGCGCCTTGGCGTCATCGCCGACCAGTATCCGCCAGGCTCCGGCCAGAACTCCATCGAGAATGATCTTCGCGGCTTCGGCGGCGCTGAGCGGGGCGCGGTCACGGAAGTCTGCATTCATGCTCGCGAGGATCTGCCGCAGTTCGTCAGGAGCGGCGCTGCCGGCCGCCGGATCCCGGCTAGCCAGCGCGCCCCTGATGGCCTCCAGGCCGGCGTCGACTTATCTTCCCCGGGTCGGCGACGCCGAGGATGCGGAGGCTATTGGCGACGATATCGGTGCCGATATGGCCGGGCATCACGACCGCGACGCGCACGTGCGGAGCGTTGACGCGCAGATCCTCGATGAGCGCTTCGGTGAAGCCCTTGACGGCGAATTTGGCGGCCGAGTAGGCGGTGTGCGGCATGCCGGGCCCGAGCGACGCCCAGAAGCCGTTGACGCTGCTGGTATTGACCAGGACGCCCTCACCGCTCGCGATCAGCAGCGGCAGGAAGACGCGAGCGCAGTGGTAGACGCCCCACCAGTCGATCGCGAACGTCCGCTCCCATTCCTCGCGCGAGCCGGTGACGAAGCTCCCGCCGCCGCCGATTCCCGCATTGCTGAAGACCAGGTCGACATGGCTGCACGCGTGCTCGGCGAGCAGCTCGTCGCGGAACCGCTCGACCTGCTCCTCGTCGGCGACGTCGCAGACATGGCGTGTCACCGTGACGCCCGGCTGCGCCTTCGCCCGGGCCAGGTCCACGGTCTCGGATGCCGATGACCCGTCCAGGTCGCATGCCGCGACCGAGCATCCGCCCGCCGCCAGCTGCCGGACGAGCTCGCGGCCCATGCCGGAGCCTCCTCCGGTCACGACCGCGACCTTGCCTGTGAAGGACTCCATGCCCACCTCTCAACCGTGCCCTACGACCAGAACTCGTCCGAGGCGTACTGGTCCCTGGGATAGGTCCATACCTCCTTGGCCTTGCCGTCGGTGAGGTGGAAGACCTGAACGGTGTCGTCCTGCAGGCTCCGGCCCTCGCGTTCGGCGCGGACCGTCGTCAGGGCGACCGCGTGCTCGTCGTTGGCGATCACGTCGCGCACCTCGACGGTGATGGACCCCCAGCATGCCTCGAATGTACGCAGCAGCCATCCCGCCACCTGATCGGCGCCGTAATAGTCACCGCCGAGCGGGCTCTTGCCGGGATAATGCCAGCGGATGTCCTCGGCGAAGAACCTGCTCTTCAGCGTATTGATATCACCATGCTCGAAGGCCGCATACCCGTCCCTCAGCCGATCTTCGTTGGCGTGTGCCGTCATCGTCTCTCCCTTCCATCAGTGCCAGCAGGAACTGGCTTCGCCGGGCAGTGTCAGGATTCGTCAGGAACTCGCAGGCTTAACTGGAGTCAGTCGCGCAGCGGCCGTCGTATGCAGGTGACGGTGCACCAGGGGAATGGTGGCCGCGCCTTCTCCTGCCGCGGAGGAGACCCGTTTGACCGATCCGCGGCGTACGTCACCGACCGCGAACACCCCAGGCAGGCTTGTCTCCAGCGGCAGCGGTGCGCGGCCGGAGGGCCAGCAGCCCACGGTGTCAGCGGGCACGTCCTGGCCGGTGCGAATGTATCCCCGCGGGTCGCGCGCGACGGCTTTGCCGAGCCACTGCGTCCGTGGCTGTGAGCCGATGAGCACGAACAGCGCGTCAGCCGGGACGCTGCGCCTCGCCCCGGAGACGGTGTCTTGCAATATCAGCGATTGGAGGTGGCCGGTGGCGGCGCCATCGGCCACCTGTACGCGGTAGCAGACGTCGACGTTGGGCGCAGCGTCTAGCTGGCGGATCAGGTAGTCGGACATACTGCTCGCCAGCGACTCTGCGCGCACCAGCACCGTTACCCGGCTGGCCCACTTGGCCATGTGCAGTGCGGTCTGCCCCGCGGAGTTGCCGGCTCCGGCGACGAACACGTTCCGCTCGCGCATAGCCGCTGCCTCGCTGGTCGCGGCGCCGTAGAAGACGCCCCGGCCTTGCAGGTGCTCCAGGTGCGGGATACCGAGCCGCTGGTAGGTAGCGCCGGTTGCGATGATAACGGTGCGCGTGGTGAGAGCGCTGCCGTCGGATAGCCGCAGCCGGTAGTGGCCGTCGCGTCTCGACAGGCTCTCGGCCCGGCGCATGTGCAAGAAGGTCGTGCCGAAGGTCCAGGCCTGCTGCCAGGTCTCCTGGGCCAGACTGGCGCCGCTGATGCCCTGGGAGAAGCCGGGGTAGTTGCGGATCATCGAACTGGTCCCGGCCTGCCCCCCGATGGCCTCATGCTCGACTACCACGGTCCGCAGGCCTTCGGAGGACGCGTAGACCGCGGCTGCGAGCCCGGCGGGGCCTGCACCGACTACCGTTACGTCGAAAACCTCCGCGGCGGAGATCGGCCTCATCAGGCCGAAGGCGTCGGCGATCTCGCGGTTGGACGGATTAACCAGAGCCGGCTGCTCAGCGCCGAACCGGAGTGCGACAACGGGCAGTTCCGGCGACTCCAGGCCGAGTTCGTGCAGCATCTGCCGGGCGTGCTCGGAGGTCGCGTCATAAAACCCGACCGGGACCCGGTTGCGCGAGAAAAGGTCACGCAGTTCTTGAGACCGCGCGGACCATCGCTCGCCGATTACCTGCGCTGCCTCGAAACCGCCGCCCCGCTGGCTGCTCCACTCCATCAGGAACTCGGTCACCGAGCGGTGGAATTCCTCGGCCGGGGCCTGCAGGGGACGCGTCAGCCAGTGATCGATCTTGCCCAGGGCGACCGCGTCGAAGATCGACCGCATCGAGTCCCAGTCACCCCAGCGAACCGCGGCCACCCGAAGTGCCGTCGGGTCGAGGGCGCGGATCGCCGAAAGCGCCTCGATGCCGTCGGGATCCTGCGCACTGACGGCGCCAATGACCAGCGCAACCGGCAGCCCAGCGGCCACCAGATCGCGTATCCAGGAGACTAGCTCCGCGGACCGGTCACAGACCACGATCTGATAATCCGCGCCATACCGCTTGGACAGCTCCCGGTGGAGGATCTCACGCGCGCCAGGCTCACGGCAGACGACGACGATGGCCGCTCGCACCCCGGCAGTTTCACCGATCCGGGCGGCAGCTAGCTCTTCGTGCACCGTTGTGGGAGTGCGGGCTGAGGTGGTCATGCGCTCCCCTTCAGGTGAGTCGTGTTGGCGGGCGCCGGTCCGAGCGGTGATCGCATCGGCCACCCAGTCAAGCGGCCGGATGAACGCCAGAGACCAGGCTCGCTTCCGCCAGATACCGTCCTGCTGGCCACCTTGGCCCCAGGCTGGCGGGGGAGATGGATGGGACAGTGGGCGTCCTTATACCGAGCCGTATAGAACATGATGAGTGACGTGGCCACGATCTGGATCCCGCCGAGCACGATGAAGACGCCGGCATGAATGGCGATGGCTTGTGCTGTGGTCAGGAAGGACGCCAGGAGCCACATCTCAAAGGCCACCCGGCTGATGCCTGCCGAGCAGCGGGCCCTGATGAGGTGGGAAATCTGCGGTACGTAGGCGGCTCCGGCCAGCCCGGCACCGACAAAACCCGCGATCTCTGTAGCGGTCAGCATCGCGGACTCAAGGACTGAGCCGCCGAAAGGTCCGCCCGCGCCGTTGCCGTAGTCATGACTCCTCCTCCGCAGCCCCGGTACCGGGCCGCTCGGCAACCAGCTTGCGGCGAAGGTCGCGCCGCGGACGAGTGACGGTCTCGTACCACCACCTGGCCGGTCAGCTACTCGGACGAATCGGCATCAAATGACCAGCGGCACCCGCACATGCTGGGCCGACACGCCGGTCGGGAGTACGGAATCTGTACTACCTTGGGCCGTGCCGACCAGGCATCATGGGCATATGACGAGCTACGCGGACTACTGCCCGATCTCAGTCGGCGTCGAGGTACTGGGTGACCGGTGGACGCCGCTGGTCATCCGCGAACTCATGATGGGCGCCGGTGGCTTCAACGAAATCCACCGGGGGATTCCGCGGATCAGCAGGACCATGCTGGCGCAGCGACTCCGACTGCTCGAGCGGCGCGGGCTGGTTTGCCGTGAGACTGCGGCCCGTGGACGGCCTGGCCGCTACACGCTGACCCCGGCGGGGGAGTCGGTCACCCCGGTTATCTGGGCCATCGGCCACTGGGCGGCTGAGTGGACCTTCGGGGACCCAGCTGAAGGCGATTGCGACGGACGGTCGCTCATGTGGCGCCTGCACCAGCATGCGATCGCGGCCAGGCTCCCCCGGCAGCGCACGGTCTTGCATCTGACGCTGACCGGGGCGGGCGCTGCTGAGGGCTGGCTCGATATTCAACATGGCGCGGTCACAGTGTGCACCGACGACCCCGGCTACGACGTTGACCTGGCGATCGAAGCCGATACCGGGCAGATGCAGCGCTGGCTCGTCGGCCTCGTCCCGTTCCGCGACCTGATCGCCGACGGCAACGCCCGGCTGCTCGGGCCAAGCCGGCTGACCCGGGCGTTCCCGACCTGGTTCGACACCTCCTACTTCGCTGACAGCCTGCGCCGGGCCGAGCAACGCCGCGGGCTGCAGACCGCGCTCGCCTAGTTCTGCGCCCAGGTCTTCGCGTTTGGCCCCCTCGCCGAGACGGCCGCGTAGCCAGGATGTTCTTTAACAGGTATCTTTCGATAGATGTCTATTAACAAACCTGCCTCAGACGCGGAGCCGGTTGCGCCAGTAGCGCCGCGCCCGATCGGTGATCCGCCGACGCTGCGCGCCCTGGCGCATCCGATCCGGATCGCCCTGCTCGAGGCGCTGGGCGGACGCGAGCCCCTCAACGCCACCGAGGCGGCCGAGATCATCGGCGAGTCGCCCTCGGCCTGCTCGTTCCACTTCCGGATGCTGGCCAAGTACGGCCTTGTCGAGGACGCCGGAGGCGGCACTGGCCGACGCCGGCCATGGCGCCGCGCGAGCCCGGCCGGCTTCACCTTTCCTGCGGTCAGCAACGACACGCAGGCCGGACTGGCGGCCGACGCCCTCTCGAGCGTCGTGTGGGGCAGGTACCTCGACCGGGCCCGAGCGGCGCTCGCCCGAAGGCCAGTGCTGGCCGCGGAGCAGGAAGCGCTCACCAGCGCCGCGCAGACCGTCGCCTACGTCACACGGCCGGAAGCCGCCGAGTTCCTGTCGGAACTGCAGGCCCTCATCGGCCGGTACCAGAACCGCCTGGCCGACCAGTCGCTTCGCCCGCCCGGCGCCGTGCCGCTGGAACTGCTGCTGTTCACCTATCCGCTCGACGCGATCCCCCCCGGAGGGTGACGGCATGCGGCGGCTCCTGCTCCATCGCAACCCCCGGCTCTATCTGTCCGGCCAGGTCATGTCGCTGTTCGGCGACAGCGCGCTATGGCTCGCCATCGCGATCTGGATCAAGGTCCTCACCGGCAGTTCATCGGCGGCGGGACTGTCCTGGTTCGCGCTGGCGCTGGGCAGCCTGTTCGGCCCCGTCGGCGGGATGCTGGCCGACCGGGTGCGGCGCAGGCCTTTGCTGGTGGCGACGAACCTGGCCACGGCGGCCCTGGTGCTCCTGCTGCTGCTGGTCCGCGATCGTCACCAGGTCTGGCTGATCTACCTGGTCATGTTCGGCTACGGCGTGTCCGGCAGCTTGCTGGGCCCAGCTCAGACCGCCCTGGTCCAGGGCATCGTCCCGGCCGATCTCCTTAGCGACGCGAATGGCGTCCTCCAGACGGCGCAGCAGGGCATGCGCCTGGTGACACCGCTCGCGGGCGCCGGACTGTTCGCCGTGCTCGGTCCCGGTCCCGTCATCATCGGCGACGCGGCCACCTTCCTGGTGGCGGTGGCGACCTTGCTCGCCATCAGGTTCCGCGAGCCGCCTCCAGTGCGGACCCGGCAGCGCTGGCTTGCGGAAGTGACCGCGGGCGCCCGTCACATTGCCCGGACGGCAGCGCTACGGCAGCTGACGGTGACGGCGGCCATTGTCGTTACCGCCTATGGCCTGTCGGAGACCATTCCGTTCGCCGTCGTCAGCCAGGGACTGCATCGGCCGGCGCCGTTTGTCGGAGTCATGACGGCGGCTCAAGGTGCGGGGGCGATCCTCGCCGGCATCGCGGCCGGCCCGCTCATGCGCCTGCTCAGCGAAGGACTGGTGGCCACGCTGGGGTTGGGTTGCGCGGCAGTCGGCTATCTGCTGCTCATGCCGGCCCACCTGCCGCCGGTTCTCGTCGGCAGCGCACTGCTTGGAGCGTCACTGTCCTGGATCATTGCCGGGATCATGACCCTGTTTCAGCGCCGAACCCCGCCAGAACTCATGGGGCGCACCGACGCCGCGTTCACGTTCTGCTACGCGGTGCCGCAGACGCTCGCGATCGTGGCCGGGGCCGGCCTCATCGCGGTGCTGAGCTACCGGATTCTGCTGCCGATCATCGCCGGAGTCATGACGCTGGCCGCTGTCTACGTCGCCACCCGAAGCGAGCAGCGGCGAATGATCCGTGCCCGGGTTGTGAGGGGCAACCTGAGCCTGGAACGCTATGGGAACACCTTTGCCGGAGAAGGGCCGCGCCGATGAAAATGCCTCCCTTTGACTATGAGGCGCCTACGACCATCTCCGAGGCGGTCGACCTGCTGGCTGAGCATTTGGACCAGGCGAACGTGCTCGCGGGCGGCCAGAGCCTGATCCCGCTACTGGCGCTGCGGCTGGCCTACCCGGCGGTGCTCATCGACATCAACGGCATAGCTGGGCTGTCCGGGGTGTCAGCGACCGACGGCTGGGTGGCCATCGGTGCCATGACGCGGGAGTACGTCGCCGAGGAATCCAGGACCGTCGCCAGTGCCGTGCCGTTGCTGACCGCTGCTCTGCCGCTGATCGGCCATGAGGCAATCCGCAGCCGCGGCACGATCGGTGGCAGCCTGGCGCATGCCGACCCGGCAGCGGAGTTGCCGGCCGTCGCGCGGGCGCTCGATGCCGAGTTCGTTGTGCGCAGTCAGTCGGGCGAACGGGTTATCCCAGCGGCAGACTGGTTCGAGGGCTACCTCACGACGTCGCGCCGACCCGACGAGCTCCTCGTGGAGGTGCGCTTCCCAACCGCAGCACTGGGCACGGGGACTAGCTTCCAGGAGGTCGCCAGACGCCACGGCGACTTCGCGATTGTCGGCCTGGCAGCATCACTGACGCTCTCCGACGGCGCGATCAGCGATGCCCGGCTGGCTCTGGCCGGCATCTCCGCTGTGCCAGTCCGGGCCGCCGACGCGGAAGACCTCCTGGTCGGCGAGAGGCCGTCGGCCGAGCTGTTCGATGAGGCAGCGCGCCGGGCGACCGAGAATATCGACCCGCCAGCGGACCTGCACGGGTCGTCGGAGTACCGGAAGAAGGTCGGCGCCGCCCTGGTGCGTCGCGGCCTGCGAGCGGCCGCTGACAACGCCGACGAAAGGCAGTGACTCAAGTGGACATAACGCTGCGGATCAACGGCGTGACATGCACGGGCTCGCCGGAGGCGCGCAAGACACTGGCCGACTTCCTGCGCGATGACCTCAATCTCACCGGCACCCACGTCGGCTGCGAGCACGGGGTCTGCGGTGCGTGCACCGTCATCGTCGACGGACGTACGGTGCGCTCGTGCCTGATGCTGGCGGTCCAGGCCGCCGGCGGCGAGGTAACGACAATCGAGGGGCTAGCGCCGGACGGCGAGCTTGGCCCGCTGCAGCAGGCGATGTTGGACTCGCACAGCTTCCAGTGCGGGTTCTGCACGCCCGGATTCGTCATGCAGGCTACGGCGTTTCTCCGAGCCCATCCCGACGCCGACGAGCAGCAGATTCGCGAGGCGCTGTCCGGCAACATCTGCCGGTGCACCGGCTACCAGAGCATCATCGACGGTGTCCTGCTGGCCGCCGAGAGGGCCCGTCAGAGCTGAGCGAGGAGCGATCATGGCAGGAATAGTGGCCGAGCGTTACACCGGCGCCAGCATCAAGCGTTCGGAGGACCCGCGCATTCTGACCGGCTCGGGTCGGTACGTCGACGACGTCAAGCTGCCGGGGATGCTGCACGCTGCCTTCGTGCGCTCTCCGCTGGCGCACGCGCGTGTGCTCTCCGTCGATGTCTCGGCTGCCCGGGCGCTGCCCGGAGTCGTCGCAGCGTTCACGGGGGCAGAGCTAGAAGCGATGACCGTCCCTGGGCCCGATGCGCTCTCGGCTCTCATGGGCACCGGCGGCCCCACCCCCCAGTTCACCCTGCTTGCGACGGACAAGGTGCGCTTCGTCGGTGATCCGCTGGCGGTCGTCATTGCCGAGAGCCGGTACCTCGCCGAGGACGGCTGCGAGCTAGTGGAGGTCGGATACGACGACCTGCCGCCGGTCACCAGCGCCGCCTTCGCGCTCGATCCGGCGAGCCCGCCGCTGTTCGCCAATCTCTGTGACAACATCGCCCGCCCGCACTCGCGCCACGAGTCCGGCGACGTCGACGGCATTTTCGGCGCCGCTGATCGCGTCTTCGATTTCCGCATCGACGTGCATCGTCACCAGAACGTGCCGATGGAGGGCCGCGGCTGCGTCGCGAGCTACGACGCCGACGCGGAGGTCATGACCGTGTATGCGGCGACGCAGAGCGTGCACGTCAGCAAGATCGCCGTGGCCATGCGCCTCGGCATGGCACAGGACAAGGTGCGCGTCCTGGCCGGCGATGTTGGCGGCTCGTTCGGCTTGAAGATCGGCGCGTCACGGGAAGAACTCGCGGTCGCGGCTGCCTCGCGTGCTCTCGGCCGGCCGGTCAGGTGGATCGAGGACCGGAGCGAGAACCTCATCGCGTCCGGCCAGGCACGCGAGGAGAGCTTCGATGTCCGGGCGGCCGTCAGCAACGACGGCGACCTGCTCGGCCTGGACGTGAAGATGGTCATCGACACCGGCGCCTACCCGGGTATGGGAGGCATGGTCCCGTCGATCGTCGAGGCGATGCTGCCGGGTCCGTACAAGCTGGCGGCGCTCGGCTTCGAGTCCACCGCAGTGATCACGAACAAGGCGTCGTACGTTGCCTATCGCGGCCCGTGGGCGTCCGAGACGTTCGTGCGGGAGCGCATACTCGATGTCATCGCCAAGGCCCTTGGACTCGATCCGGTCGAGATCCGGCTGCGCAACGTCGCTCCCCGCAGCGATCCGCCAGCCGCCATGATCACCGGGCGGCCGCTGGTCGGAATCACGACGCGGGAGTCACTGGAGCGGATCACCGAGCTCGTGGATATCCCGGCGTTCCGGCGCCAGCAGGCCGAAGCGCGAACCCGCGGGCGTTACCTCGGCATCGGCGTCGCAACGTTCATCGAGGCCGCCCCCGGCCCGCGCTCGCCGGACGGACCCAGCGGCCCGATGGGTATCGAGTCCATGCGCCTCCAGCTCGACGGGGGCGGCATGGTAGTGCTGTTCACCGGCCAGATGCCGCACGGCCAGAGCCACCAGACGACCCTGGCCCAGATCGCTGCCGACGAATTCGGGGTGCCGTTCGAGCAGGTCCGCGTCGTCGTCGGCGACACCGACGTCGTCCCGTTCGGTCTGACCGGCGGCAGCCGGTCGGCCACCATGACCGGAGGCGTTGCCCTCCACGGTGCCCGGCAGCTCAAGGCCAAGGTGCTGGACTTCGCCTCGCATCTCATGGAGGCCCGCGCACAGGACCTCCAGATCGTCGACGGCAATGTCGTTGTGCGCGGCGACCCTGAGAGCGCGATCGCGGTCAGCGAGGTCGCGCGGCGGGCAGCATCGGGGCAGTTCGGCGCCGACGTGGACGCCAATCTCGAGGTCGAGGCCGCGTTCGACGGCGGCGAGGGCGGCTGGTCGGGCGGCAGTCACTGCGCCGTCGTCGACGTCGACGTCGAGACCGGCCTGGTGACCGTGCAGCGGTACGTCGTCGCCGAGGACTGCGGCGCGCTCATCAACCCGGCCGTGGTCGAGGGCCAGATCCGGGGCGGCGTCGCGCAGGGCATCGGCGCGGTGCTGCTTGAACGATCGGTGTACGACGAGGACGGCAACTTCCAGTCAGCCACCTTCATGGACTACCTGCTGCCGACCGCCTGCGACATCCCCCGGATCGAGATAGCGCATCTGGAGACCGTGCCTCTTGATGCCGACGTCAACTTCCGCGGAGTAGGCGAGGGCGGAATGGTCGTCGCGCCGCCCACGATAGTGAACGCCATCGAGGACGCGCTCTCGCCCTTCGGCGTGCGGATCTACGAGCAGCACCTGCCTCCGGCCCGAATTCTGGAACTCATTGCCGCTGCTGCGCCCGGTCCGGCTCGGCCAGCGCATTCCGGGTGAGCAGGCGCGCCGCGATCAGCAGCGCGATCACCGGAACCGCGAGCTGGGCCAGCTACACCGCCGTGTGGTACGGATCCTCCTTCCACGGGCTGATCGCCCAGGCGGCCTTGTTCCGGATCTCCGGTACCGTCAGGGCCTCGAACACGGCGCTGCGTCGGCGCTGCCGCTGAGCATCAGCCCGCCGTCGCGACGACCGTCGGCTTTCTCCGGAGCCTGTGAGGTCCGCAGGCGGCCTGAGCATCGAGGGTTACGCGGTCCAGAGGGCACGGAGCCGGTCCACCTCCGCTGCCGCTTGCCGGACGCCCGCCTCGTACGCGCCGGCCACCCTGGACGGGTTCATCAGCTCGGCGCCCCAGCCGCTCACCTCAAGGAACTCGGCGCCCGGGCCGATGATCTCCACCGCCGCGCCGCCGTCGCGCAGCACCGCGACCTCGGTCTCCATCTGGGCCGCGGTCGCTTCGAACACCGGGTCGCTGATCCCTTCAGGCAGGGTCATGGGCAGGCAGGACACCACGACTACCGCCGCGTAGCCGACGGCCAGGTCGGCGTTGAGCGGGGTGCGCATACCACCGTCCATGTAGCGCCTGCCGCCGATCGTCACCGGCGGGAACACCATCGGGACGGCGCAGCTCGACGCGACGGCGCGGTCCAGCGGCACGCCGGCCGTGGCGTCCCAGACCCGCAGCGCGCCGGTCCGCGTGTCGATGGCCGTGCACCGGAACGACGCTGGCCAGTCACGGCCGGCCAGGCGCGCGAACACCGCCGCCCCGGCGAAATCGCCTTCCGTCACCGTGTGCGCGTCCAGCGCGAGCTTGCCCAGCTCGCCGCGCATCTGCTCCGGGGTCTGCGCCCGGCTCGCGGCGTCGGCCCAGGCGGTCATCAGGTCGGCGATTGTCGCGCCCGCACCGGCCTCGACCGGCAGCGGCTGGGCCACCGCGCTGACTGTCCCGGCCAGTTCCAGCCCGAGGGCGAGCCCGGCCCCCACGATCGAGCCGGCCGAGGTTCCCACGACGAGGTCGGCCGCGTCGAGCGCGAGCCCGGCCTCGGCCAGGCCAGCGGCCAGCCCCGACTCCCAGCCCACGCCGACCGGACCACCGCCACCCAGCACCAGCGCTCGTGTCATGGCGACACCTTAACCTGTTCCGCGCGGCATTCCGCCCGAGGGATTTGTTAATCCGGTAAATGTTTGTAAATTAGGCCAGAACGCACAGAGGGGGCGATCGCCACATGCCGCTGTCGGCCGACGTGCCCGTGTCCGGGCTGCGGGCGCCGGCCGAGATCCTGACCGACCCGTGGGGTATCCCGCACATGTACGCGTCAAGCGCGCACGACGTGTTCTGGACGCAGGGGTTCCAGGTCGCGCGTGACCGGCTATGGCAGATCGACACCTGGCGGCGGCGCGGCCTCGGGCTGCTGGCGCAGGTGTGGGGCGCGGAGTATGCCGAGCAGGACCGGGCCGCCAGGCTGTTCCTGTTCCGCGGGGATATGCACGCGGAATGGCGGGCCTACGCCGCCGACACCGAGGACATCGCCACCGCGTTCACCGCCGGGATCAACGCCTACGTGGCCCTGACCCAGCAGGACCCTTCCCGGCTCCCGCCGGAATTCCGCGAGCTCGGCTACGAGCCCGCGTTCTGGGCGCCGTCCGACGTGGTCCGCATCCGCAGCCACGGCCTGTTCCATAACGTCACCCAGGAAGTGGCCCGCGCGCTGATGCTGCGCGACTTCGGGCCAGCGGCGGAGGAACTGCGGCGGCGGCGCGAGCCGGGCGGCGAGCTGACCGTGCCCGATGGCCTGGACCTGAGCGTCATCCCCGACGACGTGCTGCGTGACTACAAGCTCGCGGTGGCGCCGGCTCAGCTCCGGGGGCAGGCTGGAGCCCCGGCCGCGGCCGGGACCGGGCCCGCGCAGGCCGGCGAGGGCAGCAACAACTGGGCGCTCGCGCCGGAGCGGACCGGGACCGGGCGGGCACTGCTGGCCAACGACCCGCACCGGACCGTGTCGCTGCCCTCACTCCGGTACGTCGTGCACCTCAGCGCGCCCGGCTTCGACGTGATCGGCGCCGGGGAGCCGGCCTTGCCCGGACTGTCGGTCGGCCACAACGGCCACGTGGCGTTCGGGTTCACGGTGTTCTCCGTCGACCAGGAGGACCTGTATGTGTACCGGACCCGGCCGGGCCAGCCCCGGGAATACTGGTACCGGGACCGGTGGGAGCCGATGACGGTGGTCCGTGAGGAGATCCCGGTGCGGGACTCGCCGCCGGTGCCGGCCGAGCTCTGGTTCACCAGGCACGGGCCGGTAATCCGCTCGGCCCCGGAATCCGACGCCGCGTTCGCCGTGCGGGCGGCGTGGCTGGAGCCGGGCATGGCCCCGTACCTGACAAGCATCGAGACCATGCGGGCACCGGACGCGGAGCGGTTCACCGCCGCGCTGGTCCGGTGGGGCGCGCCCGGTGAGAACCTGGTCTACGCCGACGAGTCCGGCACCATCGGCTGGAAGGCGGCCGGGCTGACCCCGGTCCGGCCGAACTGGGACGGCACCCTGCCGGTGCCTGGCGACGGGCGCTACGAGTGGGCCGGCTTTTACCACATGGACGCGCTGCCCGCGGAGGTGAACCCGGCGCGCGGCTGGATCGCCACCGCGAATGAGATGAATCTTCCGCCTGGGTTCCCTGACGACCGGGTCATCACCCGCGACTGGCCCGCGCCGTTCCGCGCGGAGCGGATCGCCGAGGTCCTCGGCCCGGCCACGGGGAGCACCGTCGCCGACATGGTGCGCCTGCAGGGCGACTACGTCAGCTTGCCCGCGCGGCGGATAGTGCGCGCTCTGGCCGGGCGGCGCTGGACCGACCCGGCCGCGGAGCGCGCGGCCCGGATGCTGGCCGGCTGGGACGGGACCCTGGCCGCGGACTCCGCCGCCGGCCGCCGTGTTCCAGGTGTGGTACCGGCGGCACCTGCGTCCTGGCCTCCGCGAGCTGGCGCTGGCGCAGATCCTGCCGCCCGGGAAGGTCCCGGCGGCGCTCGCCGCCGTGCTGCCCGGCGATGACCTGGCCGGGGATCCCCGGATCGACCTGGACCTGATCGAGAAGCCAGGCGATCGGCTTGGCGCGAACCCGGCCGCGGCCCTGGCCGGCCTGTTCGAGGCCACGCTGTCCGCCGCCATGGCCGACCTGAGTAGCCTGCTCGGCCCCGCCGAACAGGACTGGGCCTGGGGCCGGCTGCATCAGGCCCGGCTCGCCCACCCGGCCGGGCCCGGGATGTCCGCTGCAGCGCGCGAGCAGGCCGCGATCGACCCGGTGCCGCGCGGCGGCAGCTCGGACACGGTGGGCGCGACCACCTACGCGCCCGATTTCACGCAGGCCGCTGGCGCCACGTTCCGGCTGGTCGTGGACGTGGGCGGGTGGGACAACTCGGTGGTCATGAACAGTCCCGGCCAGTCAGGCGATCCGGCCAGCCCGCACTACGCCGACCTGCTCGCGCCGTGGGCGGCGGACGGAGCCGTTCCCCTGCTGTACAGCCGGGATCGGATCGAGGCCGTGGCCCGCGAGCGGATCCGGCTGGTACCAGCGGGCTCAGTGACCGGCGGTCCGGCCGCCGTCGATGTGCAGGATCTCTCCGGTGACGTAGGGCGATGACTCCAGATACAGGATGCCGTTCACGACGTCACTGACCTGGCCCACGTGCCCTACCGGGGGGAGTTTCCCCGCGAGCGCCTCGGGCGTATAAGAATCGGCCGGGTGCAGCGGGGTCTGGATGATGCCCGGTGCGACGGCGTTGACGCGGATGCCGCGCGAGGCGTACTCGACGGCGAGTGACCTGGTGACCGCGGCCAGGCCACCCTTCGTCAGCGCGGCCAGCGCGGTTGGCTCCACGGAGTCCGCATGGTCCGCGATGCTGGCGCTGATGTTGACGACATGGCCGCCGCCCTGCTGCAGCATCTGCCCGATGGCGCGCTGGGTCAGCCAGAAGAACCCGGCCAGGTTGACGCCGGTGACCAGCGCGTAGTCCTCCGCCGTGTAGTCGGTGAATGGCTTGGCGACGAAGACGCCTGCGTTGTTGACGAGAGTGTCGACGCGCCCGAAGTGTTCGAGCGCCTGGCTGATGATCTGGCCGGCGCTGGCTTGCTCGGAGACGTCGCCCTGGACCGTCAGGACGCCCGGGTCATTCGACGGCTTGATATGAAGCGAATTCGCCACGACCGCCCAGCCTCGCTGCCGGTACCCGGCGACGAGGCCGGCGCCGATGCCTTGCGAGCCGCCCGTGATGACTGCGACCTTCTGCGTCCTTTCGCTCACGGGTTCTCCGTTCTCAGGTGCTCGGGTCACAGGCGGGAGGTGAGCTCGGTCACGATGTCGGCCGCTGACTGTGGCTGTCTGGCGAGTGCGACGCTCTGCCCGGCCCACATCGAGAGCGCTTCGATATCGCCGGTCGTGCCGGCCATCGGCGGCGCTGGCTCGTAGCGAACAATTGACTCGGCGGAGGCGAAGTGCGCGATCACGTCTCCCTCGCCCGGCCGATGGCCGGGCGAGGGGCGGCCCGCTGCCTCCCACGCCCTGGCCGTTGAGTTGATCAGCGCGCGGTGGGGAGAATCGGGCCAGCCGACCTCGTACAGGTTGGGATACCACTGCGGATCGGTCTCGGCCGCGGCTATCAGCCGCCGTCGGTATTCCTCATGGATCGGCATCTCCTGCGCCAGCAGGAACCGCGTACCCAGCCACGCGGCCTGGGCGCCGAGGGCGAGTACCGCCGCGACTCCCCGAGCGTCACCGATCCCGCCGGCCGCGATCACCGGTACCGGCGCCACCGCGTCCACCACAGCGGGCACCAGCGGCAGCGTCGCGACCTGACCCCAGACGTGCCCGCCGGCCTCCCAGCCCTGGGCGACGACCACGTCCACGCCGGCCGCGGCTGCCCGCCGTGCCTCCTCGGCACTGCCGACCGTATGCATCACGATGCCCCCGGCGTCGTGCACGGGCTCGACGTAGCCGCTGGGATCTCCCCACATGAACGAGACGATCCGCAAGCCGGCCTCGAGGGCCTGGTCCAGCCGAGGGTGATGATCTTCGGTGAGAACCAGGTTGCCGCCGAACGGCCGCCCGGTCAGCGCCGCCGTCTCCCGAACCACGGCTCCGGCGTCATCGGACCACGTGAGCGTCACCATGCCGAGCGCGCCGGCATTCGAGACCGCCGCGGCCAGCCGGGGAATTGCGGCCATAGGTGCCTGGACGATCGGTCGTTCAATGCCGAGCAACTCACACACCGGTGTGATCATGATTGCTCGTAAGAGGTGGGCCTCGACTGCGCCGAACGCCGGTCCCATCCGTGAAACTTCGAGTAGTCCCCGGCGTCCCAGGCCTCGCGCAGCCCGGGGGTGCTCAGGTCCCAGTCCGGGCGGATCTCGGCGGTGGCAGCGCGCAGGTCGCGCCACAGGTCGTAGAACGACGGGCGGCCCCAGAACCAGTAGCCGTTGTAGATGCTGTGGACGACGAGTCCGGGCTTGAGCACGAGCGTGTGCGGGATCATCGGGTTGTGGTCGGGGTCGGTGTACTCCTGGATATCCAGATCCTTTTGCACAATCCGCTCGGGGTCGGACAGGAAGGGCCACTGGGCGCCGACCGAGTTGCGGAACTCCTGCAGCGTGTGATGGTCGTCGGTGGCGATCGTGGCGACCTGGGTATAGGCCACCGCGATCTTGGGGTAGTTCTCGGCCAGTTCCAGGTGCTGCCGGTGCTCTTTCGGGCAGTAGTTGCCGCGCGCGAGCGTCAGGATCATCGGGTCCCGGCCCTGGAGCTCGCTCAGCGTGCGGACGGTGCCGGCCTGGTCGGGCAGCGCGTAGTCGGGGAAGGTACCGCCGGGGACGATGTCGGAACGCACGTGATAAACCGCCTCTCCTGTGAGCCTGCCGATAGGCGTGCCCGTCGGCGCTCCTGCCCACACTCCCGTCAGCTGGGGAGGTCCGCCGGGCGCTCGCGGCCAGCTTGCCGTGCAGCAGTCCGGTGAACTGGCCGACTTCAGCGCTTGTATTCCTGGATCGCCCACATGTTTCCGTCGATGTCTTCGAAGAAGCAGTAGCGTGAGCCGGGCGTGCCTTCGGGACCCATCTGCTGCACATCGCTGATGCCGACACCCCGGCCGGCGAGTTCGCCGCGGATGGCGTCGAGGTCGTCGACGACGAGCTGAACTCCCTTGACCGAGCCGGGTTCGCCGAGCGGCAGGCCCTGGCCGATCACCACGGAGCACGCCGAGCCCGGTGGCGTCATCTGCACCACCCGCATGTTCTCGCTTGGCTTGACGTCCTGGTCGAGGGTGAAGCCCACCTGCTGGGTGTAGAAGTTCTTCGCGGCGTCGACATCGCGCACCGGGATGGGAATGACCTCAAGTTTCATGTCCATGAATCGTCACGTTACCGAGCCGGGCCGGGCCGCCGTCGCGTCGGCCTAGACAGCACTGGCGGCCAGCAGCAGGGCGGCCGATCCCGCAAGCAGGAAGGGGCAGACCTTGAACCAGATCACCGCCGTCCGGGCGCCGGTCAGCCCGGTCAGTGCGGCCAGCGCGATCAGCAGCGCGGCGGCGGCCCGGTAGACCCAGTCCCGCGTGCCAGCCCCAGGTCCGCCACCGGACGCGGTGGCCGCGACGACGATCGCCGCCACGCCCCACATGGTGAAGGCCTCGGCCAGCCATTCCTGCAGGACGACGCGGCGGTTGTCCGCCGTGACCGGCGCGAACCCGGCCAGCATCCGGCTCGTCGGGATCGCGTGCGCGACGCCCCACAGGGCGATGACGCCGGCAGCGGCGTACGCGAGGACCGAGCTCATGCCTCACATCCTCGGCAGGCCGGCCTCATCGCTGGTGAATCGTGCTTAATCGGCTCCGCTGCGGGGACATTGGCTGCAGGCCCGGTCGTAGACGGGATGAGAATCCGACCAACGGAGGTGCTGGATGGCCGATAGCTCGCCGCCAGAGGGGATTGTGCTGGCGCACTTCATCGTGTCGGACGATGTCGAGCGCTCTAGGCGCTTCTACAGCGAGGTTCTCGGCGGCAGGGTGGTCTTTTCCGGAGACGTGTACGCCGAGTGGAGCGCCCGCGGTGCTCAGTTCCTGACGCCTCCGAAACAGCACCAGTACGAGAAGCGCTGCTACATCCGCGATCCCGACGGCCATCTGATCGAAGTAGGGCAGACCACCGACCCAGAGGGTGACTGGTCGCCCGCGCACTGGCCACCGAGTACGCGCGCCGGCGATTCCGAGTGAATGCAATCAGGACTGTCAGGCTCGGTCAGCCGGGCGGTCACTAGTGGCGGACTGGCGACCGCCGTAGGAGGCGGCTAGCGCCGCGGCGACGTTCGCGGCATCCGCCCCGGCCACCTTCTCCGGGTATTCGGGCAGCAGGTCGTCCCAGATGACCAGCCATGATCCGTAGAGCTGGGCCTGTCCCTCGGGCCGGGCGAAGAACCAGATGTGCAGGTGCGCGGCACCGTCCCCGATGCGATACACGTGGGCTCGGGAGATATTCGGCAGGGCCTGCATGTGGCGGACGATATGTGTGGTCAGCACACCCAGTTCGGCGGCCCGCTCATCGGGCAGGTCCGCCAGGTCGTAGTGATCGCGCGGATGCAGCATCAGCACCAGTGGCACGCCGACGCCGCGTATCCGGGTGAGCCGCCAGGTGTCGTCGAGCCAGATCCCTTCGTCCCTGGCGCGGCAGGAGTTGCAGTCTGCCGGGTCATCGCCAGCCCGGCCCGGCTCGGGCATGACCGGCCGGCGCAGCGGCGCGACGCGCAGTCCGTCCGGCTCGAACGGACTGATATCCCACCCGGTCATGCGGGCAAGCGGGAGCCGGCACTCACCGTCAGCAGCAGCTAGGGCATGGTCATAGAACTCGTCGGGTCGCAACGCCATGATCCGAAGGCTAGCCCGGTCCCGGCGGCGCCTTCCAAACGCGCACCCGAACGCACTCCGGGCGGATGGGCGTTTCATCATTGACGAGATGTGGAGGCAACTGGCGTTAGCCGACGCGGCGATAGCGGATGTGGGTGGTCAGCGGTGAGTGAAGCACCTCGGCGGGTTCGAAGCCGAAGGATTCAACCCCGTCGAAGATGCGTTCGCCCGAACCGAGCAGGACCGGTGCGATGTCGAGGGTGAGCTCGTCGATCACGCCGGCGATCAGTGCCTGGCGGACGGTCGAGGCCCCGCCGGCGATGTCCACGCCGTTGTCCCCGGCGGCCTGGCACGCTGCGGAGTAGGCCGCGTCGAAGCCCTCGGTGACGAAGTGGAAGGTCGTCCCCCCGTCCATCTGGATCGGGTCATGTCCGTGATGGGTCAGCACGAACACCGGCGCGTGATACGGCGGTTCGGGGCCCCACCACCCGGTCCACTCCTCTTCCCAGTCCCCGCGGATCGGGCCGAACATGTTCCGACCCATCACATACGCGCCCCGCGGGCGCATGAGCCACCCGTTCGCGACCTTGTCGGCGTCGTTGGCTCGCGGGTCGCCCATGTGCCAGCCGTGCAGTTCCCGCCCCCGCTTGCCCAGGGGGTCCTCACGGCTCTGGTCCGGCCCGGCGACGAAGCCGTCCAGCGAGATCGACATATGGCAGGTAGTGTCCGGCACCGCGAACCTCCTGAGTGATTGCGGCTGGCGAGCGCTCCAGACTCGGCCTGAAACTGACCTACCAGCCAGGCGACAAGACCTACGAACAGAGGTCAACCTGACGAGCGCCGCAGCATTGGCATTTCGATGGTGTCCGAGGGGGGACTTGAACCCCCATGCCCTTTACGGGCACTAGCACCTCAAGCTAGCGCGTCTGCCTATTCCGCCACCCGGACTCACCTGGACCTGGTTGTCAACCAGCCCAGCCGCATCACGATAGCAAATCAGGTCACCAGCGTGCGAGGTGCCGACCAGAGCGGACATCTCGCGGCAACTCTGTTAACCCGTGGTGGCACTATGGCCGGATGACGACCATCACAGCGCAGCAGGAAGTCGCGGGCCTCGCCAGCGACCTGATCAGGATCGACACGACGAACACGGGTGATGACTCGGGGCCGGGCGAGCGCCTGGCGGCCGAGCATGTCGCCGGGCTGCTGGCCGAGGTCGGTCTCGAGCCGACCGTGCTCGAGTCGCGCCCGAACCGGGCCAGCGTGGTGACCAGGATCGAAGGCGAAGACCCGTCCAGGCCCGCGCTGCTGATCCACGGCCACCTGGATGTCGTGCCCGCGGATCCCGACGACTGGCGCGTGCATCCCTTGTCGGGCGAGATCTCCGGTGACTGCGTCTGGGGCCGTGGTGCCGTCGACATGAAGGACATGGACGCGATGATGCTGGCCGTGGTCCGGCAGCGGCTGCGCGAGGGCCGCAAGCCGCCCCGCGACATCGTGCTCGCCTTCCTGGCGGACGAGGAGGCCGGCGGAAATCACGGCGCTGGCTGGCTGGTCGACAACCATCCCCAGCTCTTCGACGGGGTCACCGAGGCGATCGGCGAGGTCGGGGGCTTCAGTACGGTCATCGGCGGCCAGCGGCTCTACCTGCTCCAGACGGCCGAGAAGGGGATCGCCTGGCTGCGGCTGACCGCCCGCGGCACTGCCGGGCACGGCTCGATGCTCCAGCCCGACAACGCGGTCACCGAGCTGGCCGAAGCGGTCGCCCGGATCGGCCGCCACGAATGGCCGGTCCGGCTGACCCCGTCGGTGACCGCCTTCCTGGAGGCCGCCTGCGAGGCACTCGGAATCAGCTTCTCGCGCGAGGATCCGACGGCGGTACTGGCGAAGATCGGGCCGATCGCCCGCATGATCGGGGCGACGCTGACGAACACGGCGAACCCCAGCATGCTGCACGCTGGCTACAAGGTGAACGTCGTGCCGCAGACAGCGTCGGCGCAGGTCGACGGCCGGTTCCTACCGGGCCACGAGGAGGAGTTCTTCGCCGAGCTAGACGAGCTGCTCGGGCCGGGAGTCCGCCGGGAGTTCGTGAACAACGCGATCGCGATGGAGACGACCTTCGACGGCGCGCTCTGCGACGCGATGACCCAGGCACTGCTGCGCGCCGACCCGGACGGCAAGGTCGTGCCGTATTGCCTGTCCGGCGGCACCGACGCGAAGTCCTTCAGCAGGCTGGGCATCCGCTGCTTCGGGTTCACGCCGCTGCGGCTGCCACCGGACCTGGATTTCGCTGGCCTGTTCCACGGCGTTGACGAGCGGGTGCCGGTGGCGGCGCTGGAGTTCGGCACCGAGGTGCTCGACCACTTCATCGACCTGTGCTGACTGATCGACCTGTGCTGACTCACCGGTCGGCGCTCGCCGATGTTCGCGCAGGTAGTTCGATAAATGGGCAGGCGGGCTCGCACACCGTGATCACTACGCATTAGTCAGTAACCGTTATGTAGTTTCGCGGTTTGCCCCACGCAAACCCTGAGTAGTGCTACGGTGACACTTCGTGTGGGGCTGACTGCAAGACGTACCCCTTCCGCTACGTCTAGTCAGCAATCCATACGTAGCCGGTTGGACGAGGAGGGTTGCCTGTGCTGCCGGATCAGCTCCAGGGCCCCGGTGGGCCGTCACCTGCCCGCGCTGTCTGGGGGGCGGGTGGCGTTGCGCCTTGTGCGGCGTCCTGGCAGTCCGGCTGCTTGATCCTTGTACCCGGCAGCGGAACGGGTTCCGCTCCGGTGGCCACGGCTGGTGCGGCGCCGCATCTGGTCGTGGCCACCGGAACCCGAAGGTAGAACGGCGCGGCGCGACGAACAACGAAGCATTGGCATGCACTATGTCAGTTACAGAATGTAGTTGCTTAGATACAAATCAATACATAGTACGGCAACGGGGGATCGGGGCTAGACGTCAGCGAAGTAGTAATTGAGCGAGGAGCGCACATGCAGACGTGGGCGACACTGGCGGCGAAGCACGCCGCCCTTACCTCGGGTATCGGACTCGGTGCCATCCCGGCGATGGGGTGGGACTCGCTGGACGGCGTCGCGGTGGGCGCGCTGCTGGCCGGAGTCGGATTCGCGGTCCTGAATTCCCCGCGGCGAGCGCAGAACTGCCAGCTCCCGCTGACGACGTACGAGGCCGCCGGGCAGGCGCAGGCCAGCCGGGCGGCGCACGGGCGGCTCGCCAGGGTCAGGCGGCGGGTGGACGGAGTGCTCACCGGAATGCTCAGTGACGACTCTGGCCGGATGACGCCGGCTCTCGCGACCTGGCCGAGCCAGGCGCCGGAAGACCAGCGGCCATACGAGCAGCCGCCGCGTGAGCAGTCATCGGCCGGGCCGTCGCCGGCCGAGGACGCGTGGCCTGGTCTGGCCCCTGAGGAGCTGACGGCGGTATCCGCGCACGCCGAGCCCGCCACTGCGGATGCCGAGCCCACTGCGCACGCCGAGCCCGCCACTGCAATCGCCGAGCCCGCGGCAGCAGGCGCCGAGGCCGCGACGGACGCCGAGCCGGCCGCGGACGCCGAGCCGGCGGCACGCGCCGAGCCGGCCGCAGACGCCCAGCCGCCGGCTGACGAAGCGCCCAGGGCAATGGCCGGCTCGGTGGCGGACGCCGAGCCGCCTGCCCGCGCGTCCGACGAGGGATTCTGGGGCCCGGCCGAGCCAGGAAGCGCGGCCCCGGCCAGCGGCTACCGCAGCAGGCACCGCCTGGACGCGCCGGCCATGAGCGCTGCGCCTGCCGCGGGCGGCCGGTCCGGTCCCCGGCACGCTGCCCCGCGAGCCGGCTTCGGTGCCGCTCTCAGCCGCACCCTGACTAGCCCCAGGCTGACCAGCCGGTCCGCCGCCCACGCCGGCGGCTGACGACCAGCGCCGGTCACGCGACCTGGTCCGGCCATACCGATCAGGTCCGCCAGAACTGGCCGCTAGCCGGCCCCGTCTTCGCGCTTGCCTGCCGGGGCCGGATAATCTTGCGGCGCAGGGTGGCCGTCCGGCTGCCGTCGGCCGCGAGGCGGAGCCTGGCCAGCTCCCAGTGCCCGTACTCGGCATGGTCCGTCAGGATCCGCCGCGCGACGTCCCTGGACGTTCCGCGCGGAAGATTGAGCACGAGGTAGGAGTACTCCGCCATCACCACTTATTGTGCGCGACCGCGGCGGTGATTCAATCAGGTGCGAGGGAATCAGTTACCCGAAAGGCGTTTGGTGGATCAGATGAGCGATGTGATCGGACGCGCGGAGTCAGCCCGCCACCTAGGGTAGCCTCCTGGCGTCTGCGAGATGTGAGGTAGAGAAGGCGTGGCAGCAAGGACGAGCCCGGCAGGACGGAACGGCAAGGCGACCGCCGGTACCGCGGATAACGGTACCCGCAGGCTGGTCATCGTCGAGTCGCCGAACAAGGCCAGAACGATCGCCGGGTACCTCGGCAAGGGCTACGTCGTCGAGTCGAGCATCGGTCATATCCGCGATATGCCGGGTAGCGCCGCTGACATTCCGGACAACCTTCGCAAAGAGCCGTGGGCGAGGCTTGGCGTCAATATCGACGCCGACTTCGAGCCGCTCTATGTGGTGAACGCCGACAAGCGCCAGCAGGTCAGCAAGCTCAAGAAGCTGCTGAAGGACGCCGACGAGCTCCTGCTCGCCACTGACGAGGACCGCGAGGGCGAGGCCATCGCCTGGCACCTGGTGCAGGAGCTCAAGCCCAAGGTGCCCACGAGGCGGATGGTGTTCCACGAAATTACGCCTGAAGCGATCGCCGCGGCCGTCGCCAGCCCCCGCGAGATGGACAACGGCCTCGTCGAGGCGTACCAGACCCGCCGGGTTCTCGACCGGCTCTACGGCTACGAGGTCTCGCCCGTGCTGTGGAAGAAGGTCATGCCGCAGCTGTCGGCGGGCCGGGTCCAGTCGGTGGCGGTCAGGCTCGTGGTCGACCGGGAGAAGGAGCGGATCGCCTTCCGGCCGGCCCGCTACTGGGATCTCGAGGCCGAGTTCGCGCCCCGGCCCGCTGACCAGGACGCGACCTGGTTCGCCGCCACCCTGGTCGCCCTCGACGGCCGGCGGATCGCGCAGGGCCGCGACTTCGCCCCGACCGGAGAGCTGCGGTCCGCCGCCGCCGGCCAGGGTGCGGAGGACAAGCAGGGGGCACCGGTTCTGCATCTGGACGAGGCGGCCGCCGCCAGCCTGGCCGACCGGCTCAGCGGCGCTTCGTTCAATGTGAAATCGGTTGAACGCAAGCCCTACCGTCGGTCGCCGTACGCGCCGTTCCGTACGACGACGCTGCAGCAGGAGGCCTCGCGCAAGCTCGGCTTCTCGGCCAAGTACACGATGCAGGTGGCGCAGCGCCTGTACGAGAACGGTCACATCACCTATATGCGGACGGACTCGGTGACGCTGTCCCAGACGGCGATCACTGCGGCCAGGGCGCAGGCACGCGAGCTCTACGGCCCCGAGTACATCCCGGACACCCCGCGGACCTACGTCAGCAAGGTGAAGAGCGCGCAGGAGGCGCACGAGGCGATCAGGCCGGCCGGCGACAGGTTCCGCACCCCGGCGAGCGCCGGCATCTCAGGTGACGAGCTGCGGCTGTACGAGCTGGTCTGGAAGCGCACGGTCGCCTCGCAGATGAAGGACGCGGTCGGGGAGTCCGTCTCGGTCCGGGTCGCCGGCCGGTCGACGGCGGGCGAGGAGGCCGAGTTCGGCGCCTCCGGCAAGATCATCACCTTCTACGGCTTCCTCAAAGCCTATGTCGAGGAGGTCGAGGAGGGCGACGGTACCGACCGGGACGACCGCGAGCGCAGGCTCCCGCCGCTGGCCGAGAACGACCCGCTGGCCCACCGGAACCTGCACCCGGCCGACCACGCGACCAGGCCGCCGGCCAGGTACACGGAAGCGTCGCTGATCAAGGAACTGGAAGACCGCGAGATCGGGCGGCCGTCGACGTACGCGTCGATCATCGGCACGATCCTGGACCGCGGCTACGTGTTCAAGAAGGGCACCGCGCTGGTGCCCTCGTTCGTCGCCTTCGCGGTCGTCAACCTGCTCGAGCGGCACTTCACCCACCTGGTCGACTACGAGTTCACGGCCAGCATGGAGGAGGCGCTGGACGAGATCGCCAGGGGCGAGGCGGGCCGGGTGCCGTGGCTGCGCCGGTTCTACTTCGGCGCCGACGCTCCCGCGGGCGGCGACGGTCACCGGGAGGAAGGCCTCAAGGACCTGGTCAGCGATCTCGGCGACATCGACGCCAGGGACGTGAGCTCGTTCCCGCTGGCCGGTACCGACATCGTGATCAGGGTCGGCCGGTACGGGCCGTACCTGGAGCGCGACGGCGAGCGCGTGAACGTCCCCGAGGGGACGGCGCCGGACGAGCTGACGCCGGAGTACGCCAGCGAGCTGTTCTCCCGGCCGAGCGGCGACAAGATCCTCGGCACGGACCCCGGCAGCGGGCTGACCATCGTCGCGCGGGCCGGCCGGTTCGGCCCGTATGTCACCGAGGTGTTGGAGCAGGACGCGGCGTCGGCGGCCAAGCCGAGGACGGCCTCGCTGCTGAAGGCGATGGACCTGGACAGCGTCACGCTGGACGAGGCGCTGCGGCTGCTCACCCTGCCGAGGACGATCGGCGAGATCGACGGCGAGCAGGTCACCGTGCAGAACGGCCGCTACGGGCCGTACGTCAAGAAGGGCACGGACAGCCGGTCGCTCGAGTCGGACGAGCAGCTGTTCACGCTGACGCTTGACCAGGCCACGGAACTGTTCGCGCAGCCCAAGCAGCGTGGCCGGGGCGCGCGGGCGGCGGCGGCGCCGCCGCTGCGCGAGCTGGGCGACGACAGCGCGAGCGGCAAGCCGATCGTGCTGCGGGAGGGCCGGTTCGGGCCGTACGTGACCGACGGCGAGACGAACGCGTCGCTGCGCAAGGGCGACGCGCCCGAGTCGATCACCCTGCAGCGAGCCATCGAGCTGCTGGCTGAGCGCCGGGCCGCGGCTCCGGCGCCGAAGCGGCGCGCGGCGACGGCCAGGAAGCCGGCGGCAGCTTCGGCTAAGAAGACGCCCGCCAAGAAGCCGGCGGCAGCCAAGAAGACTACGACGGCTAAGGCCACGACGGCCAAGAAGACCACGTCGCGGTCGGGCCCGTCCCGGCCGGGAACGGGCAGCCAGGAAGCCGGCTGACAACCACGTTCCGTCGGCCAGCGGCGCTGCCCCAGTCTCGATAGCCTTGCACAATGAGCCTTAGGTCCGCATTCGGGCAGCACCAGGACGGCGTGCTGTCGATCAGGCCCTTCAGGCGGCTGTGGATCGCGACCTCACTGTCCAGCCTGGGGGACTGGCTGAGCCTGCTCGCGCTGTCCGCGCTGGCCTACTCGCTGACGGGCAGGCATGTCCAGGCGACCGCCGGCGCGATCGCCGTCAGCGGCGTCTGGATCACCTCGCTGCTGCCTTACCTGCTCTTCGGGCCGCTGGCCGGCGCCGTAGCCGACCGGCTCGACCGCCGGATGAACCTGGTGATCGGCGACGTGGTCAGGGCGGTCCTGTACCTGTCCATCCCGCTGAACCTGATCTTCGGCTTCGCCAACAAGCTGACCTGGCTCTATGTCGCCCAATTCCTGGCCTGCTGCGCCTCGCTGTTCTGGACCCCGGCCAAGGACGCGTCGATACCGAACCTGGTGCCGCCGGACAAGCTCGAGCAGGCCAACCAGTACAGCCTGCTGACCACGTACGGGACGGCGCCGGTCGCCTCGCTGCTGTTCGTCGTGCTGGCGGCGATCAGCAGCGGCCTGGCCGAGAGCAGGCTCAGCTATTTCGGCAACCCGGCCACCGGCCAGGTCAGCCTGGCGCTGTACTTCAACGTGGTCACGTTCGTGATCTCCGCGGTGGCCTGCTACTCGCTCAGGGAACTGCCCCGCCGCCGGGCGGGCGACGCGATCTCGGTTCCCTCGGTGGCCAAGTCGATCTGGGAAGGGTGGCGGTTCGTCGGCCAGAACCGGGTCGTCCGCGGTATCACGATCGGCATGATCGGCGCGTTCGCGGGGGCCGGTGCGGTCGTCGGCCTCGGCTATGTGTACGTGAAGGGGACGCTGAAGGGCGGGTCTGCGGGCTGGGGCCTGGTGTTCGCGGCCATCTTCGTCGGGCTGGCCGTCGGCATGTCAGCTGGGGTCCGGGTGCTCGGCCAGTTCAGCAGGCGTCGGCTGTTCGGCCTGGCCATCGCGGCGGCCGGCATCCCGCTGGCCCTGATCGGGCTGATCCCCAACCTGCCGGTCGTGGTGTTCCTCGTCGTCGTGCTCGGAATCCTGGCCGGAATGGCCTACGTGACCGGCTATACGATCATCGGCCGCGAGGTCGACGACGACACTCGCGGCCGGACGTTCGCCTTCCTGCAGTCGGCCCTGCGGGTCGTGATGTTCGCGGTGATCGCGATCGCCGGTGCGCTCGCCGGCGGCGTCACCTCGCTGGTCGGCCGGCTCTCCGGGTCAGACAACCTGTCGATCGGCACGGTGAAGTACGTGGCAGTGGGCAACAACGTGGTGCTGCTGCTCGCCGCCGTCGTGGCGATGGTGCTCGGCTTCACCTCCTACCGGCAGATGGATGACCGGCCTGGTGTGCCGCTGCTCGCCGACCTGGCGGCCGCCGTCCGCGGGAGGTCGGCGCCATACGAGCCCGATGCGGCCGGCGGCGATGGCGGCGCCGGCCGATACGCCGACGGCAGTCTGGCCGACCTGGCGGCCAGCCGCCCGCCGGGTCACGGCCTGCTGATCGCGTTCGAGGGCGGCGAGGGGGCCGGCAAGTCGACCCAGGCCAGGCTGCTCGCGATCTGGCTGCGCGAGAACGGCTACGACGTGCTCGCGACGCACGAGCCAGGTGCCACCAAGATCGGCATGCGGCTCCGCGCGCTGCTGCTCGACACCGCCCACACCGGCCTGTCACCCTGGGCCGAGGTGATGATGTACGCGGCGGACCGGGCCGAGCACGTGGCCAGCGTGATCAGCCCGGCGCTGGCCAGGGGGACGATCGTGGTGACCGACCGGTACGTCGACTCGACGCTGGCCTACCAGGGCGGCGGGCGCCAGCTCCCCTTCAACGCGATCCGGCGGGTCAACGAGCTGGCCACCGGTGGCCTGGTGCCCCACCTGACGTTCCTGCTCGACCTGCCGCCGTCCGCCGGGCTGGGCCGCCGGGCGAGCTCAGCGGACCGGCTCGAGGCCGAGCCCGAGGAGTTTCACGACCGGGTTAGGGACGCGTTCCTCGGTCTGGCCAAGGACGACCCCGACCGGTACCTCGTGCTCGACGCCACCATGGAGCCCTCGCAGATCAGCCGGGCCGTCCAGGCCGCGGTGCGGGACCGGCTGCCCGACCCGGTGCCCGAGCGGGCCGAGGAGATCACGGGCTCCATCCCGGTGATCCGCGAATGACCCCGTGGGCCGTGTTCGGCCAGCTAGCCGGCCAGGAGACCGTCGTCGAGCAGTTGCGGGCGGCGGCCGACGGACGGGGCGGCCTGACGCACGCCTGGCTCTTCACCGGGCCGCCCGGCTCGGGACGATCGGTCGCCGCCCGTGCCTTCGCGGCGGCGCTGCTCTGCCACGACCAGGGCTGCGGCGAATGCGCGAGCTGCCATCAGGTCGCCGTCGGCGCCCATGCCGACCTGCTGCTGATCCGGCCGGACGGGCTCTCCTACGGGGTCCGGCAGACCAGGGAGCTGGTGCTCAAGGCGTCCGCCTCCCCGGTGTACGGCGGCTGGCGGATCGTGCTGTTCGAAGACGCCGACCGGGCGACCGAGCAGGCGGCAAACGCGCTGCTCAAGGCTATCGAGGAGCCGCCGCCGCGGACCATCTGGCTGCTCTGCGCGCCGTCGGCGGCCGACCTGCCGACGACGATCAGGTCCCGGTGCAGGCTGATCACGCTGCGGACCCCGCCGACGGCGGCCGTGGCCGCCATCCTCGAGCGGGAGGGCGTCAGTCCGGAGGCCGCGCTCGACGCGGCACGTGCCTCGCTCGGCCACATCGGCCGCGCCCGCCGGCTGGCGACTGACCCCGACACCGCCCGGCACCGGGCCGAGGTCCTCTCGGTGCCGCTCCGGGTCACCGGCCTGGCCGAGGCCTTCGCGGCCGCCGCCGCTCTGGAGAAGGCGGCCAAGGCCGAGGGAACGGCGACGAAGGAGGCGCTCGACGAGCCCGAGCGCGAGGCGCTCAGGCGGGCGTTCGGCGAGGGTTCCACGGGGAAGGGCGTCGCGGCCGCGATCAGGGGCTCGGCGGGCGCCATGAAGGACCTGGAGGCGCGGCAGAAGTCTCGTGCGACCAGGATCGAGCGGGATGCTCTTGACCTCGCGCTGCTCGATCTGGCGGCGTTCTACCGGGACGTGCTCGCGATCCAGTTCGGGGCCGACGTGGAGCTGGCGAACGCGTCCAGGGAGCCCGACCTGCGCCGGATCGCCGAATCCTCGACACCGCGGATCACGGTGCGCCGGATTGAGGCCATCATGCTCTGCCGGGAGCGGCTGGCCGCCAGTGTCGCCCCGCTGCTCGCCGTCGAAGAGCTGGCACTCGCCCTGGCCAGCCGCCCCTCCGTCCTCGCCTGACGCCGCCCCCCGTCCGGCCGCCCCTCCGCGGCTTACGCTTCCATGATCACGGAGACTTCCCGGTCGTCAGTGCTGTCAAGTCTCCGTGATCATGAAGATCGTCGGTCGAGCGGAGGCCGACCGGGCCCGAACGCCGGGTTTGCGTCCGCGGCCTGGTAGCGGGCGCCGAGGCCGGCCAGCCCGCCGGGATGAAGGGCGTACGCTCCGTTAACGGACAAAGAACGGTTCCCGATCTAACGGATTGCCGTGATCTGGCCGTAACCTTAGACGGTGCCGATGATGATGGCGGTGAGCTTCGAGCGGCGTGGCCAGCTGCATTACCTGGACCCCGGGTCGCACCGGCCGGCCGTGGGCGACAAGGTACTTGTCCCGACCGATACCGGGCCGGAGGTCGCCGAGTGCATCTGGGCGCCGCAGTGGATCGACGACGACATCGGCGGCCTGCCGGTCTGCGAAGGGCTGGCGACGGAGGCTGACCTCGCGCGGGCCGAGGGGAACCGGGCCAGGCGGGCCGAGGCCAAGGTGGTGGCGCGGCGGCTGGTACGCGAGCACGACCTGCCGATGAAGGTCATCGCGGTGGACTATATCTCCGCCGCGCAGCAGCTGATCATCTACTTCAGCGCGCCGCGCCGGGTCGACTTCCGGGCCCTGGTCCGCGATCTGACCGGGCGGTTGCGCGCGAAGGTCGAGCTGCGCCAGGTCGGGCCGAGGGACGAGGCCAGGCTGCAGGGCGGCATCGGGCCCTGCGGGCGGGACCTGTGCTGTTCCACGTTCCTCAAGGACTTCGAACCGGTAACGATCAGGATGGCCAAGGACCAGGACCTTCCGGTCAACCCGATGAGGATCGCCGGCGCGTGCGGCCGTCTGATGTGCTGCCTGAAGTACGAGCACCCGCTGTACGTCGACTTCCGGGCCCGCGCGCCGAAGCTGGGCGCCTCGGTCGAGTCGCCGGAGGGTGCCGGTGTGGTCGTCGGGTACAGCGTTCCGGCCGATCAGGTGATCGTGAAGGTCGCCGAGACCGGCTCTCGCTGCGCCTGCCCGAGAGCGAGCGTCTGCGGGTCCCGGCAGGCCTACGAAGCTACCCATGGCCGGAAGCGAGAACTGCCCGGCGACCGGTAGACTCTCTGAGCCGCCGCCTTCTGGGCCGGCGCGCCGCCTTAGCTCAGTCGGCAGAGCGGTTCACTCGTAATGAACAGGTCGTCGGTTCTCGTAATGAACAGGTCGTCGGTTCGATTCCGACAGGCGGCTCACATTAGTACTGGCCACAGGAATATTTCGTTGCTACTTTCGTCATTGATCATCTTCCCGTGGACCGGGTCGTGGACCGGGTCGCCTGATCGGCCGGCCGGGTGCCCTGATCGCCGGTCACTGACGGTGATGGCGACAGGTGGTGCGGTGCTCCTGGCTGGCAGGCGGGGGCTGCGATCGGGGAGCGCGACGCGAGAATTAGCCTTGTATGGGCTGGTTTCGGCTAGCCGTGCGGTCCCCTGGTTGCCTCTCGGCTGCCGGTGGCCTGGTGCGGCCGGATGGCTGTCGGACAGGCCGGTGACCCGTCAATGAGAAGCTCCTGCGGTAACTCTGTTCTCCGGAGCCGGATACCCAGTGTTCGAGCAGTCGCCCGGTCACCTCGGCTCGGCAGGAGCGCGGCGACGATGCCCCTGCCGCGTGCGGCCATACGGCTGATCCTGGTGGCGACTGCATCCAATCACCTGTCGCTGTCAACGCTGCGGGTCATGGTTTCGTCGGAGGACCACCGCTGTCTCCGGAATGGATCATGGTGCCTATCTGCAGGCGCCACGAGCGGAAAGAGGCTGGTTTGGCCAGCTGCATTCCCACGGTCTCGCGCCCGTGATCGGCGAAGGTGATCATCACGGCGACGGCGGCCGGGCCGTAGATCTTGACCCAGCGCACCCGAGCTGAACTGCTTGAGCAGAACGGCCGCGGAACGGTGATGGGTCATCTTGAACCTGCCGAGAGAAGCGAATCCCCCAGTCAAGGAATGGCGGTGACCTGCTCGCCAGGAGCCAAGGTCCCCGGTACTGGCCCTGCCCTCGATCCCGGCTCGCCTGGCAAAGGGACGAGACCAAAGGGGCGGGCGGCCGGGACGTTGGGCTCTACCGGGCCGCGCGTCCGGCAGCCACGCTGGGGCGACTAGAGGGCGGTCGCTTCCCGGTCACGGGAGCGGCTGCGCTATTGGCGCACCGATGCGAGTCGAAAGGCGGCGGTTCCGATGAGGAGGCGCTCGGCGGCATTAGCGATCGGAAGGCTCGTCCGGGTGCTGCCCGTTGTCGTACTCGCCGCGGGCGTGGCGGCTGTCCCGGCGGCTGCGGGGGCAGTCGGCGCCGCAGCGGCGCCAGGCTCCGGTCACCGCGCGGCCGCTCCAAGCACGTTCCGCGGTACCTGGCGGCTGCTGCCGAGCGCACCGGTGACCAGTCTGCCGGCGTCGTGGGCGGTGTCCCATGCCTGGACCGGGCGGCACCTGATCGTGCACTATGCCCTGCTGGGCTCCTCGCAGGCTGGGAGCCGCGCCGTCACGTTCTCCTTTACCCCGGCCGGCAATGCCTGGGCGAAGCTCCCGGCCGGCCCGAAGCCCGTGCCTGCTCAAGGTGACGACGCCGCGGCGTGGACCGGATCCCGGATGCTCGTCTACGGACTGACGGGCGGAGCGTACTCGCCGGCCAGCAACACCTGGCAGCGCATCGCGCGGCCCGGCAGGCCGCCGAGCCAGATCAGCGGCTGGACCGGCAGCCGGCTGGTGGTCTGGGACGAGATCTGCTGCGGCATGACCGTCAACACCGCGGAGGTCTACAACCCGGCGGCCGATGCCTGGCACACGTCGACGTCGCCGCTGGACAAGCGGTCGGGCGCGATGGGTGCCTGGACCGGCAAGGAACTGGTCATCTTCGGCGGCTTTTCCGGCTTCCCGGCCGGAGGCAGGGTCTTCAGGGACGGCGCCGCGTACAACCCCGCGACGGACACCTGGCGGCGGCTGCCGCCGATGCCGCAACGCCGCGGCGGCGGGACGGCGGTCTGGGACGGCAGGGAAGTGCTATTCCTCGGCGGCACGGGACCGGGGACCAGCCAGCCTTCACTGCGCGGCATGGCATTTAACCCGGCGACCAACAACTGGCGGCTGCTGCCCGTTATGCAGTACCGGCGAGCCCGGCTTCGCGGCGGTGTGGACCGGTCGGGACGTCCTGGTGTGGGGCGGGCTGTCCGGGCATCTGGGCGCGTGGGTCGTCCCGCCGCACGGCGAGGCGTACAACCCGGCGGCCAACCAGTGGAGTGCGCTGCCGAAGTCACCGTTGCAGGGCCGTGAGGTCGCCGTCGCCGTGTGGACGGACCGCCGGTTGATCGTCTGGGGCGGCTACATCCCGGGGCCAGGCCAGTCCGTGCAGCGGACCTTCCTCAACGGCGCCGCATTCACCCCGCGCCAGCCCTGACATTGCCGTCGGGCGCGGCCCTGGGCCGGAAAAGATTCGCGATGCACACGTACTCCGTCCGCGCCATCGTGGCACTGGCTCAGTACAGGCCGGACCTCGGGGTAGGACTGCGCGACGCTGGCCTACCGCGTCGCGACCGGAGCGCAGGTGTGGGTCGCGCGGTACAGCGGCCACGGCAGGGCGCGTGACACCGCCTTCGCGGTGGCCACCGGCTCTGGCGGCGGGGTGTTCGTCACCGGGAGCAGCGCCGTCTCGGCGTCGCAGGCCGGCTACGAGACCGTCGCCTACGGCGGCTAGTGGACCGGGCGGCCCGATGCATCGGCTGGGCGCCCTGATCGTCGGCCCGGTCATCAGGTGCGCCCTCGCTCCGGCTAGGTCCCGCGATCTCGTGGCACCGTGCCCGTCCCGAGTCCTTGTCCTGACCGGCAAGCGGCGCCGGTGGCCGATGGCCAGCCATGCCACCGAATGCCCATCCGGCGTCCCCGGAGCAGCACCCGAACGCGGCCGGCTGGCGGGGTGGCTGGTTGCGGGCAAGCGTTATCCCGGCGCTGCTGGAGGGCAGCCTTAAGTACCGAGTCATTGCACCACGCTTACGGCTCCGATCTGTGAGCACCAATGAACAGCCTGTCGTGATCTCGGCACCAGGTGATTAGCAGACTTCTGGGAGCATCGAAAGCAGGAGGCCGGGCGGCTCGCTCCGGCCTCCTGCTTGGTGCTGGCGATTAGCGGGCGTGCGTCTCACGCCCCCGGGTCAGCGCCCCCGGTGCGGTCGGCCAAGACCGGGAAGGACCTGCGTGCCCTCAGCCTGAACGGCGGGCCCCGCCGGCCTTCCTCGAGCCTCCCGAGCTGCCCGAGCCCAGCCTGACGTGGGGCACCTGGTAGTTCCTATCTGAGTAGGCGTGCGCCGTCGGTCATGGCGCGAGCCCGCCGCGCACCGTGTCGCGCAGCGCCTCCAGCGCGGTGAACCGGGGCGACCAGCCGAGCAGCTCCCTTGCCCGGGTCGTGCTCATGATCGCTGGCCGGCTCACCGCCTCCGCCCAGCCGGCCACGCCCGGGAGGGCGGGTAGCGCGGTCAGCAGCCTCGCGGCGGCCTGCGCGGGAGCGGCGGGCAGCGGCACCGGCAGCAGCCCGAGCTCGCGGATGATGCCGGCCGGGGTGACGATGCCGTCGGCGGCGATGTTGTAGGCGCCGGGCGGCCCCGCGCCGACCGCGCAGAGCAGCAGCGCACTGCCGACGTCCTGCTCGTGCACGAGCTGCAGAGGCAGCGCCGGCGCGGCGACGGCTAGCGAGATCGGCGGCCGGACCTGATCACGGCGTCGGCTAGGCGCCGGCCGAGCGGCACCAGCGCGCCGGGCAGCAAGTCCTTGGCCCCTACGCTGGCGCGGGCCGACCACGATGCACGGCCGGAGCAAGTAGAGCGCAGGCTGCCCGGGACCGGCGGCCTCGGCGTTGAGCAACTGCTCGAGCTCAGCCTTCTGGCGCGCGTAGAACAACCGCGCCGCCGGCCGCACTGGCCACTCTTCGGTCATCTCGGCTGGATTGTCGCGATGGAATCCGTAGGCGGCGACCGACGAGGCGTAGACGAAGCGGCGGGCGCCTGCTGCCGCAGCAGCGCGGTACGCGTTCAGCGTCCCCTCGACATTGGTCTGCTCGATCTCTCCCGGTGGCTCTACGCCAGTGACCATGAACGCCAGGTGCACGACGACGTCGGCCCCGCGGAACGCGGCAGCCAGGGTCGTGGGGTCACGCACGTCGCCGCGCCGGTAGAGCAGTTTCGTCCAGCCGCGTGCCGCAGGATCGAACGGGCGCCTAGCCACGCCCGTCACCAGCCCGATCCGGGAGTCGGCCTGAAGCAGCGGAATCAGGCCGAACCCGAACGTTGCCGGTCGGTCCGGTCACTGCCACGGCCTTTCGCCGGGCGTTACGTGCAAAGGTTGAGGCGAATTACGAACGCTCGAAGGTGAGGGGATCACGCAATGCGCGGAACCATGAGGCATGCGTGCGCCGCGATAGCGGCGGTCGCGACGCTCGGCGGGCTCGGAGTCCTCGGGGCCGGGGCCGCCAGCGCGGCTGGAACCGCCAGTCCGGCAACGGCCCTCTCGGCGGCTGTTGGGGGCGCTCGGCTGTGGGTGAGCCGCTACGACGGCCCGGGCCACGGCTTCGACGGCGCCAGCGCGGTGGCGGTGACCGGGGGTGGCCGTAAGGTGTTCGTGACGGGAACCAGCGGGCGCATGGCCGCCACGATCGGCTACGACGCCTCCACTGGCGCGCGGCTGTGGGTCAAGCGGTACGGCGGGCCCGGTGACCGCGGAGCCAACGGCGAGGCGGTCGCGGTTAGCCCGGATGGCGGCACGGTGTTCATGGCCGGGTTCAGTTCCGGTGCCACCTCACGCGATGACTACGTCACGATCGCGTACAACGCCGCAACCGGGGGGCGGCGCGGCGGCGCACTACAACGGCTCGGCCAGCAACGGCGATGAGGCATTCGCCCTGGCGGTCTCACCGGACGGCAAGACCCTGTTCGTCACCGGGCAGAGCGCCGGCGTCGGCTCAGGCGCCGACTACGCCACGATCGCCTACAGCACGGCCACCGGCGCGCGCCTGTGGGCGGCGCGGTACAACGGCCCCGGCAACAGCTACGACACCGCGAGGTCCCTGGCGATCGGGCCTGGCGGCCACAGAGTATTCGTGACGGGGTTCAGCACGGGGGCGAGTACTGCCGGGCAGTACGCCACGGTCGCCTACGACGCTGCCTCCGGCAGGCAGCTCTGGGTGCGGCGGAGCCCTGGCCCGGGCCTCGCCTTCGCTTCATCGGTTGCGGTCGGTCCGGGCGGCGGCCGGGTGTACGTCACCGAGACCAGCGGCATCACCGCCGCGACCCTGGCCTACGACGCGGTCAGCGGAGCGCGGCTGTGGGCCACGCGGTATCGGGGCCAGGACTCCCGGGGTGCCTTCGCCGCCAAGGTGGCCGTCAGCCCGGACGGCGACACGGTATACGTCGCCGCCACGTCCGGACAGGTGGTCAGCGACGACTACGCCACCATCGCCTACAACGCCAGCACCGGTGCGCGAAAGTGGCTCCGGCTCTACAACGGTCCCGGCAACAGCGTGGACGACGCGACCGCCCTGGCCGTCAGCCCGAGCGGCACGGTCTACGTCACCGGCGCGAGCAGCAGCGGCAGCGCGACCGCGACTGACTACGCCACGGTCGCCTACAGCGCCGCTGGCCGGCAACTATGGGTTGGCCGATACAACGGCCCGGCCAACGGCGAAGACCACCCAGCCGCGATCACAGTCAGCTCGGCAGGCAGCCGAGTGTTCGTCACCGGCCAGAGCCTCGGCGCCACGACCTCCGGCCACAACGCCGGCTTCGACTACGCCACCGTCGCCTACTCCGGCTAGCCCATCCGCGACCTCGGCCACCCAAGAGCAGGCTGGCGACATCCTTTACACGGCCACCGCCACACGGCGCCAGTTCTGGGCCGTGGGCAGCTAGTTCTCATCGTCGCGAGGAAAGACCGTCACAATGCGCCGCTGCCAGCCGTAACACCACCGTTCCGAGCCTTTGCCGGATCGGCCGCCGAAGGGGCCCCGGCTGATGGCCGGCCAGGCGGTCAGGGCGAGAGAACATCGCCTGAGCTGGCTTGGCGCCGCCGCCACCAAGCCCGCGCCGTCACTGCCAGTACCAGCGGCGACGAGAACGAGTTCACTAAGTGCGGCTGCCGTATTAGTGGTGGCGCAGCCAGACGCCGAAGTCCTGTCCCGCGTTAGAGAGGACTGAGGCGTCCGCCACGACCGCCCCGGCATGGGTACCGTCGGTGGTGTCAATCCACCGGCTGGTGGCCCAGGGGCCGAGGATGCTGCCATGGCCGCCGCGGTAGGTGGTGGCTTTGCTGCCGGTGAACTGCCATATCTGAGTGTCCGCCGGTGGCGGGCTCATGGTGCTGTTGTCGAACATCGCGAGCACTTCGGCTGAGTTCAGCGGCATCTGAGCGGCATATGGCGCGGCCACCGTGACGGTCTGGCTGGTTCCCCTGGTGGGATCGCTGACGGTGAAGGCGTAGTGGCCGTTCCGGTCGTAGTAGATGCTGACCGCCAGCTGGTCACCGGGCGCGGGGTTCACAGCGAACGTGCCCTGAGCCGCGTTGGAGGCGAAGCTGATGCTGCCCGCGCCGCCGCCGGGAAGGACCTCGATGTCCGCGTACGGCCGCGGGGTCGGCCCGCCGTTGTGGCCGAGGCTGACCAGCGCCGTGCCGCCGTTGGCGGCCGGTGCCTGCGCTGGGGGCACCGTCATGGTCGTGGCGATATACCGGAAGGGGCCCGCGCTGTCTGAGTAGCCGGCGAAACCCGAGGTGTAGGTCAGCGGCAGCGCACGCAGCCAGACGCCGAAGTTCGCCCCGCCCTTCGACAGTCCGGACGGGCTCCTGACCACCGCGCCCGTAGAGGTGCCGGTGCTGGTCTGGATCAGCTGCCTGGTTTGCCACGGGCCGGTCACCGTGCCGCGGGTGCCGCTGTAAGTGGTCAGCCGTGCGCCAGTTACCTGCCATAGCCGCGTGTCGGCGGTTGGAGGCGGCACCGGCCCGCCACCCGCGTTGCCGGATAGCGAGGCCACGTTATAGACGGCTTTGCCGGTCTTGACCCGCACGGTGCGGGTGACGTCCTGGGTAACATCCACGGCGGTGAAGTAGATATGGCTGTTGCGGTCGTAGTAGATGCTGACCCGGAGCCGATCACCGGTCTTCGGGTTCATCGCGAGTGGGGTCAGTATCTGGCCATCGCCCCATCCGACGGTGCCGGAACCGCCGCCAGGACGAACCACGATGCTGAAGGGCGGACTCATGGGCGCGGCGTTTCGCAGCGTCATGATCATCTGGCAGAAATAGCTCTGGGACGGGATGACCTGCGGGACGGTCACCGTGGCCTCGACGTACCGGAACCACCGCCCCGTGGACACGTAACCCGCATCGTTAGTGGTGTAGACCGACGGGCCCAGCGACCCCAGGGCCGCGATAGCCGGGGACGCAGCCCCGGCAAAGCCGAGAGTGACGGACGTCATGCCCGCCGCTGCTGTGGCATACAGCGCGTGGGTGAAGTGGCTGCGCATCGACAAGACCTCCTGCCGTGCAGCCCAGGGCCGGATAACCGTGGCCTATTATCAACAATGGCCCCGTGGCCGGTCCCAGGCCCAATCCTCGGTTGCTCCGCATTCTGCTGGCCGCTGGTACGCCAAGTCGGGAGTAGGACGTCACTCCAGTGACCACCCAGCAATTTGATTTTCCCGAGATCCCAGACCATCAGGGCAGGGCCATTCGGCCTGTCGGCCACGGCAGACGACTCCCGTGAGGGCCGGATACGCACGAGAGAACGACCAGACAGAGCAATAACTGCTGGAGGCATCACCGGAACTCATAGATCAGCGCGTAGCAGGTCGCGCCCGGCGGGTCGACCGAAAAGACGCTACTGCGATCGCGGTCAGCGCTCATGCGCCGTCTCTGGCTGGAACGCGGAGATGTGCCAGGCGGGCCAGTGACTCATGACCGGGTCCAGCCGGCTGTTGCCGACCGGGCGGATCGTTGCGTGTGCATGGCTCGGGCGCTGCCAGAGCGGGGAAGTGGGTCGCCGGGATGCCCGGGACTGCGTTCGGGCTGGGCTACCCGGGAGCTTGCGGAACTCAGCCGTGGTCAGGGTCGCCCTGGTGATCGAGGCCAGGGTTCCGCGCTTGATCGTGCCGTGCTCAGAAACCACGGCCGCCCCGCCCTCGGCGTCGCGGTCGACGGCGTGGCTTCCCTTAACCCGCGCCCTCGAAGCCTGCGACCCGCGGTCCGCGACATCGCGGACCGGCAGGTCCGACAGCGCCGGACTGAGGCAGCAGGCAGCGCGGACGAGGCCCACCAGCGGCGTGCTGAAGACATAGAGCGCCGGGTCGTCCGCTTCATCCAGGTAGAGTCCGACGGCCTCCGCAAGGCTGGGCCTTGTGGCTGGCCGTCGTGGTCACCGTGCGGATTGCCGCACCTAATCACCCGGCCGGTTTCCACGCGGGATAAAACGCGGACCAGAAACCTGATGCTGTCGGGTACCTGGTGATCCACGGGGCGCGGTGCAGGCCGCGAACCGCCGCCTCCGCGTACGGAGACGGCTGCCGGGTCCCGGCTGCCGAGGGAGCGCCGATGATCTGCTTGCTGCCGATCCGCCGCCACGGGCCTGCGAAGCCGCCGCCGATGAGCTTGGCCCACAGCCCGTCGCGGTAGCCGTGGATCAGGATCGATCCGCCGTTGCTCTCCGGGATGTAAGCGATCGCCGGCGCATTCCTGGTATGACCGCCGACCGACGTCCACCGCCAGTGCGCGAATGAGGACGTCGTCCGGACGCCGTGGTCGGTCCATCCGGCCGCGACCTCCCTCCGCCTCGCTGCGCAGCCCTCCCTTCCCTGGGCTCGCAATAACCCCACCGTTCCGCGACCGCAGGTGACCTGTCACCACCTGCCCGTCGGTGTCAACCTAGAGAAACGGCCGTAGGGTCGGCCGGGGAGGCCCGGGCAAGAGGGCTCTCCGAGCGGGTAATGATCAGTGGCCGTGTTCAGGCAGCCACCGGCCCGTCCTGGCTGCGGCGTCCACCTAGGTGAATTCGGGCGGTAGGTGATGACAGGTCACCTGCCGGGGTGTGAGCCTAAGATCGCGATGCAGCGGCCGGGTAACGGCTGCGGCGGAGTCGATGAACCGCCTGGCAAGGGATGCCAGTGAAACTGGAGGAGGGCCCATGACCGCCGATACACCTGTCCTTGACACCCTCGCCGACATCACCGCGGCGTCGGTCGAGCACAATTCTCTTGCCCCGCGCGAGCTCATGCTCGCCAGGATCGCCGCCCTGATCGCGGTGGACGCGCCGCCTGCCTCCTACCTCGCCAACGCCGGCGCCGCCGAGGACAGCGGGGTCACCGCCGACGACGTCCAGGGAGTCATGATCGCGGTTGCCCCGGTGGTGGGCACAGCCAGGGTGGTCTCGGCAGGCGGGAAGATCCTTAGGGCGCTGGGTTTCGCGATTGAGGTGGCCGCCGAGTTGGCCGACGACGCCGATGCGGGGCAGTAGCAGCAACCAGGCCCAAAGGTCGAGGAAGTGATCGAGAACGCTGTGACCAGGGCGGAGAAGCAGACAACCAAGGAGCTTGACGTGGATCTGAAGGACCTCGACAAGGGCCATCGCGGCGGTCGAACGGCTCGGTGATCTCAGGGCGGGCAGCCGCCGGACGGTCTCAGGGCGGCTGACGCGAACCTGACGATTCTGCGGGCCTGCTTTCTGTGGGGAGATATCGGCGCTCAGCTGGAAAATGACCGCTGGGCGGCCGGGCTGGAAGGCCTCGGGTCGCCTTGGCGGCCATCGGCTTGCTGGGCGGTTGGCACGGGCCTACCATCGAAGACCCGTCCTAGGCGGCCGGACTACGAATACACGCACGCAGCCTGACTCAGCCAGAACCCGCAGGTCACCCGGACTGAATCGTATTGTCGAGGTACAAGATCAGACCGGCGGCGCAGGTGGCTGCCGTGTCGACGCCCGGAAACCCGCCGATGTGGCGGGGCGCGATCCGTCAGTAGGGTCGGTCTGAACGTATCGTGGAAGGAGGCCTGATGGGCGAGCAGGAGTACCTACCCGATGTGTATCTGAGTTTCCGGGACCGATTTCCGGCGGTGGCAGCCGCTGTGGACAAGCTCGCGGAATCCGCCGATGCAGCGGGCCCGCTGGACGAGCGGACCGTTCGCCTGGTAAAGCTCGGGCTAGCGGTCGGAGGTCTCGCCGAAGGCGCGGTGCGCTCCAACGCCCGCCGCGCGCTGAGCGCTGGGGCCACGCCAGCGGAGATCTGGCAGGTGGTGGCGCTGGCGGTGACCACGAGCGGGTTTCCCTCGGCTGTCGCTGCCTTCGGCTGGATCCGTGAGGTGCTCGAGCCGGCGGTGCCGGGGGTAGCCGACCGCAGCTGATGGGCCTGCGGCTTCAGCCGCGCATCGCGTGGCCGATGCTTTTCCGTTGGCCAGACGGCTTCCGTCGTCCTCGCCCTCGGCGTCTGTTGGTCTCGAAGTTGGTGGTTCTCCTTCACCGGGTGAAGCGTTCCCACCATTCCGGATCCGGACGGAACGGCGCTGCCGGCAGGCCGGTGGCATCGGTGTCCACCCGGTAGACCAGTCCGGCGGCCAGATCGGAGCGGCGCTGCTCGTCGGTCCAGCCCTCTGTCGCTGTCGTGACGAAGAGCCGGTGCAGGCCGGGGCCGCCGAAGGCACAGCACGTGCACTGCTGGGCCGGGATGGGGTACACGTCGCGCAGCGAGCCGTCGGGTGCGTAGTGGTTGACCCGCCCGCCGCCGTAGATCGCCACCCAGAGGTCACCCGCAGCGTCCACCGTCATCCCGTCTGGTGCTCCGATGTCTTCGGGCACGGTGACCAGGACTCGCCCGGCGGAGATGGTGCCGCGATCACCGTCGAAGGTGAACGCGTGGACCACCCGCGGGCCGCTGTCCACTAGGTACATTGTCCGCCCGTCGGGGCTCCAGCCAATTCCGTTGGAGATCGTCAGGCCCTCGAGCACCACCTCGGTCCGCCCTGTCCGGTCCAGCCGGTAGAGCGCGCCCCCGCCGGTGTGGTGGTCGTCGGCCAGGGTCCCGCCCCAGAACCTGCCCTGGGGATCGCAGGCGCCGTCGTTCATGCGGGTCCCGGCCGGTGCGACCTGGGCGATGGTGCGGTGGGTGCCGTCGAGCGCGAGGTGAACGAAGCCGCGCCCGGCCCCCAGTACCCAGCCGTCGTCCCCCTGGATGGGAGCGATCATCCCGACCGTTCCAGGCAGCTGGTAGACCCCGACGCGCTCGATCAGGCCGTCCTCGCGGAGCAGGCCCCGGGCGACCCGTCCGGCCAGGATGTCGACTGCCAGCAGCTCGCCGCGGCGGCCGTCCCACCGGATGCCCTCACCGAGCTGAGTCTGCTCGGTATTGCAGGCGACTGCCTGGCCGTCTCGCAGGGGACCGTTTTTCGTGTTAGTTACCATTGTCAGCCTCCGAAGTCGACGACGACCTTGATGTCGTCTGGCCCGCGCTGCAGGGCGTCGGCGATGTTCTGGGGCGGGACCCGGCGGGAGATCAGCCGGGCCAGCCAGGCCCGGTCGGCCCGGGCCAGCTCCTCGGCGGCCCGGTAGAAGTGCCGCCGGTTGGCGTTGACCGAGCCGAGGACCACGTTGTTCTGCAGGACGACCTGTTTGGCGACGTCGGCCGTGGATAGCCCGCTCGGCGCCCCTCCGCTGCCCACTCCGGTGAGGCAGACCACCCCGCCGGCGCCGACGTGGCGGATCGAGTCGATGATCACCGAGCCGACCCCGGTGCACTCGATCACGACATCGGGTTCGAGGCCCAGGGCGTCAATGGCCCCGGCATGGTAGGTAGCGCCGAGGTCGGAGACGAGCTGAGGCTTGGCGCCCTTGGTGACCTGGTCGAGGACGTGGACGTCGAGCCCGTGCTGGACGCCGATCAGGGCGGCGAGCATGCCGATCGGGCCGGCGCCGGTGACCAGCACGTGCCGGGGTTCCCAGAAGGCCCGCGCTCGCATGGCCGCGACCAGTTCCCAGGCCTTGGCCACCACGGTGGCCAGCTCGAGCAGCACGCCGAGGACGCCGAGGGAGGGGTCGAGCTTGGTGAAGTACCCGGGTTCGATCCGCCAGCGTTCGGACATGAACCCGTCGATCTGCTTGATGCCCCGCTCGGTGTACTGACCGTTGCGGCACATATCCCACTCACCGACGGCGCAGTTGGGGCAGGGCACCGGGTCGGGGCGCCGGACGATCCCGACGATAAGGTCGCCGGCCTGCAGCCCGCTGCGCGGCCCGGGATCCACGACCCGGCCGAGCGACTCGTGGCCGAGGATGAGCCGGTCCCGCCCGGGAGGCGCCCAGCCGTAGGCGCCCGAGGTGATCTCGACGTCCGTTCCGCAGATGCCGACGGCCACCGCCTCGACCAGGACCGAGCCGGTGCTCTGGTCCGGTTCGGGGACCTCCTCGAAGCGAACCGACCCCGCGACGCCCGGCTGAACCGTTACTGCTTTCATGACTGCTCCCCAGATAGTCTTTTTCGCTGGGCCGGAGGCGCGATCTGAATCACCGGGAGTTGAGCTCTCCGTCGCGGGAGAGCGGGCGCTGCCCCTCGCCCGGCGGGACGATCGGCCCGCAGCCGCGCGCATGACGGGCAGAGCTCGCGGTCCAGAAGGGCCGCCATGTGATCCGGCAGGCGATCGCGGATGAATTCCCGGTGCGCGGGCGTCTGCGTCGGCGCGCCGCATTCGCTACAGGTCAGCAGCGGCTGCTCGCACACGACGGTTCCGGTGATGACCGTGCGGCGCACGAGGTCCGGCGCGGCGCCGCCGAGCGCGCCAGCCAACAGGTCGACCTCATCCTCGATCCGGATGGCGCCGGTCGGGCATACCTGGGTGCAGGCGCCGCAGCCGATGCACAGCTCGGCTGGGCGGGTGAAGTCGAAGTAGGCGAGCCGGCCGGCGTCGGTGTCTGACATGCGCAGCGCGTCGACGCCCATCTCGCTGCAGGCTGCCATGCACAGGCCGCAGCCGATGCAGACGTCGCAGCGCAGGCAGCGGCGCGCCTCGTCGTGTGCCATCGCGTCAGTCAGGCCCTCCTCGATCTGGACGTAGTTGCCGAGGCCGACAACGTCGTCGGCGGTCCGCTCGGGCATCACGGCACGGGGCAGGTAGGTGCGATCGTCCGCCCCGACGGTCAGGGGAATGACGTCGGCGCGGCGTACTGGCGTGCCGGTGGCGACGTCCATGGGCTCCCCGCGCAGCCAGGCATCGATCGCGTTCGCGGCGATCTTCCCGGAGCGGATGGCCTCCACGACCGTCCGCGGGCCGTGCTCGACGTCGCCCCCGGCGTAGACGCCTGGCACCTTGGTCATCAGAGTCTTCGGGTCGGTGAGGATGAAGCCGTGGGTGGTCTCGACCTCGCTGCCGTGCAGGATCGTCAGGTCGGTGCCCTGACCGGTGGCGAGGATCACGTGGTCGCCCTCGAGCTTCAGCAGGCGGGCGGCGTCGAACTTCGGATCAAAGGCTCCGGTCTCGTCGTGGACCTGCTCGCAGAACTGGAAGGTGGTCTCGCCGTCCGCCCCGATCCGGACCGGGCCCCAGCCGGGGTGCAGTTGCACGCCTTCCCCGACGGCGTTCTCGATCTCGTGGGCGCTGGCCGGCATCTCGCGGCGGTTCTCAAGGGAGACCATGTCGACATGCGTTGCGCCTTGGCGCAGGGCCGTCAAGGCGACGTCGATCGCGACGTTGCCGCCGCCGACGACGATCACCCGCGGCCCTACCCGGACCGGCTGGCCGCTGCGCACGTCCCGAAGGAAATCGATGCCCCCGAGCACGAAGGGCTGATGGACACCTTCGATCGGGATCAGGCGCGAGCGCTGGGTGCCGAGGCCGAGGAACACGGCGTCGTAGTTCTTGCGGAAGGCATCGAGGCTGCCGACCTCGGCACTGGTGCGGATCGCGATGCCCAGCGCCCGGATCTGGTTGAGCTCCTGGTCGAGGAGGTCGGGCGGCAGGCGGTAGGCCGGAATGCCGTAGCGCAGCATTCCGCCGGCCTTCTCCTGCTCCTCCAAGATCTCGACCTCGTGACCGAAGGTGCGCAGGTAGTAGGCAGCGGTGAGGCCGGCTGGGCCGAGCCGGCGATGCCGATCCGCTTGCCGCTGTCCGGCGCGATCTCGGGTTTCGGGTAGCCGCCGTCGGCGAGGCAGTGCTCGGCCGCCTTGGCCTTCATCGGCCGGATGAACACGGCGCCGTTGCTGTCGCCGCGAACGCAGGCCGATTCGCACGGCGCCGGGCAGACCAGGCCGCAGGTCAGCGGCAGCGGGTTGTCACGCCTGATGACCTCGATCGCCGCCCGGTAGTCGCCATGGCCGATGTGAGCGATGAAGCTCGGGATGTCGATGTTGGCCGGGCACGTGCCGTGACACGGCGCGGCCTGGTGCTCGAAGCACAGCCCCTCCGGGCAGGACTCGCGCCGGGCGTGACGCTCCCACTGCTGGCGGTAGTAGCGCAGCGAGCTGCCCAGCGGCCACGCGGCCGCCAGCCCCTGCGTGCCCAGCTCGAGCGCGACTTCGTCGAGTGCTCGGAGATCGGCGGCGTCACCGCGGCCGAGCGTTAGCTCGGCCACCAGGCGGCCGGCCCGGGCGAGCAGGGGCCGCACCGGATCGCCTTCGGCGTTGTCGGCGAGCTGCCAGTGCCGGTAGAGCGCGCGGCGCGTCTGGCGCAGCAGGCACGCGCCCTCGGCCATCACCATCAGCGTGGACGGCACGGGCTCGACGCCGGCGGAGGCGAGCGACAGCGGCCGGCATGACACGTCGGCCTCGGACAGCGGTAGGAAGCCGCCCAGGCCGTCGTCGAACACGAGCACCGGGTCCTGGCCCGCCACCTCAACGCCACCACCCCAGGCGTCGATCTGCCGGCGCAGGCTCTGTGACTGGGCGAGCTCGACCAGGCCGCGCTGCTTGATGCCGCGCCGCAGCGTCAGCAACGACGCCCCGGGGCCCGACGCGCCGGCGAACAGCAGGGCGATCCGGCACCAGGTCTCAGGCGTGTGGATGAGCCGCGAGGCGTCGTTGGGCGGTCCCTCCGCCCACGGGCCGGGGTGGCTGTCGCGCTGCACGGTCAGCTGCATGCGGGGCGTGGTGACGTGGGCGAGCGAACGGATCGCGTCGACGGCGTTCAGGAGGGCGGCTTCGTGACCGTTCAGCTCGGCCGGGAGGCGCAACTGGACCTCGCGGCTGTCGCGCAGGCCAGCGGCGATCAGCACCCCCTCGGCCAGCAGCCGCGGAGCGCCATCGAGGACCGCGGCTGTGCCGCGGGCGCGCGGATCGAGGCCGGTGGCATCGATCACCAGTACCGTAGGGCCGATGCCGCGCAGAAACCGGCGCCAGGCCACAGAGACCGGCTCGCCCGCACGGCTGCTCTCCGCGAGGCCCGACTCCTGCACGCGCTGCAACCGCTGCAACGGCGTCAGCTCCCGCGCCTGGGCCAGGCCCGGCAACGCGCCGGCGAGCGTGGCCGCCGGCGGCACAGGACCGACCAGGGCGGCGGCGCCCGGGTCAAGCCAGCTCGGCAGCGTCTGGACCGCGCTCATGGCGAGGTGTCCTCGCCGCCCGGCGGCTCGGCGAGGATGTGCCGGGCGTAGCGCTCGCGGCGCGGGTCCGGCAGCTCGTTGGCCTCGCCGAAGGACAGGCAACCGGTCACGCACTTGGTGACGCAGGCGGGCTGCAGCCCGGCGTCGAGCCGGTCCATGCAGTAATCGCACTTGACCACCTTGTTCGTGGCGGGGTCCCACTGCGGAGTGCCCCACGGACAGGCCGCGATACAGCTCTTGCAGCCGATGCAGAGGCTGTCCTCGACAAACACGATGCCGTCCTTCTCACGTTTTTGCATCGCGCCGGTCGGGCACGCCCGGACGCACCACGGGTCTTCGCAGTGGAAGCACGGCATGAACACGAAGCGGGTCAGGGGCAGTCCGTCGGCCTCGACCGGTTCCAGCGCGATGACCCGGCACGGATCGGGGCCGGGACCGAGCTGCTTGTTGGTCTTGCAATGGACTTCGCAGGCCAGGCACCCGATGCAGTTGGCCTCGTCGTGGCGAAGCTCGTATTTGCTCATCCGGCTGCTCCTTCCGGTGTCCGGCGCCTCACCTGCACGACCGTCTCGGTCAGCGCATTGCCGCCGCCGGCGGGATCGAAGTCGTAGAGCTTGCCGTGCTGCAGGCGCTGGTCGGCGACGCCGAGGCCGCGGGCGCGGGTGGCGAGTGGCACCGTGGCGCCGTAGCCGTGCAACATGAACACCGCGTCGGGATGGATCCAGCGGGTGACCTTCGCCGGCAGGCAGCCGGTGTAGCGGCCACCGCCGTTGACCTCCACCTCGTCGCCGTCGGCGATCCCGAGCGCCGCGGCACGGTCGGGGTGGATCCAGAGCACCTGTTTGGGTGCTCTCTCGTTGAGCAGGGGATTGTTGAGCGACTGGCCCTGCGCGAGCGTCGCCGTCTTCGCGAACAGCAGCGTGAACTTCTCGCCCGTCGGCGCATCTTTGGGGACGTACGCCGGCAGGCTCTCAAGCCCGGCCTGCTTGAGGACCTCGCTCTCGATCTCGATCTTCCCTGAGGGCGTCGGGAACGTGAGCTCGTCGCGGGGGATCAGTTTCGGAGCCGCCGCCAAGCCGACCAGGCCGGCCTCGCGCATCTTCGAGACGGTGACGCCGGTGCCATCGAGCTGGTAATTCCACAGCTCCTCGATGGTCTCGAAGTCAAGCGCCTGTCTGATGCCCATCCGGTGCAGGATCTCGCGGAAGATCCACCACGCCGGGCGGCTGTCGAAGCGCGGTGCGATCGCCTGGTCGCGCATGGCGAAGACCGGCACCGGGCCGTTCATCTGGCAGAGGATGTTCGCGCGCTCCAGGTAGGTCGACTCGGGGAGGATGACGTCGGCGAACCAGCCCAGTTCCGAGTAGCGCACGTCGATCGAGACGAGCAGCTTCAGCTTCTCGATCGCCCGTTGCGTCGCCTCCGGGTCGGGCATGCCGGTGAACGGGTCGTGGCGGTAGGCGAAGTAGGCGCCGATCCCGTACGGCTGCCCCGTCTCCATCGCGGCGAAGGCCTGATGCAGCATGCCGATCGCCGGATCCCATTGCGGCCGCTTGCCGCCAGCGCCATCCACGCGCGGCTCCCTGACCTCCGGCACCCGATCTATCAGATGGTTCAAGCCCTTGCGGCCGTAGTGCTCGGGCGGCTTCCCCAGCACGCATCCACCCGGAAGCTCGATGTTGCCCATCAGCGCGTTCAGGATCAGCGCCGACCGGCTCACGTAAAACGACTGCTTGTGACGAGCTGACATCCACCCCGGATGGAAGATCACATGTGGTGCGTCCGCAGCGATCTCGGTCACGAACGCGCGAAGCTCGGCGGCGGGAACGCCGGTGTGCGGCTCCTGCCACTCCGGCGTTGTGTCCTTAACCGCCTCCCGCAGGTAGTCCAGGCCGGAGACGAAACGGGCGACGAAGTCCTTGTCGTAGGCATCCTGCCTCAGGACCTCATGGATTATGGCGAGGTTCAGCGCGTAGTCGCTCTTCGGTCGCACCTGCCAGTAGCGGGTGGCCTTGGACGCCGTGATCGTGGCGCGCGGATCGATGTAGGTGCAGCGCATCCCCCTCGCCACCGCGGCCATGAACGCCTTAGCCTCCTTGACCATCAGCGATTCGACGACATTGCGGCCGTAGAGCACGAGATGCTTGCAGTGCTGGTAGTCGAACAAGAGCCCTGCGGCGCCGAAGCCGTAGAGCGAGCGTGTGGCGTTATGAACATTGCCGGCGCAAGCGGCATCGTGATCGAAGTAGTTCGGCGAGCCAAGCGCCCGAACGAAGGTCTGGGTCAGGTCAGTAAAGGGGCCGCCACGATCGGAAAGCGCGATACCGCGCCCGCCGAAGACATCGATCGTCTCAGTCAGCTTCTCGGCGATGTAGTCGAGGGCCTCGTCCCAGGACACCCGCCGCCACTGGCCGCCGCCACGCTCGCCAGCACGGATCAGCGGCGCCTGCGGCCGCTCGTCGTCAGACTCCAGAAACAGGCCGGCCGCGCCCTTCGCGCACAGGCTGGCGCCGAGGGCCCGGTCGTGCGTATTGCCCTGCAGCCAGGTCACACGGCCGTCCTCGACCGTCACCTCCATCGGGCAACGCACCGCGCACATGCCGCACATGCTGTAGACCGTGCGCCGGCCTGGAGCACCCACGCCGCTTACGTTCGGTGCCATAGGGGAAGTCATCGCAATCTCCGTCCCCGCGCCGCCATTGGCGTCAGGCCTCCGGGCCGCGCGGCGCTTGGCTGGCGGTGTACTTGTCCTCGCATCGATCGATCGTGGCACCCTCCCGGAATGGCAGGCAGGGCCGTAGCGCCTGCTCCAAGGGGACCAATGGCCTCGCGAGGACCGGGGCGGCGAGGCAGCCGGGTAGGCGGGGGACTGTGCATCCGCGACAGGGCGTCGGCACGCCCAGGGTCGTCGCCGTCGGCGGCGGCAATATCGTCGAGGCTTGGGCTTCGAAATCATGGTGGCCGAGGCCGAGGTGGCCGAGGACGCGGGCGCCACTCAGTAAGCCCAGGCTCCCTTCAGGCACCCGATGAGCCGGGAGATCGCCGGCTCCCCAGGTCGCCGATCTCGTGGCCGGACCGCAGGTCCTTGACCAGGAGTATGGCCGTCCGATCTGGGCATCGACAACACCGGGCACTAGGAGGAGGTACCTATCCCGGCCGACGTCAACAGCACGCTGCAGACCGGCGGCGACGTGCCAGTGGAGGAAGCTGGCGGCATGTAATGTCTTTCTCGCCAACTTCCAGCAAAAGGGGCCTGGCAGTGGATACTGGCCTTGCGCTTGTCGGTCTGACGCTGCTGCTCGTCGCCGCGGTATCCCGACCTCTGTCGAGCACGCCCATCACGCCCGCGATCGTGGTGGTCGCGGTCGGTGTTCTGGTCGGCCCGCTCGTGCTTAACGACCTGACGGTGCGACCCACGAGCTCGACGGTGCAGACACTCGCCGACGCGACGCTCGCGGTGGTGCTGTTCTCGGATTCCTCGCGCGTGAACCTGCGGGCGCTGCGGCGTGAGGCGTCGATGCCTGTCCGCTTGCTTGGCCTCGGTCTGCCGCTGACGATCGTGCTGGGTGGGCTGATCGCGGTTGCCCTGTTCGGCTCGTTCTCGATCAGCGAGGCGCTGATCCTTGGCGTGATCCTCGCTCCGACCGACGCCGGGCTTGGTAGCGCGGTCGTCACGGACACGAGGCTTCCGCAAGTTGTTCGGCAGTCGCTGAACGTCGAGAGCGGCCTGAACGACGGGATCTGCGTCCCGCTGCTGTTGATCGTGCTGGCTACCGTCTCCGGCGCTGGCAGCGAGTCCCACCCGTTGCGGGTGCTCGCCGAGGAGATCGGCTACGGGCTGCTCGGCGGGCTCGCTGCTGGCGCGCTCGCCGCGGCGGTTGTGATCCTTGCCGGACGACGGCACTTGATCGACGATGCTTGGCGGCAGATCATTCCGTTGTCCTCAGCGGTGCTCGCGTACGGGATCGCGAACGCCCTGGGCGGTTCGGGATTCATCGCCGCGTTCGTAGCCGGCGCACTGTTCGGCCTGCTCGCTGGCGACCGAGCCGCGGGAATGATGCCCTTCACGGAGGAAGCCGGGGCCGCGCTCGACAACGTTACGTTCCTCGTGTTCGGTGCCGTGCTGCTCGGCCCGGCGTTCGAGCATATGAGCTGGCAGATCGCGCTGTATGCCGTGCTGAGCCTCACGGTCGTGCGGATGTTGCCGGTGGCGATCTCGCTGTGGGGCACTCACGCGCGGGTTCCGACGGTCGCGTTCATTGGCTGGTTTGGCCCGCGCGGGCTTGCGTCGATCGTGTTCGCGGTGATCGTCGAGGACGCGCATCTCCCTCACGCCGGGACGATCGTCGCGGTCAGCTACCTGACCGTCGGGCTGTCGGTCCTAGTACACGGGCTTTCGGCCGCGCCGCTGGTAAGTCGCTATGCCAGCTGGTACCAAGCCGCCGCGGAGAAGAGCCCTCCTGTGATGGAGAGCCAGCCAGCGCACGAGCACCGGGCGCGGGGATCCGCCGCGGTGCCGAGCAGGTGACCGCTGGCCTAGGCCAGTAGCGGGTCGGCCATCATAGACAGCCATTCTCGGCGGCGCGGTTGGAGGTGACCACGGTCGAGGACCAGGACGGAACACTTTCTGCGGCTTCCTGGAACTGGCTCGCGACAACCTCGTGCAGCTGCGCACCGGGCACGCGTGCACGCTCGACGACATCGCCCGCGACCGCGCCGGCCGCGGTGAGGCGCTGACAGATGAGGTGCAGGTCATGCGCGAGATGGTCATTCGCCTGTACCCGCGCTGGGCACGTCTCATCACTGGTACCAGCCCATTGGCCATCACCGCATACGGCGCGGCCCGCGTCGCCCGGCGGTGTGGTCGCCGGGTGAGCACCTGGTGATCGACTGGGCGCACAGGGCGGGCGGGCTGGTGTTCTGCGCCCGCGGGTGCGGCAGCAGAAGCGAAGGCAATACGAAGGTCTTGACGGTGTATGCGCACCACCACCCGCGGTCGTTCTGCCATGGCGTACTGGAATGGTTCACCGACGGCTTGCAGCGGGCCGGTCACACCAGCGGCGCGTCACGTCCGGGCATCGCGCAAGCCGTGATCCCAGGAGGCCTGGACGCCGAATCCGGGGCAGCCAACCATGTTGAGGAATCGGTGTCTGCCGCGCTGACCACCCGCGCGACGTGGCCTCCAGCCGGGATGACGACGGCCCTGTCGCTTCATAAGACCAGACGGCCGCCCGGCATGAGGGTCATCTACGCTCGTCCTGGCCGGTCCGTGCCAGCCTGGAAGCGGCGGTGAGAATGCCGGTCGCCTGGCGCGTCACCCCCAGCCAGTACCACATCCAGCCGCTTCGCCGGCGCGACCGCGCCAGCGCACCAGCCGGCTTGACCAGGACGCTGGTTAAGGGCGGCAATGCAACCGGCCAGGAGGTTGCCGGCGCAGCCGCGTCAGCGGCGCCGCCTTGGTCGGCGCCGGGATCCGGGCCGCGCCCTAGCAGCGGGCTCGCTCGTGAGGCATCGAGCTGAGGTGCTCATCGAGCGCCGCCACGCCGTTGGCTAGCGCGGAGTGCGGCCCGCGGAGCTTCTGAAGCTCGGGCGACACCTGGTCGTAATTCAGGTTCGGGTCGTCGCCGCAGACCGGGCAGATGACCTCGTACTTGCCCGTGTAGCCGACCGATGTACGGCCATCGACCACGCGGGCCGGCTGCGCTCGCAGAAACACGCCGTCGTGGTGCCCGGCGGCCCGATGACTGACATCCCCCATGCCGCCATTCTGCAGCGCGAGCCGCCCGCAGCAGGAATGGGCCAGATGAACACTAGGAGACAATCAGGCGCAATGCCGCCGAACTCCCGGCGCTCATGCCGGACCGGTAGGTCGCCGCCTGCCTGGCGCTCGCCCGTCCCATCGGTCGCGCGTCCGACCGTTTGAGTAAGTGATCGTGGCGGGTCACGGGGCCCGGACTCCTCCGTTCGAAGTAGACCGTGGACGCTTGCGGCCGCCTGGTTTCCGCCCGAAGCGTCCAGCAGCAGAACGCGTCCGAGGGCATGGCCGCCGAGATCGTGCCCGGCCAGGCTCGGATCATCGTGACGCAACCACGAACGACAACGCAAGGGAGACGGCGCGAGAACTGGCCGTTCCGTTGCCCTCACCCGCCGCGAATTTCGTCATCGGCCAGCCAATGCACGGTCCGGGGCGCTCCGGGCTGATTAACCGTATGGGTGCCGATCCGCCGGAGCTATCACACGCCGTCACCAGCGCTTCCGTGTGCTTGACGCGCCGGACCCGCCGTTCTGGGCGGCAACCCGGTCGCTGGCGTGGCGGCTCGTGGTGCGCCCGAACGGGTGGAGCTGTGGCGGCCAGGCGCGCAGCGGGCGCAGCTGACCGACGCGCTTTTCTGGTGACCGGATGTTATGCCGGGCTTGACGGTCGGGCTGAGGGCTCGCTGGTGGGTGCCGCGGATGGCGAGCTGGCGACAGGGGTCGCCGGAATGCCCGGGACTGCCTAGGCTGCGCTAGTCGAGGAGCTTGAGGAACTCATCCGTGGTCAGGCCCGCCCGCCGCAAGATCGAGGCCAGGGTCCCACGCTTGATCGTGCCGAGCCCGGGAACCACGGCCACCCTCCCGTCGGCATCGCCGTAGACGGCGTGGCTTCCCTTGACCCGCACCCGCTCGAAGCCCGCGGCCCGCAGGGCGCGCGCCACGTCGCGGCCCGGCAGGTCCGACAGCGCCGGGCTCACGCAGCAGGCAGCGCGAACGAGGTGACCAGCGGCGTGCTGGAGACGTATCGCTCCGGGTCGTCGACTTCATCGAGGTAAAGCCCGACCGCCTCCGCGAGGCTCGCGAGCGCCTCATCGATGGTCCGGCCCTGGCTGGCGACATCGACCTCCAGGCACTGGGCCACGTACCAGTCCTCTTCCCGGTGCACTGCGGCAGTCAGGGTCCGCGACTCGGCCATGAGCTCAGCCTAACCCAGGCAGGCCCGAGCTCGTTTGGGCTGTCGGGCCAGCCCGGAACGCCGAGCGCCCCAGCACCCGGACCTGCACCTTGACTACTGGCGGTTACCTGGTCAGGCCAGGCCGGCTGGCGGGCGCGTGGAACGGGTCGTGGACCGGGCGGAGTGCTCAACGGGTGCATCGTGTGCATTCTGTGCGTTCGGGCGTGCTATCTGTGCAGCTAGCGCGTCTGGTGCTGGCGGGCGTGTTTCTCGTAATGAACAGGTCGTCGGTTCGATTCCGACAGGCGGCTCTCTTTCCCGCGGTTCAGTGATGTTTATCGATTTAAATTTCGACGGCTTGTCAATCTCCGTGGAACGATTCGTGGAACGAGTCGTGCGGTCGGGACAGCCGGACGCAAGGGTTAGCTTGCTACGGTCAGTAATCGACGGTCGTGTGTCAGTTCCGCTTGGGCACGGCGACCCGACACGCAGCCGTCCGCCAGCTGCGTGCCATCGTCGGGCATCTCGCCCTCGCCAGCTAGATGATCCGTGCGCTGCGCCTCGTCCGTCGGCGCGCTCCAGTCCAGCGCGGCACCGTTCCGGGGGTTCAGTGTGCCGCCGGGTTAACGCGTCGTCCTGTGTGCGGGCCGGCTGACACTCACGGCGGGCACCGGCCAGCTGGCCTGGTCCAATGCGCACCGGCGCTCTGCTCATGCTTGCGCGGCGATGGTCGCCGCTGCAAGGCTGCTCATGGGCAGGCGCCCTCCCCGGATGGCGTCACGGAGTGTTGCGACGGGCTCAACACGTACGCGCAAGTACGGCTCTGATTGCGTGGGTGCAGGCGCTGCGGGTTCTCCCGTAACGGCAGAATCCACCTCGTTCCCTTCCGGGCACGCCGCGTCGGCGTTCGCGTTCGCTTACGCGGTTGGGCGGTACGTACCGGAGCTGGCCGTGCCGGTCAGGCTGCTGGCAAGCGGGGTCGCCTACTCTCAGGTCCACACGGGCGTGCATTTATCCGGGCGACGTGGTGATCGGCTCGGTTCTCGGCGCGGGAACTGCGGCCATGGTCGCGGCGGCGTGCGATCGGATCCTGCCGGTTTAGCGAGAACCGGCCTGATCCTGCCATCCGGCCGGCCCACGGCTGCCCTTCAGCCCGAGCCAGAGGCGCAGGTTCTGCGGTCTTGGCAGGCGGTGATAGCCACTAAGGCTCGTGGAGCACGCTGGCGGATGTCGACGCGTGCGGCGGTCAAGTCGCTTCTGCCTGGTCGAGGTAGCTGGCGCCGTAGACGTGCTCGACGGTGATCTCCAGGACGACGCGGTTCATGGCGGCCAGGTCCGCGTCGCTCATCGGTTCGACCGGCTGGCCGCCGATGCGCGACCACACGTACGCCGTGTCGGAGCCGATGTCGACCGCTGGCACAAGATCTGGGCGGGTCTGGGCATCCCGGAGGTGCAGGTTGCTGCCTTCGGCGTCGGCGGTGAGCTGCTGATCTGCGTGCGGAATAATCGGCAAGACATGTCAGGGTCGCCGTCGGCCGAGTCGGCGGCGGCCATCCCGCGCCGTTCTTGGGGGAGGCTGCGATGGAGGAGAACTTCATCTGGATGACAACACGCCGGATCAAGCCGGGCACGCTGGCTGACTTCAAGCGGACCTGGCGACCTGAGCGTCATCCCGACGGCATGCTGCACGCGTACGCACACTGGTCTGACGATGAGCAGGAGATCGTCGCCGTGTCGTCGTGGGCCTCCAGGGAGGCATGTGACAGATGGCGGGCATCGTGGGAGGAAACGCGGCGCCGGGCGGCGATGGATCCTTACGTTCTGAGCGAGCACGAGGGGTTTTACCATGGCCGCGAGCTGATCGTGTCAGCGGCGCCCTGACCAGCCGGGGCCGAACGCCAGGTCACCCCTGCGAGTCCTCCGCCCAGGAACCAGTTACCGGGGCAACGGCTCGAGTTCGTCGATGACGACCATGACACCGTGTCCGAGCCAGGCCAGCCCCCGACGACCGCGTCGCGTTGCTCCCGGGTCCGCGTAGATCTTTCCGGCTGAAGTGGCTATGTTCTGGGCGCTCATCCTTCGCCGTCGTCCTCAACCTTCCTGTGGTCGTGCTGCCTTCTTTGCAGAGCGCTAGGGCTGAGGCCGCCGCTGGCAAGACCCCCGCCGAGGCGCAGCCAAGACTGGCGTTCGGCGTCCAAGAGGTCGCCGACGCCCTCGGCGTCAGCCGCGAACTCGTCAAGCAGCTCGGCCGCCGCCTCATCAGCCGCAAAGCCCTGGACCGCTTCCTCGCCGGCACCGACCACGCGTAACGCCGCCCAGCCCGCCGAGAAGCGCGGCAAAGCCTCCGAGTACCGCCAGCCTGCGAGAGCGATCATCTCCGCCGGTGCCCTACCTGAAGCCGCCTGCTCCGTGAGCTTGGCCTACACATGGCGTTTTCAGCGGTGCTTGATCTGCGCCGCTCTACGGCCAGCTCGGCGATCTCGGCCGACGACTGGTGCGACGTTCGCCAGCGTCCGCATGGAGAAGTCGGCGGCGCGCGTGCCGGGGTCCATGGCCACGCTGGAAGGAGTGATGCGGCGAGCCATGCCAGATCAGCCGGTGACTATCAGGTCATCACGAACGTTGCTGACGCCGACGCCCCTCCATGCAGCGTCGATGACCGCGTCATGCTCGCCCAAGGTCTCGACATGGCCGCTGATAGTGACGGTGCTGTCGCTGGCGGCGACCTGCACGTCGGTGTCACCCGGTAGCACCCCGTAGCGGTCCAGGGCGCCTTGCACCAGATCGGTCACGTCAGCAGCCTGGATGTCTTTGAGGATCTCGATGTCGTCGCTGATGCCGCGGACGCCGGTCAGCCCCGCGACGGCCTGCTCGGCCGCGTCGCGCTCGAACCGGTTAGCCACCATGCCGGTCAGCCAGACATCTCCCTCGGTGACGCTGGCCTCGACGCTGGCAGGCACGCTGACGCTCATCTTCAGGGCCTTGTTCGCATCCGTCGCCAGAAGCACATCGTCCCGGAAATCGGCAAACGGCAGGTCAACCATCAGGTGGTTATGCACCCTGGTGACCCCTTGCACCCGCCTGGCCGCCGCAGCAGCGTGCAGGTACTGCGGGTAGCTGGGCACGGTGCCGTTCAGCGCCACATTCCCGCTCATGTTCTTCACGATTATGCGCGACGCGTCGACGAGCGGGTCGTAGTCGAGTTCCTTCCGGACAGCCTCGCGGACATCCTTGCTCCTGCGAGCTGCCTCGCGTGGGCTCTTTACCGCCACGGCTAGGTCCCCCTTCCCGCCAGCCGGCTGGTGCTCTCTGCTTATGTCCCTTGAACCTACCCACGGCCAGCAACCGCCAGTCGTCGCAATCATCGGCTTCTGGATGCCTGGTGGCCGTGGGCGCCGGATTCCAGCAGCAGGAGAATCGGCCAGCTATTTCGTAGCGGGCCTCCAGCCACGTGGAGGTGGTCAGCCGCCAGCACTCCTCAGCATCGCCGTGGTCAGCCCGGTCACCTGAAGGGGGCCTGTGGGCCGCGCGCCAACGGCGGGCGGCTGCTGAACGCAAGCGGGCCGCTCGCCGTGGACGCACGGCCCGCTTGCACGCCCGGCGCCGACAGGAAGCAGGCGAGCTCAGGCCGAGTTGAGCTGCTTGGCGTCCTGGCTGGTGATCTCGACCTCGCGCGGCTTCGCCGACTCGCGCACGGGGATCGACAGAGGCAGCACGCCGGTGGTGGTGTAGTCAGCACTCATGTGCTCGGGGTCGAGCGTTTCGCCGCGGAATACCTGCCGGGTGAACACGCCGGCTGGGCGCTCGGCGACGATCAGTTCTGGTCCGTCTGGCTGACTGCCGGCGCGCTCGGCGCGGATCGTCAGGACGCTCTGCTCGACGGTCAGGTCGATCGAGTCGAGCTGGATGCCGGGGAGATCAAGGTGAATGTAGAACGCGTCGCCCTGGCGGTATGCGTCCATCGGCATCGCCGCAGGCCTTGCCATCGTGCCGAGGACCTGCTGGGTGAGCCGGTCGAACTGGGCCACGAGCTTGCGCATCCGCTTCAATGCGATGGCGCTGGCATCCAGCGGCGGTCCCTCGACCAGGCGCCGTAGTGCCTGGTCCGCTCGCCTCACGTCAAACGCTGGCGGCCGCTGCCCGAGCAGGTAGTTCTCCGCCCAGTAGTTCCAGATCAGGTTCCCTGGGCGCAGCCAGGCGAACACCTCGGCCTCCTCTCGGGTGTACCGGCCTGGTTTCTCTTCCGCCGCAGGTGCCGAAGTGCTCCCAGCGGTCGGCCGAATCGGGGGCCCGCGACAGCTCGGGCCGGTCCAGATAACACATGACGTCGGCCATCGGTCAGCCAGTGACCTCGGTTTCGTTGATGACGACCATGACCCCCTGAGCCAGCCAGGCAGCCGCCTCGACGGCATCACGCTGCACGCGGGTCCGCACATGTCCGACCAGCACGACCTTGCCGCCGGTGACATTCGCGGTCACGTGAGTGTCGTCGGGAAGTACCTGGTGGCGGTCGAGCGCCTGCCTGACCAGCCGGTTGACGTCGGCCGGGTCCACCTCGAAGGTGAGCTCGACTTGGTCTTCAACGTTCCGCACCCCGGGTAGCCCGATCACGGCTGATTCGGCCGCAGCGCGCTGCCGCCGGTACTTGACCATGCCAGTCAGGCGCAGGTTTCCGTTCTTAGCGATCGCCTTGACCCGTTCGAGCCCAGCAGCGCTGGCCGCAAGGGCATTGTTCGCCTCCGTGGCCAGCCTGGCGTCATCGCGCTGATTCTCCTGCGGCAGCGCGACCTCCAGGTGATTGCGCACGCTGGTGACCCCGGCGATGCGCCAGGCCGCGTGTACGGCTTCGAGGTATTGCGGGTAGCTGGGTACGGTCCCGTTAAGCGACACGTCTCCGCTGATCGTCAGGACGGTGATGCCGTCGGCGTCGATAACCGGGTCGTCGGCTAGCTCTGCTTCCACTGCCTCGCGGACCTCTTTGGTCTTGGGCATGCCTAGTCTCCCTTCCGGCTGCGACGTGGCTGCCTGCTGATTTCCTTCCCAGTTGCCTACGTCAGACATCAGGATCTATTGGAGCCGAGGTTCGTCAATGCAGGACTGGGACGGCGAGGTAGACGGCGGCGATGACGAAGGCGACCAGCGCAGGCGCTGCCTCTTTGATCCGGTCGCCGGCCCGCCGGTGGCTGACCAGCGCGCCGATTAGGAGCAGGACCATGCCGCTAGCGGCAGCCAGGCCCAGAACGTGCCACAACAGGCCAGCCAGGACGCCGGCCGCAGCGGCCAGTTCGGCCACGCCGATGAGCTGGTAGCTCCGCCACGAGATGCCGAAGTGCGCAGCGGCCTGCCGCATCCTCGGCAGCCCAAGGACCTTGGACAATCCGGGCACCAGGCAGACCGCGGCCAGGAGCACTGAGAGCGCGACGTACATGGGATCCTCCTTCGCTTAAGGCCGTTGAACGGCAGCCGGCCGAGAGTCCCAGCGCCACGCCGCGGCCCGTCCGGCGACTTGCTGACGAACTTATCATGACTGTGATGGATTATCAATCTCGATGGGAGACTTCATCAGGGTCTTCTGTGTCCGGGCATCAGATGGGAGCTACGTCGTTCTGTGACGAACAATCAATACTGATGATATTCGCTATGCTGGCTCATGTGAGTCGGCCCTGGCGGTCGGGGCGAGGGGAGAATGATGATGGGCGCGGCAGGAGCGGCCGAAGTACCCTCGGTACGGCCGCCGCGCCGCGGGATGCGGCCCACGCTGGACAGCGGCCAGCTCGGGATCGTCATTGTCGGCCCGCCCAGCGCTCCGCCCCCGCACGGCAGGTATGCATTTCGGGATCCGCCAGGCAGCGCTGCGGGACCGTTCCCCGGCGGCAGCTGAGCGCGGCGCGGCTTGGTCCGCCCATCCCGCCGCGGCGCTAGGCCGTCCGGCCTGGTCCGGGATCCGTCCCGGACCGGCTAGCCAAGCCTTCAGGACCGTTGCGCGTGCCGCACCTCGAAACCGACGACGATGTCGGAGATGCCGCGGAACAGGGCGAAGAACCGGACCCAGAAGATGAGCAGGGCTGCTCTGGTCGGAAAGGCCTGCTGCGATGCCCAGAATCCGATGATGATCTCAGCGATTCCGGCAAGCAGGCCGAGCCACCAGGCTGGGTTGATCGTCCTGGCGTTGATGGACATCACCAGGTCCAGGCTGCCGCGCAGGATGAGCAGCAGCCCGACGATGGTGGCGAGCGCCCAGAACGCGTTGTACGGGTGGACGAAGGCCCAGATGGCTGCGCCGATGAACAGGACGCTCATCAGGATGTGCAGCCAGCCCCAGCTGGCCCGGGCCGATGCCAGCACAATCTCGCTTACAGACGCGATCAGGAACACCGCGCCGATCAGCACCCCGATGGTGGTGATCGAGGTGGTGCTGAACCGCAGCACCGCAGCCGAAATGATCAGCCAAGCGACGCCGGTCGCCAGCAGGATCCACCACGGCCCGCCGAGCTCCCTGAGCATGGCACGACGGCGTTCCTGCGGCTGAGCTGGAGTAGTCGTTTGCGTGCGGTAGTCATTGCACGCTCTCTTCAGCGGACCCGGCATTTCAGCCGGGTCGGTCGGATGCGGCGGGGCCGTCAGCCGGTGATCACCAGGTCATCGCGGACGGCGGTGACGCCGAGCCCGGCCCAGGCGGCCTGGATCACCGCGTCGTGCTCGGCCCAGTCCACGACGTGCCCGGTGAGCGTGATGGTGCCGTCGCTGGCGTTGACCATGACGTCGCTGTCGTCAGGGAGCAGCGAGTACCGGTCGAGCGCGTCCTGGACCAGGAACGAAACGTCTTCGGCTTCGACGTCGCTGAAGATCTCGATGTCGTTGGTGATGCCGCGTACGCCGGTGAGCCCGGCGACCGCCTGGCCGGCGGCGTCGCGCTCGAACCCGTTCCGCACCGTGCCGGTGATCCAGATGTTGCCTTCGTAGGAACTGGCCTCGACGGTGGCCGGCACACTGACGGTCTGGGCCAGGATGTTGTTCGCCGCCGTGGTCAGCTGCGGGTCGTCGCGGTAGCTGGCGGGCGGAAGGGCCACCGCCAGGTGGTTATGCACTCGGGTGACGCCCTTGACGCGCTTGGCGGCGTCGGCTGCGTGCAGGTACTGCACGTAGCTCGGCACGGTGCCGTTCAGCGCCACGTCCCCGTTCATGTTCTTCACCCTGATACCGGCCGCATCGACCAGCGGGTCGAAGTCCAGCTCCTTCACCACGGCCGCGCGGATGTCCTTGGCGGCCTGGACCTTTTCCCGGATCGGGTCCTTCTTCGGTGCCATCGCGGGTCCCCCTCCCAGCCAGCACGAATAGCCATCATTGCGGCTGTACCCCCGTCGGCCGCTCCCTAGACGGACAGCCGGCCTCCTTCTGGCAGGGCCGCCGGGGCCGCCCCGAGCAGTCGCCAGAACACGGCGGCGGCGTACGTCGCCGGGCAGCAAGGACGAGCAAGATCATTCGAGGCTGTTGGTGGCACCATTCCGCCGTCCGAAGATGATCCCGACCCGTCGTGTGATGCGCGTTGTATCGGAGAACCCATGGATGCGGTCGAGCACGGCCAGTCGTTCACGGTGACCAGGGACGGGTACCCGATCGCGGAGTTGATCCGTTGCGGCGGCGGCGAAGGCTGGTTCCGCGGCGGGAGTTCGTCGTTATGTCGCGTCGCGTAATGCTCCTGGCATGGACCCGGAGGCGTTCCGGGCAGACCAGCAGGCCGCGCTCGACGACGAGGCCAGCAGCCGGTATGACCGTTGAGAGGCTGCGGCAGAGTCTGCTCGATACCAACATCGTGATCTTGCGCAAGTGGTTCGATCCGGGTGAGTTGCCCGCGGAGATGGCGAGCAGGACGCCTACGACGAGCATGCCGAGCGGGCGCGGCGCTTGGAGATCTTGCAGCGGGCCGAGAGCGAGTTCGAGCCGGTGCCGTTCGACGCCGAGGCGGCTCGCCTGTTCGGCCGGGCGACCGCTGCGATCGGGCGCAAGCCGCGCCGGCGGGTCGCGGGCTTGATGATCGCTGCAACCGCGATGGCCGAGGGCCTGCCAGGACTTCTGGTGACCACCAGCCAGGACAACGCCCGGCCGTCCACCCGGACTTATCCGACTGGCAGCCGGTCGTCGTAGTTGAGCACCACCGTCCCAGGAAACCCGGCCAGGGCGCGCTGATCGGCTCCGCCTGGGCTGAATGCCGGGCTTGCCATGATCGACGACCGTCAGGGCGTGATCGGTTGGTTGGCGCGGGCCTGTCAGGAGGCCGACAACAGCGGAAGCGGAGCCGCTTGGGATCCCATCTGCGGGCCTGCCCGTGCGGGGCCAGCATGGCCGTCCAGGCGAGCAGGTCGCAGGCCAGGACGACGATCTCGGTCCAGATCTGGTTCTGAGCGAAGCCTTCGTGGAAGCGGCGAGAGCCCTCTCGTGCTCGCTGACGCACCGGCTACTGGGTGCGCATGAGGCGGCAACGACTCAGCCTGGCGGAAGGTCAGCGTAACTTATCGTCCGTCTCGGGTGCGGTTTACATTAAGGTCGCCAAACCCCTATAATGCGCAATTCGCTTCGAACGGGACGTGGGTGGCACGCAATAAGGCGCCTGCGCGCTGCTCAACATGCTTTGCGATCATGGAAACATGGACAAGGATAGGCGGCCAGCCTCCCGCTCGGAGAGGTTCTGGGCTGGCGCCAATGTCAAGGGTATTCCCCTGCAGGCAATCGTAGCTACGGTGGCAGTCGTCGCCGCAACATACCTGGCCGGAAAGCTGCTCTACCGGCTGCGCGATGTTGTCTTGCTGCTACTACTTGCAGGCTTTTTTGCGGTGCTCTTGAACCCTCTTGTCACTGGTCTGCAACACCGGGGAGTCCGGCGCCGTGGTGCCGCGGTCTTTGTCGTGACAGTGCTGGCGGTGCTGGTGTTTGGTGGCCTCGCAACTGCGTTCGGTTATCCACTCTCCCGCGGGATCGCTCACCTAGCGCACGCCATGCCCGGGTATGTCGCTCAGGCTAAGAGCGGCCGGGGCTGGATTGGTCATCTCGTACGCCAGTACCACCTGGCAGGCTGGGTCAGCCGCAATGAGTCAAAATTTGTTAAATTCGGCCAGGACCTGGCGAGGCCGGCGCTGACTGTAGGCAAGGGCGCCGTATCGCTGCTGGCGGCGCTGGCGACACTCGTCGTGCTTGTCGTGCTCTTGCTCCTGGACGGGCCCGCGCTGGTGCAAGGGATACTGAACGCGATGTCGCCCGCGCACGCCGAAAGGTTCTCCCGAATTGCCGGCGAGGCCAGCCGCGCGGCCACCGGCTACATGGCCGGTAACGGCCTGACGTCGCTGATCGCTGGCATCGTTGTGTTCGTCACGCTGTTCATCCTGGGCGTGCCTTTCCCGTTTTTGTGGGGACTTTGGGTGGCACTCATCGATTTCGTACCGCAGGTCGGCGGCGCGCTCGCAGGAATACCGACAGTGCTGTTCGCGGCAGCCCACTCGCTGACGGCCGGAATCGTCACTGCAGTGGTTTTTGCGGTCTATACCCAGATCGAGAACCATGTGCTCAATCCCGTTGTCATGAGCAAGACGGTCCGAGTCAGCCCGCTGTTTGTCCTCGTCTCGGTGCTGGTCGGGGCGTCCATCGGGGACTGGCTGGGCGGAGTCGTCGGCGCTGTCGTGGCGGCTCTGCTCGCGGTCCCGACCGCCGCGGCGCTTCAGACGGTCCTACGGGAGCTATGGCGGGAAACCGCACCCGAGAGATCATCGCCTTCCGGCAACGGCAAGTTACCCGTATGCACCTGCCGGGCCGCGGATCTGGTCCTTCCATCCGCGACTGGGCCGACTCATCTCCAGCGCCAGCCCGATCTCGAAGGGACGGTAGGCAACCGGTTCCAGCGCGACGCAGCTGAGCAGGCCATAGCCGTGCTACCGGGGGTGCGAGGCATCGTCGACGACATCGAGATCTTCAGCGACATCGAGGCGGCCGACGTCACCGACCTGGTGCAAGGCGCTCTCGATCGCTACGGGGTGCTTCCGTTTGACAACGACGTCGCGGTGCAGGCCGGCGACGGCACCATCACTCTTACCGGCAGCGTGGGCAGCTGGGGCGAGCATGACGCGGTGATCGACGCGGCCTGGCGGGGCATCGGCGTCAGAAATGTCCGCGATGACCTGGTAGTTACCGGTTGACCCAACCGATCGCCCGCGCCCTCCTGGGTGTGACTGGTCTGCCGCCTGCCCGGCGTCGCTGGCCGGGTCCGCTTGGAGGCTTTGCGCTGCCCTGAGCTGTTCGACGCGGGCCGTGATCTGCTGGCTGGTTTCCCGGCTCGCTTGTTCCACGGACTCTTTGAGCTCATTGACCTGGCGCTGCAATGCGTCGATGTGCTGGCGAACTGCCTGCGGCTCGCGAACGCTCATGTTCCCCCCTGACTCGCGCCAGCCTGCCTGCTTCTCTACGGCTTGCAGTCAGGCGCTTGCACTGTCACCGTAACAAGGCCCACTCCGGACCAGCCAGAGCGGCAGGTCACGCCGATCATCTGACCGATGGATGACCTGGTGCTGCGGTGCCGGGTCACTGGCACAGCCACAGGTTTCGGCGGCGATCAGGGCACCTTTCCATCAGCGATCTGACTGGCCTGGGCTGACTTCTCCCGAGCCGTCAGACCCGGATCCCGCCCGTCTGTGAGCAGCTCTCGCGTACTGGCGGCGGTAGAGCAGGTAAGCGGGCAAGCCCGAGACAAGTGGTAGCCAGTAGGACGCGAGCCGGTATGCGAGGGTGGCCAGGACGGCGTTGGCGGGGTGCACGCCGGCCAGGATGAGCAGGCTGCTCAGGCCCGCCTCGACGATGCCGAGCCCGCCCGGGGTGATCGGCACGAGGGCGAGAATGCCTGCGGCGGCGTACGCCAGCAGTACCAGTGCGGGCTGGGGCGAGCTGGTGGTCGCGTGCAGCGCCGCCAGCAGGCAGCCGTAGTCGAAGGCCAGCCGCCCGGTGGTCAGTAGCAGCGCCTTCCGCCAGTGCTCGCCGAGTACCGTGCGGACGGCGTCGCGGTCGGCCAGAAGCCGCTGATCCAGGCCGGTGACCGGATGCCGGCCGAGGGTCAGCCAGTTCCACACCTTCTGCCCGACCCGTCCGGCTGTGGCCAGCGGCCGATCCGTCGTGAGCACAAGTGCGCCAAGGCCGGCGAAGAGAACGAAACCTGCCAGTCCGATGAGCGCTGCATGGGCCAGACCCGGGCTCACCCGAATTCCGGCGATCATCGCCGGCGCGGCGAACAGCGGCAGCCCCAGCAGCGCGGCGACTCCGATAAACGAGATTGCTGCCAGCCCGCTGAGGGCGGTGTCGGTGTCGAATCCGGCGGTGGAGAGCATCCGGAACTGAACGCCGGCACCTATCGCGCTGCCGCCCGGCAGGCTGTTAGTGACCGAGTTGCCCGCCAGGCCGGCCGTGACGACGGCGAACCAGCCTTTCGCTCGCAGTGCCAGCCGCTGCAGCCCGAAGTTACAGGTGAAGGACGCAACCTCCGCGGCCAGCGCGACGGTGAACCAGATGGGATCCAGGGTGGTCAGACGCGGCCAGGCACTCAGCACCTTCGTTATCGCCGGGAAGAGCACGTAGATCGCGGCGCCGGCGACAGCTAGCGGGATGGCGCGTTTCAGCAGCGCCCGCCAGGTCGGCGGGTGCTTCCGCGCCGCGTCGATCGCGGCGGTCTTCTTCTGGATCGCTGACTCCCGGCCGCCGGCTGACCTTGCGGCAGCTGACGGGGCGTCATGCCCGGCTGAAAGTTTGTGATCCAAGATAGCCACCCGGTCCGGCGGGCTCGCAAGTCAGGACAAATCGGGTTCGGGCGAGACCTCGCCGCGAGCTTCGGCTGGCAAGGCCAGCTCGGTCGACCTGGCCCACTTATCCCGCGCCGCAATCTGCGGCGATACAGCGTCGGAATCGCGAGCAGGTCTGCGACCGCACCGAACGTGCCGCCTGCCCGTTGCCGTTGCCCCCTGTTCCCCCGGTTTCGTTCCCCCCGGTGGCCCTGGTTGGGCTCTTGCAACGCTAAACAAGTACCCCGGGTGCCGGACCGGCGAAACGGTCCTGGGAGTGTCAGCACATGCTGTGGCTAGGTCCGGCGACTCCCAGACCGGCCACTCGAGGGCATGACAGGGGGCACGCAGGGACGAAACACGATGTCCGGGGATGTAACCATCTCGCTGCCCGACCCGTGCATAGCGAGCGGGAGTAGCGATCAGTGACCGGGCACGTGTGGAGGCACACGTCCACCGCCTCGGTCACCGGGTGGCAGGACTGGAAGTCGACCGGGTTGAGATACGACGATGAGTCCGTCGGCTAGGGATTGGAGTTCGACGTGATGATCCTCGTCGGAGCGGATGAGGACAGCGTGCGTCACTATCTGTCAGCCAGCGATCCCGCCAAGCGCGCCCGGGCGAAAACTCGTCGGCTGTGGCTTAGGTCAGCTTGATCACCTTCGGGGAGGGGGTTTCCCGGCTGGGCACAGAAGTCGCGGCGGCAGAGAGGGTCCACGGCAGGCGCGGCAGTCGGGGCGCGGTCGCCACGTCGGCGATGACCCGGTCTGGCCGCACGAGGACGGCCAGCCCAGGGTCGCGGATCAGGGCCTGCAGCGCCGCTGCCTCGTGGCCGCGTGGCGGGCTGACCTCGGCGTAGTCGCGATCCGCCGTCAGGCCCGTGCCCGCGGCGTGGCCCCCCGGCCTGACCTGGCCGGAATCGCCGGTTGCGGCGGTGACTTGCAGGAGGAGGAGGCGGTGGCGCCGGCACACGCTGAGCAGGGCGGCGCCCGGCTGCCCGGCGGTCAGCACCGCCGCTCGTCCTTGCAGAACCGCGTCGAGCCGGACCGGCGCGCCCGCATCGGCGATCACCAGGGGGTTGGGGATCAAGGCGCCGGCTCGCACCGCGGCGCCCCCGCGCCTGCGCAGGATCCGCCGCGGGGCGGCCTGCAGCGCGCCCGCCTTGAGGCACGGCGTCTGCGTGGATGCCATCGCGTCGCGGAAGCGGGCGCTGCGGACCGCAGTGGCGAGCGCGACGCGGCGGACCGCGGCAGCCCGGTCCTGGCCGCCGGTCATCGCCCAGCCGACCCGGACCGCCTTCTTGACCATGGCGCGGGCGTGCGGGCGGCGCTCGGTGTCGTATGTGGCGAGCAGATCCTCGCCGGCCAGGCCAGCGAGCACGTACGCGATCTTCCAGGCCAGGTTCTCAGCGTCGCGCAACCCGGCGGCCAGGCCCTGGCCGATGAACGGCGGGGTGAGGTGAGCGGCATCGCCGAGGAGGAACACCCGCCCAGCCCGGAAGCGGGCCGCAAGCCTGGCACGGAAGGTGTAGCTGGCGCTGCGGATGATCTCAATGCCCGCCAGGTCGCCGCGCCCGGTCCAGGGCCGCAGCAGCCGGCCGAGAGCCTGCGGCGTGATCAGATCGGCTTCGTCCTCGCCCTCGCGCAACTGGAACTCCCAGCGGTAACGGTCTCCGGTGACCTGCATGAATGTCGCTGCCCTGGCGGGGTCGCAGATCTGTTCCACGCCGTCCCACGTGTCGAGGGGGGTCTCGGCCCGGATGTCCACCACGAGCCAGCGTTCGGTGAATCCCAGGTCTTCCACGGGCACGCCCAGCAGTTCGCGGATCGTGCTGGTGGCGCCGTCGCAGCCCAGCACGAAGCTCCCGGTCAGCGTCTGTGGCGCCTGGTCACCGGCGAAGCGCGCGCGCACCTGGACCTGGGCCGCGCCCGGGACATCCTCCAGCCCGCAGACGTCGGCCCCGCGGCAGAAGTCGATCAGCGGGTGCTGCTCCACCCGGGCCAGCATGAGCTGTTCCAGGTCGGGCTGGTGGAACATGTTCGCTTGCGGGAACCCGTGGACCCCGACCTCATGCTCGCGGCGGAACTCGGCCATCACCCGGTGCCCGGCGTCAAGCAGCCGCAGCCCGCTACAGGACCGGGACCGGCTCAGGAAGCCGTCGCTGATGCCGATCCGGTAGAGGGTCCGGGCCACCTCGTCGTCCAGGTGGACCGCGCGGGGCAGGGGGTGGGGCCGGGTATGACGTTCCAGCAGCCTGACGGGTAGCCCGAAGTCGGCGAGCAGGAGGGCCGCAGTGCAGCCGACAGGGCCCGCACCGACCACGATGACACGGCGCTGCCCGGCGGGTGCCTGCTCCGGCATCCACTGTGTGGCGATGCTGTCCGGCCAGGCGCGGGCCGCGCCCAGGAGCAGGTGGTAAGTCGAGGCCGGCTGAGGCAGTATCTCCGGGGCGGTGTCTTCCCGGGCGGTCACGGCGTCTTCCCGGTCACGGTGTTGTCCTGGGTGCCGAGGTTTAGCCGCCCGTCGGGGGAGGCGATCGTCGCGGTGATGACATCGCCGTCGCGCAGGTAGCGAGGATTGCGGCCTGGCGGGCGAAGAACAGCTGCCACTTGGTGGCGGGCGGCAGCAGCCCGGCGAGTTTCTCGGCGGCTTTCGGGGGCGCCTTGAGCGCGGTTCCGCCTGGTGTCCCGGTCAGCAGCAAGTCGCCGGGCGCCATCGGCTGGAACCGGGCCAGCGCGGTCAGCGCGCGCGCCGGCGAGATGATCATGTCGGCCACCGTGCTGTTCTGCCGCACCTGGCCGTTGACGGCGAGGGTGAGCCGGAGCGAGTCCAGCGCGGCCAGGTCCGCGGTGTCCACCAGGGTCAGCCACGGCCCCGCGGGAGTGAAGGTGGGATAGGACTTGGCCTCGTAGAACTGGGTCCTGGTGAGCTGGATCTGGCGGGCGCTGATGTCGTTGGTGACGACCAGGGCGGCGACGTAGCGGGCCAGGCTCGCGTCGGTCACCGTGGTGCCGACCGGCAGGTCGGCGCCGATGACCAGGCCCAGTTCCACCTCGTAGTCCAGGAATCCGACCCCGTCGGGCCGGGTGATATCCCCCGTGGGCCCGGTCAGGGAGTGAGAGGCCTTGCGGAAGAAGACCGGGGGTACTCTGTCCGGGTCCATGCCGGAGTCCAGGGCGTGGGACCGGTAGTTCACCGCCTGCGCCACCACCCGCGCAGGGGCGGTCACTGGGCTGAGCAGGTCCACCGAGCCTGCCGGGACCGCCTCCTGCGGCGCAGTGGCGGCGGCCTGCGCGGCGCTGACGGCCTGGGCCAGGGCGCCGCGGTCGCCGAGCAGCTGGGCCGTGGTCGCGGCGGTCAGGCCGAGGGGGACCAGGCCGGCCGGTGTCACCACCCACCAGCCGTCCGCGGTGCGGGCAAGGCTGGCGCTCATGAGCTCATCGCCTTGATCAGGCCGCGCAGGGCGGCGAAGTTGATCTCATTGCCCTGGTCGCGCAGCGCCTTGATCGCCGCGACGGCGACCCCCGGGCCGCGGGCGCCGGTGAACTCCGCGGTCGCCCGCGGCCCCCACTGGGCCAGGCCGCTGACCGACAGCGGCGCCCACCCGGGCTCGGCCGAGCAGTCGAACACGTCGCCGTCGGCGTAGTGCTCGAACATCAGCCGGTCCGGGTCGCGCCAGTAGTCGAAGATCTGGCTGCCCTGGATGTGGCGCCCGATGCCCCAGGCGTGCCGGTAGCCGCGGTCGCGCAGGTACTCCCCGCTGGCCGCGACCTCATCAAGGTCAGTGACCTGGTACGCCGAGTGTACGTACTCGGTGCGCGGCGACAGCAACATCGCCAGCGTGTGGTGGTCGGTGGCGACGCTGCCCTGGTCGCAGCGGATGAACGCCATCGCCGGGCCGCGCCCGCGCTGCCCGTCCAGGTAGAGGAAGTCGCTGACGATCAGCCCGAGGGTGCCTAGGTACCAGTCCAGGGCAGTAACGAACCTCGTGGTGCCCAGCACCACATGCCCCAGCCGCTCGATCTCGCCTGGCCCGCGCACCGGACGCTGGGTGCCGTTCACCCGCTCCGGCTCGGGCCCGAAGTTCAGCGCCAGCGGCGCGCGCTGCGGCAGCGCCGGAAATTCCGGGACGCCGTAGACAACCTGCACCGGGAACCCGCTGGGATCGCTCAGCACCACGCCATGGCCGCCCGAGTGCGCCGTGACCGCCGCGCCCGCCCCGCGGGCCAGCCTGTCAAGATCATCGCGCGCGGCGGCACGGAAGGCCAGGCCCGCGAACCGGGAGACAGGCCCCCGGCGGACCACCAGGCCCGCCGGGCCCGCCCACCGCCCGCGCAGCTGCAGCTTCTCCGGCGTCCGGTCGGCGACCGTAAAGCCGAAATCGGCCAGGAACCGCTCAGCCCGGTCCAGGTCCGGCTTCTCGAACTCCAGCCACGCCAGGCCCGCCACCTTGATCAGCGGGTTCGCCGACCGCCCGGGATGCTCCCCCGGCGACGCCACCGTCTCACTGTGCAGCGAACGGTGCGGGTCCTGATTGGGCGGCTGGACCGAGGTGTCAGTCTTCATGGCGGCACTCCCTAGTTCCATCGACTGTCAAAATTCATCAGTCTTGTGATCTAGTATCAGTCATGACTGACCGTACCGTCAAGTGCCTGCCGAAAACGAGCCCGCGGTGGCGTCCGCACAGTCAGGGCTCGCGGCGCCGGTATCGCGACTCAGGGATTTCGGGTGCGCCACTGGCCCGCCGGAATCGGCTCGGCCATGGCCATCGCTTCGGCCACCAGTTCCCGGCGGGCCGCGGCGATTGAGGGCACGAGCGGCTGGAGCAGCCGGTCGAGGGTGACGTCAGGGTCGTTTTGACTGGCGAGGAACGCGCCGTCAAAGGCAGCGAGCGCGAACCGCGCGAGCTGGTCGGTGACGGGGCTGTGCACGTCGTCGCCGAGCGCGACCCCGATCTGTGCCCGCAGCAGCTCGAGCGCATGTGATCGCACGCGCCCGACCACGGCCTGTACCTCCCCGCCGCCTGCGGCTGGCGGTTGCACGGCAAAGCCGATCAGCAGGCGCAGGAAGCTGGGGTGGCGTTCGAGCGTGCGGGCGGCGCCCGAGAAGACCCTGATGTGACGGCGTCCGCGCCGCGCTGACAGATCGGCGCTACGACCGGCGAGCATCTCGGCAACTGTCCTGAAGCTGGCTGTCAGGCGTGCAGGAGGCGACGGCGAGGTAAGCAGCGGCGATGGCAAGGGCGACCAGCGCAGGCATGGTCTCCCTGACCGTGTCTCCTGCCCGCCGGTGGCTCGCCAGCGCGCCGAGCAGGAGCAACGCCATGCCGCTGGCCGCGGCGAGGCCGAGGCCCTGCCACCACAGCCCGGCGAGGACGCCACCGGTAGCGGCGAGCTCCGCTACCCCGATGAGCTGTTAGCCGCGCCACGGGATGCCGGATTGGGCGGCGGCCTTCCGCATCCTCGGCTGACCTAGCACCTTGGCTACGCCTGGTACGAGGCAAACCACAGCCAGCAGCAACGAGAGCGCAATATACACAGGATCCTCCTTCGGATAGCGCACGAAACGGATGTGGTCAGGCCGTTCGCTCGCTTTTGATAACTTGGCAACTATAGTCAGTTCTGTTATCTATTATCAGTTACGATGCCTAGTCACGCCAAGTCCTCGCAGCGCAGGTCCCGCCGCGTGTCCGCGTGCGGCTAGAATTCTCTGTGACGAACGATCAATTCTGATCACAGTCGTGCCGGGCGATGGAGGGCCAGGACACTAGGGTCGGCCCCACAGGTCAGGCGGAAGGATGATCATGATGAACACGGCACATGCGGCCGAGGCGCCAGCCAGCCGGCTGGACCGGCGCAAGGCGCGGACCCGGCAGGCGCTGATCGACGCCGCGGCGCGCCTGATCGCCGCGGGTCCTGGCGAGGGCGCGAGCATTCAGGAGATCACCGACGAGGCCGACATCGGTTTCGGGTCGTTCTACAACCACTTCACCAGCAAAGAGCAGCTGTTCCAGGTCGCGTCGGCCGAGGTGCTCGAGCGCTGGGGCCAGATGATCGACCATGCCTGCGCAGGCGTCGCCGATCCGGCTGAGGTGTTCGCCGTGTCGTTCCGGATCTCCGGGCGGCTCGGCTGGACTCATCCCGAGGTGGCCCGCTTCCTGACTGGCAGCGGCCTGGACCTGCTCGACGCGCCTTACGGCCTGGCTCCGCGTGCCCTGCGCGATATCACGGCCGGCCAGGCCGCCGGGTGCTTCACGATTCCCGACGCTGAGGTCGGGCTAAGCGCCGTCGCCGGGGCCCTGCTCGGGCTGCTGCGGCAGCATCAGCAGCATCCCGATCGGCTTGACCAAGGCGCCGTCGACCAGTTCGCCGGAGCCGTCCTGCGCCTGCTCGGCGTCCCCGCGCCGGAAGCCGCCCGCCTCGCTGCCCTGCCGCTCCCGCCCGCCGGCCCCTGGTAGCAGGCGCGCGGCACTCGGGTCGTTTCGAGCCGCGCCAGGGCTGGAAGACCGTCATGGTGATGATCAGCACGCGCGCCCGGTTCCGCCGGTGGCCATGGCCGTGCCGGAGCATGCCATGAGCCAGCCGCCGCAGCCGCCGTCGCCGCGGGGCTGGCGGGCCGCCGGCCCTGCACGCTCGCCGGTCCTGTTCGTGAACCCAAGGTCGGGCGGCGGCGCGGCGGCGCGCGCGGGAGTCGCCGAGCGGGCGGCCGAGCTCGGCATCGAGGTGATCATGCTGGAGCCCGGCCAGAGCCTGACCGCCCTGGCTCGTGCGGCGGCGGCCGGCGGCTCGGGTGCGCTGGGGATGGCGGGCGGCGACGGCTCGCTGGCCGAGGTGGCGGCCGTGGCTGCCGCGAGCGGGCTTCCGTTCGTCTGCGTGCCGGCCGGGACCCGCAACCACTTCGCCCTGGACCTGGGAGTGGACCGCCGCGACCTGACCGGCGCCCTCGAGGCGTTCACCGACGGGGCGGAACGGCTGATCGACGTCGGCGATGTGAACGGCCGGATGTTCCTGAACAACGTCTCGCTGGGTGTCTACGGCGAGGCCGTCCGCCGCCCGGGGTATCGCGACGCCAAGGTGCGCACGCTGCTGCAGACCGCGCAGCAGGTGGCCGGGCCGAGCAGAGCGGCGCCCGGCCTGCGCCTGACCGATGACGCGGGCCGTGAGCACCGCGGCCTCGAGGTCGTGCTCGTCTCGAATAACCCGTATGCCCTGGAACGACCGCTGCCCCGCGGCACGCGGCCGGCGCTGGACAGCGGCCAGCTCGGGATCGTTATTATCGACCCGCCGGGCAGCCGGCCGCCCCCGCCGGGCAGCGGGCCGCCGTCGCCAGGCCGGTCCTGGCACGCCCCGCGCCTGGATGTCAGCGCCGATGAGCCGGTGCACGCCGGTGTTGACGGCGAGCCCGCGGATCTGATCCCGCCGCTGCGCTTCACCATCCGGCCGGCCGCGCTCCGGGTGCGGATCTCGCGGCGCCATCCAGGCAACTCGCCAGCGACGCGCGTTCCGGCATTCGTCCCGCCAGGACGGCGCTAGCCAGCCGGTCCGGGCTGTCCGGCAGCAGTCGGCCAGGACCGTCAGGAGCATTCGGCGTGGCGGACCTCGAAGGCGACCACGATGTCGGAGATGCCGCGGAACAGGGCGAAGAAGCCGACCCAGAAGATCAGCAGCACGGCCCGGGCGGGGAAGGCCTGCTGAGAGGCCCAGAATCCGAGGATGATCTCCAGGATTCCGGCAAGCAGGCCGAGCCACCAGGTCGGGTTGGTGTCCCGGGCGTCGACGGACGTGACCAGGTCCAGGCCGCCGCGCAGGATCAGCAGCAGCCCCACGACGGCGGCCAGTGCCCAGAACGCGCCGAACGGGCTGACGAAAGCCCAGATGGCCGCGCCGACGAACAGCACGCCCATCAGGATGTGCAGCCAGGCCCAGCTGGCGCGGGTCGAGGCGAGCAGGATCTCGCTGGCCGACGCGATCAGGAACACCGCGCCGATCAGCACCCCGATGGTCGCGACCGACGCGATGCTGAACCGCAGCACCGCCGCCGAGATGATCAGCCAGGCGACGCCTGTTACCAGGAACATCCACCACGGCCCGGCAAGCTGCGCGAGCATCGCCGGACGGCGGGACTGGAGTTGCGTACCGGCAGTCATCTGCGCGCTCCCTTCAGCGGAGCCGATTGGAGGCCGGCTGGCCGCTTAGCCGGTGATCACCAGGTCATCGCGGACGGCTGTGACGTCCCCGTTCATGTTCTTCACGGTGATATCGCCGGCATCGACCTGCGGATCGAAGTCCAGTTCCTTCCGGACGCCCTCACGGATGTCCTTGGCGGCCTGGACCTTCTCGCGGATGACGTCCTTCATTGGCGCCATGGCCGGTCCCGCTCCCGGCCAGCCCCCGCGCCTTAGCCGACTTGGTCCGGTAAGAGAACACGGCGGCAGCGCTCAGCCGCCGCCGTGTTGTCATCGTCGCGGGCTGGCTCACGCCGCGGTCTGTGCCAGCACCGCGGAACGCAGGGCCGTCCGGGTCCGGCGCAGTTCGATGCCCTGCACGATCGTCCTGGCCCCGTAGATCAGGTTGAACAGGCCGAACAGCAGCGCCAGGGTGATTGCGCCCATGCCCGGGCGGGTGAACAGCGACACGCCGAAGGCCGCTGCGACGAGCCCGCCAAGGACGAACAGCGCCCGCGTTCCGGCCGGCTCGGCGGTCTGGAAGGCGGCACCGATCTCGAGAAGGCCGGCCACGACCGCCCAGCTGGCCACGATCAGGACCAGGACGAGAGCGGTGGGTCCCGGCCAGGTCAGCGCGATCACCCCGGCGGTCAGGTCGGCCAGCCCGAGCAGCAGGTGCCCGGCGACCGGGCCGGCCTTGGCGCTGCCGAACGCCCGCATGGCCTCCAGTCCGGCGCCGGTGAACGCGAACACGGCAAACAAGATGACCAGCGCGAGGACCGTGACTCCGGGCCAGGCCAGCGCGACCATGCCGACCGCGACGGCCAGGATCCCACGCGCGATCAGGGTCCTGCTGAGTGACTTAAGCATGACAGTTTCCTTTCGCCTTGCTGCCCTGGGCGCTCGGAGTCCTCACTCCGCCAGGCCAGCGTTCAGTACGATGATAGTCAGATATGATGAATCATTACAAGATTGATGACTCGATCAATTCAGATCGGGTGGTGTGGCGGCCGCGCTGCGGGGGGCGATGCTGAAGCGCCGGTCGCGGCGGGGCCCTCGGTACGATTGGAGTGACTGCCAGCTGGGGAGGCTGCGACCATGAAGGCGGCGGTGATCGACTCGCTGGAGCGAGGCCCGCGGTTCGCCGACTTCGACGAGCCGGTCGTGGCTGGCGGGGAGGTCCTGGTCGAGGTTGCCGCCGCTGGCCTGCACCCGATCGTGCGGATGCTGGCCAGCGGCGAGCACTACGGCAGCCACGGCATGCTGCCGATGATCCCTGGTATCGATGGCACGGGATATTCGGCCGACGGCACCCGGGTCTATTTCGGCGGTGTCCGCGCTCCGTACGGTCCCATGGCGCAGCGGGCCGCGGCCCCGTTTGTACTGCCGTTGCCCGATGGGCTGGATGAGGTGACCGCGGCGGCCATCATCAACCCGGGCAACGGCGCCTGGCTGGCGCTGACCAGGCAGGCCGCGCTGCAGCCCGGTGAAACCGTGCTGGTGCTGGGCGCCACGGGCGTGTCAGGCCGTATCGCTGTGGCGCTGGCCACTCGGATGGGAGCCGGCCGGGTGATCGCCGCTGGCCGCAACCAGGCCATCTTGGGACGGCTAGACGCGACGGCCACCGTGACCCTCGGCGGACCCGATGACGCGGCCGCCCTAGCCGAGGCGGCGGGCCAGGACGGAATACATGTCATCATCGACTACCTGTGGGGGCAGCCCGCCGAGGCGGCCATCGAGGCCATCAGCCGGCGGGGCCTGGCTCACGTCGCGCCAAGGGTCCGCCTGGTAGAAGTCGGACAGATGGCCGGCCCGGTCATCTCCTTGCCCGCTGATGTGCTGCGCAGCTCCGGGCTGGAAATCCTCGGCAGCGGCCCGGGGACTATACCCCTGGCTGAGATCATCGCCGCGATCCCGGAGTTCATGGCCATCGCCGCCACCGGCGACCTGCCGATCGACATCGACGAGATTCCACTCGCCGAGGCGGAAGCAGCGTGGCATCGGCGCAGTGGCGGCGGGCGGCGGGTCGTCCTCCGGCCCTGACCGTCCGTTCGCTGAGCTGCCGAAGCGCCAGGCAAGGTCCACGCTACCTCGACGGCCCGCAACCATTGCCGGTTGATCGCCGGTTGTCGGCGTCACATGCCTGCGCCTCAGATTCCTATGCCTCACCTGCCCGGGTGGGTAATGGCGCGGGGCCTGAGCGTGGGTATATGAGCGCGGAAGAGTTCGAGCGCGGGTCACCCGGGGGGTGTCCGCAGTGGCGCCCTAGATAAGCAGGATGGTCGACTATGTCCGACGGTGAGCAGCGCAGGCCCGAGTCCGACGGTGCCCAGGACCGGGACGGAGGCAACGTCGGTGGCGGTGCCGACGACGTCGGGGGCAGCCCGCGGCCTGACGCCGTGATTCCGGCCCTCGACGAGGGTCAGCTCGCCGCCCTGCGCGCCGTCGGACGTGAGTGGGACGAGGCCAGCGCTGGGCCGCAGGTGTCGAGGGAGGCCCTGCCGATCGATCCGGGCGTCGGGGCGTATGCCGGGGAAGGTGAGTTCCGTCCGGCCCGGCTCACCCGGGTCGTATCCGCGGCGAGCCGGGACGGGCAGCTTCTCCCGATCGAGACGACGAGCGCGTCCGAGACTCCCGCGACGCGGCTGGGCCGGACGGACCGGGCACTGCGGCGCGTGGTCGAGGGATTGCCGCTGGATGTGAGCGCGCTCGCGGCGGAACGGATGTGTAAGCTCGTCGCGCTGCCGGTCCTGTCAGCTGACGCGCTGTCCTCCGTTGCCTACGGGCCGCAGGCGATGCTGGCCGTCCTGGTTCTAGCCGGCCTGCCTGGCTTGTCGTACTCGCTGCCCGTCGGCGGAGCGATCGTGCTGCTGATGCTGGCGGTCGGCGTTTCCTACCGGCAGACGATCCGGGCCTTCCCGCAAGGCGGCGGGTCCTACATCGTCTCCACCGAGGAGCTTGGCCGGGTCCCCGGCCTGACGGCCGCCGCCGGCCTGCTGATCGACTACATCATGACGGTCGCGGTGTCGATCGCGTCCGGCGTGGCCGCCATCACCTCGGCCTTCCCCTCGCTGCAGCCGGCGACTGTGTGGATGGGCGTGGCCGTCATCGTGGTGCTGCTGGCCGGCAACCTGCGCGGGGTGCGGCAGGCTGGCTCGGCGTTCGCCGTGCCCACCTACGCGTTCATCGTGGCGATCGGCTCGCTGGTGATCGCCGGGCTGGTGCACTCCGCCGCACGCGGGTTCCGGCCCGTTCCCATCCATCACCTGGCCATCACGGAGAGCCTCAGCGTCTTGCTGGTGCTCCGCGCGTTTGCCTCCGGCTCCACCGCCATGACTGGCATCGAGGCCATTTCCAATGCCGTGCCGTCCTTCCAGCCGGTCGAGTGGCGCAACGCCCGGATCACGCTGACCTGGATGGTCGCGCTGCTGATCGGGATGTTCGCCGGCGTGCTGGCGATCAGCAGGCTCGCCGGCGTGGTGCCGGTGGCAAGCCAGACGGTGCTGTCTCAGCTCGCCCACCTCAGCTTCGGCAGCGGGCCGATGTACATCTTCATCCAGGCGGCCACCGCTGCCGTGCTACTGATGGCCGCCAACACCTCCTACAACGACTTCCCGCGGGTGCTGTTCCTGATGGCCCGCGACCGGCAAGCGCCGCGCTCGTTCCTGCACATCGGCGACCGGCTGACGTTCCGCAACGGCATCGTGCTGCTATCGGTCAGCGCCGCCGCCATCTACATCGGGTTCCGCGGAAACACCCAGACCCTGCTGCCGTTGTACGCGGTGGGCGTGTTCCTCGCATTCACCCTGTCGCAGACCGGGATGATCATGCACTGGCGGCGGCACCGCGACCAGCCGCACTGGCGCCGCAGCCTGGCCTTCAACGCCACCGGGGCGGTGATGTCGGGCATCGTGTTCGTCATCGAGGGCATCACCAAGTTCACCGAAGGCGCCTGGGTCTCAATAGTCCTCATCAGCGGCATCATCGCCATCGCCCTGCGCATCCACCGGTACTACCAGCTGGCCGGCCTGCAACTAGCCCTGCGCCGCCCGGAAGAGGCCGCGGTGCCAGCCACAGCCACCGACCGAACCGCACCACGGGAACCTCCAGCCGGACGTCAAGCAAGCAGCCCCGAGCAGATCGACGAGCTCACCATCGTCCCGGTTGTCGTCATGGACCGGGCCGCCATGCGGGCGCTGGCATACGCCGCAGCACTCAGCCAGCCTGCGCTCGCGCTGCACGTCAGCCCGACCACGGAGGAGGCCGACCGGTTCGTCAGCTACTGGCAGGCCTGGGGAGATCACCTGCCCCTCGAAGTCATCGTCTCCCCGCACCGCGCTATCGTCGCGCCGGTGGTCCACTACATCCTCACCCTGCACCGGCAGCGGCCCGACCTGACGCTCACCGTCGCAGTACCGGAAGTCATCGATGAGCACTGGTGGCACCGGACCTTGTACGAGCAGATCGCACCGAGGCTCCAGCGCACCCTTCGGACTCTTCCCGGCGTCATCGTCACCAGCGTGCCGTTCCAGATTACCTGCTGACCTGCCGACTAGCCCAGGGTGCGAGGACTGACGGCTGACGTCAGCCTCACGGCTGTCGACAGGCGCGGCACTGACAAAAGGGACGGCTGCCGTGGCCCCGGCGAACGGCTCGTGGATGCCCAGGCGCCGCTCAGTGAGGTGCTGACGGTCGCCCGCGCGACGTTTGGCGCGCGACGGCCTGGGCACCTGAGTTGCAACGGGGCAATCGGAGTACGTAGGGGGACGATATGACTTTGTCCGAGCAGGCCGACGCGCTGCAAGCCAAGGCGGCTGATCTCAAGAATTCGCTGGATTCCTCTCGGCATGAGACCAACGAACAGATCAAGGCGCGGGTGGCCAAGGCCAAGACCAAGGCCGATGCCGCGAGCGCCACCGCGCATGGCAAGGCAGGCCAGGCGGCGGATCGAGGGCATGCCCAATGGCAGTCATTCAAGGCCGACACCTCGACCAAGATGCAGCAGCTGCAAGGGCAGATCGGGCGCAAACGCGATGAGCTCGATGTGAAGGCCGCCGAGAGAGACGCCGAGGCGGCGGAGTACAACGCAGCCGACGCGCTGGACTATGCGGCCTGGGCCGTCGACCAGGCAGAATTGGCCGCACTCGACGCCGCCGACGCTCGCGCATGGGCCGATGCGCGAGCGGCAGCCTCGGCCAGTTGATCTAAGCAGCCGTTCACGAGCAACCGTTCACGAACTTAGAACCCGGCCGAGCTCCTGGCTAAGCTCGATGCCAAGATGCAGCATTTCGAGCCGCCGGCTCGCCGATCGCCGCACTGACATACCCGCGCAGGTCATTGCGGATCGAGTCAGCTGACCAGGAGTAAAGGTTCAGCAGCCGCTGCATCCCATCCGACGTGGCATCCCCGGCCAGCTCGGTCGTCCAGGCGTTCTTCCCGTACCTGGCCGACACCGGCTCCAGGCGGTGACGGGGCCGGGCCGGGCAGGCGGAAAGGGCGCGGTGCCCATGCTCTGTGCGTTCCTCGGACAGGAAAGGTGAGATGGCTCCGGCGCGCCTTCTGTTCCCGCCGGAGAAACCGGTCCGGGCCGGCACTGCGAATTTCCTCCGGCGCCGACCGCGGCGCGTCGCTTGTCGGTTCGGAGGTGGTGGCGTCAGTGCTGGCGATCACCCCGGCGGGCGTTCCGGTTGACCGCGACAGCCGGCTGACGGCCGTTGGCGGCAGCGGATGGCGGCGCTGGCTACCGACGGTGACGAGTTCAGGGTCGGCCAGGCCGGCCGGTCGTGGAACGGGTCGTGGACCGGGTGCGGCGCTCAACGGGTGCGTCGTGTGCAACGTGTGCGTTCGGGCGTGCTATCTGTGCAGCTAGCGGGTCTGATGCGGGCGGGCGTGTTTCTCGTAATGAACAGGTCGTCGGTTCGATTCCGACAGGCGGCTCTATTTCCTGCAGTTCAGTAGTGTTTATCGATTTAAATTTCGACAACTTGTCAATCTCCGTGGAACGATTCGTGGAACGAGTCGTGTGATCGGGACGGCCGGACGCATGGGTTAGCTGGCTACGGTCAGTAATCGACGGTCGTGTGTCAGTTCCGCTCGCGTCCGGCGACCCGGCACGCAGCCGTTAGCCAGCTGCGTGCTGCGGCCGGGCATCCCGCCCTCGCCAGCCAGTTAGCTCCGCGCGCAGCGTCTGGTGCGCGTCGCCGCGCTCCCAGTCCAGCGCGGCACCGTTCCGGGGGGTTCAGCGTGCCGCCGGGTTACGCGTCGTCCTTTGCGCGCGCCGGCCGACACACCGCGGGCATTTGCCGCCAGCCGGCCGCCCCGGATGGCGTCACGGATTGCTGCGACTAGGTCGACACGCACGCGCAAGTACGGCTCGATTTGTACTTCAATCGGCCGCAGCGATTGCCAGATCAGCTGACACCAGAACCGCTGATCTGTCGCGGCTGAGGCTGGCCTGGTCTCCCGGCGCTTGCTCGACAGATCGGCGGTGTCGGGGAGCGGTTGAGGGGCGTGGGGCACGGGTTGCTCATTGTGCGTGGTGGTAGGCGCGCTTGAGCCAGCCGGTCAGTTCCGTGTTGACGTCCGCTGTGCTGAACAGACGGACTCGGTGGGTGAACAGGGCGTTGAATCCGGCGGCGGATTCGAGGCGCGCGTCCGCAGCTACATCCGGGAGGATGAGCCCGAGGTCGATCCCGCCTGCCCCGCTGGGCTGGATCATCGCGAACTGCTTGCGGCGGCGCAGGCTTACATAGCCTTTCTTGAGGGCGAGTTCAACGTCATCGCCGAAGCCGTGAACGGCGGTCATCAGGGCGTCATGGATGGGGCGGAGGCTGGCCTTCTTGCCTGTGTACAGGGTGCTGACGGGATCGCTGTCCTGGTCTGCGCCGGTTTGCTCGGCGGTATTCTGCCGGGCGAGTATCGATACCCGGTGGGCGGCGCTGTGGGTCATGCCGTAGTCGTTCTTGAGCAGGTTCACGATGTCGGTGTGCTTCGTCAGTCCGCTGGCGGCGATGATGGCGAGCCATTCGGACATCGGCTTGGCGTAGGTGGCTTCGATGTTGCGGATCTGGGCCTGGAGGCCTTGTTCGACTGTTGCCAGTGGTGGTGGTCCTTTGCCGGTCAGGCCGTGGCGCGCCGACGGAAGAGCGCTGCTGGCGAGGGTCGGGCCAGCCGCTGCCTAGATAAGTGGCATCGTAAGGGTGGTAGCGGTCCAGGTTGCGAGATATGCGTGCAGGCGTCGCTGTCACTGCCGCTGTCAGCGCCTGCGGCCGTGCCTCTTCGTGCGGAACTACTTGCAAGTCTGGACACGTGTCCGTCGCCAAGCTCAGGTCGCATGTGCCACAGCGCTGACGTTAGGGCTTGGCCAGGTGGTTGCTCTACTTCGCTGCGGCACTCGCCACGGCGGGTTACGCCTGCGTCTTCCCGTCGCCTTGACAAGGGCATACCGGTTAGAGAATTCTAACGGTTAGTGGATGCTAACAGAGATGCTGTCCGGTGGGGTGCGCTAGCTGACGGCACGCGCCTGGCCATCGTGGCCCGCCTGGCCGAAGGCCCCAGGGCCGTGGGGCAGCTGGCGGCCGGGATGCCGGTGAGCAGGTCGGCGGTGTCGCAGCATCTGAAGATCCTCAAGGACGCCGGGCTGGTGGAGGACGTGGCCCGGGGGACGCGCCGGATCTACCGGCTCAACCCGGTCGCCCTCGCAGCGCTGCGGGATCAGCTCGACACATATTGGCAGCGGGCGCTGGCCGGGTATGCCAAGGCCGCGGAAGCTCCGGACACAGATACCAGGGAGACTTGATGGCTCAGACCGAGGCAGCGACAGTCCGCAAGCAGATCGTGGTTGACGCGCCGATCGAGCATGCTTTCACGGTCTTTACCGACCGGTTCGGCGACTTCAAGCCACCCGAGCACAACCTTCTCGGGGCGGCGATCGCAGAGACCGTGTTCGAGCCCCGGGTCGGCGGCAACATCGTGGACCGGGCAGCGGATGGCAGCGAGTGCCGGTGGGCGCGGATCCTGGCCTTCGACCCGCCCGACCGGGTGGTGTTCAGCTGGGACATCAGCCCGCGGTGGACGATCGAGACTGATCAGGCTCAGACCAGCGAGGTCGAGGTGCGGTTCTATTCCGAGTCGCCGACCCGCACCCGGCTGGAACTGGAACACCGGCACCTGGACCGGCACGGTCCCGGCTGGGAAGCGGTCACGGACGGCGTGGACGGCGCGGAAGGCTGGCCGCTGTACCTGGACCGGTATGCCGCGCTCGTGAAGGAAGGCCGCTGACATGCCGCCGATCGTTACCAGCGCCGAAATCGAGCGCCCGGCAGCAGATGTCTTCGCCTACGCCACGGACCCGGCCCGGTTTCCCGAGTGGCAGCAGGGCGTGGTGGACGGGCACCTGGACGGCCCGGGCAACGGCACCCAGGCACCGGCCGTCGGCGCGAAATGCGTGACGACGCGGCGGATCGGCGGCGCTAACCGCGCCTCCACCTCCGAGCTGGTGCATATCGACCCGCCCCGGGCATGGGGCGTGAGGGGCACAGACGGCCCGATCCGGGCAGCCGTCGACGTCCTGGTCGAGCCCGTGACCGGGTCGCGCTCCCGGCTGACCATCAGCGTCGACTTCACCGGCCACGGCATCGGCAAGATCCTGGTGCCGCTGATGGTCCGCCGCGAAGCACGCAAGGAGATGCCAGGAAACCTGGCCGCGCTCAAGCAAAGGATGGAAGCCGGCTGAGCCGCCAAGACGCGCCGGGAGCACCCGCAAGGCAGCCGGCTGCACGGATCAGGGCTCGTCCCGGCCCCCGCTAGCTTGCTGGCACGCGCAGCGCGCAGGATAAGAAGATGGCCGACCAGGCACACGCAGCGGCGCACTGGGACGATGCCTACGCCCAGGGCGATGACACCCGGACCTGGTTCGAGCAACATCCGGACATGTCGCTCCGGATGCTCGACTCTGCCGGAGTCTCAACCGTTGATGCCCTGCTCGACGCGGGCGGCGGCGCATCTGCCCTCACCATGGCGCTGCTAGATCGCGGCTTCCGCGACCTCACGGTCCTGGACCTTTCCGCGACCGGATTGCAGCACGCCCGCGACCGCCTCGGCTCGCGAGCTGACCAGGTTCACTGGCTGGCCGCCGACGTGCTCACCTGGCAGCCCCGGCGTCACTACCGGGCCTGGCATGACCGGGCGGTCTACCATTTCCTGACCACCGATCAGCACCGGCAGCAATACCTGCACACCCTGGACACGGCCACAGCGCGGGGCGCCATCGCCGTCTTCGGCTGTTTCGCACCGGACGGCCCGCAGCACTGCTCAGGCCTGCCAGTGGCCCGCTACAGTCCCGCACAGCTAGCCCGCCAGCTCGGCGTCAAATGGAACTTGATGAGCCAGGACCGGGAAGAGCACATCACCCCGGCCGGCATCATCCAGCCCTTCACCTGGATCGCGCTGCGAAGAGAACTCTGAGTCCTGGATCGCAGTCGCGGGCTTCACCCTGGCTTTTCGGCGATCAGCCAGAACCCCAGCGCCGGAAGCATCCGCGCATCGATCAACGCATGCTCGGCCGCCTCCAGATCCGGCCGGCCCAGCATGCGCGCCAGATAGGGACGTCTGACCTCAACCAGCGGCACCGCGAATTCAGCGCCGAGCGCATCCTTGATCGTCATCCCCCGGTGCAGGCCATTGTGCTCACGGCGCCAGCCAGCCAGCGAGTTATCGGCACCAGAAGGATCACGGTCAACCAGCCAGGCCGCAGATCGGTCGTCATAAGCACTCCAGTCGAAGTCGTAAACGAACACCCGCCCATGCGGGCGCAGCAGCCGGGCGATCGCTGAAGTCACAGCATCAAGCTCCGCGTGGTGGAGCGCCATCACAGCGACGACCGCGTCAAATTTCCTCAGACCGGTCACCTGCTCGACGCTTTCGCGGATCAGGCGCGGATGAGCTGGAGCCGCCGGGTCCACTCCGAGCGCGTCGAAACCCAGCTGTCCCAAACGGTCGACCAGCCCGCCATCGCCGCAACCGACATCGACAACCCGGGAGCCCGCCGGCTGCAAGGCAGCGACAACCTGGTCGAAGTCCTTCCACCAACGAGAATCGGCCATACCCGAGAACCGTATCCCTGTCGCTCCCGCACGGACACCTGGCACTCTCGAGCACCACGATCCTGTTCATCCCCGTCCTCGCAATAACTCCCAGTAGCGGTTGAGGTGGCGACATCCCCCTCGCCACGGTGTGGGTTGCCGTTCGGGCGCGTCCGACCAGATGTGTAGATGACGTGGCCTGAGATGAGCCGGAGGAAAGGCGGGCGTCCCGATTTCCATCATCAGCAAGTAGGCCGCTCACTACGACTCGGCCTTCACCAAGAAGACCTACGTCCACGCGAGCGACGACGATCGGAAGCAAGGCCGCGCCGCACTCCCCAAGATTCACAAGATCGCTCGGGACTGTGAGAGATTGTGAGACTTCACATGAGATCAATACCCTGACCTGCGGCTACGGTGGCGCGGTCGGAGGGACTCGAATCCCCAAGCCTTCTGATCCGTGGCAAGATCCGGCCTGTCCAGCGTCGTCTCTGTGCGTCGATTGGCCTCTGCAGCCGTCGTCGCCAACGTCGTCGCTCGTCGCTTGTCGGTTCGGAGGCGGCCTCAGTGTCGGCGATCAGCACCGCGGGGCGTTCCGGCTGACCGCGACAGCCGGCTGACCGCCGTTGGCGAAGGTCGATCGCGGCGCTGGCTACCGATGGTGACGAGCTCAGGCCGGCCGGGCAGGCCGGTCGTGGAACGGGTCGTGGACCGGGCGGAGTGCTCAACGGGTGCGTCGTGTGCATTCTGTGCGTTCGGGCGTGCTATCGGTGCAGCTAGCGCGTCTGGTGCAGGCGGGCGTGTTTCTCGTAATGAACAGGTCGTCGGTTCGATTCCGACAGGCGGCTCCCAGATAGGGACCTAATTTTCGAAAACAATCTCGATCCGGTTTGGCGCTTTCGTGGACCGGGTCAGTGAACGGGTCGAACGTTCAGGATGCACAGGATGCACGCAGCGAACAAGCTGCCTGGTCACTCAGCGTGATTGAGGCCCTGCCCGGCTGCGAGCCCGCTGGGCTGGAGCGCGGAAACTATCGACGCACGCGTAGGCTCGATCGGTGTGCGAGCGTTGCGCCGCTCCGACAGATCAGACAGTGCGCGATAACTGCAGGTCTGCGCGGCACCCACGCGTCCACCGGCACATGCCAGACGTCGGTGGCTGTGGGCCTCTCGGCCCTACTCCTGGCCGCCGGCCGCTGAGAAGGTTGGCGCATGAGAGGTCCGATCCAGAACGCCATGCGCTTGTTCACCCGAGCCATGCGGCCGCTCGCCATGAGATCAGCCGGCAAAGCCGGGTCCAACACGTCGGTCGTCCGCCATATCGGGAGACGGTCAGGCCAGACATACGACACGCCCGTCATCGCGGCCCAGCACGACGACACCTTCTTGATCGCCCTCCCGTATGGCCAGCGGACCGATTGGCTGAAGAACGTCCTCGAGAAAGGCTCGGCCACCGTAGTGGCCAACGGCCACACGTACGAGGTCGACAGGCCCGAGGTAATCCCAATGGCGGGGGCGACCACCTACTTCCGGCCAAGGGAGCAGCGCATGCACCGGCAATTCCACGTCGACACAGCACTCCAGGTCCGCCGGCGGGTTGAAGCACGCCGATAACGGCCCGGCGACGTTCTGGGCCCGATCGCCAAGGCGTCACCGCCTCCGACGGCACGGCCGATCCGGCCCGAGCGAGCACCTTCCACCCGCGCAGCGGCAGCCAGCGCGAGTAAGCAAATAGTCGGCGTTTGGGCGGTCTGGAAGGGCATCAGCAAGGGTGAACTTATCGCCCTCCGGAACACCGGCCGCTCAGACGCCGAATCGCCGGGGCCGGGCTGGCAGCGCCATTTCCCCGGACGCTGCATCAGATGCAACCTGACAGGCCGCCGGAACGTATCCGCGGCTCTGGGGCTCCCCCACTGCCGGACCGAACCAGGCGTGGCCTGCTGCTAACGGGGCGGCGGCTTGTCAGGCCGGATTCGCAGGCATCAGGGCATACTTCGCTGCAGGCGTCAGTGAAGGGTTCGGGGATGCACAGTTACTGGTATGTCTCACGGGACAAGCTGCAGGATCTGGGGGCCTTCGACCGCGGATGGCTGAGCCGCCTCCGGCCCAGTGCCAAGGTGGGGCTGGGCGCGGCATCAGTAGGGATAGACGTCGAACCGGCCTCGGCGCGGACGCTGGGCCGCGCTGCGGTCAGGGCAGAGCAGCAACTTCGAGGCGAGCGTCTGATCGGCGATGTCGCTGGATTCACCCGCGGAGCGCTGCCCGCCCAGTATTTCGAGAGCAATGGGCCCGCGTCTCGCGCGGTGATCGAGGACATGCTCTGGGTGGCCGGTGTCGACGATGACGTCGCTGTGCTGCTCGTCGGGTCGGCCTCTAACGCCGTCGGTGGGGGCCGCGCTGCCAGCGGGCAAAGGCCGGGCCCGAGCGCGGATCCGGTCGGCGCCGCCCGTCACGTGCTACAGCACTCCGAGCAGCTGGTAGTCGCCGCTGAGGATGTATTCAGTCCGACCGCGGACCCGGTCGGGGCGGCGCGCTACCTGCTAGAGCGCCAACCGCAGCGGCGGGACAATGCCGCTGATCGCGCGGGTGGAGGTACCGCGCAGGCACCCGGAGGGGACGTCGAGGCTAAGGCACGCACCGGTGCGCTGGCCTACGCCTGGGAAGCGCTCATGCGGCGCAGCCTTGATCTGCTCGGTGACGACATCAGCGCTCTGTCCTGGGCCCACGGCGTGTCGTTGTATGTAGCTCGTCATCCAATGGACGGTGGCGGGCATGAATGGCGGGCCGGCCTGAAGTGGCTCGTACTGGGCACACCGCTGTATGTCGAACAATCTAGCTAATGTTCCTGGCTCAGCCTGGCGCGCACTCGCGCCTGTGCCACGACCCGCGCCGCCGCTTATGCCACGGCGCGATCCGCCCGAATTGGATGATCGGTACTCGGCAAGGGCGGCGGACTAGACATCAAGCCATCACAAGTAATCCCCGAGTTGGGCCACCTTAGTGCGCAGTTAAGCCACGGTGGAGACTCGGAGAGTATGGAGGCGGGTCCACTACCCGGATCCCGGCCGGGAAGCAGCGGGTATAGCCATGACGGTGCCGGCCACGATGATGGCGCTGCGCGCACACGCCCGCGGGGGGGCGGAGCAGCTGGTACTCGAGCAGGCCCCGGTCCCGGTACCTGGGCCTGGCGAGGCCCTGGTGGAGGTGCATGCGGCCGGCATCGCCGAGCTGACCTGGGACCTGACCTGGACCACCCGGGACGGCCGGGACCGGACGCCGGTCATCCCCTCGCACGAGGTGTCCGGCGTTGTCCGCAGGCTGGGTGAGAAGGCCCGCGGCCTGTCCATCGGGGAGGAGGTGTACGGCCTCATCGCATTCGACCGGAACGGGGCCGCCGCCGGCTACGTGACGGCCCCGGCGGCCGACCTGGCGGACCGGCCGCGCTCGGTAACCCACGCACAGGCCGCCTCGCTGCCGCTGGCCGCGCTCACAGCCTGGCAGGCGCTGACGGACCAGGCCGGCCTCCGGCCGGGCGAACGCGTCCTGGTCCAGGGCGGGGCCGGCGGCGTGGGAGTGTACGCGGTCCAGCTCGCCGCAATCCTCGGCGCGGACGTCACCGCCACCGGACGCGCCGGGCAGGGCGACTTCGTCCGGTCCCTGGGCGCGCGGACGTTCGTCGAGGATGCCGGGGATGTCAGAGATGGGTTCGACGTCGTCGTTGACACGGTGGGCGGGCCGGTGCTTGAGGCGTCCTACGGCCTCACCCGGGCGGCGGCCGGTTGGTGACGCTCAGCGCCCCGCCGTCGGCGCAGCGCGCTGAGCAGCTCGGCATCCACGCGATGTTCTTCGTGGTCACCCCGGACGCGGCAGAGCTTTCCCAGCTGGCCGGGCTCACCGACTCCGGCCAGCTCCGGCCGGTGGTGAGCCAGAGCTTCCCGCTTCGCGAGGGCCGCGAGGCGTTCGAGAGCGGGCACCCGGCCGCACCCGCCAGGCAAGACGGTACTGGTCGTCCGCTGACGCTGGGGTGATCAGCCGCTCGTCATCAGGCTCACCCGGGCGAGCGCTCGTGAATACTGCCAATTCGCGTACCGGGCCAGACCTGAACTTGTGACAACTTTCTCTACGGTTTCAAGGGCGCGCCGTCGGCGCGCCGGCCGGACGGCCAGGCCCGCACTGGAGCCGGGCACGGCAAGACACCACGCGGGTTGCGGAGACGGCGAAGACGTGCCGGTCGCAACGGGCGGGGATGGCGATGGGGGACCGCAGCTCCCGGGGCGGCGGGGCCTTGCCCGCTGCCTCTGCGCTCGGCAGCGCCCGGCGCGGGCGGCCCGCCGCGCGTGCGCACCGCGCCTCTGCCCGGCGCCGGGCAGCTCGCCGTAACGCACGGTGGCCAGCGCGCCCGCCAGGCGGTGGCCGTCGATGCCGCGCCGCGCGGCCCAAGCCGCGGAACGTCTCCGGGGCGCTCCCCCGGACCCCGGCCCTCCCTCGGAGATGAGCGCTCATTGGGTCCCCGAGTTGGGCCAGGCTAGTGCACACTCGCTTGGCCGTGGATCCGGTCGGTAGCCTGGCGGAGGTCATCGGGGAGCGGGTCGGCGGCGGTGACGGTGTGAGGCCCGGCCTGGATCTGCACGGTGCGGTAGCGGCGGGCGGTCTTCACGAATCTGCGGATGGACCAGCTGGTGGCGTGCTCGATGTGGCGGCTGACGGCCAGGGCGGCGAACACGATGGTCAGGTGGGCCTCGATGGAGTCGCGGGTGCGGTGGTAGACCGGCCGGGCCTGCAGGTCGCTTTTCGCCATCCGGAAGGACTTCTCGATCTGGAACAGCCGGTGGTAGGCGCCGATCACGAACTCCGCGGTGACCGGGGTGCCGTCCGGGCACGCCTTCAAGTTGCAGGCGTAGCCCTTCAGCCCGGCCAGTGATCGGGCTTTCTCCTCGAGCTCGCGGTTCGCCGAGCGGGTGCCGCCGGTCAGTTGCAAGAACCGGTTCCGCTTCACCGGCACCTTGCCCGCGACGGCCTGCTCTGCCTTCTTGACCTGCTCGTCGATCCCGCGCAGCGTGCGCCTGGCGCGATCGGCCTTGTACTGGTAATAGATCACCTGGTCGCGGTGCTTGCCGGTCGGCCCGCCCGGCCGCGGCTGCGTGAAGACATGCCCGTCTGGAATGTCCTGGCCCGGATGGTCGCGCCGCCACTGCGCGACCACGTAAGGAACGAACGGGATCTTCATCCCGAGGATGAACGACAGCCCGGCCGCCTCGATCGCCTTCTGGTTCGCCTCCGAGATCATCCCTGCGTCCGCCACGACCGTGACGTCCGGCAGGCTGTGCGCGGCCATGAACGCCTCGATGACCGGGAGCATGGTCTTGGTCTCGGCCTTGTTCCCCTCAAATGCGGACACCATCAGCGGGAACCCGTTCTGGTCGGTGAGCAGGTAGGCGTCGACCAAGGGCGCGGTGCCCGTCTTGCGGCGGGTCCGTTTCCCCTGGCCGCTCCTCCAAACCTGGCGTGCCAGTTTCCCGGCACCAGGCTTTCCCCGAGGAAGCCGGGTGTGATCGGCTTCGCGGTCAGGCGGCCCGCAACCGCGGCGCCGGAATTCCGCGCATGATCCGCGGCCGGGCAGCCTGCAGGGCTTGCCGAGTCCACGCGACAGCGATCCGAGCGCCTCCCATCCCGGATCACAGGCGGGAGGTGAGCTCGGCCACGATGTCCGCCGCTGGCTGTGGCTGTCTCGCCAGGGCGACGCTTTGCCCGGCCCACATCGACAGCGCTTCGATCTCCCCGATGGTCCCGGTCATCGGCGGCGCTGGCTCGTAGCGGACGATTGGCTCGCCGGAGGCAAAGTGCGCGATCACCTCGCCGTACCCTGGCCGCTGCGCGAGCGGGGGGCAGCCTGCGGCCTGCCACGTGTCGGAGGTTGAGTTGCGCAGCGCGCGGTGGGGAGAGTCGGGCCACCCGACCGAGTACAGGTTGGGGTACCGCTGCGGATCGGTCTCGGCCGCAGCGATCAGCCGGCGCCGGTAGTCCTCATGAATCGGCATCTCCTCGGCCAGCAGGAACCGCGTGCCCAGCCACGCGGCCTGGGCGCCCAGGGCGAGCACCGCCGCAACGCCGCGGGCGTCACCGATCCCGCCGGCCGCGATTACCGGCACCGGCGTCACCGCGTCCACCACGGCGGGCACCAGAGGCAGCGTCGCGACGCTGCCCCACACGTGTCCGCCGGCCTCCCAGCCCTGCGCGACGATCACATCCGCGCCTGCCGCGACTGCCCGCCGTGCTTCCTCGGCAGTGCCGACAGTGTGCATGACAATCCCCCCGGCGTCGTGCACCTGCTCGATGTCAGCCGGCGGGATCACCCAGGAAGAACGACACGATCCGCAACCCGGCCTCAAGGGCCTCGCCGAGGAGGCCGTGACGATCTTCGGTGAGTACGAGGTTGCCGCAAAACGGCCGCGCGGTCAGCGCCGCCGTCCCCCGGACCACGGCTCCGACGTCTTCTGACCACGTCAGCGTCAGCATGCCGAGCGCGCCTGCATTTGAAACCGCCGCGGCCAGCTGGGGAACCGCGACCATGGGCGCCAGGACGACGGGCTGTTCAATCCCGAGCAACTCGCACACCGGGGTGCGCATCACGTTCACCCCCCGCCTGGCTCGACATACGAGGTCGGCATCGACCCGGGGGACCGGCGATCCCAGCCGTGGAAGTGCGAGAAGTCGCCCGCGTCCCAGGCTTCGCGGAGCCCGGGGGTGCTCAGATCCCAGTCCGGGCGGATCTCGGCCGTCGCGGCGCGCAGGTCATGCCACAGGTCGTAGAACGACGGGCGGCCCCAGAACCAGTAGCCGTTGTAGACGCTGTGAATGACCAGCCCCGGCTTGAGCACCAGCGTGTGCGGGATCATGGGGTTGTGCTCGGGGTCGGTGTACTCCTGAATGTCGAGGTCCTGCTGGACGGTCCGGCCGGGATCGGACAAGAAGGTCCACTGGGCGCCGACCGACGCGCGGAACTCCTGCAGGGTGTGGTGGTCGTCGGTGGCGATGGTGACGACCTGGGTGTAGGCCACCGCGATCTCCGGGTAGTGCCCGGCCAGCTCCAGATGCTGCCGGTGCTCCTTCGGGCAGTAGTTGCCGCGCGCCAGCGTCAGGACCAGCGGGTCCCGGCCCTGCAGCTCGCTCAGCGTCCGGACGGTGCCGGTTTGGTCAGGCAGCGAATAATCGGGGAAGGTGCCGCCGGGGACAATGTCGGAACGCACGGGATGACCGCCTCTCCTCTAACGCCACGGGTGCGAGGTGGACGGTGCTCGTGTCGGTTGCCCCCAAGGACCTGGCCGTACCAGGACGCACCTGTGTGCCTGCCGGGTAGGCATGCCCGTCAGGGCTCATGCGCACACTTCCGGTTCACCAGGAAGCCCTAAGCGCCACGCCGTCCTCGGGCGGCTCGCGGCCGGCCGCGCGATTGCCGGAGATGGCCGCCTGCCCAAGGCGGCAGGCGGCACCGGAGCCCGCGGCAGGAACATGCCATGGATCAGGCCGTGACCGTCCGGGGCCGCGAGTGGCGCCAACACGGCGGTGAGCGGCCGTGAGGGTGTACCGCCACGCACGTGCAGCGGCGGAAGGAAACAAAACACCTTGAAGCCCTGACCAAACGTAGCCCGCCGGAACAGCGGAGTCATCCTGAACTGCATCAGCAGCATCAACAGCGACAAGCCGGCCAAGATGGCCCGGGTGTGTCCACATTGCCGCCAGGACGGAGTGGCGGAATCCCAGCGCGCCCCTCGCTATCAGGCCGCTGGCGGCCGTGGGAGTAGGCTCCCTGGCATGCGGCGGCGGGGCAATCCCCTGCGTCCAGCAGCCCCGTCGGAAGGCGGTGCACGACCCAACCAGCGGAGGTGCCAGATGGCCGAGTTCCCACCGCCACCGAAGGGCATTGTGCTGGCCCACTTCATCGTCTCCGACGATGTGGAGCGCTCCCGGCGCTTCTACACCGAGGTTCTCGGCGGCCGGGTGGCCTTCTCCGGCCCCGGTGGGCTGACCTACGTCGCACTGTCCAACACCTTCATCATCATCAACACCGGCGGAGGCCCGACCGACGACAAGCCGACGGTCACCCTGGAGACGCCGCGCGATCCCGACCGGGTCAGCAGCTTCCTCAATATCCGGGTCAAGGACATCGACGCCGTGTACGCCGAATGGAGCGCCCGCGGTGCCAATTTCCTGACCCCGCCGAAACAGCACCAGTACGAGAAGCGCTGCTATATCCGCGACCCCGACGGTCACCTGATCGAAGTGGGGCAGACTACCGACCCAGCGGGGGACTGGACGCCCGCTCACTGGCCATCGGGTACAGCGGGCGGGGAGTCCGGGTGATCAGGTTCCGGTCGTGACCACCGCGATCATTGGCACTGGAGGCATCGGATCGGTCATTGCCCGCCAGCTCGCCACAGGCGGCGAGAACCTGCGGCTCTCGAGCGCCGACACTGAGTCGGCGCGGAGGCTGGCGGCACAGATCGGCCGGGCTGCGGTTGCCGCCGCCGGCAACCGCAGCGCGTTGCAGGGCGCCGGCGCCGTCATCCTGGCGCTGCGGTTCACCGTGCTGAAGGCCGTCATCGACGAGATCTCCGGCTCGCTCAGCGGCAACGTCGTGGTCGTTCCGAGCAACCCGCTCAGCACCGACGCGCAAGGTAACCTCACACGTGTCCTGCCGGAAGGGCAATCCTCTGGGAAGGTCGTGGCCGGGTGGTTGCCGGCCGGGGCCCACTTGGCAATGGCGTTCGGAACGCTGCAGGCTCGTCTCCTGGAGTCCGCCGGCAACCGGTCCGCGGAGCCGGCGGTCCTGTTCTACGTGACCGACGACGACCGCGCCGGCGAGGAAGTCGAGCGGTTGATCCGCAGGGCAGGCTTCGAGCCGGTGAAGGCCGGCGGGCTCGAGCAGTCGGGCCGGCTCGAGGTGGGCGGCGACCTTCACGATCTTGTAATCGGCCCAGCACAGGCGCGGTCTTTGGCGAGCGGGGCCTGATCGCTTCGCCGCCTTGGCCGGGGCACCTCTACGGTGAGGCCTTCCCGCACGGTCTTAACCGCGCCGATCCTCGCGGTGTCAAGGACACGGATGGTGGCATCGAGGATGAGGTGGCTCCCGCCGGCGCAAACTTCCCCCGTCCCTGATTCGCCGTTTCCCCGTGAATCGTGCGCGCAGGAAGGGAGACAAAGGTAGCCGCGCGCCGTCAGGCGCCACTGGCCGCCGACGGCCGCTGCTGCCCTGACCAGTCAGCTCATCTGCACCCGGTCAGTATGGCTCGTGCTCACTCACGTCGGAGCGCGCACTCCCGCCGATCCGCACAGGGTCCGGTCGGATTTCGGTCAAGACAACGACTCCCCGGATCCGGACATTCTGCGCCGGCGCTCTGGGGCGGCTGGACCGCTGCCACCTGGTCGGTCGTCCCCCGCTGGTCGAGCTGGCCGCTTGCGTGAGAAGGTGAGCTAATGGGGGCCACGGGGCAGCGGGCCGGGGTGCTGTTGTCCGTCAATGTGGGAATGCCGCGCGACGTGAGCTGGCAGGGCCGCACGGTGCACACGGCGGTGTGGAAGAAGCCGGTCACCGGGCCGCAAATGGCGCGGCGGCTCAATATCGACGGTGACGGGCAGGGTGACCTGGCCGGGCACGGCGGCGAGCAGCGGGCGGTGTTCGTCTACCAGATCGAGTCCTACCGGTACTGGCAAGAGCAGCTGGGCCGCGATGACTTCACCTACGGGCAGTTCGGGGAGAACTTCACCATCCGGGGGCTGGCCGACGACCAGGTGTGCATCGGTGACCGGTACCAGATCGGCGGCGCGGTTTTCGAGGTGACCCAGCCGCGGGTCACCTGCTTCCGGGTTGGCATCCGGATGAACGATCCGCAGATGCCCGCGCTGCTGGTTTCCCATCACCGGCCCGGGTTCTATTTCCGCGTGTTGACCGAGGGCAAGGTTGCGGCCGGGCAGGAGATCATCAAGCTTGCCTCCGGCCCGGAGGGCATGACGGTCGCGGAGACGGACGCCCTGCTGTACCTGCCCGGGCATTCCCGGCAGCAGGTGCTGCGCGCGCTGCGTATCCCGGCACTCAGCGGCGGGTGGAAGGCCTCGTTCCAGGAGATACTCGACCAGCCAGGGCAGGGCGGCGGCAACGCGGGCCTGACCGAAGCGAGCTCGCCTCCGGCGTGGCCCGGGTTCCGGCCGCTCGCGGTCACCGCCATCAGCCGGGAGAGCGACACGGTGATCTCGGTGCACCTGGCCGATCCGGGGGGAGCGGCCGTTCCGGCCGCCCTGCCCGGGCAGTTCCTGACCCTGCGCCTGCACCCGGACCCCGCCGGGCGGCCGCTGCTGCGCAGCTACTCCCTGTCGGGGCCCCCAGGTGCGAGCGACTACCGCATCAGCGTCAAGCGGGAGGAACACGGCACCGCCAGCCAGTTCCTGCACACCAAGCTGCGGACGGGAGACCTGCTGGAGGTGGCCGCGCCGCGCGGCGCCTTCACCCTGCGCTCCGGCCAGGCGCCGGTCCTGCTGGTTAGCGCGGGTGTCGGCGCGACACCGGTGCTGGCCATGCTGCACGCGCTAGCCGCTGACCGGTCCAGCCGGGACATCTGGTGGCTGCACGGCGCGCGCCGCCGCGCCGATGAGCCGTTCGCGGCCGAATCCCGGTCCCTGCTGGCCGGGCTTCCCAGCGCGCACCGGGACATCTGCTACAGCAATCCGGGCCCTGACGACGTCCAGGGCCGCGATTACGACACGGCGGGACGCCTGTCGGCGCCGGTCCTCGCCGCCCTGGACCTGCCCAGCGACGCCGATGCCTACCTGTGCGGGCCCCCCGCGTTCATGGCAGATGTGTCCGCCGCGCTGGCCGCGGGCGGCATCCAGGCCGGCCATATCCGGACCGAGGTCTTCGGCCCCGGGCCCTCGCAGACACCCGGCATCGCGCCTGCGGCCTCCCGCCGGCCGCACCAGCCCGCCGGCGAGCAGGGCAGCGGCCCCATGGTCGCGTTCGCGCGCAGCGACCTTAGCGTTCGCTGGGGCCCCGGCTACGCCAGCCTGCTCGAGTTCGCCGAAGCCTGCGACGTGCCAGTGCGCTGGTCATGCCGCACCGGAGTGTGCCACACCTGCGAGACAACCCTCATCTCCGGAACAGTCCGCTACGCCCCCGCCCCGGTCGACGACCCCGCCGACGGCAGCGTACTCATCTGCTGCTCCCAGCCACGCGACGACCTGGTCCTCGACCTGTGACCACCCCGTCAGCCACGAGTACGCCCAGCAGGCCGCGCAGGCGCGATTGCCATCCACACCATGGTTCAGGATGGCTTGAGTCGGCCCAACCATGACGCCTTGAAGTGGACCCAGCCCGACCATCGGCAACGGTACTTCGGCTTGACTTGCCCCACGCCTGACCTGGCCCTTCTTACCGGGCACGCTAGTCGCGAGCGCGCCAGTGACGAGAATCCCGGCGGAGGTTTTGCCTGGTCGGCTAGTAGAACCACCGGACGAGGGACGCAAAGGGCTGCGGCCTAGAGCCGCTCAGGGCGATACGGGCCTCTGGTGGGTGACAGTGGCCCCACGGCGAGCCAGCTCTTGGTCGTCGGAGCTGCCTTGACCAGCCTCAGCGGGAGAGCGCTTTTCATCGGTATCCCGTGAGCATCCCTCAAGGACAGGGATGATTCCCTCTGGGGACTGCGGGAGCTCGGTCACCTGGCACCTCCGCTGGTTGGGCCGCCTCACGCCCTGCTCGCGACGGGGTTGCAGAGCACGCTACTCTCCGCCTCGCCTGGCTGCCGGTCACCGTGCCCGTAACAAGCCTCAAGACGGCCGCTGATACTGGCCGCGGCCGGCCAGGCCCAACGTGCCGGCATCCGCGCCCGTGTCGCTGGCCTCGCGGCCAAGCTTGCCGAGAAGCCGGCACAGCCCGCCGAGCCAGCCGTGTGTGGCCGGCGATGCCCTGCGGTCCGCGGTCGCCTCGGGCGTCGTTCCACGCGCGCTCGCGCTCGAAGACGTCTGCCTGGATCTCCTCGACACCCGTCGAGGACCTAACGCGGTGGAAACCTTCCTTCCCGCAGCCCTCGCACCGGACGGCGCAGCTGCGCTTACTGACTGCGAGTCACGAGGCCGCCGAGGTCGTGGCCGCGCGGTATCAGCCCTCGCGCAGCCGACCGCCTGGCAGCCGTGACGGCCAACGAACCAGCGACCCATGACCCGCGACCGTGCATTCGCACCGGCACCCCTCGCGACGGTCGCTCGGGGGTCTTGAGTCGTACTACTGGATGTTCGGGCAGTATGACGGCGCGACAGTCGTGGCGCTGCCTGACTCACACACCGCGGCGGCGGTGAGCCTGGCGGCCACCAGTTCGGCCGCCTTCTCTCGTTTTGAGACGCATGAACTGATCGAGTCCAGCGACCTCGATGCGATTGCCGGGCGGGCTAGAGGAATCGTCTACCAGCCGCCGGGCGGCTGACAGCAAGTGCTGTAGCGCGCTGCCGACTCGCCGCGGTCTTTCTCCCTTTGCCATCCGGGTCGGGCGGTGCCATTCCTACGTTCAGGCTTGGAAGGCGTCGATTCGGAATAATGCGCGCGTGACCCGACGTTCGGAGCGGTTGGCGGGTTCTGACCGATCACCCGTCCGTGCGTACAGATCGGGGCGATCTGGACGCTGCGGTTCGCCGCATCGCGCGCTCAGGGTTTGCGTCAGATTCGGCAGGAGTGGTTTCTAATTCCCTGGCTATCGCGTCGGCGGCTCGAGCGGGCCGGTCCGGTGAAACTTTGTTCGAACGAGCCTCGCGGGACTCCGGTGCCGCTTGCCGCCGAGGTCCTTCGCCAGTCGGCTCGTGATGGGCTGCGGCGTTCTCCGCCGGGCAACCACGGCGGCAGTCGGCATAGCTGACTACCGACAGTTATGCTGTCTGGCCAGGTTGGCCGGCGGATCGTGGAACGGACCGTGGACCGGACTGGGCATGCAACGGGTGCATCGTGTGCAATGTGTGCAATCGGGCGTGCTATCGGTGCAGCCAGCGGGTCTGGTGCTGGCGGGCGTGTTTCTCGTAATGAACAGGTCGTCGGTTCGATTCCGACAGGCGGCTCTCTTTCCTGCAGTCCAGCGGTATTTATCGATTAAAATTTCGATAGCTCGCCAATCTCCGTGGAACGATTCGTGGAACGAGTCGAGTGGTCGCGACGGCCGGATACAAGGGCTGGCTGGCTACGGTCAGTAATCGCCGGGTCGTGCGCGCCGTCGGCCGACACTCAGGTTGGCGGGCACTGGCCGCCAGCTGGCCTGATCCGATGCGCACCGGCGCTCTGCTCATGCGTGCGCCGCGATGGTCGCCGCTGTGGGGCTGCTCAAGGGCCCGGCGGCCTCCGAGATGGTGTCACGGAGTGTTGCGAAGAGCTCAACACGTACGCGCAAGTGCGGCTCGATCTGCGCGGCCTGGATGCAGCTCGGTGCCGTCTTCCATGGAGCACCGAATGGACGATCTGCATTCGGTCGACGTCAAACATCGCGTGGATTGACTGCCTGATTGCGACGTCCGTTCCTGCTGATTTCCCGCGGCAACGGATCCGGTCGCGGCGCGATTCTCAGGTCCTGTGGGCTATCCGTGGGTCAGTCGTGGGCCTGCCGTGTGGTCCTGCACGGCAGCGCCGGCGACAGTCGAGGGAGCCGGAAGAAAACCACAATGGGAGGAGGTGGCCGAAGATGTTCTCGATGCAGCAGCTTTCCGATCAGCACTACCGTGAACGGCTTGCCATGGCCGAGCAGCGGCGCCCAGGCCGCCAGGAGCGTACCCGCCGCCATACGTCACGGCCTCGGCAGCGCGTGGCCCGGCGGCTCGCGGTCGGCGCCCGCGCCGTGGTGCGGCTCTGGACACCAGCCGGCTCATGACGGGAGCAGGTGCCAGAATGACAAACCTGGGATTCGCGCCCAACAAGTTCGCTGGGTGAACTGCCGGCACCTATACATCTGCTTCCCAGGCCTGGGAGCACATCCCAGGCCTGGGGTCCGCGACGCAGAACCGGGTCCCTCGGGCGACGGGGCCCGGTTCTGTGCGATCAGCATCAGTTGCCCGGTGGCTCAGCGCAGGCTGACCATCACTGTCAGATAAACGACCATTGCGCGGCCCTGATCAGGCAGATATATTGCCGGGCAAGACCGGCAGGCTTTAAATCGGCAATTCGTCCGGAGACGCGGCGCGTTTATGAGGGCCACGGGATGGGGAGCGGGCGGTCAGTGCCAGAGTTCGCGAAGCTGCTGCGGCAGCTGCGCACGAGCGCCGGTCTGACGCAGGAGGAACTAGCGGACTCGGCCACGCTGAGCCCGCGGACCATCAGCGACCTGGAGCGCGGCCTCAGCCTGACCGCGCGCGGCCCTACGGCACGGCTGCTGGCCACCGCGCTGAACTTGTCGGGGCCTGCCCGCAGTGAATTCCTGACCGCGGCGCAAGGCCCCCTCGAGCCTGATACCGCCACCGTTCCCGGCGGCGCCGCGACGCACCGCCGGGAATCCCAGAACCGGACATTGCCCAGGGACATCTCCGTGTTCACCGGCCGCGCTGAGGAGTTCGAGCGGATCCTCAGGGCAATTGCCGCCGCGGGAACCGGTGGCGGCGTGATCGGCATCTGCGCCATCGGGGGAATGGCCGGGATCGGCAAGACGACGCTGGCTGTGCACGCGGCCCACGCTTTAGCGCCGCGTTTTCCTGACGGCCAGATCTTTGTTCCCTTGCACGGTCATACGCCTGGCCGCCGGCCGGTCGACCCGGAGGAGGCCCTGGCCGGCCTGCTGCTGGCCGCCGGGATCGAGGCGGGACGGATCCCCGCCGGGCAGGACGCGCGGGAGCGATGCTGGCGCGACTATCTGGCAGGCCGCAGAGTGCTGCTCGTCCTCGATGACGCTGCCGGATACGACCATGTCAGGCCGCTGCTGCCAGGCACGGGCGAGAGCAAAGCGCTGATCACCAGCCGCCAGCGGCTGACCGCGCTGGACGACGCCACCGTGGTCAGCCTGGACACTCTGTCCAGGCTGGATGCGGCCATGCTGCTCGTCCGGCTCTGCTGCTGGCCAGGGCTGAGTGTCGAGGACCCGGTGGTGACCGAGCTCGCCCGGCTCTGCGGAGACCTGCCCCTGGCCATTGGGATGCTCGCCCGCCAGCTGCATCATCATCCTGTCTGGACACCGGCCGGTCTGGCGGCAGAACTCGCCGCCGCCAGGGACCGCCTGGATCTGCTGCGCACCGAGAACGTCTCGGTCGCGGCGGCGTTTGACCTGTCGTACCGGAACCTGGCCGCCGGCCAGCGGCGGCTGTTCCGGCGTCTTGGCCTGCACCCTGGCCCTGACATCGACCGGTATGCCGCGGCCGCGCTGGCGGACGTCAGCGTCACCGTTGCCAGCAGGCAGCTCGGCGTTCTGTACGACCAGCACCTGATCACGGAACCGGCCGCCGGCCGCTACCGGCTGCATGACCTGCTGCGCGAGCACGCCAGGACCCGGGCAGCCGCCGACAGCCCGCAGGACCGCGAGGCCGCTATTGGCAGGCTTCTTGACTACTACCTGCATACTGCCGTAGCCGCGGCACAGCACATCCCGATCTGGACCATCGCCACCAAGCCGCCGGCAACTCCCGGGCGCCCGCCGGCTCATCAGCCGGCGATCACGTCGCCCGGCCAGGCATTCCGCTGGATGGAAGCCGAGCGGGCCAATTTGTACGCCGTCGCGAGCTATGCCGCCGAGACCACCAGGCCGGCCTGCACGATCGCCTTGTCGGCGGCGATGGCAGGCTTTCTCGAAGCCAGCGGACCCTGGGATAGAGCCCTCGCCCAGCAGGAAGCCGCCGTCGCCGCCGCCGAGCAAACCAACGACAAAACAGCCCTGGCAGGGGCGCTGAATCAGCTCGGCGGCATGCAGGCCGCGACCGGGGACGCTCGGGCTGCCGCAGCCAGCGGCGAACGCGCCGTCGAGCTCTACCGCGAGATCGGCGATCTCGGCGGCCTCGCGGACACCTTGTGCGGCGACGCGACGTTGTTCACCAGCCTCGGCGACTACCGGCACGCAGCCGAACTCGCCCGTGAGGCACTCACCTTGTACACCAGGATCGGGCAGCGTCGTGGGCAGGCGGACGCCGTCATAGCCCTCGGAGTTCTGCAGGCTTCCGCCGGCGACTACCGGGCGGCGATGGGCAGCTACCGGCAAGCACAGCGGATCCTGACCGACCTGGCCGACCAGTGGGGCCTAGCACGTCTCCAGATCAATGTCGGCATCCTGCACCGGGAGACTGGCGACTACGACAACGCCGAACTGAACCAGCGCCAGGCCCTGCCGATGTGCCGTCACTACCAGGACAGGTACGCCGAAGCATTTGTCATCAACGAGCTCGGGGCCCTGCAACGGCTGGCCGGCGACTATGCGGCCGCGGCAGCCAGCATCGGCCAGGCCCTGGATCTCTACCACGACATAGGCCACGACCAGGGGATCGCCAGGGCCAGCAACGACCTCGGCCTGCTGCGGCAGCTCACCGGTGACCACGAGGCTGCCGTAGCCAATCACCTGGAGGCCCTCGCGATCTGCACTGATTGCGGCCTGCGGCCAGAACAGGCCTGGGTCCTGAACAGCCTCGGCGAGCTGTTCACCAGGACCGGGGCATGCACGCAGGCACGCGACTACTTCAACCGCGCCATCCGGATCGCCCGCGACCTGCCTGAACCGCGCGAGGAGGCACGCGCACTGGACGGACTCGCCCGCATCTACCTCAAAGATAACCAGCCAGCCAGAGCACAACCCATGCTGAGGCACGCTCTCGAGATCTACGAGCGGATCGGCGCCCCAGAGGCGCGCAGTGTCCGCGAGATTCTCAGCGAAGCGATCGGCCGCTGAGGCTGCCCGCACGCGTGAGCAATACCAGTGACCCGGAACTGCCCGCTAACTGGCCCGCGTTCGCAGCGCTGCTGCCGCACGCCCAGGCCGCCTTGCCCATGCACAGCTACGGCATGAGCTAGGTCGCCAGATACCTCGGGCACAGCGGCAGCCATGACGCGGCCCGTGACCTGTTCCGGCAGGTCCTGGACTCCCAGGAGCGGGTCCTCGGCGCCGAGGATATGCGGACGCTGAACACCCGGGACTACCTGGCCCGCTGGACCGGGGAGGCGGGGGATCCGGCCGCGGCGCGGGACCTGTTCGCGGCGCTGCTGCGCGTCCGCGAGCGGGTCTCCGGCGCCGAGCACCCGGTCACCCTGACCACCCGCGGCAACCTCGCCCGCTGGACCGGGGAGGCAGAGCGAAACTGACGGACTTCACTCGGGACAGAACTAAGGCAGCTAGTTCACGCCCGCCTTATCTGACCGGCGCAATAGCGCGGGCCAGTTCCAAGATGGCGTGCGTCAGCTTCGGGTCCCCATATGAGACTGTGAGGAATCTTGGCGACGCTGGGCACAAGAACCGCCGATCTGGGGGACAGTCTCAGCCTGACGAGACTCCGGGTTGCGCCGCGTCGATGTCGAGCAGGGTGATCTGTGCACCCTCTGCCTCGCCGAATGCCGCTGAGCGCTGGCTTACGTACCGATGACAGGACGTCCCGGGCCAGCGGTGCATAACATTCAATCCATGACCGGCCCGACGCCCTACCTCCATTTCCCCGGCACTGCGCGTGACGCCTTGACCTTCTATGGTGAAGTCTTTGGCTGTGCGGTTCAGTTGCACACCTTCGCGGAGTTCAACCGGGCCGATGGTCCGGCCGATGCCATCGCCCATGGCTACTTCGCCGGGGGACCCGTCGCGCTGTTCGGCGCCGACGTGTCCGGGGACGAGCCGCCATTCCGATCCGAAGGCATGATGCTGGCCCTGCTTGGTACTGCCGCGCCCTCGACTCTCCGCAACTGGTTCTCCTGTCTCCGCGAAGGTGGCCGGGTCGTGGACGACTTGCAGACGCGGCCGTGGGGGGCATCCGATGGCCAGGTCATCGACCGTTACGGTCTCCACTGGCTCATCGGGTTCGAGGCGACGAGCGACTGAATGTCTAGCCCGGGTACCGGCTTCGCTGGCGGCCCGCCGAGCCCTGCTCCTCTGTGACCATCGCGCAACGTCCTGTCATGCCGCGATGAGAGCTTCTACCCGTCCGACCCGAGCGCACAGAACTGGCCCATCTGCGTGTGGACCGCAATGCTGGCTGAGCAGACTATGTGACGCATTAAGTCGGCGATCTGGGGTGGTTCCTTCATGCCTGGCTGTTAAGTCGGTGGTGCGTGCGTGCGGGCAGGCGGGCTGCTTGGGCTTTGTGGCCGGGCGGGCTGGCGCCGGGTGTTATCGGCCGGGTTCTGGCTCCCATCCGGGTTCGGCTCGCCCGGCTCGCGGGTCCGCGGGTTCCGCCTCGTCTGGCCGGGTGGTGACGGCCTGGGGTGTGCGCGGCCATGCGGCGAACTTGTCGCGCAGGGCGGCGACGTCGCGGCGGGTGAGCCCGTAGCGGGTGAAGGCGTCGTCGTCGATCTGGTCGAGCTGCCGGCCGGCGTCCGCGAAGTCGCGGGCGGTCAGGCCAGGGTCCAGGCGCCGGGCGAAGCCGATCAGCGTGGCGGGGCTGTAGCGTTCGAGCATCCTGGCGGTGTCGGCGTAGTCCCGGGGCTCGACCCGGCTGGCCAGCGCGCAGACCTTCCCGCCGGCCACGTCTTCCAGGTCCAGGACCGGGCCGATCTCCATGGCTACCGGCTGACGGCTGCGGTCGAAGTAGGCCAGCTGCACGGTCAGCTGCTGCCCGCCGGGAGCGGTAACGACCCACTCGGCCAGCCCTTCGCCCATCCCGGGGAAGATGTCAGCCAGCCCGGCGGCGTCCTGTTCGCGCTCGACCTCGAAGCCAGCGTCGCGCAGCGCGGCCTCGACCGCGTCGGCGGCGGCTTCGACGCCGTGTTCGGCGTCGGTGAACAGGTCAACGTCCTGGGTCGGCCGGCTGATGACGCCGTGCGCGAGCAGAGCGTTGCCGCCGCCCAGGGCAAATCCGTGCACCGCAGCCGCTGCCAGGGCAGCCGAGACGACGCGGGCGTGCAGCTCGCTGACGGGCATCAGGCCGGCCTGGCGCCCGCGGCCCGCAGTACCGGGTGGTGTTCTTCCCAGGCCCGGCGCACGCCGGCGGGCAGCCGCAGGTCCGGCCACGAGGCGATCAGCGTGACGGCGTCCAGGTACCGGGTCAGGTCCTCGGGCCTGGACGCCTCGCGCAGCACGGTCTGGTACAGCCACCGCCGCATGAACGGGTTGCCCAGGTCGAAAGTCCGGTCCGGGCTGCTCCAGAACAGGCGCAGCGGCAGCTCGACCGGGCCGGATACCGGGCCGGCCAGGCTCGCCAGGTCCGTGACCACGATCGCCCGCCGCCCCGGCCGCGACCGGTACTGCGTCCGCACCGCGACAGGGCTCGCCGCATCCATACCCCAAACGATAGCCTGGCCGCCGGCCTGTGAAACTTTGCTCGAAGGAAGCGGCAGGGCACCCGTGCCACGGCGGCCGGGACGCGTCGCCGACCCGGTTCGTGATGTGCCGGTACCGCCGGGCACCGGCCCGCGGCGTGCGTCACACCTGACCGTGAAGGCCGGCTGATACTTGTCGCCGCCCGCCGGGACTGTTGGCCAGCTGGCTACCGACGGTGACGAGCTCAGGCCGACCCTGCTGGCCGATCGTGGAACGGGTCGTGGACCGGCTGGGATGCTCAACGGGTGCGTCGTGTGCAATGTGTGCGTTCGGGCGTGCTATCGGTGCAGCTAGCGCGTCTGGTGCGGCGGGCGTGTTTCTCGTAATGAACAGGTCGTCGGTCCGATTCCGACAGGCGGCTCCCAGGTAGAGGCATTATTTTCGAAAACCGGGTCGGCCCGTTTTGTCGTTTTCGTGGAACGGGTCAGTGAACGGGTCGAACGTTCAGGATGCACAGGTTGCACGCAGCGAACAAGCTGCCTGGTCACTCAGCGTGATTGAAGCCCTGCCCGGCTGCGAGCCCGCTGGGCTGGAGCGCGGAAAAATCGACGCACGCGTAAGGCTCGTAATGAACTGCAGTTACGGGTCATGACGAGAACTGCTGGCCGGCACGTACTCGGTTATCTGGGGTGCAGCGGCGGCGTCGGCCGGGACCAAAGTCTGCCTGGCCGCGGGTCGTTCGCCGGTATCAGGGCTGGTTCTTGGCCGCCCACAATGGACGCTGGCGTTCCGGTGGTACGGAGTGCCGTGCCGGTATTTGAATGGCGTCGGCGCTGCCTGGTCGTTTAGGCGAAGTTGTGTGCGGGCCGGTCGGGTGGGTGTGAGGGACATGATGAAACGGCGCAGGGTTCTGGTATTGGCGGCTGTGGTGTGGGCTGCCGGGCTGCTGGCGGTGCCGGGTGCGGCGGGTGCCTGGGCTGGGGCGGCCGCTCGCGGGGCGGTCCCGGCCGGGGCGGTCCGGGCGGCCGGCTCGTGGGGCCGGGCGGTCGAGGTGCCCGGCCTGGGTGCCCTGAACACGGGCGGGTCCGCCGGGGTCGTCTCGGTGTCGTGCGGCTCGGCGGGCAACTGCGCGGCCGGCGGAAACTACACCGGCCGCCTCGGTCACGAGCAGGGGTTCGTGGCCGACGAGCGGGACGGCGTCTGGGGCACGGCGATCAAGGTGCCCGGCCTGGCGGCCCTGAACAAGGGGAACGCCGAGGTCTTGTCGGTGTCGTGCGCCTCGGCGGGCAACTGCGCGGCCGGCGGGTACTACCGGGACGGCCACCGTCACTTCCAGGGGTTCGTGGCCGTCGAGCGGAACGGCGTGTGGGGCCAGGCGATCGAGGTGCCCGGCCTGGGTGCCCTGAACACGGGCGGGCACGTCGGGGTCGTCTCGGTGTCGTGCGGCTCGGCGGGCAGCTGCGCGGCCGGTGGGTCCTACACCGGCCGCCGCGGTCACGAGCAGGGGTTCGTGGCCGTCGAGCGGAACGGCGTCTGGGGCACGGCGATCGAGGTGCCCGGCCTGGCGGCCATGAACACCAGCGGGGACGCATGGGTCGGGTCAGTGTCGTGCGCCTCGGCGGGCAGCTGCGTGGCCGGCGGGTCCTACAACACGGGCCACCACGGGCAGCAGGGGTTCGTGGCCGACGAGCGGAACGGCGTATGGCGCAAGGCGATCGCTGTGCCCGGCTTGGCGGCCGGGTCCGCCCTGGTGTCGTCGGTGTCGTGCGCCTCGGCGGGCAGCTGCGCGGCCGGCGGCTTCTTTACGAACAACCGCGGCGGGCAGGGGTTCGTGGCGGTCGAGCGGAACGGCGTGTGGGGCCAGGCGATCGAGGTGCCCGGCCTGGCGGCCCTGAACAAGGGCGATGATGCCGGGGTCTCCTCGGTGTCGTGCGGCTCGGCGGGCAGCTGCGCGGCCGGCGGGTACTACTTCCTGGACGACAACCCCTACGACCTGACCGAGCAGGGGTTCGTGGCCGTCGAGCGGAACGGCCGGTGGGGCAAGGCGATCCAGGTGCCCGGACTAAAGGCGCTGAACGGGGGCAAGTACGCCGAGGTCGATTCGGTGTCGTGCGGCTCGGCGGGCAGCTGCGCGGCCGGCGGCTTCTTTACGAACTACCGCGTCGGTGTGCAGGGGTTCGTGGCGGTCGAGCGGAACGGCGTCTGGGGCCAGGCGATCGAGGTGCCCGGCCTGGCGGCCCTGAACTCGGAAGGCTCCGGGGTCTTCTCGGTGTCGTGCGCCTCGGCGGGCAACTGCACGGCCGGCGGGGACTACGAGAACAAACCTCTCCACGATCAGGGATTCGTGACCCAGGACAGCACCACAGCCGCGCCCGCTCGCCCGGTCCCCTCCTCCAGCACCCCCTGGCCAAGCCGACCTGAATACCCAGGCGAGCGCAGCATGCCCGGCGCCCAGCCCGGCCGCTGAACCGGAAGTTCTGCGCGCGGCGGCCGCCGAAAGCCGATTAGCCAGGGTTCAATGCACGCGCGCGCACGGCTCGATCTGATCGGCTTCCGGCGAGTATGTTTCGTGTCAGCCTTGATGCGTGGCGGGCCGATATGCGCGGCATTCCGGCTGCCGTTGGTGACTAGTGCACCTTCTTGCTGAGATGGGCGGCGGGCCGGCTGGTCCGCGCCGCGGCACCGGGCGGGTCTGCGGCCGGGATTCCTCGCGGGCTGGCGGAGGGCTGGTGTCGCCTGGTACGGGTTGTCTTCTGTCCTCGCCGGTCCGGGAAGGTGCCGGCGAGGCGATTCCCGCGGCGATTGTCCTGGCGGCGTGGGTAAACCCCTAGACGGTGCCGTGCGTCTGCCGTGAAAGGGTCCGTCCGCATCCGGAGGCAGTGATCATGAAACGGCTTTTGCCGGCCATCTTGGCCGTATCGGCGGTGGTCACCGCGGGCGCGGCTGCGGTCCTGACCATGGGGGTCAGGCCGCCGGTGGCCCGGGACGTCGGGGCGGTCCGGCCGGCCGGACCGTGGGGCACGGCGATCGAGGTACCCGGCCTGGGCGCCCTGAACACGGGCGGGGCCGCCTATGTCACCTCGGTATCGTGCGTCTCGGCGGGCAGCTGCGCGGCCGGCGGGAACTACCGGGACCGCCGCGGTCTGCAGGGGTTCGTGGCCGTCGAGCGGAACGGCCGCTGGGGCCAGGCGATCGAGGTGCCCGGCCTGGCGGCCCTGAACCAGGGCAGGTTCGCCGAGCTCACCTCGGTGTCGTGCGGCTCGGCGGGCAGCTGCGCGGCCGGCGGTGACTACCGGGACCGCCACTATAGCCAGCAGGGGTTCGTGGCCGTCGAGCGGAACGGCCGCTGGGGCAAGGCGATCGAGGTGCCCGGCCTGGCGGCCCTGAACACGGGCACGGAAGCCCTCGGCGGGGTTTTGTCGGTGTCGTGCGCCGCGGCGGGTAACTGCGCGGCCGGCGGTGATTACGACAATCGCCGCGGCGGGCAGGGGTTCGTGGCCGTCGAGCGGAACGGCCGCTGGGGCAAGGCGATCGAGGTACCCGGCCTGGCGGCCCTGAATACGCGCGGGGACGCCGAGGTCAGCTCGGTGTCCTGCGCGTCGCCGGGCAGTTGCGCGGCCGGCGGGTATTACAGTGGCCGCCGCGGTCAGCAGGGGTTCGTGGCCGTCGAGCGGCACGGCCGGTGGGGCAAGGCCATCGAGGTGCCCGGCCTGGCAGCCCTGAACACGGGCAGGTTCGCCGAGGTCAACTCGGTGTCGTGCGGCTCGGCCGGCAGCTGCGCGGCCGGCGGTGATTACGCCGGCCACGACGGGCGGGCGTTCGTGGCCGTCGAGCGGAACGGCCGGTGGGACAAGGCGATCGAGGTACCTGGCCTGGGGGCCCTGGACAAGGGCAGGCAGGCGTCGGTGGTGTCGGTGTCGTGCGGCTCGGCGGGCAGCTGCGCGGCCGGCGGGTCCTACACGGACAGGGCCCGCCACGGCCGGTCGCAGGGGTTCGTGGCCGTCGAGCGGAACGGCCGCTGGGGCCAGGCCATCGAGGTGCCCGGCCTGGCGGCCCTGAACACGGGCGGGTTCGCCGAGGTCAACTCGGTGTCGTGCGGCTCGGCGGGCAGCTGCGTGGCCGGCGGTGACTACACCGATCGCCGCAGCGGGCAGGGGTTCGTGGCCGTCGAGCGGAACGGCCGCTGGGGCCAGGCGATGGAGGTGCCCGGCCTGGCGGCCCTGAACAAGAGCGCCGGGGACGCTGCGGTCAGCGCGGTGTCATGCGCCTCGGCCAGCACCTGCGCGGCCGGCGGGGAATACGCCGACGGTCACGGGAACCTTCAGGGGTTCGTGGCCAGCGAGCGGCGCGGCGCGTAGGGCACGGCGCGTAGGGCACGGCGATCCAGCTGCCCCGGGCCAGCGGCCCTGAACAACGGCGGCGGGGACGCTACGCGCAACTCGGTGTCGTGCGCCCCGGCCGGCCACTGCGCGGCCGGCGGGTGGCACACCGACCGCAACGGTGACACCCAGGGGCCCGCGACCAGCGAGGACAACGGCGTGCGGGGCAGGGCCATCCAGTGCCCGGCCTAACGGCCCTCAACGCGAGCAGGGCCGCGGGCGCCCGCTCGCTATCATGCCCCTCGCCAGGCAACTGCGCCGCCGGCCGGGCCTACGCCGGCCGGTCCGGACACGACCAGGGATTCGCCGTCACCCAGGGCAGATAGCAACCCCGTCCCGCACGCCGCACCCAGCCTGCCGGCCAGCCCGCCAAGAGAGCGCCCCCGCAGCAGCAAAACACGCCCCAGCCGCCCGTGCTCGCCAGCGCGGGAACCCGCAGCCAGCCTGTCGAACCCACCCAGCTCGCCCAGGCCCGCATCGCCGGCAACACCAACAGAAATGACGTTCTGTACTCCGGAACATCTCTCAGCGAATCGACGGCATAAGTGCAGACGAGCCGTTCGGCGTTGTACCACCGCACCCACGGGCCTTGGCAGACTCTGCCGCCGAACCTCGGGGCCGGCAACGGTCCGTAGCCGCCGAGCCAGCCGTTCGGAGCGCGCACTCGGCTCGTTCGGTACTCAATTCCAAGGCGATGCTGTGGCCACCTGGGCGGCGCCTAGCTGGTCGATCTGAGCGGTGTGCTGGCCCCTGACGGGCGCGCGTCGGCGAGCCGCTTTGTCGGAATGCTGCTGCTGCGCTGCAACCGCGGGCGTGGGAGTTGTGTCCTTGTCCCGTGCGGGCTCCAGGGCGCCAGGGACCCCAGCGGAGTGGACGGCCGGATTTTGCGGTCGCCTTATGTAGAACATTGTCGTGCATGCCGCGTCTATTGAACAGAGTCAGCACGCGGCGGCGCTAGCTGGCGGCGGCTCTCGGCAGGGATTGGCGGGGCGTATGAGCAAGATCGTGGCGTGGTGCACCGGCCTGGCTCTTGTCGGCGCACTCGCGGGATCCGGACAATCGGCGGCGGCGGTGCCGGCAGCCGCCGGCTCGTGGCGCCGGGCGATCGAGGTGCCCGGCCTGGGAGCCTTGAACAAGGGCGAGGCCGAGGTCATCTCGGTGTCGTGCGGTTCGGCGGGCAACTGCGTGGCCGGCGGCTCTTACCGCGGCCGCCACCATCGCCAGGGGTTCGTGGCCGTCGAGCGGCGCGGTGTCTGGCGCCGGGCGATCGAGGTGCCCGGCCTGGGGGCATTGAATCAGGGCAGGAAGGTCTACGGCACGGTCGGCGTCGTCTCGGTGTCGTGCGCCTCGGCGGGCAACTGCGCCATCGCGGGGGACTACGAGGACCGCGCCGGCAAGGAGCAGGGGTTCGTGGCCGTCGAGAAGAACGGCCGCTGGGGCAAGGCGATCGAGATACCCGGCCTGGGGGCACTGAACAAGGGCGGGTACGCCGAGGTCGACTCGGTATCGTGCGGCTCGGCGGGTAACTGCGCCGTCGTCGGGGACTACCAGGACCGCGGCAAGAATGGACAGGGGTTCGTGGCCGTCGAGAAGAACGGCCGCTGGGGCAAGGCGATCGAGGTACCCGGCCTGGGGGCACTGAACAAGGGCGGGTACGCGGAGGTCGACTCGGTATCGTGCGCCTCCGCGGGCAGCTGCGCGGCTGGCGGGGACTACGAGGACCGCGCCGGCATGGGACAGGGGTTCGTGGCCGTCGAGCGGCACGGCCGCTGGGGCAAGGCGATCGAGGTACCCGGGCTGGGCGCCCTGAACAAGGGCGGCGGCGCCGGAGTCTCCTCGGTGTCGTGCGCCTCGGCGGGCAGCTGCGTGGCCGGCGGGGGGTACGCGGACCGCGGCCAGAACGGGCAGGGGTTCGTGGCGGTGGAGAAGAACGGCCGCTGGGGAAAGGCGATCGACCCTCCCGGCCTGAAAGCACTGAACGGCTCATCTGGGAGCCCGAACGCCGAGGTCGACTCGGTGTCGTGCGCGTCGGCGGGCAACTGCGCGGCCGTCGGGACCTACGGTGAGCCGTACGGTACGGGGTTCGTCGTCAGCGAGAACAAGGGCGTCTGGGGCAAGGCGACCGACGTGGGCCTGATCGGGGGGCGGATCGCCGGAGCCAACTCGGTATCGTGCGCCTCGGCGGGTAACTGCGCGGCCGACGGGTTCTACTCCGACTCCTCTGGTGGCGTGACGCAGGGATGGGTGGCCGTCGAACGGCACGGCCGCTGGGGCAACGGGACCAAGGTGCCCGGCCTGATAGCCCTGAACAAGGGCGGCGATGCCGCGGTCTACTCGGTGTCGTGCCCTGCGGCGGGCCGTTGCGCGGCCGGCGGGTACTACACCGGCCGCCACCAGCACTCCCAGGGCTTCGTCGTGAACCACACCGGATAAGGTCGGCGCGGCACGGTACCCGCCGGCCCAGCACTACACCAACGACGACGGGAGGCCTGATACCGCAAGGTACGCAGCCAACATGCGCGGCGACCGGGATCTGAAGCTCAGCGGCTACGAAGTATTTTCGCTTCGGCGCCGTCGAGCTCCACCCCCGCAGCCTGGCAGGCATGCTGCTCCAGGCGTTCTTCTCGGACCTGTTCCACCGCTTCGCTGTGACCACCAGCGCAGTCTGACCTGCTCAATCGGCGACTTCCAGGAACGCTATCGCGACTAGCTGCAGCAGCCAGCCACCGGCTCGCGGTCAAGCCGGGACGTCGGGAAGCACCCGGACAGCGCACCCAGGCGGCTCGATATGGGCGGCTTTCGGCAAGCGTTCTTCCCGTCAGAGGTGATGCATATCGGGTCGGCATGCGCGGTATACCGGCCGTCGCTGACACCGGTGACTAGTGCGCCTGGTGCTGACATGAGCGACGGCCAGCCTGCGCGGGCGGCACCGGGCGGGGCCTGGGGCCGGGGATTCCTCGCGGGCTGGCCGAGGACTGACGTCGCCTGGTCCGGCCAGTTTTGTGTCCTGGCAGGTCCGGGACGGTGGCGGCGAGGCGATTGCCGCGCAATTGTCCTGGCGCCGGGGTAAACCCGGAGGCTGTGCGGCGCGTCTGCTGAGAAAGGGTCAGGCATTCGCCGGGGCCGGCTGTCCAGCGGCGGCGGCCCGATCAGCGGCGGCCAGATCGGGGAGGCGCTGACCGTGAAACGACTTTGGCCGGCCATCGTGGCCGTATCGGCCGCTGTCACCTGGGCGGGTGCGGTGGCGCCGGCGTGGCCGGCGGCTGCGGGGATGACCGCGGGCGCTGGGGACGCCTCAGCGGCCGGGGCGGCCCGTCGGTCGGCTCGTGGGGCAGCCGGTTCCTGGCCGGGTATTCCGGCATGACCAGGGAGGCGTAGGGCGATCGAGGTGCCCGGCCTGGGGGCCCTGAACAAGGGCGGGGACGCTGAGGTCGTGTCGGTGTCGTGCGCCTCGGCGGGCAACTGCGCGGCTGGCGGGTACTACTCGGGCTCCCGCAACGGCTATCAGCCCGCGCAGGGGTTCGTGGCCGTCGAGCGGAACGGCGTCTGGGGCCGGGCGATCGAGGTGCCCGGCCTGGGGGCCCTGAACAAGGGCGGGGACGCCAAGGTCAGCTCGGTGTCGTGCGGCTCGGCGGGCAACTGCGCGGCGGGCGGGTACTACGCGGACCGGCACGGAACTATCAGGGGTTCGTGGCCGTGGAGCGGCACGGCCGCTGGGGCACGGCGGTCGAGGTGCCCGGCCTGGGGGCCTTGAACGCGGGCGCGGGCCTGAACGTGGGCGAAGGCGCCGCGGTGTCGTCGGTGTCGTGCGCCTCGGCGGTCAGCTGCGCGGCCGGCGGGTACTACGAGGACCGCCGCGGTAATGAGCAGGGGTTTGTGGCCGTCGAGCGGCACGGCCGCTGGGGCACGGCGGTCGAGGTGCCCGGCCTGGGGGCCCTGAACATGGGGTCCGCCGAGGTCGTGTCGGTGTCGTGCGGCGCGTCCGGCAGCTGCGCGGCCGGCGGGATCTACAGCGATTCATTTGGCGTCGACCAGGCGTTCGTGGCGGTCGAGCGGAACGGCCGCTGGGCCACGGCGATCGAGGTGCCCGGCCTGGCGGCCCTGAGCAAGCGCCAGATGCCCGCCCCAGGAGTGCCCGACCACGACGGCGCGATCCACGCCGCGGGCATCTAGCACGGCGACCGCGTCCGCCACGTTCTGCTCGACTGTGTACGGCCCGTCCGTCGTGGAGGGCGTCACGCCGCGCTGCTGGAAGGTGATGAAACGCCAGCCTCCAGCCTCCGGCGCGAATAGCCCGGAGTACTCGTTCACGCCTGGACCGCCGTGCAGGAAAAGCAGCGCGGGGCCGTTCCCGCTCTCCCAGCCCGCGACCGCCCCTGCCATAAAGAACTTTTTGGTCATTAAGCGAATATATCAGGATCGTCAACAGCATTTTGCCGAGGCGCTTGTGACGCGATGACGCGGCCCACTGCTGCGCTGCCTAGCCGGCGGAGCGCCAGCGAGCGTCTCGATCCGAGGTGAGCCGACACCTTGACGTGTAGTATCACTATTGATACTATCATGAGGTGAGCAGGGCAGCGAAGATCATCGAGCAGATGCGACGCTCACCGCAGAACGTCCGTTTCGATGACCTGGCCAAGGTCTGTGCCGACCACTTCGGTGAACCCCGGCAAGAGGGCACCTCGCACAAGGTCTACAAGACGCCATGGCAAGGCGATCCCCGCGTGAATATCCAGCGCGGCAAGGACGGCAATGCCAAGGCGTACCAAGTGCGGCAGGTGCTCGACGCGATCGCCAGGCTGGAAGCCGAGAAGAACGAGGAGGGCGACGACGATGCCTGATGCTACCCACTACACCTACCGAGTCACGTGGTCCGCTGAGGACGGCGAGCATGTCGCCACCGTCGCGGAGTTCCCGTCACTGTCCTGGCTCGCGCCCACCCCGGTTGAAGCGCTTGCGGGTCTCGCCGACGTCGTGCGTGGCGTGCTCGCCGATCTGGCCGCATCTGGTGAGCCGATCCCAGAGCCGTTGTCGGACCGTACCTACTCGGGCCGATTCGTGGTACGTGTTCCGGCAGAGGTTCACCGCCGCCTTGCCCGCGAAGCCGCCGAACAGCATGTGAGCCTCAACCGGCTTGTGTCGGACCGGCTTGCTCGTGCCTAACCATGGCGATCACCGGGCGATGGTGCTGCGCCCCTGGCTGGCCTGCAGGGACTGCGATCAAGGACCATGACGGGAAAATTAGCCCAGTGTGGTCCAGTTTAGGCGACGAGCTGGCCCCGTGGATCCATCGTCAGCCGCCGAGGTCAGCTTGGACGATGGATCCCTGGCGTGCGACGTGATCGACGTCCCGTCACTCCTTCGCCAGGCGGAACTCGGCCAGGGCCTCGACGTCGCGCGGTCGTCGGATGCCGCCGAGGTTGCCAGTCAGTCGCATGACTGACTATATTCAGTCGCATGACTGAATCTTCAGTGCGGCCGACCGTCGATGTCCTGGTGACCGAGATCATCCGACGCCCGGTTGAGGTGGTGGCGCCCTACGCGAGCGATCCGTCCTTCGCTCCCGATTGGTACGCCAACATCTCCGCTGTGGAGTGGAAGACCCCGCGGCCGCTAAGCGTCGGCACCGAAGTCTCGTTCGTCGCCCGGTTCCTTGGTCGGGAGCTGCGCTACACGTATGTGATCGTCGAGCACACGCCCGGGTCGTTGGTGATGCGCACGGCAGAGGGGCCGTTCCCTATGGAGACCAGCTACCGCTACGAGTCGATGCCCGACGGCACTACTCGCATGACGCTCCAGAACCGAGGCACCCCGAGCGGGTTCTCTAGGCTCGTCGCCCCCTTCATCCGGATCGCGATGCGCAGCGCCACCAGCAAGGACCTGACCGCTCTCAAGCAGATCCTCGAACGTGACTAGCGCGAAGGTCGACGCCCTCCTCGAGGCGGCCGAAGCCGAGTTTGCCAGGGCCGGAATCGACGACGGATCGCTCCGAAAGATCATGCGTGAGGCGGGGGCGGACCCGGGCTCGGTGCACTACCACTTCGGTGGTCGCCAGGCGCTCGCCACGGCGGTGCTCGATCGCATCCTGCTCCCGCTGAACGCGCGCCGACTCGACCTGCTCGATGAGGCGGTGGCCGCCGGCCCGCCGGCGGTGTCGCAGCTGATCGGGGCTCTGATCCGACCCGACGTAGAAACCGCCTGCGCGCTGCACATCAAGTCACCCGGGCGGGCCGGGCTGATCGGTGCGATCTACACCCGTCCCAGCGACTTTGCTGCCGCGACCGTTGCCGCCCACTTCGCCCCCGTCGCCGACGCGTTTCGCCCGCACCTGGAGGCGGCGCTGCCCCATCTGTCGTTCGGTGAGGTCGCGTGGCGCATCCGATGGTGCGTTTTCGGGACCATCGGCGCACTCCTCACCGACGAATCAGCTCCCTTCGATCGACCGGCAGGGGATCTCATCGACGAACTCGTACGCCCGCTCGCCGCCGCACTCGCCGCGTGACGACGGCGGTCATGGGGATGCCGCGTGCCGGTAGCGGCGGATGGCGACCGGGATGGTGATGAGGAGCAGGCTGGCGATCCAGGCGCATGCTTGGGTGACGGGCCGGGTTGCGGGGCCGCCGAGGCACAGGACGCGCAGCGCGTCGGCGATGACGGTGATCGGGTTGACCTTGGCGAAGGCCTGGAGCCAGCCGGGCATGGTGGCGACCGGGACCAGGGTGGAGCTGGCGAATACCAGGATGATGACGGGGAAGAGCCCGGCGAGGCCGGCTGACTCGGGATCCCGGACTAGCAGGCCGATGAGCATGTTGAGCCAGGAGAACGCCAGCCCGGTTGCGACGGCGAGCGCTACCGCGGCGATGGCTGCGGTCGGCCCGGCGTGGAACCGGAATCCGATCGCGGATCCGACGGCGATCATGAGCCCGGCGACGAAAAGGTTCCGGAGCGCGTCCGCGGCCGCACGACCAGTCAGGACGGACAGGCCGGTGACGGGCAGGGCGCGGAACCGGTCGATCATCCCGCTGCCCAGGTCCCCGGCGACGGCGACGCCGGTCTGCGAGGCGCCGAAGCCGATGGCGAGCACGAGCAGGCCGGGGAGCAGGTAGTCGATGTACCGGGTGACGCCCGGCGGGTGGAAGGCGCCGCCGAATCCGAAGGTGAACAGCAGCACGAGCAGGACCGGCTGCAGGGTCGCGAATGCGATGACGGACGGAACCCGGACCAGCTTGCGCAGGTGGCGTCCGGTCATGGTGCCGGTGTCAGCGACGATCTTGGAGAGCGGAGACGGCGGGGCGGTATGCAGGGCAGCGGCAGTCATGGTGCTCTCCTTCTCAGTCGGCCGAGGCGGCATGCGCGGCAGGTGCAGAGACGGCCTCTGGGGCTCGCCGGGGAGCGGGCTGGCCTGTGATGGCAAGGAAGGCGTCGTCGAGGGTTGGACGGCGCAGCGTCAGCCCCGCGACGGCCAGGCCGGCGGCTGCCAGCCGGGCAGCCAGGTCGGCGAGGACGGCAGGACCGTCGCTGACCTGCAGGACGATCTGCCCGGCCGCGTCGACGGCGGGCGGTGCAGTGGCCAGTGGCGCCACCGCGGCCGCTAGCCGCTGGGGATCGGCACCAGGCGGCGGCTGCAGTTCGAGTCGGTCGGCACCGGCCCGGGCCTTGAGGTGGCCGGGCGTTCCGGTCGTCAGGACGCGGCCGCGGTCGATGACGACGACGGTGTCGGCGAGCCGGTCGGCCTCCTCGGTGTACTGAGTGGTCAGCAGCAGGGCGGTTCCCTGCGCGGTCAGGTCGCCGAGCAGCTGCCACAGGGCCAGACGACCGCGGGGGTCGAGGCCGGTGGTCGGCTCGTCTAGGAACAGCACCGGCGGCCGGCCGACCAGGCTCGCGGCGACGTCGAGGCGGCGCCGGATCCCGCCGGAGTACGTTCGGGCCTGGCGTGCCGCTCCTGCGGTCAGGTCCAGCCGTTCCAGCAGCTCATCGGTGCGGCTGCGCGCGGCGGCGCGGCTGAGGCCGCACAGCCGGCCGATCAGGCGGAGGTTCTCCCGGCCGGTCAGGTAGGAATCGACGGCCGCGAACTGGCCTGACAGGCCGATCATCCGCCGGACCTCCGCCGCTTGCGTCACCACGTCCAGCCCGGCGACCCGGGCCAGCCCGTTGTCAGGCGGGAGGAGCGTGGCCAGGATCCGCACGATGGTGGTCTTCCCGGCGCCGTTCGGGCCGAGCAGCCCAAGGATCCCGCCGGCCCGCAGCTCGAGGTCGACCCCGTCCAGCGCGCGGACTTCGCCGAACCGCTTCGCCAGACCTTCCGCGACGATCGCAGCGTCTTTCACGACTGTCTCCTTCCGCTCGATCAGCCATAGGTAGGTTTGCTAGCTATCTGCTCCAGCGTAGGATACCTACTTATGAAGGCCGGAGCGCAGCTGCTCAAGGGACATCTCGATACGCTGCTGCTGGCGACACTCGAAGCCGGGCCGCTGCACGGCTACGCGGTCATGGACGCGCTGCGCCAGGCCGGGGGATCCCGGCTCGACCTGCCGACCGGGACGATTTACCCGGCCCTGCGCCGGCTCGAGTCGGCCGGCCTGCTGGACGGGACCTGGTCGGTAGTCGGCGGCCGCCGCAGGCGCACCTACTCGCTGACCGCCGCCGGACGGCGCAGGCTGAGCGGCGACCGCGCGGCGTGGCGGGACTTCGCCTCGACGGTCACCTCGATCCTGGAAGCTAGCCCGTGCCCGGCGACCTGATCAGCGAATACCTCGCCGACCTGCATCGCAGGCTGCCCGCCGACATCACCGAGGAGATCGCAGACGGCCTGGCCGAGGCAGCTGAGCGACACCGGGCCGATGGCCTCGACGCCCTCGACGCGGTGGAAGCCGCGGTCGCCGAGTTCGGCGACGCCACGACGCTGGCCGCTGAGTTCACGCGGCACGCGCCCGGCCGGCGTGCAGCCCGCTTGCTGCTGGGGAGTGGGCCCGCCGTCGGCGTCTGCTGGGGCGCGGCCCTGATCGTCGCCCGCGCGTGGACCTGGCCAGTGCCGGACGCTGCACGGCTGGCCGTCGGCGGAGTCCTGCTGCTCACCGTTGCCGTCCTGGCCGGCGCCGCCACCAGCAAGCGCAGCTACCGGCGGACGAGGCTGGCCGTCCCCGGCGGCATCGCGCTCATCGCACTGGACCTGACCGTGATCACAGCCGTCCTGACCATCACGCCGGCTGTCACCTGGTTGCTCACGATCGCCATCGCCGCCAGCCTGACCCGGATCGGGCTCGCGCTCAGGCTCGTCCCCCGGATCCGCGCGCACTGAGCCGCCCTGTCGATCGCAGCGCCCGCGTCGACTGACGCCCAGCCCCTGCGAGGCCGCCGCTAGCCCTTTGCGATGAGCCGGCGAGCGACCCTGTCAGCGTGCCGGGTTGCCGATCAGCGCGCCCAGGCTGACTAGAGCATCTGTCCGAGCCCGGTAGTAGACCCACACGCCGCGCTTCTCGCGGTCCAGCAGCCCGGCCTCATGCAGGACCTTGAGGTGATGGCTGATGGTGGGCTGGGACAGGTCGAACGCTCCGGTCAGGTCGCACACGCAGGCCTCGCCGCCCTGGTGACTGGCCACCAGTGACATCAGCCGCAGCCGGACCGGATCGGCGAGGGCTTTCATCAGCGGCGCGACCTGCTCGGCCTGCTGCATCGTCAGCGGCTCCGCGGCCAGCGGTGAGCAGCAGGCGGCGGAATCCGCCGGAGTCGGCAGAACCAGAGACTTCGACATACATCTATATTGACAGACGTTGATGTCTGTGGCAAGCTCGGAACCGCTTGACATAGACGACAGTCAATATCTCATGATCCGGAGGCAGTCATGTCGCGTGTTCAGCTCGCCATCAACGTCAATGACCTGAGCGAGTCGATCGCCTTCTACAGCAAGCTGTTCGGAACGAAGCCGGCCAAGCTCCGGCCCGGGTACGCCAACTTCGCCATCGCCGAGCCGCCGCTCAAGCTGATCCTGATGGAGAACCCCGGCCACGGCGGGAGCCTGAACCACCTGGGCATCGAGGTAGCCGATACCGACACCGTGGACGCCGAGCAGACCCGGCTCGCCGAAGCGGGCTTCGCGTCGGTCGACGAGCGCGACACGACCTGCTGCTACGCCAGGCAGGACAAGTTCTGGGTCCAGGGCGCCCCCAACGGCGAGCGGTGGGAAATCTATACCGTCCTGGAAGACAGCCCGAGCTTCTGGGGCGAGGACGGCGGCAAGAGCTGGAATGCGGTAGAAGCCGCACTGGACACCGGGCCGGCCCAAGAGCAGGCGGCGCAATGCTGCGGTGACGACGCCGAGAGCCGGCAGTCCGGCGTGTGCTGCGCCTGACCATGCACGGTGCGCGGGTCGCGAGCCGCCGGGCGCAGGCGCGCTGCCGCGCGGTGGTCAGGTGGCGGGAGGGGAGAGCAGCGCGGCCATCCGCTCGAGTGCCGCGGGCACGAGCCGGTAGTAGACCCAGGTGCCGCGGCGCTCGCTGTCGATGATCCCGGCCTGGCGCAGGACCTTGAGGTGGTGGCTGATGGTGGGCTGGGTGAGGTCAAACGCGGCGGTGAGGTCGCAGACGCAGGCCTCGCCGCCCTGGTGCGCTCCGATCAGGGACACCAGCCGCAGCCGGACCGGGTCGCCGAGCGCGCGGAACACCTGAGCGAGCCCAGCGGCTGCGTCATCTCCGACTGGTTCGCGGACCAGCGGGATGCTGCATTCCTCAGCGTCAGCTGGCGGGCCGTCAGCCGCGATGACCGGCAGCAGGGCCTGGCCAGCGTGTATCGACATGGCTCTATCTTGACGCCCGTCGATGCAGGCTGGCAAGCTGGCTCCAGCTGCATTGACTGTCATCTATGAAGGCGAGGCGGCCCGGTGGATGATGTTGCCCTGTGGCGGCGGCTGACGGCGGAGTTCGCGGGCAGCGCGTTCCTGGCCGCCGTGGTGATCGGGTCCGGGATCGCCGCCGCGAGCCTGTCGCCCGGTGCCACCGGCCTGGAGCTGCTGGAGAACGCGGCGGCGACGGCGGCCGGGCTGTTCGCGATCATCTTGATGTTCGGGCCGGTGTCCGGCGGTCATTTCAACCCGGTGGTGTCCTTCGCCGACGCCGCGTTCGGCGGGCTGCGGTGGCGGGATGCCGCCGCCTACCTGCCCGCGCAGGTGGCGGGCTGCGTCGCCGGGGCGGTCGCCGCGAATCTGATGTTCGCCCAGCCTGCGATCAGCATCTCGGCCAGGGACCGGGCCACGCCGGCGCATTTCCTGTCCGAGATCATCGCCACGCTCGGGCTCCTGCTGGTGATCTTCGCCCTGGCCCGGTCAGGCCGCTCCCGGTCCGCGCCGGCGGCCGTCGGCGCGTACATCGGCGCGGCGTACTTCTTCACGTCCTCGACCAGCTTCGCCAACCCGGCCATCACGGCCGGCCGGATGTTCTCCGACACCTTCGCCGGCATCGCGCCGTCCTCGGCACCGGCGTTTATCGCCGCCCAGGTCATCGGCGGTGTCCTGGCCGTCATCGTGGTCCGGGTGCTGTATCCCCGGCTCACCCCGGCGCAGGCCGCCGACATCATCTTCCCGCACCATGAAGCACCCGTCCCCGCTCCCCAGAACGCGCCGGCTGGGCCTGAGCACGTGACGGGGGATGCGACGGCAAACGGGGGCCGGGCGGCGGCCGGCGGGATGCCCGGCCAGGATCCGAAGAGGTAGCGGCACAGGGAGAAGAGGAAGCCGCGATGCATCTGGTCATGATCGGCGGGAGCGATGCGGGGATCAGCGCCGCGCTGCGGGCCCGGGAGCTCGATCCCGGCGCTGAGGTCACCGTGGTGGTCGCGGACGCCTACCCGAATTTCTCGATCTGCGGCATCCCCTACTACGTCTCCGGGGAGGTCACCCACTGGCGGAACCTCGCCCACCGCACCGCCGCCGACCTCGAAGCGACCGGGATGGCGCTGCGGCTCGACACGACCGCCCGGCGGATCGACGTCGGCGGGCGCAAGCTGCTGGTCACCGCCGCTGACGGCACCGAGGAGCTGATCGGCTACGACAAGCTCATCATCGGCACCGGAGCCGTCTCAGCCCGCCCGCCGATCAGCGGCCTGGACGCCCTCGGCCCGGCCGACGGCGTGCACCTGCTGCACTCGATGGGCGACACGTTCTCTGTTATGCGGACGCTGGAGCATGCCGCGCCCGCCAGCGCGGTCATCATCGGCGCCGGCTACATCGGCCTGGAGATGGCCGAGGCGCTGACCGCCCGCGGCCTGGCGGTCACCCAGATGGAGCAGCTTGCCGAGGTTCTGCCCACCGTGGACCCTGAGCTCGGCGCCCTGGTCCACGCCGAGCTCGCCGCCCACGGCGTCGAGGTCCTGACCGGAACGACCGTCCGGCAGCTCAGCCGGGCTGGCTCCGGCGAGGCAGCGCGGCTGCGCGTCGACGCGACCACAGCCGGAGGCGAGGCGATCTCCCGGCTGGCGGACATGGTCCTGGTCGTCACCGGCGTGCGGCCCGACACCGAGCTGGCCGCCTCAGCCGGCGCGGCTCTCGGGGTGCGGGGCGCGATCGCGGTGGACCGGGGCATGCGGACCAGCGTGCCGGACGTCTTCGCGGCGGGGGACTGCGTCGTCACCCACCACCGGCTGGCCGGGGAGACGTACCTGCCGCTCGGCACCACCGCGCACAAGCAGGGCCGGGTCGCCGGAGAGAACGCGCTCGGCGGGAACCGGGAATTCGCCGGCAGCCTCGGCACCCAGGTCGTCAAGATCTTCGACCAGGCCGCCGCCCGCACCGGCCTGCGCGACCACGAAGCCGCCGCAGCCGGGTTCGACCCGGTCACCACCGGATCCGAGGCCGATGACCACAAGGCCTACTATCCCGGCAGCCACCGCATCACGATGCGGATCACCGGCGACCGGGTCACCGGGCGGCTCCTCGGGATGCAGCTGTTCGGCCACCGGCACGCCGAGATCGCCAAGCGGATCGACATCGCCGCCACCGCCATCTTCCACGCCATGACCATCGACGCCGTCAGCGACCTGGACCTGTCCTACACCCCGCCGCTCGGCAGCCCCTGGGAAGCCATCCAGATAGGAACCCAGGCCTGGACCCGGCTGACCCGGTCCGCCTGACAGGAACAGCGCGGCAGACCGCACCCGATAAGAAGAAGGACACATGGCAAAGACTCACGTCATCACCAACGCCGCGCGCATGACCCTGAAAGCCGCGGCCCGGGACCTGCACGCGCAATTCCGCGGTGTCTTCGGCGAGGAAACCATCGAGAACCTCCTGCTCGCCAGCTACGAGGAACTCGCCGCCACCGCCACCATGCACAACTGGCTGTGCATCTCCGCCGAGCGGTACGCCCGCCAGCGCCTGGAAGCCCTCGCCCACGCCGACAGCACCGCCGCCGGGAAGGTCCCGTCCGTGCTGTTCTTGTGCGTGCACAACGCCGGCCGGTCGCAGATGGCGCTCGGCTGGTTCGCCCATCTGGCCGGAGACAAGGCCATCGCCTGGTCCGGCGGGTCCGAGCCAGCGGCCGCCGTCAACCCCGGCGCCGTCGCCGCGATGGCCGAGGCCGGGATCGACATCGCCGCCGAGTTCCCCAAGCCATGGGCCGAGGAATTCGTGCTCGCCGCCGATGTCGTGGTGACCATGGGGTGCGGCGACGCCTGCCCGCTGCTACCCGGCAAGCGCTACGAGGACTGGGAACTCGACGACCCGGCCGGCAAGACCATCGAAGAGATACGACCGATCCGCGACCAGATCAGGGACCGCGTCGCCGACCTGCTGCAGCGACTCGATTCCCGGTAACGTCACACCCGGCCCCCTTCCGGACGGGCGGTCGGCTCAGGACGTCTGCGCGGGCTTGAGTGCCTGGACGATGGCCGAATGAAGGCCGCCGCCGGCGTCGCTGGTGGTCGTGATGCTGGCGGCGGTGAAGCCGGCCGCGGCCAGCAGGTGCTCGTACTCGGCCAGCGTGAGCGTCCCGCTGGCGCAGCCGACCAGATTCTCGGCCGCGGCTCGCTGGCGCGGGTCGAGGCCGGCGTCGGCGATGACGTCGCTGATGCCGAGCCGGCCGCCGGGGCGAAGGACCCGGAATGCCTCGGTCAGGACGCGGGGCTTGTCGGATGACAGGTTGACGACGCAGTTGGAGATGATCACGTCGACGTGTCCGTCGGGCAGGGGGATGTCCTCGATGTGCCCGTGGAGGAACTGTGTGTTGACCACGCCGGCGCGGGATGCGTTCGCGCGGGCCAGGGTGAGCATGTCCTCGCTGGCGTCCAGGCCGTAGGCGGTGCCGGACGGGCCGACCCGGCGGGCCGACAGAAGGACGTCAAGTCCGCCGCCCGATCCCAGGTCCAGGACGGTCTCGCCCGGTCGCAAGTCCGCGACTGCTACCGGGTTGCCGCACCCGAGGCTGGCACTTAGTGCTGTGTCCGGGGCGCCGTCAGCATCGGGATAGGCGGCTGGACCGAATCGGCCATCGTCGAAGGCCTCTGGATCGCAGTCGGCGATGGCGCCGCCTGCCAGGGCGGCGCGGGCCAGCGCCGAGTAGCGGCGGATGATCGGGTCGCCTGCGGTGGCTGCGCTGTCGCTGGTCATCGGCATGCTCCTCAAGGTCGGGACGGCAGAGCTGGCTGGGCCGGAACGGGCCGGCCCATGACGATGTCCGCGGCGGTGGGAAAGCAGTCCACGCACGCCTCGTTGATCCGGTAGTAAGTGGAGGTCCCGCGGTGCTCCGCAAGGACGAACCCCACCTCCGCGAGCACCTTCAGGTGGGCGGACACGGTCGACTGGCCGACGTCGACCTCGGTGACGATCTCGCCGACATTCATCGGGGTCTCGCGGCGGGCCAGCAGCGACACGATCTGAATCCTGGTGGCATCCGCGAGGGCCCGGAACCAGCTGGCGTACTCGGCGGCGGTGGCCCGGTCCAGGGAACGTGCATCATTGTTCATCGTTAATCGACGATAGATGATGAATGACTCGCATGGAAGAGCGGGTCGTGCCAGCGCCGGGGCGAGCCCTGCGCATGGGAACGCCTTTCTGCGGTCCGTGTTGCGCCTGCGCGGGCATGGATTCGGGACCGATGGCTGGCTGGAGGTGACGAACGGCCCGGACGTGGCGTGTGCCGGTCGCCTTACCGTGAGGTTATGGACACTTCAACGGTTGTTGCTTCGAGTTCGGTTGCACTGGCCGACCGGCTCGCGGCGCTGGCCGACCCGGTGCGCCTTCACGTCGTCGGGGTGCTGGCTGGAGGGGAAAGGTGCGTGTGCGACCTTCGCGGGGAAGTGCCGGTCGCGGCGAACCTGCTCTCCTACCACCTGCGGGTACTGCGGGATGCGGGGCTGGTGATCGCGGCTCGCCGCGGCCGGTGGGTTGACTACCGCCTGGACGGCGGCGGGTTCGCCGCGCTGTGGGCGCAGGCGTCCGCCGCCGGCGTGCCGCTGGCCGGCGGCCGGGTCATCACCGAGCGGTCCGGGTCACCGTGCGAGTACGAGGAGCCCCGGTGACGGACACGAGGACTAGCCAGGTCACTGGCCCGGCCGGGCAGGCGCCGGTGATGGCCCGGCTGTCCCGGCTGGACCGGTTCCTGCCGGTGTGGATCGGCGCGGCGATGGCGGCCGGGCTGCTGCTGGGCCGGCTCGTCCCCGGCCTGAACGGCGCGCTGAACCGGGTCGCGATCCACGGCACCAGCCTGCCGATCGCGCTGGGGCTGCTGCTGATGATGTACCCGGTGCTGGCCAAGGTCCGGTATACCGAGATCGGGCGGATCACCGCCGACCGGCGGATGATCGCCGTGTCGCTGGTGCTGAACTGGGTGATCGGCCCGGCGGTCATGTTCGCGCTGGCCTGGCTGCTGCTGCCGGACCAGCCCGCGTACCGGACCGGTGTCATCCTGGTCGGGCTGGCCCGGTGCATCGCGATGGTGCTGATCTGGACCGACCTGGCGTGCGGTGACCGGGAGATGGCGACCGTGCTGGTTGCGCTGAACGCCGTGTTCCAGGTTCTGCTGTATGCCGCCCTGGGCTTCTTCTACCTGCAGGTGCTGCCCGGCTGGCTCGGCCTGCCGACCGCCAGCCTGCACGTGTCGATCGCGGAGATCGCCGGCACGGTCGCGGTCTTCCTCGGCATCCCGCTGGTCGCCGGGTACCTGACCCGCACGCTCGGGGAGCGGGCCCGCGGCCGGGACTGGTACGAGCACCGGTTCCTGCCCAGGATCGCCCCGGTCGCGCTGTACGGCCTGCTGTTCACGGTCGTCATCCTGTTCGCCCTGCAGGGCAAGAAGATCACGTCGCAGCCGCTCGACGTGGCCCGGATCGCGCTGCCGCTGCTCGCCTACTTCGCGATCATGTGGTTCGGCGCGTTCGCGATCAGCCGCCGCCTGCGGCTGTCCTACCCGCGCACGGCCGCGCTGGCGTTCTCCGCGGCCAGCAACGACTTCGAGCTGGCGATCGCGGTCGCGATCGGCGTGTTCGGAGTGACCAGCGGCCAGGCCCTCGCCGGCGTCGTCGGGCCGCTCATCGAGGTACCCGTCATGGTCGCGCTGGTCTACGTCGCGCTCTGGGCCCGCCGCCGCTTCTACCCCGCCAGGGAGGCAACACCGTGAACTGCTTCGACTGCACTGCCCGCGGCCAGCACACTGACGCCGTCGCCGTGTGCGGCGACTGCGGCGCCGCCGTCTGCCACGATCACGCTCACGTCACCGCCCGCTGGCTGACCCGCACCATGGTGATCAACCGCGTCGTCGCCGTCGAGCCGCCCGCCCGGACCATCCGCTGCGGCATCTGCCAGGCAGCCCGCGACGCCGCGCCCGCCACCGACTACGCCGTGGCCAGATGAGCAACGGCACAGTGCCATGCCTGGTCAGCGCCGAGCAAGCTCTCTGGATGCTGCTCGCGATGTGCGTGGCGGTGCCTTCGCCGGGCCGTTCCGCCGCGTAGACGGCGTGGCTTCCCTTGACCCGCGCGCGCTCGAAGCCCGCGCCCGCAGGGCGCGCGGCAATCGCGGACCGGAAGGTCCGACAGCGCCGGGCTCACGCAGCAGCCAGCGCGAACGAGGTAACCAGCGGCGTGCAGGAGACGCAGCGCGCCGGGTCGTCCACTTCATCGAGGTAAAGCCCGACCACCTCCGCAAGGCTCGCGAGCGCCTCATCGATGGTCCGGCCCTGGCTGGCGACATCGACCTCCAGGCACTGGGCCACGTACCAGGCCTCTCCCCGGTGGACTGCAGCACTCAGGGTCCGGGACTCGGCCATATGCCCGGCCCGGGCAGGCCCGGGCTCGTCCGGGCGATCGGGCCAGCCCGGAACGCCGCGCGCCTCGGCGGGCTGGACCTGGATACTGGCTACCGGCAGTTACGAGGTCAGGCCAGGCCGGCCGCCGGATCCGTGGAACGGGTCGTGGAGCGGGCGGAGTGCTCAACGGGTGCGTCGTGTGCAATGTGTGCGTTCGGGCGTGCTCTCTGTGCAGCTAGCGCGTCTGGTGCGGTGACGCGTGTTTCTCGTAATGAACAGGTCGTCGGTTCGATTCCAACAGGCGGCTCTCTTTTATACTGTTCAGCGTCGTTTATCGATTAAAATTTCGACGGTCTGTCAATCTCCGTGGAACGATTCGTGGAACGAGTCGCGTGCCAGGGCCAGCTGGATGCAAGTGCCAGCTGGCTACGGTCAGTAATCAGCGTTCGCGTGTCAGTTCCGCTGGCGCACGGCGACCACGGCACTCAGCCAGCTGAGTGCGCAGCGACTGTGCGGATCACCGCACTCCCAGTCCAGCGCGGCACCGTTCCGGGGGCTTTAAGCGAGCCGCCGGGTTACGCGTCGTCCTCTCCGCGCGCCGGCCCGCCGCACGCGCAGGCTGACGACCAAGCCACCGTGCTGCGAGTCTGGTCGCAAGGCACCGGCAGCTATCCTGGCTCGGCACCCAGGCCGCCTGCCGCACGCCCGTCGCGGAGTCCGCGCTAGAGCAACCGGGGCGATGGGCGGGCGCTTCCAGGTCCCCGCCAGCACGGGCCCGCCCGGCGCCGGCCCGGTCGCGGCGGCGGTGGCGCTCGCCCCCGTAGTGGCGAGCAGACCGAGCAGGCAGAGCGCAGCGCGGACGACGAGCGACGGCCGCCGCGGCGCCCTGGCGGCCGCCGGTATCGAATGGACGCGCATGGCTCTCCCGGAACGGCACGACACCTGGTCGCCACCCTGGAACAAATGCCGGCGACGGCACAGGGCCACAGATCCCGCCTGGCCTGGCGCGTGCCGTCGCGATCAGGAGACTGCGCAGCGCAGCCCGGACAACGATTGCGCCTTACGCTTTGCCCGCGGCAGTGTCGGCCAGCCGGACGTAAAGGTGCGTTCCTGCCGGGCGGTTCATGGGCGCCGGAACATCAGTCGTGCGACTTCCCGGAACGGCACGATCAGGTACACCGCGATGCCGAAGTACACCGCCACCGCCGCTACCGGCAAAACGAGCCCGATGATAATCGCGATCACATACCCGGCCACCACGGGCAGGAATCTCCGCCGCGGGCCCTGGACCTCATCGCCATCTCCATGCGGTGAGTAGAGGTGCTCACGCCGCGCATAGGCATCCAGGGCGGTCCCCAGGAGGCGGATCGCCAGCAGGGTCAGCCCGTAGACCGTGACCGCGACACGTTCGGCGCCTACATCGTGCAGGGCGTCGGCGACGAGCCGGGTCGGGAACGGCAGGAACGCCACCACGAGCAGGACGAGCAAGTTGATTTGCACGAAGATCGGATCTGACCGCGTGAGCCGCTTGGTCAACGAGGCGTGGGCCATCCACGCGGCGCCGATCGTCAGGAAGCTGACGGCGTAGGCCAGGTAGGCAGGCCAGGCACTAAGCACCCGCTCCAGCGGTGTGCCCGGCGGACGAACCGCGATGTCCAGGACGAGCAGCGTCGCGGCGATGGAGAACACGCCGTCGCTGAAGGCCGCCAGCCGGTCGGTACCCAGGAACCGCCGTCCACGCGGCGTGTCTGCGTCATCTGTCACGGTACATTCCCCCTCGCGTTAGTCGGCAGGCGGTGGCAGCCCCCGGGGAGGCGTCGCCGGGACGGGGGCGCCAATCGCCGCGTGCCCGGTGCGGATTCCCGTCTTCCGCCGCTGCGGCGCTCGTTCGCAGCCGGACGCCGGAGACGCCTCATCCACGGCACCAGCTTTCCTACTAGGTGGCACTGAGCCTTTCATCCTTGGGTCTCGCGGGGTCTGCAGGACGTGGATGGCTTTGGCGAGTCGTCCAGCTTGCCAGGGGCAGCAGCGGGGGTTTGCACAGGAAGCGCCGGGTCTTGAGCTGGGCATTGGCATGCTCCGCCGGGCCCGCCGAGCCGGGCATGGGCGCGGTTGGCGGCTTCCCTGCGACTCGGCGATCACCCCCGGCTCAGGTCGGCACCGCTGCGGGATCATGTTTGGCCTGGGCAGTCGGTCGCTCGTGCGGCAGCTCTCTGGTGAACCCGAGCGAGATGAGGGCGAGGAGGGCAGCGGTCAGGAGTCCGGCCTTGAGCGATCGGAGCTGTGCCGACTCGTAGTCATCGACGAGTGCTGCTGTAGTCGTGGCGTCGAGACCAGCCTTTTTCGCTGCGGCGTCGATCTGCGTGGAGGAGACGAAGTTGGTGTTGGAGCCCGCCGCCACCCCCACCTGGGCCGACACGGCGGCGCTGATTCGAGGGTCGTGCTCGACGTTTGCGATGAAGGTGTTGGTCAGGCCGATCAGCACGATGGCCCCGATGAGCGCCACCCCGAGCGACGAGCCGAGCTGTTGTCCCGTGTACTGGAGCCCTCCGGCCTCGCTCCGTCCCGACTCCTCGACCGAGGACTGAACCACGTTGCCGAGCTGGGAGATCATCAGGCCCATCCCCACACCGAGCACAGCCATTCCGAGGGCGAATCCAGCGTTGGAGAGCGTGGGCTTGATCGTCGCGAGCAGGACGAGGGCACCGGCGAGGGTCACGATCAGGCCGCTCCGCACGATCGCCCGTACCGGAAAGCGGTTCGACAGTCGTGAGCCGATCGCCGAGGTCGCGAACATGGTGATCGAGATGGGCAGCATCTTGAGCCCGGTCTCCAGGGCGCTCAGCCCGAGAACCAGCTGGAGATAGAGCGGAACGACGAAGAAGATTCCCATCAGGAGCAGGTTCTGGCTGAACATCCCGATCAGCCCCGACCGCACCGGCGGGATCCGGGCGAGTGAGAGATGGACCAGCGGGTCCCGGTTCGTGGCCTCGCGATGGCGCTGCCAGGTCACGAATCCCCACAGCAGGATGCCGCCAGCGGCCAGGACGAAGAGGGTGAGCGAGAAGCCGAAGATGGTGATCGGGGAGTTCTTCGGCTTGACCCACCCCCAGGTACTCGACTCGAGAACTCCGAAGACGAAGACCCCGAGACCGGCGGCCGACAGCACCGAGCCGACGATGTCTAGCTTCGGAGCAGGATCCGGGCGAGGAGCGTCTGCCACCTTCCGCATCATGATCAGGATAAATGCGGCAATGAAGACCTCGCCGACGAACACGACCCGCCACGTGAGTACGGTCGTCGCCCACCCGCCCACGATCGGGCCGACCGCGATCCCCGCGCCAGCGACCCCGCCGATGACCGCGTAAGCAGCCTTGCGCCGGGACCCCGCGAAGTTGCCGGCGATCAGCGCCGCGAGCGCAGGAAAGACCAGCGACGCGCCGATGCCCTCGAGCACCGACCACCCGAGGGCGAGCACAGCTACCGACTGGGACAGCGCGGTCAGCGCCGAGCCGCAGGCGTAGATGATCAGTCCGATGACGAACGCCCGCCGGCGGCCGATCATGTCGCCGATCTTGGCCCCGGTGAGGATGAGCATGGCCATGACCAGGCAGTAAAGGGTAATGACCGCCTGGATCGTGGTAACCGTGGTGTGGAAGTCGTGGACCAGCGCGCCGATCGAGACGTTCATCACAGACTGGTCCAGCACCATGAGGAACTGCGCCGTGGCCAAGGCGACGAGAGCCAACCAGCCCTTGCTCGCCGTGGCGTTGTCCATGTTTCCCCTTGTTGCGGCCCGCTCTTGGCCCATCGCCACCGGTCCCCTTTCGCCATCTGAGGCGCTCGTTCCTTACTGCACCTGCCCCGGACCCGCCGCAGGCGGCATGACGTCGTCCAGCGGGAGCTTGACCTCTAGCATGGCGCGGCCGTGGCCATGGCGATCTGGCGGTCATCCCGCCCGGGCACTGGTCACTGGCATTTGCCTTTGACGGCACTTTGCAGGTTGCTGGCCGACGTCTTCACTTGGGTGACCGCTGGCACGACCGCCCCGGCCGCGGTCAGCGGAGGCTGGCCCTTCGCGGACTTGATCGCGGCCTCCAGGCTGGACAGCGAGTTCTTCAGCGCCGTGGTCTGCGACGGGTAAGCGGACTTCGCGTCGGCAGCGAACGTTGTTGCGCTGGCCTGGACTTTGCTCAGCGCGGTCTGCAGGGAGCCCAGGCCGTTCTTGGCGACGCTGATATCGGCGAGGTTGTGGACCGAGGTCTTGAGCTGGCTGGCGGCGGTGCAATAGGTCGGCTTGCTGCTGCTGCTACTACTACTACTGCATCCGGCGGTCAGCCCGGACAGGACCAGGACAGTGGCCAGAAGCAGCAGCCATCTGCGCGTGCCCGGCCGGTAGGTGGCTCTCATGCGTTCTCCAGAGTGCTCGCAGTCCCGGCCGGGGCAGGGCGAGATCGCCATGCCCGGGCCGGGGAACCGGCGGGTCAGCTGACTTCGGTGGCGGCTTCCTGGACGGCCTTGTCGATGTCCTTGGAGCTGGCGTTGAGTTCCTTGGCGACGTGCTTCTCGGCCTTCAGCCCGGCCTTGTCCACGGCCTGCTGCAGCTTGCTCTCGCCGACGATGACCAGGGCGGCCTGCCCGGCATCGATGATCTCCCCGAACTCTTTGACATCGGCGCGGGACATTCCACGCCACAGGTGGCCGCCCACCCCGCCCACCGCCGCGCCGACGGCGGCGGAAGCGATGATCGCGGGCGGGAACAAGATGCCGACGAGCGCGCCGACGGCAGCGCCGCCCCACGCCCCGTGGCGGGTGGCCATCTCATCCTTGTTCACGTGCACCTTGCCCGCGTCGTCCTTGGTGACCACCGCGGCGTCGTAGGTGCCGACCGCACCGACCGCATGCAGGTCCTTGACGACGTCGTAGTCGGCTCGCGCCGCCGCTTCGCTGGGGTAGGTGCCGATATAGATGAATACCGCATCGGGCTTCGCCATTGTCCTGTTCCTCTCCTTGCTCGCCAACCCGGTACAGCTGGCGCATTGCGCCCTGTCGCTGTCCATCACTGCGCACGCTAAGACTCAGGCAGGCGACCCGGCATCACCTGCGGGCCGGTTTCACCTAGGTGGAAACCGGCCCGGCCCTAGCGCCTGGAAACCCAGGTGGCCGAACGGAAGACGCGAAAGAAGGCCGTCGCCAATGGGGAGGAGGTCTGCAAGCAGCGGGGACGCGCCGCCGTGCCACTGAGCCGGGTCCGGCAAGGGCTTGGCATGGCGGGCCCGCAGGCACGACGGCTGTCCGCTGCCCGGGTCACGGCCGCTCGCGAGCGGGCGTTCCGTACGGAAGTTTGCGGGACGGGGAAGGCCTCCGGCGGCATCTGCGGATGTCCCGGGCAGCAGGCACCGGTCGAAGGACCTTTGGCCTGTTGAAGTTATGGTTTGCGGCCAGCAGGATTGTCGTGTAACAGCAAGGTATATGCGTCGTTGTGCCAGACCCTGGCAGCGGGAGTTCCTGGCCGAAGGAGAGCGATGGGGGCCGGTGTTGGTGACGGCTCGGGGCCGGTCCTGCTCGCGACGAAACTGCGTCCGCCGGCGGTGCGCGATCAGGTCGTTACGCGTGAGCGGCTTGCGGAGCCGCTTCGGGCCGGATCGGGTCGGCGGCTGAGCCTGGTGGCGTGTCCGGCGGGTTACGGGAAGACCACCCTGCTGGCGGAGTGGCGGGAGGCTGAGGCGGCGCGGAAGCCGGTCGCGTGGCTGACGCTGGACGAGGGCGATAACGATCCTGTGGTGTTCTGGTCCTATGTGATCGAGGCGCTTCGCAGGGCCTGCCCGGCGGTCAGCCTGCCGGTGTCGCCGCAGATGGTCGGGGCGGCGTCCATCGTTGAGACGGTGCTGCCGCGGCTGGTGAACGAGCTGGACGAACTCGGTGAGGTGGCGCTGATCCTGGACGACTTCCACCGGCTTTCCGGTGGCCTGGCCCGCGAGAGCATCGCCTGGTTCGTCGATCATGCGCCGCCCAGCTTCCAGCTGGTGCTCTCCACCAGGACTGAGCCGGGCCTTCCGCTGGCAGCGCTGCGCGCGCACGGTGAGCTGCTGGAGCTGCGCGCCGGTGATCTGCGGTTCACCTCCGGGGAGGCGGACGCGTTCCTGAACGGCCGCCTCGGGCTCGGTCTCGCGCCCGAGGATGTCGAAGGGCTGGTGGCGAAGACGGAGGGATGGCCGGCCGGGCTCTACCTGGCCGCGCTGTCGCTGCGGCACGCTGGCGACCGCCATGCTTTCGTGCGCAGATTCGGCGGCTCGAACCGTCACGTGGTCGATTTCCTGGTGACCGAGGTGCTCCAGGCGCACGAGCCGCCGGTGCGGGCGCTGATGCTCCGCACGTCGGTTCTCGAACGGCTGTCCGGCCCGCTGTGCGACGCCGTGCTGGAGCAGGACGGCACGGCCGCCATGCTCGACACGCTGTCGCGGACCAACCTGTTCCTCGTCCCGCTGGATGACCAGGGCGGGTGGTACCGCTTTCACCACCTGTTCGCCCAGCTGCTCCGGGTGGAGCTCGAGCGGTGTGAGCCGGGCCTGGCCCCGGCGCTGCACCGCCGCGCGTACTCCTGGCATCGTGATCACGGGACGGCCGACGAGGCGATCCGCCACGCGATCGAAGCCGGGGCTTACGCCGAGGCCGCCGAGATGATCCGAGGGCTCTGGATCAGCTACGCCAACACCTGCAGGTACGACACCGTCCTGGCCTGGATCCGGCGGCTCCCCGAGGAGATACTGAGCGTCGACGTGCATCTGCTTCTGGTCAAGGCGTGGGTGCTCTCGCTGTCCGCCAGGCAGGAGGAGGCGGCGCGGGCCATCGCGGCGGTCGAACGGCTGGGCGATCTGGGCGCGGGGCCGCTGCCGGACGGCTTCAGCTCGGCGGAGGCGAGCCTGACGATGTTGCGGGCCTGCTTTCCGTGGGGAGATATCGGCGCCCAGCTGGAAAATGGCCGCCGGGCGGCCGAGCTTGAGGGCCGCAGGTCGCCTTGGCGGCCATTGGCGTGCTGGGCGGTCGGCATGGGCCTGTACTTCCGGGGTGAGCCTGACGAGGCCGACCGGTGGTTCGCGGAATCGGCGGCGCTGGCGCCCGCGAGCGCGCAGTGGCTGGCTGGCGAGGCGTCGCTGGCCTACCGATCGTGGATCGCCGGCGAGCGGGGCCGTCTTGACGAACAGCGGGTGCTGGCCGAGACGGCAGCCGAATTCGTGCGGGAGCACGACGCCGAGAAGCTCATCGGCGCGGCTCCGCTGGCGCTGGGAGTATCGCTCGCGGCGCGCGGCAGGCCCGAGGAGGCACTGCCGCTGACCGAACGCGGCGTTGCTCTCTCGCGGACCTTTGGCCAGCCCATCCAGCTGGCGAATGCGCTGCTCGGCCACGCGCCGGTGCTCCGGGCCCTGGGCGAGCACAAGCGTGCCGCGGATGCGATAGCCGAAGCGAGATCCGTCCTCGACGCCTGCCCTGATCCGGGAATCCTGGCCGGGAGGCTGGCTGCCCTCGACCGGCAACCGCAGGTCAGCCGTGTCCGATCCGGCGATCAGGAGCTGACGCAGCGGGAACTCCGGGTGCTCAGGCTGCTGCACGGCGATCTGTCCGAGCGGGATATCGGCCGTGAGCTGTATGTGGCCCACAACACGGTTCATAGCCACGTCAGGTCGATCTACCGCAAGCTCGGCGTCTCCTCGCGGGCCGACGCCCTGCGACGCACCCGCGAGCTCAGACTCCTCTAGCCATACGCCTCGCTACCCCGCCATACGTGCCAGTGCGCTGCTCGCACGCGCGGTGACACGGCAGAAGCCGGGCTGTTGCTGGTGCGGCGAGGCGCCGGAACCCGGGGAACTCCTGGCTTTCTGCCCGTGCTTCACCTAGGTGGAAACGGCCGGCAGGTGGTGACAGGTCACCTGCCTCACTGTGAACGTGCAGGTGATGGACAGCGATCGGGCACAAGGCAGACGGTACCGGCTGGTTCTTCGCGGCGAGCTGGGCGAACCGTTCGGTTTCCTGTTCGAAGGAATGCAGATGGACCGGGTCGCGGGTACGACGGTGCTTACCGGCAGCGTGATTGACCAGGCGCATCTGCACGGGCTCATCCAGCGGACCCAGGATCTGGGCCTTGAGCTTATCTCCATCGAACCGGCGGGCGAGGGGTCAGATGAGAGCGAACGTCCGGCTAGCTGACCGCGGCTAGGGCCGCGACACGGCGGCATGCGGCGATGGTTCGGGAGATGCTTCGGATGGCACCGCCTCAGGGCGGTGTCATTGACAGCGTCGCCTGCGGGTTGCAGTTCGTCGCGGTGGCGCTGGCAAGCGGATCCCGGACTGAGCGGGCCACCTCGTGACTGGCCAGCAGCCGGACATCGTGTTCTTCTTCTGGGAAACCTCGGCTATGGCGAGGCAGGCTGCTACGGCGGTGAAGAAAGGGCAGGCCGGCCTGATCGCCGTCTACGCCACCAACATGGCCGACCAGAACCACCGCGCGACAAATCGCTGGTTGGCGCCGTCGGATCGGGACGGATAACCGCCGAATCCGACATGTAAGATCCCGATCGGCCAGCAGTGTCAGGAGCAGAAGGCGATGACGGGTGTACCGCCCGAGAGCCCGGTCACCGAAGCAGTCCGCAGCCTGGAGGTGCGCTGGATCTTCCCTGGCCAGCTGGAGGCCGCGGTGGCCCGATGGTTCGCGCGGTTCCCGGCCAGGACCGAGTCACGCGAGGACATCTACCTGGATCCGCAGTTGCCCGGACTGTCGGTGAAGGTCCGAGGGGGCGGAGCACTGGAGGTGAAGGCCTACCGCGGCAGCCCGGGAATTCTGGAAGTGGCGGGCCGCGCCCGCGGCCGTATGGAGTCCTGGCAGAAGTGGTGCTTTCCCTTCAGCCCGCTCAGCCCTGGCAGCGGCGCCCCGCCCAGCTGGACGCCGGTCCGCAAGAGGCGGCGCATCAGCCGCTTCTCACTGGTCAGCGGGCAGATCGCTGCGCGCGGCCCGCGGTCCCATGCACTCTCAGAGCACCTTGGACAGGAATGCCTTGGTCCGCTCGTGCGCGGGGCTGGCCAGAACCTCCCGCGGCAGGCCGGCCTCGACCACTACCCCGTTGTCCATAAAGATCAGCGTGTCGCCTACCTCACGGGCGAATCCCATCTCGTGCGTCACCACGATCATTGTCATGCCGCTGATGGCCAGGTCCCGCATGACGGCGAGCACGTCGCCGACTAGTTCCGGGTCCAGAGCGCTGGTCGGTTCATCGAAGAGCATCAGCTTGGGCTCCATGGCGAGCGCGCGGGCGATCGCGACCCGCTGCTGCTGGCCACCGGAAAGCTGCCTGGGGTAGGCGGCCGCCTTCTCCTTCATGCCCGCGCGGTCCAGTAGCTGCTCGGCGCGTTCAACGGCCTCGGCCTTGGGCACGCCCTTGACCCGGATCGGCGCCTCGATCACGTTGTCCAGCACGGTCATGTGCGGGAATAGGTTGAACTGCTGGAAGACCATGCCGATCTCGGCTCGCTTCGCGCATATCTCCCGTTCACGCAACTCGTGCAGCCGCCCGCCCTGCTCCCGGTAGCCGACCAGCTCGCCGTCCACCCACAGCCGCCCGGCGTTGATTTTCTCCAGGTGGTTGATGCAGCGCAGCAAGGTCGACTTCCCCGAGCCCGACGGGCCGATGATGCAGACCACCTCCTGGCGGGCCACCTTGAAATCGATGCCACGCAACACCTCGAGCCGGCCGAAACGCTTGTATAGGCGCTCCGCGAGCACCATGGGCGTGCCAGCTTGTCCCGCATCAGGCACAGAGCCCGATCCGGGCGCGTTCATCGCCCGCTCCCGGCAGCAGGCGGCAACGGCGGCGCCGCCGCCGGCGGCGGGGCGTGAAAGGTGGTCAGATAGCGCCAGATGCGCTGGCGCGGCGTGAGCGGCAGCTCCCGGGCGGCGCCGCGCGCGTAATACCGCTCGACGTAGTACTGACCGGCGGTCAGCACCGAGGTCACGATCAGGTACCAAATGCTCGCGACGATCAGGAGGGGGATCGTCTTGAAGTTCACCGAGTAAATGAGCTGTACGGCGTACAGAAGTTCGGTGACGGTGATCACGCTCGCCAGGGAGGAGGTCTTGAGCATCGAGATGGTCTCATTGCCGGTCGGCGGGATGATCACGCGCATTGCCTGCGGCAGGATGATCCGGCGCATCGTCAGACCCCGGGGCATGCCCAGCGCCTGGGCGGCCTCGCCCTGGCCGTGCTCGACCGACAGGATGCCAGCCCGGACGATCTCGGACATGTAGGCACCCTCATTGAGACCCAGGCCGAGGATGGCCGCGACCAGTGGGGTGATCAGGTTATTCGCGTTGGCGGTCAGCCACGTGGGACCGAACGGAATCCCGAGCGAAATCTTCGGGTACAAGAACGCGAGGTTGAACCAGACCAGCAACTGGACCAGCACCGGCGTACCGCGGAAGAACCAGATGTAGACCCAGCTCGAGCCGGACAGCAGCGGATTCGCCGACAGCCGCATGACCGCCAGGATCACGCCCAGCACAATCCCGATCGCCATGCAGACCACGGTGAGCAGGATGGTGATCGCCAGGCCGTCCAGTACCCGGGTGGAGAGGAAGTAGCTCCAGACGACGTTCCACTCGAACCGCGGGTTCGTCACCAGGGTGTGCACAAGCATCGCGACCAGGACGGTCACGACGACCGCGGCCAGCCACCGGCCCGGATGGCGAACCGGTATGGCCTTGATCTCCTCCGGCGGGACGGCCTGGACCGCCGTCTCGCCCGCCGACGGTGTCGTCAACGTCTGCCTCGGCTCTGGCACATCGCGGCCGGACCAGCTACCCGGGGCCGCTCAGCTTGTCGCGCCGTTGATCACCGGGTTCGTGATAGCGCCGGCCTGCACGCCCCACTTATCAAGGATCTTCTTGTACGTACCATTCGCGATCAGGGCCTTCAGGGCGGCCTGCACCGGCTTGGCCATCCCGTTGTTCTTCGGCATCGCGATCCCGTAAGGCGCGTCCCCGTAGGGCTGGCCGGACAGCTTGAACGTGCCGCCGGACTGCTTCACCTGGTATGCGGCCACCGGCGAGTCGGCCATGGCCACATCCGCCCGTCCCGACGACAGCGCGAGGTTGACCGCGTTCTGGTCGTTGAAGATCTCGAGGCTGACGGCTGCCTTGCCGGCCGACTTGCACTTGCCGGCCTGGGCCTGGGCGTCCGCCTGCTGAGTCGTCCCCTTTTCCACCGCGACCTTGTGCCCGCACAGGTCGGCCAGGGAGGTGATGTTCGGCCCGCCGCTTGACTTGACGTAGAACGAGGTGCCAGCCACGAAGTAGGTCACGAAGTCGACCGTCTGCTGGCGGGCCTTGGTGTCGGTGAACGACGACATGCCCAGGTCGTACTTGCCCGAGACGATGCCCGGGATAATCGTGTCGAACGTCGCGTTGACCACGTTGACCGTGAGGCCCATCACCTGCCCCAGCGCCTTCGCCAGATCGGCATCCATGCCCACGACGGTGTGGCCGTCGGAGGCGATGAACTCGTTCGGAGCGTACGTGGCGTCGGCGGCCACAGTGAGCGTGCCGTTCGCTCGGATAGATGCCGGCACCTGAGCCGCGATCGAGCTGACGGCCTTGGACGGCGCGGCCGACGTCGACGTGCCGGTCCCGGTGCTGCTGCAGGCTGCGGCCAGCAGGCCGCTGGCCAGGAAAACCACACTCGTAACGAACACTCGTTGCTGAGCTTTGCGCACACTCACGGGAACCCCCCGGCGCCCCCAGGCAGATATGCCTGATGATGACTATGTACCCAGGCTGGAGTCCGTCCCCCCATACCGCGCGGGCCGCCGGCGCCGCGGCTGGAGTTTGTCGCACTCGCGCGGGAACGGTCACACTGCCGACGGGGTCATTCATGGCCACCAGGGTACATGGGAGGTAGTTGTCCCCGGCGGCCTGCCTTGCGGATCGAGCCGCAAGCGCTCATTGACCCGGCGCATCCCTGTTCGCCTTGGCTTCGGCTTCCATCTTCGAGAGCCGGGTGTAATAGTCAGGGAACTCATTGAGGTGGGCACGCGCGATCTTGGCAGTCATGATGACGTCATCGTCGGTGACATTCGTCGCCGGATCGCTCGTGCCGTGCTCAAGCTCGACGTCCATCCCCATACGGAACTGCTCGAGGCCGAATGCGGAAGTACCCCAGTCGACGCCGATCCGCTCACCCGCAGCGCGGGCCTGGTCGAGAGTGAACGGTGCCTGGGAGCTCATATCCTTAACCCTAAGCGCTTCGTAGCTACCGATCCTCGCCCGGGTCGACGTGGATGACCTGATCGCGCAGGCCGATCTCGGCGCAAGGGACGCCCGCACCGCCCGGACTCTTGCATCTCGTAGCGCCGGGCCCATCCCTGGTCACCGAGCATGCGACGGATCGGGCAAGCGATGCGGGGCGGCCGATGCTAGCGACCACCGCCGGAATCCGCACGGCGATGCTGGCTGGTGCCGTGCCCCCCGAGCCGCCAGGACGACAGGCACGGCACGGCCGACCAGAATATCGGGTGATCACGCCGATCAAGCTTGGAGCAGCTGGCGGTAGCGACCTCGCGCAGCTTGCAACAATCATTGCAGGTGGTTTATCTAACGGGCCTCGCAAGCATGACATTGCCGACGCCGGGCGGCCCGATCAGCAAGACGTTGGTGGCGTCGTCGAGGAACTGCGGGGTGCACAGTAGCTTGCGGTCCGCTGAGGGCTGGGCCTCGAAGGCGACGTCGTCCAGCCGCCAGGACGCAGGCAGGCACGCGAAGCGGGGGCGGGAGCGACTGAAGAATGGCTACTGACGGTTATGAGGCCAATCTCCTCCGGCGGACGGGTCGTGGGCCGGGTCGTGGACCGGGTGCGGTGCTCAACAGGTGCGTCGTGTGCATTCTGGCTTTCTGGCATGCTATTCGGTGCAGCTTAAGCTAGCCATGAGCTAGCCCTGGTCACGCAGAGTGCTGGACGCGATGTCTGGCAAGAGCTGTTTAGCCAGGCGGTTCGTCGGTCAGAAGGCGGCCTCAGGATGGAGATCATGTGTGGCCAGATCGAGTCTCCCCGAGGTGTTCCCGGCCCGTCGGCCGACTTCATGTCGATCAGCACGCCGCACATGCCGCTGAGCCGTAGCTCGTGATGTGCCGTCAGCCGGGTCCGCCGGAGAACCACCATATGACCGGGTGCTCTCCGAGGCCGGTGGGGGGCTCGGCGGCGAGGGCGCCGAGGGCCTTGCGGAGCCTTCCAGGCCGGCGCGCGTGCGCGGGTAGCGGGAGTGATGGCAGTAGACGACGCCGAGATGGTCGGGCACGAGCGCGATCGCCGCGCTGAAGGTGCTGACGTCTTCGGTCACGACGACCCGCCCCTCCGCGACGGCCGCGGCCAGGACGCGCCCGTCGTCGGCCCTGCGTAGTTCAGGGCGGTGGGCTGCCAGGGCGACGGTGTCGTAGCCGTCGGCGGTCAGGTCCTCGGCGAGCCAGCCAGGATAGTGCTCGTCCAGCAGGAACCGGACCCGATTGAAGTCAGACGGCATCCAGATGCCTCCGGCGCTCCCACGCGGCCAGTGCCTCGTCCTGGCTGGCGCGATGGCGGCCGATCAGCTCATCGATCTCGTCCTTGTAGTCGGCCCAGTACGCCAGGGCCGCCTCGATGTCAGCCGTGCTCAGGCCGAGGGTTTCGGCGAGCACCGCGGGGGTTCGTTCAGCCTTGTCGTGCTGCAGCCAAGCTTCGGCCACGGTCCATACCTGCGGTCCCACAACCAGCGCAGCCCGCCGCTCGCCGGTGTTGGTCGGCACGAAGATGATGCCCGCATGCGTCTGCATCCGCAGCCACTCGCGCACCGCATTCACGACGACCGTTGATTTCTTTGCGCCTGCCTGGCGTGCGTAGTCAGCCAGACCCTGGTCGACCGCGTCAGGGAAGCGCACGTGGGTGCTACCAGACAGTGCCGGCCAATGAAGCAGCGCCGGGGAGACGTCGATGTGGCGGGCGTCGCTGGCCAGGCGCCGCGGGCTGCGCGCCCGGAGCTGCCCGGAGCTGCTCGGACAGTTCCGCTGCGGCCGCGGACGGCAAGCCCGCCAGGGCGGCATCGAGGTCGCGCAGGTAACCCGCGGCCAACGGATGCTCCAGCACATCGATCATGGTTCCTCCCGTGCCATCAGCCCGAGGCGACCGCCGCCGCTCCGAACGCCGCCCACAGCCGCAGTGAACGCCAGCCCATTCCGCCGGAAATGCGGCCAGCCCCCGGCGGCCCGATCGGCGATCGAGTAGTAGCCGAGCGGCGAGGTCCGGTCGGCGTGTAACCGCTGGCTTGTGACCGGCCCGGCATCACAACTCTCGGACTTGTCGCCGGCGAGCCGCCGTGCCGCCGAGTCAAAACGTGCCGCAGCCCGACGCGGCGCGGCGCGCGGCGACCGTCACCGCCACGGCGAGGCACGCGAGTATCACCGGGACCGGCGCTGGTGTCATGTGCGGCAGGGGCCGAGGTAGAAGCCCTGCCCGAAGGCTATGTACTCGGTCCGGGTGATCCAGCCGATCCGGACGCGCAGTTCCACCGAGTCCATGCCCACGACCTCCGCCGCGGGCAGGCAGCTCCGGGAGATCCAGGTGATCCGCAGGTACCGGCTCTGCCCGGGCGGGATGGATACCGGCAGCGTGTAGCTCACCGCGTGCGGCTCGCTGCCGGAGCGCGGAGGGTCAGATGTCGACAGTCTCACCCGGGCGTCGGCGCCTCCGTCTGGCCCTGACCCGCCGAGGTTAGAGCCGAGCACGGTCTGCGTCATGCGGGTGAAGTTGAAGACCTGGATGAAGAACCCCTGCCGGTGGCCCGGCCGGATCGGCACGGTCGTCTGCGTCGCGCCGTCGGCCTCGGTGGTCACCTGCCGGTTGTAATCCGGGGGGTACCACCAACCGGACTGACCCTGCACGAACAGCGGGGCAACGCTCTTCATGCTGTTGATCTTGACGTAGTACCCGGAAACGGCCGCCATGGTGAGCAGCAGGACGCCGATCAGGGCCCAGCCCTGCCAGCCGAAGCGGGCGGCCCAGTGCCGCTTCCCGGTGGCCGCCACCGCCTCGCCCACCAGGACCCGGGCAGGGCCCAGGCCATACAGCACGGCAGCGATCTCCTCGTCGCCAGCATCCGGGCCGACGCCGTCTTCGATGTGAGCCACAACCTGTTCGCGCAACTCGCGGGCGCGGTTCACGGGCAGGATGGCCGCCTCCGCATCGAACAGATGGAGGTATCCGGCTACCAGCGGATGCACAAGCGCCGTTTCGCTCATCGCGGCCGTCCTTTCGCGGCGGCGCCCGCTGGCTCCGCCGCCCCTTCTAGTACCTGGCTCACCGTGCCGGCGAACTGCGCCCACTCGCCGCGAAATGCCGCCAGGCTGGCCCGCCCCGGTTGAGTGATCGAGTAGTACCGGCGCGGCCGCTCGCCCTCGACGACCTGCCATTCGCTGGTGACCAGGCCCGCGTCGCGGAGCCGGTTCAGCAGCGGGTAGACCGTGCCGTCGCTGGTCAGCAGGCCGCCCGCGCCCGCCAGGTCACGGACCAGCTCCAGGCCGAATCGTGGCCGCGATTCGAGCAGGGCCAGCACGCACGGCCCCAGCACGCCCCTGCGCAGTTCCGTCAGCTCGGCCTCCGCCACGCCTGACATGATATCGTGTGACGCAAGACCCGGCAAGATTCCGCTGGATGACGATCCGGTTCCGTTCGACCTCTGACCGGCTGCCCCGACGCCGGCAGCGCAACTCGTACTCGGCGCTCAGGGCGCCGCGGACTCCGTGTCTCGGCTGTCCGCGTGCGGTGTCCGGTGCGCGGTGGGCCTGTTTCGGAGCGGGGAGCGGTCAGCTCGGCCTGCGTGTCCTCGGCCCGCTTGTCCTGGGCAGTGACGCGACGACCAGGTCGTAGGTGTCGCGGAGCAGTCCGGCAACGGTGTCGTCGGGCAGCGAGCCGTCGATGGTGATGGTGTTCCAGTGCCGCTTGTTCAGGTGGTAGCCAGGCGCGACCGCCGGACAGGTGGCCCGCAGGTGGGCGGCGAACTCGGGCTCGCACTTGACGCTCAGCTGCAGCGGCTCGGCGTCCAGGCCGCACAGGGCGAACATCTTCCCTCCGACCTTGAACACCGCGACCCCGTCGCCGAACGGGTACTCCTCCCCGGGTCCGGGATCCTGGCGATCCGCAGCCGTCCGCTGGGTGCGGTCGCGCTGATGGGACCGCTGGGCGGAGATATCGATTTCGCCAGGTCATCCTGATGCGGGGTCCTGTGGCTCATGGGATCGCGGATCGAGGCCATCATCTACGACGGGGCTGGCCACTGTGCTGCACTGCGGTCGGGCCTGCCCGTTGTGCCGCTGCCTGGTTCCTGCTGCGCCAGCCTGTGGCCGCGCTGGCCCGGCAGGTCTCCGTGGGCCGCCGGGCACTCAACATCGTCGGGGAGACCTTCGGCGGGGGAGGGTACCCAGGAGGCCATCGGCTGGCAGGATGGCAAGCTCTGGTACGGCCCGTCCGGAACCTGCGACGTCGAGGCGGACCTGGAGCCCGGCTATCACCTCGTGTGGCGCTGGGACGGCGCGGTCAACGTCGGGCTTCGCGGCCTCGGCGTGGCGAGGGCAGCCGGGCTCACGGTAGACAAGCAAACGAAACCCATCGGCGACGAGCCGAGACCGAACTGAACCGCCAGAAGGCGCCGGAGCGCGGCCACCTCATGACTGATTTGCTGTCTCATCAGGGCACCGGCGGATGAGGCACCAGCCTGTCCGAGGAGCCACCCGTTCGCGCCGCCACTAGCTAGTCTCAGTTTCCTACCCATGTCCGGGGACCTTGGTCCCTGCTGCGGCCGGGGTGCGGCGGCCTTCGCCGGTGCCGTCCCGGTCCGGTCAAGGCGTAGCCTGGGAGATTGACGGCGCCGCCTTAAGCGCGCTGCCGGGTCCGGGCTTGTGTGGATGCCGTGACCCGGGCCCGGGGAGGGATGGCCCCGATGAACGTGAAACTCACCCGGGTGCTCTGCGCCGCGGCGGCGGGAATCGCGCTGGCCGCAACCGGCGTGGCCTCCACGGGTGTCGCCGCGCCGGTGTCGACATCAGCAGGCGGACCGGTCCCGGTGACCGCCTACGTCGCCAACCAAGACTCGGGAACGGTGACCCCGATCCGGATCGCCACGAACACCGCGCTGCCGGCCATCAAGGCCGGGATCTGGCCGTTCGCGATCGCGATCACCCCGGACGGGAAAACCGCCTACGTCGCCAACGAACTCTCGAACAATGTGACCCCGATCCGCACCGCCACGAACACCGCGCTCAAGGCCATCAGGGTCGGGTACGCGCCGTTCGCGATCGCGATCACCCCGGACGGGAAAACCGCCTACATCGCCAACTGCAACTCGGACACGGTGACCCCGATCCGCACCGCCACGAACACCGCGCTCAAGGCCATCAAGGTCGGGGATGCGCCGTTCGCGTTCGCGATCACCCCGGACGGGAGAACCGCCTACGTCGCCAACAACGGCGGGGACCACGTGACCCCGATTAGGATCGCCACGAACACCGCGCTCAAGGCCATCAAAGTCGGGAGCGGCCCGTACGCGATCGCGATCACCCCGGACGGGAAAACCGCCTACGTCACCAACCACGACGGGGACCACGTGACCCCGATTAGCATCGCCACCAACACCGCGCTCAAGGCCATCAAAGTCGGGCACATCCCGGGCGCCATCGCGATCACGCCGGACGGCAAGACCGCCTACATCGCCAACTCCCGCTCGGGCACGGTGACCCCGATCCGCACCGCCACCAACACCGCGCTCAAGCCGATCAAGGTCGGGCGCTGGCCGGACGCCATCGCGATCACCCCGGACGGCAAGACCGCCTACGTCGCCAACCAGCACTCGGGGACGGTGACCCCGATCCGTACCGCCACGAACACCGCGCTCAAGGCCATCAAGGTCGGGGGCGGCCCGGACGCGATCGCGATAACCCCGGACGGGAAGACCGCCTACGTCGCCAACTACGACTCGGGCACGGTGACCCCGATCCGCACCGCCGCGAACACCGCGCTCAACCCCATCAAAGTCGGGAGCTGGCCGTTGGCGATCGCGATCACGCCATAACGACCAGCCGGCCGGACGCGGCACGCCTTGCCGGCCACGTATCAGCCCCAGCCGGCAAACTAGCCAGCCCATATTCAGGCTGCGCGCGGCAATCCAGCAGGCCGTTGAACTGGGGCATCCGCAGACTAGACTTACCGCTGTTCCGCCCAAGGCGCCCAACACACCGTGGCCGCGCTGTCTCATCTGGGGAGCGGCAACCGAGACAGCTGAGGGCAGAGTGGTGTGCCGGCGGAGGTCGTGCTCGGCCTCTGAATCACGAGTCCGTCATGCGCCCTTCGGGCCCCTGATTGTTCAGCGCGGCAGCCAGTGTTGCCTGTCCACGAGTCCGCGCCTGCCGACCAAGCCAGTGGCCATCCGTGCCTGCCAGGTAGCGCGGCCTACGCGATTGGGATGGCCGTCAGGCCGGTGGCCGAGTTGCGCGCCGGGGGTGGTCCAGGCGGGCGTCGGCCCCCGAAACCACGATCTCGCCGGGCTCCCCGGCGTGCCCTCAGCTGCCGGCCGGCGTTTCATCTTTGATGTGTTCGGCGAGCCAGGTGCGCACCTCCACGGGATCGTCGTGCCCGTGCGCGGACATGGCATGCTGCGTGGCGGCCTCGAGGACCTCGTCCTGCTCGCCGGAGATCGTAAGCGTGCAGCCCCTCTCGCTGGGGTAGTCACGGCAGTCGGCGACCTTGCGGCTCATAGCTGACTCCTTCGCTTCGGGACCCTGCGCCCGCCCGGGCTTGCAGCAGTGCGTAGTCGTCACCTTACCCACCGCAACGTCGCCTGGCAGAGCCCGGCTCGGGGCCCCACCCGAACGAGCCGACGTCACGATCACCTCGAACCCAAGGCCCTAACCGCCCTTATCTTGGCCGGGTCATACACCGGCATGGCCGCGCGGCGGCTGGGCTAGAGTGCGCAACATTGACGCACGTGTACGGCTCTCGTTCTGCGCCCGAGACGGCCGCAGCGACTGTCGATTCAGCCGATGCCGTAACCGCCGCTGTGGGCGGCTCTGGAGCGCAAGGGCCTTTTCTCAATGGCCGCGCATGAACGGAGATTCTGTGGCTCGGAGGTTCATACTTTATGGCGTTCCAGCTAACATTGGCACGATTGCCGAGCAGGTGGTGTCCCGCATGCGCAGGCCTGCCGGTCCGCCGACACGGCGACTTCAGCGGCACCGGCCACTTCGACCTCCCCGCCCTGCCCTGTCTGGCCATGCGTGGGTTACCGTGCCGAACCGGAGCCCCGGATCGGCTGGCGCTGATCACCCAGGTCCCCCGGTCACTCCAGCATCGCCGGGCGGGTAGTGCGTTCAGCCGGCCAGCCGATTGAGCTTGCGGATCTGCCTGTCGAAGGCCCGGGCGGGGGCGATGCGGCGCAGCGTGCTGACGCGTCCGGCGGCGGCGCCGGCGGTATACCGCAGTTTCGGCTTCGGGTCAGTCGCTGCCACGACGATCACCTTGGCGACCGTGGCGGGATCGTCGCCGTCCTTGAGACCCGCCGCCACTATCTGGTCGGCGATGTGCCGCTGCTGCGCGTAGACCGGCAGAGGGGTGTCGGGCTGCACGACGTTCGCATCGAACCCGGTGCTGGTGTAGGCGGGCTCGACGAGCAGCACCCGGACGCCATGCTCCCGGACCTCGTGGTCCACGGACTCGGAGTAGCCCTCGACCGCATGCTTGGAGGCGGCGTAGAGGGCCCCGAACGGCGCCGGGAGGAACCCGAGTACGGATGAGATGTTGATGATGCGCCCGCTGCCCTGGGCGCGCATGTACGGCAGGACGGCCCTGGTCATGCGGATGAGGCCGAAGACGTTGACGTCGAAGACGCCCTGCGCCTGAACGACCGAGTTTTCCTCGGCAGCGCCCGCCGAGCCGATACCGGCGTTGTTGACCAGCACGTCGAGCCGCCCGAACCGCTCGATCACCTGATGGACCATGGCGGCCACCGACTCATCGCTGGACACGTCGAGGTCGAGGTAGGTCACCCGGCCGCGAGGGGTGATCCGGGCCGTGTTCCGACCCGTTCCTATCACCTCGAAGCCCGCGTCGGCCAGTGCCAGAGCGGCCGCCTTCCCGATTCCTGAGGTCGCGCCCGTCACGAGCGCCACCGGCCGAGCCGCTGTCATCGCGTCCTCCTGGACTATTAGATTATGATCGTAATATAATCACGCTGAACCTCGGAGGGCAAGCTGTCCTTCCGGAACGAGTGGGAGGTACATGTGACGCGGTACGGGAATGAGCACAAGCAGGCGACCCGGCGGCGGATCATCGAGACGTCCGGCCGGCGGTTCAAGCGGGACGGCATCGACAGCTCGGGCATCGCGACGCTGATGGCGGATGCAGGGCTGACCAACGGCGCTTTCTACGCCCACTTCGCATCCAAGGACGACCTCGTCGCCACCGCGGTCGCCGACCAGCTACGCGAACAGCGCGAGCGGTTTAGCGCCCTGGCCCCGGGCCGCGCGGGAGTCGAGCAGTACGTGCGCGAGTACCTCTCGATTCAGCACCGCGACCATCCCGGCGAGGGGTGCCCGTCCGCCGCCCTGCTCGACGAGATCGGGCGTTGCACCGGTGCCGTCAAGCGTGCCTACACCGACGGCCTGCTGGCCATCATCGACGACATCGGTGCCCGCCTGGCGCCGGACAATCCGCAGTCGGCACGCGTCCAGACGCTCAGCGTCTTCGCGACGATGATCGGCACACTGCAGCTGTCCCGCGCACTGGCCGACCGGCAAGTCGCTGACGCGGTTCTCGCGCAGGGCATCCAGAATGTCCTCGCGCTCTTGGGCGCCAGGCAACGAACCTGACGCTACCTATCTCGTGGTCTCGCTGACCTTCAATGGCTCACCGCAACGTAGTAGCACACACCCTGCGTCGGCAAACTGGCTACCGCCCTCCGGCCACGAACCGTACCGACTCCCGCTAGTACCGTCACCGCCCGGCACGCGGTCGAGCAGCTTCACCCTCGGTAAGCGACCGTCGCGTATTGCTCGCCTGCTCGTGGCCGGGGATAGATCCCGCCGGTGATGACGACCGTATCGGTCTGCCGGCTGAGCGCCAGCCCGCCGCCGGAGGCGTCGGCGGAACGAACGCGGTGCAGCCACAGTTGCTTCCCGGTCGCGGCGCGGTAGGCGATGGCTTCGAGGCCAGCGTCGCACGGCCGCTTGCCTTTAGGTTCGGCCGTGGTGCTGTAGCCGCTGACGAATACTGTGCGGCCACCAGCACCACCTACGGCGACAGAGGTGGCGCCGTTGCGGCACGTGCCGGGCGCGTGGTACTCGCGCTCCCATTGCTGGGCGCCGGTGCGTGCGCTATAACCGACCGTGATGATCAGCGGGTGCCGGTTGCCGTACGACGTGGTACCCGCGTATCCGGTCACATAGACGGCCCCGCCATCTGGACTGACCGCGAGTGCCGTGGCGGCGTCCGCGCCGTTGGTCGCGTCTTTCCAGCTGCTGGCCCAGCGCTGCGCACCGTTCGCAGCGCTGTAGGCGATCGTCTCGAAGTGATCATTGGTCATACCGGTAACGAACACCGTCCGGCCGTCCGGGCTGACCTGCACCGCATTCGCAGTGGTGTTGCCCGCCGGCCCGGCAGAGATCCTGACCCAGCGCTGTGCGCCGGTACGCGCGTCATAGGCGATCGTGCCGTAGGCGACACCGTACGGCTTGCGCGATGCGTCACCAGTGACGAAGAGGGTCCGCCCATCCGGGCTGATGGCAAGCGCGCTGGCGGCCTCGCCGTTGTAGTTCCTGACCCATTCCTGTTTGCCGGTGGCCGCGCTGTACGCGACCGTCGTGTAGCCCGAAAGGGAACTCTTCCCGGCGCCATGCCCCGTGACGAAGACGGTGCGGCCATCCGGGCTCACGGCGATCGCCCGGGCGAAGTCGAAATTGTCCAAGGTGCCATGGCCGTCGTAGCGGCTGGCCCACAGCTGCTTGCCGGTCGCAGCGTTATAAGCCACGGTTGCGTAGGCGTTGGTCTGGCCGCGGTCCTTCGACGGCCCGTCGCTTTCCCCGGTCACGAACACGGTCTGCGCGTCGGGACTGACGGCGATAGCCGCCGCCAGGTCAGCACCGCCTATGCCGTCGTACCTGCTGACCCAGAGCTGCTTGCCGGTCGTCGCGTCATAGCCGACTGTGCCGTAGTCCTCGCGGGGGCTTGGTCGGGGGTCGAAGCCGAAGGTGCCGGTCACGAACACAATCGTCCCGCGCGGGCTGACAGCTACGGCGCTGGCCTTGTCGCCGGCGTGGCCCGGCCCGGCGAAGCGACTGAGCCACAGTGCTGCCGGCGGTGCCCCAGCCTTGCCCGCCCCGGACGGCACGGCACGCGGCGAGCAGCCGAGCAGCGCCATGCCGCCGACAGCGGCGATGGCCACCAGCCCGTTACTGAGCACACGGCGACGTGCCGGCATGGCGACTCCGATCACGGCCGATAATAGGCCCTGCATACAAGACGCACGGATGACGCTCGCTCGGCGATCGGCTTGAGGCGCGTCCGTGGCCTGCTTTGCGCACGTGGTGTTGCTGCGCTGCCGTGGCGGGCGCAGGACTGACGCTCGGTCCCGGCGGGCTCCGGCCGGCCGGGGTCGCTGGCGGTATGGACGGCCGGGTCGTTGCGTGGGCTGGTGCAACATTGTGGCGGTTCCCGCGTCTACTGGAATAGGGACGGCTGGCTTGCGGGCCTAGATGGCGGCGGGCGTGGCCCGGGTGTGGGAAACGGATAAGCGGGCGCAGGCCTGGCACCCGGCCCAGCATCCTGGCCAGGACCATGACCACGTGCGCGAAATGACAACAATCCGGCTGGCAGCGCGCCCCGCCAATGCGTTGCTGGTGATCCGGAAAGTATCTGCCGGCTTGGTCGGCCAGCGGAGAAAGCAGGGCATCATGAGAACCAATCGGCGCGTAATTATTATCTTCGCGGCAGGGGCGATCTCCTTGAGCGGTGCGGCCGCCGGCTAGCGCCGCAGCCGTCACCTGGGCGGGCGCTGTGGCGCCGGCGGCTCAGGGTGTGACCACGGGCGTCAGGCCGCCGGGCGCCGGGGATGCGTCAGCCACCGGGGCGGCGCGGCTGGCTGGCTCGTCGGGCCGGGCGATCGCGGTGCCCGGCCTGGCGGCCCTGAGCAAGGGCGGGGGCGCCGAGGTCTCGGAGGTGTCATGCACCTCGGCGGGCAACTGCGCAGCCGGCGGGTATTACACCGACCGCCATCACGATCAGCTGGGGTTCGTGGCCGACGAGCGGCACGGCCGCTGGGGCAAGGCGATCGAGGTGCCCGGCCTGGGAGCCTTGAACGTAAGCGGGGGCGGGGGCGCGGCTGTCGTGTCGGTGTCGTGCGGCTCAGCGGGCAACTGCGCCGCTGGCGGTTTCTATGCTAATGATGTGGTTTCCCGTGATATTGGAGGCCTGTTCGTCGTCGCTGAGCATGGGGGCCGGTGGGGCAAGGCGGTCGCCTTGCCGGCCGATGGCGAAGCTGACTCCATCTCCTGCACGTCCGCCGGCAATTGCCTGGCCGGCGGCGAGGCCGCCTGCGACAATTGCTACTTCGACACCGGTGACGCGTTCGTCGTCCAGGAGCGGGCCGGGCGCTGGGGGTCCGTCAGGTTCATTCCCGGGCTGCGGAAGCTCGAGCACAACGTCGACCCCGAGATCGCGGGCTCGTGGAGCAACTCCGTCGCCTGCACGTCGGCGGGCAACTGCGCGGCCGGCGGGGGCTACGAGTACGACGGCGACCATAATCACGGGTTTGTGGCCGTCGAGCGGAACGGCGTCTGGGCCAAGGCGATCGAGGTGCCCGGCCTGGCAGCCCTGAACAAGGGCGGGGACGCGGGGGTCACGGAGGTGTCGTGCGGCTCAGCCGGCGACTGCGCGGCCGGCGGGTATTACCGGGACGCCGGCAGGCACTATCAGGGGTTCGTGGCCGTGGAGCGGAACGGCGCCTGGGGCACAGCAATCGAAGTGCCCGGCCTGGCAGCCCTGAACAAGGGCGAGAGGGCCGCCGTCAACTCGGTGTCGTGCGGCTCAGCCGGCAGCTGCGTGGCCGGCGGGGCCTACGCCGACCGCTCCCATCGCCTCCACGGGTTCGTGGCTGTCGAGCGGAACGGTCGCTGGGGCACGGCGATCCAGGTGCCCGGCCTGGCTGCCCCGAGCAAGCGCGGGGACGCCTTCGTCACCTCGGTGTCGTGCGCCTCGGCGGGCAACTGCGCGGCCGGGGGGTACTACACCGACCGCTCCGGTCACCGCCAGGGGTTCGTGGCCGTCGAGCGGAACGGCGTGTGGGGTACGGCGATCCCGGTGCCCGGCCTCAGTGCCCTGAAGGCGGGCGGGTCCGCCGAAGTCGGTTCGCTATCCTGCACCTCCCGTGGCCACTGCGCCGCCGGCGGGTCCTTCCGCGGCCGTTCCGGTCACCGCCAGGGATTCGTTACCCAAGCCGGATAGCGCCCCTCGGGCCCCCGCGCCGCCCGGCCTGGCGCCCCTGAACAAAGGCGGGAACTCCTATGTCGGGTCGCTGTCCTGCGTCGCTGCGGGCAGCTGCACGGCCGGCGGGGGCTACGGTTACGGGGTGTTCGTCACCCAGGCCAGATAGCGCCCCGGACCCGCGCGGGGCTTGACCTGCTGGCCCTGTGGTCAGGCAGCGGCCCGGCCCCGCGGCCGGATCGTCGGCTGCTATCGGCATGCCCGCCATCCAGGTCGGCAGCCGCACCCCCGGCAGCCGCGTCCAGTCCGCGCCAGCCCAGGCCTGGGAATCAAGAAAGACACTCGAGTGCTGGCCTCGCGACGAAGACCCGCCGAACAGCAGCAGCCGCCGGGTCATACGCCAGCAGTGCGCCGTCGCGGGGCGGCGGGGAATGCTGCGGGTGCCCGTGGAACGATTCGTCGAACGAGCCGTGTGGTCGGGACGGCCGGACGCAAGGGTTAGCGCGGCTTGGCTCCCGCTGAAGGCAACGGCAGCGCTAAATCAGGCTCAGCCAGCCAGCCGACCTGGCCTGGGCGCTCGACCCCGCGTCGCGCTGCACGGCTCCATCGGCGGCTCATCCGCCCGGAGCCGAGGCCGGCCGAAATTGCGCAGGAACCTCCATGAGCTTGTCACCGTCGACGTCCATCTAGCTACTGCCGTTCCCAGTGCTGACACGGTGAGCCCACTTTCGGCCGATGGCTTGAAGTACGGCTGACATCGCGCTGAAATGGCAGTGATCGCCCGACGGGACGGAGAATCTTCATTGCAGGTCAGGCTGCTAGGGCCGGTCGACGTGATAGTCGGCGGCAGCCCACGTGACGTCCCTGGGCTGCGCCGCAAGGCAGTGCTGGCCGCGCTCGCCCTGACCCCTGGCCAGGTGCTGAGCACAGATCGGCTTGCCGACGTCGTGTGGGGACCTGGCGCCATACGAGATGCCAATACCCTGCAAAGCAATATCTCTTACCTGCGGCGGGTGTTCGGCAACCCGGCTGCGATCATCGCCCGGTCTCCGGGATACCAGCTGAATCTGGGCGGTGATGCCACCGATGTCACGGCTGTCGAACGTCTCATCGAGCAAGCCCGGCAGTGCACCGACTACGCCACTGCGGCAGCGTCCTTCCAGCAGGCGCTCGGCTTGTGGCGTGGGCAGGCGCTGGCCGGCGTGGCTGATCTCGGCTGGTTCGGCGAGCAGGCGCAGCGCCTGGAGCAGCTGCAGCTCATGGCTGCCGAAGGACTCGCCCGCTCCCGGCTCGAACTCGGCGAGCACGCTGACCTGATTCCCGAGCTGCAAGAGCTGGTCCGGCGATACCCGTTTCAGGAACGGCTGCATGCTCACCTCATGCTCGCGCTGTACCGGGCCGGCCGCCAGCAGGATGCTCTGGCATCCTTCCACCGGCTGCGTGATGTCCTTGACTCCGAACTCGGCATCAGGCCCGGGAATGCCCTGCGCGCCCTGCACACAGCCATCTTGCGTCAGGATCCCAAACTCGAACCCGCAGCGCGACCAGTCACCGTCGCCCAGCCGCTGCCCGGCTTGCCGGTGCCGACACAGCTGCCCGCTCCTATTGCGGTCTTCGCAGGCCGGGCCGGCGAATTGCGTCGCCTCGACGAGCTGATCGCTACCGATCCGTCGGCTGCGCAGCCGGTCGTGACCGTCGTGGCGGTGTCCGGGACGGCGGGGGTCGGCAAGACAGCGCTGGCGACGCACTGGGCCCACCGGCGCGCTGACCGGTTCCCTGACGGTCAGCTGTATGCCAATCTGCGCGGGTACGACCCGGCGCAGGCGCCGTTGGAGCCAGGCACGGTGCTGCACGGCTTCCTCGACGCGCTGGGCGTGCCAGCGCAGCGTATCCCCGCCGGGGCTGACGCCCGTGCGGCCATGTACCGCAGCGTGCTGACCGGCAAGCGGGTTCTGGTCCTGCTGGACAATGCCCGCGACGCTGATCACGTCCGGCCGCTGCTGCCTGGCTCGTCGGGCTGCCTGGCGATCGTCACCAGTCGCAGCCAGCTCACCTCCCTGGTCGCAACCCACGCCGCCCGGCCGCTGCCGTTGGGGCTGCTCGCCCCCGATGCGGCCCGCGAGCTGCTCGCGCGGCGGCTCGGCAGCGGGCAGGTCATGGCGGGGCACGCGGCGGCCGAGGTAATCGTTGCCTGCTGCGCCGGCCTGCCGCTAGCACTGGCGATCGTCGCGGCGCGCGCCGAGACCAACTCCGCGGTGCCGCTCTCCGCTGTAGCCAGGCAGCTGCGGGACTCACCGGGAGCGCTCGACACGCTGACCGCCGGGGATCAGAGCACTGACCTGCGCGCCGTGTTCTCCTGGTCGACTGCGGCTCTCAGCAAGGACGCGGGCGAACTCTTCCGGCTGCTGGGCCTGTGTCCGGGCCCGGACCTGACCATGCCAGCTGCGGCGAGCCTTGCCGGTCGGCCTGCCGCGCAGATCCGGCCCCTGCTCGACGAGCTCGTCCACGCTCACCTGCTCACCGAGCACATCACCGGCCGGTTCGCTAGTCACGACTTGCTCCGAGCGTATGCCGCAGAGCAAGTCCGCGCCCAGGGCACCGGTCAGGACCGGCGGGCGGCGGAGCATCGGCTGCTCGACCACTACCTGCATGCCGCCCAGGAGGCAGCGCGGCTGCTGTACCGGCCATGGGATGACCTTGCGCTGACCTACCCGCAGCCGGGAGTGGTGGTGGAACGATTCGCGGACGAAATCCGAGCCACCGCCTGGCTGCGCGCCGAGCACCAGGTGCTGCTGGGCTGCATTGCCTACGCCACAGATGCTGGGTTCGAACGGCACGCCTGGCAGCTGGCCCGCACGATGGCCAGCTATTTCGGGCGGAGCGGCTACTGGCCGGAATGGGCCAGAGTACAGCAGCTGACCGTCTCTGCGGCACAGCGCATCGCTGACGCAGAAGGCGAAGCGCACGCTCGCCACCAGCTCGGTAATGCCCTCACCCACCTGGGTGACTACGAACAGGCTGGAGCCGAGCTGCGGGGTGCCCTGAGCCTGTTCCAGGATCTGGGCGACGATATCCACCGCGCTCAGGTTCACCTGAGTACCGGTTATCTGGCCGACTGCCGGGGCGCCGACGTCGAAGCCATGATGCACAGCCAGCATGCACTGGCCCTGTACCGCTCGGCAGGGCATCTGTCCGGGCAAGCCATCGCGCTCAACAACATCGGATGGTCTCAGGCCCGCCAGGGCCGCCATGCCGAAGCGCTGGAGCTGTGCCGTCAGTCGCTGGACCTGCACGAGCAAGCTCGCGACCTGCAAGGCCAGGCCGGGGCGTGGGACAGCCTGGGTTATATCCACCACAGCCGCGCCGACCACGCCGCAGCCGTCGCGTGCTACACCAAGGCCGCGGAGTTCTACCGCAGAATCGGCGACCGCTTCAACGAGGCAGAGACCTTGGCGCGCCTTGGCGACACCCAGCAGGCGGCTGGCGACGAGCGCTCTGCCCGGCAGGCCTGGCGGCAGGCGCTGACTCTGCAGCAGGCGCTCGGCCACCCTGACGTCGCGCCGCTCTGCCATCGGCTCGGCGTTTCGGTCCCGGCACAAGCAACGCGATCAGCACAGTAGCAATTCGCGGTCTTTCGGGCGCGCCGCTGCTGGCCGTTGCAGTCCCGTTGCAGCGCCGTCTCAGCGCGCTCGGTGAGGCTCGCAGGTACGTGACCTGGTGAGGTCAATCCAGCCGAAAGATCCTGCCATGACGATGATCTTCCATGAGCCGCCTCCTGACAACGGGCTGCCGGTGCCGAGCATCCACCTTCAGGTGCAGGCTCCCTCAGCCCTCGAGCCGCCGCAGCCGCCGTGTCTCGACGACAAGACCCGTAACGAAATCCTCGGCGGGATCCAGAGCCTGATCGGCGACCGGTACCCGCACGCATTCCTCACCAGCCTGTGCGTGCCTGACCAGGCCGCGGGTGATGCGAGGGCGTTTGGCCTGTGGCCGGCCGGGCCGCAGAACCCGACGCCGGACCAGCTCGACGAACTGCTTGGCTACCTGCGCGGGCCGATCGGGCGCCAGTTCGGGGAGACCATCGCCTTCGCGTTCAGCGAGGACTTTCTCTCGCGGCAGGCCTATGCACGGGTCGGGAGGTACGACGGCGAGGGCAATGCTGATCCGAACGGTCCCGTCCACATCGAGAACGCCTGGGTGGAGCTGTCGCCCCCGGACACGGTGATCACCAAGGCGACCGGCTTCGACGAGCGCCCCGTTCCTGACGCCGATTTCACGCTGACCTTCGCCGAGCCGCTGACCCTGAGCCTCGGTCAGTTCGACGTCCAGACCAAGCGGTCCCTGGACGTGGACAGCACCTGGCAGGACATACTTGACGTCGCCCTCTCGTTCACCGGGATGCCGTGGTCTGATCTTGGCCTGTACCAGTCGATCGAGCTGCACATGGCAGGCCCGCCCAAGGACAAGACCGGCGTCGGCGCCGGCATCGTCGATGCCTTCCTGCAGCCCACGTTCGCGGTGCCGGGCGGGACGAAGATCGTCGTCTTCTACACCCACGTCGAGGTCACCGCGCAAGGGATCGAAGTCGGCGGCCAGATCACCGGGCAGTCGGCCCGCATCCCGGCGCTGGCGGCCGGTCCCTTCGGCGGCGTCGCGGCCTCGATTGAGTTCTCTCAGACGCAGACGATCGCTGAGCGCGGCTTCGGCATCTCCGACCTGCAGGACCTGCTTCCGCCGCTGTCGCTGAGCTGGGCCGTGGACGGCGAGCCGGCCGGCAACCAGCCGACCCTGACCGTGCAGTTCTCCGCGCCCGCGCCGGGCACCGCCACGGTCGAGATGGTCTCCCTGACCGTGACCGACCGGGACGGGCTCACAGCGCACGCTGAGATCCCGGTCCGGCTGAGTTCGCCGCGGGACAAGCACCACGGCCCAGGTGGGTCCGGCGGCCCGCTGAACGAGCCATAGCTGGCCGGGCGACTCGGACCATCGGGCACACGTCACTCCGCCACCGGCTCCGCCAGTGCCGTCGCCCGGACCGTTTTCGCAGCGCTGTCAGCCGGGCACTTCCAGCCATTCCTGTGTCGCAGGCCAAACGCGAGGCGACTCCAGAACCGGAGATTCACTCGTTCAAGGAGAACCAATGGCATCACCACCTGTTGACCAGCGTGTCTTGCTGGTGCTCACTTCCGCTCCGTTCTCCGGGAGGGCGCTGGCCGCCGATGAGGTGTATTCATTCTGGGGGTACACGCAGCATTTCGAGATCTATCTGGCTAGCAGCCTGCTGGGTGCGGGAGTACCGCTGGCGGAGGCGATCAAGGACGGGTGTGAGAATGACTACGAGCGGCTTCGCCGCTACTTCGGGGATCTGACTCCTGACGATCTCCCCTTCAGCATCTACATCACTCCAGGGAACCAGGGCGCTTCTCACAGCGGCTGTGACGGCACCGACCTGTACTGCGATGCTTTCGACGCCAACGACGGGGTGCTGTTGCGGTACCTGGTGGTGGCCGAGGCTGACGAGGTCTTCATGGACACGCAAGGGCGCGGCTGGCTCTGTGACTGGAGCAACGGGGAAGGCCTTTCCCGTGTGCTGGCTGCCGACGCCTATCCGCCTGGAATGGCCGGATTCTTCAGCGCAGGGTCGTGGCTGAACAGCGATCGTGCGGACTTCGTAAGCAGCAACGACCCGTCCGATGTCAACTACCGGTCGATCGGATGCTCGACCCTGTTCCTGTACTACCTCAGAGCGCAGCTTGGCTTCGGCTGGAATCAGATCGTCCAGGTGGGCGCGCGCAGAGCCGACAACCCAGCGCCGTCGCTGGCCAACACGTTCACCAATCTGACCGGCCGCACGGACGCCTTCGACTCCTTCTATTCGCTGGTCACCCGCAGGTTCCCGTACGGCGTGGAGGCCGAGCTACCGACCGACAACCCATTCCCCATTCGGCCAGACCTGTTGTTCTACGCGCAGCCCTCTGGAATCGGGCAGTTGTATGCCACCAACCTGGCAGGAGATATCGGGCTGCTCAGTACCTACACCGACTGGCGCACGACGTGGACGTTGATAGTGCCGATGCATTTCAGCGGCCCCCGGCACTCCGACATCGTGTTCTACAACGCGGGGGCGGGGCTCGGCGAGCTGTACAGCACCAACGGGCTCGGCGAGCTCACTCCTATCGTCCGGCGTTACACGAACTGGCGCACTAGCTGGTCGATCATCGTCGCTGGCAGTTTCACCGGGAACGGATTCTCAGACCTGCTTTTTTACTCTCGGACGGCCGGACTCGGCGAGTTCTATCACGTCGACAAGCACGGCAATCTCGGCTTCCTGGCCAGGCACACGGACTGGCTGACCACCTGGACCCAGATCGTGACGGGCAACTTCTCCCGGTCAGACTCCTCCGATCTTCTGTTCTACGAAGCGACCGCGGGAGTGCTCGAATGCTGGACCGTTGACGGATACGGCAATGTCGCCTTCCTGAACAGCACGCCGACCAGTAACAGCTGGACCATCATCCTGCCGCTGAACGTCACCGGCTCTCCCTTCTCCGATCTCCTCTTGTACGACGCCAGCCACGGCACCGGTGAGCTGGTTACCAGCGACGGCGAAGGTAGCCTTCATCACGTCAGGTCGTTCAGCGGCTGGCGCACCAACTGGTCGGCGATCCTTTCGCCATCCTTCGGTCAGCTGCTGTTCTACTCCGCCGCATCCGGGGTCGCGCAGTTCTACGAGATCGACCCACAGGGCGCGATGACGCTGCGGCGAACGTACGAGAACTGGCGCACTGACTGGTCACTCATCCAGACAGGCAACTACATCGATCACGTCTGACCCGTCCCTGCGACCAGGTGCCGGCCCGCACGACCTCACGTTCCTGGCGCCCGGCGCACGGCCTGCACGTGCGTGGCGTCGCCGGGCCGCGGTGCCTTCCCTTGCCTCGGCTGCGCGATGGCCGTGCGCGATTACGGTTCGCCGCCTTATCGCGAGGCCATGGCCCGGTATCGCCTGGTCCCGTCCAGGAGCCTGCGGATCGTGATCGCCATTGCCGACGAGGTCGCCGATTCTGGCTCGGCGTGCCGATCGACGGCGGCTAGGGGCTAGGCGATCCGGCGCGATTCAGCTTCGGTAGATGTCACGCCGGTGCCCGATGTCCACTACGGTGACCGTGCGCCTCTGGTCATCGATTCGGTAAATGACCCTGTAGGTGCCCCGGCGTGCGCTGAACCTGTCCGCCAGGGGTGGCAGCAGACGCTTGCCAACGCCGTAAGGCTGGGTCAGCAGCGGGCCGGTAATGAACTCATAAGCTGCGGTGGCCACGGCCTCGGGCGTCTCGGTCAGCGCACGTCGCACTGTGGGGGTAGTCCGCAGGACGCATGGTGCCTCTAGTTCGCTGCCGCTCACTCGCGGGCCGGGCGGCGGCGCATGGCGTCGGCAAGTTCGTCGGCCGAGACGAACTCGCCGCGTGCCAGTTCGGCGTCGGACGCGGCGAGGCGGCTCACGGTTTCTGTGTTGCGCAAGATGGCGAGGGTTTCCTCCAGCCGCTCCAGGTCCTCAGTCGCTAGCAGGACGGCAGACGGGCGGCCGTGGACCGTCACGGTGACCCGCTCGTGATGGTCGTGCACACGGCTCACGAGCTCGGAGAGGTGCATCTTGACTTCACCCAGCGGCATCGTGGTCATAGTCCGAAGTATGACCAAAAAACTGGGGCACAGTAAATGTTCGGGCGCGAGGCAGTGCCGGCTCCTTCCTCGCGACTCCGTCTCAGCGCGGTTGCAGGCCGCTGTCGCGAGGATGGCGCGCATGGCGGCCCGCGACTCTTTCTTGCGGGCTTGCGCACGCAGATGGCCTCGGCGGGCCTGCCCGCCGGGCCGGAAAGGATGCTGGCCGGCTTCGGGGCCAAGCGCACCCTCGCCCTCGTCTCGATCCACAGCGGCATGATCGAGCTCACCGCCGGAGACTCGGTCGCAGCCGAACGCGAGCTGAGACGAGGGCACGACGCGCTGGGCGCTATCGGCGACCGGCGATTCGGCTCGATGATCGCGAGCCTGCTGGCGGAAGCGCTCTATGCGCAGGGCCTCTTTGACGAAGCACTGCAAATGACCGAGGAGACCGCGCAACTCGCGCCCGCGGACGACGTGGAACCCCAAGCCCGCCATCGCGCAGTCAAGGCGAAAATACTCGCCCAGCGCGGCCAGACCGCAGATGCGACGTCGCTCTGCGACGAAGCCCTCGAGTGCGCCAGATCGACCAGCAAATCTGCCCTGATCGCCGAGATCATGCTCGCCAAAGCCGAGGTATCGCGCGTCGCCGGGGCCGCGGCCGAGTCCGCAGCCAGCCTGCGGCAAAGCGCTGCAGATCTACCAGCAGCAAGGCGCCGCACGGGCCGCCGAGGCGAGATGGAGTAATCGAGCCTCACAGGCAGGGTGGCCTGCCTGGCGACGGGCCGGGCAAGGCTGGCGTGCCAGGCAATCCTGGTGCTGTCGGGGCAAAGGGTGCGGCTGGGGCGAACGGCACCAGAAGAAACCCTGGTCACAACTGATCCGGCCGTGGCCGTTGCCCCCTGCGGAGGCCGGCTCCCTACCCTGCCGGCCGCTGGCCCCGGACCAGGCCCTCTGTGCCTGTCATCGGCTCGTGCGCAGCCCGGCCAGCAGGCCCGTGACCAATGCCTCCGCGTCGCGGCGGGCGGCGTCCGGGTCGGGCGCCTCGGCGATCGCGCGGCCGGCTTCGCCGACCATTCCCTGCACGACGCGGGCTAGCAGGACGGCCGGTTCTGGTTTCAGTATCCGTGCCCGCATCAGCTCGGACAAAGGCTCGCTAAGCATCGTTGCCCGCCGTGCCTCGATCTCGCGCCAGGCGTGCCAGCCGAGCGCGGCCGGAGCCTCGTCAAGCGCGATCCTCCGGAAGCGCGTGGTCATGCAGGCGTCCAGGAATACCCGGATGCCCGCCAGGAAGCCCTCCCAGGGATCGGTCACCTGCTCGGCGGCCCGCTGCAACCCGGTGGTGAATTCGGCATAGACCTCTTCGTAGACGGCCAGGAACAGATCCTGCTTGCCGCCGAAGTGGTGGTACACGGCGCCCTTGGTGAGCCGCGCGGCGCGGGCGATCTCGTCCAGCGACGCTGCGGCGTAGCCCTTGCGCGCGAATGCCTCAGCGGCCGAGTCAAGCAAGGCCCGCCGCGTCGCCTCGGTGTACTCATCCCGCCTGGACACTGGCACGCTCTGAGGGTACGTTACATACTATGGGTATGTAACTGACCAACAGTATGGAGGAAGACCAGTGCAGATTTCCCGCAGCGGGATAATCAGCCCGGACATAGCGCAGCCGTACCTGCGGGTCGCGCCGATCATCAGCACTGCCGTCACCCGCGGCGACACGGTGTATCTCAGCGGCGTCATTCCTGACCCGGTTGGCGACGTCCGCTCGCAGACCGCGCAGGTTCTGCAGCGCATCGACGATCAGCTCAAGGCAGCCGGAACGGACAAGTCCGGGCTGCTCACCGCCCAGGTCTGGCTGGCGGACATGGCCACGTTCGTGGAGCACAACGAGGCCTGGAACGAATGGGTCGACCCGGTCAACCCACCAGTGCGCGCCTGCGTGCAGGCGCAGCTGACTCATCCCAGCCTCCTCGTCGAGATCATGGTCACCGCGGCCCGCTGACCAGGGCCGAAGTAACAAGCCGGGAGTGCCGCGGGCACGACAGATCAGTGTCAATGACCGAGAGTGCATGTCGCTCGGCTCGGTGTGCCGGCTCAGCCCGCGATTACGGGGCGTGATCGCCCGTCGATGTCGAGGCGTGCACACTCTCGCCGATCTGGTCGGGTGCGCGGTCAGACGCTGCAAGGTATGTGACCACGCCGACTGGTTGTTCTGCCCCGGTCGCCCCGGTGGTCCCATGAGTGGCGAACCTGCGGCTCCATGCTGCTGACGAGCGACAGTTATCCCGCCAACGTCTGGAGCCGGGTAGCCGCGTCGTCGTCATTACCTTTCCGCTGAGTTCGCCGTACTTGGGTAGAACCTCCAGTGCCCCTCAGATACGACTTCGACGCTGCCATCGGTCACCTTGATGGCGGTCTGGTCGTCGATCGCGTATGTCGGCGCCGGCATCCTCGCGGCCCACTGTTCTGCAATGGCCACGTCTTGGTGATCGCCGCTGTCCACGTGCGGAATGATCGCAAAATCGACCAGCCCGACTCCCTGAGCCTTGACCAGGATCATGCGGATTTCGCCGCCGGGTGTATCGAACACGATGTCTTCGGTCGAGAGCGCATCGCCGCTGCCGCGACGCGGTTCACGGTAAGTCTCGGCAAAGGTGGAGGTTGCCGCGATGCTCCCGGCGCTCACCCCCAGGTAGACCATCTCGCTGGGCAGCGACGGCAAGATGTCGGCTAGCCCGGACCGCCGCATCCAATACGACAAGAACACCGGATCACCGCCCCAAACCAGGAGGGCGTCGGTCTCCTGGACCGCCGGGACCCAGCATTCTTCGGCGATGCTCGGCAGCACGGAGAGCTCCAGCACTCCCAAAGACTTCCAGCCCAATCCGGCGAAGGGACTCTTGCTCCTTCCGCAGATCGCCTCCCATGCGCGGCCAGCACCGCCGGGGAAGGGGTATATCGCGGTCGGAATGACGAGGGCGCTGGACTCCTCAATCGGCTTGCCCAGCAGGCCGACAAGCGCGTCGCGGATACTCGTGTTGGCGATGCCAGAAGACGTCAGCAGAAGTTGCATGGCTCCCCTTTGCCGAGCAGCGACATCAGGTCATGATCCAGGTTGTCGAAGCCAGAATCCTGGCCGCGTGCATGCTCACGGCCGCAGCCAAGGCAAGCCGTGCGCAGCGTTCGGTAGACGTCGTCGACGTCACGGTCGGCCATCAGCCTTGCCGAGCATCTCGTCGAGTTCGGGATCGTGCCCGATCTCCCGGACTTCTTGCGCGCACCGGCAGGCGACGGCGATCTTGGCCGCCCATTCCAGCGCCTCGGCACGTGAGGGCACGTCGACGACTGTGAGTCCGCCGACGGCCTCCGGGTACGGGCCGTCGCTGACTGTCCCGTCCGTGGCCACGACGCTGGCCCGCTGGCTTTCCAGTCCGCCCGCGAGCAGGTACACGCCCGCGTCGATGGCCTCCTGGACAACCGCGTGCGCGGCCCTGGCCACGTCAGGCCCCTCCTCGTCGGGAATGTGGTCCATCGCGTGGGCACCGAACGAGATCAGGTACCGCGTCATCCCACGACTCCCATCTCACGGCGGCATCTTCCTGCCGCATCCCACCTCATCTACGAACGCCTCGCTCCAGTTCCGACAGCTTGCCGAAGGAATTTCTCGCAGGACTTCCGCCGTTCGGGCCCGCGGGCGTCAGAGTCGGCGCTGCATCCATATCGAGCTGACGTAGGAGCCGTGCTTGATGGCGTATTCGTCGAAGATGCCCACCTCGGTGAATCCGAACCTGCGGTGCAAGGCCAGCGAGGCGTCGTTGGGCAGGGCGATGCCGGCCACCGCCAGATGCAGCGGCTCCGGGCGCAGTTCTTCGAACAGGGCGCTGTACAACAGCGAGCCGACGCCCTTGCCGCGCGCTCTGGGGTCCATGTAGATGCTGACCTCGACCGTCCGGGCGAACGCCGGATGCGCACGGTAGCTGCTGCTGGAAGCGTATCCCAGAACCCGACCAGCCCTCGGTGGCCGCCATCAGGCGGAACGGGCCTGTCTCACCGAACCCCTCCAGACTGGCTCTCCGGCGACGCCGGCCAGGTGTCGAGCGTCGCGTCGGGATCGCCGCTCCAGGCACCCCCCGGGCTCCGCCGGAGTCTCCGCGCCGGGCAGAACTATGCGGCAGGCAAATCGAGCGCCGGGAATTGAGTCACCGCACCGGTCACGAATCAAGAAGCACCAGCCGCTACGGCGGGACTAGCCTTCGGTCTGCTGGCCGGTGTCGCGTCCAGCCACAGGATCAAAGGGGAGGATGACAATGCCTGCAACGAGTTCCCAGGCCGGGTCCGGCGGCTTTACCGCCGCGGAGCGCGCCGCCATGAAACAGCGCGCCGCGGAGCTGCGGGCCGAGGGCAAGAAGGGCACCAAGAAGGCCGACGACCTGCAAGCGGTCCTCGACTCGATCGCCAAGATGACGCCGGAAGACCGCGCGATCGCCGAGCGCGTCCATGCGACGGTCACCGCCACCGCCCCGGCGCTGTCGCCGAAGACCTGGTACGGGATGCCCGCCTACGTCAATGCTGACGGCAAGGTCGTCGTCTCCTTCAAGAACTCCGGCAAATTCAGCACCCGGTACTCGACGCTGGAGTTCCAGGACGCTGCGAACCTTGACGACGGCGACCTGTGGCCTGTGTCGTTCGCGCTGCAGAAGTGGAGCCCGGCGGTAGAGCAGGCAGTTGTCCAGCTGGTACAGGCCGCAGTCCACTGACGCGACGACCTGCGCGGCCGCGGGATCGAGCACAACGACGCCCTGCGCCGGCTCGCCAACCGGCTCGTCGGCCTCCTGCACGGATGCGTCAAGACACGCACCCGCTACGAGACCACCGCCTGGGGCCACCGGGACAGCACCGGCCAGTCTCCCGCCGCAGCTTGCCCTCCAAAATCCTGGATTGTCTTGGGCCACGATTTGGCCTTGATCAGTTCCTCAGCGTGCTGACCTGCTGGTTGACTGTTCGCCATCGCTGAAGTTTCGCACTAATCCTTGCCCGTAGGGCGGAGCTCCAGCTGAAGGCACTCTCTGGTCAGGACTACGGCGTATGCTCCGCGCCATGGCTGTCGAGGTGATCGTGAAGACCGTCGAACCGATGCCGACGGCGGTGGTAGTGGCCGCGGCAACGTGGGCGGAGTTCCCGATGATGTGGGGGCCGATGCTCGACAAGGTGTGGAGCTTTCTTCGGGGCAACGCCCCGGAAGGGCTCTACAAGCAGGGGCACAACATCATGCTCTACAAGGACGACGTCCCCGACGTCGAAGTCGGCGTTCAGGTCGGCGGCTCATTCGATCCCGCCGGTCAAGTTGTCGCGTCAGCGCTTCCGGGCGGCCTCGTCGCCACCGCAACCCACACCGGCCCGATCGCCAAGATCGGCGACACTCATCAGGCGGTGCACGAGTGGAGCAAGGCGAACGGGTACCGGGTGGCCGGACCTCGCTGGGAGATCTACGGCGATCCTGACCGGTCGACCGGCGTCTTCGACGTAGACGTGTTCTGGCTGCTGGTCTAACTTGGCCCAACTGTGGGCCCGGCCTGTCGGATCACCAGAGCGCCAAGCCCGGTGTCTGGCATCGAGAGCGGCAGCTGACCAGTGACACGCCACAGATGTCCGGGAAGCGGGGGGAGCTCAGTGTCGATCTGGCCGACGCTCGAACGTCGTTTCAGGTGATGGGCATCAACATCGACTCGCAGGAGGCTTCTCGTGGCACATCCCGTCATACATGCTGAGATCCGTTCAGAAGATCCCGATGTCACCCGCAAGTTCTTTGCGGACCTGTTCGGGTGGAAGGTTTCGTCCGAAGGGGTGTTTCCCGGCTACACGTTCATCGACACCGGGGTGGAGGGCGGGACCTATGTCGCCATCAGCCCTCGTCAGAGCGCCGAGGATGAAGTTCTGTTCTTCGTAGGTGTTCAGGACGTGGAAGCGACATTGCAGAGGGCTGCGGAGCTTGGCGGGACGATTATCCAGCCTGCCCAGCACGTGCCGGGGACGAGCTTCGGGGTCTTCGCGGACGGCCAGGGCCACCGGGTAGGCGTGGCCGCGAACGAGTAGGGGCAGCGTCGACGTCCTGGTCGGAGCTGGGTGGGTTCCAGCGGCCGCTTTCCGGTCCCGGTAACAATGTCTGTGCACGGCGGCGGCGGCTGGAACCACCTGGCTCCCGCGACGTGTCAATATGATCGCGGGCGTGCCTTCCGGTCGAGTTGCTCGGCCTTCGGTGACACCGACTAGGCGCTTAACTCTTGCAGAGATCAGCCAGAGGCATATCTGCCCGAGGGGCGCGAAGTAGAAGGCCATGGCCTACCCTGCGCGCTCACCTGCGGCGACATGACGACCGACCCTGAGGCCATGCCATGACCGTGGACGGGCATCGGGCGGGCCGTAACGGCCCGCCCGCCTCGGGGCTGGATCAGCGAGGTGATCGTGACACCAGCCAGGACATGGGCCTCGCCTGCACGCTGGCGGAGAGGCCGGTCACCTCACCGTTGGCGGCAGCGGCGCGGCGGCGCGCCGGGCGGAGTAAACGGTGCAGAGGGTGTCGAACCCCATCGACGCAGCGATCTCGCGGGCCTTCAGCGTGACCCGGGCGCGGCGGCGGGGGCGGCGGCCCCCAGCGGACCTTCCGCTCACCAACACCGGCTCGCCGGACCCGGTCGTCAGCGGACAGCAGCTCACCCACACCATGACCGCCACCAACACCCTCGGGCAGACCGCCACCGGCGGTCGCGCGGTCGGCGTCAACGCCGGCTACCAGATGACCTGCTGCGGCATCCGCGTGAACACGCCGGACCGCACCTGCCTGACTGATGCCGCGCCGACCACCAGGATGTGCGAGCGTGCGCTGAGCGGCGGCCCGCAGGCGTCCAGGGTCTCCGCGAGTATCGCCAGCCGAGCGCGGCCGGCCACGCTCAGGCTCGTGCCGGCCAGGCACGGGCCGAGCCTGGCCAGCGTCCCGGTGACGGCGAACGTGCGCGCCGACACGGCGACTACGCTGAGCTGGTGCCGCGTGCCGCACTGGAGCAAGGCGATCAGCCTGCTCTCCGTGCCGGCCAGCTGCTGGTAGCGGCAGCCGCGCGCGGGCGCGTGGATCGTCGTGGCGAACGACGGCACCTGCCGCACGGCCAGCAGCCCGCGCGGCGTCAGGTACGCGAACTGCTTGTCCGAGTTCACCAGCACAGCCCCGTCAGCGACGGGGTGACGTGCGTCCGGGGCGGTCATTTCCCGCCCGGTGGCGAGGGTCCGCAGGTGCACGAGCGGGCGGTGCGGGGCCAGGCAGCGGATGGTCTCGTACAGCAGGTATTTTCCGTCGCTGCTGTAGGAGGGATCGAAGGGAATCGCCGTGCGCCGGCCGCTGCCGGTCATCGCGATCAAAGTCCGTTCCCTGCCGCCGTGGGTCGGCACGGTGTCGATCGCTCCGGCACACGTTCCCAGCGCGCGGTTGAAGGCCACGGTGCGCCCGTCTGCCGACAGGGCAGGCCCGCTGGCGCCGCCCCCCGGCTGCTGCGTGGTCAGGAACCCCAGCCGGCCGCCGTCGCTCGCGGCGTAGGCGGCCAGCCTGGTCGGCCCGCCCGCCATGGCGACCCCGATGAAGCGGGCCGGCGGTGCTGTGGCAGCCGGCGGCCGGGCCGCGGCCGTTGGCGCACGGGCGGCCGCGTGCGCGGCTCCCGGCGCGCCTGCGGCGGCCACTGCCGCCACCGCCAGCGCGCGCCGCTCCGATCCGCCCGGTCCCGTGTTCTCGCCGCATCGCTTCCCTCATCGTCCGCCTCATCTCGCCGGATCGCGTCAATTGCCGCGATGCGGATATTCTGCCGGACGCGGGTAACTGAGCAAATGGTCCGAGAGAAGCGCCAGGGAGCCAGAAGGGGAATGAGCTTCGTGGTGACGGCGATGGCCCCGTCCTGATCGCCCTGGTCACGCTGGCCGCGGGCGCGCGCGGGGTTCGCTGATCACCGAGGGGGCGCGGCTGTCAGTTATCATGCCGTGGTGGCCATTAGATGGTATTGCTCTCCCCGCCGCCATTCGAAATCGCCTGCGGACCCGTGCGAGAAGAGTTCAACGGAACTCGCGCCCAGGACCATCGCATCGTGAGGACCAACCGTCGAAGACTGCGCACCCCTACGGCTCTATATGTACTTGAACTGGCTGAATGCCCAGCGAGCATGACGGCGTCAGAACCGCCGTTCGGCGCTCATCCTCTTGGCTTCATGATGCCCTCGCGGAGTGTTCGAGATCGGGCATTATGGGAGGGTGCTGCCTGCGTACTGTTGCGCGACGCCCTTCGGAACCTCAGTGTTGAGCCCTCGGCAGGATGTCGTGCGGTGAGTCATCTGGGCCTCACGGGATCGGATCCGCTGCAAGGATGACGGCCGTGCGCCGCTACGAGGCGAGTATGTACGACAGCAGCCGCTGGGACGGCTTCGAGCTCCGCCCCGGCGACATCATCATCAGCACCCCGCCAAAGTGCGGGACGACGTGGACGCAGATGATCTGCGCCCTGCTCATACTGCAGGAACCGGAGCTCCCGCTCCCGCTGGACACGCTCTCGCCGTGGATCGACATGGTGACTCGCGCCCGCACAGACGTGTTCGCGGACCTGGAAGCCCAGACGCACCGCCGGTTTATCAAGACCCACACGCCGCTCGACGGGATACCCAACGATCCGACGGTCACGTACATCTGCGTCGGGCGGGACCCGCGCGACGTGGGGCTGTCGATGGACCACCATATCGACAACACCGACATCGGCGCGTTCCTCAGCCAACGCGAACGGGCGGCCGCGGTCGACGGTATCGAGCCCGGACCATTGCGGCCACCGCGGCCGCGCCCCGACGGCGAGCGGGACCGCTTCTGGCAGTGGGTCGACGACGAGACGCCGTCGACGCAGGTCGGGTCGTCGCTGCGGCGCACTGCAGAGCACCTGCAGACGTTCCGGGACGCCGCCGACGATCTCGACGTCGTGTATTTGCACTACGACGACCTGAAGGCTGACCTGGAGGGGCAGATGCGGCAGCTGGCCGCGCGCCTCGGCATCGACGTCGACGAGCACCGATGGCCCCGCCTGGTCCAGGCGGCGACGTTCGAGTCGATGCGCCGCAGGGCCGGCACGACCGTCCCCGGCGGCGGTCCGGAGCACTGGATCGATCCCGCCGCGTTCTTCAGCCGCGGCACGAGCGGCCAGTGGCGCGACCTCCTCGACGACGCCGACCTCGCCCGGTACGCCGCGCGCGTGCGGGCGCTCGCGTCCGACAACCTCGTCGAGTGGGTGCATCGCGAGCCGATCGGCTGAGATCCCCGTCCGGCGGTATACCCGCACGACCCGAAGCTGATCGTCAGCGCCGGTTCAGCCCGCGGCGAATTGTCCTGACTACTCTACGTACACGTGGAGCTACCATTAGTTTGTGCTACACCCGATCTCGCCTCCGCCGCCTTGACTCTCCCCTTGGGGGAGCCCGCACACTCACTTTGCCGGGTCGAGTCGGCCCGGCTGGAGGAGTCCGCGTGGAAGAAATCAGCATCGGAGAGTTCGCACGACGGTCCCGCCTTTCGCTGAAGGCGCTCCGCCTCTACGACGATCGCGGGGTGCTGGTGCCTTCGCGCGTCGATCAGGTGTCTGGCTATCGCTACTACGACACAGCCCAGCTCGACGAGGCACGCATTGTCGTGATGATGCGCCAGTTGCAGTTGCCGCTCGCGGCGGTCAAGGAGCTGCTCGCATGCGATCCGGCCGATGCGGCGACACGCATCGCCGAGCGCTGGCGCGACGCCGAAGCAGCACACGACGCGCGGCGCGATCTCGCCGACTACCTCGTCAGCCGGTTGCGCGGAAAGAGGTCCGTCATGTACGAAGTCGCCACGCGGGAGATGCCCGAGCGGAGCCTGCTCTGTTTGAAGCGAAACGTCGACGAGCAGGGGCAATGGGCGTTCGGCAAGGAGTTCATCGCGATCTTGCGCGAGCGCCCGCTCCCGAAGATCGAAGGACGACAAGGCGCGCCCTTGTGCATCTACTGGAGCCACCCGAGCGCTGACGGCGATGGCCTGATCGAATGGTGCAGGCCGGTTCCCGCGGGGGAAGCGCACACGCTCGCGGAGCACTATCCCGAGCTGACGTTGCGAACCGAACCGGCGCACCGGGAGGCGTTCGTCGCGCTGCCAGCTGGGTACGGGGCGGTGCACTGGCAGCTCGCTGCCGAGTCGCTGGATGCCTGGGGGCAGGAGCAGGAGCATGAGCACGAGGGCGAGCGTCTTGCCGTCGAGCCCGAGGACCTCGGCCTGCGCACCACCTATCTCGCGGCCGGGCCGAGCGACCCCGGCATCGACCTCGCCGTCCCGTTCGCTGTAGAGCGATGATCGAAGCCCACGGCCTGGTCAAGCGCTACGGCTCCACTATGGCCGTCAACGACCTGTCTTTCTCCATCCGGCCCGGCATGGTCACCGGCTTCCTCGGCCCGAGCGGCGCCGGGAAGACCACCACCATGCGGATGATCCTGGGCCTCGCCGTGCCGACCCAGGGCTCGGTAACCGTGGGCGGGCGCTGCTACCGCGACCTGCCGGCACCCATGCGTGAGGTGGGCGCCCTCCTCGACGCTAAGGCGCTGCACGGTGGCCGCCGGGCCCGCGACCACCTGCTGTGCCTGGCCCGGAGTAACGGCATCCCCCGCAGCCGGGTGGGCGAGGTGCTCCGCATCGTTGGTCTGGAGAGCGGCCGCCGCCATCGCCTGCATGATGGCCGTCGTGCTCGTCCTCCCCCTGATCGCCGAGGCGCTGCCGGACTCGTGGCGGAACCCGGTCACCGAGTTCTGGCCGACCCAGGCCGGAAGCCAGATCACTAGCGTCTACCACTCCGCCCACACCCTCCAGCCCTGGCCCGGCTTCGGCGTGATGTGCCTGTTCATCGCCATCGTGTACGCCATCGCCTGGACGCTGCTGGACCGCCGGGACGCATGATGGCGGTCAAGGCGCGTCGCGATACCCAGACCCCGGCCCACGCTGCCATCGAGCCTAGGTGACGGCTGCGCGCAGACCCCGTGACTAGCGGACAGCGGCCAGGCCCCTGGTGACGCGGCTGTATTCGTGCCGGAGGTCGTGGTAGCGGGTGTCGCCGGCCTGGCAGTAGTCGGTGGGATTTCGGGCGTTCAATCGGTGCAGCTAGCCACTGAGGCCCCGGCGGGCGAGAGTTAGCCGGCGCTCCTGGTGAAGGCCCCTCGCCAGATCTCGAGGGAGCCGTTGCCGAGTGCGGTGGTGGCGTTGAGGACCCGGGTGTAGCCATCGTCTAGGAGCATCGGCAGCGCCGGTCCGGCGGGCAGGCCGTTCGCGAAGGTCCTGGTGATCCAGGCTTGGACCCAGGCCGTTTCGTTCGTCCACTCGGCGGCGGCGAAGCCGGCCCGCTCGATCGAGGCGCGCAGTGAGCCGGCGGTGACGACGAAGCTGTCGGTTCCGTCGAGTGACCACGGCATCGGCCAGGGCAGGTCGGCATAAGACGGCTGGCAGACCTCCCAGATGGCCAGGCGTGCGCCGGGGGCCAGGCAACGCGCGATGTGCGCGAACCAGGCGGTCTTGTCCTGGACGTTCATCTGGACATGCATCGTTATCGCGGCCTGAAACAGCGGATCAGGTTCGAACGTGGCGATGTCGGCCACCCGGAAGTCGACGAGGTCGCGCAACCCGGCTCTGGCGGTCAGGTCGCGGGCGGCGTGGACGTAGGCCGGGGTGATGTCGAGGCCGGTGACGCGGTTGCCGGTGCGGCGCGCGATCTGCCGCGCGGGCCCGCCGAATCCCGAGCCGATGTCCAGGACCCGGTCGCCTTCGGCGAGCGCGAGGCCGCCGATGAGCAGGCCGACTGCATCGGCTCCGCCAATGTGGAACTGGTCGACGTTGTCCAGCGCGCCGTCGGCAGACGGGTCCAGGTCTGGATGTTCGCCCAGGAGGCGCCCGATCGTCTGGCCGACAGTCGTTTCTCCGTAGGTCATCGCACGAGGTCCTTTCCGCCGCTTGCGGTTGCCGCCAGTTCGGCTTGGTGGTGTTCAGGTCCGGGCATCCGCGGCGGCTGGGCGGGCAGGAAGACGGCGGCGAGCAGCGCGCCGGCGAGGGCGACGGCTCCGGCTACGACGCATCCGACGCTGAGGCCGTGGTCGAACGCGCTGGTGGCGGCCTGGCGGACGGCGACGGCCGCAGCGGTGTGGCCGTGAGCGGCGAGTTGGCCGGAGACACCGAACGCTGCCCCGACGGACTGGCGGACCAGGTTCGTCAGGGTGTGCGGCAACATCGCGGGAAGGGAGGCGGTAAGTCGCGAGGCGTACAGCGAGGCGTAGACGCTGCCGATGACGGCCACCCCGAGGGTGCCGCCGAGCAGGCGGGTCGAGTCGTTCACGGCGGAGCCGACACCGGCCTGGCGGGCCGAGACGGCCCCCATGATCGACTCGGTCGCGGGCGCGGAGGTCAGGCCCATGCCTAGGCCGTAGACGACCATCTGGACGGCGATGATCCCGTATCTGAATGTGGGCGTGATGTCTGCGGCGACCCAGAAGTAAAAGCCCGCCTGCATAGCCAGCCCGGCGGCGACGATGATCTTGGTACCGAGACGGACCGCGAGCCGGGTGCCGGCGGTCGATCCGACCGCGACGGAGATCGCGACGGGCAGCAGGTGCACGCCGGCGGACAGCGGGCCGTAGGCCCGGACGAACTGGAAGTACTGGGTCATCAGGAAGATGAACCCGGACAGGGTGAAGAACGCGACGGTGACCGAGGCGCTGGCGGCGCTGAAGCGCATGTTCGCGAACAGCCGCACGTCGAGCATCGGCTGATCGGTGCGGCGCTCGCCGGCGATGAATGCGATCAGCAGGACAGCGGCGCCGGCGAAACCGAGCAGCGACGCCGCCGAGGTCCAGCCCCGGCCCGGAGCCTCGATGATGGTGTAGACCAGCAGTCCCATGAAGCCGCCAGACAGGATCAGGCCCGGGAAGTCCAGGCCGTGCGGCACCGGGTTCTTCAAGCCCGGGACGAACCGCGCGGCCAGGGCGATGACGGCGAGCGACACCGGCCCGAGTGTGTAGAAGATGCTCGACCAGCTGTAGTGCTCGAGCAGGAATCCGCCCACGATCGGCCCGAGGGCGATGGCCATTCCGGCCGTGGCTCCCCACAGGCCGATGGACAGCGCCAGCTCCTTGCGGCCGGTGAACACCCCGGTCAGCAGCGAAAGCGTGGCGGGGAACGTCATCGCCGCCCCGAGGCCCATGACGGCCCGAGCGGCGATCAGCCCGGCTGGGGACGTGGCATATCCGCCGGCGAAGCTGGCCAGGCCGAACACCAGCAGCCCGGCCATCAGCATGCCCTTGCGGCCGAATCGGTCGGACAGGCTCCCGGAGGTCAGCAGCAGCGCGGCGAAGACCAGGTTGTAGGCGTCCACCACCCACTGCAACTGTGCGGTCGTGGCGCCCAGTTCCCTGGTCAGTGTCGGCAGCGCCACGTTGACCAGGGTGGTGTCGAGATTGATCACGAACGACGCCATGAGCAAGGCGACAAGGACGAGCGGTTTCGAAGGCGCGCGAGTCATTTCTTCTCCTCTATTTCGCGGCGGCCGTGAGCGGGCCGGCGGCGGGCAGCGGGGCCCGCCGGACCCCGACCAGCGCGCGCACGGACGTGATGTGAAGGGCGAGCAGCAGCGGCACGCCGACGGTCGGGACCAGCGCCAGCGGGAGCTCGCTGATCGGCGCGCCGGACGGGGCGACGTGGATCAGCTGGTATGCGGTTACGGCGCCGAGGGTGAGGGCCACGACCAGGTCAGTCATGCCGAACGCGTTGAGCCATAGGGCGGCGCGGCGGCCCCTGCCCTGCGCGAGCCTGAGCGCGACCAGCGGCGCGGCGATGCCGGTGGCGACGTCGCCCAGGCCCGCGGGCACGGCGAACAGCGGGGACAGATGGCCGAGGGCCATGATGAGCAGGAAGGCCACCCCGTCCGCGGCCCGGAACGAGTGCGGCAGCTCCAGACGGCGCACCATGCCCGGTGCGGCCAGGGCGCGCGCCACCACCGGCACCCGGCTGAGGACCAGCAGCGTTCCCAGGAAGCCGACCACTGCGACCGGCAGCCACGGCACCCCGTGGCCGATCCGCGTGTGGTACCAGCCGTGACCCGCGATCACCGCGCTGGCGGTGAACCAGCCGCCGAGCACGACAGCCGCGCCCCCGGCGAGCAGCGCCGCGCGCTTTCGGCCCAGGCCGGCCCGAACCGCGCCGCCGTACAGCACCACGCAGGTCGCGGCCGGGATCGCGGCGATTCCGGCGACGATGATCGCCCACAGATAACCAGGCGGGTCGTACATGACATCCTCCTCCGATAGTTAAGTATCTACAAGATAGTAGCTTGTAGATAGTAGTTATCAACTAGTATCATGGAGGACGTGACAAGGAACGTCCGCACCTACGACCACTTCTGCCTGACCGCGCGCGCCCTGGAGCGCGTCGGCGACCGCTGGAGCCTGCTGGTGATCCGCGACCTGCTCGCCGGCGCCAAGAGGTTCACCGACCTGATCGACCGCCTCGGCGGGATCACCCCCAAGACGCTCAGCCAGCGCCTGCGCGAGCTTGAGGACGCCGGGATCGTCGCCGCCGACCGAAAGCCGGGCCGGCGGGAGGTCTGGTACCGCCTGACACCGGCCGGAGCTGACCTCGGACCCGTCCTTGACGCACTCGGCCGGTGGGGGCTACAGCATGCCTGGCGTCCGCCCCAGCCCGGTGAGCCGCTGCACGCCGAGCACCTGCTCCGCTCCGTCACCCAGGCCATCGACCTCGCCGCCGGCGACCACGAACCAGCCCGCTGGCTGTTCCGGCTCGATGGCGCGGACTACCTCGTCGAGAGCGACGGCCGCAAATGGTCGCTCACCACGGGGGCCCCACCCGCACGAGCCGACGTCACGATCACCGCGACCACCCAGGCCCTGACCGCCCTCATCTTCGCCGGGTCAGACACCGCCATCGACATCGCCGGCGAACCCGGGCCGGTCCAGCGATTCCGGCACTTGATCGGCACCATGGCCACCGTCGTCCAGCCGGCCTGAACCGGCGCCGTGGGACCAGCCGTCACGTACGGCACACTCTCAGAACCGCCTGATATGGGTGCAGCACCCCCAAGGGGTTCGTCGTGAGCCAGACCGGCTAATGCGGGCGCGGCGTGGTACCCGTCGGCCGGCACCCCGGCCAGGAACCATCACCACGTGCGCGAAACGACAAGAAGCCCGCCGGCCAGGGCGCGGCCGGGGCGAGCTGGGCGGCTAGGGCCGTCCGCGCAGAACGGGCACGCCAAGGCAGGGCCGGGCCGAGGCCGCGCCGATCACCGGCCCAGACGGGCCTGGGACCTGCTGGCCACGGCGTGGCGAGCGCCCGGCCGGCCTTGCGTGTACCGCAGCCGCGTTGATACGGTCCGGCACAGTCGTCTCATTCCGCTAGCGGGGGGCACATTTCACGCCCTGGCGGAACGGCCCCGGGAGATGTCGCCCGCGGCCATCACCAGGCCATGGCGGAAGACGGCTCGCCACCGGCGAGGGGAGAAGCCACATGTGGGCGCAGCTCATGAAGTTCCAGCTGAAGCCAGGTACGGACACGGCAAAGGTAGCCGCGCAGCTGCAGGCCGCCGAGCAGCCCGATTCTGGCGTGCTGCAGACGATCATCATGCGCGATCAGAAGGACCCGTCGCAGGCCTACACGCTGATCGTGTTCGAGAGCGAGGCAAAGGCACGCGCGCGCGAAGCGGACCCGCGCCGCGAAGAAGGTCTCCAGGCCGTCCGGGCCACCCTCGCCGACATCCTCGCCGGCCCGCCCGAGTTCACCGACCTGACCGTCACCGAAGAGTGGCATCCTTAAGCCGGGCCAGGCCCCGCGCTGACGTGCAGGTGGCCACCACTCCTGCTGCCGGCGGGCGCGCTGCGGCAGCCCTCGGCCACCGGCCAGCTATAGGGCCGGGTGAACCGGTCGGGCCGCCATCTGATCAGGACGATGGGCTGCGTCGAACCGCCGCAGGCGCGGGCGCGTTGCATCGTTGTGGGGAGATCGGGCGTTCGCGAACCGGATTACCCGGGGACCATCCGATACGTGCTGCGCCGGCGTGACCGGTTCGGGTTCTGGGCCGCCGTGTTCCTGTTCGCCCTCTCGGCTGTGTTGCTGACGGTGGCCGCCGTCAGCGTGGCGACCGGATATGCCAGCGTGGCGGGCGTGTGGGATTTCCTGGTATTCGGGTTCCTGATGGCGGCGGGCGGCATTTTCGGGCTGCGGGACCGCGCCGCTATCGCGGGCCAGGTCCTGATGGCGGTCGGTGACGCGGGCATCTACCTGGCAGAGCCGCCCCGGTGCATCCCGTGGCCCGAGGTCGCGGGACTGGTCGTCTTCCGCAGCTGGCAGGACGGCGACGATGCAGACTCGGGGAAGTGGATTTCGCAGTTGGCGGTCGTGCCAGGCGGCGCGGAGGTCCAGCCCGGTGCGGGTGCGCGGCGCCGGCCCGGCCCGGACCAGCGTGGCGTGACGGTGGATCTGCACGACGAGAAGGTCCGTCTCGGTGAGCTGTCCGATGCGGTGCACGCCTGCGCGCCGGGCCTGCCAGTATGGGACGCCGGCAAGATCAGGAGCAAGAAGGTCCGGGTCGGGGGCCGTTAGCAGACGCCATTCAGGCGGCCCAGGAGGGCGGTGCCGGGCGCGGCCGCCGCGGTCAGCTGAGGTCCAGTCGGGCGCCCTGCTCCTGCACGTAGTGGAAGAACACCCGGACCTGGAAGACCGGCAGGTGCGACGCGTTGCGGATGTGCGCTCCCCAAGCCACTCCCTGTGGCGGGACGACCGGTGCCGACGAGCACGTACACGCCCGCTGCGACCACCAGGACAATGACCGCGGCGGCGGCCACGCCGAATTTCTTCACGCGGAGCCGGTTCACGAGGAAATGCTAAGGGGCCGGCGTCATGCGCAGGACGAGCGTGCCCGGCCACCCAGGTTCCGCCTTTCGGCACGCTATTCGCAACATCCCTGTCGGACCCGTCTGAGACGGCGGGGCACGTACTACACGAGCGCAGCATGTCTCAAATGACGAGCGGCAGGGCTGATAACCGGGCAGTTCGTCAGGGGCGTCAGTGTCGCCGATAAGCCGGCGGGCATCCCGACTGACCGCGAAAGCCGGCTGACCGCACCGAGCTTGAGTGCGGAAATCCGTGGCTACCAAATACGGACCCGAGCTGCGGGCTCGAGCCACATCTCGTCGGTGGCGCCGACATCAAACGCGGCGTAGAACTCGTCGAGGTTCCGCACGATCTGGTTGCAACGGAACTCGTTTGGGGAATGCTCGTCGATGGCGAGCAGCCGGATGACTTCTTCGTCCCGGATCTTTTGCAGCCAGGCACGAGCCCACGACATAAAGAAGCGCTGGGCGCCGGTCAGACCGTCGATTACCGGTGCCTCTTCGCCCCGCAGCGACTCGAGGTACGCCTTCCAGGCGATGCCGAGGCCGCCGAGATCCCCGATATTCTCCCCGATCGTCAGCGCGCCGTTCACATGCTGGTCAGGAGTCTGCTTGGGCGCCAGAGCGTTGTACTGCTCGATCAGCGACCGGGTCCGGGCTTCGAACGCCTGCCGGTCCGCTGCGCTCCACCAGTCGGTGAGCCTGCCGTCACCGTCGTACTTGGAACCCTGGTCGTCGAAGCCGTGGCCGATCTCGTGACCGATGACCGCGCCGATCGCTCCGTAGTTCGCCGCGTCGTCGCGGCCGGGATCGAAGAACGGATCCTGCAAGATCCCTGCCGGGAACACGATCTCGTTCAGGCCGGGGCTGTTGTAGGCGTCGACGGCCTGCGGGGTCATCCACCACTCGTCGCGGTCAATCGGCTTGCCGATCTTGTTCAGCTGGCGGTCGAACTCGAAAGCATGAGCGGCCCGCACATTGGCCATCAGATCCGTCGGGTCGACGCTCAGGCTTGAGTAGTCCCGCCAGCGGATCGGGTAGCCGATCTTCGGCATGAACTTTCCGAGCTTGTCCAGGGCCCGCCGGCGGGTGTCGGCACCCATCCATTCAAGCTCGCCGATGCTCTGGCGGTACGCCTCGACGAGGTTCGCCACTAGGACTTCCATCCGCTCCCGGGCCCCGGGTGGGAAGTGCCGGGCAACGTAGGCTCGCCCGACGGCCTCCCCCATCGCCCCCTCCACCAGCGACACGCCACGCTTCCAGCGTTCGCGCAGCTGGGGGGTGCCGCTCAGGGTACGGCTGTAAAAGTCGAAATCTTCCATGACGAACGCCTCGGACAGGTACCCGGCGGCGCTGTGGATCACCTGCCAGCACAGCCAGTCCCGCCATGCCGGAACGTACTCATCGGTGAGCAACGAGGCCAGCCCGGCGCTAAAGCTCGGCTGGCGGAGCACGATCTCGTCGAAGGCGCCGGCGGGCGGATCCAGGGCCGCCAGCCACCCGCGCAAGTCCGGCCCGGCAGCCAAGGCGTCGGTCCAAGTGAAGAGGTTGTAAGTCTTCTCCTCATCGCGGCTCGCCACGTTGTCCCAGTGGTGCCCAGCCACCGCCGTCTCCAGGCCGAGCACTCTTCTTGCTGCGCGGTCGGCTTCCGGCAACCCGGCCAGCCCGAACATCCGCCGCACATGACCGGCGAACGCGTCGCGAACGCGAGCGAACCGCTCGTCGCGGTAGTAGCTCTCCTCCGGCAGCGAGATCGCACCCTGCTCGAAGAACACCACGTAACGCTGCGGATTGCCAGGGTCGGGCTCGACAAAGAGCCGGTAGAGACCCCGGACTCCCAGTCGCTCCAGCCGTCCGAGTGTCGCCAGCAGCTCCGGGACGGAGCTGACGGCTTGAGCCGCCGCGAGCGCCTCGATGACGGGCTGCGAGCCAAGCTGTTCTGCTCGCTCGGCGTCCATGTAACTCGCATACAGGTCGCCGAGCTTCCGGTCCTCACTGCCTGGCGGTGCCGACGCGGCCTGTTCCACGATCTCGCGCACCGCTTTCTCAGCCTCTGCGGCCAGAATCTCGAACGTGCCGTAGCGAGCGCGGTCCGCGGGGATCTCGGTCCGCGCCAGCCACTCGCCGTTGACGTGCCGGAACAGGTCGTCTTGGGGGCGGATGCCGGGATCGAGCTCGTCGACGGGGATGCCGGATGGGAGCGTCATGCGCTCTAGCGTAGGACCAGCGGCGACCAGGACGCCGAGCCAAATTGGTCCGCGGCACGCCTTCGGTGCACATCCGAAATGTGCGGGGTTCCGCGACCCGTCAACCGTCGTGCCGTCGCCGGCCGAGCCGCCCACGTTGTCGCCCCAGGCCCAGCCCGGTGGCCAGGGCGAACGCCGCTCCGAGAACCGCGCTTAGCCGAGGCATTTGCCGCCGACCTTCCCGATCGTCACCGAGACGCTGGTGCCTGGCGGGTCGATGGTGCCCGCGACGGGGCTCTGGGTCTTCACGACACCGAGGTACTGGCAGGTGAGGTCGACGACGATCGCGACGTGGCCGAGCACGTAGCCGGCGGCCTGCAGCGCCTGCGCCGCCTCGGCCTGGGTGTCGTCGATCACGCTGGGAATCCGCGGCGCGGGGGAGGCGACGACCATGACGTCGTCCTCGCCGACCGCCGCCAGGCTCCCGCCTGCCAGCGTCCTGACCAGCACCGGGCTGGGATGGTTATTGAAGTCAGTCGTTCCTGTGCCGAGTTCGCCATAGCTGTCGTCACCCCACGTCAGGACGCTTCCGTTGGACAGCACCGCGACAACGTTGTAGTCGCCGGCGCTGATCTGGCTGACACCGCTCAGGCCGGTCTGAACGGGGGTGAAGTGCGGGCTGGTCGTGCCGTCGCCGGCGAAGCCACCGTCGCCCCAGGCCCAGACCGTGCCCGCGAAAGCGGTCAGCGCGAACGTCTCGAAAATGCCCGCGGAGATCTGTGAGATTCCGGTCAGGCCCGGCACCTGCACGGGGACGGTGGACATTCCGCTGCCGGTCCCGTTGCCTCGCCAAGCTGGCCTTGTTCGTTGTAGCCCCAGGCCCAGACGGTGCCATCGGCCTTCAAGGCATAGTCGGACGCGTCGCCGGCCGCGATCTGAACCACCCCGCTGAGCCCGGGGACACGCTGCGGCGCGAGAATCTGCCCGTCGTTCGTGCCGTTGCCCGCCTGGCCCGACAGATTGTTGCCCCAGACCCAGACCGCACCGCTGGAATCCAGCGCCATCTCGCCTCCGCCGTTACCAGCGATCTGCGTGATGCCGGTCAGGCCGGAGAGGACGATCGGGATGAGACTAATATTCCTCACTCCGTCGCCGGTCTGGCCATCCGAGCCATCTCCCCAGGTCGCGACCGTTCCGTTGGACAGCAGGGCCATGCCGTCGTCGCTGAAGGCGACGAGTTGCTGCACGCTCGCCGGCAACGAGATCGGCGCCGGCGAGGGCGCGATCATGGCAGGCTTGCCGAACGAAACCGCGAGCTGGTCTGGGCCGTCCACCCCGTTGCCGAGCTCGCCAATGGCCTCATCGCCCCAGTCGAACAGGCTGGGCGGGGCGAGCGCCTGGAGGGCGGCGTGAGCCGCCGGATGGCTGGGCACGGCGGCCGCCGGGACGGCCGCCCCGGCCAGAGCCACGACCGCCGCGCCGGCCAGTGCGGCGGCCGGGCGCCAGCCTGTGACCTTTGCGTGTGTAACAGGCATCCGTCCGCCAGCCTTCCTGCTGCGATCCCGCGCGTCGGCACAGGATGAGACCTGGGTGCGGCCCACCACGAGTGTGGCAATGACCGCTGAAACGGCGCTGAAATGGCCTGCTGAAGTTGACGCTGAGGCAGGTCGGTCACAGACACTTGCCGCCCGCATTGCCGATGGCGATCGAGACCGACGTGCCCGGCGGTTCATACGTGCCGGCTGCCGGGCTCTGGGTCTTCACCACGCCGATGTCTTCACAGCTGAGATCGACGACGAAGCCCACGTGCCCGAGTGCGAAGCCGGCCGCCTGGATTTCCTGCGTCGCCGTGGACTGGATATCGCCGATCACGCTGGGCACCCGCGGCGACGGCGAGCCGAAGGCGAGCACCTGAGTAGGGCCGTCGCGGTTGACCGTCGTGCCGTCGCCCAGCGGCGGCAGGGTCTGGCACGGTCTGGGCCTGTCGCCGGCGTCGGCTCGGTGTCGTGCGCCCCGGGGGGCTACTGCGCGGCGGGCGGGTCCTACACGGACGCCCGCAACAATATGCAAGGTTTCGTGGCCGTCGAGAAGGACAGCGCCTGGGGCGCGGCGACCGGGATTCCGTCCTGGGGACCCTGGGGCCCCCGGGAAAGGGCGGGTTCGCCCGCGTCACCTCGCTGTCGTGTGCCTCGGCGGGCAACTGCGCCGCTAGCGGGTCCTGGGCGGACGCGGACAGTCACGATGTCGGGGGGTTCGTGGCCGTCGAGGAGAAAAACGGCGTCTGGGACTAGACGATCGCGGTGCCCGGCCTGGCAGCCCTGGGCAAGGGCAGGGACGCGGGTGTCAACACGGTGTCGTGTACCTCGGCGGGCAACTGCGTGGCCGGCGGGTTCTACACGGACCGGCATGCCAGCAGCCAGGGGTTCGTGGCCGTCGAGAGGAACGGCGCCTGGGGCACGGCGATCGAGGTGCCCGGCCTGGCGGCCCTGAACACGGGCGGGACCGGCGTCGGCTCGGTGTCGTGCGGCTCGCCGGGCAACTGCCTGGCCGGCGGGTCCTACGAGGGCCGCCGCGGCCTGCAGGGGTTCGTGGCCGTCGAGCGGAACGGCCGCTGGGGCCAGGCGACCCGGGTGCCCGGCCTGGCGGCGCTGAACACGGGCGGCGGTCAGACCCAGGTCCTGTCGGTGTCATGCGCCCCGCCGGGCCGCTGCTGGGCCAGCGGGCTCTACTCCGGCGGCTCCCGCCATCGCCAGGGATTCGTGGCCAGCGAGGACAACGGCGTGTGGGGCAAGCTGATCCAGCTGCCCAGCCTGCCAGCCCTGAACAACGGCGGGGCTGCCGCGGTCGACTCGATCTCCTGCCCCGCACCAGGCACCTGCGCCGCCGGCGGGGCCTACACCGACCGTTCCGGCCACCGCCAGGGATTCGTCACCCAGGGCAACCATCCGGCCTGAGGAGGATCCTGGTCGATGGCCTGGTAGGCGGCCATCCAGAAGTCGACGAGGATCGGCAGCCCGGGCGGCTGTCCCAGGGAAGGGAAAGGATCTCATGACTGAAGATGAGCACCAGCCGGTTGCCGTCTCCCGGCGGATCTGCGCGCCAGCGCACGACATCTTCCAGGTCCTCGCCAATCCGGTGCGGCATCCGGAGTTCGATGGATCGGAGAGCTCACTCCCGATGGCCCGGACGCGACCATCGTGACGGAAATCTACGACTGCTCGCAGGCGCCGGAAGAAGAGCGTGCCGAGATGGACAACGGCAACATCTGGGCGGCGGCCATGGCCGAGACCCTGGAGCGACTTGACGCGCTGTGCGCGCGGTCGGGAAACCAGCCCCGCCCGTCGTAGACCCGGCTGGCCGGGCATCGTCATCGGCCCTGGCCGTGAAGCCGCGGCAGCGGGCCGGACTAACCGAATTGAGGATGGTGCGGGCCGATCCCGACCGTGGCATCCTCGGCGAGCGCCATCGCCGGGCCGCCCCCGGCTGCCGCACCTGCAGCAGCGGGGACGTGAGTGCCCGCGTCCTGGCGCTGACTGCGCTCCGGCGCCGATGAGGCCGTGGACGAGAAATCTCTGGTCAGCGCCTCACGGTACGCGTCCGTGCAGTCCATGGCTGCGATCCCCGGCCAGCTCAGCGCCGCTGCTGGATGCGGACCAGGTTGCCTGCGGGATCCCGGAAGGCGCAGTCGCGCACGCCATACGGCTGGTCGGTCGGCTCCTGGACGACCTCGGCGTCGCTCGCCTGAACGCGCTCGAAGGTGCCATCGATGTCCTTGGTGGCGAGGAGGATCCAGCCGTAGACGCCCTTGGCCATCATCTCGGCGATGGTCCGGCGCTCCTCGTCGGTGACGCCGGGGTCGGTGACCGGCGGTGCCAGCAGGATGGACGTATCGGGCTGGCCAGGCGGGCCGACCAGGATCCAGCGCATCGTGCCCCGGCCGACATCGCTGCGGACCTCGAAGCCGAGGGCGTCGCGGTAGAAGGCCAGGGAGGCGTCCGGGTCGTCATGCGGAAGGAAGCTCGCGTGAATGGTGATGTCCATGGCCCTCACGCTAGCTGCAGGTCGGGGACTCGTGCTTCTCGATTCCTGACCGGTCTGGTCACCTGTTTCGCTGCTCCTCGGCATAGCTGCTGGTCACCCCCCGGGGATCATGCGGTCTCCCACGCGAACCCGTCCGGGTCGGTGAAAGGCCCGGCATCGCTGCCGATCACGAGCCGGCGCGATCCGCTGCCGTCGGGAGCGACGCCGGCGTCCTTGGCGAGGGCGCGGCGGCCGTAGAGGGCCAGCTTGACGGGACCCGGCGCGGTGGCGAACTCGACGTACTTGCGGCCGAAGCTCTTCGCCACGTCCAGGCCCCGGTCAACGTAAAACTGCTTGCTGGCGGCGATATCCGTGGCTCCCAGCAGGAGCACGATCTGGTCGATCTGGCCGGTGGCCGGGCCGGTGTCCTTCTTCGCCGAGGTCGCGACCTTCCAGATCGTCCCGTCGGGGGCCTGGACGACGCCGCCGTAGCCCCACAGCGACTTCGCGGCGGGCTTGAGCGGGATGGCGCCGGCGTCGAGGGCGGCGTCGATGAGGCCGCTGACGTCGACCGGCTGGGACACGGTCAGCGACAGCGTGAATCCGCGGAAGCCGGTCGTCGGTGCGTCGCTGGCCCGCACGCGCACCTGAGCGCCCAATCCGAATGCGGTGGTGTAGAAGCGACTGGCGGCTGTGGGGTCGGCCACGTCGAGCGTGACAGATTCGATGGAAGTCATGCCGGTCACGCTAGGTGCGGTCCGGTGCGCGGCGCTTCTCGATTCCTGACCGGTTTGCTCTCCCGTCGCGAGCCCACTCGAGGCCGGGCATAGGCCCCAGGACTTACCGAGCGGCTCGACGCCAGAAAAGAAAAGCCGAAGAGCCCTGGAACTGCGAGCTGGCATTTACCAGCTCCTGTCCCTCAGCCGAGGCCCCTGAAGGGTCGGTCCCAGCTGCTGCAGGCCAGGGCGGCTGCCAGGGAACGGCCGGCCCCCCGGCCCGGCGGATGACGACCTGGTTATTCGGCGCATCCAGCTATCCCGCCCGCCCGGCACGAGGACGTTCATCAGCGCAGGACGTGGTGCTGCGGGTATTTGCTCGCAATTGACTCACGGCTATTTAGCGGCATTCTGTTTTTCGGCGCGCCATCATCGTGAAGTGTATTCGAGCGGCTTATTGTCAGGGCCACGGTTGACCTAAGGCGGCCAGCTAGCAAAGGCACTGACCTTTCACGCGGGCGTTAAGGAAAGGGGTTGGTCATGTCCAGAGGGCCTGGTGCGGGACGAGCGATGAGACCGGCGCGCCAGCGACGGCTCCCGCTTGCCGCGGCCGTGTCCGCGGCTGGGCTGGCAGTCGCAGGGCTGGGGGCAGTGCCCGGCGGGCCGGCCGACGCGGCGACCTTCACGGTCTGCGCTCTGGGATGCCCCTACACCCAGATCCAGCCGGCCGTAGCTGCCGCCCCTGCGGGCGGCACCGTCCGGGTCGGGCCGGGCAGGTTCGCCGGAGGCATCGTGATCGCCAAGGCGCTGACCCTGTCTGGAGTCGGGGCAGGCGCGACGGTGATCGCCGGCGGCGGCCCGGTCATCACCGTGACCGGCGGTCCCGTCGTCATCAGGGGAGTCACCGTGACCGGCGGGAACACGTCCGGCGACGGCGGCGGGATCCTCAGCACGGGCACCCTGATCGTCGAGGCTTCCGCTATCCGGCATAACGCCGCGGCCGGCGATGGCGGCGGGATCGCCAGCGATGCCGGCTCGGTACAAATCACCGGCAGCACGGTGAGCAGGAACACCGCGGCCTTCGAAGGCGGTGGGGTCGCCAGCTTCGGCACCGTGAGCAGGGCCGTGACGCTCACGTCCGACACCGTCACGGCCAACTCCGCGGGCGACTCTGGCGGCGGCATTGCGGTCTCTGACCGGGCCAGGGCCGCGTTGTCGGGCACGAGTGTTGACGCGAACACCGCGGCCTCGTGCGGCGGTGGCGTTGACGTCGAAGGGGCAGCTCTCGTGATGACCGGCGGACAGGTGGACCACAACCGGGCCCAGGACTGCGGAGGCGGCATCGAGATCGGGGGATTCCGGTACGGGCCGGCGGCATCGGGGACGATCACCGACACGAGCATCGACAGCAATGCCGCGGGCACTGGCGGCGGGCTGGACATAGGCGGCAGAACTTCGCTCACCATGACCACCGATGCAGTCAGCGCCAACACGGCCACCATGGCCGGCGGCGGGATCAACGTCTACTCGGGCCTCAAGCTGAACGCCACCATCGTCACGCGCAACGCCTCCGGTGGTGACGGCGGCGGGATCAGCAACGTCGGCGGCGACCCCGTGCTGGCCGGTGACCGCGTCGACGCCAACACCGCCGCCGGAAAGGGCGGCGGGTTGTTCAACGGCTTCTTCCTGCTCAGGAATCACCGCGTCGCCGGGAAGATGACGCTGAACCCGGATACCAGCGTGAAGCGCAACCGCGCCGCCGCGGGCGGAGGCATCGCCGTGGTGGCCGGCTCGGTCAGGCTGAACGGCGCCACGGTCGCACGCAACATCCCCGATAACTGCCAGCCGCTGGCTGCTAGGAACCGCGCCGTGATGTCGGCCGACGAAGCGCCCGACGGCGAACACTCCGGCCAACAAACCAGATAACCGCGTAAGCAACGCAGACATATTGCTTCCGGTAAGCGAGACTTTAAGGGTGAACAACGATGAGTCCCCGCTCGCTGACACGGAAGTCCACTACCTCACCTCGGATATCGTCCACGACGAATTCAAGATCTTTGTTGGTCATTGCGGCACTACGGGGCAGCACCAGGTGCCTGTTCTCTACCTGACCGACGCGAACGGCTACTTCGGCGGCGCGGTCGACATTGTCCGCAGCATGCAACTGGGATTCCACCTGCCGCCGCTGCTGGTCGTCGGGATCGGCTACCGGTCCGGCGGCATCGGCGATATCACCACACCTCGCACTCGCGATCTCACTCCTACCCGAGATGCCGATTTTGCCAAGCTCTTTCCGGATCAGGAGGCCATGGGAGGGGCCGGCTGCTCCAGTTCATCAACCAGGAACTGAAACCGTGGGTCGTGGATCGCTATGACGTCGATCAGGACGACGCCACGTACTTCGGGCACTCCTTTGGCGGGCTATTCGGTACTTACGTGCTGCTTACCGCGCCCGCGGAGTTCCGGCGCTACATCATCGGCAGCCCGTCCCTATGGTGGGACCACGGCGTCATGCTGCGATCCGAGACCCTTTCGGCCGGCGGGGCCAGTCCGTCCCGTCAGGTCGGCCCGGCCTGGATGGACAATGACGCTCCGGTGACCGTTTACCTCGGCGTCGGCTCGAACGAGACGCACGAAGGCCGCCAGCGCGAGCTCGTCAACATGCCGGCCGTGGAACGGGCCGTCAGCGCGTCTCGCTATATCGACATGGTTGCCGACACGCTCAGGCTGGCCGAGCACCTTCGCCGGCTTGACGGGCTGACGACGCGCGTCGAGCACGACATCCTGCCCGGCGAATTCCACATCACCGTGCCACTGCTGACGCTGTCCCGCGGCCTGCGCAGCGTCTTCGACGCCCCCCGGTTAGCCGTCTGCGCGGCGGCCTGACCGTGACCGCCTCAGACGGTTGTCGCGATCCCGCCGTCCACCGGGATGACCGCGCCGGTGACGTACGCACCAGCCCGGGAGCAGAGGTAGACGGCCACCCCGGCCATGTCGTCGGGGCGGCCGATCCGCCGCAGCGGCGCGGACTCAGCGATCGCGTCCCCGAAGGACCGCAGCGTCGCGGCCATCATCTTGGATTCGAACGGGCCAGGGGCAACCGCGTTGACCGTGACGTGCCTGGGTCCGAGATCCCGGGCCAGCATTCTGGTCAGGTGGTGCAGTGCCGCCTTGCTGGCCGTGTACGAGTACACGGGCAGCGAGGGAACATGCAGGCCGTCGATGCTGCCGATGTTGATGACTCGCGATGGGTCGTCGTGCGTTCCGGCGGACTCGAGCAGCGGGAGGAATGCCCTGGTCAGGAAGAACGGGGACTTCAGGTTGAGATCGAGTACCTTGTCCCAGGCGGCCGCGGGGAACTCCTCGAGAGACGCGCCCCACGTCGCTCCGGCATTGTTGACCAGGATGTGCACCGCGGACTCGCGCTCGCCGACCTCGCGGGCCAGCCGCAGGCATTCCGCCTCGGTCGACAGGTCCGCCTGGATGGCCTTGACCTGGCCGTACTGGCCGAGTTCCCGCTCGGCTTCGGCGCAGCCCTCGGCCTTGCGCGAGCTGATATAGATCTGACGGACTCCGGCCTGGAGCAGGCCCCTGGAGATCATGAGCCCGATGCCCCGGGTCCCACCGGTCACGACAGCCGTCTTTCCGGTCAGGTCGAACAAGTCCATGAGTTACCCGCCTCCGCAGACAATGTGTTCCCCCATTGTCCATGTCCGGCACGCACGTGCGGAGGACGAGGCAGGGGACCTTCGTCCCTGGTCGGCGGCGGGCCTGGCCAGGTTTACTGCGCTGGATGTTTGTCCACGCGGAGCTACCTGTCGAGGCCGGGTTCGAGGCTGCTGAAGCCAGGCTGGCCGTACTGGCGCACGATGGCTGGCTGACGCAAGCTTCCGCGGGCGCCTACGACTCCGCCATGACCGGGCTGGCGCGAGTCGGACCGCGCGGCGACGCCCGGTGGATGTCGAAGCTCGTCCGCGTCTACGCCAGGGACGTGGTGACCCAGGAGCACAAGGCCGTGCTGACGCTGCGCTGGGAAGCGACCGGCGGGAGCGGCGCGTTGTTCCCCGCCCTGGACGCGGACATCACGCTCACTCCGGCCGGCGCTGACGGCTCGCTGCTGACCCTGGACGGCGCCTACCGGCCCCCGCTAGCCGCGCTCGGCGCGAGCCTGGACCGGGCCGTCCTGCATCGGGTGGCCGTTCCTACCGCGCGGTCACTGCTGAGCCAGATCGCCGAATTCATCGCCGGAGTCAGCGCGGACCCCGGCTAGCCCGGCCAGGGACGGCCGACGCGGCATCCGGGCCTGGGCTGCCTGCCGAGGCCATGGTGATAGCTTTCGGCCCATGCATGGAGTCGACCAGGTCACCGAGCAGATGATCCGCTCCGTGCTCGCGTACGCGGAGAACCGGCTCAGGCTCGATCCCGTGCCCCTCGACAAAGGATCACGCGATCCCGCGGCTCTGGACGGGGCGCTGGCCGGCCTGATCGGCCCGGACGGGAATGATCCCGACCAGGTTCTCGGCGCGTACGCGGCGACGGTCGCGCCGGCTGTCATCTCAGCGGACAGCCCGCGCTTCCTCGGCTTTATCCCGGCCGCTCCGACCAAGGCCGCGCTGCTGTTTGACATGCTCGTCTCGTGCGCCTCGATTCAGGGCATCTCCTGGCTCGAGGCGGCCGGGGCCATCCACGCTGAGAACCAGGTCCTCGCCGTGATCGCCGGCCAGGCCGGGCTTCCTGAGTCGGCTGGAGGCTGCTTCGTCTCCGGCGGGTCGGCGGCGAACCTGTCCGCGCTGGCCGTGGCCCGCGAGATGGCCAAGCGCCGGCCCGTTTCCGGTCAGCACACCAGGTGGCGGGCGCTGGTCAGTGCCGACGCGCACTCGTCGATCTCCAACACCCTGCGGCTGCTCGAGATGGACGCCCTGGTGGTTACGACCGCCGATCATCGGCTGACCGGCCAGGCTGCCGCCGCCGCTATCGAGTCCGATCCCGACCCCGGCTCGATTGCCGTGGTGGTCGCAACGGCCGGCACGACGAACGCCGGGATCGTCGACGACCTCGCCGGGCTGGCGGATGTCGCGGCCGGGCTGGAGGCGTGGTTCCACGTGGACGGCGCGTACGGCGGCGCCGGGTTGTTCGCGCCGAGTGTCAGGGGCAAGTTCGCCGGGATCGAGCGGGCCGATTCGTTCGTGGTCGATCCGCACAAATGGCTGTTCGCGCCGTTCGACTGCGCCGCCCTGCTCTACCGCGAGCCGGCGCTCGCCAGGTCGGTGCACACGCAGGACGCGTCCTATCTGGATGTCATCCACGACAAGCCAGGGGAGTGGAATCCCACCGACTACGCGTACCACCTGACCAGACGGGCGAGAGGGCTCCCGTTGTGGTTCTCGATGAGTGTCCATGGCGTGCGCGCGTATTCCGATGCCATCGAAGCCGCCATCGACCTGGCGCGGGAAACGGCCGCTGAGATCACCGGACGGGACTACCTGGAGCTGATCATGCCGCCCGATCTGTCGGTCGTGCTGTTCCGCAGGCGCGGCTGGACCCAGGAGCAGTACACGCGATGGGCACAGGAACTGCTCGACGAGCAGATCGCCTTCATCCCGCCGTCGGCCTGGGAGGGGGAGACGGTGGCGAGATTCGCCTTCCTGCACCCGCATACCCCGATGGATCTCGTGAGGAGCATCCTTGACCGGATGGCCTGAGCGCACGGGAGCGGCGCGGTGAGCGGCCCGGAGTCCGGGCACGATGCGCGCGACGCCCGGCTGCGCGAGGCCGGCCTTCGCTCGCTCGGCCACCCGAACGCCCTGGCCAGGCAGTTCGACTTCACCGACGACAGCTATGAGTGGCGGCGGCTGTTCGCTGAGGTATTCGGCACGTTCCTGCTTGTTTTCGTGGCGGCGGGCGGTCCGATAGTCAACGCGAGATTCGGCGGTCATTCGATCTCGTCGTCGGCCCTGGTGATCGCGCCCGGGTTGATGGTGCTCGGGATCATCCTGTTCATGGGGGCCGTCTCCGGCGCCCATCTCAATCCGGCCGTCACGCTCGCCTTTACGCTCCGCACCGATTTCCCGCTCCGCCGGGTACCGATGTACCTGCTGGCGCAGTTCGCCGGGGCTGCGCTGGCCACCCTGGTCCTGATCGGCGTGGTCGGCAAGCAGGGCACCGCTGGCCTCACGCTGCCCGGGCCGGGCATCTCGGCCTGGATAGCGCTGGCCTGGGAGGCCATCCTCACGACCGGGCTGGTCAGCGTCATCCTCGGCACGGCGTCAGGGGCCCAGCAGATCGGCGCGATGGCCGCCATCGCGGTCGGCAGCTACATCGCGCTGGCCGGGCTGATCGGCGCCCCGGTCAGCGGCGCGTCGATGAACCCGGCCAGGTCGCTCGGCCCGGCACTGGTGCTGGGCGACTGGACCGCCTGGTGGGCGTACCTGGCCGGGCCGCTGGCGGGCGCGCTGGTCGCGGTCGGGATCGCGCATATCCTGCGCGGCCGGGGCGGCGGCACGTTCGGCAGGCGGGCCGCCCAGGGCACGCTGGGGACGGCGTGGCTGCCGGGCAGGCCAGGTCAGCCAGCCGGTCCGGGTCTCGAGGCCGGTCCGGGTCATCAGGACTGACGGACGCCTGAAGTAGATTCAAGACATGAACCAGCCACTGACTCTGATGGCAGTCCATGCCCACCCCGACGACGAAGCTTCCAGTACCGGCGGGGTGCTGGCCAAGTATTCCGACGAGGGTGTCAGAACGGTCGTCGTGACCTGTACGAACGGGGAGTTCGGGGATGGCCCGTCCGGAATCAAGCCCGGCGACGAGGGCCATGACACCGGCGACGTCGCGCAGACCAGGCTGAACGAGCTCCGGGAGGCGTGCAAGCATCTCGGTGTCACCGAGCTTGAGCTGCTCGGCTATCACGATTCCGGGATGCCGGACTGGGAGTACCGGCACAATCCCGAGGCGTTCTGCAACGTGCCGCTCGACCAGGTTGTCGACCGGGTCGCGGCGCTGGTCGAGCGCTACCAGCCGCAGGTCGTGGTCACCTACGATCCTGACGGGGCGTACCAGCATCCTGATCACGTACACGCGGCGCGCGCCGCGATCGGGGCGGTCGAGAAGACCGGGATCCCGGTCAAGCTCTACCTGACAGCGATGCGCCGGAGCGAATGGCAGAAGATCTTCGAGGCTCTCCGCGCGGCCGGCGAGGAAGTCCCCGAATGGGATATGACCGAAGAGGAGCAGCGCCAGATCGCCGAGTCGGAGGCACGGATCACCACCGAGGTGGACATCAGGCCCGTGCTCGATCGCAAGCGGGACGCGCTGATGACACATGCCAGCCAGATCACCGATTCCTGGTTCAGCAAGATCCCGCCGGAAATCGTCGAGTCGGCGTTCGGCTACGAGATGTTCATCAGGGTCAGGAACGAGACCCAGGCGCCGGTGCCGGAGACTGACCTGTTCGCCGGAGTTCGCTAGGCCGCCTGGCTCACACGGCCGGGCTGGTCAGCTCGGGAGCGTCGGCAGGCTCCGCGTCGCCTGCGGCGCGCGGGCGCGAGAACAGGTAGCTGCCCGCGATGGTGAGTCCGAGCACGCCGGCTGGCGGCAGCGTGACCAGGGCCGGCAGCTGGTAGCGCCAGGAGAACTGGAATGCGTCCGACATGGTCAGGACGGCCAGGCCGGTGGCGAAGAACGCCGCGCACGCCTGGCTGAGCTTCCGGCGCTGCCAGGCCGGCCGCCGGACCATGACGAGCAGTGAGCCGCCCAGGCCGGCCAGCGTGACCAGGGCCATCAGCGGACCCGGCGTGGCCCCGCCGTCCAGCTGGTACGAGCGCAGGAAGGTGGCGAGCGGCTTGCTGACGGCCGCCGGGCCGCCGTACGAGCGGTCGAGGACGTGCCGGGTGATGGTCGCGCTGCCGGAGTCCAGACGCAGGCCGAGCACCACGGCGTGGTGCCGGCCAAGCGTCACCCAGTCGCCGTAGGTCGGGTAGAACTCCTGGAACTGCCAGCGCGAGATCGGTGTCCCGCCCTGGCTGGAGGTCCGCGCCAGTGAGAACAGCTTGATGCCGTCGCCGGCTACCGCGGCGATGACTCGCTGCGGCTGCTGGACGAGCACCTGCCGGTCGAAGCTGGCGATGACAGCGAACCGGTTCTTGCCCGCCGGCGCGACGAAGCTCTTCAGCGGCGAGGCGGCGTCATGGTCGAGCCAGTCGATGCCGTACGCGCGCTGCCGCGCGGCCGGGCAGAGCGCCCGCTCGTAGCGAGGAATCCGCAGGGTCGCGCAGTCCGCGGCGGTGGCCATCCGGCCGTAGCTGGAAATGCTGGGCGTCGAGCTAGCCAGCCAGAAGTGACCGGTGATCAGGTAGGAAGCAGCCATGTAGCCGCCGACCGGGATGGCGAACGCGGCCGTGAACGCGCCCGCCCGCACCAGCACCGTCCGCCAGCCGCCGCCCGCCAGGAGCAGGTAAAGCAGGCCGGGCAGCAGCAGGATCTCGCCGACCTGCCGGAACGTGGCGGAGGCGCCGAGTACGAGCCCGGCGACAATGACGGTCCCGAGGCCGCGACTCCACCGGCGGGAAGTCGTGCCCGCGCCGGCCTGGCCCGAACCGGCGCCGGCCTGGCCCGAACCGGTGTCGGCCTGGGCCGGTCCGACCGCCGGGAGGAGCAGCAGCGCGAGGCCCGCGACGAGGAGCGCCTCGAACCAGACGTCGGGCATGATCGTCTGCTCGATCTGGATCTGGTAGGCGTCGAGCAGCACGGGCGCGACCGCCAGCGCGGCCAGCCAGCGCGGTGCGCCGCGGCGCACCAGCGTCAGGTAGATGGTGACGGCGATGGCCAGGCCGAGCAGGTGCTGGACCGCGGCTACCGTGCTGAGGTTGCCGACCGCGAGTATTGCCGTCAGCGGCGCCTTATAGCCGACCGGGTCGGCCCCCGGATAAGCGTTATACAGGTACTTCATCGTGTCGATGTACAGCAGCGCGGGCCGGTAGGCGAGTTCGGCCAGCACGCGGAGCAGCAGGCCCGCGGCCAGCAGGACGACAAGCACCCAGTTCCTGCGCGCCGCGCGCAGGCCAGCCCCAGCGAGCCTGGCCGCAGTCAGGCCGGCCGCGGCAGCGCGCGGGCTGCCCGAGCGGCTCGGCGGACTGGTCACGGCGCCGGGGTGGCCATCTCCGGTGCTCGTCCGGGCACGGTCTCAGCGGCGGTCGCCTCACGAGGCTTGCGGAACGCAAGGATCAGGGCCCCGATACCGAGCGCGCCGGCCGGCGGGAGGGTGACCAGGGCGGGGATCTGGTAGCGCCAGGTGAACTCGAACAGGTCGGATACGCCGAGCATGAATACGCCCGTCGCCCAGAAGAACAAGCAGGCCAGGGCGGCCGGCCGCGCGGCCGCATAGCGCGGCCGGCGCATGAAGGCGAGCACGGAGCCGGCCAGACCGGCTATCAGGCACAGCAGGAACAGCGGACCTGGCGTGTAGGCACCGCGCAGCTGGATGTAGCGCAGGAACGCTGCGATCGGCTTGTCCACCTGCGGCGTGCCGCCGAAGGCAGGGTTCAGCACCGCGAGATTCGGCGACTCAAGCGAGCCGAGGTCAACCCAGATCCTGTTGTTGCTGACGGAGATCCAGGGGCCGTACTGGACGGTCGGGTAATGGCGCTGGAACTGCCACCGGACGATGGGGGTGTCACCCGGGCTGGTCAGCCTGCTCAGCGCGAACAGCTTCACCGAGTCGTGCAGGATGCCGGAGGCCACCCGCAGCGGCTGCTGGTGCTCCACCGACTGGTTGAAGTTCGCCACGAGCTGGTTCTGCTGATTGAGCAGCGCAACCGGCAGGGTCGTGTCGAAGGTGCGCAGCGGCGAGCTGAAGCCGTGATCCAGCCAGTCAGGACCCTTGGCCTGCTGTGCTTTCGTCGGGCACAGCGGCTGCTCGACCTTGGGCAGCTTCAGCGTGGCGCAGTTCGCGACGGCCGCCATCCGGCCGTAGGTGAGGCTGACCGAGGAGCGCGAGATCCAGAAGTGACCGGCGAGCTGGTAATCCGCGCTCAGGTAGAACAGCACAGCCAGGGCAAACGCGCAGCTCACGGCGACGGCGTTCTGGACCACCTTGCGCCAGCCGCCACCCATCGCCAGCACGAAGATCAGGGCGGGAATGATCAGGACCTCGCCGACCTGCCTGATGCCCGTCGAAGCGCCGAGCAAGGCGCCGCCGATCAGGGCCAGCCGCATGCTCGGCACCGGCCGCCAGAGCAGCACGACGATGCCGGCCACGACGAGCGCCTCGAACCAGATGTCGGGCATGATCATCGCTTCGACCTGGACCTGGTACGTGTCGAGCAGCACCGGGGCGACCGCCAGCGCGGCGAGCCAGCGCGGCAGGCCGCGGCGGACCATGACCACGTACAAGGCGACGGCGATGGCCAGGCCGAGCAGGTGCTGGACGACCTCGACCGTGCCAAGATCGCCGACCGCCAGGATGATCTTCAGCGGGACCTTGTAACCGACGGGATCGGAGCCTGGCCAGTTGTCGTACAGGTACTTCAGGGTGTCGATGTAGATGATGGCCGGGTGGTAGGCCATCTGCGCGAGCACGCGCAGCGCCACTCCCCCGACGAGCAGGATCGACAGCAGCCAGTGCACTCGTAGCATCGCGGGGGTCTTGCCGATCAGCGCCAGCGCGTCGCGGCGGCGGGTCGGCCAGTCGCCGCGGCGGGCTGACCTAGTGCGCGAGCCGTTGACGCCGCCAGCCGCGGTCGCGGGCGCTGCGTCGGAAGGAGCACCCGCAGCCGGGTGCACCCCGTTGCTGCCGGCGGCTCCGTTACTCCCGGCGGCGCCCGGTGAGGCAGAATCAGTTGCCGTCGCGTCGGACTTTGCCGGTCCGGCTGCTGGCTGCATTCGCATTTACGGTCGTCCCGATCGTGACTGGCTGTACTCGGCGGGCCGCAGTGCCCTGATCACTTTAGTGCCGGCTAGGAGGCGGGACCCATATCGCGCGGACCCGCCGCTTGCGGCAGTGCCCCCAGGACAAGCTCCCAAACGGTGACCACGGGAGCTGCATGTGCTGTCCCGCAGAGACTACCGGACCACCGGAGCCGTGCTGTCGTAGCCTATCCGGTCGCTGCTTGACGTGCCGGCGGTGCTGACGAAGCCCTGGCAAATTGTCAGAGGCTTTACCTACCGTGACGCTGTGCTGGACAACGTGCCGGGGACGATGCGGCCGGCCGCTGGCCGGGGCTGCGGGCCCTGGTGCGGGCGCAGCAGCCGCTGCTGAGCGCGCCGCCAGCGGCTCGCGGCCGGCTCTGCCTGGTCTGCTACGGGCCGCCAGGACCGGGCAGCGCGATGTGCTTCCAGTGCGATCTGCATCGCCAGTGCGCCGACGGCAGCCTGGCCGACGTGGTCGTTCCCGTGGCCTTCGCCATCAAGGGCAGCCCGCACGCCAGGCAGCTGTGGCAGTACAAGTCGGCCAGGCTGCCCACGGCGGCGAGGGCCGCAGCGGTGGCGAACCTGCGCGCGTTACTGCTCGTCTTCCTGCGTGACCACGGGACGTGCGTCTGGCAAGCCGGCGGCGCCGGGTTCCCGACGCAGCTCGCCGTGGTTCCCACCGGCCGCGGCCGGCCGGGCCCGCATCCGGTGCGCGCCCTGATCGGCCCGTTCCTGACCGTGCCGTGGGCGGGATTAGCGGCCCGGCCAGGCGGCGAGGAGGCCAGGGACCTTGACCCGGACAGGTTCACGGCCGCGGTTCTCCCCGGCGCCCGGGTCCTGCTGATCGATGACACCTGGACGACAGGTGCGAGTGCCCAGTCGGCGGCCATGGCCCTGCGCCGGGCGGGAGCCCGCTCGGTGGCCACGGTCGTGCTCGGTCGCCATGTCGGCCTGGCCGCGGCGGAACGCGCGGGCCTGGGGCCGGCCGCGATGCCGTTCCGCCCCTGGAGCTGCGCCGTGCACCAGGACCACGGTGTCGTCTCGTCACCGTAGGCTTGACTCGTGATGACCGTCCCATCTGCCCCGCCCGCGCCGGTTCCCGCCCCGCCCCGGCCAGCCACCAGGCCGAAACGGGCGGCGGCGAAGGCCGAGCCGTCCAGGACGGCGCTCGTCCGCCGGGCCCGGCGGATCAATCGGGAACTGGCCGAGCTCTACCCCGACGCCCACTGCGAGCTCGATTTCACCTCGCCGCTCGAGCTGCTGGTCGCGACGATCCTGTCGGCCCAGACCACGGACAAGCGCGTGAACCAGGTCACGCCCGTGCTCTTCGCCCGGTACCGCACCGCAGCCGAGTACGCCGCGGCGGACCGGGATGAGGTCGAGAAGATCATTCTGACTACGGGTTTCTTCCGGGCCAAGACCACCAGCATCATCGGCCTCGGCCAGGCGCTCTGCGACCGGTTCGGCGGCGAGGTGCCGGGCAAGCTCAAGGACCTGGTCACGCTGCCGGGGGTCGGCCGCAAGACGGCCAACGTGGTCCTCGGCAACGCGTTCGGCGTGCCCGGCATCACCGTCGACACTCATTTCGGCCGGCTCGCCCGGCGATTCGGGTGGACCACCTCGGACGACGCGGTAAAGGTCGAGCAGGAGGTCGGGGCCCTCTTCCCGCGATCGGAATGGACGATGCTCTCGCACCGGCTGATCTGGCACGGCCGCCGGATCTGTCACTCGCGCCGGCCCGCCTGCGGCGCTTGCCCGCTCGCCGCCCTCTGCCCGGCCTACGGCGAGGGACCGACTGACCCGGTCGTGGCCGCGCGGCTGGTCAAGTCGGGTCCCTTCTCGTGACGGAGGCCGGGCCGCCCAGGGCGGACGACGGCGCGCCTGGCTGGCTCAGCGAGCTCGCCAGGTCGGCCGGCCAGATGAAGGTTCCGCCCGCGCTGCGCCCCCCGCCTGGTGGCGGGCGGCACTCGGCGATCCTGATCCTGTTCGGCGACGGCGCCGATGGTCCTGACCTGCTGCTCGTGCAGCGCAGCAGCACGCTGCGCCGCCACGCCGGCCAGCCGGCGTTTCCCGGTGGCGTGATCGACGCGGGCGACGACGGGCCGGTCGCCGCCGCGCTGCGCGAGGCCGCGGAGGAGGCACTGGTCGATCCGGCCGGGGTCGACGTCATCTCGGTCCTGCCCGACCTGTACATCTCGCGTACCGGGTACCGGGTATCACCCGTACTCGCGTGGTGGCGCAAGCCGGTGCCGGTGGCGCCAGGTGACCCGGCCGAGGTCGCCGCGGTGGCCCGGATCCCGGTGGCCGACCTGGCCGACCCGGTGCACCGGCTCATGATCAGCTATCCCTCCGGCGTGGCCGGGCCGGCCTTCCAGGCCGCCGAGATGCTGATCTGGGGGTTCACCGCCTTCGTCATCGACCGGCTGCTGGCGTTGGGCGGGTGGGAGCGGCCCTGGGACACGGCCAGCGTGCTCGACCTGCCGCCAGGCACCGCGCTGACCGGGATAGACGGCCCAGGCCCGGTGAGCTGACGTCAGTTCTGCCCCGGCCGTGCGACGTCACGATCCGCGGCTTGGGCCGATCGGCCGTCTCTCGTTTCCTCCGGCTCGGAACACGGATACGGTTAGGGCCGTGTCCGGTGACTTGCTCGACCTGGTGCTGATAGCGCTGGCATCTGCCTTCGCGGTCGCCGGGTACCGCCAGGGATTCATAATCGGCGTGCTGAGCTTCGTCGGCTTCACCGGCGGAGCCGTGCTCGGGATCTATCTCGCCCCCGGCGTCGCGGTGCTCCTGACCAGCCGCCAGAACCTGCAGGCGGTCCTGGCCATCATCGGCGTGTTCGCCGCCGCCGTGGTCGGCATGCTGATCGCCTCCGCGCTCGGGGTCCTGCTCCGCTCGCACATCAGGGGCCGCCCGTCGACGCTGATCGACTCCATCGGCGGCGCGGCCGTGAACGTGGTCGCCATCCTGGTGCTTGCCTGGCTGATCGGCAGCCTCGTCGCGTACGCGCCCCCGTTCCCCGCCATCGCGCGTGAGGTCAACGGCTCGATCCTGCTCAGGGGCGTGGACCGGCTCATTCCCCAGGGTGCGCGACCGGAGTTCTACGCGCTGCGCAGGCTGCTGAGCACCCAGCCCTACGTGCAGGTGTTCGGTGCGCTCGGGGCCGAGACCGCGCTGAACGTGCCGAGGCTCAACCCGGCCGTGGTGCACTGGACCGGCTTGCAGCGCGACCGCAACAGCGTGGTGAAGATCGAAGGGGTGGCACCGAGCTGCTCCCGCACCATCGAGGGCACCGGCTTCGTGATCAGCCGGGATCACGTGATCACCAACGCGCACGTGGTGGCCGGCATCACCAACGGACCCGAGGTCTACACCAGGTTCTCCGCGCTCGAGCATCCGGCCAGGGTCGTGTTCTTCGACCCGGAGAGCGACATCGCGGTGCTGTACGTTCCGGGCCTCAACCTGCCGCCGCTGCACTTCGCCGATTCCGCGCCGTTCGGCGCGAACGCCGTCGTCGCCGGCTACCCGCTCGACGCCTCGTTCACCGCCCGGCCCGCCCGGGTCGGCAGGTCAGAGTCCGCGGTCGGCCCGGACATCTACAACTCGACCCGCGTGGTCCGCACCATCTATCCGATTCGCGCGGTAGTCAAGCCAGGCAACTCCGGCGGCCCGCTGATCGCGGCCAAGAGCGGGCTGGTGTACGGGATGGTCTTCGCCGCCGCCGTGGCCGTGCCGAAGACGGGTTACGCGCTCACCAGCACTCAGCTGGCACCGGACATCAGGCTCGGCGAGAACCGGTACAGCGCGGCACCCACCGGCGCCTGCCAGTAGCGAGCCCGCAGCCGTGCAGAGCCGGGCGGACGGGCGGTAGCGCTCCTCCTCATCCGACTTCACCGGAACTAGTTCGCCGTAAACCGGGCAATACGGGCGCGAAAGTTGGCCCCAGTCAGGGGGAAGTGACGACTCAGCCCGCCCCGGGGAGCGTTCACTCGTCGGCGGGCGCGGTCAGGCGGAGCCGGAGATCCTCGGCGGAGACCGCGTCGAGGCCGTCGGCAGCGATCCGGTCAGCGAGGCGCGTGGCGGCCTGGCTGACGGCCGCCGCGTCGATGCCGCCCGGCCCGCTCGCACCCGGCCTGCTCGCGCCCGGCCTGCCCGGGCTGACGTACCTGCCGACCGCATCGGCCCCGCGCCTGAGCAGGGCGACCGCCCCGCGGCTGTTTCCTCGCCGGGCGTGGGTCAGGCCCACCGCGATCTGGGCCAGGCCCTTCCAGAGATCTCGCTGGTCCTGCGGCGCCGCCTTCCAGGAGGCCTCGAGCACCTCGTGGGCATGAAACGGCCGGCCCTCGCGCATCAGCCGCTGAGCGAGCCGCACCGCATCGTCAGCCGGCATGACCAGGTCATCGGGCATCGACGGCTCGCCGGCCGCGCCCCGGCCCAGCGGCCTGCCCAGGCCGTCCCTCGGCCGCGCATTCCTCGGCCTGCCAGCGTCTCCGATCCCGCCCGATCCCGATTCGGATCGCGCCCCCCGCCCCGATCGGGCCCGGTCACCGCTCCGGCTCGGGATCGAGCAGCCAGGAGCGCAGCTCGAGGTCGAACCGGTCGGGTACCTCCTCGTGCGGGAAGTGGCCTGCCCCGTCGATGAGCCGCCACCGGTACGGCGCGTCGACGTACGTGCCAGACCCGCGCGCGGCCCGCGGCCGGACGCAGGTGTCGAGCGCGCCATGGATCTGCAGCGTGGGCGCCTGCACCGGGGTCTTCATGGTGCGGGCGTAGCGCATGCCGTCTGGGCGCAGGCGCGACCTGAGCAGCCAGCGGTGGTACTCAAGCGCGGAGTGGGCCACCGACGGCAGCGACATCGCTGTCCGGTACGTGCGCTCGGTCGCCGGGTCGGGCCAGCCAGGGCCTGACCATGACTCAAGCAGCTCGCCCACCCGCTCGGCATGGTCGCGCAGCAACTGCCGCTCGGGCAGCATCGGCATCTGGAAGCCCAGCGCGTACTTGCTACTGCGGCCCTGGCCGAACGGGTCAGCCAGTACTGCCGCGCGCAGCCGGAGCGGATGCGCGGCCGAGACGATGCCGAGACGGCGAACCACTTTCGGGAAGTACGCGGCCATGGTCCAGGCGATCATGCCGCCCCAGTCGTGGCCCACGACCACGGCGTTCGCCTCGCCGAGCGACCGGACCAGCCCGGCCGCGTCCGACGCGGCGGTCACCAGGTCGTAGCCGCGGGGCGGCTTGTCGCTGCCGCCGTAGCCGCGCAGGTCGACGGCGACGGCGCGGAACCCGGCCTCGCTGAGGGTGGTCAGCTGCCGCCGCCACGTCCACCAGAACTCGGGGAATCCGTGCAGCAGCAGGACGAGCGGCCCGTCGCCGCTCTCCGCGATGTGAAAGCGGGTGCCGTTCGCACTCACCGAGCGGTGCGCCCACGGACCGTCGAGGTAGATCGATGCCTCGCCGCGCGCGCCCACTGGCTACCTGACTCCCGCCGACCCGTTGACGGAGTCGGTGTCATCGCGCTTGATCAGCGCCAGGTCGTCAGAGACGGTGCTGCGGGTCCGGCGCAGTCCGGTCAGCCCCTTGAACCTGGTGAAGCCCACCAGCACGGCCAGGGCGGCGAGCAGGATGTAAGTGCCGGCCACGATCAGGAACGCCGCCCAGTCCCAGATTCCCAGCGCCATCAGGCCGTAGGCGAACGCGAAGCTCAGCACCATGAGTACGAGGCAGCCGACGAACGCGGCCATGCCGAACAGGACCGCGCCAATTCCGATCCGGCGGGCATCGGCCTTGAGTTCCAGCTTCGCCAGGTCGACTTCGTACCTGACGAGCTGCGAGACGTCGCTGACGGCGAGCGCGACCAGGTTGCCGAGAGATTCCTTTTCGGCTGCTGACTGACCGCGCAACGCGGGTTCGGCCATAGTGCCTCCCTTCCTCGCTGTTGGGCCTTCCTCGCTGTAGGGTCCAGTCTCGCGCATGACGGCAGGTGGCATTCGCTTGGTGTCCCATTCGGCGTCAACGGGAATTCTGGTGCCAGTGCCGGTCGCCGCGCCAGCACAAGTGATTCGCCAGTGAAATTTCGCCGTCCGGGCCACGACGCGGGAAAGGCCGGCGAGGCATAAAGCAGGCGGCGCCCCTGGCGGGGCGCCGCCTGTAACACGTCAGCTCCGGGTTACCAAGCGTGCACCTTCACTGCCGGACAGGGCACCCCGCCGCAGTTTGCTGCGGCGCTCGGTCCTACTGGGTGCTCCTGTCTCGGCCGCCTCCCGCGGCTGGTCGCGCGTGGGTACCCGGTTGCCGTGTCAGGACCATCGGTCCGTGACTCATTTCTACGACGGATACCTCGCCTTGGGAAGACCTAACCGTGATCGATTCGTGATCTTTATCGAACCTGCTGTTCACATGTCTGACCGGCCCGCCTGGCTGGCCCGCCCGCCCGTCCCGCGAAGGCGAGCACCGGCCAGCCCCTGGACAGCGCCGCCTTGCGCAGCAGGCGGTCAGGGTTGACGGCATGCGGATGACCGACCGCCTCGAGCATCGGAAGATCGGTGAACGAGTCGCTGTAGGCGAAGCAGTCGGCGAGGTCGTATTCGCGCTCGACGGCCAGCTGACGGATCCGCTGGGCCTTGCCTTCGCCGTAGGCGTAGAACTCCACCTCGCCCGTGTACCGTCCCTGCGCGTGCCGCATCTGGGTGGCGATGATGCCCGACGCGCCGAGCATCGCCCCGATCGGCCCGACCATCTCCTGGCCGGCGGTTGACACGATGATGACGTCCCGCCCGGCCTGGCTATGCTCGTCGAGCAGCCCGCGTGCCTCGGCGTAGACGAGCGGCGCGATGGTCGCCGTGAGGTTCGCGGTCACGATCTCGGTCACGCGCTCCACCGACCAGCCCCGGCACACGCGGCTGACCTGCTCCTTGACTCTCTCCATCTGCTGGTGGTCGGCCCCGGCCGCCCGGAAGACCAGCTGGGCGAACGCGCCACGCGCGGCCTGCGAGCGGTTTATCAGTCCGTGCCGGTAAAACGAGGGTACGAATGCGAGCGTGCTCGACCTGGAAATTATGGTTTTATCCAGGTCAAAGAAGGCGGCTGAGGCCGCGCGCGGCCGGTCGGCCAGAGTGTTCATGGCGCGCAGCATAGGCGACCAACTGGAAATCCAATCTTCGTTCATCCTGACCGACTGGTAACTTTGCACCGCTGCGCGTAGGATTTCCTGAGTTACGGAACCGCTCTGTCCCCCCGGAGCCGGGCCGTACGGCGACCCCCGCTCTCCCCCCCGGCGGGGGTCGCCCCTTTTTACCTGGTCATATGCGCGTATGCGGCCACCGCTCCCGGCTCAGCCCGGAGCGCCGGAGAGCACAAGATCAAGCAGCGCGAGCGCGCCGGCCTTGGAGAGCGGGTCGTTGCCGCTGCCACATTTCGGTGACTGGATGCAGGACGGGCAGCCTGCGGCGCACTCGCAGTCGGCGATGGCGAGCGAGGTCGCCCGCAGCCACGGCCCCGCGGCGGTGAACCCGCGCTCGGCGAATCCCGCGCCGCCGTCATGCCCGTCGTAGACGAAGACCGTCAGCCGGCCAGTCTGGTGATGCAGGTCGGCCGAGACGCCCCCGATATCCCAGCGGTCGCACGCGGCGACGAGCGGCAGCAGCCCGATGGCCGCGTGCTCGGCCGCGTGCGCGGCTCCGGCCAGGTCGGTCCCCGCCGCGGCCAGCCCGGCCCGCTGAGCCGGCGAGACGGTCCACCAGAAGGCCCTCGTCCGCAGCGTGCGGGACGGCAGGTCCAGCGCCTCCTCGCCGATCGGCTGGCCGGTCTCCGGCTTGCGGCGGGTGAACGAGACCACCTGGCGGGTGACCAGGACGTCGCCGAAGACGATCGCCGCCTCGCCCCACTCGCAGCGGCGATGCTCGGCTCCGACCGCGATGTCGGTGATCTCGCGCGCGGAGGTCACGTAGCCGGGATCGCCCGGCTGCACCAGGGCGACGCCGTCGGCTAGGTCCAGCCTGGTGACCAGGTAGAGCTCACCCTGATGCGGATAGACGGCACCCGCGTGCAGGAACACATGTCCGGACGGCTCGTCCATCGTGCCGATCAGCCGCCCGGTGGCCTCCTCGACCACCCTGAGCGGACGGCCTCCGGTCCCGCGCAGGCCCGCCAGCCTGACCCGGCGCCCGGTCGGGTGCCAGCGGCCGCCGCGGTCCCTGAGCGTCCCCTGCCGGACCAGATCCGCGATCAGCGGCGGTGCGGCAGGCCCGAATAGCTCCAGATCGGCGCCGGTCAGCGGGATCTCGGCGGCGGCCGCGCACAGATGAGGAGCCAGCACGTACGGATTCGCCGGGTCGAGCACCGTCGCCTCGACCGGGCGGTGCAGCAGTGCCTCGGGATGGTGCACCAGGTAGGTGTCGAGCGGGTCGTCCCTGGCGATCAGGACGGCCACCGCCTCCCGGCCCTCGCGGCCCGCCCGGCCCGCCTGCTGCCACAAAGCCGCCCTCGTCCCTGGCCAGCCGGCAATGAGCACCGCGTCCAGGCCGGTGATGTTGATGCCGAGTTCCAGCGCGGGAGTCGCGGCCAGTGCCGTGATCGCGCCCGAGCGCAGTCCGTCCTCCAGCTGCCGGCGCTCCTGCGGCAGGTAGCCAGAGCGGTACGCCGCGACCCGGTGCGCCAGGCCAGCGGCGCCGGTCTCGATCAGCCGGCTCCGCGTCGCCGCCGCCGCCGCCTCCGCGCCGCGCCGCGACCTGATGAAGGCGATCGCGGGAACGCCGTCGGTGACCAGGTCAGCAAGCAGGTCGGCGGTCTCGGCCACAACCCCGCGCCGCACCGGGGCGCCCGCTTCGCCGCGGAGCCTGGTCAGCGGTGGTTCCCACAGGGCGAATGTCATCGGCCCCCGCGGCGCGGCGTCGGACGTCACCGGCTCGGCCGGCAGCCCGGTCAGCAACTCGGCGCACATCGCCGGCTCGCTGATCGTGGCCGAGGCCAGCACGAAGACGAGCCCTGGCCCGCCGGCTTCCCGGTGATACTCGGCTACCCGGCGCAGGCGGCGCAGGACGTGGGCCACGTGGGAGCCGAAGACGCCCCGGTAGCCATGGCATTCGTCGACGATGACGTACCGCAGCCGGCGCAGGAAGCCGCTCCAGCGCTGGTGCTGCGGCAGCAGGCCGTAGTGCAGCATGTCCGGGGTGGTCAGTAGGTAGGTGGCGTATTTACGGGCCCAGGCCCGCTGATGATGCGGCGTGTCGGAGTCCACGACAGCGGGCCGCAGGCCGAGTCCGCGGCCGGCGGACCCGCCGATGAAGTGCAGGAGGTTGAGCTGGTCAGCGGCGAGCGCCCTGGTCGGCGCGAGGTACAGGGCGGTGGCGCCCTCGCCGATGGCGGTCAGCGCGGGGGCGAGGTAGCCGACCGACTTGCCGGACGCGGTGCCGGTGGCCAGAATCACATTCCGGCCGGCGCGGGCCAGGTCGGCGGCGGCCGTCTGATGCGCCCACGGCTCGGCGACCCCGGCCCGGCCGAAGGCCTCCGTCAGCCCGGGCGGCACCCAGGAGGGCCAGGCCGCCCGGACGCCGGGCCGGGCGGGCAGGTGCTCGACATGAGTGAGCCGGCCCGTTTCGGCCCCGCGCCGCAGGATCGCCTGGGCGCCGGCCGGCGCCAGGCGGTCGGGGGGTCCATCAGGGGCGAGCGGCAGCGGATCAGGCATCGTGTAACGAAGTTTGTCATCGGCAGGCCGGGTACCTCGAACTGTGATCTGGTATAGACATGAGTCTGGGCATGGTTGAATGCGCGACGGGAGCATCACGCCCGGCGCGCCGGACGAGATCTGCTCGGCCGACGGCTGGGATAATGGATGCATGGCGCTGGAGGAATCTGTGGATCTGAAGCTGGACCACCACAACAAGGACGGCATCGAGATCGTCGACGTGGAAGGCGAGATCGATGTCTATACCGCGCCTCGTCTCCGTGAGCTCCTTATCGACCTGGTAAATAACGGGCATTACCAGCTGGTCGTGAACATGGAAAAGGTGGAGTTCCTCGACTCCACCGGCCTGGGTGTCCTGGTGGGCGGCCTCAAGCGGGTACGTGCCCATGACGGATCCCTTGACCTGGTATGTACCCAGGAGCGAATCCTGAAGATCTTCCGCATCACCGGGCTGACCAAGGTCTTCGGCATTCACGACACGGTCGACGAGGCCATCTCCACGAGGAAGTCGGAGAAGTAGGCGCCGGGCCGGCGAGTCAGGTGCCACGAGATGGCAACAGTTGAGGTCACCTTCACGCCGCTGCCGGCGCACGTGCGAACGGCCAGGCTAGTGGCCACGGCGGTCGCGCGGCGCAGTGGCGTGTCGGAGTCGCTCATGGACGAGGTCAGGCTGGCGGTCGGCGAGGCGTGCTCGCGTGCCGTCGAGACCCATGCCGTGCAGTGCCCGGACGAGCCGGTCCGCGTCGCGCTGTCAGACCAGGCCGGGCGCTTCGAGATCGAGGTCATCAACGCGGGCCGGGCGGTCAGCGGCGCCGGGCAGGCCGGTGACGGCACGCTGCTGCCGCCCGGGTTCTCGCTCGCGGTGATCGCCGGTCTCGCCGAGGACGTCCAGATCAGCGAGACAGAGGCCGGAACTAGTGTCAAGATGAGCTGGCCGCTGTCCGGTTCGCTGGCAGCCGGCTCGCCGGCCTGAGGCGCAGGTATGCGACACTCACGTCAGTTACCGTTTGATCACGAACGGATTGCAGCGTCGTGACATCCGGACCCGCCGCTCCGTGCGGGGGTTCGGATGCATAGACTCCCCGCACTGCCGTGGCAACGGACGACCCTCGATGCGATGTCGACACTGACGAAATTCCGAATGTTTGCGAGAAGTACCTGGCTGAGTGCTGTGCCGCGGCAGCGGAACGCCCCCGGCTAGGCTTGCTTTCCCCTGTTGAGGAGGACGGATGACAAGGCTCGGTTCCGCTCTGGCGGATGGAGCGGCCACCGTGACTGGCTCTAATGTGACCTGGGTTGCCATCGTGGCCGTCATCGCGGTGCTCGCGCTGGCGATGGCCGGCTGGCTGGTCAGGCAGGTTCTGGCCGCGAGCCAGGGCACCGCGAAGATGCAGGAGATCGCGCTGGCGGTGCAGGAAGGTGCCGCCGCGTACCTGCGCAGGCAGTTCAGGACACTCAGCATCTTCGTGGTCATCATCTTCTTCGTGCTGCTCATACTCCCCGCGGACGGGGCCGGGGTCAGGTGGGGCCGGTCGATCTTCTTCCTGGTCGGTGCGGGCTTCTCGGCGCTGACCGGCTTCACCGGCATGTCCCTGGCCGTGCGCGGCAATGTCCGGGTGGCGGCGGCGGCCCGGGAGAGCGGCGAGCGCGACGCAACGCGGATCGCCTTCAAGACCGGCGGGGTGGCTGGCATGTTCACCGTCGGCCTTGGCCTGCTCGGCGCGGCCACGGTAGTACTTATCTATAAGTCGAACGCGGCGAGCGTACTCGAGGGCTTCGGCTTCGGTGCCGCGCTGCTCGCGATGTTCATGCGCGTCGGCGGCGGTATCTTCACCAAGGCCGCTGACGTGGGCGCTGACCTGGTCGGCAAGGTGGAGAAGGGCATTCCCGAGGACGATCCCCGCAACGCCGCGACGATCGCCGACAACGTCGGCGACAACGTGGGCGACTGCGCCGGCATGGCCGCCGACCTGTTCGAGTCCTACTCGGTCACCCTGGTCGCCGCGCTGATCCTGGGCAAGGCCGCATTCGGCTCGGAGGGCCTGGTCTTCCCGCTGATCGTCCCGGCCATCGGCGTGCTGACCGCGATGGCCGGCATCTTCTTCGTCGCCCCGCGCAAGAACGACCGCAGCGGCATGACGGCGATCAACCGAGGCTTCTTCCTGTCGGCGATCTTCTCCTTCGTGCTGGTCGTCATCGGCGCGTTCGTGTACCTGCCGTCGTCGTTCAGCAAGCTCACCGGCGTCTCCGACCCCGCGATCCTGCACCACTCGGGTAATCCCCGGCTGCTCGCGATCGGCGCCGTGCTGATCGGCCTGGTCCTGGCCAGCGCGATCCAGCTGCTGACCGGCTACTTCACCGAGACCAGCCGCCGTCCGGTCAGGGAGATCACCGACGCCGCGCGTACCGGCCCGGCCACGGTCATCCTGGCCGGCATCTCGGTCGGCCTGGAGTCCGCGGTTTACTCCGCGCTGCTGATCGGCGCCGCAGTCTACGGCGCGTTCCTGCTCGGCACCGGCAACCCGACGATCGCGCTGTTCGCGGTCGCGCTGGCCGGAACCGGCCTGCTGACGACGGTCGGCGTCATCGTCTCGATGGACACCTTCGGGCCGGTTTCGGACAACGCCCAGGGCATCGCCGAGATGAGCGGCGACGTCGAGGGCGAGGCCGCCCAGGTGCTGACCCGGCTGGATGCGGTCGGCAACACGACGAAGGCGATCACCAAGGGCATCGCCATCGCCACCGCGGTGCTCGCCGCCACGGCGCTGTTCGGCGCGTTCCGTACCACGGTGGAGGCAGCCCTGCGCGGCACCCACCTGGGTGCCTTCAGCCTGTCGATCGACCGGCCGAACGCGCTTGTCGGCCTCATCGTCGGCGCGTCCGTGGTCTTCTACTTCTCGGGCCTGGCGATCCAGGCCGTGGGCCGGGCAGCCGGCCGCGTGGTCTTCGAGGTCCGCGAGCAGTTCAGGAACCACCCGGGCATCATGGACTACACCGAGAAGCCCGAGTACGGCCGCGTGGTCGACATCTGCACCAAGGACTCGCTCCGCGAGCTGGCCACCCCCGGCCTGCTCGCCGTGCTCACCCCGATCGTGATCGGCTTCGGCTTCGGGTACGTGCCGCTCGGCTCGTTCCTGGCCGGTGCGATCGCCGCCGGAGTCCTGATGGCGGTGTTCCTGGCCAACTCCGGCGGGGCCTGGGACAACGCGAAGAAGCTGGTCGAAGACGGCGTCCACGGCGGCAAGGGGTCCGCGGCGCATGAGGCCACGGTCATCGGCGACACCGTCGGCGATCCGTTCAAGGACACCGCGGGCCCGGCCATCAACCCGCTGATCAAGGTGATGAACCTGGTCTCGCTGCTGATCGCGACCAGCGTGGTCCAGGACGCCGACAACACCGGCCTGCGGATCGGCGTCGCGCTCGGAGCGCTGGCGATCGTGGTCACCTCGATCGTGATCTCGAAGCGGCGTGCGACCGGGATTGCGCCGTCCGACTCCGATGGCGCCAGCGGCCCGGCCGCGCCCGCGAATGACGAGCAGCCGGCCGAGACGGCCACGGCCTGACCAGGCGCACTGCGGAAGCGGCGGGTCCAGGCCACGAGCCTGGACCCGCCGTTTTTTGCCGTCCGCCGGCCGGTCGGCCAGGGAGCAGGCCGGCCGTTCCCGCGTGCCGGCCTTTGCCCATCGGCGCCCCGGCCTGGGACCATGGGTGCCATGACAGCGCAACGGCAGCTCATCGTCATGCGGCACGCCAAGGCCGGCGAGCTGCCTGGCGGGCCTGACGTCGAGCGGGCCCTGCGCCCCAGGGGGTGCAGGAACGCCACGGCGGCCGGTGCGTGGCTGGCTGGCCGCGGGCTGGTGCCCGACCTGGTGCTCTGCTCGAATGCGCGGCGGGCCCGCCAGACCTGGCAGTACGTGAGCGCCGAGCTGGCCGGCGAGCCGAGAGTGGTCAGCGACCCGCGCTTGTATCACGCCGATGCCAGCGACCTACTCGAGATCTTCGCCGAGACGGCGGCGGAGGTGCGCAGCCTGATGTACGTCGGGCATAACCCGGCCGCCGCCGACCTGGCCGAGATCCTGACCGGCAGCCCGGCCGAATTCCCCACGGCGGCCATTGCCATCATCGGACTAGGCGGCGACTGGCCCGATCTGCCGCGGGACGGCGGCGCGGGCGAGCTTGTCGCCGCCTGGACGCCGCCGCCAGAATCATGACCGGCCCGGAGTCATGACCAGCAGCGCGATCATGACCAGCAGCGCAACGACTGTTCGCTGGAAGGAAGCAGATGTCGGCTGAGGTACTGCGCCTGCGCGGCGTAGGGGTCTGCCGTGATCGGTCGATGCTGCTCAGGGACATCAACTGGATCGTGCGCGACGATCAGAGCTGGGTCATCGTCGGTCCCAACGGCGCGGGCAAGACCACGCTGCTCCAGGTCGCCGCTGGCTTGCTGCTGCCGACCGAGGGAACCGCCGAGGTGCTCGGCGAGCCGGTCGAGGAGGCTGACCTGGCCGAGCTGCGCAGCCGGGTCGGAATCTCGAGTGCCGCCGTCGCCGAGCAGGTACCGCGCGGCGAGAAGGTCATCGACCTGGTCATGACGGCCGGGTACGGGATACTCGGCCGCGGCGGCGAGGACTACGACTCGTTCGACGTGGTCCGCGCGGTCGAGTTGCTCGACGCGGTCGGCTGCTCGCACCTGATCAGGCGCCGGTTCGGCACCTTGTCGGAGGGGGAGCGCAAGCGGGTGCAGATCGCCCGGTCGCTGATGGCCGATCCTGAGCTGCTGATGCTGGACGAGCCAGCCGCCGGCCTGGACCTGGGCGGCCGCGAGGAGGTGCTGAGCCGGATCGCGGCCCTGGCCCGGGATCCGCTGTCGCCGGTGCTGGTGCTGGTCACGCACCACGTCGAGGAGGTCCCGGAAGGCTTCACCCACGCGATGCTGATGCGCCGGGGATCGGTTCTCGCGGCCGGGCCGGTGCAGGAGGTCTTCACCGAGCCGAACCTGTCGCGGTGCTTCGGCCTCCCGCTGATCGTCGAACGTCGCGCCGCCCGCTGGATGGCCCGCGCGGCGCCCCTGCCGCGTGACTAGCGGCGAGATCCTGGCCATCCTCGCCGCGGCGACCGGGGCCGGCGCCATCAACGCCGTCGTCGGATCCGGCTCGCTGATCACCTTCCCGACCCTGCTGGCGTTCGGCTTCCCGCCGGTCATCGCGAATGTCTCCAACAACATCGGGCTCGTGCCGGGCAACGTCAGCGGCGCCTTCGGCTATCGCGAGGAACTCAGCGGCCAGCGGGGCAGGCTGATCAGGCTCGGCATCGCATCCTGCGCCGGCTCGCTGGCCGGCGCGGCCGCCCTGCTCGCCCTGCCGCCCGGGGTCTTCGAGGTCATCGTGCCGGCCCTGATCATCCTGGCCTGCGTTCTGGTCGTCCTGCAGCCCCGGCTCTCGGCCTGGGTCGCGGCCAGGGGCAAGGAGCGCGCCGAGCACGGCGGGCCGGTCCTGATCGCGGGCATCTTCCTGGCCGGCGTCTACGGCGGTTACTTCGGAGCGGCCCAGGGCGTGCTCGTCATCGGGCTTCTGGGCGTCTTCCTGACCGAGAGCCTGCAGCGGGTCAACGCGGGCAAGAACGTTCTCGTCACTGTCGTCAATGCGACCGCCGCCGTCGTCTTCGTCATCTTCGCCCACGTCGCCTGGCTGGCCGTGGCCCTGATCGCGGTGGGATCGACGGCCGGCGGCCTGATCGGGGCGAAGGTCGGGCGACGGCTGCCGCCGCTGGCGCTGCGGATCATCATCGTCGTGATCGGCGTGATCGCGGCGGTGAAGCTGATCTTCTTCCGCTGAAGCCGGCTCGCGAGCCCGGGCCGCCGATCAGCCGGCCGGACCTGGCCTGCTGGCCGGCGCCTCAGGTTCCCGGTGCCAGGATGCCCGCTGCGACGGCGCGCCTGACGAGGTTCCTGGCCAGCGCGCCGAGTGATGCCGAGCCGTCCTCGATCAGCGCCACCTTGGCGAGTACCTGGTTGGCGGTGATGCCGTGCCGCTGCCAGGTACCGCCGCCTGCGGCCAGGTTCTCCAGCATCGGCTGAAGCCGGTCGAGCGCGCGGGCGAACTTAGCCTCGGCGGACTGCCGCTCCGTGAAGTCGTCCCACAGGTGGCGCAGGACAAAACCCTGATCCGCGGGCAGGATCGCGAAGAGCCGGTCGGCGGCTGCGTGCTCGGCTGCATCCTGCTGCGCCTGCTGCTCGTCGTCGGCATACAGGAAGAGGTCACCAGCGTCGATCTCCACTAGGTCGTGAACGAGAACCATGCCGGTCACGCGGCTGAGGTCAGTGCCGGGCGGCGCGTGCTCAGCCAGGACGATGGCCATCATCGCGAGATGCCACGAGTGCTCAGCCGAGTTCTCTGGCCGGTCAAGCCCGGGGCCGGCCAGCGTGGTCTGCCGCAGCACACCCTTGAGCTTGCCGATCTCCGTCACGAACCGCATCTGCTGATCAAGCCGCTCCATCTGCCCATTGGATCAGCTTTTGCCGGACGGTCTACCTACTGTGGGCCAAATCCGATGATGTGCAGGACGACCAGCAAGACGACAAAGCCGACGAGTAGCCCGGCAGTCTTCGCGATCGAACGCATCCGCTGCTGTCGGGAGCGCGGCGCGGGCGGCCCGAACCTCCGGCCGCTGGCGGCCCCGAAGCGCCGCTGACCAGGCTGGCCCGGCTTGAACGACCCCCCTGGCTGGCGCTGCGGCGGGGAAGCCGGCTTGCGGAGCTTCCTCGCCTTGAGGCTGCGCCATCTCAGCCGCTGCAGCGGGTGGCGCCGTGCGGCCTGCCTGGACCGCTCGGCCGCCGACAACTCGCGGAACTTGGCCTGCCCTGCCGCTCCGGACGCGAGGTCACGCAGCTGACGGTCGAAGTCGTCCGGGCTCGGCGTCGCTGGGCTGTGTTCCATGGGCATGTACGCAAGTATGCCTCCCTGCACAGTGTGCTGGCAGGCAGCGTCTGCCTGATGGCCCCGCGGCACGCTACGATCACCGGCTAATGGGAACGATCCGGGTGGCGCTGGCCGAGGACAATGTGCTGTTGCGGGAGGGCATCTCCCGGCTGGTGTCGGCGAACGATGATTTTGAGCTGGTCGGTTCGGCTCCTGACTTGCTGCAGCTGCTTGCGCTCGTGCGTGAGCAGCAGCCCGACGTCGTCGTCACCGATATCCGGATGCCGCCGACCGGGACCGACGAGGGCATCCAGGCCGCGACATGGCGCAGGGCAAGAACAATGCCGCGATCGCGGCCGCCCTGACCGTCTCCGAACGCGCGGCGGCCCGAACCCGAGCACGACGATCAGGTACACAGCGGAGACAACCAGGCTGAAGCCGGACATCGCCAGTACGTGCACCAGTACCCGGCCGCCGTGCGGGCCGAGCCGGCGGCTGCCGCCCGTGCAGGACCAAGCCGAACAGGGCCACATCCGCGGCCAGCACCAGCCCGATGGCGAGCCACTGGAGTCGCTCGCGGTCCCTGGCTCCGGCCCGCGCGTACTTGCGGCGTGCGACCGGCATCGCGCCGGCCAGGACGGCCGCCCAGGCCAGCACGGTGGCCGTAGCCGGGACGGGGGTTCCGGTCAGCGCCAGGACCAGGCCGGCCCCAGCCGCGACCAGGTAGGCGGCGGCGATCCCGGCCCGCGCCGCCGGCCCGCGCAGCCGCCCGTCGGGGAACGCCAGCAGGACGTGGCACGAGGCGGCGATCACCAGGGTCACCGCGAGCGCGGCGACATCAGCCGCCAGCCGGTGCTGACTGGCCGGCGATAGCTGGCCGGCCGTCCTGGACGCGGTGAGGGCGACGGCGCCGGCCAGCACGCCGCCGGCGAGCGGCCAGCGCAGCGCCGCCGCCGCCGTCCTGGTCGTGATCGCCGTCGCCACCGCCCAGGTCAGCAGCAGGCAGATGCCGACGACGTTCAGCGCGGAATGCCCGGCCGGGAGCGCCACCCGGGCGCTGGCCAGCGCGATCGCGGCCGCGATCGCCGGCAGCAGCACGCCGGTCGCCAGCTGGCTGCCGGCCCCGCGGGCGGGCCGGGCCACCGCGGCCTGGCTACCCATCACAGCGCCTCGACGCTGATCTCGTCCGCCAGCAGCAGCGTCGGCTCGTCTTGCGCACGACACGCATGGCAAGTGCGGGCGCGGCGTCGTCGGCGGCGCTCATCGTGCTCCCGTCCAGATTGCAGGGGAGTATCCAGCCGGGTCAGCCGGGTCAGGGGACAGCCGGGTCAGGCAGGTCGGGCAGGTCTGGCGGCTCCGGCCGCGCCGGCGGACTAGCGATCCTGAAGGCCAGGACCGGCTGGTCACGACCCTTGACCTGCTGGGCGCCGAGCGGAATGGTCCGCACGGGCGAAGTGAGCGCCCTGACCGTGGATTCTGACGCGACTGTCTCGCCTTTGCCTGCCAGTTGCTGCAGCCGCTGGCTCAGATTGACGGTGTCGCCCACGAGGGTGTATTCCAGCCGCTCGGCCGAGCCAAGCAGCGCCGCGGCCGCCACTCCGGTGGACAGGCCGAGCCCGAGGCCGAATGCCGGCAGGCCGTCCTTTTCCCACCGTGCGTTGATCTCAGCCTGGAGCTCGTGCATGGCCGCAGCCGCGGCGACCGCCCGGTCCGCGTGGTCGTCCTGCGGGAACGGGGCCCCGAAGACCGCCATGACGGCATCGCCGACGAACTGCATGACGGTACCGCCCTCACCGAGAATGGCCCGGTTCATGGCCGCCCGGTGCGTGTTGAGCTGGCCGGCCAGCTGGCTCGGATCGGCGTGCTCGGCAATTGTCGAGTAGGACCTGATATCGCTCATCAGGACGGTGACCTCGACCCGCTCGGTCTCGCCGATGCCGCGGTGCTCCAGGCGGAGCTTCTCGGCCAGCCCGCCCGGCAGCAGCCGGGACAGCGTCTCGCCCTGTTCCTCGCGGTCGACGATGGCCTGGTGCAGCAGCCGGAGCCGGCGGAGCGCGCCCTGATCACCCGCCGATACACCCTCGGCCAGCTGGTTTCCCTCGGCCACATGGTCCTTCAGCAGGTAGCCGTATCCCGCCGAGCCCTCGGCTAGCAGCGAGACCGCGTACTCGGGATCCTCGAACTGAGACAGCACCACCACGCCGGTCCCCGGCTGGCGCTTGCGGACCTCCTTGGCGGCGTCGATCCCTTCGCGCTGGAAGGCTGGCGGCATCCGGATGTCGGTGACCAGGACCTGCGGGCTGGTCGCCGCCGCGGCCCTGATTACCTCGTCATAGTCGGCGGCCACGCCCACGACCTTCAGGTCGGGATGCCTCTCGATCAGGGCGCGGACGCCCTCGCGCACGATCAGGTTGTCGTCCGCGAGCAGGACGCTGATCGTGGCCGGCGGCGTGGCGACGTCATGATGCTCCATCTAGCAAGTTGTCGCACGGCCTCGTGGCGGAGCGCCAGCCCTGCGCAGCCACGCCGGCCGAAGGTAGTGCTAGGCACACTCAGGCCAGGCCGGCTAGCGCCCGCCTGCCTGGTCGGGCTCGCTCACGTTCGCAGACGCCAGCCACCACCCTGGCGGCTGCCCGCGTCCCGGGGCGAGTTTGGAGGCATGCGATACGAGAGCAGCGTGACCTCACTGTCCTGGATCCCGTCCGAAGCCGTCACCGGCGGCACCCGGGTCGCCTTCGACGCCGGATTCACCCACTACGACGATCCGCCGCCAGCCCAGATCGATGACTTGGAGGCGCTCCGGGCCGCGGATAGGTTCCGGTTCGCCAATGCCCTGCGCGCCTGGATCGAGGTGGATGACGCCGGGCAGATCTCCGGATCCGGCTACGGTGGCGGCGGCCTGATCGGTGACACCACGATCAGGCTCGGCGGCCTGCGGCACGTCTTCCAGAACGCCCTGCTACCCGACCTGCGCCGCGAGCCTGAGGTGGGCGACGGCTGGGTGCGCTTTGCCCAGACCGTGGGCGGACGGACCAGCCTGCCCGCGCCGCGCCCGGTCCGGCACCGGCCCTATGTCCGGTGGCAGGCGCCCCTGGTGTGGACCACGCTGTCGCTGACCTTGCACGCCGACGGCTGCGCGGAGTCCGCGATGACCGGGGCCAGCCGGTTCCCCCGGCACTGGCTCTACGATGCCGCGGGCCGGCTGACGCACAAGTCCGGCCTGACGGACTACTCTAACTGGATGGCCGAGTCCTTCGGCCCGCACACGCCGTGGGGCGATCAGGACTCCGAGGCTCTCGTCACGGCGGTGGAAACCGCACTTGAGCACTCACTGTCCGTCCAGCTGATGCACGGCTCGGCCAGGCCGCGGATCGACCAGGTGGCGGCGGGAAGAGCGCTGGTCAGCCAGGGGGACCGCGGATCGGAGATCTACCTGGTGCTGGACGGCGTGGTGCGGGTGGAGCATGACGGGGAGTGGCTTGCCGAGTACGGGCCAGGCGCGCTGCTCGGCGAGCGGGCCCACCTGGAGAGCGGCGTCCGCACCTCGACCCTGGTCGCCGTGACGCCGTGCCGGGTAGCCTCGGTCGAGGCTGCGCAACTCGACCAGGAAGCCCTGGCCGAGCTGTCCGCGGGCCACCGTCGTGAAGACGCCGGCCAGCACTGACATGCGCGTTCACCTTTGCGGTGTCCGCGGGTCCACTCCGTCACCGGGCCGGGAATTCCTCCGGTACGGCGGCCACACCTCATGCATCGCGATCGCCCACGACGGCTCAGCGTGGCCGGCACTGGTCCTGGACGCGGGCACTGGCCTGCGGCGGGTCACCGGCTTGCTCGCCGGCCAGCCGTTCGCCGGCACGATCTTGCTCACTCACCTGCACTGGGACCACGTGCAGGGCCTGCCTTTCTTCACCGCCGGCGACCGCGACGACGCCCGGGTCACGCTGCTGCTGCCGGCTCAGCCGGACGGCGCGTCCGCGCTCGAGGTGCTGTCGCGCGGCATGTCCCCGCCGCAGTTCCCGATCACGCCCGACGGCCTGCGCGGGCACTGGACGTTCGGCGCGATCGAGCCGGGGCCGGTCAAGGCCGAGGGCTTCACCGTCGAGGCGCGAGAGATCCCGCACAAGGGCGGCCGCACGTTCGGGTACCGAGTCAGCGACGGTCACAGCGTGCTGGCTTACCTGCCCGACCACTGCCCGACAGCGCTCGGCCCGGGCCCGGACGGATGGGGCGAGTACCACCAGGCCGCACTCGACCTGGCCGCCGGCGCGGACCTGCTGATCCACGACGCGTTCCTGCTGCCCGACGAGCTGGCCGCGCAGGCCTCGTTCGGGCACGCCGCAGCCGACTACGCCGTGGCGCTCGACCGCCTGGCCGGAGTCCGCCAGGTCCTGCTGGCCCACCACAAGCCCGACCGGACCGACGCCGGGCTCGACGCGCTCGCCGCCCGCCTGCCGGCAGCGAGCCCGCGTGCCGTCGTCGCCGCCGAGGGCGGGACACTCGACCTATGACTGCCGATGCGATCGTCGTTGGGTCAGGACCGAACGGGCTCGCGGCGGCGGTCACCCTGGCCAGGGCGGGCCTGAGCGTGCGCGTCATCGAGGGTGCGGACACGGCCGGCGGTGGCTGCCGCACCGCCGAGCTGACGCTGCCGGGCTTCCGGCACGACGTGTGCTCGGCTGTCCACCCGCTGGCGGCGGCCTCGCCGTTCTTCACCGAGCTGGACCTGGCCGCGCTCGGCGTGACCCTGTGCACCCCGAAGATCGCGTACGCGCACCCGCTGGACGGCGGCCGGGCCGCCTGGCTGGCTGGGTCGGTGGACGAGACGGCCGGGGGCCTCGGCGGGGACGGCCGTGCTTACCGGCGGCTGCTCGAGCCGCTGGTGCGCGACGCGTCGCTGACCCTGCCCGACATCCTGGCGCCGCTGCGCTCGGTTCCCGGTCATCCGCTGGCCATGGCCAGATTCGGCCTGGACGGCCTGCTGCCGGCCAGCCTGCTGGCCCGCCGGTTCAGGACGGACGAGGCTAGGGCGCTGCTGGCCGGCGCGGCGGCGCACAGCATGCTCCCGCTCACCTCGCCGCTCACCGGCGCGTTCGGCCTGACCCTGATGATGACCGCGCACGCCGTGGGCTGGCCGGTCGTCGAGGGCGGCAGCGCCAGGCTCGCCGAGGCCCTGGTCGCCGAGGTCGCTTCCCTGGGCGGCGAGGTGGAGGTCGGCCGCTGGGTGACCTCGCTCGACGAGCTGCCGAGCGCGAAGGCCGTCCTGCTCGATGTCACGCCCCGCCAGCTGGCGGCGCTGGCCGGCGCCCGGCTGACGGCCAGGCAGCGCGGATCCCTCGACCGGTACCGGTATGGCGCCGGGGTCTGCAAGGTCGACTGGGCGCTCAGCGGCCCGGTGCCCTGGGCCGCGGCCGCCTGCCGGGAAGCCGGGACCGTGCACGTCGGCGGCACGTTCGCCGAAGTCGCGCGCGGCGAGGCTGACGTCAGCGCCGGCCGCCACCCGGAACGCCCCTTCTGCCTCGTCTCCCAGCCCGGGGTCGTGGACCCGACCCGGGCCCCCGCCAGTCAGCACACCCTGTGGGGCTACTGTCACGTCCCGCCCGGATCGACGGTCGATATGTCGCCCCGGATCGAGGCCCAGATCGAGCGGTTCGCGCCGGGCTTCGCCGATCTCGTCCTGGCCAGGTCGGTCCGCACGGCGGCCGACATGGAGCGCTACAACCCGAACTACGTCGGCGGTGACATCAACGGCGGCGCCGCGACCCTGCGCCAGACCTTCTTCCGCCCGGTGCCGCGCTGGAACCCGTACCGAACCGCGCTGCCCGGTGTCTACCTGTGCTCGTCCTCGACCCCGCCCGGCGGCGGCGTGCACGGCATGTGCGGCCAGGCCGCCGCCCGCACCGCCCTCGCCGACCTGGCCGGCCCGCTGGCTGCCCGTGATGAGCGCTAGCAGCCGAGAATGCGGTCGCGAGCGACGCAGATCCTGCAGCTATTACCAGATCAGCGCGGCACGCTGGCTCGACGACCACGGCGGCGCGGGCAGTTCTGTGCCGGACGTCAGCGCGCCTGCCGCGGCGGCAGCGGCTCGTCGGCTAGCGTCCCATCCGGCAACGCCCGCCGTCCAGCGCCGCGGCCCGGCGGCCGCGATCAGCGGCCATGGCAGGGGGTAGGAAGAACATCGCCACCATGGCTGGCCTGAGCCGCCCGGTGAAGCGACGGGCGAACCAGGCGTCGACGAGCGCTGCCCGGCTGGGACGTAAGCCCGTCCTGACGTGACGGTCGGCATGGTGATGCGGCTGGATGCTGAGGCGGCATATTCCCCCTGCTCATGAGCCCTGCGGACGTGAGCTCTGGCGGACAGGGCAAAGCCGGTGGCAAAACCCGGTCACGTCGGCGGATCAAGCCAAATGTGCACTACCGCAAGGCCTGCCCGGAGTGACCTTCGGCCCTGCCCTGGAAGCTGCTCCGATGATCATCTGAAGGAAGGGGAGATTCACATGGGGAGGATTATCACTGCCGCTGTCGCGGATGGCGCGATGCCCGGGAGCTTGAGCCCCCGCCACGTCTCGGCACAGCGCCGGACGCCCGTTCTTTACGGTTCGCCCGGCCACGCAGCTGATCGTCATAGTCATCGCCATCCTGGCCGCCAGCACTGCGGCCGGAGGCATGGCGGCAGCGGTGCCCGCGTCCGCAGCGCCAGCCAGCTCCCTGGCGAAGATCCAGGCCGGAATCGGGCCGCCCGCCGACTGGCACCACACCTGGAGCGTCGCGCAGGGCGGTCACTGGGTGGCTGCGCATGCCCATCTCTACGACGTGTTCTTCCGCGCCGGTCCCGGGCGCAACTTCGCCAAGGTCAGCGTGACCTGGCGGGGCGGCCACTGGGGCGCCTACATCGATAGTGCCGGTCGGTGGAACTGGCCCAGCTAAAAGGGGGGAGGACGTGAAAATCAGCAAGATCACAGCCACCGCGGCAGCGATGGCCAGCGCGGTGCCGCACCTGAGGGGAGGCGCGAATCCAGCTCAGTCAGGCCGACGTACTTCAACCCGATCGTCAACGACGGCGCGAACACAGTGGTCCGGCTCCGGTGGTCCCGGTGGTCCGGGCTCGCTGAAGGCAGGGGCAAGTTCTTCACCCACCGCTGCATACCGAACTGCGCGCAGGGCCAGAAATGGTACACCCCGGTGACGGTCACGGCCTGGCGGGTCCGGCACGGTGACTACACCCGGTTCCGGTATCACTTCACTCGACAGCCACCGCGCGGATTTCCCTGGTCGTGGGTCATGAGCTACTACGCAGGCCGCTGGCATGGCAAGCCCTGGCCGGACATCTGATCAGTGGCGCTGATGTCCCGCTCCGGCGGGACGCCCGGGGGAGCGGCACGGGCCATTTCACTAGACAGGGGGGAAATGAAATGAATACTACTCAAAAGGTTGTGGCCGCTATTGCTGGGGTGGTCGTGCTGCTGGCGCTTTGCGCTGGGGCCGCATTCGTGGTTACCAATCAGGTTAATGCGCATAACCTGGCTGTCCAGCGGGCAGCGGCAGCGGCTAGTCATAACCGGGCCGTGGCCAGTGCAAAGGCATCGGCGCAAGCCAAGGCCATCGCCGACGCTAATGCCAAGGCAGCCAAGGCAGCCAAGGCAGCCGCACAAGCCAGAAGGGCAGCCAGAAGGGCAGCCAATCGACCAGCGCCAGCGCCAGTAGTTGTAGTGCCAGCAGCACCCGCCGCTCCGCCAGAAGGATCTACGCAGCCGGGCAGCCAGAGTGGTGGTCTGCAGGCTACTGGAATCGGCACCCAAGGCGAGGAAGTATATTCCAACTCCGCCACTAGCACCGCCTTCGCTATGCAGGTCGAATCGGATTACTGGAATGCGCCGGGAATGACATTTACGTCATACAGTTCGGTCACCGGGCAGTCATACTTTATGACTGCTGTGGATGATGGAACTACCGTCACGGTTACCAATGATGTTGGATGCGTAATCCAATTCGGTCATGGTGATCTAGGGCGCTGATCACTGGCTACTGATGCCCGTCACTCAGCGGGCACCGGGGGGATTGGCACAGGACAACCTTGAAACGATCACCGTCCCGGCCTGTTAGGTGACCTGGTACGTCGCCGATGGCCGCTGTGGCTGTCAGGCGGGCCGCCCACGGCGAGGTCGCGAGCCCTATTCTCAGCGTGGCCATCAAGGTCTGGCGGCGGTCGGTCGGCCCCGGACAATGGCAGATTGACGCCATGAAGATCGCCCCGCTAGGACTTCTGGGAGGTGTGGACGGGCGGGCATGGGCCGACGGCCTCCCCTGAGCCAACATCTTGCAGGGAAGGGCTAAGCCCTCCGCGCACCAGGAAGTGAGGCAGTAGCCAGGCGCGCCGCAATCGAATCGACACTCGCGGCAGACGGGGCAGACTGAACGCCGCCCGCAGTTGCTTCCGGGCCTGGGCCGGATCGCGAGCTAGCGAGCCGCGCGCTGGGCGGCAATCAGGTCGCGGTACCAGGAGAACGATGACTTCGGGATCCGCTTCTGCGTCTCGAAGTCCGTGTAGACCAGCCCGAACCGCTGGTGGTAGCCCTCGGACCACTCGAAGTTGTCGGTGAACGTCCACTCGAAATAGCCGCGCACGTCGACGCCAGACTCGATGGCGTCATGCACCGCCCGCAGGTGCCCGTCCAGGTAGCCGATCCGGCCGGGGTCATCGACGGTGCCGTCGTCGGCGACCTCGTCAGCCTGCGAGCAGCCGTTCTCCGTGACGTAAAGCGGCGGCAGCGCCTCGCCGTACCACCGCTTCAGCGAGGTGAGCATCTCGGTCAGCCCGGCCGGTACGACCGGCCAGCCGAAGGCCGTCACCGGGTAGCCGGGGATGGGCTGCATCTGGAACGGCAGCGGCGAGTCGGGCAGCGCCGACAGCCTGGTCGGCATGTAGTAGTTCACGCCCAGGCCGTCGATCGGGGCCGAGATCACGGCCAGGTCGCCGTCCCTGACGCAGTCCAGACCACCCTCGCCGACCCCGAAGGCCCCGAGGTCCGGGTACCGACCGAGCAGCACCGGGTCGGTGAACACGCGGTTCTGCAGGGTGTCGTACGCCTGGGTGGCGGCCACGTCGGCGGCGCTGTCGCTGGCGGCCCAGGCTGGCGAGTAGTTGTTGGTGATCATCACCTCGCGGGCGCCTGCTGCCCGCAGCGCGGCCGTCGCCAGGCCGTGCCCGAGCAGCTGGTGATGCGCGGTCGGGAGAGCGCCGAGCATCAGGGCCTTGCCCGGCGCGTGGATGCCGAGCGCGTATCCCATGGCGGTCACCACGTAGGGCTCGTTGAGCGTGATCCAGGTCGCGATCCGGTCGGCCAGCCGTCCGGCCGCGAGGGTCGCGTAGTCGGCGAACCGCTGGGCGGTGTCCCGGCTCAGCCAGCCGCCGGCGTCCTCCAGCGGCTGCGGCAGGTCCCAGTGGTACAGCGTCGGGACCGGCGTGATCCCGGCGGCCAGCAGCGCGTCGGTCAGCCGCTCGTAGAAGTCGAGCCCGGCCGGGTTGGCGGGTCCGGTGCCGCCCGGCTGGACCCGCGGCCAGCCGATCGAGAACCGGTAGGCGGTGATGCCGAGCTCGGCCATCAGCGCGATGTCCTCGGCCCACCGGTGGTAGTGATCGGTCGCCACGTCGCCGGTATGGCCGTCCCTGATGACCCCGGGCTGGCGGCAGAACGTATCCCAGATCGAGTCGCCGCGGCCGTCTTCGGCGACCGCCCCCTCGATCTGGTAGGCGGCGGTGGCAACGCCCCAGCGGAATCCGGCGGGGAAGGAGGGCATCGGCGAATCAGTCACCCGCCGATCGTAACGGCCTGCCTCGATGCGGCCAATACCTCACCGTCGCTGCCGTTATGCCCCGGCTGCGAGGTTCGTCACCGGTGCTCGACCTGATCGGCCGGCGGCACCGCTCCCATGATCATGGAGTCACCGCGGAACAGCGGGGTATCCCTGACCTGGCGCTCGATCGAGGCAGCCGACATCGTGTAGCCGATGAACAGCATCAGCGAGATGGCCTCCATAACGATCCAGAGCCAGTGCGAGGCCAGCTGGGTGCTCCAGTCGTTCAGCCCGTGCAGCACCGCGGGCAGCGTGATCCCGAACAAGATGAGCGGAATCCGGCGCCTGCGGTAGTTCACGCCCATGCCGATGAAGAACGCGGCGATGCCGGCCCAGACCGCGTGCTGGAACCCGTCGACGAACACCCGCTGGGCGAAGGTCAGGATCAGCGGGACGGCCAGGCCGACCCGGTGGTTGCCCTGCATCAGGTAGCTCGATGTGTACAGGACGGACTCGCGGACTCCGAAGGCGAGCCCGGCGATAGTCCCGAGGAACATCCAGATCCGCACGTCCAGCGTGATCTTCCAGACCCACCGGAGCAACAGGGCAGCGATGAGAATCGGCAGCGCCTTGGTGACCTCCTCGGCGAACCCGACACCGTAGATCCACGGCAGCAGATTGTGCACGGTCGCGGTCTTGTCGAGCGCGTCTTCCCACGGCAGCGTCACGATCGGCAGCAGCACCATGACGCCGGCCACGATGGCCACGGCCAGCCACGCGATCAGCTTGGTAATCGGCCCCGGCCTGATCAGGACCCAGAACGTCACGGCCCAGAGCGGCGCGATCGCCAGGCTGTAGGCCCAGCCTGGCGCGCTCAGGTCGTGAGTCGTTGAGAACAGGACGACGAACAGCGACGGCAGCAGGCCGTACGCGATGACCAGCAGCCGCGAGCCCTGCTTCCAGCCTGGGTCCTTCAGCCAGCTGCGGACCGGCAGCAGGATGTGCACCGCGGTCGCGAAATCGCCGCCGGGAAAGTCGAGCCTGGCGTGGTGCGCGGGCAGCTGCTGGTAGGCGGGACTGGAATGGGTCCCCGAGATGTCGCCCCGCCACAGTTCCTCGCGGTGCACCGCGCTCGCGTGCCGTACCCGTCCCGGCCTGCCGGCCGGATCGGCCAGGCCGGCGAGGTCACCCCAGCCGACGGACTCGTCGTGCTCGTCACCTGGACGCGCCGGCGGAGGGCCCTGGTACTGCGCCGTGCTGGCCTGCACGGCCGCGATCGGCGCGGTGTCGGCCAGCTCGATCCGCAGCTCCGGTCCGAGCGGATTAGCCAGACGGACGTCGAGCGGCTGCTGGACGCCGACCGATGCCACCGGGAGGCCGCCCACAAAGGTGCGGCCCTTGCCGAGGTCGTCCAGGACCCAGCCGTCGGAACGCCAGCTGATCCTGGCATGCTCGCGCGAGACGATCGGATCGGATACGACGACGGCGTTATCCGGGTTGCGGCCGATCCGGACCGTCTGACCTGGCTCGAACATGAACGTCTGGCCAGCGAACGTGATCCTGAGCTCGCTCACTCGCCTGCCTCCCTGCGCGGCCCCGTCACCGGACATTGTGCACGGGCTGGCGCGGGCTCAGATTACCGACACCAGGGCGATGGTCAGTCACAATCCGTGAACAGCGGGCACCCGGACCGGTCCCGGGCGTCGTGATCGCGCGGTCAGACGCCAGCGGCGGCCTCGCTGATCGCCTGGTCCACCTCAGCCTGCCTGGCGGCGAGCTCGGCCTGGTACTTCTCCTCGTCGATCCGCTCGGCCAGGTCCTCGTCGGCCTGCATCAGCGACTCGAGGTCGCTCTCGGCGGCCGCGATCACGCCGAGATCGGCGAAGGCGTGCCTGACCTTCGGCCCCCACAGGCCGATGTCCTTGACGCACGGGACGATCCGGCTGAACAGGAGCGACCTGAACGCCTGCTGCACCGGCGACTTGTCGGTGAATTCCATGCACTCCTCGACGTCGAAATCGAGCGTCTGGTAGACCTCCTCGGCGCGGAACCTGCTGTTCATCAGGTAGCAGCCCTCGATGAGGAACTCCTCGCGCTCGGCCCGCTCGGCATCGGTGAGCTCGGCGTAATAGTCACGCAGCGCCAGCCTGCCGAAGGCCACGTGCCGCGCTTCGTCCTGCATGACGTAGGCCAGCAGCTGGGTGACGAGCGGGTTATTCGACATGTCGCGGTGCACGCCGAAGGCGGCCAGTGCCAGGCCCTCGATCAGCACCTGCATGCCGAGGTACGGGTAGTCCCAGCGGCCGTCGGCCAGCGCCTCGGCCAGCAGCTTGGCCAGGTCGTCGTTGATCGGGTAGTACACGCCGATCTTGTCCCTGATGAACCGCTGGTACAGCTCGACGTGCCTAGCCTCGTCCATCACCTGGGTGGCGGCGTAGAACTTGGAGTCCAGGTCGGGAACCGACTCCACGATCCTGGCCGCAACGGTCAGCGCGCCCTGCTCGCCGTGCAGGAACTGGCTGAACAGCCAGGACGACAGGTGCATGCCCAGGTTGTCGCGCTCGGCCTGGTTCAGCTTCTCCCACTGCCGCGACCCGTAGATCGGGCTGAGTTCCTCGGTCTGCTCCAGCACGTTGGCCGGGTTAACCGGGATGTCCCAGTCGATCCGCTTGGTCGCATCCCACTGCTTGTCCTTGCCCCGCTGGTACAGGTCGAGCAGCCTGCTCCGGCCGTTGTCGTACTCCCAGCTGAACCTGGCGGCGCCCGTCATCGGGACGTCCCACGTGTCGGCCTTCACTTCGGTCACGTAGTGGTCGTAAGTACTCACGGCAGCTCCCCAGGACGCGATACTCCGGATGCTACTCGCCGGTAGAGGTCAGTTCCAGGGCGGCGCCGGGCCGGGCCGCGAGGCGGCCGCTACTGGTGCATCGGGCGCTCGTGGTCGGCGTGACCGGCCAGCTCGAGCTGGAACGTCGAGTGACCGACGTCGAAGTGACCGCGCAGGCAGTCCTGGAGGGCGTCGAGCATCACCGCGCTCCGGCCGTCGGCGAGCACCTCGGGCTCGACCACCACGTGCACGGACAGCACGGGCAGCCCCGAGGTGATCGTCCAGGCGTGCAGGTCGTGCACGTCACGGACTCCGGTCAGTCCGGTCAGGTGCGCCCGTACCTCGCTCAGGTCGACGCCGCGGGGACTGGCCTCCAAAAGCACGTTGATCGCGTCGGCCAGCAGCCGCCAGGTGCGGGGCAAGATCAGCGCCCCGACCAGCAGCGACGCGATCGGGTCGGCCCGGGTGAACCCGGTCGCCGAGATCACGATGCCGGTCACGATGACGGCGGCGGCGCCGAGCGCGTCCGACGCGACCTCCAGGAACGCGCCCCTGATGTTCAGGCTCTCGGCCTGGCCGCGGCGCAGGATCAGCAGGCTGGCCGCGTTCGCCGCGAGCGCGATCACGCCGAAAATGACGAGCAGCGGCGATTCGACGGCCGGCGGGGAAATCAGCCGGCGGACCGCCTCGACCACGATGAAGACCGACATGCCGAACAGGATCACGGCGTTCACCATGGCGGCCAGGATCTCCGCCCTGGCGTAACCGAACGTGCGCCGGGCCGTGGGCGGCCGGCTCGCGAAGACGACGGCCAGCAGCGACAGGCCGACGCCCGCGGCGTCGGCCGCCATGTGCGCGGCGTCGGCGAGCAGGACGAGCGCGCCGCTGACCCAGGCGCCGGCCGCCTCGGCGATGGCGACCGTGATCGTGATCAGCATGACAGCGACCAGGGACCGGCTGTGCTCGCCGGTCAGGGTCAGCCTGGAGCCGTGGGAGTGCCCGTGGCTGTGATCGTGTCCCGGCTCACGGTCCCGCCGGGCGGACGCGGACTGCGGCGCGGCCGGGTGATCGGGTCGCTGACCGGGCCCGAGCTGGTCACAGCTGGGCTCCGGATCGCGGCCGTGGCCTGGCCCGGTCATGGGGCCGGGGAGTCACCCGATCCCGGCGCCTGCAGTTCGTAAGCCGGGTTGACCATCACGGCCTCCTTGTCACGCATGCCGACCTGCCCGGTCAGCCTGACCTTCGCTCCCGGGTCGAGCCCGGGGATATGCGAGCGCCCGTAGAACATGGCCGTCAGCTGGCCGGTTGCATCGATGATCTCGCAGGCCAGCACGGTATTGTGTTCGACCGGCCGGATCTCGACGGCGTGCACCCGGCCCTCGACCGTCACCTTGCCGCGCCTGGGCAGCTGGCCGATGGGCGTGGCGGACTTTGACGGCGCTGGCCGGTTGTAGCCGGAGACATTCGTAGTCGCACCCGGAGTCGTCAGCGGCTCGGGCGGCGTCGGTGATCCCAGGGCAGGCTCGGGCTCGGCTTGAGCTTTCCCGGCTGGCTGTGCGCCCAGGCCGACTGGAGCCGCGCCGGGCTCGGCGGGCGCGGTGCCGGGCTCGGCTGCGGCGCCGGGTTCGGTCGGCGTTCCCGTCGGCTGGAGGTCAGCCTTGGGGCCGTCAGCGCTCGCGGACGTTGCGGCCGCGGCGTGAGCACGCTCACGGACAGCGAGGCTTTCGACTCGGCTCCGGACATCGAACGGGACGATTGTCGCCGCCGCGTGCGGGATCTGGCTGACCACGCTCGCGATCTTGTCCGCGGTCCGATCGTGCAGCAGGCGGCCCAGCAGCGGAGTGTAGCTGCGCCTGGGCATCACGGCGGTGACTCCCACTCCCGGCAGCTGCGCCTCCGCCTGTACCATCTCGGCCGCCGCTTTGGCGAGCCTGCGGTCCGGGCAGTCGACAAGATCGAGCACGACACCGGTGTTGCCGCGCAGCCAGTCCTCCCTGAGCCTGGCCGCCTGCGCACTGTCCAGGACGAAGTGCACTGCACGCAGGCTGGTCGGCCGCAGGCTCCTTGAGTACCTCAGGGCGGCCAGGGTGGCGAGGTCGAATTCGTCGACGAACACATAGACAGTCCGGCGAGAGTAGGTCGGCGGGGCCGGCGGCCCGCCCTCCGTGCTGATGCGCTCGAGGACGTTCGATTCCAGCCGGTACTCCCTGTTGACCCGGATCAGCAGGTACACCATCACGGGGAAGACGACAACCACGAGCCAGGCGCCCTCGGTGAACTTGACGATAGCGAAAATCAGCACCACGAGGGCTGTATACGACGCGCCGATCACGCTGACCACGAGCCGGTGGTGCCAGCCAGGCGCCTTGTGCCGCAGGTAGTACCTGGCCATTCCGAAACCGGCCATCGTGAATCCGGTGAACACGCCGATCGCGTAGAACGGGATCAGGTGGTTGACATTGGCACCGACCGCGAGCAGCAAGGTCAGCGAGACGACCGTCAGCACGATGATGCCGTTGGAGAACACCAGCCGATGGCCGCGCTTGGTGAGCCAGCGGGGCAGGAACGAGTCTTCGGCCACGAAACTGGCCAGGTAGGGGAACCCGCTGAAGCTCGTATTCCCGCCAGTGAACAGGATCGCTGCCGTTGCGGCCTGCAGCAGGTAGAACAAGATCCAGCCGACCACGCTCTTTCCGAAGATCAGATGGGCCTCCTGCGCCAGCACGGTCGGCGTGCCCTGCGTGTAGGGGGTGGCGTGAGTGACATGCGCCAGCCAGGAGATGCCGGCGATCAGGAATCCGACAATCGAGCCCTGGATCACTAGGATCTGGCGGGCATTGCGCCCCTCGGGCGGCCGGAGCGCGCTGACCGCGTTGGATACCGCCTCGATGCCGGTGAGCGACGAACCGCCGTTGGCGAACGCGCGCAGAAGGACATAGATGGCGGCGGCCGAGAAGAGCGATACCCCAGGGTGACCGTCGCAGCCGTTGCAGTACGGCGGGTTCCCGGCAATATGCAGCAATGGCACGTGGGGCAGCCCGGTCAATATCTCTCGCGCCAGGCCGGTGATGATCATGAGGCCTACGGTGCCCGAGAAGAGGTAGGTCGGCAGTGCGAAGGACCTCCCGGCTTCCCTGATGCCGCGCAGGTTGCCGTAGCACATGATGATGATCGCGACGACGGAGATGATCAGCAGACCGTTGTGATGGCCCAGCGCCGGGAAGGCCGAGACGATCGCCGCGCTTCCCGCGGCGGTCTGGACGGCGACCGTCACGACGTAGTCGATGAGCAGCGCCACGGCGGCGACCTGTGCGATCCGTGGCCCGAAGTTCTCCCTGGCCACCACGTAGGAGCCGCCGGCTCTGGTGTAGACCGAGACCACCTCGCGGTAGAGCAGGACCACGAGGACGATTCCGAGCAAGACGACCAGGGTCATCGGCAGTACTAGCGAGAAGGCGGCGGCATAGCCGAAGTACTGCACGAGCTCGATCAGGATCTCCTCGGTGCCGTACGCCGCCGAGGAGATGCCATCACAGGAGAGCACGCCCAGCGCCAGCGGCTTGGACAGCCGCTCCTCGCCGAGCTGCTCGTTCACCAGCGGCGGGCCGAGCAGCCGCCGCTTGATCGCGTAGCCGAGGCTCTCGCCCAGGTCGGTCTGGCCGCCTGGAACGTCCGCCCGTCTCGCCGTCGCCACGCTTGTCGTTCCTCCGCTCGATCCGGCCGTCAGGAACGCGCCGCCGGCATCCCGAACGTGGCCTTCTTACCATCGTTACCGTAGTGAGCAGGAAACCGGGACGGCGATCGCCCCGCAAGCCGGTGCTGCCTGGCCCGCCGCTACGACAATATTGATCACAGAACCGATCAGATAGCTAACAGGTCGGCCAGGTAATCCTCCGTTCACCGGAAGATGGCAGAGTAGACCAGCGAGCAGCGCCCGCTGGCACTGACAGTGTTCCCGGCGGTTGCGGTACTACCCGTGCTGGGATAGCCCTGAAAGGCTGCGTATACATGACCACATCACCGGCCGCCGCGGCGCCTGAGGCGGGCAACGGCCGCGTGCTGCACCTCTCCGAGCTAGCCGGTCGGCCGATCACCGACAAGCGAGGGGAATCGATCGGCAAGCTCGCTGACGTGATCGTCCGGCTGCGCGGCGCCGACCAGCCGCTGGTGATCGGTCTGGTCGCCGCCGTGGGCAGCCGCGAGGTCTTCGTTCCGATCGAGCAGGCGAGCTCGTTCGACGGTGAGGTGCTCAAGCTCACCAGCGCCGTCCTCGACCTGCGCAAGTTCGAGCGGCGCCACGGGGAGGTGCTGCTCAGGGCGGATGTTCTCGGGCACCGGCTGATCGACGTGCCGAGCGCGCACCTGATCAAGGCGGTCGACCTCGAACTTCGGCAGCAGGGCTCGGAGTGGGTGCTGGCCGGGGTCGACACGCACCGCCGGTCGCGTGGCCTGCTGCGGCTGCTCGCGCCCGCTGAGCCCGCCCACCAGTTCGAGGAATGGGCCAATTTCGAGCCGCTGATCGGCCACGCCAGCAGCGCCTTGCTGCGCGGCCCCTTCGGCCGGATCAGGCGGCTGAAGGCGGCCCAGATCGCTGACCTGCTCGAGGAGGCCTCGAAAGCGGAGGAGACCGAGATCCTCAGTCAGGTCCACGCCGACCCGGAGCTCGAGGCCGACGTCTTCGAGGAACTCGACGAGGACCTCGCCACCCGCCTGCTCGGCGCGCGCACCGATCAGGAGATCGCCGAGGTACTCAACCGGATGCGGGCCGACGACGCGGCCGACGCCATCTCCGAGCTGCCGCAGCACCGCAGGCAGCCGGTGATCGACCTGCTGCCCGCCGGCCAGCGGACCAAGGTGCTGACCCTGATGGGGTTCAACCCGACGAGCGCTGGCGGCCTGATGGGCGTGGAGTTCCTCACCGTCCCGGCCGACGCCCCGGTCTCCGAGGCGCTGGCCGCGGTCAGCGGGTCGCGCAGCCTGCAGCCCGAGGCGCTGACCACCGTGCACGCGATCGACGGGAACGGGCGGCTGTGCGGGGTGGTGAAGGTGGTGACGCTGCTGCAGACCGATCCGGCGGCCCGGATGAGGGACGTCTACGACGACGATCCGGTCAGGATCGGCGCCGATACCGACGTCGTCGACGTGGCCGTGCTGATGAGCGACTACAACCTCATCACCATCCCGGTGGTGGACGAGAACCGGACGATCATCGGCCTGATCACCGTCGACGACGTTCTTGAGGTCACGCTGCCCGAGGACTGGCGGCGCCGGGAGGCTGCCGAGCCGCCGGACTCGCGCCGCGGCAAGAGGACATGACGGACCCGGTCGGGCCAGAGGTACCGCCGGCGCGCCCGGACCCGCCGCCGCAGCCACCTGCTGGCCGGCCACCGCCCGCCCTCTCGCAGCCGACCGTCCTCACGCCGCCGCAGCCGGCGTCCGGCGACTTCACCCTGGGGGACATCGAGGGCGCGTTCGGCCGGATCAGGGCAGGCGACGAGCAGCGCTCTGGCTGGCGCCGCCGCCTCGTGACCTTCCTGGCGATCGTCGGTCCCGGCCTGATCGTGATGGTCGGCGATAACGACGCCGGCGGTGTCGCCACCTATGCGCAGGCAGGCCAGAACTACGGGTACAGCCTGCTCTGGGTGCTGCTGCTGCTGGTTCCCGTGCTCGTCGTCAACCAGGAAATGGTCGTCCGGCTCGGTGCCGTGGCCGGCATCGGTCACGCCAAGCTCATTTTCGAGCGATTCGGCAAGTTCTGGGGCTGGTTCAGCGTCGGCGACCTGTTCCTGCTTAATTTCCTGACCATCGTCACCGAGTTCATCGGCATCTCGCTGGCGATGAGCTACTTCGGCGTCAGTCCGTACATCTCCGTCCCGATTGCCGCTGCCCTGCTGATCGGGATCACCGCGAGCGGGAGTTTCCGACGCTGGGAACGCTCGATGTTCCTGTTCATCGGCGCCAGCCTGATCCTGTTCGTGCCGCTGGTGATCTTCTCGCATCCTGCGGTCGGCTCGATCGCCTATCACTTCGTCGTGCCGGGCGTCCAGGGCGGCGTCAGCTCCAACGCCGTGCTGCTGATCATCGCGATCGTCGGGACCACGGTCGCTCCCTGGCAGCTGTTCTTCCAGCAGTCGAACGTGATCGACAAGCGGATCACCCCCCGGTTCATCCGCTACGAGCGCGCCGACACCGCGCTCGGGTCGCTCGTCGTGGTGGTCAGCGCGGCCATCATCCTCATCGCGACCGTGTACGCGGTTTCCGGAACGTCACTGGCCGGGCAGTTCACCGACGCCCTCGGCGTCGCCAACGCGTTCGGGGCCAAGAGCAGCTTCCTGGGCGCGGTCTTCGCGCTGGTCCTGTTCGACGCGAGCATCATCGGGGCGGCGGCGGTCACCTTGTCGACCAGCTACGCCTTCGGCGACGTCTTCAACATCAAGCACTCGCTGCACCGCAAGTTCCGCGACGCGAAGGCCTTCTACGCCAGCTACACGGCGGTGGTCGTGCTGGCGGCCGGCATCGTGCTGGTGCCCGGCGCGCCGCTCGGCCTGCTGACCACCGCGGTGCAGGCACTGGCCGGGGTGCTGCTGCCGAGCGCGAGCCTGTTCCTGCTGCTGCTCTGCAACGACCCTGAGGTCCTCGGGCCGTGGACGAACGCCCGCTGGCTGAACATCCTCGCCAGCGTCATCATCGGGGTGCTGCTGATGCTCTCCGGCACCCTCGTCGTCACGACCCTGTTCTCCGGCCTCAGCGCGGCGGCCGTCGTGATCTGGATCGCCGGGACGCTGGCGGTCGGCTCGGCGCTGGCATTCGGCCTGCTGAGGTTCGTCACGGCGCGGCGTTCGCCGGCCGGGACGACGGCCGTATCGACCGGTCCGGCGGCGGCGCGGGCGAGGTTCGGGAGCATGACGAGGTCCGAGCGGGTGAACTGGCGGATGCCGCCGATCGCCCTGCTCAAGCCGGTCGTATGGTCGCCGGGAATGAAACTGGCGATCGGCTTGCTATGGGTTTACCTGGTGATCTCGGTGCTCCTGCTGATCGTTAAGGCGGTCCAGCTCGGCACCGGCTGATCCCGGGACTTTTCATGATCACGGAAGGCTTGCGGCCGCTGGTGCCGAGAAATCTCCGCGATCATGGAAGAGGACCAGGTCCTGCGCGCCGAATTGACATGTATGCGCCGGATCGGGCATCCTCGACAGTGGTTGACAAGGACACCTCGTTCGGTGAGGCGTCTTCACGGACACAGGCCACTGATCCCAACCGTCGAGAGACGCTCCGGATCAGGACACCTCTCCCCGGCCTAAGGGGTGAGGCCAAGTGGCTGCGCAGGCGGGCAGCGTCCGGTGACCGTGCCGTTCCGGCGGCCGGACAGGACATAAGTGCCGCGCTACGCCGTGGAGTGCCAAAGCTCTAACGAGAGAGGTGCCTGCCCCGGTTTCCTTGGGGTGCGCCGCCTCCCGGCAGGTGTGACGGTGCTGCCTGGCACCAGGCTGGAGGGAGGCGAGTCGTGGAACACGATAGACCGGGCCGGAATCGGCCCCACTCGCCGTTCTTCCTGCCCGCTCCGGGCACGCGCCCGCGCCGTCCAGCCGACCCCGCGAGGGTCGCCTCCAGCCAGGCCTGACCGCAGCATCGTCACCACGAGCCGCGCCTGGCGGCGTTTTCCGCGTGCCCCGTGATCCGCTGGTTCTCCCCGGCGGTGAAAGGGGTTGCTCACCATGACCTCCGCCACCCAGGGCCTGGTAACTCCGGGCCGCAGCACGACCCGCGACTCCCATGGCGGCGACATCAGGGGTGCGCTCGGCACGATCTCGCTGGACGACACCGGCGCCCGGACGTCCGTTCCGGCCAGGCTCAAGACACTGCTCGCGATTGTCGGTCCAGGCGTGATCGTGATGGTCGGCGACAATGACGCCGGCGCCTTCTCCACCTACGGCCAGGCCGGCCAGACCTACGGCACCCGCCTGCTGTGGACCTTCCTGCTGCTGGTGCCGGTCCTGTACGTGAACCAGGAGATGGTGCTCAGGCTGGGCGCCGTGACCGGTGTCGGCTACGCCAAGCTGATCCTCGAGCGTTTCGGCAGGTTCTGGGGCGCGTTCAGCGTGATCAACCTGTTCGTTCTGAATGCACTGACTATCGTGACCGAGTTCATCGGGATTGCACTCGCGGCCAGTTACCTGGGCGTGCCGAAGTTTGTCGCGGTCGGACTGGCCAGCCTGGTGATCGTGCTGGCTGCCTCGACCGGCAGCCTGAGGCGGTTCGAGCGGATGGCCATGGTCCTCTGCGCGGGCTCGCTGCTGCTCGTACCGGTGTACGTGCTGGCTCACCCGCCGGTCGGTCAGATGGCGCGCGGCTTCACGATCCCCACCATCCCCGGCGGATCAGGCCAGCTGGCGACGGTCATGCTGCTGGTGATCGGGATCGTCGGCACCACCGTCGCCCCCTGGCAGCTCTTCTTCCAGCAGTCCTACATCATCGACAAGCGGATCACGCCCCGGTTCATGCGGTACGAGAAGGCTGACCTGTGGCTCGGGATCGTCGTCGTGGTGATCGGCGGCGGCGCGCTGATGGGCGCCACGGCCGCGGCTTTCGCCGGCGCCAGGCACGTCCCGTTCACCGACGCGTCCGGGCTGGCCGCCGGGCTGTCCGCGTACGCGGGGCACGCCGCCGGCGCGCTCTTCGCGGTGGCGCTGCTCGACGCCTCGATGATCGGGGCGTTCGCGGTGTCGCTGTCCACGGCCTACGCCGTCGGCGACATGCTCGGCCTGAAGCACTCGCTGCACCGCGGGGTCAAGCAGGCGAAGGGCTTCTACGCCATGTACGCGGCGCTGATCGCCATCGCGGCCACGATCGTGCTCCTGCCGGGTTCCCCGCTCGGCCTGCTGACCGAGGGCGTGCAGGTGCTGGCGGGCGTGCTGCTGCCGAGCGCGACAGTATTCCTGCTGCTGCTCTGCAACGACAAGGAAGTGCTGGGACCCTGGGTGAACGGCCGGGCGACCAACGTCCTGGCCGCGATCGTGGTCGGCGTCCTGGTCATGCTCTCCGCGATCCTGATGATCTCGGTGGTCTTCGGCACGATCTCCTCAGGTCAGGTCATCGCGATCATGGGCGGCTGCGTCGCGGCGGCCGTCCTGACCGGCGGGTTCCTGCTGCTGCGCCGCTGGCGGGCCGGCCGCGGCACTGGTGCCGTCCGCCCGTCGCTGGCCGGTCGCCGCCGCGGGCAGCTGACGTCGGCGGTCCGCACCATCAGCGCGGCGCGCAAGGGCCGCACGGCCCGCGCGGAGGCCGCGGCCCGCAAGGCGAGCGCGGCGCGCCAGGACGGCGCGACGCGCCGGGAGAAGGACAACTGGCGGATGCCGCCGCTGGCGATGCTGGCCCCGGCGCAGATGTCCGTTGCCCGCCGGGTCGCGATGTCGGCCATGTGGCTCTACCTGGCCGCGGCGATGATCCTGGTCGTCGTGCGGGTGGTCGAACTCGCGCTGGGCGGCTGATCCGGTCAGGTCAACGGCTGGCGCCGCAGCGGGCGAGTACGGGCGCCGCCGGCCTGCCTGGCCAGGCGGCGGTCCCGGCGGTTACGCCAGAACCGGCGGATCCGCGACGCGAGGAAGATGACCGCGATCATGCCGCCGACGAGCAGCGCCGCCGCGAGCAGCGCCGCGGGAACCGGGTGCAGCAGCGCGAATACCACCATGCCGGCCACCGTCAGGTTCTCGACCACGCTGACGATGATGTTGCTGAACGGCTCGGGGCTGGTATTCACGCCCATCCGCACGCCGGTCTTGATCAGGTGCGTGGCCAGCGCCGTCCCGCCGCCGATGGCGGCCGCCGCCGCCTGCGGCAGCGTATGGGCATGCCCGGCCAGCAGCGCGCCGATCGCGGCCCCGAGCACCGGCCGGATCACGGTGTGCACGATGTCGGACGCTGAGTCCAGGTACGGGATCTTGTCCGCGATGAACTGGACGCTGAACAGCACCCCGGCCGCGATGAGCACGTCGGTTCGCTCCAGCGTCGGGGGCACCGCCCCGTTGTGGCCGTACCTGCCGAGCAGTCCCATCAGCAGCACGACGGCATACGCGTCGATGCCGCTGGCCCAGCCGCTGGTGAAGATCAGTGGAATGGCGGACACCCGATAGCCCCCTGCACCTAGCCGCGATCGCCGTTCTTCAGCTGCGGCAAGCTTTACTCAAACAACCGGACCGGACGCTGGACATGCCGATCGTAGCGAGCTACGGGTAGTAGTTCTACGGTTCGTCCGCCGTCCCATAAGGACCGAGGTCATGATGCTGAACCCCGACAATCCCGCTCACGCTGCCGCCGACGCCCGGCTGCGATCCGAGACGGTCATCTGGCTGACCACGTCGGCCAGGTCAGGCCAGCCGCAGTCGTCGCCGGTCTGGTTCCTGTGGGACGGCACCGACTTCCTTATCTACGGATCAAAGGATGGCCAGAAGACCCGCAATATCGCGGCCAATCCCCGGGTCGACCTGCACCTGGACGGAAACGGCCAGGGTGGAGGCATCGTCATTTTCGAAGGCCGGGCGCGGATCGATCAGGACGGCCCGGCCGCCGCGGACGTCGCCGGCTTCGTGACCAAGTACGGCGCGCTGATCGAGTCGTACGGGTGGACGCTGGATGGTCTCGCGAGGGATTACCCGCACGTGATCAGGGTGACGCCGACCCGGGCCAGGATCTGGTGACGGCCCGGCCGGCTGGCTGCTGACGCGCCTAGCCGCAGGACCGCGCCTGCCCGCCCCGCCGCCCGGCCAGGTCAGCTCCTGACGGCGCCGGTCACCAGCCATCGCGTTCCCCTGACCCGCCAGGTCAGCGTGACGAACCGCGCCGCCAGCCATGCTGAGAGCGCCAGCCAGAGGCCGAGCAGCCCGGCCCCGGTGACCACGACCAGCGCCGCCGCGACCGCGAACACCGCTGTTGACACCAGCCCGGCCACCGCCAGGTAATTCTGGTCGCCCGCGCCGATCAGCACGCCGTCGAGCACGAAGACCACTCCGGCGGCCGGTTGCGCGGCCGCGACCACGAGCAGCACGACCAGCAGCAGATGGGCGACCGGCGGGGCCGCGGCGAAAAGCCCGGGCAGCCACGGCCGCGCCGCCAGCGTCGCGAGACCGAAGACGATGCCGCACCCGATGCCCCAGCGGATCATCCGCGTGGTCGCCGACCGCGCCCCGCCGACGTCGCCTGCCCCGAGGTACTTGCCGGTGATCGCCTGTCCGGCGATCGCGATCGCATCGAGCGCGAAGGCGAGCAGTGTCCAGAGCCGGAACGCGACCTGATGAGCGGCGATCGCCGCGTCGCCCTGCTGTGCGGCGATCGCGGTGGCCGCGATGAGGACCGCCTGCAGGGCTAGCGTCCTGATCACCAGGGCCGCCCCGGTTCTGGCCGCGACCTTCACCCCGGCCAGGTCGATCCCGAGCCGCACTCCCGCCCGCCTGGCGCCGGCCGCCACCATGATCAGGTAGGCGCTGGCCGCCCCGTACTGGGCGATCACGGTTCCCCAGGCCGAGCCGGCGATTCCCCAGTGCAGCCCGAGCACGAACGTCGCGTTGAGCGCGACGTTCGCGACGTTCGCGACGACGGCGACGACCAGCGGCGTCCGGGTATTCTGCAGGCCGCGCAGGATCCCGGTGCCGGCCAGCACAGCCAGCATGGCCGGCGCGGCGAGCAGGCTGATCCGCAGGTAGATGACGGCGCCCGCGGTCACGGCCGGGGAAGCGCCGAACGCGCCGACGATCGGGGACGCGAGCGGAAGCCCGATCGCGAGCACGGCGACGCCGATGGCGCCCGCCAGCCACAGGCCGTCGAGGCCCTGCCGGATCGCGGCCTGGCGGTTGCCGGCGCCCAGCTGGCGGGCGACGGCTGCCGTCGTGCCGTAGGCGAGGAAGATCGACACGTTGACCAGCGCGGTGAGCGCCTGGGCAGCGACGCCGAGGCTGCCGAGCGGCGCGGTACCGAGCCTGCCGACGATGGCCGAGTCGGCGAGCAGGAACAGCGGCTCGGTGATGAGCGCGCCGAACGCCGGAATCGCCAGCCGCAGGATCTCGCGGTCGCTGTGTTGGCCCGCTCGGCCCTGCTGGCCCGCTCGCCTGCGGGGCCGGTCTCCGGCGGGGGCGTTAGCTGGCTCGGAGGACGGAGGCTGGGCGGCGGAGGGCAGAGGGCTCAGGCGACCGCTCCGCGATCGCGCAGGCTGGCGATCTCTGTCTCGTCGAAACCGAGGTCGGCGAGGACGGCGTCGGTGTCGGCGCCGGGGCGGGCAGGGGGTGCGGGGGTGGCGGCCGCCGTGCGCCCGAACCTTGGCGCCGGAGCGGGCTGGGTCACGCCGCCGATGTCGGTGAAGACGCCGCGGGCGGCGTTGTGCGGGTGCCCGGCCACCTCGGCCGGCGAGAGCACCGGTGAGACGCAGGCGTCCGTCCCGGCGAAGACCTCCGCCCACGCGTCCCTGGTGCGCTGGGCGAAGACCTCGGTGAACCGTGCGCGCAGCACCGGCCAGCTGGCCACGTCCATCTGCGCTGGCAGCTCGGCGCCGGTCAGTCCGAGCCCGGCCAGCAGCGCGGCGTAGAACTGCGGCTCGAGCGCGCCGACCGCCACGAACTTACCGTCGGCGGTCGCGTAGGTGTCGTAGAACGGCGCGCCGCCGTCGAGCAGGTTCACGCCGCGCTCGTCCCGCCAGCCGCCGCGGGCGCGGAGCCCGTAGATGAACGAGGTCAGCAGCGCCGATCCGTCGACCATCGCCGCGTCGACGACCTGGCCGAGCCCGGATCGCTGCCGCTCGACCAGTGCGGCGAGGACCCCGACCGCGAGCAGCATCCCGCCGCCGCCGAAGTCGCCGACCAGGTTCAGCGGCGGCACCGGGCGCTCGCCAGCCCGGCCGATCGGATGCAGTGCGCCGGAAATCGCGATGTAGTCGATGTCGTGCCCGGCGGTCGGTGCCAGCGGGCCGTCCTGGCCCCAGCCGGTCATCCTGGCGTAGATCAGCCCCGGGTTGCGCTGCGCGCAGACCTCGGGGCCGAAGCCAAGCCGCTCGGTGACGCCCGGCCGGAACCCCTCCACCAGCACGTCGGCCGACTCCAGCAGCTTCAGCAGCAGCTCAACGCCCGCGGGGTCCTTCAGGTTGACCCCGATCGACCGCCGTCCGCGGGTCAGCGGGTCGACCGGCGCGGGCCCGTCAGGGCGGCAGCTGGCGGGCCGCTCGACCCGCAGCACCTCGGCCCCCAGGTCAGAAAGGATCATGCAGCCGAACGGCGCGGGCGCCAGGCTTGCGAGCTCGATAACCCGCACGCCGTCCAGTGGACCCATCCGCTACCTCCGGTAAGAGCATGAAAGACATCCGCAACAAGCTCGCACGGCGACTGCCGTGCGCCCGCCCGGTCAAACGCATCGTAATCGCCCCCCGACGCACGGGCCCCGCGCCCGCGGCGGGGCGGTGGCTTATGGGTGGATTGGCGGGAGCGGCGGGAGCGGCGGAGTCGGAGTAATTGTCGGAGTTGGCGGGGTTGGCGGGACGGGCGATGGGTCGGGCCAGCCCGGGGTGCGCTCGACGGTTCCGTCGGGGCGGACCAGCCGGGCCGGCAGGCCGGCCTCCGTGAGCCAGGCCGGGGCCGCCGCTCCCCTGATGATCGCGGCGGTGCTAGCGATGTTGGCGTCCGCGCAGGACGCCGCGGCGACGCTGACCGTGCGCCAGCAGGACCGGGCGGGCTCGGCGGTCGCGGGGTCGATGATGTGATGCATCGTCGCGCCGCCCGCCGTCCAGGTCCTGACCGTCGTGCTGGAGGTCGCCAGGCCACCGGACCGGATGCTCACCGTCTGGCCGTCGGCGTCCGGCCCGGCGGCGTGATCATCGGTTACCCTGACCCGCCAGCCCCCCTCGGGCGGCTCCCCGGCGACGGCGATGTCGCCGCCGAGGCCGATCAGGACGCCGCAGCCCAGCGTGCCGGCGATCAGCCCGGCGCAATGGTCAGACGCCCATGCCTTGGCGGTCGAGCCGAGGTCGAGCTGCGCCCCGAGGGCCAGCCGGACGGCGGGCTGGCTGACGTCGAGCCAGACACTGCGCCAGCCGGGAACGACGCCGCCGGTCACGGCGAAGGTCTGGCCGCCGGCGCGGATCTCGCCGAAGTCGCGGTCGTAGCCAGCCGCCGCCAGAGCCTGCCCGCAGGTCGGGTCGACATCGCCGTCGGTCAGCTCGGCCGCCCGCAGCGCCTCGGCGATGAGCGCTGCGAACAGCTCGCTGACCCGCGTGAGCTCGCCGCTGGATGAGTTAAGCCTGGAAAGTTCGGAGTCCGGCCGGAACCTGCTGCACGCCAGGTCCACCGCGGCCAGCTCGGCGTCGGCGATCGCCCGGGCCCTGGCCATCGCGGCCGGCTCGGTGACCAGCAGGACGGCCGTCGTGCCGAAGACCGCGAAGGTGTCCGTGGCCGGGTTCGTCATGACGCGTGCTGGCCGGCGTCCTGGTCGGTCAGCCGGGTGAAGGCGCGCAGGTTGGCCAGGCTCTCGCCGCGCTTGACCCGCCAGGCGTACTCCCGGCGGATCGAGTCGGCGAATCCGATCATCAGCGCCTGGTCGAAGTTCTCGTCCGAGTAGCTGAGCACGCAGCCGAGCAGCCGGTCGATCTCGTCAGGGGAGATCGTCGCGAGCGGCAGCCGGCCCACCAGGTAGACGTCGCCCACCGGGTCGAGGGCGAAATGGATGCCGAACATCCGGCTTCCGCGCTCGAGGAGGAACTTGTAGAACTCCGCGTGGTTCTCGTCCGGCTGGCGGCAGAAGAACGCCTCCACGTGCAGGCTGTGCGTCTCCGCGATCAGCCAGGTGAGGGTGACCAGCTTGTGCTGGCCTTCGAGCCGGACGAGGAACGCGCCTGGCTGCGGCGACTCGTAGCTGACGCCCAGGTCGGCGAGGATGCGGTCGAGCCTGGCGGCGGCGTCGCCAGGAGATGCCGGCTCCGGCTCGGCGGGCGCGGCGGTCACGCGTCCACCGTGACGGCCACCTCGCTCATGGCGTCACGGTACACGTCAAGCAGCTGGTCGACGGTCGAGGACCAGCCGAACCCCGATGCGTGCTTCCTGGCCCCGCGGCCCAGCCGCACCAGCCGGGCCGGGCTGGCGAGCAGGTCGGCGATGGCCCTCGCGTACCGCACCGGGTCGTGCCCGTCGATCAGGACCCCGGAGACTCCGTCCTGCACCGCCGTCCTCAGGCCGCCGGCGGCGGCAGCCACCACGGGAGTCCCGCAGGCCTGGGCCTCGACGGCGACCAGGCCGAACGACTCGGAGTACGACGGCACGACAACCAGGGTCGCCGCGCGGTACCAGTCGGCCAGATCAGGCTGCGGGCAAGGCGGCTCGAGCCGGATGTTCCGCGAGACCCCGAGCGTAGCGGCGAGCTGGACAAGGCCGTCAGGATCGTTGCGGCCGGCGCCGCTCGGGCCGCCGACGAAGGCGACGACGAGCCGGTCGGCCAGCCGGGGATGGTCGCGCACGAGCTCGGCCGCGGCCCGCAGCAGGATGTCGGGTGCCTTGAGCGGCTGGACCCGCCCGGCGAACATGAGCACGATCGCGTTGGGCGCGATGCCGAGGTGGCGCCGGGCCAGGCGCCGCGACCCGGGCCGGAACGTGGCCAGGTCCACCCCGGGCTGACCGCGGCGACCCGGCCGGGCGCCGCGTCGTAGAGCTTGATCAGCTCGCGCGCCTCGGCGTCGGTATTGGCGACGACCCGGTCGGCCGTGGCGATGACCTCGGCCTCGCCGCGGATGCGCAGATCAGGCTCGGCCGCGTCGCCGGCGGCGAGGGCGGCGTTCTTGACCTTGCCGAGAGTGTGCATGGACTGCACGAGCGGCACGCCCCAGCGTTCCTTGGCCACCGCCCCGACCTGTCCGGATAGCCAGTAATGGCCGTGTACGAGGTCATACCGGCCCGGAGCGTGCGCTGCTTCCTCGCGCAGCACCTCGAAGGTGAACTGGCAGAGCTGACCCGGCAGGTCCGACTTATCCAGGTCCTCGAACGGGCCGGCCTCGATGTGCCTGACCAGCACCCCGGGCGTCAGCTCCACGACCGGCGGCTGATCGCGGGAGACGGCGCGCGTGAAGATGTCCACCTCGACGCCCCTGGCCGCGAGAAGCTTGGCCACCTCGACGACATAGACGTTCAGACCGCCGGCATCTCCCGTCCCGGGTTGCTCGAGCGGCGACGTGTGAACGCTGATGGTCGCGACTCGCTGCGGGTAGCGACGCGGCACTGGCATACACCTCCGAGACGGATGAACCCGAAAGTTCGCCGTCATGTTCCCGGGCCGGCCAAATCGGGCGCGCCGGCCCGCGCCTGGCCTCGGCGGCGGCCTGGCCTGGCCCCTCAGCAGCCGGAGCCAGCGCGGTACGCTCAGCCCATGACGACCCTGGTGCTGCTCCGTCACGGCGAGAGCGTCTGGAATGCCGAGGGACTCTTTACCGGCTGGGTGGACGTCGGCCTGTCAGAACGCGGCGCCGCCGAGGCGGAGCAGGCGGGGAAACTGCTCGCCAGGAGCGGGCTGCGGCCGGACATCGTGCACACGTCGCTGCTGACCCGGGCGATCCAGACGGCCAACGCCACCCTCGGCACCGCCGAACTGGCCTGGCTCCCGGTCTGCCGCTCATGGCGGCTGAACGAGCGGCACTACGGCGCCCTGCAGGGCAAGAACAAGGCCCAGACCCGCGCCGAGTTCGGCGACGAGCAGTTCATGGCGTGGCGCAGGTCCTACGACATCCCGCCGCCCCCGATACCCGACGATGATCCGCTCTCGCAGGCGTCCGATCCGAGGTACGCGCTGCTTACGGGCGACCTGCTGCCCCGCTCCGAGTGCCTGCGCGACGTCGTGTGGCGGATGCTGCCCTACTGGCACGACGCGATCGTGCCCGATCTCGCGGTCGGCCGGACCGTGCTGGTCGTCGCGCACGGAAACTCGCTGCGGGCGCTGGTCAAGCACCTCGACGGCATCGGTGACGCCGAGATCGCCGCACTGAACATCCCGACCGGGATTCCGCTCGTCTACGAACTCGACGGGCAGTACCTCCCGGTGACCAAGGGCGGCGAGTACCTGGATCCGCAGGCCGCGGCGGTAGCCACCGAGGCGGTCCGCAACCAGGGCCGGTGAAGCTGGCTCCGGTCGGGTGACGGGAACGCGGATGGGACCCGGGCAGCGCGCGTCGCAGGGCTGGCCAGCCGCCGCCCGCAACATGAACGCCAGGAGGGAGTCTCGTGAACTCTCCGCAAATTGATGCTGGTCAGGGACCTGCCCGGATGCGCGTCCGCGGGCCATCCGCATACCATCAAAGTGTGAATGTGGGGGTCATTGCGGTCAGAAGTGCCTGGGTGGCGGCCCGGTCCCGGGCGGCGGGCCGATGAGCGGGCGGCCGTCGGCGTCGGCCAGCGGCACCGCACCAGCAGCCGCCGGCTCGAATGCCGCGGAGCCGGCTACCGCCGCTCCCGGCCCCGCTTCACCCCCGGCATCGCCCTCGCCGCCGACGGCCCCGGTCCGCCTTCCGGCCGGGCTCGCCGCCGTACTCGGCGTCCTCTCCTCGTCGGCCGTGCTGGTCGACAGCAACGACCGGGTGCTGCGGGCAAGTGAGGCAGCGCGCGCGTTCGGCCTGGTGAAGGGCAACAACCTGGTCGTAGGAGAACTGCTCGCGCTGGCTCGTCAGGTCCGCAGGGACGGCGAGATCCGCGAGGGCGAGATCGACATCTCGACCAGCGGCTTCAACGGCAGGACCACGAGCTTCGCCGTCCGGGTAGCGCCGCTCGGCCCCGCCGTCGGCGATGGCGGGCTGGTGCTGCTGCTGGCCGAGGACCAGACCGAGCGCCGCCGGGTCGAGGAAGTCCGCCGTGACTTCGTGGCTAACACCAGCCACGAGCTCAAGACGCCGGTGGGCGCGCTCGCTCTGCTCGCGGAGACGGTCGAGGACGCGGCCGATGACCCGGAGGCCGTCCGGCGGTTCGCCGGCCGGATGCGGCAGGAAGCCACCCGGCTGACCAACCTCGTCCAGGACCTGATCACTCTCTCCCGGATCCAGGCCGCCGAGCCGATCCCGGATCCGGTTCCCGCCGACCTCGACGCCGTCGTGGCCGAGGCGCTCGACCGATGCCGGATGAAGGCCACCGCCCGCGGCATCGAGCTCGCGTCCACGGGTACCCGTCACCTGTCCGTCCTCGGTGACGAGGACCTCCTCGTCACCGCCCTGCGCAACCTTCTGGACAACGCGGTCGCCTACAGCCCGGAGAAGACCAGGGTGCTGGTGTCGACCGGCAGGGACGGACCGGACGTCGTCGAGCTCAGCGTCGCCGACCAGGGCATCGGTATCCCGGAACGGGACCTCGAGCGGATCTTCGAGCGGTTCTACCGGGTCGACCCGGCGAGGTCCAGGGTGACCGGCGGCACCGGTCTCGGCCTGGCCATCGTCAAGCACGTGACAGCCGCCCACGGCGGGAAGGTAGAAGTGACGAGCAAGGAGGGCTCCGGATCCACGTTCACCCTGCGACTGCCGGCGAGGCCAGGAGCGCCATCATGACCCGATCGGACCGACCTGCCAAGGAGGCAGTCAAGTGACCCGGGTGCTCGTTGTCGAAGATGAGGAGTCATTCAGCGACGCGCTGTCGTACATGCTCCGCAAGGAAGGTTTCGAGGTCGCCGTGTGCCCGACCGGTCCGGCGGCCCTGGACACCTTTGACCGGACCGGTGCCGATCTGGTGCTGCTCGACCTCATGCTGCCCGGGCTGCCGGGCAGCGAGGTCTGCCGCGCGCTGCGCGAGCGGTCCAACGTTCCGGTGATCATGCTGACCGCCAAGGACAGCGAGATCGACAAGGTGGTCGGCCTCGAGCTTGGCGCCGACGACTACGTGACCAAGCCGTTCTCCTCCCGCGAGCTGGTGGCCAGGATGCGGGCCGTGCTGCGGCGCCGGGGCGAGAGCGAGGAGGCCGGCTCCACGGTGATGGAGTCCGGGCCGGTCCGGATGGACGTCGAGCGGCACATCGTCATGGTCCGCAATGCCGCGGTCCAGCTGCCGCTGAAGGAGTTCGAGCTGCTCGAAGTGCTGCTGCGGAACTCCGGCCGGGTGCTCACCAGGATGCAGCTGATCGACCGCGTCTGGGGTGCGGACTATGTCGGAGATACCAAGACGCTCGACGTGCACATCAAGCGGCTGCGGGCCAAGGTCGAGCAGGATCCGGCCCGGCCCATGCACATCATCACGGTCCGCGGGCTGGGCTACAAGTACGAGCCAGGCAGCTAGCCCAACGCCGTTAGCTCGTGGGCCCGCCTGGCCGGGCGGGTCAGGGAGAGCTGCTGGGTGAGGCCGTGGGCGACGCTGACCCGCGGCCACGGCGGCCCTTAGCCGACGGGCTCGGCGAGGCGGTGGTCGGTGCCGGAGCCGGCGAGAATGTGGTGTAGAACGACGATCGCGGCATGACGGGCACGGAAATCGTCGTGGCGGGGGCCTTCGCGAAGGTCAGGACGATCCTGATGACCGAGCCGCCCCTGAGCGGCCGGACCAGGTCCTGAAGCAGCACGAACGGCTGCGGCCCGGTGAGCAGCACCGGGTGCTGGGAGAACAGCGGCACCCCGTGGCCGGGCAGTAGCACGGACCTGGCCACGCCCGGGGCGCTGACGGACAGCAGGCGATCCGAGGGCCCGGTGTTGACCAGCCCCATGAACAGGCCGGCGTTCTGGCCGGGCTGGAGCTCCGCTCCGATCGGGGCGCCGAGCACGAACACGTTGCTGATCGTGATGTTCGGCCCTGCGGCGGCCGTGCTGCCGTCGGTGGCCTGGTGCCATTGCAAGGTGGGCGCGTTGGTGCCTGCCTCGCATCCTGCTACCAGCGGGACCAGCGCGACCGCGGCCGCGATCAGCATGCGGCGCGGCGTCGTGCCGCCGCGGCTGCTCCGGATCACCCGAGCCTCCAGGTGGTTGTGCTTACTCACGGCTGCCCAGTTCGCGGCTGACCGTCGGCAGGTACGCCATAGACCTGGCACAGACTAGCTGCGTGCAGCACGCTTCATGCAGCCGGCCCGCTAACTTTCGCTGCCGCCGCCGGCGCGGCCCGCAGGAGGTCGCTAACCGGTCGCCCTCAGGTCCTGGAGCTTGCGCTGGAAGTCTGGCGTCAGCGTGGAGGTCACGGTCACCTGGCCGTGGGCGTCGACGAGGAGCATGGTCGGGCCGCGGTGCCGGTAAACCGAGCCGAATGCGTTGTCAGCGTCGATCGCGACCAGAGCGGTACCTCCGGCCCGGCTCGTGGCCAGGTTCCTCAGGCTGGTCAGGCTGCCCTTCCTGCCGATCAGGTAGACGGTGATGCCCGCTGCCATCGCCCGCACGAGCAGCTGGCCGACCACGCGCGCACAGCCGCAGTTGGCCGGGACGATCGCCAGGGCCGTGGCCGTGAGTCCGCGCAGCCGGACTGGCTTGCCCTGCACGCTGATGGCCTTGTCAGGAAACACGAAACTCGTCGTCCGGCGTGGCCCGCTCGATGGCGTCCCGGTCGCGGATGGCGAGCCTGGTGACCGGCTGGACGGCCGGGCTGGTCCGGCGGTGCGTCCGGCGTGCCTGGCTCCGGGAGTCGGCTTGGCCTGTCCGGCGATGCCAGGGAAGACCGGGTTGGCGCTGAACATGGTGAGGACCATGCCGGCGATCATCGCCAGGACCAGGCAGCCGGCGATCAGCGGCACGACCATCCCGCTTCTGCGCAACGGCGCGCGCCACCGGTCACTGCGCTGATGCCGCCGCAGCGCGCGCAGCTCGCGATGGTAAGCCTGCACGTCACGGTAGAGCTCGCGAGCATCGTCGGGAATCTCGACGTCTACCCGCGGCAGGCCGTAGTCGTCGTGTGCCGGTTCACCGCCGTGGTTCACGCGTCTCTCTCCGGGAATCGCTCACAGGCTCCTGTCTTCAGTATGAGCCTGGCCGCCCGAAGACGTAACCGTGGAGGCCCGTTGTCCTCGTGACCGAAGCTCCCCTCCGGCTCGGTGGCTGTGGCTGGTGGGGCAACGCGGTAAACTGGTCCGCATCACATGGCGGACATGCGCGGTGCCGGTTCCGGCGCCGCCTAGGCCCGAAGGCTCCGGATCGCCGGGGCAAGGGTCAGTCTCTTGATGGCGCCGGCAGTCATTCACAGTATGCAAAAGCGCCCTTGACCTGCATCTTTGTCACCAAGCATGGCTATTCACCGTTGGCCGCCGTGGTAAGATAGGTGCAGCGGAAGGGGTACGTGCCACATGACTTTCAAGGTCGGCGACACCGTCGTCTACCCCCACCATGGGGCTGCTCGGATCGAAGAAATAGAGATCCGTTCGATCAAGGGCGAGGATAGAACGTATCTCGTTCTCAAGGTCGACAAGGGTGACCTGACGGTGCGGGTTCCAGCAGACAACGCGGAACTTGTCGGTGTACGGGATGTTGTCGGGCAGGAGGGCCTTGAGCGCGTCTTCGAGGTTCTGCGTGCCCCCTATACCGAGGAGCCGACCAACTGGTCCCGCCGGTACAAGGCCAATCTCGAGAAGCTGGCATCCGGTGACGTGAACAAGGTCGCCGAGGTCGTTCGGGATCTCTGGCGCCGCGATCGTGAGCGTGGTCTGTCAGCCGGCGAGAAGCGCATGCTCGCCAAGGCCAGGCAGATTCTCGTCAGCGAGCTCGCGCTGGCCGAGAAGACCAACGAGGACAAGGCCGAGACGCTACTCGACGAGATCCTCGCCAGCTGACGCCTGGCGTCGGCCCAGATGGACGTTCAGATCCTGCAGGTTGGCATCGGAGTCGATGTTCACCCGTTCGGTGACGGGCGGGAGCTGTACCTGGCGGGCCTGCACTGGCCAGGCGAGCAAGGTCTCGCGGGTCATTCCGATGGCGATGTCGCCGCGCACGCGATGTGCGATGCGCTGTTGTCAGCGGCCCGGCTCGGCGACCTCGGCAGCCAGTTCGGCACGCATGAGCCGCAGTGGGCCGGGGCGGCAGGCGCGGCGCTGCTCGGGCGGACCCGGGAGCTGCTCGACGAGGCCGGTTTCGTCATCGGCAACGTTGCCGTGCAGATCATCGGCAACCGGCCGCGACTGGCCAGGCGGCGCGACGAGGCTCAGGCAGTCCTGTCCTCCGCGCTCAACGGCGCGGCAGTGAGCATCTCGGCCACGACGACGGACGGCCTGGGCCTGACTGGGCGGGACGAGGGTCTCGCGGCCATCGCCACGGCGCTAGTGCTGCCGCCTGGCTGGCCCGGCGGTCCGCGGGCGGAGTAGGCGAGCTCAGTCCTCGGGCGGGGTAGGCGAGCTGCGGGGACGATTGAGAGCCGGCGGTGCGCCGGGTTCGGTCTCGTCGTCGTCGTTGACCGGTGCGGGGTTCAGGCTGGTCGCCGTGACCGATGCGTCGGCCGGGGCCTGGCTCGGCGGGACGGTGCTGGCCTCACGCTCGTCTGCTGTGGCTTCGTCCGGCGGGCTCTCGCCAGCCGCGGCGGCGTACTCGGGCGGTGGGTTCTCGGCAGGCGTGGTGGTGTTCGCCGGCGCCCCCGCGAGCGCGGCCGCGCCAGCACCGGCACCGGCACCGGCACCGGCAGGGCCGGCATCGGCAGGTGCCTCCGGGGCGGGCCGCGGCCCGACCGGCGGCATGAAAGGCGCGTGCCGCGCCTCGGCCGGACTTGCCTGCGCCTGCTGGCCAGCCGGCTGCAGGGGGACCCTGGCCTTGAGCTGCAGGTCGGCCTGCCGCACAGCAGCGTGCGCCGGCTGGGCGGCCTGACCGGGCGCCTGACCAGGGGGCGCCTGACCGGGGGGCGCCTGACCGGAGGGTGCCAGACCGGGCGCCGTTTCGAGCGGCGCGGCCTCGACTGGAGGAGCATGGACTGGCGCCGCTTCGGGCGGAGCTGCCTGCACCGGGACTGCCGGCACCGGGCTTGCAGGCACCGGGCTTGCAGGCACCGGGCTTGCAGGCACCGGGCTTGCCGGCACTGGGCTTGCCCGGCACTGGGCTTGCCCGGCACTGGGCTTGCCGGCACTGGGGTTGCCCACTCCGGGGCCGCCGCCACCGGCGTCGCCCGCGCTGGGGCCGCCGGGACCGGGGCCTGCGGTGCAGTCGGCGCTTCCGGCGATCCGCCCGTGCGCGTCACCGCGGGCTGGCCGGGCGACCCGGGCGTCGCTGGCGTCTTGGTGAAGCCGGGGACCAGGGCAGCCGGGCCGGCCGCCCGATCCGGCGGCGCGGTCGCGCTGCCGATCACCACGAGCTCGGCGGGTTCGCCGTCCTGGCCTGCCTCGGCCGGCTGCTGGCCGAGGCGCCTGATCCTGGCGTAGCGCAGCAGCGCGAGCAGCAGGCCGAAGCCGATCAGGACCAGCGCCCACGGGATGACCGCCGCGAGGATCCCGGCCAGCCGGTGGGGGACCTTGACGGCGGCGGCACGCACCGCGCCGCCGCCCGCGAGAGCGGCGAGCAGCACGAGCAGGCACAGCCAGCTGTACACCCGGCTGACCAGCCCGGCGCCGCGGAGCGCGAGCACGGAGCAGCCGGCCAGCACGAGCAGGGCATCGAAGATCAGCGGGTAGAGCCTGGCCAGCCGCGGCGAGACGCTGGCCGCGGTCGCGAGGTAGTGAATGCTGGAATAGGACAGCGCGCAGGCGGCCGCGGTGACGGCGGCCAGGCCGATCGCGACGGCGATCAGGGCCAGAACTCGCAGCACGCGCCCCGCGTCCCGGCCCGGCCCGACCTGGGGCACGGGGTCAGCGAATCCGGGCTGCATGGTCATGACCTCCTCCTGGACCACGGCTTGGCCCTGGCGGGCCTCGCTCTTCCTCGCCACGCGCCATTCCCTCCTGCTCGGATGCCTCGGGCCGGCCAAAGCTGCCACGGGCCTATAGTCGGGGAAGATAGACGAGAACTGGCCGCACAGCTAATCAGCGCGGCGGCCAGCACGGGTTCGGTGTGCAGAACCCGGCGAGAGGAGACTAACCCGCGACGGGCAGGCGGGCCAGCGACCTGGGGCTTCGTGCCTGTCCCGGCGAACATGGCGTCAAGGGAGACGAAATGCCGTATTACCGGGTGACAGGAGAGATTCCGCGGAAGCGCCACACCCGGTTCCAGCGGCCGGGCGGCGGGCTGTATGCCGAGGAACTCATGGGCGAAGAGGGCTTCTCGTCGGACTCCTCGCTGCTGTATCACGTCCATCCGCCGACGGCGATCGTCAAGAGCGAGGCCATGACCGCGGCGGCCGAGCACGCCATTCTGGCGGCCAATCATCCCCTGCTGCCCAGGCATTACCGAACGCAGGACCTGCCGCGCGGCGGCGACCCGGTTCTTGCCCGGCAGGTGCTGATGGGCAACGACGACGTCCGGATCTCGTACGTCACCGCGAACTCCCCGTCCGACCTGTACCGGAACTCCACAGGCGACGAGGCCATCTACGTCCACTCGGGATCGGTCAGGTTCGAGTCGGTCTACGGGATGATCGAGGCTGCGGCCGGCGACTACGTCGTGGTGCCGCGCGGGACGATCCATCGCTGGATCCCGGCCGGGACGCCCGGCCAGGACGCGTCCGCCGAGCCCGTCACCGCCCTGGTCATCGAGGCGCGCGGGCACATCAGGCCGCCCAGGCGCTACCTGTCCCAGACCGGCCAGTTCCTCGAGCACGCTCCGTACTGCGAGCGCGACCTGCGGCCCGCGGCCGGCCCGCTGCTGGCCGAGGGCGAGGATGTGCCGGTGGTCGTCCGCACGCGGGGCGGGCTGAGCAGGCTCACCTACGCGTATCACCCCTTCGACGTGGTCGGCTGGGATGGCTGCCTGTATCCGTATGCCTTCAACATCGCCGATTTCGAGCCGATCGTAAAGCGCACGCACGCGCCGCCGCCGGTCCACCAGACGTTCGAGGGGCCGAACTTCGTCATCTGCTCTTTCTGCCCGCGTCCGCTGGACTTCGATCCGTTGTCGGTGCCGATTCCCTACAACCATCACAACGTCGACTCCGACGAGATGATGTTCTACGTCGGCGGCGACTACTCGGCGCGCCAGGGCTCGGGTGTCGGGATCGGCTCGATCACGCTGCACCCGTCCGGCTTCACGCACGGGCCGGTGCCCGGCGCGGTGGAGGCCGTGGTCCGCGGCATGGAGGCCGGGCGCACCACGACCGACGAGACCGCGGTGATGATCGATACGTTCCGCCCGCTGCTGCTGTCGGACCAGGCCGCCGCGGCCGAGGATCCGGAGTACCCCTGGAGCTGGGCCCGGGCGGCCCGCGGCTGACGGCGGGATTATGAGGCGCGCGACGGAGTGCAGCTGACCGGCCGCGGCCGGCCATGATTGCTGGCATGAGCGAGCCTGCGGAGCGAGTAACCCTGCCCGAGCGCGCGAGGGAGCTGTTCGACGGTCCGAACCATGTCGCCGTGGCGACCCTCGATCCTGGCGGCCGGCCGCAGTCGAGCCTGGTCTGGGCCAGGACCGACGGCGACGACGTGCTGTTCTCCACGATCAAGGGCCGGCGCAAGTACGCCAACCTGCGCCGGGATCCCCGGGTCAGCGCGCTGGTCTACGACGGCGCCGATCCGTACACCTACGCCGAGGTGAGGGGTTCCGTGACGATCACCGATGATCCGGACGCGGAGCTGATCAACGAGCTCGCGCTGAAGTACACCGGCCAGCCGTTCGGGCACCGGCCTGGCGAGCGGCGCGTCATCGTGCGGATCACGCCCGAGAAGGTCGTCCTGTACCTGGACTAGAGCGGACGAGGGCCGCCCGCCGATCCCGTAGCCTTGAGCGATGACGCTCCGCCTGTACGACACCGCGACGCGCTCGGTGCGCGACTTCCTGCCTGTCACGCCAGGCAAGGCCGGGCTGTACCTGTGCGGCGCGACGGTGCAGGCTCCGCCGCACATCGGGCATATCCGCTCCGGGGTCAGCTTCGACATCCTGGTCCGCTGGCTCAAGGTCACCGGCCTCGACGTGACGTTCTGCCGGAACGTCACCGACATCGACGACAAGATCCTGCGCACGGCCACAGCCGAGGGCAGCCAGTGGTGGGCGGTCGCGGAGCGCAACCAGCGCGCGTTCAGCCGTGCCTACGACGTGCTCGGCTGCCTGCCGCCCGATGTCGAGCCCCGGGCCACCGGCCACGTCCCCGAGATGATCATGCTGATGCGGCGCCTGATCGACTCCGGCCATGCTTACGCCGCCGGCGGCGACGTGTACTTCGACGTCTCCTCCTGGGCCGGGTACGGCGCGCTGTCCGGCCAGCGGCCCGAGCACATGCGCGCGGCCGCCGACACCGACAGCGAGGGCGCCAAGCGTGACCCGCGCGACTTCGCCCTGTGGAAGGGGCACAAGCCGGGCGAGCCCTGGTGGGAGACGCCGTGGGGTCCTGGCCGCCCGGGCTGGCATCTGGAGTGCTCGGCGATGGCCACCAAGTACCTCGGCGAAACGTTCGACATCCACGGCGGCGGCCTGGACCTGGTGTTCCCGCATCACGAGAACGAGCTCGCGCAGTCCCGCGCGGCGGGCGCCGGGTTCGCCCGGTACTGGCTGCACAATGGCCTGGTCAGGCTGGGCGGGGAAAAGATGAGCAAGTCGCTCGGCAACTCGCTGCTGGTCGATGCGATGGTGACCCGGGTGCGGCCGGCTGAGCTGCGCTATTACCTCGGTCAGGCGCACTACCGGTCCGATCTCGACTATTCGGCGGAGGCGCTGGCTGAGGCGGCTGCCGCTTACCGGCGGATCGAGGGCTTCGTCACCCGGGCGGCCGAGCCGAGCGAAGCGGCGGCCAGCCTGCCGTCGGCCAGCCTGCCGTCGGCCAGCCTGCCGCCGGCCAGCATCCTGCCGGCCGCGTTCGCCGCGGCCCTCGACGACGACCTCGCCGTTCCGCAGGCCCTGGCCGCGGTGCACGAGACCGTCACGGACGGCAACACCGCCCTGGCGGCCGGCGATCAGGCAGGCGCGGCCAAGCAGGCCGAGTCGGTCCGGGCCATGCTGGCCGTGCTCGGCCTCGACCCGTTCGCCGCCCCGTGGTCGGCCGCCGCCGACGCCGGAGTGCGCGATGTGGTGGATGCCCTGGTCAGCGTCGCCTTGGGGCAGCGGCAGGCCGCGCGTGCGCGAAAGGACTATGCGGCGGCTGACGTCATCAGGGACCAGCTGCAGGCGGCTGGCATTCTGGTCGAGGACACGGCCGCGGGGCCGCGATGGGAGCTGGCGCGATGAGCGGCGAGGGACGGGGCAAGGGCCGGGGCGCGGGCAAGCCAGCGGGCGGCAGCCGCGCCAAGTCCGGCAAGCCGCGTCCGGGCACGGGCGGATACGGACGGCGCAAGCTGGAAGGCAAGGGGCCGACCCCGGCCGCCGAGGCCCGGCCCGGCCATCCGGCCCAGCGAAGGGCATCGGCCGCGGCCGCCGCGGCGGCGCGCGGCAAGACAGGCGCTCGCGGATCTGACGCCCGGGGGTCTGACGCCCGGGGATCTGACGCCCGGGGATCTGACGCCCGGGGAGCTGGCGCCGGCGGATCTGGCGCTCGCGGAACCGGCGCCCGGGGCGTGCGCGCTCCGGCGGCTGATCGCGGATCCCGCGGCGCGGGACGGTTCCCCAGCCAGACCAGGGGAGCGGGCGGTGCGGCCGAGATAGTAGCGGGGCGCAACGCCGTGCTCGAATCGCTGCGAGCCAGGGTGCCCGCGCTCGCCCTGCACGTCGGACCCCGGCTGGACGCCGACGACCGGATCAACGAGGCGGTCAAGCTGGCCGCCGACATCGGCATCCCGGTCGTCGAGGCCGGGCGCTCCGAGCTCGACCGGCTGACCGGCGGTGCGATCCACCAGGGCCTCGCGCTGCGGATCAGGCCGTACGCCTACGCGCACCCCGACGATCTGCTGCCCGGGGGATCAGCCCGCACGGGGCAGGCCCGCACGGGGCAGGCCAGCACGGGGCAGGCCGAGCCGCTCATCGTCGCCCTGGACGGCATCACCGACCCGAGGAACCTGGGTGCCGTGGTGCGATCGGTGGCCGCGTTCGGCGGCGACGGCGTGCTGATCCCGGTACGCAGGTCGGCCGGTGTCACCGCGGGCGCGTGGAAGGCATCCGCGGGCGCGCTTGCCCGGGTGCCGGTCGCTCAGGCGCCGAACCTGAGCCGGACCCTGGCCGGTTACGCCGAGGCGGGCCTGTTCGTGGTCGGCCTCGATGCCGACGCGGACGACGACATCGGCGCGCTGACGCTGGCCGACGGACCGCTCGTCCTGGTCATCGGCTCAGAAGGAAAGGGACTATCCAGGCTGGTCGCGCAGCAGTGCGACGCTGTCGTGAAGATCCCGATCTCCGGTGCCGAGTCGCTCAACGCCGGCGTCGCGGCCGGGATTGCCCTGTACGCGGTGAGCAGTTTGCGGGCCGAGGGGACCGGCCAGCGGGGCTAGCCGGGCAGCGCCGGCGATGCGGCTCATCGGCACCGCCGCGATGCCCGGCTGGTATTCGCTTGAAGCCAGCTCGGGCAGCGCGCTGATGGCCCCGGCGATCACCGGGTCGGCCCGGCCGGCCAGGTCATGGTCCTTGCCCTCGTAGTCGAACAGCGACAGCACGTATCGCATGGCCTCGAGCCTGGCCCGCTTCTTGTCGTTGCTCTTGATCACCGTCCACGGCGCTTCCGGCACGTCGGTATGGCGGAACATCGCCTCCTTGGCCCGGGTGTACTCGTGCCATCGGTCCAGCGAGGCAAGGTCGATCGGGCTCAGCTTCCAGCGCTTGACCGGGTCGTCCTGGCGGCTGACGAATCGGCGCAGCTGCTCGGTCCTGGTGACGGAGAACCACAGCTTGATCACTGAGATGCCGTCGGCGACGAGCCCGCGCTCGAACTCGGGGGCGTCACGCAGGAACGTGGCGTACTCGTCGGGCTGGCAGAAACCCATGACCTGCTCGACCCCAGCCCGGTTGTACCAGGACCGGTCGAACATCACGATCTCGCCCGCGGTCGGCAGATGGGGCAGGTACCGGCGCAGGTAGTTGTCCCCCTGCTCGTGCGCGGCGGGCTTGTCGAGGGCGACCACCCGCGCGCCGCGGGGGTTCAGGTTCTCGGTGAAGCGCCGGATCGTGCCGCCTTTGCCCGCTGCGTCCCGGCCCTCGAAGATGATCAGGACCCGGCTGCCGGAGGACTTGACCGAGCGCTGCAGCTTCAGCAGCTCGATCTGGAGTTCCCGCTTCGCTGCCTCGTAGGTCTTCCGGCGCAGCCGGTCGGGGTACGGGTAGTTCTCCCGCCACGGCTGAATGCGCTCCCCGTCCGCGCCGACCAGTATCGTCCGGCCGTCCTTCCGCCGCGCGACACGAAGGCCTAGTTCGGCGGCAAGCCTGTCGAGCAGCGGCCAGATCGTGTCCGCGTCTGGCAGCTGGCCTGCGAGTACGGCAGTCACAGCCCTCCCGTCGGGGATCGCGTCCGTTCCGGCTGCTCCGCCTCATGCCCAGCAACTAGTCAAGCGACGCCGGCCAGCGGGCAACGTCATGCCAGCCACCCGGGTCAGACGCCTGGTTCTGGTGCTGCTGGTCAGAAGAACGAAGTGGAACGTGAAGTTGAACGGCGGACGAATAAATACCCAAGCGAATCGGTCACACACCTGACTATCGGCGCGTCGCGGTCGAGCAGGCCTGATCGCGCGAGCCGGTCAAACCGGTAACTGAAAATACCGTAACGAGACAACCTCAAGGTGGCGATAAGCGTCCAGAAGCTGTAATAGTTGCCCTAGACGGGAGCACATGGGGATGACGGGCGGAACACGGCGCTGGCTGGCCGGCCTGGGGGCAGTTGCGGCCATGGGGGCAGCGGTCATGGCTCAGGCGCCGACCGCGACAGCGGCGCCGACCGCGACAGCGGCTCCGGCTAGCTCGGTGCTGAGATTCGGCATGCACGGGCCGGCGGTGAAGGCGCTGCAGCAGCGGCTGCAGGCGCTGCACTACTTCGTAGGCAAGATCGACGGGCAATTCGGCTGGGACACGCTCGAAGGCGTCTGGGCCTTCAAGGAAGTCCAGTCCGGCAAGGTCGAGCCACGCAACGCCAGCATCGTCGGCGCGACGATGCAGCGCCAGCTCCTGAACCCGAGGCTGCCCCGGGTGCTGCACCCCGGTGGGGGCCGGTACCTGCGGATCGAGATCAACAAGAAGATCGAGGTCCTTGTCCTCTACAACCACAGCAAGATCCAGCTGATCACGCACGTGTCGACCGGCGGCGGCTACTACTACTGCTCCAACGGAAGCTGCGGCTACGCGGTGACTCCCGACGGGCATTACAAGGCCCTGTCCTTCATCCAGGGCAACGTCACCGTCCCCCTCGGGCAGATGTACAACCCGGTGTTCTTCATCGGCCGCGCCTTCGCGATCCACGGCGAGCCGAACGGCGGCGTTCCGCTATATCCCGCATCGCACGGCTGTGTGCGCATCCCATGGGATCTCGCCAACTATTTTCACAAGCTAGTCAAGATCGTCTCGATCGACGGCCGGGGAACTCCGATCTGGATCTCCGGCTGACGGTCACGGCGGGCCGACGGCGCGCAACGAACGGGAGCACGACCATGAAGCAGAGAGCAAGGCGGTGGGCTGCAGGCCTCGGCGGCGCGGCCGCGGTCGGGGCGCTGGTACTCGGCCAGGCGGGCCCGGCCACCGGCGCGACGGCGAGGGCGTCGGCGGTCAGCGTCGCCTCGGTCAGGGCCGCGCACTCAGCTTCCTGGGCGGTGCCTGGCTCGGTCTACGCGCCGCCGGGCAAGACGCTTAAGTTCGGCATGCGCGGGCCGGCCGTCAAGGCGCTCCAGCAGCGGCTGCATTTCCTGCACTACTGGGTCGGGAAGATCAACGGGTACTTCGGGTGGGACACCCAGGAGGCGGTCTGGGCCTTCAAGGAAGTGCAGACCGGCAAGATCGCGCCGGCTCACGCCAACCGGGTCGACGCCAGCACGGAGCACGCGCTCTTGCACCCGCGCGCACCCAGGGTGCTCTTCCCGCACCATGCCCCGCTGCGGATCGAGATCAACAAGAAGATCGAGGTACTGGTGCTGTACCGGCACGGCAAGGTGACCCTGATCAGTCACGTCTCCACGGCCTCGCGATGCCGGCCAGACGGCTGCGGCTGGTTCACTCCTGGCGGGTTCCACCGGGCGATCCACTTCATCCCCGGCAAGGTGGCGGACAACAGCTTCGGTCGCAGCTTCATGTACTGGCCGGTCTTCTTTATCGGTTACACCTACGCCGTCCACGGCTTCCCCAACCCGATCTGGGGCAACCGGTTCTACGGCGTCCCGCTCAAGCCGGCCTCGCACGGATGCGTGCGGATACCGCTCGACCTGTCCAAGACCCTGCACAACTACCTGCACATCGGCCCGGACGGTACCCCGATCTGGATCTACCCGGTGAACCCGCCGAACTGGACGTCGAACGCCAAGATCAGGTGGCTGAAGCCCGGTCATCCTGGCTGACCGCGGTCCTCGCGCCGGGGGCGGAGCCAGACGGCCTGGCCGCCCCCGGCTAGAATAACCTCCGCAGTTAGTAGGAATTAGGCCTGGTAGCAGCCGTAATGACGTTTGGGGTGGGGCTCGATGCGACGGTTCCTGATGGCGGCGTCCGCGGCCGCCGTTCTCGGCGGCAGCCTGGCCGCGTGCGGCAGTACCGCGAGCAACGGCGGTTCCTCGGCGACCCCGGCCGCCTCGGCCGCGAGTTGCAGCAAGTCGGGGCTCAGCCACCTGCTGCACACTCCCGGCGTGCTGACGGTAGCGACGGACAACCCGGTCTACACCCCGTGGTTCGTGAGCAACACCCCGACCAACGGCAAGGGCTACGAGAGCGCGGTGGCGTACGCGATCGCCAGCCGGCTCGGCTTCCCCAAGTCCAAGGTGACCTGGGTGCACGAGCCGTTCACCAGTTCCTACGCGCCCGGGCCCAAGCCGTTCGACTTCGACATCAACGAGGTCTCGGTCACGCCGCAGCGGGCCCAGGCGGTCACGTTCAGCAACAGCTACTACCCGGTGCAGCAGGCGATCGTGGCCATCAAGGGCACCCCGATCGTCAGCAAGCACTCCCCGTCGCAGCTGAAGACCTACCAGTACGGGGACCAGATCGGCACCACCGGCCTGACGTTCATCACCTCTAACATCCAGCCGACCAAGCAGCCCAAGGTCTTCGACACCCTGGCGCAGGCGACGGCGGCTCTCGATGCGCACCGGATCGATGCCCTGGTGACCGACACCCCGACCGCTCAGTACATGGCGTCCGCGCAGCTGAAGCACGCCGTGCTGGTGGCCCAGTTCCCGAGCGTCGGCGAGCACTACGGCCTGGTCTTCGCCAAGGGCAATCAGCTGGTGAGCTGCGTCAACGGCGCTATCGCCAGCCTGACGAAGGACGGGACGCTAGCCTCGCTGCAAAAGCAGTACCTGGGCATCTATCTGCATTTCCCGACCATCAAGCCCTGACCGCGGCAGGTAGCAGGGTCCGCTAGAGGCGCATGGACGCAAATTCTCCCGTCTCGCCCGGCCAGCCGGCGAGCTCGTTCGACCCTGCGGGCCGGGGGCCAAGGCTGTTCTCCGGAGGCGGCACCCGGGCCACGGTGGTCTCCTCGGTCAGCACGATCGTGGTGCTCGGCATCCTGGTCGCCATCTTCCTGCTGGCCCCTGGCGCCCGCGCGGTCGAGCACGCGTTCTTCAACCCGACCGACATGTGGCAGTCGTTCATCGGCAATCCGAAGAAGGGCTACTACTCGGTCGGCGCGGCGATCTGGCTCAATATCAGGATGTTCCTGGTCGCCGAGGTACTGATCCTCGCACTGGCGTTGCTCATCGCGCTGATCCGCCAGTCCGTCGGCCCCGCGCTGTTCCCGATCAGGATCCTCACCACGGCCTACGTCGACTTCTTCCGCGGGGTACCGCTCATCCTGGTCATCTTTGCCCTGGGCCTCGGCATTCCGGCGCTGAGCCTGCCGATCGTCTCCTCGCAGCCGGACGTGGTTTACGGCGTCGCGGCTCTCGTGCTGTCCTACTCCGCCTACGTCTCCGAGGTCTACCGGGCAGGCCTGAACTCGGTGCACCGGAGCCAGGTCGCGGCGGCCCGGTCGCTCGGGCTGTCGCAGGGCACCGCGCTGCGTTATGTCGTGCTGCCGCAGGCAGTGCGCAATATCATCCCGCCGCTTCTGAATGACTTCATCAGCCTTCAAAAGGACACCGCGCTCGTCGGAACGCTCGGGGTGATCGAGGCGAACAAGGCTGCCGACATCTACAGCGAGACGGTGTTCAACTTCTCCAGCTTCACCGTCGCCGCGATCTTGTTTCTCATCCTGACCATTCCGCTGGCCCGGTTCACCGACCGGCTGATCGAGCGGGACCGGCGTCGCAGGCTGGCCGGAGGCACGCGATGAGCGAGCCGCCAGGAGTGCCGGCCGCGGCCGGGTCGGGCGAGGCGATCAGGATCGAGGACCTGCACAAGTCGTTCGACGCCAACGAGGTGCTGAAGGGCATCAGCATGTCCGTCGCCGCGCACGAGGTGATCTGCCTGATCGGCGCGTCCGGCTCGGGGAAGTCCACGCTGCTGCGGTGCACCAACCTGCTCGAGCCGATCGACTCCGGACGGATCAGCCTGTTCGGGCAGGAGATCACGGGCGCGAGGGTGGATGCCAACCAGGTCAGGCGCCAGATCGGCATCGTGTTCCAGTCGTTCAACCTATTCCCGCACATGACCGTGCTCAAGAACGTGACGCTGGCCCCGACCAAGGTGCTGAAGACGCCCGCCGCGCAGGCCGCGGCCGACGCCCGCGCGCTGCTCGGCCGGTTCGGCCTGAGCGACAAGTGCGACGACTATCCCGACCGGCTGTCCGGCGGCCAGCAGCAGCGCGTGGCGATCGTGCGGGCGCTGGCGATGCAGCCGCAGATCATGCTGCTCGACGAGGTGACGAGCGCACTGGATCCCGAACTCGTCGCCGAGGTGCTCGAGGTGATCACCGAACTCGCGGCGGGCGGGATGACGATGCTGATCGCCACGCACGAGATGGGCTTCGCCAGGGACATCGCCAGCCGGGTCTGTTTCCTCGAGGAAGGCAGGATTATCGAGGAGGCGCCGCCGGCCGAGCTGTTCACCAATCCGAAGGACGAGCGCACCCGCCGCTTCCTGCGCCGCATCGTCGAAGCCAAGCGCCTATGATCTAGCGCTGTTCCTGATCGGGGGCTCCCGCTGGAACGGCTGCCTCGCTATAGTCGCGAAAGCTGCACTATTGGTGCGGATACTGTCTTAGGAGGATTACTCGTGTTCAGTTCTCCCCGAAGATTGACGGCGGTGCTGGCCCCCGCACTGCTGGTGGCCGCGGTGGCGGCCGGGTCGGGCACGGCCGCGGCGACGACGACCTGCCCGAGCCCGATTGTCCCCGGCGATACGGTGCTCTGCGGGTCGCTGGCCGACGGCGCGACCTACCTGATCGAAGTCCCCGCGCACTGGAATCATTCGCTGTTCCTCTACAGCCACGGCTACGTGGTGCCCGGCGCCGCGAACGACCCGCAGGACGTCGGTGACCCGGCGACCGGCGGCTGGCTGCTCACCCACGGCTACGCGCTCGCTGGCTCGTCGTACGCCAGCACCGGCTGGGCCATCCAGCAGGCGCTGCCGGACCAGATCGCCACGCTGAACCTGTTCGGCAAGCAGGTCGGGCACCCGCGGCGGACCATTGCCTGGGGCCATTCCCTCGGCGGGATCATCACGGCCGGGCTGATCCAGCGCTACCCGAGGCGGTTCAGCGCCGCGCTGCCGATGTGCGGCGTGCTGGCCGGCGGCGTGGCCACCTGGAACACGGCGCTGGACGGGGCGTTCGCCTTCCAGCAGCTGATCGATCCGTCCGTCCAGGTCACCGGGATCACTAACCCGCAGGCCAACCTGCAGGGCGCGGAGACGGCGGCGGCCACGGCCCAGGGCACCGCCCAGGGCCAGGCCCGGCTGGCCCTGTCGGCCGCTCTCGGCGACACCCCGGGCTGGTTCACGCCACTGTCACCCGAGCCCGCTCCGAACGACTACGCGGGGCAGGAGGCGAACCAGTATCAGTGGTTCTCCCAGGTCGACTTCCCGTTCATCTTCGCCTTCCGGGCCGAGCTTGAGGCGCGCGCGGGCGGCAACCCGTCCTGGAACACCGGCGTGGACTACTTCCGCCAGCTGGCCAAGTCGGCGGACTTCCGCGAGGTCCGGGCGCTGTACAAGGCGGCCGGCCTCAGCCTGCGGGCCGACCTGCGCGCGCTGAACAAGGCGACCAGGATCGCGGCCCTGCCGTCCGCGGTGCGCTACCTGGCCCAGAACATCAGCTTCACCGGCCGGATCACCATCCCGGTGCTGAGCATGCACACCGTCGGCGATGGCCTGGTCATCCCGCAGAACGAGCAGGCGTACGCCAGCGCGGCCCGCAGGGCAGGACGGTCGTTCCTGCTCCGCCAGCTGTTCGTCAGCCGGGCGGGTCACTGCGCGTTCACCCCGGCCGAGACCATCGCCTCGGTGCGGGTCCTGCTGCACCGGATGCGAACCGGCCAGTGGCATGACCCGGCGCTGAACCCGGCCCGGATGAACAAGGCCGCCGCGGCGCTCGGACCGAACTACAACATCTTCGTCAGCGGCGGCAAGGTGGTACCGGTCGCCCCGGCCTTCACGGCCTACCAGCCCTCGCTGTACCCGCGCCCGTTTGACCTGAGCTTCAGGCTGCACCGCTAGGGCCAGCCAGTTACGCGACGCGGGCACCCTGACGACCAGGGTGCCCGCGTCTTGCGTTGGCTACGCGCCGCGCTTGAGCGGGCCGAGCTTGAGCAGCCGCCACCAGGTCAGGACCGAGTAGAAGACCAGCAGCAAGACCATGGCCCCGATGTCCGTGAGCCAGACGTGCGAGGTGTGCGCCCAGATCGGATCCTGGGTCGCCACCGGGACGGGCGTGATCTTGTTCAGGTCGACCGTGGACGCGCCGGCGGCGAAGCCCCACCGGGATGGCGTGAACCAGGCGAGCTGCTCGAGCCCGGGCTTGCCGTGCACCTGGATGAAGCTTCCGGTCGTGATGACCTGCACCATGACCAGGAGGAACACCAGCGGCATCGCGCGCTCGGTGGTGCTGACCGCGGACGAGGTGAACAGGCCGATGACCATCGACACGACCGCGATCAGCGCGATGGCGATCGCGATCTCCAGGATCGGGATCGGCAGCACCGATCCCTTCGGGCCGAAGGTCTTGCCGACCAGCCCGATGGCCACGAGCAGGACGGCCTGGAACGCGCTGATCACCCCGAGCACGATGATCTTGGACGCCAGGTAGGCGCCAGCGGACAGGCCGGTTCCCCGTTCTCGGGCGTAAATGGGCCGTTCCTTGACGATCTCGCGGATTGAGTTCAGCGCCCCGGCAAAGCACGCGCAGAGGGTGAGGATCAGCAGGCTCGTCTGCGCGCCGGCATTCGGGATGGTGGTGAAGCTGGCTGGCGCCACGACATGGACGAGCGCGCCGAGAGCGACCGCCACGCCGATGAGCAGGGCCAGGAAACCGCGGTCGGAGGCGAGCACCGCGGTGTACCGGCGGACCAGCGTGGACATCTGGGCGAACCGGTTGCTCGTCTTGGGCGCGGCGGCGGCAGCCGGCCTCGGGGCGCGGTGATGGATGGCGCCCGCGTCCTCCATGCCGGCCGCGATGTACTGCTGGTAGTAGGGCGAGTTGCGGAACTCGGCGGCCCAGTCGCGGTTCGGCTGGCTCTCGAAGGCCTGGAAGACCTCTGCCCAGCCCGGCTGGTTGAAGTGCTTCAGGCCGTCCTGGGGCGCGCCGAAGTACGCGATCTTGCCGCCTGGCACCAGGACGAGCAGCCGGTCGCACAAGTTGAGGTTGGCGACCGAGTGGGTCACGACGATGATGGTGCGGCCGTCGTGCGCCAGGTCGCGCATCTGCTCCATCACCGACTTGTCGAGTCCCGGGTCCAGGCCCGAGGTCGGCTCGTCGAGGAACAGCAGCGACGGCTTGGTGAGCAGCTCGAGCGCGACGTTGACGCGCTTTTGCTGGCCGCCGGACATGGCGGCCGTCTTCGTCTCGGCGTGCCGGGTTAGCGCGAGCTCTTCGAGCACCTCGTCGATCCGGTGGCTGCGCTCGGCCTTGCTCGTGTCGCGCGGAAACCGCAGTTCGGCGGCATAGCCGAGCCCGCGGCGGGCGGTCAGCTGGGTATGCAGGATGTTCTCCTGCGGGACCAGCCCGATCCGGTGCCGGAGCTCGGCGTAGTGCTGGTAGAGATCGCGATCGTCGTAGAGCACCGTGCCCTGGGTCGCTGGCGCCGTCCCGGTCAGCGCGCCGAGCAGGGTGGACTTGCCGGCGCCGCTCGGCCCGATCACGCCCATGAAGCAGCGCTCGCCGAGCGGGAAGCTGACGTGGTCGAGCAGTACCCGCCCGCTCGGCAGCGTGAACGTGAGGTCCTTGGCGATGAACGAGATGTCACCGGTGTCGAGGAACTCCTGCAGTTCCTCGCCCACCAGCCTGAACGTGGCTGGCCCGATAGTGATGACATCGCGCTCGGTGACCGGCGCCGACCCGACCCGCTGGCCGTTCACGAACGTGCCGTTGTGGCTGCCGAGGTCGACGATCGTGAAGCCGCCGCGCTGGTCCCGGCGCAGTTCCGCGTGGTATCTGGAGACGCTGAGGTCGGCCACGACGACCTGGTTGTCCGCCGCCCGGCCGATCCGCAGCAGGGCCGTGGGCAGGCGCATGACCTGGCTGGGCATCCGCTCCATGCTCGGTCGCGGGGACGGGACTCCCGGCCCGCCGGCCAGCCCTCCGCCGCCACCCGGGCCGTACCCGCCGCCTGGAACGCCGCCCGGGGGCCCGCCCGCGTAGCCCGCGCCGTAACCGCCCCCGCCGTGCGCGCCGCCCGCGACATCGGCGCGCAGCTTGTTCACGGCCGGGTTGGGCGGCGGGGCGACCGGCGTATCGGCGAACCTCGTCGGCTGGCCGCGACCGGCCTGCACGTCCTCAGCGGGCCGCGCGGGCGCGGATACGGAGCACGACATCGCGGGTCCGTCGTCCGGATGACCGAGGCGGACGGCGCACGACCCTGAGATCGGGACCCGCTGTATCCGGTCCCGGCCCTGAAAGGTCCCGTTGGTGGAGCCGACATCCTCAAGCAGCCAGGTACTCCCGTCCTGGCGGAGAACGGCGTGCCGCCATGACACGCGCGAGTCGTTGACGACGATGTCGGATTGAGGGTCCCGGCCGACGTAATAGCTGCGGCCGGCCTGGAGTGAGCGCTCCGCGTCCGGGGTGCGTACGAGCAGCACGGGACCAGCGGGCGAGTGGGCGGACTCTGGCGTCATGGGGTAACTGTAGAGCCTATTTCGCGGGCCTGGATACCGCTATGGGTGCCCCATTTAGCTGCGGCGTTCCCGGTTACCCGGCGGGCGCACCGAGCAGATTCCGGCCCAATAACGGCATTGCGCGGGGCGGCTGGCCGACGGGAATATCGGAAACATCCTTACTGTCCCAGCCACTTACCTAGGCTATATAGTATTTATCGCTTCTATCGCGTTCTCGGGCCCGTGCCGGCGGCCCCGGGCAAACGGCTTCCCATTTGGTCCCCTGCGGTGCCGGCGGGTCGGCCGGGTGTGGAAAGCTGAATGTCTTAAGCGCCCACCAGGCGCGTAGGTTGCGGCGGACAAGGTCAAACCGGATACTTGGAACGCCCATCTTGACAGCCGTGCCCAGCTGAACAGCTTCCAGACATCACTCGTAAAAACGGAGAACGTGGACGCGCGGTTCGGGGGAGATCGGCATAGATCGTATGCGCTGGGAGGCAGGGTGAGCGAGGGGAATCAGGTCGTGCCAGGTGGCTTCGCGCCTGGTTCGCGGATTGCCGGATATCTGCTCGAAGAGCAGATCGGTCAGGGTGGCATGGCCGTGGTGTTCCGCGCGCACGACGAGCGGCTCGACCGGAGAGTCGCGCTCAAGATCCTCGCCCCGGCACTCGCGGCTGACGAGGCGTTCAGGCAGCGGTTCATCAGGGAGTCGCGCGCAGCCGCCGCGGTCGACGATCCGCATATCATCCCGGTCTTCGAGGCCGGCGAGGCGAGCGGCGTGCTGTTCATCGCGATGCGGTTCGTTCGCGGCGGTGACGTCCGGTCGCTGGTGGCGCAGTTCGGCCCGCTGCCGCCCGGCCGGGTGGCCGAGATCACCTCGCAGGTGGCGTCGGCGCTCGACGCCGCGCACGGCCGAGGCCTCGTGCACCGGGACGTCAAGCCAGCCAACATGCTCCTCGACGCCAGCTCGGGATCGGGCCGCCCCGATCACGTCTACTTGTCGGACTTCGGGCTCAGCAAGGGCTCGCTGCAGGCGAGCGGGCTGACCGGAACGGGGACGTTCCTCGGCACGCTCGACTACATCTCGCCCGAGCAGATCGAGGGCAAGCCGGTCGACGGCCGCGCCGACGAGTACGCCCTGGCGTGCGCGGCATTCGAGTTGCTGACCGGGGTTCCGCCGTTCCAGCGCGACGAGGCGATGGCGGTGATGTACGCGCAGCTGTCCGAGCCCCCGCCCGCGGTGACCGGCCGCAGGCCCGATCTTTCGCCCAGCGTGGACGCGGTATTCGCCAAGGCGCTCGCCAAGGCGCCGGCCGATCGTTATCCGAACTGCCGTGAGTTCTCGGACGCGCTGCGCGAGGCATTCGGGATCAGGCCGTACGACTCCGGGCCCGGAGTCGTGCCCAGCGGCGAGCACCCGCACACGCAGGTCGTCAGGCCGTCAGGCGGCGGCAGCGCCGGCGGGGCAGCGGCCGCCGGGACGGCCGCGGCGGCCGGCGCGGCCGGTTACGCCGGGAGCGGCTTCGGCGGCCCGAGCGATCCCGGCGGCCAGGGTGCCTATGGCGGCCCCCCTCAAGGTGGCGGCACGGCCGGCCAGGGCTGGGGCGGCCAGGGTGCGCCCAGTGGCCAGGGCGGTCCGCCGGCCGGCGCCGGCTCGGGCGGCCGGGGCGGCTACGGCGCGGCCGAGACCCAGGTGGCGGGCAGTGGCGGCCAGCACACCTCACCCGACCTGACGGCCGCGCACTGGCAGCAGGGCGGTCAGGGCGGAGGCTACGGTGACTACGGCGGCGGCCAAGGCGGCGGCCGGCGGCCCTGGTGGCGCTCGCCGTTCACGCTGGCGGCAGCGGTCGTCGTGCTGCTCGGCGGCGGCGGCGCCGCCTACTATGCCTCGAGCCACTCGGGCAAGAAGAACAACACGCCGCCCATCGTCACGGGAACCGTGCTCAAGCCACCCGCGTGCAGCACGACCGCGGCGCCCGCGAAGCACCTGCCGGTGAAGGCCCCGCTGGTCTCCGGTGCGTCCACCAGTCTCGGGTCGGTTAATCCGTTCGGCATCGCCGCCAGCCGCGACGGCAAGGCCGTCTTCCTGGTCACCGACACGGAACTGCGCATCTACAAGACGGGTCCCGGCGGGACGCTCACCCTCGACCCGTGGCAGTACCCGCTCGGCGGTAACCCCGGCGTCGCGACGTCGGCCACCCTCACTCCCGACGGCAAGTACCTCCTGGTGGCGGCCAACAACGGAATCCAGGTCGTGAACGCGGAGGAGGCTGAGGCCGGGGCCTCGAGCATTAACGTCGGTCAGCTGACCGTGCCGGGCTCGTCGCAGGATCGCCGACCGATCGGCGTGGCCGTGACCCCGGACGGCAAGTTCGCCTTCGTCAGCCTGCAGTTCGGGAACAAGGTCGGCGTGTTCAACCTGGCCCAGGCGCTGAGCAGCGGCTTCAGCAGTGCCGACTACATCGGCTCGCTGAAGATCGGACCGCAGCCCGTCGGCCTGACCGTCTCGCCTGACGGCAAGACCCTCTACGCGACCAACTGGGTCACCAAGGAAGCGACGGTCCAGGGTTTCCTGAGCATCATCGACGTCGGCCAGGCGACGACCAAGGGCCAGCAGAGGTCCGCCATCCGCGCGCAGGTCAAGACCGGCTGCGCGCCCGCCCGGGTGGCCGTGACGCCGGACGGCAAGACGGTCTGGGTCACGGCCCGGCAGAGCAACATCCTGCTCGGGTACTCGGCGTCGCGGCTGGCGAGCCAGCCGGGCAAGGCGCTGTTCGCCAAGGTCCAGGTCGGGCAGTGGCCGATCGGCCTCATGCTGGTCAATGGCGGCAAGCGGATCGTCATCGCCGACAACGACAACGTGAAGCCGCCGCAGCCCCAGAATGCGCACAACCTGGCCGTGGTGGATCCTGCCGCCGCGCTGGCCCAGAAGCCGGCTCTGCTCGGATACTTCAACAGCGGCCTGCAGCCGCGCGAGATGGCCTTGTCTCCCGACGGCAAATATCTCTACGTGACCGACCGCGGATCGGACCAGGTCCAGATCGTCGACCTGAGCACGCTCCCCTGACCCTACGCTCGCCGGCCGGACCGCAGCCGCAGCCGCAGCGAATCAAAGACCTAGACCGGAGGCGGTTGGCTTGTACAACTACCAGGCACCGAAGAAGCGCTCGGGCGGCCGCAAGGCGCTGATCTGGGTCATTGTGATCCTTGTGGTACTCGTCGGCCTGGACTTCGGCGCGAAGGCGTTTGCCGAGGCCGAGGCGGCGACGCAGATCCAGAAGCAGGGCTTCCCGAAGAAGCCGAGCGTGTCGATCGCCGGGTTCCCCTTCCTGACCCAGGTCATCACCAGGAACTTCCACCAGGTCACGATCAGCTCGTCGGACATCCCCGAGGGCCCGATCAAGATCACCAGCCTCAATGTCGTGGCCCAGAACGTGAAGCTGAACTCGAACTTCCAGTCGGGCACCGCGGGGCCGCTGAACGGCACGCTCCTGATCAGCCTGGGCGAGATCGGCGGGTTCCTGTCGGACGCCGGCCCGCTGGCTGGTTTCCTCGGCGGTGGCTCGGGAGGCGGCCTGAAGATCGTCGCGGTCGGCAGCAACGAGTTGAAGGCCAACCTGAACCTGGTCGGCGGGATCGTCAATGCCAGTGCCGTCTGGCAGGTGACCTCGGTCCCGCCGAACTCGATCAAGCTGCACCTGGTCAGCAGCAACGGCCTGCCGGGATCGTTGCTCAATTCCGCCCGGGATATCACGATCCCGCTGAAGTCGCTGCCCGCCGGGCTCACGCTGACCGGCAAGCTCAACTCGAATTCCGGCGGGATCGTGGCCCACGTCTTCGCGCGGAGCCTGGCGTTCGGCGGGTAACCGTGCGCCAGCTTGTTCCCTGGCCAATCGGTCACGCGCCACCATCAGCTGACGAGCGGGCGCTATGGTTTTCGTGCTCGAGCTGTTACGGCGAGTTATCGTGGCAGCGACGTTCGGGAGCGGGCGCGGCAGTCGTACTGCTGCCCTTGTCGAAAGCGAGACGCGATGGCACTTCCTCCAGGCTCGGATCCGATAACCGATACGGACCGGACGCTGCTCGCTGGTGCGGCCAGCGCGCAGCTGCCGACGGTCACGCCCCGCCAGATGCCAGGCGCGAGCGAGCATCCCCCCGGCCGTACGGAAGCTCCGCCAGCTGAATCTGACCGGCATTCGGACGCGGCGGCTCGGCGCCAGCCTCGCGCAGGTGACTGACAATGAGCCTGCACCTCAACAACGGCTATCCCGCCACGATCTGGGCCATGATCGAGTGGTACCACCCCGGCTGTGAGGACGGCGGGGACTGGGAGAAGGCGGGCTGGTGGAAGATCGAGCCCGGCGCCTCGGCGACCGTGTATGGCGACGATCTCGAAGACGTGAACCGCTACTGGTATTACTACGCGCAGGCCGCCGACGGTGCTTACTGGGCGGGCGTCTACGACGAGGTCGTTCCGTATATCGCGTTTGACTGGTGCTCGGATGTCGCCAACACCGATTCGTTCACGGTCGGGATGCGCGAGCTTGACATCGACGGAAACGACGACTACACGCTCACCTTCGTGCCCTGACCGCAAGCCACCGATCCGGTTCCGGCGGCGCAGCACGCGTGGCGCGCTGCCCGGCTTGGACTGGCCGGTGCCGCAGACCCGATGATCAGGCCGTTGCCGGAGCGGTATCGGCGATCTCGATGTCCGTGGCCTGCGTGCGCCGCAGCCAGGTGGCGGGCAGCCGGTCCAGAGTTTCGGCTACCATGGCCGAGGTCTCCCGCCGGTGTAGCTCAGTAGGCAGAGCGGCCGTCTTGTAAACGGCAGGTCAGCGGTTCGATCCCGCTCACCGGCTCCCAGGTCATGGCACCCAGGGTGTAGGGCGACCAGGTAGTTGATCGGCTCGAGGGTCGGGTTCTTGATCCACCGCCAGCAGTTCCATATCCAGGACGAGTAGATACCGGCGCATTTCCATCACTTCCTTCGGTCTCGTGATGGACTACCCCAGGGCTGTGAAGATCCCGGCGGCCACTCCCTGGAGGTGAAGTGAACGGCGAAGCTGAGGGTTTCGGGCAGTTCATCGAGGCGCGCCAGCAGGCGCTGCAGAAGATGACCTGGCTGTCGACCATCCGGGCGACGTGGCGACGGCGGACGCGGCGGCAATTTGCCGCCGCCGTGGGGGGCGCGGTCGCCGTCGCCGGGATCGTCGCTCTGGGCATCGCCGTACTCCTCGGGACCGTCACCAGGTCAGCCGCGCCTGTGACCGGCACGGTTCGGCCCGCCGGAGGCCCGTCGGCCGAGCAGCTCGCGCATGGCAAATGGGTCAGCATGCCTGCCGCACTCTTCAGGCTGTGCGATCCGTTTTCGGTCTGGGATGGCCACAGCCTTGTCGTAGTCGAACCCGGTGTCCGCATGAACGGCTAGTGCCCCGCCCGAGCGGCGACCTACGACCCGCGGACCAACGACTGGACGGCCGTCACCGCTCCACCGGGAACGATCGGTCAGCAGGTCGGTGCGTGGGGTGGGGGCCGGCTCGTCCTGATCGCGGCCGGGAACGGCAAGACCGTTTCATGGGACGCCGCCGATGGCAACTGGCACCCGCTTCCGCGAGTTCCGAATGGCGGCATTCCCTCCATCACCTGGACCGGCCGCGGGTTCCTGGTAATCATGATCCGCGGCCGGCACGCGAAGGCATTCATGCTCGACGGCAACCGGTGGGCACCGCTGCACGACCTTCCTCAGCCTGGCACGGGTTCCATCGTCGAGGCAGCGGCTGCGGTGAGCCGGGGCGCCCTTTACGTGCTTGCGAACGTGGCCCATATCGCACCCCCGTCGGGGTACGTCGAGCTGTTCCGGCTGACGGCCTCCGGCTGGACTAGCGCGCCCATGTCGGCTGGAGCGCCGTCATCGAACTTCACGCTGACCACGGTAGCCGGAGGCATGCTCACTGCTGGTTCCGCCTGCCCGGGCAAAGGCGGCTGCACCCTGGACGTCGAGGCCCTCGCCATCCTGCGCCCCGGTGCCGACCCGGACGTCTTCCCGCTTGACCCCCGGCCCGGCGTCCCGGCTCCCGTCTACATCGCGGCCGGTGCCGATGCCATTGTGGTTACCAATCCTCTTGTCCCAGGCTTCTCCGCCCAGCCGCCAACTCGGAAATGCCTGATCTACGACCCCACGGCCGGCACCTGGCAGCGCGGCCCGGACACGCCGCGCTTGATGGCCGGGCTCGGCACATACTGGACCCCCTATGGGGTCGTTTCGCTCGGCCAGTTCGGCTCCGGCGGGATCCAGTCAACTCGCGTCGGCGGCTGGCTCTTGCGACCCGCCCGCCCTGCCTGATCAGGCGCGGAGCCACCGGTCGAACCAGGCACGGGTGCGCCGGAGGAAGTCGAGCTGATGGTTGCGCTCCGATGAGCTGGTCGATCCCGCTGACTATATCGGTCCATTCTTCGAGGCCGACGCGGCGAGCGACAGTCGCCGCGAACTGGTGGCCGTGTCCCATGCCGCCGCGCGGATTGGGCAGGAAGACCGCGTACCCCGCGGTCGCGAGCCATTGCCCGGCCGGAACAGGCCGGCGTGGTACTGGTCGGCGTACCCGTCATACGGCCCGCCGTGGATCATGGTAATAAGCGGATATGGGCCACCTGCGCGGTTCTTGCCGACCGGGAGGATGAGCAGCCCGTCCGGGTCAGCGGTGGATCTTGCCGCCAACGGCCCGGAGGATCGCACTTGACGGCCCTCGCCTGATGAGCCACCAGCTCAGGAGAAGGAAGAAGAGGAGCGCTGCCGCGAGATAGTTGACCCAGTCCGCTGGGGCCCGCACCACGTTCCAGCTGTAAACGGCCAGGCCAGCCAGGCAGCCGCCGACGGGGATCAGCCCAGTCACGCGCGCAGCGGGCCTGACGTACTGACCGACGGGCCAGGCCAGGAGAAGGAGAGCCCAGGCCATCTGCACGTAGGTCACCCAGTGCCCCGGAGCCCGCACGGCGCTCCAGATGCCCCAGGCCGCATTCGCGAGGCCAGCTATGAAGACCAGGCCGAGCAGGATGGATGTAAGCGCAGCCGGCAGGCGCCCGGCGGCGTGGTGCCCTCATTTCGTAGGGTTGCACTGATATGGCTACTTACCAGCTGCGGCCGGCGACGCCGGACGATAGCGACATCTTGTTCCGCATCCACCGGGCCGCGATGGGGGAGTACCTGGAGCAGGCGTTCGGGCCCTGGACGGAGGAATTCGACCGGGAGCAGCACGAGCAGTGGCTCAGCGCCGGGCGCGCCCAGGTGATCCTGGTCGGCGACGAGATCGCCGGGGCCCTGGATGTGGAATGGCGGGCCGACGCGGCACTGCTGTACCGGATCGGCATCGACCCGCCCTTCCAGGGGCGCGGACTCGGCACAGCGATCGTGCGGGACCTGCTGACCGAGTGCGGCGAGCGACGGCTGCCTGCGCGGCTGCACGTGTTCCCGCACAACCCGGCCCGGCATCTGTACGAGCGGCTCGGCTTCCGTGAGACAGGACGGGACGCCGCGTCGATCGTGATGCAATGGGATCCGCCAGGGATACTGCTGTCATGAGTGAGCGGAATGTCCTCGGTGGCGAGCTTGAGCAGTGCGGCGACGACCCGGTCACCGGGTTCTACCGCGACGGCTGCTGTAACACCGGGCCCGAGGATCTCGGCAGCCACACGATCTGCGCGGTCGTGACGGCCGAGTTCCTCGAGCACCAGCGCCGGGTCGGGAATGACCTCGTCACCCCGATGCCGCAGTTCAGGTTTCCCGGCCTCACGCCAGGCGACCGGTGGTGTGTGACGGCGGCGAACTGGCTCCGCGCCCACCGCGACGGCGCGGCCGCCTATGTCGTTCTCGCCTCGACCCACGAGCGCGCGCTCGACATCGTGCCGATCGAGGCGCTCCGCGAGCACGCGATCGACGTTCCGGCGAACCCGGGGTCAATCGGGGACTGACCGCGGACGGCCAGTCCCCGAGCCGCTTCCCCTCCGCAGGCTGGTCAGCTGCTGGAGAAGCCGGGGATTCCGGCGCCCGGGTGCAGCGCGTCCACGTGCAGGAGAGACTTGCCGGGGCAGCCTGCCGAGGGGAACTCGACCAGCTGCGCGTGCGTCTGGCCGGGCGGGAAGACCCTGAGCACAGAGGTCTTGACCGGGTGGGCGCAGACGAAGGCGGCCTGGGTGAGCTCGAGGACGACATGCGCGGTGCCGCCCGGCGCCAGCGTCACCGTCAGGCGGGTGCCGCTATGCGATGCCGGCAGGCCCACCTGGTGACCGTGAATGTCGAGCGCCGACACGCCGGGGTAGCCGAAGAACGAGCAGGTCGAGTGGCCGATGTTGCTGAACTGGAACTGGAAGCGGATGTGGCCGGTAGCCGCGTCACCGGGCACGCCGTACCAGACCCTGGTGTGCGTGGAGATGCAGCCGGGGACGGCCGGCCGGCTCGGAGCTGCGGCCACGGCCGACGAGGCCAGGGCGGCCGTGGGTAGCAGGATGGCCGCGCTGGTCAGGCCAACGCCGGCGGCAAGCCGCCTGCGAAGCCGGGTGGTGGACAGGTTCATGGTTCGACTCCCTCGCTGATTACTTGATCGAGTAGCCGGGGATTCCGGCGCGGGGCTGGACGGAATCCACCCGGAGCACGGACCGGCCCAGGCAGACCTGCGTCGCGAGCGGTACCGACTGGGAGTGGAACTGGCCAGGCGGGTAGACCTTGATCTGCGTTGCCGGTATCGGGTTGCTGCACACCAGGGACGCGTTGACTACGACCAGGACGACGTGCGCGGTGGCGCCCGGCGCCAGCGTGACGCTGACCCGGCTGCCGTAATGGCTGGCTGGGAGGCCGATCTGGTGCCCGGCGCTATTCAGCTGCGAGATGCCGGGATAGCCATACAGCGTGCAGGTCGAGTGGCCGATATTGCTGAACTGGAACTCGAAGTAGGCGTGACCGGCGGAGTGGTCGGCCGGCACGCCGTACCAGACCCGGGTGTTGGCCGCCACGCACCCGGCGATGGCGGGGCGGCTGGCGTCGGCAGGCGAGCCGGCCGCGGCCGACGAGGCGAGGGCGGCCGTCGGAAGCAGGATGGCGGCGCTGGCCAGGCCCAGGCCGGCGGCCAGGCGGCGGCTGAGGCGTGCGGTGAGATTCATGGCGTGACTCCTTCGGCGGATCTGGTGATAATCACCACCAGCCTTGTGACGCCATCAGGTATCAATTGGTTGGAATTGGCTCTCCCAGGCTGGAACCTGGAGGCGTCATGCGAGAATCGCCGCTGTGGCCGCCAGAACCTGGCAGGAGATGCGGATCTCGATCGCCGAGCGACTGCTCAGGCGGACCGGGCACGACGTCACGTGGTGGAACGAGGCGATCCGGGCCCAGGACGGGATCGGCGACGAGGCGTCGCTGCGGGCGTGGCTGTCCGAGCACGAGGTGACCGGATACCAGCAGATGCTCCTGGTCATGGAGACCTTCGGCTACCCGCAGTTCCTGCTCGCCTCGGCTGACGAGCTGATCGACGGTCAGTATGCCGACCGCGAGGCTCTGCGGCCGATCCTCGACGCCGTGCTCACCGCCGCCGCTGGCCTGGGCGAGATGGAGGTGCAGGCCAGGAAGACCTACACCACGCTGCTGACGCCGCGCCGCACCTTCGCGGCCGTCCGGCCGACCACGAAGACCCGGGTCGACCTCGGCCTGCGCCTGGACGGCGTCACACCGGGCGGCCGGCTGCTTGACGGCCGCAACACCGCGGGGGGATCGGTCAACCTCCGGCTGCCGCTCACTTCCGTCGACGATCTTGACGACGAGGCCATCGAGCTGCTCCGCCGGGCCTACCGCACCAATACCTGAGCGCCGGAACCCGGAGTCCTCAGAGCCGCGTCAGCCTGGACTATGCCTGCGTAGTAGGGATATATCTGGTTCATTCGCGAATGGCGCGGACGGCGACGTGACGGCAGCGGCAAGAGCAACGGCAAGAGCAACGGCAAGGGAAGGGTATGGCGGGCTTCGGAGACCTGGATGTGATGCAGCGCGCCCGCCGGCTGACCGTGGGCCTGGTGATGGTCGTGCTCGGCGGCGTGGTGGGCTACGCCGTGCCGAAAAGCAGCGCCGCGCCCAGTGGCGAGATCGGATCGGTCACGTCGGTGGGCAACACGACGACCGATGCCGGCCTACGCTTCTCCTTTACCGATACCAAGAGTGGCAAGGCACAGGACCTGCGGTTCCTGTCCGGGACCCCGTGGCAGAAGACAGCCTCCGGTCAGTGGAACCACAAGGGATGGCCAACCTGCCTGGTGCCCGGAACGACCAACTCGGTCAAGGTGACGCTCGGCATCATCACCGCGAGTTCCGACGGAACGGCTCCTGGCGGCCCCATCGTCGCCTGGGTGGAGTGCTACGGCTGACCAGCGTCGGCTGACCAGTCTCGCTACCTTTGGGCAGGTGAGAAGGCCCTCCGGTCCGGCAGGCTAATCTGTGCGGTACCGGGGCATGACGCCCCTAACCGGTGTGACCGGCATGAGTCACGGGATCGGGAGGACCGGGTGAAGTATCAGCTCTCGAGGTTCGTCATCGGGCCCGCCCTGCACCTGCTGGCGCGGACCGAGCTCGTCGGCGCGGAGCACGTGCCCGCCGCCGGCGGCGCGATCCTGGCCTCGAACCACCTGTCCGTGCTCGACTCGTTCTACCTGCCGCTGCTGCTCGACCGCCCGGTCACCTTCGCGGCCAAGTCGGAGTACTTCACCGGCAAGCGGCCGACGGACCGGCTTGTCGGCGCCTACCTGCGCGCGACCAAGCAGCTGTCCGTTGACCGCGCCGGGGCGCGCGCGGCGCAGGAAATGCTCGAGGCCGCGCTCGGATTGCTGAACGACGGCGCGCTGTTCGGAATCTATCCGGAGGGAACGAGGTCGCCGGACGGTCGCCTGTACCGGGGCCGGACCGGGATCGGCTGGCTCGCCCTGCACGCGCGGGTGCCCGTGATCCCGGTGGCCATGGTCGGCACCCAGCGGATGCTGCCGCCGGGGCACAAGGTGCCGAGACCCGGCCGTATCCAGGTCAAGGTCGGCAAGCCGCTGCACTTCGACGAGTACTTCGATCAGGCCGCCGGAGCCCGGCAGCGACGCGCGGTCACGGACCAGGTGATGGAAGCAATCCGCGGGATCTCCGGGCAGGAGTACGTGCCCATGTACGCCTCGGTTCGCAAGGAGCAGCTCGCCGCGGCCAGCGGCGCGGTCAGCTAGCCCCGGCCGAGCCGGGATTCCAGATGTAGATCGGGTGACCGCTTGAGTCGGTGCGGCGACCGCGCTCGGATCCGCCGTCCGGCGCGTGCTCGGCCGCATCCGGGTCGAACAGCGAGTGCGGAGCGGCCGACGCGCTCGCGTGACGAGCCTCGCCAGGACCGCGCGCCCGGAGCGCTGCGGCCTGCGGACCGGGGATGACCGCCCACGGCAGCTCACTGGTCGGACGCGGAGCGGGCTCCCAGGGCGGCGAGCCTGCCACTGGCACGTGCCGCTGGGCCTGAGCCGAGCCCGCAGCGGCCTGACCAGGCGGGGACCCAGCCTCGGCGCCGGTCCAGGCGTCCGGCTCGCCGGCCTCGGCAGACGGATCGAGGCCGGACCTGGCGGCTGCGGCCCGCGGCGGCCCGGCGGGCGCCGCGAGCCCGGGGGCCTCGGTCGGCGCGGCCGCCAGCATCGGGCGCGCGGCGAAGGCCGGCGACAGCACCGACCGGCCGGTGAGCCCAGGCCTGGGCTGATACCGCGAGCTGGCCGCGGGTCGCTGGCCGGCTGTCAGGCCAGCCGGGGGCGCGTAGGCAGGCTCGAAGAGCTCGAGCAGCGGATCGTCGAGCCTGGCGTGATCGGCCCGGCTCCGGGTCTCGCGGACTCGTTCCGCCGCGGCCTCCGCCTCCCGCCGCTCCCGCCGCTTGGCGACGCTGCCGTAGCAGGCGATCGGGATGAGCAGCACGACGAAGACGCCGACCGAGACCGCTCCGTCCCCCATCAGGTCGCCCGCGATGACCGACAGCAGGGACGGCACGGACGGCGTCGTCGGCTCCCGCCTGGGCAGTGCACCGCGCGACGCGGGCTTCGCGTGCGGCGGCGGCGGGCTAGCGGCCCGCATGCTCGCGAGCGCAGGCAGGCTGACGGCAGCGATCGGCGCCGCTGCCAGGACCGCCAAGGCCGCGGCCTGAGCCAGCCGGGGGAACCTCACGGGTGTCGTGGCCTTCCGTCTAGTTACCTAGCATTCTGCCATGTCTGCCGTGATTCGTTGGGGTCTCGTCGCACCTCGATCAGGTCGGGATGTCGGCCGCGATTCGCACCCGCGCCCCCGGTGGCAGCGAGAGCCGCTCGGCCGCGTTGCCGCTGCTGACCGCCAGCGAGATCAGCCCGGCGCTGTCGGTGAAGGCGATCAGCTCGCCAGGCGCGGCTGACCCGAAGGTCTCCAGGTACGGGGCGGTCAGCTCGCGCCGGTTGCACCGGATGATCAGGGACGCTCCGATGGCGATGCCGAGATCAGCCGCCGCGGCGGACGGGATGGAAAGCTGCACGTTGCCGAACCGGTCGACCGACAGCACCTCGCCCTCGGCCTCCCGGTCGAGCATCCGGCTGGTCGGCGTGGCCAGCATGACGAGGTCGGCGAGGTCAACCTCGGTTCCGGCCTCGGTCAGGTCGGTGCCCGTGACCAGGTGCGACGCCACCGGCATGAAGATGTCCCGGCCGTGGAAGGTCGGCGAGACCGGGTGGTTCCACAGCTTGTCGTTGGTCAGCAGCACCGCGCGGGTCGCCCCGCCGAGCGCATTGACCGCCCAAGACAGCAGGCCGTTGTCCGGGCCGACCAGGATGCCGCCCCTGGCCTCGATGGCGATGGCCCGGCGCGCGGTGCCCACGCCCGGATCCACAACGGCGACGTGCACCGCGCGGGGCATCGCCGGGACGGTCTGCGCCAGGACCGCCGCGCCGCGCCGCACGTCCCCGGGCGGCACCAGGTGCGTGATGTCGATGACCCGGGTCGCCGGAGCGATCCGGGCGGCCACGCCGTGACAGGCGGCCACGAACCCGTCTTCGATCCCGAAGTCGGTAAGGAACGTAAGGCAGCTCAACGAAGTCACAAATTGTGAGCGTACGTGTCCCGTTAGCCGGCCCGCTAGGTCGCCCCGCCAGATCCTTGCTTCCAGTCCTCTACGATGAGTACCCGGGGGAGAAGGGCCAGATGAGCGGTGGAGTCGCTGACCGAGTTTGAGATGCGCATTCTGGCCTTCGAGCGGAGCTGGTGGCGGTCACCGGGGGCCAAGGACCGCGAGATTCTCGAGGCGCTCGGTATGACGCCGACCCGGTATTACCAGCTGCTGAACGAGCTGATCGACCAGCCCGCGGCGGCCCAGTTCGATCCGGCGCTGGTCGCGAGGCTGCGCCGCCGCCGGGCCGACAGGAACCGGCTGCGCTCCGGGCGCGAAAGCTGAGGATTCCTGGGGTAGGAAAGGTGAATGTCGCAAGACGCACCGCACGACATAACTACTTCCAGCAATAACGGCCCGCGCTCCGGGCTCGGCGCTGGCCGCCGGATCGACCACGACGCCGGTCCTGGCCGCCTCCCGGTGCCGGCCACGGCGGCGGGCCGGGCAGGCCTGGCCGCACTGCTTGATGACCCGGGGCGGGCGCTGATCGCGGTCGACTTCGACGGGACGCTGGCGCCGATCGTGCCCGACCCGGCGCAGGCCAGGGCGCTGCCGGCCGCGGTCGCGGCGCTGCGGGAGCTGACCCCGCTGGTCGGCACGATGGCCGTGCTGACCGCGGCCGGCCCTGACCGCGGTCGAGTACGGCTCGCTTGACCAGGTGCCCGGCATCGTGGTGCTCGGTCATTATGGCCGGCAGCGCTGGCACGACGGGGAGCTGGTCACGCCGCCGCCGCCGGAAGGGCTGGCCGTGGCGCGGGAACGGCTGCCCGCCGTGCTCGCCGACGCGGCCGCGCCGGACGGTACGTGGGTGGAGGACAAGACCGACGCGCTGGCCGTGCATACCCGCCGGGCGGCCGACCCCGCGGCGGCCCTCGAGCGGCTCCGCGCGCCGCTGCTGCGGCTCGCGGCGGAGACCGGGCTGCGGGCCGAGCCCGGCCGCCTGGTCATCGAGCTGCGGCCGCCAGGCGCGGACAAGGGGATCGCGCTGGTGGAGCTGGCTGGCGCCGATGGCCGTTCGTCGGTCATGTTCTGCGGAGATGACCTGGGCGACCGGCCGGCCTTCAGCGCCGTGCGCCAGCTGCGCGCCGCCGGTCAGCCCGGCCTCGGCGTATGCAGCGGCTCGGCCGAGGTGGACGGCCTGGCCGACGAGGTCGACCTGGTGGTGGACGGCCCGGAAGGAGTGGCCGGGCTGCTCGGCGCGATCGCGGCCCGGGTGAGCTAGCCGCCCCCGCCGCCCCCGCCGAGCCCGCCGACCCCGTCGAGCGCGGCGAGCTGGCTGGCGAGCCAGGCCGCCGGGGGAACCGCGCCGCCTGCTGCCGCAAGCGACCGGCACCTGCGAATTCGTTCCTCATCGCCCATCGTGAGCCCGTGGTGCAGTGCCGCTGCCGTGGCGCTGACGTCGAACGGGTTGACCAGCAGCGCGTCCTGGCCTAGTTCGTCGGCCGCGCCGGCCTCGCGCGAGAGCACGAGCGCGCTGCCGCGGTCGGACAGGATCGGCCCTTCCTTCGCGACCAGGTTCATGCCGTCCCTGATCGGGTTCACCAGCAGCACGTCAGCCAGCCGGTAGCCGGCCAGCGAGCGCGGGTAGTCGTCGTGGTCGCTGAGCAGGACCGGGTTCCAGTCCGGCCGGCCGAACTCGTCGTTGATCGCGCTCGCGAGCCGCTGCACGCTCGCCGCGTACTCCCGGTACTCGGCCAGGTCGTCCCGCGACGGGTAAGCGAGCGCGAGCATCATCACGTTGCCCTGCCATTCCGGGTGCGTGAGCAGCAGCTCGCGGTAGGCGGCCAGGCCACGCACGATGTTCTTGGACAGCTCGGTCCGGTCCACCCGCACGATCAGCTTGCGCTCGCCGATCACCTCGCGGAGCGCGGTCATCCTGGTCTCGACGTCATCCTGCGCGCCCCGGCTGACCAGTTCGGGTGCGTCCACGCCGAGCGAGTGCACGCCGACGCTGGTGACGTGGCCGCGGTAGCTGACCTGCCGCCGCCCGGCGTCGACCCCGGCTCCGAGCACGTGCTCGCAGCAGTCGACGAACGCGTCGGCCCAGCGCGGGGACAGGAACCCGGCGTGATCGGCGCCGAGGATCCCGTCCAGCACCTCGGCCGCGACCTGATCGGGGAGCAGCCTGAAATAATCGACGGGCGCCCACGGCGTATGCGAGAAGTGCGCGATCGGCAGTCCGGGGCTGAGCTCGGCCAGCATCCGGGGGGCCAGCGTCAGGTGATAGTCCTGCACCACGGCGCGCGCGCCGTCTGACGTGTCCGGACCTGAGGCCAGTGCCTGCGCGAAGGCCAGGTTGTACGCGCGGTACGCCTCCCAGTCGCGCCGGAACGCCATCCCGAACTGCGGCTGGTTGGGCGTGTCGTAGAGCATGTGATGGACGAACCACAGGACCGAGTTGGCCACCGTGTTGTAGGCCCGGCCGAAGGTCACGGCCGGGATATCGAGCATCCGCACGGCCGAGCCGCCGGCCTTCCCGTAGGGGTTTCCGTCCAGGCTGAGCATGCCGCCGGGAGCCGCGCGCGCGGCCGCCCGGTCGGCGTCGCTCATCGCCGCGCAGACCCACAGCAGGTCCTGATGGCTGGCCACCGACGAGAGCCCGGAGACCAGGCCGCCACCGCCCCGGCTGACCGACAGCTGACCGTCGTTGTCACGCCGGAAGGACACCGGTCCCCGGTTCGCCGCCACCAGGATCCGGCGCCGGGCAGTCGCATCGTCCACTGGGTGAGGTTAGCGCTGCCGACGGCCGGGCACGGGGACCGGCCCCGGTGATCTTGGAGCCGGCGAGCGAGTCGGTTACGATATGGGGTAACAACTTCATATTGCTCATCCAGAGGGGTGGAGGGAACGGCCCTGTGAAGCCCCGGCAACCATCGCGATGATCCATGCTCGGCCCGCGCTCAGCGGCCAGTGAGGCCATCTCGGGACTGGTGCCAACTCCGGCCCGCTGCCCGTGGCAGAGGGAGAGATGAGGAGAGGCCTCACTTTCATGACATCCCTTGCGACACGACATGACGTTTCCGAGCGCTTCGGCAACGCGCGCGCTCTGACCTGCCGCGAGTGCGGCGCCAGCTTCGACCTCGGCGGGCTGCATGCCTGCCTGGAGTGCTTCGGCCCGCTCGAGGTCAGCTACGACCTGCCGCCGGTCACCAGGCGGATGATCACCGACGGCCCGCAGAACATCTGGCGGTACGCCAGCCTGCTGCCCGTCCCGCCCGACATCTCCGGCCGGCCGAACACGGAGCCGGGCCGGACGAAGCTGGTCCGGGCCGACCGGCTGGCGAAGGCGCTCGGCATGCGGCAGCTGTGGGTCAAGGACGAGCGGTCCAACCCCACGCACTCGTTCAAGGACCGCGTCGTCGCGGTAGCGCTCGCCGCCGCCGTGGAGATGGGGTACCGGGTTCTGGCCTGCCCGTCGACCGGCAACCTGGCCAACGCGGTCGCGGCCGCCGCGGCCAAGGCGGGGATCGAGTCGGTGGTCCTGGTTCCGGCGAACCTGGAGCCGGAGAAGGTCCTGGCGTCGGCGGTCTACGGCGGTCTGCTGGTCAAGGTCGAGGGCGGCTACGACGACGTGAACCGGCTCGCGTCCGAGCTCGCCGAGGAACGCGATGACTGGGCGTTCGTCAACGTCAACGTCCGGCCGTACTACGCGGAGGGCTCCAAGACGATCGGCTACGAGATCGCCGAGGACCTGGGCTGGCGGCTGCCGCGGCAGATCGTGGTGCCGGTGGCGTCGGGCGCGCAGCTCGTGAAGATCGACAAGGCGTTCGGTGAGTTCGTCTCGCTCGGCCTGGTCCCCGAGGCGGACGTCAGGGTCTACGGTGCCCAGGCCAGCGGCTGCGCCCCGGTGTCCGCGGCCTATGCCGCCGGCCACGACGTCGTGCAGCCGGTCCGGCCGGACACGATCGCCAAGTCGCTGGCCATCGGCAATCCGGCCGACGGTCCGTACGTGCTCGACGTGGTGCGCAGGACCGGCGGCACGGTGGCCGACGCGCCTGACGAGGAGATCGTGGACTCGATCCGGCTGCTGGCCGCGACCGAGGGGATCTTCGGGGAGACAGCCGTCGGTGTCACGCTGGCCGTGCTGCGCAGGCTGCTGGCCGCCGGGCAGATCGACCCGGACGAGGAGACCGTGATCATCAACTCAGGCGACGGGCTGAAGACGCTCAACGCCGTCGCCGGCGCGGTGTCGCTGCCCGAGCCGATCAGGCCGAGCCTGGCCGAGTTCACCCGGTTCTACGAGGCGCGGAGTCGTGACTGACGGTAATGCAGCGCGCGGGAGCGCGCCGCAGCGCCGCGAGCGGCGGATTCAGCGGGCCCGGTAACGCGCGCGCAGCGGCGTCGCCGACCGCGCCGATAGGTAAAGCCGAGGGGTAAATCAGCGGCCGTCGGCGAGTTCACGCCCGGGTCATTGGGAGGGTAACTCAATTGGCGCTGATTCGCGGTGCAGGCGCGGCGCGGTAATGAGTTAGTCAATGCCCGTCCTTCCGCTGCCCCGGCCGGCCCCCGGCCGCCCGGCCGACGGCCGCCAGCCCGCAGCGCGGCCGCGATCCGGTCTGTCGGCGATTCCCGGAACGCTGGCGCGCGGACCGGCCGCCCCGCGACTCAGCCAGGCTCGAGGTCAGGGGGCGCCAGGTGTCGCCACGGCCTATCCGGGGCTGGCAAGATGGCGGCTAATGTGTCCGATGCCGCCTGTCTAATTCGTATGAAACCATGCCTTAATTCCCGGGTCGTCGACCGGCCCCCAAGCCGGCCCGACCACTAGGAACTTGGACTGGTATCGCAGTACGCGGGGCGTCGTGACCATGTAGTGTAATGTCCGGTCGCTGTCGGTACGGCGAGAACGGCAGGCAAAGCTTGCGCAGCACGTCAAGCCCGTTCCGCGATCAACGGGTTTCGCGTAGCAAGGGCGTGACCCGAAGCCCGAGCAAAAGTTAGGGAGTTGTTGTTCATGGCTCAGGGCACCGTCAAATGGTTCAACGCGGATAAGGGCTACGGCTTCATCGCGGTCGACGGTGGTAGGGACGTCTTCGTCCACTTCTCGGCAATTCAGGCGGACGGCTACCGGACGCTTGAAGAAGGTCAGCGGGTCGAATTCGAGATTACGCAGAGCGACCGCGGGCCTCAGGCTGAGGCTGTCCGAACGGTTTAGTTCCGCTGCTTAACGCGGCAGGCCCGGTACCCGAAACCTGGGTGCCGGGTCTTCGCGTGCCCGGAGTCCGGAGTACCGCCCGCACGCCGCTGGCTTGCACTCTCACCCCGAGAGTGCTAAACAAGTCGTTGGCACTCTCGGGCTGAGAGTGACAACTCATAAAGCGTGATCGGGGCGATGAGGCACTGCCCGCAGCAGGAAGGGACTGCCTGCGAGCGTGCCGTCCGTCGCGGGCGTCGGCTCGGTCGGCATTCACCAGGCAATAAGTTCCAGGAGGACTAGGAGCCTATGGCAGCGAAGATGATCGCGTACGACGAGGACGCCAGGCGCGGCCTCGAGCGCGGCATGAACCAGCTGGCCGACGTCGTGAAGGTAACCCTCGGCCCCAAGGGCCGGAACGTGGTGCTCGAGAAGAAGTGGGGAGCCCCCACGATCACCAACGATGGTGTGTCCATCGCCAAGGAGATCGAGCTCGAGGACCCGTGGGAGAAGATCGGCGCCGAGCTTGTCAAGGAAGTAGCCAAGAAGACGGACGACGTTGCCGGTGACGGCACGACGACGGCCACGGTGCTCGCTCAGGCGCTGGTCCGCGAGGGCCTGCGCAATGTGGCGGCCGGCGCCAACCCGATGTCGCTCAAGCGCGGCATCGAGGCGGCGGTCGAGCGGGTGAGCGAGGAGCTCTCCAAGCTCGCCAAGGATGTGGAGACCAAGGAGCAGATCGCTTCGACGGCCTCCATCTCCGCCGGGGACACCGCGATCGGCGAGATGATCGCCGAGGCGATGGACAAGGTCGGCAAGGAAGGCGTCATCACCGTCGAGGAGAGCAACACCTTCGGCCTCGAGCTCGAGCTCACCGAGGGCATGCGCTTCGACAAGGGTTACATCTCGCACTACTTCGTCACCGACCCAGACCGGATGGAAGCGGTCCTCGAGGACCCGTACATCCTGATCGTCAACTCGAAGATCTCGGCGAACAAGGACCTCCTGCCGCTGCTCGACAAGGTGGTTCAGGCCAACAAGCCGCTGGTGATCATCGCCGAGGACGTCGAGGGCGAAGCCCTCGCCACGCTCGTCGTCAACAAGATCCGCGGCCTGTTCAAGTCCGTCGCGGTCAAGGCGCCGGGCTTCGGCGACCGCCGCAAGGCCATGCTCGGCGACATCGCCGTCCTGGCCGGCGGTCAGGTCATCAGCGAGGAGATCGGCCTCAAGCTGGACAGCGCCGAGCTGGACATGCTCGGCCGGGCCCGCAAGGTCGTGGTCACCAAGGACGAGACCACCATCGTCGACGGTGCCGGCGACGCCGAGCAGATCAGCGGCCGGGTCAACCAGATCCGCGCCGAGATCGAGAACACCGACTCCGACTACGACCGCGAGAAGCTCCAGGAGCGGCTCGCCAAGCTGGCCGGCGGCGTCGCCGTCATCAAGGCCGGCGCGGCGACCGAGGTCGAGCTGAAGGAGCGCAAGCACCGCATCGAGGACGCGGTGCGGAACGCCAAGGCCGCTGTCGAGGAGGGTGTGGTCGCCGGTGGCGGCGTCGCCCTGCTCCAGGCGGGCAAGAACGCCTTCAAGAAGCTCGAGCTGACGGGCGACGAGGCGACCGGCGCGCAGATCGTGCGCCGTGCGCTCGAGGAGCCGCTCAAGATGATCGCGGTCAACGCCGGCCTTGAGGGCGGCGTGGTGGCCGAGAAGGTGCGCAACCTCGAGGCAGGCCACGGCCTGAACGCGGCGACGGGTGAGTACGTCGACATGTTCAAGGCGGGGATCATCGACCCGGCGAAGGTGACGCGTTCTGCCCTGCAGAACGCGGCCTCCATCGCCGCGCTGTTCCTCACGACCGAGGCCGTCATCGTCGAGAAGCCAGAGAAGGAGAAGGCCCCGGCCGCTCCCGGCGGCGGTGACATGGACTTCTAGTCCTGGTGCAGTACCAAGGAAGGCGGTCCCGGCCACTGGCCGGGGCCGCTTTTCGTATCAGTGTGCACATCACTACCTCTGGCCTGCTGTCGAGCGGTCTGGTGCGCGGCAAATCGATCAGGCCATCATGCGAGCCGGCTCCCCAAGGGGCCATTAAAGGTGGATCATCAAGTCATGAATCCGCCCACGGAGCAGCTCGTCCGTGACTACCTCAACCGGCTGTCCCTGGCGGCCAGGAGCCGCCTCGGGCTCAGCGACCGGCAGGCCCTGCTCGACCGGACCCGCGCGCGCATCGAGGCGGCGGTCGGGGGCCTGAACCACGCGACGCCGGCCCAGGTCAGGCAGGCTCTGGCGGCGCTCGGCGATCCGATCGCCCTGGTCGAGAACGAGCGCCTCCGCGGGCTCGCCAGCGATGCCGTGCGGCACGTCTGGCCGCACGGCACGGGGGTGGCCCACGCGTCCGTTCGCCCCGGCGCCGGCGCCGGGGCTGGGGCTGGGGCTGGGGCTCGGGCCTGAGCCGGCCTTCGATCTGCAGGTCCCAGGGCGGCTGCCGGTCACCAGCGGGATATCGGCGCCCGCTCTAGTGACGTTCTCCGAACTCCCGGCGGCCAGCAGGGCCCCCGTCAGCTCCTCGATCTCGATCGGCCTGCCGCCTCCGGGCAGCCCGTCGCTGCCCGGGATCCCCGCTCCCGCCACGCCCGCCCTTCCCGGAGCTACCGCGCCGCCTCCCGCCTCGCTGCGGGCTCCGGCCAGCGAGTCAGGCCACCGCCACGTTCCGGACGCCGGTGACCGGCCGGAGCGCAACGGCGTGCCGCCGGGACCGCTGCTGCCGCGCCCGTCGCCCTCGCCCGAGTCACTCGCCGGGGCACCGGTACCCGGGCCCGACCCGCCGCCGCCCGACCCGCCGCCGCCCGACCCGCCCGGGCGCTCCGATGAGCCCGAGCCTGGCGTCGAGTTCAGCGGCCCGGCCGACGAGCCGGCCGGGCGGGCTGGGGGCAGCCGCTGGCTGGCGGGGATGACCAGCCTGGCTGGGGTGACCAGCACTGCCGCCAACCGCATCTCGCGGCTTGGTTCTGGTCTCCTCGCGCTTGCGCTCCGCGACCGGCTGGAGGCCATCGCCGTCGTGCTGCTCGCGATTGGCGGCGCCGTATACCCGCCTATCTGGCTAATCGGGGCCCTCGTGGCGATAAGTTCGAAAAAATGGGACCGTCGCGACAAGTGGCTCGGACTCGCCGTTCCTGTACCGCTTGTGATCTTCGGAGCGGTCCTGGTGATGGCTCTCGGCGGCCAGCGCCCGTCCATCGGCTCGTACGCGTTCGAGGCCTGGCTGGCGGCCGGCAGGCTGAGCCGGATCGCTGCCGTGCTCGGTGCCGGATATCTGCTGCGAAGGGTGTACCAGGGGAAACGTGAGCCCAGGCGGCCGCCGTGGAGCCCGCCGCGCAAACCCGGCTGACGGACTGTCAGCGGGTCTTGCGGCGGGGACGCTCACGGGCCGGTGGTGGGGCATTAATCCGGTGTCCTCCCGGCCGGGACAGGGTATGTTCTGCTCATGACTCCGCTGTCGACGGAGTCCCGAGAGCGCAAGCATACTTTTGGGGCATACCGTGGGGCATACCGTGCCTAGTCGGTAAGTATTTTCTGGCCTGGCCAGTTCCATCCGGACGTGGGCGCGCTGGGTCGGCACCGATAGCCTAGATATGCGCGCCAAGGTCGTAACTCATCATCTCTCTTCGCGTAAAGGGTCCGCACGTGCCTACTGGCAAGGTCAAGTGGTATGACGCCGACAAGGGATTCGGCTTCCTCACCCGTGATGACGGTGGTGAGGTCTTCGTGCACTCGACGGCACTGGCGGCCCCCGGCACCGTATTGCGAGCCGGGCAGCGGGTCGAGTTCGGCGTCGCCGAGGGCCGCAGGGGAGCGCAGGCCCTGCAGGTCAGGACGCTAGAGCCGCCGCCAACCGTGGCCAAGGCGAGCCGCAAGGGCACGGACGAGATGACCGTCCTGGTCGAGGACCTGATCAAGCTGCTGGACGGGCTGTCCAACACCTATCACCGCGGCAAGCACCCCGATGCCAGGGAAGCCAAGAAGATCGCGGCGGTGCTGCGAGCGGTCGCGGACGACATCGACGTCTGAGGCACGACGGGCACTCACCGACTGCGCGCCCCTGATCAGGGACATCGAATGTGTGAGCTAACTGTCAGATGGTTTCTGTAGAGTTATCGATAACAAATTCGTTGTCGTGAATCTCCGCGGAGCCGCCCGATGATGATCCCGCCAGTCGACCCGCCGGACGGGGGAGAGCCGGACCGGGGAGAGCTGATCCGGTCAGGTGGCTCGCCCGGCGCCGGGATGCCCGGAGACCCGCTGGAAGGCGCCGACTGGTGCCATGAGCCGTCCGACGCGGATGAGCTGGCCGGGCTGTGGCCGGATCCGTTTGCCGGGCCGCCCGAGGACGGCCCCGAGGAGGGCGACGACTGGCCCGGGATGCCGGCCGGAGACCTTGCCGCCGAGGAGGAGTTCGCGGCTGAGCTGGATGCGATCTGGGGTCCGTCCGGAGCTCCGTGTCAGTCGGGGTTCGAGGATGGTGGGCTGCTGGACGGCCTCGAGCCGGGCGCGGCGCTAGCCGGGTTCTCCCAGGGCGTCCTGCGCGAGGGACTCGCCGGCCTGTCCGACGACGAGCTGGTCGGGGTGCTGCGGGCGGCGCGGCGGCTGTCGTCGTGGCAGGCAGGCATGGAGATCGCGGCCGTGGCCGAGCTCGACGCCCGCCGGATGCGCGCCGCCGCCCGGCCGGAATGGTCGCGGGTCAGCGAGCACGTCAGCGAGGAGCTTGCCGCCGCGCTGGTCCTGACTGGCCGGTCGGCGGACAGCCTGCTCGGGCTGGCGCGGGACCTGGTCCGGCTGCCGGCGGTGCTGAGGGCGCTGCTCGCCGGACGGATCGACCTGGCCAGGGCCCGGGTGTTCGCGACCGAGCTTTCCGGCCTGAGCGACCTGAAGGCCGCCGCGGTCGCGATGGCGTACCTGGCGCAGGCCGGGTCGATGACGACGAGCCAGCTGAGGGCGGCACTGCGGTCGATGGTGCTGTACCTGGAGCCCGAGGCGCTGCGCCGGCGCGCCGAGAAGGCCCGCGCCGATGCCAGGGTGGAGTCGTGGCAGGAAGGGTCAGGGAACGGCGCCCTGGCCGGCCGCGAGCTGCCTCCCGGCGATCTGATCGCCGCGGACGAACGGATCAGCGCGATCGCCCGGTCCCTGAAGGAGGCGGGCGCGACCGGGACCATGGACCAGTTGCGGGCGGCAGTGTTCACCGCGCTGCTGGCCGGCCGGGACCCGGAGTCCCTGCTTCCCGGGCCTGCCCGCGAGGCGGGCGACGCGCTGGCCGCGCTGACCGGATCCGTGCACCTGACGATGCCGGTCTCGGCCTGGCTGGACCTGTCCCACGCGCCGGGCGAGGTCGCTGGCCTCGGTCCGCTGGACGCCTGGACCTGCCGTGACCTGGCCGCCCGCCTCTCCGCGAGCCCAGGAACCCGGTGGTGCGTTACGCTGACCGGCCCGGACGGCACGGCCGAGGCCCACGCCTGCGCTCGCGCCGGACCCGGCCCGGGACAGCTGACCGACTCGCCCAGCCCGCGCGGGTCGCCGGCCTGGCTGGCGTGGCTGGCCGGCCTGGAGTTCGCCTGGCTGGAACGCGGAAACTGCGCTCACCCGCGCCAGGCCGCCGCGTACCGGCCGCCGGGCAAGCTCCGCGAACTGGTCGTGATCCGGCACCGGACCTGTGGCTTCCCGGGTTGCCGTCGGCCGGCCCGCCGCTGCGACCTCGACCACACGCGGGCCTACGACCAGGGCGGCAAGACCTGCGAGTGCAACCTCGAGGCCCTGTGCCGCGCCCATCACCAGGCCAAGCAGGTACCCGGCTGGGGGCTCAGCCAGCCGCAGCCGGGCGTCCTGATCTGGAGAACTCCGCACGGCCGCGAGTACACCGTTACTCCCGATCCTTATCCGGTGTAGCCAGGAACACCCGCTCTAGCCGGGGACGGGCTGCCGCCGGTGGCCTAGGACACGCCTTCTGCGGGCCAGGAGGAGCGAGCCGAGGGCCAGTGCCAGCCCGGCGGCCGCCACGGCCAGCCCGGCAACACCGCTCCCGGTGATCGACATGCAGCAGGCCGAGCAGGCCGCCTATGACCCAGGACAGCTGGTGCAGCGTCTCGGATGCGGCGAACGTCGACGACCGGACGTCGGCGCTGACCTCTCGCTGCACGATCGAGTCGAGCGCCAGCTTGACCAGCGTCTGGCCGACGGCGGCGGCGAACGCCACGATCACCGCCGCCCACAGGCCGAAGTAGATCGCGCAGAACGTGGTCACGACCAGCGTGACCCCGAGCATGCCGAAGACGATCACCTGCGGCGCCTTCGACCGCAGCGCGGCGCCGATCGCCGTTCCGATGAACCCGCCGATGGCGACGGCGGCGATCATCTCGCCGAGCGCCAGCTTGTCGGAGACGGCGCCGAAGTGAACCGTCCGCAAGATGAAGGCCAGGAAGAAGATCATGAAGCCCGAATAGGCGCGCAGCGTGAAGTTCGCGCCGAGTGCCTCGCCGACCACCGGCCCGACCGGCTTGGGGAAGAGCTTCCGGTGAAGACGGCGCCGCGGTGCGTGCGGGGTGCCGTGCTCCGTGGGCCGGGGTTCCGCGGGCACCTGCTCCCCGGATACGTGCTCCCGGGGCACGTGCTCTCGGGATACGTGCTCCCCGGATTTCTGCTCGGCGGCCGGCTGCGACTCCTGGTCCGTGGCGGGCTCGTCGACGCCGCTTGGCAGCCGGAAGGCCGGCACCATGGCCAGCAGGTACAGCACTGTCCCGACCCGCAGGACCCAGGCGGCACCCGTTTCGTGGCCACCCGCGAGCGCGTCGATCCCGGCCGCTATGGGAACCCCGATCGTGGTCGCGATCAGCGATGCGAGCGCGCACCGGGAATTAGCGGTGACCAGCGTGATTTCCTCCGGCAGCAGCCGGGGCGTGACCGAGGCGCGGGTGACCCCGTACGCCTTCTGCAGCACCAGCACGCCGAACGCCGCGGGCAGCAGCGTCAGCGTGTCGTTGTGCTGGACCGCGCCGGCCATCCCCCAGCACAGCAGGCCCCGCGCCAGCATGGTGCCGATCAGGATGTACCGGCGGCCGTGCTGCACCCGGTCAAGCATCGGGCCGACGAACGGGGCAAGCAGCGCGAACGGCGCCATCGTGATGATCAGCGCGAGCGCGACCCGGCCGCGGGCCTGGGTCACCGAGGTGCTGAAGAACAGCGTTCCGGCCAGCGCGACCGCGACGAATCCGTCGCCGACGCTGCCGGCGGCTGACAGTTCGATTAGCTGGGCCAGTCCGGTCCGGCCCGCGCCGGAGGCATGGGTGATCTTGTGCAGCGTCCGGGTCGCGCCGCCGGCCGCGGAGGCCCCCGCGCGCCCGGTCACCTGCGAGGCCGAGACGAAGGATCTGGCGGCTCGCCTGGCGCGGGCCGCGGCACCCTCGGGCGCGCTGGCGCCGGCCCTGGTCCCGCCCCCTGTCCCGGCCCGCGAATCACCCATGGACCCAGTATTGGCCCTGGAGCGCCAGATCGCCGCACTGCTGACCCCGGCTCGCTGTCCCGGTCTGGCCGGACCGGCGAAATGCGGCATCCAGCGGGGCCGGCAAACGCCGTCTGTGCGCGGGCAGTAACCGGGATGCGGCAGAATGAGTGATCGTGAGCACCACGACGACACGACAGCCCGAGCCCGACCAGGCCTGCGCTGACGCAGTCGATCTCGCCCGCGCCGCGGCCGAGGACGACGCGGGTACCGGCCAGGTCGGTGCGCACGTCGGCATCGAGGTCGAAAGCGACCGGGTGGTCACCCACCAGTTCGCCTGCCTGAGCCCCGCGTACGTGGGCTGGCGCTGGGCCGTGACGGTGAGCCGCGCCGCCCGCGCGAAGGTGGTCACGGTCAGTGAGAGCGTTCTGCTGCCTGGTCCCGATTCCCTGCTGGCACCCGACTGGGTGCCGTGGACGGAGCGGGTTCGCCCAGGTGACCTGAAGGCCGGCGACCTGATGCCGGCCAGCTCGGACGACGAGCGACTAGTGCCGGTCGTGGCCATCGTCGGCGAGCCCGGCCTGCTCGACTGGGATGAGGACGATGCCTGGCGGCTGGGCTTCGAGCCCGGAGCCGGCCCCGGCGATGAGCTCGGGTCGTCAGAGACCGGGCCGTCAGAGACCGGGCCGTCAGAAACCGGGCCGTCAGAAACCGGGCCGTCAGAAACCGGCACCGGACCGGGCGAGGGGGCGGCGGCGCTGCCCGCATCCCCCCGGGCGCGATCGAGGCGCAAACCAGGGCCGTCGCGGGCGCGAGCCCAGTCCGTGGGCGTGCTGCGTCCGACCCGGGTGCTGTCGGCGGCGGGTCGTGACGAGGCGGCCATCCGGTGGCACGACGGCGACCAGGGACCTAGCTCCCCGCTCGCGAGCGCCGCCCCGGCGCACTGCCTGACGTGCGGGTTCATGGTCAGGCTGAGCGGCCCGCTGGGCCGGGTATTCGGAGCGTGCGCGAACGAGTTCGCCCCGGACGACGGGAAGGTCGTCTCCGTCGACCACGGCTGCGGCGCGCACTCCGACGGTGAGGTCAAGGCCGCTGTCCCGGTCACGGACGCGGCGGCGCCGACGGTCGACGAACTCGGCTACGACATGCTGAGCACCGGAGCGACCGTGCCGGAGAGCGTCCTCGAGACCCTGGACCACGAGCTGCTGTAGCCAGGCGGCTAGCTGCCGCCGCCGGAAGACCGCCGGGCCGCGGCGCGCGCCCTGGAGCGCTTCATCCGCGGTATGTAGACCAGCGCGAAGAGACCTAGCCCCACGCCAACCGCGCAGGTCCAGATCCACCAGTGGCTGGAAGCAGGAATGTGGTTGCGCAAGATGACCAGCACGATCAGGGCGACCGCCCACGCCGCCGTTCCCGCCGTGGTGATCAGCTGATCGTTGCCCTCGAGCGCGGGCGGAACCTCGCGAGATGGCTTGGCCATACCGTCAGGCTAGCCGAGCGGCCCGGCCGGTTACGCAGGCCCTCGCCGCGGATCGGCCGTGCTTATCGCGCGGTCTGGCCTGCATGGCGTACCTTGTTCGTGCCTGGCCTGCGCGGCTGTGCCAGCCTGCCAGGTGACCGTCCGCCGGACAGCTGGCCGTAGCCGAGGAATGTTCTTCCGTGGCCTACGGTTAGCAAGAGTAATGAGCGAAGCTAACGACTATGACAACTCCCCAGTCCAGGTCGGACGCGGGGCTGGCGACGTCCCTGCGGATCTCGGTCAGTCGGCTGGCGCGCAGGATGCGAATCGAGCGAGTCGCGCAGGGTCTGCAGCCAGAGCTCTCGGACTCTCAGCTCGCCGCCCTGGCCGCGCTGGAGAAGCGCACGATGACTCCCGGCGAGCTCGCCGAGCACGAGAAGGTGCAGCCGCCGTCGATCACCAGGGTCATCGCGTCTCTCGAAGAACGCGGCCTGATTCAGCGGATGCCGCATCCAAGCGACCGCCGGCAGGTCGTCCTCACCGTGACCGACCAGGGACGCGACGTGGTGCGGAAGGTACGCCAGCTGCGCGAGGCCTGGCTGGCCCGCCGGCTGCGGGACCTGACGCCGGCCGAGCGGACGATCCTGCGCGACGCGGTGCCCATCCTGGAGAAGCTGAGCCAGTCCTGACTGGGTCGGCCGGCCAGCAGGCCGGCCGCCCGCGCCGCCGCCGCCGCACCTTCAGCTCGCTGCGAGTCAGGAACTTCCGGCTGTTCGCTACCGGGCAGGTGATCTCCAATACCGGCACCTGGATGCAGCGGGTCGCACAGGACTGGCTGGTCCTGGAGCTCACGCACGGCAGCGGTGTCGCGGTCGGGCTGGCGACCGGACTCCAGTTCCTGCCCCTGCTGATGTTCAGCCTCTGGGGCGGCATGATCGCCGACCGGTATCCCAAGCGCCGCGTGCTGATGGTGACCCAGGCGGTCATGGGCGGCCTGGCCCTCATCCTCGGCGTGCTCGCGGTGACCGGTACCGTCCGTCCCTGGCACATCTACCTGCTCGCCTTCGGCCTCGGCCTGGCCACCGTGGTCGACAACCCGACCAGGCAGTCGTTCGCGATCGAGATGGTCGGCCGCGATGACCTGCAGAACGCGATCGGACTGAACAGCGCCGTCTTCAACCTGGCCAGGATCACCGGGCCGGCCGTGGCGGGCCTGGTTATCAGCCTGATCGGCACGTCGGCCGCCTTCTTCGTCAACGCCGCCTCATACCTGACCGTGATCTTCAGCCTGTACCTGATGCGGCAGTCTGAACTTCATCCCGCGGACCGGGTCGCCAGGGCCAAGGGCCAGCTGCGGGAAGGCCTGGCCTACGTCCGGTCGCGGCCGGACCTGCTGATGACGATGGTGCTTGTCTTCTTCGTCGCCACCTTCGGGATGAACTTCCAGGTCACGACGGCCCTGATGTCGCGGGTCGTGTTCGACACCGGGGCCGGGAAGTTCGGGCTCGCGTCGGCCGTCTTCGCCATCGGCGCGCTGATCGGCGCGCTGGTCGCGGCCCGGCGCATCCGGACTGGCATGCGCATGCTCGTCTGGACCGGGCTGGCGTTCGGCGTGCTGGAAGCCGCGACCGCGCTGATGCCGTTCTACTGGTCGTTCCTGGTCCTGCTGGTGCCGACCGGCCTGGCCCTGATCAGCTTCAGCACGCTGGCGAATTCCTCGATTCAGCTCACCACGCCAGCCGAGATGCGGGGCCGGGTGATGGGCATCTACATGCTCGTCTTCCTCGGCGGCGCTCCGCTCGGCGCGCCGCTGACCGGCTGGGTCGCCGAGCAGTTCGGCACCAGGATCGCCATGCTGGCCGGCGCGGTGATCTCGATCGGGGCCACCGCGGTCGTGGCCGTGCTGATCGCCCGCCAGCGGGGCGTCCCGGTCCGCCGCTACCTCCGCCTGGGCGCCCTGGTCCGGGCCTGACTGATAGACACGGAGTCATGCGACTCTTCGTGGCGCTGCTGCCGCCGCAGCAGGCCAGATCCGAGCTCGAGACGGCCGTCGCGCCGCTGCGTCCCGGCTGGCCGGGGCTGCGCTGGGCCGGGCCGGACAGGTGGCATGTCACGCTCGCGTTCCTTGGCGAGGTCAGCGAAACCCGCCTGGACGCCCTGGGCGAGCGCCTCGGCCGGGCCGCGAGCCGGCACCAGGAAGTCCAGCTCAGGATCGGCCGGGGCGGCGCGTTTCCCTCGGCGGCGAAGGCCAGGGTCCTGTGCGCGCACATCGAGGGCGATGCGCCGGCGCTGGCCGGACTGCGGGCGCTCGCCGCGTCCGTGGCGGCCGGGGCCCGCCGGGCGGGCGCTCCGCCACCGGACGAAGGGCGGCGGTACCGGCCGCACGTCACGCTGGCCCGCAGCCGGCAGCTCCGCTGACCTCAGGCCGCTGACCGAGGCTCTGGGCGGGTTCAGCGGCTCGCGCTGGACGGCGACGCGGATCGAGCTGATCCGCAGCCAGACCGGTCCGCAGCCGCGCTACGACAGCATCGGGGACTGGCCGCTTCGGGCGGCGCCAGTGATCACGGTCGCGGGTAGCGATCAGATGTCGTGGTCGAGAACGTCGGCCACTCCCGGTACCTCGCGGACCGACCTGGACGGCGGGCCGACGTAACGCGCGCTCGGCCTGACCAGCCTGCCGGTCTGCTTCTGCTCGAGGATGTGCGCCGCCCAGCCGGCCGTGCGGGCGCAGGTGAACATCGACGTGAACATGTGCGGCGGCACGTCGGCGAAGTCGAGGATGATCGCGGCCCAGAACTCGACGTTGGTGGCCAGGACGCGGTCGGGGCGCCGCGCGTGCAGCTCGTCGAGCGCCGCCTTCTCGAGCGCGGCGGCAACCTCGTACCGCGGCGCGCCGAGGTCCCTGCGCCGTCCTGCGCAGCACCCGGGCCCGGGGATCCTCGGCGCGGTAGACCCGGTGCCCGAAGCCCATCAGCCGCTCGCCGTGGTCCAGGGCGTGCTTGACGTACGCGGTCGCGTCACCGGTACTGCTCGACTTCCTCGATCATGTGCAGCACCCGCGCGGGGGCCCCGCCGTGCAGCGGGCCGGACATCGCGCCGACGGCGCCGGACAGGGCCGCGGCCACGTCGGCTCCGGTGGAGGCGATCACCCGCGCCGTGAACGTCGACGCGTTCATGCCGTGCTCGGCGGCCGAGACCCAGTACGCATCGATGGCCTTGACGTGCTTGGGGTCGGGATCGCCGCGCCAGCGGATCATGAACCGCTCGGTGATCGTCTTCGCCTCGTCGACCCGCTTCTGCGGCACCATCGGCAGGCCGGGACCGCGCGCCGCCTGGGCGACGAACGACAGGGCCATCACCGAGGCCCTGGCCAGGTCGTCGCGGGCCTGCTCGTCGGAGATGTCGAGCAGCTGGTGCATGCCCCAGGCGGGCGCGAGCATGGCCAGCGCGCTCTGCACGTCGACCCGGATGTCGCCGGAGTGAACGGGGATCGGGATACGGCTCGGCTGGCGGCAGGCCGGGCTCGAACGCGTTGTCGACCAGGAGGCCCCAGACATGCCCGTACGTCACATGCCCGACAAGCTCCTCGATGTCCACGCCCCGGTACCTGAGCGCGCCGCCTTCCTTGTCTGGCTCGGCGATCTGCGTCTCGAAGGCGATGATGCCTTCAAGGCCAGGCGTGAAATCGGACATCTAGCGTCTCCTCATTCCTCTCGGCCGGCCTGCCCACTGGGCCGGCAGGCCGGCCAAACGCCGCTTAGCTTACGACCACTCCCATTACGCGCGCACGTGGCCGCCTGCCGATTCCCGCTCCAGATCACTATGTGAAGATCTGTACCCATGGGGGTGCCAACCAACGCAGCGGACTGGCCGACCGAGGGCCTGGACGAGAGCATGCTCGCGGCCGATCCGCACGATCAGTTCGACCGCTGGATGGCCGACGTCGTAGCGGCCGGCCTGCCCGAGCCGACGGCGATGGTGCTCGCGACCGTATCGGCGGCCGGGCAGCCGAGAGCCAGGACGGTGCTGCTCAAGGGCCATGACCGCGCCGGATTCACGTTCTTCACCAACCGCACCTCGCGGAAGGGCACCGATCTCGACGAGGTGCCGAGAGCGAGCCTGCTGTTCGGATGGCACGCGATCCACCGGCAGGTCATCATCGAGGGAACAGTGACCCGGCTGTCCGCCGCCGAAAGCGAGGCCTACTTCCGGACCAGGCCGCACGCCTCCCAGGTCGCCGCCTGGGCGAGCAGGCAGTCGACGGTGATCGGGTCCCGGCGCGAGCTTGACGAGCGCTATGACCAGCTGGCCAGGCGCTGGCCGGACGGCGAGCAGGTTCCGCGGCCCGAATTCTGGGGCGGCTACCTGGTCACGCCGCAGACGATCGAATTCTGGCACGGCCGGGCGAACCGGATGCACGACCGGCTGCGCTACACGACGATGGCCGGGACCTGGGTGATCGAGCGGCTGGCGCCCTGACCGCCCGGGGGGTCGTAGCATCGATGCCGGAGGGAGGCAGCGGTGGCGACGCACGGCCTGATCGACACGACGGAGATGTATCTCCGCACGGTCTTCGAGCTGACCGAAGAGGGCATCGTGCCGCTGCGGGCCAGGATCGCCGAGCGGCTCTCGCAGAGCGGCCCCACCGTCAGCGAGACCGTGGCCAGGATGGAACGGGACGGCCTGCTCGAGGTCATCGACAACCGGCGGCTGTCGCTGACTGAAGAGGGGACGAGGCTGGCGACCAGGGTGATGCGCAAGCACCGGCTGGCCGAGTGCCTGCTGGTCGACGTCATCGGGCTGCCCTGGGAAGAGGTGCACATCGAGGCCTGCCGCTGGGAGCACGTTATTTCTGACAACGTGGAACGGCGACTTGCCGATCTGCTCCATTTTCCGGTCCGTTGTCCGCACGGAAATGTCATTCCAGGACTAGCCGAGCTGGGTGTACCTGACGTCGCCATCGACAGCGCGCAAGCTGCCGCCCAGGAGACCGATGTGACCATGACGGCCATAGCGGGGACGGTACCCGTGCAGGTAATTGTTCGCCGGATCAGCGAACAACTCCAAAGCGATGCCGCACTAATGCTTAAACTAAAGAACATCGGGATACAACCCGGCCGCGAGGTTACGCTGGTGGCCGGCGACAACGATGTGCGGGTGACTCGTGCGGGCACAGGCGGTGGGGACCTTGATGTCGGGGTGGCGCTGCCGCACGAGATCGCAGCCCATGTCTTCGTCGCCGGATCGTCCTGAGCGCGCGGCAGACGTCTTATGAACGCAGACGGCGAAGCCGCGGACCAGGTCGAGGTGCGGAGGCCCAAGCTGGTCCCGCCGATGCTGACCACGGAACAGATACTCGGCAATGTCGAGACCGCGGTGCTCGTCGTTGACCATGACGGCTGCATGCGCTACGCCAACTCCTTCGCGGCCGAGCTCTTCGGCTTCGCGGACTCGCGGCAGCTGATCGACCTGCCGTTCCGGCGGCTTGGCTTCCACGAAGAGGATGTCGCCAAGGTCGATAATCTGGAGCGTCAGGCCTGCCGGGGACGCGACTGGGAGGGCACGCTCGCGATCAGGCGGCCGGACGAGTCCACGTTCTTCGTCCGGATGAACGCGGTGCCGATGCGCGGCATCGCCGGTGACATCGCCGGGACCGTCATCACCGCCAGGCAGGCCGTCCAGGTCGGGACCCAGGGATCGGCCGGCTGGCCCGGGCTGCTTGACCGGATCGGCGAGCGGCTCGGCAGCTCACTCGAGCTCGACGACACGCTGCGCCGCGTCGCGGACACGCTGGTCCCGCAGTTCGCTGATCACTGCTTCATCGAGCTGCGGGTAAAGGAGGGCCTCGTCCGCCGGGTCCAGATGAACGCCTGGGGATGGAAGCCGTCCCAGGGCGGCTGGGCGCAGGTCGGCGATCCGGTCATCTACCCGCCCAACCACTTCGCGGCCCGGGCGATGGCCCAGAACGAGACAATCCTGATCGAGGATCTGCTCGAGGAGAAGAACGCGGCGCCGACCGAGGAGAGCCGGCAGGCGAGCAGGGAAGTCGGCATGACGTCGGCGATCGTGGCGCCGCTGGTCATGCGGGGCCGTGAGCTCGGCGTGATGACACTCGCGCTGTCCGACCTTACCGACCGCGACACCAGGAACTACGTGGCCGACGACCGGGACCTCGTCGCGGCCATCGCGAGCCGGGTCTCGGTCGCGATCGACAACGCGCTGCTGTTCGAGGAGGAGCGGGCCACTGCGCTGGCGTTCCAGAACAGCCTCCTGCCGAACAAGCCGCCCGTACTCGACGGGCTCGAGGTCGCCTACCGGTACGTGCCGGCCGAGCCGCTGGAGAGCCACGGGCAGGGCATCCAGACGCAGGTCGGCGGGGACTGGTACGACATCATCCAGCTGTCAGCCGGCCGGGTGGGCATCGTGATCGGCGACGTCGAGGGACGCGGCGCGCGGGCGGCCGCCATCATGGGCCAGCTCCGCTCGGCACTGCGGGCGTTCGCGCAGGACGACAAGGCGCCCGCCGACATCCTGCGCAGGCTGGACGAGTGGTGCCGGTCCATGACCGACGAGCGGGAGGACCAGAGCTCCGATCCGCCCACCGCCAGCTGCACCTACCTGATCTACGATCCGTGGTTCCGCCAGCTGACGATCTCCAACGCCGGTCACGACTCGCCGATGATCGTCAACGGCGAGGACGTGGCCCAGCTCAAGATCGAGCATCAGGGCGTCCTGCTCGGCGTCCGCGGCATGTTCCCCGGCCTGCCGACCTACCGCGAGGAATCCCGCGAGCTGCCCGCTGGTTCCGCGCTGATCTTCTACACCGACGGGCTGGTCGATCGGCGCCATCGCGCCGACGGCCCGGGGCATTACGAGGATGCCGAGGTGTTCGGAATGCTCAGCGCGGCGGTCAAGTCGGTCGCCACGGAGAGCGTCGAGAAGATCGCCGAGGCGGCGGAGCATGCCGTGCCGGGCCAGATCGACGACGACATGGCGATCCTGGTCATCAGGACGGCAGCGGAGGAGCTCAAGCACTGGGACATGCGCTTCGAGGCTGAGCCGATCAAGGTGTCCGAGGCCAGGAAGATGGCCTTCGACACGTTCGTCGAGTGCGGCATGGAAGACGATCAGGCCGAGCTGGCCTGCCTGCTGGTCTCCGAGGTCGTCACCAACGTGGTCCTGCACACCGCGGCGGCGCCCAGCCCGCGGAACGAGTTCGCGCTGGAGGCGTTCGCGCTGGCCGGGGCGTCCAGCGGCCTGGACGACTGGATCGATTCGCCGTTCTCCGACAACTTCGGCGGCGTGCGCGGCGCCAACGGCGCGCTGCCCGTCCAGGAGTTCATGCTGCGGATCCGCAAGGGGCTGACTTCGGTCTGGGTCGAGGTCTTCGACTCCGACCTCCGGCTGCCGCGGATCAGGATGGCGGGCGAGAACGACGAGGGCGGCCGGGGCCTGTACCTGGTCGACCAGCTCGCGATGCGATGGGGGTCTCGGCCGACCGACGAAGGCAAGGCGGTCTGGTTCGAGATGCCGATCAAGCCGCAGACGGCGGGCATGTTATCGGGCCGTGAGGCAGGCTGTGCTGGCTAAGGCCAGGCCGGCTGAGGTTATTTGCGCTGGGTCGCCCACAAGACCAGCACCGCGATCGCGAAGCCGAAGGCGGCCATGACGAAGACCCGGCTGGTCGAGCCGACGCCCATCCGGCGGCGACCCCGGATCACGGCGACGGCGAAGATAATGGCCAGGAAGCCGAGCAAGATAAAGCCGTCGGTCACTGGCGCCTCCAGTCGTCTCTTACCAGCATAACTGGACATCGAACGGATCATTGGCCTCCGTAAGGCCGCCCAGAACGGCGCAGACGGGCACCCCTGAATCGGGATGACTGACCGAGTCGCAGCCGCGGCCAGGTAGTCGCCGTACTCGCGCGGGTACTTCCGGGTGCCGGCACCGGGCACGATGACCTCCCGATCCGGCTATGGCGATCGGCCTACTGCGCGGTAACCTCAAAGCGGACGACCGTTCGGGGTTCGCTGCAGTGGAGGTTTGTCAATGTCCGAGGCATACATCGTCGGAGCTGTACGGACGCCCGTCGGCCGGCGCAACGGAGGGCTGGCTTCTGTCCATCCGGCCGACCTCGCCGCGCACGTGCTGACCGAGCTGATGAACCGCACCGGGGTGGACCCGGAGGCCGTCGAGGACGTGATCATGGGCTGCGTGTCGCAGGCCGGTCCGCAGGCGATCGACATCGCGCGGACGGCCTGGCTGTCGGCGGGCCTGCCCGAGACCGTGCCGGGCGTGACCATTGACCGCCAGTGCGGCTCGTCGCAGCAGGCGGTCCACTTCGCCGCTCAGGGCGTGCTGTCCGGCACCCAGGACCTGGTCGTCGCGGCCGGGATCGAGTCCATGAGCCAGGTCCCGATGGGCTCGACCGTCGCGCCGCTGCTCGAGAAGGGCCTGGCCTTCCCGTACGGGCAGGGCTGGGGAGACAGGTACGGCAAGCAGGAGATCTCGCAGTTCCGCGGTGCCCAGCTGATGTGCGAGAAGTGGGGCATCAAGCGCCAGCAGCTCGAGGAGTTCTCGTACTCCAGTCACATGCGGGCGATCCGCGCGATCGACGAGGGCCGGTTCGAGCGTGAGATCGCGCCGGTCAACGGGGTCAGCGCCGACGAGGGCCCGCGCCGGGACACCTCGCTGGAGAAGATGGCCGAGCTCAAGCCGCTCCGCGAGGGGTGGGAGATCACCGCCGCCGTGGCATCCCAGATCTCCGACGGCGCTGCCGCGCTGCTGATCGCCTCGCCGGACGCCGTGCAGCGCCACGGCCTCACGCCGCGGGCGCGGATCCACACGCTGACCGTGACCGGCTCCGACCCGGTGTTCATGCTCACCGGCCCGATCCCGGCGACGGAGAAGGCGCTGGCCAGGGGGAAGCTCAGCGTCGACGACATCGACGTCTTCGAGGTCAACGAGGCCTTCGCTCCGGTGCTGATCGCCTGGTCGGCCGAGACCGGCGCGTCGCTGGAGAAGACCAACCCGAATGGCGGCGCGATCGCGCTCGGTCACCCGCTCGGCGCGACCGGCGCGATCCTGATGACCAAGCTGCTGCACGAGCTCGAGCGGACGGGCGGCCGGTACGGCCTGCAGACCATGTGCGAGGGCGGCGGCCAGGCCAACGCCACCATCATCGAGCGAGTCTGAGACCATTCGCCGTGACCCTGGACCGGCCTGTGCCGGGCCGGTCCCCGGCAACATGACATCAAGCACGTTCCAGTCATGATCACGGTCGATTTGCGGCCTTTGCGGTTAGCAAAGGTGTAGCAAGTCGCGATCGACGGCTCGGATGATCGTCAGTCGCCCGGGTAATGTCCGTGCATGCGAACTTCGGCCGGTTCTCCGCCGCGCGCTGAGCCCGGCCGGACGGGACCGTGGTTACTGGCCGTTGCCGGCGTCACTGGCGCGGCTGCGGCGGTTGCGCTGCGGCCGCATGACGCCGGGGCTGCCGCGGGGCAGGACTGGTCGCCTTTCGTGCTGGTCGCCGGGCTGCTGCTGATCGGGCTGGTGGCCGACGACGACGGGCTTTTCGCCGCGGCCGGGCACCGGCTCGCCCGGCTCGCCCGCAGCGGCAGCGCGCTGTTCATCGGCGCGACCGTTCTGATCGGCATCGTCACCGCCGTCCTGAACCTGGATACGTCCGTCGCGTTCCTGACGCCGGTCCTCGTCTACACCGCCCGCAGCCGCAAGCTCGGTGAGCGAGCCCTGCTCTACGGCTGCCTGCTGCTGTCCAACGCGGGCTCGCTGCTGCTCCCGGGCTCCAACCTGACGAACCTGATCGTGCTCGGCCACCTGTCGCTGACCGGGAGCGGGTTCCTGGCCCGGATGTGGCTGCCGGCGGCGACGGCACTGGCGGTCACCGCCGTCGTGGTGGCCTTCTTCGAGCGGCGGTCGCTGCGCGGCGGCACCGCCGAGCCCGTCGCGGCCGAGCGGCTGGTGCCTGGCGTGGGTCTTGCGGCGGTCGTTCTCGCCACTGCGCTGGTGCTGACGCTGAAGTCGCCGGCCATCCCGGTCTTCGCCGTTGGCCTGATAGCGGCGGCGATCCACCTGGCCAAAGGCCGCGCGAGCCTGCGCGGATTGACTGAGGTGCTCGGGCTCCCCGTGCTGGCCGGCCTGTTCGCCGTGGCGGTCGCCCTCGGTGCGCTCGGCCGGGCCTGGGCCGGCCCGGCCGCGTTGCTCGCCCACCTCGACAGCTGGGGCACGGCGGCGGTGGCCGGCCTGGCGACGATCCTCGTGAACAACCTGCCGGCCGCCTCCCTGCTGGCGGCACGGACCCCGAGCCATCCTTTCTCCCTCATCGTGGGCCTGAACCTGGGACCCAACCTGTGCGTGACCGGATCGCTCGCCTGGCTGCTGTGGCTGCGCGCCGCGCGGGCCGCTGGCGCGGAACCGTCGCTCGGCCGGGCGAGCCGGATCGGGGCCGTCGCCGTGCCGCTGTCGATCGCGGCCGCCCTCGGTGCGCTGGCGCTGACCGGCTCGCTGTAGCCGGGTGATCCCCGTCGCTCGATTTCGGCGGCGCTGGCTGGCAATCTGGCCGAAGGTCCGTGCAACGATTTGCTGTCCTCCCGTGGTCTGATCGGTTGAGGGAGGTGGCTGGTGAGCGGACAGGCCGATGCCGAGTTCACCGAGTTCATGCTCGGGTGCTGGCCCAGGCTGGTCGGCTCGGGTACGTCCTGTGCGGCGATCGCGGCCCCGCCGAAGACCTGGCCCAGACGGCGCCGGCCAGGGCGTACGCGTCCTGGCCGCGGGTGGTCCGGGCGGGCAATCCCGACGCCTACGTCAGGCGGATCGTCATCAACGCGAGCCGGGACCGGTTTCGCAAGCGGCGGGTCGACGAACTGCTGACCGGCACTCCGCCGGAGGGCCTGGCCGGTGATTCGGCCGGCGGCCTGGGCGGGCTGGAGGACCGGGCCGCGCTGCTCGCGGCGATGATGAGCCTGCCGGCCGGCCAGCGGGCCGCGCTCGTCCTGCGCTACTGGCTCGACCTGACCGAGACGGAGGCCGCCGCGGCACTGGGCTGCTCCGTCGGCAATGTCAAGAGCCAGGCATCGCGCGCGCTGGCCAAGCTCCGGCTGAACACCGATCTGGCGGAGGGGGTCAGCCATGACCAGCGATGAGCGGCCGGGCTCCTTCGAGCCGGGCGACGTGGGGGGCAGGATCGGTGCCGCGCTGGACGAGATCGTCCCGTCCGCGGCCCCCGTGTCCGTGGTCATCAGGAACGGAAAGCGGATCCGGGTGCGCCGCCTGGTCGGCGCAGCGGCCGGCCTGACCGCGCTGGTGGTCGCCGCCGCGGCCGCGCCTCGGCTGGTACATGACGTCGGCCTGCCTGCGCCGCCCGGGCCGGCGGTCCATCAGCCGAAGGTCACCATCGACCGGCTCGGACCACGGAGCGTCCACGGGCTGATCGCGAAGGGCGCGATCGGCGCGAGCACCTGGACCATCAGGCTCGGTCACGCGGGCAAGCGACTCTGCATCGAGGCGTCCGACGGTCCCGGCATGGCCTGTCAGGCGCCGGGCGACTACCGGACATCGGGCGCGCCGGCCTCGCTGCAAGGGGGTGGCGACGAGCACCGCTACTTCCTGGCCGGACCGGTCGCCCCGGAGGTCCGCCAGGTGCGCTTCGTCCTAGCCGACGGCACGGTTTTGCGGGCGGACTCGGTCCGGTACGGGCGGCTGCGCTGGATCGGGCTGGAGGTACCGGCCCGGCTGCGGATCGTGCGGGCGATCGCGTACTCCGCGGATCGGAAGTCGGGCACGCGATCCCGTTCTATGACTCGCCCGCCAGTATTCCGACCTTCGTGGCCTGGCAGCGTCCTGGCCAGGAAGGTCAGGCCAGGGTCACCAGGCGGATCGGCTCCGGCGTGACCGTCGGCCAGCGCTGGACGGTCACCGAGCACACCGGCCGTGGGGCTACTGCGTGACGGTCCTGGTCGCCGGGCAGAGCCATGGCACCGACTGCACGATCGTGTTCGGCGGTCACGGCAGCGGCCTGACGTCGTCGGCTGACTCCGCATCGACCACCGGGAAGCTGCCGTGGTGGTTCGTCGGCGCGGTGCCGAACTCGGTCAGCTACCTCAGATTCGCCATCAGCGACGGGCGGACGATCAGGGTGCCCGCCGTGGCGGCCGGACGGGCGAGTTTCTACGCCTTCGCGCTGGGAGTGCCCCACCTGCGGGTGCTGCGCTGGGACAGCTATGACCGTTCCGGGCGGCACGTGTCCGGCGGCCGCGGCCTGCCGTGACTCTGGCTGCCTTCGGTCAGATGTCCGCGCGGTAGAAGTTGAGGTAGGACCGGGACGGGGTCGGACCGCGCTGGTCCTGGTAACGGGATCCGTAGATGGCCGATCCGTACGGGTGCTCGCTCGGCGAGCTGGTCCTGAACAGGCAGAGCTGCCCGATCTTCATGCCGGGCCAGAGCATGATCGGCAGGGTGGCGACGTTCGACAGCTCGAGGGTGACGTGGCCGGAGAAACCGGGATCGATCCAGCCGGCGGTTGAGTGCGTGAGCAGGCCCAGCCGGCCCAGACTCGACTTGCCCTCCAGCCGCCCGGCGATGTCGTCAGGCAGCGACACGACCTCGTAGGTCGAGCCGAGGACGAACTCGCCTGGATGCAGCACGAACGGATTCTTGCCCTCGGTCTCGACCATGCGGGTCAGGTCGGCCTGCTCGATCGCCGGGTCGATGTGCGGGTACTTGTGGTTCTCGAAGACCCGGAAATACCGGTCCAGGCGGACGTCGACGCTGGACGGCTGGACGAGCTCGGGCGCGAACGGATCGAGCGAGACTCGACCTGAGGCGATCTGGGCTCGGATGTCCCTGTCGGAGAGCAGCACGCAGGCAACCTACCGGTTCCGGTACGATGTCGTCGCGGCAGTCGTTCGACCGAGGCGGTTTGCGTGGAATGCGCGGCCAGCCGGGCGGCCAGTCGGGTGCCTCGCGCGGGTGTAGTTCAATGGCAGAACATCAGCTTCCCAAGCTGACAGTGCGAGTTCGATTCTCGTCACCCGCTCCGATCCCCTCAGGCCGCGAGTAGTTGCCCACCCCGGCTAGACGAGTGACCCATCCGAATCATCAATTCGGCTTACGACTAGATTACGGCGGTCGTGCATGGCAGCGGCCCAGTCGCAGGAAGCCAGACTCCTAGACTGTCGGCGGGGAATCTGCTGCCCGGAGTGATAAATCCGGCAAAGGCCCGGACCGTTTTCTATCTGGTCAGCCCAGCGGGGCGCAGGTGGGCTTTGCCGGGCGCCGACCGCGACCGCGACTCCGGCCCTCGGCCTTGCCGACTGGTCAGGTGACCGTCAGCGGATCCTGGTCGGCAGTCGGGCCGGGCGACGTGTGGTTGTCGAGCAGATCAGCCTCGTCACCGGGACGGTGATCTCCCGGTTCACCCTGCCCTCGAACGCCGGCCCGATTGAGTACACCAGGCCGCGCGGCGCGAGCGTGCTCACCGTGGTCGCTGGCAAGAAGGGGATCTTCCGTTACGGCCTGGCCGGGCACCTGCAGCGCCGCCTGGACCCGCGCGCATACTTTGTTGCGCCCTTGGACGCACCTGGCGGCCAGTTCGTCACGGCCAGCCCTACAACCGGCGGCATCGACCAGATCAGCAACAACGGCACGGTGACTCGGCGGTTCAAGATCTCTGGAGGTTGCGAAGCGGCACGCTGGTGGACGGCGACCACGTTGCTCGCCGCGTGCTTCGGCGCCGGGCCCGTCCGGCTGTGGCTCATCCCTATCGGCGGCGCGCCGACGGCGCTGACACCGCGCTGCGCATGCACCGCCGGGTTCCTGGGCTACGCCGACGCGTTCAGGACCCGCGGGACGGTGTACCTGCAAGCCTTCATCTTCCCCAATGTGCGGTCCATCGTCTGCCTGGCGCGGGACGGCGCGCGGCACACAATCAGGGTTCCCGGACCAGCCGGCGTCAGCCCTCAGATAGTCACGGCCCGCAATGGCCGGCTGCTCCTGGAATCCGATGTCGTGACGGCCGGACCGAGACCGAGTTCCCTCTTCTGGTTCAATCCCGCAACCCACGGCATCCAGTACCTCATCCGAACGCCACCAGGCATCTACGGCGTCTGCGGGGCCATCGTCCTCGGCTACCACCAGCCGTTCTGACCGGGCGCCACGTCGTAACCACGACGAAACAGCGACCCCAGTAGAGGACTGCCTCGCACCGGCCCACCGACCCGCTCTCGTGAGAAAGCCCAGGTCAGAGGTCAACTCGCGGCTTGCAGTGGCTCGATGGAATCCAGTTCCGTGCCCAGTTTGTCCTTTTCGATCTCCAGGTCGTACCGGGCCTGCAGGTTGAACCAGAACCGCTCGGATGTCCCGAAGAATCGCGCGAGCCTCAGCGCGGTGTCCGCGGTGATCCGGCGGTGTCCGTGGACGATTTCGTTGATACGCCGCGCGGGTACGCTGATGGCCTTCGCCAGCTTGTACTGGCTCACCCCAAGCGGCATGAGGAACTCCTCGAGCAGGATCTCGCCGGGCGGCACGGGGCTCATGATGGCCTCGGAAATCATGCCTTCCTCCTAGTGGTAGTCAACGATCTCGACATCTTCTGGACCGGCGTCGGACCAGCGGAAGCAGATGCGCCACTGCCGGTTGATCCGGATGCTGTGCTGACCGCCCCTGTCGCTCGAGAGTTTCTCCAGCCGGTTGCCTGGCGGGATGAGGAGATCAGCTAAGGTCTCAGCGGCGTCGAGGATGGTCAGCTTCCGCAGCGCGGCCCGCTGGGTGACGGTGTCGAGCTTCCGCGAGCGGCGCCGCTCCCAGACGGCCTGGGTGTCCTTGTCCCGGAACGATCGCAACACTCATTCATAGTAACGCGTAGCGTTATTAACGCAAGACGCTATTAGTAGTCGCGCGCGCTTGGTGGACGCCGCGGGTCCGGGCGAAGGCAGCATCGCAGACCGAGGCAGGAGCGCCAAGCTGGCATCTGCACCGCTACCGCCGTCGAGTTGATCAAGACGACGAGGGAAGCCGCGTGCAACTAGCGCGCAATAAGTCCCGGCGCTGGCGGGACGGGGCAGCTGGGTACTGCGCTGGGGCGGGCGCTGCGGAGTGACGGGCACGAGGTCGTGGTGCTCACGCGGCGGGCGGCCGGGGAAGGGCAGGTCTCGTGGGACGGGGAACGGCTGGGGCCGTGGGCGCGTGAGATAGACGGCAGTGACGTCGTCATTAATCTTGCCGGGCGCAGCGTCAGCTGTCGCTATACCAAGGGGAACCTGACCGAGATGATGCGGTCGCGGGTGCTCTCGGCGCGAGTGGTGGGTCAGGCCATCGCCGCCGCGGGCCGCCCACCGCGCGCCTGGCTGCAGATGAGCGCCGCGACGATTTACGCGCACACTGGATAGCGCGCATGGGGCTGGGCGGCCCGGTCGCCGGCGGCGGGCAGTTCGTGTCGTGGATCCATGAGGACGACTTCACCGCCGCGGTCCGCTTCATCATCGACCAGGATGTCGTGACCGGAACGGTCAACCTCGCAGCTCCGGGGCCGGTGCGGCAGCGTGACTTCATGCGCGGGCTGCGCGCGGCCTGGGGCGTGCCCGTCGGGCTTCCCGCCACCCGGTGGATGGCCGAACTTGGCGCGATTGCCATCCGTACCGACACGGAGCTACTGCTCAAGAGCCGGCGAGTCGTCCCGGCCCGGCTCACCGCAGCGGGATTCGAGTTCCGGCACGGCACATGGCCGGAGGCCGCACGCGACCTGGTCCGCCGCACGGGGGTCAGCGACGCGCCCGGATCGTGCGGCCGGGCGACGCCATAACGGTGCATGACAGCATGGATTGCATGCCTAACGACCACAATCCCCCCGGAAGCATCGCCACCAGGCTCGTCTCGGTGTCCGATGACTCTGCAGATCCGCCGGGAACCAACGACTACGACAGCTTCGCCGAGGCGTACGCGGCCTCCAACGAGACCAACCTCATTAATGCCTACTACGAGCGCCCCGCCATGCTGGCGCTGGCTGGTGACGTGGTCGGCCGGCGGATCCTCGACGCTGGCTGCGGCTCGGGTCCTCTGTTCGCGGCGCTCCGCGACCGGGGCGCCGTCGTGACCGGCATCGACAAAAGCGCCGGGATGCTGGAGCTAGCCCGGCGGCGGCTCGGTGACGACGCGGACCTGCAGGTGGCCGAGCTGGGCAGCCCGCTTCCCTTCCCCGACGACACGTTCGACGACGTCACGGCTTCCCTGGTACTGCACTACCTGGAGGACTGGGGGCCCGCACTAGCCGAGCTGCGGCGCGTGCTCAAGCCGGGCGGACGGCTCATTGTCTCGGTTGATCATCCCTTTGTGACAACCCTGGCCCACCGCGAGGCCGGCCACGAGCCTGACTATTTCGCGACCTACAACTGGGTCGATGAGTGGACCGTAGACGGCCAGACCGCGCTGCTGAGTTTCTGGGCCCGGCCGCTGCATGCGATGACGGACGCCTTCACCGCGGCCGGCTTCCGGATAACGGTGATCAGCGAGCCGGCAGCCGCGCCGGATACGCCCCGTGAGTTGCTCCCTGACCGCTTCGCCGACCGGCGGCGCTTCCTGTGCTTCCTGTTCTTCGTCCTGCAGGCCGGCTAACCGCCGGCCGACGGCTTCGCAGGGGCATCCGCGCCATGGGTCTCGATCGCGACCCGGCGGCAGATCCCGACCGTGTTGCCGGCGATATCGCCGGTGATACCAGGGCTGAAGTTCAGGTCGGCGAACCACGGTGACGGCCGGCTGCCGCTGAGGTAGCAGTCATCCGCCACCATGTTCTGCTTGATGAAACGATGCTGGTCGGCCGCGTCGCCCTTGGCCCAGACCCACACGCTGATCGCCGGGCCGTTCCCGTACCGGTCGGCAGGCAGGCTGCACTGCCCTTCGCTGACCGTGTTGTCGTCCTGCCACCGACGGGGGCGAAGTGCCCGGCCCAGCGCCCTCCCGGCCGGACCCGTCATGGCTTCACGAACAGAATGCTCGACCGCCCACGGGTCATCGCCAGCACCTTTCGGCCGGCGTCCGCAGACGTGACGGCGGGCCTGCCCCTAGTATCCTGCGTGAACGGAGGCCTGAATGACCTCGCGGCCAGAATCTGCTGCCCGTCGGTACGGCACGGTCTTCGATGCGGTCGCGGCCGAGTACGACCGCCGCCGGCCGGCCTATCCCGACGAACTCATCGACCAGGCTTGTCAGGTCGCTGGCATCGGGAACGGTGATCATGTGCTTGAGGTCGGGTGCGGAAGCGGTCAGCTGACCCGCGGCCTCGTCGCCCGGGGCTTGCGGGTTACCGCACTCGAACCCGGCACCAGCCTGATCGCGCTGGCCAGGCAGAACCTGGCCGGTGTGGCAGCGGCGGAATTCGTGAACGCTCGGTTTGAAGATGCCTTGCTGCCCCTGGAGCACTTTGCGGCCGTGTTCTCCGCGTCCGCGTTTCACTGGGTTGACCCTGAGGTGAGCTGGCAGAAAGCCGCCGACGTACTTGTCCCAGGCGGGACGCTCGCCCTCGTGCAGTACTTCGGGCTCGAGGAGCCGCGCAGCAAGCGAGATCAGGAAGCAGCGCTCGCTGCCATCAGAAAGGTGGCCCCGGACATCGCCGCTACCTGGCCGGTCTACCGGGACCTCGACGCCACGCTCGCCGGAATGGAGCAGTGCCGTGGCAACGTCTCCGAGGTATGGGCATGGCTTGGCAGCACCGACATCGGGCAGGACGACGCCGGCCGCTTGTTCGGTGACGTTCGGGCGGCAGTCATGCCGAGGCTCGTCGAGCACACTCCTGACGAGCTCCATGCTCTGCTTCGCACGATGTCGTTCTACGCCCGGCTTTCACCGGGCCAGCGTGAAGCCCTTGAGCGTGAATATGAGGCCCTTTACGAGCGACTCGGCCGACCGATTCGCGCTGGCATGGTCGCAACTCTGGTCACGGCGAGGGCGGGCCGGTAGACCTTCAGCTCACAGGCTCAGGGAATAGCTGGTCGCGGGCCTGCCATTCAGCACAATCTCGCCGGTCTCCACGAAGCCTGTCCGCGCCAGGACCGTGCGCGACCCGCGATTGTCGCTGGTCGCCCTCGCGCGCAGCCTGACCAGCCCGTATTCGGTTCGCGCCAGGGCGCAGACCTGACGGACGGCGGCCGTGGCCAGGCCCCGGCCGGCGGCTTTCTCGGCGATCCGGAAGCCGAGCTCTGCGCATCCGTCCGTTATCCCGACCAGGTTGACGCGCCCCAGCACCTCGCCGTCATCCCCGATCAGGACGTGGAAATAATCCGTGCCGGCGGCCTGCCGGGCGAGCAGGCGAGCATGCTCATGGTCAAAGCGGGCGAAGAAATCGTCGCCACGGTCAGGAATCGAGGCGGCGAAATAGGCCCGGTTCTCCCGCTCGAACCTCAGCAGCGCAGCCGCATGATCCGCGCGAACTAGTTCGAGTGCGGGCACCGGGCGACCGTACCACTCAGGCCCGCCGGGCCGGCCAGCAGTTAACGGGTATCTAGCCGGCCGGGCGGAATGCTAGCGTCCGGCGGTATGACCTCGGCCCAGTTCCGCGTGGTGCGCGCCTCGCCCGGCCTCGTCTGGCGCGCGCTCGACGCGGGTCAGGTCGTTGGGGCTGCGTCCGCCTTTCTCCGCCCGGATGATCGATGGTTCGTCAGCCTTGACTCGGGTCAGGAAGATGCGTGCGAGCCGCTGATCGCCGCCGTGGCCGCGAACACGGGCGGTGATCTGTACGCCACGGTCGAGGACACCGATGACCAGGCACTGAAGCTGTTCGCCCGGCTCGGCTTCACCGAGCACCGCCGCGAGAGCAACGTCCTGATCCCTACCGATCCTCAGGTCACCGGCCTGCACGTAACGGCCGAGCCCGACGGGGTGGTCATCATCTCGGCCGTAAACGCCGACGAGGATCAGCTGCGGCTGCTCGATGATGCCCTGCGTCAGGACGTGCCGGGCGCGGCGGGCTGGAAGTGGGATCCAGGGGACTTCCATGAGGAGACCTTCGACTCCGAGTTCGACCCGGCCACCTACCTCGTCGCGGTCGAAATGGAGAACGGCGAGTACATCGGACTGGTCCGGGTGTGGGACAGCCCAGGGCGGCCGCGGCTCGGCCTGATCGCCGTGCTGCCCGGCTACCGCCGCCGGGGGCTGGCCAGCGTCCTGCTTGCTCGCGCGTTCGGCGTGCTGCACGGGCGCGGCCGGAGCGAGGTCACGGCCGAGGTTGATGACACGAACTCCGCATCTCGCGCCCTGCTGCTGGGGCTGGGGGCAAGACGAGTGGACGGCACGGTCGAATTCGTCAGGGTGCGGTCACGGCGTTGACGCGGGGCCGGGCGCAGGGTGGGCTGGCAGCAGGACGGGCGGCCTGGGCTGCTGACGGAAGTTGAAGTCCGCGATCAGGTTGCCGAGGATGCTCGCGTTCTCCCTGACGTCGGGGCGGCGGTCCGGACGGCCGTCGGTGCGCGGGTTCAGCCGGGCACCGTGCAGGAAGTCGTCCTCGATGAACTTGTTGTAGGCGTCGAACGACAGGACCTGGTGGTCGATGTAGCCCCGCTTCGCGTAGGGGCTGATGACGATGCCCGGAACCCGCAGTCCGTATCCATTCTGGTCGACCGTCGGCGGGACGACATGGTCGTAGAAACCGCCCCAGTCATCCCAGACCAGAAAGATGGCGGTGGACTTCCAGTCCGGGCCGCGCATGATCGTGTTGATGAGATTGGTGACGTAGGCCTGGCCGGCCGCCAGGTTGGCGGGCGGGTGGTCGCTGTTTCCCTGTGAGGGCGCGATCCATGAGACCGCCGGCAGGGTCCCGTGCTCGGCGTCCCGGTAGAAGCCCGCCAGGTTCCTGACGTTGCCCTGCTGCCCGTCGGCCTTGACATCGGTAAAGGACGGCAGAGGGTTCCAGATGGACGGGGTGGAGGCCCCCTGCTTGACTGGCGCACAGCCAGCGGTGCTCTGATCGGGGTTGTCGTTGCAGTCGGGCTGAACGCCGCTTTGCACGTAGTAAGCCCAGGAGACCTGGTGGGCGTGCAAGAGAAACGTCAGGTCCGTCCACGAGTAACGGCCGAGTAGTTGGCCTTCGCCGCCGCCGCCGGCGGCCGGCAGGCTGAGGACGCGCTGGCGCTGAGCCGGGCTCAGCGCCGCGATGCACGCATCGAGTCGCGCCCGTGCGGCCGGCGACAGCACAGCGCGCCTGCGAAGATCGGGCAGGGTCAGGCCGTGCTTCTTAATGCAGGTCAGCAGGGCAGCGGGGAGCGGGGCCTTCACCTGGCTGGGATCGTTGACGCAACTGCTCGGACTGGCGGTCGTGCAGCGCGCCGACCATCCGCTGACGAGGTACAGGTGGGCGGGCAGACTCCAGGACGCCACCGGCTCGAACATATGGTCATCGAGCGCGAAGTCCCTGGCGTACGCCCAGTAATTCGGGATCTCCCGTGCGTCGTGATAACCCATGACATCCGGCGGGCCCGAGGGCAGGCACACCCGCGGCGTCGGGACCGTCAGGGCGCAGCCGCGGTTCGTATCCAGCACCGCGGTCCTGACGAAACCGTCCATCTTGCCGCCGTTGATGTCGGTGATGGCGTCATCGCGGGTGTGCTCGCCACCTCCGTTGACCAGGCTGGGATCGTGGTACGGCCGGTCGCAGCGGGTGGTGCGCGGATCGGGCACGCAGACGGTGAACTGGCCGTTCTTAGCTGGAAGCCCGTCCGCGCCCGGGAATGTTCCGAAGAACGAATCGAAAGACCGGTTCTCCTGCATGATGATCACCACGTGCTGGATCTTGTGGATCCCGTGCCGTGCCGTCGGCTGAGAACAGCCAGCCAGCCCGGCTAGCAGCGTGGTCAGCAGTAGGGTCATGAGCGCCGCCGACGTCCTGGACCTGACTTTCAGCATGCTCTCCTCTCCCTCTGTGTATTCGGCAGGGTACGTTATGCGGTTCGCAAGAGCGCGAGCTGGCGGCGGGCATAGGAGGGTTCCACGATCCATCCGTTGGCAGCTTCCCAGGCCGCCGCGGCGCGGCGAGCTTCGGCGAGCCTGGCGGGCGGCAGGTCGGTGACGGGCAGTTCAGCCAGATCCAGATCGGTGTAGTCGACGCGGGACTCATCCCAGTCGAGCAACCCGATTCCGGCCGAGCTCACGCGGATGTTCGCTGGTCCCGGATCGCCGTGCACGACCGCCTCGGGCGTGCCGCGCAGGAGCCGCCAGGCCGCCCGGCACGCGGCTACCGCGGCGGGAGGCATGAGCGACAGGTCGACGTCGCCGCCGCGGTCAGTGTCGAGCAGCTCGCGGGTTGACGCGAACCCAGGGCGCTGCGGCCAGCCGGCCGTGACCGCATGTACCTGGCGCAGCGTGGTGGCGATGTCAGCCCAGTGGCGTGCTTCAGGGGCCACGCCGTCCAGCCACGACTGAACCATCACGCCGTCAACGTGGCGGCGGCCGTCGAGCGCGGGAATGACGGCGGGCACCCGCACGCCGTTGCGGGCGAGGTGCTCGATCAGGTCGGACTCCCAGTCAAGGCTGGCGGGCGTGCGTCGTGACCTGCGGGCGACCAGGCGGTCCCGGCCGCGGCGGAGCTCGAGCACGGTGTTGCGGTTGCCGCCCCCGAGCGGGCCGGTGACCGTCACGTCGCCCCACGCTGATAGCACCTCGCGCATCATCCGCCGTGTTTCGAGGCGGCGTCTTCCAGGCTCCAGCAGATCCTGGTCAGCTCGTCGAGATGCTGAGCCGAGGGAACGCGCGAGTACGCCCGCGTGGACATCAGGTCGATCGCCGACCCGTCACGGCAGGTGACGGTCACGCAGTAGCCGCCCCACAGCGAGCCAGGGCGGTCGACCTTGAACCCGGTGATGAGCTGCCATGGCACGCGAACCACCCTGAACATGCGGTGATCGGCCAGGCCCGCGTCGCTCACGGTCAGGTGAGTCCGCAGGATTAGCGCCGCGAGGCCGATCCCGACGGCGACCGCGACGCCGGTCACGATGAGCCGCGGGGTCAGCGGCACGTCCGGCGGGGGACCGGGGCGCAGCCCCAGCCGGAGCGCTCCGGCGAGCAGCCAGCCGAGGCAGCCCGTCATGAGCGGTGCCGCGGCCGCTCTCCACCGCCGCTCGGGCGACGTCACGCGCATGCTGGCCATCGGCACCATCCTCTGGTGATACACCGAAGCACCGAAGGCCCGGTCGGCGCAAGCCGTCCGGCCTTTACCTGGCACCGTCAGGAACGCACCGCCCGAAGGGCGCCGGCCGTCGGCGGCGAGAACTGTTACCGTCACAAGTGAGGCTGTGTCTTCTGCCACGGCCAGAGAAGAAGAACGAAGGCGTTATGAGCGATCTAGAGGCTTCACTGCGAGCAGAGAACGCCGAGCTGCGCCGTCTGCTGGACAAGCACCAGTGGTCAGGGCTCACCCCGTTTAAGTCGAGCGGGTGCTGCCCCGAGTGCTCGGGCGCCTCACCGCCCAGGGGCGGACACCGCCCGGGGTGCGCGCTCGCGGCCGCCCTGGCCGGCGAGCACGTCACCGTCTAGCCCGTTCAGCCTTTCCGGGCGGTCTCCGATCAGCACCGGTCAGCCGGGCCAGCCCGGAAGCCGCGGCAGGCGCGGCGGCTTGGGAGGCTTAGGCGGCTTGGGCAGCTGCGGCAGCCGGGGCGGGCGCGGGAACCGGGCCATGCCGGGCCACGGCTCGTGCCATGAGCCGGCCGTTTCCCCGTCGTCCAGCTCCCCTTCCTCCGGGGCTGCCTCTTGCTCCCGGTCGGCCCATTCCTCGGCGTGATCGGCTCGCTCCTCGGCCTCGTCGGCGGCTTCCTCCGCCAGGTCGGCCTGCTCGCGTGCCTGCTCGGCGGCCTGCTGCATCTTGTCGGCGCGCGCCTGCGCGAGGCCCTGCTCCTCCTCGTCGGCCCACTCCTGGGCCAGTTCGGCAGCCTCCTGCGCGAGCCCGGCCCGTTCCTCGGCGCGGACCGCCGCCTCCTCGGCCTCCTCGGCCCGCTCGCGCGCTTGGTCGGCCGCCTGCCGCAGCTGGTCACGCTGGTTGCGCGCCTGGAAGACCGCACGCATCACGTCGAGATCCGCCTCGGAGACGCCCGACGCCTCGGCGTCGCGGAGATACCGCTCCTCCGGGGTCTCGCTGACCTCAGGCTCGGCCCGGCCCTCGGTCGCCTTCCTGGCCACGCTGTAGGGCTCGCCTGTTTCCGCCATACGCTGGCGGGTGGCATTTTTCTGCGCCTTATTGCTTGTCATGATCGTTCTTCCCGGCGAGTCTGCCCGCGTCTGCCCGCCCAGGTACTCGATCTGACCAGGAGCTGCACGCGAGTCGAAGACCCTTGTCCTCGTTGCCACCGCTCGGCGCGGGCCGTTCAGGGGCTCGGAAGCGGGCAGGCTGTGCGCTGCCACTGCAGCTGAAAGTACCATGGCAACTCGTCCGACTCAAGATATGTCGTGGACCTCGCTGACGAAGGCCACGATCTCCTCCAGCCCGGGATCGTAGCCGTCCGTAGTGTCGACCTCGATCCACGGAGCAGCGATCGAGACCCGGTCGAACGCGACGTGCCGCCGGGCATGCTCGGCCGCGTCGTCTGGCCCGGGATCCGCATGGGCGAGCCGCAGCGGACTCCGCTCGCGGCGCCGCAGGCTCCGCGCGAACGCGGTGCCGGCGGCTACCCTGCAGTGCACGACGCGAAGCTCGGCCAGTGGTCGCAGTGGTTCGAGCCTGGGGCTCCAGACATGGTTCTGGAACGCTGCCTCGGCGACCGTCGTCACGCCGGCGCTCAGCAGCAGTTCGAGCACCCCGAAGAAGACCGGCAGCGTCCGCCAGGTCAGCTCGTCACCGGGCGCCGCGACGAATCCCGGCGTCGCGTGCACCATCCCTTCCTTGATCTCATCCCGGCAGATCGCCGGGCACCCTATGGCGCGGGCAAGCTCGTGAGCCAGCGTCGTCTTGCCCGCGCCCATCGGACCGCTGACGACGACCAGGGTTGGTCGGGAAGCCACGAGGCAGTTATAGCCGCCGGCCAGGCCGGGAACCAGAGACCCAGACCCAGCGCGGGCCCAGACGTAGCCTGGCGCGGAGAAGAAGAAGAGCCAGGACAGGAGACTGCGACGTGCCGTACCCCCCGATCGAGCCCTACGAGACCGGCATGCTCGACACCGGCGACGGCAACCAGGTCTACTGGGAGACGTGCGGTAACCCGGACGGCATCCCCGCGCTGATCGTGCACGGCGGCCCGGGCTCCGGCTGCTCGGCGGGCAGCCGCAAGTCGTTCGACCCGCAGCGGTACCGGATCATCCTGTTCGATCAGCGCAACTGCGGCCGGAGCAGGCCGCACGCGAGCGACCTCGCCGCGGATATGAGCCTCAACACCACCCAGCACCTGATCCGCGACATGGAGCAGTTGCGCGAGCACCTGGGCGTCCGGAAGTGGCTGCTGCGCGGCGGGTCGTGGGGCGTGACGCTGTCGCTGGCGTACGCGGAACGCCACCCGGATCGCGTCGCCGGAATGATCATGGCCAGCGTCACGTCGACCCGCAGGCTGGAACTGGACTGGCTGTACCGCGGTGCCGGGCGGATCTTCCCCGAGGCCTGGGCACGGTTCCGCGATTACGTCGGTGCCGAGGACTACCGGCTCCCGACCGACACGGAGCCGCCGGTCGAAGATCTCCTGATGGCCTACGCGCGGCTGATGGAGACCCCGGACCCCGGCCTCCGCGCGCAGGCCGCGGCCGAATGGCTGGCCTGGGAGGACGCGGTCATCTCGATGGAGAGCAACGGTTCGCCGGGTCAGTACAGCAGCCGGCCGGACGACGCGAAGCTCGCGTTCGTGCGAATCTGCTCGCATTACTTCGCCAACGACGCGTTCCTCGAGGACGGCGTGCTCATCCGTGAGGCCGGAAGGCTGGCCGGGATTCCCGGCATCCTGATCCACGGCCGCAACGACCTGGGCGGCCCGCTGGTGACGGCCTGGGAGCTCGCACAGGCCTGGCCCGGCGCCGAGCTGGTCGTGATCGAGGACTCCGGGCACACCGGGAGCACGACGATGCAGCAGGCGCTCGACGCGGCCGGCGACCAGATGTTCGCGGCGCTCAGCAGTCAGATGGCGGGCTAGCGACGGCATGTCTCAGGGGAACGACGGGCTACGGACGGGCCCGGCGTTCCCCTGGCGACCGGGATCAGCCGCGGTTGAACGCGGAGACGAGAGGGTTCGTGCTCGAGTACAGGCCGGCCGGATTCGGGTACCAGATCCACACGTGCATGGTGATCAGATCCGGGTGCCAGAAGGTGAACCTGGCTCCGGTGTGCGGTGCCTTCGTCGGGCACGTCTTGGAGTTCTCGTCCGGAATGAAGGTGCCGTCGCCGAAATGACAGGCGGCCGGGAACGAGCCGAACGTCGCGTTCGGCAGCGGCGCCGTCTTCGGCATCTTGGTGAAGACCCACTCCAGGGCGCCGAGCTGCCACTTGCCGGCGGTGTGCTCGTAGACCAGGATCTGGGGCTTGCGGATGTCGAACCCGGCGATCGACGGGTTCATGAAGTGGAAGCCCATGTTCGGCATCATCTTCGTGATGATCCGGTAACCATCGGCCTTCGCCGTGCTCAGGCTGGTGGAGTACTTCGCGGTCGCGATCCGCATGGCCGCGAGCTCGCCGGTCAGCTGACTGTTCAGCGGCCCGGCGCCCATCGTCATCGCGGGGTCCGTCCCGCCCGCCCGGCTGTGGCTGGCCGTCACGGGCGCGCCGGAGTCTCCGTATCCGGCTGGCCACGGCCTGCCCGGAGCGGCTTGAGCCTGGGTCGGGACCATGGGCAGGCCAACCGCGATAATCGTGGCCGCGATGCCGCCGAGTCCCGCCATGCGCATTCGTCGTCGCATGGGACTTCTCCTTTCTAGGATCCTTCCTGGACCCGATAGATGTGTCCGGCCAGCAGCCCGTGCGCTTCCATGTGCACCATGGCCGCCGCCTCCGCCGACGGCGCCTCGACCAGGCAGAAGACCCGGCCCTCCTGCTCATCGACCCAGTACCTGAGGTACCGGACGTCATAAGCGCGCTGCGTCAGAAGATCGGCCACGTGGGCCTTGGCGACGGCATCCATTTCCACGCCGCCGTCAATCTCGTGAACGTCCATGTAAAGCGGCATCGGAACTCCTTCCCGTCTTCGGCGCTGTCGTAATTCACCGTAGGAAAGGAGGGGGTACTAGCGGATCGGAAGAATTGCCCACCTTGGCGGGCCGAGCTGCCTACCTTGCGGAACCGATGCCGATCCGGACGGCCTCGCGGGCCGCGGCACCGCGCGACGACACGCCGATCTTGGCCAGGACCGCCGAGACATGATGATGGACGGTCCGCTCGGAGATGAACAGCCGCCGGGAGATCTCCCGGTTGGGCAGGCCCTCGGACAGCAGCGCCAGAACCTCCTGCTCGCGGGCGGTCAGCCCGGCCGGAGCGGACCGGGTGGCCGGGCGAGGACCTCGCGGGATAGCCCGCAGGCCGAGTTCCCGCATCCGCCGCCTCGCCGCGGCGGCCGACGCCCGGGCGCCCAGGTCGTCGAGCAGGACGAGCGCCTCCTTGAGCGCGTCCTCCTCCGGGGAGGCCAGCAGGGCCATGGCCGCGTCATAAGGCCGGCCGAGCCGTCGCCACTGCGCCGCGGCTCGGCGCCAGGCTCCGGCCGTCTCGTGCTTCATCGGCCCCGGCGGCGGGGGTTCAGGTGGCGGGGGTTCAGCGGACTCGCCAGGGATGCCGGCCTACCGGTGCCGGAACAGGCACGCCTCCTGCAGGCTGGTGTAGGCGCGTCCGGCTGCCTCCTGCAGGTCGGCGTCGAGCGCGATCCGCAGTGCCGCCTCGATGCTGGCCAATCCGTCCTGGCCCGATTGCACGCGGGCGATCCCGATCGCGTTCATCGCGTAGCTCACGATCTCCGCGTCGCGCAGGCGCTCGCCGAGGGCCATGGCCCGCCCGGCGACCTCGATGCCTTCCTCGGTCCGCCCCAGCGTGATGTGAGTCGCGCCGAGACTGGCGTACGCCCAGGCCAGCTCGGGGCCGGGCGGCCGGCCTTCGAGTACCCGGACGGCCTCCCTGGCAGCTAGCTCGGATTCCTCCCCGCAGCAGAGCCGGCACAGGGTCACCGACAGCATCCGCAGGTCCTCACCGACCCGCAGGTCGTCACCGAGCCCGCGCCGGAGCCTGATCGCGATCTGCTGTGCCCGCTCCGCCTCCTCCCACCGGTCGAGCGGCGAATACTGGCTCGCGACCTCCTCGTGCAGGGTGGCCAGCGTGGCCGGATCGATCTGGTCCGCGAACCGCAGTGCCCGCTCGAACTGCGCCGCCGCCTCGCGTCGCGCTCCCAGCGCGGCCGAGCGGCGGGCTGCCGCCGGGGCGTGCCGCAGCACGGATCTCCAGTCTCCCGCGCCGCCGGCGTGGTGCGCGAGCAGAGCCGGATCGGCGTCGCCGCGCTGCTCAAGCGCGGTCAGCAGGCAGGCGTGCAGGTCGGCCTTCCGGTGCGCCGCGATCCCGTCCTCGACCGCCATCCGGACCAGCTCATGCCGGAACCGCAGATCGCGCCCATCGGGAACGAGGATGCCGGAGGTCAGGCACTCATCGATCGTCGAGTCTTCGCCCTCAAGAACCGACGACAGCAGTGAAATTTCCACCCGTGCCCCAATCACGGCGGCGGTCTCGACCATCGCGCGGGTGCCGGGGCTCAGCCGGCCCAGCCGGGCTCCTACCGCGTCGCGGACGGTCGGGGGGATGGACGGCCAGCCGGCCTCGAGGGCCTCGCTCACGTAGAAGGGGTTGCCGCCCGTCACCCGGCAGAGCTCGTTGGCGTCGACGTCGCGCTGCCCGGCGAGTTCCCTGACCGCCTCGCCGGTCAGCGGCGAGAGCCGCATCCGCCGGGTGGCGCGCTGAGTCGCGAGGTCGCCGAGGACGATGCGGAGCGGATGATCGGCGGGTAGCTCGTTGTCGCGGTAGGTGGCGAGCACCAGCGCGGGACTGCGGCCCAGCCGCCTGCCGAGGAAGTTCAGCAGGTCGATAGTGGCCTCGTCGGCCCAGTGGACATCTTCGATGACAGCCACGGTGAAAGCCGGAGAGCCGAGCTCGGCCAGGAAGGCGGCGAACAGGTGATCACGCGGCGCACCGGCCCTGGACAGGCGGGCCAGCTCTCCGTCCAGCTGCGAGGCGATGTCGAAGAGCGGCCCGAGCGGCCGCGGGGTCAGCAGCCCGTCGCAGGCACCCCACAGCCAGCGCGCACCCTTCAGGCGGCGCTGGAACTCATCGACCAGGGCGGTCTTGCCGATCCCGGATTCCCCCGACACCAGGACCAGCCGGCCGCCGCCCTGCCTGGCTTCCGCGGCGTACTCGGCGAGCGTCTCCAGAAATGACTCCCGCTCCAGCAGCTTCATCGTCGCGCCCCCAGGTCCCTGACTCTCCCGCACCCAGCCAGGCCGTGGACTGCGCGGCCTGGACCGCGCCTCGTGTGACGGGCGTCGTGCTCGGAATGACCGGCCGTGCAGCCCGCCGCGAACAATGGTGCTTTCCGCAACTGTAAACGTAGGGTCGCTGTGTATGGTTCAGCTACGTCGGGCTTCCTGCGCTCGGCCAGCCCTTGAACGGGAGCCAGGGACATGGGCATCTTCGACCGGAACAAGCAGAAGCCGCCCGCGACCGGGCAGCCCGCCGGCGGCCAGCCTCCCGCCGGCCGCCAGCCTTCCGCCGGCCGCCAGAGTCCCGCGGACCTGATGGCGATGGCCCAGCAGATGCAGGCCCAGGCGATGCAGCAGGCCGCTGCTCTGCAGCAGGCGGCCCAGCCGGGGCCGGCGGTCGGCTCGATGACCTGGGCCCGCCAGGTCCTGGCCATCCTGGCCCCGCCCCAGCCCGGTTTCGTCAAGCGCTGCAGCTGCGTGGTGTGCGGCGCGCCCAAGCAACTGCCGACCGTCACGGCCTACGTGTACTGCGACTTCTGCGCATCGCTGATCGACTTCGACCTGCGCCGGGCGTCCGAGGGGGACACGGCACCGGGCCCGCAGTACGCCGCCACCGTGAATGGTGCGCACGGCCCGATGCAGGCGGCCATCGCCGCCGGTGACCGGGACGCCTACGCCAGCCTTCAGCGGCGCGTGTTCGAGGCCTACGTGACCCACGTGCCGATGGCTGTCTCGCACCGGGCCAGGAACGACGCTGGCTACCGCCGGGCCTACGTCGACTACATGACCCAGGCCGCCGTCGCCCGTGCCTTCGACCCGGGCGCGCAGGCGCTGGAAGCCGAGATGAAGCAGCGGGTGATGGGCCTGCGCTACGGCGGGAACATGATGTCGCCGACGGTCGAGCCTGAGTCGTTCTGGCCGCATGGTCGGCACGCTTGAGAAGCAGATCGAGGTCAGCAAGGCGCTGTACCGCGTCGGCCGGGCTCGCGGACCTCGATCCCGACCACGCCGAGCACCTGACCGGCAAGTTCGCCTGGTCTGGCTTCTGCCAGGGATGGCTGGGGATGCTCCCCTCGCCGACCGCGTCCGAGTTGCTCGACCGGGCCGGCCTGAAGAACGAGTACGTGCCCGCGGCGGTGCAGGACGGCCAGCCGCGCCATTGCGGCGGGTGCGGCGGGGAATTCCGGGCCCTGCCGGGCGCGTCGGCCGTGATCTGCGACGGCTGCGGACGCAAGGTGGACCTGGGCAGCGCCGAGATCCCGTGCGCCAGGTGCGGCGGTTCGGTCACCCTGCCAGCGGGCGCGGACAGCATCGCCTGCCCGTACTGCCAGACGGAGATCAGGAAAGCCGGCATCCGGTGACCGCCTGCTGACGCTGAGCAATGACATGTTCTACTGGCACCGTGAGTCCGCGTAGGTCGATCGTGAATGCGCTGTCCCGGGGGCACGACCGCGGGACCTCTGACGCGCTGTCCGCCGAGCAGGCGGAGCAGGTGCGGACTCGGGTGCGCCTGCTGATCGAGCTGACCGCCCGCGCGGGCCAGTACCGCAAGGGACTGCTGGCCGCGGTGGCGCAGCTCAGCCGGGAGGAAGCGGCGATCGTCGCCGACCTGGAGCGGCACGGCCTGCAGGTACCGCAGCTGCACGACGTGCTGTGCGGCGGCCATGTGCTCATCGACGACCCGCAGCTGTACACGGACTGGCAGTTCAAGAAAGTCAGTCACTCGCGGATCTCGAGCCACCATCACGACATCGACAAGTCCCGGTATCCCGATATCGGGATGCGCGGGCACGTGGTGCGCGAGAAGCTGCACGGGCGGACGGCGCAGGGCACCTGGGTCCAGCTCGAGAAGACCCCGGCCGCGTTCGGCCAGCGCAAGCTGCCCAGCCTGGACGACATCCGGCACCTAATGGACTACGTCGTGTACCGGGTGACCCGCAGCAACGTCGGCCCGTGGGGACTGTCGCGCCGGACCGAGCGCCGTCCGCTGTACCTGTCGCCCGACCTGGCCGTGCCAACCCCGCTGACCTCGGCCGTCGCGGACGCGCTGGCCACGGCGCTGGCCCGGATCGAGGCAGCTGACGACGTGACCTCGGCGTCGGCCGACCTGGCGACCAGGTTCCCGCCCCCGGAGCGCGCGGATCCGTCGCGTGAGCTCGGCCAGGCGCTCGGCGGACGGGCCGGCCGCGGCCTGTTCGGCAGCTCGCCCGTCTGGGTGACCGAGACGCCGTCCGGAGCCGCGGCGGCCATCCTGGGCACCCAGCACGAGCCGCCGCAGCAGCGGCCATGGGCGGACGGGGGGCTGCCGTGACCGAGGCTCCGGGAGGACCGGCGGGCGGGGGCACGCCAGGCGAGGCGGTCGCTCCCGAGGGCCTGGTCACCGCGGTCGTCGAGCTGGTCGGCACGGGCCCCGTGCTGCTCGGCGCCTACACCGCGGCCGAACTCACGGCGGTGGATGCCATCGTCGACTTCCTGCAGGCCAGGCCATCGGATGAGGTGATCGCCGAGGCCGTACGCTCGCTCGCGGCCCGGCAGCTGCTGGTGGCGGGCTCGACGGACGGGCGGGTGCAGGTGCGCGGGGACCTCGGGGTCGCGGTGGCGTTCCAGCAGCGGTCACGGCTCGTCCTGGACGCCCGTGCGACCGGAACGGATCCCGGCGAGCCGTGGCGGGTCCTGCTGCTGCCGCAGCCCGAGCCGATCTGCCTGATGGTGCGGATCGACGCGCTTGGTGTCCATGAGCTCGGCCTGTACCGATCCGAGGACGCGCTCGACCGGCTGGTCAAGTGGCTGCCCGCCGGGGATCCGGCCCGCCAGGACCCGTCCGTGATCGCCGATGACCTGCTCGCGGAAGCCGATCGCGCCGTGCTGGTCACCGCCACCCGGTATACGACGCAGGGATCCGCCGAGATCGCCGGAGCGAGCAGCGACCTGGTGCTGGCCCGCAGGCGTGGTCAGCTGTACGCGTTCGGCCGCGATCCAGACCGCGCGCTGGTCCAGCAGCGGCTGGCCGGCGACGGCGTGCGCGACACGATCGCTGCCCTGCTCGCGTAGCGGCCGCACGGTCCGCTCGCCCGCCAGGGCAGCTGCCTGTTACCGGCGCACGGGCAGGCCGAGCACGCGGTCGATCGCGGTGTCCAGCCGGCCGCGGTCATCCAGCACGGGCTGTCCGTGCCCGCCGACCTGTACTCCGCTGCTCAGGCACCCGTCGGAGTTGATCGTGATGACCGGCCACCGGGACGATGCCGGCACGAAGAGCGGCGTCGGCCGGTTGCACGACGGGCCTGCGTTACACGACCGGCTCGCCGTACGGCGTGTAGCAGTACAGCCCGTTGTCCTCGCCGCCGACGAAGACCGAGTTGTCCATGATCGCCGGGCTGCCGCTCAGGCCGGCTCCGGCCCGCGCCAGCCAGACGACCTCGCCGCCGATGCGCAGGCCGGAGACGGTCCCGTTGGATGACTCCGTGAACAGCATCCCGTCGGTCACGCTGACGCCGGTGATCGGCCCCGCGAGCGGCTCGCTCCACATGACCGCTCCGCTGCCGGTCCGCAGCGCGGTCAGGCTGCCGTCGGCGGCTCCCACGTACAGGTGCCCGGCCTGAAAGGCCATCGAGCCGGTGACCGACGTCCCGACCTGCTTCGACCAGCCGCGCTGGCCGGTTGACTCGGAGAACGAGTAGACCACGCCATTGGCGGAGCCGACAAAGACCCGGCCCTGCGCGATCACCGGGCTGTTGTCCACCGCCCCGCCGGTCGTGACCTGCCAGCGCCTGGACGGCGCCCCGCCCACCCGGAACGCCGTGACGGTGCCGGTGCCGTCACCCACCACGACGGTCGAGGTCGCCGGGTCGAAGGCCGGAGATCCGTCCACCGGCCCGGGCAGCGTCCTGGTCCACCTGACCTGGCCCGTCTTCTCGGAGATCGCGTACAGCTTGTGATCGTCCGAGCCGACGTAGACGACGCCGTGGTAGATCAGCGGCGACGAGGTCACCGCCCCGCCGGTTCCGGTACTCCAGGCCACCGCACCGGATCGCTCCTGGTAGGCGCTGACCTTGTCGTTCGACGAGCCGACGACGACCAGGCCGGCCGCCTGATCCACCGCGGGGGACGAGTCGACCGACCCGCCGACCGCCGCCGACCAGGCCAGGCCGCCGGTCACCAGGTCGACCGCGCTGAGCGTGCCGCCGTCGTCACCGGCGAAAGCGCGCCCGTCCGCGACCGCCGGCGAGCCCTTGATCGGCGCCGAGGCTGAATACACCCAGTACGGCATCATGCGGTACTGCTTGCCGGGGGTCACCTCCTCGGACAGCACATGGTCAAACGGCTGGTCGGCGGTGCGCTGCGGATCGTAGCCGAGCTGCGACCACGGGCCGGTGATCATGACCGGCGCCGTCGCGGACCGTCCCGACCTCGTCCCCCTCGCGGTGAGGGACGTCAGCCCGTACGGGAACGAGGTCGAGATCGAGACCACCGTCCCGGCGAACGAGCCGTCCGCGCGCGCGGTCGCGGTGGCGAGGTGCAGGCCGGGCAGCGACAGGCTGACCTTCTCCCGGGAACCGAACCCGTGGCCCGACACGCGCAGGCCGGTGCCGGGAGCGGCGTGCCCGGAGGACAGGGTGACGTGCGGGCCGGTCTTCACCGGCCGGACGGTGACGGTGTGCTGGATCAGCCGCGGCTCGACCAGGCCGTCCTGGCCGACGGCACGGGCCACGAAGGTGAGCACGCTGCCCTGGGCCGGGACGGGCACGCCAAGCGACCATGTCCTCGTCGCGCCGGACGAGCCGAGGGAGGCCTTGCTGTAGGCCGGGCCCGGCTGCCACTTGCGGGTCGCCGCGTTCCACCACGGCCCCGACGGGCCGTTCATCTGGACGGCGACATCGACGGCGGCGACCGGCGCTGACCCGGCCGTCGCCCTGCCTTTGGCTGTCACCGGGCGGCGGCCAGGATTGGCGATGGACGAGCCATTCGCCGGCGAGGTCATAACGGTCCCCGGGGGCGTCCCGTTCGAGCCGCCGAGCGCCAGGTCATACAGGAAGCCATCACTGGACCCGATGATGAGATTGCCGGCGGAGTCGGCGGCCGAGCTGATGACGTAGCCACCGGTCTTGTACTTGTACAGGACCTGGCCGGTGGCCAGGCTGGCGACCTCGATGTAGCCGTTGAGGTCGCCGTAGACGACGACCTGGTGGCCGGCCGGCCCGGTCACCAGCGGGGAGGAGAGCACCTCGGTATCTGCGGGGCCGGCCTTCTCCGACAGCCAGATCTGCTTGCCAGTGACGGCGTCCACCGCCGCCACGCCGACCGGCGTGCCGAAGACGACCATCCGGCCGGCGAGGGCGGCCGTGGACCGCCCGCCGTCGTGACCGGCGCCCGTGGCGGCGCCGACATCGAAGTGCCACTTGAGCTTGCCGGTGGTCAGGTCGATCCCGTACAGGATCCGGTCCTTGCCAGAGACGTAGGCCATGCCGTCGGCGATCCCGTTGCGGCCTGGCGGCGAGATGGCCGCTCCGGTGCCGAAATCGGAGAGCCCGCCGACGAGCGAGCGCACCCGCCAGAGCGTCGCCCCGGTCCTGGCGTTCAGGGCGTAGATGGCGCAGTCCGGGTCGCCGCTGCCGAAGATGACCAGCGGCACGCCGTGAGCGTTGACGCCGAACGCGTCCGGGCTCCAGCTGCCAGAGAAGACCGGATAGGGGTCCCGCTTCCACTCGACCTTGCAGGTCGAGTCGCTGATGGCCATCATCGGGCCCTCGACGGCGCCGTTGTCCTGGACGCCGACGTAGAGCGTGGTCGGACCGCCCGGCGGCGTGCCGACCACCGGGCTCGCGAAATCGACCCCGGTGCCCAGCGGAACCCGGCACTGCACCGCGCCGGTGTTCGCGTTGATCCTGAGCATCCGGCCGCTCACGGCGGTGCCGATCCACAGGTGAGTGCCGATGACGGTCGGTGTCGCGTGCATCGGCACGCCGATCGAGTCAGCCCAGACGATGGCACCGTCGGCCGTGCTGATCGCCTCGAGCTCACCGTTCTCGTTCGCGACGTAGGCCAGCGTCTCGTGTCGGGCGGAACTGTACTTCGTGATCGGGGACGAGAGCACCGGCCCGAAAGTGTGCGTCATCCACCGAACGCCGAGGTGGGCGGCGTTCAGCGTGGAGATGGCCGGGTCGCTGGACACGCCGGTCAGATTCGGGTTGCCGTGGAACGTCGGCCAGTCGGCGTACCGCGGACCCGCGGCCGGAGCGGCGGCAGCGGCGGTTGCGGAGGTTGCGGCGGCAGCCCAGGCTGGCGCGGCGATCAGCGCGGGCAGCACCAGCGCGACGGTCGCCAGTGCCACCCTGGCCAGCCAGACCTTGTCGGTCGCTGCGGGGGTATTCCTCGGCACGGCCGCTCCCTTGAGGTCAGTCTTCGCCGCGATGAAAGCGCTGCTATTCCCGGATAAAGACGCTTGACGGGCGAAGCAGGTTAACAGCCACGCAGGTGATCTTAGGGATTAAGCATTACCAGCCGCACTTCCGTCAGGATTCTTTCTGGCCTCGATCAGGAAACGCACGCTGGTCGCGACGAACGGGCCCGTGCCCTCGATGCGGTCGTGCAGCCGGCGAAGCTGGTCACGGTACGCGTCCACACTGAAATCCGGCACTGTCCAGATGACCTTCCGCAGGAAATGGACCACCGCCGCGATGTCGTAAAACTCCATGCGGCCGCGGAATTCGCGGAGGTCGACGACGGTCAGCCCCGCCTGCTCGGCGGCCAGCGCCGACCACCTGGGCTCGCGGTTCGGCTCGTCGGACTCGGGCTGCGGGCCCATCAGGAACTCGTACAGTTCGGCGACCGTTCGGTGGCCGACCTCCTGGGACAGGTACGTGCCGCCTGGCTTGAGTACCCGGGCGACCTCGTCCCACCGCACGTCCACCGGATGGCGGCTCACGACCAGGTCGAAGGTGGCATCGCCGAACGGCAGGTCGTCGTATTCGTCGCCGAGCGGCACGACCCGGGCGCCAAGCCGGGCCAGATTCCGGCGGGCGACCTCGACGTTAGGCGGCCACGATTCCGTGGCGACCAGGACCGGCGGGCCGGCCGGTATCGTGGCCAGCACCTCGCCGCCGCCGGTCTGCAGGTCGAGCGCCGCGGCGCCGGGCACGCCGGCCAGCGCCGCCATCCGCTCGCCGAGCAGGCGGGCGTACCCCCACGGCGGCCGCTCCTCGCTGGCCCGCCCCTCGAACCAGGAGAAGTCCCAGCCCTCCACGGCCACCGCCGAGCCCTCGGCCACCAGTTCCTCGAACGTCGGCATCGCCCGCAGCCCTCCCTTCCCGGCTCGCCAGAGCGCGGGCCACCCATCGTGATCGCCTCGCGTTCCGCCGAGCAACCCAATTTGCCGCGCTCCCCCCTCCCGCGCCGCCCCCTCCCGCGCCGCCCCGCCCGCGCGAGCGGGAGAGCACGCGGGCGTGCTCGGGGGGCGGGAGCCTAAGCTGGGCGGGGTGGGAGCCTACGAGAAGTACGTCCTGCCGCGGCTGATCAATTCCGTCTGCGGTTCCCGGTCACTCCAGCGGCTGCGCAGCCGGGTCTGCGCGGGCCTAGCCGGCGATGTCGTCGAGATCGGGTTCGGCTCGGGACACAATCTCCCGTTCTACCCGCCGGCCGTAACCAGCATCACCGCGGTCGAGCCGTCCGACCTCAGCTGGAAGCTGGCCGGCGAGCGGCTGGCGGCCATGACCATCCCGGTCTCCCGGTCAGGTCTCGACGGCCAGTCGCTCCCGTTCGGCGACGCCAGTTTCGACGCGGCCGTGAGTACCTGGACGCTCTGCACGATCCCGGACGTGGCCGCGGCGCTGAGCGAGGTTCGCCGGGTGCTCAAGCCCGGCGGCCAGCTGCACTTCCTCGAGCACGGCCTCGCCCCCGACGAGAACGTCCGCCGCTGGCAGCGCCGCCTGGACCCGCTGCAGCAGCGGATCGCGGGCGGCTGCCATTTCACCCGGCCGATCGCGAGCCTGCTGACGGAGGCGGGATTCACGATCCGGGAGCTCGATGTCTTCTACGAGCCCGGTCCCAAGTTCGCGGGCGCCGACTCGCTCGGCACTGCGATCTTGTAGTCACCCGGCCACCCAACAATTATGTTGAGCCGGGCCCGGGTCGGCTCTCATCCTTAGTACATGGTGCTCACCGGGCTGTCCGCCGACCTGACCGCCGCGGACCTCGTCGACGCGCTGGCCGACCCGCATCGCTGCTTCCAGGCCTACCAGCGGCTGCTCAGGCTCGGCCCGCTGGCGGCTGCCGCCGCGCGGCGCGGTCTTCGGGATCCGTGTGCCCAGGTCCGCGAGTACTGCTGCATGGTGCTCGACCACCTGATGGACGCCGAGAGCGTGCCGCTGCTGATCGAGGCGCTCGACGATCCGGCCGAACGGGTCAGGCTGGCCGCGGCCCACGCGCTGGCCTGCGATCGGTGCAAGGACGGGAGCTGCCGCCCCGAAGCGGAGGCGGTGCTGCCGCGCGCGATCGCGCTGCTGGCGGCGGACGAGTCGGCTCACGTCCGCGCGATGGCGGTCGAGGTCGTCGGCCAGTGGGTGCACAGTCATCCGGCGGCGTGCTCGGCCATCGAGCGGGCCGCCGGGCATGACCCGGCGGCCGCGGTCAGGAAGAAGGCGTCCTGGTACGTCCCTGGCGGCGCCGTCTACCGGCGCACCAAGCCCAGGCCGCACCGCCTCCGGCCGAGCTAGGCTCCGGCCATGACGACGCCCGAGGAGGCAGTGCTCAGGAGCTTCATGCGAGACGGCCGGATCGTGACCTCCCCGGCCCGGCGATCCAGGCGCCTGATCCTGCTCAACCACGTAGCCCAGCTGTTCGACATCGGCGTGCGCTATCAGGAAGGCGAGGTCAACCTCAGGCTGAGGGGCTTGCACGAGGATTACGCCGCGCTGCGCAGGTACCTGGTCGACGAGGGCTTCCTGAGCCGGGACCACGGCGAGTACTGGCGCAGCGGCGGCACTGCGCTCTCGTAGCCATCACCGCGATCCCAGGGTGGAAGCAAAGCTCGCCGGCGCTGGGCTGGCCGCACCCTGCTCACGCTGCGCCGCTGGTCTGGTGGCGCCCTCGGCCTGATGCAGCCAGGCGAGGTCGCCGCTGGTCAGTATCTCGTCGCCGATGCGCACCCAGCCGCTGGTCCCGTCGCTGCCCAGGCAGGCAACGGGCGCGAGTTCGGCGTTCGTCGTGCAGATCTCGCCCGCAGGTCCCTCGTAGGCGCCCGCGGCGTTCTGCCAGAACTCGGGCAGGCCGTGCGGATCGATGATCAGCAGCGGGTTCTCCACCCTCGGGCCGGGCGCGTCCTTGATGACCAGCCCGTCCGTGCCGTTGCGCGTCATGATGATCCGGCACGGGTTGGCGGTGCAGATGGCCCGGCCGGCGGGCGGTGCGCTGGCCGCCCGAAGGCCGATTCCGAGGCCGAGTCCCAGGCCGGCGGCGAACGCGATCAGCGTGCCGGCTGCCACCAAGGCCAACCTGGTCACCTTCGGCTTCATGGCGAGTCCCTTCAGCGGCTAGGGACCCAACCTATGACGCCCGGGGAAGGTGCAGATGCGGTGATTCGTACTCGGCTGGCTCGCCGGGCTCGGCCTGGTCATCTTCCTGCTCGGCTGGCCCGGCCTGGCCGGGCGGTACGGCCTGGCTAGGGTGGCTGAGCTGTTCGGGCTGGCCGGGCTGTTCGGGCTGGCCGGGCTCCTCGAACCCGGGTCGTATGCCACGCCGCACGCGGGCCATCGCAACGGCCAGGGCGAGCAGCAGAACGCCGCAGACGGCCAGCGTGGCCGGGAGGCCGATCGACCCGCGGAAGTCGCGCACGACGGCCGCCGTGAGATAGCCGAAGAGCGCGAGCGTCCCGGCGGTCAGCAGCAGCGTGTTCCGCAGCGGGACGCTTGCCGCCATCGCTGTCGCGGCCGTAGCGATGGCGATGGCGTACACCCAGGGATGGTCCCAGACGGCGAAAGCCGGGCCGATCAGCGCGATCGCGACGCCCAGTGGCACGGTCGTTCCCAGCGGCTGCGGATACTGCCAGCCGACGATCGCCCAGCCGATGCCGAGCGCCCACAGGCCGAGGGCGAAGGCGACCCACGGGGCGGTGCTTCCGGTGAGCGCGACGATGGTGGCGGAGACGGTGATCGTGAGCCCGGCGAAAAGCGCCACTAGCTGGAGTTCGCGGCGGCGGATGAGCCAGAGAAAGGCTGAGTAGACCGTGATCGTGAGACCCGTGAACAGGGCGGTGACAGCGGTTGAGGTGCCGTAGACCTCGTACGCCACGATCCCGGCGGTGAGGCCGGCGAAACTGGCGGACAGGAACCACACCACCCCGAGCATCCGCTGGATCGCGGGATCGGCGACCCAGAGCACGATGAGCCCGATAGCGAGGAAGAACAGCGCGATGCTGCCGAAGACGGCGACATGTCCCCAGTCCGTGAGGTCAGACCAGCCCTGGCCGGCTTCGACTCCGACACCGGCTAGCACCAGGAGCGCGCCGACATAGGCGACGGTCTCGGTCAGCAGCGAGACACGTCGCTGGCTCGCCGGGTTCTTCCGTTCCTCGGCGGCCAGGCCGCGCTTGCTCAGCAGGTAGTAGAAGGCGCCGCAGATAGTGGCGACCAGCAGTACAAGCGGTATGAGCGCCAGCATGGCGAACCCTCTTTCGGTCCAGTGGCTTGGAACATCCCAAGATCCGCCATTTGCAGTCTCGCCTTGGCGTCATTCCCTCAGCAGGGCCGAAGGTCACGAGTTAGGGCAGCTCATCTGGCGCAGAGCTGAATTCCTCGAGTGCTGCCCGAATGCTCTGCTGGAATTCAGCCGCGATGTCCGCCGTGGCCACCGAGATAGCCAGGACTTCTTCCTGGTGATCGGGCGGCGTCGTCGCGAACAGCTGGTCATCGACCCTGATCGGCACCCCGGCGGCCAGCGCCAGGTTCACCGCGTCGCTCGGGCGGGAGTCCACCTCCCGCAGGCCGGCCCGCTGACGAGCACCGACGCGTAGAAGACCGGCGGCACTAGCTGGGTGATCCTGACCTCCGTCACGCTTGCGCCCGCGGCGTCGACGAGACTGGCGGCGAGCTTGTAGGTGAACGGGCGCGGGTTCTCGGCCGACGACAGGGTCAGGGCCAGCGCGGTCGCCTCGGCCGGGCCGATCCACATCGGCAGCCAGCGGTCTCCGTTCCGCTCCGCGAGGGTCATGATGTGCTTGCGCCGCGCCGGGTCCTCGTCCTGAGTCCGCCGGATCTCCGACACCTCGACGTCGATCCACTCGGTCGCGTTACTGGTCGTCACCGTATCTCCTTCGGGCCGGTTGATCATCTGAGCGAGCCTGGGGGCCAGTGCCGCCCGAGCCTGGTGCAAGCGGGCCTTGACGGCCCCCGGCGAGATGCCGAGCTCAGCCGCAACCTCAAGCTGGCTGAGCCCCTGCAGGTAGAAAAGCAGCACAGCCTCACGCTGGCCCCTGGCCAGGCCGTCGATGGCCGCGCGGACCCGCGCGGCCAGATCGGCGAGCTCGGCGGCCTCGGCCGGCCCGGGCTCGAGCGAGGCCCGGTCGGCAAGCTGCCCCGGCACCTCGAACCGGAGCTGGCGGCGCCACCGGCGTGCGATGTTGAGCGCGATCCCGCAGAACCAGGCGCTGAACCGGTCGGGGGAACGCAGCCGGGCGAGATCGGTCATCGCCGCGATCGCCGCTTCCTGCACGGCGTCGCGGGCCAGGTCCAGCGAGCCGAGCACCCGCGCGGCGAGGAACACGGCCGTGTCCCAGTGCCGGGTCAGCAACTCAGCGAGCGATTCCCGGTCTCCGCCCAGCGCCGCGCAGACGAGCTCCGCGTCAGGTCGCGCCGCCCAGGATCGTTCCACGATTCATAGTGCCACCAGGCTGCCCCTAGGTTAGCTCCGGCCGCTGCCCTGCTCACGGCGTTGCGGAGAGTTCGGTGAGCATCGGATTCAGCCGGATCGCGAGCGCCGGGTCGGTGCGCTCGATCTCGGCGGCGAGCGCTGCCACGGCAGCGCCTAGCGCCCGCCGCAGCTCCGCCTGGTTGAGGGACGCGACTAGCGCCGCCTCCAGCGGCACGGTCAGCTCCGGCGGCAGCAGGTGAGCGCCTTTGGCGTAGCTGGCCGGGTAACGCAGACGCAGGCACGCCAGGGTGAGCACCTGGTCGCGCAGCGCGCTGATCCAGTGCTCTGCCTGCCACTTCCTGCCCCGCTCGATGCACGCGCGGGCGTGCAGCGCGTGGTGCCAGGCCCGGCCGGCCTGGGTGCCCGCGCTCGGCGGCTCTGGCTGGTCCAGCTCCGCCGCCTGACCGAAGACGGTACGCCAGTTCGGGCCGAGCGGGCCGAACCCGGTCTCCGGCGCGAACGCGATGTCGACCTCCAGCCACCCCGGCAGCAGGAAGACCCGGTAGATGGCGGGCCCGGCCGGCAGGTCCCAGTGGTGCACGGCGGCGAAGTCGCGGTAGAGCCGCTCCGTCCAGCGGTCCATGGCCTGGCCAAGCGGCCCGGTGACCCCGAGCGCGAGGTCGATGTCGGACCACGCGTCACCGCCGCCCGTCGCACGCGAGCCGGTCATCGCGGCTCCGGTTATCGCGGGGTCGGCCTCGGCCAGGTTGAGCAGCCGGGCCAGGACCCGCTCGGCATCGGCGGTGAGCATGCCTAGGCGGGCCTGCTGCCCGAGCCCGCCGCCCGCTGGCCGGGGACGACCAGGCCGCACTCGGGCTGGCATGGCGGTCGCGTCCGGGCTAGCCGAGAGCCTGGTCGATGATGGCGCGGTGTCGATGGGTCCACTGGTGGGCCTCCTGGACCGCGGTGACCGTGCCCGTCTCGCGCAGCCTGATCATGGCCGGCTGGCCCGCGTCGGCGGCCGCTCCGATCCCGCGCCAGCACCGTTCCTGCCACCACAGGATCGCGTCCACCAGCTCGGAACGGTCGTCAAGGCCGTAGCCGTCGCAGATCAGGCGGATCAGCCGCCCGCACTCGACGGCCGCGGCCTCGTCGGCCCCGACCCAGGACTCGGGCCCGAGATTCAGGTACTGCCAGCACACATGCCCGAGGTCGTGGATCCGCCGCCCGGGCGCCGCGAGGTCCCAGTCGATGAAGGCGACCGGCCGGAGCCCGCCACCGGAGTCCTGGTAGACGGTGTTGCGCGGTGACAGGTCGTTGTGGCAGACGACCTCGCAGTCGCCCGCCAGCTCGCTCCCGGCGGTCAGGTCATGAAGCTCGCGGACCAGCTGGGCCATGCGCGTCAGGCTGGCGTCGGACCGCACGTCGCCCGGCTGCTCACGTTGCCACGCCACGTGTCCCGGCAGGTAGCTCAGCGTCTCGCGGCCCAGCTCGTCCAGACCGAGGAAGGCCGGAGCACCCGGCCACCGGTGACGGGCGAGGTGGTCGAGAAGCCGGTGCACGAACTCCGCTCGAGGTGTGACGGTCCGGCGCACCGTGCCGCCGACGAGGGCGACGACGTTGACGTACCCGCCGGGCAGGGCCTGCTCCGTCACCCGACCAGCATGAGCCAGGAAGCGCCCGCAGACAAGGCCGCCCGGGCTCGCAGGCGTTTCGCCGGCCGCGTCGGAGCTAGCCGCGCCGGGCGCTGATCCTGACCTTGTCGGCGGGGTACTCGCCCGGCCTGGGCGGCCGGCTGCTGACCAGTTCCGGCACCAGGCCGCTCGCGCCGGTCCAGCCACTCCTCGCTATCGCCGCCGTGGGTGATGACCACGAGCACGCCGCCGGGCCTGAGCACCGCGCGCAGCCCGGCCAGCGCCGCACCGAGCCGGCCGCGCGGCAGGTGGTGCAGCGAGTACGAGGCGACAGCGCCAGCGCAGCTGGCGTGCCGCAGCGGCAGGGCCAGCAGGTCGGCGGCGACGAGCCGGGCCGACGGGACCCTGCGGGCCGCGGCCGCCAGCATGCCAGGAGCCAGGTCGATGCCGATCGCGGCCCGGCCATGATCCACCAGGTACCGGCTCACCTGCGCCGGGCCGCAGCCGACGTCGAGGACCGGGCCCGCCGGAAGATCCGCGAGCGCGGCATCGAGGAACTCGGTGTCGGAGTCGGGCTCACGCAGTTCCCCGCCGTACGTGACCGCGTAGTCGGCCGCCATCGCGTCGTAGACCCGGAGAACCGCCTCGCGGTCATAGCCATCGTGATCGGGGCGGGCGGTCCAGGGGTCGGCGTCAGCCATGCAGCGCTCCTGAGGTCCGGGACGGCCGGTTTCAGCGTAGAGGTCGGATCGCTGGTCACGGATGCCCGGAAGAGCTGTACCGTCTGGTACCCAAAGAGCGAGGACCGCGGTGACGGGAACCTGCTCGCCGCTCGGAAGGGAGAGATCAGCCATGAAGTTCCGGGCCATCATCCAGCTCTCGGGCAAGACCGCGACGGGCATCAGGGTGCCCGCCGAGGTTGTCGAGGGCCTCGGGCAGGGCCGGCGCCCGCCGGTGAGCGTGACGATCGGCGGCTACACCTACCGGAGCACGGTCGCCGTGATGGCCGGGCAGTTCATGCTGCCGCTCAGCGCGGAGAACCGGTCCGCGGCCGGTGTCGCCGCCGGCGACGAGGTGGAGGTCGAGGTCGAACTCGACACGCGGTCCCGTGAAGTCAGCGTGCCAGCCGACTTCGCCGAGGCGCTCAGTGCGGACGCCGTGGCGCGGCAGGCCTTCGACAAGCTGTCCAACAGCCACAAGCAGCGCTGGATACTGAGCATCACGTCGGCCAAGGCCGAGGAGACCAGGCAGCGGCGGATCAGCAAGGCCATCGAGGGGCTCAGGGGGAACTAAGCGAGCCGGCCGGACAACGCCGGCGGGCTAGAATCAGCCTCATGCGAACTCGGCGCCGCGCCGCCGTCTCGATCCTTGTCGCGCTCTGCGGTCTTGCCATTGCCGGGGGATCGGTACTGACCTGGATCAGTGCCCGCGGGCGCAGGCCGAGCTCCGGGATCCGGCACACCGCGATCTCGGGAGTGCTGCACTGGACCTACCAGCCGACCGGCTTGTTCACCCACTCGTTCGCCATGGTGCTCCTGGTCGCCGGCGCGCTGGTGCTCGTCGGCGGCCTGTTCGCCGCACGGCTGCTCGCGGCCTTGTTCTCGCTTGTCGCCCTCGTGGCCTCAGGCGCCTGGATCGGGCTGAACGCGGCCCACTACAGCCCGGTGAACCTGCCCTATTCTGATCTGCGCCTTGGGGCCTGGCTGGTGGTGGGCGGCGGCCTGGTCGGCCTGATCAGCTCGTTCTTCATGCGCCGTCGCGCGTTGTGAGCCAGTTCCGGCGATTCAGGGAGGCGGATGTGGACGACCGGCCGCGGATGACAGTGAACGGCATCGTGCTCGACTCGCCGGACGCCAGGGAACTGGCTGGCTTCTACCGCCGGCTGCTTGGCTGGCCGACCGGGGCGGACGAGGAGGACTGGGTGACGCTCCGGTCGCCGGACGGCGGAGCTGGCCTGTCCTTCCAGACCGAGGACGCGTATGCCCGGCCCGCCTGGCCGGCCGGCCCCGGTGACCAGCAGATGATGGTGCATCTCGATATCCACGTCGATGACCTCGCCGCGGCCGGGAGGCACGCGCTCGCGGCCGGCGCGACCCTGGCAGACTTCCAGCCGCAGGAGGACGTCCGGGTCTACCTTGACCCGGCTGGCCATCCGTTCTGCCTGTGGGTCTAGCCGCGCGCTGAGCGGGGCGCTAGCCGCCTCGGCCATGCTGGCCGTGGCCAGGTGGCCACGGAATCAGCGGCTTGCCGATCTCCCAGTGATGGCCGAACGGGTCCTGAACCCGGCCGAGCAGCCAGCCATGCTCCCTCGCCGCCGGGTATACCTGCGTGGCTCCGGCGGCGACGGCGCGATCGATGGCGGCCTGCGGCTCGTCCACGATCAGCAGCATCCGGGTCGTCGATCCGCCTACTGACTCGGGGCTGTAGTTGCCATGCGCCGGCGACTCGTCGGCGACCCAGAATGCGGCGCCCTCGATCGACAGCTGCGCGACGACGCTCCGATTCTCCGGGGTGCCGCCGACCTGATAGTCGATCTCGGCCCCGAAGGCCGCGCGGTAGAACTCCAGGGCCGCGAGGCCGCCGCGCACCGACAGCTGAGGGAGGAGGCTGACCAGCTGGCGGCCGACGCGCCTGCCCGTTACGGCCATCGCATGACTCCTTCCGGCGGCCCGCGGCCAGCCTAGCGCTGCCGCCCGGGCCCTGATCCGGCCGTCGGCACTCGGTTGACGTCGCCTGCCGGGCCGCCTAGGGTCGCGATCTGTGAGCGACGAGCGGCAGCACGGCGCGGCCCGCGTCCCCGGCGGCTGCGGCACCGGACCTGGCGTGATCACGCCGGACGGATGCGCGGTCGACTTCTACGCGATGCTGTCGCCCGGTCGTGAGCCTGAGATCGTGCACGCGGCGGCCGGCCATCGGCCGCCTCGATCCTCGAGCTGGGCTCCGGAACCGGCCGGGTAACCGGCGCGCTGACCGCGCTCGGCCACCGCGTAGTCGCTGTCGACGAGTCGCCGGAGATGCTGGCCCACATCACGACAGCCCAGACCGTGTGCGCCAGGATCGAGGATCTCGCGCTCGACGAGCGCTTCGACGTGGTGCTGCTCGCCTCGCACCTGATCAATGTCCCGGACGAGCGGGTCAGGCAGGACCTGCTGCACGCCTGCGCCAGGCACGTATCCGCGACGGGCTGCGTCATCATCGAGCAGCACGCGCCCGGCTGGTTCACCGGCGCCGAGGACACCGAGAGCGAGTCGGACGGGATCACGTTCCGGCTGCGCGGCGTCTCCCGGCCCGCGCCCGGCCTGCTGTCGGCAACGGTCGAGTATCAGGCCGGCGACCGGCTCTGGACGCAGTCGTTCACGGCCCTCAGGCTGACCGAGGACCAGCTCAGGCAGACGCTCGCCGACGCCGGCCTGGCGTTCGACCGCTACCTGACTGACGACCATTCCTGGCTCCGCGCCGTTCCCGCCGCGTAGGGTTCTGCACCATGCATAACGAATCGCTCGGGGCCCGGCTGCGCGGCCAGGAGACTCTGTACGGCGGCTGGGTCACGATCGGCGACGTGATCGCGGTCGGGGCGATGGCGGCGGCCGGCCTCGACTACGTGGTGATCGACCTCCAGCACGGCGGCGCGACCGAGCGCGACCTGCCCGCCCTGACCACGGCGATCGCCGGCGCGGGAGCCACGGCGGTGGCCAGGGTCAGGCACGCGCACCCGGCCGACATCGGCCGGGCGCTCGACCTCGGCTGCGCCGGGGTGATCGTGCCCAACGTGGAATCGGCCGAGCAGGCCAGGGCCGTCGCCGGCGCGTGCCGCTACCCGCCGGCGGGATACCGCTCAGGCGGCGGCGTACTGGCCGGCCGGGGCGACCCGTTCTGCGTGATCATGGTCGAATCCGGTGCCGCGATGGCGGACCTCGAACAGACGCTCGCCGTGCCGGGCGTGGACGGGATCTACGTCGGGCCGAGGGACCTGTCGTACTCACTGGGCTGCGAGCTCGACCCGGCCGACCCGGTGCTGCGGCCGGCCCTGGAGCAGATCTGGTCGGCGTGCCGGGCGGCTGGCCAGCCCGTCGGAGTGCACTCGGCCGACGGCGCGACCGCCCGCCTGTACCGGGAGAACGGCTGCCGGCTGGTCAACGTGGCCTCCGACGTGCTGGCCATTGCCCGGACCACGAGCGCCGAACTGGCGGCAGCACGTCAGTAACCACTACGGCGCCTGCCGTCCGCCTCCATAATGGTGCCCCTGTGAAGGCAGATGGCAGGGAGGCAGCGGATGCGCCGCTCGGTTCGTATTGGTGGCATCAGGCTGGCGGTCATCGCGGTTTCCGCGGGTCTCGCCCTCACCGCGGCGGGGAGCGCCGGAGCCGCCACCACGGGCGACTGGTCCTCCTACCTCAACGGGCCGGCGCACACGTCGTACAACCCCGCCGAGACGACGATCACCCCGGCCAACGTCGCCAAGCTGGCCTCCAGATGGCGCTTCCTCGGCGTCTCGCCGACCAAGCCAGGCCAGCCCGGCCGGGGGTTCCTGTCCAGCCCGACCGTCGTCGGCGGTGACGTCTTCATCGGCGCGGACACGGGCTGGTTCTACAAGCTCGACGCGGTGACCGGGCACATTCTGGCCAAGCGGTTCGTCGGGTTCCAGCGGGCCACCACCTGCCCGCCGTCGCGCGGGTTCGTCGACACCGCGTCCGTCGACCGGGACGACACCGGCCAGCTCGTGGTCTACGTCGGCGGGCCGGACGGATACCTGTACGCGCTCCGGGCGTCGAACCTGTCGGTCAAGTGGCGCTCGGTGATCGCCATTCCCTCCACGAAGGTCAACGACTACTTCGAGTGGTCCTCGCCCACGGTGGCACGCGGCCGGGTCTACATCGGGGTGGCGTCGAACTGCGACGATCCGCTGGTGCCGTCCAGCCTGATCAGCTACAGCCAGGACAACGGCAAGCGGAGGTCGGTATTCCGCACCCTGCCCGCCGGGATGACCGGCGCCGGGATCTGGTCGAGTGCCGCGGTCGACTCCGATGGCGACGTGTACGTCACCACGGGAAACTCAGGTAAGGGCCCGGTCGAGCCCGGGCATTCGGACTCGATCATCAAGCTCAGCGGGTACGCCCTCAAGCCGATTAAGTCGTTCCAGGTGCCGCCGGCCCAGGCCGTCGCCGACGGCGACTTCGGCGCCTCGCCGACGGTCTTCGGGCCGTATATCGGCGCCTGCAACAAGAACGGCATCTTCTACGCGCTCAACCGGGCGACCATGAAGGTCGCCTGGTCGCGGCAGATCGGTGCCGCCGCGCCACGGCACGGAGTCAGCAACTGCTCGGCCGCGGCCAGCTACGACGGGACGACCCTGTATGTCGCCGGGCCGCGGCACCTGATCAACGGCACGGCGTACCCGGGATCGATCCAGGCCCTGAATCCGGCTACCGGCGCGCTGCTCTGGCAGACCGGCCTGCCGAACGGCGTGATCGGCAGCCCGACCATCGACGGCGCCGGCGTCATCGCGGTCGGCACCTACGACTTCACCAAGACCCCGAACTCCGTCTACCTGGTCGACGCCTCCTCGGGCGCGATCCTGCGCACGCTGACCACTGGCAGCGCGGACTTCGCCCAGAGCGTCTTCGCCGAGGGGCGGCTGTTCACCGCCAACGGCGACGGCCTGGTCTCCTGGGTCGCTGGCTGACCGCACGGCCTGCCCGGACTGGCCTAGCGTGGGCGACTTTCTGGTGAGGTCAGGCTCAGGCGGCTAGTGTTGGCCCCGAGGGCCAGGCCTGGGTCATTTCCTTGTCTCCTGTTCGGGAGTTTTCCCCAGGTCACAGACTTGGAGGTACTCCGCATGGGACTCATGGACCGGGTCAAGCAGCAGGCGTCGACGCTTGCGCAGCAGGCCAATCAGGGAATGGCCAAGATCGACAACATGCCGGCCCAGCGCCGGGCCGATCAGTTGCTGCGCGCGCTCGGGATCGCCGTCCTGGCCGAGCGCACCGGCCGGGCGACCGGCGACTCCGAAGCCCAGATCACGCAGATCCTGGCCGACCTGGCCCAGCACGAGGGCCAGTACAACGTCGACCTGGTCCAGCAGGCCGCCCAGGCCCAGGCCCAGGTCCAGCAGTGGCAGGCGCAGCAGGCGCAGATGCAGGGTCCCGGAGACTTCCTGACCAGCGCCCCGCCGGTGGACCCGAACGTGCCGGCCGGCCCGGCGCCCGGCTATGGCGGCCAGCCCGGTTACGGCGGCCAGCCGGGGTACGGCGGCCAGCCCGGGTACGGCGGGCAGCCGGGGTACGCGGCGGGCAGCCCGGGTACGGCGGGCAGCCGGGGTATGGCGGGCAGCCCGGGTACCCGCCGGGCGGCCAGGCTGGTTTCCCCGGTGCGGCGCCGACATCATTCCCCCAGCCGGCCGGCTTCCCGCCGGCTGTCCCCGCCGCCGGGTGCCCCGGCCGGCTTCCCGCCGGCTACGGCGTTCCCTGAGGCGACTCCGATTGCCTCCCCTGAGTCAGCCGACGAGGCCGGTTCCCAGCCGGGGCAGCCCGGCTTCTTCCCGCCTGCGTCCGGGGTCTGATCCGCGACGGCAGCGCGGCTCAGTGGCAGGCCGCCTGCGCTGCCGTCTTCGGCTTGGCCTGCCAGACGCTCGGCTGTCCGCCCGGTACCCCGGGCGTGCGGCCGGCCTGCCGTCGTCGCGTGACCGGCTGGTCCGCCTTGATCCGCGCGAACAGGGCGGTAGCCGCCGGTGCGTTCCACAGCACCGCCGACTCGCCGTTCGGGGCCTGGTAGTTGGTGCTGGCCAGCGGCACGGTAGTGAACGAGACGGCACCCGGCCTGATGTACCTCAGCTGATCGGCCAGGCCGACGACATTGAACTGCTGATCGACCCGGGTGGCCGAGGTAGCGGCGGCGAGGAAGCGCGAGAACTTGACCGGGTTGGTCAGCGTGCCCGAGCTAGCCGCCTCGGACAGCACGGAGGAGAGCAGCTGCTGCTGGTCGGAGATCCTGGCCAGGTCGGACAGCGCGAAGGAATGCCGGTCCCTGGCGAACTGCAGGGCCCTGATCCCGCCGACGTGATGGCGCCCGGCTGACATGCGCAGCCCGCTGTAGGGGTCGTTCACCGCATAGGGCAGGCAGATGTCGACGCCGCCAAGCGAGTCAATGATCTTCACGAACCCGAGGAAGTTCACCTCGACGAAGTCGTTGATGGTCAGGCCCGTTGCCTGCTCCACAGTCCGGACCATCAAGGGCGGCCCGCCCAGGCCGATCGCGGCGTTGATCTTGTTCATCCCGAAGCCTGGAATGTTTACCCAGGAGTCCCTGGGCAGGCTGACCACCGAGATGTGACGGTGATCGGCCGTCACGTGGACCACCATCAGCGTGTCGGAGTTATGGCCGGTCGCGTGCCCGACGTGCAGTACGCGCTGCTGGCGTTTGGTCAGGCCGGCCCTGATGTCGACGCCGGCCAGCAGGATGTTGAGCGGGCCGGCTGCGCGGCCGCCGACGTGCCGGCGTTCACCCGGCCGAGGTGGCTGCTGACGTAGCCGGCCAGCAGCCAGCCGCCGCCCGACGCGAGCAGGACGAGCAGCGACAGCGCGCTGGTGATCAGGGCCAGCGTCCGCTGCGTCCTGGCATGCCTGCTCGCCGCGATGTGATCGGTGAGCTGCCTGCGCGCCGCCAGGGCGCCGGTGCCGCGGGAGGGGTGCGTGCGATGCTGGCCAGTCCCGCTGTCCGCGGGCACGCCGCCACGTGTCATCAACCCCCCAGAGATCTCGCCCCGAAAAGGGTAACCTCACGCAGAGTAACTAGCGGGCATCTGCTGTCTGACTCGCCCTGCGAGCCGCATTTCGGGGCCGGCCTGGCCGTCGTGAGCAGGCTGGCGGGCCAGAAGGCTGGCTGGCTCGCTAGCGGGCGGGCTGGCCGGGTGGGTCAGGGTCGCGGGGCAGCCCGAGGATGCGCTCGGCAATGATGTTGAGCTGGATGTCGGTCGTTCCGCCGCCGATGGTCACGGCCCTTACCGCCAGGGTCTGCCGGGCCCAGTGGGCGCCATTAGGCGCGCCGTTGCTGCCGACCGGCGAGCCGGCGCCGTCCGCGACCGCGCCGCTGGCGCCGGACAGCGCGAAGCACAGCTCGGCGATCTGCTGGGCGTTGCGCATGCCGAGCAGCTTGCGCACGCTGCCGGTGGCACCGGGCTCGGTACCGGAAATCCGCTTGAGCGCCACCCGCAGGCCGAGAAGGTCGATCGCCCGGCCCTCGCAGACCAGCCTGCCGACGTCCCCGAGCGGAGCGTCGCCCGCGGCCCTCGCCACGGCGAGCAGCTCAGCCACCCCTGACCCGAACGTCCACGACTGGGAGAGCGACACCCGCTCGTTGGCCAGCGTCGTCCGCGCGATCCGCCAGCCCCCGTTGACCTCGCCGACCAGGCAGTCGTCCGGCACGAACACGTTGTCAAGGAACACCTGATTGAAGGATGCGTCCCCGGTGATCTCGCGCAGCGGGCGGACGTCGATGCCCGGGGAGGCCATGTCGACGAGGAAGTAGCTGATGCCGTCGTGCCGGGCGGCCCGCGGATCGGTGCGCGCGATGCAGATACCCCACGCGGCCTGCCTGGCCAGCGAGGTCCAGATCTTCTGGCCGCTGATCCGCCAGCCGCCGTCCGCCCGCTCGGCCCGCGTCGTCAGCCCGGCCAGATCCGATCCCGCGCCCGGCTCGCTGAACAGCTGGCACCACAGGTAGTCCATGCGTAGCGTGGCCGGCAGGAAGCGCTCCTGCTGCTCCGCAGTGCCGTACTGGATCAGGGCGGGGACCACCCACGCGCCGATGGCGAGGTTATGAGCCTGGATGCCGGCGGCCCGCATCTCCCCGTCGATGACCAGTTGCTCGAGCGGCCCGGCGGCTCGCCCCCAGGGCCGCGGCAGGTGCGGCAGCACCCAGCCGCCAGCCGCCAGCCTGGCGGTCCGGTCCCGGCCGGTGAGCGAGCCGATCTCGGCCAGCTCGGCCCGCACCTGGGCGCGGAACTCGGCGTCGCCGTCGGGCAGCTCGACCCGGACCGGCTTGACCGCGCCCGCCATGGCCAGCGTGGCCACGCGCTCGCGCCACCGGCCCGACGCCCCGAGCAGCGCGCGCAGCGACATCGCCCGCCGGTAGTACAGGTGGGCGTCGTGCTCCCAGGTGTAGCCGATGCCGCCGAGGGTCTGGATGCAGTCGTTCGCCGCGTCGAGCGCGCCGTCGACGGCGACCACGGCCGCCACGGCCGCGGCCAGCTCGCGGTCGGCACCCGGCGGGGTTCGCGCGGCGTCCCAGACGGCGGCCGCGGCCTGTTCCGCGCCGGTCAGCATCCGGGCGCAGCGGTGCTTGACCGCCTGGAACTGGCCGATCGGGCGGCCGAACTGGTGCCTGATCTTCGCGTACTCCGTCGCGGTGTGCACCGCCCAGTCGGCGATCCCGCAGGCCTCCGCGCCGAACAGGATGGCGGCCAGGCTGGTCACGGCGGTGCGGTCGAGCCCGGCCAGGATCCGGTCCGCGGGCACGGTGAGGCCGTCGGCCCGCAGGCTCGCGATCGGCCTGGTCAGGTCGACGGCCGAGGCAGCCGTCACGTCCAGGCCGGAGGCGTCGAGCGCGACCCAGGTCTCGCCGCCGCCGGCGGCGACCCCGGCGACGATCACGTCGGCCATCGATCCGGCCAGCACGGGCCCTGACTGCCCGGTGACCACCAGGCCGCCGTCCGGGCCGGGAACGCCGGTCAGGCCGGTGGCCAGGGACACGGTCCCGGTGAGCGACCCGTCCGCGAGCCGGGACAGCAGCTTGGCCGCCGGCCGGGCGGCTGCGGAGGTCTCGGCCAGGACCGCGGCGGCCAGGACGGTCGGCAGGAAGGCGCCGGGCAGCAGGGCCCGGCCGAGTTCCTCCAGCGCGACGGCGAGCTCCGGCAGCCCGAACCCCTGGCCGCCGACGTCCTCGGGCAGATGCAGCCCGAACAGGCCCTGCTCGGCGAGGCTAGAGGTGAGCTCAGCCCGATAGCGCGCCGCGCCGCCGTCGGGGCCGTCGGCGGCGGCCCGCACAACGTCCGGCGGGCAATGCCGCTGCGACCAGCGGCGTACCGCGGCCGCGAGGTCCAGATGCTCCTGGGTGAGGCCAAGCGCCATCGAGTTCCGCCTTGCTCGGTCCGGGGTGTTCGCGCCGATGCCGACACTGTAGATCGATAGACGTGAATCGGTGAACGGCCTGGCCTCACAATGAGGCTCATGCAGGATAGCGATCCGCCGGCCAGCGAATCCCAGCCCGACCCGGCGGGCCTGCCCGGCCCGGCGGCCCGGCCCGGCCCGTCCGGCCAGCCCCGGCCGCCTGACGCGCCGGCGGTGCCGTGGCCGGACGAGATGATCCGGCTGATCGACCACGTGGCCGAGCGGGTGCAGGCGGCGGGGGGCGCCAGGCTGCACCGCCAGGAGCGGGCCGAGCCGCGCTGGCCGGTTTCGGCCGCCGTCATCGCGGCCATCGTCTTGCAGTGGCTGCTGTCGCCGAAGCTCAGCCTGCAGCCGAGGTTCCTGCTGCCCGCGCTCGAAGGCGCGCTGCTGATCGGGCTGAGCGCGGCGAACCCGGTCCGGATCGAGCGCCTGTCCGGACCGATCAGGTCCGCCAGCGTCGCGCTGATCCTGCTGATCACGGCGGCCAACGCAGCCTCGGCCGGACTGCTGATCAAGGCGATCGTCACGAGCCAGCTGCACGTCGCGCCGAACCAGGCCCCGATCGCGCTGCTCGCGTCCGGCGCGGCGATCTGGGGCACCAACGTGATCGCCTTCGCGCTCTGGTACTGGGAATTCGACCGCGGCGGTCCCGTGCACCGGCTGCAGGGCACCAGGCCCTTTCCTGACCTGCTCTTTCCGCAGATGACCGCGCCCGAGCTGACGCCACGCGGCTGGGGCCCGCGGTTCGTGGACTACCTGTACATGTCGTTCACGAACGCGACGGCGTTCAGCCCGACCGATGTCATGCCGCTGGCCCGGTGGGCCAAGCTGACCATGCTGGTTCAATCTGCGGTCTCGCTCGCGCTCGGAGCCCTGGTCATCGCCCGTGCGGTGAACATCCTGCACTGAATGCCGCTGAATGTCCGGAACGGCTGGCGCCGAAAGACTTCCCGTAGTTACCAGCGAGTAGTAGACTTTGTTACTCACCGGTAACTAGGTGCTAGCCGGTGCATGACGGGGAGACCGGGCGGAGACTGAATATGACCCACTTCAAGAGCAACCTGCGCGATATCGAGTTCAACCTGTTCGAACTGCTTGACCGTCAGAGCGTGCTCGGGACGGCGCCGTTCGACGAGGTCGACGAGGACACCGCGCGCGGCATGCTCGACGAGATGAACCGCCTTGCGACCGGCCCGCTCGCGGAGTCGTTCGCGGACAGCGACCGCAACCCGCCGGTGTTCGACCCGGCGACGCACTCGGTGCGGATGCCCGAGGCCTTCGCGAAGTCGTTCAAGGCGTTCGTCGATGCGGAGTGGTTCAGGCTCGAGATCCCGGCCGAGCTCGGCGGGACGGTCGCGCCGAGATCGCTCGTCTGGTCGGTCGCGGAACTCGTACTCGGCGCCAACCCGGCGATCTGGATGTACTCGAGCGGCGCGGCCTTCGCGCACGCGCTCTACGAGCTTGGCACGCCCGCGCAGCGGCGCTTCGCCGAGCAGGCCATCGAGCGCCGGTGGACCGCGACGATGGTGCTGACCGAGGCGGACGCGGGCTCGGACGTCGGCGCGGGGCGGACTAAGGCCGTCCAGCAGCCCGATGGCAGCTGGCACATCGAGGGCGTCAAGCGGTTCATCACCAGCGGTGAGCACGACATGGCGGAGAACATCTTCCACCTCGTGCTGGCCAGGCCGGAGGGCGCCGGCCCGGGCACCAAGGGACTGTCGATGTTCCTGGTGCCGAAGTTCCTGGTCCGACCGGACGGCTCGCTGGGCGAGCGCAACGGCGTCTACGCGACCAATGTCGAGCACAAGATGGGCCTGAAGGTTTCCGCGACCTGCGAGCTGACCTTCGGCGCCGAGCATCCCGCGGTCGGCACGCTGGTCGGTGACGTGCACGAGGGCATCAAGCAGATGTTCATGATCATCGAGCACGCCCGGATGCTGGTCGGCACGAAGGCGATCGCCACGCTGTCGACCGGCTACCTGAACGCCCTGGAGTACGCCAAGACGAGGGTGCAGGGCGGCGAGCTGTCCAAGATGGCCGACAAGACGGCACCGCGCGTGACGATCATGCATCATCCGGACGTCCGGCGGATCCTGATGCTGCAGAAGGCCTACGCCGAGGGCATGCGGGCGCTGGTCCTGTACACGGCCACCTTCCAGGACGCCGTTCAGCGGGCCGGCGCGGCCGGAGTGACCGACGAGCACGCGGTGGCGATGAACGACCTGCTGCTTCCGCTGGTCAAGGGGCTGGGCTCGGAGCGGGCCTATGAGATGCTGACGCTCTCCCTGCAGACCTTCGGCGGATCGGGCTACCTGCAGGACTACCCGGTCGAGCAGTACCTGCGGGACGCGAAGATCGACAGCCTGTACGAGGGCACGACAGCCATCCAGGGCATGGACCTGTACTTCCGCAAGATCGTCCGCAACCAGGGCGAGGCCCTGTCCGAGCTGCTCGCCGCGATCAGGCAGACCGCCCGGGCCGAGTACGGCAACGGCCGGCTGAAGAAGGAGCGGGCCGCGCTGGCCAGGGCGGTGGACAACGTCGAGGCGATGGTGAACACGCTGCACGGCTACCTGGCCGGCAGCCTGGAGCAGCCCGGCGAGATCGACCGGGTCGGCATGAACACGACCAGGCTGCTGCTCTCGCTCGGTGACCTGGTGGTCGGCTGGCTGCTCGTCCGCCAGTCCGAGATCGCCACCCGGGCGCTCGATGAAGCCGCGGCCGGCGCTGGTCCGGCTGGTGCTGGCGACACCGCGTTCTACCAGGGCAAGGTCGCCGCGGCCCGGTTCTTCGCCGAGACGGTGCTGCCCCGGCTGGCCGCCGAGCGCGAGATCCTCGAAACCACGTCCACCGACCTGATGGACCTCCCCGAGTCCGCGTTCTGACCCGCTCCTGACGACAGCGCTGAACCCCTGCTGTCGCTATAGCAGCAGCAGGGGTTCAGCGCTGTTGCTGCGACTGGGCTAGAGCTCGAACTGGACGGCCAGCCGGCGGTCGGCTATGGGGGCGATTGACCGTTTCACCACCTCGACGTGGGCCGGGTGGTCGCGGTAGGCCAGGTAGGACTCCACGTCGTCGAAGTCGGCGACGATCGCGAAGTCGGCGTTGGTCTCCGTGACGCCGAGGTCGGAGCCGAATACGTACGCTCGCGAGCCCGTCAGCTCGCGCATCAGCCCAGGCAGCTTCGCCAGGTCGGCGCTAACTTGCTGCTTCTGCTCGGCGGTCGCCTCCGGCTTCCAGCTGATCATTGCGACATGCCTGATCATCGCGCTCCGTTCGGTTGGTCAGCTGATGTCGCTGAGGTTAGGACCAGGCGAGCATGCGCAGCGGGTCGGTCAGCATCGCGCCGACGTCGCGCAGCACGGCCGACCCGGTATCTCCGTCCACGATCCGGTGGTCGAACGAGAGCGCGAGCGTGCAGACCTTGCGGACGGCGAGCTGCCCGTCAACGACCCAGGGTGCATCCTTGACCTGGCCGAACGCAAGGATCGCCGCTTCGCCGGGGGTGATGATCGGGGTCCCGGTGTCGACACCGAAGACCCCGACATTGGTGATCGTGATCGTGCCGCCGCGCAGGTCGGCGGGGGTCGACTTGCCCGCCCGGGCCGTGCTGGCCAGATCGCTGATGGCCTGCGCGAGGCCGGGCAGCGAGAGCGCGTGGGCGTCCTTCACGCTCGGAACCACCAGGCCGCGGTCGGTGGCGGCCGCGATACCCAGGTTCACGTAGTGCTTGACCACGATCTCCTGGGCGCCCTCGTCCCACGAGGAGTTGATCATCGGGTACCGGCTCGCCGCGACCAGCAGCGCCTTGGCCACGAGCAGGAGCGGCGAGACCCTGATGCCCTCGAGCTCGGGCAGCGACTTCAGCCGGGCCGTCGCCGTGATCGTCTCGGTGATGTCGATCTGCAGGAACTCGGTGACGTGCGGCGCGGTGAAGGCGCTCGCTGCCATCGCCGCCGCGGTGTGCTTGCGCACGCCGCGGATCGCGATCCGCTCCTCGCGCGGCAAGGACGCCAGTGGGATGGCGGCGACCTGCGCCAGGCCGGGCTCGGGTGCGGGTGCGGCCGCCTGGGCACCGGCCTCGGGCCCCGGGGTGACGGCGGCCGCGGCGGCCTGAATGTCGTCGCGGGTAATCGAGCCCGACGGCCCGGTCCCGGTGAGCCCGGCCAGGTCCACGCCGAGTTCCTTGGCCAGCTTGCGGACCGGCGGCTTGGCCAGGACCGCTGCCCGCCCGTCGCTCGCGGCGCCGGTGCCCGCTTCGGCGGCGGCCCGGTCGGTGGTGGTCGTCGCGGCCTGGCCGGTGCTGGCCTGGGCGGTGCTGGCCGGGGTGGTGCTGGCCTGGGTGGTGCTGGCACCGGCCGGGACGGGCTTCCTGGCCCGGCGCTTGGTCGCGCCGAGCTTGACGCCGTAGCCGACCAGGACGGCCTGGCGTTCCTCCCTGGGCGCCGGGCTGCCGTAGATGCCGGGCTCAACCGCGCCCTCGGCAGGCGGCTCCGAGATCTCGGCCGGCGGCGCGGGCACGCCGGCCAGCCCGACGCCCGCATCGGCGGGACCGGCGTCGCCGTTCGCGCCCGCCGCGGCCACTTCGCCAGTATCCGGTGCGCCGCCCGAATCATCCGCGCCCACCTGCACCGAGATGATCGGCATGCCGACGTCGGCCGTCGTGCCTTCCGGCACGAGCAGGTCCTGGACCACGCCCTCATAGGGGCTCGGTAGCTCGACAACGGCCTTCGCCGTCTCGATCTCGACGATGATCTGGTTGATGGTGACCTTGTCGCCGGGCTGGACGAGCCACCTGACGATGTCCGCCTCGGTCAGGCCCTCGCCGACGTCGGGGAGCTTGAACTGCTTGAGCTCTGACATGACGTCCTCTCAGTAGCCGAAGGCGCGGTCGACAACATCGAGCACCCGGTCAAGGTCGGGCAGGTAGTGATCTTCGATCCGGGACGGCGGATAGGGCGTCGTGTAGCCGCCGGCCCGCAGCACGGGGGCCTCCAGGTGGTAGAAGCATTCCTGCGAGACGCGCGCCGCGATCTCGCCGCCGAGGCCGCCGGTTACCGCCGCCTCGTGCACGACCACGCACCGGCCGGTCTTGCGCACCGATGCGAAGATTGTCTCGGTGTCCAGCGGCGACAGCGACCGCAGGTCGATGACCTCGATGGACCTGCCTTCCTCCTGCGCCGCGACGGCCGCCTCCACGCACGTTCTGACCATCGGCCCGTAGCAGAGCAGGGTCACGTCCGTGCCGGTGACGAGCGTTCGCGCGGAGTCGATCGGGAGCGCAGCCGCCACGCCCCCGGCCAGGTCGACGTCGGTCTTGTCCCAGTACCGCCGCTTGGGCTCGAAGAAGATGACCGGGTCGTCGCAGCTGATCGCCTGCTGGATCATCGCGTACGCGTCGGCCGGGTCACCGCACGCCACCACGCGCAGGCCGGCGATGTGGGCGAACAGCGCCTCCGGCGACTCGCTGTGGTGCTCGACGGCGCCGATGCCGCCGCCGAACGGGATGCGCACGACGACCGGCAGCCGGACGTGGCCGGCTGACCGGTAGGACATCTTGGCCAGCTGGGAGACGATCTGGTCGAAGGCGGGGAACACGAATCCGTCGAACTGGATCTCGCAGACCGGGCGGTAGCCGCGCAGCGCGAGCCCGATCGCGGTGCCGACGATGCCAGACTCGGCCAGCGGGGTGTCGATCACCCGGTCCTCGCCGAAATCCTTCTGCAGGCCGTCGGTGACGCGGAAGACGCCGCCGAGCCGGCCGACGTCCTCGCCCATGATGAGAACCTTGGGGTCGTTCTCCATGGCCTTGCGCAGGCCCTCGTTCAGTGCCCGGCTGAGCGTGAGCTTGCCAGCGTTCTGCTTGCCTGCGGCGGGTGAGGTCATCGCGCGGCCCCCTCGCTGACAAAGGAGCTGAGGTAAGCGGCCAGCTGGGCGCGCTCGTCCTCGAGCAGCCCGCTCGGCTCGGCGTAGATGTGGTCGAACATCGACAGCGGATCGGGGTCGGGCATCTCCAGGCAGGCTTTCCTGATCCTGACGCCCACCTCGTCCGCCTCGGCGCTGACGCCGGTGAAGAAGCTCTCCTGCGCCATGCCCGACCGGATCAGGTACTGCTTCACCCGCTCGATCGGATCCTTCAGCTTCCACGACTCAAGCTCGGCGGACAGCCGGTACCTGGTCGGATCGTCGGTCGTGGTGTGCGCGCCCATCCGGTAGGTGAACGCCTCGATCAGCGTCGGTCCCTGGCCCTCGCGGGCGGCCTGCATGGCCTGGCGGGTCACGGCGAGGCAGGCGAACACGTCGTTGCCGTCGACGCGGACGCCGGGGAAGCCGAACCCGCGGGCCCGGTGATAGAGCGGGATCCTGGTCTGCCGGTCGAGCGGCTCGGAAATCGCCCACTGATTGTTCTGGCAGAAGAACACGACCGGGGCGTTGGTGACCGAGGCCCAGATGAACGCCTCGTTCACGTCGCCCTGGCTGGTCGCCCCGTCACCGAAGTAGACGATCGCCGCCTCGCCGTCCTCGCCGAGTGCGCCGTCGCGCTGAATGCCCATCGCGTAGCCGGTCGCATGCAGGGTCTGCGCCCCGATCACGATCGTGTACAGGTGGAAGTTGTGCGCTTTGGGGTCCCAGCCGCCATGGCTGACGCCACGGAACAGCTCGAGCAGCTTGGCCGGGTCGAGGCCACGGCACCAGGCCACCCCGTGCTCGCGGTAGGTCGGGAAGGCCATGTCGCGCGGGCCGAGCGCACGGCCCGAGCCGACCTGAGCCGCCTCCTGGCCGAGCAGCGAGGCCCAGATCCCTAGCTCGCCCTGCCGTTGCAGCGCGATGGCCTCGAAGTCGATCCTGCGGACCAGGACCAGGTCGCGGTAGAGCGCCTTTATCTCGTCCGGCGTCAGGTCGAGCGGGTAGTCGGGGTGCTCGGCTCGCTCGCCCTCGGGCGTCAGCAGCTGGATCAGCTGTGGCGTCGGGGGCGGCTCATGGTGGGTTCGGGACGGGGAGGCAGCTTGCCCGGCAGCTTTGACGGCCACGTGCCACTCCTTGCCTGCTCAGGATCGAGGTCCCACCCGTCGGCGCGCGAACGGGCGGTCATTCGGTCATCGTGTTCCGCTGTGACAGTACTCGGCGCTCCTGCGGGCCGGTCAAGTGCTGTCTTCGCGTACGCTGCGTGCTGTGGCCAAGATAGTTGTCGACGTCATGCTGAAGCCGGAGATCCACGACCCGCAAGGGGAGGCGATCGCCGGAGCATGCCACCGGCTCGGCTTCACCGAGGTGGTCGCCGTACGCCAGGGCAAGCGGTTCGAGGTCGAGATCGGCGAGCCTGGCGAAGCCGGCCCGATGACGATTCGGGTCGCCGAACTGGCCGCCGAATTGCTGGCCAACCCGATCATCGAGGAATTCGCAATCCATGGTCCCTGAGCGGCCTGACGATTCTGTACCGCCACCCACCTCACCGCTCCGAGTGAATCCAAACATCCTTCTCCTCGTGCGCCGCCGCGGACGCTGATTCCCCAGCCGCCGCAGGCGATGTATCCCCTGGCCGCAAGCTGGCCCGGGATCTGGAATCGCCGTCGGCAATCATTTGTTGACCTGGGAGAACCGCACTGTTCGTCCGAAGATCGCCCGAGTTTATGATTACCGCGCCCCGGCTGTGGAAACTCTCACAATGTGAGAAGAGCCGAGGGGTAGTCGAGGAACCAGAGGAGACAATGCGCACTCGGGTGCTGCACTCGCAAGAACTGGCCAGAGATGTCCGGTTCTGTCTAGTGTTTCCCCGCGAATCGCTCAGCATTCCGGTGATGCGCCGGGTGCTAGGTGACACCCTCAGCCGCATCGGCGTCGACGAGGGCTGTATTTCTGACCTGCTGCTGGCCGCGACCGAAGCGTGCACGAACGTGCTGCGGCATGCCGGTCCTGGGCAGGGGTACGACGTCATCGCCCGGGTCGGCCGGAGCCGGGTCGTGCTCCAGGTGCTCGACAACGGGCGCGGCTTCGACCCGGCGAGGATCAGGGCCGCCCGCCGTCGGCACCTCAGCCGCCACCTGCGTCGTCCGCCGGTCCGACCCGTCTCGCTGCTCGGCCGCCGGGGCCGGAGCAGCGACATCGCCCAGCTGGCCGAGTCTGGCCGCGGGATGGCGATCATGCGGGCGTGCGTCGACGACGTCAGCCTCCATACCGGGCCGGGCCGGGGAACCGTCGTGCAGCTTCGCAAGCGGATCGAGTGGCGGGACGACGCGCCGCTCGCCGGCCTGGGAGGCTGGGCGCTGAGGGACGCCGGCTGACCAGGTAGCCTGCCTGCAGGCCTGGCCAGCCGCCAGGGCCGCGGATGCTATCGAGGACGCCATTGACGCTCAAGGTGGGAATCGTCACCTTCCCTGGATCGCTTGACGACGCCGACGCCAGCCGGGCGGTCGTGCGAGCGGGCGGAACACCCATCCCGCTCTGGCATGGCGACCGCGACCTGCGCGGCGTCGACGCGGTGATCCTGCCCGGCGGGTTCTCCTACGGCGACTACCTGCGCTGCGGTGCCATCGCCAGGTTCGCGCCGGTGATGGCCGAGCTGATCCCGGCGGCGAACGCGGGCCTGCCGGTGCTCGGCATCTGCAACGGCTTCCAGGTGCTCTGCGAGGCCCACCTGCTGCCCGGCGCGCTGACCCGAAATTCCGGCCTGCACTTCGTGAACCGGGATGTGCGGATCAGGATCGAGAACAACCGGACCGGGTGGACGCGCGGCTACGCACCTGGCGAGGTGGTCACGGTGGTCCTCAAGAGCGGCGTCGGAGCCTATGCCGCCGACCAGCAGACGCTGGCCGACCTGGAGGCCAGCGGCCTCGTCGTGGCCCGCTACGCGGACGGCAGCCCGAACGGATCCGCCGGCGACATCGCGGGGATCGCCAGCGCCACCGGAAACGTGGTCGGCCTGATGCCGCATCCCGAGCACGCGATCGACTCGCTCACCGGGCCAGGGACCGGCGGACTGCGATTCTTCTCCTCCATCCTGACTACGGCGGCCGCGGCATGAGCAGGCCTGACACCGTGGCTGATGCCGTGGCGACGCCCGGCGCGGGCCAGCCTCATACCGCGCTCGGCCTGACCGACGCCGAGTATGCGAGCATCGTGACGCAGCTCGGGCGCCGGCCCACCGACTCTGAGCTGGCGATCTACTCGGTGATGTGGAGCGAGCACTGCTCGTACAAGTCCTCGCGGGTGCACCTGCGCCAGTTCGCCGACAAGGCGCCGCCCACGACGGCGCTGCTGGCCGGGATCGGCGACAACGCCGGGGTGGTGGACGTAGGGCAGGGCTACGCGGTCACGTTCAAGATCGAGTCGCATAACCACCCGTCCTACGTGGAGCCGTTCCAGGGCGCCGCCACGGGCGTGGGCGGCATCGTCAGGGACATCCTGGCCATGGGCGCCAGGCCCGTCGCGGTCATGGACGCGCTGCGCTTCGGGCCCGCCGACGCACCGGACACCAGACGGGTGCTACCCGGCGTGGTGGGCGGCATCTCCTTCTACGGCAACTGCCTTGGCTTGCCGAATATTGGCGGCGAGCTGGCGTTCGACCCATGCTACTCGGGCAATCCGCTGGTCAATGCCCTGTGCCTGGGCGTGATGCGGCACGCCGACCTGAAGCTGGCGCGGGCGAGCGGTCCCGGCAACAAGGTCGTGCTGTTCGGCTCACCGACCGGGCCGGACGGGATCGGCGGCGCGTCGGTGCTGGCCAGCGCCTCGTTCGGGGCCGGTGACGCGGGCGGGGAGCGGGCCAAGCGCCCGAGCGTGCAGGTCGGCGACCCGTTCATGGAAAAGCTGCTGATCGAGTGCTGCCTCGAGCTCTACGCCGCCGGGGTGGTCGTGGCGATCCAGGACCTCGGTGCGGCCGGCATCGCGTGCGCCACCACCGAGCTAGCTGCCGCCGGGCAGGCCGGGATGGCCGTGCGCCTGGACGCGGTGCCGCTGCGCGATCGCGGCCTGACCCCGCCCGAGATCCTGATGAGCGAGTCGCAGGAACGGATGATGGCCGTTACCGAGCCTGGCGACCTGGACCGGTTCCTCAAGATATGCGCTAAGTGGGACGTCCCGGCGACGGTGATCGGCGAGGTAACGCCGACCGGACGGCTCGAGGTGAGCTGGCACGGTGACCTCGTCGTCGACATTCCGCCGGCCGGCGCGGCTGACGGGCCGCTCTACGAGCGGCCGCTGCGGCGCCCGGCCAGCCAGGACGTGCTCCGCGGCGACGATCCGGTCGCTCTGCCGCGGCCGGGCACGGGCGCCGAGCTGCGAGCCGACCTGCTGGCCATGGCCGGGTCGGCGGCCGGCGCGGACAAGGCCTGGGTGACCGAGCAGTACGACCGGGACGTGCGCGGAAACACCGTGCTGGGCCCGCCGCACGACGCCGGGGTGCTCAGGGTCGACGAGGAGTCGTTCCTCGGAGTCGCGATCGCCACCGACGGCAACGGCCGGCATTGCCTGCTCGATCCGTACTCGGGCACCCAGCTGGCGCTGGCCGAGGCGTACCGGAACGTGGCCGCGTCCGGCGGCCGGCCGCTGGCCGTGACCAACTGCCTCAACTTCGGCTCGCCGGAAGACCCGGCGGTGATGTGGCAGTTCGCCGAGTCCGTGCGCGGGCTCGCCGACGGGTGCCTGACTCTGGGCATCCCGGTGACCGGCGGGAACGTCAGCTTCTACAACCAGACCGGCGCGGAGGCGATCCAGCCGACGCCGGTCGTCGGGGTGCTCGGCGTGCTGGACGACGTGCGCAGGCGGCTGCCCAGCGGGTTCGGCGCGGCCGGCGAGCCGATCGTCCTGCTCGGCGACACGGCCGGGGAGTTCGGCGGGTCGCTGTGGGCGCACGTGGTGCACGGACATCTCGGCGGCCGCCCGCCCGCCGTGGACCTGCGGGCGGAGCAGCGGCTGGCCGCGGTGCTCACGACGGGCGCGGACGCCGGCCTGCTGTCGGCGGCGCATGACCTGTCCGACGGCGGCCTGGCGCTCGCCGTGGCCGAGTGCTGTCTGACCGGCGGGAACCGGGCCGCCCCGCCGGGCGCCGAAGGCGGCACCGGCTGCGTGCTGACGCTGCCCGCCGGGCCGGCCGCGGCCGACCCGTTCACCTGGCTGTTCAGCGAGTCGGCGGGGCGGGCAATCGTGGTGCTGCGGCCCGGCGCCGAGGCGGAGTTCGCGGCGCTGTGCGCCGAGCACGGCGTGCCGGCGACCGCGCTAGGCGCGACCGGGGGGCAGGCACTCGAGGTGACCGGGCTGTTCGCGATCCCGCTGGCCGAGCTCAGCGCGGTCCACCGGCGCACGCTGCCCGCGCTGTTCGGCTGACCCGGGCCGCTGAGGCCGGATCAGGCATTCCACCAGAACGCGATCTCCTGGGTCTTGAGCCTGGCCGGGCCGCAGGTCTGCAGCGTCGCCGGGCCAGGGTTCTTCGCGGGCGCGGTCAGGCAGCGCCCAGTCTGAGCGCTGGAGTATTTCGCGAAGACCTGCCCGAGCGAGACCGCCTCGTCGAGCGGCCGCCAGCGCTGGCGGAGGCTCAGGTCGCAGTGCGACAGCCGGAGCAATCCGCCGCGGCGGGCGGTCAGGCACTGGCCGGTCGGGGTGTAGATGAAGATCTCGCGGCCGTCCGCCATCTGGTCGGCGGTCCAGACCGGCACGCCGGACGCGAGCTCGGCGGCCGGGACGGCCACGAAGCTGAGGCCGCCGCGGGTGGACCGGAGCATCAGGGGGTGGTCGTCGGCGTCGTGCGCGAACGCGTCGCGGTCATCGTCAGGGCCGAAATCGATGATCCCGACCGTCTGAACCTTGAGTACCTTGGACGACAGGACAGCATGGCGGTGCCGCGGCGGCGCCGGATGGTGCGCCGTGACGACGTACGCGATCAGGCCGCCCGCGGCGAGCACGACGATCACGCCGACGCCGGCCAGCCGGGGGATCCACGATCCCCTGGCTCGGTGCGGACGCGCACTCAGCGGACCGGGCATAGCCAGCGATTATAGGCTCGTCCGCACTTTCCTATACGGCGCTTGGCCGCAACTCGTGAATGGCTCGCTAACCACGACCTGCGCCCGGCGGTGCGAGCCGGGCTGAGGTCGGCTACGGTCGCAGTCGATGCCAGCACGACGCCTCGACCCGCAGCGACTGCTCGACGCGGTAACCGCGCAGCGAGCCGCGCTCGGCGTCGGACCGTGGTCCGGACCGGTTACGGTCCCCGCGCTCGGCGCCGCCTGCCTGGACGGCGTCATCGCGGCGGCCGACGCTGGGCTGACGCCGCAGCGGGAGGCGCTGCGGGGGGCTGTCATCCACGCCCTCGGACTGCTCGAGGCGCTCGCCCCCGGCCGATCCGTGGAGGTGCGCGTTCCGCCGTTCGGAGCGGTGCAGTGCATCGCCGGCCTGCGGCATACTCGCGGCACCCCGCCGAACGTCGTCGAGACCGACGCCCAGACGTGGGTCATGCTCGCGACGGGACGGACGGAATGGCCCGATGCCGTGGCCGGTGGCGCCGTCCGGGCCAGCGGCCCGCGTGCCGATCTCTCGCAGTACCTGCCGCTGGCGTCTGCCGTCCCGCTCACCTAGCGGCGGACGCCAGATCCGGCTGGCCGGGTCGCCTCGACCAGTTACCCCAGCCGGCTCACTAGACTTGGCTGGTGATCAAGCCTGACGGCCGACTGTCCCACGATCTTAGTTCCGCCGACCGTCCGCCCAGGGATGCCTGCGGCGTGTTCGGTGTCTGGACGCACGACGAGGATGTGGCGAAGCTCGCCTACTTCGGCCTGTATGCGCTGCAGCACAGAGGCCAGGAGTCCGCGGGCATCGCGGTCAGCGACGGTACCAGGATCGTGGTCTTCAAGGACATGGGCCTGGTGGCCCAGGTCTTCAACGAGTCAGTGCTCAACACGCTGCGGGGCCACATCGCCGTCGGGCACTGCCGGTATTCCACGACCGGGTCGTCGGTCTGGGAGAACGCGCAGCCGACGTTCCGGGCCACCCCGTCGGTCAGCCTGGCGCTTGGCCACAACGGAAACCTGATCAACACACTCGAACTCACCGCTATGGCCGGCCAGCCGCGCGGCGCAGGCACCGCCACCTCGGACACCGATGTCCTGACCTCGCTGTTCGCCTCCGGCATCACGACCGGACCTGCCGCCGGCGACCGCCCGGCCAGTATCGAGGAGAACGCGCTCGCCGTGCTGCCGCACGTGCGGGGAGCGTTCTCGCTCGTTTTCATGGACTCGGACACGCTCTACGCGGCTCGCGATCCGCACGGCTTCCGGCCGCTGGTGCTCGGCAGGCTGCCGCGCGGCTGGGTCGTCGCCAGCGAGACCGCGGCGCTCGACATCGTCGGCGCCACCTTTGTGCGGGAGATCGAGCCAGGCGAGCTCATCGCGATCGACGAACGTGGCGTCCGGTCGCGCACCTTCGCTGCGGCCCGGCCGCGCGGCTGCCTGTTCGAGTACGTCTACCTGGCCAGGCCGGACACATCGATCAGCGGCCGTAGCGTCCAGGCCACCAGGGTTGAGGTCGGCAGGCGGCTGGCGGCCGAGCACCCGGTGGAGGCCGACCTCGTGATACCGGTGCCCGAATCGGGCACGCCGGCCGCCATCGGGTACGCGCAGGGCAGTGGCATCCCCTACGGTCAGGGCCTGGTCAAGAACAGCTACGTGGGCCGCACGTTCATCCAGCCGAGCCAGACGATCAGGCAGCGCGGCATCCGGCTGAAGCTCAACCCGCTGCGTGACGTGATCGCCGGCCAGCGGGTCGTAGTCGTGGACGACTCGATCGTCCGCGGCAACACCCAGCGGGCGATCGTGACCATGCTGCGCGAGGCCGGAGCAGCGGAAGTGCACGTCCGGATCTCCAGCCCGCCGGTCGCCTGGCCGTGTTTCTTCGGCATCGACTTCGCCAGCCGCGCCGAGCTGATCGCGGGAAGCCTGGCCGTCGAGGAGATCAGGGACTCGATCGGGGCCGACTCGCTCGGGTTTGTCTCGCTGGAGGGCCTGACCGAGGCCACCACGCTGCCGCCCGGCACGCTCTGCCGGGCCTGCTTCGACGGGAATTACCCGGTTCCGGTCAGCGAGTCCGAGCAGGGCAAGTTCATGCTCGAGACCACGACGGCCGGGGGCCTGGCCGAGTGAGCGCGTCCGGCGCGAGCTACGCGGCATCCGGCGTCGACATCGAGGCGGGCGATCGCGCCGTCGCGCTGATGCGCGCCGCGGTCTCGAAGACAGCCGGCCCCGAGGTGGTCGGCGGGATCGGCGGATTCGCCGGGCTGTTCGACGCGTCGCGGCTGGCCACCATGCGCCGACCGCTGCTCGCCACCTCAACCGACGGAGTCGGCACCAAGGTAGTGATCGCCCGGCGAACGGGCAGTTACGGCACGATCGGGATCGACCTGGTCGGCATGGTCGTCGACGATCTGGTGGTATGCGGGGCCGAGCCGCTGTTCATGACCGACTACATCGTCTGCGGGAAGGTCGTTCCTGAGCGAGTCGCCGAGATCGTCGCCGGCATCGCCGAAGGCTGCGTGCTGGCTGGCTGTGCGCTGATCGGCGGCGAGACGGCCGAGCATCCCGGGCATTTCGGGCCGGACGAGTTTGACCTGGCCGGTGCGGCGACGGGCGTGGTCGAGGCGGACTCGCTGCTCGGTCCTGGGCTGGTGAAGGTCGGCGACGTCGTGCTGGGCCTGGCTTCTTCCGGGCTGCACTCCAATGGCTTCTCGCTGGTCAGGCAGATCCTGGACGACGCGGACCTGGATCTTGACGCGGAGCCGGCCGAGCTCGGCCAGCCAATCGGCGCGGAGCTCGCCACGCCAACCCGGATCTATGCCCGGGACTGCCTCGCCCTCGCGCAAGCGTGCGAGGTACGTGCGTTCGCCCACATCACCGGGGGCGGCCTGGCCGCGAACATGGCCAGGGTGCTGCCTGGCGACGCGGACGCGGTGCTGCACCGGTCGAGCTGGACTCCGCCGGCCGTCTTCGGCCTGCTCGCCGCGCACGGCTCGGTGGACAGCGACGAGATGGAGCACGTCTTCAACATGGGTGTCGGGATGACCGCCGTCGTGGCACCTGCCGACGCCGACCAGGCCATCGGATTGCTGACGCAACGTGGTGTCCTGTCGTGGCCACTGGGCGAGATCGTCGCTGGCGAAGGCCAGGCGCAACTCGTCGGGCGGCACCCGTGAGCGCGGTTAGCTAGCCGCGCTCATTCCTCATCGTCGTCGTCATCATCGTCATCATCGTCGTCATCGTCGACGTCCTCGCCGGCAGCATCGTCGCCCAGGGAGTAGCGATCACCGTGGTCCGCATACGCGTCCCGTCCGCCGGTATCCCGCTGATCCATGCCGACGCCCAGCTCTGCCCGCAGCCGGTCAAGGTCAGTGCCGCCACCGCTGTACTTCAGCTGGCGTGCCACCTTCACCTGCTTGGCCTTGGCTCGGCCGCGCCCCATTGGCTCGACCCCCTCGAAACTACGGAACCTGCCAGGTCCCTGATCACTGCGGCTTGATGCCCGTTGTCGTTGCGTCACTTATCCGGCTTGCCGGATTTCGTGCATGTCAGTGCCCGCGCTACGGTTCCAGCCCATGGAGCCGAGCGTGGCTAGTGCCTTCGTACATAGACAACCGTACCTGTTTTGGGCGGCTCGCGCTTCCGGCGGTCCTTGCCGGGCCCGATCACGTGCCGAGCCAGATTCCGCGCAGCCTTCCTACCTCGGTCATCCGGCGCTCGGCGAGCCGGTCGGCGGCGACCGAGGGCGGCACGCCCTCCTGGCCGGCCAGGGCCAGAATCCGCTTCGTGGTGGTGTAGATCTGCTCGGCCTTGGCCCTGGCGCGCTCGAAGTTGAAGCCCTCGAGCTCGTCGGCGACCTGGATCACGCCGCCCGCGTTGACGACGTAGTCGGGCGCGTAGACGATGCCATGATCGACGAGCAGCTTGTCCACGCCAGGGTGGGCCAGCTGGTTGTTGGCGCCGCCGCAGATGATCCTGGCGCTCAGCGCCGCAACCGTTCGGTCGTCGACTGCGCCGCCCAGCGCGCACGGCGCATAGACGTCGATGTCGGCGGTGACCAGGTCGTCCCGGCTGGCGGCCACCCTGACCTCGGGACGACGGGCCAGCACGCGCTGCACGGCGGCCGAGCTGACGTCATAGGCCAGCACGCTGGCACCGTCGGCGATCAGGTGCTCCACCAGGTGGCTGCCGACCTTGCCCACGCCCTCGACGGCCACCGCCCGGCCCTGCAGCGACGGGCTGCCCCAGAGGTGCTCGGCCGCGGCCCGCATGCCCTGGAATACCCCCAGCGCGGTGAGAACGGAGGAATCGCCCGCACCGCCGTGGGGCTCGGTCCGGCCGGTGACGTGCCGGCACTCCCTGGCCACCACGTCCATATCCTGGCTGTACGTGCCGATATCACACGCCGTGATGTACCGGCCGTTGAGCGACTCGACGAACCGGCCGTAGGCGCGCAGCAGCGCCTCGGATTTCAGCGCGTCGGGATCTCCGATGATGACGCCCTTGCCGCCGCCGTGGTCCAGGCCGGCCAGGGCGTTCTTGTACGCCATGGCCCTGGACAGGTTCAGGGCGTCGGTGATCGCCGCGTCGTCACTCGGATACGGATAGAACCTCGTTCCGCCCAGCGCGGGCCCGAGCGCCGTCGAAAAGATGGCGATGATCGCCCGCAGGCCCGTTGGCGCATCATGACAGAAGACAACCTGTTCATGACTGGCCTGGTTCAGTGCGCCGCCCGCATTGCGGGCCGCGTTGCCATCCTGGACGGCGTCGGCCTTACCGGCCGGTTCTGTGACTGTCGCCACGGCAGCAGCTCCCGGCAGAACATGTCCCGCGTCCCCGTTGACCCGGGCTCCACCTGACAAGCGTATTCGGCGGCGGCGAGCATGGAGTATTGATGCCGCGCAATGCATGAAGCTGGCTGTGCGGGGCAAATACCTCGTGACAGAGCATGACGTAGAACTGCGGAGGATTATCCCGGCACTGCCGATAGTTACAGCAGTCCGTGGGTTCTTCCGTGGCCGGGGGTAGCGCGAAGCCACGCGGGCCGACCGCGAGATGAGTTTTGGTCGTGACGGTGCGTGACCTCCCGCGAGCTTGGAGGTGAGGGGCAATCAAGCTGCGTGTCACAGTCCCATCATGCGCGGACCTGGCAGGAACAGTCCGCGCGCATACAGCATGACTGACTAGCTATATCAGGAGTGGCTACGCCCGGTAGCCGGCAGGAGGCGGACATGACTTTTCCGAATCCGCCCGTTGCGACGGTGCGTGTCTGTAGGATCACGCAACGTGACTCAGATCAACGGGGGTAACGGGGACACGTTCAAAACTTCTGCTCCTGGTGGTCGCTTTGTCACCGCTGGTGATGGCAATATGGTAACAGTAGACCATATGGGACATCCAAGGCAGGCTTCAAATGGAGCCAATGAACTCAACAGACGCAGGATCGCAATACAGGTCCAGGAGGAGAGGCCGTCACAATGTCTGCACGTACCCCAGAGGCCGAGCCGCTGCTTACGCCGGCTGAGGTCGCTACCATGTTCCGGGTTGACCCTAAAACGGTGACCCGGTGGGCCAAGGCCGGGAAGCTGACGTCCATTCGGACGCTTGGCGGCCACCGTCGCTACCGCGAGACGGAGGTTCGTGCCCTGCTTGCGGGCATCCCGCAGCAGCGCTCGGAGTAAGTCCTGGCCACAGCCTTGCGCCCGATGTTCGGGGGTGGGCGCGCGTCCGAGCACGCCTAGTGCGGCTCAGCGCAGGAATAGGGGGGTCGGCCCCAGCGGTTAGCGCCGCGCAAGGGCCGTCATGCGCAGAGCGTTGGTGCTCTGGACGGTTCCCGGCGATGACGCCGGGGCCGATCCGGCCTATGCCGCAAGTAAAGAAGGATTTCGCCTCGGGTATTCACCAGGGGCCGGGGGACAGCGAGACCAATCAGACCTTGATCGACACCAGCGGTAACTCCTTGGTGATTCTGCCCGTTATTTAACGGCCATAGCTGCAATTCGCTAGATGTCTGGTTGACGAGCCGCGGGAACGGCGGAGTTCCCGGCGATCAAACGACGGTCTGGCGTCGTAGTTTCTTCCGCTGCCCACCGGGCGCGTGCCAGCCCGATAGCCGCTACCTGCGGCGCAGCGAAGGGCGGGCGGGCCGCCATCCGGGGCGGATCTGAACTCGGAACGCAGTCGTCCAGCAACTTTGGGTAATCGCCCCTGCTGGATGCGACCGCCAGACCATACTTGTCGCCATGCCGCTGCTCGGCTATCGCCGGCGGCGGCTCGGAAGCGTCTGTGCACGGCGTGCGCGACATCGCGCAGCGCACCGGCGTGCAACACGACATGAGACTGGTGCAGCGAGCGACGCCCGGGGGCCCGCCGTCCGGCGGGAGCGTGCCGTCGCTATGAGGGAGGGATCGCCATGCGGGATCCAGAATTGGTATTCAAGGCTCAACTGGCTGCATCGGCGCTCGAGCGGGCATGGCAGCGCTGGCGTGTAGTCCATGGCCTGGTGGCCGATCCGATGCCAGCGATCTCCAGCTACGTGGGGTACTCGCTCGAGGAGCCCTGGGGTCAGCCTCGGGTGGTGTTCGGCCTCTCCGCCGATGACGCCGAGCAGCTTGCGGCACTCCTCGACCGGCACGACTGCATCGGTCCGGTACACGCGATGGTCGCGGCGCGGCCTGCCGACCGGGAGCTTCCCGCCGGGGCGGCAGCGCGGACAGGGCTGCCGCTGCCCGTCCCGCCGCAGGCTCCGTCCGTCGTTGCCGAGCAGTCGGGCCCGCCACGCAGCTCGCCAGAAAGAGAGGCGGACCGGCCCCGTAAGGCGGCCGACGACCGGGACGGTCCGGTCTTCCGCCAGGTCAGCGCGGCGGCGCGGGAGGCGGCCGCGGTGCGTGCAAGCGAGAAGCCTGGCACCAGGCCAGGGCGGGAGGCTGGCGCGGCGCGTGGCAGCGAGCAGCCTGGCACCAGGCCAGGGCGGGAGGCGGCGGACCAGACAGCGGGCGAGATCGCCTCGGCCCCGGCGATCTCGGGCCGATCGGCCGCCCCCGGCGCCGTCACCCAACTGGGCGCGGCCGGGCCGGAGAATCCGGCCGACCCAGAGACCATGATCGCGCGGGAGCCGGTGGTTGCAGCGGCGGACGCGGTCGGTCCGGAGAGCACGGTGGCGCCCGTGAGCATGGCGGCGGCCGACAGCGCGACGGTGCCGGAGGGCACGACGGTGCCGGAGAGCACGACAGAGCGGGCGAGCGCCGCCGCTCAGGACGACGCCGTCGGGTCGGACGGCGCGGGCGGTACCGCGGCCGCCTCCGACGCCGAGACCGTGCGCCCTGACTCGGCTGCGGGCGACGGGGACTCCCGCGCTGACGTAGCTGGCCAGGCAGCCGACGGACCAGGACCACTCGCGCTCGCGGCGTCCGCGGCCAGGGAAGCGGCGGAGGCCAGGATCAAGGCCGCCCTGCACCTGACACGTCACTCGGGGCTCGAGCCCCCGTACCCGCTGGAGAACCCCTATCCGAGCGAGACCTTCGACGTCACCGGCCTGATCCCGCCGCCAGCGGCGGGCGGCACGGACGGTCCGGCCGGTGCTCCTGGGGTCACCGTCGTCCCGGGCCCGCTCCGGCGGCCAGAGGTGGCGTCTGGAGCGCAGCCCTGGCCCGCCCAGGACCGGCGGGAGCAGGACCGCCGCGACGATGGGAGCCCGCTGCAGCAGGGCGACGTCGCATCGACGTGGGGCGGCTCGGACTTGGGCGACTCGGACGACGAGCAGCCGCCCGTCGTGCCGTTCAAGCCGCGGCCGGACCTCGCCGCATACCTGGATGAGGGGCCCGAGCCCGATCCGGACTATGACGAGCGGCCGGACCACACCTCAGCCGGCTACGCCAAGCGCAACCGGATCACCCGCGGCTACTCCATCCCGCGGCTATCAAGGTCGAAGCGCCCGGGTGCGGTTCCCGGCGCGTAGCACCAGGGCACGGGTGGCCAGGGCCGCTGGGCCACGCGCTGGCCGTCCGGCTGTCCGGCGAAATTGGGATGCACGGTCGCGGCCGCCATGATGATGTTGCTCCCATGAACCGGACCGAGGTGCTTGCCGCCTTCAACGAGCAGGTACGCCAGAGCACCAAGCCGGACGGCACGGGTGCGACCTTCGAGGCCGCGACATACGAGTCAGGCGCGAGCGTGATCCGGCGGCTCGCCCCGCCGGGCCAGGACGGTTCGGGAGTCTTGTGGTCGAGCCTGGACGCCGGCAGCGCGTACGAGGTCATCGCGGCCCAGGTGCAGTTGTTCGCGAGCCGCGGCGAGGAGTTCGAGTGGAAGCTGTACAGCTACGACGAGCCGGCCGACCTGGCTGCCCGGCTGACCGCGGCCGGGCTCGTGCCGGACGAGCCGGAGTCGCTGATGGTCGCCGCGATCGCTGAGATCAGCGACGCGCTGCGGTCCGCCGAGCTGCCTCCCGGCGTCCGGCTCGAGCGAGCGAACGACGAGGCCGGGGTGGCCCGCCTGACCCGGGTGGGCGAGCTCGTCTTCGGCCAGGACCGCTCAGATCTGCGCAACTCACTGCTCGCCCAGCTCGCCGACGCGCCGGAAACGATCGACATAGTGATCGCGATGGCCGGCGATGAGGCCGTCTGCTCGGCCAGGACCGAGTTCCTGCCCGGGACCGATTTCGCCGGGCTGTGGGGCGGCGGCACGCTGCCGCAGTGGCGCCGCCGGGGCATCTACCGTGCCCTGGTGCGGTACCGGGCCGAGCTTGCCGCCCAGCGCGGCTACCGGTACCTGACGGTCGACGCCTCGGACCAGAGCAGGCCGATCCTGGAGCGGATCGGATTCGAGTGCCTGGCCGTGACGACCCCGTATAACTGGTCGCCCGCCTGACCTAGGGTGTCGCCACGCGCGCGGCCGGGGCAGTCGTCGGCGGCACGCTGGCCGTGCAGTACATGCACCTGGTCGCCTTGACGGGAATGGTGCTGAGGCACTCAGGGCACGGCCGCTCGGTGGCTTCCTTCTTGCGCTGGCTGAACGCCATGATCTTGCCCGCCGGCGCGACGATCAGGAAGTAGACCACGGCTGCGATGATGAGGAACGAGATCACCGCGTTCAGGAGCAGGCCGTACTGGATCGTCGTGCTGCCGATCGGGACCTTGAGCGCGCTGAAGTTGGGCGTGCCCCCGGCCGCCGCGATCAGCGGGGTAATGATGTACTTCACCAGCGCCTGCACGATCTCGTTGAACGCGACGCCCATCACGACCGCCACCGCCAGGTCGATCACGTTGCCGCGGAACAGGAACGTCCTGAAGCCCTTCATGCGCATCCTCTCGAGCTTGACCGGCATGCCAGAGCGCGAGGCTACATCGGTCGGCTTGCCCGAGGTGAAACTACGAAGGATTGCGTGTCATGCCGGGTCTGTCCGGCGGCCGTGCCGGACCAGGGCACGTCCGGTGCGCCGGGGTCCGGGCGGCTCTGTGAGCGCCGCGGTACTCCAGACGCCGCCGCACCCGATGCTCCTGACCGGCCTGCCTCGGGACTCGGCCGCTGAGCTGGCGACGGCCCTCGCCGACCGCGGCGTGCGGCTTCCCGGTATCAACGGGGCCGAGCCCGACGTCGCCGCGCTCGGCCGGGCCTGGCAGCAGCGGACCGGGACGCGGGGGCGCCTGGGCCGGCGGATGCGCCTGTACCGGCTCGGCGGCCTGGTACCGCCTGACCCCTTCCCTGACGGGGCGGCCAGGATCGGGACGGAGGAGGACGAGGTGCTGGTGACGAACTGGTTCTCGGCGTTCGCCGCCGAGGTCGGCGAGCACGACTCGCCCGGTCAGGTGGTCAGGAGCCGGCTCGCCAGCGGGCAGCTGATGCTGTGGGAGGCGGCCGGAGAGCCGAAGTCGCTGGCCGGCGTGACCGCGGTGATCGCCGGGGTCGCGCGGGTGGGGCCGGTGTATACCCCGCCGCAGTGGCGCGGCCGCGGTTACGGCGGCTCGGTCACGGCCGCCATCAGCGCGCTCGCGCTCGCTCGCGGCGCCGAGTCCGTGATTCTCTTCACCGACCTGGCCAATCCGGCCAGCAACTCGCTGTACATCAAGCTGGGCTACGAGGCCAGGGACGACCGCGTCCTGCTGATGTTCGACGACTGAGCGGGGCGGTGCCGGCGCCATCAGCTAATGCCCGATCACCGCTAATGTGGCGTTTATAACTATTAGACGCTCGGCCGCCCTGCTCGTTGTCCGTTCACCGCTGACGTGGTACAACAGGCCGAATGACCGCTAGCTCAGGTCCCGCGCAGTCTGCTGCCGCCGAAGGAGACGGCGGCGGCTCTGCCGCTATCCGTGTCCGCGGCCTGCGCAAGAACTACGGTCCCGTGGTCGCGCTCGACGGCGTCGACCTGGAGATCCGGCCGGGCGAGTTCTTCACCCTGCTCGGGCCGTCCGGGTCGGGCAAGACCACGCTGCTGCGCCTGATCGCCGGGTTCGAGCGTCCCGAGGGCGGCACGATCGAGCTGGCCGGCCGGGAGATCTCCAAGGTCCCTCCGTATGCGCGTGACATCAACACTGTCTTCCAGGATTACGCGCTCTTCCCGCACATGTCGGTCGCGGCGAACATCGAGTACGGCCTGCGGGTCAGGCGAGTCGGCAAGTCGGACCGGCGCGCGCGCGCCGAGCGCGCGCTTGACATGGTGCGGCTGACCGGCCTCGGCGAGCGCAAGCCAGCTCAGCTGTCCGGCGGCCAGCGCCAGCGGGTCGCGCTGGCCCGGGCGATCGTCAACGAGCCGCAGGTCCTGCTGCTCGACGAGCCGCTCGGCGCGCTCGACCTCAAGCTGCGCCAGGAGATGCAGCTCGAGCTCCAGCATGTGCAGCGGGAGGTCGGCATCACGTTCGTCTACGTGACGCACGACCAGGAGGAGGCGCTGTCGATGAGCGACCGGATCGCGGTCCTCAGCGGCGGCCGGATCGAGCAGGTCGGCACGCCGCTCGAGGTCTACGAGCGGCCGCGGACGGACTTCGTGGCCGGCTTCATCGGCATCTCGAACCTGATCGAGCGGGACGGCCGGCACGTGACCGTGCGCCCGGAGAAGATCCGCCTGCTCGCCGACGGCGAGGAGCCGCCCGCCGGCTGGCACGCGGAGACTGGGATCATCAGGGACGTGGTGTACGTCGGTGTCATCACCAGGTACACCATCGCTCTGGACGCCGGCGGCGTGCTCGTGGTCGCCAGGCAGAACGAGCAGGCACCCAAGGCGACGCACAACGAGGGCGGCGCCGCGGCCAGGATCGCCTGGCTGCCCGATCAGACCATCATCATTCCGCAAGGGGAGGGCGCGCAGCCCTAGCCGGGCAGCGCGGAAGGGCAGGCACGAACATGTTCGGTCGAAACGGAAGTCAGCGGCGGGCGGCCACCGGCCTCGCGCTGTTCGGCGCCGCCGCGCTGCTGGCCGCGTGCAGCAGCGGCGGAGGCAGCAGCAACGGCGGGTCGGGCGGGAACGGCACGCCGACCGGCGGGGTGCCGACCGCGCACCTGCCGGTGCTCAAGAAGATCGGCAAGGGCGAGGGTCAGCTGAACCTGATCGCCTGGGCCGGCTACCTGCAGCCCGAGTGGGTCAAGCCGTTCGAGCAGCAGACCGGCTGCCAGGTGAACGCCAAGTACGCCAACACCTCGGACGAGATGGTCGCGCTGATGGCCAACGGCGGCGGCGGCCAGTACGACATGGTCTCCTCGTCCGGTGACGCCGACCTGCGGATCATCTACGCCGGCGACGCGCACCCGGTCAACGTGAACCTGATCCCGGACTGGAAGAACTTCTTCCCGCAGTTCCAGTCGCCGGCCTTCAACACCGTCAGCGGCGTGCACTACGGAGTGTCGCTGCAGTGGGGCCCGAATGTGCTGATGTACAGCAAGAAGGCGTTCAAGACCGCGCCTACGTCGTGGAACGTGATCTACGACAGCAAGTACAAGGGCCAGATCACCGTTCCGGACAACCCGATCCAGATCGCCGACGCGGCGCTGTACCTCAAGACGCACAACAAGAGCCTCGGCATCACCGACCCGTACGAGCTGACCCAGCCGCAGTTCGCCGCGGCGGTCAAGCTGCTGGCCGACCAGCGGCCGCTGCTCAAGTCCTACTGGCCGCTGGCCAGCCAGGAGATCTCGGCGTTCAAGAACGGCGACGTGGTCGTCGGGGCCGGCTGGCCGTACCAGGTCAGCGCGCTGCAGGGAGCGAAGTTCCCGATCGGCTCGACGATCCCGAGCGAGGGCGCCACGGGCTGGGCCGACACCTGGATGCTCGCCGCCAAGGCGCCGCACCCGAACTGCGCCTACCTGTGGATGAAGTACATCAGCACGCCGAAGGTGCAGGCCCAGCAGGCGACCAACTACGGCGAGACGCCGGACAACAAGCTGGCCTGCTCCTACATGGACAAGCTCGTGCCCGGCTCGTGCGCGCAGTACCACGCCAACGACCCGCAGTATCTCAAGTCCATCGCGCTGTGGAAGACTCCGGTCGCCACCTGCGACAACGGGCAGACGGACTGCGTGCCGTACTCCCAGTGGGTGACCGCATGGAACACCCAGGTCAAATGAGTCAGCCGGCCAGGCGGGCCGGGCGCGCGCCCGGCCCGCCCGGCCGGGGCATGGTCGAAGATCAGCGCCGCCCTGTGGCGCCGGCCGTGGGCGCGGGCGACCTTGCTGCTGACGCCGCCGCTGGCCTGGTTCCTCGTGATCTACCTGGCTGCGCTGGTGGTGCTGCTGATCACGGCGTTCTGGGAGACGAATTCCTTCACCAATAATCTCGAGCGGATCTGGAACCTCGGGAACTTCAGCACGATCTTCACCACTCCGGCCTACCGGTCGGTCATCTTGCGCACGGTCGGCATGGCCGCCGGAGTCACCGCCGTCGACGGGATCATTGCCTTCCCGTTTGCCTACTTCATGGCCCGGGTGGCGACCCGGCGCACCCGGACCATCCTGTACGTGGCGATCCTGCTGCCGCTGTGGGCGAGCTACCTGGCCAAGGTCTACGCCTGGCAACTCGTCTTCACCAGGGACGGGGTGCTGAACTGGAGCCTGGGCAAGATCGCGCTGGGGCCGCTGAACCTGATCAACACCAACTGGGCCGTGTTCATCGCGTTCTGCTACATCTGGCTGCCGTACATGGTCATCCCGGTCTACGCGGCGCTGGACCGGATCCCCGGCTCGATGATCGAGGCCTCGCAGGACCTGGGCGGCAGGACCTGGCGGACGACCAGGTCGGTGATCCTGCCGCTGGCGCTGCCGGGGATCGTGGCCGGCTCGATCTTCACGTTCTCGCTGACGCTGGGTGACTACATCATCCCCGAGCTGCTCGGCGGCACCAACTCGGTCTTCATCGGAAGCGTCGCCTACGACAGCTTCCTGTCCAACAACATCCCGCTCGGCGCGGCGATGGCGATCGTGCCCATCGCGATCATGATCTGCTACCTGCTCGGCGCCCGGGCGCTCGGCGCGTTCAGGGAGCTGTGATGGAATCGACCGGGCTGAAGGCGGCGCTGCGCGTCTGGGTCGCGCTCGTGCTGCTCTTTCTCTTCCTGCCGATCCTGCTGATCGTGATCTACGCGTTCGACCCGGCCACGGTCGAGAGCTGGCCGATCCAGGGCTTCACCCTGCACTGGTTCTCCGTCGCCTGGCATGACGAGGGCGCCCGCAGCGCGTTCCTGCTCTCGGTCAGGGTCGGCCTGCTCGCGACCGGCATCGCGCTGGTGCTCGGCTCGGCCGTCGCCTACGCGCTGAATCAGTTCAAGTTCTTCGGCCGCGACGCCATCTCGTTCCTGCTCGTGCTGCCGATCGCGCTGCCCGGCATCGTCACCGGCCTGGCCCTGAACTCGTTCTTCACGTTCACCAGCATCCAGCTGTCGCTGTGGACGATCGTGATCGGGCACGGCACGTTCTGCATCGTCATGGTCTTCAACAACGTGATCGCCCGGCTGCGCCGGACGCCAGGCTCGCTCGCCGAGGCGTCGATGGACCTCGGCGCCCGCGGCTGGCAGACCCAGCTCTACGTGATGATGCCGTCCGTCGCGACCGCGCTGATCTCCGGCGGGCTGCTGGCCTTCGCGCTGTCCTTCGACGAGGTGGTCGTGACCGTCTTCACCTCGGGCGCGCAGAACACGCTGCCGATCTGGATCTTCGGGCAGCTCCGGCTCGGCCAGCACCTGCCCGAGGTCAATGCCGTCGTAACGATCGTGATAGTGCTGACGATCATCCCGGTGCTGCTCGCGGCCAGGATCGCCGGGGCGGGCGCCGTCACCCGGACCGCGCGGACCGCCGCCGTGACGGACACCGGGCGGATCTAAGCTGACGACCATGGACCCGGTCGAGCGGATCGCTGAGCTCTTCGCGAGCGAGGGAGCCGCCGAGTACCTCGGCGAGCCAGTCACCCAGGCGGCGCACATGCTCCAGGCGGCACAGCTAGCCGAGCGCGAAGGCGCGGAGGACGCGCTGGTGGTCGCCGCCCTGCTGCACGACGTCGGCCATTTCACCTCCGCGGTGAGCGGCCAGCGGCTGATGGAGGGTACCGACAACCGGCACAGCCACACCGGCGCGGACTGGCTGGCGCAGTGGTTCGGCCCCGACGTCACCGAGCCCGTGCGGCTGCACGTCGCGGCGAAGCGCTACCTGTGCGCCGTCGAGCCCGGCTACGCCGGCACGCTCTCGGCGGCGTCGGTCTACACGCTGGGCGTCCAGGGCGGTCCGATGCGCGGAGCCGAGCTTGACGAGTTCGCGGCCAGCCCGTACGCCCAGGCCGCCGGCCGGCTTCGGCGCTGGGATGACGCGGCCAAGGACCCCGGTGCCGCCGTCCCGCCGTTCGGCCATTTCCGGTCGCGGCTGGCGAGCCTGGTCCGGCACCAGGCCGCCAGCTAGGCTCGCCCGGTCACGGCGCGCTGGTGCCGGTCCGCCCGTAGGAGTCCTCCAGCCTGACCACGTCCTCCCGCCAGCCAGGCGGAGCGGTCGACGCCTCGGCGAAAACGATGTCCGTGATCGCGGTGACCCGGTGAACGGACCTGACCGGTAGATGAATGGTGTCGCCGGGGCCGAACTGGCGGGTCGTCAGGTCGCCGCCGACCGGGCCGAACTGGATCTCCGCCGACCCGGAGATCAGGCAGATGGTCTCGTCCTTGCGCTGGTGATACTGCAGGCTCAGCGAGTTCCCGGCGGTGACGTGGATGATCTTTCCGACGTACTTGCCTTCGGCGGCGGCGAAGATCTGCTCATGCCCCCAGGGCTTGTCCTGTCGCTGCGCGCGGTAGATGGCAGCCTCCGTGTCAGCCTGCATCGATGCGCGGGCTGGCGAGTCAGAAGTCACTGGCCCTCCGTCTGTCGATCACGTCTACCTGATCCTGCCATCGCTACGGCAGGCCGGCGGCCGCATGTGACGATTCCCCTGGTCCGGCGCCGTCATCGAGCACGGTGCCCTTGATCATCGCGGCGTCCCACTTCTGCTCGATCTGGCCGAACCGCCAGATCGCCAGCGCGACCACCCAGGTCAGCACGAAGACACCGGCGATGACGAGGCCTGCCTTGTTGATGTTGAACCCGGCCATGAACGCCCAGAACCGGCCGCCGAGGTGGGCCTGCTGGCCGACCAGCCCGAGGATCTCGATGGTCCCGATGAAGAACGCGACGAAGACCGACAGGCCGGTGATGGTCAGGTTGTAGTAGACCTTCCGCACCGGGCGGGCGAAGGCCCAGTCGTACGCGAAGTTCATGAAGCAGCCGTCGGCCGTGTCGAACAGGCTCATGCCGGCCGCGAACAGGAACGGCAGCGACAGGACCGCGTAGAACGGCAGGCCGCTGATCACCGCGGTGCCCGCCAGGACCAGGAACGCGACCTCGGTCGCGGTGTCGAAGCCCAGGCCGAAGAGCAGGCCGATCGGGTACATCTTCCACGGGGCGTCGACTCGCTTGTTGAGCGGGCCGAGCAGCCTGTTCATCAGGCCGCGCTTGGCCAGCTGCTCGTCGAGCTCGGCGTCGCTGAACCGGCCCGAGCGCATCTCGCGGAAGACCCTGACGATGGCGACCAGGATGACCGCGTTGAGCGCGGCGATCAGGTAGAGGAACGTGCCGGAGACCGACGTGCCGACCAGGGTGGTCACGCCGTGCAGGGCGGAGCCGCTGTTGCGGACCTGGCTGTCCAGCGCCCGGATGCCGAAATTCAGCAGCACGGCCAGGATGAAGACCACCGACGAGTGGCCGAGGGAGAAGAAGAACCCGACCGACAGCGGGCGCTTGCCCTCGCCGACCAGTTTGCGGGTGGTGTTGTCGATCGCGGCGATGTGATCGGCGTCGAACGCGTGCCGCATGCCGAGCGTGTACGCCAGCACGCCGGTGCCCACGCCGAAGGCCTGTCCCCGGCTGACGTAGTAATGCCCGCGGGCGACGGCGGCGGCGAGCAGGCCCCAGCCGAGCACGTGCAGCGCGACGACGACGGCCGTCATCGCGCCGACCCGGTTCCATTCGGCGGGAGTCAGCGCGGCCCTGATCGTGGCCAGGCGGCCGCTGCTGTCTGCCATGGCGCCACCTTAAGTTACCTGCAAATAACTTGCAACAACGTTCAGCAGGCAATAACACATTGCTGGCGCGGGATCCTCGGCCTACGATCGGCAGGCGAGGCTCTACGAGGAGGTAGTCCCGACCGTGCTGAGTTATCCCCCGACGGCGACCGGCCCCGATGCTGACGATTACCACGGCGAGCTTGTTGCCGATCCTTATCGATGGCTCGAAGACACTAACTCACCGCAGACGGCGGCGTGGGTGGCGGCCCAGAACGACCTGACGCAAAGCTGGCTGGCCGGCTGCGCCGACCGCGAGGCGATCCGGGAGCGGCTCGTCAAGCTGGCCGACTACCCCCGGTACGGCGTCCCGTCCGAGCATGGCGGGCGCTGGTTCCAGTTCCGCAACTCAGGGCTCCAGGACCAGCCCGTGCTGTACGTCATGGACGCGCCCGACGACACCGGGCGGGTGCTGCTCGACCCGAATACCCTGGCCGCCGACGGCACGGTCGCGGTCTCCGGCGTGTCCGTCAGCGAGGACGGCTCGCTGCTCGCCTACGCGACGAGCGGGAGCGGCTCGGACTGGCAGACCTGGCGGGTCCGCGATACCGCCACCGGTGCCGACCTCGACGACGTCGTCGAGTGGGCCAAGTCGGACGACGCCGCCTGGCGGACCGACAAGTCCGGCTTCTACTACATGGCGCCGGAGCCGCCGCCGCCCGGCGGCGAGTATCTCGCGGCGAGCGGGCTGCGCCGGATCCTGTTCCACCGGATCGGCACCGCCCAGCCCGACGACCAAATCCTCTTCGCCAGCTCCGACCATCCCGACTGGTACCCGTCGGCGCGGGTCAGCGACGACGGCCGGTTCGTGATCATCTCGGTCTTCTCCGGAACAGCACCGCAGGCCCAGGTGCACGTGCTCGACCTGACCGACCCGGCCGCCGCGCTGCGGCCGCTGGTCGGCGACTTCGACACGATCGCCGACGTCGTCGCCACGCAGGGCTCGACCTTCTTCCTGGTCACCGATTATCAGGCGGAACGCAAGCGGCTCGTGGCGGTCGACCTGGACCGGCCGGACCGGGCGCACTGGACTCAGATCGTGGGCGAGACTGCGGACACCCTGCTCGCGGCGTACCGGTTCGGCGGCCAGTTCGTCTGCCACTACCTGCGGAACGCCCACTCGGTGCTGCGGGTGCACGATGCCGACGGCGCCCTGGTGCGGGAGCTTCCGCTGCCCGGGTTCGTGTCGGTGGCCGATGCGTGCAAGACCAGCGAGGGCATCGAGGGCCGCGACGGCAGCAGCCTGATGCACTTCGGCCTGACGTCGTTCGCCGAGTCGGGCTCGCTCTGGTCGCACGACCTGGCGTCGGGTGAGACCGCGCTGGTCAGGGCGTCGACCGCGGCGCTGGATCCGGGCCGGTTCACCGTCGAGCAGGTGCGCGTTACCTCGGCGGACGGGACCGAGGTGACGATGTTCGTGACCCGCCGTGATGACGTGGTCCCCGATGGCGACGTGCCGTGCCTGCTCTACGGCTACGGCGGGTTCGACATCGCGATCACGCCGTCGTTCTCGCTGCTGCACGCCGCCTGGCTGGACAGCGGCGGCCTGCTCGCCGTGCCCAACCTGCGCGGCGGCGGCGAGTACGGCCGGGCCTGGCATGACGCCGGGCGGCTGGCCGTCAAGCAGAACGTGTTCGACGACTACTGCGCCAGCGCCCGCTGGCTGGCCGACTCGGGCTGGTCCCGCCCGGGCCGGATCGCGATCTCGGGCGGCTCCAACGGCGGGCTGCTGGTCGGGGCGTGCCTGACCCAGCATCCGGAGTTGTTCGGAGCGTGCGTGCCCGCCGTCGGTGTGATGGACATGCTCAGGTTCCACAAGTTCACGGTCGGAAGCGCCTGGATCGCCGATTTCGGCAGCCCGGACGACCCGGAGCAGTATCAGTGGCTCAGGGCCTACTCGCCGCTGCACAACATCCGCGACGGCGAGCGGTATCCGGCCACGTTCGTGCTGACCGGGGACCACGACGACCGGGTGGTGCCGGGCCACTCGTTCAAGTTCGCCGCGACCATGCAGGCCTGCCAGGCCGGGGACGCGCCCGTGCTGATCAGGATCGAGACCTCGGCCGGGCACGGGGCGGGCAAGCCGACCAGCAAGATCATCGCGGAGGATGCCGACGTGCTGGCGTTCCTGCGGCTCGCGCTCGGCATCTCGGGCCCGGTCGGCTAGCGGAGGTAGGAAGCGCCGTTCAGGTCGAGGATGGCGCCGCTGGCCCACTGCGCCCGCTCGGAGGCCAGGTACAGGACGGCGGCGGCGATCTCGTCCGGCTCCGCGACCCGGCCGAACGGGCTCTGCGCCCTGATCTCGTCCCCGCGCGGTGGCTTGAGGTGCTCGTTGGTCATGTCGGTGGCCACGAACCCGGGCGCTACCGCCGACACGGCGATGCCGTGCGGAGCCAGGGCGCGGGCCAGCGACTGCGTGAGGGAGTTCAGGCCGGCCTTGCTCGCGCCGTAGGCCGGCGAGTTGGGCTCGCCGCGGAACGCGCCGCGCGAGGAGACGTTGACGATCCGGCCGCCGCGGCCCTTCATGTGCTGAACCGCGCACCAGGTGGCATTGGCCGCGCCGGTCAGGTTGACCGCGAGGGTGGCCCGCCACTGATCCTGCCAGTCCGAGTAGGACACGTCGGTGATCGGGTGGGGCGTGAAGATGCCCGCGTTGTTGACCAGGATGTCGAGGCCGCCGAGCAGGGTGGCGGCCTGGTCCACCATCGCGCGGACCGCCTCGGCGTCGGCCAGGTCGGCCTGCACGACCACGTGGCCGGCGCCAGGCAGGCTGGCGGCCAGGCTGGCGGCAAGCTCCGCCGAGTCGCGATGATGCAGCGCGACCCGGTCGCCAGCCCCGGCGAACTCAGCCGCTATGGCCCGGCCGATCCCGCGCGACGCGCCCGTGATCAGGACCGCTCGACCGCTCATGACCCGGGCCGGCCAGGCTCAGGCACCGCTGCCCGGCTGCGCCGGGCAGTCGGCCGGGACGGGCGGCTTCGGCCGGTACTTCGGCGTGACGGTCTTGAACACGATCTTGCCGTTCGCCTCCTTCACCCTGACCCTGACCGGCTTGGGCTTGCCGGCCTCCCAGCGCCTGACCGCCGCATGAGCGGCCTGGCAGGCCTGGTAGCTCGTGCGGATGTTGGTCAGCAGCGTCGATGCCTGGGCCAGGCTGCCTGGCGAGTCCTGCCTGATGGCCTGCACATCCTGAGACGGGACTCCCGTTATCGGGATGGCGGTCTTCTGGTAGACGCTCGACAGCGAGATCCCGAACAGCTGCTGGTCGAGCCCGCGGAAGATCGCTACGTTGCCGCCGCTGGTTCCCACGTAGTACTGGCTGTTCAGGTACTGATGGCCGAAGAAGACGCCGCCGCCGATGAGCAGCACGAACAGTGCCAGGATCGAGGTCATCACCGGCCACCGGCGACGGCGCGGCAGGACCTCGTCGTCATCATCATCGACCTCAGCGGCGGCGGCATGCCGGCCGGACGAGGCGGCCGCGGCCTGGCCCTGCTGCGGGCGCGCCTGGCCGGGCAGCGTGTCCCGGGACCTGGCGGTCGCCGGAACGGTCCCCATGGTGGTGATCCCCGCGCCGCCGGGGGCCATCGCTGGCCTGGTGAACGGCTTGGTGTCGTGACTCTCGGCGCTGGCGGCGGCGCCGACGACCACGGGTGCCTTGGTGGGCGGCACGCCGGTGATGTCCGGATCGATGACATCGGCGACGATGCAGGTGACGTTGTCAGGTGCGCCGCCCCTGATGGCCAGGTCGATCAGGGCCAGCACGGCGTCGGTCGGCTCGGGCGTGGCCACCAGCGAGCCGAGTATCTGGTCGTCGCTGACCGCGACCGGCAGCCCGTCGGAGCAGATCAGGTACCGGTCGCCGGCCTGCGCGGTCAGCATGGACAGGTCCGGATCGGCGTCGGTGCGGCCATCAAGCGCGCGGAGCAGCAGCGAGCGCTGCGGATGGGTCGACGCCTCTTCCGGGCGAATCCGGCCCTGGTCGATCAGCGCCTGCACGAACGTGTGATCGTGGGTTATCTGGTACAGGTCGCCGTCTCGCACCAGGTAGGCCCGGGAGTCCCCGATGTGGCAGATGGCGGCCGAGCCGCCCGCCCACAGCATCGCGGTGAGCGTCGTGCCCATGCTGCCGACCGCGGGATCGGCGTCGACGATCCGGCGCAGGGTCTGTTTCGCCGTCGTGACGGCCGCGGCGAGCGCGTCGATCAGCTCCGACTCCGGCATGGCCCGCCGGTCGAGTGGCGCCACCGATGAGATCACGGCGGCGCTGGCGACCTCGCCTGCCTCGTATCCGCCCATTCCGTCGGCGACCGCGAGCAGATGCGGCCCGGCGTAGGCCGAGTCCTCGTTGCCCTCCCGGAGCAGGCCGACGTCGGAGCGGACCGCATAGCGGAGTGCAAGTGTCATCGGCGCAGCTCCAGGGCGATCTAGCCGGTCGGGTCGGCGCCCCGACCCGCACCGTGAGTCGGCGGCCCGGTCAGCAACGGTCGGGCGTCGTACTGTGATCGAGCCTAGATCCTGACGGATGCAGGTGAGCGCAGCAAGAGGTTGAACACCAATTTCGCGAACCGGATATACAGTGCTCGCATGGTACACGCTATGGGCCCGCAATGAGCTATGCCAGGCCGGCATACGCGATGTCGCCGCCGGGATCACCGCCCGTAGCGCACGCCCGAATCGTATGGATCATGGTGCAAATCCGGCGGTTGCGGTTACGATGCGTGAGACACTAAGCATGTAGCGCAATGGGGGCCTTGCGCAGATCGGAGCGTGACACGCCGATGAGGTCCGATCCGCAGGTAACCCTCAAGGACGTGGCCGCACTCGCCGGCGTTCATCCGGCGACGGCATCGCGGGCGCTCAATCACCAGACCAGGCTGCTGGTCAGCGCCGAGACCGCGAACCGCATCCTGGCGGCAGCTGACGAACTCGGCTACCGGCCCAATACCGTGGCCAGAAGCCTGCGAACCCGGCGCTCGCACACCGTGGGCGTCCTGATCCCGGACATCGCCAACCCGCTGTTCCCGCCGATCGTGCGCGGCATCGAGGACCGGCTGGCGGCCGACGGCTACGTCGCCCTGATCGGCAACACGGACTCCGACGACGATCGCGAGCGCCTGGTCTTCGATGGCATGCTGGCCAGGCACGTCGACGGCGTCGTGTGCGCAACCGCGCACCTGCGCAGCTCGCTGCTGGCCGAGGCGGCCGCGGCGCAGATCCCCGTGGTGCTCGTGAACCGGAACGCCGAGGGCTACGGCTTCCCAGCCGTCTCGGTGGACAACGAGCGCGGCATCGCGATGGCGGTCGATCACCTGGTCGGACTCGGCCACCGCAGGATCGCGCATATCGCGGGGCCGCAGGACGTGTCGACGGGACTGTCCCGCTACCGCGGGTTCGTGGCCGCGATGGCCGCGCACGGCCTGACCGCCGATCCCGGCCTGGTCGCGCACGCCACCGCGTACTCGCTCGAGGAGGGCGACCGATGCGGCCGCGCCTTGCTCGCGGCGGACGCCGGCTGCACGGCCGTGGCCGCCGCCAACGACATGCTGGCCGTGGGCTGTTATGCCGCGCTTGATGCGGCTGGCCTGTCCTGCCCGCAGGACATCTCGGTGGTGGGGTTCAACGACATGCCGTTCATGGACCGGCTCAGGCCGCCGCTGACGTCGGTCAGCTTCCCGCACTATCAGGTCGGGGCCGAGGCGGGGCGGCTGATACTCGAGCAGATCGCGGCCATCGGCGCGCCCGGCCAGGCGCCCGCCGAGGAGCAGCCCAAGGTGCTCTACCTGGCGCCGGAACTCCGGGTCAGAGGCTCGACCGGGCCACCGCGGCCAGCGGCAGGCTGAAGCTGCCCGGCCATCCAGTCAGCGCTGTAGAACCGGTGCTGGTAGGGCACGTTGGCGCAGCCGTGATTGCCCTCGTCGAGCAGCAGCAGCTCGGCGTTCTCGCCGACCTCGCCGGCCAGGCGCTCGGCATCGGTCCACGGGAAGAGCCGGTCGCGCCTGCCCGCCACGATCAGGATCGGCGCCGTTATCCGGCCGGCCCGGCCAGCCATGGTCAGCTCGGCCGCCCGCTGCCTGGCCTGCTCCTCTGACCTGGACTTCGACCGGACGGTGAACGCGGCGCGGCTCAGCTCAGGCAGCTGATCCCAGGCGTCGCCGAGGCAGTACGGCCCGCACAGCGCGATGCAGGCGCGGACCCGGTCGTCAGCGCTCGCCACCCGGGCGGCGTAGTAGCCGCCGAGGCTGACCCCCCAGATCCCGATCCGGTCAGCATCGATGCCGGCGAGCCCGGCGGCGGCGTCGATGATGGCGCCGCCGGGGACTTCCCAGTCGCCCCTGATCGCCAGGTCGTACTCGGCCTCGCCCTGTCCCGGGCCGTCGACCGACAAGGTGGCTAGTCCCCGGCTGAGGAAGAGATCCTCGGTCGGGGAGAATTCTTCCTTCGCCGAGTCCAGGCCGGGGATCAGGATCACGACCGGGTGCGGACCCGGCCCGTGCGGGCGCCGCAGCACCCCGGCGATCGTTGCTCCGTCGAACGGTATCTCTACCCGCTCGCCCGGCGGGTCGAGGAACGGCAGCGCATCGGTGGAGCACCTGACCGCCATCAGGTGAGCAGCGCGCATCTGCTCGATGTCGTCGACGAACATGAACTTCGCGAAGTGGTAGTAGACGGCGGCCTGCGACAGGTGCGCTCCGGCCGACCGGTCCCGGCCGTCCGCGAGCGCCGCCCGGCCCAGCTGCTCGTGGACCGCGCCGGCCAGGCACCACTGCTCGCACCAGCTGTCCCAGGTGCGGATCGTCGACGTCACCGCCGCGAAGTCGTTGTAGTCGATGCCGTTGGCCACGAATCGGGGCGCCCAGTGACTTACGGCCGAATTGACCCGGCTATCTGCCATGTGTGACAGCATTGCATACGTTTGTTACCCAACCCGGGCCCGGCCACCGCGTCGCCGGCGGGCCGATACCGGGACTTAATACTGCGATTTCGGCCCCCAGCCGCCGAGACCGGCCGGATAATACCCATTGACAAGATCCTGTCCGAAACATCACTCTCGCGATGCAAACGATTGCTACAGTATGGATCGTGCAGTACGGATCGGGCAGCGTGAATCGGGCAGGTGAATCGCGCCGCTGAATCGCGAAGGTGATTCATGCGCGTCGGGTGACCCCGGCTGGCGGGGTCGTCGAGTCTGAGGTGGGCGGAATGACGGATCGAAGTGACGAGCACCGGCTCGGCTGGCTGGGAACCGGGCGGATGGGCATCTCGCTCATTCACCGGCTGCTCGGTGCGGGCTGCGACGTCACCGTCTACAACCGGACCAAGGCCAAGGCCGAGCCGCTCGCGGCCGCCGGGGCCAAGGTGGTAGACACCGCTGCCGAGCTTGGCTCGGCGGCGGACATCGTGTTCGTGACGGTCGGTACCTCGCAGGATCTGATCGACGCGCTGACTGGCCCCGCCGGACTGACCTCAGGAAGCCGGGTGCCGCCGATCGTCGTCGACTGCTCGACGGTCTCGGCGCAGGCATCGGAGCACGTCAGGGCGGAGCTCGCGGCCAAGGGCAGCATGCTGCTGGCCGGGCCGGTGATGGGAAACCCCAAGGTCGCCCAGGTCGGCCGGCTGACCTTCGCGGTCTCCGGCTCCCGGGCAGCGTTCGACACCGTCCACCCCTACCTCGACATTCTCGGCGCCGGCGCCACGTACGTGGGCGAGGGCGAGCTGGCCAGAACCGTGAAGCTCTGCCACAACCTGTTCCTCGGCGTCGTGACCCAGTCACTCGCCGAGGTGACCGTCCTGGCCGAGAAGAGCGGCATCAGCAGGCAGGCACTGCTCGCCTGCCTGAACAACAGTGTCATGGGCTCGACGTTCAGCAAGTACAAGACGCCGGCCTTCGTGAACCTCGACTTCCACCCGACCTTCACCTCGACGCTGCTGCGCAAGGACTTCGACCTTGGGCTCGCGGCGGCGAGGCAGCACGAGGTGCCGATGCCGATCGCGTCGGCCGCCCACCAGCTCGTGCAGAGCCTCGTCGGTTACGGATTCGGCGAGGACGACTTCGCAACATTGCTCGTGCTCCAGGCCCGGTCCGCGGGCCTGGACGTGGTTAGCGAGAACGCGGAGGTATCTGACGGGCTCGAGCCCGCCAGCAGCGATTGAACGGATTATCCATCAACTCGGAAGGGAGGACCGGGGATGAATCATCACCGCGCCCGGTTCTTGTCTGTTGGCATTACCGCGGCCGTCATGACGGCCGCGCTCGCCGCCTGCTCCAGCAGCGGCTCACCGTCCGGCGGCTCGTCCAGCACGCCAGCATCACCCAAGCCGATCCTGATCGGCACGTCGCTGTCGCTCACCGGTGACTTCTCCGCCGACGGGCAGGCCTTCCTCAAGGGTTACAAGCTCTGGGTCAGCGACGTGAACGCCGCTGGCGGCCTGCTCGGCCGGCAGGTCAAGCTGATCTACCTGAACGACAGAAGCGATCCTGGCCAGGTCGTCACCAACTACACGACGCTGATTTCGACCGACCATGTGGACCTCACGTTCGGCCCGTTCTCCTCGCTGCTCACCACCCCGGCGTCGGCGGTCGCGGCGCGGAACGGGTACGCGTTCATCGAGGGCGCGGGCGGCGCACCGAGCGTGTTCGTCTCGCCGGCCAACCTGCAGGCGCACAACATCTTCGACGTGAGCCTGCCGATCGAGGACGAGATGGTCCCGTTCGCCAACTGGGTGACGTCGCTGCCCGCCAGCCAGCGTCCCAAGACGGCCGCCTATCCGATGGCTGACGACCCGTTCGCCGACCCGCCGGTTCAGAAGACCCAGAAGACGCTGCAGGCGGCCGGGATCAAGACGGTCTACTCGAAGATCTTCCCGGCCGAAGTTCCTGACTACGCTCCGGCGGCGGACAACGTGGCGGCCAGCAAGGCCGACGTCGTGGTGCTCGGCTCCACCGACGTGCCGACGGTCGGTGCCTTCATGAAGGCGTTCCAGCAGCAGCACTACAACCCGAAGATCTTCATCGCGGCGGCTGGTCCAGACCAGGGTGCTGCCTTCACCAGCGCGGTCGGCGTCGGCAACGCATCCGGGATCATGGTGCCGAACGGCTGGTACGGCGGCTCGCCGAACCCGCAGAGCCAGAAGATGGTCGCCGAGTACATCAAGCTCTACGGCGGCACGGCCTCTGACATCAACGCGGACGTGGCCGAGGCCTACTCGGTGGGCCAGGTCGCCCAGCAGGCGGTTGTCGCCACCAAGGGCGTCGACAACGCCAAGATCACTGCTTACCTGCACAGCGGGGTCACGCTGAGCACGGTCCAGGGTCCGGTGAAGTTCGACTCGCTCGGCCGCAACGGCGTGGCCACGACCTACATCTTCCAGTGGCAGAACGGCAAGTACGTGCAGGTCCTGCCGGTCGGCACGCCGGGTTCTGTCACGATCCTGAACCCGAAGCCAGCCTGGAAGAACGGCTGATCAATGCGGGTGCACGGAGCAGCGCGCGACAGGAAGAGAGGCAATGGGCACTGAGCTGACCCGCGCCGTGATCAACGGGATTCTCGGCGGCGGCATCTACGCGCTGATGGCCGTCGGGCTGACCCTGATCTTCGGCGTGCTCGATATCATCAACATCGCTCAGGGCGTGCTGGTGATACTTGGTGCCTACCTCAGTTACGCGCTCTCCGTGCACCTGCACCTTGACCTGTTCCTCGGCCTGCTGATCACCGTCCCGGCGATGTTCCTGATCGGCGTGATCATCCAGGTCGCTTTCATCCGCCCGCTGCACGGCAGCGAGCGCACCTCGATGTCGCTACTGGCCAGCTACGCCGTGGCGATTATCATCGAGGGCGCGCTGTACCTGTTCTTCGGGCCGAACTACGTGACGCTCAACGCTTCGTACGTCAACAAGAGCATCAGCATGCTCGGGTTCCACCTCCCCTACATCGACCTGTACGGCTTCGCTCTCGCGGTCCTGCTGATCGCCGGGATCTACGTGATGCTGTACCGGACCACGTTCGGCCGGAGCCTCCGGGCCACCATGCAGGACCGGACCGCGGCCATGCTGGTCGGAGTGGACGTGAACCGGGTCGCGGCGCTGACCTACGGCATCGGCGTCGCCGCCACCGCGGCCGGCGGCATGATCTTCGGGGCGAGCGGCGGCGGGTTCAATCCGAACAGCGGCTACGACCTGATCTCCCGGCTGCTCGCGCTGATCATCCTGGCCGGCCTCGGCAGCATCGGCGGCGCCCTGGTGGCGTCGGTGTTCATGCTGACGCTCGAGTCCATCGTGGACATCTGGCAGCCGAACTGGTCCATTGCCGTCTTCTACGCCGCGCTCGTGCTCGTGCTGCTGATCAAGCCGACCGGCATTTTCGGCCGCCAGGCTGCGAGGGCCCAGTGAGCGGCCCGGCGTCGCACCGCAAGCCGGTCGGCTTGCGGCCCGCGAGTGCCGCCCGGGCCGGCCTGCTCGCGCTGGCGCTGGCCGCGGTCATCATCTTCCCGCTGGCCTTCACCAATCAGCAGGTCGCCACGATCGCCTTCCTGACCCTGATCTTCGTCTGCGCGGCCTCCGCCTGGAACCTCTTCTCCGGCTACTCGGGCTACATCTCGCTCGGTCACGCGGTGTTCTTCGGCAGCGGTGCCTACGCCGCCGGGATCGCGGCCAGGGACTGGCACATCACCGGCAGCGCCGAGTTCGCGCTGCTGCCGCTGGCCGCCGCCGTCGCGGGCCTGATCGCGGTTCCGTTCGGCCTGGTCGCGCTCCGGGTGCGACGGCACACCTTCGTCGTCATCACGATCGCCATCTTCTTCATCTTCCAGCTCATGGCGTTCAACCTGAACGGCTTGACCAACGGCACGATCGGGCTGAACGCGCCGTTCCTGCTCTGGTCTCCGGTGACTTTCGACCAGCGCTTCTATTACATGGCGCTGGCCCTCGCGCTCGGCACGGTAGCTATTTCCTGGCTGGTCAAGGGATCCAGATTCGGCCTTCAGCTGCGCGCCATCAGGGACGACGAGGACCGCGCGGCCAGCCTGGGCGTGCGGGCCATGCCGGTCAAGCTGACTGCCTTCGTGATCTCCGGCACGATCACCGGCCTGGCCGGAGCCCTGTGGTTCTTCTTCATCAACCAGGTCTTGCCGCAATCAGGCTTCGACCCGCTGTTCGACCTGACCGTCGCGCTGATGGCGTTCCTCGGCGGACTCGGCACGGTCACCGGCCCGATGCTCGGCGCGCTGATCATCGAGCCCGCGCAGCAGTACCTGACTACGCAGTTCAGCAATAGCTACCTGAGCCAGATCCTGCTCGGCGCCCTGTTCCTCGCGGTCGTGCTGTTCCTGCCCCGCGGCCTGATCCCGACCGCGGCGGCGAAGCGCAGCGGGTGGCTGGAGCAGCGCAGGAGCCGCCGGGACGCTCCCGCCCCGGTCGACGACGGCGACGGCGGCGAAGAAGGCACCGCCGCCGGGATAGCTTCCGAACCGGCTGCGACCTCGAAGGGACCGGCGTCATGACGGCCCTGCTCAGCGCCGCGGGAATCGCCAAGGCCTTCGGCGGCGTGCAGGCGCTGGACGACTGCGCGGTGGAGGTGCAGGAGGCCAGCATCACGGGGCTGATCGGGCCGAACGGCTCGGGCAAGACGACCTTGTTCAACGTCATTACCGGCTACGAGCGGCCGGACGCCGGCCGGGTGCACTTCGCCGGCCGCGACATCACCGGGTACTCGCCGCAGCGGGTTTTCGCGGCCGGCATCGGCCGGACCTTCCAGCTGACCAGGATCTTCCCGCGGCTGACCGTCCTGGAGAACATGATCGTCGCCGCCCAGCACACCGGCGACGGGTCCCGCTTCCGCAATCCGCTGGCCAGGGCAGGCGGCGCGGCCGACCGGCGGCGCGCGATGGAACTGCTCGACTTCACCGGCATCGCCGCGCACGCGGGCAAGCTGGCCGGAACGCTCTCCTACGGCCAGCGCAAGCTGCTCGAGCTCTCCTATGTCCTGGTCGCCGACCCGGCGATCGTGCTGCTCGACGAGCCGGCCGGCGGGGTCAACCCGTCGCTGGTCAACCAGCTGTCGCAGCGGATCAAGGAGCTGAACGCGGCCGGGAAGACGTTCCTGATCGTCGAGCACAACATGGAATTCGTGATGGGGCTCTGTCACCACATCGCGGTCCTGGACTACGGGACGGTCGTGGCATCCGGCCCGCCCTCGGTCGTCAGAGATGACCCGCGGGTGCTTGACGCCTATCTCGGGACTGCGGAGGACGACGATGAACCGGCCGCGTGATGGCATCTCGGTGACCAAGACCGCAGCCGATTCCGCCGCCCCCGCGCTGGTCGTCGACGGCCTCACGGCAGGCTATGGCGGCGGCGACGTGCTGCACGACGTCAGCCTGACCGTCGCCGAGGGCGGGATCACCTGCGTGGTCGGGCCGAACGGGTGCGGCAAGTCCACCTTGCTGGCCACGATCAGCGGCCTGCTCAAGCCGCGGCTTGGCAGCATTAGCTTCCACGGCGAGCGGCTGACCGGCAAGAGCCCGCGGCAGGTGCTGCGGGCCGGGATCGTGCACGTCCCGCAGAACCATAGCCTGTTCCGCGAGATGACCGTCAGCGAGAATATCGAGCTCGGCGGGTATCTGCTCGGTGACCGCCGCCTCGTCGGCCGCCGCCGGGCCGAGGTCGAGGAGATGTTCCCGGCCGTCGCGCAATGGGCCGACCAGAAGGCCGGCAGCCTGTCCGGCGGTCAGCAGCGCCTGGTGGAATTCGCCCGGTGCCTGATGCTCGACCCGGCGCTGGTCATCCTCGACGAGCCGTCGGTCGGGCTGGCGCCCAAGGTACTGAAGACCGTCTTCGACGCGGTGCGGCTGATGAACTCGGCGGGCAAGACGATCCTGCTCGTGGAGCAGAACGCGCGGGCCGGCCTGCGGCTGTCGAGCCACGGCATCGTCATGGAGACCGGGCGAGTCCGGCTGGTTGGCACCGGCCGGGAGGTGCTCGATCATCCGGAGATCGGCGCGCTCTACCTGGGCGGTGCCGCGGTGGCCAGCGAGGTCACGGGCGAGGCCGACACTCCGGCCGGCCCGGAGACCGAGCGTTGATCGTCGACTGCCACTGCCACATCGTCCCGGCCGAGATGACCACGACCGCGGTGCCCGAGCGCTGGCGGCCGACCCTGCGCCGCGGCGAGGACGGCCGGGTGGCCGTCGGTCTGGCCGGCCAGGTGATCCGGTCGATCGTCGGTGAGTTCACCGATGTCGCCGAGATGCTCAGCCAGGCGGCGGCGCAGGGGGTCGACCACCTGCTGCTGTCCCCGTGGATCATGCTCGTGCCGGTCGATGCCGAGCTCGGCCTGGCCCGCCACATCTGCCAGGTGCAGAACGAGGCGCTGTCCGCCCTGGCCGCGGCCAGGCCGGCCGAGATCAGCGCGCTCGGTGCCGTGCCGCTGCAGGACCCGGCCGCCGCCGCCGGCTGCCTGCGTGAGCTGATGCGGCTCCCCGGACTGCGCGGAGCGGAGATACCGGCCAGCGTGGCGGGCCGCTACCTGGGCGAGGACAGGTTCGAGCCGTTCTGGGAAGCCGCCCGGGAGACCGGGGCACTGATCTTCGTGCACCCGACCACGGCCGGGCTCGGCCTGCCGGCCCTGAGCCCGTATTACCTGTGGAACTCGGTGGGCAACCCGACGGAAACCACGATCACGGCCGCGCACCTCGCCGCGGCCGGGGTGCTGGAGCGGCACGACGGCCTGCGGATCCTGCTCGCCCATGGCGGCGGCGGCCTGCACGCGGTCCGCGGCAGGCTCGAGCGGGCGTTCGCGGTCCGGCCGGAAGCCAGGGCCGCCTCAGCCGACGGGCCCGCCACCAGCCTGCGCCGGTTCTACTACGATTCCCTCACCCATGACCGGGCACTGCTGGCTGACCTGGTCGCGTTCGCCGGGGCGGACCGGGTGCTGCTCGGCTCGGACCGCCCGTTCGACATGGGCAGCGATCACCCGGTGGACGAGATCCGCGCCCTGCGCCAGCCGGACGCGGAGGACCTCATCCTGAGCGGCAATGCCAGCCACCTGCTCGGAATCGAGGCGGTACCCAGATGAGCGAGACCTTCGATGTCGTCGTCGCCGGCGCCGGGCACAACAGCCTGGTCGCCGCGGCGTACCTGGCTCGGGCCGGCCTGTCCTGCCTGGTTCTCGAGGCCCGCCAGGAAATCGGCGGGGATACCAGCTCGGAAGAGCTGACGCGGCCTGGCTTCCGGCATGACTCGTGCTCGACCGCGCACAACCTGATCCAGGCTAGCCCGATTCTGCGGGACGACGAGCTTGGCCTGGCCGGGCACGGCCTGGAGTACCTGCATCCCGACCCCGTCGTGCACCTGCCGTTCGGCGACGGCTCGTCCCTGACCATGTGGCGGGATGAGGAGCGGACCTGCGCCGAGTTCGCGAAGTTCTCCGTGCGCGACGCCGACGCCTACCGGCGGATGATGGCGGACTACCGGCGGGTCGCCCCCGACCTCGGCCGGGCCAGGTACACCCCGCTCGGGTTCGGGGAGACATCAGGCGCGGCGCTGGCCCGGCAGCCCGACGGCGCGCGCTGGCGCCGCCGGAACGCGATGTCCGCCTGGGAGGTCATCGCCGGCGAGTTCACCGATCCGCACACCAGGGCGTTCATGCTGTGGATGTCCTTCATGACCATGCAGCCGCCGGAGCGTCCCGGTACCGGCCTGCTCGCCTACTCGCTGGCCTACGGCAGGCAGCAGCACAGCTGGACCCTGCCGCGCGGCGGCTCGGCGGCGCTCCCGCGCGCGCTAGCCAGCGTGATCACCGGCTGCGGCGGGGTGATCGTGACCGGCTCCAGGGTCAGCGGGCTGATCCTGGAAGGCGGCCGGTGCGCGGGCGTCGAGACCGAGTCGGGCGAGCGTTACCTGGCTCGCGAGGCGGTACTGTCCACCATCCACGTCAAGCACCTGGTCGAGATGGCGCCAGCGCAGGCGTGGGGCGAGGATTTCATCGACGGCGTGGCCACCTGGCAGCCGGGCATCTCGATGTTCGTCAGCCACTACGCGACCACGGCCGCGCCCGAATTCCCCGTCGACGGCGGGATCATCAGGTCGGTCGCCTCCGGCACGCCCCAGTCGGCGGACCGGATGCTGCGGCTGGCCACCGACTTCCGGGCCGGACGGATCGCCACCGACGATCCCGTTCTGCTGGTGCTGTGCCCGACGGTGGCCGACCCGACCAGGGCGCCCGACGGCATGCACACTCTCAAGGTGGTCGGATTCCAGCCGTACGAGCTGCCCGGCGGACCGGAAAGATGGGACGTGGAGAAAGCCGCCGTATCGGCGGTCAACCTCACCGAGCTGCGCAAGTACGCGCCCAACCTGACCGACGACGTGATCCTGGCGTCGGAGGTCAAGAGCCCGCTCGACCTGGAGCGGATGAACGAGCACAACTGGCACGGCTCCTGCCACGGTGGTGACGCCGGCCCGGCGCAGTCGGGCGATCTGCGCCCGGTGCCCGGCTGGGCCAGTCACCGGATGCCCGTCCCCGGCCTGTACCAGACCGGGGCGACGACGCATCCAGGCGGCTCGGTCTCCGGGGCGCCGGGACGCAATGCGGCCACGGTCATCCTGGCGGACCTTGGCCGATCGATGGCCCAATCGGCAACTCAGGGGTGAGGTAACGGCATGGCGATACGTACTTTCGGGACTAGCGCGGTCGACTGGGAGCAGCGGGTTGATTTCGGGCGGCTGCGCCGGGAGCGGCTGGCCCGGCTGAACGCGAAGCTGGAGGCGTCGGAGCTGGGGGCGCTGCTGAGCTTCGACATGGCCAATACCCGGTATATGGCGGCGACGCATATCGGTACGTGGGCGATGGACAAGCTGATCAGGTTCGCGCTGCTGCCGCGGGGCGGGGAGCCGGTGACGTGGGATTTCGGGTCGGCGGCGCGGCATCATCAGATGTATAACCCGTGGCTGGATCACACGCCGGGGGAGCCGACGATGGAAGGCGCGGCGCGGACCGGGGCCCGGGCCGGGATCTCCACGCTGCGGGGCGCGTTCCACCCTGATGCGGGGATCGCGGCGGAGCTGGCCGCGAAGGTCGCGGCGGAGCTGCGGGAGCGGGGGCTGGCGGATGCGCCGGTCGGGATCGACGTCGCCGAGATGCCGGTGCTGGCGGCGCTGCGGGCGGAGGGGATCGAGGCGGTCGACGGCCAGCAGGTGTTCCTGGAGGCCCGGCGGACCAAGACGGCGGATGAGATCACGCTGCTGGCGCAGGCGTGCGCGATGGTCGATGCCGCCTATGACGAGCTGTACGCGTTCTTGCGGCCGGGGGTCCGGGAGAACGAGTGCGTGGGGCTGGTCGCCAGGGTGCTGTATGACCTGGGCAGCGAGTACGTGGAGGGGGTGAACGCGATTTCCGGGGAGCGGTGCTCGCCGCATCCGCACGTGTTCAGCGACCGGATCCTGCGGCCGGGTGATCCGGCGTTCTTCGATATCCTGCACAGCTTCAACGGGTACCGGACCTGCTATTACCGCACGCTCGCGGTCGGCAGCGCGTCCCGGGCGCAGCGCGACGCGTACACCAGGTGCCGGGAGTACATGGATGCCTCGATCGCCCTGGTCCGGCCGGGGGCGACCACGGCCGACATCGTGGCGGGGTGGCCGCGCGCGACCGAGTTCGGGTTCCCGGACGAGACCGCCGCTTTCGCGCTGCAGTACGGTCACGGCGTGGGCCTGTCGATCTGGGAGAAGCCGATCTTCAGCCGGCTGGTCTCCCTCGATCATCCCGAGCCGCTGGAGGAGGGCATGGTGTTCGCGCTGGAGACCTACTGGCCGGCCGCCGACGGCTGGTCGGCGGCCCGGATCGAGGAGGAAGTGGTCGTGACCGCCGGCGGGTGCGAGGTGATCACCAAGTTCCCGGCCGAGGAACTCCTCGTGGCCGGCCGGAAGTACTGGACCGTCGGCGGCCAGCTCGACACGCTCCGCGAGAGCCAGTCCCACCTCAACACGGCGGCTGGCCGGGGGGACGACCCCCCGAAACCCCCCTCAGGGGCCGGCCGCGGCGAGACGACTCCAGGGGAGGCGCAATGACAGCGACTACCACGACGGACGAGATCGGAGCCGGCGAGCTGCTGGCGCTGTACGAGCAGATGGCGGTGATCCGCCGGACCGAGAAGGCGGCGCACGACCTGTTCCTGGCCGGACTGGTGAAGGGCACCACCCACCTCGCGGCCGGCCACGAGGCCGTCGCGGTCGGTACCAGCGCGGCGCTGCGCCCCGACGACTACGTCTTCGCGACGTACCGCGGCCATCACCACGCGATCGCCCGCGGCGCCACGCCGGAGGAGTGCCTCGCCGAGCTGATGAGCAAGGCGACCGGCCTCTGCAAGGCCAAGGGCGGGTCGATGCACCTGACCAAGGCGTCGGCGGGAATGCTCGGCTCGTACGCGATCGTCGGCGCGCACCTGCCGCTGGCCGCCGGCGCGGCGTGGTCGGCCAAGCTCAGGGGCAGCGGGCAGGTGGCCGTGGCGTTCTTCGGCGACGGAGCGACCAATATCGGGGCGTTCCACGAAGCACTGAACATCGCCGCGGTCTGGTCCCTGCCCGTGCTGTTCGTCTGCGAGAACAACCTCTATATGGAGTACACGCCGATCGGCTCCGTGACTCCGGTGCCCAATCCGGCCGCTGACCGTGCCCCGGCGTACGCGATCCCCGCCGAGGTGATCGACGGTAACGACGTGGTGGTCGTGGCCGCCGCCGCCGCCCGCGCGGTCGAGCGCGCCAGGTCGGGGCTGGGCCCGACGGTGATCGAGGCCCGCACCTACCGGCACTTCGGTCACAGTCGCACCGACCCGGCGACGTACCGGCCCGCCGAGGAAGTGCGGGAATGGCTGGAAAGGGACCCCCTCGACATCGCCAGGGCCAGGCTGGCCACGCTCGGCGTTCCCGTCGAGGACGCCGTCCGGGCCGACGACCGCGCGGCGCAGGTGGTCGCCGAGGCGGTCGCCGCGGCCAGGGCCGCGCCCGCGCCTGATCCGGCAGATGCGTTTACCGATGTATGGGCAGACGGAGGCTCGCAATGGCGGACATAAGCGCGCACGGGCAGACAGTTACGTACCGGGAGGCCGTGGCGGAGGGTCTCGCGCGCGAACTGCGCCGCGACCCCTCGGTCGTGTGCCTCGGCGAGGACATCGGCAAGGCCGGCGGGGTGTTCAAGACCACGCAGGGGCTGTTCGGGGAGTTCGGGCCCGACCGGATCTGGGACACGCCGATCTCCGAGCAGGCCATTCTCGGCCTGGCCATGGGCGCGGCGATGACCGGGATGCGGCCCGTCGCCGAGATCATGTTCTCCGACTTCTTCGCGGTGTGCTTCGACTACCTGGCCAACGAGATCCCGAAGATGCGCTACATGACCGGCGGGCAGATCACGGTTCCGCTGGTGGTGCGGACCGCCAACGGCGGCGGGCTGGGCTTCGGCGCGCAGCACTCGCAGGCCGTGGAGAACTGGACGCTGGCCATCCCCGGCCTGAAGATCGTCGCTCCGTCCAATCCGGCGGACGTGGTCGGCCTGATGGCCTCAGCCGTGCGCAGCGAGGATCCGGTCGTCTTCTTCGAGCACAAGGGCCTGTTCGCCAGCAAGGGGCCGGCGGCGCCCGCGGATCACGTGGTGCCGCTCGGGCAGGCCTCGATCGCCAGGGCCGGGACGGACATCACGATCGTCGCGCTGGCGGTAACCGTGCCGATGGCCCTGGCGGCCGCCGAGCGGCTGGCCGCCGACGGTGTCAGCGCCGAGGTCATCGACCTGCGCTGCCTGGTGCCGCTCGACATGGCTAGCGTGTTCTCCTCGGTCGAGCGCACCTCGCGGCTGCTGATCGTGGAGGAGAACCCGTACCAGGGCGGGTGGGGCGGCACGGTCGCGTCGATCGTCGCTGACGAGGGATTCGAGCTACTGGACGCCCCCGTCCGGCGGATCGCCGCCGATTGCGTCCCGCTGCCCTTCGCCGACGCGCTGGAGCAGCAGGTGATCCCGACCGTGGAGAAAGTGACGGCCGCGATCCGGACCCTTATGGCCTACTGACCCTTTCCCGCCAAATGGCGCTGACGTGCCGGTTCGCGGCACCTGCGACGCTTGCCCGGCCGAGCGGAATGCCGTGACCGGCGAATGACACAAGGGCTCCGAACCACAGGTGTGATTCATTTCATAGAAGTTTTTGGGTGATTCCGCAGGCCTATGCCCAGATCTTCGGGCATCGTGGTGGAGCGAAAGCACCCCGCGTGCGCGGCGTGTCACGTGACGTGACTACCTCGTTTGCCCTGAACCTGCGACGAGCCCGCACGCAGCTGCCGATCCTGGCAGTCGGAGGGGTGGTGTTTGAGCACGCGAAATAGCGTGCCCGGCCGAAAGTTCACTTTGTCTCGCTTGAGATTGCTGAACCGCACGACCACCCGATTCACCATCGCTCTAAGCGCACCGGCGTTCGCGCTGGCGGCCATCGCCGCCAGTGGCGGGATGTCGGCCAGCGCCGCGGCCCAGCCGGCCAGGCCGGCGCACACGGTCAGCGCCCCGCGTACCGCAGGAACCGCGCGGGCGACCGGGGGCAACTCGGCCGCACTGCTCACCACCCAGGCCACCGCCGCAGCGCGGCACCGGCTCGGGCGGAAGCGGGAGATCGCCTGGAAGATGATGTCCCACCGGTTCGGCTGGCGGCCGAAGTACCAGTTCAGGTACGTGAACTGGCTGTGGGACCGGGAGAGCAGCTGGAACGTCTATGCGACCAATCCGTACTCGGGCGCATACGGCATTCCCCAGGCCGTACCCGGCAGCAAGATGGCATCGGCAGGCCCGCACTGGCGGACCAGCGCCAGGACCCAGATCAGGTGGGGACTGCGCTACATCAGGTCACGCTACGGGAAGCCCAGCCGGGCCTGGGCGCACGAGCGCGCCTACGGCTGGTACTAGGCCGGCTTAGCGAGGTGGCCCGCCCGATCCCGGGCGGGCCACCCCAGGATCAGACCGACTGCGCGGCCGGGGCCGCTTGCCAGCCGTCGGGACCGACGCCGCCGGGGACCGGGGCGGCTGGATCATACGGCGTTCTGGTGTAAATGAACGAGCCGATGTCCAGTGCCTTTACCGAGCCGTCCGGGCCGATCACCGGGACCAGGGGCTCACCCGCCTGATAACCGTCCACGCCGACCCAGCCGCCGTCGGCGTCGCGCCTGAACCGCATCTCCCGGCCGTCCCCGTCCTCCCGGTGCAGCTCGAGCAGCTCACCGGTCAGCCGCAGCGTGAACGGCGCCGGGCCCCAGTACCAGGGGCCGAGCATGTCGAGCAGGTCGTCGCTGACCCGGGCGGGGGTCCACTCGGGCGGGCAGTACGGCTCGCCGTCGGCCAGGATGTCGAGCAGGTCGGTGCCGAGCGAACGGCTGAAGCCGGTGGTGGAATTGCAGAGCACGATCGCCGTGTCGGCGCCGGGACCGTCGGTGATCTGGACGACGGCGATGAAGCCGGGCATCGAGCCGGTGTGCCCGTAGTACCGCACTCCGGCCACGTTCCACAGCTGGAGCCCGAGCCCGTATCCGGTTGCCCACGGCTGGCTGGCCAGGTCGTTGATCACGATCGGCTCGCGCATCTCGGCCAGCGTCGCCGGCTCGACCAGTACCGGCGAGTCGCCGGTCAGGAACCTGGCGAAGGCGGCCAGGTCGGACACGGTCGTCCAGAGCTGGCCGGCCGGAGCCATCGCGCCCGCGTCGTGCTCGGGCTCGGCCAGCAGCGCGTCGGCGTAGGGGTGCACGGCGTACCCGGTCGCATGCGGCCGCTGCGGCCTCGTGGTCGTCCGGTCCATGCCCAGCGGCCGCAGCAGCTCGCTGGCGATGACGTCGTACCACGGCCGGCCATGCTGGGCCGACAGCAGCGCTCCGAGGAGCGCGTAACCGACATTCGAGTAGTGATGCCGGCGGCCGGGCCTGAACCTGGCCGCTTCCTCGCCGAGCGAGCCAGCGGACAGCTCGGCGAGCGATGATCCCTGGGTCCGCTCCCACCAGGGGCCGGCCGTCTCGGCGCGCAGGCCGGCCGAGTGCGAGAGAAGCTGGCCGATGGTCATCGAGCCGGCCGCTCCCGCGGCCCCGTCGTCGAGGTAGCCGGCGATCGGGTCGGAAAGGCGCACCTTTCCGGCGTCGCGCAGCCGCATCACCGACGCGGCGACAAAGGTCTTGGTAATAGACCCGGCGCGGTACTGAGTGTTCGAGTCGGGTGCCTGGCCATCGACCAGGCCGCGACCGCCGGCCCAGACAATCTCACCATCGCGGACGAGCCCGGCGGCGACCGAAGGAAGCCGCTGACCGGCCTGATCACGGGCAAGTCTGACATCGAGTAGGCGCCGTGTCCTGTCTTCGATCATGGTGCCTAAGGTTACCTGCGCCTTACCATTTGGTCAGGCGCCTTCATGATCACGGATGCTCTTGCGCCGATATGACTAGCCAGGCTGACCGGGCCACCAACTAAGCTGCCGGTGCCGTACCTAGATCTAGTGAAGGGACCGGATTTGCCGTTCGCTGTTCCCGATCCTGACGTGGTCTCGATCATCGATGCGCCCCCGACGCCGCTGGCATCGCCGTCCCCCGGCGAGCAGTTCGTGGTGCTGGTGCACTATCAGGCCCATCCGCCCATCGCGATGCTGGCCAGGCCGCGGCTCAGCCTGGCCGGCCTGCGGCTCGATCCGGGTCTCGGCGGGCGGCAGCGGACCAGGCGGTTCACCGGGCTGTCGGTACTGCGGATCAGCGACGGCACCGAGCGGGTGCTCTGCCTTCCGGACGGCGCTCAGGTCAGCGTGCCGGCCTGGGCGCCGGACGGTCGGCGGTTCGCCTTCACGGTCGACGAGCCGGCCGGGATCGGCGTCTGGACCTGCGACGCGAGCGGCGACTCCGATCCAGTCCAGGTTCCCGGGCTGCGGGTCAAGGACGTGCTCGGGGCCGAGCCTCCCGGCCTGGGCGGCACGGTCAGGTGGTCCAGAGACGGCAGATCGCTGTTCGTGCTCGGAGCGCCATCGTCCGGTGCGTCCGCCGCTGCCGGTGCCGGGCCGGCGGTCGAGCCGCGGGTCGAAGAGGCATCGGGCAAGCGGTCGCAGATGGCGACCTTCACCGACCTGCTCTCAAGCGCGGCCGACGAGGACCGGTTCGAGGCGCTGGCGACCACCGTGCCGCTGCGGGCCGATCCGGTGACGGGCGCGACCGTGCAGCTAGGGCCAGCCGGCCTGTACCAGTACATCAGCGAGTCCCCCGATGGCCGGTTCCTTCTGGTCTACCGGCTGCAGCGGCCCTTCTCGTTCCGGGTGCCCTACGGCTACTTCGCGCGGCGCGCGGAAATCTGGACCGCGGCGGGCAAGCTCGTGAAGGTCATCGCCGATCTGCCGGTGAGCGACGAGGTCCCGAGGATGGGCGTGCCGACCGGGCCGCGGCAGGTGGCGTGGGACGAGCGGGCCCCGGCCCGGGTGCTGTGGACCGAGGCACGCGACGGCGGTGACCCGGTCGTGGCCGCCGAGCACCGCGACGCGATCATGTCGCTGTCCGCGCCGTTTGACGGCGATCCTGAGCTCGCCTTCCTGGTCACCCATCGCTGCCTGGGATGGACCAACCTGGACGCTGCCGGTGCGCTGCTGATGGTCGAGCGTGACCGGGACCGCCGGTGGCTGACCACGTGGCAGTGCGACCTGTCCGATCCGGGCCGGAACAAGGTCATCTTCGACCTGGCGGAAGACGACGACTACGCCGACCCGGGCTCGCCGATGATGCGGCTCCACCCGGACGGCACCAGGACCGTCCGGCAGGACGGCACGGCGATCTTCCTGCGCGGTGACGGGGCCACGCCGGAGGGCGAGCGGCCCTTCCTCGACCGCCACGACCTGGTCTCCGGGCAGGCAACCCGGCTGTTCTCCAGCCCGGCCGATGCCTACGAGACCGTGCTCTGCTTCGCCGCCGACGCCGCTGGTCAGGCCGTGATCTGGCACGAGAGCCCGGCCGAGCCGCCGAATCTCTGGCTGACCCCGGTCGGTACCGGGCAGCCGGAGCCCGGTGCCCGCCCGTCCCGGCGGCTCACCGGGTGGCCCGATCCGCATCCGCAGCTCACCGGCCTGGGCAAGCAGCTGATCGTCACCGACCGGGGCGATGGCGTCCAGCTCTCCGGGCTGCTGCATACCCCGCCCGGTTACGACCCGGCCCGCGATGGCCGGCTGCCGCTGGTGATCTGGGCGTATCCGTATGACTTCGGCAACGCCGGGACCGCCGGGCAGGTGCGCGGCGCCGCGACGCGGTTCACCAGGCTCTCGGCCTCCGACCCGGCCTGGTTCGTGCTGCGAGGCTATGCCGTGCTGGCCAATGCCACCATGCCGGTGATCGGTGACCCTGAGACGAAGAACGATACCTATCTCGAGCAGATCACCGCCGCGGCGGCGGCGCACATCAAGGCGCTGACCGAGGCCGGCATCGCCGACCCGGCGCGGGTGGCGGTCGCCGGGCACAGCTACGGCGCTTTCATGACCGCCAACCTGCTCGCGCATACGGACCTGTTCGCGGCCGGGATAGCCCGCAGCGGCGCTTACAACCGGACCCTGACGCCGTTCGGCTTCCAGACGGAACGGCGCAGCTTCTGGGAGGTGCCGGCGGTCTACGACCAGGTGTCGCCGTTCAGGTACGCGCACCAGATCAGCGCTCCGATCCTGCTTGTGCACGGTGCCGACGATGCTAATTCGGGCACGTTCCCGGTTCAGTCGGAGCGGCTATTCCAGGCTATCCAGGGCAACGGCGGTACCGCGCGGCTGGTGGTCCTGCCGCTGGAGAGCCACAGCTACCTGGGCCGGGAGTCCGTGCTGCACGTGCTGGCCGAGCAGTTCGGCTGGCTGGACCGCTGGCTCGGGCCGGTCTCGGGCCAGGCCGGCCGCTAGGCTGGCGGGCCTGGCCAGCCGATCGGCGGACCCGGCCGGCCGATCCCCGGGCTCAGCTGGTCCGGCCAGTGCCCCGCGTAAGGCGACCTCCTGCGCAGGTCGGCGCTGAGCATGCGGCCCAGCTTGCGGGTCTCCCTGCGGTTGAGCAGCCCGCCGGCCGCGGCGCCGGTCAGCAGCGGCCCGAGCGAGAACACGCTCCGGCCGGCCCGGGCGGCGAGCCGGCGGCGCAGCTGCCTGGCCAGCGGAGATCCCGCGGCCAGCACCAGGCCGCCCGGCGCCAGGGCCACGCCGCGACGCTGCGCCCACGCTCCGACGTAGGCCGTCATCCGCTCCACCACGTTGCCGGGCACGGCCTGCCCGTAGACCTCGTGTAGCTCGGCCACGAGCTTGATCTCGATGCCGACCACGGACAGGGTCTCGGTCGCGATCTCGACTCCTGCGGCAGGCAAGAACGGCAGCACCGCCCAGGCTCCGACCGCCATGCCGACCGCGGCCGACGCGCGGGACGCACCGTCGATCAGCGCGTCGGCCAGCTGGTCCGGTGACCGGCCGGGGAACTGGGCGCGCAGCGTGGCCAGGTCCCTGACCGGAAGCCTGGGGGCCATCGCGAGCACCTGAGCGGTCAGCCAGCGGCTGCCCGCTGAGAAGCCGCGCCCGGTGACGTGCGCGCCGCGGATGGCGGCGCCGCGCAGCGTGGCGCTCAGCCGGCGCTCGCCTCTGGCCCGCTCGGCCCGCCTGGCCAGCCGCCGGCTGATCCGTGCGCGGATCCCGCGGCCGCGCGGGGAACGGCGCGGCTGCTGCTCTTTGGCTAGCTCGGTGGCCTCGGAGACCGCTTCGAGCGCGGCCCGCGTGACTTCGTCTGGCTGGTTCCCGTTCGCATCCATGCCAGGCACCGCCGTCAGGAGGTGAACTGCTGGGCGGCGCAGGGGTAGTCGAACAATTCAGCCTTGCTGAACCAGACGCCGATCTCGCGCTCCGCTTCGGTGGCATTGCCCGAGGCGTGCACGAGGTTGGCCACCGGCACGCCGTTCGCGTTCGCGTAGGCCCTGCTCATGTGGGCGAAGTCGCCTCGGATGGTGCCCGGGGCGGCCTGATCGGGGTAGGTCGAGCCGACAATCTTGCGCACGCAGGGCACCGCGCCGACGCCTTCGAGCACGAGCGCGATCACCGGGCCCGACTGCATGAACCGCGCCATCAGGTGGTAGACGTCGGGGCCGAACCGCTCTTCCAGGTCGAAGTAATGCGCTCTGGTGAGCTCGGCGTCCATCCAGACCATCCTGGCCGCGACGATCTTGAGCAGCGCATCATCGAAACGGGCCAGCACGCGCCCCGTGAGTCCGCGCGCCACCGCGTCCGGCTTGAGCAGGACCAGGGTCCGCTGGACGGCGCTGTCGTCGGTCATTGCTGATCCTTCCGGTGAATCTGTCGCCGGACAGCTTAGTGGCGGGGCCGGGATGCCCGGGTCGCGGGGGACGAGCGCGGACGGGTCATCGCCGCAGTTTGGTAGGCCGGATGGAAACTCTCAGGCACACGGGCGCGTTGTCCCGTTCATGTGGGGTAGGTCGTGGCTGGCGCCCCGCAAAGGTCGCATAGAGTGAGCGGCTCGGGAGCACCTATGGGCCGGCCGCCCTCCGGCGGCCCGCAGGCCAGGCCCGTCGGCTGCGGCCAGCTGGCCGAGGCTGTCGGCCAATACAGCAGAGCAGTGCAGCAGCATTACGGCAGAATGTGCACGCGAACAAGGAGGTCTGGGTGGCCCGACCGGTTACACACGCCCGCCAGTCGCGGTCCACGTCACCGTGGCCGCCGCGCGGCGGTCGCCGGTCCCGCCGGGGAGGTCGCCAGCTTGGTCGGCGATCACGTCTGGTGCTGCGCGTGCTGGCGGCGCTGCTGGCGACGTTCCTCCTCGTCACCGGCTGGTCGATCGGCCACGCGCTGACCGTTCCTGGCGGCGGCACCGTGTCGCAGCGGGTCGCCGAGTGGGCGCGCAATCACTACCTGGGCCCCGTGGTCACCTTCGGCGAGTGGCTGACTTACCAGGCGCCGAAGAAGGGCGGCAAGCCCGACGTCAACCTCAACAATCTCGGCGGGCGGACCGTCCATAAGAAGAAGCACTACCACGGGATCGTTCCGATCATCCCGGCCGACATCGGCTCGCCCGCTGGCCGGCCGCTGCCCGGCGAGGGCATCTGGAAGGTCGCGGTCAGCGTCAAGGGCGTGCCAGCGGTGTTCAAGACCTACGTGCGGCAGAGCAAGACCTACTCGTCGTACTACGCGGGCATCGTCTCGATGGACCAGCGGCTGCTCAAGTTCTCGCTGCGGCCCGGTACCGAGGACCCCGGATACGGTCACTGGGGCGCGCCGATGGACGTGCCGGCCGGGCACCGGCTCGGCCTGGTGGCGACGTTCAACAGCGGCTTCCGGATCGCCTCGTCAGGCGGCGGCTTCTACCTGCACGGGCATTACGACGGCGCGCTCGTGAAGGGTGCCGCGTCCGAGGTTTACTACAAGAACGGCCGCCTGGCCATCGGAAGATGGGGGAGCGGACCGCTGCACATGGGTCCCGGAATCGCCGCGGTCCGCCAGAACCTGCGGCCGATCGTCATCAACGGACAGGTTCCGGGGTCGGTCGACCAGAACGTCGTCTCCAGCTGGGGCGCGACGCTCGGCGGCGGCTACAACGTGTGGCGTTCTGGCGTTGGCATCACCTCGAATGGCAGGATCATCTTCGTCTACGGCGATTACCTGGACGTGCGCACGCTGGCGAGTCTGCTTAAGCGGGCCGGGGCCGTGACGGCCATGGAGCTTGATATCAATCCCGACTGGATGTCCTTCATGTACTATCTGCCGAAAAATAATCCAGCGAATCCGACGCCAGTCAACCTGCTAAGGAACCAGATTCAGCCGGCTGACCGGTACTACTACACCTCCAACCGAGACTTCACGGCGGTCTTCAGCAGATGACAGTTCCAACTCCCGCGGCAAGGCTGACCGAGCCGCAGAGCGGGACGAACGCGCGCCTGCGCGGGCCGCTGCGGTGGCTGAAGGCGGTCGTGCAGAGCACCCGCCCGCGTCAGTGGCCCAAGAATCTGCTGGTCTTCGCGGCGCCGCTGGCCGGCGACTCCTTCGGCCGGGCCTTCGGTTTCTGGTACGCGCTGGTCGCCGCGGGCACGTTCGTGGCCGCCTCCTCGGCGGTCTACCTGGTCAACGACGTGGTCGACGCGGAGCGGGACCGCGGCCATCCGTACAAGAAGTTCAGGCCGGTGGCTGCGGGCCGGCTGCCGGTGCCACATGCCGTGACGCTGGCCGTCTGCCTGGTGCTCGTCGCGCTCGGGGCTGGCCTGGTCATCGGCGAGCCGCTGCTCGCGGCCGCGGTCGCCGCCTACCTGCTGATCTCGTTCCTGTACTCGGCGGGGCTGAAGCACGTACCGGTGATCGAGCTGGCCTGCGTCGCTTCCGGCTTCGTCCTGCGGGTCGTCGGCGGCGCGGCGGCCACGCACGTGCCGCCGTCCGGGTGGTTCCTGCTGGTCTGCAGCCTCGGCGCGCTGATGGTGGCGATCGCCAAGCGCTATACCGAGCTCACCGTGCTCGGCGCCGACTCGACCAAGCACAGGCCGGCGATGCGGGGTTACACGGCCCCGGCGCTCAGGGTCGCGCAGCGCGCCGTTTCCGCGATCATGGTCATCTCCTATGTCCTCTGGGCTTCCTCGGAGCCGCACGCCCGGACGCAGACCTGGCACCTGATCAGCTCGGTCGCGCTGACCGCCGCGCTGGTCAGGTTCGACCGCCTGACGGCGCGGGCGACCAGCAAGCCGGTGGAGGATCTGATCGCACGCGACCCGGTCATGGTGCTCTGCGAGGTCGCCTGGCTGGCCCTGTTCGCGCTCGGGCTCTAGCCCGACGACGGAGGAGCAATCATGCTCGACGATCTTGGCAGGCCCGGCCGGGTGCTGCTGCTTGGCGGGACCAGCGAGATCGGCCTGGCCATCCTGTCCTCGCTCAGGGCGCCGGCCAGCACCCAGGTGGTGCTCGCGGGCCGGGACGAGCAGCGCCTCGCCGCCGCGGGCAAGGAACTGCCCTTCAGTGCCGCGACCGTTCCGTTCGACGCGCTGGCGCCAGACACTCATGAGGCCGTCGTCGAGCAGGTATTCGACGGCGGCCCGGTGGACCTGGTCATCGCGGCGACCGGCGTGCTCACGCCGCAGGACGAGATCGAGCGCGAGCCGATGCTCGCGGCGCCGATGATCGACACGAACTTCACCAGCCACGTCACGACCCTGCTGACCGCGGCCGCGAGAATGCGCGCGCAGGGATCCGGCACCATCGTGGTGCTGTCCTCGGTGGCGGCGATCAGGCCGAGAAGGGCCAACTTCGTCTACGGCGCGGCCAAGGCCGGACTGGACGCCTTCGCCCGAGGCCTCGCCGACTCACTCGACGGCACCGGAGTGCGGGTGCTGCTGGTCCGGCCGGGCTTCGTCACCGGCCGGATGACCGCGGGCATGACACCCGCCCCGCTCTCGTCCACTCCCGCGCAGGTGGGTGCGGCCGTGGCGGCCGCGCTGGAGAGCAAGGCGGCGCTGGTCTGGGTACCGCGCAGCCTCGCGGCCGCGGCCGGCGTTCTGCGGGCGGTACCCAGGCCGTTGTGGCGGCGAATGCCCCGCTAAGGGGATGTCTGATTCGACTGAGTCTGTGTCGTTACCGGCCTGTTGGCCGGCGATTCGTCGTACTGTTAGGGTGCCGAGCCGGTCTAGCAGCGATGGGGCTGCCTTGCACGCATTAATCAGGCGGTCATGAATAATCAGGGCGCCAGGAGGCGGGCTGGAACTGCGTCCAAGCCCCCGGTCACCTGGCCAGTCTGGTCGGGATCGCCTCCGGGCGTGACCGACTTTTTCAGTCCGCGCCAGGAGACCGGCCACGGCCTCGATTCCGAACCCGCTGAGGTCCCGCAGCCCCCAGTCGGCGACCAGCAGGCGCTGACCGTCCTGGTCGGGCCGAGCGGATACGGCAAGACCTATCTGGCGGCCGCTGTCCTGCGGGCGGCGGCGCGGTCGGGACACTCGGATCTGCAGGTGTGGGTGAACGGGTCGAGCCCGTCCGCGGCCGTGATGGGCTACGCCAGGGCTGCTGCCGACATCGGCCTGACCGATCGCGGCGTCGGGCCCGATGTGGCGGCCGCGCGGTTCCTCGAGTGGCTCAGCCGCACCGACCGGCGGTGGCTGCTGGTCCTGGACAACGTGACCGACGCCGGCGGGCTGCGCGGGCTGTGGCCGGCCAGCGTCGCCGGTCAGGTTCTCGTCACGTGCCATCCGTCCGCCGATCTGTCCGAGATAGCCGCCGCCGCCCCCCGGGTCTGCCGGATCGGGGAGTTCAGCCCGCGGGAGGCCCTCGGCTACCTGACCGCGCGGCTGTACGAAGATTCCGCAAAGCGCGCCGAGGCCGTCGATCTCGCGGCGGATCTCGGCTACATGCCGCTGGCGCTCGCGCTGGCGACGACGACGATTGCCGGCACCGCTCTGGACTGCCGCCAGTACCGGATCAGGTTCGCTGACCGCAGGCAGGAACTGCTGGGCCGCTCGGTCGACGGATCGGTCTCGCCGGCCGAGGTCGCCTGGTCGCTGGCGCTCGACCGGGCGGACCAGTTTCCGCCGGCCGGGCTGGCCCGGCCCCTGCTCGCGCTCGCCGCGCTGCTTGATCCGGCCGGCCTGCCGGTTCAGGTCGCCGCGAGCCGCGCCACGTGCGGCTATCTGGCCCGGCACGGCCGCGGCATGCCGGCTGATCAGCAGGAAGTCATGACCACGCTCGGCGGCCTTACTCAGTGCGGCCTGGTCACGATCGACCAGTCGGCGGGTTCCGGGCTGGTTGCGGTCCATCCCGTCATCCAGGACACCGTCCGCAGGCTGGTGCCCGCCAGCGTGCTCGACGACGCGGCGCGATCGGCGGCCGATGCGATCGTCGAGGTGTGGCCCCGGCTCGAAGGCGACCCGGAGGACGAGCAGGCGCTGCGCGGCTGCGCCGGCTGGCTCGGCGGGATCGCCGGCGACCTGCTCTGGCTGCCGGAGCCTCATCCGGTCCTGATCAAGGCGGGCGAGAGCCTTGGCCAGGCCGGCCTCGCAGGCGCCGCTGTCGCGTACTGGAAGTCGATGCTCGCGGCCAGCGGCCGCGCGCTCGGCCCTGAGCACCCGCGGACGCTGGCCATGCGCGACCAGCTCGCCGCGGCCTGTGAGGACGCCGGGCGGCTCGATGAGGCCAGGGAGCTGATCCTGATCAGCCTGGCCGAGCGGGAGCAGGTCCAGGGTCCCGATCACCCCGGTACCCTGACCGCCCGGACGACCCTGGCCCGGATCTACCGGGCTACGGGGATGTACGAGCCCGCGATCGACGTGTACGGCCGGGTGCTCGCCGACCGTGAGTGGGTACTCGGCCCCGACCATGCCGACACGCTCGGCGTCCGCGGCCAGCTGGCGAGCACGTACCTCCTGGCCGGCGAGGCCGACCAGGCCATCGCGCTGTACCAGCGCAATCTGGCCGACTGGGAGCAGGTGGCCGGCCCTGAGCACCCGGACGTGCTCGCCGAGTCATTGAACCTGGGGCGGGCATTCCAGCAGGCGAGCAGGACCGACGAGGCAATCGCGATCTTCGTGCGGGTGCGCAAGATCAGGGAAGCGGCCCTCGGCCAGGATCATCCCGACACCATGACCGCGGTCGGCCAGCTGGCGCTGGCGTACCGCGCGGCCGGACGGCTGAAAGAGGCTATCGCCCTGTACCGCCAGGTGCTGGCCAGCCGCGAGACCGTGCTCGGCGCCGATCACCCTGACACGCTGACGGCACTGGGCAACCTCGCGTCGTGCTTCCACTCCGCGCACCGGATGAAAGACGCCATTCCGCTGTACGAGCGAGCGCTCACCGCCCGCGAGCGGCTGCAGGGTCCAGATCACCGGGACACTCTGACCGCCAGGGGCAACCTGGCCGGCGCGTACCATTCGGCCGGCCGGCTGGCGGATGCGATTCCGGTCTACGAGCGCACGGTGTCGGACTTCGAGCGGGTCCTCGGTCCCGATCACCCGGACACGCTGACCTCTCGCGCCAATCTCGCCCACGCCTACTACATGGCGCGGCGGCTCAGCGATGCGATCAAGCTGTTCCAGCGGACCATCGCCGACTGTGAACGGGCACTTGGCCCTGATCACCCTCTTACCCTGACAATCACCGACAATCTCCGTACGATAACACGGTTATGGAGAACTGGTGGTGCTGACGACCGCCTAAAGATGATGCCACAATGTGCGCCACATGCAGCGTAAACGTCGGCGGCATAGCACTTCTCGCCGCATTGCCGAAGGCGTAAAGGTAAACTCTTGACCGAGCCATTGGCTTTTTATTAATTCTCCCGCAGCATTGGCGCCACGGTCGACGGGCATGATCATTTCGGCCGGACTGGGCGCCCGACCGGCGCCCCGAGCCGCGCCGGTGATCCCGTCAGGCAAGGAGGCGTTCGCTGTGAGCACCACAGGCTCGACCCTCACCCGAACTCAGCAGGCTCCGGTCGGAGCGCAGCAGATGCATATTGCGATGGTGGCACCGCCGTATTTCAGCGTTCCGCCCGCGGCATACGGCGGGATCGAGACCGTGGTCGCTGACCTAGTCGACTCACTGGTCGGCAGGGGCCACAAGATTACGCTGATCGGGGCCGGCAATCATGCGACGAGGGCTCAGCGATTCCATCCGACGTATGACGTTGGTCCAGCTGACCAGCTGGGCGAGGTAATGCCCGAGATGGTCCACGCCGCCAAGGTCGCGACCATCCTGGACGCCCTCGATGTCGACGTGATCCATGACCACACGATGGCTGGCCCGCTGATGGCCAGAGGACGGCTCACGCCGACGGTGGTGACCGCGCACGGCCCGGTCTCGGGTGATTCGGGCGAGTACTACCGCGCCCTCGGCGACTCGGTCCAGCTGATCGCGATCTCCGACGCGCAGCGATCGAGCGCACCTGACCTGTGCTGGGCGGCCACCGTACGCAACGCGATCCGCTCCGCGACGTTCCCGTTCCGGGCCGAGAAAGACGATTATGCGATCTTCCTCGGCCGGTTCCATCCGGAGAAAGCGCCGCACCTGGCCATCGACGCGGCCAGGGCGGCGGGCCTGCCCATCGTCCTGGCCGGAAAGTGTTCCGAGCCGATCGAGCGCGCCTACTTCTCGCGCGAGATCGAGCCGCGGATCGGCAGCGACGTGACGATCTACGGGGTAGCCGACGCGGCGGCCAAGCGGCGGCTGCTCTCCAGGGCGGCCTGCATGCTGTTCCCGATCTGCTGGGAAGAGCCGTTCGGGCTGGTCGTCATCGAGGCGATGGCCTGCGGCACGCCGGTGGTCGCGCTCCGCCGCGGCGCTGTACCCGAGCTGATCGTCCATGGCCAGACCGGCATCATGGTCGATGATCCTGACGACCTGCCGGCCGGGATCGCCATGGCGCGCCAGCTTGATCCGGCGGTCTGCCGCAAGCACGTCGAGACCAGCTTCACCGTCGAGGTGATGGCCGAGGGCTACGAGGCCGTCTACCGGCGAGCACTGACGATGGCTCCCGAGCCATGGCTGACGGTTCAGGACCAGGCGCCGATAATCAGCGGCTGACCCAGGCCCGGGGGCCCGGCCCGGGCCGGTCTAGTCTTGTCACGTGGCGGCCCGTGGCACTAGAGCGACTCAGGAGCTCGCCAGCCTGGGGATCGCGCATTCGGTCCATGAGTACAGCCACCGGGAAACTAGCGGTTCGTACGGGCAGGCGGCGGCCGCGGCGCTCGGAGTGCCGGCGGGGCAGGTATTCAAGACCCTCATCGCCAGTGTGGACGGGAGCCTGACCGTGGCCGTCGTCCCGGCGGCAGGCCAGCTGAACCTCAAGGCCCTCGCCGACGCCGTCGGCGGCAAGAGGGCCGAGATGGCGCAGCCCGCCGCGGCCGAGCGGGCGACCGGTTACGTCACCGGCGGAATCTCGCCTATCGCGCAGCGCAAGCGCCTGCCCGTGGTCGTCGATGCGACGGCGCTCGACTGGCCGACCGTGTACTGCAGTGCCGGACAGCGCGGCCTGCAGGTGGAGCTCGCCCCCGCCGACCTGATCCGCGCGACCAGCGCCGTCGTGGCGCCGGTCGCCCGCGCCGACGGCTGAGCGGCCGTCGGAAATCTCATGATCGCGGCGAGTTGACCGCGCTCTAACCCGAGAACTCGCCACGATCATGGAGCAGCCTCGCTGCGCTCGGGAAGGACTGCCTCGCTGCGCTCGGCGGGGCTGGCGGGGCCGGCCGGAAGGCGGGAGCTGACCGCCAGCGCCACGAACCCCGCCGCGGCGGTGATCGAGAAGGCAGCCGCCAGCCCGGCCGCTAGTGACCAGCCGAATCGCACCGCCGCACTGATCGCCGCGCCGCCGATGCCGATGCCCATCGCGCTGCCGAGCACATCGGCCAGGTTCAGCGAGGCGGATGCCCAGCCCTCCCGGCCGACCGGCGCCCGCTTGAGCATGAGCAGCGTGATCGGCGCGTAGGACAGGCCCATCCCCAGGCCCGCGACCGTCCATGCCGCGATGCCGACCGCGATGGTGACATCGCTCCGCAGCATCGCGGTCAGGCCGGCGATTCCCGTCAGAATGATCACGAGCCCGATCCTGACCAGGCGCTTTCCCTCCCACCGTGAGCTCATCCGGGCCTGAATCCAGGCCCCGGCGGTCCAGGCCAGGGTGCTGCCCGTCACCGCGATGCCGGCCACTACCGGGCTGCGGTGGCGCAGGATCGTGATCGCGAGCGTGACGAAGGCGTCGGCGCCGAAGAAGCAGAAGGTCAGCAGCGAGCGGCTCAGGATCGTGGCGGGCAGGCCGTAACGTGCGGAGAGTGTCCCCGGCGGCATCAGACGGCGCAGTACCGGCACGCCGAGCCCGCAGCCCGCCGCGATCATGACGCAGCCGATGATGACACTGGCCGAGCTTCCGCCGCTGCCGCCGGCTGGTCCGCTGCTGCTCGCCGAGCCGACGGCCAGGGTGAGCCCGGCCAGCACCAGCCCGGCGGAGGCCGCCACGCCGACGCCGTCGGTCAGCCGGTGCCCGCCCGGGGCGGGATCGGGCGCGCGGCCGAGCCTGACCAGGGCGGGAATGGCGAGCGGGCCAGTGAGGGCGATGAACGGCAGCAGGCCGAGGAATACCCACCGCCACCCGAACAGCCGGGCCACCTCGGCGCTGACGGCCGGGCCCGCCAGGCCAGGAGCCACCCATGCGGTCGAGAGCACGGCCATCATCCGCGCCCGCAGCCGCTCGGGCAGGCTGCGCCCGATGGCGACGTAGGCCACCGCTGGCACCGCCCCGGCACCCAGACCCTGCAGCGCGCGGCCTGCTACCAGGACGGGCATCGACGGCGCCAGCCCCGCGATGGTCAGCCCGATCCCGAAGATAATGATGCCGGCCACATAAGGGACGGCCGGTCCGCGCCGGTCGGCTGCCCGGCCGGCCGCGACGATGCCGACCATCGTGCCGAGCAGAAACGCGCTGAACACGAATCCGTACAGGCTCAGCCCGTGCAGGTCCTTCGCGACCAGCGGCATGACCGTGACGACGGCGAGCGCCTCGGCCGCGACGAACGTTATCGTCGCCGCCAGGCCAGCCGTGAGCGACCGCCGTTGCGGCGCCCACAATCCGTCTGTCATCGACCCCTGCCCGTCGGCTCGTCCTGGTTACGGCACGCGTGCGTAGCTTAGAAGCTCAAGCGCGCTTGAAGTAAAGGGCGGCGGGCAGAGCCGGGTTCAGGCCAGCTTGACCGGAGCCGACCTGGACAGGAGGCGACCGTGCGCGTCATGGGCCTGAGCCGCGAAGAAAGGTCCCTTGCTCGGCACCGCGATGGCCGTCTCGAACCCGGACTTGCGTGCCGAGCCGACCTGCGTCAGGGCGGACTTCGACGCCCCGGCCAGGACGGTCCAGGATGCGACGTCTGTGGCGCCGTTCCAGCTCGCGTAGACGGTCGCGCCGCCGGACCGGTGCCTCGCCGCGGCGGCGGGCGGCTCGACCGGATGACCGGACCAGTCCCCGATGAACGACCGGTAGGTCGGGTCCCCCTTGATGAGCTGGCCATCGAGGATCAGCTTGCCGTCGGCATCGAACTCCGAGAAGTACGGGTTAGTACCCCAGCCAACGAACATGCCGCCGCCGGACAGCAACTGCGCGTTGCCCATCGCCTTGGCGAGCACGCGCTCGCCCGGGTGGATGAACTGCTTGCGCAGCGTGACCAGCATCTCGTCGTAGTCGACATTGAGGATCAGCGCCCTGGACTCCTTCTCGTCCTGGCGCAGAACGCCGTCGTAGCCGTCGTCGAAGACCGTCAGGACGTGCGGGCCGTGCAGCCGGGTGTCGTGCTGCCAGTAGAACTCGGTGCCCGGCGCCATCGTGAAATCAGATCTCTTGCCGTTCAGCCGCCAGACGATCTGGCCCGTCTTCCGGCTGACTTTGTAGACGCACCAGGTATTCCGGGCGCCGATCAGCAGGTCTCCGTCGCCGGCGTCCTCGATGGTGTTGATGTGGAAGTAGTCGTAAGGCAGCGTCTTGCTCCCGTGCCCGCCCTGGACCGGAAGGTAGGTCTCATCGAAGCCCACGTGGTCCAGGCTGTCCCACTCGAACAGCAGCTCGCCCGTGGCGATGTCGATCTCCTGCGCCACCCCGGAGAGCAGCCAGCCCTTCTTCGGGCCGCCCAGCCGGGACAGGTCGTATCGCTGCTTATGGAAGGCTGAGATGAGCGCGGTGCCCTGCGGGGTGATGTTGAGCTCATGCTCGTCCACCTGGAGCCCGTTGTGGGCCTGGATCGTATGGGTGACCTGGTAAGAATCGTCGGTGATCTTCGCGACGCCCTCACCGTATCCGCCGGCCACCACACGCCCCTGGAACCAGGTCAGTACCGGGCTGCCGTGGTAGACCTGACGCTGGAAATCCATCTTGCTCTGGTACGGCCCGGTGTCAGGTGCGAACCAGACCAGTTCGCCGGTGGTGTCCATGATCATCGCGCCGCCCTGGCCGGGGCCGGAGTTGGCGATCCCGAGGAAGAGATACTGCAGCGGGTGACCGTGGTCGACGTGCAGCTTGACTTTCGGCGGCGTCAGGTCGGGCCGGGACACGAAATGCTGAAGGTTCCTATCCAGGGCGCCATTTCGCGAGGTGGCGTTGCTCGTCCCGCAGCCGACGAGGCCGAGCCCTGCGGCAGCGGCGGCCGCAGTGCCTGTCCGCTGCAGCAGTTGCCGCCGCGTCCAGCCTTCATTCATCGGGTACCTCGCCAGGAAGTCAACGTGCGCATACAGCTTCAGCTAAGGGCAGCGATTCTAGGCCAGAAGGCGCACATCGCGTCAAGCACGCCCGGAATCGCCGAGAACCCCACTCTGCCTGCCGCCAGGACTCGCCGGGCAGGCAGACCGGTTATACCCCAGTTTCCTCAGCTGATCTTAACTGCGGCCGATTTGGACAACACATGACCCTTGGCGTCGCGAGCTTCAACGGCGAAGTACGGCCCTTTGCTCGGAACCGAGATAGCGGTCTCGAATCCGGTCTTGGCCGCGGTGCCAACCGAGGTCAGGGACGTCCTTGTCGTCCCGGCCAATACGGCCCAGGAACGGACACCGGTAGCACCGTTCCAGCTCGCGTAAACGGTGGCACCGCCCGTGCGGTGACGCGCCGCGGCAGCCGGGTGATCGGCGGGCTGGCCGCTCCAGCTCTGGCTGAAGGCCCGGTAGGACGAGTCGCCCGTCTCGATGATCCCGTCCATCAGCAGGCGCCCCTCGGGGGAGAACTCCGAGAAGTAAGGCTCGGTGCCCCAGCCGACGAACATCCGGTCGTTGCCCAGGAGCTGGGCGCTGCCCATCGCTCCGGCAATCAGCCGCTGGCCCGGATGAATGTACTGCTTCTTCAGCGACGCGTGCATAGTCGCGGTGTCGAGGCTGAGGATCAGGCCCCTGGACTGCTTCTCGTTGACGGTCGGGCCGTTCGCGGCGTTGTCGAACACCGTCAGCTTGCCGCTGCTCGGATGGGGGCGCACGTGGTGCTGCCACCAGAACTTGCTCCGCGGGCCCATCGTGAAGTCGGACTTCTTGCCGTTCAGCCGCCAGACGATCTTGCTGTTCTGCCTGCTGACCTTGTAGACGGCGCAGGTGTTCCGCCCCGAGATCAGCACGTCGCCGTCGGTGTCGATGGCGAGGGAGTTGATGTGGAAGTAGTTGAACGGCGTGGCATGGGTCCCGTTGCCGCCGTCGCCGACACCGAACTGCTGGTAGGTCTCGGTCAGGGCGACCTGCGGATGGGCGTGATCCCAGCTGTCCCACTGCCACAGCAGCTTCCCGGTCACGATGTCGATCTCCTGGACGACACCGGAGACCAGGTATCCGTTGGCCTGACCGCCGACCGCGCGCAGGTCGACGCCGGCGTGCCGCCGGTAGATGCTGATCAGCGCCGTGTTCTGCGGGGTGATGTAGAACTCGTGGAAGTCCGCCATCTGGCCGCCGACAGCCTTGATGGTGTGCAGGATCTTGTACGAGGAGTCGGCGATGACCAGCTCGCCCTCGCCGAAGCCCTCGACAATCTGGCCTTGCCACCAGGTTAGGACCGGCTTGCCGTGGTACGTCTGCACGCTGAAGTTCATGTGCCGGCGGGTCGAGGTGTTCGGCCCGAACCAGACGAGGTCACCACGGGAGTTGAGGATGATCGTGCCGCCGTGGCCGGGTCCGGAGAACGGCGCATTGAGGAAGATGTACTGGGAACTGGCGCCGAGCCCGGCGTAGCGCTTCACCGTGATGCGCGGCGGGGTCAGGTCGGGGCGTGACACGAATCCGGCGGACGCATCAGCCGCCTGCGTCGCCAGCGTCGGATCCGCTCCGACCCCCCGCGAGCAACCGCTCAGGCTGAGCCCGGCGACACCCGCTGCTGATGCGCCGGCGAACCCGAACAGGCGCCTGCGTGTCAAGTCCTCAGTCATGAGCCGAGCCTCCGGGTCGGGGGTGGGTCGGATCGCAGCCCTCCGTTGGTCATTCTGTCGCAAACGTGCCGCGGAGAGCGGACGAACGGTCATCCTAGCCGCTAGCTGGCTGTGCGCCGGTCACCGTCCGGGGTACAGACCGCGCCGCGGTCGGCGCCGCCGACCAGGGCCGCGTACTTGGCCAGCGCCCCGGTCGTGTAATGCGGGGCCGGGCGTTTCCAGTCCGCCCGCCGCCGGGCCAGCTCGCCGTCGTCGACCAGCAGGTCGAGCCGCCGCCGCGGCACGTCAAGCACGATCAGGTCGCCCTCGGCCACGAGCGCGATCGGGCCGCCGTCGAAGGCTTCCGGCGCGGCGTGCGCGATGCAGGCGCCGAAGGTGGCGCCGGAGAACCGTCCGTCGGTGACGAGTACGACGTCCTGGCCGAGCCCGGCGCCCTTGAGCGCGGCCGTGACGGCCAGCATCTCGCGCATTCCGGGGCCGCCCCTGGGTCCCTCGTAGCGGATGACGAGCACGTCGCCCTTGGCGACGTGGCCGCCGGTGATCGCGGCGAAGCAGTCCTCCTCGCGCTCGTAGACCCGGGCCGGCCCCTCGAACCGCAGTGTCTCCAGCCCGGGCACCTTGACCACCGCGCCGTTCGGCGCCAGGCTGCCGCGCAGCACCGCGAGGCCGCCCTCGGCGCTGATCGGGTCACTCGCGGGCCGGACCACGTCGCCGTCCGGGCGGGCGGCCGCGGCGACGTTCTCGGCCAGCGTGCGGCCGTTCACCGCGATGACGTCGCCGTCGATGATCCCGGCTTCCAGCAGTTCGCGCAGCACCACGGGGAGCCCGCCGACCTGGTCAAGCTCGCTCATCACGAACCGGCCCGCGGGGCGCATCGAGGCTATATGCGGGGTACGGCGGCTGATCGCGTCGAAGTCGTCGAGAGTCAGCTCGGCCCGCGCCTCGGCGGCGATGGCCAGCAGGTGCAGCACGGCGTTCGTGGAGCCGGCCGTGGCCATCACCACGGCAGCCGCGTTCAGGAACGCGGTCCTGGTCATGATGTCGCGCGGGCGCAGCCCGGCCGCCAGTGCCGCTACGGCGACCTCGCCGGTGGCGCGAGCCAGGGCGGTGCGCTCGGCGGTGACGGCAGGCGGGGACGCCGAGCCGGGGAGCGCCATGCCGAGCGCCTCGGCGCACGCTGACATGGTGTTCGCCGTGTACATCCCGGCGCACGATCCGGCGCCCGGGCAGGCCGCGCGCTCGACCGCCAGCAGGTCGGCGTCCGACATCTCGCCGGCCGCCTGCGCGCCCACCGCCTCGAAGACGTCCTGGATGGTGAGCGACCTGCCGAGGGCGCGTCCGGGCAAGATGGTGCCGCCGTACAGGAACGCGGCGGGCACGTTGAGCCTGGCGCAGGCCATCAGCATGCCGGGCAGCGACTTGTCGCAGCCGGCGATGGCGACCAGCGCGTCGAACCGCTCGGCGTGCACCATGAGCTCGACGGAGTCGGCGATCACCTCTCGGCTGACCAGCGACGCCTTCATTCCCTCGTGGCCCATCGAGATGCCGTCGGAGACCGCGATGGTGCCGAATTCGAGCGGCACCGCGCCCGCCTGCCTGACTCCCTCCTTGGCTGCCTGGGCCAGTGAGTCCAGGTGCAGGTTGCACGGAGTCACCTCGTTCCACGACGAGGCGACGGCGACCTGGGGCAGCGTCAGGTCCTGCTCACTCAGCCCGACCGCGCGGAGCATCGCCCGCTGCGGCGCTCGGGCCGGGCCGGTGGTCAGCGGGCCGCTGCGCGGCCGCGGCAGGTTCGTCATCGGGGATTCTCCTATGCTCCGGCCGGCACGAGGGCCTCGGCGCCGGCGCGGAGGAGGCCGTAACTGATCCCGTCGGCAAGAGCTTGCCAGGACGCCGTCACGATGTCGTCCGACACTCCGACGGTCGTCCACTCGCCCTGATGGTCGGCCGAGGTGAGCATGACGCGGGTAACCGCGCTGGTCGCGGCCCGGCCGTCGAGGATCCTGACCTTGTAGTCGACCAGGTGGATGTCGCCCAGCTCCGGATACAGCTCGGCCAGCGCCTTGCGCAGGGCCTGGTCCAGCGCGTGCACCGGCCCGACGCCCTCGCCGACCGCCACCACCCGCTGCTCACCGAGCACCAGCCGCACGATCGCCTCGCTCCGGTCGGTGCTGGTCCGGGGGGACGACCCCCCGATTCCCCCCGCGGGCCCGTCCGTCCGCTCGATCACCACCCGGTATCCCTCGAGCTCGAAGAACGCAGGCCGCTGACCAGCGACCTTCCGGACGAGCAGCTCGAACGACGCGTCGGCCGCCTCGAACGCGTAGCCCCGGTGCTCGGCCGCCTTGATCTCGTCCAGCACCGCCGTGGCCAGATTCGGGTCCGAGGTCAGGTCGAGTCCCATCTCGGCCGCCTTGACCAGCACGTTGCTGCGCCCCGCCAGCTCGCTGACCAGCACGTTCGCCTTGTTGCCGACCCTGGTCGGATCCACGTGCGAGTACGCGTCCGGCCGCCGCGCGATGGCCGAGGCGTGCAGCCCGGCCTTGGTCGCGAACGCCGATGACCCCACATAGGGCTGACGGGACTCGAACGGCAGGTTCGCGAGCTCGGCGATCTCCCGCGCCGTCGCCGCGAGCGCCCCGAGCTTGCCCGGCGGCAGCAGCTCGTAGTCGCGCTTGAGCTCGAGGCCAGCGATCACCGCGAACAGGTCGGCGTTCCCGCACCGCTCCCCGTACCCGTTCGCCGCCCCCTGCACGTGCGTGGCGCCCTCACCTACCGCGACCAGCGAGTTCGCCACCGCGCACGCCGAGTCGTTGTGACAGTGCACGCCGACCCTGACCGACCCGAAGCCCCCCAGCACGTCGCGCACCACCCGCACGATGTCGTCCGGCAGCGTCCCGCCGTTGGTGTCGCACAGCGCCAGCGTGTCCGCTCCCGCCTCCGCCGCCGCGGCCAGGCACTCGAGCGCATAGCCGCGGTCCGCGGCGTAGCCGTCGAAGAAGTGCTCCGCGTCGAACACCACCCGACGACCTTCTTGAACGAAATACCGCACGGAGTCGGCCACCATCGCGAGGTTCTCCTCGCGCGTGGTCCGCAGCGCCTCGTCGACGTGCAGCGTCCACGCCTTGCCGACCAGCGTCACGATCGGCGTATTGGCCACCAGCAGCGTCTCCAGGTCCGGATCGCCGTCGGCCGACCGGTTCGGCCGCCGCGTCGCACCGAACGCCGCTAGCTGCGCGTTCCGCCACGGCAGCTCCCCGGCCCGGGCGAAGAATTCCTTGTCCTTCGGATTCGACCCCGGCCACCCGCCCTCCACGACATCCACGCCCAGCGTGTCCAGGGCCGCCGCTACCCGCAGCTTGTCCTCCACCGTCAGGTCCAGCCCGACCTGCTGAGAACCGTCGCGCAGCGTAGTGTCGTAGATTTCCACGCCGGGGGCGTTCGAGTCGGTCATCGCGATGCCTCCGTACGGCTCAGCTCGGCCGAGAGCGCGGCTGCCCAGGCCTCGGTCGACTCGGCGCCGCCCGCGGCCAGGACGGCGTCGACGGCGTGGTCGAGGTCGGCGGCGGCGGCCGGCTCGCCCAGGTGGTCGAGCATCAGGGCCGCCGACAGCACGGCGCCGGCCGGGTTGGCCTGGCCGGTGCCGGCGATGTCGGGGGCCGAGCCGTGCACGGGCTCGAACATCGACGGGCCGGTCTTGTCCGGGTTGAGGTTGCCGCTCGCGGACAGGCCGAGGCCGCCGGTCAGCGCGGCGGCAAGGTCGGTGATGATGTCGCCGAACAGGTTGTCGGTGACGATCACGTCGAACCGGCCCGGATCGCTGACCATGTACAGGCAGGCCGCGTCGACGTGGGCGTAATCGAGCTGGACGCCTTCGGCCGCCGCGACCTCCCGGGCGACGCGCAGCCACAGGCTGCCGGCGTTCACCAGCACGTTGGTCTTGTGCACCAGGGTCAGCTTGCCGCCGCGCTTCCTGGCCAGCCCGGCCGCGTAGCGGACGCAGCGCTCGACGCCAGCGCGGGTATTGAGCGACTCCTCGGTCGCCACCTCGAACGAGCTTCCCTGGTGCGCGGTGCCGCCGGCTCCGGCGTACAGGCCCTCGGTGTTCTCCCTGACGACGACGAAGTCGAGGTCGTCGGCGCCGGCCGTCTCGACGCCCGGCCGCTGCCTGGCCGGCCGCAGGTTGACGTAGAGGTCCAGGTCGAAGCGCAGCCGGAGCAGCAGGCCGCGCTCCAGCACCCCGGGCGGTACCGACGGGCTGCCGACCGCGCCGAGGAAGATGGCGTCGGTCTTGCGCAGGTCGGCCAGGATGTCGTCCGGCAGCACCTGGCCGGTGCGCAGGTAGTAGTCGGCGCCCAGCGGGCAATCACGCCAGTCGATGCTGAAGCCATGCCGCTGGCCCGCCTGGTCGACCAGGTCCCTGGCTGCCGCCGTGACCTCGGGGCCGATGCCGTCGCCGGCCAGGTGAGCGACGACATGGCTGCGTACGCTGCCCTCCATCAGGCGTTCTCCTCGTGATCCGTCTCGGCATCGAGCCAGCTCATCATCCGGCGCAGCGGCCGGCCGGTCTGCTCGACGAGGTTGGTCCTGGCCTCGCTGCGCAGGCGGTTGAAGTTGGGCCGCCCGGCGTCGTCCTCGGCGATCCACTCCCGGGCGAACTCGCCGGACTGGATGTCGGCCAGGATCTTGGCCATGGCCTGCCTGGCTGGCCCTGAGACAACCTCGGAGCCCCTGGTCAGGCCGCCATACTCGGCGGTGTCGCTGACGGAGTGCCACATCCAGGTCTCGCCGCCGGCCTGCATCATGTCGACGATCAGCTTGAGCTCGTGCAGGCACTCGAAGTAGGCCACCTCCGGCTGGTAGCCGGCCGCGACGAGCGTCTCGAAACCGGCGTTGACCAGCGCGGTCACGCCGCCGCAGAGCACGGCCTGCTCGCCGAACAGGTCGCTCTCGGTCTCCTCGGAGAAGGTCGTCACCAGCGCGCCGGCCTTCGTCCCCCCGATCGCCTTGGCGTAGGACTTGACCAGGTCCCATGCCTTGCCCGTGGCATCCTGCGCCACGGCGACGAGCACCGGCGTACCCTGCCCGGCCTCGTACTGCCACCGCACGGTATGCCCGGGCGCCTTCGGCGCCACCATCGCGACGTCCACGTCAGCGGGCGGCGTGACATACCCGAAATGGATGTTGAACCCGTGCGCGAAGAACAGCGCGTCCCCCGCCTTCAGGTTCGGCTTGATGGCCTCCGCGTACAACGACCGCTGCCCCGTGTCGGGCGTCAGCACCATAATCAGATCCGCCCACGAGCACACTTCCTCCGGCGTCCCGACAGTCAAGCCCCGCCTCTTCCGCCTTCGCCCGAGACTTCGACCCCGCAGGCAGCCCCACCCGCACGTCACAGCCGCTATCCCGCAAGCTCAGCGCATGCGCATGCCCCTGCGATCCGTACCCGAGCACCGCCACCTTCCGCGCCTGCACCAGCCCGAGATCCGCCTCATCGTCGTAATACACCGTCGCCATCGTCAAAGCCCTTCCCTGCTCTTTGGTCTGTAGTTGATGTTCACCCAGTGACATCCAGCGTCTGCGTATAGGTGATCCGGGCACAGCCGTTCAGGCGTGCCCGGCATTACCTATACGGAGACGGCCGCCAGTTCCGCTTCCTCATCCGTAATCGTCCCCGCGCCCCGAGAAATCGCGATCATGCCGGTCCGGACCAGCTCACAGGTTCCGTGCCGGTCGAGCTGCGCCAGCAGCGAGTCGAGCCGCCCCGGCGAGCACACCGCCTCCAGCACGACCGTCTCCGGCCCCATGTCCACGACATTGGCCCGGAACGACGCCGCGACGTCCAGCAGTTCCGCGCGCAGTTCCGGCGCCGCGACGACCTTGATCAGCGCCAGCTCACGCTCGATCGCCGCTTCCTCGTCCAGCTCGACCACCTTCAGCACCCGGACCAGCTTCTCGAGCTGCTTGTGCACCTGGTCGACCGGCGTGGACGCGCCGTCGACCACGATGGTCATCCGGCTGACCCGCTCGTCCGAGGTCGGCCCGACCGACAGCGAGGTGATGTTGAAGGCCCGCCGCGAGAACAGCGCGGCGACGTGGGCGAGCACGCCTGGCTTGTTCTCGACCAGAACCGAGAGGGTGTGCGTGCTCATGACGCGATCACTTCCTTGCGCGCCGCCGCCTGCTGCTCGGCGGTGGTGAACTCGGGGCCGAGGACGATGTCGTCGTTGGCGTGGCCGACCGGGATCATCGGGAAGACGCCCTCGGCGTCGTGGGTGCGGAAATCGACCACCGTCGGGACGTCGCTGATCGACAGCGCCTTCTCCAGCACGGCGTCGACGTCGCCTGACTGCTCGCAGCGCAGGCCGACACAGCCGTACGCCTCGGCGAGCTTGACGTAGTCCGGGATCGCGGTGCCGAGGTGCACCTCGGAGTAACGCTCTTCGTAGAACAGCTCCTGCCACTGCCTGACCATGCCGAGGAAGCCGTTGTTGAAGATCAGAACCTTGATCGGGATGCCCTCGATCGCGCAGGTCGCAAGCTCCTGGGCGGTCATCTGGAAGCAGCCGTCGCCGTCGATCGCGACCACGAGCTCGCCCGGCCTGCCGACCTGCGCGCCCATCGCGGCGGGCACGGCGAAGCCCATCGTTCCCGCCCCGCCTGAGTTGATCCAGCTCCGCGGCTTGGTGAAGGAATAATGCTGCGAGGCGTGCATCTGGTGCTGGCCGACGCCGGCCACGATGATCGCGTCGCCGCCGGTCATCGCGGACAGCCGCTCCACCACGTGCTGCGGCTTCAGCGGCCCGTCGGTGTCCTGGGTGTAGCGCAGCGGGAAACTGCGCTTCCACCCGGCGGTGGTCGCGACCCAGTCCGCCGTGTCGGTCGGCCCGTCGCTGTCGACGAGCGCCCGCGCGGCCCGCGCGAGCTCGCCCATGACGGTCCGGAGGTCGCCCACGATGGCCACGTCGGGTGTCCGGTTCTTGCCGATCTCGGCCGGGTCGATGTCGGCGTGGATCACCTTCGCCTTCGGCGCGAACGCCGCGAGCTTGCCGGTGACCCGGTCGTCGAACCGGGAGCCGAGCGCGACGACGAGGTCGGCTTCCTGGAGGGCGGCGACCGCGGCGTACATGCCGTGCATGCCCGGCATGCCCAGCGCCAGCGGGTGCGAGTCGGGGAACGCGCCGCGTGCCATCAGCGTGGTCGTGACCGGCGCCTGGACCGTCTCGGCCAGCTCGCGCAGGGCCTCGTGCGAGTCCGACTTGATCACGCCGCCGCCGACGTAGAGCACCGGACGCCGCGCCTGGTGCAGCAGCCTGGCCGCCGCCGCGATCCGCTCGGCGTCAGGCGGCCCGGGGACCCGGTAGCCGGGCAGGTCGAGCACCGGCGGCCAGGACCAGGTGGACGTGGCCTGCAGGATGTCCTTGGGCAGGTCGACGAGCACGGGGCCAGGCCGGCCCGACGAGGCGATATGGAAGGCCTCGGCGATCGCCGCCGGAATGCGTTCCACGTCGGTGACGAGTTCGTTGTGCTTGGTGATGGGCGCGGTAATTCCCGTTATATCTGATTCTTGAAAAGCGTCGGTACCGATCATCGCGGTCGGCACCTGGCCGGTGATCGCCACCATCGGAACGGAGTCCATGTAAGCGTCGGCCAGCGCGGTGACCAGGTTTGTCGCGCCCGGGCCGCTGGTGGCCATGCAGACGCCGACCCGGCCGGTGGCCCAGGCGTAGCCCTCGGCCGCATGGCCGGCGCCCTGCTCGTGGCGGACGAGCACGTGCCGGAGGGAGGACGACCGCAGCGGGTCGTAAGCCGGCAAGATCGCGCCGCCAGGCAGGCCGAAGATGACATCGACTCCCTGGCACTCCAGGCTGCGGACGAGCGCCTGGGCTCCTGTCACTTCCACGGGGTTTGCTCCTTCTTCAGGTCGTTCAAGGTTGCTCGCGAAACAAAAAACCTCCTGGCCGAACCGGCCGAGGAGGAGTAGCGCGAGCCCGTCACCAGGCTCGCGCTACGTGATAAGGAGTACTCGGAACTGGATGATCTTCCTCATCGAGAATCTCCGTGAGTCTGGGATGGGCAAGGGCTATGAGGTGCCGTGGGAGGCGACGCTGCCCGCCGCCCCCCACGATAAGGCATGTCAGGCGGTGGTGTGTGCGCGGGGGCCAGATACCGGCATCCACTCCGGCCGCCGCCGCTCGAATTCGGCGATCGCGTCGGCATGCCGCAGCGTGACGCCGATGTCGTCCAGTCCCTCGAGCAGCCGCCAGCGGGCGTAGTCGGGGAGGGCGAACGGAACGCTCAGCCCCGCGGACGGCACCGCGACGGTGCGCTCGGCCACGTCGACCACGACGCGGGCATCGGGGTCGGCGGTCAGCGCCGCGATGAGGTTCGCGACGCCGTCCTCGTCGGCCTGCGCCGTCACCAGCCCGGCGCCGACGCTGTTGCCGCGGAAGATGTCGGCGAAGCTCGGCGCGACAACCGCGTCGAACCCGAAGTCCTGGAGCGCCCAGACGGCGTGCTCGCGGGACGAGCCGCAGCCGAAATTAGCTCCAGCAATAAGAATCTTCGCGCCGGCGGCCGCCCGGCGGTTCAGCACGAAGCCCGGGTCGGCCCGCCAGGCCTCGAATAGCCCAGCACCGAACCCGGTTCGCTCGACCCGCTTCAGCCACGCGGCCGGGATGATCTGGTCGGTGTCGACGTCACGGCGGTCGAGCACGACGCCGCGGCCCTCGACCCTCTGCACGGCCCGCATCTAACTCGCTCCTTCCAGGTCACCGGGCACGGCGAAGTGCCCGGCCACGGCCGTCGCCGCCGCCATCGCGGGTGAGACCAGGTGAGTGCGGCCGCCGGGACCCTGTCGGCCTTCGAAGTTCCTGTTGCTCGTGGACGCGCTGCGCTCGGCGGGAGCCAGGATGTCGCCGTTCATGCCGAGGCACATCGAGCAGCCGGCTGACCGCCACTCGAAACCGGCCGCGGTGAACACGGCGTCCAGGCCCTCGGCCTCGGCCTCGGCCTTGACCCTGGCCGAGCCGGGCACCACGATCGCGCGGACGCCGTGGCGGACCTGCCTGCCGCGGAGCACGCTGGCCGCGGCCCGCAGGTCCGCGAGACGGCCGTTGGTGCACGAGCCGATGAAGACGGTGTCGACGGGGATGTCTCGCACCGCGGTGCCAGGCGCCAGGCCCATGTAGTCCAGCGCCCGCTGCGCGGCCTGCTGCTGCGCCGCGGAGGCGAACGAGACGGGATCGGGTACCACGCCGTCGATGCTGACGGACTGGGCCGGGTTGGTGCCCCAGGTCACGACCGGCCGCAGCGTGGCGGCGTCGATCCGCACCTGCGAGTCGAAAACGGCGCCGTCGTCGGTGACCAGCGACCGCCAGTCGTCGAGGGCCCGCTCCCAGTCCGCGCCCTTCGGGCTGTGCGGCCGGCCTTCGAGGAAGGCGAAGGTGACCTCGTCCGGTGCGATCATCCCGGCTCGCGCCCCGGCCTCGATCGACATGTTGCAGACGGTCATCCGGCCGGCCATGTCCAGCGCGCGGATGGCATCGCCGCGATACTCGATCACCGAGCCGGTGCCGCCGCCCGTGCCGAGCTCGGCGATGATGCCGAGGACCAGGTCCTTGGCGGTCACGCCGGGCGGCAGGTCGCCGTCGACGGTGACCGCCATCGCCTGCGGCTTGACCTGGCGCAGGGTCTGGGTCGCGAGCACGTGCTCGACCTCGGTGGTGCCGATGCCGAAGGCCAGGGCGCCGAACGCGCCGTGAGTCGAGGTGTGGCTGTCGCCGCAGACCACGGTCATGCCCGGCTGGGTCAGCCCGAGCTGCGGGCCGATGACGTGGACGACACCCTGATCGGCGCTGCCTAGCGGGTAGAGCGTGACGCCGTGGGCCTCGCAGTTCTTGCGCAGCCTGGCCATCTGCTCAGCCGCGAGCGGATCGGTGATCGGGCCGAGCGGGTTGATCGTCGGGACGTCGTGGTCCATCGTGGCGACGGTCAGGTCGGGGCGGCGTACCGTCCGGCCGGCCAGCTCGAGTCCCTCGAACGCCTGTGGCGACGTCACCTCGTGCACGAGGTGCAGGTCGATGTAGAGCAGCGGCGGCTCGCCCTCGGGGCTGGCCACCAGGTGCCGCTGCCATACCTTGTCGAAGAGCCGGCCGCTCATCGCCCGTGCCTGTTCAACACGTGCCTCGGCACGCTGTGCTTCACCAACGCTGTGCTCCATGTTCGTGGTCCGGCTTACTCGTCGCCCGTGGAGCCGGCATCGCCGCCGTTGTCCCGCCGGTCTAGTGCGACCTGAACGGCCTGCAGGGCCGGGGCGCTGGAGTCCGCCGGGTCAGCCGGCAGAACCTCTGGATCGGAATTCGGCCTCATCATCACATACTCCTGTCACGTCTTGGGCACTGGCTGGCGGCAGTTCCAGCTGGAGGCGGAGCCGCTTGCCGCAAGATCGCGAGCCGCAGGACCGGTGATCCGATCCAGGCCGCGGGGACTTGCTCCTGATCAGGAGCCCAGGCCGGCCCGGCGGTCTGATCTGGCCGGGCCGTGCAGCGGCGGTGCTGCATCAGCGCGCTGCGCGGCGTACCTGGGGGCACACGGCCAGCACCTCATCCCCGTAGCGGGTTGCTGGCCTGCCTGATCAGGTCCCGCTACGGCTACTAAGAATGAGTACGAAGCGCCGCATGGTCTGCCCACCATACCATCAGAGCAGGCCGAGCTTGCCGCCGCGGGCAATCGCCTGGCGCCTGGTCGCGACGCCGAGCTTGCGGTAGACCGAGCGCAGGTGGGTCTTGACCGTGTTGATCGACAGGAACAGTGCCTCCGCGATCTCCTGATTGGTCATGTGCGACGGCAGGAACCTCAGCACGGCGATCTCGCTGCTGGTCAGCGGCACACAGGAGACAGGCGGCTGCCCCGCCGGGGAGGCCGGGGCGGTGTCGAAACGCTGCAGGATCCGGGCCGCGAACGCGGCTCCCTGGCTGACCGGCCGGATCAGGACCGTCAGGGCCGAGCGAGCGGCCCCGCCGCCGTCCAGGAACGGCCGGTACATCCCCTGCGGCTCGGCCAGGGCCAGCGCGCAGGCAAGCTGCTCGGCCGCCTGCTCGGCGTGGCCAAGCCGCCGGGCCGCGATGCAGGCCGTGACCAGCGCGCAGATGTGGTCGTGCAGCGTGATCCGGCTGGATGCGGCGTCCAGGCACGGGTCGATCGCGCTCAGCGTGCCGTGGTTGTCGCCCTGGGCCAGCAGCAGGCGCGCCTGCGCGAGCAGGACGGCGCTGGTGGCCGTGGCGCCGCCCTGGCCGGCCTGCGCGAGGGCCAGCCGGGCCCGGTTGAAGTCGCCGTCCCGCACCGCGATGTCCGCCTCGAGCGGGCCGAGCAGCCTCTCCAGCGCCCGGCTCCCGGCCTGCTGCGCGTCGGCCTGCGGTCCGTCGCTCCGCGGCATCGTGCGGCCGTGATACCGGCCAGCGGCCGAGTTCAGGCACTGATAGCGCAGCCGGGTGAGCGCCGCCCGGGCGGCGCCGAGATCTCCTTCGGCCAGCGCCAGCCGGGTCCGGGCCGCGGACGCGAGCGAGAAGATCACCCGGGCCGTCAGCGGATCGTTAACCGACCTGGGCGGCGCCGGGCTCGGTGCCCGGCCCCTCGGGCTCGCACCGGTCAAGTGCCGCGCGCGCGGCGGCCGGCTCGTCCCTGGCCAGGTGGACATAGCCGGTCGCCAGGCTGGCGAGCCTGAGCGCCAGTGAGCCACCGCCATCTCCGCTGGCCGGCTCGGCGGCGACCAGCTCGCTGCTCGTCAGCAGGTCACCGGCGACCGCTTCAGCCAGCGCCTGCCAGCCGCGGGCCAGGTCGTCGAAGCCAGGCTGCCCGTCCCGCAGGTGCCGGCGGGACCGGCCGAAGCTCTCGCGTGCGCGGGCGGCGTCCATCCCGGCGAACTCCGTGATGCCGAGCGCGCACCACAGCAATCCCAGCCCCTGATGCCCGGCCGCGCCCGTCCCGGACCTTTCCGCCCGCACGGCGATGGCCCGGCTCTGCTCCAGCAGGCCGTCGGCGGCACCCGGTTCCTGGCTGGCGATCATCAGCCGCAGCGCCTGCAGCCACGTGCTGATCCGCTCGCGCTGAGCCTGCCCGCAGCGGCCGAGTGCCTCCTGGGCGTTGTCGAGGTGCAGGGCAGCGGCGCAGGTGTCACCGGTCCGCAGCCCGGCCGCGGCCAGCGCGCCAGCGACGGCCGCGTCGCCGGAATAGCGGCTGGCGGGGAACGTCGCGAGCACCGGCTCGAGCTCGGCCGCGGGACCGGGCAGGAGCATCGCCGGGCCCGCTTCGGCCAGCACCCGGCCGGCGAAGTCCCAGTCAGCGGCCCTGGCCGCGTTGCGGATCGCCTCGGCGTGGCGGCCCTGGCCGGCCAGCCAGCGGGCCGCCCGCCTGGTCAGCCGGGCGGTCTCCCCGGGGAGTTCGCAGCGCAGCCGGGCCCTGAGCATGTCGAGCAGCATCGGGTGATAGCGGTACTGAGTCCGTTCGGTCCTGGCCAGCTCCATGTCGGCGGGCCTGACCATCATGTTCTCCCGGCTTAGCAGCTCCAGCATGGAGCCGCCGGCGCTGCCTCCGGTGAGAGTGTCGGCGAGCTCTCCGCAGATCACGTCGGCGACGCTGGTCCGGAGCAGGAAGAGCCGGCTCTCGGCCGGCAGGCTGGCGAGCACCTCGTCCCACAGGTAGTCAGCGACCGCCGGCTCGTCTCCGGTAATCCGTGCCACCGACGCGGTCGGCTTGCCTGACCCGGCCCGCATCGCGGCTAGCCTCAGCCCGGTTATCCAGCCCTCGGTGCGCCTCAGCAGCTCGTCGCGCTCCGCGGCGGTCAGGTCAAGGCCCAGCATGCGGAAATAAGCCTCGGCCTCATCGGGCGTGCAGGCCAGCTCGGCCGGGCCGATCTCGGCCAGTTCGCCGCCAACCCTGAGCCTGGCGACCTGAAGGCCGGCCGGGTGGCGACCGGACAGTACGATCCGCAGCGTCGGCGGCGCATGCTTGATGAGCTGATCGATGTCATGCAGGACCGTGGCGCCGGCCAGCTCGCAGATGTCATCGATCACCAGCGTGACCGGCGTGCTCAGCCGCTCCGCAACCTGGACCAGGTGCAGCGGGAAAGCCTCATCGGATGGGTCGGGCAGGTCGCCGGCAATCTCAGCGGGCACGGCCGGAATGCCGGCCAGCGCCGTCCTGACATGGGCCCACAGCCGGCGCGGCCAGCGATCGCCGTAGTCCAGGCTGAGCCATCCGGCGCCGTCGGCCACTCCCGCCGCCCACTGCGCGCAGGCGATCGTCTTTCCGGCCCCCGACGGGCCGCAGACCAGCACGACGCGGTGCCGGGCGGACGCCTGGTCGATCAGGCCGGTGATCCGCGAGCGCGGTACCAGGGGCACGCTCGGCTGCGGTATCCGCGCCTTGTCGGCAGCGGGCTGCCGTACCTTGCGCGGGCGGGCGGCCAGCCCGGCGCGGTCTCGTTCGGCAGGATGGCTGTCATCCTGATTGCCGCCGTGCGGATCGTTATCGTGCCGCCGCCAGCTATCTCGTGTCCCGAAGCGGACGGCCGGCTCGCTGATTGTGCTGGTCATCAATCCCCCGACGGGCCACGGCCAGCACGTCAGATCAGCCCGTCAGGCCCCCGACCCACGGACGAACATGCAGCTTCAGCCCGTGACGACCGTACCCGCCAGATGCGCGCATCAACCTCGCATCACGCTCGTCCGGGCGGGATGCGGACTAGCTGACCCTGCGGGTGCTTATTCCTCCTCGCTGAAGGCTGCTCGCAGTTTCGCTTCCTGGGCGGTCGACAGATTGGTGCTGATCAGTTCCGGATCGGCGTTCTTGAAGCGGTCGGCGACCCGGTCCATGACCGCGTCGGAACTGAGCAGGAAGAGGGCCGACGTACCCGGGGTCACCTTCTCGCGCACTTCGCGGATGAAGGAGTCGCTGATGCCGACGTCAGCCATCGAGCCGATCAGCGCGCCGGTGGCCGCACCGATCGCCAGGCCCAGGATCGGGATGAAGAAGATGAGGCCGAACAGCAGTCCCCAGAAGCCGCCGCCGAGCGCTCCTGCCTTCCTGGTGTCGCGGATTTCGCGTGTCTTCGGCTTGTTCTTGCCGACTTCCCAGCTGACCACGGCCGCGTCGAGGACCTGGATGAGCTGCTGGCCCCGCAGGTCGGCCAGAGCGTCGAGCGCCTCCTGGGCGCCGTCCGTGGACTCGAACTTCCAGGCGGTGAGGGATGACATGGACGCTCCTGAGTCGTGGTGCCGCACGCGATCGTGCGGGCACCACGATCCGCCGGGGTGCGCTGCCCGTGCATCACCCGGCGCGAGTGAAAGGGTGCTGACGGTGCCCGCGCAGCGGCGGCGTCTGGTCAGGGCGCCGGCGAACATCACCCCGCCAGGATGACGTCGGCGGCCCGGAGATGCGCACATCGTTGGGCATGAGCGTGACGACAACGCGACGACCATCGCGAACCAGCAAGGTTCCGTCTCAGCACGGCACCAAGGCACAACAGACATCATCGAAGGCATCGGCCAGGACGACCGTGTCCTCGGCCAAGACGACGGCGAAGCGCCCGTCGACCAGGACCGCGAACGGGTCCGGAACCAGAACGTCGGGCACGACGGCGAAGCGCCCGTCGACCAGGACCGCGAACGGGTCCGGAACCAGAACGTCGGGCACGACAGCGAAGCGCCCGTCGACCCGGACCGCGACGCGCCCCTCGGGCAGGCGGGCGACCGGGTCATCGACGCGCTCGGCGCCACGAGCGGCGACCGGGTCCGCGGCCAGGACGCCGGCCCGCCCGGCGGCGAGGACAGCGACCACGAGAGCGGCCCGCCCGTCGGCTAAGGCGCCGTCCCGCAGATCCACCAAGGCAACGACACCGGCCCGCCGGCCGGCTACGACGGCGGCCCGTTCATCGGCCAGGACTTCAGCGCGACGTCCGGCTAAGGCGTCGGCCAGGCCCGAGCGCAGGTATCAGCTGGACACGTCGATCAGGAAGCTGACGCCAGCCGAGCGCGCCGACCGCGGCAGGCAGCTCAGGATCCAGGCGCCAAGAAGCAGCCATGCGAACTTCGAGCCGGCCGCCGGACGGCCGGATCCCGTCGACATGCTGGTCAAGCAGTCCGTCGGTCGGCTGCCCGATCTGATCCCGATCCGCTATGGCCGGATGCTGGAATCGCCGTTCGCGTACTTCCGCGGTGCGGCTCTGCCGATGGCCTACGACCTGTCGACAACACCGGTTACGGGGCTGGCCGTGCAGGCATGCGGTGACGCGCACCTGGCCAACTTCGGGCTGTTCGGGTCGGCCGAGCGCCGCCTGGTCTTCGACATCAACGACTTCGACGAGACCCTGCCTGGTCCGTGGGAGTGGGATGTCAAGCGGCTAGCGGCGAGCCTGGAGATCGCGGCGCGCGAGAACGGCCTCACCAAGCGCCAGCGGTCGGCGATCGTGCAGGCCGCTGCCGCGAGGTACCGGATCGCCATGCGCGAGTTCGCCGGGATGACGAACCTGGCGGTCTTCTACGCCAGCGCCGACGTCGAGGAGCTGCAGCGGCGGCTTAAGAGCCGGCTGACGTCACGGCAGCGCTCGAAGCTGGCCAAGGGCGCCGAGAAGGCGCGCACCAGGGACAGCATGCAGGCTCTCGGGAAGCTGTGCCGGACCGTGGACGGCAGGCCGCAGATCGTCGCCGATCCGCCGCTGGTGATTCCGCTGTCCAGCCTGCTACCAGCGGACGTCGACCGGACCGGGGTCGAGAAGGCACTGGTCGCCCTCGTCGACAGCTATAAGCGGACCCTGCCGAATGACCGCAGGTACCTGCTCGATCAGTACCGGCACGAGCTGTCCGACATCGCGCGCAAGGTAGTCGGCGTAGGCAGCGTGGGCACCCGGTGCTGGATCATGCTGATGCTGGGCCGGGATTCCGGGGACCCGCTCTTCCTCCAGATGAAGGAGGCCGGGCCCTCTGTGCTCAGCGAGTTCGCGGGCCGGAGCAGGTACGAGAACCAGGGCGAGCGGGTCGTGAAGGGGCAGCGGCTGATGCAGGCGGCCAGCGACGCCTTCCTCGGCTGGCAGCGGCTGAACCCGGCCCCGGACGGCGTGGTCAGGGACTTCTACATCCGCCAGCTGAGGGACTGGAAGTTCTCGGTCGACACGCAGGCGATGCCGCCGAGCGCACTGTCGGACTACGGCGAGGTCTGCGGCTGGACGCTCGCCCGGGCGCACGCCCGGTCGGGCGACCGGATCGCGATCGCCTCGTACCTGGGTACCTCGGACACTTTCGACAAGGCGATCGCCGGGTTCGCGGCCGCTTACGCCGATCAGAACGAGCGCGATTTCGCCGCCATGGGGGAGGCGGCCACGTCGGGCCGGATCCTCGCCCAGCGCGGGGTGTAGCCAGGCCCGGCTCCCTGGGTCGTCGCCGGCCGCAAAAGCTCACCCGGCACAGGTGACGACCGGAATCGATGGTGCCGGTTCACTGAAGTGCGTGATCAATCCCGACAGAAACGGAGAGTCACATGGCCGCAGGTACGCCTGTTCTCGACACCTTGTCCGACATCAACATGGCGTCCATCGAGCACAGTCATCTGATGCCGCGCGAGCTGATGCTCGCCAGGCTCGCTGCCCTGGTCGCCGTAGACGCGCCGCCAGGGTCGTATCTCGCGAACGCTGGTGCAGCCGCTGACAGCGGGATCACCCAGCAGGACGTCCAGGACATCCTGATCGCCGTCGCGCCGGTGGTCGGAACCGCGAAGGTGGTGTCAGCAGGAGGCAACCTGATGCGGGCACTGGGCTTCGCGATCGCCGTTGCCGAGGACGATGCCGCCGCTATGTGATGCCAGTTCAGCAGAAATGATCATGCAGTAGCCGGGAGACCTGGCCAGGGCGGCCGCGAATGTGCGCCCGTGCCCTGGCCAGGCTCACCGGCCTGAGCGGCACCCGCGCATAGCCTGAGCAGGTGCGCGCCCATGACCTCGTGCTCCTGCACGGCCAGCCCGGACTCGGTGCGGAGTGGCAGCAGGTGGCGGCGAGGCTGCCGGCCCAGATCCGCGCCATCGCGCCGGATCGTCCTGGCCACGGCTCGAGTCGGCTGGCCGGAGGCGGGATGGACGTCAACACCGCCGCGGTCCTGGCTGAACTTGACGCACGCGGCATCGAGCGTGCCGTGCTGGTCGGGCACTCCTATGGCGGCGGGGTCGCGCTCCATGTCGCCGCCCGGGCGCCCGAACGGGTCGAGGCGGTCATTCTCATCGCCAGCGTCGGCCCTGACTGCCTGACCGGCTGGGACCGGCTGCTTGCCGCCCCGGTCACCGGACCGGTGTGCGCCCTCTTCGCGTGGCAGCTGACGCCGTGGTTCGCCCGCGTCCGGCTGCGCCGGATCGCCAGGCGGCGCGGCTCGGACAAGGCCGTACGCCATTACGTGAACTGGTTCGTCTGGGGCTACACCCGCTGGGAACACGGTTCGCTGTGGCGAACTTTCCTCACCGAGCAGCGAGCCCTGGTACGGGAAGCCGATCACCTAGGGTCGGTGGCGGCCCTGGTCCAGGTACCTGTCCTGCTGGTGAGCGACCCGAATGACACCATGGTGCCCTTCCGCACCACAGTGGCACTGAGCAAGTCGCTGCCAGACGCGCGCGTGCACCTGGTCGAGGGCGCTGGGCATCATCTGCCGATGCGAGCTCCCGAGCGGGTGGCAGCAGAGATTGTGGCGTTCCTTGACTCGCTCGACGCCAGGTCCGGACTGAACCAGGCGAGCGGGCCCTAGCGGAACGGGCCTTAGCGGCCGTGCGGCTCGGTGAGCCGCACGGCCCCAGGCAACTCGATTTAGAGCGGGCGAACCTGCTCGGCCTGCGGACCCTTGGTCCCCTGGCCGGCGGTGAACTCCACCCGCTGGTTCTCCTCGAGGTTACGGAATCCGTCAGCCATGATGGCCGTGTGATGAACGAAGACGTCGGCGCCGCCGTCGTCTGGTGCGATGAAGCCGTAACCCTTGCTCGAGTTAAACCACTTCACGGTGCCCTGAGGCATGTACTTACTCCTATATTGCGGTCTTCGGGATTCACAATAATGAATCCCGGGCTGTGCGACCGCCTGCCCAATCCGAAGTCTGTGCTCCGGGTGCCAGGACGCCCGCTGTCTAGTTTCGCAGGCGCTGTGACACGTACACGAACCTTCGACTACAACCAAGACCATCTAACACCATCGCCAGCCCCGATGTTCCACGACGCCCCACAAGTTGGCTGACGACGGGATTTTTGATGGCCTATGACAGTCTTTGTCAGCGGAGTCGCTCGGCGTACATGGCGTCAACGCGATACGGGATCCCGATCGTCTGGCGGTCGCTGGTCTCCGGATGCTCGCGCAGGATCGCCCGGACCTCGCCGAGCACGGCCTGCTGCTCCTCCGGCGGCAGCGCGGCGACGTAACTGACGCTGCGGATCCGGTCCACAACATCGTCGTGCGTGCCGACATGGACGTGCGAGAAGGCTGCCTCGGCCAACGGCGACCAGCTGTCGCGGCCCGGGCCCGCCAGGTACGCCGCGACAGAGTGCGTCGCGCGGGCGGTTCCGCCTGTCCCCGGCCGTCCGGCGTCGTCGGCCTGGTGACGCCAGGGCGCGCGGCCTTCCACCCGGTCCATGACCGACCAGATCTCGTCGATCCAGCCAGTCCCGCGTTCGCGGGCGTTCCAGATGAGCGCCACCCGGCCGCCGACCCGCAGAACCCGGCCAAGCTCAGCCATAGCCAGGTTCGCGTTGAACCAGTGGAACGCCTGGGCCACCAGCACCGCGTCTACCGCCGCCGCGGCAAGCGGCAGGGCCTCAGCCACCCCGGCGATCAGCGGCACGCCAGGCAGCCGGTCATGCAACCGCCCGCGCATCGCGGCCACCGGCTCGACCGCGACCAGGTCGGCGCCGGTGCCGGCGAGGAGCGCGGTCAGCTTGCCGGTCCCGGCGGCCAGGTCGACGACCCGCCGCCCCGGCCGAATGCCGAGGTTAGCGATCAGCCAGGCCACGGCGTCCGGCGGATACGACGGCCTGGCCCGGTCGTAGGCGGCCGCCTCGGCCTCGAAGCCGGCGGCGGCGACCTCGTGCACCTCGCTGATGCGCTGCTCCCGCTCTGTCATCGCTCACTCGCTCACGAAGGGTGGCCCGATCATGATCAGGTGCGCTCAGCCATGTCGGACCCGCCTGGAATGATGCTCGCATGGACAAGGGCACCGACCAGCGCAGCGCACCGGCCGTCCCGCTGACGCGGGCTGAGGCATCCGAGGCCGTTACGGCCCTTGGGTGGCGGTACGCCCTCGGCGTCGCCCGTACGAACGTGCCGGCGCGATCGCTGCGCGAGGCGGCCGAGATCCTCGCGCACCTGGGGGACGGAGCCGACGCAGACGATCGCCTGCTGATCGATGTCCGCCCTGGCGTTCTCGCCCTGACGGTCCAGAATCCGACGGCCGGGTCGCTGACCGCCGCCGACGTGGCGCTGGTCCGGCGGATCACCTTGAGCCTGGCCGGGCGCGGGCTGCACGCCGACCCGCGCGCGGCAGCGCCCAGATCGGTCCAGGTGCTGGAGATCGCGATCGACGCCATGGACATCGCGTCGGTCCGGCCCTTCTGGAAGGCGGTACTCGGGTACGGCGACGAGCCGTGGCACGCCGGCCCGCAGGACGCTGTCATCGACCCGGTCGGACAGGGACCCGCGATCTGGTTTCAGCAGATGACCGAGCCGCGGCCGCAGCGCAACCGGATCCACTTCGACATCTCGGTGCCGCACGACGAGGCGCAGGCCCGGCTGGAGGCGGCGCTGCTGGCGGGCGGCACGCTGGTCAGCGACGAGCATGCTCCGGCGTTCTGGGTCCTCGCCGATGCCGAGGGCAACGAGGCGTGCATCTGTACCTGGCAGGGCCGGGACGCCTGACCAGTCGATCACGCCGAAGGCCTGCTAGTCGATACCGCCGGCGATCACGGCGTCGAAGGCACCCAGGACCTCGAAGTCGCCCGATCGCTCGAGCGGCGTGTCCGCCGGCCGGTGCCACAGCCAGCAGTCGAGATCGTCCGCGGTGCCCCGCACGGTCGCTGCCGCCGGGGTACCCGGATCAGCGGCGGCGACCTGGATTCCGGGTTCGTCGTAGGACTTCTGGCCGACCGGATCGGTGCCGCTGAACTGGCCGAGGGTGACGAGCCAGGAATCCTCCGTGTCGGTTGCGTCGATCCGCAGCGTGCGCGCGTCACCGGGCGCGAGCGTGCCCCACTCGGGCAGGTCGCCGCCGTACATGAGGCGGAGCGCCTCGTCCGCGCCGTCGGCGCTGAGCGCCGGGTCCATGAGCGAGCGCCGATGGCCGGCCGTCAGTTCGGCGTCCACCCGGTGGATCAGCGCCTCGTGCGCCTGGCGCCTTATGATGAAGCCCACGGTCTTGTCGTCCGACCAGGTCCAGGCGGCAGTCTCGGGCGAGGCCGCGGTCAGCACCGCGCCCAGCTCGCCGCTCACCCGGAGGTAGAAGTCCATCAGCGCGGCGCGGTCTTCCGGCCTGGACGGCTTCAGCGCCTCAGCACCCGCACCGTCGACGCCCTGGCCGACGATCGTGCCCCAGAACCACTGCACCTCGCCGAGATGCCAGAGCAGGTCGTCAGCGGTCCAGTCCGGGCAGGACGGCACCCGGGCGCCGTCTGATGTCCCGTCGATGGCGTGCGCGAACAACGCGGACTCGCGGGCCAGATGACCGAGGTAGTCAATCTTGCGGGGGTTGTACGTCGTCACATCCCACTCCCTTGCGGCGTCCGGGTCTACCCGCCATTGTCGCGCCCGCAGGCTGTGGCCGCCCCGCGGACCCGTCAGTTCGCGGTCCGTGCCGGGCGGGTCCGGACGGTAGCCTCTACGGATGCAGGACGACTCGGCCGTCAGCGAGGCACCGCGCACGCTGACGGTCAGGATCGAGCCGATGACCGCCGGGCACGCGCAGCAGGTGCTGGCGATCTACCAGGCCGGCATCGACGAGGGTAATGCCACCTTCGAGACGCGGGCACCGGGCTGGGCCGAGTTCAGCGCGGCCAGGCTGGCTGAGCACCGGCTGGTCGCGCTCGACGCCAGCGGCATCGTGCTCGGCTGGGTGGCCGTCTCGGCGACCTCCAGCAGGCCCGCTTACGCGGGCGTCGTCGAGCATTCCGTCTACGTGCATCCGGACGCGCGCGGCCGGGGCGTCGGACGGCTCCTGCTCGACCGCCTCATCGCCTCGACCGAGGCGGCGGGCATCTGGACGATCCAGTCGGGGATATTCCCGGAGAACGCGGCCAGTATCGCGCTGCACCGCGCGGCCGGATTCCGGATCGTCGGCCCGCGCGAGCGGATCGGCATGCACCACGGCCGGTGGCGCGACATCCTGCTGCTGGAGCGGCGCAGCCCGGCGTTCTGACCGCCGCGCCCGGGGGGCACACTGGGAGCGACATGGCGACGCGGATGAACCGGTGGGTGGTGCTGGCCGGCTACGGCCTGCTGGCGGCGTGCTCCCAGCTGCTCTGGCTGTCCTACGCGTTCATCGCGGCCCAGGCCCACCGGGCCATGGGCGTCTCGGTCGGCGACATCGGTGACCTGGCCGCCATCTTCCCGCTGATGTACGTCATCCTCGCGCTCCCGTTCGGGAAGTGGCTGGATCTCAGCTTTGAGCGGGCGCTCGGGCTCGGGGCCGTCCTGACCGGCGCCGGCGGCCTGCTGCGGCTGGTCAGCCCGGCATCGTTCTGGTGGGCCTTCGGCGGCCAGCTGGTCATCGCCGTCGGCCAGCCGCTGGTGCTGAACTCGATCACGAAGGTCGCCGCGCGGTATTTCCCCGAGCGCGAGCGGACGACGGCGATCTCCGTTGGCAGCGTGTCGCTGTATGTCGGAATCCTGGTCGCGGCGCTGTCCGGCAAGCCCCTGTTCGACGCTGGCGGCCTCCGGCTCGTGCTGCTCGTGCAGGGAGCGCTAGGCGTGGTGGCCGCGGTGTGGGTGCTGCTCGCGCTCCGCACACCGCCGGCCTTCCGCGGTGATCCGTCCGTCGCGGTCTCACTCGGCTGGCTGAAGCGGGACCGATTCATCTGGGTGCTCGGCGGCCTGCTCTTTGTCGGGATGGGCATCTTCAACGCGGTCGCCACCTGGCTGGACCCGATACTCGGTCACTTTCACCACGGCTCGGCCAGCGGCGTCCTGTTCGCGATCCTGACCGTGGCCGGGATCATCGGGGCGGCGATCCTGCCCGGCGTGGCCGCGAAGCGGGACCGGCGGCGCACGATGCTCCAGGTCACGGTCAGCGTGACGGCCGTGGCCTTTCTCGCGATCGCCGCCTGGCACGGGCTCGTCTTCCTCGGGATCGTCCTGTTCATCGAGGGTTTCGTGCTGCTGGCGGCGCTGCCGGTCGCGCTGGACTGGTCCGAATTGCACAGCGGGCCCGAGCGGGCCGGGGCGGCGGTCGGCTTCCTGCTGCTTGCCGGAAACCTCGGCGGGGTAGTGCTGCTGCTGATTGTCCAGCTCGTGATCGGCAATCCGTACGCTTCGCTCGGCGTCCTCTCGGCGGCCGCGCTGGCCGGGCTGGCGCTGTCCACCAGGCTGCCCGCCCGAGTCGGAGCGGCCGCGAGCCAGGGAGGCCCGAAATGACGGATCCGGCCGAGCTCATGGCTAGCCTGGAACACGAACTCAAGCCGTACCGGGGCCGGCCAGATGTTCCCGCCTACGCACGGCTGCCCGCCGACGGCGTGGACCGGGCCGAGGTGGAGAACCAGATCACGAGCCTGGCCGGGACCGAGGAGTCGCGCTGGCGAGAGGGCTACGCCTCCGGCGCGGTTTATCACGGCGATCCCGAGCACATCGCGTTCCTGAACCGGATCTACGCCGTGCAGTCGCAGTCCAACCCGCTGCACCCCGACCTGTGGCCGAGCGCGACGAAGTACGAGGCCGAGGTCGTGTCGATGACTGCCCGCATGCTGGGCTCGGAGCACGCGAGCGCCGACCGGCCGATCGTGGGCACCGTCAATTCGGGCGGCACCGAGAGCATCATGCTCGCCATGCGCACCTACCGCGACTACGCGCGCGAGCGGCGCGGGATCGCCGCGCCGGAAATTGTGGCGCCGGTGACCGCGCACGCGGCGTTCGACAAGGCGTCGAGGTATTTCGATATGCCGCTGGTCCGGGTGGAGGTCGGGGCCGGTTTCACCGCCGACGTGGCCGCGATGGACGCCGCGATCACCGACCGCACGGCGGTTGTCGTCGGGTCCGCCCCCGATTTCCCGCACGGCATGATCGACCCGATACCGCAGATCGCGGCGCTGGCCGCGGAACGCGGAATCGGCTGCCACGTCGATGCCTGCCTGGGTGGCTTCATCCTGCCGTGGGCCGAGCGGCTGGGCTACCAGATCCCGGCGTTCGACTTCCGGCTGGCCGGCGTGACCTCCATGTCGGCGGACACCCACAAGTACGGTTATGCCGCCAAGGGCTCGTCCGTCGTCCTGTATCGCGGCGGCGAGCTGCGGCAGTTCCAGTTCTATAAGACCACCGACTGGCCGGGGGGGCTGTATCTGTCGCCCACCTTCGCCGGCAGCCGGCCAGGCGCGCTGTCGGCGACGGCCTGGGCCGCGATGGTGTCGATCGGCGAGAGCGGCTACACAGACGCGGCCAGGCGGATCCTGCGGACCGGAGCCGAGATCAAGGCGGGTGTCGCGGCGATCGCCGGCCTGACGGTACTCGGCGACCCGCTGTGGGTGATCGCCTTTGCCGCCGACCCGGCCGATCCGGACGTTGACATCTACCAGGTCATGGAGAACATGAGCAAGCGCGGCTGGAGCCTGAACGGGCTGCAGCGCCCGGCCGCCGTCCACCTCGCGGTGACGCTGCGGCACACCCAGCCGGGCGTCGCTGACCGGTTCATCGCCGATCTGCGCTCCAGCGTCGACGAGGTGCGGGCGAATCCGCAGACGCGCACCGGCCTGGCGCCGGTCTACGGCATGGCCGGAGCGCTGCCGGCGGAGGTCGTCAGCGACCTGCTCGGCGTCTACCTTGACATCATGTTCGAGGTATAGCCGTGCAGCGGCACGTCCTGGCCGTCGACCTCGGGACGACGGCCCTCAAGGTGGCGCTGGTGTCGCTCGACGGCCAGATCGTCGCGTCTGAGCAGGACACCTGCCGCGTGCAGCTGCTGCCGGGCGGCGGCGCCGAGCAGGACCCGCGGGACTGGTGGGAGGCCATCGCCAGGACGTCGGCGCGGCTGGTCGCCCGAAGCGGAGTCCCGGCCGCGTCGATCACGGCGGTCAGCTGCACCGCGCAGTGGTCCGGCACGGTTCCGGTCGGCGCCGACGGCCGCCCGGTCCGCAACGCGATCATCTGGATGGACTCCCGCGGTGCGCCGCAGGCCAGCGCGATCACCGGCGGCCTGGTCCGGGTCCAGGGGTACGAGATCACCAAGCTGGTGCGGTGGATCAGGACCACCGGGGGCCTGCCAAGCCGGAGCGGAAAGGACTCGATCGCGCACATCCTGTGGCTCAGGGACTGTGAGCCCGAGGCCTACCAGCGAACGAAGCTGTTCCTCGAGCCGAAGGACTGGCTTAACCTGCGGCTGACCGGCCGCGCCGTCGCGTCCTACGACTCCATCGCGCTGCACTGGGTGACCGACAACCACTGGGTGACCGACAAGCACGGGACGGACCGGATCGGCTACGACCCGGCGCTGCTGCGGCTGACCGGACTCGACTCCGGGCAGCTGCCTGAGCTTGTCGCGGCGACCGACATCGTCGGCCCGCTGCTGCCGGAGGCGGCCGACGCGCTGGGCGTGCCGGCCGGCATACCCGTCGTCGCCGGAACGCCAGACCTGCAGTCGGCGGCCATCGGATCGGGCGCCACCAGGGACTTCCAGGCGCACCTGTACGTCGGCACATCCTCCTGGCTGACCTGTCACGTCCCGTTCAAGAAGACGGACCTGCTGCGGAATATCGCCTCGCTGCCGGCCGCCATCGCCGGGCGGTACTTCATCGCGGACGAGCAGGAGACCGCCGGGGCCGCGCTGACGTTCCTGCGGGACCGGGTGCTGTTCCCGGCCGGGAATGCCCCGGCTGACGCCTACCGGCAGTTCGACGAGATGGCCGCGCAGTCACCGCCGGGCAGCGGGGGGCTTATTTTCACGCCCTGGCTTTACGGGGAGCGAACTCCGGTCGAAGACCATTTCGTCCGGGGCGGGTTCCACAACCTGTCCCTGGATGCGGGCCGCCCCGACCTGGTCAGGGCGGTGCTGGAGGGGGTCGCGCTGAACGCGCGATGGCTGCTCGGCGCCGTCGATAGATTCGCTGGCCGGCGGCTCGACCCGATCAGGTTCATCGGCGGCGGCGCGCGGTCGCCGGTGTGGTGCCAGATCTTCGCCGACGTGCTCGGCCGGACGATCGAGCAGGTCGCCGACCCCGTGAATGCCAACGCTCGCGGCGCGGCGATGCTGGCCGCGGTGGCACTGGGCGAGCTGGGCTTCGACCAGGTACCCGACCGGGTCCAGGTGGCGCGGCGGTACGAGCCTGACGCGGCGAACGAGGACCTGTACGGGCAGGTGTTCGGCGAGTTCATCGGGTTCTACAAGCGGGACAAGAAAGCGCACGCCCGCCTGAACCGGGCGCGCGCCTCCGCGTAGCCGCCGCGGCCTCCGTACGGGATGAATCCGGGGATCCATCCCCGCACGAGGGATGAATCCAGGGATCCATCGCGTCCGCTGCGCTTGCGCCAAGTAGTTTGGAATGCAAAGCTATTGGTGTTCGCAACATCTTGGCGATCGCCAGGCCCGCGCGGCGCTCGGGCAGCAAGCGAGAGGGAGACACATGACGGAAGAGGACGCGGGTTCGGGGCCTGGAGGCCGGAGTCCTGACGGCCGGGATCAGGCCTCCGAGGCGGCCACGCTGCTGAGCGATGTCCGGCGGCTGCGCCACCAGGCCAGGTCCGCCCGGCACGCTTACTGGCTGCCGCTGGTCCTGTTCGGATTGCTGACCTGCGCGAGCGCGCCGTTCTACATCCAGACGACGTGTCAGGTCCCGGCGGCGGCCAGCCCGGGTCACCCGGCCGTCCATGTGGCCGGCGACTCGGTCTGCTCCGGCACGACAAGCGGGTCGTACCTGCCGGGTTTCGGCGGTTTCATGCGCCAGAGCTGGCAAGGCTACCTGCCGGTCTACTGGCTGGTCGCGATGGCGGCCGGGCTGGTCCTGACGTACCTGTGGTACCGGCGGCGCGGACGCCAGGTGGGGCTGGCTACTCCCGCCCGCGGTTTCCTGATCACGGGTGTGGTCGTCGGCCTGCTGCTCCTCGTACTGCCGGCCGTCGGCCTGCTGCCCGGGGATCTGACCATCCGCGGGACGCTCCCGTTCCTGATCATTGCGGCCGGCCTGTGGACGCTGGCGCGGGCCGAGCGAAGCCGGGCGCTCCTGGCGGTGGCCGCGATCTACACCGGAACGGCGCTGCTGGCGAGCCTGTACAACATCGAGAACGTGCTGTTCCGGCTGGGCTGGAACCCGTCGCCCGGCCAATGGCAGCTGACCAGCCTGCCGAACGTGCTGCTGCCCGCGCTGGTGCTGCTGGTCGCCGGCGCTGCCGCGTTCGTGGTGCAGCGGCGGACGCGGCGGATAGCGTGAGCGCGACCGAGCATCCGACGAACGGGCTCGACGAGACCGTCCATCAGCGGCACAGGCTTGGGATCCTCACGATCGCCGCGGAGGCCGAGAGCGCTGACTTCGGCTACCTGCGCGACGCGCTCGGGCTCACCCCTGGCAACCTGTCCAGGCACCTCACCGTGCTCGAGGACGCTGGCCTGATCCAGGTCTGGAAGGGCTACGAGGGGCGCCGGCCGCGCACCTGGGTACGGATCACCGGTCCGGGCCGGTCCGCGCTGGCGGCCGAGATCGCGGCCCTGACCGAGTTGCTGCGCCGGCACGAGCAGGCCCAGTCCGGCTAGCCCAGTCCGGCTAGCCCAGTCCGGCTAGCCCAGTCCGGTCGGCAGGTGGGTGCTGAACAGACCGGCGAGCATGGCCGCCGCGGTCGACCTGAACTTCTCGATGTCCCCGTACGGCCGGGCCACCAGCATGGCGCCTTCCAGCGCGCTGACGATCAGCAGGGCGGTATCGCGGGCGGCCGCGCCGAACCGCATGGTGCCCTCTGACCGGCCCTGCTCAAGTACTCGCTCGAGCCAGTGGACGGCGCGGTCCAGGAACCTGACCACCTCGGCCTGCATGGGCGCGGGCAAGGTCTCGTACTCCGCCGCGAGCATGCCGCACAGGCACATCCGCCGCTGGCTCACGATGTCGGCGTACAGCCCGATATAGGCGTCCAGCTTGGCCAGGGCCGCCTCTCCGGTGGAGTCGATCGCCCCGAGGGCGTCATCAAACCGCGCCGAATAGCGCTTGATCAGCGCCTCGCCTAGCTCGGCCTTGCCGGGATAGTGGTAATGCAGGGCGGCCTTGGTGATCTTCAGGTCGGCCGCCACGTCGGCATAGCTGAAGCAGCCGAAGCCCTTGGTCTGCACCACGCGCTCGGAGACATCCAGAATCCGCGTCGAGGTGCCGACGCGGCGGTCCTCGCGTGACGTCATCTCGCGCTCCCCGGCTCCACTGTGGCGCTGATCACCTGGCAACTACCTTGACTTCTGAATTACTAGTAAGTAAGTTTCTACCTATCAGTAAGTAAGATTAGTATCTGGCGAACAGACGTGCAACCTCGAGCGGTGGAGTTCGAGCGAGGCCAGCGCGGCGAGCGGATGGCTCAGCCCCCGGGACTTCCGCTCGCCTCGTGCGCTTCGCTCCAACGGGCGATCGCCGCCCGATCCTGCCCTCAGCAGGAGCAGTCGCAGCAGCCCGCGTCGCAGCAGTCGGCGCAGTCCCCGCACTCGCCGCATCCTTCGCAGCAGCCATCGACACAGCAGTCGGTGCAGCAGCCGCCCTCACGTTCCCGGCGCCGCCGGCGGCACTCGACCGCGATGCACGGCAGCCCGCGAACGGTCCAGCCGCCCCGCGGGCCCACGGCGCCGCCGCTGTGAAGATCGGCGAAGACGTTGTCCACGGCCACGCCGACCTCGCGGACCAGCAGCGACTCGGCGAGTGCCGGCTCGGCCAGTTCGAGCCAGGACACCGCGAGCCGCAGGTCGCCGAGCGCATCGTCGCAGTGCTGACGGGCCGCGGCGGGGGTCGTCCCGGTGGCCAGCAGCGGGTTATACGAGCCCGAGGCCCGGTCGCCCGGCAGGTCTTCGATCGCGTCGATCAGGTGCGCGATCCGGCCGAAACTCCGCCCTGCTCTGGCCAGCGGCTCCGCGTTCCCCGTCCGCCCGGCCAGCACGGCGGTCTGGGCGAACGCCGCCCCGACGGCCGTCTCGGTGGGCTCCGTGACGTCCAGCAGCGTCAGCCCGGCTGCCCGCTCGAGTTCGGCCTGCCTGGCGATGGCGTCGGTCAGGACGGCGGTGTCGAATCCGATCGCGGCGCCGGTCCGCTCGCCCGCCCGCTGCCACCGCCTGGCCGCGAGTCCTGCTCCGGCGGCGACCGTCCGCCTGGCGTAGGCGCCGTCGCGGTCCTCGACGTGGTCGCGAGCCTTTCCGGCCGCCAGGACCAGCGAGACCGTCGCGGCCAGCCGAGCTCCCGACCCGGCGGCGTCGAGAACGTCGGCGCCACGCAGGCCACGCAGCGCGCACGGGCCGGCCGTCCGGTGCGGGGTCAGGTCGGGGTTCTGCGCTTCGGTCAGCACGGAGACCAGCAGTCCGTCGTAATTGGTAACGAAGCGCGCGCTCTGGCCATGAAGGTCGCGCAGGGTCAGGCACAGTCCGCACAGATGTGCCATCCACTGCCCGAAAAGCGGCCCGCGAAGCCGATGCCGGCACGGGCGTACGACGCCGAACATGCCCGCAATATGACAGATGCGACGGCCATCGGCAATCTGGCCGCCGGCTGCCGATCGCCGTGGTCGCGGGCGGTGGCCGCGGCCGCAGCCCCGGCGGCTAGCGGACCGGCTCCCGGCACGCCGGCGGCACCAGGTCCCTGAAGGCGGCCAGGACGGCCAGCAGCGCGTCCGGCCACGGTCCGGCGTGGCCAGGATGCGGGTGTTCTTGCCGCAGCCTGATCGCGACCGCGTCAGGCGTGACCATCCCCCGGGCCTGAACGGCGGCCAGCGCCCAGCCGGACATGGCTGGCTCGATCACGCGCCGGGCGGCGGTGACGTCGTCGGCGTACAGCCGGTAGGAGCGGTCCACCTTCCGGCTGCCGGTGGCGAGGTCGTGACCGCGGCGGCCGGGATACAGCCGCTGCGACGGCGACGGCGTACTTGGCACCGCGATGGCCAGCCACGGCACGAGGAAGCCGAGCTCAGCCGCGACCACGTGATAGCGGAAGGACGACCAGCCGCCGGCCGCCGCGCCCCGGGCGCCGGCCTGCTCGTCGGCGCTGAACTCGCCCTGGGCGACCGGGCTCAGCCCGAGCCGTTCGGCCCGGCCGGGCGGCGGCGCGGCGCTCGTGCCGAAGACGGTGCCGCCCGCGATCGCCTCGCGCATCGACGACAGGAAGGTGACCGGCTTGTCGCCCGCCGCGCCCGGATCCTCGTTCCGCCTTGGTCGTCTCACCGGCCCCCCGTTCGCAGGTGCACTCCGGCGATCCCGAATCCGCCGCCGCGAATTGGCCTGGCCGTTCGCGCATAGGTTCGGGCCGGTAGGAAACCTGTATACCGCACTAGTGGCACTCACGCTCCGCTCGAGCATCGGCAGCGGATACGGAGGCGCGAAATGGACCCCGAGCGACACGGGACGGCCAGAACCGACCGCGCCGATCAGACTGACCAGATCCCGCGGCCGGAGCCCGCGGGCCGGGCCCCGGCAGATCGGAGCGGCCGCCGAGGCAGGATCAGGCGGATCACCGGGCTGGTGGCGGTGATCGGCGCCGCCGCAGTCGCGCTGGTGCTGGCGCTGTCGACCGTGCATCTGCTGCCCCAGTTCAGGAATCCGTTCGCGGAAACAACCGTCGACCGCAGTTCGCCAGCGCTGCTGAAATCGATCAGCTCGCTCAGCCGGTACGAGGCCGCGAGCGGGTCGTTCCAGGTCATCGTCAACCTCTCGCAGCGGTCGTCCTGGCTGCCGTCCTTCGTCGAGGGCTCGCAGACGCTGTTCGTGGGTCAGGGTACCGACATCGCGTTCGTCGACTTCTCCAAGCTCAAGGGCAGCGCGATCAAGGTGTCGCGGAACCGGACGGCGGTAGCGATCACCGTGCCGCGGGCCCAGCTTGAGCCGGCCTCGCTGAACGTGCGCCGCTCCTATGTGTTCGCCCAGCAGCAGGGGCTGCTGACCAGGATCGACAGTTTCTTCTCCGGCAACCCGAATAGCCAGCATCAGGTCTACGTGGTCGCTCAGCAGAAGATCCAGCTGGCCGCCCGGCAGAGCGCCCTGCTGGCCCAGGCGCAGAGCAATACCAGGAGCATGCTCGCCGGGCTGATGCACTCACTGGGATTCAGGCAGGTGACGGTGACCTTCGCGGCGGCTTAGCCGGGTTGCCTGGTGCCCGCGTGCCGCGGGACGAATCGGTTGATGGCGATGCCGGTGATGAAGATCAGGATCCACATGTACTCCGCCGCGTTCGGCGCGACGAGGGCGACCGGGATGGAGGCTGCGAACACCGCCGGTATCCGGAAGATCCGGAGCGTCGTGTGCAGCCGGACCCGGGCCACCGACGGGTCCGCCAGGCCGGATCCTGGCCGGGTGGCGTACAGCCAGACCGCGCCCTCGGCTAGTCCGGCCGCGGCCGCGCAGATCGCGTAGAAGATCACCGCCCCGCGGTCGCTTGACGGCCGGCTGAGCACGTCGGTCGGGTACGGCAGGAACGCGATGGTGCCCAGGAATACCAGGTTCAGGCCGATGAGCGGCCGGTCGAAGGCGGTGATGTAACGGAAGATCCCGTGATGACCCAGCCAGAACAGCCCGATCACCGCGAAGCTGACCGCGAAGCCGAGCAGGCTGTTGATGTCCTTGCTCAGCAGGTCGGCGGTGCCGATCGCGCGCATCGGCACGCGCAGGTCGACGGCGAGCAGCGTGACGGCGATGGCCATCACCGCGTCGCTGAAAAACAAGATCCGGTCGTACTCGATATAGCCGGAGCGCGCGATCGGGTACAGCCCGCGGTCCCGGTGCCCGCCGGGCACATGCCGACCTCCAGCCGTCGGCTCGCGGTCCGGGTCGCTTCCTGAGCCGGATGTCGCGTCACTGGTCACGACTCGTGACAGTAGCCGACGACCGAGTCCTGAGGCCGTCCGGCCACGGCCTGCTCGGCCTAGAGCTTGACGAAGTGGTAGTGGTGGCGCTGGAAGAACCTGATGACGGTCGGCAGCGCGTGCACGGTCGCCGGGTTTCCGATGGGCTGGTTATGCATGAGCACCACGGGGTTCCGCAGCCTGATGCCCTCGTCCTCGGCCAGCCTGATGATCCGGTTGACCCAGAACGCCGCGCCGGATCCGTCGGCCTTCCAGTCCTGCGTGTCGACCGACCACAGCCACACCCGCATCCGGCGTTGCTGCGCGAGCCGCAGCGTCGTCCGGTTGTAGGCCCCGTAGGGCGGCCGGAAGAGGCACGGCCGGGTGCCGGTAATGCGCTGCTGCTCCGCGCTCATCTCGTCCATCTCGCGCGCCTGCCTGGACGCCGGCAGCTTGACCAGGTCATCGTGATCCCAGGTGTGGTTGCCCAGCACATATCCGCGCTGCTGCTCGCGCTTCAGCAGTCGCGGCCTCGCGGCAGCATTCACGCCGAGGTTGAAGAACGTCGCAGGGACCCGGTATTTCCGCAGAATCTGAAGGATCGACCAGGTGCTCTTTCCTGGCCCGTCGTCGAACGTCAGGGCCACCGTCTTGCCGCTGCCCGGAGCGTAGAACTTCGGGCCGTACGCGGCTCGCCGGCAGCGCGACGCCGACCGCCCGGCCGGAAGCCTGGGCGGCCTGGCGATGCGACCGTCAGGAAGCCTGGCCGCCGGCCCGGCCGGACCTTCTGGCCGCGGACGCGGGCGAGCGGCGGTGGCAGCGGTGGTGCCGAGCGCGCTCGCGCCGACCAGGAGTCCAACTACGAGTCCCCGGCGCGCCGATGAACTAATCACGCGTGTCCTTTCGCCGGAAACTCGCGATGCAGGTACCAGCGAAGGATACTGGCGTGACTAGATGCGCGATTCGAGATCGGCTACGATCACCGGACCGTGACAAGGGTCGGGTAACGAGCATGGCGGGGCGCTGATGCTGGCCACGATCGTGCCGTCGGGCGTCGAGGTCGCCGAGGTGCTCGGCAATTACTGCGACCACGCGGCCCTGCTGCCCGGCGAGGAGGCCGCCATCAGGGACGCGGCTCCGGGCCGGCAGCGGGAGTTCACCGCGGTTCGTGCCTGTGCGCGACGGGCCCTGGCTCGCGCGGGATTCGAGCCCGGGCCGATCGTGCCGGGGCCATCCGGCGCGCCGGTCTGGCCGCGTGGCGTGATCGGCGCCATGACCCACTGCGACGGCTACCGTGCCTGCGCGGTCGGCCGGGCCGACCTGTTCGCGGCGATCGGCATCGACGCCGAACCGCATGCTGCGCTGCCCGCCGGCGTGCTGGCCGTGGTGGCCGGCGAGTCCGAGCGGCAGGCGCTGGCGGTGCTCGCGGCGCAGGCCAGCGGGATCTGCTGGGACCGGATCTTGTTCAGCGCGAAGGAATCGGTGTTCAAGGCGTGGTTCCCGGCCACGGGCCGGTGGCTGGGATTCGGCGGCGCCCAGATCACCATCGATCCTGCGGGCACGTTCGCCGCCAGCCTGCTCGTTCCCGGGCCGGTGGTTAGCGACGGCCAGCTCACCGCGTACCGCGGGCGCTGGACCGTCGAGCGCGGGCTCATCCTGACCGCCGTCGTGGTGCCCGCCTAGGCTGCCGCGTCCCGGTTGGTCCGGAACTCCGGGCGTGATCAGCCGCCGTCGAGCAAGGCGGGGCACTGGGTCCACTGAGCCGCGGCCTCGAGGACCAGGCGCCGGGCATCGTCGTAGTCGTAGTCGTGGTTGGCGGTGCTCAGGCCGAGGCCGTAGCCATCCTCCAGGGAGATCAGGTTCTGGGCGATGCTGGCGGTCGGCAGGACCGGGCTGAACACCCCGGCCGCGGTTCCCTCGTCAAGGATCTCCTGATAAAGCCGCCGCTGCTCACCGCACAGGTCGGTGATCATGCTGGCGTGGTCGGTGTCCCTCGCCTTGGCCACCATAACCTGGTAGAGCGCGAGCGACAGCGGCTGGTCGTGCGGGCGCGGCAGCCCCATGTCGACCATCGTCCTGAGTTTCTCGCGAGCATCGGACAGGCCGGAAACCGCGTTGACGCGGGCGGTGAAGTACCGGTCGTACGCCATCGCGCGCACATGCCGCAGGATCTCGTCCACGTTGTCGTAGTAGTAGTAGACCGACCCCGTCGCCATGCCGGCCATGTCCGCGACGTCCTTCATCTGCATCCGGGCCGGTCCCTGGTCGTTGATGACCCGGACGGCCGCATCGAGCAGAAGCTTGCGGCGAGCGGCCTGGTCCTTGGACCTTGGCATCGCGTTTGTACCCCTCCGTCGTGCTGCGCAGCGTGCGCGCGGTCAGTATCTGACCACGGGTGACGAGAAAACGCTACCTCTGTCTTGACAAGCCCAGGTTATTCGTCGAATCTATCGACAAATAACTGCGGGCCGAAACTGGACGAAGGAGTGACCATGAGTGCGGATCAGCCGGCCGCCGCGCCGGCCGCCGGCGGCGAAGGCCACCAGTACGCGCAGGAACTGTCCCGCTCGCTGACGCTGCGGGGCAACGTCCTGATCACGCTGTCGTCGGTGACCCCGGCGTCCAGCGTGTTCATCATCATTCCCGCCGTACTCGCGGCGGTCGGGGGAGCGTCCTTCATCGCGTTCGTGGCCGCGGCCGTCGTCGGCATCTTCATGGCGTTCTGCTACGGCGAGCTGTCCTCGGCGTTCCCGATCGCTGGCGGCGAGTACTCCTTCGCCGCCCGGGTGCTTGGCAAGGGCACCGGGTTCGCGCTGTTCCTGATGAACACGCTGAGCCTGATCCTGATCATCGGAGTCATCGCACTCGGCACCGGCCAGTACCTGTCGGCGGCGGTGTCGGGCACGAACTCCAAATGGGTCGGGGTCGGAGTGATCGTGGTCTGTGCCGTGGTCGCGGTGCTCAACATCAGGACGAATGCCTGGGTTACCGGAACCTTCCTGGTCCTCGAGATGGCCGCGCTGGTCGTTCTGACCGTGCTTGGCTTTATTCACGTGTCCAGGCCGGTCAGCATCCTGTTCCACGCTCAGACCGCGGGCAGCAACGGAGTGCTGACCTCGGTCGGCCTTGGCCTCGTCGCCGCTCAGACCGCGACGGCGATCTTCTCCTACAACGGCTACGGTGCCGCGGTGTACTTCTCGGAGGAGACCAGGAACGCCGCCCGCCATATCGCCAGGGCGATCATGTGGTCGCTGGCGATCACGGTCGCGGCCGAACTGATCCCGATGACGGCGGTGCTTCTCGGGGCGCCCAGCCTCGGCAAGCTGATCAGCAACCCGGCGCCGATGGAGTACTTCGTCACCGCCCGCGGCGGGAGCACGCTGAACACCATCGTCAGCCTGGCAATCGCGCTGGCGATCATCAACGCGACCGTCGCCATCACCTTGCAGGCCGGGCGGACGCTCTACAGTTCTGCCCGCGACCGCGCCTATCCCGGCCCGGTCAGCAAGTCGCTCGGATATGTTCACCCGAAGCTGGCGACCCCCGTCGTCGCCACGCTCGTGGTCGGCGGCGCGGCCGCGATCGTGGCGTCCATCGTCCCGATCGGCTCGCTGATCACCGCGACGGGCGCGACCCTGGTCGCCCTGTACGTGATCGTGGCCCTGTCGGCGATCGTCGGCCGCCGCAACGGCACCACGTCGCATGCCAGGTACAAGATGCCCTGGTGGCCGCTGGCGCCGGTGGCCGTGATCCTGACCCTCGGCTACGTCACCTACCAGCTGTGGAAGGGCAACCCGTGGCAGGTGATCATCGCGGCCGGGGCGCTCGCCGTCGGGTACCTGTACTACTACGCGTACCTGTATCCGCAGCGCGAGACGCGGTGGACGATGCCGTCCGCGCCGCACGACGAACACGCTGTCGAGGAGCCTGGTGGCATCCTGATGGGACCGGCGCTGGAGATTCACCCGGTGGGCGGCCACGAGACGGAGAACTGACTGATGGCACGGGCGCGTGACCTCGGTATCCCGCTGCGCGGGGAGCCAGGGGAGTGGAACGCGATCACCGACGTCGCGGGAGTCGAGGTCGGATACGAGACGCTGATCAGCGGGGCCGGGCCGCTCGAGGTGGGCCGCGGTCCGGTCCGGACCGGCGTGACGGCAGTGCTGCCGCTCGGCCGGGCAGCGGTCGGCCGGTCATGTCCGGCCGGCTGGCACTCGCTAAACGGCAACGGCGAGATGACCGGCACGGCCTGGCTGGACGAGAGCGGGGCGCTGTCCCTGCCGGTCGGCATCACCAACACCCACGCGGTCGGGCCGGTCCATCGCGGCATCATCGACTGGTCGATCCGGACGGACCCGTCCCTGGCGGCCCGCTGGCACCTGCCGGTCGTCGCCGAGACCTGGGACGGCTACCTGAACGACATCAACGGCGCGCACGTGACGACGCAGACCGCGGTGCGCGCACTCGACAACGCCCGCAGCGGACCGGTTGCCGAGGGCTCGGTCGGCGGCGGCACCGGGATGAACTGCTACGGCTTCAAGGGCGGGACCGGGACCGCGTCGCGGCGGGTGCGGATCGGGTCCCGCGGCTACACGGTCGGCGCGCTGATGCAGGCCAACTTCGGCAGCCGGGCGGAGCTTGTCGTGGCGGGGCGCTACCTGGGCCAGGTGCTGAGCGAGGACAACCCGATGGAGGAGACCGACTGGCTCGCTCCGCCCGGAGCGGGGTCGTGCATCACGATCGTGGCTACCGATGCTCCGCTGCTGCCCGGCCAGTGCAAGGCGCTGGCGCGCCGGGTGCCGCTCGGCCTGGCTCGGACGGGAACCACGGGCAGTCATTTCTCCGGTGACCTGTTCCTGGCCTTCTCGGCGACCAACGCGGGGATGCTCGACAGCTCACTCGACTCGAAGGCGGACGGCGAGAGCCTGCCCAGCATCGAGTTCGTGCCGTGGGGGCAGCTTGACCCGATCTACGAGGCCGTTGTGCAGTGCGTCGAGGAGTCGGTGCTTAACGTCCTGGCCGCCAGTGTCACGATGACCGGGCGGGATGGGCACCGCAGCCCGGGCTTCCCGGCTGAGCGCCTCGGTGAGCTGCTGGCCTAGGACAGCGGGCCGGCCGGACGAGCCGGACGAGCCGGGCGTCAGTCGTTTGGGCCGATCCGGCCGGGGAAGCTGTGAGCAGGATGCCGCGCCGGAGCGGGGTGCGCCGGCGCGGCATCTCATCGACCTGGGACACCTGATGGCATGGCCCGGTGGCCCTTCCCTGTCACTCGCCCTACCGAAGTCGCGGCTGGCCCGTAGGATGCGCTTGGCGTGAGAGTTTGGGATGGTTACGGAGGTTCGCATGCCGAACATGCTGGTTGCGGGGCTGTGGCCGGATCTGCCGAGGGGCGTCGGCTAGATGCGCGTCAGCCGGATCCTGCGCTGGGCGCGTACCTACCGGGCAGATATCGCCTGGGTTGTCTTCATCCTGCTGAACCTGTGCGCGATGCGGCTCATCCCGGAATGGCAGACGGTCCCGTTCCTGATCATCTGGGTCACCCTGACCGCGATCTACGGCTTCCGGCTGTGGCATCTGGGTTCCGCACTGCTCACGGTGGTGACGGTGACCCTGGCCACCGGCGGCCTGATCGGATGGCAGGTTCTGCGCGGCAAGCAGGAAGCCGACTACCTGGCCGAGGTTCCGCTCCTGGCCATGATGTTCGTGATCATGGTCTGGCACTCCCGCAGGCGAGTCACGGCCATGGACGAAATGAAACGGGTATCGGAGCACAACCTGCTCCTGCTGGCCCAGCAGCGGCAGTTCCTGCAGGACGCCTCGCACGAGCTCGGAACGCCCATCGCCATCGCCCTCGGCCACGTCGAGCTGATCGAGCAGACGGCGCCCGATCAGGCCGTTGCCGCCGACGCGCGGGTGGCCGCCGAGGAGCTGCTCCGGATCAGGCGGCTGACCAGCCGGCTGCTGCTGCTCGCCTCGACCGATGCTCCGGACTTCCTGTATCCGGTCCCGGTTGATGTCGACGAGATCCTGGTCGAGACGCTGCACCGGTGGAGCCACCTGCCGCGGCGCTGGTCACTCGGCAACCTCGCGGACGCGCGGGTGCTAGGCGACGGCGACCGGCTGACGCTGGCTCTCGATGCCCTGATCGAGAACGCGGTCGATCACACCGACGTGGACGGTCAGATCGAGCTCAGCGCCCGGCGCGAGGGCGAGTCCGTCATCGTCTCGGTGAAGGACTCAGGGTCAGGTATCCCCGCGCCCGATGTCGAGCGGATCTTCGGCCGGTTCTCCAGGATCGACTCCGGCCGGAGCCGGGCGGCTGGCGGTTTCGGCCTCGGCCTGGCCATCGTGAAGGCCATTGCCGAAGCCCACCAGGGCTCGGTTCGGGTCCGCAGCACGGTCGGTCATGGCTCGGTGTTCGAGCTGCGGCTGCCCGCCGGCCTGGCCGCCGACGCGGACCGCCCGCTCGACCAGGGGGCCCTGCAGATGTAACTCCTCCGGAAGCGCGCTCTCGCCGGAATCAGGCCGGCCGCCGGGAGCGCCGCCCGCTCGTCGCGCTCGCGAAGAGATCGGCCGGCGGAGCCGGGGAGGACTCGGCTGCGGCGTCAGTGATCGGCCTGGCGCCCGCCGCGAACCGGTCAAGGTCGCTGCCATGCACGACCCGCCCGGCGAAAGGATCAGCGGCCGCGCGGCGAGCCAGTCCGGCGACGGGCAGCTCGTGCTCGGACGCGGCCAGCACGAGGTTGCCGAACCGGCGGCCGTGCAGCACGCCAGGCTCGGCGATCAGGCAGGCGCGGGCGAAGACGGAGCGGACCGTCGCGACCCGCGCCCGCGCATGCGCGAGCGGCGGCCCGTCGCCGACGTTGACCGCGAAGATGCCCGGCCCGGCCAGCGCCCGCGCCGCCGCGGCCGTGAACTCGGCCGAGGTCAGGTGCGCGGGCGTGCGCCCGCCGGCGAAGAGGTCGGCGATCACCAGGTCGAAGGACGCGGCCGCGGCCTGCTCGAGAACGGCGCGGGCGTCGGCCACCCGGATCCGGATCCGGCCCGCCCCGGCCCTGCTCGCCCCGGCCCTGCTCGCCCGCCGCCCTGGCTGGTCGAGCGGCAGCCGCCGCCTGACGAGATCCACCAGCGCGGCATCGCAGTCCACCGCGAGCTGCCGGGATCCCGGCCTGGTCGCCGCCACGTACCGCGCCAGCGTCAGGCCGCCGCCGCCCAGATGGAGCACCCGCAGCGGCTCGCCGGCGGGCGCCGTGAGGTCGACGAGGTGCCCGAGCCGCCGCACGTACTCGAACTCCAGGTAGCGCGGGTCGTCGAGGTCGACGTGGGACTGCGGGAAGCCGTCAACGACCAGCGTCCAGCCCGCGTAGCGATCAGGATCGCCGACGAGCTCGACGACGCCTTGTCCCGGCTGGTCCGACATATCGACTATCGTCCATCGATGTCGCCGGCTGATGTCCACTTGCAGGAGGGCGGAAATGGTCTCTTCCCGGCTTGTGACCCTGCAGGACGTCCCCGTCCTGGCGGAACTGCACCGAGTCAACCGCGAGTTCCTCGCTCCGTTTGAGCCAGTGCGGCCCGACGACTACTTCACCGTGGCCGGCCAGCGCGCCGTCATCGAGGGTGCGCTGGCCAGGTATGAGGAGGGCTCAGTCCTTCCGCACGTGATCCTCGATGGCAGCGGGCAGGTCGCCGGGCGGATCACCCTCAGCGAGATCGTGCGCGGCCCGCTGCAGTCCTGCAGCCTGTTCCAGCTGCTCGCCGATACCGACGGGCACGCGGCACACCTGCCGGTCCGGTCGGCCTAGCGGGCCGGGGCTACGCCCGGACCGATCCCCGGCTATCGAAGGTCATGGCGCGCTGCAGCGCGGCCTCGCGCAGGTCGGCCTCGATCTCCACCGGGCCGCCGAGGCCGGCCGCGTGAACACCAGCCTGTGCTGCCTCCTCGACGACCCCGCCGACCAGGATCGCGAGCTCCGGGGTGCGATGGAAGACGAGCACCCCGTGGTTGGCCAGCAGGACCGCGGGGACCCCCGGCGTGACCGCGGCCCGGATGCTGGCGACCGCCTCGGCGGAACCACGCGGCCCGTATCCCGCCACGGGCACGCCGGACGGGAGACCGAACATGGCCAGCGCCTCCACCCAGCACCCGATGGGGCGGCGGGCCACCGCGTACGCGGTGGCGTACGGCGAGTGGGTATGCAGGACGCAGCCGACGTCGGGGTGGTCGGCGTACATGGCCGTGTGCATCGCTACGACCGCGCCCTGGATGGGCGGCAGCTCACCCTCGAGCAAGGTGCCGTCCAGGCCGACGCGCACGACCGCCGACGCGGGATGACCACGCAGCGACGGGCCGGCGGTGAAGTACATCTCCGCCGCCCCTGGGACCCGCACGCTGACGTTGCCGTGCCCGTTCGCGGAGATCGCCCCGCTCGCGACCACGCGCTGGGCGATATCCACCACCTGGCCGACCAGGTCCTTATCCATAGCGGCACCCTCTTTCCCCGGAGCGTTCGACCAGGCCAGTCAACGCCCGTCCGCCCGCGGGTCGCTCACGAGGGTGCCGCTATGGAGAACTCGTGGGGCCGGTCCGTTACCGCACCCGGTAGAAGACCGTCGGCTTCCAGCCGTACCCGTAATGGATCAGGCCGACCGGCGAGCCGTAGTCGTGGGCCCCGAATGTGTACCCCCACCTGCGGAAGAGTTCCACGTGCCCGGAACCGTAAAAGGCGAGGTCACCCATCCGCGGGTGCCTGACCCTGACCAGCTTCGAGCTGGCCAGCATCTCGTTCGTCGTCCGTGGCAGCCGGATCCCGGCGTGGCGGTAGGCCATCATGACCAGCCCGGAGCAGTCGTAGCCCGGGCCAGTACCGCCGTAGACGTAGGGATGACCAGCCCGCCGCCTGGCCCAGGCGTAGGCGCGAAGTCGCCGGGACTTGCGGTGACGATGCCGGACCGCCGCCAGCGCGCGCGGCTGGCCAGCGGTCGTCAGCCTCATGACGGAGACCTGGCCGGCGCTCGCGGCCGGCGCCGCGGCGGCGACCGGTGCCTGCAATGCAAAAGCCGCGGCCATCCCGACCGGGACTACCGCGACTGCGGACATGCGAAGAGCCTTACGGGTCAGTGGGGACATCCAGTTCCGATCACGCGAACTTCGCGCAGACCAGCGGGGAAAGGCACGCTAAGGCGCGCCTGACGCGGCGGGTCAGCGCCTGACATGCCCCACGCTAGCGGCGTGGAGCGGCTGTTGCCTGGTAAAACACCGAAGAAGTGCCCGACAGCCCGACTAAGAACGCTCGAACCGGTGCAAATTCTTGGTCACGCCACCCTGGTCAGAGGCCCGTCAAAGGGACGCCGTCGCCATTGCCCGCAGGCCTCCCGAATGGGCGCCGGCGGCTCAGCCCGCGAGGGCCGGGATCACCTGGTCGGCGAACAGGCTGATGCTGCCGCGGTCGTAGGCCGCGTCGGCGAAGTTGCCGATGGTGTAGCCGAGTCCGAGGTCGCGGACCTCGCTGAGCCGCTCGGTGATCTGCTCGGGCGTCCCGACCAGCGGACCGGAAGCGAGCATCCGAAGGTTGCGCTCCAGGGCCGCGGGCGGAATCAGCGGCTCGTAGTGGGCGCGGACCCATTCCAGCTTGTCCGCCACGTCCTTCTCGGTCTCGCCGATGATGACGTTGAAGTTGGCTGAGCGGACGATCGCGTCGAAATCGGTGCCGACGTCCTTGCAGTGCTGGGCCAGGATCTCCGACTTGCGGCGGAATACATCGGGCGTCGCGTCGAAGTTCGTGTACCGGGCGTACTTGGCGGCGATCCGGAGCGTCTTCTTCTCGCCGCCGCCAGCGATCCACAGCGGGATGCCGCCGTCCTGCAGCGGCAGCGGCCGGCCGAGGGCGCCGTCGACCTGGTAATGCTGTCCGGCCAGGGTCGCGGTGCCAGCGGTCCACATCTGCCGCATGATCTGCACGCCCTCGTCGAGCATGCCGAGCCGGTCAGCCGCGCCGGGGAAGCCGTAGCCGTACGCGCGCCACTCATGCTCGTACCAGCCGGCGCCGATGCCCATCTCGACCCGGCCGCCAGAGATCGCATCGACGGTGGCAGCGACCTTGGCCAGATAGGCCGGGTTGCGGTAGCCGATGCAGGTGCACATCTGCCCGAGCCGCACCCTGGTCGTCGAGGCGGCGAAGGCAGCCATCAGCGACCACGCCTCATGGGTCGCCTCCTGCGTGGGCACCGGGACGGTGTGGAAATGGTCGTAGACCCAGATCGACTCGAACGGCCCGGCGTCCACCGCCTGGGCCAGATCACGCATCGTGGCCCAGTGCTCGGCGACCGGCACGTCAGCCAGATCCAGACGCCATCCCTGAGGTATGAAGACACCGAATCGCATGGACCTACCTTATTGGCGCCCCTTTGGCGCCCGGCGATTGCGTCACCCGGACCGGGCCGGGCGGCTGGCCGGAGGCGGGGCGGCCGCCGCGCAGGAGCGAGGCGAAGGCGGCCACCGCCGCGAGGCCGGCCGCCACCGCGAATACCACCACCAGGCCGTGGTGAAACGGCCCGGAAATCAGCGCGGGGAAGAACTGCCTGCCGGTCAGGATCCGTCGGCTGGCCGCGGGAAGGCTAGCCAGCACGCCCCTGGTCGCCAGCAGATGCTGGACCGGGTTGACGCCGAGCACCGCCGCGAACAGTGACGACGCGGGTGGCAGCGAGCCGATCTGATGAGCGACGGCGTGCGGAACGCCCTGATGCCGCAGGCCGCTCGTCAGCGTCCGGGGAAGGGTCCTGGCCAGGCCGGCGATCATCAGCGAGAAGAAGACCCCGATCGACAGCGCCGTGCCCGAGTTCTGGTAGGTCGAGCGCATTCCCGAGGCCACACCGCGGTACCTGGCGGGAACGCTGCTCATGATCGAGGCCGAGTTGGGCGCGGCGAACATGCCGCCGCCGATCCCGTTCGCCCCGGTGAGGAGGGCGAAGACCCAGTAGGGGAAGTCGACGGGCAGCAGCATGAGGCCGATGAAGCTCGCGCCGAACACGACCATCCCCGCGGTGGCGAAACCCCGCGCGCCGAACCGGTCGGAGGCGAAGCCCGAGATCGGCCCGGCGATGAGAATGCCGACGGTGAGCGGCAGCAGGAAGATGCCAGCCCACAAGGGCGTATCGCTGTAGCTGTAGCCGTGCAGCGGCAGCCAGATCCCCTGCAGCCAGATAATGAGCATGAACTGGAGCCCGCCCCGGGCGATGGACACCGCGAGGCCGGCGATGTTGCCGGCGGTGAAGGCCCTGATCCGGAACAGGCTGGGCTGGAACATCGGGTCGCCGACACGTGCTTCGATCAGGGCGAACGCCGCCAGCAGCAGGATCCCGCCGGCCAGCAGGACGAGGACCACCGGGTTAGCCCAGCCCATGGTGTGCTGCCGGTAGGGCTGCAGGCCGGCGGTGATGGCGATCAGGATGGCGCTCAGGCCGACGGCGAAGGTGATGTTGCCCCACCAGTCGATCCGGCCGCGGTGCCGTTCGCCGCTGTCGCGGAGCTTCAGGTAGGCGCGCAGCGTGCCGTACACGCCAACGGGCACGTTGACCCAGAACACCGCCCGCCAGTCAAGGCCGCGAGCAGCCGGCGACAGGCCGATGAACTGGCCGGCGATGGCCGCCACCTGGTTGATGCCGAGCGCCAGGCCGCGCTGATCGGCAGGAAACGCGTCGGTCAGGATGGCGGCCGAGTTCGCGGTCAGCATCGATCCGCCGATGGCCTGCAGCACCGCCAGCCGATCAGCCACAGCGCTCCGTGCGCACCCTGGTAGGGGTCGAACGACAGCAGGATCGAGGCCGCGGTGAACACCGCGAAGCCGGCGTTGTAGATCCTGACCCGCCCGAACATGTCACCGAGACGCCCGACCGTGACCACGAGCACGGCCTGGACAAGCCGGTAGCCCATGATCATCCACAGCAGGTAGACGACATTGCCGGGCGCGAGCGGGTCCAGGTTGATGCCGCGGAAGATCGCCGGCAGCGCGATGATGACGATCGACCCGTCGAGGGCCGACATGAAGACGGCGGCCGTCGTATTCGACAGGGCCACCCACTTGTAGCGGTCGGATCCCGTGCCCGGGCCGGGCGCCGCCGTCATCAGAAGCTCTGCGCCAGTCGCTCGATCAGGGGCGCGGCGGCCTTCAGCAGGTCCAGCTCCGAGGGCGAGAAACCAGCCGACAGGGCGGCAGCGAGTTTCTCGGTCCGTGCGTTCCGCCGGTTCCTGAGCATCTGTCGAGCCGGCTTCGGTCAGCGAGATGACGGCTCGCCGGCCGTCGCCCGGGTCGGGGCGCCGCTCGACCAGACCGCGCGCCTCGAGCGCGGCGATCGTCGCTCCCATCGACTGCGGGCTGATCCGCTCCAGCCTGGCGAGCTCGCTCGGCGTAGCGGGACCGCCCCGGTCCAGGCGCGCCAGTGCTGACGTCTCGGGCAGCGTGACCCCGCCGTCCGGCTGCGCCTGGCGCAGCCGGCGCACCAGCAGGCCGATGCTGACGCGCAGCGCGGCGGCGATGTCCTGAACATCCGGATCTGTGGTCAGCGGCGGATCAGCGGTCATGTACTAAGCCTAAACTTATAAGGTTGGCCTTAGCAAATTCGCACGAGGACCTCAGCCCGCCGATGCGGGCGGGCTCCGACCCGGGACCTGGCCCCGGCCTTGGAGGAGAAGGCTCCGCCGCACGATCGCTGTCTGGCGGTCGTGCGGCGGACTCGAAGGCTGCAGGTGACGTGCCGTCCTTCCGCAGGTACGGGCGATACCGTCACCGGGCCGGTCAGCCTCGCAGGACGGGCCTGCCGAGCGGGAGTGGCTTGCCCCCGGTGGCCTGGGAGACCGCGCCGAAGAAGAGATAGACGCCGATCGCAGAGAACCCCAGGACGACGTACCCGGCCGCCTTGGTCAGGCTGGCAGATGCCTGGATCGTGGCCAGCAGGACCAGGAACAGCGTGATATCGACAAGCGTGAACAGCGCCGTGAAGGCGGCCGGCAAGCGGAGTGTTGCCAGCGTGAGCACCACCACGATGACCAGCCAGCTGATCAGGAACAGCTTCTGGGTATCCGTCACCGCGGCCGGAGCTATCCCGAACCAGTTGTGGGTCAGGCCGAGCACGAGCACGGCGTAGCTCAGGTAGAAGCCGGTGAAGATCCCGTAGACGCCCGCGACGGCGCTCTGGCCGACGACCGCGGCCCAGATCGTCGCCACCAGCAGGCCGATCGAGGTCGCTGCCAGCAGGATCGGCAGCGCCGCGCCGGTGGTGCCGGCGGGTACCACGCCGATCTGCACCAGGCCGAGCGCCACCGCGCCGACGATGAAGCTAGGCAGTCCCAGCAGGCCGGGATCGCCGCCGCGCGGCACGACCGCGGCTTCTAGCTCTGGGTGGACAAACGTCATGCGCTTGTCACTTGATAGGTCGAGGGTTGCCATTGCAACCTCCTCACCAGGAGGGTTTCGGAAACCGCGACCAGCGTGGTTTCCATTACCTTCTGGGCTACGCCCGCTCGATCGGCTCGAGTAGAGGCATACGTCATGGTCTGACGGGACCCATGTCCGCCTGGCCGGCTACCTGGTCGTGTTGTCGCGCTGCTCGGCCGTCAGGATGTCCGGCGCGGGCAGGTGCAGCCGGAGCCGGTCCGCGACCAGCTCCACGGCCTCCGTCCAGCCCGGCCGGTGACGCATCACTGCGCATACCGCGCCGACGAGGTTGCCAAGCTACGCCGGACAAGGCGCCGCCCGCCTGCCCCTCGCCGGTCAGGCCACGATGTAGCTGGTGACCTCGAAACCCAGCACTCGTGTAGGGCACGGGGCCTCCTCAGGACCGCTACAAGATAGCAACGGCCACTCGCGCCTTCGTCTGCGCTGCCGCTACTGGCCGGCCGAGGACGGCTGTGCCCGGTGCGAGGCCAGCGGTTCGTGGTAGCTCGCGCCGCCGGCGGGTTCGGGGTCCGCGTGGACGAGCGCGGCTGACAGCCGGGGGATCGCGTGCAGCAGGGCGTGCTCGGCGCCGACCGTCACCTGGTGGGCGCGGACAGCCGAGCTGGCCGGGTCGACGATGACCTCGCATTCGGCCCGGAGCTGATGCCCGATCCAGCGGATCCGTACCTGCCCGACGCCCAGCACCCCGGGTGCGGCGCGCAGGGCCTGCTCGGCCTGGTCGACGATGGCCGGATCGACGGCGTCCATCAGCCGGCGGTAGATCTGGATGGCCGCCTGGCGCAGGACGGCGAGGATGGCGAGGGTGATCAGCAGCCCGACGGCGGGGTCGGCCCAGTCCCAGCCGAGCGCTACCCCGCCGGCGCCGAGCAGCACGGCCAGCGAGGTCAGCCCGTCGGTGCGGGCATGCAGCCCGTCGGCGACGAGCGCGGCCGACCCGATCTTGCGGCCGGTCCTGATCCGGTACCCGGCGGCCAGCTCGTTGCCGGCGAACCCGATCAGCGCGGCGGCCGCGACGGCGATCAGGTCCGACACGCGGCGAGGGTGCAGCAGGCGGCTGATGGCCTCGTACGCCGCCAGTGCGGAGGATGCCGCGATGGTGAGCACGATCGCGATCCCGGCCAGGTCCTCGGCGCGACCGTATCCGTAGGTGTACCGGCGGTTGGGCGGTCGTCGCCCGATGACGAACGCGACCCCCAGCGGCACCGCCGTGAGGGCGTCGGCCGCGTTGTGCAGAGTGTCGCCGAGGAGCGCGACCGAGCCGGACGCGACGGTGACGGCGGCCTGGATCAGTGCGGTGACGCCGAGCACGCCGAGCGAGATCCACAGCGTCCGCATGCCCTCCCGGCTCGATTCCATGGCCGCGTCGACCTGGCCGGCCGCCTCGTGGGAATGCGGCCGCAGCAGGTGGCGCACGCGGGACAGCAGCCCTGGCCCCGGCCCGTGCGGGTGCCCGTGGTCATGACCGCGGTCGTGACGGCCCTCGGTCCCGTGGTGGTGATCGCCGGCCGCGGGAGGCGTTTCGCTCATGAAGCCAGGATGCCGGGAGCCAGCCGCGAACCGCGACTGACTCCCGGATGACGCCGAGCCAGGCAGCCCGTGCCAGGCAGACAAGCCGACGGCCTGGACGATGGCAGCCTGCTCCCGTTAGCCGGGAGCGGGATCTCGTGGCCGGCCGGCATCGCGCGGTCCGATGGGCGCGGCCGGGCCGTCGGCGGCGAGTTCGAGGCGTTCCGCGCCGAGTCCTACGTTGGTGCCCGAGCCATAGGCGCTCGCGCCCGACAGGATCGTCCCCAGGGCGGTACCGAGAATCGCGCCCACTGCCTGCTGGGCGTTGAGGTCGCCGATGGCCCAGAGCGCCGAGAAGGCCGCGACCCCGGTGATGCCCAGGACGGCCACGGACCAGCCCAGCCACAGCAGCGCCCGTTCGACCCGCCTGGCCTGCTCGACCTTGGCGGCGATCCTCGCCTGGTCCACCGTCCCGCCCCGAAGTCTCCGCTGCGCACGGGCGGCCCGCGTCGTCCGTGCTTCAGAGCCGGTACCTTCCCTCGCGACCGCCGCGTCAACCCGGAAGCTCACCGGCCGGGAGATGCCGGGCCCGCCGCAGCGCACCCCCGGCAGGCTGGGAAGCTGGAAACGCTAGATCGGGATCTTCGGGAGGAGACGTTCATGAACCGCCAGCCGTCAGCCGCGGCAGCCGGCACCATCGACATCGGCGGCGATCTGACCGTGAACCGGATGGGCTTCGGCGCCATGCGGCTCACCGGGCCGGGGATCTGGGGCAATCCGCCCGACCACGCACAGGCGCAGGCCGCGCTGCGCCGGGCAATCGAGCTCGGCGTCACGTTCATCGATACCGCAGACTCTTATGGGCCCGAGGTCAGCGAGCTGCTGATCGCCGAGACCCTGCATCCGTATCCGGCCGAGCTCGTGATCGCCACCAAGGGCGGCCTGGTACGCCCTGGCCCGGGGCGGTGGGACGCCGACGGGCGGCCCGAGCACCTCAGGCAGGCCTGCGAGGGGAGCCTGCGGCGGCTGAAGCTGGACCAGATTCCGCTCTACCAGTTCCACCGGCCCGATCCGAGGGTCCCGATCGCCGAGTCGGTCGGCGCACTGGCCGAGCTGAAGGCGGAGGGCAAAATCCGGCACATCGGCGTCTCGAACGTGTCCGAGGCACAGTTCCAGGCGGCGGAAAAGGTGACCCCGGTCGTGTCCATCCAGAACAGGTATAACGTCGCGGATCGGTCATCGGAAACGATCGTGGACCTCTGTGAGCAGGAGCAGGTCGCGTTCCTGCCCTGGGCGCCGATTCAGGACGCGCAGGACAGCGTCGCGGTCCGGGTGGCCGCCGAGCGGCATGGCGTCAGCACCCGCCAGATCGCGCTCGCCTGGATGCTGGCCCGGTCACCGCAGATCCTGCCGATCCCGGGCTCGGGCTCGGCCGACCACGTCGAGGCGAACATCGCCGCCGCCAGCATCGAGCTCACCCCGGACGAGGTCACCGCGATCAGCGCGACGGCCTGACCGCGCGCCGGCCGCGGTGAGGTGGGCGGTCAGTCATCCGCCGTCCACCTCACCGCGTCTCGCTCGCCGGCCCTTGGCGAGCCGGTCGCGCGCTAGTTGGAGCAGCCCGGGATGGTGTTGAGCGGATTGCAGTTGTCCGGGGTGTTCTTCTTCACGATCGAGGACGTCAGGGTGACGTTGGTGTTGCCCGTCGCGATGCCGCCGCCGGAAGATCCGGTATTGAACCGCACCTGGCTGCCGTTGATGGAGGTCGTGCCGAGGTTCGAAATGCCGCCCCCGAGACCCAGTGAGACGTTGTGGGTGACGGTGGTCTGGAACAGCCGGGACACGGCGCCCGGCTGGGTGTTCAGGCCGCCGCCATTAATCGGGGCTCTGTTGCTGTCCAGAACCACGTTGAACAGCGTCAGCCTGCCGAAGTTGATGACCCCGCCGCCCCCGACCGCGCTGGTCGAGTTCTGGCTGATCAGCGTGCTGGAGATGGTCGCGGATGCGCTGGCAGCATTCGACAGGCCGCCGCCATTGCTCGCGCTGTTCCCGGAGATCGTGGAATTGCGCACGAACAATGCTCCGCTATTCAGGATGGCGCCCCCCAGGCCAGCAGTTCGCCCGTTCAGAATGGAGATGTGGCTCACGGTGAGCGTGCCGGACGTGGCGACCTCCAGGATCCGGAACGGAAGCACCGTGAACGGACTGCGCCTGATGACGGTGTTCGTGCCTCCCTGCAGGGTGATGTTCTTGAGGATCACCGGCAGGCCGTCGGTCACGGTCGCGGGCGTCGTGATCGAGTAGGTGCACGGCCAGGCCAGTTGCAGCGTGGTCGCGGGCGCGAGGCTGGTGTTGGCCGCGCTGATCGCCGAGACCAGCGCGGCCGAGCTGCACGGCACGCTGACGGTCGCCGCGCTGAGCGCCGGCTGGGCCAGTGCGGCGGGCGCCGCGGTCGTGAGTGCCGCGCCCGCGAGTGCCGCGGCCGCTATGCTGCCCGGCAGCCTGATAAATGAGCGCATAATTCCCCCTTCGATTATTAATTTGCGCCGGAATTTAACCCATCCCGTCATTGCATCGCTGATCATAGAGGCTGGGCAGCTGGCCAGCTGCCGGAATGAGATCCGATAGGATTAGTGGCAGGTCGCCATAGCATGGCCGTAGAATTGTTATTAGTTAAGCAAATACGCCTGCGATGAAGTGGCCTCAGGCGACGGGCAGCATGACCGTGACCTGGGTGCCGATGCCCGGCTCGCTGGCAATGTCCATCATGCCGCGGTGCCCGCGCACCACCTCCGCGACGATCGTCAGCCCGATGCCGCTCCCGGCGATTCCGGCCGTCCGCTGGCTGCGGAAGAACCGGTCCGACACTCGGGGCAGATCGTCGGGCTGGATGCCGATTCCGGTGTCGCTCACCCGGAGCAGCGCGTGCTCCCTGGTCGGCTCCTGGGGTGCGGTCTGCAGCAGCACCGTCCCTCCCGGCGGAGTGAACTTCAGCGCGTTCGTCAGCAGGTTCGTGGTGATCTCGTGCATGCGCGTCGGGTCGCATCTGACCTCAACCGCGGTGAGCTCTCGGCGCAGGGTGATGTCGGCCGCCTCGAAGGAATCGGCCAGCCTGTCGGCCGCAGCCCGCGCGATCGCAGCGAGATCACCCGGGACGAGCGTGAGCTGCAGGGCGGCAGCCTCAGCCGAGGCGAGCCGCTGCAGGTCATCGACCATGCGGGCCAGTCGCAGCACTTCGTCACGCAGCGATGCCAGGTCCGCTGCCCGCGGCTGGGCGACGCCGTCGAGCATGGCCTCATGGCCTGCCTGCAGGACCGCGATCGGCGTGCGCAGCTCATGTGCGACATCGGCGACCAGGTTGCGCCGGACCCTGTCCTGCTCGTCACTGGCGTCGGCCATCTGGTCGAAGGCCTCGGCCAGCTCCCGGATCTCGCCGAATCCGGCCACGTTGCCGGCGCGGGCCGACCGCTCGCCGCGGCTCCTGGCCCTGGCTGTCCGGATCAGCCGGTCCAGGGACGAGGTGATCCGGTGCGAAATCAGCAGCGCGGCGACCAGCGCGAGCAGAGCGGCAGCACTGGCCGCGGTAATCCTGGCACTCCACCGGTGCGCCTGGAACTGCTGGATCGCCGCGCCCATGCCGATGTTGTCGAACCTGACCGCTACCTCGCCTACCCGCCGCCCTCGCATCCGGACCGGATCGGTGAGCTGCGGTCCGTGACGATGCGAGCCGAAGCCGGGTGAGGTGCCGATCACCTGGCCCGCCAGGTTCCTGACCTGCACGGCCGCGCCGGCGTGAGCGACCAGATCGGTGAGGGGGGCCAGGTCGGCCCGCGGCCAGCCCGCCTCGCCGTAGGCGATGCCAGCGGCGATGGCCGTGGCGCGGGCCAGGCCGGCCCGCTGCTGGCTGATCAGGTGATGAACGTCCCTGGACGTCGTCATGGAACCTAGGGCGATCACCGCGGCGACCGCGGCCAGGGCGACAGCGACGAATACGAGCGCGAGCCGAAGCCCGAGCCCTCCGATGAGCGGTCCGCGGGTTCTAGTCGCCACCGGTCAGAACGGGTCGGCGACCTGCTCGCTCGCGCAGCGCCTCGCGGCGCGCTGGCGGCCTGAGCCTGTGCTCCGCGGTCACGTCGTGCAGTTGTTCTCGCTGGGGTACTCATGGCAGTCGGCGACCTTGCGGCTCATGGAATCTCCTTAGCGCAACTGAACGTAGTCGTCAGATTACCTCCTGCAAGATCAGCAGCGCACTTTTGACCGGCGTCAGATCGGACAAAATCGCTAAATCACTAAATCACTAAATAGCATTAAATCACCTCAAGAGAATCACAGCGCGGCGCGGACTTGCTCGCGGTAGCCATGGCCGAGACGGTGCGTTTCCCGGTCGTGACGTGCTGGCCGAGCAAGATTCCGCCGAAGACCAGGGCTAGCCCGCAGACCTGCCGCGCAGTCAGATTCTCTCCCGCGATCACCGTGCCGAGCAGCACGCCGGTCACCGGATTCAGCAGTCCGACCAGACCAACCGTTGCGGCGGGCAGCCGGCGCAACCCGGCGAACCATGCCGTGAACGCCAGCGCGGTCGCGATGACCGTGACGTAGCCGAACCCGAGGATCTCCGATGCGTCCAGGGCTGGCGGCGGTCCTTCGGCGGCCACCGCGATTGGCAGCAGGATGAGACCCCCGGCGATCAGCTGCCAGGATGTCGAGGCCAGGACGTCTACCTCGCGTCCCCATCGCTTGGCCAGGACGTACCCGGTCGACGACATGGTCATCGCGCTGACGGAGGCAACGACCCCGAGCGGGTCGACGGCCGCCGCGCCGGTGAACAGCATGAGGCACACCCCCGTGATTCCGAGGCCGGCTCCGGCAAGGTACCTAAGATGGGGCCGCTCCGCGAGCAGTGCCCACGCGAACAGCATGATCGCCACGGGAGAGATGGCCATCAGGGTTGAGGCGACATCGGTGGGCAGCCGCTGCGCGGCCACGTAGATGAGGACGAAGAACGCGCTCACGTTGAGCGTCCCGAGCACGAGCGACCGCCACCACCACGAACCCCTGGGCCGGGTCCGGGCCAGGGCCAGCAGCAGCAGGCCGGCGCAGGGCCCGGATGACGGCCCCGTAGAGCGGCAGGCCGGCAGGCAGGAACTGGCGGGTGACGTAATAGTTCGCTCCCCACGCAACCGGCGCGATCGCCGTGACGAGCGTCCACCGCGATACTGCCCGAGATTTAGCTTCCATGGAAGACATTATAGCTTCCAGGGAAGCTATAATGGAAGGGTGAGCGAGCCTCTTGACCACGTTGCCCGGATCCAGCGCGAGTGGGCGCGCGAGCGTCCGGACGTGGATGTGAGCCCGCAAGGGGTGATCGGGCGACTTCACCGGCTCGCCGGCCTGCTGACCGAGGAGCTCAGTCTCGTCTACAAGCGCTACGGGCTCACCGAAGGCGAATTCGATGTCCTGGCCGCGCTGCGGCGCGCTGGTGAGCCCTTCGAGCGTGCTCCCGGCGAGCTCGCGGCATTCACGATGGTCACGACCGGCGCGATGACCAAGCGCATCGACCGCCTCGAAGGCGACGGGCTGGTGACCCGGCGCGCCTCGGAGAGCGACGGGCGGGGACGGGTAGTCGCGCTCACCCCGGCCGGACGGCAGCTGATCGACCGGGCCTTTACCGAGCATATGCGCAACGAGCGCCGCCTCCTCGACCAGCTGACACCCGAGCAGGCCGGTCAGCTCGAGTCGGTTCTCGCCGCCTGGCTGAGCCGTTTCGAGGCGCCGCTGCTGTTAGTCGCGCGCTAAGACTGGAACACTGATGCTGATGAGGAGAGGCGGGGCTGATGACGAGCGCAGGAGAAGCACGGCAGGTCGTGGTGGCAGGTGTTGACGGCTCTGCGGAGTCGATAGCGGCTCTGGACTGGGCGGTGCGGCACGGCCGGGCGACCGGCGCGACGGTGCGGGCGGTGCACGCCTGGCACTACCCGACCGCAGCCGGCGTGCCTCCGGTCGGCGTCACGCCGGGGCCGGTCGAGGCCGAGGTCGAGCAGCGCCTCCGCGACGACCTCGAGAAGGCCGTCGACAAGGTATGTCCCGAGCAGTCGGACGCCAGGCCGGAGATCCGGTTGCATTACGGGCACGCGGCCGACGCGCTGATCGAGGAGTCGCGGGAAGCCAGCCTGCTCGTCGTCGGTCACCGTGGTCACCGGGCCATTACCGGCATGCTGCTGGGGTCGGTCGCGTTCCAGTGCATCAGCAGCGCGGCCTGCCCGGTCGTCGTGGTCCGCAGCAACTGACCAGCATCGCGGCGCGGGTTTCTCGTTACCGCGACGGAAGGGTGGCGAGGTACGTGCCGGGAAAAGCGGCGCCGGCCGCCAGGAAGAGACCCATGACGTGGTCCTTGTACACGGCGTTGCCGGTCACCAGGCTGCAGCCCGACGCGCAGAGCGGGCTGGCCGCGACATTCACCGGATGCCATCGCGCGGCGCCGAACCTTCCGTCGCGGCTGACCGGAACGAAGGCCATGGACGACGCCTGCGCGGTACTGCCGGCCACGAGGTTGAAGCCGCCCGGCACGCCCGTGATTCCCTCGAAATGCGTTACCAGCGCCGGGCCGTGGCCGAAGCTGAAGTATTTCGGCGCCCCGAACCGGCCGGTCCGCTCGTTGTAGTTCATCAGGAAGGCTCGCTTGCGGCCGCCGGTCATCGAGCCGCCGGCCAGCGTGTATTTCGGGCTGCTGCTGCCGCCGTCCTGCCAGATGCCGTAGAGCGTCGTCTGGCTCGACATGCTCCCGTTCAGCCGGAGCAGCGTCCACCGGTGCCGGGTCAGGTGGTAGATGAAGGCATTCGCGGAGATAACCCCGCCGCGAGCGGCCGGGTTGAGGTCGTAGTTGCCGACCACCAGGTCGCCCATGGTGCTGTGCGCGATCGTGTCCATCACGAAGCACGTGGTCCGGTGTCTGGGACAGGCCCGCACATGCCCGACGGTGCGGGCACCGTCGGATGGCACGTCAGCGGTCGTCCATGATCCGTGCGAGCCGTTCACCGGCCCGAGGTAGATCATGCCCTGGTTGACGACCCCGGGCGGCGCGGACGACGAGATGTAGCTCCCGACGGCACGGACCTTGCCGTCCGGGATGAGGCGGGGATTGAAGGCGTGGGTGTCAGGGCCGTAGAACGTCGCCGATGTCACGCCGCGGAACGGCGGCGTCAGGATCGACACGTTCGCCCCCGCGGCGCCGCTGGTCAGACGCCCCTGGTAGAGGAACGGGTCGTTCTGGGTGCCATCTCCAGTCGCCTCGCCGCCCGTCAGCACGACCTTCCCGTGCCCCGTGCCGCGGACCCCGGTGACGACGTCGCCCGCCCGCAGGATCGGCGCTATCGCCCCGGTCCTGATGTTCGCGCAGATGAGCGGCCGGAAGTAGATGGTCGGCTGGCCGTTGCTGAGGATGTTGCCGCTGTTCCCCTGGTGAATGTTGAGATACCAGCCATGGGCCGGAATCGGCGATGTCACGTTCGTGAAGATCCGGACCGCGCGGTTAATCCGGCCGCGGCGGCTGGCGACGAGGTCCTTGAGCATGTACTTGACCGCTCCCTGGCTCTGGCAGCTGCCGAGGTGAATGTGGGCGGCGTGAGGCCCGGGAGTGACTCCGCTCGCGCTGACGATGACGGTCAGCGTCTGGCGCCTGGCGTTGTAGGAGATGGTCGCGTGCCCGCGCGGCGTGCCGTAGCTGACACCGCCCGGGCTGACTTCAACCGCGACGAGCCGGTGCGTTCTGTGACCCGGCTGCCGCAGCCGTCTCGTCAGCGCGATCGGCTCGGTGCTCACCGGGTCGCCGGCGGTCCCCATCCGGACCACCAGGCGGCTGCCGGCGGGCACCAGGCCGGCAAAGCCGCTCCGCAGGACGCGGTCGGCCCGGCCCGTGCTGCTGGCGGTGAGCGCGGCGAACCGGACCGGCCGGAACTCGCCGGGACGGACGAGATCAACCTGGTGGGCCGAGCCCGGCGTGAGCCCGAACATGCGCACGTGGACCGTGAGGTGGCCGTGCCTGCTCCGGCCGAAGCTGACGGCCCCGGCCGGCATGGCCCGCAGGGACAGGGCATATCTGGCCCGGCCGTCACCGGCCGGCCCGCTGCGGGCCGTCGCCGGGCTGGAAGTTGCGGCGCTGCTGGTGGCAGCACCAGCCGGAGCGGCCGGCGTCAGGGCGGTCACCGCGGCCAGCGCGCCCGCGCTGACCGCGCCGGCGCCGAGCCGGAAACGGCCGGCCCACGAAGCAGTGCCCCGGGTGCGGAGTCGCGGGCCGGCGGCCCTCTCGCCGCGACTGGCACTAGCGGTGAAGCTCACTTTCCGGTCCTTTCCCGCTCGCTGGCATCAACGGCGAATTAATTAACCAATTCGTACCGGGGAATCATCAGCGCAGGCGAAACTCTGCACGCATTTCTCCTGGCGCATGAATCCGGACTATAGCGTGGTCAGGACGGCTATCCATGACGGCGCGACCCGAAGGATGTGCAGCAGGCCGATGGCTTCGATGCCTTTTCGGGATTACTCGTAAGCGGCCGGAGATCTCCGTGATTTCTGCTTATCCCCGCGATATGCGGGCCAGGTCAGCGGACGAGCCAGCGGGCGCTGATGGCGAGCGCAGCGACGGACACGACGCCGAAGATCACGACCCAGGCCCCGCCCGGCATCCGCGTGAGGCGGGCTAGCTGGTCAGCATCCGACCGGTAAGTCCGGCCGCGCCGCCGCTGATGATGCAGTTCTACCACCGGCCTCACGCCGCCGCACAGCAAGAACCAGGTCATCGCGTAGCCGAACGCGGCCTGGACCACGGCCGACGCATACAGGCAGATCGCAGCCACGGTGGCCGCGGTGACCAGGACGGCCAGCATGCCGTACGGATTACGGACCGCGATCGCCAGCCCGGCCAGCAGTACCAGGCCCAGCAGCAGCATCCCGGTCAGGTGCCCGACCGCCAGCAGAGCTGCCGCGCCCAGGCCGAGCACGGAAGGCGCGGGGTAACCGGCCGCCGCGGTGAGAGCGACGCCGAGGCCGTCCGCGGCGCCTGCCGAGACCGTCTCGCCCGCGGTGTCGCGATACAGCCGGACCCTGACCCGGCGCTGGCCGGTGGCCAGCGCCACGACGGCGTGGCCGCCCTCGTGCACCATCGTGACGACCGTCCTGGCCACGGGCCAGATCCGGGCCGAGCCCACCACGACGAGGGCCAGCACGCCGCTGCTCACGACGAGCCATAGCGGCGGCAGCGGCTGAGTAGCGAAGGCGTGATGCCACACGCCGTCGGCGCGCCGCCACAGGTCGCCGGCGACTCCCGACGCACGGGCCGACGCGCCTGCGCCGAGGTGCCGGGCGGCTTCGCCGCTCGGCACCAATCCGGATCGAGTTCCTGGCATCCGCCCTGCCCTGAAGCTCGCGGCAGCCGGCGGTTCCGGCGCATCGCGTCGCCAGCCAGACTAGACGAGGTTTCAAGTGGTGGAATTCCATGATCGTGGCGAGTTGTCTTGTTGCAGCGCGGTCAATCCACCACGATCATGAAACTCCGGGCCTAGTAGCCGACGTAGCTGCCGCCTGAGCGCACGGCCTGAACGCCAGGCACGTTGGCCACGCCGCCGTAGCGTGAGTCCGCGTACCGGGTGGCCGCGATGATGTCGTCGACCGGGTTGAGCATGGACCCGCAGTGCCCCGGCAGGCAGTACTGCTGGAACGTGGGAGCGATGGTCTGCATCAGGCCGGTGGAGGGCGTGCCGGCCGCCGCGTTGGAGTCCCAGTTGTTAACCGCGGCTGGGTTTCCGCCGCTCTCGCCCTGGGCGATGATGGCCACCGCGCCCGGGTCGAGCAGGTGGCGCGACTCGCCATGAGCCGCCAGCACCCGGAATGCCTCGCAGGTCCACAGCGAGATCCCGATGCCGTGGCAGGCCGGCCTGACCTCTGCGCGGTGCTTCTGGGCCACGGCGGCCTTGTGGCCGACGGCCTTGTTAGTGGCCGGCTTGTGGCTGACGGGCTTGGCTGCCGCGGGCTTGCGGGTAGCCGGCTTGGGAGCGGCGGCCCGCTGGGTCGGCACGGCCTTGTGCGCCGTGGCTTTGCCGGCCGCGGCCTTGTGAGCTGCGGTCCGCTTGGGAGCGGCGGTCTCGGGGGCGGCGGGCTTGTGGGCGGCGGACCTGCTGGCTGACACAGCCTTGTGGGTGACCGCCATCGGCGCGACGGCCCGGCTGGCGCTGAGAGGGTCGGCCTGGGCGGGGGCGGTCGCCGAGACTCCCGCGGAGACAGTGGCCACTCCGGCTCCCGCGATGGCCAGGCCGGCGCCGGCATAGATCAGGGTCCTGCCGCGGAGGGTTCCGCGCAGACGGCCGATGCGTGCGGTGCCGCGGCTGAAGGCCGAGGTCACGCGGCTGAGAGGAGTGCCTGCTGGTCGCTTGCCGTGATCTGTTTCTCGGGGGGTGCGAGTCATGTGCATTCCTTCCGTGCTGACCCGCCGCCGACCGGCCCGGTTGGGGGTGGGGACCGGTGCTCTAGCCGTCGGACATCTTCCGGCAGGCAGTTCGGCGCGTGCGGGGGTGCGCGCGCCTCGCTGGTTCAGCGCGGGCGGCTGCGCGAAGGCGCGGGGGGTGCGCTCCGGCCAGCCGGCCTCAGGAAGCGGGGAAGGCTGATGGCCAAGTAGTCCCGATCAGCTCCCCGGCGGGGGTCACATTAAGTAACGCAACGATCACTCGACGCCATCCGCAATTCGGTCATTGTGGCCTAGATCACGAATCACGTCGGCTGAGCGACAGCCCCCGCCAGCAACCACGGTGGCCGGGGCTAGGCGGCATAAGCAGCCACCAGGGCCGGGCCGAGCGACGGGTCCTGCTCGGTGACGGACCGGGACCAACTGCTTCCGACATCCGCCCGGCGATCCTTCTGTCGCGGCCCGCCGGAGCCGCGGCCGCGATCCTCGCGGCGGCCGTCGCCGTCCTGATCGGCGGTCGGGCCCGCGATGAACGCGACGTCGCAGGCCCAGGCAAGCGGGCGGCGCGCGCTGCCCGCGTCCCGGTAAGGTGATCATGAAGGGGAGTAGCCCCTAACGCGGCAGTCGACATGCTGGCCTATGTCCGGGCCCGGCTGCCGGACCTGGCTGCCGGTTCCGGCCTGACAGGTGGGCGAGACCTTCGTTTCAGCCGTGTTGCCGACATGGCCGGGACGAGGCGATCCCTTCGCTCCCGGCGGGAGAGGTCATGAGTCTCGCCATCGCCGGCGCCGTATTCCCGGTGATCTTCATCGGGGAACTGCCGGACAAGACGATGTTCGCGTCCCTCGTCCTGTCTACCCGCGGGCAGCCGCTCCGCGTCTGGCTAGGCGCAGCGGCGGCGTTCGCGATCCACGTAGTGATCGCGGTGAGCGTCGGCGCGGCCCTGCTGCGGATCCTGCCGCACCAGGCGGTCGAAGTCGTCGTCGCACTGATGTTCCTGGCCGGCGCGCTGCTGGCGGTCCGCGAGGCGGTCCGGGAGCGCCAGGGGAAAGGGGCCAGCCACGCCGGGGTGAAGCGTTCTGGTCACCGCACGGTCCTGACCGCGTTCGTCGTCGTCTTCCTGGCCGAATGGGGTGATCTGACCCAGATCCTGACGGCGAACCTGGCGGCCAGGTACAACTCGCCGCTGTCGGTCGGGGCCGGAGCCGTGGCCGCGCTCTGGGCCGTCGCGGCGCTGGCGGTCGTCAGCGGGGCCAGCCTGCTCCGCTGGGTCAATGTCGCCGCGGTCCGGTTCGTCACGGCAGGGATCCTGACCGCTCTGGCCATCGTCACCGGCTGGCTCGCGCTGCGGTTATCCGTCCGGCGGGCTATGACTGTGCAGGATGCGGCCGTCGGGGCTGGTAGCGGTGGTCGTGCCATCGGCGTTGAGGGTGATGACCCAGCCCCATCGGTGAATCATGATCAGGTGGTGGAAGCTACACAGCAGGAGGCAGTTGGCGAGGCTGGTGGTGCCGCCGCGGCTCCGGGGGACGATGTGGTGCACATGGCAGGCAGCGGGCGGCTGATCGCACCCGGGTGCGGCGCAGTGCCGGTCCCGGGTGATGATCGCCCGGCGCAAGTGCGGCGGGATGAGGTCGGTCACGGCGCCAACGTCGAGGGGCAGGCTGATGCTGGCGGCAGGCCGGGGCAGGGCGCCGGTGCGCAGCCAGGACGCGAGCCCGCCTGGCCCAGACAGCAGAGCAACGGCGTGCTGCAGGATGAGCTCGCGCGCGGCGGCGCGGCCGAGGTCCGGGGCGGCTTCCCGGCGCCGTTCGTCATCGCTTCGACACTCGTCCGCCGGGTCCGGGCGGCCGCAGCAGCGGGGGCAGGACCGTCGGCCCGGGTCGGATTGAGCCCACGGGCCAGGCAGGCGGGCGAGCCGGGCGGCCAGGGCGTCGAGCAAGTCGTGGTCGACCCGGCCGGTCACGATCGGGGCGACCGCGGCGTCGCAGTCATCCCCGGGTCCGGCGGCCGGGCCCGGCGGCACCGGCCCAGTCGGCCCTGCTGAAGGACTGGGCACGGGAAGGTCAGGGACGCCGAAGCCGGCCGGGGTGTGCGGCACGCCAGGGGTGCCGATCCCGCTCAGGAACTGATCCAGGCTCAAGTTCAGCTGCAGCCGGACCGGCTGCCCGGCGCGGTCCGGCAGGCATCCGGACGCGAGCAGCCGTCGGCAGGCTTCTTCGAGCGCATCGTGGTTACGCTGCGAGATGGTGCGGGTGTCTTGCGGCCCGGCTTTCTTGCCGAGGGAGTCCAGGACGGCCTGGAGTGCGGCGCCGCACCGGCCGGTCAGGTCAGCGTGTAGTTTCCCGGCCCCGCCCAGTGTGGTAGCCAGGCGCAGGCCGCGGTCGGCGAACCCGTCATCACGGTCCCGGTCCGGCCGCGCGGTCCGCGACCGGATCTCCTCGGCCAGCGCCGCCAGGCCAGCCAGGTCAGCGCCGCCCGCCGCCGCGGCGAGCAGGATCACGTCCGCGTCCCCTCGTGCCTCAGCGGGCAGCTGGTCGGTCCACTCGCAGATCTGCCGTGCCCATGACGCGGACACCGCCCCGTCCGCCAGGGCGTCGCGGACCGCGGTGTGGTCGCTGATACGGCGCATCGACGCGATCGCGGCACAGGCGGCTGGCCGGGTGATCCGGGTCTGCCAGGTCAGCCAGGTCCGCGGCGACGCCTGGCCGTCCGCTTCGTAGCCACGCCGGGCGTCGAACGCGCTGAGCACCCGGGCCCGGGCCGCCGTGTAGATCGACTGGGTGCGCTCAAGGTCGCGCAGGCACTCCGCGAGTGCCGACGCGGGCAGCGACACCGCATCGGCCCGGGCCAGCCAGCCCAGCCCGGCCAGCGCCATCCGCGTCGCCTCACCCGCGGACGTAGGCGTCGCCATGACGGGCGACAGGCCAGGGTCCGATGTGCTGCCCGGGCCGCCGGGTGATGTCGGCGCGACCGGCGCAGCGCCCAGCCCGGCAGGGGAGCCGGGCGGGGTGCGCCCGGCGCCGGCCGACGGTCCGGCTTCGTGCGCTCCGGCTTCGTGCGCTCCGGCCTCGTGCGCTCCGGCGTGCGGCGGTCTGCCGTCATCCGGGCCAGCCAGCGGCGGGAGCCAGTGCCCCGCCCGGCCGGGATCGCCGGGCCGGCCGGGGTCGGCCTCCGGGCGCGGAGCCTCAGCAGGCTCAGGGTCGTGAAACGCCACCGGATCTCACCTCGCTAGGGCTGGACGGTCGGCTGCGGCAGCCGCGCAGCGCCGCGGCTGATCATGAGAAGGGTTCAAGCGGGCCGCGAGAAACGGCCGCTGGCAAGGAGGTCCGGCGTCCCTGGAAGCTTCGGTCTACATCGCTTCCGGTGTCATCGACTTGCTAGAATCTATGCTCGAATTCTAACACCAGCCACTGACATTCTTTGCTCGCCAGGACGGCGACGGCCTAGAAGACGGAGATGTGCACGTGGTCGTAGTGGTTGGCGGTGATGCTGCCGCGATCGGGCATCGCCACCCAGCCGGCCGATGCCATCCGGATGTCCCAGATGCGCTGCCGGTAGATGATGTACATGATGCCGAGCCTGGCGGCGTTCGCCTGTGCCCACTGCGCGATCTCGTAGCCCCGCCGGATCCACGGAGCGGTCGGCATGACGCCGCCGGAGCTGAGCATGAAGTCGCACGCCCGGCCGAGCGGATGCTCCCCGGTGGCCTCCTGCCGGTAGCAGCCGATGGCGGAGAAGGGCCCGAACCTCCGGTCAACGGCGTCCTTGACCTGCTGCATGCGGGGCGTGATGTTCGGCCCGATGACCGGCGACTGCGGACGGAACTTGGCTAGCAGGTGCCTGACCGTCTGCCGCTGGTTCTCCAGCGCGGTGATCATCCGGCGCAGGGCGGCGACCTTGGCCGCCGTGGCCTGGTCCGCGTTCTGGCTGGCCAGCATCAGGTGCCGGAGCGCCCGCCGCCTGGCGGTGCGCTGCCTGGCCAGGTAGATGATGAAGGCGGACCGGTCCAGGATCCGTCCCGGGTGCCCGCTGAACAGCGCGAGGAGCCGGTCGTCTGTTCCGCCGTTCACGTAGCTGGCGGCGGCCAGCCTGGCGATCTGATGTCGTGAGACGTCGAGCTGGCTGCGCAGCTGCCGTGCCTGGGTGGCGGCCGTCTTCGCGTCGGCCTCTGCTCCGGCGAGCGTCCCGAGCTCACCGCGGTACTGCCGCGACAGCCGGACCGCGCGGGCCTCGAGCCGGGCCAGGGTCACGTGCGCGTCGGCCACGGTCAGCCGCCCATCCGGGCGCGCCGACGCCGCGTCGCCCGCCGACGGCAGCAGGAACGAGCCAGCCACGATCACGGATACGGCTACCGAGCGAGCGCGCACGGTACGGCGCGGCCGGCGAGCTGAAGCACTCGGCCTGCCCAGACGCGCAGCCGAGCAGCGCACCGGCTCTCCCTTCCCGCGGTCCGCCCCTTCCCCGCGGTCCGCGGCGTACCGGAATCCATGCCGACGCGGGCCGGAGCGAACTTTAGCCGAACGTAGCACCCGATAACTCCGCGTGCTGGCTCTCTGTCCCATTCGGCGGCCGGCGCAGAATTAGCCGGGCCCCCCGGGCGTTGGTACGCTCATGCAGACCTGGGAGGCGGTTACCTCTCGCCGCAACGTGCGATCCTTTGCCAGCCTGCCGGTGCCGCCGGCCGATCTGGACCAGATTCTCGAGGCCGGCCGCCGGTCGCCTTCCTCACAGAACTGGCAGCCGTGGGACTTCATCCTCGTCACCGACCGGCAGCAGCTTCGCGAGCTGGCGAAGGTGTGGCGGGGCGCCGGTCACGTGGCCGAGTCAGCGGCGACAATCGTGGTTATCGGGCCGCCGGCCGATAACGAGTTCGGTCGCGCCCAGCTTGACCTCGGCCAAGCGATCATGGCCATGACGCTGGCCGCCGCCGACCTCGGAGTCGGCAGCTGCCACGCCGGCGTCGCCGACCTGGAACTCGCGCGAGACCTGCTTGGCTTTCCCGCCGATCGCGACTGGGCCTTCCTGATCTCGCTCGGCTACCCGGCTGGCCGGCCGCTGGCGCCGGTCCGGAACCCCAGGCGGCGGCCGTTCGACGAGGTCGTGCACCGCGGCCGGTGGTAGCCAGGCCGTGCGCTGCCTGCCCGCGCGTCAGGGCGCTGACGTGCCGCTGCGGTTATAGGCGTCTTCCAGCCGCACGACGTCCTCGCGCCAGCCGTCGAGGGCGGTTGATGCCTCGGCCAGCACGATGTCCGTGACCGCCGTGACCCGGTGAATCGCGCGAGCGGGCAGGTGAATCGTGTCGCCGGGCAGGAACTTGCGCTCGGTCAGCGCACCGCCGATCTCCCCGTACTCGATCACGGCCTCGCCGGACAGCACGTGGATCGTCTCTTCCTTGTGCTCGTGGTACTGCTTGCTCAGCGAATGACCCGCGCCCAGGTGCAGGATCTTGCCCACGTACTTACCTTCGACCACGGCGAAGATGCGCTCGTGGCCCCAGGGCTTGTCCTGCCGGTGCGCCTGGTAGACCTCGGCGCCCTGGCTGGCGATCTGGGTGGCACCGGCATCATGAGCGGACGTCACAAAGGTCTCCATCTGGATAGTGGCGAGCTACGGGCAGGGTGCAAGCGGACGGCCGCCGTCATCGGCGCAGGACGTTGAAGGCGAACAAGTTGCCGCGATGGTAGTCCTGGGAGCGCAGGATCGGCCTGCCCGCCATCGTGATGACGGTCTCGGTGATCAGGAGCCACGGCCCATAGCCAGCTAGCTGGTACTTCTCCTCGACGTCCGGCGGCAGGTCCTGGGCCTGGAGCCGTGCCGCCGAGGACACCATCAGGTAACCCTGCGCGGCCAGCAGGTCGGTGAGCGAACCCGCCCAGTTCACGTGCTTGACCGGTCCGGCGATGCAGTCGCGCGGCAGCGTCTCGAGGCTGTAGACAAGCGGCTCGTCACCTCGGGTGCGCAGTCGCTCGAGGCGGATGACCGTAGCGTCCGGCATGAGATTCAGGGCGGATCGCTCGGCGTCATCGGGCTTGTCCTCGCCGACGGACAGCACCAGCGTCCTGGCCCGGTAGCCCAGGGCGTCGAGCAGGCTGGTGACGGACTCGAAGCGGGTCACCGGCCGGTCCACCTGCAGCGCGCTCAGCGAGGAGAGGAAGCGGCCGCGGCCCCGCTCGACCAGGACGATGCCGTCTTGCTCCAGCAACTTCAGCGCCTCCCGGGCCGTGCTGCGGCCGACGCCGCACAACTCGGCGATATCCGCCTCGCTCGGCACGCGGTCTCCTGGCCCCATCTGCCGGGCCGCGAAGAGTTCGATGAGCTGATCGCGGACCTGGGCGGACATGAGCTGGGTCTTGGACATACCGCTTCCGATGGACGTGATGACGGGCTGGAGGCAGTGTAGTCGTGGCCGGCAGATGGTCGCGGGGACGCCAGCCCGGGGGCCGGGCGGCGTCCCCGCGACTTCGGGGCTGGCCGGTCAGGGCGAGCCGGACGTCGCGGCTGAGCCGCGATCCGGGATACCTTCAGCTGCCATCCTGGAGCCTCCATACCTGGCGCGGACAGTGCCCGGCAGCCGAATTATGATGTCTGACATGACGGACGACTTGTCTGTATGGTCATGGATCGCCGTTCGTTCGTCAAGCCGGAACGGCGGCCCGATGGCCGCTGCGAGTATCATCGGCAGTCGGGTCCGATGGCGGGGATTCTCGGGATTCTCCCGTTTCGGTGGTGGTGCTCTGCGCCGAGATAGAACAGCTTGACCAGAAAAGAGCTAGGCCGTAGCTTCCTAGGAGTCAGACATCACTTCAGCTTGTCAGACGAGTAGGGTCGAGATGAGTCTTGCTGTCGTAACCGGAAGTTCGAGCGGGATCGGGGCCGCGATCGCGCGAACCGTCGCCGGGCAGTTTCCCGGCATCGACGTGATCGGCTGGGACATCGCGGGCGCACCGCCCGTCGACGTGGGGGACAGCGACTCGGTCCGGGCCGCTGCGGCGGCCCTGCCTGGCCCGGTCGACAAGATCGTGCTCGCGGCCGGCGTGTCGCGGATGGCCCTGCTCGTCGAGACAACGGACGAGGACTGGGACTTCCAGTTCCGGGTCAACGCCTTCGGTGTCTTCAACTGCCTGCGCGCGCTGGTGCCGCGGATGAAGGACGGCGGGGCGATCGTGGTGATCGACTCATGCGGCGGGCTGCGCGGCGCACCGCTGCTGTCCGCCTACTGCGCGTCGAAGTTCGCGGTCACCGGGCTGATCGAGGCCGCGACCCCGGAGTTCGCCGTCCGCGGCATCCGGATCAACGGCGTCTGCCCGATGTACGTCCGGACGCCGATGCAGCACCGCGAGCTGGCCTGGGAGGCAGCGGCCCTCGGGACCACCCCGGCCGACGTGCTGGCGGGCTATGAGAGCAGCACGCCGCTCGGCCGGGTCGCCGAGCCCGAGGACGTCGCCGATACCGTCGGATTCCTGCTCAGCGACGCCAGCCGGTACATGACCGGATCGATGCTGACGGTCAGCGGCGGCGCTCACCTGGGCATGACCTACCAGCCGAAGAACGAGCAGTAGCCCACCACCTCACAGTTACCCGAACGGAATTGTTCATGCTGAATTTCGATGAGCCGCGCTTCATCGCCGTCCAGACCGGAGCCATGGAACTGGCCGCTGGCTTGCAGGACGCCGTCGACAAGTGCCTCGCCACGGGGGCGCAGAACATGTTCTTCGCCGGATCCGGCGGCGCGGGCATCCTGATGCACCCGGCCGCGCAGCTGCTGGCGACGCGCTCGGAGTTCGGCGTCTTCACGGTCTGGCCAGCCGAGCTCGCCGAGACCGGTTCCCGGCATCTCGGACCGCAGTCGATCGTCGTCATTCCCTCGCTGTCCGGAACGACGCCGGAGAGCACGGCCGCGCTCGGGTACAGCAAGGCCGCCGGCGCGACGGTCTTCGCGCTCACCGGGAACGCGGACTCGCCGCTGGCCCGCGAAGCCGACTACGCCTTCACCAACCCCGCGGCCGACGATACCTCGAGCGAATCGTTCTACCTGCAATCGCTGGTCATCGCCCTGGCCGTGATGCGAGCCAGGGACGAGATCGCGGATGCGGACCAGCTGATCGACGAGCTGCGCCTGCTGCCGGAACTGCTCGCGGGCGTCAAGCGGAGCGCCGAGGACCGGGCCGCGCAGGTCGCGGCCACCATCGCCGCCGATCCGTATCACATCATCACCGGGGCAGGCTCGGTCTGGCCGGAGGCCTTCTATTACGGCATGTGCATCCTGGAGGAGATGCAGTGGATCCGGACCCGTCCCGTGCACGCGGCGGACTTCTTCCACGGCACGCTGGAGCTGGTCGAGGACGACGTCAGCGTGATCGTGTTCAAGGGCGAGGACGCGGCGCGGCCGCTGGCCGACCGGGTCGAGGCGTTCGCGTCCCGCTACACCAGCAAGCTGACCGTGCTGGACGCCGCCGACTACGATCTCCCCGGAATCTCGCCGGTCACCCGGGCGCTGATCTCGCCGGTCATCCTCGCGACGGTCCTCGAGCGGATCAGCGCGCATGTGGAGGTCATCCGGGACCATCCCCTGGTCACGCGCCGCTACTACAAGCGGGTCGCGTACTGAGGATCTTCGGTCATGCGCGAGGTGCTCGCCGCCGTCGGCGATAACACGATCGACGAGTACATCGGCCGGGAGTCCTACAGTTTCGTCGGCGGCAACGCGCTCAACGTCGCCGTCCAGGCGGCCCGGCTCGGCCGGGGAGTCCGGTATTTCGGTGCGGTCGGCCCCGATGACGCCGGCGAGCGGATCCGCGCGACGCTCACTCGGATCGGGATCGATCTCGCGGGCCTGGTCAGCCTGCCCGGCCGGACCTCGACGTCGCGGATCCGCATCGACGCGGCCGGTGACCGGCACTTTGAGTTCGAGGATTTCGGCGTGTGCGCCGACTACGTACCGAGCTCGCCGATGCTGGAGCTGCTGGCCGAGTGCGGGGCCGTCCACATCGGCATGCTGCCCGCAGCCGGGCTGGTGCGGAAGCGGCTGTCCGGGCGCGGTGTGCTGGTGAGCCAGGACTGCGGAGTCAGCCAGGGCTTTGAGCACCTCGATGTCGCGTTCTGCTCGCAGGCGGCAGCCGGCGAGGTCCCCGAGCGGATCGCGTCGGATGCGGTCGCGCGCGGCGCCCGGCTCGCGGTCGTGACCTGCGGCGCGGACGGGAGCATCGCGTTCGACGGCCGGACCTGGCGGCGAGCGGACGCCGTACCCGTCCCAGTGACGGACACCACGGGGGCCGGCGACGGCTACGCCGCTGGGTTCCTGGACGCCTGGCTGGCCGGTGCCGACGTTGACCAGGCGATGGCCGCCGGTTCCGCGGTTGCCGCGCGGACCTGCACGCATCTGGGCGCCTGGCCGCAGCAGCCGCTGCCACCACCTCACCAGAAGATCGTCACCAGCTAGGCGCCATCGCCCCCGGTCAAGTGCCCGTCACCAGCCGGCCAGTCATTTCCACGCCTTGCCGTTCCAGTGCAGGATCAGGGTCTTCTGATGAGACGTGCCAGCCGAGCCGACGGCCCAGGCGTTGGACGCCGAGGTGGCGGCCACATCGGATAGTCCGCTCTGCGGCGGGCTTGGACATGGCACCCTGGCCCAGCTCTGACCGTTCCAGTGAGCGATCACCGTCTTGCTGACCGGGAGGGTGCCCAGAGCTCCGACCGCCCAGGCACTGCTGGCCGACGTGGCGGCAACTCCGGCGAAGAAACTTGCTCGCGGACTGCTGGCCGCTGTCCAGGTGGCGCCGTTCCACCGCAGGATCAGGCCGTCTCCGATGCCGCCGGAAGCGCAGCTGAAGCTGCAGCCGACCGCCCAGGCGGCCCGGGCCGAGACGACAGCCACGCGGCGCAGGCTGTCGCCGTTCAGGTCGTTGGGGCTAGGGCTGGCGACTCGCTTCCAGGCGCGGCCATTCCAGTGCTCGACCAGGGTCGTGAGGTGGGTGACCTTGCCCGTGGTGCCGACGGCCCACGCGTTGGCGGCGGACGTCGCGGCGACTCCGGCGAGGATGCCGCCGGCCGGGCTCGGCACCCGCTTCCACGCGGTCCCGTTCCAGTGCAGGATCAGGCCGCCGCCCACCGCCCAGGCGTTCCGGGCCGATACCGCGAAGACGCCGGAGAGCGTGTTGCTGCCCGCGCCGCTCGGGCTAGCCACCCGCGACCAGTTCGTGCCGTTCCACCGCAGGATCAATGTGCTCGTTCTCGTGCGGGTGCTGGTGTAGCCGACGGCCCAGGCGTTGCTGGCCGAGGTGGCGGTGACGGCCGACAGGTCGTTGCCGAACTTGACCGGAGATGGGCTCGGGCTGGCCTGCTGGGTCCACCTGGTGCCGTTCCAGTGCACGATCAGGGTCTTGCCGCTGGTGGTGGCGCCGACCGCCCAGGCGTTGGTAGCGGAGGTGGCGGCCACGCCGCTGAGGTGACCGCCCATGGTGAAGGAGGAGCCAGGGGCTCCGGCCGCCGAGCCGGGAGCAGCGGCGGCGGCGACCGCCAGCAGGAGCGGGACCGTCAGGCTCATTTCCATGACCTGCCGTTCCACCGCAGGATCAGGGTCTTGCCGCCGCTGGTACTGCCGACGGCCCAGGCGTCGTTCGCGCTGACGGCGACGGCGGCCGACAGGCTGCCGCTCGGGCTAGGCGGCCGATTCCACCCGGTTCCGTTCCAGTGCTCGATCAGGCTCTTGCCGGTGCTGGTTGACCCGACCACCCATGCATTCCGGGCCGACGTGGCGGCGATGGCGGCCGGGAAAGGCAGGTAGCCGCTGAACTTCGGGCTGGCCACGACCTTCCAGGCCGCGCCATTCCAGCGCAGGATCAGGTACCCGCCGCCGGTGCCGCCCAAGCCAACCGCCCAGGCGGTGCGCCCGGAGATGGCGGCGACACCATGCAGGCCGGCTCCCGGGGCCGGGCTGTGCACCTGCTTCCACGCCTGGCCCGTCCACCTCTCGATCAGGGCCTGACCCTGGCTGGTGGCACTGAAGGTGTCGCCGACCGCCCAGGCCTGTCTGGCCGACGCCGCGGCCGCGGCGAACAGGACGCTCTGTTCCGGGCTGGGGCTTGGCACCTGCTTCCAGACGATGCCGTTCCACCGCAAGATCAGAGTCTTATTGCTGATGCCTCCGGTGCTGATAGATCCGACCGCCCAGGCGCTCCCCCCGGAGGTGGCGGTCACGCCGCTCAGGCGACTGGATGGTCCCGGGCTCGGGCTGGGCACCCGCGACCAGCTCTTGCCGTTCCAGTGCAGGATCAGGGTCCGGGTGCTGGCGGTGCCGTAGGAGCCGACGGCCCAGGCGTTGCTGGCGGACGTGGCGGCAACGGCGGACAGGTTGTTGCCGGACTTGGCGGAGGATGGGCTGGGGCTGGCCTGCTGGGTCCAGCTGGTGCCGTTCCAGCGCACGATCAGGGTCTTGCCGCTGGTCGTGGCGCCGACGGCCCAGGCGCTGGTAGCGGAGGTGGCGGCCACGCCGTTGAGCTGGCCGCCGGCCGTGAAGGAGGTGCCCGGGGCGGCCGCCGCGGCCGGCCCGGCCGTTTCGGCGGCCGAAGCGGCTGCCTGGCCGGCCATGCCCGCGGCCAGCAGGATCGGGACGGCCGCGACAGCAATGGTTCGGGCGGCGGACTGGGGTGTGCGCACCGGACTGCCACCTCCCTTCTTCTCAGCGTTGGCCGTCCCGCGCCCCGGCGGGGCGGTCAGTGGCGGCTTCCGAACAGTGCAGAGGGAAATGAGACGCCGCCTGTAGGTCGATAGTGTCAGTCAGCTCGCATAAAGGCCAGATGCGGCAGCACCTCCGCGGCCGGTGGCCAGGTCGAGGTCGATGTCGGCGGGGTCGCGGGCTCGCCAGGCGATGTGCTGGTCGGGACGGACCAGCAGGTACTCCTGCCGCCAGGGGTAGGACGCGGGCGGTTCGGCCAGCGTCAGCGGGAGCCCGCGCCGGCGGGCCCGCTCGAGCACCCGGGCGACGCCGGGGCCGACCGGTCCGACGAGGGTGAAGCCTTCCCCGAGCCGGTCGAACAGCGAGGAGCCATCGGGCAGCCAGCTGTGCGGCAGCCGCGCGCCCGGCTCAGCGGACGGCGTATACGTGGTCACATCGGTGGCCGGGGCGGTGCCGCGGCCAGGCTGGATGACCGGCGATCCGGCGTAGCTGTATCCCAGGACCAGCCCCAGGCTGTAGAACTCGGCGCGCTTGGCCCGCTGGACCGCTTGCTCGTCGCGGGGCAGGTCGCCGGCCAGGCTGGCCAGGTTCGACGCGGCGCTCGCGACGGTCTGCTCGACCACGCCGCGCCGTTCGGGCTCGTAGCTGGCGAGCAGGCCCGGTGCGCCCCAGCCTTGCTCGACGGCCGCGATCTTCCACGCGACGTTCACCGCGTCTCCGACGCAGGTGTTGAACCCGTGCCCGCCCCAGGGCGGGTTGACGTGGGCGCTCTCGCCGACCAGGAAGACGCGCCGGCTGGCGAATGAGTCCGCGATCAGCATCCGGGCCGTCCACGGGTCGCAGGCGAGTACCTCGTGGTCGACGGGGGCGCCGGCGAGAGCGGTGATCAGCTCGGCCGTGTGTGCCGCCCCGTACTCCGCGTCGATGCCGGGGAAGATGGCCCACCACGTCCCGGTCAGGTCCAGCCTGCCGATCAGGCCGGGCGCCGCCCCGCCGACCACCCAGTACTGGACAGCCGGGCCGAGGTGCGTGTCCAGCACTGGCGCCCGGAAGACCACGTTGAAGTTGGGCCGGGGATCGGAGTAACCCACATACCGCGCGCCGATCTGCTCCCGGACGATGCCGCTGGCGCCGTCGCAGCCCAGCAGGTAGCGGGCCCTGATCTGGTAGACGGTGCCGCCGGCCTCGCGGACGGTGACGACGACACCCTCGTCGTCCTGCGCCAGCGCCAGCACCACGTGGCCGAGGCGCAGGTCGACGGCGGAGCGGCTGGCGACGTGATCGCGGAGCACCTCCTCGACCACCGGCTGAGGTACCTGCTGGCCCGGCTCGGCGTACCGCTCGTCGCGCTCGCTGGTCAGCCCGAAGGCGTGATCGAAGTCGGTGATGCGACGCCCGGCCAGTGATTCGCAGAACGTGACGCGCTGTGACCATGCGACCGGCAGCGGCGCGGCGGCACGCACCGCGCCGGCGACGCCCCATCGCCGCAGGTGCTCCATGGTCCGGATGCTGGTCGTCTTCGCTCGCGGCCGGCGATGCGAGACCTGCAGCCGGGGCTCGATCACCACGCAGCTGACACCGCGCAGGCCAAGCTCGGCCGCGGCGGCCAGGCCGGCCGGTCCGCCGCCTGCGACCAGCACGGTTGTGCGCTCCGCGGGCGGCATGCCGGTTACTGTCACGAGGTGCATCGTCGGCCACCGCGGTCAGGCACGCAACCGCCGGCCCCGCGGCGCCGACGGCGCAGGACGGCTCCGGCCCAGGTGAGCGGAGGCCATCTATCCTGGCGGCGTGCTGTTCTCCGAGACTGAGATGCGGCGGCGCCGGGCGGCATTCGGCGCCGAATGCGAACGAAGCGGAGTGTCACATGCCCTGGTCTACGGCGCGAACCGGTCGGGCAGCACGGTCTCCTGGCTGACCGGGTGGCCGGTCACGCGCGAGGCAGTGCTGGTGACGGGACCGCAGCCTCGCGACGACGTGCTCCTGGTGTCCTTCTTCAACCATGTTCCCCAGGCCCGCCGCCTGGCCGCGGTGCCGGTCGAGCCGGCCGGGCCGCGCGCGGTGACGACGGCGCTTGACCTGATCGCGGCGCGCGGCGAGCTGCCGGGCCGGATCGGGCTGGCCGGCGCGCTGCCGTTCGATCAGTACCAGCTGCTGGCCGGGCAGATCCGCGAGGTGGTGGACCTGAATCCGGCGTGCACCCGGCTGCGGCTGGTCAAGTCCGCCGAGGAGGTGGCGGCGCTGCGCCGCGGTGCGGCTCTGAGCGACGCCGCGATCGCGGCGATGGCGCGGGCCCTTCGCCCGGGGACGACCGACCACGAGGTGCTGGCCAGCGTGGAGCAGGCCTACGTGGCCCGGGGCGGCCTGCACCATATTCACTACCTCGGCATCACGGCGATGGACGATCCCGCGCTGAGCGTGCCGGCCCAGTGGCCGACCGGGCGCCGCATCCGGCCCGGCGACGTCGTCACGTGCGAGATCAGCGCGGCGGCTGCGCCTGAGTACCCCGGCCAGATCCTGCGCACGTTCACGGTCGGGGCGCCGCCCACGCCGCTGTACTCCGAGCTCCACGCGGTCGCGGTGGCCGCGTTCGACGCCGTCGCCGCGAAACTCGTCCCCGGCACGACGGCCAGGGAACTCGCCGCCGCCGGGGCGGCGATCATCCAGGCGGCCGGGTTCACCGGGGTCGACGACCTGGTGCACGGCTTCGGCGGCGGCTACCTCCCGCCCGTCATCGCGGCTCCGGGCCGCCAGGTACCCGTTCCCGACTTCGTGCTCGCGGCGGGCATGACCGTGGTCGTGCAGCCCAACGTCGTCAGTCCCGACGGCCGGGCCGGCGTCCAGACCGGAGAGCTGCTGCTCGTGACCGATGCCGGACCCGAGCGGCTGCACGAGTTTCCCCGCGGCCTCCTCTCGGCCTGAGCCGGGCGGGAGCTACGGAACCTGGACCGCGCGGATGACGACGGGACCGAGGGTGGGGTCGAGCTCGGTCGCCTGCGAGACGCAGGCCGGCGTGAGCACGTCCATCGCCTTCGGCACCGCGGCGGGGTCAGCCGAGCAGATCGGGCTGGGGTCGCCGGACGCGCAGACAGGCCTGAGTCCGGTTGACGATTCCGTAGCGAAACTGCCGCCTACCGAAGCCTCTGGATTAGGGTCGCGCCGGAATGGCGTCCTATATCGGCGCCGGCTTACGGCCGGTTCCCTTGAAGAAGGTGTAGCAGAACACGCCGTCGGCTTCGATGGTCCGGTGCGGCGCCCGCACTCCCGCATCGAAGGCCCCGGTCTCGATCGGCAGGGCGCCCACGGCCGCGCCGCGGATGCCCTCGGCCATCGCCGTCTAGCTACGGCAAGGACTGGATGAGAGACGCCCGCGAAACGCGCGTCCTGCCAGACCGGCGCGGCGAAGCCCTGGACCTCCACGAGCTCGCTCCAGGCGTCGGCCGGGGCGATCGTGTAGTTCCGCGTCGGGAAGGCGGCCGCCGTCGACGTCGTGCTGACGCCCGGGTCGTGGACGTAGACGTCGAGCAGCTGCGCGCCGAACGCCGAGCCGAACGTCGGGTCCAGGTTGGCCAGCGTGGCCTGCAGGTAGACGGTGGTGCCGTCGCTGATCACGCGGAACCCGGTCAGGTCGAACGCGCCGGCGTGGAAGTCGGACGGCGGTCGGGTACTGGTAGGTGCCGGGGCCGTTGTCGTCACCGGCGGGGTCGCTGACGTCGAGCACGGTCGTGCCGCCGGTCACGTCGCTGCTGACCGTGGTCTGCGCGTAGCCGGTCCGGTTGCCGGACGCGGTCGCCGAGGCGGTGAGCACGCTGTCCCCGAAGCCGACCGGCACCGTGACGGTGAAGGAGCCGTCCGCGCGCCGCCGTCGCGGTGGCGGTGGCCGACGGCGCGCCGGTGGTCGTGTCGAGCGACTCCACGACGACCTGCGCGCCGGGTGCCGTGCGTCCCGGTGACCGTCGGTGGTAGCGGTGCGCGACTGCGGTCCCCGGCGCGGGCGCGGTCAGCGTCAGGCTGGCCGAGCCCGGCGGCCCGTGGGTGACGTAGCGGTGCGTGGTGACCGACGGCGTCTCGAGGGTGCGCCCGGCGCCGATGTCCAGGATCAGCCGCAGTTCCTGAGCCTGGGCCCAGGTCAGCGGCGACGCGGAGCCGGCCGCCTGGCCGTCGGTGAACCCGATCGACGCGGTGGTCGGGTCGCTGCCGAACGGCGAGGCGGCCAGGTCCGGGTCCTCCCACGCCTGCTCGGGCACCAGCCCGACGCCCGAGGAGAACTGCGCCATCGCCTCGAGCAGCTGCCGACGCGCCGGCCAGGTCGCCGCTGGCCACGTCCGACTCGGCGCGCTCGCCGGACAGCACCGGCCACAGGTGCCCGGTGCCGGTATCGGTGGTCGGCCACGGCTCGCCCTAGGCCGCGCACGAGGTCTGGCTCGGCTGGTAGCAGTCGCCGTAGCCGTCGGCGCTGCCCGCCGCGGCCGAGGTGCCGTACCGGTAGTAGCCGGTGCCGCTGGGCGTGGACACCGAGATCTGCTTGTCCAGCACGCCGAGCGACGCCGTGATGTCCGGGTCGCTGGCCGGCAGCTCGCCGAGGCGGACCAGCTCCTGGAACCCGCCGTCGATGACCTGGCGCTGGTCCACCGTCGGGCCGCCGTTGCCCAGGCTGTAGCTGATCGCCGCGTCCGGGTCGCCGGTCTTGGACAGCCGGATGAAGTACCGCGAGCCGTCCGGGCCGGTCGTCGTGACGTCCCAGGTCTTGATGCTGCGCTGGAAGTCGTCGGCGGTCGCCTGGTACAGCTGCGCCCGCGCGGTGTCGCCGTGCGCGGCGGCGATCACCGAGGCGGCGGTCAGCCCGGCGATCTCGGCGGCGATCGTCGACGGCGAGTAACCCGACTGCTCCTCCCACCGCTCCGAGCCGAACGACGGCCCGCGCGCGACCAGGAAGTCGGCGGCCGGCCTGATGTGCTGCTGCCACAGCGCGGAGTCGCCGCCCAGGCCGGACTGCAGCGCCATCAGGATCGGGTACGCGGTCTCGTCGAGCTGGGTGCCGCCGGTGTCCGGGGCGGCCGCCCCGTTGACCAGCGAGTTCCGCGGCAGCTGGCCGTTCGCCAGCTGCTGGTGGTCGAACAGGAACAGGGTCGCGGCCCGGGCCGTCGCGAGGTCGCCGTCGGTCAGCAGCCCGGTGAATGCCTCGTACAGGTCGCGCGAGAACACCTCGCGGTAGGACCCGAAGTAGACGGGCTTGCCGTTCACCGCCGTTCCTGCCGGGACCGCCTGCCCCCACGGGCTGGCCAGCGACGCGACGATGGCGCCCGGGAAGGTCTTGTCCTCGCTCGCCTTGAGCACGTTCGCGGACAGGTAGTAGCGGCGCCGCAGGTCAGCCGCCTGCGCGCCGGACAGGCCCGGGGAGATGCGACGGCGGCCTGCGCAGACCGCTGTCGTACGCCGCCCAGCCGGCTCAGGTACCTCGCTTCGACCAGGGCGAACGGGCTGGCCAGGGAGGCGCCGGCGGTGGCGACCGCGCTGGCCTGGGTGCGGCCGAAGCCGAGCGCCAGCGTCACGACGCCGTCGCGGCGCGGCGTGACGTCCTGCGGTGGCCACGACGTGGCCGTCCGGGGCCGAGTCGTAGGCTGGTCAGCGTGTGCGTGGCGTCGAGCTCGGTCAGGCCGTCGCTCGCCGTGCCCGCGTAGCCGACGCTGGCGGCGGCCGGCCGGGCTGCTGCTGGCCAGCGCCATGAACGTCGGCACCGCGTAATCGCGGTTGGCCGCCTGGCTGACGCGTGGACGTGCTGGAGATCGACCGGCACCGGGGTTCCCGGTCGACGTGTCGATCGTCCCGTCGTTGCCGCCCGCGTTGGCGGTGCCGCCGCCGCCGTCGCCGTTGACGTGCGCGTCCAGGCGCGCGTACAGGTGCAGGCGTTCTTATCGTTACTTGCCGCTCAATGCGCGATGTGTACGATGAGTGGCGCCTGGCGCAGACCGGCCGACCGAGCAGGCCAGCCCACGGAAAGGTGACGAGCATGGGTGCACGTCCTGCCGAACGCCGCGCGCGGGTTCTGGCCGTTCCGCTGCTCATCGCGGCAGCGGCCGTCTCGGTGCCGGTGGCGGCGGCCGCCTCCCGGACCGCGCCCGCGGCAAACCTGTCCGGAACGGGCGTTCTCAACAATGTCGTCGCCATTTCCGCTCGCAATGCCTGGGCGGTCGGGCATTTCGGCAATATCGTCAAGCCTAGCTCGCTGATCGAGCACTGGAATGGCACCCGCTGGAACCGGGTACGCGGCCTGCGCCCGGCGGCCGGCTGGCTCGATGGTGTGGCCGCGACCTCGGCCCGCAACGTGTGGGCCGTCGGCTTCTCCGGCCGCGAGAGCCTGATCCTGCACTGGAACGGCCGGGCATGGAAGCGGATGGCCAGCCCGGCTCCGGCGGCCGGCGGCGACATTCTGGCCGACGTGGCCGCGGTCGCGCCGGACGACGCGTGGGCGGTAGGCCTGTCCGGCCGCAAATCCATGATCGTGCACTGGAATGGCCGATCCTGGACGCGGGTGCCCAGCCCGTCGCCGGGGAGGAACGCGATCCTCACCGGCGTGTCCGCTTCGTCGGCCCGCGACGTGTGGGCCGTCGGGTCCGTGGGCGCCAGCAGGAGCTTCATCCTGCGCTGGAACGGCAAGGCGTGGAAGCAGGTGCCGAGCCCGACTACCGGCCCCAACACCCCGCTCGAGCGGGTCGCCGCGATCTCGGGCCGCGACGCCTGGGCCACGGGCTCCTCCGGCAACCACGCCCTCATCCTGCACTGGAACGGGACCGTCTGGAGGCGGTCGCCGAGCCCGAGGGCCGAGAGCCTGGCCACGCTGGTCGGCGTGTCGGGCACCTCGGCGCGCAACGTCTGGACGGTCGGAGTCAGCAGCGGCTCCGCCGCCGCCGGGGCCGCCCGCCGCGGCTACGCCGCCGGCCTCACCCGAGCGCCAGGCTTCGGCACCGTGGCGCGGCACCTTGTCCCGCTGATCCTGCACTGGAACGGCACCGCTTGGAAGCGGGCTCGCATCCCGGCATTCCAGCACGGCGAGCTCATCGGCGTGTTCGCCGCCTCCGGCCGGAGCGCCTGGGCCGTCGGCACCAGTAAGTTCTTCGGCAACCCTCAAGCGAAGCCGGTGGTGCTGCGCTGGAATGGCACAGCCTGGAACTGAGCCCCGCCCCGCCCCGCCGCCCGCCCCGCCCCGACGGTGCCCCGTCGGCTAGCAACAGCGATGGCCCACCGGTGTTGCAACAGCACCGGCAGTGGCCTACCGCTGTTGCTTCTGCTGGGGTCAGCGCCGCCAGGTGCGCTGGGGTCAGCTGGCCTGCTGCTGCCGGGCGATCAGGGCGGCCGGAAACCCGAGGCCCGCGGACATGATCGCGGCCGACAACGGAGCGGTGAGTTCCGTCAGGCGGGCGCACCCGTCCGCGCCGATCGCCTCGTAGGGGTACAGGGCCAGCTGGTCGGTGCGGTCCTCGATCGAACGCCGCCGCCGCCGTCCGTCCTCGCTGAGGGTGAGCTCCTGGCCGTCAGCGAGCCAGCCCTGATCGCGCAGGCGTTCCGTCCCGGCCGCCCAGTCCGGCTCGCTCCAGGCACGCGTGGCCCGCAAGGTCTCGGCGGGAATGACGCCCGTCGCGGCGTGCGTGATCAGGGCGCCGAGACCGTCGAGGGACTCGGTGAGAAGCAGCGCGACGTGGCCGTCGCCGCGGAACTCCCGCAGTAGCGTCTGCGCCTGCCACAGCACGAGGTGCGGCAGGTCAGGCCAGGGCAGCGAAGCGTGGGCCGCGAACAGCGGACGCCCCTGGCACCGGCCGCTGGCCCGCTCGGCGGCGCGCCGGGCCAGGTCGGCCGCCTCGCGTACCCGCGGGCCGCCGACGTCGTCGCCCCAGGCCTGGCGCAGTGAGCGGTCGGCCGCCTCCAGGCGTGCGGCCAGCAGCTGGGCGGGAGTGGCGATGTCCCAGGCCGCCGGGATGACCTGGCGGATGAGCGCCGGGTTGAAGTTGAAGAACGTCGCGATGACGATCTCGGCCGAGGCCCGGCCCATGGCGGCCGAGCGGGAGGCGAAGTAGGTCATGCGCGGACGGGTGATGCCGACCTGGGCGTAGGCAGCCGCGCCGTGCGGGGTGAAGTAGATCATCGCGTGGATCGGCTCGGCGGTGCGGAAGGTGCGCCTCGCCGTGTCAGGCGTGACGGCGCTCATCGGGGCGCGTGGAGATGTGCCTGGTAGAGCTCCCGGAGCGCCGCCCAGTGCCGGGCGTCTGCTTCCGTGTCGTAGGTCGGATTGTCAGGTACCGCGAACCCGTGCCGGGCGGGGTAGAACTCGACGGTGTGCTCAACTCCGGCGTCAGTCAGCGCCTCTTCCAGCAACTCCGCCTGCCCGGCGGTGAACGAGTCGTCGTCCGCGGCGCCGGCCACGTAGACCGCAGCGGTGATGCGGTCCGCCGCTAGGTGCGGGCTCGACGGGTCGTCAGCCACGGCCAGCCGGCCGCCGTGGAACGATGCCGCCGCGGCAATCGTGCGGCCGAGCCCGCCCGCGGAGGTCAGCGACATCCGCCCGCCCAGGCAGTATCCGGTGCTGCCGATCGCGGATCCCGTCACTTCCGGCCGCGCCAGCAGGAAGTCCGCGTAGGCGCCGGCATCGGCGATGATCCGATCCCTGGTGAGCACGCTCGTGAGCGTGAACAGGCGGGCCCGCTCGTCCTTGTCCGTGAACAGGGTGGCCACGTCGAAAGGGGCCCACGCGCCCGCGCGGTAATAGATGTCGGGGATGAGCGCGACGTACCCCGTGCTCGCCAGCCGGTCGCCCAGCCGCCGGAACGTCTCCCGCAGTCCGCCCGCGTCCGGGAAGACCAGTACACCCGGCCACGGCCCGGCACCATCGGGCAGGTGCAGTGACCCGCTGCTGTCGCCGTCGGGCGTCGGGATCTGAACATCCAGGCGTCGCATTCAGCCGCCTCCACCGGGATTACTCGAAGCTGATGGCCCGAAAGTATCATCACGCCGGGCCCGGAACGGCGCCGCCGGCGGCGCTGCCATTCGGGCGGCGGAGCCCCGGCAGCTGCGAAGCTCCGCCGCGCATGACCCGCTAATGCCCGGGTCCGCCGGGTGGGTGATCACCGGGCGAGCGGTGCCGTCCAGGTACGCACCCGTCCTGCTCGAAGTGGGCTGCGAGCTGCTGCTCCAGCTGGCGCAGTTCGCGCCGAACGGCCGGGTGCTCCAGCGTGCTCTGGCGGCGAAGCCGCCAGCGGAGCGCGGCGATGGCGGTGCTGGCGGCTGAGGCTTCCGCGTCGGTGCTGTCCTGCGTGGCCTTCGGTTCGTGCGGGGCGCTGATCCCGGGTGCGGTTGGCGCGGCTGTTAAGCGGATCATGCCGTCCTCCGTATGGTCTGCTCGTCTCGTTTGCTGTTCGAACAGGGAGTGTCACGTCTCGAGGTCCCTGTGGCGTGAGCAGTCTGGAGCCGCGACTGTGATGAGAGGTGTGACTCCGGGGTCGGGTCACGAAAATAATCGGCGGACGTCTGCGAATGGGTGCCCGGCGAGATGGCTATCTAGGAGCTCCTGGTCACAGGTGGCGGGACCACCAGTCGAGGATGGCCTCGAAGCGCGCTACCCGGTGACTGGGCCGGCCGGAGCGGGTCAGCTCGTGGCCCTCGCCGGGGAACAGCAGCATCTCGGCTGGAACGCCGCGCAGCCTGAGCGCAACGAACAGCCGCTGCGCCTGCTCGACAGGGCAGCGCCAGTCGTGCTCGGAGTGGATGATCAGCATGGGAATGCCGATCTGGCCGGCGTACGTCAGCGGGCTCTGCGCGGCCCAGGTCGCCGGATCTGGACCCCACAGGGCGGCCGCGAAGAACCAGCCGATGTCACTGGAGCCGTGGAAGCTGTCGGCCGCGTTGACCGCGCGCTCGCTGACGGCGGCCCTGAACCGGTCGCCGTGGTGGGCGGCGAGCCAGGTCGTCATGTAGCCACCGTAGGAACCGCCCAGCACGCCGGCCCGGGAGCCGTCCAGTCCGCCGGCCGCCACGGCGGCGTCCAGCAGGGCGATCAGGTCACTGGCCGCCAGGCGGGCCGCGTCGCCGACGATGGCCGTGCCGTGCGCCAGTCCGTAGCCGGACGAGCCGCGCGGGTTGCCCATGATGACGGCGTAGCCGGCGTCCGCGTACACCTGCGCCTCGTCGAACAGCCGCCAGCCGTACTGGCTGAACGGCCCGCCGTGGATCATCAGCAGGACCGGATGCGGCCCTGGGCCGGAGGGCCGAACTATCCAGCCGTGCACCGGGTAACCGTCAGGTGCCGTCGCCGTGAGTTCCGCCAGCGGGAGCGGTGCGGGAACAGCGGCGAAGGACGTGAGCGCGAGCTCAGCGCCGCCCGCGAGGGCGATCAGCTCGCCGCTGCGGCCCGGGTCGGTGATTGCTGCGACCAGCACCGAATCCGCCCGCGCAATGCCGTCGACCTGCCGCTGGCCCGAGATCACCGACCCCGGCTCGCCGCCGTCATACGGAACGAGCAGCACCTCGACCGCGCCGCGGTGCTCGGCGGCGACCAGCGCGCCGTGCTCCGTCGTCTCGATCGGCCGGCCAGACACCAGGCAGACGGTCTCGGCGTCCGTCAGCCGGACCGGCGGTCCGGAACCGTCGGCCGGGACCGACCAGAGGCCGCTGTTGCGGCCGAGCCGCTCACGGCCGTTGGCGCCGAGCTCGACGGCCGTGAAGCAGACCGACGTGCCGCCCGGCGTGAAGGTCACCTGATCGACGGATAGCCGGTGCTCGCCGCCGGACATGCCGCGGGTCACGGGCCGTGGCTGCGATCCGTCCGGTGCGCACAGCCACACGTCGGTGACGAGGTCGGTGTCGCGAGAATCATGGCGGGCGGAAACGAAGCCCAGCAGCTGGCCGTCCGGGCTCCACGCCACTGCCGCGTGATCGAAGTCGCCGCTGGTGACCTGAGCGGGCTCGGGGGAGGGCCCGGCGAACGGGTCGACGACGAAGACATGCGCGCGCCGGTCGACGTAGAACCCGAGGTTGTCCTCGCGGTACTGCAGGGTCGTGATGCGCCGGGGCGGCTCGGCCTCGGGCCGGCCTGCGGAGTAGCGGCCCTCGTCGGGAACACGCGCGAGGTAGGCGATCCGCCGGGAATCGGGGCTCCACACGGGGGCTCCCGCGCCGAGCAGGTGCTCGGTCACCCGCCAGGGTTCGCCGCCGCCCGTCGGCATGACGTAAAGCTGAGGTTTGGCGTGCGCCCCGTCCCTGTCCGACGCCCTCAGGAAAGCCAGCCAGGCGCCGTCTGGCGAGTAGGCGGGCGCGGTGTCACGCCAGCCGGAGGTAAGTTGGCGCGGCCGCGCCGACCCGTCGGTCGGGACGATCCACAGGTGGCCCCGATAGTCGTCGGAGTCCAGGTCGGGCCGGGTCACGGCGACCACGGTGAACTTGCCGTCCGGGGACAGGGTCGGCTTGCTGAGGGCGTGCAGGAGTGCGATGTCGGCGGGCTTCATGCCAGCAATCTTTTGACTTTTCCTGACTTGGCGTCAACCTGCGGGGGTGGCGGCCTCGGCGCGCCCGGGCTGGACTTGTACTATTCGTTGTCTTGGACTGTTCGTGTTTACAAAGCTAGGTTGGGCGCCATGACCGTACCCCGGACGCCGACCACCGCCGATGAGCTGCGCGGGGCCGGCCTGAGGGTGACGGCCGCCCGCGTCGCGCTTCTCGACACCGTCCGGCGCGGTGACCACCTCGGCGTCGAGGCGATCGCTTCCGGGGTACGCGACCGAATAGGCCATATCTCTCTTCAAGCCGTGTATGACGCGCTCGACGCGCTCACCGCGGCGGGACTCCTGCGCCGTCTCGAGCCGGCCGGCAGCGCGGCGCGCTTCGAGGGTCGCGTCGGGGACAACCATCACCATGTTGTGTGCCGGTCGTGCGGTGTCGTTGACGACGTAGCCTGCGCGGTCGGCGAGGCGCCCTGCCTCAGCGCGTCCGATGACCGCGGCTACTCGATCGACGAGGCCGAGGTCTTCTACTGGGGCCTGTGCCCCGGCTGTTCCACCGCCAGCAGTGCCTGAGTATCGCGATCCGTCTAGCCGGAAGGATTCCCATGACTGAGAACCATGATCCAGTAGTCGTCGAGAACGCGACCCAGGAGAGCGGAGGGGAATGTCCTGTCGTGCACGGCGGCCGGACGCACCCGACGATGGGTGACGCCAACCGTGAATGGTGGCCGAACCAGCTCAACCTGAAGATCCTGGCCAAGAACCCGGCCATCGCCAACCCGCTCGGCGAGGAGTTCAGCTACGCCGAGGCGTTCAGCTCGCTCGACCTCGCGGCGGTGAAGCAGGACATCGCGCAGGTGCTGACGACCTCGCAGGACTGGTGGCCGGCCGACTTCGGCCACTACGGCCCGCTCATGATCCGGATGGCGTGGCACAGCGCCGGCACCTATCGGATCAGCGACGGCCGCGGTGGCGCGGCGCCGGCCAGCAGCGTTTCGCGCCGCTCAACAGCTGGCCGGACAACGTCAGCCTCGACAAGGCCCGCCGGCTCCTGTGGCCGGTCAAGAAGAAGTACGGCCAGAAGATCTCGTGGGCCGACCTGATGATCCTGACCGGCAACGTCGCGCTTGAGTCGATGGGCTTCACGACCTTCGGTTACGCCGGCGGCCGCCCGGACGTCTGGGAACCGGACGAGGACGTGTACTGGGGTCCCGAGACCACCTGGCTCGACGACGAGCGGTACAGCGGTGACCGGGAGCTCGAGGAGCCGCTCGGCGCGGTCCAGATGGGCCTCATCTACGTCAACCCGGAGGGTCCGAACGGCAACCCGGACCCGCTCGCCGCGGCCCGCGACATCCGCGAGACGTTCCGCCGCATGGCGATGAACGACGAGGAGACGGTCGCGCTGATCGCTGGTGGTCACACCTTCGGCAAGACCCACGGTGCGGGCCCGGCCGAGAGTGTCGGCCCCGACCCCGAGGCGGCCCCGCTCGAGCAGCAGGGCCTGGGCTGGAAGAGCACCTACGGCACCGGCAAGGGCGGTGATGCCATCACCAGCGGCCTCGAGGTGACCTGGACACCTACCCCGGTGAGGTGGGATAACAGCTTCCTCGAGACTCTGTACGGCTACGAATGGGAGCTGACCAAGAGCCCGGCCGGGGCTAACCAGTGGAAGCCCAGGGACGGTGCGGGGGCGGGCACCGTCCCCGACGCTCACGACTCGTCGAGGAGTCACCCCCCGACGATGCTGACGACCGATCTCGCGCTCCGCACGGACCCGGTCTACGAGCAGATCTCGCGGCGCTTCCTGGAGAACCCGGCGGTATTCGCCGATGCCTTCGCCCGGGCGTGGTTCAAGCTGACCCATCGCGACATGGGCCCGGTCGCGCGCTACCTCGGCCCGGAAGTCCCGACCGAGACGCTGCTCTGGCAGGACCCGATCCCCGCGGTGACGCACAGCCAGATTGACGCTGCGGACATCACCGCCCTCAAGGGCCAGGTGCTCGCCGCTGGCCTGCCGGTGTCCCAGCTGGTGTCGACCGCATGGGCGGCGGCCTCGTCGTTCCGCGGCAGCGACAAGCGGGGCGGCGCCAACGGCGCGCGGATCCGCCTCGAGCCGCAGAGCGGCTGGCAGGTCAACGACCCCGAGCAGCTCGCGACGGTGCTGCGCTCCCTGGAGGCAATCCAGCAGGCCTTCAACGCGGCCCAGGCCAGCGACAAGCAGGTCTCGCTCGCCGACCTGATCGTGCTCGCGGGTGGCGCGGCAGTCGAGCAGGCCGCCAGGCAGGCCGGCTTCGACGTGCAGGTTCCCTTCACGCCGGGCCGGGCGGACGCGTCGCAGGAGCAGACGGACGTGGAGTCGTTCGCCGCGCTCGAGCCGGCCGCCGACGGGTTCCGCAATTACCTCGGCAAGGGCAGCCGGCTGCCCGCGGAGTACCTGCTGCTCGACCGGGCGAACCTGCTGACCCTGAGTGCGCCCGAGATGACGGTCCTGGTCGGCGGCCTGCGGGTCCTGGGCGCGACGTACCAGCACTCGCCGCTCGGCGTCTTCACCACGACCCCCGGGTCGCTGACCAACGACTTCTTCGTCAACCTGCTCGACATGGGCACGACGTGGAACGCGGCAGCGCAGGACGCGAACACGTTCGAGGGCCGCGACGCCGCCACGGGCGCGGTCAAGTGGACCGGCACCCGGGTCGACCTCGTGTTCGGGTCGAACTCGGAGCTGCGCGCGCTCGCGGAGGTCTACGCGAGTGATGACGCGAAGGACAAGTTCGTCCGCGATTTCGTCGCGGCGTGGGACAAGGTGATGAACCTCGACCGGTTCGACCTCGCCTGAACCCTGACGTCCAGGCCGGCCCGCGCGGGCCGGCCTGGATCAGACGTGGGCGAGCACGCCGTCCAGCGGCCGGGGCGCCCGGTTCAGATCCACGGCGCCGGCCAGCAGGCGCGCGTAGCGGTGCTTGTTGCCTGACCGGCCGCTCATGAACCGGCGGAGCTGGTCAGCTTCGGGCCGGCCGCGCTGGGCTGGCTGGCGCTGCAGGGTCCGCAGCGACCTGAGCTCGCCCTGGGCCTCGATGATCCGCTCGACCTCGCCGGTCCCGAGCGCTCTGATCAGCTCATCCTCGAGGTCGACGATGCACACGAAGAATCCGAGCGCCTCCATCGCGGCGCGCGAAGGCCCGGCATCGATCCCGGCTCGCCGCAGCTCCCGCCGGAAGTACCCCTCCTCGGCAGCGTCGCACAGGCCGGCCAGCCTGACGTCGAGCCCGCCCGGGCCGTACCGCTCTAGATAGCGCCCCAGGTTCGTGGCGCCCTGCATCGCGATGACGGCGACGCCGTCGGCGGCGAGATCGCGGCCACGCCGCCGGGCCAGCACCTCGACCGCGAGCCGGTCGCTCACTCCCTCGACCAGGACGACCGCCCGCAGGCCGTCACCAGAGCCAGCATCCTCGGTCATGCCGCAGCCAGCGGTCGCCCGCACGGCGAACCGAAACGGCATGCTCATCATACGGCGAAGGCTAGCCGAGGCGGGAGTCGCGGCTCTGGCCCCGTTATCGGAAATGGCTCAGGAATTGGCGGACCAGGCAGCGGAGATGGCGGTCCGTCCGGCCGCCTCAGGCGCGAGGGAGTCAGCAGCGGGGTGCGGGCTTGCTGTAACCGGTGGCGCTCGGCGTGGCGACCCAGTTGTCGGAGACCCAGTGCTGACTGTCGATCTCGTCCCAGACCGAGGTGCTGCCGACCTTCGAGCCGGCCTGCTGGCAGAACAGCCACGCGAGTGCGCCTCCCGGCAGCACGCCGGTGACCGGGCGGGAGACTGCCGGCCCTGATCGCTCATTCGCGCCGCTGGCGGGTATCACCTGATACGGATACAGGCAGCGGGTAATCGGCGCGCTGTAGCCCGTCTTGGACGGCGTGCTCGCGTAGTAGTCCGTGACGTAACTGCCGTCGTTCAGCTTGTCCCACACCTTGGTTGTCCCGACGGCCGATCCGGGCGCCTGGCACACGACCGCGAGGCTGGCGCCTTTCGGGTCCAGCTTGACGAGCGGATAAGACTGCCCCGGGCCGCTGCGGGCCCGGACCGCGGCTGTGGCCTGGTAAGTGAAGGCCGTGGTCGCCACCGGGGCATCGAAGTTGTCGGCGTCGATGGCGAGCTTCGCGCCGCCGTAGCTGACGGTGAAGTCGGCCTGGAACTGCTTGGCCCGCTGGTGGACGGCCCACAGGTGGTCGGCGATCCCGGCCCAGCCGGTGAGGGCGGGGTCGAGATCGTAGCGAGCGATCCAGAGCGCGTCCGGCCGGGCGTAGGCGGCGGAGTCATAGACGCCGGCCAGGTCGCGCGCGCCGAGATTCAGGTTCTCGTAGACGCCGGAGACGTAACCGAGCCGGTGCAGTTCGGCGGTCCATGCCGACAGGAAGGTCAGCACGGCGCTCCGGCAGGCCGAGTCGGTAGTGGTGTACTGCTCCATGTCGTAGTAGATCGCACCGCCTTTGAACATGCCGAGCGTCTTGACCTGAAGCGAGGCATCGTTGGCCGCCGAGGTGCCCTCGGCGGCGGCGGCGGACGGGGTGATCTTCGAGTCGGTGTGCTTTCCGCCGCACGGCGCCTGCAGGCCCTTGTAGATCGGGATCAGCCGCCAGCCGAGATCGGCGACCGCCCTGACCCAGTCAGGGGTCAGTTCGGGCTGCGCGCAGGTGCGGTTCTGGCCGCCGACGTAGATGCCGATGGCGCGGTACGGCGATGCCAGCCAGGCCTGCATGGTCGTCAGCGGCGGCGCCGTGCAGGCATCGAACGCCTGGCCCGCGTAGCCGGTCGCGCTGGCCCACGCCGGGTAGGCCACCGGGGTGGCAGGTTCGGCCATGGCCGGCGACGCGATGGTAAGGGCGGCCAGAACGGCGGCCGAGATGACCACCGCCCGGCGCAGCAGGCGACCGTGATGCACCATCAGTTCTGCCCCCGTGCCTGGTATCGGTCAGCTGTACCTAGACCCTGCTACATGGGCGCCGGGCGGGCAAGGGTCAATGGTCCCCCGGGGGACCGGGTCAGTTGCGGTCGCCGGTGCCGGATAGCTCGGCGATCCAGTCCTCGGTCACGACCAGTTCTCCCCGGGCACGGGCCACGAGCTGCTTGCGGCCAGGACCCGGCAGCGGCCGGCGATCCGCGGTGGCCGGCTGACGCGGCTCCTCCGCACGGGCCGCTACCAGGCTCAACGCCAGCTCCGGGCACATCCTGACCGCCTGCCGGGCCTCGCGCTCCAGCCACGGCGGCACGGGCATGTCGAGCATCACCGGGTAGCCCTGCTCGTCCAGCTGCATCAGCTCGGGCACGATGCGCCCGCACAGCCCGTGCCCGCGGCACCTAGTCCAGTCCAGACTCAGCTGCAGGTCCCCGCTGGCCGACGGCACGGGCAGGAACCCGCGAACCGGCCGGCCGCAACCGCCGCGGAACACGTGCGCGGCCACGTCGTCGGTGAAGACGGTCAGCGCGGACTGCACGAACCGGAACACGCCGTCCGGGTGCCCGCAGGCCCCGCGCCCGCGCACGGCCGCCGCGGTGCGCCGAGCCGCATCCAGTGCCTCCAGCCCGCCGGTTCCGGCCGCCACCGCGGCCAGGGAACGCGCGATGCTCGGCAAGCCGAGCTTGCACGGCCCGCACTGACCCGAGGACTCGCCGGCCAGGTAGGCGCTCACTCTGGCCACCTCGCCGAGCGGGCAGCTGCCACGGCCGAGCGGCAGCACGATTCCAGCGCCGAGGGTTCCGCCGACCGCTTCGAGCCCGGCCCGGCTGACCGGCGTGTCGTAAGCCGTCTCGACCGGCAGCCACATGCCGTGGTACCCGCCGACCAGCACCCCGTCGCCGGGCCGTGCCTCGCACAGGTCGAGGACCTGGCCAAGTGGCAGCCCCGCCGGCACTTCAACCACGGCCGGCCGGGCCGCGCAGCCGCCGACGGACAGCAGCAGCGTGCCAGGCTCGTCCGGCGTCCCGGCCGAGGCATAGCCCCGCGGGCCGAGCATCGCGAGCACGGCGAGCTGGGCGAAGGTTTCCGCGTTGCTGAGCAGGGTGGGCAGCCCGCGAACGCCGGCGTCGCTGGCTCTGGTCTTGCGGCCGGGAGGCAGCGCGGCCTTGCCGTTCACCGCGTTCACCAGCGCGCCGCCCTCGCCGGTGACGAAACGGTCGGGCACCAGTTCGACCTGGATGAGCCGCCGCATGCGCGGTGAAGCCCGGACCGCGGCGCGCAGCCAGCCGGCCAGTTCCTCGCTGGTGACCGCGACCAGGATCTCGGCGGCGCGCAGCGCGCGGGCGGCGATCACGGCCCCGCCCAGGACCAGGTAGGGGTTGCGCAGCAGCAGCATCCGGTCCTTGGCGCTGCCCGGCTCGCCCTCGGTCGCGTTGACTAGGATGACCGGCTTCTTCCCCCGGTCGCGAGCCGACCGGGCCACGGCGGCCAGCTTGCGGGCCACGGGGAACGCCGCTCCGCCTCGGCCGCGCAGGTCCACCTGCTGTGCCATGGCGATCAGTTCGGCAGTCGTGCGGTAGGGGAGCTTGCCGAAGACGGCCTCGAAGGCCGGCGCGTCGATGCTGGTCATCCGGTCGAGCCCGGAAGTCAGCCGTGGCTGGCCGACGCAGAGCGCCTCAGGCGCGGTGGTCGCGGTCATCGCGGTCATCGCGCTCATCGTGGGTGCTCGCCATCCCGATCGCTGATGGCCAGCGGCTGACGGCGCGCCAACGGGACCATTCCGTCGACCGCGATCCCGCCGGGCATGGGCACGGACAGCCGGTCCGGCACCGGCAGCGGCCTGTGCTGCGCCCGGCCGCGGTGCCGGGCCACGATCCTGATCGCCAGCGCCACGGCGACGACGGCAGCGCACGCACCGTAACTCCAGTCCACGTACGGTCGCGCGGCCCGGCCCGCCAGCAGGCCGTGCACGATCGACAGGAGCCATGCGAGATAGGCCGTGAGGTGAAGGACCCGCCACGCCAGCGGCCTCGAGGTGAGCCGGCCACGGATGACGCTCGTCGCCACGATCGCGACGATCAGATCCGAGCCGAGCGTGCCGAGCCCGATGTAGAAGGTCCGGCCGTGAGCCAGGAACGGGACGAACCCGTCCCTCACCGCGGCCCGGTGCGCGACGACTTCCAGGGCGATGTGCGTGGCCAGCGCGGCCAGCGCGGCCAGCGACAGAACCCGGTGCAGCACCTGCCCGACGACCCGGCTGCCGGGAGTCATCACGATGCGATCGGTGACGGCCAGCCCGACGACGACGGCCGCGGTGAGAGCCAGCAAGGCGAAGACGCCCGAGTAGTAGAGCAGGAACCGCTGGACCGCGACGAGGATGTCATGGCCCTGCGCGGTGCGAGCGGCGGCCAGCACGCCGCCCAGGACGGCCAGTGCGGTACCAGACCAAGTGAGCAGCGGCAGCGCCAGTCGGTCGCGCCGCGCGCGCCTGGTTGACAACGACACCCCCCTGGCAGAAAGCGCTGTGAACACCATAAGTGGTGGTAAATGCTAGCGCGATAAATCTCGGATTCGCAGCGGAACGGCATAGGGACGGTAACGAGGACTTGTTAGCCCAGGCCGCACCCCTGCGGCCTGACGTCACCAGTAACGGGGCTGGCCGGGAATGGTTTCCAGATCAGCGAGGACCAGCTCCCGATCTTCGTCCGCGGTGATGTCCTCGGCGGCCGCCAGGGCCTGGTCGGTGTACTCCCTGGCCCGGTCGGCGTCCCCGGCGATCGCGTGGGCCCGGGCTAGCGCCTCGTAGGCGAAGGCGAGGTCCCAGTCCCCGATGCCGTTCTCCTGGCAGAGATCCAGGACCCTGCGGGCGTGGTGCAGGGCGGGCTCGGCCCGGCGCAGAACCGTGTAGACGCGCGAGATCTGCCATTCGCCGCGGGCTAGGTTAGCCGGGGTCGCCGAGGGAACCTGGCCCCAGTGATAGCGGGAGGCGTGCGCGGTGTGGATCATCTGGTCATCGTCTTGCCTGCTCCGCGCCTCCTGCTCCATCAGCCGCCAGGTCTCGTTGAACAACTGAGCGGCCAGCAGCCGCTGGTCGGTGACGCTCCCGGTCCCCGGCGCGCTCTTGGCGGTCGCTCTGCCGCCCGGCGGATCCTGTTCGGACATGGCGACGTCGATTCCTTCCGCAAGTAGGTGATCGATCCGGTGCAAGGCGCCGCGCAGGCGCGTGACCCTGGCGTCCAGCCGCGTCCTGTGCTGGCGGATCACGTGCCCGACGACGGTGTCGTCGCCGTCTTTCCACGCCGCGACGGTGGTGCGCACCTGATCGAGGGGCAGGTCCAGCGAACGCAGCAGCCCGACCAGCCTGGCTTCGGCGACCTGATCACTGCGGTACCACCGGTAGCCGGTCGCGGCGTCGACGCGTTCCGGCCGCAGCAGACCGATGCGATCGTAGTGCCGCAGAGCCTTCGCGGTCAGCCCGCTGCAGCGGGCCACGTGCCCGACCGTCAGCAGCGCGTCCGGCGCATCCTGCCTCATGCCGACCACGGTAGAACCTTCCTCCGGGGCAGCCTCAAGCGCCGCAGGTGGACGGCTCGTCTATAGTCCGGGATACGTCCGCCGTCGTCGCCAGCCGGATAGGAGGCGTAGCGCCGTGTTCCGCCAGGTGGTCGCGATCCGGTGGGCCGACGGCGTCAGCCTCGAAGGCAAGCAGGGATACCGCGACGCCCTCGACGCGCTCCGCGAGATCCCGGAACTGCTCGCTCTGACCTGGGGGGATGACGCGGGCCACTTCGACGGCAACTTCGACCTCGTCGCGGTCATGGACTTTGCCGACTTTGATTCCGCCCGCGCCTACGTCCAGCACCCGCTCCACCAGGCCTACATCCGAGAGCACGCGAGCAAGGTCATCGGGGATCGCGTCATCGTCCAGCACGACTGGACCCCGCCGCCCGGCTGAGGTGGCGGTGCCGCCGACCTGACGCGAATCTTTGACGCAACCAACTGATTGCCATATTATCGCAACCTGATGATTGCTATCACGCCATGACCGAGGCCTCCGTCAGCCGTGGTGCGGGCCTGTACCAGGAAGAGGGACACCATGACCGATCACAGGACCGGAACACGCGAGGAATGGCTCGCCGCCCGGCTGGAGCTGCTGGACGCCGAGAAGGAGCTGACGCGGCGCGGCGACGAGCTGGCGCGGTGGCGGCAGGAGCTGCCGTGGGTCCGCGTCGACAAGCAGTACCGGTTCGACACCGACGACGGCGCGGCGTCGCTGGCCGATCTTTTCGCGGGGCGCTCGCAGCTGCTCGTGTACCACTTCATGTTCGGGTCCGACTACGACGCGGGGTGCCCATCCTGCTCGGCGATTGCCGACGGCTTCGACGGCTTCGTCGTCCACCTCGCCAACCACGATGTCACGATGTGCGCGGTGTCCCGCGCTCCGCTGGCGAAGATACAGGCCTACCAGCGGCGGATGGGCTGGAGCTTCCCGTGGGCCTCGTCGTCCAGCACCGATTTCAACTGCGACTTCCAGGCCGCGTCCACCCCGGACGAGCAGCAGTCGGGAACCGGCGAGTACAACTTCCGGCCGAGGGACATGCGGCCAACGCTGGAGGCGGGCAAGGCGGGGCCGCTGGCCGAGTGGGCGGCCACCTGCGGCACCGACTGGCCGACGTACGCGCTCGAAGCTCCCGGCATGAGCGCGTTCGCGCTCGAGGACGGCGTCGTCTACCACACCTACTCGGCTTACGCGCGCGGCCTGGATGGCCTGTGGGGCATGTACCAATGGCTGGACCGCGCACCGAAGGGACGAAACGAGACGCGTGCCCCCGGCGCCCCGCTCAACTGGTACCTCCGCCACGACGAGTACGGCAGCTAACGACGGGCTGTCAGCCGGCGCTCCGCTGAAGGAGCCACGCTGCTTCGATCGCGTCCTCGATCGCGCCGGCGTCGCCGTTGGCGAGGTCAGCGACAACCATCATGTGCTTGAGGTAGCGGGCAGGGACGCTGAAGGTTCCGGGCAGCTGGCGCAGTATCGAGTCGCGGTAATCGAAGTCGGCCCGGATCACCAGATGCGCGTCATCTAGCTGGCGGGCTACTAGCCTGCCGTGATACCGCCACTCGGGCCGCCCCCGTGGCGTCGAACAGCGCACACCAGCCAGGGCCGCTGCCGCGCGGGCTACGTCGTTGATGTCCACGAAACGTGTCTTCCGTTCAGTTGAGCAGGTCGGCGGGCGGGAGGCGCCGTGGCGTCCGGCTGGCCACGACCGGTTGAATACTCTCTACTCAAGCAGCCGCCAGAGGAGAGTTCGAATTGCTTCGTGGCCATGATCATGACAAGCCTCTCACCGAAGCCGAGCGTGAAAAGCTCGTCAGCGACGGGCCGAGCAGCTCCGGCACCCGGACCGGATACCCAAGATCCAGCTCCCCCTGTCGGCCGGCGAGCGGGTGCCGGTTCGCTACGACGAGGCGCATCGCAGCAAGATCGTCCTGGACGTGCCGGCGATGCAGAAGCGCGCGCTGCACGACTACATCCAGCGTGAGCAGCAGCCGAAGCAGCAGCCCGCCCGGGCCGGCGCCCCGACCGGGCCGCCCTGGCTGGTGCCGACGCACTGCCCGAACTGTGGTGCGCCGGTCGACCAGGCGAGGGCATCGGCGGATCCCGACCCGATCTGCGGGTTCTGCCGTCAGCCGCTGCCAGTAACCCCGCTGCGCTGAGCGCCGCTCCGCGCAGCGGGCACTGACCGGAAGCTGCGCAGAGCGTCGGCCATCTCGGCCCGGACGGTTGCCCCGGATATCACTGCGTCGACCATGGTCAGGGAGGTGTGGATATGGCCGCGGGCCTGGATGTGCCGCACCGGGACGCCGGCGGTCGCTAGCGCCTCGGCATAGGCCGCGCCCTCGTCGCGGAGGGGGTCGAACTCGGCCGTCACCACCACGGCGGGAGGGAGCCCGGCGAGCGTGCCCCGCAGCGGGGAGGTCATCGGCTTCGCCCGGTCCGCTTCGTCCGCGTAGTGGTCCCAGAACCACCGCATCAGGGCGGCGGTCAGAGCGAAGCCGTCGCCGTTAGCGGAGTAGGAGGGTCGGCCAAAGTCGCAGTCAGTGACCGGAGTGAGCAGAAGCTGGCTGGCGATGTCCGGGCCGCCGGCGTCGCGCGCGAGCTGGCACGTGATGGCCGCCAGGCTGCCGCCGGCGCTCCAGCCGGCCACGGCGAGCTGCCCTGGGATGCCCCCGAGCCCGGCGGCGTTGGCGGCTATCCACTGCACAGCGGCGAACGCGTCGTCCGCCGCCGCCGGAAAGCGGTCTTCAGGAGCGTGCCGGTAGTTCACCGAAATGACCACGGCCCCGGTGCGCAGGCAGAGGTCCCGGCAGAAGGGGTCGTCCGAGTCCTGGCTGCCCAGGACCCAGCCGCCGCCGTGGAAGTAGGCGATCAGCGGGTGCGGGCCTCCCGAGGGCGGCCGGTAAAGCCGGTACGCGAGGTCGCCGGCCGGGCCCGGCAGCACCGCGTCGGCGATCTCGCCAACCTCCGGCCCCGGCGGCAGGGTGGCGGCGGTGGCCTTGGAGAAGGCCCTGGCGTCGGCGACTGTCATGGTCTCCATGGGGGGCAGCCCGAGCGAAGCCATGAGATCCAGCACGATCGCCACGTCCGGCTGGAGTCGGCGGATCACTCCGTCGTTGCACCGTGTCCCGGCCGGCCCGTCGAGCCTGAACCCGAGAAAGTCCTTCTCGGTCACCTCGTCGCAGGCCTGGCGGTACGTGTCCACGCCGCCGATGTACGGCAGGAAGACCCTCGGTTTCCCGGGTATGTTGGCCCCCATGTACCAGGAATCCGCTCGCGAGTAGAGCGTGATGTCAGCGCAGTCATGGCTGTGCTGCACCCAGCCCGCCTCGGCGAGCGGCGTCGGCTCGATCCGGTCGAAATTTTCCGTTCGCAGGCGATGCAGGCAGTCGGCGATCCAGTCGACGTGCTGCTCGATGGACACGACCATGTTCGATAGCACCGAAGGGCTCTGCGGGCCGGTGATCATGAAGAAGTTCGGGAACCCGGTCGTCATCAGCCCCAGGTAGGTAGCCGGCCCGTGTTCCCACTTGTCCGCGAGGGTCACGCCGCCCGCCCCGGTGACAGCCACCGACACCAGCGGGCCGGTCATCGCGTCGAAACCGGTGGCGAAGACGATGGCGTCGAACTCGAACGATTCCTCGACCGTGCCGATGCCAGCCTCGGTGATCGCCACGATCGGTGTCCGGCGCAGGTTCACCAGCCGAACGTGGGGCAGGTTGAAGGTCTCGAAGTAGCTGCTATCCAGGCACGGGCGCTTGGTACCGAACGGATGGTCCTTCGGGCAGAGCGCCTCGGCGGTGTCCGGGTCGATGACGATCGCGCGTATCTTCTCCCTGACCATCTCGGCGACGAGTTCGTTGGAGACCGCGTTGACGCCCTGGTCGTTGAACACTCCGAGGATCGCGAACAGTTCGCCGGCCTGCCATGCGCCCTCGAAGCGCTGCCGGCGTACATCTTCCGGTGCGGTCAGGCCGCTGACGTCAGTGAGCTCGACCGGGATCCCGCCACGGGACCAGCGGGCGGCCTCGCGGTAGCCGTCGCGATCCGCGGCGAGTCCGGCCAGGCGGTCCGGTGGCGGAGGGCCGTTGTGCGCGGGTATCGAGAAGTTCGGCGTTCGCTGGAAGACGGTCAGCCTAGCGGCCTGTCCGGCAATGAGCGGGATGCACTGGATCCCCGAGGAGCCGGTTCCGACCACCGCCACCTTCTTCCCGGTGAAGTCGACCTGGTCATGGGGCCACCTGCCGGTGAGGTAGACCTCGCCCCGGTAGCGATCGACGCCCTCGATGTCGAGGGCCTTCGGCAGGGACAGGCACCCGCTGGCCATGATGTAGTACCGGCAGCTCACCTCGTCACCGTGATCAGTGCGCAGCCGCCAGCGCCGGCTGGTCTCGTCCCAGACGGCAGCAGTGATCCGGATGCCGAACCGGATGTCTCGCCGGAGGTCGTAGCGGTCCGTGACGTGCCGGAGGTAGGCGAGGATCTCCGGCTGAGTGGCGTACTTCTCCGACCAGGTCCAGTCCTTCTCGAGCTGGGGGTCAAAGCTGAAGGCGTAGTCGGTCGTGGGGATGTCGCAGCGGGCACCGGGATATCGGTTCCAGTACCAGGTCCCCCCGACGTCGCCCGCCTCGTCGAACGCTATGGCGGAGAAGCCGAGCTCGCGCAGTCGGCGGAGCATGCACAGGCCGGAGAAACCGGCGCCGACCACCGCGACGTCGACCTCGGTGGGCGCCGTCGCTGGCCTGGTCCCCGACATGGCCATCCGATGTCCTTCCGCCGCACTCCAGCAGGCCGCCGGAAAGTTGCCTCGCCTTCACTATTGACCCCGGTGCGGCAAGCCGTCTAGCTCTGCCTGATGACGCCGGGCTGCCCGGCGTTCAGCTGGCCACGATCGTGGCCGCGAGCGCGACCCGGTGGTCCTTTGCCCACGGCGGCCCCATGGCTGCCCGAGGGGCCTGGAGGATCTGGTCGGCCCGGTGAGCCAGCATCCTGACGGCCTGACTGACCACTGCGGTGGCGTCATAGAGGTGGACTTCCCAGCCACGAGCGTGCGCGAGCTCGGACAGGGTCTGGCGGTACATGATGGCGTCGGCGCGAGCCTGATACGGCGCTCGACGCTGGACGGCAATGTCCTCGGGGAACTCTGGCGGCCAGGCCCGGAGTGAGATCGACACAACAGGCGCGGGCAGCGCGCTCGCGAGTTCGTCGAGCGCGGCCGATGATGCCCGTTCGACCGACGCTCGTACCGACGTGACCAGCGCGGCCGCGGCGGCGACGCTGAGACCTTGAGATTCGTTCTCAATCGGCGCCGGGGGCACGCCAGGTTCGATCAGAGCGATTCGCCTGCGGTCCACGACCTCGTGATCTGAGGTCGCCGTGACGGCGATGGCCCACCCGAGGTGATCGGCGATACCTAGACGCACGCTGTAGTCAGCCGCCGGCCGGCATCGTCCCGGTCGCGAGCATCCCATCAGCGCAACGACCGCGAGCCGGCTGCAGTGGCCGTAGACGAAGCCTTCGCACGGCCTCGGCGGGACGCGGATGGCCAGGATCGACCGGCGGAAGCGGCCCGCGCTGGCCGGCCGGTGGCACGCGCCGGGATACCCGATCGCCCGCCCAAGGCGCTTGTCCACCCGGCAGCCGTCCGCCGGAGCGTTTGTCCCGCCGGTTTTCGAGCGCAACCCCCAGAGCCACCGCCAAAACGCACAAGTAGACGAAGCCGCCCAACATGACCAGTACGCCCGCCAGCGGGTTTTCACCGGCGCTGGGGGACAGGAGCGCATAGACCCACGCGCCTGCATACAGCGTGGTTGCCCCCGTGGCTATCTGGCCTGGCCGCAGAACTGGCTGCCCACCCGCGGCCCGGCCAGGCTGGGGCGGCAGCGCTGGGGCCAGCCCGGCGGGCAGATCAGCGGTGAGGGCGGCCAACTCCGCGTAGGTCCGCGACGCCAGCGCCTGGCCCACCCGCTGGTCGAACTCATCCTTGGCCAGCATGCCCTGAACGAACGCGGACTTGAGGGTGCCGACCACCTGTTCGCGGTCGGCGTGCGAGGCGCGCAGGTGGCCTCGGTCGCCTGCCCCTGCAGCGATCTCATCTCCCGGCCCTGCCATCGCGACACCTCCCGAGCACGATGCACGAAAGCGTAGCGCGGCTGCCTCCAGGCGGCCATCCGCTGAACTGCGACTGAATCGGCATGCGGCCTCCGCGCAGCAGAACGCGCCCGTGGTGTGTCTCTTCTTTAGACGTGACTGGCGGGGTGCCGACACCAGCGGGTGCGCCCGGCAGGTAGGAGCAGGGCCGTCGGCGCGTGCCGTTCCGGAATGTCGCGGAGGAGCAGTGACAGCATCCAGCACCCGGTTCTCCGCGGTGGCTGACCCGCGGCCGCCCGGCTGGTCCCGGCCGCCTGCGCTGACCGCGGTGATCTTTACTTCCACCCTGCTCGCCGTCGGGCTGCGCCTGTACGACCTCAGCAGGCCCGGAATCCTGCTCGGCATCAACGAGTACGACGACGGGGCGGATTTCGGCAGCGCGATCCGCCTCGTGCACGGCGCGATGCCTTACCGCGACTTCGTCATGGTTCAGCCGCCCGGCATCACGCTGCTCATGTATCCGGTGGCGCTGGCCACCAAGGCCATGGGCGCCGACATCGGGATGGCAGTGGCCCGCGTGATCACCGCGCTCGCAGGCGCGGCGGCGGTCCCGGTGGCCGGCTTGCTCACTCGGCACCGCGGCCTCTTCGCGACGCTCGTGACCTGCGGGGTGCTCGCGATCTTCCCGGACAGCATCCTGGCGGCGAGGACCGTGCTCCTGGAGCCGTGGCTGGTTCTGTTCTGCCTGCTGGGCGCGCTGGTGATCTTCGACGGCGATCAGATCGCGACCAGTCCCAGGCGGCTCCTCCTTGGCGGCGTACTACTCGGCTTCGCCGGGGTGGTCAAGGTCTGGGCCATCCTGCCGGTCGCGGTGATCCTGCTGCTGGCCGCACGCCGGCCGCGCCAGGCAGTTGTCTACGCCGCCGGGGTGACGCTCGGCTTCTGCGTGCCCGTCCTGCCGTTCGCGCTCAGCGCGCCTGCAGCCTTCTACCGTGGCGTGATCGTCGCTCAGCTAGTGCGCACCGACATCGCGCGGATCCCGCAGGGATACCGGCTCCAGCAGATGCTCGGGTTGGCCCACCTCTCGCAGCCGGCCACTCCCGCGCTGGTGATCACCGGCATCGTGGCCGTCCTGGTCATCGCCGCCGTGATCGGGCTCGGCTCGCGGCTGGCCCACAGCCCACCACCTCCGATTGATCGGTTCGCGATCGGCAGCTGCGCGCTAGTGGTGGCAGCGTTCCTGTGGCCGGTCGACTTCTACTACCACTACGCCGCCTTCCTCGCGCCGTTCCTGGCCCTGACGATGGCGCTCCCGGCGGCGCGGCTTCTCGCCGCCCTGCCCGCTGCCGGAACCCGCATCCGGCTGGGGCGGCTTGGGCGCTCCGCCGTGATGGCCGCCGCAGCCACTCTCGTGGTCTTGACGGTGTTCCAGGTAATCTCCGAGTCCCGCGATCACACCAACGTGCCTACGAGCGAGATTGCGATTGCCCGGCGGCTTATCCCGCCCGGCGCCTGTGTCGCTACCGACCAAGCCTCGGACACGATCGCCATCGACCGGTTCGTTTCCGCGGTGCCGGGCTGCTCGCTCATGATCGATGGACTGGGTACCGACTACGCGCTGTCCAACGGCCGGAACCCGCAGAACGACGCCGGCAGCTCGCGAGCCGTGGAAGCGGCGTGGATGTCGGCCTTCCGGGCCGCCGGTTACGCCTGGCTGACTACTTTGTCGTACCGGCGGATTCCGTGGACACCGCAGCTCAAGGCCTACTTCAACGGTCACTTCGTGCCGCTGACCGAAGGACCCGAATGGCTCTACGGCAGGTGGCCGGTCAAGAGTCGGTAACGCCTGAGCCGAGCGCGGTTGACGCCTGCGACCATATGCGTCGTTAGCGCTCTGTCGACGCATAGGAGCAGGCATGACTGCAGGCCCGGAAACTGGTGCGAGCCGGATTGTCGTGGGAATAGACGGATCAGGATCTTCTCAGCAGGCGTTGCGGTGGGCAGCCCACTTCGCAGCGATCTTCGCCGCCCGGCTGGACGTCCTGAGCTGCTGGGAGTACCCGCCCTCATACGGATGGGCGGCCACCGCGCCCGACTGGAATCCGGGCCAGGACATGGCGCAGGTTCTCGACGACACCGCGCATGCCGTCTTCGGTGATCAGCCGCCGCCGGGCATGCAGCTCCGCGTGGTGGAAGGCGGCGCGGCCAGGGTCCTCCTCGACGCCTGCGAAGGCGCGGTCATGCTTGTCGTAGGCAGCCGCGGCCACGGAGGGTTCGCGGGGCTCCTGCTCGGCTCGGTCAGCGCAAGTGTCGCCGAACACTCCTCCTGCCCCGTGTTCATCGTGCACGGCGACCAAGCACCGCCTCCGGCAAACCCGCCTGCACCACAGCTCCGGCCTGGCAGCGGCAACGTCAGCGCAGTGCCTTAGCCCAGTCGATCTGATAGCGCGACGGGACGAGCCCAGACGCTGGCTGGCCGAAATTGTTCGCGGCAGGCACCCCGAGTGCCACGAGCAGGTCGTCGAAGTTCATTCCGACAGCGGTCGGGAACGGGCCGGCGCCCCCGATGCCGCCGGCCTCCGGCAGCTCCGACTCCGACGACGCGCTGTCGAGCATCGCCCATCCGGTCTCGATGCCGTCGCTTCCGTTGAGCATGTGAGCAATCACGGTCTGAGGCGTCACCTTCTGGCCGACTTGCACGGTCGGGATAACGTCCTCGGCCAGATAGACGACCTCGCCTACCGCCGGGCCGTCGATGAGCTGGTAGGTGATCCAGCCGCCGCCTGGCCAGCCCCCGTTGTCCGCCTGAGCCTGAGTGACTACAGCAGCCCCGACGGCGTAAACCGGCCCCGTTCCGGAGAAGTCGACGCCCTCGTCAACCCGCTCGGGAGACAGGCCGCTGACGGCGCGCAGCGGGTTCAGGTAGGGGTGGCCGCTGCTCGCCAGCTGCTCCAGGGTCAGCATCGGCAGCAGGTCCCCCTCCTGTCGATTCAGCGCTTTCAGCGCTGCGAGTCGCTTGGCGAGCCCGTGTTTCAGCCGGAGGATCCCTGCTTTGGTGCGGTCCGTCATCCGCTCAGCGCTCACCAGCTGCCGGGTGGCGTTCAGGTACTGGTCGATCTGGGCCTTGTCGGTGCCGGCCAGTTCGTTCAGGATCGACGCTTCGTTGAGTAGGTGCTGTGGCGAAGCCGAGATGAGCAGCGCGAGCGGGGAGTCCGCGCCTCCCTGCTCGTAGGCCGCGGCGGCCAGCTTGGCGATCTGCTTGCGCATCGAATCGTAGGCGGTGCGGTAGAACCCGGTCTGCTTGTCGAGGAGCTTCAGCCGCTGGTTGGCGGCCGTGAGGTGCTGGATCACGACGCCGTACTGCTGGCCTAGCTTGGTGGCCCTCTCATTGAGCTCGGCGAGCATCTTCTGTGCCTGGGCGGGTGTGGGCGCCGGGGCGGCGCCTGCTGATCCGCTTAGGCCGATGACGGTGAGAAGCGTGGCCAGGCTGACCGCGCTGACCCACCCGACCTTCAGCTTTCGGCTCGTCGTGACCATGCGAAATGCGAGAGGCGTATGCACGCGCCGGCACGCTCCTCCGGGGCTCCCGGTTCATCAGCTGGCTCGCGGCCAGTCCGAGACCGGGTAGCGGCTATCGCCGCCGCCATCGTGGCGGCTCCCAAGCGATGAGCTTGATCGGCCAGAGTAGCCAAGCCCAAACGGAGCATTCAACCACTTCGCAACTCTCGCCCCATCTTTAGTTGCGTCTCGTGCGTGTCGGGTGCCCGCGACGTCGGGGGGCTCTGACCTCAGCGGCGGCGGGCGGTCGGGTGGAGGGCGGGGCTGACCCAGCCGTTGTCGGCGGGGTTGATGGTGAGGCCGGGGGCGACGATCTGGTCGATGCGGTCGAGGACGTCGTCGGTGAGGTGCACGCCGGGTGCGGTGAGCTGTGACTCGAGGTGTTCCATGGTCCGGGGGCCGATGATGGCCGAGGTGACGGCGGGGTGGCGCAGGACGAAGGCGATCGCGAGCTCGATGAGGCTGACGCCTGCGTCGTCGGCAAGCTGGGCGAGCTGGTCGGCTGCTTCGAGTTTGCGCTGGTTCTCGGGCAGGCTGAGGTCGAATCGGTTGGCGAGGCGCTGGCGGGCGGCCGACGTGGGCCCTTGGGCGGCGTCCTGGCGGTACCGGCCAGAGAGCCACCCGCCGGCCAGGGGGCTGTAGGACAGCACGCCCATGCCGTAACGCTGGCAGGTGGGGAGGACGTCGCTCTCGATGCCGCGGGTGAGGACCGAGTAGGTGGGCTGCTCGGTGACGAAGCGCTCGCGGTTGCGGCGCTGGGCGGTCCACTGAGCCTCGACGATGGCAGAGGCGGGGAAGGTCGAGTGGCCGAAATAACGGATCTTGCCCTGGTGGACCAGGTCGGAGAGCGCGCCCAGGGTCTCGTCGAAGTCGGTCTCGGGATCCCAGCGGTGGATCTGGTAGAGGTCGATCCAGTCGGTGCCGAGCCGGCGCAATGAGTCCTCGACCTCGCGGATGATCCAGCGGCGGGAGCTGCCTTGGTGGTTGAGGTTGTCGCTCATCGGCATGAAGGCCTTCGTCGCGAGCACGATGTCGCCGCGGCGTCCGTCCAGCGCCTTGCCGGTGATGACCTCGGACTCGCCGGCGGAGTAGACATCGGCGGTGTCGACGAAGGTGATTCCGGCATCGAGCGCGCGGTGGATGATCCGGATGCTCTCGTCGTGGTCCGTGGTGCCCCACTCGCCGAACATCATGGTGCCCAGGCACAGTTCGCTGACCCAGACCCCGGTGCTGCCGAGGCGTCGCTGCTCCATCGTCATGTCGTCTCCTCGATGGTGTCGGACTCGCGCGGGTTCGCAGGGGATGCCTGCGCGCTCCAGCTCGCGAGGAAGTTGAGGGCCTGTTCGGAGGCGCTGTGGGGTTCGACGGTATAGGTGATGATGGTCAGGCCGCGATCGTAGGGGTTGCGGCCTGCTTCGATCCGCAGGGCGGCGACGGAGTCGCGGGCGACGACGTCCCACTGGGTGTAGAAGTCGCGGGAGCGCGGGTCGAGGAAGAGGTAGCGGGCAAGGTTGAAGCCGGCGGCGCCTTCCGCGTAGACAGTGGCGAACAGAGCCCGGCCGAGCCGGTTGGCGGCGAGGACGTCCATGCGGTTGTTGCGGACGTAGGCAGGGGAGCTGATGCTGTCCAGGACGCGCAGCACGCCCTCCCGCACGCGGGAGGGGCTCGAGGAGCGGCGCGGCCGGCCGGGTCCGGGGCCGCGCGACGCACTGCGCCGCGGCTGGCCAGGTCCGTTGGCGGTGGCGGCGAGGTCGAACAGGTGCGTCCGGAGCGGCCTCGTCGAGCTGCAGGGCCCGCGCCAGCGCGCTGAGGACTGAGTCTGAGACGCCGGAGAGGTTCCCTCGCTCCAGGCGGGTGTAGTAGTCAGTGCTCATGCCAGCGAGCATCGCGACCTCCTCCCGGCGCAGCCCCTTGACGCGACGGCGGCCGCCATAGAGCGGGACCCCCGCCTGGTCAGGGGTGAGCCGGTCCCTGCGGCTGGTGAGGAAGCCGCGGATCTCGTCCCGGTTGTCCATGCCCCCGACCGTACGACCTGGGCACGACGCTAGGGAGGGTCTGGCATTACCGGGAATCCCGTCACTCCCGCAGGCGCGCTGCAGCGTCTTGGCCTGGACTATCTCGACCTGTACCTGATCCACCAGCCATACGGCGACTACTACGGTTCCTGGCGCGCCATGCGTGCCCTGAGCGCGCAGGGACTGGCGAAAGCCATCGGCGTCGCCAACTTCTACCCCGACCGGCTCGTGGACCTCATCGACCGCACCGGGTTCACCCCGGCAGTCAACCAGATCGAGACCCACCCCTACTTCCAGCGGCACGCCGACCATGACCTCATGGTCGAGCGCGGCGTCCAGCACGAGTCCTGGGGCGGGTTCGCCGAAGGCCGCAACAACTTGTTCTCCGACCCCGCCCTGACCGAGATCGGCGCCGCCCATGGCATCCCCAAATCGGTTAGACCCGAGCGGATGACGCAGAACCTCGACGTCTTCGACTTCACCCTCACCGGCGACGAGATGTCCCGCATCGCCGCCATGGACACCGGCGCCACCCTGTTCTTCGACCACCGCGACCCGGCCATGGTCAGCGCGATCGGCAACCGGCCCATCCACGACTGATAACCGCAGCATCGCAGGCTGGCCCCGAGTCCGGGCCGCCGAGCAGACGACCCGGCGTCCCGAGGCAGTCAGGCGGCGCGTCGGTGCAGCAGCCAGATCGTGGTGGCGAGTGCTGCCGCGGTGATCGCCACGATCAGGCCGGCCTCGATGAGCTGGAACGTCCAGAACCGGTCGGCCGGCTGGTAGGTGGTCATGATCTGGTTTCCCGGGCCAGTGGTCCTCAGCACCCAGTCTCCGATGTGACCGGTTTGCGGAGGGACAGAGGTGATGCCCACGTTGACGGAGCACCCGTGGGCGCAGTTTTGCCGGAGCGTCAGCGGTGTCTGGAAGCGAGGGCGGAGCAGGTACTCGACCGTTAGCCTGACGGCCAGCCAGGCGATCAGGGCGGCCACCATGGCCGGGATGCTGCGCCGAATGAGCAGCCCGGCGAGCACGGCGAGCCCGAAGGCCAGCAGGATGTAGGCGGTCAGTGCCAGGCCCTCGAAGTCGTAGACGTTGTTGATGAAGTGGCCGGTGAGCCGGTCCATGGGCTGGCGGTACCAGGTGATCAGGGCGGTCATCGCCGCGCCGAGGATCACGAGCCCGGCGGCGACGACGGCCAGTTTGGTGATGAGCCATCTGGTGCGCGGTACGGTCTGGGCCCAGGCCAGCTGCCAGGTGCCGGATTCGAGTTCCCTGGCGATCAGCGGCGCGCCGATGACGACCCCGAGCAGCCCGGGAAGCGCCAGGAGCAGGGCCCAGAATCCGATGTTGACGATGGTGTTGAAGCTGTCCATGAAGGCGCCGATGGCGCCCTGGCAGGTGCCGGCCGCCGGGTTGTGCGCGAGGCACCCGGCGAGCTGGTCGTGACTGAATGCCGTCCGCATTGAAGTGCTGACCACGATGGCGAACGCCGTGAGGATCGCGAACAGCCCGAGGCAGGTTATGGCCTGGCTGCGGTGCTGACGCCAGCTGACCCAGATCATCGCGCTACCGCCTTCGTGGTCGGCCCTGGCCGCGCCGCGGCCCGGGCGGGATCGTCTTGCGCCGCCGTGGGGTGCGGGCGCTGCAGGTAGGCCAGCACAAGCTGCTCGAAGCCCACGGGCTCTGCCTGCCATCCGGGGTGGTCCAGTGCCGCCAGCCCGGCGGGGTCGGCGCGGATCAGCGCGGTGGAATGCCTGTCGCTGTCGGCGCGATGGATGCAGCGTCCGGGCAGCTCGGCGTCCCGCGTGGCGCGGGGGATGGTGAGCAGGCTGTGCGCGGCCAGGAGGTCGTCAACCGGGCCGGTCAGCTGCACGTGTCCCGCGGTGAGCACGATCAGCCAGTCGCAGAGTCGCTCCAGCTCAGAGACCACGTGTGAGGCGATGAGGACGGTCAGGCCGGAGTCGGCTGTCGCGGCCAGCACGTCTCGCATGAACTCCAGCCGGGCGATCGGGTCCAGGCTGGACACTGGCTCGTCGAGCACGAGCAGCGGCGCGCGCTTGGCCAGCGCCATGGTCAGCGAGACCTGTGCCTGCTGGCCGCCCGACAGGCTCTTGACCTTGCGTTTCGGCGGGATGTCGAGCGCATTCATCCGGGCCTGCGCGAGTCCCTGATCCCAGCTGGGGTTCATCGCCCGGCCGAGGTGGAGCATGTCTGCGACGGTGAAGTCCCGGTACAGCGGATGATCCTGGGCGACGAAGCTGACCCGCTCGAGAGTCGCCGCCGTATGCGCCCGGGAGACATGGCCGAACACCGACGCCTGCCCTTCGGTGGGCGCGAGCAGGCCGATGATCATCTGCAGCAAGGTGGTCTTGCCGGCGCCGTTCGGACCCACCAGGCCGGCGATCGTGCCTGCGGGCACTTCGAGTGTGCAGTCGCGCAGCCCCCACTCCTGGCCGTAACGCCTGCCCAGCCCGGTGGTCTGAACTGCCGCACCGATGGCCGCATCTGCTGTCATCAGACCTTCTCCTTCTTCATGTCATGCCGGGCGACGGCAATGAGGGCCGACACCGCCTCGTCACTGAGCCCGGCCGCATCGGCGTCACGGAGCCATTTCTCCAGCGATGCGCGCAGGCGCTGGTGCGCTTCCGGCGGATCCGGTGACAGGCTGCCGGTGATGAACGTGCCCTGGCCCGGCCGGCCGCTGGCCAGTCCCTCGTGCTCCAGCTGCCGGTACGCCTTGACGACCGTGTTGGGGTTGATCACCAGGTCGCTGGCGACGTCCTTGACCGTCGGCAGGCGGTCACCCTCCTGCAGATAGCCCAGCAGCAGCGATTGCCGCACCTGGTGCACAAGCTGCAGGTAAGGCGGGACACCGGACGACCCGTCGACATGGAACCGAAACATCAACCTCCTTCCATCATGACATTATTCTATGATGTTGGTATAACAGTAAAGAAGCTGCGCGACGCTTGTCAAGAAGCACAGGCGATCACGCCGGATCCGGGAGGCAGCCCGCGCTGCTGGAAGCAAAGCCGACGGGGCAGCCGTGGTGGCTGGGATAACTCAGCACCAGCGCTGATCACCTGGTGTTCCCCGGCACCGCCATGGCGGTCCTGCCGAAGGTGAGGTTGTGCCTGAGGCGACGCTGGAAAACCGGTGGGCGCCAGTCACCACAGCCCGCGAACCATAGGTCAGCAACCCGCAAGATCACTCAAGACCTGATCGGGGCTCAAGTCTGGTCTCATCGAGCGAGTCCACCACTCATGGGGCCGACTAGGTGGATCCGCCCGATTCCGGGTCGATAGCCGAGGCGGGCGTTCAGGCGCTTGATCGGTGCGTTCCGCTCCTCGTTGCTGGTGTGGAGTTCGGTGTAGCCGTTGGCGAGCGCCCAGTTGATTTCTGTCGCCTTCAGGGCACGCGCGATGCCGCGTCCGCGCCAGGCTCTCCTGACGGCGGTCATGGCGTGGCCTGCGGCCGTCGGCGCAGTCAGCGACAGTTTTGCGAAGCCGACGACCAGCTCGTCGGCGAGTGCGATGAACGTCGCCTCGGGAGAGTCGGTGGGCCGCTGCATATTGTGCGCCATCCAGTCCTCGAACGGTTCGACGGCGACGTCCCCGAAGCCGGGGATGTCGTGATGCGTTTCGAGGTCGACCTCGTACATCCCGCGTGCCAGCTCCGGCCGTTGCGCCCAGGTGACGATCTCAATCCCGGCCGGTGGCCGGACCAGCGGCGGTGAGACGCCGGCGAGTCTGAGCACGAGGCCCACTTCGCGCCGTTCCTCGGTGAAGCCGCGCCGCTGGGCAAAGGACAGGCTCTCCGGATCGTTGCCGGAGACCGACACCTCCAGCTCGCGTACCCCTCGCTCCCTGGCCCACATGCAGATGCATTCAAGCAGCGCCGTCCCGGCGCCGCGTCGGCGCTGCCCGGCGAGCACGGTAATGAGCGTGACGACACGGCGCGCACGATAGGCAAAGATAGCCCTCACCCCGGACCCCAGGATGACGCCATCCTCGCGGACGAGGTAATCGACGTAATCTTGGGCACTGTCCCTGAATGAGTGCACCGCGTCGATCGTCACCGCGTCGTGGGGCCACACAGTGTTGTAGACCTGCAGCGAGGTCAGCTCGTCCGGCTCGTCCGCGCAGGCTGTTACCTCAAGCACCGTGCAACACTACGTCGGCCCCTCAGACGTCAGCGACTTGATTTCGCCGCAGCGCGAACCGGCCCTCCCGAGCTCGCCGCCGCCGGAGACTCAGCTCCGGTATGCGATCGTGGCGTAGTCCTGTCCTGAGCTGACCCCGGTGCTCGTCCCGGTCACGAATACCCTGTTCCCGCCGGGGCTGACGGCCAGGGAAGGGAAGGCATCGCCGGCGTTCGCCGGGCCGTTGTAGCGCCTAGCCCATTGCTGTGCGCCGTTGTCGGCACGGTAGGCGATGGTGGCGTAATCGGCGTACGAGGCAGTCACGATGCTGAACCCGGTCACGAACACTTTGTTCCCGCTCGGACTGACGGCGACGGAATAGGCGAAGTCCAGGCCGTTACCGGAGCTGTTGTAGCGACTGACCCACATCTGCCGCCCGTTCGAGGCGCTGTAGGCCACGGTGGCGTAGTCGGGCGTCGGGGTTGCGGTCGGGCTCCGGGTGGCATCGAAGACGTCAAGGCCCACGGAGTTGCTCGTCCCGGTCACCAGCACCTGACCGCCGCCAGGGGCAATGGCCACGGACTTGGCGACGTCATCGCGGTTCGCCGGGCCGTTGTAGCGCCTGACCCACAGCCGTTCGCCGCTCGCGGCGGCGTAAGCCACAGTGGCGTAGTCAATGCCCGAGGTCTTCCCGGTGCTCTCCCCGGTCACGAACACCTTCGCACCGCCCGGACCGACGGCCAGGGTGGCAGTACCGGGGCCGTCTCGCCAGGAGCCGCCGGTTCTGGCACGGCAACGCCAGCCGCTGCGAGCACACTGCGCGGGACCTGGAGGCTGGTGTCCAGGGCGCCGATTACAAAGCTGCCGCCATCGTGGACCTTGTCGACGGTCTGGACCGGCCGTCAGATGATCGTCCACGCCTTCAGGTTCGCCCCTCCAGGTACCGGCATTACCTTCGGTTACCGGCCCGGAGCCGGCTCCTGGTCCAGGCTCCCGAACGGACCCCGGTCCTGGCTAGGTCAGGGGGATAACAGCGCAGTGTGGACGGGATCGCAGATGTACGTCTTCGGGCTAACCGCAGGTGCCTACACGCCGGCCACCAACACCTGGCGCCCGATCAAGCATCCTGCCATGCCGCCCAGCCAGATAGCAGGCTGGACCGGTCACCAGGTGATCGTCTGGGACGGGATCTGCTGCGGCACGACGGTCAGGACAGCCGAGACATACGAGCCCGCCACCGACACCTGGTCGACCGTCGCATCACCGCTCGAACGACGGTCCGGCGCGATGGGCGCCTGGACCGGCAAGGAACTCGTAGTGGCAGGCGGCTTCGAGGGCTTTCCCGCCGGCGGCAAGATCTTCCGGGACGGCGCCGCCTACAACCCGGTCACCGGCACCTGGAGGCGGCTGCCTCCCATGCCGCAGCGGCGCGGCGGCGGGACAGGCGTCTGGGACGGCAAGGAGGTCCTCGTCCTCGGCGGAACGGGCCCGTCCGGCGGCCAGCCATCACTTCGCCCCATGGCGTACAACCCGCGGACCAACCGCTGGCGACTCCTGCCGGTCATGCAGTTCCGGCGCGAAGGCTTCGCGGCCGTGTGGACAGGCCGGCGGATCCTGGTCTGGGGCGGGCTGGCCGGCCACCCAGGCGCCTGGGTGATCCCACCACACGGCGAGGCCTACAACCCGTCCAGCAACCGGTGGACGGCGCTGCCCGCGTCACCGCTCCACGGACGCGAGGTTGCCGCCGCGGTCTGGACTGGTCGCCGGATGATCATCTGGGGCGGCTTCATTCCAGCGGGCGGGGGAACGGCTGAGCAGACCTACGTGGACGGAGCGGCGTTCACTCCCCGCACACCCTGATGCCGCCCTTTCGGCTTCCTGGTGACTCATCCAGCCGGCGCCCAGAGCGCCCGCAGCGACCGCTGCCAGTACCCTGGGCGAGGAGGCTGTGATGACTGACGAACCGAGAACTGCGGCGCTGGCTCGTGCGCGACAGAGCCTCGGCGTGCCCGGCGCCGTCGTGGCCGATGTACTGGGCAGGCTTTGGGATGAATCGTTCCAGCAGGGCCGCCTGGCCGCTCTTGACGAGTTGCAGGACCGGTTCTGCGTCTGCATGAAGTAGGCACCCAATGCCTGGGCTGGACCAGGCACCCCGGCCAGCACGAACGTCAATCGATAAAAGCTAGTGGACCGCCGTGGCCGGGCATCCCCCGGTCGGCCGGGATTGGCTCCTCGACAACATCGTCAGCGCTGATGCCGTAGCCGCGGATCTGCTTGGCGAGGCGCTGGTAGTAGGCCGAGACAGCAGCGAGCGTCTCGCTTGCTGCGTTCAGGAGCGTGGCTCCGGCTTGCTCGACGACGTCAGCCTCGTGGATCTCGAACGCCCGGATTCCCTCCAGCACAGCAGTTTTCAGGTCGCGCAGCAGTTGGACATCGACGTGCGCATAGAGGCGGCACAGCGCCGCGACCTTTCCGAAGTCGTCCCCGGCGAGCAGCTGCTCCTTGATCGCAGCTACGGAGTTGCGGACCAGTCCGACATCCGCGCGCGCCGAGATGGCGGCGAGATCGGTGTCGAAGGACCGGATGTCCAGGTGGGGGTCGCAGAAGCCGACGGTAAGTTGCCACAGGGTGCGCAAGTCCTCGTGCACCAACCCGTCCAGATAACTGACTAGGAACCGCCGGTGCGCCTCGAGGACGTACTGCGCCTTGAACGGCGTCAGCTCCCGGGGATCTTCGCCCAGGGTGGCCACCGATGTGGTGAATCCGTAATCGGCGGTCAGCGCATTTTCCATGCCCACAAGCAGGTACACGAATCGGACCCAGACCCGGAATAGCTCTTCGAGCGGTAGCGCGTGCAGGCCGTCCTCGGTGAGAACGGCGCCCCACCGGGCGCCGAACTGCAGCCGTCGCAGATGACCGATCTGGTACATCGCGAGCTGGGCGTCGATCTCGGCGTGTGCGTGGTGCAGCACTTTCCGGTACGCCGCGGTCGCATCGAGCCCGACGTGATTGCGGATGATGTGCGGCCCGCCGATGTGCAGGTGCAGAAATTCGCTGACGTCGAACACCACGCCGCCGATCGCCATCCAGTAGCCCGCGTCGGAGGAGTTGTGCCGCACCAGGTCTGACACCTCGAAGCGGGGCCCCTGCTGCGCATGGCCCAGATAAGTGGTGAAGACGTCCTCGCTGAGACGTCCGTCGGCCACTAGCTGGCGCATGAATTCACGACCGTCGCCGGGCACGATGTCGGTCAGCGCCTGGCGTACGGAGGCGGCGAACCGTGCGCTGCCGCATACGTAGACGAAGGCGCCACGGCCGCCCTCGGCCGCAGGTCGCAACAGTTCCCAGAGCTGGTCTGCCTCGGCGCGGATCACGTCGTCGACCCGGCGCTGCTGACCCGGCCGGACGAAGTGGCGCTGGCCGTCGAATCCGATCGCGGCATCGGCACGGGAGAACGCGACGCAGAGCTTGAGCCGACCTGCGGCTGCCGCCGCGTCCAGGTCTGCGTGCTCGACGAACTCCTCCGGCGTCCGGATCCCCAGATAGAGCAGGTTCTCGCCGACCCCGGGGCGCGCGGCAACGAACCCGAGGAAGGGCGCGATCCCGGAACCGGCCGCGAACATGACGACGGGCCGGGCCGGATCGGCCGGCAGCCGGAACCGGGGCGCCGAGACGATCTGCAGTGACAGCCGATGCCGGCCCTCGACGCTCGCCCCGCGCAGGAAGTGCGATGCCGTGCCCTGCCGTTTCCGCGGATACGACCATGGCGTCTGGGCAGAGGTGTAGTCCAGGCCGCCGACCACTAGTTGCAGCGTCGTCGCGGGCTGGCCGGGCGGTGGCGCCGAGGCGATCGAGTACAGCCGGAATGGCTCGGGCGGAATCACCGCGCAGAACGCGTCGTCCTCGCTTGGATCAGCCTTCCACAGCCGGGTGACGTCATATCCGCTCGCGTACAACAGGTTCAGGACGTCCCACAGCTCCCACTGGTCCTCCATGCGGGCATCCACCACTCGCTGCCAGGAACCCACGGCTGTCAGCTTCACCAGCCGTTTCGCCACCTCCCGTCCGATCGGCCGGAGCCGCGCGAAGCGCAGCAACGTCCGCAGCGGCAGCACGTCGACCTCGTCATAGCCTGCCCGGCAGGCCACGATCGCTTGCCACGTCGAGTTCAGCCGCACAAGCTCGTCGCCGGTCGCCTGCAGTGCGGCGACGGTGCGGCGCACCAGTTCGTCGTCGTTCTCGGCCAGTACGCCGAGCCGGTCACCGGGTAGGTGGTGTACGCCCTGCCCGGTGACGTCGATCTCGAGGTAGCAGGTCCACGCGCCGGACTCCGCGGTCACGACGCGGCCCCGGCGGGCCGTTCCGAACACCACCGGCTGGCCCACTGGGGGACGGCGCTCCTCGCGGACGACGGCCAGCTCGCCGTCCACCTTGTCCCAGGTCCGGTCCTTGAACAGTCCGGTGAAACGGGCCCCGGTGGTCACCTGCCGGCCGACCTTGAACGCCACCTCCAAGAAGCCATACGCCTTGATGCGGTGCAGCCCCATCCAGCCGCGGTCGCCCACATAGGCGTCGAGCATGGCGTTGTAGATGCCGCGCATGGCGGCGTTGCGGGTGTCCTCGACGTACTGCCGCACCGACACCTCGCGCAACGCGGCCACCAGCTCGCGCCAGTGGCGCGGGAAGAACCCGGCCAGGTAGACGCTCTGCTGCCCGACCAGCGAGCCGTAATCTCGCCGCTCCAGAAACGCGTCCAGCGCGTGGATCTGCGGTTGCGCGGTGCCGCTCGGGCTGGGTGCGCCATCAAAGATCGGGACCCCGGCGGTGCCGACGGTCTTGGCCCACAACACCTGGTCGAGCGGATGGCGGGCGCGGGGGTTGGGATCGATCTGCGGGTAGATGGCCTGGGTCACGTGCTGCAACCGGTCGATGATCACCAGGAGCGCCGACTCCAGGGCGGCCGGATCGTCGGCGACCACGGCCTCCTGGGCGTCCAGCATGGCGCCGAGAACGGGCGTGAGGCCCATCGCGAACTCGGTGGTGACCAGGTAGAACACTCGCTCCGCAGCGTTGTTCCAGGTCGGCACCAGCAGGTCCATGTTGTCCAGCGCCCGTGGCCCGGCCGGATCGCGCAGCTTCCAGTTGTAGAGGAACAGATCGATGTAGGAGACGGCCGGAACCTTCTTGCCCAGTCGGCGCGAGACCGTGGTCCAAGGCCGCAGCAGCGACTCGGGCAAAACGGCAGGCGGGTCGATCGCCATGTACTGATAGGCGTGAGCGAACACGCCGAGCAAGGTCGAGGCGCGCAACAGGTACCGGTCGGGCAACGCCTCAGGCCGGGCGTCGAGCACCGGGAGGGCATCGAACGCCCTGCGCAGCGATAGCCGGCGGAAGAGTTCGGGGAGCTCATCGGACATTTCGTCCCATGGTCGGTGTGATTCCGGGAAGGCCAGAAGCGGCGGCTCGGCGGGCAGAAACCCGTGCGCCAGCGACAGGAACCCGTCGAGTTCGTGCCCGACCCGCCCGTTGTGGGCCTCGGCGGCCTCCACCACGCGGCGGGCGGCATTCCGCGGCGGAACAAGCTGCCGCACCGCGGTCCGCAGGTGCGGATTGACGGCCACCGTCGCACGCGGGTCGAGAAGCGTCCACGCCAGCTCGTATCGCCCGATGCGAATCCGATCCCCGGGGACGAGCACCTGGCGCGCCACCCGCTCCTCGTTCACATAGGTTCCGTTGGTGCTGCCGAGATCGGCGACCACCAGATGGTCGTCCACGATCTCGAGCCGTGCGTGGCGTCGGGAGACGTCGGGGTCGTCCAGCACCACCGCGGCGGTGCCGCCGTCCCGGCCGAGAGTTGCCGGTAGCGCGCACACCCGCTGGCTAATCTCCCTGGTGTGCCGATCGGTGACGGTCAGCCGGAGTTCAGGAATGGTAGATCACCGCGCGGCACAGATCGGCCCGGGACAAAGTACCCACTAGGGCCCCGTCGTCGACCACGGGAAGCCTGCGGATCCCCCGATCGATCATCACGATCGCCGCCCGGGCGAGTTCGTCGGTCGATCGGACCGTCGCCGCGTCGCGCACGACAAGGGGGTCAATGACACGGTCGGCAAGGGTGCGGCCCCGCTCCATGAAGGTTCGGAACGCGTCGGTGAGCGTGCCACCAGCGGCGGTCACGTCTTCAAAGCTGGGCAGCATGGCCCTTACCAGGTCTTCCTCGGACAGTGACCCGACGAACCGGCCGTCGTGGTCAAGGACCATTAGCTGGCCGACCTCCGATACGCTCACGACCTCGGCCGCCCGCCGGATAGACGCACCGAGACGTATGTAGGCCGGGAACGCCGTCATGACGTCGCTGACCAGCACGCCGCCCTCCCAGGTCCGCCATGGAGGCCCGCCCGATCCGGCAGTGAGGTGCGGATCGTCGACGGGATCGAGGCAGTTGCCGTCGTTGACCGTGATCGTATCGTTTATGCCTGGTCGAGCCCACTGTCTCGTCAGCTAAAGCCACCTATGCCGGTCGGACCTGCGGCAGGCAGCCGCACCTAGTCTGCGCGCCGATATACCCGCAGGCTCCAGTCATAGGCGTGCCTCCGGCATAGCGGAAAGCCGTCTGGCTAGTGTGAGCTCATGTCGGCGGAGGCTGGGTGGTGCGGTGTGTGCGGGCTGCCGGTGCCTGCCGGGGAGAGATTCTGCCGCTGGCCGTTCGGCGCCCGGGCTGGTGATGGGCAATATCACGACGAGGTTGTGCCGGGGGCGTCGCACAGCCTGGCCTTCATGACCGAACTGGCGGAGCAGCAGCACTGGCGCTGCCCGTGGTGCGGGGATTGCCTGCCCGATACCCCGCGCGGCACCGCGATCGATCACATCATCCCCAGGGTGTACGGCGGACCGCATCGCCGCTGGAATCTCCAGCTTCTGCACCAGAAGTGCAACTCGGCCAAGGGCAAGAAGATCACCGCCGAGGCGCTGGAACTGGCCGGTGCTCACGGCGTGACGATCAGCATGGACATCGGGCTTTTCCGCGCTGAAGTCCGCCGCCGGGCGGCGATCTATGCCGTACGGGCAACTCGCCAGGCCGGCGGCGAGGCCCGCGGCCAGGCTCTGGCGGCGGCGAGGAATCTCACCGTGTTCTTCCCGGAGGCAAGGGTTCGTGCCGTCATCAGGGCCGCGGCGGACGGGTCCCGGCCCGCTGACGGGCTCAGCTGCCAGACCGGCGAAGCACACCGCCCAGCGGGCCAGGACCGTTCTAGGTCAGCCGCGTCGGTGTGACACCCTGACTTACGGAGAGAGCGCCGCTCAACTGGCTCTGCTGTAACTCAGCTGGCCGCCATCCAGTGAGCGGACATCACCGATGCATCGCCGAGACGGCCGCACCGAACGCCTCACGGTCCCCCGCGACCAGCAGCACCCGCGACGCCGCACCGTACCCACTGCGGACGGCCTTCCGCCTGGCGGCCCCTGGTTGACTTGAAGTGAGCTTACGGTTGTTTACTTGGTACATGACCGAACTGACGTCGTCACCTAAGCTAAGCGCCTCGCTTGTCGAGTATCTCGCCAGCCAGCGGCTCGGCCGGCTCGCGACCGCCGGCGCCGATCACAAGCCGCACGTCGTGCCGACATCGTTCCGGTACAACAGCGAGCTCGGCACCATTGACGTAGGCGGTCACCACGTCGAGACCACCAAGAAGTACCGGGACGTGCAAGCCAACGGCTGGGCGGCGATTGCGGTCGACGATCTGGTGTCGACTGACCCGTGGACACCGCGATTTCTCGAGATCCGCGGGCGAGCCGAGGCGATCCCGGCCGGCGGCGCGCACCTCGGGCCGGGCTTCGGCGAAGCCTTCATCCGGATTTACCCGGAGAAGATCAACACCTTCGGCATCACCTAGGCTGCGTGGCGAGTTCCCGCGAGGCGCCCTGTTCGGCGTATCAGTTCCGAAGACTGGCGGCCTCCTGCCATTTTGCGAGAGCTTCTTTATTGCCGTTATCCAGCGCCCACGACCTGTAGGCTGTCCTGTGCCAAAGTGGTGCAATAAAGTATGGCATTGGTTCGAGCAGGGAAGGGGTACTGCCTTGTCAATTCGTCACTTCCCTGGCCGCTTGGTGGCAGGCGTGGCCATGGCCACGGCCACGGCCACGCTCGCTATTCCGAACCAGGCCAGCCTGGCGGCCCACGTTCAGCGGACGGCCAGCGCAGCAGGCCGGGTGCTCGGTGCTCCCGCGAAGGGAACGCCGACCTTCCCGGTGATCACCAAGAGCGTCGAGCAGGTCAGGCAGCTTGCCGAGTGCGGCGGCATCATGTACGCGGTCGGCCAGTTCTCGACGATCATGTGGAGTGGCCGTACCTACACCAGGCACAACGCCTTCAGCTTCCGTGCGGTCTCACCGTATGCCGTCACAAATTGGAACCCGGACGTCAACGGCACGGTCAATACGATCAGCTTCAATAGCGGCAACTGCTCCGTCGCATACCTCGGCGGCAGGTTCAGTGCGATCCACGGGGTGGCAGCCCACGACATCGCCAAGGTCGATACGTCGGTGGGCGCGGTGCAGACGGGCTTCCTGCACTCGGCCAACGGCCAGGTCGAGACCATGGCCAGCTATCAGGATCATCTGCTCGTCGGCGGTTACTTCACGCAGATCAGCGGCAGCGGAGCCGACCCGTACCTGGTGAGCCTGAATCCTGTCTCGGGGAAGAACGACGGATTCCTGCACCTGAACATCTCGGGCCATTATGTCTACCCGGGCGCCGCGGCCAACGCCACGAGGGCCTATAACCAGCAGATCAGCCACTCAGGCAAGCTAGACCTCGTCGAGGGAGACTTCACCTCGGTCGGCGGCAAACACCGCAAGCAGATCTTCATGCTCAACTTGGGGAGCAGGCCGAGGGCGACGGTGACCGGCTGGACCTCGCCGCAGTTCGATGGCAGCAAGGGCTACCCGTCGAAGGGCGGATACTACTACTACTGCACGGGCAAAGAGCCGTTCTACCTTCAGGCGGCGGCCTGGTCGCCCGATGACTCCACCATTTACATCGCCACCACCGGGTACCGTCCGTGGAACTACAAGCACGGCTACCCACTGCGCGGCCTATGCGACGCGGCGGTCGCATTCCCGGCCGCCCACAGGTCCGTACTGGACAAGTGGCGGAATTTCACCGGCTGCTATTCACTCTATTCCGCCGCGGCCGACGCGGACACCGCCTACTTCGCCGGTCACGAACTGTGGTCGCAGAGCCCCGGCGGCTGCAAGAAATTCCGTCTTGATCGCCACCGGATATCGGCGGCCGGATTCGAGGGCCTGTCACCTGCCAACGGCAACATCATCTTCGACCCGACCCGTTCCCGCGGCCTTGGCGCTGACGACATGATGCTCGTGACGAGCGCCGGGCTCTGGATCGCTAGCGACAATTTCGAGGGTAGCCAGAACTGCGGCAGGACGAGCAGCACGAATAGCTGGCCGCCGCCGCGGCCTGGTGGCAAGCGACCTCCGGGTAGGCCGATCGGCGGGCATGCCGGGATTTGCCTGCTGCCGTACTAGGCCCAAGACGCCTAGAGCGTCGGCATGGGTCAGGCGAGCGCGCTCAGGGCGGTGTCTGGCGGTACAGAGCTAGGGTGACCGTGATGCCCGCGCCGGCCGCGAGCATGAGGGTGTTTCGAGCGTCACCGAGCCGGCCAGATTTTGTGGCTGCCTGCAGGGCGGCGATGGGACCGGTGGTGTAGGCGCCAGCGAGGTCCTCGGCCGTGTAGGCGACTCGATCGCCGGGAATGCCGAGTCTTGCCCTCAACGGGTCAAGGAAGTCCGAGGCAGAGGACGCAGGGACGAGCAGGTCGATCTCGCCGATGCCCATCCCCAGGCGGCCCAGGAAGCGGCGGGTCGCATCCTCGGCACAGTCGACAAGGCGGGCTTGGTAACCGGGTTTCTCGTCCATGACCATCTGGCTTTGGCCGGTACGTCGCCGTTCAACCCGGAGCCCGCGTCGCCCCTGCCACACCAAGCCGCTATTGAACAGATCTTCGTACTCGGAAAACGTCTCAGTGCAGAAGTCGGTGAACCCCGAGATATTGTCATCCCAGCGCAGGAGCATCGCGCCGCCCATCGGACGGAACGGCGCAGCTCCACGATCCTTGAGATTCGGATCAACATCACTGCTCACGATCGCGCCGAGCCGGATGACACCGGAACGCAGCAGGCCCGCCTCAATCTGGATGGCGTTGATCACGCCGCAGGTGCCGTTGGCCAGGTCGAACGAGAAGGTACCGTGCCCTCCGATAGGCGGCTGACCCGGGTTAGCGCCGATATCCTCTTGTATGAGGGCAGCGAGCGAGGGCTCGCCCATGTTGTCTTCCCTGTAGATACCGGCGTTGATCAGCATGTCGACATCGCCGGGTTCTCTCCCGCGTGCGCGAGGCAGGCCCGGACTGCGGCATCGGCGAGGTGCCGAGCGGTTGGTTTGCGCAATCCGCGGCTGGTCAGCGCGCTGGCGGCTTCAATGCGTGTGCCCATAGTGTTCCACCTGGCTGTCAATGGTAAATATGGCGATGCCGATCTCGATGCCGGAGGCGATTGCCAGCAGCATCACCCGGTCTCCCTTGTGTATCCGCTGCTCCTCGAGGTACTTGTGTAGCGCCACGAACAGCGTCGTCGATGACGTGTTGCCGAACTCCTCAAGGTTGACGACCGTGTGCTTTGGCTTGGCGCCGAGGCGCCGGGCGAATTCCTCCGTGCCCTTGCGGATGGCCCGGGCAGAGGTCTGATGCGGGATCAGGTAGTCGATGTCGGCCAGATCGATTCCGGCTTCGCCGATCGCCTCGGCGACCAGCGGCGCCATGTCATCGATCGCCACCCTGTGCAGCTTCCTGGATTTGGTGTACATCTGGGCGCCTGGGCCAACGGTGCTGGGGAAGGCCAGGCACAGTCGGCTGTGCTCGGCGAGGGTGGTAAAGCCGATGACGTCGATGCCATGTGTGCCGTCGGGCGTTCGTTCCACGATCACGGCGGCACCCGCGTCACCGAGCGTCAGCGACGCAAGCTGCTTGCTGAACAGCGAGCGGATCTGTCGCGCTGCGTTCCAGCTCAGCTGGGAGATGTATTCGCCGGAAACCACCATGCCGCAGCTGATCTCACCCCGGGTGATGAGGTCCTGAAGGACGAACACCCCGGTCAGCATGCCGGCACACGCGTTTGAAAGATCGAAGTTCACCGCCTGCGTGGCGCCGATCGCCTGTTTGATGTACAGGCTGAGCGGGGGCTCGAAGGACTGAGTTGACCGGCCCTTAGACCGGGTGATGCTAGTGCTGATCAGCATCTCGATGTCTTGCGCCTGATGTTGCGAATGAGCCAGGCAATCGCGCGCGGCGCCGGTGGCCAGGGTGAATGAATTCTCGCCCGGCCCGACGACGTGCCGTTCGTGGATGCCGGTCAGTCGCTCCAGCTGGATACGGGTGCGGTGGCTGGTCCGGTTCATCAGGTCTTTTGTCGTCAGCATCTGGGCGGGCAGCTTTACGCCCACGCTCTCGATCCGGCACCCCCATGAGGCCTCAGGTCTGGGCGACTCCAGGGCCATCCAGTGACCTGCCTGCTTGCTACTGGTTTCGGTCATCAGAACCCTCCGTGCGCCCTCAGCGCATCACGCAAATCGAGCTATGCTCACCTACAACGATGGCTCGCTCTGGAAGGCCGCCGGTAGGGGCGAAAGTCATCGGCGGAGGGGCAGATGGCCGTGATTGATCCTCTTCACCTCGGTCTGACGCTGACCCGCTTTGCTCAGCGCGCAGCAGCCCGGGGCAACATCCAGAAGAGGGCGGCAGCGGAGGAAGACGACTCGAAGCCAAGCACCCAAGGTAACCGGTCCACGCTGGCCTACGGCCGGTACCGGCTGGCCTACGAGGTCTACGGGTCAGGAGACAGGGTGCTCGTATGGCTGCACGGTTTGCTGCTCGACGCCAACCTCAGCCGTGGCCTGGCCCGGACACTGGCCGCCCAGGGCAATCGCGTCGTGCTGCTCGACCTGCTGGGTCATGGCCGCAGCGAGAAGCCTCGCCACGCTGGCGCCCATCGGATGGATCTTTACGCGGAGCAGGTGCTGTGCCTTCTGGACGAGCTTGGCGTCGATAAGGCGGTGCTCGGCGGTGTCTCGCTGGGTACCAATGTGAGCCTGATCACCGCGGTGCGAGCACCCGAGCGGGTCCGCGGCCTGATCCTGGAAATGCCGGTGCTCGAGTCGGCTGTCCCCGCGGCGGCGCTGGTGTTCCTGCCGCTCCTGCTGGAAGTGCACTACGCCCGGACGCCGCTGCGATGGGTCTCCTCGGCCGCCTCCCGCCTGTCTCCGTCCAGATTCGGTCCGCTCGGCTCGTTCATTAGCGCCGCCGCGTCGGGCCCGGATGAAATCGCGGCCGTGCTGCACGGCGTCCTCGTGGGACCCATTGCCCCTACCGTCGACCAGCGCCAGGCCATCACAGCCCCGGCGCTGGTCCTAGGGCACAGGATCGACTTGATCCACTCCTTCACCGACGCGCGACGGCTCGCGCGGCAGCTCCCCAACGCCAGGCTGATCCGGACCCGTACCTTCGCCGAGTTGTGGGTACGGCCTGGCCGCCTGACCGCCGAGATCAGCGAGTTCCTTGACGGCGTCTGGGCGGGCTGCGAATCGCAGGAGGAGCGCAGCGAGGTCTCGTCAGGCGGGATGCACGTAAGGGATGCTCGTGACGGTCTGTCCTCAGAATGAGGACGGGAGGAGATCGATGACGACAGCGTTCCCTGGGCCAGCGGCCAATAGGTTGATGAGCGGCGTGATCCATCCGCACCCGGTGAAGGGCGGCCGGGAGTACCTGCCGACCAGGCGGCCGCCCCGCTCCAAGTCGAAGCCAGGCTTGGAGCACAGCGGCACGATGGCCTGCGTGGCGGTGCGGCATGAACCGCTGCTTAGCAGCGTCCGCCCGCCAGCATTGACAGCAGCTATGATCGCGTTCACCGTGACCGTCGCGAACATCTGGCGTTCGTGGTCGAGTCTGCCGATGACAGGGGACTCGGCCAAGATCTGGACGCTAGCGCTGACGAGGCTGGCACCAAGAACCGTCCGGCGGACAGTGGACTGCCGGAGGTCGAGATCCCCGGTGAAGAGACCGGATTCCAGGTCCGCGTGCACCGCTAGCGACCCGCTCAAGGGTACGCGCAAGGAATTCCTGCGGACTGTGAGGAACCCCCGTACCGCATACGCGATCTCGTGCATGAACATCCTCTCCTGCAACGGTGAGCCAGGCGGCGGGATCACTCCGTCCACCGCGTCAGTATCCCGCGGCCCAGAGCGAGGACCAAAGTCCATGACCGGCCGGGCATCCCTGGCGGTATGCCTGGGGTGGAGGTGGGGAAATGTGATTACCGTGTTTACCGTTGATGCGGCACTCCAGCACACCTGCGCCATCGTCCGCGAGCAGGCCAGCCAAGGCGATATCAGTCCTGCTGAGCGTGACCTCCTGATCGATGGCGCCATTCTGCTCGCCATGCACGTCAGCGAGCTAGCCCAGGATGGCCCCGCCGGCTGGCATCCGGGCTGGCCGAGTAGTGCGGCAGCAGAACCTGCTGGGCGGCACGAACTGCGGGCCGCCGCCGCAGCTGCCTGAACTAGACCGCCTGCGGAGTAGTGGCCTGGACGCCACGACCGATCGGGGGCATGCTCGGATCGCCGGTGCGTCAGGCGCGGCGGCACGCGCGGCAGGTCTCAGCGGGCCAGGCCATGAATCCTGGGAGCCGGCGGCCCGGGAGGAAAAGTGGTGTGCATGACCAGGAACAGGGCCGGCCGCGGGGCGCGATCATGCTGTCCGTCATGTGCGCGCTCACGCTCGCCGCGGGCGCCTGCGCCGCCGCAGCCCCAGGTGTGCAGGCCGTCCCGGACAGGCGCGGCCGCGCCGTATCCGCCACGCCGCACCGGCACACCGGCATCCCGGCCATCGCGCTGGTGGTCGAGTCGAGCGGCGATCTGCTGATCCATAGCCCGGTCTGGGAGCGGGCGCTGGTGCTCGGCGGTGGACGCCACTACAACTTCGCGCCCCTCTTCGCCCGGGTCAGGCCATATATCCGGAGCGCCGACCTTCCGCTATGCCACCTTGAAACTCCGCTGACGCCGGGGCCGCCGGCCAGCTACCCGGTGTTCAACACGCCGCCCGAGCTCGCCCGGGCCATTCACCAGACCGGGTGGCGAGCCTGCTCGACGGCGTCCAATCACACGCTCGACCAGGGGCAGCGCGGAGTCGACGATACGATCCGCGCGCTGAACCGCGCCGGAGTGCGGCACACCGGGTCCTACGCGTCGGCCGCCCAGCGCAGAACCCCCCTCATCATGACCGTGAAGGGCGTCCGGGTGGCCTTCCTGGCCTATACCGAATTCACCAACGGCTTCCCGCTTCCGCACCCGTGGTCAGTCAACCTCGCCAGCGCGCCGCGGATCATTGCCGACGCGCGCCGCGCGCGGACGGACGGTGCCCAGATAGTGATCGTCAACCTGCACTGGGGCGACGAATACGTCTCGCGGCCGAGCAGCTTTCAGCTGCAGCTAGCGAGAAAACTCACCCGCTCGCCGGCCATCACCGCGATCGTCGGCCAGCACGTGCATGTTGTCCAGCCCATCCGCTTCATCAACGGCAAGCCGGTCGTCTTCGGCGAGGGCAACCTGATCTCTGATCAGACCAGTGCGTGCTGCCCGGCAGCCACTCAGGACGGGATGATCGTGCTGCTCACCTTCCTCGTGCACGGCCGCGCGGTCCAGGTCACCAAGGTCCGTTACGTGCCGGTCTGGGTCAGGCACCCGGATTTTGAGGTACTCCCGGCCGGCACCGCCTGGCGCAACGACCGGGCCCACGCCGCAGCGCTCCGCGCGTCGTACCGCCGCACAGTCGCCGTCGTCGGCCGCGGTCCGCGCATCCAGCCTGTGCCCGCCCACCTCTGACGAGCGGTCAGCCGCGCGGCGTCAGGTCGAGGGCCAGGATGTTCTCGCCCTGCATGACCCGGCCGGTGTCGGCGAAGCCGTAGCGGAGGTAGAACCCGCGCGGCGAGCCGGGGCCGTCCGCGCAGCTGGTGTAGAGCAGGTCGGCGCCGGGCCGCGTCGCCAGGTAGCCCGCGATCGCGTCGAGCGTTGCCGCGCCGTAGCCACGGTGCTGGAACCGGTGGTCAATGAGCAGCTTCCACAGGAAGTACGGGCCGATGAGATCGTCGTCCATCGGCTGCGGGATGTTGTCGCTGATCATCGCGAATCCGATCAGCGCGTCCGTCTCCATGTCATGCACCGCCCATGGCCGGGGCATCGCGCGCTGCTCGTCATCGGCCTCGGCGAAGATCTCCTCCATCGAGCCGAGGTACTGATCCTGGCCAGGGCCACGGCGCAGGCCCATGACGGCCGCGCGGTCCGCTGAGCTGACGATGCCAACCAGCCGGACCCTCGACATCAATGCCTCCTTCACGTGCTCACGTCTAACTGAGGCGGCCCTGCGGCCCGCGCTTCCTTAGAGAGGCCTCAGTACGACGCGGGTCCGTTTGTTCACGATCACCACCACCCGAAGGTCCCGGTATCGGAAGCTCCTTTTCTCGCTCGGAGTGAGTCCTGTCAGGATCGGATACTTCCAGGCTGCGTGGCCGCCTTCCTCGATACGAAACGGCACCGGGTCCGAGTCCGGCAGGCGGCGAACCTCGGTGGGGCTTCCCACCTCTCCCTTGCTCAGAACCGGAGACCGCACGGTTGTTACTGTCGCCGCCGATCGACCGCTGTTGATGACATGGGCGACGACCAGCACGTCGCCTGTCGATGATGGTTCCTCGATCGATAGCCAGCCGGCGATGCGCGCACCGTCCCACTGCCAGCTAAGGGCCTGCCATCCGAGTGAGAGGGCGCTGAGCACGATGGCGATCAAGGACAACAGGGTGTCGGCAGACATGCAGCAATTGTGTCAGGGCGGCTGGGCGAGGCGATCCCGCTGCAGCCGAGCCAGTCGAGCGGCATTGCTTACTACTCTACAAATTCCTAGTCATTTCCCGATGAGCAACTCGAAGACGACATCCCATCCCTGGTAGTACCCGTGGTTGAGAAGCAAGATGTGCGGCTTACTGCCAAAGGTCTTTAGGGTTTCCCTCCGCCAGCCCTGGCCCGACGGTGTCAATGGTCGGACGAGCTTGAGGTTCTGCCGGGTAGCCGGCAGGAACCGGAAGCTGGTGCTGATGGTCAGTCCCGCCGGGAGTCGCAGAACTGGTTTGGTGAGCACCTGAACGAGCCGGATCGGCAGATAGGTCTTCGCGTTCACCCACACGAGATCTCGCCTGCCGGTGACGTTCTTCGTTGGCGCTAGCTCGATCGACGGAACGCCGTCCTGCTTCTCGCGCCGGACGACTCGCATCTGCCCGCCTGCGACCACCTGACGGATTTGCTGCCGGCTAAGGGGTTCGAGCCCCCACCTGACCCCGGTCAGGACGCTGCCTTTCGCCCAGGCGCGGGCCGGGTAGTCGACAGTCACCACCGTGGTGCGCGCGTTTTGCGGGCAGGCCAGGCAGGACCGCACCGGCCTCGCGTCTTCCGTCAACTCGACGAGTGGAAGTCCGGCAGGACTCATGAGCAGCTGGCGCCGCAGCCACTTCCGCGGCTCCGTTCCTGCCAGTCCCATGCTTGGCCCCTGGCGACGACGCGGCCACCGACGGAATCTGTTGTCGACGAGTACGCAACGTCGCGCTGAACAGACTGAAACGCGACAAGTATCGCCCGCCGCAGCGCCCCGGCCGACTGCCCTGGACCAGGGACTGGCGTTTCGCGAGTTCCGCTGGCCAGCGTTGTTGCAACCAGCAGGGCCGCAGTCACTGCCGCCACCGCGCTGGCCGCGGCCAGCACGGCTGCGGAGGGCTTCCGCAGCCTCCCGACCGGCATCCGCAACGCTGACTTCCGCGCGCCGCGAGCCTTCAGCCGGCCAGCCGGACGTGCCGAAGACTGGTCGGACGCGAGCACCGCAGCGAGCACATGCTCCGCGTCCGGCGCGAGATCCGCCAGCGACGACAGCACGGACCGCAGGTCATGTTCGGTCAGCCTGGCCTTGTCAGGATGAGCGTGCACCATGACTCCCTTCGGTAACAGCCCGTGTTGCCGGTCTGCCGGGTTCACCGCAATCGCGGGGGCCCGAGGATGCCGATCCGGATTCTGGTGGTGACAGCTCAATGCGCAAGGCCGCCAGTGCCCGCGACGCGTGAGCACGGACCGTGACCGGTGAGATACCGAGCATGGCCGCGATATCGGAGTCACCGCACCCTTCGTAAACGCGCAATACAAGCACCGCGCGCTGCCTGGCGGGCAGCTTGCGAAGCTTGGCGAGGATCATCTCCCGTTCCGCGTGGAGCCCGGCGTGATCGGGCACCAGCTGGTGGTTGACGACCATCTTCCGGACGTACGACTCTGGCCGGTCGAGGGCACTGATTCGCGTTCAGTTCGCGTGCACCTCGATCAGCGCGTCCTGTACGACGTCCTCGGCTGCCGTGCGGCTGCCTGTCAGCACGGTGGCAAGCCGCAGCACCGATGGCAACAGCGCTGCCGCGAACTCCTCGAACTTCATCTGGCCTCCGCCGCCGGACCGTGTGAACCTAACACGCAACGAGGCGCGCGAAGTGTTGAGCGCAACGGACATGAAGTCTCTCGACCCCACCAGCGCGCTCGACGGTCGCCGGAACATCCTGATCGAGAGGTGCGTTGACAACAGGGGAGACGACATATCGTGTTGACGTGGGGTAGGCCGGGGCCTTGATGTGCTCCGGGCTAGCGAGGTGAGCGTAATGACCGGTTGGCATGCGGAGCAGACGCCGGGCAGGTCGGCCAAGGCCGTGATCGCCGTGACGCTGCTGGCACTGCTGCTGGTGACAGCCGTGCCGGTGGCCCTGCTGGCCGCAGTGATCATGATGACACTGGGACACGTCGTCGGCGGGCTCGCGCTGTTCGGCGGCTCGGTGCTCGCCGCCGCTATGGTTGTCGCGCTCGCGGGCGTGATCGGGATGCATCACCTGCGCAAGCTGCTCTCCGGTGCCGGTTTCAACGTCGTGCAGCTAGACGACAGACGGTACGCCGACGACATCGCCGAGCCGGACGGCAGCGACTACACCGACGTCGTGCAGCTGGACCGTAGCGAGTACACCGAAGTCCGCTGACCTGACCCTCCGGTCTGCGATTCTCGCGACGTGAGCAGGCACGCGGCGCGGCCGGACCTTTATGCATCGCCCCCATGGTGGGTCAGGAACGGCCGCACCTCGATCTTCCGATCGCAGACCTGCGACGCCTCGGTGGCGAGCTCGAGCGCCACGTCCAGATCAGGGGCCTCCCACACCCAGACGCCGGCGAGGTACTCCTTCGACTCCACGTATGGCCCGTCGCTGAAGACCGCCTGCTCGCCCCGGTTGTCGATGACCGTGGCCGCGTCGGTGTCCGCAAGTCCGCCCGCGAAGACCCAGTAGCCCCCGGCGATCAGTCGTTCGTTGAACGCGCTGATGGCAGGCTGTCTGTCCGTACTGCCGGGATTGCTCTTGTCATCGATCACGGAAACCAGGTACTGCATCTGAAGATCATCTCCTGTGGTGCCAAGACAGCGTGGTTCGGTGGTCAGGGACTTCAGGCCATTGCATACCGCGGGCGCCCGGCCGGCCGGTAGACCTGGATCGTCACGCCCTTGGAGTCGACGCGTGACTCGACCAGGCCGAGCGCAAGACCCGGGCCGGTCTCCGCGAACAAGCGCGCGCCCTGGCCGAGGATCACCGGAATAACGATCAGGGTCATCTCGTCGACCAGATCGTTCTCCAGCAGCCACCGGGTCAGGGCGCCGCTGCCGTGCACCTGCAGCTCGCCCCCGGGCTTGGCCTTCAGCTCACTGATGGCCGCAGCCAGGTGACCGCGAAGAACGGTCGTGTCCTCCCAGCGCGGCGCAGTGAGCGTGGTCGAGGCAACGTACTTGGGGGCTTCGTTCAAGGCGACGCCGATGGGGTGCGCGCGCATCTGGTCGACTGATCCCCAGGACCGGGCGAACAGCTCGTAGGTGCGCCGGCCAAACAGGAACGCCTCTGCGCGCTGGTAGGTCTGCGTGATGAACGTCCTGGTCTCGTCGTCACCCGCCCCTCGGGCCCATCCGCCGCGCTCGAATCCGTTCCTGCGGTCATCCGACGCGGCGCCGTTTGCCTGCATCACTCCATCGATGGTGACCTGAGTCATGGTCGTCAGCTTCATGATCGCGGTTCCTTTGCCCGGGCGCCGCCTCTTGCGGGCGGCCTCACCCCCGCTACGAACACCACCGCCCCGATCCGACACCGCCTCCCGGATTTCCTTGAAAGATTTCCGGCCCGCCGGTCGTCAGCGATCCGACAGCACGACGAACCGCAGGAATGTCCTGCCGCAGTGCAGCGGACGATGCTCTGCCATTTGCCGTCGGCCGACTAAGCACGCGCGAACTGCACGAGATCCGCGTAGTCATCTGTGTTGGCGGCCTTGACGAGCGCCGCGATGTATTCCTCGCGACCTGATCCGTCTACATCGAGAGTAGTGCCTGGCCGCGATGAAGACGCGCTGGCGGCGGTCGAGTCACTTGTCCGTAGAGCGTCACGAAGTCAGGCTCCTCGATCGGCAACGACTTGCCCGGTTGCGGCGCTGCCGCTACCATTTCCCGGCCGCGATGCTCGACGAGGCGCCCACTATCCGGCGATGAGTTGCGGTTACCGGCGCGGCGAGAGCGGCTGTCGGGCAAGCGCACAGACTGCTGTCCGGCGGAGTATCGGTCCCGGCGGAGTAATGCGGGCTCTGGCGCGCGAGACTTATCCGGTGAGCTGGGACTGGACACTGTGGCTGGGAAGCAAGTCGCTGCGTGGTCAGCGCCGGCTCGTCGCCGACGAGCTGGCCAAGATGCACCGGTTCCTGCTCGGAGCTCTCGGCGTCGCCTGCTGTCCGGTGAGCCTCAGCGAGGCCGTCGCATCCTACCGCCGAGCGCGGACTGGAGCCTTTGAGGTCCTGGGCACTGTCGTTGACAAGGCCGCACCTGGCTGGCATGCACCGGCTCGTACCTCGCGGAAGGCGCGGGCCTGCAGTGCCAGCTCGCCCAGCCTGCCGAACCGCCTGAGGCCGGCGCATCGGGCACGCCTCAATCTGCGCCCGCACTCCGCGAACGTAATTTGTCCGCCGTGATCCAGGCATATTTACTCCCGCCACCTCTACAGGCGATGGCGTCTGATGCGGCATACTCATCAGAGGCAGCAAAATAGTGGAGCACAAATGGCCAAAGATCAGGACAAGAGCCAGGAGCCGGGCAGTGTCGATCATCGGGAGTCCGGTGATTTCGAAGATTCAAATCCTAGCCCCATAGTTATTACCGCGGGTGGAGGTGCTTTCGCGCGCGTACCCATCCCAGCGCAGGTTGTCGATAGGCTTGGTGGATCTTCCCGGTTGCTCGCACGCCTCCATCCCATCCTCGAGGCGGAGGCTCTGGGATCCAGTTCAATAAGCCCGGGCGCCGCCGTGAAGCTGACGGCGCAGTACGACGAGCTATTCGATCACCTCGAAACGATTACTGCAGACCTTAGTCCTATACACATAGACAAGCGGGGAGGATCGTCTATCACAGTTCCGATCCCTCGCGAGGTTGTCGACAGGCTTGGTGGATCTTCCCGGTTGCTCGCACGCCTCCATCCCATCCTCGACGCGGAGGCTCTGGGATCCAGTTCAATAACTCCGGACGCCGCCGTGAAGCTGACCACTCAATACGAAGAGCTGTTCGATCAGCTCGGGGCGATCATAGCGTGACGAAACAGCTGATTGTATATGTGGCCGTTCCCTAAGCAGGCGCCCGCTCCTTCGTCTGACGACGGTGCTGTCTACGCGGCGTATATCAAAACTCTATTTGATTATGAGCAAAACCGCAAAACTGTCCTGGAGGCAAAGGCATCTGCCGTCGTTACTACATCGGGAACGCTGGTTACATTGCTCTTCGGTCTTGTCGCGGTTGTAACTGGCGCGAAGAGCTTCACCCTTCCCGTCATTGCACACGCTTGGCTTATCGGCGCAGTTGCTCTCTTCGTAATAGCAGTCGCGCTGGCCGTCGCGACGGCAAACATTCCTGTTCCTTATGGCCAAGCAACATTCGATGCAAAAGAACTTCAACAAGCATGGAAGGAATCGGCATCGGCGGCAAGGAGTAACGTAGCCGCAGCCCAATTGCAGCAGATTGACATCGCCAGGCAGAAAAATGATATCAAGGCCAAGTTGGTCCGCTGGGCTGCAGTCGGAGAGTTGCTCGCACTGCTGATGCTCGCAGTGGCCGTCGTACTCATCCTCAGGTAGTGGTCGGCATGCGGCCGGACGGGCGGAAGACCTGGGCGAGCCCTACACCAGACATCTCGGCGGCAAAGTCCGCGAGCTGCGGTTCCACCTGTTAGCCCACCAGACCAGGGTCACGTACTGACCCGCGCCCGGACGCCGGGTGATCTTGCTGACCGTCTTCCGCAAGACCCGTAGCGCCGAGGCCGCCGAGGTAGCACGGGCCCTTCAGGCCCAGAGGAGATGCGAGGCCGAGCATGGCCCGGCTCACGACACGTTCGATCGCGAGGTGCAGCCATGACCAGCAGCCACGACTCCTACGAGAGCTTCGCCCGCAATCGCCGCGGCAGCGCCGAGTACCGCCACGGATACGCCGAAGCAGAGCCCGCCTTCCTCATCGGCCGCGCCGTCCGCGACCGCGGGCTGCCGTAGGTTCCGGGATCGAGCCCCGAGCGCCCCACCCGCAGCTATGACTCGACCGCGCCGGGAACGCGATCTGCTCCACGGCTCCCCTGCGTCGAACCGGGAACCGGAGGCACTCGTGCCTGCAGATCCCTAGTCGACTGCACCGACGGATAAGGGACCGGGTTGAGTTGCGGAGCAGCTCCCCGGCCGGGTTGCTGAAATCTCAGCGCGGAGGCGTGATACTCGTCGGGTGGGCGACTCCGACATCGTGCAGGTGAGCGACGACTTTGGCGATGAGTGCCGCGTCTACGTGATCGGGCGGCGCTCGTCGATGTATGTGTCTCGCTATCGGGATTTCTTGCGCCGGAACCGTGTCGGTTCGCGCTGGGTCGACGTCGACCGTGATCCTCTCGTTGCGTTGCGTTGCGTTGCGTTGCGTTGCGTTGCGTTGCTGCGTTGCTGCGTTGCTTTGCTTTGCTTGGCGTCCAGCGGCTTGAAGCGCGGCAGCTGCCGTTGTTTGCGTTCGCTGACGGGACTGTGCTGGAGACTCCGGTGCCGGACCGGCCGACGCTGTATGCCGAAGTCAGGTCTGAGCTAGCTGAGCGGGTGGGGCTGCATGCGCGCCCGAGCAGGGAGGAGTACGACCTTCTGATCGTCGGGGCTGGTCCTGCCGGGCTCACGGCCGCCGTCTATGCGGCCTCGGAAGGGCTCGACACCGTTGTCATCGAGCGCCACGCACCGGGTGGGCAGGCCGGGACGAGCTCGCGGATCGAGAACTTCCCGGGTTTCCCGCAGGGCGTGAGCGGAACAGAGCTGGCGGAGGCGGTTTACGCGCAGGCGCTTCGCTTCGGGGCCGAGATCGTGGTGGGCGCGGACATGGTGGGGGCGCGCCGGGAGGCGGACGGGAAGATCGGTATCACGCTCGTCAACGGTGCCCGGGTCCGGGCGCGGGCGGCGATCGGTGCGCCTGGCGTGCACTACCGGCGGCTCGACGCGCCGGGAGTGGAGAACCTGATCGGGAGCGGGGTCTACTACGGCTCGGCAGTCGGCGAGGCCGCCTTCCACCGTGGCGGCGACGTCTTCATCGTCGGTGGCGCGAACTCCGCCGGGCAGGCGGCGCTGCACCTGGCCCAGTACGCGGCGTCGGTGACGCTCGTGGTCCGCGGCGCGTCGCTGGAGGAGCGGATGTCGCGCTACCTCGTCGAGCGGCTGCAAGCGCATCGGTCGATATCGGTCCGGACGCGTTCGACCATTGTCGGCGCGGTCGGGCAGACGAGACTGGAGCAGCTCGTGATTGCCGACGAAGCGGCAGGCGAGCAGGCTACGGTGCGCGCGGATGCCCTGTTCATCATGATCGGAGGGATCCCGGTCTCGGAGCGAGTGGAGGGGTGGCTCCGGCGCGATGAGCACGGATTCATGGTTACCGGCACCGATGTCCCGGAGGGCGACGCGGAGCGCCGGTGGTGGCCACTGGATCGCGACCCGTACCTGCTCGAAGGCAGCCAGCCCGGAGTGTTCATTGTCGGCGACGCCCGGCACGGCTCGGTCAAGCGAGTGGCGTCGGCGGTCGGGGAGGCAGCTACCGCCGTCCAGCTCGTCCACCGCTACCTGGCGACAACCACCTAATAGGAGCTAACGGGTCGGCCTTCGTCAACACCTGCCCGGGCGGCGGCGCAGGCACCTGCGGCGGCCACAGCATCGGTGCGGCGCAGCCTTCCCCGTCCTGCCACGGCATGACCCCGGACCCGGCAGGATCGGGATACCAGCCGCCCCCTGCAGGCAGGGGTCTGCCGGCACCCATCCGGCCAGCCCGCTGCCGCTCATGAGACCAGACGCTAGCAGCGAAATACCGCGGGTAAGGGAGGGAATGCGCATCAGCCAGTCTTCCCGGGTGCGGCCTCCCCGCCGGCTAGCCAGACACTGGACGTCGGCCACACGGACCGACGACAACCCTGACAACTGCTCGCGTGTCGGTCACGGAGCTTTCACCAGTTGCTGCCCGCGGCCGCCTGGCGGCGGTGAGGCTGCCAGGCGGTGCTCGTCGCCGAGTTGCCCGTCTTCCGGGCAGCTCCGGCGATGTAAGCGGAGACAATGTAAGCGGCGTGGCGGTCCAGCGACACCCGAGAGTTGTCGTATCTCATCGGCGCGTGCCAGCCTGCGGCTTTCAGGTATTCCTCATGACGGCGTTAACACCCTTGACCGTGTCACCTGGGCTGACAGTGATGATCTTCGCGGTGAAGCTGGAGCCGGCGTCCTGCCACCACTGGGTTTTGATGCCCCCCTTGCCGCAGCCCGCCTGGAACTTGACCCGGTACTGGCCCGGTTGCAGGTCGGCCAGCGTGTACGCGCCGCGTGCGGATACGGTGAAGGCCGCCGGCTCGCCCTTCGCCACCGGGACGGCGCTGATGCAGACACCGCTGAGGGAAGAGGCCGAGGTTGCGCTCACGGACCCGGTGATCGCGCCGTCAGCGGGCAGGGCGCCGTTGATAGCGGTCGCGCTGTGGCCGGCCTTCACGGTGATAATGGTGGCCGAGCCGCTGTTTGCGGCGTGGTCGTACCACTGAGTACCGAGCCCTGGCGCGCTGTCGGAGCAGGACGGATCCCCGAACTCCACCCGGTACCTGCCGGGTGTCAGCCCGGTAATGACATACTTGCCGTGCGCGCCGCTGGTGCTCGCGGCGGGCAGGCCACCAGGAACCTGATACGCCTCGGCACACGCGCCGGGGACAGCTGTGGACCGTGGGCCGGTGATGAGGCCAGCGATCCAGCCGCCGGCGTGCAGGGAAGCATTGACGCCGGCTTTGACTGTGCCCTGCGCAACCCGGACCGCACGCGGAAGTGCGAGCGCCTGCAGGTTCACGGCGGGCCTGGCGCAGCTTGGGTAGATCTCGATGCGGTAGCGCCCGGTGCGCAGGCCGGCGATCTTGTACGTGCCGGAGGTGCTGGTCAGGCCGAGGCTGCCGAAGCCGAGGTTAGCGGCCGCCGCGCTGACCGGAGTTGCCTGCACGCACGCCCGGCGCACCGGCCGTCCGTTGCCCGCCATCGTGATCTTGCCGGCCACCGCGCCGCCGGGCGGCAACGTCAGCGCGATCTTCGTGGTCGTCACGCCCGGCCGCACCCTGACCATGCGGCGGTAGACACTCGGGGCCAAGTTGTCGCCGAGGTAGCAGTCGGCGGCGACGACCGTGTATTTCCCCGGAGCCAGGCTGGATATCGTGTAGGCTCCGGAGCCGCTCAGCGACTGGAATCCGCTCGGCTGGCGGGTCCGGCGGTCGATCGCGGTCACGCAGTCGAAGTCAATGGGCTGGCCGGCCGCGCTGGTCACCGTGCCGGCTATCGCGCCGCCGCGACCGACCACGGCGTCGATACCCGAGACCTCGGCGCCCGCGCCGACATCGACTAGCCCGGCTGTTGCCTCGGCCGGCTGTCCCTTGAACCACTGGGTCACCGCGGCATTCGATGGTCCCCGACACCCGCTGAAAAACGCGACAGCGTAGCCGCCGGGCGCGAGGTTCGCCTCCGCATAGGAACCGGCCGCGTTCGTCCAGGTGTTACCGCCGATGATGCCATAGCCGCTTTGGTTGGCGGGCAAGATGGCAAGGCAGACCCCGGACACTGGCCGGCCTGATGAGTTCGTCACCCGCCCGGCGATGGTCGCGCCTGGCAGCATCGCTGCGCTGATTCCCCTCGTCACCTGTCCGGCGGTGACCATCACCTTCCGCGCGGCCTGCTGGGCCACCTGATCGTCGTAGTACTGAGGCGAGTAGCTGCCCGCGTTCCCGCATCCGCCGCTGAAACCGACTGTCGTGCGCTCGGTCGGCAGTTGATCGATCTTGTAGCGGCCGCTCTTCCCGCTGACCGCGAAATCGCCAGCGCTGTCACCCACGCAGATCCCGGCGAGGGGCTTGGCGGTCACCGCGTCGGTGACTGCACCGGTCAATGTTCCGCCGGGGCGCATGTAAAGGTTGATCCCCGCCGTGGTCCTGGCATTCGCGACGTGCACCGCGCGCGGATACCGGGCCGGCGCGTAGTTGGCGTCGCTGCCGCAACCGCTTGCCGACGCTAGGACTTCATAGCTGCCGGCCGGCAATCCCTCAACGACGTATTTCCCGTTCTCCCGGGACGTCGCGTAACCGTAGTGGTCAGGGTTCGTCAGCGAGTAGACGTTGACGCATATGCCGCGCAGCGGCTTGCCGGTTCTGCCGCCAAGGCGGACGAACCCAGTGACAGTGCCCAACTTCGGGAGCACGACGTTGATGCCGCTGGTGCGATGGCCGAGCCGGATCTTGATGACTCGTGCCTTCTTGATGCTGGCTGCGTGCGGGTACCACGTCGGGGCGTAATCGCTGACGCCACCCGTACAGGCGGCCATGCCCAGCAGCCGGTAACTGCCCGGGTCAAGTCCGGTGATCGTGTACTCACCCTTCGCGTTCGTGGGCGCCTGCCCGAACTCCTGGCCCGATGAGTCGGTGAGGACAGCGCACGCGTGCTTAAGCCGACGACGAGCAGAGCCCGAGATACTGCCGCTGACTTCGCCGCCTCGCCGCATTACGGCGTTTATGCCACGCGTTATCCGACCAGCCCGCAGCGGCACCCTGGTCGCCTTGGCGTGCGAGAACTTGTCTTTGTACCATTCCGGCGCCCAGCGCCCGGGCGCTATCGGCACGAACGGGTTGGCGGTATCACAGTTGGAGTCGAATTCCACCGGATACCTGTGGCCGGGGATGCCGCCACCTGCGATCTTGAACCGGTAAGTCCCATGCATGTTGGTGCTCGTGCCCACCGCGAACGTCCTGCCGACGATCCACATACAGATGCGCGCGAGTGGATGCCCGGACGGGTCGGTCACGCGCCCGGTGATGACCGCCCACCGCGTGCTCGTAGCCGTCGCCTGGCGCGCCTGCCCGTTATCGATCACCTGGCCGGGCCGCGCCAGGATGATGCGCCACTGTTTCGGGGTGATGACGCCTGCGCTTGCCAGAAACTCCTTGCGCATTGCTTTACCGGGCCGTCTCAGGATCGTCACCGGCAGCGCGGTGACCGGGCTGCCGCCCACCTCCACCTGGCGCCTGGCGGTAACCGCAACAGAGGCCCGGCCGGAGGCGCAGTCCCGGTATTGCACCGAGTAGGCCCCGGCTCGTGCCAGCGAAATCTCGTAACTGCCGTTAGCCGATGTGCGCGCCATTCGCACGACTCCGCCAGCCCCGACGGCAAGCACGCATACTCCGTCCAAGCCGCGCCCCGTCGGGTCGCGGACCACGCCGCTGACGAGATGCAGCCCGGTCAAGCTGATGCGCTGACCCGCGCGAATACCCGCCGCGCTGGCGCCCGCGAACCAGGCCGGACCGGCCGCCGGCCGCCACGGCTGAGCAACGGCCACCCCAGCCGGGATAACCGCAAGCGCCGCCGCCATCGTGACCGCCCCACGCACAGACCGCATCACCATGTCACGTTCTCCTCCCGCAGCCCTCCGCGGGCGCGGGTTCCGTGCTGGCCCGTAAGCACATACGTCATATCCCAGCTCACATTAACGGAAAGGGGACTACCTGGGCCTGCCATCTCAGAGCGGGCATCAGCAAGTTGCCGAAACTAAATCTCGCGAGCCGCAAGGTCCGATACAGGCACCTTGTCCGCCTCTTAGCCAGCGTAGCGCCGGATCGCCGACTATGCGCTTCGGAATTGCAGCCGCATCAGCCGCGATTGGCGGCGCAGAGTCACGGTTCTGGTAGCTGATGATTCGCGGCCTCCGCAGCTCAGAGGGCGCTACGTGGTTGCTGCACGGCCTGGTCGGGAACGCCAGTGTCAGGCGCCGGCTCGGTGGGTGGCAGGCTGGCGGCATGAGTTTCTTCGACTCCATTCCGCAGCCCCCGCCGCCCGAGCCGGAGCAGTGGCGCCGGCCGTCTTGGATGCGCCCGGACACGGTCATTCCCGCGTCGGTTCCAGCAGAGCTGCTCTTGTTCTGTACCGATGAAGTGGCGGTGTCGGTCGGGAGCGTTCGCGCTTACCCGAACGGGTTCGAGTTCACCGTTCATGCGCGGCTGCGGCGTGTGGACACCGAGATCGGCCCGTCGGGGGATCCGTTCTCCTGGCACCGGCGTTTCCGGGGCGCCCATGCGCCCGACGATGTGTTGCGCCTTGGCGTGCTGTATGCCGATGGCCGCCGGACCGCGACGACCAGCGGGCACCTGCTACCCGCCGGCGACTCTGACGACGGCGAGCTGGTCCTGAGCCAGCAGGGAGGCGGCGGCAGCGCTCGTGCCTGGGATCAGGACTTCTGGGTCCATCCCCTGCCGCCGGACGGCCCGGTCACTCTGGTCGCATCGTGGCTTGAACATGCGGTGACCGAGACGCGCGCGGACCTGGACGGCACCGAGATACGTGCTGCAGCGGCACGGGCGGTGCGCTTGTGGCCCGATGAGCCCGATACCGAAGGTGGCGATACCTGGAGAGCCAGCACCAGCACCATCTCCGGCGGCGGATCGGCCGACAAAGACGCCGACGCCTGACCGCTCCGTTGGGCCGGATCACCGGTGCGTCGCGGCGCGTCACGTGTCAGTTTTCGATGGGCGGTAAGGCGCTCCGATTGCCTGTTCTGGATCGCCCTCCGATGGCTGCAGGCAGACCACAGGGACGCGCAGATCGAGCCGCACGCGCGCGATCTGCCTGCTGACACTGGTCACGGATAGCACTGGCGGAAGCTGGGAGCCGACCGCCTGGCGGCTCGGCGCTGCCAGGCGGCGTTCCGGAGATCTGGTCGCGTTACCGGGCGGCTCCGGCAATGTAGGCGGCGACGATGTAGGTGGCGTGCCGGTCCAGCGATACACGGGCGCGGTCGTATCTCATGGTGGTGCGCGGGTCGGCGTGGGAGGCGGCTCCTGGACGTCCCGCAACGGGACGCCGGCGTCGAGGGCGGCGGTGATGAATGCATGCCTCAGGGTGTGCGGCCCGATCTTCTTGGCCAGGCCGGCGCGGCGGGCGACCCGGCGGACGACCCGCCCGGCACAGCACCATCGCGAACGCGTTCACCGCGTGCCTGCGCCCCGACGACGGGTCGGTCCACCGGCCCATCTGCCCGTAGTCGATCTGCGCCTCGGCGCCAGGCTCGGCCGGCACCAGCCGCAGCACCGTGACCTGAGAGCGCCGGACCTCCTCGGGCAGGTTCGCCGCCACAAACCGGCGCAAGCTGGCGACCGACGCCGCCAGCCCCCGCTCATCAGCCAGCCGCTGGTGGATCGTGGCCATCGTCACCCCGGCCGCCATCTGGGCGACGATGTAATCCCGGTGCTCCTCGATCGCCGGCCACGTCACCTGCCGCAGCCGCGTATCAGCAAGCTCCGGGAACCACCGGCGCGCCAGCTCCGCCCACTCCTGCTGGCTGACCGCCGGGCCGCCCGGTGCCATCCCGGCAGCTTCCGCCGCCGCCAGGTACTTTCGCACAGTGTTCCGCGACAGCCCCAGGCTGCCGGCGATCTCGTTCTTCGACCGGCCCGCGTGCCAGTGCGTGAAGATCTCGCAGATATCAATCACGTCGAACGTCCTCCTCGCCACCGGGCCCCCGTCCCTTCGACGGGGGAATCATCCTGACTTCCCGACGACCAGGTCCACCCCGACACGCACGTCCTGACCATGGTCAATAACGTGATCGCGGTGGTCAATTACGTGATCGCAGCACGCCCCTCACTGCTCAATTCCATGATCGCTGACACCCTGCGGCGTTCATCGAGCTGCTCGCCTCGCCAGAGGTGGGTACCTACCTCGGTGGCCCCCGGCCGCGTGAGGAGCTCGAGCGCGAGATGCCCGGGGCGCCCGAGCGGCGCCCCGGCCTTTTCATAGTCGATCTCGACGGAGCCATGATCGGCCAGATCATTCTCAGGAGAGCAACGGGGCACGGTCCTCCGGCTGCTGCCGGGGAGGCCGAGCTCGGTTACCTGTTCCTGCCGGAGGCGTGGGGATTCGGGTACGCCGCCGAGGCGTGCGCAGCGGCGCTCGGCTGGTTCGCCGACGAGCTTCCCGGCGAGCGGGTGGCGCTCTTTAGCCAGACCGCCAACACCCGCTCGATGCGGCTCGCGGCGAAGCTGGGGTTCACCGAGGTAGAGCGGTTCGAAGCCTACGGCGCCGAGCAGTGGTTCGGCATGTGGTCGCCGGTCACTGGTCCCGTCCGGGTGGTCCGCTGCGGGTACCACGCTGGGTAGTCGCGGGCCATGATGCCTGTCGCGGTGCCTGGGTAGTCCGATATGACCGGGCTTCCGTTGTGATCAGAATGGCGACATCTGGTCGAGGACGCGCTCGCCGAGGCTGATGATGTCGGCTGCTTTGGGGATGTCCTCGCGCACGTCGTCGGCGGTGAGGGCGGGGGCGTTGCTGGGCGGGTACTCCGCGTCGTGCCGCTGGCGGCGCATTCGGTCGAAGGGCCGCAGGGTCTTGCCCAGCGGGGGGTCGAGCTGCGCGCGGACCGACTCGTAGGCGGCGAGGTGCCCGCCGCGGGTCGTCGGGCGCAATCCCTGGTTTTCCAGGATGGCGGTCAGCGCCTTGCGGGCGGCGTCGTAGACGAGCGCGTATCCGCCGGGCGGGTCCTCGTCGCAGATGTCGGCTGCGGAGGCCAGGTGCTTGCGGGCCTGCGAGATCAGCCTGTCGGCGTGATCTCGGCTGGCGGGCACGCTCTGGAGCTCTTTATCGGCGAGCATCCGCTCGATGACTACCCGGCCCTGGCCCCATCTCATGCGGGCTCCTCCTTGTGCCCGGCGACCGGGATCCGGACAAGTGGTCGCTGGCGGACGGAGGCCAGGAAAGCGTCTTCGGGGTCCGGGGCCGACCAGGCGGCGGGGGTGACGCGGCGGATGTCGACGGGGCGTCCGAGCCTGTCCTGGGCCGTTCGCGCGATCTCTTCCAGGTCGTCGCGGTCGGCCGTGCCGACGACGAGCACGTCGATATCGTGAGGGACCGGGCCTGGCTCCCCTTCGTACCGTGCCGCCCACGATCCGTAGATGTACGCGGTGCTGACGCCCGCTGTGCCGGCTAGCAGGTCTGTCAGCACCGGCAGCGGGCCGTAGGTGACGGCCAGCAGGTCGGTCAGCGGCCGGCTGACCGGCGTTCCCGTCACCGCCCGCAGCAGGCGGACGTTGCCGCGGCGGCTGTCGCTGGCGAACCCCGCGGCCACCAGGCGGGATGCCTCGGTGTGCACCGTCTTGACGCTGACGCCGATCAGCGCGGCCGCCTCGGTCAGGCTGTACTCCCGCTCGGGATGCAGGAACAGCAGCGCCAGCAGGTCGCCCTGAGCCCGTGACCGCAGTAGCGGAAGCAGGGGCGGCGACGGTGTTCTCATAAGAGGTAAAGTACCTTACGCCTTAGGGAAGTTACTCTCGCCCCGCCGCACGCACTGCAGCGCGATGGTCGCTTACCGACGTGCGACCCCCGCTCCGGGCCACTTAGATGCCCGGCTGTTCCGTACTCGCTGATCACCGGGGTTACATCTGTCGGCAGTCCCGCGCAAGGCTCGCGAGTCGCGAGCCACACCGCCATGCGCACTGTGCGTAGCCGCAAGACGTCCGATACTGCGCTCCCATGATCGTATCTAGGGCGCCACATCAGCGAGATGTGCGAACCCTGCGCTCGCGAGAAGCGAACTTTTCCATTGGCAAAATAGTCTAGGCAATAACTAACTCTAGAGGCATAGGCGCAGGTCAGACCTTGTGGGGCGTCCGGGGCTCGAACCCGGAACCTACGGATTAAAAGAACCGTTGACAGGTTCGCCGGCTTATCTACCTGCGTAGATGTCCCTGTAACTGCAACTCCAAGCGCTCGTGTCGCTGGGTTCGCAGCATTTCTATTGGCAAGTTCATCGGCAGCCTCTTCCCGAGAGTTGCGGACCTGGCTTGCCGGAGGAGTCGGACCGACGCAGTTACTTTGAGCAACGATAGCGCTCTGTGACGGGCGCGGAGTACCGCGGTGCCGCTGAGCGGGGTTACGGCAAGGCGTCGGCGGGCCGGGGGCGTTCTGTGCCTGGGATCGCGGGCCTTCGCCGCGGACCGGATCCGGTACAAGGCGTCCATCACCGCTGCCGAACGTCTGGGTGACCGGGGTTCCCAGGTGGCCCCGGAGACGCCGCCAGGTCGGCGTGGCCGACGAGCATGGCGTCGAATCCATCCACCGCCAGCGATCTACTCGATGCTGTCCACCCTCGTACCGGCCTCAACAGCAGCAGGCAGGTGCCTGCATGCACTAGCCGCAGGTACTCCGGATCGGGCCCCATCCAGCGGCCCGGCCACAGCCGATGCCGCGGTGCCTGTCTGGCTCTGAAATGATCAGCGTGCGGCCTCTTGCCAGATGCCGATGACGTTGCCTGCGGGGTCGCGGACCGTGGCGATGGTCAGGCTGCCTTCCGGGTAGGGAGCGCTGACCACCTCGGCGCCCTGCTCGACTGCCTTGGCGAGCACTTCGTCGAGCCGGGTGACGTAGATGTAGGGCCGGATTCCGGCTTCCCCCGCGGCGGGCAGGTCGGTGCGCCAGTGCCCGATGACGTGGCCGGTGCCGTCGCTGAAGCTCAGCCGGTCCGGGGTGCCGCGTACTTCCCAGCCGAAGACCGCGCGGTAGAACGCCGCGGACTCTGCCGCATCCCGGGCAGGCAGCCCGAGGTAGGAGATGCCGCCGGGCCGGGCCACCGTGGCCTCGACGCCCGGGTCGTCCGGTGCGCTGTCATCGGTCATCGCCTGTCGCTCCTTCTTATTTGGCTATGGCAGTACCATAGCCGATTATGAGCGCCACGGGCACGGACGGGACGGCGGCACGCGGCTACCACTCGCCGCGCCGCCAGATGCGGGCGCGCCAGACGCGTGCCCGCATCATCGCGGCAGCCGCCCGGCGGTTCCTGGCGCGCGGCTATGCCGGCACCACGATGCGCGCGGTCGCCCTTGACGCAGGCGTCGCACTGCCCACCGTCGAGCTTGCCTTCCGGACCAAGGCGGGACTGCTGAAAGCGGTGATCGACGTGGCGATCGCGGGCGACGACGAGCAGGAGGCAATGCTGGACCGCCAGTGGGCGGTCCGCGCGGAATCCATAGCCGGCCCGGCCGATTTCGTCGCGGCATTCGCCCGGGTGATGGCCGGCTCAGCCGAGCGCGCCGCCGGGCTGGCCGCAGCCGCCCTAGAGGGCGCCCGCACCGATGAGGACATCGCCGCGGTCGCCGCCCAGCTCAAGTCCCAGCGGGAAGTCATGGCCACGTGGCTCGTGGACGGCATCATGCGCCGGTCCGCCCTCCGCGGGGGAACCGGCCGTACCGACGCCGTCGACGCGGTATGGATGCTGATGGACCCGGTCATCTTCTGCCGCCTCACCAGCGACCGGTACTGGACCACCGCACGCTTCGAGCGCTGGTTCACTGACAGCGTCACCTGCCTCCTGCTGCCGGGCCGGTAACCAGCAACCCCAGCGACCAGCCGTCCCTCTCGGATGCCGTGAGGCCTGATCCCCCCGGCGCGCGAAGATAACCGGCGATTGCTGCGCCCACGCTCTTACCCCGCCCGGCTAGCCGACCGGCTGCCCCGCCGCACGGTGCGGCTGCGCCTGACCGCCCTGTACGGCGCCCTGTTCCTGGCCTCAGGCGCCGGGCTGCTGGCCATCACCAACATCCTGGCCCGCGGCTGGCCCTGGCCCCCGACCATCACGTCCCCCGCGCCCGCCCACGTCGTTAAGGGTGCCGCGCGGCAACTGCAGTTCCAGGTCGCGCCCAGGTACACGCCCAGGTCGTCCGCCAGGACGCGGCGGTCCTGAACCACCTGCTCGTCGTGTCCGCGATCGCGCTGACCGTCATGGCAGTGGCATCGTTCGCGCTGGGCTGGCTGATCGCCGAGACGGCGCTTCGCCCGCTACGGCAAATGACCGCCGCCGCCCGCGCGATCTCCGAAGACAGCCTGCACCAGCGGCTGGCCGTCCCCGGCCCCGGCGACGAGCTCAAAGACCTGGGCGACACCATCGACGGCCTGCTCGAGCGGCTGGAGGCCGCCTTCGACGCCCAGCGGAGCTTCGCGGCCAGCGCCTCCCACGAACTGCGCACCCCGCTCACCCTCGAACGTGCCATGCTCGAAGTCGCCCTCGCCGACCCACAGGCCAGTACCGCCTCCCTCCGGGCCGTCTGCGAAGACGTGATCGTTACCGGCCAGCAACAGGAAGTGCTGATCGACGCGCTGCTCACCCCGGCCCGCAGCCAGCGAGGTCTGGACTACCGCGACCTCGCGGACCTCGCGGACATCACCCGCAACATCCTTGACACCCGCGAGCCAGACGCCGCCGCACGCGGACTGGCCATCAACGCCTCGATCAGCCCGGCCCCTGTGCTCGGCGACGCCCGCCTGCTGCAACGAATGGCCGCCAACCTGATCGATAACGCCATCCGGCACAACATCACGGGCGGCCGGATCGGCATCCAGGTCACGACAAGCGGCGGCCACCCCACCCTAACGATTACCAACACCGGCCCCTTCATCCAACCCGGACAGGCCACCCGGCTGCTCCAGCCATTCCAGCGGCTATCCACCACCCGGTCCGCCGAAACCGAGGGCCTCGGCCTCGGCCTGTCCATCGTCGCCGCCATCGCCAAAGCCCATCACGCCACCCTCGCCATCAGCCCCCAGCCCGACGGAGGCCTCAGCATCGACGTTACCTTCACGCCCGCCCCGGCCACCGCCCCCCACCGGCGAAAAGCGCCCACCACAGCGTGACAAGACCCTCAGGCCCATGCCCTCACCGAACTCATCACACGCCGACAGACCGCATGACCAACTCGAGGCGCTGATGGCCGCCAGGCGGAGCGCGGCCGGGGAGCGCACCCGGACGATTAACCAGGCCCGGGCCCTGATCGTGACCGGCCCCGATGACCTGCGGGCCCGGTTCGGCCGGCTCACCCCGGCTGCCCTGGTCACTGCGCTGGCGTCGCTGCGGCCCCGGCCCGGCGACGTCGTCGGCTCCGCCACCCGGATCGCGCTGCGCGCGCTCGGCCGGCGCGCGCTGCTGGCGACCAGGATGAGCTGGCTGTGCGGACCAGCGCCGACGTGCCGAACTGGCAGATCTGAACCCGCCAACGCCTGGTATGGCCTGCCGCCTAAGAACGAGCATGGGCGATCTGCAACGAAATGATCGCGCGAGGTTCGCGCTGTGGGAAGACTCGCGGCACGTCCGGCTTCCCGCTCTAATGCATGCGGCCGTCACGCTCCAGCGGCAGCTCACCAGAACCGCTCCCGTACCTGGTCGGGACCTTTCCGCAGGTGATAGCCGTTTCGGTGAGTCGGATCGCATCCGGCGGGCCCGCCGCGCGTCAGCTGCAGCGGCGGCCGATACTGAAGTTGACAGTGGCGGCGCGGGAGCCGATGCGGAAGATAAGGGGCACGCATGCGGCCGGTGTCATGAGGAAGAAGCCGCCAGCGTAGGCGTCCCACACGTTCGGCTGGGCGCACGTCGTCAGGCGCAGCGAGCCGGTGACCGGGCGGTGGCTTTTACCCCAGATGAAGGCAACGCGGCTGCGCCACGCTGCGGGCACCGTGATCGTCACCGGGGGCGTGCCTGCCTTGATGAAGAGGCCGCGCTTCTGCCAGTAACGCCACGAGACATGCTGGAACGCTGCGACGGTTGGGCCATGGTCGCCGGCCAGAACCGATATGCTCCCGAGCACCGTCTCGTCACCGGCCTGGCTGCCAGGCATGATGAACCCGGTAACCCCGTGGCCGAAGCACGCCATCGTCAAGTCCGGGGTGCGGGTCAGCCGCGGTGAGGACGATCCCGGCATTGAACCTGGCCCGGCGGGGCTCCCGGTGCACCCGGCCAGCAGTGCCTGCGACAAGGCCACAAGGCAGCACAGGACGCTCCCGCGGAGCGAGCGTGCGCGCACACTGCCAAGTGTTTCAGCCTCGGCACCTGGTGACAACCGTGGCGCTTTCGCCGGGCCGCTGACCATCACGCGTGCGTGCGCACCGTTCCCCCTGTTGCGGCCCGAACCGGCAGGCTGGGACCTGATTCGGATCGACCCGCATCAAGCGGCTTCCAGTACCTGCGGCAGACATCCGATACGGCGCCGATCTACTTGCACAGCGCTCGCTTGTGGACCACCAACCAAGGCTGCTCCGACCCTTTAGAACTGGCGGTTATGGCGTTCGCTGAGAATATTCAAGCCTTCAAACCGCCCGCGCAGAGTCGGCGCTCGGCACCGAATTGACGGTGTGAGGGAGGCGACATGGGAGCCCTCATGCCACGTGCGGGTCCCCGCTCTGACGATGCACAGGCCATCACGCTCTGTTACCAGCGGCCGGTCGGCAGGGGGTCGGCAAAGTCTTAACTGGTTGTACCTGAGGGTTTTGCGACACGCCGGGGCGGTCGGGTAGCGGCGCGGGCATGACCCGGGAAGTGATCATGGCGGTTCCTACACCTGCCGGATCACTGCCGAGGGGCCATGCCCGCTGCGCTATCTTCACCGATCGACCCTGCGGTTGGCCAGCTGCTTCGCGTCGCGCGTTCGCGGGGCCGTGCCGGCGCGTCTGTCCTGCCGGTGCTGGCGGCGGTGCCGGATCCTCGGGCGCGCCGCGGGGTGCGGCACCAGCTGGGCGTGATCCTGGGCCTGGCCGTGTGCGCGGTGCTGGCGGGCGCCCGGTCGTTCACCGCGATCGCGGAATGGGCAGCCGATGCTGACCAGGCCACCTTGGACGGGCTCGGGGTGATCGGCGCGGTGCCGTGCGAGTCCACGTTCCGCCGGGTGCTGCAGAGCCTGGACGCTGATGCCCTGGACGACGCGTCCGGCGCGTGGGCCCAGCAGCGCACCGCTCCCGCCCCGGGTGGCGCCCGGAAAGGAGGAGGGCATGGAGCAGATCCATGATCGGCTGGCGGGCCTGGACGTGCATCGTGACGAGGTGGTCGCGTGCGCGCGGACGCCCGGGCCGCGCGGTGGCGTGCGCACGGACAAGGCGAGGTTCAAGACCACGACCGGCGGCCTGGCAGTGCTGGCCGGGTGGCTGGCGGAAGATGAGGTCACCCTGGTCGTGATGGAGGCGACCGGGGTGTACTGGAAGCCGGTCTATTACGCCCTTGAGGACAGTTTCGTGCTGTGGCTGTGCAACGCCCATCACGTCAAGACGGTGCCCGGCCGTAAGACCGATATGTCCGACGCCGAGTGGCTGGCCGACGTGGCCGCGCACGGAATGATCCGCCCCAGCTTCGTGCCGCCTCCGCCGATCCGGGAGCTCCGAGAGCTGACTCGTTACCGCAGGGCGCAGACCGACGTGCGGTCCAGCGAGATCGGCCGGCTGGAGAAGGTACTCCAAGATGCCGGGATCAAGCTCACCTCCGTGGCATCCAGGGTGCTGACACAGTCCGGGCGGGCGATGATCGAGGCCCTGATCGCAGGAGAACGTGACCCGGCGGCGCTGGCCGGGCTCGCGATGGGCAAGCTGCGGCCGAAGATGCCGGAACTGGCAGCGGCCCTGGACGGTCATTTCGGCCAGCATCACGCCGTCGCCGCCGCGCAGATCCTCGCCCACCTGGACTTCCTGAGCGAATCGATCGCGATCCTCGACGAGCAGATCGCCATCCGGATCGAAGCGGACTAGGCATCGGCATCCCGGCTGCTGCAGGACGTGCCCGGGATCGCCCGGGCCAGCGCCGAGGTCATCATCGCCGAGACAGGCGCCGACATGAGCCGGTTCCCCAGCCCTGCGCACCTCGCGTCATGGGCGGGCCTGTGCCCGGGCAACCACGAATCCGCGGGCAAGCGCCGCCAGGTCGCCACCACGTCCGGGAACCGGTGGCTGCGCCGGGCACTCGTCGAGTCGGCCAGGGCGGCGGCCCGGACCAAGGGCAGCTACTTCGGAGCCCAGTACCGCCAGATCGCCAGGCGCCGCGGCCCGAACAAGGCAGCCGTCGCCGTCGCCCACAGCCTCCTTGACGTCACCTGGCACATGCTCACTACCGGCGAGCTGTTCACCGATCCTGGCGAGGACTACTACAGCACTCGCCACGACAAGGAACATCAGGCCCGCCGCCTGGCAAGCCAGCTGGAGAAGCTCGGATACACAGTCCAGCTCACCTCGGCGGCCTGACCGCCGCTCCTGTCACACGGCCTGGCCCGTCCAGGCCACGCTGGGGTTCGCCGCGCCCGCGGACGGTTCTATTTCACCCCAGATCCCGATGTTCGCGAGGCTGCTGGACCGGATCGACCTGGCCGGGGCGGTGGTCACCGCCGATGCGCTGCATGCCCAGAGCGCGCACGCCCAGTACCTGGTCGGGCAGCGCCGCGCGCACTACCTGATCACCGTCAAGGGCAACCAGCCTGGCCTGCACCGCCAGCTCCGCTCCCTGCCCTGGAAAGACGTCCCCGCCGGCCACAGCCAGGCAGGACGCGCCCACGGCCGGATCGAGAAGCGCACCGTCAAGGCAGTCACCGTCACCGCCGGCCTGCTCTTTCCCCACGCCGCCCAGGCCATCCAGATCACCCGCAGGACCCGCCGCATCTCCGGCAGCAAATGGCGCACCGAGACCTCGTATGCGATCACATCGCTGCCCGCCGGCGCAGGCCCGGCCCGATCAGCTCGCCGCCTGGATCCGCGGGCACTGGCTCATCGAGGACAGCCTGCACTGGGTCCGCGACATGACCTTCGGCGAAGACTCCTCCCAGGTCCGAACCCGCAACGGCCCCCGCGTCATGGCCGCGCTCCGCAACCTGGTCATCACCATCTTGCGCCTGACCGGGCACACCAGCATCGCCGCCGCCCTGCGCCACCACGCCCGCCGCCCAGGCAGGCCACTGCACACGATCACGCATAACCCGCAGTGACGACTTTGCCGCAGCCCTGGGCCGGTCGGCCCCTGCCGGCGCTAAGAGCGACTTCTGCGAACCATGCGAGAGCAGAGAATTGAGGCAGCGAATCGAAGTAGCGGATTGTTTCATCGGCAGACGAGCCCGACTTTGATCTTGATGGGATGCATAACCCCAGGTCAGACAATGTGGGGCGTCCGGGGCTCGAACCCGGAACCTACGGATTAAAAGTCCGCTACTCTGCCAGTTGAGCTAACGCCCCGAGGGCTGGCCGCGACGCCGAACCCACCGGATGAAGCGTACCGAGTCCGGCAGGCGCTGTGCTCGGCGCAGAACCAACGCGCGTCGTCGAAAGTCGCCGCGAGCCCGCCGCGGCGGCGACGCCGGCGGCCGCCTCCCTGCCCGCAGCGCCGGCGGCGCAGGAGGCCCGGCCCGCCGCTGTCTGGCCGCCCCAGCGGTGTTCCCGGCCGACGCCGCAGCGCCTTCCCGTCGGGCCGTCAATACGGCTCCGGTAACATCCGCTCCGTGGAGAGCGCCTTCTACGAGCCGGCCGGCCGGGGCACGTATGTCGCCACGGCGGCAACTGTAGGCCCGTGGGCTGCCGATGCCCAGCATGGCGGACCTCCTTCCGCGCTTGCCGCGAGAGCGCTCGAGCGGCACGAGCCAGACCAGCGCCAGCGCCTGGCCCGAGTCGCCGTCGACATCCTGCGGCCGGTCCCGGTCGGCAAGGTCTCGATCAGGACCAGGACGATCCGCCCGGGCCGCCGGGTGATCCTGGCCGAGGCGGTCATGGAGGTCGACGGTCAGGAGGTACTGCACGCGCGAGGCTGGCGGATTGAGCGCCCGGCGGGAGCAGTTCCGGAGATCGCGGACGGCGGCCCTCCAGCCCCGGTGCCTGCGGCGGGAGATGGCTTTCCGCCGCTGATCTTCAGGCGCGAGCAGCATGGCTATCTCGCGTCGATCGAGTGGCGGTTCGTGCCGGACGGCTCCGGCGATCCGGCCGTGGCCGGCGCCATCGCGGAGGCGACCGACGTCACCGCCGACGTAGCCGGGCCGCCGGAGCCCCAAGAGCCGCCGGAGCCCCAAGAGCCGCCGGAGCCCCAACAGCCGCCGGAGCCCACGGCGCCGCCGGGGCCGGCCACCGTCCGCGCCTCGAGCACCGCTCAGGTCAGGTCAGCGTGGACACGCCCGATGATCCCGCTGCTGCCTGACGAGGAAGCGTCTCCGATGTCGCGCGCCTTGCTGGTCGCTGACTCAGGCAGCGGAATCGGGACCGCGCTCCCGTCGACCGAGTTCGTGTTCATCAACATCGACCTTTCGGTCACGTTGCCGCGTGACCCGGTCAGCGAGTGGCTGCTGCTCGAGTCGGCCACGGCGGTGGGCGCGGACGGCACCGGGCTGGCCATGACGCGGCTGTCCGACCCGATGGGCGCGTGCGGCCGTGCCTGGCAGACACTGCTAGTAGCGCCCCGCTAGCCGGAGCGCCTCATGGCAGCACTCAGGAGCCCGGCAGGTCAAGCTACCCAGTGTGATTTGCGTCACGTAATCTGACGCAGTCTGAACCGGATCACGGGCATGTCCGTACTCATGGCTATAGCGCCGTCCGTGCCAAGCTACTTGTCGCGTACCGCACCACAGGGAGGGGTCCCCGCATGTCACGCAAGTTCTACACCGCGATGATTGGCAGTCTCGCGCTGGTTGGCGCCCTTGCAGCCGCCGGCTGCTCCTCGTCGCACCCGACCACGCATCACCACACGACGCACTCCGCGCCAGCTTCGAACGGCGGCGGTGGCGGCGGGATCCCGCAGAACAACGGCGGCGACCACGACGGTGACAACAACGGCGGGCCAAGCGATGGTGACGGCAACGTCTAACCGGACATCTAGCCGGAAGTTCGCGGCCGCGGCGAGTGCTGCCGCCGCGGCCGCGCTGGCCGCGCTGGCCGGGTGCCAGTCGTCAGCCTCGGCGACTGGCCACGACAACGGTCCGTCGTCGGCGCCCGTCGTCGCGCCCGTGCACGTGCTCGCCGCCAAGCCGGCGCCTGCCGGCTGGCACCTGACGAGCTTGCCTGGCGGCGGCGCCGTGCTCGCCTATCCGCCGCAGATGCACTCGGTCACCGGCGACCGCGGAACGGCGTCCGCCGCACAACTCACCGCGTCCGGGAGCTACCTGATGTACCTCAACGCGACGCCGAAGCAGGGAGCCGAGACGCTGCGCAGCTGGCCCGAGTTCAGGCTGGAACACCTGACCGATGATGACGCCTCGAGCGCACGGCAGCTCGCCGTGAGCCACGGCGTCGGGTTCCTCGGCGGGACCGGGACCTGCGTGGTCGACGCCTACATAACGAAGGTCAAGGCGCATCATTTCACCGAGCTCGCCTGCTTCGTGCAGGGCAAGACGAGCTCCAGCGTCATCATCGCGGCCGCGCCGACCGCAAGCTGGTCCGCCGTGTCCGGCGTGCTGATGCGCGCAGTCGCGGCCTACCAGGTCCGATGACCCGCCGCCCGACGCGGGCGCGGGCGCCGGCCTGACCGCGAAATCAGGGCCGAAAGGGGCTCGCCATGGCACAGAAGCCGACATGGGTGACGAAGGGCGCGTCCAGCCCGGCGGCCGGGCTCTCGAATGTCCTGCTGCTCGCCTCGACGCGCCGCCCGGATCTCAGTCCGCGCGGCCGCCTGTTCATCGTCGCCCTGGTGCTCCGGATAGCCGGAGCGGCCCTGCTGGGCTGGATCGGCTGGATGCACTGGGTGCTCTGGCAGCAGGAAGGCTACAAGCACATCCCCACCAGCGGCCCGTTCTTCCTGGTCGACGCGATCGCGGCCGTGCTGCTCGCCATAGCGCTGCTTGCCTGGCCACGACCGCTGATCGGGCTCGCGTCGGCGGGATTCACGGCCTCGACCATCCTCGCCCTGGTGATCAGCCTGACGGTCGGGCTGTTCGGCTTCAACGAGTCGATGTCGGCGAACTACGTCGTCGAGGCACTGGTACTCGAGTGCGTGGCCGTGGTCATCCTGCTGGCCTGGACGGTCATCGCCGCATCGGCGCTGCCCCGGCGACACTGACACCGACACTGACACCGGCTCTTCTGCTGCGGATACTCTGACTGAGGCGCCGGCGTCCTGGCCGGCGCCCCGCTGTCAGCAGGCAAGAACAAGGGAGTGCCGCGATGCCCGCCGTCGAGCTTCAGGGCGCGTACAACGTCCGTGATCTCGGCGGCCTGCGCACCAGGGACGGGCGGCAGACCAAGCCCGGCTTGATCTACCGCGGTGATTCGCTGGACAGCATCACCCCGGCGGACACCAGCGTCCTGTTCGACAAGCTCGGCATCGGCGGCATCATCGACCTGCGAACAAAGGCCGAGACCGAGCTCAGCGGCCTGGTGTTCCCGGTGCCGCGGCACCGGTTCTCGGTGCTGGCGGAGGGTCGGCTCGGGCTCGAGCCGTTTCCCTCCGACGACCCGGTCGAGCTGGCCAAGGTGTACCTCAGCAACATCGAGGGCGGTCGCCCGGCGGTCAAGGGCACGTTCGAGGTCATCGCCGACGACCTGCGAACCGGCGTGGCGACGCTCTTCCACTGCGCGGCGGGACGAGACCGGACCGGCATCATGGCCGCCCTGCTGCTCGGCGTGGTCGGCGTCACCGACGGCCAGATCGCCATGGACTACGTGCAGAGCAACCGGAACGCCCGGCGGGTCACCAGGAAGCTCGCGGAGAACCCGCTGTATGCCAACCACGACACGCACCGCGGCGAGGTGATCCTGCTCCACGAGCGGACGATCCTGGGCTTCATGCGGCTGCTGCGGGCGAATGCGGGCGGCCCTCGGCAGTTCGTCCTGGACAGCGGGGTCTCGCAGGACACCATCTCGGTGATCGAGGACTACTTTGTCACCGCCACGGCAGACCTCAGCGCGCGGTAGCGCCCAGAGCCCGAACGCCCCGGACCCTGATCTGCGGGCGGCGCTTCGCCGCGGGCCGGGCGTTTGCGTGCTGACCGGCGGCCAGACGGGCGTGGATACCGCGGCGGCGGCTGCCGCGCTGAGCGCGAGCCTGCCTGTTCACCTCGTCTTCCCGCTCGGATTCCGCCAGGAGGACGGGCCGATCACCCCGGCGAGGCGCCGGGCCCTGCGCGGCGCCGTCCTGCATGAGCTGGCCTCGGGTGAGTTCCGGCACCGGACCAGGACCTGCGTGGCCCTGTCGGACGCCGTCATCCTGATCGACCCCGCGGGCGGTGAGGGCTGCCTGGAGACGCAGCGGGCCGCCCGTGACCTGGGCCGGCCACTGCTCACCCTGGCCGGGAAGCACGGCCGTGAGCCACGTCGCGGGCCGGCCGGTCCGGGCGACATCGCCGCGTGGATCGAGCGGGCCCAGGCTCGCGTGCTGATGATCGCGGGCTGCCGGGGCAGCCTGCTCGCAGCCGCCGGGTGCGAACGGCTCGCGGCCGATCAGGCCGCCCTGGTCGTCACCGCGGCCGGGCGGGTCAGTCGTCGGGCGGCGGGCCCCAGTCCACGCTGACCCCGGACGCGGCCTGCGGATGGCGCTCCAGCCACTTGCGGGCGAACGGGCAGAGCGGCACGACCGTCAGGCCCTCGCTGGCCGCCCGGTCCACGGCCGCCTGGACGAGCGTCCCGGCGATTCCCCGGCCGCCAAGTGACTCGGGCACCTCGGTGTGGACCAGGACCAGCCGGTCGGCCCGCCGCCGGTAGATCAGAACGGATACCGCGCCGCCAGTGGCCAGCTCGAACCGGGACTCGCTACGGTTGTCGGTTACCCGCTCGCCCTCGTTCATACCACTATGGTCGCATCGCGGCCGAGCGCATCCGCAGCGCCGCATGCCGCGTGGGCGCCAGTAATCGTCACGGCCCGCGGCTGGCCCCGGCGAGCAGGACCTCCGCGCCGACCGGCGTGAACCCCGCCGCGAGGAAGGCCCGCACGCTGGCTGCGTTAGCAGGGGCGACCTGCGCCCACAGCGGTTCGCCGGCGGGCACGAGATGCCTGGCCGCGCGGGCCAGCGCCCGGCCTAGGCCGCGCTCACGCCGCCCGGCGTCGACCTCGATCGCGGTCTCCCACCGGCCAGCCACGCCCTGGCCGAGCAGCACCACGCCGCCGTCGGCCCGCCAGGCCCGCACCCCGTCGCGGTAACCGAGCGCCCGCTCGATCCTCGGATGCGCGGAACCGGGCTCGGGATGCAGGTCGATCGGTGGCGGGCCGGCCAGCCGCTCGGCAGCGCAGAGCATGTCGATGCTGCCCGCGATCCGGTCCGTCGCCCCGCACAGAGCCTGCAGGAACGCCGAGTTCAGCGGCGCCCCGAGGTCCCCGGGCGGCAGCTGGCTGGCCACCCAGCCCGGGTCGGCGTCGGTGAAGATCACAGCGTGCGCGGTGAACCCCAGCACCCCCGCGTCCCTGGGCGATGGCTGCGGCACGATCGTGACCCCGCCGTCGGCGGGCGGAAACCGGCCCGCGGCCGCGTCCCGCAGCACGGCGGCCAGCCTCTGCGCCGTGGTCGTGACGGACTTCTCCATACCGATAACTAATCCTTCGGCCGCACTCGGCTGCGGCAGGCCGGCGTCGTCACCGGTAGGCCGGGATGCCGGTCAGGGCCTGGCCGATAGCGAGGGTGTGGATCTCCTCCGTGCCCTCGTAGGTCAGCACGGACTCCAGGTTGTTAGCGTGCCTGAGCACCGGGTACTCCAGCGTGACGCCGTTGGCGCCCAGGATGGTCCGCGCCGTCCGCGCGATGTCGATGGCGGTCCTGACGTTGCTCATCTTGCCGAGGCTGATCTGCTCCGGCGTGACCTTCCCGGCCTCCTTGAGCCGCCCGAGGTGCAGCGCGAGCAGCTGGGCGCGCTGCAGGTCGGCGAGCATCCAGGCCAGCTTGCCCTGGGTCAGCTGGAAGCCGCCGATCTTCCGCCCGAACTGCTCGCGAGTCCTGGCGTAGTCGGTCGCGGACTCCAGGCACGCCCGGGCCGCGCCCGTGACGCCCCACACGATCCCGAACCTGGCCTCCGACAGGCACGACAGCGGACCCTTCAGGCCGGTGACGCCGGGAAGGACGGCGTCGCCGGGCAGTCGCACGTCGTCGAAATGCAGCTCCGAGGTCACAGACGCCCGCAGCGATAGTTTCTTATGAATGTTGCGGGTGGTGAAGCCGCGCGTGCCGCGGGGAACCAGGAAGCCGCGGATGCCCTGCTCGGTGGCGGCCCAGACCACGGCGATGTCCGCGATCGACCCGTTGGTGATCCACATCTTGGAGCCGGACAGGATCCAGCCGGAGCCGTCGTGGGTCGCGCGGGTCTTCATGCTCGACGGGTCGCTGCCGTGGTCGGGTTCGGTCAGCCCGAAGCAGCCGATCGCCTGGCCGGCCGACATCCGGGGCAGCCATTCGTTCTTCTGCTCTTCCGAGCCGTATTTCCAGATCGGGAACATCGCCAGCGAGCCCTGGACCGACACCAGGCTGCGCAGTCCCGAGTCGGCCGCCTCCATCTCCCGGCAGGTGACCCCGTAGGCGATGGCCCCCATCCCGGCACAGCCGTAACCCGTCAGGTGCATCCCGAGCAGGCCGAGCTGGCCGAGCTCGGGGACCAGCTCGCGGGGGAGGGTTCCGGCCTCGAACCAGTCGGCGACGTTCGGCATGATCCGGTCGGCCGCGAACTTGCGCACGGTGTCGCGGACGAGGCGCTCCTCGTCGCTCAGCTCGTCGTCGATCCGCAGCAGGTCACTGCCGACGGGTTCGGTGGTGCGCGGCATGGCTCGGTCCTCTCTGTCTTCCTGCGGCCAGCGTATGCGTGCGGCCGCCGCTGGGGCACGGGGGGCAGGCCGGCTCGTTAGGACCGGGCGGAGTGCGGAATAATGTATTTATGAGTTACACGAACGGCAGCAGCGGCAAGGTGCTGGTGCGCCGCCGCGACAACCGGATCGTCGCTGGTGTCTGCGCTGGCCTGGCTGATTACATGGGCATCGACGTCAACCTGCTCCGGGTGCTCGTCGCGCTGGTGAGCCTGTTCACCGGCGGCGCGGGCGTGATCGCGTACATCGTGGGATGGATCGTGATCCCCGAGGAAGGCCAGAAGACCTCGATCGCCGAGGATCTGGTCAACAAGAACCGTCAGCCCTAGCCTGGCGGGCAGTTCGGCCGAGGCTGGTCCAGGCCGGTCGCCGAGCGGAGATGATGGCATCCGCTTTGCCGCCGGGGCTGCCTGTCCCCTATGCTGAATCGGTCCCCGACGGCGGGCGCCACGGGCAAGGCGGCTGTTGGTCGTTGAGCCCCCATCGTCTAGCGGCCAAGGACACCGCCCTTTCAAGGCGGCGGCGCGGGTTCGAATCCCGTTGGGGGTACGTGGTCTGTCGGCTTCGGTCAGCGGCAGGAGTGCGCAGCGCATAGGATGCGTTGCGCGGTTTGTTTGGTTAGTAGCAGTACAGCTTGGTCCTGTAGAGCAGCTCGGAGTGCTCGCCACCCTGTCAAGGTGGAGGTCGCGGGTTCAAATCCCGTCAGGACCGCTCCGGCCGGCGGGGCGGCCGCGGCTTGGCGCCGCTGGCCAACCCCTGGAGCCGGTCGAGGTCAGGTAGCTCAGTCGGTACGAGCGTCCGCCTGAAAAGCGGAAGGTCGGCGGTTCGACCCCGCCCCTGACCACCACCTCTGAGCAGCGGAAACGCTGTGTCCTTCTTCTCTGTCGCTCGGCCGTGCTAACGGCTTTGCTAACGCTGGGCCCTGACTGCCTGGGCAAAGATGTCGCCGACGCCCGCCGCGTGCTCGCGCAGGACGTGCGAGTAGACGCGCAGGGTCACGGCCGGGTCGGCGTGGCCCAGTCGGACCGCGACGACATGGACCGGGACTCCCGCGAGCAGCAGCGTGGTCGCGTGGAGATGGCGCAGATCGTGCAGCCTGGCATGGGGGAGTGCCTTAGCCGGTGGCGGGTCCGCGTCGTTATGACGGTTGATCAGCTTGGTCATCAGGGCCGTCACGGTGTCGGGGTAGAGCGGCTCTCCCCATCGGTTGGTAAAGGCCAGTCCGCTGTCGGTCCAGGCTGACCCGGCAGACAGCCGTTCCTCGGCTTGCCTTCGCCTGTGTTCCCGCAGGATGGCAACGGTGTCGCGGTCGAGGCTGACTGTGCGGGAACGGCCGCCCTTGGTACTGCCTTCGACCCGTCGGCCGCTTATCACGGCGGTGGAGCCGCCGTAGGTGACCTCGGCCGCGTCTAGGTCGATCGCGGTCCAGCGTAGGTATAGCAGTTCCCCGCGACGGGCGCCGGTGTAGGCGGCCAGGCGGTAGAACGCGAACAGCCGGTGCGAGCTGGCTTCGGAGAGGAACATGCCCAGGTGCTCAACGGTCCAGATCCGCCGGGGCTCGGCGCTGGCGCTCCTCGGCCGTTTCGACCGGGCGGCTGGATTGGCCGCGATTACCTGGTCGACGTCCACCGCGTCGGCCAGCGCCTTGCGCAGGGTTCGATGGATGTGGGAGATGGTAGTGGCCGAGAGCGGCCGTCCGTCGCGGCCGCCGTGCTCGGATAGGTCGCGGTACAGCTTGGAGATGATCGCCGGGCGAAGAGCTTGCAGCCGCATCCGGCCGATCCGCGGCACGATGTAGTGGTCGATGTCGTGGCGGTATCCAGCCAGCGTCTTGGGCTTCACCGCGGCGGCGTGCGCATCCGCCCATTCGGCGAGGTAGTCAGCGACGGTCGAAGTTGACCGGTTGACGTACTCGCCGCGCCGGGCCCGGACCCGGGCGTCGTCGCGGGCTGCCTTGGCGTCTTGTTCGGTGGCGAATCCGCCGACCCACCGCGGCCTGGTCACGCCGGTAGCTGGGTCAGGGACGCGGATCACGTAGTACCAGGACGCGCCTCGTTTGATCACGCCGTCACGAAGCCTGGGCATCGACGGCCTCCTCTCGATGGAGCAACCCGGCTACATAGGACTCGAGAGCTTCGACCGGAACCCGTCGCGACCCGTCGATGCGGACGGATCGGACCAGGCCGGTGGCGATCAGCTCGTAGAGCTTGCTGCGGGAGATGGCGAGTGCTTCGGCTGCTTCGGGGACGGTCAGCAGGAGCCGGGGCATGGCTGACCTCCTTCGGCCGTTGGTTCAGGGTGCGCGGGGGCGCTGGCGGGGTTGAGCGAGTGCGGGGGAAGCCGGAAGTCTTGACCGACGAACGTCCAGTGGCCGATGACGAGCGTCGTGTCGTCCTCAGGTTCCGGCCACAGGCTCGCGGTGGCGGCGGTCACGCGCTGGTGCCGGGCGCGTTCGGCTCGGAGGGCGGTCATGGTGGTGGAGTAGGCGCGGCTCTTGGTCGAGAAGTGGCCGCGGAAGCCGAGCATGTGTGCCCAGGCGGTCAGGCGCAGGTCGTCGAGCGCGGACAGGCGGCCGAGCCGCAAGCATTCGGTAATGATGCGGCGGGCGTGCTCGCGGATGGGCAGCTCGGCGAGCTTGTCGGTCGGCGAGATCCGCCGGTCTAGGGTGCCGGTGCACTCGGCGGCCTTGGTCGCGTACTTGGCGACGTAGGCGGCGACTCTGGAGTCGGTCACATCTCCGGTGGTGGTGACGGGTCTGATGTCGATCTCGCGGCCGAAGTGGACAGTGTGAGGAGGCAGGCCGGGCGCGGCGGCCAGGTCGAGATGAACGGCTCTCGCGGCCTGGTCGATGGCCGCGCTCAGGGCGTCGAGGGTTGCCCAAGCAGGTGGAGCGGTTGCCGGTCCAGCCGGGCCGTCGAGCCGGAGGATGGCGTGGAAGTGGACGACGCCTCGGCGCTGGTATTCGGCGACCTTGGCATAGGAAATGCGCAGCTGCGCGGCCAGCAGCTTGCCGGTGATCCCGGCCTGGCGGGCGATGGCGCGGTGCAACGCAATGGTGAAGCGTCGCCACAGTTCGGGAGCGCAGGCGTTGAACAAGACCGAGCCGGTGTAGTCGTAGCAGTCACCGCACAGCGGCTGCCCGAGCAGCGGATCGTCACGGCCGTGACGGAGCGGGCAGGACATGGCGGCGCCGTGCGAGCAGATCCGGCTGCGCCTGCGTGGCCGGCAGCGCAGCGTCCGGCCGTTCCTTTCCCGGCGGGCGTGGACCGGGCCGAAGGACGGCGCGGTCAAGGTGAGGAAGACGCACGGGTGGCGGTCGACGGTCGCAGGAACGCCTTTCCCGCCGCTCAGCCCGGCGCGGATGAGCTGGTAGGCGTCGGCCCGATAGACCTCGGCGCAGGGCGGGCACCGTGACGCACGGCGGGTCTTGCAGGCGACCTTCAGGACGCCTCCGGGCTCGTGGACGGTCGTGTACCGGTGGAGCAGTTCGCCGGTCCTGCCGTTCACGTGGTCAACGCGACCGCGCAGTAAGACGGGCTGCAGGCATCGGCCGGTGTACCCGACGGCTGCCGGTTCGGTAAGGGTGGACAAGAAACTCTCTCCTCTCGTCCCGCCCTGGCGGGCGGTTGCGGACGAGCGGAAGCAGTTCCTAGCCGGGCGCAGAGTGACAGAGACACCGATCGGCGGTGCTGTGCCGCAGGTGGCCTGGCCAGGGTGCTTGCCGCTCAGGCTGGATGCGTAGCGTGTGCACCGTGACCGGGCTGCCCGGCGGCTCGCCGGGCCCGGGACACTCACGGTCATCCCTCGATAGGGGAGGCCGATGCGCCTCAGTAATGGCACGTACCCAAAGTACGTGCCTAAGACACCGGCTATCAATCTGAATTTTGGGTGGTCAGTCGCCCGGCGAGCTCGCGCAGCTCGGCCGTTGGTCGTTCCTGCATGGTCAACAGGTCATTGACGAGCTGGCGGACCGCTTCGTGACCCCGGACCTGCTCAGCCCCTATCGCCTCCGCGCGTAGCAACGCGGCAACGGCGTCATCAGCCTGCCGACGCTGTGCGTGTGCGCGAGCGACGTCGATGAGCAGCCTTGACTGTCGTTCAGGGGACAGGTCCGTTGCGTCCAGTCCCGAGGCGACCCGCAGCGCCCGGCCTGCGTCGCCCAGCTCGATGGAGATCGCTACTTCGTGGATGCCGACGTTGGCCGGTCCGAACTCGGTGCCGAAGTCGTTGCGCCCGTCTCCCAGTCTTATCGCGATGTCGTGGGCCTGGTCGAGGAAGCCGTAGGCGGTGTCGGAGTCGTTCAGGCGCGACGCGATGACCGCCCGCTGCAGGGTGAATCCTCCGCACAGCGACATAGCCGCGTTGTCGCCAGCGGTGGCCCTGGCCGTCAATGCTTCGACGGCGGTTCGTGCCGTTCCCTCGGCCTGGTCGTAATGGCGCGCAGCCAGGAACACGAACACGAGGCGGAACGCCCCGGCCGCGACGAGCAAGGGGTTGCCAGCCCGCTCGGCGGCGTCCATTGCGCGGTCGGCCGCGATCCAGGCGGCTTCGGGTTGGCCGAGCTTGGCAAGCGCCGCCGAGCAGGCCTGGTAAGCGGTGGCGAGCAACTCGGACGCCTCTGCTCGCCGCGTCGGCGGGAACTTCCTGGCCGCGATCTCCAAGTCGGGGACGAGCTGGCGGAGCAGATCTGACAGTTCGGTGTACTTGGCCGCGTGAACGAGGTCCCAACTTTCTCGGACCTGATTGCGGAGTGCGCTGAGCGCCGGAGGACGGCGGTCGAGGAGCATGCCGCTCAGCGCGTAGGCACCGGAAAGCGTGAGCCGCAGACTCCGCGCCGCGGGCAATTCATCAGTTACCGCGGCGACAACCGGTGCCTCTGCCGCCAGTTCGGCGAGCGGAATCTCTAGAGCGTCCGCCAGACTTTCGAGCACGGACATCCGGTCGACCTTGCGGACGCCCCGCTCGACCTGAGACACCCAGGCCACCGACCGGTCGACCATCCTGGCCAGTTCGGGCTGAGACAGCCCACGGCGTCGGCGCTCGGCAGCGATCTTCCGGCCGAGCGCCTGCTGGTAGGTCGGAGTCGTCACCCGTCAATGCCCTTGCGGCCTGCGGGGTCAGCCAGTCAACTTCGGTGCTGGCAAGGTACTGATCGCGCTCTTCCAGATACCGGCGTGTGTGCGGCGCTGCCTCGTGCGCGTCGAAGGCTGCCTTGTCGCGGTACAGCTCGTAGAAGATGCGCTGCAGCGACTGACCGTCTACCAGGTGCGATGCGTACACCAGTGTTCCAGGCTCATTGGCCTTGATGGCCTCGATGGTCTCGGCGACCAGCCGGTCATAGGCCTCGGCGCTCGCCTCGTCCTTGCAAGTGAACCGTACGCACAGCCCGAACATGTATCTCCTCCTGATCGCCTGACCCCATGCTCGCACCTGCGGTACGGCCCTAGTACGCCAAGTCACACGTACTTATTGTACGTGCAAGATACTCGGGGTACGATCGAGCGCCTCAGGCTTCCTACGCGCGAGAGCGAGGCGTCATGCACACGTCGGCATCGAGAACGAAGGCTCCTCGCGCCGTCGCTTGGGTCTATCCAGGCACCGCCAAGCACGTTGGTGCAGTCCGGTCGAACCTTCGTGCCCTGCTGATGGACTGTCCTGCTGCCGATGATGTGATCTTGTGTGCCTCCGAGCTGGCGACCAATGCCGTCAGGCATAGCCGCTCAGGCCTGCGCGGCGGCACCTTCACGGTGCGCGTATCGATGGCACCGGGCGTCAGCGTACGGGTCGACGTTCAGGACGACGGCGGCCCATGGACGCCAGCCTTAGCTGATCCAGATCGCCATCATGGCCTGGACATCGTCGGAGCGCTAGCCGTCGAGTTGGCAGTCGAGGGCGACGATCGCGGACGCACAGTGAGCGCGGTTCTGAGCTGGGCTCCTCAGTCGGAGTAGAGCCTGGCCGGGAGTTCGGGGCCGGGTTCGGGGCCCGCCCGCGTGAGGACTTTCTTCACAGTCATCAAGGCGGCGCCTGCGGCGCCGCGTCCGGCGCTCCCCGCGCCGGGCTCTGCCTCGGAAGGCCCGCCCGGCACGCCCGCGCCGTCCCTTGGCAGCAGCACTGATCCGATTGCTCATCTGGCAGGGCCGGGGTGTCCCGTCTTCCTCGCTTTCGATTGTCCGGCTCGCGGTCACCGCGTCTAGAGCGGCCCTGCGGGCCGTCGCACGCGATCGGCTGCGCCGACCCTAGACCCGGCACCCACTCACCTGGTTTTGGCGCCTGCGAGGAAGAAAGGCGAGGTCTAGGGTGGCGTGATGAAGCTTCTCCTTACCGACTCCGGCGTCAGGAACGCGAGCATTCTGGCCGCGCTGGTCGATCTCCTGGGCAAGCCGGTCGCCGAGGCCAGCGCCCTCTGCATCCCGACCGCAGGGTACGGCGGCCCGTACGGGGACCCGGAGGGGCCATGGCGTTTCATCAGCGGGCGGTCCGACGGTCCCATGACCGAGCTGGGGTGGAAGTCGGTGGGCGTACTGGAGCTGACCTCCCTTCCCAGCATCGACAGGGAACGCTGGGTCTCCTGGGTCCGGGAAGCAGACGTCCTGCTGGTGAACGGCGGGGACCCGGTCTACCTGTGCCACTGGATGCGGGAGTCCGGGCTGGCTGACCTCCTCCCGTCGCTGCGCGACACGGTCTACGTCGGGCTCAGCGCCGGGAGCATGGTGCTGACTCCCCAGACCGGATATGGGTTCGCTGACTGGTGGTTTCCCAGTGGTGACGACAGCTTGCTCGGAGTCGTCGATTTCTGCCTCTTCCCGCACCTCGGTCTCCCGGACAAGAGCCTGGCCGAGGCGGAACGCTGGGCCGCCCGGATAAAAGGTCCGGGATACGCCATGGACGATCAGACCGCCGTCAAGGTGACCGACGGCAGCATCGAGGTCGTCTCCGAGGGCCACTGGAAGCTGTTCAACCCAGCATCATGAACGCCTCCAGGAGCACGAGCATGGCGCGCGGGATATGTGCGGGATGACTGACGAGCAGAGCGGCGAGCGCATGCAGTCTGCCAAGGTCAGGGGCCATCCCACGGAACTGCCTGATTCGGTCTTGAAAACCGCTGCTGGCAGCGCTACAGCTGGGTGAGCCATTCGTGCCCAGGATGAACGCGGCTAAGGGTGGTGGCCAGCCAGGCGCGGTCTTCGGGCGCTAGCAGGGGCAGCGTGCGCGCCAAGTCGGCCTGGTCCTTCGGCCGAGCTGCCTTGGCCTTGAAGAGCAGGACGATCTGCGGGGCCAGGTAGGGGATGCCGCTCTCGTCGCGGCGGATGATCTGGTCGTAAGGCAAGGTAATGGTCTCGTCGCGGCGGCAGACCCACCGTCCGTTGCGCTTCGGTTCGCGGAAGATGTCCAGCCGGTAGATACGCTGCAGGATGTCTGCGCCCTGCTGGCGTACCTCACTGACCCAGGTCTGGTGCATGAGGGCGAAGGCCGGGCTGTCGACTGGCCACAGGCTGCCAGGCGGCGGGCCTCCGGCAACTTCGATGTCGTAGCTGTGCAGCGCCTGGCGGACCTGCCCGAATGCCTCAGGGGTGTCAGGCAGCCCCATCTCCAGGTCCTCGTGCTCGCGGCTCTGCTGACCGCGGAACAGGTCGAGAGCCCAGCCAGCCGCGACGTACCACGGTGCAGTAACCTCTCGCAGCAGGGTGGCCAACTGCGCGGGATGCCATGATTCCCAGACCGGATTATCGATGGGCATGCCACCGGGCGGAAGCTGCTCGTCGTTAGACGTCATCTCTTATATCCCATCCGTGATCGCCGTGCCATTAGCGTGCCATTAAGCCCGGTCCGCTGTGGTGCCTCACGAACACGAACCACGGCAGGGCAGCCCTCGTCCGGCGCTACTGCGCAGGTCGAGACGGCGATTTGCAAGCAGGGTGTCAGGGGTACGAGTCCACTTGGTTGCTCGGCAGCTTCGGTCTCAAGCCTCGCGGCTAGCCAGCCAGGCGATGAGCTGTTCTTCTTCCTTGTCACGCGGCCCGAAGTGGCCGCCGGGCACGGTGACGAGCTGCGCACCGGGGACGTGGTCTGCCAGCCACTGGCCGCGGTCGATGGCTGGCCTGATTTTGGACTTACGGTGACGCCAAGGGCTGACAACTGCTGCGCACTGCTGAGCAACAACTCGGCATGTCAACGCCGAACTTGCTGCTCAGAGGAACGTGCGTAGATGTCTACGGATCAGCAGGTAGCCAGCCTCTTGACACTTAAGCGTCAAGCTCAACGGGGTAGTGCGGGTCTTACGCCGATCGTCCAGAAGTTGACCACCAAGGTTGACCACAACGAGGCCCGATGAGGATCGATCCGGGTCGACTTGCTTCCGCCAGAATCCCAGGTGAGCGACGATCCCCGACAGCACGGATGTCCTTTGCAAGCAGGTGGTCGTTCCAGTGATTCTCTTCAGGTCATAACAACCATTCTGGATGGAGCACCAGCTGGCGAACGAGAGCCTCCAGCGGCCCTAGCAAGGTAGTGAGGTCGTGGCCGGTCACCCCATCGTGGGTCAGCTGGCTTCGCGCGTCGTAGCTCGTCCGAGCCAGATCGCCGGGATTAGCATCGCCAATCAGGTCAGAGAGCGGAACCGACTCAGCGAGTCGCCGAATCGCCGCGCTGATCGATTCAGGCCGCAAATCGTTCGCCGCCCCCATCAACGATTTGAGCTGCGCCTCTTCCGCTGGATCTGCCTCGCGCAATGCCTTCTTTACGGCTTCTCGGAACTCGTCGACGAGCTGAGCAGGCCGCCCTGAGCGCTTCCGGCGCTGACTCAGAACCTCAAGAGCAGTGACCAGCGTGAGGTGGCGGCTCTTCGGCGAGGATTCAAAGCGGGACTGAATGAACAAGTCGCAAGCCAGAGCACGCTTTTCGACGACATCTGAGCTTTCGCCAGCATGAATATGAAGCGCATCAGTGATTGTGCTGAGGGGCGTTTTCACTGTACCCTCGGCGCGAACCCAAGAGCACGGTTGGAATGCCGGTCTCTTCGTAAACATGGAGGCCGTGAACCTCTGGCAGAAGCTGGAGTCCCCTCTTGGTATACTCTTCGATCAACACTTGACCGGGCTGGCCGTGTGCGATGTCTTGCCCTACATCGATTGCGCTGCCGACCTCGACGGCAGCCAGTCGGATGGCATTCTTCAATGCGCGACCCGCCTGTAGAGCCTCCTCGGACGACGCGTAGCCCTGACCACTAAATATGAACACCTGCGCTTCGCTGGTGGGCATAGGCCCAGGACCTGCCCGAAGCGTCACCAGTCCGACCGGCGCGGGAAGATCGATCTCGATCCCCTGCTCATCGCCGCTGAGGTGTGTCCCACGGGTGAGGTCGGCTGTGAGCCGGAATCCAAATGTCACCTTTCCTCGTTATGAGGGTGGGGAGAAAGAAATCATTATCGGCGGGGTGTTGCCCTCAGCAACGATGAAGACTCGCGGTATGACCCAACCGGCGAGCGACCGGTGAAGATTTTCCAGGCGAGCCACCAGCGGGGACTTATACGGCGACGGATCATCAGCCAGCACGATCTCAATCTCCAGATTCGGGTCAACCGCCGGGCGTCCAGGCCCGGAACGGTTGTGCAGCTCACCCAAGATAGTGCCGTTCTCAAGGGGAACAAATTCCCCGACTTGCTGAATCCATTGATAGGAAGCGTCGTCCTTTGACCACCACACAAGATTGCCGAGAGCCCAGGCAACCTCCGGAAGGCGGCGGTGCTTGTCGATGTTCCAAACCGCATTCAGCGCGTAGGCGTGGTCCGTCAGCAGGTAGTGCTCGGCGTCTGTAGACGGCTCAACGCCGACCGCGCGAGCCTCATCAGCCAGCGCAAAGGGCTGGACGCACCGCAGGGCTTTACGCTCTACGTCGCCGTATAGCCGGTTACGGACGCGAGCCCACCTCCCAACGTCAAAGAACCTGTCGAACGATGCCTCATCCATGCGGATCGGAAATGCCGTGGCTGCTTCTTCCTCGTCTCCCATCTCGCCACCCAGCTCAACGATGTGATGGCGTGCCAGCTCGTAGGCGACGTAGTCAAGCGCCGACCGCATGTTGCCTACGGCGTCTCCGACAGCAGCCAGGAGGTCGGCCGGGACCGCTTGGTTGATCTTGAACCGGTAAGCCCACCCGTGCGCCCGGTAGAGCCTAAACCGGGAGGAGCACCCGTCCGCCCTCTTGCGTTCAATCGACCAGATTCCCGCATTCTGCAGCGCATCGACGCGCTGACGCACCTCGTCAATATGGACCTGTGCCCGGCGAAGCTTGGCCCACCAAGCCGCCTCGGGATTTTCCAGCCAGTCCCTCATGATCCGTCCCTCTCAAACTTCCAAGGCGCGCCTGCGGCGCAGCCGCCTAGTTTGCGCCGAACCGCACGCATGTCGCGCTGGGGCCAGGGCGTAGCGCTACACATAAGGCTGCCGACCACAGGGTGCAATTTAGGTTGCAGTTCACCCTCGGTCGCATTAGTTCAGCAGCGTCTCATGACCGATGTGACCTGCGGCGCGAACACCTGCGAACGGCAGTGGACTAGCTCCGCTCAAGCTTTTAGTCCTCGTTCCACGGCTGGCGGGCTGGCCGTCCGCGGTAGGGCGAGTGGATCGGCAAGCTCTACTACGGATGATGTCGGACGAACAGGCGCCGAGTGCCACAAATGTCGGAGGCTAGGCGTCTTCGAAGAAGTTCTCATCGACCTGCTTCAACACAAACGACTCTTCGACGATCACGCCACAATCGTGTTCGATCATGAGGGCGGCGAGTTCCGGGCCGTCGATCAGGACAATGCGCGCATTCACGCGGTCGGCGTAGTCTCGGGCATCGGCGCTGAAACGAGACGTGGTAATGAAGACTCCGCGGCTTGCCTGCGCTCCGTGCAGGGCACCGACGAAGGCCTGGATGTCGGGCCGCCCGACGTGGCGGTCGGTGTATCGCTTGGCCTGGACGTAGACGACATCGAGTCCAAGCGGGTCCAGGCGGATGAGCCCGTCCAGGCCCGCATCGCCGGGGCCACCTAGGTGCTCTGTGGGCGTCTCCAGGCCTCCGTATCCCATCTTTACGAGCAGCCGGAGCACGAGTTGCTCTAGGAAGGCTGGAGATTCCTTGATGACCCGCCCTAGTAGGTCTGCCGCTACGGCGGAGTGCGCTGAGTCGATGACGTCTTCTATGGCTTCCCGTGGCGATAGGTCTTCGCTGATGGTCCTGTCGGCCGTGCTAGCGTCGGCCCCCGACTGGCCCTTACGCTCCTTGGTCCTGGCCCGGAATTCCTGGTACTCAGGGAACTGACGCAGAACTTTCATGTCAACCCGGCCGGGATGTTGCGTCAGCACCCCGATGCCCCTGTCGGTGATCTGCGTGACACCGCGAGTTGGGCGGTCCAACAGGCCAGCCTGGGCCATGTGCGTCACCGCCCAGGCGACACGATTCGCGAATAGCGTCTGTCTGCCGCTGGGCAGCATGATGGCCCGATCTTCTGCGTCTATGTTCATCTGCGCAGCGAGCTGGTCGCGCAAAGCTGCTGAAGTATGAGGCTGGCGGTCCTGATGGACGGCAAGACATGGCCGCATGAGGGATTGGAAGTCAGGTACGGCCATCAGGGGTCTCCGCGAGCTAGAGCAGGGGTCGGAAATCGAAGATAGCGCGCAGGCCGCATTCGGACAGCCGCACCCGCTGTAGATCTTGCTAACGCCAAGCTAACAACAGCTCCGGACATGTGACTATGAGCGTGGATGCCACGAGGTGCCAGCACGACATGCAGCCCTGCTCAGATGGCCTGGACCGGACAAGCGTGGACCAACAAAGCCTCCTGAAAAGCGGAAGGTCGGCGGTTCGACCCCGCCCCTGACCACTAGCTCCGATCAACCCGCAGGTTCCACCGCCCTGGGGCCCCTGGCCGACGGGGCTTCTCGCAGGTTCCAGGTGTTCGCCGGGTTCGCCGAGCACGACTTGCGCCGCTGGGCGTCCAACCCTCGTTGATCAGCTCGGCTGCCAGAGCAAGTGGTCGAGTTCCTTGACGGTCGGCGTGAACGGGGTCTGCGCATGAGCCCGTTCATAGAGGACGACGAAGGCTGCGGCGAAGTTGCTGTAGGACCGCGTCCACTCAGGCAGTTCGGCCATCGCCTTGCGGATAGGGCTGACTACCTCCTGATCAACGAACTGGCCGACCGCGGCCTGGGCGTTGCTGTCGAAAATAGGCACAATGGGGCAGTGGAAGTGGAGATATTTCGAGACGAACGAAGTCAGGAAGACGCCGTTCGTTCGATGGCTGATGGCTCTGGTGACGCGCCCGTGTAGTTCGACGATCCCGGCAGCCGCCTGCCGGTCGAACGATCGGTTCTCGAGCCCCTGCAGACCGGTCGAGACGAGATCCGCCTGCTCGATCAGCACGCGGGTTACCTCGGTCTCGGGGTCGCCGCTGCCGTGCCAGGCGCGAGCCACTCCGGCCTCGTAGACCCGCCCGATGATGGCGACCTTGGTGTAGACATCAGCGAAGACAATGTGGCTCGACCGTCGTCGGCAGAGCTCGTACAATTCAGAGTCGACTGGTTTCCACCGGGCCTCATAGCTCTTGATCGCTTGAGACAGCCGGGTCGGGAAATCGGGCACATCGGACGGCCCGTTTGTCATGACCCCCTCGTTACCCATCGGACAATAACAACACAGACATGCCGCTCCCGAAGTGGCAAATCTGGAGAAGGTCTCAAGCGACAACCCTGTGATTAAGGAAACAGATAGTAGCGATCTGGTGCCTGGTTGAGAATGGCTCCATGTGAGCATGGCCAATCGTGACGGCACGGGTGACGCATATGACCTTCAGCAGCCCAGGGCTCCGGTCACGTGCAGCGGAACCATGCGTCCGCCTACGGTCAGGATCCGTACGAGAAATCAGGTCGAACCCGCGTACTGGGGGCGGACCGTGCGCATACTGTCTCATGCTCACGTTACCGAGTGACCAGGCTGTCGATGCCGCTGTCGGCCGGCTGCGGGCCAGCCTGATGGCGCCCGGTCTTGACCGGGCGGTGGCCGGGTACTTCGCGGAGCCGGAGTTCGCCGGGGTGACCTTCACCGACCTCGGCCGCAACCCGCCGTTCGAGATCATTCCCGACGATCTGATCGCGGTGGCGCTGCTGGACATCACGTGGCGTCCGCAGGTGGTCCGCGTCCTCCTTGATCTTCGCGAGCGCGAATTCGGCGAGCTGCTGGCCGCCGTCCCGCATGACATGGACCTGTGGGACGCCTCCGATGATGACCTCGGGCATGTCGACGTCGTGTGGGACGCCCTCACCGCGGTCGACGGTATCGGCACGGCGAGTGCCACCAAGCTGCTGGCGCGCAAGCGTCCCCGGCTCTGCCCGATCAGCGACAACGTCGTGATCAGGGCAGTCGATGTGCCCGGCCGGACCTGGGACGTGCTGCGCCGCCTGCTCCAGGACGCCGGCGCCCGCTCCGACATTGAGGCGCTCCGCCCGCCCGCGGCCGCCGTCAGCCTGCTGCGGATCATGGACGTGGCCTTGTGGGTCTCACACAGCGACACCGCCGGCGCCCGCCGGATGCGACGCAGCGTCCGCCTGCTCACCGGACTTGACCCCCGGGACATTCGCTCGTCGTTAGATGATGCCCTGATCGCGCAGCTGCCGTAGCGCGCGCTCACCGTCACCCGCGACCAGCGCTCCGGTTCTGCGCACATCCTGGCCCAAACGCTCAGGCGACGTGCGGTCAAAATAGTCGCGGCGGATGAGCTTCCGCAGTTCGTCGTCGGAGGCAGCTGAGAGCGTGGTCGTGTCGGCCTTGAACCGGGCTCTCCACGCGTCACCGGAGCATTCGATCTCGTAGGCCTCGTCCCAGTGCCACCGGAGATCAGTTAGCGCAGCTTCATCCTCTGCGCTGATCTCTGCCGCGTCTCCGTGCGAGCCGGCAGGTTCAACGACGGCCGTCGGCAGGCCAGGCACTTCTAGCGCCGCCGGCCGTGCGCGTGTCAGCGGTCGGTGTCAATACGAAGCCAGCCCAAGCCGCCGCGAGCAAGATCGCGGCGGCGCCGAGGTCCGGTGGACAATGCGACGGCAGCCCGTGCTCAGCTTTTCGCGATCACCTTCTGGTCTGACCGACACTGTCGTTCCCCGTGGAGTGCGTGGCGGCCCTGGGCGGGCCGAGCGTGACGCCGTCGGCCTGTGTGCTGATTGCGGGCGCCAGCCGTCATGACTATAATTCGATCAAAACGAGTAACATGATCGTGCTGAACGTTTTGGAGGTAACGGTGGCCGCGGCCGCGAGGAACGATCCCGTCCAGGATGAGACCTACCTGCCGCACGAGGAAGATGCCGAGATCGTCGACTTCCTCAGCGCCCTGCGAGACCGCGGCATGCTGCCCGCCGATGTCCGGCCGCGGCTGACCGGCCCGGACGGCCAGAGCATCGAGCTTCCCGAGTCGATGTTCCAGGTGCTCATGCAGGTTGCCGCCGCTATGAAGGCCGGCCTGGCGGTGACCGTGGCCCCGCACCACCTCACGCTGTCCACGCAGGAGGCGGCGGACCTGCTGCGGATCTCCCGTACCACGCTGGTCCGGCTGCTGGAAACAGGCGTGATCCCCTTCGACAAGCCCAGCCGTCACCGCAAGGTACGGCTCGATGATCTCCTCGAATACCGCAGGAGGCAGCGGAGCCAGGCAGAGATGGCCTTCGAGGACATGGTCGCCGACGCTGAGCGCCTCGGCCTGTATGACGCCGACCCTGCGCAGGTAGAGGCAGCACTGAAGGCTGCCCGCAGTCACCCAGAAGGCTGACCGGCGTGTTCAGCGCGCTGCTCGACACTTGTGTCCTCGTGCCCGGGCGGGCTCGTGATGTCCTGCTCGAAATCGCCAGTACCGGTGCTTACCGGCCGCTGTGGAGCTCTGAGATCCTCGCTGAGCTCGACCGCACCCTGCGCATGCTCCTCGGCCAGCGGGGAGTCTCGCGAGAGGAGACCGACGCCTACCTGACCCGCCTTTTCCGGCAGATGGAGACGGCTTTCCCCGATGCGCTCGTGACAGACTGGGAATCGCTTGCCGAAACCGTGCGGCTGCCCGATCCGGATGACCGGCACGTGGTCGCCGCAGCGTGGGCGGGCCGTGCCGACGTGATCGTCACCGACAATCTCGCCGACTTCCCGCCCGCCGCCCTGCCCGCGCCGCTGACTAGGCAGTCCCTGGACGACTTCCTGCTCGACACGCTCGATCTCCACCCCGGACCGGTCATCATCGCAGTCCGTGCGGTCGCCGAGCGCACCGGACGATCCGGGCCTCCGATGACAGCCCGTGCTGTCGCCGCTTACCTCCATGCGCACAGCGCGCCTGCCTTCGGCGAGCGCCTGCTAGCGGAACTCGGCTAGCCCGGCTCTGCGCGCAACGCACCCAGACCACCCTGCTCAGAACGGCAATTCGGAGTCAGCCGAGCGATTAAGGTTTCAGCGCCCAGGAGATCGCCTCGACGCTCTCCGGGACCTGCTCCGCGCCGTGACGTCGAATACGGACCTGAGGGCGAGATCGACTATGCCTGGGTGCGCTTACGGACCCGTGGGGATGCCTCATTGCGGATCTCGGCGCAATACGGGATGGGATTCGGCGAATTGATTGCCTTCTTCCGTGGGCTGGCTAGCGGTTGGCGTGGATGGCAGGGCGAGCACTCTTACGAGTCGCTGGAGCACGATCTGCATCTGACTGCCACTCATGACGGGCACGTGCACTTGGCCGTGCGTCTCTGCCGAACGTGGCAGCTCTCCTGCTGGAGCCCGACTCGTGGCAGGCTCGTAGCGGCCGCGTGAGGACTTTCCTGCTGTTCGGGCTGGCTTCAGATCCGCCCAGCTCATTGCAACAGAGTCGGTGCATCGTGGGCGGGTGTCTGACTCGCTACCGGGGGACGAGCAGGACAGGCCGCAGAGAGGGATGAGAACCCCCATTCGCGCCCACCTGAGATGGTCCAACGCCAAGGAGACGATGGCGCCATGACAGTCGGTGTGACAGCATGAATACCTGGCAGTGATCAGGCGAGCTTAAAGGACTGCGGGGTGCGGGCCGTCGTAGCGTCGCGGCAAGATTGCGCCATGTTCGCCGGCGGACCCTTCCTCGGGTGCGCTGGTGGGCCATTGCCATGACCGGAATCGAAGCTTCGACCTCTCCCGCTCCCTTGCCGCGCTGGTTCGGACCTAGAGCCAGCCCAGATGACCCGGCCCTCTCGGCCCTGATCGACCGCGTCGCGCGAGGGGCCGGATGGGCAGACATCGGCGGTGGGTTCAACCTCAATGTGCGGATAGACGCTGAGCCGCCGGTTGTCCTCCGGGTTCATAGGCCCTGGGTGCGGCGCGGCCGGGTAGCGGGACTGCGGCGCCTGCGGGAGCGGCTCCAGCGGACGCAAGTCCGCGTCGCTCGGCCGATTCGGATTTCCGGCCGCGACCTCCTGAGGGTCGGTGATCGTTGGGCTGAGATTGAGGAGTTCATCGGTCACGTCCAGCCACGGGCGGACGAGGACTCCTACGTCCGCCTATTCGAGGAGCTCGGACGCTTTCACACTGCGCTCAAAGCGGTCTGGGAGCCCAGTCCGCCCGAACCCCTCGACGACCACAGAACCTTCGGCCAACTTCGTTACTCGGTCGGCTTCACACGCCGCAGGTTCGGACCCCGCAGCGAGCCGGTCGTGTGTCGGATGCGCCAACTGACTGGCGAGCTCTCCCGGCTCCGGAAGGAGGTCGAACTGCCATGCACCGCGATTCATGGGGACTACAAATTGGGCAACGCGGTGGAATTGTCAGAAGGCTCATGGGCCACCTTGGACTTGGATTTCGCGAGGGTCAGGGAGCGGCTGTACGACATCGCGGGCAGCCTGAACCACGTCGCTCAGAGCGGCGCATTCCAAGGCGGCCTGGTGCGGCTCCCCGCCACCGACTTGCTCGAGCCGGGACGACTGCTCGACGCCTACGAAGGCACGGCTCCGGAACCGCTGACTCGCGACGAGCACCGTTGGCTCCCCGGGGCTCTGGCCCTTGTACCCCTGCACTGGGCTGCCACCGCGGGACTCGTGGGCGGCGACATCAGCGAGGCCGAGAGCGCAATGACCGCCGCCGAGGCCTGGTGGTCGCGCCGGGCTGAACTGTCGTCGTAGTCCGGCGTCCCCGCTCGGGGACTGGAGTTCTCTCGGCAGAGCTCCGACTCACCTGAAGCGGCTGGCACGTCCCTGGGGGAACACCGCTAAGCAGCAAGGGCAAAACGTGCCACAAGTGCGCAGTTCAGCGTTTCGCCTGATCACCCGCAAGTTGCATAACCGATCTTCCAAGCTGGTGACTCGCCGTGCGAAGGTCTCAGAGGCAGCGCCCCTGATACGGGTCGGATCTCGGGCTGCGTGTCGCGCAACGTCATGCGCCCGGAGCTTGGCCTCGGGGTTGGTCGAGACCTGCAAGGCCATACGATCAACGTGCCGTGCGCTCGCACTGCCAAGCGTTAGCGGCACAGCAGCGACGCCCAGCTCACGCAGGTGCCGAATCCAGCGCCCGAATCATCTCGCAGTCGCACGCGCCAGCCGGTCCTGGCTCCCTGCCAGGGCACACTCTGCCGGAGTCGGCGCGTCCTCGGGCCCCGGCCGCACGGGGCGGCGCCGGCTGGTGGCCCGGCCCGGCCGGATCCAGCCAGCCAGACCGCAAGGCAAGCGACTGGCCGGCGGCACGGATACCGGCGCACGCGGCTCCCCCTACCGGCCTTGTCCGGCCGGGCTGACGACGAACCCCTGGGGGTGGCCGCGGCGGTCGGCGTAGTCCCCGCCGGCCGCGCAGCTGCCCGCCGGGGCGCACGACACCGAGTCGACGCCGGCCGCCCCGCCCTTGTTCAGGGCCCGCAGGCCGGGCACCTCGATCGCATCTTGCCAGCGGCCGTGCCGCTCGATGGCCACGTACCCCTGCGTCATGCTGCCGGAGCCATTGGAGATGGCCCCGCCGGCCGCGCAGTTGCCCGGCGACGCGCACGACACCGAGCTGACCCCGGCGTACCGCCCGCCGTTCGCCACATCGATCGCCTTGCCCCAGACGCCGTTCTTCTCGCTGGCCGCCCACGCCGTGCCGTACGGGTCCCCGTAGGTCCCGACGGCCGCGCAGTTGCCCGGCGACGCGCACGACATCGAGTCGACCTCGGCGTTCGGGCTCCCGTCCGCGTCGTTCAGTGCTCTCAGGCCGGGTACGCCGGTCGCCTTTCCCCAGACGCCGTTCTTCTCGGTGGCCACGAAACCCTGCCCGTTCTGCCCGCTGTCCTCGTAGCCCCCGCCGGCCGCGCAGCTGGCCGCCGAGGCGCACGACACCGAGTCGACGCCGGCCGCCCCGCCCTTGTTCAGGGCTCCCAGGCCGGGCACCTCGATCGCCTGGCCCCAGACGCCGTTCCGCTCGACGGCCACGAACCCCTGCCCAGCGCCAGCGCCGTCCTGATAGTCCCCGCCGGCCGCGCAGTTCCCCGCCGTGGCGCACGATACCGAGCTGACGTCGGCGTACCCGCCTTTGTTCAGGGCTCCCAGGCCGGGTACCTCGATCGCCTGGCCCCAGACGCCGTTCCGCTCGACGGCCACGAACCCCTGCCCAGCGCCAGCGCCGTCCTGATAGTCCCCGCCGGCCGCGCAGTTCCCCGGCGAGCCACACGACACCGAGACGACGCCGGCAGTGTCCGAGACGCCCCCGCCCTCGTTCAGGACCCCCAAGCCGGGCACCTCGACGGCCTTGCCCCAGCGGCCGTTCTTCTCGCTGACCACGAACCCCGGATGACGGGCGTCGCCGTCCACGTACTGCCCGCCGGCGGCGCAGTTCCCCGGCGACGCGCACGACACCGAGACGACGTCGGCCTCCCCGCCTTTGTTCAGGGCCCCCAGGCCGGGCACCTCGATCGCCTTGCCCCAGCGGCCGTTGTTCTCGACGGCCACGAACCCCTGCACATGACGGTCGCCGTCCCGGTAGTCCCCGCCGGCTACGCAGCTGCCCGCCGAGGCGCACGACACCGAGCTGACGCCGGTAGTGAAATCGCGGCCCGCGCCCTTGTTCAGGGTCCCCAGGCCGGGTACCTCGATCGCCCGGCCCCCCGAGGCGGCCGAGGCCGGCTGCCCGCACCCAGCGAGCGCGCACAATACAGCCAGGCCAGCGCACCAGGTCATGATCTTGCTCATGCGTCACGCCTCCCAGCCGAGGACCGCCGCCGTCAGCCCGGCGGCGCCGCGGGCTTCCCTAGTCAATAGACGCGCCATGCACCTGGAAGTTGCATATGGCGGCCGCCAAATCGGCCGTTCCGCGACGCCGGGACCTGGCCGGCCCCGCCCGCCCGCGACGAGGGCGCCGGCCCGGCTTGATCGCCGGCGCACGCTCCACGAGGCGTTCCTTGGCGTGTCTCCGCTCGATCCCGAACGGGATCTCTGAACCCCGCGGAGCTCGGCCATCGGCTTGACACATGCCGATAGCGGAATATATTAGATCCGTGGCCAGAGCTTCCACGACGTCGGATGTCTTCAATGCGGTTGCCGATACGCATCGGCGCGAAATCCTGGACGCACTGATCACCGGCGAGAAGACGGTCGGGACGATCGTGACCGACCTCTCGATGTCCCAGCCTCAGGTTTCCAAGCACCTACGGGTGCTCAGCGAGGTGGGACTCGTCAAGCGCCGGGCGGAGGGGCGTCACCGGCTGTACCGCCTGGAACCCGAGCACCTCCGGCCGTTGCACGACTGGGTGGCCAAGTACGAGCAGGCGATGAACGACCGACTGGACCGGATGGACGACTACCTGCAAGAGCTACAACAACAAGGAGAAGGCCAGTGACACCTCATCGGCATGGAACGGCAGTCATCGAATATCCGAGTGATCTCGAGATTGTCACCACCCGGGCGTTCGACGCTCCGATCGAGCTCGTCTTCGACGTATTGACGAAGCCGGAGCATGTGCGCCACTGGTTCGCTCCATTTGAGGACAAGATGACGGTCTGCTCGATCGACCTGCGCGTCGGCGGGAAGTACCACATGGTGTTCGTGACCGCCGACGGAACCGAGTGCTCGTTTCGCGGAACCTACCTGGAGATCGAGCGGCCGACCCGGATCGTGGACACGTGGCTGTTCGAAGGTTGGCCGGATGCGGAAGCGGTCGAGACTGTGGACCTGCACGAGACCGACGGAGTGACGACGGTGAAGACGAACCTCGCGTTCCGTGACCAAGCCGGCCGTGACCACATGACCAAGACCGACGGCCAGGAAGACAGCTGGGACAAGATGGAGGATTACCTGAGGTCACTCGTGGATCCAAGTGGAACTGGACGGTAAGGCCTAGCTGTCGGTGCATGTGGGCCAGTGGTCTACTGCCCATTCCGGCCAGCCTGGCCATCCCGCCGGCGGACCAGGGATCTCGCCGCCTTCGAGTTCGGCGGCATCAGGTACCTGGAACCGTTCCCGCCATTGGTCTACGTCGGCCTCGTTCATCGGAAACGTCTGACGTGGTGCCGCTGCCTGGCGGTGCGCGATCCGGGCGAGCTGGACGTCCTTATCTACGGGCAGGTAGATCACCTCGCAGGCTGCCCCGGCTGATCGCGCCAGCCAGCGCAGTGCCGACCGTTCATCGCGGCCCCAGAGCCCGAAGTCGAGCACGACGCTGATCCCCAGCCGCAGTGCCTGCATGGCGACCGAGATGAGTCGCCCTTCGAGCACGAAGCGCTTGCCGTCGGCCATCGGCTCGCCGAACAGCGGGATCATCCAATGATCCGGGGTCAGCCGCAGCGCCCGGTTCGCCGCGGCGAGTTCTTTGGCCCGGGTGGTTTTCCCGGCGCCGGGGAGTCCGACCATCAGGAGCATCGTGGCGGCGCATTGGTCCTGCGCCGGTTCTTGGTACTGGGAATCGGATCGCTGCGGCTGAGACATGGCTCCCCTGATCAGGCAGGACGGCCGGCAGCATAGGAACACGCAAGTGGCTGCAGGCAGGACACTGACCCGGCGGTACGCCCTGGCACTGACCCCGGCGGGGGCAGGCAATGAGGCCGCAGTTACGGCAACCGCGGTACCGCCGCTAAGCGGCGGTCCGGGTGAGCATGACAGCGAAGCAACCCATGCCCACCACCGTAGCCAACAGCGGGCTTCCTGCTTGTTGACCGGCGGCGAATTCGCCGGTCAACGATCTAGGTGACGAATCCCTGGAAGCGGCGGAAGCGGGAGCGGTCCGTGTAGGACCCGCCGGCGGCGCAGCTGCCCGGCGAGGCGGTCCGGGCCGGGCGCCACCGCGGCCTCGCCGGCGGCCGACGAGCATGGCTGGCGGCTGACGCCGATCGTGGACCGTTCGGCCATGAATGGAAAATCGGGCATCCGCTCGGCTCCCGGCCGCCGCGCTTGGCCTGCGAGGTTAGCGGACCATGTGAGCTTCCAGGGCACTGCTTACCAGTTTCTTACCAAGGACTGGGCCGCGCCGCGGGACTATCGAGCCCTTCCTTCAGGCAGTCCTCAGCGGCGCGGCGGGCCGCCGGAGCGCCTGGGCTGACGCTTTGGTCGGCCCGGCTGAGCTCCCTGCTGTTCTCGCTAGAGCAATTCGGCTCGGTGTCGGCTGCTCGCGGGATGGATGAACTCAGCTGCTGGCCTGCGCAGCCATTGGGTCAGGCGCATCGTGAGGGCCATGTCGGCCATGCGCGCGGTGCTCAGATTGGTCAGCCGACTCGGGGTGCAGCCGATCTGCTCGGCCAGTCCCGCCCAGGTCAGTCCCTGCCGCTGCCGCTCATCGTTAAGCGCGGCATGGAGCTGGGCGAGGTCCCACCGGAGCCGGCTGTCCGGGCCTGGGTCCGGGAGCCGCGCGTCTCCGACGTCCAGAGCCGGACAGGTGAGGAACTCCTCCGGTGCCTGCCCGAGCCAGCGCAGCAGGTAGAGCGCGTACTGACACGACGTCGCGCCTCGCGCGCCCAGCCGGGAGACCGCGCCGCCGCACAGCGGGTGATCATCGCGCTCGGCGTTGAGCTGCGCGGACTGATCCCACAGTTCGTCGGCTAGGTCGAACCAGCCCAAATCCCGGCCGCGGCGCGCATCGTCGACCGCAGCAAAGAAAGCCGCGAAGTCGAACGTGGCAAGAGCATCAACGTCGGTCACGCTCGCCTACCTTCCCGTCTTCTCGACGTGCTCCGTGAGCCCGCCGACGGTGCCTGCCGGATCTCGCTGACGTCGCCCGTCCCGGGCGCCGAATGAGGAGCTTTCAGAACCGAGCACTCCGCTCATATTGACAAGGACACTGCCGACCCAGGTTAATTCAGTCATACGATCACCGGCGGACAGGCTCCGAGCGGATCCTGGGCTGGCGTTAACGGGGGCGGGGGACCAATGGGGGCGCATTCACGGTGGGTCAGTCATGCGCGGTCGGTGGTGGCCGCAGGGGCGGCCGTCGTGGCTACGCTCGCGCTGGGCGGCGGCAGCGCGGTGGCGGCGACGCCGGCCTGGACGCTGGTTCGCTCGCCGAACGTGAACGGCGCTCCGCAGGACAATTACCTGTCCGGTGTGAGCTGCGTCGGCACGATCTTCTGCATGGCCGCCGGCTACATCAGCGGCACGAGCTCCGACAAGACCCTGATCCAGAAATGGAACGGGACGAGCTGGGCGGCGGTGAGCTCGCCGGATCCCGGTACCAGCAGTTTCCTGAACGCGGTGAGCTGCACGAGCACGTCGTTCTGCATGGCGGTCGGAAGTTACGGGACCGGCACCACCAATCCGACTCTGATCGAGAAGTGGAACGGATCGAAGTGGACGAAGCTTACCTCCCCGAACCCCGGTGCACCCGGGGCGAACGGGCTGGACGGGGTGAGCTGCGCGAGCGCCACGGCCTGCGTGGCCGTCGGCTCGTCCAACCTCAGTGGTACCGCCACCCCGCTGGCCGAGAGCTGGAACGGGACCAGCTGGACCCTGACGAAAGTCCCTAACGACACCCTGGCATCGAGCGGGCTGAACGGGGTGAGCTGCGCCAGCGCCACCTTCTGCCTGGCCGTAGGCGTCGGTCACACCGGCACCAGCCAGGGGGTCTTCGCCGACAAGTGGAACGGCACGACCTGGAGGCTGGTGCCTTACTCCGAGCCCGCCGGCACGGCCGATGTCCTGGCCGGGGTGACCTGTACGAGCACGACCTTCTGCATGGCTGTCGGCACCTCGTCCGACAATGTCAATCCCGAGCAGACGCTGACTGCGAAGTGGAACGGCACCAAATGGACAGCGGTCTCCTCGGCCGACTCCAGCCCGGCCCAGAGCAATCAGCTGAACGCCGTCAGCTGCACGAGCAGCACGTTCTGCACGGCGGTCGGTCAGTATGACGACGGGAGTAACGTCCCTCAGACGCTGGCCCAGAAATGGAACGGCACGAGCTGGTCCATCACTAAGTCTCCCGACACCAGCGCCACTGAGGACAACGAGCTGCACGGCGTGAGCTGCACGAGCGCCTCGCTGTGCGTCTCCGACGGCTACTACTCGGGCAGCCAGGGCTTCGATCAGGTCCTGGCGCAGAAGTGGAACGGGACCTCCTGGTCTAAGACCGCCATCCAGAGTGCCGGGATCCCCTCGGACAACTACCTGAGCGGCGTGAGCTGCGCGGGTACCGCGTTCTGCATGGCTGTCGGGTCCTACAGCGACGGCACCAACGACCAGGCCCTGCAGCAGAAGTGGAACGGGACCAGCTGGGCGACGGTGACCAGCAGCAGTTCGTCGCCGAGCGTGGACCTGAATGACGTGAGCTGCGTGAGCGCTTCGTTCTGCATGGCTGTCGGGACCTTCTGGAACGGCACGGCTGGCCAGAACCTGGCCGAGAAGTGGAACGGATCGAAATGGACGAAGGTCGCTGTCCCAGATACCAGCCCGACGGCCGTCAACTACCTGTCCGGGGTGAGCTGCACGAGCGCGACGTTCTGCATGGCGGTCGGCACGTTCTTCGACGGAACTAACTGGCAGACCCTGGCGCAGAAGTGGAACGGCACGAGATGGACCTTGCTGACCACGCCGGATACCAGCAGCACGCAGGATAACCGCACGAACAGCGTGAGCTGCACGAGCGCGACGTTCTGCCTGGCGGTCGGGCTGGCCGGCCCCAACTCGCAGAGCGTGACGCTGGCGCAGAAGTGGAACGGCACCAGCTGGAAGATGGTGGCCTCCCCGGACCCAGGGACCGCGGTCAACGACCTGACCGGAGTGAGCTGCCCGAGCGTGACCTTCTGCATGGCCGCCGGCTTCACCGCGGACACGGCCAGCCCCGGGCAGACGCTGACTGTCAAATGGAACGGCAGCGGCCTGACGACTGTAGCCTCGGCCAACACGGGCACTGACGAGCTGTACTCGGTGAGCTGCACCAGCAGCACCTTCTGCATGGCGGTCGGCTCGCACTCCGGCACCGGGCCCGGTCAGACCATGGCGCAGAAGTGGAACGGCACCAGCTGGACCCTGGTGACCAGCCCGGACAAGGGCACGGGCAATAACGAGCTGAACGGCGTCAGCTGCGTGACCTCGGCCTTCTGCGTGGGCGCCGGCGACTACACCGCCGCCTCGCTGGACCGGACCCTCATCGAGAAGTGGTAGGTCACGTCGTACGATGCGGGAAGCGGTGCACCTCCTGCGGCCAGCCGACCGCGACCGCGATCCGGCCGGCCCAGTACCGGGCCGCCTGCTCGTCGGGCACATCGACGACCGTGAAACCGCCGAGGTGCTCCTTGCTCTCGACGAACGGCCCGTCGGTGAACAGCGGCGAGCCGCTGCTCGGGTCGACGCTGCACACCGCGGTCGACGCGTCCAGACCGCCGTCGCTGAAGACGAAGACGCCGGCGTCCGTCATCTCCTCGATCAAGGCTCGGCCGGCCGTGCCCCTCTCGCGCAGCTCCTCCAGCGTGAGGTCGGGCACCCACTCGTCGTTGAAGGCGATCAGATACAGCGCCATCTCCAGCTCCTCTGCTCACGGGCAGCCCAGATGACTGCCGCTCATCTACTCCACGAACGCACTCGTGTCGATCCGACACCCCGGCCAGGAATCTTCCGAGCATTCGCAGATCGTCGCGTGGATCGCCTGGTCCATCGCCTTCTTCGGATGGGCCTTATCGGTATGGTCGGTCAAGGCAGGATCTCGACGTACCCGTCGGTTCCGTGCACGCGGATCCGCTGCCCGTCCCGGATCAGCCGGGTGGCCTGCTCCACGCCAACGACGGCCGGCAAGCCGTATTCCCGGGCGATCACTGCGCCGTGGGTCATCAGGCCGCCCACCTCCGTCACCAGGCCGGTGATCGCGACGAATAGGGGCGACCAGCTGGGGTCTGTGTAGGCCGTGACCAGGATGTCGCCCGCCTCAAGATCTGCCTGCGCCATGTCCAGGATGACGCGGGCCCTCCCGTCGATGGTGCCGGCGGAGACCGGCAAGCCGATCAGGGCACCAGCCGGCACGTCGTCGCGCCGGTACGCCCCGGTGATGGCCTCGCCATCCGACGTGAGCACCCGCGGTGGCGTGAGCGCCCAGTACGACTGGAACGCGTCCTTGCGCTGTTGGATGAGCTGGTCATCCACCTGGTTCGTGCTCACGACGTCGTGGAACTCGGAGAACGTAAGGTAGAAGATGTCCTCCTGCTCAGGCAGCACGTTGGCCTGCACGAGGCGCTCGGCCTCCGCCAGCAAGGCCTGCTTGTAGACGAAGTAGCGGCTGACGATGCCGTACTTCGGGTACTCCCGGTACCCGATGAAGGTACGGACCCGGTCGATCATCCGCTTGGTCTCGTCGGCTTTCTGCTCCCCGTCCGGCAGGGCCCGCAAGCGTGACAGCACGTCCTGTTCCTTCCGCTGCGCCTCCTGCCGCCCTTGCTCGAAGCGCCGCGCGGCGGCACCCGGCTCGAAGAGCTTGATGTTGTCCAGGATCACGGGCACGAGCGTGGTGGGCCGCTCGCGCCAGCGCGGCCTCGTGATGTCGATCTCGCCGACGCAGCGCATCCCGTACCGGTCGAGGTAGCCCTCGATGGCGTCGCGCGCTTCGGTCCCGCCCGGGAGCTTCGGCAGCTCGTCCAGGAAGCCCTCGTCCTCGACGTTCTCCAGAAACGCCACCACCTGCGGATGCGGGCGGATGACATCCGCGACATCAAGCAGCGCCAGCCCCATCTCCGACGTGACGTTACCGGCGGCGGACAGCGTGAGCGTGTCGGCCGCGTTCTTCTCGCCCAGCCACTCCTGCAGCTTGTCGTTGAGCCACCAGGTGGCCTCCATCCCCGCCATGATCGCCTGCATGTTCAGCGGATCACCGAGGACCCGCTTGTGCTCCTGGATGGCCTCCAGCAGGAAGTCGAACAGCGCCGGCCCGGTCTTCGTCCGGATGTCGCGCCGCAGGGCGGCGATGGACGCCTGGCTGCGCTCGATCAGCCCGGTGACGATAGCCGGATCGGTCTCGATCGGGGCGGACACGCCGCTGACCGGCGGCTCGCCGTGCCCCCCGTCCGGGAGCGACGGGACGAAGTCGCCGCGATCGAGGACCGTCTCCAGCGCGTCCCTGCTCAGCGGATCGGACCTCCCTGCCATCTCCAGGAGGCTGGCGCGGCTCGCGGGTGAGGCCAGGCGCCGAGTGACGTCGACGAACAGCCGCCCGCCGGCCTCGTGCATCGGCACCATGGCGGTCAGCTGCCACATAGAAACGCCCAGCGGCTTCATGGGGTCGGTCATCATCTGCCCGTGACCGACCGACAGATAGACGTGATTCTCGGGGGCGCCGGTCTCGGGGATGGGGAACAGCGTGGTGATCGGCCGGCTCTGAACGATCTGAAAGCCATCATCGACCAGGCACCATTCGATGTCCTGCGGGCGGCCGAAGTGCGCTTCGATCCGCCGGCCGAGTTGCACGAGCCGCACTACCTGCGCATCCGTCAGCGCCGGCAGCTCCTGCCGCTGCGGGTCGATCGGCAGGACCTGCGTCCCGCCAGCCGGCGAAGCGTGGATGGCATGCTTCTTGGCGGCGATCGCCTTGGTGACGACCTCGCCGTCTCGCACCTTGTAGATGTCCGCATTCACCAGGCCGGACACCAGAGCCTCGCCGAGGCCGAAGCTGGCTTCCACGGTGGCGACCTTCCGGTTGCCCGTGACGGGGTCGGCCGTGAACACGATGCCGGCCGCATGCGGGAAGACCATCTGCTGCACGACCACGGCCATGCGGACCTTCCGGTGGTCGACGCCGTTCCGGAGGCGGTAGGTCACGGCCCGCTCGGTGAACAGCGACGCCCAGCACCGGCCGACGTGCTGGAGGATCGCCGCCGCACCCACGATGTTCAGGTAGGTGTCCTGCTGGCCGGCGAAGGATGCCGTCGGCAGGTCCTCGGCCGTCGCGCTGGATCGCACGGCGCACGCGGCGTGCTCGCCGAGCCGGGCGAGCGCGCGGGTGATCGCCGCCGTGAGATCGTCAGGGATGGCGACCCCTTCGATGGTCTGGCGGATCTCCGCGCTGAGCGTGCGGATCACCTCCCGGTCATCCGGGTTCAGCCGCGACAGCTGATCGAGCCGATCGTCGATCGACGGCGCTTCCGTCATGATCCGCTGGAAGGCATACGTGGTCACGCAAAAGCCAGCCGGCACCCGGATGCCTTCGATCCGCGACAACTCCCCCAGGTGCGCGCCCTTGCCGCCCACGAGCGCGACCTGCATCTCGTCAGCCTCTTGAAGATCCAGCACGTGCTGCTCGATCACTGCGACACCTCCGACGAGTTGGACGGTAGGGGTAGCCGCCGACTAGGCGAGGATCGGCTCCGCGGTCAGAGCGGGGTGAGGACGTCGAATTCGTTGCCCTCGGGGTCGGCGAGGCAGGTCCACGGCACGTCGCCCTGGCCGACGTCGATGTCGGTCGCGCCGAGAGCTCGCAGCCGGGCCACCTCCGCCGTTTGATCGTCACCGGGGTACGGCCGGAGGTCGAGATGGACGCGGTTCTTCACGGTCTTCACGTCGGGCGTGCGGAGGAACTCGAGATATGGCCCGACTCCCTTGGCGGAGCGCAGCAACGCATGATCGTCGGTCACCTCGTGCAGGGTCCAGTCCATCGCCTCGCCCCAGAACCGCGCCATGGCCCGCGGATCCGCGCAGTCGACCGCCACCGCGGCGATCGGCCCGGTGTCCCGGTAGATCGATCGAGGCTCCAGCACGCAGAACTCGTTGCCTTCCGGGTCGGCGAGGACCGTCCACGGGACGTTGCCCTGGCCCACGTCGGCGGGCGTCGCGCCGAGATCCCGGAGACGCGCGGCTAGGTCCGCCTGGTGGGCCGCAGAAGTGGTGGCGAGATTGATGTGCACGCGGTTCTTGACCGTCTTGGGTTCCGGGACGCGAAGGACGTCGATGCAGACGGCGGCGGGGTCGGGATAGACGAAGTCCTGGGGTTCGACGTTGGTCACGCCGGGTTCCTCGCTGGCAACACCCCAGCCGAGCGCCTCGGCCCAGAACTGGCCGAGCGCGGAATCGTCCCGAGCATTCATCGCAATTTGAACAAGCCGCGCAGCCATGCCGCGATCCTAAGCCCGCTCACACCCGACCCGAAGTTCGCTCCTGCTTCAGTGCGGGCGTCTTCCCTTGCCGCAGGAGGCTCTCCTGGCCCGGCGGCCGGCGAGATCGCGGGCCCGGAGAGGGTAAGCGTCGACCGCCTACAGGGGCGGATCTGTCCGTTCCCGGCTGTCGCTGGCAGAAGCGCTGAAGGCGGCCCTGACATGATCTTGCTGCTGGACCGACAGGTCAGAGCGGATGAGTTCCATATCCTTGCCCTGGAATGCCTGGGCAACGGCGTCGATTGCGCCATCGGAGCTCATCACTACAAGGACTGAGGTTCCCGGCGTCATGTCGCTCTTAGTGGCTTCGATCATCGTGGCGTCGATGCCGGTGCGCCTGAGCTTGCCGGCGAAAGCGGAGGCTTTGCTGGCCTCGGCGGTCGCGTGCTCTTGAGCAAGAGGCGCCGCCGCGTAATGCGGCCAGCGGAGCACAGCGATGTCCTGGACATCGATGTATTCGTGGTCGTCGAGATTCGTGAGCCTGAGGACCGCCTCGTCGGCTCCTTCGGTGCCGTTGAACTTCCATGCAGTTGTCGTCATGTCCCTCACTCCTTCGCTCGCGACCCTTCATCCCCGGGCGCGGCACTCTCGGCTAGCTGACGGCTGTCCTCTCCCGGCCGGGGACCGGGACGCGATCGCCGACCATGTAGGCGGCGATGAGCGCTACCGGGAAGATGATCAGGCTGAAGATGAAGTACCCGAAGAAGCTATGGCCTTTCCGGCCAGCGACACGAGCGGGCCAGAACGCGATTGCGATCCAGACGACGGCGATCAGAATCCACCACAAGGTACTCATGGCGGCCCCCCTTCAGAGTTCACGTGGAGTGCTCATGCCTTCTGCCAGACTGCAGCAGCACCAACTGCCACTCCAGTAACCACCGTGCGCAGACCTGGCCGGGAAGCTACAGGGGCGATGGTCCCGGGGAATTGTGACTAACGTTGGCGCAGGTCACGGCCACGCGGACCGCGAGCGGCCGTCGCGGCAGCTGCTATGACAGGTCAGGATCTGGTCACAGGAGGCGGACCAGGCCGCTGATCGCCATGTAGAGGCCGGCGAAGAGCGCGACTCCGGCCATGAGCTGCCGGGCGTGGCTGGTCAGCCAGTCCTGGAAGCGCTGGAGCTGCGCCTTGGTGCCCTCGGGTCGGAACTCCAGGAACGCGAACGGGATGATCACCAGCGAGAACTCGATCAGCACGAAGAGAACGACGGCAACGGCCTGCGATCCGGTGGAGGCTCCCCCTTTGACCAGGTCATGCAAGGCGGATATGTACAAAGCGCCGGGGGTGCCGCACAGCGCTCCGATGAGCACGGCCAGCCCGGGCCGTGGCTCGCGCAGGACCCGCTGCGCCCAGTTGTCCTTCTTCGGAGGCTGGTACGCGCCGCCTCCCGCCGGGACGGCTGCCTTCCGGCGGCCATGCAGGCGTCCGGTCAGGAGCCCGATGCCGACCGCGACGAGCGGTATCCCGATGACCAGGTCCAGGCCTGCGCTGGCTGAACCTTGCGTCGAGATCGTGTCGGACTGCAGGACGAACACATCCAGCAGGCCGATCGTCAGGGCCACGCCCATGCCGCCCAGCAGGAAGCACAAGAACATACGGCGGGGCCGCTCGTTGTCGATCAGCAGCAGGTCGACGCCCAGCAGCTTCGGGTTCACCGCTGAGATCAACGCCAGAACGAAGATCGTCCCCGTCATCGCCTCGCCAAGCCCTGCCCGTGCCCAGCCAGCCTCATCAACGGCTCCTCGGTAGACGGCGTTCGCCCCATCTGCAGCGGGCGGTTCTCCCGCCTTGCCCTTCGAGCTAACACCGGCCGCGGCGCCGCCGCCGTCACCCTCAGCGGGTGGAAAGCTGGTCCTGCCCTCCCGCCCGACTGATCGGGGGCGAGAGAGCGGTACGCGCGAGGCGCGCCTGCGGCCCCGCTCAGCTTTACGTCATAAAGTCCAGGCTCTAAGCCCTTGACTTTGCGCCGTAAAGCAGGCTCTACTTTATGGCATAGAGTCGATAGAGGGAGCCACCATGAACCACACACCCGACTCCACCACCACCGCGGGCAACGGCGGCAACTTCGACCCCCAGCAGGCCGCCGCCCTGCTGGGCGACACCACCCAGAAGGCACGACGCAGGCTCGCGCCCTCCCCGCCGTGGCTCCTGGCGACCAGGGCGGTCGCGGTCCTAGCCGCCCTCGGCGCGATCTGGCTTTCCGTGCGCGGACAGCACCCCTACCGGGGCCCGACCGCTGAGGACATCCCCATCCTGATCGCGTTCGTCGTCCTCAACTTCGCCGCCACCGTCGCGGTTCGCGAGCGCGCGCTCGCCGGCGTTCGCGGCAGAACCCGGCTGCGCCCGGCCGAGATCACCATCATGGTGGCGGCAGTTGCCGCCGTGCCCGTGCTCATGTTGGAGCTGGCCGCCAACGGGGTGAGCTTCGCCTGGTACCCGACCACGGTGCTGATCCTCCCTGGCCTGGCCTGGGCGGCCGTCATGGCGGCACGGGCAGGCTGGCGCGGGTGCGGCACCGGGCTCGCAGTCGCCGCCATCGGCGTCGTGGGCGCGTTCGCCGGGCCGGCCGGGGCCTGGGCGGTCGCCGGCGTGGGCCTGTGCGCCGTGCTCCTGGGCCAGGCCATCGGCGTCGCCCGGCGGCAGCGCCGCAGCGTGGGTCGGCCATGACGACCGACGAGCTCGACCCGCTGATCCACGTGCCCACCCGGCTGAAGATCGTCGCGACGCTGGCGGCACTGCCGGAGGGAGACACGCTCTCCTTCACTCGCCTGCAAGACATGATCGGGCTCACCCCCGGCAACCTGATTATCCACCTGCGCAAACTCGAAGACGCTGGCTACCTCACGAGCGAGAAGATCAGGAACGGGGCGGCACCGAAGACCACCGTGGCCCTGACCAGCCACGGCCGGGAGGCGCTCGGCGCCTACACCCAGGCGCTGCGCGGCCTGCTCGGCGGCCTGTAAGTGGCCCGGCTGGCCCCGTCTTCCCTGACCCGCCGCCGGCGCAGTGGCCCACCGAGGTTGCGCTGGGCGCAAAGCGGGACTTGACCACCTTGACAAGCATTTGACCGATTGGCTAGATTTTTGGCCATGCGATCAGTGCCTGGACCGGACGGCCAGCGAGATCGGACGTTCATCGAGGCGGCACGCCGGGCCCAGATCATGACCGCAGCCGTCGACACCATCGCCGAGGTCGGCTACGGGCAGGCGTCGCTGGCCAGGATCGCGGAGCGGGTCGGCATCAGCAAAGGAGTGATCTCTTATCACTTCGCCGGGAAGGACGACCTCATCAGGGAGATCGTCGCCGACGTGCTCGCCAGGGGCGAGGCTTTCATGCTGCCGCGCATCCTGGCCGCGTCATCGGGGCCGGGCGTGCTGCGCGCCTACATCGAGTCGAATCTCGCGTTCATGCGGGAGAACCGCAATAACCTGCTGGCGTTCCGCGACATCTTCATTAACGCCCGGGCCGATGACGGCAGCCCGCTCTTTGAGGAGAAGTCCCTCGACTACCTGGTGACCTCGCTGCAGCAGCTGCTGGCCCACTTCCAGGCCGCCGGTGACCTCCGCCACGACTTCGACCCCGAGGTGATGGCCCTGGCCATCCGGGGTGCCATCGACCAGGTCCCGCCCCAGATGGCACGTTATCCCGACCTTGACGTCGATCATCATGCCCGTGAACTGGCGACAATGTTTGACCTGGCCACCCGCGCCGACGCGCATCCGCCGGAGGGATGACGACATGAACGGCACGGAGCACCCGGCGATCGAGGTAGAACACCTCCGCAAGATGTACGGCGCGACGATGGCGATCGATGACGTGTCGTTTTCGGTCGCCGAGGGCGAGATCTTCGGCCTTCTCGGGCCGAACGGAGCGGGCAAGACCACCACGATAGAGTGTGTTATCGGGCTCCGTACGCCCGATTCGGGGTCGGTTCGCGTAATGGGATTTGACCCGCGCGAGAACCGTGCGGAACTGCACCTGATCGTCGGGGCGCAACTGCAGGAGAGCGCGCTACCGGGCTTACTCAGGGTCCGCGAGATACTCGGGCTATACCGGTCCTTCTACCAGAACCCGGCCCGTGTTGCGGATCTCGTCCGCGTCCTCGGGCTGGCCGGGAAGCTCGATAGCCTCTACATGTCCTTGTCGGGCGGGCAGAAGCAGCGCCTGTCGATCGCCCTGGCCCTCATCGGGCGCCCGAAGGTCGCCGTGCTCGACGAGATGACGACCGGGCTCGACCCCCAGGCCCGGCGCGACACCTGGGGTCTCATCGAGGGCGTGCGTGATCGCGGGACGACGATCGTGCTGGTCACGCACTACATGGAGGAGGCTGAGCGGCTCTGTGACCGGGTGGCGCTGATCGACCGGGGCCGGATCGTCGCGATCGACAGCCCAGCCGGGCTAGCCCAGCGGGCGGGCGGCGGCCAGCGGGTGAGATTCGTTCCATCGGGGCCGTTCGACGACCGGCTGCTGACCGGGCTCCCCGAGGTGAAGAGCGTCGAGCGTCACGGCCAGCGGGTGCTCGTGATCGGATCTGGGGACCTGGTCAGCGCCGTGATCCTGACGCTGGCGTCGGCCGACCTGACCGCCGGTGAAGTCCAGGTCGAGTCTGCGACGCTCGAGGACGCGTTCGTGCTGCTCACCGGGCGCCACCTGGATACCGGAGGGAAGGTGGCCCGGCCATGAGCATCCGGTCCTCGCTACTGCCCGCCGGTACGCCCCGCGCGGCGTTCGGAATGATCGTGCTCAACGAGTTCAGGATCGCCCGCCGGCTGCCCCTCGGGCTGCTCGTCGGGGTCTTCCTGCCCACGCTGCTGCTGGTGGTCATCGGCAGCATCTCGAAGAACCGCGAGCACCTGAAGGTCCTCGGCGGCCTCACCTACTTCAACGCGTACGTCCCGATCTTCCTCGCGCTGGTCATCGCCGCGCTCGCGTTCTACGGCCTGCCCATACCGCTGGCCATCTACCGCGACCAGGGCATCCTGCGCCGCTTGTCCACCACGCCGGTGCCGCCAGCCTGGGTGCTCGCCGCGCAGCTGGTCCTCAACGGGGGCTTCGCGGTGCTGGAACTGATCCTGCTCCTCACGGTTGCCATGGCCGGCTTCGGCGTACCCGCCCCCAAGAGCGCCGGCGGGCTGGTGCTGGCACTGGCACTGTCGATGGCCGGGGTGTTCGCCATCGGGCTGTGGGTGTCTGCCATCGCCCGGCCGCGAACCACCGGGATGCTCGCCGCATTGTGCTTCTTTCCGCTGATGTTCTTGGCCGGGTTGTTTCTTCCCCGCCCGGAAATGCCGAACGCCCTGCTCGACGTCAGCAATCTGACCCCGCTCGGCGCGGCGGTCCAGGCCATCCAGAGTTCTCTGCTGGACGGGTTTCCGCCGATCGAGCCGCTGCTCGTGCTGGCCGCGTACGCGGTTCTGTTCAGCGCGCTGGCGGTGCGGTTCTTCCGATGGGAATGACGACAGGAGGCGGCCATGCCAGATTCGCCTGACCGGAAGGTGGCCATCGTGACTGGCGGTGGCTCGGGCATCGGCGAGGCCCTGGTCACGGAGCTGGCGCGAAGAGGCGCGCGGGTGATCGTGGCGGACATCAACGCCGGCGACGCCAAGCGGGTGGCCGCCGCGGTGGCGGACAGCGGCGGCCTGACCACGGCGAGCACCATCGACGTGTCGCACGAACAGGATGTCCGGTCCCTGGTCGAGGAGACCGCCGCCACGTACGGACGCCTCGACTACCAGTTCAACAACGCGGGCATGGCGATCGGCGGTGACGCGCGCGACCTGACAACCGATCATTGGCGCCGGGTCCTGGACGTGGACCTGTACGGCGTCCTGTACGGAACGCTCGCCGCGTACCAGATCATGGCCAGGCAAGGCTACGGTCACATCGTGAACACGGCGTCGGCGGCGGGCCTGCTCCCGCTGCCGTTCGGCGCCCCGTACTGCGCCGCCAAGCACGCCGTTGTCGGGCTCTCCCTCTCGCTGCGCCTGGAAGGCGCCGACCTCGGTGTAAAGGTCAGCGTCGTGTGCCCGGGGTACGTCCGGACCCCGGTATTCGAGAACGCGGTGATGGTCAACATGCCCCAGGAACTGACGAGCCGCATGCCAGCCAGAACCAAGATGGTCGAGCCATCCCAGGCGGCACGGGTGATCCTGGACGGCGTGGCGCGCAACCGGGCGCTGATCGCCTTTCCCGGCTATGTCCGCTTGGCCTGGCGGGCGATGGTGCTGGTGCCCCGCGTTCTCGACCGGGGCGCTTCGCGACAGCTGAGGGAGATGCGCGAATACAGGACCGTAACCTCTGGGCCATGACCACCGCGGGGCGGACCGGCTGGCCGGGGCGTCTTAGCCTGCTGATGATGCTGCATCCGCCGCGGACTTGGCCTGACCTGAGTCGGCGCAGACAACTAGCTGGTAGTAGGGGTCGGTGGCGCTGTAATGCCTGATGCCGACGTGATAGTGCACGACGATCTTCGTCATGACCCAGCAGGCGCCCCGGCGTGGTGCGGCTACCTCAGCGGCTGCGGAGAATCCAAGGGAGACTGGGTGAGTCCGGCCGAACGCGTGCCCGACAAGCGGGCCTTCACCCGCGCCGCCGCAGCCGGCGAGCGCGAAGCCGCGCTCCGTCGGGCGAGTCGGCCAAACGCCGCCGCAATCGCCTGAGGTCAGAACCTCCAGCCCGAGCAGGTGCGGGGCCGGGTACCTAGTTCCGCCGATGAGCTCAATTCCATCTACGACAGCTCGTGAGTCCCCCGAGCTCTGGATCGAGATGATGAACCCGACCGGCTTGCGACCTGGGTGGACTGCTGAATCCATGCCGCCGATGGCCGCGGTCAATGGGCCGTTGCCGATGCCGATCGGACCCCAGAGCAAGAACGAGCCAGTGACGAGCAAGCCGGCGGCAACGAGAGCGAGGACTCGCCGCTTGTGCCTCAACCAAGCGCGCGCCGACTTGTCGTTGGGGTCGTCGATCGACGAATTCGTCGTCATGCTCAGCCTCATTGGTGGCCGTGGACTGTGCGACATTGTAGGGCGCCTGGTTAGCGCTGGGGGCGGCTGGGCGGCGGCAGCAGCGCCAGCTACGTCGTGCGGGTCGGTAACATTGTCCGGCGTGGCCGTTGGACCCCCAGTAGGCTGGGCCCCGGGCGGTGCCTAGCCGTCCTGGGAGGGACCTTGGCCACCGCAGATTTCCGACAGGTGCGCGAAGACCTCCGGCGGGCGTATGACGGTGCGGCTGACCGACGCGATCGCAAGCATAAGCAGCCGTGGAAGCTGGAGGAGCGGGCCGCGTTCCTGCGCCGCCTGCAGCAGTCGAACTGCACGCGGATGCTGGAGATCGGCGCTGGCACTGGCCAGGACAGCGTGTTCTTCGCAAGCCACGGTCTTGACGTAGTGGCCACGGACATGTCGCCGGCGATGGTGGCGCGGTGCCAGGACAAGGGCCTCGACGCGCGGGTAATGGACTTCAGCCAATTGGATTTCCCGGCCGAGTCCTTCGATGCCGTGCACGCTATGAACTGCCTCCTGCACGTGCCGAATGCCGAACTGCCCGCCGTCCTGCGGTCCATCGCCCGCGTTCTGCGGCCGGGCGGGCTGTTCTTTCTCGGCCTATACGGTGGCGAGAGGACGGCTGAGGGTCCGGCTGAGGGCGACGATCACGTTCCCGCTCGCTTCTTTTCCTGGCGAACGGACGATCAGGTGGTGCGGTTCGCGAGCGAGTCATTCGACATCGTTTACTTCCACATCGCGCAAGAAGGCACGCAGCACAGATTCCAGTCCCTGACGCTCCGTCGTCCAGTTCGCTCTGCGAGCCCGGGCAGCGCGTAATCACGCCTTGCCGGCCGCGGAATGCGCGGGCCTGGGCGTGACTGTCCTGGTCATGGCAGCTTCCACAGGGTAATCCCGAAGCTGCCGAACGGCGCGCCGTCCACGACGGTCCGCCCGTCGGGCGCGAGCACGGGCAGGCCGCCATTGCCGCCGCCGACCGGGTTGGGAGCGGGGTGGCTGAGGGTGGCGAGGCGCATGACCGAACGCGGGCTGGTCACGTTCCAGGTGAACACGACGTCCGGACCGCTCGCGGGGGTGCTTGCGGCCCGGTCGAGCTCGCGGTGGCGTAGTTCACGATGGCGGTCAGGGTCCGCCCGTCCGGGGCGAATCCGAGCGCGAAGGTTCCGGCGGGGCAGCCGCCTGCTCCGCAGAAATCGATCGCGAGCCGCGCGGCGGGCAGCGTCTTCATGGTCGCGACGGGCACCGGGCGGGTGGTGCCAGAGAGGCCGAACAAGGCCACCGTGCCGCGGGTGCCCACGTCGGCGAGCAGGTTCGAGCGCGGTGCGAACGCGACGGCTTCGATGAATCCCGACGTTCCGGCGAAGGTCGCGATCCGGGTGGCGCGGGCCGGCTTGGCCAAGTTCCTAGAGTGTCGGTGCCGTCCGTGGCTCCGGCGGTGCCGGTTAGCAGGATTCGCTGGCCCGGGCCGAACGCCATGGCATTCACGCTGCCCTCGATGCCGATATGCCAGTGGCTGTCCTTCCAGTCTTGCGCGTGGACGAGCAGGCCGAGCGGCATCCCGATGAGGGCGACGAAGACGCCTGAAATCAGGGCACCGGTGCGCAGGCGTTTCATGTCAGGCCCTTCCGCCCGATAGGCCGGGTCCAGGTAGGTCATCGCGGCACTGGCGGCCAGGTTGAGCACGGTCCGGGCTCGCGGGCGATGCTGGTCCAGCACCTCCAGCAACTCATCCGCGTAGCACCGCCGCCATCGGCGCGGGTAGCAGCCGACCAGTGCACGGGGCAGGCGCGCGGCCGGGCTGCGCATCGCCACCGCGCTCAGTCCGTCGCGGTGCGCCGCTGGCCGGTTCGCACGACCCGCTGCATGCTCGTGAGCTGCTCGGCCAGCACCGCCTCGCCCGCGGCTGTGAACGCGTACGGGCGGCGCCGTTCCTGCATGGCCAGCGGCCGCACCCAGCCGCGGCGTTCCAGCCGCGACAACGCCCTGTCCTGGATCACGGTCGGCATCAGCTGTACCGGGTAGCACAGCCCGGAGAAGGACATCAACCCACTTTCTGGCGGGCCGCGCGTGGCGCGCCTGATCGCGAGTCAGCCCGTCAACGAACTGGGTTCTGGGCGCTCTTGCACCGCTCCGGCGCACAGAGTAGGAAGTAACAGTGGGAAGACAGCCAGCCATCGTGCTCTACGTACTCGCGCTGGTAGTCGTCGTGGTCGGCGTGGACGTCCTGTTCTTCAGGAACCATTTCTGGCCGCGGCTGATAGTGAACATCGGGATTGTCCTGGTATTCGGGGCGTTCTACTTCAGGTTCCTGAAGCGTCCGTAGGCAGGTCACGATCTGACCGCAACCCCTAGCCAATTCGGCAGTCGGACGAGCAGGTCCTGCCGTACGCGGCCGGCCGGGTTCGCACCAGGCTCTGGTGTTAGCGGTCCAGCTGGCGTATTCCGTCCCTGGTCGCCAGGCACACCATCCGGAGCGTGGCGCCCCCATCGGCGGCCGCATCGCGCAGGGTGCTGGCCCAGCGCCGGTCCGACTCGCGCACCTTCCCGCTGCCGGAACGGGCCAGCGAGATCACCGCTGAGCCGCCCGGCGCGGCGTCGTCGAGCACGTGGGCGATCATCTGGCAGACCGCCCGTGCGTCACGTAGCTCGGGACTCTCGGGCACGTCGTCGATCGGAACGAGTACCGGGAGCTGGACGCCATCGGGATCGACGAACATGATCCAGAGCGAACGGCCGGTACGGGAGTGCTCGTCGATGCAGGAGCCGACCCGGTCGAGCACGTCGGCAGCGGTCATCAGCGGGGCGGATATGTCGTCGTCAGGGTTTGAGCACGTGATCGTCATCATGACGGTCAAGTTAAATGCGGCCCCGCGGCACCCGCACGGGCAGCTGTGCGTGCTGTGGACAAGCCCGTGGGCAGTCCACAGTGCGGCCGCTGGGAGCTTGACAGGCGCGGGCGGGGTCGGCCCGCGTCTGGCCGTACGCTCGGAGCATGACGATAGAGCGGGAGACGGCGGCAGCTGCCATCTTCGGCGGGCTGGAACGCGCCGAGTACGAGCGGCTGGCCCGCGAGCTGACCGGGTACTGCTACCGGATGCTGGGCTCGCCGTTCGACGCCGAGGACGCGGTGCAGGAGACGATGGTCCGTGCCTGGCGGGACTACGGCAAGTTCGAGGGCCGCTCCTCGCTGCGCACCTGGCTGCACCGGATAGCCACCAACGTGTGCATCGACATGCTGCGTAAGCAGAGCCGCCGCACCGTGCCGATGGATTTGCAGCCGCCGACACGGGCCGAGGGTGCCCAGATCCCGCCGCCGCTGAGCGAGCGCACCTGGGTGCTGCCGATCCCGGATGGTAAATTCACGGACGGCAACTCCGATCCGGCCGAGCTGGTGATGTCCAGGGAGACAGTCAGGCTCGCCTTCGTGGCCGCGCTGCAGCGGCTCACCCCGCGCCAGCGCGCGGCGCTGATCCTGCGCGACGTGCTGCAGCACTCGGCCGCCGAGACCGCGGAGTTGCTCGGCACCACCGTGGCCTCGGCTAACAGCGCGCTGCAGCGTGCCCGCGCCGCGGTGCCGGCCATCGACGACGACAGCAAGACGCAGGGTGGTACGGACCCCGCCGTGCTCGAGGAGTACGTGGCCGCCTTCGAGTCCTACGACGTGCCCCGGCTGACCGCGCTGCTGCGCAGCGATGCAGTGAACTCGATGCCGCCGTTGCCGCTGTGGCTGCAGGGCCAGAACGACATCCGCGTGTGGATGCTGGGACCGGGATCGGAATGCCGAGGCTCCCGGGTGCTGCCTACCGCGGCGAATGGCTGCAGCGCCTTCGCGCAATACCGCTCGGACGGCCGGGGCGGCTACCACCCCTGGGCGCTGCAGGTGCTGGAGACTGATGGCAGCCTCATCACCGGCCTGCACTGCTATGTGTTTCCCGAGCTGTTCACGTACTTCGGCTTCCCGGCCGCCTTGTAACTTTGCGCGGGGCGGGGCGATTAGTTCCGGGATCCCCGTCCGTCCAAGCTCGTAACAGTGGCCTACGGAGCCACCCGTCTTCCTGGAGGTTGCCATGAGTCCGCGAGTCGTCTCGGCGGCCGAGTGGGTGGCCGCACGCAAGGAGTTGCAAGCCGCCGAGGAGCAGGCAGTACGCAATCTCGAGCAGCTCGCGAGCCGGCGTCGCGAGATGCCGGCCGTCACAGTCGAGAAGGACTATGTCTTCGAGGGCCAGGCGGGCAAGGCCAGCCTGCTGGATCTGTTCGAGGGCCGGACTCAGCTCATCGTCCAGCACTTCATGTTCGACCCGTCCTGGGACGAGGGCTGCCCGGTCTGCTCGTACCAGGCCGATAGCGTCGGTGACCTCGCTCACCTGCACTCGCACAACACCACGTACGCGGCGGTGTCGCGGGCGCCGATCGGCAAGATCGAGCCGTTCAGGCAGCGGATGGGCTGGGAATTCCCGTGGTATTCGTCGTTTGGGAGCGCCTTCAACTACGACTTCCACGTGACCAACGACGAGAGCGTCGCGCCCGTCGAATACAACTTCCGATCCGCGCAGGAACTGGCCGACAGAGGCGAGGCCTGGGCCGCCCGGCCCGGCGAGCAGGGCGGCGTCAGCGTCTTCTTCCGCGACGGCGATCGCGTGCTGCATACCTGGTCCGGCTACGGCCCGGTCATCTACTTGCTGTGCGAGACCGACATCCTGCTGGACCTGACGCCGCTGGGCCGCCAGGACGAAACCGTCGAGTTGTGCCACCACGACAAGTACCCGGAGGATGCGCGATGACCGACAACCGGATGCAGGGTGCGGAGGACCAGGCGCTGCTGGACTTCCTCGCCGCCCAGCGCGACGCGGTGCTTTCCATCGTCGCGGGCTTGGACGAGGAGGCGTGGCACCGGTCGGTCGTGCCTTCGGGCTGGACACCGGCCGGGCTGGTCGATCATCTGGGCGGCGCCGAGTGGCACTGGTTCCAGGGGGTCGTGGCCGGCGTACGTCCCGAGCCGGCGCCTGGGGATGAGGAACTGCCTACCTATGACCCGACGGCAGCGTTCGTCACTGACCTGCCCTCAGCGGAAATCATCGGCTTTTACCGTGACCAGTGCGCGCGCTCGGATGCGGTGCTGGCGGCGACACCGCTGTCGGCATCGCCGCGCGGCAAGCACGGCGGGCCGGGCCAGGAGGAACCGCCGGACGTGCGCTGGGTCGTGCTGCACATGATCGAGGAGACCGCGCGACATGCCGGTCACCTGGACATCGCCAGGGAACTGATCGACGGCCAGACCGGGCTCGGGCCGCGCTGACCGGCCCGACCCCTTCCTCGGAGCTTCGGTTGCGCTATCGGGGCGTCAGCACACAGAACTCATGTCCGTCGGGATCGGCCATGACTACCCAGCTGACCTCGCCCTGGCCGATGTCGATGCGCGTCGCCCCGAGAGAGACGAGACGGTCGACCTCCGCCTGCTGATCTCCGTGGACTGGCGGAGCGAGGTCGAAATGCAGCCGGTACTTCCCGGTCTTCGGCGTCAGTGGCGGACCGCCCCAGGTGATCTTCGGCCCGCCCCGGGGAGAGCGAATGGCAGTCTCCTGGTCCTGATCCCAGACCAGCGGCCAGCCCAGTGCTTCGCTCCAGAAGTACCCGGCTTCCTGCGAACCCTCGCCGGCCAGCGCTCCGATGAATCCGCAGTCGGCAAGGAAGTTGTTGCCCGGCTCGATCACGCAGAACTCGTTGCCTTCGGGGTCTGCGAGCACCACATGAGCCTCGTCGGGCCCCTGACCGATGTCGATGTGCCGGCCGCTGAGTCCGAGCGACCTCGCCACGGTCTCCTGCTGGTCCTCAAGCGAGGTGCTCGTCAAGTCGAAGTGCATCTGGTTCTGGCCGGCCTTCTGCTCTCGAGTCGGAAGAAACCGGATCCGGAACCCGGTGTCGTCACCCGGAAGGAGCACCGTGCCGTCCTGGGGATCCTCGGTCATCTCCCAGCCCAGGACGCCGGCCCAGAAGCGCGCGAGACGGAGCGGATCGTTCGCATCGAAGCAGAGCGCAAGGAAGTGACAGGTCATCCGCTCCGCACCTCCCGATCTGCTGACTCCAAGCCACGGATCGGCACCGCTTCCACGCCCATGAACGAAGAACAACGCTAGGCGCCCGGGCCCGCCACGCCAACAGAATTAGCTAGCGGGCGGTTCGCCCAGCCCTTGCATACCCGTGGTTATACTGCGTATCATACGTCGCATGATACGAAGTGAGGCCCGGTTGTGAGCGTCCGGCACGCCCTGCTCGCCCTGCTCAGCGAGGAGCCCAAGTACGGCCTGCAGCTACGGGAAGAGTTCGAGGCGCGCACCGGGGAGGTCTGGCCGCTGAACGTGGGCCAGGTCTACACGACCTTGCAGCGGCTGGAGCGAGACGGGCTCGTCGAGTCCGAAGGCGCCGACGAGGGTCCGCAGAAGGTGTTCCAGATTACCGAGGCCGGTACGGCCGAGCTGGCGGACTGGCTGCGCACGCCACCTGACCTGAGCTCGCCGCCACGAGATGAGCTCGTCATGAAGGTCCTGGTGGCGATCCGGCTACCGGGCACGGACGTGCATGACGTGATCCGGGATCACTTGCGTTACGTCGTGCAGCTGATGCAGGAGTGGACCCGGATCAAGGAAAGCGGGGCCGAGGGAGACCTGAACCTCGCCCTGGCGGTGGATGCCGAGCTCTTCCGGCTGGACTCGGTCGTCCGCTGGCTCGACGCGGTCGATGCGCGGCTCAGGCGGGCGGCGGCCGAGGGGCATGTTCAGCCGGCCAGAGCGCGGCTGCCGAAGCAGCGACGGCACATAGGAGCACAGGGATGAACATGCTGGAACTCCGGCGGGTGTCCAAGGTCTACGGCCAGGGTGCGGCCGAGGTGCACGCACTCGACCGAGTGAACCTGTCGGTGGACGAGGGCGCCATGGTCGCGGTGATGGGGCCGAGCGGTTCTGGGAAGAGCACACTGCTGACGATCGCGGGCAGCCTGGAAGAGCCGACCGAGGGAGAGGTGCGCGTGGGCGGTGCCGAGCTGGCGGGCATGTCACGCAATGACAAGGCCCGCCTGCGGCGGCGCACGATCGGCTATGTCTTCCAGGACTACAACTTGCTTCCTGGCCTGACCGCGGCGGAGAACGTGAGCCTGCCGCTCGAGCTCGACGGGCGGCCCGCGCGGAAGGCCCGAGCCGCCGGGCTGGCGGCGCTGGAGGAGCTGGGGCTGGCCGCGCGGGCCGAGCGTTTCCCGGACGAGCTGTCGGGCGGCGAACGGCAGCGGGTGGCGATCGCCCGCGCCGTGGTCGGAGAGCGCAGGCTGCTGCTCGCCGACGAGCCCTCCGGAGCGCTCGACTCAGGCAACGCCGAGGCGGTCATGCGCCTGGTGCACGAGGCGTGCAAGAACGGGGGGATGGCCGCGGTCGTGGTCACCCACGACGCGCAGCTCGCCTCGTGGGCCGACCGGGTGGTATTCCTGCGTGATGGCCGGGTCACCGACCAGACTGCCCCCGCACCGGGCCCGGAGTCGCTGCTCGCGCCCGGACGGCCGCAATGAGCGGTCCGGGCCGCCGCGACGCGGCGGTACTCGAGCGGCCGGCGCGCGCGGTGGCCCCCAACGGCGGCGTCCCCGCGCGGCGGGCGATCGTTCGCTGGGCCTGGCGGCTCCTGCGCCGCGAGTGGCGTCAGCAGCTACTGATCCTGGCCCTGATCACCGCGGCGGTGGCAGCCACCTTCGTCGGCTCGGCGGTGGCCACCAACACGCCGCCCCCGGCGGGTGCAGGCTTCGGCACCGCGACCGACATGGCCACCTTCCCTTCCGCAGGCCCGCACGTTACCGCCGAGATCGCGGCCATCGCGCACCGCTTCGGCCGGGTCGACGTGATCGACAACGAGACTGTCTCCGGTTCCCGGCTCGGTTGCCACGTATTACCTGCGCGCGCAGAACCCGCATGGCGCGTTCGGCCAGCCAATGCTCTCGCTGATGAGCGGGCACTATCCCAGCGGGGCGAGCCAGGTCGCCCTGACGGCCGGGGTGGCATCGGAACTGCACCTGCAGGTCGGTGATACCTGGAGCGCTGGCGGCTCAGCCCGGCGCGTGGTCGGCATCGTGTCTGACCCGCAGAATCTGCTCGACGAGTTCGCGCTTGCCGCGCCCGGCCAGGTCAGCGCGCCCACTCTGGTCACCGTGCTGTTCGACGCACCGGGCGTGAATCCCCGCTCGCTGGGCCCGAGCGTGGTATCTCGGACGTCGGCGGCCAACACCAACGAGATCAACCCGGTCACCATCTCGCTGGCGGCGGCGACGCTCGGGATGCTGCTCATCGCCCTGGTCAGCGTGAGCGGTTTCACGGTGCTGGCGCAGCGGCGGCTCCGCTCGATCGGCATGCTCGGCGCGCAGGGGGCCACGGACGCTAACGTCAGGCTCGTCGTCAGCGCCAACGGCGTCGTGACGGGAGCGGCCGGCGCGGTGGCTGGGTTCGCGCTCGGCCTGGCGGCCTGGCTGGCTTACCGCCCGCGCGCCGAAGCCGGCGCGCACCACGTCATCGGTGCCTTCCAGCTGCCATGGCTGGTGATCTTGGTGTCGATGGCGCTCGCCGTGCTCGCGGCGTACCTGGCGGCCGCCCGGCCCGCCCGCGCGATCGCCCGGGCGCCGATCGTCGCCGCGCTCGCTGGGCGGCCACCGGTACCGCGGCAGTCTCGCCGCTGGGCCGGGCCGACCGGCGTCGGACTGCTTGTGCTGGCGTTCTTCCTGATCGGGCTGGCGAGTGAGCAGGCGACCTCGCCCGCCGCCGAGGGCGGGAACAAGTCGACGCTCTTTCTCGCGCTGATCGTCGGTCTGATCATGCTGGGTGCCGGGGTCGTGCTGGTCGCCCCGATGTGCCTGGCGCTGCTGGCCAGCGCCGCCCGGCAGGCCCCGCTGGTCGTCCGGCTGGCCCTGCGCGACCTGGCCAGGTACCGGGCGCGCTCGGGAGCGGCGCTCGGGGCGATCAGCCTCAGCGTGCTCATCGCCGTCATCATCTGCGTGATCGCCGCCGCCCGGTTCGGCAACCCCCTCGACTACGTCGGGCCCAACCTGGCCCAGGATCAGCTCATCGTCTACCCGCAGGAAGCGGCCACCACCCCGGGCGCGACGTGCGTGCGGTCCCCGGCCGGGTGCCCCGTCCTGACGGGCTCCCAGCTCGCAGCGATGGCAGCGAACGCCAGGGACATCGCGGCCTCGCTCGGGTCGCGGGATGTCCTGCGACTGGAGGAGACTGACTCCACGCTGCAGCGCGCAGTCACGTCCGGGCGGAACTTTGGCGGATCCGTGTATGTGGCCACCCCGCAGCTGCTGCGCGCCTACCGCATGACCGCCGCGCAGGTCAGCCCGGATGCCGACTTCCTCACCGTGCGGCCCGGCCTGGCGAGCATGACGCAGATGCAGCTGCTCTACGGCGGTACCAAAGTCGGCCCGCCCGACCCCGCAGCGCCCTGCCTGCCGAGCACTTCGTGCCGGGCGAATCCGAGGATCCAGTGGGCCAGCGAGCTGCCGTCCGGCACCTCGGCGCCGAACACGGTGATCACCGAGCACGCCGTGCGCCAGTTCCACCTGACGACTACCACCGCCGGCTGGCTCATCCAGACCCCGGACTCGCTGACCGCAGGTCAGATCAGCGCCGCCCAGCACGCGGCGGCGGCGGCCGGGCTGACCGTGGAGACGCGCAACAGCATCCCGACGTCCACCGAGATCATCAATGCGGCTACGGTCTTCGGCATCCTGCTGGCGCTCGGCATCCTCGCCATGAGCGTGGGCCTGCTCCGCAGTGAAACCGCCAGCGATCTGCGCGTGCTCACCGCTACCGGCGCAGGCCGCACCGCCCGCCGGGCGATCTCGGCCGCTACGGCGGGTGCGCTGGCAATTATCGGCGCGGTCGTCGGCATCGTGGCCGGGTACATGGCAGCGATCGGATTCTTCCGGACCAGCCAGCTGGACACGCTGTCGTCGCTGGCCAGCATTCCGGTGGCCAACCTGCTGCTGATCCTCGTCGGCATGCCGCTCGTGGCAGTGATCGGCGGCTGGCTGCTCGCCGGGCGCGAACCGAGTGGAATCGGTCGCCGCCCTCTTGAGTAGCCGGCTGCGGCCGGCTGCCGGCTATTGAGGTCAGCTAGCCTGCCTCTTACCTATTTAACAGGTGCCAGGTTCCGAACGATTGGCCGACCGCGACTCTTTCCCTTTCGGCGGCGCGGAACGCGCGGAGCGATATGTATAGCACACCGAATGGGATTGGCGGGCGTCGCTGAGAGGGCGCTGGACGCGCCAGGACCGTTCCCAGTCTCCTGGCGCAGCCAATTTGAGGTCGGGCCGGCCGACGAGGTGTACCTCACTCCCGCGCATCCTCGCGGCTTGCCACTCAAGCTCCTGGGATGTCTAGGCGGTTCGCCTTCGCGGTTAGCTCTTGCGCAGCTGGAGAGCTGCCGTTCGGCTTAGCTTCGGCCGGAGCGAGCTGAGCCCACGCAGCGATAGGAGGAGTCATGAAGCACGATTCAGCAAACCCCGGCGGGCCGTCGGCCGGGCCCGCGAGGGCACCGAGCCGGCCGGCGGCCGTCGGCCGGGCTGCCTTCCAGGCCGAGCTGGACCGCCTGCGGGTCCGGAGAAAGCGCACACCCGGGAAGGCGACGCGATCGCAGCGGCCCGGCGGCGCCTGCCCATGGTCGAGATGGACGCCAGCCTCGCGCTGACCGGGCCGCGCGGCCCGCTCACCCTACTCGAGGCGTTCGAGGGGCGCCGCCAGCTCGTGGCCTACTACTTCATATGGAACCCCGGCCGGCCCGCGGCCGAGCAGTGCGAAGGCTGCACGTTCTACACCACCCAGGTCGCGGAGCTGTCCCACCTGCACTCCCGCGATATCACGTACGCGACCTTCTGCCAGGGGCCCTACGACGAGAGCGCCCGCTACCGCGATTTCATGGGCTAGGACATGCCGTGGTACTCAGCGCAGGCCTCTCTGGACGCGCTCCTCGTCGGCCGTCAGATCGGCTTGTTCCATCTCGTGTGCTACCTGCGGGACGGTGACCGCGTCTTCGAGACCTACTGGACCACCCGGCGCGGCGCCGAGGCCATGGACTTCAGCTACGCGCTCATGGACCTGACCGTGTACGGACGTCAGGAGTCGTGGGAGAACTCGCCCGCCGGCTGGCCGCAGCAGTGCACGAACACGCGGACGGACGGCGGCGCGCCGACCTGGCCGCCGGCCTCGGTGTGGCCGGGCGGACGGCCCATCGCCCAGTGGCCGCGACTCGAAGCCGGACGCTCGGACGACCTTGGCTAGGCGGCGTGCAGGCCGGCCGGCCTTCCCGCCCGCTACTGGACCCCGCTACTGGACCCCGGTGCGGACTGACGTGATGCGCTGGGTGTTGAAGCCGAGCCAGTGCATCCGGCCCAGGTAGCGCGCGTGCTCGATCTTGAAGCAGCGGTCCATGATCACCGTCAGGCCGCCGTCCTCGGCAATCCGGGCGCCTTCGGCGTTGATCACGCCGAACTGGCACCACAGGGCGCCGGCGTGGATCGCCACGGCCTCCCGCGCGATCCCCGGCAGCGCGTCCGGCGCGCGGAAGACGTTCACGACGTCCACCGGCACGGGTATGTCGAGCAGGCTCGGGTAGCACTTCTCGCCGAGGATCTCCGTCTCGCGGGGATTCACGGGCAGCACCCGGTAGCCGTGCCGCTTGAGGTAATAGCCGACGAAGTGGCTGGCCCTCAGCTCGTCCTTGGACAGGCCGACGACCGCGATCGTCCTGGCGGTGTGGAGCACGCGCTGAATCGTCAGCGGGTCCTGGTACCGACTGAGGTCGGTCATGCCGTCGCCACCTTTCCCGCGGCCTCGGCGACGCGCGCGAAACCCTGCTCCAGATCCCAGATCAGGTCCCCGACGGACTCGGTGCCGACGGACAGCCGCACCGTCCCGGGCCCGACGCCGGCTGCCCGCAGCTCGTCGTCGTTCAGCTGGCGGTGCGTCGTGCTGGCCGGGTGGATGATCAGGCTCTTCGCGTCGCCCACATTGGCCAGGTGGGACCAGATCGTCACGCCGCCGATGAGGCCAAGCCCGCCCGCCCGGCCGCCGGCGCAGTCGAACGAGAACACCGCTCCGGCACCGCGGCGCAGGTACTTCTCCACGAGCGGCTTATACCTGCTCCCCGGCAGGCCGGGATAGGTGACGTTCGATGCCAGCTCGTGCGACTCGAGGAAGGCCGCGATCGCCCGCGCGTTCTCGACGTGGCGTTCCATCCGTAGTGACAGCGTCTCGAGCCCCTGCAGGAACAGGAAGGCGTTGAACGGCGCGAGCGCGCCGCCGAGATCGCGCAGCGTCTCGGCCCGGAGCTTCATCAGGTAGCCGTACGTCCCGAATGTCTCGTGGAACTGCAGGCCGTGGTAGGCGGGCGACGGGTCGGCGACCACGGGAAACCGCCCGTTGGACCAGTTGAACGTGCCGGCCTCGACGACGACGCCGCCGATGCTGGTGCCGTGGCCGCCGATGAACTTGGTCGCCGAGTGGATCACGATGTCGGCGCCCCATTCGATCGGGCGGCACAGGTACGGCGTGGCGAACGTGTTATCGACGATCAGCGGCAGCTGGTGCTCGTGGGCGATGGCCGCCAGCGTCTCGATGTCCAGCACGTTCCCGGCCGGGTTGCCGATCGTCTCGCCGAAGAACGCCTTCGTGCTGGGGCGGACGGCCTGCCGCCAGGCGTCCGGATCATCAGGATCGACCCACGTCAGCTCCACGCTCATCTTGCGCAGCAGGTGCTTGAACTGGTTCACCGTCCCGCCGTAGAGCGCCGACGACGAGACCACGTGGTCGCCCGGCTGCAGCAGCGTGAACAGCGCGGCGGCCTGGGCGGCGATCCCGCTGGCGAACGCCACCGCGCCGCATCCGCCCTCGAGGTTCGCCACGCGCTCCTCGAATACCGCGACCGTCGGGTTCATGATCCGCGAGTAGGTGTTGCCGTACTCCTGCAGGTTGAAGTACGCCGCCGCCGATTCGGGGTCCTCGAACACATAGCTGGTCGTCTGGAAGATAGGCACCGCGCGTGCGCCCGTGTTCGGGTCGGGCCGCTGCCCGGCGTGCAGCTGCCGGGTCTCGAATCCGAACTCGCGGGCCGCCTCGGCAGGCACAGCCTCGGCCGGGGAGGGCTGGTCGGTCACGAAGGCTCCAGGAACTGGCGGATGATGGGCGTCTGGCGCGCCTCCTCGAGCAGGAAGCAGTCGTGGCCGTACGGCGCCTCGATCACCTGGAACTCTACCGGCTTGCCGAGAGCCCGAAGGGCCAGCTCGATGTCCCTCGACGCGGTCGGCGGGTACAGCCAGTCGGAACTGAACGCGATCAGCAGCGTTCGCGCCGCGACACCTTCGAGCGCCCGGGTCAGCGATCCGCTGCCGTGCTGCCGCGCGAGATCGAAATATGTCAGGGCGCGCGACGTGTAGAGATAGGTGTTGGCATCGAATCGCCTGACGAACGAGTCGGCCTGGTGGCGCAGGTAGCTCTCGACCTCGAACTCGGGCTCGGTGATCGTGTACCGGATGTCGTCGGCGAACTGCAGCCGCCGGCCGAACTTGTCGCTCAGCGCCATTCCGGACAGGTACGTGACATGGCCGACCATCCGCGCCACTCCCAGGCCCGCCTCAGGCGCGCGGCCCGTGCCGTAGTAGCGGCCGCCCTGCCAGGCCGGGTCGCGCATGATCGCGTCACGCGCGATCGAGTTCCAGGCCACGCCCTGCGGGTGGAGTGCGTGCGTGCTGGCGATCGCCACGATGGCGTCGACCTGATCAGGAAACATGACGGCCCACTGGAACGCCTGCATCCCGCCGAGCGAGCCTCCGGCTACTGCGGCCAGCCGCTCGATGCCGAGGGTGTCCAGGAACGCGCGCTCGGTCCGCACGATGTCCGCGACCGTGATCACGGGGAAGTCCGGCCCGTAGGGCACGCCTGTCGCCGGGTCGATCGACGACGGCCCGGTCGTCCCGCGGCAGCCGCCGAGCAGGTTGGTGGAGATGACGAAGAAGCGATCCGTGTCAAACGCCTTGCCCGGGCCGATCATGCCGTCCCACCAGCCGAGCCCCTTGCCGGACGTGCCGTCGCGGTCCTCGGCCGCGAACCCGTCGCGCGTACTCGCCGCTGGCGGCGTCTTCGCGAAACCCGCCGCATGGGCGTCGCCACTGAGCGCGTGGCACACCAGGATGACGTTGTCGCGTGCGGGTGCGAGGGCGCCGTAGGTCTCGTACGCCACCCGGATCGGATACAGGTCCCGCCCGCAGTCCAGCCGCACCGGCGACGGCAGGTCGAGGTACTGCGTTTCGACCGTGCCGACCGAGCCGGCCGCGAGGGTCGAGGCTGGCTCCACCATGGCGGCTATGATAGCCCGCCCGGTCTGGTGTATTGTCAAGCACCTCCATAGGGAATGCGGAGAAGCGAGCGAAAGGGGCATCAGTCGACATGACTACGGTTGCCAACGGGGTCAACGTGCAGGCGCTGCTCGACGCGCGCGAAGTGCTGAAGGGTGCGCCTGAGGCCGCTCAGTTCACCTGGCGGGCATCGTCCACGTGGCAGGACGGCGTTCACAGCACGACGACGATCCAGAACTACTTCGGTCTCGGGGAGGAGCAGAGTCATAAGCGGGAATCGGTGTTCGACGCCGACCACCCCGAGACCTTCGCCGCCACGGACAAAGGCATCACGCCGATCGAGTACCTGCTCGTCGGCCTGGCGAGCTGCCTGACGGCGGGCGTGGCGTCCGTCGCGCAGAATCGCGGCATCCAGCTGCGGTCGGTTACCTCGACGGTCGAGGGCAGCCACGACATCCGCGGGATCCTCGGTGTCGACAGTGACGTCCGCAACGGCTTCAGCGGCATCAAGGTGACGTTCAACATCGACGCGGACGCATCGAAGCAGGATATCGAGGCGCTGGTCGCCCAGTCCCAGAAGCGGTCCGCCGTGTTCGACGCTCTCACGAACCCCACGGACGTCACGGTGGAAGTCGCCTGAGCGGCCGCGCGGCGGCTTGGCCGACGGGCGCGCTCCGGAACGCACCGAGGCAGGCCATCGAGCACGTCACCACGGTCGTCATCGGCGCGGGGCACGCGGGCCTCGCCGCCAGCCACTTCCTCAGCGCCCGGTCGGTCGACCATGTCGTGCTCGAGCGCGGCGAGGTGGCGAACTCCTGGCGGTCCGAACGCTGGGACTCGCTGCGGCTGCTGACTCCCAACTGGCAAAGCCGCCTGCCGGGCCTGAGTTACGACGGCCCGGACCCCGACGGCTACATGACCATCGAGGAAGTGACCGAGTTCATCGAGCGATTCGCCGCCGTCTCCCGCGCTCCCGTCCGGACCGGCACGAACGTCACCTCGGTGCGCCGCGCCGACGATGAGTACCGGGTGACGACGAGCCACGGCGAGATTCGCTGCCAGGCGGTGGTGATCGCCAGTGGCGCCTGCAATCAGCCGGCGGTGCCGAAGTTCACCGGCGCGGTGCCGGAATCCGTGGAGCAGCTGACGCCGTTCGACTACCGCGACCCGGCCAAGCTCCCCGACGGCGGCGTGCTCGTCGTGGGAGCCTCGGCGACTGGCGTGCAGCTGGCGGCCGAGGTGAGGCGGTCGGGCCGTCCGGTGACGCTCTCCGTGGGGGAGCACGTGCGTCTGCCGCGCATCTACCGCGGGCGCGACGTGCTGTGGTGGATGGACGCGTCGGGCGTGTGGGACCAGCGGTACGACGAGGTCGACGATCTCACCCGGGCCCGGCGGCTTCCCTCGCCGCAGCTGGTCGGGACTCCGGACCGGACGACGCTCGACCTCAACGCGCTCGCCGCGATGGGCGTCAAGCTCGTCGGCCGCTGGGCCGCCGTTCGCGACGGCCGCGCGCTGTTCTCCGGCGGCCTGCGCAACGTGTTCTCGCTGGCGGACCTCAAGATGGCGCGCCTGCTGGACACGTTCGACGAGTGGGCTCGGACGCACGGACGTGACGCCGAGGTCGACCGGCCCGAGCGCCTGCCGCCGACCAACGTGCCCGAGTCGACGCGGCTGCAGCTTGACCTGGGAAGCGGCGAGATCCGCTCGATCGTGTGGGCGACGGGGTTCCGGCCTGAGTACGGCTGGCTCGACGTGCCGGTGGTCGACGCGCGGGGTGAACTGCGCCACGACGGCGGCGTCGTCGACAGCCCGGGGCTGTATGCCCTGGGGCTGCCGGTGCTGCGGCGGCGCAAGTCCACGTTCATCTACGGCATCGAGGACGACGCGCGCGAGGTGATCGACCACCTCACGCGCTACCTGGCCGCGCGCGGGCGATCCTGACCGTGGCGCGGCGGACGCCCGCGAAAGACGGGTCCCGCCAGCTGAATGTGCCATCCATCCGCGTAATCGAGGGTGACTGGCACATTCATCCGTCCAGCCAGCCCCCGCGGACGGTCGTCCGATCGGACACGGCCCGCAGTTGCCCATTACGGACGGTCGGCCGCTGCGGCCTAATCTTGACAATTTCGATTCGGTAAATAGACAATGGGCGGCTCGCTCCCCTCGCGCTCCGGAGGTGCCCGTGTCCCTGGCCACTCTCATCGATCTGACCCGCGCTGCCGTCACCGATGACCCCAACAGGGCGCAGTTGCTGTTTGCCGCGCACAACACGCTGGTCGGAGTGACCGAGGTGGACGTGAAGACGGGCGCGCACAGCTTCCGGGTGGACGAGCCCGAGGCGCTCGGAGGCACCGATGCGGGCGCCAATCCAGTCCAGTACGCGCTTGCCTCACTCGGGTCCTGCCAGGCGATCACATACCGGTTCTGGGCGGCGAAGCTGGGCATCGAACTGGACGCCGTCACGGTGCGAGTCGAGGGCGATCTGGATGTCCGCGGCTTCCTCGGTTTCGACGACTCGGTACGGCCCGGGTTCACCGCCGTCCGGATCGACGTGGCGTCGCCGGACCGGAAGACTCTGAGCGCTACCAGGAACTCGCGGAGGCCGTCGATGCGCACTGCCCGGTGCTCGATCTCTTCCGCAATGAGGTCCCGGTCAGCCGCTCGCTCGCCGGTGCCTGAGGCCGGCTGCTAGAGCAGGCCAACCCGGTCACGTCAGTCCGGGGCCTGAGTGGGAGCGGCAAGATCCCTGGCGTAGAGCCAGAACGCCCTTCTGATCGTGGCGCCGAGCGTGCGGGAGAAGTAGGACAGCGGACCAGCCCAGACAAGCTCGGCTGCGGTCAGGTCCGCGCTCTCGCTGGCTGGCCGGGCATCGCTTGAGCATGACCGCGCCGGTCCCGAGCTTGCGCCGGCCCGGCGTTATTCCCACCGGGCCGACCTCGTGGGGCCGGTTCAGGCCGTGAGCGCAGAAGCCGACGTACCGCGCGCCCAGACGGTGACGGTGGCCGCAGGCAGGGCGCCGAGGTAGGTCTGGCGTCGCCCGCCGCCCACGCGTCGCCCGGCGCATCCGAGCTGACGTCAAGCAGGATTCCCTGGCTGCCGGTGCCGGTGCTGAGGACGGTCTGCACGTGCCAGCCGGGGACGGTCGATGCCTGCGCCGGCCCGGCACTGACCAGCGGCAGCACAGCCAGTGGCACGGCAGTAGCCACTGGCAAGGCAAGGAGCGCACGGCGAACTGTCGATGCCAACACGAAGTCCTCGCTGACGTTCAGGATGAGTGAAGGGCGCTATGTGCCGAGGAATGATGAATACATCTCCGGCTGGCTCCGGCAATCGCGGCCGGAAGCCGGGCCCGTCGGCGACCACGCCGCTGGGCGGGCGATCAGCCCGGACCGTCAGAGGGTCCTGATAGGCAGGGAACGAAGGCCTGGCGAGCGACCCGACTGGACGGAGGCACCAATGAAGTGGTCGGAACTCGAACGGCGCCAGCCGGGGCTGGCTGATCTCGGGAGGCAGCGGCTCCTGGACCCCGGCGTGGTCCTTGTCGCGACGATCCGGCGCGACGGTACGCCCCGGTTGAGCCCGGTCGAGCCGTTCGTCATGGACGGTGACCTGTGGCTGTCGATGCTGTGGCGGTCGACCAAGGCCGCTGACCTGCTCCGGGACCCGCGCATCCTGGTGCACGGCGTGGTCACGAGCCGAAATGGCGCGGACGGCGAGTTCAAGCTTCGCGGCCGGGCCAGGAACGAGCAGGACGGTGGCGCCCAGCGCCGCTACGCGGACGCCGTCGGGCAGGCTCTGGGCTGGAAGCCCGAGCCAGGTCACTTCCACCTGTTCGCGGTCGGCATCGACCAGCTCAGCTACCTCCGCTACGACGAGCCGACCGGGGACCAGTACGTGATCCAGTGGCCACCGGGCCGTGAGTACGTCCGCAGGGGAACCACGGCGACTAGCCTCGGCGAGCCCTCGCCGCGCCCTGGCATCCTGCTCCCGGATCCGGACTAGGCCCGCCCGGGCCCCGAACCCCAGGCCCCGGGCCACTGCGTCGCCGTCCTCGCCACGCCGTCCAGGCGTGTCATGCTGTCGTTGCGGGCCCGGAGGGGCGACGGGCCGCCGTCCCGCCCGACTGGAGTAGCCATGTCCGTGTACCAGATCGTCCTGGGGTCTGCGTGGATCGTCCTGGGAACGTGGACAGGCGCCCGGTCGGTCATCGCGCTGACCCTGGGCCGCGCGAAGTCAGGAATGAGCGGGCCCCGCGCGCGAGAAAGCAAATGGCGACTGCTCGGCGGCTCGGTGATGAGCGTCCTGCTCGGGATCGTCCTTGTCACCGGCTCGCTGCACGGCAGCACGCGATGGCTGCTCGGCACCGTGGCGACCGCACTGCTGATCTGGTATATCGGCTCAGATCTTGGTTCCTGGCATCGAGCCAGGCGACAGCAATCGGCTGACTAGGTGGTCATGGCTCCGCGGCGGGCGCGCAATGCAGCTCCGGCGGTAGGCCTCATCGAGTCTTACCCGACTGGGGTCACGTCTCGGCGAGACCTTGGCCGGCCGCCATTTTACTGGCGACCTGGTCGGCCGTTTTCTTGCCGGCTGGCTCCGGAGGCAGGATGAGGGCGCGAAGCGTTGGTGTGGCCGCGATGGCGGCGCCGCCGGCCAGAGTCGCCAGTTTCACGTAATCGGCTAGGGTGCCTTGCCAATTCGGATTCGTCAGGACCTGCAGATCGAGAACCGGAACCGCCGCGACCAGGATAACCGCCACCCGGAGGATCAGGTTACGCACGAAGTGGTACTTGGTGTCCGGGTCAGTCGGGCTCTTGCGCAGGTTGTGAATAAGCCAGGCCCAGCTGAATCCGCCAAAGGCGGCGAGAAAAGCGAAGGGTATTACGACGCCGATATAAGGATAAAGAACGCTGACGTTGACGCTGACAACGCCGCCGGCGGCCCTAGGGTCGTTCAGCGCGACGACTCCAGAGTAGCCACCGGAGCCGCTCACCACGCCTACGCGCGGTGCGACCCGCACGAATACCCGTACATGGGTTCCGTACTGATCAACCTGGGCCCAGCTCTCGATCTGCCGCTGAGGTAGCTGGCCATGCTGGCCCGTGGCGCTGACAAAGTCGCTGGCAACCGTCGACAGTATGCTCCCCGGGCACAGGGCGCCGAGCTTGACGGCCAGCGCTGCTGACTGCCGGTATTGCCTTATCCCATTTCGCGCGATCAGGATATTCAATGCAGAGTTCGGCCCCGATGCCGGGCTTACGGTGAGCGGCGGCTTCAGCCGGCGGCGTCAAATTGCATTTCGGGTGAGTCGGGCGAATCTCGCTCAGCGGTGTCGAGTCAGTCCGCACGACCTGAAGGCCCCAGGCAACTACAGTCCAGCCTATGATGGCAACTAGTACCAGGGCCGAGGACAGCATTACCTTGTCGGCATCCTCATAACGGGCCCGCAAGTTGCTCATATGGCAGTAGTACCCTTCCGGGACCTCTGAACTCAAGGGAAGGTCAGCGAGGGGTAGTTCGCAGCCTCCGCCGATCCGTTCTATCGCCAAAGATAGGGAGCCCGCGCGCAAATCTGGGTGGTCGCTGCCGATCCGCGCCAGCGTGCCTCCGGCATACGGTCACAGGACCAGTTACGGAGGAGAGCAGATGAGCACTCAGGTGACTCCAGCGGATGCGCTCAGCCACGCCGGCAGCTTCGACCCGCTGCCAGCAGGCCTGGACCCGCGCTCGGTCACCGACGACGTTCTTCGCGGGCACGGCGTGCCGCGCCGACCGGATCCGGTCCGGCATCCGGAACTGCTGCGGCAGTGGAACCGGATGATCGCGCAGCCTGCCCGGTTCATCCGGGCCGAGCTCGCCCTCGATCCGGTCATGACCGCGCGGCACGGCCGGCGCGACGATTTCACCCCGGCGGGCTGGGGCGGCGTCATCCGGCAGGCCTTCCCGCAGACCGACTACTCCTACCCCGCGACGATGGTCTCCGCGGATTGGGTGGTGCCCGAGGTCCTCGCGGTGGCGCCCGATGGCCCCGACCTGACCGTCGGGTTCTGGATCGGGCTGGACGGCTTCGAGGGCGAGGGCCAGCAGGTGCTGCAGGCAGGCGTCGCGGCGACGGTCAGCCCAGGCTGGTTCTCCAGCAGCGTCGAGTACTGGGCCTGGACGGAGTGGTACACGGGTGAGTACCTGAGCCCGGCCGTCAAGGTGACGAACTTCCCGGTCGCGGCGGGAGACGCGGTGTCGTTCCTGGTCATCGCCGAGGGCCCGGGCTCGGGTACCGCCTTCATGCGCAACAGCCGGACCGGTCTGGCGACCAGCGCCTGGATCCAGCAGCCGCCCGATATCGTCTCGGCCGGCCTGACCACCGAGTGGGCCGTGGAAGGCGTCTCCGAGTACCTGCCGATCTTCGCGCCGGTCACCTTCACGAACTGCTGGGGGGCCTCGCTGATCGAGGGGGCCAGCGAGTACTTCACGCTCGATCCCGGCGGCTTGCCGCAGGAGATCGACGGCATTCCGCCCGGCAGCACGCAGCCGAAGCCGCTCACCCGTACGACGATCATCTCGCCGGCCGCCGCGCAGGTCACGGAGATAGGACTGGACTGGTTCTAGCAAGTATGCCGGGCCTGGCGCCTTCTCGACCTGGACCAGTGTTTGACCCTATTGTCGGCCTCAGCGATAACAGCGCCCGGCGGTGCCTGACAGCCTCCGGTCCTGCACAGTGGGAGCGGGTATGGCAGCCACGAACTCGACACCGCCGGAGCCAGGCCTCGGCGTCCGCCGGCGGAGCCGCCCGCGGATCATCTGCGCCATCATCTGGGCCGCCATCGCGATCATCTGCGGCATCGGGGGCATCCTGGAACTGACGATCAGCAACACGGGCGGGGCGATCGTGAGTTTCCTTGTCGCGGTGGGCTCCGGGTGGTACGTCTACCGGGTGTGGACCTTCAGAGCCCGCCTGCTGGTGCTGATCCTCGGCAGTGTCCGAGAAGGGCCGCCGAGATAGCCGGCCTGACGAGCCGCGGGATCGCCCGCCCTCGAGATCCCGCCTGAGGTCGGGGGTCGAGCCGCCGCTCGTCTTGCCTTCAGCGAGCTGGCCATGATGTTCCTGCGGCCCGGGAGCTGACCAGCCAGAGGCGGTTACCAGGGCTCGAGGCCGAGCTGGCGGCGTCCCGTCTGGCTCAGGTCGCCGATGCTCGCACGGCCGGTCCAGCCGGTCTCGTAGTCCTCGGCCGCGAAGTCACCGGGACTGGCCCCGGTCAGGAACGCCTGGCCGCAGGCCAGCGCGTAGGCGGCGTTCTTCTCGCAGTAGGGCGCGACCGGGATGTACATGACGTTGGCCCAGCCGCGCTGGCCCGTGACCGCGCCGACGGAGTGGATCAGGTCGGCGTGCCACCACACGGTGTCGCCGGGCCCGACGGCCGGAATCGGCGTCAGGGCCGGGAGCAGCACGCCGTGATACCGGCCGGTGACCGCCAGCGCCTGGCCGTTGGCGGCACCGCACAGATCGTCATCGGCGACGTCGTCCTGCAAGGCCCGCAGCAGCAGGTAGGCCATCGCGCCCGGGATCGGCACCGTGTGCAGCACGCCCTGGTCCGGTGCCATGTCCGAGAGCGCGGTCCAGCCCTGGAAGCTGCGGAAGGCGGAGCACATCACGGTCGACGGGAACTCCTGCACCTCGGTGCGGTACGCGCCGTCCCACGGGTCGTACTCGCTCCACCGGCCGGAGTACACGTGCCGGAAGACGCTCTGGTACGCCGGGAGCAGCCACCGTTCGACCGAGCCGGAGTCGGTGTGCGGGGACAGCCCGCCGGAGTTCGCTCCTGGTGCCCGCCGGCGAACCCGGTCGGGGTAGGCGGTGTCACGGTCCGGGTCGAACCAGATGCGGCCCAGCGATTCGTGCCTCCAGAAGCCGTTCAGGAACCGCCGCACCGCGGCCATCCGCTCGTCCTGCCGCGCCTGCATCTGCGGCAGCGACCAGTAAACCGGGTAGATCGACGGCTGGCCGGCCGCCAGCCCGCCGAATACCCCGTCGTCTACGGCCCGGTACGTCTCGGCGAACCGGTTCTCCCGCGTGTACCTGGCCAGCGCGGCATCCCAGGCCTCGGCCTGGCGGCGCGGGAACGTCCCGGTGACGACCACGCATCCGCGCGCGCGGATCGCTTCGACCGCCTCGCCGGGCACGGTGCCCGCCGCGACGTCGCCGAAGTGGACGACGGGCCACACCGGCCGGCCGGCGCCGCGGGCCGCGACGATCGAGGCGACCTCGGCTCGCATGGACTCTTCGACCTCGGCAATGACGGCTCTGGCATCACCAATTCTCGCCCGCAGCTGAGCCTTCGCCGCGCGGATCGCCGCGCCCGTATCGGCCGGGACCGCCATCGTGTCCGGGCTATGCATAAGGCGCTCCGATTTAGTGCGGACTCCGGACCAGAATACGGGCGAGGTGTTCCGGCACGGTCAGTTGACGCGGCGGAGCTGGCGCGTCAGGCCGACGGCTGCGTGCCAGCGACCGCCAGCGCGATGCTTCTCGAGCTAAATCACTACAGAACGATCTATGCGGTGTTAATCTTCAACCCATCTTCTGATATATAACCTGCTGTTTCGGGTGACAATCTGCCGAATAGCCACTGCGCGGGGCCGGGCGGTCGCTAGCCAGGCAGCCGCCGGAGCGTATGCGTACCGCGCAACGGACAGAGAAACAGGCGAAATGGGCAGAGACGGAATGCCCTCGTCGGCCGGGATACTGGCCGACGGGCTGCAGCGCGACAATCCGCTGCGCGGCGGAATGCTGCACGTGGAAGAACTTCCGTTGGCGCGGAGCCGCAGCGCCGCCTACGAGATCGTCCGCGCGGCCGGGCCGGTTGTCCGCGACGCGCACGGCGCGTACCTGGTCTCGGACGCCGAGGCAGTCTCGTATGTCCTTCGCCATCCCGACTTGTTCTCCTCGAAGCGGGCTTTCGACTCGCTCGGCAGTCCCTTCCCCATCGTGCCCGTGGCCTCCGATCCGCCCGAGCACACCAGGTACCGGCAGCTCCTCCGGCCGTTCTTCGGCGCCCGCGGTACGGCGCGCTGGCTACCCGGCGTGCGCTCCCTGGCCGCGGGCCTGATCGACGGCTTCATCGGACGCGGCCGGTGCGACCTGGTCGCGGACTTCGCGGTCCCGCTGCCCGCCCAGGTCTTCCTGACCGTGTTCGGCCTGCCGCTGGAAGATCGTGACCGGCTGATCGCGTGGAAGGAAGCGGTTCTCGGGGCGGTGGGGATCAGCGGTGCCGAGCCGCCGTCCGACTCCTCCATCGCCCTGGCCGCCGAACTGTACGAGTACCTGGTCAGCCATATCGCGCAGCGCCGGCACCGGAGCGGGACGGATGTGCTCAGCCAGCTGCTGGCCGACGGCAGCGATCAGCGGCTGACGGACGAGGAAGTCCTCGGCCTGTCCTTCCTCTTCGTCCTGGCCGGACTGGACACGGTGACGTCGGCCCTCAGCATGGCCTTCGCGGCGCTGGCCAGTCAGCCGGGCCTGCGTCAGCAGATCGTCGACGACCCGGCGGTCATCCCGGCGGCGGTGGAGGAGTTGCTGCGTTTCGACGGTCCGGTGGTCACCGTGCCGCGGGTGGCGACCCAGGACGTCGAGGTGGCCGGCCAGATCATCCCCGCGGACGCCTACGTCGCCGTCGCGATCGGGGCCGCGAACCGGGATCCGGCCGGGCACCAGGAGCCCGATGTGGTGGACTTCCGCCGTCAGGAGGGCCATCTCGCCTTCGGCGCTGGCCCGCATGGATGCCTGGGCGCGCACCTCGCCCGGCTGGAGATGCGGATTGCCCTGGAGGAATGGCACCGCAGGATCCCCGACTACGAGCTGGCACCGGGAGCCGGAGCCGAGGCGGACTGGCCGGCCGCGCTGATCGGCCTGGACCGCCTGCCGCTCGTCTTCGCTCCAACGGCCGGCGAGGCAGTGAACCGAGAACGCACGAGTGATTCGGAGTGAGCAAGCAATGAGGGGCAGTGTCATGAGGGTCGCGTCATGAGGGCAGTGTTATGCGATCGGGCTCACGTCCGCCGCGCAGGCGCTCGATCCGCGCGCTGCTAGCGCTGCTCTTCGTCGTCCCCTTGGTCTCGCTGCTCGCGCTGTGGGGATTCGCCGCCAGCGTCACGCTGCTCAACGCGCTGCACGAGCACAACTTCACCGCGGAGAACCGGCTGTACGGCGGGGCGGCTCAGGCCCTGGGCCTGGATCTCGCGCAGGAGCGCTCGGCGTCCTTTGTCTGGCTGAGCAGCGGCCGCAAGGCCATCACCGGACCGGTGGTGACCCAGCGTCAGGCGACCAACGCCGCCGTGGCCAGTTTCCAGAAGGGAATCAGATCCAGTCCCGGCATGCTGGGCTCCGCACGGCCGGCGCTGGCGAGCTTCAACGCGGCACTCGGCCGGCTGAACGGCATCCGGGCGAAGATCGACGCGGGGCAGCTGAGCCCGCTGGCGGCCTTCGAGGCCTACAACGCGGTGATCGATGCCCAGTTCCGGCTGTACAGCCGGCTGATCGTAGTCAACGACGTCCCGCTGTACCGGCAGGCGGCCGCCAGCCTGCAGGCCGGCCGCGCGCTGGAGATGGCCGACCGTGAGGTGACCCTGATCAACGGCGCGCTCGCGGCGCACGGCCAGATGAGCAAGGGCGAGCGCCTGCTCTTCGCCCAGACGGTCGCCGGCCAGCGGCTGCTGATGGGTGATGCGCTGAAGCAGCTGAGCCCGGATCTGGCCGCCGGGTATCAGGGCATCCTGACCTCGCCGGCCTACCAGCGGTTCTCGGCCGTGGAGGACAGGGTGATCGCCAGCATCGGGCAGGGCGGCCCGATCCCGGTTAGCCCCGCGGAGTGGAGCACGACCAGCTTCTCTTTGCTAGCCGGATTCAACGGCGCCGAGATGCACGATCGCGTCGTGCTGGCCAGCAGCGGGACCCAGGAGGGCGACCGGCTGCTGCTCGAGGTGGTGCTCGCGGGCGGCCTCGGACTCATCGCCGTAGGACTGTCGGTGTTCCTGATGGCCAGGTTCGGCCGGCGGATCAGCCGTGAGCTGACCGGGCTGCAGCGTTCCGCCCTCGACCTGGCGACCGAGCGGCTGCCCCGGATTGTCGAGCAGCTGAGCCACGGTGAGGACGTCGATGCCTCGGCCCGGGTCGCGCCGCCGGTCGCCGCGCGGATCGCGGAGATCGCGAAGGTCGCCGAGGCGTTCTCCTCCGTGCAGCACACCGCCGTGGAGGCGGCGGTCGGGCAAGCCAGGCTCCGCCAGGGCGTCGCCCAGGTCTTCCGCAATCTCGCCTGGCGCAGCCAGAACCTGCTGCACCGTCAGCTGGCGCTGCTCGACCAGATGGAACGCAGCTCGACGGACCCTGGCACGCTCGAAGAGCTGTTCCAGCTCGACCACCTGACCACGCGCATGCGCCGGCACGCCGAGGGCCTGATCATCCTGTCCGGCGAGGCGCCGGGGCGCGGCTGGAACCAGCCGGTGCCGGTCGTCGACGTGCTGCGCGCCGCGGTCGCCGAGGTCGAGGACTTCACCAGGGTCAGCGTGATCACGCGATCCGGTGACGCAGTGATCGGCTCCGCGGTGGCCGACGTGATCCACCTGCTCGCCGAGCTGATCGAGAACGCCACCACGAACTCCCCGGCCAGCACCGAGGTCACGGTCAGGGCCGAGCGGGTGGCCAACGGCGTGGTGGTGGAGGTCGAGGACCGTGGCCTGGGCATGACCGATGAGGACATGGCGGTGGCGAACCAGCGGCTGGCGAACCCGCCCCCGTTCGACCTCGCCGACAGCGAGCGGATGGGCTTCTTCGTGATCGCCCGGCTGGCGGCGCGGCACGAGGTGCGGATCACGCTGCGATCGTCGCCGTATGGCGGCCTGGGGGCGATCGTCCTGCTGCCGCATGCCATCACCGTGGCCGGCGAGGACACCGATGCCGGAGTCGAGAGCGGCTTCGGCGGCCGGCCGCAGCTGCCGCAGGCCGACCGGGAGGCCGCTGGCCCCGGCCGCGCGGCCGAGTACGGGACCGGGGATCTCGCGGTCTCGGCTGACCTGGAGGACAGCCTGTGGTCGGCCGCCGCCGAGGCGCGTGCGGCGCTGTCGGGCGCGGCCCTGCCTGATTCGGGCTCGTCTGATTCGGGCTCGTCTGATTCGGGCTCGTCTGATTCGGGCTCGTCTGATTCGGGCTCGTCTGATTCGGCGCTGTCGGGCCCGGCCCTGTCTGCCGCGGCGCTGTCGGGCGCGGCGCGTCAGGCGGACCAGGCGGACCAGGCGCTCGACCCGGGCCTGCCGCGTCGGGTTCGCGAGACCAGCGTCCCGGATCAGGCGGCCGGCTCGATGCCGTCGCCGGTGGGTGAGGTGCCGCAGCTGCGCGCTGCGTTCGGGGCCACCCCGGAGGAACTCGGGGCACTGGCGGCGTCGCTGCAGCAGGGCTGGCTGACGCGTAGCGCCGATGCCGCCGAGCCCGACGAGAGCTGAGATCGGCAGGGAGACGTTGACGGCAGCAACGATGGAGGACCGAAAGGGCGGGTGATGGAACAGCCGGGCCTGGCCAGACTTACGGCCAACGATCGGAGATCCTGCGCGCGAACCGCCGAACGGCCGGGGCTATGAGCCCGCGCGGCGAGCGATGGTTCGACCAGGAAGCGGGTCCGGTCGTCCGGCTGTACGCGCTGACCCGGGGTCGCGCGAGGCCCGCTGGCGTCGTGCTGGACGTCGTCGACGTCGTGAGATCCGCCGGGCCGCGGGCGGAGCACGCGCCCTGGCTGCCGCCCGAGCACCGGCGGCTGCTCGACCTGTGCGGCAGGCCGATCGCGGTCGCCGACCTTGCCTCGGAGACCGGCCTGCCGCTCGGCGTGGTCCAGATCCTGCTCAGCGACCTGCACCAGCAAGGGCTCGTCAGCATCATCGGGCCGGCCAAGGGCCAGGCCGAGGATGAGAACGTGCTGAGGAAAGTCCTCGACGGACTCCGCGCCCTGTAGCTCAGGGCAGGCTCGCGATGATCGCGATCACCTCGTCGCGGGCGAAGCCGTTGCGCCGGGCGAAATCGAGGAGATCCTGGGCCCGGGCGAGAACGGCGCCGAGCTGGGGGGTCCCGACCACCGTGATGCCGCGCCCGCGCCGGAACTCCAGCAGGCCCTCGTCCCTGAGCAGGTGCAGGGCGCGCAGCACGGTGTTCTTGTTCACTCCGAGGACGGCGGCGATGTCCTTGGCCAGCGGCAGCCGCTCACCGGGACCGGCCTCGCCGTCGGCAATGGCCCGGCGAATCTGCGCGGCGACCTGATCGTGCAGCGGGACCGGGCCTGACCGGTCGATGTTGACATCTAGCATGGTACTAGTCATAGTAGAACCATGTACCGCCCGCGGCAAGTGTCCTCATGAGCGCGCTAATCGCGCCGGCAGCGCCGAAATCCCCGGAACAGGTGCTGTTCCGCGAGGCACGGCAGCGCCGGCGACGGAGATGGCTGGGGGGAGTCGTGGCGGTCGTGGCGGCAGCGGCTGCCGCGGCGATCTTCGTGGCGACGTGGCTGCCCGGGATCACCGGTCACGGGACCGGCGGCCGCGGCCGGGCCGGCGCGGCCGTGGCGGCCCGTCCGTTCGCCACTGCGGTCTGGGTCGACGACGGCGGCCTGCTGCACGTGGCTGGCCTCGGTCCGGGTGCCCGGGCCGGCCAGCGCGTCGTCGCGGAGGTCAACGCCGCCTCGCTGTCCCTGGTATCGGCCGGGAGCCGGGTCTACTGGGTCGATCCGGCCGGGACGTTCGTGCCTGCCCTAGGGCACTGGTCGCAGGTCGTCAGGTACCTCGACGTGCGCACCGGCCAGATCGGCATGGCGGGCGCCGGGCAGACGGTGTTCGTGTCGGCCGACGGCAGAAACCTGCTGATGTCTCAGGATCCCACCAGCCTGACCGTGTCGCCGGTGGCAGGCGGCGCCGCCCGAGTGCTGACTCTCCCCCGCGGCTGGTACCTGCCGGGCGGTACCGGCACGGCCGACGCGATCGAGGGCGCGGGCCTGGCCACGGCGAACGGGATCGTGGTCCAGTCGGTTCAGGATCCTGGCGTCGGCCCCCGGGTGATCGCCTTGTGGAACCCGGACAGCGGCAGCGTCCGGATAATCGGCCGCGGCCGCGGCGTGATCGACGCCTATACCGCCCCCGGCGCGCCTGACAGCCTGCTCGCCTGGCTGCCGGACGCGTGCTCGCCGCCGGGGAGCTGCCTGATGAAGATCACCGATACCGCCAGCCTGTCGACGAGGACCGTGCGTGCTCCGGCCGCCGGGCTGTTCACCGCCGGCGGCGCCTTCTCACCCTCCGGAAGCCAGCTGGCGGTCTTCGCGACCGGGGCGTCCGAACGGACGGCCCGGCTGGCGCTGATCGACCTGGCGACCGGGACCATGCGGGTGGCGGCTGGCCCGGTCATCACGCTCGGCGAGGACTTCGACTGGGCCAGGTGGCTGCCGGACGGCCGGCATCTCATCATCGGCGCCGGTCCCGGCGGCTACCTCGTGGACGCCGCGACGCTGGCCGCTCGCCCGCTCGTCTTCGCCGGCCGGGATGGCCGCCGGACCGGAAGCGGCCAGGACATCAACTTCACCGCCGCGATTGTCCCGCCGCACCGCTGACCAGCGCTGCGGTCGGCGCAACTTCGCTATTGGTGTCGCGGGAGAAAGACCACCTGGCCGGGCTGGATCTTGTGCGGAGCCTGCAGGAGTGCCTCGAGCGCTGTCGCGACCGCTGCGGTGAACTTCCGGTCCTGAGGGAACGTCTTCGTCGAGACGAGAATGAGGCCGGCGTGAGCGTGCCCGGCGGCACGATAGATGCCGTCGAGCGGAATGAAGTCCTTGATATTGGCCGTGACGAGGGCGCGCCCCTCGGCCGCGGCGTACGCCAGGACTTGATCATCCGGGAGCGAGGCCAGCGCGGAGTCAGCCACTACCGAGATCACGTCGTAGTTCCTGGCGCGGAGTCGCTGGGCAATGCGGTCTGCGAGCATTTCGTCAAGCATTAGGGGCGTGCTCATGAGCTACCCGGCAAGCAGATCGCGCTCACGCCGCCATGCCCGTTCCGCCGCATCCTCGGCGGCGCCCGCAGCGGCTATCTCCCCATCGACTTCTTCGGGATAAGAGGCCCAGTACCGCACTGCCGTACTCAGCAACCGCAGCGGCACGCCCGTATTGTCGCTGACCAGGGCGAGGACGTCGGCACCGGCCAGGTCGGGTTCGCCTGCATGAGCGGACTTGACCGCTCGGATGATCTCCCATACGTCGGGCCCGCCCGCGACAGCGGCCCGTCTTCCGGTCGGACCCGACCGGAAGACGATTCCCGGGTGCTCGTTTGTCCGGAGCGCCTCGTCAACGAGCCGGTTGGCGGCCGAGGACAAGGACATGCCAGGATTCGCCGACACGAAGGATGTCAGCCTTTGTGCCACGGGCTCGTCGAATCGAACCGGCGTCGCGGAGCGCTTAGTCATGACTACATCGTAGTCGATTGGTGCTACTCGATTTGCTTGCGAGCCCAGATCTGGAAAGTGCGCGGGTCGCCGACGATCGTGTCCTCGGCGTCGATGAATGCCGACAGGTCAGCCGCGGCCGCGGCGACCTCATCCGCGGTGGCCAGGCCGGCGCTGATGATCGCGTCGGCCGATGCCTCGAGGGTGGACAGGCACAGTGCCTTGGTGTCACCGGCCGCGCCGAGGCTCTGCACGAGGCGAAGCTCAGGACCCGGGATTCCGATCTCGGCGAAGTACCGGTAGAGCTTGCGCCCGGCTGACGGATCCCCTCCGTTCAGCGCGCAGACCCGGGTGTACATGCGCGCGTAGAAGTCGAAGCCGCCGTTGGCCGGATCGCAGAACAGCCCGTCGAAGTCGGCGTCCTCGACCGCGATCGCGCCGCCGGCCGGACCGCATTCCACATCCGCCGCAGCAGGCCGGTCGGCTCGCTCAGGTGCTGGAGCAGGAACCGGCAGTAGACCAGGTCGTAGCTGCCCGGCTCGTCCCACTCACCGACGTTCGCGACCCGGAACTCGACATTGCCGATGCCTGCTCGGTCGGCGGCCTGCCTGGCCAGTGCGAGCTTCGCCTCGTCCATGTCGACGCCGACCACCGAGCCCGACGGCCCGGCCAGCCGAGCGAGGTCGAAGGTGACCTCGCCGCCGCCGCAGCCGAGGTCGATGCAGCGAGATCCCGGCGGCACGCCGATGCGGTGGAAGAGCTCGGCCGTGTCAGGCCGGCGTAGCCTGGCCAGTACCTGCAAGCGCTCGTATCCGAGCTGCCCGCCGCGAAGAACGTAACGCTCCATCTGGTGATCGTAGAGCCAGTCCGCCCGGCCCTCGGCCGCTAGCGCGCCGCCTGCCGGGGAGCTAGCACGACATCACGCTGGTGGCTGGCCACCTTGGCCGCTCCCGACCCCGCCGCCAGGCTGGACCCAGAACCCTGGCCAGGGAGGTCGCCGTGCGTGCCGTCGTGATGCTGCTGGTGTTCGCCTATGACCGGGGCGGAGCGACCACGGCCGGCCTGGTCGCGCTGGCTCAGCTCGTGCCGGCCGCGGTACTCGCGCCGGTCGCGGCGGCCGTCGCAGACCGGTCACCGGTCGCCGCGCTAGCGGGCGGGTACCTGGCCCAGGCGGCAGGCATGGCCGCGTGCGCCGCGGCGATGGTGGCCGGCGCCCCGCTGGCGGCTTACGCGGCGGCCATCGTCGCATCCGCGGCGGTGACCACGACCCGGCCGGCGCAGTCCACCCTCATCCCCGTCGTCTGCGCGACGCCCGACCAGCTCACAGCGGCGAACGTCGTCGTCAGCTGGGTCGAGGCGACCGGGATCCTGACCGCCGGGCTGCTGACCGGGCTGCTGATCTCGGCTGGTGGCACGGCGAGCGTGTTCGCCGCGTGCGCTGCTCTCATCCTGACCGCGGCCGGACTAGTGATCACGCTCCGAGTGACGCCGCTCGCGCAGTCAGGCCCTGCTCCAGCCGTGCTGGCCGACCTTGGCGCGGCCATGCGCCTTGCGGGCCGACAGCCAGGGCTGCGGGTCGTGCTGGCGCTGCTGACCGCCGAGGCGGTGGTGGTCGGCGGCCTGGATGTGCTGTTCGTCATCCTGGCCGCGTGCTCGGCCGGTCGCAGGCGTGGGCGGGCTACCTCAATTCCGCCTACGGCGCGGGCGCTGTACTGGCCGCCCGCCGGCAGGCGGGCGAACTGGCCGACGCGCTGCTCGCGAGCGATCGTGAGCGGGGCGCTGCCAGCGGCCGTGCGCTATGACGCGGGCGAGCTGGCCGGCTGGGCGCCGCCGGGGGCGGACGGGGAGACCGACGGTGACGGCGAGCCCGAGGGAGCCGGCGAGCCGGAATGAGACGGTGAGCGCGACGCCGGGATACGAGGACTCGGACTCGGGCGTGAGCTCGGGCTCGCGCTGCGGGTGCCGGGCCGCAATGTGCCAGGCACCGGCGTCCGGCTCACGGAGTGCTCGCTGCGCGCCGGGTAGTGCTGCACGGTGACCGCGGGCGTGGGCTTGACGAACAGGTACGTGACGAACGCCACCAGGAAGATGGCGGTCAGGATCCAGGTGGAGGTCCGGATGCGCCGCATCAGCCAGCGCCGCTCGTCGGCTCCGCCGCCTCAAGCCCGGGCGGCAAGTGGATGCCCTCCCGGCGGAAGACGGTCGCGACCCTGGCCCGCAGGATCCGCCCGACGTCGAACTGCTTGCCGGGCAGCGTCCTGGCGACCAGCCTGACCCGGAACTCGTCCACGTCGATGCTCTGCACGCCCATCACCGCCGGCGGGTCAAGCAGCAGCCGCCGCAGGTCAGGCTCCTTGTACGCCTCGTCTCCGATCAGCCGCAGAGTCTCGCTCACCTGGTTGACGTCCATGGCCGCCGGCACGGGAACGTCGATGACGGCGCGCGCCCAGTCACGGGAGAGATTTGTTACCTGCGTGATCTGACCGTTAGGTGTGATGACCAGTTCGCCGTCGACGGTGCGCACCGAAGTAACCCGCAGCGTGACGTCCTCGACCGTGCCGATGGACGGATCCGGGCTGTTCGGGGCCGACAAGCGGATGAGGTCGCCGTAGCCGTACTGGCGCTCGGCGATGATGAAGAAGCCCGCCAGGATGTCCTGAACGATGCGCTGGGCGCCGAATCCGAGGGCGACGGCGACCACCGCGGCCGGGGCGACCAGGCTGGTGATCGGAATGCCGATCCGGACGGCGACCGACACCGTCGTCGCACAGTAGATGACCACCAGCACGGCCCACGTGAACACCTGCGCCAGCGCGTGCCGGTGCTTGGACTCCTCGGAGCGGACCAGCGAGTCGGTCGCCTGTGCGTTGGCGTCGATCCGGTGCGTGATCTTGTCTCGCAGCCAGGTCGCGACGCGCGTCAGGAGGATCGCGCCCGTGACGAGCAGCACGATTTCCAGACCGCTGCTCGTCGCCCAGTGGGTGATATCGGTCAGAAGCTTAGTGTTCAGCATCAAGGGGGATTCCGTGGTCGGGGGCATGAGAATGCGTCCCTCGGTCAGCGGCAAGGTGTGTAACCCGAGGCGCCCGCCGATGAACTCAGCGGGCCTGAACTGCCAGGTAGCAGCGACACCCGGGCGGTCGGATCAGCCCGGCAACTCGATCAGCCTAGCAGCCGGCTCATCCGGACAGGACGCCCTTGGCCGTGGCGTCGCGGACCCAGGAGTCGAGTTCGTCGGCCATCGCGTCGGCAAACTGCAGGTCAGTGATGTCGGTGAGCTGCGGGCAGTCGTTTCCGTCGAAGAACTTGGCATCGACGTTGTCGAGCAGCCGCGCGCCGGGGTGGCGCTCCTCGAGGTCGTCGAGTTCGGTCAGGTAGTCGACGGCCCGGATGGCGAGGAACTTGATCTGCACCGGATACTTGGCCAGCTCGATGACGCGCTGAGTCGATTCCTGCGCGTCGGTCGGCGAGCCGTCGGTGACGATGATCGCGAAGATCGGTTCTGTCGTCGTGCTGGCCTCGCTGAGCAGGTCGTCGAAGATGGGCGCGTACTTGGTTCCGCCCATGTCTTCGGGATGCCAGATGCTGGCCTCGACGATGCCCTGGTAGTTGGACTGGTCGACGATGACCTCGGGCCAGAGCCGGTGGTCGAAGGCGATCACCGGGATCTGGCCGTCCGAGTCCAGCTGGAACGCGTAGCCGAGCGCACGCTCGACCAGGCGCTGGACGTTGCCGTTGGTGTAGTCCCGGGCCTGCGGGAATTCCATCGAGCCGGAGTGGTCGACATAGAGCCTGACCGCGCCGCGCAGGCCGGACAGGTTGCGCTTGGACAGGCTGATCCCGGCCTTCTCGGCCCGCTTGACCAGGTCGATGTGCCCGGCCTCGCGGACCTTGGTCAGGTTGACGGCAGGAGCACCGGTCGGGTCCTTGACCAGGTTGATGGTGCGGGCGGCTACGGGTGAATCGCCAGACATCGGTAATCAGCCTTTCCTGAGTAATTGTCGATCTGATTTCAGGCGGACAGCACGCCCTTGGCCGTGGCGTCGCGGACCCACGTGTCGATCTCGTCGGCCATGGCCTCGGCGAACTGAAGATCGGTGATCTCGGTCAGCGGGGGACAGTCCGTCCCGTCGAAGAACTTGGCGTCGACGTTGTCGAGCAGCCGCCGGCCAGGATGCCGTTCCTCGAGGTCGTCGAGCTCAGCCAGGTAGTCGACCTCGCGGATGGCCAGGAACTTGATCTGCACGGGGTACCTGGCCAGCTCGATGACGAGCTTGGTCGCCTTGGACCGGTCGTTCGGGGAGCCGTCCGTGACAATGATCGCGAAGATGGGCTCGCTCGTGGTCTCCGCTTCCCGCAGCAGGTCCTCAAGGACGGGCACGTACAGGGTGCCGCGCATCTTGGCGGGATGCCAGATCCTGGACTCGACGATGCCGATGTAATTGGACTGGTCGACGATCACCTCGGGCCACAGCTCGCTGTCGAAGGCGATGACCGGGATCTGGCCGTCGGAGTCCAGCTGGAACGCGTAGCCGAGCGCACGCTCGACCAGGCGCTGGACGTTGCCGTTGGAGTAGTCCTTGTTCCTGCCGAGCTCCATCGAGCGCGAGTGGTCGACGTAGAGGCGGACGGCCCCGCGCATCCCGGACAGGTTGCGCTTGGACAGGCTGATCCCGGCCTTCTCGGCCCGCTTGACCAGGTCGATGTGCCCGGCCTCGCGGACCTTGGTCAGGTTGACGGCGGGAGCGCCGGTCGGATCCTTGACCAGGCTGATCGTGCGCGCGGGAGCGGGCGGCGCGGCGCCGTCAGCGAGTTCCGACATGTTGCCCTTTCCCGAGGTGATCGAGCGTAGCGGGCACTCCCGACATAGGCGCCTCTTTCAGTCCTGATGATTGTGCCGCCAAGACGACCCGGATGGCCAGCGGATCGGTGATCGTCAGGAGCCGGGGGGCACCGGGAACCCGCCGGCGGTCATCTCGCAGGCCCGCGCGACCCGCAGGCACATCGCGTCGTCGAAGTGGCGGCCGACGATCATCAGGCCGACCGGGAGCCCGTCGACCTGGCCCGCCGGGACCGAGGTCGCCGGATGCCCGCTGATGTCGAACGGGGCCGTGTTGACGATCATCTCGGTGGAGCGGGCGATGCTTTCCTCCCGCGGAACCCCCGGCGTGGGGATCGGCGTGGCGGTGATCGGCAGCGTCGGCAGGATGAGCACGTCGACCGTGGCGAGCGCCTCGTCGTAGGCGGCAGTGAGGTCGATCGCGAGGTTCCTGGCCATCGCGTAGTACCGCGCGCCGTAATGGTCGATGACATGCCGTCCGGCGAAGATCGTGGCCTTGACTGTCTCGGGCAGCTGGTCGGCGTGCTCCCGGCGGCCCCGGCGGTAGTGCTCCATCAGCTCGGGGTCGTAGCGGCCGGCCCAGTTCATCCCGAAGCCGTCGCCGTCGATCATCTGCGCGACGACGCCGTCGGTGGCGATCACCGTCCATAGATGCATGGCATCGCGATGCCACGGCACGCTGACCTCCCTGACTCGCGCGCCAGCCGCCGTCAGCGCGGCCGCCGCCGAGCGAACCGCCTCGTCGACGCCTGGGTCCGACCGGCCAGGGAAGCCGAACCCCTCGGTCAGCAGGCCGACCCGCAGCCCGGCGACACCGGCGTCGAGGTCAGCCAGGTAGTCCGCGCCCGGCGGAGGGCGCCGCAGATGAGCCTGCTGGCGCGGGTCGAGCCCGTCGGGTCCGGCCAGGACGCCGAGCATCAGGGCGGCGTCCCGCACGGTCCTGGCGATCGGGCCCAGATGATCGAGCGTGTTCTCGATCGGGAAGGCTCCGGTGTAGGGGACGAGCCCGTGCGTCGGCTTGTGGCCCACCACCCCGCAGAACGAGGCCGGGATCCTGATCGAGCCGCCCTGGTCGCCGCCGAGGGCCAGGTCCGCGTGGCCGGCCGCGATCAGGGCGGCGCTGCCGCTCGATGACCCGCCCGCCGACCGGCTGCGGTCCCACGGGTTGAGCACCGGCCCGGTCGCGGCCGTGTGGCTGCCGCCGGAGAAGCAGAGGTTCTCACACACCGCCTTCCCGGTCAGCACGGCGCCGGCCTCGAGCAGCCTGGTGACCACGGTCGCATCGCGCCGCGGCACGAATCCCGCCACGGCTGCCGAGCCGTTCATCATCGGGACGCCGGCCACCTCGATGTTGTCCTTGACCGCGACCCGCCGGTCTGCCAGCGGCCCGTCCTCGCGGGTGCGGATCTGCGTGGTCACGTACCAGGCGCCGAGCGGGTTCTCCGCCGCGGCCGGCCGCTGCCATGAGCGGGACGGCCGGGCGGGCAGGCTCGCCGCGAACCGGCGATCCACCTCGTCGTAGGAGGTCAGCATGGCCTCGGCGAGCGAGCGGAAGGAGGTGATGTCCTGCCTCGTCAGGTGCAGGTTGTAGGCGGCGGCGATCCCGGCGACGTCATCGTCTGAAAGCGGGGCGATAGGCATGATTCATCTTGACTGCCGCCGGAGGCGGGGAACAAGCCTCTTAGGCCCGCTAACGTTTCAGCCGGATGCTGCGAGGGCCGGGTCGGCGGCGTCCGCCGCCTCGACGTCGTCCCTGGAGATGCCGAGCAGGAACAGGATCGCGTCGAGGTGCGGAACGCTCACGGAGGTGTCCGCCGCGCTCCGCACGGCCGGCTTGGCGTTGAAGGCGATCCCCAGGCCGGCCGCGGCGATCATGTCCAGGTCGTTGGCCCCGTCGCCGACGGCGACCGTCTGGCTGAGCCGCACCCCTGCCTGCGCCGCGAACTGCCGCAGCATCCGCTCCTTGCCAGGCCGGTCGATCAGCTCCCCGGCAACGCGACCGGTCAGCTTGCCGCCCGCGACCTCCAGCGTGTTGGCGGCCGCGTAGTCGAGGCCGAGCTCGGCCGTCAGCCAGTCGGTGATCTGCGTGAAACCGCCGCTCACGATGCCGCAGCGGTAACCGAGCCGCTTGAGCGTCCTGATCAGCGTGCGCGCGCCCGGCGTCAGCCGCAGCTTCTCGGTCAGCTCGTCGACCACGCTCGCGTCCAGCCCGGCCAGCAGCTCGACCCGCTGCCGCAGCGCGGTGGCGTAGTCGATCTCCCCGCGCATCGCCGCGGCGGTCAGCGCGGACACCTCCGCGGTGCAGCCGGCCCGGTCGGCCAGCATGTCTATGGCCTCGTCCTGCAGCAAGGTCGAGTCCACGTCCATCACCACCAGCCGCATCGCCCGGCGGTGCAGCCCCCCGCGCTGGACGGCGATATCGGCCCCGAGCCCGACCGACTCGCGGGCCAGGTCGGCCCGGAGGGCGTCGGGATCGGCGCCCGAGACGTCGAATTCGATGCAGGTGACCGGCCGGCGTGCGAGGCGGCCGATCTTGTCGATGTTCGCGCCGCTGGCCGCGATCCGGCCCGCGATCGCGGCGATCACGGCGGGCGCGAGCGGATTGCCGAGCACCGTGACGTGCAGCCGCCCCCGCTGCCGCGACTGCTCGCCCGAGCCGAGGGTGATCTCGACGTTCATGCCGAGGTCGTCGGCGAGCGCGGCGACCTGGCGGTGGATGGCCGTCAGGTCCGGCGAATCCGGGCAGGCGAGCAGGACGCCGAGCACGAGATGGCCGCGGATCACGACCTGCTCGACGTCGAGCACGGTCAAGTCGTGTGCGGAAAGCCCGGCGAAGAGCCGGGACGTGACACCCGGGCGGTCGCGGCCGGTCAGCGTCACCAGCAGGGTCGTTTGCGGTCGGGACATGACGCTGACCACGCTACCGAGTCAGCCCGGGCCGCGGGCGTACCGGGGCTTCCTTTCCCGCCAGGTGTCCCCGCCAGCCGTCCGGCGACCGTTCCCGCAGCGGTCACCACCGGGATGAATCCCGGGATTGATCCCTGATCCGGGGATGGATCCGGGGATTCATCCTTGGCGGAGGCGCAAGCGGGCCGCCCCGGGCCGCTCCCGGCCCGCAAACGGGTCGCCCCGGCCTGCAAACGGGCCGTTCCCGGCCCGCCCCCGGGCCGTTCCCGGCTCAGTTCCTCGGAGAAATCCTCACTCATAAGCGCTGAATACTAATTGCGCGGATTGTTCCTGACCAAAGGCCCTTGCGACCTTGCTAGCCGCTTGGTAGCAATTGCTGATCAGGCCATGATCGTCAAGGGGAGGAAACATGGCAGACGGACTCATCCTGCAGTTCGACGGCGTGGGGGAGCAGGACTACGACTCGGTGAACGCCAGGCTCAACTTCGACCCGCGCACGGGCGGGGGAGACTGGCCCGCCGGCCTGCAGAGCCATTCGGCCGGAGCATCGGACGGCGGCTGGGTGGTGACCGAAGTGTGGGACTCGAAGGCGGCCCAGGGGGCATTCATGGCCGATCGCCTGGGTCCGGCCCTGGCTGACATGCCGGCTCCCAGGATCACGTGGTTCAGCGTGGTCGCCAGCCAGCACCGTCACTGAGCCCGTTCGCGGCGCGGGCCGCCGGTTTCCGGCGCGTCCCGCCGCCGCGCGACGTGCAGCACAGCGCCCCAGCCGCGGCGGAGCCGCCCGTCCGGGCGCCTGGCCAGCCCCTCTTTGATCGCGCCGTACAGGCGTTCCCGCTGCCACGGCGCCATGGCGATGTGCCCGGAGAAGGTATCGAGCAGCCGGAGGTAACCCTCGGCGTCGTAGCTGATCTCCCAGCCGAACTGCCGGATGGCGACACCGGTGAACAGCCCGCTGGCCTCGATCTCGGCCCGCTCGTCCGGCAGTTCGCCGGGCCGGTAGCGGGCCGCCCCGGGCGGCAGGCCCTCCCCGATCTCGTCGTAGACGTCCTGGAGCTCGGCGAAGAACGGGTCGCCGCCCTCGGGAAACACGTGCGACGCGCTCCAGAAGGCGAGGTGACCGCCAGCGCGCAGCACCTCCCATGCCTTCTGGTAGCGCACCGCCCGGTCGATCCAGTGCCAGGATGTCGCGGCGAACACCAGGTCGTAGCCTGGTCCCGCGAGCGGCGGCCAGGTCTCGAACGCCTCCTGGACGACCTCCACGTCGCCGATCCCGGCCAGGTTGCGCCGCGCCTGCGCCGCAAGCTCGGCGCCCAGTTCCGTCGCGGTGATCACGAAGCCGCGCCGGGCGAGCGGTATCGTCGCCTTGCCGGTCCCGCAGCCCACCTCCAGCAGCCGGCTGCCGGCTTGCAGGCCGGCCAGCCTGACCAGCTCGTCGAGTAGTTCGGCCGGGTAGTCAGGACGCGCCTGATGGTAGCTCCTCGCGGCGGAATTGAAGGTCGCCCTGAGCTGCTCGCGGTCATCGGGCACGCCTGTCATCATCGCGCCGATCCGGCCAGGCCGCGAATTCGCGTTGCCTCCAGCCGGGCGGGCACGAGATCATCCACGGATGCCAGCTCAGGTCCGCGACTACCGTCCTAGTGATGAGCAGGCCTGGCTGCGCTGCCGGGTACTCGCCTTCCTCGGCACGGCCTACTATGACGATGTCTGCACGTCAAAGCCGGTCCCGGGGCGCGGTGCCGCGCTCGTCGCGGTCGCCGCCGCTCCTGGCGGCTCTGGCGAGCGCGGGCCGGCCATCGTCGGCGTGCTCGACCTGTCCGTCGACGGATCGCTGGCGACCATCGACACGATCGCGGTCCATCCCGACTTCCGGGGCGCCGGAATCGGCACGGCGCTCTTCGAGCAGGCCCGGATCAGGGCGGCGGCGCTCGGCGCGATCACGATCGACGCCTGGACCCGCGACGACGACCCGACGCTGGCCTGGTACCGCGCCCGCGGCTTCGCCGAGAGCGAGCACTACCTGCATGTCTACGCCGATCACTACGTCAGCGCGGCGGAACCGCCGGCAGCGGTCCGCGCGCGTCCTGGTCTCGAGCCGATGAAGGTGTTCCTGCACGCGCCGCTCGCCCGGGAGGCGGAGATGCGCCGGACGTTCCGGCGGGTCCACGTCTGCCGCCGGTTCGCGCAGCCGGTCACCGGTACCTGACGTGCGGGCGGCTACCCGCGGCCGGGCCATGCGGCCAGACCATCAGGCGGAAATGGCCACCGCGCCATCAGCGGCCCCGCGCTGGTCTTCGTCGGCGGACTGCCGCCGGTACGCCGTGAAGGCGGGCATGGCCGCGCTGATCACGATCGCTCCGGCCATCGCCGCCAGGCCGCCGCTGAGGGCGGCAACCGCCGGTGACGTCAGCGACCCGACCGCCCCGGCCTCCAGGTTGCCGATCTCCCCGCCGCCAGCCCCCACGACATAGTCGGCCGCCAGCACCCGGCCGCGGAACCGGTCGGGCGTGACTGTCTGCACGATCGCCGACCTGAAGACCACGGTGAAGGTATCCGCGGCACCGGCCACGGCCAGCAGGGCCAGGGCCAGCCACAGCGACGGCGCAAGCGCGAAGCCGGCGAATGCCGCTCCCCAGACCGACGCCGCGACGAGCATCGCCAGGCCTTGCCGCGAGATGTGGCCGACCGGCCCTGAGAACACCGAGCTGACCAGGCCGCCGACGCCGATGGCGGCTGTGAGCAGGCCGAGCGTGGACGCGCCGCCGCCGAATCGCTCCGCGTTGATCGCCGGGAAGAGCGCGACCGGCAGGCCGAAGACGGTGGCGCTCAGGTCGGTCAGGAACGCGCCGGCCAGCACCTGGCTGCGGGCGATGAAGCCGACGCCTTGCGCTACCGCGCGCGGGCCAGGTCTCGCGGATCCCTCCTGCGGCGGCATCGCGGGCAGCCCGGCAATCCCGTACAGGGCGCCGGCGAAGCTGAGCGTGTCCACCAGGTAGCACGCCTGCAGGCCTCCGGTCGCCGCCGTGATCAGGCCGGCCACCGCCGGCCCGGCGATCAGCATGACCTGGAAGCTGAGCCGGTTGAGCGCCAGGCCGGCGGCGAGCTGCCCGGGCGGAAGCAGCCGGGGAACGAAGGTCTGCCTGGCCGGGCTGTTGACGGCGCTCAGCGCCGACTGGACAGCAACCAGCCCGTACAGCAGCCAGATCAGGCGCATCCCGGCGAACGCCTGGGCCGCCAGTGCCGCCGACACGACGGCCAGGCAGCTGGTGGTAATCAGCACCAGCCTGCGCCGGTCGACGGCATCGGCCAGCGAGCCGCCCAGCAGCCCGATGGTCAGCATCGGCACCATCCGGGCGATGCCGATGGCACCGACGGCGAACGTCGAGCGTGTGATCTCGAACACCTGAAGGGTGACGGCGAACGTCGTCATCGATGAGCCGATCCAGGACAGCGTCGAGCCTGCCCAGAGCCGCCGGAACGGCGGCGACCCGGACAGCGGGCGGAGGTCGATCAGCACGCGCTTCCTGCTGGCCACGGGTCTGTTACTCCTCCTCGTCGCGCGCGCTCGCCCCGATCGCGGTGCTGAATGCCGGATGGGCCGCCACCCAGGCTGAGTCGGCGATCCGCTGCCGGAATGGCTTGCGCTCCAGCGCCGCGGCGATAGCGGTCGCCAGCTCGCCGAGCGGGAAGGGCAGCTCGGCATCGAGCTCCTCGGCGGCCGAGCTTGTGGCCGCCCACTCGGCCTGGATGAGGGGCAGCGCCTGCCTGGTCCGCTCGGTCAGGTGAACGACGCGCTGGCGGGCATCCTGACCTGGCTCGAGGACGACGAACCCGTGCCTGCTCATCGCCGCGACCGTCTGGCTCGCCGCCGAGTGGGTGACCGAGACGGCGCGCGCCAGTTCGCGGATCGGCAGCGGGCCGAGCGCCACCAGCGCGCGGACGAAGGGGCTGAACCGTGGCCGGTAACCGGCCAGGCCAAGGTCGGCCAGCACGCCGGCCACATCGGCGTCCATCACCTCGAGGACATGCCGCAACTGCGTGCCGAGCCCGGTGTACGCCCCGTCTCCGGACCGGCCCGCCCCGCCCCGCTGACCCGCCGCCCCGCCCCGCTGACCCGCCGCCCCGCCCCGCCCGTCCCGCTGACCCATCCGCCAAATATAACAGCACTGTTGTATCGCCCGCGACGACAACGCTGAACCCTTGTTGCTGCTATGCGGGCTGTTGCGGTATTGGCGTGGCTCGCGGTGGTGTGCTGGCTGGTGTCTGGTCCGGCGGGTGGCGGTGCCGGGCTAGGGCTGGCTGGCCAGGGCGGTGAGTGCCTGGCTGGTGAGGTGGCCGGTGGTGATGGCCTTGAGCAGGTTGTGGACGGCGCAGGTGAAGGTCCATTCGGCGGTGGCCTTGCGGTTGCCGCGTACGGATAGCTGGCGGAAGGCCATGTTGTGCTTGATGTGGCCGTGGGGGGTTTCGGCGATGTGGCCGCGGTGGCGGTAGGCGGTGATCCCGGCTTCGGTTTTCAGCCGTGCGGCCATGGCCCTGGTGGCCTGCCCGGTGGCCCGGCTGTCAGGGTCGCCGCTGCCGCGGGCGGCTCTTTCCAGGTCGCGGCGCTTGCCGACGGCGATCAGCCGGTCCGGGCCGTCGCACGTCAGGTTGGCCTCGGACAGGTACCCGGCATCGGCCAGGACCAGGCCGATCCCCGGCCCGTCAGCACCGCCGGCGGCGGGCTGGCGGGCAGCGATCAGCGCGGCAGCCTGCGCGGCGGCGGCGGTCATCGGCTCGTACCAGGTGACGTCGCCGGGGTCGCTGGTCAGGGCGGTGGCGATGATCAGCCCGTCTTCGCTGGTCACGTTCTGGGCGTTGTAGCCCTGGATGAACCCGCCGCCGCGGACCGGCATCAGCCGGGAGTCCGGGTCGGTGATGTTGCGCACCGGGCCCGGCCCGGTGCGGCTCTTCTCCCGCCCGGCGGCCCGGGCGCCCGCGGCGGCGGCCCGCTCCCTGGCCTTCGCCAGCTGCGCGGCAGCCTGCCGGACCCGGACGTAGTCCCCGGGCGGGACCGGCCCGGGACCGCGCAGCGGCCGGCCCGCGGCCCGCGCCGCGGCGGCGCGGGCCTGCCAGGTGCCGATCTTTGCCTGCTGGGCGGCGAGGGCCCGGTCCAGCTTCTCCTGCGCCAGCTCCGCCGCCGCGGCCAGCGGCGCCGGCCCGGTCCGCCGCCCGGCCGCCCGCCGCGCCCGGAACTCCGCCGCCCTGGCCCGCCCGGTCTCCCCGGCCGCCTCCCGCTCCGCCTCCTGCTCCGCCTCCAGGCCGGCCAGCGCCGCCGCGATCCGCTCGTCGCGCCGCCCCGGCCGCCACGCGCCCGGGGGCACCTCATCGCCGCGCGTCCCGGCCCCGAACAGCTCATCATCAGCCCGGTCCGCCTCGGCGTGCGCCGCGACGGCCCCGGCCGCCAGCTTGCGCAGCGCGTCCTGCGTGCGGTTCGCCGACGCCGACGCGCTCGCGGTGATCTTCGTCCCGTCCAGCGCCACCGTCCCCAGCCGGCCCATCCCCAGCCGGGCGCACAGCGCCAGCACCTGCGCGAAGAACTCCCCGATCGCGTCCGCGAACCCCTCCCGGAACCGGGCGAACGTCACGTGATCAGGAGCGTTCCCCCCGCAGATCACCCGGAACGCCACATCGGTCCGGCACCGCCCCTCGATCCGCCGCGAGCTGGTCACACCGTGCGCGTAAGCCCACGCCAGCACCGCCACCAGCATGTCCGGGTCATAGCCCGCCGCCCCCGCCCCGCCCCGAGCACGCCCGGCATGAAACGCCGACGTATCCAGATGACCCTCCACCACCCGGATCACCAGCCAGACCGGATGATCCTCCGGCAGCCACTCCCGCATATCCGGCGGCAGCAAGAACAGCTGATCCCGGTTCACCGGGCGGTACCCCTTCGCCATCCCCCAATCATCCCAGAAGAACACGAACCAGGAAGAAACCACGCCGCAACCCCGCCCGAATCTGCAACAGCCCGTATGGCGACATCAAGGGTTCATCGTTGTCGTCGCGACCGAGCGGGGAGGGGCAGCGGAGCGGGGAGGGGAGGCTAGGCGAGCGGCGGGGCGGTTAGAGCAGGGTGGCGAGCCACTCGCGGGCGATCGCGCCTTGCGCGGCCTGGAACGCGCGGACGGTCGGTATGCCGGGGGGAGGCGGCTGCAGCGACCGGCAGGTGAAGTAGCCGGCCACGGCGCAGACCGCGCTGGCCAGAGCGTCCCGGCTCACCGTCCGCCCGGCCCTGGTCATGGCCAGCAGCTCGGCCGGCGGCGGCCCGCCCTGCATGGCGACGCTCGGGGCCAGGAAGACGACATCGAGGAAGGCCGCGCCCTGGCAGGCGTGCGGCCAGTCGACGATCACGACGCGTTCGCCGGTGAGCAGGACATTGTCGGCCCGCAGATCCGTGTGCAGCAGCGTGTCGCCAGCCGCGTGAGCCGACCAGCTCTGCTCGAGCTCGGCCAGTTGGTAAAGGTGCGCGCGTGACCAGGGGTCGATCCCGCCGTGACCCGGTGCCGCGGCGAGCGTCCGCCAGCCGGTGAAGTCGTCGGCGAATCGCCGGGTCACGGTGTCGGTGTCGATCGGTGCCGGAGTGAGCGCGTCGGCCAGCCGGTCCACCGCCGCCAGCACCTCGGCCAGATCGTCGGAACCCCAGGGCATCCTGGGGTGCCGTCCCTCGACGTCGTCGAGGATGAGCACGGTCCACGGATCCGCCTCCAGCGTGCCGCGCAGCCGCGGGACGGGCAGCTTGCCGGCCGCGATCAGCGGGTCGAGCGCCCGCAGGATCTCGGCCTCCCGGCGGTGCATGCCAGGGGTCACCGGGTTCGCCTCGGCCGACACGGCCTTCACGAACCACCGCGTCCCGTCGCCACACAGCAGCCTGGCCGCGACGCCCGGGCTGAATCCGCCCGGCTGAGAGATCGCCCGCACGACGGGCGCGCCGCAGATCTGCTCGATGCCCGCCCGGACGGGCTCAGGGACGGAGTCCCAGGCGACGCGAACGCCTTCGGCTGGCGGGGTGGTCATGCCGACTCAGCCTGCCCGCTGCCGGTGCTGGCTGGCAACGCGATTTCAGGCCCGGCCAGGTTCGCGCCGGGGGCCGCCTGTCAGCCGGACCGGGCCCGGGCAGCTCGCGTCAGCCGGCTGCGGTCTGGATCTGCCCGGCCAGCTCGCGGGCGCGCGCCATGGCCGATGCGGCACCCGTCTGGTCTCCAGCCGCGTTCCGCAGCCAGGCCCGCTTGGTCCACGCGTACGAGTTGCATTCCCGCACCGACAGCCGCTCGCTGACCAGCGCCGCCGCGAGCTCGTGCCGCCCGGCCCTGATCGCGGCCTCGAGCAGCGTGCGCTCGACGGCGTCCCGCTGGGCGTGGCTGCCGCCGAACCTGTGCCAGCGCGTCCGGCCCGGCAGCAGGCGGGCGATCGCACGGTCGTACTCCCCGCGGCCGAAGTGCACCAGGCCCCGGCACACGTGCGCTCCGACCATGGCGGTCATCTCCCAGCCCGTGCTGCCCGGAACTGGATGGCTGACCTTCTCGTCGAGCGCCCGCGCGAGGGCCTCGGCCCGGTCAAGCTCGCCGTTGCCGATGAACGACATCACCGCATGCATGTCGTTGAACGGGTAGAAGCCCGGCGCCAGGATGCGCGCCCACGCCGTGGCCAGCGGCGCCCACCGGGTTCCGACCGGCGTCCCCTCCAGATGCATCCGCCACAGGAGCGCCGACGCGTCGAGCAGTTCGAGCGCCGAGTCCTGTGAGTCGGCGTGATGGATAATCCGGTCGTAGACCGCCAGGGCGCCCTCGGTGTCCCCGCCCTGGAGCAAATAGAGGGCGTAGTGCCACGAGTTGTGGACGTTGAGGAAGTTCCCGGTCTGCCAGTCGGTCTCCCGGCTGCGCATGAAGCGAACGCCGTCGGGCACCCGGCCGGCCATCTCGTAGGTGTGCACCACCGCGTGGATGCCCCAGACGTCGTCCGGATTCCGCTCCACCGCGGCCCGGCCGAACTCTTCGGACTGCTGGTACAGGTTGCTTTCCTCAAGGCCGAACGCGTACATCCCGTGCACGAACCCGAGCTGCGGGTCATCGCCATGCCAGCCGTCCAGCGCCCGGCCGATCCGGTCGCGGAGATTGGCCGCGTCGCCGGTGAAGAAGTCGATCTGATGGCCCACGGACAGGGCGAGCAGATCACGGGGGTACTCGATCGAGATCTGGCCGATCAGCTCGCCCGCCTGCACCATGTCGCCGGCGATCCACCGCTGGGCGGCCGCGAGATGTGCTCGCTCGCGCGGCAGCATGTCCAGGTCCCGGCGGTCCGAGCCGAGTCCGTCGAGGGCGTCGACCGCGCCGGCGACGGCGTGCTCCTCGGTCGACATCAGCGCCAGGTACGCGCAGAAGATCCTGGCCATGACGCAGCCGGGATCGGCCGCCACGGCCGCCGCGGCCGCGTCGACGACCTCGGACTGAAACCGGATCAGATGGTCGACCGCCTGGTCATAGGCGGTGACAGCCTCGCCGGAACCGGTCAGGCTCAGGCCTCGTGCGTCAGCGGCCACGTCAGTTCCTCCCGTCGCGCGGCGGCAGTGCCATGCTAATCCCGGACCGTTCACCCTGATCACGGCCGTTCCCGGCGGTAGCCGGGCCGGTCTTGGCGTGGTAGGCGCTCAGGTCGTCGGGCATCGATTCGGCCGCGAGATCCGCTTCGATCATCGTGCGATAGCGATCGATCTCGGCTTGCGTCCGCACCGGGTCCCAGCCGAGTTCGGGCGCCATCAGGGCGGCGGCGCCCGGGGCGGCGGCCGCGCCGCGGTCGCGGGTCTCGATGGTGATCCTGGTCCGCCGGGACAGCACGTCGTCCAGCCGGACGGCACCCTCGTGCGTGCACGCGTACACGACCTCGGCGGCCAGGTATCCGCCGGCGCCGGGCAGCGGCTCGCGCAGCGCGGGCCGGGCCGCCATCGCCGCCAGCAGGGTCGCGGTGTCGGAGCCGTACCGCCCGAGCAGCCGTTCGACCTGGGCGCCGGGCAGCCCGGCTGCAGCGGCGATCTCGCCGCGCGACGCCCACATCTGGGCGAATCCGTCCGCTCCGGCCAGCGGAACCCGGTCGGTGCGCGACGCCGGGAACACCGGCTCCGAGCGGCCTCGTCCCAGGCGGCCTCGTCCCAGGCGGCCTCGTCCCAGGCGGCCCCGTCCCAGGCGGCCCCGTCGCAGGCGGCCCCGGCCAGCGCGGTCCTGGCCCGGGCGATCCTGTGCTGCGCGGCCCGACCCCTGGCGGTCCTGCCCCGCTCCGCCCGGCCCGGCGGACAGGTCGCGCACGGCCGCGTCGATCAGGTCCCGCGCCATCACCCGGTAGGTCGTGTACTTGCCGCCCGCGATCACGCTGAGCCCGGGCACGGACGAGTCGACCGAGTGCTCCCGGCTGAGCTTCGTGGTGTCGGACCCCTGCCGCGCCGCGACCAGCGGGCGCAGGCCGGCGAAGACCCCCTCGATGTCGCTGGCCGTCAGCGGTTCGCGGAGCACGTGGTTCACCTTGGCCAGCAGGTACTCGATGTCGGCCCGGCTGGCGGCCGGCTGGGCCGGATCGTACGGCCACTCGGTGTCGGTGTCGCCGATCAGCCAGTGCTCACCCCACGGGATCACGAACAGCACGCTCTTCTCGGTCCTGGTCAGCAAGCCCGTGTCCATCGCGATCCGGTCGCGCGGCACGACGATATGGATTCCCTTGGACGGCCGGACCCGCAGCCCAGACCCGTCCGCCCGCTCAGGCCGGTCCGCCCCGTCCGCTCCCGTCCGCCCCGCCGGTCCAGGCGCCGGTCGCCTGCACGACGTGCCGGGCCGTGATGTCCAGGCCGGACCCGGTCAGCAGGTCGCTGGCCCGGATTCCGGTGACCCGGCCGGCCCGCGTCAGCAGGCTGTCCATCCGCACGGCGGTCGCCAGCGCCGCGCCGTGCGCGGCGGCGGTCCTGGCCAGGCAGGCGACCATCCTGGCGTCGTCCTCCTGGGCGTCGTAGAACTGGACGCCGCCGACCAGAGCGTCCGGCCTGAGCGCCGGGGCCAGCCGGAGAGCTCCCGTTCGGCTTAGATGCCTGGCCCGGGGTACCGCGCGGCGGCCGCCCATGGTGTCGTACAGCAGCAACCCCGTGCCCACGTATGGCCGTTCCCAGACCCGGTGGGTCAGCGGCCACAGGAACGGGACCGGCCTGACCAGGTGCGGGGCCAGCCGGGTGAGCAGCAGGCTGCGTTCGGTCAGCGCCTCGCGGACCAGGGCGAAGTCCAGCATTTCCAGATAACGCAATCCGCCGTGGATCAGCTTGCTTGACTTGCTCGATGCCCCGGCGGCGAAATCCGTGGCCTCGACCAGGCCGACCGACAGGCCCCGGGTAGCGGCGTCGAGGGCCGCGCCGGTCCCGGTGACGCCGCCGCCGACCACGAGGATGTCGAGCGTCTCGCTGGCCATCTGGCCGACGGACCAGGCCCGGTGCTGCGGGCTGAGTGCGGCCGTCATGACCCGCCGCCTTCGCCGGCCCGCCGCACGACGTCGGCGAGCAGCCCGTGCCACGCGGCCCGCGCGGCCTGCCTGGCCGCCGCCGGGAGTTCGGGCCGCACGGTGCGGTCGGTCTCGAACGGCAGTGCGGCCAGCGCCGGCTGATCCCACTGCCCGGCGCCGAGCCCGGCCAGCGCTCCGGCGCCGACCGCGGTGACCTCCGCGGCGGCCGACCGCTGCAGGATCAGGCCAGTCAGGTCGGCGATGGCCGCCAGCACGGAGTCGTTGCGGCCGAGGCCGCCGTCAACCCTGAGCAGGTCAAGTGATCCGGCCAGGCCGGACTGGACCGCCTCGACGGCGTCGGCGATCTGCTGCACCACGCCGATCAGCGCGGCCTCGGCGATGTCCTGGCCGGTGCTGTCCGCGGTCAGCCCGCCGACCTCCGCGGTGGCCAGCGGCGTCCAGGCCGGCGTGCCGAGGCCGAACAGGGCCGGCACGCACCAGGGCGCACCGGTCCAGCTGAACTGGCCCGCTGTGCCGGACTGGCCCGCTGTGCCGGACTGGCCCGCCGTGCCGGGGCCGTCCCCGGCCCAGGCCGCCAGCGCGGCGGGCCTGATCCGGGGCCACTCCCCGGCGCCGAGCACGCCGAGCTGCCGCAGCCAGGTGGTGACCGCGCCGGCGTTGGGCACGAACCCCTCGAGCGCGTAGGTCGTCGCCTGCCCGATCTGCCACGCGCATGTGGACACGACCCCGGCCGGTACCGCCGCCGGCGGCGCCGGCCCGGCGTTGCACCACAGGAACGCTCCGGTCCCGAGGGTCAGCTTGGCCAGCCCTTCGGCCCAGCACCTCTGGCCAAACAGGGCTGCCTGCTGGTCCCCGGCGATCGCGCTGATCACGGCCCGTCCGCCGCAGACCGCGGCATCGGTCACCGCGAGCTGGCCGGCCGTCGCGCCGATAGCCGGCAGCATCTGGGCCGGGATCGCGAACAGGTCGAGCATCGCCTGGTCCCAGGTGCAGGCAGCGAGGTCGAACAGCATGGTCCTGGAGGCCATGGACGGGTCGGTGACGTGCACGGCGCCGCCGCTCAGCTGCCAGGTCAGCCAGCAGCCCACGTCTCCGAACAGGAGCCTGCCGCTGGCCGCCGCGCGCCGCGCGCCAGGGACCTCGTCGAGCAGCCAGCGTAGCTTCGACGCGCTGAAGGCCGGCTCGAGCGGCAGGCCGGTCCGGGACCGAACCTCAGCCTCGTGTCCCGCCGCGCGCAGCTCGGCGCAGGCGTCGCTGGCCCTGGTGTCGCGCCAGCTGATCGCGGGGTAGACCGGCTTGCCGGTGCTGGCGTCCCAGACGACGAAGGTTTCCGTCTGGGCCGCCAGGCCGACTCCCGCCACGTCCGGCCAGCCCGCTCCGGCCCGAGCCAGCGCCTCGCTGACGCAGGCCAGCACGCTGTCAGTGATCTCCCCGGCGTCGTGCTCGACCCGCCCCGGGGCGGGGAACCCGCTCGCGACCGGCCGGCTGGCCCCGGCGACGGGGGTCAGCGCGGCGTCGAGCACGACGGCCCGGCTGGACGAGCTGCCCTGGTCGACCGCCAGGATGACGCCCTCCACTAGCCGCCCGTAGCAGCGGCCAGGACGGCCCGGATCTGCCCGTCGATCGCCGGAGCGCCCGGCAGCCTGCCCTCGAAGATGGCGCCGCCGATGGTGAACCCCCACGCGCCCCCGGCGTCGAGCGTCGCGACCTGCTCCAGGGACGCGACCGATCCCGCGGCGATCACCGGCCCGGCGGACGCCTGCACGACGGCGCGGGTCAGTTCGGCCACGTCGGCGGTCGGGTGCCGGTAGGCGAGCAGGTCAAGTCCGTAGACGCCGTCCAGCGCGGTGATCGCCCGCGCGCTCTCCGCGATCTCGGCGATCTCGCCGTGCAGCACGCTCGGATGGCCGACGATCGTGCCGGGGAATGGGCAGTACCGTGCCTTCGACCCGGCCAGCACCTCGAGGCCGTCCCGGGGGTGGGTTCCGCCCAGCACCCAGTCGACGCCGATCTCGGCCGCCGCCGCGATCGACCGCAGCTCGTCTTCCCTGGTCGTGGAGACGACCTCCAGCATGACCTCCAGGCCGTCGGCGTGCGCCTGGTCACAGACCTCGCGCAGTTCGGCCGGGGTCGCGCCGATGTCCTTGAAGCCGACGTACCGCAGGCCGCAGCCGCGGATGCCCCGGTAGACGTCGAGGGGCCGGTCGACGGTGCGGTCGTGGTGGGTCAGCATGAACACGAACTCGATCACTGTGGCTCCCGTGGTCGGGCTGGCTGGGGCAATGCGCCGGGGAGCAGGTCCCCGATTCCGTCGATCAGGTAATCCGGCTGGACGGCCGAGTCCGCCACGTCGCCGGCGGACGTGGCGCCGGACAGCACCAGGATGCTGGTCATCCGCAGGGCCCGGCTCATCGCGACGTCGGTCAGGATCCGGTCCCCCACCATGGCCGCGTCGCCGGGCGGGACGCCGAGCCTGGCGTGCACCTCGGCGGCCATCTGCGGGCCTGGCTTGCCGAGCACCGCCTCGGCTCGAGATCCGGTGCAGGCCTCCACCGCGGCCAGCATGGCCGCGCAGTCGGGCAGGCCGCCATCCGGGCTCGGGCAGAACGGATCGGGATTGGTGGCGACGATCACCGCGCCATGCCGGTGCACGGCACGGAACGCCCGGAGCAGCTTGGTGTAGTCGAAGGTCCGGTCGAAGGAGACGACGACGACGCCGGCCTCGGACGGCTCGGTGGTCACGGCGATGCCGGCCCCGAGCAGCGTCTGGTCGACCAGCGGCTCGGCCACGGTGAGCACGGCCGCCCCTGGATGCCGGTTGTTCAGGTAACCGGTCAGCACGCTGAGCGGGGTGACGACCTCCCGCTCGTCGGCCTGCACGCCGAGCCCGCGCAGCAGTTCCGCGTAGCTGGCCGCCGAGCGCAGCGGGTTGTTGGTCAGGAAGACCAGGCGGGAGCCGGCCTCGCGGATCCGGCCCAGCGTCTGCACCGCACCGGGCAGCGGCTGGTCGCCGAGGTAGACGGTTCCGTCCAGGTCGACGACGTAGCCGGAGAAGACCCGCGGCGGGCGGCCGGGCGCCGGCTCCCGGGCGGCCCGGCTAGGCCGGCTGGCCGGCCTGAGCGTCATGACGCGCCGCCAGGGGCTGCCGCTGCCCGTGCGGCCGCGAGCACCGCGTCGACGTCGTCGGCCTCCCAGGCGCCGATCATCATCGCGAGGTCCGCGACGCCGAACCGCCGCCGCTGCAGCGCGCAGTTGGCGACCGCCCAGCGGGCCTCGTCTTCGTCCACCGGCACGGGCAGGTCAGCGAACCGGACCGGCAGGCCGGCCGCGCGCAGCCCGGCCGCTAGCTTCCCGGGGTCGGTCAGCAGCCGCCCGATCGCGGCGTCGCAGTCGGCCCAGGTCACCCGGAGCGCCGCGAGCGGATCGGCGCCCGAGCCGAGCAGCCTGATCTTGACGGCGTAGTCGGCGAGGCACTCGGCCGCCATGGCCCCGGATGGGTCAAGCCGGGCGAAGGCGGCACCGATCCGGGCGCTGACCGCGTCGGGATCGGGCAGCCGGGCGGCCTGGTCGAGGCCGCCCGCGGCGATCCGCCCGCGCACGTGCGCCCAGGTGGCGGCGGCGGTGATGCTGGCCACGCCGACCTGCTCGCCGTGCAGGTTCGCCTCATCCGGGGTTCCGCTGGCCGCGGTGGCGGCCATCTCGAGCAGGTGGCTGACCGCGTGCTCCATCCCGGACGCCGGCGCGGTCGAGCCCGTCACGCCCATCCCGATCCCGCTCAGGGTCAGCAGGCCGGCCAGATCGGCGAGCTGGCCGGCGTCCGAGGCCAGGCCTTCACCGACGCTGAGCATGCGCTCGCCGTGCGGCCGCACCAGGCCGGCCACGTCGCCCCGGTACGGCGGCCCGTCGGCCCCCAGCAGCGCGGCCAGGTACCAGTCGGCCGTGGCCGTGAACATCGCGGCCATGTCGCCGAGGCCGGCCAGGTTGAGCCGGGCGGGAGCGTCGAGCAGGACATCGGTGTCGGCGATCAGCGCGTCGGGCCAGCGGGCCGGGGTGGTCCGCTTGACCCCGGCCCTGAGCAGGACGGAGAACGGGTCGGCGAAGCCGTTGACGCTGGTCGCCGTCTGCACCGCGACCAGCGGCGTTCCGGCGGCGACCGCTGCCTTGCCGATGTCGGTGATCGTCCCCGAACCGACCGTGATGACACAGCGCGCGCCCGCGGCGGCGCGCGTCGCGGCCGCGACCGTCTGCTCGTCGGCATGCACCGATCCGCTGGCTGGCCCGAGCACCACCCATCTGAGCGTGAAACGGTCCGTCACCCGCTGCCCGATCGCCTCGGCCAGCGCCGAGCCCCGCACCGTCATAGGCGTCGCGGCGGCCAGCACGACCACCTCGCCGGGCCCGCCGGCGAGGTCGGCCAGCACGTCACCCAGCCGGTCGAGGGCGGCCGGGCCGGTGATCAGCGTGGCCAGGTCAAGCGGCTCGAGCGGGCCGGCGCCGGCCTCGTCCAGCGCGCTGCGCACGGCCGTGAGGTCGAGCGGCGTCAGGGTCCCGGTCACGCCAGCGCGCCTTCCGCGCCGTCATAGAGCGCCCGGTACTGCGCGTACCGCTCGGCGTAGATCTCGCGGGTGCCAGGATCGGGCCGGTAGGCACGGGGCGCCAGCCGGACGGTCCGGCCCACGGCGTCGGCCGGGTCAGCGAACGTCCCGGCGGCCAGGCCGGCCAGGATCGCGGCTCCGGCCGCGGTCGGCTCGGCGGACAGAACCGGCTGCACCGTGCGGCCGGTGACGTCGGCCTTGATCTGCAGCCACAGGTCGCTGCGGGCACCGCCGCCGACCACCCTGATCTCCTCCCCGGCCAGGCCGAGCGCGTCCATCCGGCCCAGCACGTCGCGCAGCGCGAACGTGCACCCCTCGATGACGGCCCTGGCCAGCTCGCCGCGGCCGTGGTTCATCGACAGCCCGGCGAACACGCCGCGCATCCTGTCATTCCATCTCGGCACCGTCGCGCCCGACAAGGCGGGCAGGAACAGCACGCCGTCCGATCCCGGCTCGGCCTGCCCGGCCAGCGCGAACATCGTCGCCTGATCGGCGCCGAGAATGTTCTCGCCCCACCAGAGCGTGCAGCCGCCGGAGACGAATCCCGGGTTCTCGACCAGCAGCAGCCCGGTCACCGCGTGCGCGTGGGTCTCCACCACCCGCTGGTCGTCAAACACCGGGCCCGGCGCGGTGACCGCGACCGGCTCGGCGGTGCCGGTGACGTCGGCCACCAGCCCGGGCACGATCGCGCCCGCCCCGAGGCAGGCGCCGTGCTCGTCGCCGGTGCCCACGACGACCGCGCAGCGCCGGCTGAGCCCGAGCGCGGCCGCGGCCTGCTCGGTCAGGGTTCCCGCGACCTCGGCGGCGGGCCTGATCGGGGCGAGCAGCCCGGGGTCGACACCGGCCGCGTCCAGCATGACGTCGTCCCAGGTCCGGGAACCGACGTCATAAAGCAGTGTCGAGGACGCGTTGGCATGATCCTGAGCGATCGTCCCGGTCAGCCAGCCGAGCAGGTAACCGCCCGCGGGCGGGAACGAGATCGCGGCGGCGTAGGTCTCCGGCTCGTGCTCGCGCAGCCACATGATCTTCGGCGCGATGTGCGAGGAGTCGGTGTTGAGCCCCGTCGTGGCGAAGATCGCGTCCGCGCCCAGCTTGCCTGCCAGCCCGGCCGCCTGGTCCGCCGCGCGCCGGTCGAGCCAGATGATCGCCGGACGCAGCGGGTGCAGCCCGTGATCGACCGGCACCACACCGTCCACCTGAGAGGCCAGGCCCAGGTGGGTCACCTCGCCGGGACCGATCCCCGAGTCCGTGATCAGCTGCCTGACCGTCGCGGCCAGGCCGTCGCGCCACTGCGCCGGGTCCTGCTCGGCCCAGCCGCTGGCCGGATGGCTCATCGTGCAGGCTCGCGCGGCCGAGGCGACCTCCCGGCCATCCGGGTCGAGCAGCAGCGCCTTGACGCTCTGCGACCCGATGTCCGCCCCGATCAGATACCCCATTCCTCCCCCGATTCGCTCCTGCGGCACAACATCGATGTGCCGTTGGTGTTCGCCGGTCAACACCAACGGCACATCGACGCTGGCCTGGGGCGGGCGGGCCGGTCTGCTACCCGCCCCGGCTGGCTAGAGGCCCTCGTTGATGAGCCGGCCGGCGGACTCGTACTTCTCGCGGTTGTTGTACTTGAGGTAGAACGCGAACACGATGCCGCCGCCCACGACCAGGGCGTCGATCGGCCCGAGCCAGTTCGCGTAGCTGTACCCGGCCCCGAGGAAGCTCAGGTTGCCGAACAGCAGATACACGACATAGGCCTGGGTGATGAACGCGATCAATGGCGCGATCCTGGTCTTCCACCAGTGCGCCTCCCGCTGCGGGTGCCGCTCGAAGTAGATGAAGATGGACAGCGACACCAGCGACTGGACGGCCAGGATGATGATCACGCCCATCACCGCCATCAGGCCGTACAGCTGTACGTAGGCCTGGCTGGTCGGGTCGTTGGACCCGGTGAACACCGCGAATCCGATCACGATCAGCGCGGCGACCGCGGTCTGCGCGAGCGAGGCGATGTGCGGGCTCTTGTAGCGGGGGTGGGTTCGGCCGAGCGCCCGCGGGAGCAGGCCCTCGCGGCCGAGCGAGTACGCGTACCTGGCCGTGGTGTTGTGGAAGGCCATGCCGCAGGCGAACGACCCGGTGATGATCAGGTAACTGAGGATGGAGGCGACCCAGGGGCCGGCGATGGCGTGGGCGGGTTGCAGGTAGTAGTTGGCCGGGTCGTTCTGCGCCATGTGGGCGGCCGAATTGGCGGTCGGGTAGCCGGCGAATGGTGCCCAGGACGTGATGATGTAGAAGATGCCGAGGCCGATCACCGAGATGTACAGCGCCCGCGGCACGTTCTTCTTCGGGTTCTTGGACTCCTCGCCGTAGTTCGGAGCCATCTCGAATCCGACCCAGGACCAGAACGCGAAGAACAGCCCGATCCCGATCGCGCCCGCGGCGATCTTGGTGTCACCCGAGCCGCTCGCCGCCAGGCCCTTGAACGCGTTGGCCGGGTTGATGGCCGCCGCCGGGATGTGGCCGTGCAGGAACATGGCGCCGTCGAAGATCAGCAGCATGACGACCTCGGAGATCAGGCCGACGGCCAGGACCGCGGTGGACAGTCGCACGTCGAAGTAGGTCAGCACGGAGATCAGCGCCACCATGAACAGTGCCAGCCATGGCCAGCCGATATTGATGCCGAAGGCGGCCAGCTTGAGGTTGAGGAAGTAGGCGAAGCCGCCGGCCAGTGACGCCTCGAACACCGAGTAGGCCAGAACGGAGCCGTACCCGGCGCCGATGCCGACCTCACGGCCGAGGCCGTGGCTGATGTAGGAGTAGAAACCGCCCGCCGTGGTCTTCTCGCGGGCCATCGCGACGTAGCCGACCGAGAAGATCACCAGCACGACAGTGGCGACCAGGAAGGCCGCCGGAGCGCCGATGCCCTGGCCGTAGCCGACCACGATCGGCGTATTGAACATCATCGCCGAGATCGGCGCCGAGCCGGTCACGGTCAGGAAGAGCACGCCGTACAGGCCGACCGCGTGCTTCTTCAGCTTATGGACGTCGTCGCGCTCGGAAACGTCGAGGCTACCGAACACACCTGCGGTGTGGAGGGCCTCGTCACCGGCGGACTCGCCGCCGGGGCCCGGCGGCGCTTGGGTATCGGACATGCAGCCAGCCTCCCAATCAGGGCTTGGCCCCGTGCCACCCGGGCGATCGAGGGCACGGAGTACTGTCGCGGGGCCGCAGGCGGCCCGCGCGACGGCGGAATGAAATGACGGTGGAGACGCGCGGGAGCGGCGAACCGGACTGGCTCGGCCCGATCTCGATGGGCGATGCTTCTGGTCGGACCATGACGACCGCCGTTTCCCCTCCTAGACACACCAAAAAGGAGGCATGTCCCGGCTGGGCGATGGTGGGAGCAGCCGCTGGCCGCGCTACCAAGCGGCGTCATCGGCGCTTGTTTCGCTTCGCCGGACCCTGACCGTAACATGGTCAAATCGCACCTGACAATAGGTCTTTGCCGGTTCACTGACACTCTTGACTATTAGGTCAGACCGATACATGATTCGGTCTGGTATGGGTTCGGCACGCGGGCTTCCCAGCCGCGCCAGACGGCGCGCGGCGCGGGGACGAAGGCAGGGCGATGCACGACTACGACGTGTTCAGCGTGGAGTCCAAGGCCGAGGTCCTGGAGAAATCCAGGGAGTTCTGGAATCCGGGGAAGACCGACTTCTGGAGCGAGAGCGGCGTCGACCTGGTCATCGACCGGCGCGAAGGTTACTTCATCTGGGACATGTCGGGGCTGCGGCTGATCGACGTCCACCTCAACGGCGGCACGTTCAACCTCGGCCACCGCAACCCCGAGCTCGTCGAGGCCATCACGACCGGCATGCGCTCGTTCGACATCGGCAATCACCATTTCCCTTCCAGCGCCCGGGCGGCCCTCGCCGAGGCGCTGATCAGTACGGCCCCGTCGAACCTGACCAAGGTGGTGTACGGCAGCGGCGGCGGTGAGGCCATCGACATCGCGCTGAAGACGGCCAGGCACGCTACCCAGCGCCGCAAGATCGTCTCGATCATCAAGGCCTATCACGGCCACACCGGGCTGGCGGTCGCGACCGGCGACGACCGTTTCTCCCGGATCTTTCTCTCCGACCAGCCGGACGAGTTCAGCCAGGTTCCGTTCAACGACCTGGCCGCGATGGAGGCGGCGCTGGCCGGCGGCGATGTCGCGGCCGTGATCATGGAGACGATCCCGGCGACGTACGGCTTTCCGCTGCCTGATCCCGGCTACCTGGAGGCGGTCAAGGCGCTGTGCGAGCGGCACGGCACCTTGTACATCGCGGACGAGGTGCAGACGGGGCTGATGCGGACCGGCGAGATGTGGGCCGTCACCAAGCACGGAATCGAGCCCGACATCCTGGTCACCGGCAAGGGGCTGTCCGGCGGGATGTATCCGATCGCCGCCGTGCTGGTCAGCGAGAAGAGTGCGGGCTGGCTGACCGAGGACGGGTTCGCGCACATCTCGAGCTTCGGCGGAGCCGAGCTCGGCTGCGTCGCGGCCCTGAAGACGCTGGAAATCTGCGGCCGCCCCGAGACCAGGTCGATGGTGCACTACATCGCCGACCTGATCGGCGCCGGCCTGCGCCGGATCCAGGCCAGCTACCCGGACTGGTTCATCGGGATCAGGCAGAACGGCGTGGTGATGGGACTGGAATTCGACCATCCCGAAGGGGCCAAGTACGTGATGCGCCACCTGTACCGGGCCGGGGTCTGGGCCATCTTCTCGACCCTCGATCCCCGGGTCCTGCAGTACAAGCCGGGCCTGCTGATGACGCCCGAGCTGTGCGAAGAACTGCTCGACCGCACCGAAGCCGGCATCGCCCGTGCCCACACAGAGGTCGGCCGCGCTCCAGCCCGGAGCCGTCGGTGACCGCCGCGGCGCGGAGGCCGGCGGGCTCCGGGGGGTCGCCACCCCGGGCCAGCAGCGGGGGTTCCGGGGGGTCGTCCTCCCGGGCCAACACAGCGCGGCAGATGCTGGCCAATGCGCACTGGGCCGCGAGCGCGTTCGCCAGCTACGACCTGCCGGCTGTCCTGCGGATCGCCGAGGCAGTCGCCACGGCCGCGCATGCCGAGTCCAGGCGCTTTGCCGAATGGGCGGTCAAGGAGACCGGGTTCGGGGTGGCCGAGCACAAGGTCATCAAGAACGAGGCCTGCTCGCTCGGGCTGTTCGAGCGGTACGCGGGCGAGGACCTAGTCAGCCCGAGGATCGATCCCGACGCCAAGATCGTGGCGCTGCCCCGGCCGGCCGGCGTGGTGGTCGCGCTCATCCCGTCCACGAACCCGGTCGCCAGCGTCTTCTTCAAGGTCATCCTGTCGATGCTGACCAGGAACGCGGTCGTCGTCAGCCCGCACCCGATGGCCAAGGGCTGCTGCGTCGAGGCGGCCGACCTGCTGGCCGAGGCGGCGATCGCGGCCGGTGCCCCGGACGGAGTCATCCAGGTAGTGCGGGAGCCGACCGTGAGCCTGGTCGAGACGCTGATGTCGGATCCGGTGACCGACGTGATCGTGGCGACCGGCGGCACCGCGATGGTGCGGGCCGCCTACCGGTCAGGCAACCCGGCGCTCGGCGTCGGGCCGGGCAACGTGCCGGTGCTGGTCGACGCCACGGCCGACATCGCCGCCGCCGCGCGGCGAATCGCCGACAGCAAGGCGTTCGACAACTCGGTGCTGTGCACCAACGAGTCGGTCCTGATCGTGCAGGACAGCGTGCGGGAGTCGCTGCTGACTCAGCTGCAGCGGCAGCGGGCCGTGCTGCTCGACGAGACCGGCCGGGACAAGCTGCGCGCCTACCTGTTCCCCGACGGACTGCTCAACGGCGACGCGATCGGCAAGGACGCGTCCTGGATCGCCAGCCAGGCGGGGATCAGGGTGCCGCCGCGGACGAGACTGCTGCTCGCCCCGGTCGACCTGGTGGTGCCCGAGGAACCGTTCTGCCGGGAGAAACTGTGCCCGGTGCTCGGCGTGGCCACGGTGCCGACGGCCGCGGCCGGCATCGAGGCGGCCCGCGCGGTCGTGCGGATCGGCGGCGCTGGTCACTCGGCGGCCATCCACAGCGAGGACCCGACGACGATCATGAACTACGGCGCGCGAGTGCCCGTGCTGCGCGTCGCGGTCAACGTCGGCAACAGCACGGGCAGCTCGGGCCTGGAGACCAGCCTTGCGCTCTCGATGACGCTGGGCACCGGCTTCGTCGGCCGCAGCTCGATCGGGGAGAACCTGGAACCCCGGCACCTGGTCAACTGGACCCGGATCGCGTACAACGCCGATCCCGGCGTAGCGTTCGGCGATTTCGCCGGGATCAGCCCCTGGCACGTGCCAGCCGGCCGGGTGCCGGCCTACCCGATCGCCTCCAACCTGCCGGGCGGTGGAGGAGTGCGCCCGGGCGGTGGCGGAGTGCGGCCGGGCGGTGGAGGAGTGCGGCGGGGCGGCCAGCGAGGCGAGGGTCGTGCGCCGGGCGGCGGGGGCGTGCGGCCGGCCGGTCAGCCGGGCGGCGGCAGCGCGCTGGGTGCCGGGCCAGGACTGGCTGGTGCGGGGATGGCGGGCTCAGGGACACCCCTGCCGGACTCGGTCAGGGACGCGCTGCGCGCGATGATCATCGACGAGCTCAGAACCCTGGTCGGGTACTGACGATGGCCGAGCTGCGTTCCTTTATCTTCCTTGATCAGCTTCAGCCGCAGACCATGTGCTACCTGGGCACCTGGATCCGCGGCCGGCTGCCGCGGATGAACGTCGCGGCGCAGGTTATCGAGATCGCGCCGGGCCTGGACATCGAGCCGCTGACGGATGTCGCCCTTAAGGAGGCCGACGTCCAGGCGGGCATCCTGGTCGTCGAGCGCCAGTTCGGCTACCTGCTGCTGCACGGCGGAACCGCGGCGGTGCAGGCGGCGAGCAGCGCCGTGCTGGCCGCGCTCGGCGTCGATGCCACGTCGGCGACCGCGCCCCAGGTGCTGGCGTCACGGATCATCACCAGCGTCGACGCCCAGCACGCCTTCCTGGTGAACAGGAACAAGCTCGGCTCGATGGTGCTGCCCGGCGAGTCGCTGTTCGTGCTGGAGCTCCAGCCGGCCTCGTACGCGATTCTCGCGACCAACGAGGCCGAGAAGGCGGCCCAGATCAAGCTGGTCGACTACCGGATGATCGGCGCGACCGGACGGGTCTACCTGTCCGGCCGGGAAGACGACGTCCGGCAGGCTAGCGAGGCCGTCACCGCCCTGCTCGGCGAGCCGGAGTGACCGGATGAGCCAGTATTCGCTTGATCCGGCGATCGCCGCGGAGCTGCGCGGCCTGGTCGCCGAGATCCTGGCCGAGGTTCTCCCCGGGCTCTCGCCCGGGCCGCCGCCGGGGCCGCCGGGGCCGCCGCCGCGGCCGCGGCCGCTGAATGTGCCATCCAACGCGGAAATGGCCGATGAATGGCACATCCCTCCGGCGCCGGAGGGCCGGCCGCGGTCTCGCCAGCCGGGCGATGGCGCTGCGACAGTGCTCGCGGCCGGCCGCGTGCCGTCTGGCGTGCCTGCCGGGCTTCCGGCGACGGCCCGCCCGGCGGCCGGCGACGCGGCTCGGCCGGCCGGGGGGAGCGGGTCAGGGAGCAGCGGGTCCGGGGTCAGCGGGTCAGGGGGCAGCGGGTCCGGGCGCTCCGGGGCAGGGTCCGGGGCCGCCTCCGGTGCGGACTCGTGGGTGGTCCGGATCGAGACTGACGACGAGCTGCGGGAATTCGCGCTGCGCGTGCTCAAGATCGCGGACAACCCCCGGCTCCGGCGTGACCTGATCGGCGGGCGGATCAGGTTCCGGCTCGCGGAACAGCCCGCCGGGGCTGCGAGCCGGCCCGCGCACCGGGTCGACAAGGGCGCGGTAACCGAGCGGGCGGTCGCCGCGGCCGCCAAGGCCGGCGCCCGGCTGGTGCTCGGGCCGCGCGCGGTGCTGACGCCGCTGGCCAGGGACAAGGCGCGGGCGCTCGGCGTCCCGATCGAAAAGGAGCGGTGATGCTGCAAGGAATTGTCGTCGGCAACGTCTGGTCGACCAAGCGGATCGACGGCCTGCCGAACGGCGCGTTCCTCGAGGTCGAGGTCACCGGCTCGGGAGATCGCCTGGTCGCGTTCGACGTGCTGGGCAGCGGGCCGGGCGAGCGCGTCCTCGTCGCGCAGGGCTCGGTCGCCTCGGGCTGGCTGCCTGAGCGGCCGCCCGTGGACGCACTGATCATCGGCTCGATCGACGAGCCGGCCTCCGCAGCGCCGCGAGCGGGCGCGGCGAAGAAGAACACAGCGTCCGGCACCAGGTCAGCTAAGGGGCCGGGATCGGCTCGTGCATCCCGTTAGATATCGGTAGAAAGGAAGTTGTTCATGGCACAGAACGCGCTCGGAATGATCGAGACCAAGGGCTACGTGGCGGCGCTCGCGGCCGCGGACGCCATGGTCAAGGCGGCGAACGTGGTGATCGTCGGTCGTCAGGAGGTCGGCGACGGCCTCGTCGCCGTCATCATCAACGGCGATGTCGGCGCGGTGAAGGCCGCTACCGAGGCCGGCGCGGAGACCGCGTCCAGCGTCGGCGAGCTGGTCTCCGTGCACGTAATCCCGCGCCCGCACGGGGAGCTTGGCAAGCACTTCGTGGTCTCGGAGTGACCGCAGGCGGTTGCGGCATCGGCAGGCAGCCGTGACGGCCGCGGTCAGGACCCGGACCGAGCTGCGGGTCTACCTGCCGATCGCGGGGCTGCGCCGGCAGTTCGCCGCCTACCTCGGCACGCCCACCAGGGCACGCGGGTACCCGGCGGCCGAGGGCGACCACGCCCTGATCGTCGAGGTCGCGCCCGGGCTGGCGATCGAGCGGGTCACCGACCTGGCGCTGCGGGCTGAGCCGTCGGTCGAGCCCGGCATCCTGTTCGTGGAACGGCAGTTCGGCGTGCTCGAGATTCACTCGCCGAGCGCGGCCGTCGTGCAGCGTGCGGGTCAGGCCATCTTGTCCGGGATCGGCCGCACGGCGTCCGATCAGCTCCGGCCGTCCCTCGCGTACAGCGACATCATCGAGAACGTCACCGACCAGCAGGCGGTGATCATCAACCGGTCGCGCCAGGCGTCGATGCTGCTGCCCGGCCAGTCACTGCTGGTCTGCGAGATGACCCCCGCGCTCTTCGCGGCCGTGGCGGCGAACGAGGCCGAGCAGGCGGCACCGGAGAACACTCTCGTCGATGTCACGATGATCGGCGCGTCCGGCCGGCTCTACATCGCGGGCACCACGGCCGGGGTGACCACTGCCGCCGGCGAGATCGAGCGCCTGCTGGCCAGCATCGAAGGCCGGCCCCAGTGAGCGGGGCCGGCGATGCGCAGGAAGCGGTGCTCCGCGGTTACGACCCGTTCGCCAGGGCGGCGCTCGAGCCGTTCGGGTTCCCGGCCAATGCCCACATCGTGCTGCTCAGCCTGTCCGAGAACGCTACCTACCGGATCGACGATCCGGCCGCGAGCCGGACGGCGGTGCTGCGGGTGCACCGGACCGGCTATCACCCCCCCGGCGCGGTGGCGTCCGAGCTGGCCTGGCTCCAGGCCCTGCGCCACGACGAGGGCCTGCTGACCCCTGCCGTCTATCCCGCCGCGGACGGGCGCCAGGTCGTGGACGTCACGATAGGCGAGCTGACCAGGCAGACCGTGCTGTTCGAGTGGCTAGCCGGCGCCGAGCCGCCGGAAGACAAGCTGACCGAGAAGTTCGAGGTGCTGGGCGAGATCTGCGCCCGCATGCACCGGCACTCGCGCACCTGGCGGCGTCCGGCCGGCTTCGTCAGGTTCGACTGGGACTTCGACTGCTGTGTCGGGGACACGCCGCGGTGGGGCCGCTGGCAGGACGGCATCGGCGTCGGGCGCGAAGAGCTGGCCACCCTGACCCGGGCGGCAGCCTTGATGCGGGACCGGCTGGCCGGGTACGGCCGGGGCCCGGATCGGTTCGGCCTGATCCATGCCGACGTCCGGCTGGCCAACCTGCTCGTGGATGGCGATGACATCCAGGTCATCGACTTCGACGACTGCGGATTCGGCTGGTTCCTGTTCGATCTCGCGACCGCGGTCAGCTTCATGGAGCACGACCCGCGGGTCCCCGAGCTGTGCGACGCGTGGGTGCGCGGCTACTCCAGGATCCTGCCGCTCGCCGAGCAGGACGTGGCCGAGATCGGAACCTTCGTGCTGCTGCGCCGGCTCCAGCTCGTCGCCTGGGTCGGCTCGCACCGGTTCGCCGACGCCGCGCTGGAACTCGGCGCCGAGTTCACCGGCGGCTGCTGCGAGATCGCCGAGCGCTACCTGCTCGGTGTCAGCTAACTGTCCTACTCATCAGGGAGTCTGAGATGTTCGATTCGATCAGGGGCCGGTCCGTGCTGGTGACCGGCGGTACCAAGGGCATCGGCAGGGGGATCGCGGCCGGTTTCGCGAACGCCGGCGCGCAGGTGGTCATCACCGGGCGGGACGCGGCCAGCGGCGAGGAGGCGGCTGGCCAGCTGACCGCCGCGGCGGCCAGCATGATCCCGGCCGGCGGCCAGGTCAGCTACGTGCCCGGCGACGTCAGCGACCATGCGAGCTGCCTGGCCATGGTGGCGGCGACGGTCAGCAAGCACGGCGGACTGGACGTGGTGTGCTGCAACGCCGGAATCTTCCCGGCGGCGCCGCTGGCCGAGATGACCCCGGCCGAGCTTGATGAGGTGCTCGGCACGAACCTGAAGGGCACGTTCTTCACGGTGCAGGCGGCGCTGCCCGCGCTGAAGGAGTCCGGGCACGGCCGGATCGTTCTCACCTCGTCGATCACCGGGCCGGTGACGGGTTTCTCGGGCTGGTCGCACTACGGCGCGAGCAAGGCAGGCCAGCTTGGCTTCATGCGGTCCGCGGCCCTCGAGCTCGCGAAGTCCGGCATCACCGTCAATGCCGTGCTGCCGGGCAACATCATTACCGAGGGACTCGACGAGCTCGGCCCGGACTACCTGGCCAGCATGGAGGCGTCGATCCCGCTCGGCCGACTGGGAAGCGTCGCCGATATCGCGAACGCCGCGCTGTTCCTCGCCTCCGACGAGGCCGGCTACATCACGGCCCAGACGATCGTCGTCGACGGCGGCCAGACCGTGCCGGAATCGCTGGAGGCAATGGGGTGAGCCTGCACCCGGAGACCGAGCCGTCTGATCTCCGGCTGGTCGACGAAGCGCGGCACCGGCTGCTCGACATGATCTCCTCGGGCGCGCTCCGGCCGGGCGACAAGCTCGGCACCGAGCGGGAGCTCGCCGCGACGCTGTCGGTAAGCCGCTCGACGCTCCGCCAGGTGCTGGCCGTCCTCGCCCAGGCCGGCGTGGTTCGCCGGGTACCGGGCCGGGCCGGCGGGACCTTCGTGGCGCACTCGAAGGTCGACCGCGACCTGTCGGTGATCGTGGGCCTGCCCGAGTACCTGCGGCGCCAGGGCTTCGTGGCGGGCACCCAGGTGCTGTCGGCCACGATGACGGGCGCGGATGACCTGACCGCGGCTCACCTCGACATCCCCGCCGGGACCCTGGTCGTGGACATCGTCCGGATCAGGCTGGCCGACGCGGTGCCGATCTCGCTCGAGCGCGCCCGACTGCCGGCCGACCTGGTGCCCGGCCTGCTCGAGCTGCCGCTGGGCGGATCGATCTACGACCTGCTTGAGCGGCAGTACGCGATGACACCGCAGGACGTGGTCGAGCATCTGGAGGTGGTCGAGGCGAGCCCGGACGAGGCGGCCCTGCTCGGCGTGGCCGACCGGGCCCCGCTGCTGGCGATTACCCGCACCTCGCGGACGGCCGACGGCGTGGCGTTCGAGTACTCCAACGACCTGTTCCGGGCCGACCGCACCTGCGTGACGTTTCGCACGAAGGCCGAGCGGGCCGAGATCGTCGGCCGGGCCGCGAGTGAGCATGCGGCCGGTCTGCGGACGGCGGAAGCCCGTCCTGCTGGCTGAACGGGAGGCCGGCGCAGGCCCGGCCTTCCCGTTCGCCCCCGCGGGCCGTGGCCCGGGGTTTCTGGCTAGCCCTTCGTGTGCTCGGGATCGATCCCGTGCACGGCCGGCACCTTGACGGTCCGGTGACCGGCGGTACCGCCGAGAATGATCTTCCGCAGGGAGGTGTTGTTGCGGAAGTTCGACTCGTGCAGCACCTTGTTCGGGTTCGCGATGATCTCGATGTAGTAGGTGCCGTTCGGCACCTTGTTGATGTTGAACGACTGACCGGGCAGGAACTGGAAGTACGTGTCACCCCAGCCGATCGGCATTTCCTCCTGCACCCACAGGGCGCTCGGCGACCCGCACGCGCCGCCGAAGCCGGTGAAGGTGGGCTGCCACAGCGCGTGCGGCAGCAGCAGGTTGACACCGTCGGTCGGCGCGATGCAGAAGCCGACCTTCTGGCTCTTGATGACGGTGGACTTGGTCGCGTTGAGGAGGCGGTACTGGGCGAACTGCTGGAAGTGCCAGTGGTCGTGACCGGGCTTGCTGTCAAACCCCATCGTGCCGGCCCGGGCGCGGCCGATGATCCGGCCGTTCTTCCAGAAGTACTGGTACGCCTTCATGACGGGGGAGCCGTGGGACCGGAAGCCCTGGACGTCGAGCCGCGAGCTGCCGCCGACCGAGACGGTCGCGCCGAAGGTCACCGCATCCACGGTCTTGGTCTTGGTGACCCGGAATCGGGCGACCCTGATCCCGTACGACGGCAGCGGCAGCAGGTCGGGAAGTGAGGACGCGGGCGGGTTGCTCAGGGTGGGAACGTTGGCCGGAAGCTCAGGCAGGACCTTGCTCGACACCGGACGCCTGTTGACCTGGCGAGCCGCGCACGGGAACTGACACTGAGTCGGCTTGACCACCTTGATGTTGACCGTGGCCGTGGAAGCGCGCGGCGTGAGGTGCAGGAATCGCTGCCACGTGCGGGTGATGTTGACGGTGACGACGTACTTGCCCAGCCTGAGCTTCGGCGCGATGCCGCCGATGTCGACGCCCCAGCCACGCTGGATACCCCACGCGTTGCTGATCTGGAACGGATCGGAGGCGCACTGCTGTGGGAACGGGGACCTGGGCGGGCTGTTGGGGCCGGAGCGCTGGGGGTTGTAATTGTTCGGGCAGAACGGGCCGACGTTCGAGGCCACGATCTTGCCGGACAGGTTCTTGACCGTCATCCGGAAGAATCGGTGCAGTCCGTTCCAGTTCTTGGCCACGGCCCAGTCAGGCAGCGTCCGGCGGGTGACCTGGCCGCCTGAACCGCGGATGATCTGCGTGATCGTGATCGGCTTGGCGTAGCTGGCGCGCTGAACGTCGAACTGCAGCGGCGATCCGACGGCCGTGACATAAACCCCGGCGTCGAGGAACACGCGCTTGCCATATCGCGGCACGTTGACGTTCTTCTGAGCGACCACCAGCTTCACCATCGGGCCGCTGGCCGTGCTTTGGGCAGCGGCAAGCCCGGCAGGCAGCCCGGCGGCCACCGCCAGCCCCGCGGTGACGGCAGCAGCCGACCGCAGGGTCCATCGCGAGTACTTCATCCAGTCTCCTTGCTCAGTGCGGGGTCCGCAGACCGCGCTTGGCGAACCGGGATCACCAACATCTGACGCTCCGATGACATGCCGCGTTGCTTTATATAGTGAAAAACTTCCTTACGTTACCGAGGTGATATCTGCGCATTTAGTTGGCGGCGGGGAATGGGCCCGCGATACGGGGTATGTCTGGGTGATGCAACCGGACCTGCCGATCTGCGCGACCTGCGGCGTGCAGTACTCGGCCCCGCGCGAGGACTGCCCGATCTGCCTCGACGAGCGTCAGTACGTGGGCTGGGACGGGCAGCGGTGGACGAGCCTGGCCGAGCTCGAGCGGGCTGGTCACCGGGGCGCGATCGAGGAGGAAGGGCCGGGTGTCACCGGCATCGGCGCCAGCCCGGCCACGGCGATCGGCCAGCGCGCCCTGCTCGTCCGCACCCCGGCGGGCAACGTCCTCTGGGACATGATCACCTACCTCGACGAGGACCTGATCGCCGCCGTCAGCGCGCTGGGCGGCGTCAGCGCGATCGCGATCAGCCACCCGCATTTCTACGGGTCCATGATCGAATGGGCGCAGGCGTTCGGCGCCCCCGTCTATATCCATGCCGCTGACCGGCAGTGGATCGCCCGGCCCGACGAGTCGGTGGTGTTCTGGGCGGGCGACACGCACTCCCTCGGCGAGGGGCTCACCCTGGTCAACGCGGGCGTGCACTTCGACGGCGGCCAGGTCCTGCACTGGGCGGGCGGCGAGAACGGGGCGGGCGCGCTGTTCTCCGGTGACATCTTCACGGTGGTGCCCGACCGGCGGTGGGTGAGCTTCATGCACAGCTACCCGAACCTGATTCCCGAGCGGCCCCGGACGATCCGCAGGGCGGTATCGCTGATCGAGCCGCTGCGCTTCGAGGCCGTCTACGGCGCCTGGTGGAAGCGCGTGGTCCGCGCTGACGGCGCCGCGGCGGTCCGGCGCTCTGCCGAGCGCTACTACCGGTTCGCCCTGGACGGCTAAGCCGGGCGATCAGCCAATCAGGTGCTTCTTCTTGTCCTTCGGCATCCGGCCCGTGGCTGGGCGGATCGGCGCGATCGGCGGGTGCGGGCGTCGCCTCGGACCAGACCAGAAGCTAGGGACGGCATCGATCGCGTAGGCGATCGCGTAAGCGGACTGCTCGTAGTTGACCCGCCAGCCGACGAAGTCCGGCCACGCCTCCTTAGCCTTCCGCTCGATGGGGAAGGCGACTTCCTCCATCCTGGCCACCGCTTCCTCGAAGTCCGCGTAGGTCAGGCTGATCTGCGGGTCCCGATCAGGTGACTCAGGCACCTTGAGGCGCATTGCCGCGGCGATCTCTGTCAGGCAGACGAATCCGCTGCGCAGGCACAGCCGGGCCGCGACGGACGGCGCCTGGTCGGGCGACAGCGCCAGGTAGAGCGCGGCCGAGTCAAGCACCGCGAGCAGGGCCGTTACCCAGGACGACAGCGGTCGCGGTGAGCGGAACCTGACCAGCGGGAGGTAGGTGGTGTGGCTCTCGGTGATGTCCGCGGCGAACCGCTCCCACTGGGCGTACAGGTCAGGCAGCGTATCGATGGTCGACGAGCCGGACCCGAGCGCGTAGTGGGTACGGGCCAGCAGTTCCGGGCCCCAGGACGGGACCCCGGCCCGGGCGTTCAGCAGCGCGATGTCGGTTTCGCGCCGGTTGAAGGCCGAGTACAGGGTCGGCAGGTAGGCGATCTGGAGGGTGATGGTGCCCAGGCCGGTAAACGCGGCGATGTCCTGGATCGTGCGCTCGCCGGCCCCGCTGACCTCGGAGTTCCCGATGAACCACAGCGCCGGGCCGGCCGTATTGAACGCCGTGGTGATGCCTGCGTCCAGGAAGGGCCACAGCAGCAGCGTGAAGCCGATGAAGAAGATGCCCAGCCAGGCGATCAGCTGGACGAGCAGGACCGCCGGCGCCTGACCGGCCAGTACCCGGTCACGCCGCTTGAAGTCCTTGATCGGCGCTGTCGCCAGCTGAAACGCCTCGTCGACCAGCCAGTCGACCGAGCGGGTCAGCCAGCTGGCGGCCGGCCGCGGCACGATGATGGTCGCGATCATGCTGCGGGCCGCCGTTAGCACGAGCAGCCCGCCGATCACGGCTGCAACGACGCGGCCCGCCAGCGGCACGACCATGGCACTCCCTCGACCCGATCGGAGAATCAGCAGGTTTTACGAATAGTAACGATGCCGTGCCTGGACCCGCCGGCTGCGCCGGGCCGATCGGCTCCGCGGTACGGGACCAATGCCACTAGTCTCACCAGCCCCGGAGGAATTAGTTATAAAATGTAGAACATGAGGGAAGTGCCGCCATGGATACCATCAGCGGATTTAGTTCGCACGCGCGGCCGCGCGGCCGCCTTCCGCGCACCATCATCCTGATCCTCGTCGCCGCGCTGTCCGCGTGCCTGGGCTTGGGTTTGATGGCGGTCCCCGCCGCGGCGGCCGCGACGTCCGGTCTGACCGGACGGGCCGCGGCCAGCACGGCGAAGCCGGTTCCGGCCGGGCTCGGCGCCACCGAGTGGACGGCCGTGAAGACCGGCAGCAAGATCGTCGCGCTCACCTTCGACGCGGGCGCCAACGCCGACGGCGTGAGCAGCATCCTCGCGACCCTGGCCAGCCAGCACGTCCCGGCCACGTTCTTCCTCACCGGCGCCTTCACCAAGGCCTTTCCGAACAAGGCGCGCGCGATCGTCGCGGCGGGCGAGCGGGTGGGCGATCACTCGATGACGCACCCGTACTTCACCAAGCTCACGGACGCGCAGATGCGCAGCCAGGTGCTCGACGCCGAGCGGGAGATCGTCTCGGTGACCGGGGCCGACCCGTGGCCGTGGTTCCGATTCCCGTACGGCGACCGGAACGCGCACACGATCTCGGTCGTGAACTCGGTCGGCTTCGTGCCCGTCGGCTGGACCGTCGACACCCTCGGCTGGGAAGGCACCTCGGGCGGCATCACCACGGCGAAGGTGGTCAGCCGGGTGCTGGCGAATGCCAAGCCCGGCGAGATCGTGCTGATGCACTGCGGCTCCAACCCGACCGACCATTCGACGCTCGACGCGGATGCGCTGCCAGCGGTGATCAGCGACCTGAAGGCACGCGGCTACTCGTTCGTGACGCTCGACGCGATGCTCGGCTACCGCTTCACGCTGTCCGGCGGCGATGTCAGGCAGTACGGCGCCGCGGGATTCGGCACGCTCGCCGGCAAGCTGCCCGCCGGGACCAAGGTGGTCGCGATCGCGGCTGACCATGCTACGGGCGGCTACTGGGTACTGAAGTCCAACGGCGGAGTCCAGAATTTCGGTGCCCTGTGGAGTGGCTCGCTCGCTGGCCGGCTGCCTGCCGGGGTCAGGGTCACCGCGATCGCGGCCGGCCGGGCCGGCGGCTACTTCGTGCTCACCTCCGACGGTGACGTGCACGCGTTCGGCGCGACCGGTGCGGGTTCGGATCTCGGCACGCTCCCGGCGGGCGTGACCGCGGCCGGCCTGGCCGTCGATCCGGCTACGGGCGGCTACTGGCTGCTGCGGTCGGACGGCGGCGTGGACGGCTTCAACGCGCCGGCCCTCGGCTCGCTGCTCGGCTCACTGCCGGCCGGGGTCAGGGCGGCCGGGATCTCGGCGGGCGCTGGCGGCGGCTATTACGTGCTCACTTCCGACGGGGACGTGCACGCGTTCGGTGCGACCGCGCACGGATCGCTCCTCGGCCAGCTCCCGGTCGGCGTGACGGCGGTGGCGCTGGCGACCGACGTCGCGACGGGCGGCTACTGGGTGCTGAAGTCCAACGGCGGCGTCAACAACTTCAGCGCCCCGTGGTACGGCTCGCTCGCCGGCAAGGTGCCGGCCGGACAGAGCGTGACGGGCATCGCCGGCCAGTAGCGGCGAGTCGGCTCACAGGATCGCCGGCAGGCCGAACTGCGGGAAGCGCGAGTAGCCGAACGTCGTGATCTCGGCGATCGCCCCGTCCTGCATCCGCAGCACGTCGAGCTTGAACGAGCGGAACTCGCGGTCGCCGGGGCGGCGCAAGTAGCTGGCCGCGGCCGGCATCCGGTTCGCGTTCGCCGGCACCAGCCTCCAGTCCCCGTCCCGGTCCGGTCCGAAGGCCCGCACGAGCAGCGGCCGCAGGGCGTCGATTCCGTCAAAGCACATCGGGTTGGGCGGCATCGTGACCCTGATATCCCTGGCCGCGATGGCGGCCGCAGCCTCGACGTCACCCCGCTCGTGCGCGTCGATGAACTGATCGAGCATCACCCGCTCCTGCGCGCTGGGCTGCGCGGCCGGCCAGTCGGAGCGGCGCGGCGGCAGGTGACCGGCCATCCTCACCCGGGCCCGCTGGAGCGCGCTGTTCGCCGCCGCGACACTCGTCTGAAGCAGGACCGCGGTCTGGCTCGCCGACCAGCCGAGCACGTCACGGCTGATCAGGGCCGCCCGCTGGCGCGGCGGCAGCACCTGCAGGGCGGCGACGAAGGCCAGCGCCACCGTCTCCCGCTCGATCACGATCTCATCGGGCCGATCGGCCGCCGGCGCGATCTCGTCGAGCAGCCGGTCCGGGTACGGCTGCAGCCACGGGACCTCAGCGAACGAGGCCAGCGCGGTGAGGTGCCTGGCCCTGTGCCTGAGCTGGTCCAGGCAGACATTCGTCGCGATCCGGTACAGCCAGGCCCGGAACATCGAGCCCGCCGGACCCGGCCGGGCGTCGAACGTGTCGCGGGCCTGCCAGGCTCGCAGCAGCGTCTCCTGCACGGCGTCCTCGGCCTCGTCAAACGAGGCGAGCATCCGGTAGCAGTGCAGGTGCAGCTCGCGCCGGTGCTGCGCGGCGCGCTCGGCGAACCCGGATTCCGGGTCCGCCGTCCTGGCCGTCGTCACGGTCGCGAAGTCGGCCGCATGACCTCCTGGACCATCCAGCCGTTACCTTCCGGGTCGCTGAAGGACAGGAAGGAGTTATAGCTGGCCCGCTCCGGGTCGGGTCCCGGCGTCTGGGCGCCGTTCTCGAAGTGGAAGACCTCGCTGACCTCCATGCCGCGGCCGGCCAGCTCGGCCCTGGCGGCCTCGATGTCGGACACCATCAGGTGCAGGCCCTGGACGGAACCGGCGGGCGCGCCGGTCCGCATCAGCGTGATCGAGCACGCCGAGCCCGGCGGCGTCAGCTGAACGACCCGGAAGTCCTCGCCGGCCCGGTGGTCGACATCCAGGCGGAAGCCGGCGTTGTCGGTGTAGAAGTCCTTGACCTTGTCCACGTCGGACACCGGGATCACTACGAGCTCGAGCTTGAAGTCCATCGCCACATTCTCCTTGGTCTCGTCCCCGCCCGGGGTTCGGGACGGTCACAGGTAGAAACGACGGCGGCGCCGGAAACTCATCGGTGCCGCGATGACTGGCTCAGACCACGGCATCCGGCTGCTCGCCCCTGGCGCGTCTCGCCGTCCGGAAATCGTTGCCGAGTCTTCAGACTATGACCACGCCGGCAGCTGCAGGAGCGGCTCCCCCGGCGGCATCAGGTGGCGGCCGTGACGGCGACGAGCGGGATGGCGCGCGTGGTCCGCGTCTGGTACCGGGCGTAACGGCCGTGGTTCCGCTCGTTGACCAGCTTCCACAATCGGGGGTAATCCGGGTCCGCGGCCTGGACGACCCGCGCCGTGGCCGGGGAGCGGGCGGGAAATCCGAATTCGTCGACGTTCCAGCGCCGGTGCCCGGCGAGGACGGTGCCGTCCGGCTCCAGCCGCAGCGGCTGGCCGAGCAGCGACCCGTACTCGAACCGGCAGCTCTCGAGACCGAGCAGCCCGAGCAGAGCCTCCCTGACATGATCGACCACCGCATCGGGCGAGCGGGCCGAGCTGGAAAGTTCGCCGGCGCGGTGGATGAGCTCCAGGTAGCCGGCGTCGGTGATGGCCAGCACGCGCATCCGCCTGGCCCGTGCCGCTAGCTGCGACACCGCCAGCCCCACCAGCAGGAGGAGGACGGCGGTCGTGACATCTGTGGCACTGGCAATGCTGAAGCGCTCATACGGCCTGGTGAAGAAGAAGTCGAACCAGGCAAACGATGACACTGCGGCCAGCGCCCCGGTGACACGGCTGCCGATCGCCGCTACCGCCACCACGATGACGACGAGGATGAGCGCGACGTTGGTGTTCGCCAGGTGCGCCCGCCAGGGCAGCAGGATGGGGCACCGGCGAGCGGGCCGAGCAGCCCGAGCGCGACGGCGGTGCGATCCCTGGTCATCGGCCGAGTCAATCAGCGATGACCCGCCGGGCCCAGAGCGCTAACAGGCCTCGTGCAGCCTGCGGGCCAGTCCTAACGTCATCAATGCGGCGGCCGGGTGAACCTGGCTGCCCTGCGTAGCCGCTACGAGCAGTCGGAGGACGGGTTGCAGGTCCCGATGAAGGTGTTGCCGCCGCCGTTGACGTAGCCGCCGTCCTCGTAGAGCACCTGGTTCTTCCCCAGGTTCAGGTAGTTGCCCGTGAGCGTGAGCAGCGTGCCGTCACCTGGCTGCCAGGCATAGCTGACCGCGCCCTGGTCGCCCTGCTTGGTCAGGTTGACGGTGTTGCTGGCGACCGTGGTGTTGTAGACCGGGCCGTCCTGGTCGGCCGAGCCTCTCGTGACCAGGAACGTGCTTCCGAGACCGCCGGGGCCATCGGAGACGCTGTTCGCCGTAAAGCTGTTGCCGGACGCGATGCCCTGCGAGTAGCTGCCTAGCTCGACAAATGTGTTGTTGTTCCAGGTGGTGTTGGAATTTATTGCGTTGCCGGATCCGCCGAAGACCTCGATGGCGGAACCATCACGTCCGTAGGCGATCGAGCAGGCCTGGTTGCCGTCGATGTTGTTATTGTGAACGCTGTTTTTATCGCCCCAGAGCAGGACACCGAATGCGCCCGCCGATCCGGAGCTGCTGTTGGTGTCCAGCTCGATATTGTTCTTGAGGGTCGAGTTCTGCACGGTATTCCCGCTCGCCCCGGCCATAATGTAGACGCCGGCGTAGAAGGCCGTCGCCGTAATATTCGTGATGATATCGCCGGTAGCGCCGGGATAGACATCGACGCCATCGACATGTCCGGCCGGCGTGGTCGTGCCGCCGCAGTGCCAGGTGCGCGGAGCCACGCCGATGAGCGTGAGGTTCTTGATCGTGTCACGGGACCCGTGCAGCGATACGGCCGCGCCGTCGGTGTTGCGCATGATGACGGGAAGGGTGCCGGAACCGTAGGAGGTCACGGTGACGCTGTTCGCCGTAATGGTCAGGTACGTCTTGAACGTGCAGTTGCGGCTGAGTTCAAGCGTGCTGCCGGCCGTCGGGCGGAGTGAGGTCAGCGACGTACCGCAGGGCACCTTGGTGACCGTCGCCGCATCAGCGGCGTAGACGAGACCGCCCGAGGCCCAGGCCAAGATCGTGGCGAGTGCCGCTATCACTGGCATTCTCAGTCGTCTCATCGTGATCCATCCTCGTTCCGCGGGACCTGACGCGAAATCGGCAGGACGAATATCGCTATACCGATTAATCGGTCGTGCCTGCCGATCCGATATCCGGAGCCTAACAATTCCCCGTGCCGACGGGAGATGAATGCGAATACCCGCGATATCGGTGCTGGCTATGCTGGCTAGGTGCTGGAGCAGGCGGTCAGGTACATCTCAATGGACGAGGACAGCGGGAGGTGGGAAGGGCCCCCTTTCCGGCCGGGCGACATCGTTATCGGCACGCGGCCGACTCGGCTGGAGTGCTGAAGGACCCGGCCGCCTTCTTCCGCCGCGGGTACTCTGGCGCGGGCCGCGAGGTGCTGAGTGCAGCGGAGCTGACGCGTTACTACGCGCGGACGGCCCGGCTGGCACCTCCGGACCTGCTCGACTGGCTCCATCGCGAGAGCCTGGCCCGCCCGGGCCGGGTGGAACCGGCCGTGGCGGGGTAATTGGAAGGTAAACTGTCCGCGCACCGGGACGCCATGACCCGATTTGACATAGTCTGGCTCCCCGCCGAGCGGCCTCAGCCGCTGGGCTTCGCACCAGCGCAACGTAACGGGAGTTGGAATGCGCGTTCTGGTTCTTGGCGGCGACGGGTTCTGTGGTTGGCCCACCTCGCTGTACCTGTCGGACCGCAGTCATGACGTGACCATCCTGGACAACCTCAGCCGTCGGAACATCGACAACGAGCTTGAGGTGCAGTCACTGACGCCGATCAGGCCGATCGGCGAGCGGCTGCGGGCCTGGAAGGAGGTGTCCGGCCGCGAGATCGGATTCGTGAACCTGAACCTGGCTACCGAGTACGACCGGCTGGTCCGGGTGATCGAGGACACCCAGCCAGACGCCATCGTCCACTTCGCCGAGCAGCGTGCCGCCCCGTACTCGATGCGCTCCGTTCAGGCCAAGCGGTACACCGTCGACAACAATGTCCGTGCCACCCACAACCTGCTGGTGGCGCTGGTCGCGACCGGCAGCCACGCGACCCTGGCCCACCTGGGCACGATGGGCGTGTACGGGTACGGGTGGTCAGGCAGCGCGCCGATCCCCGAGGGATACCTGACGGTGAAGGTGCCGACGCCCGACGGCGACCTGGAGCGGGAGATCCTGCACCCGGCGAACCCCGGCTCGGTGTACCACATGACCAAGACGCTGGACCAGCTGATGTTCGCGTTCTACTCCAAGAACGACGGGCTGCAGATCACCGACCTGCACCAGGGCATCGTCTGGGGCACCCAGACCGACCAGACCGCGAAGGACGAGCGGCTGATCAACCGGTTCGACTACGACGGCGACTACGGCACCGTGCTGAACCGCTTCCTGATGCAGGCCGCCATCGGGCACCCGCTGACCGTGCACGGCACCGGCGGGCAGACCCGTGCGTTCATCCATATCCGGGACACGGTGCGGTGCATCGAGATCGCGATCACCAATCCGCCCCAGCCCGGATCGCAGCCGATGGTGCTGAACCAGATCACCGAGACCCACCGGGTCGCGGACCTGGCCAAGATCGTCAGCGAGATCACCGGCGCGGAGATCGCGAACCTGCCGAACCCGCGCAAGGAGGCCGACGAGAACGACCTGGTCGTGCTCAACGACCAGTTCCTCGCCCTCGGTCTGAACCCGACGACACTGTCGCAGGGCCTGCTCGACGAGGTCACCCAGATCGCCGACAAGTACAAGCACCGCGCCGACCCGACCAAGATCATCGCCCGGTCGGTGTGGCGCAAGGGCATGGAGACCGCCGAGGACCTGATCACCGAGATCCCCGACGGCAGCAAGTAACCGCAGGCAGTGCGGCGGCGACCGGCCGCGGCCCAGTGCCGCCGCCGGGCGCTGTCATCTGCCTGGCGGGCGCGGCGGCGCGCGGCGGCCGCCACGAATGGCCGCGGCCGGACTTGGTCCGGTCGGCTTATCATGGTGCGATGCGATGTTGATCTATCAGCCAGGCCGTCAAGGCGGCCAGAATCACCCGAGCAGTCCGAGCCGCTAGCGCCCTCATAGCGGCCCGAGCTAGCAGCGCCGCCGCGGCCGGCCGTGCCTCGGGTCATGTCCGCCGCCGCCGCCGCCGGTACGCCGCCGCCGCGTCCTTCGCGGTCGCGCTCGGCGTGGAATTCGCCGACGAGCTCGCCGACGGCACCAAAGGGGCCGCGCTTCCGCTGGTCAGGGGCGATCTGCGGCTGAGCTACGCCCAGATCGGACTGCTGATCGGGGTCCCGCTGCTGGTCGGCAGCCTGCTTGAGCTGCCGCTCGGGCTGGTGGCCGGCCATGGCAGGAGACGGCACCAGCTGGTGCTGGCCGGGGGCGCGACCTTCGTCGGCTCGCTCGCCGCCGTCGCCGCCGCGCACTCGTTTGCCGCGGTGATGCTGGCGTTCATCGCGTTCTTCCCGGCTTCTGGCGCATTCGTGAGCCTGACCCAGGCGGCACTGATGGATGCCGCCCCCGGGCGGCAGCAGCAGCGGATGGCCGCGTGGAATCTGGCCGGCTCGGCGGGTGCGGTTGGCGGCCCGCTGCTGCTCGCCGGGGTGCTCGCCGCCGGGGGCGGCTGGCGGCCGGCGTACCTGCTGCTGGCTGCCGCGGCCGGCGCCGCGCTGGCTGGCGCGGCCATGGCCGGACCTGCCCGGCAGGCCCCCGCTGATCGGACCGAGACCGCGGAAGACGACGATGGCCGCAGGCCTGGGGTCCGCGACGTGCTCGCCGCGCTGCGGTCCGGCAGTGCCGCGCGGTGGCTCGTTCTGCTCGAGATCGGTGACCTGCTGCTGGACGTGCTCACCGGGTATGTCGGCATCTACCTGGTCGACGTCGCCCACGCCAGCCCGGCCGAGGCAGCCGTCGGCGTCGCGGTCAGGCTCGGCGGCGGCCTGGCCGGGGACGCCCTGTTCGTGGCCATCGCCCGGCGGGTCAGCGGGCCCGCCGTGCTGCGGGTCAGCGCCATCGCGGCCTGCCTGCTGTACCCGGCCTTCCTGCTGATTCCGTCGCTCCCGGGCAAGCTGGTCATCCTGGCCGCGCTGAGCGTCGCGACGGCCTGCTGGTACCCGGTCATCCAGTCCGGGCTCTACATCAGCCTGCCGGGCCGCAGCGACATCGCCGTCTTCCTCTCGAGCGCGGCCGGGCTGCTCGGCGCGGCCGGCCCGCTCGCCGTGGGCTTCCTGGCCCAGCGGGCCGGACTGGCCTGGGCACTGGCCAGCCTGGCGGCGGCGCCTGCCGTCGTGCTGGCGGTCCTGCCTCGCCGCGCTCGCGCTGGCTCTCGTAAGGTGTTGCGGTGACCGACCTAGCGTCCCCCGCGCCAGCCAGCCTCGGTGCCGCCCGCAATCTGCTTTCCGCGACTCCTGTCATCGATGGTCACAACGACCTCCCGTGGGCACTGCGGGAGGCAGGCAGCGGTGATCCGGCGCTGGTGGACATCGCCGCCCCGGTTCCGTTCACGCAGACCGACCTGCCCCGGCTGGCCGCCGGCGGAGTGGGAGCCCAGTTCTGGTCGGTCTATGTTCCGGCCGAGCTGCAGGGAGAGGCAGCGGTCGCGACCACCCTGGAGCAGATCGATCTCGTGCACCGCCTGATCGGCCGGCACCGGGACGCGCTCGAGCTCGCGCTGACCGCCGCGGACGTTGAGCGGATCATGGCGGCCGGCAAGGTGGCGTCGCTGATCGGCGCGGAGGGCGGGCACTCGATCGGGTGCTCGCTCGGAGTACTCAGGGCGATGCACGCGCTGGGCGTCCGGTACATGACGCTGACCCACAACCGCAACGTGCCGTGGGCTGACTCGGCGACCGACGACCCCGCGCACGGCGGGCTGACGGACTTCGGCCGCGAGGTCGTGGCCGAGATGCAGCGGATCGGCATGCTCGTCGACCTGTCGCACGTGTCGGCGGACACGATGAGCGATGTCCTCGACGTCGCGACGGTTCCGGTGATCTTCTCGCACTCCTCGGCCCGGGCCGTGACCGATCATCCGAGGAATGTCCCGGACGAGATACTCGGGCGGCTGGCGGGCAACGGCGGGGTCGCGATGGCCACGTTCGTGCCCGGGTTCGTCTCGGCGGCGTGCCGGGAGTGGGAGCGAGCCGCCGCCGCCGAGACGGAGCGGCGCGGGCTGGACTACCGGGACTTCTCCAGCCGGGCGCAGCTCGACGACTGGGTCCGCGACCACCCGATGCCGAGGTCGACGGTCGCCGACGTCGCCGACCACGTCGAGCACATGCGAGACGTTGCCGGGCTCGATCATGTCGGAATCGGCGGCGACTACGACGGGACCGGCGAGCTGCCCGACGGCCTGGAGGACGTGTCGTGCTACCCGGCGCTCTTCGCCGAGCTGCTGGACCGGGGCTGGACGCAGGCCGAGTGCGGCCAGCTGGCCAGCGGCAACATCCTGCGCGTCATGCGCGACGCCGTGGACGGGCCCGCAGCCGGACCTGGCCGGGTCCTCAGCGCAGCGGTGACTTCGGCCTGGCCTGGAGCACCCCGTCGAGGTAGATGTCGGCGCGCTCGTTGTAGAAGCAGGCCAGCCCGGCGATCTTCTGGCTCTCGGCCAGCGGCGTCCGGTAGATCCAGACGACGTCGGGGTGCAGCCGGCCCTGCTCCGCCACGGCGGTCGTGTCCACCGACCAGTAGGCCGCCGTGCCCTTATACGGGCACTGCGTGCTCCGGTCCGACGGCCGCAGCAGGTCCATCCGCACGTCGGTGACCGGCAGGTAATAGCGGGGCGGCAGGCCGGTCTCGAACAGGATCCTGGGCTGGGCCGACTCGGCCACGGTGACGCCGTCGAGCTCGATCCGCACCCGCCGGGAGCTGGCCAGGATGTCGACCCGCTTGTACGGGTCGCGAGGGTGAACGTAGACCGGCTCGTCTTCCTCCAGCCATTCGCTCATCGCGGCCCAGTCCAGCCTGATCGCGTCGCGCAGCTCGGGCACGGGCGAGTTGGCGTACCGGCGGGCGGCCAGCTCGGCGGTCGCCGCTGATGTCTTGACATGCAGGATCTCAGCCTCGCCGAGGTGCGGCCGCCGGTCGGACTGGCCGGCCGGGATGAGCTCGGCGCTGACGTCGGCGGCCGGAATGTAGTAAGCCGGGTAACTGGCGGTCTCCCAGACGAGCAGCGGTGCGCGGGTGTCGGCGACGAGGTCGCCGGCCAGGTAGACCCTGACCCGTTTCGGCCCTCGTTCGACCTTTACCGCCGGGGTTGGCTGCTGGGTCATCGAGCTCCTCCTGCTCCGCGCTGAGCGATCCGGGCTGTAGCGTCATGGTATGCGGCTCGGCGTGCTCGACGTGGGTTCCAATACGGTGCACCTGCTCGTCGTCGACGCACATCAGGGCGCCAGGCCGCTGCCCGCGTTCTCGCATAAGGAAGAGCTCCATCTCGCCGACCACCTGGATGCCCAGAACCGGCTCACGTCCGAATGCGCGGGCAGGCTCCTCGACTTCGTCAGGGACGCGCTGGAAATCGCGGAAGACAAGGGCGTGCAGGATCTGGTGGCGTTCGCGACCTCCGCGGTCCGGGACGCGGCCAATGGCGACGAGGTGCTGGCCGGGATCGAGGCCGAGACCAACGTCCGCATCCAGGTGCTGCCCGGTAACGAGGAGTCGAGGCTGACCTTCCTGGCCGCGCGGCGCTGGTTCGGCTGGTCCTCCGGGCGCTTGCTGCTGCTCGACATCGGCGGCGGCTCGCTGGAGATCGCCGCCGGCCAGGACGAGGATCCCTCCGTGGCGGTATCGCTTCCGCTCGGTGCCAACCGGCTGACGAGGGACTGGCTGACCTCCGACCCGCCGGACCGGGACGCGGTCCGCAAGCTGCGCAAGCACGTGCGGGTGGAGATCGCCGGGGCGGCCAGCGCGATCAGGTCGGCGGGCGCTCCCGATCAGTGCGTTGCCACCTCGAAGACCTTCCGGCAGCTGGCCCGGATCGCCGGCGCCGCCCCGTCCAGCGAAGGCCCTTACGTGCAGCGGGTACTCCGGCACGACGACGTCACCGACCTGGCCGACCGGCTCGCGAAGATGAGTATCGCGGAACGGGCGCAGCTGTCCGGAGTGTCGCTGCTGCGGGCACCGCAGCTAGCGGCGGGCGCGATCGTCGCGGATGCCGCCATGGATCTGTTCCAGATTCCGGCCCTCGAGATCTGCCCGTGGGCGCTGCGCGAAGGAGTGATCCTGCGCCGGATGGACAGCCTGGATGGCTAGCTAGCTCTCGATACCGCGGCCATTGCCGGCCGCCGGAGACTCGTCGAGTACAACTTCCGAGCCGCGGGGTGACGGACTGCCAGCGCTGGCCGGCTGTCGCGTCGCGTCGGTCTGCTTCATGGCCTGCTCCGCGAGGCGGAGCTCCTCAGCCGCTCGCAGGGCCGCGTCGGTCGAGTGCTTCGCGGTGGCAGCCGAGCGGGCAGGGTGGGACGCGGCCGCCTCCGCCTGGCTCTCGAGCGGCCCGGGCAGTGCCGGACCGGCCTGGCGCTGAGCCCGGTGCGGGCCAGACTGTGCCGTCTCAAGCTGGTGGGCTGGACGTCCCTCCTGGCCGGCGGAGCCGTTCGCCGCCGCCTGCAGGCCGAGCGCGCGGTTCACCTCGTCTTCCAGCGACCCGCGTGTCGTCTCGCCCGAGACGAGGCCGGTCACCACGTCGCGGATCTCGGTCAGCCGCCTGACCGTCTCGGTGTGCCGGGAGATCAGCAGGTTGAGCCGGCGCTCGGCGCCATCGTGAATCGCGGTTGCCCGCGCCGTCGCATCGTCCAGCTCCTGCTTGGCCTGCGCCAGCGCGGTACTGACGGTGGTCTCCGCGTGCTGGTTGGCCTCGGCGACGGTCTGCTCGGCGGCCGCGTGCGCGCTGGATACCATCTCCTCGGCCTCGGCCCGCGCGGCCGCGACCGCACGGTCGGCTTGCTCCTGGGCCGCGGTGAGCATCCGCTCGGCACGCTCCTGGGCCTCGGTCTTGATCCGGTCGGTCTCCTGCTTGACCTCGGCCCTCAGCTTGTCCGTCTCGGCCCTGGCCGAGTCGCGCAGGTCGTTGGCATCCGCGGCACCGTGCTCGCGATCGGCCTTGGCCTCGTCGGCCGCCAGCTTGAGTATCTGGCCGACTCGCTCGCTGATCTCCTCGTGCGCCGGCCGCACGCTCGCCTGGCGGGCCTCGGCCACCTCGTGGCGCAGATGCTCGATCTCAGCGAGGCTCTTCGAGAGCCTGCTCTCCAGCTCGCGTACCTGGCCGGCCCGCCAGGCGACGTAGTTGTCAACCTGCTGACGGTTGTAGCCGCGGACCTCGCGCTCCCAATCCATCCCGGACTCGGGAAGAAGCTCGCCGTGCTCGCTCATATGTCACCCGTCAGGTGCTTCAGGCAGATCCGGGCGCAGCTCAGAGGGTACTGAGCCGACAGCAAGCCAGACCTGCGAGGTCGACTACTAAGGCTGACGGTCTGCGGGCGGCGCGGCCGTGCGCAGACGTCGTCCGGCCGGTGGATGTGACGACTCTGTCCCGAGGGGCACACCAGCGCAACCGAAACAGCAGATTATCCCTATTTGGATAACTTCATCAAGCCGAACCGAGTTATGACAGCAGATGAGCGCAGGTCGCGCAGCAGCGGGCCCGCTGCGGCCAGGAAGCCGTTTCTGGCTGGGTCAGCCAGTCTGACATGATCGCCGAAAGGGTGAACGCGCGGACAGAGGACGTGAGCGATGAGCGGCAACGCCCTGATCGGCTCGCTGGGGGACGCCGTTCCCTCGATTCATCCGCAGGCCTGGATCGCGCCCGGTGCGGTCGTGGTCGGCGCCGTCCGGATCGGGCCGGCATCGAGTGTCTGGTACGGCTCGGTCCTGCGCGCCGATGAGGATGAGATCCTGGTCGGGGCCGAGTGCAACATCCAGGACCTGTGCTGCATTCACGTCGACCCGGGCGAGCCGGCCGTGCTCGAGGACCGGGTCAGCATGGGCCACCACGCGACCGTGCACGGCGCCTATCTCGAGACCGGCTCGCTGATCGGGATGGGTGCGGTCGTGCTGGGTGGCGCGCGGATCGGCTGCCGGTCGCTGATCGCGGCGGGCACCGTGGTGCTGGGCGGCGCGGTTGTCCCGGCCGGCGTGCTCTGCGCGGGCGTTCCGGGCCGGGTGATCCGTGACCTGACCGACGAGGACTACGCGCGATTCGAGGCCACGCCGCGGCGGTACGCGCAGCGGGCCGCCAGGCACCGCGAGGCCCGCTGGGGCGGACAGCCCGCGGACTGGCCCGGATGAGATGGCCCGGCATGGGTGACGATGCTCACCGGACCGGGTAAGAAATGATCCTGATGGGTCATGCGGCAGCACCGCCGCGACCCGTACCCTGGCAAGCATCACGGGCACAGCCAGCCAGGGCGATGGAGGTGGAGCGATGCGAGAAGACCTTGACGATCGCCTCCATGACTTCGTCGCGCTCGATGAGATCGATCTCTACGCCGACGTGCTGAGCGCCGTAGCCGCGGCCGACCGGCCGCTGACCGCCGACGAGATCGACGCCGTGCTCGGCCTGGACCGCGCCGCCGGCACCTCGTCCCAGGCCTGAAGCGACTGACGTCCGTTCCTGACTGTCCCTGTGCGCTCACGCCAGCCTGAGACCGGTCGATCAGACTAGTAGGAGACTAGTCTGATCGATATGGAGTCGGTCGGGGCCTACGAGGCCAAGACGCACCTGCCGCGGCTACTCGACGAGGTGGCAGCAGGCAAGTCCGTGGTCATCACCAAGCACGGGGTCCCGGTAGCGAGACTTGTCCCCGCGCGTGGCCAGGGGCCCGAGGCTCGCGAGGTCATCGCCGCCTTGCGCCGGGCGCGTCGCGAAGTGAGCATCGGTGGGCTATCGCTCGCCGAGCTGATCGCCGAAGGACGGCGCTGAATGCCGTTCGTAGTTGATGCCGCGGTGACCCTGGCCTGGTGCTTCGAAGATGAGTCGACACCGCGCACAGAGGCGGTTCTCGATCTGCTCGCTGAGGACTCGGCGGTTGTCCCTGGACTGTGGGAGCTAGAGGTATCGAATGTGCTGCTCCTGGCTGAGCGGCGGGGCCGGATAACGGAGGCCAGCAGCGCCCGCTTCGTCGCGCTGCTAGGCCAACTGCCGATCCTGGTCGACACGTCGGGCATCGACATGACTGCCGTTCTGGCTGCCGGGTGCCGCTACCAACTCACCGCCTACGACGCGACTTACTTCGTGCTGGCCCTGCGTGAAGGCGTGCCGCTGGCTACCTTGGACACCAGGATGCAGGCGGCTGCGCGCGCCGCAGGCGTGGCTCTCGTTGCTGACGGCTAGCGGTTACGCCCGGCGCTCGGCTTGCTAAGTGCCAGAGCCGGAGCCGGAGCCGGAGCCAGAGCCGGAGTCCTGGCCTGAGCTAGCGCCAGTCCTGGCGAACATCACGTCGGTGTCCCAGTGCGTGAAGCCGAGTGACTCGTACAGCCTGATCGCCGGGGTGTTGCTCTCGTCCACGTAGAGCATGACCTGGAACAGGCCGCGCGAGCGCAGGTAGCGCAGGCCGACCAGGGTCAGCGCCCGGCCCAGCCCGCTGCCGCGCTCGCCGGGATCGACGCCCACCACGTAGACCTCGCCGATGGCCTGGTGGGCGTGCTCTGCTTCGCCGCCGTCATGACCGTCCTGGCCGTCCTGGCCGTCCTGGCCGTGGATCTTGGTCCAGTGAAAGCCGACGATCCGGCCGCCGCGCTCGGCGAGGAAGAAGCCCGCCGGGTTGAACCACGGCTCCTTCTCCCGCAGGTCGAGGTCGGCCCTGGTCCAGGCGCCCTGCTCGGGATGGGTGGCGAAGGCGCGCCGGTTCAGCGCCGTCCACTCGTCCTCGTCCTGGCCGATCCGGAACGGGCGGATCGTGATCCCGTCGGCCAGCTGCGGCCGGTCCAGCTGCGCCTGGAGCGAGCGGCGCATCTGCCACAGCGCCCTGACCCGCTCGAATCCGGCGGCCGCGGCGAGCCGGGAGGCGGCCGGCAGGTCGCCGTGCGCCCACAGCCGGAGCTGCTGGTCGCCCGCCTCCGCCGCCAGCGCCCGGACCAGGGCCAGCCCCAGCTGCTGCCGGCGATGGGCCGGATGAATGACGAGTTCCCCGCTCGGGCCCTCGACCGGGTCGGTCGGGTCCAGATGGGCGTAGCCGGCGATCTCGCCGCCGTCGGTCAGCATCACGTTGCGGGCCTGCCGGTCGCCGCCGTAGCGCAGGTGCAGCATCACGTGCTCGGACAGCGGGGCGACCCCGTCTTCCTCGGTCGCCAGCCTGACCAGCTCAAGCACGGCGGCGACGTCGGCGTCCGTGAGCCGCTCGGTGATCCGGATCTCGGTCATCGGCTGGCTCCGTTGCCGGTCGAAGCGGTGGTCTGGCCGGGTGGCGCGCTGTCCCGGCGGCCGCGCCGGTTTCCGTCCGAGTTCACGGCCCCGGGACTGGCCCGGCGGCCCTCCTGCCTGGCAGGCACGAACTTATAGCCGACGTTGCGGACCGTTCCGATCAGGGCCTCGTTCTCGGTGCCCAGCTTGGCACGTAGCCTGCGCACGTGAACATCGACCGTCCTGGTGCCGCCGAAGTAGTCGTATCCCCAGACTTCCTGGAGCAGCTGGGACCTGGTGAACACCCGCTTCGGATGCTGGGCCAGGAACTTCAGCAGCTCGAACTCCTTGAAGGTCAGGTCGAGCGCGACGCCGCGGATCCTGGCCGAGTACGTCGCCTCGTCGATCACCAGCTCGCCCGATCTGACCTCCTCGGCCGGAACCGCGACCTGCGGGCTGGCCCGGCCGATCGCGAGCCGGATCCTGGCCTCGACCTCGCCGGGCCGGCGGTGTTCAGGATGACGTCGGCCGCGCCCCAGTCGGCGGACACCGCGGCCCAGGCTCCCTCGCTGATGACGGCCAGCACTGGTACGCCAGTGCCGCTGACCTGCCTAAGCAGCTCCTTGACCTGGACCAGGTCACGCCGGGCATCGACGAGAACGGCATCCGGCGATCCCGCATCGCCCAGGCCGGGGGCGGGCGCCGGCAGCCCGAGCACGACGTCCGCGGATGGCCGGGCCAATCGGACCGCGTGCCCGAGCAGGCTCAGCGACGGCAGGACCTCCGCAGCCGAATCACGCGTGCTGGTGAGCAGGAGCACCTTGCTCAACCGCCGCCACCTCCGGTCCGCGGCAGACCCGCTGCACGAATCACTGCCTGGATCCCCTTGAACCCGGCGCCGGTGCCGGTCCTCGCCACTATGAGCGAGGATAGCTGACATGGCAATCGTGACCCTGCGCTACTGGGCCGCCGCGAAGGACGCGGCGGGCGTCGCCGAGGAGAAGGTCGAGGCGCCAACGCTGGCGGCCGCCCTGGCCGAGGGCCTGGCCGCCGCGCACGACCGGCCCGGTGACCGCGCGGCCGGCTCAAGCTCGTCATCGCCCGCTCGTCCTTCCTGGTCAACGGCGAGCCGGCCGGAATCAGGCCGCCCGAGTCGGTCGTGCTGGCCGACGACGCGGTGATCGAGGTGCTGCCACCGTTCGCCGGAGGCTGACCAGCCTGACTGGCCTGACCCGGCCGACCTGCTGACCCGGCCGACTGGCTCTGAACGCCGAATGCCCGGGTCACCGGCAATCACGGCGTTCGCCCGGATATGTTGAGCCGTGCTCAGCGTTGCGCTCGTCACCGGCGCGGGGGTGGCCGTCGCGCTCGTCGGCGCGGACCGGCTGCTCGCGCTGATCGCCGTCCGCCGATTGGCCAGGCACCTGACCGAGCGGCTCGGTGCCACGTCCGCCCCCGTGGTGCGGATCGCGCGTGCTCCCTTCCTGACCCAGCTGCTGTCCGGCGTCTACCACCAGATCGACGTCACGGCGGGGGCCTGCCAGGCCGGAGGGATGGAACTCCTGGGGCTCACGGCGAGCCTGTCGCGGGTACAGGCCCCGCTGCACCTGCTGGCGGCGGCCCGCGGCACGGCGGCGGCCGGCCATGGTCTGGTGGCCGGCGAGGTGCGCGCCGTGGCGACGATCCCGCTGTCCGCCGTGGGCGACCGGCTGCCGCCGGGCCTGATCCTGCGCCGGCAGGGCACCGAGCTCGCGGTCTCGGGCTTCGTCCTGCTGATGCCGGTGTCCGGCACCCTGGCGATCAGGGCCGACCAGCAGCGGATCTGCGTGGTGCCGAAGGTGCTTGGCGTCCCCAGCCTGGTCGGCTTCGTGATCGCGCTGCCTGGCCTGCCGCCGCGCCTGACGATCCACCGGCTCGAGGTCACCGATACCGGCCTGGAGGTCACGATCGGCGGCGAAGACATCGATCTCGGGCCCGGCTGAACCAGACGGGCCCGCCGCCCGTTTACGTTGGTGTGGTGGTTCGCGATGACGCCGAGAGTCAGGAACATCCCAGACCGGTCACTGACGAGGAGCTCGTCCGTGCGCTTTACCATGAGCACGCGGGCCCGCTGCTGCGCTACGCGCTGCACCTGACGAACGGGGACCGGCAGCGGGCGGAGGACATCGTGCAGGAGACGCTGCTCCGGGCCTGGCTGCATCCCGACGCCATCGTCAGCCGGCCGGCCAGGCCGTGGCTGTTCGCGGTAGCCAGGAATCTGGCCGTCGACGCGCACCGGGCCAGGCAGGCCAGGCCGCACGAGGTCGGCGAAGCCGCCCTGCAGCTCGCGGCCGTGCCCGATACGGCCGACCGCGCGCTGGAGTCCTGGGCGGTCGCCGACGCGCTGCGGTCACTGCGGCTGGATCACCGCGCCGTCCTGCTCGAGACCTACTATCGCGGCCGCTCGGTCGCGGAGGCCGCTTCCGTGCTCGGAATACCGGCGGGCACGGTGAAATCGCGTACCTTCTACGCCCTGAAGGCGCTGAAACTGGAACTAGAGGAGCGGGGGCTTGCGCCATGAGTGACCCGTCCTGCCGGAACTTCCGTGAACTGCTCGGCGTCTACGTCGTGGGCGCCATCGAGCCAGGCGAGCGCGCTGCCGTGGACGCGCACCTGGACCAGTGTTACGAGTGCCGTGAGGAGCTCGCGGCTCTAGCCCCGCTGCCCGCGCTGCTGCACCGGATCCCCGTCGCCGAGGCCGAGCGGATCGGGGCGGCCGGCACTGCGGAGCCCGACCCGGCCGAGCCGTCGGCCGAGATGCTGGACGGCCTGCTGAAGCAGGTCGGAGCCCGGCGGCGGACCAGGCGCTTCAGGTCGATGTTCACGGCGGCGGCCGCCGTGCTGGTCGCGGTTGGCGGCGCGGCCGCCGTGACCCAGTCGCTGACCCCGCATCCGTCGCACGCGCGGTTCGACGTCGCCACGGCCAGCGTCGGCCGCCTGAGCGCCACGGTCCACTACGGCCAGAGCAAGTGGGACACCACGACCGTGTCCGTGCAGGTGACCGGCTTTAAGCCGTGGACGTCGTGCAAGTTCTGGGTGATCACCAAGGACGGCAGCCGGCAGCTGGCCGGCGGCTGGCTCGTCGGGCCGGGTGCCGACAAGCTCTGGTACCCGGTTTACAGCCAGGTGCTCGAGTCGAGCGTGCGCGGATTCGAGATCACCTGGGGCAGCAACGGCATGCTGCATATTCCGGCGACCTGATCGCCGCTGCCGGGAATGTCGGCCGTCAGCAGCACGTTAACCGGGCGTGATTCCCGGACTGATTGCGAGCGCCTGTGCGCTGCTCGCCGCCACCGCGTTCGGCCTGGGCTGGCGGGCGCGGAACGGCCAGGTCCGGACGGCGCCGGCGGCGGACGCGACGGCCGCACCCGGCGGACTGACGCCGGACGATATCGGAATGCCGCTGGGCAGCCGGGCGACTCTGGTGCAGTTCTCGTCGGCCTTCTGCGCGCCCTGCCGCGCGACGAGGCGAATCCTGACCGACGTCGCCGGGATGGTCGATGGCGTCGCGCACGTGGAGATCGACGCCGAATCCCGGCTCGACCTGGTCCGCAGGCTAGATGTCAGGCGTACCCCGACGACCTTCGTGCTCGGGCCGGACGGGCGGATCAGCCACCGGGCCAGCGGCCAGCCTCGCAAGGCCGACGTGATCGCGGCGCTAGGGGCAGTGTTATGATTTCCTATAAAAACAATCGGGAAGAAAATATGGCCCCGGAACCCGTGCGGGAGACAGCTGACGGCCGTCCGCGGGCGGCTGTCGCGGGCCCGCTCGCACGCCCGGTCCCGGCTCGCGCTGCCGCTGGCCTGACCAGGCGGCGCGTGGTCGACTTCTGCCGCGTCACCGCAGCGCTCTGACCGTTCACTCCAGCCACCGATACCCCCTCGGCAGCCGGCCAGTCCCGTCACCCCCTCTGGCCCGGTACCCACGGAAGGAACGCCCATGGAGATCGATCCCAGAGGTCCCCGGTTCGGAGCGCTGATCACCACGATCGTGCTCGTTATCGTCCTGATTACTGGCAGCGCCTGGCTGCTGGCCGCGCAGGCGGTGGTGTTCGCCATCGGGGCGTTCTTCGGGCTGCGGAACGCACCGTACGGCGCGGTGTACCGCTGGCTCGTCCGGCCGCGGCTCGGTCCTCCTGGCGAACTCGAGGCCGAGGCGCCGCCGAGGTTCGCGCAGGGCGTGGGCCTCGTGTTCGCGCTCGCTGGCGTGATCGGCTACGCGACGGGTACGACAGCGCTAGGCATCGCGGCGACGGCCCTTGCCCTGATCGCCGCGTTCTTGAACGGAGCCTTCGGCCTGTGCCTGGGCTGTGAGCTCTACCTGCTCATCCGACGTATCGTGCCCGCTCGCCAGGCTCTCTGACGCGGGCTGAATCTGACAAGGAGAATGAGGCATGAGCCGTTCTGACGTGCTGGTAGACGCCGACTGGGTGCAGGCCCATCTCGGTGACCCCGGCCTGGTGCTGGTTGAGGTCGACGAGGACACCAGCGCCTATGACAAAGGCCACATCGAGGGCGCAGTCAAGATCGACTGGAAGCAGGACCTGCAGGACCCGGTCCGCAGGGATTTCGTCGACCGCGCTGGCTTTGAGAAACTGCTGTCCGAGCGCGGCATATCCAACGACGACACGGTCATCCTGTACGGCGGCAACAACAACTGGTTCGCGGCGTACGCCTACTGGTACTTCAAGCTCTACGGGCACCGCACCGTGAAGCTGCTCGACGGCGGCCGCAAGAAGTGGGAGCTTGACTCCCGCGACATGGTGACCGACGTGCCGCAGCGGCCGGCCACCTCCTACCACGCCCGCGAGCAGGACCGCGCGATCCGAGCGTTCCGCGACGACGTGGTGGCGGCGATCGGCAACCTCAACCTGGTTGACGTCCGCTCACCGGACGAGTTCGCCGGCCGCCTGCTCGCGCCTGCGCACCTGCCGCAGGAGCAGGCGCAGCGCGGTGGTCACGTCCCGACGGCCAAGAACGTGCCGTGGTCGAAGGCGGCCGAGGACGACGGCACGTTCAAGTCCGACGACGCGCTGCGCGCGCTCTACGGCGACGAGGCTGGCCTGGACTTCGGCAAGGACACGATCGCCTACTGCCGGATCGGCGAGCGCTCCGCGCACACCTGGTTCGTGCTGCACGAGCTGCTTGGCCAGGCGAACGTCAAGAACTACGACGGATCGTGGACCGAATACGGCTCGCTGGTCGGCGTGCCGATCGAGCTGGGAGACGGCAAGTGACCGCATCTGAGCAGGCGGGCGCGTCGGGCTGCGGTGCGCCCGCGGGCGGCGTCCGCGTCACGTCAGGAGTCGGCCGCCAGGCCGTGGTCCAGGGCCATGTCACGAGTCTGGGGGCGCCGGTGCCGTCCGGCTACGCGAGGCTGCTCAATTCCGATGGCGAGTTCGTCGCCGAGGTACCGCTCGGCGAGGACGGCGGCTTCACCTTCTACGCGGCCCCAGGTGACTGGACGCTGCGGGTGCTGGCACCGGGCGGGATCCGGGTCGAGCGCCCGGTCTCGGCCAGCACCGGCAAGATCACCGAGCTCGAGGTCGCCGTCTAGGCGTGCTCCCGCAAGGGGCAGGAAGCGACGACGGTCGGTTGCCCAGCCAGAACGGCCTGGGCGCGCGTCGCGGCGAGTCCCGCGTGATCACGAGCGCGAGGCCGCGCGTCCTGGGGCGCGAGCGGGAGGCTGCGCGCCCGGGCGCGCGAGCGGGAGGCCGCATGACCCCGGGAGTAAGGAGCGCCTCCCGGTGAGCGGCGTGACCCGGCTGGCTCGCGCAGCGGCGGCACTGGTCCTGCTGGCCGTCCTGGCCGCAGCCTGCGGCGGTTCGGGCGCCGAATCAGCATCGTCTTCTTCCACGCCGAAGGCCGCGCGCACGCCAGGACCGGCGCTTCCCCGCAAGCCGGCCAGCACGCCCGCTTCGCTCACCGAGACCGGCAGCACGCTGCTCTTCCCGCTGTTCGGCGTCTGGTCGACGGCGTACCAGAAACAGTTCACCGACTCCTCCGGCGCCCCGATCGTGACGATTACGACCGGTAGCACCGACTCGGCGGCCGGCATCACCGGGGCCGCGACCGGCACCGTCGACATCGGCGCCTCGGACGTCTACCTGTCGAGCGCCAGCCGGCGGCGGCACCCTGATCTGATCAACATCGCGCTCGCGATCTCGGCCCAGCAGATCAGCTACAACGTGCCTGGGGTAAGGAACCTCAAGCTCAACGGCGCCGTCCTGGCCAAGATCTACACCGGCCAGATCGCGAAGTGGAACGCCCCTGCCCTGCAGGATCTGAACCCGGGCGTCCGCCTGCCCGACCTCAGGATCGTCCCGCTGCACCGGGCGGAGAGCTCGGGTGACACCTTCCTGTTCACCAGCTACCTGAACGCGCAGGACCCGTCGGCCTGGTCCGCCGCCAAGGTAAGCACCTCGGTGGCCTGGCCGAAGGTCTCCGGTGCGCTGGCCGAGAGCGGCAACAGCGGGATGGCCGCGCGCTGCCAGTCGACGAAGGGCTGCGTCGCCTACATCGGGATCAGCTACCGGCCGGAAACCCGCGCGGCAGGCCTTGGTACCGCATCCCTGCGGAACAGGTCGGGCAACTTCGTGCGGCCGACCTCGGCCTCCATCGCGGCGGCGGCAGCGCTGACGGGCAAGACGCCGCCCAGCGAAACGCTGTCGATGATCAACGGCCCGGCGGCCAGCGGGTATCCGATCGTGAACTACGAGTACGCGATCGTCAGCACCACGCAGCCCGACGCCGTCCTGGCCGAGGACATCAGGGCCTTCCTGCACTGGACGGTCCACACCGGCCAGGATCCCGCGACCTACCTGACTCCGGTCGGCTTCCAGCCGCTCCCGTCCAGTGTGACCCGGCGGTCCGATAACCAGATCGCGAAGATTGGCCGCTAAGCGGCCGATTGTCCGTGCACCTCGGGTATCTCCGGTCTGTTCGTCGTACGTTTCCTTGTCATCACCCTGTGTTCAACTTCCCGTCATCTTGACCGCCTAGAAATGACCCTGTAACCGCGGCATGCGGCAGTACATATCAGGCGATCAGCGACGATATGAGGGCGCGGAATGTCTATTGAGGCCGGGCGCGAGAACCACTCGGTGAGCGCACCGGACGGCCACGGCGTCACCGCTGGCCAAGCATCAGGCGCGAGCGGCGGCACCGACAGCGCGACGGCGCTGCACGCGGTCGACCTGACTCTGGGCTTCGGCCAGAAGGTGATCCTCAGCGATATCAACGTCGAGGTCAGGCGGGGCGCGGTTACCGCGCTGATCGGCCCCACCGGCTCGGGCAAGACAACCCTGCTGCGCACCTTCAACCGGATGAACGACAAGGTCATCGGATACCGGCACTCCGGCGACGTGCTGTTCGACGGCAAAAGCATCTGGCATCCGGCCGTGGAGCTGATGTCGCTGCGCCGTAAGGTCGGGATGCTCTTCCAACGTCCCAACCCGTTCCCTATGTCGATCATGGACAACGTAGTCGCGGGCGTGAAGGCGCACCGGATGGCCAGCAGGAACGGGCTGAAGGCAATCGCCCAGGACCGACTGGCCGAAGTCGGGCTCTGGGACGCGGTGCACGACCGGCTCAAGGACTCGCCGTTCCGGCTGTCTGGCGGTCAGCAGCAACTGCTCTGCCTGGCCAGGGCGCTGGCCATCGGCCCGGAGGTACTGCTGCTGGACGAGCCGACCTCCTCGCTCGACCCGGTCGCCACCGAGTCGATCGAGGCGCTGATCAGGAACCTGACTCCCGCGCTAACGATCGTGATCGTCACCCACAACCTGGCCCAGGCGAGCCGGGTTGCCGACCGCACGATCTTCCTCAACAACGGGCGCCTGGTGGAGCACGGCGAGACCAGGCAGGTCTTCGAGAATCCGGCCCACGAGGAGACGGCACGCTACGTCAGCGGGCGCTTCGGCTGACATGGACCACCCGCGCGGGAGGAAGCGACTCCTCCCGCACGGGCGCGAGAACCGCGTGACAGCGCGGACCCATCGCACGCAGCCGCGTGCGAGTTGTGTAGCGCATGCGTAAGCATGCATCAGTAAAGGAGTATTCCCGGGTGACCACACGAATCCGCTTGACTCGTACAGCGGCTGCCTTGGTCCCGCTTGCCGTGCTTGCGGCAGCTTGCAGCAGTTCAGGCTCGGGCACCAACCCGGGCTCGACGTCCGCGCCCAAGTCCGCCCCTATGCAGGGCGCGGCTCTGCCTTCGAAGCCAGCCAGCAAGCCGGCATCGCTCACCGAGACGGGCAGCACACTGTTGTTCCCGCTGATCAGCACCTGGGCGCAGGACTACCAGAAGGCCTACACGCAATCGAGTGGCCTGCCCACGGTGACCATCACGACCGGAGCCACCGGCTCGGGCACCGGACTTGCCGACGCCGCGACCGGAACGGTGGACATCGGAGCCTCCGACGCCTACCTATCGCCCACCACCAAGAGCCAGACCCCGTCGCTGGTCAACATTGCCCTGGCAATCTCCGCTCAGCAGGTCAACTACAACATTCCCGGTCTGAAGGGCGACCTGAAGCTCGACGGAACCACGCTGGCCAAGATCTATACCGGCAAGATCACCAACTGGAATGACCCTGCGATCAAGGCGCTCAATCCAGGCGTGAGCCTGCCGAGCATGAAGATCGTGACCTTGCACCGCGCGGACAGCTCCGGCGACACGTTCCTGTTCACCTCGTTCCTGAACGCCCAGGACCCGTCGGCCTGGCCAGTCAGCAACGTGAGCACGTCGGCCACCTTCCCGGCGGTCCCGGGCTCACTCGGCGAGCAGGGCAACGGCGGCATGGTCGCCGGATGCCAGGCCACGAAGGGCTGCATCGCCTACATCGGCGTCAGTTACCTGGCCAAGACGCAGGCCGCAGGGCTCGGCCAGGCCGCGCTGAAGAACGCGTCAGGCAAGTTCGTGCTGCCGACCCCCGCGGCCATCTCGGCTGCGGCGGCGGCGCTGACCGGCAAGACGCCACCGAGCGAGACGCTGTCCATGATCAACGGGCCGGCTCCGAGCGGGTACCCGATCGTCAACTACGAGTATGCGATCGTGAACACCAAGCAGGCCGACGCCACCGTTGCCGAGGACATCAGGGCGTTCCTGCACTGGACCGTCCACAGCGGCCAGAATGCCACCACCTATCTGGACGCGGTCGACTTCCAGCCGCTTCCTGCGCCGGTGGTGCAGCTGTCCGATAACCAGATCGCCAAGATCGGCGCCTGAGCCGATGGCCTCATCAGCGCCTGCGCTGAAGTCCGACGGGGGAGCGGGCCCGAGCTCGCTTCCCGGTCGGGCGGGCGCGACGGTCAGGAGGGCCGTTAAGGAAGGCGCGGTCATCCGCTGGATGGGCGCAGGAGGTTCCCTGGTTCCTGTCCTGGCCCTTGCATTCATCTTGGTCGTCCTGGCCGTGAAGGCGTGGCCGGCGATCAAATACAACGGGTGGGGTTTCTTCACCGGATCCACCTGGACCGGCGGGAACCTGTACGGAAACATTGTCCACACTGGCGGCGTCGCTCATCTCGAGGGTGCGAAATTCGGGGCTCTGCCCAGCATCATCGGGACCCTCGGCACGTCGGCGATCGCGCTCATCATCGGCGTCCCGGTAGCGATCGGAACGGCCCTGGTCATTGTCGAGCGCTTGCCGCGTCAGGTGGCGGCTGCCATCGGCGGGTTCCTCGAGCTGCTAGCCGGGATCCCCAGCGTCGTGATCGGCCTGTGGGGCGCCGTGACGTTCGGACCGTTCATCGCCCACGACATCGCGCCGTTTATCGCGCGGAACATGCCGGATGTGCCGGTGCTCAGTTACTTCAGAGGCGACACCGGAAACGGCCAGGGCATGCTGGTGTCGGGCCTCGTGCTCTCCATCATGATCATCCCGATCATCGCCGCCACCACTAGGGACCTGATCCGGCAGGTACCCATCCTGCCCAGGGAGGGCGCCATCGCCCTCGGCATGTCCGACTTCGAATGCACGCGCAAGGTTACGCTGCCCTGGGTTGGCGGCGGCATCATCGGAGCCGTGGTGCTCGGGCTCGGCCGGGCGCTCGGCGAGACCATGGCCGTCGCGATGACCTGCGGAGCGGCCCTTGGCAACGTGCCGGGGAATATCTACGGGACCATGACCACCATCGCCGCGACCGTGGTCCAGACCGTCGACACTGCGTTCCAGGACGGCACCGGCTTCTCGTTGCGCTCCATCGCGGAACTCTGTCTTGTACTGATGGTCATAACGCTGGCTACCAATGTTCTAGCTCGGCTACTGGTGCGGCGGGTGTCGGGTACGGCCCTCCCGGTCGGCCGCGGAATCTAGGCGCGAGGGAGACCCCAGATGAACAGCCCATCCTCGCCGGCGGGAACCCCTTCAACGGACGGTGGGCAGTCCTGGACGTGGCCGGCCGTGCCCGCCAGGCGGAAGATAGCGAACGCGGTCTTCTGGGCGGCCTGCTTCGTCGCCTTGGCCCTCGTGATCGTGCCCACGTTCTGGATGGCGGGTGGCATCGTCGCCAAGGCCGTGCCCAATTGGCAGTGGTCCGTGCTGACTACGACGACCAACCAACTCAGCGGCGGGCTCGAGAACGCCATCCTGGGAACGCTCGCGATCACCGCCGGAGTCGTCATCATCGGCGGCACAGTCAGCCTGCTGACCGGCATGTACCTGGCGGAATTCGCGCGGGGCCGCCGCCGGACAACGCTGCGCGGCGGGTACGAGGTGCTCGCGGGGATCCCGTCGGTGGTGCTCGGCTACGTCGGCCTCGTCGCTCTGGTCGTGGGCCTGGGGTGGAAGTTCTCGCTGCTGGCGGCGGTGCTCGTCGTCTCGGTGCTGGCGATTCCCTACATCACCAAGTCAACCGAGACCGCCCTGTCTCAGGTGCCCACTTCGTACCGAGAGGGAGCTGAGGCGCTCGGAATCCCGCCGAGCTGGACCATGCGCAAGATCGTCCTGAAGTCGGCTGTGCCCGGCATCGTCACCGGGCTACTGGTCGCTGTCGCGATCACGGCGGGGGAGACTGCCCCCCTGCTTTACACGGCGGGCTGGTCCGATCAGAACCCCTCGCTCGCGCTGATCCACTCGCCGGTCGCATTCCTCACCTATCCGGTCTATGCTTTCGCGCCGATCAACCAACCGGTTGAAAGCGCCAATATCTTGTCATACGACGCCGCCTTGATACTGCTCGTCTTCGTGCTCCTGATCATCATTGCCGGACGGTTCATCATCTGGCGGTCGCGGCGGAACGCCGAGTGAGGCGGCGTCCGGCGTGCGGCGGCTTACACACTTGCGGGCCAGCGCGTGCTGCCGCTGCTATTCCGATGACCGGAAATTGTCGCCTGTTCGCAGGGACTCGTTGCGCGACCCATAACCCGCAGTTCAGCTTCTAGACACCTGGGCTACCTAGAACTGATATCAGACCGCATTGCTGGCAGACTACAGACCAGGAGAAAGGCATCCCGTGGCATACTCCGGCGACGACCGGCCAGACGTCGCGGGAGTTCTGGCTGACCGGCTGGCCGCCACGCTCGTCCACCACGAGCCGGGGTGGCGGCTGCCGAGGCCGAGCGCGCTCGCCCGCCGCTACAACGTGAGGCCCGCTCAGGTCGAGCAGGCCGTCAGGGAACTGGCGGCCAGGCATCTCATCCGGCAGCTGCCCGACGGGCAGCTGTACCGGGCCAGCCCGGCCGAGTACCTGATCCCGGTGCTGGGAGTCCCTCGCCTCGGCGCACACCTTGATCCGATGGGTGGCGAGGTGATCTGCCGAAAGCGCAAGGTCTCCTGGCGGCGGGTGCCCGAGGACATCGGCTGGGCGCTCGGCATTGCCCTGGCCGACTCGGTCTGCGTCGTCAAGTGTCACTGGTCGGTCAACGGCGAGCCAGCGGCGATCTCGTCGGCCTACCTGACGGCCGAGGCCGCTAGCCAGGCGGGCGATCTGGCCGATGATCGGGACCGGGTGGCAGCCGATTTCCAGCTCTGCGGCTTCCCTGACGCCGACGACCGGCGGCCGCTCCGCTCCGCGCTCGGCTTCCCGGCGGCGCTGCACGTGGAGGTGCAACCCCCGCCGTCGTCGATCGCGCGCGGGCTCAGGCTCGGCGCGGGCCAGCCGGCCGCGATGATCACGGTGCGCTTCGATGACCAGGCATCGGGCTGCCCGGTCGCGCTGACCGTGGCCGCGCTCAGGGCCGACATGTTCAGGATCGTGGTCGACTCGGCCGCTGACGGATCGCCGGTCAGGACCATCGGGACGGCCGATGCGCTGGGCGATAACCTGTCCCCGGCCGGCGGCGAGGACGGCTGGGGGACCGATGACCAGCCGGCGGTTCGCCAGTAGGCGGGCGGGTCCGGCCGGAAGTACTGTCCAGTAGGTCGGCAATGCGCGACGAGAAGTACTATCTTGTGCCATTGTGCCGCCCTTGCCGACCGGCTCAGCGGAGCCGCTGACCCGTCCTCCCGGTCATCCGGGTTACCCATTCCCGCCTCGCGTGCCGACGCCCGGCGACTTAGCCGCTGCGGCCGCGGGAGCCGCGGTCCTCGCCCAGCTGATACTGGCCCAGGCCACCCTGGGGTTAGCCGTCCTCTTCGTGATCGTCGGCCGGGTGAGCAGGTGGCGGCCGCTCTGGCTGGCGTGGCCGGCCGCGGCCGGGGCCGGCTGGATGATCGCCACCGGTACCGGGCGGGCCGCGGCCGGCTATGCGGCCGCCGGCGCGCACCTGATCGGCTCCCTCGCCGGTCCAGGCCCGTTGCCCGCGCGGCTGGCGCATCTGGCGGCCGCGTTTCGCCGGTGGCGGCAGTGGCTGCCTGGGCAGCTGCCGGCGGCGCTGATGGTCGCGGCGGCCGAGGCCGCCCTCGCCGGGCGACTGAGGCGCCGGTCGTGGCGCCGTCCGGCCCGCCTCCCGGCGGCGGGCCCGGCGCGCGACCTAGCGGATCCTGGCGGGTCGTCCTGGGCGGCGGGACCGGTTGAGCTGGGCGGGTCGTCCTGGATGGGCGGGCCAGCGGATCTGGGCGGGTCATCATGGCCCGGCGGGCCTGCGGGACCGGCCCGTCCGGCGCCGGTGGCTGGCGGTGCGGCGCGGGGCAGCGCGGGCCGGCCGTACCGGTCCGGCGCGCTGGTTACCGCTCGCCGCGCGTACCTGACCGCGTCGCTGCGCCGCGGCGAGGTCGCGACGGCCGACGGCGGCTGCGTCGGCATCGTCAGGCGAACCGGCCGGCGGGCGACCGTCAGCTGGGCGCAGGCTCAGGCCGGAATGCTGCTCACCGGCCAGGATGCAGCCGCCGTGACCAGCACTGGACTTGACCTGGCGACCGCCGCGATCCAGCACCGCAAGACCGTGATCATCATCGACCTGGCCTGCGGGGCCGGCTACGACGCAGCAGGAATTCTCGGCGCGTGGCACGATGCCGCTGGCAGCGGCCTGCGGGCGTCGATCGAAGCGGCGTGCGCCGGTCTCCGGGCGCCCATGCTGTGCTTCATCGACCCCGGCACGCGTTACGAGCCGCTGTCGGGTCTCGCCCCCGATCGCGCGGCCGGCCTGATCCTGGCGATGATCGACTGGACCGGGCTGGCGCCCGCGACGCAATCGTTTTGCGCTGACTACCTGCGGACCGCCCTGGCCGTCGGCGCTGCGGCCGGGTCCGCCGACCGGCCGCACCGGCCGGTGCCGGACGACCTGGCGAGCCTGCTGCGGCCCGGGGCGCTCCGGCTGCGGCCGGGCCAGGGCGCCGCGAAAGCCGACCAGGACGCGCTGAGCCGGCGCGCCGCGGACCTCGCGACCCGGCTGGAGACCGATCCCGCGGCGGCGGCCGCCGTCCGGGCGGTCGCGGTTCAGCTGGCCGGGCTGCGGTCGGCCGCCATCGGGTCCCGGCTCGGCCGGCCGGGCCCGGCCGCCGGGGCGCAGGTCCGCCTTGACCGGGCCCTGGCCGAGCGAGAAGTCGTGCTGTTCTGTCTAGACCCCCGCCTGCAAGGGCGGCCGGCCGCGATGACGGCGCGCCTGGCCGTCGCCGACCTGGCCGGGATCCTGGCCGAGCGGGCCAGCATCGGCGCCCCGGCTGACTGCGTCGTCTGGGTCAACGGCTGCGAGGCGATCGAGGCGGCCCAGCTGGCCGCCCTGATCGCGCTCGGGCCGGGCACCGGGACGGCCGTTCTGCTCAGCACGACCGTCGGCGCCACCGCCGCCCGGCTGGCCGGCCAGGTCAATGTCGTGGCCGTCCGCGGCCAGGCGCCGCGGGACCTGGCCAGCCCGCCGGGATCGCCGGCGGCGGTCTCGTTGAACCCGCAAGACATTCTGGGGTTGCCGGCGGGCCTGCTGGCCGGGCAGCGCCCCGAGGCCCTGTCCCTGCGGGTGCGCAGGCCGGCGCTCCTGCTCACAGACTGCCGGGCGGTGCGGTGAACGACGAGGCCGATCAGGTCTGCCTGGGCTGGCAGTTCGCTCCGACGCTGGCCGACCCCGGCCCGCCGCCGGCCAGGCCCGCCCCCGGGCCCGCCGACCGGCTGGATCCCGGCTGGCTGGCCGCGCAGGCGAGGATCTGCCGGGGGATCACCCGGCCCGCCAGGGTCGGAGCCGTGGCCGGGCTGCTGGCGGCCGCCCTGCTCGGCGGCACGTGGCTGGCCGGGGCCGCGGGGCCGGCCGTGACCGGGTGCGGAACGCTGGCCGGACTAGCGGGAGCGGCGGGCTGCGCGAGGTCGGCGTGGCGTGACCGTCGCCGGCTCGGCACCGCGATCGCCGCCGAGCGGCACCGGGTCGAGATCGCCAGTGCCGCCCAGGCGCGTGCGCTCGCAGCCCGGCAGGGTGAGCACGCGGCCCAGTACCGCGCCTGGCAGCGGCGCAAGGCCGTCTTCGACCGGCAGCCTGCCTGGTTTCCCGTCGGGCTGCCGCCCGGGATCGACCGGGTCGACGTGGCCGGCGGAACCCTGGCGGGCTGGTCGGCCCTGGTCACCACGCTCGCGGCGCCGCGCCTGTCGGCCGGCGGAGAAGTAAGCGTCGTCGACCTGACCGAGGGAGCGGTCGCCGGCGACCTGATCGGGCTGGCGGAGCGCTCGGGACTGCGGCCCCTCGTCTGGACGCTCCCGAGGGACCTGCCGCAGCTCGACCTCGGCACCGGGCTTGACACGCAGGCCCTGGCCGACGTGCTCGCGCTGGCCACGAGTGCCGCTGGCGGCACCGACCTCTCCGCCGGCCGGGCCGCGGACGGATCGCCGGCTGACCCGTCCGCCGATTGCGCGCTGCTCGAGCGGGTCATCGGGGTCCTGGGCCCCGGTCCGCGGATCTCGGCGGTGACCGCCGCGCTCCGGGCCCTGGCCGACATCGGTGACCCGCGCGCCGACCTGCACGCTGGCCTGCTCACCGCGAGCCAGCTCGAGCAGGTGGGGACCCTGTTCGGCCGCGGCGCGGCCGAGCGCCTGGTGATAGAGCGGGCGTTCGTGCTCGAGTCCAGGCTGCGCCGGCTTGACGCGCTCGGAACCGGGCAGCCGCCGGTCCCCGAGGCGCGCACCAGGCTGCGGGTGGCCGCACTTGACCGGCGGGCGGGCGTGATCGGGAACCGGATGCTGGCCACCTACCTGATCGCCGCCCTGACCCACCTGCTGCGCCAGGCGGAATCCGGCGAACCGTGGACGCACGTCATCTGCCTGCTCGGCGCCGACCGGCTGGGCGGTGATGTCCTCGACCGGCTGATGGCCGCGTGCGAGACCGCACGGACCGGCCTGGTGCTGGCGTTCGGATCGATCCCGGCGGGCGTGCGGGAGCGGCTGGGCCGTGGCCACGCCGCGGTGGCGTTCATGCGGCTCGGCAATGGCGATGAGGCGCGGGCGGCCAGCGAGCTGATCGGCACCGAGTACCGCTTCGTCGTCAGCCAGATCACCGACACGGTCGGAACATCGCTCACCGACACGTGGGGCGACTCGTATACGAGCACCGCCGGGACGGCGGACTCGGTCGCCGGGTCGCTGTCCGTCGGCCGGACCGCGGGCGGCAGCCGGGGCCGGGGACGCAGCCAGGGTGGCCTCGCGCCGTTCGGCGACTTCAACGCCTCATCGAGCCGCGACTCGAACTACTCGGTCAGCGAGTCGGACTCGGTGTCGCTGACCGAGGGGATCAACACCGGCACGTCGTGGGGGATCAGCCTGTCCAGGGCGCTGGGGGAGAACGCGTCGCTCGGCCGGACCGCCCAGCGGTCCAGGGAGTTCCTGGTCGAGGCGGACGAGCTCCAGCGGCTGCCGCCGAGCGCGATGATCGTCAGCTATCCGTCCGGCGCGGGCCGGACCGTCGTCCTGGCCGACGCCAACCCGGCGATCGGCACGCTGCCCGGCGCCAGCCGGTAGCCGCGCCGGACCTCGGTCGGCCGGCGCCGGCCGACGCGAGCTCCGCGCGTTAGCGCGTGGCAGACTCGGGCCATGCAGCGGTCCTTCAGCCAGGTCGATGTGTTCAGCTCCGAGCCGTTCATGGGCAACCCGGTCGCGGTCGTGCTCGACGGCCAGGATCTGACCACGGCGCAGATGCAGCGCTTCGCGCGCTGGACGAACCTGTCCGAGACAACGTTCGTGCTGCCGCCCGACGCCCCCGGCGCCGACTACCTGGTCCGCATCTTCACCCCGGCGGCCGAGCTGCCGTTCGCCGGGCATCCGACCCTCGGGACCTGCCATGCCTGGCTGAGCGCCGGCCACGCGCCGCGCGAGGCTGACCGGATCGTCCAGCAGTGCGCGGCCGGCCTGGTGCCGGTCCGGCGGAACGATGGCCTGCTCGGGTTCGCCGCTCCGCCGCTGCTGCGCTCCGGGCCGGTGGACGAGTCGCTGATCGGCCAGATCGCGGCACAGCTCAGGATCGACCGGACCGACATCGTCGACGCGCAGTGGGCCGACAACGGACCCGGGTGGGTCGCGATCTTGCTGGCCAGCGCCGACGCGGTCCTTGCGCTGCAGGCCGGCGACGTCGACCTGGACCTCGGCGTGGCCGGCCCGTACCCGGCCGGCTCGGAGTGCGCGTTCGAGATACGGGCGTTCTTCCCGGTTGCCGGCCGGGCGGTCGAGGACCCGGTCACCGGGAGCTTCAACGCGTCCCTGGCGCAGTGGCTGCTGTCGTCGGGCCGGGCCTCCGCGCCCTACGTCGCGAGCCAGGGCACGGCGATCGGCCGGCGCGGCCGGGTCCACGTCACGCGCGACGACGACGGCACGGTGTGGGTCGCCGGGGCCACCACGACGAGGGTCTCTGGCCAGGCCGACCTCTAGCCGATCGGCGTCAAGTCGCCCGGCCGATCTCCGGCAACCGGGTGGCACACTTGCGTGGCCGGCTGATATGCACGCCTTATGCGCAGTGATCCGGGCATCGGAGCCGGCGTCAGCGCGCCCTGGTACCGAGTCGTCGCGATACCCGATGTCTGCTACGGCGGCACCGCCGAGCGTGACTACGCCTCGGTGCTGCCGGCCGCGCTAGATGCCGCGCAGAACCGCCGGCCGCTGGTCACCGGCTGGTTCTCCCGCGGCGGCGGCGCGCCGCTTGAGCTGCTCACTAACGCCGGGCCGCTGCCGTCCGCCCCGGCCCGGCCGCTGACCGCGGCGCCCGGGCCGTCTGGGTCGTCCGGGCGGACTGGGTCGTCCGGGCCGTCCGGAGCGGCCCGAGCCGGCGGTTCCGCCCGGTCAGGCGGAGCGGACGCAGCCGCAGCCGCAGCCGGGCGGCGAGCATCCGTACGGCGCGCCGGCGAGGCTCCCGACCCGGCAGGCGGTCCGGCCCGACCGCGGCGAGCGGTGCGAGCTGCTGTTCCCCTGGGGCGCCAGGGGCGTGCCGTGCGGCGACAGTCTGATGACCGATCTCGACCGGCTGGTCTGGGCGCCATGCCCGGGGCGCCACGCCCCGCCGCTGCCCGGCGACCTGGGTGGCTGGCGCGGCCAGTCCTGGCCATCGGGATCCGGCCAGGCCGGGAACTCGGCGGGGGCCGGGGCGGGCTCGGGTTCCCCGTGGCTGGCCTCCGGGTCCGGCCTGGCATCAGCCGCGCCGACCTTGTTCGAGGCCGCGCTGACCACGCTGATGGGCCGGCCTTTCGGCTGGCTGGTGGTCGCCGAGCCGACGGACCTGGTCGACGCTGAGATCGCCGAGCTGCGCGGGCACGTCAACGTGCTGCGCCGGTTCGACGAGGAGCGGTCGCGGTTCGAGGCCGAGCGCGCGGCGAGCCGGCTCGCCGAGCTTGACGCGTTCCGCGAGGCCGGCCTGTGGAACATCCGGGTGCTGGTCGGCGCGGCCGACGCCGAGCAGCTGAGCCTGATCGCGCCGATGCTGGTCGGGTCGGCCGACCTGAGCTCGCACCCGTACCGGCTGCGCGGGCCGGAGCGGGCCAGGGATCTGGCGGATGCGCTGGTCGCGAAGAGCTCCGGCCCGGCCGACGAGTCCGCTGTCCCGTTCGCCGCCACGGCCGGCATCCTGGCCGCGCTGGCCGGGCTGCCCCGCCGCGAGGTGCCCGGGCGTCCGGCTGCTCGACGTCGGCTACTTCGACGTCACGGCCGAGCACACGGGCGACCACGAGGTCAGCGTGGGCACGATCCTGGACGGCCAGGACCGGCCGGTCGGCGAGCTCGGCGTGCCGCTCGCCACCCTGAACCGGCACGCGCTGATCACGGGCGCGACCGGCTCGGGCAAGTCCCAGACGGTCAGGCACCTCCTCGAGCAGCTGACCCGCTCGGGTGTCCCCTGGCTTGTCGTTGAGCCAGTCAAATCGGAGTACGCGGCGATGGCCGGCCGGATCGCGCCGGCCGGCGCGAGCTGACAGTCATCAGCCCGGCTGATCCTGACGCGATCCCGCTGGCGGTCAACCCGCTGGCCCCCGAGCCCGGCTACCCGGTCCAGGCGCACATCGACATGGTGCGGGCCCTGTTCCTGGCCGCGTTCGACGCCCACGAGCCGTTCCCGCAGATCATGTCGCAGGCGCTGCAGCGGGTTTATGAGTCCTGCGGCTGGGATCCGGTCAGCGGGGCCGGGTCGCCCGGTGCCGCCGTGCCGCCCGCCGTTCCCACGCTGGCTCAGCTGCAGGCCGCCGCGATCGAGGTGATCACCGAGGTCGGCTACGGACCCGAGCTGCAGGCCGACGTCCGGGGCTTCGTGGACGTGCGGCTCAGGTCGCTGCGGACCGGGTCGGCCGGCCGGTTCTTCGAGGGCGGCCATCCGGCCGACATCGCCGAGCTGCTGCGGCGGAACGTCGTGCTCGCGATCGAGGACGTGGCCAACGACGAGGACAAGGCGTTCCTGATCGGCACGCTGATCATCAGGATCGTCGAGCACCTGCGGCTGCGGGCCAGGGCCGGCCGCGGCCCGGCGGAGGACCTGCGGCACGTCATCGTCATCGAGGAGGCGCACCGGCTGCTCCGCGCCGACCGCGATGGCGCCAGCGCGCATGCGGTCGAGCTCTTCGCCAGCCTGCTGGCCGAGATCCGCGCCTACGGCGAGGGCCTGCTGATCGCCGAGCAGATCCCGGCCAAGCTGGTGGCCGATGTCGTGAAGAACACCGCGCTCAAGATCGTGCACCGGCTCCCGGCGCAGGACGACCGGGAGCTGGTCGGCGCGACCATGAACCTCGATCCCGAGCAGTCCAGGCAGGTGGTCTCGTTCCCGCCCGGGGTGGCCGCCGTCTTCGCCGACGGGATGGACCGCCCACTGCGGGTCAGGGTGCCGTTCGGCGGGGCCGCGGAGCGGCCGCCCGCGCCAGGCGAGCTCGCGGCGCCGCCCATCGCCGCCCGCAGGTCCGCCGCGTGCGGGCCGGAGTGCGCCGGGGAGCGCGCCTGCACGCTGCTCGAGCTGCGCTCGGCCGACCTGCTGGCCAGATCGCCGGACTACGCCTGGCTGCGGGTCTGGATCGAGGCGATGGTGCTCGCCTTCCTGACCAACTCGCCGCTTCCGGTCGTGCCGACGGCGCTGAAGGCGCGATGGTCCGCCCTGGGAGAGCGACTGCGCGAATGCGTACTCGCCACGGTTATCGAACGGGCCGTCGCCAGCCGGTCCGAGGCGGTCAGGGACTCGTTCGCGCCGGAGGAACTCACCGCGTCCGTCGGCCAGATCGCGCTGCGGATCCTGAACGGCGGCAAGGGCGCCGGGACTCAGGTCGGCCGGGACTGGGTGATTCCGCAGCTGCAGTGGCTGCACGAGCTGGAGCGCGCCCTGCCGCTCACCGGCCCGACGACCGACCCGTTCGAGCTTGCCCTCCCGCTCGAGTTCGAGCTGCCCGGGCTGGTCGACCGGGCCGATATCAAGATCGGGCAGCGAGTCAGCGCGCTGCGCAGGCATCCGCTGTCGATGGAGCTCGACAGCAACCGGCTGCCGGCCTGGACGGCGCTGCTCGGTGCGGATGATCAGCGTGCTTTCACCGCTGACCTGGCCATCCTGGCGGTCGGTTCCAGTCACCGCGGGCAGCTGCTGCAGGCCGCCGGCGAGATGGGCGTGGTCGGCTGGCTGGAGCCGGTGCTGTCGTGGCCGCGGCGGTTCATCGTCGGCTACGACGCCGACACGGATCACGACGGCAGCGGCGGTGTCCCCGCGGCGAGCGGCCAGCCGGGCGCCAGCTAGCGCCGGGGAGTGCCGGGGCTGCGGCCCGGCGGACGGCCGCCGGGCTAACTGCGGCCGCCAGTTCGGCCGGGCGACCAGCGCAATCGAGGCCTATCGCGTACGTTTTCTGGCCAGCGGCCGATAATGGCCGCACTAGGAGGAGTAATGGTTCTGCCCCCCGTGAAGATGTTTGACGCGAGCACACCGCCGGGCACGGCGCCGGGCGGCTACCGGGCGGTAGCCGGGTACGTCGGCGGCGACACCCCGCACGTCTGGACCGACGCGGAGTGGAAGCGGTTCGGCCGGCTGCGGAAACTGCCCATCTGGGTGCGGTCCGATCCCGGCGCGGTCAATGCCGAGGCCGACTCGTTCGCGGCGCTCGAGCGGCTCTACGAGCTGCGGGTCCCCCGCGGGACCACGATCGCCCTTGACCTGGAGACGGCGGTGGACGGCGGCTACGTGAACACCTTCCACTCGGTCATGCGGTGGGCCGGGTTCTACGTCTGGGTCTACGGGTCGGCCTCGACCGTCTTCGCCAACCCCGAGGCTGACGGTTACTGGGTGGCCGACTACGCCGGTCGAGGGCCATTCATGTACCCGCATAAGATGGTCAAGGCGACTCAGTATGATAATGGGACTAATTATGATTCGTCCCTGGTGAAGTTCTGGCAGTACTACTGGAGATTGTGGAAGTAGAGCGGGGTAGCAGCCGGGTAGGAAGAGCACGTGCGGGCCGGACTGCGGCGGCCGGCGGCAGTCTGGGCCGAGTTGCTCCTGGTGCCATAGACTGGCAGAACTTGCGTCCCTTGAGGAAAATGTGTTGCTGATTACCGGAACTGATGACGATCCGACCACGGCCGCTGGGGCGCTGTCCGCCGCAGCGGCCGGATAGCATCTGCGCCCATGAGCAAGCTTCCGATCAGGGCTCGCGTCGCGACAACGCTCGGTGAGGCGGCCGGCAAGGTCTCGCGGCTGACCGGGCGGGGCGACGGCTCCGTCATCGGCGGGGTCGTCGGCCTGCGGGTGGCTCCGGATCTGCTCAGGCAGCTCGCGGCCGGACGGCAGATCGTCCTGGTGACCGGAACCAACGGCAAGACCACCACCACCCGGCTGGTGACCGCCGCGATCGGATCGCTCGGCCAGGATGTCGCCTCCAACGCCTTCGGCGCGAACATGGAGAGCGGCCTCGTCTCGGCCCTCAGCGGCGCGCCGGACGCTCCCTACGCGGTGCTCGAGGTCGACGAGCGTTACCTGCCGTCCATGATCAAGGCGACCAGGCCCCGGGTCGTCGTCCTGCTTAACCTCAGCCGCGACCAGATGGACCGCGCGGCGGAGATCTGGCTGGTGGCCAGGCGCTGGCGCGAGGCCTTCGCCGCGGCGCCGGACATCCGCGTGGTGGCCAACGCGGACGATCCGCTGGTCGCCTGGGCGGCCGGGTCGGCCAGCCACGTCACCTGGGTCGCGGCCGGCCAGCGCTGGCACGAGGACTCCTGGTGCTGTCCCGAGTGCGGCTCGCACCTGCGCCGCGACGAGCTCGGCTGGCGATGCGGTGAGTGCGGCCTGTCCAGGCCGTCGGCCCGCTGGGTACTCGACGGCGAATCGATGATCGACTCGGCGGGCGCGGTGCACGAGCTCAGCCTGTCGCTGCCGGGCCGGGCCAACCGGTCGAACGCGGTCATGGCGCTGGCCGTGGCCGGCCTGTTCGGCGCGAACGTCGGCCAGGCGCTGCCGAGCCTGCGCTCCGTGGTGTCGGTGGCCGGCCGGTACACGACCGTGCAGCGCCGCGGCCGGACGCTGCACCTGCTGCTGGCCAAGAACCCGGCCGGCTGGCTGGAAGCCTTCGACGTGCTCGATACCGACGGGCGGCCCGTGCTGCTCGCGGTCAATGCCCAGGTGCCCGACGGCAAGGACACGTCCTGGCTCTGGGACGTCGACTACCGGGTGCTCCGCGGCCGGCCCGTGCTGGTTGCGGGCGAGCGCCGGATCGACCTGGCGGTCCGGCTCGAGGCCGACGAGGTCCCGTTCGACCTGGTCGACGGCGTCGAGGCAGCGGTCGACCGGGTTCCGGCCGGCGGCCTCGACGTGATCGCCAACTACACGGCCTTCCAGCAGATCAGGACAACCCTGGGCCGGACCGCGTGACGGGGCGCCCGCGCAGGCGCCCGGGGAAGGATCTGGGCCGATGACGGCGCCGAACTCGAGTTTCGCGGCGGACGGATCGGGCGGAACTGGCCATCGCCGCCCCGGCCTGAACGGGGCTGGGCTCAACGGGGCTGGGCTCAACGGGGCTGGGCTCAACGGGGCTGGCCGGAACGGGGCTGGCCACGGCCGGGACGGCGGTGGCCAGGTCGTGGCTGGCCAGGACGGGGACATGCTGTGGGGGGCGGAGGATCCTGGCCGGACCGCCAGGGGACCGCTGACCGGCCCGGGGCAGGCTGGCCGCTCACCCGCCGGGTCCAGCGCGCTGCGGCTGGTCTGGATCTACCCCGACCTGCTCAGCACCTATGGCGACCGCGGCAACCTGATCATGCTGGCCCGCCGGGCCAGGCTGCGCGGCATCGAGGTCGAGCCGATTCAGGTCAACTCGGACCAGCCGGTGCCGCAGCAGGGTGACATCTACCTGCTCGGCGGAGGCGAGGACCTGCCCCAGATACTCGCAGCGCGGCGGCTGCGGGTCGGCGGCGGCCTCCAGGCGGCCATCGGGAACGGCGCCGTGGTCTTCGCCGTCTGCGCGGGATATCAGCTGATCGGATCGGTGTTCGGCGGCGCGCAGGGCGAGCCGGTGGACGGACTCGGCATCCTGGACATCAGCAGCGGCCGCGGCGACCGGCGCGGCGTGGGCGAGGTGCTGGCCGACGTGGATCCGCGGCTTGGCGTCGACCGGCTCACCGGATTCGAGAACCACCAGGGAGTGACCAGGCTCGGGCCTGATGCCCGGCCGCTGGCGCGGGTCACGCTCGGAGTCGGCAACGGCGACGGCACCGAGGGCGCCTACGCGGGCCGGATCCTCGGCACCTACCTGCACGGGCCCGCGCTGGTCCGCAATCCCGGCCTGGCCGACCTGCTGCTCAGCTGGGCCGCCGGGCCGCTGCCGGCCCTGCCCGACGCGGACGAAACCTGGACCAGGCGCCTGCGCGCCGAACGCCTAGCCGCCGCCTCACCCTGACCCCGCCCAGCCCTGCCCCCCGCCCCCGCCCCCGCCCTGCCCCCCGCCTGAGCGCATCCGCGCCCCGAAATTCAACAGCGGTGGGCCACCGCCCGTGCTGTTTCCACGGCGGTGGCCCACCGCTGTTGTTCCGGTGCGGGGCGGCGGTACGGGGAAGCGGGGGGAGGGGCTAGTAGACGAGGGCTTTGGCGCCGTCGGCGAGTACTTCGGCGACGAAGGTCGGCGCCCCGGCGATCCTGACCCCCTCGACGAGGTCGTCCTCGGTGATATCGCGCCGCGCCGCGCACTGCGTGCAGACGGTCACGGTGCCGCCCTTGAGCACGGTCCCGAGCAGATCGGCGAGCGGGCTCGCGTAAGCAAGCCTGAGATCGTCGGCCTGGCCGGGCAGGGCCAGCAGAGTCGCGTCGCCGGTCAGCCAGAGCGAGACCGATACGCCGCTCGCGACGGCGGCCGCCGCTACGGTGAACGCCTGATTGCACCGCTCGGGGTCATTCTTGCCGGCGGTTGCCTTCACTACGAGTGCGCCAGAAGCCATGTGGTTCAGCCTAGTTCGGCCGGCCCCACCCGGTGCGCGTCACCGCCCAACGTCGGCTGCCGTTCCGCCGGCTACCGGGTCAGCCGGGGGCGCCGTCAGAAGCGGGATGCGAACGCCGGCGCGGGAGGGCCGTTAGGCCGGCCGCGCCGCCGTACACTGCCGCCGTGGCAGCTGACCTCACGGCGATCATCCTGACGGTGGCCTGCGCGGCGATCGCGGCCTGCTCGGCACTTCTCGTGCTGCGGCTGTGGCGGGCAGGCCGGCGGCCGGCCGCGCGACAGTAGCCGTCGCCCGCCCGCCATTAGGCTGTCGCAATGGACATCGCGCCCGGCTCGGTCCCCGAGCCTCATCCCGCCATCGCGCCGCTGACCTTCCTGCTCGGCCGGTGGGAGGGAGCGGGGGTGGTGGGTTACCCGACGATCGAGAGCGCCAACTATGGCGAGGAGATCTCGTTCAGCCATAACGGCAAGCCGTTCCTGATCTACTCGAGCCGGACCTGGCTGCTCGCCGAGGACGGAACGATCGGCCGTGCGTCCCACCTGGAGGTCGGCTTCTGGCGCCCGCAGCCGGACGGCACGCTCGAGGTGCTGATCACGCATCCGACCGGGATCACCGAGATCTACTACGGCACGATCAGCGGTACCAAGATCGAGATGGCGACCGACGCCGTCATCCGCACGGCCACCGCCAAGGAAGTCACGGCGGCCAAGCGGCTGTATGGCCTGGTCGGCGCGGACCTGGCCTACGCCGTCGACATGGCCGCCATGGGCCAGCCCCTGCAGCCGCACCTATCCGCGCAGCTCAAGCGCGTGAGCACGGACCCGATGCGGTGAGCCGGGAACGTCGGTGACCAGCGAGGGCGGCGAGCCCGCGGTACGGCTGTTCAACGTCCTGCGCGGTGAGGCCGACCGGGTCACGGCCTCGGCGTTCGGGGATGTCGGCACCATCTTCTCGGGCTCAGGCATCGAGCTGGTGTGGGTGAGCAAGCACGGCGAGCCGGTCGACGAGGACTGGTTCCGCTCCGACGAGGTGGACCTGATGCTGGTCGTCCAGGGGCAGCTGAAAGTCGAGTTCGAGTCAGCGGGCCAGGCCGACCTGGTGCTGACTGTCGGCGACGTACTCGTTCTCGGGGCTGGCGAGCGCTGCCGGGCTTACCGGTGGCCGCGCGAGGCAGCGGCGGCGACGGTCTTCGTGGCCGCTTATCCGGTGCGCTGAGCTTGTCATGAGCGCGGCAGGCGCTCGGCCGGCACGCGCGAGCGGCCGGCCACCGGAACGCCGGTCATTCCCGCGGGATTGCGTAGAAGTGAGAAAAGAGAAGCCCCCGGGCTGCTCCCGCTCCGGGCCGCATAGGGCAGCCCATTGCAGGGACCGGCTGGACGAGGCCGATCACCCGGGGGTCCGGTGTCTGCCGTGTATTCGCCGACCGCCGCCTGGGCAGCACGCGAGCACAGCCAGGAAGGGAACTGGTTCGCAGGCCGGTGACGAGCACATCGGGCGATCGCCTGAAGCGCTCCACGGGACGGCGGCTAGCTGACAGCCACCTCGCGAGTCCGACATCTATGCATACTGTAGGACCACCTCCTTTCCCGCGTTAGGCAGCACGCTACGACACATGCTCGGCGCTCGGCAAGTGGGTTATCCGGCGGACTTCACTAGACTCGGCGTATGTCGCAGACGTGGGATGACACGCTGCGGGCCAGCGGCTACCGGGTCACACCCCAGCGCCAGCTTGTGCTTGAAGCGGTGACGAGGCTCGAGCACGCGACGCCGGAGGAAATCTACGCCGAGGTGAAGCAGACGGCGGTCGGGGTCAACCTCTCGACCGTGTACCGGACGCTCGAGCTGCTCGAGCAGATCGGCCTGGTCACCCACACGCACCTCGGGCACGGCGCGCACCGTTATCACCTGGCGGCCGACGCGCAGCATGTCCACCTGGTCTGCCGTGATTGCGGCGCGATCACCCAGCTCGACCCGGCCGCGGTCGGCTCCCTGGTGCGCGAGCTCGACGCGGAGTACGGGTTCGAGACGGACGTCGGCCACCTGACGGTGTTCGGGACGTGCGCTCAGTGCCGCGGCGCCCGGTCGCCGGCCGAGGCGCCGGCGCGTCGCGAGCCGAAGGGGCCGCGGAGGCGGCCGGGGGCGCCGCGGGTTAATTGAGCGGCGGTCCGCCGCGGTGCCCGTTTAAGGTGGCGGAATGTCCACGCTGACCGCTCACGGCGTAAGCGTCTCGTTCGGCGCGCTCGAGGTGCTGCATAACGCGGACCTGGTGGTAGCGCCGGGGGACCGGATCGCGGTCGTTGGACCGAACGGCGTCGGCAAGTCGACGCTGCTGCGGGTACTGGCCGGGCTGGTCCAGCCGGACGCCGGGACGGTCAGCGCCGCGGGCACGGTCGGCTACCTGCCGCAGGAACGCGACCGGCGTGACGACGAGACCGCGATGGGATACATCGCCAGGCGCACCGGCGTGGCCGCAGCGGAAGCGGCCATGCTGGCCGCGTCGGAGCGGCTGGCGCGGGCCAGCGATGGCGGCCAGTCCACCGGCGCGGCAGCCTCCGGCGGGCCGGCTACCGGCGCGGCAGCCTCCGGCGGGGCGGCCGGGCGGGCCAGCGAGACGTACGCAGCGGCGCTCGACACCTACCTCGCGCTCGGCGGTCCCGACCTCGAGATCCGGGCCAGCGAGCTGGCCGCGAGCCTGGGCCTGCCCGCCGACCTCGGCCGGCCCGCGACCGGCCTGTCCGGCGGCCAGGCGGCCCGGCTGGCCCTGGCCGCCGTCCTGCTGGCCAGGTTCGACGTGCTGCTGCTCGACGAGCCGACGAACGACCTCGACCTGACCGGGCTCGAGCTGCTCGAGAGCCACCTGGCGGCCTTCCGCGGCGGACTTGTCGTGGTCTCCCACGACCGGGCCTTCCTGGAGCGGACGGCACGGCAGGTGCTGCAGATCGACCCGCACACCCGCGAGGTGAAGCTGTATGGCGGCGGCTACCAAGCCTACCGGGACGAACTCGAGCGCGACCGGGTCAGGGCCGCCGAGGCCTACGAGACCTACGCCGCCACCCGTGACGAGCTGATCGAGCGGGCCAGGAGGCAGAAGGAATGGGCGCGCTCCGGCGAGCGGTCGGCGAAGAGCGCCGCCGCGCGGCGCAAGGAGCCGGACAAGAACATCAGGCGCGGCCGGGTCGAGGGCGCTCAGCACCAGGCCGCCCGAGGCGCCGCCACGCTGCGGGCCGCCGAGCGGCTCGAGCCGGTCGCCGAGCCGCGCAAGGAGTGGGAGCTGCGGCTGCACTTCGGCGCGGCCAGGCGCAGCGGCGATATCGTCGCCGTCCTGTCCGCCGCGGTCGTGCGGCGCGGCGCGTTCCAGCTCGGCCCGGTGAGCATGCAGCTGAACTGGGGCGACCGGATGCTGGTCCAGGGCGACAACGGCTCCGGCAAGACGACGCTGCTGCAGGCGCTGCTCGGCCGGATACCGCTGGCGTCGGGCCGCGGGTCACTCGGCGCCTCGGTCCGGGTCGGCGAGATCGACCAGGGCAGGCTGACCTTCGACGCGGATGCCAGGCTGCTTGACGCGTTCTGCGCGGAGTCTGGCCTGCTCGAGCCGGACGCCCGCACCCTGCTGGCGAAGTTCGGGCTCGGCGCCGACGACATCGGGCGCCCGGTGGCCAGGCTCTCACCGGGCGAGCGGACCCGCGCCGACCTGGCCCTGCTCATGCACTCGGGGGCCAATCTGCTGGTCCTCGACGAGCCGACGAACCACCTGGACCTGCCCGCGATCGAGCAGCTTGAGCAGGCACTCGACCGCTACGACGGGACACTGCTGATCGTGACCCACGACCGCAGGCTGGCCGAGCGGGTCAGGGTGACCCGCCGGCTGACCGTCAGCGCGGGCTCGGTCGCCGAGCAGTGACCGGCGACGGGCCCCGCTGGCCAGGCGGGCGCATGGCCGGACGGTCGCGGCGCATAGCCTTATGGCTATGGACAGCCCCTTGCTTACCGTTCCAGGCGCGGTGCGGGCCGACTTTCCCGACGTCGGGGTGGCCGCGCATTACGGAGACCCTTACGCCGAGCAGCGGGCGCTGGGCGAGACGGCCGGCCTGGTCGACCGGTCGGACCGCGACGTGCTCAGGATCAGCGGGGAGGACCGGCTCAGCTGGCTGAACAGTCTCAGCACCCAGAAGGTCGACGACATGCCGGCTGGCAGCGCGCAGCAGTCGCTGATTCTCAGCCCGAACGGCCACGTCGAGCATCATCTGAGCCTGATCGACGACGGCGCTCAGATCTGGATTCACGTCGAGCCGGGGGAGGCCGCCCCGCTGCTCGAGTTCCTCAACTCGATGCGGTTCATGATGCGGGTCGAGGCCGAGGACGTGAGCTCCGGCTACGCCGTGCTGACCGCGATGGGGCCGCTGGTCAAGGGCGGCGTGGCGGCGGAGGGCGCCGCCGTCACGATGGACTTCGGCTTCGGCTGCGATCTGGTCGTCGAGCGAGGCCAGCTGGCCCAGGTCGTGGCGACCCAGCGACTGCGCGGCGTCGGGCTGGCCGGGATGCTGGCCCACGAGGCACTGAGAATCGCCGGGCACCGGGCGAGGTTCGGGACCGACACCGATCACCGGACCATCCCGCACGAGATGGGCTGGATCACGTCGGCGGTGCACCTGTCCAAGGGCTGCTACCGGGGTCAGGAGACGGTTGCCCGGGTGCATAACCTCGGTCACCCCCCGCGGCGGCTGGTCATGCTGCACCTGGACGGCAGCGAGGACCGGCTGCCCCCGCACGGTGAGCCGGTCAGGTCTGGGGATGCTGCCGTCGGCTTCGTCGGCTCGTCCGCCCGGCACTACGAGCTCGGGCCGATCGCGCTGGCGCTGGTCAAGCGCACCGTCCCGGTGACGGCGACGCTCGAGACGGCCGGAATCAGCGCCGCCCAGGAGGTCATCGTCCCGCCCGATGCCGGGGCCAACGTCAAGATCTCCCTCGGCCGCCGCCGCGCCCTCTGACCCGCCGGCCGTGGCCCGGCCGGCCCGCGGCCGGGGGGCGGCGAACCGGGGGCGCCGGGCCGGTTCAGGTTTAGGGCTGGCCAGCGGAGGCCGTTAGGCGAACACTTAAGGGCAGGCAGGAGCGGCTGGACGGCAGGAGTAACCTGTGCCGGCAGGATCTGCTGGCTCGTCGGTTCGTGCTTCGTGGAGGTGCACTCTGGTGCTGCGCCGAGTTCTGCTGGCCGCGGCGGCCAGCCAACGCGTCCGCGACCTCATCACGACCGCGCCGTTCACGCGCGATGTCGTGAAGCGGTTCGTGGCGGGAGAGAGCGCGGCGGACGCTCTCGCGGTGACCGAGCAGCTGCTCGGGCAGGGCCTGTCCGTCACGCTCGACTACCTCGGCGAGGACACCGTCGACCCTGAGCAGGCCGCCGCGGTGGCCGGCGAGTACGTGGCCGCGCTCGAGCTGCTCGCCGCGGCCGGCCTGACGATCGGCGGCCGGGCCGAGGTCTCGGTCAAGCCAACCGCGGTCGGGCTGGGCCTCGCCGAGCATGGCGAGAAGACCGCGGCCGAGAACATCGCCAGGATCTGCGTCGCCGCTCGCAGCGCGGGGACCACGGTGACCGTCGACATGGAGGACCACACCCGGATCGAGCCGACGCTGCGGCTGGTGAGCGAGCTGCGCGCGGACTTCCCCGACCTGGGCTGCGTGATCCAGTCGTATCTGCGGCGCAGTCCTGGCGACTGCCAGGCGCTCGCCGGGGCTGGATCGCGGGTCAGGCTGTGCAAGGGTGCCTACCGGGCGCCCGACGGCTTTGCCCTCGCCGCGCGGTCCGAGGTCGACCGCAATTACTCGCGGTGCATGCGGATCCTGCTCGACGGTGACGGCTACCCGATGCTGGCGACTCATGACCCCCGGCTGGTCGCGATCGCGAAGTCGCGGGCCGCCACCATCGGGCGCGATCCCGGCAGCTTCGAGTACCAGATGCTGTACGGGATCAGGACCGACGAGCAGGCGGCGCTCGCCGCCGAAGGCGCCCAGGTGCGGGTCTACGTTCCGTACGGCCGCGACTGGTACGCGTACTTCATGCGCCGGCTAGCCGAGCGGCCCGCCAACCTGGTGTTCTTCCTCCGCGCGCTGTCGTCGCGTCGCTAGGCCGCCGCCGGCCCGCTGCCGGGCGCCGGCCGATGGCCGGGCCGGCCGCCCCGCGGCGGCCCCGGCGCTAGGCTCGGAGGATGATCGCGATCCTTGGCGCGGGCAAGATGGGCGAGGCGCTGCTATCGGGAATGCTCAGGGCCGGCGTCGCCCCCTCCGGCGTCATCGCCGCCGTGCGCAGGCAGGACCGGGCCGACGCGCTGCGCGACTCGTACGGCATCGACGTGACGTCGGCGGCCGAGGCGGCCAGCAAGGCCGGCACGCTCGTCATCACCGTCAAGCCGCAGGACATGGCGGCCCTGCTCGAGGAGATCGCGCCGCAGGTCAAGGCCGATCAGCTGGTGATCTCGGTCGCCGCGGGCATCCCGACCAGCTTCATCGAGTCCAGGCTCGGTGCCGAGGCCGCCGTCGTCCGGGTGATGTCGAACACGCCGGTGCTGGTGGACGAGGCGATGAGCGTGATCTCGCCGGGCCGGCATGCCGGCGAGCAGCACCTGCGCCGTGCCGAGGAGCTGCTCAGGCCGGTGGGCAAGGTGCTGCGGATTCCCGAGTCCCAGCAGGACGCGGCCACGGCCCTGTCTGGCAGCGGCCCGGCCTACGTCTATTTCCTGGTGGAATCGATGGTCGACGCCGGCATCCTGCTCGGAATGTCCCGCGCGTCGGCGCTGGAGATGGTCAAGCAGGCCGTTTACGGAGCCGCCACGATGCTGCGCGAGTCCGGCGAGCATCCCGTCATCCTGCGCGAGGCGGTGACGTCACCAGGCGGGACGACGATCAGCGCGATCAGGGAACTGGAGCGGCACGGAGTCCGCGCCGCCTTCATTGCGGCCATCGAGGCCGCCCGTGACCGGGGCCGCGAGCTCGGCGCCGGCTAGCTGCCGCGGCGGTCCTCCCGCCCCTTGCGCACCGGATCGCGGCATTAAGAATTGCGCGCGGGTGTCTGGTCGGCCAGCCGAATCAGGCAGCCGCGCGGGGTTGCCCTTTCGCGTGTACCAATTACGCTGGATACGGGCGTGACTGGTGCGCTGGATATCGCTTGGCGCAGCGTATAGCGCCGGAGAGGGCTAGCGATGGCAGCAGAGGCAACTCCGCTCAGTGCCGTCCGATTCCTGACGGTGGCTGAGGTGGCGGCGATCATGCGTGTGTCGAAGATGACCGTCTACCGTCTCGTTCACTCAGGGGATCTGGAGGCGATCCGGGTCGGTCGTTCCTTCCGGGTGCCTGAGCGAGCGGTCGACCAGTACCTCAGGGACGCCTTCGTCGAAGCGGGCTGACCCCCGGCCCCGACCAGGGGACGGCGGTCGGCCAGCGTCAGATGCACGGGCGCCGACGACCGCGGTGGCCGGACGGGGGTACGCTGTGGCACTGGCGTGCGCCCGGCCGTGTAAGTACGGCGGTGAAGGTTAGGTACGCCGTTGCACGTGGTATCGATCGAGGGTGGTCTCGTGGGTTCTGTAATCAAGAAGCGGCGCAAGCGGATGGCGAAGAAGAAGCACCGCAAGCTGCTGCGCAAGACGCGCGTTCAGCGCAGGAACAAGAAGTAGCGGCTGGCCTGGCGAGTCGGGCAGACTCGCCGGGCCGGCTGCCTGGCTGGGTTGGCGATGCGGTGATCCGAATATGAGCGACCCAGGTATGAGCGACTCTGAGCAGCCGATTGTCAGCGAATGGATCAGGCGCCTGGCCGGTGCCGCCGATTTCCTGCGGCGGCGAGTCGCGGGCGACTACGAGGTAGATCCAGAATCTGGTTTCGATCCGGAACTAAACCGGACCGTGCTGATGCCCGCTGCCCGGGCACTGTACCGGAGCTGGTTCCGGATCCAGATGCGCGGGCTCGAGCATGTGCCCGCGCAGGGCTCGGCCCTGATCGTCGCCAACCATTCCGGCGTGCTGCCCATCGACGCGCTGATGCTTCAGGTGGGAGTTCTCGACGAGCATCAGGCGCACCGGAATCTGCGGCTGCTCGGTGCTGACCTGGTGTATTCGGTGCCGCTGCTCGGCTGGGTGGCCAGGGCCAGCGGCCACGTGCCCGCCAGCCCGGCCGAGGCGGAACGGCTGCTAGGCGCCGGAGAGCTGGTCGGCGTTTTCCCCGAGGGATTCAAGGGCATCGGGAAGCCATTCAGCGATCGGTACCAGCTGCAGCGGTTCGGTCGCGGCGGGTTCGCCCGGCTGGCGCTGCGGACCGGCGTTCCGCTGATCCCGTGCGCGATCGTCGGAGCGGAGGAGATCTACCCGATGGTCGCTGACTGGCCGGAACTCGCCGCCCGGCTGAAGCTGCCCTATTTCCCGGTCACGCCGCTCTTCCCCTGGCTCGGGCCGCTCGGCGCGGTGCCGCTGCCGTCCAAGTGGATGATCGAGTTCTGCGATCCGGTGCGCACCGACGGGTTCACCCCCGACCAGGGCGACGACGAGGACGTCATCGCCGAGCTGGCCGACAAGGTGAAGGACACCATAGCCTCGAAGATCGACGAGCTGCTCGCCGAGCGCGGGCCCGCCTTCGGCGACTGATCCTCCGCCGCCTGGCCGGGCGGGCCGCTAGTGGTCGGCGCGGTGCTTGCGCACCGCGATGCCCGCGGCGAGACCGCCGGCGATCACGCCCGCTCCCGCGGCGACCGGGATCGCGATGATGGTGGCCCGGCGGCCCTTCCTGAAATCATGAATCGGCCAGCCTTGCTCCTTGGCCAGGGCCCTGAGCTGCGGATCAGGGTTGACCACATTCGGGTGCCCGACCAGGCTCAGCATCGGCAGGTCGTTCATCGAGTCGCTGTACGCGCTGCACTTGGCCAGATCGAGGCCCTCACGTTCGGCCAGGGCCCGGACGGCCGCCGCCTTCGCCTCGCCGTGCAGCAGGCCGCCGACCAGGCGGCCCGTGTAGACGCCGTCCGAGGCTTCAGCGACCGTGCCGAGAGCTCCGGTCAGGCCGAGCCTGCGGGCCAGGATCTCGGCCAGCTCGACCGGCGTCGCGGTCACCAGCCAGACCCGCTGGCCAGCCTCCAGATGACCCTGGGTCAGCTGCCGTGAGCCTTCCCAGATGCGGTCGGCCATCGTGTCGTCGTAGATCTCCTCGCCGAGCGAGGAGATGTCGGCAACCTTGTGCCCGGCCACGAAGGCCAGGGCCGCCTCGCGGGCCGCGTCGATGTGATCGGCGTTCTCGGCGCCGCGGATCCTGAAGATCACCTGGCCGATCGCCATCTTGATCAGGTCGCTCGCCCCGAACATCTTGTGCGCCGCCAGCCCTCTGGCGAAATGGTAGATCGAGGCGCCTCGCATCAGGGTGTTGTCGACGTCGAAGAAGGCGCCGGCCCGCGGGTCAGGAGCAACCAGCGGCTGGCTGACCGCCGCTGCCGCTGCCGATGCCTGGCCCGCGGCGACGGCCCGGGCATGGCGTCTTGGTAGCCCCGTCACGGTAGTCGAGCCTAATAGGTACGCTTGGGAATCCTGAGCGGACCTCGCCAGGAAGGGCCGCTACCTAGCTGGTCAGCGGAGTTCGCATCCGGAGCGAACCTCTCGCGCCAAGGGCAGGGATGACAGCCTCTCTCATCGTCGTGGCAGCTGGCGCGGTGGCCGCAGCAGTGGGGACCGGCGTCCTGACCGGGCGCTGCTCCCGGACTCCGCGCGGTTTCCTGGTCGCCTGGACAGTCGCGATCTTCGGCCTGGCCGTGGCGCTCGCCGCCCTGACCCTCGGCTTCCTGGGCGGCTTCAGCGACCCGATCTTTCGTGCCGCGGAGATAGGCGCTCAGGCGATGGCGCCGCTCGCCTTGTGCCTGGGACTGGTCGAGCTGGTCGGGCAGAGCGTGCCAGCCAGGTTCGCGATGCGGCTGGCGGTGGCGGCGATCGGGGTCATCGTCCTGGTCATCCTCGGAACCGATCCGCTCAGCCCCAATGTCACCCTGACGACGGCCTGGCCGGATCCCGCCGTCGTCTACCAGCTTGTCCCGGTCGGGCTGATCAAGTTCCTCGCGGTCTTCACCCTGGTCACGGCACTCGCCAGCGGCATGGTCGCGCTGGCCAGATCCGGCCGCGGCCGGGTTTTCGGCGACATGGTCAGGCCGGCCATCATCGTGGCGGGTGCTGCTGTCGCCGTGGCCCTGCCTGGCGTGGCCATGCTCGCCGCGGTGTCGCTGGGAAGCGCCGGGTTCGCGCTGGCCTACGTGCTGGCGGCGGCGCTGATCTGGCTGGGCGGCATGAGTGCCGTCCGCCGAGGGCTGGCCAGCGATGGCCGGCCCGAGGACCGCCGGCCGGGCGGCCGCGACCGGAGCTACCCGGCCGACGACGGCTGGCCCGGGCCGAACGGCCGCCGGAGCGATCCCAACGACGGTGATGATCTGGACCGGTCCTATCCCGGTTACCGGGACGAGCCCGGCTATAACAGCGCCGCCCGGGCCGGTTCCACCCGGCGACTGGGCGACCCGGACGCCGACATCAGCTATCCGGCCCTCGCGGCGCTCGCGGCCGAGAGCCAGGAGCCGTCCGGCGAGCCCGGCCGGTACGGCCAGCCCGGCCGGTACGAAGAGCCAGCGCGGGAAAAGTCAGCCTGGTCAGCAGACTCGGGCCAGTTCGAGTCGGGCCAGTTCGAGTCGGGCCAGTTCGAGTCGGGCCAGTTGGACTCGGGTCACTTCGACGAGTCAACCCTGTTCCGGCCCGACTCCGGCGCTGCTGATCCGCACCGGCCTGGTGCCCCGGGCGGACGCGGCGGGTCGGCCGCCGCCGCCGCGGAGTCGCAGGCACGCCTGTTCGGCCAGATCACGATCTACACGCTGATCGAGGACCGCCTCGACGAGTTCGACCGGCTGACGGAGCAGGTCGTCGAGGCGGTGCGGGCGAAAGAGCCAGGCACGCTCGTGTACATCGTGCATGCCGTGCCGACAGCGCCGATGCAGCGGATCCTGTACGAGGTCTACCAGGACCGGGCGGCCTACGACGAGCATCTCAGCCAGCCGTACATGACCAGGTACATGGCGGAGCGCCGGTCCATGGTCCTGGCGACCAACGCCATCGAGCTTGGCCTGCAGCAGGCCAAGATGTCCCCGCTGCCGTCGTACTCGGCGATCTCGGACCTGCTGAGCGAGTCGGGGATCGACCTGACCGGCGTCACCCGGTCGCCCCGCGGCAGTGCGGTCACCTCAGGCGGCCGGTATGGCCGGACCGAGCCGCGGGGACTGCCCCCCTCAGACGGGCACGGCTACGCGCCGCTCGATGCCGAGGATCCCGGCTACGACCACTGGGCCGGTGTGCGCGGCGAGGATCCCAGGTACCGATGACGGGGACGCACACCATCACCCTGCTCTCCCGGCCGGGATGCCATCTGTGCGACGAGGCGCGCGGCGTCGTGGCGCGGGTCGCGGACGAGCTCGGCGTGGCCTGGACTGAGCGTGACATCACCGAGTCGCAGCAGGACCTGCGCGACTACGGGGAGATGATTCCGGTCACGCTGATCGATGGCGTGCAGCATGACTTCTGGCGGGTCGACGAGGCCCGCTTGCGCCGGGCACTGGACGCCTGAGGCCATATCCGTCGCCGGGGCATCAGCCCGACTTTGTGCAAACGTTCACAAGGGCGTAACGTGTTGAGCGAGAGCATGATCCGGGCAACCTGAGCTGTCCCGCCCGCGGTGCCGATCCCCCCAGGAGTTGCCGGCGTATGTCCCGCCGAACCAGGTCAGACCGCAGCCTGCAGGGCATTCCGGAGGCGACCATAGCGCGCCTGCCGCTGTATCTGCGTGCCCTGTACGCGCTTGCCGACCGAGATATCGCATCGGTGTCGAGTGAGGAGCTAGCGGCCGCCGCCGGGGTGAACTCCGCCAAGCTGCGCAAGGACCTGTCACATCTGGGCTCCTACGGCACCCGAGGCGTCGGCTACGACGTGGACTACCTGATCTACCAGGTGTCCAGGGAACTCGGCCTCACCCAGGACTGGCCCGTTCTCATCGTCGGCGCCGGCAACCTGGGCCGCGCGCTCGCCAACTACGGCGGTTTCGCGTCTCGCGGCTTCCGGGTCGCGGCCCTCCTGGACTCCGATCCGGGCGTGATCGGCAGCGTCATCGCGGGTCACCGGGTGCGGGCCGCGGACGAGATCGAGCGCGTGGTGGCGGAGTTCCGGGTCATGATCGGCGCGATCACGGTGCCCGCGATCGCCGCGCAGGGCATCTGTGACCGGCTGGTGGCCGCGGGCGTCACCAGCATCCTGAACTTCGCGCCTGTCGTGCTCAGCGTGCCTGACGGCGTGGATGTGCGTAAAGTCGACCTGTCGATTGAATTGCAGATCCTCGCGTTTCACGCCCAGCGCCGGTCCGTGGTCCAGGTCCTGCATCGCGGCGAGCGAGACGCCGCGGTCCCGGCAGGCAACGGGATCTCCGGCAGCACAGGGAGAACGCTGGCATTGAACGGTGACGGTCAGGTGGCGGCCGAGGCGGTCGGGTCGTGAGCGTGCTCGTCGTCGGCCTGAGCCACTCAAGCGCGCCAGTGACGACGCTGGAGCGGGCGGTCGTGTCCGGCGATGCCCAGGCCAAGCTGCTCCGTGACGTCCACCAGTCAGACAGCGTCGCCGGGTCTCTTGTTCTCAGCACCTGCAACCGGATCGAGGTCTACGCCGAGGTCGACCGGTTCCACGGCGGCGTCGCGGCGGTCTGCGAGCTGCTGGCCCGCCATTCTGACCTGCCGCTCAGCGAGCTGACCGGGTCCGCGTACGTCCATTATGAGGACCGGGCCGTACAGCATCTGCTCGCCGTGGCCTGCGGCCTGGAGTCCATGGTCATCGGCGAGAGCCAGATCCTCGGCCAGGTCCGGCAGGCGGTCAAGCTGGCGCGCCAGCACGGAACGCTGAGCCGGGAGCTGTCGGACCTGAGTCGGCTGGCCTTGCGGGCGGGCCGCCGCGCGCATGCGGAGACCGGCATTGACGCGGCCGGGCAGAGCCTGGTCACCCTGGGCCTGGAGCTCGCTGTCGGCCCGGCCGGCGGGCCGGGCGGGGAGCCGGTCATGCTGGACGGGCTCGACGTCCTGGTGATCGGCGCCGGCTCGATGAGCTCGCTCGCTGTCGCCACGGCCGTCCGGCAGCAGGCGCGGCAGGTCGTCGTCGCTAACAGGACGCCGGGCCGGGCCGAGCGCCTGGCCGGACGGTACCGAGCGCGCGCGGCTGGCCTCAACGACCTGCCCGCCGAGCTGGCCGCCTCGGACCTCGTGATCACCTGCACGGGAGCGGCCGGGCATGTCGTCACGGCAGCGATGGTGGAGCAGGCGCTGGCGCGCCGGCCAGGGCGGGATCCGCTCGTGCTGCTCGACCTAGCGCTGCCGAGAGATATCGACCCCCGGGCCGGGCAGCTGCCCGGCGTGCGGCTGATCGACCTGGAGGACGTCGGCGCGGCGGGGACCCCGGACGGGCGCACCCTCGGGTCGGCCACCCTCGCCGGCGAGGGCGACGTGCGCGCGGTCCGTCAGATCGTGGCCCACGAGCTGGCCGCCTACCTGCGGGCCGACCAGGCCGCGAGTGTCGCGCCGACCGTGGTCGCCCTGCGGGCCAAGGCCGCGACCGTGGTGGAATCCGAGCTGGCCAGGCTGGAGCGGCGGCTTGGCGACCTGGACCCGAAGACCCGCCGGGAGATCGCCCAGACGATGGGCCGGATCGCTGACAAGCTGCTGCACGGCCCGACGGTCAGGGTGAAGGAGCTGGCAGGCTCGCCGGGTGCCGACTCCTACGAGACGGCGCTGCGGGTGCTGTTCGAGCTCGATCCCGAGGCCGTGCAGGCGGTCGAGCGGGCAGACGACGAATTGCTGGAATGGGCGCTGCGGGAGGCGACCGAGTGAATGGCGCACCGCTGCGACTGGGAACCAGGCGCAGCCCGATGGCGATGGCGCAGTCGGCGCACGTGGCCGAGTTGCTGACCGCGCGGACTGGCCGCCAGGTGGAGCTGGTCGGGCTGAGCACGACGGGCGACGTCAGCCGGGCTGAGCTCACGCAGATCGGCGGGACCGGCGTCTTCGTCAGCACCCTGCGCGAGCGGCTGCTCGACGGCTCGGTCGACTTCGCCGTGCACTCGCTGAAGGACCTCCCGACCTGGACCGAGAGCGGGCTGGTCCTGGCGGCCGTGCCGCCCAGGGACGACCCGCGGGACGCGCTGGCGGCGCGGAACGGCGACAAGCTGGCTGACCTGCCGCCTGGCGCCAGGATCGGGACCGGGTCGCCGCGCCGCGCCGCTCAGCTGCTGATGATCAGGCCCGACCTGCATCCGGTTCCGATCCGAGGCAACGCGGGAACCAGGCTGGGCCGGGTGACCTCGGGGGAGGTCGATGCCGTCGTGCTCGCCTACGCCGGGCTGGCCAGGATCGGCCGGCTCGACGTGGTCAGCCAGGTGTTCGAGCCTGAGGAAATGATGCCGGCCCCCGGTCAGGGGGCCCTGGCCGTGGAATGCCTGGCCAGCCGGGCCGACCTGACCGAGCTGCTGGGCCAGATCGATGACCAGGCCAGCCGCGCAGCCACCGATGCCGAGAGAAGCCTGCTCGCCGCGTTGCAGGCGGGCTGCACGGCGCCCGTCGGCGCGTATGCTGCCGGGACGGATGCATTGCGGCTGGACGCGATTGTCGCGGCGGCCGACGGGGGAGAGGCACTGCGGGCGAGTGCGGCGGGTCCGGTCAGCGAGGCCGGCCGCATTGGTCGGCAGGTCGCTGCTGAGCTGCTCAGACGTGGTGCTGGAAGGTATACGGACGTGTCCGCAGGACACCTCACCAACGGGGACGATGCGTAGTGAACCCCACGCCCGTGGCGAAGACGGGAACGAAAGCCGGGCATGATGCACCGGACGGACGCAGCGGCGGCCTGGTCGCCCTGGTCGGAGTCGGCCCGGGCGACGAGGGACTGATGACCGTCAGGGCTGCCGCGCTGCTGGCGCGGGCCGACCTGGTGGTCGCGGCGTCGTGGGTCAGCGAGCGGATCGCGCACCTGCTCGGGCCCGAGGCCACCGTGATGGACTCCGCGGCGCTGGATTCCGACCCGAAGATGCTGATCAAGGCGGCCAAGTCCGGCCAGACCGCGCTGCGGCTGTTCAGCGGCGATCCCTTCCTGTTCTGCTCGGCCGCGTCCGACGCCGCGGCCTGCGCGAAGGCCAAGGTGGCGTTCGAGATCGTGCCCGGGATATCCGCGGCCACGGCGGTGCCCGCCTACGCCGGAATCCCGCTGACCCAGGACGTCACGGGGGACGTGCGGATCATTCACGCGGCCGAGGTCAGCCGGCTGTCGGCTGGCCCCGGCACGCTGGTCATCCTCGGGGCCGAGACGGGTATCGCCGATATCGCCAAGATGCTGATCGCCGGAGGCTGGTCGGACAGCACGCCCTTCGCGATCACCTGGAATGGCACCACGACCGATCAGCACACCGTGGTGACCACGCTGGCCACGGTCACCGCGGATCTCAAGGCGGCCGGGGTGAGCCTGCTCACCGCGCATGGCCGGGCCATCGCGGTGGTCGGGGAGGTCGTCAAGGCTCAGCGCTCGCTGTCCTGGTTCGAGACCAGGCCGCTGTTCGGCTGGCGGGTTCTGGTGCCCAGGACGAAGGAGCAGGCGGCCAGCGTCTGCGATCAGCTCCGCGCGAACGGCGCGGTTCCCGAGCAGGTGCCCACGATCGCCGTCGAGCCGCCCCGCACGCCGCAGCAGATGGAGCGGGCGGTTCGTGGCCTGGTGACCGGCCGTTATCAGTGGGTCGCCTTTACCTCGGCTAACGCCGTCCGCGCCGTCCGGGAGAAGTTCGAGGAGTACGGGCTCGACGCGCGGGCGTTCGCCGGCGTGAAGGTCGCGGCCGTAGGCGAGCAGACGGCCGCGTCGCTGCGTGCCTTCGGCATCACGCCCGACCTGATGCCGGCCGACGACGAGCAGTCCGCCGAGGGACTGGCGAACAGCTGGCCTCCCTACGATGACCTGCTCGACCCGATCAACCGGGTGCTGCTCCCGCGCGCCGACATCGCCACCGAGGGCCTGGTCGCGCGCCTGACCGAGCTGGGCTGGGAAGCCGAGGACGTGACCGCCTACCGTACCGTCCGGGCCGCCCCGCCGCCCGCCCCGATCAGGGAGGCGATCAAGGGCGGCGGCTTCGACGCGGTGCTGTTCACCTCGTCATCGACGGTCAGGAATCTGATCGGGATCGCCGGAAAGCCGCACGCGGTGACGGTGATCGCGGTGATCGGGCCGGAGACCGCGAAGACGGCGGCCGAGTTCGGGCTGCGGGTCGACGTCGTCGCCCCCAGGCCGTCGACGGCCGCGCTGGTCGACGCCCTGTCTGAATTCGGAGCGTCGATGCGCGACGCGGCGGTCGAGGCTGGGGAGCCGGTCCGCCGCCCGAGCGAGCGCCGCCGGGGAGCTCGCCGCAGGCTCAGGTAGCGCAGCAGGCAGCAGCCCCGGGCCAGGTGCCGCGCCTGCGGATGAGCCTGGCCGAGCGGCCGGCGAAAGGAGTCTTGTCATGACCGCTGGATTCCCGCAGGTCCGGCCGCGCCGGCTCCGGCGGACTCCCGCCATGCGCCGGCTGGTCGCGCAGACCGACGTGCGCCCCGCTGACCTGGTTCAGCCGCTGTTCGTGAAGGAAGGGATCAGCGCGCCGCAGCCTGTCAGCTCGATGCCAGGGGTGCTGCAGCACACCAGGGAGAGCCTGCGCAAGGCCGCGGCCGCGGCCGTGGACGCCGGGGCGGGCGGCCTGATCCTGTTCGGCATCCCGGCGCAGAAGGATGCTCGCGGCTCGGCCGCCGACAGCCCGTCGGGCATCGTCCAGCTCGCGCTGGCTGACCTGGCCGCCGACCTGGGCGCCGAGACGGTGCTGATGGCCGACCTCTGCCTGGACGAGTACACCGACCACGGGCACTGCGGCATGCTGACGCCGGCCGGGGAGGTGGACAACGACGCGACACTCGGGCGATACGCATCCATCGCGCTCGCCCAGGCGCGCGCGGGAGCGCACGTCGTCGCGCCGAGCGGGATGATGGACGGCCAGGTGGCGGCGATCCGGGGCGCTCTTGACGCCGGCGGCTTCGCCGACGTCGCCATCTGCGCCTACGCGGTGAAGTACGCGTCGGCGTTCTACGGCCCGTTCCGGGACGCGGCCGAGTGCGCTCCGCAGTTCGGCGACCGGGCCTCCTACCAGCAGGATCACGGCAGCCCGGACGAGGCCCTGCGAGAGGCCCTGCTCGATGTCGGCGAAGGTGCCGACATGATCATGGTCAAGCCGGCGCTCGCCTACCTGGACATCATCAGCCTGGTCGCGCGCTCGGTCCGGCTGCCGGTGGCCGCCTATCAGGTCAGCGGCGAGTACGCGATGGTGGAGGCGGCTGCGGCGAGCGGCTGGCTGGACCGGGACCGGGTGATCATGGAGTCCCTGACGGCGATCAAGCGCGCGGGGGCCGGGATCATCCTGACCTACTGGGCGACGGAAATGGCGGCCCGCCTCCGCTAGCGCTCGTCTCGGCTGGAGCGCTTCGGCTGGTGCCCGTCTCGGCTAGCGTGGGTGCGGTCAGGCGGCGGGTGCGGCAGGCGATGAGCGATACAGGTCTAGGGCGGCGGGAGGGCTGCAGATGGTCGAAGCGGTGTTGCGATCCAGGCGCCGCAGGGCAGCCGATGCGATGGCTGCCGCGGCCGCTGCGTACGCCGCTCTCGGCTGGCCGGTATGCGCAGGCGCGCGGCTGCGGGACCGCCAGCCTCAGCTGGGCGCCCTGGGTCGTGCCTGCACCTGCGACCGGGTCGGCTGCCCGGCCCCTGGCGCCCACCCGCTGTCGCCCGCGTGGCAGCGGGAGGCGACCTTCGATCCGGCGGTCGTCGCGCGCTGGTGGAGTGCTCAGCCCAGAGCCAGCGTGCTGCTGGTGACCGGCCGTACCTTCGACGTGCTCGACGTTCCCGGGGCCGCCGGATCGATCGCGCTGAGGCGGCTCGAGCAGGCCGGGGTCCGGCCAGGACCGGTGGCGATCGGGGCACAGGGCCGGGCCCTGTTCTTCGTCACCAGCAGGACCGCCGTCACCGACGAGGACGAGTGGTGGGCCTGCCATCTGGACTGCGAGCCAGAAATGGTCCCCGCGGTCACCGGGCTGCGCTGGCATTGCCGGGACAGCTACGTGCTGGCACCGCCGTCCCGGCTGAGCGGCGGCACGGCGGCGCGGTGGCTGGTGCGGCCGGGGGCGGCGCGGCTGCCAGACGCGCTGCGCCTGCTCGAGTTTCTGGCTGATGCCTGCGAGGAGATTGGTCAATGACCTTGGATACGGACCGGCAGCTAGCGGCTGACCTTTACGCGCGAGCCTGCGCCGTGCTGCCCGGCGGAGTGAACTCGCCTGTTCGGGCGTTCGGCGCGGTGGGCGGGGCGCCGGTGTTCATGGCGTCGGGCCACGGCCCGTACCTGACCGACGTCAGCGGTACCAGCTATGTCGACCTGATCTGCTCGTGGGGGCCCATGATCCTCGGTCACGCGCATCCGGCGGTGACCAGCGCGCTCGGGCAGGCGATCGGCCGGGGCACTTCCTTCGGTACGGTCACGCCAGGTGAGGTCGAGCTGGCCGAGGAGATCACGGCCAGGATGCCGGTCGAGAAGGTCAGGCTGGTGAGCTCGGGGACCGAGGCGACGATGTCCGCGCTGCGGCTGGCCCGCGGCTTCACCGGCCGGCGCCTGGTGGTCAAGTTCGCCGGCTGCTACCACGGTCACGTGGACGCGCTGCTGGCGGCGGCGGGCTCGGGCGTGGCGACGTTCGCGCTGCCTGACTCGTCCGGCGTCACCGGGGCGGTCACGGCCGAGACCATCGTGCTGCCGTACAACGATCCCGAGGCCGTGCGGCAGGCGTTCGCGGAGAACGGCACCGACATCGCCTGCGTGATCACCGAGGCATGCCCGGCGAACATGGGCGTCGTCCCCCCGTCGGCGGGCTTCAACGAGCTCCTCGCCGCGCTGTGCGGTGAGTACGGTGCGCTGCTGATCATGGACGAGGTGCTGACGGGTTTCCGGGTGACGCGTTCTGGCTGGTACGGCCGCGAGGGAGTGGCCGGGGACCTGATCACCTTCGGCAAGGTGATGGGCGGCGGCCTGCCTGCGGCGGCGTTCGGCGGATGCGCCGAGATCATGGACCTGCTGGCTCCGGCCGGGCCCGTCTACCAGGCCGGGACGCTCGCCGGGAACCCGCTGGCCACCGCCGCCGGCCTGGCCACGCTGCGCGAGTGCACGCCCGAGGTGTACCAGCAGGTCGATGCCGCCGCCGCCGCGATCGCCGGGCTCGCGGTCGATGCGCTGACCGAGGCGGGAGTGCCGTTCCGGCTGCAGGAGGCCGGCAACCTGTTCTCGTTCTTCCTCGGGGTCACCGGGCCGGTCCGGGATTTCGGGCAGGCGCGGGCCCAGTCGGGAGCGGCCTACGCGGCGTTCTTTCACGCGATGCTGGACGGCGGCGTCTACCTGCCTCCCTCGCCGTACGAGGCCTGGTTCGTCTCGGCCGCCCACGACGACCAGGCCATCGCCAGGGTCGCCGGCGCCCTGCCCGCGGCGACGCGGGCAGCGGCCGCGGCGCTCGGCTAGCGGAGGCTTCCGCGCTCAGCGGCTGCGGCGGCTTTGACGCGGTCCGACAATGCCCGGCATTGTCGGGTGACGGGGCTAGAAATCCCGTTCCGATCTGCCAGGATGTGTCTGGACCGCCGGGCGGCAGGCCAGGCGTTATGTTCCAGGAGGGGACATGGCAATTCGCAGCGTGATTAGCACGTTGAACAATGACGGTACGGAAGTGATGGGCCCTGGGGTCCTGATGTACCACCACCCAGGGAACGACATCCAGACCGGCAGCCTGCTGACGGTGGAGAGCAACCACTTCTGCGTGCTGAAGTCGCGCGGGGCCATCTTTGACGTCTACGCGGGCGGCCAGTACCCGGTGCAGACCACGGACCGGCCGCTGATCGGCAGCATCCAGCAGGCCTTCTACAGCGGCCAGTCGCCGTGGCAGTACGAGGCGCTGTTCGTTTCCGCCGCCAAGAGCGTCGCGAAGGCCCAGGGCCTTGCGCTCTCCCGCGAGCTGGCCGAGCTGGTCTATGACGTCGACTACTACGTGCACATCGACAGCAAGGAAGACGCGATCAAGCTGGTGACCCACATGCCGTATCAGGGTCACTTCTTCACCACCGAGGCCCTTAACGCGTACGCCGGGCCGGTTGTCGAGCAGGCCGTGAACCAGATCGTCCAGCTGACGCCGCTGGAGATGGTCAACGAGCGGATCCACGAGATCACCGAGCTGGTCCGCGGCCACCTGCAGGAGTTCCTGTCCGTTTACGGCATCACGCTGAACGACGTCAAGGTGCTGATGCGGCCGCGGGACGAGCGGATGCGCGAGCTGATCTCGCTGCGCGCGTTTGGCCTGTCGGAGGTCGATTCGGTGCGCGTGTACATGGCCATGAAGATGACCGAGCACGGCCTGCTGTCGGCGCCGAACATGGCGATCGGAGAGCCGTTCAACATCGGGCTCACCGGCCTTGGCGGCGTGCCCGGCATGCCGAGTCTGGGTGATGGCGTCAAGCATGGGGCCTGACCGTGCCTGACACCCTGGCCGACCGGCTGCGCAGCCTGCTCGCCTCCGACGTCTACACCGAGAAGGGCCGCCTGCGGTCAGACGATCAGCTGGTGCGCGAGCGGGTTGTTCGCGGCCTCAGCGAGACGACGGCCGCCATCAGGCAGCTCATCAGCCGGTGGCGGACGGACCAGGTGCCGCCGTCCACCAGGGAGCAGCCGTTTCCGCCGGCCGAGGTGATGGAGCCGATCCGCCGGGCGGAGCGGCTGATCCGCGCCATCGACGATGTGGCGTCCGTGGTCAAGGGGCTGCCGGTACTCAACACCGACAAGGTGTGGGACCGGGTGCGCCGGGTCGGCCTGAATGACCTGCTCCAGTTCGACTGGAACCTGGTCGGCGAGTCGGACGTGCTGGCTCGCGACGTCGGCCAGGTGCTGGCGCTCAACGAGATCGACATCCCCGCGGTCGAAACCCGGGTCCGCAGGATCAGGGAGATCATCGGAGACCGGCAGCGGTTCATTGAGATCTCCTGACCAGCGTCGCTTACCGGCGCTGACAGCAGCGTGGGCACCTTACTGTCGTCCGGCGACAGCAAGGTGCCCACACTGTTACTGGCTAGTGCAGGTGCACCGAGATGTGCGAGAAGTGCACGTGCTGGTGGGACGGGTTCGGCAGGATCCGGCGGAAGCTGCACTCGCGCAGCGCGAGCCTGCCGACCTGGTTCGGCGTCCCGCGCGAGTCGCCGAACTGGACCTTCGGGCTGTTCCGCCAGCAGATCAGGTTGCCGTGCACGACGTTAGAGACGATCTCCATCGCGTCCGGGTCGGCAGCCTTGTTCTTCACGATGTGCACGCTGTCGCCGGTCCAGTTCCTGATGACGCCGAGCCAGCAGGTGCGCACGTTGCTGATGAATACGCCGCCGCCGATCCAGTTGTCCTCGTAGGCGCTGTACGCGGGGCTGTGGTTGGCCGCGAACACTCCCTTCGGCTTGCAGGTCAGGCCGCCGCCGCCACCGGACTGGGCGACGCTGTGGCCGATCCAGGCGTTGTGCACCACGATGCCGAGCGCGGCGAGACCCACGATGCTCCCGCCCACCCGGTCACGGCTCACGAGTGACGGGTGCTTATGGCTCGGGTCGTCCAGGCACGGGAATGAGCGCGGATTGCATCCGAGGATTAGCGCGCCTCCCTTGTGGACTATTATGCTGCCCGCGATATTCATATGCGTGTCATGCCGGCCGAATGCCGCGATAAGTGCCGAGTGCCGAGTGATGATGACGTTGCGCGAAACTGCCACAGGCCCGCTTCGAACGAGGCACAAGCCGCGGACTATGACGTCCAGATTGACACCGACGAGCTCGCCCGGATGCTGTGGCGTTCCGTGGCAGACGTGGGTGCGCCAGGTCGGCGCCGCGACGGCCGTTGTTGCTGGCACCAGGGCCAGCATGCTGACCAGCGTTCCAGCGGCCGCGATGGCAGCCGGAACACCTTTATGACGACGTAGCATTAAGCATCCCCTTTTTCTTGTCCCCCGTGGGGTAACGCATTTTGGTGTACGTTAACAGTCATTGGGTTCGAGGGCTAGGCATAATACTGGGCTCGCCGACTAGTTTCGCCGTTCTTAACGCAGCAGGCCGGCCATTTATTGACAATTTCCGACCGCCTGCATATCACGTACCGAAATAGCGGAACAGGGATACCGCGGCGAGGATGCCGGCGACGGTCGCTGCTCGCCGGGCGGGGCCGGTCGGCCGGGGCCCCGGAGCGGGCTGAGATTAATCCGCGCGGGAACCGAAGTCTCATCCGGTGAGACACCGAGCGCCTAGGAGGCAGAAATGGCCTTTCCCGACGTCGTGACCCGCGAGCAGTGGCTGGTAGCGCGCAAGCGGCTCTTGGACCTGGAGAAGCAGGCGACCCGTGACCGGGACGCGCTGAACGCTGAGCGACGCCGGATGCCGATGGTCCGGGTCGAGGAGGAATACGTCCTGGCGGGACCGGATGGCAGGATGACCCTCGCCGGCCTGTTCGGGCACAGCCGGCAGCTGATCGTCCGGCACGTCATGTTCGGCCCGGACTGGGACACGGCCTGCCCGGGCTGTACGGCGGCAATTGACGAGATCTCCGACGGCCTCCTGGCCCACCTGCGGTCCAGGGACACGGCCTTCGTCCTGGTATCGCGCGCGCCGCTGGGCAAGCTGGAGAAGTACCGGGCCCAGAAGGGCTGGACGGTCCCCTGGTATTCCTCCTACGACAGCGACTTCAACTACGACTTCCAGGCCACGGTGGACCGAGACAGGCAACAGCTCAGCTACAACTACCGGGACGAACCCGACCTGCTCGGGGACGTGACGGCCACGGAGGTTCCCGGGCTCAGCTGCTTCCTGCGCGATGGCCGCACGTGTTCCACACGTACTCGACCTGGGCGCGGGGCACCGACATCTTCGTCAGCGCCTACCCGCTGCTCGACCTGACGGCGCTTGGGCGGCAGGAAGACTGGGAAGAGCCCAAGGACCGGGCGCCGCGACCGCACGGCGCCGACCCGACCTTCACCGACTGATGCGCGAGGACGAATTCGGCGAGCTCGTCGCCACCCACCAGGCTGAGCTGCGGGCCCACTGCTACCGGATGCTCGGCTCCGTGCACGACGCGGAGGACGCCCTGCAGGAGGCGCTGGTCCGCGCTTGGAAGGGCATCGACCGCTTCGAGGGACGCGGGCCGGTCCGTTCCTGGCTGTACTCCATCGCCACCAACACCGCCCTCGACCTCGCCAGGCACCGGTCCCGGCGAGAGTTCGCCGTGGACATGGGAACGCCTGCCGGGCGCGCGCCGAGCTGGACGCGCCACTGACAGACCTGCGCTGGCTGGAGCCCTATCCGGATCAGTGGCTGGCACTCCGCCGCCCGCCCTCACCGGAAGCACGCTACGAGCAGCGGGAAAGCGTCGAGCTGGCCTTCGTTGCCGCCGTGCAGCACCTGCCGCCCTTGCAGCGCGCCGTCCTGCTGCTTCGTGAGGTCGCCGGCTTCTCGGCGGCCGAGACAGCCAGCCTCGTCGGCACGTCGGTGGCGTCGGTGACGAGCGCCCTCCAGCGGGCCCGCGTCACCGTGCAGACGCGGCTGCCGGCCAGGAGCCGGCAGTCCGCCCTGCGCATGCTCGGTTACCAGGCACTCAGAATCTGGTCCGACGGTACGCGGACGCAATGGAACGCGGCGACATCCAGACGCTGGTCGGCATGCTCACCCAGGACGTGACCTGGTCCATGCCGCCGGTCCCGACCTGGTTCCAGGGCGTTGAGTCCGTCAGGGACTTCCTGCTCAGGTATCCGCTCACCGATCGCTGGAAGCACCGCCCGGCCAGGGCCAACGGTCAGCTCGCCGTCGCCGGCTACGTGTACGACGAAGACGTCGGCGGCTTCATACCGGCCGGAATCGACGTGCTGACCGTGGACGGAACCAAGATCGCCGCCGTCACCGGCTTCCTGACCGCCGACCTCCTCGGCCCGGAGAACGCGGCGGGCTGGGTCACAGGCGCGGAGCTATTCCAGCGCTTCGGGGTGCCTGCCGATCCGCCGTGATTCTTCGCCCGTCGGCCTGGCGAGCCGCTAGCCGACGGCTACGGCGATGATGCCGGCCACGATCGCGGCCGCGGCGGCCAGGCGCCGGGCGAGCGCTCCCTCCCCGAGTAGCCGCCTGCCGAGCAGCACGCCGAACAGGACGCTGATCTCCCTGGCTGGCGCGACCGCGCTGACTGCGGTGAAACTCAGCGCGATCAGCACCAGGATGTAGGCCAGCGGCGACAGCAGGGCGGCGCCGAGCACCTGAGGGCGGAACGACCGCCAGACCTGCGCCAGCCGCTGCCTGTCCCTGAGCACGACGGGCGTGAACACAGCGGCCATGACCGGGAAGCCGGCGTAGCCCTGCAGGATCGGCTGGGTGTGCAGGCTCGAGACCGCGTACTTGTCCCAGATCGTGTAGCAGGCGATGAAGACGCCGGTCGTGAGCGCGAAGGCAACGGGTCCCGGGCGGGCCCGCTGGCCGTCCTGACGGTCAGCCGTCTCAGTCTGGAGGGGGGCGCGCGCAGGCAGGCTGGCGGTGCGCGCAGGCAGGCCTGCGGCGCGCGGCGCCCGGCGGCCGGCTGGCCGGCCCGGCAGGCCGATCACCACGACGCCAGCGACGATGGCGAGGATCCCGGCCGCGGCGACCGGGCTCGGCCGCTCGCCAAGCAGCACGATGCCCGCCAGGGCGGCTAGCATGGCACCGGTTCCCCGGCCGATCGGGTAGGCGAGCGACAGGTCGCCCAGCCGGTAACCGAGCTGCAGGAACAGGAAGTAGCCGGAATGCAGGATGCCGGTACCGACCAGGAACAGCCAGCTCAGGCTGGTCAGGTGCGGGTGCGTCACGAGCACCGTGACGGCGACCACAGGAAGGTAGCCGACGGTGACGCACGCCGCGACCAGCCAGATGAAGAACGCCGCGCCGGTGGCGGCGGCCTGCTTGCCGAACAGGTTCCAGCTTGCGTGGGCGATCGCGGCAGCCAGGACAAGCGCGATGGCCGTGGGACTCACGCGGGGTTACCTGCCGACAGTCGGGGGGTGAATTTTTGCGTAACTTTATCCGGGTCGGCGGCGCTACACGAGTCGGCGGCGCAGAAGGCTGCGGGTAGGCTAAGCGCGCCATGACTGAGAATCCTGGGGCGGCCGCGGCCGCAGCCGCCCACGCGGCAACGACGACGATCGTCCACCTCGTGCGGCACGGCGAGGTGGCGAACCCAGACGGGATTCTGTACGGCCGCATTCCAGGCTTCAGCCTGTCCGAGGACGGCCAGATGATGGCCAAGGCCGCCGCTGACTTCATGACGGGTCGTGACGTCACCGTGCTGCGATCGTCTCCGCTCGAACGGGCGGTTCAGACCGCCGAGCCGATCGCCGCGCAGCTTGGCCTGCCGATCGAGGTCGACGAGCGGCTGATTGAGCCGTGGAACCACTTCGAGGGGCTCAACGTCGGCATCGGCGACGGCTCGCTGCGAGCGCCGCGGCACTGGATCTACCTGCGTAACCCGTTCCGGCCCTCGTGGGGCGAGCCTTACAAGGAGGTCGCGGCGCGGGTTCTGGCCGCCGCCACCGATGCGGCCAGGGCGGCGCGCGGCCATGAGGCGGTCTGCGTCAGCCACCAGCTCCCGATCTGGGTGACGCGCCGGTCGGCGGAGGGCCGCACGCTGTGGCACGATCCCCGCCGCAGGCAGTGCGCGCTCGGCAGCGTCACGAGCCTGACCTTCACGGGAGACCGGCTGACCTCGGTCAGTTATGCCGAGCCGTCCGGTTCGGCCGGAAGTCGGGTCGCCGGCGCGTAGCCTGTACCGTGCCCGACTCGTTGCGGGCAGGCCGGAGCCAGCGCGGTGAACCGGATCCTGCACAATGGGTTGCGTACTACTGCCTGTAGGAGATCTCCTTGTGACCCGTCCGCAGAGTTCCGCGCGTTATTTCGCCGGAACGGCTCGCGCCCTCAGCACGCCGGCGGCCCGCCCGCGCGCTGTTCGCGCGCTGCAGGCAGGCCCTCGCGCGATCCGCGCGATGCTGGCGCACCCCCGCGCGATCCGCGCGATGCTGGCCAGCACGGCCGTGCTGGTCCTGGCCTCGTGCTCGGGCGGTGCGATCGCGCAGAACACGCCCGTGAGCAGCGGGCAGAGCTTCGTGTCAGGAAGCTACAGCAGCACGTACTACCGTCCGGGCTCACGGCCGGCCGCCCCCGCCGTCAGCGGGACGACGCTGACCGGCAGCAAGTTCACGCTGTCGGCCGAGCGCGGCAGCATCGTGGTGCTCAACTTCTGGGGTTCCTGGTGCGCGCCGTGCCGGAGCGAGGCGCCCGCGCTGGCGGCACTCGCGACCCACTTCAAGCGCGATCCGGTCCGGTTCGTCGGCGATGACGTGCACGATTCTCCGGCCTCTGCCCAGGCGTTCGAGCACACGTTCAACGCCGGCTATCCGAGCCTGAACGATCCCGGTGAGCAGGTCGCGCTCGCGTTCCACGGCACGGTGCCGCCGGTCGCCATCCCGACCACGCTGCTGATCGATCGCACCGGGCGCATCGCTGGCCGGATCGTCGGCGGAGTGTCGTACCGCGGCCTGCTGGCCCTGATCGACAAGATCCTGGCCGAGCGGTCATGACCCAGGATCTCGCGGGACGCGAAACCGGAGCCGGCCAGGATGGTGTGGTCGGCCAGGACGGTGTGGTCGGCCCGGACGGCGCGGTCGGCCCGGACGGCGCGGGAGGGCTGGACGGCGCGGGCGGGCAGGCTCAGGTACCAGGCCCGGCGGCCCGCCCGGCGGGCGCACGGCTCGGCGTCGCCGGCTGGCTGCGCTGGGGCTGGCGGCAGCTGACCTCCATGCGGACCGCGCTGGTGCTGCTGTTCCTGCTCGCGCTGGCCAGCATCCCCGGATCGGTCCTGCCGCAGCAGGGCATCGACCCCGCCGCCGTGAGCCAGTACTACGCGGCGCACCCGGCCCTCGCGCCCTTCCTGGCCCGGCTGTCCGCGTTCGACGTCTTCGGGGCGCCCTGGTTCGCGGCCATCTACCTGCTGCTGTTCACCTCGCTGGCCGGCTGCGTGCTGCCGCGGGCCTACCGGCTCGCGAAGTCCGCCCGGCAGCCGCCGCCCAGGGCCCCGCGTTACCTGGCCAGGCTCCCGCAGGCGGCGGGATTCCGGACCGTCCAGGCGACCGAGCCGGCCCTGGCCGCGGCCGCCGGACTGCTTCGCCGGCGGCGATTCCGGGTCCGCGCCGGCGACGGCTGGGTGTCGGCGGAAAAGGGCTACCTGCACGAGATCGGCAACCTGCTGTTCCACGTGGCGCTGCTCGGCCTGCTGGTCTCGGTCGCGCTCGGCGGCCTGCTCGGGTACAAGGGCAACCGGCTGCTCGTCGAGGGCGACACCTTCGCCAACACTCCGGTGGGGCTGGACGTGTTCCATCCCGGCCGGCTGGTCTCGGCTGGTGACCTCCAGCCGTTCAGCATCACGCTGAACAAGTTCACCGCCCGGTACGTCACCGCCGGGCCGCAGCGCGGGGAGCCGTCCTGGTTCGCGGCGGCGATCCGTTACAACTCGCGGTACGACGGCCGGCTGCACCGCTATGACCTGAGGGTCAATCACCCGCTGATCGTCGACGGAGTGCAGGTCTTCCTGATCGGGCATGGGTACGCACCGGAGTTCAAGGTCACCGACCGCACGGGCCAGGTGAAGTTCGACCAGGCGGTGCCGTTCATCCCCGTCGAGCAGTCAGGCCTCACCTCGGCCGGCGTCGTCAAGGTCCCCGACGCGCAGCCGCGGCAGCTCGGCTTCGCGGGCGTCTTCCTGCCTACGCAGATCGACGTCGGCGGCCGCCTCGCGTCGGCGTTCCCCGCGGCGGACTACCCGCGGGTCAGCCTGGTCTCGTACGCGGGCAACCTCGGCCTGGGCTCCGGCCAGCCGCAGTCGGTCTACAACCTCGACACGAGCCGGATGCGCCGGCTGGCGGTCAGCCCGCGCCCGCTGGCTCCCGGTCAGTCGATCGTGCTGCCGAACGGGCTCGGCAAGCTGACGTTCACCGGATACCGGCAGTGGGTCAGTCTGGCGATCACCTACGATCCGGGCCAGGTGCCCGCGCTGGTGTCGGCGCTGGCCGCGCTGGCCGGCCTGATCCTGTCGTTCCTCGTCCGGCGCCGGAGGATCTTCGTGCGGGCGGTTCCGGCGGGCCGGCAGGATGACGAGGCGGACGCCATGGCGGGAGCCGGCGGGGCCACCTACGTCGAGGTGGCCGGCCTGACGAGGTCGGACGCAGCAGGCGGTTTCGAGACCGAGTTCGCCGAGCTATCGAGCGAGATCATGCAGGAGGTTCGCGGCGCCGCCGCAGCCGCCGGACAGCCCGCCGCAGCCGCCGGTCAGCCCGGCGGAGTAGCCGCGGCAGCCGGGCCCAAGGGAGAGTGAGTTGCCGTGCCCAATACCGGACTGGCCGACTTCAGCAATGCCACGCTGGTGCTGGCTATTGTGCTCTACGCGGTGGCCATGCTGGCCTATGCGTGCGACTTCGCGTTCGGCAAGCGTCAGGCCGCTGGCACCTCGTCGGCCCGGCCGCAGCCCGCGCGGGTCGAGGCCGGCGTGCTCGTCGGCGCCGGGAGCGGCACCGAGCTAGCCGGGCACGCGTTCCCTGCCGACCCAGGCGACCCGTCCGAGCTGGCTGATCTCAGCGGCGGCACGGACCTGGCCGGAGCGGGGGCAGACAGCGCTGGGGCAGGCGGCGCCGGGACGCGAGGCGCAGGGACCGGAAGGACGGCGGCCGGCGGCCCGGCGGCCGACGGTAGCGGGGCAGGGGACACAGCAGCAGGCGCGGCGGCCGGTACCGCGGCCACCGGCGGCCGGGGCGGCTTCCCGGCGGGCTCGGGGCGCGGCGGCCTGCCTGAGCCCGCACTGACCGCGGCCCGGCCCTCGCTGTGGCCGGAAGGGACATGGCTGCGGGCGGCTTTGCTGCTGACCTGTGCCGGGCTGGTCTCGCACATCGTCTCGGTGGCGACCAGGGGCCTGGCCGAGCACCGGGTCCCGTGGGGCAACATGTACGAGTTCATCGCCGCCATCACCTGCGCGGCCGTCCTCGTGCTGGTCGCCGGCATGGTCCGGTTCCGCGCGTACTACCTCGGCCTGTTTGTTCTGGTGCCGGTGGTCCTCGCGCTGGCCGTCGACGTCGTGGTCATCTACATGCCGGCCGGACAGCTGGTGCCCGCGCTCCAGTCCTACTGGATCGCCATTCACGTGACGGCGATGATCCTGGCCATCGGGACCTATATCTTCGGCGCCGTCGTGACCGTGCTGTACCTGCTGGTCTCCCGGTACGAGCGGCAGGTCGCCGCGGGCGAGACGTCCGCGGCGGCGGGAATCTGGGACCGGCTGCCGGGCTCCGAGGTGCTCGACCGGCTGGCTTACCGTGCGATCCTGTTCGCCTTCCCCGCCTGGACCTTCGCGGTCATCGCCGGCGCTATCTGGGCCGACCACGCCTGGGGCCGGTACTGGGGCTGGGACCCGAAGGAGACCTGGTCGTTCATTACCTGGCTGGTCTATGCCGCCTTCCTGCACGCGCGGGCGACGGCGGGCTGGCGGGGCCGCCGGGCCGCGTTCATTCAGCTGTTCGGCTTCGCCTGCCTGCTGTTCAACCTCGTCGGCGTGAACCTGTGGATCACAGGCCTGCACTCCTACGCGGGCATGGGCTGACCCCAGCCTCCACCTCACCCCCCGGCCGGGCAGCTGCTTCAGCGCTGTCGTTGGCTGAGCTTAGAAGCCAGAGCCTTCGCGCCACTCGCGGATCCTGCGGTCCAGCTCGAGCAGGAAGTACGGGTTGTCGTCGGGCGCCACGAAACGCGCCGGGGCCGTCGCGGCCTGCCGTCCGCGCCGGGTGCTCCGGAGCAGGTACTCGGGCCCAGGGCTGGCAGCGCGGCGTGCGGGATAGCCCCGGTCCGCGCCCGCGCCGGGCACCCAGTTCCCGGTCATGTCATCCCAGAGCTGATGCATCCGGACTTCCCGGCGGCCGAGCAGCAGCCATCCGGCCGCACCGAAGGCCCAGAAGGCGATGACCACGATCAGCCAGGTCTGCCTGGACGGAAGGTCGAAGTGGTGCTTCGGCGTCGTCGCAATGTCGATCACGCAAGGGACGACCAAACCGACTGTTAGTAGGGCAAAGATGACGCAAAGTACCAACATGGACGCAGCCTAGCTGCTCGCGGACCTGCGCGTTACCGAATCAGCGGGGTTCACCTGGTAATCCTCGTGACCTGCGGGTTCGGCATGATCCAGACTGAATAGTGACGTCAGGCCGCCGGCCGTCGTAGTCTGGCGTCTAACCTCGGCCCGGGAGCGACAAGTATGCGGCGGTTACTGGAACTGTGGCGTCGGCGACGGCCACGCCGCGGGCCGCATCCGCCCGCCCGGGCAGTTCTCCGCTCGGGAGCCGGGATCCGGACGGCGGAGTCCGGCGTCGTGCCCGGGTCCAGGGGGGCCGCAGCAGGCCAGGCCCGGGCCACGAAGAGCACGCGCCCGGCCGGTCAGGGTCAGCCGGGCAGTCATCGCCGCACCCGCAAGTCCCGGGCGCTGCGCGCAGCGATTGGCCGGTCCGCCGCCAAGGGCCCGATGCGGCGGCCAGGCCGCGCCGCGCCGCCTGCCCCGGCCGGCCCGCCATCCCTGATCGTGCCGCCGTCCACGACGGTGCCGCCATCCCTGGTCGTGCCGCCGTCCACGACGGTGCCGCCAGCCACGACGATGCCGGCGTCCTCGGCCGTGCCCCCATTCCCGGCCGTGCCGCCATTCCCGGCCGTGCCGCCGCCTTGGACTGTGCCGCAGGCCAGGGCCGGGTCGACGGCCCCAGCGCGGCCGCCCGCCTGGACGACGCCCGCGCCGTCGGCGGTGCGGCCCGCCCGGACGACGCCGCCCGCCCGGACGACGCCGCCACCCCGGACTACGCCGCCACCCCGGGCAAAGCCGACGAACGAGGCAACGCCGGCGACCGGAGCCAGGCCGGCAGGCCGGGTCGTGCCACCCATGCCGGCCGCGCCCGCACAGCAGCTGCGGACCAGGCCGGTGAAGCAGGTGCAGACCAGGCCGCCTCCCGGGACGGCCGCGGCACGTGCGGCGATCCGCGCCGCGCCGAGCGCCTCGGTCGCCGAGACGGGCAGGACCAGGACTGGCGAGACGGCCAGGACTAGCGAGAGGGCTAGGACTAGCGAGACGGCCAGGGCTGGCGAGACGGCCGCCGCACCGCTCAGCACCGCAGTGCCGTGGTACGAACGCGCCCAGCGCCTGTCCGCCGCGCCAGGACAGCGGCACTGCGGTCACCTGGAGCGGATCTTGCACCGGCAGTGGGCGGCCGACGAACTGCCGCCACCGCAGGTCGTGCTGGCCGTGGACCGACTCGCTGAGTTCCCTCAGCTGATCAAGGAACGGCTGGTAGCGGGCCTAGACGCGATCTACGTCGGCCCCGGCGGGGTGCCGGACCTCGACGACATGGGCAGCCTCAGCGGCATGCCGCTGCCGTCAGGGCGCGCTACCTGGGACGTCTGTGCCGGCGCGTACGGCGAACGCAAGGTCATCGTCGGGTCCCGGCCATCCCCGACGCCGGATGTGATGTGCCACGAGATCGGCCACGCGCTGGACGACATCGACGGCGCGGCCGGCTGCTGGCAGTCAGACTCCGACGAGTTCACCTGGCTCTACGGACAGTGCCTGCCGTGGATGAGCAACGACTTTCACCGCCAGCCCGGTCATCTGGGGCGGCGGGAGTTCTTCGCTGACGCGTTCGCCGCCATCGCCTCGAGCCAGCGGCCGGCTCTGGTCGAGATGGTGGGCGGTAACACCCGCGTCGCGCTCAACGTCATGCTCTACTTCAATGTGCGGTACGGCATCTAGGGGTGGTGCGGCCATGTTCGTGATCCGACTGCCTAACGGCAACCTGCTGGTCCCCGAGTCGGCGACCGCGCACGACGGTCAGCTGGTCAGCGATGCGTACGTGGAGATCGGCCCGGCCGACGAGGACTACGAGAAGCTCGCGGCCGGAGCGCTGACCCAGGAAGAGATGGACGAGCGGGCTCAGCGCTGGCGAGATGGCGACGAGCCGCTCCGCCGCCAGTTCCTGGACTTCCTGGCCCGGGGCGGGCAGTTACCAGCGCCGTTCTGACGTGCCAGCCGAGCGCGCGCCGGGACGCTGGTCCCGGCCCGCCCGAATGCATCGCGCGGTCCTGCTGAACGAATGGCTCAGCGATGGTCGTGAAATCCGGGCCCGGTGCTGTCGATTACAGAGCTTGTCATCCGTCGGGATATACGAGCACGCGATAAGCGCACCGCGCCTGCGGCCGGCTGCGGCCGGCGGCTTGAATGCCCGCTCACGACAGCACCGCTCACGACTGCACTGGAGGACCAGATGAGCAAGTTCCTGTACCTGTATCGCGGCCCGGCCACGCCCATGGAGGACATGACTTCGGAGCAGTCCGCCGAGTCGATGGAGGCCTGGGGTCAGTGGATCGGCCGCCTGGGCCCGACCCTGGTCGACGTGGGATCTCCGTTCGGAGCCCGGTCGTCAGTGGCTGACGACGGCAGCAGCCCGGAACCCGGAGACCTGAACGGGTACTCCATCGTGGAGGCGGAGAACATCACAGCGGCCCGGGCGCTGGCTGACAAGCACCCCTTCCTCTCGGAGGGTAAGGGCCGCTTCAGCGTCGAGGTATTCGAGCTAGTCCCGATGTAATCGACCGCGGTACGAGCCATCCCAGGCTCGGCTTCGGAGCTGGTCCGCGACAGCCGGCGGCTCCGAAGCCTCCTGGATTTACGTCACCTGAACCAGGGCCCGGCTCGTGGCCTGTCGCTTATCTGTAACGATCGGCAGGGCATCAGCGCGGGTGCCCTCCGACTGCATCTGTCCAACTCGGCGTCATCCGGCCTGATCTGAGGCCGGGGCCGGATCGGCATCGATGCCGAGCAGTGCCCGGATCTCGACTTCCCGGTACCGGCGATGACCGCCTGGCGTCCTGATGCTGCTGATCCGCCCGGACGCGGCCCACCGGGTGACTGTCTTCGGGTCAACGCGGAAGAGGGCTGCTACCTCTCCGGGAGTAAGCAGGCGATCACTTTGCCCGTCCATTTTGAGACTCCTCGTTCGCCTAGACCCCCCTCGCTCAATCTTTATCTTAATAACAAAAGATCACTATTCGCCTCAGATTCCGTAAAAATTTTACTCACAACCTTGTCGTAATGCTTTGCCCGACACCTGTCGATGACGGCATGAACACGTAGGGTAGAGCGGTGTCTCACCTTGTGTCGGTAACGGATATTCAGGCGGCGGCTGATCGGCTGGACGGCGTCGCCATGCACACGCCGCTCGTGCCGTTCGCTGGTGTGGACCCGCTGCTGCTGGTGAAGGCGGAGTCACTGCAGCCGACCGGCGCCTTCAAGCTGCGAGGCGCGTACTCGGCAATCAGTGCGCTGCCGCCCGAGCAGCGCAGCAAGGGAGTAGTGGCCCACTCTAGTGGCAATCATGCACATGCCGTCGCATTCGCGGCGGCTCTGCTCGGTGTGTCGGCCACGGTTGTTGTCCCGTCGAACGCTCCGGCCGTCAAGGTCGAGGCCGCCCGCTCCAGGGGGGCACGGATAGTCGTTTGCGAGCCTGGCCTGGCGGCCAGAACCGCGGCGGTCGACGAGCTGATCGCCGCGCACGGTTACACGCCGATCCCGCCTTTCGATCACCGGGACGTTATCGCCGGCCAGGGAACGGTCGGGCTCGAGATAGCAGCCGACTGCCCGGACGTTGACCTGGTGGTGTGCCCGGTGGGAGGCGGCGGACTGATCGCCGGAGTCGCGGCCGCGATCACGGCGGCCAACCCGGCCGCGCTGGTGGTCGGGGTGGAGCCCGAGCTAGCGGCCGATGCGCGGGATTCGCTGCGCCAGCGCCGCCGGGTCGCCTGGCCGGCCGAGCAGACCCAGCGCACCATCGCCGACGCCCTGCGGGTGGACCAGGTCGGCGAGCTGCCGATGCTGCACCTGCTCAGCCAGGTGCACGACATCGTCACGGTCACCGAGGACGAGATCCGGGCCGCCATGCGCCTGCTGGTCACCGGCGCGCGCCTGGTGGCCGAGCCGGGGGGCGCGGTCGCGGTGGCCGCGTGCCTGTTCCGGGCCAGCGAACTGCCGCCCGCGAAGCGGCGCGTGGCGATCCTGTCGGGCGGCAACGTCGAGCCGGCGCAGCTCGCCGAGATTCTTGGCTCCTCGGTGGCCGGCGCCGGTCACGGCCCTGCGGGTCCGGGCGATGCGGGTCGGGGCGCGGGCGGCAGCGACTAGGCTGACTGCTGTTATGCGCGCGACTCTCTTCTACACGGTCTTGCGGCTCGGCCTGTTCGCCCTCGCCTTCGTGCTCCTCTTGTGGGCCGGCCTGCGCGGCCTGCTGCTGCTGGGCCTGGCCGCCCTGATCAGCGGCGTGATCAGCTACTTCCTGCTGACCCCGCAGCGTGCCGCTATGTCCGGCGTGATCAGCAGGCGGATAGGAGACTTCCGCCGGGGGCTCGACGCGGGCACCAGGGCCGAGGACCAGGACTAGCGCGACCCGGCATTATCCCCCGCGGGTCCAGTCCGGCACTGGCCTAGTCGGCCAGCCAGCCGCCCCTGGTCAGCATGGCCAGAATCGCGCCGGTCGCGTCGGCACGGCTGATGACCGAGGTATCGAGCACCAGGACCGCGTCCGCCGGTTCCTCATAGGGATCAGATACGCCGGTGAACTGCTTGATCAGGCCGGCCCGCGCCTTGGCGTACAGGCCCTTGCGGTCCCGCTGCTCGCAGACTTCGACCGGCGTCGCGACATGGATGAGCAGGAAGTCACCCACCTCCGAAACCATCTGCCTGACCTGGTCTCGGGCGGCCGCGAACGGCGCGATCGGGGCGCAGATCGCGATGCCGCCGTGCTTGGCGATCTCGGCGGCGACATAGCCGATCCTCGCGATGTTCAGGTCACGGTCCGCCCGTGAGAACGTCAGGCCGGCCGACAGCAGCGAGCGCACCAGGTCGCCATCGAGCAGCGACACCCGGCGGTCGCCTCGCTCGGCCAGCAGGTCGCGCAGGTCCCTGGCGATCGTCGACTTCCCCGACCCGGACAGGCCGGTGAGGAACAGCACGAAGCCTCGTTCCGACCGCGGCGGCCGGCAGTGCCGGAGCTCGGCCGCGACGGCCTCGGAAGCGAACCAGGGCGGGATCTCGGCGCCGGTGTCGAGCATGTCGGCGAGCTGGTCGGCAGTGAGGTCCTCGACCTCCAGCCCGGCCTCGATCAGGGCCAGCGGCCGCCACACCTCGGCCCGCTGATCGTAGGCCCAGTCGCCGGACGGCAGGACCGGGATCGGGGCGCCGGGCAGGCCGGGGACCGGGCCAGCCGGCCCGGCCTCGTCAGCCAGCCCGTCACCAGCGGGGCTGGCGGCACCAGCCGGGTCCCGCCAGCCATCGGCCATCAGGTGGGTCGCGCCGTACGCGGCGGCCACGATGGCGATAGCGGCCAGCTCGCGGGCCTGATCCTGGCCGGGCACGGCCGGCGCCCCGTCCCGCTGGGCGAGCGGGACCGGGACCACGAGCGTCCCGGCCGGGAGGTTCCTGGCCGCGGCGAGCACGGTCCTGATCAGCGACTCAGGCGTCCTGACCACCTCGGCCGGCCCGGCGACCATCGGCAGGATCAGCAGCCGGGCGCCAAGCTGCCCGGCCAGATGCCGGAGCTGGCCGATCTGGCGGCCGCCCATCGGCGACCTGGTCGCGAAGGCCAGCACCGGCCCGTCGCCGAGCTCAGCCCGCGCCTGCTGCGGCGAGATCATCAGGCGGCGGAACGAGCCATGCTCGACGCGGCGGTGCGCGGTGACCGGCCCGGCCAGCAGCACCCGTTGCTCGTCGGCCGCCAGCGGGCTTCGCTCGGCGATGCTGAGCACGGCGAGCGGGGTGCCCTCTGGATCGGCGAGCAGCACGCGCTCCGCGTCAGCGTCGACGGCGTCGGCCGGAACCTCGAGCGTGACCGGGATCGGCCACGGAGTCCCGTCGGCCAGCGTCGCCGAGGCCGTGACCGAGGCCGCGTCGGTGCTCGTCATGAAGCCGCGCAGCGGCGCGAGCGCGCCGGACAGGATCAGCTCGAGGTCGCCGAGCTGCCGGGTATCCAATGTCAGCGACGCCAGCGATGCGTGATCGATAACCGGGTCGGCCTGCGCCTGCGCACTCACTGCGTCCTCCGTTCGCCGCCTGCCTGCGGCATGCCTGAGGTTACCCGTGCCTGGCGGGCCCCGGGCGGAGCAGCCCCGCATGTCGGCGAGCCGCCCGGCGGGCACGTAAACTAGGGGCGTATCCCGCGTTCGAGCCTGAACGCGGGCTCGTCGTGCTGCCCGTGGCGTCCGCCGCGGGCTGCGGACGCCAAGTGCAGAGGACAAGATGAGCCTTACCGGTCTGCTTCCCGCCGTCGCCGACGACCCGCAGCTCAGGCGCGCGCTGAGCTACGCCGGGCAGCCGGGGAGCGGCGATGCCGACCTGGTCGCGCCGGCCGCGCTGCGGCCTGTTCTCATCGCTGCCCTGGCCGCATTGAGCGAGACGGGGGACGTCGCCGGCGGCCCGGGCGACCGGGACCGGGGGCGGTTCGTGCTCGCCCTGACGGCGACTGCCCGCGAGGCCGAGGACCTGACCAGCGCGCTGACCTCACTGCTGCCCGACCCGCACGCCGCCGAGTACTTCCCGGCCTGGGAGACGCTGCCGCACGAGCGGCTGTCGCCGCGCTCGGATACCTCGGGGCGCCGGCTGGCCGTGCTGCGCCGCCTGGTCAGCCCGGACCGCGGGGACCCCAGGTCCGGCCCGCTTCAGGTCGTGGCCACGCCGGTCCGCAGCGTCCTGCAGCCGCTGGTCGGCGGCCTCGGCCAGCTCGAGCCCGTGCGGCTCGACCAGGGCAAGCAGGCTGAGCTCGATGACGTGGTGACCAGGCTGGTCGAGATCGGGTACGCCCGGGTCGACCTGGTCACCAACCGGGGCGAGATAGCGGTCCGCGGCGGCATCCTCGACGTGTTCCCGCCGACCGAGGAGCACCCGCTCCGGGTCGAGTTCTTCGGCTCGGAGATCGAGGAGATCAGGCCGTTCCGCGCGGCGGACCAGCGGTCGCTCGGCACGTCAGCCGACTCGGTCTGGGCGCCGCCGTGCCGCGAGCTGCTGCTGACCCCTGCCGTGCGGCACCGAGCCAAGCAGCTGGCCTCCGAGTACCCGGGCCTGGGCGACGTGCTGAGCAAGATGGCCGAGGGAATCAGCGTCGAGGGCATGGAGGCGTTCGCCCCGCTGCTGGCCGACCGGATGGAACTGCTGATCGACTCGCTGCCACCCGGCGCGCTGGTGGTCGCTTGCGACCCGGAGCGAATCAGGACCCGCGCCGCCGACCTGGTGCGCACCAGCCAGGAATTCCTCGAGGCCTCGTGGGTGAACGCGGCCGCGGGCGCCCAGGTCCCGATCGACCTCGGCGGCGCCGCGTTCCAGCCGATCAGCCAGGTCCGGGCCACGGCGGCCAGCCTCGGCATCAGATGGTGGACGATCACCCCGTTCAGCACCGAAGATCCAGAGGGGATAACGGAGCCCACCCGCGGATCAGGCCGGATGGCAAGTGCCGCGGCCCGGGACGGCCGGGGCTGGAACGACGCCGGCCGGGTCACCCCGAGGTCGGCCGCCCCGAGCGACGACACCGGTCCGGTGCGCGGAGGCGGGGCGGCTGCGGGCGAGGACGCCGGCTGGCCCGACGAGGACGACGGTCACGAATCTTTCCGCATCATGGCTAGTCCGGCCACGTCTTATCACGGCGACACCGCCCGCGTCATCGCCGACGTGCGCGGCTGGCTGAGCGACGGGTGGCGGGTCGCCCTGGTCACCGAGGGTCACGGGCCGGGCCAGCGGCTGGCCGAACTGCTCCGCGGCGAGAACCTCGGCGCGCGGGCCGGCGACCTGGACAGCCTGCCCGAGCCGGGCGTCGCCGTCGTGGCGACCGGCCAGCTCGACTGGGGCTTCACCTGGCCGGGAATCAGGCTGGCCGTGCTGTCCGAGGCGGACCTGGCCGGGCAGCGGGGAAGTGCGCGGGACCGCAGCCGGATGCCGAGCCGGCGGCGCGGCGGCATCGACCCGCTGCAGCTCACGCCCGGTGACTACGTGGTGCACAGTCAGCACGGCGTCGGCCGGTACCTGGAGATGACCAGCCGGACCATCCAGGGCTCAACCCGCGAGTACCTGGTCATCGAGTACGCGCCGAGCAAGCGGGGCCATCCGCCGGATCGCCTGTACCTGCCGACCGACCAGCTCGACGAGGTCACCAGGTACTCAGGCGGCGAGGCGCCGAGCCTGCACCGGCTCGGCGGCGCCGACTGGGCCAAGACCAAGGGCCGGGCCCGCAAGGCGGTCAGGGAGATCGCCGCCCAGCTGATCAGGCTCTACTCGGCCAGGGTCGCCTCGCCGGGGCACGCGTTCGGCCAGGACTCGCCGTGGCAGCGCGAGCTCGAGGACGCGTTCCCGTACGCCGAGACTCCCGATCAGCTCGCCGCGATCGACGAGATCAAGCGGGACATGGAGAAGCCGCTCCCGATGGACCGGCTGATCTGCGGTGACGTCGGCTACGGGAAGACCGAGCTGGCCGTCCGGGCGGCGTTCAAGGCCGTGCAGGACGGCAAGCAGGTCGCCGTCCTGGTGCCGACCACGCTGCTCGTGCAGCAGCACATGCAGACGTTCGGCGAGCGATACGGGCCGTTCCCGGTCGAGCTGCGCGCGCTGTCGAGGTTCCAGTCGAACTCCGAGGTGACGCAGACGCTGGCCGGACTCGCCGACGGGACCGTCGACGTGGTGATCGGCACGCACCGGCTGCTCTCGCCCGAGACCAGGTTCAAGAACCTCGGGCTGATCATCATCGACGAGGAGCAGCGGTTCGGCGTCGAGCACAAGGAGTACCTGAAGGCGATGCGCACCCAGGTCGACGTGCTCTCGATGTCGGCCACGCCGATCCCGCGGACCCTGGAGATGGGCATCGCGGGGATCAGGGAGATGTCCACGATCCTGACCCCGCCGGAGGAGCGGCACCCGGTGCTGACCTTCGTCGGGCCGTACGACGAGAAGCAGATCGCGGCGGCGGTCCGCCGGGAGCTGCTCCGCGACGGCCAGACCTTCTTCGTGCACAACCGGGTCGCCTCGATCGGCAAGGTCGCGGCCCGGCTGGCCGACCTCGTGCCCGAGGCGCGGATCGCGGTCGCGCACGGCCAGATGAACGAGCACACGCTCGAGAAGATCATGGTCGACTTCTGGGACAAGCAGTTCGACGTGCTGGTCTGCACCACCATCGTCGAGTCCGGACTGGACATCCCCAACGCGAACACCCTGATCGTGGACCGGGCCGATGCCTACGGCCTGTCCCAGCTGCACCAGCTGCGCGGCCGGGTCGGCCGGAGCCGGGAACGCGGCTACGCGTACTTCCTGTTCCCGCCGGAGAAGCCGCTGACCGAGACGGCTCACGAGCGGCTCGCGACGGTCGCCCAGCACACCGAGATCGGCGCCGGGATGTTCGTGGCCATGAAGGACCTCGAGATCCGCGGCGCCGGCAACCTGCTCGGCGGCGAGCAGTCGGGGCACATCGCCGGGGTGGGGTTCGACCTGTACGTGCGGATGATCGGCGAGGCTGTCAGCGAGATGAAGGGCGACGGCCCGGCCGAGCGAGCCGAGGTCAGGGTCGAGCTGCCGGTGGACGCGCACATCCCGCACGACTACGTGGCCGGGGAGCGGCTGCGGCTCGAGGCCTATACCTCGATCGCGGCGATCGAGTCCGACGCGGACATCACCGCCGTGACCGAGGAGCTGACCGACCGGTACGGCGCCCCGCCGCGACCGGTGCTCAACCTGCTTGAGGTGGCCAGACTGCGGGCCCGGGCACGCCGGGCCGGGCTGACTGACATTACCCAGCAGGGCAACCACATCAGGTTCGCGCCGGTCGAGCTGCCCGAGTCGCGCGAGGTCAGGGTGCAGCGGCTGTACCCGCGGACCCTGCTCAAGCCCGCGGTGCGTACCATGCTCGTACCGGTGCCGAAGGTTGGCAGCCCGGCCAGGCTCGCGCGGTGGTGGTGGCTCGGGCCGGTCCAGCGCCAGCGGTCGAGGTTCCGGGTCGGTCACGCCGATCGGCGCCCCGTCGCTGCGCGACGGCGACCTGCTGACGTGGTGCGAAGAGCTGATCGAAGCGATCTTCGACCAGCAGCTGGCCGCCCACGCGGCCGGCGGCCAGGAAACCGGCGGTCCGGAAGCCCGCGGTCCGGAAGCTGGCGGTCCGGAAGCTGGCGGCCAGGCAGCTGGTGGCCGGGCGGCTGGCGGCCAGGCAGCGGACCTGGCTGGCAGCTAGGGTGGCGGCGGTGCGGCGGCCCGGACCGGGCCGCGCTCAGGTGTTGCGAAGGAGAGTCGTGGTGCGGCGGATCATCGGGCAGCGGCCCGCCCTGAGGCAGACCGTCCTGAGGCGGGCAGCCGCCGGAGCGGCCGTGGCGGCCGGAGCGCTGACGCTGGCCGGCTGCGGGCAGACCCAGCTCGGCGCGGCCGCGCTGTACAGCAATCAGCGGATCTCGAGCACGGAGCTCGCGGACGAGGTCTCGAACCTCAACGCCAGCTACCAGGCGGACAAGGCGAAGGTCCAGATCGGCTACAAGCCGGCCGCCATGTCCCGCCAGGTGCTGACCTGGATGCTCCGGTTCGCGACCACCGAGCAGGTGGCCAGGCGCAGCGGGATCGTCGTCACGCCGCACCAGGCTCAGCTGCAGCTGGACGCCGAGAAGACCAGGGCGGCTCAGTCGGGGGACACCCTCTCCGAGGCGGCCGTGCTGAACGGCCTGCCGCCCGACCTGCTGCCGGAGCTCGGTCGCTGGATCGCGATCCAGGTCAAGCTGCAGGCCAAGCTCGACAACGGCGTGCCGCCCGTCTCGGCGACCCAGCAGCAGGCGCTGGTCGCCAAGGTCAACCACGTGCAGTGCCTGGCCGCCAAGAGCATGAACATCAAGGTCAACCCGCAGTACGGCGCGTTCGACTACCGGCAGTTCATCGTGGTGCCCGCTCCGAGCACGCTCGCCGCGGTCCCGGCCGGCAAGCTGACGAGTACCTCGGCGCAGCTAACCCCGAAGTGCTGACCCCGCCCGCCCCGCCGCCGCCTAGGCCCCCGGCGCCGCCCAGGCCCCGCCGGGCCCCCCGGCTCCGCCGGCCCCCCGGCCCCCGCTTTCCATGATCGTGGCGAGTTGACCGCGTTATAACACGGCAATCCGCCGTGATCATGAACACGGAGGCGACTATGAGCGACAGCGGGGCAGCGGAAGTGGCGGGAGCGCGGGACGTGGCTGGCGTGGCGCTGCTCGACCTGGTGGCGATCATGGACCGGCTGAGGACCGAGTGCCCGTGGGACGCTAGGCAGACGCACGAGTCGCTGGCGCCGTATCTGCTCGAGGAGACCTACGAGGCGCTTGAGGCGCTCGAGCGCCGCGACATGACGGAGCTGCGCGGAGAACTCGGCGATGTGCTGCTCCAGGTGCTGTTCCACGCCCGCGTCGCGGCCGAACGGACCGACGGGACCGGCTTCACCATCGATGACGTGGCGAACGGCATCGCGGCCAAGCTAATCCGCAGGCACCCGCACGTGTTCGCTGACGTGACCGTGACCGGTGCCGAGGACGTGAAACGGAACTGGGACCAGATCAAGGCCGACGAGCGCGCCGCCGCGGCGGGTGGTGACCGCACGTCGGCGCTGGACGGCGTGCCGATGGGCCAGCCTGCGCTCTCGCTGGCTGCCCAGTTGCAGCGCCGGGCACAGCGCGCCGGCGCTCCCGCCGAGCTCGCTGACCTGGCCGGCGTGGCCTGCCCGGCCGAGCCCGCGGGCCGAGGGGCCGGGCCACCGGAGACCGGCGGGTCCGGGGCCGGCGGGTCCGAGGCCGGCGGGTCCGAGGCAGGCGGGTCCGAGGCCGGCGGATTCGGGCCGGCGCGTCCGGGGTCGGCGGATTCGGGGCCGGGGCACCTGGCGCCGGGGGATCGGACGATACGGGCCCTGATGCGGTCAGCCCGATCGGAGCGGAACTGTTCGCGCTGGTCGCCAGGGCCGCCGTGGCCGGCCTGGACCCCGAGCTCGAACTTCGCCGCGCCGCGAGGGTTTTCCGCAGCAGGTTCCGCGCCTGGGAAGACCACCCAGTCTCCTGACCGCCCCTCGCGGTACTGCCCCGACGACTAACGCACCGCCGCTGGCGCCGATGCGCCCGGTCGAGGCGCTGGCGCCAAAACAACAGCGTTGGGCCACCGCCGTTGCTGTATCACAGCGCTGGCCCAACGCTGTTGTAGCCGTGGGGGCGCGGGCGGCGCGGCGGCGCGGGCGGCGCGGGGGCGCGGGCGGCGTGGGGGCGCGGGCGGCGCGCGGGCACCGGTCGGGCGGGGGCGGGAGTGGGGGCTGGGGAGTGAGGTGGGATCGGCGTGCCGGTGGGGGCGGGACGAAGCGGCTCGGTTAGGCTCCGAAACGTAAGATCAGCGAAGCGGTACACGGGAGTTGTCCTTTGTCGTCCATTGAAGCCATCCATGCCAGGCAGATTCTGGACTCGCGAGGCAACCCGACCGTCGAGGTCGAGATCGTCCTCGACGACGGCACGCACAGCCGGGCCGCGGTCCCCAGCGGCGCGTCGACTGGCGCGTTCGAGGCGGTCGAGCTCCGGGACGGCGGCCAGGAGTACGGCGGCAAGGGCGTCGAGCAGGCGGTCAACGCGGTCATCGACGAGATACAGCCGGAGCTGCTCGGCCAGGATGTCGACGAGCAGCGGCTGATCGACTTCGCGATGATCGACCTCGACGGCTCGCCGGACAAGTCGAGGCTCGGCGCGAACGCGATACTCGGAGTCAGCCTGGCCGCCGCGCGGGCCGCGGCCGAGTCGGCCCAGCTGCCGCTCTTCCGCTACCTCGGCGGTCCGAACGCGCACATCCTGCCTGTGCCGATGATGAACATTCTCAACGGCGGGGCACACGCGGACACCAACGTCGACATCCAGGAATTCATGATCGCCCCGATCGGCGCGAGCACGTTCTCCGAGGCAGTCCGCTGGGGCGCCGAGACTTATCACAGCCTGAAGTCGGTCCTCAAGAAGCACGGCCTGAACACCGGGGTTGGCGACGAGGGCGGTTTCGCGCCGGATCTCGAGCACAACCAGGCCGCCCTGGACCTGCTGATGGAGGCAATCGCGGCGGCCGGCTTCACGCCTGGACAGGATGTGGGCGTGGCGATCGACGCCGCCGCATCGGAGTTCTACGGCGACGGGAGCTACACCTTCGAGGGCACCGCGAAGACGGCGGCCGAGATGACCGCGATCTACGCGAGCTGGCTGGGTGCCTACCCGATCGTGTCGCTCGAGGACCCGCTGGCCGAGGACGACTGGCAGGGCTGGCAGGAGCTGACCACCAGCATCGGGGACCGGGTGCAGATTGTCGGCGACGACCTGTTCGTGACCAACCCGGAGCGGATCCGCCGCGGTATCGCCGAGCGATCGGCGAACGCGCTGCTCGTCAAGGTCAACCAGATCGGGACGCTGACCGAGACGTTCGACGCCGTCGACCTCGCCCATCGCAGCAGCTGGCGATGCCAGATCAGCCACCGGTCGGGCGAGACAGAAGACACCACGATCTCTGACCTGGCGGTAGCGATCAACTGCGGGCAGATGAAGACCGGAGCCCCGGCCAGGTCGGAGCGGGTGGCGAAGTACAACCAGCTGCTTCGGATCGAAGAGCGGCTTGACGATGCCGCCGCCTATGCGGGAGCTGCTGCGTTCCCGAGGTTCGCGGCAGCTAGCCAGTGACCAAGTCCGCCAGCTGGGCGGCTCGGCCGGGCGGTCCCCGGCCGCACTTCACCGGGCGCGCGGCGATCCTGGCCATTGTGCTCTGCGCCATCGCGCTGAGCCTGGCCTACCCGGTTCGCGAGTACATCGAGCAGCGCAGGCAGATCGACCAGCTGCAAGCGCAGCGCAGCCAGATCGTCCTGCGCCTGAAGAATCTCGAGCACGAGCGAACGAGGCTGAACAGCCCCTCCTTCATCGAGCAGCAGGCCCGTGACCGGCTGCACATGTGCCTGCCGACACAGATGTGCTACGTCGTCATCGCCCCGGCGACGAGGAATGGCAAGACGGCGAAGGCACCGGCCGACGCGGTGCCTTGGTACGCGCGGCTCTGGTCCTCAGTTCAGCAGGCGAATCAGCCGCGGGCAGTCAGGGCGCGGCACGGGTGAGCCTGGATACCGCCGACGAGGCTGCCGTCACCCGGCAACTCGGCCGGCCGCCGCGTGGCGCGCGGGCCGTCGCGCACCGGTGTCCGTGCGGCCTGCCTGACGTCATTGAGACCGCGCCCCGGCTGCCGGACGGCACGCCGTTCCCGACGCTGTACTACCTGACCTGCGTTCGCGCCTGCGCGGCCGCGAGCCGGCTGGAAGCGGGCGGCCTGATGCGCGAGATGAACGCCGGGCTCGCGGCCGACGCAGGGCTGCGGGAGGCCCATCTCGGGGCACATCTTGACTACGCGGCCAGGCGGTCCGCGACGGCCGCGGCCGCAGGCGTGCCGCCCCTGCCGCCGGACGCGCCCACCGCCGGTGGCATGCCGGACCGGGTCAAGTGCCTGCATGCCCTCGCCGCGCACGAGCTGGCCGTGCCGGGCTCGAACCCGCTTGGCCGGGAAGCCCTCGCGGCCATGGGAGAGTGGTGGGCAGCCGGGCCCTGCGTCGAGGTGCCCGGGACGCCATAGCGGAGGGTCCGATGGCCGTACCTGGTGCGCAGCGAGTAGCCGCGATCGACTGCGGGACGAACTCGCTGCGCCTGCTGATCGCCGATATCGACCCGGCCCGCAGCGCGCTGGCCGACGTGCAGCGCCGGATGGAGATCGTCAGGCTCGGGCAGGGTGTCGACGCCACCGGGCGCCTGGCACCCGAAGCACTGGCCAGGACTTTCGCGATGCTGGAGCAGTACGCGCGAGCGATCAGCGACTCAGGGGCTAGCGCCGTCCGGCTAGTAGCGACGAGCGCGACGAGGGACGCCTCGAATGCCGCCGACTTCAGCGCCGGAGTACGGCGGATACTCGGGATCGACCCCGAGGTCGTCAGCGGCTCGGACGAGGCTTACCTGTCGTTCTCGGGCGCGACGGCCGAGCTCGGCCGGGCCGGCGCGCCCGGTCAGCCGGACCAGCTCGACCAGCCGGAGCCGCCGTTCCTGGTCGTGGACATCGGCGGCGGGTCGACCGAGTTCGTGTTCGGTTCTCCCGGGGCCGACGCCCGGCACGGGCTCGCTGCCATCTCGGTCAACATCGGCTGCGTCCGGCTGACCGAGCGGCACCTGCACGACGATCCGCCGGCTCAGGACCAGGTCGCCGCCGCGACTAGGGACATCGATGCCGCCCTGGCCACGGTGGCCGGGTCGATCCCGGTGACGAGCGCGCGCACCCTCGTCGGGCTCGCGGGCTCGGTCACCACCCTGACCGCCGTTGCCCTGGATCTGGCCAGCTACGATCCGGCGCGCGTCCACCACGCGCGGATAAGCGCCGGCCGGGTGCACGAGGTCACGCTCAGCCTGCTCAGCCAGGGCCATGACCTGCGCGCGGCGAACCCGGTGATCCACCCCGGCCGGGTCGACGTCATCGGCGCCGGAGCGCTGATCCTGGACCGGATCATGGACCGGTTCGGCTTCGCTGAGCTAGTCGCCAGCGAGCACGACATCCTCGACGGCATCGCCTGGTCAGTCGTCACCATGGCGGGTCCGAACCCCGGGCGCCGATGAGCGTGCCTGGCGGCGCCGACGACTCCGCCGACCGCCTCCGGCCCGTGGCCGGCCCGGTCCAGCCGGGCTCCGGGTGGCCCGGTGACCCGGCGACGGGGGCGACACCCGTCGCGACCGACGCGGCCAGTGTCCGCTCCCTGGCGGCCGGGGCCGGGTCGGTGACTGAACTGACCGCCAGGCAGTCAGTCTGCCGCGCCTGCCCGCGCCTGGTCGGCTGGCGGGAGCAGGTCGCGTCGACCAGGCGGCGGGCGTTCGCGGATCAGCCGTACTGGGGCCGCCCGGTCCCCGGCTGGGGAGACGAGCGGCCCGGCGTGCTGATCGTGGGGCTGGCGCCTGCGGCGCACGGCGGCAACAGGACCGGCCGCATCTTTACCGGTGACCGCAGCGGGGACGTGCTGTTCGAGTCGCTCTGGCGGTGCGGCCTGGCGGCCAGCCCGACCAGCGTGGCCGCCGGCGACGGACAGCGCCTGCTCGGAGTCAGGATGGCAGCCGCGGTCCGGTGCGCGCCCCCGGAGAACAAGCCGACGATTACCGAACGGGACACCTGCGAGCCGTGGCTAGCGGCGGAATTCGACCTGATCGCTGCCAGCCTGCGATCCGTCGTGTGCCTGGGCCATTTCGCCTGGCAGGCCGTCTGGCGCGAACTGGCCAGGACCGGCCTGCGGATCCCGGTACCGCGGCCCGCGTTTGGCCATGGCGCCGAGGTCATGCTGGACGGGCTGCTCGTTCTGGGCTGTTATCACCCGAGCCAGCAGAACACCTTCACCGGCCGGGTTACCGGCGCGATGCTTGACGCCGTCTTCGAGCGGGCCCGTACCCACGCGGATGCCGGCTGACCGGATTTCGCCGACCGGGATGTCGCTGACCGGTTGCCGGCTGACCGGGGCATCTTCGTCGCCGTCACCGCCCCCGATCGGCGCCGGCGGTGGCGGCGACGTTTACGCGGCGATCTGGCGGAGAGCGACCTAGCCAGGCTGGCGCCTCGGTCAGGACCGGTCCGCGCATCGTCGCGGTGCGCGGCGTCGCGCTACTGTCCGGCGACCCGGTGACGGCCGTCAAGTAACAATGGCTGAATTGCACATGCAACTGCACAGATGTGTGCGTGGCTAATGTCTACTTGGTAGCTTATAATAGTCCCCTGCCCGATTCCGCAGAATGTTTGAATAAACAGCGCAAGATGGGGTACGATTTCCGCGCCCCCGTAGCCCAAGGGAAGAGGCGAGCCCCCTAAAAGGGCGCCAGTGTCGGTTCGAGCCCGACCGGGGGTACCGAAGATCGTGTATCTGCCGACGAGCAGATTCTTGAACATCATCGCAGGTCAGAGACCTGTCGATCATCAGGCCAGACCAGCGTCTCCAGTTACGGCGGCGGTCTGTGAGCCCTAATCTGCGATTCACTACTCACGAGCAACGTCGCGCTCGGTTATTCAAAATATATGAATCACACGCTAGGGCGACCACAATCGTTAGCAGTGCAACGGCGCCAAATTTTTTTAGGACCCATGCCGGGGTGCTTGCCCTCGTCTTTCGCGGGCCTTGCCCTGGCGCACTCGCGCTGGAGATTTGCCATGAGACTGTCCGGCATCCCGGGCATTTCCGGTACACCGGGGGATGCCCTCGGCGCCAGAGTGCAGGCCTCGCGGCGTCAGCCGAGGGCGACAGACGGCAACCAGGCGACCCGGGCCTTCAGGCGATCCGGGCCTTCAGGCGATCCGGCTTCAGGCACCGGGCCTTCAGGCGACCCGGGCCTTCAGGCGACCCGGGCCTCCGGGAAGCCTGGGGTGCCTCGTGTCGTGAGCCTGGTGCGCCTCGTGCCGGAAACCCGCTCAGGCTGCGTGCCCGCCGCCCGGCCGGTGATCGACTCACTGGGAGAACCCTGCCTGTCTGCCTCCCGATCGGCGTGCCTCCCGATCAGCCGCTGCGGTCGGGCCCGGCGCGGGTTAGCGTGATCGCCACGATCACTCTGCGATCGCGCACCATCGCCTGGCGGTAGTCCTCCCAGTCCGGGTGCTCGCCCGAGATCAGGCGGTAGTAGTCGACCAGCAGGTCCATTGCCTCAGGCAGATGGATGATCTCGACGGTGCCCTCGGCCTGAAGCCACTCCCCGAAGAACCTGTCCGTCAGCACGCAGAGCGAGGCACGCGGATCGCGGGCCAGGTTCTTCGTCTTGATGGCCGTCTCGCGGGTGCTGACCAGGACACGGCCGTCGTCACCGACGCCCACCGTGACAGGAGAAAGCTGCGGAAGCCCGTCGGACCGCCTTGTCGCGAGCACGGCCCGATGGTGGACACGCATGAACTCCCGGGCGCGCTCGAGGTCCATGCTCGCCGATCAGGCGCTGTTCAGGCGCGTTCGCCGCTGCACCTCGTACTCGTGCACGATCGCAGCGGCATAGGCGTGCGTCAGCCCGTGCTCATCGGCCAGCCACGTCGCCCGCTCGGCGTGCCGCATGAAGGACGGCCCCGATTCCAGGCGATGGAACCACTCTCTGAGATCGCTGCCGGTGACCCGCGGGATGCGGGCTATCAGGTTCTTGTGCATCTCCGGAGAGTGGATCAGGGACAAGGGGCACCTCCACGGCCGAGATGAGACTCCTGACTTGAGCCTGCACCACCGGCGGCGTCCTGGCAAGACCTGAACGTGACTGTTCCGTTATGCAACCACGGCATTAACGAGAGCACATCCGTCAAGCCCGGCATGCCGGGCACTGCTGCCCCGCGCTGGTCCGGACCAGCCACCGGGCCGGCCCGGTACCGCGGTCCCGTCGCGGGACGCGGCAGCGCTGCGATCAGGAGAGCCGCTCGAAGATCATCGCCATGCCCTGCCCGCCGCCGACGCACATCGTCTCGAGCCCGAACGTCTTGTCGTGGAACTGCAGGCTATTCAGCAGGGTCGACGTGATCCTGGCTCCGGTCATCCCGAACGGGTGGCCGACCGCGATCGCGCCGCCGTTGACGTTCAGCTTGCTGATGTCGATACCCAGGTCGCGATAGGACGGGATGACCTGCGCGGCGAAGGCCTCGTTGATCTCGACCAGGTCGATGTCCTCGATGGTCATGCCTGCCCTGGCCAGCGCCTGGCGGGACGCCCCGACGGGCCCCAGCCCCATGATCTCCGGCGACAGCGCGGTCACGCCGGTCGACACGATCCTGGCCAGCGGCGTGAGCCCGAGCTCCGCGGCCTTGCTATCACTCATGACCACGACCGCCGCGGCGCCGTCGTTCAGCGGGCAGCAGTTCCCGGCGGTCACCGTGCCGTCCGGCCGGAACACTGGCTGCAGCGTGGCCACCTTCTCCAGCGTCGTCCCGGCCCGCGGCCCGTCGTCGGCCGCGACGACGGTGCCGTCCGGCAGGGTTGCCGGGGTAATGTCGCGCTGCCAGAACCCGTCGGCGAGCGCCTTCTCGGCCAGGTTCTGCGAGCGGACGCCGAACTCGTCCTGCTCGGCGCGGGTGATGCCGCGCAGCTCGGCGACGTTCTCCGCGGTCTGGCCCATGGCGAGGTAGATGTCGGGAATCTGGCCGTCCGCGCGCGGGTCGTGCCACTCGCCGGCGCCCCCGGCGGCCCGTGCCGTCCCCCGCTCCTCGGCCTCGGCGAAGACCGGGTTCTTCGTGTCGGGAGCACCGTCACTGCTGCCCTTGACCAGCCTGCTGACGCACTCCACCCCGGCCGAGATGAAGACGTCGCCCTCGCCGGCCTTGATCGCGTGGTAGGCCATCCGGGTGCTCTGCAGGGAGGACGAGCAGTACCTGGTGATCGTGGTGCCGGGAAGGCCGTCGTGGCCGAGCATCACGGCGACGACCCGGGCCATGTTGTAGCCCTGCTCGCCGCCCGGCAGCCCGCAGCCGAGAATCAGGTCCTCGATGTCGGCCGGGTCGAGCTGCGGCACCTTGGCCAGCGCCGCCTTGATCATCTGCACCGCCAGGTCGTCCGGACGGATGCTGGTCATGGACCCCTTGAAGGCCCGTCCGATCGGCGAGCGCGCGGTAGCGACGATAACTGCCTCTGGCATGGTTGGCTCCCTGGCGATACCCGGTTCTTTACCGCACAGTAGCTTACGGTCGCTGCGACGTCAGCCCCGTGCCAGGTCACCGCCGCGGCGGCCGGCCGTCGCCTCAGCTCGCCACGCGCGGGCGGCCCCGGCTCGCTCCCGGACGCGACCCGACCAGGGACGCCGCGTTCCATTTGGCCGCGCCGGCCAGGTCCCGGCAGTGCTCACGGGTGCTGTAGTCGAGCCGGGCCGAGGCCTGCGCGATCGCGAGATCGAGGTTGTTGCCGCACTGCTGGAGCAGGACGGAGAAGTCCCGGCGCACCGGCTCGTGCAGGCCGTACCCGAACGAGCGGTGGATTCGGGCGAACATCGGCTTGTACATCCTGGCCCGCTCGTGCAGCCCGGAGGCGTAGGACATCGGGTTCTTCGGCCGCTGCCTGATGTAGTCGGGCAGCAGATCGGCGAACGCCTGCCGGAGAATCCACTTCTCGACGCCGTCCCGGACCTTCAGCGTCATCGGCAGCCGCATCGCGAGGTCAACCAGGACCGGGTCGAGGAACGGCACCCTGGTCTCGACGCCGCTGGCCATGCTCGTCCGGTCGACCCGCTGCAGCTCGGTCCGGCCCAGGTTCGCGAGCTTGTGCAGGAACAGCCGCCGTGCCTGGGCCGGCCCGATCTGGTCGTACATCGGGTACCCGCCGAACAGCTCGTCCGACCCGTCCCCGGTCAGGACGACCTTGATCCCGAGGCTGGCGATGCGCCGGAACAGCGGCACCGAGACGACCGCATTGATGATGTCGCCGTACTCGGTGAGCTCGGAGATCCTGATCGCCTCCCGGATGTCGGCCAGCCGGATGTCGCGCGGGGTGATCTCGATTACCTCGTGCCGGACGCCGAGATCGGCGGTCAGCCTGCGGGCGTAGGCGATGTCCTCGCTCCCGGGCGCGCCGACCGTGAAGGCCACGCAGTCGGGGTGGGCGGCACGGGCATGCAGCAGCGTCAGCGAGCTGTCCAGGCCGCCGGAGAGGATCACCCCGACCGTCATCCCGGTGTCGAGCCGCACCTCGATGCTGTCCCGCAGCGCCGCGCGGATCAGGCCCGCGGCCTCGGCGGCATCGGTGAGCGGCGCGACGTCCTCGGCCGGCCCGAGCGGGCTCAGCAGGTCGCTGTACCGGGACAGCCGGGGCTTGCCGCCCGGGCTCGCCCATCCGTGCTGGCCAGGCGAGACCTCCGCGACCGGGGCGCCGACCGGCACAAGCGCCTTGACCTCCGACGCGACATGCAGGCAGCCGCCGCTGACCGACCAGTACAGCGGCTTGACCCCGAGCGGATCACGGGCCAGGTACGTACGGCCTGACCACCGCTCGGTGATCGCGAAGGCGAACTCGCCGCGCAGCCGCCGCACGGCGCTCTCGCCCCACTGCCCGAACGCCTCGGCGATCACCTCGGTGTCGCTCTCGCTGCGGAACTGGCGGCCCAGCCCGCGCAGCTCGTCGCGCAGCGCGCGGTGATTGAAGATCTCGCCGTTATAGCAGAGCAGCCAGCGCTGGTCGGCGGAGATCCAGGGCTGGACTGCCCGGTCGGGGTCGACGATGCGGAGCCGCTGCGTTCCGGCCATCAGGCCGTCGCTGAGGCTGATCTCCTCGCTATCGCCACGTGGCTTCAGCACATCGAGCATCTGGCGGAAAGTAGCCGCGCTCGCGCCCGGCCCCGCGATCAGGGCAATGCCGCACACCGCTGGTCAGCTGCCGGCCCTGGGCGCAGGAATCCGGCGCGGCCCCTGGACCACATCCGGGTGCAGGCACACGTGCCAGGCCTGGCCCTCGTCGATGACGTTAACCTCGCCGGCGCGCTGACAGTCGAGTAGCAGCCCGCGCAGGATCCGGTGCGCGTGGAACCGGCGGTACCACTTCATCTCGATGTCGGCGGCGAAGCCGACGCAGTGTGCGCTCGGCAGCAGCGCGATGTAGCCGAGTGACTTGAGATGCCGCTGGTGCTCCACGCTCCGGGCCAGGCTGGTGACCCAGAGCGGCGGCGTTCCGTCCGGCGCGATCCGGGCGAACTCGTCGGCGAGCTGGTTCAGCCAGGCCACTATCTGCGGCCGCGACCTAGGCAGCCACAGCCCGGCCGTTCGCGGCGAGCGCCCGGGCAGCGCCCGCCGCTCGGCCGACCGCGCGGCCCTGGCCACCAGCGTGATGGCCTGGTGCCGGTACCGGAAGCTCAGCTGGCCGTCCTCGTCGAGCTCGTCGAGGTCGACCAGCTCGACGGCGTCGCGGACGTCGGAGTCCTTGCCGAAGCTGGGCGTGCGGCCCCACCACATGGCGTCGATCTGCGCCAGCAGCGAGATCCTGACCAGCGCTGCGAGGCTGCCCGTCGCGTTGCGCGGGCTCGGCTCGTAGTTCCGCACCTCGAAGAGCAGCTTGGCCACCGTGGCGTCCCAGCCGTCCGGCGTGGCCTCCAGCACCGTGGCGAGATCGTCCTCCTCCAGGCGCTTGCCCAGAATGTGTTCCGCGCACTTGGCATCCGTCGATGTGCAGTGGCCGATCTCGGTGACCAGGTCGCTGACGGCCGCGCGAAAGGAGCCCAGAGAGGGTACGCAGGGCGAGAAATGTTCGATCGGCGGACGGCTCACGAGCCGGTCCTGATCAGCCAGCAGCAATGTCACGAGGTCCCCCCTCGGCTCAGATGCCTCAGTCATGCTCGCGACAGAGTGTAACAACGCGATTGCGAACCGTAGCGCTCTTTGGATCTTCGTCCCCTGTGGCCCCATTGCGGCCCGCGGCGCGCCGTTAACGCCTCCCGAGCAGCGGCGCCGCCCGGCCAGCACGATGGTTGGGCCGCGCGGCTAGGGTAAGAACTGGCCTGTCATGATGCGGCGCCGTCCTCACGCAGCGACAGCCTCAGGCAGCAGGCGCCGGGCCAGAGAGTCGGCGCCGCACGCCCGGAGAAACAAGGTGGTTCAGCCATGCAGGTGCACGAGTCGCTGATCGATCTGATCGGGAACACGCCGCTGGTCAGGCTGCGCAAGGTGACCCGCCATCTGGGCAGCGGGCACAGCCGCGGGCACGGGTCCGGGTACCAGGCCGGCCCTGGCGACGCGCCGACGGTGCTGGCCAAGGTGGAGTACATGAGCCCGGGCGGGTCGGTCAAGGACCGGATCGCCTTGCGGATGGTCGAAGCGGCCGAGGCTTCGGGCGCGCTCCGCCCCGGCGGCACGATCATCGAGCCGACCTCGGGAAACACTGGTGTCGGGCTGGCTATCGTGGCGGCCGAGAAGGGCTACAAATGCGTCTTCGTCTGCCCGGACAAGGTGGCACCGGACAAGATCAGCGTGCTCCGCGCCTACGGTGCCGACGTGGTGGTCTGCCCGACCACGGTCTCGCCGGACTCGCCCGACTCCTACTACAGCGTCTCCGACCGGCTGGCCAGCGAGATTCCGGGCGGCTGGAAGCCGAACCAGTACGCGAACCCCGCCAATCCTGAGTCGCACTACCTGACCACCGGCCCGGAGATCTGGGAGCAGACCGAAGGAAAGGTCACCCACTTCGTGGCCGGCATCGGCACCGGCGGGACGATCTCGGGCACTGGAAAATACCTCAAGGAGGTCTCGGGCGGCCGGGTCAGGGTCATCGGCGCCGACCCCGAGGGATCCGTCTACTCGGGCGGCACCGGGCGCCCCTACCTGGTCGAGGGCGTCGGCGAGGACTTCTGGCCCGATACCTACGACAAGGGCATCTGCGACCAGATCATCGCGGTGAGCGACGCTGAGTCGTTCCAGATGACGAGGCGGCTGGCGGCCGAGGAGGCACTGCTCGTCGGCGGGTCGTGCGGGATGGCCGTGGTCGCGGCGCTGAAGGTCGCCGAGCACGCCGGGCCTGATGACGTCATCGTGGTGCTGCTGCCCGACGGTGGCCGCGGTTACCTGTCCAAGGTGTTCAACGACGACTGGATGGCCGACTACGGCTTCCTGACCTCGGAGACCGCCGAGCCCAGAATCGCCGACGTGCTCGATCGCAAGCGCGGCCAGTTGCCCCTCTTCGTGCACGCGCATCCGGACGAGACGGTACGGGCGGTGATCGAGACGCTGCGCGAGTACGACGTCTCGCAGCTCCCCGTGCTGAAGGAGGAGCCTCCGGTGATGGCGGCCGAGGTGATCGGCTCTATCACGGAGCGGGAACTGCTCGACGCGCTGGTGACCGGGCGGGCCGCGCCTGGCGAGCCCATCTCAGGCCACATGTCGGCGCCGCTGCCGATGATCGGGTCGGGCGAGGCCATCAGCGCCGCGATCGCCGCGCTGGAGAAGGCAGGCGCGGCGGTCGTTCTGGTCGACGGGAAGCCGGCCGGAATGATCACCAGGCAGGATGTGCTGATGTACCTGGCCGGCTGAGAGGCCGGCTGGGTCCGGGGCTGGCCAGTCCGGCACGGGCCGGACGCATCGGGAGGGGATCGCGCAGATGGCTCAGATCGACCGCGGCGACGGATTCGAGACGCTGGCAATCCATGCCGGGCAGGAACCAGACCCGCTGACCGGTGCTGTCGTCCCGCCGATCTATCAGGTCTCCACGTACAAGCAGGACGGTGTTGGGGGCGTGCGCGGCGGCTCGCTGGCCGGCGCCGGCTCGGGGCCTGGCCGCTGGGTCGAGGGCTATGAGTACTCCCGCACCGCCAATCCGACCCGGGGGGCGCTGGAGGAGTGCCTGGCCGCGCTCGAAGGCGGCGTCCGGGCGCTGGCGTTCGCGTCGGGGATGGCCGCCGAGGACTGCCTGGTCCGCGCGGTCTGCCAGCCAGGAGGCCACGTGCTGATCCCGCACGATGCGTACGGCGGCACGTTCCGGCTGTTCGACAAGGTGATGGCGCACTGGGGAGTCACCTATCACCCGGTGCCCGTCTCCGACACCGAAGCGGTCAGGGCCGCGGTGGCCGCCCACGGCGCGAGGCTGATCTGGGTCGAGACGCCGACCAACCCGCTGCTGTCGATCGCCGACATCGGCGCGCTCGCGGAGGTCGCGCACACGGCCGGCGCCCTGCTCGCGGTGGACAACACGTTCGCCTCGCCTTACCTGCAGCAGCCGCTCGCCCTCGGGGCCGATGCGGTGATCCACTCGACCACCAAGTACCTGGGCGGTCACTCCGACGTAGTCGGCGGCGCGCTCGTCGTCTCCGACTCCGACCTGGCCGAAAGGCTGGCCTTCCTGCAGAACGCGGTCGGCTCGGCCGGCGGCCCGTTCGACGCCTGGCTGACCCTGCGCGGAGTCAAGACCCTGGCCGTCCGGATGGACCGGCACTGTGACAACGGCGCGCAGGTGGCGGCCATGCTGGCGAATCACCCCCGGGTCGCGCGGGTCTACTATCCGGGGCTGGCCGACCATCCCGGTCACGAGGTGGCGGCGAAGCAGATGCGGGGCTTCGGCGGCATGGTGTCGTTCCGGCACGCCGGGGGAGAGGCAGCGGCGGTCGAGATGTGCGGTCGGACGAGGCTGTTCACGCTGGGCGAGTCGCTGGGCGGCGTCGAGTCACTGATCGAGCACCCGGCCAGGATGACGCACGCCTCGGTGGCCGGCTCCCCGCTCGAGGTTCCGTCCGACCTGGTCAGGCTGTCGGTCGGGATCGAGAACATCGACGACCTGATCGAGGACCTCCGCGCCGCCCTCGGCTAGGCCATCCCGGCGCCGGCCCGCCGACGACGGCAGCACTAGCTGGTGGGACCGAAGGCTACGTGCGACACGTGCGGCGCGAGTTCCTGCATCAGCAGGTGCTGGCGGGCCGACTCGGGCAGCTGGTCCGAGGCCATCCGGTAGATGTGTCCAGCCAGGCAGTGCAGGACGAGGTGGTCAACCTGGCCGCTCGTGCTGGCCAGCGCGAAGCGGCCGGTTACCTCGGCCGGGACGTCGCATTCCGGGCAGTAGATAAAGGTCAGCACTTGTCTCGCCCCAGCGGAGGTCACGGGCGGCCCGGCCATCGGGCCGCTCACTCGGCCCCTTAGCTTCCCGGTTTCGCGCTGATCAAGCGCGCGGGGCGATGGTGGCGTCGGAGCCGAGGGCGCCGCGGGCGGCCTGCTGCTCGTGCCTGACCACGTGCATGACCGCGTTGATCAGCGCCAGGTGGGTGAACGCCTGCGGGAAGTTGCCGAGGTGGCGGCCGGACCGCGGGTCGATCTGCTCGCCGTAGAGCAGCAGCGGACTGGCGTAGGACAGCACCTTCTCGCACAGGTCGCGGGCCCGCTGGTGCTCCCCGATCTCGGCCAGCGCGGAGACCAGCCAGAACGAGCAGATCGTGAACGTGCCCTCGGTCCCGTCCAGGCCGTCGTCGGTCTCGTCGACCCGATACCGGCGCAGGAGTCCGTCGACCGACAGCTCGTCGGCGATGGCGAGCACGGTGTCGCGGACCCGCTTGTCGTCCGCGGGCAGGAACCTGACCAGCGGCATCAGCAGCAGCGAGGCATCGAGCGCGGTGGTCTCGTAGTGCTGGCAGAACACGCCGCGCTCGTCGAGCGCGTTCGCGCAGATGTCGGCGTGGATCTCATCGGCGGCCTGCTGCCACGCCGTCGCCGCGTCCGGGTCGTCCCTGATCCTGGCCAGCCGCGCGCCGCGGTCCGCCGCCACCCAGCACATCAGCTTCGACGAGGTGAAGTGCTTCGGCTCGCCGCGGACTTCCCACAGCCCGTGATCGGGCTCGCGCCAGTGCGCGAGCGCGCTCTCGACTTGCTGGCGGGCCATCTTCCAGACCCGGTCGTCGAGCCAGTCCCGTGACTTGGTGTGCAGGTACAGCGAGTCGAGAACGGCGCCCCAGACATCGTTCTGGCGCTGCGAGTAGGCGCCATTGCCGATGCGGACCGGCTTGGCCCCCTGGTATCCGTTCAGGTGGTCGAGCTCGTGCTCGTCGAGATCCTTCGATCCGTCGATCCGGTAGACGATCTGGAGATCTTCGCGATCGCGCTCGACGATGTCGGTGATGAAGGCGAAGTAGTCGTTCGCCTCCCACTCGTAGCCGAGGGTGAACAGGCCCCAGAGCGCGAACGTGGCGTCCCGGATCCAGCTGTACCGGTAGTCCCAGTTCCGCTCGCCGTGCGGCGTCTCGGGCAGCGAGGTGGTGGCGGCGGCGGCGATGGCGCCGGTGGGGGCATACGCCAGGCCCTTGAGGGTCAGGGCGCTGCGGGTGAGGTGCCCGCGCCAGCGGTGGTCGGGCAGGCGGCCGCGGGCCAGCCAGTGCCGCCAGTGATGGGCGGTCCAGAGCATCCGCTCGTGCGCCTCGCGGAAATCCTCGGGCGGGGGCGTGTGCCCCCAGGACAGCGCGCAGAACCTGGTGTCGCCCTCCCTGAGCAGCGTGCGGGCCTGCGCGCTCGGTCCCTCGATGCCGATCCTGATGTCGGAGGTCAGGATGAGGGGCAGGTTCATCCCGGCCGGCTCGACCGTCACCTGGTGAAAGCCGCGATCGGTGTGACTCCACTGCTCGCGGCGCCGCCCGTAGTCGAAGGCCGGCTCGCAGTCCATCATCAGCTGGACCGAGCCGTTGGTGCACTTGACCGTCCGCAGCAGCGTGTGCTCGGCGTCATAGTCGGTCGGCGGCCGCCGGTGCGAGCCCCGCTCCGGATTCTCGTGCCGCCACGGGCCGATCACCAGGCAGTCCCGGACGACGAGCCAGCCCTCACCGCAGTCCCAGACCGTCTCGAGCACCATCGTCCCGGCCAGGTAGCGGCGGTCGGCCGGGACGGACATGTCGGCCGGCCGAAGCGGAACCAGCCCGCGTCCCGGTCGAGCAGCGACCCGAAGACGCTCGGGCCGTCCAGCCGGGGCAGGCACATCCACTCGACCGACCCGCTCGGCGCGATCAGGGCCGTGACCTCGCAGTCGGACAGGAACCCGTAGTCGGCGATCGGCGGGTAGGGCGAGAACTCGTCAAACTCGGCCAGGTTCGGTTCGGTCATGACCACCTCCCCCACCCGAATTCTGTCCATGGCGCGCCGTCAGCTATCCAGCACCGTCAACTTACGCGGGATCTACCCGGTGACGGCGGCGCGACCCGTCCTGATCAGCTATTCCAGACCATCAGGACCAGGATGACCAGCCAGATCAGGCTGACCACGCCGCCGAGCATGGCGATCCGGCCGCGCTCCACGCTGGCCAGATGCGAGGGGATCACCGCGGCCGGATCAGCCGCGGCCGCCTGCGATCCGGCGCCGGCCGGCGTCTCGGTACCGGCTGAGGCACCGGCCGCTGCCTGGTCGGCGGTGGCCCTCAGCTGGTCGTCGGCGACGGCTGCCGCGGTCGTGGCCGTGTCCGAGGCCGCCTCGAGTGCCCTGATGGCGTGCCGCTGGTCGCGGTGGATCAGGAAGAGCAGCACGAGCGCGACCAGGAAGAGAGTCGCCGAGACGATGATCCACGGCTTGCCTGCCTTGTGCAGCATCGACGCCAGGGCGAAGCCCGCGATCAGCACGCCGACCGAGCCGATCGCCAGGATAAAGGTCATCCTGGACAGATAGCGAAGGATCTTGATATCCCGCTGCCTGATGTACCGGGGCGTCGACATGATGGCGACCGTGACCGGGCCGATGGCAAAGATCACAAAGGCGACGTGCAGCCACAGAACCAGGTGCTGGGAGAAAGACATGGGGCGAGTCTAGGGCCAGGTGATCCGGATTCCGCGCCGCCTCGGCGGTTGTCGTCCGGATGATGCCGGGCCAGGCATAGCGGCCCGTCCCGGCATTCCGGGTGCAGCTCCGCGGGTGCCGTCAGCGAGGTCGCTGCGGGGCCGCGCCTACCTCAGCCGACTCAGCTGGCGGACTTCCGGTTCAAGAACCAGGCGCCGCCGAGTCCGACGATGGCGATGACCGCGCTGACCGCGCCGCGAATGTCGTGACTGCCATGGTTGGCCTTGCCGGAGTGCCCGATCGTGTCAAGCGGGCCGAGGCCGACGCCAGCGAAGAACAGCACCGCCAGGATGAGGAAGACGACACCGACGACGGCCAGGCCGATGATCAGCGGCCGCCTGGAGCCCGCGCCGCCAGACATAGCTTGAGAACTCACGTGATTCCTCCTTGAGAGGTGGGATTGATCCCGAAGGGCCGGCGGGCCGCCCGCCAGGCCGGGGAGATGACCAACAGCCGCAACGTACTACCAAGTCACTGACGTGAATGGCCTTATTCGATAGAGCGCCCCAAATGCCGGAAAAAATCTCGGGCCTACCGCCGGGCGGTCCGCGAGCGGAGGAAGTCGCTGACGACGTACTCGCCGAGGCTGTCCGGCAGCGCCCTGAGGACCCGGCCGCCGTTGCGCCTGGCGACCTCGTCGACGAAGGAACTCAGTCGCTCGTCGTCGGCGAGCATGAAGATGTTCAGCGTCGCGCGGCGCCTGGTCATCTTGTCCACCTCGGCCATCGTGAGCTCGAGGGTTTCCGGCGACGGCGGCCAGTCGAACCAGGAACTGCCGTCCCGGCGCAGGTGCGCGGTCGGCTCACCGTCGGTGATAACCAGAACGATGGGGTTGTGCTCGGGCCGCCGGTCCAGGAAGCGTCCGGCCAGCACCAGCGCGTGATGCAGGTTGGTGCCCTGGACCATGTCCCAGCCCAGCCCGGCCAGGTCGGACTCCCGCAGTTCCCTGGCGTAGTTCGAGAATCCGATGACCTGCAGCGCGTCCTGCGGGAACCGGGTCCTGACCAGTGAGTACAGGGCGAGCGCGGTCTGCTTCGCCGCGCTCCAGGTGCCGCGCAGCGCCATCGAGTAGGACAGGTCGACGAGCAGGCAGACGGCCGCGGACGCGCGCCGCTCGGTCTCGCCGATCTCGAAGTCACTGACCGACAGCCTGACCGCCGTCCGGCCGCCGGCCTCCGCAGCCCGGCCGGGCACGCCGCCGCGCAGCAGCGCGTTGCGCACGGTCGCCGCCGTGTCGATGGCCTGCTCGTCACCGAACCGCCAGGGCCGGGTGGAGCCAGTCAGCTCTCCGGCCTGGCCGACGTCGTGCTGGTCGTGCTCGCCGTAACCGCCCTCGGCCAGCTTGGCGAACACCTTGCGCAGGGCGGTGTCGCCGAGCCGGCGGACGGCCTTGGGGGTGAGCTCGAGCTTGCCTTCGTTGCTGGTCAGGTATCCCTGCCGCTGGAGCTCGCGCTCGATCTGCCTGAGCGCCTCCATGTCGTCGACCGCCTGGCGGCCGAGTGCGCGGCGGACCGCTTCCTCGTCGATGTCATCGAGCCTGGCGCCCGGGTAGTCCTGGCGCAGGGCGTCCTCGAGGTTGGCCAGGTCGGCCAGCTCAGCCAGCGCGCTCGTGGCGTCGCCGAGCCCCAGCGGGTCGCGCCCGGTCATCCGCTCGCTGCCCTGGCTATCCCAGTCGATGTCGGGACGGCGGGCCCGCAGCGCATCGGCGAGCCTGGCCATCTCCTGGGCCAGCCCGGCATCCTCCATCGCCTGGGCCATCAGCCCGGCCAGCTCGTCCCGCTGCTCGTCGGTCAGCGAATTCAGCAGTCGCTGCGCGGCCGCCATCCGGCGCACCAGGTCGTCGACCAGCTGCTCCAGGTTCTGCGGCGAGCTGGGGAAGAACTCCCCGTACTGCTCCATGAAGGAGTCGAAGTCCTGCTGCGCGTGATCGCCGCGGGCGTCGGCCTCGATCATGTCGGTGAGCGCGGCCATCATGTCCTTGACCCGCTGCATCCCCTCGGAGCCGGATTCCGACATCGTCTCCTTGATGCCGCGGAACTGGCTGTCCAGCACCTCGCGCCTGAGCAGCTCTTTCAGCTGCTCGAAGGTCTGCGCGGCGGCCTGGCTGCGCCACTGGTAGTCCGACAGGTCCCTGATCGCGCCCGCCGTGTCGTTCGGCAGCGCATCGAGCTCGGCCTCGCGCAGCCGGGCGTCGTCGCTCGGATCGGGGAACAGCTCCGCCCGCTCCTGCCCGATGGCCGTATCGAGCAGCGCCCTGGCCTGCTCGAGGAGGCCGTCCAGCCGGCCGCTCCTGCGCAGCTGCCGCTGGCGCTCCCTGACCTGCCTGAGCAGGTCGTCCAGGCCGCGGCGGTCGGTCATGCCGCGCCGGAGCAGGTCGCGCAGCGCACTCGCCGGGTCGTCGCCGCTCAGCACCGACTCGCCGAGCGCGTCCACCGCGCCGCGCACGTCGTACGGCGGCTCAAGCGGGTCGGGCCCGCCGTGGTAAAGGCCGTACCGGTAGCCGGTCACCTGCTGCTCTCCCGTTCAGGCACGGTAGATGGCGCCGCCGTCCACCGCATCCTTCGACAGCCTGCGCATCAGGTAGAGCCCCTCGAGCGCGAACTCGAGAGCGGCCGCTGCCTGCCCGAACGACTCGCCGCCGTCTCCGTCCAGCCGTTCCATGATCTTCGCGAGCCCCGGTACCTCGCCGATTCTGCGGAGCAGCTCGGCGGCAGGCAGCAGATCAGAAGCTTCAACGCTGCCGCCGTCGGTGAACCTGGTCACCAGGCCGGACAGGTCAGCGCTGCCCAGGTGCGCCCGGAAGGTGTCGGCGGTCGCGCGTCGCAGCAGGTGCTCGAGCACCTCCTGCTCCCGGCCCTCCTCGCTGACCTCGAACTCGACCTTGCCGCGCAGCGTGCTGACGACGGCAGGCAGGTCGCAGATCCTGGCGACGGCCTGATCTTCGCCGGTGATCGCGGCGCGCCTGACCGCCGCGGCGACGACCGCCTCAGCGGCGGCGATCGCGAACCGGGCCGACACTCCCGATCGCGCGTCCACCGCGGGCGACGTGCGCACGAGCCTGGTGAACCTGGCGATCACCTCCACCAGGTGCCTCGGCAGCACGGCGTCGGTGTTCTCGCCGCCCCACGCGATCTCCGACTCCTGGCGGACGACGGCGAGCTCGTCGTCGAGGGACAGCGGGTAATGGGTGCGGATCTCGGCCCCGAACCGGTCCTTGAGCGGGGTGATGATCCGGCCCCGGTTGGTGTAGTCCTCCGGGTTGGCGCTGGCCACGAGCACGATGTCGAGCGGCAGCCGGAGCGCGTAGCCGCGGACCGCGATGTCGCGCTCCTCCAGCACGTTGAGCAGCGAGACCTGAATTCGCTCGGCCAGGTCAGGTAGCTCGTTGAGGCAGAAGACGCCGCGGTTGGTGCGCGGCACCAGCCCGTAGTGGATGGTCTCAGGGTCGCCGAGCGTGCGGCCCTCGGCGACCTTGACCGGGTCGATGTCGCCGATCAGGTCGCCCACGCTGGTGTCCGGGGTAGCCAGCTTCTCGCCGTACCGCTGGTCGCGACGGTGCCAGCTGACGGGAAGTTCCTCGCCGAGCTCAGCTGCCAGGCGCTGGCACCTGACGCAGACGGGAGCGTACGGGTGATCGTTGATCTCGCACCCGGTGACCACCGGTGACCACTCGTCGAGCAGGCCGGTCAGCGTGCGGATGAGCCTGGTCTTACCCTGGCCGCGCTCGCCGAGCAGGATGAGATCGTGACCGGCGATCAGCGCTCGCTCCAGATGCGGGCGCACCGTGTCGTCGAAGCCGAGAATGCCGGGGAAGGGATCCTCGCCGGCCCGCAGATGAGCGAGCAGGTTCTGCCGGACCTCGTCCTTGACGCTCCTGAACTGATGTCCGCTTGCGCGCAGTTCGCTGAGGGTCTTGACTGCTGGGGCGGCTGACGTGGCGGTGGCTGATGATGACTGGCTTCGTGGCTGCACCATTCGACACTATGTCGCGCGTGGCGTGGTCCGCATCTTGGGAGGCGCAAAATGGCAGAAAGCGGATCATCCAGCGGACCCGTTCTGGCCATCGACATCGGCGGTACGAAGATCGCGGCCGGAGCGGTCGAGCCGGGCGGCCGGGTGATCACCTGGAACCAGGTTCCGACGCCGCATGACCTCGACGCCGAGCCGCTCTGGCGGACCCTGGAGGACCTGCTGGTACAGGTGCTCGACACCGCGAAGGTGACGGACCCGGCCGAGTTGTCCGGGATCGGATGCGGCTGCGGCGGCCCGATGGAGTGGCCGTCCGGGGTGGTCTCGCCGCTGAACATCCCGGGCTGGCGCGCGTTCCCGCTGAAGGACCGGCTGGCCGCCAGGTTCGGCGGCGGCCGGCTGCCGGTCCGAGTGCACAACGACGCTATCTGCATGGTCGCCGGCGAGCACTGGCGCGGCGCGGGCCGCGGCTGGCGCAACGTACTCGGGATGGTCGTCTCGACCGGAGTCGGCGGCGGCCTGATCCTGGACAACCGGCTGATCGAGGGTGCGTCCGGCAACGCCGGCCACATTGGCCACGTCGTCGTCTATCCCGACGGGCCGGCCTGCAATTGCGGCGGCCGCGGGTGCCTGGAGGCGATCGCCAGGGGTCCGGCCCTGGCGGCGTGGGCGCAGGCCGAGGGCTGGCGCCCCGACCAGCCGGGGATGACGGCGAAGGACCTGGCCGCCGACGCGGCCCAGGGACATGCCGTCGCCAGGGAGACGCTGCGCCGGGCCGGCCGGGCGCTCGGCATCGCGATCGCGTCCGCTACCAGCCTGTGCGACCTGGACGTGGTCGCGGTCGGCGGCGGGCTGTCGCAGGCCGGATCGCTCCTGTTCGAGCCGCTGCAGGAGGCGCTGGCCGTGCACGCCAGGCTCGAGTTCGCCCGCCAGGTGCGGGTCGTCCCGGCGGCTCTCGGCCAGAGCGCGGGCCTGGTCGGCGCCGCCGCCCTGATCTTGGCCGGCCATCGCTACTGGCCCGCTGGCTGAGGCTGCGGTGCCAGACTGGCTGCCATGACCACGCAGCTGCCGGTCGGTTACGAGGACGTCACGCGGGCCAGGGACGCACTGCGCGATGTGGTGCGGCAGACCCCGATGCTGCCTTCCAGGGCGCTCTCTGACCTCGTCGGCGGGCCCGTCTGGCTGAAATGCGAGCACCTGCAGCGGGCCGGCTCGTTCAAGATCCGCGGCGCGTACCTGCGGATCTCCCGGCTGACCGAGGCAGAACAGGCCGCCGGGGTGATCGCCGCCAGCGCGGGCAACCACGCTCAGGGCGTCGCGCTGGCCGCGTCGATCCTCGGCATCAGGGCGACGGTCGTCATGCCGGAGAACGTCCAGCTGCCCAAGCTCAGCGCCACCCGCGCGTACGGCGCGGAGGTGGTGTTGCACGGTGCGAGCCTCACCGAGGCGCTGGCCAGGGCGGCCGAGATCGCGTCGCAGGCCGGGTCGACGCTCATCCACCCGTTCGAGCACGCCGACATCATCGCCGGCCAGGGCACGGTCGGCCTGGAGATCATGGAGCAGTGCGCGCAGGCCCGCACGGTGGTCGTCCCGGTTGGCGGGGGAGGGCTGATCGCCGGTATCGCGACCGCGGTTCTCGGCCGGCCAGCCACCCGGAGCGCGGCGGGCGAAGCAGCGCCGGCGCCCGCGGTGATCGGCGTCCAGGCGGCGGCGGTGGCGCCGTTTCCCGGCTCGCTGGCCGCTGGCCGCCCGGTCGGCGTTCCGGCCGCTCCGACGATGGCAGACGGCATCGCAGTGGCAGTGCCGGGCGCGATTACGTTTCAGATAATCCAAGAGCTCGTCGGTCAGATGCTGACGGTCACCGAGGAGAGCCTGTCCAGGGCGCTCCTGACCTGCCTGGAACGGGGCAAGCAGCTGGTCGAGCCAGCCGGGGCGGCCGGGGTCGCGGCGCTCCTCGAGCATCCGGGCGCGGTCGAGCCGCCGGTCGTCGTCGTGCTGTCCGGCGGCAACATCGATCCGCTGCTGCTGTCCCGGGTGCTGCGGTACGGCCTCGCCGCGGCCGGGCGGTACCTCGCCGTGCGGTGCCAGATTCCCGATCTGCCGGGGTCACTGGCCGCGCTGCTGACCGAGATCGGCGCGCTCGGTGCCAGCGTGCTTGACGTCGTCCACGAGCGGGTGTCGGCCGGCCTGCGGATCGACGAGGTGGAGGTCACGCTGCAGCTGGAGACGCGCGGGCCCGACCACCGCGAGGTGATCGTCGCGGCGCTGGCGGCGGCCGGCTACCCGCTTCAGTTCCTGTGAGGCGGGTTCCTGACCACCAGGGTGCGGGCGGCCTTGTCGTGCAGGGCCTGCCGCCGCCGGTCCTGGACCAGCCACAGGTTGTCGACGAGGAAGAAGACCGGCACGACCTCACCGCCCAGCACGAAGATCAGCGCCCGCAGGAACGAGGTGGGCAGGCTGATCCTGGTGCGCTCGCCCGCCGAGACGACCCACGTGCCGAGAGCCCGCTTGCCGATCGTGGTGCCCCAGTAACCGGTCAGCACCCAGTAGTAGGTGATCGCCACGACGATCGTGGCGACCAGCACGATCAGGTACGGCCCGGTGGTGTTGGCGAACACGCGCCCGATCGCGCCGTGCGCGCCGGGAGTGCGGGCGGCCCGGGCGTTCAGCGCGTTGCTCAGCCGGTTGGCGAACGAGGCGAGCAGCCGCCCCCACAGGGCGCCGGTGACGAGCGTCAGGACGAGGCTGTCGATGACGAACGCGAGCAGCCTGCGCCACCACTGCGCCAGGCCCGCGTCGGCAGCGGCGGCCGGCGGTGCGCTCCGGACGGCCTGGCCCGTCGCGGGAGCCTGGGCGGGAGCAGGGAGCGGGCAGCGGGCGCGGGGGCCTGTCCGGCTGGGGCCGCGGCTGGGGCCTGTCCGGCTGGGGCCTGTCCGGCTGGGGCCGGTGGGCAGGTACGGTCACCGGAGCGGGCGCGGTCTGCGCGCCGTGGCTCGGTGCGGGCGGACGTGTCACAGGCTCATGATGCCCCGCTCGAGGCAGTCACGATCAGTAATTAGGCAACTGCTATCAGCAACTAGGCCGACCCCCGCTGCCGTGCCGCATCGTGCGCACCGGCCGCTGCGCCCATTGGGCGATGTCGCTAGCCGGTGACGGCGCGCGGCGGGTTAGAGGTTGCCGCGGCGCTCTTGCTCGCGCTCGATCGCCTCGAACAGCGCCTTGAAGTTGCCCTTGCCGAAACCCTCCGAACCGTGCCGCTCGATCAGCTCGAAGAACACCGTCGGCCGGTCCTGGACCGGCCTGGTAAAGATCTGGAGCAAGTAGCCGTCCTCGTCGCGGTCGGCCAGGATCCGCAGCTCGCGCAGCTCGTCGAGGTGGACCCTGGTGTCGCCGACCCACTCGCCGAGCGTGTCGTAGTAGCTGTCCGGCGTCGCCAGGAACGTCACGCCGGCCGCCTGCATGTGCCGGACGGCCGTCACGATGTCGTCGGTGGTCAGCGCGATGTGCTGGACGCCCGGGCCGCCGTAGAACTCCAGGTACTCGTCGATCTGCGACTTCCTCTTGCCGGCCGCCGGCTCGTTGATCGGGAACTTGACCTTGCGGGAGCCGTCCGCCACGACCTTGCTCATCAGGGCCGAGTACTCGGTCGCTATGTCGTCGCCGACGAACTCCTTCATGTTCGTGAAGCCCATCACCCGGTGATAGAAGCCGACCCACTCATCCATCCGGCCGAGCTCGACGTTGCCCACGCAGTGGTCGACCGCCGTGAAGAACGGAGCCTGCGCCGAGGTCACCAGCGGGCCGGCCGCGCCGTAGCCGGGCAGGTACGGGCCGTCGTAGTCGCCGCGCTGGACCAGCGTGTGCCGGGTGTCTCCGTACGTGGCGATCGCCGCCAGCTGAACCTTGCCGAAGGAGTCCTCCTCGACATGCGGCTCCTCGATCACGCGGGCGCCGTGGGCCACCGCGTAGCTGAACGCGTCCTGTACCGACGGCACGCCGATGGCCAGGTCGATCACGCCGTCGCCGTGCGCGGCCACGTGCCTGGCCAGGTCGGTTCCGGTCGCGACGGGACCGCGCAGCACGAACCGCGCCGAGCCGGATTCCAGCACGTAATCGGCCTCGTCACGGCAGCCGGTCTCCGGGCCGCGGTAGGCCACGCAGCGCATGCCGAAGGCGGTCGAGTAGAAGTGCGCCGCCTGGCGTGCGTTCCCGACCGCGAAGACGACCGCGTCCATGCCGGTGACGGGGAAATCGTCGGCCTGCCCGACCCGTCCGTGCGCTGGTGCAGTCTCTGCGGTCATGGGTTCGCACTCCTTGCTGGCGTTCGGATGGCTGGCGTTCGGATGGCTGGCGGGCGCGGCCCTCTCTCGCAGCATCGGCCAGCAGGGCAAGATGCGCAACAACTGGTCGAGAATGCTGGACAGTTTGCCCAATAACTGCCGTGATACGTTCGCCAAGTTGAACAGGATGCGATGGAGGACTGAACTTTGCTGGATGATCTCGATGCCCGGCTGATCGAGCTATTCGCCGCCGAGCCGCGGGTCGGCATCCTCGAGGCGTCCCGCCGGCTCGGCGTGGCCAGGGGCACCGTGCAGGCCCGGCTCGACCGGCTGGCCCACCGGGGCGTGATCACCGGCTACGGGCCCGACATCGATCCGGCCGCTCTCGGGCACGTGGTGACGGCGTTCATCACGGTCGAGCTCCGGCAGCCTGGCGGGCGTGACGAGGTCGCCGGGCGGCTGTCCCGGATCGGCGAGATCCTCGAGGCGCACACGATCACCGGACCAGGCGACATGCTGTGCCGCGTGGTCGCCAGGACGAACGCCGACTTGCAGCGGGTCATCGACGCGATCGTCGACGTGCCTGGCGTGCTCAGGACGTCAACGGTGATCGCGCTGGCGACGGCCGTCAGCTACCGGACAACTCCGCTGGTGCGCGCGACCGCCGCCGCGGCAGGCCCGGCCTGAGCGGCAGGCCCGACCTGAGCGGCAGGCCCGGCTAGCCGGGCTGGCCCGGCTCGCACCGGGCGAACTCGCTGGCCAGGCCGGAGACCACCTCGCTCAGCTCGTGGCGGTCAGGAACCTGCTCGGCGAGGTACATCCAGCCGATGCTGATCGCGCCGAGCACCATCATCATCCTGGCCCGCTCGCGCAGCGGCGCGTCCGGCTCGACGAGCTGGTCGACCAGCCGCCGCGGGGCGGTCTTCAGGGTGCGCACCGCCGACGCCATCGTGTTCAGGACCGCCTGGTTCTGGTGCAGCATGCGGAAGACCTGGTCCCGCTCGGCGACGATGTCCACGTACCGGTCCAGGATCTCGCGCCTGGTCTCCGCGGTCCTCGGCTCGGACCTGGCCAGGTCGATCAGCGCATCCATCTGCCCCTGATAGTCCTCGACGAGGCTCTGGATGATGTCTTCCTTGGACCTGAAGTGGTAGTACAGCGCCGCTTTGGTGACGCCGAGCCGCTCGGCGATCTCCCGCAGCGACGTGCCCTCGTAGCCGCGGGAGGTGAAGAGCTCGACGGCGATCTGCTGAATGCGGGCGCGCGTGTCGGTGCGGGACCTGGCGTCGGTCCTGACGTCGGCCGGGGCATCGGACGCCGCAGCATCGGACGCCGCGGCCAACCTGACCTCGGCGATGTCATTCATCGTGACGCCTGCCTCTGCTGTAACCTACTTGACGACCGGTTAGTTAGCAGCTTATCCTGCTTCACGGTCAAGATACTAGCCGGTCGGCAAGTAGGTTGCTAAACAGGACAGAAAAAGGAGCACGAGACATGGCTGAGGTTGAGGCGGTCGCTGGCGGGCAATCGGCGCCAGCGTTCGGGCGCCGGCGCGATGTGATGATCGTGCTGCCCGGGCTGCTGCTGGCGCTGATTCTGGCCATGCTCGACCAGCTCGTGGTGTCGACCGCGCTGCCGCGGATCGTCGGCGATCTCGGCGGCCTGAACCACCTGTCGTGGGTGGTCACCGCGTACGTGCTCGCCTCCACCATCACCACGCCGCTGTACGGCAAGCTCGGCGACCTGTACGGGCGCAAGCGGCTGCTCATCGCCGCGATCCTCATCTTCCTGGTCGGCTCGGCGCTGTCCGGCCTGTCGCACTCGATGGACCAGCTGATCGCGTTCCGCGCCCTGCAGGGACTCGGGGCCGGCGGTCTGATGGTCGGTGCCCTGGCCACCATCGGTGACCTGGTCTCACCGCGCGAGCGGGGCCAGTACATGGGCTACATGATGGCCGCGATGATGCTGGCGATGATCGCCGGCCCGCTGGTCGGCGGCTACATCACCGACACGCTGTCGTGGCGCTGGATCTTCTACATCAACATGCCGGTCGGCGGTGCCGCGCTGGCCTACATCATCGCGACACTGCACCTGCCCAAGCACAAGGTGCAGCACAAGATCGACTATCTCGGCGCCGGGGTACTCGCCGTCGGCGCGACCGCGATCGTGCTGGTCACCACCTGGGGCGGCAGCCAGTACGCGTGGGGATCGACCACGATCATGTCCCTGATCGTGATCGCTGTCCTGGCCGTCGCGGCGTTCATCTGGGTCGAGAACCGGGCGACCGAGCCGATCCTGCCCATGCACGTGTTCAGGAACCGCAACTTCACGCTCGCCACGTCCATGAGCTTCCTGCTCGGCCTGGCGATGTTCGGGGCGATGACGTTCCTGCCGCTCTACCAGCAGACGGTCCAGCACGCCTCGCCGACCGTCAGCGGCCTGCTGCTGATCCCGATGATGCTCGGCTCGACCGTGACCTCGCTGATCAGCGGCCGGGTGACGGTGCGAACCGGCCGGTACAAGGCGCTCCCGATCATCGGCGGCGCGATCATGACCGTGGGGATGCTGCTGCTATCGCAACTCGGGCCGTCCACCTCCCGGTGGACGTCGATGGCCTACTTCCTGGTCTTCGGGATCGGGATGGGCTTCCTGATGCAGATCACCACGCTGATCGCGCAGAACAGCGTCGACCCGCGCGACATGGGCGTGGCGAGCAGCTCGCGGGCGTTCTTCCAGCAGATCGGCGGCTCGATCGGCGTCTCGATCTTCGGCGCGGTCTTCATCCGGGTCCTGCACAGCTCCATGACCAGCAAGCTCCCGGGCGCGACGCTGCCCGCGTCGGGCAACAACATCAACCCGCAGACGGTGATGCACCTGCCCGGCGCGATGCGGGACGCCGTCTTCTACAGCATCGCCCACGGCATCGACGCGGTGTTCCTGATGGCGGCGCCGGCCGCCGCGATCGTGTTCGGGCTCGCCTGGCTGATCAAGGAGATCCCGCTGCGCGGCGGCTCGCCCACGGCCGGCAGTGCCCCGGCACCCGAGCCTGAGCTCGTCGCCTGATCAGGATCTGGCTGACCGGCAGCGGATGCGGAACGGCCCGGGCCTTGCGGCCCGGGCCGTTATCGTCTGGCCCGGACCTCGTCGTCACATGCCGCCGTACGGCACCGCGTCGATGATCTCCACGCTGAGCGGCTTGCCGTTCGGCAGGTTGTACTTGGCCGTCTCGCCGACCTTCTTGCCGGAGATGGCCGATCCCAGCGGCGACCGCGGCGAGTAGACGTCAATCGGCGCGCCGCTCTCCTCGCGCGAGGCGAGCAGGAAGGTCGTCTCGGTGTCGTCGCCCTCGAACCGGACCGTCACCGTCATCCCGGGACCGACGACACCGTCGGTCCTCGGCGGCTCACCGACCCGGGAGTGCGTCAGGATGTGGGTGAGCTGGTGGATCCGCGCCTCCTGCTTGCCCTGCTCTTCCTTGGCCGCGTGGTATCCGCCGTTCTCTTTCAGGTCGCCTTCGTCCCGAGCCGCTTCGATCTTCTTGGCGATGTCGATCCTGCCCTGGCCGGAGAGGTAATCCAGCTCCGTCTTGAGCCGGTCGTGCGCCTCCTGGGTGAGCCAGGTCACAGTGTCGTCGCGGGTCTCGGTCACAAGCACTCCTCGTATCCGCTGTGCGGAACTGAACAATCCGCCGGGCCCGAGCCGGGCCCCTCGTGAGGGGGTAATCCATCGAGACTACTTTGTCCATCCGACTCAATTCAACCATCTACAGGTCAGAAATTTTTTTCGAACAAATAAACGAGTGCTAGTCTCGACCGGGAAGGCTTATCTGGCCACCCGTGACCATTGGCAACCCGCACGAATGCGGAGAAAAGCGCTCGGTCTGCCCCGTGTCACGCGCCGGGCGCGATCATGACCGCCTGATGACGCGATCATGATGACCGGACAGGAGCCTTCGGCTAGTAGGCTGGCTGGCCGCAGCGGAATGCCGACGCCGGTCTGGCTTGTTCAGGCCTCGGGGCAATCATGCTATTCGCGCCACGCCGGGGCATCCCGGCCGGCCGCATGACCTGTTCGTTTCAGCCGGCTGTCGAGAGGGATCTCCCGATGTCATCAGTAAGTCTCGGCCAGTCTCCTGCTGCGCCCGAGCCAGCGCCAGCGGTGAGCGGGACGGCGGCCTACGGCGACGGCCCGCTGCGGCTGATGGCGCTGCACGCTCATCCGGATGACGAGTCGAGCAAGGGCGCGGCGACGATGGCGCGCTACGTCCGTGAGGGCGCCGACGTCCTGGTCTGCACGCTGACCGGCGGCGAGCGCGGCGACATCCTGAACAAGGCGATGGACCGGCCCGAGATCAGGGCCAATCTGCCGGGGATCAGGCGGGCCGAGATGGCGATGGCCCGCGACATCCTGGGCGTCAGGCAGCGGTTCCTCGGCTTTGTCGACTCCGGGCTGCCCGAGGGCGATCCGCTCCCGCCGCTGCCCGAGGGCTGCTTCGCGGTGCAGCCGATCGAGGTGGCGGCCAGGCCTGTCGTCCAGGCCGTACGGGAGTTCCGGCCGCACGTGATCCTCACCTACGACGAGAACGGCGGCTACCCCCATCCCGACCACATCATGACGCATCGCGTCTCGGTCGAGGCCTTCGAGGCGGCCGCCGATCCCGACCGCTATCCGGACTGCGGTGAGCCGTGGCAGCCGTTGAAGCTCTATTATTTCGTCACGTTCCACCGGGCCCGGTTCACCGCGCTGCACGAGAAGATGATCGAGCGGGGTCTGGAGTCGGCGTACGCCGACCGGCTGGCGGAGTGGGCCGACGAGGAGGACGAGCCGCGCGGGCCCGAGCACGAGATCACGACGAAGGTGCCGTGCGCCGACTACTTCGAGATCCGGGACCAGGCGCTGATCGCGCACGCGACCCAGGTCGACCCGAACGGCGGCTGGTTCGCCTGCCCGGTCGAGATCCAGCGGGAGGCGTGGCCGACCGAGGATTATCACCTGGCCAGGTCGGTGGTGGATACTGACAAGCCAGAGGACGATCTCTTCGCCGGCATCCGAGAGAAGGTGCGGCTGTGACGGTTCTGGCCGCCTCGCAGGGCATTTTGGACCAGCCAGGAACGGTAGCGTTCCTGGTCATCTTCGGCATGGGCGTCATCTTGTTCTTCGTGTTCAGGTCGATGTCCAGGCACCTGCGCAAGATCGACATGGCGGCCCGGGCCGAGGCTGAGGCGGCCGCCAGGTCGCAACGCGAGGTGGCGCCGGGCGGGACGGACTTCGGGGCCGACTCGCCGAGCCGGGCCGGCTCGGCGGACTGGTCCGCTTAGCCGTCCAGGCTCATCCCGTAGACCAGGAGCGTGATCTGGGCGCCGGCGACCAGTCCCGCTCCGGCAGCCGGACGAATCCGGCCTGCTCGTACAGGTGATGCGCGGCGCGCATGCCCGGCTCGGTGCACAGGACCAGGTGGCGAACCCCCAGTTGCGCCGCCCGCTCGATCATCCGGGTCAGCAGTTCCCGGCCCACGCCGTGGCCCTGCACCAGCGGCCGGACCGCCAGCGCACGGATCTCCGCCTCGTCTGGCCCGGCGACGACCGGCCCGCAGTTCGGCCACGTCTGGAGCATGATCGTCCCGATGATCCGCTCGCCGCCGTTCGCGGCGCTTTGAGCCCGATCGCCGTTCCCGGGCTGGCAGGCGACCAGCACGTGGCCGGTCCCGTCGGCGCCCAGGCCTCGGAGCGTCGGAGCGTAGCCGGAGTCCGGCGAGATAAAGCCGCCCGCCTGATAGGCCCCGATCCTGATGTCGCCGACCTCAGCCAGCTCACCCGGCCTCGCGTCCCGAATCTGCACAAGTCCATCTAACCGGACTCGCTCGAGCCCTCGGCCGGTGTCCCTCCAGGGAAGCGGTGAGCCCGGTCTGCCTCCCGCCTGAAGGCCCGGTGGCCTAGCATTTTCAGGTAGCTTGGCCGCTGCGCGTGCGGCGATACGGCAGACCTGCGAGGGAGCAAGCCATGACCACGGCTCAGTCGGTGCCCGAGGTGCCCGTCTCCGAGGTTCCGGACAGCGGTTGGCTGCTCGACGTGCGGGAGCCCTACGAGTGGGCCGCCGGGCATGTTCCGACCGCCACGCATATCCCGCTCGCGCAGCTCAACCATCGCGCCAGCGAGATCCCGAAGAACGACACCGTCTACGTGATCTGCCGGTCGGGAATGCGCTCGGCGCGCGTCGTGCTGGCGCTGGCGGAGGCCGGCTGGCAGGCCGTCAACGTGGCCGGCGGGATGCAGGACTGGGCGGCAGCGGGCCGCCCGATGGTCAGCGACTCGGGGGCCGCCCCGACCGTGGCCTGACGCAGGGCCGGCTGGCTCACGCCGAGCGGGCCCGCCGCGGCGTCGGCCGGCTCAGGCGATGCTGGCCCAGGCGCTCAGCCGCGCCCGGCGGCGGAACCCGCCCGAACCTGACGATCAGCGGGCGCCGAGGCCGAGCAGCAGGCCGTCGACCTCGACGGCCGGGGAGCTGGTGATGAACATCGGCACCCCGGCCGCCGGGGCCATGATCGACTGCAGGACGTGGCCGCCGTCCAGCGTGCTGACCGTCCCGAGCAGCTGCCCTTCGGCGACCGTCTCGCCCGGACTGACGGCCGGCTGCCACCAGCCGGCTTCGCCGCAGCGCAGCCAGATGAAGCGGTTCAGCACGACCGGCCGGGCGGCGGCGCCGAGGTCGCCGCCGTCACCGGCCGGATCGCCGATCATGCCGAGCGAGGACAGCACCCGGTTCAGCCCGGCCACGTGCAGGTCGACCGCCTCCTGCTCGACCAGGCCGCAGCCGCCGGCCTCGGCCGTGATCGCGGGAATGCCGGCCTGCGCCGCCGCCGCGCTCGTCGTCCCGCCGACCGCGCGGTCCGGTCCGGCTTCCTGCCTGATGATGTAGCCCAGCCCGTACGCGACCGCGAGGGCCAGCGCCCGCTCCTCGCTCGGCCCGGCCTCGTAGAGCGCGAACGGCTCGAGGGCCTCGGGCAGGTCGCCGCAGTGCGCGTCGATCAGCGCGTCGCTGCCGGTGATGAGCTGGGTGAAGGTCTCGTGGGCCAGCCGGTCGGCCAGCGTGCCGGCCGGGTCGCCGGGGAAGCAGCGGTTCAGGTTCTTTCCGTCCTCGGGGATCACGAACGGGCTGCGCGCGCGGAAGGCCGGGAGGTTGAGCACCGGTACCGCGCGCACGCTACCGCGCAGTTCCCGGCCCGCCAGGCTCGCCGACCACCGGCGCACCGCCGCCATCGACGCGTACTCGCAGCCGTGCACGCCCGCGATGACCGTGAGTCTCGGCCCGTCGCTCGCCCCGGTCACCTCGACCACCGGAACATCGAGCCCGGCCAGATCGAGCGTGCGGCGCAGAACCGTGGTCGGCATGGTCAGTCCTTCCTGACTGGACGCGCGTGGGCCGGGGCGGCGTCGCGGCTGGCCGGTGACGAGCCGGAACGCAGGATGCTCTCGGCGGCCGCGGCGACCCGGAGCAGGTCGAGGTCCGCCTCCCGGCGTCCCGCGAGCTGCAGGCCGACGGGCAGGCCGGCCGCGGGCACGGGCAGCGAGACCGCCGGATGACCGGTCAGGTTGTATGGCCCGGTGAAGCGGCCCTCGGCGTTGCCGTCGCCGAGGCCGAACGGCGGATCCTGCTCTGGCGCCTGATAGCCGACCGTCGGCCCGGCCAGGACGTCGACGCCGGCCAGGCTGGCCTCGACCGCGGCGGTCAGGTCGGCCTGCTCGCCGGTGGCCCGGGCGAACTGCTCCTGCGTCACCGATGCCCCATAGGCCAGCAGGGCTCTGGTTCCCGCGCAATAGCGGCTGGTATCCCGGCCCGCGTGCACGAGATGGGCCTGCCGGGCCACGATCACCGCCAGCGTCTCCTCCCACCGGGGAAGCTGGTCCAGCCACGGCGCGGTCACGTCCACCAGGTTCCAGCCCGCGGCGGCCAGCGCGGCGATCGCGGCGTCGAGCGCGGCGGCGACCTCGGGGGTCACCGACGGGTCGGCCAGCTGGGCGCTGAGCACGCCGACGGTGCCGACGCCCGGGGCCGGCGGCCCGGCCGGCCGCGCGACCCCGGCCCCGGCCCCGGGCAGGCCGGCCAGGACGGCCAGCAGGTCGGCGGCGCCGGCCACCGTCGCGGTGAGCGTCCCGGCGTGATCGCAGCGAGGTGACAGCGGGAACACGCCGTCGACGGGGATCAGGCCGTAGCTCGGCTTCAGCCCGACGATGCCGCAGTAAGCCGCGGGGATCCTGATCGACCCGCCGGTGTCGGTTCCGACGGCCAGGTCGCATACCCCGGCCGCGACGAGGGCGGCCGAGCCGCCTGACGACCCGCCGGAGGTACGGGACGGATCGGCGGGATTGCGCGTATCCCCGATCTCCGGGTGCGCGAACCCGGCGGCGAACTCCAGGCACTGGGACGCCGCGAAGACCTCGGCCCCGGCGTCGCGAAGGCGGCTGACCAGCGTGGCGTCGGCGGCGGCCGGGGTGGCGTCACGGCCCGGGCTGCCGCACCTCGTCGGCACGCCCGCGATGGCGACGATGTCCTTGACCGCGACCGGCTGCCCGGCGAGAGCGCCGCTCGCGGCGCGATCGGGAGCGCCGATCACGGCGGCCACCGCGTTCAGCGGGCCGCCGAGCCGGTCCAGCCGCTCGTAGGCGGCGAGCAGGTCGAGGTTCGCCCGGGAGAGCGATCGCCGGCCCTGCTCGATGGCCTGGATCAGCTCCACCACCCGCAGCACGAGCGGTGCGTCCGGCCCGGCCAGCGCGCCGAGGATGGCCGGCACCTCCGTCGGCCGGTGCAGCACCGCGAGGTCACGGTAGATGCCGGAGTGCGTCTTGGCCGATCCCCGGTTGAACTCGGCCAGCCGGGTGAGCGAGCCGTCGAGGTCGGCCGGGTCGAACCCGTCCAGGGGTGCCGGCCGAACCGGCGACTGGGCCAGCACCTGCCGGGCCAGCGCGGTCAGCAGCGGGCGGTAGGCGGGATCATCGAGCGCGTCGGCAATGGACAGGTCGCTGACGGCGGTCGCCGACAGCATCGCGCCGTAGGCTTCTTTCGCCCACACGTAGCCGAGGATGTTCGCGGTGACCTGCGCATCGGCCAGGTCGGCGGCCAGGCTAGTCACCCGCGGCGTGATGGTGCCGTCGAGCTCGCCGACCATGAAGGTCGCCCGGTTGCCGCGCTGCACCACGCCTGGCTCGAGCATGTCGGCGCCGAAGTTCACGCACGCCTCGACGACCCGCTCCGGTCCGACGGCGTCGCTGAGCACGGCCGTGTTCAGCCCGTTCTGCAGCGAGACCACGTAGCCGTCGCCGGTCAGCCGCCCGGCCACCAGGGCCGCCGCGGCGGCCGTGTGGTGGGCCTTGACGGCGATCAGCACGGGACCGTCGATACTGGCCGGCAAGTCCGTCGGGGCGACCGCGGAGACCGGCGCCGTGTAGTTCTCGACCGGTCCGGTGATCCGGATCCCGTGCGCGCGGATGGCGCTGACCACGTCCGGGCTGGCGTCGCTGACCAGCACGTCGTGCCCGTCACGAACCAGGCCGGCGGCGACCGTGCCGCCGATCGCGCCGCAGCCGATCACCACGTAGCGCACGGCTCGGAACGTTACAACACGATAACGCCGTCAGTCTAGGTATCGGCACCTATTTACATCTCGCCGGATGATCGCCACATTAGGCAGGACAAAGGTTTGTTCAGTCCGCGCGTGCCCTTGGCGACGCGCGGGGGCGAGCGGCGTGGCTTGCCGTGGCGCGGCCGTTGCCCCGGCCGCCGGGACATAAGGGAGCCTCCTTGAAATTCCGAATGAGCACGGCGAAGACACTGATCACGGCGAGTGCCCTGCTCGTCCTGGCCGCCTGCGGATCCAGCGGCGGCAGCGGGGGATCCGGCGGCACCCCCGCGGCCGGCGGGCCGGTGCACGGCGGCGACCTCGTCTTCGCGGCCGTCCAGGACGCGCAGTCGATGAACAACACCACGGTGTTCGACAACAACTCGATCTGGATCTTCGAGCAGATCTTCCAGCCGCTCTACACGGTGACCAACGACGGCAAGGGCGTGAAGCCCTGGCTGGCCACCAGCTACACGATGTCGACGGACAAGAAGACCTACACCTTCAAGCTCCGGCCCGGGGTCAAGTTCTCCAACGGCAAGCCGATGACCTCGGCCGACGTCAAGTTCTCGATCGACCAGAACCGCAAGGCCACGCAGGGCTGGGCCTACCTGGACTCGGCGATCAGCTCGGTGGACGCCCCCAACCCGAGCACGGTCGTCATCCACCTCAAGTTCCCGTGGGCGCCGCTGCTCGCCGACCTGTCGATCTTCGCCAACGGGATCGTGCCCAACAACTACGACGGCCAGACCGAGGCCCAGTTCTACCAGCACCCGATCGGCACCGGGCCGTTCAAGTGGGACTTCTGGCACAAGGGCCAGGCGCTCAAGCTCGTGCGCAACCCGCTCTACTGGCAGAAGGGCCTGCCCTACCTGAACAGCATTACCTGGACCGACGTGGCGAACGACAACACCAGGGAGCTTCAGCTCAAGGGCGGCCAGGCCCAGATCGACCAGACCCCGGCCTGGTCCACGGTGTCCTCGCTGAAGTCGACGCCCGGTGTCGTGATGCACCTGTTCAACTCCACCCAGACCAACTACCTGGCCTTTAACGAACTGCGCAAGCCGTTCCAGGACGTGCACGTGCGGCGGGCTATCTCGCTGGCCATTGACCGGAACGCGCTGGTCAAGGCGGTCCTGTTCGGTAACGGAAAGCCGGCCAACTCGCTCTTCCCGCCCCAGGTGCCGTTCTACCAGGCCAGCACTCCCGGCCTGCAGTACAACGTCGCCCAGGCCAAGGCCGAGATGGCGAAGTCGAGCGTCCCGCACGGCTTCACCACCACGATCCTGGTGCCGGCGGGCAACTCCGACTACGTGACCATCGCCACGATCCTGCAGTCCGAGCTGAAGCCCCTCGGCATCAAGCTGAACATCACCCAGCTCGACCCCAACGTCGTCAACAACGACGAGCAGACGCTCAAGTACGACATGGTCCTGACGCTGTGGACGATGGACATCCCCGACCCGGACGAGCTAGCGACCTTCGCGGTGGATCCGAAGTCGGGCGCCAAGTCCTTCTTCACCGCCTATAACAACCCGACGGTGGTCAAGGCCACGCACAGCGCGGAGACGACGACCAACCCGGCCGCCCGGCAGAAGTTCTACAACACCGTCCAGGCCGGCGCGGCGAACGACGCGTTCATGGCGTTCCTGTACTACTCGCCGTATCCCGTACGCGACCACGACCAACGTGCACGGCTTCTTCGTGACGCCGCTCGGCAACATGCACATGGAAAATGTCTGGCTGAGCAAGTGACGATCTTGCTCAACCGAACTTCGCGTGGTCCGGCGGGTCGCACCGCGGTGCGACCCGCCGGGCGCCGGCCGGAAATGAGGTAGTCGTTGGGACGGATGACATTCGTCTTCCGGCGGCTGCTGATGCTCATCCCGGTCGCCATCGGCGTGACGGTCGTCGTGTTCTTCATGATCCACCTGATTCCCGGAGACCCGGCACGGACCGTTCTCGGCATCCACGCCACTCCGCAGCGGATCGCGATCCTGCACCGGCAATGGGGCCTGGACCGGCCGCTGGTCAGCCAGTACTGGCTGTTCATGGACCGGCTTGCGCACGGCAACCTGGGCCAGAGCCTGTACTACGGCGTGCCCGCGGCCGGGCTGATCCTCAGCCGGCTGCCGCCCACGCTCTGGCTGATCTGTTACGCCGCGGTGCTCGCCGTGGCGGTCAGCGTGCCGCTAGCCATGATCGCGGCGACCCGCAAGGACGGGGTGCGCGACCATGTCGTGCGGGCGGTGCCGCTGGTCGGCCTGGGGATGCCGCCGTTCTGGGTCGGGATCCTGCTGGTCTACGCGCTCGCCATCCATGTGCACGCCTTCCCGGTCAGCGGCTACGGCACGGGATTCGGCGGTCACCTGCACTCGATGTTCCTGCCGGCCCTGACCGTGGCCATCGCCCTTGCCCCGGTCGTCATCCGCAGCCTGCGAGCCAGCATGCTGAACGTGCTCGGCGCCGAGTACATCACCACGGCCAAGTCGAAGGGCGTGCCCGGCCCGCGGCTGTTCCTGCGGCACGTACTGCGCAACGCCGTCATCCCGGCCGTCACCGTGCTCGGCATCAACATCGGCTTCCTGATCGGCGGCACGGTCATCATCGAGTTCATCTTCGCGATCCCGGGCATCGGCCAGCTGATGATCAACTCGATCTTCCAGCGTGACTTCCCGGTCGTGCAGGGCGTGACGCTCGTGTTCGGAATACTCGTCGTGCTGGTCAACCTGCTCGCCGACCTGTCCTATGCCGCGCTTGACCCAAGAGTCAGCTTCGACCGGTGAGGCGGGCGGATAGGTGAGCGCGATCTCGTTCCCTGAACCGGTGCTAGCGGCCGAGGCAGCAGAGCACGCCCAGCCCCGCGGCGCGAGGCGCTGGTACCGCCAGCCCGCGCTGGCCAGCGGGCTGATCCTGCTCGGGATCATCGTGATCGCCGCAGCGGCCGCGCCGCTGCTGACGCCCTACAACCCGATCCACCAGAATCTCGGCGCCAGCCTGCTCGGGCCGAGCGCGCAGCATTGGCTCGGCACCGACCAGACCGGCCGGGACACGTTCTCCCGGCTGCTCTACGGCCTGCGCACCGACCTGCGGATCGGCATCATTGCCGTGCTGCTGCCGTTCTGCATCGGGACCGTGACCGGCAGCATCGCCGGGTACTTCGGCGGCTCGGTGGACACCGTGCTCATGCGCGTGGTCGACATCGTGGTGGCGTTCCCGTTCTACGTGCTGGTCATCGCGCTGGTCTTCGTGCTCGGTCCCGGGGAGCGGAGCATCTACATCGCGATCACGCTGGTCGGCTGGGTCTCCTACGCCCGGATTATCCGCGGCGAGATCCTCGTGGCCAAGCGCCAGGACTACGTGCTCGCCGCCCGCGGAGGCGGCTTGTCATCCGTTCGCATCATCAGCCGGCACCTGCTGCCGAACGTCATCAGCCAGGCGATCATCTATTCCATGTCCGACATCGTGCAGACCATTCTGGCTATCGTGACGCTCGGCTACTTCGGGCTCGGCGTTCCGCCGCCGACACCTGATCTCGGGTCGATGATCAATGACGGCCAGAACTTCCTGACCACGCACTGGCAGCTGACCACCTTCCCCGGGCTCGCGGTCGTCGTCGTCGGCCTGTCGCTGTCGCTGATCGGCGACGGGCTCGCCGACATCATCCGGCCGGGTCAGTCATGAGCGAGATGTCCTTCGCCACGTCATCCGGCCCGGCCCAGCCGGCCGCCGGGCCCATGCTCGAGGTCAGCGACCTGCACGTGCAGATCGCGGCCCGGCACGGCACGGTCAGGGCGGTCGACGGGGTATCGCTGGAGGTCGGCCGGGGCGAGGCGCTCGGCCTGGTGGGCGAGTCCGGGTCAGGCAAGAGCATGACGCTGCGCGCGATCCTCGGCGTGCTTCCGGTCGAGGCCAAGATCACCTCCGGCCAGATCGTGCTCGACGGCGTGGACCTGGTGCCGCTGTCCAACTCCGATCTCAACCACATCCGCGGCCCGAAGATGTCGATGGTCTTCCAGGAGCCGATGAGCGCGCTCAACCCGGTCATGCGGGTCGGGTATCAGATCGCCGAGGGTCCGCGGGTGCACCTGGGATACAGCAGATCCAAGGCCGCGGAGCGGGCGCTCGAGCTGATGCGCCGGGTCGGGATACCCGATCCCGAGCGGCGGTTCCGCGCCTACCCGCACGAGTTCTCGGGCGGCATGCGGCAGCGGGTCATGATCGCGATCGCGCTGTCCTGCGATCCCGAGATCATCCTCTGCGACGAGCCCACGACCGCGCTCGACGTCACCATCCAGGATCAGATCCTGCGGCTCCTGGCCCGGCTGTGCGCCGAGTCCGGCGTCAGCCTGATCTTCGTCACGCACGACCTGCCGGTCGTGGCCCAGCTATGCCAGCGGGTGGCCGTCATGTACGGCGGCCAGCTGGTCGAGACCGGCGACGTGCGCGAGGTGCTGCTCGATCCGCGCCACCCCTACACGCTGGGGCTGGTCAGGTCGGCCCCGGACGTGGAGTACGTTCGCGACTCGCTGATCCCGATCCCCGGTTCCCCGCCGAGCCTGGTCTCGCCGCCGCCGGGCTGCCGGTTCCACCCGCGCTGCGAGTTTGCCGAGGAGGACTGCAAGGTGCTGCCGACCCCGCTGCGCGTGCTGCCGGGCAGATCGGGGTCCCGGGCGACGGCCTGCCTGCACTACGAGCGCTGCCAGGACGCCGTCGCCGCCGATCGGGTCGGCCCGTGACCGCCGGCGCTGGCCAGCCCGGCCAGCCCGACCCCGGCACCGGGTCGGCCGGGCCGGCCGGGACGGGCGGGACGGGCGGAACCGTTCCGCTGCTGTCCGCCGTCAGCATCGCCGTCTCCTTCGCGGTCGGCTCGGCCCTCGCAGCCAGGGTCCGGCAGCAGCAGCGGCTGCTGCGGGCCGTCGACGGTGTCGACCTGGAACTGGCCAGGGGTGAGGCGCTGGCGCTGGTCGGCGAGTCAGGATCGGGCAAGTCGACGCTGGCGCTGGCGCTGGCCGGGCTGCGCCCGGCGGATCACGGCGAGATCCGCTTCGACGGCCGGGTGCTGCCCGCGCACCGGTCGCGAGCCGACCAGCGGCGGATCCAGATGGTCTTCCAGGACCCTTACTCGTCGCTGAACCCCAGGCTCACCGTCGGCGGCGTGCTGCGCGAGCTGCTCCGGGTCCATCACATCGTGCCGTCGGGCGAGGTCGAGGCGTACAGCAAGGAACTCCTGTCGCTGGTCGGCCTGGGCCCGGACGCGCTGGGCGCGTACCCCAGGCAGTTCTCCGGCGGCCAGCGCCAGCGGGTTGCCATCGCCAGGGCGCTGGCGCTCAAGCCGGACATCCTCGTGGCCGACGAGCCGGTATCGGCCCTGGACGTCAGCGTCCAGGCGACCATCTTGAACCTGCTGCGCGACCTGCGCGGTGAGCTGGGTCTCACGCTGCTGCTCATCTCGCACAACCTGGCCGTGGTCCGGCACCTGTGCGACCGCGTCGCCGTGATGTACCTGGGCCGGATCGTCGAGGTCGCCCCGACCGAGCAGCTGTTCAGCAACCCCCGGCATCCCTATACGAAGGGCCTGCTGGCCGCCATCCCGCGGCTGGCCGACAGCGCGTCCGGCCCGATCGCCGCGGCCGACAGCGGGCCGGCCGTGGCCGGCGACATGCCGAGCGCGCTGCGGATCCCGGCCGGCTGCCGGTTCCGCACCAGGTGCCCGATCGCCCAGGAGATCTGCGAGACCGACGATCCGGCCCTGACCCAGGACACCGGCACTCCCGGGCACCAGGCGGCCTGCCATTTCGCCTTCACGGCAGCGCCGTCGCCGGCGGCGCTGGCCGCGCCGGGGGCGGCTCCGCTGGCCGGGCCGGGGACGGCTCCGCTGGCCGGGCCGGGGACGGCCGTGCCGTCCGCCGTCGTGCCCGGAGTTCCCCGCCCGCGGCTGCGGAAGGACTGAGCGTGTCACGAGCCATCACCCCCGTCATCCTGGCCAGCGAGCGCGGCGAAGTCGGCCTGGCCGCCGGGATGGACCTGCTGCGCGGCGGCGCGAGCGCCATGGACGCCGTGGAGGCCGCCGTACGCGCGGCCGAGGCCAACGAGGCCGACCATTACGTCGGCGTCGGCGGCCTGCCCAACCTGCTCGGCGAGGTCGAGCTCGACGCGTCGATCATGGACGGCGCGACCCGCCGGGCAGGCGCCGTCGCGGCCGTCACCGGGTTCCCGCACCCGATCACGATCGCCAGAGCCGTCTGCGACCGGCTGCCGCAGCACCTGCTGCTGGTCGGGGCGGGCGCCGAGCGGTTCGCCGACGAGGTCGGGATCGAACGCGGTCCGGTGCTGACCGACGAGGCCAGGCAGCTGTGGCAGGACGGGCTCGAGCCGGGCGCGCTGGCGCAGGCTCAGGCGCAGCATGGTGCCGGAGAGGCGATCTACCGGCAGCAGGTGATCGAGCGCCTCGCCGCCATGACCCCGCACGGCGGGCCGTGGGGAACGGTCAACGTGCTCGCGCTCGACGCCGCGGGCAACCTCGCGGTCGCCGTCAGCACCAGCGGCTACCCGTGGAAGTACCCGGGGCGTGTCGGTGACTCGGCGCTGATCGGCGCCGGAAACTACTGCGACAACCGGGTCGGGGCGGCCGCCTGCACCGGCCGGGGCGAGCTGGCGATCCGGGCGAACACCGCCCGTTCCGTGCTGCTCGCGCTCCAGGCCGGGCACGATCCGGCCGGCGCCTGCGCCGCCGCGCTGGCCGAGACGGCGGACCTGCCGGACGAGTTCCGGTCCCCGCTCCAGGCGCTCTGCCTGACCCCGGACGGCCATCACGGCGGGGCCTCCACCAGGCCGGGCGCCACCTACAGCGTGATGACGGCCAGCGACGACACCTACCGGATCGAGGAGAGACGCCAGATATGAAGGTCTTCGTGTCCAGCGACATGGAGGGAACAGCCGGCGTCGTCGACTGGGAGCAGTGCGTCGGTACCGGGCCGGAGGCGGCGGCCGGACGGCGGCTGCTGCTCGCCGAGGTGAACGCGGCGATCGAGGGCGCGCTGGCCGCCGGGGCGACCGAGATCGTGGTCAACGACTCGCACTCGACGATGCGCAACCTGCCGCCCGCCGAGCTGGCGGGCGGTGCTTCCTACATTTCCGGCAGCCATAAGCCGCTGTACATGATGCAGGGGCTGGACGGCAGTTTCGACGCGGTCTTGTTCATCTCCTATCACGGGTCGGTGGGCGCTCCAGCTGGCCTGTCGCATACCTATAACCCGCGCGCGGTGGTCGAAGCGCGGCTGGATGGCGCGGTGACCGGCGAGGCGGGCATCAACGCGCTGGTCGCGGCGCACTACGGCGTTCCGGTCGTGCTGGTGACCGGGGACCGGTGCGCGTGCGAGGAGACGGTCGCGCTGATCCCCGGCGTGCACAGCGCCATCGTCAAGGAGCACGTCAGCAGGCTGGCCGCGCACAGCCTGCACCCGGACGCCGCCTGCGCGCTGATCCGCGAGACCGCGCAGCGCGCGGTGGCCGGAGCCGCGGCCGCTGGCCCGCCGCCGCTGCGGTCCGCGGTCCTGGAGATCTCGGTCCGGACGACCGATATCGCCGAGGCCGCGACCTGGGTCCGCGGCGTGGACCGGACCGGGCCGCGCGAGCTGCGGTTCAGCGGTGACGATCCGCTGGCGGTGTACCGCTCGTTCTGCGCCGCGATCCTGCTCACCAGGTCCATCGCGGAAGTCGTGTGAGCTCGCGGGTCGCCGTCGTGACGGGCGCGGCGGGCGGGATCGGCGCGGCGATCTGCCGCCGGCTGGCTGCCGACGGCTTCGCGGTGGCCTGCGTAGACCTGCGCGAGCCCGACCTGGCCAGCCTGACCAGTGAGCTTCCTGCCGCCCGCGGCTACGCCGCCGACCTGCGCGACGCCGCCTCGGTCGGCCGGGCCGGCGCCAGCATCAGGCGGGACCTGGGCGAGCCGTGGCTGCTCGTCAACGCCGCCGGGGTGTTCAGCATCCAGCTCCTGCCCGACCTGGACGAGCAGGAGTGGGACCGGATCCTGGACACCAACCTGAAGGGGCCGTTCCTGACCTGCCGTGAGTTCCTGCCCGCCATGATCGAGGCGCACGACGGCTGCATCGTCAACATCGCGTCCACGGCCGGCGTGCGCGGCGGTCGCCGGCGCGCGGCCTACTGCGCGTCCAAGGGCGGTCTCGTACTGCTGACCAGGAGCCTGGCCATTGATCACGGGCCGGACGGCGTGCGGGTGAACTGCGTCTGCCCGGGCCTGATCGATACCGAGATGGCCGACTGGATCCGGCACGACGAGCCGGCCATGGCCAGGTTCGACGCGGGCACTCCGGCCGGCCGGATCGGGTCGCCGGCCGAGATCGCCGCCGCGGTCGCGTTCCTCGCCTCCGCGGACGCGAGCTACCTGCAAGGCGCGGTGGTGATGGCTGACGGCGGAGTGACCGCGTGAGATTAGGCCCAGGGTGAGTAGGCAGTTGTCTGACAATCAGGAAACCAGCAGCGGCGCAGCCGCCGGCCGGCCGGCCCGCCCGACATCGAGCGGGCGGCCCAGGCGTGCCGCGGCCTCCTCACCGGCCGGCCGGCGCCGCGCCGCCCGGCTGATCGACATCGCCGAGGCGGTCGGCGTGCACACGTCGACCGTGTCGCGCGTGCTCAACGGCGATCCGGCCCAGTCCGTCCGGCCGGAGATCTACGAGCAGATCCTGACCACGGCCCGGCAGCAGGGCTACCGTCCCAACGCGCTGGCCAGGGCGCTGAAACGGCGCCGCACCGGCGCCTTCGCCTTCGTCGTGCCGCTGCTGCGCAACCCGATCTGGGTCCGGCTCCAGCGCGGCGCCCTGCAGCGGGCCGCCGAGCGCGGATACGTCGTCATGATCATGGAGGAGCCTTCTGACGCTCACCAGGCGCCCGAGTCCTACCGGTACCTGGTCGACGAGAGCCGGGCGGACGGCCTGCTGATCGCGACCTCGCTGCGGGTCAGCGAGGATGCCACCGGGGTTCCGGCCGCTCCGCACGTGTACGTCAACCGCCGGGGCCCGAGCGGCGGCAACAACGTCGTCATGGACGAGCCCGGCGCGGTCCGGCTCTTCATCGAGCACGTCGCCGGGCTCGGCCACCGCAGCGTCTGCATCATCGACGGGCGGCCCGAGGTGGACACCGTGCACCGCCGGGTCGCCGCGGCCAGGCGAATCTGCGCCGCCCGCGGGATCAGGCTCACCGTGCTGCACGCGGCGGCGACCGAGGAAGGCGGCTGGGACGCCGTCCAGAAGCTGCTCCGGGGTGACGCGAGGCCCACGGCCTGCGGGGTCGGCAGCCTCAACCAGCTCTTCGGGGTCATGGCCGCGCTGCGGGCGGCGGGTATCGGGATGCCCGCGGCGATGTCGCTGGTGAGCTTCGACGAGGACGAGTGCCTGGCCTTCCTCGACGTCCCCGTCACCAGCGTCGCGATGCCGCTGGCCGAACTCGGCAGCGCGGCCGTGGACGCGCTGATCGCACGGGTCGAGGGGAGCCCGGAGACCGACGTGCTCGTCCGCGAGCCGATGAGCATGATCCACCGGAACTCGGTGGCCCCGCGCGACTAGGCCACGACCAGGGATGCGACCCGGCCTGCGGTCAGGGCCGCGGTCAGGGCCGCTGAGGACCGCGGCTAGGGCCGCGCTGATGGCCGCGGTCAGGGCCGCGCTGAGGGCCAGCCCACGGCCAGCCGGGCGTGCGGCTGACCGTGGGCGGCGGCTCATCGAACCCCCCGCCCGCGCCCCGCCCCCGGCGCCCGAATACTAGGTGACGGGGAGCGGGTCGGTGGCCAGGCTCTCCTCGCCCTCGAGCAGCGCGGGCGCCCGCTCGAGCACCTGCGGCCGCAGCGCGCCGAGAACCAGCGCGTAGATGATGCCGACGGCGACCAGGCCGATCGTCAGCCACGGCAGGGTGTTGAGCGGGCTCGGCTGGCCGGGCCGCAAGTCGCCCCAGATCGGCAGCGCGAGTATCGCCGCGCCGATCACCGGGGTGACCACCCACAGCCAGAAGTTCTTGTGAATGCCGTTGCGGCGGAACTTCGCCCACTCCACGATCAGCGCGACGTTCGCGACCAGGTACATGAGGATCAGCCCGAGGATGCCCCAGGTGCTGAGCAGCCCCACCGCGGTGCCCGGATCGGTGAACGCCGTCGAGATCACGCCGATCGCGATGCTGGGCGCGACGAACGCGATCGCCGCCGCGGCCGGCGTCCTGAACCGCGGGCTCACCGTGGCCAGCACCGTGGGCAGCAGCCCGCCGCGGGCGCCGGCGAAGACGACCCGCGACGTCTGCGTGTTCGCCGCCACGTACGAGCTGGTCACGCTGGACAGGAAGATCCACGTGATCAGCGGCGCGACGAACGGCAGGAATGCCTTGGCCGCGGTGTGGAACGGGTTCGTGTCGTTGGCCAGCGCGCCCGTGTGGCCGATGCCGAAGGCGGTCACCAGGGCGTAGGAGCCGAGCACGTAGATAATGCCGCTGACCAGGACGCAGCCGAGCACGGCGATCGGCACGTTGCGGCGCGGGTCGCGGGTCTCCTCGGCCAGCGGCGCGGCCGCCTCGAACCCGCCGAAGGCCAGCACCGCGAGGCTGAACGCCACCAGTACGTCGCTGGCCTTGCCGCCCGGCCAGCTGAACGGGGTGCCGGACAGGCCGCTCGCGCCGCCCTTGGCGAGGATCGTCAGGCTCAGCGCCAGCAGCAGCACGACCTCGAACACGTACAGCACGACCGTGACGCGGACGCCGAACTTCAGCCCGACCACGACGGGCGCCACGACCAGGACGCCGTAGGCGATCGTGACGAGCTGGGTGATGCCCCAGAAATGCACATTGTTAAATACGTTCTCGACGATGTAGCTGCCGACGAAGATATAGATGCCGCCGAAGGCGATGATGTAGCCGAGCACGCAGATCACGCCGGTGGCGACGGCGACCTTGGTGCCGATCGAGCGGGTGATGTAGGTAATAAAGGAGCCAGCGCTCGGGTAGACGCTGGCGAACTGGGCGAGGCTGCTCGCGGTGGCGCCCATGCCGACCATGGAGATCAGGAAGATCAGCGGCGCCGACGCGCCGGCCAGGGCGACCATGTAGCCGGTGGTGAAGAACAGGTTGAAGGCCGGGGCGACCTGGGCCAGGCCAGGCATGATGACGCCGAGCAGGCCAAGCTGGTTGCGCGCGAGGCGCTCGGGGGCGGGGGACGAGGTGACGGCCATTGCTAGCCCCTTCCATGCCGTCGGATGAAATCGAGATAGGTCTTGTTGAACTCGGCCGGGTGCTCCCACAGGCAGGCGTGGCCGCCCTTGGTGGTGGCCCATTCCGAGCCCGGGATGCCCTCGTGGATCCGCCGCGACAGCGCGACGGGGATGAGGATGTCCTGTTCGCCAGCGAGCACGAGCGACGGCGCTGCGATCTGGCCCAGCCGGTCAGTGGTGTCGTGGTTCTGGATCACCGCGAGCTGGGCCAGGTAGGCGTGCACCGGCTGGTCCATGTAGCGCATCGCGGTCTCGAATTCGGCCAGGTCGCCGCCCCGCTCGGTGAAGAACGGGAGCGTGAAGGCCCAGAGGGTGACGTCCCGCATGACGAAGGGCACCCCGAGCACGGGCGCCATGTCCGCCCACATGGCGAACATCCGCGAGCAGAACGGTCCCGGCGCGGCATACGTGCAGCCGAACGTAGCTGTCCGCAGGTCGCCGGGGTAGGCGAGGGCATATTCCTGGGCGATCATCCCGCCCATCGACACGCCCATCAGGTGGAAATCGGTGATGCCGAGCAAGTCGACGAGCGCCTTGGCGTCGTCGGCCAGCATCCGGCTTGAATACGGCCCGGCCGGCTTGGAGCTCGCACCGATGCCCCTGTTATCGATGCGAAGCACCCGGTAGCCGGCCGCCAGAAAGTCGTCCAGCTGGGCGAACCAGGTCTCGACGTCGTCGGCGAGGCCGTTGATCAGGACGATCGTCTCTTCACCGTCGCCGTCCAGCTTGTAGTGCAGGTCAATGTCATTGACCTTTGCCATCGGCATCGGGATTACCTCCAGATCGGACGCGGATACGGGCGTGCAGTTCGGTGAGCATGGCCTCGGTCAGCGAGAAGTGCTCGGCCGCCAGTTCGGCCGCGCGGTCAGCGTCCCCGTCGATGACCGCCTCGGCCAGCAGCGGGTGCTGCACCATGGCCCGCTGCCGGACCTGCGGCGTGTACGGCTCGGCGTCGAAACCCAGGCTCACCTCGCGCCTGATGCTCGCGCTGAGCTCGACCAGCCTGGTGTTATGGCAGGCCCGCGCGATGGCCTGATGCACCGCGTGATCCGCTAGGTGCGAGGCATCGCGGTCGGCGGCCCGCTCGTACTCGCCGACCGCCTTGCGGATCGCCCCGATGTCGCGCAGGTCGCGCCGCTCGGCCGCCGCCCGCGCGATGGCCTGCTCGATCAGCCGGCGGAAGTCGAGGATCTCGGTCAGATCGGACCACGCCGGGACCAGCGTGCGGCGGATCATGTCGTCGGCATCGGGTCCGGCGCCGGTTCTGACGAAGGTGCCGCCGGCCCGCCCGCGCTTGGTGGTCACGTAGCCGGCCGCCGCCAGTCGCTGCAGCGCCTCCCGCACGGTCGTCCGGCTGACCTCGAGCATCGCGGCGAGATCGCGCTCCGTCGGCAGCCGCTGGTCGGGAACGAACTCCCCGAGCGCGATCGCGGTCACGATCCGCTCGGCGATGCGCTCGCCGGCGGTCGGCATCGTGATCGGCGCGAGGTACTCGTTCACGCTGCCGCCTCCCGCCCGGCCCGCGCCGACGGGCCGCGCTGGTCCCGCCCAGCCCGCGCGTAGAACCCGGCGATGAACCTGGCCAGCGCCTTAGCCCCGGTCACGATGCTGGCCAGCTCCACCGCCTCATCGACGGCGTGGATGTTGCGGGCCCGCGGCCCGTAGGCCAGGGCCTGGCACGCCGAACTGGTTGAGGTAGAACCGCGCGTCCGTGGTGGCGCCGACCGGCCCGCGCCCTGGTGGCGCGCCCGTCACCGACCGGTGCGCGCTGGCCATCGCGTCCGCCAGCCAGTGATCGGCGGGCAGCAGGTGACCCTCGGCGCGGAAGCCCGCCGGGCGGATCACGGGCGGGCGGCCGGCCAGCCACGGGTCATCCGCGCCGGCCGCCAGCACGGCCGCCGCGACCCGCTTGAGCGCCTCGTCCGGACTCCAGCTCCGCGGGAAACCGACCCTGACCCCCAGCCGTGCCTGTCCCGGCACGCTCGACGCCCAGTCCCCGGCCGACATGGTCCCGACATTGACGTTGTACGGCCGGGCGATTCCGGCGAAGGCCGGATCGTCCGCGGCCTCGTTGATCTCGCCTTCGAAGCTGGCCAGCGCGCGCAGGATCGCCGGAACGCTGCCGATCGGATTCTGCGCGCGGTCCGCCGCCTCGGCGTGGGCGGGAACGCCGGCGACGTCGATCTCCACCCACAGCACGCCGACGCCGCCGAGCAGCAGGTCCAGGTCGGTCGGCTCGAGCAGGATCACGGCGTCGGCCAGCACGCCGGCGTTGCAGGCCGCGAGCGTGCCGTTGCCCGTGCACTCCTCCTCGATCACGGACAGGAAGCTGAGCTCGCCGGACACTGCGTCCGGCATGACCCGGCGCAGTGCCGCCACGGCCAGCGTGCCGAGCGCGAAGCCGCCTTTCATGTCGCCGGAGCCGCGGCCCGTCAGCCAGCCATCGAACCGGCCGGGCACGAACGGATCGGACGACCACAGCGCCGCCTCGGCCGGGACCACGTCGACGTGCCCGTTCAGCAGCAGGGACGGCTCGCGGCCCGGGTTGATCCGCCCCAGCACGTTCGGGCGCCCGGCGTAGGAGGCCTGCGCCACCCCGGCCGGCGCGGCCGCCGCGGTCTCCTCTGGCACCGGCAGCTCGCTGACCTCGAAGCCGAGCCGACCCAGTTCCGCGGCCACGATGTCCTGCGCGCCGCGCTCGGCTCCGACCGTGCTCGGTGCCGCGACCAGGCGCTCCAGGAAGGCGAACGCCGACTCAGCCTCGGCGTCGATCGCCGCGTCGACATCCGCCCATCGAGTCGCGTCGCTGAGGGTCATCCCCGTCCAGATCTTGGTCTAGTGGACTGATGTTTAGACCATTTTGCGCAACGAGGGCCTACCCGTCAATCCCTGCGGGCAGGCTGGCGCCTACGACGCCGGCGAGGTCGCCGGCCCGGTCCCGGGTGCTGCCGGTGAAACCAGGAGGTTAGTTTCCATTGCGGACGGGAACCTGTTGAGGTGCTAATCCGTTCACCCGGTGAACAAGTGGCGAGTTTTTCCGCGACCGGCTTTTCTTAGCGGTTGCCGGAAATCGTGACCTGCATCCGGTCAATCGGCTCTGTCGTACATCGGCTAGCCTGCCGCTGGGCGGATGACAGTACGTCGACGCCACTTGCTCCGGAGGAGCCCATGAAGCGCTTGCGGTCGCGGCGGGCGAGGATCATCGCCTCGATCTCGGTCGCTCTCGTCGGCATCCTCGTCGTCGTCACGGTCGGGGTATACGAGACCGTGCAGATCAGACTCTCCGGCATCACGCACGTGACCAGGATCGACGTGCGCAAGCGTCCGCCGCAGTACACCGACGCGCTGAACATCCTGCTGCTCGGCTCGGACACCAGGACGGGGCGCAACGCCGCGATCGGCGGCCAGACCGGCTGCGCCTGCTCGGACACGATCATGGTCGCGCACATCTCGCCGGGGCATCACAACATCACCGTCGTCAGTATCCCGAGGGACACGGTCGTGCCCCTCTACGCGTGCGCGGCGTGGAACGGCACGCCGGGCCAGCCAGCCGATCCCTACGCGGTCGAGCGGATCAACGCGACGCTGGCGGCCGGCGGCCCCGAGTGCGTGCGCGAGACCGTCGAGCAGCAGACAGGCATCTTCATCAACGACGTCATGGAGCTGAATTTCACCGGCTTCGAGGCAGTCATTAACGACATCGGCGGGGTCAACGTCTGCCTGCCGTTCGCGATCCACAACGTGATCACGGCCAGCGAAGGGTCCGGCCTGGACCTGAAAGCCGGCGAGCATCACATCAACGGAAGGGTGGCGCTGGAGTTCTGGCGCACTCGCTACAACGTCGCCGACGGATCCGACATCGCGCGGATCGCGCGCGACCAGTACCTGATGGCCCAGATCGTCAAGGGCGTGCTGCACAGCGGCCTGCTCCGCAGCCCGTCCAAGATCTACACCGTCATCGGCGACATCGCCGACGCGATGACCACCGACGCGAGCAATGCCGAGCTCTTCCACATCGCGACCAGCCTGCGCGGAATCTCGGCCAGGGACGTGCAGTTCATCACCGCGCCCTGGGAGTCGTACCCGTACGACCCCAACGAGGTGGAGTTCGCCCAGCCGCAGGCCGATGCGGTCTTCTGGGCGATCGCGCATGACACAGCGGTCCCGCCGACCAGCAAGGGCAAGAACCACATCAAGACCGACGCGGTCAAGGGCCAGCGCAGCGGCCCGATCGATGAGGGCCCCGCCGGCTCGCTGCTGACGCTCATTCCCTCCCAGGTCAAGGTCATGGTGCTGAACGGCGCCAGCCAGGCCGATCGCACCGCCCTGGCGGCGGCGGGGCTGACCAGCCGCGGGTTCGAAATCGTGGGCACCGGATATGCCGCGACGACCACCTACCGGAAATCGGTGATCGAGTACGGGAGCATCGCCGACCTGGCGGCCGCGAGGACGCTGCGGGCGCAGTTGCCCTCGGTCGCGATGAAGCTCGTGCCAGGCCTGACGGCGGGAACGGTCGACCTGATCCTCGGCTCGCGCTTCACCAAGCTCGCGCCGCCCACGCCGACCTCCCGGGCCTCGATCACCTCGCTGTCCAGCACGTACGGCGGGATCAACGCCAGCGTTTCCTGCCGCAACAGCGCTTTCTACGCGGCCAACGGGACGCCGCAGGCCCAGTTGTCATCCTGCGCCTGCTAGCGAGGGACCACCGGGTGCGGGATGCACGACGGACGGAGCGGGCGGAGCCTCGCCGGCAGTACGCTGATCGGCGCAGGCCACCCGGGTTCGCCAGGGACATCTCGCTCGGATCCGCGGCCGGGAACTGGCCGCCTGTCGATTGCGTTCAGCTTTAGAGTGATATAGCCCTATCTGAAGTCGTGTCGTGCTGCCTGGAGGAGCGGATGAGGCCACGGCGGTCCACTCGGCAGTTCCGGGCCTACGGGTCCGGCCGAGCAGGGCGGTCCACGCTGTCGCGGCGCAGGCGGGTGGTCGCCTGGATGTCGATCGTGATGACAGCCGTGCTGACCATCGCCGTGCTCGGCGGCTACTTCACGGTCCGGGCGAAGCTCGACAGCATCGGGCGCATCGTGATGGCCGACACCAAGAACCGCCCGCACAAGTACGACAATGCGCTGAACATCCTGCTGCTCGGCTCGGACACCAGATCAGGGCACAACGCCGCGATCGGCGGGAAGGTCGGCTGCAACTGCTCGGACACGATCATGGTTGCGCACATCTCCCCAGGTCGCGGCCGGGTGACAGTACTCAGTATCCCGAGGGACACGGTCGTGCCGTACTACGCGTGCGACCCGGTCCAGGGGACGCCCGGCCAGCAGGCTGACCCGAGCGCCTTCGAGCGGATCAACGCCACGCTGGAAGCGGGGGGCCCTGAGTGCGTGCGGACCACCGTCGAGCAGCAGACCGGGATCAGGATCGACAACATCATCCAGATGGATTTCACCGGCTTCCAGAAGGTCGTCAACGACGTCGGCGGCGTCAACGTCTGCGTGCCCGTCGCCATCAGCGATCCGATCCGCACCCTGCCCGGCGGTGACGTCGTCGGCTCGGGACTCAAGCTGCGGGCCGGTGAGCATCACATCACCGGGCGGGTCGCCCTCCAGTTCTGGCGGGCGCGGTATGCGCTGGCCGACGGTACTGACCTGGCCAGGATCCAGCGCGATCAGTACCTGCTGGCGCAGATCGTCAAGGGCGTGCTGCACAGCGGGCTGCTGACCAGCCCGACCAAGCTGTACTCGGTGATCAGCGATGTCGCCGGATCGATGTCCACCGACGCCAGCCCCAGCGACCTGGTCAGGATCGCGACCAGCCTGAGCCGCGTGTCGACCAGCGACATCCAGTTCGTCACGGCGCCCACCACTGCCTACCCGCCCGACACCAACGAGCTCGAGCTCGCGCCCCAGGCGCAGGCCGTCTTCGCCGCGATCGCGCAGGATCAGAAACTGCCGAAGACTCCGCACGGCAAGAAGGGCGGCGGGGCGCTGCTGACCACGAGCCCGTCGCAGGTCAAGGTGACCGTCCTGAACGGGACGACGATCCCGCAGCTGGCCGCGAAGGTGTCGGCCGACCTGTCCGGCCGCGGCTTCGCCATCGCGGCGCCGCCCGCGGACGCTGCGACCTCGAACTACGTCCACACGGTGATCGAGTACGGCTCGAAGGCCGACCAGGCCGCGCTGGACACGCTGAGGCAGCAGATCCCGGGCGCGACGGTGCGGCTGGTACCCGGCGTCGCGGCCGGGACCCTGCAGCTCATCCTGGGGACCAGGTTCCGTGCGCTGGCCGCCCAGAGCAAGCCGCTCGGGACGATCTCGGGCAGTTTCAAGGCGAGCAGCCACTGCCGCAACGATGCCTTCTTCGGGCCGAACCTGGCCAAGCCTTCCGGTAAGGTCCGGTGCGCATGCTGATTCCGGCCGGAGGTGGCGAGTGAAGTACGTGAACCTGGGCCAGACCGGTCTGCGGGTCTCGCGGATCTGTCTGGGGATGATGAGCTACGGCAACGGCAGTGACCGGGCGTGGGTGCTCGACGAGGACGCGGCCGAGCCGATCGTCAAGGCGGCTGTCGAAGGCGGCATCACGTTCTTCGACACCGCCGACGTCTATTCCGGCGGAGCCAGCGAGGTGGCGACCGGGCGGCTGCTCGGCAAGTTCCTCAGCCGCGACGAGGTCGTCGTCGCGACCAAGGTGCACGGCGCCATGGGCCCCGGCGAGAACGACCGGGGGCTGTCCCGCAAGCACATCATGTCCGGCATCGACGCCTCGCTGCGCCGGCTGAACATGGACTACGTGGACCTGTACCAGATCCACCGGTGGGACCGCCGGACGCCGATCGAGGAAACCATGCAGGCGCTCGACGACGTCGTGCGGGCAGGCAAGGCCAGATACATCGGCGCCAGCTCGATGTTCGCCTGGCAGTTCGCCAAGGCGCAGTACGGCGCCGACGCCCACGGCTGGACCAGGTTCAGCTCGATGCAGAACCACTACAACCTGCTCTACCGCGAGGAGGAGCGGGAGATGATCCCGCAGTGCATCGACCAGGGGGTCGGGGTCATCCCGTGGAGCCCGCTGGCCAGGGGCGTCCTGGCCGGAAACCGGACCAGGACGGGCGAGCGCCGCACGACCAGGGCCGGCAGCGACCCGTTCAGCGACTCGCTCTACGCCATGCCGTCGGACTTCGACGTCGTGGACCGCGTCGTGCAGGTGGCGGCCGGCCGCGAGATTCCGCCCGCCCAGGTCGCGCTGGCCTGGCTGCTGCACCGCCCTGGCGTATCAGCGCCGATCGTCGGCGCGACCAGGCCAGGGCATCTGGCCGACGCGCTGGCGGCCGAGCAGCTCGAGCTGACCGAAGCCGAGATTCGCTCGCTAGAAGAGCCTTACGTTCCGCACCCGGTGCTCGGACATTAGTTCCGCCGATTCTGCCATGACGAGCTATTATCGTTAATTGATTTGCCAGCAGAAACGGCGCGCATTGCCCCGGGGAGAGCAATTCTGGCAATGCGACTCGGTCAATACATAACGGCGGAACCAGCTCAGGCGGCGATCCGGGCCGATCGCCAGCCAGCCGGCCGCCGAGGGGCGGGGAGATGCACGCGGTGCGATCCGGACTGCCGGTGATCGTCATGACGCTCGTGGTCGGGACCGCTGGCGCACTCGTCACCTCGATCACCCGGGCCGGCGCCGAGATCCGTCCGTCCAGGCCCGCCGGGCCCGCCAGCACCGTCCGCCCGGCCAGCACCGATGTGCCCGCCGGGCCGGCCGCGGCCTGGGCAGTCAAGGTCGCGGCGACGGGGCCCGCTCCGCTCGTTACGGACGCCGTCGGCCAGCGCCACTCCAAGCACGGGGTGGCCGCGCCGCGGCTGAGTGCCGCGATGCTGCTGGCCGGCCGGATCAGGCAGGCGCAGGCGCGCGCTTACCTGCGGCACGCGCAGCCGCCGGCGGCCAGGGACCTCACCGGTACCCAGCGGGCCCAGATCCGCAATTACTTCTGCGGGCCTGCCGCGGTGACCGAAATGCTGGCCCAGCTGAACGTCGTCCTGCATCAGCAGGCCGCGGCCAGGGATCTGGGCACGAATCCTTCCGGGACCGACTGGTCCAATGCGCATGGCTATCCGGTGCCGCGCGTGCTTAATGCTCACCAGACGCGAAATAAATACGTCGCGGTCGCGCTGCCGTGGTCGCCGACGCCGGCTCAGATCGGCGTGTTCAGAATGGACCTCGTGCGCGATATCAGCCGGGGCCGGGGCGTGCCGCTAGCCGGAAACGGATACGAGGTACCAGGCGGCCCGCATCTGGTCGGTCATCCGGCCGGGCAGGCGATCATGCACTGGTTCGACATCCGCGGCTACTCGCAATCGGGCGCGGTGACCGACTACGAGGACTCCGTGCACGGCGCGCCGAGCATCGGCTGGAGCGCCGCCGTACCGGCCTATTCGTCCCTGTCGACGGTCACGATGGTGTACATACTCGGGGCTCGCGGTTACATCTGGTAGCGGGCTCCCGGGATGACTGCGACCGGCTGGCGGCGCTGCTGGCAGGCCGCGCTCGTGATTGCCGCGGTGGCGGCCGCGGGCTGCGCCGGCTCGCCTGCACCCCCCGCCACGGCCGGCCGCGCGGCGCCCGGGCCAGCCAGCCCGCGCGCGGCTCGCGGCGCCGGGTCGGCGACCAGATTCTGCCCTGGCCGGTCGCCTGGGGCCCTGACGGCCGCTATGACCAGGATCGTGCCCGAATCGCAGCGCGGCGAGGTCGTCCCGCTCGGGATCTCGGCGGACGGCACGACGGCCTACGTGTCGGCCTGGACGCGGCGGTTCGCGGGAGTCGCGGCGCTCAGCCTGGCCACGGGAGCGCTGCAGCCGATCGCCAGGTTCGGCAACCGGGTGGCCGACCAGGCGGACGGCGCGTGGGGCGGGCGGTGGCTGGTCTGGGCGCAGACGCACTCGCTCAGCAGTCTGGATGGCTTCACCGTCCTCGCCTGGGATTCCGTCACGGGCCGCGTCGTGCGGCTCGGCCGCTCGCTGGACTCGCCCGGCGGCGCGCCATGGCCCAGTCCGTGGCATGCCCCGGCGGTCCGCGGGAACTTCGCCGCGTGGGCGCAGGGCTACGGCCCTGGCGGCCTGGTTCAGATCCGCCTTGCCGACCTACGCACCGGACGGGTCAGCGTGATCGCACGGGGTCACGTGCAGGCGCCGTTCTTCGACGGCGGACTCCTGGTCTGGCCGGCCTCCGGCCGGCCGGGCGTCCTGACCCGGCTGCACGCCTACGCCGCGGCGGCCGGCAGGCCAGCCCCGCTGCCGGCGGTGCTGCGCGCGGTCAGAGGAACGGACTTCGTCGCTGCCGACGGGACCCGCACCGCGTACCTCGATCCGGGCCTGACGAGGATCTACTACTCACCGGCGCCCGGTCAGGCCGCCTCTGTCGCGCTCAGATTGCCGGCCGGGATTTCGTTCTCCAATATCGGGATGGCGCGCGGCGCGATCGCCTGGACGACCACCAGAGCCACCTACCTGGCCAGCACCACCACCGGCGGATACGTGCAGGTGACGCCGGAGTTCGGCTTCGCCGTCACGGGTGCCGGGCCGGACGTGTTGGTCTCCGACGCCCCGGCCAGGAAGGCGGCCCATCCGCGCCTCGCACTGCACGTGCTCGACGCCGCCGGTATCGCCCGTGGTACCTGCTAGTCCGGCGGCGGGGGCCCGCAGTCCGGGCACAGGCCGAAGAGTTCCACCGTGTGCCCGACCTCGGAGAAGCCGGCCTGCTGCGCGACCTCGTCCGCCCAGCGCTCGACCGCCTTGCCCTCCACCTCGACGCTCCGGCCGCAGTTGCGGCAGGTGAGGTGATGATGGTGGGTGTCGGTCTGGCAGCGCCGGTACAGGATCTCGCCGCTTGAGTCCCTGATCGCGTCGACCCGGCCGGTCTCGCTGAGCGCCTGGAGGTGCCGGTAGACCGTGGTCAGACCGACCTGCTCGCCGCGCTCGCGCAGCTCGGCGTGGATCTGCTGGGCACTGCAGAACCCCGGCAGCCGGTCAAGCACGGCGGCGACCGCCTCGGCCTGCCTGGTGCCGCGAACCCGGGTGCCGTGCGGCCGGCCACCGGACGTGCTCGCGGGGAGGTTCACAACTCGCACGGTAGCAGCCTGCCGGGCATGCCCCGCCCGGCCTGCGGGAAGATGGGGCCATGGCTGACCGGCTGTGGAATGCGACAAGTCCTTACCTGCTCCAGCACGCCGACAACCCGGTTGACTGGTGGCAGTGGAGCGACGAGGCGTTCGCCGAAGCTCGCCGCAGGGACGTCCCGGTGCTGCTCTCGGTGGGCTACTCCGCCTGCCACTGGTGTCATGTGATGGCCCACGAGTCATTCGAAGACGAGGCCACCGCCGGGATCGTCAATGACCACGTCGTGCCGATCAAGGTGGACCGCGAGGAGCGTCCCGACGTCGACGCCGTCTACATGACGGCGACGCAGGCGATGACCGGCCAGGGCGGCTGGCCCATGACGGTCTTCCTGACGCCCGACCGGGAGCCGTTCTACTGCGGTACCTATTATCCGCGGGAACATTTCCAGCGGCTGGTCATGGCCGTGGCGCGGGCCTGGCGGGAGGACCGGGAGAACGTCGCCGGCCAGGCGCGCAAGGTCGCCGAGGTGCTGGCGGAGAACGGCGGACTGCGCCCGGCCGGGAACGGTGCGGTCGGCCTGGGCGCGCCGGTCTCGGCTGAGCAGTGCGATGCGGCGGTCACCTTGCTGGCCAGGCGCTACGACTCCCGCCTCGGCGGGTTCGGCGGCGCGCCCAAGTTCCCGCCGTCGACGGTGCTCGAATTCCTGCTCCGGCATTCCGAGCGGGAGCATCTCCAGCCGGAGCAGTCCCAGCCGCAGCCCCAGCCGCAGCACCCCAAGCCGCAGCAGCCCCAGCCGCAGCCGGAGCAGCCCGCAGCCGGGCAGGCCTTCGCGATGGTGGCCGGGACCGCGGCGGCGATGGCCAGGGGCGGCATCTACGACCAGCTAGGCGGCGGCTTCGCCAGGTACAGCGTCGACGCCGAGTGGGTCGTGCCGCACTTCGAGAAGATGCTCTACGACAACGCCCAGCTGGCCCGGGTGTACGCGCACTGGTGGCGGCGGTCAGGCGGCGACCTCGCGCGGCGAGTCGCTGAGCAGACGTGCGACTGGATGATCGCGGACCTGGCGACCAGCGAAGGCGGCTTCGCGAGCGCCCTGGACGCCGACAGCGACGGAGAAGAAGGCGCGTTCTACGTCTGGACGCCTGCCGAGCTCGCCGAGGTGCTCGGCCCGGACGACGGAGCGTACGCCGCGGAGCTGTTCGCCGTCTCGCCGGCCGGCACCTTCGAGCATGGCCAGTCAGTGCTGCAGCTGCCCGCCGACCCGGCCGATCCGCCGCGGTACGAGCGAGTCAGGTCGGCCCTGCTCGCCGCTCGTGCCGCCCGGATCTGGCCCGCCAGGGACGACAAGGTCGTCGCGGCCTGGAACGGGTTGGCCATCACCGCTCTCGCCGAAGCGGGGCTGCTGTTCGGCCGGCCGAGCTATGTCGACGCCGCCCGCGCCGCGGCGGGCCTGCTGGCGACGGTTCACCTGACCGGCGGGCGGCTGGCCAGGACCTCCATGAACGGGGTCAGCCGGCCACAGCGCGGGTGTTCTGGAGGACTACGCGAACGTGGCGGCCGGGTTGCTGACGCTGGCCGGAGTCACCGGCGAGGATCAGTGGGTAACCATAGCCGGAGAGCTGCTGGAAGTCACCCTCGAGCGGTTCCGCGACATCAGCGGCGGCTTCTACGACACGGCGGACGACAGCGAGCAGCTGATCTACCGGCCCGCCGACCCGGCCGACGGTCCGGCGCCGTCTGGGACCTTCGCGGTCGCCGGCGCCCTGCTCAGCTACGCAGCCCTGACCGGGTCGGCCAGGCACCGCGAGGCGGCGGCCGCGGCGCTTGGTGCGGTCGCCGACCTGGCCGTCCGGTATCCGCAGGCGGCCGGCTGGGGGCTCGCCGTAGCCGAGGCCTTCCTCGCCGGTCCGGACGAGATCGCGGTCGTCGGCCCGCCGCGGGACGACAGGACGCGGGCCCTGCACCGGGCTGCCCTGCTCGGCGCGCCGCCTGGGGCGGTGATCGCCCTTGGCGATGGTGCCGCGGCGGCTGCGGCGGCCGGGGTGACGGGCGGACCCGGGAGCAGAATTCCGCTGCTGTCCGGGCGAGGGCTAGTCGGCGGCCAGCCGGCCGCCTACGTGTGCCGCGGCTTCACTTGCCGGCTGCCGGTGACGACGGCAGATGACTTGCTCACGGCGCTGCGCCAGTGAGCAGATCGTGCTGTTCATTGTCATCATCAGGACACCCGCTGGTTACGTTGCGCACCTAGCATCGGTACTTAGGAACGCCGCCATAGGGTCGTTGGGCACTTTCATGTGCCGTCCGAGCCAGGCATAATTCCGGATAGCGCGAGAGAAGCCCCGAGCGGAAGGGACCGAGTTGCCCGCACTGGCGCGTCGGCTGCTCCCCGTTGTCGCATTTGCTGTTGTCTTGTGCGTTGCCATAACGGGGATCCTCGGCCAGGCCCGATCCCGGCTCGCACCGCCGCACGCGCCGCCCGCGCGGACGGCCGGCGCGGCTCAGCGCTCGGCGGGCACCTTCGCAAGCGGAGCCACCGAACTCAGCGCGATCGTCGGCGCCTTCCCTGGTGTTCACCGCCGATCCGCCGGCCGCGGGCGTTCCGGGGGCAAGCAGCTGACCATCGCCTCGACGGTGGCCGCGAACCCGCTGCCCTCGTCCGCGGGCACCCGCGCATCCAACCTGCACCGCCTGCTGCAGGCCGACGTGCTCGTGGTCAGCCGGCGGTCGCTGCCGTCCGGCCTGGTGGCGCGGCTGCGGCGGCTCGGCGCGGTCGCGGCGGCGGTGCCGGTCGACGCCGGCCGGGTGCGGGTAAATGGCGTCTTCGTGAACGTACTCGGCGTCAACCCGGCCGCCTTCCGCCCGTTCGCGGCCAGGCCGACAGCCCGTTCCGACACGCTCTGGGAGAACGTCGCCGCAGGCGGCATGGCTATCTCGTACACGATGGGCAAGCAGGACCGGCTGGCGCTGAACAAGCCGGTGAAGGTCACCGGCGCCAAGGCGATGACGCTGCCGGTGGCCGGATTCGGCACCGTCGGAATCGGCGGGGTCGACGCGGTGGTCTCCGACGCGGTCGCGCGATCGCTTGGCCTGCCGCCCGCGAACGCGATCGTCGTGAGCGCGCCGCACGCCAGGCTCGACCGGCTGATGGCCAGGATCAAGCATCTCGCACCGGCGAAGACCGCGGTGGCCGCGCTGGTGACGCAGGTGGTGATGGGCGGCACGACCGTGACGTCCAGCGCCGCCGGTGCGGCGGGCGTCGGCGCCGGTCAGGGTCTTGGCCTGACGGCGGTGCAGACGGCCAGGTTCCTGGCCGCGGCCAAGAGCCGGCTCGGCATGCCGTACGTCTGGGGCGGGGCCGGCCCGACCCAGTTCGACTGCTCGGGCCTGGTTCAGTGGTCGATGGCTCAGGCCGGGATCGTGATGCCGCGGGTGGCCGCCGACCAGGCCCGGACCGGACCGTTGCTGCCGCTTAGTCAGCTACAGCCCGGTGACCTGCTCTTCTATCACACGGACCCGACCGCTCCGAGCTACATCTCGCACGTGGCCATCTACATCGGCAACGGCCAGATGCTCCAGGCACCCGAGCCAGGCATGAACGTCGAGATCATGCCGGCCGACTTCGGCGCGGGATTCGCCGGGGCGGTCCGAGTCGAGCCGGGCATCGCAGCGCAGGTCGCCGGCAACCCGGCCGGCTGACCGCAGCAGATTGAGCTGCGGCAGATTGAGCCGCGCAGGTCGACCTGCAGGCCAGGTGATTTCTCCAGCGTCGCGGCTGGCCCGCCCGCCTGGCCGCCTACCCCACCCCGGCCGCCTACCCGCCCGGCGTCCACGCGCCCGGCCACCCACCCGGAACCGCCCACCGCGGTCGCGAGGAGGGATGAATCCCCGGATTCATCCCCAGGAGAGGGATCAATCCCTGGATTCATCCTCGCCCGGGCCCTTAGGTCGGACGCCGTGTCGGTGAGCTGCCACATTGCGGGATGCCGCGTGCTGTGTAATCATAATTACATGAGTACAGACAAAGCTGAGAAGCATGTAAGTGCGGTCGAACGCCTGCGCGGCTGGTTCACCGGCAGGATGCCCGCCGAATGGCTGGATGGCGCGCTCGAGGTCAAGCTCGACCGCGAGGAGATTACGGTCATCGTGCCGATCGCCGCGCCGCAGACCGCGGAAGGCGCGTCAGATGCCGAGCAGGCGGCCGCATGGGACGGTCGCAGCCGCCGTTTCCGCGAGGAGACCAGGCAGCACCGGATCGAGATCGCGCAGGAGGCCGAGCATACGTACGGCCGCAAGGTGTCCTGGGGAGTGCGATCTGGTGACCGCACGATCATGTTCACGACGTTCTCCGTGCCGGTCATGACCAGGCTGCGCCAGCCGGAGCGGCTGGTACTCGACACCCTGGTGGATGCTGGCGTGGCACGAAGCCGCAGCGATGCGCTGGCGTGGTGCGTCCGGCTGGTGGGCGAGCACGAGGACGCATGGCTGGGCGAACTGCGCGAGGCGCTGCAGCGCGTGGAGCAGATCAGGGCGGAAGGGCCGCGGTCGTCCTGACCGGTACGGTGTTGGTGATCAGCCCCTGGACGAAGCCCGGTCGGACAGCGGGCACCTTCTGAGTCAGCTTAGACTCGCGGTCCCTGCTGTCCAGGTGGTCGACGCGGCGCAGCCGCAGCCGGGTTCCCGGGAGGTACGGATCGGTGATCCGGCGGCTCCGGCCGACGGTGCGGCTCCGGCTCTGCTGGAGATTTCCACGACCTGGTCAGCGGTGCGTCAGTTCTTCGCAAATCGGATCCTCCGTGCTCAGCGGGCTGGCCGTCGCGCATGTCCTGGCTCGTCCGGGGAAGCTGGGCGGTATGCCAGGAGATATTGTCGCGCCGTGTGACCACGGCAGCGGCGGTTACCCGTGGGAAACATTTGACCCCCCGGGGGATATTTGATCCTGGCTGAGCCGGGGTACACTCCCCAGATCGATCCCGCAAGTCCGGGCGTACTTTGGGCTGCCCGAACTGGCATTACCCCGCAAGCGGAGCGCCCAGCGTATTCGCCAACGAGGAGGAGCAGTCGTGGTGTATGAGGTCAGGGCCGCGTTGGTGGAGTACAACCCCACCCCCGAGCGGCTCCGCGAGCTGACCGAGAAGATGCCTAACAGCCAGGTGACCGAATTCGACAATGTCGTGGTCAAGGCCAGGGTGGATTCACGGAGCACCAGGTCAACTTTCGTCGTCGATGACTCAACCAATGCCACCAAGCAGACCATCACCCGTGAAGAGTACGACCGGATTTCGGCGGAGCAGGACGCGTACATTGCCGGCCACCATGTAGTTGTGGTCGACGGCTACATCGGCTCCGATCCGGAGTTCCGCACGAGGGCTCGCCTGATCATGGAAGCGGCGAATGCCAACGTGGCCGGCATGCAGCGTCAGCTCTACTACCCGGTCGGCCAGGACTACGACCCGGCCGCCTGGGAGCCGGACACCACGGTCATCTACACGCCGAACCTCACCGCGCCCGGTTACCCCGACGACCGCGTGATCGCCGTTGACCTCAATGCCAATATCACCCGCGTGCTCAACTCGGACTACTTCGGTGAGTCCAAGAAGGGCGGCCTGCGGATGTGGAACAACATCGTCTTCAACCGCGGCGGCCTGGCGCTGCACGCCGGCTGCAAGGTGATGCCGCGGGACGGAGACCCCACCTCGATCCTGATCGTCGGCCTGTCGGGAACGGGCAAGACCACCACGACCTTCACCACCCAGCTGGACAGCAAGCCGGCCCAGGACGACTTCGTCGCGCTGATGCCGGGCGGCAAGGTCTACACCACGGAGAACGGCTGCTTCGCGAAGACCTTCGGCCTCGACCCCCGGTACGAGCCCGCGATCTACCACGCGACCACCAAGCCGGACGCCTACCTCGAGAACGTCTCGGTCGACGCGAACGGCAAGGTCGACTTCTTCGACACCTCGTACACCAAGAACGGGCGCACGACCTGGCCGTTCTCCTACGTCCACCCGTGGCCGGGCAATGAGGTACCGGAGGCCGAGTTCCTGCTGATCCTGAACCGGAACGAGAACATCGTGCCCGCCGTGGCGCGCCTCGACCGGGCCCAGGCGGCCGCGTACTTCATGCTCGGCGAGACGACGGGCACCTCGGCCGGCGGCAAGGACGAGGAAGGCAAGTTCCTGCGGGTGCCCGGGACGAACCCGTTCTTCCCGAGGAACATGGCCGACATGGGCAACCGGATGCTCGAGCTCCTCGACAGCCGCGAGCTCAAGGTCTACGTGCTGAATACCGGTCGGGTCGGCGGCAAGGATGACGCGGTCTCGAAGAAGGTCACGATCCCGTACTCGTCGGCTATCGTGCAGGCGATCGTGGAGGACTCGATCCAGTGGGAGACTGACCCGGACTTCGGCTACGAGGTCGCGTCGTCGCTGCCAGGGATCGACGACGTCGAGATCCTGCAGCCCCGTCGGCTCTATGAGCGCCAGGGCCGCCAGGACGAGTACAGCGCCATGGTCGAGCGGATCAAGAAGGAGCGCAGGGAGTACCTCGCCTCCTTCTCGGGGCTGGACGAGGCGATCGTCAAGTCCATCGGCTGATCCGGCTGCGCTGTCGGCCCGCCAGCGCGGACTAGCTAACGACGAGCCTGGCTAACCACGGGCTAGCTAACCACGGGGGTGCCCCGGGCCAGTGATGGCGCGGGGCATTTTCGCGTGGACGGACCGGCCCGGCGCGCAGCGTGTCCGTGCCGTTACAATCTGCACGGCGTGGGGGTGCCGGACCCCCTATTGCCGGTGTTAACGTTCCGTTATGGGAGAACTACGCTGCGTAGATGGATCGTTGCTCGGCGTAGCGGCGATCCCGTGCCATGACCAGGCGGGCGTGCCGTACGAGGTCACGCTCAGGCTCGCACTGGACCGGCAGCCCTTCGCGATCGTCGGCCAGCGCTGCGGCCACCAGCTGGCGGCGCTCGCGGCGCAGGTTCAGGCCGCGCGCGAGGATCCCGGCCAGGCTTCTTCGTGGCCCGATCCGGACGACAGGTTTCCGGTTCCGGCCGGGCCGGGCTGCGGCGCCGAGGGTAACCAGGCTCATTTGGCTCAGTTCTCTCGGCCCGGCGACGACACGCCCCTGAACAGCGGCAATCTGCGCACCCCGGCGCAGCGTGGCGGCGGCCAGGACGCGGGTACCCAGCACGGGGGCGCCCAGCACGGGGGTACCCAGCACCCGGGTCCGCGGGTCGCTGACGCCCGGTACGCCAAGCCCGCGCCCGGCGCACAGTACGCGCCCGCGCTTCCTGGCCTGGCCGGCTTCCAGCCCGGTGAGCGGGAGTACTTCACCCTGCGGTCCAGAGACCGGGGAGATCTGCCGGGGAGCGGGGAGGTGCGGTGCCTGCTCAGGTCGAGTGCACAGTGGCAGCCGGGGTCGAGGGCTCCCGGCAGCAACAGCCCTGGCCACTGGAAGCTGAGCCGCCGTGCAGTTCTTGAGGCCTGGGGGGACTGCGGAACTGGTGTGCGAGCTGTGCTGACATCGGCCGAACTGGTCACGTTCTTGGATAACGTTCTTAGTGGACCGGACGGCACCGCGCTGGCTGACCCGCCAGCGGCTGCTCCGGCAGCCGGCGACCTGCCTGGGCGACTCGGCTGGTCGGCCTGGCGACAGCGAGGAAGGGTGCCGGATGGATCTGCGCGGTCTCGTCTACCGGCTCTACGAGCGGCGGCTCGGAGCGTCGCTCTCGCCGTCGGTAGCTCCCAGGCACGTGGGAGTGATGTGCGACGGTAATCGCCGCTGGGCCCGCTCCGCCGGCATGCTCGACGTCAGCAGCGGTCACCGCAAGGGCGCAGACAAGATCTTCGAGCTCCTCGACTGGTGCCGCGAGGCCGGGGTCGAGGTCGTAACGCTCTGGCTGCTGTCGACCGACAACCTGGTGGCCAGGCCGGAGGAAGAGCTCGAGTTGCTGATGGAGATCATCGGGGACACGGTCAGGCAGCTCGTCGAGCAGCGCTGGCGGGTCAAGCCCGTAGGCGCGCTCGATCTGCTGCCCGCCGAGATGTCCCGGGTGCTCAAGGACGCCGCCGAGGCCACGGCCGACTACCCGGGTCTGCAGGTGAACGTCGCGGTCGGATACGGCGGCCGCCGGGAGATCGCTGACGCCGTCCGCTCGCTGCTCCAGGAGCATGCCACCAAGGGCACGACGATCGAGGAACTGGCCGAGATCCTGGACGTGGAGCACATTGCCGAGCACCTGTACACGGCCGGGCAGCCCGACCCCGATCTGGTGATCAGGACCTCGGGCGAACAGCGCCTCGGCGGCTTCTTGCTCTGGCAGAGCGCACATTCCGAGTTCTATTTCTGCGACGCTTACTGGCCGGCCTTCCGGAAGGTGGACTTCCTCCGCGCGCTGCGTTCCTACGCGGCCAGGCACCGCAGGTTCGGTACCTGACCGGCCCGCCCGACGGGCCGGGACGTCAGCCGCTCAGCGCGGCCGCCGTCAGGCCGCGGGGCGCTTTGCTCAGCTTGCCGTGGTCGTCGATGTAGATGCCGCAGTAGCTGATCAGGAGAGGGCCGCCGCCGGCGGACGGGTCGAGCGCGGCGGGTCGGCAGCCGATGTGCCGGGCCACGACGAGCGGGGGCCCGGTCGCGATCCCGGTGATCGGGTCGGTCTGCTGGAGTACCTCGGTACCGCTGCCCGCGCATTCTTCCAGAGCCACGAACCGCCCGGTCGTGCCCAGCCACGCGGTGACATCGGGAACGCAGGTCGCCGCCCCGCTCACGGCCACCGCGGGCCAGGCTGATGCCACGGGCGCGGCGGACGACCGGACCGCGGTGTCCAGCGTGACCGGGGCGCCCGCGACGCCCGCGGCACTCTGCTGGCCGGCGATATAGCTGAGATGGCGGCCGTCTGGCGCCCAGGACAGGCTGGTGACCAGGTTGGCTCGGGTCACCGGCAGCCGCCACCCCTGGCCGCCGCCGACGTGTCCTGGCAGTGACAGGACAGCGATTCTCGCGCGGCCAGACGGCCCGGTCAGTGCGACAGCCACGCGGGTGCCATCCGGGCTGACGGCCGCCGAGGTGACCGTCACCTGGGTAAAGATCGGCCCGAATCGCTCGCTCCAGCCTGCCACCGTCACCAGGGCCAGCTGGGTCGACCGCGACGTGCTCCCGGCACCCTGGGCGGCGGACACGGTTACCACCCAGCCGCCTCCCGGATGCGTCGCGAGGACCGGCGGCGCGTCGGCCAGAGCCGCCAGGCCGGACAGCGGGACCGGCGGGCTCGCGGCGCCCACTCTGGTCATGACGTAGTGACTCGAAGAGTCCAGGCCGAGCAGCAGCGGCCCCTTGCCGGGAGGCGGCAGCGTGATCACCGGCGCGGATCGGCGGCTCCCAGACTGAGCCGGGCCGACCCGCGGGCTCGCTGAGGGTCCGGAACTCGGCGCGTGCCTTGCGGAGAGAGCTGGCCTGAGGGTGGCGTGGGAGGAGCTGACCTGGGAGTACGAGCCGTTGCTGGTGTCCGGCGTCGGCGCGGACATCGGCTCAGTCAGGTCGGGACCGCCCGCTTGCGGCGCGACGCGGACCTGTTTCGAAGTTCCCGCCAGCTCGCCAGCCGCCTGCGGTGCCCCGAAACCGGCGGCAACCAGCAGCGTCCAGGCGATCGCCGATACCTGCAGCCTGGCGCGGCGGCGGCGCTGACGGCCGCGAGCAAGCACGCCGTCGGCCGGCGGCACCTCCACGGCGATCCGCGTGGCCTGCTCGAAGAGCTCTCGCACGCGATCCTCAGGCATGGCTGGCCTCCGGCTCCGATCGGGCAGGACACGATCGGAGCGGTCGCAGGCGATCCTTGTGGAGACTGACCGCCGGGGCGAACAGGACGGGCGCGGCCATCAGGTCGGGCAGCCCCCGGTCCGCCGCCGCGACCCGGTCGGCTGACGCCGCCCGCCTGGCCGCTGCGCCGTTGTCCGCGCTCGCCGCTCCTTCGGCCGCGGCGGACTCCTCAGCTGACGCATCGTCCGCGACGGGCGCGGTTTCCTCGGCGGCGGCGGCCTTGGCTGGCGCGGCGGCCAGCGCGGCGGCCAGCGCGGCGATTGCCTGGACCGGGCCGGCTTCCTCAGCTGTGCCGGCTTCCTCGGCCGGGCAGGCTTCCCCGGCTGTGGCAGCTGAAGTTTCGGCCAGTTCAGCCCGCGCTTGCGGCCCGGCCGATTCGAGCCCGTCCGGCTCGACGACGCGAACAGCCTCCGCCAGCGCCGTCCGGCCACGGGACAGCCAGCTTTTGACGCTTCCTGCCGGACAGCCGAGTTCCGAGGCGATCTGGTCGACCGACAGGTCGCACATGTAGTGCAGGACGAGAACGGTCCGCTGCCGCTCAGGCAGCGTCCGCAGCCCGCAGACCAGAGCTACCGTATCCGTGCTGACCTCCGGAGCATGCTGCTGAGCGGGCTGTCCGGCCGCGGCCCTAGCCACCCTGATCCGCCGCCAGCGGCTGGCGGCCAGGTTGGTCGCGACCCGCCGGACCCAGGCCTCAGGCGAGTCGCATTCCCGGACCGCGGGCCAGCGCTGCCAGGCCCGGGCGAAGGCTTCCTGCGCGATGTCCTGGGCCTCGGCCATATCGGCGGTGAGGGCGTAGCTGTGGCGGACGAGACGAGCGGCGGCATTCGAGTAGAACTCATCGAAGGTCGGTCGCTGGGGGGTCTCGGCCACTAGCTAGCTCCTCGCCCGGGCAAGGTCGATGTCGCCGAGACCCTGGGCCGGCGGCTCACTTGTCTCACATGCTTTGGACGCATGGCCACGTTACTTGGTTACAGCGCGCCCATTGGTTAATGCCGCCAACGCGAGACCAGCCTAACCGGCCTGATCCGGATCGGCCTGATCCAGATGGGCCCATCTGGATCAGCCGAGTTCTTGGTGCGCCGCTACTTCCGCACCATGGCCTCTCACAGGTACCGTCGGAAACTGACGGGCGGTGCGTAGCCGCCCGGCGGGAAGGCCCTCGAGATTCTCGAGCTTCGCGTCCTGGCACGCAGGCGAGATGAGCGAAGGGCCGGCGCCCGGCCCTCCGCTGGCCGGTCCCGGTCCCTCCGACACGCTTGTGTCCAACGCGGCGCCTCCGGGCGCTCAGGGGAGTGTGAGTGGCCATTTCCGCATCAGCCCGCGCAACGCGGCCGAACCGTATCAGCCGTCACGAGTCAGCAGCCACCTCAGGTGACCCGAACCGGTCATCAGGGGAGCGATCGGGGCAGGCCGGTCCTGCCTCCGACCAGGGTGCCCAGGCCGCGCCTGGCCCCGGTGCGGACCGCCGCACCTATGTGCTCGACACCAGCGTCCTGCTCGCCGACCCCGGCGCCATCAGCAGGTTCGCCGAGCACAGGGTGGTTCTGCCGCTGGTCGTGATCACCGAGCTTGAGGCCAAGCGGAACCACCCCGAGCTTGGCTTCTTCGCGCGGACGGCGCTGCGTCACCTCGATGACCTGAGGGTTGCTTACGGTCGGCTGGACGCCGATATCGAGATCGGCGAGCTGGGCGGAACGGTGCGGGTAGAGCTGAACCACTCCGACCCCGCGGTTCTGCCCGCGGGTTTCAGGCTCGGCGACAACGACACCAGAATCCTGTCCGTAGCCCGGAGCCTGGCGGCCGAGGGTGAGAGTGTCGTCCTGGTCAGCAAGGACATGCCGCTGCGGATCAAGGCAGCCTCGATTGGCCTTTCAGCCCAGGAGTACCGCGCCGAGCTGCCGCCCGACTCGGGCTGGACCGGGATGGCCGAGCTGGAGATCAGCGCGGCCGAAATCGACCAGCTGTACCAGAACGGCACGCTCGACTCGCCCGCCGGGGCGGGACTGCCCTGTCATACCGGGCTCGTGCTCCTGGCGGGCGATGCGGGGAACGGCAGCGCCCTGGGCCGCGTGCAGCCGGACAAGTCGGTGCGCCTGGTCCGCTGCGACCGGGACGTATTCGGCCTGCGCGGCCGCAGCGCCGAGCAGCGGGTCGCGCTCGACCTGCTGCTCGACCCGGAGATCGGGATCGTCTCGCTCGGCGGCCGGGCGGGTACGGGCAAGTCCGCGCTCGCGCTCTGCGCCGGACTCGAGGCCGTGCTCGAACGCCGCCAGCACCGCAAGGTCGTCGTCTTCCGGCCGCTGTACCCGGTGGGCGGCCAGGAGCTTGGCTACCTGCCCGGCTCCGAGGCGGACAAGATGAACCCGTGGGCCCAGGCGGTCTACGACACCTTGTCGGCCATCACCACCCCTGACGTCATCGACGAGGTCGTGGCCAGGGACATGCTCGAGGTACTGCCGCTGACCCATATCAGGGGACGGTCGCTGCACGACTCGTTCGTGATCGTGGACGAGGCGCAGTCGCTGGAACGAGGCGTGCTGCTGACCGTGCTGTCCAGGATCGGGTCAGGCTCCCGGGTCGTGCTCACGCACGATATCGCCCAGCGGGACAACCTGCGGGTCGGCCGGCATGACGGCGTGGTCGCCGTCATCGAGAAACTCAAGGGCCATCCGCTGTTCGCGCACGTCACGCTGGTCCGCTCGGAGCGGTCGCAGATCGCCGCCCTGGTCACCGAGATGCTCGAGGACGTGGCGATGTAACCGGGCAGGCGCAACGCCGTCCGCGGCCCGCGAGCACGATTTTCGCGCGGTCACGTTTCCGCCCCCGGATGCCCCAACCGGTCCGGGGGCGGTACCGTCAACAAAGTCATGAGCGACATTGACAACCCACCGGCGCCCGCGGCACCCAGCCAGGGCCCAGGCCGGCCTGCCGCACGGACCGGCCCCGCGGGCCCTGTTTCCGTCATCATGCCGGTGCGCGATGCCGAGCGGCATCTGGCCGATTCGGTCAGCCATGTGCTGAGCCAGAAATACCCCGGCGAGCTTGAGCTGGTGCTGGCGGTCGGCCCGTCCCGGGACAAGACCGAGGAGCTAGCGAAACGGATCGCCGCCGCTGACCCCCGGATAACCGTGGTGATCAATCCATCCGGGCAGATCCCCAGCGCGCTGAACGCGGCGGTGGGAGCCTCGCGGCACGACATCATCGTCCGGGTCGATGCCCGGTCGCGGCTTCCGGCCGGCTACATCGCAGTGGCCGTGCGCACCATGCGCGAGACCGGCGCGGTCAACGTGGGCGGCGTTCGGGCAGCCGAGGGGGCCACCCCGTTCGAGCGGGCGGTCGCCTGGGCGATGACGTCGCCGTTCGGCGTGGGCACGTCGCGGTACAACACCGGCGGCCTCGCGGGGCCGTCCGACTCGGTGTACCTGGGCGCGTTCCGCCGCCAGGCGATCGACGGCGTCGGCGGCTACGACGAGCAGTACCTGCGCGCCGAGGACTGGGAGATGAATTACCGGATCCGCCGGGCTGGCGGGCTGATCTGGTTCCAGCCCGAGCTCAGGGTCAGCTACCGGCCGCGAGGCAGCGTCCGCGAGCTGGCCTCGCAGTATTTCCTGTACGGCCGGTGGCGGCGGGTGATCGCGCAGCGCCACCCGGGCACCATGAACCTGCGCTACCTGACGCCGGTGGCCGTGGTGCTCGCCCTGCTGGCCGGAACGCTGGCCGGGATCGCCGGGGTGATCGGGCTGGGCATCAACGCCGGCGGCTGGTGGCCATTTCTGCTGACTTCGTGCTTCGCCATCCCGTTCGCCTACCTGGTCGGCGTACTGGTCGTGGTGGCCAGGGCCGGCACGGACGGCCGGCTCAGCCGTCCGGCGCTGGCGTGGCTGCCGGCCGTTCTCGCGACCATGCACGTGTGCTGGGGAGCCGGGTTCCTGACCAGCTCGCCGCGCCGGCTGGTGCGCGGCGAGAAGCCCGGCCGGCCCTCCGGCAGCCCGCCGCCCGCCGAGCCGCCGCCCGCCGAGCCGCCGCCCGCCGAGCCGCTGCCCGCCGAGCCGCCAGCCGGGCCGGCTCCGCCCGGCCCGGCTCCGCACCCGCGACCATGATCACGGAAGCCTGTCTGCAGCGGCTGCCGGCAGGATTCCGTGATCATGACCTGGCCGGGGGGTCGGCGGTCTCGGTGAGGGCGGCCTCGGCGATCCGCAGGTCGCCCGGGTAGGTGATCTTCAGGTTGCGCTCGCTGCCGGGGACGACGCGGACGGGCACGTCGGGGAGATAGCGCAGTACGATGCCGCAGTCATCCGTCGCCTTGAACATTCCGCTGTCCTGGTCGGCCGCCGCCAGCTGATGGGCACGCCGGATCACCGAGAGCCGGAAACCCTGCGGCGTCTGGCAGCGGCCGAGCGACTCGCGCGGCGGGATCGACGTCATCACTCCGTCGGCCACCTCGACGATGGTGTCGGCGGTCGGCACGACGACCCCGAGGGCCTCGCATTCGGACAGGCCGGCCACGCAGTCGGCGATGATGCGCTGGTCGACGAGCGGCCGTGCGGCATCGTGGAAGAGCACATTGCAGTCTTCGCCGCTGCGGCCGAGCAGGTCGATCGCGCGGCTGGTCGAGCCGGGACGGTCGGTGCCGCCGGCGATGATATGGCTGAGCTTGCTGTACCTGCGGCCCAGGATTGCCGCCGCATCGGCGATCAGGCCGGCCGGCATCACGACGACGATCTCGTCGATGCCAGGGGCGGCGTCGAACGCCGCGACGCAGTGCTCGAGCAGGGTGCGTCCCGCTAGCAGCTGAAGCTGCTTCGGGGTGATGCCGCCAAGCCGGACGCCCGAGCCGCCGGCCAGCACCACGGCGACTGTCCGCATGATCGGACCCTACCCAGCTTCGCGCACGGCCGCGCACGGGCGTGCCTGGCAAGCCGTCGCGCTGAGCAGACGCTCCGGATTTGGGGAAGACAGCGGACTGGAGGAGCTCTTCAGTACGCTAAGTAATTGATCAATTGTAATTGGTCATACTCTCGTGCCAGGGAGGACCAGATCGTCTCTGGACTGAAGCGCCCGGCGGACGGAAAGCTCGTCGCCGGCCGCGGCATCGGGCCGCAGGCAGGCAAGGGCAGTGCCGCCCTCCGGCTGGCCGCCTTGTGCGGTGCGGGGGCGGTGATGCTCCGCTGCGCGCTGCGCAGGCTAGCCGCCTGGGCGGCGGGCCGGGCGATCGCGCCGAACTCGCTGACGGGTATCTCGCTGCTCCTGGCGCTATGCGCGGCGGCCTGGTTCAGCGGCGGGCCTGGCGGGGACAGCAGCAGGGGACTGGTTGCCATGGGGGGCTGGCTGCTGGCCATGACCGCGGCCGGGCGTCTCGCGGCATTCACGCCGCGCCAGGCCGCCGCGCCGGTCCGGCCTGGCCGGCCGGTCGGCGGTTCGGGCGGCCAGGGTTTCGGACGACAGCACGGACTGGCTCGTCTTGCCCGATGTGGTCTGGATGGACGACGAGCCAGCCGGCGGATCCGCGGACCAGGAGCCGCGCGGCCGGGCGGGTGCCGCCCTGGGACTCGCGCAACGGTCAGACGATGACTCGCCGGGCGATGACCTGGCGGGCGATGACCTGGCGGGCGATGACCTGGCGGGCGATGACCGGGCAGGCGATGAGCTGGCGGCGGCCGGCGAGCCGGGCCGCGCCGACGTGCCTGACGGGGCGGCGCCTGCCGCCGGTGCGCGCGGGTTCGGCTGGCTCTCGGCAGTGTGCGCGGTCGCGGCCGAGTGCGCAATCTATGGCGGCCTAGCGGCGGGCGGCAAGCCGACCGCGCTGATCGGCATGTGGCCGCTGGCCGTCATGACGGTGATCGCGGTGGCGGTCACCGACCTGCTCGGTGCGTGCCGGGTCGCCGCGGTGAAGACGGGACGCTGTCGTGAGCTCGGCCGGAGCCCTGGTCCGCGGCGCTGGACAGGACGGCTCCTGAGTCCGCCGGTCGGCGTGCGAGCGCTGCTGGCGGCGGCGGGGCTCGCCGCCGGCGGACCGCAGGCAGCGCTCTTCACGGTGCTCGCGGTCGAGGTGACCTCGTTCGCGATCACGCTCGCGATGCTGGCCAAGATCGCGCTGCCGGGCACGTGGCCGGGCTCTTCCCCGGCGCCGGGCAGGGGGCCGGGCGGTCGGCTGTCGCCAGGCAGCTCACCAGTCACGACCGCGCGGACCCCGGGCCCGCGGGTCACGGCGATCGTGGGGGTGCCCGGCAGGCAGGGCATGACCTCCGCGGTTCGGATAATCGCCGCGACCGAGTCCGGGGCAGCGACCGAGTCCGAGACCGCGACCGAGTCCGAGACGGCGACCGACTCCGGGGCAGCGGCCGAACCGGGGGCCCGGACCGGAGCAGCGATGCCGGCGGCGACCGGGGCAGCGAGGCCGGCGGCGGCTGGGGCTGGCGCGGCCGCCCCGGGCTCCCAGAACGTTGTGCTGGCTCTCCGGGATGACGGGCGGGCGGCCCGGTGGGCTGGCCGGCTGGTGCAGGGCAACCTGATCCCGCTGCCGCCCGCCCTGGCCGGCCTGATCGCCACCGCGATGCTGGCCGCGCTCGGGCTGCGTGGCCTGCCGGGTTTCATCGCCATGACGCCTCCGGTCGTGATGATGCTCGCCACGCCGGGCTCGAGCCATCCGCATGACGGCCGGTTCGACTGGCTGGTGCCGGTACTCCTCGCGCTGGCTCAGTACGTCTACCTGGGGGCGCTCGGGTTCGCCCTGGCCGTGCCGGGTCCGGTGATCTTCTCGCTCTGCGCCCTGACCTTCCTCTGGTACGCCGGCGTCACGGCCGACGCCCGCGGAGCTCCCGAACGCGGAGCTCCCGAACGCCGGGCGGCCGCCCGCCCGGCCGCCCGCCCGGCCGTCGCTGGCGCGATCGCCCCGGGCGGATCCGCTGCCGGGGAACGCGACACCATCCCGGCCGGCGAGCAACTCGGCCCGCGAATCGGCTGGGAAGCCCGGCTGTTCGCCGTCGGCCTCGCCGCGACGTTCGGCCTGGCCACATTCGGGTACCTTGGGCTCGCAACGTATCTTGGTGTGCTCATCTGCCGGAAAGTTCTGATCGGCTACCTGATGCCCAGGGAGGAAGACCGCCGGTGATCGGTATGGTTCTTGCCGCGGGGACTGGCCGCCGGCTCCGTCCCGACACCGACGGACGGCCGAAGGCGCTGCTGCCGGTAGCCGGCGAGACGACCATCCTGGATATCGCGATCCGGAACCTGGCCGCGGCGGGCCTGACCGAGGTAGTGATCGTCGTCGGGTACGCGGCCGGCCTGGTCGCCGATCGGGTGCCCGAGCTGGAACGGGCTTACGGCGTCTCGATCGACCTCGTCCACAACGACCGCGCCGAGGAATGGAATAACGCCTACTCGCTGTGGCTCGCGCGCGAATACTTCGGCCGCGGCGTCCTGCTTGTCAACGGGGACACCGTGCACCCGGTGAGCGTCGAGAAGACGCTGCTGGCAGCGAGCGCCGCGGCCCGGTCCGGGGCCGAGTCAGCGGCCAGGCCCAAGCCGCCGGCGCAGCCGGGCGGCGGACCCGGGCCAGCGGCCGGAGCCAGCAACGGGGCCCGGCGCGAGCCGCTGCTCGGCCGCGTGATCATCGCGATCGACGACATCAAGTCGCTGGCGGATGAGGAGATGAAGGTCGTACTTGACCACGACGGATTGCTGCTGCGGATCACCAAGGTGATGGACCCGCAGCACGCCCACGGCGAGTACATGGGCGTCACGCTGATCGAGCCGGCCGCCGCCGTCGCGCTCGCCGACTCACTGGAGACCACGTGGCGTCGCGATCCCGGTCTGTACTACGAAGACGGGTTCGCCGAGTTTTCCGAGCGGGGCGGCGCGGTACTGGCGGCACCGATCGGCGCGGTCGAATGGGTCGAGGTGGATAACCACGCCGACTGGCAGCGGGCCAGGGAGATCGCGGGCCGCTGCTAGTCTCGCGGGATAGCGCCGCGCAGGAGTTCCGCGGAATTCGCCGTCGGCGCGGAATCCCGCTGCGTGCCCGGCCCCCTGGCGGGCGGTCTGCCGGAGGAGGATCATGCCGCTGCTGGCGCGAATGCTCGCCGCACCGCTGGTTATCGATGTCCGGCCCGGGGCGATCGCCGGCCTCGCGGAACTCCTGGCGGACCACAAGATCTCGACCGGAGGACGAGTCGCCGTCGCGGTCGGTCCCGGCCAGGGCGACGCGATCGCGGCCGAGCTGCCGTCCGGCAGCGTCGAGGTGATCAGGATCGCCGACGGCGACTACGACAGCGCCGTGACGCTCGGCAGAGCGCTGCGGGCCGGCTCCTACGAGGCAGTCGCGGGGATCGGCGGCGGCAAGACCATCGACGTGACCAAGCTGGCCGCGCACGTCGCCGGCATCCCGATGGTCGCGGTCGCGACCAGCCTCGCCCACGACGGCATCGCCTCCCCGGTGAGCACCCTGACCCATGAGTCGGGCAGCGGCTCCTACGGGGTCGTGCCGCCGGTCGCGGTCGTCGTCGACCTGGACCGGGTGAGGCAGGCACCCGGCGCGCTGTCGACGGCGGGGATCGGCGACGCGGTCAGCAACCTGTCCGCGGTCGCGGACTGGGAGCTGTCGGCCGCCGACACGGGCGAGCGGGTCGACGGCCTGGCCGTCGCCATGGCCCGGTCAGCAGCTCACGCGGTCCTGCACGAGCCAGGCCCGACGACGTCCGACGAGTTCCTGACCGTCCTGGCCGAGGCCCTTATCCTGTCCGGCATGGCGATGGCGGTGGCGGGTTCGAGCCGTCCGGCCAGCGGTGGCGACCACGAGATCATGCACGCGATCAACCAGCTCTACCCGGGCACGGCCAGCCATGGCGAGCTGGCCGGCCTCGGCGCGCTGTTCTGCACGCACCTGCGGGGTAACGCCGAGCAGTACGCGGCGATATCGTCCTGCCTGGAGCGGCACGGCCTGCCCCGGCTTCCGGGGGAGGTCGGGCTGTCCGGCGAGCAGTTCGCCGCGGCGGTCAGCCACGCCCCGGCGACCAGGCCGGGGCGGTACACCATTCTCGAGCGCCTCGACATGTCGCCGGCCGAGGTCGCCAAGGCAGTGGAGGAGTATGTCAGCGCCATCGCTCGCTGAGCTGCGCGAGAAAGGCCAGCCCCAGGCGGTGCTCGACCGGCTGAACGACGAGCACTGGCTCGGCCGTCTCTACGGCCGCAAGCTCTCTCCCTACGCCACCTGGGTTTTCGCCCGCCTCGGCTGGTCACCGAACGCGGTCACGGCCAGCTTCATCGTGTGCGGGATCGCGGCCGGCGTCGTCATCGCGTTCGGCGGGCTGGCCACGGCCGTGATCGGGGCGCTGCTGATCCAGCTGTACCTGATCTTCGACTGCTCCGACGGCGAGCTCGCCAGGTGGAGCAACAGAAAGTCGGCCTCCGGCGTCTACCTGGACGGGGTCGGCCACTACCTGGGCGAGAGCGCTCTGCTGGTCGGCCTCGGTTTCCGGGCGCAAGGTCAGTTCACGGTGGCCGGCGGCTACGTCACCGCGGGCGTCGCGGCGGCGCTGCTCGCCATGCTGGTCCGGGCCGAGACCGACAACGTCGTGGTCGCGCGGGCCAAGGCGGGCCTGCCGGCCGGCCACGACGACGACGCCCTGGCGCCGGCCAGCGCCGGGCTGGCACGGGCCAGGAAACTGGCCAGCGTGCTGCGGATCCACCGGATCACCCATGCCGTCGAGCTCTCCCTGCTGATCCTGATCGCCGCGATCGCCGACGCGATCCGCGGCGACCTGACCGCCACCCGGCTGCTCGTCCTCGCGTGCCTGTTGGTGGCAGCCCTGATGGTGGCGGCGCACCTGGTCGCGATCATGGCCTCGAGGCGGTTGCGTTGAAGCTGTCGGTCGTGATCCTGACCATGGGCAACCGGCCTGATGAGCTGGCCCGCGCGGTCGAGAGCACGGCGCCGCTGCGAGCGGCGGGCGCCGAGCTCGTGATCATCGGCAACGGCGCCGACGCCGGGCCGGTGCCGCCCGGGGGCACGGCGGTACGGCTCGCGGAGAACGTCGGCGTGGCAGCCGGCCGCAACGCAGGCGTCCGCGCGTGCGCGGGCGACGTAGTACTGTTCCTCGACGACGACGGCTGGTACCCGGAGCCGGCGGTGCTCGGGGAGCACGTCGCAGCGCGGTTCGCGGCGGATCCGCAGCTCGCGGTGCTGTCGTTCCGCGTGGTCGATCCCGAAGGCGGGCCCGGCGGGCGCTGGCACGTGCCGCGGCTGCGCGCGTCTGACCCGGAGCGGTCCTCGGTGGTCACCACCTTCGCCGGCGGCGCCTGCGCGATCAGGCGGTCGGCGTACCTGGAGGCTGGCGGCCAGCCCGACGCGTTCTTCTTCGGGCACGAGGAGACCGACTTGTCGTGGCGGCTGATGGACCTCGGCTACCGGCTCGAGTACGACGCCGGGGCGACGATGTGTCACCCGCCCGCGCACAACGCCAGGCACGAGACCTGGTACCGGGTCGAGGCGCGGAACCGGGTCTGGGTCGCCCGGCGGAACCTGCCGTGGCCGCTAGCCGTCGTCTACCTGGCCGACTGGGTCGCGATCACGCTGCTGCGGGAGCGGACGCGGCCCGCGCTCCGGGCCTGGTTCGCCGGGTTCGCCGAAGGCTGGAAGACCGACCCGGGCCGCCGCCAGCCGATTTCCCTGCGCACGGCCTGGCGGATGACCAGAGCGGGCCGCCCCCCGCTGATCTAGCGCTGCTCGCCGGCCTCAGGGCCGCCGCTGGCTAACGTCCCCCGGGTTAGAACCAGTTCCGCGGCCGATTTGGGCGTTATCGGGGGTACTGGTTCGGGGGAAGTCGCTGAATCCGGCGTGTCAGGCCGGGTCGGGGTCTAGGCCGGGTCGGGGTCAGGGGCGGCGAGGTCGGTGTGGGCGGCCTGCCAGTCGCCGTACCAGGCGGCGAACCACGGCTCGCCGGCGGCGAGCGGCATGATGTAGCTGACCGTTTGCTCATAGTAGGTGCGCTGGCGGTCCGGGCTCAGGTTCCGCAGCGTCTGGACATTGCTGATCCGGTCGGCCAGCTTGACCAGGATGGCGTCCCGGGGCGCGCCCGCGAGGCGGCGGAAACTGGCCTGCTTAACCGCCTGCCGGTCCTCGCCAGGGCCAGGCTCGGGGATCGTCACCCAGCCGACCAACTCCGCGATCCGCGGCCCGAACCGTTCGGCCAGCTCGTCGTTCGAGACACCGGTGTCCTCCACGACGTCGTGCAGCACGGCCGCGGCCAGCACGTCGGGATCGGTCACGCCCGCGCCGGTGACCAGCACCTCGAGCGCCTCGAGCAGGTGCTCGAGGTACGGCGCGCCGGTCGGCCGGCGCTGGTCACCGTGGCTGGCCTGCGCGAATTCGATGGCCTCGGTCACCCGGTCGATGGTCTGGGCCGGCAGCCGCTCGCGCATCCCGGCCCGGGCCGCGGTCAGGTCGTGCCAGTTGGTGAAGAGCTTCACCAACCCATTGTGCTGGCTCTCGCCGCGATACTTCCATGATCATGCATCTTGGCCGGGAACGACCGGCTCGCGGGCCCACGCGGACGGCCCGGGCGCGGCTCGATTCAGTGACCGCCCAGCGGGCCCTGGAAGGCGCTCGAGTCGCTGCAGACGTTGGCGCCTGCGGTGATGCCGCCGTAGTGGCTGGACAGGCCGGACAGTGGCGACCGGCTCCCGGCGGCCGGGCTGCCTGACCGGCCGCTCGGTGACGGACTGGCGGACCGGCCGCCCGGTGCCGGACTGGCTGGCTGCGCCCGGCGGCCGTGCCCCTTCCTGTGCACCCTCGGCAGCTTCCGGTCCTGCGCGATCGCCCTGAACAGCGTGGCCGCCTGGCCGGACCACCGGACCCAGTTCGGGTTCGGCGGATACGTGACGACCGGCACTTCCACGAAGTGGACCGCCTGCAGCGGCAGGTGCCGCAGGCTCTGCACGAGCGTGATCATCGCGCTCTGGCTCAGCCCGCTGTCGGTCGTCAGCGACCCGGCGATGTCACTGACCAGCCTGAGCACGCGGGGCGGGTCACCGAGCAGGTTGGTGTGCTTCACCTCCTGGGCGACCGAGGCCATCAGGTACTGGTCGCGCTGGATCCGCTCCAGGTCGGAGCCGACGCCGATGTACCTGACCCGCCAGTACGCCAGCGCCTTCGCGCCCATGACGTGGTGGATGCCGCGGGCCAGGTGCAGCTTGGAGCGCGGGTCGTTGATCGGGTACGGCAGGCAGATGCGGACGCCGCCGAGGTCGTTGATGACGTGCTCGAAGCCGGTGAAGTTCAGTTCCATGAAGTGATCGAGCCGGATCCGGGTCGTCTGCTCGATCGTCTTCCACAGGCAGCCAGGGCCGCCATTGGCGAACGTCTCGTTGATCTGCTCGACCTGACCGGGCTGGGCCGCCTGGCCGGGCTGTGCCACCTGACCGGGCTGGGCCGCCTGGCCGGGCGAGCCGGATACCGGCGGGCAGGCCAGCACGGGCACGACGGAGTCGCGCGGGACGCTCATCACCACGGCCCGGCTGAAGCCGGGCGACAGGTGCAGCACCAAGATGGTGTCGGAGCGCTGGCCCCCGATGTGGGCGCCGAACCTGGAGTTCTTGCCCTTGCGGGTGTCCGAGCCGATCACCAGGATGTTCAGCGAGTGGTCGTATCCGGGCGGCCTGCGGCCCAGGCCGGTGACTTTGACCTGGTGGATCTTGCCGAACAGGTCCCGGTACAGGGCATACGCGCTGAGCGTCCCGGCCACCAGCACGACGGCGACGATGGCGCCGGCCCAGGCGAGTACGCGAGATGCACGCCGCCCCCGCGGCGAGCGCCCCCCGGCAGTCTGCCGAACGTCCCCGTGCCCCATTGCTTCTGGCAGGGTTCTTAGCCGCTGCGGGCGGCTTTAACCGCATCCGGGTCGGGCAGCCGGCCCGGGACGATCTCAGGGCCTCAGTATGAACAAAACCCCCCGGCCGACTGCCCGCGGGCCAGGTAGCTGTCAGCCGGAGCTGCTCAGGAACGCCGTCCCGTAGCCCTTGCACTCGTTCGTGCTGCCCTTGTACCCGCCGAACTGCCCGGTCAGGTTCCCGACCGGCTGCGAGGGCGGCGGTCCGAGCTTGGTGAAATCCGAGCCGATGATCAGGGTCACCGTGCCGGCGGTCACCGTGGCGACCTGCTTCACCGTCACGTCCGGCAGCTGCGCGGCAACCGTCTGCGCGGCCGCCAGGTCGGCGGGCGCGCTGTACTCGACGACCGACTTCTGGTAGCTGTAATCGGTCGCGCCGGCGGCGGTCATCGCGGCCGCCGTGCCGAGGATGTGGAAACCTCGGGTGCCGAGCGCGGCCGCCGTCGTCCCGGCGATGGACTGGACGCCAGATCCGTTCAGCACGGTCACGCTGACGCTGGACGCGCTGAGCAGCTTGGGCGGCTGGGTCTTCGTCTTCCCTGGCTTCTTGCTCTTCTTGGCCTTGGCGATCTTGGGCAGGGTCCGGTCGCGCTGGATGGCGCTGAAGAGCTTGGGCGTCTTGGACGTATCGAACTCGACCCAGTTCGCGTTGCCGGAGTAGGTGACCGTCGGAACCTCGATGAACTGGATGTTCTTCCTCGAGATGCCGCTGACGCTCCGCGCGATCGTGACGATCCTGCTCGTGGTCAGGCCCGCGTCGGTGGTCAGCGCGTGCGCCTTCGAGATCGCGTCGATGATCCCCCAGGTCTTGCTGAGGCTGTGCAGGACGCGGGTCTTGAGTATCTTCTGCACCAGGCCGACCATCAGCAGCTGATCGCGCTGAATGCGCTGCAAGTCGGAGCCGAGGCCGAATCCCTCGCGCAGCCGCCAGAACTCCAGCGCCTTATATCCCTTGAGCACATGCCGGCCGGCCGAGAGCTTGAGCCGGTCGTATCTGGTCTTGTGGATGGCGGTTGGCAGGCAGACCGGGACGCCGTTGATCGCGTTGATCACGCTGATGAAGCCGGTGAAGTTCAGCTGGATGAAGTTGTCCAGATGGATGCCGGTCGTGTGCTCGAGGGTCTTCCACAGGCAGTTGGCCCCGCCGGCGGAGAAGCTGCCGTTCAGCTGCTCGACGCTGCCCGGAGCTGCGGTCTGGCCGGGAAAGCCGTCGGGCTCCGACGGGCAGGAGTAGATCGGCACGACCGAGTCGCGGGGGAAGCTGAGCACCGTGATGTGCCCGCTGCCGGGCGAGATATGAGCGATCATCACCGTGTCGGAGCGCTGCCCCACGGCGGGGCCGCCGATCTTGCCGTTGCGGCCTGACCGGCTGTCGGACCCGATCACGAGGACGTTCAGCGCCGTGCCGAGCTTCGGCGGCTCGTTGCCGACAGAAATGGTTTCGTGGTTGATCCCGTCGAGGACGTCGCGGTACTTCACGTAGCCGTAAAGCGTGGCGCCGACCAGGATGACGGCCAGGCCGACCGCGGCCCAGCCGGTCAGCATCATGCCCAGTGAGTACCGACGTGAGCCACTGCTGCGGCGCATGCCGTAGCGGGACATCGGGCCTCCGGGCGTTGCTTGTTCCGGCTCCCGCAACGGCGGGCCGTCGGTTTCCGGCCCCATGGTACGCCGTCGGGGAGGGGAAATAAGCCACTAAGCATCACGTCGGAGCGGTCCCGCAGGTTCGACGGCACCGGCCGGGGCCGCTCGGGGGCCTGCCGTGCCGATCCTGCGCCGGCCATGATCTGTGCGCATCGCGACTCGCCCCATACAGTGGTGGGCGTGGGTTCCCCGACGCCGCCACCAGGACAAACCGACGCCAGCCCGGATCCTCCGACGCCTGCCCCGCAGCCGTCAGGCGGGACGCCGCCGGTCCCGCCCGTGCGGACGCTGACGCCGCGGATCCCTCGGCCGCGCCTGCCGAAACTGGCCTTGCCGGTCGCGCTCGTCCGGACCGCTGAGGACGAGCGCTCCGGGCGCGCCGAGCGCCCCGGCCGCGCGTCCGGGCGGGGGCTGGCCAGGCTGACGGTCATTCCTGCCCTCGCCATTATCGCCTGGCTGGTACCCGGCCTGCCGCTGCTGCTGGCCGGAGAGTTCGGCCCGGTGCCGATGGTGCTGATCGCGGCACCTCTGGGGACGGCGCTCGCCGTCAACCTGCTGCACCGGATCCCCGGTCGCTGGCCGACCGACCTGCCGGGCCCGGGCCGCGACCGGCGCTGGTTCGGCTGGTTCGGCGGCATCGGGACCGTTGCCGTCGCCGCCGGCTTCGTGCTCTGGCAGCTGGCCGCCAACTCGCCGTCGGTGATCGCCACCAGGACTCCCGGCGTCTATTTTCAGACCGGTTTCTGGATCGCGCAGCATGGCTCGCTGCCGATCCCTGCGAATCTCGCCGCCTTCGGCGGGCCGCACGCGGGCATGCACCTGTCCAGCATCGGGTTCATCGCCCACGGCCATTTCGTTGTTCCGGCGGTAACGGCCGGTCTGCCGATGCTGCTGGCCGGAGGGTTCTGGACGAGCGGCACCGGCGGCGGAGCAGTGATCGGCCCGGTCCTCGGCGGCCTGGCCGTGCTCTCGTTCGGCGGGCTGGTCGGCCGCCTGGCGGGCCGGCAGTGGGCGCCGGCCGGCGCGCTCGTGCTCGCGCTCACCCTGCCTGAGCTCTACACCAGCCGGGACGCGTTCAGCGAGACGGCCGTTCAGGTCCTGCTGTTCGGCGGTCTGAGCCTGGTGATCGACGCGCTGACCAGCGGCCGGCCGGCGGCGGCCGCAACCAAGCCGGTCTGTCTGACCAGGCCGGTCTCCCTGAGCAAGGTCAGCGCGGCGGTACCCGCCGGGGCCGAGCCCCCGGCGCCGACCGCGGTGGCGTCCGCCGGGGCCGAGCCCCCGGCGCCGACGCGGGTCATCGCCGGATTCGTGCGGACAGCGCCCGGGACAGCGGACCCAGCCGGGCCCGATCGGGCCCGCGACCCGCAGCGGGCCGGCCAGCCGGCGCGAACCGGCCAGGCGCAGCGGACCGGCGAACCCCAGCAGACCGGCCAGGCCGGCCAGACCGACCAGCCCGAGCAGGCCGACGAGACGGCGGAACTCGCCGCCATCCCGGCCGCCCAGCCGGCGACTGGCACGGGGCCAGCGGGCATCGGTGGCCGGCTGGCAGCGCTGCCCGGGCGGCTGACGTCGTGGCTGCGGACGGTCAACTGGCGCGAGCTTCCCGCCGGGGCGGCGAAGTCCGTCACCCCGGAGATGATGCTCGCCGGGCTGGGTGGTCTAGCGATCGGACTGACCAGCCTGCTGAGCCTCGCCTCGCTGGTGTACCTGGTCCCGGCGATCGTCGTCGCTGGCGTGCTGCTGGTGGCGAGACGGGCGGGAGGGCTTGCGTTCTCGATCGGATTGTGCGCGGGCGTCGGCTACGGCATCGCCGCCGCCTACCTGCTGGCGCAGCCGCCGACCGGGCCTGAGGCGGTCCCGCTCCGGGTGGCCGCGCTGGACGCGGGCGGTGTCATCCTGCTCACGATCGCGGCGCTGCTGCTGATGCGCCTGCCGCGGGTACGGCGCGCCGTCCGCGGCGCCCTGGCGCGCCGCCCGCTGCGCTGGCTGCCCGAGCTGGGCAGCGTGGCCGTCGTCGCCGGGCTGGCCTGGCTCGCCGCCCGGCCGTACCTGCAGACCGTCCGCGGCACGCTCGTGCGCGGTCACTCCGACTACGTGGCCACGCTCCAGCGGCTGGCCGGGCTGAAGGTGGACCCGGCCAGGCTGTATTCCGAGGACACCCTGTACTGGGTGATCTGGTACGCGGGCATCGCGACCGTGCTGCTGGGCGGCTTTGCCGCCGCGATCCTGCTCCGGCGCTGCCTGCGCGCCCTGCTGACCTGGCGGGACACCTCAGGCACCGGGCTGAACTGGGCGCTGCCGCTGGCCATCATCCTCGGCGGCTCGGCCGCGGTTCTGTGGCAGCCCTTCACCGTGCCCGACCAGCCGTGGGCGAGCCGGCGACTGGTGCCCGTTGTCCTGCCCGGGCTGATCCTGCTCGCCGCCTGGGGTGCCGCGTGGCTGACCCGGCGGGCGAGGGATCGCGGTGCCGGGACGATGACCACCACGCTGGTGGGCGCGTTCTGCGTCGGGGCGATGCTGCTGCCGTCGGTCAGTACCTCGTTCGGGTTCGGGCTGACCCATGCGGGCACGCGCGGCGGCCTGCGGCCGACCGCTGGCGGTCTGGCCCAGCACAGCGTCGGGGCCCACGAGGCCGACGCGGTGCGCGGCCTGTGCTCGGCGATCAGCGGGTCGTCGTCGGTGGTCATCCTCGACCGGCGGATCGCCCTCGAATTCAGCCAGGTGATCAGGGGCATGTGCGGCGTGCCCGTCGCGTGGGTGACACCGGGCGCCCCGCCCGCGGTGGTCGAGGCGATACTCGGCGGAATCGCCCGGGCTGGCCGGCATCCGGTCGTGCTGGGCTCCAGGCCGGGACAGGTGGGTGCGTTCGGCGGGTCGCCGATGCTGGTCATGAACCTCACCACCACGCAGGATCCGCACGAGCTTACCCAGCCGCCCGGTGCGCCGTGGCGCGCCAGGTACGTGATCTGGCTGGCCTCGACCGGGTCGCCGAACGCGGGCGTCTGACCTGCCGACATCGGGCCTGGTTCCTGCGCGTCCGCATGACCTGGTCTTTCGCCCGCCATAGTGTGGGCGGATGCCGAGTCGGCCGGCCCGTGCCGGTGCCCGCGGTGTCGCGATGCTGCTCTGCGCCGTCGCGGCCGCTGCGGGCTGCGCGAGCAGCGCGGCTCGGCCCGCGGGGTCGGGGGGTCAGCCAGGCTCCGCGAGTCCGCCGGCGCCGGCCGGTTCCGGGCCCGGCGCGGCCGGCTCTGGCGCGGCCGGTCCCTCCGCCGGGGCCAGCGGCGGGAACATCACCCTGGCGTTCGCCGGCGACGTGCACTTCACCGGCCGCACCACGAAGCTGCTGAAAGATCCGGCGACCGCCTTCGGCCCGATCTCATCGCTGCTCCGGTCCGCCGACCTGACCTTGGTGAACCTGGAGACGGCGGTCACCAGCCGAGGCCAGCCGCAGCCGAAGTTCTACCACTTCCGGACCAGGCCGGCCGCGTTCACCGCGCTCCGCGACGCGGGCATCGACGTGGCGAATATGGCCAACAACCACGTGCTCGACTACGGCCGTGTCGGCCTGGCCGACACGCTGGCCGCGGCCCGCGCGGCCCGGTTCCCTGTCCTCGGCATCGGCGCCGACGCGGCCGCGGCGTGGAAGCCGTACGTCGTGACGATCAAGGGCGTGCGGATCGCCTTCCTCGGCGTCTCGCAGGTCGCCGAGCTGGCGTCATCGTGGGTGGCGACCAGGGCCAGGGCGGGCGAGGCGAACTCGATCAACCTGCAGCGGACGCTGGCCGCCGTCCGGGCCGCGAAGCAGGTCGCCGACGTGGTCGTCGTGGTCATGCACTGGGGGACCGAGGGCCAGGCCTGTCCCGACCCGAGCCAGCTGTCGCTCGCGCCGAAGCTCGCGGCGGCCGGCGCCAGCATCATCGTCGGGTCGCACGCGCACATCCTGCAGGGCTCCGGGTGGCTCGGCCGCACGTTCGTCGCCTATGGCATGGCGAACTTCCTGTGGTGGGAGACGTCCTACAGCACCGACACCGGGGTGCTGCTGCTCACCTTGCACGGGCACCGGCTGGCTCATGTCCGTTTCGTCCCGGCGATGGTGTCGGGAACCGGGCAGCCCATCGTGGACACCGGCCGCGCCGCGCGGCTGGCCCTCGCGCATTACCGCAGCCTGCGGGCCTGTACCCAGCTGTCGGCCCGGCCCGGCCGGTAGCGTGCCAGGTCGCCGGCCGGCCCGGTCGGCCCCGGCCGGTGAGCCGGTGGCACGCTGCGGATTTGCCTGCCGCCGGCAATGCCCGTAAAGTAGTGGCACCGACGCGGGGTGGAGCAGCTCGGTAGCTCGCTGGGCTCATAACCCAGAGGTCGCAGGTTCAAATCCTGCCCCCGCTACTAAACCGCAGGTCAGAGGCCTCTTCCTAGCACGGAAGGGGCCTTCTGCATGCGGACCGCGCGGACTTCGCCGGCAAGCCAGCGCCGACCGTCATAGGTACTCTCTTCGTCGCAGCCAAACGAGGATGATCCAGCCCCAGATGGGCGGCAGGTATGACGTGAACAGCCGCTGGATGAAGACCGCGGCGGTGGCATCAGCCTCGGAGACGCCGGCCGCCGTGAGGCCGAGGATGATGCCCGCTTCCACCACTCCCATGCCGCCGGGCGAAGGCGAGATGCCTCCGACGATCCCGGCCACGGTGATGACCACGATCAGGGTGGGAAGCAGGAGATGGTCGCCGAAGGCCCGCAGCGAAACGGAGAGGACCAAGGCCACCAGCAGCCTCTCGGCAACCGAGCCGCCTACCAGCAGCACCAGCTTGCGCGGAGAGCTGACTACCGGTCTGAGATTGCCCCAGATGTCGCGCACCTTGGGGCGCGCCTTCTCGGCCGCCAGCCTGCGGAGCCGGGGAACGGCCAACACCGAGCCAGCCACCACGGCGACCACCACGACGATGGCCAAGATGATCCACACCAGTTTCGAATTCCCTCCGGACTCCGGGGTGAGCTCGAGGTGGATGGACCCCCAGGCGAACGGCAGTGAACAGAGAAACAGCACCGCAATGGCGATCCAGCTGATGGTGCTCATGATGGCGCCCGAGCTCAGCGCCACCGTGGCGTCGTAGCCCTGTCGCTGGTAGAAGCGCACCCGGGTGGCGAAGACGGCCGGTGTCCCGCCGGCCAGTGAGCTGAATGAGTTGGCGACCTCGACCGCTGCCGTGCGCCCGAACGGAAGCGCCCCGGCCACACTGCCGACGCTCTCTACGGCAGACGCCACGTAGATCAGCTGGGCAAGAACGAGCGCCATGATGACCCAAAGCCACTCGGCCCCGATGACGGTGTCGAAGGCCTTGGAGACGTCGATGAGCACCCCGATCAGAGCCCAGCCGCCGATCAGCGTGCCGATTACCATGATCAGCGTCGGCCAGCTCACCCGGCGGGCCTCCACCAGCTTCGGGACATCGATCGACTGGGCTTGTGCGGCGCGCTGACGGACATCCTCCAAAAGCCCGCGCTTGCCCCGCAGGCTCCGGGCCAGTGCGGGGTCAAGCGCTGGCCTGTGCAGATGCCGCAGGGCGCCTTCTAGCAGCTCCGGACTGAGGCACCGGGCCGCGGAGTCGGCGGCTCGCTCGGCGCCGACCACCACTGCCGTCGCCGCCATGGCGCCGGCCAGGTCGCGGTCAAGCTGATCCGGCGAAGCACCCGCTGAGGCATTGCGGAAGTCCGTCAATGCGGTGGCCTGCGCCGTCGAGTCGACCAGCAGCGCGTCACCACTGATTGCGCCGTGAGCGATGCGTGCGCTCCGCAGAGTCAGCAGTTGACCGTACAGGTCGTCAAGAGTCGCATCGCTAATGTCGGCGGCGTCAACCTCCGAGAGCGTGGTCCCGGTCGGCAGCCGGCAGACCAGCAGCGCGTCCTTGGACGGGCCCGCAGTTCCTGCCCCGACGACCTCGGGTACCGCGACGCCCACCTGGCCAGCCCGCAAGGTGAGGTAAGCCTCGTGTTCGACCTGCTGAAGCCGGGTAATCGTGAGGCTCGGCCCAGAGTCCCGGTACAGCAGAAACCGGCCCGCCTTGGTTAGGAGCCTGGCATCGGCCGCATCCCGGCCGTAGACCACTATTTCGAGGCGCCGGTCGGATGAATCCGCTCGCAACTCGGCTGCCGCGTACTTCGCTGCCCCCCAGACCTGCCGTCTCATCGGATGCATATTGCTCGACCGGATGCCGAGTTCCTCCAGCAGCAACTGCACATCATCGGCCGAAGGCAGGCCGAGAGGCGAGCCGAAGATGAGCCGGACCACCACCGTCACCCCCCAGCCGATGGCCAGGCTGCCAAGGACATTGAGTGGCAGCCCGTGACCCTCGACGGCTGAGGCCAGTGCCACCAGAGCTATGAAGAGCTCGATGAGACGTTGCAGTCCGCGGGCCAGGTAGGGCAACGCCGCCGTTGCGACCGCCACGAACAGGGCGATCTGGAGGATCGGGAAAGTCAGGTAATAACCGCGGATCACGATTCCGTCCGGTCTCCCGCCGCGGCTTCCGAGCCACAGGATAAGGATCCCGCTTACCACTGCCGTACCGGCCGCACTCAACCCGATGTCGCGCGCGATCACCCAGCGGCGGCCGAGCAGAGCCAGTGCCACCACGACGATCACGACGCCGAACGAACCAGCCTGGTAGACCACCGTCACCAGCCAGGCGATGCTCCGCGGCGGCGGATGAATGACCTGAATGATGGCCCGGTCAATGCGGGAGTCGTAGCGGATGATTAGCAGACAGCACACCAAGGCGAGGACGGCGCCGGCCAGGCGCACTCCATCGCTCCCACGTCGACGTCGCTGACCGTCGCCGGCCGGAGCGAACATCACCGCACGCCAGCCGCGCATCAGATGCTGTTGGGGCTGAGAGTCCGTACTCTCCAGAAGATCTTCAGCCACGGGACCCATGTTCCCATCAGACCGCCACGCGGCGGACACTGTCCAGTTGGAACTACCGCCGACCGGCCACAGTGCAGGCCGTCGGCCGACGGCCGAGCAATCGGCCGCGAAAGCCGTTTCTCACCACTGCGGGGGGGATGCGCGGTTCTGGGTGGTCGTGCTTAGCTGATACCAGCACAGGGTGCCATCCGCGGCGCGTACCGGCTAGCGGCATCACGCCGCCGGGCCCGGAGGGACGTGGTCATGACGGGGACGGCTGATCGCGGCGGAGTCAGGAGGTCCAGCGCCCCGGCACCTGGCCGCCGGTCGGCCCGGACCGCGGCAGCGGAGCAGCTGCGCCGCGCGGACCGGATAGCCCAGGGCAAGGACGCCAGGGCGGTAGCGCCGCTGGAGGCCCATGGCGAATTCCGGCCTGGCCAGTCGCGGGACCCGGTCGGACTGCTGCTCAGCCAGGCCCGGTCACGGGTCGCGGAACTAGTACCGGTCCGGCACGGGCGGATGCTGGTATCGGCGTTCACGTTCTACCGGGGGGCAGCGCTGCCGATGGCGGCGGACCTGGCCAGCACGCCCGCCTCGGGGCTACGGGTGCAGCTGTGCGGAGATGCGCACCTGTCGAATTTCGGCGCGTTCGCGTCGCCGGAACGGCGGCTGGTCTTCGACGTCAACGACTTCGATGAGACCCTGCCCGGCCCGTTCGAGTGGGACGTCAAGCGGCTCGCGGCGAGCCTGGCCGTGGCGGGACGGGACAGCGGGTTCCCCGCCAGAGCCCGCCGAAAGATCCTGCTGGCGGCGGCCGAGAGCTACCGCACGGCGATGCGCGCCTTCGCGCAGCAGCCCTTCCTGGACGTCTGGTACGCCCACCTGGACATCGAGCCCGCCCTCGCCGGGTTCAAGTCACAGCTCAAGGCGAAGAGTTTCAAGGCCACCCAGGCGCTGTTGGCCAAGGCCCACACCCGCGACAGCACCCAGGCGCTGCGCAAGCTCACCACCATCACCGACGGGCAGCGGCGGATCATCAGCGACCCCCCGATGATCGTCGCGGTCGAAGAGGTCTTCGCCGATGTGCAGGCCGCCGACCTGTACGAGGAGCTTCGCGCCGTGCTGGGCAAGTACCGGCGCACCCTGCAGTCCGACCGGCGGCACCTGCTCGAGCAGTTCACGATGGTTCAGATGGCCCGCAAGGTCGTCGGGGTCGGCAGCGTCGGCACCCGCGCCTGGGTGCTGCTGATGGACGCCTGCGACGGGGTCGAGCCCCTGTTCCTGCAGGCCAAGGAAGCGCAGGCCTCGGTGCTAGCCGACTACTGCGGGCGCAGTCAGTACAAGAACCAGGGCGAGCGCGTCGTCGCCGGGCAGCACCTGATGCAGGCCCAAAGCGACATCTTCCTCGGCTGGACGCGCGTAACCGGCCCGGACGGGATCGACCGCGACTACTACGTGCGCCAACTGCGGGACTGGAAATTCTCCCTACCGGTCGAGCAGATGTTGCCAGCGGGCATGACGGTCTATGCCCGGCTATGCGGATGGACCCTCGCCCGGGCGCACGCCCGCTCCGGTGACCGCATCGCCCTGGCCGCCTACCTCGGCGGCTCGGCCAAATTCGACCAGGCAATCGCCGACTTCGCCGAAACCTACGCCGATCAGAACGAGCGCGACTACGCCGCGCTGCAGAACGCGGTGAAGGAGGGCAAGGCTGAAGCCACGACCGAGATCTGAGAAGACCTGGTATCCACGAGCCCCTGACTCTTGGCCGTGAAAGGCCGCCGCCTGATGATTGCTCGGTGACCCGCCTGCTTCCCGCTTGGGCGGTCAGGCCTCAGGCTAGGGAGGATGCCGGTGACCACACCCCCCGACCCGCTTGCTCTGCTGCGATCCCGCAGTTACCTGGTGCTGCTGGTCCTTGCCGCGATCGTCGGCGTTCCCGTCTCGGCGGCGGCCTACTTCTTTCTCGCGTTGGTCAGCAAGCTGCAGGGATGGATCTTCACCAGCCTGCCCACGGTGCTGGGTTTCCACGCCGAACCCCTGTGGTGGCCCGTTCTGCCGCTGGCGGTCGCCGGGGTGCTGGTGGGTCTGACTCTGCGATACCTGCCCGGCAAGGGCGGCCATTCCCCAGCCGACGGGTTCAAGGCAGGCGAAGGCCCTCCATCCGGGATCGATCTTCCCGGCATCGCGCTCGCGGCCTTTGCCACCTTGAGCCTGGGCGTGGTGCTCGGGCCGGAAGGCCCGCTGATCGCCCTCGGCGCCGGACTCGGCGCCCTCGCGGTCCGCCTGGTCAGGCGGGACGCTCCGGCCAGGGTCCAGTCCGTGCTGGCCGCCGCGGGGAGTTTCGCCGCGATCAGTACCCTGCTCGGCTCGCCCCTGACCGGCGCGTTCTTGCTGATGGAAGCCTCGGGCCTGGGCGGGCCCATGATGCAGCTTGTGCTGGTACCTGGCCTGCTGGCTGCGGGCGTCGGATCGCTCATGTTCATCGGCCTGGACGCCTGGACCGGGTTCGGCACGTTCTCGCTGGCGATTCCCGGTCTCCCGCACGTCGGGGCGCCCACGATCGCCGGATTCTTGTGGGCGATCGCGATCGGGGTAATCGCTGTTCCGATCGGCTCCGGGATCCGGTGGCTCGGCCTGTTCCTGCGGCCTCATGTCGAGCAGCGGATAGTGCTGCTCACTCCGGTGGTTGGCCTGGCGATCGCGGGGCTTGCGATCGCGTTTGCCGGTGCCACCGGCAAGGCCTCCTCCGAGGTGCTGTTCTCCGGCCAGTCCGCGCTCGGCCCGCTCATTGCCCACAGCGCCAGCTATACCGTCGGCGCACTGCTGCTGCTCATAACCTGCAAAGGCCTCGCCTACGGCGTGTCCCTGAGCAGCTTCCGCGGCGGTCCCACCTTCCCGGCCCTGTTCGTCGGGGCGGCGGGCGGCATCGCGCTGTCGCACCTGCCAGGGCTGCCACTTATCGACGGCGTCGCCATGGGCATCGGCGCGATGTCCGTCGTCATGCTCAGGCTGCCGCTGACCTCCGTCTTGCTGGCCACCCTGCTGCTGGCTTCGGACGGCCTGGCCGTCATGCCGCTGGTGATCGTGGCGGTCGTGGTCGCCTACGTGGCCTCCGCCAGGTTCACGCCGGCTCCCGCGCCCGACTCCGGGAACACCGCCCCGCACGACGCAGGCCCGGCAACCGCTCAACCGGCACCAGCGAAGGAGAACTGAGCAACCGCGGGTCCTCCCGCAGCGGCCACCACCTCGCAAGCAGGTGGTCGGCGGCGAAGGACGCCCGCCGCGTCACTGTGGTGCTGAGCCGGGAACCTAGAGGTGCTCTGACAGCCAGGCATGTACCTCGGGTACGCGATTCTGCAGGAGTGTCAGGTGCCCGTCGTCGTCGAGCAGCCGCGCCTCGACGCCGGGAATGTGCGCGGCCAGCCACTCGCCGTGGCCGAACGGCACGAACATGTCCTGCCTGCCGTGCAGCAGCAGGACCGGGACGGCGATGTCGGCCAGGTCGAATCCCCACGGCCTGACCATGCAGTTGTCGTCCCACCATCCCTGGCTCCCAGGCGCCAGCCCGTCGTGCATGGAAGACACCAGGTACTCGGCCAGCTCGCCGCGCAGGACCGCGGCATCGGTCGGCGTGAGGAGCGTTTCAATCCCCTTGGCCGCATCGTCCGGCGACGTGGCCAGGGCCTCCTCCCGGTCCTGGTCCGTCTTGGCCCTCGCCGCGGCCTCGTCGGTGAGGTACAGGCGGGTGTCATCCACGTTCTCCTGGCCCATGCCGGCGAAATAATCCAGGCCTTCGGCGCCGTACGGAGCCGGCGAGGCGAGCGAGGCGGCCGCCGTCACCAGGTCCGGGAGCAAGGCTGCACACGCGAGCACGTGCGGACCGCCGCCGGAGATGCCCCACGTTGCCAGCCGGTCGATGCCAAGCTCCGCGCAGATCGCGCGGACGTCGGCGGCGCAGTCGGCGACCGTGCGCCCCGGCTGCGGCGTGGACCCTCCGTAGCCTGGCCGGTCGTAGCTGATGAGCCGCAGCCCGCGGGCGGCGGCATCCGCCGCGTTCGGGCCGTAAAGGCGCCTGGAGTTGGGCGTGCCGTTATGGACCAGGACCGGGCGGCCAGCGGGATCACCGGACTCCTCGACCGCTAGCGTCCGGCCGTCCGGGGTGCGAACTGTGCGCTCCACGCCGCCTCCTTCGATCCGCGCCGTATCCAACATGGCCACCAGCGCACGAGTGACGTTAGATCAGGTCGTTGCCGGCGGCAACTGAATACTGGCCGGCCGTGGCGCCGGGCTCGGGCGCAGGCCGCCAGGCGCAGTAACTGAGGGGATGTCACTGGCAGACCGTCACGGCACCCACGACCCACTCGCCATCAGATCTCTTCACGATGTCGACGCTGTCGTTGCCCGACCGGAACTCAACAGCGCGCGCCGCCCAGCTCGCCGCGACCCAGCCACCCGACGACGGCCACTGCTGGCGGATGGCGAGCTCGGATCTGAGCGCTTGTCGCGGCATCGCGAAGCCACGCTGCCCCGCGGGGCCATAATCCCCTACCCCGCAGGACGGCACCGAGCTGCCGCAGCCACTGACTCCGATGGCGCCAAGACAGGCGACCGCAGCCGCCATCGCGCACACTCCCATAAGTCCATCCTCCACCAAGCACAACGCGGATCGGCATGACGGACCTGCGCGGCCAGGCCACGACGTACGGGCCGCCTCCTGCCGACGCGACGTGACGCCGGTCTGCCACCCGACGGCCCGGCGACGGGATGCCGACCTTTGCGTCGCCCCTAACCCGCATTTGAACGACAGCGCTGAACCCCTGCTGCTGCTATAGCGACAGCAGGGGTTCAGCGCTGTCGTGCACGGAGGGGGTGGGATTCCGGTAGCGGCCGACGACGTTGACTATCGCGATCAGCTGCGAGCGGAAGATAAGGGTCAACCTGACCTTTGCTCGCGCGCGGCCCCCGAGGCATACTCGCTGGGTGACCGACTCAGCCCGGGACGCCTTGGCCGCCCCCCGACTCCGCTGCGGCATCGTGCTGCGTGTCACAGAGGATGCCTGCGAGATCCTGACCGATGGGCAACTGGCCTCCGTCAGGTACGCGTCGCCGTTCCCGAAGCCCAGGACGGAGCGGGTCTCTCCCGGTCACCTGGTCGCCTTCGCCGACGGGCCGGGCGGCTCCGGCGCGATCGTGTGGCGCTGGTATGACGCCGTCGTGCTGGCCAATGAGGCGGGGTCAGTCCGGCTGTGGGAACCGGCCCACGGCGAAGTCGATGCTCAGCGTCGCCGGCCGCAGGAGCGACACGTTCCCGGGACTCGCGCGTACCTCTCCGCGGGTCTGCCCGGTGCGCAGTGGTGGGTTGCCGGGCGAGCCGTCGACCGGGCCGAGGATGCCGACGTCGAGCTGGCTGAGGTGGAGCGGCTCTATACGGAGCATGGCCTGTGGGACTCCGTCTTCAGCCAATGACGCCTGGGCTCAGGCGATCGCGCCAGGCGTCGCCGACCCGTCCAGCCAGGCGCGTCCTTCGGAGCCGAGCCGGTCAGCGGCTTCGCCGGTCAGTCCGGGCAGGCCCGTCCTGACCTCAAAGCCCAGTTCGCTCTGCAGGTAGCCCAGGTGGCGGTAGCCATAGGGGAACCTGCTCAGCGTGGCACCTTCTAGCGCGAGACTGGCCGCCGGATCGACCGGGTCCATTCGGTCCCGCTCGTAGATCGGCTGCCGGCGAACGATGGCCCACCGGCCCTCGCGGCGCTCGAAGAAGTCGAAGAATCGCCCCGTGCAGACGACGTCGACCTCGACGCCGTGGACGAGCGCGCGCTGGCTGATGGTCATCTTCGTCTGAGCGACGCCGCGATCACCCCGCACGTCGATGGCGCTGCCGCCGAGGAAGTGCAGTATCCGCACGCCAGCGTCGAACGCTCGCCGGCTGACCGCGATGAAGTCGAGGAAATGACCCTGGAACCAGGTTGCGGTCATATACCCGTCTGAATGCCAGACCCCGGCAAAGCGGTCCCAGTCCCCGGCATCGCGCCAGAGCGCCCAGCGCTCGACGACCTCGCGGATCTCCAGCTTGCTCGTCACCTCATCCACCGAACCACCCCTGCTGAACTCCACCGCTGTGCCTCATGGGCGATAGTAAGGATGCCGAGCCGTACCCGCTGATGCAATACGAACTGATCTGCGATGGGGACGCAGCACCAGGCTGTTGAAAAGAGATATCATATTGATAGGATGATGATAGGAACAGACGATCAGCCGGCCGCTGGGCGGGCGGTCTTGCTCTCGAGGAGGCGGGCATGGGCGAGCCAGCGATCGCAGTCCGGGGACTGCGCAAGACCTTCGGCGCGAAGGAGGCAGTGGCCGGCATCGACCTGGAGATCGCCGGCGGTTCCCTGGCCGGGCTGGTCGGGCCGAACGGCGCGGGGAAGACGACGTCGCTGTCGATGATGACCGGCCTGCTGCGCCCGGACTCCGGCAAGGTGGTGATCAACGGACAGGATGTGTGGTCAGACCCGCCCGCAGCGAAGGCAGTCATCGGGGTGGTTCCGGCCGAGGCCAGGCTATTCGAGCGGCTGAGCGGCGCGGAGATGCTGGAATACTCCGGCCGGCTGCGCGGCATGCCCGCCGAGCAGGCACGGTCGCGTGCGGCTCAGCTGCTTGACGTGCTCGACCTGACCGCTGACGCGAAGCGACTCGTCGCCGATTACTCCACGGGGATGCGCAAGAAGGCCGCACTCGGCTGCGCGCTGATCCACAACCCGTCGGTGCTGTTCCTGGACGAGCCGCTCGAGGGCGTTGACCCGATTTCCGCTGACGTTATCCGCCGGCTGCTGACCCGCTTCGCGGCGTCGGGTTCGACCGTGCTGTTTTCCAGCCACGTCATGGAGCTCGTCGAGCAGGTCTGCGACCACGTCTCGATCATCGACAAGGGCCGGATCGTCGCGACCGGCACCACCAGCGAGGTGCGCGGCGGCAAGACCCTGCAGCAGGCGTTCATCGACCTGGTCGGCCCGCGGTCCAGCGACGAGGAGGGACTGTCATGGCTTGGCTCCTCGTCCAGCTGAAACTACGCCTGCTGCGCAACGCGCTGCGCTCGACCAGGGCGGCCAAGGTCTCCTTCATCGTGAGCACGATCTTTGCCGTCCTGTTCGCGCTCGGCGGCTTCGCGGTCCTGGCGCAGCTGCGCGGCCAGGGCGCATCGGTGGACCTGACGACCGTCGTCTTCACCACGGTCGCGTTCGGCTGGCTGATCCTGCCGATCTTCGTCTTCGGCCTGGACAGCACGCTCGACCCGGCCTCGCTGGCGCTGTTCCCGCTGCGGACCCGCCCGCTGGCGGTCGGACTGCTCGGCGCCTCGGCGACGGGCGCATGGCCGCTGGCCAACGTGATCGGCCTGCTCGGGGTGCTGGTCGGGCTGGCCAGCGGCGGCCTCGGCCTGCTCGTCGCGTTCATGGCCGTACTGCTTGAAGTGCTCTTCTGCATCACGCTGGCACGGTTCGTGACCACCGGCATGGCGGGCCTGCTGCGCTCCCGCCGCGGCAAGGATCTCGCCGCCTTCCTGGTCATCCCGATCTTTGCCCTGTACGAGTTCTTCACCCAGGTCGTGCCGCGGGCAGCCGCCCAAGGCACGATCACGGCGGCAAGTTTCACCGGCCTCGACTCGTGGCTGCGCTGGTTTCCGCCTGGCCTGGCCGCGCACGCGATTCAGGACGCCTCCGACGGGCGCCCCGGCACCGCCCTGCTCCGGCTGGCGCTGCTCGCCGTCATCATCGTCGTGCTGGGCTGGCTGTGGATTCGATCTCTCGGCCGTGCGCTGGTCACCACGGACACAACGACCCAGTCATCCCGGGTTCGCGGCCGGGCGCTGCCGCTGGCCGGGCATGGAGTGGGCGGCACCGTGGCCGCGCGGTTCTGGCTCTACCAGCGCCGCGAGCCGGCATCGCTTACCTTCTGGGGCTTCACTGCGGTGATCATGGTCGCGGTATCGGCCAGCGTTATCGTGGGCCCGGGCGGGCATCCCGCCGTGCTGCTGGCGAGCGCGGTCTTCGGCGCCGCCTTCGTCGGGGTCTTCCATGCCAACTCGGTCGGCCTGACCGGGCCGCCATTTGTTTTCGAGGCTCTGGCGCTGACCGGCCGACACGGGATGCGCTCCTACTTCTCCGGTCAGAACATTGCCCTCGCCGTTATCGCGGTACCGCTGCTCAGCGCGATCTCGTTCGGCCTGGCGGCGCTGGCTGGCTGGCCGGACTACGGCTTTCTCGGCATGGCGGTGGACCTGGCCGGGATCGGCGCGGCCCTGGGGCTGAGCAACATCTTCACGGCCGTCCTTCCCTACCCGATGGACAAGCGAGCCGGCAATCCCATGCGCCAGGCCGCTCAGGGATACACGGCCTCGGGGGTCGGCGCCGCCCTCGGCACGCTGGCCAGCGTCGCGGTGGCAGTGACTCCGGTGATCGTCGCCGCCGCCCTCACGGGCTCCGATCCGGCGGCCGTCCGGATGCCGCTGCTGGTGCTGCTCGCCGCGGTCTACGGTCTCGCGCTGGCGTGGGCGGGAATGCGGATCGGGGCGAGGGCAGCCGGGCGGAAGCTGCCCGAGCTGTGCCAGATCGCGATCAGCAGCAAGCTGTAGCTCGCCCGCTGGCCCGAGTAAACTGATATCATTGCGCTAGCTAGAATTTCAGGCCCGGCGAGCGGAGGAGGCCTCCGATGGCGAACCAGGATGCAGCCGCACCCCCCGGAGTACCTAGCCAGCCAGTGACTGAGCGCGAGGCCCGGTTCGTGTCCGGGCTGCGCATGCTGGTGCTGGGAATCGTGCTCCTGCTGGCGGGCGCGGCGCTGGTCGTGCTGACCTCGCACCTGCACCACTTCGCGGCCACGGCGACGCTGACGCTGTGCGTTCTCGTCTTCCTCGCCGCCGCCCTGGTGCTGCGCGGGCTCACGTCCATCACGCCAGGCCACGCCCGTGTCGTCCAGCTGTTCGGCCGGTACCGCGGCACCGTCCGCGACTCCGGCCTGCAGTGGGTGAACCCGTTCACCGAGCGCATCGTGGTCTCGACCAGGATCCGCAACCAGGAATCCGCGCAGGCCAAGGTCAACGACGCGGACGGCAACCCGATCGAGATCGCGGCCGTCGTCGTCTGGCAGGTCGCCGACACCGCGAGCGCCGTCTACTCCGTCGATGACTTCACCGAGTTCGTCACCATCCAGACGGAGACTGCCGTCCGCCATATCGCTTCCAGCTACCCCTACACGAGCAGCCGCGACAGCGAGCTCTCGCTCCGTGATAACGCGGACGAGATCACCGAGCGGCTGTCGGCCGAGCTGACGGACCGGGTCCGGCCGGCCGGAGTGAAGATCATCGAGTCACGCCTGACCCGGCTGTCCTATGCGGCGGAGATCGCCCAGGCTATGCTGCGGCAGCAGCAGGCCAATGCCGTCGTGGGCGCGCGCACGCGCATAGTCGAGGGGGCGGTCGGCATGGTCAAGCTGGCCCTGGACCGGCTTCAGGAGGAGGGGGTCGTCGAGCTGGACGAGGAGCGCAAGGCCGCGATGGTCTCGAACCTGCTCGTCGTCCTGTGCAGCGAGCAGGCGACCCAGCAGGTCGTCAACACCGGCTCCCTCTACCAGTGACGGCAGCGCTAGCGATAGCGGGCGTGGTGAAACGGTGACCGATCGCAAGGGCGTGCTGCTGCGGCTCGATCCCGCTGTCCATGACGCTCTGGCCAGGTGGGCGAACGACGAGCTGCGCAGCACTAACGCCCAGATCGAGTACCTGCTGCGCCGTGCGCTCGCCGACGTTGGCCGGCTGCCTCGCCAGGCCGGCCCGATGCGCCCCCGCGGCCGGCCGCCGGCCGGCAACTCGGCCGAGACCAGCCCGCGCCCCGAGCGGTGACTAGCCGGCTGGGTCGCTGAATTCGCCGTCATCCCAGGGTCGGCGAGTCGTCTCGTCCAGGCCCGCCAGCAGGAACGGCACCAGGCCGGTCTCCGGGGAGATGTCGGACAGCGCTTGCCAGATCGGGCCGGGTTGAGGCACCGGCTGGACGGTTGCCCATGCGACCGGGACGCCTGACCCGTAATCCGAGGTAATCCGCCTCACGGCCGGCAGGTGCACCGCCCCGAGCTGAAGTTCTCCGTCCTCGGGCAGGCTGTTCGCGGGCATAGCGCATCCTTGGGTCCACGGTAGGTCGATAGCGGCACAAGCTACCTTTGGGCCAAAGTAGCGGACCGGCCCACTGTCGGTGACGGCTCGTACCCTACGGGCATGGCCAATTTCGCGGTCCGGCTCGTCCACGGCTCAGGCTGGGACTCGTCGCGTCAGATCCGCGCCCAGGACGGCTGGGCCCAGCATGCGGCCTTCATGGACGGGCTCGTGGAGGATGGCTTCATCATTGTCGGCGGCCCCGTCGGAAGCGGCGAGGAAACCCTGCACGTCGTCGAGGCTGCAGATGAAAATGAGATACGGGCGCGTCTGGCCGCAGATCCCTGGGCGCGGGCCGGGCTGCTGCGGGTCGGGACGATTGAGGCTTGGGCACTGTGGCTGGACGGCCGGCCGGGAAGGTAGCGCTGGCGGGTCGGGTCAGGTGATGGCGCGCCGAAGCAGGGTCCGGTTGGTCAGCATCCAGGATGCGCTGCGGGCGCGCCAGGTGATGGCCCAGGCGTACGGGTATCCGGTGGGCGTGGTGGCGCTGACGGCTTCCGGGGTGACGCCGGCGCTGATGGCCTCGGCCCGGGCGTCGTGCACGGCGAAGGTGATCATCTTGTCGACGAAGTCGTCGCGGTCGCGCCGGGGCAGGCCGTAGCCGTCCAGGATCAGCTTGAGCTGGCGAGCCCGGGCGGCGGCGTCGGGCAGGTCGTATCGCTCGGCGATGTCGTCGTCGTGCAGTTGCGCGTTCTGCCAGGCGGCCTGGGCCAGGTCCCAGATCGCGTCCACCGGGCCGGCGAATTCGAAGTCGATCAGAGCGGCTGGCTGGCCGCCGGCGGCCACGATGTTCCACGGGCCGGTGTCGCAGTGCCCGAACACCGGCCGGGATCCGGGCAGGCCGCGGCCGAACCACGGCCGCCAGGCCGCGTCGGGCGCCGGGACGAACGTCGCGCCGGCGGCGTGCAGGCCGGCCAGCAGCCGGCCCACTCCGCCGACGGCGTCCTCGGGCCAGGCCCGCGGATGCGGGCTTGAACCCTCGATGTAGCTGACCATCTCCCGGCCGTCGGCGGCGATTCCGCTGCCGACCACCCTGGGCGCGCCGGTGAAGCCGGCCCGCTCCAGGTGCCGCAGCAGTGCCAGCACCGCTGGGCTCCACAAGCCAGGATCACGGTAGACAACGCCGTCCCGCAGGCTCGCCCGTGACGGCTCGCCGCCGCTGCCGGGCACCGGCAGGCGCATCTCTGCGTCGCTCACCCGCCCGATGCTGCCACCGCGACCCGTACCCGGGCATCTGGTTTGTCGCCCGGCTGCGGCTAGCATGGATTCCGGCGCGCGGGGCGCCTCCGGTCCGCGGACAGGGCTGAGCCCACCCGAAACGTGCTGGCCCGAATGGTGCGGCCTTCGAGCCTCCTTTCTGCCTGACGATGCGGACCGCAGGCGGTGAAAGGAGGTCGCGTTGCCGACCGTTCCGCTGCCCGACGACCCGAGCTTCACCCAGCTCCGCAAGCAGGCCAAGGATGTGCGGGACCTGGCCGGGGCGGGAGTCCCCGGTGCCCTGGAGCTCGTGGCCGCCCATCATCCGCGCGGTGCCCACCCGGTGACGCTGGCCGGAGCGCAGCTCGTCGTGGCCCGTCACTACGGGTTCGGCTCATGGGCTCAGCTCAAGCGGCACCTGATGATGATCGAGCGGTACCGCCGCGCTCCTGACGAGGTGCCGGAGCCCGCCGGGCTTGGTGACCGGTTCCTGGCCCTGGCCTGCCTGCGCTACGGCGGAGACGATACGCCGGACCGCTGGACCCGCGCGGCTCGCCTGCTGGCCGAGCACCCGGAGATCACCCGCTCGGGCATCCACATCGCGGCGGCCGCCGCTGATGCCGAGGCCACGGCGGCCCTGCTGCGTGCCGATCCGTCGCTAGCCAGCCGGGAAGGCGGCCCGTACCGCTGGGAGCCGCTGCTCTACCTGGCGTATGCCCGCCACGCCCCGGCGGTCAGCGCGGAGGCCACCCTGGCGACCGCCCGGCTGCTGCTCGAGTTCGGCGCCGATCCCAACGCCGGCTATCTCTGGCACGGACTGACCACCCCGTTCACCGTGCTCACCGGCGCGCTGGGCAGCGGCGAGGGTGACCAGCCGGAACATCGGCACGGCCTGGCCCTGGCGGCGCTCCTGCTCGCCGCCGGCGCCGACCCGAACGACGGGCAGGCGCTGTACAACCGCCAGTTCGGCGAGGACGACCGGCACCTGGTGCTGCTGCTGGAACACGGGCTCGGCCGGGGTGACGGCGGCCCGTGGCGGACCAGGCTCGGCCCCGCGGCGGACTCGCCGGCCGAGCTGATGCGCGGCCAGCTGTGGTGGGCCCTCGTGCACGACATGCGCGACCGGGCGCGGCTGCTGATCGAGCACGGCGCGGACTATCTCAGCCCGTTCTGGGCGCACGGCGGACGCCCATCGGGGCTCCGGACGTCGCACGGACGGACCCCGGCCGAGGTGGCAGCGCTGGCCGGCTGCCCGGAACTGGCTGACTGGCTGGTGGCACAGGGTGCGCAGCGGCCCGCCGCAGAGGGGGCCGACGGGCTGATCGCCGCCGTCCTGAGCGACGACCGCGCGACCGTCGAGCGGCTGCGCAGGCACGCCGCCGAGGCGCGGGACCAGCGGCCGGCCCTGATCGTGTGGGCGGCGGCTCGCCGCAAGCGAGCCGCCATCCCGCTGCTGACCGGGCTCGGCTTCGACGTCAACGCGCTCGGGCGCACGGACATCCCGATGGAGCAGGCGTGGGAGACGGCACTACACGAGGCCGCTGCCGAGGGCGACGTGGAACTCGGCCGTCTCCTGCTCGATCTGGGGGCCGACCCGGCGATCAGGGACGCGCGCTTCGGCTCCACGCCGCTCGGCTGGGCCCGGCATTTCGGCCAGCCCGCCATGATCGCGCTGCTTGAGCCGCTCACCAGCGCGCCCGGCCAGGACCAGAGCTGAGCCTGACCAGAGCTGAGCCTGACCAGGCTGGGCCGGTCAGGGATCGGGCGCGACCAGACGCAGCCATCTCGGGGCCACGGGCGCGGGCGGCGGGAGCTTGAGCGGACCGCTCCCGGGCGTGATCGAGCCGAGCACCGTGCCGCGCCGCGCCCCGGTGGCCGCGGGAACGGACCCCGGCAGGCCGTGCCAGCTGAGGAAACCCAGCACCGCGAAGGCCAGCGCCTCCTTGGCCTGGGCGGGCACGCCAACCTCGTCGGACGTGCGGATCCTGGTGCCGGGCAGGGCTGCGCGCAGCCAGCGAACCGTCGTCGGATTGCCGCTGCCGCCGCCGGACAGGATCAGCTCGCGCAGGCCGAACCGCGTCGCCGCCGCGGCGAGCTGGTCGACCAGCAGCCGGGTTACCGTGGCCACGACGTCGGGTGGCGTGGGTTCCGGCGCGATCCGGCGGAGGGCGGCGTCCAGGTACGCGGCGTTGAAGTGCTCCCGGCCCGTGCTGCGCGGCGGCGCCAGCGCGAAGAACGGATCGGCAGCGAGCGCGCGCAGCAGGTCGCCGCGGACGCGGCCGCTGGCGGCCAGCCGGCCGCCGGCGTCGAACTCCAGCGCTCCGTCGCTGGCGCGCCTGGCCGCCGGGTCCATCAGCGCGCCCGCCGGGCCGACGTCGTAGGCGGCCGCGACCTGGCCGTCAGCCACGACGGTCAGGTTCGCGATACCGCCGAGGTTGACCGCGCCCGCCGGGCCGGGGCCTGGCCCGCAGAGCAGCAGCCAGTCGAACATCGGCACCAGCGGGGCACCCTGGCCCCCGGCCGCGATGTCGCGGCTGCGCAGATCGGAAATGACGGGGATCCCGAGCGCCTCGGCGACCTCGGCGGGGCTGCCGAGCTGAAGCGTGCCCAGGGCCGTGCCCTGCTCGTCCACCCAGTGATAGACGGTCTGGCCGTGCAGGACGGCCAGGTCGGCCCGGCCGCCGCCGAGTTCGTCCCGCGCCCGGGCGAACGCGGACCCGTACTGCCGGCCCAGCCCGGCGTGCAGCGCGCAGATCTCCCCGGCGCCGGGCGAGGCGGGCGGCAGCGCCCCGAGAATCCGCTGGCGCAGTCCGGCGCCGAACGGTCCGCTCACCAGCCCCCGGTAGCCGACGAGCAGCTCGTCACCGCGCAGCCGCAGATCAGCGCAGGCGATGTCGATACCGTCTACCGAGGTGCCGGACATGCAGCCGAGAACTCGCAGCGCCTCGCTGCGGGCCGGCCCGGCATCCAGCCCACTGTCGTCCACACGCACTGACATTAGCTATCGGGAAACGGGCAGCTGCGGAGGAGTCCTTGTTGCGAGCGAAATCACGTCCGGGGCCGGCGACCGCATCCCCGGCGACCGCGGGCGCCGGAACCGAAGGGCGGAATCCGCGCACGGAGCTGATCGATGCCGTGCCGACGCTCGAGCTGCTGCGGATGCTGAACGAGCAGGACGCGCTGGTGGCGCCGGCCGTGGCGAGCGTGCTGCCCGAGCTGGCGGTGGTGGTCGACGCGACGGCGGCGCGGCTGGAGGCCGGCGGCTCCGTGCACTATTTCGGGGCGGGCTCGTCGGGCCGGATCGGCGTGCTGGACGCCGCTGAGGTGGTACCGACGTTCGGGGTCGGGCCGGGAGTGTTCGTGGCGCACCACGCCGGCGGCTCCGACGCGGTCGCGGTGCCCGCCGAGAACGCCGAGGACGACGAGGCGCTCGGCGAGACCGCCGCCGCCGGGCTGGGGCCCGGCGACGTCGCGGTGGGCCTGACGGCGAGCGGGCGGACGCCGTTCGTGGCGGGCGCGCTGCGCGCGGCGCGGGCGGCCGGGGCGCTGACCGTGCTGGTGACCAGCAATCCGGCGGCGCCGCTGGCGGAGCTGGCCGAGCACTGCCTGCTGACGGACACCGGCCCGGAGGCGATCGCGGGCTCGACCCGGCTTAAGGCCTCGACCGCCCAGAAGCTGGTGCTGAACGCCCTGTCGACGGCGGTGATGGTCCGGCTCGGCCGGACGTATTCCAACCTGATGGTCGGCGTGGCCGCGACGAACGCCAAGCTTGCGCGGCGCCAGGTCACCATCCTGATGCAGGCCTCGGGGGCGGCCGCCGGGGAATGCCGCGCCGAGCTGGCCCGCTGCGGCGGCGACCTGCGGCTCGCGCTGGTCTGCCTGCTCTCCGGGGAGAGTGCCGACGCGGCCCGGGTCGCGCTGGCCCGGGCCAGCGGCGTCGTCCGCGCCGCGCTCGCCGCGCTCGCTGCTGACCGGCGGCCAGAAGACCCCGCGGGTGAGGTCGATCGGGGCCCGGGCCGTTCGTAGCGAAGGTAGAAAGCCGGCCGCGGGCCGGACGCCTGCCTGACAAGGAGGACGAGATGGCCAGGATAGTGATAACCGAGTTCGTGTCGCTGGACGGCGTGATGGAGGAGCCCAGGTGGACGTTCCAGTTCGACCGCGGCCCGGACGGCGACGCGTTCAAGTACGACGAGCTGTTCGCGGCCAGCGCGCTGCTGCTCGGCCGGGTCACCTACACCGGGTTCGCGCAGGCGTGGCCCGCCATGGGACAGGACGACTTCGGCCGCCGGATGAACGAGATACCCAAGTACGTCGTGTCAGCCACGCTGACCCAGGCGGACGCCACCTGGGGCGAGACGACGATCATCAGCGGTGACGTGGTCGCCGAGATCACCCGGCTGAAGGAACGACCGGGAGACGACGTGCTGCTGGTCGAGGGCAGCTCACAGCTCGCGCACACGCTGATCCGCCGCGGCCTGGTCGACGACTACCGGCTGATGGTGTTCCCGGTCATCCTCGGCCGGGGCAAGCGGCTGTTCCCTGACCAGATGACCCAGCCTGGCTCGCTCACGCTGACCGGGTCACGGACATCCGGCGACGGCGTCCTGCTGCTCACCTATCAGCCTGCCGCCAGCGACGGATCAGCGGCCGAGCCTGGCGCCGCCTCCTGAGCGGGCCCGCAGTGCGGGAGGCCTGGGGCAGCCAGGCTCAGGTCTCCTGCCGCCGGAAGGCAGGAGCGGGGCGACGCCAGGCTCGGGTGCACCGGGTGGCGGTAGTAATTCGGGGCCTGGTCAAAGTCCTGGTAGTAGCGGTGGAAGACCGGGGTTGCCGACGACGCGGCGGGCGGCACGATCCAGGTCCAGTCCGCCGGGCAGGCCCGGCCCTGGCGCTGCTCCCGCTCCACGTGGCGCAGGAACCGGGCCGACTCGGTGTGGTGATCGGAGATCGTCACCCCGGCGGCGCTGAACGAGTGCAGAACCGCGAGGTTGAGCTCGGTGATGGCCTTGTCTTTCCACAGCGTCCGGTCGCTGGCCGTCGACAGGCCCATGTGCGCCGCGATGACGGGCAGCTGATCGTAACGGCCGGTGTCGCCGAGGTCGCGTGACCCGATCTCGGTGCCCATGTACCAGCCGTTGAACGGCGCGGCGGGATAGCAGACACCGCCGATGTCCAGGTACATGTCACTGATCACCGGAACGGCGTACCAGCGCAGTCCGAGAGCGCCGAACCAGCCGAACTCCGGATGCTCGATCGGCACCTGGAGTACCGCGTCGGCGGGCAGCTCGTGCAGCGTGACCGGAGCGCCGGCCTCCTGCACGATCAGGGGGAGCACGTCGAACCGTCCGGCGGGCCGCCTGCCCGGCCAGCCGAGGTCACGGGCGAGCCGGGTCAGGCTCGTGTTCGCCGGATCGCCGGTCACGGTGCCGCCGGCGGCGGTCTCGTAGCCCGCGTACCGGACGAGCTGCGAGCTGAGAATCCGCGGACCCGGGCGGTCAGGAGCGTCCTGGGCGAACACGGTGATCATCGGCCTGACCCGGCCGTCGTTGGTCGCCTCCCGCAGGTGCGCGACCGACTCGGCGGCGATATCAGCGGCCGCGGTAACACCACGGCGATCACGCACCCGCAGGCTGTGCCAGTACAGCCGCCCGATGCACCGCGAACTGTTCCGCCACGCGACCCGCGCGCCGAACTCCAGCTCGGCCGGCGTGTGCCAGTAGGTGCCCGTCGCCTCGATCTCGTGCCGGACCTGGCGCAGCCGCAGGCCGGGCGACCCCGCCTGGTTCTCGCTGTAGAACATCGTGATGAACCGCTCGGCGCTGGCCAGCACGCCGTCCAGGGAGCACGAGCCGTCGCCCGCCAGCGACCGTCCGACGGGAAACGCGCCCTGGCCGGCGGCCAGGCCGGCCTCGTGGTCGGCCGCGGCCAGCTCGTCACGTGCCAGCTGGCCAGCGGCCAGCCCGTGTGCTGCCAGCCCGTCTGGTGCGAGCTGGTCTGCTGCCACCGGGCAGGCTAGGAGCGCCGGGAGCGCAGGGGTCTCGGTCTCGGGGACGCCAGCGCGCTGCCGCGCGCGTCCGCGGTCTCGGCTGCGCCAGCGAGAGTCCGGACGGATCCGGCCCTGGATCAGGCCCACGGCGACCTCCCTCGTTCCGCTGCTGGGAACTTCGAGGTAAGCGTGCGCCGCCGGCCAGGACGCGGGCGTTGCAGTTGTCTTGACGGCTACGTTGCTCCGCAGGTCAGGCCGGGTATGCGGGGGGCGTCCCGGTTACGAGATGCGGCGCTCGGAGACCGGCTGCATGGTCTCTATCCGGATCCGCGCTGACTCCGCCTCTGGCACTCCGAGCCGCTCGAAGATGTCGAGCGCCTGCCGGAAGACGATCCGGGCGGCATAGGGTTCCTGCGTGTTATAGGTCGATTCCGCGATTCCCTCGAGGATCTTGGCTTCCTCGTACGGATCGCCGATCTCCCGGGCCAGCCGGAGTGCGGTGTGGTAATGATCGAACGCCTCGCCATACTGACCGGCACCACGGCGTATATCGGCTATCCCGCGCAGCGCGATCACCTGCTGAGACAGGTCACCGATCTCCTCGGCGATGGACCTCGCCTGCTGGTGCTGAACCAGCGCCTCGTCATAGCACGCGGCGCTCCGGTAAATGGCGCCCATGTCGTTGAGCACGTCGGCTTCGTCGCGGAGATCGCCGATTTCACGGTAGATGGCCAGCGCCCGCCGGCAGGCGGTGAGCCCGTCAGTGTGGTTGCCCTTGTAGTGGTAGACGGTTCCGATGTTGTGGTAGACGATCGCCTGGCTCTGCGCGGCACCGATCTCGCTGAAGATATCCAGGGCCTTCTGGTAGCCGTCGAGCGCGTCCCGGTGATAGCCGCAGTACAGCTGCATCCGGCTCAGGTTGTTGAGGACCTTCGCCTCGCCGTTCCTGTCGGCGACCTCACGGTAGCGTGCCAGCGCGTCGCGCAGGTGAGCCATTGCCTCCGGGTACCGCCCGAGCTGCCAGCAGGCGATTCCGGAATGACAGAGCGTGCTGGCCAGGCCGTGCTGATCCGAGGCGTCCCGGTACAGGGTCCCTGCCTCGTTGAAATAGGCCAGTGCCTCACGGGAGCGAGCAGCGCGCTGGTGGGCCAGGCCGATCCGATCCAGGGCCTCGGCCTCGCCCGGCCGGTCGGCCATTGACCGGTAGATCGCGGCCGCGTCCTCGGCGAGAGGAAGCGCGGCCTCGTGCCGGCCGATCTGCTGGCTGACCGCGCTGAGCGCCAGCGACGCGTGCGCGATCCTGGCCGGATCAGCGAGGTCGCGGCACGCCTCGAGGGCCAGGGTGTGCGCCACGATGGCCTCGTCCCAGTACGCCCTGGTCTCCAGGAAGTCGGCCAGCACGTGGGTCAGGTCGGCGCACTTCCGCTCCCACTCATGCCGGCCGGCGTGCTGCGCGGCCTGCAGGATGTTCCGCCACTCGCCATCGAGCCAGCTGGCCGCGTCTTCCTGCGTGCCGACCGCCGGGCTCGCCGCGGGCAGGTAGGTGACCGATACGGGCAGGCGGCGCCGGCACGGGTGGAGAACCCGGTCGGCCCTGTCGGCCGTGTGCAGGTAGTAGTCAAGGAGCCTGGCGACGGCTTGCCGCTGCTCCGACTCGGTGTCATCGCGAGCGGCGCGCCCGGCGGCGTAGCCGCGGATCAGGTCGTGGAACCGGAACTGGCCAGCCGGTGCCCGGGCCAGCAGGTGATGATCGAGCAGGGCAACGAGGGCTTTTTCCGCCTCGGCGAGCGTGCAGCCACCCAGGGCGGCGGCGGCCTGCAGGCTGGTGTACGAGCAGGGACTCATGCCCAGCCGCCGGAAAAGCCGCTGGTGGTCAGGCTCAAGCCCGCGGTAGGACAGGTCGAACGCCGACATCACCTCGGGGCTCGCGGTGCCGGTGCCGCTGCCGGTGCCGGCCAGGCGGGCGGGCGATTGCGACAGCTCCTCGATCAGGTCGGCGAGTCCCGGCTGGCGCTCCTGCGCGGCCCGTCCGGCGGTGAGCTGGATGGCGAGCGGCAGGCGCCCGCACAATCCGATCGCCGTGGCGACCTCATCGCCGTCCTGGTTCCGGTCCGGCCCGGCGATCCGCCGGAAGAGCGTGATCGAGTCGTCGGCGGACAGTACGTCGAGAGTCAGTGTGCTGGCGCCCTCCAGGTCGGGAAGCCGGCGCCTGGCGGTGATCAGGACCAGGCTCTGGCCGGCCACCGGCAGGAGCGGGCGGATCTGGTCAAGCCGGCCGGCGTCGTCCAGGATCACGATGGCCCGGCGGCGGCTCAGCTGGGCCCGCCACAGCGCGGTGCGCTCGCCGATCGTCTCGGGAATCTGCGTGGCCGGCACCGGCAGCATCCCGAGCAGCCGGTGCAGCGCCTCACCCGGGTCGAGCGACGAGCTGCCCGGGTCGTGGGTCAGCAGGTTGAGGTAAAGCACGCCGTCCGGGTACCGCCCGGAGGCGGCGCGGGCTGCCTGCACGGCCAGCGCGGTCTTCCCCACGCCTGGCATGCCCTCGATCACCCGGACCGCGGGGGTGTCGCCGTGCTCCGCGGTGAGCTGCCGGAGTTCGTCGCTTCGGCCGACGAACTCGGCCGTCTGCGGCGGCAGCGTGTCTGGCGCCGGCACCCGGCCCGGACGCTGGTCATCGAGCCTGACCGCAAGCTGGGGGTCCCGGCTCAGGATGCGCTGGTGGAGCGCGGACAGCATGGGACCTGGCTCGGTGCCCTGCTCGTCGATCAGGCGGAGGCGGGTTTCCCGGTACAGGCTCAGTGCGTCGCTTGGCCTGCCGCTCCAGTACAGGGCGGCCATCTGGTGCGCGGTCAGCGTCTCGTCCAGCGGGTACTGCGCGAGCAGGTGGCGAAGCTCGCCGACCAGGTCAGCGTGCCGCCCAAGCTCAAGCTCGCATTCGACGCGCTCCAGGATGGCGCCCCGGCGCTCCTCCTCGAGACTGTCGCGCATCCGCGCCACCCAGTCGCCGCGGAGCCCGGCCAGTGCCTGGCCCCGCCACAGCCCGTCCGCCTCGCGCAGCAGCGAGGCCGCGCGGGAGTAGTCGCCGCTGGCGGCCAGCGCGTCGGCCTGGCGGCGCAGCCGCCGGAACCGGTGCACGTCGATCGTTTCGGGATCGACGTCGAGCAGGTAGCCTCTGGCCCGCCCGACCACCTGCACGGTGTCACCGACGGCATCCCGGAGCGAGGCGCGGAGCTTAGCGAAGTAGGCCGAGAGACTTTCCCTGGCCTTCGGCGGCGGCTGCGTATCCCACAGCCGGTCGATGATGGTCTCAGCCGACACGATCGTTCTCGGCGTCAGCAGCAGGATGGCCAGGACGCAGCGCATCCGGGCCGGGCCAAGATCGCACTGCTGGCCGGCCGACCAGAGCTCAATCGGCCCTAGTGTTCGGAATTCATGATCGCCTTGCATTTTCCACCGCCTGTGGCACCGGCGTGCGGCTGGTACCTGAAGGAGATGTACGGAGCATCCGCCGCGTTAATACCCTCTTATGAGCAGTTCCCACTCCAATCTTAAGAGAATTGGCCGGAATGGGGAATAACTGCGTTCCGCCGTTTTTCGAGTGATGCAATGAAATTTGCATCGCAGCTTTCAAGCGCAAACTCGCCGCGCTCCAAATACCTGCGGAGAATAGGCATTTGAAGAAATAGCCGAGGCTGGGGATGGCCACGGATACGCAAGCGATGACTGGTGCTGTGCGTAATGGAGTGGCGTGATGCAACTCGTGAGGTTTGCGTGCGTCTCAGTGACCTGGGCGTCGGATGTGCCGCGGTGCGCGAATATCCGCGGCGCTGCGGCGTACCCGGCCCGCGGCGATCGGCCAACGACCGAGAGCGCGCCGTCGAGATGTCGTCCTGATTAGACCGAACGTCCTATCCCGGCCCGAGTTGTGGTGTAGTTTCTCGCTCTTGGAGGCTCTGCTTTCAGTGCAACTTTCAGTGCAACCGATGAGGGGATCTTCAAGATGAAGGCTCACGGGTGGTTACGGTACGCCATCAAGCGGACCAGCGGATCGGCAGATAGCGTCCCCGAGGCATCCTCGGCCGGGACGGTCCGGGCCTGGGCGGCGAGCGGGATTCTCGCGCTCGCCCTCGTGCCGGGCGGCATGGGCGTCGCAGCCTCGGCATCGCCGGGCCACGCCAGCACCAGCTCACGTTCACGCTCGCCACGTTCACGCGCGGGCGCATCAGCGAACGGGAAGCAACGCTCGCCCGGGCACCGCCGCGATCAACTCCCGCAACAAGCGGCCCTGGATCTTCTGACCGCCTTCCTGATTCTGATGGCCCGATCGCGCCACCTGGAACCGCCGGACGGCGGACGGCTCGGCACCGAGTCCGCGCCAGGGCGTGATCGGGCCATGAATGCACTGCGGGCCCGGGCGGGTTGAGCAGGCTGCCTGAAAGCCCCCCAGGCGCAATCGCCGTTCATTCCGTGAATGCTCTGACCCCGTTCCCAGTGCCCAGTTTCCAGGCCTGGTTGCAGGAATAGGCAGACCGCGATTCCGGCTCAGATCATTAAGAAGTGATCCGGTCTCGTCCTTCAGGCCATCGCCCTCCGCCAAGATCCGCCGGACCTGGTCACGCCGGTGATTTCCTCAGCGAGAATCGTCTTGCCGCCTCGACGCTCACAGATTGTCCCTGATGCGGTTCCACAGGCGCCGGGCGTTATTTGACGCCCTGTCTGCGGCCTGGGCGCGCACGGTGGCGACCACCTCTTCGACCGGGTCGCCCTCGACGAAGAGCGGACGCAGCAATGTCTGTTCCGGTTCGGCAGCCGCTGGCATGGGTGTCAGCTCGGACTCAGTCGGGCGCGGTTGCGGCACTTCCGCGTGAACGGGCTGAGCGCTGAGCCGCCAGCGTCTCGCGCCTTTCTGCGCGGCGGGGTCGGCGCGTGCCGGAGGGTCGGCCTGTGCCGGAGGGCGGCCTGGCGGGGCGGGCTGTGCCGGCCGGGTCGGCCGTGCGGGCCGGGTCGCGGGTTCGTCGAAGGCAGGTTTCTCAGCCGACCTCTCCGCAACTTCTGAGACGACCGGGATCGGCTCCGTTATGTCATCTGCATCCGCCTCTGGCGACAGCGAGGAGCCGGCCGGCCGCGTTGTCCGCGCGTCCTGCGCCGGGTCCTGCAGCCCGTTAGCGCCATCAGGCACCCGCGCAGGCACCGATCCAGGCGGGGCGGGGGGCCGCGACGGAGGCGCGACGGTCGCCAGCACCCGTACTCTGGCTTCCTTGGGCCGGGCTGTGCTCGCCGGGCGGACCTGATCTGCACTCGTTGCGTCGCGGGAGGACGGCCGAACGGCGCCTTCCGCAGGTGCGGAGATGAGCGGGATCGGCTCCGTCGTTGCCCCTGAGGCCAGCCCCGGCGACCCGGCGGACTCCGGCTGGACCTGGCCCGTCGCGCTCGCCGGAGGCCCGGGCTCGTTGGTCTTCCGCACTCGCTGCGGCAAGGGCGGCAGGGGTGCCGTCTGCTGAGGGGGCTCCGGCTGGACCTGGCCCCTTGCGCTCGCCGGAGGCCGGGGCTCGTTGGTCTTCCGCACTCGCTGCGGCAAGGGCGGCAGGGGTGCCGTCTGCTCGGGGGGCTCCGGCTGGACCTGCTCCGCTCGTTCCTCGGACCTGGTTTTCGCCCGCGCCCGCAAGCGCTCGATGAGGTCATCCGGAAGTACCGGCGGCGCCGTCCTCAGCTGTGGCTTCGGCCTGTTGGTCGCGCCGGGCACGCGCCGAGACAGCGGCGGAACGCGGCTGTCTTCTCCCATGCGACTAATCCCCTCGGGCAAGCGGACACGCTGTCGCGACCCGTACAACAGCGGAACACACGATAACCCGCTCTTCAAGGAAAACAGGCAATCTCATGAAGTATTAGTGAGTATGCCCGACTAGGGCATGCTGCACCATGGAATCTGCGGCTAGCCTGACGAAGCGAGTATCTGGCTACGGGATGGCCGCGCATAAGACTTGGTTCGCGCTGAAGTTGTCGATCGCTCGGCGCCTCGTGGGTCGGTGCGCGACGGACGGCGGGTACCTTGGTGTCATCGCCTCCGGCGGCGTGTTCTCCTGCTGGTAATGCACCAGGCCATGATGCAGGGCGGCCATCAGAGCCTGTGACCGGTTAGCTGCGCCGAGTTTGTCGTACAGTCGTCCGACGTAGGTCTTCGCCGTGGACACGCTGATATACATCTCTGCCGCGATAGCGGGGATAGGCAGTCCCTGGTGCAGCAAGTTCAGAACCTCGGTCTCACGCGGGCTGAGCGAGAGCCGCTCCTGCAACGTGCGGCGGCGCGCGACCGCCATCGCGAGCCCGGATGCCGTGAAGGAAGCGGCGGCGACGGCTGCGTGACGGATCGCGGCTAGCACCTCTTCCAACGGGGCTGTCTTGGGGACGAAGGCTGAAACGCCCGTCTCCAATGCCCGGAACAGCACATCGTCCTCTTGCTTCGACGTCAGCATGACCACGCCGAGGTCTGCATAACGATCTCGGAGCTCACGGGCCAGTCGCAGACCGTCGCCATCGGGCAGTGCGACGTCTACTGTCACCACGTCCGGAAGCGTAGCGGCGATCATAGGAGACGCCTCCGCGGCCGACTGGCACTCCGCCACAATCTCGATATCTGAATGGTGCGTGATGAGTTCGCGCAGCCCGTAGCGGATAAGGGTATGACCGTCAACTATGACCAGATGAATCGGCACTGTGCAACTTCCCCCCTGGGGCGCTGGCTAAGGCTCAGAGTGTGCGGCGAGGTCTTCCGTTTATCGCGTCGATCCTGTCTTTAACGGGTCCAAATTGGCAATAAGTAATGTACGAGCAGTTTCATGCCGTTCTTGTAAGCGCCTGGTGAGCATCTGACCACTTCGCGTAGCCATGCACCAGAATGCACACGTAGGGCTAGGGTTCCACGGCTGTTTTGGGCTGATCGTTATCGAAATGTAGCATGTAGCCGGCCCGTTGCTCACCGGAATGCGGAGCAGCTCAACGGCTGGGAGCCGGCTGCTGCGGCGGACTCAAGGTAGCCTGCCGCGCCCGCGGGCCATCCTGCTGCCTTCCACTTCCAGGCTCGCTTAGCGCCCGCTTATCAAGGCTGCGACCAAGGCGCCGCCGAGCAGGAAGGGGCCGAAGCTAATCGCGCTCTGCAGCTTGATGCGACGAGCGGCGAGCAGGGCCAGGCTGACCACGGCGGACAGCACGAACCCAAGTGCAGCTCCCGTGATCAGGGTGGGCCAGCCCAGCCATCCCAGGACGAGCCCGGCTAGGCCGGCGAGCTTGATGTCGCCGCCGCCAATCTGACCTGGCCGCAGCAGTGCGAGCACCAGGAAGCTCCCGGCTAGTGCGAGGCAGCCCAGCAGCGCTCGCCCCAGCGCGGCGAGGTCGTGGCTGGCTATGCCCGCTACGGCCAGCAAGGCAATGAGAATGGGATAGGCGGGCAGCGTCAGCGGATCGGGAAGCCGCTGGACGGCGACATCGATCGCGGACAGTGCCACGCCGAGTACGCCGAAGAAGCCGAAAGCGATCACGTCTGGCTGGCCGCCGAACCGGCCGAGCAGCAGTGCCAGCACCGCTGCGGTGCTCAGTTCCAGGGCCAGCGGCGCGCCTAGGCTGCGGTGGCAGCGGCCGCACCGTACGGCCAGCCAGCGGGGCGATGGCGTGCCACATCGCGAGCACGCGCTTCCGTCCGGTTCACCATTTGGGACGGACAACCGGAAGACGGTGCCCCTGAGAGCGGCCCCGGCCAGCAGGCCGACGACGGCACCACCGGCTGACCACATCAGGCTCATGCCGCCCCACGATAGGCCGCAATCGGGCAGCCGGCGAGCAATCGGGACACAACTGGCCGATTGTGGTCCGGAGTCAGCCGATCGGCGACAGACGTCAGCCGATCGCCCGACATGTCGTCAGCTCGGCGAAATATTGCAGCCGTCCGGCCGATGCCGGAACAGGGCCCGTTTCCAACAAGGTGTCCTCTACTGGCGGCACGGTGCCGGCCAGCCGAGGCGAGCGGGATGGCCGCTCGCCGAGCATTGAAGGGGCATCCCATGCTCAAGGCTTTCACGTTCCTGCAGAACTTCCTCGCCGAGCCGCTGCGCCGTGACGACCGAGGTGCCACTGCCGTTGAATACGGCCTGATCGTGACGCTGATCGCCGTGGCAATCATCGCGGTGGTGACCTTGATCGGTCAGCGGCTGGTCAACGAGTTCACCACGGTCGCGAACAACCTCTGACGTAGTCGCATGCCAAGCGCGGAAGGCAGTGCGTCGCGCGACGGCCGGGAACGGTTCCCCGCCCGCCGCCGACCGAGTTGCCAGCTTCCAAGCCTTGCGCTTTGGCTCCATGGCTTGCTCACGCAGCCGCTCCGCAGGGACGACCGGGGCGCGACGGCCGTGGAGTACGCCCTTATCGCGGCCCTGATCTCCGTTGTGATCCTCGCTGCTGTGGCGGCGGTCGGGACGAGGGTCGTCACCATGTTCACCACTGTCGCTAATGCGTTCTGACCGCGGGCCCGCGGAATCGGATTGGTTAGCCCGGTGCTCTCCGCGGCGCATAACGAAAGGGCAGCTAACGATGGACCGGCAGGCATTCGGCCGCCGCCACGCAAGAGACCGCGGGGCGACGGCAGTAGAGTTCGCCCTGCTGTTCCCGCTGCTGATGCTGATCGTGTTCGGGACCATCGACTTCGGCCGAGCGTTGAATGCACAGATAACCCTGACTCAGGCAGCCCGCGAGGGCGTGCGGCTTGACGCGTTGGGTGAGTCCAACGTGCTAGCGCGTACGCAAGCGGCTGCGACGGGCCTGAACCCGGTCAGCGTCGTCGAAGTCACCACCTGTCCGGCTGGTGCCGCACCGACAGCCGACGCGATAGTCGACGTCAGCTATCACTTCTCGTTCATCACGCCGGTCGGCGCGATCGCCGCGCTGATCGGCGGGGCCGGCCTCGGTGGCCCGATCACGCTCACCGCTCGCGGGGTTATGCCATGCGAGACCTGATGGCCACGCTCGCGCGCCGGATCATCCGGCAGCTCCGGCGCGACGAGCGTGGCGCGATCGGAGTCCTGGTCGCGGTACTGCTGGCTGGAGGCGTGCTAACCGGATTTGGCGCGCTAGTGATCGATGTCGGCCAGCTCTACCAGGCCCGTGCCGAGCAGCAGAACGGCGCGGATGCGGGAGCGCTCGGGGTGGCCAAGAGCTGCGTGCTCGGCCTGTGTGATCCGAGCATCGCCGCAGGCTACGCCAACGCCAACGCCTCTAGACTGACCGGAGGCTCGGCCGGAGTGAGCCTGGTCTGCGGTTCGGGGGTCGGCCTGCAAAGCTGTCCGGCAGGCTCGGGCGCCCTGACGGACTGCCCGGCGCCCGCTGGACCCAGCTACGTGGACGTCTACACCTCCACTGACACGGCCAGCGGCTCCACGTTGCTTCCTCCCGTCTTCGCGCGCAGTCTGCTGGGCAACTCCAGCTATCAGGGGACTAATGTGGTGGCGTGCAGCGAGGCGGCGTGGGGAGCCCCCTCTTCGGCGACGGCAGTAGCCCTGGCCATCCCGGCCTGCGAGTGGGACCAGGCTACGCAGCAGGGTTCATCGTTCGCGCCACCCCCCACATATCCTCCGGATCCGCTGCCCGCTCCGTCCTTTGACGAGGTACTCAGGCTGGGCGCGGGAACGGGCGGCGGCGGCTGCGCGTCTGAGCCGGCCGGCGCGGCCGGGCCAGGAACGTTCAGCGCTCTGGCGCATCCGGTCGGAAACTGCACAACGCTGATCAGCCCGCTCACCTTCCAAGGGCGCAGCCCGGCCAACTACGTGAGCCCCTCATGTCAGCAGCTCCTGGATGACGCGCAGGGCAACAACACGCCGCTGCTGGTGCCCATCTACAGCTCCGCAGCCGCCGGAAATCCGCCGACCTACACGCTGAAGGGGTTCGCGGAATTCGTCGTCACCGGCTACAACCTGCCGACTATCTATGCCCCGGACTGGCTGGACCCGGCGAACAACTGCGCTGGAAGCAACTACTGCCTCAACGGCTACTTCGTTCGGGGGGTGATCCCGTCCACCGGCAGCCTCAACGGCATCAACCTGGGCGCCTCCGTCATCGAGCTGACCGGCTGAGCCAGGCAGATCACACCGGAGAGAAGAGGACTATTGAAACGCCGCATGCTGACCGTCGCGCTGGCGGCATTGCTTGCCGTACTGGGCATCGTGGCCGTGCTGGCCTACGTTGGCAACGCCAACCACCGTGCGATCTTGGGCATGAAAGCGGTCTCCACGCTCGTGGCCAAGGACGCGATCCCGGCGGGTACCTCGGCGACAGACGCGCTGCACAAGGGGCTGCTGGTCGCTGAGCAGCTGCCGCAGTCATCGGTACCTGTCGACGCGGTCCATTCTGTTACACCTGACATCGCCAAACTCGTCACGAGCTATGCGGTGCAGCCCGGCCAGTTGCTGCTGCATTCGATGCTGGTGCCTGCCGCGCAGGTCACTGGGGCGATCGCGATTCCCCAGGGGAAGTTGGCCGTGACCGTGCAGGTTTGCCTGGCGGCAGATGTGGCCGGATACGTTCAGCCCGGCTCGAATATCGCGGTGTTCGACACCTACGGCGGCGGCCAGGGTCTCCAGCAGAGCTGTGACGTCGCCCACCAGGCCCAGAGCATCAGCACCGTCTATACCCGGATGCTGCTGCCCAAGGTCGAGGTCTTGTCGGTATCGGCGGCCCCGGCTTCGCAGAGCACCACCTCCAGTTCGGGCACGGTGCTCGCGGGTAACGGATCAAGTTCCGCGTCGCAGGGCACCGTCATGGTGACGCTCGCGGCGAGCCAGGCCGATGCCGAGCGGCTCGTTCTTGCCGCTCAGGCCGGCCTGCTCTACTTCGCGTTGCTCACGCCCAGTTCCATCACGCAGTCGGATCCCAGCGCCGCGCAGCTGTTCAAGTAATGAATTCAGGAGACTAACCGTGCCAATACTCTGCGAGCCCGGCTCTACGGCGGGAGAGCTGATTCCTGGCATCGACGGGGAAGTGCGCAAGGCGGACACCGTCGGGGCCGCGGCGAAGCTGCTGGACAGTGACCCGAGCGAGATGCTCGTCGTGATCGGCCCCCGGGCCATGACCGGCGAAGCCCTGGCGTTCAGCGCGGCGCTGCGGCTGGCGCGGCCCGCAGTCGGCGTCATTCTGGCCCGCAGGGAGGTCGACATCACCTTGCTGACTCAGGCCCTGCAGTCGGGTGTGCGGGAGGTCGTTCCGGTCGGCGATCACGCCGCCCTGGCCGCTGCTTGCCGCCGCTCGTACGAGATATCGCGGCGGATGCTCGCGCCGCCGCCGCAGGAAGAGTCAGCTCCGGGTCAGATCGTTACGGTCTTCGCCGCCAAGGGGGGCTGCGGCAAGACCACGCTGGCGATCAACCTGGGCGTCGCGCTGGCCAGCCTGGGAGCCGGCCGCGTGTGCGTCGTGGATCTCGACCTGTCGTTCGGCGACGTGGCCATCAGCTTGCAGCTTGCCCCGCTCCGGACCATGGCGGACGGGCTGCCGATGGCCGGCCACCTTGACATGGCTGGCACGGCCTCCCTGCTGACCAGCTACCGGCCCGGGCTCGATGTGCTGCTGGCGCCCGTGACTCCCGGCGACGCGGAAAAGGTGCCGCCCCGGCTGGTCGGCGAGTTGCTCGCCGTCCTGCGCGGCATGTTCGACTACGTCGTCGTGGACACGCCGGCCGCGTTCAGTGAGCACGTGCTGACCGCGATCGACGTCTCGTCGCAACTCGTGCTGCTCACGACCCCCGACGTTCCGGCGCTGAAGAACCTGCGCGTCACGCTGGACATGCTGGACCTGCTGTCGTACCCGCGGCAGATCCGCTCAGTTGTCGTCAACCGCTCGGATTCCAAGGTCGGGCTGAGCCTCGAGCACGTCGAACGGGTCGTGCGGTGCCCGATATCCGGATACATTCCGTCCAGCCGGGCGGTGCCCATTTCGATTAACAAGGGCGTGCCCATCACGCTGGATACCCCTGGCCACCCCGTGAGTCAGGCCATCGTCAAGCTGGCCCAGCAGCGGCTGCTCGGCCAGCCGACCGTACACAGCAGGAGGGCGGCGCCCAGGTCACGCCGTAAGGGCCGGGCGGCATGAGCCTGTCCGACCGGCTATCCCAGATGCGGGTCGCTGGCTCGCCCCAGCAGCTGGAGCGGCGGGGGGGAGCGCCCCGGCGCGCTGCCCGCCATCTGGACCCGTTCGGCCCGCTGAAGCGAAGCGTGCACGAGGCGCTGCTGGAAACGCTCGGACCGCAGCTCTACAACGCCCATATCGACCAGCGCGAACTCGAGCAGCTCGTCACTCAGACGCTGCAGGGCGTCCTGCAGCGTGACGAGACCCCCATGACGGCGGCGGACCGGATGCGCGTGGCGCAGGAGGTGGCCGATGACATCCTCGGCCACGGGCCGCTCGAGCCCTACCTGCGCGATCCCGACGTTTCCGAGATCATGGTCAACGGTCATGATCAGATCTACGTGGAGCGTGACGGCCTGCTGTACCCGGTAGGTGCGGCCTTCACCGACGAGGCCCATCTGCGCCGCACTATCGACAAGATCGTGGCCCGGGTAGGCCGCCGGGTGGACGAGTCCAGCCCCATGGTCGACGCCCGGCTGCCCGACGGCAGCCGGATCAACGCGGTCGTACCGCCAGTGGCGCTCGACGGGTCCCTGCTGACAATCCGCAAGTTCGCCGTCGAGCCGCTGACGGTGGGGCACCTCATCCACTACGGCACCATGACCCCGCAGGTGGCCGACCTGCTGCGAATATGTGTCCAGGGTCGGCTCAATATCGTGATCGGCGGAGGGACCGGGTCCGGCAAGACAACGACGCTCAACGTACTTTCCAGTTTCGTCCCTGAGGACGAGCGGATCATCACCATCGAGGACGCGGCGGAACTGCAGCTTCGCCAGGAGCACGTCCTGCGGCTGGAGTCGCGGCCGGCCAACCTGGAGAAGCGAGGTGAGATCACCATCCGGGACCTCGTCCGCAACGCGATGCGCATGCGGCCCGACCGGATCATCGTCGGCGAGGTACGTGACCAGGCGACCCTCGACATGCTGCAGGCCATGAACACGGGCCACGACGGCTCGATTACGACCATCCACTCCAACTCGCCGCGCGACACGCTGTCTCGCATGGAGACGATGGTGATGATGGCCAGTGTCGAACTGACCCAGCGGGCGATCCGCGACCAGATGGCGTCGGCTATCGACCTGATCCTGCACCAGACCCGACTCAAAGACGGTTCCCGGCGTATCACCCACGTTACGGAGGTGCAGGGCAAGGAGAGCGACGTCGTCATGCTGCAGGATCTGTTCCTGTTCGACTTTCATGCGGGCACGGACGCGCATGGCCGCCACATGGGCAGGCTGCAAGGCACGGGCCTGCGCCCGCAGTTCCTTGGCCGCCTGGCTGACCGGGGGATCAACGTGCCGGCCGGAATCTTCAGTGCGGGGGTGCAGGTCCCGTGACGCAGCTGCGGACGCGGCGGCCTTCGTCCTGGCGGGGGCCTCGCCGGTGGCTGAGCGCGCTCGCCGCAGTGCTCGCCGGGCCGGGTCTGGTCGTATTCCTGGCGCTGCCGAATCCGGCGCAGGCGACCATCCCGCCGCATCCGGCCTGGAAGTCAGGCGATCCGGCCGGAACCTGGGGCAACGGCGGGTACATCGTGGCTAACAACGTGCTGAGCAGCTCTGGGGCTGGATCGCAGACAATCTGGGCGAATAGCTACCGGCAGTGGGGCGTCGAATCCACCCTGACGAGTGCCGCCAGCGTCCAGGCGTATCCGTCCGTGCAGAAGAACTTCCCGGCTGCCCCGTCCTACTCCTCGTTCCGCTTTCTACGGAGCGGCTTCACGCAGTCGATGCCTTTTGGTAGCGCGCTGGCCGCTGCGGCGGCGTATGAACTATGGCTGAACAATCACACCGTCGAGGTCACGATGTGGATCGACAACCACAATCGGTCCCCGGCTGGTAAGCGGATCGGCACGATCGTCTTCTACAAGGAGACGTTCGTCGTCTGGCAGAATGGTCCGGACATATACTCTTTCGTGCTGTCCGGACCGCCGCAAACCACGGGCACGGTGCATCTGCTCAGCGCCCTGCGCTGGCTAGTGAACAACAAGCACCTGAACGCATCCGACACGCTGACGCAGGTCGACTTCGGCTGGGAGATCAGTTCCACCGGCGGAAAGGCTGCGGACTTCGGCGTGACCAGGTTCGGCGTCTCATCAGGCATGAAACACCCGCCGAAGACTCAGCCAGCGATCGGCGCCCTGTCTGGCGTGCCCTTGTCGCTGATAGCGGGCCTCGCCGGATTCTTCGTGGCGCTGTTCGTCTTGGCGATGCTGCTGGTCGGCAGGTTCGCCAGGGTTGGCCAGGACCGCGCGTTCCTGGGCATGTTCGAGAAATACGGCCCGCGGCGGCAGCAGCCGGTTTCCGTCAAGAAGGAAACCGAGAGCCAGGGAACCGTGGCCACGGCCGCTGTTGACGCCGTGAACAGGGTGATGAGTTCCGGAACGCAGGACCGGCTCACGAGGCGACTGGATCTTGCCGGGGTCAAGCGCAAGCCGGCCGAGTGGGCGGTGCTTGGCTGCTGTCTGGCAGCGGGGATTGCCGCGGCCCTGAGCCTGGCCACCAGCTACGTGTTTGTCGGTGTCCTCGGCGGGGCCGTCGTCGGCTGGCTGGCCATGCGGTTCTCGCTGAGTGTGCGGATCCTGCGCAGGCGGGCGGCCTTCAGCGATCAGCTTCCCGACCTGCTGCAACTGATTGCCAGCACCTTGCAGGCGGGCTTCTCGCTGCCGCAGGCGCTCGACGCTGTGGTGCGACAGGCCGATCAGCCGGCCGCCGAGGAGTTCTCCCGTGCCCTCGCCGAAGCCAGGATCGGCGCCGATCTGGACAGCGGGCTGGAGGCGATAGCGAACCGGATGGACTCCGATGATCTCCGGTGGACGGTCATGGCCATCCGCATCCAGCAGGGCGTCGGCGGCAACCTCGCCGAGGTGCTGCTGACCATCGCGGAGACCATCCGGGAGCGCGCTTACCTGCGCCGGCAGGTTCGTGCCCTGAGTGCCGAGGGTCGGCTGTCGGCCTACGTGCTCATCGCGCTGCCACTGGTGGTCGCCGCCTGGCTCTTCGTGAGCAGTGCCACGTACATGCGCCCGCTGTACACGACAGCTGGAGGCGATTTCCTGCTGGTAGTCGCCACATCACTGCTGCTGATAGGAACCTTCTGGATGCGCAGGGTTATCAAGGTGGAGGTCTAGAATGTCCGGCGCGGCGCTCATGTACGCAGGCCTCGGGGCGCTTGTGATAGCGATCGTGATGGGCGTCCTGGCATTCATGCCCGCGCGCACTGAGCGACCCAGTGTGACCCGAGCGCTGGAAACCATCGAACGGCAGTATGCCCGCGACGCGCCGGACGCGGACAAGGCTGACCCCCTCAGGCTGCCCGACTGGCTGGAAAAGATGGCGGTACGGCTATCGCCCGCCGGAATCGCCACCATCATGCAGCGCCGGCTCGACGTCGCGGGCAACCCGCAGGGATGGACGACTGACCGAATTCTCGCCGTCAAAGGGCTTGGCCTGCTGGCGCTCGGGTTGCTCGGCGCCTTGTTCGGGCTGAAGAACCCCGAGCTGCTTTTCGTAGCGGGAGGCTTGGGCGCGCTATTCGGCTTCTTCCTGCCTGACCTGCTGCTGTATAACACTGGCCAGAAGCGCCAGCAGCTGATCCCGCGCTCGCTGCCGGACGCACTGGACATGCTCACCATCTGCGTGGAGGCCGGTCTGGCTTTCGACGCCGCGCTCGCTCAGGTCGCGCGTCACACTCACGGGCCGCTGGCCGCTGAGTTCGCTCGGGTGCTGCAGGAGATGCAGATCGGGAAGTCGCGAGCTGAGGCACTGCGGGCGATGGGCGATCGCACCACGGTGCCTGAGCTTCGGTCCTTCGTCGCCGCCATGATTCAGGCCGCTGAGCTGGGCATACCGATTGCTCATGTGCTGCGGGAGCAGGCCAAGGAGATGCGCGTGCGTCGCCGCCAGCGGGCGGAGGGACAGGCCCAGAAGGTGCCAGTGAAGATCACCTTCCCGCTGATCCTGTGCCTGTTCCCGGCGCTGCTGGTCGTCATCATCGGGCCAGGGATTCTCGAGGTCTCGCACTCGCTGTTCGGGCATTGAGAAAGATCGTGGACGCAGCACCCGGTCGCATCCGGTTCGACATCGGCAGGCTGATCATGGTGCCGGCGGCATGCGTGATCCTGGTTGCGGATTCCTCGGCGCTTGGTCGCGCCGGGAATGCTGGCGTCGTGGGCGTGCTGCGCACGCTTGGCGCAGCGCTTGTCCTGGTCTTCTACGCGGTCGTGATCTGGTGCTACCTTCGGCGCGGTCCGGCGGTCGCCACCAGCCACTCGGTCACCGCCCACGCGGCGGCGGTGGCCGCGACGTGGCTGCCGTTCGCTCTTCCGCTGCTGCACCGCGCTCCGCCGGGAACGGTGGTCCAGGCCGTGTCTGACGTGCTGCTGGTGTGCGGCACGTCCTGGTCGGTCTGGTCATTGCGATTTCTCGGCCGCAACGTGTCGGTCCTGGCGCAGGCCCGCGACGTGGTCGATCGAGGGCCCTACCGCTGGGTCCGGCACCCTCTTTATGCCGGTGAGATAGTTTCCTCGCTCGGTGTCGCCATGGCCATGAACAGCCTCGCGGCGGTTGCTGTCTGGCTCGTGCTCTGCGCGCTGCAGGTATACCGCGCCCTGCGCGAGGAGCAGGTGCTGCTGCAGGCTCTGCCGCAATATCGCACGTACCGCAGTCACACCGCGGCCATGCTGCCAGGCGTGTTCTGGCGTCCCCGGCCACAGGCTCCGGAATCGCGAGCGACTCGGGCTTGACCGTGCCCCTGGGGCAGGGGAAATCATCGGCTACGTGACACAGGAGTCCGGCCGGCCGCTGCTCAGTACCGGTGAATTCGCTCGGCAGACCCGGCTGACCGCCAAGGCGCTGCGGATCTACGACGAGATCGGTTTGCTCAGGCCCGCTGAGGTTGACCCGTCCAGCGGCCGCCGTCGCTACGAAGCCGGCCAGGTCGCCGCGGCGCGGCTGATCGGGATGCTGCGTGGCGCCGACCTGAGCCTGGCCGAGATCGGGTCGCTCCTCGCCGATCTCGACCGGAACCGTGACCTGGCTACCGCCCGCCTTGACCGGCATCTCGTCGAGCTTGAGACCCGCCACACGAGCCGCCGTTTCCTGATCCGCCACCTCCGCGCGATCCTCCGAGAGGAAGGCCAGGCAATGTTTGTGATCCAGACCCGGCACGTGCCGGCGCAGCGAGTGATGTCGATACAGCGCCGCCTGCGAGCGCCGGAGACCGACGGGTTCGCCAGGGAGGCCAAGGCGGCATTCGCCCGCCACCTCGACGGCTCGCCGTCAGCCGGGCCGTTCACCTTGATCTTCCACGGCATCGTGGATCACGAGAGCGACGGGCCGCTCGAAGCCGTGCTCCCGTGCGCGGCTGACGTGCAGCCGACCGATCTCATCGGCATCCGCACCGAGCCAGCCCACGACGAGGCCTTCACCACGATCACCAAGGCGGAGTGGGATTACCCGGCCATCCTGGCCGCGTACGACGCGGTTGCCTGCTCGCCCGAGGCGACGTCCAGGCCCGGAAGCAGGCTGTCCTGCCGGGAGGTCTACCTGGCGGAGCCGGATGAAGTCGGCGACGACGGGCTGATCTGCGACATCGCGTTTCCGCTCGGGCCAGATCCCAGTCCGGTGCCGGAGTAGGCCGCGGGCGTACTCCGGCACGAGAGTAGGCCGCGCGCCGCCTGGCCGCCGCTAGGAGACGGTCGGATGAGCGGCGACCAGCACGAGCGCATCGAGCAGGCGCCACCAGTCGGCCTCGGCGAGGTCCTTGCCCAGCGCGCCGGAAATCGACGCCAGCGCCGCGACGAGCCGCACGGACAGCTCATCAGCGTCCAGGTCCGACGTCCCTCCTATTGCTGCGACCGCGTCCCGGAACCTGGCCGTGCGCCCGAGCCTGACCAGCGAGGACGGCACTGGCAGGGGCGCGGACGGCGCGTCCGGCCGACTGCCGTCGGCAGGCTCGAGAGTGACCGCGAGCCGCATGCCGAGTGCTTCGGCGAGGCGGGTGAGCGCGGTGGTCGTCGGGTTGCCCCGGCCGTTCTCCAGGTTGGCGACGTACGGAACCGACAGGCCGGCATCCGCCGCGACCGAAGCCACGGTGCGGCCGGCCGCAGTCCGCCTGGCCCGAAGCTCAGGCCCGAGTGCCGGATGATCCATGCCACTCCTGTCTTGACAGACCACTAAGTTGCGAAACTATTCTGACAGAATAGTCGAGTGATGGGCGGTCAGTCATGTTCCAGGCGCTGCGGATCCGGGATTTCCGGCTGCAGTGGGCTGGCGGCCTGGTCAGCTCGCTCGGCTCGTGGCTGCTGATCCTGGCCATTCCCGCGCATGTCTTCCTGGTCACGGGCTCGCTGCGCGACACCGGGCTGACGCTCGCGGCGGAGCACTTGCCGGTGCTGCTGCTCGGCCCGGTCGCCGGCGTGCTCACCGACCGGTGGGACCGGCGGCGCGTGATGATCGCGACCAGCCTGTTCCGGGCGGGAGCCGTGGCCACGATGCTGCTCGGCATCACTCCGGGCCGCAACTGGGTGCTGTACGCCGCCCTGATCGCCGAGAGCGGCGGCGGTGTGCTGTACGGGCCGGCCATGCAGGCCCGCACACCCGACCTGGTGGGCACCGGGACCCTGCTGAGCAGCGCCAACTCGCTCTACGCGGGCACTGACGGCGCCGTCCGCCTCGTGGGCGGCCCGCTCGGCGGCGTTCTCCTGGCCGTATCCGGCGTCCGATGGCTGATCTGCGCGGACGCCGTCAGTTACCTGCTGTCGGCCGCCGCGACGGCGATGACGTCCCGGTCGGGGAGCGAACGGCAGGACCGCGGGACCGTGATCAGCGGGGTGGCTCGCGAGCTTGCCGAGGGAGTGCGCGTGCTGCGCGGTCAGCCGGTCGTCCGGGCGCTGCTGCCGGTCACGATCGTGTTCCTGGCGGCGAACGCCGCCCTCAGCGCCCTGCTTATCCCGCTCGGGATCCAGCGCCTTGGCGGCGGCGAGCACACCGGAATCCTGCTGTCCTGCCTGGGCGTGGGCTTCCTCGTCGCCGCGCCGGTCCTGCGCGCGCTGCTGGACCGGGTTCAGACCCGGATCTTGCTGACCGCCAGCCTGACCGCCACCGCCGTCGCGTTCTTCCTGCTCTTCACTTCTTCGTCGCTCGCCGCGGCGCTGCCCGCCGCGGTGGCGATCGGCCTGTTCGGCTCGATGTCCCTAGTGGTCCCGCAGACCGCCGTACAGCGCGTGATTCCCGGCCCGGTGCTTGGCCGGGTCAGTGCCGTCTTCCTGACCGGCGAGGCGGCCGCCACGCTCGTCGGCGCCGTGACCGGACCATTCCTGGCTCAGGCAGTGCAGTTCGCCGGCCTGGCCGCCGCCGCCAGCCTGGGAACGCTCAGCGCCGCGGCGCTGACTTTACTGACCGTGCCACGGCTGCCATCGGTCATCCCGGACGCCGCGGCTCGCGTGAGCACTCCCGCTCCGCGACAATGCGATACGGCTGGGTCGGCTGACGAATAGCTAACGGCCCGCTATCACCTGCCTGACCTCGCCGTTCTTCGGTTATTCTCGTCACCGTGGTTCCGGTAACAAGACCTGCGGTTCCTCAAGAGCGACAGCCCGGTCAGTAGTTCAAGAGCTGGCGGATTTCCGCGGCCCTCCTGGCTAGCCCGCGGGCTTCCTCGGCGACGCGACGGTACTCGCCGGACCGGTCAGGGTCTCGGTCGGCCAGCTCGTCGTGGATCTGGGCGACTTCCTCCTCGGCCAGGGCCAGCGAGGCGGCCGTGGCGAGAAGGTGGCGGCGCAGAACCTCGGCGCGCGAGACCGGGCCGCGGGGGTCAGGCAGCTGCCCGGCCTGCTCCTGCGCGCTCCGCGCGGCCGCCCGGTTAATCTCCGACTGACTGCGATCGTCGCTCGCCACCTCGCGGTTCATCGCGGCTTCACGCCGGTTCAGCCGCTCAGCCGTGTCCGCCGTCAGCGCCCGCGCACGCTCGATGGCCTCCAGCGCGCTGCGCCGCCGGTCGGCAACCGATGATGCCAGCTCAGCCATGTGCTTCTGCCGGCTGTCGGCCTGACGCTCGCGCTGGTCCGCGATCGCCTCGCGATCGTCGGCCTGACGCTCGCGCTGGTCCGCGATCGTCTCGCGATCGTCGGCCTGACGCTCGCGCTGGTCCGCGATCGCCTCGACCTCGTCGGCCCGGCGCTCGCGCTCGTCGGCCCGGTGCTCGCGCCGGTCAGCGGCGGGCGCACCTGGCTGAGGCGGCGGTCTTTCGTTCCCGGCCATGCCTACCAGCATGCCCGATCCGGCCGGCGGGCCGGTGATCAGGCCACGCCCAGCCAGAGGTAGCGGGCACCGATCGCGATCACGAGGATGCCGACCAGGCGCCGGATGGCGGCTTCTGGCAGCCGTGACTGCAGCCGCGCTCCGGTGTAGGCGCCAGCCAGACCGCCGACACCAAGGGCCAGGCCGGTTGGCCAGTCGGGAGCGACCGGGCCGTGCTGCTGGAGGGACAAGATAGCGAAGGTGCTGACCCCTGCGACAGAGGTCACGAACGTCGACGCGAGCGCAGCGGGAGCGACCTGCGACGGCGAACGACCGGTTCCGATCAGGATGGGCGCCAGGATGGAGCCGCCGCCGATGCCGTAGATGCCGCCGACGCAGCCAACCGCCGCGGCCAGCAGAATGAGGACCGGGGCCGCGATGACCCGCTCGCGCCTGGGCCGTCCGCCGTGAGCCGGGGCGTGGCTGAGCGCCAGCCAGCCGCCGAGCGGAACCAGGACTCCGGCGATGACCAGGTCGAAGACGCCGGGACTTGGCAGCAACTCGACGCGGATGACGGATCCGGCGATCACGCCGGGCACCGTTCCGGCGATCAGCAGGCCGGCCAGCGCGCCGCCGGTCTGGCGCTGCCGCCAGTACCGGTAAAGCGCGCCAGGGGTGGCGATGACGTTGTACAGCAGATTGGTCGGGGTGACCGCCGGGCTCGGCGTGCCGAGCACACTGACCTGGAAGGGCAGCAGGAGCACCGCGCCGGAGATACCCGCGGGCGTCGCCAGCGTGGCGATCACGTAGGCGGCCGCCAGCGCGACGAGTTCAGTCCAACCCGGCCCGAGCATCCGGTTAGCCGCCGTACCAGACTGGCGAGGGCCTCTCGACCCCGTCGAAACGGTACAGTTCCAAGATCCTTCCTGCTGTGGGCCACCGAGCACGGCGGAGGCGGCTGCCAGGCGCTTCGTCAGGAACCACCCTGCTCGGGACCCGCGGCTGCCTGCCCAAGACCGGAGTGCCGGGTGGACCTGAGCGAAGACGCACAAGCTACCTCATCGGCCAATCGACCGCGGTGGGGGCCTGGCCTGCACGTGCCCGCCGACGCCACCGTGGATCTGGCCGCCTACTCCGCGTACCTCGGCCGCTGGTCGGCGCTGTTCGTTCCGGCGCTCGTGGAAGCGGCGGGGATTGCAGGGGGCAACCGGGCTCTCGACGTAGCTGCCGGACCGGGGGAATGCCATGCTGGTCGCATCGTCGGCAGCCGGCCCGGGCGGCGCTGCGGCGGGCTGCGACATCTCCCTTCCCATGCTCACCGCTGCTCGCGGCCGCATCCCGGCCGCGGCCGGACGGCTGGTAGCGGCCGACGGACAGCGGCTGCCCTTTGCCGCCCGCTGTTTCGACGCCATTGTCTGCCAGCTAGGTCTGATGTTCTTTCCTGATTCGAGTGCGGGGGCTGCGCGAGTTCCGCCGGGTCCTGCGTCCCGGCGGGCGAGCGGCCGTGGGCGTGCTCGCGGCCGCCGACCGGGTTCCGATCTGGGGTGTCCTGGCGAGCGCGCTGAGCACGGCACTTCCGCACGATCGCGACATGCTCATGCTCTCGTTCTCCCTGGCCGACGCGGTCGGCCTCGAAGGCGTGTTCCGGGCCGCGGGCTTTGACGACATCCGCCTCAGCACCGAGCAGCGCACCGCGGTCTTCGCCTCGCTCGGCGATTACTGGCGGGCGATCGAGCACGGAACGGGCCAGTTGCCGCACGCTTACCGTGGCCTGCCGGAGCCGGCTCGCCGCCGGGTCCGCGCGGACGCGGACCGCAGGCTGGCGGCCTTTCAGGATGACGGCCGGCTCCGGCTGCCGATCGAGGTCGTCATCGCGTCTGGCCGCGCACCAGCCGGCGGAGCCGGCTGGCCTTCATGATCGCGGTGACTATCCGTGCCAGAACGCGGTCAGTCAACCACGATCATGGTCAGCTGGCGCTCGCTGTACTCCCATAGCCGGGCGGCGAGGTCGGGGGTGGCCACGCTGCTGGGCTCGGCCTCCCGGCAGCGGTCGTAGTACCGGCCGGAATCGCCGGCCACCTCGGGCGAGGTCGCGCAGTACAGCGACGTCCGCGCGCCCTGCTCGATGGTCAGCATCCGGCGGGTCACGAGCTGCCTGGCCGGCCACGGCACCCGGCGCCAGATCTGCGATGCGACCACGCCGGGATGCAGCGAGTAGGCCGTCACGCCCGAGCCTGCCAGGCGGCGGGCCAGCTCGCCGGCATAGAGCACGTTGCACAGCTTGGAGACCGCGTACTCCGGCAGTCCCGTGATGCCCTTCGTGCGATGACGCAAGGCACCGAAGTCAATGCCCTTGGCCTGATAATGCGCATCGCTCGCCACGTTCACGATCCGGGCCGGGGCGGCGGCCGTCAGCACCGGCAGCAGGGCCTGGGTCAGCGCGAAATGCCCGAGGTGGTTGACGCCGAAGTGAAGCTCGAAGCCGTCGGCTGTGCGGCCGCGCTGCCCGCCAACCCCGGCGTTGTTGATCAGCACGTGCAACGGCTCGCCAAGCGCGGCGAACTCGCGGGCCGCCTGCCGGACACTGGACAGGTCGGCCAGGTCCAGGCGCAGGAACCTGACCTGGTCGTTGCCGCTGGCCGCGGCGATCGCCGCGGCCGCCGCCTGTCCCTTTTCCGGTGACCGGCACGCGAGGTGCACCCGGCCGCCGCGAGTGGCCAGGTCCTGCGCTGTCGCGTAGCCGATACCCGCGTTCGCGCCGGTCACGAGGAACGTCCGGCCCGCCAGGTCAGTCACGGCCGTCTTGCCGCCTAAGGCTGCGGCTCGGGGTCTACCCTGGCGAGCAGCAGGGCGACGTCATCGCCACGGCGGGTCTGACGGCGGGGCAGGCTCAGCAGGTCGTCGGCGAGGAGCTCGAGATCGTCGGATGCGCCCGGGCTCAGCATCGCCAGCAGCGAGATCAGGTGCTGCTCGTCCGCGCTGTCGGCCAGCATCAGGCCATCGGTCGTGAGCACGAGCAGCGAGCTGGACTCGACCGTCATCTGAGTGGTCGAGTACTCCGCGGCCGCGTCCACGCCGAGTGGCAGCCCGGCGTCGCAGTCGAGGACCACCGGCTGGCCGTCCGGCGGGACCAGCAGCGCGGGAGGATGGCCGGCCCGGCAGACGGCCAGTTCCCGCGTCGCCGGATTGACCACCACGAAGCAGCAGGTCGCGAACAGCGCCAGCTCCGGGTCGTTCGCGTTCAGCTCAGCCAGCCACTGATTGGCGCGGGCCATCACCTCGGCCGGGCCGTGACCCTCCCTGGCGTAGGCGTGGACGGTGGTCCGCAGCCGTCCCATCAGGGAGGCGGCGATCAGGTTGTGCCCTTCGACGTCGCCGATGACCAGTGCCACCCGGCCGTCGGACAGCTGCACCACGTCGTAGAAGTCCCCGCCGATCTCGACCCCCGACGTCGCGGCCTTGTACCTGGTCGCGATCGTGAGGCCGGAGGCGGCGAGCTTGCCGCGGGGGAGCACGCCGCGCTGCAGCGCAGCCGCGAGCGCGCCCTGGAACTCGTGCATGCGAGCGCGCTCGAGCGACAGCGCCAGCAGGGCTGAGGCAGCGAAGAGCTGGGCTCGTTCCTCGGCGGCGAAGTCCTGCGGTTCGGGGAATCCGAACAGGCAGGCGCCGACCTGACCGCGCGAGTCCCTGACCGGCAGCGCCACCCACGCCCGCGGCGCGGTGTCCTGCAGCCGCTCGGCCACGTCTGGGAAGTCCTCGGCCAGGATCTCCGGTGCGCTGATGAAGACCGGCGCGCCCCACTGGATCGCCACCGAGATCGGGGCCGGACGGTCGGAGGTCAGGCCGCACAGCGCCTCCACGCTGTCGGGAGCCAGGCCGCAGGACGCCGCCACGGCGAGCTGGCCGTCGCGCTCGGCCACCAGGATGAGGCTGTCCGCGCCGTAAGAGCCGATGCCGGCCTGCGCGGCATCGATGATCGCGTTGACCGTGATCGCCGACGCGAGCGCGGCGGTGAACTCGTGCATCCGCCTGGCGCGCTCGGCGACTTCCCGCAGCCGGCGCTGCTCGGCGTCGCGCTTGGCGCGAGCGGCCGTGGTGTCCACGACCACGCCCATCATCCGGGCCGGCTGGCCGTCGGGTCCGGGGATCACCCGGCCTCGTGTCTCCATCGACCGCAGCTGGCCGTCCGCGAGCCGCACTCGGTAATCGAGCTGGTAGGTGCCGGTCGACGCCAGCATGTGGTCGATCGCCTCGCGCAGCTGCGGCAGGTCGGACTCGGGCACCCGGGACAGGAACGTCTCCAGGGTGGCGGCGGAGTCTTCCGGCAGGCCGTGCATCCGCAGGGTGACCGGATCGCAGTCGACCTCGCCGGAGGAGATATCCCAGTTAAAGAGCCCGGCATCGACGGTGGTCGAGCTCGGGTGGAAAGCTGACCGGGCGCGATCTCTTAAGGTGGCCGCCGGGGATCCGTTTCCCGTCATGACCGGGTCGTCGGCGTGCTGATCACGCGCGACGACTTCACCGGGCTGTGTCATCGCACGCTCGCTCACCGTCGTCTGCCATCCGCGTCGCCGCCTGGCCCGGCTCGCGCTCTAACTACCTGTAACCACCACATCATAGGCCAGGGGCCATGCGCCCGGCCGGGAGATTTAGCCGTTTTCTGAATCAGGAAAGCCAATCGTGCGCGCTGCGCTGGCCTTGACTCCGTACCGCAGTACGGCTGCTAGCTTCACGACATGGCTGGTTTGACGATCGGGAAGTTCGCCGCCGCGGAGGGCGTCAGCGTCGAGACGGTCCGCTTCTATCAGCGCCGGGGTCTGCTCGCGCTGCCGGAGCGCCGCAGCTCGGGGTTCCGCGAGTACTCAGAAGCCGACCAGTGGCGGCTGGCGTTCATCCGCCGGGCTCGGCTGCTCGGCTTCACGCTGACCGAGATCGGCGACCTACTCGGCCCGGCGGAGGCCCGGTCGACTAGCGACATTACGCGCGCGGCTGAGGCCAAGCTCGCCGCGGTCGGCGAGCAGATCGCCGAGCTCAGCGCGCTGGCGTGCCGGCTGCGTCGGCTGGTCAGGGTCTGCGCGCACGGCAGCCGCGACGACTGCGTGGCACTGCACCTGCCAGAGCACGAGCCAGCGCGGGCCCAGGTAGCCGGCTGACCCGCCGGCCGGGCGATCTATTCACTGAGGGGAAGAATCCGATGAGCGCAGCTAAGTCCGTGACCGACGCGAGCTTCGAGGCCGATGTCCTGACCAGTCCCCGGCCGGTCATCGTGGAGTACTGGGCGCCGTGGTGCGGTCCCTGCCGCCAGGTCGGCCCGGTGCTTGACGTGATCGCCGCCGAGTACGCCGGCCGGGTGGACGTGGTCAAGCTCAACACCGACGAGAACCCGGAGTCGATGCGCAGGTACGGAGTCATGATGGTCCCGACCATTAACCTGTTCTCCGGCGGCGAGGTCGTGAAGCAGGTGATCGGAGCCAAGTCCAAGTCCGCGCTGCTCCGCGAGTTCGCCGAGTTCATCTGAGCCACCCGGCGGTTGTCCCGGCCGCGGCCAGCGGTTACGGTGCGGCCATGAGCGTGCCCTCCGGCGGGCGTCCGGCCCGCGTCGACTTCCACCTCGACATGATGTGCCCCTACGCCTACCAGACCTCGCTGTGGATCCGCGAGGTGCGCGATCGCACGGGGCTGCAGGTGAACTGGCGGTTCTTCAGCCTGGAGGAGATCAACCGGGCCGAAGGGAAGAAGCATCCGTGGGAACGCGAGTGGACCTACGGATGGTCGCTGATGCGGATCGGCGCCCTGCTGCGCCGCCAGGGGATGGACGTCCTCGACGCCTGGTACGGCGCCGTCGGTCGGGCGCTGCACGTCAACGGCGAGAAGCCGCACCGCCGCGAGGTGGCCATGGACCTGCTGGCCCGGATGGGCCTGGACCCCGGCCTGGTCGACGCGGCCATCGCCGACCCGACGACCGGCGAGGAGGTGCTGGCCGAGCACCGGCGAGTGACGCAGGCGGGCGGGTTCGGCGTGCCGACCCTGTTCTTCCCCGACGGTCAGTGCCTGTTCGGTCCGGTGCTCATCGACCCGCCGACCGGGGACGCGGCCGAGCGACTCTGGGACGCCGTCGTGGCCTGGACCGCCTTCCCGCACCTGTACGAGATCCAGCGGCCCAAGGGAAAGTCCGACGCGGAGCAGATCAGGGCGGCCTTCCAGCCGTACCTGGAGGCACGGGACTGGGTCAGCATCAACCGCGGTACCGTCGTGGACGTCGCAGCGCCGACCCGGGCCGCCGCGGAAGGGAGCATCCCGTGACCGAGCCGACCGCGGCGGCCGCCGCGACTTCCGCCGCCCCCGACCCGCGCCCGGCCGAGCAGGACCGGGTCGTCGGCCTGCTGGGCCGCGAGTGGTCGGCCATCGCCTACCTGCTCGCCGGGCTGGACGAGGACGCGTGGTCCAGGCCCGCGCTGCCAGGCTGGGACGTCCACGACGTGATCGCGCACCTGATCGGCACCGAGCGGACGCTGGCCGGGGCGCAGCACCCGGACATCCCCGCCGACGGCGAGGGCGGCGAGCACGTTCGCAACGACATCGGACGGCTCAACGAGGCCTGGATCGTGGCGCTGCGCGATCGCCCGCCCGCTGACCTGCTGGCCGACTTCCGTGCCATCACCGCCGAGCGGCTGGCCAGCCTGCGGGCGATGACGGCGGATGAGTTCAACGCCCCGTCGTGGACCCCGGCCGGCCAGGCGACGTACGCCCGGTTCATGCAGATCCGGATCTTCGACTGCTGGATGCACGAGCAGGACATCAGGACCGCCGTCGCGAAACCGGGGCATGAGGGCGGCCCGGAAGCCGAGCAGGCGCTGGAAGAGGTCATCGCGGCCATCGGATACATCGTCGGCAAGCGGGGCCGGGCTCCGGACGGCAGTTCGGTCCTCATCCGGCTGACCGGACCCGTCGAGCGGGACCTGCATATCGTCGTCGACGGGCGGGCGAGGCCCGTTGAAGCTATTGATGGCGAGCCGACGGCGAGCCTGGCTCTTTCATCCTCCCTGTTCATGCGGCTGGCCGGAGGGCGGGAGGACGCCGAGGCCGCGCTGGGCAGGATCGAGCTGGGCGGTGATCTCGCGCTGGCCCGGCAGCTCGCGACGAAGCTGGCCTACACGATCTGAAGCCGGGCGGGACCGTCAGCGGTCGGCGGCGCGGGCGACTAGGGCGATGCCGCGCCCCCAGGACGCCAGCTGGCTGGCAGGCAGGTAGGCCGTCCCCTTCTTGGTGTGATCCACCATCGGCGCGGCCGCGTACCGCTCCCGGCCCTGCGGGTCGATGAAGTAGATCAGCGAGGTGTGGATCACGTCGGCGTTCCGGCTCGGTGCCTCGACCTGGATCTGATAGCCGTTCCAGACCGCGTGCAGGCTCGGCAGCGGACCGGTCACGAAATGCCAGGACGGGATGGAGTCGAGCTGCTGCTCGCTGGAGTAGGCCGCCATGTCGGCGATCCAGCGGTGATAGGGGTTCACGTTCACCGCGACGAACACCACGTTCCTGGCGGCCGGTCCCAGGTCGCGGTACGCGTCGATGAACTCGCGCGAGACCAGCGGGCAGATGTCGGTGCAGTGCGAGTCCATGAACGTGAGCACGACCGTCTTGCCGCGGAGGCCCGCCAGGGAGACGGCGTGCCCGGACTGGTCGGTCAGCGTGAAGCCCGGTGCGGCCGACGGCCGCACCGGCGTCAGCTGCATCAGGGCGGCCAGCCTGGTGCTGACGCTGGCCGGGATCCCGGTCGGCCGCATCGGCGATGACCCGGTCTTCGCGCTCAGCCGGCTTATCCCGAAGGCGAACAAGCTGGCGAACACCAGCGCGCCGACAACCGCGACGACGGCCAGCACGACCGTGGACCGGCGCGGCCGCCTCGACCGCGAATCAGGCCGGACCGCCGTAACATCGGCGGTCCCGGCGGGCGGCTCGCCCTGGCTCCCGGCGGCCTGCAGGCCGGAGTTCCCGGCGGGCAGGTCGTTCGCGAGGTCAGTCTCGTCCATCCCCGGCAGGCTCCTTCCGGCGCGCCCATGACCCGGCTAGGCTACCCGGCCCCGGCGCGCTCCGGCCGGTCCACCTCCGGGTCCGCGTGCGTGGGCCCGGCGGCGTTCGCGTCTGTGTCTGCGTCAACGGCCGGCCCGGGCAGGATCAGCCGTCCGGCTGCGTCCCGGCCGACCGGGATGACCTCGGTCACCGCCCCAGCCGGAACCGGGCCGTAGATGTGCGGATACTGCTCGCCGCCGTGCTTCCCTTCGTAGCGCACCTGACTCGGCAGCCGCTCGCTGTCGATGACCAGGACCACGAGGTCGTCGGCGTCGCCGTAGACGGCCTCGGCCACCGAGCGCAGCTGGTGCGGCAGCGAGCAGTGGATGAAGCCCTCCTCCGCCAGCGAGACGCCGCGGGTCGACATCCGGTATTCGCCGTCGCGCACGGCCTGCTCCCAGCCGTCCCGCTCGGTGATATGAAGTAGCTCGGTCATGAGCCCACGCTAGCGGCAGCAAGAGCGCTAGCGGCAGCAAGAACGCCTGCCCGCCCTCTCGCCGTGGCCCCAGACCTCCAGCGCGGCGTAGAGCCCCGGCGCAGCAACAGCGGTGGGCCACCGCCGTTGCTGTACAGCACCAGCTATGGCCCACCGCTGTTGTTCCGCCCTCGGGCCGCGGGCGGCTGGACGGGCCGGAGCGCCGCTGCCGGGCGGGCGGAATCGACCTACATCGGGGGTACGGATGGATTAGCGGTGCGGCGGCTGGGTCGTCGGACGCAATGTCATTTGCTGTCTAGCTGGCTCCTCGGGGGGCGCTACGCTCTCGGCGAGCGGATCGGGGCCGGGGGTTCAGCGAGGTCTGGCGGGCGCATGACGCTGTTCTGGACCGGCAGGTAGCGATCAGGCTGCTCGATCCCGGTACGCTCACCCGATGCCTCGCGCACTCATCGTCGGCGGGACCGGCTCGACCGGCCGGGCCACTGCCCGGCACCTGCTCTCGGCCGGCTGGGACGTCGGCCTGACGGGCCGCGACCCGGCCCGGATGCCCGCCGATATTGCGGCCGCGGGCGGCACGTTCATCGCCGCGGACCGGGCCGATGCCGGCGGCTGGCGCAGGCCCTCGGCGACGGCGCTGACCTGCTGGTCGACTGCCTCTGCTACGGCGGCGCCGACGCGACCTCGCTGCTGGCGCTGGCGAGGCAGGCGACGTCGACAGTGATGATCTCCGGCAAGGCGGTCTACGCGGACGCCGCCGGGCGGCACGCTAACTCGGCCGTCAAGCCGCGATTCGGCGGCCCGATCAGCGAGACCCAGCCGACGGTCCGGCCCGGGGACGAAGGCTACGGAGAGCGCAAGGTGGCCGCGGAGCAGGTTCTGCTCGACAGCGGGCTGCCGGTGACGGTGATCAGGCCCGGCCTGATCCACGGCGACGGAGCGCGGATGCCGCGCGAGTGGGTCTTCGTCAAACGCGTGCTTGACCGGCGGCCGCGGATCTTCCTCGCCAGTCCTGGCGCGGTGAACCAGACCACCGCGGCGGCCAACGTCGCGGCCTTGATCGAGGTGGTCGCGGCGAAGCCGGGGCGGCGGATACTGAACGCCGCCGATCCGGACGCGCCGAGCGCACTGGAGATCGGTCGGACGGTCGCGCGTTATCTCGGCCATGCCTGGGACGAGGTGCTGCTCGACGAGCCTGCCGGGCCGGTCGGGGGGCACCCGTGGCAGGCGCCCCATCCGGTCGTCCTCGACACGGCCGCCGCTGTGTCACTCGGCTACGAGCGCCGGCGATTACGCGGCCACGGTGACCAGCGAGGTGGACTGGCTGCTGCGCGCCGCCGCTGGCGGTGAGAGCCCGCGAGTCATCGGCGACCTCGACGACGAGTTCTTCGGGCCGATGCTCGACTACGCGGCCGAGGATCGGTTTTACGCCGGATCGGCGTGCGGCTGAGCCACCAGCGACTCCGGTAGCGGGATCTGCCCGGTATCGGGCCGCCGCGTTTCCGGAGCGAGCAGGCCGGCCAGCGCGGCCAGTCCGAGCACGCCCGCCGCCAGGAAGAACGCCGCGTCGTAGGAGACCGCGTCGACCAGGAAGCCGACCGCCACCGGGCCGGCGACCGTGCCGATGTCGCCGGCCATCTGATACGAGGCGATCACGGTCCCGCCCTGGCCGCCTGGCCGGCCCTGCCCGCCGATGATGTCGCCGATCATCGCCGACGGCGCGACGTCCAGCAGCCCGGAACCGAGCCCGAGCACCGCAAGAGCCGCGAGGAAGCCCAGCAGCCCTGGCAGCAGCGCGAGCATGACCATGCTCCCGCCGCTGATCAGGCAGCCGGCCACGATGACCGGCCGCCGGCCGATCGTGTCGGCGAACCGCCCGCCGGGCAGCAGGGTTGCGGCGTTCAGCGCGGCGACGACGAGGAACCCGATTCCCGTCCAGGACGGGGACTCGTGCAGGACGTCGCCCACGAACAGCGGGACGATGGCGCTGCGCACGCCCATGACAGCGAAGCCGTCGGCCAGGTTGGCGGCCGCTGCCGCGCGGTACGCCCGGCTCCGCAGGGCACCGATGATCTCGGCCAGCGGCCGTTCCGCGCGCGACCTCGGGCCAGCCGCCCGGCGGTCGCTGTCCCGCAGTCGGATGGCGGCGATGCCCGCTGGCACCAGCAGCAGGCCGCCGTAGATGAAGAACGGCGCCCGCAGCGACCACGCGGCGACCAGCCCGCCGATCGCCGGCCCGCTGATGCCGCCGAGCAGGAAACCGCCGGTATAGAGCCCGCTGGCCCGTCCCCTGAGCTCGGACGGCACGCTGCGCAGCAGCAGGGTCTGCGCGCTGACGCTGAACATCGCCGAGCCGAGGCCGCCGATCCCGCGCAGTGCGATCAGCTGCCCGAACGACCCGGAGAAACCGGCCAGCACGCTGCTCACGGCGACGATCGCGATGCCGGCGGCCATCGTCCGGTGCTCGCCGAACCGGTCGACCAGCCGCCCGGAAGGCAGCGCCCCGAGGATCCGCATCAGGGCGAACGCACTGATCACGCTGGCGGCGGCCGCGGTGCTGACCCCGAACTGAATGGCGAACTTCGGGATGCCGGGGGCCACGATCCCGTACCCGAGCGCGACGGTGAACGAGACCGAGCTGAGGATCGCCACCTCGCGCGGGAGATCTCTGAACAATCCAGGGCGGCGCGGCACAACAGGCATTGTCGCAGGCGCCTGGCTGGTGCCGGCGACCCCGGGGCGGCTACGGAACATCGCTAACTGTCCGAGTCTGCTGTGATACTGGAGTCGTGCTTGGAGTACCTCACAGCGAGCTGGTCGGCCGGGAAGCCGAGCTGAGCCATCTGCTCGCCATGCTGCGATCGGCGGCCTCGGGCCGGCCTGTCGTGACCCTGATCAGCGGCGATGCTGGCGTGGGCAAGACCAGGCTGGTATCCGAGCTCGCCGCGCGCGCACGCGAGGATGGCTTCACCGTCCTGTCCGGGCGCTGCGCCGAGCTCGGCGACGCCGTACCGTACCTGCCGCTGGCCGACGCCTTGCGGGACGCCACGACGGGCCCGTCGCCCGGCGGTGTCCTGCTCGATGCGCTGGCGGCCCGGCCCGTGCTTTCCCGCTTGCTGCCGGACCGCAACGAGAGCCAGCCAGCCGGCGGTGACATGCCGGGCCTGGTTCAGCAGCAGCTGTTCGGCGCCGTGCTCGGGATGCTCGCCGAGCTGGCCGTCGCCAGCCCGGTCCTGCTGGTGCTCGAAGACGTGCACTGGGCCGACCAGTCCACTCGTGACCTGCTGACCTTCCTGAGCCGGATGCTGCACTCCGAGCGGCTGGCCCTCGTCGCCACGTACCGGTCGGATGACATGCACCGCAGGCATCCGCTGCGGCCGCTGGTCGCCGAGTTGCTCCGGCTGCCCAGCGTCAGCTCGGTCGACCTCGGGCCGCTGACCGCGTCGGCCATGGCCCAGCACCTGACGGCGCTGTCGTCGCGGCAGCTTGACGCTCAGGCGATCGACCGGATGATCACCAGGGCCGAGGGCAACGCGTATTACGCCGAGGAGCTGCTCGCTGCCTCGTCGGCCGGATCGCAGCTTCCGGCCGGCCTGGCGGACCTGCTGCTGGCCAGGATGGAGCGCCTGTCCGCCGCGAGCCAGCAGGTGCTGCGGACCGCTGCCGTCACGGGCCGCCGGGTCGACGACGAGCTGGTCATGCGGGCGTCCGGACTCGACGAGCTCGTCTACGACAGCGCCGTCAGGGAGGCCGTTGCGCACCAGCTGCTGGTGCCCGATGGCGAGCAGGGCTACTCGTTCCGGCATGCCCTGCTGCGCGAGGCCATCTATGCCGACCTGCTGCCCGGCGAGCGCACCAGGCTGCACGCGCGCCTGGCTGACCTGCTGGCCGACGAGCGGCGGCTGGCGGAGGTTCCCGGCACCGCCGCGGAGCTCGCGCACCACTGCCTGGCGAGCCATGACATCCAGGGCGCGTTCTCCGCCTCCGTCCTGGCCGGCGAGGAGGCGGAACGGCTCGCCGCGCCGGCCGAGGCGCACCGGCACTACGATCAGGCGCTGTCGCTGTGGGAGCGGGTCAGCGATCCGGAGAAGCTCAGCGGCCTCGGCCGGGGGAAGCTCGCGTTCCGCTCGGCGGTCAGCGCGGCGGACGGAGGCGAGCTGGCGCGAGCGGCCGGGCAGCTGCGCCGGCTGCTCGGCTACCTGAACGAGAACACCGACCCGGTGCTGCTGTGCCGGGTCCAGGAGCGGCTGTCCTATTTCCTCAACGACCTCGGCGAGGATCCGGCCGCCGCGTCGGCGGGCCAGGCGGCGGTCGACGCGCTCCCGCCCGACCCGCCGACCTGGGAGCGTGCCAGGGCGCTGGCCACCCACGCGCGGGCACTGCTTGGCTTCCCCGACCACGAGGCGGTCGCCGGTGCCCGGGCGGAGCAGGCGCGGGCGGCCGCGCAGGCGGCGGGAGCCCCTGGGTCGAGGCCGATGCGCTGGTGACGCTCGGGCTGATCAGCGAGCGAGCGGGCCGGATCGCCGACGCGGTGGCCATGTTCGGCACGGCGCATCGCCAGGCGGCCGAGGCCAGAATGCTCGGGGTCGAGCTCCGGGCCACGTACCAGCTGGCCAGGCTCCAGCTGGAGCAGGGCGATCTGGAGAGCGCGGCGCGGCGCGCGCACGAGGGCACGGAGCGGGCGAACGGCGCTGGCCTCGGCCTCGCGCAGTACGGCATCGACCTGCAGTACCTGCACTACCTCGCACATTTCGCCGACGGCGCCTGGGATCACGCGCAGCAGATCGCCGACGGGTTCGCGGTCCGGGTGACGAGCCCGGCCGAGGCCCGCCTGTCGGCGATGGCGCTGTTCATCGCCGTCGCCAGGGGCCTGCCGATCGTAGAGGAGCGGCAGGTATGGCTGGAGCCGATGTTCGCGCGGGACGGATTCGTCGAGTACATCACCCGCGGGCTGCTGGCCGAGCGGGCCATGTGGCGAGGTGACACCGCGGCTGCGGCCGCGGAGGTCGAGGCGACGATCCGGGTGATCGAGGAGATCGACGAGGGCTACCACAGTCCGCAGCTGATCCGGGTGGCGGCGGTCGGCCTCGGCGCGCTGGCCGACCAGGCCGGATCGGCCAGGACGATGGGCGAGCACGACCGCCTGGCGAGGGTGCTCGAGCAGGCCGGCGCGCTGCTGGAGATCGCCAGGGAAGGCGCGGCTAACTCGCGGATGCCAGGATTCGCGCTCGGCGTGGACGGCCGGGGCTGGCTCGCGCGGGCGGAAGCCGAGTGGAGCCGGGCCAACGGCGACAACGATCCCGCCGCCTGGCAGGTCGTCGTGGATGCGTTCGGCGAGGGTTTCGTCTATGAGACCGCGCGATCGCGGTGGCGGCTGGCCGAGGCGCTGGCCGAGGCGGGCGACCGGGAGTCCGCCGGCCGAGCAGTGGCTGCTGGCCAGGCGGGTGGCGGACGAGCTGCGGGCGGCCCCGCTCCAGGGGGCCCTCGCCGACCTGGGCCGCCGGGCCAGGATCGGTACCGCGGACCGGATGACCGGCCGCGGCGGGCGCGGACCGCTGGCCGGACTGACGGACCGCGAGCGCGAGGTCCTGCGGCTGCTGGCGACGGGCCACAGTAATAAGGAGATCGGCACCGAGCTGTTCATCTCGCCCAAGACCGTCAGCGTCCATGTCTCCAACATCCTGGCCAAGCTGCGGGCGGCGAGCAGGACCGAGGCCGCCGCGATCGCGCACCGCGAGGGGCTGTAGCGGGCGGCGCAGCCGGGCCGGAGATCCCGGGAAGGCATGTCGCATGGGTGCCCGGGCCGGAAATGCGGAAGGCCCCGGGCCGCATCTGATGCGGACCCGGGGCCGTCGCCTGGTGGTCGGATGTCACTGCTCGATGGTCACGCGGCCCTGGCGGCCAGCGGCGGGCAGGGAAGCTGCGGGCACGGTGCCGGGGTGGCGATCTGGACAGGACGGGTAGCGGCGCCGACGGTGATCACGCCGCGCCGGGCGCGGCGTGCCTGACGGGCACGCCGGGCCCGGGTGGCGTCAGCCTGCATGTCCTTGACATGCTCGGCAGCTGCCATAGCGATGATCTGCGGATGCATTGCAACCTCCTGGGGTCGGGCCTTCGTGGCCCGGTGATACTCAGGATCGCGCTAAGGCGCCCTGCACCGCATCGGGAAGATGTCCTATCTCTGCCTGCCCGGCCGCCTTAGGCGGTCTGCCGCCCCTCGGCCATCGCGAGTTCGCGCACGTCGTCACGGGTTTGCCGTCGTCGGATCGTTATCTCGCCATCACCGCGAGGAGGGCTCCCCCGAGCAGGTAAGGACCGAAGCTGATCATGCTGCGCGCCGAGATCTTCCGGCCGGCCAGGAGGACTAGGCTGACGATCGCCGCCAGCACGAAGCCGAGGCAGGTTCCGATGACGAGGGTACTCCAGCTCAGCCAGCCGAGCAGGACGCCGGCGAGCCCGGCGAGCTTGATGTCCCCGCCGCCAAGCTGTCCGCTGCTGACTAGCCCCAGCAGGAGGTAGCCCCCGCCGAGTGCGAGCCCGCCGAGCAGGGACCTGACCAGCGCCGTGCCGTCGCCGGTGATAGCGGCGGCCACCGACAGCAGGAGAATCAGCGCCGGGTACGCGGGCAGCGTCAGGCGGTCAGGGAGGCGCTGCGCCGCGACGTCGATCTGGGTGAGGGCAACCCCGACCATCCCGAAGTAGGCAAAGGCGACCAGTGCGGGCCGATCGCCGAACCTGGCGAACAGCAACGCCGTGACGGCCGCTGTGATGAGCTCGATCGCGACCGGAGCGCCTAACCAGGATCCGCAGTGGGCGCACCGAGCGGCCGGTGCGCAGGGCAGGGGCGTCGCGCAGTCGCGACAGGCTGACTCGTCCGGCTCGCTGCTTCGGACGGACAGGCGGCAGACTTGCCCGCGCAGCACGGTGCCACCGGGCAGGCCCAAGACCGCGCCCGTTGCTGTCCAGGCCAGATTCATCCGGACCTGCCAGGCCGGCCCACCGGCAAGCTGTTGATCATATCCAGGAGAAGTCACCTGCAATCATGACTGACCCTATCCGCTGCGGCACCCTATGCTGCGGAATAGCAGGCAGTCTGACCGGGCATAAGGAGTGGCTGTGGCGACCGGTACGCTGCGCCGGGGCCTCGACCTCGGCAAGCTGATCATGATCCCGATCGCGACCCTGGCGCTGCTGTTCGACGTCCGCACGGTCATTGCCGGCGCCGGCCTGGCGAGCGCCGCCGGCGCGGTCCGGTGGGTGTACGCAATCCTGATGGCGGCGTTCTACGGGCTGATCGTGTGGTGTTACCTGCGCCGGGGTCCGGCCGTCGCCAGCAGCGGCCTGACCTTCGCCTCGGTGGTCGCGGTGATCGCGACGTTCGCGCCGTTCCCGTTCCCGCTGCTGCACCACCGGTCCCCTGCGCTGGCCGTCCAGGTCATCGCCGATCTCCTCCTGGTCGCCGGGACGACCTGGGCGCTCTGGGCGCTGCGGAGCCTCGGCCGGAACCTGTCGATCATCGCCCAGGCGCGGGAGATCGCCGAGCGCGGTCCGTACCGGCTGGTGCGCCACCCGCTCTACCTGGGCGAGATGGTCTCGCTGCTCGGGCTGGCCGTCGCGGCTGACACGCCCGCCGCCTTCGCGGCCTGGGCGGCGTTTGTGGCGATGCAGGTCTACCGGGCCTGGCGGGAAGAGCAGGTGCTGCTCGCGGCGCTGCCCGGATACCAGGCCTACCGGGCCAGGACCGCCGCGCTCGTGCCGGGAGTGTTCTAGCCGCCGGACCGCCCAAACCGCGCCGATCAGGCATGATCGGCAGCGTGCGCTACAGCAATTTTTTCCTCGGCAGCGTGACCGTCGCCGGCGCGCTGACCGGCCTGCTCTTCGTTGCCCTGTCGGTCGCCCAGGGGCAGGACACCGGCCGTGGATCGGCCGAGCGGCAGGCGGTGGCCGCGACCGCGTTCACCGCTCTGGTCGACTCGCTGTGGATCTCCCTGGTCGCCCTGCTGCCCGGCAACGGCATACCGACGGCCAGCCTGCTGCTCGGCGTGCTCGGCCTGACCAGCACGGTGGCCCTGATCGTCCGGCTCTGGCGGTCACGGTCCAGGGAGAAGCTGAGCCACCGGTGGCCGGTCTTGCTGCTGCTGATCGTGGCCACGTACGTCGCCCAGGTGGTGACGTCGTTCACCGCCAGCGACCCGAGGGGGAATGGCGCCACGTTCGTGCTGATCTTCTTCGCCGTCGGCATCGCCCGGTCGTGGGAACTGCTCGGCCTGCGCGGCGGCGGCCTGCTCGACTTCCTGGTCGCCCGCGCCGAGTCCCGCAACAGCGATCAGGCCGAATGAATGTGCCATCCACCCGGGCGACCAGGTATGGATGGCACATTCATCCGGCGCTGCGCCGGCTGGTAGGAGTTACGACACGACGATGGTGAAGTGGGTGCTGCCCTTCGCCGTGCCGTCTGAGCCGGTGATCGTGACGTTGAACGTGCCGGGTGTCGCCGGGAGGGTGCCGGAGATCTGGCCATTCGTGGAATGCGCGATCGCGTGGATGGAGAGCCCGGTCGGCAGTCCCTTCTCGGTGAAGTGCAGCTGCGAGACCTTCGCGGTGTCCAGGCCGGTGATCTTGAGCGAGAAGGACGTTCCGTGCGCCTTCGTCTGGTTGCCCGGGTCGACCAGCGTCACGCGGCGGACCGCCCGCAGGCCGAATGCCGTGGCGCCGTTCGGCGTGCCGAGCCCGGTCGGGCCGTCGAAGCCGCGGATGCCGTGGCACAGGTACGGCTGCGCCCCGCACTGGCCGTTGGCGCCCGAGGTGACGTCGAACAGGTTCTTCGCGTGCAGGTATGGGTACTCGGACGGGTAGGTGTTCGTGACCGGCGCGCCGGCCAGGGCGTAGATCCCGGTGATGATCGGGGTGGACGCGCTGGTCCCGCCCACCTCGAGACCGCCCGGCTCCCGGTAGGAGTCGAAGATGATCACGCCGGTGTTCGGGTCGGCGACCGCGGCCACGTCGTTCTCGGTCCGGTTCGTGCAGCCGTTGGCGTAGTGCACGTCCTCGGTCTGCCAGGACGGCTTGGCCTCGAACTGCGAGCAGCCGGAAGCGGTGCCGTTGCCGGTCCCGCCGCCGCTCGAACCCCATACCGACTCGGTCCAGCCGCGCCCGTTGCCCGAGTGCCGCAGTGACGTCCCGCCCACCGAGGTGACGTACTGGCTGGATGCCGGATAGGTGGAGCCGAAGCTGTTGTCACCGGACGCGAAGTCGATCACGTGGCCGGGGTGGTTGAAGAAGTGGTCGAACGTGTGCTCCGAGCCGAACTCGACGTTGCCCCAGCTGTTGGAGACGTACTTCGCGCCCCGGGCGATCGCGGTGTTGTCGGCCGTGCCCAGGTTGACGTCGGACGGATTCGTCGCCTCGATCAGCAGGATGTGGCACTTCGGGCAGATCGCCGAGACCATGTCGAGGTCGAGCGATTCCTCGACCGCCCAGCCCGCGTCGGCATGCGGGAGCGGGCTGCTCTTGCCGCGCTGGTTCAGGATGCGCAGGCACCCGTTGGATGTGGTGCAGGCGGGCAGGTGGAAGTGCGACCGGTAGACCTTCAGATCGGAGTTGGCCTTCGGGTCGTTGAAGGCGTCCACGATCGCGATCGTCCGGCCGCTGCCCTTGCTGGCCGCGGTGGTGAGCTTGTACGCCTTGCGCAGGTCGGTCGGCGTGTACGGCCCGTTCGCCGCCGGCGAGAACGCGCCGGGGGCGAGGGCCGCGAACCGGTTACCGGCGACGGTCTTGATGATCGACATGCAGGTCATCTGGCCCACAGGTGCCGGCGGGCAGGCGTAGCGCTCGCCAGCCGGCAGCGCCGGACGGGCAAGCGGTTTCGTGGCGGCCGGGTGCGACGCTGTCCGCGCCGCGGTGTGCCGGACCGCGGCCGAGGCGATGGCAGGAGCGGACATGCCAAGCACCCCCAGCGCGGCAACGGCGGCGACCGCTACAGCCTGTCGGGTGAGCAACACTGAGCGCACAGTTCCTCCGCTGTCGATGATTGAGTGCACTGAAAACACGCCAGCCGATATATATAGCAGACTGACCACGACAAAAACTCGCATTTCATCATGAACAAATGATGTCGTTATATTCACTCTGCGGCAGATAACTGTTACCTCAGGTGACTGGAAGGCCTGGGATGCAGCGCGGCCGGAGACGGACGGCCCGCCGCGATCGCGAACGACAGGGCCGCGAGCACGGCGGCAACGGCTGCACTGGCGCCGTAGATCTCGGGCAGGGTGAACCCCGCGGAGCGGAGCGGGCCGACCCCGAAGGCGGCCAGTCCGTAGCCGAACTGATAGCACGCGATCACGCCGCCCGCGACGGACGCGGAAATGGCCGTCAGCCGCTCCTGTCCGAAGCTGATCGTCAGCGGGAGCAGCGCCGAGCAGCCGAACCCGGCCAGGGCGAAGGCCGCGATGCCCGCCCCCGGTGAGCCGGCCGGCAGCTCAGCGATGAGCAGGAACGATCCCGCCAGCACGACCGGCAGCAGGTGGTAGGCGAGCCGGCTCGGCACCCAGCGCTGGAGCGCCGCGAAAAGCACCCGCCCGGTCGTCACCATGGCCCAGAAGACGGTGAGCGTGAGCGAGGCGGTCGTCGCCGAGACGTGCAGCGACACCAGGTCGATCTGCGACCAGTTGCCGTTCATGGTCTCGCAGAAGCCGTAGAGGACCGCGAACGCCGCGAACGCCCAGAACCGTCCGGGGATGGTCGTCCGGCGGCGGCCGCTGGCCGGCCGGCCCGTTCCGCCCGTCGCGACGCTGCCCAGGCGGCCGGCCGGGTCGCGCAGCGGCAGTCGCATGCTTACCGCGATCAGCCCGAGCAGCAGCGCTGCGGCCAGGACCGGCAGCCCGACCCACGCGCCGAGCCCGACGAAGATGGCCACGAAGACCGGTGCCAGCGCCGTGCCGAGCCCGAGCAGGGCGTTCAGCACCAGGATCGACCGGTCGACCCCGCCCGGGTGGAACGCCGCGGTAAAGGTGTTCACCGCCGGGACGGTGAGCCCAAACCCGAGGCCGAGGCACGCCGTTGCGGCCAGCAGGATCGGATAGGCGATCGACTGGTCGGCCTCGGCGAACCGGCTGGCGATCAGCAGCGTCATCGACGCCAGGTTGGCCGCCAGGCCGGCCAGGTAGACCATCTTCCAGCCCAGCCGGCCAGCCAGCCGCGCGCCGGCCAGCGACGCCGAGATGGCCGCGACCACCTGCGGGATGAACATCGTCCCGTACTGGCCGGCGGACAGGCCGTAGGAGGCCGCCGAGGTGAAGATCGTGCTCGCGGCCGGGAAGGTCACCAGCGTGATGCCCTGAACCAGGCCGGCCGCGTACATGGTCAGCTTCTCGCCAGGCGTCGCGGCCGTCACGCGGTCTGTCCTACCCACCGAACGGCCAGTCTCTGCTCCAGGCGCCCGCCCGCCGCCCGCACCAACAACAGCGGTGGGCCATAGCCCGTGCTCTATCAGCAGCGGTGGGCCATCGCCGTTGTACGGGCGGGGGTGCGCGGGCGGGGCGGCGGCGCGGGGGGCGGCGCGAGGGCGCGGGGGTTAGCTCATGGGGTAGCGGTGCATGCTGACGGCGTAGTCGCAGCCGGCGCCGAGGCCGACGTAGCCAGCCATCTGCCGCAGGAAGTCGTCGGGATCGAACTCCCGGCCCAGGCCCTCGATGTAGGCGCGGTGCTCGCGCAGTGAGGCGACGCCCAGGCCGATCGTCTCGGTCACGTCCACGAAATGCGTGGGCTCGCCGCTGGCGAACACATAGGCGGCAGTGATGGCCGGGCAGACCGGGCCGGCCTCGGGAAACACCCATTCGTTGGTCGCGTCCCGGCAGGCATCGAGCACCGCAAGCCCGACGGCCCGGTGGTCGGCGTGATTGACCGGCCCTTCCTCGCCCCAGGTCAGGTCGAAACTCGAGGTGAGGACGACGTCCGGGCGCAGCCTGCGGAATGCGGCCGCGAGATCGCGGCGGAGCGGGATGCCGTACTCGACCAGGCCGTCCTGGTAGTCGAGGAACTGGACGTCCGTCACGCCGACCACGGCTGCGCTGCGCTGCTCCTCCTCGACCCGCAGCGGCGCCGTTTCGGCCGGCGCCATCCCGGCGATGCCGGCCTCGCCCCTGGTCGCGAGCACGTAGGAGACCTTCTTGCCCTGACTGGTCCACCGGGCCACGGCGGACGCGGCGCCGTACTCGAGGTCGTCGGGGTGAGCCACGACGGCGACGGCGCGGTCCCAGTCCTCTGGCATGGGCTGCACGGCAGCCCCCTTTCTCGGTTCGGTTGGCTCGGTCTCGGTCAGGTGAAGCAGGGTCCGGCCGGGACATCGCCGTGGCCATGGCCGAACAGCGCGGCCACGTTGGGGACGTCGCCGGCCCGCTTCATCGCCGGTCCCGCGGCTGCCTGGCCCAGCACGAACCGGTCGAAGAAGGCCAGGCTGACGCGCGCCACGATCCGCTCGAACTGGTTAGTGCCCCAGTACGGCCCGGTATGGTCGGCCCCGTACAAGTCCAGGTAGTACCTCATCCGTGACGGGTCGGCGTGGTACATCGCCGCGCTGCACCCGGGCAGATTGACGGTGTCGGCGCTGCCCTGGGTGAAGAGCATCGGAGCCGGCCGGCGGGTGAAGAACGACCCGGGCATGGCCGGCCACTCGGCGCCGGACAGCACCGCGATCGCCGCGACCCGGTGATCGGTGCAGCAGGTGTTCGCGGCCACGGCGGCGACGGTGTCGCCACCGTCGGACTGGCCGGTGACCGCGATCTCGTGCGGGCTGATCAGCCCGGCGAACAGGCCGTGGCGGGCCGCGCTGAGCGCGAGCATCCTGGTGATGACGTAGGACATGTCGGCCGGCTGGTTGACCATGTCGGATTCGGTCGCGGCCGAGCCGACCTTGCAGTCCGAGTGCGGGAAGTTCACCGTGGCGACCACGTAGCCGGCGGTGGCCCAGGCGCGCAGCAGCCGGGAGTACGGGCCGCCGCACTGCATGAATCCCGGTCCGAACACGATCAGCGGGAGCGGGCCCCTGGCAGGCTTGCTGGTCTTGGACGGCGGGCCGGCCAGCGGGTACCTGATCTGCGTCAGCAGTGTCCGCGGCCCGGTGCTCTGCCCGGCCTGGCCGGCGCGGGCTGGCTCGGTGAAGGTGATCCAGCGCTGGCCGACCCAGAACTTGCCCAGCGTGCCGACCCCGCTCGCAGCGGCACCGGTCGTCATGGGATGGCCGGGCGAGTCGGCCGGCGACGAGGGCGGTGACGCTGGCCCGCCCGCCGCTGACGTCTTCGGATCCGGCCCGCCGGGCTGGCCGGGGGCAGAGCACGCGGGGGCCGCCGCCGCGACGATCGCGAGCCAGACCCCCGCCGCTGCGGCGACCCGGGGCATCCTGGTTTGCCTGCCTGCAGTTTCCACGCCAGAAACTGTAACGTGCCCGCGTTCGTTACATGTCCTGCGAAGACAGCAGACGAGACCGCCGCCAGATGGGACGGACCAGCAACCCCATGATCAATCGCACCGCGCCGGCATTTCCGAGGCTTGCGCCGCGGCACAGACTCCGCGCGGCGGAGCGCACCGCGCCGGCATTTCCGCGGCTTGCGCCGCGGCACAGACTCCGCGCGGCGGCCGGCCCGTCTCTGCTGGCTATCGCCGTGATCGCCGGCGCCGCGGGCTGCGCGGCCAGCGCGGCCGACACCGGGGCGGCCAGGGCGGCTGGCTCCGGCCGCACCGGGCCCGGCTCGCGGGCACCGCGGGACCGCATTCCGGCTCCCGCTGCGGTCACCGTGCGCCATTTCGTGCTGCCGGACGGCAACCGGATGACGGCGGCGCGATTCGACGGCGCGGTGCGGTTCGTGCTGCACTGCGGGAGCCTGGATCCCGGACCGCCCTGCCAGGGCCAGGCGGCCGGCCCGGCGCTGAGCCCGGCCGAGCGCCGCCTCGTGATCGGCGCGTTCAACGGCGGCTTCAAGCTCTCGGCCCACGTCGGCGGCTACGAGCAGGCGGGCGCGGTGATCAGCCCCCTCGTGCCGGGCCGGGCCAGCCTCGTGATCTACCGCTCCGGCGCCGCCAGCATCGGGGTCTGGGGCCACGGCGTGCCGCAGCCAGGAAAGCCGGTCTACAGCGTCAGGCAGAACCTCGTCCTGCTGGTTCGCCATGGCCGCCCCGCCCCGGCCCCCGCTCGCGGCTGGGGTTCCTGGGGAAGCACGATCACCGGTACCGCCGACACCGCGCGGAGCGCGCTCGGCGAGAACGTCAGGGGACAGCTGATCTACGTGGCCAGCATGTCGGCGACGCCCGGAGATCTCGCCGCCGCGCTGATGCGGGCCGGCGCGGCGACCGGCATGGAGCTCGACATCAACCCCGAATGGGTCCAGCTGGCCTACGCTCGTGGAGCCGGCGGCCCGCTCCGCAAGGGGATCACCGGGCAGGTGCGCCCGGCCAGCCAGTACGTCAGGGGCTGGACCAGGGACTTCATCGCCGTCCTGGCCCAGTGGCCGCCCAGCCCGGCGCCCGGCGTCCGCGCCGTCTCCTAGCCGGTCACCCGGCCAGGATGTCAGCCAGGTTGAAGCTCACCGGCTCGTCGAGCTGGCTGAAGCCGCAGGACTGCGGATCGCGGTCGGGCCGCCAGCGCACGAACTGGGCCGTATGCCGGAACCTGGTCCCTTCCATGTGGTCATACCTGACCTCGACCACGCGCTCGGGACGCAGCGGGACGAACGAGAGGTCCTTGCCGGCGTTCCAGCGGCTGCCTTCCGCCTCACGCGGATGTCGCGTCCTGGCCTGCTCGTGCGCCGCCCAGTTCCACGGGTGACCCTCCAGGCTGGTCACCAGCGGCTGCATTTCGGTGAACAAGGTCTTGCGGGTGGCCATCGGGAACGCGCCGATGACGCCGATGCTGGCCAGGTTGCCGTCGTCGTTGTACAGGCCGAGCAGCAGCGATCCGATCGCGTCGGGCCCGCTCTTGTGCGGCCGGTACCCGGCCACCACGCAGTCGGCGGTCCGCTCGTGCTTGATCTTGAACATGGCCCGCTTGTCGGGCTGGTAGGTGCCGTCCAGCGGCTTGGCGACGATGCCGTCAAGGCCGGCCCCCTCGAACTGGCTGAACCAGACCTCGGCCAGCCCGGGATCGGTGGTCGCCGGGGTCAGGTAGACCGGCGGCAGCGCGTCGGTCAGCGCCTGCTGCAGTGCTTCCCGCCGGGCCGAGAACGGCTCGCTGGTGTAGTCCATGCCGCCGAGCGCGAGCAGGTCGAAGGCGACAAAGGCGGCGGGGGTCTGCTCGGCCAGCAGCCTGACCCGGCTGTCAGCGGGGTGGATCCGCTGGAGCAGCGCCTCGAAGTCCAGGCAGCGGCCGTCGGCGTCGGGAATGACGATTTCTCCGTCGATCACGCATCGCTCGGGCAGGCTCGCCCTGACCGCCGCGACGACCTCGGGGAAGTAACGGGTCATCGGGCGCTCGTTCCGGCTGCCGATCTCGACCTCGTCGCCGTCGCGGAAGACGACCGAGCGGAAGCCGTCCCATTTCGGCTCGTAGCTCATCGCGCCGCCGGGTATCGCCGGCACCGACTTGGCCAGCATGGGCGGGACCGGCGGCATCACGGGAAGATCCATGGTTCCATCTTGCTACCACAGCGCTTGACGAGGGGAGCCGGCGCGGAGTAAGACGGTGCGGGACCTGGCGATAGGCGGAATTGTGCGGAACCGAATGCAGCGGCTTCGGCCGTGGCTGGCCTCGGCTGGCATGGTACTGATGCTCGGGGTGCTGGTGCCGCCGGTCGGGGCGGCGGCCAGGGAGTATGTGTTCGCGCAGGCGGTGCAGTTCGCCGTGCTCGCGGTCGGGGCGCCGGCGCTTATCGTCCTCGGCGCGCCCTGGCGGCGTGCCGGGACGCTGGCGGGGCGGCTGGCGGTGGCCCGGTCGCACCGGCCGTCCGGGACGCGGGCGTGGCTGGTCCTGGCCGCGTTTGTCGGGGTGGCACTGGGGTGGCGGCTGCCGGTCGCGGTGAACGCGCTGGTCAGGTATCCGCCGCTGACCGTGGTCGAGGCGGTGATGCTGGTCGCGGCGGGGTGCGCGCTGTGGCTCGAACTGGTCGAGTCGCCGCCGCTGCTGCCGAGGATTCCCAGGCTCCAGCGGGCCGCGTTCGCCGCTCTGCCGATGTGGGCGATCTGGGCGAGTGCCTACATCATGGGCTTCTCCCGGGCCGCCTGGTTCACCGCGCTGGCGCACCCGTCAGGCTCGGGGCTCGGCACGGTGGCAGACCAGGAGATCGCGGCCGGCCTGCTGTGGGCGATTCCCGGCCTTTTTTTCGTTCCCGTCGTGTACTTCTCGCTGATTACCTGGCTGCGCGACTCCGCCGACCCGGACGACGAGCTCCGGGCCGTGGCCGGTGCCCGGGGCGGGAGCGAGGCGCCCGGACCGCGGCCACCGCGCGGCTGGCGGCTTCCCTCCGCCTGATCCGGGGCCGGCCGCTGCGTTCAAAGGACCGGCACCGAAGGGCTGATGTACCAGCCCAACCCGTCCGACGACCAGCGCCAGGCGGTGCTGCGGGCCGTTGCCGCGTGAGAACGAACCGCCGTATGACCGGCCGCCGCTGCACCTCCGGGTGACCTACGACAAGCGCAGCTAGTCGGGCTGGTCGTTGCGCCGGCGGCGCCGGGCACGAGAGGGTGAACCATGGCCAGCGTGGACGAATTCAACGGGCTGCCCGCGAATGCGGCGAGGCAGGCACTGCAGGCCTGCTGCCCGGCCGGCCGCTGGATCGACGCCGTCGCCGCCGGAAGGCCGTATCCGAGCGTCGGATCGCTGCTCGGAGCGTCCGACGCCGCAGTCGCGGCGCTGGGCGAGGCGGACCTGCTCGAGGCGCTGGGCGGTCATCCCCGGATCGGCGACGCGAAGCCGGCCGGGTGGTCGAGACAGGAGCAGGCCGAAGTCAGCGGCGCGGACGCCGGGCTGCGGCAGGCGCTGGCGGACGGCAACGCCTCGTACGAGCAGCGGTTCGGTCACATCTACCTGGCCTGTGCCACCGGGCGGAGCGCGGCCGAACTGCTCGCGTTCCTGCGCGAGCGGCTCGGCAACGACCGGAAAACGGAGTGGCGCGTCGTGGCCTGCGAGCTAGCCAGGATCAACCAGATCCGGCTGGCTAAGCTGATCGACCAGGGGCAGGAGAAATGAGCGTCAGCACGCACATACTCGACACCGTGCGGGGCGAGCCGGCCGGCGGCGTCGTCGTGCGGCTCGAGCGAGCGGGCGGCGGCGAGCTCGGCTCGGCGCGCACCGACGCCGACGGCCGGATCGCCGACTTCGGCGTCGCCTCTCTCGCCGCGGGCACCTACCGGCTGGTCTTCGAGACCGGTCCGTACCTGATCGCGAGGGGGGACGGCGTGCCGGGCCAGCCCCCGTTCTTCCCCGAGGTCGTCGTCACCTTCACGGCCGACGGGCTGCGGCCGCGATATCACGTGCCCCTGCTGCTCAGCCCGTACTCTTACTCGACCTACCGCGGGAGCTAGCCGATGGCGATCGTGCTGCAGGACAACCAGTACGGCAAGGCCGAGACCCGGGTCGTGCGGATCTACCGCGACACCGAGCGGCACGAGATCCGCGACCTCAACGTGTCGACGGCGCTGCGCGGCGACTTCGCCGCCGCGCACCTGGCCGGCGACCAGGCCAGCGTGCTGCCGACCGACAGCCAGAAGAACACCTGTTTCGCTTACGCCAAAGAGCGGGGCGTCGGCGCGATCGAGGAGTACGCGCTGGCCCTGTCGCGCCACTTCGTCGATGACATCGCCTCGGTGTCCCGCGCCCGCGTCGATGTCGACGAGTACCGCTGGGATCGGATCGCCGTGGCCGGTGCCGAGCACGCCCACACGTTCGTGCGGGCTGGCCACGAGGTGCGCACCGCTGCGGTTACGACCAGCACCGAGGGCCCCGTTAAAGCTTCATGGGTTATTTCCGGGATCAAGGATCTCGTCGTGCTCAAGTCGACGGGCTCGCAGTTCACCGGGTTCCTGACCGACGGCTACACCACGCTGGCCGAGGCAACTGACCGGATCCTGGCCACCTCGCTAACCGCGCGGTGGCGGTACGCCGGGACGGACGTAGCGTGGGACGAGGCGTTCGCGCAGGTTCGGCAGATCCTGCTCGAGCAGTTCGCCGTGGTGCACAGCCGGGCGCTGCAGCAGACGCTGTGGGAGATGGGGTCGGCCGTGCTCGCGGCCAGGGACGACGTCGCCGAGATCCGGCTGTCGGCGCCGAACAAACATCACTTCCTGGTCGATCTCTCGCCGTTCGGGCTGGAGAATCCGGGGGAGGTCTTCCACGCTGCTGACCGGCCTTACGGACTGATCCAGTGCGCGGTGGTGCGCGAGGGCGCGGCCGACGCCGGCCCGGCCTGGGAGTTGCCAGCCGCCTTCGCGTGAGGAGAATGGGCGTTCCGGCCACCGTGACGTGGCGCGGGAGCTGAGCGCGGGGGAGGGAGGGCCGATGGAGTTCCTTCAGCCGCATGGCTGGGCCGAGGCGCTGGCCGCCAAGGCCGCCGCACCGGACGTGCTGCCGATCGCCGGCGGCACCGACGTGATGGTCGAGCTGAACTTCGCCCGCCGCCGCCCGCCGGCGCTGCTCGACCTCTCCCGGCTGCCGGAACTGACCGGCTGGTCCGTCGAGGGCGGGCGGCTGCGACTCGGCGCCGGCGTGACGTATGCGCAGCTGACGGGCGAGCGGCTCGGCCATGACGGGCTGGGGCGGCAGCTGCCGGGACTGGCGATGGCGGCCCGGACAGTGGGGTCGCCGCAGATCCGCAACCGGGGCACGATCGGCGGCAATCTCGGATCCGCGTCACCTGCCGGCGACTGCCATCCGTCGCTGCTCGCGGCCGGCGCGGAGGTGGAGGTCGCCTCGGTTCGGGGGACCCGGCTGATCCCGATCGACGGCTTCTTCACCGGGGTCAAGCGGAGCGCCATGGCCCCGGATGAGCTGATCGCCGCGGTCTGGATCACGCCGCCTTCGGGGCCCGAGCAGTTCGCCAAGATCGGCACCAGGAACGCGATGGTGATCGCGGTAGCGGCGTTCGGGCTGGCGCTGCATCCGGACCGCCGCTCGGACGGCCGCTCGGTCGGCACGGGGATCGGCTCGGCGGCACCGACTCCGGTGCGGGCCAGTCAGGCGGAGGCGTTCCTCGGCGGGGCGCTGGACGAGGCCGGGCTGTGGGAGTCGCGGGGAGCGCTGCCCCAGGTTGTGGTCACGGAGTTCGGGGCGCTGGTGAGCGCGGCGGCGCAGCCGATCGACGATGTCCGGGGCACGGCCGCTTACCGGCGGCACGCCCTGGCCGTGCTGGCCCGGCGCACCCTGCGGTGGGCCTGGACGGATTACCAGCGAGCCGGGTCCGGCGACGGGCCGGCCGGCGCAACGGGCGGGAAGGGGTGATCGGGCGATGCGGGTAACGGCGACCGTCAATGGCCTGGAGCACCAGGCCGACGATGTCTGGCCGGGCGAGAGCCTGCTGTTCGTGCTCCGCGAGCGGATCGGGCTGCCGGGGTCGAAGAACGCGTGCGAGCAGGGCGAGTGCGGGTCGTGCACGGTCTACCTGGACGGCGTACCGGTGTGCTCGTGCCTGGTCGCCGCCGGCCAGGCGGACGGGCGCGACATCGTGACCGTCGAGGGACTGGCCGGTGTCGACGGGTCCCTGCACCCGGTGCAGCAGGCGTTCATCGAGGCGGGAGCCGTGCAGTGCGGGTTCTGCACGCCCGGGCTGCTCGTCGCCGCGCACGACCTGCTGGCCCGCGACCCGGACCCGGCCGATGCCGATGTCCGCGAGGCCCTGGCCGGCAACCTGTGCCGGTGCACCGGTTACGAGAAGATACTCGAGGCCGTCCGGCTGGCGGCGGCCCGGCCGGGGGCGGCCCGCCCGGAGGCGGCCCGGCCGGCGGCCGGAGCGGCCGGGTCAGGAGCGGCGGGGCCTGGAGCAGCCGGGCCTGGAGCGGGGGAGGGCTCGTGACGCTGTTCGTGCTGAGCGGGTGTCACGTCGTCACCATGGACGGCCAGCGGGCCGAGCACGCCAGCGGTTACGTCGCCGTGAACGGGAACCAGATCGCGGCCGTCGGAGCGGGCGAGATCCCGGCGGCCTTCGACCACGCCCAGATCATCGACGCCACCGGATGCCTGGCCACCCCCGGCCTGGTCAACACCCACCATCACCTTTACCAGTGGGCGACGCGGGGCCGGGCCGTCGACTCGACACTGTTTCAGTGGCTGACCGAGCTGTACCCCGTCTGGGCCCGGATCGACGAGCAGATCGTGCGCGACGCGGCGACCGCCGCGCTCGCCTGGCTGGCCAGGACCGGCTGCACGACGAGCACCGACCATCATTACGTTTTCCCGCGCGGTGGCGGCGACGTGCTCGGGGCGACGATCGCCGCGGCCCGCGATGTCGGCCTGCGGTTCCACCCGACGCGAGGGTCCATGGACCTAGGGGCCTCGTCGGGCGGCCTGCCGCCCGACGAGGTCGTCGAGGACATCGACGCGATCCTGGCGGGGACCGAGCAGGCGATCGGAGCCTTTCATGACCCCGGGCCCGGGTCGATGCTGCGGATGGGAGTGGCCCCGTGCTCTCCTTTCTCTGTCACGGGCGAGCTGATGCGGGCGGCCGCCGGTCTCGCCCGCGACCAGCGCGTCCGGCTGCACACGCACCTGGCCGAGACGGCTGACGAGGACGAGTTCTGCGCGGAGCGGTTCGGCTGCACGCCGGTGGAGTACCTGGAATCGCTCGGCTGGCTGGCCGACGACGTCTGGCTGGCGCACGCCGTGCACCTCTCCGACACCGCGATCGCCCGGCTGGCGGCGACCGGGACCGGCGTCGCGCACTGCCCGTCATCGAACGCCCGGCTCGGCGCGGGCATCTGCCGGACCGCCGACCTGATCGCGGCCGGCGTTCCGGTCGGCCTCGGGGTCGATGGCTCAGCCTCGAACGAGGAAAGCTCGCTGCTGGGGGAGGTTCGCGAAGCGGTGCTGATGGCGCGGGCCGTGGGCGGCCCGCAGGCGCTGACCGTACGCCAGTCGCTTGAGCTCGCGACGCTAGGCGGTGCCCGCCTTGTCGGGCGCGCTGACGAGATCGGCTCGCTGGAGGCAGGCAAGCTGGCGGATGTCGCGCTGTGGCGCCTGGACGGCCTCGCCCACGCGGACATCGCCGACCCCGTCGCGGCGCTCGTGCTCGGTGCCCGGCCGCCGCTCGAGCTGCTGATCGTCAACGGCGAGATCGTGGTCGAGCAGGACCAGCTCGTCACCGTCGACGAGCGCCGAGCCGCCGCAGCCGCCGTCCGCGCCGCTCAAACGCTCGCCTCACCCTGACGGCCGGCCGCACCCTCGCGCCCGGCCGCACCCTCCCGCGCCGCCCGCCCCCCGCACCCCGCGGCCCGCCCCGCACCCCGCCCCGCACCCCGCGGCCCGCCCCGCACCCCTCATTACAGCGACAGCGCTGAACCCTTGCTGCTGCTATAGCGACAGCAGGGGTTCAGCGCTGTCGCTTCGCGGTGGGTGTCGGACCCTGGTGGGATGCTGCGGGCATGGGACGGGCTCCTTCCGCCGCGGACCGTGCCGTCCGCGCCGTGTTACGTCAGCAAGGTGGCCTCATCACGCGTTCACAGGCGCTGGCGGCTGGCCTCACAGAGGGAGCTCTGCGACGCAGGGTCAGCCCCGACGGTCCGTGGCGGGTCGTTCTCCCCGCCATCTACCTCGCCCACAACGGCGACCTGACAGGCGGCCAACGCGAGATTGCGGCCGTGCTCTATGCGGGTCACGGCTGCGTGATCACTGGTCCTGCGGCCCTGCTGCGCATGGGCGTCCGAGTTCCCCTGTCCGAGCCGGTCGACGTGCTGATACCGGCGACGAGGAGGCGGCTGAGCACCGGCTTCGTGCAGGTTCACCGAACGACCCGGATGCCGGACAGTCCGTGGCGCCTGGACGGCATGCTGTGGGCCCCCCCGGCTCGTGCGGTTGCTGACGCTGCCCGCGGGGGGATCGCGCCCCGGGAGGTGCGTGCCCTAGTCGCTGACGCCGTTCAGCAGGGTAAGTGCACCGTCGAGCAGCTCGCCGCCGAGCTCGGCGCCGGCCCGACGCAGGGCTCGGGTGCGTTACGGGCGGCACTCGAGGAGGTCGCGGCCGGAGTCCGTTCGGTGGCTGAAGGCGACCTGCGGAAGCTGATCATTCGCGGCAGGCTGCCCGAGCCGATGTACAACCCTCGTCTGTTTGCCGGCGAGGAATTCCTCGCCCAGCCGGACGCCTGGTGGCCGGACGCCGGCGTGGCGTGCGAGGTCGACTCGCGCGAATGGCATCTGTCGCCCGCGGGCTGGGAACGGACGCAGGTCAGGCACGCCAGGATGAGCGCGCACGGGATCCTCGTGCTGCACTACGCGCCCCGCAGGATCAGGTCGGACAGCGCGGGCGTGGTGTCGGAGCTGAGGGCGGCGTTAGCGGCGGGGCGCCAGCGCCCGCCGCTGCCGATCCGCGCCAAGCCGGTCAGCTAGCGGCGGCGCGGGCGACGGCGAAGCCGGCGACGGCGCGGGTGGGGTGGCGGCGGCACGGTGGCGGCGCGGCGGGGCGGCGGTCCAGCGAAGTCGGCCGGCTATTTGGGCTGGCGGCGGCAACCTTTGGCGCGGACGGCGCATCCTTGAGACGTGCCAGACGACATCATCACGTTCGGCGGCCCGGAGCGCCGCTCGAGGCGCGATGCCGACGAGGCGGTCGAGTCACTGTTCCACGCCCACTATCCGCGGGTGGTCTATACCGCGTTCTCGCTGGTGGGCGACTGGGATCTGGCCGAGCAGCTGGCTCAGGAGGCCTACCTGCGGCTGTGGCGCCGGTGGCGGTGGATCTCCGATCCGCAGGCCGCTCCGATGTACCTGCAGCGCACTGTCGTCAACCTGTCGCGCGAGACCATCAGGCGCCGGGTGGTCGAGCGCCGGGTGCTGCGGGCCAGGGAGCTCGAGCCGGCCGCGGCGCCGGCACCGGACGCGGCCGCCGTTGCCGAGCTGAGGCGCGCGGTCGCCACGCTGCCGATGCGCAAGCGGGAGTGCGTCGTGCTGCGGTACCTACTTGGCCTGTCCGAGGCCGAGACGGCCGACCTGCTCGGCATCTCGGTCGGCACGGTGAAGAGCCAGACCCACAAGGGACTGCGCCAGCTCAGGGAACGGCTCGACGATGCCGCCCCGGCACCAGCAGCCGGGCCTGGTACGGCACCAGCAGCCGAATCAGCAGCCGAATCAGCAGCCGGACCAGCAGCCGGACCAGCAGCCGGACCAGCAGCCGGGACGGCGAGCAGGCCGGAGAGGAGCGCGACATGACGGATACGGACCTGGAACGCCGGCTCAGGGACCTGCGGCACGCCGACCTCCCGTCGGGGGCCACGGGCAGGCCGATCGACACCGCGCGGCGCCTGGCGCGACTTCCAGGAGCTGCGATCCCGGTCGGCCGGGAACCGGCACCGCGCGATGGTCGCGGCCGCGATCGCGGCGGTCGCGGCGGTCGCCATAACGGTTCCGGCCCTGGCCGGCCGCGGGCCGGGAGGCCCGCCCCCGCGGCCTGGCGCGAGCACCAGCCTTCCCGCCTCCACCAGGACCTATCCCGGCGCGATCGCGGCCAGGTATCAGCTGAGCGGGGTCACCGCCGTCGTCGGCGATGCCGGGCACGCCTGGGTGATCCGGCAGACTGGGCAGCCAGACTCCGCGTCGCCTTACCAGCTCGCCGGGATCAACCTGCGGACGAACTCGATCATGTTCCGGACGAACCTCGGCCCCCAGCTGCCGGCCATCGCGGCCGGTGCCGGGCGGCTCTGGCTGACCACGCCGTTCGGCCAGGCCCGCGGTCAGATCGTCCGCGTCGACCTGGCCACCGGCCAGGTGCTCTCGACCATCCACCTGGCGGCCGGCCGCTGCGACGCGCTCAGCTTCGGCTCGGGGCACCTGTTCGCCAGCTGCGAGGTAAACGGCCCGGCCAGGACCGCGTTCTGGCGCATCAACCCGGTCACCCAGCGCGCCTACCAGATGACTCCCGCCATGCACGGCTACATCAGCTCGGTCGTGGCCACGCCGCAGGCCCTGTGGTACGTCGTCAACTACACGCGGATCAGCGGACTTCGGAACATCGACGGCAACCCGCAGCGCATCACCGCGCGCGATCGCGGATACCTGGACGCGGCGCCCGGCGCGCAGGGGCTCGTCTATGACGACTCCACGCGCGGCTACATCTGGGCCCTTGGCGGCGGCGAGAGGCTGGCCCAGATCGCCTCGTACACCGGGCGCGTGGTCCGGCACTTCAGCTACCGCAATTACGATCCCGCCCGGGCGGGCGGCCTTGACTTCCTCACCGCGGGCGGCGGCTGGCTGTGGTTCCTGGACAACGGCTACCCGTTCAGCGGCGCGCTACGGGTCAGCGAGGCCACCGGCCGCCCCGCGGGCGGCGTCCCCGTCGCCCCGAACTCGTGCGGCCAGCAGACCTGCTCGCAGATCTACTTCACGCCAGGGTCCGTCTGGGTGCCGACCGCCGAGCTGCTGATCAGGATCAGCCCGGCCAGGCTGCCCGGCTAGGCCCGGCTGCCCGGCTAGGCCCGCCCGCTCGGCCGCGGCTAGGCCCGCCCGCTCGGCCAGGCCCGCCCGCTCGGCTAGGCCCGCCCGGCGCCCGCGCGACCCGCGGCACCGGCCAGCCCGTGCGCGGCAGGCGATCGCAGTGGTGCTTACCCCCGGCTGACCCTAGGCTCGAACACGTGAGCACACCCACTCGTGTACCGGGCAGGCCGGGCCGGTCGCCCGCGCCGCCCGGCGTTCCCGCCGGGGTCGACCGGCCGGACCAGGCCGAGACCGGGGCACCGGCGGCATCGGCGCCAGCCCGGTCCGGCCGGACGGCCGGGGGAAGGTCACCGGGGAGTTCGCCTACGGCAGCGACCTGTGGACGGACGACATGATCTGGGGCGCGACGCTGCGCAGCCCGCACCCGCACGCCAGGATCAGGTCCGTATCGATCGGCGCGGCCCTGGCCACCGCAGGGGTCTATGCCGTCCTGACCTGCGATGACGTCCCGGGTCAGAACGCCTACGGGCTGGAGCACGCCGATCAGCCGGTGCTCGCCGCCGATCTGGTCAGGTACGCGGGCGAGCCGGTCGCGCTGGTCGCCGCGGATCACCCTGAGGTGGCGCAGGCTCGCGGCGAGCAAGATCGTCGTGGACTACGAGGTGCTCGAGCCGGTGACCGATCCCGTCGCCGCGCTCGAGCCGGGCGCGCCGCGCCTGCACTCCGGCGGCAACCTGGTCCGCCACCTGAAGATCCGCAAGGGCGAGCCGGCGCCTGCCGCTGACGTGGTCGTGACCGGCCGCTACGAGATCGGGATGCAGGACCAGGCGTTCCTCGGCCCCGAGGCGGGACTGGCCGTGCCGGACGGCGCCGGAGGCGTGGAGCTTTTCGTTTCCACCCAATGGCTGCATGTGGACCAGCAGCAGATCTGCGCCGCGCTCGGCCTGCCGCCGGAGCAGGTCAGGCTGGTCCTGGCCGGCGTGGGCGGGGCGTTCGGCGGGCGCGAGGACCTGTCGATGCACGTGCACGCGTGCCTGCTCGCGCTGCACACCGGCAAGCCGGTCAAGATGATGTACTCGCGGGAGGAGTCGTTCTTCGGCCATGTGCACCGGCACCCCGCGCAGATCCGCTACGAGCACGGCGCGAACCGCGATGGCTCGCTGGTCTACGTCAGGTCGGCGATCTACCTCGACGGCGGCGCGTACGCGTCGAGCACGACGGCCGTCGTCGGCAACGCCGGGACGATGGGCGCCGGGCCCTACGTCGTGCCGAACGTGCACATCGACGCCTACGGCGTCTACACCAACAACCCGCCGTGCGGAGCGATGCGGGGCTTCGGGTCGGTGCAGGCGGCGTTCGGCTACGAGGCGCAGATGGACAAGCTGGCCGCGGCCCTGGGGATGGACCCGGTCGAGTTCCGCTGCCAGAACGCGATGGAGCAGGGCAGCGCCGGCCCGACCGGTCAGGTCATCGACAGCCCGGCGCCGGTCGCCGAGATGCTGCATCGGGTCAGCCAGATGCCGCTGCCCGCCGGCGGCGGACGGGACCGGCGGCGGCCCGGACCTGCGGATGCTGCCCGGCGGCGTCGGCAACACGACGCACGGCGAGGGCATCGCCCGCGGGATCGGCTATGCCGTCGGCTACAAGAACGTCGGATTCTCCGAGGGCTACGACGACTACTCGACCGCACGCGTCAGGCTCGAGGTCGCCGGCGGCGAGCCGGTCGTGACCGTCCACACCGCGGCCGCCGAGGTCGGCCAGGGACTGGTCACGATCGAGCAGCAGATCTGCCGTACCGAGCTCGGCGTCGGCAACGTGGTGGTCGTCCCGAAGGACACCGGCGTCGGGTCGGCAGGATCCACGTCCGCGTCGCGCCAGACCTACGTCACCGGGGGCGCGGTCAAGGCGGCGTGCGAGCTGGTCCGCGAGCGCCTGCTGGCCAAGGTCTCCGGGCAGCTGCGGCGCGACCGGTGGCGGCCTGCGGCTGGCCGACGGCCAGGTCTGGTCCGGGCCCGAGTCGCTGGGGCCGATCGCGGGGTTTCTCGGCGCGGACGTGATCGAGGAGACCGTGCAGTGGCGGCACCGGCCGACCCGCCCGATCGACCCGGAGACCGGCCAGGGGTTCGCCCACGTGCAGTACGCGTTCGCCGCTCATCGCGCGGTCGTCGACGTGGACACCGACCTGGGCCTGGTCAAGGTCGTGGCGCTGGACTGCGCGCAGGACGTTGGCCTGGCCATCAACCCGCAGGCGGTCGTCGGCCAGATTCAGGGCGGCAGCGCCCAGGGCCTCGGCCTGGCGATCATGGAGGAGATCCAGGTGCGCGACGGGATGATCAGGAACCCCTCCTTCACCGATTACCTGATCCCGACCATCCTCGACGTCCCGCCGATGCGGATCGACGTACTGGAGTACCCGGACCCGCACGCGCCGTACGGGCTGCGCGGCGTCGGTGAGCCGCCGACGATCTCCTCCGGACCTGCGATCGTGGCGGCCATCCGCGCGGCGACCGGCCTGGATCTGACCCGGGTCCCGGTCAAGCCAGAAGATATAACGGGAACACGCTCGTGACCCGCCCGTTCGGGGCTGATGTTCTCGCCTATGTCTCCAACGAGCTCGACCAGCTGCTCGCGGTCGCGGACGCCGAGCTCAGCTCGGCTTACCCGGGCGACTTTCTCGGGCGGCAGCCCGTGCACACGGCCTATGTGCCGGCCCAGCATTTCGGGCCCGGCGTGGCCAGCCTGTGGGGCGCGCAGGCGATCGCCGCGCTCGATGAGTTCGCGCCCGGGCCCGGCGAGTTCGCCGCCGCGATGGGACTCGCGCCGGAGATAGCCGCCGAGGTCCGGCCGCTGGTGCTGGCCAAGCTCGCCGCCGAGCCGATCGAGGACCTGCGGATCGACTTCGAGGACGGCTACGGGACCAGGGCCGGTGACACCGAGGACGCCCATGCGCGCGCCGCGGCCCGGTCGCTGGTGGCCCTGCTCGCGGAGGACACGGCGCCGCCGTTTACCGGCGTGCGGTGCAAGAGCCTGGAGAAGGCGACCAGGCAGCGCGCGGTCAGGACGCTCAGCATGTTCATTGGCACGCTGCTCGAGAGCGGCCGGCCGCTGCCGTCCGGGTTCCTGATCACGCTGCCGAAGGTGACGTCCGCCGCCCAGGTGTCGCGCGATGGCGGTGCTGTGCGAGCGGCTCGAAGCGGCGTACTGGCTGAGCCACCAGCAGCGGCTGTATTTCGAGGTCCAGGTGGAGACCCCGCAGGCGATCATCGGCATCGGACGGGGCCGCGACGATCGCGCGGTGCGTGCACGCGGCGCCCGGCCGCCTCGCCGGGCTGCACTACGGGACCTACGACTACAGCGCCTCGCTCGGCATCGCCGCCGGGTACCAGAGCATCGAGCACCCGGCGGCCGACTACGCCAGGGCGGTCATGCAGGTCGCGGCGGCCGGGACCGGGGTGCGGCTATCGGACGGCTCGACCAGCGTGCTCCCGGTCGGCGGCCGCGAGGATGTCATGGCCGCCTGGCGGCTGCACGCCCGGCTGGTGCGGCGGTCGCTGGAACGGGGGTTCTACCAGGGCTGGGACCTGCATCCGGCGCAGCTGGTCAGCCGCTACGCGGCCACCTACTCCTTCTACCGCGACGGCCTGCCCGCGGCGGCGGAACGGCTCCGCAGCTACACGTCCCGCGCCGCCTTCGGCCAGGAGGAACCGGCGACGGCCCGCGCCCTGGCCGGCTTCCTCATCCGCGGCCTGGACTGCGGCGCCCTCTCCGCTCACGAGATCACCAACCTCACCGGTCTGACCCGCGAGGATCTAACCTACGCCCGCCGCCACGGCATCGTCCGCGAGCAGCATTCCTGATGACGAGTCCGGGCGGCAGGATCGGGTCGCACGAGCTGGTCATCCGCGCCCGGCGGGTCGTGACGCCCGACGGCATCGCGGCCGGCGGAAGTGCGTATTCGTGCTGGCCGGATCTCCGCCGTGACGAGACTGGATGCCCGGACGGCCGTGCCGCGAGGCCCGCGTTCAGCCGGGCCGAACGGCACGACCGCCCGGGGCAGCCCCCCGGACCCGGTCTTCGATCAGCCCGCCGCCCGGGACAGCCCCCCGGGCGCGGTCTTGACCTCCGACAGTTCCCCGACGGTCATTCAGCTTTCCGATGACGAGGTGCTGCTGCCCGGCCTCGTCGACACCCACGTCCACGTCAACGAGCCGGGCCGCACGCACTGGGAAGGCTTCGCCACGGCGACCAGGGCGGCCGCGGCCGGCGGGGTCACCACGCTCATCGACATGCCGCTGAACTCGGTCCCGCCGACGACCGACGTCGCCGCGCTGGACGCTAAGCGGCAGGCAGCGGCCGGCCAGTGCGCTGTGGACGTCGGATTCTGGGGCGGCGCCGTCCCGGCCAACGCGGCCAACCGGCGCCGCGCTGCACGAGGCCGGCGTGTTCGGTTTCAAGTGCTTCCTGGTCGATTCGGGCGTGCCTGAGTTCCCGCCGCTCGACGGGGCCGGGCTGGAAGCCGCGATGCGCCAGGTCGCCGAGCTCGGCAGCCTGCTGATCGTGCACGCCGAGGACGCCGCCGTGATCAGCGCGGCGCAGGGAGCGCCGGGCGCGCGACTACGCCGGCTTCCTGCGGTCCAGGCCGCCCGCGGCCGAGGTCGCGGCGATCGCGACCGTGGTCAGGCTGGCCGCCGTGACCGGCGCCCGGGTGCACGTCCTGCACCTGTCGAGTGCCGACCCGGTGCCGCTGCTGGCCTCGGCGCAGGCGGACGGAGTCCGGATCAGCGCCGAGACCTGCCCGCATTACCTGACCCTGACCGCCGAGCAGGTCGGCGCCGGCGCACACCGAGTTCAAGTGCTGCCCGCCGATCCGCGGGGTGCACAACCGCGAGCGGCTGTGGGCCGGCGCTGGAGGCCGGGCGTGATCGACTGCGTGGTCTCCGATCACTCGCCGTGCCCGCCTGAGCTGAAGGAACTCGGCCGCGGCGACTTCGCGGCGGCCTGGGGCGGGATCTCCTCGGTGCAGCTCGGGCCTGCCCGTGATCTGGACCCATGCCAGGGAACGCGGCTTCGGCCTGGCCGATGTGATCCGGTGGATGTCGGCGAGCCCGGCCAGCCTGGCCGGGCTCGCCGGCCAAGGGCGCGATCGCCGTCGGGCACGACGCCGACCTGGTCGCGTTCGCACCGGACGAGAGCTTCGTGGTCGAGCCTGACCGGCTGCTGACCAGGCACCGGCTGACCCCGTACGCGGGCCAGGAGATCTCCGGCGCGGTCCGTCGGACCTGGCTCCGCGGAGTCCCGGTGACCCAGACCGCCCGCCGGCCGGCTGCTCACCCGCACCGCAGCGACAGCGCTGAACCCTTGATGCTGCTATAGCGACAGCAGGGGTTCAGCGCTGTCGTCAACTGCGAGGAGGATGGAGGAGTCAGGTGGAGGACGACGGGTTTCCGGGCCTGGCTGATCTTGCGTCGCGAGCGCTCGGCGGGAGCGTCGTGTTCGCTAACGACGAGTTCTTCGCCGAGAAGGAGAACCTGATCAGCCCGGGACCGCCCGTGTTCGCGGCCGGGGAGTTCGGCCACAAGGGAAAGGTCTACGACGGCTGGGAGACCAGGCGGCGCCGGGACGCTGGCCACGACTTCGCCGTCGTGCGGCTCGGCTGCCCGGGCGTGATCCACGGTGTCGTCGTCGACACGGCGTTCTTTCGCGGGAACTATCCGCCGGAGATCTCCGTCGACGGCGCCTGCGCGGACGGCTACCCGGCGCCGGCCGAGCTGGCCGGGCTGCGCTGGCACCCGCTGGTCGGAAGGCGCCGGCCACGGGCGACGCCGTCAACCGGTATCCCGTGGCCAACCGGCGGCGCTGGACTCACGTCCGGCTGTCGATCTATCCCGACGGCGGCGTGGCACGGCTGCGGGTGCACGGCGAGGTGGTGCCCGATCCGGCGTTCCTGACCGGAACGATCGACCTGGCGGCGATGGAGAACGGCGGGCCGGGTCACGGACTGCTCGGATTCCTTCTACTCTTCTCCGGCCAACCTGATCATGCCCGGGCGGCCGCGGGTCATGAGCGACGGCTGGGAGAACGCGCGGCGGCGCGGACCTGGCCACGACTACGTCGTCGTCCGGCTGGCGGCGGCGGGGCGGCTTCGCCAGGTCGAGATCGACACCTCGTATTTCGTCGGCAACGCGCCCGGCTGGATCGAGCTCTCCGCCGCCGGCGGGGCTGACGCCGGCGGGGCTGACGGCGGCGGGGCTGACGGCGGCGGGGCTGACGGCGGCGGGGCTGACGGCGGGGATCCGCGCTGGCGGGAGATCCTGCCGCGAACGCGGGTCCAGCCGGATACCCGGCATCGCTTCGTCCTCGAGCACGCGCCCGAGGCGACGCATGTCAGGCTCGACGTGCTGCCCGATGGCGGCCTCGCCAGGCTCCGGGTCCTCGGGGAGCTTACCGCCGACGCGCGCGCCGCCCTGGCGCAGCGCTGGCTGGACACGACGCCGTAGCGGCTCACGCGGGGCTGTCGGCCAGGTCGTGGCGGTCGGCACTGGCGGGCGCGGCCCGCTGAGCCTCGTTCTTGGAACTTGCGGGCATCCGGAACCTGGGCAGCGGCGTCGGGAGCAGCAGCAGGAATCCCGCCATCCCGCCGATCGCGGCTATCCACAGCGTCGGCCGCGGCCCGATCAGCGAGCCGAGGAAGCCGCCGGCCAGCGCGCCCAGTGGCCGCGTGCCGTAGTTCACGGCCTGGAACGCGCCGCTGACCCTGGACCTCAGCTCGTCGGGGATGACCGCGGAGAAGATGGCGCCGATGCTGATGTCCAGCACCATGACCCCGAAACCGCCGATGAACTCGGCCGCGATCAGCATGGCCAGGACCAGCGGGCGCGGCCCGGCGGCCAGCGGGACCAGGATCATCGGCGCCGTGAACACCAGGCAGGAGATCGTGTAGACCCGGCCGACGCCGAGCCGGCTGGCGAGCCGCTTCGTGACCGCCGCGCCCAGAACGCCGCCGATGGCGCCGATGCCGAGCACCAGGCCCAGCAGGCCGGGGTTGACGTGCAGGTACCGGGTGGCGTAGAGCACGAACAGCGCGAAGAAGACGAAGTTAAAGAAGTTGATGACGGAGACGGCCAGCAGCGAGGCGCGCACGATCGCCGAGTGCCTGATGAATCTCGCTCCGGCGGTCAGCGCGCCCCTGCCCGGCTTGGCGGCGGCCGGCTCCTGCGGATGGATCCGGGCCAGGAAGAAGGCCGAGCCGAGGAACGAGGCAGCGTCGGCGAGAACCGCCAGGGGCGCGGTCAGGAACTGGACCAGGGCGCCGCCGATGCCCGGCCCGCCGACGAAGGACAGGGCCCGGCTGCCGTAGACCAGCGAATTGCCCTCGACGTACCGGTCATCAGGGACGATCGAGACGAAGAGGGTCGGATCGCTGACCGTGAAGAGCACGCTGAATACGCCGACCCCGAACGCGGCGCCGTACAACTGCCACAAGGTCAGCACCCCGAAGGCGGCGCTGACCGGGATGCTGGCCAGCAGGGCCGCCCGGCTCAGGTCGGCGCCGATCATGGTCGCGCGACGGCGGCCGCGCCGGTCCACCCAGGCGCCGGCGTGCAGGCCGAACAGCAGGCTGGGCAGCCAGACCAGGGCGGCCAGGATGCCCATCTGCGCGGGACTCGCGCTCAGCGGGGGCAGGACCGCCACCAGGGGCAGGACGATCGACGAGATCTGGTCCCCGAACATCGAGATCGTCTGGCCGCTCCAGTAGCGCCGGAACGACCGTTCCCGCAGCAGGTCGGGAACCCGGGTTGCCAGAAATGTTCGCCTGCGCGGGGCGGTGGTCGCGCCGGCGGCCTGGCTGATCGGCACGGGCGGGAGACTGGCGTGCTTGCGCCGCGTCGTCAGCCTCATCGCTGCCCGCCGGATTCGCCCGCGGTTTCTGGCCGGGCTGCGCGCTCGGCGCCTGATGGCCTGGGGCCGCCGCCGAGGTGCCCGATCATGGGGAACGCGAACTGAAGGACGGAAACCAGCCGGGCATCCGGCGGCCGCAGCTCGGGACGGGCGGTCCGGTCGACGTACTCGTCGCACAGGTCCCGCATCCGCTGGCCGACCTCAGCCAGTTCCGCGGCCGTGAGGTAGAGCAGCCTGTCCCCGAACTGGTCGGCCCGCTGCCACTCGCCGGGTTCATCGGGGCGCTGGTCCAGCCATCGCATCAGCCACTCGTAGTACCGCTCAGCCAGCACGGCCCGGTAGTGCCCGCCGGCCACCGCCAGTTCGGGATCGTCGGGAAAGTCGGGTACGTCCGTTGACATCGTGGTGGCCTGCCACGGACGCTCTCTGCCCCGGCCGCCTGACGCTTCCTCGGCCATGCCGTACTTGGCCAGCTGGCGCAGGTGGAACGAGCAGGTCGCTGAGCTCTCGCCGAGCAGTTCAGCGGCCCTCGTCGCGGTCAGCGGTCCCTCCGTTCGCAGCAGGCCGATCAGCGACATCCTGATCGGGTGCGCCAGTGCACGGAGGGCCTTCGGATCGGTGATCCGCGTGACGGACCGCGGGCCGCCAGCGGCGATGGAATTCTCTGCCATGCATGCAAAGCTATCTTTCCAAAGCATACTTTGCAAGCTGGTTTGTCCGGCCGCCGGGTCCGCCGGGTCCGCCTGAAGGCATCGCCGCTGGGTTACTTCCGCTTGTGATATATCGCTAGACGTAGTATCGTCACGCGTAGTACTTCGCGAGCCGCCTACCAGGTGGGAGCAGGAATGGATTTCACCGAGCCGGTCGTCCTGGTGCTGACCAGCCTGGCCGATGGTCCCAAACACGGATACGCGCTGGCCAAGGACATCGAGACCTTCGCGGGCATCAAGCTCGGCCCGGGAACGCTGTACGGCGCGCTCAGCCGGCTGGAAGACCGGGGCTGGATCGAGGCGCTGCCGGCGGATGATCGTCGGCGGCCTTATCAGATCACCGCCGCGGGCGCCGAGAGCCTGGCGACGCACCTGGCGACCGCGCAGCAGGTGACCGCCACTGGCCTGCTCCGGCTGGACCTGAGGCCGGCCCGATGACCCGGCAGGATGGAGTCGCGGAACTGCGGCTCGCACCCGCACCGGACGGCGGTTCTGGCCGCTCAGCCGGGCCGGGTCGGCCGCCGTGGCCGGCCAGCCTGCTGGCCGTCTATCCGGCCGGCTGGCGGGCCAGGTACGGCGGAGAGCTCGAACTGCTCATCAGCGATCTGCACGACGGCGGCCGTAGTCCCGTGCCGATGGCTTTCGACCTGCTCCGCGGTGCGGCCATCGCGTGGCTCAGTGTCAGGAGAGGATCCGCCATGCCCGAGCGCACCCGCAACGCGCTGATCACCGTGCTGTGGTCCTGGGTCGGCTTCGCGGTCACCGCCGCGTGGTTCGGCCACGACCTCGGCATCTATCCGAGCCGGAGCGCAGCACAGCAGATCGCGCTCGCGCACCCGGCCGTGCCCGACGCGGTCAATGTGCTGATCGCGGTCGGCGTGGTCGGCCTGGCCGCGACCGCGGTCGCCGCGGTGGCCTTCGCCTTCGAAGCCGCCCGCTATGCGCGCAAGCACCAGCAGAACTCAACGTTCGGGCTGATGGCCGTGCCTCCCGTCGCGGCCGTCCTCTGGATCGGCGGCCTGCAGGTCATCACCAGCGGCCCGGCCTCGACCGGACGCCTGAGCCTGCAGCTGCTCTGGTTCCTGCTCGGCCTGGCCGGCATCGCCGGATCAACCCAGGCGATCGCCGTGATCGTCGCCAGGACCGAGTTCAGCCCGACGACCTGGCGGATCGGCGCGGCCGCCGCGGCCGCCGTCTGCGCGGCGATGCTCGTCGGCACCGGCGCCACCATCGCTTGGGGGCTGGCCATCCGGTCCGCCCAGGTTCATCCCGGTGGCGCGGCCGGCTGGCTGGTCGTCACGGCGATCCTGTCCGTGACCACGGCGCGCGCGGTCATCGCCCTGATCGGCTCGCGTCGGCATCCCGCGACCGCGAAGCCGGCCGTCGCCTAGCCGCCGGCCCCGGCCCCGGCCTCGGCCTCGGCGGGCTGGGCCGGCCCGGTGCGCGCGGCGAACCTGGCCGGCTCGCCCCCGAACCGGTGCCCGCAGTGATCAGAGCAGAAGTAATAGGTGCGTCCTTCGTGCCTGGCCTTCGCCGGAGCGTGATCGACCTGAACCTGCATGCCGCACACGGGATCCTTGGCGTAGCCGCCGCCGGCGCCGAGCCGCCCGCGGTTGCGGTACAGCCCGTACAGGACGGCGAGCGCGGCTATCGCCACGATGTCGAGCACGGTCGTGTAGTTCCAGGCCCAGACGTCGCGCCCGATCATCCCCCGCGCCGTGGCCTGGCCCCGCGCTGGTGCGATGCCAGCCGCCCGGAACAGGTACTCGGTGATCAGCCCGGCGGCGCTCATCGTGGCCCAGAACACCGCGAGCAGCCTGACCGTCAGCGCGGTTCCGTAGAACTTCCGGTAGATGAACAGCAGCGGCAGCGCGATGAGGTCAGCGAAGACGAAGGCGATGGTGCCGCCGAAGCTGATCCCGCCCGCCCACAGCGCCGCGGCCAGCGGCACGTTCCCGATCGAGCACACGAAGCTGATGATGGCCAGGAACGGGCCGAGCGCGACGTTCTCCAGGTCCGACCAGAACCCGTGACCGGTGAGGAAGAGCGACTGCCAGAAGCTGACCGGGACGGCGACGCCGGCGAAACCGGCCAACACGAACCCGGCGAGCAGTTCCTTGCGCAGCATGGTCAGGTCGCTGATCGTGTAGCTAGCGGCGTCGGCCCAGCCGGCCAGCGTCCTGATCCCCGAGCGCGATGCGGGCGCATCGTCCCCGTCCGGCCCGCCAGGCTCGGCCGCGAGCAGCCTGAGCCTGGCCCGCTCCTGTGCGTCCGGCCCCACCACCCTCGGCAGCACGGTCGCGAGCAGCGCGATCATGATCGTCCCGCCCACGAACTCGGCCGCGGCGAACTGCCAGCCGATCAGCAGCCAGAGCACGATCCCGAGCTCGACCACCAGGTTGGTCGACGCGAACATGAACGACTGGGCCGCGGTGAAGTCAGCACCTCGCACGAACAGCGTCTTGGCCAGCGCCGACGCCGCGTACGAGCAGGACGACGAGATCGCGCCGAAGAAGCCGGCCTTCGCGATCGTCGCGGGACGATGATCGCCGAGCGCGCGGCGCATCCCCGACCTGGAGACGAACGCCTGGACCGCGCCGGACAGGCCGAAGCCGAGGACGAGCGCCCACAGAGTCTCGGTGAACATGGCGGCCCCGGCGGCCAGGCTCCGGCCGATGGTGTCCAGAACGCCGATCACCGCGGCACCCCCGAACCGGTCATGACCTGACGAGCCGCTCGATGGCGGCCGATGCCTCGCGGATCTTGTCCGGCGCATCGGGCCCGCCGGTGGCGATGGCGTTGGTCACGCAGTGCCCGAGGTGGTCCTCGAGCAGTTCGAGCGCGACGGCCTGCAGCGCCTTCGTCGACGCGGCGATCTGGGTCAGGATGTCGATGCAGTACTTGTCCTCGTCGACCATCCGCTGCAGGCCGCGGATCTGGCCCTCGATCCGCCGCAGCCGCTTCTGCACCGCTTCCTTGCTGTCGCTGTAACCGCGTTCCATAGCGGTAAGAATACCACCGGGGGGTATAGGGCCAGCGGGTCAGGGGGCAGCGGCGGCGCAGGCGTGCATAATGGCCCGAAACAGCCGGCCCGTGCAGGCCGGCCGGCGGACGTGAGCGAGGACCCGGCAGTGGCGCAAGGGCAGTCGAGCTACGACTTCATCATCATCGGCGGCGGCTCGGCGGGCAGTGCGCTGGCCAGCAGGCTCTCCGCCGACGCAGCGAACCGCGTCCTGGTACTCGAGGCCGGCCGGCCGGACTACAAGTGGGACGTCTTCATCCACATGCCCGCCGCGCTGACGTTCCCGATCGGCAGCAGGTTCTACGACTGGAAATACGAGTCCGAGCCCGAGCCGGAGATGAACGGCCGCCGGATCTACCACGCCAGGGGCAAGGTACTCGGCGGATCGAGCAGCATCAACGGCATGATCTTCCAGCGCGGCAATCCGATGGACTTCCAGCGCTGGGCCGCGGATCCCGGGATGGCGGACTGGGACTACGCGCACTGCCTGCCGTACTTCAGGAAGATGGAGACCTGCCTGGCGGGCGGCGACGAGTACCGCGGGACCGCCGGCCCGCTGCTGCTCGAGCGCGGGCCGGCCACCAACCCGCTGTTCACCGCGTTCTTCGAGGCGGTGCAGCAAGCGGGATACGCGCTCACCAAAGACGTGAACGGGTACCGGCAGGAGGGCTTCGCCGCCTTCGACCGGACGATCTACCGCGGCCGGCGGCTGTCCGCGGCCCGGGCCTACCTGCATCCGGTCATGAGCCGGCCCAACCTGACCGTGCGCTGCCGCGCGCTCGTGACGAAGATCCTGTTCGACGGCAGCCGCGCCGTGGGCGTCGAGTACCGGGAGCACGGGCCCGCCGGCGCGGCCGGCCATGGTCAGCCGCGGCAGGTCCGCGCGGGCCAGGTCATCCTGTGCGGCGGCGCGATCAACTCGCCTCAGCTGCTCCAGCTGTCCGGCGTCGGCCCGGCCGGCCTGCTAAGCCAGCACGGCATCGACGTGGTGGCCGACTTGCCGGGCGTCGGCGAGAACCTGCAGGATCACCTCGAGGTCTACGTCCAGTACGCCTGCAAGCAGCCGGTCTCGATGGCTCCCGCCCTGAAATGGCGCAACCGGCCGATGATCGGTGCCAAGTGGCTGTTCGGGCGGACCGGCCCGGGGGCGACGAACCATTTCGAGGGCGGCGGCTTCGCCCGCTCCAACGACGAGGTGGCGTACCCGAACCTGATGTTCCACTTCCTGCCCATCGCGATCAGGTACGACGGCTCGGCGCCGGCCGGCGGCCACGGCTATCAGGTGCACATCGGCCCGATGTACTCCGACGCCCGCGGCTCGGTCCGGATCGTCTCGGCCGACCCGGCCGTCCACCCGGCCTTGCGGTTCAACTACCTGTCCACCGACACCGACCGGCGCGAGTGGGCCGAGGCGATCCGGGTGGCGCGGGACATCCTGAACCAGCCCGCGCTCGCGCCCTTCAACGGCGGGGAGCTCTCGCCCGGCCCGTCCGTCGCCACCGACGAGCAGATCCTGGACTGGGTCCGCCGCGACGGCGAGACGGCGCTGCACCCGTCCTGCACCTGCGCGATGGGCACCGGCGAGATGTCGGTGGTCGATCCGGCCACCATGGCGGTGCACGGGATCGACGGCCTGAAGGTCGTGGACGCCTCGGTGATGCCGTACGTCACGAACGGCAACATCTACGCGCCGGTGATGATGGTCGCCGAGAGGGCGGCCGACCTGATCCTGGGCAACCAGCCGCTGCCGCCGGCTCAGGTGGAGTTCTACCGGAACGCGCCCGGCACCGACCGAGGTTCCCGCCCAGTCACCAGTTCCGTCCCCCCGGAGCCGGAGTCTTAGGCAGGAACGACGAGCACCTTCCCCACCACGCCGCTCTGCACGGCGTCCTGCGCCGCGGCAATGTCGTCCAGGCGGAACTTATGCACTGGCAGTTCTGTCAGCGCGCCGCTGGTCAGGGCCGCGGTAATGTCGGCGGCCGCGCGCTGCAGGGCGTCTGGCTGGACACCGTAGAGCAGCACGAACCGCAGGACCACGTTAGCGTTCATGCACGCCCTCACGGGCAGGACCGGATCATTTGCCTCCGCGGCGTAGGTCACGATCTGGCTGCCAGGATGCAGGACGGCCAGATCCAGCTGCAGGTTCGCGCCGAGCGCGAGCTCGACAATCCGGTCGACCGGGCCGAACGAGCTGATCTCCTCCGACGCGGACGGCTCGCGATAGTTCACGACCAGGTCGGCGCCGGCCTTCCTGGCCAGCTCAGCCTTCTCCGGGCCGCTGACCGTGGTGATCACCCGCGCGCCGAAGAACTTGGCCAGCTCGATCGCGTAGTGGCCGACCGCACCGGCTCCGCCGGCGACCAGGACCGTCTTGCCTTCGACGGGACCGTCGGCGGTCAGGCAGCGGTGCGCCGTGATCGCCGGCACGCCCAGGCTGGACCCGAGCTCGGCCGAGACGCCGTCAGGCAGCGGAACCGCCTGCTGGTCAGGGACGACTGACCACTGCGCGGCCGTACCCCACCTGCGTCCGGCCGCGGCCAGGTAGGTCCAGGCCCGCTCGCCGATCCGTCCCGGGTCGACGCCATCGCCGACCGCGTCGATCACCCCGGCTCCGTCGTGGTGCGGGATCTGGGCGCCATCAAACGGCCGCGGAGTCGCTCCGCTGCGTGATTTCCAGTCGGTCGGGTTGACGCCCGAGTACTCGATCCTGATTCGGACCTCGCCGGGGCCGGGCTCAGGCCGCTCGATCTCCTCGACCCGCAGTACCTCGCTGCCCGCGCCGTAGCGGTCGTAGAGCGCAGCTCGCATACTGGCAGAACTCCCGTCTGGGCCGCCCGTCCGGATGACCGGGCTGTCTCCGATCATCGCACGCCCGCCCCGAATTACCCCGCATGAGGCGAATCACTCGCCCGGCGTGGCGGCGCCCGAGGGCGGCGGCGGTCAGTAGCCGTTGAGGATCCGCTGCCGCTCGGCCGCCAAGTCGGCGTCACTGAGCACCCCGCGATCACGCAGTTCTGCCAGCCGCTGCAGCCGGACCGCCTGGTCGCCAGCACCGCCGCCGGGCGCCGGGCTGACGGCTGGGGCCGGGCCGGGCGAGCCAGCCCGCTCCGCTTCCTCGAGTCTCCTCAGCTCGGCCAGTTCCGGGTCGAGGTCCCCCGGCGAGGTCACCGCTGCCACCCCAGTACGCGCTGGCCGACCGAGATCACCGGCTGCAGCTCCCTGCCGAACATAGGCTCTCTCCCTCCCGAGTGGTTCCGGCCTCATTATCGATCCCGGGCCAGGTTCGGCGGCGGACAACACGGCTTCTTCCCGCCACTCGTTACGGGTAGTTCCGAAGCTCGCTTTTCGCTGCTTGCCCCCCAGCGGCCGACCAGGTCACGGCGGTGCAGCAGACTAGGCCGGTGACCACTGACCCGCTGTCGTTTGATGCACTGCCCTATGACCCGCGCGATCCGCGCGGCCTGCGATCCGATGCCCCGCTGCTCGACGGCTGGCTCAGCTTCACGGCCCAGGCTGAGGCCGGAGAGCTCACGCCGATGTCCGTGCCGGGGCACAAGCAGCGGCAGGACCTGACCGGGGCGGTGGTGGCCGGCGACGCTCCGCTGTACGGCGGCGTCGACTCGATCAAGCATGCCGACGTGCCGCTGGCCGACGCCGAGGCACGGGCGGCAGCGCTGTGGGGTGCCGACTGGTGCCGCTTCTCGGTGGCCGGCTCGACCCACGGCAACCAGGCCCTAGCGCTGGCGGTCGGCGGTGACGGCCGGGAGATCATCGTCACCCGCATCCTGCACCGCTCGCTCCTGCTCGGCCTGGTCCTCGCCGGGCTCCGCCCGGTCTGGGTCAGGCCCGAACTTGATCAGGCCACCGGACTGCCCGCCGCGGTGGCCGTGGGCACGGTCCGCGCCGCGCTGAAGGAGCACCCGGATGCCTGCGCCGTGTTCCTCGGCGACCCGTCGTATGTCGGGACGACGGGGGACCTGGCCGGGCACGCCGACGCCGCGCACGAGGCCGGGCTGCCGCTGCTTGTCGACCAGGCCTGGGCGGCGCACCTCGGCTTCCACCCCGACCTCCCGCAGCACGCCATCGCGGCCGGGGCCGACGCGCTGGTGACGAGCGCGCACAAGGCGCTGCCCGCCTATACCCAGGGCGCGATCGTGCTGGCCAGAACCGAGCGGCTCCAGGCGGCGCACCTGAACCGGGCGTTCGAGGCCACTCACACCACCAGCCCGGCCGGCTCGATCGCCGCGAGCATCGACGCGGCCAGGGCGCTGCTGGCCAGAGATGGCCGTGACCTGTGCGAGCGGCTGCTCCGCTGCGTCGCCGGGGCGAAGAAGCAGCTGACGCAGGTGCCGGGCGTCCGGGTTCTGGACGGCCCGGGCGTGGAGCCGACCAAGCTGGTCGTGCTGCTGGCCGGCACCGGGGCGCACGGCTACGCGATCGAGGCTGACCTGGTCGCGGAGGGCATGCCGGTGGAGAGCGCTGACCGCGACACGGTCATCCCGATCGTGACGATCGCCGACGACGAGGAGCAGGTGGCGGCGTTCCTTGACGTCCTGATCGCGTCGATCGAGCGGCATCGCGGCACGCCCCGAACGCCGAAGATCGCCGCCTCATGGTCCGTCGTGCCGCAGACCGTGCTGTCCCCGCGTGAGGCTTTTTTCGCTGACAACGAGACCGTTCCCGCCAGTGCCGCGGCCGGCCGGGTGAGCGCCGAGCTGATTGCGCCGTATCCGCCCGGCGTGCCGGTTCTGGCGCCCGGCGAGCTGATCACGGCCGAGGCGATCGAGTCGCTGCGCGAGGTGAAGGCCGACGGCGGCCGCATCGCCTACGCCGCCGACCAGTCCCTGGAGACGTTCCAGGTCATAGCCCGCTAGGGCTACAGTCCCGCGACCGACACCTGGGCCGGATGCTCGACGGTGAAGCGGTGCCTGATCGTCGCCGACTGCCCGGCCGGCAGGGCGAGCTCCCAGGTGAGCTCGCCCAGGTCCGTCTGGCCGGCCGGAGTCGGGCTCGCCTCCCGCAGCCTGACCTTGATCTCCGCGTCGGCGGAGACCGGGATGTGGTCGCGCACGCTGATCCTGGCCGGGCCGCTGCGGTGGTTCTCGATCGTCGTCTCATACGCGATGTCGACCGTGCGGGTGCCGCCGAGCACCGCCTTGCTAGTGGCCCGGCGGTGCAGCTTCCGCTCGATCCTGATCTGCTCGTCGACCCCGAGCTGAAGCTCGAATTCCTCGCCCGCGGCGACGGTCGGCAGGGCGGTCTCCCCGGCGTACTGGCCGTCGTGGAAGATCCGGGCCTGGCCGGCCAGGAGCAGCAGCGGCGACGTGTTCGTCACGGTGGCCCGCAGGTAGGCCTCGGACGCCAGGACCGGTACCGCGAGGTGGTCGACGGCCGCGTCGAGGTCGAACCGGGAGATCGTGGTCTTGTGCGGGTTGCCGTCGGCGGGCACGGCCAGCGGCCGCGGCACCTGGTAGACCTGCCCGGCCGCCGACTCGCCGACCTCGGCGGTCATCGGGGCCGCCTTCGGTGCCATCGGCGGCTGAGCGGCGGCCGCCAATCTAGCCGAGACCGCCTGCTCCTCGCCGCCGCCGGACAGCATCGCTGACCTGGCGATCCCGCGCGGACCTGATGGCGGCTCGGGGGAGCGGCGGCTGATGTACCACGGCGGCAGCTCGGGCAGTTCGGAGTGACGGCCGCGGCGGGTGGTGGACAGCACCAGCGGCACCGCGGGCCAGTCCTCCCCGGTGCGCTGGACCACCTGAGCCAGGTAGCTGACCGTCAGCAGCTCGCCCTGCAGGCCCAGGTCATACAGCGGCTGCCAGGACGCGCCGGGAACGTGATAGGCCACCTCAACCTCGACGCTGGTCGCTGCGGTCGCCTCGATGGCGGCGGATACCTCGGTGAACTCGGCGGCACCCGCGCGCTGCTCCGCATCGGCCAGGCGCTGCTCCGCGGCCCGCAGCTCGCGCTCGGCCGCCCGCGTGCGCGCGGCGATATCGCGGCGGCGCTCCAGCGCGCTCGCCGTGGTGGCGGCCAGGTGACCGGCCATCTGGTCCAGCTCGTCCCGGCCCGCCCGCCCGGATCCGACCGCCCGCGCCAGCGCCGTGGCGGCGGCCTCGGACAGGTGATCGGCGAACCCGAGCCGCGCCCGCTCCGCCGTGTCCTCATCGGCCAGCGCCTGGACCGCATCGCGGCAGCTCTCCGCCGCCGACCTCAGCCGGACGACTTCCGTGCGCACCGGGTCGGCGCCGTAGCCGCGCTCCACCTGGACCTCGAGCAGGGCCGCGTCGCGGCCCCGGATAGCGACCCGGACCGACGCCGGGTCGGCTGCGGCCGGCAGGCCGCGGACCAGCACGGTCTGAAGCCCGGCAGGCAGGTCCCCGGTGCCGGTGCGCACGACGCGCGCACCGTCGCGGAAGACGGTCACCGCCGTGATCGGGGCCGTCAGCTCCGTCACCATGCCGGTCTCCTCCCGGTCAGCGCCAGCTCCGACACTATCCGCGCGGCCCCAGGTGAGCCACGGGTTGCCGGGCGAATGGGGCAGCGTCATAGTTGCCGAACAGCGGTGAGCTATCGACACTGTTAGCCATAGAATGGGGCACCGCCCGGTCATAAGGGAGCCACGCATGGACATGTCCGTATCGGGTCCGGCTCACCAGCAGGGTGCCCAGGACGCTGCCCCGCATCCGGAACCGGGATCGGCAGCGGATCCGCTGACGGACGCGATGCGGATCGCCCGCGGCGCGGTCGAGGCCGGCATCGGCCTCAAGCTGCTCGGCGGCCTCGGCGTGCGGGTGGTCTGCCCGGACTACCCGCCCAGGCTCCGCCGTGACCAGGACATCGACTTTGCCTGCCTGTCGAAGGAACGCAAGGCGGTGTCCGCTCATCTGGAACAGGCCGGCTGTGAGGGCGACCGCCGGTTCAACAATCTCAACGGCGACCGGCAGATGTACTTCACGGCTCCGTCCGGCCGGCCCATCGACGTTATGGTCGACCGGCTCACGATGTGCCACGTCCTGGACTTCCGCCCGTCGTTCCGCAAGCTGCCGCATACCGTCGACGTGGTCGACCTGCTGCTGTCCAAGCTGCAGATCGTCGAGCTGAACGAGAAGGACGCCAGGGACATCGTCCAGCTGCTGTCGTGCATGCCGATCACTGCGCCGGGCGACGGGCTGGCGATCGACTCGGACCGGTTCTGCGCCGTGCTCGGGGCCGACTGGGGCTGGTGGCGGACGGTCACCGGCAACCTGGACAAGCTGCCGGGGCTGATCACCGAGCGGCCGCACCTCGCTCAGCCTGGCATGCCGTTCGACCCGGTGGAGCAGGCCGCCCGGCTGCGGCAGCTAGCCGACGCGGCGCCCAAGACCATGAAGTGGAAGGTGCGCTCCGGCATCGGCGACAAGGTCCGCTGGTACGAGCTTCCCGAGGAAGTAGGGCACTGAGCCGGGCCCGTGCGCGGTATGGCACGGCGAGCGCGCCAAACGCCGGAATGCGAAGCCGGCTCATCGATTTGTAACAAAACCATCCCTTGACGCCTAGTTATGCGGACTGCTACACCCTTGCGTAGGCGATGGTCAACGGGGCGGGGTTACCTCAGATGAAGATCTTTTTTGCCACGGACATCCACGGGTCGGAAATCTGCTGGCGCAAGTTCCTGAACGCCGCCGCTTTCTACAAGGCTGACATGGTCATTCTCGGCGGCGACGTCACCGGCAAGGTGATGATCCCGATCGTGGCGCACAACGGCTACTGGCAGGTCACCCTGCGCGGGGAGTCGCAGCGGATCGAGTCGCGCGAGATGCTGGCCGAGGTCGAGAAGCAGATCAGGAACCGCGGCTCCTACCCCGCCATCGTCAGCCCGGATGAGCTGCAGCACCTGAGCCAGGAGGAAGGCGAGGTCGACCGCCGCTTCAGCCAGGAGATGATGCATTCCCTCGACCGCTGGCTCGACATGGCGGACGGCAAGCTGGGCGGCGGCCAGATCGGCTGCATCCTCAACGGCGGTAACGACGACATCTTCGAGATCGACGACATGATCGAGTCGTCGCCGTGCGTGACCTTCGCCGAGGGCAAGGTGCTCGATCTCGGCGGGTTCAGCCTGGTCTCGATGGGATGGACCAACCCGACGCCGTGGGACACGTTCCGCGAGGCGCCGGAAGACGAACTGGCCGGGAAGATCGAGGCCGTGGCCGAGCACGTGCCGGACATGGGCCGCGCCATCTTCAACTTCCACGCCCCGCCCTACGGCACCGGCCTGGACGAGGCTCCGGCACTGGACGAGACGCTCCGGCCGACCCACGGCGGGGCCGTCATGAAGCCGGTCGGCTCGGTGGCCGTGCGCGACTCGATCATGAAGCATCAGCCGCTGCTCTCGGTGCACGGCCACATCCACGAGAGCCGCGGCGTCAAGAAGATGGGCCGGACGCTCGCCATCAATCCGGGCAGCGTCTACGGCGACGGCGTGCTCCAGGGAGCGGTGATCGACCTCGACGTCAAGAAGGCGAAAGTCAGCCGCTACATCCTGGTCAACGGGTAGCCCCATGGCGGCTGCTCAGGCCTCGTTCGGCGGCTCCGAGACCCGGCTGCGCGACCAGCCGAAATGTCGCGCGAAATGTCGCGAAATAAGTCGCGAAATGAGTTGCGTAACCCCCGTGACAGCACGTGCAGGAAGTGACACAGTATTCGGAAAGTAACGTACCGCACGAACCACTGCCGATCGGCCTCGCGCAGCCGGTCAGCGTGGTCGGCCGACCCCTTGCGACCGGGCTGCGAAGCGTTGCCCCATACCAGTACCTGGAGGCGGAGTAGTAGATGGCTGCTGAAGCTCTCGGCAACGAGACGCCGACTCTTTTCCTGAGAAAGGCAACCGGCCTGGTCCGAGGCTGGTCCGTCCGGGACTCGATGATCTACGCCACGTTGTCGACGAACGTGGTCACGCTCGGCATCTTCGAGTTCTCCTACCAGTCGTTCTTCCCTCAGGGCCAGTTGCTGACCGCGGTTCTCGTCTCAGCGGTCTGGGTCTCGTTCCTCGTCATCGCCTACGCGGGCCTGATCGTCACGATCCCGCGGGCCGGCGGCGACTACGTCTGGCAGACCAGGATCCTCGGCAGCGGGATCGGCTTCGTGATGGCCGCCACCGGCTGGTGGTTCATCCTGTGGCTGTGGGCGCCGATCTACGGCAACGTGCTCTCCGCCGAGTTCTTCCAGCCGCTGCTGGCCACTCTCGGGCACCCGAGCGCGGCGACCTGGTTCGCCGGGAAGAACGGCATCTTCCTGGTCTCGGTCATCACGATCGGCCTGGCCGGGCTGCTGGTATCGCTGGGAATGGCCGGCTACGCCAGGATTCAGAAGTGGGGCTTCTACGGCGGCCTGCTCGGCTTCGGCGTGATTCTGCTGCTGCTCGCGATCAACAACCACGCCAGCTTCGTCAGCTCGTTCAACTTGGAGGCACACAAGATCTTCGGCGTGGCCCACGCCTATCAGAAGACCAACGCGGGCGCGAAGGCGTCCGGTTACGTCTCGCCGGCGTTCGGGTTCAGCCCGGTCAGCGCGAGCATGCTGCTGGTGCCGATGATGATGTTCTACCTGCTCTGGCCGAACTGGGGCTCGACGCTGTACGGCGAGATCCGCGGCGCCAGCGACTTCCGGCGGGTCTTCGCCGGCATGTTCGGCGGCCTGTGGATCACCGTCGCGCTGTCGGTGCTATTCCTGGTGCTGATCAACAAGACCATGGGCCAGGCGTTCTACAACAACACCGGCGCGCTGTACTGGAGCGCTTATTACGGCGGCAAGGTGCCCGCGGCGATTCCGATCTGGCCGTACCCGGTGATGTTCATCGGCTGGATGGTGCACAACCAGATCTTCCAGGTCGTGCTGCTCGTCGTGATGTTCTTGTGGTTCATCGCCTGGGTCGGCACGCTGTTCCTGTCCTCGACCCGGGTGATCTTCGCGGCGGCGTTCGACCGGATCCTGCCGGACCGGGCCGCGGAGGTCTCGGAGAAGCGCAAGGTGCCGATGTACTCGCTGGTCCTGATGCTGCTTCCGGCGGTCGGGCTCAGCGCCGTCTACGCGTACTGGTCGAAGTTCTATACCTACACGCTGGACGCGACCGTTGGTCATCGCGGTGACCTACCTGTTCACGGCGATCGCGGTGGTGCTGCTTCCGTTCATCAAGAAGGACCTGTGGGCGGCCTCGCCGGCCAGCCGGATCAAGCTGCTCGGCGTGCCGATCGTGCCGGTCGCCGGCTGGATCACGATCGGGCTGCTCGGGTTCAACCTCTACGAGTGGCTGACCAACGCCGGCTACGGAGTCAACAACAGGGACTCCCTGTACTACATGGGCGCGATGTACGTGCTGGCCATCCTGGTCTACGTGGTCGCACGCATCGTGCGCAGCCGGCAGGGGATCGACCTCGGCCTGATCAACAAGGAGATCCCGGTCGAGTAACCGCGACAGCCTGGAACATCGTCGGCCCGTTGATGCTGCTATGACGACATCAGCGGGCCGACGATGCGGTTAGGGCAGTAACGAGCAGAGAGCTATGGGGGCCTGGAAGGTTATGAATGACATCCCGAGCCGGGCCCGCGCCGTCATCATCGGCGCGGGGATCGTGGGCAACAGCCTCGCCTATCACCTGGCCGAGCTGGGCTGGCGCGATCTGGTCCTGATCGACAAGGGGCCGATGCCCAATCCGGGGGGCTCGACCGGGCACGCATCCAACTTCATCTACCCGATCGATTACTCCAAGATGATGATGGAGCTGACCCGCGACAGCACCGAGCAGTTCAAGAAGCTCGGCGTGTTCACCGAGTCAGGCGGCTTCGAGGTGGCCAGGACCGCCGAGCGGATGACGGAGCTGCGGCGGCGCTGCACCGCGGCGAAGGCGTGGGAGATCCCGGCCGAGATGATGACCCCGGCGCAGGTGCGCGAGCTGGTCCCGTTCCTCGACGACTCGGTGATCATCGGCGGCGCCTACTTCCCGACGGTCGGCGTCGTCGACTCGCTGCGGGCCGGGACGCTGATGCGCGAGCACGCGGAGAACGCCGGCGCGCTGACGGTGGTGCCGAATACCGAGATCCTCGGGATCGACACCGCGCCGGACGGCGCCGGATCCGGCCGCCCCGGCGGCCGGATCACGGGGGTGCGCACGACGGCCGGCGATATCGCGACCGAGCTGGTCGTGATCTGCTGCGGGGTCTGGTCGCCGCGGCTGGCGACGATGGCCGGCGCGCGGATCCCGCTGACCCCGATCGTGCACCAGATGATCAGCGTCGGGCCGATCGCGCAGTTCGCCGACCGGCCGGGCGAGATCAGCTACCCGATCGTGCGCGACGTGGACCTCAACATGTACGAGCGGCAGCACGGCGGCGACATGGAGGTCGGCTCGTACGCACACCGGCCGATCATCGTCGACCCCGATGCCATCCCGTCGATCGAGCAGTCGGTGCTCTCACCGACCGAGCTCCCGTTCACCCAGGACGACTTCGACCCGCAGCTGGCGCAGGCGCTCGAATTGATGCCCGATCTGCTCGGCGACGAGCGGGCGGGAATTCGTTATGCCATTAACGGCCTGATCTCGATGACGCCCGACGGGCATCCGGCTATCGGGGAGACCCCGGAGGTCGCGGGGCTGTGGTCGGTCGCCGCGAGCTGGATCAAGGAAGGGCCCGGCATCGGCCGCGCGGCGGCGGAATGGATGGCCGGCGGCGCGCCGGAGATCGACATTCACGAGGCCGACATCTCCCGGTTCTGGCCGCACCAGCGCACGGTCGCGCACGTCGCGGCGCGGGCGGCCGAAGGCTTCAACAAGATGTACGGGATCGTGCACCCGGGCGAGCAGTGGGAATCCGGGCGGCCGACCAGGGTCGGCCCGGCCTACGACCGCGAGCGCGACCTCGGCGCCGTGTTCTTCGAGACGGCCGGCTGGGAGCGGCCGTTCTGGTACGAGTCCAACTCGGGCCTGCTCGAGCGATACGCGGGGCAGCTGATGCCGCGGTCCGCCGAGTGGGAGTCCCGGTGGTGGTCGCCGATCATCAACGCCGAGCACCTCGCGATGCGGGACCATGCCGCGCTGATCGACCTCAGCGCGTTCGCCGTGCTCGACATCGCCGGCCCGGACGCGCTCGCCGCCGTGCAGTACCTGGCCGTCGCCCAGCTGGACGTCGCGCCCGGGCGGGTGGTCTACACCTCGCTCCTCGACGACCGCGGCGGGTTCCGCGGCGACCTGACGATCATGCGGCTGGCGGCGGACAAGTTCCGCGTCGTGACCGGCGGGGCCACCGGGATGATGGACCTCAAGTGGATCACCGATCACCTGCCGGCCGGCGGCCAGGCCGTCGTCACCGAGGTCACCTCGGCCTGGACCACGCTCGGACTGTGGGGGCCGAAGGCCAGGGAGATCCTGAGCCGGGTCACCTCCGACGACGTGTCGCACCCCGGCATGCCGTTCGGGACGTGCAAGGAGATCGAGGCCGGCGGGCTGACCGTGCTCGCGTCCCGCATTTCCTACGTCGGCGAGCTCGGCTGGGAGCTGTACCTGCCGATGGAGGAGGGCGGCAAGCTCTGGGACGCGCTCTGGGACGCCGGCCAGCCGTCGGGCATGATCGCGGCGGGCATCGGCGTCTACGGGACCACCGGCCGGCTGGAGAAGGGGTACCGCGCGTTCGGCGCCGAGCTGACCGGCGACTTCAACCTGGTCGAGGCGGGCATGACCAGGCCCAGGGTCAAGGCGCAGGACTTCCTCGGCAAGGCCGCCTACCTGGCTCAGCGCGAGCAGCCGCCGGCCGCCGTGCTGTGCACGCTGACGGTCGACGATCACGCGTCGGCCACCGGCGAGCTTCGCTACCCGATGGGCGGCGAGCCCGTGCTCGGGGCCGACGGCGCGGTGCTGACCGACTCGCGCGGCCGGACCTCGTACGTGACCAGCGCGGGCTCCGGCCCGTCGGTCGGCCAGCACATCCTGCTCGCGTACCTGCCGGCCGACCAGGCGGTGCAGGGCCGTACGCTCGCCGTCGAGTACCTCGGCGAGCAGTACCCGGTCACTGTCGCGGTGGCCGGCTCGACACCGCTGTTCGACCCGGCGAACGACCGGATCAGGTGCTGAGCCCGTGGAGATCTGCGTCTGCGTGAAACGGGTGCCGATGGTCGGCGGAGCGATCATGGTGACGCCGGACGGGCTCGAGGTGGACACGACGATGTCCGGCTTCACGGTCAGCCCGCACGAGGAGTGCGCGGTCGAGGAAGCGGTGCAGGTCGCCGAGCGTCTCGGCGGCTCGGTTGCGGTGCTGACCCTCGGGCCGCCCGACGCGGCCGCCCAGCTGCGCGACATGCTCGCGCTCGGAGCCAGCCGCGGGATCCTGCTCCAGACCGACGGCGCCGAGTGGGGCCCGATGGCGACGGCTGACGCGATCGCCGAGGCGGTCGGCGGCGGGGGCGTGCCGTACGACCTGCTGCTGTTCGGCAACGAGGCGGCCGACACCGGCGGCTATCAGGTTCCGGTGCGAGTGGCGCACTTGCTTGGCCTGCCGTGCGTGACCGGGATCAAGGGGCTTGAGGTTATCGTGGCCGGGGACCGGCCGGAGCGGATCGTGGCCAGCCGCGAGTATCGCGGCCCCGAGGAGGTGTTCGACCTGCCGCTGCCCGCCGTGGTCAGTGTCAAGGAAGGGATCAACCTGCCGCGCTACCCGTCGCTGCCCGGCCGCCTGCGGGCCAAGCGCGCCACCATCGAGACGATCGAGCCGAGCTTCGAACCGGACGGGCTGCGGATGGAGCGGCTGCGGGTCCCTGCGGGAGCGGGGAAGAAGGCCCAGGTGCTCGGCGCGGGCACCGAGGCGGTTCCGGCCCTGGTCAGCCTGCTCGACGAGCTCGGGGTGCTGACATGACCGTCCTGTGCCTGATCGAGACCGACGCGGGCGGCGGCGGCGTGGACGCGTCGATGCGGGCGCTGGCCGTCGCTCGGGCCCTGGCCGGATCGGCGGACGAGGAGCTGGCCGCGGTCTGGTTCGGCCCGGCCGGGGCGGTCAGCCCCGGGGAACTGGCGGCCGCTGGTGTCGGCCGGGCGTGGGCGATCGGTTCGGCCGAGCTGTCCGGCTACGCGCCGTTGGCCTGGGCGCGGGCACTGGCCGGCCTGGCGGCCGACCCGTCGATTGACCCGGGAGCGGGTCCGCTCGGCGGTTCCGGCTGGATCTCGGCGGTGGTCGCGGCGGCCACTGATCACGGCAGCGAGGTGCTGGCTCACCTCGGCGCGATCACCGGCCTGCCGATGGCGGCGAACTGCGTGTCCGCGGCCCGGATCGCGCCCGGCGAGTGCCGCCTCGTGCGCCAGCGGTGGGCGGGCAGCCTGCTCGAGGATGCCGTCCTGGCGGCGCCGGCCGCGCTGCTCACCGTGGCCGCCGACGCCGTCCCCGCCGATGCGCTGGCCGGGGCGGGAGGCGAGGGAGAGGTCAGCGTCGAGGTCTACCAGCCCGAACTGGCCGACGGTGATCTGACCGTGCTGGCCGCCGAGTCAGCGGACCGGCGCTCGGGCGTCTCGCTGGCCAGCGCCCGGGTCGTGGTGGGCGGCGGTCGCGGCGTCGGCGGTCCGGATGGTTTCGCCGTGCTGGAGGAGCTGGCCGGGCTGCTCGGCGGGGTGGTGGGCGTCTCGCGGGTGGTGACCAGCGAGGGCTGGCGCCCGCACCGGCAGCAGGTCGGCCAGACCGGGACCAAGATCACGCCCGAGCTCTACCTGGCCTGCGGGATCAGCGGCGCGATCCAGCACATGGCGGGCTGCCAGGGCGCGAAGACGATCGTGGCCATCAACACCGACGCCGGCGCCCCGATCGTCACCAAGGCCGACTACGCGGTGATCGGTGACCTGCACGAAGTCCTGCCCGCTCTCGTCGAGGCCATCAAGGCCCGCCGCCGGTAGCCCGGGCCATCATGAGCTGGAGCGGCTGAAGCGCAGCAGGCGGCCCGCCCGGGCGCCGGTGTGGCGGCCGCGGTCGTAGGTCAGGATTCCGTTGACGATGAGCCAGTGCAGGCCTTCTGGCTCGCGCTTGGGTTCGTCGAAGGTCGCGACGTCACGGAAGGCGGCGGGGTCGAAGACCGCGACATCGGCCCAGGCGCCCGGAGTCAGCCGGCCACGATCGGCCAGCCCGAAGCGGTCCGCCGGGAGACTGGTCATCCGGCGGACCGCCTCGCTGACGGAGAGCTCGCCGCGACCGCGGACGTACTCGGCGAACACTCTGGGAAACGTCCCGTACAGCCGGGGATGCGGGAGCCCCTCGAGTTCGGGAATGCCGTCCGAGCCGATCATCATCAGCGGGTGGCGGACGTTCGTGACCAGGTCGTCCTCCGACATCCCGAAGCCGATGCTGATGGTGGCGAGCCCGCCCGGCGCGGTGAAGACCTGCCGGATGAGGTCCGGCAGCGCGATCCCCTCGCTGGCCGCGACGTCGCTGACCTTCCGGCCCTGGTAGCCGGGGAACGGCGGGCAGGTCGCGAACTGATTCTGCTCGGCCCAGTCCGGGGTGATCGTGTCGGCGCTGACGTACTCGGCCATCGGGCCGCTGCTGGCGGTATAGGGGTAGAAGTCGAGCGTGACGTCGGAGCCGGCCGAGTTCGCCCGGTCGATCGCCGCCAGCGAGTCGGCGACCTTGCCCCAGTTGGGCCGACCGGCCGCCTTGTGGTGGGAGATATGCACCCGGCAGCCGGACTCCGCGCCGATGCGAATGGCCTCGGCTGCCGCCTCGAGCAGGTAGTCGCCCTCGTTGCGCATATGTGTGGCGTACAGGCCACCGCTGTTCGCGGCGGCGCCGGCCAGTTCGATGATCTCCTCGGTGGGCGCCCACTTGCCCGGCTTGTAGATCAGCCCGGTCGACAGCCCGCACGCGCCCTGCTCCATCGCGCGCTCCACCTGCCCGCGCATGGCGGCCAGCTCGGCCGGCGTGGCCGGCCGCGGGTCCTCGCGCCCGATGGTGACCATCCGGACGGTGTTGTGCCCGACCAGCGCCATCGCGTTGCAGGCGAACCCGCCCGCGAGCACGGCGCTGCGGTAGCCGTCCAGGTCGGGCCAGGTCGCCCCGGCGATCGACTCGATGTCCTCGACGCCCGTAGCCGGGAAGCCGCTGAACCCGCAGTTCCCGATGACCAGGCTGGTACAGCCCTGTGCCACCTTGAACTCCAGCCCGGGATGCTGGATCAGGGCGGCGTCGTCGTGGGTGTGCACGTCGACGAAGCCCGGGCTGCAGACGAGCTCGCCGCGGGCATCAAGCTCGATGGTCGACGGCCCGGCCAGGGCCGGTTCAGCGCCTGCCGACAGGATCCGGCCGTCGCCGAACGCGACGTCACCGCCGGTCAGCGGGCCGCCCGTGCCGTCGGCGATCAGGGCATTCCGCACGACGATCTCGGCGAAGGACGGCATTGCCTCATGATAGGCAGCGTGAACCGAAGTACGACAGAGAGCCCGATTCAGCGAACCGCACGGGTGCTGAGAACCCAGGCGTCACACTGCGACACGCTGGGCAGCCCGCTCTACGCCGGGCTGCTCCGCCGCGCCGCCGAGGACCTGCTGGCGGGCGGTCCGACCGCGGCCGTCCTCGATGGTCACCTGAGCGACCCGGGCCGTAGCGCGCTGGCGCTGCGGATGCTCGGCGGCGTGCACGCACTGGTGCTGACCGGCAGCGCGCCCGAGCTGGCCGGCTTCTATCCCACAGCCGGCGGGTCGGCCGACGCCGGGCCTGAAGCCGCCCTGGCCTGGCCGGCCATGCGACGGGTTCTCGAGGCGCACGCGCTGCAGATCCGCGCCTGGCTGGACCACCCGCCGCAGACCAACGAGGTCGGCCGGGGCGCGGCCCTGGCCGGAGCGCTCTGCTATCTCGTCGCCGAGCAGGCCCGCCCGGTCCGCCTGGTCGAGATCGGGGCGAGCGCCGGCCTCAACCTGCGCGCGGACCGGTTCTGGATCTCCGGCGCCGGGGTCAGCTACGGCGATGAGTCGTCTCCGGTGCGGATGCCGGGCGGCTGGGCCGGCCAGCCGCCCCCGGTCCGGCCCGTCGACGTGATCTCCCGCGCCGGTGGCGATCTCAGCCCGGTCGACCCGCTGAGCCTGGACGGCCGGCTCCGGCTCAGCGCGTACGTCTGGGCCGATCAGGTGGCGCGGATGGAGCGGCTGCGCGGCGCGCTCGACCTCGCCGGGCAGGTACCGGCGAGCCTGCGGGCCGAGCCGGCATCGGCCACGATCGCCGGGATCACCCTGGTGCCCGGGACCTGGACGGTGCTCTGGCACTCGATCATGCAGCAGTACCTGGACGCGGAGCAGGCGCGGGAGGTGGCCGAGGGAGTCGCGGCGGTGGGTGCGACGGCGACCGAGTCGGCCCGGTTCGCCCGCGTCACGCTGGAACTGGTCAAGGGGACCCCGCAGACACCAGTCGAGGTCACGACCTGGCCGGGCGGTACGCGCCGACTGCTGGGCACCGCGCCGCCGCACGGCCTCCCCGTCACCTGGACCGCCTAGCCCTGCGGCCCGGCCAGGCCCGCTGGGCTGGCTGGGCTGGCGTTATTGAGGCCCCTCCAGCTCATACCCGGAGGGGCCTGATCAAAGAATGCCCAACGAGCAGCCCTGGAACCGGTAGCGACACGCGAACATCGACGGCATAGCCGGTTACCATCGGGTTTCCGGCCGGAATCGTCCCTGCTGAGGCGGCCGGCCCGGAGTCGGCCGGCCCGGAGTCGGCCGGGCCGGAGTCGGCCCCTCGTCGCCTTACTGGCGGCCCGCCCACTGGTAGCGCCGCGATCCGCGGCCGAGGATCCGGTCGATGGCCTTCCCGACGTCGCCCTCCTCGGCGAGCATCCGGCGGACGACGTAGATCATCGTCGGGACGGCCCAGAAGTCGCCGCACACCCACAAGATCGCGGCACCCAGCTGCTGGTCGGCCAGCGGCGGCAGGGTCACGCCCGGGGCATGTGCGTAGACCGTGTACCAGGACGCCGTCGTGAAGAAGCTCATCGACATGGCCAGGATCCACATCTGCACGTTGGTCGCCACCAGCGCGACGGCCTGGGCCGGCCTCGACATCTTGATCCGGAACGGCGGCGACGGGATGAACTGGAGCCAGAACAGCACGCCGGTCAGGAAGAAACTGCCATGCACCAGCCAGATATGGACGGCCTGATTGCGCTCGCCGAGATCGAAGGGCCCCGGCAGGTGCCAGAAGACCATCACGAGGTTGAAGGCGATGATGGCCACCCACGGGCGGAGCAGGAACCCGCCGATCGCGCGGACGGGCCGGGACCAGTCGCCGGCCATGATCTCCCTGGTCGCCTCGCGTCCCAGCCTGCCTGGCAGGCCGTCGAGCAGCGGCTGCCACGGAGCGCCGGCCACGATCAGGACCGGCGCGGCGAACATCAGCAGCAGGTGCTGGATCATGTGCACGAAGAAGTAGCTGCCTGACCAGTAGTCGATAGGCGACTCGACAGCGAGCACCAGGACAACCAGCCCGCCGTAGAACCACAGCGACCTGAGCCGGCGCTGCCTGGTGCGCTCCGGACGTGATCGGCGGGCGAGTCTGGCCAGCCCGACCTCATGCCAGCACGCGAGGATCAGCGCGATTATGGCGAACGGGTCGAACGACCAGTTGCCGGTTAGATAGTGCATCGTTCCTCGCTCAGCTGGAAGAGCCGTTGGTGGCCAGCGCCCGCTCGGCCGCCTGGGTGAACTCGCCGGCGAACGACGACCTCGAGCTCGCTGTTCCCGCGCCAGGATCGGAATTGATCTCGGTGCGGATGTGACCTGCCCCGTCGATGGCGAACACGAGGTCGTTGTGGCCGATCATCTGGCCCCCGGGCAGCACCTGGACGGTGATGCCGTAATCAGCCCATACCTTGCGGAGCTGGCTGAGCGAGCCGGTCAGGTAGTGCCAGTTGCGCACGCCGGCCAGGCGCTCCTGGCGGTCGAACGCACGCAGGTAGCCGGTCGTGTAGTAGAGCGGGTTGGCCGCGATCGCGATGATCTCAACGTTCGCCGCCTTCGCCCCCAGCATCTGGTCGGCTACCCGCAGTTCCTGGGCGATGAGCGGGCAGTCGGTCGTGCAGACCGGGTCGAGGAAGGTCAGCAGCACCACCTTGCCGTGCAGGCTGGCCAGCGATACCGAGCGGCCGTTCTGGTCGGTCAGCTGGAACGGAGCCGCAGGCACGTCGAGCGGCGCGCTCGAGCCGCCAATCGCCTGCGCGATGATTGGGTCGGCGACTGCGCTAGCCTGCGCGAAGGCCATCGGCGCGGCACCGAGCAGCACGACCGCGCCGGCCCAGACGGCCAGGATGCCCTGGGCGCTGGCCGACGCGAACCGCCCCGCCAGCCTGGCCGGCCGCAGTGCCCCGTGCCAGGCTGGCCAGGGCAGCCGGCCGCCAGCCGGGTGCGCGCCGTCGGGCTGCCCGGCGCCGTCCGGCGACGGCTGCGCCGCCGACTCGGTCGCGATAGCGGGCGCGGCCCGGGTCACGGCGACATAGCCGCCGGTGACGAGCAGCAGTAGCGGGACCATGCTGTTCGGGTCGGTGCCGAGGCCGCCAAGGAAGCCGAGGTCTTCGACGAGAAGCCAGTCGGCGAGGCACAGGACGGCGGCGGCGATCATGACCGGCAGCAGCAGCTCTTTTCGCCGGCTGACCAGGCCCAGTCCGATGACCGCGAGAGCGGCCACGGCGAGTGCGTTAATGCCAAATCCATGACTGGCCGTGACCGCCGCGAAGCCCTTGACCAGGGCGGACAGCCCGGAAGGCTGCGGGGTGGCGGCCATGTTCGCAACCATGCCGGTCAGAGTGCCCGACCGCCCGTGCTCGGTGCCCTGCCAGAAGCCGCGGCCCGGCCAGGCCTGCAGGACGGCCATGGCGAGGAAGAACGCTCCGAGCGCCGCGAGCAGCCGCCGGCCGAGGGCAGCCGAGCGCCAGGACCGCTCGGGCAGTGCGAGGAGGACCCCCGCCAGGCAGTACAGGAGCGCCGCGCCGGGCGCGCCGAACAGCACGGTCAGGCCGGGCGCCAGCACCCCGCCGAATGCCTCGCCGAAAACCCAGACGATGAGTCCCCAGCCGACTCCGGCCGCTCCGGCCAGCCGCGACCAGGGGCCGTGCGACGCGGCGAGCATCCAGATCCCGATTCCGACCTGGATCCAGACTGCCGCGCTACTGGCCTGGACGGGATGGTAGGACCAGGCGGTTCCGGCCCAGTTCACCAGTTCCCGCACCCAGCCGGGCGAGGTTGCGGCCGCCGGGGCGATGACCTTCCCGGGCAGGCCGGCCGCCATCGCGGGCTGCGCCTGGAGGATGCCGTCGAAGATCCACAGCAGCCCGAAGCTCAGCCGTAGCAGCTTGCGGGCGGCCGCTTCTGGTGGGCTGCCGGGCTCGCCGGTGTCGCTGCGCCCGGACCGCGCCCGGCCGCCATTGCTAACCAGGGCCGGCCGCCATTCCCGCAGGCAGGCCCAGATGATCGCGAGCGTGGCCAAGGCCAGCAAGGCGGACAGCCCCTGATGCAACAGCGCGGATCGGAACGCCGCCACGAGAACCGGGTTGGAGAGGTTCAGCCCGCTCTGCATTCCTGGCATCGGGCTAGCTACTCCGCACCGAACGGGCGCCGGGGAGCCCGGGCGCCTCGGCGTGCCTGACCTGGGCTAGCCATACAGGGTAGGTGGTGCGGAGGCGGGGGAGAGGGACCTGATCGCAGGCTCGAGGGCCGCGTAGACGACGGTGCGCTGAGCGTCTAGCTTGCGCAGGGCCAGGCGCAGCGCCGCCCGGTCGCCGGCCTCGGCCGGCGTACCGCGATCGGACAGCACGGTAGCGACATCGGCGGCCACCTGCACAGCGCGCGGAGCCGCCCAGTCGATCAGCGCGGCAACCGCTGTCTGCAGGTGGTAGCTGGCGAGCGATTCCGGCGCCTGGACGGTCGTGAGGTCGTCGAGCAGCTCGTTGTTGGCGGGTGAGCAATTCGCCGACGCCGTGTTAGCCACGTTGACCGCGGTCTTCAGGTCGCTGCTGGTCCCGGCATCGATTCTGTGCAGCACGAACAGGGACTCGCGGACGCCGCCGGAACAGGACTCGACGTCGGCATTGAGCTGCTGGAGCAGGCTGCGGAAGTCGGTAGCGCGCTGCCCGGTGGTCGGCCGGTGCGCGAGCCCGACAGCAATCGCGGCGGCCAGCAGCAGGGCGCCGGCGCCTATCGCCCAGCGGGGCGCGCGGCGGGTCGGCCAGCCGCTCCGGCGGAGCGGAACGTAGGGCGGATCTGTTCTGGTGGTCTGCATCTAGCTCGCTCCGATGTGCCGGGGGAGTCTGGCTGTCCAGGAGTACAGCTCGCGCGCTGTCACGGCACCCACGATGTGCCTGACGATCTGGTGCCTGGCGTTCAGGAAGAACGTCTGCGGCAGGGCCGCGACGCCGTAGGAGACGGCTACGGACGCGGTCCGGTCGAAGCCGACCGGGTAACTGACGGCGTGCGCCCGCAAGAAAGCCGCGGCCGCGCTGCTCTTGTCGTTGCTGTCCACGCCGATGACCAGAACGCGGCCATGGTGGGATCGGTAGAAGCTGGCGAGCAACGGGGTCTCCTTGCGGCAGGGCGTGCACCACGAGGCGAAGAAGTTAATGATCACCGGCCGACCGGCCTCGGCGCGCAACGATACCGTCTGGCCGGGATGGCCCAGCCTGCCGAGCGCGAACGCGCGGGCCGCCTTAGGAGTCGCCCGCGCCGAGCCGCCCGCGCTCAGGACCGTCACCGCGACGAAGGCCAGCAGGGCGACGCCCCCGCCGGTCAGCAGGGCGCTGATCCTGACCCGCTCGCCCGCCCGCCTGAGGCGACCGCCCAGCCGCGGACTCACCTGGCCTCCCGCTGCACGATGCCCTCCTGCTGAATCTGACGTGTCCGGTCGCGCCATGCCTGGCCGGCGGTCAGCACCTGGTCGTGCGGTGCCTCGTCCCTCGGCGGCCCGACCGGCAGGGCCAGCTCGAACCGGCTGCCGTGGCCGAGCATGCTGCTGACCGTCACCTCGCCCCCGTGGCCGTGCGCGACAGCGCGCACAAGGGCAAGGCCGAGACCGGTTCCGCGGCTGCCACCGCCGCCGAACGACCGGAACCGGTCAAAGATATGCGGGATGGCTGTCTCGGCGATTCCGGCTCCGCTGTCTTCGACCACAATACGGGCGAACGGGTCGATGCTGTCCCTGAGAACCGAGATCGTTATCTCGTCGTCCCGGCTCGTGTGCCGTACCGCGTTCTCGACTAGGGCGTCCAGCGCCAGGCTAAGCCGCTCGGCGTCGATCACCGCCGTCACGGGCGCGACGTGGCCCAGCTTCCAGCGGCGCGGCGCGGTCGGCTGCCAGCGCAGGAGCAGCTCAGCCGCGAGCATGTCGAGGTCACCGGGCGCCGGGGAGAGGAAATCGGGATTCTCCGCAGCCGCCACGAGGAGCAGGCGCTCGCTCAGGGCCTTCAGCCGCTCGAGTTCGCCGACGACGATATGGATGTCGCGCTGCTGCCGTCCCGCCAGCGCGCCGGCCAGCAGCTCGGCGTGGCCGAGCGCGATCGTGATCGGGGTTCTGAGCTGGTGGGAGGCGTCTTGCAGGAACTGGCGCTGCAGCAGCAGGAGCCGCTGGGCCTCGGCGGCGATCCTGGCCCGGTCCCGCGCGGCCATTCTGCGGTGCGCCTGCCAGGTGAGGCCGAGGAAGATGGTCGCGAGCAGCGGGATCTGCTCGACCGAGGGACCGAACCTCAGGTGGCGCAGCGCGTCGTCGCTGAGCGCCGCCGCCGTCGTCACCAGCGCGGTGCCGGTCAGCGCGAGCATCCTGCGGTTCGGCCACAGCGTGAAGCCGTAGAGCGCGGCCAGGCCGATCCAGATGAGGTCGAACGGGATCGCCTGCCAGGCGGGGAACGCCACGATGGCGATGACGCAGACCAGCCAGAGCAGCAGCCAGGCAAGCTCAGGCTGGGAGATCGACGCGGAGGTAGCCGGCCCGGGTGGCTCCTCGCGAGCAGCCATCGCGGACTGCTCAGGATGCGAGCCGGTAACCCTCACCGCGCACCGTCTCTATCAGGGCGAATCCGAGCTTGACCCTGAGCCGCCTGATGCACACGTCGACAATGTTGGAGCCAGGATCGAACTCGATGCCCCAGACCGAGGCAAGCAGCTCGCTCTTGGTCACCGCGTCATGGCCGTGCTCCATCAGGGCCCGCAGGCAGAGGAACTCCAGTCTGGTCAGGGCGACCGGCCCGGTGCCGCTGTCGGCGACCAGGCGGCCGGCATCCAGCGTCAGGTCACCGACCCGCGTGACCTCGCTGCGCAGCGCGTTCTCGCGCAGCCTGGCCCTGACCCGCGCGGTCAGCTCGGCCAGTGAGAACGGCTTGGTCAGGTAATCCCTGGCCCCGAGGTCCAGGCACTCCACCTTGGTGGCCGGGTCCGAGTTGCAGGACAGCACGAGAACCGCCTGGGACGGATGGGCGCGCAGGATCGCGGCCAGCGCGGTGCGGCCGTCCATGTCGGGCATGATCAGGTCGAGGATCACGAGGTCGTAGCCGCCGTCGGCGGCGGACCGCACGCCGCTGACCGCGTCGGCCGCGACGTCGGCCCGGTACCCCGCCCGTTCCAGCGCGCGGCCCACGAATCCGCTGATCTGGGGCTCGTCGTCGATCAGCAGAATCCGCGGTGACGCAGCATCGGACCAGGCATGGCCTACCCAGGCCGACCCGGGTCCAGCCGTTCGGGAGTCCTCACGTGCCGCGGTCATCGCGCCTTCGATCGTTCCTCTAAGCGGCCTTCAGGCCAAGGTAGCGGACGGCAGGCGGGCAGGTTGGACGCCACGCGCCCGACGGTCCTCGGCAAGTGGTCTACTCCTGAAGCACCATCAAGTCAAGACTAAAGAACCTAAAAGGCCGTATAACGTTCACGCCACTCTTGCGCGGATTGCAGGCCATCTCGCCGGGCATGACGGCCGGCGGGCGACCGGACTGGCCCGAGAACCCGTGGTGCTGATGATGACAGTTTCGTCATACGCGTCCCAAGCTATTGCGGCCTGTTTCCCGTGACCAGCACTATCAGTGCAGTCGTTTGCTTTCCGGCGTGGTGAGGTAATTCGCAGCGCCGGCCCGAGTCGTGCGCGATGAGCGCCGCGAAGAAGCGAGGTGGTGACTGATGTCCCTGCAAGTCCGCGTGGGGACCTTGCTCGTGGCGTTCCTCGCCGTCGTCGGTGCTGCGATCTTCGCGATCGCGCACTGGTTGCTGCCGGGGCCGCCGGTAGTCACCGCGAGCCAGGGACCCGGCAACCAGGTCAGCCTCGTCATGCAAGAGACGCCAGAGACCACGATCAGCAACCGGCCGGACTGGGTCAGCTACTTCATCCAGGACCCGACGAGCAAGCAGTGGGTCCACACCACCTTGTTCAAGGTTCCGGCCGGGTCGACGGTCCACGTGACGATATTCGGCTACGACGGCTGCACGCCGCCACGCAACTTGTTCTTCGGCCAGGTAACCGGGACTATCGGCAACTTCGAGACCGTCGACGGCAAGAAGGTCAGTACCCTCGACGGCTGGCAGTTCTGCTCGATCGGCCACACGTTCTCGATCCCGGGCATCGGGCTCAACGTGCCGATGGGATCGCCCACCACGGTGGCGGAGAACAACGACTTGTGCACCACCGCGCCGTGCCTGCCCGTCGAAGATGGCAAGCCAGTTCCGCACGCGACGATGAAGTTCAGCTTCAAGGCGCCCACCACGCCGGGCAGTTACATGTGGCAGTGCCGTATCCCCTGCGGCGGCGGCTTCATCGACGGGTTCGGCGGCCCGATGCAGACCATCGGGTACATGACCGGAAACATGGAGGTGTCCTGATGGCCGCCGACACCGCGGCGCCGGCCACAGCGGGCCGCGAGGTGAGCCACGGGCGCCGGATCTTCCTGATCTGGCTGGTCGTAGCGCTCGCCGCTGACTTGCTCTTCTGGTTCCTGCTCGGGCCGAACGTGCCGCCGGGCAAACTGGGCTCGGCCGCGCAGGGCCAGCAGTTCGACATGAACGTGCTGACCGTGCTGTGTCTCCCGGTCGTGGCGTTCGTGCTGGTGTTCTTCGGGTACTCGCTCGTCGTCTGGCGTCATCGCGAGGGCGACGAGGAGGACGGTCCAGCGCTGCACGGCCATGCCAGGATCCAGGTGGCGTGGATCACCATCACCTCCGCCATCGTGCTCGGCCTCTTCGCCTTCGGTACCTATCAGCTGATCGCGCCAGCCGGCGCGGGCGGCGGCGAGGGCGCTGCCCCGATCTGGAACCCGCCGGGCGCGAGGCTCACGGTGGCGTCCCAGCAGGCACCGTGGTCTCCTGGCCAGGTGCTCGTCGTGCAGGTGATCGCGCAGCAGTGGAAGTTCACCTTCCGGTACCCGCAGTTCGGCGGATTCGAGACCAATGACCTGGTGCTTCCCACGGACACCTGGGTGCAGTTCAACGTGACCTCGCTCGACGTCATCCACAGCTTCTGGGCCTACCAGCTCGGCGTGAAGTCCGACGCGAACCCGGGCGTCAACAACGTCGCGTACACCAAGACCCAGGACGAGGGCGACATCACGGTTCACTGCGCCGAGCTATGCGGGCTCTGGCACGGCGCGATGTTCGACTACGGCAAGGTCATGAAGGTCTCGCAGTTCCAGTCCTGGGTCTCGGCCACGAAGACGCAGTTCGCGAGCGTCACCACACTCCTGAACCGCTGTCAGCCGTACGCCACGACGTACGACCCGACGGTCATCCCTGCGCATTGCTCGGGACCCGTCATGAACAAGCTCGGCCTGACCTCCGCCGGGGGCGGCTACTACCCGGGCCAGGATCCGGTGCAGCCATGACGAGCCTGGCCACGGCAGTGCGCGTCTCAGCGTCCGTTGAAGTGATGAGGTGACTTGATGGCCATCGAGACAGAGCCAGGCACGAGCGGGAGGACCGGCGGCGGCGAGCCCGCGGGGCAGGCGGCAGCCCGGCCGTGGTGGTTGCGCCCGGGGATACTCGCCGGCATCGTCGGCGCCGTGGCCGGGTATGCGTTCGGCCACTGGCTGGGCAACCTGATCACGTCGGGATACCCGCAGGCCGCTACCGGCGGCGGTTCGCCGGACAGCAACGACACCCCGATCGTGCTCGGCTACCTGTTCCTGGTGATCGGCTGGCTGATCGGGCTCGGCGTGTTCAACGACCTGGTCAAGCAGGTCGTTGGCAAGCGGACCACCGATTACCAGCTCAGGAACGGCGGCGACACCGGCCTCGCCAGGTACTTCCGGTTCACCCACGACCACAAGGTGGTGGGTATCCAGTACCTGATCGGGATGATCATCTACTTCTGCACGGCCGGATTGCTCGCCATGGGGATCAGGACCGAGCTACTCTCCCCGGTGCACCACGTCTTCAGCTCAGCGGTGTACGCCGAGATCGTCGGTGAGCACGGCACCATGATGATGATGCTGATGACCTCCGTGATCCTGGGTCCGTTCGGCAACTACCTCGTGCCGCTCATGATCGGGTCGAAGCGCGTCGCCTTCCCGCGCCTGGAGGCGCTGTCCTTCTGGCTCACCCCGGCCGCCTTCATCGTGCTGCTGACGGCGCTGCCGCTCGGCGGCTTCCACTTCGGCTGGACCGGCTACGCCCCGCTGTCGGTGCAGGACACGTCGGCTGCCGACGCCTACTTCTTCGCGTTCGGCCTGATGGGCCTGTCGATGATCCTGGCCGGCTTCAACATCTTGATCACGGTCATCTGCTACCGCGCTCCCGGGATGCGCTGGAGCCGGCTCCCGATGTTCGTCTGGGGCATACTCGGCACGTCGGTGATGATGACCCTGGCTGCGCCGATCCTGGTCGTGGGCTGCTACTCGACGCTGATGGACCGGACCGTGCAGACCGCGTTCTTCGCGGAGCAGCTAGGCGGCAGCAGCTACCTGTGGCAGAACCTGTTCTGGTTCTTCGGCCACCCGGAGGTCTACATCCTGGCGCTGCCCGGATTCGGCATCGTGCTTGAACTGCTCCCGGTGTTCACCCGTAAGCCGCTGTTCGGTTACAAGGTGGCCGCGGCCGGGATAATCGGCGTCACGCTGCTCAGCTTCTTCGTCTGGCAGCACCACCTGTTCGACAGCGGCATCAACCCTGACATGCGGCCGCTGTTCATGCTGACCACGGAGCTGATCTCGATCCCGACCGGGTTCATTTTCCTGGTCGGCATGGGAACGCTGTGGAAGGCGAAGATCCGCTTTTCCGTGCCCATGCTGTTCTGCCTGGCCTTCTTCTTCAACTTCCTGATCGGCGGCGTCACCGGGGTGTACAACTCCGACGCCCCGGCTGACGTCACCGAGCACGGCAGCTTCTTCGTCATGGCGCATTTCCACTACACGATCATGGGCGGCCTCATCTTCGCGTTCATGGCCGGGTGCTACTACTGGCTGCCGAAGATGACGGGCATCAAGCTCAACGAGAAACTCGGCAAGTGGCAATTCTGGCTGATGTTCCTCGGCTTCAACAGCACCTTCATGCCGCTGTTCGCGGCCGGCCTGCTCGGTCAGCCGCGACGGGTGTTCGAGTACGCGAGGAGCCTGCAGACGCTGAATGACTGGGTGTCGATCTCCTCGTTCGTGCTCGGATTCTCGATCTTGCTGTTCCTGATCAACTTCGTCTGGTCGACCGTCGTCGTCAGGGAGCGCGAGGTAGCCAACCCCTGGCGGTCTCGCGGCCTGGAGTGGCAGGTGGCTTCCCCGCCGCCCGCGAACAACTTCGACCACGTACCTGTGGTGCTATCCGGGCCGTATGAGTACGGCGATCCTGACGCCCCGCCGGTGGCGGATCTCGATCCGCCCGTCGGAGTGCTGACGGCCGCGTTCTCCGGCACCGCGCCCGAACGAGCGGAGGCATGACCGATGGCTGAGATGACGTCCGGGGCCGCGCTCGGCCTGACCCGGGAGCAGGAGGAGGCCGCCTTCTATCACGAGGCGGCGCTGAACACGACCTGGACCGGGACGAGGCTGCTGATGGGCGTCGTGGCCTCGGGGCTCGGCGCGTTGATCTTCGCTTTCTTCTACCTGCGGTCGCTGAACTCACATGGCCTGTGGTACCCGAGTGGTGACCAGGCGACCAAGCCGAGCATGGGCGTAGGTACCACGATCATGGTCTTGATCCTGGTCAGCGCGATCGTGCAGACGCTGGGCCTGCAGCAGCTGAAGGCAGGCAAGCGGAACGCCTGGCTGATGGCGGGCATTGCCGCTGTCGTGCTCGGCGTGGCCGCGGCGGCGACCCAGATCTGGCAGCTGACCGATCTCAGCTTCCAGCCTGGCGGGAGCGGGTTCGCGAGCGTGTTCGTCGGCGGGTCGCCGGTGCTGGCCGCACTCGTCCTCGGCACGATGATCTGGCTGGAGACGCTGGTCATGCAGGCCAGGGGCATCCCCCAGATCTCGTTCGCCGAGCAGCCGCCGACCTTCGCTGAGGCCGCCGTCGTCCAGCGGTTCCAGGCATCGCTGAGCGCCTGCACGTTGTTCTGGAACTTCATCGCGATAGCAGCGATCGTGCTCTGGATTCTGTTCTACCTGGTGCATTGATGGCGGTCCGCGTGGTACTAGCAGACCCGGAGCGGTGCAGCCGGCCGTGTTGCCGGTAAGCCGGAAGTCGTTAAGAAATGTCGTGACAAGCGGCAGGAGGCAGCAGTGCACGGAGCACTACTCGCGGTAGTCCACCCGGACAATACCCCGCACGGCGCTAACTTGACCTTCGCGGTGCCGGTGCTCGTGTTCGTCATCACCTCGGCGGCCCTGTTCCTACGGTTCCGTGCCTCGCACACGGTGCCCGGTCATGTGGCGCTCGGCTCGAGCCGATGGGTGACCGCAGGCAAAGGCCACCGGCCGGAGTTCGGGCAGGACGCGGTCGATGCGGCGGTCGAGCCCGTGGCGGAGCCCGAGGCGACGGCAACCTCGGACGCGCCGGACGCGGCCGCCGCTGGACCGGGTACTGTTCAGTCCGGCACGACCGGACCGGTGGTCGGCGACGGGGCAGCGGCGGACGAGGCGACCGGCACGGAGCAGCGCAAGCCAGCGAGCGAAGGTACGGAGGACAGCGAGTGATCCAGGCGACGAGCGCGCTCCCTGACGTGGCGGCTGCTCAGGCTGCGGCGGCCGGGAGTGACTCGTCGCAGGCCCGCCGCTCGGCCGGCCTGATCGCGCGATCGCTGTTCGCGCTGACCAAGCCGAGGATCATCGAGTTGCTGCTGGTGACCACGCTGCCGACGATGCTGCTCGCCCAGCGTGGGCTGCCGTCGTTCGCCCTGATCGGCGTGACCCTCGTCGGCGGGGCGCTGGCGGCGGGGAGCGCGAACACGATCAACTGCTACATCGATCGCGACATCGACGCGGTGATGCGGCGCACGTCGCGGCGGCCGCTCGTGGCCAAGGGCGGCGGCGCCGCGTCGATCAGGCCGGCCGAGGCGCTGACGTTCGGCATAGTGCTCGGAATCGCGTCGACCATCCTGCTCGGACTGCTGGCCAACTGGCTGTCCGCGGCGCTGGCCGATGCCGCGCTGCTGTTCTACGTCTTCGTCTACACTCTGGGCCTGAAGCGCCGTACCGCGTCGAACATCGTGATCGGCGGCGCCGCGGGATGCTTCCCCGTGCTCGTCGGCTGGGCCGCGGTCACCGACAAGGTCGCCTGGCCCGCGGTGGTCCTGTTCGCGGTCATCTTCTTCTGGACCCCGCCGCACTTCTGGGCCCTGGCCATGAAGTTCAAGGACGACTATGCGGCGGCCAGCGTGCCGATGCTGCCGGTCGTGGCGAGCCCCCAGGTCGTGGCGCGCAAGATCGTGATCTACAGCTGGATCATGGTGGCGACGACGCTGGCGCTGGTGCCGTACGCGGGCTGGATCTACGGCGCCTGCGCGGTCGCGCTCGGCGCGTGGTTCCTGGCCGAGGCGCACCGGATGCGCGGGCGGATCGCCGGCGGGGTCGCGGCCGCGCCGATGCGGCTGTTCCATCTGTCGATCGGGTACCTGACGTTCTTGTTCGTCGCCGTTGCGGTGACGGCCATGCTGCCGTGGGGGCAGTTCTAAAGACCGCGGGCTGAGCCTGAACAGACAGATAATCCCGGCCGCGCTGGAACGCGCTGGCCGGGATCACTGTCTGCACAGGCTCAGTCAGGCGTGGAAGGACATGAGCTTTGACTGGCAGGGAGTGCCAGTTGCGCGATGCCGGATCGTAGGCCTCCAGGTGGAGGATCGATGCGAGCGAAACGCAACACGGCCCGTACGTGTTGTCGATGGCGTTGACCGCTAGCGCGGTGGCGCCATTCCAGAGCCACGTGGGGTCCCACGTGCCGACTCGGGGTCGGTCCGTGCGCCGCGCAGCCCAGTCCACGGGGCGGGCCATCCCGCAGCCTTCGCTGCGGGCGAGCACGGCGAACGGGATGGCCACGAACGCAACCGCGGCGCTGCGGTCGGGCATGCGCTTCCCGGCGATGCCGCCCGCCGCCAGCGAGGGCACGCTGCACGAACTGCGCGAGGGCTGGCGCGAGTTCATCGCCCGCCGCTGGCTGTGGGCCATCGTGCTCGAGTTCACGGCCATGACCGCGGTCACCAGCGGCACCATCAACGTGCTCGGCCCTGTCGTGGCCCACACTCGCCTAGGCGGGGCGCGCAGCTGGGGACTGATCGTGGCCGCCTACGGCGTGGGCGCGGTCCTCGGCGGCCTGGTCATGCTCAGGTTCCGGCCGCGCCGGATGCTGCTGGTGGCGAGCATCGCGGCGGGGTCTTCGCCGTGCTGCTGTTCGCCTCGCCGTGCCGCGACGTCCGCTGGTCATGGCGGTCGCCGCTCTCGTCGGCATCAGCTCCGAGGTCTTCCTGGTCAACTGGGTCACGACGATGCAGCAGGAGATCCCGCACGACCTGCTATCCCGGCTGTCGTCGTTCGACGCGATCGGCAGCTTCGCCCTCGCCCCGGTCGGCGTCGCGGTCGCCGGCCCGCTGGCCGCGGCCTTCGGGATCTCGACCGTGCTCGTCGCGGGCGGCCTGCTGATCGCGGCGCTGACGCTGGCCGTCCTGCTCGTGCCCGAGGTCCGGCAGCTTCGCCGCCGGATCCCGCAGTCCGGTCTTACGAGCGAGGCTGAGGCGGCAGCTGCGCCAGCAGGCGCTGGCGCCACTGCTCCGACTGCTGAACCTGGTTGAACGTGAAGATGTGCAGTCCCGTCACCAGCGAGGCGGGCGCGGCCAGCGTGCTGCCGAGCTTGGCGAGCAGCCGTTCCGGCTGGTAGGCACCGGGCGTCGACAACCGGACCAGGGCCGACGAGTGCCCGGCGGCGAACCTGGCTGAGTCGGCCACGCCGATCTTGGCCGCCATCTGGACCAGCTTGGTCCGGTCCACCGGCCCCGCCAGTCCGAGCATGAGCGGCAGCGTCACCCCGCGCTTGCGGATCCGCGCGATCCACTGCCGCAGCGTCGCCGGCTCGAAGCACAGGTTGCTCACGATGTAGGTCGCATGCCGCCGCTTGTCCCACATCGCCTGGACGGTGACATCGTCCTCGATCTTCGGGTGGGTCTGCGGATAGCCGGTAATCCCCACCCGGGAGAACGGGCTGCCAAGCCGGGCCAGATGCTCCAGCACGTCCAGCGCGCTGGAGAACTCGCCGGCCGGCGGGTCGGCGTCGCCGGCGGGCACGAAGACGTCGTCGACCCCGATCGCGGTCAGGCGCCGCACGATCTCGTCCAGGTGCGCGGCGTCGCGGACTAGCCGCGCGGACAAGTGCGGTACGACCCGGAACCCGCCAGCGGTCAGCCGCTCGGTCAGCGCGAGCGTCGGCTCCAGCCCCTTGGTCGGCGAGGCCGTGACGGTGATGACGACGTCACGCGGCACCGACTCGAGCACCGCTTCTTCCGCGCTGCGCGTGGGCAGCACCTCGTAGCGGGCCTGGCGCAGCAGGGGCGCGACCTGGCGCAGCCCCGCCCCCGGCATCCGAGGCCCGGCTCCCCGCAGCCGGATCCCGCCCGCGCTCACCGGGTCGCTCCCGGCACAGCGGCCTCCGGCACAGCGGCCCGCGCCAGCAGCAGCTCAAGCTCGCGCTCCAGGCCGCCGGTACCGACGTCGACGACCGTCAGCGGGAGGCCGAACATCGCTGCCACCGCCTCGGCCTGCCCGGCCAGCCCCGGTTCGGGCGACTGCGCGAGCCAGACCACCCGGCGGTAGTGCCCGAAGTAGTCCGGCCACAGCTCCGGGTACCGGTCAAGGCCGAGCGGCGCCAGCACCGAATACCGGAAGCTTCGGATCAGGAAGTCGGTCAGCAGGTACGTCCCCGGCTCGGCCTCGAGCGCGGCGCGGATCCGGTCCGGCCCGGCCAGCACGTCGTAGCAGTGCAGCCCGGGCAGCCGGGCCAGCCCGAGCCGCTCGCAGAGCCGGTCGAGCTCGGAGTACGTCCCGCAGTCGGCGTAGGCGAGGGCGACCCGCAGGCCTGCGCGACCGAGCTCGAGGGCGAGCCGCTCCGCCGCCGGGGCGATCTCGCGGGGCGAGTTGTGCAGCATCGAGGGCAGCGTGTGAATCTGCACGTCCCAGCCGCGGCGCCCGGCGATGTCGCGCAGGTGGCCGCCGAGCGCCCCGCAGGCGATGATCGCGGTACCGGCCCGCACCGAGTCGGCCGACTTACTGGGGGAACTGCAGCTGGTCGACGAAGTTGTCGTTGAAGTCGGGGCGGTCGGAGAGCTCGACATATCTCACCTCCTCGAGCAGGGCCAGGGCCGCGGTCCGCTCACGGACCGAGAGCAGCGCCATCTTCGCGCCTTCACCAGCTACATTCCCGGCGCTGACGACCCTCAGTACCGGGAGTTTCGGCACCAGCCCGAGCTTGATCGCGTTTCCCGGCGACAGGTAGCTGCCGAACGAACCGGCGAGCAGCACCTGCTGCACGTCGGCCGCGGTCAGCCCGGCCTCCTCGAGCAGGACGCTCCATCCGGACGCGATGGCCGCCTTGGCGAACTGCAGTTCACGCACGTCCCGTTGGGTAAGAAAAATGGAGTGCGCCACGTCGCCCGGGTGGCCGGCCCAGTGGAGCACGAACACCCGCTCGTCACCGAGCATGGTCAGCCGCGGGGCCAGGGCCGGGGCCACGGCGGCCGCGACCTCGTCCGGCACGAACCGCCCGGAATGATCGAGCAGGCCGGCCTCGATCAGACTCGCCACCGCGTCCACCAGCCCTGAGCCGCACAGGCCGGCGGGCTCGCAGTCGCCGATTACTTTCAACGAAACCCCGACGCCGGTCCCGGCCGGGCTGGCCGGCGTGGCCGCGCCGCCGGTCCGGGCTGTGCCGCCCGCGGCTGGGCCACCCGCGGATGCGCCGCCGTCGGGCGGGCTGGCGCGAGCGTCGAGCACGACGCCCTCGATCGCGCCGTCGGCGGCCCGCATCCCGCACCGGATCGCGGCCCCCTCGAACGCCGGGCCGGCCGGCGCCGCCGTGGCCAGCAGCCAGTCGCGGCTGCCGAGCACGATCTCGCAGTTCGTGCCGATGTCGATGAACAACCGGACCCTGGCGTCGCGGTTCATCCCCGAGGCGAGCAGCCCGGCGGTGATATCGCCGCCGACATAAGCACCGAACGAGGGGAACATGACGGCACGCGCCCGCGGGTGCACGGACAGGCCGATGTCGGACGCCAGCACCTCAGGCAGGAGCCTGGCCGACAGAATGAACGGCGCGACTCCCAGCGGCTCGGGGTCGATGCCGAGGGCCAGATGAGTCATCGTCGCGTTGCCGGCCAGCGCGACCTCGTACACGTCGAGCGGGTCGATGTCGGCCTGGTCGCAGACCTCGCCGACCAGTTCGCCCAGCGATTCGTGGGCGAGCGTCGCCAGCCGGCCCAGGTTATCCGGGTCCATCATGACCGCGCTGATCCGGCTGATCACGTCGGCGCCGAACGGCTGCTGCTTGCTGAGCATCGAGCCGACCGCCATCGGCGTCCCGGTGGACAGGTCGAGCAGCGTCGCGACGACGGTCGTCGTGCCGAGGTCGAACGCGATGCCGTACCGGCTGCCGGTCGTGTCACCGGGCTGGACGTCGATCAGCGCCTCGTCGACGACGACCGCGGTCACCTTGTAGTCGGCCGCCCGCAGCACCCGGCCGACCGTCCGCAGCACCGGCAGGTCCACCCGGAGCTCGAGATCGTCCAGCCCGTCGAGCACCCGCTCGATGTCGCTGCGCTGGTCGGCTAGCGACGGTTCGGTGAGCTCCAGGTACCGCTTCTGCACGGCCGGCCGCAGGATCACCTGGCGGCCGACGCCGACCGTGGCCGCCTTGGGCCTGGTCGTCAGCGGCGGCACCTCGATGCTCAGGTCGCTGGTCGCGGCGGCCCGGCAGGCCAGCCGCCAGCCGTCGCGCAGCTCGTCCGGCGAGAACGCGCGAGCGTCGAGGCTGGACGCCGGGATCGAGCCGTCACTGATCCTGACCTTGCATTTCTTGCAGGTGCCGTGACCGCCGCAGGTGGAGTCGATCGCGATGCCGTTCCAGCTCGCCGCGTCGAAGACGGTCACCCCGTACGGGACCCGGACTCGGGTTCCGCTCGGAACGAAGACCAGGTCCACCCTCGCCGCGGCGGGGCGCTCGGCCAGCTCGGCGGACGTCATCTCGACCTGCGTCACGTTACGTCGACGCCGCGGCGGCGGCCCGGTGCGCGGCGATCCAGCTGGCGCCCCAGTCGTCGCGGTTGAGCAGCAGGTCGCAGGCCCGCGCGGCCCGGACCAGCTCGGCCGACCGGGCGTCCATGATCGCGCTGGTCAGCCCGGCGGAGCTGGCCATCGGCAAGAACGCGGCCACGATCGCGGTCCGGTCCGGCATCCCGAATGAGACGTTGGAGGCGCCCAGCGTCGTGTTCACGCCGTACCGCTGGCGCAGCAGCTCGAGCGTCTCCAGCGTCCTGACCACGACGGACGTGTCGGCGCCGATCGGCATCGCCAGCGGATCGATCAGCACATCCTCGACGGGGATCTGGTACCTGGTCGTCGCGGTGTCGATGATCTTCGCGGCCAGCTCCAGCCGGCGCTCCGGGTCCTGCGGAATCTCCTCTTCGTCATTGGGAAGCCCGATGACCGCGGCGCCGTACCGGGCGACCAGCGGAAGAATTGCTTCAAGACGCTCGTCTTCCGCCGTCACGGAGTTGACGAGCGCCTTGCCCTCGTAAGCCGCGAGGCCGGCCTCCAGCACCTCGATGATCGAGGAGTCCAGGCAGAGCGGCAGGTCGGTCAGCGACTGGATCAGCTTGACCGCTGCGACCATCAGCTCGGCCTCGTCAGCCAGCGGCGCGCCCATGTTCACGTCGAGAACCATCGCGCCGCCCGCGACCTGCTGGGCGACGTCGATCTCGACTCGCGACAGGTCACCCCGGCGGAGTTGTTCCTGGAAAAGCCGGCGCCCGGTCGGGTTGATCCGCTCGCCGATGACGCAGAACGGCCGGCCGTGGCCGATCACGACCTCTTTGCTGGCCGAGCGGAGCACGGTGTCCATGGGTGATGGCCGTCCGGGTTCAGGCCGGCAGGGCCGCTGCGCGGCGGCCGGCGATCAGCTGCTTGGCCTTGACCACGGCGGCGGAGGCGTCGGCGGCGTAACCGTCGGCACCGACCACGTCCGCGTACTCCTGGGTGACGGGCGCGCCGCCGACCATGACCGCCACCTTGTCCCGCAGCCCAGCCTTCGTCAGCGCGTTGATATTGGCCTTGAACATCGGCATCGTGGTGGTCAGGAAGGCCGAGAACCCGACGATGTCCGGCTTGTGCTCGGCGACCGCCTCGACGAACTTCTCCGGCGCGACCTGGACGCCGAGGTCGATAACCTGGAATCCCGCGCCCTCGAACATGATGTTCACCAGGTTCTTGCCGATGTCGTGGACGTCACCCTTGACCGTTCCGATCACCACGGTGCCGATCGACTCGGCGCCGGTCTCGGCCAGCAGCGGGCGGAGCACCTCCAGCGCGCCGGCCATCGCCTTTCCGGCGATGAGCATCTCCGGGACGAAGAAGTCGCCGCGCTCGAACCGCGCGCCGACTTCCTCCAGCGACGGGATCAGCGCCTCGTAGAGCAGGGTCTCCGGGCCCATGCCCGCCTGCAGCCCCGAGTTCGTGAGCTCGAGCACCGCGGGGGCGTTGCCGACCAGCGTGTAGTCGTATAGCTGGCGGAGCAGCTCGTCATTGGTCATCGCGCACCTTCTATCTGAATGGCTGTTCCGCTGCCGCGGGTTCGCCCGGTCGGTCTGTGCGCCCGGCTGCGGCCGGCCGCGGGCGGATGTTCATGCGGCGGTGCTGCCGCGGCTCCGGTCCAGCCCGGACGGGCCGCCGAGCGTGGCTGACAAGGCGCTGGCCACCGCGACACAGCGAGCCGCCGTGGCGGGAACCAGGTCGGCGGTCAGCCTCGAGGCGGGCGCGGAGACCGAGATAGCGGCAATGGCCGTCAGGCCGCCGGCGAACACCGGAGCCGCGACGGCGACCAGGCCGGGCTCGAGTTCCTCGTCCGTTACCGCGTAGCCGCGATCGCGGACCGGGCCAAGCTCGGCCGCGAGCGCCGCGCGGGTCGTGATCGTGCGCGGCGTCCGGGCCTCGAACGGCTCGCACGGCATCGCGGCGCCGCCGAACGCGAGCAGCACCTTGCCGAGCGCGGAACAGTGCAGCGGCACGGCGAGACCGACCCAGTTGGTACCGCCGATCAGGTACCGGCTGTTCACCTGGGCGATCTGCGTCACCGTCATGTCGCTGACGTCGCTGCCCGCGCCGCCCCCGCCCGCGCGGGCAGCGACGCCCGCGTTAGCCGGGCCAGCCGCTCGATCGCGGCCCGCCTGGCCCCCGTCGGCGCCGCCGGTGGCGACGCCGAGATTGATCGTCTCCGAGGTTTGCTCGCCCAGCTGATCGAGGAACGGCTGCGCGACGGCGACCAGATGGGCTCCGGCCGTTCCGCGCCAGGCGTACCTGACGAAGACCTCGCCGGGCCAGAACCGGCCGTCGCCGTCGCGCCTGACCAGCTGGTGCCGCTCCAGGGCCATCAGCAGCCGTGAGGTCGTCGACTTGGCCAGTCCGCAGGCAGCGGTCAGCTCGGTGAAGCTGACGGGCTCAGATCCATGCACGACCTGGGCCAGCAGCATGGCCGCCCGGTCAATGGCCTGAGTCCCGTTTGGGCTGCTCACGAATATCCGTCTGGTCCTTCCCGCGGGAGTTCCATATTCCGGAACCTAGTTCTACTATGTGAGTCTAGATTTCCCGGCCATAACGGTCAAGACTGTCCCTAGCTATCCCTAGCCGTCCGTGCCGAGCCCCGCCGCACTCCAAAGAGCCCCCCGCGCGCTGAGCCCGTCCCCGCACCGAACCGAGGTGGCCATGTTCCGCAACCGGATGCCGCGTTACGAGATCCTTTCCCCGGACGCGGTCGCCGTCCTGGACCAGGGCTGGCGGCGGATCGTCACCGAGATCGGCATCCAGTTCGCCAAGCCGGAGGCCACCGAGCTGTTCCGCAAGGCAGGGCAGTCGGTCGACGGCGAGGTGGTCAGGCTCGACCCCGACTTCGTGCTCGAGCAGGTCGCCAAGGCACCGGCCGAATTCGACGTCCAGGCCAGGAACCCGGCTAACAACGTGCACATCGGGGGGGACCAGATGGCGTTCGGCGCCGTCTACGGGTCGCCTTTCGTGCGGGAAGGCGACGTCCGCCGGGACGCGTCGCTGGACGACTTCCGCAAGCTCGCGATGCTGTCCCAGTCGTTCGGCGAACTCGACTCGGCCGGCGGGGTGATCTGCGAGCCGAACGATGCGCCGCTCGACTCCCGGCACCTGGACATGGTCTACGCGCTGCAGACCCTGACCGACAAGATCTACATGGGTAACGTCGTCTCCGGCCCGAACGCGGCGGACACGATCGCGATGACCGAGATCCTGTTCGGCGGCGCCGGGGGAAAGGGCCGGGCGGCCATCGAGGCCACGCCCGCGACGATCTCGCTGATCAACTGCAACTCCCCGCTGCGCTGGGACGACCGCATGCTGGACGCCCAGTTCGAGTACTGCGCCGCGAACCAGCCCGTCGTGCTAACCCCGTTCCTGCTGATGGGCGCGATGTCGCCGGTCTCGATTCCGTCCGCGCTGGCCCAGCAGCTGGCCGAGGCCCTGTCCGGGATCGCGCTGGCCCAGCTGATCCGGCCGGGCTGCCCGGTGATCTTCGGCTCGTTCCTGTCCAACATCGACATGCAGTCGGGCTCGCCGAGCTTCGGGACTCCGGAGTCAGCGATCGGCCTGCTGTGCACGGGCCAGCTGGCCCGCCACTACGGACTGCCGTTCCGGACCGGCGGCGGCCTGACCTCCAGCCAGACCTGCGACGCCCAGGCCGCTTACGAGTCCCTGATGACCATGCTGCCGACATTCCTGGCCGGAACCAACTGGGTGATGCACTCGGCCGGCTGGCTAGAAGGCGGCCTCGTCTCGTGCTACGAGAAGTTCATCGTCGACATCGAGTTGCTGCGGATGCTGCAGGTGCAGTTCACGCCGCTGGAGATCGACGAGGCGTCGCTGGCGTTCGGCGCGCACGAAGAGGTCGGCCACGGCGGCCATTTCCTCGGCGCCCAGCACACGATGGAGCGGTTCAGGGAGTGCTTCTACCGGCCGCTGCTGTCGTCGACGGCGAACTACGAGCGGTGGCTCAAGCTCGGCGGCAAGGACGCGACCGCGCGGGCGTCGGAGATCGTGGCCAAGAAGCTGGACGAGTACGTGCAGCCGGAACTGGACGACGGGATCCGGGCCGAGCTCGAGGAGTACGTGACTCGACGTCGGGCGGAACTGGGGGATTAACCCGCTACCGGGCTGACGCTATCTCGGCGAGCAGGCGGCCGGGTTCGCTAGCCGGTGAAGTGGCCGGGCTCGCCAGGTCTGGCCGTCGTCGCGAGTGGTCCAGACGGTGTTCCCCTGGGCCACGCGGGCGGTCTGCGGGTCTTCGAATCCGACCAGCAGAACGCTGCTGCCGCCAGGGAAGCGCAGGGACGTGGTCCAGGACCGGCCGCCGTCGCGGGAGCGCAGCAGCCGGCTGCCCCTGGTGCCGGTCTCCACGGCCAGCAGGCGGGCCGGGCTGGCGGCGGCGAGCTGGTAGTCGGTGATAGTTCCCCGGGTGGTCACGGGCAGCAGCGGCAGGGGAACGTCGGCCCCGTAGGTAGCACCGCCATCGGTGGAGATGCGGATCCAGGCCGGCCCGAAGGTGCCATCGTGCCTGGCCATCTGGTGCTTGCAGAGCAGGACCAGGATGCTGGGCGGGGCGAGAGCGAGAGTCGATGCGTAGCCGCCGCCAGTGCACACCGCCGTCGGTGGTGGTCAGCAACGCGGGCGAGAACGCGTAGCCGATGAGCGTGGTGGCGAACCGGACGTCCTGCACGCAGGGGCGGCCGTGCTGGCAGGTGCTGTCGACGCCGCCGAGCGTCCTGGTCGGCGCGGTCAGACGGCGCCAGTGCGTGCCGCCGTCGGTCGTGCCGAGCAGCTTGGCGCACCGTCCGGTGCCGCAGCCGACCGAGCCGAGGGCGAACCCGGTGTCGTCGGAGACGAACGTCATCGACACGACCCGGAATCCGGCCGGCGCGCTAGGGGCGCTGGGTGACGGCGAGGTGACCGGTGTCGTCGCCGCGGACGACGTGGTCTGGCCCGGGGAAGAACCCGCCGGGCTGGCTGCGGAGCCGCAGGCGGCGAGCGACACGATCGCGATGGCCGCCGCCGCGGAAGCGCGCAGCCGGCGAGCCGTCTTCGCTCCGCGTCGCCGGGCTGACAGGCGATGATCCGCCGCAGCGGCGGTGTGAGCGCTCACGTCTGCTGAGACTGCGTACCGTGCCGATCGGTTGCCCTCAGATCGCGCGGTATCCGCCGGTCAGGAAACGGGGACGAAGCTGCTGGCCTGCCAGGTACGGGCGCCGTCGTGCGTGGTCCACAGGACGTCGCCCTGGCCGATGCGCGCGGTGAGCGGGTCATCGAATCCGGTCAGGACCGGCAGCGCGAAGCCGTTCAGTGCGAACGCGGGCGACCAGGATCGCCCGGCGTCCTCGGTGCGGTAGACCCGGTAGCTGTCCGGCGTGGTTTCCAGGACGACGAAGCGCCCGGGCGTGGCGGCGGCAAGCTGATAGTGCAACTCCTCGCCCAGGGGGACCTTGACCGCGAGCGGCAGCGGCTGGTCGGGCCCGAACGTGGCCCCGTTGTCCGCCGATACGCGAAGCCAGGCCGACCGGCCGGTGCTGACCAGCTGATGCTCGCACAAGACAACCAGCGTGCTGGGCGGGGCCAGCGCGACCGCCGACGCGTAGCCGTCCCGGCCGCCGCACTGGTCGCGGCCGGACGCCCAGGTCGCGCCTCCGTCGGCCGAGCGGTCGAACCGGGCTGGCCCCGGGATCCCCGCGGACTGGCTGTCGAATCCGGCCAGGACGAGGCGGGTGCCCTGGCGGTACAAGGTCGGCGGGCAGTACAGCTTGATCGGCGGCGCCGGCACATCGCGCCACGAACCGGATCCGACCGCGGCCGACTCGACCCGGTACGGCTTGCCGGTGCAGCCCTCGCGGGCCGCGGCAACGCGCACCGCCTCGCGCCCGGCGATCTCGAGCGAGCTCACGCCCGTCCTAGCCAGCATCCGCCAGTGCTGCCCGCCGTCGCTGGTCATCAGCAGGGCCGGCGAGAAGGCATAGCCGACCGTGGCGGTGGCGAACCTGATCTGCCCCGCGCACGGGCGGCCGTCGGCACAGATGCTGTACTGACTGCCGAGCGTGCGGGTCGGCGCGGTCAGCCGGCGCCAGGTCGTGCCGCCGTCGGAGGTGCCGAGCAGCGCGGCGCAGCGCGAATGGCCACAGGCGACCGCACCGAGCGCGAAGCCGCGGTCGGCCGAGACGAAGGTGACCGACACCACCCCGAACACGGTCGACTTGCTGGCCGCACTCGCCGGCGGCGAGATCACCCGGCTCGGCGGCGTGGCGGCCGGACCCGGGGACGACGGCGTCCGGCTGGCGGCCGGCGCGCAGCCGGCCAGCGCGGCCGCGATCGCGGCGCTCGCGACCAGTGCCAGTCCCCGCCAGGGCGCCGCGCAGATGGTCATTCGCTTGCCTTTCGGCCCGGGTTATTGGCTGCCATTCACTGACATGAGACAGCATGGCCCATGGATCGGTTGCCGAGCAGCTGACTCCCGCAACGGGGCCCGCGCTGAAATGATCAGCGTCATCCGGACATGTGGCAGGTGTCGAAGGGAGCAACCTTGAGATATCCGCCTGCCGCCGACCCGGACGAGCGGCGCCGCCGCTTCGAGGCGATCTATACGGTTAACTGCGGCCCGATACTCGGCTACGCACTGCGCCGGACCAGCAACGGCGACGATGCCGCCGACGTCGTCGCCGAGACGTTCCTCACGGCGTGGCGACGGCTCGATGACATGCCGTCCGGCGCGGACGCCAGGCTCTGGCTGTACGGAGTGGCCCGGCGGGTGCTGGCGAATCATTACCGCGGGGAGCGAAGGAAATCCGAGCTCGCGGACCGGCTCAGGCTCGACCTGGCCGTCACCGGCCAGGACCCGGAGTACACCGGCTCGCTAGCTGGCATCGCGGCCGCATTCCAGAGCCTGGCCGGGACTGACCGCGAGCTGCTCTCGCTGGTGGCCTGGGAGGGCCTGGACCACGCCGGGATCGCGAGCGTTCTCGGCTGCTCAAGGAACGCCGTGCGGATCCGGCTGCACCGCGCGCGTTCCAGGTTCGCCGCGGCGCTGGCCAGCCAGCACGACCAGCCGCGGCCGTCGCTCGCCCCGATCGCGAATGGAGAAACACCGTGACCGACCTCGATCGAATTGCCCGGCTGGCCGTCATCTCGGACGCGGACGCCGCCGGCCTGATCAGCCCGGGCACCCGGGCCGACCTGGCCGACCGGATCACCGCCAGCGCGGCCGACCGGCTAGCGCCGGCCGGCGAAATCCCGCGCCGCCGCCGCTGGCTGGTCGGCGCGCCGCTGGTGGCCGGCTTGGCGGCCGCCGTGCTCGTCGTGACGGTGCTCGGCAGTCCGGGCGACAAGATCGGGCCGGTGCGTATCGGTCCCGCGAAGGCCGAGGCGCTCACGTTCACCAGGCACGGCCGCTACATCGACGTGATCGTGCGCAATCCGCTCGCCGATCCGAGGAAGTACCGCGCCGAGTTCAGGGCGCACGGGCTGAACGTCTCGCTCAAGCTGCTTCCCGTCTCGCCGTCGATCGTCGGCACGGTGGTGTACTTCGGCGGCACGGGCACCGGCGCGATCAAGGTGATCACGGCCAGGGGCAAGTGCTTCACCGGCGGCGGAGGCAGCGCGTGCTCCGTCGGGCTGCGGGTGCCGGTCCACTTCCGCGGCCAGGCCGACCTGGTCTTCGGGAGGGCGGCACGGCCCGGCGAGAAGTACGAGTCGACCGTGTCGGCGACCGCGCCCGGTGAGCTGCTGCACGGCCTGCGGATCGTCGGCAAGAGGGTCTCGGCGGTGCTGAAGATGATCGCCAGGCGGCATGTCACGGCGGCCGAGTTCCACATCACGACGGCGCGGGGCATCGGCAAGCTGGTCTCCAGCGTTCCCGGGTCCTGGTTCGTCTACACCGCCGACCCCTGGGCGCCCGGCCAGGTCATGCTCTGGGCCGGCCGCAGCCGCCGCCCGGCACCGGAACCGGCACCTAGTCCGGCGGCACCGGTGCCCTCGGCCACCGCTCACCCGTCGTCCCCCGGAGGCTGATCAGCGACGAGCGGGACCAGGCGGGTCACCGGCCGGCAACGTACGCGTCAGTGCTGCTCGGCGCGGAGCTTGGCAGCGGCGGCGGTCATCGCCCTGAGCTTGCCGAGCGCGGACTCGCGGGGCAGGTACTTCATGCCGCAGTCGGGCGCGAGCACGAGCTGTCCGGCGGGCACGTAGGGCAGGGCCCGCCGGACCCGGTCGGCTACCGTTTCGGCGGTCTCGACGGCCGGATCGCCGAGGTTCAGTACCCCGAGGATGATCGTCTTGCCCGCATCGGCCAGCCCGGCGAGCACCGAGCAGTCCAGCTCGGACTGCGCCGTCTCGATCGAGATCTGGCTCGCGGCCGCGCCGGCCAGCTCGGGCAGGAACGAGTATCCGCTGGGCCGCTCGTGGATGATCGCCGCGTAGCCGAAGCACAGGTGCACCGCCGCGGTGCCGGCGATGCCGTCCAGCGCGGCGTTCAGCACGCCGACCCCGAACTCGCGCGCCGCTTCCGGCCTGGCCTGCAGGTAGGGCTCGTCGACCTGGACGATGTCGGCGCCCGCGGCGAGCAGGTCCATGATCTCGTCGCGCACCGCTTCGGCGTAACCGTAGGCGGCCGCCTCGACCGACGGGTAGAAGTCGTTCTGGGCCTGCTGCGCCATCGTGAACGGTCCGGGCACGGTCACCTTGACGGTCTTCCCCGCGCCCGCCTGAGCGCGCAGGAACGCCAGGGCCGCCAGTCCGACCGGATGCCGGCGGCTGATCGGCCCGACGATCCTGGGCACCGGGTTGGGGTGCCCGCTGCGGTCAAGCGCGGTTCCCGGATTGTCGATGTCGACGCCGTCGAGCGCGGTGGCGAAGGCGTTGGAGTAGCTCTCCCTGGCGATCTCGCCATCGGTGATGATGTCGAGCCCGGCGTCGAGCTGGTCGGCGATGGCCAGCCTGGTCGCGTCTCGCTGCGCCTGCTCCAGGTACTCAGGATCGACGCGCCACAGCTCGCGGGCCCTGACCCTGGGCGGGAACCGGCCGGCCAGCCGGGCGCGGTCGATCAGCCAGTCCGGCTGCGGGTAACTGCCGACCAGCGAGGTCGGGAAGAGCGGACTCGGCACGGGCACCTCTCAGCGGCACGGCGGGGAACGCGCGGTTCTCGCGCCATCCTCTCAGCCGTACCGGGACCTAGCGCCCGGCCGGCGGGGTCGTGCGGCCTCTCAGGGCGATGAACGTGATCAGGCAGATGGCCGCCAGCATGGCGTAGGGCACGAAGTCGGTGCTCGCCTGAGCGATGACGCCGCTGGCCGAGGCCGCGACCGTCTGGCCCGCGGCCCAGGCCAGGTTGGCCAGCCCGAAGGCCAGCCCCTGGTTCAGCTGGAGCCGGTGCGCGGCATCGCTGAGCATCGCGCTCGACGGCGCGAACAGCGCGCCGAACGCCGGCAGCCCGATCACCAGCAGCGCGATCAGCGCCGCGGCCGGGCGCAGGACCGGCGCCAGCAGGCTGACCGCGACGCCGGCCAGCAGCGAGATCCGGATCGGGAAGTACCGCCCGCGCCGGTCAGACAGCCGGCCGGACAACGGTGACATCCCGGTCTCGACCGCCGCGGACCCGAGGAACGTCGCGCCGATGATGACCGGCGCGGCGCCGAGTGCGTTCAGCCGCAGCGGAGCGAGCACGTCGATCACACCGAACGCGATGCCGGCGACCGCGGTCAGCCAGAGGCCGGTTGCCACCCCGGAGTCCCTGACCGCTGCGAAGGCCGCCGAGAGGCCCTGCGGCTCGGCGTGCTGCGGCGCGGGCATGGCGAAGTTGGCCGCGATGAGGATGGCGCCGATGACGGCCGCAGCGGAGAACGCGGGCCCGGTGCCGATCTGGTCGGCGATGGCGCCCACGACCGGTCCGAACAGCGCGCCGCCCACGGCCGCGCCGAGCGCGGTGCCGAGCAGCTCGCCCCGGCGCTCGGCCGGGGCGGCGCTGGCCAGCCAGGCCATCCCGGCGGCCCAGGTGCACGATCCGCCGAGGCCCTGGACGAATCTGGCCGCGTCCAGCAAGACGGCCGAGTTCGACCAGCCGAAGGCGAGCGTGGACGCGCTCATCAGGATCAGGCCAACCAGCACACCGCGCCGGGCGCCGAGATGGGCGACCAGCAGGCCGGCCGGCAGCGCCCCGACGAGCGTGCCGAGCGGGTAGGCCGCGACCAGCAGGCCGGCGCCAGCCTTGGACATGCCGACCACGTGGACGTAGTGCGGCAGCAGCGGAGTCAGCGCGGTAAAGAAGATCGTGTCGGTGAAGACGAGCGCGCTGACGAAGATCAGCAGCGTCCTGATCCGCCGCGGCAGCCTGGATCGCGACGGGCTGGATGCCTCCCGCGCCATCGTCAGCCCCATCCCAGGTAGATCCGCCTGAACCGGCCCTGACCAGCCGGTATGTCGCGAACAGACTGCCGAGCCTAGCGCAGGCCGCTGACCATGGCGCAAGCGCCACCGGGACACGGCTGACCTTGCCAACAGCGGCTGCGCAGCCGAAGATCTGATGATGACCCGCGATCGCGATGTGCAGGCCTTCCACGACCGGTCGGCGGGCTACGAGACCGGCTACCGCGGTCAGCTGCACACGGACATCGTGACCCGGTCGGTCGACCTGGCGCTGGCCCGGTGCCCGGAGCCGGGCCGGGTGCTCGACGTGGGCTGCGGCACCGGCCTGCTGCTGCGCGAGCTCGGGCGGCGGCTGCCCGACGCGACCGAGCTGACCGGGATCGACGCGGCGGCGGGAATGGTCGAGCGGGCCCGCGCCAAGGCCGGCGACCCGCGGCTGACCTTCGTGCAGGGTACCGCCGAGCGGCTGCCTTTCCCCGACGCCGCGTTCGACCTGGTGATCAGCACGACGTCGTTCGACCACTGGGCCGATCAGCTGGCCGGCCTGGCCGAATGCCACCGGGTGCTGGCGCCCCGCGGCTGCTTCGTGCTCACCGACATCTGCTCGTCCTGGCTGCTGCCGACGCTGACCGGATCACGCCGGGACCGGGCCAGGACGCCGCTCCGCGCCACCAGGCTGCTCGCCGCGGCCGGGTTCAGGTCCCTGGCCTGGCACCGCCTCTACGCCGTGATCGTCAGGACGGTCACGGCGACCGCTTGACCGGCCGCGCCGGGCACCCGGCTGGAGAAGTCGGCCAGCTAGCTGGCTTGCTTCACGGCCTGGAGGGTGTAGCTGTGCGGCAGCCGCCACGGGCGGTCAGTTAGCCGCCATTCGCCGCCGCCGATCTCGGTCATCTGGCCGGGCTGCGCCTCCCACGGCACGCTGTCGTGCTCGGTCAGCCCGGTGATGACCATCCCGACGTCGAGCAGCGCGGTCACGATCTCGCCCAGGCCGTGGTTCCACTCGTGCGTGACGGTCTGCTCGAACACGACGTCGGTGGCGACGTAGGTGCCGCCCGAGTCGAACACGAACGGCTCGTCCCGCTCGAAGTAGGGGTACTCGACGACCAGCAGGTCGTCGTCCCGGCCATCCTGGATCGTCCACAGCACCGGATGGCCTTCCCTGATGAACAGCCGCCCGCCGGGACGCAGCAGGCTGGCCACGACCCGCGCCCACCGGCTGATGCTCGGCAGCCAGCAGAGCGCCCCGATTCCGGTGAAGACGAAGTCGAAGGCGCCCGGCCCGACGGCCTCGGCGGCCTTGTAGACGTCCGACTCGACGAAGGCGGCATCCGCTCCGGTCTGCTCGGCGAGCGCGCGGGCCTGCCGCACGGCGGGCCCGGAGAAGTCGACTCCCGTCATCGAGGCGCCGAGCCTGGCCAGCGAGATCGTGTCGGTGCCGATATGGCACTGCAGGTGCACGCCGCGCAGACCGCTGACATCGCCGAGCAGCGGCAGGTCGAACCGCACCACGTCGCTGAGGTAAGAGGGGTCGGCGATGAACTCGTCGACGTGATAGTCGGGTGACGCGGCGTGGGCCGCGACGCGCTCATCCCAGTTCGCCTTGTTGACTGCTCCGTAGTGCTCCACGCCAAGTAATGTGCCACAGCCGCCGCCGGAAAGCTGCTGATTATCGGGGCGTGTGGGCTGGTCAGCTAGGCGTCCGCCAACTTTCCGGTCGGCCTTTCGCTGACTATGCCCGACCAGTACCTTTGTCGGTCAGGGCCGCTGTTGCGGCGTTTTCAGCTATTTGGAGGGGCTCTACTCGATGCAAGCCGAAATCAAGGGCTCGACCATGCCCGTCCTGGAAGTTTCGCTCCAGCAGGGGGAGCATGTCGTGACCCCGCACGGCGAGCTGGCCTGGATGACGACGAGCATTCAGATGTCGCAGACGATGAACACGGGCGGCGGCAGTGGCGGGCTGATGGGCGGCCTCAAGCGGATGGTCGGCGGCGGCGGGCTGTTCCTGACCAAGTACGACGGCCCGGGCTCGATCACCTTCGCGGCCAGGGTGCCCGGTCACATCGTGCCCGTGGACATCTCGGGCGGGCATTCCTACCTGGTGCACCGGCATGGCTGGCTGTGCGGCACGCCGGGCATCACGCCGAGCGTCGGCCTGCAGCAGAGCTTCCGCGGCGGCCTGTACGGCGGCGACGGCTTCATCCTGCAGAAGCTGGACGGCGAGGGCCGCGCCTGGATCGAGCTGGGCGGCGAGGTGACGTCTTACGAACTGCCGCCGGGCCAGACCGTGCTGGTGCACCCGGGCCACATCGGCATGTTCCAGGCCACGGTGCAGTTCTCGATCACCAGGATGCGCGGCATCGCCAACATGATGTTCGGCGGCGACGGCCTGCACCTGGTCGCGCTGACCGGGCCGGGCCGGGTCTGGCTGCAGTCCATGCCGGTGCCGGTGCTCGCCCACGCGCTGTCGCCGTACATGTCCGACGGAGTGGCGCCTGACGCCGTCGCCGGCGGCGTGGCCGGCGGAATCATCGGCAACGTCCTGCGCGGCTAATCCGGCCGTTCGCGCGTCCGCCACCCAGTTCGTGACGACAGCGCTGAACCCCTGCTGTCGCTATAGCAGCAGCAGGGGTTCAGCGCTGCTGCCGGAAAAGTGGGAGGCAGGGCGGCGGCGCCGCATCGCTGCGGCAGATCCGCGAAGCGTCGCGGTTCGCGGACCAACCATCGCCGCCCTGCTCCCGTGGCCACATGACCCCCGCACATGTGGCCCGGCCAGCGGCTAAGCCCCGTGCGGTCGGCCGCTGCGCCGGTGCGATGTACATGCCCGGGCGAAGGTGAAGCTCAGCACCGCTAACGGCCAAATCCTGGCCAAGTATCCGAGAGGCCACCGCCATGTCAGCAACCGATGACCTGATCGCCGGCAACCGCGAGTACGCCGCGTCGCTGGCCGCCGAGCCTGCCGGCCGGCCCTCGCGCGGCGTGGCCATCGTGGCCTGCATGGACGCGAGGATGGATGTCTATGCGCTGCTTGGCCTGGCGCCGGGCGAGGCGCACGTGATCCGCAATGCGGGCGGGGCGGTAACCGAGGACGCGCTGCGATCGCTGACGGTCAGCCAGCGCCACCTCGGCACCACGGAGATCGTCCTGATCCACCACACCAAGTGCGGCATGCAGACGTTCACCGACGACGGCTTCAAGTCGGAAATCATGGCGGAGACCGGGATCAGGCCGGCCTGGGCCACCGAGGCGTTCACGGACGTCGACTCCGAGGTCCGGCAGTCGATGGCCAGGGTGCGGGCGTGCCCGTTCCTGCCGCACACCGGCGCCGTCCGCGGGTTCGTCTATGACGTGACGACCGGCCTGCTCCGCGAGGTCAGCTAGCGGCTAGGAGTTGTCGGTTCCCTCGCCGCCGAACTGCTGCTCGGCCAGGAACCGCTCGAACTGCGCGCCGAGTTCCTCGGCGGTCGGCATGTTCTCCGGCTGGCCCGCCAGCAGGTCCTGCCGCCCGGCGTTGAACGCGTCGTACTGTTCCTCCAGCGACCTGACGACCTCGGTCACCTCTTCCGACCCTTCGACCTGCCTGGCGATCTCGGCGTCGGTGAGCTCGGCGGCCTCGCGCAGCGCGTCGGCGGGCAGGTTCAGGTCGGCGGCCCGCTCCACCGCCGCGAGCAGGGTGGTCGCCGCGGCCGGGTAGGAGGCGTGGGCCAGGTAGTGCGGCACGTGCACGGCGAATCCGACCGCGGCCTTGCCGGCCTCGCCCATCCGCAATTCGATCAGCGCCGAGGCGCTGCCCGGCACCTGGAGGCGGTCGACCAGCGGCTGGTATCCGTCGATCAGCTCCGGCTGGGTGGCATGCCCGGTGATGCCGAGCGGCCTGGTGTGCGGCACGCCCATCGGGATGCCGTGGAAGCTCACCACCAGCCGCACCTTGAGCCGGTCTGTCAGGCCGAGCACGGCCTGGGTGAACGCCTCCCAGTCGCGGTCCGGTTCCAGGCCGTTGAGCAGCAGGAACTGAGTCCCGGCACCGTCCTTGAGCAGGTGCACCGTGATCTCCGGCGCCTCAACGCTCTCCCAGTGGTCCTTGGTGAAGATCATGGCCGGCCGGCGGGAACGGTAGTCGATCAGCGAGTCGACATCGAACTTCGCGAGCTCGGTGTGCTCGAGCGTGGACAGCAGGTGCGTGGCCAGCTGCCGTCCGGCGGCCCCGGCGTCCACGAATCCGTCCAGGTAATAGAGCATCACGAGTTCGGAGTCCAGCTCGAGCGCGTCTGGACTCACCTGATAAAGGTCCCCTGGATCGCGCCCCACGTCGGCAGCCTCCTCAGCTGTGCGTCACTACCAGTCTTACCAACGTTCCGGCGCGGATCCTGCATCCGGACGGCATTTCGCGCGCGCTGCCTCCGGCGAGAACCCGTCGGCCGGGCCTCTGGCGGGTCAGGACGGGCTGGCCGCGCCACGCTCCAGAGCGGCCTTGTGCTCCTGCCACCTGGCCTGAATCCGCGGAAGCTCGGCGATGACAAACTCGAAGTACTGTACCGAATCGACCAGTCTGGCACCGGCAGGCGTGTCGCGCCCGACTAGGTCGATCCCGTCCCTCAGCACGGCCGTCCAGCGGGCCATCAGGCGATCGCGGCCGCTGACGACCTCGTCCCAGACATGGTCGGGAACCCGGTAATGGTGGCGACGCGACCTCGGCTCGCCCTCCCTGGTGACCATTCCCACGGCGATGAGGTAGCGGACGCCGCCCGAGACCGCCGCCGGGCTCGCCTGGAGCAGCCCGGAGAGCTCGGCCGCGGTGAGCCGGCCCGAGTCCGTGGCCAGCAGGGCGGCGAACACCCGGGCCGGCATCCGGGGAATGCCCGCCTCGACCAGCACCGAGGCGAATCGCTCGACGAACCGCCCCACCGCCGCCTGGTCGCGCCAGCCGCCCGCGGCGGAGACGGGCGCGTCGCCCGGAGGTGCGGTCGCGGCTCCAGCCGGCTCCGGCCCGCAGATACGCTCTGCAGTCACTCGATGCCCCTTGCGCCCACTGCCGGCCGCCCCCCGGATTCCTTGCGTTCATAACTTTCAGAGATTTGTGAATATAGTGTAGTCTCCGAATCATGGTAGACGCAATCGACGTGGCGGGGCTGCGCAAGGCCTACGGCAAGGTCGTCGCGCTCGACGGCCTCGACCTGAACGTGGCGACCGGCGAGGTGCACGGGTTCCTCGGCCCCAATGGCGCGGGCAAGACCACCACGATCCGGATCCTGCTCGGCCTGCTCCGGGCGGACGGCGGCTCGGCCACGCTCCTCGGCGGCAATCCGTGGAGCGAGGCGACGGCCCTGCATCGCCGGCTGGCCTACGTTCCAGGCGACGTGAGCCTCTGGCCGAACTTCACCGGCGGTGAGGTGATCGACCTGCTCGGCCGGCTGCGCGGCGGGCTCGACGGGCAGCGGCGGGCCAGCCTGGTCGAGCGCTTCGAGCTCGATCCGACGGTCAGGGCGCGAGCGTACTCCAAGGGCAACCGGCAGAAGGTCGCGCTGATCGCCGCGCTCGCCTCCGATGTCGAGTTGCTCTTGCTCGACGAGCCCACGGCCGGGCTCGATCCGCTGATGGAGGCCGCCTTCCGCGGCTGCATCGAGGAGGAGCGCCAGCGCGGGCGCACGGTGCTGCTGTCGAGCCACATCCTGTCCGAGGTGGAGGCGCTCTGCGACCGGGTCACCATCATCAGGCGCGGCCGGGCCGTGGAGTCCGGCACCCTGTCGGACCTGCGGCACCTGACCAGAACCTCGATCTCGGCCGAGCTGGCCAGGCCGCCGGAGGGGCTCGACCGGCTGCCCGGCGTGCACGGCCTGGACGTCGAAGGCAACCGGGTGCGCTGCGAGGTCGACACCGACCAGCTGGACGGCCTGCTCCGGCTCCTCAGCGCCAGTGGCGTCCGCAGCCTGACCAGCCAGCCGCCGACGCTCGAGGAGCTCTTCCTGCGGCATTACGCCGGCGACGGCCCGGCGAGTCAGCGGCCGCCAGACCGGAACGGGGTGCCGGCGTGACCACGCTGACCGGCACCGGGGCGCTGACCAAGCTGGCCTTCCGCCGTGACCGCATCATGCTGGTGATCTGGATCTACGCGCTGACCGCGTTCGTGGCGGCGAGCGTGTACGGGTTCCGCAAGCTCTACCCGACCGCGGGCCCCAGGATCGAGTTCATCACCACGGCCGCGCACAACCCGGCGCTGCTGTCCCTGTACGGGCCGCTCTACGGCACCTCGCTCGGCACCCTGACCGCGTGGCGCGACGCCGCACTGGGGGGCGTGGGCCTCGGCCTGATGAGCATCTTCATCGTGATCAGGCACACCAGGGCGGACGAGGAAACCGGACGGCTCGAGCTGATCGGGTCCGCGGTGGTCGGCCGGCACGCCGCGCTCGTCACCGCCATGGCGGTCGCGCTGATCGCGAACGTCACGATCGGCGTCCTGATGGCGATCGCCGCGATCGCGCTCGGCCTCCCCGCGGTCGGCTCGATCGCGATGGTGGCCGGCTTCACCGGCTGCGGGCTGGCGTTCGTCGGCGTCGCCGCCATCACCGCGCAGCTGGCCCAGACCGCGCGGTCGGCCCGGGGGCTGGCGATCGGGGTGCTCGGCGCGGCCTTCCTGCTCCGGGCCGTCGGCGACTCGGCCGGCCCGGGCGGACCGCGGTGGCTGAGCTGGCTCTCCCCGATGGGCTGGGCCGAGCTCGACCGCGCGTTCGGCGCGATCCGCTGGTGGGTGCTGGCGCTGCCGGCGGTGACGGCCGTCGCGACGGCCACGGCCGGGGCGCTCCTGGCGGCGCGGCGCGACTACGACTCGGGGATCCTGCCGCAGCGGCCGGGCCCCGCCGTGGCGGCCGGCTGGCTGCGCAGCCCGCTGGCGCTGGCCTGGCGGATGCAACGGCCGACGGTGCTGGCGTGGACCATCGGCGGCCTGATCTACGGCGTGGTGGTCGGATCCTCGGCTAAGGGCATCGGCGGCCTGCTCGGCAGCGCCCAGGTCAAGAACATCGTCATCAAGCTTGGCGGCCAGGCCGCTCTCACTGACGCCTACCTGGCGGCGATCCTGAGCTTCGGCGGCCTGATCGCGGCCGGCTTCGCGATCTCGGCCGTACTCAGGCTGCGCTCGGAAGAGACCGACGGGCGGGCCGACGCGGTGCTGGCGGCCGGGGTGAGCCGCACCGGGTGGGGGCTCAGTCACGTGACCGTCGCCGCCGCCGGGACCATCGCGATCCTCCTCGCGACCGGCCTGGGGGCCGGGCTGGGCTTCGGATACCGCAGCGGCGGTGGAGCCGAGATCGGCCGGATGGTCGGAGCCGGGCTGTCCCAGGCGCCCGCGGCGCTCGTGCTCGGCGGGCTTGCGGTGGCGCTGTTCGGGCTCGCGCCGAGGGCCAGCGCGGCGGCTAGCTGGTCCGTGCTCGGCGCCGCGGTGCTGCTGCTTTTCCTCGGGGCGACGCTGCAGCTGTCGCACTGGGTGCTCGACGTATCGCCGTTCCAGCACCTGCCGAAGCTGCCCGGCGGCCCGGTCAGCGCGGCCCCGCTGGTGTGGCTGAGCCTGATCGCGCTGGCCCTGGGGGTCGCCGGCCTGGCCGGGCTGCGGCGCCGCGACCTCGGCTAGCTGGCGGAGGCGGATGAATCTCGGGTCGTGATTGGTTAGCGCTTCTAAGGATGTATCGCTAACCACGATCATGAGGCGGCACATGGGTCCTGGCGAGCTAGGCCGCTCCCGCGAGCTAGGCCGCTCCCGGCGGATGCTCGTGCTCGCGATCTGCTGCATGAGCCTGTTCATCGTCGGGCTGGACGTCACGGTGGTCAACGTGGCGCTGCCCTCGATCGAGCACGAGCTGCACGCCTCGGTCTCGGGCCTGCAGTGGGTCGTCGCCTCGTACTCGCTGGTGATCGCGAGCCTGCTCATGCTGGCCGGCTCGACCGCCGATCGCGTCGGCCGCCGCCGTACCTTCCAGGCCGGACTCGCCCTGTTCACGCTCGGATCGCTGCTGTGCAGCCTGGCACCGAGCCTGGGGGCGCTGGTCGCGTTCCGGATGGTGCAGGCCGTCGGCGGGTCGATGCTGAACCCGGTCGCGATGTCGATCATCACGAACACCTTCACCGGGCGGACCGAGCGCGCCAGGGCCATCGGGATCTGGGGCGGAGTCGTCGGCCTCAGCATGGCGCTCGGCCCGGTCGTGGGCGGCGTGCTGGTGACCACTGTCGGCTGGCGCAGCATCTTCTGGGTCAACATCCCGGTCGGCATCGCCGCGATCGTCCTGACCGCGCTCTTCGTGCCCGAGTCGAAGGCACCGCGGGCACGCCGGTTCGATCCCGTCGGCCAGCTACTGGTGATGATCACCCTGGCCACGCTGGTCTACGCCATCATCGAGGGTCCCGGCCGCGGCTGGACCTCGCCGCTCATCATCGGCTGCTTCGCCGCGGCGGCGCTCGCGGGGACCGGGTTCGCCTGGTACGAGACCCGCCGCGACGAGCCGCTGCTCGACATCCGGTTCTTCCGCAGCGCGCCGTTCTCCGGCGCGACGCTGATCGCGGTGTCCGCGTTCGCCGGCCTCGGCGGGTTCCTGCTGCTGAGCACGATCTACCTGCAGGATGTTCGCGGCCTGTCGGCCCTGCACGCCGGCCTGTACATGCTGCCGATGGCGGCGATGACGGCCATCTGCAGCCCGCTGTCCGGCCGGATTGTCGGGGCGCGCGGGCCGCGGCTGCCGCTGATCGGTGCCGGAATCGCGATCACGGTCAGCGCCTTCACGCTGACCAGGCTGACGGCCGGTACCTCCTCGATCAGCCTCGTGATCAGCTTCCTCATCTTCGGCCTCGGCTTCGGGCTCGTCAACGCGCCGATCACCAACACCGCGATGGCCGGGATGCCGACGACGCAGGCCGGCGTGGCGGCGGCGGTGGCCTCGACCAGCAGGCAGGTCGGGTCATCGCTCGGAGTGGCGGTCATCGGTTCGGCGGTCGTTTCCGCCCTGGCCGGCCCGATCAGGACCAGCTTCGTCGCGGCCAGCCACATCGGCTGGTGGCTGATCGCCGGCTGCGGCCTGGCGGTCCTGGCCATCGGGGTGATCACCAGCGGCGCATGGGCCACGCACACGGCTGACCTGGTCGCGGCGGACTTCCGGCCCGCCGACGGCGAATCCGGTGCCGAGATCGAGCCCGCAGCCTAGCTGGCCAAGCCGACGCAGCCCCAGCGGTGGCCCACCGCTGGGGCAACAGCGACTGGGGCAACAGCGACAGCGGTGGGCCACCGCTGGTGTAAACGCGGGGCGGGGCGGCGGTGACCGGGGCGGCTCCGGGGTGCCTGGCCTGGACGGGGCGGGTTACTGGGGGGTGGGCTCGGTCATGGCCATGACGGCGAAGACGGCGCCCTGATCGTCGCTCAGGATGGCCATCCGGCCGTACGGGGTATCCCACGACGGCCGCAGCACGCTGCCGCCGAGCTTGGTCGTCAGCTCCGCCGCCTGGTCGGCGTCGGCGACCCCGAAGTAGGTCATCCAGTGCGCGGGAGTCTCCGGCGGCGCCATAGTGCCGAGGTCGCCGATGCCGCCCAGCGGATTCCCGTCCGTCCTGAACGTGGCGTAGCTGAAGTCCGGGCTGCTCATGTCGTCGAATTCGTAGCCGAATACGGCGCGGTAGAAGGCCTTGTTGGCCTCGAAGTTCCGGCTCATGTTCTCGTTCCAGCACACGGCGCCGGGCTCGTTCGCCAGCTGCATCCCGCTGTGAGCCCTCGCCTGCCAGATGCCGAAGACCGCGCCGCCCGGGTCGGCCGCCACGCTCATCCGCCCGACATCCATCACGTCGAAGGGCTCGGCGAGCACCGCGCCGCCGGCCAGGCCCGACCTTGCTGGTGGTCGCGTCCGCGCTGTCGGTGGACAGGTAGGTCGTCCACGCCGCCGGAACCTCGGGCGGGCCCATCTTGGGGCCGATCCCGGCGACCGGCCTGCCCTGGACCTCGCACATGACGTAACCGCCCGTCTCCGGCGGCCCGACCTGGGTGTCCCAGCCGAACAAGGTCGAGTAGAAGGTCGCTGCCCGGGCCACGTCGTCTGTTCCGAGGTCGACCCAGCAGGGCGTGCCGGCCGGCCACGCCTTGTCGCGCTGCACCATGTTTCCTCCAGGCAAATCGCTGATCGTGTTACGAATGGCTTCCGTTATGGCAAATGCGCAGCGGGTCGAGTGAACGTCGGATCGTGTAACGATTCGCCTACGCAGCGTATCTAGCTGTCGTGCGTCAGTCAGGCGGATGTGAAATTGACCACATCCGCCGGCCTCGTCCCGGGCCGGCCTGCCGGGGAATCGTTAATCCTGCGGAGAGCGTTATCACTCCGTAGCATGGCAGCCATGGGTAGCCACCGGGCTCTACGGTCAGGGGTCTGGTCCGCTCGCGCTGATTCGGCTCGCCATGGATCCCCAGGCGTCGGCAACCCCCCGTACGCCGATGAACACGAGCGCTGGCCAGGCACGGCCGGTGCCCGGAGAGGCTTTCTCTCGGTGCGTCGTAACAAGCTGCTCATCCTCGTCACCTCCCTCGTGCTTGCGGTCGCGGCCGTCGTCACCTTCGCGGCCAGCGCCGCGGCCCGCCGGGCGGCGTCGCACACGCATGTGACGTCGGCGACCACGGGCGGGCGAAACGGCTCAGGCGCCAGCAGCGGCGCCGCGGCTGGCGGGCAGGGCGCGGCCGGCGCAAAGGGCGGCGGCCCGATGGCGCCCGTCTCCGCCGCACTCGGGCTGCGGCCGGGAACCGTCTCGCCGAGCGCGGCCGGGATCGCCGCGGCTCAGGCCGTGCTGCCGAAGCTGACCGCGGAGCAGCTGGCCGGCCAGCGCGTGATCTACAGCTACAAGGGCCTGACCCCGCCGGGCCAGCTGCTCACGCTGATCAAGCAGGGCGACGTGGCCGGCGTCATCTTCTTCACCGACAACGTGGGCTCGTCGGCCCACATCGCGGCGGTGGTCAAGGAGCTGCAGCAGGCCAACGCCAGCCCGACGAACCCGGTGCGGCTGCCGCTGCTGCTGATGACCGACCAGGAGGGCGGCGTCGTCCGCCGGCTGAACGGCCCGCCTGTGCCGTCGGCGAAGGCGATCGGCCAGGCGCCGCACCCGTGGGCCGAGGCGACCAAGCAGGGCGGCCTCGCGGGCTCGTTCATGCGCGGGCTCGGCGTCAACGTGGACCTCGCCCCGGTGCTGGACGTCTACCGCACGCCCGGCAACTTCATCGACGAGTTCGGGCGCTCGTTCAGTAGCAACCCGCTGACCGTCGAGAAGCTGGGCCAGCTGTTCGCGACCGCGATGCAGCAGAAGGGAGTCGCCGCTACGGTGAAGCACTTCCCGGGGCTAGGCGCGGCGACCAGGTCGCAGAACACCGACGAGCGTCCGGTGACGCTCAACCTGACGCTTACCCAGCTCAGGTCGGTCGACGAGCGGCCGTACCAGGCCGCCGTGGCCGCCAAGGTGAAGCTGGCCATGGTGTCGTGGGCGCTCTACCCGGCGCTGGACAAGAGCTTCCCGGCCGGCCTGTCATCCAAGATCGTCCTCGGCGAACTGCGGAACCGGCTCGGTTTCGCCGGGGTCACGATCACCGACGCGCTCGAGGCCGGGGCGCTGAAGAACTTCGGCGGCACCGCCAACCGGGCCAAGCTGGCGGCCAGGGCGGGCATGGACCTGCTGCTCTGCGCGGAGGAGACCCCGGCGCAGGGCGTCGCCGCGAGGAACGCGCTGCGCAGCGACTTCCTGGCGTCCAGTCCGACGGCCCAGGCGAACTTCAAGGCCGCCGCCGAGCGAGTTCTCGCCCTCCGCGCCACCCTCCCGTCCAGCTAACCCGCGCCCGCTCGACCCGCCACTCCCGCGCGCCCCGCGAGCCCGCGCCGGTCGCCACTCCCGCGAGCCCGCGCCGGTCGCCCTTCCCGCACGCCCGGTCCATGATCACGGCGAGTTGACCGCGTGATAACAAGAGAACTCACCGTGATCATGGGGCGGCAGTGGGGTGAACGCGGGGGGGCGGTGGGGTGCGACGGGGCGGGGGGTAAGGCGGCGAGGGCGGGCGAGGGATAAGGCGACTGGGGTGCCGGTGGTGGCGGTCAGGTCGGCGAGCAGGTCGGTTCAGCCGGCCGGTGACCGGGCCCGGCGCGCCGGTGCCGATGACCCGGCCGTCGATCGCGATCACCGGCGCGATGCCGCCCATGGTGCCGGTGACGAAGACCTCGTCCGCGGTGTAGAGCTGGACCAGCGAGAAGTCCCCGACCGCGATCTCGATGCCCGCGCCGGCGGCCAGGCCGAGCACGGCATCGCGGGTGATGCCCTCCGGGCACGCGGCCGCGGTCGGCGTCCCGAGCACTCCGCCGGTGACGCAGAACACGTTGGTCGCGTTGGTCTCGGCGACGAAGCCGCGCTGGTCGAGCATCAGCGCGTCGTCCGCGCCGGCCACGTTGGCCTCGATCTTGGCCAGGATCGAGGGCAGCAGGTTAGCGTGATGGATCTTGGGGTCCAGGCAGTCGGGCGGCGGGCGCCGGATGCTGGACGTCACCAGCGTGATCCCGGTCGCCGCGTAAACCGGCGCCTTGTACTCGGGCAGGACGATCAGCGTCGGCCCGGACTGGTTCAGCCGCGGGTCCATGCCGCTGGTGATCTTCACGCCGCGGGTCAGCGTCAGCCGGATGTGCACGCCGTCGGTCATCCCGTTGGCGGCCAGCGTGCGCCGGATCTCGTCGGTGATCTGCTCGTCGGACGGCACGGAGGCGAACGCGAGCGCCTGCGCCGACCGGCGCAGCCTGGCCAGGTGCTCCGTCAGCCGGAAGATCCGCCGTTGATGCAGCCGCAGTCCCTCCCAGACCGCGTCGCCGCCCTGGACCGCCGAGTCGAACGGGCTGACCCCCGCGCGGTCTCGGTGGGCAAGATGCCCCGCGATGTTCACGATCACATCGCGGTTCCGCTCGTCGAACTCCTGCAGCATGGCGGGCGCCCTCCCATCGTCGGCGGCGTTACTCACCTAGCATCGCGTGCCGCGGCCACTGTCAGCAGCTGTACGTCACGGGGAACTCAGGAGCAATCCGCGCGGCCGTCCGGCGGCGGCGCCGGGCGTGATCGTCGAATAGGGAAAAACCAACGTTTGAGCACTTACCGGCCCGATAACCGCATATTGGCGTCCGAGAGCCGGTCCCGTAATGTGCTGTCCATGTCAGGCACGGTCGTGGGACGCGATGGCGAGCTGGCCGCGCTCGGCTCCTTCCTGACCGGGCTGAAGTCCGCGCCCGCGGCCGCCGTGCTCGCGGGGGGCGCCGGCACCGGGAAGACCACCTTGCTGCGTTCCGGGCTCGACCAGGCCGCCAGGGCCGGCTATACGGTCCTGAAGACGACGCCGTCGCCAACTGACCTGCGCCTGGCCTTCGCCGGGCTGGCCGACCTGCTGTCGTATCACCTCGACGAAGTCCTGCCCCAGCTGCCCGCTCCGCAGCGGCGCGCCCTGGAGGTGGCGCTGCTGCTGGCGGACGCGGCCCCGGCCCCGCCGGAGCCGAACGTGATCGCGGTGGCCGTCCGGAGCGCGCTGCTCGTCCTGGCCACACAGGCGCCGGTCGTCGTGGTGATCGACGATGTCCAGTGGCTGGACCCGCCGACCACGGCCGCCGTGGGCTTCGCGCTGCGCCGGGTCGCCGGCCATCGGGTCGGCCTGCTCTGCGCGCAGCGCACGGGCGAGCCCGACGGAGCACTCCCGCTGGAGCTGGGGCGAGCTGACCTGCCCGTCGAGGTCTTGCCGATCGGCGGCCTGAGCCTCGGCGCGCTGCACAGGATCCTGCGCACCACGCTTGGCCAGTCGTTCTCGCATCCCACGCTCCGGCGGATCCATGCTGACTCGGCCGGCAATCCGCTGGTCGCCCTTGAGATCGCGAGGGCACTTCTCCGTCGCAGCATGACTAGGGTGACCAGCGGGCCGTTGCCGGTGCCCGACACGCTCGCCGGGCTGATCGGGGAGCGGCTCAGGGACCTGCCCGGACCGGTGACCGACGCGCTTGACCTGGTCGCCGTCATGCCGGACGCGCCCCTGCGCAGCTACCTCGACGCTGGCATCACGGGCGGTGACGTCGACGCGGCCGTACTGGCCGGGGTACTCGAAGCGGATTCGGGCCGGCTCCGCTTCTCGCATCCGCTGCTGGCATCGGCCGTACTGGGCGCGATACCACCCGCCAGGCGCCGCGACCTGCACGCGCTCGCCGCCGCTGCGGCGGCCAACCCGGAAGAGCAGGCCCGGCATCGCGCGCTGGCCGCCGATGGGCCGTCGGCCGGCATCGCCGCGCAGCTCGACGCGGCCGCTGCCACCGCCGAGCAGCGCGGTGCCCCGGCGACGGCCGCCGAGCTGCTGGAGCTGGCGGCCACGATGACACCGGACAGCCGTCAGGGCGACGCCCACAGCCGGCTGCTGGCCTCGGCCAAGCTGCTGACCGTGGCGGGGGATAACCGGGCCGCCTACGCGGCGCTGAGGCAGCTCACCGACCTTGCACCGAAGGGTCCGGTGCGGGCCGAAGCCCTGGCCTACCTCGGCTGGAACATGGAGGACGACTTCAAGGCCTCGCAGGAGCTGCTCGAGGAGGCGCTCAGGGAGAGCGGCCAGGCGCCGGCGCTGCGCGCCACCATCCATGGCTTCCTGGCCGACCACTGGGCCATCGTGGGCGACAACGAGCGGGCTCGGGCGGAGATCAAGCACGCGATCGGGTTCGCCGAGCGGGCCGGTGATCCGAGCCTGCTCGGCTCCACGCTGGGTCGCGCCTTCTACTTCGACTGGACATGCGGCTATGACGTCGACCAGAGCCTGATCGACCGCGCCCTCGAGCTGGAGCGGACGGCAGACGTCGTCGGTCGTGAGCCGCCCAGCCAGTGGGCCGGGCTCTACCTGATGAGCGTCGGGCGACTCGACGAAGCCCGTGCCGCGCTCGAGCGGGCACTGGCCCGCGCCGAGGCGGAGGGGGTCGCCTACGTCCGCGGCGACGTGCTGCTGCGGCTATCCAGGATCGCCACCCGGACCGGCGATCCGGTGCGCGGAGCTGAGCTGGCCCAGGCGGGCCTGGACATGGCCGAGCAGCTCGACCTGGCTCAGCTGACCAGCGCGCTGCTGCATGGCTGCGGGCTCGCGGCGCTCTATCTCGGGCAGGCCGATGTCGTGCAAGACTGCGCCCGCCGGGGGATGGAACTCTCGCGAAAGGCAGGCGACCGGGTCTACCTGCTCGCCAACGAGGCACTGCTCGGCTCGCTGGACCTGGCCCTCGGCGACGTTGCCGCGGCCGCCGACCGGTTTAAGAGGCTGTTCGACGAGCTGCCGGGAGCCGGGCGGAACACGCGGACGACGGTCGTCTACGAGGGCGTGGACGCGCTGATCGGCGTGGGCGATCTGGACCGGGCCGCGGCCTGGCTCGCAGCTTCCCGCAGCCGATCGCACGACCCGGTCGCCGACGCCCTGGCCGCGCGCGGCCGGGGCGCGCTGGCCGCTGCCCGCGGGGACGCGCAGGAGGCGATGTCCGAGCTGACCCAGGCGATCGCCCTTCAGGAGCGGATGACTCTGGAGCCGGTCCAGCGCGGCCGGACGTTGCTGCTGATCGGATCGGTGCACCGCAGGCAGCGGCAGCGCCGGGCGGCGAGGGAGGTCCTTGCCGAGGCGATGGCCCAGTTCGAGGCCGCCGGCGCGCAGTTGTGGCTGGAACGCGCACGCGAGGAACTGGCTAGGGTCAGCGGCCGGGCACCGGGCGGGGACACCCTGACGGCGACCGAGCAGCGCGTCGCGGACCTCGTCGTACGCGGCCTGAGCAACCGGGCGATCGCGGCCGAGCTTTTCGTGACGGTGCGAACCGTCGAGTCGACGCTGACCCGGATTTACTCGAAGCTAGGCGTCCAGTCGCGGACGCAGCTCGCCGGCCGGATCCGCGACGGGTCATGACGGTTTTCACATCATGTGGATCTCCGCGTATGCGATCCGGCTGGCACCGCCCTAGCCTGCCATGGTGGGCTTCATCGCCGAGTTCTACCTCCCCGAGCACGAGGCTGACCTGTCGGACCTCGCCCGACGTGCGGAGGCCGCGGCCAGCGAGGTGAACAGGCGCGGGTCCGCGGTCAGGTTCGTCAGGGCGATGTACGCCGCGGCCGACGAGAGCTGCTTCGTCGTCTATGAGGCGGACTCGGCGGGCGCCGTGCTGGCGGCGGGACAAGCGGCCGGAATCGCCTTCGACTGGGTCGCGCAGATCACGGCGAGCGAAGCCGGCTGAGCCCGGCCGGTGCCGCCGGCCCCGCCAGTCCCGGCCGACCCCGCCAGTCCCGCCAGTCCCGCCAGTCCCGGCCGACCCCGCCAGTCCCGGCGAGCCCGTGAGGGGCATCGGGGCTAGAGCCGGAGGCGATGCGCCGCCAGCTCGGCGTAGAACGGCTGGCAGCGAGCGGCCAGCCCCTCGAGCCGGGCGGGCAGGGTTTCCGCGGCGCTGTCGGCGCCCACGCCCCAGCCCACGTCCGGGCCGGCGTCCGAGCGAGCGTCCCGGCCCGCGTCCGAGCGAGCGTCCCGGCCCGCGTCGAAGCCGGTCGACGCCCACACCCGCGCGTACCAGTGCTTCGCCCAGACGCCGTCGGTCGGCCGCGGCCCGGCCGGCCAGGCGAGCATCGCCTCCTGGAACGGGATCCGCAGCGCGGCGCAGAGCGCCTCCAGCACGGCCCGCGGCCTGGCCGCCAGGTCGGCCGCATCGATCACCGGCCCGCCGAATCGCCGGTAGATCTCAACCTGCTGCTCCAGGCCCAGGTCAGCCAGGGTGGGCGTGTCGCGCACCCGGGCGTACGACGCGAGCAGCCGCCGCGGGTCCCTGATCAGGAACGCGTGCCGCAGGCCGGCCAGCCGGCCCCGGTCGACCCCCGGCAGCAGGTGATGCGTCATGTGCTTCTGGTAGTACACGCTCCGGCCCGCCGGGAGCGGGCCGGAAGTGAGCTGCTCGATCACCTCGGGCCACGCCGCCGGCATCGACCGCAAAATCTCGTCCCGGCCGGGATGGGCGATGCCGGTCTCGGCCAGGTAGTAGCCGTACAGCGGCTCGTCGACCACCACGGTGTCAGTCCGGTTCTCGAAGGACCGCATCAGCGCCGTGGACAGGGTCCTGGGCCCCGACCACATCGCGATCCTGGCGACTTCGGCGGGCACGGTCAGAGCGTGACGACGCTGCGCAGCACCTCGCCCCGCTGCATCTTGGCGAACGCTTCCTCGACAGCGTCGAGCGCGATGGTCTCCGACACGAACTTCTCCAGGGGCAGCCGGCCAGCCAGGTGCAAGTCGGTCAGCATCGGGAAGTCGCGGTCCGGCAGGCAGTCGCCGTACCAGGAAGACTTCAGCGCCCCGCCGCGGCCGAACACGTCGAGCAGCGGCACCTCGAGCCGCATGTCCGGCGTCGGCACTCCGACGAGGACCACGGTTCCGGCCAGGTCCCTGGCGTAGAACGCCTGCGTGTACGTCTCGGGACGGCCGACCGCCTCGATGACCACGTCGGCGCCGTTGTCGCCGGTGAGGGCCCTGATCTGCTCGACCGGGTCAGTCTCGCGCGAGTTGACCGTGTCGGTCGCCCCGAGCTCGCGGGCCCAGGCCAGCTTGCGGTCGTCGATGTCGACCGCGATGATCTTGCTGGCCCCGGCGAGGCGGGCGCCGAGCACGGCCGCGCAGCCCACGCCGCCGCAGCCGATCACCGCCACCGAGTCGCCGCGGCCGACCTGTCCGGTGTTCAGCGCCGCACCGAGCCCGGCCATCACGCCGCAGCCGAGGAGACCGGCGACCTCGGGCTTGACCTGCGCGCTGACCTTGGTGCACTGGCCGGCCGCGACCAGAGTCTTCTCGGCGAACGCGCCGATGCCCAGTGCGGGAGACAGGACGGTGCCGTCGGTCAGGGTCATCTTCTGCGTCGCGTTGTGGGTGCTGAAGCAGTACCACGGGCGGCCACGCCGGCACGCGCGGCACTGGCCGCAGACGGCTCGCCAGTTGAGGATGACGAAGTCACCAGCCGTGAGCCCGGAGACGCCCTCGCCGACCGCCTCGACGACACCGGCCGCCTCGTGGCCGAGCAGGTAGGGAAAGTCCTCCCCGATGCCGCCCTCCCGGTAGTGCAGGTCGGTGTGGCAGACACCGCACGCCTGGACCCTGACCAGCGCCTCTCCGGGACCCGGATCAGGCACGACGACCGTGGTGAGCTCGACCGGAGCGCCCTTGCTGCGGGCGATTACGCCTTTAACCTCATGTGCCATCGAGTCCATGCCCTTCATTTATCGCCGAACAAGGTCACGGCGCCGGTGCCTGCGGCAGGCTGGCCTGCCACCTGGCTGGCCCGGGTCCGCGTGCGGTGCCGATGTGGCAGATGATACGGATCAGCGCTTGCGCACGAGTACCGCGACCGTCACATCGGGCGGTGCGATCGCGCGCAGCATCCGCCGCAAGTCGTCGACCGAGAGGCCGCGCACGTTCACCTGGTACCGGGGCGGGCCGTTGAGCGGGCTGGTCAGCGCGGTCGGCCTGAGCAGGTACCAGAACGGGATCACGAGCAGGATCCAGCGCCACGCCCGCCGGAGCGGGCCGTGCCTGAAGCCCCGCAGGGCGAGCGAGGCGTTCGGGCTGAGAATGAGCTCGACCCGGGCGCCGTAAGGCTTGGGCGCGATGCGTACCCGCTCGATGTGGCGCCACGGCAGGTGCCGCATGCCGCGCCGGAGCCTGCCGCGCCGCCGGCTGGAAGGCGGCAGCCCGAGGTTGACCCCCTCCTGGCCGGCCGCGAACGCCCTGGTGGTAACCGAGTTGAGCGCGAGCACGAAGACGATCAGCGCGCAGAGCAGGCCGGCCGCCGCGGTGATGCGGAACCAGATCGGCGGCCAGTGGCTGAACGCCAGGGCGGCGGCCGCGCCGAGGTACCAGATCGGGGCCAGCCACAGGTAGCCGCGAGGCAGGATCGCCGACGGGCCGATAACTGGCGCGGACACGCCGTCCGGCATGGGATTGCCCCCAAACTGTAGGTACTGCACCCGATCGTCCACCGTGCGGAGGCATTACCGCAAGAGTCTGCGAACAGCATGATGTCGTGGTTTCTGCCCCGGTCCTGGCCGGTCAGGAAGCGGGAGCCCGGGTGCCGGTTTTCCGGGTTCCAGCCGCTGATCGGCCGGTAGCATGTTGCGGGCTGGTCTCGCTGAAATCACGGTCGGGCCACAAGGCCGAGTTGCGTGGACGGTAGCCGGTCCACGGCGATCGTGTAGCGGGCGAGCCGGACTTGCCGCATGATGTATGAATCTCGACATGGCTGAGAAAGCCGTCAGTCAGGTGAATCGTGGCCCACAAATGCGGGCGCCGGACTTGCGGGCGCAGCGACGGATGAGAGGTCGGCAGACGGCCGGGATACGGGAGGTTGGCCGGATGCCGAAGAAGGGCAAGGACCGGCGGTCCGATCGGGACGATTCCCGCGGGCAGGATCTGGCCGGCGGCCTCGGCGGTGACGAGGACTACGACTGGATCAAGTACCTGGGGGAGGGGCGGTCCTCCTCGTCGGCTCGGTCCTCAGCCTCCGCGTCGCCTCAGGCCGCCGCCCGGCCGGCGACCCTGCCGCGTCCGCCGCGCGAGGATTCCGGCCTGGAGCGGGGCCGCGGGCTCCGGCGGCTGGGTGAGGGGGGAGTCGAGCCGGGTGGTTCTGGCTGGTCAGACGGCCCCGGTTGGCCGGAGGAAACTGGCCCGTCAGGCGGGTCGGGCCTAGCACGCGATTCGGGCTCAGCACGCGATTCGGGCCTGGCGCGCGGGTCTGGCCAGTCAGGCGAGTTCCCTGCGGCGCCCGGACGTGCGGCGGCCGGGCCCGCGACGGCTGGGCTCGGAGCGGCTGGGCTCGGAGCGGCTGGGGCGGCGGGGCGCCGGGCGGCTGGGGAGACTGATCGGGCGGGACGTTCCGGGCGTGCGGACTTGCCGACTGGCCGGGCCGGTCTCTCAGAGCGCCCGGACCTGGGGCCTGGCCGGGCGGATGATCCGGGCCAGGTCGATTTCGCGGAGCGGCCGGGGCTGGCGCCGGGCCGGGCGGATGCCCCAGAGCGGGCGGGTCGTTCGGAGCGGACGGGTCGTTCGGGGCGAGCGGGACGCGCCGGGCGCGGGAACCGGCCGGAGCGCGCGCGTCGCTCGGACCGACTGGATCAGGCGCCCGAATACGACCTCGAGCCCGCACCGCGGCCTGCCGATGACGGCCCGTCGCGACCGCGGGCCGGTCGCGCCGTCCGGCTGACCGCCGGCCAGGCCGTTGACCTGCACGCCGGGAACGCGGCGGACGCGCTGTTCAACCCGGCGGCCGATGACTACCGGCAGCCGCTGTACCCGGTCGAAGATGTCAGCCGCCGCGGTCAGGCCGGCCCGCCGGGTCCGGAGCCGACCCGGCCGGCCGCGCTGACCCAGCCGGGGCAGACCCGGGCTGGACAGACCCTGCCGGGGCAGACCCTGCCGGGGCAGAGTCGGTCTGGTCAGAGTCGGTCCGGGCCGGGCTTGGCGAGCCAGACCCCGTCGGGCCACGACCGGGCCGGCTGGGATGAGCCAGGCAAGGATCTGGCCGACTGGGACCGGCCTGACTGGGACTGGTCTGACTGGGACGGACCAGCCTCGAACCAGCCCGCGCTGGATCCGCGCGCGTCCGACCGGTCCGCGCTGGATCGGCGCGCGTCGGACCGGTCCGCGCTGGACCGGCCCGCGTCCGGCCAGTCGGCTTTGGACCGGCCCGCATCCGACCGGCTCGCGCTGGAACCGCCCTCGTCTGATCGGCTCGGGTTTGATCGTTCCGGGTCCGATCGTCCCGGGTCCGATCGTTTCGGGTCCGGTCGGCCAGCGTCCGTTCGGCCCGTGCCGGGTCGGCCCGGGTACGACCAGCCCGACCAGGAGCGACCCGCGCGTGGCCGGACGGAACCGGCCTGGACGGCGCTGGATCGACCAGGGCTGGACAGGTCCGACCCGCGGATGAACACCGCGGAGTACGCCCAGCCGCTCTATCCAGCCAGCCGGGCCGCCCAGGTGGCCAGCACCGGTCCGCAGCCGCGCGCCGATGACCGGGACCGGGCCGAACCGCACACTGGCAGTGGTCCGAGAATCCGCGCGGTCGGCCCGGCCGCCGTGGCCGACCCAGCTGATCTGGCGTGGGCCGATCCGGCGTGGGCCGATCCGGTGACCACCGACCGCGCGGTCGCTGGCGTCGGCCAGCGAGACGACACTGACCAGCGCGATCTGATGGCCGGCGACGGCGACGCGCCGGAGATCGAACTGCTCGACCGCCAGCGACCGCGCCCCGGCAAGTCGCCCCGCAAGCCGCGCAAGAGCGGCGGGCCCAAGCCCCGTAAGCAGGCGGCGCCCGGCAAGGGCCGGCCGAGGTCCGGCCGGCGCGGAATGCGCATGGTCCTGGTTATCGCGGGCTCGGTGGCCGTCGCCGTGCTGGCCGTCGCGGCGTACGTGGTGTTCAGGCCGCAGGCCTCCCATGCCGTCTCGACGCCGGCCAGGGTGGGCAGTTACACCAGGCAGCAGGCGAACGCCCCCGCCAGGGCGCTCAAGCAGCGGATCCTGGCCGCGGCCAGAGGTGACGTGAAGAATGTCGTTGCCGCTGTCTACCAGCGGACAACCGGCCCCGGCACGAGCAACGGAGCGCAGATCGTCGTATTCATCGGCGGGAACCTCGCCGGTAACGCCTCAGCGAGCAGCCTGATCAGCGCGTACATGACCCGGCTGCACGGCGCGTTCGCGACGAGCGCGGGCACGCTGGGCGGGCAGGCGGCCTGCGCGCCAGGTTCGAACGGCGGTCCAGCCGAATGTACCTGGGCCGACGGCGACACCTTCGGCGTGGTCGTCTCGGCGACCCTGACCTCGGCTGGCCTGGCGGACGAGATGCGGCAGATGCGCCCGCTGATCGAGCACGTCGTCAGGTAGCCGGCCGAACCGTCAGCAGCGGGTTCCCTCAGCTGCCGGTCTTGTCCCCGCCCGCGCCGCCGCCGTCCTTGCCGGACTTAGCGCCGGCCGAGGTCTGCGGCGTACGCAGCGACAGTCTCGCGACGACCATCGTGATCGCCGCCGCCAGTACCGCTAGCCCGGCCAGCTGTCCGCCGATAAGGCGGGGATCGAATGGCAGCGCCGACGAGGTCTGGGTGACTCCGGCGAGCTTGCGAGCACGGCTTGCCTTGCCGGACGGGGATGCCTTCGGGGTTACCGTCGGGAACAAGCCGGACAGGCCCGCGGGCGTGATGGTCGCGTCCGGAATCGGGGCTAGGTTAACTGGCGGCAGCGTCGGCACCGTCGGCAGCGGAGTCGACGGGGGAGTCTGACTTGTCGAGCCGACGACCGTCGTAACAGCGGCCTCGGCCGGGGACAGCGCCGCGCCGCTGACCGTTATCGCAAGTGTTATCGGGGCACCGGCGTTAGCCGCCGCCCTGATGTGGTCCGTGACCATCAGCTCGAATGCCTGATTCGCCGGCAGCGAGCCAATCGAGCATGACGTTCCGTGAGCGGCGGGACACAACGTGAAGTGCGGCGCTCGCATGGCGTGCGCGCTGGCGGCCGCGCTCGCCGTCACCTGCTTCGCAGCGACCGTGCTCCAGACCCAGATCGAGTACGTGACGGTCCCGCCCGCTGCCGTGCTGGAACTGTGCTGCACGAGCTGGGCGGTCACGCAGAGCGCTCCCGCGTGGTGCGAGTGGCTCGGCGAGGGAGACGGGCTGGGCGAATGCGAGTGCGAGGGAGACGGGCTGACGGGCTGGGCGAGCGGGACTTCGACGGACTGGGGCTGCTGCTCTGCGACGGGCTCGGGCTCTTGGTCCCGCTGGGGCTCCCGGACGGGCTCTTGCTCGGGCTCGGACTGTGCGAGGAGCTGGAACTGCGGGACGGGCTCGGGGACTTCGACGGGCTCGCGCTGTGCGACCGGCTGGCGCTGGCCGACGGCGACGAGCTGCGCGAGGCAAGCAGCCTGGCCGAGGCGACCGCGACCGAGCCCTTGCCGCACGGCGAGCCAGCCGGCCGGGCGGCGGACGCCAGCGCGGGAGCGATGGCGAAGCCCGAGACCAGGAAGGATCCGGTGACGAGCGCGACAGCAACTCGTCCCGCTCGCACGATCCCTACTGGCACTGCAGCGCTCCGATCGTCTGGCCGGCAGGCGCCGGTTCCGCTCTCCTGAGGCTCCTATAATCCACGAACCTGGTAGGGAATTCTAGCCGTCCGCGTGAGGCCATATCTCTGAGCATAGGCTTGGTTCCCCGGTGGCTGAAGACGTCGAGGGCCATTGCGGACAAGATCCAGTTCATAATGATCCTGTTTTGCCAGCGCATCATGAACTTCTCCGGGGTGGCGGTCGAATGAATAGTGGGCGTCGTTCTGGTGACGTCGGCGGAGCGCCGTCTGACGTGCTGACCAGGGCCGCTCGGCCGCCTGACCTGGTGCTCAGGTATGGCGATGGCGCCGACCAGGTGGCCGATGTGCACCTCCCGACCGCGGCCGCCACTCCGTTCGCGGGCACGGGCGGGCGAGCCCTGTTGACGATATTTCTGCATGGCGGTTTCTGGCGCGCCGAGTACGGACGCGAGCACACCCGACCGCTCGCCGAGGCCCTCGCGGAGGCAGGGTTCGTGGTGTGCGCGCCCGAGTACCGCCGGACAGGCCAGCCCGGAGGCGGCTGGCCCGGGACGTTCGATGACGTGGCGGCGGCCGCCGACCGGCTGCCCGGGCTCGTCGCCGAGGCAACGCGCGGAGCAGTGGACGCCGATCCTGGCCGGACCGTGCTGGCGGGTCATTCGGCGGGCGGTCACCTGGCGCTGTGGGCGGCCAGCAGGCACCGGCTGCCATCCGGGTCGCGCTGGCATGCCGAGCGATCCGCGTGGCGTGGCGTCGTGGCCCTGGCGGCAGTCAGTGATCTGGCCGCGAGCTACCGGAAGGCGCTTGGTCAGCAGGCCGCCGGGGCGCTGATGGGCGGCGGGCCAGTCCAGTTCTCCGACGACCGGTACCTGGAGGCCGATCCCTCGCGACTGCTGCCCGCCGGCGGGCCGGTGCGGCTGGTTCACGGGATGGCGGACGACCGGGTTCCGTACCCGATGAGCCTGGATTACGCCAGGTGGGCGCGGGCCGCCGGAGTGCGCGTCGCGGATGCGACCTGCGTGCTGCTGCCTGGCGCCGGGCATTTCGCGGTCATCGACCCGCTGTCCGCGGAGTGGCCGCAGGTGGTGGAGGCGTTCCGCCGGGTGGGTGAGTGAGCATCGGTTAACTGACAGGCGGCGCGCGAGGGGTTCGGGGCGGGCCGAGGCGGCCGCTGGTTCACGTGGTCCCTGGCAGATCGTGTATGCTCGCGTAGCGCGCGGCTCTGGCGGGTGTTCCCCGTAACGGTGTTCTCCGCCGGGAGGCCGGTGCGCTGCTCGTGCGGGTCACGCTGGTGCCCGCCGTGCCCCCTTAGCTCAGTCGGCAGAGCGTCTCCATGGTAAGGAGAAGGTCTACGGTTCGATTCCGTAAGGGGGCTCCCAGTTCAACGCGCTATTTCGAAATTAACCGCGATCCAATTTGTCGTTTTCGTGGACCGGGTCATGGAGACGCTTCTCTGCTCTGAATGCACAGGAAGTGTCATCGGACCGCGGCGGCAGTCACTTAATGTAATCGCCAGGCCGGGCAGCGGCCCTGGACGCGGCATCACAACAGCGCCCAGATAGGCACCGGTATACGCACAACTTGCCGAATAGGAGCGGCTGGCTACGGGATCGGGTGCTCGCTCGTGCCGACGGGCAGGCCGGCTGCCCGGTGACGGCATGCTGCCCGCTCGTCGCGGGTGACCTAGCCCTTCTGGTTGCGCATCACCCGGCAGTCTGGTCGGTCGTGTTCGCCCGTGGCTCAGTGTTGTCGCGGTTTGGTGTTTAGCTTATCGCCATGGGCGGCGCCCGCTGCGCCGGCCGATGCGGCCGCGCCCTGGTCTCCTGCCTGGCCCGTTGCGTAGCGGTGCCCCTGATCCTCAGCCGCCAGCCGGTCCCAGGTCGCCGCCAAGGCGCACAGCATGGATCGCGCTGAGGGCGGCCGCGGAATTGCGCAGGGCGGGGCGCCCCTTGCCGGCCACAGAAGACCGCGGTCGGCGCAGCATGCTGACGGAGGTCCCATCGCGGCTCGCGTGGAGGATCATTGTATGGGTGGAGGATGCTGTTAATGCTCTGGTGGGGCGTGCGCGGGAACGCCGGGCTGTGGAATCGGCGGTGCGCGCTGCTCGTGACGGCGCCGGCGGGGTGCTACTGGTGTCGGGGGAGCCGGGTATCGGCAAGACCCGGCTCGCCGGTGGGCCGGCGCGGTGGCGGCGGCCGGTATGCGCCGGGCGTGGGGCTGTGCGAGCGAGGATGAGGGCAGCCTGCCGTACTGGCCGTTCCGGCAGGCGATGCGCGGCGTTGAGGGCGCCGGGCCGGTGGTGTTCGATGTGGCCCTGCAGGACCGGCGGGCGGAAACGGCGGCCCAGGAGCGGTTCCGGCTGTTCGAGGCGGTTGCGGACGTGCTGCGGGCGGCCGCGAGGGCCGGCCTGCTGCTGGTGCTGGATGACATGCAGTGGGCTGATCCGGCGTCGCTCGGGCTGCTCGTGCACCTCGCGCGGGGGCTGGCCGGTTCGCGCCTGCTGATCGTGGCCGGTTACCGCGATACCGAGACTTCCGGCAGGCAACCGCTGCTGAACGCGCTCACCGCTCTGACGCGGGAGGCAACGGTGACCCGGCTGCCCCTCGGCGGCCTGAGCGAGCCGGAGGTGGCGGAGCAGCTCGCCCAGGTGACCGGCTGGGCGGTGCCGGGACCGGTGGCGGCCGCGGTGTGCGCCCGTACCCGCGGCAACCCGTTTTTCGTCCGCGAACTGGGCCGCGTGCTGGCCGAATCCTCCGACGGCGCGCTTCCCGACGGGGTACGCGACGCGGTGCGTGGCCGGCTCGCCCGGCTGACGCCGGCGTGCGGGTCGCTGATCGCGTTGGCTGCCGTGCTCGGCTCATCGCTCGACTCTGCGGCGCTGGCCGCGGCGACCGGCCGCGATCTCGGCGTGGTGCTCGCCGCGGTCGACGAGGCGACCATGGCCGGGATTATCGGGCCGGACCGCCGGTTCGCCCATGACCTTATCCGTGAGGCGGCCCGCGCCGACGTGCCGACCGCGGCGCGTCTGGCGCTTCATGACGCGATGGCCGAGCACCTTGCCGGCCGCGCGGACGCGGACCGGCGGGCCGCGGAGATCGCCCATCACCGGCTCGCGGCGCTGCCCGCGGGTGATCCGGTTGCGGCGGTCGACGCGGCCCGCCGTGCGGCGGCCGAGGCGATGGCGCACCTTGCGTGGGAGGAGGCCGACAGCCTCCTGGGCCGGGCGCTCGACGGCGCCGGCGCACCGCCGGATGTGCGGTCAGAGTTGCTCATCGCACGGGCAGAGGCGCAGCTGCGCGGCTACGACATCGACGGCTCCCGCACGTCCGTGCGGGCCGCCGCCGAGATCGGCCGGGCCCGCGGCGACGCGGCGACGATCGCCCACGCGGTGCTCACCATGGAAGGCGCCCCCGACTTCGTGTGGAACGAGACCGGGCGCGTGCTGTGCGAACAGGCACTGGCCGGAATTCCGGCCGGCGACAGCGCGGTGCGGGCCAGATTGCTGGCGATGCTCGTCGTCGCGGACACGTGGCGGTCACTGGCGGGCGCGAAGCTGCGCGCTGCCGAGGCGCTCGCGATGGCCGAGCGCGTCGGCGAGCGCCGGGCTGTCATCGAGGCGCTGCGGGCCAGCCAGATCGCGCATAGCGGGCCGGACGGCACCGGCGACCGGCTCGCCTTCGGCGACCGGCTGCTCGTCATCGGCGCCGAAGGCGACGACGATGCCCGCCTGTGGGGGCACCTGTGGCGGTTCGACGCGCTCGCCCAGCTGGGCCAGGTCGACGGCGCGGAGGCGGAGGTGGGGGATATCGACGCGGCTGCGGCCCGGCTGCGGTCACCGCTCGCGCGCTGGCATGCGCTACGGTGCCGCGGCACGATCGCCGCGGCACGCGGCCGGTTTGCCGACGCGCTCGCGTGCGGGCGCCAGGCGGAAGCGCTCGCGCGGCGCGCCGGCCACGACGGAACGCTGCAGCCCTCGCTCGGCTTCCTGGCCGCAGTACACGCGGACCTCGGCGATGCCAGGGCAGCCGATCCGCAGCTCCCCACGGGCTACCGCGGGGGGCCAAGTGTGTCCATGCGGGCCATCGAGGCCCGGTCGGCGCTCAGGTTCGGGGATCGCGACGGGGCGGAGCGGATCTACCACACACTGCCGCCACCAGCCGGCATCCCGCCGTTCCTGCTGCTGACAACGCTGGCCGCGATGGCGGAGCTGGCCGCCGAGTTCGGCGATAAGGCGGCCGCCGCCCGGGTGCATGACCTGCTCGCCCCGTACGCGGACCTGTTCGTCTGCGGCGGGGCGGGCGCGATCCTCATCGAGGGTTCGGCCCGGTGCGCGCTCGGTATCGCCGCGGGCGCCAGCGGCCGGCTCGACGACGCGATCCGGCACTTGCGGGTAGCGGTCGAAGTGAACGAGCGGGCCGGCCTGCCCGGCTGCGCCGCGTTCGCGAGGCTGCAGCTGGCCCGGGCGCTGAGCAGGCGCCGGCCGGGCGGCCGTGACGAGGCGGCCGCGCTGGCTGCCTCGGCCGGCGCGGCCGCCGGTGACCTCGGCATGGTGCCGCTGCGCGAAGCGGCGGACCGATTCCTGGCCAGGCTCGCCGGGCGCGGCGGCGGGCTGAGCCAGCGGGAGGCGCAGGTCGCCGCGTACGTCGCGCAGGGGCTCACCAACCGGCAGATCGCCGCGGCCGAGCACATCAGCGAGCGGACCGTGGAGACCCACGTCCGCCACATCTTCGCCAAGCTCGGCTTCGCCACCCGCGCGCAGCTAGCCGCGTGGCACGCCGCCGGCGGCGAGCGGGTCCGTACCCCCGGTCAGTAGAACCACCGATGGCAGCGGCGCCGATCAGGCGCACGCTGCTGGCATGACCACATCCGCCACGACCGCGCGACCACGGCCGACGCTTACCGTGCTGCGCGCCGCCCACCTGTTCGACGGCACCGGCGCGCTGCCTGACCCGACCGTCATCATCGACGGCGCGGTCATCCGCGCGGCCGGTCACGGCCTTCCCGTACCGGACGGCGCGCAGGTGATCGACCTGCCCGGCGCGACGATCCTGCCCGGGCTGGTGGACGGGCACGTGCACCTGGTGTTCGACTCCTCTGACGATCCGGTCGGGCGGCTCGCCGAGCGCGACGACGCGGCCGTGTTCGCCGCAGCCGCCGGTGCGGCGCGCCGCGCCGCCCAGGGTGGCGTCACGACGGTACGCGACCTCGGCGACCGCGGCTACCTCGTGCTCGGGCTGCGCGACGCGGCCTGCACCGACACCACGCTGCCGCACATCCTGGCGGCCGGGCCGCCGATCACCACCCCGGGCGGCCACTGCCACTTCCTGGGCGCACCAGCCGCCGGCGCAGACGGCATCCGTGACGCGATCCGCGAACACGCTGACCGGGGCGCCGACGTCATCAAGATCATGGCCAGCGGCGGCAACATGACCTCCGGTTCGCGCCCGGAGCTGGCCCAGTACACCCGCGGCGAGCTGCGCGCCGCGGTCACCGAAGCGCACCGCCACGGCCTGGCCATCACCGCCCACGCGCACGGAACATCCGCGATCACCGACGCGGCGGCCGCCGGCCTGGACGGCCTCGAACACGCGACGTTCATGACCGCCGACGGTGTCGATGAGATCCCCGGCGAACTGCTGGCCACCCTGGGCCGGGGCGGACCGGTGCTCTCCCTGACGTTCGGCATCGCGGCTGCACCCGGAGCCGCGCCGCCCCCCGGCGTGCTAGCCCGGATGCCCGCGCTCCTCGCCAACGCCCAGCGGATGTACCGTGCGGGCGCCCGGATCATCGTCGGCTCCGACGCCGGCGTGGGGCCAAGCCGCCGGCCGCGGTGCGCTACGCGCTCGGCCAGCTGCAGCAGATCGGCATGTCACCGGCCGAGGCGCTGCACACGTGCATGGCGCGCGCCGCGTCCGCGCTCGGCCTGGGCGACCGGAAGGGCCGCATCGCACCCGGATACGACGCCGACATCCTGGTCGTCAACGGCAACCCCCTTACCGACCCGGGCGCCATCCACCAGATCCGCGCTGTCTACCTGCGAGGCGCCCCACTGCCGGACGCCACGCCGTGACCGCCGGGACACCGCCCGACGGCGGACACAGGACGACACCCAGCAACGTCCACAGGCCCGGCCACGGCACGGGCGACCACGCGGTGTATCGGATCGCCGGGTGTCCCGATCCGGACTGCCCGGCCCCGGCCGAGGTCTACGCGGAAGCCGTAGTCGGCAGCACACACGGGCCGGTACCGCACGCCCGGACCTTCTGCCTCAACCGGCACTTCTACCAGCTGCCGGTCGAGCACATCCCCGGGTATGCCGGTGCCGGGCCCGTAACCTCTGCCCCGGCCAATCGCTGCGAGGGATGGCGGCCGGAATGACCGAGTTCCCGGACATTACGGGCGGCCGAAACGCGTACGACAGCACCGGCGCGAAACCGCTGGTCGCGTGATCGCCGCCCCGGGCCTCCCCCGCCCCCCCAAGCCGAAGCCGGCGCGAATCGCAGCCGCACTCTGCGCGCCGCCGCGCCCCACGTTCCCAGCCGCCACCCCGGGCGAAAGCCAGCCAACAGGAGGCAACTGTGATCCGTCATCTGCTCCGCACAGGCGCCGCTCTGGCCGCGCTTGCCCTGACACTGGCGGCTGTGACCGCCGCGGCCGCGTCCCAGCCGGGCTCGCCTTACTCCGCCGAAGGCCTACTACCTGGCGCTGGGCGACTCCATCGCCTACGGCTTCCAGACCAGCAAGGCCCTGGCCGGGCTGCCGCCAGATGCCTTCAACACCGGGTACGCCGACCTGTTCGCCACCCGGCTCCGCCAGCTCCGGCCACGCATCGCCACCGTCAACTATTCCTGTCCCGGCGAGTCGACCACCTCCTTCCGTCAGCCGTGTATCTGGAAGGCATCCGGGCATGCGCTGCACAACGACTACCCCGGCTCCCAGCTCGATGCGGCGCTGGCGTTCCTGGCCGCCCACCGGGGCAAGGTCAGCCCGATCACGCTGTCGCTCAACGGCAACGACGCCAACGACTTTCTGCAGGCCTGCCCGCCCGGCGACCTCGCCTGCATCCAGGCCAGCGCACCGGCGGCGATCGCCGCCTACCAGGCCCGGCTGACCTCGATCCTGCGCCTGCTGCGAGTGCTCGCGCCCGATGCCGAGATCATCGTGGTCGGCGCCTACGACCCCAACCTCAGCGCGTTCGCCTTCGCCGACCCGCTGTTCACCCAGCTCAACCAGGCACAGCGGGCAGCCGCTGCCACGGCACGGGCCCGGTTCGCCGACCCCTTCCCCGCCTTCAACCCCCAAGGCGACCCCGCCGCTGAAACCACTGCGATCTGCACCCTCACCCTGCTCTGCAGCCAAGCAGACGGCCACCCCTCCGACACCGGCTACCGCGCGCTGGCCAGCATCGTCTGGGCCGCATCAGGCTACGCGAGCCTGCGGTGACCATGCTCGCCGGCCAGCAAGGTACGCACCGCGGCCGGGACCAGGCGAAAGGGCCCGCATTGGCTGAGCGGGTATGCCTCAGTCGGCGCCCAAGACCTGGTCCTGGCTATCCCGGCCGCGAGCTAGACCAGCAAGCGAGCCATCGCCTTCACGGCAGGGCGTTCGTTTATCGCGGCCTGGACCCAGGCGAAGTCGGCCTGCCCGCCGCACGAACCACCAAGCCGGGACCGACGAAAGAGAGTGCGACATGGGGCATGCGGAGCCTACGTTCGGCGATGCAGTGCTTTCCGATCATGAGGTGCTCAACGTCTGGGGAGGGGAGCCATGGCAGAAGGTCGCTACGTGTTCGACAACGCCGTGACGGCCGAGACCGAGGTGCGCTTCTCTGGATTGGAGGCCACCTTCGATCCTTCCACCATCGGCTACCTGACCGGTGTTGGCGTGACCGACGGGTGGGTGTGCTGGGAGATCGGCGCCGGTGGCGGCAGTATTGCCAGGTGGCTGGCTGAGCGGGTCGGGCCAACGGGAGGCGTGCTCGCCACCGACATCGACCCCCGGTTCACCCCGGCTTCTCAGCAGGACCAGCTTCAGATCGTCCGTCACGACGTCACCACTGATGCGATTCCGGCGGCTCGCTACGATCTGATCCATGCTCGGCTGGTTCTGAGTCATCTGCCTCAGCGTCTTGATGTCCTGGTCAGGTTGTCACAAGCGCTGCGGCCGGGTGGCTGGCTGGTAATCGAGGACTTCAGCGGTGCCTTCGAGCGGGGCAGTGAGCCTGCTGGACACGCCGACGCGAGGTACCGGAAGGTTCACTTCGCGTTGGGCGAGTTCTTGGCGCGCTCTAACGACGACCAGTCCGACTTTGCGGCGTCGCTCCCGCATCTGCTGGCCGGTTTGGGGCTGGCTGATGTGGGCGGGGAGGGTCGGGTGGTCTTTGGCCGTGGCGGCTCGCCCGCTGTGAGGGTGATCGAGGCTGGCTTGCGCCAAGTTGGTGGCCAGATGATCGCCGCCGGGCTAGTCGATCGCTCAGCCTTGGATAAGGCTATCGTCTACCTCACTAGCCCCGCGTCGATGGTGAGCCTGCCCACGATGGTGTCGGCATGGGGTCGACGGAAATAGGCCGGGCAGGATGACTCCGCGCGTGACCTGCACTGTCGTGCGGACGCGGCACATCGCCGGCCGGCGCAGCCGGGGCCGCCCGCAGGACCGGGTGCAGTTCTTCCCAGGCCTGCCGCACTCCCTTGGGCAGGTACAGGTCCGGCCACAGGGCGATCAGCGTGCCGCCCAGAT
>CAWFKU010000005.1:0-1232885 GCA_963816485.1 uncultured Actinomycetota bacterium
GGATCTCGCGCCGCTCTGGCGGGCGATACATGACCGGCTTTCATCGGGGGGTGGGCCTGTAAGCCGGGTCAAGATCGGACCGCTGACCGGAGGCGAGCAGACGGCGCTGGACAATCTTGGGCTGGCCCGGCGGCCCGGGGAGTACGCGAGCGTGTCGTTGCCGCAGGCTCCACGAGGCGCGGATCGACTGGTGGCGGTGGCAGCCACGCCGTCGTCTACGGCCGCCTGATCGGCCCGGTTGCCGACCGGGCCGGTGATCGGCTTCGGCCACGCCGAAAGGGCGAGCTTCGGGCCGCTGGCCGCCCATCCAGTCGTCCGAGCCCAGCCGGTGCTGGCGGCCTACCTGGACGGCATCAAGCGGTCCGGCTTGGTCGGCGGCGAGGCGCCAGGACGCGGTTGCTGGCCAAGGCACTCAACGTCCTCGCCGAACTGCCCGCCCCAGGTGATCCGCTCCCAGTCCTCGCCGACCGGGTGCTGAAGGACACTCACGCGCTCTACAGGACGACACCCGGCTGTCAGCGCCGGCAATCGCGAAGCGCTGGCCTTGATCTACGACATGCCGCCGCCGGTCAACGCCCAAGAGCGGCGGGCGCTGTGGAACGCGAGGGGTCGCCGACGACGAGCTGTCCAATGTCGTGCTCGCGGCCGGGATCGCCCCGGCCGCGACGATATCGCCAGCCAGATCCTGCGCGCCTGCGCCGGCCGTGGTCACGTCGCTGCCTTGACGCTCAGCCAGCTTCGGGCCAGCCCGCTCGATCAGGGCATCCCGGCGCAGGTCTGGATATTCGAGAACCCGTCGATGCTAGCGGTGGCGCTGGCCAGGTTCGGCCGCCGCTGCCCGCCATCGGCGACGGCCTGGTGGTCAGCGCCGCGATCGCCCGCCGCAGCAAGCCGCGCACAGGCGGCGCCCTGCTGCGTTACCGACGGCGGATTTCCGCCACCGGCGAGGAATCCGCCCATCGCCGCCGATCCGTGGCCGACGGTGATCCCTCGGCGGATGACCAGCCAGGACTACCTGGCCGCCGTCGCCGACAAGGGCCTGCCCAGGTGACACGATACCGACCTGGGACGCCGACGAGCTGGCCGAGCTACTGCAGGAGCCACTGTTCCAGAAGTACGTATTGGCGCAAGATTCGCCGGGCCCTTGCACTCCTACAGGCGGTCAACTCCGGTCAATGCCGACCCTCTGTCGCACCGGCGCCCTACCCTTGAACCGTTGCCGAGCGTCCGGTGAGGTCGGGAGAGTCGATGAAGTACTTTCTGCGTTTCCGCCGCAGATGTTTCGGTTCACTTCGGCTGATCATTCCGACCTTGATGTAGCAATTCTGGATGCTTTCGGCTACGCCGATACGGAGCGATTGGAGACAGCGCTCGGTTGGAGACGATGTGATAAGTGCGCCTGCGTTCGGTCGGCTGGCTGAGGCCATAGATGATGCTGACCTTGTAGCGGCGCTCGGCCAGCTTCAGGATTGGTAGCTGTCGATGTCATCCAGAATCACTCAGAGAACTACCGCATAGTGAGCGAGTACGAGCGCCGCAATCTGCAGTACTCGCTGACCAAGCGCGGCTAGGCGGTGATCGCGGCGTCACTTCTACGCGATGCAACTGCTCGCGTCCACCGGCGAGGAACTGGACACCCGCGTGCTCGACGCTATCAGCGACCGGCGAAAGTGACCGGGTCTCAGTTGAGGCCGGACTTGACCGCCCCATCTTCAGAACCTCTCGCAGCTTGAGTCGCATCTGGAAGCGCTGCGGACCAACACCAAGCAGTTCATCGGTGAATTGCAGCGGCTGCTGCGTGCCGACGGGGCCGATCTCGCTACGTTCCACGACGTGAAAGCGTCGACCGTCGCCTACCTGCAGGAATTCGTGACCAACCTGGACCACCGAGCCACATCATCGCCGAGCGCATCGGTGCGGTCGAAGACCACGGCGTCGGTGATGACAAGCGGGCCCTGTCCGGTGCCGAGTTGCCGCAGCCGTCCGGCGACCCGGGCCCGGTCTGGCTTGAGCACCGGCGGATCCGGTGGGCCGGGCTGCGAGCCTGGTTCCTGCCGGAAGACGCGACCCCGCGGCGTCGGTCAACTGCACGACATCGCCCGCCGCGCGATCCCGACCTTGCTGCAGGCACTGGAGCGCATCACGAATCCGGCGGCGCCGGATGAGCAGCGCGGCAGCCGACTTCCGCGAACTTGCCCGCTGGTTCTCCGTCGTCGGCGACACCGACGACCTGCACCGGCTGTGGTCGACGATGTTCGGCCTGAGCCCGGCTCGGCATGCGCACCTGGCCCACCCGGATCCCGAACTGGTCAGCCCGTCGTGCTCCTGGTCAGAGCGCCGCCGGTTGAGGTGTCCCCGCTGCTTCGCTCGTCCGGCCGGGTCGAGCGCTTCAGCCGGACGGCCAGGATCCGGACGTCACCAAGGTCAAGGCCGAGCGCGCCGAACGGGCCGAGCCGAGCGCGCCGAACTTCAGGCTCGGCCTGGAGCCTGCTCGACACCGGCGGTGGCAGCATGGCCCTGTCCAGCTTCGGCGCGCTCGATCACGTGCTCTTCGAGCGGCCGCTTGAATTGCTCGGCCGGGCCCTGACGACCAATCCCGACCGTAGTGGTATCCGGCGAACGACCACCTCAGACGGCCGGATCGATATCGTGCTGCGGGCTGCCGCTGGCCGCACCGCGCCACGACGCCGTTGGGCACTTCGCGGGCCGGACTACGTGGTCGAGGTCCATGTACCAGGGGCAGGTCGAACGCGGCGGGCTGCGACCGGAGGCCAGCCGTGAGCAACCTCCAACCAGCAGGTCATCGAGGAACGTCAGCAGACGGCCGGCGGGTATCCGGCTGCTGCTGGCCAGTCCGCTGATCAGCGAGCGCGCCGCGCCCGAACACTTCGACCTGGTCCGTCGCCGCCGCGAGCCAATCACCCAGTGGGTTCGACGACTACCGCGGCTGGACGCTGAATGGTCGAGCCGCGGCTTGGCTATGCCCGCCTGGTCAAGGTCGGCACCAGCGCCGATCCGAAGCCTGCCGGACGACGGTGATCGAGCCGGGTTCGTTCCACCGGCGCCGGTACGTGCTGCTGCGCCCGGCCGCGGCCGAGCTGCTGCCGGTGGCGGCGATCACCATTGGCCTGCTGGCCGACCGGCTCAGCCGGGCCAGCGCGTCCGATCCTTTGATTGCGGCGTTCGACTCGGCCAGCCGCTCAGAGCGCATGGCCTTCGTCGATGTGCTCAGGCTGCTCGAGTCGCACGGTGTGCTTGAGGTCGTCGACGGCGCGACGGACAGCTTCGTCGATACAGCCGAGGCGAAGGTGCTCTATCACGTCAACTCGACGCTGCTGCTGCGGCTGATGGCCGCGCCGGTCGGTCCGTCCCAGCTGGACGTGCCGCCAGAAGAGGTCGCGTTGCGGCTCGACGAGCTGCTGACCGTGGTCAGCCACGGCGGCGGTACGGCCGGTCGCTCGATCAGCTGTCCGACGCCGTGCCGATCTCTGACGTGCAGCGGAACCTGTGGCTGCGGCATTCGATCTTCCGCAGGCTGGCCGATGATCCAGTCGTCTACCTCAGCGATCTGTCCGCCGATCAGCGCGCCTATCTGGCGTCACCGACCGGCCGCCAGCTGCTGCATCGCGCCGCCGACCAGGCCGGCTTCACGCTGGAGGAACGGTCCGACGGGATGATGGTCGTGTTCATCGATACCGACGCCATCGCGACCGACAGCAAGTTCCCGGACGACTCGGGCACGGCCAAGGTCGCCGCGCTGCTGCTGCTCGATAAGTTGCGGGGCGCGCCTGCTCAGACCGAGGCCCAGCTCGACTTCCATGCCGCCGAATTGCTGGCCAGATTCCCGCGCTGGGCAATGAGCTATCGCGATGCGGAGGGACCGGCGAAGCTGAGGGCCGACGCGGTCGCCGTGCTCGCCGAGTTCGGCCTGGCCAGAACTGACGGCGACGTGGTGACCCCGCTCCCGGCTGCGGCCAGGTACGCGGTGGGCGCGGCCAGGACCGCCCGGCCGGACGAGGAGAATCAGACATGACGGTAACCCAGCTCACTCGGCCGGACTCGGCGCCGGAAGCGAGCCGGCCCGAGATCAGCAGCGGACGCTGGATCCCGTCGAGAGCCGGCATCATCAACATCTGGCGCTACTACGACGAGGTCTTCACCTTCCACGAGGGCCGCCTGCTGCTGCGCGGGCCCAACGGCAGCGGTAAGTCCAAGGCGCTTGAGCTGCTGCTCCCGTTCCTGTTCGATGCCAACCTGCGCGCCAGCCGGCTGTCACGTTCGGCACGGGCGAGCGCACGACGCACTGGAACCTGATGGGCGAGGGCCACTCGGCGACTACCCGCGTCGGCTACGTCTGGCTGGAATTCGGCTCTGGCGCAGCGAACCCGGCCTGGTTCACCTGCGGCTGCCGGCTCCAGGCGAGCACGCACACGACGACCGTGCACGCCGACTACTTCGTGACGAGCAGGCGCGTCGGCGGGCCCAGCGGCCTGCCGCTGGTGAACACGGCCGGGCAACCGCTCACCAAGGCCGCGCTCACCGAGGCGATCGGCGAGCACGGCGTCGTCTACGCGAACGCCGGCGATTATCGGACCGCCGTCCGTCAGACGTTGTTTCCCGGGCTCACCGAGCCGCGCTACGACGCGCTGATCACAGCGCTGCTGCAGCTGCGCATGCCCAAGCTGTCGCAACGGCTCGACCCGGCCCTGCTGTCCGGCCTGCTGTCCCGCGCGCTGCCGCCGCTCGGTCACCAGGAGATCGCCGATCTCGCCGAAGGCTTCGAGCGACTCGACCAGCAAAGAGAACGACTCGCGACCCTCGCCGCCGAGGTGGAGGTCACCAGGGTGCTGGCCGACCGCCAGCGCACCTACGCTCGCCGGGTGCTGCGGTCGGCCAGTGCTGCCTTGATCTCCGCGACCTCGGTGATGGACACGCTCACCAGGACCGCGCGGACGTCGGCCGAGGAATTCGAGCGGGTCGACGCGCAGCGAATGGCGTCCCAGCAGACCGTCGGTGACCTGCGGGCCGAGATCGCCAATTGCGACGCCCAGATCGACGGGATGACCGAAAGCGAGGCCTATAAGCACGGCCGGGAACTCGACGGGCTGCGTCGCCGGGTCGCCGAGGAACGGGCGAGGTCGGTCAAGCTATTGGCCGATGCGGGGCACAAGCGGTCACAGGCCGACGCAGACAAATCCGAAGCCGAGAACGCCCAGCTCGGCTGCGGCCAGCGCGAAGAGACCGTGCGCGTGCTGGAGAGCGATACCAGGCACGCGGCGGTCAGGGCCGCCCTGGCCTCGGTACACGACGAACTGGCCCACACCCCGGACTCTGAGCAGACCCAGGCCCGTCAGCTGCTCAGGGCCGCCGTCCAGGCCCGGCACGACCAGATCACGGCGGTGCGCAAGGCACTGGAAGACCACGATCGAGCGGTGACCAGGCGCCAGGACGCCGAGAACGCCCTGGAGGACTGCCGGACAGCCTTCGGCGAGGCTCGGGACCGGCGCGAGTCGGCCGCCGGCGACTACGCCGCCGCGCTCGACGAGCTCACCGCGCGGCTGACCCAGTGGATGGCCGACTGCCGTGAACTCAGCTTCGATGACCCCGAAGCCGTGCTGAATCTGGCCGAGTCCGAGCCTGAACTGCTCGTCCTCATCGACCGAATCGCCGCCCGGGTAACCGACGAGATCACCAAGGCAGAAACGATCGCAGGCGGCCAGCGCGACGCGGCGATCTTCAGGCGAGTCGAGCTGGCGACCGAGGTCGACGAGCTGAAGGCCAAGCGCGACCGACCGCCGAAACCGCCCGTCACCCGCACGGCCGACCGGACGAGGATGGCAGGCGCGCCGTTCTGGCGGATCGTGGATTTCGCGGTCGATGTGCCCGACCAGCACCGAGGCCCGGTCGAGGCCGCGCTGATGGCGGCCGGGCTGCTCGATGCCTGGATCGGCCCCGCCGGGCAGGTTCAGGGTCACGACACGTTCGCCGACCCGGCGATGCTCGCGGCGGTCCCGGGCCGGTCGCTGGCCGACATCCTGGTGCCAGAACCCGACTCGCCTGTCCCGGCCGCGATCGTCGACCGCCTGCTGGCGGCCATCGCCTATGACGACCGGCTCCCGCAGGCTCACCCGGCCGGCATCGGGGCCGACGGCACCTGGCGACTGGGCAATGCCCACGGAAGCTGGCACCAGGACAACCCGGCCCACATCGGCGCGAGCGCGAGAACGGGCCCGGCAGGAGCGGCTGCGCGAGCTAACGCGGGAGATCGACGCGATCGAGCAGACGATAGCCGGCATCGACGCCGACCTGGCGGCGCTGCGGGTCCGGCGGGACGCGGTGGCGGGCGAGCGCGCGGTCCGCCCCGATCATCGGGCCCTGAATGAGGCGGCGCAGGCGATGACCCGCGCTGACTCCGACCTGGCCGCGGCCGACACCGCCGTCCGGCGCGCGATCGCGACCGTCAAGACCAGAGGCGATGACGTCACCGTTGAGCTGCGGCGGCTCACCGCGCTCGCTTCGGAGCATCGGCTGCCGACTGAAGCCGAGGCGCTCGGCGCTTTGTCCGCTGCGATCGGGCGATTCCAGCAGCAGGCGGAGAACTGGCTGGACGAGATCAGTGCGCTCGCCTCAGCGCGGCAGCTGCTTGCCACACTGGCCGACCGGGCCGATCGCTCAGCCGCCGTGGCCGCTCAGCGGGAAGAAGAAGCCGACGATGCGCGGGCCAGTCATGAGCAACTGGCGGCCAAACTCACCGCGATCGAGGCCACCGTGAGCGCCGACTACCGGGACGTACTGGCGAAACTTGACGCGACGAGAAAACGCCGGGCCGATCGAAACGCGCAGCTGGAGGCGACCCAGGCCAAACTGCTCAAGCTTAGCCAGCGACTGGGCCAGCTCGAAAGCGCACGCGTAGCGGATGCGATCGCCCGTGACACCGCAGCCGCCGACCGGGACGTAGCCGCCACGCGATTCCGGCAGCTTGCCACGGGCGTCTTCGCGGTCGACAGCCGGCTCGAATGCCGGCCAGGGGACGGAGACCGTGCGAGGCGCGCTCGACGCCGCCCGTCAGGTGGCGGCCCTCTGGCCGAACATCCCCTACGAGGCATCCGACCTGGGCAATGCGCTGCATCGCGTGTCGGAGGCGTTCCACACCGCTGCCGGCCAGCTCAGCGCCAGAGCCGACCTGAACCTCGAAGCGGACGGCGACGTTCAGGTGTTCACCGCCGTCATCGACGGAGTCAGGGTCGGGGCGGCCGAGCTGCTGAGCCGCCTGACGGAAGACGCCGACCGCAGCCGCCAGGAGATCACCGAACGCGAGCACGAGCTGTTCGACCGGACGCTGACCGGCGACACCCGCCGACACCTCGCCGATCGAATCCGGCAGGCGAATGACCTCGTCGACCGGATGAACGCCCGGCTTGAACGCGTGCGCACCGCCTCCAAGCTGGCGGTGCGACTGGTCTGGCAGGTCGCGCCCGACCTTCCGGCCGGCACCAAGGCGGCCAGGGATCTGCTGCTCAAGGATCCGGTCCGCCTCACCGAAGCGGACCGGGACGCCCTGCACGTCTTCTTCCGCGAGCGGATCGAGCAGGCCAAGGTCGACAACACGGCGGCCAGCTGGGAGCAGCAGCTCGAGCAGGTCTTCGACTACACCGCCTGGCACCGGTTTGACGTCAAGATCGACCGGTCCAACGGCGCGGGCTGGCAGCTGCTCACCAAGAAGCTGCACGGAGCGCTGTCCGGCGGCGAAAAGGCGATCGCCTTGCACCTGCCGCTGTTCGCCGCCGTCGCCGCGCACTATCAGACCGTGCCGCAGGCGCCGAGGCTGATCTTGCTCGACGAGGTATTCGTCGGCGTGGACACCAGCAACCGGGGCCAGGTGTTCGCCCTGCTGGCGGCGCTGGACCTGGACCTGATGCTGACCTCGGATCACGAGTGGTGTACCTACGCCGAACTCGACGGCATCGGCATCCACCAGCTAATCACCGACAGCGACGGCGACGACGCCGTCACGACGGCCAGATTCACCTGGGACGGCCACGATCTCCTCCCCGACGACACCGCCCTTTTCCGAACGTAGCCCCGTCTTGCATCATCGGGTTTGGCGCGCGGCCAGGGTTCACAGTCCGAGCAATGCTTGCTCGACGGCTTCCGTGAGCGCGGGGTGGATGTACAGGACGTCCGCGGCGACCTGATCGGCCGTGTTGCCCAGGCACATGGCCTGGATCAGGGGCTGGATGAGGGTCGCCGCCTGCGGTCCGATGATGTGAGCCCCGACGAGCAGCCGGCTGGTGGGGTCGGCGAGGACCTTGACGAAGCTGGTGGTGTCCTCCAGCGCCCAGCCGTACGCCGTGTCCCGGTAGCGGCGGGTTGCGCTCAGGTAGGGCCGGCCGTCGGCCTGCAGTTCCTGTTCGGTCGCACCGACCGAGGCGACCTGAGGGTCGGCGAACACCGCGGAGGGCACCACCTTGAACTGTGCCCGCCGAAGCTGGTACGGGTGAAGCAGGTTGTGACGTACCAGCCGGGCCTCGGCGTTGGCCATGTGCTTGAGTTGGAAGTGGTTGGCCAGGTCGCCGATCGCCCAGATCCCGGGCACGTTCGTGGCGCAGGTGTCATCGGTCAGAACGTGCCCGTGGGCGTCGGTCTCGATCCCTGCGGCAGCGACGTCGAGACCGTCGCTGTTGGGTACCCGTCCGGTTGCCACGAGCAGCGTCTCGGCCTCGGCTGTCGCAGCGCCCGCCGCGGTGACGAGGCTGAGGCGGATCCCCTTGCGGGTCAGGTCCACCCGCTTGGGCGTTGCGCCCAGCCGCAGGTCGAATCGGTCCCGGTACAGTTCGGTGAAGCGAGCCCGGATATCGGCGTCGTGCCGGGATAGCAAGGACCCGCCGCGCGTCACGATCGTGACCCGGGTGCCGAGCGAACCGAAGATATGGCTCATCTCGGCCGCGATGTACCCGCCTCCCAGCACGATCATCGAGCGTGGCAGCTTGTCCAGCCGCATCGCCGTATCCGAGGTGAGGTAGGGCACTCCGGCCAGGCCGTCGACCGGCGGGATGCTCGGACGCGAGCCGACGGCGAGCACGAACCGCTCGGCGCGGATCACATCTTCGCCAGCCTGCAGCACCTTCGGTGCCACGAAGCGCGCCTCAGCCGTGAACACGTCGCTGCCGTGAGCGCGGCGGTAGGCGACGGCTCGCTCATGGATCGGGTCGATGCGGCCGAACACCCGGTCGCGGATGGCAGGCCAGTTCGCGCCATCCCATCGGGCACGGACACCGAAGCGGCTCGCATGCCGCACCGCCTGCGCGATATCCGCGGTGTGCACCAGGATCTTCGACGGGATGCACCCTCGGTTCAGGCAGGTGCCGCCGAATCGGTCGCTCTCCACCACGGCGATCCGCCAGTCAGCGAACTCCCTGCCCGGCAGCATGTTCCCGCTGCCCGCGCCCACTATCACGAGGTCATAGCTGCGTTCGGCCACGTGTTCACCTTCTTGCCACCTTCGTGGGGGTGCAGGACCAGCGGGCATCATCCTGTCACCTGGAAGAGAACCAGTCAGCCCGTGCGCAGCTACGGCGATGAGATGTCAATCAGGCCGTCGCTGGTCATGGTGCGCGCGGTCAAGTCGGCTGTACCGTGAGGCTGTCGAGGTCGGCGGCAGTGCCGTGCGGCCATGGCCGGACGAGGTAACCGGCGCATCCGGTGCCGGGTAGGGCGGGAGCCGTGCGATGACAGCCACGGTTGTGGGGCTTCAGGGTGGCCTGACGGGCAAGAAGTTCGACGTCGGGAGCGGACCACTCACCTTCGGGCGAGGCGACGAGAACGACGTCGTCCTGACCACGCCATCGGCATCGCGGCTGCATGCCGAGTTGCGCCGCGAGGCCAGCGGCTATGTTCTCTACGACAGGGGCAGTACCAACGGCACGTGGGTCAACGGCGTCTCAGTGACCGTCCGCCCGCTTAAGTCCGGCGATCAGATCCAGATCGGGGACGAGCAATTCCGTTTCGATGCTCTCGACATGCGCACCACCTTGCTGCCGATCCCCGCCCAGGTCCGCGAGCCTTCTGCGGCGAAGGTGGCGGAGCGGGTCCTGGGGGTCACTATCACCGGCGGCGGCCCGGTCGGCCTCAGCTTCGCCTTGCTCCTGGAACACCTGATGGGAGCGCAGGTAGCCATCAAGATCTACGAAAGCCGCTGGACGAGGGACGGGGGCAGGATCGTCTGGAAAGGCTCTGAACAGGGCAATGCCCGCCGGCTGCAGGTCGTGACCATCCAGAGCCGCCAGTTCCTGAAGCTGCCGTTCGAGGTCCAGGACGGCCTGTTCAGCCATGGCGGCTACACCGAGATGTGGCCGAAGGGCCCCGACTCCATCCAGGATCTCGGGCCGCGCAATGTCCGGATCGCGTACGTCGAAGATCAGCTCCTGGCTATCGCGAACGAAAAGCGGGACCGCATCGAGCTCATTCCCGAGCCCTTCGATCCGGCCTCGTCTCCCGACGATCTCGCGGGCCAGCATGTCCTCGCGATCTGCGAGGGAGCACGCTCTCGCACGCTGGAGTACTTCTCTGGCAAGTTCGGCGCCGCCGATTCATCTGTCTACGCGCTTGATGGCAACCAGGTGCAGGACATGGTGCTGGGTTTGCGGGTGAAGTCCGAGCTCTCCGATCCCATGGCCGTTCTGTTGACCGTGACCCAGAACCGCTTCCTGCTGAACTCGCTGCGCGGCGAAGGTTTCCTCAACATGCGACTGACCGACCAGGAAACCAGAGAGGCCGTCGGGATCGATCCAGTCAGGCAGCTGTTCACCGAATGCATCCAGGCCCAGCCCTGCCAGCTGGAGCTGCGGTCGAGCGGTGAGTTCTACTGCGCCATGCATCACGCGCTCTTCCTGCCGGCTTTGCTGAAGGGTTCGGCCTTCTGGACGCGGGTGGAGGAAGGTCTGCAGCTGTTCGGCGTCCGGCCGGAGAACCTGACCGCGGTCACGGGATTCCGGCTGGACATGGTGCAGCGGCCGCGTTTCTCTGCCCAGCTGTACCCAAGAACCGCGACTGCGCCCGGGACGTTCGGGTTCCTGCTGGGCGATGCGGCGAACGCGATTCACTTCTGGCCGGGACGCGGGCTCAACAGCGGGCTCGCATCGGCAATATCGCTGGCCCGGTGCCTGGCGGCCCTGCGGCGCGTCACCGTCTTGCGCGACGCGGATTTCGTCCGCCATGAGGCGGTGATGGCGATGCTGCAATATCGGCACAAGACCCGGGCGTGGCGGCAGATGGTTACAACGGACGAAACGGATAACACGCTGGCCATCAAGGACCTGATCGCGCGGGGAATAGCGGAAGGCGATGACGGAGCATTCGACCGGGAAGCGGACTTCGATGCGCTGATGGAGCTGTTGATCCAAACGCGCGGCCGGCTGGAATCGCGCATCAACGGCCTGCCGGATGACGCGACTCTGCGCGCTCACGTAGCCGGTCTTCCCGCGCCGCTGGTGCACACTCTTCTCGTCAGCCAACCGTGGGACACCGCGAATGTCGGCGGCGAGGAGGTCGACGTCGACTGGCTGCTGGACGCACCACCCATCCGGCGTCAACGCCGGGCGGAGCCCCAGGCCATGGCCCGCCCTTAACCGATGCGGGTCGCGGACCACGCCGCGGGCAGCCTAGGTGATCAGGCTCTCGGCCTGTTCCACCAGCATCGTCATCGCGTAAGCGACCATATCGAGGTCGGCTGCGGTGGTCAGCACCGCGAGGGTTGCTGCGTCACCGATCGCCATAATTACGAGAGTTCCCCGTTCCATGGCGATCAGGGCCTGGATGACGGCCCCGTAGCCGGATATCCGCGCTGCGCCGTGGGCGAGGCTGATCAGACCGGAGGCCACTGCGGAGAGCCGGTCCGCATCCACGAACTGCATGCGGTCAGACCCGGCCAGCAAGAGTCCGTCCGATGAGAGCACGACAGCGTGCAGCACTTCGGGAACACGCACGGCGAAATCGGCGACGAGCCCCTCGAGGTCCTGTGGCTGGGGCTGACGGCAGGCCGGCTCCACGTGCTCTCTCTCAGTCTTCCCGGGTGCGCTTCGCTTCGCGTACTATCCACGCCTCCGCGCGCGCCCGCCGGGCGCCCTGCTGGAAGCTGGCCAGCCTGGTCCGCGCGATCTGTGCCGACAGGGCCGCCGTGGCCCGCCGGTGAACCATGGTGGCGGGCTGGTTTTGTGGCGCACTGAGCCCTAGCCGATCTGCGCCATAGGCACCGAGGTACTCGGACTCGACAGAATCGAAGATCGGCAGATCTTCCGGCTGCGAAGCGACTGGCTCAGGCACGGTTTCGGCCAGGGGGTCGGGCGGGGCGAGTGATGGCAATGGTGCGCCTAGGAGCGGGACGCCGTGGCGCAGGGCGGCGTCCGTCCCCATGGCAGCTTCTGAATCCGTGACAAGCTGTGGGCCGTCGGCGTACCGAGGAGCTGATGACCACCGATTCGCCGGCCCGGGCGCGGCATCGGATCCCTCGCGCGTCCCGGGCCGTGGGATTGCGCCGGCTTCTCCTGCCCGGCTGACCGGTTTGGTGGCACGCGAGATCAGCGTGGCTGGAATGTGCACCTCGACGGTAGTGCCGCCGCCCGGCGGCTGCATAATCGCGACGCGGATGCCGTGCCGCGCTGACAGGTGCGCGACCGCGAATAGGCCCATATGCTCATCCACCGCCGCCTCCGCGAGCGGCGGATTGGCCAGCTGCTCATTCAGCTGCCGTAGCTGCTCCTCCGGCATGCCTATTCCGTGGTCCGCAATGCTGACTAGCCAGCCGCCGTCGCGTGCGGTGCGCCCGGACATGCTCACCTGGGTCATGGATGGCGCGAACGCGGTGGCGTTCTCCAGCAGCTCGGCGAGCATGTGCACGATGTCGACCGCAGCGCTCGCGCTGACCGCAGCGCTTGCGGTGATGGAGACGGTCGGCTCGACGTCGAGGACGACCCGGTCGTACTGCTCGATCTCGGAGAGGGCGGCCCGCAGCAGGTCCACCAGCGTCACGGGCCCGGTCCACCGGCGCGGTGTCTGGTCGCCCGCGAGGACGAGCGCGCTATCCGAGATCCGCCGCATCCGGGTGGCCAGATGGTCCATCTGGAACAGCGCGGCCAGCCGTTCCGGGTCAGTCTCACCGAGTTCGAAGCTGTCGATCAGCCGCAGCAAAGATTCAACCAGGGAACTGCTGCGCCGTAAGAAGGTGACGAATATCGCATTGAGGCTGCCGCGTCTCCTGGCTTCGTCTCCGGCCAGCCGCACCGCTTTCCGGTGGACCCGGTCGACCGCTCGCGCGACCTTTCCGATCTCGTCGGTGGAATGCACGTCCATCGGCGTCATAGCGAGCAGGAGCCCCGGTTTCCCGCCCCCGTCGAGCGCTCTGACCACAGCGGGAAGGTCTGTCTCGGCGACATCCAGCGCAGCTGTTTCGAGCCGTCGCAGCGGGCGCACCATGGACCTGGAAATGATGGCGGTGGCCACGACGACAAGGAGCATTACGGCCAGCACTAGGCCGGCGGTGGCCAATGCTGACCGCCTGGCGCTTCCAAGCATGTCCCGGGCATAAGCAATTTTCCAATCCGCCAGCTGCTGCTCCGCATGGCGCATCCAGCCGACCGAGAAGGACATCCCGGCCGCCCATTGCTCTCTGGCTTCGCTACCGAGGGCAAGTGTGCCGTTGCCGGCCGCTGTCGCTCGCCGTTCCACCGTCCATGCCTGGTTGGCCAGCGGCTCGGCCAGGGTGTTGGTAAGAGCCCGGTTCTGCTCTGGGGTCGCTGTGCTGCGGAAAGATGCAAGGTCACTCGCCTGCTGGGCCTCGGCGGTGGTCAGCGCGATCAGGGCCCCAGGCCCGAGGTGCCCCGCGGCGAGGGCCGCGTCGAGGATGGCCTGCTGCAGCGAGGCGTGGTTCTCCATCCTGGACAGCGAATCGAGCGTGCGCGCGCTGGTGATGAGCGCGAAGTTGCCGCTCACGTCGGCAATGCCGTAATTGACTCCGAACAGGCCCCCGATCGCCGTCGAATATCCGTTGATGACGGTCAGGGCGGGTGCCTGGCTGTGCGCCGCGGTCCTGCGCAGACCAGGTAGCTTGGCGATGTCGCCGAGGATCGTGGCCGCGCCGGACCGCGTAAGGGCCGGGTTGCCGCCCAGACCGAGAACAGATCGGCGCACCGTGGTCGCCCGGCGATCGGTGATCACGTACTGCCGATGGAGTGCGGCCAGGCCCGCTGCCGGGCGCCCGTCCGCGATGAACGCGCCCGTGTCGGCCCGCTCGTCCTCCATCGCCTGCGCTAGGCCGGTGACCTGCTGTCCGAGCACCGCGACCCGTCCGACCTGGCCGTACGCCACCCCGCTGCGCATCGCGTCAGCGACCCGAAGTCCAGCAAGCGTCAGGCTCAGCATCGTCGGAATGGCCACCAGGGCAATCAGCCGGCAGGCTACCCGCCAGTTCCGTAGGGCCAGCACCGAGCCGCCTCTGCGCGGGGCACGCATATCGGACGGGGCGGCATCGGCATAGCCAGACTGACTCATTGGCGCGTCCTCGATAACCTCGGAAACTCGCTTTGCGGGCGACACGCAATTCCCCCGCGCCGCCGAGACAAGAGCGCCACTAGCTTCCTCGCCCTTTCTTACCATTGACGATACCTCCGGGCCTGGATGCCTGGAACCGTCGCGCTGCGGAGCGGGTGATGACGATCACTGCTAGGCGTATCAAGGGCGCTCGCCGGATCTAAGCTCGTCCGCTGCGCCGCCGAGGGGCATATCGCGATGGTGTGGCGGCACGCATCGGCCCAAGCGGCTGACTGCCGCCTCACCGTGCGGAGGCGAGGGACGCGAATACAACGGTGGCACTGATGTAATGGCCAGTGGCGTAGTCGAAATTGCCGCCGCAGGTTATCAGGCGCAGAGCCGAATACCGGGTCGCACCATAAATGAATTTCGCTGGGAATTTCGATTTGAGGTACTGGCGGACACCGGTGACGCGGAAAACAGCGGTGACTCCGTCCGCCAGTCTTACGTCAACGTAATCTCCCGGCCGAAGGCCTCCCAGACGAAAGAAAACGCCAGGCCCATTGTAGGTATCAACGTGCCCTTCGATGACCGACACGCCGATCTGGCCGGGCGTCGCCGAGTACTTGTACCACGCGGCCTGGCCGGGCGTCGGGTGGAGCGGTGGTACCCGGATCGTGCCGTCGGAGTTGGTCCCGAGGCGCAGTAGTTGCGACTTCACGCCGATGGCGGGGATGCCGATGGAAACCGGAAGCGAGCGCTTCAACGACGGTCCTGCCGCGGACTGCCTGGTAGTGCCTGCCGCAGACGAGGCGGGCTGCGGCGCATGGTGCTGGGTACCAACCACGAAGATGACTGTGGCGGTCCCAGTCAGCATGAGCAGGACGCCGACCACTCCGGCAGCGCGGGCACGGATGCTTCCTCGCCTCGCGGGCGGCAGGGCTGCGTACCCGGTCTGTGGCCACGTCATGACCACACGCAGCCCGGCTATACGCCGCCACTCGTCATCCCCCAATGCCGTCGGTCCTTCCCGCGCCTTCCCCAGGGCCTCCTAATCACGTATTCTAATGGTCCAATGATAAACATGCCATTGTATGTCCGGACAGAATATCGAATTTTCTTTATAGCCATCGGTTTCTCTTGATCTCCGTCGGCGCTTCCGGGGATCTTCCATCCGCCGCCGCAGGTATGAGGAGTCCGAGAAGATGCGCACAACCACCGCGGGAACGAGATTCAGCGCGAGGCTGACCGCCGTCGGCTTCGCGGCCATAGTCGCTTCCACGTCGGTCGTGGCCTGCACGCAAACGCCACACGTGACGCTGCCGAAGCTGTCACCCGGAGTCAGCACCTCGGCATCGCCGAGCATCTCACCTAGTTCTACTGCCACGGACAGGACGCCAAGCGCGCGCCCGTCGGCATCGCACAGCGCGGCCGAGAGTCCGCCGGCATCGGACAGTGCGACCGCGAGTCCGTCGCCATCGCACAGCGCGACCGCGAGTCCGTCGCCATCGCACAGCGCGACCGCGAGTCCGTCGCCATCGCACAGCGCGACCGCGAGTCCGTCGCCATCGCACAGCGCGACCGCAACTCCGTTCCCTACCGCTGCCCCAGCCACCGGCGGTGGCGGCACGGCCGGATTTCAGGGCGCCTGGCTTCTAGGTCTCGGCGTCATGTCGATCGTGGCCGGCGCCGGGCTCATCGCCTATCGCACGAGGCGCATCGGGAATCGCTGACGCCCGTAGCTACTACTGAGACCGTCGCCAAGCTCGGCCCAGGCCGGCACTCCGCGAAAGCTGTCCGGCCTGCCGGGTGCTGTGCGAGCGCCATCGGGGTGACATGATCGACGAGGGCTCGCCCGGCGGGATCCAAGGCTCGCGTGGCAAGGGGAGGACACTGCGGATGGATGACGAGGAACGCGACACCATTGAGAGGTTCCACGAGGCATTCAACAGCCGGGATCTGGCCGCCCTGGGCGACTTGATCACCGACGACTGCGTTTTCGAGGCCACGAGCCCGGCGCCCGATGGAACCCGGCACGTTGGGCGGCCGGCGGTGCTTGAGGCGTGGCGGGCCTTCTTCGCAAACTCGCCGGCATCACATTTCGAGGTTGAGGAGATGTTCGGCGCGGGCGATCGGGTCATCGTCCGGTGGCTTTACAGCTGGGAGGACGGGCATGTCCGCGGTGCTGATCTGCTGCGGGTCCGGGCTGGGCGGGTAGCGGAGAGCCTGGCCTACGTCAAGGGCTGACCCGGTCAGACGCCGCAGGGCGGCGTGGGCTGGTGGGCCCCAGGTGGGCTTGCCGCCGGGGCGGCCGTGGACTCCGGCGTCTCCGATGAGGATGCGGCCGAGGGCGTGCAGGACCGCCCAGCCGCGGGCGCGGCGCAGGGTCGCGGCATCAGGGACCGGCTGGTAGGCCTCGTGGAACCGGTCAACAAATCCGTCGGGCAGCAGGATCCAGCCCGCGGCGAGGTCGCAGGCCGGGTCCCCGGCGCACAAGTCGCCGAAGTCGATCACGCCGCAGAAGGCGCCGTCCGTGGTGAGGACATTGGCCGGGTGGAGGTCGCCGTGGAGCCACAGCGGCGGGCCGTCCCAGGCGGGAGCCGTGACCGCGTCGTCCCAGATCGCGCGGGCGGCGTCGGGGTCGGGAATCAGGTCACGGCCGACGGCCGCGGTGAGGCCGCGGGCAAAGTCTTCCGGTGCGGTCGGCCAGCGGTCCGCCTCTGTCGCTGCTGTGGGGCGCCGTGGTCGGGGCGTGCTGGTGAAGGGCCGTCAGGAAAGCGGCCAGGGTGTCGGCCGCCTTCGCGCCGCGTGTCACGGGGGCGCGGTCGGCGGGGTCGCCGGGGACCCAGGTGGTGACGATCCAGGATCGCGGGAACCGCCCGGAGGGCTCGCCAAGGCGCTGCGGGACAGGGACCGGCAGCGGCAGGCGCGGGGCCAGGACGGGGAGCCAGGCGTGCTCCTTAAGCAGGAGGGCGTCCGCTCCTGGCGTCGCCCAGGGCAGCCGGACGGCCAGGTCGTCGCCGAGCCGCCACAGCTGGTTGTCCCAGCCGCGCGCGCCAAGTGACAGGGGCCGGTCGGCCAGGTCGGGATGCTGGTCACGCAGCAGGTCCCGGACCAGCTCCACGGTGATCTCGGTCTCGGCACTGGTCATACGGGTAACGGTAGCCAGCGAGGCAGGATCTGCTAGCGAATGCGCGGTAAGGGCGCCCGCAGCGTCAGGCGCGCGGCCGTGGGTTTGCCCGCCGGGTGGCGGTATCCACCAGTCATCGCCGCGGACACAAGGTTGGCGCGGGGAACACCGCGGGTCACAACGTGACGTCGCGGATTCACGCCTTCTGGGTGACAGACCGAATCACACCGGAGGTCACCATGCCGAATATTCGCAACGAAAGCTCCCCCGCTGCTGTCGCGCCGGGAGATGAGGTCGCAGGTCGTGCGACGGACACAGTTCGCACTGCCGACAGCGGCCTGAACGAGCTGGCCGGCAAGTTCGTCTCCTTCCTGGAGACAGGCAAGCTGCCCGCGGGAACATTCAGCGCCGACGTGTTCTGCGACTTCACGATGCCGCTGTGGCGGCTGCAGGCGCAGGGCTCGGACAACGTCGTCGCGCTCCGCCTGGCCGGGCATCCCGGACCTGGCCGGGTGCCCCGGTCGCGGCTGGACGCCACGCAGACGGGCTTCGTGCTGGAGGTCGAGGAGCGCTGGGAAGATGATCGCGGAGCGTGGTACTGCCGGGAGCTGTTCCGCGCCGATGTTGCCGACAGCGTGATCTGCGAGCTGTCGGTGTATTGCACCGGCGACTGGGATGCCGAGCTAGAGGCCACGCACGCCGGGGCGGTTCAGCTGATCAGGCCCTGACCAGGCGCGCAGCCATACGATTGGCTCATGCAGGCTTCGACCGGACAGGGCGACCGCTCGCAGGCCGCCTTGATCCGGGCCTTCTACGAAGCTCGCGGCACGGGCGAGTTCGACCGGATCGAGCGGGCGGCTATCGACCTGACCTCGAGCCAGCACTTCGGCGCCCATCCGGGCCCAGTGCCGGCGCTGGTGCATGAGGCCTACGCAGCGGCGGCCACGTCGCTGAGCCGGTGCCGGCTCGCCGCCGCCCTGGCCCGGGCGTGGGCCTACGGCGGCGAAGCCGACCGGGCGGTCAGCTTCGCTGACGAGGCGGTGCGACTGGCTGACGCGATCGGCGAGCCGGGGATCCTGGCCGACGCCCTCGATGCGGCGCTGCTCGCCCGGTGGGGGCCGGATTCGTTCGCCCTGCGGCTTGAGCAGTCAGCGCAGCTGGCGAGCGCGGCCGCGCACCTGGCCGACCCGGAGGTGCGGCTCTCCGCATACCTGTGGCGGCTGACAACGGCCTGGGAGTGCCTTGACGTAGTCGCCGTTCAGCGGCAGCTGCGTGCCCTTGACCTGCTCGCCCAGGAAACAGGCGCGGACCGGATAGCGTTCTTCGCCGCATCCCGCCGGGCCATGCACGCCCTGGTCACCGCGGACCTCGACGTGGCTGACCGGCTGATCGCCCGCACCGGGGAGATCGGCGGCCGGTGCGACGAGCCGGACGTGGAGGCGGTCGTGCACAACCTGGCCGCGAGCAGGGCGCGGCGGGCCGGTGACACCGCTGCGCTGCGACGCGAAGCCGCTGCCTTCGCCGACTACGGCGCGAGCGAGGGCGTACCGTCGGTGTCGGCCGAAGCCGCGGTGTGGTGGCTGGAGGCGGGCGACCGGGACCGCGCGGCGGACCTGCTCTATCAGCTGGCCGGCGGCGGCCTGGACGCGGTGGCCAGAAACGTCTACTTCCTGCTGACGGTCTCGTCGCTGGTGGAGGTCGGTTCGGCCTTGCATGTCGACGACATCGCCGCCGACGGCATCCGCCTGCTTGGGCCGTATGCTGGCCGGGCCGTCCTCAACGCCGGCGCGGTGACATTCCACGGCGTGATCGACGACTGCCTGTTCCGCGCGTGCCAGGCGCTCGGCCGGGACGACGCCGGTCGCTGGCGCCGTCACGCCGCCCTGAGCTACCAGCGCATCGGGGCAAGCTGGTGGAAGGACCGGCTTACCGGACGCAGTGTCGGCGCGCACTCGGCAGCGGGCGCGGTCTGGCATCTTCACCAGGATGCGGGAGGTGAATGGGCGATCGGCGAGGACGGCGCCATCAAGACGACACCAGACCTGAAGGGCCTGCACTACCTGCGTCACCTTCTCCAGCATCCCGGCGAGGACGTCGCCGCTGCCCAGCTGGCGGCCGCCGCAAGCGGGCACGCCGGAGCGGTGCTTTCCGAGACCAGCGCTGGCGACATCATCGACCGGCAAGCGCTCGCGGCCTACCGAACACGGCTGCACGACATCGATGGTGAGCTAGATGAGGCTGACTCCTGGGCGGACGAGGGGCGGCTGGCGCGGCTCCGGCTGGAGCGTGACGCTCTGCTGGATCAGGTCGGAGCGGCCGCCGGGCTGTCAGGCCGGCGCCGGAGGTTCAGTTCAGCGGACGAGCGGGCCCGGGTGGCCGTGCGCAAAGCGATCGCCGCTTCACTAAGCCGGATCGAGCGTCAGGATCCAGCGCTCGCCAGACTGTTGCGTGACGCCGTCCGAACCGGGGCAAGCTGCCGCTACGACCCCGACCCGGCTCGGCCGATCACCTGGGTGCTTGACCCGCCAGGGCGCTAGACAGACGCGGCCACGACTTCGAGGCAGGCGTTTATTCAGTTGCCGGCCGGGTCCCGTCGCTGTGAGGATTCCGGCCAGGGGACCGCCGACGGAGGATGCCGGGATGGCTAGTGAGCAGCTCGAGGCCGTGCTCGAGCTCGTGGGCAGCGCTGACCTGGGCACCCTGACGCTCCAGGAGCGCCGGGCGCTGATGGGATCGGGTGCGCCACCCCCGAGGGCACGCAGGTCGACCCGGTCAACGCGAACGGCGTTCCTGCGGAGTGGGTGGTCGCGGCCGGGGTGACGGGCGAGCAAGTGGTGCTGTACTTCCACGGCGGCGCCTATCACCTGGGCTCGCCGGCCCGGCTCCGGGGCTTGCTCGCGCTGCTGTCGGCGGCGGCGCAGGCCCGGGTGCTCAGCGCCGGCTACCGCCTGGCCCCCGAGCATCCGTTCCCGGCGGCCGTCGAGGACGCGCTGGTCGCTTACCGCTGGCTCATCGCCGTCGGCACGGACGCCCGGCAGGTCGTCATCAGCGGCGACTCTTCAGGTGGCGGCCTGGCGCTGGCGGCGCTCGTAGCGCTGCGTGACGCCGGCGACCCACTTCCCGGAGCGGCCGTCGTCATCTCGCCGTGGACCGACCTAGTCCTGGCCGGCGAGTCGCTAACCAGCCGGGCGGCCGTCGATGTGATGCTCACACCGGAAGGCGCGCGGGAGGCGGCGGACTGGTACCTGGCCGGGCAGGATGCCCGGCACCCTTATGCCTCACCGCTCTACGCCGACCTGCACGACCTGCCGCCGGTCCTGATCCAGGCCGGGGACGCCGAGATCCTGCGCGATGACTCCGTTCGGTTCGCCGCGGCGGCGCAGGCTGCGGGGGTCGACGTGACGCTCGAAATTTGGCCGGAGATGCCGCATGTCTGGCACGCGTTCGCCGGGCTGGCGCCGGAGGCGGACGAGGCCGTCGAGCGGATCGGCCGCTGGCTGCGCGAGGATCGACTACCCGGTGCGGGTGCCTAGACCCCGTCGTTCAGGTTATGAGCAGACGAAGGCCGAGCTCCGCTGCATCGAGGTCGACGAGGTCGCGGTTGCGTTCGGCCCACCGGCCGGATGCGAGGTCGTCACGCAGGCTGCGTACTGCCCGCTGCGCGGCCTGCGGCCCGACTCTAGCCCAGACCGATATTCCGCGACGGACATTCTCGTCCAGGTAGGCCTCGGGTCGGCGCCAGTAGGCCTCGAAGAAGCCGTCAGCGCAGTCCCACGGGATGAGCACCGGCTCCGCGCGGGCTCCGATCGCGCGGGCCAGGTCGGGCAGCGCAGGCCGGCCACGAGGTCAGCGACCTCCGGCAGGTAGTCACGAGTCAGCCAGAACCGGCGAAGCCAACCGGTGTCGCTGGTGTCGTGCGTGAACACCACCACGCGGCGAGCCACGCGCCGCATCTCGCGCAGGCCCGCGATCGGGTCCGGCCAGTGATGAATGGTGGCGAAAGCCATCGCGGCGTCGAAGGACTGGTCCGCGAACGGGAGGCTCTCCGCGGCGGCAGCCACGCACGGCGCCGCGCCCGCGGGGCGCTGCGCACGCATGACCGCCGACGGCTCCACCGCGGTGACGTCACGGTCGGCCGGCTCGTACGAGCCGGTACCCGCCCCCACATTCAGCACCGTCCGCGCATCGCCGAGCGCAGCCCAGACCTGCTCGGCGATCCGCGGCTCGGTGCGCCGGGTCACGGTGTAAGTGGCTCCGATGGTGTCATACAGCTGCGCGCTGGACATGTCGCTGCCTCCGGGCGGCTGGCTAGGGGGGGCGTACCCCAGGACAATCATTGGACAACAGAGCACACGATTGCACCATTATCTCTATGGCGGAAAGCGGTCAAACTGGAATTTGCCGACCAGAAGCTGCGGCGCGACGCATCGCCGGTTACCGGACGGCTACGGAAAGGCTCACTGAACCCAGCCCATTTACGATGCTGACCAGGCAAAGGCCGCACCGCCGGCATTCCTTCATGGTTGCATAGTCCGAGTTCTGCATCGTATATTCTACTTTGATGAAATCTGCCGCACCTATGCGAAAGGTTCCGACAAGCGTCGCGCATCGACCGGCGCCCTCGAAGGAGCGACTCGCCGGGCGCGGGCAGAGGTCAGGGCAGGCCGGACCCAGCCAGGAGGCTCGGTCCTGCTCGCCTAATGGCAGGGCTGGCTCGGATGGGAGCACCGCGAGTGACTGTCGGCAACGAAGCCGCAGCCGCGACGGCCAGTACGCGCCGATTTCCGGCACGTCGGCCGACCGGCGCTGAGTCGCCCCGCCTTCGCGCATTCCTGCGCTCGGAAGTAGCCGCCGCGCGAGGGTCGGCGCCGATACCGCAGGTCCTCGTGCCAGAACCGAACAAGCACGGAATCCGTGCATTCTTACGTGCGCCTTGGGGGGAGAAGAGCAGCGTGCTTTTTCTGAGTTACTCGGAGAACGATCAGGAAATTGCCGCCGAGATCGCTGCGTGGTTTGCCGCGCGCCGCATCGCGATTTTCAACTGGCTCGCTCCAGAAATGCGCGGCGGGCGGTTTCTGGAGAAAATCCAGGAGGCAATGAGCGTAGCTGACGACTTCCTGGCGCTGATGTCACCGCATTACCTTGATTCCTACTGGTGTCAGCGAGAAAAGGACCTCGCCCTGCAGCGAGAGAAAGATCTTCGTGCCGAGGAACCAGGTCGGACCTTCATTCATGTACTGAATGTCGCTGAAACTCCGCTAGGTGACATGGGATTTCTGCGCGACTATGATCACATCACTCTAGCCGAAGATTCCGATATCGAAACCGTTCTAGCCGCACTAAATGAGAGGCTGGTATCGAGGGAACGGAAGAACGCACCAGCAGAAGACCCTGGCGAAGAAGCCAGCGAACTCTATCCTGGACCGGATTCCAGTGCCTCGCCGACCGGCCCGCTTAATACCGCACCTTCGGTAACCGAAGAACCAGATCAGCCAATATTCCGCAATCGTGAGAACGAGCTCGAAAGGGTTTTAGGTGGTCTCACTAATTCTGGCGGCCCTCATTTCTGGCTGCTAGTAGCCCCGCCACAGCTTGGCAAGACCTGGTTCGTCGGTCGAGTCCGCACCGAGATCACGGGCTGGTCTACCAGCCTCGTCGATCTCCGCAAAGAGTCGGCTGAGGTTCGGGCAAGCCTGGCCGAGTTGGTTTCGCGGCTATTCGATATCGCGCCGCCGGCATCGGTGGGTGCCGATGAGCGGCACGCCATCGCCGTAAAGATCTGCAAATCGGGTAGGTCGCACCTATGTGTCATTGACGGCGCCGAGTTGCTCGACCAGGCGACAACCAATGACCTGCGGGAATGCCTCAGCGAAATCTACCGGCTCATTGACGAGGCGGCGGGCGATGTCCGCCTCGGTCTGGTCGTCGCGAGCCGCAAGGAGGATGGGTGGCGCGGAGCGACGCCGCACCCGCGAGTTTCCGCGCTGCGGCTGAGCGAATTCAGTGTCAGCGTGGTGAATGATGCGCTTGTCGACCTGGCGCATGCGACGATCAGGCACCCCTACCAGGCCAACCTGCGGCCGCTGGCGGTGGAGGTGCACGGCGCTACGGAGGGCCTGCCGGGATTGCTTTCCGAGTGCCTGCGGTGGATACAGGATAGGCATTGGGTCGGTCTGGACAACCTCGCGGACCAGGAGCAGTTCAAGCAGCTTGTACAGGACTACGTGTCCGGCCACCTGCTCGCTCGGGACAGCCTCATGCCTGGTCCAGGTGTGGTTGCAGGTGAGGTTGCTAAAGGCGGCATAGTTCCAGCCCTACATACCCTGGAGCAGGCATGCCGTGCGCTGGTTCCTTATCGCCTCTTCACGCAGTCTCATGTGCGTTACCAGCTGGACAGCGATCGGGAATTCGGCGCGGCGGTCGCAGCAGTCGGCTGGTCGATGGAAGACCTATGGGACACCATCAGCGCCGTCGCTCTGCTGGTCCGCCCGCTTGACGAGCCCTGGCAGGAAATACATCCGGCGATTCGGAGGCTGCTCTATCGTTACTTCTACGTGTCTTCGGCCACGCGAAGCGAATCGCAGAATGACGCGCGCAGATTCGTCGAAGTGTGGGGCGAGCAACAGTACGGCAAAGAGCAGATTGTCGGCTTGGTCGAGTGTCTCTGGCACGAGGCGATGGCGCTACGTGACCTGGATCGGCAGAATTTTGCGCACCGTCTGACTGCCTCGGCCGGGTCCCTCTCACGAAATCTCAAGCAGTCGCCGCTCTATACCGTCGAAGAGCTACGACACTATGCATCGGATCGGATGAAGGATGACGACGAGCTCGGGGAGGCGCTCAGCCGAGTCAGCGGCCTGCTCGCGGAGCTTGCCGAGATAGTAAGAAATCCGGTATCGGAGACCTGACGTGGACGAAAGTGTCCTATTCCCCAGCTATATCCCTCGGGGCGAGGAGGAGGAGCGCGTACTGGCGCAGGTCGCGCAGGTACGCCAGGACCGAAAGAGCCGAGCCCTGCTCTTGTACGGGCCCGGAGGCGTGGGCAAAACCTTGCTCGTCCGTCACCTGGCAGAATCAAACGCGACCGATCAGGGAACTGTGTGGGTGGGGCCCATCGACAGTGATGATTCGGAGTTCTGGCTGCTGTCGAATCTGGAACAACTGATCGTTGCGCGTCTTGACCCAGATAACGCGCAGGGATATTTCGAGCCGTACATGGCCTACCTGGCAAGGTTGCCGAGGTTTGCTGGGCCCCGTTCCGGTCATGAGGCGGTCCTTAGTCATCTGGGCCGCATCAAGCGCGTCTTTCTTGACTGCTACGAGCGTTACCTGGCCGAAACCGGCAATACGGTCGTGATGATCTTCGACACCGTCGAAGCCATCCGGGGCATGGACTTGCTCGTCACGCTGACTCAGCTGATGAAGGCGCTGCCGGCCACCCTGTTCATCCTGTCCGGTCGCCCGCAGCCTGAGGCCAGCACCCGGCCGGATCCGATCAGGACCCAGCTTGAAGATCCTCATCAGAACATCCAGGTCGCGACGATTCCGCTGGAGGACTTCAGCGAGGAATCCGCCCTGGACTATCTGAACGAGAGCAGCATCGCCAGCGCGCTGAGCGAGGAGGAGAAGCTGCGACTGGTGCGGCTGACTCGCGGGCACCCGCTGTGGCTGGCCTTCACGGTCTCTTACCTGGCCGACTGGGGCCTGCCCGACGAGGCGGCTAGATCGCTTGAGTACATCGAGCAGGTGGTCCCGTACCGGGGAAGCGTTCCGCACGCCGGGCAGGACTTGCAGGATGAATTCAACCGGCGCCTGGTCGCACCGTATCGGGATTCGGACTTCTGGCACGAAGCAGTCAAGCGCCTGGCTGTGGCGCGGGAGAGCGTCAGCCTAACGATCTGGTGTCAGTTCATGGCTGACCGGCCGCTGCCCGACGGCGTCGCCACGCTTGAGGACGCATGGCCGATCCTGCTGAAGATCCCGTGGATCCGGTCGCGAGCGAACCGGCACTACGTGACTCTGCACGACGCCGTGGCCGAGGAGCTGGCTCAGCGCATCATTCCGATGCATGACCAGGGCATGCAGTGGCGGCGAGAGGTCTGGCAGCGAGCCGCCCAGGTCTACGCTGAGCGGATAGCCAGCCGGGAAGCCGAGCTGGCCGCCGCCCTCGTCGTGCTGGAAGATCCCCTGGCGGACCCGAGACCACGGGCCGAAAACGGGCACCTGCCGGGAACCGAGCAAGAACGCAAGTTCATAGCTGACGTTGCCGCGCTCGAGGTCCAGCAGCGCGAGCTGAGCCAGTTCAAGGCCGTTCGCTTGTATTACCAGGTCCTTTGTGATTTCGCTGCTGGATGCAGGCTGTTCCTCGACCAGCTCGCCGAGGCGACAAGCGACCAAGATCTGCTCTTCGAGGAGCTGCTTGCTCTGGAAATGGAGCGGTTCCTGCCCGGGGGAGCGGAGTACGTATTCGGCGACGTCATCGGCGAGGTCATCAAGGAGTTCCGCTCCTGGCTGTTGTCGGACGGCCAGGAGCTGTATCGGGAGATCGGCCTGAACATGGCCGACTACCTGATCAGAAGCGAGCAGCCGCGACTGGCCATTGACATGCTTGACCGGCTGCCGATGGCCGAGGCTGATCACCGCGAGCGCTTCCGCATGAGCAATCTGCGTGGCAACGCCCTGATGCGCATCCCTGGCCGGGTCAGAGAATGCTTGCCTCATTTCGAGCAGGCACTGACCGAGGCGACAGCGATCGAGTCCGCTGATCGTCCGATGCTGGTGGCCAAGGCGCACAAGGAGCTCGGCTTTTATTACCGCAACGAGGGCCAGATGGCCGAGGCGAATGAGGCCTACAGATTCGCGCGCGATGCTATCTCGAACGTGCTCTCCCCGGAGAGTACGCCGGAGGACCGGGAGGAGATGGCATCGATCCTGACCAACTGGGCCTACGTCAAGGGCCTGTCAGGCGAACACAGCGAAGGCACGAATCTGGTGGAAAGCGCCATCAGCATCCGCAGGCGGCTGAATCGCCGGCTTGAGGAAGGCAGCTCGCTGAGCGTCTGCGGCGAGGTCTACCGCTATGAGCGGCGGTTCAACATGGCCTGGAAGGCCTATGCCGAGGCCGAGCAGATCTTCCAGGAACTGCGAAACTGGTCCTGGCTGGGGATTATCTACCAGGAGCAGGCCATCTGCCTCTTCCAGGCGGCGCAGGATGGCATCGACGTGAGTCCGGGCAGCGATCCAGTCGGGCAAGCGAAGCACCTGATTACCCTGGCCCTCGACCTGTGCCGTGACCTCGCTATCCGCAGTTACCCCCCGGCGCTCAACCGGGCTGGCCGGATTTTCGGCCATGACAATGGCGACCTTGGCCTTCAGTATCTTGACGAGGGCATCACCGCGGCGCGCGAGTTGTCGGATGTATGGTTCGAGTTCGCCAACCTGATCGAGTATGTCGAGCTAAGCTATCGGCTCTGGGTAGAGACTGGGCAACGAGCCTATCTTGAGCAGATCGAAAGCCGCGCGGCTGAGATCGGCCAGGTCATGGACGAGTATGGGTTTCCCGATCTTAAGGGTCGGTGGAAGCTCATTCAAGGCCACCTGGACATCCGCGAGTGGCTGGAGACCAACGATGACAGCCTGCTGGACGCTGCGTTGCAGCGCTATAAGGTTGGCTTCGCCCAGCTTGCGCAGCAGCACGTGGGATCCTCCGGGGCGGCAACGATCGCCAGCGAATTCAAGAAGTTCGCGCCGCTGGTATGGCTGCTTCCTGTCCATGTCAGGGAGCAGTGGGAGGAGGAATTCCGGCGCGCCTGGAGCGGCAACGCGGCCGGGTCGACGCTGCTGTTGGCTCGGCTTGAAGAACTGTATTAAGGCAACTTAATCAGCATTTGACGCTGTCACTACCGTCTCAAGAGAGGCGCGGAAATGACCCATGCGCGAAGCGCGCGCCGGGCTATCGCTTTGTCGAGTCTTGACCTGCCTGACGCACACGAACTGCTTGTCCATGGCTGCGAGGACTGCGCCTGCCCCGTCACCGAATACCATGACCGGCGAACCAGCACCATCCAGCCGGTCACCCCTAGTGACACTCGCCGCTGGGTCCGCGGCGAGCACGTCATGGACTCACTGCTCGACCGTGACCACCAGTTGCTGTTCAACCCGTCTGGCCGCGGCGGCGTGGCGGTCGTCAACGATCTCGCTTACGACATCTTTCGATCTATCGAGCAGCCGTCCACGGTCGCGGATGCGCAGCTTGCCTGCCCCGCGCAGGCGGCGGATGTCGCTGACGTTTTCACCAAGCTCAGCCAGCTCGACGTTATACATCCGGATGACCGCGCGGTGCGCCCGGACTTCGCCGGCGGGCAGGTTCTGACCGCGTGGCTGCACGTGACCAATGCCTGTAATTTGCGCTGTCCGTATTGTTACGTGAACAAATCCCCTGACGGGATGGATGAGTCCGTCGCGCGCTCGGCCATCGACGCGGTGATGAAGTCCGCTGTGGCGAACGGCTTTCCCGCGGTCAAGCTGAAGTACGCAGGCGGCGAGGCAAGCCTCAACCACCGCCTGATGCTGAGCATGCACGAGCGCGCCAGGGGTCTGGCCAGCCAGAATGGACTGCAGCTATATGCCACGTTGCTCAGCAACGGAGTGGCGCTGCCATCCCGGCTGATTCAGTCCCTGAAGGCCGAGGGGATCAGGGTGATGATCTCGCTTGACGGTATCGGCGAGCTGCATGACGTGCAGCGGCCTTTTGTCAACGGCAAGCCATCTTTCCGATTTGTAGAGCGCACTATCGCTGAGCTAATCGAGCAAGAGCACCGGCCTCATATTTCCATCACCATCACTAATCGTAATGCCAGCGGGGTCGCTGACGTGGTGCGATACGCGCTAGACCGCGACCTGACCTTCAGCCTGAATTTCTTCCGCGACAACGACTGCGCTGCTGGCTTCACCGACCTGCAGTTTGAAGAGCGGACCATGATCTCGTCCTTGCTCGACGCCTTCGCGGTCATCGAGCAGAAGCTGCCGCGATGGAGCGTACTCGGATCGCTCCTGGACCGCGGCCAGCTGCTCGAGCCACGGCAGCATTCCTGCGGTGTCGGCCAGAACTACGTGGTGATTGACCAGCACGGCCACGTCGCCAAGTGCCACATGGAGATTGAGCGGACCCTGGGCGACGTCTTCAGCGATGACCCGCTGCAGCTGGTACGCCGCGACACGTCCACGGTGCTGAATCTGGCCGTCGAGGAGAAAGAAGGCTGCCGCGACTGCACCTGGCGGTACTGGTGCTCAGGCGGCTGCGCGGTCGCTACGTTCCGCGCCACCGGCCGGTACGACATCAAATCGCCGAATTGCAATATCTACAAGGCGATCTACCCCGAAGCGCTGCGACTAGAGGGCCTGAGGCTGCTCAAGTACGCGTAGGCCTGCCGTAGGACTTCGTTTATTCGCTCGGCTTCCATCCCGCATCGGAGAGTGGCTTGCGGACGCGGGCCGCTTCTTCGGTGCGGCCGAGGCCGTCGAGTATGTCGGCCCGGACGAACCGGCACTGTACCTGTTCGAAGGTGGTCATGATCATGCCGGGCTGAGTGAACTCCATCCTCCGGTAGATCGCCAGCGCTTCGTCTATCGCGTTCAGCGCGGCGGGCAGCTCAGCGCGGTCGGCCGCGCATAGCCGGGCGTATTTCAGCCACTGAGCAGCCAGCCGAGGCTCGAATTCGACGACATCGGTCTCCGTCAGCCGCTGCCAGACGGTGGCGGCCTCGCGTGATGCCGCCCGCGCGTCCGCGTCCTGCTTCAGGTCGATGTAGCGAAGCGACAGGTTATCGAGGGACACGGCAAGCACCTGGTCGTGCTTCGGCGGATTGGCCGCGGCGAGGCGGCGGAGGATCTCAACTGCCTGACTGGTCGCGGCCAGGCCTTCTTGCGGGGTAGCGGCCATGATGCCGAGGTTGTTCAGCAACACGGCGAGCTGGGGTTCGAATGCCGCCTGGTCCGCCGCTACCAGGCGCTTGGTTATCTGCAGGGCCTGATCGGTCACTGCCAGCGCCTCCGCAGGCCGCCGGCGTGCCATCAAGCGATGCGCGAGATTTCCCAGGGCTCCCGCGTACTCGGGCTCGTAAGTGGCAGGGTCACCTTGTACCAGCCGATCGTAGATGGCGACCGCGTCCTGCGCGGCCTGCAACCCGGCTGACTGGTCCGGGTGGCTATTGGCGAGGTTATTCAGAGCGCGAGCGTAGTACGGGTCGTATCGGCTGGCATCACCGGTCACGAGTCGGCTGAGGATTCTGACGGCTTCGTCGGCTGCCTCGAAGGACGTGCGGCGATCGGCGCTGAATTTCCCCTTCTCGAGTAGTGCCCGGGCGAGTTCTGGCTCGAACGTGTCGGGGTCATCCCGGGACAGCTCTCCGTAGGTGTCGGCAGCGAAGGCGGCGGCCGTGAACGCCGCCTGCCGGTCACCTGCGTTCTCGAGCCTCGTGGCCAGCGCCAGCATGAGCTCGGCTTGCTCCGCGGGCTTATCGGTAGCGGCGAAGCGGTCAGCCGTCAGGCGGACGGCGACCGCAAGTCCTGGTCCGCCCGCTGCTATCGCCAGCTGGGGCTTATCTTGCACCAGCGCGGATAGCTTCAGCTGCAGGTGCGGCCAGCGCTCCGCGGCTCTGGCCATGACTGTGATGGCAGTGCCCGTCCATGGCGGAGGGCCGGATCCTTCGTCGATGGCGAGCAGGTCAGCCACGGCATGATCGGCCCACGGTTCTGCCGGGTAGTCGTCTGAGCCCGATCCCGGCGTCTCCAGAGCAAGGAAATCTTCGCCGAGCCGGTCAGGGTGAAGTTGTTCCAGGACGGAGGCCGAATCGGCAGGCGGGTAGCAGAACCGGTGGTCGTTCAGGACCTGGCGGGCGGTCTCGATGGCCGAGACCACGCCCCCCTTGATCAGGGCTTGCGTGCCGAGGCGGTCGGACACGGACCGGGTCAGAACGGCCGTGAAGACGGCCTGACCCAGCAGGAGATCTGTCGTCTGCAGTGCCTGGCGTTCATGCAGTTTCCGCCATCGCGCGCGTTCCCGTTTGAGCAGGTAGGCGGAGATCCCGGCCGGGTCAGCCGGTGCCTGGCCGCCGTCGATGCGCGCGCTGACGGCGGCCAGGGCGGCCATGTGCACCGTGAGGACGGAGCCGTACTCGATCCGATCGAGGTCGGCTGGCGGAGCTACACTCGCCACGTCGTCGGTACCGAGCGCCGCAGCGAAGTTGTCCCGGGCGGCGACGAACAGTTCGCGCCGGTCGAGTTGCTGGCCCAGCGGTTGCAGGTCGATGGCGGCCGCGTCCACGTCCATGTCGTCGAACTCGGCCGCTATGGAGGTCCACCAGCGGCCGACCGGGCGCGCGGCGAGCAGTACCCTGACGGGGAGCCTGAACCGCAGCACGGTCTCGATCATGGCGAGTACGTCTTCTGCGGGCCACCGTTCTGCGTGGTCGACCACTACAAGTAGCCCGGCCGCCGCATCTTGCGAACCAAGCTTGGCCGCGCTCTCGGTGAGTGGCGCCAGGCGAGCTTGGGCTACCTGCCAGCCGTCCGCGTCGCACGCTAGGGCGAAGGCCCCGAGCAGCCGGCTTTTGCCCTGCCCTCCGGGGCCGTGGATCAGCCGCACCGAGCACTGGCCAGGCTGATCGCGCCAGGCGGAGAGCTCCTGCAACTCCGTTTCGCGGCCTGTGAACGGTACGACCTGCAGCTCGGCGCGAAGCAGCCTGCTCGGCGCCTCCCGGGCCTTCGCTGCCGTCAGCGACCGTACCGACAGGCCGAACGGCTCAAGCCCGAACCGCCGGTCACCGAAGAAGTAGACGTCACCGGTTATGTCGCTGACCTGATTGACGGCTCCGGCCACCCAGGAATTGCTCACCAACTGCGCTGCTGTGGCGTCGGGCTGGCCGCGCCGCCTGGCCATCAGGGACTTCCGTCGATGTCGACATCGCCGCCGACATCCCTGATCTGGTTGACCGGCCCGGTCACCTCCGAGTCAGTCACCGACTGGCCGCCCGGTCCGGCAGTTACCGCGCCTGGGGCCGTGGCGGTAGGTCGCGCGGGGGGAGCAGTGGCTGGTGGCGGAGCCCCGCCGATCCGGACGCTGTGGCCGACTCCGCTGACCTGGTTCACTCCGCCCCCGACCACGCTGCCCGTCACGGTCTGGCCGCCAACTGGCTCCGCGGATTTTGCCGTGATTACCCCCCAGAGCGACACGCCGAGACCTGCCACCGCCACAAACATGCCGATAATGCCGGACAAGTCAGTGGCCTTGCTGAGGCCAGCGAACCCGAAGTAAATGCCCAGGCCGATGCACGCCAGTACCGTGACAGTTATCCCGCCCCAAATCATCACGCGACTTTTCATGTACGTAGCATCTACCCCCAGAAATCAGTTTGGGAATACCGACGCTCGCCGACATCCGGCTGGTGGCGGGATACGGCTCGAGGTGGGCACGGGTGACACTGCCCGTCCCGCCCGGCGGCACAAGCGGGTCAGCCAGCCCGTTGTCGGTCGCCTGCGCATCTGCGCGCCACCTTGTCCGGCTGACTTGCCGGCCTATCACGCCCTGCTGGGAACGTGGGTGATCAGAAAGCGAAAAGTTCCGCCTAAATAGGTGCAAAAATAATCGGCCCGCAAGCCATTACGATTCATTGTTGCTAAGGTGTTCGCATTAAAGAGTCGAAGCGGGCAGAATTTCATCTTGAAATGTCGCGCACTTTGTTAGGCGGACGGAACGGAATGACAGACCGATTTAGGGTCACTTCGACTTCTAGCGATGCCGAGCTGATCTCGGCGGCACGCTCGGGAGATCCGCGGGCGTATGACCTGCTGCGGGAACGACATGCCCCCGCGGGACTGCGGTTCGCCCGCCTTTTAACGCCCAGCCCGGCCGAAGCGGGCGACACCGTGGTCGAGACCCTGTCCCGGGTCCAGCACGCGATCAGGAGCGGCGCCGGGCCATCGGAGGCGTTCCGTCCTTACCTGCTCGCGGGCATCCGGCGAGTCAATGTGGACCGGACACACAGCCAGCACACCCAGCACACCCAGCACACCCAGGCGCCGCCGGGCGCCGAGGTCGCCGTTCCCGGTACGCCGTCCGTCGACCGGACGGGCGCGAGCCTCGAGCGTTCGCTCACCGTCAAGGCGTTCAGGGCGATCCCCGAGCGATGGGCGGCCGTGCTGTGGCACGCCGAGGTCGAGCACTGCCGGCCGGCTGAGCTGGCCCGGATGCTCGGGACCAGCGCGAACGAGGTCGCCGAGCTGAGGACGCGCGCCATCGAGGGCCTGCGGCAGGCCTACCTGCAGATCTACCGGTCGGTCAGAACCCAGCCCGAATGCCGGCGGGTCGCGGGGAGACTGGGCGACTACGTCAAGAACGCGCTGTCGCAGCCCGCGCGGCTTCAGGTGACCGGCCACCTCGACCGGTGCCGAGACTGCAGCACCGCGCACGCTGAGCTGGCCGGGATCAGGGCGGGCCTGCGCGGCATGGTCGCGCGGGCGGTTCTCGGCGAGCAGGTCACTGACTACCTCGGCTCGGCTGACTCCGCGATGGCCGCCGGCGCGCGGGCCCGGTTGCGCCGGGTGCGAGCGCTGATCGTGCGCCGCACCGCGCTGCCCGTGGCGGCCTGCCTGGCCGTGGCCGCGATCGGGCTGCCCGCTGCGGGCGTCGTCTACCGGCACCTCTCGTCGTTGCCGGGGCGGCCGCGCGCCGTGCCGTCGGCGGCCGCACGATCGCGGCAAGACGCCGGTCCTGACGTCCGCGTGATAGGCACGGCCGTCCCGGCCAGGCGGGCCGCTACCAGCCGCCGTGTTTCACTACCCGGATCACGTGCGCCCCGGCCGCGCGACTCTTCTCCGGTGTCGCCTGCCCCGTCGCCCACCCGTTCGGTCATGCCGTCGCCAGCCCCGTCGCCCAGCACGATCCGGTCCAGTGCGGCCGCGGGGTCGGCCAGGCTCAGCCTGAACGTCGTCGTAAGCGGACCGCTCAACCTCGGAGCCGCCGACCTGGTGGCAGTCGACATCTACGACTCCGGTACGGCGGGGACCGCAGAAGTATCGGCCAGCCTCTCGCTGCCCGCCGGGATCAGCTTGCAGGGTCCTGGTCCCAGCTCTTCCGGGTGGACCTGCTCCGGCACGACCTGCCAGCACAGCCCGCTCGCGGCGGGAGCGGCCTCGACGGTCTCGTTCCGGGTCCTGGTCGTCAGCCTGGTGGGCTGTGGCAGTGTCGTCACGGCCAGCGCGGTTAGCGGAGCGAGGTCGGCGTCGGGAAGCTCAGCCGCCGATCCGAGCTGCGGCGCTTAGAGCCGCAGCTGGCCGACGGCAAGAGGCGACGAGCCTGGCTCAGCGTCCTTCGACGATCCGCTTGAGCCGGGCCAGGTCGGCGGCCACGGCAGCCGCGTCGCGCGCGAATTCCTCATCGGACATGCCCGGCATCCGGCGCAGCGCGAAAACCACCTCGGAACTGCTGCCGTCGTTCGCATCGGGCGTCACCCGCAGCGGGTTGTAGATGACCTGCCCCGAGGGAAGCGTGACCTGGTGGTCGAGGACGCCATAGTCATTGCCGCGGAGCGCGCTGATCGGGGAGACGCGGCTCGCACGCCAGGCCGGGTACAGGCCGGCCAGCAGGCCGGCGACGGCGCCCGCGGCCGGCGCGATCAGGAGGCGCCGGTCAGGACGGCCTCGGAGACGACCATCACCGCGATGCGGCGCGGCGCGGCGCCGACCGACCGGCGCAGGCCGATCTCGGCGCGGCGCTGAATGACGAATCCGTATCCCCTGATGCAGGCCTCGAACAATTCCTTCTGGGACCCGGTGCCGACCGCGCGCAGCCTGCCGTCAGCACCGAACCCAGGACGACCGCGAGCACCAGCGCCCTTCGTCGGCCTGCATTCACCGCTGCCTACACCTTTTCCGGCGCCCTCGTCGCGGCACCAAAACTATTGTTGATAGTACAGGCCGGAATATGGGTACAGATCGTCTCCGTGAGCCCGCGCCATCGCATCATGGAACACGGAGCGCTGATGGCCACCTGCGGTACCTCGGGAGGGGTGGGATGAGACACCGATCTGCAGCTGGAACAGCCGCTATCGGGCTTGCTGCGGCCGCCTATGTTCTGCTGGCCAGGCCCCGTTCGCTGCGCTGGGGCGCCACCGGCCAGGAGTGCGAGGGGTCCCTGCCTGGCGATGACCTCATCGTCAGCCCCGACCTCACCGCGACCCGCGCCATCGCCGTCGCAACGTCAGCCGACCGGGTCTGGCCCTGGATAGCCCAGCTTGGACAGGGGCGCGGCGGGTTCTACAGCTACGACTTCCTCGAGAACCTGGCCGGCTGCGACATTCACAGCGCGGATCGCATTGTCGCGGAGTGGCAGGACCTCGAGATCGGCGACGAGGTCAAGCTGGCTCCCGCGGTCGGCCTCGAAGTGGCGGCTGTGGAACCCGGGCGATCCCTGGTCCTGCGCGGCGGGGTTCCGGCGGGGAAGTCCGCGCCACCGTACGACTTCACGTGGGCCTGGATACTTCACGAGGAACGGGATGGCACGGCGCGGCTCGTCGTGCGCGAGAGATATGCGTACACCCGCTGGTGGGCCGCCCTGCTCGTCGAGCCAGTCGAGGCGGTCAGCTTCGTCATGACCCAGAAGATGCTCCGGGGGATCAGGGACCGGGCCGAACGGGTGTCGTGAGCGCTGCTGGGCGCCGCCGGTCAGGACACGTGCAGGATCCGGGTCTGGGGCGCACCGGCCAGCCCTGGTGATGCGGCCGCCGAAGACCAGACGTGCTGCCTGAGGAACTGGGCGAACGCCTCGGCCCGGTCGGCGCTGTCGAACTCCAGGTCGAGCATCAGGTAGTGGGGGTCGTCTACCGGCTGCCGGATCATGAAACCGCGTACTCCAGCGTTCGCGCGCGCCTCGGCGAACCCGTCAAACGCTGTCTTCCAGACCTGAAAATCACTGATCGGGTGCTCGATCCGGAGCGTGGTCATTGAGAGTCCCCTGCCGCGTCTAGTTCTGGGTGCTGGAACCTCACCCTAGGCAGGCTGAAGAGGTGGCGGTATCCCGTACATCTGGGGGGTCATGGCAGGCTGCCCGGCGGAACCGGATGATGATCCCGGTCGCGTAGGCTCCGGGGTGTGGCCCGCAACGGGGCGCGGTCCCAGGCCCGAGCGCAGATCGAGGCCATCGGCGCGGCACAGGTCGATGACCGGACGCTGCGGCGCCAGGTGCTCGCCGCCCTGCGCGAGGTCGTCGTCTTCGACGCCTACGTCTGGCTGCTCACCGACCCGGTCACCACGGTCGGCGCCGCACCGCTCGCCGACGTCCCCTGCAAGTCCGAAATCCCGGCCCTGATCAAGGCGAAATACGGCACGACGGTCAACCGCTGGACGGCCCTGCGGCAGCAGCGCACCTCGGTCGCGCTGCTCCATGGTGCGGTCGGCGGAGACCTCGGGCGGAGCCGTCTGTGGCGCGAGGTGCTGAGCCGGTACGGAATCGGCGACGTGGCCTCGGCGGTCTTCGCTGACCAGTTTGGCTGCTGGGGCTTCCTTGATCTGTGGCGTGAGGATACCCGCGAGCCGTTCAGCAGGGCCGATGCCGAGTTCATCGCCGGACTGATCGAGCCGCTGACCAGAGCGCTGCGCGGGACCCAGGCCCGGACGTTCCTTCAGCCTGCGGCACCGCAGCGTCGCCAGGCCGGGCCGGTGGTGCTGACCCTCGACGACGAGCTGCGGATCGCCAGCCGAACGGCCGCTTCGCAGGCCTGGCTGGACGTACTGCTTCCGCCGGACCAGGACGAGCGAGCCATTCCCGCGAGCGTCTACAACGTTGCCGCCCAGCTGATGGCCGCCGAGGAGGGAATCGACACCAACCCCGCATGGACCCGGACGCACCTGGCTGACGGCTGCTGGCTCACCCTGCGCGCGGCACGGCTCGCGGCCGGCGAGCCAGGGCCCGGCTCGGCCGGATCCGGACCGGCTCCGCTGGTCGTCACGATCGAGGAAGCGTCCGCCGCCGAGCGGCTGGAGATCTTCGGCCGCGCCTTCGGTCTCAGCGCCAGGGAGTATGAGCTGGTCGGCCTGCTCGCCACCGGCAGCGACACGCGCGGGATGGCGCGCCAGATGTCGCTGTCCGAGCACACCATCCAGGATCACCTCAAGTCGGTCTTTGCCAAGACCGGGGCCGGCGACCGGGTCACCTTGCTGTCCCGGGCACTCGGCACCCGGCGCCCGCCCGCCGGCGCCTGACGCGAGCCCGCCGGCGGCCCGGGCCTCGCCCAGCAGGCGCCGCGCGCGGGCAGGCCCGGCGGGCCGGTGTCAGGCTGTCGTTGTGTGCTCGGCGGTCCAGGCGTCGACGACGTCGAGCATGGTCCGTGGCGGCTCGGGGGGGACGAAGCCGAGCATGTCCTGCAGCAGCGGATGAACGACCGGGTGCAGCCGGTCATGCTCGAAGGCTTCCCAGTCGTCCTTGGTCCGCCACACGTCGAGGTACCGCAGGCCGTTCTCGCTGCGGTAGGCGAGATGCGCGATCATGCCGGGCGGGCACTGCGGACCGATGCCCTCCTTGATGCGGGCGTAGATCTCGGTGGTGATCGGCACCTCGTAGGTGAATGCGTACGTCATCCGTCTGGCCTCCAATATTGATCCGAACGTATTTCGGATCAATATTGCTATGATGTCCCCCATGGACTCCCGCGTCAAGAGGCACTACGACGCGAGCAAGCGCCGCGAGGCCGCCGAACGCACCAGGCAGGCGATCCTAGACGCCGCTCTCACGCTGTTCGGCGACCGCGGTTACGCGGCGACGCCGATGACGGCGATCGCCGAGAAGGCAGGTGTAGCGCTCGACACCGTTTACTCCTCGGCTGGCCGCAAACCCGAACTTGTCCGGCTCCTCATCGAGACCGCGATCTCCGGCCGCAGCCAGGCCATCCCGGCGCAGGACCGCGACTACGTCCAGGCCATACTCGCGGCGCCCGACGCCACGACCAAGATCACTATCTACGCCGCCGCGATGCGGGCGATCGCCGGCCGGCTCGCTCCCGTCCTGTCGATCCTCCAGCAGGCTGCCCCGGCCGAGCCCGAGCTGGCCGCGCTCTGGCGCGAGATCAGCGACCGCCGGGCAGCGAACATGCTCCGCTTCGTGACCGATCTCGCCACCGTCGCTCCGCTGCGGGTCGAGCCTGGCGAAGCCGCCGACATCGTCTGGGCGACCAACGCCCCTGAGCTGTACCAGCTGCTGGTCAGGCAGCGCGGCTGGACACCCCAGCGGTACGAGCACTTCCTGGCCGACACCTGGCAGCGCCTGCTCCTGGCCGGGTAAGCGAGGTCTGCCGGGCAGGCCGCTCAGTGGCTGGCCCATGATGAAAGTTATCGGGCATTCCCGGTCCGGTGCTTTCAGCCTGCTGGCTGAACTCTGAGTTCAATGCGCTCGATCCAGAGCGCGATCTTTCGCCCGCAGCAATTCGTCCAGTCGCCGGGCTGCGGATGCCGATAGGTAAGGACACAGCCGGTCAGGTCTCGCCGCCGGTCGCCGTTCGCGCCGGCTGCGGCCGCAGTTGCGATTTCGCGGCACAGCAAACGGCATTCCTTGCGCATCTCAAGCCGAAGATCGAGGCTCATCGCTCGGCGCTCCCCGAGCGCCTGCGGGCTATACCCGACGCAAGGCTCCTTCATCTTTCCTCCGCTGCAGGGCCCAGTCGCGTAGCCTATCGTGCATCGAGGACAATCACCCAGCTATGTCTCAAGTTAGCTCACTCCGAGTCCGGAAATCTCGAAGCGGTTATTTGGAGCCAAAATGGACGACAGCCTCGCGCCAGGCGCTGCCGAGCAGGACGGAGCGGGGCTATCAGGGCAGGCAGATCACGCGGCTGCCCCGAGCCAGGCCCAGCTTGAACGTTCGCAGAGCGCCATTCGCGACACCACGAAGTGGCTGGTGGCCGCAGCCGCGGCCGTTGGCGCAGTGGTAGTGGCCGGACTTCAGCTGTCGCACCTGCCTTATGGCGGCCCGGCCACGACCCTCGCCATCGCCGGATTCCTGATCGCCATCGGGGGCGTGGCCGTCGTTCTCCTGTCCGCCTCCGCCGTGCTCTCGGCAGGCTATACAACGCTCGGACAGCTAGCAGATCTCTACGATCCCGAGGTCCAGCGCAAGGAAAGCGAGCTGGAGTGGCAGGAGCGAGACGCCGAGCTGGAGCAGTCGATGGCGCAGGCCCCGCGCCTTCGCCGCTGGTGGCTGCGCGTCCATCTGGGGTATCGCAAGGTGCTGCGCCCCATGCGGATTCATTTTGCCAAGGAAAACGGCATCAGAGTGGCCGCGATGATTAGCTTTCTGGAACGGGACGCTGTTCTTTTCACCAGCTTCCTGGCCGCGACTATTCCCGAGCTTTACGGCCTCATCCGGGCGACTGACAAGGAAGTACTTGAGCTGCGCGGAGAGGTGCCCGCGCTGCGAGAACGCACGGCCGGGATATCCTCGCCCATGCCCGAGCACGTCGAGCAGCCGTCTGGCAGTAAGTCGAAACCGGCACCCGCTGCTAAGCCGACGAGCCTGGCGGAAGTGGAATGGCGAGCGCTTCAGCTGAAGATCGGAGCCGGGCAACTAGTCGCGTTCGCGAACCAGCACGTTGTCGAGCAGCGTTTTCGCGTGCTCAAGAGCTCGGTGCAATACGGGGGTGCAGCAGTTCTCGCCGGGGTCGCCCTCTTCGCGCTCGCGCCGAAGCTCGCGCAAGAGAGGCCGTTGTCGGTGACTGCTCCGACTAAAATACACATCACGGTCAAGCAGCCGGGTAAGTTCGGCCGGTCCTGCACCATGCGCGAGCTGACCGGGGTAGCTATCGGCGGCAGCTGGGACGAGCCGATCGTCATTACCGATGCGGCCGCCGGCTGCCCGGTCACCCGCTTGGTGCTCAAGTCCAGCATCGGCCTCGCTATTCCGGCGGGCGGCTGAGGTCGGCGACCCTGGCTTGCTGCTCGTACAGGGCCAGGAAGTCCGCCTCCCGCAGGCCAGTGCCGATCGCGGACTGGATCAGCTGGTAGACCGCCGACCCGACCGGCATCGGCACCTCCAGCGCCCGCGCCGCCGCGAGCCCGAGGTCGAAGTCCTTGCGCAGCAGCTCGGTCGTGAAGGTCGGCGTCCAGTCCCGGCTGATCAGGTCGCCGGCCCGGCGGCGGGTCCAGTCCGAGCCGAGGACCGTGGCGTTGATGAACTCCAGGAACGCGGCCCGGCCGGTGCCGCCCTTCTCGGCCAGGGTGGTGACTTCGACCAGGGCCTGGACCATCATGCCGAGATACAGGTTGGTGCAGAGCTTGACCAGCCTGGCCTGCTCGCCATCGCCGGCGTGCACGGCGACCTTCGCGATCTGCTCCAGATGCGGCCGGGCGCGCTCGAAGGTGGCGGCCGGGCCCGACGCGACGATGCACGCGCCGCCTCCGGCCACGACATGCGGGTTCCCGCTGACCGGAGCGGCCAGGAACGCCACCCCGGCCCGCTCGGCGGCCTCGCGGACCATGGCAGATACGTCGGCCGACACGGTGGAGCAGTCCACGATAACCTCCGGCCGCTGTGCCGCGGCCAGCAGGCCGCCGGGCCCGGTGATCACTTCCGCCAGGTCTCCGGGCGCGGACACCGTCACGAAGACGATGTCGCAGCCGCCCAGCTCACCCAGCGCGCCGGCGACGGCGGCACCCCTGGCGGCGAGCGCCTCGGTTTTGGACTTCGTCCGGTTCCAGACGGTGACCTGCTCGCCGGCGTCGAGCAGCCGAGCCGCCATCGCGGCGCCCATCCGGCCGGTGCCGAGCCAGCCGATCCGGGTCATGACGCGGCCGGAGGGTTCGGTGGGGTCGGTGGGGCCGGAGACGCCGGCCGGTCGGCGCCGGTCCAGTACCGGGTGCCGGCCACGTAGAGCTGGTCGGCCGGGAACCTGGTCAGCAGCTGGCACCCGCCAGGTGTCACCACGACCTCCTCTTCTATCCGCGCGGCCGCGGAGCCGTCTGGCGTCGGCCAGTACGTCTCGATCGCGAACACCATGCCCTCGCGCAGCTCGACCGGGTGCTCGAACGAGTGATAGCGGCTCATCAGCGGCCGCTCCCAGTTGGACAGGCCAAGGCCATGACAGTACTGCAGGCCGAACGCCTCCTCCTCGCTGGCGAAGCCGAACTCGCGGGCGGCGGGGAAGTGGCGGACCACGTCGGCCGACGTCGCCCCTGGCCTGATCTCCGCGATGGCGTTGTCCATGAACTCCCTGGCCCGCCGGTAGGCCTCGCGCTGGGCGGCGTTGGAGCTGCCGACGTTCAGCGTCCGGTAGTAGCAGGTCCGGTAGCCGCTGAACGCGTGAATGATGTCGAAGTACGCGGTATCACCGGGCCTGATCAGCCGGTCGGAGAACACATGCGGATGCGGGCTGCACCGTTCCCCCGAGATCGAATTGACCGCCTCGACCTCCTCGGAACCGTTCTCGTACAGGTACCTGTTCACCAATGCGACCAGATCGTTCTCCCTGATGCCCGGCCGGAGCGCGCGGTACAGCTCGTCGTACGCCCCGTCGACCAGGGCGGCGGCGTGATCGAGCAGCGCGACCTCGTCGGCGGTCTTGATCGACCGGATCTCCTGCATCAGGCCGTGGCCGTCCTCGACCCGCAGCCCGGCCCGCTCGAGCGCGCGGAGCACGGGGAGCTCGACGATGTCGACGCCGACGGGCTCGCTGGCCAGGCCGGCGTCGTGCAGCAGGCCCGCCACGCGGCTGGCGTTCCCCGTCTCGACGCCGACTGTCTCCGGGATGGAACCGCGCCAGCTGGAAATCCCCGCCTGCCAGCTTCGCTCGCCGTACCACGGCGCGTACCGCTGATGCGTCCTGGCCGCCGAGCCGATGTCCCACAGGATCGGCTCGTGGTCCCGCATCAGCAACGCGCAGCGGAAGAACTTGTCCCTGGCCCAGTTGCCGATGTGAGTAGCGGTCGTATAGCGGATGTTATTCATGTCGAACAAGATCAGCGCGCCGAACTCGGACTGCATCAGCCCGGCCTGGACGCGCGCGTACCGGTCGGCCCGAAGCCGGGCGAAATCGACCCGCTGTTCCCAGTCAACGGCCGTGACGGCGCCTGGCGAGGCGATCGCCACGGGCTGGTCGGACGCCGAGTAGAACGGTGCCGGATACGTCATCGGAAGACCTCCTGCGAGCTGGGGACGGGTGTTTCAGACCGGCGAGTACTCGCCGGGCCGGGCTTCGGCGACGCCGGCCGCAGGCGCTGGGCCCGGCAGGCCGAGCGCGTTCCAGGCGCATTCCACGACGGACTGGGTGGACAGGCCGTACTTGCCGAACAGGTACGGAGCGGTGCCAGCCCCCTCGGCAAAGGTGTCGCGCAGGCCGATCCGGCGCAGCGGCCTGGCCGTGCCTGACTCGGCGAGAACCTCGGCCACGGCGGAGCCGAGACCGCCGGTGATCAGATGATTCTCGGCTGTCAGCACCACCTTGCAGGCGGCCGAGACCCTCCTGACGGTGGCTTCGTCCAGCGGCTTGATGACCGGGACGCTGACGACGCTGACGCTGATCCCGTGGTCGGCCAGCACCTCGGCGGCAGCCAGCGCAGGCGCCAGCATCATCCCGCTGGCGAACAGGGCCGCGTCCACGCCGCTGGTCAGGACCTCGGCGCGGTCGAGTGCGAGCCGGTGATCGTGGTCGAAAATGACCGGGATCTCGCCCCGCTTGAGCCGCAGGTATACCGGGCCGGGAAGGTCGACGATCGCCTCGCACACCTGCCGGGCCTGCCCGGCATCGGCGATGTCGACCACGGTCATCCCGGGAACGCACCGCATCAGCGCCACGTCGTCGATCGCCTGGTGGCTCGGCCCGCCCGGGCTGGAGATGCCGGGCATGAAACCGACGATCCTGACCGGCAGCCGCGGGTAGGCGACGGCGTTGATGATCTGGTCCAGCGGACGGCGGGTGGCGAACACGCCGAACGTGTGCACGAACGGCACGTGTCCGCAGCGGGCCAGGGCCGCGGCGACGCCGATCATGTTCGCCTCCGCCATTCCGGCGTGAATGAACCGCTCGGGGAAGGTCTCCTGGAACAGGTCGACCTCGCACTGGCGGGTCAGGTCGCCGCTCAGGCACAGCACGTCGTCGCGGTGCCGGGCCAGATCGACCAGCGCCTGGCCGTAGGGCTTGAGCACGGTCTGGTAGGGCGGCTCATGCACGGGCGTGCTCCTGCCGCGCTGTCAGCTCGGTGACCGCGGCGGCGGCCAGGTCGGGCGGGAGCCTGATGAAATGGCCGTCGGCATCGGGCGGCAGGCAGCCGAGCCCGTGCGCCGTCGAGGTCCGGCAGATCAGCGCCACCGGCCGGCCCGCGTCCGGCGCGTCAGCCAGCGCGGCCGACACGGCGTGCACGTCGTGACCGTCGAGCTCGACCGGCTCCCAGCCGAACGACGCCCACTTCGCCGCGATCGGCTCGATGGTCGTGATCGTGTCGACCGGCCCGTCGACCTGTGAGTTGTTGGCGTCCACGAGCACGGTCAGGGCCGTCAGGCGCTGATGCGCGGCGAACATCGCCGCCTCCCACACCTGGCCCTCTTCCAGCTCGCCGTCGCTGATCAGGGCGAAGGTGCGGACCTGGCGACCGCGCAGGCGGTCAGAAAGGGCCAGCCCGGCGGCCGCCGAGAGGCCCTGGCCGAGCGAGCCGGCCACGTAGTCGAACAGCGGTGACCGCTCGGTGCCGATCGCTTCCAGCGCCGAGCCGTCCTGACCGTAGCTGGCCAGCTCCTCCTCGCTGATCAGGCCGACCTCGGCGGCGGCGGCGTAGAACGCGATCACGTAGTGGCCGGGGGAGCAGACGATCCGGTCCGCGCCGGGCCGTGCGACGCAGAACAGGGCCGCGACCTGCTCGGCGGACGACAGGGCCTGGCCCAGATAGCCGAAGCCGTGCGCGGCCACCATCCGCACGGCGCGCAGCCGGATGGCGGTGGCCAGCCGCTGCGGATCCGCGACTTCCCAGCGGGTCCCCGGATCGGAGAGCCGGACGGCGGAACTCATCTCTTGCTAAAGTGGCAAAGTGGCATAGCCACATTGTCGGATCGGCCGAGGAAGGTGTCAACGGATGGCTGCTGCCCCGCGACCCCGTCCGGTGGAATTGCCCGGAATCGAGCCGGTCGCCGTCGTCCGCCGGTCCGACAGCCTGGCCGGCCAGATCCGCGGCCTGATCATCAGCGAGGGCATCGCCGAGGGCGCGCGGCTGCCGGCCGAGCGCGACCTGGCCGAGCGCTTCGGGGCCAGCCGGCCAACCGTCAGCCAGGCGCTCCGCAGCCTGGCCCTGATGGGCCTGGTCGAGATCAGGCACGGTTCGGGAGCGTACGTCGTCCGCCGGCCTGAGACCATGGTGGCCGCGTCGGTCAGCCTGATGCTGGACCTGGATCAGCATTCGGTGGGCCACCTGATGCGGCTCCGGCTGTGGCTGGAGACCCTGGGCGTCGCGGAGGCGGCGGCCCGCCAGCCGGCACTCGACGCCGCCGAGGCCGACGAGATCCTGGCCGCGCTCAGCCGCCTGCGGGGGGCGGCGGCGGGCGACACGTCGGAGCTGATCGCCGCCGACACGGTCTTCCACGCGCTGATCGTGCGCAGCGTCGGCAATCCGTACCTGGCTGCCATGTACGAGAGCGTGCACAGCGCCGTGCTGGCCTACGAGCTCAAGGCCTGGGTCGATACCGAGTCCGACCCGCCGTGGCTACGCGAGACCGGCCCGGACGAGCACGCGGCCCTGCACGAGCCGATCGCCGCGGCGGTGATCTCCAGGGACGGCGAGGCCGCCCGCGCCGCGGTGCTCGCCCACCACGAGAAGATGGCCGAGCACGTCGCCGCGGCCCGGAGCTGGCACGGCAACCGTGAACGACAGCGCTGAACCCCTGCTGCTGCTATAGCGACAGCAGGGGTTCAGCGCTGTCGCTCGGGATGGGGTCGCGGCTCGGGCACGTGGTTACGGAGACGGGGTCTGCGCGGTCAGGACCCCGACATTTCATGCCTCGTCAACCTGTCGGTCACCTTTCGCGTCTTTCCAGCACCACCAGAACCTGGCCCGGCGAGCAAAGGAGAGAATGTGCGGAGATACCTGGCGGCCGTGGTCATGACGGGAGGGCTGCTGGCGGTCGGCATTCCAGCCGCGCACGCTGGAACGGGCGGCGAGCACCCACCTTCGGGTGTCGCGCTGGCTACGCCCGTCACCACGACCCCGCACCTGGCCACGACATCGAGCCCGACCGAGCAGATCCGCCAGCTCGTCCAGTGCGGCGGCACGATGTACGCGGTGGGCTCCTTCACCTCGGTCGTGAAGGGCAGCACCACTTATCCCCGCACGGACATCTTCAGCTTCAGCGCGACCTCGCCCTACACGGTCACCTCCTGGGCGCCAAAGGTCGTCAGCGGCAGCACCAGCGTTGACGAAGACGGCGCCGCCGCGGTGAACTCCATCGCGTTCAACGGCGGCAACTGCGCGAACGCCTATATCGGCGGCCACTTCACCAGCGTCAACGGCACGAGCGTGACCAATATCGCCGAGATCAGCACCAGTACCGGCAACGTGGTGACGGGCTTCGCGCACGCCGCCAACGCGGGCGTGGACACGCTGGCCGCCGTCAACGGCCACCTGCTGGCGGGCGGCAACTTCACCTCCATCAACGGCTCCAGCATCGGTTACCTGGCCAGCCTGAGCCCGGCTACCGGCCTGAGCGACGGCTTCCTGAACCTGTCCGTCAAGGGCAGCCAGGTCTATAACCAGCAGGTCAGTCACAGCGGCACGCTGGACCTGATCGAGGGCAAGTTCAGCTCAGCTGGCGGCCTGCCGCGCACCCAGATGTTCATGATCAACGTCAGCGGCGCCAAGGCGACGGTGACCGGCTGGACGTCGCCGACGCTCGGCATTACCTGCGTCCAGGGATTCTGGGCCCGCGCCGCGTCCTGGTCGCCGGACGATTCGACCGTCTACCTGGCCACGACCGGCTACCACGAGCCGGGTGTGAGCACGCACGGGCCCCGGCCGCCGGGCAGCCCGTGCGATGTGGCGATGGCGCTTCCGGCTACCCAGGCGTCGGTGAGCCCGAAGTGGATCAACCAGACCGGCTGCGACTCGCTGTACGCCACCGCCGCTGACTCCCGCGCCGCGTACTTCGGCGGACACGAGCGGTACGCCATGGACGCCAGCGCGTGCGACACCCTCGGCACGGGCGGCTACAACGCGCCGGGCATGGAGGGCCTTGACCCTGCCAACGGCAATCTGTACATCAACGCGACCGGCTCGGCGGGCTATTACAGCCGGGCCCGCGGGCTAGGTGCCGACGACATGCTGGTCACCAGCGCCGGGTTGTGGATCGCCAGCGACAACTACGACGGCAGCGCGAACTGTGGCGGCGTGAGCGGGCTGGGCGGCATCTGCTTCCTGCCCTACCCCGGCTAGCCTGCCCCAGGTAGCAGCGCACGACAAAGCCCCCGGCCAGCAGATCCGCGGCCGGGGGCTTTGTCGTGTGTGCGACGTACCTGCCCGTCAGGGCGTGATAGTCAGCGGAACCGAGGCGCTCGAGCTGCCGTTTGAGTTGCTCGCCACGACCAGGACCGTGTAGTTCCCGGCTACCAGGCGGTGGGTCAGGCGCTGATAGACGAGGTACCTGATCGTCTTCGCCGTTCCCGACGGACTTCCAGGCCTGGCCATCGTCCGCAGTACCTTCCCGCTGGAGCTGAGAACGCAGACGGTGATGTCGGCCTGCTGCGAGAGGCTGAACGTCAGCGCCGCGGTGGCCTCGGCGCTGAGGCTGACCGTAGCCGGGCTCAGCTGCAGTGCGGACACGTGGACTCCGGCCGGCGAGGAAGTGACCGGGGTCGGGCTGGGTGACGGCGACCCTGACGGTGACGGGTTCGGCGTCGGGGCGCCGCTCCTTGACTCGGTGACGAAGTCCTTCCAGATCTTGATCGAGGGCGAATCGGTGAGCCGCAGCGTCGGGTACTGCGTGTTGCCGTCGAAGTAACTGGCGAAGAGCGCGCCGCTGCTCATGATGTACTTGCCGACCTCCTGCAGCCAGCCAGGGCGGCCGTTGGCCGTGGACAGGCCGAACTCCGGGAAGCCGTACGGCAGCCCCACGCTCTTGGACGCCGCGATGGCCGGGCCCATGAACGCGGTCGGCGAGGTGAGCTGGGGATTCACGTTCGTCGCGCTGCCGACCGGGTAGGCGTCCCAGCCGAGGGTGCTGATGATTCCGCCGCCTGGCAGGTAGTCCTTCCAGTTGCGGTGCGAGGCCTTCTCGAGGTCCCAGGACATCAGGATCAGCGTCGAGTGCAGGTCCGGGTTGTGGGCCGCGTTGGCGATCGCGACCACCTTGGCCCAGGCGGCCTTGTAGTCGGCCAGCTTGAACTCGCCGCGCTCGATGTTGTCCTCGGGCTCGTGGTAGTACGTGTAGTAGATCGGGTGCCCGGTAGGCGCGGTGTCGAAGAAGTGCTTCAGCGCGGAATCATCGGCACCGGACAGGATGTCGGTCGGCAGTGCCTTGAAGCTCACGATGGCGGCCGAGTGATTCGCTTCCGCCAGCCCGTTCGACCAGGCGTCCGGATTCGGCAGCCCGGGATAGTAGACGCGGACGATCGGCATCCGGCCGAACTGCGAGGTGTCCGTCGCGAGGTCGGGCATGCTCAGTACCGAGGAACCTAGCAGCGGGACGGTGGTGTTCGACGAGCTGAGCTTGGCTTGCCAGATCTGGCCGCGGTAGGCGAACGCGACGGCGACCAGCGCCACCACCCCGAGCACGGCGAACCAGCGGTACCAGGAAGCGGTGGTGTTGCGCGGCCGGATGTCCGGTGGCCGGCTAGTGCTGGCCGGCTGGCGCGGGTCCCGGCTCGTGGCCGGCCGCGGGTCGCGTGAGTCTCGGGAATGCCGGGCCGTATGTCGACCCTCTTGCGGCTGCTGCACGCGGAGCCTCCTGCCTTAGGCCGCCTGCCCGCGATGCGCAGACGCCTGAGAGATAACAGCGGTGTAACAGTGAGATGACAACCCCGGACATTAACGCAGTTGGGTTCGGTCGGCAGCAAGAACAATAGAATCACTGACATCGGCGCAGCTCAGCCGCACCACGACCGTTTTGAGCGGCCGGCGTGGCGGCCGCCGCGGGCCGCGAGCGCTTAACCTGGGGTTAACCAAGCCCGGTCGCTCTGACCTTCTAGCATCCTGGCTAGCACGTCGAGGTAGGGCCGCGGCTCGCCCGGTCGGCCCAGCCATTCCGGCGGCAATGGCCGCTGGCCGGTCACCGTCGCGGCGGTTTCCGCGGGCAGGCCGGCATTGGCCAGGCAATGCAGCGCCTGGCTGGCCGGCAGCGAGTTGAACCAGTGGTAGCCAGCCCTTCGGCGCGCGGCCGGATCGATGCTCCCGATCACGCGCACCCGCGACAGGCCGCCGTCGGGAAAGGCGTCGAGCCTGATCGAGTCCACCGTCCGCTCGTCCCGCACGGCGAAGACGTGACGGGTGTCGGGCTGCAGCCGGACGCGGTCAAGCAGCGGCGTCCAGGGACCGCCGTCACAGCCGTAGGCGGCCACCGCGGCCGACGCGTTGTACCGGAAGTGCGCGGTGTCGATGACCAGCTGCCTGACCATCCCCGCCAGGCCGAGCCGGAAGATGACGAAGTCGTGGCCATCGTCGCGCCGGCGTCGGGTCTCCCACCCCTCGCCCATCGACCTGGCCTGGTCCGGGCGGTTGAGCGTCTGGGCCGCGGTATAGAAGTCGTCGCTGCTCGAGACGACCAGCCCGCCGTGCTCCTGGCTGGCCAGGTCGATGGTCAGCCGCTCCAGGCCCCGCGGATCCGGCACGACCTGCCCGAGCACCCGGAGCCTGGCCACGCCGCCGTCCGGGAACACCGACAGGCGGACATGGGTGAAGCGCCGCTGGTCCGCGACGGCGAAGGTGTTCAGCGTGTCGCCGAGCAGCGGTGACCGCGGCACGATCTCCGCCCAGCCGGGTCCGTCCAGTTCGGCGGGCGCGGGATAGCCTTCGCGGCCGCAGGCCTCGACGACGCACTGCTCGGGGAAGTTCCCGGTGAAGAAGCTCGTATCGACCTGGACCGACGTGATCGTTCCTGGTGCCCCGAGGCGGACGATGGCCCAGTCGTGGCCCGCTTGCCGGCGCCGCCTGGTCTCCCAGCCGTCCACGATCTCGCCGCGGTTGCCGTACCGGCCGGGCTCGAAGCGGGGCGCGTCCGGATTCAGCAGGTTCTCCTTGTCGCCGAACGACTCGTCGCTCGCCGCGACCACGCTGCCGCCGAGCCACCGCGAGGCCAGATCGGTCAGGTTCATCTCAGCTTGCCTCCCGGCCGCTGAGCAGCCGGCCGCGCGGACGGCCGGGATCGATCAGCTCGCCGCGCAGGAAAGTGCCGCGGACGACCCCGGTCAGGGTGCGGCCGTGGTACGGGGAGACCGAGTGCCGGTGGTGGATCTCGTCCGGATCGACGACGAAGGACTCATCCGGGGCGAGCAGGCAGAAGTCAGCGTCGTAACCCGCGGCGACCCTGCCCTTGCGGCACAGGCCCGCCAGCCGGGCGGGCATGGCGGACATCCAGCCGGCGACATCGCCGAGCGTGCAGCCGCGGCGACGCGCGCTGGTCCAGATCAGCGGCAGCCCGAGCTGGAGGGAGGAGATCCCGCCCCAGGCGGCGCCGAAGTCACCGCTGGCTACTTCCTTCATGTCCGCGGTGGCGGGCGAGTGGTCGGAGACGACCAGGTCGAGCACGCCGTCGCGCAGGCCGTTCCAGAGCAGCTCGCGATTGGCGTCCTCCCGGATCGGCGGCGAGCACTTGAAGGCCGTCGCGGCGTCGGGGATCTCCTCCGCGGCCAGGGTCAGGTAGTGCGGGCACGTCTCAGCGGTCACCGCGACGCCGTCCCGGCGAGCCGACGCGATCATCGGCAGCGCGTCCGAGCTCGACAGGTGCACGACATGCGCGCGGCCGCCGGACCGCCGGGCGGCCTCGATGACCTGGCAGACAGCGAGATTCTCGACGCCTCGCGGCCGGGAGGCCAGATAATCGGCATAGCTCGGGCCGGCCGCCGCGCCGATCGCCGCCGCGGCCTCCTCGCTCTCGGCGTGCACCAGCAGCGGCGAGCCGAGCCCGCGCAGGACGCCGAGCGCGTCCTCCATCTCCCGGTCGGTAACCGGCGGGAAGTCGTCGGCCCCGGAGCGGGCCAGGAAGCACTTGAAGCCGAGCACGCCGGCCTGGTGCAGCGGGACGAGGTCGCGGCCGTTGCCCGGGATCACGCCGCCCCAGAATCCGACGTCGACATGGCACTGCCCGGCAGCCGCCTGCCGCTTGAGCTCGAGGGCGCCCACGCTGACCGTGCTGGGGACGCTGTCCAGCGGCATGTCCACCAGCGTGGTGATCCCGCCGGCCGCCGCGGCCCTGGTCGCGGCCGCGAAGCCCTCCCATTCGGTGTTGCCCGGCTCGCAGATGTGCACGTGCGAATCGACCAGGCCCGGCATCAGCACGACGGACGAGTCCAGCTCCAGCACGCTCGATGCCGCCGCGGGGTGGTTCAGCGGCATGAGGGCGGCAACGGAGCCCTCCCGTACCCCGACCGCGGCAGCGAACTCGCCGTCGCCGCGACCGGAGACGACGCGCGGCGCCCGGATGAGCAGATCGAATCCGTCGGGTCCCGCCACCTCGCCCTCCCGGCAGTGACGGTAACCGGCGGGTAACGCGACGGTCAATACAGGGGGCATTGACATTTGATTATGACTTTGTAATGTTCGGGCTATGACGTCACCTGCGCTGTCCCGGCTGGCCGCGTCGGTGCGCCGCCACAGCCCGGTGCCGCTTCACCATCAGATCAAGATCGCGGTGCTCGAGGGCGTCGAGCAGGGGTGGCTGCCCGCCGGCGTGCAGCTGCCCAGGGAGCGTGAGCTGGCCGAGTCGCTGGGCGTGAGCCTGGCGCCGGTCCGGCAGGCGATGGCCGATCTCACCAAAGAGGGCTACGTCGAGCGCACCAGGGGCAAGGGCACCTTCATCCGCGATCGCAAGCTCGTCGAGAAGATCCAGATTCTGGGCAGCTTCCACGAGTCGGTCCGCCGGCAGGGACTGAGCTCGACGGTCAAGGTCCTCAGCAGCGAGTTCGCCGAGCCGCCGCCGGCCGTCGCGGCCGCGCTGGCGCTGCGCGGCCAGGAGGCGTGGTGCCTGCGGCGGCTGGCGTCCCTGAACGGCGACCCGCTGGCCCTGCTCACCGCCTGGCTGCCGCCCAGGTACGCGCGCGGCGTCAGCGACCAGGACCTGGGCACCGGATCGCTCTACGAGGCGCTGGCCCTGGTGCACGGGGTCGAGATGACCTCGGCGGACAACGTGGTCGAGGTCGACCGGGCCGGGCTGGAGCAGGCCGAGCTGCTCGGCCTCGTGCCAGGCTCGCCCGTGCTCAGGGTCATCGGCATCACCAGGAACCAGCGGGACCGCCCGGTGGAGTACTCCGACGTGCTCTACCGGCCGGAGCGGTTCCGGTTCGCGATCGACAGCCGGCGATCGATTCCGGCCCCTTCGGCCCAACCCCCGCGCGGCGCCAGGCGCCGCCCGAACGGAGGCTCAGATGGCAAGTGACGTATCCCTCCCGTCAGACTTCGCCGGCGACGGACAGCTCTTCGTCAGGAACGCGACCGGCCTGGTCAGGGAGGTCTCCAAGTGGGACGCCCTGATCATGAACACCCTCGGCATGAACGTCGCGCTCGGCGCGATCTTCATGCTGCTGCAGGCTCCCGGCAACTTCCCCGGCGGCAGCATGCTGCTGGCGATCGGCATCGGCACCCTGGTCATGGCGTTCACGCTGCTGTGGGTCTACTCCGAGTTCGCGGCGGCGATGCCCAGGGCCGGGGGCGACTACGTATTCGTGAGCCGCGCGCTGCACCCGTTCGTGGGCTGGCTGATGTCGTGGAGCCAGGGCCTGTGGCTGATCTTCTTCTGGATCGGCTTCAATGCCTGGTTCGCGCTGACGTTCGCCGCGCCGGTCGCCATGACCACGCTCGGCGCGGTCACCGGGCACCCGGTCTGGATCAACCTGAGCAACGACCTGCTGGCCAAGCACACCATCATCGGGATCACCACGCAGTGGTGGGTGATCTTGTTCGGGACGGTGCTGACGCTGGCGTTCGCGGCCCTGCTGATCTACGGCTCGAAATCGTACTGGCGCGTGCAGAAGTGGCTGTTCGGCATCGCGGGCCTCTGCATCGTCGTGGTCGCCGGACTGCTGCTCTTCCGCGGCAACCAGATCGCCCAGGCGTGGACGACGTTCGCGACCGCCAACAAGGGTCTCGCCTACAACAACATCATCCCGGCGGCGAAGGCGGCTGGCTTTACCGGCGACGGCGCGCACTTCAGCCTGACGGCCACCCTGCTCATGCTGCCCTGGGTGTTCTTCGTGGTCGGCTACGCGCAGGGCTCGGCGCAGATCGGCGGCGAGGTCAAGCGGGCCTCGCGCAGCCAGTACTTCGCCATGGTGGGCGGCGTGCTGATCAACGGGGCCGTGCTCGCGTTCATCGTCTGGGCCTACCAGCACGCTGTCGGCCACGACTGGGCCGCGAGCCTGTCCTACCTGTCCAACACCGACCCGGCGAAGCTGGCCCTTCCCGGCGGCGTCCCGCCCGGCATCAACCTGATCGCCAGCCTGCTCACCGGCAGCGTGCCGCTGCTCCTGATCATCGGCGTCGGGTTCATCCTCTGGGCGCTGATGGGCACGCCGCTGTCGACCCTGCAGGCCACCCGCTACATGCTCGCCTGGTCGCTCGACCGGGTCGTGCCGCGCCAGCTGGGCCAGGTCAACGACACCTTCCACACGCCGATCAAGGCCATCTTGCTGTGCGCCGTCACCGGCGAGATCGCGCTGTTCGCGCTCGTGCAGATTCCGCAGGCCAGCCTGCTCGGCGCGCTGCTGGCGCAGATCGCCGCCTTCATCGTGGTGAGCATCGCGGGAATCGTGTTCCCCTACCGGCTCAAGGCGGTATGGGAGAGCGGCGGCGGCCGCCGGATCGCCGGCATCCCGGCCGTGGCACTGGCCGGGGCCGGCGGAGTCATCGCGCTCGGCGTGCTGATGGGCGAGTTCGTCTTCAACTCCTCGATCAGCGCCACGTTCGCGGTCACCCGCAGGCTCTCGCTCGAGTTCATGATCGGCGCCATCGTGCTCGGCGCCATCTGGTACGCCGTCGCGTGGCGGCTGAACTCGCGCAAGGGCGTGAACCTGGCGCTGGCTTACCGCGAGATCCCGCCCGAGTGAGCGGCGACCTGGCCAGCCCGCTCGTGGTAGTGGTGGGGAACCTCACCATCGACGACGTCGTGCTCCCGACCGGCGCCACCGCGATGGCCACGCTGGGCGGCAACAGCGTGCACGCCGCCACTGCGGTGATCACGGCGGGCGCGAGCGCGGCCCTGGTGGCCAGGCGCGGCGAGGACTTCCCGGCGGCCGCCCTGGACGCGCTCGCTGACGGCGGAGTCGACGTGAGCGGCCTGGTCGAGATCAGCGGCCCGACCGTCCGCAACTGGGTGGTCTACGAGCCGGACGGTCGCCGGCAGTGGCTGTACCGGACGCCGCCCGAGCGCGGCGAGCAGGTGGCGCCTGCGCCTTCCGACCTGAACCCCGAGTTGCTGGCCCGGGCGGCGGTGGTGCACGTGGCCGCCATGCCGCTCGGTCACGCCGAGCGGATCGTCGCGCACGTGCGCGCGTCGGCCCCCGGTGCGCTCATCACGCTCGACACGCACGAGTCATGGGACTCCGCCGTCGCGGACCGGGTGTTCGCGCTGGCGAGTTCGGTGGACTGGTTCGTTCCGAGCATGGAAGAGCTGACCGAACTGACGGGGGCGGAAAGTCCCGTGACCGCGCTGAGCCTGCTGGCCGCCGCCGGGGTCGCCCGGGCGGTCGCGAAGGCGGCCGCGGCGGGCGCGTACGTGCTGGACGGCGGCCGGATTACTCGCGTCCCCGCCCTGCGCGCGCAGGTCGCTGACTCCACCGGAGCCGGCGACGCGTTCTGCGGCGGCCTGGCGGCCGGCCTGGCTCGAGGGCTGAGCATCATCGAGTCGGCCGGGCTGGGCGCCGCGGTGGCCGGCACCGCGATCACGGCCAGCGGCAGCCTGCGGCTCTTCGAGGTCGGCCGGGACCGCTCAGGTATCGCCTCGGCCGGGCACCGGCTGGCCGAGGCCAGCGCCGATGTGTCGGCCCCGGCGCCCGTGATCGCCGAGCCTGCCGGCCGGTACGACATCGACGTGATGCGCCGGGAGATCCTTACTATCCCCGACGTGATATCCGACGTGCTCGACGATCCCGACGGGCGTGTCGCCGCGCTGGCCAAGCGGCTGGCCGCGCGCGGCACGGCGCACCTGTGGCTGACCGGATGCGGTGACTCGGCCTTTGCGGGCCTCGCCGCCGAGCTGGCCTTCCAGCGGCACAGCGGCCTGACGGCGCACCCGGTGCACGCGCTGGACCTGGCCCGGTACCGGGCCCGGGCCATGCCGGCGGGCAGCGCGGTGATCGCCATCTCGTTCTCGGGCCAGGTTGGCCGGACGATCGAGGCGGCGGTCCAGGCCCGCCGGGCCGGCCATCAGGTGGTGGCCCTGACCCATGCCGCCGACGGACCGCTCGCGCTGGCGTGCGACGAGATGCTGCCGCTCGACGTGCCGACGCTGGGCTTCTCGCCGGGTACGTCGACCTACGTCGCGATGCTCGCCACCTTGCTCCGACTGGCCGTCGCGCTGGCCGAGCTGCGCGGTGACGCCGCCGACCTGACCCGCCAGCTGGCGCGGCTGCCCGGCCAGGTGTCCGCGACGCTGGAGCAGGCCGCCGGTCCCTGCGCCGAGGCGGCCAGCGCGCTGCGGCCGGCCCCGTGGGTCGCGTTCCTGGGCGCCGGTCCGAACGAGGCGACGGCCAGGTTCGGGGCGGCCAAGCTGTTCGAGGGTCCGCAGCGGCTCGGGGTCGCGACCAGCATCGAGGAGTGGGCGCACGAGCAGTACTTCGTCACCTCGCCCGGTGATCCCGTGGTGCTGGTCAACCCGAGCGGCGCCGGCTACGACCGGGGCGAGGAGATCCTGGCCGAGCTCCGGTTCATGGGCGCCAGGCCCGTGGTGATCAGCGACCGGCCGGGCGGCGGGGCGGCGGCGCCCGGGGAACTGGCCGTGCCGCTGGCGGCGGGGGTGGCCGAGGAGTTCTCGCCGGTGACGGCGTGCCTGCCGCCGGCCCTGATCGGCTTCCACCTGGCTCAGCTGACGGGCAAGCAGTCCTACAACTTCTCCGGCGAGGCGGCCAGGGCCGAGCATTACGAGACGATCCACCGGGCGACCATCGGGGAGCCCGCATGACCAGGGTGGTCCCGCTCTCCGACGTCGTCGACGAAGCGCGGCGCGTCGTCGAGGCCCTGACCGCGGGCGGCGTGACCGTGCGGCTGCTGGGCGGGGTCGGAGTTGCCGCGCACCGGCACGGCCCGGTGCCCGCCGCGCTGACCAGATCGTTCGCCGACATCGACGTGGTCGTGGGGCGGAAGGGCGGCCATGCGCTCGCGGCCGGGCTCGCGACTCTCGGCTACACGGCCAACGACCGGTTCAACGCCCTGCACGGGGCCACGCGGCTGCTGTTCTACGACTCCGCCAACGCGCGGCAGCTTGACGTGTTCGTCGGCCAGTTCGCCATGTGCCACCGGCTGGACCTGAACGGCCGCCTTGGCCTGCACCCGCTCGCCCTCGGGCCCGCCGACCTGCTGCTGACCAAGCTGCAGATCGTCGAGATCAACAGCAAGGACGTGGTCGACGCCGTTCGGCTGGTGCTGGCCCACGAGGTTCGCGGTCCCGACCGGCCGGCCGAGCCGGACCGGGCCGACGCGCTCTCGCTCGACCGCCTCGTGGCGGTCACCAGGGCCGACTGGGGCTGGTACACCACCTTCGGCGACAACCTGAGCAAGGTGCGGGACGCGGCCGGCGACCTGCTCGACGAGGCCGCCGCCTCGGCCGTGCGCGGCCGAATCGACTCGGTGGCGGCCGCGCTGGCGGACGCCCAGAAGACCGCCCGCTGGAAAGCCCGTTCCCTGCTGGGCCGCCGTTCGCCCTGGTATGAGCTGCCCGAAGAAGTGGACGGAGCGCGCCGTTGAAGGACTCGAAGATCTTTTTTGCTACCGACATCCACGGGTCGGACCGGTGCCTGCGCAAGTTCCTGAACGCGGGCAAGTTCTACGGCGTCGACGCCGTCGTGATGGGCGGCGACATCACCGGCAAGATGATCGTCCCGGTCGTCGAGGAGCCCGGCGGCCAGTACTCGGCCCAGCTGTTCGGCCGTAAGCGAGTGGTCGACGCGGACGGCCTGCCGGGCCTGAACAAGTTCATCGCGGACGCCGGCTTCTACCCGCATCCGATGACGCCGGACGAGATCGCCGTCTTGAAGCAGGATCCGGCCGGCGTCAGCGACCTGTTCAGGAAGCTGATCAACGCCACCATGAGCCGGTGGATCGACCTGGCCGAGGAACGGCTGGCCGGCACCGGGATCCAGTGCCTCTTCGCGCCCGGCAACGACGACCCGTTCTTCGTCGACGACCTGCTGAAAAGCAGTTCCTCGGTGATCGATCCCGACCAGCGGGTAGTCGAGCTGCCCGGGGGGTTCTCGATGATCTCGGTCGGCTACTCGAACCGGACGCCGTGGGACTCGCCGCGCGAGCTGGACGAGCACGACCTGGCCGCGGTGATCGACACCGAGGCGGCCAAGCTGGCCGAGCCGGGCAAGGCGATCTTCAACCTGCACGTGCCGCCGAAGGACACCCCGATCGACCAGGCGGTGGCCCTGGACGCCGAGTTCCGCCCCAGGATGAGCGGCGGCTCGCCGCTGATCACCGGCGTCGGCAGCTCAGCGGTCCGCGACGCGATCGTCAGGTACCAGCCCATGCTCAGCCTGCACGGCCATATCCACGAGTCACGCGGCGAGGCCAGGATCGGCCGTACGCTGGCGCTCAACCCGGGCAGCGAGTACAGCGAGGGCGTGCTGCGCGGGGTCATCGTCAACCTGTCAGCGAAGAAGGGCGTCCGTGGCTACCAGCTCGTCGCCGGCTGAGTCCGGAGCGGCCGAGATCGCCGTGCTCGGTTCCGCGCGGATCGGACCGGACGACCCGCGCCACGACGCGGCGCACCGTCTCGGCCGGCTGCTCGCCGGGCAGGGCTGGACCGTAGTCACCGGCGGATACGGCGGCCTGATGGGAGCGACGGCAAGCGGCGCGGCGGAGGCCGGCGGCCGAACCGTCGGCCTGCCCATGTCGCCGTGGGCGCACCTGACGCCGCACCCGAGCCATGCCGAGCTGCGCTGGAGCGACGACTACGCGCAGCGGCTGGCGTTCTTGCTGGCCACCCGGGTCGCGATCGCCCTGCCCGGCGGCATCGGCACGCTGGCCGAGGCGGCCGCGGTATGGGCGGCGGCGCAGACTGAGCCTGGCACGGCGCGGCTCGTGCTGGTCGGACCATCCTGGCGCCGCCTGACCGGAGCGTTCGCCCGCGAGCTGGTCGTCGACGACCGGGACCTGGCCCTGCCGGTGCTGGCCGACGACGTCGAGGCCGTCATCCCGGCGGTGCGCCGGCTGCTGGCGACGCCGACGCCGGCTCTGGGTGCCCGCGGCTGACGTCGTGAACACATCGCCGGTGCGCAAGACGCAGGCGCGGCTGGCCGACGGCCGCGAGATTGTCTTCTTCGACGAGTCAGACGCCGCGGTGCGGGCCGTGGCCGACCCTCGTGACCTGCCGCCGTTCCGGCCGCTGCCGATCGTCCGCTACGACCCCCTCCTGGGCGAGTGGGTCGGTCTGGCCGATCACCGGCAGGGCCGCACCTACCTGCCGCCCGACGATGAGTGCCCGCTGTGCCCGTCCACCGCGGCCAGGCCGACCGAGATCCCGGCCTCCTCCTATGACGTGGTGGTTTTCGAGAACCGGTTCCCGGCGTTCGCCGGGACGGCCGCGGATCCTGACCGGCCGGCCGGGCCGCTGATGCGCCAGGAGGCCGGCCGCGGACGCTGCGAGGTCGTGTGCTTCACCGCGGATCACGACTCCTCGTTCTCGGCCCTGGCGCCTGCTCGCGTGGGTACCGTCATCGAGGCCTGGATCGACCGCACCCTGACGCTGTCGTCGCTGCCGCACGTCGAGCAGGTCTTCTGCTTCGAGAATCGCGGCGTTGAGATCGGCGTGACGCTGTCGCATCCGCACGGCCAGATCTACGCTCTCCCGTTCCTCACCCCCCGGACCCGCCAGATGCTCGACAGCGCCCGCGCCTATCGCGAGCGGACCTGGCGCAATCTGTTCGCTGACGTGCTCGCGGCGGAACAGCGCGACGGCGAGCGCGTCGTCGTCCGCGGCGACCTGTGGACGGCGTTCGTACCGTTCGCCGCCCGGTGGCCGCTGGAGGTCCACCTCTACCCGCACCGGCAGCTTCCCGACCTGCCCGCGCTCAGCGGTGCCGAGCGCGCCGAGCTCTCCTGGCTCTACCTTGACGTGCTGCGCCGGATGGAGGCGGTCTTCGACGACACGCTGCCGTACATCGCGGCCTGGCATCAGGCGCCCGCGCGCATCGACCGTGACCTCGCCTACCTGCACCTGCAGCTGTTCTCGATCCGGCGCGGGCCGGGCAAGCTGAAGTACCTGGCCGGATCGGAGTCGGCGATGGGCGCTTTCGTCAACGACGTCAGCCCGGAAGCGGCCGCCCGGCTGCTTCGCGAGGCCGGCCGGTGACCGCCGCCGGGCCACGGCGCCGAGCAGCATGGCCGCCGTGGCGCCGGGCTAACCGGCTCGCTCCAGCGGCCTGCGCCGGTAGGATCTCTGCCTGGCTGCCCAGGTCTGGAGGGACCGATGAGACCTCGTCGGATATCGGCGGCAATGGCCGTGGCCCTCGGGGCCACCATGGCCGTCGGCGCGGCGGCCCAGGCGAACGAGCAGTCCTCGCCGCGTTCGTCCGCCGCGTCCGGCATTCACAAGATCAAGCACGTGATCGTCATCATGCAGGAGAACCGGTCCTTCGATAACTATTTCGGCACCTTCCCCGGCGCTGACGGCATCCCCAAGGGCGTCTGCCTGCCCGATCCGCGAAATGGCGGCTGCGACCGGCCGTGGGTTGACCATCACGACAGCAACGGGAACGACCCGCACTCGCAGTTCCCGTTCCGGGCCGACGTGAACGGCGGGAAGATGAACGGATTCGTGGCCGAGGCCGACAAGAAGCTGTGCCGGCCCGGCCGTCCGTGCCATCCGGACGTGATGGGCCACCACGTCCGCTCCGACATCCCCGACTACTGGGCATACGCGAAGAACTTCGTCCTGCAGGACCACATGTTCGAGGCGCCAGGCTCGTGGAGCCTGCCTGCCCACCTGTACGAGGTCTCCGGCTGGTCGGCGAGGTGCGCGCGGACCGGCGTCGCGATGAGCTGCACGGCCAGCAACCAGCCGGCGGAGCGGAACCCGTCCCGCCCGACGCCGTTCGCCTGGACCGACCTGACCTGGCTCCTGCACCGGCACCATGTGACCTGGAGTTACTACCTGGATCACGGCGCGGTCACCGGGAGCAACCCCGGCGGCGTGGCGGTGACCTGGAATCCGCTGCCGGGCTTCACCGACGTACACAACGACGGCCAGCTAGGCAGCGTCCGGCCGCTGAGCGCCTTCTGGAAGCAGGCCAAGGCCGGCACGCTGCCCAAGGTGTCGTGGATCGCGCCGGATTTCAGGGACAGCGAGCACGGGCCCGCCCTGGTCAGCACCGGCCAGGCCTATGTCACCAGGGTCATCGACGCGATCATGCGCAGCCCCGACTGGAGGTCCAGCGCGATCTTCCTGAGCTGGGACGACTGGGGCGGCTTCTACGACAATGTGGCTCCGCCGCGGGTGGACCGCCAGGGCTTCGGCATCCGGGTTCCCGCGCTGGTCATCAGCCCGTACGCCAGGCGCGGGTTCATCGATCACCAGCGGCTGTCCTCCGATGCCTACCTGAAGTTCATCGAGGACGACTTCATGGGCGGCGCGCGGCTCAACCCGAAGACCGACGGCCGGCCTGACCGGCGTCCCGACGTCAGGGAGAGCTCGGCCAAGCTCGGCAACCTCGTCAGCGACTTCGACTTCAGCCAGGCACCCCGGCGCCCGCTGATCCTGAACCCGTGCCCGGCCAGCGCGACGCTGATTCCCCGGCCGGCGCCGAACTGCGTCGACCACATTGCCCTGCACACGAATACCTGGGGAGACAGCTGATCGCGCAGCTGGCTGCCAGCTCGGGACTAGGCGACCTTGGCGCCCTGGTCAGCGCGCTGGTAGGACGGGAGCTCGCGCATTCGCCGCAGTGGTGACAGGAAGACCGGCAAGAAGGCCAGCGATCCGCCGGCGGCCGCCACGAGGAGCGTCTCGCGGACGCCGATCGTGGACCCCAGGATGCCGCCGAGAACGCCCCCAAGCGGCATGGTGCCCCAGACCAGGAAGCGCATCGTCGCGTTCATCCGGCCGAGCAGCTCGGGCGGGCAAAGCGCCTGACGGAAGCTGACCTGCGTGATGTTGTAGACGACCGTGGCCATCCACATGACGATCTGGGCCAGCGCCAGCAGCGCGAGCGTCCAGTCGTGCTGCACGAACGGGGCGGCGAAGGCGCACGGACCGCCGATCGCCGCCGCCATCCAGATCGCCCGGCCCTGCCCGACCCGGGCCGCGAACCGGCTCGCGACCAGCGAGCCGATCAGGCCGCCGATCGCCGAGGTCGAGGTGATCAGGCCGATGACCCCCGCGGAGACGTGCAGGTCGCGCGCGAGCAGCACGAAGATAGACCGCCAGGCCGATCGAGCTGAACAGGTTGAACAGCCCGGTGCACATGGCGATCGCGCGCAGCAGGGCGCTGCCGAGCACGAAACGGAGCCCTTCGCCGATCTCGTGCCGCAGGTGCCGGCTGGGCTTGCGCTGCGGCCTGGGCGGCCGGGTCGCGAATCGCGCTGACCCAGGCCGCCGACCACAGGAACGTGAGCGCGTCGACGAGGACCGCATACGGAGCGGTCAGGGCCTGAATCAGCAGCCCGCCCGCGCTCGGGCCGGCGATCTGGCTGACCGACTCGCTGCCCTGCAGCTTGGCGTTGCCCTCGACCAGCATCGACCGGTCGACCAGCACGGGCAGGTAGGACTGGTAGGCCACGTCGAAGAAGACGGTGCTGACGCCGGTTCCGATCGCGACCACGTACAGCTGCCCGATGGTCAGGATCCCGAGCAGCGCGGCCAGCGGGATCGATCCCAGCAGGGCCGCGCGGATCAGGTCGTTGACGATGAGCACCGAGCGGAACCGCATGCGCTCGACCCACGCGCCGGCCGGCAGCCCGACAACCAGGAACGCCGCGGTCTCGCACGCGGTCAGCAGGCCGACCTCGAACGTCGAGGCATGCACCACGAGGATCGCGACCAGCGGCAGCGCCAGCTGGCTGATCATCGTGCCGAACTGGCTGACCGTCTCGCCGATCCACAAGCGCCGGAATTCGAGGTGATGCCACAGGCCGCCGCGCCGCCGCGGACGGTCGAGCCCAGGTTCCGTGTCGATCACGAGGCTATCGTGGACGAGTGATTGGGATTTGTCAATCACTTATAGACTGACCGCCATGGTCGAACGCCGGCCGGCGACCGACGAGGAGGCGAAGGCACTCGCGTCCTCGCTGCGACTGCGGATACTGCGTATCTGCCTGGGCGAAGCGCGCACGAACAAGGAGATCGCCGAGATCCTCGGCCGCGACCCGGCCAGCATCCTGCACCACATCAGGACCCTCGTCCGCACCGGCTTTCTCGACCCGCAGCCGGAGCGGCGCGGCACGCGCGGAGCCCGCGAGATCCCGTACCTGGCGACGAGGAAGTCCTGGCGGCTCAGTACCCCGGCGATGGACCGGTCGATGCTCGACACCTTCCTGGAGGAGGTCGCCCTCGTGCCTGCCGCGGACCTGGACACCACCCGGCTCGGCCTGCGCCTCTCGCCCGCTGAAATGGAAGAGTTCCGTACTCGCCTCGGCAGCCTGATGGAGGAGTTCGCCGGTCGCCCTGACGACCTGGCCGCGCCCGCCTGGTCGGTATTCATCACGGTGCACCCGGACCCGAACCGGCCCTGACCGGCCGGCGGCGAGCAACTTGTTCTGGAGTCACGAGGCATGGGTCGCGGTCACTACCCGGTTCCCGCTGTCGCAACTGCCCGCAACGACCTCCAGCACGCCGATCGGGTGGTCGGTATTGGTGCGCACCCTGGCGAAGTACCCGTTCCTCAACCTCCGGACCTCGACGTTCCTGCTCGCCGTCACGGCATTCGCCTATTTCCCCGATCAGCCGCGGGTCATAGTCGTGCGCAGCCGAGACCCCGCCAGTGTCGGTGCAGCGCTGACGCAGGCCCTGGCCTGGGCGCAGCGGGGCTTGGTGCCAGTAGTCGGCGCGGCATCCCGGTCCAGCAACTGGCGCCTGCCGCACTGCCCAAGATCAGCTCACCCGGGAAAGCCCGGCAGTTGCGCGCACAGCGCCCGGCCCATTCCTTCCTCGCTATATAGCTCCATCGCATCGGTCCGGAAGCGATCGCCGAGAGCAAGAAGATCCCGCGGGGCGCCCAGTAGGTCGGTGATTTCGGATACCCACGCTGCCGCATCGGCGGGGGGAGGAGAATTCCGGTGCGGCCGGCGACGACTGCGTCCGGGATGCCCTCGAGCTTCGCAGCGACGACCGGGGTCCCGCGCATCGCCGCTTCGACAGTTACCAGGCCGAACCCTTCGATATCCCCAGGAACGGGAATATTGGGCTGCAGGAAAAGATCCGCTCCGGTCAGCAGCTCTTCACGGACATCGTCGGCGACGGGGCCGAGCAGATGCAGACGCGCAGAGACGCCGACCGCAGCTGCCGTCGCGCGAATCGGCTGCTCCTCCGGCCCTTCACCGGCCACCACATAATGAATGTGCTCGCCTAGCTGTGGAAGCACGAATTCAGTGAACCAGCGGACCCCTTTACGGCGAACCAGCCGGCCCAGCGAGAGCAGGACAACCTGATCCTCGGCCAGCGCTAGCCTCCGACGGACCGCCATGCGTGCTTTCGGCCGGCTCATCAACCCCGCGCACGGTTGTTCGACTCCCAGCCGAAGCACCGTGATCCGGTCTGCGGGCACTCCGACCTCGCGCGCCTTGTCGGCAGTCGCGGCGCTTACCGCGATCACGCGCGCGGCGGACCTTAGCGGTGGATGCACCAGCGCTCGGTAGAACTTGTTCTCATACGTCACATCGAGTCCGTGGATCATGGTCGCGCGCGGGATCCTGAGAGCGCTGAGCACTGGCGCGCACAGCGCGTTCATCAGAGCATCGCCGCACAGCACGCACTCGACCTTGCGGCGCAGGCTCAGCCATGTCAGGCGCGCCAGGCAGGCGGGCACCCACCACATCAAATCGCGGTTCGCGTGGCTGTGGGAGATCTTCAGCGAGTCCGGGCGGGCCGACCGCAGAGATCGCCAGACCCCTGCCGCAAGCGTTTCCATGCCACCGACCGACGGGGGAAATTTCCTTGTTACGAACACCGGATGCGTCAACACCCGACAGAGTCTAATTCGGCTTCCGTGCTTGCCATCGCATCAAGTCCGACCGCACGCGCTTGGCCCAGAGACAGCGCTGCCCCGGTATAGCATCGTCAGACAATTGAGGCCGTCCTGCAGCGGGAGTGAGAAGTTGATCAGTCGAGAGGGCGAGCCACGGCACGACCTGCACGATGGTGGGTTCAGGCCTATGCAGCTTGCGTACTCCGAACTCCAAGCTCAGATGCTCGACGAACGGGGGCGTCGCCGCAAAGCCGCAAAGATCCTGGCAGTTCTCAGGCACTTTCTCGGAGTGGAGAACTTGAGTGGCCTGCAGGTGCTGGACATCGGGTGTTCGGCGGGCTTCATTGCCGATGAGCTCCGGCTTGCGGGGGGAAATGTCATCGGGCTCGATATCGACGAGCCCGGGCTCGAGAAGGCGAAGCACCGGTTTGGTGAACATGTTGAGTTCATCTTGGCGGCGGGGAGCGCGATCCCGCTGCCGGCGAAGTCGGTGGATATCCTGATCTTCAATCATATCTACGAGCATGTGGCTGATCCCGATGCGGTCATGGCTGAGATGCGGCGAGTGCTCAAGGATGAAGGCGTCGTCTACCTGGGTCTAGGCAATCGTCTGGGTGTCATGGAACCGCACTACAGGCTGCCTTTCCTCTCCTGGCTGCCGAAACAGTACGCGAACCGTTACGTTCGTCTCACGGGCCGGGCTGACAGTTACTACGAGACGTTCCAGACACTGCCGGGCCTTCGTCGTATGTGTAACAGCTTTCATGTATGGGATTACACGTACGCAGTGTTGTCGCACCCGGAACGGTTCGTCGCCCATGATCTGGTTCCCCGGCCCCTGCTGGGAGCGCCGCTGGTATTCTGGCGTGCGATCTCACCCATCATTCCGACCTACATCTGGATTGGAACTCCGGGCCGCCGTCAGCCGGAAGGTCCGCGGCTCAAGGTGAATCCGGCTCGGATTTAGTTAGCCCAGATCGGGGATGCGCAGCTGAGCGCCGAGCGCCGAGCGCCGCGGACGAGGCGGGCTGCGGCGCCCGAGTCAGCCCGTTCCAGGCGACCTCGGTCACCGAATCCGTACCGTCGGGCAGATGCCCAGGTCAAGGTCGTGTATCCGGACGCTGCGTCCTGCCTCGGCGTGGTCGGCGGGCAGCGGCGGTCACGCGCGAGCGTCGGCCGAGCCACCCCGCCACGGCGGCGGCGAGCAGGTCGCTGCCGGTCATCACAACGCGGGAGACGAGGGCCAGGGCGGTGGCATCACCGACTCCGATCACCGGGCCCAGAATCGCGATCAGCAGCACCTCCCGTACGCCGGCCCGGCCGGGGCGAACACGACGAGGAAGCCCACGCTCCAGGCGAAAGCGAAGCCGCCGACCGCGAGCAGCACGCCGGTGCCCACGGGTGCGCCGAGCCGCGCCGCGAGCACCCAGATCTGCATGCCATAGCAGATCCAGGAGATGAATGCCCAGGCCAGCGCGCCCGCAAGGGCGCGCCCTGTCAGCGGCTGCTCGAGTGCAGGGCGCTTGGCCAGCCTGAGCAGCCGGTTCATCAGAAAGTTGAGCACCCTCGGATACAAGGCGACGAGCAGAAGCGGGGCGGCCAGGAATACCCACCGGTACGGCGTCGGTCCCGCGGCGAAGGGCAGCGTGACCAGCGCGGTCAGTATCCCCGTGACCAGGGCCAGTAGCATGGCGAGTACCGAGGCGCTCGCGGAGCGGCGGTGCGGAACCTGATGCGCGGCGCCCAGTTCCATCTGCGCGAGTACCGGCCAGATCGAGCCCGGCAGGTACTTGCCTAGCTGGCCGATGAACACGATCTGGGCCGCAGCGCGGCCGGGCAGCGGTGAACCGAGCGCCGCGAGCAGCCGCCGCCAGACCTGGAGAGCGGCGAACAGTGCTATCAGCGCTGCGAGCAATGCGCCAGCGACCGCCAGGAGTCCGATGCTGGCCAGCGCGGCCCGCACGTCCGTCCATTGCCGGGCAACCGCGTAGCCGCCAAGGGCGACCGCGACTGCCACGAACCCCCAGCGGACTGGCCGGCCGGCGAGCAGGCGGCCGGCCACGGCCCACCCAGTACGGAGCCTGCCGTGCACCCCGTCGACATCATCGGCCGGCCCGTCAGCGCTGGTCGGCCCCTGCGAAGGGGCGGCGACTGATGGGTCCGACATAGGGCACAGCCTAGACGTTCGGGTACTGCGCCTCGCTCCCGATCTCGGTCCATCGCACTCGCCAGAGGCGTTGAGCAACTCCAGGGCGCCAGCCGGGGCCGCCCGCAAGGTTTCACGCCCTGTTTACTGGTATCAGCCAGGAGATCACTTTAAGCCACAGCTCACGATCGGTCCTGGTAGCCTCCTAGATGTGGCAGATATCGGCATAATGCGGGAAGGCGCAGTGCCAGCTAGCCGGTCCCGTTTCAGCGTGCTGTCGCGCGGGCATTGCATTGTGCATCTGACCGGTATAGCCATCATGACGGCTCTGGCCGCCACAGTATTGACGGTATTTTCGCTGAACCTCTACTACGACTTTCACGCCTCTTCGTACGACTTGGTGATCTTTGACCAGGCGGTGCGCTCCTATGCCCATTTCCGGCCAGGAATATCGATTATCAAGGGCGTGCACAACGGGTTCGGACCGAAATTCTCCGTCCTCGGCGACCACTTCTCGCCAATCCTTGCGTCCCTTGCTCCCCTGTATTGGATCCACAACGGCCCGCAGACACTGCTCGTCGCCCAGGCCGTTCTCCTTGCGCTCGCCATCCCGCCGCTGTGGTTCTTCACCCGCCGGGCATTCGGCGGCGGCAGGAAGGCGACCGTGGCCGCCTACCTGGTCTGCGTCGCGTATGGGCTGAGCTGGCCGATCGCGGCGGCGGCGGCCTACGACTTCCACGAGGTCGCGTTCGCTCCCGTGCTGACCGCGGTGGCGCTCGAGCGCTTCCAGGCGGGCCGGTTCCGCTCCGCATTGATCGCGCTCGCCTTCTTGCTGCTTGTCAAGGAGGACATGGGCCTGCTCGTCGCCGGGATCGGGTGTTACTTCGTCATATCGCGTCCTCGTGTGGTGCCCAGGCCATGGCTCGTGGGCATCGGCTGCGTGGTGGCCGGGGTCGCCTTGACCGCCTTCGCCGTCTATGCCCTGATCCCGGTCTTCGGCGGCCGAGCCGACTACTACTGGGCCTACTCATCCCTCGGTCGCGATGCCCCGCAGGCTGCCTGGCATCTGATCACCCGCCCGATCAGCTCCCTGCGGCTGGTGATCACGCCAGGGGTCAAGCTTAATACGATGCTCTGGCTCGTCGGGGTGCTCTGCTTCCTGCCCCTGCTGTCGCCGATCACGGTCGCCGCCGTCCCGCTGCTGCTCGAGCGCATGCTCAATTCCAAGTTCCCGAACTGGTGGTCCACCAGCTTTCAGTACAACGCCTACCTCGAGGTCGTCCTCGTCTGCGCCGCCGTCGACGGCGCGGCCAGGCTCGACCGGTGGGTGACGAAAGGGGGGCAGAACCTCAACGGCGCACCGGTGCGGCTGGCGGGCATCGAGAGCCAGCAGCCAGCGACTGAAGGTGCCGACGAGCTGCCGGCCGGCGTCGGGGCTGGGCAGACCGGTGTCGCCGCCGACCAGACCGCGACGACGCGAGCCTGGAGTGCTACCGGCTGGGTGGCTTTCGCCTGCGCCGTCGCGGTTGCGGCCGTGGCGATCAGCACAGTTCCGCAGTTCAAGCTCGGATCAGCTCTCCATGCTTCTTTCTTCCAGCGCACCGCCCGGATGAAGGCGGCGGCCGCCGCAGTCGCCGTCGTACCGAGCGGCGTGACTGTGGAGGCGGCGAACAAGCTCGGTCCGCATCTGTCCGGCCGGGACACTGTCCTGCTGTGGGACGGCGACGGCAAGACTCCCGTCCGCGCGGCGCCGTGGGTGGTCGCGGACCGGAAAGTGCGCCAGTTCACCTTCAGCAGCGTGCGCGACCAGGCCGTGCGCGTCAGGCTGCTCGAGCGTGACGGCTACCGGATCGTCTTCGAGCGCGACGGATACGTCGTGCTGCATCAGGGTCCGGGAAGTACGGGCCACCGCAAGATCAAGGCGGCCGCAGGATGAACGCCGGTGCCCAGACCGCGAGCACAGGTCCGCTGGCAGCCGGGGCCGCCGACGGCGGCCGGGTCACCGACCGGCCTGATGTCGCTGGCCGGCTGCTCGCGCGGCTGTCAGTACTGCCATTGCTGCTGCTGATGGCCTGGCTGCTGGCCGGTTTGCCGCTGCTGCTCGCGGGCTACTTCACCCCGACGCTCATGTTGGCGGTGTCGGTGCCGCTTGCGGTGGCGCTCGTGGTATTCGGCCTGCGCTGGATCCCGGATCGATGCCAGGGGGTGCTGTCTGGGCCAGCGTCGCGATCGAGCACGCCATGGTGGGTGGTCATCGCCGTGGTGGCGGTGGCGGTCGGATTCGGCCTCTGGCAGTTCGTCTATCACTCCCAGCAGATCATCGTGCAGCGTGATCCCGCGTCTTACGCCCAGTTCGGATATTGGATCGCGCACCACGGCTCCCTGCCGATCCCGCCGGACATCGCGGCGTTCGGCGGTTTCAACAAGGGGTTCACGTTCGCCAGTCCGGCCTTCTTCAGGGTTGGCGACAGCATCGTGCCGCAGTTCATGGCCGGGCTCCCGATGGTTCTCGGAGCCGGATACTGGATCGGCGGGATTGGAGCCGCGCTGGCGGCGGCACCGGTGCTCGGGGCGTGCGGAGTCCTCACCTTCGGCGGCCTGACCGCCCGGCTCGTCGGGCCGCGGTGGGCGCCTGTGGCGGCCCTGGTGCTTGCGCTCTCGCTGCCTGAGCAGTTCACGAGCAGGTCGACCTATAGCGAGCCGCTGGCCCAGATCCTGTTCCTCGGCGGCCTCTGTCTGGTCATCGACTCGCTCGATCTGGATGGAATCGGTGCTCGAGTGATGGCGGTTCTGGGCGGTCTGGCTCTTGGCCTGACTGTGCTGGCGCGCATCGACGGGCTGAGCGACATCTTGCCGCTCGTCCCGTTCTGCGGGCTGCTGCTCCTCGCTCGTCGCCGGCAGGCGATCCCGCTGATCGGTGGTCTGGCCCTAGGCGCCGCATACGGACTCGTTGACGGCCTCGTCCTGACCCGGCCCTACCTGATTAGCATCAGGAGCTCGCTGGAACCGCTGGCGCTGGTTTGTTTCGCCACGATTGTCCTGACGCTGGTCGCCGTGGCGGGACTGTGGGGCCGCAGCCTGCCGAATGTGCGCGGAAAGTGGCTGAGCGTTGCGACCGTGCTGCCGGTCGTCGTCATCGCGGGTTTCGCCGTCCGCCCGTACCTGCAAACTGTGCGAGATATTAAGAAGCCGATTTCCCAGGCCGCCATCGCCAGGTACCAGCGGGTCAATCACCTGCCGATCGACTCGATGCGCTCGTACGCCGAGATAAGCCTGCACTGGGTGTTCTGGTATATCGGCATACCGGCTGTCGTGCTTGCCACGCTCGCCGCCGCGCTACTGACGCGAAAGTGCCTGTCGGGCCGGATGCCGACCTGGACGCTGCCGCTAGTGACATTCGGGTGGGTCATCGTGGCTTGCCTGTACCGGCCCGCGATTTCGCCCGATCAGCCCTGGGCGAGCCGCAGGCTGGTGCCCGGTGTGCTGCCCGGCTTTATCCTGCTGGCGGTCTGGGGAGTTGGCTGGCTTGTCGTCTGGCTCCGTCAGCGTGGTGTCAGCCGGGTCGCGTGCGCTGCCATCGCGGGCTGCTGCGCGGTCGCGCTGCTCCTGCCGACCGCGGCGACCACGTTCGGCCTCAAGGTTGAGCGCGGGCCGGCGGGCGTCAGGCTCGTCGCGCACGGGCTGGCGTTCAAGACCACCTACCGGGGCGAGGTCGCGGCGGTGGAGAAGTTGTGCGCCGCGATCCCGCGCGGATCATCGGTCGTCATCGTCAGCCCGCTGCTCAGCGCCCGATGGGCCGAGGTTGTCCGCGGGATGTGCGCCGTTCCGGTGGCGCGCGTCAGTAGCAGGCGCCCCAAGAACGTGGAGGCAGCAGTGAAGGGCATAAAGCGGGCAGGCCGGATTCCGGTGCTACTTGGGGCCTGGCCGATGGCACTCGAACATTACGGGACGAAAGTTCGTGAAATTGTGAATCTACAGATAAAGGCTGATATGAGCGCTCTGCTGAAGCCTCCGCTGACGACCCGGGAGAGCAGCGAGATCATCTGGATGACCGAGGTGCAGTCATGAGCGCCGTTCTGGACGGCATCGACGCTGCCGCGCAAGAACCCGCGGCAGCGGCGGAAGTCGCTGGTGAGCAAGCGTCGCCGGATCCCTATGCCTCGATTATCCTTCCCTGCTACAACGAGGCTGACCACGTCGTCGCCGAGGTCGCGCGGATCTGCGCGGCCATGGATGCCAGCGGCTATAGCTACGAGCTGCTGGCCTACGACGACGCCTCCACCGACGAGACTCTCGCCCGCCTCTACGAGGCAGCACCCAGATTCCCTCATTTGCGGATCGTGCCGTTCCAGCGCAACGGCGGATCGGGCACCGTTCGCCGGATCGGGACCCAGCGTGCCTGCGGCGACATAGTCGTCTGGACAGATGCAGACATGACATATCCGAACGAGCGAATTCCCGAGTTCGTTCAGATACTCGAGACAGACGCCACGGTGGATCAGGTGGTCGGGGCCAGGACCCATGAGCAGGGCGCGCACAAGTACCTGCGGGTACCGGCCAAGTGGTTCATCCGAAAGCTTGCCGAGGGCCTGACCAGGACCGTTATCCCGGATCTGAACTCCGGGTTCAGGGCGTTCCGGCGCGATGTCGCACGACCCTACCTGCGGTTGCTGCCGCCCGGTTTCTCCTGCGTGACGACGATCACGCTCGCATTCCTGTCCAATCAGCACGACGTGAAGTACGTGCCGATCGACTACGCGAAGCGGTCTGGCACGTCGAAGTTCCGTTATGTTGCGGACGTCTACCGCTACATGCTGCAGGTGCTGCGCATGGTGATGTACTTCAAGCCGCTCAACGTGCTCATGCCCGTCGCTCTTGTCTTGCTTGGCCTCGGCGTCGGCAAGGGCATCTACGACATCGCCGCGCATCCGCTGCGCCTGGCGGTCAACACCGTCCTGATCTTCCTCACCGGGATGATCATCGCCTCGCTCGCGCTTCTCGCCGACCTGATCGTCCGGTCCAGGGGAGACACGTGAGGTGAACCGGGGGCGGGCCTGGCCGGGGTTATTTCGCGGTGTCCGGGCGTCCCGGGGCTCGGTAGGTCCACCCGGCCGCGCGCCACTGGGCTGAATCGAGCGCGTGCCGTGCGTCCACTATGTTGCGCCTCGCAACGGCTTTCCCGATGATCTCCGGGTCTGCCTGCCGGAACTCCGGCCATTCGGTCAGCAGGATCAGCACATCTGCCTCCGTCGCTGCGCCGATCATCGAGCCCGCGTACTCCAGGTCCGGGTACGCCTGCCGTGCCCGGTCCATGGCGACCGGATCGTAGGCACTCACCCGTGCTCCGAGACCGCGCATGGCGGCAGCGACCTGGAGCGCGGGCGAGTCGCGGATATCGTCGGAGTCTGGCTTGAAAGCCAGGCCGAGCAGGCCGACCGTGCGGCCCTGCAACGACCCTCCGGTCAGCTCTCGGGCCAGTTCGACCACGCGGGAGCGGCGCCGCATGTTGATCGCGTCCACCTCGCGCAGGAATGCGACCGCCTCGCCGACGCCAAGTTCCGTGCCCCACGTCGAGAGGGCGCGGATGTCCTTGGGCAGGCAGCCGCCACCGAAACCGAGGCCGGGCCGCATGCCGGCGCTGCCGATTCGGTGATCATGCCCGAGCACCTCCGCCAGCTTGGTCACGTCCGCGCCGGTTGCCTCGCAGAGTTCGGCCATAGCGTTGATAAAGGAGATCTTGGTCGCGAGAAACGCGTTCGCGGCGACCTTGACCAGTTCTGCGGTGGCGAAGTCGGTGACGACGAAGGGAACTCCGCAAGCCAGTGGTTCCGCGTACACCTGGCGCAAGGTGGCCTCGGCGGCCGCAGAGCGTACGCCCACCACTATCCGCTCCGGGCGGAAAGTGTCGGCCACTCCGCATCCCTCGCGGAGGAACTCAGGATTCCAGGCCACCTCAGCGGCCGATCCGGCGGGGGCGAGCCGGGCGATGCGCTCGGCTAGCTGGCTAGCAGTGCCCACCTGCGTCGTGGACTTTCCAACGACCAGGCATGGCCGAACGAGAAGCGGTGCGAGCGATTCGACGCATTGCACTAAATGCGACAGATCGAATCGGCCCGAATCGGCCTGCTGCGGCGTGCCCACGCAGATGAAGTGGACATCCCCGAAGTCCGCGGCCTCCTGGTACGACGAAGTGAAGCGGAGCCGCCCCGAGCGCATGCCCCGGTCGAGCAGCACCTCCAGGCCAGGCTCGTAGAACGGAAGCTTGCCGGCCGCTAGCGCGCTGATCCGCTCCGGGTCAGCGTCCAGGCCCAGAACTTCGAAGCCGAGTTCGGCCATGCACGCGGCGTGCGTGGCGCCGAGATACCCGGTTCCGAGCGCCGTAAGCCGAAGGGCCACGGCCAACTCCTTGAATTAAAAGTCCGCAATACTAGCCTGATGTCCTGCTCTATGCTGAGCCGACTCATTTTAATCGATATAGCGCGCTGCGTGGTGCGTTTGGCTCCGATTGACAGGCGCCCGGTCAGTTCAGGCAGCGCTGGCGGTGACCGCGGACCAGTCTCGGTACTCTGGTCTGACCGACAGCCATCACCCGATGCCGATCAGCGGAGGATGGGGTATGCCCGACGAGGACAGGTACGACTCGGCCGACGATCTCGAGGACGTCGAGCTGGAGGACGTCGAGCTGGAGGACGACGGGACGCTCGACGCCTCGGACACGCTGGAAGGCGATCCCGGCGACGATCCGCTCGACCAGGGAATCGTGCCGCCGGACCGGTGGTCGGCCGGCGAGGGTTTCGGCACCACCCTGGCCGAGGAGCGGGCGGGGGAGTCGCTTGACCAGCTCCTGGCCGAGGAGGAACCGGAGCCCGATCCGTACGGCAGCGATGACGACGGGCTGGAGCCGGAGCCCAGGTCCGGCCGCCTCGTCGCCGAGGACGAGGGGGCCCATCAGGTCGCCGATCCTGACCTGGTCGCCCGCGATGTCGGGATCGACGCCGGTGCCGCCACGGCCGAGGAGGCCGCCGTGCACACGACGGACGAGCCAGGCGGCGCGACCTACGAATAGCGCCGGCTCAGGCATTTTCTGGTCGCGACCAGAGCTCGCGTAGCTGTTCCCAGCCGGACTCGTCGGCGGGGTCGCCGGGCGGGATGTAGCGCGCGCCGGGAAACTCCTGGGCCGGCCGGGTGTAACTGCCCCGCGCGACGAGCCGGCCGATGTTCGCGCGGTAGATCTCGTCGACCTCCGCATGCCCCGACGGCTCATCGCTGAGCCACAGGTTCTTCGGGTGCACCGGCTGGTCGTACATCCGCCGGAAGATCTCCGTCCGCAGGTCCTTCATCCAGTTCGAGTTGAGGTTCATCATCCGGAACTGGCGCAGGGCCTCGATGTCGACGATCCCGGCCACGAACGTGTTCGCGCCTGAGGTGGTGTGGCCAAGGACCGACCCGGTGTAGTCGACGATATGGGAGTTGCCGCCCGCGATGTCGTACGGGTGCTCCATCTTCGGGTGCACGTAGACCGGGCCGACGTTCGGGCACACCAGGTAGACGTTGTTGAAGTGCGCGTGAGCCCGGTTCTGCAGCAGCCACGTTCCGCCGGGATCCATCCCGGCCTGCGTCATGGGCACGGCCTCGCTGGGCCGGTACACGACCTCGGCGCCGTTGAACGCGAGCGCGCGCACGGCCTCCGGGTACTCTCCGTCGGAGCAGCAGATCGTGCCGATATTGCCGATGTCATCGGTGCGCAGCACCGGGTAGAACGCGTCGATTCCGTCGCCGAACAACTCGACCCACCGGTCATAGACATCGTGCGGGACGCAGGACCGCTCGCGGCACCACAGATGGTTCTTGGCCGCCTTGTGGACGATCTCGCCTTGCGGCGAGATGACAAACAGGGTGTTGAAGAACCGTTCCTTGATCACCTCGGGCCAGCGGGCCTTGCACTGGGCGACGATGTACGTGTCGTAGTGGCTGGCCAGTGCGGCCAGCCGCTCAGTCTCCTGGCCGGGAATGTCGATGAACAGCTCGCGCGCGGCCGTGACGTGCGGGATGTCGAAGATCTCGTCGGTGAATCCGGTCAGCGCGCCTTCGGCCAGGGCGATCAGCCGGACCGGCAGGTTAATGCCGATGATCGACACGGCCGCGTGGATCGCGTCCTCGATGATAGCCAGGTTGCGGCCGATGTCACGGCGGCTGCCGATGCCGTGCACGACCGTCGAGAGGCCGACCGCCAGGTAGGGCGCGACCCGTTCGCTCACCGTGCACCGCCTGACGTGATCGGTTCGTTTCTTGACCGCCGAACCTGAGATATCCGACTTGTATGACTCATGATCGTGTGGTTATGTTAAGCCATTTCGGCAGTCCCGCAATAGGCCGTTTGGAGGCGACATGGCCGATCCGGCCGCCGACACTCTCCGAACTGGCGTCCTGCAGGTCCGGCACGCGGTGATCACCTCGCTGGCCGTGATCACGCCCGCCGCGGCGATCCTTTTCCTGCCGATCCCGATCGCGGCCAACGCTGGCGCCGCGATGCCGCTGTCCATCGTCGTGGCGTTCGCGGTCGTGCTCGTGATCATGAATGCCGTCTACCGGTTCACGCAGCGGATCTCGCACGCGGGGTCGTTCTTCGCGTTCGTACGCGACTCGCTCGGCGTGCGCGCCGGGTTCTTCACCGGCTGGCTGTTCCTCGCGTTCTACCCGGTCTTTGTCGGGCTGGACATGATCCTGTTCGGCGCGACGCTGAACGGGATCATCGTGGCGCACGGCGGGCCGGACATCCCCTGGTGGCTGCTGATGCTGGCCGGGCTCGTCGTCATCTGGGGCATCGCCATCCTCGGCATCCGGCTCTCGGTGCGATCCGACCTGGCGCTGCTGACGTTCGAGCTGGCCGTACTGCTCGCGCTCGCGCTCACCATCCTGGTCAAAGGCGCGCCGGGCGGCGACTGGCACGCCCATGTGTTCAGCCCCGCGGCCAGCCCGGCCGGATTCAGCGGCGTGGTCGTCGGCGCCGTCTTCGGTGTGCTCGCCTTCACCGGCTTCGAGGCGCCCGCCTACCTGGGGGAGGAGGCCGAGAACCCGCGCCGGACCGTGCCCAGCGCCATCCTGATCACCACGGCCGGCATCGGCATCGTCTTCGTGTTCTTCTTCTACGTGACGGCCGTCGGGTATCCGGACATCGGGCAGCTTCCGGCTGACCCGGCCCCGTGGGACACGCTCGGCCGGGCCTACTGGGGAGCCGGCCCGACCGTGCTCATCGACATCGCCTCGGTCGTCGCCCTGATCGCCGGCGCGCTGGCGGCCCAGAACGGCGCGGCCCGGATGGTGTTCGCGCTCGGCCGCGACGGGCTGCTGCCGCGCAGACTCGGCCGTACGGTGCCCCAGTTCGGTACCCCCGCTGCCGCGCTCACCTTCCTGCTCGGGGGGTCGATCGCGCTGGGGCTGGGCTTCGGCCTCGGCTTCCAGCCGCTGTCCGCCTTCTCCCTGCTGAGCCTGGTCGTCACGCTCTGCGCGCTCGGGGTGTACGCGCTCGCCCAGGTCGGCCTCATGCGCTACTTCTGGCGGCTGGGAAGGTTCAACCCGTTCTGGCACGGCCTCGTGCCCGCCCTGGCGGTCGCGGCGATCGTCTACCTTTTCCTGAAGAATGTGTCACCTAAGCCGCCTTACCCGTCCGATCTGGCGATCTGGATTTCCGCGGGCTGGGCCGCCGCCGGAGTCCTGGCCGTGATCGGGCTGGCGATGTTCAAGCCCGGCCGACTGGCGGAGGCGGCCGCGATCATCGGCGAAGGCGATGTGCCCGAGGAGGCCGGCCTGACTGGAGCCGACAGCGATTTCTGATCCGCCCCAGCCTGGCTTCGATTCGGCGGTGCCGAACGTGGCCCGCATGTACGAATTCATGCTCGGCGGCAAGGACATCTACGCCTGCGACCGGAAGCGGTCAGCAAGCTGACGCAGATAGCGCCGGAGGCGCCGCTGCGGGCGTGGCGCCGGAGGCACCGCTCCGGGCGCGAGCAGAACCGCGAGTTTCTCGGCCGTGCGGTCCGCTACGTCGCCGGCCAGGGCGTCAGCCAGTTCCTGGACCTGGGCGCCGGACTGCCCACCCAGGACAATGTCCACCAGGTAGCCAGCGCGGGCCACTGCGCCGCTGATCATGCGTGACGGCAAGCAGGTCATCGCGCTGCTCGACGGCTTCAGCGTGGTCGACCCCGGCGTCGTGCCCGTCACGGACTGGCGATCGCCCGCGCCGTCCCGCGGCTTCGACGCCTTCCTGGGCGCGGTCGGACGCAAGGACGCCTGACCTAGATCGGCCGCATCGTGGCCCGCCCAGGAGGTACAACGCTGAACCCCTGCTGTCGCCATAGCAGCATCAAGGGTTCAGCGTTGTCGGCTCTCTGGCGCGTCGGCGGTCTCGCGCAGCTGACGGAAAGCCGTTACGAGCCGGGGCGTTGGCCAGGATGCGTTCAGGCCGCTCGGGTTGGGCAGCACCCATACGGGCACCCCGCCGATAGCGTCCGCCTGCGGACCGATGATGGCGCGCGGTCGGCTGAACGCCGTGCGGTAGGCGGTCACCCCTACTACCGCCAGCCACCGCGGGTGCAGCTCCCGCACCTTGGCGGCCAGCACCTGCCCGCCGGCGATCAGCTCGTCGGACCCGAGCTCGTCGGCCCGGGCCGTGGCCCGCCCGACGACGTTGGTGATGCCCAGGCCGAGGCCGAGAAGCTCATCCTGCTCGTCGGGCCTGAGCAGCCGGCCGGTGAAGCCGGACCGATGCAGGGCGGGCCAGAAGCGGTTGCCGGGCCGGGCGAAATGGTGTCCGGTCGCGGCCGAGTACAGGCCAGGGTTGATCCCGGAGAAAAGGACGCGCAGGCCAGGTGCCGCCACGTCAGCGATCGTGCGCCCGGCAGCCGCTGCCAGTTCCGGCCGGGTCGGCCGGAACTGGCTGGGCGTGCGGGGCGCGCGTTTCCTCGCCCTTCTAGCCACCCGTCAAGCCTAAATCGGCCGGGATCTTCGGCAGGCCGGGCCCAGCGGCCTGGCTAGGCGCTGACCGGGAAGAAGGCGAGCCGGGCGATGGTGGTGTCGGTCCCGACGACCTGCGCGTCGCCGCCGATGTAGATGCCCGAGCCGTTGCTCAGCGACGCCGCCCAGCCCGCGCCCCGGCCGGTGGCGATGGAGTTGTTGAAGCTCAGGATGGCGTGGCCGTAATTCGGGTCGCCGATCTGAACGTCGATGGCTCCGATGCCGTAATGCTTCTGCTCCGGGCTGTGCACCTTCACGCCGTTGATGTACACCGCATGGTCGAGGTTCTTGTTGTGACCGCCGGTATAGACGATCGGACCCGTGTCCAGCACGGTGAACAGCGAGTCGAATCCCGTCTCGTTCACGATCAGCGGATAGGGCGTGTTGGGGTTGCCGTCGCTCTTGAACCGCGAGAAGGCGTCGCACAGGGCACCGGCCGCGCCGAACGCGTCGAACCCGCCGCCGCCGCTGGCCGCGATGTCGAAGTACGTGCCGGTGGGATCCCAGTCCACGCCACGCGCCCAGGTGTCGTCCGGGCTGCAGTTCGCCGAGTTGCTCGCGCTCAGGTTCGTCGGGTCGTTCCACGGGTCGACCGTGGCAGCGCCGCTCGCCGTGATGTCGAGGACCGCCACCTCGTAGTGCGTGGCGCCGCCGACGGCGGTGAAGTTGCCGATCATCACCGCCTGTGTCTGCTGCGGGTTGATGGCTATCTGCGCCACCTTGGTGCCGACCGTGCTGGTGACGGCGCCGGAGACGCCGAGCTGGGAGCCCTTGACCGCGCCGGACGTCGGGTCGACGAACGCCAGCCCCGTCACGGCGGTGCCGCCGACGTTCGTGAACTTGCCGCCCAGCCAGACCGTGCCGTTGATGTCCTCGACGTCGTTCACGATGCAGGTACCGCCGCCCGAGCAGACGCGCGGGTTGAACGGCAGGAGGGAGCCGTTCGCCGCGCTGACCGCCGCGACGCCGCGCCGCGTGACGCCCGCCGCGCCGGGAGCGGGGGCATAGGTGGTGAAGCTGCCGGCCACGTAGATCGTGCCGGCGCCGTCGCTGGCGATGCCCGTAACGGCCGAGTCGTTGTAGGCCGTCGTGTTGTTGGCCTGGGCCGACCGGTAGAACTGCGGCTTCCATGACGTGTCCACTTTGCCGGTGGATGCGCTGAATCGGAAGATGTTGTGGTAACCGCTCGTCGTGACATTGGTCGTGCGATCGGTCACGCTGCTGATGATCCCGCCCGCATAGATCCAGTCGCCGAACTGCTTCAGCACGAGGATGCGGCGGCACTTGTTCTGGTCGGCCCCGGTGTAGCAGTATCCGCCGGGAACCGAGGGGGTCAGATCGCTGGCGACATCGGACACCAGGCTGGAGATGGGCTGGCCCGCGTACGCGGCCGGGGCCGCGAGGCCGGCGACGGCCAGCAGTGCGGCGGTAACGCAAGGAACCAGCCTACGGGCAGCCCTCATCGAGTCCTCCCCCACAGAGTTTCAAGGGGCTACCTTAACCACACAAACGCATCTCGGCGCCACTAATGTCTGCGAGCGTGTCGTTCTTGCAATGTAACGGGAGGATAGCGGCGGCCTCTGGCTCGAGCGGGTCAGCTGCGGCTAGGCACCGTAGATCGCGCGGACGTACGCCTCGCTCCGGTCGGAGCCGATGACGCCGGGGCCCATCTTGTTCATCATGTACGAGATGGTCATCCGGCGGCCTAGGTCCATGGCGATGATCGATCCGCCCCAGCCGCCCCAGAAGCAGATCCGCTCGTCGGGCAGGTAGGGGATCGTCTCGAGCAGCGGCAGGCCGTAGCCGATGCCGAACCGCAGCGGCACGCCGAGCACCAGGTCCACGCCGCGGGACTGCTCGTCGAAGATCAGGCCGATCGTCTCCGGGCCTAGCAGGCGGATTCCGTCGACTTCCCCGTCCAGCGCGAGCGCCGACAGGATGCGAGCCACCGATCGCGCGTTGCCGTGCCCGTTGCAGGCCCCCATGTCGGCGTGCCGCCACCCCGCGGTGTTGGCCGCCGACGCGTCGGGAACAGGGCCGGTCATGGTCTTGAACGCCGGGCTCTGCGGGTCGATGGAGTCCATGTCGAACGGCAGCGGCGGCGGCGGGACGACGTCTGCGATCCGGTCCCAGTCACGTTCCGCCGCGCCGATCTGGAAGTCGGCGCCGAGCGGCCCGGCGATCTCCTCGGCGACGAACTGCTTGAGCGACTTGCCGGTGATCCGGCGGATGATCTCGCCGACCAGATGTCCCTGGTTGAGGGCGTGATAGCCGGATGCGCTGCCCGGCTCCCACCACGGGGACTGCGCCGCGAGCCGCGACGTGGACTTGTCCCAGTCGTACATATCCTGCGTGCTGAACGGCTGCTCCCAGCCGGAGACCCCCGCGGTGTGCGAGAGCACGTGCCGGACCTTGATGTCCTGCTTGCCGTTAGCCGCGAACTCCGGCCAGTACTGCGCTACGGGCGCGTAGACGTCGAGCTGTCCGCGGTCCGCCAGCATCAGCGCCGCCAGGTTCGTGACCGTCTTCGTGGTCGACCACACGTTGGTGATCGTGTCCCGCGTCCACGGAACCGTTCTGGCCTGGTCCCGGAAGCCGCCCCAGATGTCGACGACCGTCTCGCCGTCGACATTCACCACGATGGAGGCGCCCAGTTCCTCGCCCGAGGCCAGCTGGGCGGCCAGTGCGGCCCGCACCGGCTCGAAGCGCTCGCCGCACGTGCCCGCGACCTCGACCTCGGCCATGTCCGTCATGTCCACTCCCTCAGCTGCTGGCGCCCGCGGCCGCGAGCCGGGATTGCTCGCCGTCAATAAGTACGGACTTACCGCTAGTATGCCGGCCAACAGTGCAGATATCTATCTCCTGCCCTGTCCGGCTGAGAAGATCAAGGAGGCCGATCGCGGTGGCTTTCGTACCCTACGACCGTCCCGTGCGGGCGGCCTTCATCGGCCTGGGCCGGATCTACGACCTGAACGTCCGCGGCTATCTTGGCAACCCTGACGTCGAGGTCGTCGCGCTCGTCGACCCGAGCGAGGAGCGCCGGGCGCAGCGCCAGGTGGACTGGCCGGCCGCGGCGACGTTCGGAACGGCTGCCGAGCTGGCCGCGAGCGGCGTCGGGGTGGACGCGGCCGAGGTGCTGCTGCCGATTCCGCTGCACACCGACGGCGTCGTCGACATGCTCGGCTGGGGCTGGCACGTCAACCTGCAGAAGCCGATGTGCAACGACCTGCTCGACGCGCAGCGGATGCTGGACGCGGCCAAGACTGGCGACCGGGTCCTGCGGGTGATGGAGAACTACCTGTTCTACGAACCGCTGCGAAGGCTGAAGGCGGTCGCCGAGTCGGGCGAGATCGGCGATGTGTCCGGCTATCACGTCAAGATGGTCGGAACCGGCAACGGCGGCTGGGACGTGCCGTGGAGCAGCTTCGAATGGCAGCTGAAGCAAATGGAGCGCGGCCGCGGCATCATGGTGTTCGATGACGGCTGGCATAAGCTCGCCACCGCCATCTGGCTATTCGGCCCGATCAGGGAAGTCCGGGCCTGGATTGGCAACACCCATTTCGGGCCAGGTGTCGACGTCGACGCGCCGGCCACCCTCGTCTGGGAGCACGAGAACGGCATCCGGGGCACTTGGGATATCACCCTCGCACCGGACATGTACTTGCGCTCTGATTACTACACCAATGACGAGCGCTGGGAGATAACCGGCACCAGGGGCTTCGCGCGGGTTAATCGCGTCACTGGGCGCGGCATTCAGCAGCCGGGCCTTGAGGTGTACGCCGAGGGTGAAATGCGCGGCTATCACGCGCTCGACGATGACTGGGGAAGCAGTTTCCGTGACTCGGGCCGGCACTGGCTGCGCTGGCTGCGCACCGGCGATGGCCCGCTGCTCTGGAGCGGAGACGAAGCCGTCGACGTGCTGAGGTTCGCGCTCGCCGCCTACGCGAGCAGCGCTGCGGGCGGTGTCGGAGTGCATCCAGGTCAGGTCATCTGATCAGGTCGGCCGTGCTTCGACACCCGATCGTCTGGGCGGGTATTAAGTGTTCAAAATAGGGACCATTATCTTTCCGGCCGGATCCCCAGGTCTAGTAATCGGAAAGTGCAGTAATCCTGCAGGCAATTTCGCGCGTCTCCATAATGGAAGAGCCGGGGCGCCGGGGCGCCGGGTCTGCTAGGTCGGCTGAATTCATTCCCGACCGGCAAAAATGCGTACTGAACTGCGCTTTGCGCGGGGTCGTTTAGCGGGGGGAATTCGATGTTCGGGCACAGGCATATGGCGTGGCTGGCAGCAGCGCTGATTTCCGGCAGCCTGGCTGGTATCGCCAGTCCGGTCGCTTCCGCTGCCGCACCGCCCACGCTGGACCTGAAGGTACTGCTGATCGGCGAAGGCGCCGGCGACGTCACGACGACCGCGTGGCGGGCCGCACTGGATAGCGAGGGAGTGCCCTATACCCTGGCGACGGCCTCCGGCGCAGCGGGGTCGGAGACCGTCAGCCTGCCCGCGCTCTCCAGCGGCGCTACCGGCAATTACAACGGCGTCATCATCGCCGATTCCCCCAACGACTACGCGTCCGGGGCGCTGTCCGCACTGGATACCTACGAGTCGGCCTTCGGCGTGCGTCAGGTGGACGGCTACATGTACCCGGCGCCGTCACTCGGCGTGACAGAAAAGGCCGGCGGGCCGCTCGACGGCAGCACGGGCACGCTGACCAGCGCGGGACTTGCGGCCTTTCCGGAACTCGCAGGCCCCGTTCCCTTCGATGTGGGCACGTACGGCTACAGCGCGACCGTGACCAGTGGTGCCCCGTATACACCACTGATAACCAACGCGGCTGGGGACACGATGGCCGGGGTGTACCAGCACCCGTCCGCCGACCCGCAGTCCGGCGTCTCAGAGCTCGCCCTGAACTTCGACTACAACGCCAACCAGACGCAATGGCTGCTGCTGGCGCCCGGACTGATCAACTGGGTCACCCAGGACACCCACCTGGGCCTGTACCGCAACTACTTCGGCCAGGACATCGACGACGCTTTCATTGCCGACAACGAGTGGAGCTCGCAGTACCAGTGCACTCCAGCGGCCACCGATCCGCCCGACTACACGTGCCCACCAGCCGAGCAGGCCGTCGCGCCGGGCTCAGGGCCCGGCGTGCCGGCCGACGTGCAGATGAGCGCGGCCGACGTGGCCTACGTGACGAACTGGGAGCAGCGGACGGGGATCAAGCTCGAGCTGGCCTTCAACGGCATCGGCGCGTGCACGGCCGACACGGCCGCCGATAAGTCAAAGGCCAACTGCGCGGGCAGCTACACCGACGGGTCCACGACCTACACCGATCCCGGCTTGTCCGTCGACCCCAGCTATCCCAACGACGCCGGGCTGGTCAATGCCTTGCTCGCCAGCCAGTCCGACTTCAACTGGATCACCCACACCTGGTCGCACCTTTTCCTCGGCTGCACCGCCTGGCAGCCGCAGAACCTCACCTCGGTGACGGCCAGCGGCTCTGGCGGCACTTTCAGTGCTGGCTCGTACAGCTACGAGGTGACGGCGGCGACCGCCTACGGGGAGTCCGAGCCTTCCAGTCCGCAGTCCGCCACCGTCAGTTCCGGCGGATCGGTTTCCCTGACCTGGCCCGAGGCCGGCAACGGCACGGGCACCAACGGCACCAGCGGCCCGTCCCTGGCCAAGGAGAAAGCGAGCCACACCGGAGGCACGGGCTTCTGGGGCTACAACGTGTACCGCGAGAATCCGGGCGCCAGCACCTACGGGCTGGTCGGCCAGGTGGCCGAGAATCCGTCGGCGACCTCCGTGACTACCTACGCCTTTACCGACACTGGCGGTGCCGCCGGAGTTCCGCCCAACTCGGGTCCCGGCTTCCCGACCGCGACCAACCCCGGCATCGACTGCTCGAGCGCCGCGGGCAGCTGGCTGCCGGCGGCCAGCCCGCAGCCCGATTCCTCGATCGACCAGGAGATCGGCCTGGACCAGGCGTTCGCCGCCGCGAACGGGTTCACCAGCTACACCCCCGCGGCCGTCCTGACCGGGGAGCACTCGGGGGTCGAGAATCCCAACATGCCGGGCGCGCTGGCCGACACCGGGATCACCACCATCGCGTCTGACGCCTCCCGGCAGCCGCAGCAGTACTCCATCGGGGGCGCCCTCACCGCGCCGCGTTACCCAAGCAACATCTACTACAACGCCTCGAACTGGCCCGACGAGCTGAACGAGTACAACACGCTGTATGTGGCCAAGGGCGTCTCGCTCGGCAACTCCGCCTTCCCCGGTGAGACCGGCCACTGCGCGGACACCTCGGCTACCACCTGCATCACCGCGCCGGCCACGGAGGCATCCTTGCTGGCCTCCGAGACGCACATCATGCTCGGCCACGTGCTGAGCAACGACCCGAGGGTCGGCTACGCGCACCAGTCTGACCTCATCGGGCCCGCGACCCAGAACGACCAGGACTACGGCTACACGATCCTGGACCTGATCGACCACATGCTGAGCCAGTACAACAGCTGGTACACCACCGCCGCCCCGCTCGACCAGATGACCGACGTCACCGAAGCGCAGGTGCTGGCTGAGCAGGGCGCCTGGGCCGGTTCGGCCGGCCAGGTCAGCGCCAGCGTGCGCAGCGGCGTGGTCACGATCACCAACGGCGGGCCGGGCCTCAAGGTCCCGCTGACCGTCCCGCCCGGCACCACCACCACCGGCGGCTCGGCATTCGGCCAGCCCTACGGGGGTCAGCTGTCGGACTGGGTCAGCATGGGTAACGGCAGCACCGAGACGCTGACCGAGAATTCAGGCCCGTCGATCACCAGCGGCGCATCGGCTACGTCGATCGTGGGTACCCCGTTCAGCTTCAAGGTGACCACTACCGGCGCGCCGGCCCCGTCGCTCAGCGAGACCGGCTCGCTGCCCGGCGGCGTCACCTTCACCGACAACAACGACGGGACCGCCACGATCAGCGGCACGGCGGCCGCCGGAAGCGGCGGGAACTATCCGATCACGATCACGGCCGCGAACGGGGCGGGCTCGGCGACCCAGTCCTTCGCCCTGGCCAACGACGAGGCGCCGGTAATCACGAGCCCGGCCAGCGCGTCCTTCGCCGCCGGCATCGCGGGCACCTACACGATTACCACCACCGGCTACCCGACCCCGGCGATCACCGAGCAGGGCGCGCTGCCCACCGGGCTGTCCTTCAAGGACAAGGGCAACGGGACGGCCACCATCGCCGGGACCGCGTCCGGCCCGGGCAGCTATCCGGTCACCATCTCGGCCAGCAACGCCTCAGGCAGCACGGCCACGCTCGTCGTGACCGTGACGGTCAGCGCCTCGGCCGCGCCTGCCATCACCAGCAGCCCGGTCGCCGACTTCACGCTGAACCAGGCCGGGGCGGTCGCGATCACCGCAACCGGATCGCCGGTCCCGGCGATCACCGAGACCGGGGCGCTGCCCGCCGGGCTGTCGTTCACGGACAACGGAAACGGCACCGCCCTGCTGTCGGGTACGCCCACGGCCGCCGGCACGACCAGCCTGGCGATCAAGGCCAGCAACGGGGTCAGCCCGGACGCGACCCAGACCTACACGGTGGTGGTCGGCCAGGCCCCGGCCTTCACCAGCGCCACCACCGCGACGGCCAGCGTCGGATCGCCGTTCAGCTTCAAGGTGACCACCAGCGGTTACCCGGCTCCGAGCTTCGGCTGGTCCGCGGTGCCTGCGGGCCTGACCTTCAAGGACAACGGCGACGGGACGGCCACGCTGGCCGGAACCCCCACCACCGCGGGCACGTACGCGATGGCGCTGTCGGCCGCCAGCGCCTACGGCACCGCACAGCAGACGCTGACCGTCACCGTCCGGCAGGCCCCGGCGATCACGAGCGCGAACGCGGCCACCTTCACCATCGGCACGCCGGGATCCTTCTCGGTCACGACCACGGGCAGCCCGGTCGCCGCGATCACCTCGTCAGGATCCCTGCCGTCCGGCGTCACGCTGACCGACAACAAGGACGGGACGGCCACGCTGGCCGGCACTCCGGCGGCGGGGACCAAGGGAAGCTACCCGGTCACGATCACGGCGGCGAACGGCGTGCACCCGAACGCCACGCAGAGCTTCACGCTGACCGTCGGCACCGCTCCGGCCGCTCCGGCCATCACCAGCGCCAGCGCGGCCACGTTCGCCGTCGGAACACAGGGCTCGTTCACGGTGCGGACGACGGGCAGCCCGACGGCGGCCATCTCGGCCGCCAGCAGCCCCGCTTTGCCGTCCGGGATCACGTTCGCCGACAACGGCAACGGGACGGCCACCCTGGCCGGGACGCCGTCGGCGCCCGGGAGTTACCAGCTGACGATCACCGCATCGAACGGCCTCAGCCCCGACGCCACCCAGAGCTTCACGCTGACCGTGACCGGCAGCAAGGCGGCCCCGCAGATCACGAGCGCGAACGCGACGGCCCTCGCGGTCGGCCAGCCGGGGACGTTCACGGTGACGACCACGGGCAGCCCGACGGCCGCCATCTCGGCGACCAGCAGCCCGGCCCTGCCATCCGGGGTGACGTTCACCGACAACGGTGACGGGACGGCCACGCTGACGGGCTCGCCGAAGGCCGGAAGCCAGGGCAGCTACGTGCTGACCGTCACCGCCAGCAACGCGGCCGGCACGGCCACCCAGGCGCTGAGCCTGACCGTCAACAGCGGGCTCACGATCTCGAGCGCGGCCACGGCCACGGCCACCGCGGGGCAGGCCTTCAGCTTCACTGTGACCACCACTGGCTCGCCAACGCCGACCCTGAGCAGGACGGGGAGCCTGCCGACCGGCATCTCGTGGACCGCCAATACCGACGGCACCGCCACGATCAGCGGCACCGCCGCGGCCTCGGCCCACGGCATTTACCCGCTGACCATCACGGCCAAGAACTCGACCGGCTTTACCAGCCAGGCGTTCACGCTCACGATCGACGAAGGGCCTTCCTTCACCACCGGTACGTCACTCACCGAGACGGCGGGTACCCCGTTCAGCTACCTGGTCAGTGCCCGCGGCTACCCGACCGTGGCGCTCAGCAGCGGCACGCTGCCAGCCGGGGTGAGCTTCGCCGACAACGGCGACGGGACCGGGACTCTTTCGGGCACGAGCGCGGTTACCGCCGGGACCGCTCAGGTGGTGATCACGGCATCCAACGCCGGCGGCACCGCCACGCAGACGATCAAGCTGGCCGTCCGAGCGCCCAAGACGGGGCCGCTGACGCCCGTGCCGGCCTTCACCAGCCCGGCCCAGACGTCCGCCGTAGCCGGACAGCCGCTGCTGTTCACGGTCACCACCGCCGGCAGCCCGGTCGCCCTGACCACTCTGGCGCGCAGCGGAACCCTGCCGCCCGGCGTCACCTTCCTGAACCTCGGAAACGGGACGGCGACCCTGACGGGCATCCCGACCGGAGGCGGCAGGTACCCGATCACGCTCACGGCCAAGAACTCCGCCGGGACGACGACTCAGATGTTCGTCCTGACCGTCAGCGCCGCGCCCGTCATCACGACCGGGGCAAACGTCACGGCTACGGTCGGATCGGCACTTAGCTACACGGTCAAGGCGTCCGGCGCGCCAACGCCGGCCATAGCCGAGGCTGGCATCCTTCCACCGGGCGTGACCTGGGTCGACAACGGTAACGGCACGGCCACCATGGCCGGAGTGCCCACCCTGGGCGGCAGCTACAAGCTGACCGTCAGCGCGTCCAGTCTTCTCGGCACGGCCACCCAGGCGTTCACGCTGACCGTCGACCAGGCCCCGGCCATCACCAGCGCGGCGAGTGCCGCGGCTACCCGCGGCACGCCGTTCAGCTTCACTTTCACCTCATCCGGCTTCCCGCGCTCGAACCTGGGCCACACCGGGAGCGTGGCCGGCCTGGCCTTCACCAACACCGGCAACGGGACCCTGACGCTGTCCGGCACCCCGACCAAGTCGGGGACTTACTCCATCACGATTACCGTGAAGAACTCCTACGGTTCCGACACGCAGGCCTTCACGCTGACGGTGAGCTGAGCCGGTGCGGAACCGGTTTAGCCCGCGTCCGGCCGGTCTGGCGGCGGCTGTGCTGGTTAGGGCCGGCCTGGCGGCGGCTGTGCTGGTTAGGGCCGGCCTGGCGGCGGCTGTGCTGGTTAGGGCCGGCCTGGCGGCGGCTGTGCTGGTTAGGGCCGGCCTGGCGGCGGCTGTGCTCACGGCGGTCGTCAGCGGATGCGGCGGGCCGACCGCGACCCACCGAGCCGCGACGCACCCGGCCACGGCCGGCCAGACCGCACCGGTCGCGACCGCCGCCGGCGCGAGGTGGCTGGCCGGCCCGGCCGGGAAGCTCCTCACGGCACTGAATGCCGACGTGGGCCGCCTGGGCGCCGCATTGCGGGCCGGCCAGCACGGCGCGGCCGGCCGGGCCGGGGCGCGCATCGCCGCGGATGCGCGCGCCGCGCTCGACGGCCCTGCCCCGCCCGCGGACGCCGGAAGCTACCGGTCCGCGCTGCGAGAAATTGAACGCGCCGGTAACGATATCGTCAGCCGGAAATACGACCAGGCGAGCCGGCTGATAGCCACCGGGAACATCCGCATCACGAAAGTGACCGGCGCCGCGAATAATCCGACCCGCCCGGCTCGCTCCCGGGCCGCGAATCCAGTTAATCCGACTGCGGGCTGAATAACCCGAGTAGGCAACGGGAATACCCGGTATTGGGCAAGGCCGCTAGCGAAGCGGCTCACAGAAGCGCCGATTGTGCCAGTAATTCCAGGCGCCGGGGCAAGCGGATAGATCTCGCCTGGTAAAGCAATGTCCGGGGCTCGGGGCTTCATGCCCGAGGCGCAGGTCGGCGAGTAACCACGACCCGATTCTTTCTTGCGGGGGAAAGCAAGAGGCAAGAATCATGAAGAAATCGACAATCATCGTCGGGGGACTGTGCCTGCTAGCGGTCGTAGCGGTCACCGTCGTTCTCGTGTCCGTACTCGTCCCGCACCGGGGCCACGCGGCTGTGACCTGGTGGAAGCCAACCAACGCCGGGCCGAACAACGGTCCTGAGTGGCAGTGGGAGATCGGTCACACGTTCCGGACCGGCAGCTCGGTGGACCTGGGCACCGGTGCGCTGAATGCCGCGGGAAAACCGGCGCCCGACCCGACCGTCTATGACATCGACGGTATCGAGAACCCGGCCTCGACGGTGACCGCCCTGCACCAGAAGGGTAACAAGGTCATCTGCTACATCGAGGTCGGCACGGCCGGAAATTACTACACGGCCGCGCAGGAAGGAATCCCGACCAGCTACTACGCGCAGCTGAAGGCGGCCGGAGATTTCGGCTCGAAGCTGGCTGGGTACCCGGAGTACTTCCTGAACATAAATGCGGCATCGACCGTCTCGATCATCGAGTCGATGATCAACCAGCAGTGTGCGGCGAAGGGCTTCGACGCGGTCGAGCCAGATCTCGACGATACCTACGCCTACAAGACGGGCCTCTCGATCACCGAGACCCAGAACATCGCGTACGACCGGAAGCTCGCGGCCTATGCGCACAGCCTCGGGCTCGCCTGGGGGCAGAAGAACGGCGACAACGACGCCGCCTTCTCGAAGGCGCTCGAGCCCACGACCGACTTCCTGCTGATCGAGGAGTGCAATTACTACAAGACGTGCGGGATAGCGACGCCGCCATACGTACAGGCAGGCAAGCCGGTCCTCAACGCGGAGTACACCGACGACTGGGGCTCCACCAGTTCGAACGCGGATATGAAGAAGTTCTGCCCGGCCGCTATCAGCGGCAAGCTGGACACGGCCTTGTTCAAGTCGGCCCTGGCCGGCTGGCACCGCCCCTGCCAGTAGGTACCGCGCAGCCCGCCGCGATGGCCGCGTCCTCGCGCGGCCATCCGGCGGGCAGCGTGGCATAGGGATTCGTCCCGGCGCGTCCGGTGACGTAGAGATAGCCCACGTGGCGGTGCCGCGACAAGCCGATGACGGCGCTGACCCGGTCGGCCGGGACGGCATAGACCGCGTACGCGAACCTCGCGGACGGGTACTGCCCGGCCCAGCCGGGGACGCTCAGCCGGGCGTAGCTGGCGTAGCTGCCCTCGAATACCAGGACGACGTTGCCGACCGACATATACCCCCTGGCGGGATACGTGCCCGGATTCAGCATCACCATCGAGCCTGCGCTGCGATGAACGTAATCGCCGAGCCGCCGGTAATAGGCCAGGCTGCCGCGGTCACTGGAGACCTGGTCAAGGAAGATGTCACGAACGTGGTACCAGGACTCGTAGTGCCTGATGTCGGCCTGGACGGCTGCGGCTGGACGCCGCGCATAATCCGTATTGGCATACCCCAGAATCGTGATTCCCGCGGCCTCGGCGCGGCCGACCGTCGCCTGATAGCGGCGGTCCGGGCGGCTGCCGGCACCGGAACTCGTGACGTCCAGGATCATGATGCTCGGCGGCGGCCGGCTGTCGATGGCTCTGGTCCAGGACCGTCCGGGATAGAAATAGGCCGGGACGAACGCCTTCTGGCACAGGCGGCCCGCCACGACCGGAACCGCGTCCGCCGCGGCGAGCACCACCACGGCCAGCAGCAGGAGGGCCCGCGCTAAGAACTGCCCGGTCCTGCTCACGGACGCGACATCTCGCCCGCCGGGAGGCCGTCCCAGGGGTTGACCCCGCCGCGGTCGGTGATGAACGCCGAGCCTGCGTTGCGCCGGATCGCCAGCCGGAGCGCGTCGCCGAACGAGCTGGCCGGCACGGAATGCAGCAGGTGGAAGAACCGTTCGGCCGGCCGTGACCGGACCCAGCGCGGCACGGCAAGCTCGAGGTAGGCGCTCCAGGGGCCTTCGAAGGTGCCGAGCAAGTCGGCATGCTCCGCGTAGGCCTCGATCGGGTGGGCTCCGTGGTTGAGCGCGACCAGGCGCGCACCCAGGTCGCGGGCCCGCCGGGCCAGGTCCGCGTACCGGCCGAGGTGGTCGGCCGCCGCGGAGGCACGGTCGTAGAACACGCCGTCGACCTGGTACCAGTCCAGGTACCTGCTGAGCTCGGCCGCGGCCTCGTCCGGCGGCCGTTGCCCGTAGTTCGTGTCGATGTACCCGGCGACGGCGACGCTCGCCGATCGCAGCCGGTCGAGGGCGGGCAGATAGACCGGGTCGGCGCGCGAGCCTGGCCCGTTGGCCAGGTTCAGGACGACCATCCTGATCTGCGCCGCGCGGTCGGCCAGCCAGGTCCACTCACCGGGGTGAGTGGCAGGATGGAAGTAGGCGGGCACGATCAGCCGGGGCTGGGCGGACTCGGCCGGCGCGGGTACCTGGTTCATCGGCATGCCTCCCACAGATCGGTGAGTGAGGTCGTGAGGTCTCGGTGCGGGGTCCAGCCCAGATCCTGCGCGGCCCGCGTGATGTCGGCTTGCTGCCAGGGCACGTCGGCCGAGCGTCCCGGCGCGTCCGGAACGGTGTTCTCGACCACGGTGTTCTGGACCACGGTGTTCTCGACCACGGGCCCCTGGTATCCGCTGATCGCGATCAGCTCCTTCACGACCGAGCGGACCGGCACGCCTCGCCCGGCGCCGATGTTGACTACGGTGTGCGGTAGCGCGGCGGCACTGACGGCGGCGATCACGGCGTCGGCGACGTCACGCGCGTCGACGAAGTCCCTGACCGCATCCAGGGATCCCAGGCGCACGTCGGTGCCGTGCCGCAGCGCGGCCCTCAGCTCAGCAGCGAGTCGGCCTGGCAGGCTGGTGGGCGGCGCGCCAGGACCGACCGGGTTGAAGACGCGCAGGACTGCCGCGTCCAGCCCGGCGGCGGCCGCCAGCTCCACGAGCCGGGTCCCGGCCAGCTTGGTCACGCCGTAAAGCGAGGCGGGACGCGGCGCAGTGCACTCGCTCACCGGTACCTCGGCGGGCCCGTACTCGGCCGCTGAGCCCAGGTGCACCAGCCGGCCAGGTCCCGTCCTGAGCATCGCCTCGGCGATCGCGTGCGTCCCGTGCAGGTTGGCCGCGACCAGATCCGGACCGCAGGTGGCGCCGGCGCAGTTCACCACGGCGTCGGGAGCCGCTGCGGCGATCACCGTCGCGACCCGCTGCGGGCCGTCGGCCAGATCGAGGCGGTGCTGCCCTGACCGGCTCGCGGTGACCACGTCCATCCCGGCGGCCCGGGCCCGGTTCTGCACGTGCGCGCCGAGGTACCCGCTCGCGCCGATGATCAGCAGGCGCATGGGCTCAGCTCCCGTTCGCCTCTCTGAGCAGGCTTCCCCGGATCAGGCCGAACTCCGCGTTGGCGCGGTCGTAGTCCTCAGGCCGCCCGATGTCGAACCAGTAGCCCTGGAACGCGTAGTCCCGCGGCGGCGTGCCGTGCGCCAGCATGTCCGTCACGAGCTCGTCGAATCCGAAGGGCATGCCGGGCGGGTAGCACCTCAGCGCCTGCTTGCTGCACGCGTAGATGCCCATGCTGACGCGGTAGCCGATCGTCGGCTTCTCGGTGAACTCCACCACCTGGCCGTCTTTCGTCGTCAGCACCCCGTAGTCGATCCGCACTTCGCGCTGATAGGTCGCCACCGTAAGCGGCGCGCCCGACTGGCGGTGCTGCCGCATCAGGTCGCAGTAGTCGAGATCGGTCAATACATCGCCGTTCATGACCAGGAAGTGCTCGGGAAGCTGGTCGAGTATCCGCAGCACCGGTCCCATCGTGCCGAGCGGTACCTCTTCGGGCTTGGTGTAGTCGATCCCGACGCCCCAGCGGCTGCCGTCGCCGATATACGAGCGGATCAGGTTCCCGAAATGACCGATGGCCAGGGTCACCTGACCGAAGCCGCAGTCCGCCAGCTGGGTGAGGAGGATCTCCAGGATCGAGTGCTCTTCGCCGATCGGCACCAGCGGCTTGGGGAGCCGCGTCGTATAGGGGCGGAGCCTGGTGCCCTTCCCGCCGGCCAGGATGACCGCGTGCATCTTGCCGGTCACTGGTTGTACTCGCTCGGCCGGTAGCGGGCCAGGTTCCCTGGTTCGCCGAACCAGCCAATGGTCCGGCGCAAGCCCTCGGCCAGGCTGTACCGCGGCTGCCATCCGGTCCGCTCGCGCAGCTTGGAGGCATCGCAGACCAGCCGCATCACCTCGGAGTCCTTGGGCCTGAGTCGCTGGGCGTCCTCCACGATGTCAGCGCTGACTCCCATCAGGCCCGCGATGTCCTCGGCGAGCTGGCCGATGGATACGTCCGTTCCCTGGCCGACGTTGAACACCTCGCCGAGCACTGCCGAGGCCGGCGCCGTGCCGACGGTCACGAACGCCTGGGCGGTATCGGTGACGAACGTGAAGTCGCGGGTAGGCGCCAGCGCACCGAGCTTGAGCTGGCGGGAGCCCGCAGCGAGCTGGATGATGATCGCCGGGATGACGGCGCGCGCGGACTGGCGGGGTCCGAACGTGTTGAACGGCCGCAGCGTCACGACCGGCGTGCCGAAACTCAGATGGTAAGACTCGGCCAGCTTGTCCGCTGCGATCTTGGACGCCGCGTACGGCGACTGGGCCTGAAGCAGGTGCGCCTCGCTGATCGGGACGGTGCGTGCGGTCCCGTACGTCTCGCTCGTCGAGGTGTGCACCAGGCGCGGAGTTTCACACTGGCGCACGGCCTCGAGGACATGGAGCGTGCCGATCAGGTTCGTGTCGACAAACGACCGCGGAGCGCAATAGGAGTAAGGAACCGAGCCGAGCGCCGCGAGGTGGTACACGACCGCGGCCCCCTCGACCAGCGTTCGCACCAGCGCAGGATCGCGGACGTCGCCGAAGACCACGTCCACCTGGTCCTGCACGCCGGCGTCGAGCGCGTCCAGCCAGCCGCGTGAGCTGTGCATGTTGGCCAGCACCATGGCCCGGACCCGGTGCCCGCGGCGCACCAGCGCTTCGACCAGGTGCGAGCCGATGAATCCCTCGGCCCCCGTTACGGCAACCTGATCCATCATCATCCTTCCCCCTAGTAGCTGTATTCCGTTCGCCTGGCCGGCCTGGGTGGCCAGGCGCCGTGCCTGCTTAGGCGTGGTGCACGACTCGTCCCAGCGTTACCGCCGCGTAGCCGGTCAGCACGATGAACAGTTCTGCGCACGCCACGATCTGGCCGATGACCCCCAGGCGGCGCCACAGGACCTCGAGCACCAGCGCTCCCGCGCACGTGATCAGGGGCAGCGCGCGAACGCCGAAGGCCTGCAGCAGCAAGGCCACGAACATCGCCCCGCCGAGCGCCAGGTACGTGGCGATCTGCGGGAGAACGGACCAGTGCGGCTGGATAAGACCGGTCGCGGTGGCGGTCACCACGACCGCGGCGGTTAGCACGACGGCCGCCGACAGGTACTGGACCAGCGCCCCGGCCAGCGCCATCCTGGCCCGGGCGGCGAAGGCCACGAGCTCCCGCGTGGTCCGCAGGATCCGCTGGGTCCGGCGCCGAAACCAGACCAGCGTCCACTCAGCCGCGCCCATGCTCAGCGCCAGCGGCAGCGAGGCGAGCTGCGCGCCCTGGTCGACGCCATGACCGGACGCGGCGAAGGGGAACACCAGCAGCCCGGCGGCGACCAGCCCGAATCCCGCGCTAGGCAGCGCGCGGCGCAAGTCGGACACGACCTGACCTGACTGCCCGCGGGCGGACCGCCCGCGCTGCCAGGCCAGCGCCGCGGCCAGGCCGGCCGCGAGCAGTGGCGTGACCGCGAGGGCGCCCCAGACGGCGTGCTCCAGCAGCGTGGGCCGCCCGGCGATCAGAAAACCTGCCGCGCCGAGCACGGCCGGCGCGAGCGCGAGCACGAGCAGTCGCTCGGCACCCAGCACCATCAGCACGGTGGCGCCGACCATGTACGTGCCCAGCCCGACGCCGAAAACCAGCGCGGTCACCCGTGCGTGCACCGCGATGGCCGCCACCGCGGTGGCCAGGACGACTGCTGCGGTGCCGCCGGCGGTCCCGCCGAGCAGCAGCCGGGCGGCCTGGGCTGGCTCCGCCTGCCCCATCCGCGCATGGCCGAGATAGGCCAGGGCCTGGCTGATGGCCCAGGACGCGAGCAGCGCGACGATCAGGACAGTCAGGACTCCCGGGCCGGTCAGCAGCCCGGTGGCAGCCGGGAAGCAGGCTGTCGGCAGACCGTAGAGCAGGCCGTGCAAGGCGGACCGGATCTTGCTGATCTGCCACGGGTCGGCAGGCTGCTCCGGTTCGGCCGGCCGACGCGGGACCCGCCGGTACATCTCGTCGGCGAGCGCGAAGACGTCGCGAGCACCGTACCGGTCCTGCGCCGCCTGGTCACTCAGCCCCTCGAACTCGAGCGCGCTGGAGATCTCCAGCGGATCGACGGCGGACTCGCAGACGAGCACGAACCGGTGGCAAAGCTCGTCAAGGCCGTTCTGGCTGGCCCCGTTCCGACTGGCCCCGTTCTGACCGGCCCCAACGCGGCCCGGGCCGGGCCCGTGCGTACTGACCCCGTGCTGGCTGACCCCGTGCTCGCCTGCCCCGTGCTTGCTGGCCCCGTGCTCGCTGGCACCCGATGGGAGCGCGTCAGCCGCCCGTCCCGCGCTTCGGCGGCCCGCGCCGACCAGGACCGCCTGCTCAAGCTGGATCGTGGCGGACGGGACCATCGGGAGCGGCCGGCCTGAGCCGAGGAAGCTGTAAATCTCGTCGAACGTGCTGATCGCCGCGTCCAGGGTGAAATTCTCGAGCGCGCGGGCACGAGCCGCCGCGCCGAGCCGGAGCCGCAATTCGTTGTTCCGTAGCAAGGTCAGGCAGGCCTGGGCCATTCGCTCCGGGTCACGCGGCGGAACGACCAGGCCGGTATCGCCGACCGCCTCGGCTACTCCGCCCACATCGGTGGCGACGCAGGTCCGCCCGCACGTCATGGCCTCGATCAGGCTGTAGGGAAAACCCTCCGACACGCTCGACAGCGCGACGATGGAGCCAGCGCCGTAGGCATCGCGGATGTCTTCGATGCGGCCCTCGAAGGTCGCCGACCCGGCCACACCGAGTTCGGCGGCCAGCGCCCGGCAGCGCTGCAGGTACGAATCCCGGCCGTGCGGCGGCGCCCCGAACAATCGGAGCTTTGCGCCGGGCATGTCCCGTCGCACGATGCAGAATGCCCGCAGCAGTGTTTCCAGGTCCTTAATCGGGTCGATGCGTCCTACCCACGAGATCGTCGGATCGGCGGGCTCACCGACTATGGCCGGAAAGTTCGCCGGATCGACACCGTTGTAGACCGTCCGGATGCGCCCGGGCTCGGCGCCGAGACGTTCCTCCCAGCGCCGGTTATAGACATTGCCAGGCGTGATCGTCTCAGCCTCGCTATAACCCAGCATGCAAAGACGGCGCATGAATGCCAGATGGAAGGACTTCACCGGCCACCGGTAGGGACTCTTGCTGTTTCGCAAGTACTGCTCCCGCAGGTAAACCCCGTGCTCGGTGACCAGTATCGGCATGCCGTATTGCCATTTAGCGGCCAGGGCCGGCAGTACTCCGAGCCCGTTCGTGACCGCGTGCCCGACGTCGGCCTGGGCCGACGGATAGGACAGGGGGCGCAGGCAGTGGGCCAGCAACTGCATCGCGGTGACCGCGTCATGCAGGGACGGCGCGGACCGCGGGCTGCCCTGCCAGCGGTCCCGCCAGGTCTCGCTGAGCACCTTAATGGCCTGGTCGCTGATCAGGTCGGCGCCGAGGTCCCCGCGCTGGGCATATTCGAACAGGTCGCGCAGCACGTCCGCGAAGTGCGGCTGGGCCTTCGGCGAGGGGTCGAGCAAGGTATCGATGAGACCGCGCAGCAGGCGCACCGGCAGCCCGCCCCTGATCGCGGCCCTGAGCGCCGGCCCCCACAGCATCACCCTGACCATCGAGGTGACGTTGGCGGGCAGCGGCCACACGGCCTGCTCGGCTCCCGTCGCCACGATGGCGACCAGCTGGAAGTCGTAGCCAGGCATACCGCGGATGAGCTGATCGCACCAGACGCTCACGCCGCCGAACCCGTGCGGATAGGTGCCTTCCGTCATCATCGCTATCTTCATCTCGGACCAGAGGGAAGTTTCACTGACCGCAGGTAAATACTATGTCGCTACGCTGCGCGCCAAATGCTCCCGGCGCAGGCGCATTAAGTACCGCCTCCATCTGCCCCCCGACTGGAAAATATGCACCCAAAGATCAAACGGGCCGCGGTAAGCCTTGCGAGTTACCCGGCGCTATATAGACGCATGCTAGGGCCAGCCGGATGACACATCGAAGCTCTCCGTTAAAGAATTCTTAGCTAGGTCTTAATTCTTTTGCAGGAACTCCCAGCAAAGATAGTTATCCTAGCTGTCATGGTCGAATGCCGGGCTTCCCGCGCCAATATCGGACGTCCTAGCCGATCCCGTCGGCTCGGTTTCGAGTCGGCCGGTACTTCCTCGCGCTCGCGAGTTCGCCATGCATCATCCGCGCACATCAGGGCAGGTCCCTGCGAACGGGAGGGAGAGGGCTGATGCGAGCCGCGACGTACCGGGTGCAGCTGCATGCGGGCTTCACCTTCGATGACGCGGCGGCTATCACCGGCTATCTCGCTGATCTCGGGGTCTCGCACCTGTACTGCTCGCCGTACCTGCAAGCGGCCGCGGGGAGCACGCACGGGTACGACGTGACCGATCACTCCAGGCTCAGCGCCGAGCTGGGCGGTGCCGACGGTCACGGCCGGATGGCCAAGCACCTGGCCCAGGCCGGGCTGGGCCAGATCCTTGACATCGTCCCGAACCACATGGCGCTCCGGGCCAATCCGTGGTGGTGGGACGTTCTGGAGAACGGGCCGTCCAGCCGCTACGCGAGGTATTTCGACATCGACTGGGACCCCCCGCAGCGCAAGCTGACCGCCACCGTGCTGATGCCGGTCCTGGCCGATCATTACGGCCGGGTGCTCGAGGCCGGCGAGCTGTCGGTCGAGCGCCGGGGCGGCTCGTTCGTCGTGCGCTATCACGAGCACGAGGCGCCGGTGTCGCCGCGCACGCTCGACGGGCTCCTGGGCCGCGCCGCGGAGCGGGCCGGCTCGGCGGAGCTGGCGAGACTAGCGGCCGCGCACGGAGAGCTCCCGCACGCGATCCTGACCAACCCTGCGGCCGTGGCCGAACGGCACACGGGCAAGGAGGAACTTCGCGAACGGCTCGACGGGCTCTGCCGGTCCGGGCCGATCGCCGACGCCATCGACACCGAGGTCGATGCGCTGAACGCCGATCCCGACGCTCTCGACCAGCTCCTCGACCGGCAGAACTACCGGCTCGCCTACTGGGCAACGGCCTCAGAAGAGCTGTCCTACCGGCGGTTCTTCAATATCGAGACGCTGGCCGGACTGCGGGTCGAGGATCCCGACGTCTTCGACGACACGCATCGCCTCATCCTCGGACTGGTGCGGGACGGAACGGTCGACGGACTGCGGATCGATCACGTGGACGGCCTCGCCGACCCCGAGGGGTATCTCCGCAGGCTGGCTGAGACTTGCGGCTACGTCGTGGTGGAGAAGATCCTCGCGCCCGATGAGGAGCTGCCCGAGTCCTGGCCGGTGGCGGGAACCAGCGGGTATGACTTCCTCAACCGGGTCAGCCAGCTCTATACCGACTCCGCTGGACAGGCGGCCATGCGGGCTGGCTATGGCCGCTTCACCGGTCAGCGGGCCACCTTCGGCGAGATCGCCCGTGCGGCCAAGCTGCAGATCATGCGTGCGGAACTGGCTGCCGAGCTCGAGCGGCTGACCGGGCTGCTGGCCGATCTGTGCGAACAGCACCGGCGCCAGCGCGACCACACGCGGCGGGAACTGCGGGACGCGCTCACGGAGCTGGTCGCCGGGTTCGGCGTCTACCGCGTCTACGCCTTCCCCGGCCGTCCGGTCAGCGCCGCGGACCGGGCGAATGTGGCCGCGGCCGTCAGGTCCGCCCGCCAGGTCCGGCCTGACATCGATGTCGAGCTGCTCCAGTTTCTCGGCCGGCTGCTGTTGCTCGAGTACCCGGGGGAAGTGGAGTTCGCGGTGAGGTTCGCTCAGGTCAGCGCACCGGTGATGGCCAAGGGAGTGGAAGACACGGCCTTTTACCGGTACCACCCGCTGGTCTCGCTCAACGAGGTCGGCGGCAGCCCGGACATCTTCGGCCGCCCGGTCGCCGACTTCCACGCCGACATGGCGACGGCGCGGCCAGAGGCCATGATCACCCTCTCGACACACGACACCAAGCGCAGCGGTGACCTGCGGGCCAGGATCGCCCTGCTGGCCGAGCTCCCGCAGGCATTTGCCGAGGCGGTGCAGCGATGGGCCCGGCGCAACGCCCGGCACAAGCGCGACGGCTGGCCGGATGCCAACGCCGAGTACCTGCTGTACCAGACCCTGGTCGGCGCGTGGCCGATCGGCGCCGGCCGGGTCCGCGCCTTCATGGCCAAGGCAGCGCGGGAAGCGAAGGCGCACACGTCCTGGGTCGACCCGCGCCCCGAGTACGACGACGCGCTCGCCGCGTTCGTGGACGCGATCCTGGCCGACGCCGGTTTCGTCGTCGATCTCGAGTCTTTCCTGGCCGAGCACCAGCTCGTGCAGCTTGGCCGGATCAGCTCGCTCGCGCAGATGGCGCTGCTGCTCACCTGCCCGGGCGTGCCCGACCTGTACCAGGGGACCGAGGTGTGGGACCTGTCGCTGGTCGACCCGGATAACCGCCGGCCGGTCGACTACGGTGCCCGGCGGGCGCTGCTGGCCGAGCTGAACGGACCTGAATCCGCCCTCGACCGGATGGCCGACGGCGGCCCGAAACTCTGGCTCATCCACCGGGTGCTCACGTACCGGCGGCAGCATCGCGAAGCATTCGGGCCGGACTACCAGCCCCTGGTCGCCAGCGGCGCCAGGGCCGAGCATGTTGTGGCCTTCTCCCGGGCCGGCGGCGCGGAGGCTGTCGCCGTCGTGGTGCCCCGCCTGGTCGCACGGCTGGCCGGGGACTGGGCCGGCACCACCGTGACGCTTCCGCCCGGATCGTGGACCGACGTCATCACGGGGGAGACCAGCGGCGGGACGGTCGGCGTGGCGGAACTGCTCAGAGGGTTCCCCGTCGCCGTGCTCGGGCGGGTGAGCTGATGCACGAGTTCACGGTCTGGGCGCCGCGCCCGGCCCGCGTCGACCTGGTGCTCGACGGCCGCCGGATCCCGATGCAGCGCTCCGGCAGCAGCTGGTGGACGGTGGCGGCGGAGGGCTGCGACTACGGCTTCAGCCTGGACGGGGGGCCGCCGCGGCCCGACCCGCGCTCGGCCTTCCAGCCCGATGGCGTGCACGGCCTGTCCCGGCTCGTCGACCACACGTCGTTCGGCTGGTCCGACGCGGGCTGGCGCGGGCTGGCCCTGCCCGGCTGCGTGCTGTACGAGATCCACATCGGCACGTTCAGCGCGGCCGGCACCTTCGACGGCGCGATCGCGCATCTCGATCACCTGGTCGAGCTCGGCGTCGACGCGATCGAGCTGATGCCGGTGGCCGAGTTCTCCGGTACCCGCGGCTGGGGCTACGACGGCGTCGACCTGTTCGCCCCGCACCACGCCTACGGGGGACCGGACGGGCTCAAGCGGCTCGTCGACGCGGCGCACGATCGCGGGCTGGGGGTGGTGCTCGACGTCGTCTACAACCACCTGGGGCCGGCCGGGAACTACCTGCCCGAGTTCGGGCCGTATTTCTCCGCCCGCCATCAGACCAGATGGGGCGACGGCATCAACCTGGACGGGCCCGACAGTGGCGAGGTCCGGCGCTTCGTGCTCGACAACGCGCGCTCCTGGCTGCGCGACTATCACTGCGACGGGCTGCGGCTGGACGCGGTCCACGCGATGGCCGACGACTCGGCCGTGCATATCTGCGAGCAGCTCGCGGCCGAGGTCGAGGTTCTCGCGGCGCAGGAGCGCCGGCCGCTGTTCCTGATCGCCGAGAGCGATCTCAACGATCCGCGGTTCGTCCGCGGCCGGGACGCGGGCGGCTACGGTCTCGACGCGGCCTGGGCTGACGACTGGCATCACGCGCTGCACGCGGTGTTGACCGGCGAGCGCGACGGCTACTACGGCGAATTCGGCTCGCTCGCCCAGCTGGCCAAGGCGCTGCGCCAGGCGTGGGTGTTCGACGGCTGCTACTCACCGCACCGGCGCCGCGTGCACGGACGGTCGCCGGCCGGGCTGGCTGGCAGCCAGTTCGTCGTGGCCAGCCAGAATCACGACCAGGTCGGCAACCGCGCCGCAGGCGACCGGTCCAGCGCTCTGATGAGCCAGGGACGACTGCGGATAGCCGCCGCGCTGCTGCTGACCGCCCCGTTCGTGCCCCTGCTGTTCCAGGGCGAGGAGTGGGGGGCCACCAGGCCGTTCCAGTACTTCACCGACCACGACCCCGAGCTAGGCCGCGCCGTTAGCGTGGGGCGGCGCGCGGAGTTCGCGGCGTTCGGCTGGGAGCACGTGCCCGACCCGCAGGACCCCGACGCCTTCACCCAGTCCCGGCTCGACTGGACAGAACCAGCAACCGGCCTGCTGGCCTGGTACCGCCGCCTGCTCAGCCTGCGCCGCCAGCTTCCCGACCTCACCGATCCGCGGCTCGACCGGGTCAGGACGGAGTTCGACGAGTCGGCCGGCTGGCTGGTGATGTGCCGCGGGCAGGTCGCCGTGGCCTGTAACCTCGGCCACGAGGACTGGACCTTCCTGACGGACGCTGAGCTGCTGGCGGCGTCCGACGCCGCCATCGCGCGGCTGCCCGATGGCGTGGTCCTGCCGCCCGACTCGGTGGCGATCCTGACCGATCCGGCCCGCGATACCGGCCCGCCCGCGAACCCCGAGAGGATCCGCTGATGACCGACGCCATCGAGGCGTGGCCGGGCCGCCCGTACCCGCTGGGTGCTAGCTACGACGGTGCGGGCACGAATTTTTCCCTCTTCTCCGAAGTCGCCGACCTGGTCGAGCTCTGCCTGTTCGACGAGGACGGCACCGAGCAGCGGCTCAGGCTCGAGGAGGTCGACGCGTCGTGCTGGCACGCCTACCTGCCGTCGATCGGCCCGGGCCAGCGCTACGGCTACCGGGTGCACGGGCCCTGGGAGCCAGAGCGTGGCCTGCGCTGCAACCCGGCCAAGCTGCTGCTCGATCCGTACGCCAAGGCCATCGAGGGCGCGGTGGACTGGGCGCCGGCCTGCTTCCCCTACAACTTCGGCGACGATAACTCCCGTAACGATGACGACAGCGCCCCGCACGTGCCCAGGTCGGTGGTGCACAGCCCGTTCTTCGACTGGGGAAACGACCGGCCGCCCGACATCCCGCTGAACGAGTCAGTCATCTACGAGGTGCACGTCGAGGGGTTCACCGCCCGCCATCCCGGCATCCCGGAGGCTCAGCGCGGCACGTACGCGGGGCTGGCCCATCCGGCGGCCGTGGAACACCTCACCAGGCTGGGTATCACCGCGGTCGAGTTGATGCCGGTGCACCAGTTCGTGAACGACTCCCACCTGGTCGAGCGCGGCCTGCGCAACTACTGGGGCTACAACTCGATCGGCTTCCTCGCGCCGCACAACGCGTACGCGACGGGCCAGCGGGGCGAGCAGGTGGCCGAGTTCAAGGCCATGGTGCGGGCGCTGCACGAAGCGGGCATCGAGGTCATACTCGACGTCGTCTACAACCACACGGCCGAAGGCAACCACCTCGGCCCGGTGCTGTCGATGAAGGGCATCGACAACGCCGCGTACTACCGACTCGTTCCCGACGCCCCCCAGTTCTACTACGACACTACGGGCACGGGGAACAGCCTCAACGTCCGCCATCCGCACACCCTGCAGCTGATCATGGACTCGCTGCGGTACTGGGTCACGGACATGCACGTCGACGGCTTCCGGTTTGACCTGGCCGCCAGCCTGGCGCGGCAGTTCCACGAGGTCGACCGGCTGTCGGCGTTCTTCGACCTGATCCAGCAGGACCCCGTGGTGTCGCAGGTCAAGCTCATCGCCGAGCCCTGGGACATCGGCGAGGGCGGGTATCAGGTCGGCAACTTCCCGGCGCTGTGGTCGGAATGGAACGGGCGGTACCGCGACACGGTCCGTGACTTCTGGCGCGGCGAGCCGGCCACGCTCGGCGAGTTCGCATCCCGGCTGACCGGCAGCTCGGACCTGTACCAGGCCGACGCCCGGCACCCGGGCGCGAGCGTCAACTTCGTGACCGCGCATGACGGGTTCACGTTGCGTGACCTGGTCTCCTACAACGACAAGCACAACGAGGCGAACGGCGAGCATAACGCCGACGGCGAGAGCCACAACCGGTCATGGAACTGCGGCGCGGAGGGAGACACGGACGACGCGGACGTGCTGGCGCTGCGGCACCGGCAGCAGCGCAACTTCCTCGCCACCCTGCTGCTGTCCCAGGGCGTCACGATGCTGCTCGCCGGGGACGAGTCCGGCCGTACCCAGGGGGGCAACAACAACGCCTACTGCCAGGACAACGAGATCTCGTGGCTGGACTGGGAGCACACCGACGAGGCGCTGGCCGAATTCACCCGGCGGCTGATCGCGCTGCGGCGCGAGCATCCGGTCCTGCGCCGGCGCCGCTGGTTTCAGGGCCTGCCCATCCGCGGCTCAGTTGACCTCGGCTGGTGCCGCCCCGATGGCGGCGAGATGAGCGACCACGACTGGGATTCCGGCACGGGCTCGGTGGGAGTCTTCCTCAACGGCGAGGCCATCACCGACCGGGACCGGCGCGGCCAGCGGGTCACCGACGACTCGCTGCTGCTCCTGTTCAACGGCCACCACGAGGCCATCGACTGGATCCTGCCTAAGCAGTGGGGCCAGTGGTGGGATCTGGTCGTCGACACCGGCGCTGCGGACCGGGAGGGCGCGTCCCTCAGCTGCGACCAGTCACTGCCGGTGGCTGGCCGGTCGGTCCTGGTCCTGCAGCGCAGCGAGGCGCCGCCGGAAACCGGCTGACCCGGGCGCGGATAAACGCTTGGCCAGCCCGCGGCTGGTGCCTACAGTGGGCGACATGACCGTCAGTCGGAGTAGTGCCACCGCGCGAGCTATCCGCTCGCCGGTTGCCCTCGCCTGAACTGACCCGCCGCTGGCGACCGGAAACGGTTCGCCGGCGCCTGATCCTCGTATCGCGGCCATGCCAGCGGTTCCTTTTCCGGTCCGGAAAGGAACCCTTCATGGACCCAACGACCTGCTTTCTCCAGTACTTCGAGAACCGAGATCACCGGCTGCTGCCGGGCAGTTCCCTGGTGCCGCCGGACGGCGACCCGGTGCTGTTCACGACCTCGGGCATGCATCCGCTGACTCCGTACCTGGCGGGCAGGCCGCACTCGCAGGGCCGGCGGCTGGTCGGCGTGCAGCGCTGCCTGCGCACGACCGATCTGGACGAGGTCGGCGACGACACCCACCTGACCGTGTTCCAGATGCTCGGCTCCTGGTCGCTGGGTGACTACGACGGACCGCAGAGCCTGCGCTGGGGCTTCGAGTTGCTCACCGGCGGCTTCGGCATCGGCCAGCCGGCTGCACGCGACCGTATTCGGGGGCGACGACCAGGTGCCCGTTGACACCCGGTCCATTCGGACCTGGGCCGAACTCGGCGTTCCGGTCGAGCTGACCACGGACGACAACTGGTGGTCGAACGGCCCGTCCGGCCCGTGCGGCCCCGATTCGGAGATCTTCGTCTGGATGGGCGACGGCCCGCCGCAGGGCACGCCAGGTACGGACGGACGGTGGATGGAGCTGTGGAACCACGTGACGATGCGCTACCGCCGCCACGACGACGGCAGCCTCGAGCCGCTGCATCAGCGGAGCGTGGACACCGGCATGGGCCTGGAGCGGCTGCTCATGGTCGTGCAGGGCACGTCGTCTGTCTACGACTGCGATGTCTTCGAGCCCTGGATGGCGACCCTGCCGGGGCTGTGGCCGACTCGATCGCGCCTGCTCACCGACCACCTGCGGTCGAGCATCGTCATCATCGGCGATGGCGTCCGGCCGTCGAACACCGGGCGCGGCTACGTCCTGCGGCGGCTGCTCAGGCGCGTGCTGACCACCTTGTGGCGCGAGGACCCGACCAGCTCGCTCGATGAGCTGCCGAACCTGCTCATCGAGCACACCCTGACGCAGTTCGGCCAGGAGCCCGATGTCGTTCGCGTGCGGGAGGCTCTGCGGGAGGAGGAGCGGCGCTTCCGCGGGCTGCTGGAGCGCGGGCGCAAAGTGCTGGCGCGGTTCGAGCCCGGCCGGCCGCTGAGCGAGGCGGATCTGGCCTACCTGCATGAGACGCATGGACTGCCGCGGGAGCTGGTTGGGGAGTTGGGAGTGATTCGGCTGGCCGGGCCGCCGAGCTAGGCGGCGGCGGGCGGGCTGTGGCTCCGTAGCACGCGTCCGCCGGGGCTGGTCACGGTGGTGGTGCCGTCGGAATTCAGCCTGATGGTCCAGCCCCACCGGTGGACGAGGATGAGGTGGTGGAAGGAACAGAGCAGAAGGCAGTTGGTGAGGCTGGTAGTGCCGCCCTGGCTGCGGGGGATGATGTGGTGGACGTGGCACGCCGGGGGTGGCTGGTCGCAGCCGGGGGCGGCACAGTGCCGGTCGCGGGTGATGATCGCGCGGCGGAGGTGCGGCGGGATGGTCTCGGTGGTGGCGCCGACGTCGAGGGGCAGGCTGATCGAGGCGGCGGGGTCGGGCAGAGTCCCGGTGCGGAGCGAGGCGGCCAGGCCGGCGGGTCCGGAGAGCAGGGCGATGGCGTTGGCGAGGATGAGCTCCCGGGTGGCGGCTCTGTTGCGCTCCAGGCTCTGGCCGGGGCGGCGGGTGAGCTGGGCGGCGAGCTGGTCGAGCAGGTCGCGGTCGACGCGGCCCGTGATGATGGGGGCGATGGCGGCGTCGCAGTCGTCTCCGGGTCCGGCGGCGGGGAACTCGGATCCGGGCGGGGCGGGCCGGTTCCCGGCGCCGTTGAGCAGGCCGTCGAGGCTGAGGCTGAGCTGGAGCCTGACCGGCTGGCCGGCCCGGTCGGGCAGGCATTCGGCGGCGAGTAGCCGCCGGCAGGCTTCTTCCAGCGCATCGTGGCGGCGCTGGACCGGACTGCGGGTGTCTTCGGGTCCGGCTTTCTTGCCGAGGACGTCCAGGACGGCCTGGAGGGCGGCGGCGGCGCGGGGGGTGAGGTCGGCGTGGAGACGGCCGGCGCCGCCGAGGGTGGTGGCCAGCCGCAGGGCGCGGTCCTCGAACCCGTCGCCGGGATCCTTGTCCGGGTCGGCGGTCCGGCGGCGGATCTCTTCCGCCAGCTCGGCCAGGCCATCCAGGTCGGCGCCGCCGCGGGCGGCGGCGAGCAGGATCACGTCCGCGTCAGCGCGGCAGTCCTCGGGAAGCTGGTCGGTCCAGGCGGCGATCTGCCGCGCCCACGAGACGGAGAGGGCGCCGTCGGCGAGGGCACCGGCGATCGCGGGGTGGTCCTGGAGACTGCGCATGGCGGCGAGCGCGGCGCTGGCGGCGGGCCGGGTGACCTTTGTCTGCCAGGTCAGCCAGGTCCGCGGGGATCCCTGCCCGTCCAGCTCGTAGCCGCCGCAGGCGGTGAACGCGCCGAGGGCGCGGGCGCGGGCGGCGGCGTGGACGGACTGGGCGCGTTCCAGGCCGCGCAGGCACTGAGCCTGCACGGCGGCCGGCGCGGCGGCTAGGTCCGCGCGGGCCAGCCAGTCCAGCGCGGTCAGCATCATCGCCACCGCCTCATCCGCCGAGGTCGGCTGGGCGGGCACTGGGAACGGCCCCCGGTCCACCGGCCCGCCCGCCGGGGACCCCGGGACCTGAACGCCGGCCGGGACGCCGGCTGGACCGGGAGCACGGCCGGGAGCACGGCCGGGAGCGGGACCGGGAACGGGGCCGGGAGCGGGCCAGTCCGCGGCCGGCCGGTCCGGACCCGCCAGCGGCGGGAACCATTCGGGATCAGGATCGGGCACCAGACTCACCTCCTCACGGCACAGGCAGCAGACGGCAACGGGCTGACGACACAGGCAGCGGTCGACACAGGCAGCGGACGGCAGAGGGCGGACGATAGAGGCGCCGGACGCCAGAGGAGTTACCAAAGCCCGGGACTGCGGGTAGGGGATTGGCGGAGCGGGCCGGTCGCGATAGGTCTCGGCGCCCGGTCAGGAAACGTACGGCCACTCAGCCGCGAACGGCTGCGCCGGGTGGGAACTCATCACCCCTGGAGTACACGCCCCAGGTGACACCATCTCACTAGAACAAGTACTCGAATACTAACACTGCCCACCGACATTAAACGGCACTGACACGCCGAGTGCGTTCGTGGTCTCGCGCATTTGCCGGCCAGCCCTCGGCTACGTGGCCTGAATCAGGCTTGCGCCTGGAGGGCATGGGCGGGTGGACAGGCAGAACAGGTGGCCGGCGGGACCGGCGTAGACGCGGACGGAGTTGCAGCGCTTCCTTGTCGACGCAGAGTCATCGATCGGGAACTCGCCGGGCTGGTCAAGCGTCTTGCTGGGTGAGAGGCCGGCCCGGCACGTGGGTCGGTCGGCATGACGGGCCAGTCGGGTTTCCGAGGCCCCGCGGTCATGCCCAGCCGCCGGTCGGCCGGGCCGGGCGACACCCGGCCGGCTGGCGTTCTCCGGCTGCTTTGAGCGGCCGTCGAAGCGGGCCCCGATCAGCGCCGGTTACGGCTGGCGGCGGCGGTAGGCGAAGAACACCCGGCTCGATTCGTCGGACACCGGGCCGCCGTCCAGCTCCGCCTCCTCCAGCAGGTCGAAACTGGCCGCCAGGACATCGCGGATCGTGGCCAGCGGAACGCCCAGCTCAGGAATCCGCTCCTCGTGCAGCCGGAACATGTCGCCCGCGATCCGCTCGAAGATCCGGACGGTCCACGTCGACAGCTCACCGCCGCCGCCCGAGCCGGCGGGCAGGACATCCATGATCATCGTGTTCTCGCCGAAATCCGCGGCGAAGGCAGGTCCCTGCCAGAGCCGGCGCAGCCTGCCGGTCGTGTTCACGTCGAAGAAGAACAGCCCGCCGTCGGCGAGGTGCTCGTGCACCCGCTCGAACATCGCTCGCCAGGCATCCAGCGACGGCAGGTGATTGAGCGTGTCGAAGACGCAGATGACCACGTCGAACCGGGTGCCGAGCGAGAAGCTGGTCACGTCGGCCTGGACCAGCCGCGCGGCCGGCACGCTGCGGGCGGCGACCGTGAGCATCTCCGGCGACCGGTCGACACCGGTCACCGACAGGTCCGCGGCTAGCCCGGCGAGCACGGCACCGGTGCCGCAGCCCAGCTCGAGCAGCGAGCTCGCGGCCGGCCGGTACCGCTTGATGTAGTCACGAATCCGCTCGATATCGGCCGACCGGTCGCCCATGATCTGGTCATAGAACCCGGCAAATCGTGCGTAGTGTGTCACGCCGCCATCATGCCAGGGCCGAGTCCAGCCGGCCGGCTCGCTCGCAGGATGGCGAGGTCCGGCTCGCTGGCGGCCTTGGCGCGCAGATCGGCATTGAGCGAGACCGCGTCGCGGACGGTCGCCGCGGCGTCGTCGAGCTGGCCCGTCTTCGCCTGGGCGCAGGCCAGGTTGTAGCCGGCCATGCCGCACGCCTGGTCCGGCACCCGCAGGTAGCGGGCCGTGGCCAGGCCGAGGGCGGTCATCGCGACCGCGCGATCGGGCTGGCCGTGCCCGGCGTAGTAGTCGGCCAGGTGGCCGGTCGGGTGCCAGAATCCGCGCACGACGATCTGCAGCCAGAGCTGCCGGCCCCGCAGCCACGGGTTCCTGGACGGGTCGAGCAGGTCGTCGGCGCCCACAGTTTCCACGGCATCGATCAGCTCGCCCGCTACCCGCCAGCTGTCGCCCGCGACCTGGGCCGCAGGATGCGCCGCGTACGCCTGGTACGCAGGGTCGCAGGAGTGGTCTACTTCAGCGAACTCCGCGGGTACCCGGCCGGAAGCGATGGCTCGCAGCCGCTCCACCTGCTGCGCCCTGAACTCGGTGTTGTGCGCGACAATCGGCAGCGCGGCCCAGTCGCTCGCGCTGCCGGACTCGCCCGGCGGGCTGGCCGTCAGCAGGACCTGCTCCTGCGCGGCCGCGAAGCCGAGCAGGCCGATGATCGCGCTCTTCAGTTCCCGCGTGCCGGTCACGCCGCGTCCTCCGCTTCTTCCGTGTCCTTGGCCGGCTTGTGCGCGACGAACTTGAGAATGTCGTCCACCATGATCGTCAGCTTGCCGAAGCCGATGGTCTGGAGCCGGCTGAGCAACGTGCCCGGCTCGATCGGGTTGTAGGTGTCGCCCTCGTGGAAGTGGTGCAGGCCGTTGCTGGCCAGGCTGTCGGAGCCGATCAGCACGCCGCCCGGCCGCAGCACCCGGAATGCCTCGGCCAGGATCTTGTTCTGCAGGGCCAGCGTCGGGACGTGGTGCAGCATCGTGAACGAGCCGACCGAGTCGAACGACCTGTCCGGATAGCCCAGCGTCGTCGCGTCACCGACTACCACCTCGACATTGCCGCCGGCGTACTTCTCCGCCAGCCTGGCCGCCGCCTCGGGGTCGATCTCGACCGCGGTCAGCCGCTTCACCTGGTGCCGCAGCCACTCGGTGGCCGCGCCGGGGCCAGGGCCGATCTCGAGCATGTCGGCACCGAGGTCGGCCTGCGCGGTCAGGGACGGCAGGACCTCGGTCTGGATATGTTCCGCCCACTCGGGGCTCGGGCACAATCTCGCGTGGTTCTCGTTCATGGCTCCGACGCTACGGATGGAGGCTGCCGGGCCCAAGAGCGTAGGCTGCCATCTCGTGTCGCGGGATGGACAACCTGATCAGGCGGCCGTCATTGTCGTCACCTTTCCGATGCCCGCCGGCCTGGTCTTCGACTGGCACACCCATGCCGATCATCAGCTGGCGTGGGCGGCCAACGGGGTTCTGACCGTCCGGACCGCCGCGTCGACGTGGGCGCTGCCGCCGACCAGGGCGCTGTGGATCCCGGCCGGGCTGCGGCACGAGACGCTGTCGGACGGGACCGCCACGATGCGGACGCTCTACATCAGGCCCGACCGGTGCCCGATCAGCTGGCCGGACTTCACCCCGGTCGCGGCCAGCCCGCTGCTGGCCGAGCTGATCGGCTACCTGGAGAACCCCGACCTTGACCCGGCCAGGCGCCTGCACGCCGAGACCATGCTCGTCGACCTGCTCCAGCCGGTCGCGATGACGACGATCGAGGTCCGGATGCCGGCCGAGGAACGGGCCAGGGCGGTGGCCGATGCGCTGGCCGCCGATCCGGCCGACGGGCGCACGCTCGCCGAGTGGGGCCGCGAAGTCGGCGCCAGCGCGCGCACCCTGGCCCGGGCGTTCGTGGCCGACACCGGGATCCCGTTCGGCCGCTGGCGGGCCCTGCTCAGGCTCCAGGCCGCCATCGAAGACCTGGCCGCCGGCCAGCCGGTCGGGAACGTCGCACGGCACGTCGGCTACGAGTCGGCGAGCGCGTTCGTGGCCGCGTTCCGCCGGGAAACCGGCATGACGCCCGCGACGTACTTCCGCGGCCAGGATCCGCCGGATCGATAGGAACGGCCAGGCCGCGCAAGCGGCTGCGCTGCTACGAGAACGGCCGCAGCTCGAACGTGCCGATCCTGGCGGTCGGGTGCCTCGACGTCACCTCGATCGCTTCCTCCAGGCTGGCGCACTCCAGGACGCTGTAGCCGGCCACCTGCTCCTTGGTTTCGGCGTAGGGGCCGTCGCTGACCAGCAGTTCGCCGTCGCGCACCTGAAGCATGGTCGTCTCGCGAACGGGCCGCAGCCCACCTCCGCCGATCAGGATGCCGCGGGCCTTCATCTCATCGTCCCAGGCCGCCAGAACCCGCATCTCCTGCGGATCCTCGATCTCATCGCCATTCTCGTCCCGGCTCATGATCGATTCGTCGATGTAATGAATGAGCAGGTACTTCATCGGGCATCTCCTGTCGTCCGCAGGGTGTGTCAGGCATCGTCAGTACCACGACGCAGCGGATCTCCGCCGATGGACACTCGCTGCTAATACCCTTGACCGCCTAGTACGGGGGTGACGGTGGCCAGGCCAGTGGTGGTGCTTGACGGCCAGACAGCGAGCTGCGAGCAGGTCAGCGACATCGCGCGCGGGACCGCGAGGGCGGCGGTGAGCAGCGAGGGGATCGAGCGCGCGAGGGCCGCGGCGCGGACTGCCGCCGAGGTGTCCTCCTGGCGCGAGGTCTACGGACGGACGACCGGCGTCGGCGCCAACCGTGACCAGCCGGTCAGCGCGGCCGACCTGGCCGGGCACGGGCTGCGGCTGCTGCGCAGCCACGCGGGCGGCGGGGGGCCGCTCGTGGCGCCCGAGCTCAGCCGGGCCATGCTCGTCGTGCGCGTCAACCAGATCGCGGCGGGCGGCTCCGGCGTGGATCCCGGCGTGCTGCGGCCACTGCTCGACGGCATCAACGCCGGCCTGTCGGTCCCGGTCCCGAGATACGGCGCGATCGGCACCGGTGATCTCACCGCGCTCGCGGTGACCGCGCTGTGCCTGCTCGGCGAGCGCGACTGGCTGATGCCGGACGAGCCCGCCGAGCAGCCGCGGTTCCCGCTCGCCTCTTCCGACGCGCTCGCTTTCCTGTCCAGCAACGCGGGCACCATCGGCGAGGCCGCGCTGGCCTGCTCCGACCTGGCCGAACTGGTCCGCGTCGCGGTCGTGATCGCGGCCCTGTCGCACTGCGCGGTCACCGCGTCGGTCGAGCCGTACGCCGCGGCTGTGCACGAGGGCCGGAGTTACCGGGCGCAGCGGGAGGTGGCCGCCATGCTCAGGGCACTGCTCGGGAACGACAGCCGGCCGCGACGGATCCAGGATCCCTACGGTTACCGTGCGCTGCCGCAGGTGCACGGGCCGGCCGTGGACGCGGTCAGGAACGCCGACCGTGCGGTGACCGCCGAGCTGAACGCGGCGGCGGAGAATCCGCTGGTGGACGTGGCCGCCGGGACCGTGTGGCACAACGGCAACTTCCACACCGCGTATCTCGGCCTCGCACTCGACGCCGTCCGCGCGGCGCTGTTCCAGACCGCTGCGCTGTCGGCGGCGCGGCTGGGCACGCTGGTCGAGCCCGCCTTTACCGGGCTCGCCCCGTTCCTGGCCACCGATCCGCCGCCGAGCTCGGGGGTCATGATCCTGGAGTACGTGGCGCACTCGGCGATCGCCGACATCCGCCGGCTGGCCGCTCCCGCCGCCCTGGGCAGCGCCGTCCTGTCGCGCGGAGTCGAGGAGCACGCCGGGTTCTCGACCCAGTCCGCCCGGGCCACCACCGAGGTCGTCGACGCCTACCGGATCGTGCTCGGCTGCGAGCTGGTGGCCGCGGTCCGGGCCCTGCGGTTGCGCGAGCTGACCCCCGGCCGCCCCGCCCTGGCGGCCGCCTTCGAGCTGGCCGCGGGCGCGCTGCCGCCGGGAACCGCCGACCGGGCGCTCGACACCGACCTGACGGCCGCGCTCGGCCTGCTGCCCGCCCTGGCCCGGCTGCCCGCCAGCCCCGGCTAGCCGCCCCAGCCCCGGCTCGCCGCCGCCTCTCCCGGCTAGCCGCCGCCTGCCGCCGCGCCGGCGGCTCGCCGCAGCGCGCTCGCCAGGCCCGCCGGGGTGAAGCTGGGCAGCACGGCGGCGAGATGGCCGTCCGGCCTGACCACGTGCACGCTGTCCCGGGTGGCGGCGAGCGCTGGCCCCAGCAGCCCGCCCGGGTCGATGTCGTCCAGCGCATACGCGGTCACCGGCGCCTGGGTGGTGGCGCAGGCGGCGTCGAGCGCCGCCGCCGCGGTCGTCGCCCGCGCGGTGAGCAGCACGAACGAGCGGCCGAACAGGCGGCGCAGCCTGGTCACCGATCCGCCGGCAACGCCCGCCACGCTCGCCAAGCACGGCCCGTCCGGGCACAGGACTCCGGGTACCGGCGGCCGGGGCGCGCCAGGCTCGGTCGGGAAGCCGGCCAGCGACGGCCCGGGCGTGGTCAGCGGGCTCGCGGTATACCAGTAGGGCTCGGCGAGCGTCCCGGAGTTGATCAGCGAGCGGGCGCTCGGGTCGGCCAGGGCCCGATCGAGCACGTCGACGCGCCGCTGCCGCAGGTCATCCGTCTGCGGCACGAGGAACTCCATCGTGGCACTGGTGACCCGCAGGTTCTCGCGCGCCGCCGCCTCCCGCTCGGCCTGGTAGCTGCCTAGCAGCGACGGCGGGGCCCAGCCGCGGGTGACGAAGGCCAGCTTCCAGGCCAGGTTCTCGGCGTCCTGGGCGCCCGAGTTGAGCCCGCGGGCGCCGAACGGCGCGAACAGGTGCGCGGCATCGCCGGCCAGGAATGCCCGCCCGGCGGCGAACGCCCCCGCCACCCGCTCGTGGAACCGGTAGGCGCTCGCCCACACGATCTCGTAGCGCCGGCCGCCGGTGATCTGCCTGATCCGCGCGTCCAGCCCGCCGTCGGCCCGTTCCGCCGCCAGGTCGAACCCGGCCGGGACCTGCCAGTCGATCCGCCACACGCCGCCGGGGCACTGGTGGACGAGCACCTGCCGGCCCGGATTCCAGCTGGGGTCGAAGAAGAACCTTCGTTCACTTGGAAAGGGGAGGTCGGCGCGGATGTCGCAGATGAGGAACTGATCGGCAAACGACCGGCCAGGAAACCCGATGCCGAGCAGCTGCCGCACGTTGCTACGGGACCCGTCCGCGCCGATCAGATAGCTGCCGCGGACGCGGGTCCCGGCCGTCACCTCCACGCCGTCGTCGTCGCAGGACAGCCCGGTGACCCGGTGGCGCAGGCGCAGGTCGATCAGCGGCTCGGCGGTGGCGCGGGCCAGCAGGTAGCGTTCCACGCTGGCCTGGGAGATGTTGATCCACGGCGGCAGCGGGCCGGCGTCAGGGAAGGTGACGGCGAAGAGCTCGTGCTCGCGGTAGAAGGTCCGCCCGGTCGTCCAGGTCACGCCCTCGGCCAGCATGTCGGCGGCGCAGCCGGCCCGGTCGAAGATGTCGAGCACGTCCCGCTGGAAGCAGATCGCCCGCGAGCCTGCCTGCGGGTCAGGGCCCGCCGCCTCGAGCACGACCGTGCGTACCTGCCAGCGGGCCAGCAGCAGCGCGGTGATCAGCCCGACCGGCCCGGCCCCGGCGATCACCACCGGCTCAGCCTGAGACATGCCTAGTCCTGCAGCTGGTCCCAGATCTCGCGGTCGCGCTCGGCGGTCCAGATCACCGGCCGCTCGATCCCGGACAGCTCGTCCCAGAGCCGGGACACGTTGAACGGCATGCAGTGCTCGAAGATCGGCCAGCGGCCGTACCGCGGCGCCAGCGCCGCGTGCGCCGCGGTAAACGCGTCCTTGAGCGTTCCGCCCGCCGCATGCACCGCGCCCACCTGCGCCAGCATCGTGGCCAGGAAGTCCCGGGTCTGCCTGACGGCCGCGTCGACCGCGTCCCGGCCCTGGGCGACCGCGCCGCGGCCGCCGATCAGGGACTCCGCGCCCAGCGCGGCGATCGCGTCCAGCGTGCCGCCCGCCCACTCCCGGTGGAACGCGTCGCCGGTGTAGAGGGCGGCCTGGGCCTCGACCAGGTCCCCGGCGAACAGGATCTTCTGGCCGGGCAGCCAGGCCACGATGTCGCCCTCGGTATGACCGCGCCCGCAGTACGCCAGGACCAGCTCGCCGCGGTTCCCGCCCAGGTGAATGGTGAGCCGGTCGGAGAAGGTAGCGGTCGGCCAGGTCAGGCCACCAATGGAGGCCGGATCGCGGAACAGCCTGGGCATCCGGCCCAGCTCGGACTCCCAGTCCTGGCGGCCGCGCTCGGCGATCAGCGCCCTGGTCTTGTCGTGCGCGACGATCACGTCAGCGCCGAACGCGCTCGCGCCCAGCACCCGCACCGCGTGGTAGTGGGAGAGCACCAGGTAGCGGACCGGCTTGTCGGTGTGCTCGCGCAGCCGCGTCAGCCACGCGGAGGCCGCGACCGGGGTCGCCATCGCCTCGAAGCAGACGAGGAAGTCCTCGCCCTCGATGGCGCCAACGTTCGGGTCGCCCTCGGCGGTCAGCGCGTAGACCCCGTCGCCGAGCACCTCCAGCGTCTGCTCCTTGTCGGCCAGGTCAGCCGAGGAGGCAAAGGACTTCGTCGTCATAGTGCACAGTCTTACGCGTTCGGGCATGGTTCTGGCGCGGATTACGGGGCAGGACAATGGCTTGGGCATGAGAAGCTTCGCGCGCCGCATTCACATCCGGCTCGCCTGGATCGCCGGTGCGGTACTGGTGGCCTCGGTATCCATCTCGGTAGCCCTCCTCGTGACCCCGATGCAGCGGGTGGACCTCGTCGGCCAGTCCGTCAGTGTCGGGGCGGCCGCCCCTTCGATCAGCCTCTCCGGCCCCGGTGAGCTTGACCTGTTCGGCCAGCGGCTGCCGACCACGCTGCAGTTCGCCGGGCCGGTGCGCCCCCGGCTGGCGCTGACCCAGATCACTCTCGACCGCCAGCTCGCGACCGCGTTCGCCGGTTCCAGCCCGGAGCAGACCATCGGCCGCGCCCTGGCATCGGGCTGGAAGCGGTACTTTGGCTGGGAGATCGTCGTCACGGCGGGCTGCGCCCTGCTGCTGACCGGTGCGCTCGCCGGGTGGTTCAGGCTTCCGGCCAGGCGCACCCTGATCGCGCTGGCCGTCGGCCTGGTCTTCGTGGAGGTCGTCAACGTCGGCGGCATCATGGTGACGGCCTATACGGCGCCGGCCCGGCTGCGCCAGATCACCTCGATCACGGCGCTGGCCGGCCGGGCGCCGCTGCCGGCCGTGCCCGCCGCGTCCGGGCCGCGCAAACCCCAGGTGCAGGTCGTGGTCATGGGGGACTCCACGGCGGCCGGCATCGGCAACCCGAGGCCGGCCCGTCCCAGCCGGCTCGACACGGCCTGCCAGCGCAGCGCCGACACCTACGCGGTCGACCTGGGCCAGATCAACAACTGGCGGGTGCTGAACCTGGCCTGCAGCAGCGCGACCATCCCGGTCGGGATCCTGGGCCCGCAGCCGCTGTCGGGCGTCACCGCGCCGGCCCAGTTCGCGGTGGCCAAGAAGGCCACCAACGCCTCGTACGTGATCGTGAGCATCGGCGCGGACGACCTGGGCTGGTCCGCCCTGCTGCGGCTGTGCACGGTCACGACGACCTGTGACGACAGCGCCTCCACGGCGTACTTCCAGCAGAGCCTGGCGACCTTCGCGGTGGGCTACTACCAGCTGCTCAGGCGGCTCGCGGCGCTTCCGTCGCAGCCCACCGTGCTGGTCAACCTGTACTACGACCCGTTCGACACCAGTCAGCACTGCCTGGACAGCGTGGGCCTCACTCCGGCCAAGGAGAAGTCGCTGACCGGCCTGCTCGACGCGCTCAACAACGTGCTCGCCAACGGCGCCCGCGCGACCGGGCTGATCGCCGTCCGCCCCGACTTCACCGGTCATGCCCTTTGCGATCCCGAGCCCTACGTGCAGGGAATCCACGCCCGGGCCCCGTTCCATCCCACTCTCGCCGGGGAACTGGCGATCGCGCTGGCCGACGGGCAGGCCCTGCAGCAGCTCCTGGGCCGGGCCACGCCGTCGCCGAGCCTGACCCCGTCCCCGAGGCTGACCCCGTCGCCGGGTACGGGCACCAGCCGGTCGCCCTGAGATTCGTTTCGCGGATCTGCGTCTACGTCGGCGTCGCCCTGGTGATCACCGTCGGCCTGATCGCGCTCGGCACCACGCTGGCCGTCCCGGTCGATGTCTTCGCCGCTGTCATGGCCTGCGTCGTGCTGATCACCGCATGGTGGCAACTACGGGTGGCGTCGGCCTGACGCCGAGGCGGCGAGGACACAGCCCCTGTCGATCTCCTCGCCGGAGGCCGGTGGCCGACGGCCATCGCGCCGGTGCGATAGCCGCCGGCTCCCCTCCTAACCGGTCCGCGGGCAGCCGGTGCTCAGTACTGATCAGGCGACGAGACGGCCTCGGCGATGATGATCTCCGGTGGGCCTGGGTCGGCGCCGATCGAGCCGATAAAGGCCTGAAGCTCGGGATTGGCGAAGAACTGCTGGAACTTCTCGACGCTCTCCCATTCGTCGACGATGAGCACGAAGCCGTCGCCGATCCCGAAACGGTGGTGGATGCCGCCCGCGGCGCGCGCCTGAACCGTGGTCTGCTCGAACTCGTCGGCCCGGTCGGCGAGCGACTGGCGGAACTTGGCGGTGTCGCCCTGGAATTTCCCGATGACGAGCACGCTCATGGCATCCCCTCCCTGAGTGCCGTGAAGGCCTGATCCGGCCTTCACGAACAAATACGTCGCCGCACAGGAGAGCGGATCACCGGGCAGAGGCTGAAACTCGGCTGAGGCCGGCGAATTAGTCGAGGGCGAGCGCCGTCGCGGCCGCCAGGACCGAGCGGGCCAGGTCCGGATCGCCGGTGACGAAGACGTCAAGGTCGGCCGGGGTGACCCGGTTGGCGAAGAGCCGGCAGAAACCGACCACATCGGTCACGATGCCGAGGGCAGCCGGCTCCGGCGATGGCTCGCCGACGGCGACGTCCCAGGTACCGCCGCCCGGGCCGGTCAGCACGAGATGGACGCTGACCGGCTCGTGCAGGTCAGTGAAGACGGCGCCGAACGGCAGCAGCGCCGTCGCCAGCTTGGTCATCGGCCGGAGCGTCGACGGGGCGGGGGTCGCCAGCGACAGCCCGGCCGCTGTCCTGATGTCGTTCTCGTGCGTCCAGAGCTCGAACGTGCGTCCGATCAGCAGATCGCGTACGGGCAGCGGGAACCCGTGCAGCGTGACCACGGCGTCAAGATCGCCGCCGGCGACCGCGGCCAGGGTCCGGTCGGCGGCGCGGCGCCAGTCCTCGCGCGTGTCGGCCGTCGGCCGCCCGGCCTCGCGGAGCGCGGCGGGCTGGGTCGACTGCACGTGATCCGCGCTAGCCACGCCGGGATCCCCGGCCAGGGCTCGCTGCACGTCTTCCTCGACGCCGATCAGGTGTCCGACCAGGCCCTGCACGTCCAGATCCCGGAGCACGGGCCGGGTCCAGTCGCTGCCGGTGAGTGCGCGCAGCGTCTGGTAGAACGCGTCGGCGGCATGGCCGAAGGCCTCGGTCGGCGAGTCCTCGGTGACCTCGGGCACGGACTGGCCGGCTTGCCGCACCTGGTGCGTGGCGGCCATGACCCGCTCGCGCAGGCCGGCCGGAAGGCTCGCCGTCATGGTGACTCCAGCAACTGCCGGTCAAGCGCGGATTCGAGCTTGGCCAGCGCCAGTCTAAGCCTGGACTTCGCGGTGCCTTCCGGTATCCCCGTAGCAAGAGCGACTTCGCGGTAACTAAGTCCCTGAAAATAGGCGAGTTCGACCACGTGACGCTGATCGTCGGGAAGCAGCCTGACCGCCGCGCGTACCGCGTCCGCCGTGTCGGCGGCGGTCACCGCGTCGCTCGGAGTGGGGCCAAGACCTTCCGGAGTCAGCCGGTAGTGGCGCTCCTGCCTGGCCAGGCGGCGCAGCTCGCTCCGTACCAGGTCCACGGCACGGTGCCTGGCCAGCACGATCAGGTAGGTGCCGAGCGTCCCGGCCTTCGGGTCATAGCGGTCGGGGTGGCTCCACAGCTCGACGAACACGTCCTGCACGACGTCCTGCGCCGCGGCGCCCTCGCCGAGGACGCGCAGCGCGGCGCCGTAGACGGTCGGCGCCAGATGGTCGAAGACCTCAGCGAGGGCGTGATCGTCTCCGGCCGCCAGGCGCGCCGCCATAAGCGCATCCGTCGGCTCCACGCCTGGAAAATAGCGCGGTTAAGGCCGGCCAGGCAACGAGTCTGGCCACCCTGGACCATTCAAACTGCGGGTTGCCTGCACTCCGGGCACCGGTGCCCGAGATCGCTGCTAGCGCCGGCCGGGCCGCTCAGGCTGGCTATGCACCTGCCGCTGCAGCCCCGGCAGGTCGGCGAGCGGCCCGAGGTGCCGAAGCTTGTCCCGGCTGATCACGCTCCTGACCGCGGCGACCTGGCCGCCGGCGATCTCCAGCGCCAGCACGTTGATCAGCTGCCCGTCCGCGTCGAGGAACAGCGCGCCGGGCTGGCCGTTGACCCCGGTCAGCCTGACCGTGCCGCCCACCGAGCGCAGCTGGCCGCCGAGGGCGGCGAAGAGCCGCGCGACTCGGTCGCGGCCGGTGATCGGCCGCGGCCAGCTTGGCCTGACACCGCCGCTGTCCCCGGTGACAACCGCGTCGGCGGCCAGCATCGAGACCAGGCCGTCCATGTCGCCTTCGCCCACGGCTGCGAAGAACCGGGCGGCCAGCTCGGCGCTCTGGCCGCGGGACGCGTCGAACCGGCGCTGGTGCCCGGCCACGTGCCTGCGGGCCCGGTACCCGAGCTGCCGGCAGGCGTCCTGGCTGCGCCCGACGATCTCCGCGATCTCGTCATAGCCGTAGCTGAAGACGTCGTGCAGCAGGAAGACGGCCCGCTCGACCGGCGACAGTCGCTCGAGGAGGAGCAGGAACGCCATCGACAGCGTGTCTGACCGCTCGGCCAGGGTGGCCGGGTCGGTGGCAGACCGGCTGGCCGGAGGCAGGTCGGTCAGCAGCGGCTCGGGCAGCCAGGGCCCGACATAGGTCTCGCGCCTGACTCTGGCCGAGCGGGCATGATCGATGCACAGCCTCGTGGTCACCGCGGACAGGTACGCCTTCGGCGAATCGGGCCTGGCCGGGAGCCGGTGGTAGCGCAAGAACGCCTCCTGGACGATGTCCTCGGCCTCGCTGACGCTGCCGAGCATCCGGTACGCGATCGCGAACAGCAGCGGCCGGAGTTCGCTGAAGGCTTCCTCGGTGCTCACGTGGCCGTGCGGTCCGGTGCCGATGTCGCGTGCAGGCCGCGGGCGAACCCGTCCCGCCAGGTCGGCCAGGCCAGCTGCCAGCCGAGTTCCCGCTTGGCCCTGGCATTGGACGCGCCTCGGATCTGGGTCATCATCGACACGGCGGCCTCGCCCGCGACCAGCCGCCCGAGCCAGGCGGGCACGCGGCGCGGAGGCTTGGCGCCGACGGCGGCCGCCAGCACCGGCAGCCACTGCGAGACCGGGGCCGGCTCGTCGTCGGTTACGTTGTAGACGCCGGACGGCACGTCGCCGAGCGCGGCGACGGCGGCGCTCGCGGCGTCCTGCACGTGCAGGAACGACCAGACGCCCGCGCCGTCGCCGATGACCGGCACCTGCCGCTTCCGCAGCATCGCCACCATCAGGTCGGTCGCGCCCGGCCCGTAGAGGCTGCCGTACCTGAGTGCGATCCCTTCCATCGGCCCGGAGGCGGCCGCGTGCTCCGCGTACCTGATCGCCTCCAGCGTGGACCGCATGGCCTGCGGCGGATCAGGATCGAACGGGTCGTCCTCGGTCGCTACCGGGGGGCCGGTCCGGCCGGCGGGCCAGCCCGCGTAGCTCTGCACGATCACCCGGCGCACCCCTGCGGCTTGCGCCGCGGCGAGCAGGTTTCTGGTTCCGGTCGTGCGCAGCTCGTTCGTGCCGGCGAAGGTCCGCTCGAAGTGCCGCAGGTCGAACCCGCCCGCGAGCGCGGTCATCTGGTGCACCACGACGTCGGGCTCGGCCCTGGCGACGGCCTCGCCGACCGCGATCGCGTCCAGCCCGTCCACGACGGCCGCGTCCGCTCCGGCGGCGCGCAGCGCCGCGACTTTGCCCGCGCTCCTGGTCGTGGCCGTGACCTGGTGCCCGGCCGCGATCAGCTGCGGCACAAGCTGCCGTCCGACGACTCCGGTCGCTCCCGCGACGAAAACTCTCATCACGCCTCCTCGTTCATTACTAAGGAGACGAGACAGCCCGGTGTTCCGTAACACGGGTTCCAGAGCACGGGTCAGGACGGCTCACCGAGTATCCGCAGCCGGAGCAGCTGCGGCATCCGCTCTAGCTGCTCGATGACGGTGGCGGGCAGCTCGTCGGCCTCCAGCTCCATGATGCTGTAGGCGTTGTCGCCACGGCAGTCGTTGATCATCTCGACGACGTTGATCCCGGCGCCGCTGACCACGCGGGCGATCTCGGCGATCACGCCGGGCGTGTTCTTGTGCGCCAGCGTCAGCCGCCGGAATCCGCGGCGCGGCAGCGACACGGCGGGGAAGTTCACCGAGTACCTGATGTTCCCGTTCTCCAGGAAGTCCTGGAGCTCGTCGGCCACCATGACCGCGCAGTTGTCCTCGGCGCTGCTCGTGCTCGCGCCGAGGTGCGGCAGCACGATGACCTTGTCGTGGGCATAGACGATCGGGTTCGGGAAGTCGGTCACGTAGCCGCGGAGCCGGCCGGCGTCGAGCGCGGCGACCAGCGCGCGCTCGTCGACCAGCTCGTCCCGGGCGAAGTTCAGCAGCACGGCGCCGCTGGGCATCAGGGCCAGGCGGCGCTCGTCGAGCAGTTCGCTGGTCGACTCAGTCAGCGGGACGTGCAGCGTCACGAAGTCGCTCTCGGCGAGCAGCCGTTCCAGGTTGTTGACCCGGTGCACCTGCGCGGACAGCTCGGACGCGTGCTGATCCTTGACGCCCGGGTCATAGCCAAGGACCCGCATGCCGAGATCCACGGCCGTGTTCGCGACCCGGTAGCCGATAGCGCCGAGCCCGATCACGCCGAGCGTGCCGCCGCTGATCTCGTGCCCGGCGAACTGCTTCTTGCCCCGCTCGACCGCCTTCTTCATGTCCTCCGGCGGCAGTGCCTTGGCGTACGCGAGCGCGGCGGGCAGGTTGCGGGCGGCCAGGAGCATTCCGGCGACGACCAGTTCCTTGACCGAGTTCGCGTTCGCGCCCGGTGCGTTGAACACCACCACGCCGCGGCCGGTCAGGTCATCGACGGGGATGTTATTGACGCCCGCCCCGGCCCGGCCGACGGCCAGCACAGTCTCGTCGATGGGCTCGTTGTGCAAACTGTACGAGCGCAGCATGATCGCGTCGGGCTGCTCGGCGTCCGGCGCGACCGCGTAGTCGGAGCTGAACCGCCGCAGCCCGACCGGCGAGATGGCGTCGTAGGTTCGTACCTGGAATTTACCCATGCCTGGACTCGAACTCCTTCATGAACTCTATGAGGGCGTCTACTCCGGCCTCCGGCATCGCGTTGTAGATGCTGGCCCGCATGCCCCCGACGGCTCGGTGGCCCTCGAGGTTCACCAGTCCCGCTGACCTGGCCTCGGCCAGGAACACGGACTCCAGATCGGGCTGGGCCACGGTGAACGGCACGTTCATCAGCGACCTGCTGGCCGGGGCGACCGGGTTGGCGTAGAAGCCGGACTGGTCGATGGCGTCGTACAGCCTGGCTGCCTTGCGCCGGTTGGTCTCCGCCATGGCGGGCACGCCGCCCTGGTCGGCGACCCAGCGGAAAACGAGGCCGGCGATGTACCAGCCGAACGTCGGCGGAGTGTTGATCATGGAACCGGACTTGGCGTTCTCGAGCCAGTTCCATACCTGCGGCGTGCTGGCCCTGGCCCGGCCGAGCAGGTCCTCGCGGACGATCACGACGACCAGGCCGGACGGCCCGATGTTCTTCTGGGCGCCGGCGTACAGCACGCCGAAGTCGGCGACGTTGATCGGCTCGCTCAGGATCATCGAGCTGACGTCGGCGACGATCGGGGCCGCGACGGACGGTATGTGGTCGAACCGGACGCCCTGGATGGTCTCGTTCAGCGTGATGTGCACATAGTCAGCGTCCGGGGTGAGCTGCCACTCGCTCTCGGGCGGCACGTATGTGCTCGGGCTGGCGAGGGCCGCCACGTTGGCCCGGAGGTACCTGCTGCCCTCGCCGTGCGCGCGCTTGCCCCACATGCCGGTGATCACGTAGTCGGCGGCACCGCCGGCCTCGGCCAGGTTCATCGGGATCGCGGCGAACTGACCGGTCGCGCCGCCCTGGAGGAACAGCACCCGGTACTCATCGGGCACGTCCATCAGGTCACGCAGGCTGGCCTCGGCCGACTCGGCGATGGCGATGAAGTCGCGGCCGCGGTGGCTCATCTCCATCACGCTCATGCCGGTGCCGTGCCAGTCAGGAAGCTCGTCGGCGGCCTGCCTGAGTACCGGCGCGGGCAGGACAGCAGGGCCCGCGCTGAAGTTATAGATCATCGGAATCCCGGTTGGAGAGTCGGAGCGGTAGGCGAGCCATCGGCATCGTTGCCCGTTGGTGCACGGCTGCCGAGCGGGACAGACGTCCCCACCTCTGCGACCAGGATACCGGCGCGCCCCCGATGATCATGTAACTGCTCACCCGCGCCGCGTCCCCTTCCCGCCCGCTCCACCCCGCGCTCGAACGACAGCGCTGAACCCCTGCTGCTGCCAGAGCGACAGCAGGGGTTCAGCGCTGTCGCTACTTAGTGACGGCCGGCCTGGGTTAGCTCGGGTTCGGGCACCGGGACCGGGACCGGGCCGGCGGCTGGCACCGGGGCTTCGGTTCCCGCCCTGCGGAGGGCCAGGTAGCTGATGACGGCGCCGGCGGCGACCAGGGCGACCGTGACGGTCAGTCCCGCGTGGTAACCGTCGAGGAAGGCGCCCGCCGGGGCGGTCCCGTGCCGCAGCGCGTCGCCCTGGCGGGAGCGCAGCACCGCGCCGATCACGGTGATCCCGAGCAGCCCGGCCACCTCGCGGGAGGCGTTCAGCAGGGCCGACGCGACCCCGGAGCGCTCGGGCGGCTGACCGTGCAGGACCGCGTTGGTCAGCGGCACCTGCATCAGCCCGGACCCGAAGCCGAACAGCAGGAAGCCCGGCATCAGGCTGGCGAAGGTCGCCCCGGCGCCGAGAACGGAGAACAGGTACAGGCCGACCGCCATCACGGCCATCCCGGCGGCCACCATCCGGTGCGCGCCGAACCTGGTGTAGAGCGGCCCGGACAGGGTCGCGGTGGCCGCCAGGCACAGGGCCATGGGCACGAACGCCAGCCCCGCCTTGGTGGGCGAGAAGCCCAGGATGTCCTGCAGGTAGATGGAGGTGAAGAAGTAGATGCCGAAGATGCCGAACGCCCACAGCATCATCGTGGCCGTGCCGCCGCTGAACGCGCGGGAGCGGAACAGCGTCAGCTCGACCATCGGGTGCCCGGTCCGCGACTCGGCCGCCACGAACCCGGCCGCCGCGACCGCGGCGACGGCGAACGCGCTCAGGATGATCGCTGAGGTCCAGCCCTTGTCGTGGCCCTCGATCAGCGCGTAGGTCAGCGCGAGCAGGGCGACCGACGAGGTCGCCATGCCGGGCAGATCGAGCCTGCGGCGCGCGCTCGTGTCCCGTGACTCGTCCATGGTGAAGGCGGCGATCGAGAGGGCGACGATGCCGACCGGCACGTTGATGAAGAAGATCCAGCCCCAGTGCAGGTGCTGGCTGATGAAACCGCCGATCAGCGGGCCGAAGGCCAGGGCCATGGCGCCGATCGCGGTCCAGATCCCGATCGCGGCCGTGCGCTCGCGCGTGTCATGGAAGGTCGCCATGATGATGGCCAGCGTGGTCGGCACGAGGAAGGCGGCGCCGAGTCCCTGGACCACCCGGGTCGCGATCAGCACGTCGCCGCTGCCGGCCAGCCCGGCGGCCAGCGAGGAGAGCGTGAACACGATCGTCCCGGCGAAGAAGAGCCTGCGCCGGCCGTAGACGTCGGCGATCCTGCCGCCCGCCAGCAGCAGCCCGGCGAAGACCAGGACGTAGCTGCTGACCACCCACTCCAGGCCGGCAATCGACAGGTGCAGGCTGCGCTGAATGGTGGGGATCGCGACATTCGTCACGTTGTTGTCGAGGTACGTCATGAATGTGGCGAGGGCCACCGCCACGAGGGCCCACCAGCGTCTGGCCATCAGCTCGCTCCTTCGAGGTAACCGTACGGTGTCTCTATACGCCGTACCTGTACGACACTCCTATACGTTGTACGTTTACTATCCTGACTGTACGGCGTATAGTTGTCAAGTGATGGCACCAGTCAGGGCAGGCGAAGGCGAGCGGACCAAGCTGAGCAGATCGGCTGTGGTGGACCGCGCGCTGGCGCTGGCCGACCATGACGGTGTCGACGCCTTGACGATCCGGCGGCTCGCGACCGAGCTCGACGTGACGCCGATGGCGCTGTACTGGCATTTCCGCAGCAAGGAAGAGCTGATCGCGGGCCTGGCCGACCGGATCTGGGGCGAGATCAGGACCGACGTGGACCCGGCCGCCGACTGGGCCGTCCAGCTGCGCAACATGCTCGAGTCCCTGATCGACGTCCTCCGCGCGCACTCGTCGGCGTCCACGCTGCTGATGGGCAGCGAGAAACTCGGCCCGTCGCACTGGCAGGCCACCGAGAAGACACTGGAGATCCTGCGCACGGCCGGGTTCGATCCCGAGCACGCGAGCGAGATCGCGAAGTCCGCGCTGTGGACCGGCCTGACGCTGGTGATGAGCGAGCCCGGCTTCAACGACGCTGGCCTGACGGGGCCGGAGCGCGCCGAGATCCAGCGCCGCAAGCAGGTCGAACTGGCGTCGCTCCCGCGCGACCGCTATCCCCGCCTGGTCGAGGCGGCGGTGCCGATGACCTCGTGCGACGACGGCCCCGAGTTCCACTACCGGTTCGGGATCGACTTGTTCATCGCGGGGGTCAAGGCGCTGGCGCCGCCTGACCGATGATTCAACCCTGCTGTGCCGGGGAATCTTGTTGATGTTACTCACTAGTACACGGCAGGCAGCGAAGTGGCGTATAAAGCGTTATGAGCGTTTACTGGGCAGCCGTACGGTCATGGTTACCACCGCCCTTCCGGGCCGTCGCCCGTTGCGTCATCACCACCGCCGGGCGCTGGTTCTCGGGGCAGGCGGCGTGCTCGGGGCCGCCTGGATGACCGGTGCGCTGGCGGCCGCGCAGGACCTGCTCCAGGCACCGCTCGGTGATGTCGACCTGATGATCGGCACCAGCGCCGGCAGCGTGCTCACCGCTGCCCTGCGGTGCGGTGTCAGCATCGACGAGATGGTGGCCCACCAGCGCGGCGAGCCGATAGGCGCGCTGGCCGAGGTGGGCGAGGTCAGCGGGGGCCCGTGGCCGCGGCCGCCGAAGCTGAGGTTCGGCTCGCCCCGCCTGATGGCTTCCGCGCTGCGGGCACCGCACCGGTTCCATCCCACGGTCAGCGCCAGCGCCTGGCTCCCGGTCGGCCGGGAGAGCCACGCCGGCCTGCACTCCATGGTGCACCTGCTGCACTCGCGGGCCGCGCCGTGCGCGACCGCGCCGCACTGGGTGCAGGGCGGGCAGACCTGGGTCGTCGCGGTCGACTACGACACCGGCGAGCGGGTGGTGTTCGGCCGGCCCGGCGCGCCGCCGGCCAGGCTGGCCGATGCCGTCGTGGCCTCGTGCTCGGTCCCCGGCTGGTACGAGCCGGTCTCCATCGACGGCCGGCGCTACGTCGACGGCGGCGTCCGGTCGGCGACCTCGCTCGGCCTCATCGCCACGGAGGGGATCGACGAGGTGTGCGTGCTCGCCCCGATGGCCAGCCTGGTGGCCGACCGCCGGTACGCGCCGCACCTGCGGATCGAGCGCCGCGTCCGGCAGCTGTTCACCTTCGCGCTGCAGCGCGATGTCAGGGCGCTGCGCGCCGCCGGCATCAAGGTCACCGTGCTGACTCCAGGCCCCGAGGACCTGGCCGTGATGGGCGTGAACCTGATGGACCCGCGCCGCAGGCAGGCCGTGCTGGAGACATCACTCCGCACGTCGCCGCGCGCGTTCCGGCCCGCCGCAGCCTGAGGATTATCCGGGCGAGCGATGTCCTGCGGATGGGGTGGGTTCAGCTAGCAGAAAGGCGCTCGCGGGCGGCGCGGATCGAGCCGCGCTGGGCGGAGTCCAGGTACTCCTCGATCCTGGTCACGTGGCCGTCGCGGACCTGCAGGTACATGGCCGCGTGCAGAGCGACCTCCTGGCCGCCGGGCAGCGTCCCGCGCAGCACGTGCTGCTGGATTACCCCGTCGCCGGTCACCGCCCGCCTGATGATCTCGTAGCGCAGCCCGGACACCGCCTTGTGCAGCCCGGCCAGCACCTTGAGGTTGTCCTCCACCGGCTGCTCGATCAGGTCGTCGTTATGCCAGATCAGGGCGTCAGGGGCGTAGATCTCGCGCACGGCGTCGATGTCGCCGGCCTCGATGGCGGCAAAGAACCGACTGACGGTGTCCTCGATCACGAGCTCTCCTTACGGTCGGGGCGGCACGCCGCGATCACGTTCTCGTAGTCCCAGCCGGTCCCGGCCGGCATCGGGAACAGGACCGGCAGGTCAACCCCGGCGGCGCGGTACTCCTCGACGCGGGCGGTGCAGGCCGCCGCGTCACCGCGGGCCACGAAGCCGTCGGCCACGTGCTGCGGGACGACGTCGGCCGCGCCGGCCCGGTCCCCGGCCAGCGTCAGCTGCCTGGCCGCGGGCAGGTAGGCCCCGTCGCCGAACAGGCGCGGGATGGCCGGATGCAGCACGTAACGCGGCACGACCGCCCTGGCCGCCGCGGCGGCCACCACCGGATCGTCCGACAGGCAGCAGTGCACCACGCACGTGACGTGCACCGACGCGGGATCACGCCCGGCGGCTGCGGCGGCCGCGCGGACGATCGCGGCAGCCTCGCCCGCCTGGGCCGGCGACATCAGGTTGAGCACCACCCCGTCCGCGATCCGGCCGGCCAGCGCGAGCATCATCGGCCCGAGCGCGGCCAGGTACACGGGCAGGTCAGGGCGGACCGGCGGGCTGTCCAGCGGCACCATGCCGGTACGGAAGACCGCTCCTGGGTAGTCCCGGCCGGCCAGCACGGCCCGCACGACGCCGACATACTCTTCGATCATTTTCAACGGAGCGAACGGGGCAATCCCGAACCGCCCGTTCATGATCGCGTTAGCGGTACCAAGTCCCAGGACGAACCGCCCTCCGGCGGCCTGATCGAGCTGCGCGGCGGTCTTGGCGGCGAGCACCGGCGGGCGCAGCGCCGCGTTGGCGATCGCGGTGCCGACCGCGACCCGGCTGGTCGCGGCGGCGACCGGATGGCACAGCGCCAGCGCGTCGCCGTGACCCTCGGCGACGAAGACCGCGCTGAACCCGGCCCGCTCCGCGGCCGCGGCGACCTCGCCGATCCTGGCCGGGGGCAGCCCGCTGTGCGAGGCGATCGACAGCCCCAGCGACGTCATCGGCCCGCTCCTTCGGCCCCGGCCCGCAACTGTGCTGTGCGTGCACGCAGCTGGCGCTTGAGCACCTTGCCGGTCGTGGTCCGCGGCAGCGGCCCGGTGAACTCGGCCGTCTTCGGGCACTTGAAGTGGGCCAGCCGGTCCCGGCACCAGGCGATGATGTCGGCCGGCGTGGCGTCCGCGCCGTCGGCCGGCCTGATCACCGCGTGCACGGCCTCGCCCCAGACCGGGTCGGGCCGGCCGATGACCGCGACCTCGGCGACCGCCGGGTGCCTGGCCAGGACCGCCTCCACCTCGGCCGGGTAGATGTTCTCGCCGCCGCTGATCACCATGTCCCTGGCCCGGTCCAGGATGTACAGGTAGCCGTCGGCCGTCAGGCGGCCGATGTCGCCGGTCCGGTACCACCCGTCGGCGGTGAACGCGGCGGCCGTCGCCTCCGGGTCACGCCAGTAGCCGGTAAAAAGGCACTCGCCCCTGATCAGCACCTCGCCGGCCTCCTCGGGCGGCAGCCAGGCGCCGCTCGCCGGGTCCGCGATCTGGACCTCCCAGCCGAACGAGACCCGGCCCGCGCTGGCCAGCCGCGGATGCCCGGGCTGGTGGTCCTCGGGCGCGAGCAGGCTGATCATGGACTGGCTCTCGGTGTTGCCGTAGATCTGGCGGAACCGGCAGCCGAACGTTTCGATCGCGGCGGTCAGCGAGGTTGGCGTGATCGGCGCGGTCCCGTAGGCGATCTCCCGCAGGCTGGACAGGTCCGGTCCGCCGGGGGGCCGCCCGCCCGGCTCAGCAGCGTCGCTCGCGCCGCGCCGGCGGATCTCGGCGACCAGCAGGTCGATCAGGGACGGCCCGGCGGTGAAGAACTCGATCCGGTCCCGCTCGATCGCGTCGATCACCGCCGGCGGGCTGAATCCGGTGTGGATGTACACCGTGCCCGCGGTCAGCAGCGCCTGCATGCACTGGCCGAACCCGCCGAGGTGGAACAGCGGCAGGATCTGCAGGTGCGCCGAGCCGGTCACCTGGTCGCCGATCTCGATCGCCATACCGGCCACGCTGACCAGCAGCGCGCCGTGCCGCAGCGGGATGGCCTTCGCCGTCCCGGTCGTCCCGCTGGTGTGCACGAGGGCGAGCACCGTCCGAGCGTTCAGCTCGGGCCTGGACGGCAGGGGCCCTGCCAGGCCGGCGCCGTCGGTCCAGCCGGGCGGGACCGCCCCGATCACGACCCGGCGAGTCAGGCCGGCGGCGGCCGACTCCACGAGCCCGGTGAACTCCGAGTCGGCGACGATCGCGACCGGCTCGACCAGCGCGAGCACGTCGGCCAGCTCGCCGGCCGACAGCCGCCAGTTCAGCAGCGCCGGGGTCGCCCCGGCGCGCATGATCGCGAACGCGTGCACCAGGAAGTCGGCGCTGTTCTTGGCCACGATCGCCACCACGTCGCCGGGCGCGGCCAGGGCCGCCCAGCCGCCGGCCCGGCGCTCGAGCGCGGCCCGGAGCTCGGCATAGCTGAGCGTGACGCTGCGGTCGTCGACCAGCGCCGTCACGTCGGGGTGCACGGTCGCGCGCCACTCGATCACGTGGATCCAGCTCTGCATCGGTCCCTCCAGAGCACGTATCGTTGCAGAAACGGCTTCTGTAGGACAGACTCCGGCAAGGATTTCAGCGCAGCTCAGGACGGGGCCCGGATGGCAGACCTGGCGGGAACGCGGCTCGCGATCGCGCAGGCCTGCCGGGTGCTGGCCCACGCTGGCCTGGCCGAAGACGTACTCGGTCATGTCAGCGTCCGGGCCGGGCCCGACTCCCTGCTGGTCCGCTGCCGCGGGCCGGCCGAGCGGGGGCTGCTCTTCACCACCCCTGACGATATCCACCAGGTCGGATTCGACGGTCCGCCGAGCCTGCCTGGCGGTTACTCGGTCCCCAGCGAGCTGCCGATCCACACCGAGACGCTGCGGTCCCGCGCCGCCGTGACCGTCGTCGTGCACGCGCACCCGCCGGCCGTCGTGACCGCGGACCTGGCTGGCCTGGCCCTGCGGCCCGTTGTCGGCGCCTACAACATCCCCGCGACGGCGATGGCGCGCGACGGCATACCCGTGTACCCGCGCGGGGTACTGATCAGGCGTGCCGACCTGGCCGGGCAGATGCTCGCGGCCATGGGCGAGGCGCCGGCCTGCGTGCTCAGGGGGCACGGCGTGACGACGACGGGAGCGAGTATCGCCGAGGCGGTGATCAGGGCGCTGAATCTCGAGTCACTGGCCCGGGTCGTCCTCGGCGCCGCCCAGGCCGGCGGGCACCCACCCGACCTGACCGAGGCCGACGCCGCCGAGCTGCCTGATCTCGGCTCCACACTCAACGAGGGCAGCGTCTGGCGCTACCACCTCGCCCGGCTGGACCACGCCGGGCTCGGGCTGTGAGGGAGCAAGCTCATGCTTGACCTGCCCGCCATCGTGGCCGATGTTCGGCGCGGGATGATCCCGGCGCACGTCTACAACGACCCGGAGATCTTCGCTCTTGAGCGCGACCGCCTCTTCGCCCGGGCCTGGGTCTTCGTCGCGCACGAGTCGGAGATCCCGGCGCCGGGCGATTACGTGGTCAGGCGCGTTCTGGCCGACTCGTTCATCGTGGCCAGGGACGAGGCGGGCACGGTGCGGGTGATGTTCAACATGTGCCTGCATAAGGGCATGCAGGTGTGCCGGGCCGAGCTGGGCAACGCGTCGCACTTCCGCTGCCCGTACCACGCCTGGACCTACCGCAACGACGGTCGGCTGGCGGGCGTGCCGTTTCACGGCGAGGCCTACGGGGGCGAGGACGGGTTCGCCAGGACCGGCCAGTCACTACTCCCCGCGCCGTCGGCGGACAGTTACAACGGACTGATCTTCATCAGCCTGGACACTGATGCGCCTCCGCTCCGGCGCTGGCTCGGTGACTTTTCGTTCTACCTGGATCTTTATACCCGGCAGACGCCCGCGGGGCTGGAGCTGCGCGGTCCGCAGCGCTGGCGGGTGAAGGCGAACTGGAAGATCGGCGCGGAGAATTTCGCTGGCGACAGCTACCACACGCCGCACACGCACGCGAGCGTCGTCGACATCGGGCTGTTCCGCGAGCCGAAGGCGAGCAAGCGCAAGGAGGGTGCGCTGTACCTGGCCGGCCCGGGGTCCGGGACGACGTACAAGCTGCCGCCGGGCGGGACCTTCGCGGAGCAGCTGGCCTACGTCGGCTACCCGCCCGAGCTGATCACGGCCATGGCCTCGGCGTGGTCGGCGGGCCAGCGCCGGCTGGTCGCCGATGACGGCTTCATGGTGTCGGCCGCGACCTTGTTCCCGAATCTGTCGTTCGTGCACAACTGGCCGCAGATCGACGAGGCGGGCACGGTCGCGCCGTTCATCTCGCTGCGGCAGTGGCAGCCGGTCTCCGAGCGGGAGACCGAGGTGCTGTCCTGGTTCGCGGTCGACGCCTCCGCGTCGGAGAGCTTCAAGCGAGACTCCTACAAGGCGTACCTGATGTGCTTCGGCAGCTCGGGCATGTTCGAGCAGGACGACGTGGAGAACTGGGTCTCGATCACCGACATGGCAGCGGGGTCGATGGCCAGGCGGCTGCTGCTGAACAGCCGGATGGGGCTGACATCGGAAGGCAAGCCGATCAGGGCGCCGATGACGGCCTTCTCCGGCCCCGGCGTCGCGTATCAGGGGTTCGGCGAGTTCAACCAGCGGCACTGGCTGAGCCAGTGGGCCGATCATCTGGAGGCCGCCGGCGCGGCCGCCGGGAGTGCGTCGTGACCGGCGGGCGGCCGCTGCCGTATGGCGACCCCGCGCATCAGGACGCGCATCAGTTCCTGGTCGAGGAGGCGGCGCTGCTTGACGCGGGGGACTTCCAGGGCTGGCTTGACCTGCTCACGGCCGACATCCGGTACGTGATGCCGGTCCGGGTGACGACCGCGCGCGGCGCCGGCTTCGACTCGCTGGCCGACATGGGCCACTTCGACGAGGACCTGTACGCGCTGCGCAAGCGGGTGCAGCGGCTGGCCACCGATCATGCCTGGACCGAGGATCCGCCGTCGCGTACCCGTCATTTCGTGTCCAACGTCCGTACGTTCGCCGCCGGCCAGGCCAAGCTGCGGGTCGAGTCGGCGCTGCTGCTGTTCCGCAGCCGCGGCGACACCAGGGAGGCGGACCTGCTCTCGGCCGGGCGTACCGACCTGCTGCGGCCGACCGGAGCCGGATACCGGCTGGCCAGGCGGGAGATCCAGGTCGACGAGTCGGTGCTGCGGACCCAGAACCTGGCCATCTTCCTGTGAGCGGGCCGATCCGGCCCGGTGAATTCCGGCCCAGCGAAATCCAGTTGGGCAACGAGTTCAGCGAGGTCGTGGTGGAGCTCGTCCGCACCCGCAACGGCGCCAGGCTCCGGATCTCGGTGCCAAGCTCAGGCCGGGAGATCTCGCTCTGCCCGCTCGAGCTCGAGGCTCTGACCTGGCAAGACCCCGAGTTCTTCAGTCGGCTGCTGGCGACGCCGCACGGCCCCGAGGATGGCTGATGGGCTGGCTGGACGGCAAGCGCGCGCTCGTCGCCGGCGCCGGGTCGGGGATCGGCCGGGCGGTGCTCGACGCCTTCGCGGCCGAGGGGGCCAGGATCGCGGCGTTCGAGCTCGACCCGGGCAAGTGCGAGCGGCTGGCCGCCGAGCTGCCTGAATGCGTGGTGCACCAGGGCGACGCGACCTCGCTGGCCGACGCGCATGGCGCGGTCGCCGCCGCCCGGGCCCGCCTCGGCGGACTCGACGTGCTGGTCAGCTGCGTCGGGATCTTCGACTTCTACCGCGGGCTGGCCGAGCTCGACGACGACCAGCTGGACGCCGGGTTCGACGAGATGTTCCGCACCAACGTCAAGAGCCAGCTCGTGTCGGTCAAGGCGGCGCTGGATGAGCTTCGCCAGTCGTCGGGCTCGGTCGTGCTGACGGTCTCGACGTCGGGGTTCTACCCTGGCCGCGGCGGGATCTTGTACGTCGCGTCGAAGTTCGCGGTGCGCGGCTGCGTGATCGCGCTCGCGCACGAGCTCGCGCCGCGGGTCAGGGTCAACGGGGTGGCGCCGGGCGGCACCCTCGGCACCGAGCTGACCGGGCCGGGCAGCATCGGCCTCGCGGGCCGGCTGCTGGACGACGCGCCCGGCCGGGCCGAGGACCTGCGGAGCCGGACGCCGCTGCGGGTCGCGCTGACCGGGGCCGACCACGCGGGCAGCTACGTGTTCCTGGCCTCGGACCGGGCCCGCGGCATCACCGGCACCATCGTCCACTCCGACGGCGGCACCGGCATCCGGTAACCCCCCGGCCCCTCGCGCCCGCCAGCCCAGCCTCTGCCCGCTCCGGCCCCGCCCGCCCCGGCCCGGATTCCATGATCACGGACGTCTGTCAGCAGCCGTTGCTGAGAGGGTTCCGTGATCATGTCGGCGGGGCGCCGGGCAGGCCGGTGAGGAGGGCTAGGCGGTCGGATTCGGCGCGGAGCCGGGGCGCGATCCGGGCCGCGGCGGTGGCGTCGAGCCGGGCCAGTGGTGCCGACACTACCAGCGCGGCGACCGGCGAGCCCGGCTGGCCCGAGCACGGCCACCGCGACCGATGCCACGCCCTCCTCGCTCTCCTCCCGGTTCAGCGCGTAGCCGCGCTGGCGGACCCGGTGCAGCTCGGTCGCGAGGCCGGTCAGGCTGGTGACCGAGCGGGCGGTGAGTCCTGGCAGGACGGCGGCCTGACCGAATAGCGCCGCCAGCTCGGACTCCGGCAGCGCGGCGAGCATCGCCTTGCCGGACGCCGTGCAGTTCGCCGGCAGGGCCGAGCCCGTTCTCGCGGCGACCCGCAGCGCGCGGGAGCTCTCCACCGCGTCGAGGTAGCGAACGGTGCCGCCTTCCAGGATGGCCAGGTGGACCGTCTCGGACAGGCTGCGGGCAAGGTCTTCGAGCACGGGGCGGGCGTGCCGCCGGATGTCCATGTGCCGGATCGTCGCGAGCCCGATCTCGACCAGCGCGGGGCCGGCCACGTAAGCCCGCGAGTCGCGTTCCTGCCGGACGAAGCCGTGGTAGGCGAGCATGGCGAGCAGCCGGTGCGCGGTCGAGTGCGCGACGCCGAGGTGCGCGCTGGCCTCAGACAGCCGGACCGTGGTCTGCTCGCGGAAGAGGGTCAGCAGCCGGAGCGCGTTGTCGACCGAGGCGATCGGATATGCGGGCCTGGCTGTCTGCCCTGGCTCGCCCTCTTTCTGCACACCAGAAGGATAGGGCCGCGGGCCACGGTCGGGCCCGGTCGCTTAGCTCGCGCTGACCGGGTCGGTGGAGAAGACGGACTCGGTGTACCACTGCCAGGTGCTGCGGATGCCGTCCTCGCGCTTGATGGTCGGCGCGTATCCGAGCAGTTCCCGCGCGAGGTCGTAGGACGCGAAGTTCCTGTCCACCTCGCCGGTGCGGCCCGGCCGGTACTGCACGGGGTGATCGGGCGTTCCGGCCGCGGCCCGGCACAGGTCGGCGAGCTCGGCCACCGTGGTCTCCACGCCCGAGGCGATATGCAGGACCGTCCCGCCGGGCACGTCGCGCTCCAGCGCCAGCCGTAGGCCGGCGGCGATGTCGTCGACGTGGGTGTAGTCGCGCGACGACGTCCCGTCGCCGTAGATCACAATCGGCTCGCCGCGGTGGATGGCCTGAAAGAACATGTTCATGGCGCCCTGCTTCCTGGCGCTCCACGGGCCGTACACGTTGCCGAACCGGAGCGACACCGTGCGCAGGCCGTAGCACTGCGAGAAGGCATACGCGTAGCCCTCGCCGGCCAGCTTGCTCGCTCCGTACGGCGAGATCGGCTTGGGCAGCGACCCCTCGTCGACCGGCGGCGTGGCATCGCCGATCAGCGCGCCTCCGGTCGATGCCTGCACGGTCCGTTCCACCCCGGCGCGCCGCGCGGCGTCGAGCACGCGGAACGTGCCGAGCACGTTGACGTCGAAATTCGCCGCCGGATCCTCGATCGACTTGATGACCGAGCCCGCGGCGGCGAGATGGATCACCGCCTGCATGCCGTCCAGGGCCGCGCCGAGCGCCGCCTCGTCCCGGATGTCGCCCTCGACGAGCTCGGCATCCACGCCGGCCAGGTGCGCCGGGTCCCCGGTGGTGTAGTTATCGAGCACCCGCACGAAGTGGCCGCGACCGACCAGCTGACGCACGAGGGTGGCTCCTACGAAACCGGCTCCTCCGGTGACCAGAACGCGCTTGGGATCAGTCATGAGAGTCGAGACTACCCTGCGACCAGCCCGTTCAGTCCTCAGCCGTGGTCGGCTACCCAGCCCGCGATCAGGTCAGCGGCTTGCGTTCTGGCGCCGTCCGGCTCGAGCAGGTAATGGTCGGCCCCGATGAACTCGAGCCGCTTGCGGGTCGCGCCGATGGCGTCGAAGAGCGCCCGGGCGTCGCTCTCGTAAACGCAGGCATCGGCGCTTGCATGCACGACCAGTGACGGCAGCGTGATCCTGGCCAGGTGCGGCGCCGCGGTGCACTGCGAGGTCCGCAGGCTCCACATCGACAGCCAGCTGCGCAGCGTGCTCGTCGTCCCGATGCCGAAGACGCCGTAGTTGGCCCTGACCGGCTCGCCCAGGTAACACCAGTTCGGCCGCCGGTCGGACGGCTCGATGCTCGGGTCGATCATCCGCAGGTCGGCCCAGGTCCGGTACAAGTTGAACAGGCGGTCCCTGGCCCGGGTCCCGTCCAGCGCGGCCAGCTGGCCCAGGGCCCAGTCCGTGATCCGCTCGTTCCGCTCCCGCTGCGCGGCCCGGTAGCGCCGCTGGAACTCCGCGCTGTACGGCGGGCCGTTGTCGGGGCTGAACGGGTCAAGGGCCGGGTCGGCGGCCAGCGGGTCGGTCTCGTCGGTGACCGAGGGATCGAGCCAGTTGGTCAGGACCTCGGGCCGCCCGGAGTGGGCGGCGAGCGCGACGAACAGGTCGCCGGCCGGCAGGGCATCGATCGCGGCCAGCGGCCGCATCCCGGCGGCCGGCCTGACGTTAGGCTCGGTGGCCTGCGACTGATAGGCCGCCATCAGGGAGCCGCCGCCGGAGTTGCCCAGCAGCACGATGCGCTCGGCCCCGGCCTGCTCGCGCAGCCACCGGACGCCCACGCCGATCTCGGCCAGCGCGTGGTCGAGCAGGAAGTGGGCCTCGTTGCCCCGGAAGCGAGTGTTCCAGCCCAGGAAGCCGTAGCCGCGCTCGGCCATGAACGAGGCCAGGTAGTGCTCGGAGAAGTCGACGTTGTAGTGCGTGGCGATGAAGGCCGTCATCGGCGCGGGGCCGGCCGGGCGGTGATAGATGCCCTGGCACGGGTGGCCGCCGGCCCCGGCCCGGCCGATGACCGGCGACGGCAGCCCGACGAACTCCCTGACGATATCGCTCATGCGCTGCCTCCAAGCCTGGCGCGGGTGTGAAACTGAGTTTAGATTTAGTTATCTGTCCGCACCAGGTCGGGACGAGGGAGGCCAGCAGATGGAGTGGCAGAACGAGGAATTCAGCTTTGGCGGCGTCAATCACCTGGCGCTCGTCTGCTCGGACATGAAGCGCACCGTCGAGTTCTACACCGGCGTGCTCGGCATGCGGCTGATCAAGACGATCAACCTGCCGGGCGGTTCGGGCCAGCACTTCTTCTTCGACATGGGCGGCGGGAACGCGCTCGCGTTCTTCTGGTTCCCTGACGCGCCCGATGCCGTACCGGGCGTCTCGGCTCCCGTCACCGTTCCCGGCCTGGGCGAGTGGACGAGCGCGGTCGGCTCGATGAACCACGTCGCTTTCGACGTGCCCGAGGAGAAGTTCCTCGAGTACCGGGCCAAGCTCAAGGCCAAGGGCGTGCGGGTCAGCCCGGTCATCGACCACGACGACAGCGAGTTCGGCGTGGCCGCGGAGCTGCACCCCGGTGTCTTCGTCCGGTCGTTCTACTTCCAGGACCCCGACGGGATCCTGCTGGAGTTCGCGTCCTGGCGGCGCGTGATGGGCCAGCCGGGCGACGTGCGGCACGAGCCGAAGACGGCGGCCGACCGCGGTGTGCGGGTCTAGGCCGCACTTTGCTGTCCCTGATCCACGTCGTCGAGTGGCGCGCGGCGGTGACCGGTGACCAGGTAGCCCTGAGCGATCATCTGGGCGGAGAGCTGACCTACGCCGCCCTGGCGGCCGAGGTCGAGCGGTCGGCGGCCAGGTACGCGGCGGCGGGCATCCGGCCGGGCGACGTCGTGCCGATCGTGGCCCGGAACCAGGTCGGCTGGGTTACGGCGCTGCTCGGCCTGATCCGCCTCGGCGCACTGCCCGCCGCCGTGAACTGGCGGCTGGCCCCGCCCGAGGTGAGCGCACTGCTCACGCTCATGGGCTCGGGTCCCGCGCTGAGCGCCATCATCACCGACGCCGACTGCGAGCCGCTGGTCAAGCAGGCCCTGGCCGGGCTGGCCGGCTGCCGGGCGGGCGCCGAGCCCGCCGTGCTCCGGCTGGACGACGAGCCGGCCGGGCAGGCTGGCGCCGCGGTGCCGCGTCCGGTCGAGCGGCTGCGCGGCCCCGAGCCCTGCCTGCTGGTGCACACCAGCGGCACGACGGGCCGTCCGAAGCTGGTGCCGCTGACTCACCAGATGCTGATCAGCGCGGTGACCTTCATGAAGCTGGAGGTACCTGAAGCGGTGCCGGGGGCCAGGCACCTGAGCGCGCTGCCGCTGTTTCATGTCGCCGGGCTGGCCAACCTGACCTACTCCCTGTTTACCGGCGGCCATCTGCACGTGCTCGGCGGCTTCGACCCGGCCGGCTTCGTGGACGAGCTGGCCGCCAGGCGGATCCAGCTGACCCAGCTCGTTCCCGTGCTGATCGGCGCGGTGACGAACGAGGTCCGCGGCCGCGGCGAGCCGCCCGACCTGTCGCACCTGGTCGAGATCGTCTACGGCGCCTCGCCGATTCATCCCGACCTGCTCGAGCTGGCCGTGCGCACGCTCGGCTGCCGGTTCAGGCAGAACTACGCGAGCAGCGAGACCGGCCCGCTGCCGGTCAGTTCGCTGTCGCCGGCCGACCACGACCCGGCGCTCGGCAAGCTCGGCACCGCCGGGCGGCCCTCACTGGGCTGGGAGGTGCGGATCGCGGAGACCGGCGAGATCCAGGTGCGCGGAGCGGCTGAGCTGCCCGGCTACTGGAATGACGCGGACGCCACCAGCAAGGTCATGACCGATGACGGGTTCTACCGCACCGGAGACGTCGGCACCGTCGACGCGGACGGTTACCTGACGATCATCGACCGGCTGAAGGACCTGATCATCACCGGCGGGGAGAACGTCTACCCGGCCGAGGTCGAGGCCGTCCTGGCCCGGCATCCCGGCGTGACGGAAGTGGCCGTGATCGGCATCCCCGATGCCAGGTGGGGCGAGACGGTGCATGCCGTGGTTGTCGCGCGGCGGCCCAGCCCAGGTGAGCAGGGACTGGATCCCGCCGAGCTGATCGGGTGGGCGCGCGAGCGGCTGGCCGGCTTCAAGTGCCCGACCGGCGTGACCGTGGCTGAGCAGCTGCCCCGCAACGCCACCGGCAAGGTGCTCAGGTCGGCCCTGCGCGAGCCGCACTGGGCCGGGCGGGACCGGCAGGTCTCATGAGCCCGGCGCGAGCTATCCGGCCGCGATGAGGAAACACACCGTCGCCCGCCCGCGCGCCAACCACCAGGAGAGGCCGGAAAAGGCGACCAGGAAGGGGCGCGAGACCGACGAGGCATTCCGGGCCGCCGCCCGGACCGTGTTCGCCAGGGACGGTTACCTCAACGCCAGGATCAGCGACATCGCCGCCGAGGCCGGCAAGTCAGTGGCCTCGTTCTACAACTACTACGACACCAAGGCCGATCTGCTGATCGTCCTCGCCGAGGAATTCCACACGGAGGCGACCCAGCTGGCGGTGCTGCCCTACCGGAGCGGCCTGACCAGGCAGGAGGCGCTCCGCGAGGCGGTGGCCGGATTCTGGCGCACCTATTCCCGGCGGCGCGGCGAGCTGATCGGGGTCTTCCAGGCCGCCATGCTCGACGGTGAGTTCCTCGACCGCTGGCTCGACATCCGGGCCGAGGCGATCGCCAGGATCGCCAGGCAGATCAGGCAGGCGCAGGCCGAGGGGTACTGCCCCGGCGTCGATCCCGTCCTGACCGCGTCGGCGCTGTCGGCGATGCTCGAGCATTTCTGCTATATCTGGCTCGGCCAGGGCGGCGAGCGGGCCGAGGTCGCCTTCGACGACGAGAGCGCGATCGATACGCTGGCCACGATCTGGGTCAGGTCCGTCTACTGGCGTCCCGAGCCGGCGGCCTGAATCATGAGCCTGGTTCCCGATCTGCGCGGCGTGGCCTGACCAACCGGTCCATCAGCGCGTGCCGATATTCTCCGCGGCGCGGGCCATCAGGCCCTGACCCGCAGCCAGCGGCCGAGGCGAGGGACGGAGCGAAGATGGTCGAGCTCTACCCGCCGATCGAACCGTACGACCGGGGGATGCTGGATACCGGTGACGGCAACCTCGTGTACTGGGAGACGTGCGGGAACCCGGACGGCAAGCCGGCCGTGCTGGTGCACGGCGGACCAGGGCAGGGGTGCTCGCCGAACATGCGCCGCGGCTTCGACCCGGACCGGTACCTGGCCGTGCTGTTCGACCAGCGCGGGTGCGGCCGCAGCGTCCCGCACGCCAGCGACCCGGCCACCGACCTGAGTCGCAACACAACCGTGCACCTGGTCGCCGACATGGAGCGGCTGCGCGAGCACCTCGGCATCGACCGCTGGCTGCTGAGCGGCGGCTCGTGGGGATCCACGCTGGCCCTGGCCTACGCCGAGCGCTACCCGCACCGCGTCACGGAGATCGTGATCTCGGCCGTGACCACCAGCCGCCGGTCCGAGATCGACTGGCTGTACCGGGGCGCGGCCCGCTTCTTTCCTGGCGAATGGGAGCGGTTCAGGGCGGGCGCCGGGACCGAGCCCGGCGACGCTGACCTCCTGGCCGCTTACGGCCGCCTGCTGGAAGACCCCGATTCGCTGATCAGGAACCGGGCCGCGGCCGACTGGCTCGCCTGGGAAAACGCCGTCCTGTCACTCGAGCCCGGCGCGCGGCAGGACCCGGCCGGCGGCGGCCCGGACACGCTGGCCTTCGCCCGCCTGTGCGCGCACTACTACTCGCACGGCGCCTGGCTCGAAGAGGGCGCCCTGATCCGCGACGCCGGCCGGCTGGCCGGGATCCCCGGCGTCCTGATTCACGGCCGTCTCGACCTGAGCTGCCCCCTCGACACGGCCTGGGAACTGGCCCGCGCCTGGCCCGGTGCCGAGCTGCACGCCCCGGCCGATTCCGGGCACCGGGGCAGCGACACCAAGCGTCGGCTCCTGCTCGGCGCGCTCGACAGGTTCGCCCGCCAGTAGGCCGGCCGCGCCGCGAGCAGCGCGAGCCGCGAGCGGCGCGGCGCTCAGCGGGTGAGTACCTCGCGGGCCGCGCGGACGCCGGAGCGCAGCGCGCCTTCCATCAGGCCGGCCCAGTCGCCGGCGGTGTGCTCGCCGGCGAAATGCACCCGCCCGACCGGGGCGGCGATGACCTCGTCGTCGCCGGGCGCGACCCCGGTCGTGAGCGCGGTATACGACTCACCCGCCCACGGGTCGTCGTTCCAGGTCGTCAGCAGCGCCCGGCCGGGATCCAGGGTCAGATCCGGCCGCAGCGCCGCCGTCCGGCTGGCCCACGTCGCCGGCCCGCGCGCGACGTCCAGCGCCGCCAGGCCGTGCTGCGTGCCGCCGAAGACATGCAGGACAGGCTGAACCAGGCCCGACCCGTCGGTCGCCGTCCAGGTCCAGAACTGCTCGGGCACGCTCTGCACCGCTGACGCCGGAGCGGGCGCCGTCAGCGGCACGTGCAGCTTGGCGTTGTGGCCGAGGCCCGCCCGCCGCCAGGCGGCCAGGTGGTCAGCGGGCAGCGGCGGCGAGAAGGGCAGCCCGCGCAGCACGGCCATCGGGACCGCGACGATGACCGCGTCGCCGGTCACCACGCCGTCGCCGGTGACCACGCGGACGCTGTCCGGGCGGTGCTCGACCGACCGCGCCGGACAGTTCAGCCGGACCGCCGGACCGAGCCGGCCGGCGAGTCCGGCGGCGAGCCGCTGGTTGCCGCCCGCGACCCGCCAGGAGGGCCGGCCGGTGAAGTCCGACGCCATCCCGGCAACGGAGGCGGCGGCGAGGATCTCGGCGTCCGCGCCGTGCGTCACGGTCACCCTGGACAGGAAGGCGGCCAGCGCCGCCGGGGACCCGTCCCAGGCCGATGCCGCGCCGGCCAGCGACGTGCCCGGCGAAGCGCTGGCCGCCGCGGCGCCGACGACCTCCGCGCAGCCGGACAGTTCCTGCGCGGTGACCGGATCGCCGCCCCGCGGCTCGCGCTCGTAGTACGACATCGTCGTGTCGGCGAGTTCGAGGCCGAGTTCGGCGAGCAGGGTCCGCATGACGTCGTAGCCGTCGAGCACGAACTCGGCGCCACGCTCGATGACGGTGCGCGGGTCACCCGGGACGAGTTCCTGCGACCACACCCGGCCGCCGACCCGGTCCCTGGCTTCCAGGACCACGACCTCCTGGCCGGACCGGGCGAGCACGTCCGCCGCCATCAGCCCGGCGAAGCCGGCCCCGACCACCACCACGCGCACGCGCTCACCTTCTCAGATCGCCGCGGCGGCCGGCCGCAAGCCGGACTCGCCCCCGTCACTCCAGCCCGCCGTCGGCCTGACCAGCGCGTGCGGCGGGGGCGGAACCGGCTGGCCGGCCGCGCGCCCCCGAGCAGTCCGGCGGAGGTCACCCGACGACACTACCGCTGGTGAACGGCCGTCGAATGCCAGGTGAACGCCCGCATGCGACTGGCCGGGCACGGCCGTGGCGGCCCGTGCCCGGCCAGTCGCCGGCTTCCGCTAGACGCGGTGGTGGCTCCGATCGTGGTGCCGCAGCCACAGGAACGCGACCAGGGCGATCAGCAGCCACGGGAAGAACGAGTTGAAGATGAGGTGGCTGACGACAACCGCCGCCACGATGATGAGGATGAGCATGGCGATCCGGTACATGGGACTATGACTCCTTGGAGGCTGGTAGCTGACGGGTGCGGTGGCGGTGGCGTCGTGCTCGGGCAGATCAGGCAGGTCGGTGAAGAGCCCGGTGAAGTCGCCCTGGGTCTTAGCGTTCATCGCGCGTTCCATCCGCTCGTTGAACTCGGCCTGGTCGAGCCGCCCGTCGCCGTAGTGCTTGGACAGGCGGTCGGCGACGTCGGCTCGCTCCGCGTCGGAGACCCGCAGGTCCGGGTTGGGGTGCCCGAAGCGGCGGCGATTCCCGGCCGTCCACGACGACGGGCTGCCGGGCCGCGGCGGGCCGGATTGTGGTGACATCGGGCGTCCTCCTCAGCGCGAGCGGTTCTCGAGCGAGCTGATCAGCTCGCTGGCGATGGACTGCTCGGCGCCTTCCTCGGGGATCAGCAGCCAGCCAGCCACGTAGAGCGGCAGGGCGGCGCCGCCGGCACAGGCGAGCACGACGAACACGATCCGCACGATGTTCACGTCGACGTCGAGGTAGCGGGCGATGCCGGCGGCGACGCCCGCGAGCATCCGGCCGTCGGTCGGCCGGCGCAGGTCCCTCAGCCCGGCGAGCATGTCGGGGCCGGTCCCGCCGCCTGAGCTCGCCGCGCTCGGCTCGGCGTCGATGTTGGAGTCTGGGTGTGAAGCTGTGGTGTTCATGTCTCCAGACTGCAGCGGGCCGGCTGGCCAGGCCATCGGGAAGAACCCTGATTCGACCCTGACCGGCGGGCAGGGGGATCCGGGTGCTTCCCGATAGCAGCACAGCTGAACTGGCGCGATGATAGAGAGGTGGACGATCGACCCGACCTTGCCGAAAGCAGCCAGGGAAGCAGCCAGGGAAGCAGCCAGCAGGCCAGCCCGCCGACCGGCCCGCAGCCGCGCCGGGCCGGGCTCTGGCCGCGCGATGGCGGCCCGCTGCGGCGGCAGCGGGAGGGCCGCCTGGCCGGCGGCGTCGCGGCCGGCATCTCGGTGCGGACCGGAATAGGCGTCAGCGCCGTCCGGATCGCCTTCGTCGTCACCTCGCTGATCAGCGGCTTCGGCGCGGCGGTCTACGTGCTGGCCTGGCTGTTCCTGCCCGCCGACGGCGAGACCAGCACCATCGCCAGCCGGGCTCAGGGCGACAAGCGCGGCATCGGGCTGGCCGCGGCGGCGGCGTCGCTCCTGGCCCTGGCCCTGCTGATCGGAGCGCTGCTGCATATCGGCTGGATCGGCTCGCTATCCTGGCCGCCCGTGGTCGCGGTGGCCGGCCTGGTCCTGGTCTGGCGGAACGCGTCGCCGGACGAGCAGGCGGTACTGCGCCGCCTGTCCGAGCCGCTGCTCGGAGACACGGCGGCAGGTCAGCCGCCGCGGCACGGCCTGCGGATCACGATCGCCGCCATGCTGCTCCTGGCCGGCCTGGTCATCCTGCTCTACCAGCACCTCAACCGGCTGGACCTGTGGCCGATCACCGGCGTGACGCTGATGTTCGCCGCGATCGTGGTCCTGCTCGGGCCGTGGTGGCTGCGGATCGCGCGCGACCTGATGGCCGAGCGCCAGGCCAGGGTCCGGGCCGAGGAACGGGCCGAGATGGCCTCACGGGTGCATGACTCGGTCCTGCAGACCCTGGCCCTGATCCAGCGCCGGGCGGACGATCCGCAGCAGGTCATCAGCCTGGCCCGGGCATCAGAGCGCGAACTCCGGTCGTGGCTGTTCGACGGCCGGGCGCCCGGCTCGCTCGACGGCCTGGCCACCACGCTCTCGGGCGGGGTGCGGCTGATCCAGCAGGAGGTCGAGGCTCAGCATGGCATCGTCGTGGAGGCGATCAGCGTCGGGGACTGTGACCTCGACCCGGACCTGAGCGCGCTGCTGGCCGCCGCGCGCGAGGCGACGGTCAACGCGGCCAAGTGGTCCGGCGCCGGCTCCGTCACGCTGTTCGCCGAGGTCGAGCCGGACGCGGTGTCGGTCTTCGTCAGGGACCGCGGCCGGGGGTTCGATCCGGACGCCGTGCCGCAGGACCGCAAGGGCCTCGCCGAGTCGGTGCACGCCAGGATGGCGCGCCGCGGCGGCTCGGCGACGGTGCGCAGCACCCCGGGCCAGGGAACCGAGGTCGCCCTGACCATGCCGCGCACGGCCGGCCAGCGCGAGCCGAGCACCGCGTCGTGAGCGAGCGCAGGCCGAGCGTGTTCATCGTTGATGACCACGGTCTGTTCCGGTCCGGCGTCAGGTCCGAGCTGGGCGACCAGGTCGAGGTCGTCGGCGAGGCCGATGACGTGCAGCCGGCGATCGCCGGGATCGGGCGATGCGAGCCCGACGTGGTGCTGCTCGACGTCCACCTGCCGGGCGGCGGGGGGCATGATGTCGTTTCAGCGATAACGAAATCCCACCCGCAGGTGCGGTTCCTCGCGCTGAGCGCCTCCGACGCACCCGAAGACGTGATCGCGGTGATCAGGTCGGGCGCCAGGGGCTATGTGACCAAGACGATCTCGGGAGCCGAGCTCGTCGATGCCATCCGCCGGGTGGCGGCCGGCGACGCCGTGTTCTCGCCCCGGCTGGCCGGGTTCGTGCTTGACGCCTTCGCCTCGGCGCAGTCCGGCCCGCTGGTTCAGCCCTCGTTCGATTCCGAGCTGGACCAGCTGACCCCGCGCGAGCGCGATGTGCTGCGGCTGATCGCCCGCGGTTACACCTACAAGGAGATCGGCCGGGAGCTGTTCATCTCGGCCAAGACGGTCGAGAGCCACGTCTCGTCGGTGCTGCGTAAGCTACAGCTCTCGACCCGGCATCAGCTGACCCGCTGGGCGGCCGAGCGCCGGCTGAACTAGCGGTCTGTCCGAGGAGTAACCCCCGCATGGCTGAGCAGGCCCTGTACGACAACGACGCCGTGACGCTGGCCGGCCTGATCCGCGACCGCCAGGTGTCGGCCCGCGAAGTGATCGCCGCCCACATCAAGCGGATCGAGGACGCCGACCCCGTCGTCAACGCGGTCGTGACCAGGACGTTCGACCAGGCCCTGGCGAAGGCGGGGGCCGCCGACGAGGCTCTCGTCCGCGGCCAGGCGCCCGGCCTGCTGCACGGGCTTCCGGTCGCGCACAAGGACCTCGTCGACACCGCCGGCGTGCGCACGACCTACGGTTCACCGCTGTTCGCCGATCACGTGCCGGACACCGACGAGCTCATCGTCAGCCGGATCGCGGGCGCCGGGGCGATCAGCCTGGGCAAGACCAACACGCCCGAGTTCGGGGCCGGGTCGCACACGGTCAACCGGGTGTTCGGCGCCACGAGGAACCCGTACGACCCTGGCCGCAGCGCGGGCGGCAGCAGCGGCGGCGCCGCGGCGGCGCTAGCGGCCCGGATGGTCGCCCTCGCCGACGGCAGCGACCTGGGCGGGTCGCTGCGCAATCCGGCCAGCTTCTGCAACGTGGTCGGGCTGCGTCCCTCGCCCGGCCGGGTCCCGTCCTGGCCGGTCTCCGACGTCGCGGACTGGATGAGCGTCGACGGGCCGATGGGGCGCACGGTCGCCGACGTGGCCCTGCTGCTGGCGGTCATCTCGGGACCCGATCCGCGGGTGCCGCTGGCCCTGGACGCGGCCCCGCCCGCGCTGTCGGACCCGGGCCAGGTCACCGGGCTGCTCGCGCGGGACCTGCACGGGGTCAGGGTGGCGTGGAGCGCCGACCTCGGGCTGCCCGTCGACCCGGCCGTCCGGGCCGTGCTCGCCCCGGCCAGGCAGGTACTCGCGGACCTGGGCTGCGAGATCATCGACGCGACGCCCGACCTGACGGGCGCCGACGAGGGCTTCAGGACGTGGCGGGCGCTGCGGTACGCGACGGCGTTCGGCCCGCTGCTGGCCGAGCACCCCGACGGCCTGGGCGCGAACGTCGCCTGGAACGTCAGGCGCGGGCTCGAGCTGAGCGCTGCCGACCTGAGCCGGGCGACCACGCTGCTGGCCGGGCTGGCCGGGCGGGTCAGCGCCTTCTTCGAGACCGCGGACGTGCTGGCGTGCCCCGCGACGCAGGTCCCGGCGTTCGACGTCGGCCTGGACTGGGTGCACGAGATCGACGGCGTGCCGCAGCACACCTACCTGGACTGGATGGCCTCGGCCTACCTCATCTCGGCGACCGGCCTGCCGGCCATCTCCGTCCCGGCCGGGTTCACCCCCCGCGGCCTGCCCGTCGGGCTCCAGCTGGTCGGCGGCCGCAGGCAGGACTGGCCGCTGCTGTCGGTGGCGCACGCGTTCGAGTCGGCGACGCAGTACGGCAGGACCGCGCCGCCGGCGGCAGCTAGCGGCGCAGCCGGTTCCTGACCAGCTTCGGCAGCGCGGCCGGGACGGTGACCGGCGTGAAGCGGCTTGACTCGTCGCTCAGCGTCCGGTACTCCTCGTCGGTCAGGTCGATCTCCGCGGCGGCCGCGTTGCTCTCCAGCTGCGCGACGGTCGACGCGCCGGGGATCGCCACCACGACCGGGTTGCGGATCAGCCAGGCCAGCGCGACCTGCGACGGCGTGGCCGAGTGCGCCTCGGCGACCTCGCGCAAGGCAGCGATCAGGCCCGCCGCCCGGATCAGGTTCTCCGGCAGGAACAGCGCGCTGTTGGCCCTGACCCGGTTGGCCGGCCGGTGGTCCTGGTCATAACGGCCGGACAGCAGCCCCTGCGCCAGCGGGCTGTAGGCGATGATGACCCGGCGGTGCGCCTGCGCGTACGGCACGAGGTCGCGCTCGGGCCGCCGGTCGGCCAGGCTGTAGCGGACCTGGTTGCTCAGCACCCGGCTGCCGAGCGCGTTCTCCGCGGCGATCCAGCGCTTGAGCGAGTAGTTGCTGACGCCGACCTCGTCGACCAGGCCGGTCCGCTGCAGGGCCCGCATGCCGCGCATGATCGTGCCGTCGCGCACCCCGGGGTTCGGCTGGTGGACCTGGTACAGGTCCAGCTTGCGGGCGCCAAGCCGGGCGGCGCTGGCGACGCCGCGCTGCTGGACCACCGGCGCGACCGGCATCACCGGCAGGATCTTCGTGGCCAGGAAGATCGAGGGCAGGTCGTCGCCGAGTGCCTCGCCGAGGATCCGCTCGCTCCGGCCGAAGCCGTAGATCTCCGCGGTGTCGAAGAGCGTGACCCCGAGTTCGAGGGCGCGGCGGACGATGGCCCTGGCCTCCGAGCCCGCGTATGCATCGCCGTAGCCCCATTCGCGGGAGCCGAACTGCCAGGTGCCGAGCCCGATCTTGGAGATCTTCTTCGCGGTGTCGATGTCCAGATAGCGCATGCACCAAGTGTCTCCCAGCCCCGGCGGATTAAGCGCGCGGATCCCAGATGCACCCGCCGCCGCTCTCCCGCCAGGGACGCCAGATAAGGGCTGAGTCCGGCGAGACACTTGACTACTAACGCTAGGAGTTGTCACCTTGTGTTCGGTTGCTATTTACCTGTCCGCATCGTCGTCCCCCGCTGGATCCGCACAGGAGGCATTGCATGCATCTGAAGACAAGACGAGTCAGGCTCATCGCGGCCGCGTCGGCGACCGCGCTGGCCGCCGCGCTGTCGACCGGGCTGGCCGTGACGAGCGCGTCAGCGGCCGGGCAGCATCCGGCCGACTTCCACGGCGGCGTCAGGCTTGACCGCGTGTTCATCATCATGCTGGAGAACCATTCGCAGCAGAGCGTCATCGGCGACCCGAATGCCCCCTACATCACCTCGCTGGCGCAGCAGTACGGCCAGGCCACCGATTACTACGGGGTCACGCACCCGAGCGAGCCGAACTATGTCGCCATGATCAGCGGGTCGAACTGGTGGACCAATAACGACAACCCGGCCAACCGGTTCGACCACACCAACCTGGTCGACGAACTCGACGCCGCGCATATCCCGTGGGGTGCCTACATGGAGGCCATGCCCGCCGGCGACCAGCTGACCGACTTCTGGCCGTCGAGCGGCAACCCGCTCTACGCCTCCAAGCACAACCCGTTCGTGCTGTTCAACGACATCCGCAGCAACCCGGCCGACCTGGCCAACATCAAGCCGTACACGTCCCTGGCCGGCGATCTCAACAGCTGGGACGCGCCCCGGTTCGTGTTCATCACCCCGGACCAGTGCAACGACATGCACGGCGGCATCTACACCGCGGTTCCCGGCTACTCGGAGACTCCGTGCCCGTACAACAACACCAACGACGACCCCGCCGACGTCCAGCTGAAGAAGAACGCCGACGCGTTCGTGCAGAACGCGGTCACCACGATCCGGTCGAGCAAGGCGTGGACGCCGCACAGCGCGATCTTCATCGTCTCGGACGAGGGCGACTACACTGGCGTGACCGCCAACGGCGGCTGGGACTCGCCGGCCGGCTGCTGTGACTCGCCGGTCCTGCCGGCCGGGGATCCCGACATCAACGCCGCCTGGCCCGGCGGGGTCTACGGCGGCGGTCTCGTTCCGGCGATCGTGATCGACCCGAGCGGGCCGCGTCACTTCACCGACGCCGCGCCGTTCAACCACTACTCACTGCTGCGGACCATCGAGGACGCCTGGCACCTGCCCGAACTGGGCTTCACCAGCGACCACGCCCAGGTCACGACGATGGACAGCTTCCTGGGGCATTAGCGGACAACCAATCGCGCGGCCGGCCGGCCTGCCGCAGGGCACCGGCCGGCGGTGATTGGTTGAAATCAATCGATGGAGATGCCAGCGTGCACCGAGTGCGCGTCGATGGCGGCTAGCTCCTGCGCCGTGAAGGGCGGCCCGTCGACCGCCCGCAGGTTCTCCTCGAGCTGCGCGACGCTGCTGGCGCCGACCAGGGCCGAGGTGACCCGCTGATCCCGCAGCACCCAGGCCAGCGCCAGCTGGGCCAGCGTCTGGCCGCGCGCCGCGGCGAGGTCGCTTAGCGCGCGCAGGTGGCCGACCACGCTGTCGGTGAGCAGGCCGGGGGACAGTGAGCCGGCCCGGCTGGCCCGCGAGCCGGCCGGGACGCCGTTCAGGTACCTGCTGGTCAGCAGGCCCTGGGCGAGCGGGGAGAACGCGATGCAGCCGATGCCGTCCCGCTCCAGCGCGTCCAGCAGGCCGTCCTCCACCCACCGGTCGAGTACCGAGTAGGACGGCTGGTGGATGAGCAGCCGCACGCCCATCTGGCGCAGGATCGCGACTGCCTCGGCGCTCTGTTCCGGCGGGTAGGACGAGATGCCCGCGTACAGGGCCCGGCCGGACTGCACCGCCGTGGCCAGCGCGCTCATCGTCTCCTCGAGCGGCGTGGCCGGGTCGGGGCGGTGACTGTAGAAGATGTCGACGTACTCCAGGCCCATCCGGCGCAGCGACTGATCCAGGCTGGCCAGCAGGTACTTGCGCGAGCCGAGGTCGCCGTACGGGCCCGGCCACATGTCCCACCCGGCCTTGGTCGAGATCAGCAGCTCGTCCCGGTACGGCCGCAGGTCCTCGCGCAGGATGCGGCCGAAGTTGGTTTCCGCCGAGCCGTAGGGCTCGCCGTAGTTGTTGGCCAGGTCGATGTGCGTGACGCCCAGGTCGAAGGCCCGGCGGATGATCGCGCGCTGGGTGTCGACCGGGGTGTTGTCGCCGAAGTTCTGCCACAGGCCGAGTGAGATCGCGGGCAGATCGATCCCGCTCTGGCCGCAGCGGCGGTAGGGGGACTGCTCATATCGGTCGGAAGCGGCTAGGTAGGTCACGAACAGGAGTCTGCCATGCGTCCGACCGGCCAGGGTCGATCGCGGGTCAGGGCGATCGCAGGCCAGTGTCGATCGCAGGTCAGTGTCGATCGCGGTAGGACTCGTTCCACTGGCGGATCTCCCAGGACTTGACCACGCCGTTGAGCACGAACGGATCCCCGGCCACGAAGTCTTCAGCGCCCTGCCGGGTCGCGAAGACGGCCATCGAGCCCTCGGCCTGCGGGTCGCCGAAGGTGCCGACCATCAGCAGGTCGCCGCGGGCGTGGAACTCGTCCAGCCTGACCTTGTGCGCGGGGAACTGGGCGGGCGCCTTGGCCGCCACGTCGTCGGCGGAGGCGTACAGCACCACGAACAGGGGCGCCGGCGGGGGAGCAGGCGGGGTACTAGGCGGGGTAGCAGGTGAGCTCATCCGAACCTTCCTCGGTCGTGACAGGGCACGGGCACCAACCTAGGGGCTGCCGCCGTAGGCTTACCGTTATGGGCGACTACCTTCCGGTCAAGGGTTACGAAACGGTCAGCGTGTACCGGCGCGGCGGCGCCGTCAAGCTGGAGCTGAACCGGCCAGAGCGGATGAACGCGCTCAACAAGCAGCTCAGGATCGACCTGCTGGCCGCGGTCGAGCAGGTCGGCGGCGACGACGAGGTCCGGGCGGTGCTGCTGACCGGCGCCGGGCGGGCGTTCTGCAGCGGAGCCGACCTGAAGGACGAGCGGAACCTGACCCCGGACGGCCATCCGGACGTCTACAGCGTGCTCACCGAGCACTACCACCCGGTCATCACCGGCCTGCGGGAGATGCCCAAGCCGGTGATCGCCGCGGTGAACGGCGCGGCCGCCGGGATCGGGCTGTCGCTCGCGCTGGCCTGCGACCTCGTGCTGGCCGCTGAGTCCGCGTACTTCCTGCTCGCGTTCGTCAACATCGGGCTGGTCCCGGACGGCGGGTCGTCACTGCTGGTGCCCTCGCGGGTGGGGTTCGCCAGGGCCGCGGAGATGGCGCTGCTCGGCGAGCGGGTCGGCGCGGCCAGGGCGCTTGACTGGGGGCTGATCAACCAGGTCTGGCCCGACGCCGAGCTGGCCGGCCGGGCCGAGGCGCTGGGCGCCAGGTTCGCGGAGGGCCCGACCGGCTCCTATGCCGGGACCAAGCGGCAGCTCAACCGGTGGCTGTACGAGCAGATGGCCGGCCAGCTGGAGTTCGAGGCTCAGATCCAGCAGGAGCGGGCCGGGTCGGCCGACTTCGCCGAAGGAGTCGCCGCCTTCGCCGAGAAGCGCACGCCGCGCTTCACCGGCAGCTAGCCCCGTCATGCCAGTCCCGGCCCCCGCCCGCCCCGCCCGGCCCGCCCGCCGGGCCGCCACGCCCCGCGCCGCCCGCGCGCCGCCGCCCCCGCCCCGCGGCGCGCCCCCGCCGCGCCCAGGAAGATGCAACAGCGATGGGCCACTGCTGGTTCTGTTTCAACAGTGATGAGCGTCATCGCTGTTGTGATGGCGGGGGCGGCGGGGCAGGGCGGGGAGGGGCCGGGCCGGGAGGGCGGGGAGGGGGCGGTTATGGGAGATGCTGGTGAGTTCACGACTCGGGCGCTCACTCCGGAGAACTGGGGTGAGCTGGAGTACTTGTTCGGGCTGCCGGGGGGCTCGATCGTGCGCGGTTGCTGGTGCATGTTCTACCGCCGGACCGGCTCGCCGCCCGAGGTCGCCATCTCGCCCGCCGCGGTGCGCGCGGCCAACAAGCAGGCCATGTGCGACCTGGTCGGATCGGGCGTCGTGCCCGGCCTGATCGGCTACCTGGACGGCGTGGCGGCCGGCTGGATCAGTTTCGGGCCGCGCGAGGAGTTCCTGAAGCTGCGGCGCTCGCCGATCATGAAGCCGGTCGACGACACGCCGGTCTGGTCGGTCGTGTGCAGCTACGTCGCTAAGCCGCACCGGGGCCAGGGCCTGCAGCACCGGCTGCTGGGGGCCGCTATCGAGTACGCCGGCGCGAACGGCGCGACGGTCATGGAGGCATACCCGGTCGACAAGGTCGAGCGCAGCCACCCGGACTTCATGTTCTTCGGCTCGCGCAGCCTTTACGAGCGGGCCGGGTTCCGCGAGGTCGTCCGCCGCTCGCCGACCCGGGTCGTGATGAGGCGGGAACTCGACAGCTCGCCGGCGTAGGCCTGGACGAACGGATGCAGCCGGTAGCTCCGGCCGTGCCGGCCGTCGCCGCTGACGCGGTGCAGCAGGCCCGCGCCGACGAGTTCGGGCGCCAGCTTGCCGGCGTCGGCGTCGTCGAGCAGCGTGACGATCACCGATCCTGGTTTGTCGCCCGAGTCCGCCGTCGCCAGCAGGGCGAGCGCGTGCCTGGCCGGGTCGCTGACGCCGCGGGCGGCGGTCCCCAGCCTGGTCCGCACGCTGGCCCCGCCGACGGTGAGCTCGTCGAGGCGCCGGCTCTCGTCCGACAGCAGGCCGGCCAGGTCGGTCACGGTCAGCTCGGGGTCATCAGCCAGCCGGGCACCGGCGATCCGCAGGGCCAGCGGCAGGTGCCCGCAGGCCGCGGCGATGGCCCTGGCCGCTCCCACCTCCGTCTCCGTCTCCTGCGTCTCGGCGGCCGGGCCGACGTCCCAGCCGGCTTCCGCGATGTCCCGGCCCGAGATCCGGGCCAGCAGCAGGACCGAGTGCGCCGGGTGCAGACCGCCCAGGTCGATGAATCGCGCGCCGTCCAGATCGGGCAGGCGGGCCCGGCTGGTCACCAGGACTGCCGACCCGGTCGTGCCGGGCAGCAGCGGGCGGACCTGAGCCGCGCTGCTCGCGCCGTCGGCCAGGATCAGCACCCGCCGCCCGGCCAGCACCGACCGGTACAGCGCCTCCCGCTCGAACCTCGCCGCGGGGATGGCGCCGGCCGGCACGCCGAGGCCGCGGAGCAGCTCGCCGAGCACGACCTGCGGGTCGCGGGGCCGGCCGCCGTCGTCCAGGCAGGCGTAGAGCTGGCCGTCGGGGAACTCGGCACTGGCCCGGTGCGCCGCGAGGACGGCCAGGGCGGTCTTGCCGATGCCCAGCATTCCGGTGATCACGGTCACGGCCGGGCGCGGCCCCGACAGTCGCTTGAGCACGCACTCGAGTTCGGTCGCGCGGCCGGTGAAGTCCGCGGTCGGCGCCGGAAGCTGGCAGGCCGGCTGCCACGGGTCAGGCGGCGCGGAGCCTGGCTCGGCCTGCTCGGGCGCCGCCGTGATCATCAGGTCCGGGTCGTCGGCCAGCACCCGCCGGTGCAGGTCCTGCAGTTCGGGACCCGGATCGATGCCATGGGCGCTGATCAGCGTCACCCGCAGGCGGCCGAACGCGCCGAGGGCCTCGGCCCTGGCGCCGGACCGGTAGAGGGCGATGATGAGCTGCGCCCAGGCGTGCTCATGCAGCGGATCGGCCGCGACCACGCCGCGCAGCTCGGCCAGCACCTGCCGGTGCTCGCCGAGGGCGAGCCTGGCGTCGTTGAGCGCGTCCTGGGTTTCCTTGCGCTGGTCGAGCAGGCGTTCCCGGGCCGGGACGGCGGGCAGGTCGGCGAGCGCAGGCTCCCGCCACAGGCTCAGGGACTGGCTCAGCAGGGCGGCCGCGGCCCGGGCGTCGCCTCCGTCCAGCGCATCCCGGCCGCGGCTGGCGAGGTCGTGGAACTCCTCCAGGTCAAGCTCGCCCGGCCGGACCGAGATCAGGTAGCCGGCCGGATGAGTGCGCAGCCTCGAGGCATCGGGCAGCGCCTTGCGGATCCCGTAGACGCAGCTGCGTAAGGAGACCTCGGGACTGAGCGGCGGCTCGTCCCCCCACAGGCCGGCGGCCAGGCTGGTCACCGAGCAGGGCTGGCCGGCGTGCAGCAGCAGCAGTGACAGTGCGGAGCGATGCAGCCGCCGGCTGAAGGTGACCTGCCGGCCCGCGTCATCACTGATGTCTAACGGGCCCAGGATCCTGAAGCGCACGTGAGTCCTCCGTCCGTTACGGAGTTCGAAAGGATCGGCCAATCGTAATCACAACCTGGGTGTTCTTCGCCGGGAAAGCCGCCAATTGATGCGGAACGGCCCGGTTGCGAGGCGGAGCGAGGCGAGGCGGACCGGGCCGCAGCGGGGAACGAAGCGGGTGCGAGACGGGTGCGAAACGGGTGCGAGGCGGGTGCGAAGCGGGTGCGAAGCGGGTGCGAAGCGTTCTAGCTGCGGGTTCACGCCGCGATCACGGAATGGTCACCCGGCCCGTCCTATAGTCGCCCAATCCGCTAGAGCCTCGGGGAGTTGCATGCACAAAGTCAGGTCCGGTCCCGGCCCCGTCAGCCGGGTCGGCAGGCTTCACGGCGCCGCCTTGGCGGCGGTCGCGGTGGCCGCCGCGACCGCCGCGGCCGTGCTCGCCGGGTGCGGTTCCGGGGCGGCCGACGTCGCGCTGCCGGCCAAGCCAGGGCACGTGCACCTGGCCGGGGCCAGGCCCGCGCCGACGTCGACCCGCGACCTGGTGGTCGCCGCCTACGAGGGTTACTGGCGGGCGACGAACGAGGCCCTCGCCTCGCGCAACCCGGCCAGGGCCAGGGCGATCATGGCCGGCTACGTGCCAGGCAGTGCCATCTCGGCCCTGGTCAAGGGCCTGCGAGCGCTATGGGCGCGGAACGAGATCGGCTACGGCAGCCCGGTGTTCCACATCCTGAGCGTGAAGATCACCGGGCACGGGACGGCGGCCGTCCACGACTGCGTCGACCTCAGTCACACGGGTTTCCAGAATCAGCAGACCGGCCAGGTCGTCGGCGGCTTCGGCCAGTCGCACGACTTCCTGATCACCACGCTCGCTTTCGAGCGCGGACAGTGGCTGGTCACAGGCGCGATACCGGTGGTGCAGACATGCGCGTACTGATCCGGTCCGGCTTGGTGCCGGCGATCTTGCTGTCAGCGACCCTGGCGGCCGGTGCCCTGGCTGCGCCCGGGGTGGCGCAGGCCGCGCCGTCCGGCAGCGGCAGCTGCTACCCCGTCAACTTCACCTGGATCTGCGTCTACAACGGCGGCAGCGGCGGCGGATCCGGGTCCGGCGGCGGTTCGGGCACGGTGAGCTGCACCTACACCAAGGCCCCGCCCGGCGTACTCGAGCGCACCGGCACCGGGCCGCCCGCGCCGGGCTACCAGTGGGACATCATGACCTGCCCGGGATCGAACCCGGGCTCGATCGGCGGCCAGCTCGTGCAGGTGAACACCAAGTCCGGCACCCCCGCGATCAGCCCTTTTGACCTCCTGAAGATCGCGATCGGGGAGCTGTCGGTACCGACGCTGGCCGCCGCGACCGCGCCGCCGCGGGGCAAGGACGGCCTGGTCGGCCTGCCCGAGTGGTTCTGGGTGCCGCGCGGCCAGTGGCATGCGGTCAGCGTGACCGTCAACGCCGGGCCGGTCTGGGCGACGGCGACGGCCGCCCCCACGTCGCTCAGCTATGTCCCGGGAGGCGGCATGGGCTCAGTCAGCTGCGCGGGGCCAGGCACGGCGTTCAACCGCGTGCTGCCGCTGGCGCAGCAGCACACCGGCTGCTCCTACACCTACACGCAGGCGTCGAAAGACCAGCCGGGCAACGCCTTCCAGGCCGGGCTCTTCGTCACCTGGAAGGTCAGCTGGACCGGCTCGGGCGGCGCGGGCGGCCTGATCACCACCGGCTACACGACCGGCAACGCGTTCGCCATCCGGGTCGCGCAGGCTGAGGCACTGGTGACGACGCCATGAGCGGGGCCAGGGGACCGGCGGTCGGAACCGCCTTCCACCCGGAGACCGACTCGGTCCCGAACGGCGCCCACCGGCCGGCCGGCCAGCCCATCGCGCTCGCCCGGCTGCCGCGCCGCCGCAGGCCCGGAATGATCGCGCTGGCCGTCGCCCTGGTAGGAGCCGGGATCCTGGCCAGTACTGCCGTCTATTCCGCAACTAACCATCGGGTGCCCGTGCTGGTAGCGCAGGCGACTGTGCCCGCGGGGGCTCTCATCACGGCCAGCGACGTGGCGACCGCCAGCGTGTCCGTCGGCCCCGGCGTCCAGGTCATCCCGGCCAGCCAGCTGAAGCAGGTGGTCGGCCAGGTCGCCGGGACCGCGCTGCATCCCGGGATGCTGCTGACCGCCGCCGAGCTGGCCACCCAGCGGCCGCCCGCTCCCGGGTGGGTGCTGGTGCCGCTGCCAGTACGGCCGTCGGGACTTCCCGCCAGCGGGCTGCAGCCCGGCGATCACGTGCTGGTGGTGGCCACCCCGGGCGCGCAGGGGCAGTCCGGGTCGTCGAACGCGGCCCCGGCCCTGAGCTCGCCGGTCGCGGGGGTGGTCGAGTCGGTCAACCCCTCGGCCAGCACCGACGGATTCGCCGTCGTCGACCTCCTCGTGCCGTACAAGAGCGGGCCCGGCCTGGCCGCCCAGGCTTCGACGGGCCAGTTCGCGCTGATCGTCACGCGGCGGAGCCCCTGATGAGCTTGTACGCGCTGGTTTCGCCGGGAGGGGCGGCCGGGGTCACGACGACGGCCCTGGCGCTCGCGCTGACCTGGCCGCAGCCGGTCATCCTGGCCGAGTGCGACCCGGCGGGCGGCGACATCCTGGCCGGGTTGTTCGCCGGGCACCTGCCCGCCCCCCGAGGTCTGCTCGGCCTCGCCTTCGAGGCCGGTCGCGGCTCGGCGGCGATTTCCGCCGAGCCGGGCGGCCACCTCGCGCCGCTGGACGGCAGCGGCAGCCGGATGTTCCTGGCCGGGCTCAGCGACCCCCGGCAGGCGCCGGGACTGGCCCCGGCCTGGCCGGCGATCGCGCGCACGCTGGCCAGCCAGGCGTGCGACGTGATCGCGGACTGCGGGCGGCTGGACGCCGGCGACGGGCAGCCGACCAGCGTCCTGGCCGCGGCCGACGTCGTGGTCATGGTGATCAGGGCGTCCCTGCGCCAGATCGCCGCGGCCAGGCCGAGGATCGAAATGCTGCTCCAGCTGCGCGGCGGCGCGGGACTGGCCGGCCCGGCGCTCGGTGGCACCGCGCTGGCTGGCACGGGGCGGGTCGGCTTGCTGCTGGTCGGCGACAAGGTGCACGGGGCGGGCGAGATCGCCAGGACGCTCGGCGTGCCGGTGCTGGCCAGCCTGCCGTCGGACACCAGGACCGCCGCGGTGCTCTCGGACGGCGTGGGACGTCGCAGCAACCTGTCCGACCGGTCCCTGATGCGCGCCGCGCGGTCCGCGGGCCAGGCCATCGTCAAGGCCGGGCCGGGCCGCGCGCAACCAGACCTGGCGGCCGCCACGACGGGACTGCGGGCATGAGCCTGCAGTGGCCACCCCGCCAGGCGCCGCCGCCACCGCCGAGTCAGAACGGGCACCGTGCGGTGGCGGCGGCGTTCGCGCCCCTAGCTCCAGTCCCCGGCCCGGCGGAGCGGGACCGCCCGCCCGAGTGGGAGCGGGATTCGCCCGGGCTCGCTGACCGCAGGCTGCTCGCTGGCATACCCGAGATCCTGGCCATGATCGCCGACCTGCTGCCCGACCGGGCCGAGCAGGCCGACGCCATGCCGCTGATCAGGGACGCGGCCCGGGCGTGGTCGCAGCGGCAGCTGCGCCAGGGCAGTCCGGTTCCCGCCGCTGGCGACCTCGAGGCGCTGGCGCAGGCCGTCTACGACCAGCGCTACGGCCTCGGGCCGCTGGCCGCCTACCTGCGTGATCCCGAGGTCGAGAACGTCGACGTCAACGGCTGCGACCGGGTCTGGATCACGTACTCGACCGGTGAGCGAGTCGCGGCCGCCCCGATCGCGGCCAGCGACGACGCCCTGGCCGACATGATCCGGACCTGGGCAACCCGCGGCGGCCAGACCGCGCGCGACTTCTCCGGGGCGTCACCGCTGGTCAACGTGGCGCTGGCGGGCGGCGCGCGGATGACGGCGACCATGTCGGTGACGCCGCGGCCCTGCCTGTCACTGCGCCGGCACGGGCAGCTCGATGTCACCCTGCCCAGCCTGATCAAGCTCGGGACCGTCGACCAGGTCACGGCCGCGTTCCTGGCCGCGGCGGTGAAGAGCCGGTGCAACATCATCGTCACGGGCGGGGTCAACGCGGGGAAGACTACGCTGCTGCGGGCGCTGGCCAGCGAGATCCACCCGAGCGAGCGGATCGCGACGCTGGAATCGGAGTACGAGCTGTACCTGCACGATCGGGAGCAGCATCCGGATGTGATCGCGTTCGAGGCCAGGGAAGCCAACTCCGAGGGTGCGGGCTCGGTCACGCTGCACGACCTGATCGCGCACGCGCTGCGGCACAACCCGCAGCGGATCATCGTCGGCGAGGTGCGCCGGAGCGAGATCATGCCGATGCTCGAGGCGATGAACTCCGGCCAGGACGGCTCGATGTGCACGCTGCACGCGAACTCGCCGGCCGAGGCTTTCGACCGGATCCTCATCCTCGGCCTGCGCGGCGGCCTCGCACTGGCCGACCGGGCCATTCACATCCTGGTCGGCATGGCTGTGGACGTGATCGTCCATGTCCGCAAGCGCTACGACGGCCAGCGGACGGTGCGGTTCGTTTCGGAGATCCTCGAGGTCATGCCGCCGGGAGATACCGAGCGTCCCGCGGTCAACCGGCTGTTCCTGCCGGAGGGGCCGGCCGGCCGGGCGATCGCCGCGCATACCCCGTCCCCGCCGATGCTGGCCAGGCTCGAGGCCGCCGGGTTCAGCCCGCGCCTGCTCGACCGGGCGGGGCTGCCCGGGCTGGCCGGCCAGCCAGCTAGCTGGGCGCGCCGGTGATCATCGCGGCCGCCCTGGCCGGGGCACTGATCATGGCGGGTCTCGTGCTCCTGACGGCGGAGCTGGTCCGCCGCGCGCCCGCGCCCGGCACCCCGCCGGGGCTGCGGCTGGCGCCCGGCCGGATCTCAGCGGCCAGGAAGCGGCTCGCGCTGGCCGTCCTGGCCGGCCTGGTGATGCTGGCCATCACCCGCTGGCCGGTCGCGGCGCTGGCCACCGTGGCCGCGGTCATCTTCGTGCCGAAGCTGACCGCCGCCCGCACCGCCAGGCACCGCACCGCGACGCTCGAGGGACTGGAGCAGTGGACCCGCAGGCTCGCCGACATGCTGACGGCCAGCCGCGGCCTGGAGGACGCGCTCGAGGTCAGCGCGCGGACGGCGCCGTCGGCGATCGCCGGGCCGGTGACCGCGCTGGCCAGGCGGCTGTCGGCCAGGGTCGGCACGGAGGATGCGCTCCGTACGTTCGCGGCCGAGCTCGACGACCCGGCGGGAGACCGGATCGCCGCCGCGCTGATCATCGCGACCGGCCAGCGCGGCGGCGCGGTGCACGGTGTGCTGAGCGCGCTGGCCGAGATCCTGGCCAGGGACGTCGCCGCGCGGCGCGAGATCGAGGCCGAGCGGGCCCAGCACCGGACCACGGTCCGCTGGATCGTCGCCTTCATCGGCGGGTTCACGGCGTTCGCGATCGTGAACCGCTCCTACTCCGCCCCCTACGGCACGCTGGCCGGCCAGGTCGTGCTGGCCGTGGTGGCGCTGCTGTACGCGGCCGGGCTCGGCTGGCTGCACCGGCTCGGAACCATCCCGGGACCCGGGCGCTTTCTCGACCGTCCGCCGCCGCCGCGCGCGGCGACCGACCAGCCGATGGCCGGGGCCCGCCGGTGAGCCCGCTGATCCTCATCTCCGGCACCCTGATCGGGCTCGGGCTCTTCACCGTCGCCGGTCAGCTGATCCCCGGCGGCCCGCGGCTCGACGTGGCCCTGGGCCGGATTCACGCGGCCGGGAACCAGGAGCCCGAACCAACTGCCGTCGGAGCGCTGGTCAGGCAGATCGCGGCGGCCGTGTCGTGGCTGCCGGTGCCGTCGGCCGACCTCGCCCTGCTCGGCCAGGACCGCGAGCGCTGGTTCGCCAGCAAGATCATCTGTGGGCTGACCGGCCTCGGGGTCATCCCGGTGCTCGGGATGCTGGCTGTCCTGGCCGGCCAGCGCGTGCCGTGGACGATTCCCGCTATCGCCTCGCTCGTGCTCGGGATCGCCCTGTTCTTCGCCCCTGACCTGGTCACCAGGGTCAATGCGGCGGAGAAGCGCACCGACTTCCGGCACGCTCTGACCAGCTACCTGGACCTGGTCGCGCTCGAGCGCGGCGCAGGCGCTGGTCCGACCGAGGCGCTCGAGGCCGCGGCCCAGATCGGCGGCGGCTGGGCCTTCGCCAGGATCGGCGCGGCGCTCGACGCGGCCAGGAAGGCCAGCAGGCCGCCCTGGGAAGGGCTGGCCGCGCTCGCCGCCGAGACTGGCGTGACCGAGCTGGCCGACCTGGCCGAGATCGCCGAGGTCGCCGGGCACGAGGGCGCGAAGATCCTGCAGACGCTCGGAGCCCGGGCCGAGTCCATGCGCGCCCAGGCGCTGTCGGCCACGAAAGCCAAGGCGGGCTCCCGCAGCACCACCATGGTTGTCCCAATCGCCCTGCTCGGGGCGGGCTTCCTGCTGCTCCTCATCTTCCCGATCGTCTACCGGACGTTCGGCTAACGGAACGCCACGAGGAGGCACCGATGCAAACCATCTGGATGACCGCGCACTACCTGGCCGTGCTGACCCACCGCAGGTTCAGCGCGCTGGCCAGGACCAGGGACGGCGGAGCGCTGTCACTTGAATGGATCGTCATCGCCGGCATCGTCTTCGCCGCCGCAGTGGCGGCCGGCATCGTCTTCAACAATGCCATCAGCGCCGAGACCGCCAAGCTGCCGTAGGGTGGCCCGGGCCGACCCGAAGCGGCTCGGACGCACGGTACTGCGGCGCGACGACGGCGCACTGACGCTCAGCTACGTCGTGCTCGTCCCCGTCTTCCTGGCCGGCATCATGGTCATCGTCCAGGCCTGCGTGTGGTACCTGGCCCGCGAGACCGCGATCGCGGCCGCCCGCCAGGGCGCCGATGTCGCCAGGACCGCGCACCCACCGCCCGGCAGCGGCGCAGCGGCCGCCGTGATCTTCGCCAGGAAGGCCGCGCCCGGCTTCCTGCTCGGGCCGTCAGCCTCGGCGGCCGGGAGCTCCGCGGTGACCGTCAGGATCACCGTGACCGGGCGGGTGCCGACGCTCGTACCCGGCGTGGTGATCAGGGTCAGCGAGGTGGTGACGGCTCCGGTGGAGCGGTTCACCGCCGCCGGCGCGCTGCCGGACGGACGCGGTGCGAGTAGCTGGCCTGGAGCGGGTAGCTGGCGTGAGACGAGCACTCGACATCCGAGCAGCCGACAAGAGGCGGGTCGCTTCCATGGCTGAGCTGACGGTCCTGCGCCGCCGGGCGGGCGCCGATGACGGCAACGCCGCGCTCGAGCTGCTCATCCTCGCCCCGGTCATTCTCGCCCTGATCGGGCTGGTCATCGCCGCCGGCCGGACCTCGGTGGCGCAGGGCTCGGTCGACGCGGCGGCCAGGGACGCGGCCCGGCAGGCATCCATCTCGCTCAGCCCGGCCGCGGCCCAGCAAGCCGCCCTGTCGAGCGTCAACGCGGCCCTGCGGGCCGACGGGCTGCACTGCAAGCCAGTGCTCGCACTCCAGCTGACCGGCTTCAATTCGCCACTCGGCCAGCCCGCCCAGGTCAGCGCCTCGGTCAGCTGCACGGTCCGGCTCTCCGACTTGCTGGTACCCGGGATACCTGGCAGCCGCAGGCTGACGGCGAGCTTCACGTCGCCGCTTGATCCGTACCGCTCGCGGGCCGACGGGCTGCTGTCACAGCGCCGTCACACCCAGGCGTGAAAGATAAAGGCACCCGTTACCGCGATGAGAGGAGCCAGGATGCGGCATCCCCGCGCCTCCCGGGCTGTCGGCGAGCGCGGCTCGCTGACCCTGATGCTGGCCGTCTTAATGGTCGCGCTGCTCGCTCTGGCTGGCCTGGTGATCGATGGCGGACGCAAGCTGAACCAGTCAGCGAGCGCCTACGCGATCGCACAGGAAGCCGCCAGAGCCGGAGCTGGCATGGTGGACAGGTCCGCCGCCTACCGGTCGGGCACCTTTCAGGTGGACCAGGGCCAGGCGCTCGCGGCGGCACGTGCCTACCTTGCCAGCGCCGGCTACAGCGGCTCGGTCAGCGCCGACGGCACGCAGAACATCACGGTCACGGTCACGGTGACGAGTCGGACGCTCGTCCTGTCGCTGATCGGGATCGACACGATGACGTCGACCGGCTCGGCCGTCGCATCCCTGGTGACCGGCGTGACGGGACCGGGGACGTGAGGCCGCGCCGGGCCAGCCTGGCCCTGCGCGCCGCCGCCGCCCTGATCACGCTGGCGGCCACGACGGTCGGGCTGCCGCTGATGCTCTACCGGCTGGGCGGCTCGCCGGTTCCGTCCCGGGTCCCCTCCCTGCACATCGTCATCTTCGTGCTGCTGCACCGGGACAACGGCAGCCTGTTCCTCGGCGCCGTCCGGGACGTCTCCTGGCTCGCGTGGGCCGCGTTCACTTTGGCCGTGCTCGCCGAGGCGCAGGCGGCCCTGCGCGGGCGACCGGCTCCGCGGCTGCACCTGGCCGGCTTGCAGGGCGCGGCGGGCAGGCTAGTCGCAGTTGCCTCGGTGGCGTTCACCACCCCGGTTGCGGTCACGCTCGTGTCGTCCCCGGCCATGGCCGCTACGTCCGCCGCGGCCGAGCATGCCCAGCCCGTCACCCTGGATGCCCTGATCCAGCCCGGCCAGAGCCAGGCGGGCCAGAGCCAGGCAGGCCAGAGCCAGGTGGAGGAGCCCATGACGCACGCCTCCTACCGAACCGTCGTCGTGCGCCCTGGCGACTGCCTGTGGTCGATAGCGCAGCACTACCTGGGCTCCGGCGAGCGCTATCCGGCGCTGGTGAGGCTGAACCTCGGGCACGACATGGGCGACGGCCGGGTGTTCAGCGATCCGTCGCTGATCCAGCCCGGCTGGCAGCTGCGCCTGCCCGGCGCTCCGGCTGCGGGCCAGCCAGGCTCGCAGTCCCCGCCAGCAACGCAGCACCCGGCATCCCCGCAGCCACATCACCATCCCGGCCATCCCTCGGGCAGCAAGCACTTCCGAGAGCCGCACGGCGGAGCGGGGTCGCAGGGCAGCGGGTCGCACGGCGGAGCGGGGTCGCAGGGCAGCGGGTCGCAGGGCAGCGGCTCGCCGGGAGCCGAAGGCGGGGCCGGGCCGCTGGCGGCAGGCTCGAGAACAAGACCTGGCGAGCTGGCCACCGGCCAGCACGAGGAGGTCGAGCAGGCAGTGCTCTTTACCCTTGGAATGCTGGCCGGTGCCGCGCTGGTGACGCTGGAGCGACTGCGGCACCGGCAGCGCCAGCACCGGCGGCCTGGCCGCCGGATCGCCCTGCCTGCGGACCCCGAAGGCCAGCGCATCGAGCAGAAGCTGCGCGCCGCCGCGCCGCCGGCTCCGCCAGCCTCGCTCCGGGACGCTCTGTGCGACCTGAGCGCCGGGGTCGCGGCGGGTGGCGACCCGCTGCCGCAGATCGTCGGCATCCACCTGACCGCGGGCAGCATCGACGTGCTGCTTTCCGCTCCGGCCGCCGGACCACCACCGCCGCCGTTCATCACCGCGCCTGGCCGCCAGGGGATGTGCTGGACGGCCGACCTCCGCGATGCCTCGCCGGAGTGGACCACCGTGCCGCTTGTGCCCGGTGAGGTCGGCGACCTGCTGCCCGGCCTGTTCACCGCGGGAGCGACCGAGGGCGGCGGCTACCTGCTGCTCGACCTGGAGGCCATGCGGGTCACCTGCTGTGACGGCCCGGCCGACCTGACCGACCGGCTGCTGGTGACGGCGGCGACGGAGCTGGCCTCGAGCCGCTGGAGCGGCTGGTACGACCTGGTGCTGGCCGGCTGCGACGAGCTCGACGTGCTCGGCCGGGCCGAGCGCTGCCGGGACCTGGACGAGGCGCTCGATGTCCTCGAGAACAGGACCCGGACGATCGCCAGGCGCCTGCTCGACGAGGGTCAGGCCGATGTCAGGACCCGCCGGATGGAAGACCCGGAGGACGAGGACTGGGGCCTGACCCTGCTGGTCAGCCGGCTGCAGCCGACACCGGAACAGATGGCGCGGCTGCTCGACCTAGCCGACGGCCCGGGCGGCGTGGCCGCACTCGTGGCCGGCGACATCCAGGCCGCCGACGGCAAGCTCGCGCCGACCGCGCTGCGGCTCGAGCCCGATCCCGACGATCCCGGCCAGATGATCGCCACCGTCACGCTGGCCTACCTGGGCCCGCAGCACAAGCTGATCGTATGGCCGCAGACATTGACGGTGGCCGAGTACGAGGCGCTCGCCGGGCTGTTCACGACCGCGATGGCGACCTCCGATGTCAGCCCGGACGCGGCCCCGTACGGCGACTACGGCGGCCCGCCGTGGATGCGGTTCGCCGGCGCCCCGGTGGTAACCGATGTCGGCGATGGCCTTCTCTCCCGGCCGGTCAGCCTTCCCGAACCGGCCGACCAGCCCGATCCGGCCGGCTTTGCCGACCGGGCCGGGCCGGCCGACCTGGCCGTGGCATCCGGTCCGGCCGTCCCGTCCGGGCGGGACGAGTTGTCCGAGCTCGAGCAACTGGCGCAGCTCAGCGAGTTCGCTGACCCCCCGGGCCGCCGTCCCCGGCACCGGCGCAGCCCGGCTGGCCTGGGCGTGCACGTGCTCGGCCCGTTCGAGGTGACCGGTTCGGCGGAGCCGCTGCAGCCGAAGCAGGCCGAGCTCGTGCTGGCCCTCGCGCTGCACTCGCCGGTCGGCCTGTCCAACTCCGCGCTGTGCGCCCTGCTCGGCGCCGACGCCGACCACCCGCGGCCCGCCGACTCGGTCCGGCAGCTGATCACCAGGACCAGGCGCCGCCTCGGCCAGGCCGCCGACGGCCAGGAGTACATCATTCACCTGGGTAGCGGCATCTACGTACTGCACGACGATGTCCGGCTGGACTGGGCCGAGTTCAGCGCGCTGGCCAGCCGCGGCCGCGGCGACCGCAGCACCGGTGACCTGCGGGCCGCGCTCGAACTCGTCCGCGGCCAGCCGTTCGCCGAGTGCTTCCACTGGTGGATCGACATCGCGCTGATCGAGACCATGCGCGCGGAGATCGTCGACACCGCCGATCTGCTGGCTCAGCTGGAACTGTCCGCCGGGAATCCGCACGCGGCCAGGCGAGCCGCGCGCACCGGGCTGTCCGCGGAGACCGCGGCCGAGCAGTTGTGGCGCGCGCTCATGCGGGCCGAGCACGACGCCGGCAACTCCGCTGGCGTGGCCGACGCGTGGACGGCCTGCCTCGACGCGATCACCGAGATCGCGCCGGGCGGCGAGCCGCATCCCGATACCGAGCGCCTGTTCCGCGAGCTCAGCCGGGGCGGCCAGCCGTTAAGCCTGCGCCACTGAGTCAGCGCCACTGGGCCGAGCGGCCGACACCGCGTCAGGGCGCGGGCTTAGGCTTGCGGTGACGATCGGCGAAGGCGAAAGCGGGGGTGGAGATGGCGCAGGCGGTTTCGTTCACCATCGGGGCCGACGTGAGCTGCAGCGACGGGCCGTGCGGCACGCTCAAGCGGGTCGTCGTCGACCCGCTGGCTCAGGCCGTGACGCACCTGGTGGTGGAGCCCAAGCACCGGCAGGGACTCGGCCGGCTGGTGCCCGTCGACCTGGCTGAGACCTCGGCCGGCGGCGTGACGCTGCGATGCACCACCGAGGAATTCGAGCGCCTCGACTCGGCCGAGGAGACCCAGTTCGTGCCGGGCACCATCGGCTACGAGGAGTACGGTCCCGAGCAGGTGCTGTCCTGGCCGTATTACGGCCTGCACGGCGGGCAGGCCGGCGGCGTGGCCGGCGCGGCCGTTCCCGGTGTCTCCCAGACCGTGACCTACGACACGATCCCGGCGGGCGAAATCGAGATCCAGCGCGGCGAGCACGTGTTCGCGACGGACGGCCCGATCGGCCACGTTCACGGGCTGGTCATGGATGCGGCCAGCCGCCGCGTCTCGCACGTGCTGCTGGCCGAGGGCCACCTGTGGGGGCACAAGGAGGTCGCGATCCCGATCAGCGCCGTGGTCGACGTGCAGGACGGGATCAAGCTGCAGATCAGCAAGAAGGAAGTCGCTGACCTCCCGCCGGTGGACATTGACCACTGACTCGGATCAGCACTGACCGGGCCGGCCCGCGCTCACTTCGCGTCGGCGTAGCAGGCGACGACGGCCGTGCTCAGCGGGAACGCGACCCGGGTCGGCCCGAAGACCAGCCGGGATGCCTCATCCGCGGCCCGGGTCACCGCTGCGGCAACGGCGTCGGCCTGCTCCGCCCGGCAGTGCACGATCACCTCATCGTGCTGAAAGAACACCAGCTCAGGACGGCCCAGCCGGTCCGGCTGGGCGGGCCCGGCGTCGTCGGACGCTGGCCTGCCAGCCGGCGGTGCGGGCGATGTCCCGTTAACGCTGGAGATCTTTGCCAGGCCGGCCCGCAGGCTGACCAGCATCACCAGGGCCCAGTCCGCCGCGCTCGCCTGGACCACGAAGTTCCGGGTGAACCGGCCGCGAGCGCGTGATGCTCGCCCGGCCCCAGGGTCACGCTCGGTGTACGGGTCGGCCGCCTCCTCCGTGAGCGCGCGCCATCCGGCCGACGGCGGCGGGCAGGTCCGGCCGAGCACGGACCTGACCACGCGGCCCTCCTCGCCGGCCCGCGCGGCCGCCTCGACATAGCCGGCCGCGGCCGGGAAGCGCTGCCGGAGAACGGCCAGCAGCTGGCCCGCCTCGCCGCCGGCACCGCCGTACATGGCCGAGAGCATCGCGATCTTCGCCTTCGCCCGGTCGCCCCCGAACGCCACGGCGAGCTCGGCATACAGGTCACCGGCGCCGGCCGCCGCCGCGAAGGGGCGGTCGCCGGCCAGCGCCGCCAGGACGCGCGGCTCGAGCTGGGCGGCGTCGGCGACGACGAGGACCCAGCCGGGATCGGCCACGACGGCCTGCCGCAGCAGCCGCGGAATCTGCAGCGCGCCGCCGCCGCGTGAGGCCCAGCGGCCGGACACCACGCCGCCGACCACGTACTCCGGCCGGAACCGGCCGCCGCGGACCCAGGTGTCGAGCCAGGCCCAGCCGAAGGCCGAATGCAGCCTGGCCAGCTCCTTGTACTCCAGCAGCGGCGCGATGGCCGGGTGATCGACGTCCCTGAGCACGGCCAGCCTGGTCGAGGGCACCCTGATCCCGTCGGCGGCCAGGGCCTGGAGGACCTGGGTGGGCGAGTCGGGGTTCACCGCCAGGCGCGGGTCGCGAGGGCCGCGGGAGCCGCGGCCGTCCGGGACGCCGAATGCCGCGGCGACCTGGCCGGCCAGGTCGGCGAGCCTGGCCGGGCGCTGCCCGGGTAGCGCCGGGCGCGGTCCGAGCAGCTCCGTCAGCAGCGCGTCGTGCACCTCAGGCCGCCACGGCAGCCCGGCCGCGGTCATCTCGGCCGCCACCAGGGCGCCTGCCGACTCGGCCGTGACCAGCAGGCCGAACCTGGCCGGATGCTCGTCAGCCGCGATCCGCCTGAGCTGGTCGGCGTGCACGTCGATGAGGGCGTCCAGGGTGGCAGCGGGAGCCGGCGGCGCCGGCGCTCCCGCTAGCGCGGGCTCGAATAGCGCGTCCTGGGGCCCAGTCTCGCTGACCGATGCCACCGCGGCGTCACGCAGCAGCGCGAGGGGCTCGTCAGGCCCGGCCTGCTCGACGCCGGTTCCCGCGTCCCGGCCGCGCAGCAGCGCGTCAGCGAGAAGAACGTCGTGGCACCGTGCGATGCGAACGCCCGCGCGCCGCAGTGCCGGATAGGAGCCGGCGGCCGACGGCCAGACCCAGCGGGTGCCTCCCTTCCGCTCGTACTCGGTTACAGCCGCAACCAGATCAGGTACCTCGACGGGAGGTCCGGCGGGACTGCCGTCCGCACCCAGCGGGCGAAGGAGGCCGGACTGCCCGGGGCCCGGTACCACTGCAACCCGCACGATCCCATTGTGCCGCCTGCCTCTGACAGTCCCGCGGTCCAGGGATTCAGAGCTCGACCGGGATCGCCATCATTGTCTCCTCGTCCCCGTACAGCTCGGCCAGCCTCGCGATCGCCCCGGCGAGCTGCTCGTCTTCCGCCCGAGCACGAAGATCATCATCACGAGCGTGACGAAGAACTCGACGACCGCCTTCACGAGCTTGCCGATGGCGGGTAGCGCGGCGAGTGCTGCCATGATGAGGAGTAGCTGGGTCATCGGGACGCTCCCCTCCGGGTCCGGTTCGGCGTGCGTTTCCGTACCGGAGGGATCCCCGTCGAGAATGCCGAATATCACCTAAAACGGACAGATAACGTCGAAGGTTGATCAAGACCAGCGAATGATGCTCGGCGGTGCCGAAAAGTGAGGGCGAAAAGCTGCGAAAACTGTCTCCCGAGCTAGCCGGGCCGAAGCTGCTCGCCGTGAGCGACCTGCATGTCGGGTTCGCGGAGAACCGGGAGCTGGTGGCAAACCTGCACTCCGGGTCAACCGGAGGGCCGACCGCCGGGCCGACCGCCCGGTCGACCGCCGACTGGCTGATCGTCGCGGGTGACGTCGGGGAGTTCGCGGCCGACATCGAGTGGGCGCTCGGCACGCTCAGGGAACGATTCGCCGAGGTCATCTGGGTCCCCGGCAATCATGAGCTCTGGACCCACCGCAGGGAGCCGCTGACGCTGCGCGGCGTCGAGCGGTACGAGCACCTGGTCGCGATGTGCCGTCGCCTCGGCGTGCGCACGCCCGAGGACCCGTACCTGACCTGGCCGGGCGCGGGTGCGGGAGCGGGCGCGGGCGCGGGTGCGGGAGCGGGAGCGGTCGGGCCGCTGGTCATCGCGCCCCTGTTCCTGCTGTATGACTACACGTTCCTGCCCGACGGCGCGACGACCAGGGCCGAGGCGCTCGAGCGTGCCCAGGCGGCCGGCATCCTCGCCAACGACGAGGCCATGCTGCACGCCGACCCTTATCCGAGCAGGGAGGCGTGGTGCGCGGCCCGGCTCGCCATGGCGGCGGACCGGCTGGCCGCTCTGCCGCCTGGTACCCGCACTGTGCTCGTGAACCACTTCCCGCTCGTCAGGGAGCCGACCAGGGTGCTGCGGTACCCCGCGTTCGCCCAGTGGTGCGGCACCGTCCGGACAGCCGACTGGCCGCGGCGGTTCAACGCGGCTGCCGTCGTCTACGGGCACCTGCACATCCCGAGAACGATCTGGCACGACGGGATTCGCCATGTCGAGGTATCACTCGGCTACCCGCGGGAATGGCGGCGGCGGGCCAAGCCGCCGACGATCCCCCGCCAGATCTTTCCCGAGCCCGATCCCGGCCGAGACGAGCCCGGACGGGCGTGAGCTAGGCCCGGCCCGGGCGAGGTGAGATGGGCCGGCCCGGGCGAGGTGAGCTAGGCCGGCCCGGCCCGGCCGCCTGGATCGCGCGCCAGGCGGCGAGCAACTCCGCCTCGCGTTCTGGCGTCAGGCCGGCCCCTGCCGGTGGTGCGCTGCCCGCCGCGACCTCGGCTGCGTGCACCTCGGCGATCGTCTGGCGGATCGGACGCGGCGACAGGCCCGCCGCGTAGGCCCTCGAGGGGTCGGCCGTGTTGATGTCGCGCTCGCTGTCACCGCCCGGCCACAGCGGTATCGTTTCCGCCGATTCCCCGAATTCCCTCAGGAAGTCGGCGTCCACCCAGGTCAGCTTGGTGCCCGCGGGCGCGACCTCGGCGGCGATCGCTTCGAGCAGGTCGCCGAAGCCGAACGGCGGCGGCGGGCTGGCCGCGTGGAAGATGCCGGTCACCGATCTCTCGGCCAGGGAGACGATCCAGCGGCCCATGTCCCTGGCATCGATCACCTGGATCGGGTCCTCCTTCCCGCCCGGCCCGAGGACATCGCCGCCGCGCGCAATACGCTCGACCCACCAGGTGAACCGGTAGCTGTAATCATGCGGCCCGACCACATACGTCGGCCGGATGACGGTCGTCGCGCCGGCGCCGAAAAGCTCGGCGGCCGCCCGCTCGCAGGCCACTTTCAGCCCGCCGTAGGTTTCGTCGGTGATCTCTTCGGTCGCGGGGTCATCGAGGTCGGCCAGCGGCGCGTCCTCGCTGAACCCCGGCGCGACCGGGGTCTTGTACGCCGACGTCGACGAGACATAGAGGTACCGGCCGCCGCGCCCGCCCAGGGCGGCCGCCAGCGACCGCACCTGGCGCGGGAAGTAGGCGCACACGTCGATGGTGGCGTCCCACTCGCCCGCCGAGAGCCCGGCCAGGTCCCCGTTGCGATCTCCGGTCAGGTGTGTAGCCTGCGGGAAGAGGTCTGCTCCCGTGCTGCCGCGGTGGAAAACCGTGACGTCGTGCCCGGCGCCGAGTGCCGCCTCGGTGATGTGCCGCCCGACGAACTTCGTGCCGCCGATGATCAGGATGCGCATGCAGGCATGATGCCAGTCGCAGTGACGCGACATCTCCGGCGGGGGCGGAAACTTCCGGTATGACCGCGGTCGTTGCGGGGAAGGAGGACGTTGTGAGCAATTCAGCACTTTACGGCGGCTATAGCGGCGCGACGAGCCAGTACCAGACGCGAACGCTGTTCAGCCAGACGATGGGGTACGTCGCCCTGGCCGCGGCGCTCTTCGCGGCCGGCGCCTACCTGGGCCGCGACATGTCCTATGGCCTGGGTTTCGTCTGGTTCATCGGGGCGTTCGCCTGCCTCATCGGGATGAACTTCGCTGTCCGCCGCTCCCAGCAGCTGACCGTGGTCCTGCTGTGCGCGTTCGGCGTGCTGATCGGCCTGGCGCTCGCGCCGGTGCTGGCGTACTACGCCGGAACGAACCCGCAGGCGCTGTGGCAGGCGGGCGGCGCCACAGCGCTGTTCATCGCGGGCTTCGGCGCGGCCGGCTACGCGACCAGGCGCGACCTGACGGCCATCGCGCGGATCTGCTTCTTCGCGCTGCTCGCCCTGATCGTGTTCGGCATCGTGCTGATCTTCGTCCGGATCCCGCACGGCAACCTCATCTACTCGGTCATCGGCCTGGTGATCTTCGCCGGGTTCACGATGTTCGACTTCCAGCGGCTGCGCAGGTCCAAGGACGTCAGATCGGCGCCGCTGCTGGCCGCGTCGATCTTCCTCGATGTGCTGAACGTGTTCCTGTTCTTCCTGCGGATCTTTTCGCGCAGTAACTGACGGCGCCGACGGCAGGCTGACGGCGATACTCGAGTGAGAACTCTAATTGTCAGAGGGTGCCGGTAGGGTTATCGATAACAAATTCGATGTCGTGGATCTGCGTGGAGCCGCCGATGACTGCCCCGCCTGTCGACCCGCCGCCCGCGAGCTGGCCACCCGCAGGATTACCGCCGGCCGTGTCCGAGCCGGTCGAATTCCCTCCGGCCGAGCTGCTCTTTGAGCCGTCAGATGCCGAGCTCGAGGGTTACTGGCCCGATCCGCTGGCCGGGCCACCGGATGACGGCGACGCCTGGCGGCAGCGGCAGTCCCCGGCCGACATGGACGCCATCTTCAACCCCTCGGACGACCTGGTAACCGAGGAAGCCGCCGCGAGCTTCGCCGAGTGCGGGCCGCTCGGCGAGCTGCCTCCGGGTCCGGCCCTGGCCGGCTTGTCCCAGGACGTTCTCGACGGCGATCTCAGGCGGCTGTCCGACGACGAGCTGGTCGGTGTGCTGCGGGCGGCTCGCCGGCTGTCGTCCTGGCAGGCGGGCGTCGAGCTCACTGCCGTGGCCGAGCTGGACGCGCGCCGGATGCGAGGCGCGGTCAGGCCGCGGAGCTCACGGGCGAGCGAGCATGTGAGCGACGAGCTCGCGGCCGCCCTGGTCCTGACGGGCCGGTCGGCCGACGTTCTGCTCACGCTGGCGCGGGATCTGGTCCGGCTGCCGACGGTTTTGGCGGCGCTGCTGGCGGGCCGGATTGACCGGGCCCGCGCCGCGATCTTCGCCAGTGAGCTCGCCGGGCTGAGCGACCTGCAGGCGGCCGCGGTGGCGATGGCGTTCGTCGGGGCGGCCGGCTCGATGACGACCGGTCAGCTGCGGGCGGCGCTGCGGTCGATGGTCCTGTACGTTGATCCGGCGGCGCTGCGCCGCCGCGCCGAGCAGGCGCGGGCGGATGCCCGCGTCGAGACGTGGCCGGAGTCCTCCGGCAACGCCGCCCTGGCCGGCCGCGAGCTGCCGCCCGCCGATGCGATCGCGGCGGACGAACGGATCAGCGCGATCGCCCGCGCACTCAGGGATGGGGGAGCGCCCGGCACCATGGACCAGCTGCGGGCGGCGGTGTTCGTCGCCCTGCTGGCCGGCCGTGATCCCGAGACGCTCCTGCCCGAGCAGCCCCCGGACAGGGCTGGACAGCCCCCCGACGCGCAGGATTCGGGCGGGCAGGATTCGGGCGGGCACGGCTCGGGCGGGCACGGCTCGGGCGGGCACGGTTCGGGCGGGCACGGTTCGGGCGGGCAGGGTTCAAGCGGGAAGGGTTCAAGCGGGCAGGGATCGGAAGCGCCTGCGGCCCACGCGCAGCCGGCTGGACTGGCGGCGCTGACCGGATCGGTGCACCTGACCATGCCGGCCTCCGTGTGGCTGGGCCTGTCCCATGCGCCCGGCGAGGTCGCTGGCCTGGGCCCGATCGACGCCTGGACCTGCCGGGACCTGGCCGCGCGCCTGGCCGGCGGCCCAGGCACCCGGTGGTGCGTGACCCTCACCGGCCCAGACAGCCGGGCGGTGGCGCATGCCTGTGCCCGGGGTTCCCCGCCCCGCGACCTGCCCTCGCCCCGCGACCTGCCCTCGCCCCGCGACCCGCCCTCGGCCAGCCCGATCGGCCAGGGACGACGAGCGTGGCTGACCGGCCTGGCCTTCTCCTGGCTGGAATCAGGGACCTGCAGCCACGCCCGCCAGGTCAGCGGATACCGGCCGGGGAACCTCGTCCGCGAGCTGGTCAAGGTCCGGCAGCGCACCTGCGGTTTCCCCGGCTGCCGGCGACCGGCCCGGGCCTGCGACGACGACCACACGGTGCCGTATGACCAGGGCGGCCGGACTTGCGAGTGCAACCTGGCGCCACTCTGCCGGCGGCACCACAAAGCCAAGCAAGCCCCCGGCTGGGCACTGACCCAGCCCCAGCCAGGCACCCTGATCTGGACCCTGCCGCACGGCCGCACGTACACAGTTATGCCAGGCAGTTACCCTGCCTGAGGACCCGGTGAGGTTCGCACGTCACGCATCGCGTGCGTGGATCTCAGCCGCTCTCGTAGCCGTAGGGAATTGCCTCGTCCACGCCGCGGACGGTGGGCGGTGTCCGGAAGACGAAATGGATAGTCCTGGTAGCGGGGGCGAACCAGAACAGCGAGCTCGGGCCGCCTGGTCCGACATTGGACTCGAGCAGCAGCCGTCCGGCCAGTGTGGTGACTATCCAGTCGCTGAGGCGAGCCGGGCCGGGGACCGTGACAGTGTGCTCGGAGCCGTCCCGGTACTGCCGGACGATGGACAGCGTGTCATGGGCGTTGTCCGCCTGCAGGTACAGGCCTGTGGGGAGTCGCCAGGCGTTCACGTACCCCTGGAACAGGCCGTGCGGGCGCAGTGCCGGAGTAAGAGCAATTGGCTTGCCGCCGCCGATCGGAACCAGCCAGAGCCGGGATGTGGAGAACGGAGCGCGACCAAAGCAATCAGCGAGCACGGTCGTGGCGTTCCACCACCGGTCCGGTCCGCAGAACTCGGCCGAGGCAGGCATCCGTATGCGTCGCATGACTACATCACTGTTGCTGATCTGCTCGAGCCCGGTCGCCGTGCCCGTGACCACAAACTTGCCATCCGGAGCGGCTAGCGCCCCCCTCAGGTCCGCTCCTCGGGCCAGGACTCGCTGCAGGTGGCCGGTCAGGCTATATCGGAAGATCCCCGACCGGGCTCCGAGACCGATCCCCAGTGCGCTCGTACCCCGCGGCCGGGTGTATCCGAACGGAAATACATCGTTGGCCATGCGGAAACTGGAGATGACCTGGCCGGCCGCGAGGCTGATCTGCTTTACGGTCGCGATCAGCCCGTTCGCAGTGGAGCTGTCCCGCTCGACCAGGATTCGCTGCCGGTCACCGGACCAGTCCACGAGATTGAGCTTCGGGTACGCCGCCGCGTGCGACGTGACATAGAACGCGTATTTCCGGCCCGCTGGGCTGACCAGGTAGAAGGTACTCTTGCCCGGGCGCTTGGGCGCAGATGGGAGCGCCGCAGTCGAGTACTCCACGACGGACCAGCCCGGGCCCGCCGACCGCCAGGGAACTGCCGCCCGCCGGGTTGTCGGCATCGTGGGGGCCGCCGCCGCTCCGGCGGTGCCCGCGAGCGTGAGCATGGCCGCGCAGAACGCTATCGGGCGTCCGATGGCGCGGCGATGAAGCGCCCGACGAAGCATCCAGGCCCCTTTCCTTATGGTCAGAATTGATACCTATATATCAGATTTCACGCCAGCTAGCCGGACCTGCACCAGACCGTCGGCCCGCTCACGCAGAAAGGCGACCCCTCCCCGCGTTCGGGGAGGGGCCGCCGTCACCAGCTTCTACCTCAGAGCCTCAGGCCAGATGGCCCTTTAGCTGAAGTAGAAGGCGAACAGCTGGTTGGTCCGAACCAGGCCGCCCACGTGACTCTCCGGCTGGAGCTGGATCTGCTCCTGCGGCTTCTGGGTGCCGGTGTTGACCGTCATCACCAGCGGCTGGCTGAACTTGGTGTCACCGCCGTTGATCCACGGGCAGTAGTTCACCGACGGATCCACCCCCGGGCCGACCGGCGGCGTCGTGGCGACGCGGCAGTCGGTGCCCAGCGTGGCGTTGTTACGGTCCAGCACCCACACCGTGTTGGCGCTGACACCGCAGTTCTGCAACGTGACACTCTCGCCCGCGACGCCGGCCCTGGCGACGCCCGCGCACAGCGCGGACTCGTTGCCGAACGGAGCCCAGTTCAGCTCGATCACGTCGAAGAACGGGTAGTGGGTGCAGATGTACGACGTCGGCGAGAAGAAGTCGTTCGCCAGGAACCCGCAGTACTGGAAGACGAAGCCGGAAATGGACGGCTCGAAGTCACCGTTCGGCCGGTAGTTGCCGAACAGGTGGATGTTCACTTTGGTGCCGACTTTGCCGCCGGTGCCCGTGTCGCCGGGAACGTAGGCGTTCAGCGTCTCGAATGAGCCCAGCTGGGCGCTGAAGAGGCTGATGCAGTTGGTGCCGCACGCGACCGTGTCCTTGTTGACGTGGGTCGCCGCGCTTGCCGCGCCGACGCTGACGCTGAGGCTGCCAGCAGCCACCGCCGCCGCCGACACCGCAAACAACGCCCTGGTAAAGCGCTTGCGCATGGTCTGGATCCTTCCTGTTGGTCTGCCGCTCCTGCCTCCCGGGGACTTGGGCGGTCAAGTCCTTTCCGGCATGCGGCCAGGAACAAGATCTGGCAAAGGTAGCTGTCAGCGATTCCCGCCCTGCCAGTTGATTACGCGACGTTATCACGAGTTCACTATCAGTAATCAAATGTCGATGCGGGTGCCCGAGGCTGGAGGACCTCTTCAGCAACGACGCAGAACCTGGCAGGGTGGGCACGTGCGTCTTATAGACCGTCTGAACACTGCTCAGCGGATCGTCATCGTGGTCGCGATCGGGATCGCGCTCGCCGTGGTGGGCCGTTACCTGGTCAGTCTGGGCAGCGGATTCCGCGTCGGCTGGTACAGCTACTCGGCCCTGTCAGCTCGCCTCCGGCCGCCCGGCACCGGGCTGCCTCGCTGGCTGCGCCTGATCATCTGGCTGGGGCTGACCGGCATCTGGGCGCTGGCATCGGTCATCGTGCTGCGCCCGCCCCGGGAACCGGCCGCGCCGCGCGGAGCGCCCGCACCCCCAGCAGATACCGGTTCCGCCGGCTAAGCAGGCGCAGGCGGTTATTGCCTTGCAGCTTTCCTGGGTGCGGACCAGACTCAGCGAATGGCGCGACTCTCCGACATCGTCATCGACTGTTCTCATCCCGCCTCGCTAGCCCGGTTCTGGGCGGCCGTTCTGGACGGCTATGCGGTCGCACCTTACGACGAGGACGAGATCGAGCGCCTTCGCTCGCTGGGGATCACCGACCTCGAATATGACCCGAGCGTGCTTGTCGAGGGACCGGGACCGCGATTGTTCTTCCAGCAGGTGCCAGAGCCCAGGCGAGGAAAGAACCGCGTTCACCTGGACCTGGCCACCGCCGACGTCGACGGCGACGGCGAGGTCGCGCGGCTGGTCAGCCTCGGAGCCAGCATCGTCGAGACTTTCCAGTCCCGCGTCTGGCTGGCCGATCCGCAAGGCAACGACTTCTGCCTCATGGCCGCGGATTAAGCGGGTTAAAGGTGCCGCCCCGGGCCGGGACGCCTTCTACTGATGCCGGGCAATCACGTAGCGGACATAGCCGCCGTAGATAGCCAGGCCGGTTAGCACGACGGTCATGACCCACACCGCCCACCTGATGTTGCGGGTCCGGTCCGGCACCGGCAGGTCGCTCTGCATGATCCACGCGGCGCGTTCCCTGATCAATGGCGGCCAGGGCCAGCGGGGCAGGTACCGATGCGGATTCTCCTCGCCGGCGGCGCTCGCGTCCCTGGTCTTGTCCACCGAGCGGCCGATGAAATACAGCTGCACTGTGTTGCCGGCTGGCGCGTACACGCGGTGTACGACCAGGCCAGCCAGAATGCCGATCACCAGCGGCGCCGGCGGCCAGCGCGGCCCGGCCGGCCACGCCGGTTCCGGCGCCCAGGTTAAGCACCACGCTTCCGGCGAGCGGCCTGGCCGCGGCGGCCGCGTCAACCAGCGCCGTCGCGAGCGGGCCGTACAGCTGCACCGGTCCGGCGGCCCAGTCGCCGGCCGCGGCCTCGTAGGCGGCCGTGATGCCCGTGCTCAGCTGGCCCGTGCTCAGGCGAGCAGGTCCGCGGCCGCGACCGCCTTGCTCTCCCGCCATTGCAGTTCCTCGTCATAGCCGCCGAGTGCCTTCTCCCAGCCGAACTGGACCAGCGCGCCGAGCAGGCTCAGCGCCAGCTGGCGGTCCCACCACGGCTCAGTCACGATGCCCTGGGCCTCGAGCGCGGCGCGGTAGGCCTCGATCGAGCCCTCTTTCGACTGCGGCAGGCGGCGGCAGTTGATGGCCAGGTACCAGGCCAGGTCGGACAGCGGCGCGCCGCGTCCTGGCTGTTCCCAGTCCAGCACGACCGTCCGTCCGGCGTCGTCGGTGCCCAGGTTGTCGAGCTTCCAGTTCCCGTGCACGAACGTGCGCGGGGTGCTGGCCAGTGCCTCCACGAGCGGGCCGGAATCAAGCGCCAGCGGCGTCACGATCGCGGCGGCGGCCGGCGCCACATCGGCGAGCAGCGGCCAGCCCTGGCCGACCAGCTGAGGCACCAGGTGGGGCGAGCCCAGCCTGGCCTCGGCTTCCGCCATCCACGGCGATAGTTCCAGGTACCGGTGCATCTCCGGAACGATGTCGTACTCGCTGCCGCAGTCCCAGAATGACGCGTGCAGCCGGGCCATGTGAGTCAGGAAGCGCTCGTGCTGGGCGGCCGGGATCGGGGCATCGGCGACCGGGACCAGCCACGGGCTCACGTCCTCCATCAGCAGCGCGTAGCGGGTCCAGGGAACCCAGGCGTCCCTGCGCTCCACCGCGACGGCGACGATCGGCTGGGCCAGGCAGTCGGGCAGCCTGGTGAGGATCCCCGTTCCCAGAGCAGCAGCGACGCGCCGCGCAGGCTGCCTGAGGCGCGGATGGACCAGTCGCTGCCCGGGTCCATGTGCTTGAGCACGAACCGCTGGCCGTCGATCACCACCCGCTCGATCCTGGCCCCCGACTTGCCCGGCGCCTCCTCGAGCGTCTCGCGCTCGGTGGCCCCGCTGAGCAGCTCGTTCAGGTCGGCCAGGCCACCTGCCTCTGCGAGATCGGCCAGCTCCGCGTTACGCATCGGCGGCCTCCATCTCGGCCAGCAGCGAGGCCGGCCAGCGGCCGCCGCAGAAGACGGTGTCGGCGGCGATGAGATCGTCGCGGACGGTCAGGAGGTGCATGTGGTGAGCGGCGTGCGGTACCCCGTTCTCCTGCCAGCTCAGCGTGTACTCCACCACTTCGCCCGCCCCGTCGTCGGTCGGATGGCGGCGCAGGTCGTGGAAGTGGCCGGGGTCGGCGAACCAGCGCGAGTACTCCGAGCGGATCGCATCGGGTCCGGTGAGGTGCAGCCGCCAGTTGGGAACCGTCGCGTCCAGCATCGCATCCGGGCTCCAGACGTCGCAGCCGGGTATCGTCGCGCTCTCGATCGCGTGCAGGAACACCTCGATCACGGGTGAGCTTGCCATCGTCGCCTCCCAGCGGGTTGACCTGCCTCCATCGTGCGAGCCGACGCTTGCAGCCAGTTTGCAAAACTGTGGTCTTTAGTCACTGCCGCGGCTGGAGCCCGGGTAGTGAGATGGCGGTATGCCCATCCACGCGGGTCTGGCGGCCCGGGTGTCCCATCGCGCCCGGCTGGGGCCGGTGCTGTGGCACCAGCTCAAGTCACCGCTGCTCGGCCTGCTCGCGATCGCGGCCATCGCCTCCTATTTCGTGGGCGAAGGCAGCGATGCCGTGATCATCGGCGTCATCCTGGCGCTGTCGGTCGGGATGGGCTTCGGCAACGAGTACCGGGCCGAGAAGGCCGCCGAGGCGCTGCACTCGCCGATCAGGCACCGGGCCGTCGTGCTCCGCGACGGCCAGCCGGCCTCGGTCGACGTGACCGCGCTGGTGCCGGGCGACGTGGTCGAGCTCAGCCTGGGCGGTGTCATACCGGCCGACCTGCGGCTGCTGGCGAGCGCCGGGCTGGAATGCGACGAGTCGATCCTCACCGGCGAGTCGATGCCCGCCGAGAAGACGCCTGAGCCGGTGCCCGCGGGCTCGGCGCTCGGCGACCTGACCAACTGCGCGCTGATGGGCACGGTCGTACGCGCCGGCGGCGGCCGCGGGGTGGTGGTGGCGACAGGGGCGCGGGCCGAGTTCGGCCGGATCGCGGTCGGCCTCGGCGCGCATCAGAACGAGACCGAGTGCGGCCGGAGCCTCGATCTTCCTGCGCTTCCTGCCGATGCTCCCGTCTCAGATCCTGCTGAACAACCTGCTCTACGACTCCAGCCAGCTGGCCATCCCGACCGACAATGTCGACGAGGGGCAGCTGGCCCGGCCGTCGCGGTGGGACATCGGCTTCATCCGCCGGTTCATGCTGTACTTCGGGCCGATCAGCTCGCTGTTCGACTTCGCGACCTTCGGCATCATGCTGTGGGTGTTCCACGCCGGGCCCGCGCTGTTTCGCTCGGGCTGGTTCGTCGAGTCGCTGGCGACCCAGACGCTGGTCATCTTCGCGATCAGGACCCGCCGGATCCCGTTCTTCCGCAGCCGGCCGAGTCGTCCGCTGCTGCTGGCCGCGATCGCCGTCGTCCTGGTCGGGACGTTCCTGCCCGCCAGCCCGCTGTCGGCCGCGCTCGGCTTCCGGCCGCTGCCGCTGCCGTTCTACGGCGCGCTCGTGCTGATGGTCGGGTGCTACCTGGTGCTGATCGAGATCGGCAAGCGGTTCTTCTACCGCGCGGCCCGGGTACGGCCGCTAACGCCGCGACCGCACCCGCACCGCCGTCACGTCCCGCGCCGGGCAGCCAGGTTCAGCACCACGCGCAGGCTCGGGCGGCACCCGCCGCACCCGCGGCACCCGCGGCACCGGCGGCACCCGCGGCACCCGCGGCACCCGCGGCACCTACCGCACCCGGATCCGGACGCGGACGCTCCGCCGCCTGCGGCTCGTACCTGACCGGTAATCACGCCGCCCGCGAGGGCTCCTTGTCCGCGATCGCCTCCGAGACCTGGCGGATGACCAGCCGGGCGAGGCCGGCGGCAGTCGCCGTCGCGCTGCGGGACGAGCTGCGGCCGACGATCGATCCGGCTACCGCCACCGCCTCGCCCGCCATCCTCCGCGCCTCGGGCGAGTTCGCGATATCCCGCACCGACTTGCGGATCCGCTCCAGGCCCGCCTGGCCTTCCCGGCTGCCGGTCAGGTAGCCAGCGATGAATCCGATGATGGTCTCCATGACGCCTGCCTGTCTTCACCTCGTAGGGGGTCGAGCCGAGGTACTACATCTCGCGGAGTTCGAGATACCGCTTGATGTCGGGCAGCGACTGGATGATCACGGCGAGGACCGCCGCGATGAGCGCTGCCTTGATCAACCTGGTGATCATGCCGGTTCCTCCTTGAGTTCGGACTCCTGCTGGCTGGCCGATGGAAGAGGCTCGAGCTCATCAGGGCCGAAGTACAGAAACCGGCCGTGATGGCGCTGCAGCTCGGCCGCGGGATCATGATCCGGGCTCACCGCCACGTGCACCTCGCCGTCCACGTCGTGCAAGACCGCCTGAACCGTCGCCTCCCGCCCGGTCAGGAACAGGTCCTGGGCGTCGGCGCGCCGGGCGCCGTTCGCGCGCGGCAGCATCCTGACCCGGCTGCCCCGCGCGACCGGCACGCCGTCGATGATCACCTGGTCCGTGTCGGGCGACACGCTCGCGTCGGCACCCGGGTCCCACCAGGGCGTGTCCGGCCGGTCAGCGGTCAGCGCGGGGAAGGGCGGCTGCCGCGGTGCGCCAGCCGGCGAGTCATCCAGATACCGGATCGCGCCATGCAGCCGCTCGAACATCTCCGGCGGCATCCCGTCCAGCCGGTCCATCAGTTCGGCGGCGCGAGCGTCGGTAGCCCGGGCTTCCCTCTTTTCATCGTCGGTCAGGGCGAGTGTCCGCAGGATCAGGATTTCGTCGATCTCTGTTGCGTCAAAGAGATCTCCGGCACTCTCCGGTGCGACCTCGGCATGGTCGTAGAGGATCACTGGAGAGGAAAGCACCAGGTCACGGCAGTCAGCTGGGCCGGCCAGGACCGGCCACGTGCCGATGTTCTGGCAGCCAGCCACCGCGTCGGCCGCCCACTGCGGCGGGTCGGTCAGGGACAGGAACTTCCCGCCTGGCACCCAGATCAGGGCGTGCGCCGCGATCAGCGCGTGGCTGAGCCCGTCCGGCCTGCTCTGCGGCTCGACGGCCGGCAGACTGTGATTCTCGATCCTGACTCCGAGCTTCAGCGCGCCGTACGGGCCAGCCACCCGCTCCGCCCGGAGCCTGATCACGCCGTCGATCGCCGCCCACGAGCGGACCAGCCGTCCGGCCAGCCGCCCGGTGGACGCGACGACCACGTCCTGCGTCGACTCGCCCCCTGGCGCGTGCAGGGTCAGCCCGAGGTCGCCGATGAGCAGTTCGCTCACCTCGGCGCAGACCTGCTGCTCACGCTCGATGGCCTCGTCCCAGGCGGTGTACTCGGTGCCGTCGACCGTGATCGCTTCCACTTCGCGCAGCTCGGCGGTTCCGGGCACGACCTGGAAGACGGCCCGCCGCTGCAGCTGCAGGAACCGGACGCTGACCAGCACCTGGGCGTCATCCGCGCATTCGACCAGGCACTCGGTCAGGCTGGCCGACGGCTCGGACGGATCCACCGCGTGGTAGGCGGGCGGCATCAGCACGCCGAACTGGAACCTGGACTGGTTCTTGGCTGCCGACTGGCGGTACGGGTAGAGCAGGTACCCCTCGTAGAGGATGGCATCGGCGACCTTGCGTGCGTGTTCCAGGTGCGCTGCGTCGGCCATCACGACCCCGTTTCCTGCGCCGCTGATCCGCCGGGAGCGAACTCCGCGTTCTCCGCCGCCAGCTCAAGCAGCGCCGACAGTGTCGTGTCCCACGTCGGCAGGGCCCGGGCGGTCTTGAACCGCAGCAGGTCGTCCAGGGTGCCGGTGCTCATCTTGATCCAGGCGCTGTCCGGGAAATGAGCGTCGATGGCCTCGCGCCAGGTCGTCAGCGGCAGCCGGTACGGCGCCTCCTTGCTCCACGGCACCTGCTGGACGGCCAGCCGGCCGTCCGTCGTCGCGAAAACGGTGCCGCTGAACAGCAGGAGCAGCGGTATCTCGCCCGATTCCAGGCCCGCGAAGTACCTGGTCGAGCCGATCTCGAGGTCGTAGGTGAACGGCAGTGGCAGGTCGATCTCGATGCTGCCGGTGAAACCCGGCACCATCGTCGATATGGTGCTTAGCTGCATCGGCTTGAGCGTGTCGGCCCAGCGCTGGGTATCGCCGAACAGGTCGTTGAGCCGCTGCGCCTCGGCGGCCGAGTAATGTCGCCTGGCCGGCTCGATCCTGATCTGGCAGCGCAGCGCGATCGCGTCGATCCGCTGCCCGGTGGTCTCGGCGATCCGCAGGATCAGGTTCATCGACGGCACCACGGCGAACTTGTCGGGTCGGGCTCCGATGCAGTCGAAGACCAGCTCTGCCATATCAGGCCTCCTGGTCTAAGATCCGGGCGCGAGCGCGGACGTTGCCGAGGAACTCGGCGATGGCGCTCCTGGCCTCGGCGCCGCCGTCGAAGCCGCGCCAGAGCAGCCGCATCTTGCCTGCGAGCTCGTAGCAGGCATCGATCGGCACCACGAAGCACTCGATCGCGGTGCCGCCCTCGACCGCGGCATCCGCCTCGCCCCGTCCCGGCCGGGTGATCAGGACCGCCTCGACGTCGGGCTCGGCCGCGCCGAGCAGCGGATGGGCGGCGCTCAGCCGGTCCCAGGCGGCCAGGTCGAGCCGGCACTCGGTGGCGCCGGCCGGGCTCGGGTAGAAGCCGGTCACGGTCGCCTGCCGGGAACTGCGCAGGAAGAAGGCCAGCCCGACCGGAATCTCGAGCTCGTCCCACTCCGCGGCCGACAGCGGGTGATCCGGGTCGGCCAGGTACCGGTCGGGAACGGCGCGGTACCGGCCCCTGACCGCCTCGGTTCTGGTGAAGAGCAGATAGCACGCCCGGCAGGCGCACATCAGGCTCGACTGGTCGAGGTCGGCGAGGTGGCCGTGCTCGGCCGCGACCTCGGTCGCGCACAAGTCGCACTTCTCCGCCGCGCCCGCCTGCGCCGGCCTGCTCGCCTAGCCGGCAGCCGGCCTGAGCCGACCGCGCCTGAGCCGGCACGGCCTGCACAGGCTCAGGCGGGACTTCGGTCGGCACAGCACCGGCCTGCGCTGCGGTTGGGGGGCCGGAAACGAAGCGGCGCAGGCCGGTGCTGCTGTTCATAGCCGGGCCGCCTCAGGGAGGGCGACCCGGACGCCGTGGCTGTCCGTGAGCAGGGGCAGCGGGTCCAGGTGCAGCGCGGGGTCGTCCAGGCCCTGCCCGGCCAGCCGCACGTTGTACCGCGCGCCGCAGCCGGGGCAGGTCAGCTGCTCCCGCTCGAGCAGGCCCGCGGCCATCGACGACCCGCACGCCGCGCAGGCATCGCGGTAGGCGTACAGGGTGCCGCGGACGGCGCAGACCAGCACGGTCGTGTCCGCGGCCGGCGCCGTCACCGGCCGTGAGCTCGGCGGCCCGATGTCGGGCAGGGTGAACCAGCCCGGTTCGGACCCGGCATCCGCGTCGTCCGCCGGGCGGCGGCCGATCTGGAGCAGCGCCGGCTCCGCGGCCGGGGTCGTCATGCCTTCTACGACGACCTCCGCGACCTCCGGCGCCGCATCCAAGACCGCCCCCTCGATCGCGAGCCTGACCGTGACCGTGGACGACGGGCAGCCGTGACAGCTCCCCTCCAGCCGCAGCCGGGCCACCCCGCCGGTGACGCCGAGATACTCGACCCCGCCCGCGTGCGAGCCGAGGTAGGGCCTGACCTGATCGAGGGCCCGCTGCACCCGCGCATCCACGTCAAGCGGATGCAGATCGTGCAGCAGCAGCAGGCTCTCCACCAGCGGGTCGTCGGTCAGCGCGGCGAGTACCGCCGCACCGGATTCACCGCGCTCGGCGAGCACGGCGACGATGCGCCCCAGCCCGTCGCCGTACAGGCCAACCAGCAGCCCGACGAGCTCCTCGGCGGCAGCGGCCGGATCGGCCAGGCCGCTGCCGCCCGATCGGAGCGACGCGAGCAGCTCCTCGACCCGCTCCCCGGTCGTTCGCACTCCGCTCATGCCGGCGCTCAGGTCGACAGGATGGCCGACATGGGCGAGTGCACCTTGTCGAGCAGCTTGCCGTTGCCGAGGTACATGTGGACCCCGCAGGGCAGGCAGGGATCGAAGCTGCGCACCGCGCGCATGATGTCGATGCCCTTGAACCGGTCGGGCGGGTTCTCCTCGAAGATCGGCGTGTTCTGGACGGCGTCCTCGTAAGGTCCTGGCGTGCCGTAGCTGTCCCTGACGCTGGCGTTCCACGGGGTCGGCGGGTACGGGTGGTAGTTCGCGATCTTCCCGCCTCTGATCACCATGTGATGCGACAGCACGCCGCGGACGGCCTCGGTGAAGCCGCAGCTGTTGGCCTCGTCCGGCACGGAGAACGGCTCCCACGTCTTGGTCCGCCCGGCCCGGATCTCGGCCAGCGCCTTCTCGGTGAAGTACAGCGCGCAGGCCGCCGCGTAGGCCTGGAAGTAGGTACGGGCCCGGTCCCGCTCGATGGCGTTCGACAGCGGCCGCCCCTGCGCGTCGACCGGGATCTTCCATTCGTACGTGACCTCGGGCTTGCTCACGGTCTTCGGCAGGTTGATCAGCACGCTGCTGCCGGTGGACTTGACGTAGCCGAAATCGACCAGCCCGCCGAGCGCCGTCGCCCAGAGCCGCGCGATCGGGCCGCCGCCCGTGTCGCACGCCAGGTAGTCCTTGCCGTCGAACCAGCGCGGTGACATGACCCAGCTGTACTTGCTGTCGAAGTCCCGCTTGGCGGGCCGCGGGATCGTGTGCTGGTTCCACGGGTGCCTGCGGTCCACCGGGTTGCCCAGCGGGTCGCGGGTCACGAACATCTCCTGGTCTTCCCAGTCCTCGTAGTACGAGCTGCCGAGCAGGATGCGGATGCCGAGGTTGATATCGACCAGGTCGTTGGTGAGCAGCTGCCCGTCCCTGATGACGCCGGGGGAGACGAACATCTTCCGGCCCCAGCTGGTCATGTTCTCGTACTTGAAGTCGCAGTGCTCGGGGTCATTCAGGCTGCCCCAGCAGACCATGTCGGCCCGGCGCCTGCCGACCTCCTCGTACCCGGGCAGGGCCATGTAGAAGAAGTCGAAGAGGTCGTCGTGCATCGGCACGACGCGCTTCATGAACTCGACGTACCGCATCAGCCTGGTCAGGTAGTCGGTGAACAGCTGCACGGTCGCGGTGGTGCCGACGCCGCCCGGATACAGCGTGGACGGGTGCACGTGGCGCCCCTCCATCAGGCAGAACATCTCCCTGGTGGACCGGCTGACCTGGAGCGCCTCACGGTAGAACTCGCCCTCGAGCGGGTTCAGCGAGCGCATGATGTCGCCGATGTACTTGTAGCCGTGGTCGCCGGCATGCGGCGCCTCGGTCCGGTTGGCCAGCTCCAGCACGCCGGGGTTGGTCTCGGCGACCATCCGCTCGCAGAAGTCCACCCCGACCAGGTTCTCCTGGAAGATGTTGTGGTCGAACATGTACTCGGCGGACTCGCCCAGGTTGATGATCCACTCGCCCAGGTGCGGCGGCCGGACGCCGTAGGCCATGTTCTGGTTGTAGACCGAGCAGGTGGCGTGGTTGTCGCCGCAGATACCGCAGATCCGGCTGGTGATGAAGTGCGCGTCCCGCGGGTCCTTGCCCTTCATGAAGATGCTGTAGCCGCGGAAGATCGACGAGGTGCTGTGGCACTCGATGACCCGCTTCTGCTTGAAGTCGATCTTCGTGTAGATGCCCAGGCTGCCCACGATCCTGGTGATCGGGTCCCAGGCCATCTCCACTACGCCGGCGTCATCGACCGTCGTCATGGCAATTCCTTCCGGTAGTAAAAGGACGGCCGCCTGCTGGCGGCCGGCCAGCCGATGTCACCAGTTCTTCTGATAGCCGGTCAGGAGCTCGTTCCCCTTCTTGCGCCACTTGGGCTCCTCGTCGGCCGTTCTCGCGGTGAAGCCCCTGAGCGTGCGGATGACCGTTCCGTAGAGCATGCTCGCCGTGGTCGAGACCCGGGCGCCGGGCGGCTCGTCCATGAACGGCATGAACTTGTCAGGGAAGCCGGGCATCGTGCAGGCGATGCAGATGCCGCCGACATTCGGGCAGCCGCCCACGCCGTTGATCCAGCCACGCTTGGGCACGTTGCACTTGACGACCGGACCCCAGCAGCCGAGCTTGACCAGGCACTTGGACGATCCGTACTCGGTCGCGAAGTCACCCTGCTCGTAATAGCCGGCCCGGTCGCAGCCCTCGTGCACGGTCGCGCCGAACAGCCAGGTCGGCCGCAGCGCCTCGTCCAGCGGGATCATCGGCGCCTGTCCGGCGACCTGGTAGAGCAGGTACAGGATCGTCTCCGACAGGTTGTCGGGGTGGGTCGGGCAGCCTGGCACGCAGACGATCGGCAGCCCGGCCTTGGATCGCCAGTCCCAGCCGAGGTAGTCGGGCACTCCCATCGCGCCGGTCGGGTTGCCCGCCATCGCGTGGATGCCGCCATAGGTGGCGCAGGTGCCGGCCGCGAGGATGGCCGTGGCCTTCGGCGCCAGCCGGTCCAGCCATTCGTTCGTCGTCATGGGCTGGCCGGTGGCCGGGTTGTTGCCGAACCCGCACCAGTAGCCCTCGTCCTTGATCGCCTCGTTCGGGATCGATCCCTCGACCACGAGCACGAACGGGTCGAGCTCGCCGCGGTCGGCCTTGTGCCACCACTCGATGAAGTTGTCGGCCCCGGTTTCCGGGCCGCATTCGAAGTCGATCAGCGGCCAGTGCACGGCGACCCGCGGCAGCCCGGGCAGCGCGCCGAGCGCGATCTCCTCGATGCTCGGCTGAGTGGCCGCGGTCAGCGCGACCGAGTCGCCGTCGCAGCCGAGCCCGCCGTTCATCCACAGGATGTGGACCAGCGGATCATCCGCCGCGCCGCCGCCATGACCGGCCTGTGTGTCTGCTGCCATATCGAAGCATCCTCTCGCCTCAGGATCGGCTGGTTATCGGACGCGATCGGACCAACCGAACGCACCACCATTCGCCGCCATGGGTCGGTATTGCAGCATGGACGTAACGGCGCGAGCCGTTACCACGCCGCTGAGCTAACCGAGGAGCAGCGTTCATTCCGCTTCGCAGCACCGTGGTTCGCAGCACTGTGGTTCGCAGCACCGTGGTTCGCAGCACTGGGTCACCAGTAAAGATCACGACGCACCTCTCAGATGATGCGCAGACGTGGCCATGCTAAACCCGCGAGAGGAGGGCGACAAGATGAAACTCGCAATTGTCCGGACAGTAATGTCTACCCCATGATCGAGCCAAAGGATTATTGGGGCGAACGCGACCAGAATGGCGCGATGTCGGCATCTGGCCTTCCGATTTCGAGGCCCGGCAACTAACCTGGCACCTGCCCGGCAGTACTGTCCCGGGTTGCGTGCGGTGAGGGAGTCGTCCGGTGGCCGAGCCCATCCTCGGGCCAGAAGAAGACCCAATTGAGGTAGTACCAGTCGTGGTGCTGTCCCAGGTCTTCCCTGCCCGTCCTTCCTCGATCCCTGACATACGCAACTTTGTCCGGCACTGCCTCTCCGAGTCGCCGCTCACTGAAGAGGGCACCAGGGAGGTCGGCGAGACCGTGTTCCGCGCGCTGCTGGACGCGGCCGGTCCGACCGGGTCGATTCACGTCGCCTTCCGCATCTTCCCTGAGCATGTCGAGGTCGACGTGCTGCACTCGGACTCGCAGCTGCCCGAGCCGGCCAGGGAACCGCAGGCCGACGGCCGTGCAAGCCTGACGACGGCCCCGTCGCCGGAGCAGGTCGCGCCGGAGCAGGTCACCCCGGATGAGGGAAGAATCGCCGCATTGAGCCCCGCGAGCACCGTCAAACTGGGGCAGCCCGGCCAGCCGGCCAGCTTCGCCGAGTGGATGTCGGTCGCGCTCCGTCGCGAGGGCCTGACCCAGGAGGCGGCCGCCCGCCAGCTGGGCGTCTCGGTCAAGACCGTCAGCCGGTGGGTGGGCGGGACCACCGAGCCGAGGATGCGGGACCTGCGCCGGATCCAGGAAGTTTTCGGCACCCTGCCCCTTCCGTAGCGGGATCCCGGGTATCTGTCGGCGCTTCCGTCACAGCAGTTTGCGCCATCCGCTTCCGTATGTCCTGCCACTTCCGTAAACAATCCGGCCGGGGTGCCGGGTATTGGCGGGTTATCGTCCGGGCATTTGTCCGGCGGATAAACGACCCGGCGCGTCAAGGCTGTCTGGTGAGAACACTGGACGACTGCCCACAAGTGTCCTACGGTTCTGCCATGGCGGTTCAAGCAGGACGCCAGCAGTTTGGCCCGGAGCGGGGCAGGATCGTCTTACTGACTACCCGCGATGGGCTGGCGGCTCAGGCGGGCCATGACCTGACTATCGAAGTCACGCAATGGTCGGCCGAGCTGGAGGTAGCCGATGATCTCACTCCGGCCGCGCTGACGGTGCGGCTCGATATGAACTCACTTGTCGTGCGCGAGGGCAAGGGCGGCGTGAAGCCGCTGACCGACCGGGACCGGCGCGAGATCGCCGTGACCGCGCGCAAGCTGCTCCGGACGGACCGGTTTCCCGAGGCCACGTTCACCGCGTCCGGCTTCGAGCAGGGCGCCGGCGGCGACGGTGCGGTCCAGGGCACGCTGAGCCTGGCGGGATCCGACCGGCCGGTCCGGCTGGAAGTCGCCCTGAGCGGGAACGGCAGTTATCACGTGACCGGCTCCGTGCGGCAGTCGGACTTCGGCGTCAAGCCGTACACCGCGTTCCTCGGCGTCCTCAAGGTCAGTGACGCCGTCCGCTTCGCCGTCGACGTCGACCTGCCCGGGGGCACCAGGACCGGTACCGGTGAGCAGGCATGACCGCCGGCCCGAGCGCCATGGTGACTGACCCGCCGCAGCGGCCCGGCGACGCCGGGGGAGCCGCCCGGGCGGCAGCTGCCTTCGAGCGCCGGGTCGGCCCCGGCCGCGAGCTCGCGGATCGGGCGGGCGAGATCGCGAACGCCGCCCACGCCATGGCGGTCAGGTTCCACCAGGGCGGCAAGCTGGTGGTGTTCGGCATCGGCGGCGCGGCCGCGGACGCCCAGCACGTGGCGGTGGAGTTCGTCCACCCGGTCATCGTCGGCAAGCGCGCGCTGCCCGCCATCTCGCTGACCTCGGACGCCGCGACCGTGACCGGTGTTGCCGCGCACGAGGGCCTGGCGAGTGTCTTCTCGCATCAGATCAGGTACCTGGGCGAGCCTGCCGACATCGCGCTGGGAATCGCGCTCGAGGAGAGCTGCCCCAGCGTGGTCGGCGGACTTCGGACAGCGAGCGAGCTCGGGATGCTGACCGTCGCGCTGGTCGCCGGCACCGGCAGCGCCGTCGATGGCGAGCGCCTCGATCATCTGCTCGCCGCCGGCTCGGCCGATCCGCTGATCGTCAAGGAAGTCCACGTCAGCAGCTACCACCTGCTGTGGGAGCTGGTGCACGTCTTCTTCGAGCAGCCGGGGGTGCTCGGGCCAGGGATGATGACATGAGCGTGCCCGACCGGCCAGATCGAGTGGAGTGCTTCGGTGATGTCTGCGTTACCTGCTCAGATACCGCGGTGGCGGTTACCGTCCTGCGCCTGCTTGACGACGGGCTGGCCATCGTGGCCACCGGCAGCGGCGAGGAGGAGGTCAGCGTCGCGCTGGTTACGGCCAGCGTCGGTGACACCATTCTCGTGCACGCCAGGGAGGCGATCGCGGTGATCGCGCCATGACCCGGGTGCCGAAGCGTTCCGACCACCTGTTGCCGTCATCGGCCCGCCCCGCCAGTCCGGGATCGGTGGAGTCGCTCTACCCGTTCATCTACCAGGGCGCGACCGACGTGACGGCCGTGCTCGCGCAGGCCAGGGCATCCACGGTCGCCAAGGCGAACGAGGTCATGGACCTGCGCGCGGAAGTCGGCGCCCGCAACGGCGAATTGCTGGCCCGCTGCGCCGCGGATGCGGCGGCCAGGTTCGCGGCCGGCGGCCGCCTGCTGACCTTCGGCAACGGCGGCAGCGCCACGGATGCCCAGCAGCTGGCGACGCTGTTCCTGTATCCGCCGGGCCGTGATCCGATGCCGCTGCCGGCCATCGGCCTGGCCAGCGACCCGGCGGTGCTGACGTCGCTGTCGAACGACATCGGCGTCGAGGTGGTGTTCGCCAGGCAGATCGCGGCCTTCGGGCGGCCTGGCGACATCGCGCTGGGCCTGTCGACAAGCGGCAACTCTGAGAACCTGCTGCGCGCGTTCGACGAGGCGAGCAGGCGGGGCCTGCTGACGATCGGGATCGCCGGGTATGACGGCGGGAAGATGGCTGAGCTCGACGGCCTGGATTACCTGTTCGTCGCGCCGTCGGAGTCCATCCACCGGATCCAGGAGGCTCAGACGACGATGTATCACGTCCTGTGGGAGCTGATCATGGCTGAGCTGGGCAGCCGTCAGGTCCGGGCGTGAACGAGCGCACGCTGGTCGCCGGCGTTGGCAACATCTTCTTCGGCGACGACGGCTTCGGCGTCGAGGTAGCGAGGCGGCTGGCCGAGCACGAGCTGCCGGAATGGGTGACCGTCGCTGACTACGGGATCAGCGGCATGCACCTCGCGTATGACCTGTCAAATGGCTATGAGCGGGCCATTCTTATCGATGCCACGCCGCGCGGCGGGGCGCCGGGTACCGTCTACGTAATAGAGCCTGAGCGGCCGCCCGAGTCCGCGGGCGCACTGTTCGACGCGCACGGGATGCAGCCCGAGGTGGTGCTCGGCGCGCTCGAGATGCTCGGCGCGAAGACGGGGCAGATGCTGATCGTGGGATGCGAGCCGGCGGATTCCGATCCCGGAATCGGCCTCAGCGGCCCGGTGGCGGCCGCGGTCGACAATGCCGTCCGCGTCGTTCTTGATCTGATCTAGGCGAGCAGCCGGGAAGGTGAGTCACATGTGTCTTGGGATACCCGGTGAGGTGATCGAGTTCCTTCCCGACCAGCCTGACCTGGCCCGGGTAGACGTCAGCGGGGTCCGGCGGGTGATCAACGTCGGCCTGCTCTCCGACGAGCCGCCGGTGCCCGGCGACTGGGTGCTGATCCATGTCGGCTTCGCGCTGTCGAAGATCGACGAGGAGGAAGCCGCCTCCGCCCTGGCCTTCCTCGAGGGAATCGGGCAGGCCTACGAGGACGAGCTCACCGCGCTGGCTGAGTCACGGATCGAGTAGGAGGTCATCGTCATGCGATTCGTCGACGAATTCCGCGACAGCGAGAAGGCCAGGGCGCTGGCCGCCAAGATCGCCGGGCTATGCGAGCCTGGCCGGCAGTACAAGCTGATGGAGGTCTGCGGGGGTCACACCCACACGATCTACAAGCACGGCCTCGAGGACTACCTGCCTGAGCAGATCACGCTGGTGCACGGGCCGGGCTGCCCGGTGTGCGTGATCCCGATGGGGCGCGTTGACGACGCGATGGCGCTGGCGGCCGAGCCTGACGTGATCATGACCTCGTTCGGCGACATGATGCGCGTGCCAGGCAGCAACGGCTCGTTCTTCGACGCCAAGGCCCGCGGCACCGACATCAGGATGGTGTACTCGCCGCTGGACTCGCTGAAGATCGCCAGGCAGAACCCGGACAAGCGCGTCGTCTTCATGGCCATCGGCTTCGAGACGACGGCCCCGTCCACCGCGATGACCATGCTCAGGGCGGCCGCCGAGGGGCTGACGAACTTCTCGATCTTCTGCAACCACGTCACGATCGTGCCCGCCATCAAGGCCATTCTCGACTCGCCTGACCTGCGGCTGGACGGTTTCATCGGCCCGGGCCACGTCTCGACCGTGATCGGCTGCCGGCCGTACGAGTTCATCGCCGCCGACTACGGCAAGCCCGTGGTGGTCGCCGGGTTCGAGCCGCTGGACATCCTGCAGTCGATCTACATGCTGATGCTGCAGCTGTCGCAGGGCCGCTCGGTCGTGGAGAACCAGTACTCGCGGGTAGTGCCCTGGGACGGCAACGTGGTCGCGCTCCGCGCCATCGGCCAGACGATGGAGCTGCGGCCCTACTTCGAGTGGCGCGGCCTCGGCTTCATCTCGCACTCCGCGCTCAAGGTCAGCGCCGATTTCGCGGCGTTCGACGCCGAGCTGCTGTTCGACGTGCCTGGCGTCCGGGTCGCCGACCCGAAGGCGTGCCAGTGCGGCGAGGTACTCAAGGGCGTGCTCAAGCCGTGGGAGTGCAAGGTCTTCGGCACCGCGTGCACGCCGGAGACGCCGATCGGCACCTGCATGGTGTCGCCAGAGGGTGCCTGCGCGGCCTACTACAACTACGGCCGGCTGACGCGCACCAGGGTCTCGGAGGCGAGCAGGACATGACGGCCGGCTGGATAGACCGGGCCCTGTCCGAGCACGAGCAGCAGCAGGCGGCGGGCCGGACCGGCTCTCCTCAGCCGCTGCCCGGCACGGTGCGCGAGGAGCTGGTGCTCGAGCGGATCGACCGGGTCAGGCGAGCGCGCCCGCGGGTCAGGGAAGACCGGATCACGATGTCGCACGGGGCCGGCGGCAAGGCCAGCCAGTCGCTGATCGAGGCCATCTTCCTCGACGCGTTCCGCAACCCGCTGCTCGAGCCGCTCGAGGACGCGGCCCGGCTGGACGTCGGCGGGGCGCGGCTGGCCCTCACCACCGACTCTTACGTCGTCTCGCCGCTGTTCTTCCCGGGCGGCAACATCGGTGATCTGGCCGTCAACGGCACGGTCAACGACCTGGCCATGGCGGGTGCCGTCCCGCTCTACCTGTCCGCGGGCTTCATCCTCGAGGAAGGCTTCGAAGTCGAGCAGCTGATCGCGATCACGGCGTCGATGCGCGAGGCGGCCCGGGTCGCGGGCGTGCAGATCGTGACCGGCGATACCAAGGTGGTCGAGAAGGGCAAGGCCGACGGCTGCTATATCAGCACCGCGGGCGTCGGGCTGGTCGCGCCGAACGTGACCATCGGCGTCGCGACCGCTCGCCCCGGAGATGCGATCCTGGTGTCCGGCCCGATCGGCGACCACGGGGTCACGATCATGCTGGCCAGGGGCGAACTGGACATCGAGGCTGACCTGGCGTCGGACACCGCGCCGCTGAACGGCCTGGCCGCCGCGCTGCTGGCGGGCGCACCGGGCGTCCGGGCCCTGCGCGACGCGACCAGGGGAGGCGTCGCCACGATACTCAACGAGATCGCCAGGGCCGCCGACGTCGGAGTGGTGGTCCACGAGGACGCGATCCCCGTGCGGGATGTCGTGCGCGGAGCCGCCGAGCTGCTCGGCATCGATCCTATGTACGTGGCGTGCGAGGGCCGGATGGTCGTGGTCGTCGAGGGATCGCAGGCCGACGCGGCGCTGGCCGCGCTGCGCGCGCATCCGGCCGGCACGCAGGCCGCCCTGATCGGGCACGTCGTGGCCGAGCCAGCCGGCATCGTCCAGCTCAAGACCGCGTTCGGCGGCACCAGGATCGTCGACCTGCTGGTCGGAGATCCGCTGCCGCGGATCTGCTGAGCGGAAACTGAGCGGAAAGTGAGCGGGGGGAGCAGATGCACGAACTCGCGATCACCGAAGGAGTCGTGGCGACGGTGACCGAGCGCCTCCCTGACGCCCGGGTGACCGCCGTGCGGCTGGAGATCGGCGCGCTGACCGGCGTGGTCGCTGACTCGGTGCGGTTCTGCTTCGACCTGGTCACCGAGGGCACCAACCTGGAGGGCGCCGCGCTGGAGATCGAGGAGCCCGCGGCGAGGTGCCGGTGCCGTGACTGCGGCGCCGAGTTCGCCCCGGACTGGCCGATCATGGCCTGCTCGTGCGGGAGCGCCGACGTCGCCGTGCTGGCCGGCCAGGACCTGCGGATTCTCTCGGTTCAGGTGGCCTGAGATGTGCGCGACCTGCGGCTGTGCCGGCGACGGCGCGGTGCTCCGCCTGGACGATCACGATCACGACCACGGCCGTGAGCACGGCGCCGGGCACGAGCACGGCAACGGGCGGGAGCCTGGCAACGGGCCGGAGCACAGCCACGACCAGCTGATCGCGGCCGCCGACTCACGGACGATCACGCTGCAGCGCAAGGTGCTGGCGAAGAACGACGCCATCGCCGAGCGCAACCGCGACTGGCTGGCCGCGCGCGGTGTCTTCATGCTGAACCTGATGAGCTCGCCGGGCGCCGGCAAGACCACGCTGCTCGAGCACACCGGGAAGGATCTGGCGGACCGGCTCCGTATCGCCGTGATCGAAGGTGACCAGGAGACGACCCTCGACGCCGGCCGGATCCGGGCGGCCGGCATCGAGGTGGTGCAGATCAACACCGGTTCCGGGTGCCATCTGGACGCCGAGATGGTGGCGAGCGCGCTGGCGGCGATCGAACCGGCCCGGGAGTCGATCGTGATCATCGAGAACGTCGGGAACCTGGTCTGCCCCGCGCTCTTCGACCTGGGCGAGGCCAGCCGGGTGGTACTGGCTTCGGTGACCGAAGGGGCCGACAAGCCGATGAAGTACCCGGTCATGTTCACCCGCGCCGATCTCGTGGCGGTCAGCAAGACCGACCTGCTGCCTTACGTGGAGTTCGACCTGGCCGCGTACGCGGCCGACCTCGAGCGCATCAACCCCCGCGCCCGCTTGCTGCCGCTTTCCGCCGTCAGCGGGGCGGGGTTGGCGGACTGGTATGACTGGCTCGCCGCCGCCGCCGCTCGCGCCGCCCACCCCGCCTAGCCACCCGGCCGCCCGCCTGCGCCCGCCCGCCCGCCTCCGCCCGGCCCCCGCCTAGGGCCCCCGCCGCCCTGCCCCAGCCGTCCCGCCCCGTCGCGCCGAGCTGAGCCTTGACCTGGACTAATATCGTGACATCCATTATATTGGCATCATGACAGGCGCGCCAATGACGGGGCAGGCGTTCTTCGTGCTCACCGCGCTGGCCGACGGCCCGCGGCATGGGTACGGCATCGTGGGCGACGTGGCCGAACTGTCCCGCGGCCGGGTGAAGCTGAAGATCGGCAGCCTGTACGGGGTGCTGGAACGGCTCGCCGCGGTGGGCCTGATCGAGCCCGACCGGGACGAAGCGCACGACGGCCGGCTGCGCCGTTATTACCGGCTGACCCATGACGGGCGGTGCGCGCTGGCCGAGGAGGCCGAGTTGCGCGCCGCCACCGCTCGCGTGGTGCGGGCGAGGCTTGGGCGGACGGGCCCGGCCAGGGCCGGAGCAGCCGGATGAGCAGTGACCTTGAGCGGCGATACCGGCGCGTGCTGCGGCTGCTGCCCGGCTGGTACCGGGAGCAGTGGGAGCAGGATATGGTCGCCACCTTCCTGGACAGCTGGCTGACCGGCGACCCGGAGGAAGACGAGGCCATCATCGAGTTCTGCGAGCCGGGCTGGGCGGAGGTGGCCAGCGTGGCCGGCCTGGCCGTCCGGCTGCACCTTCGCGGCCCGGGCACGCCGCGCCGGGATGCCTGGGACCAGGCCATCCGGCGCGCGGTGCTCGCCGTGCTGCTGATGCACGCGGTGCTGGCCGTTGACGTGCTGGCGTTTCTGGTGCGGAGCCGCCGTCTGGTCGGCTGGCTGCCCGCACCGCCCGCGAGCATGATGACCGCGTCGCCCGCGGGCGGCTTCTGGGCCACGGTGTATTGCCTGGTCTGCGCCGCCTGGATTGTGGTTTTCGTGACGCTCGCCCTCGGGCACTGCCGTACTGCCCGGGTCCTCGCGGCACTGGCCATCGTCCCCGGCCTGGTCGCCTTGCTGCAAGCCCAGCTCACCGGCATCAGGCCGGCGCTGTTCGGGGATTGGGCCTTCTGGGTCCTGGTCGACCTTGCCCCGGTCCTGGCCATGACCGCGTTCCGCCGGGACGCCAGACCGGCCGCACCGCGGTCCTGGCTGCTGGCACTGCCCGCCGGCTACGTCCTGGTGTACGGGCCGCTGCTGGCGCTCCAGGCGACCGGCAACTCTGCCTGGCTGCCGGACTTCTCCGGGGTGTGCTGCATCCTGGTCAGCCTTGCCTGCCTGGCGCACGCACCCAGGGCCTGGCCCCGCCGGGTTCCGGGCACGGGGCTATGGTCGCTGACCCTGGTTCTGCTGGCTGCCGTCGCCGGGGCGTACCGGATCGTGACGCTCACCGACTACCTGAGCGACCGGCACCTGATCGCCGTGAGCCTGGCCGAACTGCTCGTCCTGCTGGCCGCCGTCGCGCTGGTCGCCCCCGACGCCTCCCGAGCTCAGAACGCACCCCATCCACATCCCCATGCCATAGCCGCCTAGCAAGGACACGGAGATGCTGTTGCAGCGCCCGCCCCGCCCCGTGTCCGTCCTGGCCAGCGCGCTGGCCGCGGCCGGCATCGTGCTCGCCGTCGCCGGCTGCAGCCACATCGCTCCCATCGGGCCGGACCGGGCGCCAGTGAGCCTGCCGCCAGCCCGCGATCTGGGGTCACCGATCACCGTGCAAGTCATGCGCAGCCAGCCCCCCACGCCAGCCGGAGAGTGCCCGGCCGGTTCAGTCGATCTCTTCGGGTTGGAGCCCAACGTGCTGCGGGTAGCGGTAGCTTCGTCACGCCCAGTGCCGGTCGGCACCGGGAGCACGGTCACGCCTGCCCCCATGGCCACGCCCACCGCGCCGCCGGTGGGCGTGGCCTGCTACCTCCGGGTCGGAAGGCCGGTAACGATCACTTCCGCCGCGGTCTCGCCCGTCACCGCCTACCGGCACCAGCCGGGGCCCGCCTTCTACGGATTCGTAGTCGCCTTTCCCGCCGCCGATGTGGCGGCGTTGACAGCGATCATCCGGCGGGCCTATGACTCCGGCGATGCCGTCGGCATGAGCGTCGCCGGCAAGCTCTGGCAGGCCCCGCAAGTGCGCCACACGTTCAACGCACTCCGGGCGGCGCAGGTCACCCTGCTCAGCAGGACTCAAGCCGTCCAGCTGTACCGGCTGCTGGTCCCGTCTGACTGATCGCGGCCGCCTCCCCAGGATCCCGCGCGCTCACGTGGCCCAACTCAGCAACAGCGATGGCCCATAGCTGTTGATACAGCCACAGTGGGGCCCATCGCTGTTGTATCGGCGGGCGACCGGGCGGCGGCGGCGACCGGGCGGCGGGGCGACCGGCGGGGCGAAAGGCGCGCGGGGCCGGGAGGGTGGGGAGGGTGAAGGTTTGGGGTGAGTTAGGTGGTTTGAGGGTGGTCGGAACGGGCCGCGGCGACGATGGCCTGGCCCAGGCTGATCCCGCCGTCGTTGCACGGGACGCGCGACTGGGTCAGGACGGTGAAGCCGTGCCCTTCGAGCTGCCCGGTAACGGTGTTCAGCAGCCGGAAGTTCTGGAATACGCCGCCCGACAGCGCCACCGTGGCCAGGCCCGTCCGCTCCCGCAGCATCACGCAGCAATCGGCGATCACCCGGGCGAGCCCGTTATGAAATCGGGCCGATATCACGCCCCGGTCGACGCCGGCCGCGAGGTCGTCGGCGACGCAGCGGACCAGGTCGGTTCCGGCTATCTGGAGCACGTCACCGGAATCGATTCTGGCCCGGTACGCCCCGTCCTCCGCCGGGTCGGCCAGCTGCTCAAGCTCGGCCGCGGCCTGGCCCTCGTAACTGACGCTGTCCCGGACGCCGATGACCGCGGCCACGGCGTCGAACAGCCGCCCGGCGCTGGAGGTGACGGGCGAGTTGATGCCGCGGCGGGCCATGGCCACGACGCTGGCCCACTGCCGCTCGTTACGCTGCCCGACCGGGCCGGCCGGGCCGGCCGGGCCGGCCGGGCCGCCGGGGCTGGCCGCGTCAAGATAGGCAGCCGCCATCCGCCACGGATGCCGGATCGCGGCGGCGCCGCCCGGCATCGGCACCGGGGCCAGATGGCCGGCCCGCTCGAAGCCGGCCAGCCCGGCGATCAGGAACTCGCCGCCCCAGATCGTGCCGTCCGTCCCGTAGCCGGTGCCGTCGAAGGCCACCCCGATCACGCGCTGCGTCTGTGCCGTCTGTGCCGTCCGCGCCGTTGTCGGCCAGGCAGCTCACGATGTGCGCGTGGTGGTGCTGCACGCCGACCAGGTCGAGCTCGCCCGCCTCGGCCCGGTCCTGCGCGTACCTGGTCGACAGGTAATCCGGATGCAGGTCGTGCGCGAGCACCTCAGGCACGATGTCGAACAGGCGGCTGAAGTGCTCGATGCCCTCGGTGAACGAGCGCAGCGTCTCGGCGTTCTCCAGGTCCCCGATGTGCTGGGAGACGAACGCGCGGTTCGCGGCGGCCAGGCAGAACGTGCTCTTCAGCTCGGCCCCGCAGGCCAGGACCGGCCGGGTGAAGCTGGTCCTGACCCGCAGCGGCTCAGGTGCGTACCCGCGGGCCCGCCTGATCAGCGACGGCCGGCCGCGGAGCGGGCGGACGACCGAGTCGTCGGTCCTGACATGGATCGCCCGGTCGTGGGCCAGGAACGCGTCGGCGATGCCGCCGAGCCGCTCGACGGCCTCGTCGTCGGCGTAGACAATCGGCTCGTCCGATACGTTGCCGCTGGTCAGAATCATCGGGCCGCCAGCCGATCGGAGCAGCAGATGATGCAGCGGCGTGTAGGGGAGCAGGACGCCGAGGTAACGGTGGCCAGGGGCCACCTGCTCCGCGAGCCGTGAGCCGGCCAGCCGCGGCAGCAGCACGATCGGCCGCCGGCGGCTGGTCAGCAGCGCAGCGGCCGGATCATCGACCTCGCACAGCCGGCGCGCCTGGTCCAGCCCGGCGACCATGACGGCGAACGGCTTGTCCTCCCGGTGCTTGCGCGCGCGCAGCGCCGCGGCCGCGGGCTCGCTCATCGCGTCCGCGGCCAGGTGGTAGCCGCCGAGCCCCTTGACGGCCAGCACACCGCTGCCGGCCAGTACTTCGGCGGCCCCAGTTATAGCGTCAACGGGCAGTGCGACGGCGGTGCCGCTCGTCAGGCGCAGCCGCGGCCCGCAGTCGGGACAGCACGTCGGCTGGGCGTGGAAGCGGCGGTCAGCCGGGTCGTGGTACTCGCTAGCGCACGGCGCGCACATGGCGAAGCCCGCCATCGTCGTCAGCGCCCGGTCGTAGGGAACGCCGGTTACGATCGTGAACCGCGGACCGCAGTTCGTGCAGTTGATGAACGGGTAGCGGAACCGCCGGCAGGCCGGATCGTTCAGCTCAGCCAGGCAGTCGTCGCACGTCGCGATGTCCGCCGAGACGAGTGTGCGGCGCGGGCCGGCCGACTGGCTGGGCGCGATCGCGAAGCTGGTCGAGCCATCAGGGCGCAGCGGGCTGGTGGCGATCCGCTCGATGCTGGCCAGCGGCGGAGCGTCCCGGCGCAGCGCGAGCATGAACTCGCTGACGGCTTCGGGCGCTCCCTCTACCTCGGCGAAGACGCCGTCGACGTCGTTGCCGACCACGCCGCCGAGTCCCAGGCCGGTGGCCAGCGAGTACACGAATGGCCGGAAGCCGACGCCCTGGACGATTCCCTCGACCCGGACGAGCGTCCTGATCCGCTGGCTCACCCCTCCAGTGTGGCCCATTCCGGCCCGATCTGCCGCGGGTGCTGGCACCGGCCGGTGAACGGCAAATCCGGATGCCGGAAGGGAGTCCGGCACCCGGATATTGCGGTTTAGCTGCCCGGCGCGATCAGCCGTAAACGTGCAGGACGATATTGCCGATAGTGCCGGGTGTGGTGGTGGCGAGCACGTTACGCAGCAGCGCCGGCGCGACTGCGGTATGCGTGGTCGGCACGGCTGCGGCGGTACTCCAGGTGGTTCCGGCCAGGGTCTGGTAGCGGACCTGGGTGGAGAACGGGGCCTTGTAGACGAGCAGCAGCGGGCCGATGCTGTTCAGGGTCGGCACGGACGCCGCCGGTGCGGTCAGCGTGGCCGCGCCAGGTACCTGGGTCGGCCCGGTCCAGGTCAGGTGCCTCCAGTTCGTGGCGTGGCCGTCGGCGGTACTGCTGTAGAAGACATCCCTCGTGCCGAGCTGCTTCCAGAAGACGAAGATCTGCCCGGTCGATGTGCTGGTCGTCTGCTCGGTGATGGCCGGCGAGGCGCTCGTGCAGGGAGCAATCGTGCAGTGCACGCTCGTCGGGGACGGCGGGGTGCCAGGAACCACGGCGGACCGGGCCCAGCCGAAGCCGCGACCGCGCGGGACGCCAACGGAGTACCTGACGTGGTTGAACGGTCCTCGCCAGGCGACCATCACGACGTTCTTGTGGTCAGGGAAGAAGACGGCCGGGGCGTTGAAGGTACTGGAGAAGGCGATGCTCGCGGGCAGGAACGCGGGCTTGGTCCAGCCGATCGTGCCGTCCCGCCTGGTCTCGCCCTGCGCGTACCAGATGTGCTTGTCGGCGTGGCCGGCCCAGACCAGCAGGATCGCGCTCCGGCCCAGCGGGTCGGTGTACGAGGCGATCGCCGGGGCCGAGCTGGTCAGTGCGCCGCTGATCACGCCGATGTGGGACCAGTGCGGCCTGATGCTCGTCCGGTACTTGTAGAAGACGTGGCCGGCCACACCCCGCCCGCGCCAGGCGACTAGGACGCCCCGGCCGATCGGGTTCGGGAAGGTGATCGCGGCCAGCGCCGGAGAGTCGTTGGTCAGCGCGCCGGGAACCGGCCTGCTGGGGCCCGACCACGAGGCGGCTGGCGCGGCCGAGGCCGCACCCGCGCCCGCCGCGCAGAGGGCGCCGGCCACCGCAACCGCCGAGACAAGCCTCGTCAGTGGACGTCTCAACATTCTTGACCTCGCGTTCTTTCGATGTCATCTGCCTGCGCCTCAGGCTGAGGCACCGAAAGGTTACGAGTCGCATGCTGAGTCACAAGCCAGTAATTCCCGTGACTTTCCTGGGTACTGGCTGTGGATTCGGGTCCTCGGCCAGGCGGATGAGCTCGGCCAGGGTGTTACCCGGGCGGCCGATCAGGACCGTGACGCGAGGCGCGGCCGCCCGCACGACCCGCGCGGCTACCGCCGCGTGCTCGGCGCCGGCCGTCGTCGCGGTGGAGAGCACGACGAGGCTGGCTCCGACGGTCTCGGCCAGCACGGTGATCTCAGCCGCGGGAAGGTCAGCCGACAGGTGGTGCACCTGCCAGTGGTTCTCCCGCAGGGAGGCCGCCGCCATCAGCGCCGACATGCCATGGCGCTCCCCTGGCGGGGTCGCCACCACGGCGACACCGCGCGGCCGTCCGGCTGGCTGGCTGGCATGCGCGGAGATCAGCCGCTCGCAGATCGCCGCGGCCCGGTGCTCGACGGCGATCGAGACCTCGCCGGCTGCCCACCGGTCGCCCACCCGGTGCAGGGCCGGGGCGATCACCCGGTCGCAGAGATCCGTGATCGTCACGTGTCCGGCGAGGCGTTCCACCGCGCGGCGGGCGGCCGTCTCCTGACCGCTGACGATCGCGTCGTAAAGCCGGTTTGCCTGGGCGGCCCAGTCCCTGACCCGGATCTCGGTGGCGGGCTCGCGCCCGAGTTCGCGGGCGGCCGCCAGCGCCCGGACGTCCGCCTCGCTGACCTCATAGCCGCGGCGGATCTTGCGCGCGGGCAGCTGACCGCTCCTGATCCAGCCGTAGGCGGTCTGGTAGTGCACGCCGAGCAGGTCGGCGGCTTCTTGCAGACGCACTGACCCCCCTCGGCTCGGGCGGCTGGTTGCCATCGGTAGTAACTTAGTGTAACTTAGTTTACGTTATTGCGCACGGGAAAGACGGAAGCGTGGGGCTGACTGTGTTCGCCGCGTCCGGGCACCGCGGGGGCGCGCCCGGACGCGATGTGCGCAGTCAGCCGCCGGGTGACTCAGGTTAACTTCCGTCCGTCTCGTTACCTAAGTCCTTCCCGCGGGTCCTGAAGGGCCCTATCTGGCCGTCGCCCGGTCAGGCAGCCTGCTCACAGCAGAAGAGTAGGTGAAGAGCATGTCTGAGGCGCTTGAGCAGGCAAGACTACATCCCGTGCCGATTCCGGCTGACTCGGTCGGGAACCTGCTGGCGACGGCTGCCCGCGCACCGTCCATCTTCAACACCCAGCCGTGGCTGTTCCGGGTCACCGCGCACACCATCGAGCTCTATGCCGATCCGAGCCGCAAGCTCCGCAGCGATCCGGCCGGCCGGGAGATGCTGATCAGCTGCGGCGCCGCGCTGTACGGGCTCCGGCTGGCCATCAGGGCCCTCGGGTATCAGCCGGTGGTCAGCGTGCTGCCCGAGCTGGAGCACCCCGGCCTGCTGGCCTCGGTCAGGTTCGGTGCCAGGGAGCCCGTGACCAGCCGGGAGCGCTGCATGATCGCCGCGCTGCCGCGCCGGCACACCCACCGCGGCGGGTTCGGCCCCGATCCGCTGCCCCGCGGCCTGCTCATCGGCTTGCAGCACGACGCCGTCGTCGAGCATGCCGCGCTCGCGCTGATCGACCGGCCCGTGGCCTATAACCAGCTGGCCTCCATCGTGGCGAAAGCGTCGGGCAGCCTGAACTCGGCGGAGGGGTCCAAGGCCGACGTCCGGCAGTGGGTCAGGCTGCCCGGCAGCCAGGCCAGGGACGGCGTACCGGCCGGCGCAATACCGGCCGCGCCGGTTCGGCAGCCGGGCAGGCTAGTCCAGCGCGACCTGGACCTGGGCCGGGGCATCGGCCAGCTGTCCCCCGACGGGTATCCGCCGGCCGCCACCGCGATCCTGCTGACCTCCGCCGATACCAGGGCAGACTGGCTCAGGGCGGGGCAGGCTCTGCACCGGCTGCTGGCCCACGCGGCGACCCAGTGGGTCTTCGCCAGCCTGTACTCGCAGCCGCTCGAGTCCGCGCCGACCAGGGCCATGATCCGGTCCAGGCTCGGGCTGCCAGGGGCGCCGCAGCTGCTGATCCAGTTCGGGCTGGCCAGAGTCGCCCCGGCGACTCCGCGCCGACCCGCTTCGGGCCTGCTCGCTCCGGTCAAGCCCAGGTAGCCGGTGCGGAGGTGCTCACCAGTAGCAGATAATGACTCAGGTAACTGCGTACGACGAACGTCCTCGTCCGCACCCGACCTCCACGGGCCGACGGCCCGCGCTGACCGGACAGGAGTGGGCCATGAACGTGTTCTGGGCACCGTCGGGCGAGCTCCCCAAGGAGGCGAGCTCCCCGGAGGAGATCTCCCGTTTCGTGGTCGAAGCGGCGGTCCACGCGCCATCGGTGAACAACACCCAGCCCTGGTGGTTCAGCACGGGAGACCATGAGGTCAGCGTGCACGCCGACGTCGAGCGGCGGCTTCGGATCGCCGACCCTGACGGCCGGGAGATGATGATCAGCTGCGGCGCCGCGCTCTTCACCGCCCGGGTCGCGCTCCGCTACCTGGGTTTCGTGCCGAAGGTGCACGTCCTGCCCGACCCGGACTTGCCCAACCTGGTGGCCAGGATCGGGTACTCAGGCGACCAGACGGCCCCGGTCGAGTACGAGCGCCAGCTCTTTGCCGAGATTCCCCGCCGGCGGACGCATCGCGGCGGCTTCGATGCGGAGCCGCTGCCGGCCGGGCTGATCTCGGCGCTGCGCGACGAGGCGTCCAGGGAGAAGGCCACCCTGCGGATCATGGGGGAAGAAGGGCAGCGCGGCGCTCTCGCCGCCGTGGTGGAGGCGGCCGACTACGCGCTCAGACTCGATGCCGCCCGGGTCCGCGAGCAGTCCAGGTGGGCTCCGCCGCCCGGCAGCCCGCGGCGGGACGGAGTCCCGCCCACCGCCTACCCGGCCCGGCCCGACCGCACGGAACCGTCCTTCCCGAGCCGCGATTTCGCGCACGGCCACGGCTGGGGGCTGCCGCCAAGCGGGACCGGCGCCGTGCCCCGGTCGGCGGGCGTCGTCGCGGTGCTGACCACCTCGGCTGACCGGCCTGATGACTGGGTCAACGCGGGCCAGGCGCTGCAGCGGGTGCTGCTGCTGGCCAGCAGTTGCGGGGCGACCGCTGCGCTGCACAGCCAGCCGCTCGAGGTCACCGAGCTTCGCGGGTTCATCAGGACCGTGCTGTGCGATGGCGCCTACCCGCAGATGGTGGTCAGGCTCGGGACGACCGGCCAGGCGTCGGTAAGCGTGCGGCGCCGGGTGGACGAAGTGCTGCTTTAGAGTGTGGCTGACGAAGGCCGGCTGGAAGGCGCTGTAATCAGATGGACGAGAACGCGCGGGAAACCACGCAGATCAAGGTCTTCCTGCTCGACGATCACGAGATCGTGCGGCGGGGCGTACGGGACCTGCTCGAGGCGGAATCCGACATCACCGTCATCGGCGAGGCCGGCACCGCGTCGTCGGCGCTGGCCAGGATCCCGGCGCTGCGGCCAGATGTCGCGGTCCTTGATGTCCGGCTGCCCGACGGTGACGGGGTCAGCGTGTGCCGCGAGATCAGGTCACGGATGCCGGAGGTGGCCTGCCTGATGCTGACCTCGTTCGGTGATGACGAAGCGCTGTTCGACGCCATCATGGCCGGCGCGGCGGGGTACGTGCTCAAGCAGATCAGGGGAACCGACCTCGTCGGCGCGGTCAGGACCGTGGCGGCCGGCCGGTCGCTGCTCGACCCGGAGGCGGCCAGCCGGGTGATGGCCAGGATGCGCGATCAGTCCCGGCGATCTGACCCGCTCGCGGCCCTCACCGGCCAGGAACGGAAGATCCTCGAGCTGATCGGCGAGGGCCTGACGAACCGGCAGATCGGCGAGCGGCTATTCCTGGCCGAGAAGACGGTCAAGAACTACGTGTCAGCGCTCTTCGCCAAGCTGGGTATGGAGCGGCGCACCCAGGCCGCGGCGTACGCGGCCAGGCTGTTCGACGAGCCGGACCACCACGACTACCACGACGGGTAGCCGGCGACCTCAACCGGCTCAGTCCCGCTCGCCCGCGTCGCCCGCGTGGCGCGCGCTGGGCGGGCGGGGCCTGGTCAGCGGCACGCGCCAGACAAGGTCCGTGCCGCCGCCGTCGCCTCGCCTGGCGGTCAGCGATCCGCCGAGGCCGGCCGCCCGCTGCTCCAGATTGCGCAGCCCGCTGCGCCTGCCTCCCTGGGCGATGCCGACGCCGTTATCCCGCACGCTGAGCACCAGGTGGTGGTTGACGGTGATGGTCACGTCGACCTGCGTCGCGCCCGCGTGCCGGGCCGCGTTGGAGAGCGACTCGCGCAGCGCGGTCAGCAGGTGCTCGGTGATCTCGTCCGGGACCATGGTGTCGAGTGCGCCGTCGAGCTGCAGCGAGGGCGCGAACCCGAGCGCGGAGGTCATCTCCTGCGCCACGAAGAGAATCCTGGCCCGCAGCGCGGCCGGCTGGGCGTCCGGGTGGGTCTGGAGCGCGAAGATCGCCGAGCGGATCTCCCTGATTGTCTCGTCGAGGGCGTCGACTGACCGGCTGATCCGGTCGGCCACCTCGGGGACCTTGATCATCGAGGTGACGCCCTGCAGCGACATGCCGGTCGCGTACAGCCGCTGGATGACCAGGTCATGCAGGTCCTTGGCGATCCGGTCGCGGTCCTCGAAGACCGCCATCTGCTCGGCCTGCCTGCGGTGCTCGGCCAGCTCGAGCCCGATGGCCGCCTGGGCGGCGAAGGTGGCGAGCATTCCGGCCGCCGCCGGCGACAGCGGCATGGCGCCCGGGCGCCGGCCGGCCGACAGCACGCCCCGGACCTTGCCGGGAGCGCCGAGCGGCACCACCTCGAGCGGTCCGATCGGCAGCCGGGCCTTCGCCTGCTCGCTGACCTGCTCCTCGGCCTGGTAGTCAGGGATCGAGATCCGCTCGCCGTTGCTGATCACCCGGGCCGTGACGGAGTTCTCCAGCGGCACGACCAGGCCGCGCGCCTGGTCCGCGCCGGTCCCCGCGGCGTGCTCGACGCGTACGTGGTGCCCGTCGGGCATCGGCAGCGAGACCATCACGATCTCGGCGCCCGTCATCTCGAGCGCCTTCTCGGTGATCATCGCCAGCGCTTCGCCGGGCTCGGCGCCGGACAGCAGGTGACTGGTCACCTCGGCGGTAGCGCTCAGCCAGCGCTGCTGCCTGCGCGCCTCCTCGTAAAGCCGGGCATTCTCGATGGCGACGCCCGCCGCCGCGGCGAGCGCGACCAGGACCGCCTCGTCCTCGGTGTCGAACTGGCCGCCGCCCTGTTTCTCGGTCAGGTAGAGGTTCCCGTAGACCTCGCCGCGAATCCGGATCGGGGCGCCGAGGAACGACTTCATCGGCGGGTGGCCCTGTGGGAAGCCGAAGGACGCGGGGTGGTCCTTGATATCGGCGAGGCGCAACGGCCGCGGTTCGCTGACCAGCAGGCCGAGCAGTCCCTTTCCCTCCGGCCAGTGATGGATCGCCTCGATCTCGGCGGTGCTCAGCCCGACCGGGATGAACTCGGCCAGCCGGTTGCCTTCCCCGATCACGCCCATCGCGCCGTACCTGGCATCGACCAGGGAGACCGCCGTCTCGACGATGCTGCGCAGCAGGACCTCGAGTTCCAGGCTTGAACCGACCGCCACCACGGCCTCGAGCAGCGAGTACACCCGGTCCCTGGTGGACAGCACAGCCTGCAGCCTGACCTGCAGCTCATCCAGCAGCTCATCCAGCCTGAGGCTGGGCAGCAGCGGCTGCGGATCGGCCGGTTCCACCAGAGGCTCCTCGCTCGTCATCGCTTCCGACGTTGCGATAGTACGTCGGAGGTCTGCGGGCTGGTAGTCACCCCGGAGTGGTGACGGAGGTCCCGGGTGGCGGCGACGGTCGGCCCTGATCGTGGGGGGGCGGGGTGGCTGATGCTGAGGGCAGCTAAGGAACGGAAGCTGCCGGGTGGCCGTGAATGGCGCCGGCTTGGGATGCTAGGAGGCATCGAGATGCGCAGAAGGACGTTCGACGCGCTGATGGTTGGGGCGGGGCTGGTTCTGACCGCGATTTTGCTGGTGGCGGGCGGGCTGCTGACGTGGGGTCACGTGTTCGTCAGTAATGAGGTGCACAGTCAGCTGGCGGCGCAGAAGATCGTGTTCCCGCCGGCCGGGAGCGCGGCGATCACGTCGCTGCCGAAGGCGGATGCGGCGGCGATGACGGTGTATGCCGGGCAGGCTATGACGACGGGCGCGCAGGCGCAGGCGTACGCGGATCATTTCATCGCGGTGCACCTGGGCGAGATCGGCGGCGGGCTGACGTACAGCCAGCTGTCGGCGAAGGCGATGGCGGCTCCGAAGGACGCCAAGCTGGCGGCTCAGGTGGAGTCGGTGTTCAAGGGCACGACGCTGCGCGGGATGCTGCTGAACGCGTACGGGTTCTGGCAGATGGGGCAGATCGCGCTGTTCGCGGCGATCGCGGCCTTCGCCGGCGCGGCGCTGATGCTGATCTTGTCCCTGCTCGGAGTCTGGCACCTGAGCCGGGCCCCGGAGACGGCTGAGGTCCTCCCGAGGGTCAGCCACCAGGCCAAGGTGCTCACGGCCTGAACCGAACCTCTGGACTGTCCCCGCCGGCGCTGGCCGGCGGGGACATCAATTTGTCCCGCCCGAATCACCGCATCCCGGCGCATTCTCGGGACCAAGGTCCCGGACCCGGATGACCGACATCCCTGCCGGGTAAGAATGCTCTCGGGCGACAGTAAGGTCACCTGGTTCGTCGCCAGGAATCTAACGGCTCAACGACTCTTGGGAGCTCGACATGCCTGCCTCAGCCCTCCATCACGTGGGGCCCCTGGCGATCAATCTCGATCAGCCAGGCCACTACCTGCACTGGTCGTTTATCGACATCTCCGTGGCGAATCTGACCGTGATCCTGGTGATGGTCGTCATCTTCGGCCTCGCGCTGCTGATCCGGTTCCCGCACTCCGCCGGCTCTGACCTTCCGCCGGCCGACCAGGCCGAGGACCCGACGATCGCCGCGGCGGCTCCTGACGCGGGCGACGCCGGGATGTGGACGGCCAAGGTGCGGACGAAGGCGGCGAAGCTGCTGCCGCCGAAGAAGCTGCTGCCGGACCGCCAGCCCGCCTACGTGGCCTCCTGGATCTACGTGTTCGGCGTGGCCTCGCTGGTCGCACTGGGCATCGTGATCGTCTCTGGCTTCGGCCTGGCGCTCGGCGGCTCGGACTGGTGGCACACCAACGCGGTCGGCCACTACTTCAACAGCGTCCACCTCTGGTCGGTGGAGCTGTTCATGGCGTTCCTGGTCATCCACCTGTGGGGCAAGTTCTGGATGGCCGCCTGGCGCGGCCGCCGTGCGATGACCTGGATTACCGGCGTGATCGCGTTCATGGCCTCGGTTGTCACGGCATTCACCGGGTACGTCTCGCAGCAGAACTTCGACTCGCAGTGGATTGCCAGCAACGGCAAGGACGCCTTCAACGCGGTCGGCATCGGGTCTATCTGGAACGCGATGAACTTCGGGCAGATGTTCATGTGGCACATCGTGCTGATGCCCCTTGCCCTGGTCGCTATCGTCGGCGCCCACATCCTGCTGGTGCGGGTCCGCGGCGTCAGTCATCCGCTGCCGGCCCGGGCCGTCCGCGGCCGGGTGGCACGCAAGGAGGCCGCCGTCTCGGACGCCGGGCCGTGGCGCGGGGCGACGAAGCGCTACGACATCCTGAAGGAAGGCGCCGTCGCGACGCTGGTCGTCGGCATTATCACCCTGGTCATGGCCGGCGTGCTTTCCTCGCCTGACGTGCCGCCGGTGACCATGCAGACCTGGGGGAAGGTCGCTCCCGTCGACCTCGTCTACACGGCGGCTACCGAGCTGAACGGAACCGCCGGCGCGGCCGCCTACGGTCCTCCGTACAACAACGGGACCGACGGCGTCCAGCAGGTCGGCCCGGTGAACTGGCAGAAGCTGGCCGGCATCACCCAGCCGATCAACGCCGCGAAGGACTTCGTGCTCGTCCCGCTGTCCACCCTGGCCAGGACCACCCCGGGGCTGGCGGCCGCCCTCGCCGCGTATAACGCGGCATCGCCCGCCCAGCAGAACAAGTGGGCGACCGCGTACGCCAACGCGACCGCGCCGACCGCTAAGAGGGTGCCGTTCAACAACGGGAACCTGAGCCTGCGGGCGGCCGGGCCGGTGCCCGTGATGATGGCCGCCGAGCTGGCCATGGCCAGGAGCGGCTCGCTCGACACCGACCTGCTCGCGCAGCGTCAGTTCTACGGGACCGACTTCACCAAGCCGCTGCTGTTCATCGCCGACGGCGGCTACTACGTGGGCCAGGCCACCAAGTATCACCTGACCGGCGACCAGTGGGGCGTCATGAACGAGACCGGCAGCTACCCGGGCCAGCCGTGGCTGTGGCTGTTCCAGATGTGGTACCACATCTCGCCGTTCCAGAACTCCGGCAGCGTGGACATCTGGGCCGTCTACCTCACCGGCATCGGCACGATCCTGCTGCTGCTCATACCGTTCATTCCCGGCCTGCGCGACATCCCGAGGGTGATCCCGGTGCACCGGCTGGTCTGGCGCTCCTGGAACCGCTCAGTCGCGGCCGAGGCTGAACTCGACACTCCGGCCAAGGTGGAGCCAACCCACCACCACGTGTAACGCGGACCGCGGGATAATTCCCGCCGCGCAGGCCAGTGCCGGGCCGGGGTTAAGCTCCCGCCCGGCACTGGGCCGTGCGGTACTGGTCTCCCCGGGGCCGGTCTCCCCGGGCCGCTCCCGCCGGATCCGGCTAGCGCTCAAGCCGCAGCGCGAGTCTCGGGCAGATGCGGACTGCCTCGCCCGCCTGACCGGCGAGATCGGCGGGGACCTCGCGGGCGATGATGGGGAAACCCCAGTCATCAAGGACAATCAGCTCGGGCAGCACCTCCGCGCACAGGCCGCGGCCGTCGCAGGCGATCATGTCCACCTTGAGCTTCATCGCTGGCTCCAGGACGGCACGGGCAGCACGCCGGCCCGGCCCGCGGTACCCGTGCACCAGCCCGCGCGGTGCTGGTCGATCTCGCCCGCGAACGTCTGGAGCGCGCTGGCCACCATCCCGACCGTGCCGTCGGGATGCTTGCAGGCGCCACGGCCCCCGCCGGCCTGGCCGATCCAGCGGGACAGCTTGGCCAGATCCGGTCCGCGGCCGTCGGCCAGCCGCTCCAGCTGGCCAGCGATAGCGTCGAGGCCGAAGACGCACGGGCCGCACTGGCCGGCCGACTCCGCGGCCAGGTACCGGGCGATCCGCGCGGTCTCGACCAGCCCGCAGGAGTCGGCGGGCAGAACGGCCAGCAGGCCGGCGCCGACACCGGCGCCCAGGACTTCGAGCCCTTCGTCGGACAGCGGCAGCGAGGCGGCGCGGGCCGGGTCGACCCAGCTCCCGAAGTAGCCGCCGATCAGCAGGGCGCCGGCCGGGCCGACCGGGCCGCCGGCCAGGTCGAGCACCTGGCCGACCGCAGTGCCGATGGCGACCTCGAAGACGCCGGGATCGCCGACCGCCCCGGCCACGGTGACCAGCATGGAGCCCGGCTCGCGGTCGGTGCCGACGCCGCGGAACCAGTCAGCGCCATACCTGCCGATCAGGGCCAGGTGCGCCAGCGTCTCGACGTTCTGGACCAGGGTCGGCCTGCCGTGCAGGCCGCGCTCGGATAGCCGCTGCGGGGTCGCCTTCGGCTTCGGGACGCCGCTTTCCAGCCAGTGCACGACGGCACTGGCCTCGCCGGCCACGAACCGGTCGGCAGCCGGCACGACGCTGAGCCTGACCCGCTCCAGGCCGGCCCGCTTACGCTCGGCGAGGGCCGCGGTCATGATGTCGCTCACGGCGGGATGGGCCACGATGATCGCCTCGGCCGCGCCGACCAGGTCAGCGGCGAGGGCGGCGCCGTCCAGCACGAGCTGCGGTGACTGGGCCATCAGGACCTTGTCCTTGGCGCTGATCGGCTCGCCCTCGGTGCCGTTGGCGATGACCACGGCCCGTCGCCGCGCGGCCACGGCGGCCAGCTTCCGCCCGGTCGGGAACCCGGCTCCGCCGCGTCCGGCCAGCCCGGCGCGGTCGACCTCGGCGATGAGCTCCTCGCGCTGGCGCCGCCCGCGGGCCCGGGCCGGCGGCCCGTACCTGGCGAGGTGGTCGGCCAGGCCGGTCGGGTCAGCGGTGAAGCCGTCGGGCAGCAGCCGGGGGAGGTGACGGGCGTCGCGGCCTGGAGCGGCCGGGAGCTGGCGCTGGCGGGAGGTCTCCGGCTCAGCTGGCGGCCCCGCGCCTGCTCCCGTCCACGGCTCCGCCCACGGTCCGTCGGTCGGGCCCCAGCTCATCGGCACGTCCCTCCTTGCGGTCGGTTCGGTTCGGACAGCGGTGATGACCATTGCTCAGCCCCGCCCAGCGGACTGCAGGTACCGTCCCGGCCGGCCGGGGTCCGGCTCGGCCCGCGGCGGGCCGGTCCGGCCGCGGGTCATCAGCCGGACCAGGACGGCCGTCGTGACGGCGGCCAGCGAGCCCCACTCGGCGACGGCCACGAACCACAGGTGCTGGTCGTAGCTCGCGGCCCGGATCGCGTGCACGAACGCGACCGGCCAGGCCAGGTAGGCCAGGTAGTGCACGGCCCGCCAGGTCCGCAGGCCGAGCCGCCTGCGCAGCAGGCTGGTGATCAGCACCGCGCCGGCCAGGTCGACCGCGAGCGTGCCCGCTCCGACCGCGAGGGTCTCGTAGTGCGAGGTAAAGGGCAGCATCGTCGCGACCCAGCCGATCGACACGTACGGGTCGAGCACCGCCGTGGCGACGTGCAGGCCGAGGAGGGCGACCGCGAACAGCGACAGTGTCCGGTGCAGCTCGGCGACGGCGAACCGCGGCCAGCGACGGGTCGTCGCGCCGGTCCTGGTCGCGACACCGAGCACCATGACCGCGCTGAACAGCACTAGCAGGATCACCCCGCTGGCGCGGGACACGAGCCACAGGCCCTGCGAGCCCGCCGCGGCCGCCACGGCCGGCGCGGCCGCGGCGGCGATCACGTGGCCGCTCACCGGGAGCCCGTTCCGCGGCAGGCCGCGAGCCGGGAGGTGGCCGGCGGATCGAGTAGCCCGCCCTCGGTGACCGGCCAGCCGCCGGTCAGCGCGATCGTGCCGTCGTGGCCGATCAGCCGGGCCGGCAAGCCCTGCTCGCTCAGCCAGCGGACTGCCTGGTCGCCCGCGATGATCGCCGCCGTGGACGCGGCGTTGGCCTCCGCGCAGCTGGCGGCGGCGACGCTGACCGTCCGCCAGGGTCCCACGGCGGGCAGGCCGGTCCGCGGGTCGATGATGTGGTGCATGACCTGGCCGGCCCGCAGCCACTGCCGGCAGGTGACCGACGACGTGGCGAGCCCGCCGCGGCCGAGCCTGATCTGCTGGGCGACGGCCGGATCGGCGAACTGTGCCGCCGGGGGGCGGCGGGGGCCGGCGAGATTCCGCACCGCCCTGGTCTGGCGGTGCTCGTCGGCGATCAGCAGCGGCCAGCCGCCGGCCGGCGGCCGTCCGGCCACCGCGACGTCTCCGCCCAGGCTGACCAGCACCCCACCGCTGGCTGCACTGCCCCCAGCCGCCCCGCCCCCGGCCGCATCCCAGGCGGCCCGCGCGGCCCGGTCAGCGCCCAGGCCCTTCGCGGTCGCACCCAGGTCAAGCAGCACGCCATCAGGCACGGTCAGGATCCGCCCGCTGAGCCGCACCGCCTGCCAGCCGGGAGCCCGATTCCCTGCTGGCGGCGGTGCGGCCAGGCTCGGCTCGATCGCCGCGAAGTCGCGGTCGTAGCCGAGTGAGATCAGCGCGGTGCCGATGGTCGGGTCGGCCAGGCCCTTCGTCCAGCTGGCCGCCGCCAGGGCGATGCCGACCGCTTCGGCGAGCCCGTCGCTGATCATGTAGCTGCCCGCGCCCGCCTGGTGCAGCGCGGTGATCTCCGAGTCGTCACGAAACCTGCTCGCCTGCTGGTCGAGCAGGGCCAGCTCGCGGTCGACCACGGCCAGCAGCCGGGGCAGGTTCTCCGGCGGCCAGACCACGAGCCGGGCGGTGGTGCCCAGCGCGTCGCGGTCGGCGACGGCGATGTCCGGCGAGCCGACGCCGACCCGGCTCCAGGCCGCCGGAGAACCGGCCCCGGCCGACAGTGACAATCCGGTGATGCTCATCGGTTAGTCCCCTCCCCCTCCGCCGGCGCCGCCGGCGGCACCCGATCCGCCCGACGTGACGACGGGTGCCTGGACGGCGGGCGCGCTCGGCGCTTGCACGACGGTCTTGCGGTGCGCCTTATGTGCCTTATGGGTCGTGCCTTTGCCGGTGCCGCCCGTCGTCCCGGTCGCTGGAATGGCATGGGCCAGGTAACCGGTCGTCGCTGCGACCCCGGCGATCAGGGCGGCCGCGGTCCAGCTCGAGGCGCGCCGTGAGCTGCGGATGCCGCCGTCACGGGCGTACCCGGACCAGTAGCCGCCTGGCGGCCCGTAGCCACCGGGCGGTCCGTAGCCGCCGGGCGGCCCGTAGTCGTCCCTGGGCCAGGGGTACGCGGGCCGGTATCCGGATCGCTCATCGTGGCCGGGCAGCCGCACGCGGTCGGGGCCGCCAGCACGATCGTCATCCATGACGCTGTTCCTCCTGGGTAGGTCGCTGCCGGGCTTGTCCGGCGCTTCCAGGGTGCCTCGGCGCGGATATGACGAACGTGAGAGAACGATGTGAGCGGCTCACATCTTCGGCGTCGTGCGTGTCTGGCCTGCCCGGCTTGATGATCGGGCGGGGTTGCGTAGCCTGCCGGTATGCGCGTTCTTGTGGTCGAGGACGAACCCAGGATGGCCAGGCTGCTCAAGCGCGGGCTGGAGGAGGAGGGGCACGCCGTCGACGTCGGAGTCGACGGTCCAGAAGGGCTGTGGCTGGCCACGGAGAACAGTTACGCGGCGATCATCCTCGATGTCATGCTGCCTGGTTTCGATGGATTCGAGCTGTGCCGCAAGCTGCGCACCGCGGGTGACTGGACGCCGGTGCTCATGCTGACGGCCAGGGACGCGGTCGACGACCGGGTGCGCGGGCTGGACGCGGGCGCCGACGACTACCTGGTGAAGCCGTTCAGCCTGCTGGAGCTGGGCGCGCGGCTGCGGGCCCTGGCCCGCCGGGACGACCGGGCCAGGCCGGCCGTGCTGAGCGAGGGTGACCTGCGGCTGGATCCCGCGACCAAGCGGGCCTGGCGCGGCGAGGCCGAGCTTGCGCTGTCACCGAAGGAGTTCGTCCTGCTCGAGCTGTTCCTGCGGCATCCGGGGGCGGTGCTGACCAGATCCCAGATTCTGGAGGCGGCCTGGGACTTCGCCTACGAGGGCACCTCCAACGTGGTCGACCAGTACGTCACCTACCTGCGACGGAAGATCGACGTGCCGTTCGGCCGGCACGACATCGAGACCGTGCGGGGCATGGGCTACCGGCTCCGGCTCGCCGAGCAGGCGTAGGCCGTGTCGATCAAGCTGCGGGTAGCGCTGGTCTTCACGCTCGCGCTGGCCGTGGCGTTCTCGCTCGGGAGCTGGCTCTTCCTCAGCCAGCTGCACGCCCAGCTGGTGACGAACACGGCCAAGGCGCAGCTGGCGCCGTACCTGCCGCCCGGAAATACCCACGGCGGCCTGATCAACGCACAGGACAATGTCCTGGTCCAGGTCATCAGCCCGTCCGGCCGGGTGATCGCGCACAGCTTGGAGGCCGGCAGCGCGCCGATGCTGACGGCCAGCCAGCTACGGCAGGCCAGAGCCGGGCTGTTCACCGGGACCGGCACGAACGACGGCGATCCGGTCAGCATCGCCGCGCAGGCAGACCGGTCAGGATCGGTGGTCGCAGTCGAGACCGCCACCGACGAGCAGCTGATCACCAGCACAGTGCAGACCTCGACGATCGCGCTGGTCATCGGCGGCGTGCTCTTCGTGGCGATCGGCGGGCTCGGCGCGTACTGGCTGGCGGCCACGGCACTCTCCCCGGTGGAGCGGATGCGGCGCGAGGTGGCCTCGCTGTCCGCGCAGGACTCGCAGGCCGGCGTGCAGGTGCCGCACACCAGGGACGAGCTCGCCGCGCTGGCCGGAACCATGAACGACCTCCTGATCAGGCTGCACGAGGCGCTGGCGAGGCAGCGCGGGTTCATCGCCGATGCCAGTCACGAGCTGCGCACGCCGCTGGCCGTGCTGGGCGCCGAGCTCGAGCTGGCCGGCCGGCCGGGCCGCAGCCGGGAGGACCTTGTCCAGGCGGTGGCCGGGGCCGACGAGGAGGTGGCCAGGCTGACCAGGCTGACCAACGACCTGCTCATGCTGGCCCGCAGCGACGAGGGCAGGCTTCCGGTCCGGGCCGCGCCGACCGAGATGAAGGAACTGCTCGACCGCAGTGCCGAGCGGGCCGCCGGCCGGCCGGCGACGCCGGCGTGGACATCGTGGTCGACGTGCCCGACGGCCTGGTCGCGCTGATCGACGAGGACCGGATCCGGCAGGCCGTCGACAACCTGGTCGGCAACGCGCTGCGGTTCGCCCCGGCCGGCACGCAGGTCACGGTCTCGGCCCGGGCCAGCGGCACCGGCCTGGTGATCGAGGTGGCCGACGCCGGCCCCGGCTTCCCGGCCGATTTCCTCAGCCACGCCTTCGAGCGGTTCCGCCGGCCCGACAGCGGCCGGGCCAGGTCGGATGGCGGAGCAGGCCTCGGCCTGGCCATCGTGGCCGCGATCACGGCCGCGCACGGCGGCACGGCGACCGCGCGCAACGGCCAGCACGGCGGCGCGATCGTCCGGATCGAGCTGCCCGGCGCCGTGGACCCAGGATGCTGAGCGTCAGCTGGCCGGCTGAGGTCCCGCCGCCATGATCCTGGTCGTCTCTCAGTGATATTCGCTGACAAACGACCAGGTTCCGATAATTGGTCAGGTCGGCTCGGGGACCATGTTGATGGCGCCGCAGGGGCACTCGCTCGCGCACATGCCGCAGCCCTTGCAGTAGTCCAGGTCGATCTGGTACCGCTGGCCGGGGCCGAGCTTGATCACCGCGTTGTCCGGGCAGACGCCGAAGCAGTTATCGCACTCGAAGCAGTTGCCGCAGGACAGGCAGCGGCGCGCCTCGAACTGCGCGTTCGACTCGTCCAGGCCGCCGACCACCTCGTCGAAGGTCGAGATCCGCCTGGCCACGTCGAGCTCGGGCCTGACCGTCGCCGGGGCGTCGGAGTAGTACCAGGTGTTCAGCCGGTCATAGCCGGCCAGGTCGGCGGGCTCGGGCTGGTGCCAGCGCCCGCCCCGCAGCCAGGAGTCGATGCACCGGGCCGCCTGCTTGCCGTGGCCGATCCCGGCGGTCACCGTCCGCTCGCCCCTGATCATGTCGCCGCCGGCGAAGATACCGGGGTACCCGGTCATCTGATCGTCACCGACCTGGACTACGCCGTCGCTGACGTCGATCCCGTCCGCGCCGCTGACCAGCGACAGGTCAGTCTCCTGGCCGAGCGCGAGCACCACGGCGTCGGCATCGAGCTCGGTGAACTCCCCGGTCGGCTGCGGGAAGCCGGTCTCGTCGAGCTCCATCTTCTCGATGGTCAGCTTGCCGCCGTCGGCCCTGGCGATGGTGGACAGCCACATCATCCGCACGCCCTCGGCCGACGCCTCGTCGACCTCGATCTCGTGGGCCGGCATCTGCCCCCTGGTCCGCCGGTAGACGATGACCGCGTCGGTGGCGCCGAGCCGCCTCGCCGTCCGCGCCGCGTCCATGGCGGTGTCACCGCCGCCGTAGACGGCGACCCGCCGGCCGAGCAGGGGCGGCCGGTCGCCGCTCACGTCGTGCAGGTACGAGACCGCGTCCATGATCTTGGCCGAGTCCCCGGCCGGGATGAAGGCACGCTTGCCGACCTGGGCGCCGACCGCGAGGAAGGCCGCGTCGAATCCGTCGTCGGCCATGGTCTGGCGGGCGTCGGTGACCGTGACGCCGGATTCGAGCCGGACGCCCATGGCGAGAATCCGGCCGATCTCGGCATCGATGACGTCTCGCGGCAGCCGGTAGGACGGGATACCGTAGCGCATCATCCCGCCTGGCTGGGGGCCCGCGTCCCTGATCGTCACCTCGTGCCCGAGCAGGGCCAGGTGGTAGGCGGCGCCCAGGCCGGCCGGGCCAGCCCCGACCACCAGCACCCGCTTGCCGCTCGGCGGCGCGGTGACGTCGACTTTCCAGCCCTGCCTGATCGCCTCGTCGCCGAGGAACCGCTCGACGGAGTTGATGCCGACCGCTGAGTCGAGCGTGGCCCGGTTGCAGGCGCTTTCGCACGGCCGGAAGCAGACCCGGCCCATGATCGCCGGCAGCGGGTTGTCGGCCATGATCTGCCGCCACGCGGTCTCGTAGCCTCCGTCCTCGGCGTGATACAGCCACTGCTGCACGTTCTCGCCCGCCGGGCAGGCGTTACCGCATGGCGGCAGCAGGTCGACGTAGACCGGCCGCTCGGTCCGCCACGAGCCGGTCTTGTTGGCCAGGCTCGATCCCACGTCGAGCGTGATCGCGAACGGTTTCTCCATTAGCTTGCCGCCTCTGTCTCGAGCAGGCCGAACCTGGCGATGTTGCGGTCGGCGCCGGCCTGGAGCCTGGCGATGACCTCTTCTCCGTACGGCGTGCCGAACAGGTGCGCGTACCTGGCCTGGAGCTTCAGGTACTCCTGCACGGGCACTCGCTTCCTGATCGGCGTCGAGCTGACTACCTCGCCGTTCTCGGCCTCGAAGACCGGGAACAGCCCGGTCTGCTCGGCCAGCCTGGCGATCTTGATCGTGTCGCAGGACGCGCTGCCCCACCCGAGCGGGCAGGGCACCAGGACGTGCAGGTAGCGGGCACCGCGGAATTCCATGGCCCGGCGCACCTTGTACTCCAGGTCGCGCAGCCCGGCGACGGTCGCCGTGGCGACGTAGGGGATCTCGTGCGCCATCGCGATCAGCGGCGCGTTCTTGCCCTGCCCGAAGACGTTGCCCGGCTCGGGCCCGACCGCGGGCGTGGTGTTCGTGCGCGCCGCCGGCGGGGTAGCGCCGGAGCGCTGCACGCCCGTGTTCATGTAGGCCTCGTTGTCGTAGCAGATGTAGAGCACGTCGTCGTTGCGCTCGAACATCCCCGACAGGCAGGCGAATCCGATGTCGACCGTGCCGCCGTCGCCGCCCTGCCCGACGACCCTGACGTCGGGGCGCCCCTTCGCCCGCATGGCCGCCGCGACGCCGGTAGCGACCGCCGGCGCGTTGCCGAACAGGGAGTGGATCCACGGGATGCGCCACGAGGTCTCGGGGAAGGGCGTGGAGAATACCTCCAGGCATCCGGTGGCGTTCACCGCGATGAGCTGACCGTTCGTCGCCCGCATCGCCGCATCCAGGGCATAACGAGCTCCCAGAGCCTCACCGCAGCCCTGACAGGCACGATGACCGGAGCTGATGGAATTCGCCCGGTCGGCATCGGACTGCACGGAGCGCTGACCGGGTTCGAGGAGACGGTTCCCGACCGCGAAGCTGCCCGTCTGGTAGAACTTGATCGGCTGGACTGCCATTCTGTTCCCCCTTAACCGATCCGCGAGGCGACGACGCCCAGGTCGCGGAGCATGTTCTCGGCCGCCGGTCCCGACTGCGGGCTCGCCGCGACCCGGGCCAGCTCGCGGCCGACCAGGTCCGTGTCCAGGTCGAGGAAGGTCAGCGGTTCCAGCGCGTCCCGGCTGGCGGTCAGGAACAGCTCCCGCAGCGACGCCCTGGTGATGGCCCGGCCGCCCAGGCCGGCGATGACGGTGTAGCCGTGCAGCACGATTCCGGACAGGGCCAGCCGCACGTTGGCCGACACGATCCCGCCGATCCCGACGGCCAGTGCCTTCTCCAGCACGACGACCCGCTGGCAGCCGGACAGCGCGGCCCTGACCGCGTCGAGCGGGAACGGCCGGAACGAGGTAATGCCGAGCGCACCGATCTTCATGCCGCTGTCGCGAAGCTCGTCGATGGTGTCCTTGATCGTGCCGAGCACCGAGCCGAGCGCGACCACGATCGTCTCGGCGTCGTCGATGCGGTACGGCCGGATCAGGCCGCCGCTACGGCGGCCGAACTGCGCCTCGAACTCGGCCGCGATCTGCGGGATCAGGGCGAGGGCCTGCAGCTGCCTGGCGTGCGCGAGGAACCGCACCTCGGTGAAGGCCTCCGGGCCGACCATCGCCCCGATGGAGACGGGATCGGCGGGGTCGAGGATCTGCCGTGGCTCGAATGGCGGCAGGAACGCGTCGACCTGGCCGGCTCCCGGCAGCTCGAGCCGCTCGTGCGCGTGGGTCAGGATGAACCCGTCCATGCACACCATCACCGGAAGCGAGACCTGCTCGGCGATCCGGTAGGCCTGGATGTGCAGGTCCATCGCCTCCTGGTTGGTCTCCGCGTACAGCTGGATCCAGCCGCAGTCGCGCTGCGACATCGCGTCGCTGTGGTCGTTCCAGATGTTGATCGGGGCGCCGATGGCCCGGTTGGCCACGGTCATCACGATCGGCAGGCCGAGGCCGGACGCGTTGTACAAAGGCTCGGTCATGTACAGCAGGCCCTGGCTGGCCGTCGCCGTGTAGGCGCGGGCTCCCGCGGCCGAGGCGCCGATGGCCACGGACATGGCGGCGAACTCCGATTCCACGTTGACGAACTCGCACGGGGTGAGCTGGCCGGACTTCACCTGGCGGCTCAGTGCCTCGACGATGTGGGTCTGCGGGGAGATCGGGTAGGCGCAGATCACCTCGGGGCGGCAGCGCCCGACGGCATCGGCGACCCCGGCCGACCCCTCGATCTGGACCACCCGCGCGCCGTCCTGGCCCGGCTGGCCCGCCCCGGTGACCTCGCCGCCATCATGGTGAGCGGACGGGACCGGCGGCGTGAGGCCGAGCCCGGTGAGCTCGTCCGTGACGTAGTCGAACGCCGCCCGGGCGGCTCGCGCGTTGCCCGCCGCGACGTCCGGGCGGGAGGCGAACCGCGCCTCGATGGCCGCGACCACGGAGTCCAGCCTGACCAGGCCGGTGAGCGCGGCGAACCCGCCGAGCAGGGCCGCGCTCGGCACTGGCCGGCCCAGGTGCTGCATGGCCAGCTCCGTGGCCGGGACGGTGAGCACCGACCCGGGCCGCAGCCCGCCGGTGAACTCCCCGATGTTCAGGTCCGCGGCCGGGCGGGCCGAGTTGATCAGCAGCAGGCAGTCCGTCTCCGCGCCTTCGAAGACGTTCACCTGATGCAGCAGCGTCGGGTCCTGGATCACCAGCGCGTCCGGCCTGGTGACCGGTTCCCTGCTCCTGATCGGCGCATCGTCGATCCGGCAGAACGACATCACGGGCGCGCCGGTGCGTTCGGAGCCGAAGCTCGGGAACGCCTGCGCGTGCATGCCCTCGGTGAACGCCGCCGCCGACAGCAGTTCGGCCGCGGTGACCGTTCCCTGGCCGCCGCGCCCGTGAAACCGGACTTCGAACATGGGTGTTCTCTCCTCAGGCGCTCAGCTGAACGCCGGTCAGTGGTGCTTCGGCAGGCGGACGACAACCACCGGGCAGCTGGCGTGGTGCAGGCAGCGACTGCTGACCGAGCCGATCAGCGCGTCCGCGAATCCGCCGTGACCCCGGTTGCCCACCACCAGCAGGTCGGCGTCGGCAGCCGCGTCGAGCAGCGCCTGGGCGGCGTTGCCTTCGACCACCACCTGGCGGACACTGACGCCGGGCGGCGGGCTGACCTCGGCGATGGCGGTGCTCAGCGCCTTGGCGGCCAGCTCGGCATAGTCGGTACCGTCTATCGGGGACGTCGGCGCCCAGCCCATGCCGCCAGCGTAGATCGGGAACTCCCAGGAGATGACGGCATCGACGGTACCGCCGGTCAGCTCGGCCTGGTGCACGGCCCAGCGCAGGGCCAGGATCGACGACGGCGAGCCGTCCACTCCGGCCACAATCCGGGGAACAGCGCCAGCCTGCGGTGCGGACATCTCGGCCTCCTAGGCGATGAGGCGGCTGGTTCTGCGTTAATGCCGCTCATCACCAGCATCAGCCCGCAGCCCAGTCGCTGCTCAGAGCCATTGCGCCTGCCGAGTTGGGACCTTCGGCCGTTGGGTCGCGCGGGTCGCTAGCGCAGCCGGCGCAGGAACGGGTCCTGCGGCTCGGCGGGAACCAGCCTGATCCGCGCGTCCACCGGGCAGGCGTCGTCGGCCCGGGCCAGGACCGGGTTGAGGTCGAGCTCGGCGATCTCGGGCACCTCGTCAGCCAGCCTGGACACCCTCAGCAGCACGTCCTCGATCGCGCCCAGGTCGGCCGGCGTGCTGCCGCGGTGGCCGTACAGCAGCGGCGCGGCCCTGATGCCGCGGATCATCTCCTCCGCGTCGACGTCGGTCAGCGGCGTAAGTCTGGCCGCGTGATCGCCGAGCACGTCGGTGGCGACGCCGCCGAGGCCGAAGACGACGAGCGGGCCGAAAACGGGCTCGTGCACGACGCCGATCAGCACCTCGATACCGTCAGTGATCATCGGCTGAATCAGCACGCGGCGCAGATCAGCGCCGAACCGCCCCGTCAGCTCGGCGTACCCCCGCCGGACGTCGTGCACGCTGCGCAGGTCGAGCAGGACCGCGCCGGCGTCGCTCTTGTGGACCAGGCCGGCGACATCGGCCTTCATCACGACCGGACCGCCATTCAGCTCGCTCATGGCCTTGACGGCGCCCTCGAGGCTGGCCGCCTCCAGCGTCGGCACCAGGTTGATCCCGTAGCAGGCGAGCAGGTCAAAGACCAGGTCGGGCGGCAGCCAGCCGCCGAGGTGCTGCCCGGCCAGGAACCTGGCCACGATCTGCCGCGCGTCGTCCTGCCTGATGCCGCTGACATCAGGAATCGTGCCCTCGTCGCCGGACCGCCAGGCGCTGTAGCGCGTCGCGTGGCTGAGCGCGCGGGCCGCGCTCTCGGGGTACAGGTAGGAAGGTATCGCCGGGCCGGCCTCGGCCGGCAGGTCGTCGCCGGGGTCCTCGTCGGGACGCCGCGGCTGGCGCAGCAGGCTGACCGACTCCTGCTGGTCGAGCATGACGGCGACGAGCGGCTTGGCCAGCTTGGCGGTCAGAATGGCCGGGGCGAGACGGCCGAGCGCGGTCGGCACGGTGATCGCCATGACGGTGTCGACGCCGTCGTCCTTGGCCACCCGCTCCAGGCAGGACCGGAACGCCTGCCGGCTGACGGCCGCCGTGGTGTCGACCGGGCCGGCCACGGCCGCGCCCGCGGGCAGCAGCCTGCGCAGCCGCTGCTGGGTGCTGTCGGACAGCGTCGCGACCCTGAGATCGTTGTCGCCGCAGGCATCAGCGGCCAGCACCCCGGCGCCCCCGGCGTTGGAGACGATGGCGACCCGGTTCCCGGCCGGCAGCGGCTGGCTGGCGAGCAGCGCGGCCGCGTCGATAAGTTCGCCGAGGCTGGTCGTGGCGACGACCCCGGCCTGGGCGAACAGGGCTTCCTGGGTGACTAGCGGGGTGGCGGCAGCGGCGGTATGCGACGCGGCGGCGCGCTGGCCGGCTGCGGACCGGCCGCCGATCACGGTCAGCACCGGGAACTGGCGGCCGACCCGCCGCGCTGTCTGGGCGAATCTGCGCGGGCTGCCGAACGACTCCACGTACAGCAGGGCCAGCTTGGTCGTCTTGTCCTGTTCCCACCACATCAGCATGTCGTTGCTCGACACGTCGAACTTGTCGCCGACGGAAGCGAAGGATGACACCCCGATCCCGAGCCTGGTCAGGTGCTCGAGCACGGCGATGCCGATCCCGCCCGACTGGACGACCAGGCCGGCGCAGCCGGGCGGCGGCTCGGCGCCGGAGAACGTGGCGTTCAGCCCGAGCGGCGGGATCGCGATGCCGAAGCAGTTCGGGCCGACCAGGCGCATGCCGTGCCGGCGGCAGGTGGCCAGCAGCTCGGCTCCGTCCTGCGCGCCGATCCCGGCGGTGACCACGACCAGCGCGCGGGCGCCGCGGCGGCCGCACTCGTCGGCCACGGCGTTGACCAACGGGGGCGGGACCGCGATCACGGCCACGTCAGGGGGCTCGGGCAGGTCGGCGACCGACGGCACGCAGGCCACGCCAAGCACCGACTTCGCGTGCGGGTTCACCGCGTAGACGCGCCCGGTGAAGCCGGCCGAGACGATGTTGCGCAGGATCGCGTGCCCGATCCGGCCTGGCTTGCGGCTGGCGCCGACGACCGCGACCGACGACGGCTCGAGCAGGTGACGCAGGCTGGCGACGTCGGCGGACCGCTCCCGCCACGCCACCGTGTCGAGGTAGTGCTGCAGTTGCTGGTCGGCTTCGTCCGACGGCAGCGGGAACGTGGTCTCCACGACGCCGTCCGACACCTGCCGCCGCGCGGCGAGCCCGGCGCTGGCGAACACCCGCAGCATCGGGACGTTGTCGGCCAGCGTCTCGGCGGTGAATGCCCGCAGACCGCGGAGCCTGGCGGTCGACACCAGATGATCGAGCAGCAGGGTCGCGACGCCGCGGCCGTGCATATGGTCGGTGACCGCGAACGCGATCTCGGCGACGCCCGGCTTGCCGGTCGGCTCGTAGCTGGCCACCCCGACGAGCTGGCTGCCGAGCCAGGCCAGCAGCGCGCAGTGCTCGGCATCAGGCGGCCTGGTCACCCGGGTCGCCTCGCGGTCGGCCGCCAGCGGGCTGATGCTGAAGAAGCGCAGGTAGATGTTGTCCGGCGACATGTGCGCGTGCATCTGCTTGACGGCGGCCTCGTCCTCCGCCCTGGCCGGGGCGATCAGGACGGTGGTGCCGTCGGTGAGCAGCGCGTAGACGCCTTCTGAGGGCCCGGGCGCGGCGGCTACCTGCGGCTCGGCCGTCATCGCCGGTTGCCTGGCGGCGTGACGCGCACGGGCAGGCTGCTGCCGGCCGGGACGATGCTGGCATAGCTATCGGGGGACACCAAGGCGATATGCCCGCTGCGCTGCCATCTGACGACATAAGGCGGCGAACCGTCGCCGTGCGGGACGCTGATGACCTCGCCGACCCGGTCCGGGTCGCCGTCGACGATCACGCGATCGCCCGGCACCGCTCTCATCCGGGATTCCATGGCTGCCTCCGTCCACTGCCGATCAAACACTAAAGATGCCTGCGCTGGCCACCGCTTCCCAGGGCAGCCTGACCCGCCCGGCCAGGACGTTGGCCACCGGGCAGCCGGGGTCAACGACGGGCCTTTAGGCCCTAACGGCCGTCCGGCCCGCGGGCCAGAGTGGATCGCGGACAGGTGCAGGAACAAAGCGGGACGCGCGCACGGACCCAGGGAGGTGCCCGATGGACGAGCAGAGATGGCTGCAGCAGCTCAGCCGGACCAAGGCACTCGAACTGATGGGCAGCGTCAGCCTGGGACGGCTGGTCTTCACTCACCAGGCCCTGCCGGCGATCCGCCCGGTGAACCATCTGGTCGAGGGCGAATCGGTGATCGTGCGCGTCACCGCCGGCGCCGCGATCACGTCGGCCGCGGGCCGCGGCAGCGTGGTGGTCGCTTACGAGGCGGACTCGATCGACGCGGACACTCAGCTCGGCTGGAGCGTGATCGTGGTCGGAACGGCCAGGCTCCTCACCGACGAGCGGGCCGCGACCCGGTACCGGGCGCGGTTGCGGCCCTGGATCTCCGGCACCGTCGACGACGTGATCACGATCTCGGCGGACATGATCACCGGTTACGCGATGGTGGCCGGTGAGCCGGCCGGGCTCGGACAGCAGGCGGCCGCGCGCCGTTAACGGCCACCCAATGCGGGCCGATCGGCGGTGGCCGGCCGGACCTTGGACCCTATGGACGGCCCGGTGCGCGCACCTAGCGTTCGAATTGGCGCGGGACACGCGCGGGACTGACTGAGGAGAGGCCATGAGGAAGACAATTCTGCTCTGCGTCGACACGACGAGCCACACGGCGGCGGCCGCCGACATGGCGCGTGACCTCGCGGCCGCGACCAGCGACCGGGTCGTCGTGCTGCACGTGCACGAGTTCGCCGTTGGCCGGTTCGGCCGGATCCAGGTTGACTGCGGCGATGGCGATGGCGAGAAGGTCGTCGCCGAGATAGTGGACCGGCTGACCGGCGTGGGCGTGGACGCGCACGCGGACATTCGCAAGACGCATGTCGGCCACATTGCGCGGACCATTGCCGACGTAGCCGACGAGTTCGAGGTGCGGATGATCGTGCTGGGCTCGGGCAGCGCGCACGACGTGCCCCGGCTGCCGTTCGGGAGTGTCTCGCTGCGGTTGCTGCACACCGCGACCGCCCCGGTTCTCATTGTTCCGAACCGCCTGGTCGCGGTCCCTGAGCCAGCGATCACGGTGCCGGTCGGCGCGACGAGCTAACCTCGGCTGGCAAGATGGGTTCATGCCGACTCATGTCGCCTTGCTGCGCGGAATCAACGTCGGTGGCGGCGGGAAGGTCCCGATGGCCGAGCTGCGCGAGCTGGTCTCCTCGCTCGGCCATGCCGACGTCGGCACCTACATCCAGACCGGCAATGTCATCTTCTCGCCGTCGCACGACGACAACGTCGCGCTGGCGGCCGAGCTGTACGACGCCATCGCCGCGTCCTTCGGCGTGCGCTCCGCCGTCGTCGTGCTGTCCCGGGACCAGCTGGCCGAGGTGATCAGCGCCAACCCGTACCCGGATGAGCCGAATCCGAAGTTCGTGCACGGGGTCTTCCTGCTCGCCGACCCCGACCAGGCCGCGCACGCGCGGGTGGCGCAGACCGTGGACCTGGTGGCCGGGAAGGGCAGCCGGGACGAGGCGGCGATCATCGGCCGGACGCTGTACCTGCACACCCCCGACGGATTCGGCACCAGCGACCTGGCCAGGGAGCTGACGCTGAAGAACCGCAGCAATCCGCTCGCCCAGGGCACCGCGCGCAACTGGGCCACGATTACCAAGCTGCTGGCCCTCTGCGACGCCTAGCCGGTACGACCCTTGCCCCCCGCGCCGCGGTCCCAGGATCTGATCTCGGCGGGATTCTCGAAATTAGTTCGTCCCCGGTGTCGATGGCGCGGTTCGCCAACCGTCTCCTAGCTGGAGTCTGAACCGCCGAACGAAGGGAAGTGCTGAGCGTGAAGTACATGCTGCTGATCATGGGTTTCCGCACCGGCGAGGGCATGCCCCAGCCGCCGAGCGGCGGAGCACCCTCGGCTGAGGAGTTCATGGCCTACCAGCAGGAACTCGGGCAGGCCGGTGTGCGCGTCGACTCCGGATTGCTCCACTCTTTTGAGGACGCCACTCAGGTGCAGGTCAACGATGCTGGCGAGCGACTGGTGACCAACGGGCCGTTCCCCGAGTCCCGCGAGTACCTGGGCGGCTATCAGATCATCGACGTCCCCGACCTCGACGCGGCGCTTGACTGGGCGGCCAGGTGTCCGGGCGCGAAGTACGGGCGCGTCGAGGTGCGTCCGCTCGCCGAGTTCTGAGGACCAAGGCGATGGGGTCGGCGGGCGAACCGATCGAGGCCGTGTTCCGAGAGGAACGCGGCCGTCTGCTGGCCCTGCTCGCGGCCCGATTCGGCGACCTCGATCTCGCCGAGGAGGTTACCGCGGAAGCCCTTCTGGCCGCGGTAGAGACCTGGCCACGGTCCGGGGTCCCGCGCGAGCCGCTGGCCTGGCTGGCGACGACGGCCCGGCGCAAGGCCCTCGACCGGATCCGGCGGGACGCCACGCTGGCCGCCAAGCTCGCCACCCTGCACGCCGATGCCGACCCGCAGCGCCGCACCGAGCCGGCCGGTGAGCACGAGCACATCCCCGACGACCGGTTGCAGCTCATGTTCGCGTGCTGCCACCCGGCTCTCGACCTGGACACGCAGACCGGACTCACCCTGCGTTACATCGCGGGCCTCAGCACCGCTGAGATCGCCCAGGCCTTCCTCGTCCCCCCGGCGACCATGGCCCAGCGCCTGACCCGCGGCAAGCGCAAGATCCAGCAGAGCCGCATCCCCTTCCGGGTGCCCGGCCGCGGCGAGCTCGAAGGCCGTCTGGGCCTGGTTCTGCACGTCGTCTACCTCATCTTCACCGAGGGCTACGCGGCCACCGGCCACGACCAGCTGGTCCGGTGCGATCTGGTGGACGAGGCCATCCGGCTGGCCCGAATCCTGCGCCGGCTGATGCCCGGCGAGCCCCGGGTCACCGGCCTGCTCGCGCTCATGCTGCTCACTGACGCCAGACGTCGGGCCAGGGTCGACGACCGTGGCTTCGCCGTCTCGCTGGAAGACCAGGACCGCAGCCTGTGGGATACCTCGATGATCGACGAGGGCGTCCGGCTGACCACGCAGGCCCTGCGTCATCACCCGCCCAACAGCTGGTCCGTCCAGGCCGCAATCGCCGCGTTGCACGACGAGGCGCCATCTGCTCTCCAGACCGACTGGCGCCAGGTGCGCCTGCTCTATGACGAGCTGTTCGCCTTGACCCCGACCCCCGTGGTCGCTCTCAACCGGGCCATCGCGATCTCCTGGCATGAGGGCCCGCAGGCCGGCCTCGACCAGCTCGAAGCCCTCGCCGACGAACCCGGCCTGGCCCGCCAGCACCACTGGCACGCCGCCCGCGGCCACGCACTGGCCAGACTCGGACGTCACACCGCCGCCGCTGAGGCCTACCGGCGGGCCAGCGAACTCGCCCAGACACCCGCCGAGATCGGCTACCTCGCCGCACGCGCCGAGGCGCGGCCTAACGCTGGTGGCCCGTGACCGCGACCCGGGCCCGATCGTGCGAGTCCCACAATCTGTTCCAGGCTGCCTGTCGCCGGATGTCCGGATCCCTGGTCGCTGAACTAGGGGTCCGCCGTGGCCCGGCCAGGTTCACCGGCTGCTCCGTGGCCCGGGCGGCGAGCAGGGCCGCGCCGCGCGCTGAGAAGTCGGCGTGCTGCTCGCCTGGCGTGACGACGCGCCTGCCCGTGGCGTCGGCGAGGTCGGCCCGGAACGACGCCGCGGCAGCGCTGCCGCCGGCGACGAGCAGGTCGGCGCCGAACGGGCCGGTCTCGTCCAGCACGGCCAGGCACCGGCGGCTCTCCAGGATGATGCCGTTGACCAGGCCCCTGGCCAGGTGCCGCCGGCCGTGGGCGAGAGTGAGCCCGGTCACGGTGCCGGAGAGCGAGGGATCCCAGAGCGTGCCCTGCTCGCCCGGGCTGAGGTAGGGCAGCACGACCGGCGCCTCGGCGGGGTCGGTGCGGGCGGCGAGGGCCAGGACGGCTGCCTCGTCGAGCCCGTCACCCAGCAGGCCGGCCAGCCAGCGCAGCGCGCTGCCGGTGGCGAGCAGGTCCATTTCCAGGCCCCACCGGCCCGGTTCGGCGAGCGGCGTGACCAGGAACCGGTGCCGCGGGTCGAAGACCAGGTTGCCGGAGACGCCGAGGATGACGGTGCTCGTCCCGGCTACGTAGGCGATCTGGCCGGGAGCCTGGACGCCGAGCCCGAGCGCTCCGAGTACCGAGTCGGCCGCGCCGAGGCAGACCGGAATCTGGCCGCAGCCCAGGCGGGCCGCGACTTCGGGCCGCAGTGGCCTGGTGGCCGCCGACGGCAGCACCGGCGGGAGTACCGGCGGCAGGGCGGGAAGGGGCCCGCCTGGCCCGAGCCGCGGCGGCCGCGGCCGCCAGCGCGCCCTCGTCCCACTGGCCGGTCTCCAGCCCGAAGCAGCCGAAGCCCGTCGCCGTACTCGGGTCGGTGCCGAACTGGCCGGTCAGCCAGCCGAACAGGTAGTCCTTCGCGCCGAGCAGGGTCGCGGTCGCCGCGGCCCGACGCGGCTCGGTCTCGGCCAGCCGGAGAAACATCGGCAGCAGGTAACGGCCGTCCACCCACTGACCCGTGAGCCGGTACAGCGCCTCGCCGCCGGCCGCTCCGGCAGCGGCGCCGAACGCCGTTCGGAGCCGGTGCGCCTGCTCCTCGGCGCGGCTGTCTTCCCAGGTAATCGCGGGTCCCGTCGGCTGGCCGGCGGCATCGGCGGTGACCAGGGTGGGGAGCATGGCCGACAGCCCGATCGCGCGCCATCGTCCCGGCGCGGCGTCGACCGCCAGCTGCGCCGCCACCTGCCCGATCGCGGCGATCCAGTCTCCCGGCTCCTGCTCGGCCGCGGCCGGCTCTGGCCGGCTCGTCGGGTAGCCGGCGCTGCCGCGGGCGACAACCGCACCGGCCGCGCTGAGCGCGATCCCCTTCAGCCCGGAGGTGCCGAGGTCGAGCCCGACGTACAGGTGGTCGTCGGCCGCGGCCGCGGCCCCGGCCCGGCCCGGTGGCTGGGTCAGGCCGGACAGCGGACACCCCAGTCCCGGTTCCCTGGCGCGGGCAGCAACTGCCGCGTCGCGCTGCCGGCGAAGGCGAACGCGAACTGGTGGGCCGGGTACAGCTGCTCGAAGCAGTCGAACGGGAGGCCGGCGCTGTCCGCGCTGAGCCCGCGGATCCGCACCACCTGGGTCCTGGCCGGCAGCTCGAGCAGCCTGGCCTCCTCGCTGGTCGGCCCGAGCACCTCGAGGTACTGCTCCTCATAGGAGTCGACCAGCCCGTACTCGGCGGCCAGCAGGTCATACAGGGACCCGTCGAGCCTGGAGACGAGGGCATCGAGCTCGGGGGCCAGCGCGACCGGGATGACCGAGGTCTCCAGGACCGCGGGCTGGCCGTCGAGCAGGCGCAGCCGGCGCAGCCGCCAGACCGGGCGGCCAGTCTCGATCCGCAGCGCCTGGGCCAGGTCGGCCGACGGCTCGCCCTGGTCAAGCCCGAGCACCCTGGTCTGCAGCTCGGTGGCCGGCTCGCCGTCCTTGGCCAGGGTGGCGAGCAGGCTGCCGGTCCTGGTCGGCTCGGTCACGATCCGCGGCCTGGCCACGAAGGTGCCGAGGCCCTGGTGGCGGCGGACCCGGCCGGCCCGTTCGAGCTCATCGAGGGCGCGCCGCACGGTGATCAGGCTGACCCCGGCCTGGTCGGCGAGCTCGGTATAGCTGGGCAGCAGGTCACCGGGCGCCAGCCCGCGGTCGGCGATCAGCTGCTCGACCAGGGCGACCACCCGCTCGTACAGGAGCGCGGTCCGCGGCAGGCGCCCGGCCGGAAGCCCCTGGCCGGCGGCCTGACGCGGCCGGCCGCCCGGGTCATCTGGTCCTGGCGCGCCCGCCGGGCTGCCTCCGAGATCGAGCACCATCAATATGGCCTTCATTTCAGCCGCCGGCGGCCTGGCTGGCCGGCCCGCGGCGCTCAGCACGCTGCTGCCGCTGCCGCTACTCGGGCCACCTTAGCCCGGCAGCCCCGCCAGCCGGACAGCGCCGCGGGTCACGGCGAATGCCTCGGCCGCCGCGTTCAGCATCGCGTCAACGTCGGCGTCGGTGTGCACCAACGACACAAACAGATTCTCGTAGTGGCTCGGGTGGAACAGGACGCCGCGCAGCAGCATCTCCTGCCACCACCTGGTGAACAGATCCTCCCTGGCATAGCGCTCGGCGTCGCGCCAGTTCCTGATCGGGCGGTCGCTGAACCAGATCTGGAACACCGTCCCGAGGCCCTCGACGATGACCGGCAGGCCGGCGGCGCCGGCCAGCGAGCGCAGCTCGGCCATCAGCCGCTCGCCCAGCGCGCGCTGCCGCTCGAACAGCCCGGGCTCGGCCAGCAGGTCCATCGTGGCACTGACCGCCGCGCAGGCCACCACGTTGGCGTTGTACGTACCCGAGTGCGAATACCGGCCCTCCGCGATGATCGACATGACCTCGCGGCTGCCGCCGATAGCGGCCACGGGAAACCCGCCGCCCAGTCCCTTGGCCATCGTCGTCAGGTCGGGAGTGACGCCGAAGTACTCCTGCGCGCCGCCGCGCGCGAACCGGAAGCCGGTGATCACCTCGTCGAAGATCAGCAGCGCCCCGTGCCGGGCGGTGAGCTCCCTCAGCAGCTCCAGATAGCCCGGTTCGGGCAGGATGCATCCGGTATTGAACACGGCTGGCTCGGTGATGACGGCGGCTACCTGATCGCCGTGCTCGGCCATCACGGCGGCGAAGCTCTCGGCGTCGTTCCAGGTCAGCACGATCAGCGTGGCGGCCAGCTCGGCCGGCACGCCGGGCCCGGACGGGATCGGCCGGGGGCGGCTGGCAGGTCCGGCGGCGGCCGGGTCGACGTGGTTGCTCCAGTAGACCGTGTCCTGCCAGCCGTGGTAGTGGCCCTCGAACCTGATCAGCAGCCGGCGCCCGGTGCAGGCCCTGGCGATCCTGATAGCGCTGCCGACGGCCTCGCTGCCCGAGTTGGTGAACCTGACCATCTCGACCCCTGGCACGGCGTCGACCACCTTGCGGGCCGCCTCGATCTCCAGCTCGTACGGCAGCCCGAAGCAGGTGCCGTACTCGGCAATCGCGTCCGCCACGGCGCGGGTCACCACCGGATGCCGATGGCCGAGGATCATCGGCCCGAGCCCGAGCAGGTAGTCGACGTACTCGTGGCCGTCCACGTCGCGGATCCGCGATCCGGTGCCCTGCGCCATGAACGGCGGGTACGGCATCCAGCCGAACTTCGCCGTCCGGGCGCTGCTGCCCGCGCCGCCGGGGATGACCTCGGTGGCCTGGTCGAAGAGCTCGCGCGAGCGGCCTGCCCAGGTCGCGTACCTGTTCTCGAACGTCACGTCGGGGTTGCTCCTGCGTCTGCTGCCGGCCGTATGCGGCCGTCTGCGGCCGTCTGCGGCCAGCCCTGCCTCGCGGGCATCGTACCGTGTATACTCTGCATACTCAATGCCCCTTTGGGCCGGTATAGCCGAATAGCCGGATACCCATTGATAGTCTCGACGAACACGACAGGGCGGTGACCGATGATCGGCTTCGAGGCGGTACCGGGCAGCGTGCCGCAGGCACCGGCCGACCTATTGATACTGCCCTGCTACGCCGGCCAGGATTCTCGCCCCGAGCCGGGCCGCGGCGCGGCCGAGGCCGCGGAGGCACTCGGCATCGACCTGCCCGCGACGCTCAGCGCACACGGATTTCGCGGCGAGATCGGCGACACCTTCGCGACCCTGAGCCTGGGCCGCCTCGGCGCATCCTCGGTGCTCTTCGCCGGAGTGGGGCCCAGGGAGCAGGCCGGACCGGGGGCGGTCAGGCAGGCGGCGATGCTGGCCGCGGCGCACCTGGCCGGCGCGGTGCGGGTCGCGACGGCGCTGCCGGACGCCGGTCTGCCGGACAGCGACTTCCAGTGCGCGGCGGCGTTCGCCGAAGGGCTGCTGCTGGGGGTCTACCAGTACGACCGGTACCGGCTGGACCCGGTCATGCCCGGCTGGCGCCGCCCCGCGCTCGCGCGCGTCGAGGTGCTGACAAACGGCTCGGATCAATCAGCGGTGGCCGGGGGCCTACGCCGCGGCGAGCGGCTGGCCGCCCTGACCAACTGGGTCAGGGACCTGGTCAACGCGTCCCCCTCCGACACGACGCCCGACGATCTGGCCGCGCAGGCGCGGCTGCTGGCCGCCGAGCACGGGCTGACCTGCTCGGTCCTGACGGTGCCGGAACTGACGGCCGGCGGGTTCGGCGGGATCCTCGGGGTCGGCCAGGGGAGCAGGAATGAGCCCCGGCTGGTCGAGCTGGCGTACCGGGGCGGCGGCGACGGCCCGGTGATCGGGCTGACGGGCAAGGGGATCACCTTCGACTCGGGCGGCCTGAACCTGAAGCGGACGTCGGAAATCGAGTGGATGAAGTCCGACATGGCAGGCGCCGCCACGATCATGGCCGTGCTGCGCGGGGCGGCAGAGTTCGGCCTGCCGGTCAACATCGACGCCGCCCTGCCGTTCGCCGAGAACATGCCGGGCGGCGCCGCGCAGCGTCCCGGTGACGTGATCACCCACCGGGGCGGCACGACCTCGGAGATCAGGGACACCGACTCCGAGGGCCGGCTCGTCGTCGCCGACGCCCTCGCCTATCTGGCGGAGCGCAAGCCCGCGGTGCTGGTCGACGTCGCGACACTGACCGACGCGGCGGGACTCGGCGAGGCGCTGTGGGCCGTGCTCGGCACCGACGACCGGCTGATCAGCGAGCTGATCGAGGCCGGCCGGGAGGCCGGCGACCCCGGCTGGCACCTGCCGCTGCCGCTGGCGTACCGGCGGTACCTGGCGTCGGCGGTGGCTGACCTCCGTAACACGCCGTCGGAGGGTGCTGACACGACCGTGATGGCGGCCATGTACCTGCGCGAGTTCACCGGCGGCGTGCCGTGGATGCACATCGACAACGGCTCGACCGCGTACCTGGAGCGCCCGGGCGACGGCTGGCCGGAAGGCGCGACGGGATCGCCGGTGCGCGCCCTGCTGCGCTGGGTCGAGCGCCGAGCCGAGCAACCCGCCGGGCGGCCCGGCGGGCCCCGTAAATCGGATAAATAGCGCTCAACGCCTGTTACAGTCTCATGAACCGGATTGACGTGGTTCAGCGCAATCCTCATACTCTGTATATTGTCTACGCCAGACTGATCTGGTAGCAGCCCATCCGGGTCACCCGCACCGGAATGGGCGGCATAGTTCATCGGCACGGCTTATCTGCGGTACGACTAGGCGGCTGCCTTCGGGTGGTTTCGCTGGCTTGAGGGGATCTCCGTATGCGCGTGCGAGTTCGACTGGGCCGGGGCACGATCGCCGCGTCGCTGGCCCTCGCGGCCGCGGTCTCGCTCGCCGCGTGCGGCTCGTCCGGATCGGGCACCGGTGCCGGCGGCGTGCTGCACATCGGCACGACGTACCCGATCGACTCGATGAACCCGTTCGTCGCGCAGGCCGACTACGCCTACGTGTCCTACCAGTACATCTATCCGCAGCTCGTGCAGTACAACTCCAAGCTCGAGATCGTGCCCGACTTCGCGCGTAGCTGGTCGACGTCCGCCGATGGCCGGACCTGGACGTTCCACACGGTGCCGAACGCGAAGTGGTCCGACGGCAAGCCGCTGACCGCGGCCGACGTGGCCTGGACCATCAACTCGGTCATGAAGTACAAGAACGGCCCTGCGGGTCAGTGGGCTGGCCTGCTCGAGCACATGATCGGCGCGTCGGCGCCGAACCCGACCACCGTGGTCATCAGGTACGCCACCGCCGTGGCGAACGTACTCCAGCACATGCAGGGCATGTCCGTGCTGCCGAAGCAGGTCTGGGCGCCCTACTTCACCGGCGAGGGCACCGGGATCAAGACGTTCCAGAACGTGCCGCCGGCGAACGGCCAGCCGATGGTCTCCGGCGGTCCGTTCGAGCTGGTCCAGTACAAGGCCAACCAGTTCGCGCTGTTCAAGCGGAACCCGAACTGGTGGGGTCCCAAGCCGAAGATCGAGGGCTTCGGGCTGCAGTTCTTCTCCAATGCCGATGCCATGGTCCAGGCGCTCAAGGACCACCAGGTGGACTTCATCGGCGAGTACACGCCGCCGACCGCGGTGACGGCGCTGAAGAAGGCGGGCTTCGACGTGACGACCACGCCGTCGCTGTCGATGAAGACGTTCATCATCAACACCAACCCGCATAAGACGACGCACCGCGAGCTGCTCAACCCGCTGGTCAGGGAGGCGATCGAGTACGCCACCGACCGGCAGCAGATCATCAAGACCGCCTGGCTTGGCCTGGCCGCGCCGGGCAGCACGATCATCGCTCCGGCCGACGGCTCCTGGCACGACCCGAACATCAAGGTGGTGCCGTTCAACCTGCTGAAGGCCGGCCAGCTGCTCGACCAGGCCGGCTACAAGATGGGTCCCAACGGACTGCGGATCGCCAACGGCCATCCGATGCAGTACAGCGTCATCTTCCCGCCGGACGAGCGCGGCACGGGCGACCGCACGTTCCAGATCATCCAGTCGGACCTGCAGAAGATCGGCATCTCGATCACCCAGCAGAACATGGACGACAGCGCGACCTTCAACGCCATCTCGGCGCCGAACAGCAAGTACCAGACCTTCGACATGGCGATGTGGGACTGGGTGCCGCCGGTCGATCCCGACTTCATGCTCTCGGTCATGACCTGCGCGCAGCTCGGCAACAACAGCGACAGCGGCTACTGCAACCCGAACTACGACCGGATGTACGCCAGGCAGAGCACGCTGCTTGACCCGTCGGCTCGGCGCGAGCTGATCTGGCAGATGCAGCAGTACATCTACAGCGCCCGGCCGTACATCATCCTCGACTACCCGGACATCATCGAGGCGCACTCGCCGAACTGGACCGGGTTCACGGTCTCGCCGGTGATGGGCTCGGTGAACTCGCTGTCCACCCAGACCCTGCTCCAGGTTCACCAGGGCTAAGGGCACGCCCTCACATGCGCGGTGCGGACTATGTCATCAGGCGCATCGGGTTCGCGCTGCTGACGATCTTCATCGCGATCACGATCAACTTCTTCCTCTTCCGGGTGCTGCCCGGCAACATCGTCTCCGACCTGGCGCGCGTCCCGCACGCCACGCCCCAGCTCCGGCACGCGCTGACGGTCGAGTTCGGCCTCGACCGACCCAAGTGGGAGCAGTACCTCATCTACCTGCGCGAGCTGGTCCACGGGAACATGGGCATCTCGTTCGCCAGCCAGCAGCCGGTCTCACAGCTGCTGTTCAACGACCTGAAGAACACGATCCCGATGGTCGCCATCGGCACGCTCGGGGCGATCGTGGTGGGCATCGGCACCGGAATCCTGTCCGCCTGGCGCCGCGGCTCGGCCAGCGACCATGCCAGCACCAACCTGGCGATCGCGTTCTACGCGTTCCCCACCCAGTTCCTCGGGCTGATGCTGCTCATCCTGCTCGGCGGCGTGCTGCCGACCTCGGGGATGGAGAACCCGTACGCCGGGGTCTTCGGGCCGCAGTCGACGGCCGCCAGGATCCAGGACATCGGCCTGCACCTGATCTTGCCGGCCCTGACCCTGCTGCTGACCCTGTACGGCGAGTTCACGCTGATCATGCGCTCGTCAATGCTCGAGACGCTCGGCGAGGACTACGTGCTGACGGCCAGGGCCAAGGGGCTGTCCGACCGCCGGATCATCGCCCGGCACGTGGTGCGCAACGCGCTGCTCCCGATCGTGACGCTGGTCGCGCTGTCGATTGGCTGGATCGTGGGCGGGGCGATCCTGGTCGAGTACATCTTCTCCTGGCCCGGCATCGGCCAGGCGCTCTGGCTGGCCATCAACCAGCGTGACTATCCGATGCTGCAGGGTGGCTTCCTGATCCTCGCGGTCTCCGTGGTCGTGCTGAACCTGCTGGCCGACCTGGCCTACTTCAAGCTCGACCCGAGGATCACGCAATGAGCGCGATTGCCACCGAGGGCGGCGGCCTGACCGGCGCCGTGTCCAGGTCCAGGGCCGGGCTGATCCGCCAGGCCATCTTCGAGCGGAAGGCGGCCGCGCTCGGGCTCGGCATCATCGTGTTCTTCGTCGTGCTCGCGGTGGCCGCCCCGCTGATCGCGCCGTACTCGACGACCGCGCGCAGCTGCGCCGTCTTCGCGCCGCCGTCCGGCAGCCACTGGCTGGGCTGCGACGACGGCGGCATCGACATGCTCAGCGAGATCATTTCCGGCGGCCGGATCTCGCTGATCATCGGCTTCGCGGCGACGCTGATCGCGATGCTGATCGGCGGCGGCGTCGGGATCCTGTCCGGTTACTTCGGCCAGTGGCTCGACGTCACGCTGATGCGGATCACCGACTACCTGCTCGTCATCCCTGACCTCGCGTTCGCCATGGTGATCGCCGACGTCTGGGGCCCGAGCCTGTCCCATGTCATCGGCGTCATCGCCATTCTCGAATGGGCGACGACGGCCAGGATCATCCGGGCTCAGGTGATGAGCGTGAAGGAGCGGGTGTACATCAAGCGAGCCAGATCGATCGGAGCCAGCCACCTGCGGATCATCGGCAGGCATATGCTGCCGCAGGTCGGACCGTTGCTGATGGCCAACACGGTGCTCACAATCGCGGTGGCGATCTACCTGGAGACGGCGCTCGCGTTCCTCGGCCTCGAGGACCCGACCACCACCACCTGGGGCACCATCCTGGAACACGCCTTCGACCGGGCCGCCGTCAGCGCCGGCGCCTGGTGGGCGATCGTGCCCGATGGAATTGTTATCACCCTGCTCATCATGGGGTGCTTCCTGCTCGGCCAGGCCATCGAGGATGCGCTCAACCCGAGGCTGAAGGTCGCGCATCTGTCCTCCCGGCGCTGGGCGCTCCGCCCACTGGCCGGCCGCGGACCAGGCGCGATCTGAGGTGCCGGCGGTGGGCCTGCTCGAAGTGCGCGACCTGAACGTGTGGTTCAGGCTGCCGGGCGGCGGCGAGCTGCATGCCGTGCAGGGGGTCAGTTTCGACCTCGGTCCCGGAGAGCGGTTCGGCCTGGTGGGCGAGTCTGGCTGCGGGAAGACGACCAGCATCCTGGCGATGATGGGGCTGCTTCCGCCGAACGCCTCGGTCAGCGGGGAGGTCCGGCTGGCTGGCACCGACATCCTGGCCGGCGGCGAGGACTCGGTCAGGCCGCACCGCTGGACGGACCTGGCCATGGTGTTCCAGGGCGCCATGAATGCGCTGAACCCGGTGCGCAACGTGATCGGGCAGATCGCCGAGCCGATCCTGCTGCACGGCAGTGCGGGCCGGGCCGGCGGGGGCGGCCGGGGGTCGGCCGCCGCGGCGCGCAAGCGGGCCGGCGAGCTGCTCGAGCTGGTCGGGATCCCGGCGGCGGCGGGCGTGCGGTTCCCGCACGAGTTCTCCGGCGGCATGCGGCAGCGGGCCGCGATCGCGATGGCGCTGGCCTGCGAGCCGAAGGTGCTGCTGGCCGACGAGCCGACCACGGCGCTCGACGTCATGGTGCAGGCGCAGATCACCGACCTGCTGGTCCGGCTGTGCGAGGAACTCGGCCTCGCGCTCGTGCTCGTGACCCACGACCTGCCCGTGGTCGCGCAGGTCTGCCCGCGGGCCGGCGTGATGTACGCCGGGGAGATCGTCGAGACGGGCACGACCGACTCGCTGTTCCACAGCACCAGGCACCCGTATACCAGGCTGCTGTTCGCGGCCACGCCCGACCTGTATGCCGACGACGACGTGACGTCCATTCCGGGTGCGCCGCCCAGGCTGGACGAGCCGGTCACGGGCTGCCCGTTCCGGCCCAGGTGCGACTCGGTCATCGACCGGTGCGCCACCGAGCGGCCGCTGCTTCGCGTCGTCGGGTCCGCGAACGGGGCGGCTGCGGCTGGCGAGGTTGTTCATGCTGCCGCCTGCCACCGCGACGACGCAGGGGGGACGCCGTGACCAGCGAGGGCAATCTGCTCGACGTGGCCGACCTGCAGACCAGGTACCCGGTCCGCCGGTCGATCGCCGACCGGCTGGCCAAGCGGCCGCGGCAGTGGGTCCGCGCCGTCGACGGCGTCTCGTTCTCGCTGCGCCGCGGCGAGATGGTCGCGCTGGTCGGCGAGTCCGGCTGTGGCAAGACGTCGACGGCGCAGACCATCCTGCGGATGGTGGAGGCGACCGGCGGGACGATTACGGTCGACGGTCAGGACATCACCACCTTGTCGCAGCGGAGGCTCAGGCCGCTGCGGCGGGGCATCCAGATGGTCTACCAGGACCCGTACGAGTCCCTCGACCCCCGCTTCAGGGTCCGGCAGACGGTCGAGGAACCGCTGCTCGTGCACGGCATTGGCACGTCGAAGTCCGAGCGCGAGGAGCTGATCAGCGGCGCGCTCGAGCGGGCCGGCCTGGCTCCGGCGTCCCTGTACCTGAACCGTTACCCGCACGAGCTGTCCGGCGGCCAGCGGCAGCGGGTGGCGATCGCCGCGGCGCTGGCACTCGACCCGGTGCTGCTGCTCGCCGACGAGCCGGTCTCGATGCTGGACGTCTCGGTCAGGGCCGGCGTCCTGTCGCTGATCGACGGCTTGCGCCGGGACGGCAGGCTGGGCGTCCTGATGATCACGCACGACCTGTCGACCGCCGCTCACTTCGCCGACCGGATCGCGGTGATGTACCTCGGCCGGATCGTGGAGTACGGCCCGGCCCGCCAGGTCGTCAGTGACCCCCGGCACCCGTACACCAAGGCGCTGCTCTCGGTCGTTCCCAACCGCGACCCGCGGGTCCGCAACGCCGCCCAGATCCTGTCGGGCGAGACGCCCAACCCGGTCGAGATCCCGGCTGGCTGCCGGTTCCGGCCGCGGTGCCCGATCGCCGAGGACCGGTGCGCGGACGCCGACCCGGCCCTCGGCCCGCCCGGCAGCGGCGGGTCGGGTGGCGGGTCGGTGAGCGGCGATCGCCTGGCCAGTCTGGTCGGCCATGACGGCCAGGCCAGCCGTCACGGCCACGCTGTTCCGGCCGGCGTCGCGAACTATCCGAGCCACGAAGTCGCCTGCCTGCTGGCCTGACGCCCGTCATGATCACGGACACTAATCGGCCGTGGCGTCGAAAGATGTCCGTGATCATGACGGGCTGCCCGGCGCCGGGGCTGACTAGGGCTGGTAGGAGCCTGGCTGCCAGGCGCGGGTGGCGACGCCGATCGCGTTCCAGGCGTTGATGGTGACGATCAGGCTGATCAGGGCGGCTAGCTCGGCCGGGCTGAACTGGGCCGCCACCGCCTCGTACGCCTCGTCGGGGACGTGCGTCGTCGCGACCGCGGTCACCTCTTCGGTGAATGCGAGGGCGGCCCGCTCCCTGGCCGTGAAGAACGGGGTCTCCCGCCAGACCGGCAGCGCGTAGATCCGCTGCTCCGTCTCGCCGATCGCGCGGGCGTCCTTGGTGTGCATGTCGACGCAGTAGGCGCAGCCGTTGAGCTGCGAAGCGCGGATCCTGACCAGCTCGCGCAGGCGGGGATCGAAGTCCGCCCGGTCGAGTTCCTTGATGGCGGCCCGGTCCAGGTGGGCCATGGCGCGGGAGAACCCGGCCGCTTGCTCGTCGAATTCCAGCCTGACCGGGACGGCCGTGGTGGCCTGGCTGGTGTCGCTGACCTCGGACGTAAGTTGCGTGGTTGTCATGTACACCACGCTAGAGGCCGATCGGCCCAGGAGTAAGGTCCATATCTATGCCGCAGTCTTGGGCCAATTACGGGATCGACTTGAATCTGGCACTAGCCGGGACGCGGGTCAGATCCGGACTTGAGGCCGCGCTGCGCGACGCCGTCCAGGCCGGTCGGCTCGGTCCGGGGATCCGGCTGCCCTCCTCCCGGCAGCTGGCTGCCGACCTCGGGATCGCCAGGAACACGGTCGCCGATGCCTACGGGCAGCTGGTCGCCGAAGGCTGGCTCGAGGCCAGGACCGGGTCGGGCACCTGGGTCGCCGAGCGGCCCGTCTCCGCGCCGCAGCCGGCCGGGCCGCGGGCCGACGCCATGGCCGGGCCGCGGTATGACCTGCGCGCCGGGGTGCCCGCCGTATCGGCCTTCCCGCGCCGGGCGTGGCTGGCGGCCGGCCGGGTCGCGCTGAACGCAGCCGACGACAGCGTGCTTGGCTATCCCGACCCGCGCGGCGCGCTGGAGCTGCGAAGCGCGCTGGCCGGCTACCTGGCCCGGGCCAGGGGAGTGATCGCCAGCAGCGAGAACGTGATCATCTGCGCGGGGTTCGTCCATGGCCTCGCCCTGATCAGCCAGGTCCTGCGCGAGCGCGGTGCGAGGGCGGTCGCTACCGAGGCGTACGGGCACCTCCTGCACCGGCAGATCATCGAGGCCCAGGGGCTTCGGACGGTGTCGCTTCCGGTAGACGGGAGCGGCGCGCAGCCCGACCAGACGGCGGAGGGCCCGGACGCCGTGAACGCGGCCGTGCTGACGCCGGCTCATCAGTTCCCGCTCGGCATGACCCTGGCGCCCGGCCGCCGTGCGGCGTTCGTCCGCTGGGCCTCCCGCGCTGCCGGGGTGATCGTCGAGGACGACTACGACGGGGAGTTCCGGTTCGACCGGCAGCCGGTCGGTGCGATGCAGGCTCTGGCCCCTGACCATGTCGTCTACGCCGGCACGGCCAGCAAGAGCCTGGCGCCCGGGCTCCGGCTGGGCTGGCTGGTCGTCCCGGACTCGATGATCGATGAGCTCGTCGCGGCCAAGGAGCGATCGGGGTTCTTCAACGGTGCGCTCGAGCAGCTCACGCTGGCCGCGTTGATCGAATCTGGCGGCTACGACCGGCAGATCAGGCAGGTCAGGCTGGCGTACCGGCGCCGGCGAGACCGGCTGATCGGCGCGCTGCGGCAGCAGACGCCCGCCGTGCGGCTGACCGGGATCGCGGCCGGGCTGCATGCCGTGGCCGACCTGCCCGGCCAGGAGAGCGAGGATGTCGTGGTGGCCAGGGCCGCCCGGCACGGCGTCGCGGTCGAGGGGCTGAGCGCCTTCGCGGCGGCCGGGCATCGGCGCGGGCCGGCGCTGGTGATCGGGTACGGCAGGCCGGCCGACCACGCGTTCACGACGGCCGTCAGCCGGCGCTGCGCAGCCCTCGCCGAGCCCGCGCAGACCGGCCGTCAGCGCCAGGCTGGGTCGTAGGCGGACATCCGGCCGGCGATCGCGCCGGCCAGTCCACGGGCCTGGTCCAGGCTGGTCACCAGCGGGTTGGCGAGCAGAGCCCTGATCAGCTGGTCGTCGCTGGGCGGGCCGCCGGCCAGCGTGACTGCCGCCAGCCGCTCGTAGCAGGCGTGCCGGGCGAGGATGCCGCGCGGCAGGTCGGGCAGGGTCACGACCGGCAGCGGCTCGATCGTCCCGGCCCGCTCGATCTGAGCCGGGCCCTCGACGATCACGTCGGCCGGCAGCCACGGCACCCGCACCCCGTTCGGCAGCCCGAGGACGAGCGGCTCGGCTGAACCGTGCCGCCAGGCTCTGGCCAGCGGCACGACGGCCAGCGAGTACCAGGGCGCCGGCCGCTGCCAGGCCGCTGGCAGCTCGCCCCGGCCGAACGCCTCCAGCGTCGAGCTGGCCAGCCCGCGCAGCTCGTCCGCGCGGGTCGGCCGGCCCCGCTGAGCGGCCAGCATCCGGTCAGGATGCACGTAATAGCGCAGGTAGGAGCCGGGCAGCGCGCCGTGCAGCCGCGGCAGATCCGGGTCGAGGCCGCCGACCAATCCGGCCAGCCGGTCAAGCTCGGCGGCCGACTCCGGTACGTACCAGCCGACGTGGTTCATCCCGACGTACCTGGCCCGCAGCCCGGCGCCGGACGAGTCGTCGCAGCCGAGCCGCGCGGCCGCCTCGGCCAGCAGGTCCAGCGGTGAGTCGCAGACCGAGACGACATCGAGCCCGAATTCCAGGCGCGCGGCCTGGGTCACGATTCCGGCCGGGTTGGTCAGGTTGATCGGCAGCGCGCCTGGGCAGTGGCTGACGATGTCGGCCCACACCGGGCGGAGCGCGGACACGGCCCGCACCGCGCAGGCGAACCCGCCGGGCCCCAGGGTCTCCTCGCCGGGGATCCCGAACTCCCGCGGGAACGACTCGTCGGCCGATCGCTGCTCCAGGCCGCCCGGCCTGATCTGGTTCAGGACGACGTCCGCGCCCGTCAGCGCGACGGCGCGGTCGGCCTCGGCGATGACCGTCACGGCCAGGCCGAGCGCGCGCGCTCGCACCGTGGCTGCCCTCGCCACAGCGTCCAGCCGTTCTGGCGACCGGCCGTGCAGCACCAGATCGACCGCGGCTGGCTGGCCGTGACCCGGATCAGGGGGCCAGTCCGCGAGCGCGTCGATCAGCTGGACGGTGGCCGGCGCGCTGCCTCCCAGCACCGTGAACCGCACCTGGCTGGTTACCACGGGGCTGGTTACCACGGGGCTGGTTACCACGGGGCTGGTTACCACGGGGCTGGTTACCACGGGCCCGTCACCGCGGGGAGCCTGGCCGCGGATCATCGGTGCGGCCGGTCACGCGGCCGCGTAGAACTCGCCGACGGCGGCGCCTACCCGGTCGATCTCGTCGTCGGTGAGCTCGGCGAACATCGGCAGCGACAGCAGCTGATCGGGTAGCGCCTGGGCCACGGGAATCGGTCCCGCACGCCACGGCAGCGTGGCGTAGGCGCCGGCCTGGGTGACCAGACGCGGGTAGATGACCATGTTGCCGATCCCGCGCTTGTCCAGGTGCTCGGCCAGGTCGTCCCGTTCCGGGGCCAGCACCGTGTACATGTAGTACGCGTGCCGGCCGGTGACGTCAGCCGCGGGCAGGGTCAGCGGTGTCCCGCCGAGCAGGTCGGCGTATCGCGCGGCCACCCGGCGGCGCCCGGCGACCTGCTCGTCCAGGTAACGGAGCTTCACGCGCAAGAAGGCCGCCTGCATCTCGTCGAGACGCTCCTGGTAGCCGAGGATCGCGTGGTCGAACTTGACCTGCTGACCCATGTAGCGCAGCTGCCTGACCCTGGCCTCCAGCTCGGGCGTGGACGCCGTGATCGCGCCGCCGTCGCCGAGCGCGCCGAGCACCTTGGTCGGGTAGAACGAGAACGCAGCCAGGTCGCCGAGGCTGCCGGCGTGCCGGTCGCCCAGCGTCGCGCCATGCGCGTGCGCGGCGTCCTCGACCACGGCGATGCCCGGCGCCGCGGCCCGGATCGCGTCGATGTCGGCGGCTTGCCCGTACATGTGCACCGGCAGGATCGCCTTGGTCCGTTCCGTCAGAGCGGGCCCGATCGCGGCCGGGTCCATGTTCCAGGTCACCGGGTCGACGTCGACGAAGACCGGCATGGCGCCGGTGTAGGTGATCGCGAAGGCGGTGGCGATGTAGGTGTTCGGGACCGTGATCACCTCGTCGCCGGGGCCGACACCGAGGGCCAGCAGCGCCAGGTGCAAGGCCGCGGTCCCGCTGGAAATGCCGATGCACGCGTGCGCGCCGCAGTACTCGGCGAATTCCGTTTCGAATGAACGCAGATGTGGCCCTAGCGTGAACCTCGGGCCGGCCAGCACGTCCTCGAAGGCGGCCCGGAGCTCCGGCGCGATGGCGGCGTGCCAGCGGGTGATGTCGTCGTCGGGAACAGGCTGGTCGGGGGCGGGCCGGTCGGGGGCGGGCACGGGCTGCTCCTAGCTAGGTTGGGCGCGGCGGAGTACGTCGAAGGTGAACCGGTCACCGCGGTGATAATCGTGCGAGTAGATGACCGGCACGCCGGATGCCGTGGTGTTCATCTGGACCATCAGCAGCCAGGGAATCTCCGCCCGGAGGCCGTGCCGGGCGGCGAGGCCGTCCGGCAGGTGGACGGCGCTGATCTGGGCGACCGAATAGGCGGGCCGGGCGCCGCGGCGGTCGAGGAAGTCGAGCAGCGAGCCGGTCCAGTCGACTTCGCCCAGGTCAGCCGGGAAAAGCGACCTGGGCATGACGTCGACCGAGTAGATGTAGGCCTCGTCACGGTGCATCCGCAGGCGTTCCAGCCGGACGATCTCGGAGCGCTCGGGGAGCTCGAGCGCGTCACGTTCGTCGGGCGCGGGCGGGCCCGCGGTGGCCGATAGCAGCCGGTTGGTGACCTGGTAGCCGGCCGACGTCATCAGGTCGGTCACGCTCTCCAGCCTGGTCAGCGGGCGGCGCAGGACGGGCGCGGCGGATACGAAGCGGCCAAGGCCGCGCCGGACCTGGATCAGGCCGTCGTTCTCGAGCAGCTTGAGTGCCTCGCGCACCGTGGTGCGGCCGACGCCGAACCTGGCTGCGAAGCTGGCCTCGGTGGGCAGCTGCTGACCGGGCCGCAGATCGCCGCCGGAAAGCAGGCCGCGGATCTGGCCGGCGACCTGGATCGGCAGCGAGCGGATGTCGGTGACGACCGGCTGGAGGGTTTCGAGCGGATCGGTCACGATGCGCACGCTATGGTACTTGCCAGTTGTCTGTCAACTGACAGCTGACGCGGCCGGGTCGGCGCTCGGGCTGGCGCGGCTCGGGCTGGCGCGGCCAGGGCTGGCGCGGCTTGGGGCTGGGCGGTCCGGGCGGCCTGCGGGCTTGCCGGGTTCTCGCGACCTGCGTTACCGTCCGGTAATGACTGCACGTGCGGCCGGCCAGGCCGACATCCCGGCGGACGTCACGGCCGACATCACCGCCGATATCGTGATTGTCGGGGCTGGCTTCGCCGGCCTCGGCATGGGCATCGCGCTCGACAAGGCCGGGCGTGGCGACTACGTGATCCTTGAGAAGGCCAGCGAGATCGGCGGCACCTGGCGGGAGAACACCTATCCGGGCTGCGCCTGCGACATCCGCTCGCTGCTGTACTCCTTCTCTTTCGAGCCGAAGCGAGACTGGTCCAGGCAGTACCCGCGGCAGCCCGAGATCCTCGAATACCTGCACCAGGTGGTCGACTCTTACGAGCTGGCCCGCCGGGTCCAGTTCGGCGCCGAGGTCTCCTCGATGGCCTACGACGACGCAGCGGGCCGGTGGACGGTCCGGCTGGCCGACGGCAGGACGGCGTCCTGCCGGGTGCTGATGACCGCGATGGGCCCGCTGCACCAGCCGAACATCCCGGCCCTTCCCGGCGCCGGCTCGTTCGCGGGGCCGCAGTTCCACTCCGCCCAGTGGGATCACAGCGTGGACCTGACCGGCAAGCGGGTCGCCGTGATCGGGACCGGGGCCAGCGCGATCCAGTTCGTTCCGCAGGTCGCCGCGAAGGCCGCGCAGGTCACCGTCTTCCAGCGGACTCCGCCGTGGGTGATGGCGAAGCCGGACCGGCCGTTCACGCCGCGGCAGCACAAGCTGTTCGCCGCCGTGCCCGGCCTGCAGCGCGCCTACCGGTGGCTGATCTACTGGGAGGCCGAGTGGACCATCGTGACGTTCACCAAGCCCCGGCTGGCGGGCCTGGGCGAGCGGATGGCCAGGGCCCATATCGGTAAGCAGATTTCCGACCCTGACCTGCGCCGCAAGGTGACCCCGGACTACCGGATGGGCTGCAAGCGCGTGCTGCTCGCCAACGACTACTACCCGGCCCTGGCCCAGCCGCACGTGCAGTTGGTCACCGAGCAGGTCACCGGGATGACCGAGACCGGCGTGACCGCGGCCGACGGCACCGAGTACCCGGCCGACGTCGTTGTCTACGGGACCGGCTTCCATGTCATCGATGCCTTCGACCATGCCGACATCACCGGCGCGAACGGCCGCAAGCTCGCCGAGCTCTGGCGCGACGGTGCTGAGGCGTACCTGGGGCTGGCGGTGGCCGGGTTCCCGAACCTGTTCGTCCTGCTCGGCCCGAACTCCGGCCTGGGCCACAACTCGATGATCTTCATGATCGAGTCCCAGGTGCACTACGTGCTGAAGTGCCTGGACCTGATCGACCAGAAGGGCGCGCTGGCCGTCGGCGAGCAGGCCCAGCGCCGGTTCAACGCCGACCTGCAGCGCAGGCTGACCGGGTCGGTCTGGACCTCGGGCGGCTGCCGCAGCTGGTACCTGGACAAGCGCGGTGTCAACCGCGCGCTCTGGCCGGGCTCGACGGTCAGCTACTGGCGGCGCACCCGCCGGCCGTCCGCGGGCGATTTCGAGCCGGCGGTTGCGCCGGGCGCACGGGGCGCTGCTGCTGACGGCGCGGCGGCCGACGACGTGCCGGCGACCAGCGTGACGGCGAGGTGAGCGGGATGCCGGCCGCTGACGGCTTCGCGGGCCAGGTCGCGATCGTGACCGGCGGCGGCTCGGGGATCGGGGCCGCGCTGGTGCGGGCGCTGACCAGCCGCGGGGCCACGGTCGTGATCGCCGACATCGACGAAGCCAGCGCGAAGTCCGTCGCCGGGGACGCCGGCGCGGCCAGCACCGTCGCGGTCGACGTCAGGGATTCGGGCGCCGTCGCCGACCTGGTGACGCAGGTCGCGGCCGAGCACGGCCAGCTCGACCTGATGTTCAACAACGCCGGGATCGCGATCGGCGGGATGGTCGACGAGCTGACCCTGGACCACTGGGATCGCGTGATCGACGTGAACCTGCGCGGCGTCGTGCACGGCGTTCACGCCGCCTACCCGCTCATGCTCCGGCAGGGCCACGGGCACATCGTGAACACCGCCTCGCTGGCCGGCCTGGTGCCGGGACCGAGCCTCGCCCCCTATGCGGCCACCAAGCACGCGGTGGTGGGGCTGAGCCTGTCGCTGCGCGCCGAGGGCGCCAGCCGCGGGGTCCGGGTCAGCGCCGTCTGCCCTGGATTCGTCGACACTCCGCTGCTCGGCCGGGTCAACCCTGACCTGCCGCAGACCGAGACCGGCGCGAACGCCGCCGCGCTGGCCAGGCTTCTGGGCCAGCTCTATCAGGCCGACGCGCTGGCCCAGGACGTCCTGCGGGGCGTGGCCAGGAACCGCGCGCTGATCGTCGCGCCCCGGTCGGCACGGGTGGCGTGGCGGATGACCAGGTACGCGCCGGGCTTCACGATGCGGACCATCATCTCCGGGGTCAGGAAGAGCATGGCCGAGCCCGGCCAGCCGACCCCGGCCGCCTAGCCGGCCGGGCCCGCCGCGGCGGCCGGCGGGTGCCGCTGGGCGGCGGGCCGCCAGATCTGGTCGGTGACGGCGACCGCGACGACCGCCGCCGCGCCGCACCCGGCGAGCGCCAGCGCGGGCAGGTTCGCCGCTAGCAGGCCGAGCAGCCCGAGGGCGGCGACCGCGACGACCCGTGACCACGACACGCGCCGCCAGATCACGGCCTTGAACGCCGCGTGGCCGATCAGGAAGAGCGCGGGGCCGCCCAGGATCAGGCAGGCGACCCAGCCCGGAGCGCTGGCGGCCGCCCGGCCGCGGGCGGCCAGGTCCGCCATCGCGCCATCAGCAGCGGCGGCAACGATGATCCCGGCCACCATGATGGGGTGGATCAGATGGTAGGCCGACCGGCCGAGCCGCCCGGGATCAGGTGACGCCGCGATGACCCCGGCGGCGTCGTCCGCGGTGCGGTCGAAGTAGACCCACCAGAACGCCAGGCTGCCGGCGGCCGCGACCAGGAAGGCCAGGACGTCGGCGCCGGTCAGGGGCCGTGGGCTGCCGAGCCTGGCGGCCAGCGCGGCGCCGATGATGACGATCGACTCGCCGATCGCGATCAGGATGAAGCCCTGGCATCGCTCGGCGAAGTGGCCGCCCTCGATGGTCCAGTCGGCGGTCCTCGACCGGCCGAGGCCCGGCGTGTAGAAGCCGACGGCTCCGCCGATCAGGTCGACGGCGACCGCGGCGACCCAGAGCGCCACCCGGGCGCTGCCGTCGGCCAGGCCGCCCGCGAGCGCGAGCAGGCCGCTCACGACGCACCAGGCCAGGATGCGCTGGAAGTTCCGGCGCAGCGCCGGATCGTCGACCGCCGCCGCGGTGAACGCGCTCCGTCCGGCCTGCACCAAGAGGTAGGCGCCGCCGACGATCCAGCCTGACCGGGCGAACGCGGTGGGCAGCGCCGCGGACGGGATGAGGCTGATCATCGCGAGCACGAGCAAGAGCAGCCGCACGGGGAGCCGGGCGGGATCGAGCCAGTTGGTGACCCATGTGGTGTAGACCCAGACCAGCCAGACCATCGTGAGCAGCAGCGCGGCGCGAAAGGCGGTACGGGCGTGGTCTGCGGCACTGCCCCCGGACAGCAGGCCGCCACCGGACAGCAGGAAGTGCGATAGCTGGGTCGCCGCGAAGACGAACACGAGATCGTAGAAGAGCTCGACGTTGGTGACTCGCTGCGGGCCGGACCGATCGCGCATCAGGCTCACGCGGTGCGTTCTCACCGCGGCAGCCTACCGAGCGCTGCGCCGGGTACCGTGGCGAGGTGATCACCGACCGCGCGGGACGCAGCCTGGCTGAGCAGTTCCGGCCGATGCTCGCCACTGCCGGCGAGCTGCCGGCCAGCGACGCCGCGTGGGCCTACGAGATGAAGTGGGACGGGATCCGGGCGATCGCGGCGATCAGCGCGGGAGCGCTCACGCTGACCTCACGCACCGGCCGCGACGTGACGGGCAGCTACCCGGAGCTCGCCGGCCTGGCGGCGGCGGCCGGCCCGCACGACCTGGTGCTGGACGGCGAGATCGTGGCGTTCGGCGGCGGCACCTGGCCGAGCTTCGAGGCGATCCAGCAGCGGATGAACGTGACGGCGCCCGCCCAGGTGCGAAAGCTGGCCGCCGAGGTGCCCGTTTCATACCTGGCCTTCGACCTGCTGTTCGCCGACGGCCTGGCGCTCACCGACCAGCCCTACCACCGGCGCCGCGCCAGGCTGGATGAGCTGGCGCTCGAAGGATCCCACTGGCAGACGCCGCCGGCGTTCACCGGGGTGCGGGGCGCTGACATCCAGGCCGTGTCCAGGCAGCATGGCCTGGAGGGAATTATGGCGAAAAGGGTGGCCTCGCGTTATGAGGCGGGCAGGCGTTCTGCCGCCTGGCGGAAGATCAAGAACGTGCACCGGCAGGAGTTCGTGGTCGGCGGCTGGAAGCCCGGCGAGGGAACGCGCTCGCACCTGATCGGCTCGCTGATGGTCGGTGTCCAGGGCCCGGACGGCCTGACGTTCGCCGGGCATGTCGGCACCGGCTTCACCCAGCAGGCGCTCCGCGACCTGACGACCCGGCTCGAGCCGCTCCGCCGCGCCACCTCGCCGTTCGGCTCGACCATCCCGCCGGACCAGGCCCGCGGTGCGGTGTGGACCGAGCCGGACGTGGTGATCGAGGCCGAGTTCGCGCTCTGGACCAGTTCCGGCCGGCTGCGCGCGGCGTCCTACCGGGGCCTGCGCAGCGACAAGGACCCCGCAGACGTCGTCCGCGAGTAACTGGCCGGCGACGCGGGCGGCCGCTAGCCGATCGGGCAGCCGGCGTGCGCCTGCGCCTGTCCGGAGTTGGCGCTGACCTTCAGGCAGGTCTCGTTCACGGCTTCGAACGCGCTCGCCGGGATGCCCTTGAGCAGGGAGACGAGGGCATCGGGCCACTGCGGGAACGCGGCGCCGCCGAAGTACCAGTTGGATCCGTTGTCGGCCAGGATCAGGCCGTAGTGCTGCATCTCGGTCAGCACGGCCTTGGCGTACGCGCAGTACGGTGCCGAACTGCAGTAGCCAGCCACGTTGAAGCTCAGCTTGAGCCGGAACCGGGCGCCCATCGGCGGCCGGGTGGCCATGCTGCCGCTGCCGGCCTGATGGCGGGCGGGCCAGAGGTAAGCGGCGCTGGTCCGGTCGGCGGTGAACCGGATCGCGTGCGTGATCGGGGTGCCCGTCTGCACAGCGCGCCGGATCTGCGCGAAGTTCAGCAGACCGGGCAGGATCGGCAGGCCCGCCGCGTCGGCCGAGGTCCACCCGGCCGGGCGCAGCGCGTTGGACCGCAGGTTCCAGATGGCCCCGGAGCCGGCTGTCGCGTGGCTGCCGTAGCGGGCGTTCCACAGCTCGTACAGCCGACAGGAACTCGAGTCGAGCATCAGCGCGTGCCGGTCGCCGCCGGCGTTCTGGCCGCCCTCGATCCTGGTGTCTGGGCCGAACGGGTACAGCCACCGGTCACTCTCGCTGGCGTACCTGAACGTGACGTGCACCTTCGGATGCGCGTCCGTTATCACGGTGTAAGGGATGCCGTACGGGTAGCCGCCCGAGGGGCCGAAGTCCGGATGCAGGTAGGTCGAGCCCGAGTTCATGCTGCGCATCCACGCCACGCTGTGCGGATCCACCGGAAGCTGGGAGATGTCCGTGTTCCAGACATTATCGGCGGGGAAGATGGGGCAGTTGGCCAGCAGGTCCGGGTCGCTGACCGCCTGGTTCGGGCGGGCCTGGATCGGGCGGGCGTGGCTCGGTCTGGGGAGCTTGGCCGATGCGACGGCGGCGGGCTGGCCCGCGACCTTGGCCGGCTGGCTGGCGACCGGATCCTTCGGCGCCGGAGCCGAGGCCGGAGCGGCGGCGGCGCCGCCGCAGGCGGCGAGGAAGGCAACGGGAAGGGCGAGCAGCAACGGGCGCGTGTGAAATCTGTGAAGAATCAGCACAAGTCCGATGCTGGCACAGCCGCGCTGCACGTGACGGCGCATTGGCCGGACCCGAGACGGCCGGCCCGGCGGCAGGCCGACTCACGGGGTCGATTCACGGGGTCGATTCACGGGGTCGATTCACGGGGTCGATTCACTGGGTCGATTCACTGGGCCGGTTGCCTGCGAGCCGGCCTCTGGCGCAAGATCGGGGAATCATCCAAACCTTGGAGCTGACCATGAAGGTGCCGCTGACTGTTTCTGACTTTCTCCGCCGGGGCGCCCTGGTATACCCCGACCGTCCGGCGCTGATCGACGAGCCGGGCACCGCGGGGACGCTCGGGACGATCACCTACCGCTCGCTGGAGCGCCGGGCGCGCGGAGCGGCGATCGCGCTCGACCAGCTCGGCGTGGGCCACGGCGAGCGGGTCGCCATCGTCAGCCCCAATGCCGCCCGGTTCGGGATCTTGTTCTACGGGATCAGCGGGTACGGCCGGGTTCTGGTGCCGATCAACTACCGGCTCAACGCCGAGGAGGTCAGCTACGTCGTCGAGCACTCGGGCGCGTCGGTGCTGCTGGTCGACCCGGAATCGGATGAGGCGCTGCGCGACGTCAAGGCCAGGCACCGGATCGTGCTGGACGGCGTGGACGACGAGCAGCTTTTCGCTGAGGCGCCCGATGACGCCGAGCCCGCGTTCTGGGAGCCAGACGAGGACGCGACGGCGAGCATCAACTACACCAGCGGCACCACGGCGCGGCCCAAGGGCGTGCAGCTGACTCATCGCAACTGCTGGCTGAACGCGGCGGTCTTCGGCTGGCAGACGACGGTCACCGACCGCGACGTCTACCTGCACACGCTGCCGATGTTCCACTGCAACGGCTGGGGGATGCCGTACGCGGTGACCGCGATGGGCGTGCCGCAGGTCGTGGTGCGGAAGATCGACGGCGAGGAACTGCTGCGCCGGATCGACGAGCACGGCGTGACGCTGATGTGCGGCGCCCCCGCCGTGGTCGCCGCGATCCTGGATGCCGCCGCCACCCGGCGGGCGGCGTCCCAGCCGGTGCCCGGCCGGGACCGGGTCCGGATGGTGGTCGCGGGCGCGCCGCCGCCGTCGAAGACGATCGAGCGGGTCGAGGCCGAGCTCGGCTGGGAGTTCATCCAGATCTACGGCCTGACCGAGACCGCGCCGCTGCTCACGATGAACCGCCGCCCGGCCGAGTGGGACGGCCTGCCGGCCGCCGAGCGGGCCAGGCTCCAGTCCAGGGCCGGCGTGCCCGCGGTCGGCGTGCAGATCGCGACCGACGGCTCCGGCGAGGTACTGGCCCGGTCGAACCATGTCTTCGCGGGCTACTGGGAGCAGCCGGAAGAGTCAGCCAAGGTGCTGGTCGACGGATTCTTCCACACCGGCGACGAGGGTCACATCGACCCCGACGAGTACCTGGTCATCTCGGACCGCAAGAAGGACGTGATCATCTCGGGGGGCGAGAACGTCAGCTCGGTCGAGGTCGAGGACTGCCTGTACCAGCACCCGGCCGTGGCCGAGGCCGCGGTGATCGGGATTCCCGACCAGAAGTGGGGCGAGACCGTCAAGGCGCTGGTTGTGGTCCGGGCCGGGCACGAGGTCACCGAGGCCGAGCTGATCGAGTTCTGCCGGTCCAAGCTGGCGCACTTCAAGTGCCCGAGATCGGTGGAGATGCGGGACTCGCTGGCCAGGACGGCGACCGGCAAGCTGCAGAAGTTCAAGTTGCGCGCTACCTACTGGGAGGGTTACGACCGCCGCATCAACTGAGCCCGTCAGCGCACCCGGTCAGTCAGCATTCTGGCTCGCCCTGGGGCCGGGCTGCCCATACCCGGTAGGCCTCGACGGCGGTCGGCAGGGTGGGGAAGATCAGGTCATCCCCGATCTTGCTGGCCAGGCCGAACGACGTCAGCTCGGCCAGCAGGTCCTGCTTGGCGCGGGCCAGCGCGAAGATGGCGCCGCCGCTGGTCAGCTCATCGCGCACCGACTCGACGGCCTCGAGCGCGGTGAAGTCGACCTCGACATTGGCCTCGACGTTGAGCACGAACCACCGCAGCGGTGATTCGCTGGCGGCCGCCGCCATGGCCCGGCGCCTGAAATCCTCCGCGTTGGCGAAGAAGAGCGGGGCGTCGTAGCGGTAGACGACCAGACCGGGGATCGTGCTCGCGTTCGCGTAGTCGTCCACGTCGTGCATCCCGGCCAGCCCGGGAACCTGGCCGAGTACCGCGTCGTGCGGCCTGGCCACTCTGATCAGAAGCTCGGCGACCGAGATCCCGATGGCGACCAGGACTCCGTAGAGGATGTTGAACGCCAGCACGCCGGCGCAGGCCACGATAGCGATCATGAATTCGCGCCGCCTGAACGCGAACAGCCGCCGCAGCACCGTGACATCGATGAGCCGGACAGCGGCGAAGATCACCAGCGCCCCGAGCGCCGCGACCGGGAACTTGGCGAGCACGCCATGCCCGAACGCGAGTATCGCGAGCACTACCGCGGCCGCGGTCACCGAGTACAGCTGGGTGCGGCTGCCCGCCGCCTGGCCGAGCGCCGTCCGGCTCGCGCTGCTGCTGACCGGGAAGCCCCGCAGGAGCGAGACCGCGACGTTGGACGCGCCAAGCGCAAGCAACTCCTGATTCGCATTGATCCCCTCCCCCCGCCGCGCGAACGCCCGCCCGGTCAGCACGACGTCGCTGAACGCGATCACGAGCACGGTGAAGGCCGGGCCGATCAGTTCGCTGAGGTCAGCCGGGCGCAGATCCGGCAGGCTGACAGGGGGCAGTCCGGACGGGATCGGCCCTACCACCGCCACCCCATGGCTGGTCAGGCCGAATGCCCAGACCACGACCGTCGCGGCGACGACCGCGATCAGCGCGCCCGGCACCGCGCGCAAGCGGGCGCTCACGAGGAACAGGAAGGCCAGCACACCGGCGGCGAGCAGCGTGGTAGCCGGCTGGATGCTGGCGATGTTCCTGCCGAACGAGACCACCTCCGCCAGGAAAGAGCGGCCGGCGACTGGCACGCCGGTTACCCGGCTTAGCTGCCCGGCGATCATGATGGCGGCCAGGCCGGCCATGTAGCCGACGAGCACCGGTCGCGACAGCAGATCGGCGATGAAGCCGAGCCGCGCCAGTCCCGCGACCACGGCGAGCAGCCCGACGAGCAGCGCGAGGGTGCTCGCCAGCGCCGCGTACCTGGCTGGGCTGCCCGCCGCGAGCGGTCCGATCGCGACCGCGGTTATCAGCGCGGTAGACGACTCTGGCCCCATCGACAGCGACCATGACGAGCCGAGCAGCGCGTAGATGACCAGCGGCGGCGCTGCCGCCCAGAGACCGGCCACCGGCGGCAGTCCGGCCACGCCCGCATAGGCCAGCACCTGCGGGATCAGGTACGCGGCGACGGTCAGACCAGCGATCAGGTCGCCGCGCAGCCACGACCGCTGGTAGTGGCGGATCTCAGTCAGGCCCGGCAGCTGAATCCAGCCGTGCAGGGCGTGAATGCCGCGCTTGCCAGACTGAACAGCCATGGTCCACTGTTTACCAAATGGCAACTTCGCGGATGGTTCTCAGCCATTTTGGCTGAGAACCATCCGCGCTCACGGGCTGATGTCAGGCCGCGATCGCCGCCGGCCGGTCGGGGTCGGCGGCGGAGGCCGCGGCGGCGGGCTCGAGCGCGAGGTCGAGCACCTCACGCACGTCGCTGACCGGGTGAATGGTCAGCGCGGTCCGCACCTTCTCCGGGACGTCGTCCAGATCGGGCTCATTGCGGGCCGGGATGAGCACGGTCGTGATCCCGGCGCGGTGCGCGGCGAGCAGCTTCTGCTTCAGCCCGCCGATCGGCAGCACCCGTCCGGTGAGCGAGACCTCGCCGGTCATCGCGACGTCGGCCCTGACCAGCCGCCCCGACAGGAGCGAGGCCAGCGCCGTGGTCATCGTGATGCCCGCGCTCGGCCCGTCCTTCGGCACCGCGCCCGCCGGGACGTGCAGGTGCACGCCGCGCTCGGCCAGCTCGCTGACCGGCAGCCCGAGTCCGGGGCCGTTGGAGCGCAGGTAGGAGAGCGCGATCTGGGCCGACTCCTTCATCACGTCACCAAGCTGGCCGGTGAGCGTGACGCCGGTGCTGCCGCTCGCGGCGTCGGCCAGCGACGCCTCGATGAACAGCAGGTCGCCGCCCGCGCCGGTGACGGCCAGCCCGGCGGCCACGCCGGGGACGGCGGTGCGCTCGGCGGACTCGGGGGTGTGTCGCGGCTGGCCAAGGTACGAAGGCAGGTCTTGCTCGGCGACCACCACGGGAAGACCTGGCTCGGGGCCAGCGGGCGACGCAGGCGCGAGGCCGGCAGGCTCCGCAACGCCGGCCATCGCGCCCGTATCGTCCGCAGGGTTCGTCGCAAGCTTCGCGGCGATCTTGCGCAGGACACGTGCGATGGAGCGCTCAAGGGAGCGGACGCCGGCTTCCCTTGTGTACTCGGTCGCCAGGCGGCGGAAGGCGTCGTCGGTGAACTCGACCTCCGATGGCTGGAGCCCCGCCCTTTCGAGCTGGCGGTTAAGGAGGTGCTCGCGGGCGATGGTGAGCTTCTCGTCCTCGGTGTAGCCGTCGAGGCGGATCAGCTCCATCCGGTCCAGGAGCGGCTCGGGGATCGCGTCGGCGACGTTGGCCGTGGCGATGAACAGCACGTCGGACAGGTCGAGCTCGACCTCGAGGTAGTGGTCGCGGAACGTGTGATTCTGCGCCGGGTCGAGCACCTCCAGCAGGGCCGCCGTCGGGTCGCCGCGGTAATCGGCGCCGACCTTGTCGATCTCGTCGAGGAGGATGACCGGGTTCATCGATCCGGCCTCACGGATGGCCCGGACGATGCGGCCGGGCAGGGCGCCCACGTAGGTGCGGCGGTGGCCGCGGATCTCGGCCTCGTCCCGGACGCCGCCGAGCGCCACGCGCGCGAACTTCCGGCCCATCGCGCGGGCGACCGACTCGCCGAGCGAGGTCTTGCCGACTCCGGGCGGCCCGGCCAGGGCCAGCACGGCGCCGCTCCTGCGGCCGCCCGCCACGGTCAGGCCGCGGTCGGCCAGGCGCTTGCGGACGGCGAGGTACTCGATGATGCGTTCCTTGACCTCGTCGAGGCCGGCGTGGTCGGCGTCCAGCACCGCGCGAGCGCCGGGGATGTCGTAGGCGTCGTCGGTCCTGGTGTTCCACGGCACGTCGAGGACGGTGTCCAGCCAGGTCCTGATCCAGCCCGCCTCCGGTGAGCTGTCCGAGCCGCGCTCCAGCTTGGCAGCTTCGCGCAGTGCCGCCTCGCGCACCTTCTCGGGCAGGTCGGCGTCTTCGATCCTGGCCCGGTAGTCGTCCTGCTCGGACGCGGGCGTGCCGTCCAGAGCGGCCAGCTCCTTGCGGATCGCGGCCAGCTGCTGCCGCAGCAGGAACTCGCGCTGCTGCTTCTCCATGCCCTCGCGGACGTCGTTGCCGATGGTCTCGGCGACGTCGAGCTCAGCGAGATGGTCCCTGGCCCAGGTCACCAGCCGCTCGAGCCGCTGCGCGGGGTCGAGGGTGGACAGCAGCTCGGCGCGCTGCTCGACCGACAGGTAGGTCGCGTAGCCTGCGCTGTCGGCCAGCGCCGAGGGCTCCGTTATGCGCGAAAGGACATCAACCACCTGCCATGCGCCGCGCTTTTGCAGGATCGCGGCCGCGAGCCCGCGGTATTCGCGGGCCAGCTCAGCGGCCCGCGGGCCGGCCGCCGGCTCGGCCGCGATGGTGCCGTGCACCCACAGCGCGGCGCCCGGGCCGACCGTGCCGGCACCGATCGTGACCCTGGCCGTGCCGCGCAGGACGACGCCCGGCTTGCCGTCCGGCAGCCTGCCCTCCTGCTCGACGACCGCCAGCGTGCCGACGGGCGCGTACTTGCCGCCGATCCTCGGCACGAGCAGCAGCTCGGGCCGGGTGTCGCCGTCGGCGGCGGCGGTGGCCGCCGCGATGGACGCGCGGACCTCGGGGTCAGATGCGTCCAGGGGCACGACCATCGTGGGCAGCACGACGTCGTCGTCGAGCGGCAGCACGGGCAGGGTGAGGGTCTTCGGTTCGCTCATCCGACTCTTCTTCCAGTCTTCCAGTCAGCATTCCGGTGTTCAGTGGCCCGGCCTTCGTCAGCCGGCTCGATTACTTGATTACAAAAGCGGGTCGTACACCGTGCACAGCGCCGCGCCGGGCCGGTTTGTTTCCGCTTCGTGTTCGCGGTCAGCAAACGCGGCGTCCGCCCTGCTAGCCGGTGCTGCGGGCCGAGCGCGGCCGGGGCTGGATAGGCTGCTGATCGGGCAGGCCAGGACTTACCGACCGTCTGCCGTGGGGAGAGAGGCTGTCGTGCGGGCGAGGGAGGCAGGCGCGCCACTGCGGATCGCGCTGCTCGGGTGCGGGTCCGTCGGCTCGCAGGTCGCGAGACTGCTGGGCGAGCAGGCCGCTGACCTGGCCGCGCGAGCAGGTGGCCCGCTGGAGATCGCCGGGATCGCGGTGCGCAGGCCGGAGCTGGCGCGGATCTCGGGCGTGGACGCCGCGCTGCTGACCGGTGACGCCGCCGCCCTGGTCACGCAGCCGGACGTGGACATCGTGGTCGAGCTGATCGGCGGGATCGAGCCGGCCAGGTCGCTGCTGCTCACCGCGCTCGACTCGGGTCGGTCGGTGGTGACCGCGAACAAGGCGCTGCTGGCCAGCGACGGGGCGGCGCTGCACAAGGCGGCCAGCGCGAACGGCGCCGACCTGTACTACGAGGCGGCCGTGGCCGGCGCCATCCCGCTGCTCCGCGCGCTGCGTGAGTCGCTGGCCGGCGACACCGTCCGGCGCGTGCTCGGCATCGTCAACGGCACGACGAACTTCATCCTCGACCAGATGGACTCGGTCGGCTCCGAGTTCGGCCCCGCGCTCACGCAGGCGCAGCAGCTGGGTTACGCGGAGGCCGATCCGACCGCCGACGTGCAGGGCCACGACGCTGCCGCGAAGGCCGCGATCCTGGCCGGACTGGCCTTCCACACCGAGGTGACGTCCGCCGACGTGTTCACCGAGGGCATCACCGGCATCACCGCGGACGACATCGCGAGCGCGCGGGCCCTCGGCTTCGTGATCAAGCTGCTGGCGATCTGCGAGCGGTGCAACGGCGGGATCTCGGTCAGGGTGCATCCCGCGATGCTGCCCCGGGTACACCCGCTGGCGGCGGTTCACGAGGCCTACAACGCGGTGTTCGTGGAGGCCGAGGCGGCGGGACGGCTGATGTTCTACGGTGCCGGGGCCGGCGGCCAGCCGACGGCGAGCGCCGTGCTCGGCGACATCGTCGCCGTGGCCAGGAACCTGCGGGCCGGGATGCGCGGCCCGGAGCCCGCGACCTACGCCGAGCTCCCGGTCGTGCCGATGTCCGAGGCGCTGACCAGGTACTACGTCAACCTGGACGTGGCCGACCGGCCCGGCGTGCTGGCCCCGGTGGCAGAGAGCTTCGCCCGGCGCGGCGTCTCGATCAAGGCCGTGCACCAGGAGGGCCGCGGCGAGGACGCCACGCTGATCATCGTCACCCACACGGCCAGGGAGTCCGCGCTCGCCGACACGATCGCTGACCTGGCGGCCATGGATGCGGTGCGCGCCGTCGACAGCGTGCTGCGGGTCGAGGGCGAGGAGGGCGAGTGAGCGGGCCCGCGCCGCCCGAGCGGGGGGTTCCGGGGGGTCGCCCCCCCGGGCCAGCATGGCGGGGGGTTCCGGGGGGTCGCCCCCCCGGGCCGGCATGGCGGGGGGTGATCGGGGAGTATGCCGCCAGCCTGCCGGAGATCGCGGCCGACGCGGTCGTGACCCTGGGCGAGGGCGGCACTCCGCTGCTGCCGGCCCCGGCGCTGTCGGAGCTGACCGGGTGCGAGGTGCACCTGAAGATCGAGGGGATGAACCCGACCGGGTCGTTCAAGGATCGCGGGATGACGGTCGCGGTCTCGCTGGCCGTCGCCCGCGGCGCCCGCACCGTGATCTGCGCGTCGACCGGGAACACCAGCGCCAGCGCGGCCGCCTACGCGGCCCGCGCCGGGCTCGAGTGCGTGGTCCTCGTGCCCCGCGGCAAGATCGCGCTCGGCAAGCTGGCTCAGGCCCTGATCTACGGTGCCCGCCTGCTCCAGGTGGACGGCAATTTCGACGACTGCCTGGAACTGGTGCGCAAGCTGGCCGCTAGCAACGACGTGGCCGTGGTCAACTCGGTCAACCCGGACCGGCTGGCCGGCCAGAAGACGGCCGCGTTCGAGGTCGTCCAGGCCCTGGGCGATGCGCCCGATGTGCACTGCCTGCCGGTCGGAAACGCGGGGAACGTCAGCGCGTACTGGATGGGGTATCAGGAGTACCTGGCCGCGGGCCGGTCGGCCCGGGCGCCGCGGATGCTCGGCTTCCAGGCTGCTGGCGCCGCGCCGCTGGTCAGCGGCGAGCCGGTGCTCAGTCCGGTCACCGTTGCCTCGGCGATCAGGATCGGCAACCCGGCCTCATGGCAGCTGGCCGAGGCGGCCAGGGACTCCTCGGGCGGGAAGTTCGCCGCCGTGACCGACGAGCAGATACTCGACGCGTACCGGCTGCTCGCGGTCCGGGAGGGAGTCTTCGGCGAGCCGGCCTCCGCCGCCGGGGTGGCCGGGCTGCTCCAGGCCTGCAAGGACGGTGACGTCGAGCCGGGCTCGGTCGTCGTGTGCACGATTACCGGCACTGGCCTGAAGGACCCGGACACCGCGATGGCCGGGCTGCCCGAGCCGGCCGTCGTTGCGGCCGACGCCGCGGCGGCGGCGGCCGCGCTCGGGCTGGCGTGAGCCCGCCATGAGCGTGCGCCGGGTCGTGCGGCCGAGCCGGGATGTGAGCGCGAGCCGCGTCGTGCGTGCGAGCCAGTCATGACGGCGGGACGGCCGTGACGTCGGTCAGGTGGCCGGACCGCGCCGTCACCGTGCGGACTCCGGCGACCAGCGCGAACCTGGGTCCGGGATTCGACTCGCTCGGCCTGGCGCTCAGCTTGCATGACGAGGTACGGGCTGAGGTGAGCAGCAGCGGCCTGCGGATCGACGTCTCCGGATTCGGCGAGCGGACGGCCAGGTTCGGCGAGGGGCACCTGGTCGTGCGGGCCATGCGAGCCGCGTTCGGGGCGCTGGGCGACCAGCCGCCCGGGATCGCGCTGCAGTGCGTGAACGCGATTCCCCACGGGTTCGGGCTCGGCTCGTCGGCCGCGGGGATCGTGGCCGGGATGCTCGCGGCGCGGGCGCTGTGCGGCGCCGCGGGGATGGATCGGCTGCCCGACGAGACGCTGCTCGGGCTGGCCGCCGAGTTCGAGGGCCACGCCGACAACGTGGCCGCCTGCCTGGCCGGCGGCCTGACGATCGCCTGGAGCGCCGGTCCGGCCGGCGGCGTCAGGTGCGCTCGGCTCGATCCGCTGCCGGGGCTCACGCCGGTGCTGTGCCTGCCCGCCGTGCCGCTGGCCACCGAGGCCGCCCGGCAGGTGCTGCCGGTGTCGGTACCGCACGCCGACGCCGCGCAGAACGCGGCCCGGGCGGCCCTGCTCGTCGCCGCCCTCACCGGCCAGGCGGAACTGAAGGACGCGGCGCTGCTGCTCGACGCGACGCGAGATTTCCTGCACCAGCAATACCGGGTGAGTTCCATGCCGGCCACGGCAAGCCTGATCGGCGCGCTGCGGGACGCGGGCATCCCCGCGGTCGTCTCCGGGGCCGGTCCCGCCGCGCTCGCGCTGGTCGTGCCCGGGGTGACCGCTGATCCCGACGTCGTGGCGGCCGTCGCTGGTCAGTCCGGCGACGCCTGGACCGTCAGCGTCCTGGACGTCGACCGCGACGGCGCAACCATCCGCCCGTAACGGCTCCCCGCCTGGGCCCGCGTTGCTTGGCGCCGCGTTGCTTGGCCCGCGTTGGTTGGCGGCGCGAATCCGAGAGCCAGCCGCCGGGCGCCGCTTAGGCGGCTGCGGACATCCGGCGGAGGGCGTCGGCGCGCAGCTTGGCCGGGTCGACCTCGGCTGCGCTCAGCAGGCGGAGTGCGCCATTGTCGCCCTGGTCGATGATCCCGGCCAGCAAGTGACCCGATGAGATCTCCCGGTCACCGCGGGCCTGGGCGAGCCGCAGCGCCAGCGCCATGGCCTCCTTGGCTTCTGACGTCATCCTCGCCCTGGTCCTGCGGTCCGGCTCGGATCGGGCTGGCCGGTCCAGCGAGCCAGGGCCGAACGCGGTCTCTGCCGCCCGCCTGACCTGGTCCAGGTCGATGCCGAGCCGGGCGAGCGAGTCCGCGTCGAGCGGCGCGGCGTCCGGCAGCGCGGCCGCCAGCTCCCTGAGCCCGGCCCGCTCGAGGCCCGCGGCGGTCAGCGCAGCGGCGGCCGGCCCTGACCGGCCGTGGGCCAGGCCGAGCAGCAGGTGCTGGGCGCCGATGCGATCCGCCCTGAGCCGTCGTGCCTCGGACAGGGCGAGATGGACCGCCTGCCTGGCTTGCGTGCTGAACCGTTCGAACATGCTCTGCTCCTTAGGTGGCTAGCTGGCGTTAGCTGGGACTGCCTGGGTTCGCGCCGTCCTAGCCAGTGCGGCTGGCGTATTTCTTGTGCACGGCCTGCTTGCTGACGCCGAGGAAGAAGGCGATCTCCTGCCATGACCAGCCGTGCTGGCGTGCGTTGCTGACCTGAAGGGCTTCGAGCCGCTCGGCGAGCTCACGTAGTTCTCGGGCGGCCTGCAGCCCAGACGCCGGATCGGCACCGCTGGCCGCCTCCGCTAGTCCCATACCCTGGCTCATGCCGTCAATATATGTTGACAGGTTCTCGCTTGTCAACCTCTGTTGACGGCCAGGCGGATCAGGCGAGGCGTTCGGCCGGAATGGCTGCTGGCGGCCTGCCGGCAGCCGAGTCTCTCGGGCGTTTCGGGCCGAGGTCACGGGTCGGTGATGAGGTGGCGCAGGTAGGAGTGCGGGCTGCCTAGGTAGCGCCGCCAATGATCGACGATGTCGAGTTCCTCCCACTGGCTGTGCCGCAGGCCATGAGGTCCGAGCTCGACGATGTCGGCGCCGGGCGTGGAGGCGAGGATCGGGGAGTGCGTCGCGCAGATGACCTGCGACCCTGACTGGCCCAGCTCATGCAGGAAGCCGACCAGGCGCAAACACGAGATGAACGACAGCGCCGCCTCCGGCTCGTCCATGAGGTACAGGCCAGGCCGGCCGCACATCGCCTCGAAGACGGTGAAGAACCCTTCCCCGTGCGACTGTTGCTCGAGGTCCGCGTCCCAGAACCCGGGCAGGCTCCCGACGTTGCGGGCGAGGCTGAACAGCGTCTCGGCGCGCAGGAAGAAGCCGCTCCTGGCCTGCCGGGGCCCCGCAACAAGGCGCAGCCCAGCGGCGGTGAGGTCGGCGATCAGCGCCGCGCCGAGCGGGGTCGGGTCGCCGGTGCTCCGGTACCGCGTGCCGGCCTTGCCGCCTTCAGAGTTGATCTTGACGGCATCAGCCAGAGCCTCGATGAGCGTGGACTTGCCTGACCCGTTCTCCCCGACCAGGAACGTGATCGGCCGGCCGAAGGCCAGCCCGTCGTCCGCCAGCTGGCGGACCGGCGCCATCGTGAACGGCCACGTGTCCGGAGTGCCGGCGGGCAGGCGGACGCTCTCGATGAACATTGCTCGTCTCCGGCGGGGCGTCGGCGAAGTCGGCATTGGCGGGCTTTCACGGTACTGCCCGCTGCCGACTGCTGCCGTGGGTGACAGCCAGTTCCCGCGGGGGTTCGGCCGGCAGCCGCGAACGCCGGCCCTGGCGGGCGTTGCTACCTTGCCGCTATGGGTTCTCGCTGGCGTCGGCCGCGCCGGGTAGTCATCGGCGCGCTCGTGGCCGGCGTTGTGCTCGTCGGCGCCGGTGCGACGGCGGTGACCCTGGTCAGCCGTCCCGGCCCGTACACCGCGCGCGACCTTCGGATCCCCGTGCTCGACGGGCCGCACGACAACCAGCACGTCGTCCTCGATGCCACGCTCTTCCGGCCGGCCGGAGCAGGCCGGCTGCCCGCCGTTCTGCTGGCCCACGGATTCGGCGAGACCAAGGCGGCGGTCAGGGGCGAGGCGATCGGGCTGGCGCGGGCCGGTTTCGCCGTGCTGACCTGGTCGGCCCGTGGTTTCGGCCGGTCAACCGGTCAGATCGCGCTTGACTCGCCCGACTACGAGGTCAAGGACACCGAGCAGCTCATCAGCTGGCTGGCCCGGCAGCCCGACATCCTGCTAGATCATCCGGGAGATCCCCGGGTCGGCATCGCGGGCGCCTCGTATGGCGGGGCGATCGCCCTGATGACGGCGGGCTACGACCACCGGATCGACGCGGTGGTGCCCGAGATCACCTGGAACAACCTGGCCACCGCGCTGTTCCCGAACGCGGCTGGCGGGCCGGCCGTCGACGGGGTATTCAAGAAGCAGTGGGCCGGGCTGCTGTTCACCGCCGGGACCGCCGGATTCGGGCCGGCCGGCCTGGCGGCGGCCGCCGGGGCTGTCGGGTCTAGCGGGGAGAGCGGGTCTAGCGGGTCTAGCGGGGCGGCCGGATCTGGCGCGCTGGCGAGCGCCGTGGCATGCGGGCGCCTGCTGCCGTCCATCTGTGCCATGTACCAGCAGGTGGCCACGCTCGGCCGGGCCACGCCGCAGGCGATCGCCATCCTGCGGGCTTCCAGCCCGGCCCAGGTCGCCAGCCGGATCGGCGCGCCGACCCTCCTCATCCAGGGCGAGAACGACTCGCTGTTCGGGCTCGATCAGGCGGCCGCGACGTATCGCCAGATCGGATCCGCCGGCACCCCGGCGGACCTGGTCTGGTTCAACGGCGGTCATGACGGCGGCAACCAGGAGAGCGCCCGGGTCGACGGGCTCGCGATCTCCTGGTTCGACCGCTGGCTGAAAGGGCGGCCGTGGCGGCCGGCTCAGGCCAGCCCGGCTCAGGTGAGCACAGCCCAGTCCGACCAGACCGGCACCGCCGGAACGGGTCAGCCCGGCTTTTCCGTTTCCCGCAATCTTGGCTTTGATCCTTCCAGCGGTGACCTCTCCCTGCAGATCGCGACCGCGCCGGCCTTCCCCGGCCTGGCCGGAACCCGGCACCGGCTGGTCAGGCTGACCGGGCCGCCGCAGGTCGTGCTCAACCCGCCAGGCGGCGCGCCGCCGTCGATGTCCGCCATACCCGGCCTCGGCTCGCTCAGCGGCGGATCGCTGGGCGGATCGCTCGGCGGCGGTTTCGCCACCGACATGCCCGGTCAGAGCGCAGCGTTCCAGTCGGCGCCGCTCGCCGCGCCGCTGCAGATCACCGGAGCGCCGACGGTCAGGATCCGGGTCAGCGGGCCGGCCTGACCCTGTTCGCCAAGGTCTACGACGTCGACCAGGCCGGGAACGCGACGCTCCCGTTCTCGCTGGCCGCTCCACTGCGGGTCAGCCAGCCGTCGTCGGGCCAGGTGGTCACGGTCACGCTGGCGGCGATGGATTACCAGTTCGCCGCCGGACACCGGGTCAGGCTGGTGCTGACCGCGACCGATTTCGGCTATGCCACGCCGGCCCGGCTCGCTCTGTATCAGGTCGGCCTGGCCAGCCCGGGGATCGTCATGCCGTCCGACCCGGCGCTGGCGCTGACCGATGCCGGGCTGGCGTGGTGGGTGTGGGCCGCGCCGGCCGCTGCCGTCGTGCTCGCCGCGGTCCTGCTGCTGACCGGCCGGAGGCGCCGGACCGGAAGCGACCCGGCTGACGACGACGCGGATCCCGGCGTTCCGCTGGAGATCGCCGGGCTGACCAAGCGGTATCGCGACGGCCAGCTCGCCGTCGACCGCCTGGACCTGCGCGTGGAACACGGCCAGATCCTCGGCCTGCTCGGGCCGAACGGCGCCGGGAAGACCACCACGCTGCGGGCACTGATGGGCCTGATCCAGCCGGACGCGGGGACGATCACCATTTTCGGGCGCCGGGTCACCGCCGGTTCGGCCGCACTGTCGAGGCTGGGGGCGTTCGTCGAGGGACCTGGCTTCCTGCCGCACCTGTCCGGCCGGGACAACCTGGACCTGTACTGGCGCTCGATCGGCCGGCCCGGCGCCGACCCGCGGCTGGCGGAGGTCCTGGCTATCGCCGGACTGGGCAGCGCGATCGACCGTAAGGTGCGCGGCTACTCGCGCGGCATGTGCCAGCGGCTGGCCATCGCGCAGGCCATGCTCGGGCTGCCTGACCTGCTGGTGCTCGACGAGCCGCTGAACGGGCTCGACCCGCCGCAGATCAGGGAGATGCGGGAGGTGCTGATCGACTACGCCGCGGCCGGCCGGACCGTGATCCTGTCCAGCCACCTGCTCGGTGAGGTCGAGCAGACCTGCAGTCATGTTGTCGTGATGCACAACGGGCGGCGAGTCGCGGCCGGTCCTGTTGCCGAGATCATCGGCGGCGGCGGCTCGCTGCTGATCGGCACGCCGCGGACATCCGAGGCGGTCGCGGTGCTCGGCTCGCTCAGCGGCGTGGCCAGCGTCGTGGAACACCCGGACGGTGTCCTCGTGCACCCGGGTGACCTCGCCGCTTCGGACCTGGTGGCGGCGCTGGTCGGCGCCGGGATACCGGTCGAGCGCGTCGCGCCGAGCCGCCGCCTCGAAGAGGCGTTCCTCGCGCTGATCGGGCCGGCCGAACTCGCGGGTGCCGGGGACGGGACCGGGAGGCCAGCCGGGGGCGGAACCGGGACGCCAGCCGATGCGACGGAGGTGGTGCGATGACCGAGCTAGCTGGCCCGTCGCCGGCGGTGCCGGGCGAGCTGACGGCGTCACCGATAGCGGCCGGCGAGCCCGGCGAGGCGCCAGGCTACCGTCCGCGCCGGACTCTGCCGCTCGCGGTCGAGACCGTGCGGCAGCTGCACCGGCGCCGGACGCTGATTACCTTCGTGCTGCTGCTCGTGCTGCCCTGGATCCTGGTCGGCGCGTTCGAGCTGGGCGGCAACGGCGCCGCCGACCCGCAGACACCCGGCCTGGTGACGACGGCGACCTCCGGCGGGCTCAACTTCGCCGCGTTCGCCTTCTTCGCCTCGGCCGGGTTCCTGCTCGTGGTGGCGGTCGCGCTGTTCTGCGGAGACACCGTCGCGACGGAGGCGAGCTGGGCCTCGCTGCGCTACCTGCTCGCGGCGCCGGTGCCGCGCTCCAGGCTGCTGCGGCAGAAACTGATCGTCGCCCTCGGGTACTCCTGCGTGGCCGTCGTGGTGGTGCCGCTGATGGCCCTGGTGGCGGGAACCGTTGCCTGGGGCTGGCATCCGCTGAAGCTGCCGGGTTCCGGCGTGGAACTCGGCACGGGCGCGGCGCTCGGCCGACTGGCGATCATCCTCGGTTACGTCCTGATCACCGAGGTCGTGGTGGCCGCCATCGCGTTCGTGCTCTCGGTGTCCACCGACTCGCCGCTTGGCGCGGTCGGCGGCGCCGTCGGCGTGGTCATCGTCAGCAACATCATCGACGCGATCACGGCCCTGGGGGCGTGGCGCCGGCTGCTGCCGACACACTGGCAGTTCTCCTGGCTGAACGCGCTACAGCCGCAGATCAGCTGGACTCCGATGATCGAGGGAGCCGCGGTGTCGTTCTGCTACTCCGTTGTGCTGATCGCGCTGGCGTTCCGCCGGTTCCGCGCGAAGGACATCGTCTCCTGAGCGCCGGGCCGGGACCAGGATCACCGGGCGGGCCGGACGAGCCGGACCGGTCGGACTGGCCGGACCGGGCTGACGGGGCCGACCAGGCGGACCAGTCAGCGCGCGTCGGGCTCGGAACCATCGCCCGCGAATGGGGCCGGATCGGCTGCATCGGCTTCGGCGGACCGCCCGCGCACATCGCCCTGCTGCGCAAGCTCTGCGTCGAGCAGCGCGGCTGGCTGTCCGCCGCGGAGTTCGAGGACGGGATCGCGGTCAGCAACCTGTTGCCCGGGCCGGCTTCGACCCAGCTGGCGATCTTCTGCGCCTGGCGGCTGGCCGGGCCGGCCGGGGCACTGCTCGGCGGGGCCTGCTTCATCCTGCCGGGCCTGGTCGTGATCCTGGGGCTGGCCGCGCTCTTCCTGGCCGCGCACCCGCCGCTGCCGGTCGCCGGAGCCGCGGCGGGGGCCGGAGCGGCGGTCCCGGCCGTCGCGGCGGCGGCCGCGATCGCGCTGATTCCGGCCAGCTGGCGGCGGGCGGGCCCCGGTAGGGGCCACGACACTGCCGCGACCCCCGCCACCGGCACCGGAACCGGCACGCCGGCACGGCAAAGGCACCAGCACCGGCACGCCGGCCGGCAAACCCACCGGCACCGGAGCCGGACGACGATCGCGCCCGGGCTGGGCGCAGGGGCGGTGGATCGTCTACCTGCTGGCCGGCGGCGCCGCCGGGGCGCTCGCCGGCACGTTCCTGGTCCTCGTGCTGGCCGGCTGCGGCCTGATCGAGCTCGCGGTACGCGGATCGCGCAGCCGGACCGCTCAGCCGGGCCCGCCGGGTCCGCCTGGCCCGCCGGGCCGCTCGCACGGCCCGGCCGGCCCGGGCAGCTCAGGTTCCGGCGGAGGGCGCAACGCCCCCGGCAGGCTGGCCGCGATGCTGCCGCTCGCCGTGGCCGCGCCCGCAGCGGTCGGCGGACTGGCTGCCGTGGCCTGGGTGGCGTTCAAGGTGGGCGCCCTGTCCTATGGCGGCGGCTTCGTGATCATCCCGCTGATGCAGCACGACGCGGTGCACACCTACCACTGGATGAGCGGCGCGCAGTTCCTCAGCGCCGTCGCGCTCGGCCAGGTGACGCCGGGCCCGGTCGTCCAGACCGTGGCGGTCGTGGGGTACGCAGCCGCCGGCGTCGGCGGCGGCCTGCTGGCCTCGCTGGTCGCCTTCGCGCCGTCGTTCGCCTTCGTCCTGGCCGGCGCGCCGCACTTCGCCAGGCTCCGGCGCAACGCCCGGGTTCAGGCCTTCCTGACCGGCGCCGGCCCGGCCGCGATTGGCGCGATCGCCGGCTCCACCATCCCCCTCGGTCTCGAGCTCGCGCATCTGTGGCAGGTCGCGATCCTCGGCCTGGCCGCGATCTGGCTCGTTATCCTGCGCAAGAACGTGGTCGCCGCCATCGTCGGCGCCGCCGCCCTGGGCATCATCGCCGCCCTGGCCGGCGCCCCGCTCGTCGCCTGACGTTCCGTCCCGCGCCGAACTGACTTACCCCGGATTAGGCCACGAGGATAATCGGCGAAATCGGCTAAGTCGGATATAATTGGGCTGTCGGCGAGCTGAAATCCGGGGTAAGTCGCGCCACGAAGCGCTTTTTCTAGCCGTTGACACTGGACTATCCCGGCACCTAGGTTTTCTAGTGTTCGATTACGGAACTGGTGTGCGTGAAGCGCACAAATGCGGACTCGCGCAGAGTCGGCGCGGCGCCCGGCTCCCAGAACCGCACAGGGACTTCGTGAGGACATGCGCACGCAGGTAGGCATCGTCGGCGCCGGCCCGGCCGGGCTGCTGCTGTCCCACCTGCTCGCCCTGCGCGGCATCGACTCCGTCGTTGTCGAGACCCGCAGCCGCGCGTACTGCGAGGCCCGGCAGCGCGCCGGAGTGCTGGAGGACGGCAGCGTCCGGCTGCTGCGCGAGGCCGGCCTCTCCGACCGCCTGGACCGCCTGGGCCTAGAGCACGGGGGCATCTACCTGCAGTTCGCCGGTGAGCGGCACCACATCGACTTCCGCGCGCTGACCGGCGGCCGGACCGTGACCGTTTATGCCCAGACAGAGGTAGTAAAGGACCTTATAGCGAAACGGGTGGCTTCCGGCGGTGCCGTGCATTTCGACGTGGTCGACACCGAGGTTGATCACCTGACGTCGGACCAGCCGGTGCTGCGCTTTACCGGTGCCGACGGCACGAGGCATGAGGTCGTCTGCGATGCGATCGCCGGCTGCGACGGGTTCCACGGGATCTGCCGGGAAGCCATCCCGCCGGACCTGCTGACCGTACGGGAGCGCGGTTACCCGTTCGCCTGGCTCGGCATCCTGGCTGACGTGCCGCCCTCAACCGACGAGCTGATCTACGCCCACCACCGGAACGGGTTCGCGCTGCACAGCCTGCGCAGCCCGACCGTCAGCCGCCTCTACCTCCAGGTCAGTCCCGACGAGTCGCTCGGCGCCTGGCCGGATGACCGGATCTGGGACGAACTCCAGTGCCGGTTCGAGCTGCCGGGGTCGGGCTGGACGCTGAAGCAGGGACCGGTCCTGGACAAGAGCATCACGCCGATGCGGAGCTTTGTCGGCGCTCCGATGCGCTACGGGCGGCTGTTCCTGGCCGGGGACGCGGCCCACATCGTGCCGCCGACCGGCGCGAAGGGCCTGAACCTGGCGATGGCCGACGTCGCGGTGCTGGCGCCAGCGCTCGACGCGCTCCTGCACGGCGACGCCCGGCCGGCCGACGACTACAGTGCTACCTGTCTGAAGCGGGTCTGGCGGTCCACCCATTTCTCGTGGTGGATGACGTCGATGCTGCACCGCATCCCGGGAGCTGACGACATGGAGGCGGAGTTGCAGCTGTCCCAGCTCCGGTATGTCGTCGCATCGCGTGCCGCCGCGACATCGCTGGCCGAGAACTACACCGGTTACCCGGAGCTGCCCGCAGGGGCCAGTCCGGCCCGCTAAGAACGAAGGAGCACGAGGACTCATCATGCGAACGACACCGCCGTTCCGCGCCGATCATGTCGGAAGCCTGCTGCGCCCGGCTCACCTGCTCGCCGCGCGCGACGAGTTCGCGGCCGGGACGATCGACGCGACCGCGCTGCGAGCGGTCGAGGACTCGGCCATCGCCGACGTGGTCGCCATGCAGGCCGAGGCGGGACTGCAGTCGGCGACCGACGGCGAGTTTCGCCGCGCGTCCTGGCACATGGACTTCATCTACCAGCTTGGCGGGATCAGCAAGGCGCCGGGCAACCTGGCGGTCAAGTTCCGCAACTCGTCGGGCTCGATCGAGTTCACCCCGGCCGCGCTGCACGTCGGCAGCAAGATCAGGCTGGACCATACGATCTTCGAGGCCGACTTCCGTTACCTCCAGTCGGTCGCGGGGTCGGCCACGCCCAAGCTCACCATGCCCTCGCCGAACATGGTGCATTACCGGGGCGGCCCGGCGTCGATCGACCAGGACGTCTATCCCGACATGGAGGAGTTCTGGACCGACCTGTCGGCCGCCTACGCCGAGCAGGTGCGCCGGCTCGCCGCGCTTGGCTGCCGGTACCTGCAGCTGGACGACACCAGCCTCGCGTACCTGAACGACCCGGCGCAGCGGGCCGAGATCGCGGAGCGCGGCGAGGACGCGGAGCACCTGCACCTGCGCTACATCCGCCAGGTCAACGACGCGATCTCCGGCCGGCCCGAGGGCATGGCAGTGACCACCCACATGTGCCGGGGGAATTTCCGGTCCTCCTGGGCCGCCGAGGGCGGCTATGACTTTGTCGCCGAGGCGCTGTTCAGCGAGCTGAACGTGGACGGCTTCTTCCTCGAGTACGACGACGAGCGGTCCGGCGGCTTCGAGCCGCTCCGGTTCGTGCCCGAGGGCAAGATGGTCGTGCTCGGCCTGGTCACCACCAAGAGCGGCAAGCTCGAGGACCCCGACACGCTGAAGCGCCGGATCGACGAGGCCGCCCGGTTCGTCCCGATGGACCAGCTGTGCCTGTCCCCGCAATGCGGGTTCTCGTCCACGGTCGAGGGCAACGCGCTGACCGCGGAGGACCAGGCGGCCAAGCTCCGCCTGATCGTTCAGGTCGCGCGCGAGGTCTGGGGCTGATCCGGGGCTGATCGTGGGCTGAAGCCTCCGGCCCGGCCCCTGGCGAGTCATTCGCCGGGCTTCACGAGCCCGGTTTCGTAGGCGAAGACAATGGCCTGCGGCCGGTCGCGGAGCGCGAGCTTCATCAGGATGCGCCCGACGTGGGTCTTGACCGTCTGCTCGGCGAGTACGAGCTCGGCCGCGATCTCGCCGTTCGACAGGCCGCGGGCAACCAGCGCGAGGACCTCGGTCTCTCGCTCGGTGAGCTCCCTGAGCCTGGCTACCGACGGTCCGCGGGGCGCGCCCAGCCGGGCGAACTCGCTGATCAGCCGCCTGGTCACCGACGGTGACAGCAAGGCGTCGCCGACCGCGACTACCCGCACCGCCTCGGCTAGCGCGGTCGCCGAGGCATCCTTGAGCAGGAAGCCGCTGGCTCCGGCGCGCAGCGCCTGGTAGACGTAGTCGTCTAGGTCAAAGGTGGTCAGCATCAGCACCTTGGGCGGCTCGGGCCGGCTGAGCAGTTCCCTCGCGGCCTCCAGCCCGTTCATGACCGGCATCCGGACGTCCATCAGGACCACGTCAGGCCGGAGCGCGGCGACCGCGGTCAGCGCCTGCTCGCCGTTCTCCGCCTCGCCGACGACCTCGATGTCCGGCTGCGCGTTGAGCAGGACACGGAACCCGCTGCGCACCATGGCCTGGTCATCGATGATCACCACGCGGATCGTCATAGCCCGTCCTCCAGCGGGAGTATGGCCGTCACGCTGAACCCGCCGCCGGGACGCTGGCCGGCCGTGAACTGACCGCCGAGCATCGCGGCGCGCTCGGCCATCCCGCTCAGGCCCTGCCGGGCGCCGTACTCGGCGGCCGAGGCCGGCGCGGCATCGACGGGGTCGTTGACGACGGTGAGGGTCAGGGCATCCGGGCCGTACTCGGTGCGGACCTCGACCCTGGCTCCCGGCGCGTGCTTCATCACGTTGCTCAGCGCCTCCTGCAGGATCCGGTACGCGGTCAGGCCCGTCGCCGCTGGCAGCGGCCGCGTCGTCACCGAGGTCAGCACGGTCAGGCCGCCGGCCCGCGCCGAGGCGATCAGCTCCTCGTACCGGTCCAGATCGGGCTGGGGCGCGGTTTCCGCGTCGGTCTCGGCCCGCAGCACGCCCAGGACCCGGCGCAGCTCCGTCAGCCCGTTCAGCGCGAGCGCCCGGATCTCGGCCAGGCTCTCGGCCAGCTCGGCGGGCACGTCAGGAACCAGGTAGGGGGCGGCCTCGGCCTGGATCGCGATGCCGGCCATGTGATGCGCGACGACGTCGTGCAGCTCCCTGGCCAGGCGCTGTCGTTCCACCAGCCCTGACCGCTCCTGGAGCTGGCGCACGATCTCGAGCTGGGCGATGCGGCGCTGCCTGACGTTGTGGCCGAGCAGCAGCACGGCGGTGACGAAGCCGGCGGCCGGGAGAGCGCCGGACGGGCTGATCGCGACCGCTCCGGCCACCGACACGATCCCGGCAGCCACGGTGACGGCGCGCGGGCAGCGCACGGCCACCGAGTACAGGCAGCAGAAGTAGACGAAGTATCCGGGGGCGAGGTACGGGGTGACGTCCGCGTGCTGCGCGCTGCCCCAGATGAAGGCGGCTGCCGACCAGGCACAGGCCGTCAGCGGATACAGGTCACGCAGGATCACCGGAACCGCGACGATCAGGCCGGCCAGCACCGCGATGACGGTTCCGCGGCCGGCCGCGGTGAACTCCTCGGCGGTTACCCACGCCACGAACGCGGCAACGACCACGTCGACCGCGATGACCGTGACGGTGCGCGGCCACCGGCCAAGGCCGGTCCACCGAAGCCCGCCCGGCCAGGGCCGGATCGGCGGCAGCGGCGGCCCGGTTCGCCAGGTCGCTGCCGGTGCCGGTGCTGCCGGTGCCGGAGCTAGCGCTGCCGGTGCGGCCGTAGCCGGTGCTTCGAGCCGGCGACGGACGGCTCGGAACAGGTGCGCGGCCGACATGCCACCCAACCTATAGTCACGGCCCATAACGCTCACCTCCCTGCTGTCCGCGCCCCGGTCCCAACAGCAGCGGTGGGCCATCCCCGTGCTGTATGAACGGCGATGGCCCACCGCTGGTGTTCGCGGGCTGTGCGCGGGCTGTGCGCGGGCGGGCCCCCGGTGGGGTACGGGGGTCCGCCACTTCGGTGCGGGCATGGGGTCAGGCGTCTCGGCGACGAAGCTGCCAGGCGGCCAGGGCCAGGGCCACGACGACGTAGAGGCAGAACACCCCGAGACCGGTCCACGGCGCCAGCGCGGACGGATCGGCGTTCGCGTTCGTGATCGAGGTACCGGCCGAATACGGCAGGTACTTGCTGACCCGGTCCGCCCAGCCGCGCGGCAGGAACCCCACCATGATCGGGATCACGAGCAGCAGTCCGAACAGCGACGCCATCGCCGCCGCGGTATTGCGCAGCAGCGCGCCCAGGCCTAGGCCGAGGATGCCGACGGCGGTCAGGAACAGCGCGCTGCCGAGCACGGCCCGGAGCGAGCCAGGATGAGACAGCGTGACGCCGATGTGATGGCCCGAAAATGCCTGCTGGCCGGCCAGGAAGGCCGCGATGACGGCAGGCACGCACAACGCCAGGGTCGTCAGCGCGAACGCGATGATCTTTCCCCACAGCACGGGCAGCCGCCGCGGCACGGCGGCGAGGCTGGACCGGATCATGCCGGTCGAGTACTCGCCGGTGATGATCAGCACGCCCAGGACCCCGATCGCGAACTGCGCCAGGTAGACGCCCGTCAGGCTGACCGCGGTCGGATCGAAGCTGGCTATCGCGGCCGGGTTGCGCGGCGGCCAGTTCGAGGCTCGCGCCATCGCGGCCAGCACGCCGGCGCCCACGATCAGCACGACCGCCGCGGCCAGTGACCAGACGGTCGAGCGCAGCGACCAGAGCTTGGTCCACTCCGATCGCACGACCCGGATCTGGCTCACCCGCTGGCGGGCGCTGTAGGCCGGGACGGCCATGGTGGTAGCAGGTGTCGTGATCATCGCTGTCCTCCTCGGGCCGGCGTGCGGAACTCGACCGCATCCCTGGTGATGTTCATGAACGCCTCTTCCAGCGAGGCGTGCTGCTCGGAGAGCTCGAGCAGGGTGATCCCGGCCGCGGCCGCGGCCCGGCCGATCTGATCGGTACTCAGGCCGGTCACCTGCAGGGCGCCGTCCTCGGCCCGCGGCGCAGCGCTGGCCGGGAGGTCGAGCGCCGCGGCCAGCGCGGCCTGATCGGTGCTGCGCACCCGCACGACGTCCTGGCTGGCCCGCGCAATGAACTCGGTAACGGTGGTGTCGGCGATCAGCCGGCCGCGGCCGATGACGATCAGGCGCTGCGCCATCAGCGCCATCTCGCTCATCAGGTGCGAGGAGACCAGGACCGTCCGGCCCTGGGCGGCCAGTTCGGCCAGCAGCGACCGGATCCAGACGATGCCCTCGGGGTCCAGCCCGTTGACCGGCTCGTCCAGGACGATCGTCCCTGGGTCACCGAGCAGCGCCGCGGCGATGCCCAGCCGCTGGCCCATGCCCAGGGAGAAACCGCCCGCCCGCCGCCGCGCGACCTCGCGCAGCCCGACCGCGTCGATGACCTCGTCGACCCGGGAGCGGCGGATGCCCGAGGTCTGCGCCATCGCCAGCAGATGGCGGTAGGCAGAGCGGCCAGGATGGATCGATCTGGCTTCCAGCAATGCGCCCACCTCGTGCAGCGGGGCGGTGAACTCCTGGTACGGGCGGCCGTTGACGGTGACCGATCCGCTGGTGGGCGCGTCCAGCCCGAGGATCAGCCGCATGGTGGTCGACTTGCCCGCTCCGTTCGGCCCGAGGAAACCGGTGACCATCCCCGGCCGCACCGTGAAGGTCAGGCCGTCGACCGCCAGCTTGTCCCCGTATTCCTTGGTCAGGCCCTGAGCCTCGATCATGTCTCTGCCTTTCTCGAGGGGCTCGGGTCGGCCCTCCGCCGACTTGCTGGTCAGCGTAGGAAGAGAGCACATGGGCAGGCGTCACCCGCGGGAGCCAACCCCCGCGTAGTACTCAGGTATCACGTCGTCGACGGCTCAGTCGGCGCTGGTGCCTGGCCGGCCAGAGTCGTCCGGCGTCCGCAGCCAGTACCCGACCGGGAACAGCCGCACGTGCAGGCGGCTGTCCACGAGCCCCCACAGGCCGCGGCGGGCGAACAGGGCCACGACGATGGCCACCAGGCCCAGCACGATCAGGTACCACGCGTTGTAGGACGCCAGCGTCTGCTGCAGCACGATGTAAACGACGGTGCCGAGAATCGGCCCCTCAATCGTGCCGAGCCCGCCGATGATGGTCGCGAACGCCATCTCCGCCGTCCACTGCACGCTGAACACCGCGCTCGGCTCCACCTGCAGCTGGCTGATCGCCAGCAGCGCGCCCGCGGCGCCGCAGCCGGCCCCCGCCACCACGAACACCAGCAGCCGGGCCAGGCCGACCCGAACTCCGGCGCTGCGCGCGGCCACCTCGTCGTCACGGATAGCGGTGAGCGCCAGGCCCAGCCTGCCGCGCAGCACCAGGTAGACGGTCGCCAGTGCGACCACCGTGACGGCCAGCCCGGCCCAGTAGGTATACGCGGACAGCAGCACCGGGCCGAAGCCGGAAAGGCCGGGCAGCGGCATGCCGGTCCCGCCTCCGATCGACGAGAACTTCTCGATGATCAGCATGATCGTCGCGGCGAGCACCCAGGTGGCGATCGCGAAATACCCGCTGCGCAGCCGCGAGACCAGCCACCACATGGGCAGGGCCGCGACGCCGCAGCCGATCGCGGCCACGGGCAGCGCCGCGAACGGCGAGATCCCGCCGATGGCCAGGATCAGGACCAGGTACGCGCCGAGCCCGACGAACGCCTGCTGCCCGACCGACACCAGGCCCGCGTATCCCGCCAGCAGGTTCCACATGCTCGCCAGCGTGAGCACGATGAACGCCTGCACCAAGATGCTGGTGGTGCCGGAGTGGACGAGGTAGGGCAGGTACGCGAGCACGACGACGACGACCAGGGCGCCGGCCCCCGTCCAGGCCACGTTCCGCCGCGAGCGGGTGACCCGGAATTGTGCTGCCGGACGGCCGGTGACTTCCTTAACCAGGCTCACGACTGGGCCCTCCGCGTGGTCAGCCCCTGCGGGCGCAGCACGAGCACGGCGAGGAACACGATGTACCCGGCGAGGACCTCGTCGGAGATGTTGATCTGAGCGCCGATCTGCTGGGCCACGCCGAGCACCACTCCGCCGAGCAGAGTGCCCCACAGCGAGCCAAGACCGCCGATCACCACGGCCGCGAACGCGAACAGCAGGATGGTGTCGGTGCCGGTGGTCGGAGCGAGCTGGGAGTACGCGCCGTAGGCGATCCCGGCTAGCGCCACGGTGCCGAACGCGATCGCCGCCGCGATGCCGAACACGTGCCGGTAGTCGACGCCGGCCAGCTGCGCCGCCTCCCGGTCGTCGGCGCTGGCCCGGATCAGGCGGCCGTACGTAGTCGCCGACAGGAAGTACTGCAGCCCGAGCAGCACCACCACGGCGAGCGCGAAGATCACCACGAGCAGATAGCCGATCTGGATCTGCGAGCCGAGGTTGAACGAATCCCGGACCAGGGCCAGGTTGGTGCCGATCGCGCGGCTGTTGGCCGTGAAGAACTGGAGCAGGCCGTTCTCGATCACTACCGAGAGGCCGAAGGTCACCATCAGCGTGGTGAGCACGCTGCGGTCGAGCGAGCTCTGGATGACCGTGCGCTGCAGCACGTAGCCGATCAGCGCCATCACCGGCACCACGATGAGGAACGACCAGAGCACGGGGACGTGGGTGACCGTGATGACGCCGATCGCCACGTAACCCGCGACGACGGCAAGGTCGCCGTGGGCGAGGTTGACCACCTTCATGACGCCGAACAGCAGCGACAGCCCGCAGGCGAACAGCGCATAGAGCCCGCCGGTCAGCACGCCCTGGATGATCGCGTTTACCCAGGCCACTAGCCTTCGCTCCCTTCGCCGGAAGCGGCAGAATCGCCGCTGGCGATGCCCGCCAGTCCGAAGTAGGCCGCCTCGACCTGCTCGGCGGTGACGCCGGCCGGCTTGCTTTCCAGGGTGGTCCGGCCCTCAAGCAGGCAGTGGATGTGCGACGCGACCCGCAGGGCCTGGCTCACGTCCTGCTCGACGAGCAGCACCGTGAGGCCGGTGGCCAGGATCTGCGGCAGCATGCCGTAGATGCGCTGGACGACCACCGGCGCCAGGCCGAGCGACAGCTCGTCCAGGAGCAGCACGCGGGGGTTGGCGACGAGCGCGCGGCCGATGGCGACGGTCTGCTGCTCACCGCCGGACAGCTGGGCGGTGCGCTGGTTGCGGCGCTCACGCATCCAGCCGAACATCTCGTATACCTGCTCGATCGTCCACGGGCCCGGCCGCGCGTAGGCCGCGCCGACCCGCAGGTTCTCCTCGACGGACAGCGACTCGAAGAGCCGCCTGCCCTCCGGCACCAGGACAACTCCCTGCCGAGCCCGGCGCTCGGGCCGCAGCGCGGTGACGTCCTCGCCGTCGACCAGGACCGATCCCGATGTCGGGCGGTGCAGCCCGGCGATGGTGCGCAGCAGCGTCGACTTGCCCGCGCCGTTCGCCCCGATGATCGCGTACACCTCGCCGGGGCGGACTCGCAGCGATATCCCGTCCAGAGCGCGGAGCTGACCGTGATGCACGACCAGATCGCGAACCTCCAGCAGCGGTGCTCCGCTGTCCGGCTCGGCGGCGGCCGATGTGCTCACGGCTCGTGCCCCTCGCCGGCCGGCGCCGCCAGGCTGCCGCCGGCCAGGGCGGCGGTGACCTCGGTACCGAGGAAGACCTCTCGGACGGCGGGGTTGGCCAGCACCGAGGCCGGGTCGCCGTCGCCGACGAACCTGCCGCCGGCCAGGCAGGTCAGCCGCGTGACAACGCCGGTGAGGGCGCGCACGACGTGCTCGATCCAGATCACGGCGGTCCCCTCGGCATTGATGCCGTGGATGATCTCGACGAGCTGGGCCACCTCCGGGTCGGTCAGCCCGCCGGCCACCTCGTCGAGCAGCAGCAGCGTGGGCCGGGTGGCAAGGGCCCGGGCCAGCTCCAGCCGCTTGCGCTGCAGCAGGCCGAGCCGCTCGGCAGGCAGATTCGCCTGACCAGACATGCCGGCCCGCTCCAGCGCCTGCACCGCCGCCTCGTAGCTTGCCCGCCGCCGCAGCCCGCCGCCCTGCTGGGCGGCGACCAGCAGATTCTCGAATACGGTCATGTCCGCGAATGGCCGCGGCACCTGGTACGTGCGTCCGATGCCCAGCCGGCATCGCGCGGCCGCGTCCAGCCGTGTGACCGTGCGCCCGGCGAAACGGATCTCGCCCGCGCCGGGGGCGAGGTCCCCGGAGATGAGGCCGAACAGGCTGGTCTTGCCAGCGCCGTTCGGCCCCACGATTCCGACCGTGTCCCCGGGCCCGACGGTCAGCGACAGGTCGTCCGCGACGACGACCTGGCCGAACCGCTTGGTCACGTGCTCGAGCTCGAGCAGCGGGCTGATCATCTCCGATGTTCCGCCACGGTCACGGGTTCGTCGGATGCAGGTCGGCGGTGATCTTTGCCTGCGGGATCAGGGTGTTGTCGACGACCTGCATCTCCAGCGGGAACCTGGTCCCCTTCTGCCACTGCACGCCGGCTGGCGGGGTAATGGCCACGCCGGGGGCGGGGCCGCCTGATGCGAAGTTCAGCGGGCCAGCCACAGCCTGGATGTTCACCTGGTGGATGGCGTTGGCGACCTCGTTCTTGTCGTGCGGGTCGGTCACGGAGGTGAGGGCCGCGTGGGCGACCTCGAACAGGCTGTAGTTGCTGATGTTGGAGTTCCACTGGCCCTTGGTGGCGGCCTCGAACTCGTTCGCCAGCTGCTGGCAGCTCTCGCCGGTGAACGTGGACTTCCACGGCAGTGACGGCACCCACCAGGCGTCGGTGGCCACGTTCTCGACCAGGCTGCCCAGGGCGTAGGCGTCAGGCGGGAACAGCAGCACCTTGGCCACGGTCGCCAGCTTGGGCTTGAAGCCCTGCTGGACCGACTGCTTCCACATGGTCGCGAAATCAGGCGGCAGCGGCACGTTGGTGAAGAAGTCGGCCTTGGCCGACTTGAACTGCGAGATCATTGAGGAGTAGTTCGTGGTCCCGTCGGTATAGGCCGGGGACAGCTCGAAGGTGTAGCCGGCGGCCTTGGCGATCGGCGGGAACACCGCGCGGAATGCGTTGCCGTCCGAGTCGTTCGGGAACGCGGCAGCGACGATCTTGTCGGTGTGCAGCTGGTCGTGGATCCGGTCCCACATCGGGATAAAGGCCTTGACCAGGTGCTCGGCGCCGAGGAAGAACATCACCACGTACTTGGCCTTCTCCGTGGCCTGCTCCGGGTTGCCGTGCGGGAACAGGTTCAGGTACCACGACTCCCACGGGATATTCGCGCAGATCAGCGGAGTGCCGAGGGTCTCTGCCTGGCTAGCTACCGCGTTGACGGTCTCCGGCGTGGACGATGCCAGCAGGAGGTCCACGTTGTCGCTCAAGATGGCCGTCTTGGCCAGGTCCCCGGCCCGGGTCGGGCTGGACTGGGTGTCGTAGGACTTGATCGTGACGGAGAAGGTCTTGCTGCCGATCTTGAAGCCGTTCTTGTACGGCGCGGTCTGCTTGATCTTGGAGATCACCCAGTTGTCCGGAGCGCCGAATCCGGCCAGGGGTCCGGTCAGGGGGTGGATCCAGCCGATCGTGATGCCTTTCGTGCCGCTCGAGCTGGCTCCCTTGATACCGGAGGAGCAGGCCTCGAGCAGACCGCCGGTTCCCACGACGGCTGCGCCAGTGCCGACCGCGCGCAGCAGGCCCCGTCGGCTGATGCTGCCGGCCGGGCTTGTGCCGCCGGGTAGCACGCTCTGGTCACTCATCTGTCATCTATCTCCTTGTTAGGTCGTGTCGCAAGGCCCGGAGCATGCCTGCTGCAGCCGCGCCTGAACTAGTCCGCACGGGACGAAGGCACTGATAGTGTGCGCCTGGCGTACGGTTATGCGCAATACGACTAGGCGCAATGTAGCGATTCCCTTCACAACTGCCAGGTTCACGGCAGGGCGGAACCCGGCCAAAGACCGCGCGCGGCGGTGAACGAGACGGCGCCCGGCCATAGCATCCGCCGATCCGCTCCTGGGCGGTTCGACCGGCCGCGGATGTCTCCCGCGGCCACGTTCCGTGCTCTCCGGCAGATCGGAACCTGGCTTCCGCATTCCGCGAAACTAGGGTGCGGCCGTCACTAATGTCAACAATTTTGTGACTTTTTCTGGCTTGGGACGGCGTGCGGCCGAGGTCAGGACCGTAGTGGCCAGTCCACGCTCATCCCGGCAGGGGCGTGGTTCTGATCGAGGCAAGCGGTGAACCCGAAGCTGGGACCGCAGTAAGATTGTTGACAATATTGCCGGTGGAGGATTAGCTTCCGAGGTCACCGCATCGGCCGGCGGCTGAAGCTGCCGCGCGGGAGGAAGGAGCCGCGCCGTGCCGGAGGACCCGAAGCCTGCCGTCGCCGAGGCGCTCCGCACGGCGATCCTGGCGGGCGAGTACGCGCCGCGACAGCGCCTGGTCGAGATCGACCTGTGCGAGCGATTCGGTGCCTCGAGATTCATTCTCCGCTCAGCCCTGCAGGAACTGGCGGCCCAGGGTCTGGTCGAGTTTCAGCGCAACCGGGGTGCGCGGGTACGTGATGTGTCCTTCGCCGAGGCGATCGAGATCACCGAGGTCCGCATCCTGCTCGAGGGCCTGCTGGCGGCTCGCGCCGCCGAGCGGGCTAGCAAGGCGGACATCGCCATGCTGCGCAAGCTCGTCAAGGACATGCGCACGGCGGTGGGAAGGTCGGAGCTGCTCAGGTACAGCGAGCTGAACGCCGAGCTGCATGGCGCGATCCGCGATATCGCGGCCCATGAGACGGCCGCCAGGCTGCTCCGCCAGCTGCGCGACCAGACCGTCCGTCATCAGTTCTCGCTGTCCCTGGTGCCAGGACGGTCGACGGTCTCGCTGCCGCAGCACGAGGCCATCGTCGCAGCGATCAGCGCGTGCGAACCGGAGCAGGCGGAGCAAGCCATGCGCAGTCACCTGCACAGCGTCATCGAGGCATTCCGGGCGCTGTCGGCCGCGGCAACGCAGCTATGACAGCTACCGCGTCCCGACAGCCCGGCCAGGCCAGCAGCTTAGCCAGGCCAGCTTAGCCACGGCCCTGCGACTTGAGGTCGACCTCGATCTGGCGTGCCGTCTCGAGCAGCGCAGGGAGAAGCTGGGTCAGCATGTCCTCGCGGCTGTGCCTCCTGGCGTGCGCCGACACGTTGATCGCGGCGGTTACCGCACCCGAGGAATCCCTGATCGGCGCGGCGATCGCCCGCAGCCCTTCCTCAAGCTCCTGATCGACGATCGAGTAGCCCTGCTGGCCGACCTCGCGGATGATCTCCCCGAGCTGGCCGGGGTCGGTGACCGTCTGCTCGGTGAACGCCTCGAACGTGGTCACGGCGAGGTATTGGCCGAGTTCTTCCTCGCTCAGCCCGGCCAGCAGCACCCGGCCCATCGAGGCCGCGTAGGCGGGGAACCTGGTGCCGACCGAGATCGCGACCGTCATGATCCGCTTCGTCGCGACCCTGGCCACGTAGACGATGTTCGGTCCGTCGAGGACGGAGATCGACGTGGATTCGTGCACCTTGGCCGACAGCTCTTCCAGATGCGGCTCGGCAACCTCGGGCAGCGCGAGTCCCGACAGGTAGGCATAGCCGAGTTCCAGCACTCTGGGCCGGAGCGAGAACTCCCGGCCGTCACTGCGGACGTAGCCGAGCCTGACCAGCGTGAGCAGGAACCGGCGGGCAGCGGCCCTGGTCAGCCCGGTGGCCCGCGCGACCTCGCTGAGGCTCAGCCGCTCCCGGTCTGGCCCGAATGCCCTGATAACGGCCAGCCCGCGATCCAGTGACTGCACGAAATCGCTGTCCCTGGGGTGCGCAGCCTCCGGCCCCGTGGCTGCCGCGCCGTCTCCCGGGACTACCGTGCCGTCTTCCGGCAGTTCAGGGCTGTCCTCCGGCGCCACGGGCACGGCCCCGTCGGCCGGGTGCCCCGCGTCGGCGGAGGTGTTCGCTGTGCGCCCCGAAGTTCTCATCTCAACTGCATGGTAACGCCCGGGGGCGAAATCCTGGCTAGCCGAGCCGGTCCGACCCGCCGCCCAGGTGAGCGAGCAGCGCCGTCGTGACCTCGTCAGGCGACGAGACATTCGCCAGGTGAGCGGCACCGGCCAGGACAACCAGCCGTGCGCCGCCAATGCCGGACGCGATCAGCGCCCCGTGATCGGGCGGTGTCGCCGGGTCCTGCTCGCCGGCGATGACGAGCGCGGGTGCCGTGATCGAGCCGAGCCGCGAGCGCAGGTCCATGCCCGCGATGGCCGCGCAGCAGCCTGCGTAACCGGTCACGTCGGTGCGTTCCAGGTCAGTGGCGAACGCGGCCGTGATGTCCGGCTCGCGCTCAGCGAAGGCCGCGGTGAACCACCGGCCGATCGACGGGCCGGAAATCGAGGCCATCCCGGCCGCGACGACCTGGTCAGCCCGGGCCAGCCAGGCCGACGCCGGCGGCAGGTAGGCCGACGTGCAGATCAGCCCGAGCGCCGCGATCCGGCTCTGGTGCGCGGCCGCCAGCCACATGCCGATCATGCCGCCGAGCGAGATTCCGCAGTAGGCCGCCCGCTCAATGCCGTGCTGATCGAGCAGTGCGAGCACGCCTGCGCCAAGGTCGGCGATCGAGTACGGCCCGGCGGGGGCGGCTGCGCCGCCGTGTCCTGGCAGTTCGAACCGGAGCAGCCGGAAATGCTCCGCCAGTGCCGGTACCTGCGGGTCCCAGACCGCGCGGGAGGTCCCGAGCGAGTCCCCGAGCACCAGGACCGGGGCCCCGGCTGGCCCTTCGAGCGAGGCCGTCAGCGGCAGCGGGCGCGGGGCAGCGCCAGCATCAGACATCGAAGAAGACGGTCTCGCGATCGCCGCGCAGCCGGATGTCGAACCGGAACTGGCCCGGTTCGCCGCCCTGAACCGCGCTGGCGACCAGCGTGCCTCGCCTGGCGTCGTCGCCGATGGCGGACAGGACCGGGTCGGCCGCGTTCGCCTCGGTCTCGTCCGGAAAGTAGATCCTGGTCACGACGCGGTCGAGCAGGCCACGGGAGAAGACCGAGACGTCCAGGTGCGGCGCCTCCGTCCCGCCGGCCGGGCACGGGAGCGGACCGGGGCGGAGCGTCACAATCCGGTACTGGCCGCTGGCATCGGTCGGGCACCGGCCGAAACCGCGGAACCCGGCCGCGGCCGCCCCCGCGGCACCGCGCGGGTCGTCCGGATGGTCGAACCGGGAATCCGGGTCCGCCTGCCAGGTCTCGACCAGCGCGTCGGTCACGGTCTCGCCGGCGCCGTCGAAAACCGTGCCGGTAATCGTGATAGCGCCGGGAGTCCCCTCGGGCACCACGAACGGGCCGTCCGGCCACGGCAGGACGACGGCCAGGAACGGGCCGACCGTCTGCGACGGCGTGATGGGCAGGTTCACGCGTCCTCCTGCGTCTCGAAGACAGTCGCGCTCGGGCCGCGCAGCACGATGTCCCACTCGAAGCCCAGCGCCCACTCCGGTTCGGTCAGGCTGAGGTCGAATCGGGCGATCATCCGCTCGCGGGCCTTCGGGTCGGGCACCGAGTTGAAGATCGGGTCCTGCGCGAAGAGGGGATCACCGGGAAAGTACATCTGGGTCACCAGTCGCTGCGTGAACGCCCGGCCGAACAGCGAGAAGTGGATGTGGGCCGGTCGCCACGCGTTGAGGTGGTTCCGCCACGGATAGGCACCCGGCTTGATCGTGACGAACCGGTACCGGCCGTCGGGGTCGGTCAGGCAGCGCCCGGCGCCGTCGAAGTTCGGGTCGAGCGGCGCGGGGTGGTCGTCGACTCGGTGGGCGTACCGGCCAGCTGAGTTCGCCTGCCAGATCTCGAGGAGCGTGTCAGGGACCGGCCTGCCGCCGGAGTCCAGTACCCGGCCGGTGACGATGATCCGCTCGCCGAGCGGCTCGCCCGGATGGCGCGTGGTCAGATCGCTGTCGGCGGCGGTCACCCGCTCCGCGCCGAGCAGCGGGCCGGTTACTTCGGTCAGCCACTGCGGCATCGGCACGAGCGGCTGCGCCGGGGCGCGCAGCTGGGAGGAGCGGTACTCCGGCGAGTTGAGCGGCGGATGCACTCCGCCGGGCCGCTCGTAGCGGGGCAGGATCAGCCCGCCGCTGGCGGCCCCGTGCTGACCAACACCGTGCTGACCGACACCGTGCGGATCGGCGGTCATCGGACTGCTCCTTCGCTCAGCTTGCCGGCGGGCATCGTGGCGAGCAAGCCGCGCAGCGCCGCCAGCTCGGGCTCGGACGGGGCCGGGATCTCGCTGAGGTTGGCCGAGACCTGCAGGTCCCAGCCAGTTCTGCCCTTGATATCGGCAACGGACACCCCGGGGTAGATGCCGGACAGCACGAGCTCGCTCGTCTGCGGGTCAGGGGTCAGGACGCCGAGGTCAGTGATGACATGCCGCGGCCCGGCGCCGGTGAGGCCAAGCCGCCGCCTGCTGCCCGGGCCATCGCCGAAGCCCACCGAGGTCACGAAATCAACCCGGTCCACGAACGTCCGGCGCGACTGCCTGATCACGACGATGACCTCCCGGCAGGCCGCCGCGATCTCGGGTGCCCCGCCCGCGCCCGGCAGCCTGACCCTCGGATCGGCGTAGTCGTCGCCGATCACCGTGGTATTGATGTTGCCGAACCTATCCAGCTGGGCAGCGCCGAGGAAGCCCACGTCGATCCGGCCGGGCTGGAGCCAGTAGTTGAAGATCTCCGGGACGCTGACCACGGAGTCGGCGGTCTCGGCCAGGATGCCGTCGCCGATCGACAGGGGCAGGACGGCTGGCTTGGCGCCGATCGTGCCCGACTCGTAGATCAGGACCAGGTTGGGCGCGTGCGTCACGCGGGCCAGGTTGGCGGCCTCGCTCGGCAGGCCGATGCCCACGAAGCAGGTCATCCGGTCGCGCAGCGCGTGCGCGGCCGTGACGGTCATCATCTCGTCGGCTGTATAGCTCATCGGACGGTTCCCGGGTCCCCGGCCAGCACGGCATCCGCATCGCCGGCCGGACTGGCGGGGCTCGGGTAGACGTGCTCGTCGAGCCAGGCGGCGAACGTCGCCCGGTCCCTGCTGATGGCGTCCCACGCCAGGTAGAAGTCGTTGTCCCGGGCCGAATAGCCCAGTGCGTAGGACGGGTGCGCACCGCCGGGCACGGCAGCCACGTAGCTGACGGCCCAGGACGGCAGCACGACCGCGCCCGGCCGCGGGTCGAGCACGTCGACGATCTCCTCGACGGTCACCACCGACCTGGCCGAGGCGAGCACGCACTCCTTCTGCACGCCGGTGATCCCCCAGTACTGGACGTTGCCGGTGCGATCCGCCTGCTGGGCGTGGACGACGGCGACGTCCGGCCGGAGCGCGGAGACCGCGGTCAGCCGCTCGCCGGTGAACGGGCAGACCACTTCGGCGACGCCTGCGGTCTGGCTGGGCAGGCTGGTCCCGCGGTAGCCGCGCAGGATCGCGAACGGCAGCCCGGATGCCCCGGCGACGTACCTGTTGGCCATGCCCGCGTGGCTGTGCTCCTCGATCTCCAGCGGGACCGGCCACGCGTGCTCGACGGCGTCCCTGAACCGGTGCAGCGATCCCACGCCGGGATTGCCGGCCCAGGAGAACACGAGCTTGCGGGCGCAGCCCGCGCCGATCAGCTGGTCGTAGATGATGTCGGGGGTCATCCGGACCAGGGTCAGGTCGCGCCGGCGCTGCCTGATCACCTCGTGACCCGCGGCGTGCGGGATCAGGTGCGTGAAGCCTTCCATCGCGACGGTATCCCCGTCGTGAACGGCAGCGGCGATCGCCTCGGCCAGCGACACGATCTGAGCCACACCGAACCAGCCTTCCTCGCCGCACCTACCGAAACGATATTCGATAGGCCGCTAAGTGAACAACTGTGCGGACTACGTAGCATTCTCCAGCACTTCGGCCGCTATGGCGAACGCGCGGTTGGCCGCCGGAACTCCCGCGTAGACGGCTACCTGCAGCAGGACCTCCTGGATCTGGGCGGCTGTCAGGCCGTTCGTCAGGGCCGCGCGGACGTGCATGGCGAGTTCGTGCTCCTGGCGCAGCGTCGCGAGGATGGCGAGGGTGATCATGCTGCGGTCGGCGCGCGAGAGGCCGGGGCGGGACCAGACGTCCCCCCACGCGTATCTCGTGATGAAGTCCTGGAACGGGGCGGTGAAGTCCGTCGTCTGGCTGACGGCTCTATCTACGTGGTCATTGCCTAGGACCTCGCGGCGGGTTCTCATGCCGTTGTCGGTGCGGTCTTGATCTGTGGTCATGTCGGGAAAGCGTAGGGGCTCTGGGCACCGGGACTGGCGCGGCAGAACCAGTTATGCGGTGAGGGTCGCGTCGCAGGTTTGGTGAGCAGCCAGGGCGCGGCGGATGAACTCGGCGGTTGCGCCCAGGTAGGACTCGGGGCGGAGGGCTGACTCGATGTCGCCGCGGGTCAGTCCGGACTCGGACAGGAGCGCCGCGGCTTCGGGGGTGGTGAGCAGGGCGTCGGTTAGGTCGATGCCGTCGGTGAGGGCTTTTGTGGTTGCCTGGGCTAGCAGGTCGTGGGCTTGGAGGGGGCCTAGGGCGGGGGAGAGGAGGGCTGCTAGGTGTTCGGACTGGGGGAGGCCGTGGGTGGCCTGGGCGTTGGCGCGCATTCTTGCGGGGTCGATCTGGAGGCCGTCTAGGAGGTCGGCGGTCCAGGAGGAGGCGGAGCCGGTGAGCTGGAGCAGGGTGGTGAGGGGGTGCCATTCGGAGTGCCAGGCGCCGGCGGCGCGCTGGAGTTCTTGCTCGCCGGCGGCCGCCAGCGTGGCCAGGAGGCCGGGGGCCTGCCTGGTGCAGCCGAGGATGACGATCGACGCGACGGGGTTCCGCTTGTGGGGCATGGCGGATGAGCCGCCGCGGCCGGTCCCGGTGTCCTCGTGCGCCTCGGCGACCTCGGTCTGGGCGAGCAGGGTGACGTCGCGGGCGACCTTGCCCAGGACCGCGCAGGTGCCGGCCAGCACGGCCGCGAGGTCGATGATCCGGTGCCGGTTCGTGTGCCAGGGCAGCACGGGCTCGGCCAGGCCGAGCTCGTCCGCCAGGAGGCCGGCGACGCCGGGCCCGGCGTCGCCGAGCGAGGCGAGCGTGCCGGCCGCCCCGCCGAACTGAACGGCAAGGCCGCCGGTCCTGATCCGGTGCAGGTCGCGGCGAGCCTCATCGATCGCGGTCAGCCAGCCCGCCGCAACCAGCCCGAAGGTCACGGGCACGGCCTGCTGGAGCAGCGTCCGGCCGGACATGACCGTGTCCGCGTGCTGAGCCGCCCAGCCGGCGCAGCGGCCGGCCGCTGCCCGCAGGTCGGCCAGGATGGCATCGATGCCCTGCCGGGCGAGCAGCATGAGGGCCGTGTCGATGATGTCCTGGCTGGTTGCGCCGCGGTGGACAGCTGCGGCGGCTGCTGCCGCCGTCTCAGGCAGCAACTTGGTCAGCGCCCTGACCAGGGCCGGCACGGGATTGCCCGTGGCCACGGCAGCCGCCCCGAGCGCTCCGTTGTCGAAAAGACCAGAGCGCGCGACCGCGGTGACGGCCGCGCCGGATCCGGCCGGCGCGAGCCCGGCGCGCTCCACGGCGCGGGCCAGTGCCGCCTCGGTGTCGAGCATGGCCTGAAGCCAGGCCTGGTCGCTCACGTCGACCGCCCCTCGGTCGAACAGCGCGCCGAACAAGCCGATGCCACTGGAGTCGCTCACGTCTCCATGATCCTCAGCTGGCGAGCCGCCGTCAGCCCGGTCGTCACGGCGGCCTTGGGATAATCCAGTTCACGTAGTACGTGCCACGTAGTAGTCTGTTCACGTGCCGGATCGTCAGGAAGCCCGCGTCCTCGCCGTCGGCGATCCCGGGCGAACGCTGATCGGCAGCGCGATCATCGCCACGTTGCTCGCCGCGGCTGTGTACTCGGTCACCGCCGGGCCGGTCAAGCAGATCAAGGTCATCTACGACCACGCGCCGTGGCTGAACGACCCGTACGACGTGTTCGTGTCGTTCGCGATGTTCTTCGTGCCGTTGCTGACGGCGGCCTCGCTGGCCCGGGTGCCGCTGTGCCGCCGGGCGGAGCCGCTGCCCGTCCAGCGGGTCATCGACCTGCTCCGCGGCTGCCGGGTCGTGCTCGGGCTCATCGTGGTCACATCGCTGGCCCAGTGGGTGGCGGTGGCAGCCGGCGCGAATCGCGCGCTCTGGAACGGCGCGACGTGGCTGCAGATCGGGTTCCTGGCCGTGACGACGGTCCTGACCGCCATGGCGGTGGTCAGGCTCCGCCAGGTTCCGCTCCGGCGGCCAGGGCGAGCCCCGGCCGACGGGCCGGCTGCCGCTGACTGGCTCGCGGACGTCATCGTGATGCTCGGCCAGCAGAGCCGCCGGCTAGGGCCGCTCGCGGGGCCGGCCCGGGCCGGACTGGCCTGGATCGACCGGCGCGCAGCAGCGCCGGTGCGCCGGCACCCGCTGTGGTCGGCCCTGCTCGCCAGCCTGGTTTTCGGCATCGTGACCGGCGGGATGCAGGCGATCAGGGAGGGGTACGCCGCCGGACCCGCGGTGCTGACCGTCTCGCTGCTGGGCTGCGGTATGTTCGCGTTCCTGGCCGGGGCCGGGGGATACCTCGGGTTCGTCCGCGGTCCGGCGATCCTGACCGGAGTGCCTCGCCGGCTCCTCGACGCCGTTGTGATCACCTGCGCGAGCCTGCTCGCGGCGCTTGCCTTCAGGAACTCGCTGTGGTGGATTGTCGGTAGCAACGCGAACGCGGCCGGCCTGCCGGCCCTCGCGGTGCTGCTCGCGATCACGGCGCTGAGCGTGTTCGCGCTGGTCCTGGCGATCGAGACGGTGCTGCGTTCTCATCCGCAGGCTGGCTAGGGCGGTTTACTCGACAGCTTGCTCGGCAGCTTTCCTGGGCCGCAGCGGCTGGGCCTGGTCCTGCCTGGCCTGGCGGGCCGCTCGCTGCGACGCGCGCTCTCGTCGCTCGGCGTCCCTGGGCGTCGGGTCGATGAAGACGTGCGCGTCCTGCGGCAGCTTCTCGGCCAGCCGGCGGTCGATCTGATCGGAGAGATCCTCCATGTCGTCGGAGGAGAGCCCGTCCGTGAACGACACCCGGGCCGCGACGATCAGATGGTCGGGTCCGAGGTGCATGGTCAGCAGCTCGCGCAGCTCGTCGACGCCCTCGGTGGACTCGATCTCGGCTCGTATCCCGGCCAGCTCGCGGCGGTCGGCCGCGCGGCCGATCAGCAGGTCCTTGTTGTCCATGCCGAGCCGTACCGCGACGACGACGAGCAGCACGCCGATCGCGATCGAGGCACTGCCGTCCCAGACGCCCGAGCCAGTCAGCTGGCGCAGGCCGATGCCCGCCGCCGCGAGGGCCAGGCCGATGATCGCCGCCGTGTCCTCGAACAGCGCGGCCTTGACCGTCGTGTCGGCGGACCTCTTCACGTGCTCGAGCAGGGCGGTGTGATCGTGGCGGGCCTCGCCGCGCATCTGGCTGTAAGCCCGGATGAACGAGGTCGTCTCGGCCGCGCCGGCCGCGACGAGGACGATGTAGGCGATCAGGGTGCTGCCGGACTCGCTGGACCGGCCCAGCGCGAGTATGCCCTCGAAGATAGAGAACCCGGCGCCCAGCACGAAGATCCCGAACGCGGCGAGCAGGGACCAGAAGTAGCGTTCCTGGCCGTAGCCGAACGGGTGCTCCTCGTCGGCCGGCTTGCGCGACCGGTTGATCGACGTCAGCAGGAAGACCTGATTGAGCGTGTCGGCGACGGAGTGCGCCGCCTCGGCCAGCATCGCGCTCGAGCCGGTGAGGACCCCGGCGACGGCCTTGATCACGGCCACGACCAGGTTGGCGGCCCCCGCGATCAGCACGGTCTTCTTGGTGCCGCTCGGCTCGCCTTTCCCGGCCCGTTGCTCGCCGCTCCCGGCGCCGTTGCTGGCTGGATCGGCGGGGAGGGTTGCTGGCTCGGTCATGGGCTGCGGCTACCCCGTTCTCGGCCGATCAGTCAGGCCGGGCCGGCCCGCTCAGCAGAGCCAGGCGCGGTTCCGGGCGACAGCAGGTCAGACCTTTCCTACGCTGATCGGCATGACCGAGTGGAGGCGCAGCGACATGACCGGTCGCGGCGGGCTATCGGCGGCGCTGCCTCGCCAGCCGATGGTCCTGCACCGCGGCGGGTTCCCCGACGGCAGCTGACGCTCGCTGTCACCCAGGCTGATCCCCCCGGCGGCCGGCCTCCCGGCCGCACGACTGGCCGGCTCATCCTCTTGACATGGCAGCTAGGTAGGATCCTATAGTACTAGGTACCTAGTGAAATGAAGGAGGAACGGTGATCGAGTTCCACCTGGACACCCGGTCGGGAGTCTCGCCGTACCTCCAGCTCATCCATCAGGTGCGGCAGGCGCTCCGGCTCGGCCTGCTGAGCGAGGGTGACCAGCTGCCGACGGTCAAGGACGTCGTCGCGCGGCTGGCGATCAACCCGAACACGGTGCTCAAGGCCTACCGGGAGCTGGAATACGAGGGACTGGTGGCGGCCAGGGCGGGCGTCGGGACCTTCGTGACGCGGACGCTCACCGACGGGTCGCTCGCCGCTCATGGTCCGCTACGCGAGGACCTGACGCGCTGGCTGGCCAAGGCGCGCACCTCAGGACTCGACGACGAGAGCATCGAGGCCCTGTTCGTCAACACGTTCAGGAACAGCACGCCGGGCAACGGCAGCGAGGCAGGCAACGGCCGAGATTCGCCAGCTGCCAGCACTTCACCGGCCACCGGCCCAGCGGGCCAGCTAAGGAGCGAATGATATGACGGCTGTCCTTGAGTCATCGGGACTCAGTAAGCGGTACGGGCGCCGCCAGGCGCTTACCGACTGCACGCTGAGCGTCCCGTCCGGGCACGTCACGGGGCTGGTCGGTCCAAACGGAGCGGGAAAGACCACACTGCTGAACCTGGCCGTGGGACTGCTGCAGCCGACGTCAGGCAAGATCGAGGTGCTGGGCGGCCAGCCGGCTAGCAGTTCCGAGCAGCTGGCCAGAGTCGGCTTCGTCGCCCAGGACACCCCGACCTACGCCGGGCTGAGCGTCGCCGACCACCTCAGGCTGGGCGCGCACATGAACCCCGGCTGGGACAACGAGCTGGCTGAGCGCCGGATCACCCAGCTCGGGCTGGATCCGTCGCAGAAGGCGGGGAAGATGTCCGGCGGCCAGCGCGCCCAGCTGGCGCTGACGCTGGCCATCGCCAAGCGGCCGGAGCTGCTGATTCTCGACGAGCCGATCGCGAGCCTGGATCCGCTGGCCCGCCGTGAATTCCTCCAGGTCCTGATGGAGGCGACCGCGGAACAGGAACTCAGCGTCGTCATGTCCTCGCACCTGGTCTCCGACCTGGAGCGAGCCTGCGACTACCTGATCGTGCTGGTCGCGTCGCGCGTGCGGCTCGCGGGCGAGGTCGACGAACTCCTGGCCACCCACTGGCAGCTGACCGGACCCCGCTGCGATCCCGCCGCCCTGCCGGACGACTGGCAGGTGATCTCGGCCAGCCACACCGACCGGCAGAGCACGCTGCTGGTCCGGAGTGCCTCTCCGGTCGCGGACCCGGCCTGGGCCGCCGACCACATCGGCCTGGAGGACCTGGTGCTCGCCTACATGAGCCAGGTCGCCCCACCATCCGCACGTACGGTCACACCGTCGATGGAGGCGCAGCGATGATCTGGCTGACCTGGCGCCAGTTCCGCGCCCAGACGATCGTCACCGTCGCGTTCCTGGCCGCGCTCGCCGTCACGTTGCTGGTGACCGGGCTGAGCCTGGCCCACATCTACGACAGCAGCGGCCTGGCTACCTGCCATGGCAGCAGCTGCGGCACCTTCGCGGGCAACTTCATCAACGAGGTGAAGGGCGGGTTCAGCGAGAAGATCTTCTACGCCGGGATCTATATCGTCTACGCGGCGCCGGCCATCATCGGCATATTCTGGGGCGCGCCGCTCATCGCCCGCGAGATCGAGGCCGGGACCTTCCGCCTGGCCTGGAACCAGAGCGTCAGCCGGGCCCGCTGGGTCGTGGTCAAGCTCGGCCTCATCGGCCTCGCGGCGATGGTCACCGCCGGGCTGCTGGCCCTGATGACCGGCTGGTGGGCGAGCCCCGTCTTCAAGGCGGCCGCGGCCGCGGCGTCGGACTCGCTGAGTATCGCCAGGGTCGCCCCGCCCCTGTTCGGTGCCCAAGGCATCGCGCCCGTGGGGTATGCCGCTTTCGCCTTCGCGCTCGGCGTCACCGCCGGGCTGCTGATCCGCCGCACCATCCCCGCCATGGCGGTCACCCTGGCCGGCTTCGCGTCCGTCCAGCTCGCCTGGGTGAACTGGGTACGCCCGCACCTGATCAGCCCGCTCCGCGAGAGCACGCCCTTCAGCGTTGACCGTCTCGACGAGGTCATGATCGGCAGCGGTGGTCACATGATCGTGCAGGACTCGGCCAGCAAGCCCGGTGCCTGGATCCTCACGAACCAGTCGGTCAAGCCCGACGGCCAGCCGTTCACCGGCCCGCCGACCCACGCCTGCATCAGCCAGGGCATTCAGGCGTGCAACGCCTCCATCACGCGGCTGCACCTGCGGCAGGTCATCACCTACCAGCCGGCCAGCCGGTTCTGGGCCCTTCAGTCGTTCGAGACGGCCATCTTCCTGGTGGTCGCGGTCGCCCTGGCCGCTTTCTGCGTCTTCTGGATCAGGCACCGGCGGCTCGCGTGAGTACGCCCTGCTTCTTCGCTGCGGAGGAACGACGATGATGTGGCTGACCTGGCGCCAGTTCCGCCCCCAGGCAATCGCGGCCGCGGCCGTCCTGGCCGTCCTCGCGGTGGTCCTGCTGGTCTCCGGCCTCAGCCTGGCGCACCTGTATAACACCAGCGGCGTCGCGGCCTGCCTTGCCCAGCACGACTGCGAGTCGGTGGCCAGCGGCTTCCTCAGGCAGGTCCGGGCCGGCTCGTACGACCGGCTGCACGGCATCGCGGCAGCGATCGTGCTTCTCGCGCCCGCCGTTATCGGCATGTTCTGGGGTGCGCCGCTGATTACCCGGGAGATCGAGACCGGGACGTTCCGGCTGGCCTGGAATCAGAGCGTCAGCCGCTACCGGTGGATCGGCGTGAAGCTCGGACTCATCGGCCTGGCCTCGATGGCCGCGGCCGCGGTGGCGACCCTGATGGTGACGTGGTGGGCCGCCCCCATCAACAAGGCCGTCGTGCTCGCCGGGAGCGCGTCACCCACCACGGTCACCAGGTTCACCCCGGCTGCCTTCGCCGCGAGCGGTGTCGTACCGGTCGGCTACGCCGCCTTCGCCTTCGCGCTGGGGGTCACCGCCGGGGTGCTGGTCCGGCGGACGGTCCCCGCGATGGCGGTCACCCTGGCCGGGTTCACCGCCATCCAGCTCGCCTGGCCCACCTGGATCCGGCCGCACCTGATCGCGCCCGTGCATGCGGTTCTCGCGCTCGGCAAGGTATCGCTGGGCGCCTTCGGTTCGGGTCCCGCCAACGGGCTGTTCCTCAGCGTGGGCAGCAAGGGCGACGGCTGGATCCTGTCCAGCTACGCCGCCAACGCGGCCGGGCACGTCGTCAGCCGCGTCCCGGCCGGCTGCTCGACGCAGACCGGCGGCCCCGCCGCCTTCCTGGGCTGCCTGGCCAGGAAGGGCGTCCGGGTCGCGGTCACGTACCAGCCAGGCAGCCGGTACTGGGCGTTCCAGTGGTACGAGACAGCGATCTTCCTGGTGCTCGCAGCGGTGCTCGCCGGGTTCTGCTACTGGCGGGTCAGCCGCCGCGCCCTGGCCTGACCGCGGGCCTGCGCGCCGTCCGGTTACTGCGCGAACAGGCCGGTTACTGCTGGTACGGGGTACGCTGACGGATCGTCCGTCCTGATCCGCCAGCGAAGGTAGATGACATGAGTGCCGGAGGCCGGGTGACCTTCCGCGGCAACGACCCGGTCGCGGCCGCTGCCGCTGCCGTCTGCGAGTCCACGCCGACGAAGTGCCAGGCCCGTACCCGCCTGTACCGGGACGGCTCGCTGGTGGCCGAGGGCTTCCCGGTCGCCGACATCAGCGATCACCTGCAGGAGGACTCGACCATCGTCTGGCTCGACCTGCACGATCCGGACCGGGCCGATCTCGCGGTGCTGAGCGAGGAATTCGGGCTGCATCCGCTGGCCATCGAGGACGCGGTGCACGAGCATGAGCGCACCAAGCTCGACCGGTACCAGAGCCACCTGTTCCTGACCGCGTACGCGGTGCACCTGGACGCCGAGACCGGCGAGCTCGCGACCAGCGAGCTGGCCGCCTTCATCACCAAGCGGGCGCTGATCACGGTCCGCAAGGACGACGGCATGGACATCGGGGCCGTGGTCAGCTACTGGGACGGCAGTCCTGACCTGGCCAAGAACGGCGTCGGCTACCTGCTGCACGGCCTGCTCGACAACATCGTGGACGGCTACTTCGCCACCGTGCAGTCGCTGGACGAGCTGATCGAGGCGGTCGAGGACCAGGTCTTCGCCGACAACCCCAAGGATCAGGGTGCCGTCCAGCGGCGCAGCTTCGAGCTGCGCAAGAGCCTGGTGCTGCTGCGCCGGGTCGTGCTGCCCATGCGCGAGGTCGTCAATGCCGTGCTCCGGCGGGACCTGGGCATCGTCGACGACACGATGATGCCGTACTACCAGGACGTCTACGACCACGTGCTGCGGGCCACCGAGTGGACAGAGGGCCTGCGCGACCTGGTCACGACGATCCTGGAGACGCACCTGACCGTGCAGGCCAACCGGATGAACGTGATCACCAAGAAGGTGACCAGCTGGGCGGCGATCGTGGCCGTGCCGACGCTCGTGACCGGCTTCTACGGCATGAACGTCCCCTACGCCGGGTTCGGCAAGCCCTGGGGGGTGGGTGCCGCGGCCGCCATCATGGTCGCCGCCTCGGTCTGCCTGTACTTCGTCTTCAAGCGCCAGGACTGGCTCTAGGCCCCCGGCCAGGACGCTGGTCTAGATTCTTGCTGACCAGAGGAGTACGCCAGTGAAGCTCATGTATGCCCTGTGGGGCACCGCTCTCGACTCGGCCCTGCACGCGCCGGAACTGCGCGACGCACTGCGAGCTGAGGGCGCGACCAGGCTGCAGGTCAACGTGGACGACGCGGACGTCGCTGCGGCGAAGCTCCGGATCACCTCCTTTGACGCCCCGGTTTCCGCCGTGGTCAGCATCTGGGCCGATGGCGAGCCGGGCAGGTTCTCCGGGCTGCTGGCCGCGACAGCGGAGCGCAGCGCAGGCTGGGAGGTGGAGGAGCGAACGCCCCTCGTCCCGCCGCCAACGGCCGACGGTCAGCGCTGCCCAGCGCTAGCCCAGATCGGTTTCCTGCGCATCCCGCCGGACCTGACTGCGGACGAGTGGCAGCACCGGTGGCAGGGCCTGCACACGAGCGTGGCCATCCAGACCCAGGCGACCTTCGGGTATGTGCAGAACCGCGTCCTGCGGGCTATCCACGGCAGCGACCGGGTCGATGCCCTGGTCGAGGAACTGTTTCCCATGGCGGCCATGACCGATCTGCATGTCTTCTACGGCAGCGGCGGCGACGACGCCGAACTGCGCCGGCGCCTCACCTTGATGATCGACAGCGTCACCCGATTCGGCGCGCACGAGAATCTGGACGTCGTGCCGACCAGCCGCTACGTCTACGAGCTGGCATCGTGACCGCGCTGCCGCCGGCTTGCGGGCGCTGACCCATGGCCCGGCACCGCTTTCTCTGCCCGCTGCGCTGGTCCGACATGGACGTCTACGGGGTCATCAACAACGTGGCTTTCGTGCGGTACCTCGAAGAGGCGCGGGTCGACCTCATCGGCTGCATGGCACCTAGCGAGCAAGACAGTTTCCTGGGCCGCGGCTCGGTCGTCGTCCGGCATGAGATCGACTACCGGAGCCAGCTCGTGCACCGGCGTGATCCGGTCGAGATCGAGTCGTGGGTCAGCGGTCTGCGGGCGTCGACGGTGACCATCAGCTACCTGGTCAAGGACGGCGACCGGGTCTGCGTCAGTGCCCGCACCGTGCTGGCGCCCTTCGACTTCGTAGCGGACCGTCCCCGGCGGCTCACCGAGGCCGAGACCGCGTTCTTCGCCGGGTACCTCGAACCGGACCCGGCGCCGACCCGGCGGGCGGGCGGGCGCTAGGAGCTCAGCATGATCACGCCGCCGAGCGCGGCGACGACACCCATGGACTGCACGGGGCGCAGCCGTTCGGCCAGGATGCCGCGCGCGAGCAGGGCCGTGACCACCGGGTAGAGCGAAGCGAGCACGGCCGCGATCGCCAGGTTGCCGCGGCTGGCGGCGAGCGCGTACGACCCGTTGGCGATGATGTCGGAGATCCCGATCGCGGCCAGCGCGGCCAGGCGCCGGGCGCTGAGCCGGACCTGGCCGAGTATCCGGCCCCGCAGCACGATCGGTGCGAGCACGACCAGGCCGCCGACCCGCTGGAGCAGCAGCGTCCCGTACACGCTGCCGTCCCCGGCGGCCAGGGCGAGCAGCGTATAGGCGATCCCGAACCCGGCCGCTGACAATACCGCGAAGAGCACGGCCTGCCGCCGGACGTGAATTCCGCTGCGGAACTCCGGCCCGCAGGCCAGGATCACCCCGACGATGGTGACGCCGATCCCGGCGCCCTGCAGGACGCTCAGGTGCTCGCCGCGGGCCAGCCCGACGAGGACCGGGATGCCAGTTCCGGCCGCGGTGATCGGGGCCACGAGCGAGAGCGGGGCATCGGCCATCGCCCGGTAGAAGCTGGCCAGGGACAGGGTCGCGACCACGCCGGCGACGGAGGCGATCAGCAGGTACCAGCCGCCGGGAACCGGAAGAAACGGCAGCGCGGCGAGCAGGCCGAGCAGCGCGATGGCCTGGGAGATCAGGACGGCGGCCGAGGGATGCAGCCGTCGCGACATCAGTCCGCCGCCAAAATCGGAGGAACCCCACAGCACCGAGGCGGCGAGGGCCAGCAGCGCGTTCACGTCCGGCCGTCCAGCAGGCCGCCGAGCGCGGCAGTGACCAGCCCGCCCAGCGATGGCAGGTCGTACCCGCCTTCCTGGACGGCGACCACCGGCCCGAGCGCGCCGATGAGCTCGCCGGCCCGCCGGTAGCCATCGGCACTGACCTGGAGCGGGCTCTCCGGATCGGCGGCGGCCGCGTCCACCCCGAGCGACACCACGACGGCGTCGGCGCCCTGCTCCCGGACGTCACCGCACAGCACCTCGATGGCGGCCAGCCAGGCGTCGTCACCCGTTCCCGGCGCCAGCGGCAGGTTCCGGTTGGCACCGGTCCCCTCGCCGGTGCCGCGCTCGCTGGAGTAGCCCACGTAGTGCGGGAACCAGCCGGCTCCGGGATCGACGTGCAGGCTGCCGTAGTAGACGTCGGCGCGATCGTAGAAGATCGCCTGCGTGCCGTTGCCGTGATGTGCGTCGATGTCGATCACCGCCACCCGTCCGGCGCCCGACCCGCGCAGCGCCTGAGCCGCGATCGCCGCGTTGTTGAGGTAGCACGATCCGCCGTAGGCGGCCGGGCCGGCGTGGTGCCCGGGCGGACGGCACAGCGCGTAGGCGAGCGGGGTGCCCCCCGCGACCAGGTCAGCGGCGGTCAGCGCGGCATCGGCGGCGGCCCTGATCGCCTCCCAGCTGCCCGGCCCGACGAGGGTCATGGTGTCGTAGCAGAACTTCCCGGCCCGCCCGTGCGCCGCGGCGGGCGAGCGCATCGGCAGCCCGCCGAGCAGGCCGGGCGTGGGGAACACGTAAGGAACCACCCTGGTCCGCCCGTACTCGCTGACATAGCCGCCGGCCTCCCACTGCGCCCAGATCGCCGAGAGATGCTCGACCAGCTCCGCATGGTGGACCGCGAGGAGGGCGTCGTCGGAGTGCGGCCGCGCGCCGGTCACGGCCGCCCCGGCGGCCGTGAGCGCCGCGAGCAGGACCGTGGCCCGCTCCGGCACCTCGGTGCCCTGCTCCCAGACGCCGAGCCATACCTCGCCGGCCGGCTCGTGCCGCAGGCAGTCCTCGCTCCATACGACGGGCAGCCCGGCCAGGCCAGGGGTCGTCATCGCCAGTTCTCCTCGGGTTCGTCTCGGCGGCCTGCGTCCGGCTGGCCAGGCGGGCCGGCCGGCCGTGCGGGGACCCGATCAGCGATGATCTTCGGGTGACACGGGTAGCCGATCTCGGCATAAGGATAGGTACTCTGCCAAGCGGACAGACCGCCTCAATAGTGGATGTCCCCGGCGTGGGCGTCGGACACGCCACGGTCTGGCGGGACGAGGCGCCGCCGCCGGCGGGCCGCGGCGTCGCGCGGACCGGGGTCACGGTGATCGACATCGGCGGCAACTTGTTCCGCAGCCCGGTGCCGGCCGGCGGGGCGGTGCTGAACGGGGCCGGCGAGTGCACGGGCTTCCTGGCCGCCGCCGAGTGGGGGCTGGTCGAGACGCCGATCTTCCTGACCTCGACCATGCAGCTAGGCCGGGTCTACGACGCGGCCTGCGAGCTGCTGATGGAAGAGGAACCGGCGATCGGCGCCGACGACGTCATCATCCCGGTGGTCGCCGAATGCGACGATAGCTTCCTGTCCGACGCGCGCCGGATGCAGGTGAGTGCGGCTGATGTGCGGGCCGCGCTCGAGGCGGCCAGGGCGGGCATCGGGGGCCCGGCGCCGGCCGAGGGCGCCGTGGGATCGGGGACCGGAATGAGCTGCCTGGGCTTCAAGGGCGGCATCGGCTCCGCCTCGCGGCTGACCCCGTCGGGCCACGTGGTGGGCGTGCTGGTGATGTCGAACTTCGGTGAGCAGGAACGGCTAACGATCGACGGAGTGCCGGTCGGCCGGATGCTGCCGCCAGCGGAGGAGTCGCCCGCCGCTGCGCCGCCCGCTACCGCGCCGCTCGCCGGCTCGCCGCCCGCCGCCGCGCCGCCCGCCGCCGCGCCGCCCGCCGGCTCGTGCATCGTGATCACGGTGACCGATGCCCCGCTGGACTCGGCGGCGTGCGTCCGGCTGGCCAGGCGGGCTGGGCTGGGGCTGGCCAGGACCGGCTCGACCGGGCACCACGGCAGCGGCGAGATCTTCCTCGCGGTGGCGACCGGCCTTCGCGCGGAGCGCACGGCAGCCGAGCCTGCCCCGGAACATCCCGATGCCGGCGGGGATGGCGCCGGAGGGCGTGGTGCCGGAGGGCGTGGTGCCGGAGGGCGTGGTGCCGGCGGGGGTGGTGCCTGCGGGCATGCCCGGCCAGGCTGGCCTGTCTCCGATCACTGGGCGCGGCCTCGACCCGTTCTTCGCTGCGGTCGTCGAGGCTACGGAGGAGGCGGTTCTGAACAGCCTGCTCGCCGCGCCGACCGTTACCGGCCGGGACGGCAACTACTCCCGCGGCCTGCCGGCCGCCCGAGTCAGGGAACTCCTAGCCGCCGCCGGCCGCTCCTAACGCCGCCCAGCCCGCCGACCGCCGCCCCAACCGCCTAGCCGCGTCTCCGACTCGCGCCGGCCGAGCAACAGCCAGGGGCCAGCGCTGTTGTAACAGCACAGGCCCATCGCTGTTGTTCGGGCTGGGGGTGAGCCCGGGGAGCCGGGGGGAGATGGGTGGGGCTTGGGCGCGGGCGGGTGGCGGGCGGACGAGGCGTGGCGGGCGCGGCGGTGCCGGGAGGGTGTCGGCGGCCGATGGTAGCCTCTTGCCCTCGTGAGCACCCCCACCCCCGATCGCCTCCTGAGCAGCCGCACTCCCGCCAGCACGACCGGACCGGACCCGGACGGAGGCGACGAACCGGAGGGTGAGAGGCCGCCGCCCGCACTGGCCCTCGTGCCGGAGCGGGCCCTTCCAGCGCGGGACGCCGGGCCGTCAGCCGGGCCGGAGCGGGCCTTGCCTGTCCCGGCTGGTTATGCGATCCCCGAGCGACCCGAGCTCCTGGCCCCGCTGCGAACCTGGCAGCGCGAGGCCTACGACACCTACTTCCGCGTGCGGCGCCGCGACTTCCTGCTGGTCGCGACGCCAGGCGCGGGCAAGACCGCCTGCGCGCTGACCATCGCGGCCGAGCTGCTGGCCCGGCGGGAGATCATGGCGATCACGGTGGTGACGCCGACCGAGCACCTGAAACACCAGTGGGCGCGCGCCGCGCACGGGATGGGAATCGCCCTCGACCCGCAGTACCGGAACGCCCAGGGCCGGGCGTCGGCCGACTTCGTCGGCATCGCGGTGACCTACGCGCAGGTGGCGGCGCATCCGGCGCTGCACCGGCAGCGCACGCAGGCCAGGCCGACGCTGGTGATCTTCGATGAGATCCATCACGCCGGGGACGCGATGTCCTGGGGGGAGGCGGTCCGGGAGGCGTTCGAGCCGGCCAAGCGGCGGCTGGCGATGACCGGCACTCCCTTTCGGAGCGACGCCAACCCGATCCCGTTCGTCACCTACCAGCTGGACGCCGACGGAGCCCGGCGTAGCTCGTCCGACTACGTGTACGGGTATGGCCCGGCGCTCGGTGACGCGGTGGTGCGGCCGGTCATCTTCCTGGCCTACTCCGGCCAGATGCGCTGGCAGACCAGGGCCGGTGACGAGCTCTCCGGAGCGCTCGGCGAGCCCATGACGAACGACCTGATGGCGCAGGCGTGGCGGACCGCGCTGAACCCCAAGGGCGACTGGATAGCCCGGGTCATCGAGGCGGCCGACCGGCGGCTGAGCGAAGTGCGCAAGGGCATGCCGGACGCGGCCGGGCTGGTTATCGCCGGCGATCACGAGGATGCCCGTGCCTACGCCGCCGTGATCAGGAGGCTGACCGGCGAGCGGCCGGTCGTGGTGCTGTCCGACGACCGGACAGCGAGCAGGAAGATCGCGGCGTTCACCGATTCCGCCGACAAGTGGATGGTGGCGGTCCGGATGGTTTCCGAGGGAGTGGACATCCCCCGGCTGGCCGTCGGCGTCTACGCGACCAGCGTCAGCACCGCGCTGTACTTCGCACAGGCGGTGGGCCGGTTCATCAGGGCCAGGCGGCGCGGCGAGACCGCGTCGGTCTTCCTGCCCTCGATCCCCGTGCTGCTGGGCTACGCGGCCGACCTGGAGGCCGAGCGCGACCACGTGCTGCGGCCCCGCTCCGGCGAGGAGGACGAGGAGCGAGCGCTCGCCGAGGCGCAGCAGCGCCGCGACCACGCGGACAGCCTGGACGAGCTGCCGTTCCAGGCGCTGGAGTCGACCGCGCACTTCGACCGGGTTCTGTACGACGGCGGGGAGTTCGGCGCCTCACCTGAAGACGAGGATTTCATCGGCCTGCCTGGTCTCCTTGACCCCGAGCAGGTGGCGATGCTGCTGAAGCAGCGCCATGCGGAGCAGATCAGCAAGCGACGGCGAGGCGGACCCCGCGCCGCCGAGGCGACCTCGCCGGGCGGGATTCCGCAGCCGCGGATGCCGCCGGCCGGGACGCGGGAAACGCTCACCGCGCTGCGCAAGGAGCTGAACGGGCTGGTCGCGGCGTGGCATCACCGGACGGGTCAGCCGCACGGTGCGATTCACGCCGAACTGCGCCGTAACTGCGGCGGGCCGGCCCTGGCCCAGGCGACGGCGGTTCAGGTGCGGGACCGGATCGACGCCATCCGCCGCTGGGCCGAGGCGCGCTAGCCCCGGCTGGGCAGCCGGCGGCCAGACGGCTAGGAGCCGGTGCCGGCCAGCCCGGTCTGGGCCAGGTGGCACGAGACCAGTTCCTCGTGCCCGCCCGCGGCAGGCAGGACGGGCAGCGGGACCCCCGTGCACCGCTCGGCCACCCCGGCACCGGCCGCGGCGCCGGAGGCGAGGTCGGGGCAGCGCGGGTGGAACCGGCAGCCGCGCGGGATCCTCGTCGGGTCAGGCGGCTCGCCGGTGAGCACGATCGGCTCGATCGGCGACTCGGGCAGCACCGACATCAGGGCCCTGGTGTACGGGTGGCGAGGGTCGGCGAACACCTGCTCGGGCGTCCCGACCTCGACGATGCGGCCCAGGTACATCACCGCGAGCCGGTCGGCGATGTTCCAGGCCAGGCCGAGGTCGTGCGTGACGACCAGCGCGGCGAGCCCGAGCTCGTCGCGCAGCTTGAGCAGCAGGGACAGGATCTCGCCGCGAACCGAGGCGTCCAGCGAGGCGACCGGCTCGTCGGCGACGAGCACGCTCGGCTCGAGCACCAGCGCCCCGGCGATGACGACGCGCTGACGCTGGCCGCCGGACAGCTCGTGCGGGTAGCGCTGGAAGAACCGCTCCGGCGGGCGCAGCCCGCACCTGGCCAGCGCGTCGGCGACCCTGGCCTCCTCGTTGTCCAGCCGGTGGATGCGCACTCCCTCGGCGATGGCCTCGTAGACGGTGTGCCGCGGGTTCAGCGAGCCGGTCGGATCCTGGAGGACCAGCTGTACGCTGCGCCGGTACCCGCGCAGCGCCCCTGACCGGTACGACAGCGGCTGCCCGGCGAACCTGACCTGCCCCGCCGTCGGCCGCTCGAGCCCCAGCATGGTCCTGGCCAGCGTGGTCTTGCCGCAGCCCGACTCGCCGACCAGCGCGACGATCTCACCGGGCGCGATGTCCAGGTTGACGTCGTCGACGGCCGTCGCCACGGCCCGGCGCCGCCCCCGGCCGGCGAACTCCACTCGCACCCCGGCCGCCGACAGGATCGGCGTCCTGCCTGCGCCCGCGGCAACGGTGCCCTCGCTGCTGCTCACGGTCATGAGGCTGCCTTCTCCGGCTGGTCATTACTTTGCTCAACAGGGCCTGCCGCGGACTCGCCGTGGCCATCGGGCAGTACCCGGACGCAGGCGGCCCGGCGCCCCTCGCCGGCCGGCCACAGCTCCATGTCCCTGGTCGAGCACACCGGCTGCGCGACCGCGCACCTCGGGTGGAAGCTGCAGCCGGACGGCACGTCGGCCGGATCCGGCGGGTCGCCGGGCAGGCCGCGCGGATTCATCCTGGTCTTGCTGTCGCCGATGATCGGGAACGCCCAGGACAGGGCCTCGGCATAGGGGTGCCGCGCATCGGTGAAGACCTGATGCGCCGGGCCCTCCTCGACGATCCGGCCCGCGTACATGACGGCGAGCCGCTGGCAGGTGGCTGACAGCACGGACAGGTCATGGCTGATCATGATCATGCCGATCCCGCGATCCCTGACCAGGTCGCCGATCAGGTTCAGCACCTGGGCCTGGATCATCACGTCCAGAGCGGTCGTCGGCTCGTCGGCGATGATCAGGTTCGGCGAGCAGGCCAGCGCCATCGCGATCATGACGCGCTGCTTCTGGCCGCCAGACAGCTCGTGCGGGTAGCTGGCGCCGCGGTCGGCCGGCAAGCCGACCTGGCGGAGCAATTCGGTGACCCGGCGGGCAGCCGCATCCTTGCTGACGCCCGGCTCGTGCAGCAGGATCGGCTCGGCGATCTGGCTGCCGATCTTCCTGACCGGGTTGAGCGAATGCAGCGCGCCCTGGAAGACAATCGAGGCGCCCGCCCAGCGGACCGCGCGCAGGCGGCCCCACTTCATCGTCAGCACGTCCTCGCCGTTGAACAGGATCTGGCCGGTCACCGTGGCCGACAGCGGGAGGAGCCGCAGGACGGACGTGGCGATCGTCGACTTGCCGCAGCCGGACTCGCCGGCCAGGCCCAGAGTCTGGCCGGCCTCCAGGCTGAGGTTCACGCCGCGGACGGCAGGAACCGGGCCGCCTTCGGTGCGGTAGGTGATAGCCAGGTCGCGCAGTTCGAGCAGTGACACTAGCGCCCCCTCAGCTTCGGGTCGAGCACCGTCTCGAGCGCGTGACCGACGAGCGTGAACGCCATCACCACCGCGATGACCGCGATGCCGGGCGCCAGCAGCCAGACGATGTTGCCGGTTCCGACGCCGTTGCTGTACGCGGCACCGAGCATCTCGCCCCAGGTCGGCCGGGTCGGATCGCCCAGCCCGAGGAAGGACAGCGTCGTCTCGGCCAGGATCGTCCCCGCGACGGTCAGGATCGTGTTGGCCAGCAGCAGCGGCATCACGTTCGGCAGGACGTGCCGGTACATCTGGTGCCAGTGGCCGGCCCCGAGGGCCTTGGATCGCTCCAGGTAGGGCCTGGTCTCGACGGCCAGCGCCTGGGCTCGGACGATCCGTGCCGTGCCGGCCCACGAGGTCAGGCCGATGACCACGATGATCACGCCGAGCGACGGGCCGATGGTACGGGCGAGCACCATCGCCAGCGGCAGGAACGGGACGACCAGGAACCAGTCGGTGGCCCGCATCATCAGGTTGTCGGTGAGCCGCCCCGCCCGCGCGCGGATGCTGCCGAAATGCCCGGCGACGACGCCGACCAGCGCGCCGATCAGCATCGAGATGAAGGTCGCGGTGAAGCCGACGAGCAGCGAGTTGCGCGCCCCCCAGATCAGCAGGGTCAGCACGGACCGGCCGTCGTTGTCGGTGCCGAGCAGATCATGCAGGCTTGGCCCGGTGTTGGGGGTGGCGGTGACGTAGATCGGGTCCAGCCCGCGCGAGTTGGCCAGCACCGGCGCCAGCAGGGCGACAGCGATCATGACCGCCAGGACGATCAGGCCGACCATGCCGCGCCGGTCCCGGCGGAATTCCCGCCAGAACGTCGCCAGCGCCCTCCGCCGGCGCGCGCGGGCCAGGGCCTTGCGGTGGCGACTTTCGACCCGTCTGGCTCGCCGGCGATTCAGAGTCCGTCTCAGCCAGGGCTGAGGCGGATCGGTCGCATCGCCGGGGCCGCCGAGGTCCTGCCGGGCTTCGAGTTCGATGTTGCGCTGGTCGCTCATGCCTGCCTCACCCGCGGGTCGAAGACGGTGAGGAGGAGGTCCCCGATCAGGTTGGCGACGATCACCGCCGCGGAGAACAGCAGGAAGGTGCCCTCGAGCGTGGGATAGTCGGGCGCGTTCAGCGCGACATAGGAGAGCCGGCCAAGCCCCGGCCAGGAGAAGACGGTCTCGGTCGTGATCGCACCGGAGATCACGAACCCCAGGTTGAGCATGATCAGCGTGATCGACGGCAGCAGCGCGTTCGGCACCGCGTGCCGGCGCCGGACCAGGTCGTCACGGAGGCCCTTGGCCCGCGCGGTCAGCAGGTAGTCTGCCTTCAGCTCGTCGATCAGCGAGGACCGCATGACCAGCGAGTACTCGGCCAGGTAGACCAGGGTCAGGACCAGGCACGGCAGGGTCAGGTGCCAGAGCAGGTCGGCGAGGCCGGCCAGCCCGGAGCCGCCGCCGGTGAAGCTGTGCATGCCGCCGTCGGGGAAGATCGCCAGCTTGCCCGCCAGCGCGATCAGCAGCACCATGCCGAGCCAGAAGTCCGGCATCGCGTACAGGACGTTCACGAACGCGGTCGACGACCGGTCGAACCTGCTGCCGCGGTTCCAGCCGCCCCGGATGCCGATCCAGACCCCGATCACCGTCGACAGCAACGTGGACGTCCCGACCAGCAGGATTGTCGGCCAGAGCGCCTGGCTGATCAGCTGGGAGACCGGCAGCTCGTTGACGAATGACCGGCCCAGGTTGCCGTGGAAGGTCTGGACCAGGTAATTCCAGAACTGCTGCGGCAGCGGCAGGCCGAGCCCGAAGGTCCGGTTGATGGCCGCGAGCTGGCTGGCGGTCAGCGCGCTGTTGTGGGTCAGGTTCTTGGCCGGGTCGGCGGGCAGCACGCGGAACAGGAAGAAGTTTCCCACCAGCACCACGAACAGGGTGATCACCGCGCTCAGGACCTTGACCGACAGGGTGCGGGCCAGGCCGTACGAGCGGGCCGCGCCCGGGCCGCTGCGCTCGTCAGCGGCGGCCCGGGCGCCCTCGAGCATTGCTTCCGCCAAGGCGCTACTCCCGCTCGTCGGCGGTCGCGGTCCTGCGCCGCCTGGTCAGCAGCCACGCCGCCGCGCCGAGCACTACGACCGCCGCCGCGATGCCGCCGATCAGGCCGCCGTTGACGCCTGTGGTGGCGGCCTTGGTCACCGCGCCGAGCTCGTGCTGGCAGCCGATGTTGTGGTCGGTCAGCGACGGGCTCGATCCGGCCGGGCGGATGCACCGGTAGCTCCACCAGGAGACTTCCTGGTACAGGTACAGGCCGTTGGGCCGGTCCGGCTGCGGCGCGAACCCGGTGAACAGGTCGCTGCGGTAGGCCTGCGTGTCGTTCCAGTAGTAGAGCACCGAGTAGGGATCGTCGGTGTAGAGCATCTGCTCCATCTTCTTGATCACCGTCGCCCGCGCATCGCCGTCGAGGCCCTGCTGCTGGTGGTAGAGCTTGTCGTAGGCCGGATTGCAGTAGAAGCTGTCCGACCAGCCCGGGGTGTAGTTCGGCGCCGAGCCGGTGGACCGCTGGCCGCAGGTGAAAACCGACAACTGGAAGTCCGGGTTCGGCTCGACCCCCCAGCCCCAGATGAACATGTCGTACTGGCCGTTGCCGATATCGGCGGTGAGCTGGCTGTCCGACATAGAGGTCGGGGTGACGCCGATGCCGATTGCCTTCAGCCAGCCCTCGATATAGGGGGCCTCCTGCACGGCCTCGGGGGACTCGTTGCGGACGGCGAAGCGGAGGGTCAGCTTCTTGCCGTTCTTCTCCCTGACGCCGCCCGGACCCATCTTCCAGCCGTCGGCAGTCAGGATGGCCTCGGCCTTGGCCGGGTCGTAGTGGTAGGTGGCCGACGCCGGCGGGGTGTAGTGGAACTGGGTATAGATCGGCGGGATGACCGATGTGCCTGGCGTGGCGGTGCCGAGCCAGACCTTCTTGACGATCTCCGACGTATTGATGGCGTAGCTGATCGCGTGCCGGACGTTGATGTCCTTCAGCGCCGGATTGCCGTTCCCGATCGGCTGGCCGGCGGTCGTGGCGGCGCCGTTGTTGAACGCGAGCTCGTCGAAGTTGCCGGACGGCGCGTTGATCGTGGTGACACCCGGCTGCCCCTTCAGCGACTGCCACAGCGCGGGCGTCAGTCCCTCGGCGAAGTCGATGCTGCCGTTGAGCAGCGCCTCCTTCATCGCCGTCTGGTTGTCGAACCGCTGGAAGACCAGGGTGCTGATGCCCGGCTTGCCGCCCCAGTAGTGCGGGTTGGCCTTCAGCGTGATCGACTGGTTGGACGAGAAGCTGGACACCGTGAACGGGCCCGAGCCGACCGGGTTGTCGTTGGCGAACGAGGACAGGTGCTTGTCGCTGACGTGCTCCCAGATGTGCTTGGGCAGGATCGGCACGATCAGCCGGTTCATCACCGGCGTGTAGTGCCGGACCTTCATCACCACCGTGTACTTGCCGGTGGCGACCGCGCTGGTGATCTCCCCGACGTAAGCCTCGTTGTCGGCCAGCTCGATCGAGTTCGGCTTGATGTTGCGCTGGAAGGTATAGGCCACGTCCGCGGCGGTCAGCGGCACCCCGTCGGACCACTTCACGCCGTGGCGGATGTGGTACGTCCAGGTCAGTCCGTCCTTGGAGTGCGACCAGGAGGTGGCGAGCCGGGGCGTCCCCGTGTAGTCGAGCTGGCCGTAGTCCATCAGGTTGTCGTAGATGAGGCCGTAGACCTCATAGTCCTGGCCGGTGAAGCCGTTGAACGGGTTCAGCGTGTCGACCGCGTCGGTGTCGCCGACCACGAAGGTGGACGAGTTAGCCGAGCTGCTCGCCGGGGCGAGCCGGGCGGCCGGGGCCGCAGTCGCCGCGAGCGCGGGCGTCGCCGCCGCGAGGCCGCCACAGAGTACGAGAGCGGCGGCGGCCAGCCGCAGCCGCGGTCTGGAGTTCGATCGGAGCATGGGGGTTCTCCTCTGTCGTGCGGTCTGGCCCACCTTCTGTGGTCCGCGCGGCTCTATGCAGTATGGGGGCTATCTGGAGTTATGCCGCCACGGCAAGCAACCGTAACAATTTCGAGATCTTTACCCGGTTTACGAGTGAAACTACTGAAACTACTGAAACTGCTGTTATATACCGCCTTCGCGATAAGGTATGAAACTATGCCTGGATCTTCTGGCCAGCCGCCCGTCCCGCCAAGCGCCCTGCGCCTTCCCTCGGTCAGGGAATTGCACGGCAGTACCGAGACCGACGACTACGCCTGGATGCGCGACCATGAGCATCCGGCGCTGCGCGACTACCTCGCCGAGGAGCGGGCCTACTACGACGAGCACGCCGCGCAGCTGGCCGAGCTGACCGGCCGGCTCGTCGCGGAGTCGGCCGGACGGATCCCCGACCGGGCCGAGGACTCGGTCGGATGGCCCCTGTCAGGATTTATCTACCGCACCAGGACACCACAGGGAAGAGAGAATCTTCAGTTTCTTAGGTCACGATCAGGAGAATCTGCCGAGGAAGTCCTGCTAGACGAGAACATCCTCGGCGAGGCGACCGGCTACGTCGATGTCGGCGCTCGGATGCCCAGTCCGGACGGCGCGCTGCTGGCCTGGTCGGCCGACACCAGCGGCGCCGAGATCTACCGGCTGCGGATCAGGGACCTGAGATCGGGCCAGGACCTGCCCGACGTCATCGCGCGCAGCTACCCGGGCGTCGCCTGGTCGGCCGACTCGCAGTACCTCTTCTACCTGGTGCCGGACGACCTGAACCGGCCGTTCGAGCTGTGGCGGCACCGCGTCGGCACGACGGCCGCCGATGACGTGCTGCTCTTCACCGAGACCGACGCGCGATACGAGATCACGCTGCGCGCATCCCGCAGCGGCCAGTTCGCGGTGATCACGTCGGCATGCCGGGACACCACGGAGGTCAGGCTGATCCCGCTGGCTGACCCGCTGGCCGACCCGGTCCTGATCGAGCCCCGGCGGCGCGGCACCGAGTACCACGTGGATCACGCGCGGGCGGCGGACCCCGCGGCCGGCTGGCTGTATATCGTCACCGATGACGGCGAGCCCGAGTTCACGCTGAAACGAGCGCCTGCCGACGCGCCGGGCGCCGCGAACTGGACCGCGGTCGGCTGCCAGGCCGTCGCCCCGGCGCGCGCGGACACCCGGCTGCTGGGCTGCGACGTGATCGGCGGCCGGCTGCTGCTGACGCTGCGGCGCGGCGGTGACCCGCTGCTGGCGATCACTGACCTGGCCGGCGGCCAGGTAATCGAGGTGCGCCCGGTCCTGGCGGCGGGAACGATCAGCGTCGAGCACGCCGAGGACTACGACGCGGGCTCGGTCATCGTCATGGAGGAGTCGCTGATCGAGCCGCCTGCCTGGTACCGGCTCGACCTGGAGACCGGCGAGCGGTCCCTGCTCAAGCGCCGCGGCGTGCCGGGCTACGAGCCGGGCCGGTACGAGACGCGGCGAGTGAGCGCGCGAGCGGCGGACGGCCAGCTGATCCCGGTGACGCTGGCCTACTCCCGGCAGACCCGGCTGGACGGCTCGGCGCCGTGCCTGCTGTACGGGTACGGAGCTTACGAGGCCTGCTCGGATCCCGAGTTCAGCGTCGGGCTGCCCTCGCTGCTCGACCGCGGGGTGATCTACGCGGTCGCGCATATCCGCGGCGGCGGCGAAGGCGGCCGGAACTGGTGGCAGCAGGGCCGGCTGCACGCCAAGCCGACGACGTTCACCGACTTCATCGACGTCGCTGACTGGCTGGCCGGGCGAGACGGGCCCCCGCTGGTCGACCCGGACCGGATCGTGTCCCGCGGGCTGTCGGCCGGCGGCCTGCTCCAGGGCGCCGTCTACTCCATCCGGCCCGGCCGGTGGCGGGCCGTGGTGGCCGAGGTGCCGTTCGTGGACTGCGTGACGACGATGCTCGACCCGTCGATCCCGCTGACGATCAACGAATGGGACGAGTGGGGGGACCCCCGCGATCCGGCCGACTACGCGGTCATCAGGTCGTACTCGCCGTACGACAACCCGCCCGCCGGCGCGCGACCCGCCCTGCTCGTCACCGGGGCCGTGCACGATCCGCGGGTGGCGGTGCACGAGCCGGCCAAGTGGGTCGCCCGGCTCCGCGCGACCTCGTCGGCGGGGGACGCGCCGATCCTGTTCCGGGTCGAGCTAGGGGCAGGAGCGCACACCGGACCGTCCGGCCGCTTCGCCCAGGCCGCCTACGAGGCCGAGGTGCACGCCTTCGTCCTCGACGCCATGGCCATCGATGCTTGACAGCGCGCGGTTACCAGGCCAGCCTCGGCGGTATGTCCGTAACACGGCGTTCGTTCCCGGTCCGCGTCGTCACGACGCTCGCTGTGCTCGCGGGGGTGCTCGCGCTGAGCCCGGCCGTCCCGGCTTTGGCGGGCACGAAGCCGGTCGGGCACCGGCTGGCTCCGTCACCCGCGGCGGCGAGTGCGCCGGCCGGGCGGCATCCGATCCGGGTCGGATCGGTGCTGATCCCGCCGTGCAAGGCGTCCAGGCTGGCCTGGTGCACCACGATCAGGGTGCCCTATGACTACTTCAACCGGGCGGCCGGAACGATCGGGCTGGGCTTCCGGTGGTACCCGGCCACCGGCGGGCCTTCGTCCAGGACAATCGTCGCGGTCCAGGGCGGTCCCGGCTACCCGACGACCGACTACGCCTACGCCTACCGGGCCATGCTCTTCCCGCTGCTGGCCAGGCGAAACCTGCTGCTGGTCGACCTGCGGGGCACCGGCACGTCGTCGCCGTTCACCTGCAAGGCGCTGCAGGACTGGACCCTGCAGGACAGCATCGCCTCGTACACGACCGACACCGGGGCCTGCGGCAGGCAGCTGAATCACACCCGCAAGCTGCGCGGCGGGCACGGCTACGTCCAGGCCAGCGATCTGTACACGACCGCGAACGCGGCTCGTGACCTGGCCCTGCTGCTCCGCAAGCTGCGAACCGGCAAGGTCGACTTCTACGGTGACTCGTACGGCACGTTCTTCGGGCAGGTGTTCACCGCCCGCTTCCACCGGATGCTGCGCTCGGTGACGCTGGACTCGGCCTACCCGGTTGTCGAGGCCAATCCGTTCTACCCGCTGATGATCCCCGAGGCCAGGCGGGCGTTCAACCGGGCCTGCGATCGCAGCGTGACCTGCCACCAGGCCGCGCCCGGATCGTCCTGGGCCCGGATCGGCGCGGCGGCCCGCTACCTGCGCGCCCATCCGGTCACCGGCCGGGTCAGGGACCCCTACGGCACGCTGACGACCACGCACGCGGGGGTCGATCAGCTGATCGAGCTAGTGAATTACGCGGGTGCCGACAGTGGTGTCTACCGCGAACTTGACCCGGCGATCCGGGCGCTCCTCGGACCGCGGCACGACGCGGTTCCGCTGCTGCGGCTGACCGCGCAGGAGATCTTCCCGACCGAGAACTCCGGGCCGGTCAAGAGCTTCAACGCCGGGCTGTACGAGGCCACGGCCTGCCTGGACTACCCGCAGCCGTTCTCATACCGGTCCTCGATGGCCAGGCGCCGGGCCGAATACGCCCGCGCGGTGGCGAGCCTGCCCAGGCACACGTTCGGGCCGTTCACCGTCCGCGAGTGGGTGACCGAGCCGGAGGAGGAGTTCGACGCCTGCCTGACCTGGCCCGGGCCGGCCCGCCGTGACCCGCCGATCACTACCTCCGCCCCGTACGCGCCGAAGTCACTGCCGGTGCTGGTGCTGTCGGGCGACCTGGATTCGCTGACCACGCCGGCCGAGGGGGCCTGGACCGCGAAGGAGATGGGCCCGTCGGCCCGGTGGATCCTGATCCGCAACGACACCCACGTCAACGCGATGGACGACACCTTCGGCTGCGCGCAGGGCCTCGTCCGCCAGTTCATGGCGGCCCCGGGCAGGCTGCGCACGCTCAACGCCTCGTGCGCGAAGCGCACGCCCGAGGTCCGGGTGCTCGGCAGCTTCGCTCGCCGCCTCGCTCAGGTGACGCCGGCGACCGCCGGGCCAGGAAACCAGGCCGGCCGAGCGGGCCTGCGGCTGGCCGCCGTCGCGGCCACGGTGGTCGGCGACGCGGACTGGCGCTGGTACTACGGTGACGGCGTCCGCGGCTGGGGTCTGCGCGGCGGCACGTTCCGCTTCTCCGGCCCGGCGAAGCGGACCCGGATCACGTTCCGCGGTGACCGCTGGACGTCCGACACGTCAGTTGGCGGATACGCGGTGTGGAACCGGGTCGCCGGACGGCTGTCGGCCTGGCTCACGGTGACCGCGCCGGACGGGCGGAAGGCCGTGCTGCGCGTGCGGTACCGCGACTACGTGCCGCATGCGCTGGCCTATGTGGACGGGACGTTCGGCGGCAGGCGGGTACAAGCTGTCCTGCCGGCCCCCTGAGGGCGGCGGGTCATGATGGACGCTGAACTTGCCGCGCTCCAGGACGGATGCACCAGGTTCCTGGGCGGCCACGGCCGGACCATCGCGGCCGACCTGCTCGCGACCGTCCCGGCCCAGACCGTCGTCGACCGGTACGGCGACGGCGGCGTGGTCAGCGAGCTCGAGGCGAAGATCGCCGAGCTGCTTGGCAAGCCGGCGGCGGTCTTCCTGCCGAGCGGGACGATGGCGCAGCAGGCGGTACTGCGGGTGCACGCCGACCGCCGCGGCCGCCGGACGATCATCTTCCATCCGATGTGCCACCTCGAACGCCACGAGGGCCAGGCGTTCCGCCGGCTACACGGGCTGACGGGGCGGCCGGCGGGTGACCCGAACCGGCTGATCACGACCGAGGATCTCGCCTCGATCGGCGAGCCGGCCGCCGCGCTGCTGCTCGAGCTGCCGCAGCGGGACATCGGCGGCCAGCAGCCGCCGTGGGACGAGCTGACCGCGCAGTGCGACTGGGCTCGTTCGGCTGGCGCGGCCGCGCACCTCGATGGCGCGCGGCTCTGGGAGTCCGCGGCCGGATACGGGCGCTCTGCCGCTGAGATCGCGGCCCTCTTCGACACCGTCTACGTGTCGTTCTACAAGGGCATCGGCGCGCTCCCCGGCTGCTGCGTGGCCGGCCGGCTGAGGACATCTCCGGCGTCCGCGAATGGCGGGAGCGGATGGGCGGCATGCTGTTCGGCCTATGGCCCAACGCCGCCTCCGCGCTGAGCTGCCTCACGGTCCGGCTGCCGAGGATGGCCGGCTACCTGGCCCACGCCAGGGCGATTGCCGCCGCCCTCCGTGACGTCTCGGGCGTCCGGGTCATTCCCGATCCGCCGCAGACGTCGATGATGCACCTGCTGCTCGCCACCACCGCGGACCAGTTCAGCGCGAGCGCCCGCAAGCTCGCGGCCGAGCACGGCATCTGGACCTGGCCCAGCGCGATGACGACCGCTGACCCGGCGGTCCAGCGGGTGGAGTTGTCCGTGGGTGACGCCACCTGCGCCCTGACACCGGCCGAGGTCGCGGCCGCGTTCAGGGTCCTGACGGCCGGGTCGGCGTAGCCGATCACCGGCGATTGCCGACGAACCCGCCAATTGCCCGGCGGAAGGCCCACGCGGGACAGAAATGGCAGTAAGATCACCCGGGTGTGCAAACGGGCGTGCAGTATTGGACTTGAGGCGGCACGGCCTGCGCGTTCTGTAATCCTCGCACCATCCGAAATTTTCGCAACACCTATCACCGCACCGTAGTTATCGTACAATTACATATTAACGAATTCTTCGGACTTCTCGGATTTCGCGGTCCATTCCGGGCTTTCCCGGCTTCCGCGGCCGGGCCGCATCGAGAGGGAGTCACATGTCGGAACAGACGGCGTCGGTCGCAGGGGCGATGCCGGCCCCGGTGGCCAGGCTAGAGCCGGATGCGATCGGCGTCGCGCAGGACACCGTCATCGGCATGGCGTCATCCGCCCCGGCCGCGACCGTCGGACTGTCGCTCCTCGTGCTCGTCACCGCCACCGGGTACGGCGCCGGTCCGATCCTGCTGCTGACCGCGATCCCGATGCTTATCATCGCCAACGCGTACCGCCGGCTGAATCTGTGGAACGCCAACTGCGGCGCGACGTTCGAGTGGGTCGGCCGGGCGATCAACCCGTACCTGGGCTACCTGACCGGCTGGCTGATGGTGGCCGCCTACATCATCGGCACCGTCGCCGAGGTTCTGCTGCTTGGCCCGTCGGTGCTGGCCGTCTTCGGCTCCACCTCGAACAATACGAACGCCTACATTGTGATCGGCATCGCGGTCGGCATCGTGATGCTGGTGATCGCGATCGTCGGCATCCGGATCACCGCGCGCACCCAGGTCGGCATGGCGCTGGTGGAGTACCTGATCCTGATCGGCCTGGCCATCGCCGCCCTGATCTGGGTGTTCGGCCACCACCCGAACTCGGTGCCGCCGACTATCGGCTGGCTGAAGCCGAGCGGGGTCGCGGGCCTCGGCGGCACCGCGTCGGCTGGCTTCCTGGCCGCGGTGTTCGTGTACGGCGGCTGGGACGGCACCCTGTACGTGAACGAGGAGGTCAAGCACCGCCGGGTCAACCCGGGCCGGGCCGCGATCATCGCGGTGGTGCTGCTGGCCATCATCTACACGCTGGCGCAGGTGGGCTTCCAGGGCGTGCTGTCGCCGCACCAGCTGGCCGTGTCGTCGACCAACGGCACCACGCTGGTCGCGGTCGCGCAGAAGATCGGCGGCGGATTCTGGGCCAAGGCGATGGCGCTGTCGATCGCCTTGTCGGTGATCGCGACCACCGGCACCGGGATCGTGCTCGGCTCCCGGCTGGTCTACGGGATGGCCAGCTACCGGGCGCTGCCCGGGTTCTTGTCCAACGTGTCGCGCCGGTTCGCCACGCCGGTCTATGCCAGCATCCTGATCGGCGTGCTGATCATGGTCTTCAGCACGATCTACTACCTGGCCACCAACACGGTTCAGAACGCCTTCTACGACGTGATCGACGTGACCGGCTTCCTGTTCTCGATCTTCTACATCATGACCGCGCTGGCGGCGATGGCGTACTACCGGCGGCGCATCTTCCGCGGGGTGGGCGACTTCATCACCATTGGCCTGCTGCCGCTCGCCGCGGCGGTGTTCCTGGGCTGGGTGCTCGTGCAGTCGATGCGCGGCGTGCCCGCGGTGCAGAACTGGTCGCTGGTCGCGATCATCGCGGTCGGCCTGGTGCTGATGGTGATCGCGCGGTTCGTCTTCCGGTCGCCGTTCTTCCAGATCAGGCGCGAGAGCGACGCCGATACCGCCCGATAACCCCGGCCGTCGACGACAACCAGCGGATGGCTGGGCCGGACCTACCCGGCGATGTTGGTGAGGCTCTCGCGGACGGTGTGCAGCAGCGGGTCGTCGGCGGGCAGGACGCGCTCGCAGCGCTCGGCGGTGTCGCGGAGCACGGCCGTCGCGTCGCCAATCCGGCCGACCGCGTAGTAGGCGTGCGCCAGGTGCACCCGCCGCGTGAGGGTGTCGAAATGATCGACCCCGAGCACCCGCTCGGAATCGTCCCTGGCTCGCTCGTGCAACTGCACGGCCATGGCCATCTTGCCCGCCGCCTGGTAGGCCGTCGCAAGCCGGCTGCGGGCTTCGATCGTGTCCGGGTGGTCGGCGCCGAGGTTGCGTTCCCGGCCGCTCACCCCGCGCTTGTAAACCGAGATCGACTCCTTGATCCGGCCCGCGCCGAGGTAGGCGTCGGCCAGCTTCATGCTGGTCGCCATCGTGGCCGGATGCGCCGGACCCTGGCCGCGCTCACGCTCGGTCAGGTTGCGCTCGTACTGCCTGATGCCGTCGTCCACCCGGCCCGCCGCGCAGTAGGCATCGGCCAGTGCGTCGCGCGCGTCCAGCGTGTCGGGATGCGCAGCCCCGTCCAGGTGAGCGCGATCGCTGGCGACCCGCTCGAAGAGGGCGACGGCCTCGTCGGCCCGTCCCGCGGCGAGCAGCGCCCGCCCCATCCGCACCTCGAACTCGATCGTGGCCGGGTGCTCGGGCCCGAGCAGGCTGAGCCGGTCAGCGAGCACCCGCCGGAACCAGGGCAGGGCCTCCAGAGCCCGCCCGGCGGCCAGGAAGGCGCTGGCCAGATGATCGCTGGCCGACAGCGTATCGGGATGGTCGGGGCCGAGGTATCGTTCGCTCGCCGCCGCTACGTGATTCCAGTGCGCGGCCGCGAGCATGGTCAGGTGCGCATCTTCCAGGCTGCGGCCGGTGCGGAACAGCAGCTGGTACCGGCTCGCCGACCAGAGCAGCTCGCCGGCCAGGCGGATGACGCTCAGGGCCGATGCCCGCAGCCCGCCGGCCAGCCAGCCGCCGTTATCGTCATCCGGCCAGACCTCGAGCAGCGCGTCGGCGGCGGCGAGCGCGGCCCGGCCGAGGGCCTCGCGGGACGCGGCCATCCGGACCGCCGCCTGGACCGCCGGGTGGATCCTGACCACCGGCGGCTCGGCGGTCCGGTCGATGGTCAGCAGGCCCGCTGTCGACAGGCAGCTGACCGCGGCCCAGATGTTCTCCGGGCTGGCCGGGCCCTGCTCCGGATGGCCGGCGTACTCCGTGGCCGTGGTCAGGACGGTGCCGGGGATCGCGTGGCCGTCGAGCACCGCGGCCAGGATCAGCACCGGCTGCACCGGGCCGCCGGGCAGCAGCCGGTACGCCTGCTCGACGCAGAGCGTCCAGCTGATCGCCGCCGCGGCCGGGCGGTCATGGAAGCTGCCGGACAGCTGATCCCGCTTGCGGCCGAAATGATCGGCGTACGCGCGGCACGACAGGGCTGAGCTGTCCAGCACCGCACTGGCCTGGCTGAGGGCCAGCGGCTCACCGCCGAGCAGATCGACGAGGTCGATCGCGCCGGCCCGCTGCCCGCGGTCGTCGGTCAGGCGGCCGAGCAGGTAGCTCAGCGCTTCCCGGCGAGACAGGCCGGTGATGGGGAAAGCCACCAGCTCCGGGCGGCCGAAGGTGGTGGGCGGCTCGGCGGTGGTGACGAGGATCCGGCCCGCGGGGCCGGCTGGCCACAGCCCCTCGGCGTCCGCGGCAGCAGAAAGATCATCCAGCACAACGAGCCACGGCCTGCTGGTGTCGGCCAGCCAGCCGGTGAAGCGCGCCGCCACTGTCTCGGCGTCCCCGGCCGGGTCGATGCCGATGACCGCCGCTGCCGCGGCGGCGTAGGCCGACAGGATCGAGGCGCGGCTGGTGGCCGTGACCCAGACCAGCAGGTCGACTTCACGGGACGTCCACAGCGACTCGGCGTAATAGGCGGCCAGCTGGGTCTTGCCGCACGAGCCTGGCCAGTCAGGTGAGCCGGGCGGGACGGCCGCCCGGCTCCCGTGCGCAGGCGTCAGCGCCACGCAGGCACCAGGGGTCAGCACCTGTCCGAGGCCGGGCGCGGACTCCGGCCGGGCGACGAACCCGTCCGCCAGCGGCGGCACGAGACCCGATCTGACCGGCCAGGTCACGGCGCTGCCGGCGTCCCCGGCCGGCTCGGCGGGCGCCCGGCTGTCAACGCTCACCCGTTACCTGTCCTGCTGCGGGGGCTTGGCTGCATGGACTCTCCTAGCAATCACCTGCTGCGCAGGTTCATATCGAACCATACGGCTCAGCAAGTGCCCTCACGCGGATTCAACGCCAATATGGCCCGCATTCCCTGACATCGCGCAATGCGGGGGCTGGCATCGCGCAGCTTTGAGTTATTTACGGATTGCCGGAAGGCAGCTCGTGCTGGGCGGCTATGCCGGAGATGACCTCGCCGACGCTACGGACGTCGCCGTGCTTGCGCCTGATCAGGTCCGCTATCAGCCCGGTCCAGCCGGTCTGGTGCGAGGCGCCGAGCCCGGCCCCGTTATCGCCGTGGAAGTACTCGCTGAAGAACAGGCTGTCGCGCCAGGCCGGATCGGACTGCAGAATCTCGGTACCACCGAAACACGGCCGCCTGCCGCTGGCATCTCGCGCGAATAGGGAGATAAGCCGGTCAGACAAGTCGGCTGCGATGGCGCCGAGAGTTAGCCGCAGGCCCGAGCCGGTCGGGTACTCGATGGTCAGGTCGTCCCCGAAGAACGTGTGATAGCGCTCCAGCGCGCTGATGACCAGATAGTTCACGGGGAACCAGATCGGCCCGCGCCAGTTCGAGTTCCCGCCGAACAGCGGCGTGGTGGACTCGGCGGGCTCGTAGTCGATCGAGGCCTGGTAGCCCTCAACGTCGATGGTGTACGGATGCTCCCGGTGCCAGGCGGACAGGGCACGCAGGCCGTGCGGGGACAGAAACTCGGCCTCGTCGAACAGCCGCGTGAGCAGCCGGGCCAGCTTGTCCGGACCGGCGAGGCTGAGCAGCAGGCGCCGGTGGCCAGGCTCGCCGCGGAGCAGGCCGACCTGGCCGAGGCCGGCGGCGGTGCCGTCGTCCTGGCCGGCCAGGAACCCGGCGAAGCGCTTGCCGACCGCCATCGAGCTTTCCAGCGCGCCCTGGTCGACCACGCCGAGGGCCAGCGCCGGGATCATGCCGGCCACCGAACGCACCCGGATCGGCACCGCGTCGCCGGCCGGGGTGACCAGCCGGTCGTAGTACATGCCGTCGGTGTCGTCCCACAGGCCCAGGCCGTCGAGCGCGTCCCTGATGGCGGCGAAGTGCTCGAGGAACTTCATCATCAGGTCGGTGCCCGGCCGCTGGCCCGACCGGTGCAGCACCAGCGCAATCGACGCCATCGCCATCGCGTAGAAACCCATCCAGCCGGTCGCATCCGACTGCTCGAGCAGGCCGCCGACCGGCAGGTGCGAGCGGTCGATCGGGCCGATGTTGTCCAGGCCGAGGAAGCCGCCCTCGAACAGGTTGTTGCCCTCAGCGTCCTCTCGGTTGACCCACCAGGTGAAGTTGAGCAGCAGCTTGTCGAAGACCCGGCTGAGGAAATCGATGTCGTGACCGCCGTCGACGGCGAACACCTCGAGCGCCGCCCAGGCCTGGACCGGCGGGTTGACGTCGCCGAAGTCCCACTCGTAAGCAGGTAGGGCGCCGCTCGGATGCTGGAACCATTCCCGGCACAGCAGGATCAGCTGGTACTTGGCGAACGCGGGATCGAGGTGGGCCATCGCCACGCAGTGAAACGCCAGGTCCCAGGCGGCGAACCAGGGGTACTCCCACTTGTCCGGCATGGACATGATGTCGAACGCGTTGAAGCTGCGCCAGCGGCTGTTCCGGCCGGTCAGCCGCTGCTCGGGCGGTGGCGGCTGGGTCGGGTCGCCGTCCAGCCAGCGGTCGACGTCGTAGTAGAACAGCTGCTTGCACCAGAGCATCCCGGCGAAGGCCTGGCGCATGATCATCGTCTCGTCGGCGGTGGCGCCGGCCGGGGTCAGCTCGGCGTAGAACTCGTCGGCCTCGCGCTCGCGCAGCGTGAGCACCCGGTCGAAGTCGGCGCCGAGCGGGTCCGCCTGATCAGCCGCTCCCGCCGGGCGCAGCCGGAGCCGCAGCTCGGCCGACTGTCCCGCGTCCACCGTCAGCTGGTACCAGGCCGAGCACTTGGTGCCGGCTCGCGCGGGGTTGACGGTCGGCGCTCCGCTGATCACGTGATCCCCGATGCCGTCCTTGGGATACGGGGTGATCGGCTGGGTGGCGTAGAGCAGCGCGGTATTGGTCTCGTTCTCGCAGAAAAGCAGTTCAGGCAGACTGCCGTCGGGTCCGGTCCCGGCCAGCAGCTCCAGGTCGCCGGCGAACGGATGGGTCAGACTGACCCGCGCGCTGGCCGGCCCGCCCGGTGCTCGCGGCCCGGTCGCGGCGGAGGCGGCCAGTACCGGCCTGGCCGCGGCCCCGTCGTCATCCTCCCAGGCCCAGGTGTTGCGATACCAGGCGGTGGGCAGCACGTGCAGGGTCGCGGGCTCGGGTCCCGCGTTGGTCACGCGGATCCGGATCAGCAGGTCATCCGGGCTGGCCTTGGCGTAGTCGACCTCGGTGATCCAGTACCTTCCGCCGGCGAAGGCTCCGGTGTCGAGCAGCTCGAACTCCGGGTCGGTGCGGCCGCGGATCCCGTTCTCGCGGATCAGCTCGGCGTAGGGGAAGCTGGCCTGCGGATAGTGGTAGCGCCAGCGGTTCCAGGCGTGGCTGGGGATCGCGTCGGCGTACCACCAGTACTCCTTGACGTCCTCGCCATGGTTGCCCTGCGCTCCGGTCAGGCCGAACAGGCGCTCCTTGAGAATCGGGTCTTGGCCGTTCCACAGGGCCAGGCCGAGGCAGAGCCGCTGCTCGACGTCGCAGAAGCCGGCCAGGCCGTCCTCGCCCCAGCGGTAGGCGCGCGAGCGAGCGTGATCGTGCGGCAGGTAGTCCCACGCCTCGCCGTCGGCGCTGTAGTCTTCGCGGACGGTGCCCCACTGCCGCTCGCTGACATAGGGTCCCCAGCGATACCAGTCCCCGGCCTGGCGCAGGCCGTACTCCAGCCGTCCGAAGCCGGCTACCCGATCACGTTCAGCGCCCACACGCCACTCCGTTCTGCGCCTGTCCGCGCTCCTTGTCGGGATCGGGCGTTAACTATAGGGGACAGCCGGCCGGCCACAGGGAGCCCGATGACCGAGGTGATCAGCAGCGCGGCGAATCCGCTGATCAAGCGCGTACGGCTGCTCGGTGACCGGCGGCACCGGCGCCGGGAGGGCGCGTTCGTCGTCAGGGGTGTCCAGCCGGTGTGGCAGGCGGTCGAGGCGGGCGCCGACATCGAGGTGCTGATCGTCGCGCCCGACCTGCTGCGCGAGCCCGCCGCCGGGATGGTCGCCGGCCAGGAAGCGGCCGGGGTCAGGGTGGCGCGGCTGTCGGGCGAGCTGTTCGGCCGGATCGCGGACCGGGACGGCCCGGCGGGGCTGGCCGCGATCGTCCGGCGGCGCACAGCGCGGCTCGACGACCTGGCGGTCCGGCCGCAGTCGGTCTTCGTGGCGCTGCACGAGGTCGCCAGTCCCGGGAACCTCGGGACGATCATCAGGACGGCGGACGCGGCCGGCGCCAGCGGGGTGATCCTGATCGGCCCGTGCACGGACCCGTTCGACCCGGCCGCGGTGAAGGCGTCGATGGGCGCGGTCTTCAGCGTCCCGGTCGCCACCGCCGAGTCGGCCGCGGAGTTCCTGGCCTGGTGCAAGGAGGGCGCGGTCGCGGTCGCCGTGACGTCGGGCTCCGACGCAGGTCCTGGCCCGCGTTCCGGCGCGGGTCCCGGCTCGGCGACGTTCTGGGACGCGCCGCTGCCGGCCCCGCTGGCCATCCTGCTCGGCAGCGAGGGCGCCGGCCTGCCCGATGACCTGCTGGCCGCCGGGGATCTCCGGCTGCGGATACCGATGACGGGTACCGCGGAGTCGCTGAACCTTGCCGTAGCGACCGGAATCTTGCTATATGAGACATGGCGGCGATTCCGGCATGAGAGCGGGGCCCATGGGCAGCGGACTGAATCCTGACGTAGAACCGGCCGAGGTGGGCCTGGATCCCGGCCGCCTGGCTCGGCTGGACAAGCACTTCAGCCGCTACGTCGACGACGGCAGGCTGCCGGGCTGGCTGCTGACCGTGAGCAGGCACGGCCGGCTGGCCTACGTCTGCACCAGTGGCCAGCGCGACGTCGAGGCCGGCCTGCCGGTGGAGACGGACACGCTCTGGCGGCTGTACTCGATGACCAAGCCGGTCACGTCGGTCGCTGCCATGATGCTGTACGAGGAGGGCGCGTTCGAGCTGACCGACCCGGTCGCCAAGTTCATCCCGTCCTTCGCCGACGTGCGCGTCTACACCGGCGGCTCGGACATCAGGCCGGTGACCGTGCCCGCCACCGAGCCGGTGCGGATCTGGCACCTGCTGACCCACACGTCGGGCCTGACCTACGGCTTCCACCGGTCGCACCCGGTCGACGCGCTCTACCGTTCGGGCGGTTTCGAGTGGGGAACGCCCCGCGGTTCCGATCTCGCGGCCTGCTGCGACGTCTGGGCCGGGCTGCCGCTGCTGTTCCAGCCCGGCGCGGAGTGGAACTACTCGGTGGCGACCGACGTGCTCGGGCGCGTCGTCGAGGTCGCCTCGGGCTCGGGGCTGGACGAGTTCTTCGCCAGCCGGATCTTCGGGCCGCTCGGGATGACAGAGACCGGTTTCTGGGTGCCTGATGACCTGCGCTCCCGGCTGGCGGCGCTCTACACGATCGGCCCGGGCCGCAAGGCGGCCAGGCTGGATGCGCTGGGCGCGGTGGCCAGCAAGCCGCCGGTGTTCCTCGGCGGCGGCGGCGGGCTCGTCGGCACGGCGGCCGACTACCACCGGTTTACCTCGATGCTGCTCGGGACGCCGCACAGCCCGGCCGGCCAGCTCGACGGCGTCACGCTGCTCGGCCCGCGGACCGTGGCCTACATGACCCGCAACCACCTGCCCGGCGGCGCCGACCTCGACGCCTACGGTCGGGCGCTGTTCGCCGAGGCCCCGTTCCTGGGGGTCGGATTCGGGCTCGGCTTCGCGGTGATGCTCGACGCCGTGCCGAGCCGGACCCTGGGCAGCGAGGGCGAGTTCTCCTGGGGCGGCGCGGCCAGCACGGCGTTCTTCGTCGACCCGGCCAACAGCCTGACGGTCTCGTTCTTCACCCAGCTGCTGCCGTCGAGTGCGCACCCGATCAGGCCGCAGCTACGTCAGCTCGTCTATCAGGCGCTGACCGACTAGCCGACGGGTGCGGCTCAGGGGGCCGGGGGACGGCCGCTGCGGTGCGCCCCGCCGACCCGGCCTGACCGGTTGCCGTTGCCGGTGCCGATTCTGGGCTGGCCGGGCGGGTCCGCGTCGGCGGGCGGTCCGGTGGCGGCGGTCCCGGCGGACGCCTCGGCAGACACCTCGGCGGCGGCGCGGCGGTGCGAATCCTTCCTGATCGCGTGCACCCGGTGGGCGATGAGCGCGCCAAGCAGCACGACCACCAGGATGATCCCGGCGACCGAGAAAGTCTTGAAGAACTTGTCCACGGTCGAGCCGAGGTTGTAGCCGAGCAGCGTCAGCGCGGTAGTCCAGACCAGGGTGCCGATCAGGTTGAAGATCGCGAACGGCACTATCGGGACCTCGACCACGCCCGCACCGAACCCGGCGAAGCACCGCACCAGCGGCAGTGCCCTTGCCACGGCGACCGCCCAGGAACCGCGCCCGGCAAAGAAGCGCTCGGCCCGGTCCAGGTCGGAGTGGCTGATCAGCACCCATTTGCCGTATTTTTCCAGCAGGTGTCGACCACCGCGTCGGCCGACCGCGTAGGCCAGCGTCGAGCCGGCCAGTTCCGCGAGCGTGCCGATGATGATCACTGCGGCGATCGTGAACTTGTCAGGGTGCTCGAACGCGATGACCCCGGCGAAGGCGAACGTGATCTCCGAGGAGATCGGAATGCAGCACGCCTCGACGAACGCGAAGATGATCAAAGCCAGGTAGCCATGGCTCGTCATCACCTGGGTCAGGAAGTTCTCCATGGCGAAAGTTCTACAGCATGGCCGTCACTGCTCTAGCCAGTGCGGCCCGAAATTTGCCAGTCCTTAAGATTCGCGGCCCGGAAACGGCCGGCGAGACCGCGCTCTCCTGTATCCAGCCGCTCGCCGTCCGCCGCCGCCCCGCCCGGCCGCGCTGAACCACCTGAGATGCAACAGCAATGGCCCACCGCCGTTGAAACAGCAACCGTTGAAACAGCAACAGCGGTGGGCCATTGCTGTCGTACCTGCGGCGGGGTCTGGGGGGGTGGGGCGCGTGGGCCCCGCCTCCGACGGGGGCGGGAGGCGGGGCACACGGCGGGTTGCGGCGGCGCTGGGGGGTGTGCGCGGCCGCGGTCCGCGCGGGCTGCTGGGGGGGTGCAGCCGGGCGCGGAGTCCTGCGGGTCAGACGATGTGCGGCGCCACGGAGGCGACGAGGTGGGCCGCCTGGGCTTCCCACTTCGCGTAAGCCGACGGGAACGCCGAGCCCTGGATGCCCTGGGCGGCCTGCCACAGCGGCTGGTGAGCCCAGTCCGGGTTGCGGACCTGGTAGCCGTGCAGCGCCTTCAGGAACGCGTCGGCCGCGTAGGCGGGGTGCTGGATCTGGGCCGGCGTGCCCCAGCCGCAGGACGGGCGCTGCTGGAACAGCCCGAGCGAGTCACGGTCGCCGTAGTTCAGGTTCAGCAGCGTCGACTCCTGCATCGACGTGGCGACGGCGATGACGGCGGCGCGCAGGCCCATGTGCCTGGCGATGGCCTGCTGGACAATGGTCTTGGCGTTGTCCCAGCGAGCCGCGGTGATCGGCATCCAGGTCTGGGGGCCGCTGGTGCCGACGGGGGTCAGCTGGTCCTGGGCGGGCAGCGTTCCGTGGCCTGCCTTGGGGTAAGTGCGGTCGGCGACGACCCGGCTGACCGTGGCCCACGTCGCGGCGTGAGGGGCCGGGGCGGCGTGGTGCCCGGCCTGCGTGGCCCGCTTGGCGGGCGCCGTCCTGGAAGCGGTGTGCTTCGCGGGCGTGGCCTGCTTCGCGGGGGTTGCGGTCTTCCCGGGGTGGACCTTGACCTGGGCGGCCTTGCCGGGAGCGGCCGAGTGGCCGGCGACGGCGTGCTGGCCCGGTGCCGCGTCCACGCTTCGGCTGACCTTGTACTGGGGGCCGGCGGCGCTGGCCGGGTGGGCGGCGAAGCCGGCTGACATGGTGGCCGCACCCGCGCCGGCCAGGGCCAGCCCGGCGCCCGCGTAAGCCACGGTCTTGCGGCTCAGGCCGGCGGGGACGCGGCTGCGGAGATTGCTGGTGAGGGTGCGAAGGCTCTCGGGTGCTCGGGGGGTGCGGGTCATCGCGTTCCTTCCGTGCTGACCCGCCGCCGCCCGCCCCGGTAGTACTGGGGAGCGGTGCTTTAGCCGTCGGACGTTCGCCGGCCGGCAGTTCGGCGCGCGAAATGGGCACGCCTCGCTGGTTCAGCGCGGGCGGCTGCTCGATCGCGCGGGGGATGCGCTCCGGGCCAGCCGGCCTGAGGAAGCGGAGAGCGTCGGTTCCGGTGAGGTCCGGATCGGCTCCCCGGCGGGGGTCACAGAGTGTAACTCCGTCGTCACTCTATTCGTATCCCAATACGGGAGTGACGCGCGTCACTACGGTCGGCAGCCACGCTCGGCACGCTCGCCGTTGCGGCACTAGCCCGCCCGTGAGTTGCCCGGCTTGGACGTCCCGAGCGGCGCGGAGGCGGTCGACGCGCTGAGGGTCGACGGGTCGACGAACGTGCTGCCGTCCGGCCCGGCCATCACTGCCTCGTGCAGCGCGCTCCCTCGCAGGATCTGCGACCAGTTCAGGAACCACTCGGTCCAGCCGTTGTCCCAGGAGCCGCCCTTCGGGCTGCCGACGATCGTCACCGGGTCGCCGGGAACGGACATCTTGTAGTAGTACTCGGCGTCGGCTGGCGCCATGTTGACGCAGCCATGGCTCACGTTGGCGAAGCCCTGCTCGCCCGTGGACCAGTAGGCATCGTGCAGGTAATCACCGGTCCAGGTGAAGCGCACCGACCATGGCACCTCGATCGAGTAGCCGGGGCCTTTCATCAGCACCGGGTTCCCCTTCTCGATGCTCAGGTAGGTCCCGTTCGGCGTGTCGTCCCCCGGGCGGCCCGTGCTGATCGGCCAGCGCCTGATCAGCTTGCCGTCCTTGTACAGCTCCATATGGTGCTTGGCCGTGCTGGCGACGACGATCAGCGACCGGCCGATGCTGAACTGCTGGGTCAGCGTGTGGTCGCCGTAGAGGCCCGGGGCCCCTTCGACGCCATTGAGGTGCCCGACGAAGCTGACCGTGGTGTGGGCGGGCCAGTACGCACGGGGCCGGAAGACAAGAGTCTGGCTGTTGTCCCAGTACCAGGCGCCGACGACCGGCTTCGACGTGGTGAGGGAGAGCGAGCGCTCGACCGCGGCCCGGTTCTTGATCGGCTGGCTGAAGGTCAGGATGATCGGCATGCCGACGCCGTACTGCTGCTTGTAGCCCTCGAAGATCTGCGTCCTGAACGTCTGCGACGGCGCGAGCGTCTTGAAGGTGCTGGTCTGCGTCACCTGATGACCGGAGGAGTCGGCCGCCGTGGCGGTCACGGTGAGCGTCTGGGAAACGGGCAGCGCATAGTTGCTGTGCCAGGCGGTTCCCGCGCTGTTGAGCGTGCCGGTGACCGCGGCGTCGCCGGTCAGCCCGGCGCCGGTCACCTTGACCGTCTTGATCGTGCCCCTGGCGGCGGTGACGGTAATGCCCTTGTCCGGGTTCGCCCCGGTAGCTCCGCTGGCAGGCGTAATGGTGAGCTGGGCCGCACTGGAGCTGGCTGACTGCGAGCCGCCGGAACCGCTGCCAGGACCGCCGGACGTGCCGCCCGACCCTGACTGGCAGGCGGCCGCGAGCAGGCCGGCCGCGCCGAGCGCGACGAAGGGAAGCAGCTTGCGCCGCCCTGATCGATAGTGCTCGTGCAGCACGCCGTCCTCCCACCGGGACCGATTTCCGAGTAATTCTCCGTGCGGGGTACCCAGGTCGCTTCCCCAGTATGCCTGCGCTCCTGGCGTGCTAAATCCAACTTTGCCGCAGGTAGAGCGCGGACTGGGCGGGCTCGATCGGTCAGTGCCGCCGAAATCGGCGGATCAGCCCCGCTGCGTTCATCGCGCTCAGGATGGCGATTGTTACGACTGCGATAGCGAACCAGGGTACGTAATCGCCGAGCCGGTCGAAGGGCGTCCTGACCGTGGCCGGAGGCAGGGCGAGTGCGACGTGCAGGACGCCGCGGTCGGTGGTCCCGGCCCAGGCCAGCAGCCGGCCGCGGGCATCGAACGCCGCCGAGTCGCCGGTCAGGGCGGCCTGCACGGCTGGCCGGCCGGTCTCGGCGGCACGCAGCGCGGCGAGCGACGCGTGCTGCTCGGGGGCCCAGCTTCCCTGGAAGGTCGAGTCGGAGGTCTGGTAGATGATCACCTGAGCGCCGTGGCCGGCGTCTGCCAGCGACATATCGGGGAACGAGGATTCGAAGCAGATCAGGATGCCGAAATTCAGCCGGCGGCCGTCCGGCAGAACGGCATGCAGCACCCGCGCTCCATTTCCGGCGATCATATTCTGCGGGGCCGCGCGGCTGATCGCTGACAGCCATCCGAGCGCCGACCGGAAGGGTATGTACTCGCCAAACGGGACCAGACGGGTCTTGGTGTACGTCTGCCCGATGCCTCGCGGCCCGATCAGGGCGGCGACCTTCGACTTCTGGCCGGCCGGGCTCACGGCGTCCTGGCTGACGAGCAGCTGGGCGCGGATCGAGGCGGAGAGCCGCTCGAGCCCGTGCAGAATCGAATGATCGGCGGTCAGGTCGTAACCGACGCTGCTCTCTCCCCACACGACCAGGTCGGCACGTGCCGGGCCGGTGACCGGGGCGTGGGCCTGGCCCGCGGTCAGCCTCACCTCTTCCGCGAGCCGGCGCTGCGGACCGTTTTCCAGGCCCGGCTGGACCAGCGCCAGCCTGAGCTGGCCGGCGGGCGGCACGGAGTACTCATGCGCGGTCAGCGCGAAGGCCGCGGGCCCGGCGGCGATGGCCAGTCCGGCGGCGGCGACGCCCGCTATCCGGCCCGCCCGGCTGCCGGCCGTCAGCGCGATCACGATCGCGGTGTTGGCGGCGACCAGGACGAAGCTGATCAGCCAGATACCGCCGACCGCCGCCAGCGCGAGAACCACGGGATGCTGCCACTGGCTCGCGCCATAGACGGCCCACGGCCCGCCGATGGCCTGCCAGGACCTGATCCAGTCGATCACCACCCAGCAGCTCGGGAGCACGACCATGGCCGCCGCGGCCTGCAGCGCGCTCGGTCCTGGCGGCCCGGGCAGGCGCCAGCCGCCGGACGGGGCGCCGGCAGCACGGTCAGGTCCGCGCAGCAGGCGCCAGGCGGCCAGTCCGACCCCAGCCCACGGCAGGCCGAGCACGATCACGACGAGCAGCAGGCCGGGCCCGAGGTTGGGGATCAGCCAGTACAGGGCCATCAGCAGGTATCCCGTGCCGAACCACCAGCCCCGGATCGCCGCCTCGCGGCCAGTCGGCGCGGCCCGCAGCAGCAGCAGCCCGGGCACCAGGCCGCACCAGGCCAGGAACTCCAGGTTGAGCGACGGGAAGGCCAGCACGGGCACGGCGCCAGCCAGCAGCGCGGCATACCTCGCGGGTCGGGTGAAACTACGCAGGAGCGCCGCGCCCCGTCCGCGCCGACGGATCTGGCCGGAGCGGGCGGTACCGCTGTCCGCCTGGCTGGTGCCGGCTGTACCGCCGTCCGCCTGGCCGCGCATGGTCAACGCGGCGAGAGAACGCAGAACTCGTTGCCCTCCGGGTCAGCGAGCACTTCCCAGGGCACCTGGCCCTGGCCGATGTCGATGGGCACCGCTCCCAGTTCGACCAGGCGACGGACCTCGGCGCGCCCGTCACCGTCCGGCGGCGGCGCGACGTCGACGTGCAGGCGGTTCTTCACCGTCTTGGCGTCTGGCACCCGCAGCAGCTCAAGGTAGGGTCCCGTACCGGCCGGGGCGCGCAGGGACGCGAAGTCCGGCCCGGTCTCGCGGCGTATCCAGCCCGACGCAGCGGCCCAGAACCTGGCCGTCGCCTCCGGGCTCGCGCTGTCGATCACGATCGCGGCGACCGGGCTGGCGTCGACGTAGACCGGCCGGGGCTCGAGCAGGCAGAACTCGTTGCCCTCCGGGTCGGCGAGAACCTCCCACGGCACCTGGCCCTGCCCGATGTCCAGGCGGACGGCCCCCAGCCCGAGCAGTCGCTCCACCTCCGCCGCCTGGTGCTCAGCTGAGGTCGTCGACAGATCCAGGTGGACCCGGTTCTTGGTCGTCTTGGGCTCCCTGACTGGGACGAAATCCAGCGGCAGCGCCTCAGGTCCTGGGTAGTCGAAGCCGGCCGGCCAGATCTCGGCCTCGCCCGGCTCGTCCATGGCGACGACCCAGCCCAGGGCAGCGGCCCAGAAGGCGGCCAGCCGGGACGGGTCGGCGGCATCGACAACGAGGTGGACGGCGCGAGTAGGCATGCACGTCAACCTGGCACGCCGGCCGCTCGCAGGCAACCCGGCGGGTCAGCCCGCCGGCCAATGGAGGCGAGTCGTTGCCGGGCGCGCAGGGCGCGCCGGGCACGCCGGGCACGCCGGATGCGCGGGGCGCCCTGGTCAGCGAGCACGCCGCCGCCAGGCCCGGAGGACTGCCCACAGCAGGGCGAGCACGGTCATAACGATGATGGCCAGCTCGGGCCAGCTCCCGGCCCGGTCGGCCGGGGTGAGCGCCGACCGCAGCGGCACCCGCGCCTCGAGTGCGATTCGCTGCCAGGTGCGGCTCCTGGTCAGAATCGAGCCGTCGGGTCCGATGATCGCGCTGATCCCGGTGGTCGAGGCGACCGCTACGGCCCGGCCGGTCGTGATCGCGTCCATCCGCGCCATCTCCAGCTGCTGCCCCGTCTCGCCCATCTGGCCGTCGAGCTCGAAGTCCGCGTCGTTGGTCTGCACGGTCAGCAGGTTGGCCCCGGCCAGTACCTCGGACCTGACCAGGTTGTCGAACCCGACCTCATAGCAGATGACGTCGCCGAGCCTGACCCGGCCGACATGGAAGACCACAGCGCGGTGCCCGGGCGTGAAATTCGTCGGCTGGAGCGACGGCAGGGACGTGAACATGTCGAGCAGCCCGCGCAGCGGTATCACCTCGCCGAACGGAACGAGCTGGCGCTTGACGTACTCCTGGACCGGCCCGCGGCCGGGTAGCCAGAGCTCGCCGGCGTTGCGCAGCGGGTCGTCGAGCACCGCGCCGACTAGGACCGGCCGGCCGATGGCGTCGACGGCCAGCGCGATGCTCCGGTAGGTAGCCGGCGACAGTCTCGGGTCGATGTCGGTGGAGTTCTCGGGCCAGATCACCATCGCGGGGACGGGGCGCCGGCCCGCGGCGATCTGGCGCGCCAGCGCGATCGTCGCGGCCGCGTGGTTGGCCGTGACCCGGGTCGCGCGGAGCTGGTTGGGCAGGTTCCTGGCATGCGGCACATCGCCCTGCACGGTGGCGATGACGGCGGTCGGCCCGGGCCCGGATGGCGGAGCCCAGAGCAGGTTGCCGCCCAGCGCGACGACGGTGGCGAGCCCGGCGACAATCGCTGCCATACCGACCGCGCGCGAGCGCAGGCCTCCTGCGCGCGGATCGCCGGGGTGCGGGTCGCCGGCGTGCGGGTCACTGGCGCGCGGATCGCGGGCGTGGTTCCTGGTGGCGGCCAGCAGAGCGACGGCGAGATACGCGATACTCGCACCAGCCAGCGCGACCAGGAAGGTCAGCAGCGGCGGCCCGCCGATCGCCGCCCAGCCGGCCGTGGGCGCGGCGGCCTGGCTCATCGCCAGCCGTCCCCACGGGAACCCGCCCCACGGGAACCGGTCGTGCACGCCCTCCTGCAGCACAAACCAGCCAGCCACCGCCAGCGGCCAGGCGCGCAGACGGAGCAGCGGCGGGAGGGCGAGGGCCAGCACCGCGAAGATGACTGACTCCACCACGGTCAGCGTGACCCAGGCGTACCAGGCCACGTTGACCAGCCACGACAGCAGCGCCAGGAAGAACACCGCGCCGCAGATCAGCCCGGCCATGAAGGTCGCCAGGCGGCCCTTGCCCCACACGGCGAGGGTCAAGAGCGCCGGGCCGGCCATGGCCAGCGGCCAGAACCCGACCGGCGGGAACGCGCCGGCCAGGGCCAGGCCGGCGGCGAAGGCCGCGGCCAGGGACCACCAGCGGCCGAGCCCAGCCCAGGCACCCGCCGCCGCTGGCGCGGCCGAACCTGCCGCTGGCGCGGCCGAACCTGCCGCTGGCGCGGCCGAACCTGCCGCTGGCGCGGCCTGGCCTGCCGCGGGCACCGACGGACCCGCCCCGGGACCGGTGGCGGGCGCCGCCTGGTCGCGCGGCGGCTCCTGCGCGAGGCCGTTCGCGGATGGACTCGCCGCATGATCGAGCGGCGGCGCTGGCGGCGTCTGGCCCGGATCGGCTGGCTGGCCCGAGCGCGCGGCCGCCCGGCTGTCGTGCAACAGGTACTCCGGCTGGTTGGTTGCGGAAATAATGTTCAGTTGCTGCGAGCGTAGCCGCGCGAGCAGGCGCGGAATAACGCACGCGCCCGGCGAGTATGAGTTGGAGGGACAAAGGAAGGAGCGATCGGGTGAGCCGACGCGGATGGGCCATGTTCGCGGCGATGAGCGTGATCTGGGGCCTGCCGTACCTTCTGATCAAGGTCGCGGTCGGCGGCGTACCTGTTCCGGTCCTGGTCCTGGCCCGGGTCACCCTGGGCGCCGCGCTGCTGCTGCCGCTCGCCCTGCGACGCAGGCAGTTCGCCGCGATCCGCCCCGTCTGGCCGTGGCTGGTCGTCTTCGCGGTGGTCGAGATCATCCTGCCGTGGTTCGTCGCTCTCCGAGGCTGAGCGCGGGATCAGCAGCTCGCTGACCGGCCTGCTGGTGGCCTCCGTGCCGATCCTGGTCGCCGTGCTGAGCCTGTTCCTGCGGGGCGGCGACCGGCTCAGCCCGATCAGGTGGGCCGGGCTGCTGGTCGGTCTCGCCGGGGTGGCGCTGCTCGCGGGGCCGAACCTGATTGGATCGGGTGCCACCAGCGGCACCGCGCGGTCGGTCGCCGAAGTCCTCTTCGTCGCGCTCTGCTACGCGACTGGGCCGCTGATCGCGACCCGGAAGCTGACCGATGTCCCGCCGGTCGCGATGACGGCCGCGTGCCTGGTCCTGGCCTCGGTGGTGTACGCGCCGCTGGCCGCGCTGAACTGGCCGTCGGCGGTCCCCCCGGCCAACGTGCTGCTCGCGCTCGCCGCGCTGGCGGTGGTCTGCACGGCGGGCGCCTTCCTGATCTTCTTCCGGCTGATCGCCGAGGTCGGGCCGGCCAGGGCCAGCGTGATTACCTACATCAACCCGGCGATCGCCGTGTCCCTGGGCGTGCTCGTGCTCGGCGAGCACGTGACGCCGGTGATGCTGGGCGCGTTCGCGACGATCCTGGCCGGTTCCGTGCTGGCGACCCGGGGCGGGCGACGTCCGGCGGCCGGGACGGCGACGGGGCCCGAACCGGAGGAACTGGCGCCGGTTTCGGTGCCGGTGGCAGAGTCTCAGTAATTGCCGGGGATTCTCGGTCGCGGACAGCGAGATTCATCCGCGATCGTGAAAGGCATTGTTTGTCGCGCCGCTAGACTCGCGAAGGTGATTGACCTCAAGGCGGCACGACAGGATCCGGACGGCTTCCGGGCCGCTCTCGCCAGGCGCGAGGCGGAAAAGGACTTCGACGAGCTGCTGGAGGCTGACGCCCGCTGGCGCGAGGCCACCGAGCACGCCGAGTCCCTGCGGGCCGAGCAGAAGAGAGCTTCCAAGGGCAAGCCAGGTCCCGACGAGCTCGCCCAGCTGAAGGAGCTCTCGGCCAGGATCGAGATGGCCATGCGGCAGCAGGCCGACGCCGCCCAGTACCGGGACGAGATACTCGCCCGGATCCCCAACCTGCCGGATCCGACGGCCGCCGACGGGATGGACGAGGAAGACGCGCAGCTCGTCCGGACCTGGGGCCAGCTCCCCGAGTTCGGTTTCGAGCCGAAGGATCATCTGGAGCTCGGGTCGGCGCGCGGCTGGATCGACATGGCCAGGGGCGCGCGGCTGTCCGGCTCGCGGTTCGCGTACCGGATCGGCGACGTCGCGGTCACCGAGATGGCGCTCTACCAGTTCGTCCTGGCCAAGCTGCGCGGCAAGGGGTTCCTGACCGTGCTGCCGCCCATCCTGGTCGGTGAGCGGGCCATGTACGGCACCGGTTTCCTGCCGACCGAAGAGTCGAACCTGTACCGGCTGGAGCGGGACGACCTGTACCTGACCGGAACGTCGGAGGTGGCCCTGGCCGGGATCCACACCGACGAGCGGCTGGAGGAGGACGAACTGCCCGCCAAGTACGCGGGGTTCACCACGAACTTCAGGCGCGAGGCCGGCGCGGCGGGCAAGGACACCAGGGGCATGTTCCGGGTGCATCAGTTCGACAAGGTCGAGATGTACGTCTTCTGCGCGCCCGAGCAGTCGAGGCAGATTCACGAGGAACTCCTCGCGCACGAGGAGGAGATCGCGCAGGAACTGGGACTGCCCTACCGGGTCATGAACATCTCGGTCGGCGACCTGGGCGCGCCGGCGGCCAAGAAATACGACATCGAGGCGTGGTTCCCGACTCAGCAGCGGTACCGGGAGATCACGTCCTGCTCGAACACGACCGACTATCAGGCCAGACGGCTGAACATCAAGTTCCGCCGCGACGGAAAGCTCGAGTTCGTGCACACGCTGAACGGCACGGGCGCGACCGCGCGGGCACTGCTGTCGATCATGGAGAACTTCCAGGACGAGGGCGGCAAGGTCGCCGTTCCCGAGGCCCTGCGGCAGTTCGGCGCCCCGGCCTCGATCGGCCGGCTCTGACGGCACGGGGCCGGGGCCGCCTGCCCGCTCCGGCGGTCGGCTCAGGCGGCACCCGGCCCGGGGCAGCCAGGCCCCCGGCGGTCGGCTCAGGCGGTCGGCTCTGACGGCCGGCGGCCGGACACCAGGCCGGCCTCGGCTACGACCGGCGTCGCCGTCACCGAGGCGAACCCGGCCCGGGCGAACATGGCCGTCCACGCGGTCATCGAGACCGGGCGCTCCTGCACCCGCACGAGGTACCGGTAGCTGTTCTTGGCGATCCGCCACCAGCCGCCGATGCCCTTCTTGGCCAGCGCGCTGACCTTTGACCTGATGATGGCGCGGTCCTGGCTGGTCCCGCCCCGGCCGAACATCATGTCGGCGACGACCAGCGTGCCGCCCGGGCGCAGCCACTGGTAGGCGGCCGCCACGACCCGGCTCTTGTCCGCGTCGCGCAGGTGGTGCAGGGCATAGCTGGTCACGACCAGATCGACGCTGCCGGCGGGCAGCGAGAGATTCTCGATGGGAATGTCCAGGCCCTCGACGTTGCCGATGCCGCGCTCGCGAGCGTTCGCCTGCAGCCGCCCGACCATCGCCGCGCTGACATCGATCGCCAGGACGCGAGCGCCGCGCTCGGCGAGCGGCAGGCTGAGCTGGCCGGTACCGCAGCCGAGATCGACGACCTGATCTCCCGGCCGCAGGCTGACCGCGGCGAGCACGGCGGCCGTGACTTTCTCCAGCCCGCTCGGAGTGTGGTGGTCCCAGGAATTCACCCGGCGCGACCAGATCCGCCGCTGACGGCGCACCGCGCTGCCGGTGGCCAGGCGGCCGAGCCGGCCAGCTGAATCGAGCCCGGTAATGTGCTCCGCCGCCGACGACGGGTAATTACCTTGCTTCCCGTCTGCGTTATTTTTGCTGGACGTTTTGTAATTTCTCACCTTGGAATCGGTCACGCGGTCACGCTAGCAACCGGCCTACTAAGGAGACGTCTGGCCGCGCTTCAGATCCCGTTAAGAATCGGATCCCGCGCACTCGGTGACCAAGCGGTACCCTCCGGATAGCCTTTCCTGGTTAATCCAGGAACTTTTCACGACGCATAGTCGTTTAGTCATGCCCTGCCCTGAGCGGCCCGTCCTGAGCGGCCCGGCTGAGCGGCCCCGGCCAGCGATCACTCGGCGGGCGCCGCCTGCGCGGGCACCGCGGGCCGCCGACCGCACACCAGGCCGGCCTCGTTGACGATCGAGTACGCGGTGATGCCGGTGAACCCCGCCCTGGCGAACATCGCCGTCCACGCGCTGATCGACACCGGGTGGTCCTTCACCCGGACCAGGTACCGGCAGCTGTTCTTCGCGATCCGCCACCAGCCGCCGACGCCCTTATGGGCCAGCGAGCGGACCTTCGACCTGATGATCGCGCGGTCCTGGCTGGAAGTGCCGCGGCCGAACATCATGTCCGCCACGATGAACGTTCCGCCCGGTCGCAGCCAGTGGTAGGCGGCGGCGACGAGTCGCTGCTTGTCGGCGTCACGCAGCCGGTGCAGCGCGTAGCTGGTCACGATCAGGTCCGCGCTCTTGGCCGGCAGCGACAGGCAGTCGATCGGCCTGGCCAGTACCTCAAGCCCGGTCAGCGAGCGTTCGCGCGCGGTCGTCTCGAGCCTGCGCAGGACGGCCTGGTTCCCGTCGACCGCCAGTACCTGGGCGCCGCGCTCGGCGAGCCGGAGACTGACCCGGCCGGCGCCGCAGCCGAGATCGACGATCCGGTCGCCGGGCCGCGCGCGGGCTGCGGCGACGACCGCCGCGGTCACTTTCTCCAGCCCGCTCGAATAGGCGGCGCTTTTGTTATCTAGCGCGCCGCTATTGGCGGCTTTGCGGCTGCTCAGCTCGGAATCTGTCACCGAGCAAGGCTAACAACATAAGTGCTGAACAGGCAGCCGAGCGCAAGAGATCCTGGTAAGAAATGGGTCGGTCGGCCGATCGCATTAAACATTATTAGCTCGGATAGCCGAATTATCCTCCAGGGCTCGCCGCGCAGTGGTCCGGGCGGGCGTCGCGGGAGGCCCTAACGACAGGCGGGTTCCGATGAGCAGCGAGTTGCGCAGATCGGGCAGGACGATCTCGGTCGAGACCAGCAGCGGATGGCCGAAGAAGAAGGCCCGCTTCGGGTCGCTCGACCGCAGCGGCGAGTCGGCCGGGAGCGCGTCCACCGGCGCCACGTCGTCCATCACGAGCTGGCCGCCCACCCGCAGCAGGTCGATTAGCGAGGAGTACGCCATGTGATCAGGCCGGGCGCCGTCGGCGAACAGCAGGTCGAACGGGGCATGCGACGGGATCAGTTCCCTGGCGTCGCCGATGAGCACCCTGATCCGGCCGTCGCTGGCCAGCAGCCTGCCCGCGTGCGCGGCCCGGTCCTCGTCGATCTCCGCAGTGACGAGCGTGCAGTCGGCCGGCATCGAACTGGCCATCCAGGCGCTCCCGACGCCGACGCCGGTGCCGATCTCGCCGATCCGGCCCGCATGGCAGCCGGCCGCGAGCACGGCCAGAATGCGGCCGACTCCGGGCAGGCAGCACGACGGGGTGGCGCTGTCCGGGCCGGCCTCCTCCCGGGTGAGGGCAAAGCCGACCTGACGCGCCAGCGCGTTCGCCTGAACCACCAGGGGCGGGAACTCTTCCATGGTCAGACCTCTCGGGTGCGCAGCCGGATAGTGGCGATGACGAGCAGCACCACGCTGGCGGCGACCGCCACGCCGACCGCCGGGAGATAGCGCCACACCTGCGCGCCGGTCAGCAGGCCGACCGGCGCGCCGACCAGGCTGCTCGGCAGCCAGTCGTGGATGGCGCGGAGCGTTCCGGCCACCGGCAGCAGCAGCAGTGCGGCGAGTGCCACGCCAGCCGTGGCAAGCGTTCCGCGCACGATCGACGCCGCGCAGGCGATGACGGCGACGGCGAACGCCAGGTATATGGAGCCGCAAATAATTCCGGCGATCATCTTTCCGGCCGGCAGCGAGCCGATCAGCAACTCGGTTTCATACCAGGCAGCGAGCGTGCCGAGCAGGTAGGCGACGGCCGCCGCGGCGGCATTGGCGGTGAAGCGCGGAGCGACCAGCTGCCAGGTGCTGGTCACCCTGGTGCGCAGGAACGTGGCCAGCCCGGGCCGGGTGTCGAAGGTGAACGCGCCCGCCGCGATGACCACGACGACGATCAGGCCGATGCCGCTCAGCTCGCTGACGTAGCTGGCGATGCCCGCGGCCGGCGTGACGGCCGGAAAGCTGATCTGGACCCCGCCGCCGAGATGGCTGAAGATCGCGCGCTGGTACTTGGTGATGACCGGCTCGATCAGCCCGAAGGCAACGTAGACCGCGCCGAGCGCGAGGGCACGGGGGGTCCGGACCAGGCGCAGCCATTCGAGCCGCCAGATGGTCATCGGCCGGGGAGCCGGGCGGCGGCTGGCCGGCCGGGGGCCGGGCACCTGAGCGCCGGGCACCTGGGCGCCGGGCACCGGGCCGCCGGGTACCAGGCCGCCGGTCATCGGGACTCCTCGGGAGCCGGGCCGGTCAGGGCCAGGAACGCGGACTCCAGGTCGGCGGCGACTGGCTCGCAGGACACCATCCTGGCGCCGCAGCCCGCGATGGCCGCGGGGATGCCGCGCTCGCCCGCCTCGATGCTGGCGGCGTCGACCCGGATCGCGTCGGGGCCGACCCGCTCGACGGCAATGGCCCACGGTTGCTGACGGCAGGCCGTCGCCACGGCGCCCGCATCGTCGCCGATCCTGACCAGCCAGCTCGGCCGAAGGTAGGTGTCGATCAGGTCCCTGGTCGCGCCCTGATACAGCAGCCGCCCGGCGCGCAGGATGCCGACGCGGTCCGCGATCCGCTGGACGTCATCCAGGATGTGGCTGGAGAAGATGACCGTGCGGCGGCCCCGCATCGCCGCGACCAGGCCGAGGATCTCGGCCCGCCCGGCCGGATCGAGCGCCGACGTCGGCTCGTCCAGGATCAGCAGCTCGGGATCGCCGACCAGGGCGCAGGCCAGCCCGAGACGCTGAACCATCCCGCGGGAGAACCCGGCCACCCGCCGGTCAGCCGAGTCGCTCAGCCCGGCCGTTCTAAGCGCCGCGCCCACCGGCTCCTGGCCCGCCTCAGGCGCGACCAGGCAGCGGGCCAGGTCGACAACCTCGAAGGCGGTCAGCCACCCGTCGAACTCGGGAACGTCGGGACAGACCGCGATCCGGCTGCGTCCGACGTCCAGGCTGACCGTGCCCTGGCCCGGCCGCCTGGTTCCGGACAGGATGGACAGCAGCGTCGTCTTGCCCGCGCCGTTGGGTCCGACCAGCCCGTAGATCGAGCCGCGCGGCACGACCAGAGCGACGTCGAACAGGCCGGTGCCGCCGTAGTCCCTGGTGAGCCCGGTCGTGGAGACGACGTTCAGCTCGCCGCCGGGCGCCGCGGCCGGAGCAGGCCCGGCCCGGCTCGCGTGCTCGGCCGGGCCTGCGTGCTCGGCCGGGCCCGCGTGCTCGGTGGGGCCGGTCGTCGTCACCGCTCGTGACGGCTGGCCTCGGTCCTTGCCGGCGAACAGGTAGACCAGCGCGCCGATCGGAGCGCTCACGGCCAGGATGACGATGACCCAGACCAGCTTGGGCGCGTTCCGCACCGACTTCGCCCGGGCCAGGTCGACCAGGCAGTAGATGTCGAGGGCGCCGAACAGGATCAGCAGGGGTACCAGCGCGGCGAGCAGGTGCGGCGGCAGCCTGACCTGGCCGCTGAGTCCCGCCGCGAGCTGAACTACTGGCACCGGAACCTCCCCACGACTCCCGGCCGCGCCGCCGCGCGGCCCGACCCGCCGGCCGGTGGTTAATCAGTCGATCGATCCGGCTATTCGCGGCAGGCTATCAAAATGGACGCTCCGGAAAGAAGTGTTGTTTACGCGTACTATGCGCGCGATCAAGAACGTGAGCGCTTGAGCTCGGATGCCCGCGGCGTGCTGGAGTTCGAGCGCAGCGTAGAGATCATCTTGCGAGCCCTGCCGCCAGCGCCCGCGGTGGTGGCGGATATCGGCGGCGGCCCGGGGCGATATGCCTTGTGGCTGGCCGCACGCGGCTACGAGGTCGAGCACCGCGATCTCATGCCGATGCACGTGGCCCACCTGGCCGCGGCCGAAGGCGCGGCGGCCCTGGTCCGCACCAGGGTCGGGGACGCCAGAGACCTTGACCTCGCCGATCAGTCGGCGGACGCGGTGCTCTTGCTCGGCCCGCTCTATCACCTTCGCCTCCGCGCCGACCGGATCCGCGCGCTGCGCGAAGCGTGGCGTATCGTCCGGCCGGGCAGCCCGGTCTTCATCGCGGCCATCTCGCGGTGGGCACCGCGGCTCGACGGCGAGTTGCGCGCCCGGCTGTACGAGTCGGTTCCCGCGATCCGCGCCTCGAGTCCGCACGTGGAGCGGACCGGCTGGATGACGCCGCTGCACGACGGCGCCTTCGCCGCTTACTTTCACCGGCCCCGGCAGTTGCGCCGCGAAGTGCTCGCGGCCGGCTTCCAGGTCGCCGACCTGGTCAGCGTCGAAGGCGCCGGATACCTGCTCGGTGACCTCGACGAGCGGATGGCGGATCACCTGCACTGGCAGGTCGTCCTCGACGCGGCGCGGGCCACGGAGCGGGTGCCCGAACTGCTCGGGATCGGGCCGCACCTGCTGGCCACCGCTATCCGCCCGCCCGGTTCCTGATGCCGCGGCAGGCTCGCTACTGCCGCCGCCCGGTTCCCCGCGGGCCGGGCTGGAAAGGATGGAGGGGACAGGCTCGTAGCGGTCGGACGGGGGAGAGCTGCCGTGGAGCGGTTGAGCACGCTTGACGCAGGCTTCTACTACGTCGAGCACCGGAACGTGCCCATGCACATCGGGTCGCTGGCGGTCTTCGACGGCCCGGCGCCCGCGCCCGAGGAGCTGGTCGCGCTCTATGCGGCCAAGCTGCCGCTCGTGCGCCGGTACCGGCAGGTCGTGCGGACGCCGCCGGTGCCGGTGTTCCGGCCGTACTGGTCCGACGACCAGGACTTCGACCTCGGCTATCACCTACGGCACGCCGCGGTTCCGCCGCCCGGCGGCCCCGAGCAGCTCAGGCAGATGTCGGCGCGGATCTTCGCTCAGCGGCTTGACCGGGACCGGCCGCTGTGGGAGACGTGGTTCCTCGAGGGAATCAAGGGCGGCCGCTGGGCGATCCTGTCCAAGGTGCATCACTGCATGGTCGACGGCATCGGCGGCGCCGACCTGATGGCGGCGCTGTTCGAGGCCGTACCCGACCCGGTGCCGCCCGAGCCGGCGCCGTGGGCACCCCAGCCGGGACCGTCGGCCGCCGAGGTGATCGCCAGCGGCGTGGTCGACACGGTCAGCTGGCCGCTGCAGCAGCTGGCCGGCCTGCCCGACTTCCTGCTCCGGCGTCTGCCGACCCCCGGCGAGATGCTGCAGTTCGGCCGCGGGCTGACCGGGAGCGCTCGCCGGCTGGCCGTCCCGTCGGCCTCGTCGCTGAACGGCCCGATCGGCCCGCACCGGCGGTGGACGTGGACCACCGCCAGCCTGACCCAGGTCAAGAAGATTCGCCGGGCGCGGAATGTCACGGTCAACGACGTGGTGCTCGCCGTCATCACCACCGGGTTCCGTGAGCTGCTCCAGGCCCGCGGCGAGCTGGCGGACGGGCTGGTGGTCCGCACGCTGGTGCCCGTCTCGCTGCGCGGCGCGAACGAGCACCAGCCGGTCAGCAACCAGATCTCCGCGGTCCTGGCCAACCTGCCGGTCAGCGAGCCCGACCCGGCGCGGCGGCTTGAGTTGCTGCACCAGCAGATGGCCGATCTCAAGCGGAGCAGGCAGGCGGTCGGCGCGGAGCTGCTGACCGAGATGCTCGGCTTCGCCGCGCCCGCACTGCTCGCGCTGGGATCAGGCGCGGCGTTCAGGATGCCGCAGCCGCTGGTGCAGGCCGTCACGACCAACGTGCCGGGGCCGCGCTTCCCACTGTTCATCCTCGGCCGCCAGCTGGTCGAGCTCGACCCGTACGTGCCGATCGGCGACAACGTGCGGATCGGCATCGCCGTCTTCTCCTACCTGGACACGATCTCGTTCGGGATTACCGCCGACAGCGCGGTCCCCGAGTCCGAGCTGGACCTGCTGACCGCCGGCATCAGCGGCGGCCTGGCCGACCTCCTCGCCCGCGTCCGGCCACCCCGCCGCCAGGCCGGGTCGAAGAGCGGTTCAGCCCGAGCCGCCAGGCGGCCTGGCCGCAGCTAGGCCACCAGCGCCTCGCCCGTCACGAGCCATCCGTCCGGGTGCTCGTTCATGGGCCGGGTCGAGCACGGTGACCCTGGCAGGATGGCAGGCGCCGGGAATTGTGGGACGGTGAGCCAGACTGGGACGGCCGGCCAACGAGGAGGGCGAGACGCGATGGTGAGTGGCCTGATCACGCACGCGGACAAGGTGCTGTTCGCCGAGCGAGGCGAGACCAAGGGCGACCTGGCCGGGCACTACGAGCGGGTAGCCGAGCCGCTGATGCGGACGATGGGCGGTCGTCCCGTGCTGCTGCAGCGGTTCCCCGAGGGCGCCGGCGGCCCGTCATTCTTCCAGAAGCGGGTTCCTAAGAACGCGCCGGCCTGGCTGCAGACCATGACCGTGTCGACCCCGAACGGCACCACCTCCCAAGCGCTGGTGGCCGCTGACCTCGACCATGTCCTGTGGGCGGTGAACCTCGGCTGCCTGGGATTCCACGTCTGGCCGTACCTGGCGGCGGAGGGTGACGAGCACGCCGACGAGCTGCGGATCGATCTCGACCCGACGCCCGGCATCGATTTCACTCACATCCGCCGCGGCGCTCGCGAGCTGCAGGCGCTGTTCGCCGAGCTAGGCATCACCGGGTATCCCAAGACGACCGGCAACCGCGGCCTGCACGTCTACGTCCGCCTTCAGCCGCGCTGGGACTCCTACCAGATTCGCTCGGCGGCGGTGGCGGTCGCGCGCGAGCTTGAGCGGCGCCGGCCCGACCTGCTGACGGCCGCCTGGTGGAAGGAGGAGCGCGGGCAGCGGGTGTTCGTCGACTACAACCAGAACGCGCCGCACAAGACCGTCTTCGGCGCGTGGTCGGTCCGGGCCAGGCCCGGCGCACAGGTGTCGACCCCGATCGCCTGGGATGAACTCGACGACATCCATCCGGACCAGTTCACGATGGCGTCGATGGCCGACCGGCTGGACCAGGTCGGCGATCCCTGGCTGGGCATGAACGACGATCCGCAGTCGCTCGAACCGCTGCTCGAGATGAACGCGCGGGACCGGGCCAGCGGCCTGCTCGACGCGCCCTGGCCGCCGGTGTACCCTAAGCAGCCCGACGAGCCGCCCCGGGTCGCGCCGAGCCGGGCGAAGAAGTCCTGACCGGCTTACGATGACGATGACGTCGCGCCGCAGGAGGCCGCAATGGCTGTCATCCAGTCCGATCCGGCGGTCGGCCGCCGCGGGCGACCACGGCATCTGCATCGCCGTCCCGGTCCGCACGCCGCGGTGTGATGCAGCCGCTGGTGGTGAACGCGCCGGGTCCGCCGGCCAGCCCGCCAGGCCCTGACACGGTCGGCCCGGCCCGGTGAGCGAGTACGACCCGTTCGGTGCGGGGCCGTTCGCCGTCGCGACACGTACCTTCTCCGCTCCCGACCCGGCGCGGGGCCGGGTCTTCCCCGGCGAGATCTGGGCACCATGCCCTGGCCGGTCGGGTGCGGGCGGGAATTCGTTGCCGCTGGTGATCTTCTGCCACGGAAGCGGCGGCAACCGGAAGTCAGCCGCCTACCTGTGCGCGCACCTGGCCAGCCACGGCTACCTGGCGGCCGCCATCGATCACTCGGAGGTGGTCGCGGCGGAGCTGGCCCCGGCGGCGGCCGAGACCGCCGGCCAGCGGGCGGCCAGGATCGGTGCCGTGATCGCCAGCCGGGTACCCGACGTGCGCTTCCTGCTCGACTTCCTGCTGGCCGGGGGCGCGGCGGAGGGCGTCCCCGATCCGGCGGAGATAGACCGGGAGCGGGTCGGGCTGGTCGGTCACAGCTTCGGCGGATGGACGGTGCTGGCCGTGCCCGAGTCCGATGAGCGGGTCAGGGCGGTCGCCGCGCTCGGGCCGGGCGGCAGCTCCAGTCCCCGGCCGGGGATCCTGCCGCTGACGCTCACGTTCGCCTGGGGCCGCGACGTCCCGACCCTGTACCTGGCGGCCGAGGACGACGTCCCGATACCGCTGGAGGGGGTCATCGAGCTGCTGCGCCGGACGCCGGGTTCCAGCCGGATGTTCGTCCTGCGCCGCGCCGACCACCAGCATTTCCTTGATGACGTGGCCGGGCAGCACGAGGCGCTCCGGGCGATGTTGCTGCCCGGGGATGCCGCCTGGATTCCGGCCGCGATGCGCCCGATCTCCGAGCTATGCCCGGCCGAGGAGGCGCACGACTTCGTGCGCGGCCTGACTCTCGCGCACCTGGACGCGTCGCTCAGGCAGTCGGAAGCGGCGAGAGAGTTCCTGGCCGGGGACGTCGGGGCCGGGCTGGCCGGCCGCGGGGTCGTGGCCTTCGCGCACCGGGGTGTTGACTAAGCGGACAGGCAGTCGACCGACAATGGCGGGCAGGGCGCGATGACCGAGCAGGGAAGCCGCGACGCTGCGGCGGCCGGGGTCGACTTCCCGGTCGCCGCCGACGGGCGGCGCAGCACGTCGGCACTGGGCCGGGCGGTGATCGCCGACGCGCTGCGCCGGACCGATCCGGCCGGGGCCGTCGGCGCCGAGCAGGAGACCAACTGGCGCTCCGGCTACCTGACGCACTTCCGCCGTCTCATCGAGGCCGGCCTGAGCTCCCCGGAGGCGGCCCGGGCGATCGCCGCCGACGGGCTCGGCTCGGTGCACGAGCGGATGCGGGCCGTGACCGGCGACGGCGAGGAGACCGGACTCGACGGCCTGCTGACCCGGCCGGCCCGGCACGGGCTCGGAACCGCGACCATTGCGGGCACCGGATCGGCGGAAGACGAACTGTCCCTGCCGTACCGGGGAGAACGGCTGCGCGGCGACGACCTGGCGCGCAGGCTCGATGCCTGGGTCACGGCGGGCATCGTCGAGCCGTCCTGCGCGGACGCCGTCCGCGGCGTCGCGGCGCATCCGGAGTGGCTGAGCCTGCCCGGGCGGACCGTGGCCGTCCTCGGCGCGGGGTCCGAGATCGGCCCGCTGCCCGTGCTGCTGCGCTGGGGCGCCACGGTCGCCGGCATCGATCTTGCCCAGCCGCGGATCTGGGAGCGCGTACTGCGGGCCGCCAGGGACGGCGCGGGAACGCTGCACGTGCCAGTCAGGTCCGGGCCGGAGCCCGGCGGCGGGCCGGAGCCGGGGAGCGGGGCGGAGCCGGGAAGCGGGGCGAAGCCGGATGGCGGGGCGAAGCCGGAGAGCGGGGCGAAGCCGGATGGCGATATCGCGGACCGGGCCGGGGCGGATCTGGCGGCTGAGGTCCCGGAGGTGGCCGACTGGCTGGCCGGTCTCGACGGCTCGCTCGTGCTCGGCAACTACGTGTACGCGGACGGCGCGGCCAACGTGCGAGTCTGCGCGGCGGCCGATGCGCTGACGCTGCGCCTGCAGGCGGCCAGGGACGACGTCGCGCTGGCCTTCCTGGCCACGCCGACCGACGTCTTCGCGGTCCCGGCCGACGCGGTCGCCCAGTCGGCGCGGGCCTACGCGGGCCGGCCGCTGGCCGTCAAGCTGGCCGGCCTGCCGCTGCGGACGCTGTCCGGTGGCCGCCTGCTGCGCCGCGCCTACCGGCCGGACGCCGATCCCGGCATCAACGACAGCCTGGTCGCGCAGCAGGGGCCGAACTACGCGCTGGCCAAGCGGCTGCAGCGGTGGCGGGCCAGCGTGGCCAGGGACACCGGATCAACCGTCTCGCTGAACGTCGCCCCGCCGACCAGGACCCGGTCGGTGGTCAAGAACAGGGCGCTCGCGGCCGCCTACGCGGGGGCGCACCGGTTCGGCGCCGAGGTATTCGAGCCCGACACGACGCGGGTGCTGATGGCGGCCCTGCTGGTGCACGACCTGAACACCGGCGGCGGGCCGGTCCATGCCCATCCGTGGCAGGACGAGGCGTACGCCGCGGCCCACGGCGGGCTGTGGCGGATCGCGTGGGCGCCACGCAGCGCGCTCGGGCTCGCCGCGCTGCTCGGCTACGGCGCCGCCCGGACCTGAGGCCGGGTTTCCCTGCCGCCGGCGACCCGCCGCCCCGCTACCCGCGACCAGCAAGCCGCCGGCGACCCGCCGCCCGCGACCCGCGCCCCGCCGCCCGCGACGCGCGACCCGCGCCCGCCGCCTCGCCGACCCGCGGCCCCGCGCCCCGCCGCCCGCGACCCGCAGCCCCGCCGCCCGCGGCCCGCAGCCCCGCCGCCCGCGACCCGCAGCCCCGCCGCCCGCGACCGGCGCCCGGCCGGCCGCGACCCATGATCTCGGACGATTTTCAGTGATATCGACTGAGAATCGTCCAGATTAACGAGTCAGGCCGGGCCCGGGCCGGCGGCGGAGCCGCCGCTGGGGCAGGCGGGGCAGGCACCGCGGCTCACTTAGGCGGGTCGGTGCGGAGCAGGCTGTAGCCGACGCCGTCCCTCCAGGCGCCGTCGCGCCAGCCGATCCCGCGCATGACGCCCTCGCGGGCGAAGCCGGCCTTCTCCAGGGCTCGCTGCTCGGCGATGTTCTCGACGTCGGTCGCGGCCTCGATCCGGTGGGCCGTCGAGTGCGCGAACAGGCAACCGGCCAGCAGCCGGTGGGCCTGCGTCCCGTGGCCGCGGCCGCGGGCCTGCGGCGTCATGATGACGCCGATCTCCCAGCAGTACGCCGCCGGAGTGGTCGGCCGGCGCCGCCAGTTCACCAGGCCAAGCCGGTCGTCGCCGCTGACGACGAGCAGTGTTCCGCCGTCGGGCCCGATCAGCCCGTTCTCCTGCCAGCCCCGGCGCCAGCGCCGCAGGTCGTGCCAGCCGAACCACTGAAACTCGCCGGCGACCTCCGGATCCTGGGTCAGGTCTTCCAGCAGGGCCAGGTCGCTCTCGTCCGCCCGCCGCAATTCCAGCCGGATTGTCATGGCCCGATGCTGCCACGCGACCTCGCTGATCCCTGCTGATTCCCGGATTGACGGCTCCAGCCTTCACATGTAAGTTTCATCTGACAGGTGTTAGGTAACGACCATAGAGGAGCAGGGAACTGACCGGTGACGAACTGCTCGCGACGCTGACGGCGATGGGGAACCCGCACCGGCTGCGGATCATCGCCGAGCTCTCGCGCGGTCGGGTTCACGTCAGCGAGCTCGCCCGGCGACTCGGCATGTCCAGGCCGCTGCTCTACATGCACCTGGACAAGCTCGAGAAGGCGGGACTCGTGATCGGCCAGCTCGAACTCTCCGAGGACGGCAAGGCGATGAAGTACTACGAGCTCGCGCCCTTCGATCTCCGGCTGACCGCCGGGGAGATCGTCGCGGCACTCGATGCGGACGGGGCACTGGACGCGGCCGACGGGGCAGCGGCTGACGGGGCAGCGGCTGACGGGGCAGGGCTGACCAGGCAGGGGCTGACCAGGCAGGGGCCGCTGAAACTGGCACCTCGCACAGCGACAAGGAAGAAGGTGACTCATGACCGGCATGCCGGTCCTGGCCTCCGGAGGCACGAACTACACGGCCATCACGATCAGCGTCGGGATCGTGCTCATCCTCGCGGGATCCATCGCGGTGATCGTCTGGTCGTACTTCAGGCTGCAGCGGCACCGGGCGGACGCCGTCGCGATGGCCCACTACCGCAAGCTGGCCGAGGAAGCGGTGGCCAACCAGCAGGAGCTGCGGGCCCAGCTGGCCGAGCTCACGGCCAAGGTTCACGCGGTCGAGCAGCTGATGCGAGATGTCGGATGAGCCCGGGGAGCACCAGCCTGCCCCTGTACCGCAACCCGCTGCGGCAGGCCGTATCGGCCAGCACCTGGCGGGCGACCGGGTTCCTGTTCGCCTACCTGGTCGTGGGCTGGCTGCTGTTCAGCGCCGTGCTCACCGCCGGAATCGTCGCGATCACGCTGGCCATCACGCTGGCGGGCATACCGCTGCTGATCGCGACCGCGGCCGTGATCCGGGGCTGCGCGAGCGGCGAGCGCTGGCGCCTGCGCAGCGTTCTCGGCGGGCCGGTGCGTGGCGGCTACCGGGACGCGACCGGGCTGGGGATGCTCGCCCGGGTGCGGGCCAGCTGGACCGACCCGGCCGTCTGGCGCGACCTCGCCTACCTCGGCGGCCTCTTCCCCGTGCTGTGGGCACTGGACCTGGCCGTGCTGACGGTCTGGCTGACCTTCATCGCCTGCATCACCGCCCCGGCCTGGTACTGGGCCCCCGAGCAGACGTACCCCGGCGGGTCGCATCACGGCCTGCAGTTCGGCGATTTCCCGCACGGCCCGCACGGGCCAGGCGCGGTCGGCGTGTACGTCGACACGCTGCCGAAGGCGATCGTCACGGCGGTCGTCTTCCTCGCGGCGAGCCTGCTGTTCCAGTACGTGGTCGTGCACACCGCCCGGCTGCACGCCCGGATCGCTGGCGCCCTGCTCGGGGCGCACGGCGACCCGCTCGCTCAGGCGAAGGAGGTACTCGGCCGGCCAGGTCCGCTCGGCCCGCTTACGCCCAGCGCCCAGTAACGCCCTCGCTCACGAGGGGCTAGCTCGTGAGCGAGGGACCAGCACCAGGTCAGCGCACCACAGATCCCTAGGAAGGACAGTCATGCTGCGCCAGATGCAGAGTTCAGTATTGCCTGAAACAGACCCGCCGCACCACCGGCGGGCCGGCCTGCCCGCGCGCCCATCGTGGAGCGGATCGGCGGGTGGAGCGCCCGGCACCGCAAGACGGCGGTGCTCGCCTGGCTCGTGCTCGTCGCCGCCGTGTTCGTGGCCGGACAGGCGATCGGGACCAGGAATCTCCCGTCCAACGACGCGGGGCGGGCCGGCCGGGCCGAGCAGGTCCTGCAGCGCCTCGGCTTCACCAGCCCGCCCGCCGAGAGCGTGCTGATCCAGGCCAGGAACCCCGGCCTGACGTATCCGGCCAGCCCGCAGCTGAGACGGGCGGAAGCAGACGTGCGCACCGCGCTGCGGGGCCTGCCGGGCGCCGCGGCCGACATCCGGTGGCCGGGCGGCCCGGGCGGGACCGGGCTGATCTCGGCCGACCGGCGATCGGTCCTGCTCACCTTCCGGGTACCTGGCAGCACCGCGCGGGAGGACGTCGCGGTCGTCCCCGCGCTCCGCGCCGTGGCGGCCGTCCAGGCCAGGTACCCGGCCCTGCGCGTGCAGGAGGCCGGCGACGCCAGCGGCGACCGGGCCGCGAACGCCCTCGTCAACGGCGACTTCCGCACGGCCGAGGAGACGTCGGTGCCGGTCACGCTGGTCTTGCTGCTGGTCGTCTTCGGCGCGCTGATCGCGGCGGGCATCCCGCTGCTGCTCGCCGCCACGGCGGTGATGTCGGCGATCTCGCTGCTCGCCATCCCGAGTCACTGGCTGCCGATCGGGTCCACTACATCCGAGGTCGTGCTGATCATCGGGATGGCCGTCGGCATCGACTACAGCCTGTTCTACCTGCGCCGGGAGCGCGAGGAGCGGGCCGGAGGCGCGACCCGGGCCGAGGCGCTGCGGGTCGCGGCCGGCACGTCAGGCCGGGCGATCGTGGTCTCCGGGCTGACCGTCATGATCGCGCTGGCCGGGCTCTTCCTGACCGGCTACGCCGTGTTCAGCGGGATCGCGATCGGAACGATCGTCGTGGTCGGGGTGGCCGTGGCGGGGTCGCTGACGGTGCTGCCCGCCCTGCTGTCCTGGCTCGGCGACTGGACCGACCGGGGCCGGATCCCGTTCCTCGGCCGCCGCCGGACCGCCGCCCGGCCCTCGCGGGTCTGGGGTGCCCTGGTCCGCCGTGTCGTCCGCCATCCCGTCGCGTGGGGCTCTCTCGCCGCGATCGCGCTCCTCGCGCTGGCCGGGCCGGCCCTGGCCATGCGGCTCGGCAGCCCGCCGAACGGAGGGTTCCCGGCCGACGTGCCGGTGGTGCAGACCATGGCCAGGATCCAGCAGGCGTTCCCGCAGAGCCCGTCGCCCGCGCTGGTCGTGGTCACCGGGCGAGACCTGAGCGCGCCGCGGGTCACGCGCGCGGTCGGCGCGCTGGCCGCACGCTCGACGAGCACCGGGCCGGTCAGGCGGCCGGTCACGGCGACGGCGATCGCCGGCGGCCGCGGGCTGCTGGTCGAGGTTCCGCTGGCGGGCAACGGGTCGGGTCCCGTTTCCGATCATGCGCTGAATTACCTGCGCGGCACGATCCTGCCCGCGACGCTCGGGAAGACGGCAGGCGTCAGCTACGCCGTGACCGGGTTCACGGCCGGCAATCACGACGACATCAGGGCGCTGCATGACAGCACGCCGCTGGTCTTCGCGGTGGTCGCGGTGCTCGCGTTCGGGCTGCTGCTGGTGGCGTTCCGGTCGGTGGCCATTCCGCTGGTGTCAATCGCGCTGAACCTGCTGTCGGTGGCGGCGGCCTACGGCCTGCTGACGCTGATCTTCCAGGACGGCCGGCTGCAGGGGGTGCTCGGCTTCGCCAGCTACGGCGCGATCGTGCCCTGGGTGCCGCTGTTCATGTTCGTGTTCCTGTTCGGGCTGAGCATGGACTACCACGTGTTCATCCTGAGCCGGATTCGCGAGCTTCGGCTGGGCGGCGCGAGCACGGGCGAGGCGATCGAGGGCGGGATCGCCCGCAGCGCCGGCGTGGTGACCAGCGCCGCGGTCATCATGGTGGCGGTCTTCTCGATCCTGGCCACCCTGTCGCTGGTGCAGCTGAAGATGATCGGGGTCGGGCTGGCGACCGCGGTGCTGATCGACGCGACCGTCGTCCGCGGCGTCCTGCTCCCGGCGGCGCTCGCGCTGCTCGGCGAGCGGAGCTGGTACCTGCCGCGCTGGCTGGGCTGGCTTCCCGGCGGGGGTGCGGCCGGCCCGGCCCGGTAGCTCGTCAGGGATCAATCCCGGGATTCATCCCAGCACGGGATCAATCCCGGGATTCATCCTCGCCGCCCGGACGAGGTCCGGATGCTTGACGGCAACTGGCTGTTGCTTGATACCTGGGCTAGGGTGCTGCAGATCTGGACCAGACAGGGGGCGCTCGTGGGAATCGGGGCGATTACCGGTCGCGTGAAGACCGCGGCGGGGCCGCGGGACCAGCCCGGTCTGACGGCCGGGCAGCCGAGCCGGCTCCGGTCATTCGACCCGAACCGGATTGCCGACCTGGAGTACCGGGCCTGGGTCTGCTACTACCTGCGTCAGTGGCCGCAGCTGCTGGTGGCATCGGTCGGGCTGGTCAGGACCGGGTTCGGGATGGACTGGTACCGGACCCTGCACGGCGCCTGGCTGGTGCTTCGCGCGAACCAGTTGTGGGCGCCGCTGCCCGACAACGACCCGGACGGCGCGCGGGCCGCGATGCGGAGGTTCTATGCCCTGGTCAGGCTCAGCTACGGTGAGCCCACCAGCCCAGCGGAGGCGGCCAGGCTCGAGGTCGACTGGTGGCGCGTGCACCGGGAGCACCAGTACTCGACGCAGGTCAGAGGCGCCGGCGACGAGCTGGTCGAATCCGTGACCCGGCTGTACAGCTACCTGTACCGCGAGCCCGAGGCCGCGGTCCGGCCGGCGGCCGTGCACCGGGCCAGGGCGATGGACCTGTCCGACCAGTGGGTCGCCGAAGGCTGCGTGCCGGACAGCCCGCTGCTCCCGCTCGAGCACGCGGCCCTGGTCCGCTCCTACGCCGCGCTGCTCGCCGCCGTTCACCACTGAGCCCGGCGCTGGCAGCGGGCAGGTGCGCGAGCCGTCCCGGCGGGCCAGAATGGCAGCTATGGAACGCAAGCCGAACAAGTACATGATTGCCGCTCTCGCTGTCGTCCACGTCGTGGTCGTGATGCTGACCTGGCGGGACATCAGGAGCCGGACGCCTGAGCAGGTTCGCGGCCCGAAGAAGTTCTGGCTCGTCGTCAGCTCCCTGAACATGGGAAACGCGGCCGTGTACTGGCTGGTGGGCCGGCGCCGGTCGCCCGGAGGCAAGGAAGCGTAGGCCGGTGAGCGTCGAGCTGAACCACACCATCGTGGCGTGCCGCGACCAGCATCGCTCGGCGGCGTTCCTGGCCGGGATCCTTGGCCTGCCTGCCCCGTCTCAGTTCGGGCACTTCCTGGTCGTGGCCACGGACAACGGAGTCTCGCTGGACTTCTCCGCCACCGATGGTGAGATCGCGTCCCAGCATTACGCCTTCCTGGTCAGCGAGGAGGACTTCGACGTCATCTTCGGCCGGATCTGCGAGCGCGATGTGCCGCACTGGGCCGACCCCGGCCGGACCAGGCCGGGCGTGATCAACCGCAACGACGGCGGTCGCGGGGTCTACTTCGCTGACCCGGACGGCCATCTGATGGAGATCCTCACCCGCCCGTACGGCAGCGGCAGCCGCTGACCAGCGCCGGAGAGGACACTGACCCCGGCGAGGGCTCTCCGCCGGGGTCAGTGCCGCGCTGCGCGTCGCCGCGCGGGTCCGCTCAGTGCTGCAGGGTTGCGTCTATTCCGGTGACGGTCGCCGTGGCGGAGACGGTGACGGCCGAGGCGGAACTCGCTGACGCGGCGTCGTTCCACCACTGGGTGGTGAACCCGGAGTCGCCGCAGCCGGTCGAGAACTCCACCGTGTACTTCCCTGGCGGCAGGTCGACCAGCGAGTAGCTGCCGTCGCTCCCGCTGACGCCGATCACGGGATGCAATGTCTCCCCGAAGAGCGGGTCGGGGGTCGCGCCGACCGGGCTGGCCGTCACGCACTCGCCGGCGACGGGGGAGTGCGCGCTGTCGGTCACGGTGCCGGAGATGCCGCCGTCCAGAGCCAGCTTCGCGCCGATCCCGCTCGTGTCAGCCCCGGCCGAGACCGTCACGTCGGCGGCCGTTGCCTGGGTCGGCTGACCGCTGAACCATCGCGGCGCGAAGTCACTCTCGTCGAACGGGAAGCAGAACGGGTCGCCGAAGTAGACCTGGTACTGGCCGGCCCCGAGGCCGCTGATCTGGTAGGCGCCGCCCCTTCCGGACACGACGGACCCGTAGCTGCCGCCCGGGCCGACAGGCACCGCGACGACGCAGGCGTTTGCCTGCGGGGTACCGGCGGTTCCGCGCACCGTGCCCGAGATCGAGCCCGCGACGCCGAGCCTGGCATTGACCCCGGTCACCGGCTGGGGTGCCGTAACCAGCACCGGCGCCGGCCTGGTGGACGTGGCCAGCATCGGCGTCCGGTTCCGGCAGGAGTAGACGGTGACCTGGTACGAGCCCGTACTCAGGCCGGCGATCGTGTAACGCCCGGTGCGGTCAGTGACCTGGAAGCCCGAAGCCTGCGAGGCGGCGTCGATGGCCTCGACGCAGGCGCGGGCGACCGGCGTTCCCGAGGTACTGGTTACCCGGCCGGAGATCGTCCCGCCGGGCGCCAGCACCTCGCCGATCCCCGTGGTCGTGTTTCCCGAGGTGACGGTGACCGGAGTTCCTGCCTGCGGCGTCGGCTTCTGGTGATACCAGCCGCTCCCGTAGGTTCGGCGGCCGCAGTCGGAGAACTGGACGGCGTAGGTCCCCGCGGCCAGCCCGCGGATCAGGTACGTGCCTTTCTTGCCGGTGACCGCCCCGCCGGCTCCGCCGTACAGCACGGGACCGGAGCTGCCGGGCAGGGTGGCGCTCGCGCAGATGGCGCGCAGTGGCTGGCCGCGGCGGTTGGTCACGACCCCGGCGATGTCCCCGCTCGGCTGGAGTGCGGCGTCGATCGCCGAGGTGTCGGCGCCGGCCGGCGCCGACACGAGGTTGGAGTCGCTGGCCGACGGCTGCGACCTGAACCGCTGCTGGGCCAGCTTGGCGGACCCGAAGCACTCGAAGCTCACCGCGTACAGGCCAGGCGTCAGGTTCGGCACCGTGTAGACGCCGTCCTTGGTAAACGCGATCCGGGTGAAGAAGAAGCCATAAAGCTGAGCCGACACCGGCTCGATGCCGACGCAGACATCGCTCAGCTTGTTCCCGCCGTTGTCGGTGACGATGCCGGTGATGGTGGCGCCGGGCTGCATGGCAGCGTTGATCCCGGCCGTAGTCTGGCCCGCTGTGACGTGCACCGGGCTGGCGGAGCCCTGGTTCGTCTGGCCGTTGTAGAACTGCGGCGCGAAGCTGCCCGCGTTGCCGCATCCGCCGGAGAAGGCCACCGTGTAGGCACCGGTGATCAGGGCATCGGCCGTGTAGGAGCCGTCGCTGCGGGTCCTCGTGCCGTTGCCGCTGTGGCGGCCGCTGACGTCGACGCAGACTCCGGCAGCGGGGTTGCCGTGGTCGTCCGTGACGACACCGGACACGATGCCGCCCAGCGGCAGGACGACGTTGAATCCCGACACCGTGCCGCCCAGCGTGAGTTTCACCCGGCGCACCTGAGACAGGTAGTTGCCGTGATTGCGGCAGCGGGAGTACACAATCCGGTACCTGCCCGTGGTCAGGCCGACGAGCTTGTAGCTGCCGTTCCTGGCCGTGACCGAGAACGTCGACACCGATCCCCGTGACCGGCCCTGGGCGAAGACGCAGATGCCCGCGAGCCGACGCCCGGCCGGGCTGCCTCCCCTGACGGTGCCGGTGACCTCGGCGCCGGTCGGCATGGCCGCGTCGATCTTCGTCACCACCTGGCCGTAGCCGATCGCGATCTTGGTGGCCCGGCTCATCGTGGGCGCGTTCCGCCACCACTGGGGGGCGTAGTTTCCCTTATTGCCGCAGCCGCGGAAGAACGCGATCTGGTACTTGCCGGGGAAGAGGCCATGCGCGGCGTAGTGACCGCTCGCATCCGACTTGTATTCCCGGCCGAAGACGAAGTGACGGCCGGAACGTCCGAAGGCCAGCACGCACATGCCCGCCAGCGCCCGGCCGGCCTTGCTGCGCACCGTGCCGTCGATCTCGCCGCCGAGTCGCATGGCCGCGTTGAACGCGCACGGACGCTCGTCCGTGCGCCGGTTTCTAGCCGAAGCCGACAGGCACCGCGGACAGCCCGGCCGGGCTCCTGCGGGCGGCTGCCGACGGGGCGGGCATCGCGGATACGGCGGGCATCGCGGACGTGGCGGGCAGCACGTGCGCGATTCGTCGCATCGGCTTGCTCCTGCTCTCTGCTGGCCGCATCGGCGCGCTCAGTTCAGCGAGAGCATAGACCCTCAGAGGCGGATCAGGTATGACGGTGCATGATATTTGGGTAATTCAGGTACCGAGCGACTTCGGCATCAGTTACCGCGGCCGCCGCCTTTACGGTAGATGGTGACGCTGAACGCGTCGGCGAGGTGGAATTCGTCGGAGAACACGACCGGCTCGCCCTCGCTCAGGTAGTCCACCTGCGAGATTCGCAGCAGCAGGGCGTTCCGCTTGATCTGCAGGCGGCGGGCCTGCACGTCCGTCGCGGTGGCCGGGCTGATCTCGGCGATGCCGTGGTGGATGACGAGCCCGATCTTGTCCAGTGCTCGCTGCATGGACTCGGTCTCGGTGACGATCGCGACCATGTCGTCAGCGTCGATGCCCGCCTCGGTCAGCCGCTCCACCGGCAGCACGTCGGTGACGTCGGCGACCGGCGTGCCGTCGGCCGTGCGGGTGCGGGTCAGCGTGATGACCTGCGCGGCCGGCGGCAGGCCAAGCGCCCGGAGGGCCCGGGCCGGCCCGGTGCCGAGCCGGACGGCGACGTTCACCGAGCCCGGGACCCGGCCGGCGGACTCGATCACGTCGGTGATGCCGAAGTTGACGTTCATGTTGTTCTTCAGCCCGGCCGAGGGCAGCAGGAACGTCCCCGAGCCGTGGCGCCGGTCGACCAGGCCCTCGGCTTCCAGCAGCGTGATGGCCTCGCGCAGGGTGGCGCGGCTGACGCCCAGCATCGCGGCCAGCGCGGGCTCGGACGGCAGCTTGCCGCTGGACGGCAGGCTGCCATCGGCAATGGCGTCGCGGAGGCTGTTCGCTACGAGTTCGGGAAGGTTTCGTCCCCGGTTAACCGCGATCATGCGCACCATCGTGACCATGCCCAGCGAATCGGCGAAACGGAATGTCCGGCAACGCAGCGTGCCGCCCTGTCGTCGATTTTAGCGGTCCGGCGCGGGTGCGGCCGCAGCAGCGCGGGCCACCCCGGCTGGCCGTCGCGCGCGCGTCCGGCGGGTCACGCGAGCCCGGCGGTGAGGTCGTTGACCAGCGGCTCGCCGGCGCAGAACCGGCGGATGTTGTCGGCCACCAGCTGCGAGTGCAGGTCCACCACCTCGACGGTCGCGCCTGCGATATGCGGCGTCAGCACGACGTTGTCCATGGCCAGGAGCGGGTCGTCCGCGCTGAGCGGCTCGTTGTGGTGGACGTCCAGGCCGGCGCCCCTGATGCGCCCGCTCGTCAGCGCCTCGATCAGCGCGGGACGCGAGACCACGCCCGCCCGGGCCGTGTTGATGAGCACCGCGCCCGGCTTCATCAGGCCGAACTCCCGCTCGCCGAGCATCCCGGCCGACTCCTGCGTCACCCGTGCGTGGATGGACACCACGTCGGCTGCCGCCAGGAGCTCGTCCAGGCTGCAGAGCGGCACGTCGCCGGGGTCGCGCACGTACGGGTCGTAGGCCAGCACGCGCATGTCGAAGCCCCGGGCGCGCTTGACCATCTCGCGCCCTACCGCGCCGAGGCCGATCAGGCCGATCGTCTTGCCGCTGAGCTCGAACCCCTTCAGGCTGTTCCACGGGTCCCGCGGGCCCATGCCCCACCCGGTCTCGCCGCTGTCGGCATCGGGATCACCCGCGAGCTGGCCGGCTCGCAGCCGCCGGTCGGCGTAGGCGATGTGCCTGATCAGGCTCAGCATGAGGCCGAACGAATGATCGGCCACCGGCTTGGCCTCGCGGCCGACCGTGCCCGTGACGGGGATGCCGCGCTTGGCCGCCGCCAGCAGGTCGATGTTGGCGCCGGGGCCGCCCCGGATCGAGGCCAGGTACTTCACGTCCGTGGCCGCGAAGACGGCCTCGGTGACTGGCTCGTAGCCGATCGCGACGATGTCCGCCCCGGCGAACATTCGCGCTGTCTCGGCCTCCGTCGCGATCAGGCCGGTGACACCCCAGCCGGCGATGGTGACCTCGCCTAGCGCCCGCAGCGCGTCCAGCCCTGCTTCCGAGAAATCGGCCGTCACCAGAATGTTCGGCGCCATTATCTGCATCCTGTCGGTAGCTGAGATTCCTATGCCTGAACCTGACGGCGCGCGGTGATCGCGTGGCTGAGCGGTGCCACCGCGCGGACCAGCCCCAGGTAGTCCGCGAAGATCGAGTCGTACGCGGCCTGGCGAGCCGGATCAGGGTCGAACGTCCGCACCGGCCGCACCCAGGACCGGACCGGCTCGTCCGCGGACGCGAACAGGCCGGCGCCGACGCCGGCGAGGCAGGCCGCGGCGAAGCAGCCCGCCTCGTCCACGCTGACCGTCGAGATCGGCTTGCCGGTGATGTCGGCCTTGAGCTGCAGCCACTGCGGTGACCGCGCCCCGCCCCCGGTCGCGCGCAGGCCGCCGATCGCGATGCCCGCCGCCTCGATCCGCTCGATGTTGGCCCGCAGCTCGAAGGCCGTGCCCTCGAGGATGGCCTTGACGAACTCGCCGCGGGTGGTGGCCAGGCTCAGGCCGAGGATCGCTCCGGTCGCGCCGGGGTCCATCCACGGGCTGTACGAACCCTGGAAGTGCGGCAGCGCGATCAGCCCGGTCGGCTCGTCCGGCAGGCCGGCCAGGATAACGTCGTACGGGTCGGACTTGCTGCGGCGAGCGCGGCGGATGTCGTCCGCGCCGAAGTTGTCTTTGAACCAGCGCAGAAGCGACCCCCCGCCGGCGTTGCTGGCCAGGCAGAAGAATCGCCCGGGCAGGACATAGCAGCCGAACGGGTAGCCGGCCTCGAGCATCCGGCTGGTCAGCACCGGGGCGCCGGTGACGGTCACCAGGGCCTCCCACGTCCCCGTTCCGACGCCGGCATCGCCCGGGTCAAGAACCCCGGATCCCAGCGCGGCCATCGGCTGGTCGAAGCCGCCCGCGACCACCCTGGCGCCCGCCTCGACGCCAAGGCCGGCGGCGATGCGCGCGGGAACCTCGCCGATCACGGTGCCGGACGGGGCCAGTCCCGGCATCAGGGCCTGGTCCACTTCGGCGGCGGCCAGGATCTCCGGCGACCATTCCTGGCGCACGACGTCAAAGGCCATCGTGCGCGAGGCCACGGAATGGTCGCTGACCGGCGCGGCGCCGAGCAGCGAGGTGATCAACTCCGACCAGCACAGCAACTTCGCGGTCGCCGCGTACACCTCAGGCTCGTGCTCGCGGATCCACATCAGCCGCATCAGCGGGTGCATCGCGTGCGCGGGCAGCCCGGTGATGTCGTACAGGCGCTGCCGCCCGAATTTGCGGCCGAACTGCTCGGCCAGGCTGGCGGTGCGGTTGTCCATCGCCATGATGCATGGCCGCAGGTGCCGTCCGTCGGCGGCCACCGGGATGGCCTCGTCCCCTGACACCGATACGCTGATCGCCCGCACGGCGCCGCCGCTGGCCCTGGCCTGCGCGGTGACCTGCCGGAACAGCGTGGTCACCGCGGCCCAGACGACGGCCGGGTCCAGCTCGACCCGGCCGCCGCCGAGGTAGCTCAGCGGGTACTCGACGCGGCCGCGGGCCAGCTCGCGGCCGTCCTGCGACAGCACGATCGCCTTGCTGGAACTGGTCCCGACGTCGAGGCCGAGCAGGGCTAGGTCAGCCATCAGGCCTCGGCCTTGACACCGTCGGCAGGCGCGTCGGCCTCCGGCAGCACATAGCTCTTACCAGCGAACACCTCGGGCTTCCTCATCCGCAGCCAGGTCACGTACGCGAGCGCTACGACGCACCATGCCACAGCGAACAGGACCACGCTGCGTCCGGTGCCGAACGGGCCGTTCCACAGCGCGACGAAGAAGGACTGCCACAGGACGTAGAGGTCGAGCCCGATGCCGATGACCGGCACGAGCAGGTTCAGGACCGGGCTGAACCGGTCCCGCAGGAAGCGCCGGTAGAACGCGATGCTGGCGATGTTGACCAGGATGTAGGTGACCAGCGCGAAGAAGACCGATGATTCGCCGAACCAGACGTAGGCGTTGTAGTAGCTGTGCTGCAGCAGGCTCAGCACCAGCGCGCCGGCGGTCCCGACGATCAGGACGGCGCTGACGCCGTTGGCCGGGATCTGCGTGTGGGGGTGGATCGTGGCCAGCTTCTTGGGCGCGACGCCGTCCCTGGCCATGGCGTAGAGCACGCGCGCGGTGACCGGCACGGCCGCGACGTAGATGCCGATCGACGCGGTCAGCCCGCTGATCGTGATGAGGATCCGGCCAGGACCCCAGTAGACCTTCGCTATCGGGGTGATCGCGGTGAAGCCGGAGTTGATGTAGCCGGGGATCTGGCTGAGCGGTACGGACTCGGAATACGCGTACGAGCAGATGATCCAGAACAGCCCGACCGTGATCGCGGCCAGCAGGACGCCCAGCGGCATGAGCCGGCGCGGGGTCTTGGACTCCTCGGCGACCACGCAGGCGTAGTCGTAGCCGATGAAGCTCAGGATCCCGAAGATGACCGCTGTCTTGATGCCGGTGAACCCGGCGGTGGCGTTCCTGAAGTCGAACGGCGCCAGGTTCAGGTGACCCTGCCCGCCCTGGTGGATCAGGATCGTGATGGCCAGCGCGAAGGCGACCAGCGACTCGAAGATCATGAAGCCGAGCGCGACCTTGGCGTTGAACCGGATGTCGCGGTAGACGATGAGCGCGGTCAGGCCGCCGAGCAGCACGATGCCGACGGATGCCGCCCACTGGTTGTCCGGAACCCCGAAGTAGCGCAGGAACTCCGCGAAGAAGAGACCGAAGAACATGTTCACGAGCCAGATGCCGGCCAGGTAGTACATGACGAAGATCGGTCCCAGCCAGATCCCGGCCGACGGACGGAGCGCCCGCCACAGCCAGGTGTACGCCTGGCCGGCGGCCGGCAGTTCCTTGCTGACCATCGCGTAGCTGACCGCGGTGGGCAGCGAGATGAGCAGCGCGACCAGGAAGATCAGCGGGGCGATCTTCCCGGTGGTGGTGCTCATCGGCGCCCAGTTGAAGTACAGGCCGAGCGACGGGGACATGATCACGGCGCCCATCGTGGCCACGCCGACCAGGCCAAGGACGTTCCTCTTCAGTCTCAGCGGTCTGGCGGCGGTGTCACTCGGGCTTGCGGACGGCGTCTGGGTCATGACGGCACTCTCCTTCAGGTCACCGCAGTCTCCGCACGGTCGCCGCGGTGCCAGCCGGGTGAACGGCGAATACGCGCATGTTGTCTGATGACCTGGTCACTAGTCAAGAGGTTCGCTTTCGGTATCCTGGCATCAGCCGCCGCATGGGAGGACCTCGTGGCCGACGACTTCGCCAACCGCCGCAACGCGGCCCAGCTCCATGCGACCAGGATGCTGACCGGTCACGGCCGTCCGACGCAGGCCGCCTGGCTGCGCGAGCTGGCCGACTGGATCGAGCAGGCGCACGGCGGGATCGATCCGCTCCCTGACCGCCGCGGCGCGGGAGCCGAGGTGACGGACCTCGAGGACGAGGTAGCAGAGCTGACCGGCAAGCCGGCCGCCGTGCTGATGCCGAGCGGGATCATGGCCCAGCAGGCCGCGCTGCGGGCATGGACGGAGCGCTCCGGGCACGCCACGGTCGGGATGCACGACATGAGCCATTTCCGGGTCTACGAGCTCGATGCGCTGTCCGAGCTGCACGGCCTGCGCCCCGTGGTCGTGACCGAGCCGCCGCGGCCGACGCTGGCCAGCGACCTGGCCAAGATCCCCGAGCCGCTCGGCGTGCTGACCGTGGAGCTGCCGCTGCGGGACTGCGGGCATGTGCTGCCCACCTGGGACCAGCTCGCCGAGCTAGCCGCGGCGGTGGCGGAGCGCGGCGTGCCGTTTCACCTCGACGGGGCGCGGATCTGGGAGTCGGCGCCATTCCTGGCCCACAGCTGCGCCCAGATCGCGGCGCTCGGCGACTCGATCTACGTCTCGCTGTACAAGGGCCTCGGGGGCCCGGCGGGCGCCGTCCTGGCCGGACCCGAGGACTTCATCGCGGACGCGCGGCGATGGCGGCACCGCCACGGCGGGAACCTGCCGAGCCTGTTCCCGATCGCGGCGGCCGGCCGGCTCGGGCTGCACCGGTACCTGCCGCGGATGGCGGCCTACGTCGAGTGCGCGCGGGAACTCGCCGCGACGATCGAGGCGTCCGGGGTCGGCCTGGTGTACCCGTCGCCGCCGCACACGAATACCTTCCGGATCTTCCTCGCCGCCCCGGCGGCCGGGCTCAACCTGGCCGTGGTCACGCACGCGGAAGCCACGGGGGTGTGGTCGTTCCCGCGTGACTTCCGCGATACCGAGGTTCCCGGCTGGGCCATGGCCGAGCTCATCGTGGGCGAGGCGACGCTGGGCTGGAAGGCCGGGGAAGTGGTCGACCTGCTGGCCCGGCTGCGCGAGCTGGCCTGATCTGGGCGCTGCTCAGGCCGCGGAGCTGCTGCTCAGGCCGCGGAGGCGATGCTGTCGGCGGTCTCGATGTCCTTGAAGAAGCGGCGGTGCACCCTGAGCTTCTCGTTCCCGGCCGGAAGCTGGTGCCACAGGCCGGTCCCCGGGCCGAGCCTGGTCGACCGCGGCAGTTCCATGACCACGCCGCGAGCCTTCTTCAGACTGGACTTGCCCGCATCGAGGACCACGATCCGGTCCGGCGTGACGGCCAGGATCCGGTAGTGGTTGAGGCCGAGAAAGACGAACACTCCGGTGAGGGCGGCGAGCCACTGGCTGGCCGTCTGGGCGCCGATCACCGCCTGGATCTGCTCTCCCGGCCGGAGATACTGAGCGGCTGATTCAGCCATGGTGTCGCGGAGGGCCATGAACATGCTCCTAGTCGTGCGGAACGGGGCTGCCGAACCTCGGGCTGCCGGGTCTGGGCCTGCCGGATATGGGGCTGCCGTCCGCTGGCTAACTGGCTAACTGGCTTACATGCACATGGGCGGTCCATCCCGTGCCGTCCCGTTCCATGCCGGTCCGGTGACCGGATGAGTTAGCTCGGCCAGTAGGAGCAGCGCGTGCCGGTATGCACGGTCTGGCGCAGGTGCGCGCCGACGACCGCATCGGCTTCCTCGATCCGGACGAGGGCGCGGCGGATAGCCTTGCCGACCGCGACGCGGGCGCGCTCGGCGTCGTCGGGAAACGAACGGACGCGCCCGCTCAGGCCAGCCGCGCTGGCCAGCTGGGCGGCGAGCCACTCGCGTTCGCCGCGGGCCCGGTCGGCCCGGTCGGCCCGGTCGGCCCGGTCGTACGCCGCTGCCGTTTCCAGCTCGGCAATCTCGGCGTCCAGTTGCGCCAGGCGGCCGCGGTACTCGGCGATGGCCTGCTGGTCCAGGAGCGGCTGGGCCCCGTGGCTGGCGGCCGGGCTGCCGGCGGTCCGGCTGCCCAGCGTCGTACTGCCCGGCGTGGTGCTGCCCGGCGTCGGACTGCCCGGCGTCGTGCTGCGCCAGCGTCGTGCTGCCCGGCGTCATACTGCCCTGCGTCATACTGCTCTGCGGCGGGCTGCTGAGCACCGCGAGCCCTTTCGCCAGGTCGGCGGCCGGTATCTCCTGGCGCGGATTGGCGATCAGGACGGCGAGGTGAAGCAGGCCGATGCTGTCCTCGACCAGCACGGTCCGGTCCGCTACGGCGAGCCGCCATTTCCGCCCGACCCGGTCGCACGCCGCGAACCGGCGGCCGCGGTTCGCCCGGTCGCCGCTCGCCCGGTCGCCGCTAGCCCAATCACCGCTAGCCCAATCACCGCTAGCCCAATCACCGCTAGCCCAATCACCGCTAGCACCGGCCGCGGCGGTCCGGGCCGGGGATGCCCAGCGCTCGTGACTCGCTCGCGGCTGCGTCCAGCTCCCGCCCGGCGGCCTCGTCGTCGCCGGGATGCCCGCGCAGCTGGTGCGCTCGCGCCAGCCGCTGCCTGGACGACACCACCGCGGGCCAGTGCGCGAGCGCGAGGTTGTGCTGGACGGCCGCGCGCAGGTGGTCAACGGCCCGGTCGAGCTGCCCCGCGGCCAGCGCGGCGATCCCGAGGGCCTGGTGAGTCGAGCCGAAGCAGGTGACTCCGAGGCTGCCGACCATCGGCAGCTGCGCGTACGGGCGGAGCAGTTCGTAGGCCTCGGCGGCGATGTCGGCCTCCTGAACCAGGTACGCCGCCTCCACGATGCCGTTCATCGTCACCAGCCAGCTGCTGGATCGCGGCAGCCGGGCGAGATCGCTGCCGCGCAGCATCGCCAGGCAGCTGGCCGCGGTACGTCCATCGCCACCCAGGGCCGCGGCGACCGCGAGCCCGGCGACGGCCGAGTTGTCCACGGCGCTGAGCGCGGGAGAACGGACCCGGTCGGTCAGCATCGGCAGCAGCTCGACCAGCCGGCCCTGGTACCAGCGGATGGTCGCCAGCTGAGCGCTCGGCCACCACTGGGCGTCGATGTCGCCCGCCGTCGCGCCGTTCTTGGCGCAGATGCTGGCCAGCGACTCGGCCTCGTCGAGGTCGCCCGCCCGGATCGCGAGCATGACCTCGATCGCGCTGACGACGAAGCCGACCGCCGGATGGTCACCCTGGTCGAGGTTCTCGCGCAGTTCGCCGAGGAACCGGCCGGCGTGCGGATCCCCTGCCGAGTAGGAGTCGACCGTCTGCCACATCAGGCCCATCAGCCGGTCGCTCCGGCGCTCGGTGCGGAAGCTTGCCTTGATCAGCTCGACGGCCAGCTCGCGGCGCAGGGTGACGTAGTCCGGGCCGAGCAGGCAGTGGTGGGCCAGGCTCAGCGCCTCGGCCAGCGGCACGGAATCGCGGGCCGCCCTAGCCTCGTCGAGTACCGCCAGGATGCCCGCGGTCTCGCCCCGGCGGTAGTCGGCTTCTCCGGCCAGCCGGGCCCGGACGCGAAGAGCGATGCAGGAGTGCTCGTCGAGCAGCGACAGGACATGCTGCAGCCGCGCCTCGAGCATGACCGAGCCGGTCACGGTGCGGCGCTCGCTCACCCACAGCCCGGCCAGGCCCAGGACGGCCACGGCCATCGCCGGCCCGTCACCCGCGAGCTCGGCTAGCTGGTAGGCCCGCTCGAAGCTCTGCCGGCTGGCCCGCAGATCGCCGTCGGTGTTCAGCGCCCGGTCGCCGTCCGCCAGCGCGGCGTGCAGCTCATCGGACAGCGGATCGGACGGGAGCTCACCGGGCGCGAGCTCAACGGGCGCGAGCTCACCAGGCGGGCGGGTGGCCGATGGCCGCCGACTCGCGGCTTCCTGATCGGCCTCGCTCGTCATACCCCAAATGTATTGGCCGCGGATCTGTCCCGTCGAGGAGAGAACCGCAGGCCACCAGCGAGCGATACATCCAATCTGGTGATGATTTCCAGACAATTGCGGTCTCTCGGCCAGGCCGTCGCTGTCTCTGCCGTTCACTTCTCAGAGCGTTGTTGGCCAGACTGGTGACCGTACCGATGCGAAAACCAGGCAAGGGGTCATGGTGAGCGGACGACGCGGACAGGTGGTCAAGGCCATGGCGGTGATCCGCCGGCCGCGGGACGGCGCGCTGCTGGTGTCCGGCCACGCCGATCCGGCCATGGCTCCCTTTCACCGGCCGCTCGGCGGTCACGTGGAGTTCGGCGAGTACGCCGAGGCGGCCTTGCATCGCGAGTTCGCCGAGGAGATCGGCCAGGCGCTGACCGATGTCGTGCTGCTCGACGTGGTGGAAAACATCTTCGAGTGGCAGGGCGCCACCGCGCACGAGATCGTGTTCCTCTATGCGGCCGCGTTTCGTGACCCGGCCGCCTATGAGATCGCCGAGCAGCGCATCCTCGACGAGGCGGACGGCATGAGCCGAGTGGTGTGGCGATCGCCGACCGCGACCAGCCCGCCCCTGTATCCCGAAGGGATCGCCACCCTCGCCGGCTAACCGCCAGTGCGCGAGGAGGGGGACAACGGTTCAGCGTTGTCGTCGACGGGGTTAGCGGGTCGCCGCCTGGCGCGGCTGGGGAGTCCGCGGCGGATAAGTCAAGCGCTTGACTTCGGCGGCTGGCGAACTGTAGCGTCCGCGTAACGGCCGGAATCAGCTCGCTCAGGCTGGTCGCCGGCCGGGACAGGAATGACGCTCGGGAGAGGCCGCGGATGAGGGTCTTCTTCGTCTCGGACATTCACGGCTCGGAGACGTGTTTCCGCAAGCTGGTCAACGCGGGGAAGTTCTACGGGGCCGATCTGCTGATCATGGGCGGCGACCTGGCGGGCAAGGAACTGGTTCCCGTGGTCGAGCAGGCAGGCTCGTGGACGGCGCGATTCCGCGGTACCGAATTCACGCTGGACACGCTGGCCGAGGTGGCCGAGTTCGAGCGCCGGGTCGCAACGATGGGCCCGTACACGATGCGGACCGACCCGGAGTTCGTCGCCGAGCTGGCCCATGACCAGGACCTGGTCGAGAAGACGCTGCGCGACCTGATCCTGGAGCGGACCGAGCAGCAGGTCGCGCTCGCGGCGGAGCGGCTGGCCGGGACCGGGATCCGGCTGCTGATCGGGCTCGGTAACGACGACTTCGACGAGATGATCCCGTACCTGAGCCTGGGTCAGGTCGGCTACGCGCCGGACGGCCTGCTGGATCTCGGGGACTTCACCCTAGTGTCGCTCGGCTGGAGCAACATCACCCCGTGGCGCACGAACCGGGAGTGCACCGAAGAGGCACTCGCCGCCAAGCTCGCCGTCGTGCACGACTGCGCTGACCCGTCGCGCACCATCTTCAACATCCACGTGCCGCCGAACGACTGCGGCCTCGACTTGGCCCCCAGGCTGGACGAGTCCCTGCAGATCCAGCTCGTCGGGGGCCAGCCGGACCTGGTGCCGGTCGGCTCCGCCTCGGTCGCGGAGTCGATCGCGGCGTACCAGCCGCTGCTCAGCCTGCACGGCCACATTCACGAGGGCCGGGGGATGACCCGCAAGGGCCGGACCGTAGTGCTCAACCCGGGCAGCGAGTACGAGCAGGCCTGCCTGCTCGGGGCGCTGATCGACATCAAGCCCGGCAAAGTCAGGCGCTGCCAGCTGGTCACCGGCTAGCGCCGCCCGCTCGCAAAATCGCTGAGGAGATGAGCATGGGAACCCTTCAGGACCTCCCGACCGGCGGTCAGCAAATGTTCGCGCGCCGGTCGTCGGGGCTGGTGCGGGCCGCGTCCACGACAGACGCGTCGCTGGTGAACCTGTACACCGCGACATTCCCGATCATGGTTTCGTTTCTGCTGGGAATTGTCCTGCCGTTCTACGGCGGAGCCAATCTCTACCTGACCATCCTGATCGGCGCGCTGCTGGCCATGCCGATCCTGCTCGCCTACGCGGTGGCCAGCTCGGTGGTGCGCAGGAGCGGCGGCGACTACGTATTCATCAGCCGGCTGCTGCACCCGGCGCTCGGCTTCGCCGCCAACTTCGTGTTCGTCGGCTTTCAGATCGTGTTCCTGACCTCGTCGGGCTACTACTTCTGCCTGTGGTGCCTGTCCCCGCTGTCGCGGCTGCTCGGCGTGTACTTCGCCAGCCCGAGCCTGGTGACTTTCGCGAACACGCTGGTCGAGCCGCTCTCGATCTTCATCGTCAGCGAGATCTTCGTGGTCGGATTCGGCGCGCTGTTCGTCCTGCGCAGCACGCGGTCGATCCTGAAGATCTTCCGCTACACCCTGCCGCTCAGCCTGATCGGCCTGCTCGCCTTCGCGGTCGCCGTGCTCTTCCATTCCAGCTCGGCGTTGCACGCCAATTTCGATACCTACGTCCACGGCGCGAGCGGCGTCCGGCACGCCACCGCCGTGGCCGCCAGGTCCGCCGCGTCGAACGGGTTCTCGCTGTTGCCGTTCTCCCTCGGCGCCACGGTGCTCGCGATCACCTGGCCGTCCTTCTCGCTGCCGTACTACCTCGGCTCCGCGTACTTCGCCGGCGAGGTCAGGGCCGGCCGCCGCACCCAGCTCCTGGCCGGTCCCGTGACGGCGGCGATCGCGGTCGTCGGCTCGCTGATCCTGGTCGGGCTGAGCCTGGGCCGGCTCGGCTCGGAGTTCCTCGGCTCGATCGCCTCGGCGACCCCCGGCAAGCTCGGATTCGGGGGCGCGCCCACGTTCATGGAGGTTGCGGCCGGCTCGTCGGGCAACATCGTGCTCGGCATCCTGATCCTGATCGGCTTCGGGTCCTGGCTCGTTCCGACCGTTCCGATGTCACTGCTGATCATGACCCGCTGCATGTTCGGCTGGTCCATGGACCGGGTCGCTCCCGACGCCCTGTCGAGGGTGTCCGCCCGGACCAACTCGCCGTACGTGGCCGTCATCGTGGTCACCGTCCTGTCGGTAATCATGAGCTGGTTCTGGGCTTACACGACCGTCTTCACGGTCGTCGTCGGCGCGTTCGGGCAGGTCATCACGCTCGGCATCGGCTGCCTCGCCGCGTCCATGATCCCGCTGCGCAACAAGGACCTGTACGAGCTGGCGCCGATCCGCGGCTACTTCGGCAAGATCCCCAGGCTGACGGTGATCGGCGGGCTTGGCGTGCTCGGCGCGCTGCTGATCGTGCTCAACTTCGCCCGCGACCCGTTCTCCGGCGTCGACCCGAGCGCGAGCCCGGTGATGTTCTGGGTAACGCTGGCGATGTTCCCGGCCGGCTTCGGCCTCTATTACCTGTCCGTGGCGATCAGGCGGCGGCAGGGAATACAGCTGGGCCTGGCGTTCCGCGAGATACCGCCGGAATGAGCGATAACAAGGAAAGGGCCGCGGGGCTGTGCTGAGCACACGGGACGTCATCGACGGGCTCTTCGCCGCCGCGGCGACCGGCGATCTCGACGCCGTGATGGGCTGGTGGGCGGCCGACGGCGTGCTGGAGGACATCACGATCGCGCGGGCGTTCCGCGGCCACGACGAGATCCGGCCGTACCTCGATATGTACTACCGCGCGCTGCCTGATGTGACCTACGAGCCGATCCGGCTGGTCATCGACGGGCCGTCCGCGGTCGTCGAGTGGGCACAGCCGGCAGTGCTCGCGGCCCCGTTCGACGGGACGCCGAGCACCGGGCGGCGGGTGTTCCTGCGCGCCGTCGATGTCTTCCATATCGCTGGCGGCCTGGTGCGGCATGAGTCCTCCTGGTACGGCGACGGCTGGCTGCGGCAGCGACTGGGCGAGCAGGCGGGGGAGCCTGACCTGATCCCGCCGTCGCTGCCGGTAACCCCGCCGCTCGGCGCCGGCGGGATGCGGTTCCGTTGACCTCGCGGATCGACTGGGTGCGCGACAGCTGCCGGCTGCTGTCGGGGATCTCGGCGGAGTTCGCCACGACCCGCCCGTTCGACGGGCTGACCATCGGCACCGGGATCCACCTGGAGCCGAAGACCGTGGCCCTCATCATGACCCTGGCCAGCGGCGGGGCGCGGATGATCTCGACCGGCAACCTGTCGAGCACGCAGGCCGAGACGGTCAGCTACCTGCGCCACCGGGGCGTGCAGGTGATCGGCGAGACCACCACGGACCGGGCGCGGCATACGGCCGACCTGCGCGAGGTGATCGGCGAGAAACCGGACCTGCTGCTGGACAACGGCGGTGACCTGTTCCTCGGCTACCTCGGCGAGCCTTACCCGGGGCTGCTTGGCGGCACCGAGGAGACGACCTCGGGCCGGATGCGGCTCCGCCCGCTGGCCGGCCGGCTGGACGTGCCGGTGCTGGTCATCAACGACAGCCCGATCAAGCAGTTCGCCGAGAACCGGCACGCCGTCGGGCTGAGCGTGCTCGAGTCGTACCTGCGGATCACGAACCGGATGACCAACGGCCGCCGGGCCGTCGTGTTCGGCTACGGCGCCTGCGGCAAGGGGATCGCCGCCGCGTTCCGCAGCGCGCACGCGCTGGTGGCGGTCATCGAGACCGACCCGGTGGCGCGGTTGGAGGCCTGCCTGGACGGGTTCGACGTTCCGGCGCGGGACGACGCGCTGCGCGAGGCCGACATCGTGATTACGGCGACCGGGGCGGAATCGGTGGTCAGCGGCGCGGACCTGGCTGGGCTGCGGGACGACGTCGTGCTGTGCAACGCCGGTCACTTCCCGGTCGAGATTGCCGTGGACGAACTGGAGAGATCGCCGCTGGTGCTGCGGGCCGAGGACGCCGCCGACGGGATCAGCACCTGGCAGCTGGCCGACGGGCGCCGGGTTCACCTGCTGGCCGGCGGCCACATGGTCAACCTCGCTGGTCCCCGGCCGCTGGGGAACTCGATCGAGTCCATGGACCTCGGCTTCGCCCTGCAGGCCCGCTGCCTGGAGGCGATCGCGACCGGCTCGGTCGGCGCCGGTCAGGTCGTCGTGGCCGTGCCGCGGTTCATCGACGAGCGGGTCGCCCGAGCGTTCCTCGCCGCCTACGGCAGCTCAGGCGCGCGGCCCGCTGGCGCGTGAACAGCGCGGACGCCCGCGAGCCGGGAGTTCCGCAGCCATGGCGCAGGCCGTTGCGATAAAAGGTCAACCAAATTACCCTGGGCAGGGCGCGGCGCCGCCCGCTCACTGACCCCCGGATCGCGAGGTCGCGATGGCAGTTCATGTCCTGGCGGAGTTGCCGTGAGCGCGCCGATGCTGACCGCGCCGGAGTCGGTGGATGCGGCGGGCACCGCGGACATGACGGAGCTGGCCAGGGTCGCCTGCGGGCAGTACGGGATCTCACCGGACAGCCGGCTGCACCTCTACCCGCTGACCGAGAACTGGACCTACCGGATCGAGGCCGGGTCGTCGGCTCCGGTGGTGCTGCGTATCTACCGGCCTGGCGGCCGCTCACCCGCCGAGATTATGTCGGAACTCGCGTGGATGAACGCCATCGGAACGGACGCTCGGTCACTGGTACCCGGGGTCATCTCCACGGTCAGCGGCAGCCAGGTGCTCGAGTTGCGCCGCGCCGCGCCGCTCGGCCCGTGCTATTGCGTGCTGTTCAGCTTTGCGGCCGGCCGCGAGCCGGCCGAGGACGAGCTGGCCGCCTGGTTTCCCGAGCTCGGCGCGATCACGGCCCGGCTGCACCAGCACGCCCGGTCGTGGACCAGGCCGTCGTGGTTCCGGCGCCCGCGCTGGGACGTGAGTACGACGCTTGGCGGCCGGCCGCACTGGGGACCGTGGCAGTCGAGCGTGATCGATGCCGAGCAGCTCAGGCAGCTCGAGCGGCTCGCCGAGGTGGTCATGGCACGGCTGCGGAGGTTCGGCGAGGGAGCGGACCGGTTCGGCCTCGTCCATGCCGACCTGCGGCTGGCGAACCTGCTCGTCGACCGGGACCGCATCACGGTCATCGACTTCGAGGACTGCGGCCTCAGCTGGTACCTGTATGACCTCGCGTGCGCGCTCACGTTCAACGAAGACCGGGCCGACGTCCGCGAGCTCGTGGCGCTGTGGGTCGGCGGATACCGGCAGGTCGCGCAGCTGACGGCCGAGGACGAAGCCGAGATCGACACGTTCCTCATGCTCCGTCGGCTGATGCTCACCGCCTACGCGGGGCTGCGGCACGACACCGAGCTGGCCGCGGAGATGCGGGCCAGCGGCTACAACGCGCGGACGTGCGCGATCGCCGAGCCGTACCTGAGCCGCTTCAGCTGACGAACGGCCGCTGCCCGCACCCGGGGTGACCCGGCCGCAATCTGCTGGCGCGGTCTTTGGCATTGGCGTTGGCGGTGAGCTCAGCTAGGATTTGGGCATACCATTCCCCTCGCAGGTGAGGTCCGCCGGTGCCCGGTCCGCGTGACGCCGAGATCACGATCATCGGAGGTGGGGCGATCGGCGCCGCGGTCGCCTACTTCCTGGCCAGGAACGGCTGGCGTGACATCCAGCTGCTGGACGGCCGGGGGCTGTGCGAGGCGACGAGCAGCCAGGCGGCCGGTTTCGTCGGCCAGGCCAGGCCGACCGTCGAGCGGGCCCGGCTGACGATGGCAGCCGCCGAGGTGTTCCGCCGGTTCGAGGCGGAGACTGGCTATCCGACGGACTTCCGCGAATGCGGGGCGGTCCGGCTGGCGCTGTCCGACGCGTCGGTCCGCGAGCTGCGGCAGATCGCGAAGACGGCGGAGAGCACCGGCCTGCCCGTCGAGTTCCTGACCGATGCGCAGCTGCATGACATCTATCCCGTGCTCGAGCGCACGGATCAGGTCAAGGCCGCGCTGTGGTCGCCGACCGACGGCTACCTGCAGCCCAACAGCCTCGTCACCGCCTACGTCAGCGCCGCGCGGGACCTGGGCGTCACGGTCGCAACGCATGCCGTCGTCACCGGCATCGGGGTGCGCGGCGGCGCGATCGAGTCGGTCTCGACCGATGCGGGTCGCTGCCGCACCGATCAGGTGATCATCGCGGCCGGTCCCTGGTCCGCGGCGCTGGCCAGGCTGGTCGGCCTGGAACTGCCGATCGTTCCGGTGCTGCACGAGTACTTCGTCACCGAGCCGGTCAAGGGCTGGCACGCCGGCCTGCCCTGCCTGCGCATCCCCGAGGTTCAGGTCTATGCGCGCGGCGAGAGCGACCGGGTGCTCTGCGGCGGTTTCGAGAACCGCGGGACGAGCATCGATCCGCGCGAGGTGCTGGTGACGTCGAGGCTGGCCGCGCGGCCCGACTGGGATGTGCTCGGCGGTTTCGCGGCCAGCCTGAGCGCCTTCGCGCCCGGGGTAGCGACTGCCGGCATCGCCGCCACCTTCCAGGGCTGGCCCGCGTTCAGCCCGGACGGCAGGTTCATCGTCGGCCCCGTGAGCGCGATCGCGGGCCTCGCGTTCGCCGCGGCCTGCAACGCGCACGGCGTCTCCGGCTCGGCGGGACTCGCCATCAGCCTGGTCGAGAGCCTGAGCGGCGATCCGTCTGGCTACGTGCGGTCGCTGAGCCCGGACCGGTTCATCCCGAGGACCTGGTCCTGGGAGGACGCGCGCCGGGACGCGCAGGCCGTCTACGAGAACTACTATCCGATGCCGGTCGCCTCCTAGCCGCGTCAGATCGCCGGGTGCATGGCCGTCAGGCCGCCGTCGACGTTCAGCGTGATGCCGGTGATGTAGGTCGCCCCGCTGCCGCACAGGAACGAGACGGCGGCCGCGACCTCGGCCGCCTGGCCCACCCGCTTGAGCGGGCTGATCCGGCCCAGCGAGTCCTCGCTGAGCGTGGCGACGAACGGTTCGCTCAGCGGCGTCAGCACCCAGCCGGGGGCGACGGCGTTGACCAGGATGCCCAGCGGGGCGAGCTCGACGGACATCGACTTCGTCAGCGAGATGATCGCCGCCTTGGACGCGTTGTAGTGGGCGAACTCGGCCTCGGACAGCTGCCCGTTGGTCGAGGCGATGTTGACGATCCGGCCGCCCGTCCCCTGGTCGCGCATCGCGCGCGCGGCGGCCCCGCCGACCAGGACCGGGCCGCGGACGTTGATGTCCATCAGTGCGTCCCAGGTATCGGCCGTGAAGTCGAGGAACGGCACGGGGCTGTAGACGCCGGCGTTGTTGACGAGGACGTCGATCCGGCCGAAATGCTCGCGGACGGCCGGCACCAGGCTGGCGCAGTCGTCGGCCGATCCGACGTCGGACCGCAGGCCAAGGACCTGGTCCTGACCGGTCTGATCCTGGCTGGCGAGCCGGGCCGCCGCTGCGCTGACCTCGCCGGCGTTCCTGGCGCAGATCGCCACGGCGTAGCCGTCCGCGAGCAGCTGCTCGGCGCAGGCGAAGCCGATGCCCTTGCTACCTCCGGTCACCAGCGCGACCTTGTCCATAGTGCCTCCTCGGGGTGCCCTGAGTGCGCGTCCGTGCGTTACTGAGAACGAGCGTCGGCGCTGGCCGCGGTGATCAGCGACTCCAGCGACGGATCTTCCAGCTTGGCCCTGGTCCAGGCCCAGCGCGACGAGGCCTCCTGCCAGTAATCGAAGCCCTCGGCGGGAGCGTCGGTCAGCAGCGCGTCCATGCCGACGAACAGCAGCGACCAGGTGTACTGGGCCGCGATCCCGAACAGGCGGGCCCGGGCGTACTGCACCGGATCGTGCGAGCCGAAGTAGGCCGTGCAGGCGATCCGGATCTGGTCCGGGTCGTAGTCGCCTTCCATCGCCAGGTCGCCTACATCGAACATCGGGTCGTTCATGCCGCTGAAGTCGTAGTCGATGATCCGGATCCGGCCGTCGTCCATGATGTTCTTGGCGAGCAGGTCGTTGTTGCTCGGCACGGCCGGCAGCGCGTTGAGCGCGAGGGCGGCCTGGATCCTGCGGACGGTCGGCAGCCAGTCCCTGATGCCCGGCGGGCAGGCCAGCGCGTGCTCGTCGATCAGGGCGAGGTAGTCATCGAGGAACTTCCAGATCACCGTGGCATTGCGCATCGGCGGGGCGTTGACGTGCAGGTCCCGGATGGCGCGGCCGATGCGCGGGATGTAGTCAGGCGTAGCCAGGTCCGGCGTGTCCAGGGTTCGCCCGTCGATGTACTCGAGCACGAGCGCTGGTATGTCCGGCAGTGACTGGACGACCCGCGCGCCGACACCCGACGCGCCGGCGGCGACCGTGTTCGCGATCAGGTCGCCGATCGGGATCATCAGCCCGAAGTCATCCATCTCCTGGGTGAGGAACTTGACCACGTACCGGTCGCCGCCATCTGTGCTGACCGCGTAGGTGACATGGGCCAGGCCGCCGAACAGCTGGCGCCACTCAAGCCGCCGGTCGCGCAGCAGGTCGGCCGCCGCCGCGACCTGGGCCATCTGGCTGGCGAATCGCTGGTCCGCGGCGCTGGCCACGGGCTGGCTTGCCACTGCGGGCCAGGGCTCGCTCGCTGCGGTCACGTCAGGGCTCAGGCTCGTACCGGTCGATGGCCAGCGGGTGGTCGTGGATCCGCCTGGACCGGAAAGCGTAGAACACCACGCCGACCAGCACCGGCAGGCCGATGATCAGCCAGGCCATCGGGGTGTTCTTGAGGAAGAAGCCGCCGGAGGTGCCGGAGATCTGGTTATAGGTCGGGTTAGTAGCCGGTCGCGGCCACAGCAGGTCGAGCGCGGTCAGCCCGGTGCCGACGACCGCGACGATGTTCACGGCGATGCCCCAGCGCCCGAGGCAGAAATGGCCCTTGACCTTCGGCCAGCCTCGGAAGCGGTAGATCAGGGTGACGCTCATGATCAGGAAGTACGCCAGGTACATCGCAGCGGTCGCGCCGCCGACTATCGAGGAGGTCTTGGTGGTGAACACGAAGACCGGGACTAGGGACAGCACGCCGAGCAGCAGGACCGCGGCCCACGGCGCACCGTCCTTCAGTGTCCTGGACCAGGTGGCCGAGAAGGGCAGCTGCCCGTCCCTGGCCATGCCGTAGATGTGCCGGACCGCGCCGGTGAACATGACGTTGGTGGCGACGATCAGCCCGATGGAGACAACCACGAGGAAGAGCTTGAAGACACCCACGGGCAGGTGCGCGGTGATCGCGTTCTCGGCGGGCACTCCGCCCAGCATCGCGGCCTTCATGTCGGGGATCGACGGCGTCAGGCACAGCAGGAACAAGAAGCCCGCGACGATCGCGAACAGGTAAGCGCCGATCACGGCACGCGGTGCGTTGCGCCCGGCGTCGACGGTCTCCTCGCCCAGCGTGCCGCCGTTCTCGAACGTGTACAGAACCCAGAGCGCGTTGAACACTCCGGCCCCGATGAACAGCGGGAAGACGTTCTTCAGGCCGCTGAGCATCTGGATGCTCGCGGCGCCCGAGCTGGTCGTGGTCACGGCGGCGGTCTGCGTCAGGTTGCCGAAGTGCTTGGCGCCCAGGATGAAGGTCACCAGGCACACGATCGTGACGACCGTCAGCTCAAGCCCCATCGCCCATTCGGTAATGCGGCCGAGAGTGCCGATGCGGGCGATGTTCCACACCACCGCGATGACCGCGGCGATGACGATGATCACCGCGTCGGTCGTGAAGCTGGGTGCCAGGTTGAACAGCGGATGGATCAGCACCGTCAGGCTCGCGTAATAGGCGGTCATCAAGGGGAACAGCGCCCCGGCGTAGACCCAGCCCATCCACCAGCCCACCCGCTTCCCGGCCAGGATCGTCGGCCACTGGTACATGCTGCCGGCGAACGGGTACTTGGACGCGAGCTCGGCGATGACCAGGACCATCGCGCCGACACTGACCGCGACCAGCGGCCAGCCCCAGAACTCGGCGCCGCCGACGCTGGACATGGCGAACCCGTACAGAGAGAAGAGCCCGGCGAACACACCGACGCCCGCGAAGGTGAGCGCGCCGTTGGTGAGGGCCGTCAGGACTCTGGTGAGCTTGCCGGCGGCAGTGAACTGCTGTGAGGTCTCGACGGCTCCCATCCGCTGAACCGTCCCTTCTCTCGATTGGGTGGTCCATTTGATGGATCAGCAGGACTTTTGGCGCACTGTAACGTAGCTCCGCGAGATCTGACAAGACCCCGCAGGCCGGATGATCTCAGGGCGGACCGCGGCTAGCGCGGCTGGTCGTGCCGCGGTTACGCTAACGGTCGATATGGTGCGCCCAAATGGCGACAGCCGGGCCGGGCCCCTGAGGGCTGGGACGGCCGGGCGGCGGGCGCGTGCGGTACCAGCGGAAGGCCGACCTATGCCCACCAGTGACCTCCCGCAGCGAGCGCAGGTCGTCATCGTCGGCGGCGGTGCCGTCGGCTGCAGCGTCGCCTACCACCTGGCCAAGCTCGGCTGGACCGACGTGGTGCTCATCGAGCAGGGACAGCTGTCCTGCGGGACCACCTGGCACGCGGCCGGCGTCGTCGGCCAGCTCCGGACCCACCCGTCCCTGACGAAGCTGATGATCTACAGCAGCAGGCTGTATGCGGGTCTGGAGGCGGAGGTCGGCCTCGGCACCGGATGGAACCCGTGCGGCGCGCTCTGGGTCGCGGCCTCCGCCGACCGGATGACGCAGCTGCGCAGGACCGTTGACCTGGCCCGCGCACAGGGCCTGGAGGCGCATGACATCTCGGTGGCCGAGGCGGCGGCGAGGTGGCCGCTGATGCGGACCGAGGACCTGGTCGGCGCAATCTGGCTGCCGAACGACGCCAAGGCCAATCCCGCCGATCTGACCCAGGCGCTGGCGAGAGGCGCCCGGGGGCAGGGGGTACGGATCCTGGAGCGAACAAAGGCTCTCGGCTGGGTCGCCGACCGCGACCGCATCACGTCCGTGGCCACCGACCGCGGCGACATCGAATGCGAGTACGTCGTCAACTGCGGCGGGCAGTGGGCCAAGGCGCTTGGCGAGCAGGTCGGGGTGACCGTCCCGCTGCAGCCGGCCGAGCACTACTACATCGTCACCGAACCGATCGACGGGCTGGACAAGACCGCGCCCACGCTGCGCGACCCGGACGGGTATACCTATTTCAAGGAGGAGGTCCGGGGGCTGCTGATGGGCGGCTTCGAGCCGGACGCCAAGCCGTGGGTCGCCTCCGACGAGATTCCTGAGCCGTTTGAGTTCCAGCTGCTGCCCGAGGACTGGGACCAGTTCGACATCCTGATGCGCAACGCCGTGCACCGGGTGCCCGCGCTGGAGGGCGCAGGGGTCAAGAAGTTCTACAACGGGCCCGAGAGCTTCACGCCCGACCACAACTTCATCATGGGCCCGGCGCCAGAGCTCGGTAACTATTTCGTGCTGGCTGGCTTCAACTCCTCGGGTATCGCGTTCGCCGGCGGGGCGGGCCACGCCCTCGCCCAGTGGATCGTGGCCGGCGAACCCGACCTTGACCTCAACCCGGTCGACATCCGCAGGTTCGCGCCCATGCAGGGCAACAAGCGATGGCTGCGCGAGCGAGTCAAGGAAATCGTCGGCCTGCACTTCGCGATGGCCTGGCCGAACCGTGAACCGCAGAGCGCTCGCGGTATTCGCAGGTCGCCGGTTCATCACCTGCTTGAGGCGCACGGCGCGTGCTTCGGGACCAGGATGGGCTGGGAGCGGGCGAACTGGTTCGCCCCGACCGGCACGAAGCCGGTCGTGGAGTACGGCTGGGGACGGCAGAACTGGTTCGGCCACAGCGCGGCCGAGCACCTGGCGGCGCGCGAGGGCGTCGCGCTGTTCGACCAGACCTCGTTCGCCAAGATCGCGGTCCGCGGCGCCGACGCGGAGGCGGCCCTGCAGTTCCTGTGCTCCAACGACGTCGCGGTCCAGCCGGGCCGCACGGTCTACACGGCGCTGCTCAACGAGCGCGGCGGTTACGAGGCCGACGTGACCGTCACCCGCGTCCGGTGGAACGAGTACCTGCTGGTGACCAGCAGCGCCCAGGGCGTGCACGACCTCGACCTGCTGCGCCGGGGGGTTCCCGCCAACCTTCGGGTCGAGTTCTTCGATGTCACCTCGTCCTACGCGGTGCTGTCGGTGATGGGCCCGCAGTCCCGGGCCCTGCTCGGCGGCCTGTCCGGTGACGACTTCTCCGCGGCGGCGTTCCCGTTCGGCCACAGCCGCGAGGTTGACCTGGGTGGCCTGACTGTCCGCGCCACCCGGCTGACCTACGTGGGCGAGCTGGGGTGGGAGCTGTACATCCCGAGCGATGTGGCGGTGGCCGCGTTCGAGCGGCTGACCGATCCCGGCAATCCGGTCAGGCCGACGCTGGCCGGCTACTACGCGATCGAGTCCCTGCGGCTGGAGAAGGGGTACCGCGCTTTCGGGCGGGAGCTCGGCCCGGACACCTCGCCGCTCGAGGCCGGCCTCACCTTCGCCTGCAAGCTGGGCACGGGCATCGCCTTCCGCGGCCGCGAGGCGCTGGAGCGGCTGCAGGCCGAAGGTGTCTCCCGCCGCCTGGTGAGCCTGGTCGTCTCGGATGCTGGCGCCTACGCATGGGGCGGCGAGCTGCTGCTGCGCGATGGCGAGCCCGGCCGGGTTCGCCAGCTCGGCCGCTTACGGTCACACGGTCGGCCGGACCGCGCTGCTCGGCTATGTCGAGCGGCGTGACGGCGGCAAGGCCGACCGTGACTGGCTGGGCCGGGGCAGCTACCAGGTCGTGATCGGCGGCGAGTGCTACGACGCCACCGCGTCGCTGCGGTCTCCCTACGATCCGGCCGGGGCCCGGATCCGGGCCTGACTATGCGGCCGGGGCAGGCTGGCTCAGCCGGAACTGCGCGCCTCGCCGTGCGCCCAGGCGATGACCGTCGTGCGGTCGCCGACGAACAGGTCGGTCGAGTACTCGACCGGCTTGTCGTCGAGGTCGAAGGCGACCCGTTCGATGGCCATCAGCGGGTCGCCGACCTTGATGCCGAGCAGCTCCGACTGCTCATCGTTGGCCAGCACCGCGACCATGCGCTCGATCGCCTTGACGCACGTCACGCCGTACCGGTCGATGAGCAGGTCATAGATGCTGTCGTCGAGTGGCTGGGACAGCAGGTCGGGCGCGAGCGACACCGGGATCCGCGCGGTCTCCAGCGAGATGCGGACCTCGTCGGCCAGCCGGATCCTGACCACCTCGTACACGAGCGTGCTGGCCGGAAGGTGCAGCGCGCCGGCTACTGCCTCGTCGGCCGGCAGCATCCGCGCGGACACCACGTGAGCGCCGGGCCGGAAACCCTGGGCACGCAGGTAAGCCGGGATCCCGGCCAGGTAGCTGAAGTCGATGTCGACGCGCGGCCGGTTGACGAAGGTGCCGCCGCTGCGTCCCCGGCGGCGGTGCACGGCACCCTCGTGCTCCAGCCGGTCGAGCACCTGGCGTACGGTGGTGCGGCTCACGCCGAGCTGCATGGCGAGCTCGCGTTCGGTGGGCAGCCGTCCGTCCTCGCCCAGCCTGCCGCCGGAGATCAGCTCGTGGATGCGCTGTGCGACCGAGTCGCGAATGGTGCGGGAGTTCTCGATTCTGGTGACCGATCCGGCCCCGGCCTGACGGGCGCTCATAGCGCAACGATAGACGCACACTGGCCTGCGCCCGCATGTCGTCCCCGTCCCCGGTCACCGCGCTTGCCAGGGGGAATGCCGTGCGAATTCTGCTGACCAACGACGACGGATTCGATGCCGAGGGCATCCTGGCCGTCCGTGCGGCGCTGGCCGCGTGGTGCGACAGCGTCGTGACCATTGCCCCGGACGAAGATTGCAGCGGTTTCGCGCGCAAGTGCACGTACTCCAGGCCCGTCGTGGTGACTCGTGTCTCGGCCGGCCCGCATCCTGTCTACCGCTGCGACGGCACACCGACCGACTGCGTGCGGGCCGGGCTGCTTGGCGGCCTGGCCGCCGCTGCCGACCTCGTCGTCAGCGGCATCAATCACGGCGCGAACCTCGCCGACGACGTCACCTATTCGGGCACGGTAGGCGCAGGCCTGGAGGCCGCCATTCTCGGCACGCCGGCGATCTGCCTGTCACAGCAGACGCCGACCGGCTCGTTCTCAGTCAACTATCAGGAGGATCTGGAGAGCGCCGGGCTGGCCTACGACTTCGGTTTCGCGGCCGCGCACGGCGCCGCGCTGGCCCGGTCGGTGCTCGGAGCCCGGCCCGCCGAGCCGGTGGTGCTCAGCGTAAACTACCCCGCCCGGCGCAGCGCCGCCCGACCTCCCAGCGTGCTGACCAGGGCGGGGCGACGTGACTACCCGAGGGCGGCCGAGACCGGGCCCGCCGACGCCGACGTGCACCGGATGTACCTGTTCGGAGAGCCGGACGAGGTCATCCCCGAGTCCGACGGGTCACTCGGCACCGACATCGGTGCCCTGCGGGCCGGGTGCGTGTCGGTGACTCCGCTGTCGTTTGCCGTCGAGCTCGGCGACCTGTCCCCGGGCTTCCAGACCTTCATCGCCCGTCTGAGCGAGACCTTTCCGCTCGGCTACGCCTGACCCGTCGACTCTCGCACGACCAGCGACGTTCTCAGGACCCTGCTCGTCGGCGGCCGCCCGGTGGTGACGTAGTCCTGGAGCAGCTCAGCCGCCGTCTCGCCGAGTTCCCTGGCCGACAGGTTCACGGTCGTCAATGACGGGGCGGTGAACTCGGAGTACGGCAGGTCGTCAAAGCCCACCAGCGACAGCTCGCCGGGAACCGGCACGCCCAGGGTGCGGCAGGCGCGCAGCACCCCGTAGGCGTACAGGTCGTCGCCGCAGACGACGGCGGTCACGCCCGCCGACTTCCAGGCGGGCCATCTGGCCAGGAAGCCGCGGCGGGCCGCGTCCATGGTCAGCTCGTCCAGGATGAGGTCGTCGGCGGCCAGCCCGGCGCCGAGCCGGCGCAGTCCGGTCTCCAGCCCGTCCCGGCGATGCTGGAGCGAGGCCTTGTCGCGGCTGACACCGACATAGGCCACGCGCCGGTGCCCGAGCGCGAGCAGGTAGTCGGCCAGCTCGCCGGCCGCGTGCCGGACATCCAGGTCGATACTCGGGAAGGACCCGGCCGACCCGTCGGAATCGAGAATCACCGTCGGGCAGGTCGGGACGACCCGTTCGAGCAGCCTGGTTCCCGGGCTGGCCAGGATCAGGCCGGCCAGGTTCCCGGCCAGCGCCCGCTGCACGGTACTCAGGTCGTAGTCCTCGCCGCCGTGCGGCATGAGCACGGTCACCGACAGGGCGCTGTCGAGCTTGCGGGCCAGGCCGTCGAGCACCATGGAGAAGAACGGGTTGGTCGGGTCCGGGCTCACGAAGCCGATGGAATCGAGCTGTCCCCGCGCCAATGCGCTGGCGGTCGTGTTGAGCTGGTAGCCGAGCTCGCTGGCCGCGGCCAGGATCCGCTCGCGGGTCTCGGCCGCCACTCGGCCCTGGTCCTTGCCGTTGATGACCAGGGAGACCGTCGACAGCGAGCGGCCCGCTAGCTCGGCCACATCCCGCGCGGTCGCACGGCGGGAGCGGGCAGGACGGGTCGCCACGACGAGAATTGTGTCATGTCGCGTTTACGCCGCTGAACCATCCGGGTGAGGCCTTCCTTCGCGGCCGCCGGCGCGGGCACAATGGACCGGTGACCTATGCGCAGCCCATGGAACGATGCCCGCACTGCGGTAGCCCAGCCGCGGTGCACGCGGTCAGCGAGCTAGCCGCGATCGCGCGCAGTCAGCTCGGCGAAGCTCAGTACGGGAACATGGCCGGCCCGCAGCCCGGATACCAGCCCGGTACCCCGCAGTCCGGGCCGGTGCCGGGCTGGGCGGCCGAACCGCAGCCGGGGCCGATCTCACGGCGCCAGCAGCAGGGCGGACCGGCCGGCTTCGGCTACGGTCTCCAGCCGGGGCTCGACGACGCGGTCGCGGGTGCCGTGCTGGGCGCGGCCGCGCGGTTCATCGGGCGGGCGGCCTCCCGCCGTGCGCAGCGCACCGCCAGCGAGCGTGTGATCCCGGCGCTGGCCGCTCAAGGGGAGGCCAGGGCCCGCGAGCAGATCGCGGTCGCCGAGAAGTATCCCGGGCTGCGCGCGTGCCTGGACGACGGCGTGATCTTCCTGGCCGGCGGCAACCGCGTCCTGCCGATGCCGGACCTGAGTGCCATCACGGTCGCCCAGGCCGACGTGCTGGTCGCCCAGCTCGCAGCGGGCTGAATTCCGCCCGCCCCGGGCAGACTGCCCGCCCCGGGCAGACCGCGCGCCTCTCGGCAGGCCGCCCGCCCGCGCCAGACCTCCCGCCCTCAGACCTCCCGCCCTCAGACAGGCGGCGCTCCCCCGAGATGCTCGTGCGGATGGATGGCACTTTCATCCGCGGAAAACAGGATGAATGTGCCATCCATCTGGCGGGGTCTGCCGCGGCCGGGCTTCGCGGCGCCGCCGCGGCGTGCCGGGCATGACGGTTATCAGGGTGTTTGCTGGAATAGTGCGGCGATCTCGGCTGCTGGCGGCGGATCGGGTCTCTTGCCGCGCGCACGCGCCATTTTTGCGCGGGACCTCGGCAACTTACCGACGTGCGGCGGACGCTTTTACCCGACAGGGAGCGGTTTTGGCGGCGGCGCGGCCGGCTCGGCGCGAGCTAAACCTGTCTGAGCGATAAGTGACTTCTCTCATATTCGGCTGTCCCTGGACGCAGCACGCCTGATCAGCGAGTTGTGTAGGGGAGGTGCTCGGAGCCGCGTCAGCGGCAGGCACCCGCTTCCAGGAGAAAGGAGAATTGCTTAGCCCCAGACAAATTTCGGGACGAGAACTGAATAGGCCATGACCGCGATCGATGAGATAACGCGCGCCATGGCAATCAAGTCACGCCCAATATCCGCTAGTCGCTGACGACCGCGAAGAGCTGAGGGCGGACAGAGGAGGGCAACCTCCGGTGAATATCAAGAAGATCGCAACCGCAACACTCCTCCCAGCTGCTATCACCGGCATCGGCCTGTCGAGCGTGGCCGTCGCCGAGGCCGCGACCGGCCACGTGGGCGGCCACATCCAGGCTCAGCTCGCCGGGCAGCACAAGCACCATCGCGCCAAGCACGGCACAACCCGCAAGTGGGTCAGCGTGCGGCACGGGGACACCCTGAGCCGGATCGGCGCGGCGCACCACATGACGTGGCAGGCGATCTACGCCACCCCGCCGAACTTCCGGCACCTGGCCAGCCCTGACCTCCTGACCGTCGGCCAGCGGCTGCGCATCCCGGCCAATCCGAAGCGGCGCGCGGCCGAGTTCGCGGCCCGGTTCGCGGCCATGCAGCCGCGCGTTCCTGCCGCGCAGCCGTCCGCGACGCAGGTCCCCGCGGTGCCGGCTCAGGGCAGTCAGTCTCAGGCCGGGACTGGCCAGACGGGAACCGGGCAGGCTCCGGCCAGCCAGGTTCCGGCGAGTCAGGCGCCGGCTGCTCAGGCGCCGGCGGTTACCCAGACGTCGCCGGCCGGGGGGACGTCGTCCTTCCAGCAGTGCGTCGCGCTGCACGAGAGCGGCAACAACCCGACTGCCTCTTCGTCGGGCCTGTACGGGATCCTGCCGTCCACCTGGTCGTCGCTCGGCTACTCGGGCACGGCCGGCCAGGCCTCCGTGGCCCAGCAGAACGCGGCGTTCAGCAAGCTGTACGCCCAGCAGGGAACGCAGCCGTGGGCGCCGTACGACGGCTGCTGACCTGGCGGCGTAGCCAGAAGTAACTGAATCCGGCCCCGGCCAACGGATGATCGCCATCCGGCCGGGGCCGGACACCTGCCCGGCTCCGGCCGCGAGACTATCCCGCGCCAGCAAAGTCCCGGCTTGCCCGTGACGATAGCGAACGCGCGGTATGGCAACTACCGCCCAGTTATGTCATCCTGCTCGCGACAGACATCGGCAACCCCGCCAGCCGGGCGGCGACTGTGCCCGCGGTCTGCGCATCGGCGGCACGGCGCGACAATGAGGTGCAGGCATGGCCACGACCGAACTGCCAGCCCCCTCCGGGCCAGCCGAGCCCTCCGGGTCAGCCGAGCCCTCCGGGTCAGTCGGGCCCCCCGAGCCATCGGTCGCCGAGGGCTATATCGAGGTGCCTGGCGGCAGGGTCTGGTACCGGATCGCGGGCGCCGACCGTCCGGGGACGCCGCTGCTGTGCCTGCACGGCGGGCCCGGGATGCCGCACGACTACCTGGAGCCGCTGGCCGACCTCGCCGACACCAGGCCGGTGATCTTCTATGACCAGCTCGGATGCGGCCGGTCGGACCGGCCGGCCGACGACTCGCTGTGGACCGTCGACCGGTTCGTCGAGGAACTGGCCACGGTCAAGCGGGAACTCGGACTTGATCGCCCGCACCTGTTCGGCAATTCGTGGGGCGGCTGGCTGGCGCTGCAGTACACGCTCGACCGCAAGCCGGAGCTGGCCAGCCTGGTGCTCAGCAGCTCGCCGCCAAGCGTCGAGCGCTGGATCACGGACTGCGCGCAGCTCCGGGCGGCGCTCGACGCGCCGGTGCGGGACGTGCTCGACAGCCATGAGGCGGCGGGTTACTTCGGCTGCCCGGAGTACCAGTGGGCGGTCACGCAGTTCTACCGCAGGCACCTGTGCCGGCAGCACCCCTGGCCGGACTGCCTGGAGCGAACCTTCGCCGGGATGGGCGGCGACGTCTACCTGACAATGTGGGGGCCGAGCGAGTTCGGCCCGGTCAACGGCCGGCTGCGGGGCTGGGATGTCACCGCCCGGCTGCACGAGATCCAGGTGCCGGCGCTCGTCACCGGCGGGCGGCACGACGAGGCGCGGCCTGAGCACCTGGGGGTGCTGGCGGCCGGCATCGGCGGCGCCGAGCTGGTGATCTTCGAGGACAGCTCGCACCTGGCCTTCATCGAAGAACGCACGCGGTTCATGGAGGTCGTCGGCGGTTTCCTGGCGCGCGCGGGGGAGCGAGTCGCGATAATGGGCCGGTGATCTACCGGTTCGCGGTCGGGAGCCTGAACTGCGCGGTGATCAGCGACGGCCAGATGATGCCGCCCTGGGAACCGCCGCTCTCGGCGTTCTTCACCCCGGCGGCGGGGGTCCCTGACCACGAGCTGGACGCCGCGCTTGAGGTGGAGGGCTGGCACCGGACCACGGCTTCCTGCGGCTATAACTGCGTGCTCGTGCAGACCAGCGCTGGACACGCGGTCATCGACACCGGGCTCGGTGCGCGTTTCCTCGGCTACGGGCCGCGCATCGAGTCGCTGGTCGGCCAGCTCGGCGACGGGCTCGCATCGGCCGGCGCACCCGCGGACCGGCTGGCTGCGGTCGTGTTCACCCACTTGCATCAGGACCACTGCCGTGGCGCGACCTGGGCCGGCGAGCTGACGTTCCCCCGAGCAACGGGATTCGCCCACGCCGCCGAGCTGGCCTTCTGGTCCGGCGCGGAGGCCGTCGGCGGACCGGCCGATGAACACCTGGCATCGGCGCGCGAGGCCATCAGGCTCTTCGGCGACCGGCTGCGCCAGTTCAACTATGACGCCGAGATCCTCCCCGGCATCCGCATCATTGACGCCGCTGGGCACACACCCGGGCATGCCGCCGTCCTGCTGGAAAGCGATGGCGAGCGACTGCTCTGCGTGGGCGACCTCATCCACGATCATCTGCAGCTGAGCCATCCGGAGTGGTGTACCCCGTGGGATCACGACCGCGTCCTGGCGGTGCGCACCCGCCGCCGGCTGCTCGACCGCGCGGCCGACGAGCACCTCCTCATCCAGGCTTACCACCTGCCGTTCCCCGGCCTCGGCACGGTCACTAGGCGCGGCGGCGCTTACAGGTGGGAACCGCTGACGCGGTGACCCAGCGTGCTGCCGCCCCAGTGTGAGATGCCTCATACCGTCCGGAAACCGGAAGCGCCGTTGACGAGGCGGGAGTTGTATCGGGGGTGCTCACGATTCCCCCGATCTGAGCCGTGACCGCCCGTGAGCAACCCCGTGGTCATGGCGGCGACGTCACGCCCGATAACTGCTAGTCGCGTTCTCCGCACCCCCCTGGTCGCGGTACGCGAAGCGCTGAGGGCGGACAGGGCAGGTTTACCCTCCGATGAAGATCAAGAAGATCGCTGTAGCAACGCTCGTGCCGGCGGCAATCGCCGGCGTCACCGTGTCGGGCTGGGCGGCCGTCCAGGCGGCGACGAGCCAGCCGGACGCCATTGCCGCGGTTCATCACGTGCACGCGGCTCATCCGGCTCACCGGGCCGCGCCGCAGAAGGCCGGGCCGCACAAGGCCGGGCACGCGGCGCACGGGAGCACGCACAAGAAGGTCAGCAAGGCGCGGGCGGCGGCCGAGAGCCTGAATCACGCCGGCCATGGAGCGAAGGCCAAGGCTCATCACCGGACGCACGCGAAGGCCGCGGCTCCGGCGGCTCCGGCGCAGCCGGTCTCGCTGACCTCCGGCATGTCGTCCTTCGAGCAGTGCGTGGCGTGGCGCGAGAGCGGCGACAACCCGACTGCGTCGTCGTCGGGCCTGTTCGGGATCCTGCCGTCGACCTGGGCGTCCCTCGGGTTCCCCGGGACGGCCGGAACCTCGTCGGTGGCGCTGCAGAAGGCCGCGTTCGACAAGCTCTACGCCCAGTACGGTACGTCCCCGTGGGCGCCGTACGACGGCTGCTGAGGTAGCCGCTCCGGCTCAGGGCATCGCACCTGACGCCCTGGGCCGGGGCTAACGCGGGTTGAGTCCTCGGCGGCGGGGGAAACCTCAGCTATGACTGGTTATCCGCCAGAAGGTGAGCGTCAGCCGCCTGCCGGTGGTCAGGGGTCGTTCCCGCCGCCGGGGCAGTACCCACAGCCGGGGCAGTTCCCGCCGCCGCAGGGCCAGTACCCGCCGCAGAAGGTGCGGCCGGGGCGGATCTGGTACCTGCTGCCGCTGGCGGTCTTCCTGGCGGGCGCCGCCTGGCTGATCGTCGGCGTCGCGTCGCTGGCCAGCACCGTCGACGGGCTGCAGCGAGTCCCGCTGCCTGCGGGCGGGACGGTCAACCTGAGCCACAGCGGCGGCTACACGATCTACTACGAGGGCCCGGGCGCGCAGAGCGGGAACATCCCGGCATTCCACATCAACGTCACGCCGGCCTCGCCCGGCGCGGCCGTATCGAGCCTGGTCAGGTACGGGTCGACCGTCACCTACAACATCGGCTCGCACCACGGGCGGGCCGTCCTGACGCTGCAGGTGGCCAAGCCGGGCACGTTCGCGGTCCGAACGGCCGGCGCTCCGGGCGGGGCTGACCTGGCGTTCGGCGGGAGCATCGCGAGCGGGATCGTCGGCATCGTGCTCCCCTCGGTGCCGCTGATCATCCTCGGCATCCTCGGCGCCGTGGTCCTGCTGATCATCCGCATCGTCCGCACGCGATCTTCCCGGCCGCGATACGCCTAGCGGCGGCGCATGGCCGGCGGGCGGCGGGCCGGAAGATGGGGCAGTTGCCCCATGCGCTCGCGGCCGGTTCCTCGTCATGCTCAGGAACAGCGGGCGGCTCCGACCTGCCGCCCGGCTGACGCGAGCAGACGAGGAGACGACATGGCGAGCAAAGCAGTGATCAGCCTGACCACCGGCCTGGAGGACCCCGAGAAGGTGACGGTCGCCTTCCTGGTCGCCGTCGCTGCGGCCGAACAGGGACGCCCGACCCTGATGTTCTGCACCAAGGAGGCCGTCCGGCTCGCGCTCGACGGCGTCGCGCAGGGCGTCGCCTGCGAGGGATGCCCCGCGCTGCCGGACCTGACCAAGCGTTACGAGGCGGCCGGCGGAAAGTACCTGGTCTGCCCGATCTGCTTCAACGCCAAGCACCTGGACGACCAGGACCTCGTCGCCAATGCGACACTCGGCGGAACCGTGCCTATGTGGGAATGGATCGGCGATGAGCCAGCAACTACGTTCAGCTACTGACGGGGCCGCCGCCGACGGCGGCGTGGCGGGCGAGCGCTTCGCCCGGGCACTGGCCGCCAAGGACCGTGCCGCGCTGCGCGCGCTGCTGGCCGACCAGGTCGACTTCCAGGCACTGACTCCCGGCCGGCACTGGCAGGCGTCGGAGTCCGGCGAGGTCGTCGACGAGATCATTCTCGGCCGGTGGTTCGATCCTGGAGACGAGATCCTGCGGCTGGAATCTTTCAGCGAAGGAATTCTTCCCGGTCGCGAGCATGTCAGTTACCTGCTGCGGGTGCGTAACGCCGACGGTGACCACCTGGTCGAGCAGCAGGCGTACTACAACAGCGAGGACGGGCGGATCACCTGGATGCGGGTCCTGTGCTCGGGGTACCGCAAGCTGCCCGGCTAGGGTTCCGGCTCGCCGATCAGGCCGTGGCTGGCCGCGTACAGGCTGGCAAGCGCGCGGTTCGCGGTTCCGGTCTTGGCATAGATGTGCTCGACATGATGGCTGGCTGTCTTGCGTGAGATAACCAAGCGCTCGGCGATCTCCCGGTTCGACAGGCCGCGGGCCAGCAGCCGGAGCACCTCGACCTCGCGTGGCGTGAGGCTCGCGGGACCGGCCTGCCGCCGGGTGGTGCGGTGGCCGGCGGCAGCCAGGACGGCCGCGGCCGCCTCGGCGTCGAGCCGGCCGGCCGTGGCCTCGGCCCGGACCTGGGCGGCGGCCTCGGCGGCGGGGCAGGCCGGGCGGTGCGGCCGCGGCTCGGTCCGCGAGTGGTAGAAGTCGGCCGCGGCGAGCAGCCTGCCCTCCGGGCTGATGGCGCCCCCGGCCAGCCCGCGCGGGTAGCCGGAGCCGTTCATCCGCTCGTGGTGCTGGACCGCGATAGCGGCCAGCGGGGCGAGAGCGGGCGAGCAGGCCAGCATTCGCTCGGTGAGGTACGGGTGGAGCCGTACCCGCTCGGTCTCGGCGTGGCTGAGCGGTCCGGGCTTGTCCCAGATGGTGTTGGGCACGCCGAGGCGGCCGAGGTCGTGCACCAGGCCGGCCAGTCGGACCTGGCGGGCGGCTGGGTCGCTGAGGCCGTAGGCGCGCGCCGCGTCGCCCGCCAGGTCGGCGACCCCCCGCGAGTGGCCGATCGTGTAGGGCGACTTGACGTCGGTGAAGTCCGCGATCGCCTCGAGGGCGGACTCGAACTGCTCGTCGCCCAGGCGGACGCCGAGGTCCGGCTCGGCGGCCATCACCGCGTTCCAGGTGCTGGCGTCGTCGAGGCCGGCGCAGATGGCTTGCGCGTCCGCTGCGAACAGGTCGACCAGGTGCGGATCGAACTGGGTTCCGCGCCGCTGGCGGGCGACCTCGACCGCCGCCTCGACGCCGCCCGCGCGGTGGAACACCTCGACCACGTCGGCCAGGGTGACCAGCCTTGACGCGACCAGGATCTCCTCGCCGCTGGCGCCCTTAGGCACTCCCTTGCCGTCCCAGCGCTCGAAGGTCTGCTCGACGCTGTCCCGGACCCGCTGGGCCAGGCCGAGCCGCGCGGCCAGCTCGTCGGCCGCGGTCCAGTGGTTGTCCAGCATCGCCTCGGCTGCCTTGCGCCCGTCGCCGAGGAAGGTTAGCCCGAGCCTGGTCCGCTCGGCGAGCGGCCGGCCGGCGCCGAGGTGCCGGAGCATGAAGGCCGGCTTGGAAGCGGCCGTGGCGAAGTCGGTGCGGCGGAAGTCGGTCTTGAGCGCGGTGTCGTCGCCGAACCACTTGGCCTGCTCGTAGGCGTCGACATGGCAGCCGACCCAGGCGACCAGAGCGGAGTAGTAGACGACCTCGCGCTGCGGTTCGTCCAGGCCGAGACGCTCGGCCAGGCGCAGGGCGATCAGGGTCTGGCGCAGGACGTGCTCCATCGGCTGGCCCATGCCGAGGTCGGCGGCTAGCGAGAGGACAGCGAGCAGCTCGGCCAGAGTCACCCGCGGCCGGACCGTCTGTGCCATGACATGACTATAGGCAGGCTGGCTGCGGGCGGGGCCGATGCAGGTTTCCTGCCGCTCGGGCGGGGCACCCGGGCAGGCGGGGAGCAATTACGCGGCGGGATGGCGCGTGGATCGAGTCGATCACGTGGATGGCGGGGGGCATGCGGCGTGGCTGTTCTGCTGGGGTCCAACTCCAAGGTCTTTGATCCGATGCGTGCGGCCGGGATTGAGGCCCGGACGTTCCGGGCGTATCGCGACCAGTACAACTTCGTCCCGACCGCCTGGCCGGCGAAGGAGAGCGTGCCGGAGGCGAGGGTGACGCTGTCGATCCGGCCGGTGCCGGAGGACTTGCTGGCCGGCAGGCTGGATGAGCAGCTGAAGTCGTTCATCGCGTCGGCGCCGCCGGGGGTGAAGCTGTCGGCGTGGCATGAGGCGTCCAACCTGGACGGATACCCCGACTTACGTCACGGACCGCAGCATGTCGGCGGTGCACGAGTACATGCAGGGGCTCTGCCGCGGGTCGAACGTCCGGTACGGGTCGATCATCTGCGCCGTGCCGAGCGAGACGAAGGCATGGATGGGGACCAGCCTGGACTGGTACGGACTGGACATCTACGACTTCGGGAAGGGGCAGTTCCGGGACTGGTACGGCGGGATCAACAAGAAGAAGCTGTTCGGGCGGCTCGAGGACATGTGCCAGACATGCCGGGAGCTGACCGGGCGGGACGAGCCGGAGATCGACATCTGCGAGACCAATGACCCGCGGGCTGGGCACCGGGGCGAGTGGTTCACGCTGCTGGCCGAGTGGCTGGCCGGCAACGGCGGCGGGCGGCTGCAGACGTTCTGGAACCCGTCCGGGTCGCTGAGCGGTCCGTGGCTGCCCGACGACGAGGAGACGATCGGGGCGCTGCGGTCGCTGGCGCTTACGTACGCGTGATGGCGCCCGGCGCTCCCGCGCCGGGATTTCATGATCGTGGCGAGTTCTCGTGTTGGAACGCGGTTAACTCTCCGCGATCATGAAAGCTCATCGACGTCGGTTGTGTGATGCTTGTCCTCATCCGGGCTACCGCCACCTATAAGGGGACACATGAACAGATCGGTGCTGTGTCATCACTCATGGCGGCTAGTCGGCGGGCTGGTCGGCGGTCTCAGCCTGATCCTGATCTCGGCTGCGGCCTCGTCACCCTCCGGGTCGGATGCGGCGGTTGCGAGCATTCCGGGTTCGCTGAGCGGGGTGAGCGCGGCGTCTCCGTCCAGCGTCTGGGCGGTGGGCTCCTATTGCGCACCTGCGTGCGGCAACTCGGGCGTCGATCGCGCCCTGATCCTGCGCTGGAACGGCGCAAGATGGACGAGGACCAGCCCGGGGCCGGGACGAAGCAGCAGTCTCAGCGCCGTCAGCGCGGTGTCAGCCGCCGACGCCTGGGCCGTCGGAGGCTACTGCGCGGCCGGCTGCACGGGCACGGCGCCCGATAACCGGACGCTCATCGTGCACTGGAACGGCGTTTCGTGGGCTCAGGTGGCCAGCCCGAGTCCGTCCCAGCCAGCCCTGAATGGCGTGAGCGCGGACTCGCGCCGCGACGCCTGGGCGGTTGGAACCTATGGCAGCGGCCGAACGGCCCGGACCCTGGTGCTGCACTGGAACGGCACGGCCTGGGCCAGGGTAAGCAGTCCCAGCCCGGGCGGGTCCGCCGGAAGCGTCCTGACCGCCGTCAGCGCCCTTGACCCGACCGACGCGTGGGCCGTCGGGTACTACGGCACCAGCAGCGGGGCGCGCAAGACCCTGGTGCTGCGCTGGGACGGTACCTCCTGGGCTCAGGTGGCCAGCCCAAGTCGCGGCACGCCAACCTTCAGCGCGCTGAACGGGGTGAGCGCCTCTTCTGCATCCCGGGCGTGGGCCGTGGGCTGGAACTACTTCGCCGTTCCCGACGAGCAGAAGACCGCGGTCCTGCGCTGGAAGGGAACCGCATGGCGTCAGTCGGCCAGTCCGAGTCCCGGCTCCGGCGACAACATCTTCGCGTTGCTCAACGCCGTCAGTGCCCGGCCCGGCAGCGTATGGGCGGTCGGGACGTACCTGGCCAGCAACACCACGATCTCGAAGAACAAGACGCTGATCCTGCGCCGGTCCGGCGCCGGATGGACCGTGGTGGCCAGTCCCAACCCCAGTCCCAGCCCGGGCGGGAGTTTCCTGCAGGGTGTCAGCGCCCTGTCGCCTTCCAGTGCCTGGGCGGTCGGGTATTACGGCAGCTCAGCCAGCGGCACACAGCCGAGGACGCTCATCTTGCACTGGAACGGCACCGCCTGGAAGCGGTCCTGACCGAGCGGCCGCCCGGGCAGCCCGGCGAGCGCGGGCATTCGGGCGGCCGTCGGCACGGGTCGATCAGACGCGTGCAACGAGGTAGCGGAAGACGTTGTCCTGGCGGTAGGTGCCGTCGGGCTGGCGGCTGCCGGCGAACGCGCGGGTGAGTGCGCCGCGCACGGCGGGCAGCCCGGAGTGGCGGATGGCCTTCTGGGCCGGGCCGGAGCTGAGCTGGGTGCGAGCCGGACTTCTCGCAGCGGACCGCCAGGTCCCCGAACCCGACCCCGATCCCCAGCGCGATCCCGATCGCGGGTCTGCTTCAGTCGAGCTTCGTCGGAGCACCCGGTTGACATCCACATCAGGCCCGAGCAGCATTCGACGTGGCATGGGGCCCCCTAAATTCGTCCGCCGGAGCAGTGATGAGTGACCCGATCTCCAACTTTGGTGGCGTGGCTCAGAAGCTCGCCCGTAACCCGCTCGGCATCATCGCTCTTTTCATTGTTCTGGCCTATGGCTTTGCTGCACTCGTGACAGGACTTACCAGCTCCTTCAACCAGAGCGAGAAGCTTCCCCTTATATATTTTCTCGTCGTCTTTCCGGTGCTGGTGCTCGCGGTATTCGCCTGGCTAGTCAGTCGCCACAGCAATAGCCTATTCGCGCCAAGCGATTTCAGGGACGAGGATAATTACGTCAGGGCTCTCACGGCATCTGCCTCGCTCGCCGTTGCATCCGTCAAAGACGACTCGGGCCTGTCCGCCAGGGAGATCCGCTCCGTCGTCGAGAGCGTTCAGGAAGCCTCCCCTGGCAGTGCAAGAGGCCGTGATCGCAACTGGCGCAACCGGGTGCTATGGGTCGATGACAGACCTGATAACAATATTAACGAGCGCAGAGCCTTCGAGGCGATGGGCGTAAAGTTCTCGCTCGCGGTGTCGACCAATGAAGCGCTTGAACAACTCGATAACGGCGCCTTTGCGGCCATCATCTCAGATATGGGGAGAGCTGAAGGTCCACGAGAGGGCTACGTGCTGCTTGACAAACTCCGGGCCTCCGGAAATGACACACCTCTGTTCTTTTACGCCTCGTCAAATCTGCCTGAGCACAAGCAGGAAACCCGAGAGCATGGCGGGCAGGGATCCACGAATAATCCTCAGGAACTGTTCAATGTGGTCATGCGCGCTCTCGTTCGCAGCTGACGCGATTCGCCCGCGTCGTTAGCCGCTAGCCGCGTACCTTGCGTCCGGATGCGTAGACCGCTCGGATGTTGGCTTTCAGGCTGGCGAGGTCGAACGGGTCGCCGGCCAGCACAACCAGGTCGGCGCGCTTGCCGGGCATGATCGTGCCGGTCTCGTCACCGATCCGGAGGAGGTCGGCGGCCGACTGCGTCGTGGCGGTCAGAACTTGCGCCGGGGTCATCCCCCCGGCAGCCATCAGCGGCAGTTCGTCCAGGTTGGTGCCGTGCGGCCCGACCCCGGTATCGGTTCCCATCGCGATCTTGACTCCGGCGGCTGCCGCGCGGGCGAAGGAGCTGGCGTGCGCGGCCATCACCTCTCGCGCCTTGGCCACCACGCCATCGGGCAGCTGGCTGCCCGCGACGGCGGCGTTGAGCACCGCACGCGGTGCCACCAGCGTCGGGACCAGCCACGCTCCCGTGCTGAGCATCAGGTCGATGGCCTCGTCGTCCAGGTAGATCCCGTGCTCGATGGACCTGACCCCGGCGCGCAGGGCGTTCTTGATCCCGTCGGTCGCCTGCGCGTGCGCCATGACCGGCAGGCCTGCCGCGTTCGCCTCGGCCATCAGGGCTGCGAGCTCGTCGGGCCGGAACTGAGCGTGCTTCGGGCTGTCGCGGGGCGACAGGACGCCACCGGACGTATGTACCTTGATGACGTCGGCGCCGGCGCGGATGATCTCGCGTACCCGCTTGCGCATCTCCTCGGGCCCGTCGACCAGGCCCGCCGGCCGCCCCGGGTGCGGCGTCAGCAGGAAGGTCGTCATCCCCGACGGCAGCCAGCCGTCGCCGTGGCCGCCGGTCTGGCTCAGCGCGCTGATCGAGATCTGCATCCGCGGCCCGTCGACCAGGCCGTCGGCGACGGCGCGCTGCACGCCGAGGTCCGCGCCGCCCGCGTCGCGCACGGTCGTGATGCCGCAGTCAAGCGTCGCCGCGAGGTTGCCCGCGGCCTGGAAGAACTGGTAGGAGAACGGGCGCTGCAACCGCCGTGCCAGGTCGATCCCGGACACCATCACGTGCACGTGGCAGTCGATGAAGCCTGGCAGCACGGTCAGGCCGCTGATGTCGACCTGCTCGTCCCCGTCCAGGCCTGGTCCGACGTCGACGATCTTCCCGTCGCCGATCACGACGTCTGCGTCGGTGACGGCGCCGCCCGTCCCGTCGAAGACCCGCCCGCCGCTCAGAACGGTCCTCGCCTTGGGCCTCGCCATCCGCCGCCTCCGCTCGTCGTGGGATCGTGCTCGGGCTACGTTAGCTATGTACCCTATGGGCGGTCTACGGCACGGGGTCGGGGAGCTTGCCGTGCGCGCCGAGCTTGTAGGCGATGATCAGCTCCTGCTGGCCGTTCGAGGGCGGGACGCCCGCGCCGGCGATCACGTAGTCACCGTCGACGGTGACGGGAGCGTTCGATCCGGCGGACAGCGGCGTCTTCAGCAGCATCGCGCCGGTGGCGGCGTTGAACACGTAGAGGAACCCGCCGTAGGTGGTGGTGAACACGACGTTGTTCGTGACCGTGGCGGCACCGTACGGTGTCGACGGCAGCTTGTCGTCCCATACGACCTTGCCGGTGTCCTGGCTGACCGCGACCATCTCGCCGGTGGCCGCGCCGATCGAGGCGCGGAACGCGGCCGAATTCTCCGCCACGCCGTGGACGGTGAGTGGCACCGCGAGGTTGTTGACCGCGGCGAACACCAGCGATCCGTTGCTGGCCAGCTCAGACTCGACGCCGCCGAACACGCCGGGTTCGAGCGTGAACTTCGCCGGCAGCGCGAAGTGCGAGGACGGTGTGTCGTGCTCGGTCAGCAGCCCGTCGTCCTCGTGCCCGGAGTGGACGCCCACCGGGAGCTTCCACAGCAACTTGCCGGTCTGCGCGTCTAGCTCGATCAGGATGCCGGCCTTGCCGCCGTCGATGACCACCAGCTTCCCGTTCGCGGTGGTCAGGACCGGGGCGTTCTCAGTCGTACAGGTCGTGCGGTGTCAGCTGGTAGTACCAGAGCAGCTTGCCCTGCGGGCTCAGCTTGACCACCGAGTCGGTGTACAGGTCAGGTCCCGGCCGGCTCGTGCCCCACGGGTAGCCGCTGGGCCAGCCGGTCTGCCCGATCGGGCCGGGGTTGGCGATGCCGATGTAGAGGTTGCCCTGGCTGTCGAACGACGGCGGATCCCACAGGCCGCCGCCAGAGTTGACGGTCGGGTCCCCCCACAGGTTCTGCACCTCATCCCTGATCGCCATCACGTTCGATTCCAGGTCCTGCAGGTACACCACGCCGTTGACGACGACGGGCGTGGTGGCGTAGCCGTCGGGGAAGTGGGCTTTCCTCGCTAGGCCCGTCGACTCGATCGGCACGCACCACGCCACCCTGCCCAGCTTTTTGGCACTCGGTGCCTTTAGTCCTCAGCGAAGGTGACATTCGTTCATGCCGGGACCGCCCGGCGTGGCGCAGGCTGATTTCAGAACCCGCAGTACCGGGTTCATCTGCAAGGGAAAGAAGGATGATTCGAATGGCGAGCCCCATCGAATATCTCGGTGACCCGGCTGCGCGCCGCAACCTCCGGGTGTGGGAGTGGGTCAAGCAGTCTAAGGTCATGGCAATCGGCTGGACGGCCATGCGCGTCTGGCTCGGCATCATGTGGATTCAGGCTGGCGTCGCCAAGCTGTGGGGCGCGGAGAACCCTGGATTCCTGCACAACGGCGGCGCGGCGGTAGCCGGCTTCGCCGGTCACGGCACGGCCGCCTATACCTGGTGGGGCAGCTTCCTGAACAGCTTCGTGGTCCCGAACGCGGGCTGGATCGCCATTCTCGTCGCGGTCGCCGAGTTCGCGATCGGCATTGCGCTGTGCCTCGGCCTGTTCACCCGGATTGCGGCGCTCGGCAGCCTGGCCCTGCTGTTCACCTACGTCATGTCGGGAACGGCGAGCGTGTGCGCCTTCTACGCGCTGTTCGCCATCGTCATTCTGACCATGTGGCGGACCTCAAGCTGGATCGGCGTCGACGGCCTGGTGGCCGGCTACCGCCAGCGTCACCACCACGAGCGCGGTCTGCACACCCCCATCCGCGAGCACCTCAGCCGCGTTGCGGCCGGGACCCCCGCCTTCGAGGACAAGAGCGCGTAACGATCCTGTTCCCCGGCTTAGCCGATGCGGCCTGCGCCAGCAGGCCGCATCGTCGTGCTTTCAGAGCGCAAGGCCGGCCTAGCGCGAACGGTTCTGGCCGATCCATAACCGTTGTGTACGAACTATCATAGTTTGCATTCGAACGTGTCGACTGTCATTATCGGCGGCCATGTCCGACGGCAGCGCCTGAGCGGTCGGCTGCACCGCCAGCTGCACCAAGACCCTGATCCTGCGCTGGAACGGCAAGGCGTGGCGGTGACAGGCGCGTGCCGGGATTCTGACCGGTCTGGTAGCCCTGCTAACTCGGGAAGCGCCAGCGGGTCGCGCCATAAGGCTCCGCGGTCGCGACGCCGACCACGGTGTGGAACGTGAACCGGTACACCTGCCATGGCGGCGGTCCGGCGCTGGGTGCGCTGAACGGCGCCGTGAACGCGTCGCCGTCGACCTCGGCCGGCCAGCCGCCGGCGCGATAGCCGGCCGCGACCTGCTCGAGCGTTCCCGGATCAGTCACCCTGGCCGCGGCGCCGTCGAGGACAAGGTCGACGCCCGGCAACCGCACGGAAATCGTGCACAGCGGGTTGACCGCCAGGTCACGAGCCTTGCGGGCAGCCGGGCTGCTCGTGAAGTAGACATCGCCGCCCAGCCACTGCGCTCCTATGCCGGCGGCGTGCGGCGTGCCGTCCGGACGGCAGGTTCCGAGGAAATGCGTGACGCCTGGGCTCGGCCCAGCGGCGAGGGCGTCCCTGGCGCGGCCCCACTCGAGCTCCGCGTCTTCGTAGCGGGATAGATTCGCAGTCTCAGTCGGCGCTCGTTCGGTCATGCTCCATTAGACCAGCGACTGGAGGCGAACTAACCGGCCTGCGCCGCGTGCTGACCGGGGGCTGCCGGATGGAACCTGCCGCGACGATGTCCGCTTCACCGGCTTCCGCGCTCGGGCGCGAGTCGGCGGAAGTGCGGGCGCGCCGCCTCGCTGCCGCGCGCCGGCGGGCTACCGCCCTCCTGGCCGCGGTGACGGTGGTGTTCGTGGCCGTGACGGTGGCCGGCGTCCATGGCACTTTGCCTGGCTACGTGCAGGCAGGCGCCGAGGCGGCCATGATCGGGGGCGTTGCGGACTGGTTCGCGGTGACTGCTCTCTTCCGCCGTCCGCTTGGCCTGCCGATACCGCACACCGCGCTGATCGTCGAGAACAAGGATCAGTTCGCCGCCACCCTCGGCCAGTTCGTGCAGGAGAACTTCCTGAACGCCGATGTCCTGGCCGAGCGGATCCGCTCGGCCCGGATCGTTCCCCGCCTAGCCGCCCGGCTGGCGGACGAGGGCGGTGCAGCCGGCTTCGCCGGTCGCGCCGCGGATCTGGTCGTCATCGTGGCGGACGCTATCCGGGAGGAGGATGTCCAGCGCGTGCTCGCGGCTGAACTGACCCGGGCGGCGGAGGCCGTCGAGGTGGCGCCGCTGGCCGGGCGCGCCCTGCGGGTCATGATCGCGGGAGGCCATCACGCCGGGCTGTTCAACGCCATTGTGTCCGGCGCCGACCGCTATCTTGCCGAGCACTACCCAGAGCTTCAAGACTTGTTCGAGGCCGAGTCACCGCGCTGGGTTCCCGACGCCGTTTACCGGCGGGTCTTTGACCGCCTGTACGCCGGCCTGCGCCATCGGCTGGCGGCGGCGGCGGCCGACCCGGACGACGAGGCCCGCCGCCAGTTCGAGGAATGGATCTCCGGGCTTCCCGACCGCCTCGAGACATCCCCCGAGCTGCGCGAACGCGGGGAACGCTTCAAAGGCGACGTGCTTGGTAGCGCCGGACTGCAGGACTGGTCCTCGTTGCTGTGGCAGCAGACCAAGGACACGCTCCGGACCCAGGCGGCCGACCCAGCCTCTGAGCTGCGCCGTCGGCTAGGCGCTGCGCTGGCGTCGGCAGGCCGGCGCCTCGGATCAGACCCCCGCCTCCAGGAGAGCCTCGAGCGGGTCATCGAGTCAGGAGCCCGGGCACTGGCCGATCAGTTCCGCGACGAGCTCGCCGGCCTTGTCACCGGAACTATCCAGCGGTGGGACGCCGCGGAGACGTCGAGTCAGCTGGAACTGCTGCTAGGGCGCGATCTGCAGTTCATCCGCATCAACGGCACAGTGGTCGGGGCTAGCGTGGGCCTGGCCCTGCACGCCATCGTCCTGGCCCTGGCCTGACCCACGCCCAGTTCGAAGTCACTGTCCGGGCCCTCTCGGCCTGGAGCTTGTCCACGGTGTTTGGACAGGTCAAGAGGTCAGGAGCGGTCAACGACGGTCGGCTAAGGCAGTGCCCGGCTGCTGCACTTCTGTGCTGCACATGGCTTGGCGCTGAGGTTATCCCATCAGTCCCAGGTGTCCGCTTATCTCCGAGGGAGGGCCGGGGTCCGGGCCAGCGCCCCGGGTGTCTTTCGACGGCGACCAGGCCGCCTGGCTCGTCAAGCTCCGGCCGCTCGGCAACCCCCTGGCTCCGTCATGATCCGGATCGTTGCGGCGAGTTGTGGTGCGGGCCGGTGCGCGCCCGAGCTTGCGCGGCCGGCCGCCCGCCGCCGGGCGCGGTCAGCGGGTAGGCGGCTGGCAAGGCCCTGCCGCCCGTCTGGCTCGCTGGTGTTGCCCGTTCTGCTCCGCGAAAACTCACCCGCCAGACCGGTTACAAGCTGCGCGATGACCAGCAGAATAGGTCACGTGCGCCGTCGGTCATTGTTCCTTACCTTCGCCTTGGCCACGCTGACCTGCGCCATCCTCGCGGGCTGCACGGCAGCCAGCACGTCCATCACGAATCGGACAGCAACTTCATCGCCCGCGCCATCCCCGGCTAGCAGCCCGCACGTCACCGGACCGCTCGGCAGCCCTGGCAACCCGCTAGTGCTGTCGTGCGCAGCGGAGGCCTGGCCTGGCGACCCAGACCCCCCGGCGCCAGTCACCCCAGGGCGGCATGACCTGGCCGTCGGGCCGATGTATTTCCCCGTCGGCCTCGCCCTCGCCACCTCCACGCCCGCCCAGTGGGGCTATGCGCCGTTCGGGCGCCACGGCAGGTTCTACAAGCTCCCCCTGGTGGTCCGGCCGGGCGCGACGGTCACCATAACAATCGGCGCCAGCGCCCGCGGCCACGCAGTGATCGCCACCGGTCCCAGCGAGGCGACCTCGGCGACCTACCATGCCTGCCGCAAGGCGGGCGGATTCTTCGCCCAGGGCTTCGCTTTCACCCGCCCGCCGTTCCGCGGCTGCGTGCCACTCGACGTGACGATCGGCAGCCGGGCCGCGGCCCGTCACCTGACGCTGTCGCTGTTCGCAAGATCTTGCGCCTGACTTCCCCCGGCTCGGCCGGGTGCCTCAACCACCCCGCTCCCCAGGCGGCGGCAGCGCCCCTCCCGGTCAGCCGAGCCTACGCTGCACCTTGCGGGCCTCGACATCGTTCGTCCTCGCGCTGCGCGCTGACAGCGGTGCTGTGTGATCGGCACGTCGTTCCTGCGCATCGCTGCTTGCCGTGCTCGACGTGCATCCTCGCGTGGCCATGGGCATCCTGCGACGGCTGACCCCCGGGTTGCTGCACTTTGCTGCTGCACGAAGATCAAGAAGCCTGGTTGCTAGTTGCTGATCGCGCCTTGACCTGGGTGGAGCTGAGGGGATTTGAACCCCTGACCCCCTCGATGCGAACGAGGTGCGCTACCGGACTGCGCTACAGCCCCAAGACCGGAGCCAGCGTACCAAACCCCAGGCGTACCCGGCTCCTCCATACTCGGCGCGAGCCCGGGTTCGCGCTCGCGGGGTTGCAGCACGAACCCGGGCCAGACCGCACTAGGGCGGCACCAGCGCCCAACGGCACCAGCGCCTAGTCGCCCACAGCCCGGACGGCCGCGTCCGCGTACTGGTCGTACAGCTGGTCCGACACCCGCCCGGAAATGTCGATGATCTGCGCCCCGGCATCAGCCTGCGCCAGGCCCGCCTCGTACGCCTCCCGCTCGGCCTCCGCCTGCGCGTGTGCCTCCCAGGCGCGCCGCCGGGCCTCGCCGGCCTCCCAGTCGGCCCGCTTGCGGGCCTGCTCGGCTTCGACCATCGCGATCTCGCGGAGCAGCAGAACATACAGCACCAGCATCCCGGCGGGCGGCACGCAGATCCACCACTGGACCAGGCCGAGGGCGAAGAACGCCATCGTCACGGCGGTCATCCCGGCGAGGATCGTCAGCATCCGCCGCCGGGCCCGCAGCATCTGCTCGCGGCTCTGCGACGGCCGCGGCGCCGGGGCCCGCACCTCGGCGTGGCCGTCCGACTCTGCATCGAGCGCATATCCGGCGTAACTGGGCACCTCGTGACGGTACTCCTGGTACTCGTGCTCGTGGCGACTGACCTCGACGTGGAAGTCGGCTTCGACGCTGACTTCCACGTCGTTCTCGGTGTCGGTCACGTACTCCACGTGCAGGTCGCTGTCCGCGTGCTCGAACGTCTCGGTCTCGGTCTGCTCCGGCAGGTTGGCCGGATGCGCGTGCGGCCGCCGGATCCACGCGGGAACCAGGAACACGGCCCAGATCGCGATGATCGCCAGATACAGGATCGCGCTGCTCACCCGGCACCTCCAGGGGCAACGCGGACCGGCGTGCACGGCGTGCACGGCATGCCCGTAGCCACGCGAGAACCGCCCTGCGAGAACCTGGTCACGTCACGCACGGTAAACGCCCGGGCCGCGATTAACGAGCATGCGGCCCGGTGTGTCGCGAGATAGCTCGCTGCACAGCGTAAAGCTGGCCTAATCCGACCGCGGTCGTGACGACCCGTTGACTATAGGCCGATCCGGGACCGGCTTGCACGCACCGTGCTCCGCCAGCGTGGCAGCAGGCCGGCGACGGCGTCCTCGGCGGTCAGCGCGTAGCAGATGTGGTCCCGCCACGCCCCGTCGACGTGCAGGCACCTTCTCCTGACGCCCTCTTCGTGGAAGCCCAGCTTCTCGACCACCCGGCGGCTGGCCCGGTTCTCCGGCCGGATCGTGGCCTCGATCCGGTGCAGGCCGACGGCCATGAAGCAGTGGTCCATGGCCATCGCGAGCGCCGTCGGGATGACGCCGAGGCCCGCGAACTCCTGGTCGACCCAGTAACCGACGCTCGCCGACCGGGCCGAGCCCCAGATGATGTTGCCGACCGTGAGCTGCCCGGCGAACCGGCCGTCGTACAGCACCACCCACGGCAGCGTGATCCCGCGCCGCGCTTCCCGCCGCATCGTCCTGACCATCGCGATGTACGGCCCCAGGCTGGTCTGGTACAGCGGGGTCTCCGGGTTGGTCGGCTCCCACGGTCGGAGCCAGTCGGCGTTGCGGACCCTGGCCTCCCGCCACGGGCGCGCGTCCCTGGCCGCCAGCGGTCGCAGCGAGACCGGCGAGGTGAGCAGGCTGGGCTCCGTGAGGGTCGCTGGCCAGCCGCGCGCATATGCCACGGCACCATCATTGCGCGTCATCGCACGTGCGCGCTATCTGGACGGCATGAACCGCCCAAAGGACCGGGCAGGTCAGGCATCTTTCCTTGGATGATCGCCCCCGGCGGCCTGATCAAGGGCATGAGCGATAACGGAGCTCACCACTGACATGCCGTCCCGAACACCGCCTGTCGACCCGGGCAGATTCACGATCAGCGTCGTTCCGGCCAGTCCGGCGATCCCGCGCGACAGCATCGCGGTCGGGATCCCGGCGCTCACCCCGGCCGCCCGGATCGCCTCGCTGATGCCGGGGATCTCGCGGTCGATGATCAGGCGGGTCATCTCCGGCGTCTCGTCTCCCGGCGTCAGGCCGGTCCCGCCGGTCGTCACGATCACGTCATAGCCCGCGGTGACCGCGTCCCGCAGCGCCGCCTCGACCGCCGGTCCGTCGGGGATCACGACCGGCCCGTCGGTCTCGCAGCCCGCCGCGCGCAGCAGCTCGACGAGTACTGGCCCCGACGTGTCGGCGTAGACACCGGCCGCGGCCCGGTTGGACACCGTGACCGCCAGGGCCCGGATCAACTCCGGCTCCAGCGCCCGGACTTGCCGCCGGTCTTCTCGGTCACCATGACGCCGGTGATCGTCGCCGCCGGGTCGACGGCCTTGATCATGTCGATCAGCGCCAGCGCGCCGACAGTGACCGCCGTCAGCGCCTCCATCTCGACCCCGGTGCGGTCGGCGGTCCGCGCGGTGACCCTGATCGCCACGCCGTCGTCGGCGACCGTCAGGTCGACGTCGACCCCGTGCAGGCCGATCGGGTGGCACAGCGGGATCAGGTCCGGCGTGCGCTTCGCGCCCTGGATGGCCGCGATCCTGGCCACGGCCAGGGCGTCGCCCTTGGGGACGGTGCCGTCGCGCAGGGCCGCGACGGCCGCGGGGGAGAGCAGGACCCGGCCGGTGGCGGTCGCGCTCCGCGCCGTGATGTCCTTCGCGGAGACGTCGACCATCCGGGCCTGGCCGGAGTCGTCGAGGTGGGTCAGGGTTCGTCCGGGCCCGGCGGCCGGCTGGCCGGCGCTCGGCGGGTCCGCGTGCGATCCGATCGCCTCGTCCACCGCCGCGCCGGCCGAGGACACATCGCCGGGCGCCGGGGGATCGGCATGAGCGCCGATCGCCTCGTCGACGGCCGTTCCCGGTGAGGCGGGTTCAGTCATGGCAGCTCCAGAACGTCGACTAGCTCGCCGGCTGGCAGGCTGGTCACCGGCTCGGGGATCACGATCAGCGCGTTGGCCCTGGCCAGTGAGGCAATCTGATGGGAGTTCTGCCCGGTCAGCGGGGTTACGGACCCGCTCTCGGGGTCAAGAATCCCGCGCAGGAACGATCTCTTGCCGTCGGGTGATGAGGCCGGGCCTGCCAGCCGGGCCTGGCGGCGTGCGTCCCGTTGAGCTGAAAGTCCCTGAAGAACACGGGCGGTCGGCGCGACAAACAGGGTGAACGACACGAACGCGGAGACGGGGTTTCCTGGCAGCGTGAAGATCGGCGTCGCGTTCGCGCCGATCAGCCCGAACCCCTGAGGCATGCCGGGCTGCATGGCGACCTTGCGGAACGAGACCGTGCCGAGCTTGGTCAGGGCGGCCTTGACGACGTCGTGCTCGCCGCCCATGCTGACGCCGCCGCTGGTCACGAGGATGTCCGAGGTCGCCGCCGCGTGCTCGATGGCGGCCAGGACGGCGTCCGGCTCGTCGCGCTGGGTCGGGTACCTGGTCGTCTCGCAGCCCGCCTGGCGCGCGGCCGACGCGAGCATGTAGCTGTTGGAGTCCCAGATCCGGCCCGGAACGAGCGGCGACCCTGGCTCGGCCAGCTCGTTGCCGGTCGAGATGACCGTGACCCGGGGGCGGCGGCGCACCCGCAGGACGCCGTGGCCAGCCGCCGCGAGCACCCCGATCTGGGCCGGGCCCAGCCGCGTGCCGGCCGGCAGCAGCAGGTCACCGGGCTTGGCGTCGTCGCCGGCGCGCCGGATCGCGTGCCCGGCGCTGGCCGCCTGGCTGATCACGACGGACTCCCGGCCGTCGTCGGTCCACTCGACCGGGATGACGGCGTCGGCGCCGTCCGGCAGCAGGGCGCCGGTCATGATCTTGATGCAGCGGCCCGCGGTGAGCGTGCGGGCGGTCGTGTCGCCCGCCGCGACCTCGGCCGCGACCGGCAGCGTCACGGGGTTGTCGGCGCTCGCGCCGGCGACGTCGGCGGCGATGACCGCGTAGCCGTCCATGGCGGAGTTATCGAAACCCGGCAGCGGCCACTGCGCCGTCGTGTCGGCGGCCAGCACGGCCCCGTCGGCCTCGATCAGCGGCACGTCGGTCAGCGGCAGTGCGGTGATGGCCGCGATGATCTCGTTCAGGTAGCTGTCGACTGACTGCATCGCCTTGATTCCGTCCGCCTGGTGCCCGCTGCGTCGCCGCGGCCGCGCCGCGTCGCCTGCCTGCCCGGGGTACGTCCGGGCTGGGTTATTTCAGCGCGGCGACGTACTCGCGGAGCCAGGGTACGAAATCGGCGGCCAGATCGGGCCTGGCGCACGCGAACTCGACGGTGGTCCGCAGGAAGTCCTGCTTGTTGCCGGTGTCGAAGCGGCGGCCGCGGAACAGGACGCCGTGCACGCCGCCGCCGTCCGCGCACGCGTTCCGGTCGGCCACGGCCAGGGTGCGCAGCGCGTCGGTCAGCTGGATCTCGCCGCCGCGGCCCGGCGGGGTCTCGCGCAGCACCGAGAAGATCGCCGGGTCGCAGACATAACGGCCTATCACGATCCAGTTGGACGGGGCTTCGCTCGTCTCCGGCTTCTCGACCAGGTCGGTGATGGCCACGATGTCGGCGTCGTCGGTCGGCTTGAACGCGGCCACGCCGTACGCGGAGGTCTGGTCGGCCGGGACTTCCATCAGCGCGATGATGCTGCCGCCGTACCGTTTCCTGGCCGCGATCATCCGGCCGAGCAGGTTGTCATCCGCGCTGATCAGGTCGTCGCCGAGCAGGACGGCGAAGGGCTCGTTGCCGACATGGTCGGCGGCGCACAGGACGGCGTGGCCGAGGCCGCGCGGCGAGTCCTGGCGGACATAGCTGACCTCGGCGAGCTGGGTCGGCGCGCGCACCGCGTTCAGCGCGCGGTCGTTGCCCTTGGCGGAGAGTGCCTTCTCGAGCTCGTCGGCGCGGCTGAAGTGCTCGGCGATCGACTCCTGGTTGTCACCGGTGATCAGCAGCACGTCATCCAGGCCGGCACCGGCTGCCTCCTCGACCACATACTGGATCGCGGGCTTGTCGACGATCGGCATCATGACCTTCGGCGTGGCTTTCGTGGCCGGAAGGAACCTGGTGCCGAGCCCGGCGACAGGGACAACTGCCTTGGTGACGGCGCCTGTGTGAGCCATGCTGTAACCCTAACTAGCCTGTTGGAGGCCCTCGTGGACGGCATGGCCGGAAGCGATCACGCCGCGTCGCAGGGTATAGATACCCGGGATGACCGGAGTATGCCCGGTCGGCGGCTGGCGGAGCGCAAGTCCATGCTGCGCCGGGATCTCCTGGCAGCGAGGGTACGGCTGAGCGTAGCTGACCGGCAGGCGGCCGGCCGCGCGTTGCGCGACACCGTGCTCGGGCTGCCGGAGACCGGCATGGCAGGCACGATCGCGGCGTATCTGTCGATCGGTACGGAACCGGACACGGTCGCGCTGGTGTTCGCGCTGTGGAAGCGCGGCAGCTACGTGCTGCTGCCGGTCCTGCGGCCCGACAACGATCTCGACTGGGCCTCCTACGAGGGGCCGGACTCGCTCGCCTCCGGGCCGCGCGGCCTGCTCCAGCCGGCCGAGCCGCCCCGCGGCACGGCCGCGATCCGCAGCGCCGACCTGATCATCGTTCCCGCGCTGGCGGCGGACCACCGGGGCTACCGCCTGGGCCGCGGCGGCGGGTCCTACGACCGGGCGCTGGCCCGGGTGGGATCCGCCGTGCCGACGGTCGCGCTGCTCTACGATGGCGAGCTACTCGACGAGGTTCCGGCCGGCCCGCTTGACCAGCGGGTCCGATCGGCTGCGCAACCTGCGCGAGGAATCACCAGGCTCGCCTGACGGTTGCTAACATTTAGCAGTTGAGTGTGGCGAGTGCTAAAGCTTCCTGGGAGGACATGTGCCGACGTATCAGTACGCCTGCACCGAGTGCGGAGATCGGCTTGAGGTGGTCCAGCGCTTCAGCGACGATCCGCTGACGGTCTGCGCTGCGTGCGGCGGCAAGCTCCGCAAGGTGTTCTCGCCGGTCGGCATCGTGTTCAAGGGATCCGGTTTCTACCGCACCGACAGCCGCAGCGGCAGTGTCGCCGGCGGGTCGGGCAACGGCAAGTCGGGAGAGAACGGTTCCGAGGGCTCGGGCGGGAAGTCTGAGTCCGGCGCTCAGTCGGAGTCGGGTGCTAAGTCGGAGTCGGGCGCGAAGTCCGGCGGCTCGGACTCGTCGTCCGGGTCTGGCTCGTCGGGTTCTGGCTCGTCAGGCAAGGAGAAGTCGGGCAGCAGCGCCGGGAACGGGTCGTCGGGGAAGGGATCGGCCCCGGCTGGATCGGGGACCAGCTCGAAGGTTGCCTGAACCGCGGTGAGCGGGCAGGCCAACGCCAGGATCGCCAGTAGCGGGATCGCCAGCATCGGCGTCATCGGCGGATCGGGATTCTACGAGTTCCTTGACGACGCGCGCGAGATCAACGTCGACACCCCGTTCGGCCCGCCGAGCGATGTGCTGACCGTCGGGACCGTCGCCGGACGGTCCGTCGCCTTCCTGCCCCGGCACGGCCGGGATCACCGGTTCCCGCCGCACCGCATTCCGTACCTGGCCAACCTGTGGGCCCTGCGGTCGGTCGGCGTGCGGCAGGTGCTCGCGCCGAGCGCGGTCGGCGCGCTGACCGCCGCCCACGGCCCGGGCACGCTGGTCATCCCCGACCAGCTGGTGGACCGGACCACGGGCCGGACGCAGACCTACTACGCCGAGGGCGGCGCCGTTCACGTCCAGTTCGCCGACCCCTACTGCCCGGCCGGCCGCTCGGTCGCGGCCGCCGCCGCCCACGCCGCGGGCTGGCCGCCGGTCATGTCGGGCACGCTCGTGGTGATCGACGGACCCCGGTTCTCCACCCGGGCCGAGTCGCGCTGGTACGCGGCTCAGGGCTGGACGATCGTCGGCATGACCGGGCATCCCGAGGCGGTCCTGGCCCGCGAGCTCGCGCTCTGCTACACCTCACTGTCCCTGGTCACCGACACCGACGCGGGCGTGGACGAGGGCGAGGGCGTCACGCACGAGGAAGTCATGCGGGTCTTCGCGCAGAACGTGAGCAAGCTGCGGGGCCTGCTGATGAACGTCATCGAGAACCTGCCGGCCGAGCGGGCCTGCTCCTGCCCGTCCACGCTGGACGGGCTGAGGCTGCCGATCGAGCTGCCGTAGCCGGTCGCCTGGCGGGCTGGTGCCGGGGCCCGTGCCGCGGCCGGCCAGGCCCGGGCTGCCGGCCCGGGCTGCGGAAGCGCCCGCGCACGCCTGGCAGCCGACCGCAAGCTGGGCCGAAGACGCCTATGAACTACGGAAGCCTGGAGTGAAGCCGGTAGGCTTGGCGATGCCCGCCTGTGAGGCCGGGCATGCCCCGATAGCTCAGTGGATAGAGCGACTGCCTCCTAAGCAGTAGGCCGCAGGTTCGAGTCCTGCTCGGGGCGCAGCTGCTCGGGGCGCAGTTTCTGCTGGAGTCGATCGACGGGGAGACATCGGCGTCGAACACGCAGGCGGGGATGATCGGTGACGGGTGGGACTACTCGCCCCGGTTTCATCGAGCGGTCTTACCAGCCGTTTAGTCTCCCTGGGCTCAGGGCCGTCGGCTTCCTAGTCGGTGCCGGGGATGTTGTGGATGTTCCGCTCGCGGAAATCGGGGAGGTACCGCGCGGCGGTGGCGAAGTGGTTATCGTCGTGGAGCACGACGAGGTCATGCCAGGCAGCGGTGGCGCAGATCAGCAGGTCCACGGCCGAAAGGGCGCGGTGGGCCCCGACCGCCGGAATTCGAGCCGCTGCGGATGGCAGCAGCCAACCGCCTGGCACGGAGCGCAGAACCGCCTGATCTGCACCTGAAGAACGGCAGGTGCGGGCATCGCCATCGCCGCCGGTCAGGCCCGCCCGCACTGTCGCCGCGCGGTCGGCGACGTCAGACTCCAGGACCGCCGGGCCAGGGCTCGACGGTCGTGCAGCCGTACTCCTCGGGCGCTACGTCCCGCACGGTCTCGGCGAACTGCCATCGGTGGCCGGCCAGGTCCTCGATGGTGCAGTCCCGCTCGCCGTACTCGCGGTCTGTTGGCGGTTGGAGCACGTGCGCTCCGTGCGCGCGGGCACGCTCGAACTGGGCAGTGACGTCCTCGACCCTGACCCGGATGAGGTGCGTCTCGCCGTCGTCGTGCGCTGGCATCTCGCCCCGGCGTTCAGCGACGATCACAGCTCCGGTTGCGCCGATGCTCATCTGGGCCCGGTGACTCTCGCCTATCCGCGTGCGCTCGACGAAGCCGAAGGCTGCGCTGAGCCAGGCCACGGCCGCCCGCACGTCGGGGTAGGCAAGGACGGGCACCACGGTCGCTGGCGGGACCGACCTGTTGGGCTTCACCGGCCCGATCTTGCCACAAGCCACCGGATGAAACAGCGCCGACGCCAGAGGATCCTTCGGACTCCCCAGCCCGCAAGCCTGACGCCAGCCAGCGAGCTGATCTCAACCAGCCCTGAGGACACACGTGCGCCCGGTCCCCGGGCGCACTGGCACCAGAATCGCCGAGCTGAACCAGCAGCGGCTCGCCCATGCAGAAGAGCTCCGCCCAGGCCCTCGGCAAGCCGGCCGCCGCCGCGCCGCACAGTCCGTCCGCAAGGCGTTTCCAGCTGTGCGCATAAGTCACCGGGACCTGGGCCGAAAGCGGGACCCTGCACTCTCGGCAGCCGCAGACGGCAAGCGGGGTTCCTGACGCCCCTTGCGGAGGGCGCCAGGACACATGCCCGCTGACAGCGGACTCCGATCACGCACCGTGAGCTGGCATCGCCAGGCATAGGCCGGCAAAGCCACTCCGAGCGCCGACTCGGTTCGCGTGCCGCTCGGGCACGCTATCTGGTGCGTGATTGCGCGGTTGTCTTTAGAGTTCCCAGAGCGCAGAGATCGGGGCGGCGATGAGCCGGTCGCCGAACGGGAGGACCTCGTGTCCGGCGTATAGCGCGATTCCGGCCATGAACTTGTCTCCCAGGGTGTCGCGCATCTGCCCGAGCCAGCGGAACCATTCAGGTTTGGCGGTCTGGCCGGTCTTGATTTCCAGAGCAGCTATTCGCCCGTCGGCGGCTTCCAGGACGATGTCGACTTCGGCACCGGACCGGTCCTGCCAGTGGAAGAGGCTGACATCGGAAGCCGCCCAGGTGAGCTGCCGGCGCAACTCGTTGAAGACGAAGGTCTCGACGAGCTGGCCGGTCGCCGGGTCGGCGGGATCCTCGAGTGCGTCGGGGGTCTTGCCGAGCAGCCAGGCGGCGAGCCCGGGATCGGTCACGAAGATTTTCGGGTGCCGCTTGACGCGGCGGGTGAGGTTCCGGGACCAGGCGGGCAAGGTGGTGATCAGGTGAATGGTCTCGAGCCAGGCCCGGTGGTCGTAGACAGCCTGCCGCTCGAGCGGGGCGTCGTCGATGATGCCCTGCATGACGAGTTCGCCACCGGTGCGCGCGGCGAACAACCGGAGCAGCTGGCCCATCTCGGCGACCTTGCGGATACCAGACAGCTGGACGACATCTCGCTCGATGGTCGTCAGTACGTAATCCCGGAACCACCCGGGCCGTTCCCCGGCCGCGAGCCGGTGGACCTCGGGGTAACCGCCGGTGCAGGCTCGCTGCAGCAGGTCTCGTCGACCCAATCGGTCAGGCTGGTACGTACCGAACGCCGTCGGCCCTGAGAGGGCGCGATCGATGAACCGGTCGGGCTTGCCGCTGATCTCGCCTTGGGTGAACGGCCATACCTCGACAAAGCTGGCCCGGCCAGCCAGCGACTCGGAGATGGTCGGAACGGTCAGGAAGTTCGACGAGCCGGTCAGCACGAACTGGCCTGGGCTAGGGTCGCGATCGACGGCGAGCTTGATCGCGCGTACAAGGGGCTCGCCGGCGCGCTGGACCTCGTCAACGACTAGCGGCCGCGCGCCCAGGGCGAGGAACCCGCTGGGATCGGCGAGCGCGGCGTTGAGAGTGCCCTGGTCATCCAGGCTCCGCAGCGTGCCGCCGCGGAGCTGGCTTTGAACCAGGGTCGTCTTTCCAGACTGTCGCGGGCCGGTCACCACGGTCACCCGCCGGGCGGTGACCGTGTCCTGGTAGCGGCCCGCAACAGCCCGCTCCACTAGCATCTAGCTATCATACAGAACGCCGCGACCAGATCATACGTTTCGCCGCTTGCCGACCATACAGTCTGCCGTCCCGAGTCCTGAGGCCAGGGCGCCGCTGGCGGCGGTCAGCCTGCCGGCCGTGAGGTCATCGCCAGTCCCAGCGCCGCTTTCCGTCGGCGGTTGTGCAGGGGAGCCAAACTGGGAGTCCTGCTCGGGGCGCACTGGGGTGCTGCCGTCAGCTCGCCACGCGGAGGTGCGGGAGCAGTCTGGCGATGTCCTCGGCGAGGCTGGCCGGGTGCTGGCTGTCCAGGATCAGCACGATCTCGGTAACCCCGATCACGCGGTAGGACTGCGCCAGTTCGAGCAGCTGGTCGTTCGCCTCGGCTACCCGGAGCTGCACGGAGCGGCGGATCTGCGCCGGGTCGCGGCCGATCTCGGCGCACCGCTGGTCCAGTACGGCGGACACCTCGGCCACCTCGTCCGGCGAGCCCCCAGCCGCGTTCCACACATCGGCGTACCGCGCCGTGATCCGCAGGGTCCGCTGCCGGCCCGACCCGCCGATCCAGATCGGCGGGTGCGGCTGCTGAACCGGCTTCGGTTCGGCGACCGCGTCGGTGAGCTTGTAGTGCTTCCCGTCGAAGCTGGTCCGCTGCTGAGTCCACAGCGACCGGATGACCTGACAGGCGTCCTCCAGCCAGTCAGCCCGATCCGCCGCGGTGCCGAACGGCAGCCCGAGCATGGTGTGCTCGTTCTCCGCCCAGCCTGCGCCGAGGCCGAACTCCAGCCTGCCGCCGGACAGGTGGTCCACGGTCACCGCAGCCTTGGCCAGCACCGCCGGGTGCCGGTAGGTGTTGCCGGTGACCATGCAGCCGATCCGGGTCCTGGAGGTAGCGACGGCCATGCCGGCCAGCAGCGTCCAGGCTTCGAAGATCGGCCCGTCGTCGCGGGGGCCGAGGGTGGCCAGGTGGTCCATGCACCAGCAATGGTCGAACCCGGCCTCGTCGGCGACCCGCCACACTGCGCGGAGCTGGTCGATGGTGGCGTTCTGGCTGAGCTTGAGTCCGTATCGCATTTCTGCCATAACCCATTCCTATCCCATGCCACACGCGGCCCCCGCCATGCGCCCGCGACCCGCGCGCCGCAGCATCTGGCAGGATGTCGGCAGCTACCCGAGCGGCCTGGGGAGGAATCCGGTGCCTGTCCGCTTTCAGATGGTCATCGACTGTGCCGATCCGGACCGGCTCGCTCGGTTCTGGGCCGCCGCGCTGGGCTATGAGCTCGCGCCGGCTCCGGCTGGATTCGCGACCTGGAATGACTTCTACCGCGAGGTGGGGGTACCAGAGGAGGAGCTGGTCGAGGGGGCGGACAGGATCAGCGACCCGGATGGCTACGGGCCGAGTATCTGGTTCCATGTCGTCCCGGATGCCAAGGCGGGCAAGAACCGGCTGCACCTCGACATCCACGCCAGTGGCGAGCGGACGGACCCGATCGAGAGTCGCAGGAAGCGAGTCGACTCCGAGGCCAGCCGGCTGGCCGGCCTGGGCGCCACCGTCACTGGCGCATTGTCCGAGGAAGGAATGGACCACTACGCGGTCGGGATGAAGGATCCGGAAGGCAACGAGTTCGATATCAACTGACCGCGGCAGCCTGGGCTCTCGCCCGGCCAGACTGTTTGATCGAGCGGCGAGCGGGCCTTCCGCGCTGGCGCGCCGGCGAGCATGCCAGGTGACTCGTCACCCCTGGCTCAGCAGCGCCTCGACCTGTCCGGCACGTGGCGCGCCGAGCTGCCGGTACAGCTCAAGTGCCCGCCGCAGCGCGGCGTCCGCGGCAGCGGGCGGCTCCCGCCGCAGGATGCACCGGCCGATGCCCTCGTGGGCGCGCGCGACTTCCATGGGCGCGGCCACGCCGCCGATCATGACCAGGGCCTGCTCGTAGGCCATCCGGGCCTCGTCCGGGCGGTCCGCATCGAGCCGCAGATCACCGACGTTGTTCATGGTCTCGGCCTCGCCGATCGTGTCCCCGAGGTCGCGGTAGATCGAGAGCGCCTGCTCCTCGCTCGCGAGCGCCTCGGGCTGCCCGGCCAGATGCTGGGCCAGCCCGAGTTCCTGCCAGGCGTTGGCTTCGCCAAGTCGCACGCCGAGCACGGCGAACATTGTGATCGCCCGCTGCTGGCTGGCGATTGCCTCCTGCGGCCGGCCGAGCATCCGCTGGACCAGGCCGAGATAGTTGAGCCCGACCGACTGCTGAAGCTGGTTACGCTGGTCCTCGTGCACCAGCAGCGCCTCGGTCAGGTGCTGCTCCGCGCCCTGGTAGTCGCCGGTGAGGCAGCAGAGGTAACCCAGGTTGTTCCTGATCGTGGCCGCCCCGGACGTGTCTTCGAAGGTCACGCACAGGTCTAGGGCCCGGCTGAGGCTCCGGGTCGCGGCCGGATAATCGCCGAGCGCCTGCTCCAGGGATGCCAGGTAGTTGAGCGTGCCGCGCTCCCCCGTCCAGTCTTCCGCCGCCCTGAATAGCTCGAGGGCACGGACCAGGTGCTCGTGTGCGGCCGGGTAATCGTCCTGTGCGTAGTGCACGTATCCGATGTGAGTCAGCGTGTCGGCCTCCGCGAGGAGGTCGCCGAGCTGGCGGTGCAGTGCGAGCGCGACCGCTAGCTGCGCAGCCGCTGCGGCGTAATCTCCCGTTACATATTGCGCCCGGCCCAGGTGCTCGCACGCGGCGGCCTCGCTCGCCGGATCGCCCAGCGCCCGGCACAACTCGACGCCCCGTCGGCCATGGGCCAGCGCGCTGGCGAAGTCCGACGAACGGAAATGCAGCTCGCACAGGCAGGTCAGCACGTGCGCTTGGGATTTGAGGTCGCCACAGTTCAGGGACGCCGCGAGGGCGAGATGATAGAGCCTGATGCCCAGCTCGAGGTGACGCGAATCCAGCAGGAACTCGTGCATCGCGAGCGGGATGGCGATTGTCTCCCGATACCGTCCGGCCGCTGCCGCGCGGCGAACCACCGCGTCGAGGCTGGGCCGCTCCGCGGCCAGCCACGACCTTGCCTCATCGGCCGTCGCGAAGGTGGGCAGATCAGGCCCGCCCGGATTCTCCGGCCTGGGCAGGGACGGCCGTGCTCGGCGCTGGAGCCGTCGGCTGGCGGCGACCGTCGCGCGCAGGTAGTAGTCAGCCAGGCGGTCAGTCGCTGCCCGCGCGAGCTTGCCGTCGCCCTCGGCCAGCCCGACCGCGTACTCCCGGATCAGGTCGTGAAACCGGAACCGGCCGGCAGTCGGCTCGGCCAGCAGATAATGGTCGTAAAGGATGCTCAGTGACCGTCGCGCGGCCCCGGGATCACCACCATCGAGCGCGGCCGCCGCTCGGGCGTCGAACTCGTCCCCGGGATGCAGCGCCAGCAGCCGGAACATCCGCTGTCGTTCCGGCTCGAGAGGTCGGTAGGACAGCTCGAAGGCGGCCGCGACCGACCTGTTCTCCGCGCTCATCAGCTCGAGCCGGTCATGAGCCGCGACGAGGTCGGCCCGCAGGGCCGCTGCCGACCAGGCCGGGTGGTGGCGCAGCTGACTAGCCAGCATCGCGACGGCCAGCGGCAGGCATCCGCACGTCGCGACGAGGGCGACGACGTCGGCATGGTCCAGGTCGTCCCGCCCCGCCAGCCGGGCGAAGAGGTTGGCCGCCTCGTCCTGCGGCATGGTCTCCAGGCTCAGCGCTCTCGCGTCATCCATCGCCGTAAGCCGGCGCCGGCTCGTCACCAGGACCAGGTTCTCCGCCGCACCTGGCAGCAGCGGCTCGATCTGCTCACGGCTGAGGGCGTCGTCAAGTACCAGCAGCACGCGCTTGCCCGACAGCCAGTCGCGCCACAACCCCGACCGCGGCTCCAGGCCCGAGGGGACCTGCTCGGCCTGCAGGCCGGCCGTCAGCAACAAGCTCAGCAGCGCGTCATCTGGGTCGACCGGCCGCTGCCCAGCCGAGTGCCCGTGCAGTGACAGGAAGATCTGGCCGTCAGGAAACATCGGGGAGAGCTGGCGTGCCGCGTGCACCGCGAATGTCGTCTTCCCTACCCCGGCCATTCCGCTGATCACGAAGATCGGTGCGCTGTCCGGCGCGGTCGCCGACTGCCCCGCGACGCCGCACAGCCAGTCGAGCTGGCCCTTACGGCCGGTGAACGAAGCCAGGTCCCTGGGCAGCGTTCGCGTCGCCGCCGCTGGCCGGCCCCGCCGGTAGCCGGAACGGAACGTGCGCTCGATGGCCATGCGGAGCGCGGTCGTTTCCACTGGGAAAGGGCCGTAGTCCCGGCCGGTTATCAGAAGGTCCAGCTCTGGACCGGTCAGGGCGCACGCGGCCGCGAGCTCGCGCAGCCAGGTGTCTTTGAACACACCAGGATCGGAGTTGACCGCGCGGCTGACCAGCGTGCGCAGGATCTTCTGGCGCTGATCAAGGCGAGTGTTCCGGCCGCGCAGGTCTTCGGGCGGCATTCCGAACTCCGCGGCGGCCAGCAGCCAGGCGATCAGCGACGGCGTCGGAACGTGGTGACCATCCACCATGCCGTAGGCCCTGGACGGCCGCGCCGGGCCGGACGCGTACAGGCGATCGACGAGCCCTGTCGCCCGGGTGGCGACGAGCCACAGCAACCAGCTTCCGAAACCGAACAACTCATCTGGCAGCTCGAGCTCTTCGCCCATCAGTTTGCCGAGTTCCCCCTTTTGCGATTATTCCAGCTCTTGCAAAGGAACATTAATGCCTATCAGCAACATAGTGCAACGAAGAGCGGTCGCCCGGAGTGCGCACGACGATGTGGGATGGGAGAGGAGATCGGGCAGCAACTATGGACGAATAGGTATCGCGGAAATGTCAGTGGCAAGATCGGAGCAACGTCCGGATGCGCGAGGCGGGCACGCGCTGGTAATCGGGGCTCGGGATGTGGATGCGCTTGTGTCCGTGGCGCTCCGGCTGGACTACATGATCGGCCAGATCACGCCTGAGGAGTTTCACTGGCAGGACGCCAACTACGACCGTGACTCGGCCCTGGGCCGCGAACTGCTCTTCCTGATCGCCAACAGAGAGTGGGTGCGTGCCACGTCGGAGGAGATCAATATCGTCCGCTCCGATGCAATTGACACGATGATTCGAGTCGATGTCGATCTTGACCGCATCACGCACGAGGCTTTCGGCGGCCGGGCCGGGCAGCTGTGGCTCCCTGTCGTGGTACTGCCGCCGCTGCTGAAACCTCAGCCGAGCCGGCCGTACCTGGCCGAGCCGCTGTCCGAGCCAGATCCTTTTTCCACGCTGACGGTCGCGGACGCCGACGGGATGCCGCTAGTGACTCCCCCCAGTGCCGAGGTCAGGCACCGCGTCGCAGCGGCGCTGGCCGAGATCATCGTCAATATCGCGGGAACGCGGCAACAAGGCGTGGTGGCGGCGGGATTCAGCGCGACCAGGGACCACCGGCTCCTGCTTTCGGCGGCCATTTACCGCATGCTGCGCGCCGAGCATGTGCCGACCGCGGTACTGAACCGGCAGGTGGGTGCCCGGCGGACGGTTGAAGGACCGCTGCCCCGGATCGACCGGGTGCGGACCGAACTCGGGGATCTGCTGAAGTCATACTCGGACCTGCTGGCCAATCCTCAACCGGCTGGTAACGAGGACGCGACTGCCGCGCGGGAACTAGCCAGACGGGCGACTCAGGTGCTGAAGGCATTCGCCGAGTCCGCGATCGTCGTAGTCGCTGCCGACCGCGGCTACGGGCCGGCGGTCCTGACCGTGACGGTGCCGAGCCGGGCGCTGCACTTGGCGCCACCTCGCTGGGCTGGCGCACTGGGTCCGGTGACGGCTCCGGCGCGGAGGTGGGCGCGACCCGATGGCTGGCGCTGGCTTCGCCCGGGCAACTGGGTCCTGCCTCGGGCAACTCTGGAACTCGACTTGCTGCTGCCGTCAGCTGACGCCGACCGGCAGGTGCAGGTGAACCTGCCCGACGGGGTATCGCCGGACCCGTCGCTTTCGGTTGATGCGCGCGCTGAGCTCGATATCAGGACCGAGCAGCCGACACCCGTCGGCCAGCTGGCCAAGCTGACTGGCCAGCTGGTGAGCGTCGCGGAAGACTGGCCGCCGACGCTGTGCATGTGCCTGGCCGATCTTTGCGCAGCGAAGGCGGACGCGGCGTGGGCATCGCTGCGCGATCATCGGGTGGGGGCCCGTTTCGGCGAGCCGTCCGTCAGCCGCCTGGAGTCGACATGTGCGACCAGGGAGTTCCGTGAACGCCTGGACCAGGTCGGCGGGGCTCTGCGGCACATCGCAGCCGTCGGCCCGGACCCCGAAGCCCGCAGCAGGCTGGGAGCGGCCTGGAAAGGCGGGGAGTGGCTGGACGCGCCGATCCAGCGTCGGACATCAGCCGACACGATCAGCCCGGATATTGTGGCCGCGCGAGCTCGGCTGGTCGAGGATGTCTCCCAGCGAGCGGCGCTCACCGAAGCCCGGATGCAGGTACACGTGGCGGTCACCGATTCTGAGTACGTCACGACCGCCAAGCTGTCCGGCTGGATGAGCACCCTGCTGATGATCGTCGTGCTCTTGTTCTTCGCCGGCGAGCACGCGCTCGGACTGAGCGGCCGGCGGGTCAGCGCCGAGGTGCTGGCACTGGTCCTGACCTTGTTCTCGGCCATCCAGGCGGGCCGAATTGAGCGGCCCGACCGGTCCACGTTGCGCGGCCTGCTGGTGCCAGCGGGCAATCCTCTGATCATCGTCTCGATCCTGCCGCCAGTGATCCTGGCCGTGGCACTCGCCTTCTATCCGGGCGCAACGCGGGCCATCGCCTGGGCCTCGGCCTGCATCGGGGCGCAGCTGCTGCTGCTGTGGCTGCAATGGCTGCTGCTGTGGCGAGCCTTTGCCCGGGGCCGGCGACGGGCGGCATCGGCTGCGCCAAAGGCAGGATTGGTCTTCTACACCGACACCCCGGACTACCAGCACAACCAGGTGCTGCACAGCGACTGGTGGCGTAGCGCCACGGCCGAGGCGCTGATGCTGGGTCGCCGGGCGTATGGCTACGTCGTCTGGCAGCACGAGACCCCGCAGGCACTGGGGTCGCTGCTGCACGGCGCGCGCCCAGCGGGAGGCCCGCGCTCATCGGCGCGCCAGCGCTCGCCCAGGCTCCCTGACTGGCTGCCCAGCCGGTGGGCAATAGGCCAGCCCGCCAGCACATGGACGGCGGACAGCTCCGCCTCGCAGGACCAGGCCGGCGGCCGATCAGGCCCGGCGGACCAGGGTGCCGACCTCGGCGTCTCCGCGCTAGAGCAGCCGGCCAACGTCATCGCGCTGCAGCGCTCAGGCACAGGCCTGCAGTCAGTGACCTTCGCCGTCTTCCGCGATGAGCCCAAGGCGGACTGGGATTGCCAGCCCGAGGACATCGTCACGATCGACCTTGACCCTGGCAGGCTGACTCCTAGCGAGAACCCAGCCGGCATCGTCGGGATCTTCCTCGGATTGCGGCCGGGTCACGGGCTGCTGCGGATTCCTGATCATCCGGTCACCGCAGTGCTGAAGGCAGCCGCAGACCACCGGCTGGCGGTTATAGAGGTGCAGCTCCCGGTGCCAGCGCCATCGACCGCCTATGCTGATTTGCAGTGGGCGCGGGTGCGCCTTGCCCTTCGGGACGAAAACACCACGCGGCTTGCGCCATTTCTCGCCGATATTCAGAAGCTAGCCGAGAAGGCAAGGCGCTCGGGGCGTCCGAGCAGCGCGCAGGCTGCTGCTCAGCCGATCGTCGGAGTCCAGACCATCTCCGAGGGCATCCCGCGGATCCTCAATCCGCGCCCGGCCGCAGCCAACCCAGGCCCTCGGGCCGGTCGGAACGGGCACGCTCGCACTCGGCTGGTGCTCGCCAGCGACCTGGACGTGGTAGCGGCCAGCGGCGTGCGCAAACATGAGAGCGCGGCCGCGAAGACCTGGCGTGTCATGGCGGTCAGCACGGACTGGCGGCCCGGAATCGAAGCCGAGATTCTCGCCAGCCTGGACGCAGAGCTGAGACTGGCCGGCCTGACCATGGCCACGTTTTACGGGCAGGCGGTCCTGCTGCTCGTCGGCCACCAGCAAGGCGGGCCAGCACCCGCGAGTGATGCGCCGCCGGCTCAGCCAGGTAGCGATGGCGTGGTAGTCCACCTCGACAAGTGGCAAAGCAGGACGGAACTCGGTGCGGCCCAGCGGTACCCGCTGCTGCGAGTGCACATGCGGACACCCGATCGGCCCGGTGCCACCTTTGAGGTGCTGCAGTCATTGCGCGACAGCCTCCAGGAGATTGCCCCTGGCTACCTCGGAGCGCCGGACTGGAATGTCTGGTACGCCAGGGCGGTGGTGGCCGACGGGAGAACCGCCCAGGTCCAGCTGACGATCCGACTGGGAATTGATCCGGACGGCGACTTTCCCGGGAAGCCGGTAGGCGAGTGGGGACCGGCAGAGTTCACCAGAATCGAGCGGCAAGCACTCGCCCTGGCGGCCAGCCGGATGGACGCCACCAGGCATGCCGGGGGTTCCACCGCCCCAAGCCTGGACTCTCCTGAGGACACCGTCATCCGGGTCGGCTTGGTAAGCATGCCCGACCTGGACTGATCGCCAGAACGCGCTGCGTCAGTCCCCGCAGGAGCCCCGGCCGGTCTCGGACGAGCCAATATAGCGCCGCTGGCATTACAGAGACGTTACGCCACTGCGCTGGACTAGGGCACGACCACCATATCCATGGAATAGCCAGCTCGGGGGTTGCCGTGTCAGCTAGGATCCGGCCCGTGACCGCGGCGGCCGCCATCGGCGCCGCCGCAGTCGTTTCCTTGACGGCAGCGTGCGGGCCGACCGCCGCGACCACGAACCCGTCCGGGGCGTCCGGGGCGTCCGGCTCGTCCCGCCAGGCCGGTCCGGCCAGGAATGATGGCGGTCAAACGGCGGCGCCCGCTACCAAAGGCGCCCTGACCGGGAAAGCGATCGTGCTCGCGAACAACGCTACGTTCAGCGGCGACGATGCCGTGACCGACGCATCCGGCACCGCCTATGTCGGCTGGATCGCCGACACCGGGCAGGGCCGAAAAGTGAATCTCTGCGTGCTACCGCCCGGCGCCCAGGCCTGCCAGGGCGGCGTCTCGCAGGTCGACTCGCTCGGTGACTCGTCCGCCCACGGCTTGCGGGTGCTGCTGACCGGCCCGCACACCGTCACGCTGGTCTGGCAGCACACCACGGCCGCGTCGGAGAGCGGGCCGGAGGGTGACGAGATTGCGATCACCACGTCGTCGGGCGGCCCGCTAACGGCCGCGCACGATGTCGCGACCGCGCCGAGCTTCGGGGCGATGATGGATGCCGCCGTCGGGCCCGGTAACACGATCTGGGTGGTGTCCGAGGTCACCGGCACCAAACCCGCGCTCCAGGTCAGGCCGGGTTTCGCGAATGCCCCGGTGACCCTCAGCACGCCGTACCTGATCGGGTACGCACAGCTTCGCTTCGCCGGGGCTACGCCGGTGCTGGTCATCGACAAGGACGGCTCGATCTCGTCGCCAGTCTCCGCGGCCTCCCAGGACGGCGGCTCGTGGTCGGCGTTCAGCCCGGTCGCGATGACCACGACCTCGGACGCTAACTTCGGGCTAGCCTCCACTCCGTCCGGGGTCTTCCTGATTGCCACCGTCGACAACGCGTCCTACCAGCCGGTTGTGGCCCGCTGGGCCGCCTCGGGCTTCGGCAGGCCGAGCCTGACTGGCGACACGAACAACTGCGCGCCATCCAGCCACGACCCCGTCTCCGACGCCAGTGGCCGGCTGGCCGACGTGTCGATTGAGTGCGGCGACGTGGCGATCGCCAACCTGCCCGACACAGCGCACGCCGACCTGTTCAGGTTCCCTGTTCAGGGCACGTTCGCCGGCACCCTGCCGCAGCTCACGACGGCCCCCAGCGGGCGCGGCTGGGTCACCTGGTCGATCGAGTCGTCGGCCGGCGATGAGCTGTTCGCCGCAGCGCTGCTGCTGCCGGGCCGGGTGGCCGGCGTCACGCAGTCTCCGGGCGGCAGCGGCGGCTAACCCAGCCGGGGAGCCGCGCACTATCTAGCGGCAGGCGGCTCTCACGAGACGGGGAGCGCATCGTCATCGCGTATCTGACCGCCCTGAAGCAGTAATGCCCGCCATCCTGGTCCGATGACAAGGCCTCAGGAAACGCTCAGTCACGGCCAGGTGAAGCTCCGGCGATGGCGCCCCGACGACGCGGCCGCGCTGCTGGCCGCGGTCATCGAATCACAGGAGCAACTGCGGCCGTGGATGCCGTGGGCGGACAGCTACGACGAGGACAGGGCGGCGGAGTTCCTGCGCGGGTGCGAGGCGCAGTGGGCTTCCGGCGACGCCTTCAGCTATGCCGTCATCGCTGACGGTCAGATCGTCGGCAGCGCGGGCCTGCACAACCGGGTCGGCGACGGAGGGCTGGAGATCGGTTACTGGGTGCACAGCGCCTGGACCGGCCGTGGCATCGCGACCGACGCCACCGCAGCGCTGACCGATGCCGCGCTGGCGCTGCCGGGCATCGACCGAGTCGAGATCCATCACGATGCCGCCAACGCGGCCAGCGGGCGCATCCCGGCCAAGCTGGGCTACACCAGCCTCGGCGAGCGGCCGGCCCGGGATATGGGGCCTGCTGCGCCCGGCGAGACCGGCATCGACGTGGTCTGGCAACTCACCCGCGGGCAGGACTAGTCCCGCAGCGGGCGCCAAGCCGTCGGTCAGCCCCACAGTGGCCGCAGCCGCGGCCGCCACGCTGCGCATCGGCGCACTCGTGCTCATCCAGAGTCCGCACGGGTAGATCCAGCCTGCCTGCCCGGCTGGGCCGCGCTGGCGCCGGGCTCAGGGTGCGGGCAGCACAGCGGCCAGCCGTTTCGTGCCCTGTGACCCGGTGATAACCGCGAGCTGCCCGGGCCGGGCGAACACGCGCCAGCGCGCGGTCAGCCGCACGGTGGCGGCGCCGGCTGCGCGGACTGTCAGCCGGGCCGTCACCGCTCCGGTGCGCCGGTTCCACAGCGCCGTGCCGTCGACGGTGGCGTCGCTCACCCAGCGATAGCCGCGCAACTCGATGCGCAGCACGCGGCCGCCGGAAAAGCGGACCTGGCCGCCGCGCAGGCCCACGTCACGATGACCGGACAGCAGCGGCTCACGGCTGATCTCGTCGCCGACGCTCGCCAGCGCGACGGCGGCGGCGTGCAGCGCCGTCCGCCCTGCGGCGTCGCCAGCCGTGGCCCGGGCCGGGACCGAGTCCCGTAGCCGGAACGGATAAGAGCCGACCACGTGAACCGGGGCCACGCGGTGCGCGCACGACGTATTCAGGCCCGCGAGGTCGCCGGGATGACGCAGGAACCGCTGGAAGATCGAGGCCGGGCAGGCGTCGTCCCCGTCCTGCAGCAGCACGTGGGTCAGGTTAGCGACCCGGACGACCCGAGCCGACGGGCCGAGCTGCCTGGCCACCAGCGACGCCCCGTGCAGCCACGGCGTCAGCGAGTCGGCGGTGCCGGAGAGCACGAGCACGGGCAGGCGGCGCGGTACCAGCGGCGGCCGCCGGAGGATCGGCGGGACGAGGTGGCGCGGTGCCGGCCAGTGCAGGCACGCGCTGTAGGCCTCGGTGTACTGGTCCATCCGGGTCCACTGGCTGATCGTGAAGGGCGCGAAGGTTCGGGCCGGCTGGCGGCGCAGCGCGGCGCGGTACTCGCGCAGCCGGACGGCCGGCGCGGCTGTCCGGCTGAACAACTGGACGTAGTCGGTGCAGGACACCGCGAAGAACAGGCCGTCGCTGAACTCGGGTAGCGCGTAGTTGCTGTTATCGAACCCGATCGACAGCGCGGCTAGCCGCAGCAGCGGGGCGCTGTCGTGGTGGTACAGCAGCGCTCGGCCGGCGGCGTCGAGATCGCGGTAGACGACCGGGTCGAACCCGGCGTTGTTGACCAGGTTGACCAGCGTCTCCGCGGTGACCGTCAGCCTCGACGCGGTCCCGGCCGCTGACGTGACCTGGCCGATCACCGGGGCGCGGGCCAGCCTCGCCGCCAGCGCGCCGATCCGTGCCCACGCGCCGCGGCCGCCCGTGGCCCTGGCGCAGGCCGGCCAGCGGGAGCAGGCCTGCTCGAACGCGCGGCGCGCGGTGATGACGGTGGTGGTGTACCAGGGGTCGAGCCCGAGCACCTGGTACGTCGAGTCGAGAGTGACGGAGCGCAGCCGGCTCGGGTACGCGGACGCGAAGACCTGGGCGAACCAGCTGCCGTAGGAGTCGCCGTACAGATCCACCCGGCCGAGCCGGAGTGCCTGAGCACCCGCGACACGTCGCGCGCGGAGTACGCGGTGTTGAACAGGTCGGAAGCGCGCACCCAGCCGCCGTGCCGGTACCGCCAGGTGTGGTTCAGCTGCCGCCCGCAAGCGGCGACGAGCCGGTCAAACCCGGCACCGTACTGGTGCTGCGGTCGCCCGTAGTGCTCGAGCCCGGCGCATTTCACCAGGGTCGAGTCACCGGTGCCGCGCAGGTTGACCAGCAGCAGGTTCGTGGTGCGCCGCAGCGATCCCAGCATCGCCGTGTAGGCACCCTGGGTGCCGGCGGTGGCATACCCGGGACCGCCTTCGACGGCTAGCACCGTCCGCCGCCCGGCCCGTGCCGCTGCCCGTCGCAGGCAGCCAGCGGAACCCGACGCGGATGTCCGGACTGGCGGGCGGCGGAGTAGTCGAGCGGCACGGCCAGCCGGCCGCAGTAGACCGGCTGGACCCGCCCGCACTGGTGCAGCGTCAGGCTGCCCACGCGCAGCGCGGACGGTGCCGGGACAAGCCCGGCTGCGACGGCCGGGGCAAGCCCGGCTGCCGCCAGGCCGGCGAGACCGCCGGCCGCGGCGATCAGGCGCGCCAGCCGCCGCCGTCCGGGCCTCGGCCGGCTGCGGGCGGCTCGGGTGATGCGCATGCGTGGATCCTAGCTAGCGCGCGTGCTTCGGGCACGAGCCCGGCGCCCGGCGGTGTAGCGGACGAGATCCCGTCGCCCGCTTGATCCCTGCGTGACCAAACTGCTGCGATCCGTAGCTGTAGTCCAGAGAGGCTGGCACAATGTGGTCATGGGTGAGCAGACCGCTGCCGGGGGCGGGAACGAGAGCAGCCCTGGCGTCGGCGACGTTCGCTTCGACGGCGATCTGCTGCTGACGTACGACGGCGCCTCGTGGCTGCCGATGGAGCGCGCTGCCGACTCGGGGCCGGGCAGCCGCTTTCGGCTCGGCCTGACCGCGCAGCAGCGCGGCGCTGCCGTGGACCGCGAGCAACCGCCGGACGTGACCGAGACTGACGCGGCCGGTCAATGACCGACTCTGCCGCGGCCGGGCCTGGCAGCGGGCCTGAGGCAACGGCGAGCCTGCCGTCGCCGCTGGAAAGTGTCGCGGATATGCGGGCCAGCGCCAAGTGGCTGATCGCCGCGCTCGCCGCGGTCGGGGCGGTCCTGCTCGGGGGAGCACCGCTCAGCGCTACCGGGAAGATCCACGGACTGGCGCCGGCGAGCGTGGCGTTCGCCGGACTGGCCATCGGCCTGGCGGGAGTTGGCTGGGCGATCTGGCACACGGCTGATGCCCTGATGCCGATCAGCACCACGCTCGGTGCGCTCCGCAAACCCGAGCTGGCCGGCCTCCAGGCTGAGATCGAGTCCGATCCTGCCGCCTACTTCGGCCCGTTCGGCCGCTCGGTTGAGGAGCTGGAGCAGCAGTGCATCCTGTGGCAGACGGCCGCGGCGAAGGCCGCGATCCTGCTCTCGGCCGAGCCCAGCGAGCAGCGCAGGCGCCGGCTTGCCCAGGGCGTCGCGGATGCCCAGGCCAACGCCGCGAACGCGGCCGTCAGGCTGCGCTGGCTACTGGAGCTGGCCCATGCATGGCGGGTCCGCGACCAGCTCAGGCGTGCTCGGCTGCAGGCCTTCGCAGGTGCCGTCCTGGCCGCCCTCGGCGCCGTCCTGTTCGTGGCGGCGACGACGATGCAATAGACAGCAAGCACCGGCTGGGGGGATCCAGATGCGGCGGACGAGATTCGGACCCGGTTCGCAGCGTGCCGCCGACAGTGCCGCGCAGCTGCTCAAGCAAGCGGCGGCCGGTGACCAGGCGGCACTGAATGAGGCGACCGCGCAGCTGCGCTCGGTCCTGGCGCATACGGGGCCGGGCGATCCGGACCTGGCTGGCCGGCTATCCAATCTTGGCGCCGCCCTCCGGCTGCAGTTCGCCAGGACCGGCAGCCAGGAAGACCTGACCGAGGCCATCGCGGCCGCTCGCCATGCGGTCGCGGTCACCAGGCCCGGCGACCCGGATGCGCTGCTGTACTGGATTAACTTGTTCAGCGTGCTCGCCGCCCGGGCGGACGGCGAGGGCGACGCAGCCGACCTTGACCAGGCCATTGCGGCCGGCCGGAACGTGCGGATCCTGGCCCCGCCGCTCTACCCAGACCTGGTCAGGCTGCTGAGCCAGCTCGCGAACCTGCTCGGGGTCAGGTTCACTCGGACGGATGACCCGGCCGACCTGGAAGAGGAGATCAGCGTGCTGCGCGCCGCCGTCGCCGCGGCTCCGCCCGCCGGGACAGTCCAGGTGCACGTGCTGCGGGGCGTCGTCTCGACCGTGCAGGGCGAGGGCAGCGAGGCCGCGCGCACCCGCGCTAGCCTGGCCCTGTATCTCTCCGGTGCCCTGGCCAGCCGGGCTGAGATGGCCAGGAACGGGCCCGGGCCGGCCCGCGCGGATGCCGACGAGGCCGTCAGCCAGGCGCGATCGGCGGTCGCCGAGGTGACCCGGCTCGACCAGAATGAGACCTGGCTGCCCACCCGGGCTCATGCGGTGCTTGCCTCCGCGCTGGTCGTGCGGTTCGAGCAAGCTGACGACCGGGCCGACCTTGACCAGGCTGTGGTGGCGGCCAGGACAGCGGCCGATCAGGCAGCCGACGATCCCGCGATCCTCGGCGCCCTGGGCCGAACACTGCTGACCCGATACCAGTCCTTCGGCGACGTCGCCGACCTCGACGACGGAATAGGGGCCAAGCGCAAGGCAGTCGATTGCGCGTCGGCCGATCCGCATGCGCGTGCCAGTCACCTGTCTGACTTGAGCATGATGCTGCGCATCAGGTTCTGGCGCACCGCCATGCCGGATGACCTCGACGAAGCCGTCGACGCCGCGAGACAGGCACTGACTACTCCCGGGACCGACGATGCGGACCGCGCCAAGTACCTGACCAGCCTGGCCGGCGCCCTGCATGCCCGGTACTGGCGGTCCGGGCAGATCGAGTCCCTCGACGAGGCGATCTCGGCCCTGCGGGCCGCGCTTGCCCTGGCCCCGGCCGGCGGCGCGAGTTACCCGAGCTACCTCGGCAACCTCGGGCTGGTCCTGAACCTGCGTGCCATTCGCGCGGGCAGCGCCGAGGACCAGGCGGAGGCGGCCGAACTCCTGCGGCAGGCCGTGGCCGCCCTGCCCGCTGGCGATCCGAGCCGCACGAAATACCTGGCCGACCTTGGCGCGGTCTACCTCGGGCAAGCGGACCAGCGGAACGACATGGCGGCCCTCGACCAGGCGATCGCCTGTCTCGCGGAGGCCGTTCCCGCCACCCCGGCTGAGCACCCGGACCGCAGCGTTCGGGTGGGCAACCTGAGTAACGCGCAAGTGCTCAGGTATGAGGCCACTCGCCGTCCCGCGGACCTGGAAGACGCGATCACCACGGCGCGAGCCGCGCTGGCCGCCACCCCCGCCGATCACCCCAGCCGGAGCACCGCGCTGATGAACCTCGGGGCCAGGCTGCTGAGCCGGTTCGAGCTCGGCGGAGCGCCGGCGGATCTGAAGGAATCCGTCGGCTACGCCAGGGAGTCGGTGGCTGCCTGCCCGCCTGGCCATCCCCTCGCCGCAGACTGCCTGCGCATGCTGGGTGACTCGCTGATGGCCCGGTTCGATGCCACCGGTGACGAGCAGGCGCGGCAGGAAGCACTCGCTGACTGGCGGGCGGCCGTGCGGCATGCGACGGCGCCGGTGTCCTCGCGGATCTGGGCCGCCATCTCGTGGGGGAAGGCGACCGCGGCCCAGCGCCGGTTCGATCTGGCCGAGGAGGGCTATAGCGAGGCAGTCGCCCTGCTGCCGCTGCTAGCCTGGCGCGGCCTTGACCGGCTGAGCCAGGAAATGCAGCTGGCCAGGCTCCCCGGCATCGCCTCCGATGCCGCTGCCTGCGCGATCGCCGCCGGGCACCCGCAACACGCCGTCGAGCTGCTCGAACACGGGCGGTCCATCCTGTGGTCGCAGCGCCTGGAGCTGCGCGGCGAGCTCGAGGAACTGCGCACGGCCGTGCCCGACCTGGCGAGCCGCCTCGAGTCGCTTCGCGGTCTCCTCGACCAGGCGGGAGCCGAGCCTGACCTCGGCCAGGATGGCGTGCCGGTGGGGCCAGCCGCGGCCGGCGGCCCGCGGCAGGCTCAGAGCCCGGCTCAGAACCTGGCTGATGTCAGGATGAGGCAGGCCAGCGAATGGGACCATGTTCTCGAGCAGGTCCGGCTGCGGCCAGGTTTCGAAACCTTCCTGAGCGCGCCGGACTTCGCCGGCCTGGCCGGTGTGGCCGCCGGCCGGACCGTGGTGATCATCAATGTGAGCAGCCTGGGCTGTGACGCGCTTGCCCTGACCGCGGCCGGACTGCGCGTGATCCCCCTGCCCGGCCTGACCCGCGAGGACGCACGGAACCGGGCCAACGTATTCCTGGGCGCCCTGCGGAGCGCGGCGACGGCTGCCGATGACGCGGCCGGGCAAGCTGCGGATCACGACGGCCAGGCTGCGGATCACGACGGCCAGGCTGCGGATCACGACGGCCAGGCTGCGGATCACGACGGGCGGGCTGCGGATCACGACGACGCCGTCATCCGCGACGTGCTCGGCTGGCTGGCCGACGCCGTCACCGGCCCGATCCTGACCGCCCTCCGCGACGATCTCGCCGCACCCGGGCCGGCGGCGAGTGGGCCAGGATCTGGTGGTGTCCCACCGGCCCGCTCACGCCGCTGCCCCTGCATGCCGCTGGCCAGCACGCGGCTGACGCCGCTGATGGCGTGCTCGACCACGTGGTCTCGTCGTACACGCCCACGCTGCGGGCCATGCGGGACGCGAGCGTCCGGACGCCTGCCGGCCGGCCAGCCCGCCGGACGGCCCGGACGTGCTGATGGTCACCATGCCCCGGACGCCGTACCTGCCGGACGGCGCGCCGCTGGCGGGCGCGATGGCGGAGGCCAGTATCGTCGCGCGTTGCTTCCTGACCCGGATGAAGCACCTGACGGGGCCGACGGCCACCACCGCGCAGGTCCTGGCCGGGCTCGAGCGGGCCAGCGTCGCGCACTTCGCCTGCCACGCCGGCATCCGCTACGACGATCCTTCGGCCGGCGGCCTTTTCCTGCAGGACGGGCCGATGACCATCCGCCAGCTATCCGAGCTGCAGCTCGCCGCGGCCGAGCTGGCCTTCCTGTCCGCATGCGAGTCCGCGGCGGGAAGCCTGCTGCACCTCGACGAATCGATGACGATGGCCGCCGCCGCCCAGCTGGCCGGGTTCCGCAATGTCATCGGGACCCTGTGGTACGTCGCTGACTCCGTCGCGCCTGACGTCGCTCGCGGCGTGTACGACGCGCTGACCGAGGCGGGCGCGAGCCAGCTGACGGCGAGCGGTAGCGCGCAGGCGCTGCACGAGGCGGTGCGGCAGCTACGTGCGGCCGGGTACCCGGCCCTGCTCTGGGCGCCTTACGTCCACATCGGGCCGTGAGGCGACAGCGCCGCCGGGCTACCCGGCTGAAGCGCTGATCCGGTAACCGACGCCGGGCGTGGTGGAGATGACCGGCGGATCGCCGAGCTTGCGGCGCAGCCGTCCGATCGTCACGGTGACCGTGTTGGTGAACGGGTCGGCCTGCTCGTCCCAGACCTGCTCGAGCAGTTCCTCGGCGCGCAGATAGGCCGGGGCCGCCGCCAGCAGCGCCTCCAGCACGCCGAATTCCTTCACGGACAGGTCCAGCGGCCGCCCGTCGCGGGTCACCGTGCGGCGCAGCGGATCAAGCTCGAGGCCGGCCGCCCGCAGCACGCGGGACCGGGCTGACGGCTGCCGCCTGGCCAGGGCGCGGATGCGCAGCACGAGCTCGGGGAAGTGAAATGGCTTGCCGAGGTAGTCGTCGGCGCCCAGGCCCAGGCCGCTGACCCGGTCACCCGGCGCTCCGGCCGCGGTCAGCATCAGCACCATGGCCCGCTCGCCCCGGTCGGTGATCATCTGGCAGAGCACATCGCCGTGGATGCCCGGCAGGTCCCGGTCCAGGACGACGACGTCGTAGGGGTTGAGGTCGAGCTTGACCGCCGCCTCGAGGCCGTCGCGCGCGGCGTCCACCGCCATGCCCTGGTCCCGCAGGCCCTCGACCAGCACGTCGGCCAGCGACTGGGAGTCCTCGACCACCAGCACCCTCATCCCGGCGCGCTCGCGATCACGGTCGGCCCGGCCGCGCTGGCCAGGTCGGCCGCCGGGGCCGCGGCCGGCAAGTCCACGCAGGCACGCAGGCCGCCGCCGGGGCGGGCGAGCACGCTCAGCCGCCCGTCGTGGGCCTCGGCGATCGCGGCCACGATCGACAGGCCCAGGCCCGAACCCTCGTCCGTGCCGATCCGGTCCGCCCCGAGCCGCCGGAACGGCTGGGAAAGCTCGTCAACCTGCTGCGGATCCAGGACCTGACCGCCGTTCTCGACGATCAGCCTGGCCCGCCCGGCTTCGGTCTGCGCGGTGATCTGCAGCCAGCCGCCGTCCTCGTTGTGCCAGACCGCATTCTCGACCAGGTTCTCGACCATCCGGGACAGCAGTGCCTGGCTGCCCCGTACCCACGCTCCGCCCGGGCCGGTGCGGTCCTGGACGGTCAGGTTCCTGACCGTGATGGCTGGCTGCTGGTCCGCGACGGCGGCGCTGACCAGGTAATCCAGCGGCAGGACGACGTAGCCGGGCAGGTCCCGGTGCTGGGCGCGGGCCAGCACGAGGAACGCCTCGAGCAGGCTGTCGATCCGGTCCAGCTCGATCCGCAGCCGGCTGGCCAGCGCGATCGTCTGCGGCGGCGCCCCCTCCGGCTTGGCCACGGCCACATCCAGCGACGCCCTGATCGTGGCGAGCGGCGTGCGCAGCTCGTGCGAGGCGTTGGCCACGAACCGGCGCTGCGCGTTGAACGCGGCCTCCAGCCGCTGCAGCAGCCCGTCGATGGTGTCGCCGAGCTGTTTCAGCTCGTCATCGGGACCGGCCACGGCAAGCCGTTCGTTCAGGTTGTGCGCCGATATCTGCTGAGTCGCGACGGTCATCGCGCGGACCGGGCGCAGCGCCCGGCCGGCCAGCATCCAGCCCATCGCCACAGATCCCAGGGTCATGAAGCCCAGTGCGATGGCTGAGGCGATGAGCAGTTCGCGCGAGAAAGAATGCTGCGTCGTGCCTGCCTGCGCGGACAGCTGCTGCCGCAGCTGCCGGATCAGGGCGTTGGCACTGGCGAGCTTGCCCGCCGCGGTATGCGGTACCGGCGCGGTGGACCGCGTTCCTGCGCTGCTCATCGAGGTGCGGTTGATCGCGAAGCCGCCCGCGACCGCCAGCAGCACGGCGCCCGAGACCAGGAACAGGACGCCGTAGAGCGCGGTCAGGCGCAGCCGCACGGTGCGGCGGGCCAGGCCCAGCGTGCGGGCGCGGCGGCGCGGCCCGTCGCCATCCCGGTACTGCCCCGCCCGCATTTGCCCTCCTCGCGCCTGGTTCCAGCATGCCTGGTCAGGCCTAACAACGAGATAACAGCAGCTGTGCGGCCCATGTTATGGCCCGCTCAGTAGAACAGCTCACAGCCGCCGCGAGACTCCGGCGGGCCTGAGCAACGAGAGAGAAGGATCACACGTGCAGGCGACAATCGAAGTGAGCGGGCTGCGCAAGCGGTTCGGGCCGGCGCTGGCGCTGGACGGGATGACCTTCACCGTCCAGCCCGGCCAGGTGACCGGTTTCGTCGGCCCGAACGGGGCCGGCAAGTCCACCACGATGCGGGTCATCCTCGGCCTGGACGCGCCCGACGCGGGCACCGCACTGGTGGCCGGAAAGCGGTACGCGAGTATCCGGCGGCCGATGAAGCTGATCGGCTCGCTGCTGGACGCGGCCGCACTGCAGCCGAGCCGCAGCGCCCGCAACCACCTGCTGTGGCTGGCCCACTCGCAGGGGCTGACCGCCAGGCGGGTCGATGAGGTGATCGAGCAGGCCGGACTGGATGCCGTCGCCCGGCGGCGGGCGGGCGGCTACTCCCTCGGCATGCGCCAGCGGCTGGGAATCGCAGCCGCCATGCTCGGCGACCCCGCGGTGATCATGCTGGACGAGCCGTTCAACGGAATGGACCCCGAGGGCATCGTGTGGATGCGCGGCTTCCTCCGGTCGCTTGCGGCCCAGGGCCGGGCGGTGCTGGTGTCCAGCCACCTGATGAGCGAGCTGCAGGACACCGCGGACTACCTGGTGGTCGTCGGCCGGGGCAAGGTCATCGCCGACACGACCGTCGCCAGCCTGCTCGCTGCCGCCTCCGGCGACCGGGTAATGCTGCGCACGTCCGCGCGGCCGGTCGCGGCAGCGGTGCTGGAAGCCGCCGGGGCCACCGTCACCACTTCCGGTCAGGACCTGCTCACTGTCTCCGGGCTGGTACCCGAGCGAGTCGTGGCGCTCCTGTCGGGGCAGGCCGTGGCGTTCTCCGAGATCTCGGCACACCGGGCCACGCTGGAGCAGGCCTACCTGGAACTGACCAGGGACGCGGTCGAATTCCGCCCCGCCGACTCGGTGACCGGGCCGGCCGAGGAGGTCGCGCGATGAGCACGACAGCTATCAGTCGGCCGCCGCTGGCCGAGACGGCAGCGGCAGCGGATTCCTGCCGCTCGTGCACGCCGAGTGGACCAAGTTCCACACCGTGCGCGGCTGGGTGATCGGCATGATCCTGGCCGCGATCCTGACCGTGTTCGTCGGGCTGTTCGCCGACGGCAATGCCAACATCGGCTGCCAGAGCAGCAACGGTCCCACCAGATCCGGCAAGGCATGCCTGCCCTTCGTCCCGCACGGGCCGGGCGGCGAGGTGGTCACCGACAGCTTCAACTTCGCTCACCAGGCGCTGCCAGGGAACGGCAGCATCACCGCCCGGGTGCTCTCGCTCAGCGACGCGCACCCGGACTTCGGGCCCAACGGCGGCGTGCACGTCGGCGGCTCAGGGCCGCCCCTGTCACCAGGAATCATTCCCTGGTCCAAGGCCGGGATCATCATCAAGCAGAGCATCAGGCAGGGCTCCGCCTACGCGGCCATGATGGTCACCGGCAGCAACGGCGTCCGGATGCAGTACAACTACACCGGGGACATCGCCGGGCTGCCCGGCCGGGTGACCGCCGCCCACCCGCGCTGGCTGCGGCTTACCCGGGCCGGCGACACGATCACCGGCTACGATTCCGCCGACGGCGCGCACTGGACGAAGGTCGGGACCGTCCGGCTGACCGGCCTCGCCGCTCACGTGCAGGTCGGCATGTTCGTGACCTCGCCGGGCTATGTGGTCACGAACAGATCCTTCGGCGGGTCGTCCAGCCAGGGCGCCCCCAGCCAGGCCACCGGAGTCTTCGACGACGTCACCATGTCCGGTGCCACGGCGGGCGGGACGTGGACCGATTCGCAGGTCGGCGGCGGCGGCCCGATCGGGCAGGGGGCGGCTGGCGGTGGCGGCCAGGGTTCGGCTGGCTTCACCACGGCCAGGGGCACCTACCGCCTGACCGGCTCCGGGGATATTGCCCCCGAGGTCCCCGGCATGGCCGGCACCCTGCCGTCGGTGACCATCGAGCAGAGCCTGGCCGGCGCGTTCATCGGCCTGATCGCGATCGTGGTGGTGGCGGCGATGTTCTTCACCACCGAGTACCGCCGTGGCCTGATCCGCACCACGCTGGCCGCGACCCCGCGGCGCGGCGCGGTCCTCGCGGCCAAGGCCGTCGTCATCGGCGCGGTCACCTTCGTCGTCGGGCTGGTCGCCGCTACCACCGCGATCGCGGTCGGCGTCCCGCTGGCGACGAGCAAGGGCCAGGTCGTGCTCCCGGTGTCGGCGCTGACGGAGATCCGCGTCGTGGTCGGCATCGCGGCGATGCTCGCTGTGGTCGCGGTCTTCGCGACCGCGCTCGGCGCCGTGGTCCGGCGCAGTGCCGCGGCCATCTCGGCGGCCGTGATCACGGTCGTGCTGCCGTTCCTGCTGGTCGCGCTGAACGTGTTCCCGAACAGCATAGGGGCCTGGGTGATGCGGCTTACCCCGGCGGCCGGGCTGGCGATCCAGCAGAGCATCCCGAACTATCCCCAGGTCACCAACGTGATCGACCCCGTCATGGGCAGCTACCCGCTGTCGCCGTTCGCCGGGTTCGCGGTGCTGTGCTGCTGGGCGGCGGCCGCGCTGGTGCTGGCGCTGGTCCTGCTGCGGCGGAGAGACGCATGAGCACCGCGCTGCACGCGGAGTGGACCAAGCTGCGCACCGTGTCCGGGCCGGCCTGGCTGCTGCTCGGGGCCGCGGCGCTGACGATAGCGGTCAGCGCCGCGGCGGTCGGGGCCACCCGGTGTCCGGCCGGGCTGGCGTGCCCGGTGGACCCGACCAAGCTCAGCCTCACCGGGATCCAGTTCGGCCAGGCGGTGGTCGCGATCCTGGCCGTGCTGACGATCTGCAACGAGCACAGCACCGGCCTGATCCGCGTCACATTCACCGCGATGCCGCGGCGGCTGGCGGTGCTCGCCGCCAAGGCGGCCATCACCGCGGGCGTGGTGCTGGTCGCCGGCGCGGTGGCCGTGTCCGGCTCGGTGCTGGCCGGGCACCTGATCCTGCCCGGCCATGGCTTCACCGCGGCCCGCGGCTTCCATCCGGTGTGGCTGTCTTACGAGCCCGCCATGCGCGCCGCCGTCGGGTCGGTGCTGTACCTGGCCCTGATCGCGCTGCTGAGCCTGGGCATCGCCGCCATCGTGCGCGACTCGGCCGTGTCGATCGGAGCCGTGCTGGCGGTGCTGTACCTGTTCCCGATCGTGCTCGCCTTCGTCACCGATCCGACCTGGCAGCACCGGCTCAGCCGCTGGACGCCCACCAGCGCCGGGCTGGCCATCCAGGCCACGACCGGCGTGCGCAACCTCCCGATCAGCCCGTGGGACGGGCTGGGAGTCCTGGCCATCTGGGCCGGCGCGGCGCTGCTACTCGGCGGGCTCGCGCTCCGCTTCAGGGACGCCTGAGGATGGCGAGGCCGGCCCGGCGAACGGCCGGTTCCACCGCGCGCGGTGCACGGTCTGCGCCAGCGGCTTGCGCATGGCGCGCACGCGCTGCGCGGATGGCGCTGACGCTCGCGGGCGGCTCATCGTCGTAGCCGATCGAGATCGCTCCGATCGGGGTGAACTCCGGCGGCACGTCGAACGCCGATCGGAACGGCTCGATCCGGTCGACGGGAAGGCCGAAGAAGCAGGCGGCGAGCCCGGCGTCGGTGGCGGTCAGCCACATCAAGAGCGTGGCGAAGCCAGTGTCGATATCCCAGTACGGCGCGGGCCACCACGAGTCGGACCGGTCCGTGAAGCCCTTGTCGGGCTGGGCGTACCGGTCGAGGTAGGCCGCCTTGTTCGACAGGGGAACGATCACGAGCGGTGCCTCGACGTTAGCCGCGAACCAGTTCTCCGGGTCAGATTCCGGGCGCACGGCGTCGCGGAACCGGGCCACGTCGCCTGGGCTGTCGAGCACGAGAAAGCCCCAGCCCTGGGAGAAGCCGGCGGACGGAGCCCGCAGTCCGTTGCGGACGATGCGCTCGATCACTTCTGGTGGCACGGGCCGGGTCAGGTCATAGCGCCTGACCGACCGCCGCCGCTGCACGACATCCTGGAATTCCATGCCCGAAACCTACCGGCCCGGCCGCCGCCTCAGACAACTCGGACCATAAGGCGCGGGATAGTCTGCGACTATGACTGATCGCGCGCCCTTTGGCCGGACCGGGCATGACAGCAGCCGGGTTATCTTCGGCGCGGCGGCACTGGGGTCCATGCGGCAGGAGCGCGCCGATCAGATTCTGGCGACGCTGCTGGAGTTCGGCGTCAATCACATTGACACGGCTGCGTCGTACGGCGACTCAGAACTTCGGGTCGCGCCTTGGATGGCAGAGCACAGGGGGCGGTTCTTCCTCGCCACCAAGACCGGAGAGCGCTCGGGCGCCGGCGCGCGCGCCAGCCTCGAGCTCTCGCTGACCCGCCTCGGCGTCGACTCCGTCGATCTCGTCCAGCTCCATAATCTCGTCGAGCCAGACGAATGGGAGCAGGCCCACGGCCCCGGTGGCGCAGTCGAGGCCCTGTCCCGGGCCCGGGACGAGGGGCTCTGCAGGTTCATCGGCGTGACCGGGCACGGACTGCGGATCGCGGGCATGCACCTGCGGAGCCTGGAGCGGTTCGACTTCAGCTCGGTGCTCCTGCCGTACAACTTCGCGGTGATGTCCGATGACCGGTACCGGGCTGACGTGGAAGCGCTGCTCGGCGTATGCGAGCAGCGGGGCGTGGCGGTACAGACGATCAAGTCGGTTGCTCGTCGGCGCTGGCCGGACGGCGTTGGGCCGCAGTTCAGCTGGTACGAGCCGCTGGCCGATGGCGACGCGCTGACCCGGGCGGTGCGTTATGTTCTTGGCCGCCCGGGCCTGTTCCTCAACTCGTCGAGCGACGCCCGCCTGCTCAGGCCAACTCTCGAGGCCGCCGTCGCCGGCGGCTGGCTCCGACCGACGGGGAGATGGCGGCCGACGTCGAGCGGCACGAGATCCAGCCGCTGTTCGACGGCGCGGCTCTGGAGCGGATCTAGGCGCCCGAGCCCCTCGACGAGTGGAGGGCTCGTGAACCTGAGCAGTCAGCTGATCCAGCACGGTCTGCGCCTGCCCCGTCCGCTGACCAGGAAGGTGACCGTCCAGCGCGGGCTCCGCGTGCCCATGCGAGACGGCGTGCAGCTGCTGGCTGACCGGTGGGCGCCGCAGGCGCCGGGCGGTTCGCTGCCGACCGCGCTCGTCCGCACGCCGTACGGCAGGCGGGGGCCGCTCGGCGGGCTGTTCGGCCGGGCGCTGGCGGAGCGCGGCTTCCAGGTCCTGGTGCAGAGCACGCGCGGCACGTTCGGATCGGGCGGCGTGTTCGACCCGATGCGGCGTGAGCGCGAGGACGGTCTGGCCACGCTCGACTGGGTGCGCGAGCAGCCCTGGTTTGGCGGGTCGATCGTGCTGACCGGTCCCAGCTACCTCGGGTACGTGCAGTGGGCCATGGCCGGGCAGTTCCCGCCCGACGTCAAGGCGATGATCCCGCTGGTCACCGAGTCGGCCCTCACGCTGGAGTTCCTCCGGGCCGACGGCCTGTCACTGGAAACGCCGTTCGGGTGGGGCGTCATGATCGCAGGGCAGGAGCGGCGCGGAGCGCTGCTGCGCCAGGTCGCGCTGAACGGCAAGGTACAGCGGGCCCTGCGCACGCTGCCGCTCGGCCAGGCGGACGTCGCCGCCATCGGTCGCCGGTCGGATTACATCCAGGACGTCCTTCGCCACAGCGCGGATAGTCCGCGCTGGGCCGGGCTCGACCACCGGGATCAGGTAGCGGAGGTCACCATTCCGGTCAGCTCGATCGGCGGCTGGTACGACATCTTCCTGCCGGGCCAGCTGCTCGACTACCAGATCCTGCAGTCGGCGGGCAGGCCCGCCCGGCTGACAGTCGGGCCGTGGACCCACACGTCGCCCGGGGGATTCCGCACATCGATGCAGGAGACCGTCGGATTCGGGCTGGCTCATGCCCGCGGCCAGGAGCCAGCGCCGCGTGCTCCGGTGCGCCTGTACGTGATGGGCGAGGAAGCATGGCGCGACTTCGACTCGTGGCCGCCGCCGGGATACGTCGCCAGCCGCTTCCATCTGCGGCCCGCCGGGATCCTGGCCGGTGAGCCGCCGGCCGAGTCGGAGCCCGACCGGTACCGCTACGACCCGGCCGATCCGACTCCCGCGGCGGGCGGGGTCCGGCTGTCGGGCAAGGCCGGGCGCGTCGACAACACTGCCCTCGAGGCACGCGCTGACGTGCTCACCTACACCACCGAGCCGCTCAGCCGGGACACGGAGGTCATCGGCGAAGTCAGCGCGGAGATCTGGTTCCGGTCCAGCCTGCCGTTCGCCGACGTCTTCGTGCGGCTGTGTGACGTCGATCCCCGCGGTCGGTCGCGCAACGTGTGCGACGGCCTGGTCAGCCTGTCCGGTGCCGACGAGATCTCCCGCGCCGCGGTCCGCTTGTGGCCGACCGCGCACCGGTTCAGGACCGGGCACCGCATCAGGGTGCAGGTCTCCAGCGGCGCGTTCCCGCGCTATGCCCGCAACCCGGGGACCGGCGAGCCGCATGCCACCGCCGTCCGGCTGCGAGCGGCCGACCAGGAGATCTATCACGACCCCGCGCACCCCTCGGCCGTGATCATGCCAGTCCGGCCGGCTCCGTAACAGCGGCCGCGGGCGGCAGCGGGCGAACCAGATCGAACGCCAGGCCCGACCAGCTCGGTCCCAGTCCCGGGCTGCTGCGGTGCGCCAGCCAGGTGACCGTCGCGCCGCCGGTCCAGCGGGTGCGGCGGAAATACCGGGTCACCTCGGCACCTTCCCGCGGGATGCTCTCGTCGGCCACGAACAGCGGCTGACCGGGCTGCAGCAGGTCCGCGGTCGCGTGCACATCGCCGTAACCGGGACGGACCAGGATCCCGCGCCGGAAGTACCGTGCGCCCGACGGGGACACCACGGGAACCATCGGAATCCAGTTCGCCGGCGGGATCTGCTCGAGCTGGTAGGCCTGCCCGGGGCCGCCAGGAACCTGCGGCGGCTGCGGCGGCTGGGGGAACGCGGCCGCGAACGCCTGGGCCAGCTGGGCCCCGTCGACGGGCGTGTCCATCGGGCCGTGCAGGGCGTGCTCGACGGCCCAGGACATCGCCGCCATGTCGTCGCGCAGGAAGTACACGTCTTCCAGCGCGGCGCCGTCCAGCACCGCGGCGCAGCGCGGTGGCATCACGATGAACGGCGAGCGGCCGGCCGGCCTGACAGCCTGAACATCGACCAGGCGTCGTCATCGGCCGGACCGACGACGGTGCGCACGCCGAAAGTGTCCGTGACGACCAGCGTGGTCACCTGGGACAGCGTGCCGACGTCGGTGGGGACCGGCACGTAGAACCAGTCATTGCCGAAGGTGAGCGCGAACTCCATCACGAGCAGGCTGGGCAGGTCGGTCTTGGCAGGTTGGATCGAGCCGTAGTCGCTCGCCGCGTCCTCGAACTGCCACCAGCGCGGCGGCGGCATCCCGCGGAAGGTCACGTGGTTGGGCAGGAAGCTGAACGTCTGAACCGACGGCGCGGGCGGTGCCGGCCCGGGCGGGGGCTGCGCGGGCGGGGGCTGCGCGGGCGGGGACTGCGCGGGCGACTCCGACGCGGCGTAGCTGAAGGAATACCAGTCCAGGTCGCCGCCCTGGAATGCCGGGACGGACAGCGTGACGGTACCCGCGCTGGTGGCGGACACCACGCTGGCGGCGTAATCCAGCCGCCGCGGCTGCCAGGCCGGGTCGCCGCCTGGCTCGCTGTAGAGCGAGGCGCGGTAGTCGGCGAGTTCCGCGAGCGCGGCCGGGATCCCAGGCTCCGAGGCCTGCGGCGGCAGCGGCGGAACGGGCGTGCCGCCGGCCTGCGCCGTCGCCCAGGCGGCGGCGAGTGCGACGCCGTCCACGACCCGGCCGGCCAGGCTCGCCCGCAGCGCGCGGCCAGCGGCGTCTTCCGGCGCGTCCGCGGGCACCGTGGCGGCGATCGGGTAGGCCGCTCGCAGCGCGGCGATGACGGCCGCCGCCTCCGCGGCCGGCACCGCGGCCCTGATGGCCTGTTCCGCGTACCGGCCGAGCTGAGCCGAGCCGCGCACGTTCAGCGTCACCGGCACCCGCTCCACGTGCGGCTCGAGCGGGACCAGCGGATCGTAGGGCTCCGGCTCCGGCTCCGGCTCCTGGCCCGGGCCGGCCAGATCCGGCGAGTACCCGGTCAGCGGCAGCGACTGGACGCTCATCACGGCCTGCACGGGCGAGCCCGAGTCGTCACCCGCGAGCTCGCCAGCCTGCCACTGCCGGGCCAGGAACCAGGCCGGATCCCGGACCTGTCCCTGCAGGCTGCGCTGCAGGGAACCGTCCCTGGGATGCGGCTCGAGCCTGGTCCATAGCGTCACCGAGGCCATGGCTCAGCCGCCCTCGGCTGGAGTCGCGGGCCGCGCGATCACTTCGGGCCACAACCGCATCGAGATCGTGTCCTCCTCCAGGTTGAACGGGAAGTACAGCGCGGGCAGCACCTGGCCGCCCTGCGCCACCGAGCTGAGGTCAACGGTCCGCACCCGCGCCAGGGTGAGCGTCTCGCGCAGCACCTGCGCCAGCGTCGCGTCGTCCCATCCCGCCCGCGGATCCGGGCACGCGGCCAGCAGCAGGGCCGACGGCGCCCTCGCGGCCGGCTCACTGGCGTTGAACGCGACCCCGGCGCTCTCGATGGCGCTCGGCACCCGGTCTGTCCAGCCGTCGATGAACAAACCGGCCCAGGCGATCCCGGCAGCGGTCACGTCTCCGGTCACGGCGGCCATGATCGCCACCCGACCTGGCGCGGGCTTACCGCCGGGCCGCAGCGGCAGGGCCAGCCACCAGTCGTCGCTGACGGGCGGCAGCTGAGCGATCCGCAGCGGCGGCGGTGTCCGGCCGGCCACCAGGTCGGCCAGGAGCTCGGCCAGGTCGAGCCGGGCAACCGCGTCCCTGACGTGGGTGAGCTGCTGACGCCAGCGTGCGGCCGCCGGGTGCGTCGCGCCGATCAGCGCCGGGTCGGCGGCGAACGAGGCGGCGAGCGAGGAATCCGGAGGCGCGAACCGGGGCAGGATGACCAGGCCCGAGCTGAACGCGGCGTCGAGCATCGCCAGCGCGGGCGCCGGATCGGCGGGGTCGAGTGAGATGGCAGCCATCGCGGCGGCTCTCGCGGCCATGGCGTCGTGGACCGGTGCGACCACGGCGGCCAGCCGCGGATCCGGCCCGCTGCCCCGCCGCGAGGGCGGGACCGCGCCCGGCACGCCGTACCCGGCCGCCGCCATCAGCGCGTCCCTGGCCGCGTCCGGTGACAGCGTGCCGGCGGCGGCAGCCGCCAGGTCCGGCACCAGTGCCGTAACAGCCGTCAGCGCCGCTGACGCCCGCGCGTTCAGCTCGGCGGCATCGACCCCCGCCGGGACAGTGGTGCCGGGTACCGTCAGGTCCCCGGCTGCGAGCGGCCGGGCCCCGCCGATCAGGTCCGCCAGCGCGCGGGCGACGTTCAGCAGGTCGGCGAAGCCGATGCCCGGCGGCTCGGCCGCCGGGTAGCTGACCGTGACGTCGGTGGCGCCGGGCGGGGCCACCTGGTAGCTGATCCTGGCGTCCAGCTCGGTCCGGCCGCCGGCCGCGATCCGGCTCATCGCGAGCACATCCAGCGGCCCGGCACCTAGGTCGGCCAGCCGGACGGAGGCCGTCACCGGCGTCCCTCCGGCCGTGTAGCTGACCGTGGCCGTGACCGCGGCCGGATCGGGCAGCAGCCCGGAGAGCCAGGCGTCCAGCCAGGGCTCGGCCAGTGACCGCGGCGTGGCCGGGATGCCAGCCCAGGCCGCCGCCCGTCCGGGCGGCCCGGCCATCAGGATGCAGACCCGCTCCGTATGGTCGGTGCCGCCGCGAGGCGTGCTGACAACCTGCGGGTCGGGCATCTGGGCGGCCTGCGCGATCGCGTCGAAGGTGCCGCCCGCTCGCTCCGGGTTCCCGCGCATGGCCTGGTACACGGCTTCGGCGAGGCCGACGTCGCTCACCGCGTCGACGGTGTCGTCGAGGGCCGAGAACAAGGCGAGCAGCGCGTCCTGATCGGGTCCCGGTGCGGGCAGTCCGGTGCCCCAGGTCCCGCCCGGTGCCAGCGCACCGGCCTGCCTGGCCCGGTCGAGCGCCAGCGCGTCGGTGACCTGGGAGGCGCCGCTGTCGCCGCTTCCGGTCGTCAGCTTGCCCGCGACCAGGGGGAACGCGTCGCGCAGGGGCTGAATGTAGACGTCCAGGCCGGCGTCGTGCATGGCCGACTCCAGCTGATAGCCGAGCAGCGCCCCGAGCGGCAGCCCGCGCTGCACGCCGGCCAGCAGGTACAGCGCCTGCCGTACCCGGTCCGAGGACAGGTCGACCGCGAGCAGCTCGCCGTCGGCGCCGCCCCGGTGGGATAGGTAGCCGCTGCGCAGCACGGCTCCGGCCGCGGCCTGGGTGAGGGACGGAGCGTGCACGAAGCCGCCGTTCCCGGCGGCCGGCTGTACCGGCGGCGCAGGCGCAGCCGCGCCGGGGAAGAGCCTGGCCCGGCGGGCGTCCAGATCGCTGACCCGGGCGGCCGCGGCGGGACCGACGGCTGCGGCGGGTGGCGCCGGGCGCAGGTTCTCGATGAAGCCGTATGCGCCGGGCCGGGCCGGGCCGGCCTGCAGGCCGGCCGTGAGCCGGTCGGTGGCGAGCGCGGTGATCCAGGCGTCCAGCCGGTGGCTGCAGGTGTCCAGCGTCTCGGTCAGCAGCCGGTCCAGTTCGGCGGTGGGCAGCACGGCCAGCCGGTCCAGGCTGGCCCGCAGCTCGGCCAGCCGCCCGAACGGCGATCCCGGATCTGGCTGCAGCGTGACCAGGTACTCCGCCCAGGTGACCGGCTGGTCCGCCGAGACCGGCCGGGCCAGCACGTCCCACGGCGTGACCTGCTCGATGACCGGCGACGCCGCAGCGGCGGCGGGCGCCGCGATGCTCACCAGCTCGGATTCCCTGGTCTGCTCGATGGTCAGCTCCCCGCTGGCGAGCTGTGCTCCCTGGGCGAGAGTGACGTAGTCGAGCAGCACGGACTGCCGCAGGATCTTGTACAGCAGCGTGTCGGGCACGGCGGGACCGGGGTAGTTACCGGCGCGCAGGTCGGCAACCGAGGCCGACCGCAGCCAGGTGATGTAGTTGACCATGGTGCCGCCGACGCTCGCGTCCGCCGGGAGCGGCTCGGTCTCGGACAGCGGGCCGGCCACGACGGTCGGCGCGAGCACGGGGAAGTCATCGGGCGACAGGGACGCGTGGATCACGCGGGGGTCCCACGCCTGGTAGCCGGCCGCGGCCAGCTGCTGCCGGCCGGCCGCTAGGTGCTGCTGCCACCAGGGCTGCACGCCGGCCGGGGGGAGCCCGAGGAAGCTGGCCAGGTTCCACATCAGCTCGTCGCCGAGCAGATGCCGGCCGCGGAAGGTGACCGAGCTCGCGTCCATCCCGAGTACGTGCGCGAGGTCGGCGTCCGGGTCGCCGGGCGTGGCGCCGAGGTGCGGCGCGGCCGCGGTGCTGGCGGTCCAGGCGGGCAGCAGCTGGCGCACCATGCGCAGTACGGCCGCTGGCACGGGATCGTCGCCGGCCACCAAGGCCGCGGTGGCGGTCGCCGGCAGGATTCCGTATGACACGGGACCGACGGCGATGGCGGGCAGCGGGCCTCTCGGCCGGACGTTCGCGATCGTCCAGGTGCGCGCCTGCTCGATCTGGGCGTCGGCCAGGCTCCCGTCGCTCAGCTGGCGCAGGAAGTAGCCGAGCGTGGCCGGCCAGAGCGCGGTGACCATGTCCTGGCCGTCCCGCATGTCGTGGCGGTCGGCGAAGCGGACGTGATCGAAGGCCGCCGCCGGGACGCCGAGCATTGCGGCCGTGACCGGGCCGTCGGCGCTCGCGTCCCCGGTCAGGGCCGCGCTGGCCTCGACGGCGTAGCTGATCAGCGCGCCCGGATCGGCGCGGGAGTAGGCCGAGGGCGCGTCGGACGTGTTCCTGGTCGGCGAGCCCTGCGGCACGAACATCAGCCCGTCGGTGTAGTGATGCGCGTCCAGCAGGTCCGTGATCGCGGTGGCGCCGCCGCTGTCCGCGCCGGTTAGGCCGTAGACCAGGACGCGGTCGAAGCCGGCCTGGCGGCTAGCCGGCGTGATCGGTATCCGCAGCGCCATTCCGGCGGCCACCGCCGTGTCGAAATCCACCATCCAGCGCATGCCGTCGTCCACCGGCAGGCCGTCGGCGAAGCCGCCGGCCAGTCCGGGGCCCGGCGTGGACAAGGAGAGCGCGAGATCCGGCGTGATCGGCGTGCCCGTGAAGGACGCCGAGGTGCCGCCGCTGTCCAGCACCACGGTCCAGGCGGTCGGGAGCAGGGCCGCGACGGCGGGCGCGTCCCAGCTGCTGCCGCCGGAAGGCGGGCTCGGTGGCTGCGGCTCGGGATCTGGCTCCGTCCCGGGCGGCGTCGGAGCGGACGGCCGCTGGGTCAGGTTCAGCGGCGTGGTCTGGCGGGCGATCCATGCCGCTCGCGGCGCGCCGTACCTGGTCACGAGGCCGCGCCAGGGCGCCAGCACAGCGTCCCGGTCCGGCGGCGGATCGCCGGCCAGCCATACGGCGAGCCAGTAGGAGTTCCCGGCGGCGAGCTCGGCATCGGAAAGCCGCGGGTGATGCCCGTTGACCATGATCTGATCGGGATAGACGCGGACCCACAGCTCGCTGCCGGTCGGCGAGTCCGCGAACCGGGTCTCCAGCCGGACCGGCATCAGCAGCAGCGGCCCGGCTGGCCCGGTGCCGACGGCGCTCACCCGGCCGCCCCGCTGCCGGCCGCCACGGCGGCTTGCGGCGCGGCGGCCTGCGGCGCGGGGTTCGCCGGCAGCAGCGAGTCCGCGTGCACCATGATCCGGAACGGCATCCTGATCGTGATGGCCGCGGTCTGGGCGGCGTTCACGCCCCAGCCGAGCGCGGAGTCCTCGGGGTTGGCGCCGCTCAGCGCGACGCCGGACGGGGCCAGCGAGGCCGACAGGAAGGCGGGCAGCGCGGTGCTGGCGAGCACCCCGGCGAAGACCGTCGAGGCGACCCGGTAGGTGGCGATCTCGGCCGGGGCGAGCTCAGGGAAGACGCTGCTGACCGCGGTCGCCGGGAGCGTGCCCTGGCCGGCGCCGAGCCCGGCCCCGCGCACCTCACCGGATCCTGGCCGCTGGCCGCCTGCGAAATTCGTCCAGGCCAGGTCTTCCCACTGCGTGACCGGATCCGCCGACTGCGGTTCGAGCCCGAACCGCGGCTCGGTTGGCTGCTCCTGGAGGACGAAGAAATAGCCAAGCGGCGCGGCGGCGGTGCCGCCGCGTGCGTCGTCGACGGACAGGTTGAAGCCGAAGAAGGTGATGTCCGGGTCCAGCGTGCCGCGGAATATCGGGAACCGCTCGTCGCTCTCGTCCAGCACCCGCCCATGGTCGCCGCCCTGGCCGGCCATGGCCTGGCCGGCGAAGATCACCGTGTTCGGGTAGCGGCGCAGCAACTCGCCGCGGATCAGCAGCACCACGTTGGCGGCCGGCACGTCGGTCCGGTTCTCGTTCTGGCCCAGCGGCCGCGCCGGCGGCCAGCCGCTGATCAGCGGGATGTCCTTGAGCAGCTCGGCGAGCTGAGCCGGGTCGGCGGGGTCACCGGGCTGCGGGAGGTACCCGGCGACGTCCCAGAACTGGCGGAAATAGCTGCCCCGCTGGTCGGTCGGGTAACCGTTCCAGAGCAGCTGGCGGGCCATTTCATGGTTCAGGCCGGTCATGTAGGCCTCGATGAAACCGTGGTCGGCGACGACCGCGCCCAGCGTGTCCGGCGGGATCAGGCCGGTGCCGGGCAGCAGGTAGTCCTGGTTGAGGTCGCGCAGCGGCTGGTACATGGGCTGCGGAAACGACGGCGCGGCCATGATCGGCTCGAGCGGGTCGGCGGCGAACCAGGGCGCGCCGCCTGGCAGGCCGACGATGCCGCTGATCCGCTGCCAGACGGTGCTGGCCGGATCCAGCCGGGTCAGCACCGTGCCGGACAGGCCAGCCAGGTCCAGCGCCGGGTCGGCCGGCGGGTCGGCCGGCGCCACGTGCACGGCGCCGAGCACGGCTCCGGCGGCCGCCCGGAACAGCATCCCGGCGGGCGTGTCGCCCGCGGGCGGCGCTGGGACGGGCGCCCCCGAGCTGCCCGCGGCCTGCACGGATCCGTGGCCGCCCAGTCCCGTCGGCGGGCTCGTGACCGTGAAGGCGGGAGCCGGCGGCGCGGTCCGGATGGCGGCGGAATCGAGGTGACCGAACCGTAGCGCCGCTCCGGTCGCCTGGACGGCCTGCAGCTTGCCCAGGCCGAGCAGTGCGGCGAGCCAGCTCAGGCCGCCGCCCAGGTGGCGGGCGAGCCAGTCAAGCACGGCGCGCAGCCAGCCGGGCAGCCAGGCCGGCAGCGCGGCGGTCACGGCGGCCCCGCTCACCTGGTCGATCGACGTCATCGCGCCTGGCGGTGGCGGCGGCGGTGCGACACGCAGGCCGCCGCCGTTGATCCGGTGCAGCAGCGGCGTCCGGCCCGCGGGCGGGCCGGTCACGCCGCTCAGCGCGGCCGCGCGCTGCGCGAGCGGGCCGAGCGGCCGGATCGCCCGGCGGAAGGCGCCAGAAATCAGCCGGTGCGGCACCCGGCTGCCAGCGACCGTCGCGTAAACGGTGCGCGGGCTGGCCAGGATCCTGGCCTGCACCGGCGCGGTCAGCGACAGCAAAGTGGCGGGTGACGCCGCGGCCAGGTGGCCGGCCCAGATGGAGGACAGCGCGGCCCGGGACAGCTGCGCGGCACGGAGCTGCTGATTGGCGGCCTGCACGCCGGCGACCTGCGCCCAGGCCGAGGCCATCAGCGCGGTGCGCTCGGTCTGCACGACCTCCGCGCCCATCCCGGCCGCCACCCGGTTGCGCGGATCGGTGTTGAGGTCGTTCAGCCAGCCGGGCTGCCCGGGCGTCACCGCCGAGGAGGCGGCCTGCCACTTGCCGTAGAACGGCGGGACGATCCGGGGATCTTGCGGTGCCGGATTGTCCGGGTCGTCGGGCCCGGCGGCCGCGGTGCGATTGACCAGGTTCGCCACCGTCGCCTGGAAGGCGTCGCGGTCGGCGCCGCTCCACGGCGTCGCGGTGGCGGACGGGCTGCGCAGCGCGCCGCCGAGTCCCAGCGGACCTCCGGCGCTGGGAATCCCGGCGCCGGGGCTGCTCACGTCCATCGGGGCCGAGCCGACGTCCGCCGGCAGGACGGTCGGGGTGAGCTTGCGGACGAGTGACTCGAAGTCCCCGGCGTCGCTGGTGCGGAACGAGAACCGGTAGTAGACCGGGAGCCGCAGCGGTGCGCTGGTCTGGCCGGTCCAGGCCGGGTCGGATGTGCGCAGCCCGCTGACATCCATGCCCAGGCCCGCTTGCCGGCCGATTTCGAAGGCCGGGACGACGAAGGCGGTGTAAGCGGTCTCCGGGTCCAGGCGGCGGGGGCACAGCAGGCGGGAAATCACTGCCGCCGGATCCGACGCGACCGTCGCGGTCACCTCGCCGTCCCCGCTGAACTGCGCGTGCGCCCAGTTCCAGGCATCGTCCAGAGGCTGCAGCGCGGCCATGGACTGGACGTCGACGGCAGGCAGCGGATTCGGCGGCACGGCCGGCGTGGTGTACTCGCCGTCGGCGAGCACGATCAGCGCGATGAACGGCCTGAGCCGGTCACCGTCCGGCTGGGCAGGTGTGAACAGCCAGGGAAAGTCGGGGTAGTCGAACTCGATCCCGGCCAGGTAGTTCGGCTCGAAGTTGACGGTCTGATCACGCGGTTCGGTCCTGGTCACGTGCCGCGGATCGATGCCGATCACGTCGCCAGGGCCGTACAGCCGGACTGTCATCTGCGGGGCCGGGACGTCGGGCACCTCCGCCCCGCCGGCCAGCGCCGTCACGTTGAGCGTGACCGCAAGGGCAGCGCGGTCGGGCAGGCCGGGACCGTCCGGCTGGCCGGCCGCCGCCGCGACGCCGCGGCGCAGCCAGGGCCGGAAATGGAACCGCGCTCCGGGCGCGTCTGCCGACCGCGGGCCGGTCATGCCGCGACCTCGTAGGCGGGCATGACCTGCAGGGCGGCCGCCTGCTCAGGATGCGCGGCGAGATAGGTGGCGAGCGCGGCCGCGGCCTGGTACCTGGTAGTTCCGTCGGCCGGGCTGATGTCGCCGCGCACGGACAGGTCCTCCGTGCTCGCGATGACGTACCCGGCCGTGCCGAGGCTGATGCCGCTGGCCAGGCCGGGCTCGGTGTACGTGGCCAGGCCGGTGTTCGAGATCAGGGACCGGGCGCCCGCGCCGGATTGCACGCCCGCGGCCAGCATGCTGACCGGCAGGGCCGCGAACCGGTCAAGGACCGAGGCCTTGGTCGGGTCGGGGACGTAGCGCCATTGCATCGTGACGGTACGCGGCGCGTCCGAGCCGGCCGAGACCTCCGGGTCACCGATCTGTACCCCGCTGTGGAACTGCTCGAAGGCAGGCGCGGAAATCTTGTCGCTGTCGGATAGCTGCTGGTACTGGCCGGGCGCGAAGTTATCCCACACCGGGCTGATCGCGGCGGGATCCGAGCCGAGCAGCACGCTCGCGATCGAGAACTGGCCGCCGTCGGCCGGGGCCGCGTTGCCGAATTTCGTGACCGGCACATCGAGCGGCACGACCTTCTCCCTGACCGTCAGCGAACCCATCGGGTGCACCACGATGCTCGTGTCGCCGGGCGGCCGGCCGCGCAGCGTGACCGCCTGAGCGGCCCCGTCCGGCAGCTGCGCCGACCAGCTGCCCGGGGTCGTCAGCGCGGTGTTGAGCTGCGGCACTACGGCCACCGCGGGCAGGCTGACGGCATTGTCGTCGCCCCACGTCACGTCGATGCCGACGCCGACGGAGAAGAACAGGAACTGCAGCGAGGCCGTGCCGTGCACGTGCCAGGGCGTCGGACCGGACAGCTCGGCGTCGAGCTCGATGCCCAGCAGGGTGGTGCCGTCGTACTGCACGTCCACGCCTGCGGAGAAGTCCACGTCGAAACCGAACGGGTCGAACCGGAACAGCGCGTCGAACCCGATGTGGCCCTGGACGGTGAAGCCGCCGGCCGAGGCGTACAGCTGCACGGCGGCCCCGAACTGGAAGCTGTTCGTGGTCACGGCGAGGTAGGACGTGCAGCTCAGCTGGACGTCGCTGCCGTCACCGATCGCCACGGTCAGCCGCCGCAGGGCCGGGAATCCGGACGGTGGGGTGTAGCCGGGGAAGAAACCGCCCATCGAGACCGCGAAGTCCGGGTTCGCTCCCCAGTTCAGCCGCAGGGCCATGTCGCCGGACAGCTGGAAAGCGGCGATGTAGGAGTCGTGCATCGTGCCGTCGATGGCGAGCTCGTCGGTGCCGAAGTCCAGCGTGCCGGCGATGTCGATCTGAATGAGAATGAGCGCGGCGTCGGCGTCGGGCAGGGCCATGCGCAAGCTGCCGAGCAGCGCGATCCGCACCGGGTCGGGAACCTCGAGGATGACCCCGATCTCGAGCGTGATCAGCGTCGGCGTGCCCCAGCCGATCTCGAGCATGGGACCGAACACATAGCGGCCGTCGGCGGGCGGGAAGATCGCCTGGATGTCGCTGATGATCTGCGGCGCGTCCGCGACCGGGTCGGGCGGGAACAGCACCGAGTCGAGGTGGTGCGCACGCAGCGCGGCCTGCAGGGCATCGGGCACCAGCGTGCGGTTGATTCCGCACAGGCCGCCGAGGCCGTTCAGCGTGAAACCGAATCCGAGCTGCACGGGCGGCAGGTCGAAAGTCAGGATGATCAGGAACGAAAAACCGGCCGTGCCGTCGGGCAGCCTGGTGTCGAGGACGCCGATCGCCTTGATCGACAGGCCGAGCAGCGAGAGTTCCAGGGCGCCGGAGTACTCGCCCTTGGCCGGGTCGAACGAGATGTAGCCGCCGCCGGTGACCGCGCCCGCGTCGATCAGGATGCCCAGCCCGGATGGCGGCTTGAAGGCCAGGTCAAGCTCGGCCGGCCCCAGGTTGCCGGGCGCGAACCCGAGCGTGGCCGTGGCCCCGATCCGGTCCACCGAGGCCGACACCGGGCCGAGCGAGCCGCTGCCGGTGACGCTGGCCTCCAGGGCCAGGCCGGATCCGGAGGCCGAGAGCTCCAGGTGCACGCTGGCGATCGTGACCGGCCCGATCGTCGCATGCACGCCGATCGTGGTGGCGAGGCCCGCGTTGCCGCCGAGGTAGAAGCCGCGGTCCCCGGCCCAGCCGAGCTGCAGGTCGAAGTCGACCTCGATGTCCAGGCCGGACAGCAGGCTGGCGACGAAGCCGTCCGCGTTCGCCGCCCCGACCGTCAGCTTGCCGCCGGTGATCGAAGCGCCGATCACGAACGCGCCGCGCGCGGCATTCGAGCTGGCGTCCCAGTGGAACTGCGAGCCGATCGATGTCCCGACCGACGCGGCGGCGACTGCCGCGACGCCCGGCAGGCCGATGATGGTGAGCTGCTGGCCGGCCTGGGCCGACCGGACGAGGGCGACCTGCAGCGAGCCGTTCACGCTGGCGTCGGCGTGCAGTTCGAGCTGACCGGGAGGAAGGATGTCCAGCTCAACCCCCGCGTCGAGCGACCCGGCGACGACAAGCTGCGTGATCCAGCCGGCCGGGAACAGCGAGGGCAAGGTCAGGGTCAGACCGTCGGCGAGCGCGACGCTTAGCGTGGCGGCTAGCCCTGGCGGGGACGCCGCGCTAGTCGGGCCGAAGACGAACGGGCCCACGGTCATCCTGGACGTCGCCGGGTCGAAGGACGCCGCCGAGCCGAACTCGGTCAGCAGGTTCCTGATCCGTGACATCAGCGCGGCCGCGTCGAAGGCCGGGCTGTTCCAGCCGTAGCTGGCGAGCAGGTAGCTGGCCGGATCGGAAATGAGGCCGCCGACGTTGGCCAGGATCAGGTCATGCCGCCGGTAGGCGACCTTGGCCGGATCGGCCGGATCCGGCAGGACGAGATCAACGTCGACGATCCCGAGCAGGGCAAGGACCCTCAGCAGCACCGGCCGGTAGCCGGCCAGGTAGTCGACGACGACGCGGGAGAGCAGTTTCTCGGCGAACGTTTCCGCGAAGGCGGTCACGTCGCCCGGATTGACCCCGCTCAGGCTTCCGGCCAGCGCGCTGAGGGCGCTGGCCAGGTTCTGCAAAGCGGTGATCACGGACCCGACGGCCTGCAGCAAGGTGGCGGTCGCGGTGAGAATGGCGGCGGGGTCGGCGCCTTCGACCGCGGTGGCGAGCGCGGCCAGCGGCGCCGCGAGGCCCTCGAGCGAGGTGATCGCGGCGGTGACGGCCGAGCTGAACTGGGGCAGGCCGTCGAGCTCGGGCGGCAGGCTGAGCCCCATCTCCTCGAGCAGTCCCCGCGCGTCGCCCGCGGCCAGCCGGGCCTGCAGCGGCTGGAGGGCCTCGGTCAGCGCGCCGGCCAGCTGCTGCAGGGTGCCGTCGCCGGCTATCACGGTGCGTCCGGCGGGTCGGGCGGAGCCGGCTGCTGGAAGGCAGTCGCTCCGGCCATGCTCAGGAATGTCCACACGGCCACGTGGATCTCCCGCTCCAGCTTCGGAAAGTGCAGGCCGTAACGAGGGGTGAATCCGCCTTCGTCATGGTCAGGACCGAGCCTGGGATCGCCGCCGACTTCGAGAACGAGCGCCGTGACCGGGCTGGTCGGCGCGCCGCCGGTCACCGGCGCGAACCAGCGGCTAAAGCAGAAATCGGAGGCGGTGCCGCTGGCGACGTACATCGCTGAGGCGGCCTTCGCCGTGTAGGTGGACCTGGCCTGCCCGCGCGGGTCGGATCCGCCGGCCTGGTCGAGGATCTGATCGGCGATGTGGCGCGCCGCGGCCGCCTGTGCGGCCTCCGAAGCCTTGGGGATGTACTCCTGGTAGCCCGCGTGCGCGGTGCCGTCGCGCTTGCCGTCGAAGCTGGCGTTGGTGAAGTTCATCGACGCGTCGGTGTTCTGGTTGGACTCTATTCCCCAGGGATACATCACGTCCCGGCCGAACGCGTGCACGTCCAGGTAGTAGCTGATCTGCTTACTGCGCATGAGCTCCGCGATGTTCTTCACCTCGGGTTCTGACTCGGCGTGGTCCGACGCGACGTCTCCGACGTAGTTCTCGGCGGCCGGATTTGTCGACGCGTGCATGGCCAGGTCGGTGAGAGACGTGTCGTAGTGCTGCGGGAAATTCCAGAGGATGTCGAAATTACGGTTGATGTCGATGCCGACCGCGCGCGGATCGGTGAGGCCCGATGGCGCCGGGCGCCGGTTCTTCCGCCACATCTTGTGCAGCATCACGGTGGCCTTGTCGACGCCGACCGGGAACGGGGCCAGCCAGAAATCGCGGCCGTCATCATTGACCAGCGGCGCCACGTACAGGTCGAGATATTCGACGGCCCGCCTGATCCAGGGCCACGGAATGGTGAACGAGTCGTAGACGATCTTGGAAACCGGGTCCGTCCACGCCGGATAGGTGATCGCACTGCCCGCGGTATAGCCGGCGAGCAACTGCTCCAGGAAGCTCACCAGTGCGTCCGGAGGAGCGAGTTCCCTGGCGTGCACCCCGCCGGTGATCAGCACGGCTGAGCGCGGTGACGGACTGCTAGCCGTCGTGGCGCTGACCTTCACGTACCCGCTCAGGCCGCCCTCCCAGCCCGCGGCCCAGTCCGCGGGCCCGGACCGGGTGACCAGGGCCGGGTTGGTGGCCGTCAGCGCGTCCAGGCGCGCCTTGACGGCCGCCGAGGTCATGTAACCGGCCACGGCGGCTACCCGGTCCCCGGCCCGCGGTCGATCTCGTCATCGATCGCCTGCCACAGGGCCAGCTCATCGTCGTCGCTGACGACGAGCTGGACGGTGGCGCCCAGGTCGGTCAGCGCGGGGATGTTCTCCTCCGCGGTCTCGGCGGTCACGGTCCAGGTCCCGTCGTCGTTGTCGGCGGCGGTACTGGGGGCCAGGGCCAGCGCGAAGCTGCCGTCGATGGTCGGCAGCTGACTCAGCACGGACACCGGGCCGGTAATCGCGACAATAGCCATTCTTGCCGATCGTTGCTGATGCTAATTCACGGAGATTCCTGGTTACCGACCCAGGCCATTCTCGGGCTGCCCGAAGTCGATTACGAAGAGGGTAACCCGGTCCCGCCGGACGCGGAAGCGAACCGCTCGTCAGCAGCCGATGCTGGCCAGGTACGCGATCATGGCCGGGCGAAAATAGCTGGCCGCGGGCCGTGCGGACGGCTAGGTTCTCCGTCCGTGGATGATCCAGACGGGTACTTCGGGGAGCGGGTCGCGGCGAGCTACGACGATCCGGCCGACCCCATGAACCAGCGGGAGGTGGTCGGCCCGGCAGTCAGCCTGCTCGCCGAGCTGGCGGGCAGCGGGCGGGCGCTCGAGCTGGCCATCGGCACCGGCCGGATCGGGCTGCCGCTGTCGCAGCGCGGCGTGCCGGTGCACGGCATCGAGCTGTCGCGGGCGATGGCGGCCAGGCTCGGTGCCAAGCCAGGCGGCGACGCGGTCGCCGTGACCATCGGCGACATGACCACGACCAGGGTCGACGGCGCCTTCACGGTGGCCTACCTGGTGTTCAACACGATCAGCAACCTGACCACGCAGGAGGCGCAGGTGGCGTGCTTCGCTAACGTCGCCCGGCATCTCGCGCCCGGCGGATGCTTCGTGATCGAGACCGGCGTCCCGCCGCTGCGCCAGCTGCCGCCCGGGCAGGACATCCAGGGGTACCGGGCCGGCCCCGGCCGGATCGTCAGCTACAGCTTCGACCACGCGACCCAGAACTACCGCGGTCATTACGTCGAGTTCGCCGACGGGACGGGGGATTACCGGACGATCCCGTTCCGCTACGTGTGGCCGTCCGAGCTCGACCTGATGGCGCGGCTCGCCGGGCTGAGGCTGCGTGACCGCTGGGCGGGCTGGAACCGCGAGCCGTTCACGACCGACAGCCGGTCGCACGTCTCGGTCTGGGAGAAGCCCGCTGCGTGACTGACGCCGCGCTCGCCGTTACCCGGGTGAGCCGTCACGAGGCCTCGGCCGGCGGCGGTGCCGTGCTGTCCCGTACGACCAGGGTCGTGGCCAGCTCGACGTGATGTGATTCCGTGGCCCCGGCCCCGTCGCCGGATTTGAGCATCCGGAAGGCGGTCGCCGCCATCGCGGCGAGCGGCTGCCGGACGGTGGTCAGCGCGGGCGCGGCCCAGTTGGCGACCGGAACGTCGTCGAACCCGACCACGCTGACATCGTCGGGAGCGCGCAGCCGGAACTCGCCGAGCGCCTGCAGGACGCCGAAGGCCTGCGCGTCGTTGCCGGTCACAATGCCAGTCGGCCGGCCGTCCCGGCCCAGCAGCTCGCTCGCCTGCCGCCGGCCGCCCTCGACCGAGAAGCCGGCCCGGCGGATCAGGCTGTCGTCCACGGGCAGCCCGGCTTCCAGCATGGCAGCGCGATAGCCGTCCACTCGCGCCCGCGCCGACCACAGGGTCGACGGGCCTCCGATGACCGCGATGCGGCGGTGGCCGAGCTCGATGAGGTGGCGGGTCGCGGTCAGGCCGCCCTGCCAGTTGGTCGTGCCGACCGACCGCACGCCGGGCCCTGGCTCTTCCGCCGGGTCCACGACCACCACCGGGATGCCAGCCTGGGCGAGCCGCTTGAGTTCGGCTCCGTGCGGCAGGTGCAGCACGCTGAGCGCGCCATGGGTGCCGCGGCTCGCGGCCAGCGCCAGCCAGCGATCGAACTCGCGAGCGGAGCTCACCGGGGTGACGATCACGCTGTGACCCGCCTCGGCGGCCGCGATCACGGTGCCGTAGATAAGTTCCTCGGCCCACGGGCTGTGCTCGCCGTTCACCGTGCACTCGCCCGCTCCGAGCAGGAGATCGACCACGCCGAATCCCACCTTGGAACCGGGCTCGTAGCCGTGCTGCCGCAACTGCTGCGCGATGCGCTCGCGCGTCCCCGGCGCGACGTCGGTCCGCCCGTTGAGCACCTTCGACACCGTGGAAAGCGACACGCCCGCATCGGCGGCGATCCTGGTCAAGGTGCTGGCGTTAGGGTGCGCGATGGTCGGCTCCGGCTCCGCTGGCCGCGCCGCAGCCGGCCCTCTGGTCACCTTGCTGGGCATGCGCTGCCTCCGCACTCACATCTCGCCGCTGCCCCTTTTCGAAATCTAGCAGGCTAAAACCCAGTTGACCGGGCCCGCTGCCAGGAGGCATACTGACATAGTAGCGAAAATATTTCGAAACTTCCTCGGGAGAAATCTAGTGACGAGCTATCTACCGGACCAGATGCTCCGTAACATGACGTCGCAACCTATGACGGCGGCCCAGCAGCACGCGGTTGACGAGCACCTAGGTTCCACGGTCGCGGCCACTTCGAGGCGAGCACGGCGGATCTCCCGAAGTGCGCGGGTGTGGGTTCGCTATGTCGCTCTCACCGGCCGTTCGCGAGTGTTCTTTCGAAAAATGAGCACGTGCGCTGACGCGTCGGGTGGCCGGGCCAGCTCTCCGCGTGGTTAGCGCTCGGCGTGGCGGGTAGCCGCAGCCCTCGAGGCTTCTAGCCGCGTCGGAGAAAGGACGTGACACCATGTGGGCCCTCCTGTCGGCCCGGTTGCGGACCAAGGTCATGCTGATCATCGCCCTGCCGCTGGCCCGGTTCCTGGTCCATCGCCTGGCCATCTTCGCGGAACGCCGCGGGGGACGCCCGGCACGACTGCTCCGCCGGGCCGATGTCGCCGTGACCGCAGTCTCCCGGCGAGCCGGCCGCGCCTAGTTCGCGGTCGGCCCAGGGGGCCGAAGTCAGGCGATGAACTTCAGCAGCGCCGCGTTGACCTGGTCGGCATGAGTCCAGGCGATGCCGTGCGGGCCGCCTTCGATGACGTCCATCTGCAGGTCCTTGAGCGTGCCGGGCAGTCGCTGGCCGGTCTTGGGATACGGCAGGACGCGGTCGTCGTCGCCCTGAATGACCAGCATCGGCACATCGATCTTCGGCAGGTCACTGCGGAAGTCGGTCTCCCAGGTCGGGATGCACGCGACCGCGGCGGCGGCGGACGCAGATACCGCGATGTTGAAGCTCGTCTGGTAGGCCTGCTCGCTGACCCGGCTGCCGCCGAACTTGTCCATGTTGTAGAAGTTGTCCAGGAATCCCTTCATCCAGGCCGGGGTATCGTCCCGCGCGGCCTGGATGAACCCGTCGAACATGCTGCCGGGCAGGCCTTCGGTGTTGTCGGGCGCCTGGAGCAGGAACGGCGGGATCGGGGAGACCAGCACTCCCTTGGCGACCCGCGCCGACCCGTACCGGCCCAGGTAGCGGGTCACCTCTCCGGTCCCCATCGAGTGACCGGCGAGGATGATGTCGTGCAGGTCCAGGGCCTCGAGCAGCGCGGCGAGGTCGCTGGCGAAGGTGTCGTAGTCGTATCCGGTCGTCGGCTGGCTGGACTTGCCGAAGCCGCGCCGGTCGTAGGTAATCACGCGATGGCCGTCTTCGAGCAGCACCGGGACCTGCTTGTCCCAGCCCCGGCAGCTGAGCGGGTACCCGTGGATCAGGACGACAGGCTGCCCGGCGCCGTGGTCTTCGTAGTACAGATCGATTGAGCCTGAATTCTCCTGGCCGACCTTGAGATACGGCATAGCTTCCCCCTTGTGCTAAGCCTGCTGGTTTCAATCTGGCCCGCACGCAACCGGGCTCGTGGTGGTCCCCGGCTGGCCACGATCGGCGCGTTCATCCCCTGGCGAGACCACTGGCGGACCGTCCCGCCAACTCGCACCACGCTAACACCAGCCGTCGGCCGGCCTCGTCCGAGGGATCGGGCCGCGTGCCGCGGGAACCAACCGTGCCTCGTTAGCATGGCGGCATGGCCCTCGCCCTGTTCGCCGGCATACCGGTCAGTGACTACGCTGCCGCGCTGGCCTGGTACGAGCGGCTGCTCGGCTCGCCGCCGTCGTTCTTCCCGCACGACACGGAGGCGGTGTGGGAACTGGCCGAGCACCGGTCGGTGTATATCGTCCAGCAGCCCGAACATGCCGGCCACGCGATGCACACGATCATCGTTGACGACCTCGACGCCTTGATGACCGAGATAGCCCGGCGGGGACTGGAGCCTGCGAATCAGGAGACCTACGCCAATGGCGTGCGCAAGACCACCTACGCCGATCCCGACGGGAACGAGATCGGGTTCGGCGGGGTCCCGCTCTGATCGCCGCGCGGGCCGGCTCAGGGCTCGAGCGAGATCTCGGCCTGGTGCAGGACTCCGGCGGAGTCCACGATGACCGAGAGCATGAGCCGGGCGTGCTCGCCGGCTAGTTGCACCGTGGCCGACGTCGTCCCGTCGCCGGCCCGGAAGGCCCGGCCGGCGATCCGGCCTGACCAGGCGCCGGACATCCGCAGCTGCCGGGTGAGGAGCGCATGGTCCAGCGACCCGGTCGCCGGCCAGGCGGCCAGCGCGCCGGGATCGCCGCCGTTGACGATGGAGATCAGGGCATCGATCACGCCGGCCAGCGGTGAGTCCGGGGCCGGAGGGACCGCGAGCGTGAGCGACTGGACCCGCGGCTCGCGCTCGGGGGTGAGCGTGATCTCCGCGGCGACCGCGCCCTGTTCCCCGCGCAGCCACCACCGGCAGTGGGCGGGCGCATCGAACTCGGCGGGCCAGCGCTCGTCCGCGGTGAAGGGCCCGATCCGCTCCCGGATCGTCTGGACAGCGGCGCGGCGGTCCTCGAACGACTCGTCCAGCGCCACGTTCTCGGCGAACAACCGCTCGGCCGGTGCGTCGTCCCAGTTCGCGAGCAGGCTCATGACGGCATCGCGGGCGGCGAGAGTCTGCGGCCACGCCCGGCCCGGATCCAGGGCCGGGCCAGGGACCGGCGCTCGCCCGCGCGCCCGTCCCGGCTCCCGCACCAGCAGGTCCAGCATCCGCTCGGCCAGCACCCAGGGACCCGCGTACGTGCGGTTCGCCAGCACGATCACGCCCAGCCCGGTGGCCCGGTGCCAGCGCATGTTGCTGCCGTACCCGGGGTAGCCGCCGCTGTGCTGCGCCACCGCCCCGCGGACGGGGTCTTCCTCGACGAACAACCCGAACCCGTAGTTCGGCGGCTCGCCGCCGGACAACCCTCGGGGAGCCCGGATGAACGCCGCGGGCGGGATCGCGGCCTGCGCCGACTGCATCTCCCGCCGGGACCTGATGCGCAGCGGATGCCGATCAGCTGCCTGCTCGTCCCCGGGCCCGAAGGCAGCCAGGAACCCGCTGACCCAGAGCGCGAGGTCGCTCACGCACGAGAAGATGCCGCCCATGGGCGCGAACGACCCGCTGGGAGCCATCGGCAGTTCCTGCCAGGCGCCGGCCTTGCCCTGGTAACCGCGCGCTAGCTGGCCCGAAGGGAACTCGCCAGCCTCGAAGCCGGTAGCTGTCATGCCCAGCGGCCGCAGCAGGCGCGTCCGCACGAATCCGGCGTAGTCCTCACCGGAAGCCGCTGCGATCACCCGGCCGAGGATCGCGTAGCCGAGGTTGGAGTACTCGAACCGGGTCCCGGGCACCCAGGCGAGGCTGACTCCGCCGGCCAGGAAGGCGGCGAATTCCGCCAGCGGCTGCCCCTGGAGCCGGTCGCCCCACGGGTCGTCGGTCGGGAGCCCGGCGGTCATGGTCAGCAGCTGGCGGATGGTGACCGGAGCCGGGCCGGCCAGCGGGCGCGGCCCGCCGAGCTCAGGCACGTAATCCTGGGCCGGATCGTCCAGCCTCAAGACGCCCTCATCCCGCAGCATCAAGATGGCGGCCGCGGTGAAGCTCTTCGTCATGGATGCGATCCGGAACACGGTCCGCTCGTCCGGAGCCGGCCCGCCGACCGACCGCTCTCCCAGCGCGCCCGCATGCATGAGGCGGCCGCCGGCGACCACGCCGTAGGCGAGTCCCGGCTGCCCGCCCCGGCTGTGGTATTCCTCCGCGATCGCGTCGATCACCGCGAAATTCTCCGACATCCGCACCTCCGCGCCGAAGCCAAGATCATCGAGGCTAACGTCCCGCTCACCCGAATGCCACCCTGGCGCAATTGCGTCAGCACGCGAACTCCGGCTTGTGGTCGGTCTGCGCGCGGGAATACCATGACGCTCACCATTCGGGAATACAGCCTGAATACGGCGGCTGAACGGCGCTGCTGGAGGGGGGAGCAGTGGCCATTGTGCAGCTGGCGGAATCCGCCCTGGAGTCGATCCTGGGCGGTCACCAGCACAAGACGGTGGTCGCGAGCTCCAAGGTGTCCGCCAAAGCGCCAGATGACGGCGCATCCCAGACGGTGGCCACCCAGCCGGGCCTGCTCTACATCCTGTTCGCCCTGCTCGCGCTGGCGGCGGGGTTCGCCGGCGGGCTCGCGCTGCAGGACCATTTCCACCCCGGCATGACGAAACTGCCGGTCCTTCCCTCGGGTATCGGGATCTTCGGCGTTCTCTATGTCCTGGCCCAGGCGATCGAGCGCATCCTGCAGCCGGTGTCGTGGTTCGGCGGCGGCTTCCTCGGCGGGCTCAGCGGCGGGAGCACGAAGACTGCGCTGGCCAAGGAGCACCAGAGCGCTGTCGTCCTGGCCCTCAAGGACCCGCGCGATCCCGAAGACGCGCAGCATGCCGCCGACTCCCTGCACGAGGTCAACCAGTACAAGGCCAACCTGACCGCCACCTCTTTCGGCGTGGCCGCGCTGCTAGCCATGCTGGTCAGCGGGTACACCGGCCTGTTCCTGCTGTCGGCGGTCGGGCTGCATATCGCCGGGTGGCTGGACCTGCTCGTGACTGGCCTCGCCATCGCTGGGGGAACGAAACCGCTGCACGACGCCATCAGCACCCTGAGCGCGTCGACCAAGGGCAAGACGTCCGGCGCGCCGATCTGAGGCCGACGGCGCAGGGCTAGGTTTAGGGTCGGACGGTGACGACTGGCCGGCGGCTGGAGCTGGTAACTCCGGAGAACGTGCGGGTCGCGTGCGCGCTGCAGCTGCGCCCGGGGCAGGAAGACCTCGTCGCCCCGGTCGCCTGGTCCCTGGCCGACGCCTACACGCTGCCCGACGTCGCCTGGCCGCGGCTGATCTACGACGGGGACCAGCTAGTCGGCTTCATCATGGCGGCATTCGATCCGGGGAACCCGGACGATCTGTACCACAGCTACCTGTGGCGGCTGAACATCGCGGCCGGGCACCAGGGCCAGGGCTACGGGCAGTTCGGCGTCGAAAGCCTGGGCCAGGAGGCCATGCGCCGCGGGCAGCGCCGGCTGACGGTGTCCTATCATCCGGTCCAGCACGGGCCGGAGGGTTTCTACCTGCGCCTCGGCTTCCGGCGAACGGGCAGATACAACCAGGGTGAAGTAATAGCCGAGCGCATTCTCGGCCCGGACACCAGGCCAGCCGTGCCGTAACTGCCCGGCCTGGTGACGGCCGCCCCCGGATGGCGCGAGCGCTGGTTCACCGGAACAGGGCCGGGGTACGGCAGGTCAGGACGCGAGCGGCAGGCAGAGGGGGCTGGACATGGGGACGTACGTGTCGTTGATCCACTGGACCGACCAGGGCGTCAGGAACTTCCGTGACACGCGCCAGCGCGCTGATCACTACGCCAGGCTCGTGGAAAAGTCCGGCGGCCGGGTCAGGGAGCTGCTGTGGACCGTCGGGGAGTACGACGTCGTCAGCATCTCGGACTTCCCCGACGACGAGACGGCCGCCGCTGCCCTGCTGCAAGTCAATTCGGCGGGCAGCGTGCGCTCCACCACGCTGCGCGGGTTCGGCACCGATGAGATGGCCGGGATCATCGACCGCGCGGGCTGACCGTTCCGCGGTCCTGGCCATTCCCGGGGCGCGGCGCGGAGGGGTGGTGGCCGGACTCGCCCGGGCCATACTGGGCAGATGACGGAGCACGCCCACGGCGCCGGCCCTGTGTTCGACGCGGGCTTCTGGGACGAGCGTTATCGTTCAGCGCCCCGGGTATGGAGCGGTCAGCCGAACCCGCAGATGGTCACCGAGGTGGCCGGCCGGTCCCCGGGCCGGGCGCTCGACGTGGGGTGCGGCGAGGGCGCCGATGCGATCTGGCTGGCCCGGCGCGGCTGGGACGTCGTCGCGGCCGACATTTCCGGCGTGGCGATCCAGCGCGGGGAGCAGCATGCCAGAGATGCCGATCCGGTCGCGGCGGCGCGGATCGAGTGGCGCCAGGCCGACCTGCTGGCCCGGCCGCCCGAACCCGGATCTTTCGACCTGGTCTCGGTCCAGTTCATGCACCTGCCGCCGGAGCCCCGGCGGCGGCTCTTTACCTCGCTGGCGGCTGCGGTCCGGGTCGGCGGGGCTCTGCTTGTCGTCGGCCATCACCCGTCCGACCTGGCCTCCGGCGTGCCGCGGCCGCCGATGCCCGAGCTCTTCTACACCGCGGACGCGGTCGCGGGCCTGCTCGACTCCTCGTGGACGGTCGAGGTCAGCGAGGCCCGTCCCCGGACCGCGACGACCCCGGACGGTGTCGACGTCGCGATCCATGACGCCGTCCTGGTGGCCACCCGGCGCTAGGCCGGCGCCGGGACCCGCGGCTGAGCTGGCACCGGCCGCGGGTCAGCGAGGTTCTGAGCACCTAGGTCGTTGTTACCTGTTTGCCCTATCGCATCGTTGGTGGGCACCGTTATTCTGTGTGCGAATTTTGATCACGCCGGCCCGGTCAGGCCGTCCTTAAGGAGCCACAGATGCGGGCTGCGCCCGATGGCGGACACCGCCGGATTCCCGGCACCCGGGCCGCCGTGCTGGCAGCAGGCGTCTTGGCGCTGCCCGTGATGATTGCCCTGGTAGCCGGCCCGGCGACCGCCGCGACCACCGCGGCACGATGTGCCAAGGGCTCGGGCGCGCACCTGGCCGGGAAGCGGATCACCGCCGCCGAGATCGCGCGCTACCAGGGCACCACGGGCCTGCGCTGCGCCGACCTCGCCGGGGCGGACCTGCACGGGCTGAACCTGGTCCAGCTTGATCTCACGAAGGCCAACCTGCGCCATGCCAATCTCAGCCACGCTCAGCTGGGCCAGGCCACCCTCGCCGGCGCCAACCTGAAAGGCGCTGACCTGCGGTCGGCAGGCATGATCCAGGCGACGATGACGGGCGCCAACCTCGCCGGGGCGGATCTGCGGTCCGCGAAGCTCGGTCAGGCCGTGCTGGCTGGCGCCAACTTGTCCGGGGCGGACCTTCGCTCCGCGAACCTCGACCAGGCGACGCTGACCAGTGCGCACCTGGCAGCAGCCAATCTGGCCAAGGCATCGCTGACCGAAGTGCAGGCGAAAGGCGCGGACTTCCGCGGGGCCGATCTGACCGATGCCGCCTTCACCGGCGCGGTCCTGACCGGGGCGCACTTCGGCGGGGCGAAGCTGCAGGGAGCGAGCTTCACCGGCGCCACCGACCCGCCAGCCTCGGCATCTGGGGGTGGCTTCCTTGGTACGTCGAGCGCCGGCCCGCTGGTGTCGGTGAGCAAGACCAACCTGCAGTTGTACCTGCTGGGCGCGACCGCGCTGATCCTCATCTCGATGGTGACGCGGTCCCTGCGCCGGTACTGGTGGAGCCTGCGCACCGGCGGCCGGTACATGGGGGCCAGGTACCGGGGCGGCCGTAGCCCCGGCTACGCCGGGTCCATGGGCGGCTTCCCCGGTTCTGGCGGCGGATTCGGCATTCAGGGCGGCGGTTACGGCGGCCCGTGGGGCGGCGGGATCCCTAACTCGCCGGGCGGGATCCCTAACTCGCCGGGCGGAATCCCCGGTTCTCCTGGCGGCTTCACGCCGACCGCTCCAGGCGGCGGATTCGGCCCGATGCCGGGGAACGCGCCGGGGATGCCCGGGAACATGGCGGGCGGGTTCATCGGCATGCCAGGCGGCTCTAGCCGGGCCGGGCGGGCCGGTCGGCTGGCCCTGGCGATCGTCGGCGCGCTGGTCGTCGCAGCGGGATTCTGGCTTCTCGGCAGCGCCGTTCTGCACGCCGCCCTGATCCCGGCCGGATCAGCGGCCTACCGCCTGTGTTCCGCGACGTGCGCCTCCCGGTTCGCGGCCGGCTCCATCGCCAGCCTGACCGTGGCGGTGCTCCTGATGGTCTTCGGCGGAGTGCTCCGCGTCGTCGGCCACGCGCGGATGTAGCGTGCGCAAGGCGCTCAGGTACCGGCTGCTCGGCATGGGAAAGGTGCCGGACGCTCTGCGGGCCGCAGCGGCTGGCGCCGATGTTGTGCTGGCTGGCGAAGGACTTCCGGTGCACAACCGGGTGAGCTCGCTGCGGATCCCCGGGGCCAGGATTGAAGGGCGATCTAGGTCCTGATTAATCAGGAGATCGTATGGTACGGTGCTGGTCCGCATAGGAGGAACCGGTGCTCCTGGTAAACGTTCTCGTCGTGCTGCTGGTTCTCCTCGGCGCCGCAGGCCTTCTGCTGTGGAACAGGCTGGCCGCCACCTGCGCCCGGCGGATCGAGGTGCCCGCGGGTGATCTGGAAGAGCTGTTCTACGGCGGCGTCATGTGCCGATGGGTCATGACGAGCGGCACCCTCGTGCGGCTGGAGTTCTTCGACTGGGGCGTGCGGCTGCACGGGATTCTGATCAGCCGCTGGATCGTCCCGACCTGGGAAGCGAAGTACGAAGAGCTCGCGGTAGCCGAACTCGTCGCGCTGCCGGCCAGCAGGATCGCCGTCTGCTTCCGCCTTCGCGGCGGCGAGGCTAACCCGATCGCGTTTCTTAGCGACCGCAGCCCCGCGATTCTTCCCGAGCTCGAGAAGCACGGCGTGCAGGTGAACCGCTCCGTGACCAAGATCAGGCGGGCCAGAGAGATCTACCAGTAAGGCAGGCTCCCGAATGTTTCCGGCAGCTCAGCCAGTGGAACCGGGGGCTAGGCCGTAGACGACCCAGACCTGCCCGCGCGCGAACGCCATCCGGTGACCATCCGGCAGCGTGAAGGTGGTGCCGCCATTGGCTCTCGGGCGGGACCAGTGCACGCGGTAGGCCCGGCCGTCGCGGAGCACGACCGCGCTGCCCTGGCCGACGGTATTGGCGTACGGGGGCCTGATCCCGAGTTCGCGGAAGACTGAGGTGCCGACCCGCACGTACTGAACGACGATGGTGCGGCCGCCGAGCTTGCGGCCGTTGGCGGCGCGGGCCGGGCTGCCGTCCATCGAGACCAGCCACCGGTGCTGTTTCGGCGACCACCAGAACGTGAAATGCGCGGCCTGGTACCCCACCCGGTAGGAATGGGTCGGCTGGCCGCCTGCCGGGGCCGCGCCGAACCTGAATCCGATGTCGCGCGCCGGGCTCGCGTGCGGTGCCTCGCGGAGCAGTGTCTTCGTATCGGCGTAGAGGTTGTACGGCTCGACCCGGTTCCAGTCGCGGAAATAGCCGCCGACGATGCCGGCATACAGGTTGACGATCCTGGCGTGCTCCACGACCGGCAGCAGGGCGGGCTGCGCTCCTGAGAAGGCGAACGCCGGCCGCCCGAACTGCCGCAGCAGCTTGATGTCTTCCTCGCGAGAACTCCTGACCGGGCCGACGACGGGCGGGACATGCGATGAGAAGACGGCGAAGATCCGGCTGAGCCCGCCCTCGACCGGGAGCAGGTAGACGATGTCGGCCTTCGCCAGTCCGGTCGGCGGCCGCGCCTGGATGACGTTGTCGATCTTGAAGATCAGGACCCGGCGCAGGTACTTGATCCGCTCGCCGGTAAAGGGCGACGTCAGCGGCGGCTTCACCGACGGGCTCGGCGCCGGCGACGGCTTGATGACGGGCAGCCTGGGCGACGGTGACCGTGACGGCGACTTATGGCCGGTGAGCAGGAAGGCGGCCGACGACAGAATGATCAGCGCGAGCGCAGATCCGAATGCTGCGATCAGCGCTCGTCGAGTAACCCGGACTCCGCACCACAAGGGAACGAGGCTACCACCGGCCACCCTGGCCAGGACCCGGCCGCGAGGAGATCCGACCGCGGCTGAGCGAGCAGCGCTGAGCCCGAGACGGGCACTGCTACCGCCGCGACCTGGCCTCATCCTGAGCGCTGAGCGCCTTGTAGGACGGCGGCGGCAGGCTATGGGTAATCGGCACCCGGGCCAGGAACCGGCCGTATTCGGCCTGGTAGGCGATGACGACCGCGTCGGCGAACTGGCCTGCGCTCAGCCCGCGGCAGGCGGGAACCGAAGCGGGACCATCCAGCCGCATCAGGTCCGGCGAGTAGTCGTGTCTGGCCATCACGTGCCGGGCAGCCCTAGCGCAGCCCGGCACGGTAGGCCCGCTCTCGTTACTGACGATCGCCGCGATGATCGCGGCGAGCACTACGGCACCGGCGACGGCAAACACGCGCTTCGGGAAGCTCGGGTAGGTGAGCTCGGTCATTCGTCGCCGCCTGGGGGGCTGAAAACGGGCTACCAGCTACAAGTACTGACCAATGCTTTCATAGCGGGCTGTCCTGGTCGAGAGAAGTTCGAGTAATCCGCCTCAGCCGCGGCCGCCTCGACGCTGACCGGCTACCGCCCAGCACCATCAATCCGGCATGAAACGGGCGTATCGGGCCGGTCCGGCGCCGAGCGACTCGACTCTTCATGACTTGGCGTCAAAATCGCGCCCGATCTAGGCTGCAACGCGAAATTTGTGCTGCGCAAAGTCATGATAAGTCGCGGATCGTCTGGCAATCGGCGCCCGCCACCGCGCACCGCGATGTCAGCGGCACGATCCTGGCTGGCGATGCGGCTCAGCGCCGTGGGCTGGCCGGCGGCGGCTTTACCCGCCGGGCCCGGTCTCCGGCGAGGTTCCGCCGCCGGCGATCGCCGCGCCCAGGCTGGGGTAGATCGGCAGCCACCGGTCGTGACCGGTCAGGGAAAAGACGTGCAGGGCCTCGCCGGCCGGTATCGCCAGTCGCAGTTCGACGCTGTCAGCCGCGGCCCGTTGGCAAGCTAGCGCGAGCGCGTGAACGCCTGCCACGCTGCAGCGGATCGTCCCGGACAGGTCGGCGATCACTGTCGTCACGCCGGCGACGAAGGTCGCCAGCAGTTCCTGGCTGACCTGCCAGGCATTGTTCATGTCGATGGTGGCGGGGAGTGAGACGACCGCCAGTCTGCTGCCGTCCCGGGTGTACCGATCAGCCAATGGTTACCCTCCCCGAAATGACCGCCGTTACCGCGGTGAGGGAGAGCAAGCCAGCCCTGAACCGCGGCTGGCTTGACAACCGACTGCAACGGTACTCGCGCAGGTCGGCGTCTGCCAAGGGGGATCGCGCTGACGGGCGGCGGGCCGCCTGGCGCTGGCGCCGCGGCGAGCTGCCCGTCAGAGGCGACGACGAGGATGGCTGAACCTGCGGAACTCGAATTTGGCGCCGCCGAGAAGGGCGGCCGCGGCGCGGAATGGCAGGGTGATGATGTCGAGGATCAGCCCGACGATCATTGCGATGACGCTGAAGATGGATGACAACATGGCCCGCAGCTACCCCGCATTCCGGACTTAACCGGGACAGCGGGGCCCGCGCCCTCGCGGCCGGCGCAGGAAGGCGCAGTCGGGCCGGTCCGGCCGGCCCGCGACCAGCCCGATTTAGGACACCTTAAAGCGCCTTAGGGGCTCAACAACTTGTAAGGCAGATAGTTTCGCAATCGCGCTGAAGAGGCATGATGAAGCAATGTCGCCTACTCCGATGGGAGTCTAGTATGGTATCGCCCCGTTCGTTCTATTCGATCTATTCCCGCAATATCTCTATTCGTCGGGCCGTCCGCGGGGGCGCAGTCCTGGCCGCAGCGGCAGCCCTGGCTCTCTCGGTGGGCGCCGCGCAGGCGGTCGGTTCCAGCCGTCCGGCCGCCAGCTCCGGCTTCTCGTTCAAGATGGTGCGGACCCCCGGCGCCACCTGCCTGCCGCACGCGGGCGCGACAGTGAAGATCACCCGCGGATCTCTGAACGACACGATGACGGTCTCGGTGCACGGACTGCCGGCCAACACCGGCTTCGACCTGTTCGTGATCCAGACTCCGAACAAGCCGTTCGGCGTGTCCTGGTACCAGAGCGACGTGCAGACCGACAAGCACGGTAACGGCACCGTGACCGTTCGCGGCATCTTTAACGTGGAGACCTTCACGGTCGATGTCGACCCCGCGCACGCCGTGGCCCCGACGCACCAGTACCACCTGGGCCTGTGGTTCAACAGCCCGGCCAAGCCCTTCGCGCTGCACTGTGAGGGCGCCGCGACGTCGCCGATCGTGACGCCGTTCAACGGCGAGCAGCACGCCGGCATTCAGATCCTCAACACGTCGAACTTCCCCGACAGCAAGGGTCCGCTGGCGCACGTCAAGGCCTGACGCCACGAAGCGGCGGGACGGCTTGCCCGCGAGCCTGGATCGGCTCGCGCGATGAGCCGTCCCACCGTTGTCAGTCCGAGTGGTGCTGGTGCGAGCCGGACTCGAGGCTGGCCGCGTGGTCCGGCACATAGGTCTGCATGCCTTTCGGCATCCGGATGTAGCCCTTCGACGGAGGCCGGTGCGGCAGAGAGAGCGGCATCCGCTGCACGTCCTGGTAGGGGATCGTGGACAGCAGGTGAGCGATCATGTTGATCCTCGCGCTGCGCTTGTCATCACTCTCCACGACGTACCACGGCGCCTCGGGAATGTCGGTATGCACGAACATCTCGTCCTTGCTGCGCGAGTAGTCCTCCCACCGGGTGATGGATTCCAGGTCCATCGGCGAGAGCTTCCAGCGGCGCATCGGATCATCGAGCCGTGACCGGAAGCGGCGCTGCTGTTCCTCGTCGCTGACCGAGAACCAGTACTTGCGCAGCAGGATGCCGTCCTCGACAAGCATCCGCTCGAACAGCGGGCACTGATGCAGGAACCGTCCGTACTCCTCCTTGGTGCAGAAACCCATCACACGCTCGACGCCTGCGCGGTTGTACCAGCTGCGGTCGAACAGCACGATCTGCCCGCCGGCCGGAAGATGCTCGATGTAACGCTGGAAGTACCACTCCGTCTGCTCGCGCTCGGTCGGCGCCGGCAGCGCCACGATCCGCGCGATCCTGGGGTTCAGGAACTCGGTTACCCGCTTGATCGTGCTGCCTTTTCCGGCCGCGTCCCGTCCCTCGAACACCACGACGATCCTGGTCCGCTCGGCCCTGACCCATTCCTGCAGCTTCACCAGCTCGGCCTGGAGCCGGCGCAGTTCCGCCTCGTACAGCGATCGCTTCAGCCGTACACCGCCGTCGTCGTCGTTCTTCTGGTCCTTGGCGCTCTTGTCCTTCGCCCGGCCCGTGCCCTTGCTGCCGCCTTTGCCGCCGTCACCGTCGCCGCTCCCAGCCACTGCGCACCTCCTGCACCCGGTCCGTGAGATCAGCGGTCCGTGATTCATTCGTACCCGATTCGGCGGACGGATCCGGGAATACGGGCGAACTCAGGGAAGATGACGTCCGGCCAGGAACACGGCGAGCCGGCGGCCGGTTGTTCCGACCGTCCGGCCAGAGATCCCAGGAGGCTTGCTTATGTCTGTCACTGACCAGCTGCTCGCCAACAACGCTGCTTACGCCCAGGAGTTCAACGGGCCCCTCCCGCTACCGCCGGCGCTCGGTGTGGCGGTCGTCGCGTGCATGGACGCCAGGCTCAACGTCTACGGCATTCTCGGGCTCGACGAGGGTCAGGCGCACGTCATCAGGAACGCCGGAGGCGTCGTCACCGACGACGAGATCCGGTCGCTCGCCATCAGCCAGCGACTGCTGGGCACGAAGGAGATCATCCTCATTCACCACACCGACTGCGGGATGCTGACCTTCACCGACGACGAGTTCAAGGCCAGTATCGAGGCCGACACGGGGATCAAGCCCGCCTGGGCTGCCGAGGCGTTCGGCGACCTGGACGCCGACGTCCGGCAGTCGATCGCGCGAATCAAGGCCAGCCCCTTCATCCCGCACACCGACCAGGTTCGCGGCTTCGTCTTCGACGTAACCACCGGCCTGCTCACCGAGGTGAAGTAGCGGACCTTCCATGATCGTGGTGACTTGACCGCGTTATCACGCGCTAAGTCACCACGATCATGAACGCTGCAGCGGAGCGGGAGCGGGAGCGGGAGCGGGAGCGGGAGTGCGGGCGGGAGCGGGGGCGGGAGGGGTGGGGGTGGGGAGCGGAGCGGTCCAGGGGGAGCCGCCGTTGGTCCACACGGACTGGCCCTGGTAGCCGCGGGCGACCATCGTGACGAACTGGTACACGGCATCCTCGGCCGGGTTGAGCGGGCCTGGCACCGCATGGGGAGACGACAGCCCGCGCTGGACGGACTCGCACGCGGTCCAGTCCTGCCGGTTGGTGAGGTCCCAGAAGTCGATCGCGTAACTGGGGTCGAAGTCCGGCCTGGCGGTCGCCTCCGGCGCGAACGCCCAGCTGCACTCGATCCTGGTCCGGTCCGCGGCCAGCGGCGTGAGCCGGTGCACCATCACGTAGTCGGGGTGCGGGCTGATCAGCACGTTGGGGAACACGTTCACGTAGATGACCGTTCGCAGCCCGGTCTCGTCCAGGCCGCGCAGCGGGACTGAATGGCTGGTCCCGTCCAGCGACATGGTCGTCATCCCCGGCCGCAGGTCCATCGTGCCGCCCACCCAGGTGCCGGGCACGTCGTAGTTGTCGCCGCTCTTCGGCGGGCTGACCCGGCACAGCTCGGGATGGATCGACGGGCAGTGGTAGCACTCGTGGTAGTTCTCGGTGAGGATCTTCCAGTTCGCCGCGGCGTCGTACTCGTGCGTGCCCGCGACGACCAGCCTGCTCATCTCGTACGGCGCGAGGATGCTGTCCAGCGACCCCAGTGCCTCCTCCAGCGGCTCCGCGTGACCGGATCCGTCGACGAAGATCAGGCCGTGCCACTCGGTGCAGGGAAGCTCGAGCAGGCCCCACTGACGGACGCTGAACCCGCGCTGGCCCTTGAAGCCGGCCGCCGCGCGCAGCTCACCGTTCAGCCCGTATGTCCAGGCGTGGTACGGGCAGATGATCACGCTCTGGCTTGCGGATGCGCCGCACGGGAGCAGTTCGTGACCGCGGTGGCGGCAGGTGTTCGCGAACGCGTGCAGCACGCCGTCGTCGTCCCTGACCAGCAGCACGCTGCCCACGCCAGCCGACTCGGCCCGCTGGTCGCCCGGGTTGCGCACCTGGTCGCTGCGGCCGACGCACAGCCAGCCGCGGCCGAAGAAATGCCGCTGCTCCCACTCGAACACGTCAGGGTCGGTATAGGCGGCGCGGGGGAGCATCCGGCTCTGGCCGAACGGGAGGAGCGACTCGGCCAGCGCGGCCGGGTCGAGCGGGGCAGGCGGCGCCGCGGGCGTGCTGACGGAGTCCTGTCGAACTGTGTGCTGACTGACCATACAGTCAATGCTAGGCGGTCCGTCGCGGGGTGTCCAGGTCAGGTTCGCGCCGGAATCGCCGCATGTCAACGATCTGTCCGCGATCGCGGGACCGGGAAGCTAGCGTAGCCGGATGCCCACCAGCCTGACGATCACGGCGGGAGTCACCGTCGACGCCGACCCCGAGCGGGTCTGGGATCTGGCCTTCGACTGGTCCAGGCAGCGCGAGTGGATCTGGGCCACCAGGACCAGCGGCGGCCACGGCCTGGGGGCCGGCGTCACCGGGCGGACCGGCTTCGGGCCGGTCGGCTTCACCGACACGATGGAAATCACCGAGTGGGATCCGCCCCGGCGGTGCACGGTCACCCACACCGGGAACCTCGTCCGCGGCGAGGGCATCTTCGAGATCCTGCCGCGCGGCGCCCGGAGCGAGTTCCGCTGGACCGAGCGGATCCTGCTGCCCGCCCCGCTGCTCGGCGTCCTGCCCGCCGCCGCCGCGCCCGCCTTCACGCGGGTCGCCTACGCGCTGCTGGCCCCGCTGGCCCGGGCGGGCCTCGGCTCGTCGCTGCTGCGGTTCGGGCGGCTAGTCGAGTCGGGACCCTGAGCCGACGGCGGCCTCGGTGCTGCTGCCCGACCAGCACCGCACGATGTCGCGCATCGACAGCAGCCCGGTCACCTCGCCCTTGTCGACCACGACGAGGTGCCGGAAGCCGGCCGACACCATCGTCTCCGCCGCTCGCTCGAGAGTCCAGTCCGGCGAGGCGAAGACCACGTCGCCGGTCCGGTGATCGGCGACGAGCTCGGTGTCCGGATCCTGGTCGGCGCCAAGGGAGTTCAGGATGTCGCGCTCGGTCAGGATGCCGATCCCGGAACGCTCGTGGTCGAGCACCACGGCCGCGCCGACGCGCTGCGCGGACATCATCCGCGCCGCCTGGCGGAGCGTGTGCGCCGGTCCGACGCTCAGGACGACCTGGCTCATCCCGTCCTTGACCTTCATGATCCGATCACTCCTCCTGGCTGGACGTGCGGGAACAGCTGACATGCGGTCGAGGCGGGGCCGCTAGCGATCGGAGGCGCCAGTGCCAGCGCCGCGGCCCGGGCTTGTGAACATGTGATGCCGCTAGGTCCAGCATCGTTCATCCGGCTGCCGAGGGCAAGGCCAGGGCCAGCGAGCGGCTGGCTGGCGCGGCCGCGGCTGGCTACTCGGCCAGCAGGCCGAGGACCTCGTCGTGCAGCTGGCCGTTCGTGCACAGCACGTTGCCGCCGTCCGGATCTGGCTTTCCGGCCAGGTCGGTGAAGATCCCGCCGGCCTCGGTCACGATCACCTGCAGCGCGGCCAGGTCCCAGAGCAAGACCTCCGCCTCGGCGGAGATGTCCACCGCTCCCTCGGCGACCAGCACGTGTGACCAGAAGTCGCCGTACGCCCTGGTCCGCCAGACCGACCTGGCCAGGCCGAGGAACGAGTCGAGCCGCCCACGCCGCTCCCAGGTCGCGAGGTCGGAGTAGGACAGCGAGGCGTCCTCGAGCCTGGTGACCCCCGATACCCGGCAGGCCGTGGCCTTGGTCAGCGACTTGCCGGTCCAGGCACCGCCGTCCTGCGCGGCCCACCAGCGGCGGCCGAGCGCGGGTGCGGAGACGACGCCGACCGTCACCTGGCCGTCCGCCTGGAGCGCGATCAGCGTCGCCCAGACCGGCACGCCGCGGACGAAGTTCTTGGTCCCGTCGATCGGGTCGATGATCCAGCAGCGCGGGCTCGACCCGGTCCGGCCGAACTCCTCGCCCAGCATCGCGTCCCGCGGCCTGGCCCGGCTCAGCACGTTGCGCAGCGAGTCCTCGGCCGCCAGGTCGGCATCGGTCACCGGGGTCAGGTCCGGCTTGGCCTGGACGCTGAGGTCGAGCGCGCGGAACCGGCGCATGGTGATGTCGTCCGCCGCGTCGGCCAGCACGTGGGCGAAGCGCAGGTCGTCATCGAAACCCGCCATGCTGCCGAACGCTATCGCTAATCGGGCACAGTGACTATGACCGGATCAGCTTTGCGGGTCGCCGTCCTGCTCGCGATCCTCCGCGTCCGCCCCGTCGGCTCCGTCCGGTCCCTCCTTGCTGCGAAGCAGCCGGCGCAGCGAGTCGAGGCGGGCCGCCAGCGGTCCAGTGTCCGCGCCCGCGGCCGCGACCCAGCCGTCCAGTGCGCAGTCCGGCCCGAGGTGGTCACAGCCCGGCGGACAGCGTTCCGCCCCCTCTGCGAGGTCGCCGAACGCCCGCACGACCCGCTCGGGCGACATGTGACCGAGGCCGAAGCTGCGCAGCCCGGGGGTGTCGATCAGCCAGCCCCCGCCCGGCAGCGCGAGCGCGACCGCCGACGACGACGTGTGCCTGCCCCGCCCGGTCACCACGTTCACCGCGCCCACGGCCCGGTCGGCGTCCGGGATCAGCGTGTTGACCAGCGTCGACTTTCCCACCCCCGAATGACCGACCAGGACGCTGAGCTTCCCGGCCAGCAGCCCGCGCAGGTCGGCCAGCATCTCCTCCGACAGCGGCCGGCCGAGAACCACGAACCGGACCCCGAGCGGCGCGTAGACCGGCAGGATCGACTCCGGCCCGGCCAGGTCGGCCTTGGTCAGGCAGAGCACGGGTTCGAGCCCGGCGTCGTAGGCGGCCACGAGGAACCGGTCGATCAGCCTGAGCCGCGGCGGCGGGTCGGCGAGCGCGCAGACGATCACCAGCTGGTCGGCGTTGGCGACGATCGCCCGCTCGACCGGGTCGGTGTCATCGGGCGACCGGCGCAGGACGGTCCGGCGCGGCTCGATCCTGACGACCCGAGCGAGCGTGCCCGCAGCGCCGGTGACATCGCCCGTCAGGCTGACGGAGTCACCGACCACGATGTTGCCCTTGCCCAGCTCGCGCGCCTTCATCGCGCTGACGACCTGGTCGCCGATCACGCACCGGTACCGGCCGCGGTCGACGGCGGTGACGAAGGCCAGGGCGGCCTCGGCGTGCGCGGGCCGCCGCCTGGTGCGCGGCCGGGAGCCACGCCCGGCCCTGACCCGGACGTCGTCCTCGTCCATGCCGCTGTGCCCGCCGCGCTGTGCCATTACGCCGGCGCCAGGATCCGGGCCCAGTACCGGCTGAACTCGGGGAACGTCTTGCCGACGGTGGCCGCGTTGCGCACCCGCAGGCCGTCGGTGACCAGGCCCAGAACGGCCGCCGCCATCACCAGCCGGTGGTCGTCGTGGCTGTCGAAGGTCACGCCGCCCGCGTGCAGGGCCGAGGGCCTGATCCGCAGGCCGTCGGCGGTCTCGCTCACGTCCCCGCCCAGCTTGCCGATCTCGCCCGCCAGGGCGGCCAGCCGGTCGCTCTCGTGCCGGCGCAGATGCCCGATCCCGGTGAACTCCGACGGTGAGCCGGCCAGCGCGGCCAGCGCCGTCAGCACCGGGGTCAGCTCCCCGACCTCGCTCAGGTCCGCGCCGATGCCGTCGATCCCGCCGGTGCCGCGCACGCGCAGCCCGTCCGGGGTCTGCCGCACGTCCGCGCCCATCGCCCCCAGCAGTTCGATGATCCGCACGGCGGGCTGCAGGCTGTCCGACGGCCAGTCCGCGACCGTAACCTCGCCGCCGGTCGCCAGCGCGGCCGCGAGGAACGGGACGGCGTTGGACAGGTCAGGCTCGATGTCGATGACCCCGGGCGAGATCGACCCGGGCCGTACTCGCCAGATTTTCGCAACGGGACCTCGCTCGCCCGTCCCGGCCCGGCTGGCCGGCCCCGGCCCGGCGCCGGGGGCCTCGTCGTCGACGGCCCGGACGTCGGCGCCGCAGGCACGGAGCATCCGGACCGTCATCTCGATGTGCGGCGCTGACGGCAGTGCCGCCCCGCAGTGCCTGATCTCCGCGCCGGCGTCGAACCGCGGGGCGGCCAGCAGCAGGCCCGAGACCAGCTGCGAGGACGCCGAGGCGTCGATCGTCACCGTTCCGCCCGGCACCGAGCCGCGGCCGTGCACGACGAACGGGATCGCGCCGGTCCCGTCGTCAAAGATCGCGACGCCGAGCTCACGCAGGGCGGCGAGCAGCGGCCCGACCGGCCGCTGCGACACGCGCGCGTCGCCCAGGAACGTCACGTCGGCGCCGGTCAGGGCGGCCACCGGCGGCACGAATCGCAGCACGGTGCCCGCGTTGCCGACATCGACGCCGATGCCGGGCCGCCCGGCACCGGGCTGAGCGGGCTGGCCGGCACCCGGCTGGCCGGAGCCCGCCGGGCCCGCGCCGAGCGACGCTGGCTCGACTCGCCACGTCCCGGCCAGTTCCTCGATCCGGCAGCCCAGCGCGCGGAGCGCGTCCGCCATCAGCTGGGTGTCCCTGGCCACGAGCGGTCCGCTGATCAGGGTCGGGCGGTCGGCGAGCGCGGCGAGGACAAGGGCCCGGTTGGTCATCGACTTCGAGCCGGGAAGCCGCACGAGCGCCCGCACCGGCCCCGCCGCGCGCGGAACCAGCCAGTCGTCCGGCGTTCCGCGGCTGGTCGGATCCTCGCCAGGCTGATCGGTGGCCATACCGCAAGGCTATTGGCTCCCGGTGACCCCGGTTTCATCACCACGGCGGGTGGCCCGCTCCGGCCGGCGGGAAATCCGGCCGTGACCGTGAGCTCCGGGCGCGGACGGCCCGGCGGGGCCCGAAACGGTCCCGGACGCAGCCCGCGGGTTTACCAATGTTTGGCGACCGGCTGACGTGGCTATGAACAGCGTCAATCCGTTGTTCAGGTGGCGGGGTCAGCCCCGGAGACCCCGGCCGCTACCAGGTCACGAACAGTGGCCGAACCGACGGCACCTCGGCGCAGCCGGGACGCCGCCCCCCGGTCTCGACGACGCAGCGAAGGTGGATCACATGTGTGGCCGGTACGCGTCAGCGCGTTCGCGCATCGAGCTCCTCGAGGAGTTCGTCGTGCAGCGCGATCGCGTCGACGAGCCGCTCGCGCCTGATTACAACGTCGCGCCGACGAAACCGGTCTACGCGGTCATGACCCGCAAGTCACGGCAGGACCGGACGCCCGCGGACCAGGCTCAGCCCGGGGCGCGGGACTCGGCCCCGGCCGTCGCTCGTGAGCTGCGGATCGTCCGCTGGGGTCTGGTCCCTTCCTGGGCCAAGGACATCTCGATCGGCAGCCGCATGATCAACGCCCGGTCCGAGACGGTCAGCGAGAAGCCGTCATTCAGGAACGCCTTCGCCAGGCGGCGTTGCCTGCTCCCGGCCGACGGGTACTACGAGTGGCAGCAGCCGCCCGCCGGTACCAAGGGACCGAAGCAGCCGTATTTCATCTGCCGGCCAGATCACGGCGTGCTGGCTTTCGCCGGAATTTACGAGCTGTGGCGGGACCGTTCCAGGCCGGATGACGATCCCGCTGCCTGGCTATGGACCGCTGCCGTCATCACGACCACGGCGCCCGACGAGCTGGGCGAGATCCACGACCGGATGCCCATGGTGATCGACCGCGCGAGCTGGAGTGACTGGCTCGATCCGGCGAACACCGACGCTGCCGATGTGCGGGCGCTGCTCGCACCGGCCGCGGCGCACGGGCTGATCACGTATCCGGTCTCGCTCGAGGTCAACTCCGTCCGCAATAACGGGCCTGAGCTTGTTAAGGAAGCCGAGCCGGTATCACCGGGGTCTGGAGGTAGGAGCGATGCCTGAGGTTTTGCTGGCTGAGCGCAGCGGCACGGGAGGTGTGAGCGAGTTGGATGTCGCAGCCGCTCGTAGGCGCCTGGAGGAGGTCCGTGACGAGCTCGACAGGACGGTCGCCGTCTTGAACGGGGCTCATCAGCGGCATCCGCTCGTGGCCGACTACCCCCAGGACCCGGCCGACGCGGGAACCAACCTGGCCGAATCTGACCGGGCCGAGGCGATCCTCGCCGCGGCCAAGGCCAGGCGCGTGCTCGTGCTCGACGCGCTGGTCAGGCTGGAGAACGGCAGCTACGGGACCTGCGTCGATTGTGCCAAGCCCGTGCCGGAGGGCAGACTGGAAGTCAAGCCAGAGGCGGCTCGATGCCTGACGTGCCAGGCAAAACGGGACAGACAGCGTCGCTGACGCTGCGCTAGAGGTCCGCCGGGCCGGCGGTCGCCGGCCCGGCGGAATGAAGGCGGGACGAGCCGTGTTGCAACGCGCGTGCCCATTGCTGGTAATAGCCGGTGCGCTGTAGCACCCTCGGACACGGTCAGGTCCCGGTCCGGTGATATTCGGGTAGCCGTGCGAACCGCACGAACACCCGGCGCGGTATCCTCCGCCCGAGGCGGCTGGCAGCCTGTCCGGAGTCAGCCACGCAAGGCGGAGGGGGTGGGTCCGGTAGCTGAGACACTGCAGGGGCGCAACGAGCGCTTCGAGCGTGATGTCCTGCCGTACCTGGATCAGCTGTACGCGGCGGCGATGCGGATGACCCGCAACCCGGCGGACGCCGAGGACCTGGTGCAGGAGACGTTCGCCAAGGCCTACGGTTCGTTCCATCAGTATCAGGACGGCACCAACCTCAAGGCCTGGCTGTTCCGGATCCTCACCAACACGTTCATCAACACCTACCGCAAGCGGCAGCGCGAGCCGCAGCGGTCCGGTACGGAGGAAATCGAGGACTGGCAGCTAGCCCGGGCCGCCTCGCACACCTCGTCGGGTCTTAAGTCGGCCGAGGCCGAGGCGCTCGAGGGCCTGCCCGACTCCGACGTCAAGGAAGCTCTGCAGGCGCTCCCCGAAGAGTTCAGGATCGCGGTCTATCTGGCCGATGTCGAAGGCTTCGCCTATAAGGAGATTGCCGACATCATGGGTACCCCGATCGGGACCGTGATGTCGCGCCTGCACCGGGGTCGCCGGCAGCTGCGCGAGATGCTGCAGGATTACGCGGCCGATCTCGGTATGGCCGCCACAGCCCCGCAGCCGTCTTCGCCGGCCAAGGCGCCCGGGGGGGATGCGTAATGAGCTGCGGAAACCCGCACGAGGTGCCGTGCAGCGAGGTTCTTGACCGGGTCTACAGCTACCTCGACGGCGAGATGGACCAGACCTCCACCGCCAAGGTCAAGGTCCACCTCGACGAATGCGGGCCCTGCCTGCGCGAGTACGGGCTCGAGGAGGCCGTCAAGCGCCTTGTGCACCGGCACTGCGGTCACGAGCAGGTCCCGGCTGACCTCCGCGAGAAGGTCTTGACCAGGATCGAGGCCGTCCGGTCTCAGATCGAGGCCAGCTAGCCGGACGTCCTGCCCGGCCCGCGCCGCGCCGCGCGCGCCTGCCGAGTGGCAGCACGCCGGACGGCCCGTTGAGGCCAGGGATCTCTGCCAGGCAGGCCCGAGGCCGCCTCGACCTAATTCGCGTGTGGCTCGCTGCCAATTCGGCTGTCACTTTTCAGAATGAACTGCTGGCAATGCGCCGGAGTCCGACGCGGGGCGGCGCGATCGCGTTACGCTGAGTGGCGAAAGTCGGGCTGAGCGGTCGGCGGGGAGGATATGGGCAGGCTTTCGTTGACCACCTGGCTGTACATCGTCGCCGTCGTGTCCGCGGCGGGCGCCATTCTCGCTCGCGTTCCGGCCGAAACGCTGCCGCCCGGGTTCTGGGTTATCTATGGCGTCCTGGCCGTCCTTTTCCTGATCTGTGACTCGACGCCGACCCTGCTCGGCGTGCGCCAGTGGGCGTGGTCGCCAAGCTCGGCGGCGACCCTGGCGGCCGGCGTGATGCTCAGCCAGTACGGCGGTGTCGGGGCCGCCATGGTGGGCGCGGTCGCGGTGCTCAGCGTCCGCAGTCAGGTGCCCGCCGCGGAGCGCCTGTTCAACGGCGCGATGAACGCGATCGCCGGCTATGCCGCCGGTACGGCCTTCCACGTGCTCCACGGCCAGCCGGTGCTGGACGTCGGGTACCTGCCGGCCGTCCTGCACGGCGCGCCGGTCGCCGCAGACTGGTTCGGGATGTCGCTGCGGCCGTTCGCCGTCGCCGCGCTGATCCTCGTGCTGGTGAACCATGCCCTGCTGTGGGGGATGATGCTGCTCGACCGGCACAGCCTGGCGGGGGCGCAGCAGGCCGTGCCCGGCTGGGGCCTGCCGCTGCTGCTCGCCTCCGATCTGGGCTTCGCCGCGCTGGGACTGGTCATCGCGGCGCTGTGGGCCGTGCTCGGCCCGGCCGCGGCCGCGGTCGTGCTGGTGCCGCTGTACGTCGCGCGGTGGGCGATGGCCCAGTTCGCCGAGCAGCAGCGGGCGCATACCGCCACGCTGCGAGCGCTCTGCCAGGCAGTGGAGACCAAGGACTTCTACACTAGGGGCCACAGCGAGCGGGTTTCCCGCGGCGCCGGGTTGATCGCGCGCCAGATCGGCATGCGGACCGACCGCGCGGAGGCCGTGCGGTTCGCCGGGATGCTGCACGACGTCGGGAAGCTCGGCGTGCCGACCCGGGTGCTGCAGAAAGAAGGCAGTCTGACCGAGGAGGAGTACGCCGCCATCCAGCTGCATCCGATGCGGGGCCTGGAGATAGTCAGGGAAATCGGGTTCCTGAATGAGGCGCTGACCGGAATCATGCACCACCACGAGCGGATGGACGGCCGCGGCTATCCGATGGGATTCGCTGGCCACGAGATTCCCGAGTTCGCGCGGATCATCGCCGTCGCCGACGCGTTCGACTCCATGACCTCCACCCGCGCCTACCGCAGGGCGACCAGGATCTCCGAGGCCATCGACGAGCTGCGCCGGGGAGCGGGTACGCAGTTCGACCCGAAGATCGTCGACGCGTTCATCGCCGCGCTCGACCGCCACGGCTGGCAGCTGCAGGAGCCGGCGCAGCCGCGCGGGCACGAGATCCTGACCTCCCAGGATCATGATGACCCGATCTCGCCGCTGCGCGTGGTGGAAACCATATGACGGGCAGGACGGCCGAGCAGCGCTGGCTGGCGTGGCAGACGGTCGACACCGGCCGCCTGGCCCTGCTCTCGCTGACGTCGCTCCTCATCGTCGTGGCGGTGGCGCACACCGCGATCGCCCCCGTCCACGACCGCGACGTGGCGATCGCGTTCGCCCTCTACATCGCGTTCGGCGAGCTGCTCCGGCTGGCCCTGCCGGGCGGCCGGGAGGCCGCGCCCATCGCGATGTCGGCCGCCCTGTCATATGCCATGGTCATGCGGATTTCCGGGCAGAGCCAGCCCGAGCATCTCCCGATGAACGGCGGTCCCTTCCAGGTCGTGATCGTGGCCGCGGTCGGCATGGTGCTCGGCTCGCTGCCGCATATCGCGGCTGGCCGCCGGGCCGGGGTCACCGGCATGTCGGCGCGGCTCGTGGCGGTCGCCTGCGTCGCTTTCCTGTTCAGCCCGTTCACCAGTTACCTGGCCGCGGGGTCGCCGTGGCTCGCCTTCGCGATGATGGTCGTCCTGGCCATGCTGGGCTGGCTGATCGAGACCGTCATCTCGGCCATCATCAGGGCCGATGACCTGCGGGCCAGGTACTCGGTCACGCTGACCGACGAGCTCGGCGTGCAGTGGCGGCTCGGCCTCGCGGTCGGCATGGCCGCGATCATCACGGTGTTCGGCGCGGAGGTCATGGGACTGGCCGAGCTGGCGGTATTCGCCGGCCCGCTGCTGGTGATCCAGTTCGCGTTCCGCCGCTACGCCGGCATCCGCGCTACCTATCTGCAGACCGTCCGGGCGCTCGCACAGGTCACCGAGGTCGGCGGGTACGTCGAGAGCGGGCACTCGCGCCGGGTGAGCCGCCTGGCGCTGGCGATCGGCCGCGAGCTCGGAATGCCGGAGCCCGACCTGCTGAACCTCGAGTACGCGGCGCTGATGCACGACATCGGCCAGCTGTCGCTGGTAGAGCCGATCCCGGGCGGTGCCACCTTGCTGGTGTCCCAGGCGGACACCCGGCGGATCGCCGAGTTCGGCGCCGAGGTGATCAGGCAGACCGGCGTGCTCGACATGGTCGCCGAGCTGGTCCGCTGGCAGTGGCTGCCCGCGCAGGGCGGCCCGAAGACGCCACCGCTCGGCAGCAAGGTCATCCGCGCCGCCAATGCCTTCGATGACCTGGTCGGCGGCTCGGCCGACCGGGACCGGACCGCCGCGGCGATCGACCGGCTGCGACTCGATGCCGGCACCGAGTACGACCCTCAGGTGGTGGCGGCGCTCGCCACCGTCACCGACCGGCTGCCCATCACCCGGCTCTGATCCGGCGGCGGCTCATCGGCGCGTGGCCCGGGGCGGCTTACCGGTAAGCTGCCCGGCGTGCCGGAATCTGTCTTGATTGCGAACCGAGGCGAGATCGCGCGCCGGATCGGCAGGACCGCCCGCCGGCTGGGCGTCCGGGTGATCGCGGTCTACTCCGAGGCCGATGCCGGCCTCCCCTTCGTGACCGAAGCGGACGAGGCCGTGCTGATCGGCCCGGCCCAGGCCAGGCTCAGCTACCTGAACGCCGACGCCATCCTGGCCGCAGCCGCCAGCACGGGGGCGCAGGCCATCCACCCGGGATACGGTTTTCTGGCCGAGAACGCGGGTTTCGCCCAGCGGGTACTCGACGAGGGGCTCACCTGGATCGGCCCGTCGCCGTATGCGATCGAGCAGATGGGGGACAAGATCCGGGCCCGCAACCTGATGGCCGACGTGGGCATCCCGGTCGCCCACGGCAGCTCGGAGCCGGTCAGGGACGCGGCGGACGCCGTCGCGCACGGCCGCCGGATAGGCTACCCGGTGATGATCAAGGCCGCTGCGGGCGGCGGCGGCATCGGGATGACCATCGCTTCCGACGACGACCAGGCGCGGGCCGGATTCGAGACGGCACGCTCGCGGGCCGAGCGGTTCTTCGGCGATCCGGCGATCCTGATCGAGCGGTACATCACCAGCGCCCGGCACGTCGAGGTCCAGGTCCTCGGGCTGGCCGACGGCCGGGTGATCGCCCTCGGCGAGCGGGACTGCTCGGCGCAGCGCCGGCACCAGAAACTGGCCGAGGAGACGCCGTCCCCCGGCGTGGACGCCCGCCTGCGCGAGCGCATGCTCGCCGCGGCGGTCCGGGCCGGCGAGGCGGTCGGCTACCGCGGCGCGGGCACGGTCGAGTGCCTGGTGGACAGCCAGACCGGCGAGTTCATGTTCCTGGAGATGAATACCAGGCTCCAGGTCGAGCACCCGGTGACCGAGATGGTCACCGGGATCGACCTGGTCGAGCAGCAGTTGCTGATCGCCGACGGGGCCGGCGTCAGTTTCGGCCCGGGTTCCGTCCAGCCTGCCGGGCACGCGCTGGAACTGCGGGTCTACGCGGAGGACCCGGTCAGGTTCCTGCCCAGCCCGGGTGCCATTACCGAATGGAAAGAGCCGGCCGGCGACGGGATCCGGGTGGATGCGGGCTACGCCGCCGGCAACCTCGTGACGCCGCACTACGACCCGCTGCTGGCCAAGCTGGTCGTGCACGGCGCGGATCGCGGGCAGGCGCTGGACCGCGCTCGGATCGCGCTCGGGGAGTTCGTCGTGACTGGGCCGAAGACCAATCTGGCGTTCCACGCCGAGTTGCTGAACTGCCGGGAGTTCGCCACCGGCGACTATGACACGTCGGTGGTGAGCCGACTGCGCCCGTAAATGCCGCAGCGGAGATGATGGTGCACGAGCCCGGCCGTCTCTGGGTGATGATGATGGGCTCCGAGGCAGGGAGGTGTGCGTGACCGAGATCCGCGCGGAGATGGTCGCGAACGTATGGAAGGTCGTCGCGGCCCAGGGAGATACCGTGGCCGATGGCGACACGCTGGTGATACTCGAGTCGATGAAGATGGAGATCCCGGTGCTCGCCGAAGGAGCCGGCACGATCAGCAGGATGGCCGTCTCCGAGGGGGACGTCATCCAGGAGGGCGACCTGATCGCCGTCATCGAATGAGCGGAGCTAGCGGTGCGGCGGGCTCCGTCGCGGTCGGCCTCCGCGCGACCATCACGGCCGACGTCACCGACGAGGACACGGCGCTGGCGCTGGGCAGCGGCGACGTCGCGGTACTCGGCACGCCCCGGCTGCTCGCGCTGGCCGAGGCCGCCTGCGTGGCCGCCACGGCGCCGCAGCTGGCCGCCGGGCAGACTACGGTCGGCACCGGGGTGACGCTGGAGCACCGGCGGCCGAGCCTGGTCGGGACCCCGCTTGAGGTCGAGGCTGAGCTGACCGAGATCGACGGCCGGCGGCTGGTGTTCATGTTCATCGCGTACGGGCCGGGCGAGGGCGAGGAGGCCGTGATCGGAGCGGGAACCGTCGAGCGCGTGCTGGTCGACGCGGACCGCTTCATGGCCAGGGCCGGCGGCGCCGGCTGACCAGGTCAGTTCCGGCCGGTCGCCGATCAGACTCCGGTTGTCGACCGCGGGTAGGCGATCTGCGGGTCGGTGGCGATGTTGACCAGGTACGGCACGCCCGAGCCGAAGGCGCGCCGCAGGGCCGGCCCGATCTCCTCCGGCCGGGTGACGAGCTCCCCGGCGCCCCCTAGCGCGGCGACGACCTGGTCGTACCGGCACTCGGGCTGCAGGTCGGCGGCGACGTCATAGCCGTACAGGGCCTGCATCGGGTGCTTCTCCAGGCCCCAGATCCCGTTGTTGCCGCAGATCATCACGACCGGGAGCCGGTGCCTGACGCAGGTATCGACGTCCATCAGCGAGAAGCCGGCCGCGCCGTCCCCGAGCAGCAGCACTACCTGCGCGGCCGGCCGCGCGATGCGCGCCGCGATCGCGTAGCCGAGGCCCGTGCCGAGACATCCGTACGGCCCGGGATCCAGCCAGCCGCCTGGCTGGCGCGGCTCGATGTACTTGCCCGCATAGCTGACGAAGTCGCCGCCGTCGCCGATCACGATCGCGTCCGGCTCGAGCAGCGGCGCGAGCTCGCCGTAGATCCGCATCGGGTGGATCGGGAAGGCATCGCTGGCCAGCAGGGCGGCATCGGCGGCGGTCGCCGACCGGCACGCCTCAGCCAGCCGGGGCAGCCAGTCCTTCGTCCACCTCGGGCTCAGGCCGGCCCGCTGGACCTGACTGGTCAGTCCGGTGAAGAACGCGGTCAGGTCGCCGGCGGCGGACGCCGCGATGAGGCGGTGACGGGCGATCTGACCTGGCGCGTCGGCGACATGCACGACCGCGGCAGGCTCGGTGCCGTTCCGGCCGCCGAACTCGCCGTAGCCGAGCCGGAAGTCGAGCGGTGTCCCGACGACGATGACCAGGTCGGCCTCGCCGAACGCCAGCGACCGGGCCCGCGTGACGAGCAGTTCGTGGCCGGGCGGGAGGATGCCCCGGCCCTGCCCGTTCGCGACCACCGGGAGCCGCAGTTCCTCGGCGGCCAGCCGGGCGGCCTGCTCGGCCCCGTCGAGCCAGACGTCAGAGCCGAGCACCAGCACGGGCCGGGCCGCCGTGGCCAGCAGTTCGGCGATCCGCGCGACGCCGCCGGGATCCGGCGGTCCGGCCGGTCCGGCCGCCGCACCTGCGCCCGCCGCTCCCGCCCCCGGCTGGCCCGGCTCTGGCTGGCCCGGTCCTGGCTGGCCCGGCTCTGGTGACCCGAACAGGGCCTCCAGGCTGACGTCGAGGAAGACCGGCCCGCGGTGCCGGGCCGCGGCAAGCTCGAACGCCTCGCTGACCGAGCGGCCGACCGCGCCCGGGCTGTGCTCGGTCCAGGCGCGCTTGGTGATCGGGGCGAGCAGAGCCGGGTGATCGAATTCCTGCAGGCTGCCCGATCCCCAGCGGTAGTCGGGCGCGCGGCCGCCGAGAACGACCACGCTCGACCCGTTGAAATACGCGGTCGTGATCGCGCTGATCCCGTTCGTGACCCCGGGGCCCGCGGTCAGGACCGCGAAGCCGGGCGTCCTGGTCAGGCGCGCGGTGGCCTCCGCGGCGAAGACCGCCGTCTGCTCGTGCCTGACGTCGAGGATCGGCATCGGCGGGTCAGCCTTGACGGCGCCGTCGTAGACCGGGAACACGTGGCCGCCCGAGAGCGTGAAGATCGTCCGCGCGCCGTGAGCGCGGGCGGCGGCGACCGCCTGCGCTCCGCCATGTGCAACAGCCTGACCGTCCTGAGTCATGGCCGCGACGTTACCAGGCCGTGCCCGGCGGCTACGGGCGGAGATCCGGTGCGATGATGGCAGCGTGCCCACTCTGAACGACCTGGCCCGCCGGGCGCGGATCGGTGCCGCTGACCTTGACTGGCTGCACTCGCTGGTGTCGGACTGGGAGCTGCTCGCCGACCTGTCGTTCGCCGACCTGACGCTGTGGGCGCCGCTGCCGGAGGATGACTCCTGGATCGCACTCGCGCAGGTCAGGCCGACCACCGGGCCGACCGCGCTGCCGAACGACATCGTCGGCACGGTGCGGCCGGGCCGGGACCAGCCGCTGCTGGCCACAGCGGTCGCCGAGGGGCGGATCTGCCGGGAGGGTGATCCGGAATGGCGGCGCGGTGTCCCGGTCAGGCACGAGACCATCCCGGTCGGCCGGAACGGCCGAGCGATCGCCGTGATCGAGCGGTCGACCAACCTGGATTCGGCGAGGACGCCAAGCCGGATGGACCTGGCCTACCTGAAGGCGGCCGACGAGCTCGCCCAGATGATCCCGGCCGGGCTTTTCCCGTCTCCGGCCAGCGCGGTCGCGAACCTGCATTCACCCCGGGTGACCGACGGGATGCTGCGCCTCAGCCGGTCGGGCAAGGTGACCTACGCCAGCCCGAACGCGCTGTCGGCGTACCGTCGGCTGGGACTGACCGCTGACCTGGCCGGCCGCGAGCTCGGGCCGCTGACGCTCCGGCTCTGCGCGAGCACCGGGCCGCGCGACGACTCGCTGATGCTCGCCGCCAGCGGGCGAGCTCATCTGGAGACGGAAGTGGAGGCGAACGGATCCGTCGTCCAGCTGCGGTCGATCCCGCTGACCGTGAACGGCGCCCGCGCCGGGGCGCTGATCCTGCTCAGGGACGTCACCGAGGTGCGGCACCGAGAACGCGAGCTGATCACCAAGGACGCCACGATCAGGGAGATTCATCACCGGGTCAAGAACAACCTGCAGACCGTGGCCGCCCTGCTGCGGCTGCAGGCCAGGCGGACGCGGGCGCCGGAAGCGTCCGCCGCGCTCCAGGAGGCGGTCCGCCGGGTGGGATCGATCGCGCTGGTCCACGAGACGCTGTCGCATGCGACCGCCGAGGCGGTGGAGTTCGACGACATCGCGCGGCAGATCGCCGCGACGGCCGGCGAGCTTTCCGCACCTGAAGCCAGGATCACGCCCGTCCTGATCGGGAAGTTCGGCGTGCTTTCGGCTTCGGTCGCCACCCCGCTGGCTCTCGTGCTCACTGAGTTGCTGCACAACGCCGTTCAGCACGGCCTGGCGCTGGCCGGGGGCCCCGCGACCGGGACGCTGGAGGTGACCGCCGACCGCTGCACGGACCGGCTGATCGTGACCGTGGCCGACAATGGCGCGGGCTTCCCCGACGGGTTCGATCTGGAGTCGACGTCAAGCCTGGGCTTGCAGATTGTCAGGACGCTCGTCGTCAGCGAGATTGGCGGGACACTGGATATCTCCGCCCGACCGGGCGGCGACGGCACGAGCGTACAGCTCGACCTGCCGCTGCCAGCCGTGGATCAGGCCGGCTGAGCAGCCCGCGAGCAGCTCAGCCGGGTCGAGGTCAGGCGCTGGCACCGACCCTGGCACCGCGCCGCTTGAGCGCGCGCCGCTCGTCCTCGCTCAGGCCACCCCATACTCCGGAGTCCTGACCGCTCTCGAGCGCCCACTGCAGGCACGCCTGGTTGACCTTGCAGCGCGCGCAGACCTGCTTCGCCTCGTCGATCTGGAGCAGGGCCGGGCCGGTGTTACCGATCGGGAAGAACAATTCCGGGTCGACGTCACGACAGGCGGCGTAGTTGCGCCAGTCCATGCGGTCCACTCCTTCACGTCTACGAGGATCAACGAGCCCTGTCCGACCCGTCGCCTCCGTCATGCTTGTGAACGAATTCACGAGCTATATCGTATATCAAGCCCGCGTCGCGACCAGCTCAAGATTCACCGCAACGCGGGACGTATCTCCCGTACCGGCTCCCGGATGACCAGAAGACCACGCCCCCGTGGAAACTGCCCGCGCAGACATTGCCCGCCTGGCCCGGGCGTGCGTACTCGCCGCTAGCCAGGAGCGGTTACAACCCTCCCAAGTTAATCGATCAAGCGCAAGACCCTTAGGCAAAGGTTAGGCCGGATTTCGGTGTCAGATCAGTCACATGGCGGGCATGATCCGTCCGCCGGGTACGGGACCTGTCCTGCGCGCCGTCCGGCTTGGGCAACCTTCGCGCTACTCCTACCCATTCGGCGGTTTTGGCCGGGTGGGCAGCTGGCCTTCGGCGGAAGAGATCAGGCGATAACGCGTAGCGCGCGCGGTACCGAGCGGAACTCGACGACCTCTCGCTCGCCAACGTACTCGCCATCGATCTGGAACGCTACCGGCCTGCTCGCGCGAAGCGTGACGGACAGCAGATCGTGATAGGAAAGCACGTTCCGGCCGCTCATCTCGCCCTCCCTTATCGTCAGCATCCTGGCGATGGCACTGAAAGTGCTGAAGGTCGACATTTTTCGCAAGGCGAACAGGTCGAGTCCGGTATCGAAGCCCGCCTGCGGGTTCGCGTGCACCTCACGTCGGCCGAGATAGGTCCACGGCGCCGTATTGGAAACGATGCCCAGGAATACCGGCCCCGCGGCCGGCCGGCAATGCGGCTCGACCGCGATGCTCGGATGCCTGCGGTCAGTCTGCCGGTAGAACTGGCGCAGCGCCAGCCTGACGTACAGCGCCGTGGTGACCGGCCGGCCGTGCGCGCGCAGGCCCTGGACCGCCCGGACCACTTCCGCGTCCAGGCCGAGTCCGGAATTGAACGTGAAGAACCGGCCGTCGGCCGTCCCGAGGCCGATGGTGCGCTCGCGCCGCTCGGCGACGGCCCGCAGGACCTGGCCGGTCGCGTCGACAGGATCGCGCGACAGGCCGAGCGCGCCGGTGAACACGTTGGCGCTGCCCCCGGGCAGCGCGGCCAGTGCGGGTAGCTCGGCCGCTACGGCGCGGCCGCGGTCTGGCTGGTGCAGAATGCCGTTGACCGCCTCGTTCACGGTGCCGTCGCCGCCGAGCGTGAGCACCAGGCCGTAGCCCTCCGAGCGGGCGACCGATGCCAGCTTCGTGGCGTGGCCCCGGTAGCGTGTCTCGGTGACTTCGAGTTGAACGGCGGACGCCAGGGCGGACGCGATGACGTTCCGGCGCAGCCGGGTCGTGGAGGTAGCACGTGGGTTCACGATCAGCAGGGCGCGCACGCGCACAGGCTAACGTCGCGGCGGATGACGGGCCGCACGGGCGTCCGCTTACAGTCTTGCTGGCGGCCGCCGTTGAGGCTGCCGAGTCGGCCGGTGTCCTCGTCGCGGCCGTGTTCGCGGGTATCGACGCGCTGCAGGGAAAGGCGTACCAGAACTCGAGCGGCATCGCGCTCACGATCATCGGGATCGGGACGGCCGTCGCCCTGGCCCTGGTCGCCGTCGGCCTGGCCCGAGTGCGGCGATGGAGCCGCACGCCGGCGCTGCTGACCCAGCTCTTCACCGGCATCATCGGGATCTACCTGGTCCAGGGCGACCGGTTCTGGCTGGGCGGGCCTGCGCTGGCTCTGGCTGTCGCGGGTCTCGCACTGCTCCTGGTGCCGCCCAGCCTTCGCGCGCTGACCTTCACGGCCAAGGAGCCTGCCGCCCCGACCAAGTGACCCCTGGTCAGTCGCCCGTGGTTCGGCCGCCCGTGGTTCGGTCGCCCGTGGTTCGGTCGCCCGCGGTCAGTCGTCGGTGGTCAGGCCCTCGCGCAGCTGGGTGAGCGTGCGGGCGAGCAGCCGCGAGACATGCATCTGCGAGATGCCGAGCTCGGTGGCGATCTGTGACTGGGTCATATTGCCGAAGAAGCGCAGCAGCAGGATCCGCTTCTCCCGCGGCGGCAGGCGCTCGAGCAGCGGCTTGAGTGATTCCCGGTACTCCACGCCCTCGAGTGCCTCGTCGACCATGCCAAGCGACTCGGCGACGGCCGGCGCGTCCTCGTCGCCAGAATCCGGTGCGTCGAGGGAGACCGTCGAGTAGGCATTGGCCGACTCCAGGCCCTCGAGTACGTCCTCCTCGCTCATCTGCAGGTGCGCCGCGAGTTCGGCGACGGTCGGGGCCCGGCCAAGCCGCTGGGCCAGGTCGCCGATGGCCTTGGTGAGCGCCAGCTTCAGCTCCTGCAGCCTGCGCGGCACCCGGACGGCCCAGCCCTTGTCCCTGAAGTGCCGCTTGATTTCCCCGACAATCGTCGGGGTGGCGTAAGTGGAGAATTCGACGCCACGGCCGAGGTCGAACCTGTCGATGGACTTGATCAGGCCGATGGTGGCGACCTGGGTCAGGTCGTCGAGCCACTCGCCCCGGTTGCGGAACCGCCGGGCCAGGTACTCGACCAGCGGCAGGTGCAGTTCGACGAGCTCGCCACGGATCCTGAGCCGCTCAGGATCGCCGTCAGGAAGCTCTGCGAGCAACACGAACAGCTCTCGTGCGTGTCCCCGGTCACGCACCGCGTGCTGGATCCTGATGGCGCCAGAAAGCTGCTCGGAGGCGTCCTCGCCGATCTCCTCCGCGATCAGCCCGGCTACCGCCAGGACCTCTTCGGTATCGGCCAGCGCCTGCCCCCCGGCCGGCGCGGCCGTCATCGTCTCGAACTCCTCGGTCAACGCGACCTCAACTTCCCCCGTCATACTGACCTCGATGAATCACGACTCTTTCGCAGCACGATCGACAGCACGTCGCCAGGCCCCACCTGAGCGTCGACGCTGCCCGCGAGAGCCGTGAGCACGGTCCAGGCGAACGTGTCGTCGGCCGGCACCTGCGGAGCCAGGCAGCGGACCGAGACGCGGATGGTCATCGCGTCCGGGCCGAGCATGAAGCTGCAGTCCAGGTCGCTACCTGGAATTGCCTGGCTGAGCAGCATGGCGCAGGCCTCGTCGACGGCGATGCGCATGTCTTCGATCTCGTCGAGGGTGAAGTCGAGCCGGGCCGCGAGCCCGGCCGTCGCGGTGCGCAGCACGGACAGGTAGGCGCCGTCGGCGGGCATCCGCACATTGACCCGGTCGCGGGTCGCCTGCTCAGACGGCGCCGGCACGCGCGGTGCTGTGGTTACGTGATGCCCGAGTTCCCGCTGATTGCCGTGACTGTCGGAACTGTCAGGTATGGCAGCACTGCCGGGGCCGTCAAGGCGATCCTGATCGCCATGAACTGCGGCAATAGTCTGGCTTGCTGAGGAACTTGCGCCTTCCTCGGTCACTTGAGCCCCCTCCAACAACGGCCGAACGTCGTTGCTTCGTCACGGCAGAATCGACTTCTCCCTGCAACCTATCCTGGCTTTCGAACTGCGACGACAGGTCGCTGCCGGCGCCAACCTCCCTAGGCGCCGCCGGCCCCCCCGGCCTGCACCGATCGGACTCTTCGTGCCGTGACGCCCTCCTCAGCCTTGCTTGGTCTCGGCGAAGATGTTGGCGATGTCGTCGATCTTGGCGAGCAGGGCGTCGGCGGTGGCGGGGTCGGTGCTGCCCTTGGTGCCGCCTGCTCCGGCGAGCTTGGTGGCCTCGTTGAACAGCTGGTTCAGCTGGGGGTACTTCTCGAAGTGCGGTGGCTTGAAGTAGTCGGTCCACAGCACCCACAGGTGGTGCTTGACCAGGTCGGATCGTTCTTCCTTGATCAGCAGCGCGCGGGCGCGGAACTCGGCGTCGGAGTTCTGCTGGTATTTCTCGCAGATGGCCTTGACGGACTGGGCTTCGATCCTGGCCTGGGCCGGGTCGTAGACGCCGCATGGAAGGTCGCAGTGCGCGAACGCGGTGGTCTTTGGCGCGAGGGCGCGTGCGAGGAGCCTCATGATGTCCTTCTTTCTGGAGCCTGGCTCTCAGGCCGGTTCATTGGATCAAGGATTCTGACAGTACAGCGTGGCCGTGATGCCGACTCCGCAGGGACCGCCAGTGCCCCTTATGGCCGTTCGGGCGGCCCCGCGTCGAAATACCGCCGACGCCGGCGCGGGCCACCCGAAGGCCCGCGCCGGCGCGGCGCCGGCGCCGGCGCCGAAACTGGTCTAGCCTTGCTTGGTCTCGGCGAAGATGTTGGCGATGTCGTCGATCTTGGCGAGCAGGGCGTCGGCGGTGGCGGGGTCGGTGCTGCCCTTGGTGCCGCCTGCTCCGGCGAGCTTGGTGGCCTCGTTGAACAGCTGGTTCAGCTGGGGGTACTTCTCGAAGTGCGGTGGCTTGAAGTAGTCGGTCCACAGCACCCACAGGTGGTGCTTGACCAGGTCGGATCGTTCTTCCTTGATCAGCAGCGCGCGGGCGCGGAACTCGGCGTCGGAGTTCTGCTGGTATTTCTCGCAGATGGCCTTGACGGACTGGGCTTCGATCCTGGCCTGGGCCGGGTCGTAGACGCCGCATGGAAGGTCGCAGTGCGCGAACGCGGTGGTCTTTGGCGCGAGGGCGCGTGCGAGGAGCCTCATGATGTCCTTCTTTCTGGAGCCCGGCTCTCGAGTCGGATCATTGGGTGAAGGATTCTGACGGTACAACGTGGCGCCGTTCGGCAGTCAGGAGGGATGCGTGCGCTGGCCGCTATGGCGGGTCGCCGTGGCCGAAAGGTCGATGGAGCCGACCCTCCGGCCGGGTGATTGGCTGCTCGCATGGCGCGGCCTCCGCCCCCGCCGCCACTCTGCCAGCGGTGGTCAGCAGGCCACGCCGGCCCGGCCGGTCAAGGTCAGGACCGGTCAGCTCGTGATCGCCCGGCATCCACACCTCCCCGAGCTGCTGCTCGTCAAACGCGCCGTCCGGTGGGAGCGGGGCGGCTGGTGGCTGGAATCGGACAATCTGGAGGTCGGCTCGGTCGACAGCCGGCGCTTCGGTACCGTGCCCCCGGAACTGATCGAGGGGCGGGTGCTGGCCCGTTACTGGCCGCTGCGCCGAGGCACGGACCGGGCCCGCGGGTAAAAGGCGGAGCGCCCGCACGACATGAGTCCTGCGGGCGCCCCGAACCCTCGTGCCCTGGTCCAGCGGGGTCATCATCGTGGCCAGGCCCCGCTGGCGGCCGGATGGCCGCCGGCTAGTCCTAGTGCCGGATCACCGCGACCGGGCAGTGCGCGTGATGGACGCAATGCGTGGAGACCGATCCGAGCAGCATGCCGTGAAACGCTCCGATGCCTCTCGATCCGACCACGAGGAGCTTGGCTCCGCGGCTCGCCTCGACCAGCTTCTCGGACGGGTTTCCTGGCACCATCGTCTTCCTGACCTCGACGCCGCTCGCGTTCGGCGCGTCCGCGATCGCACGCTCGAATGCGGCTGTTGCCTCCTTCTCGACCTGCGGGAAATACTCGTGCGCCGTCGTCCCGAAATAGGACACGAGGGCGGGGAACGCGTAGACCACGTGGACTGCGTAACCGTGCAGTCGCGCCTCGTCGAGCGCCCACGCCAGGGCCGCCGCTCCGCCTGGCGACCCGTCCACGCCGACGACAATCTCATCCTGACCGGAAGCTGTGCTCATCTAAGGCTCCTTCCTGGCGCCGTGATGCTGCTAAGGGTGTTGCGGGCGGATCGTCAGGTCAGCGGCGCGTCGAGCTCCCACGAAGCCTCGGCCTCGACGGACTCGACCGCTGCCTGGACCTTGGCCTTCGACATTCCGCTGTTGACCGCCCAGTAGTAGATCGCCAGGCTGGCGGCAGCCAGCACGAGGAGATCCCACCACTCCCCGATCCGGTGCGTGGCCAGCAGCGTGAGGCCGAACACGGTCGGCGGCGAGCCGTCGTACTGGCCGAGCCACGCCATGACGAACAGCATGGCCAGCCACGGCAGGATCCAGTACGCCGCGCGCCACTCGATGATCGTCCGCTTCTCAGCGGGCAGGCTGACCTGGTAGATGAAGAAGACGAGGAAGCCGACGGCGATGAAGACGTACAGCCAGAAGACCGTGCTGTACCCGGAGAAGTACACGAAGTAGTTCGCCGCGATGAAAGCGAACGGGCACAGAACCGATGCGGCGGGTAGCCGGTACACGCGCTGCCGGTCAGGATCCTGCTTCCGCAGCCCGGCCAGCGAGACCGGGGCCATCGCGTACATGATCACGGTGGCCGAGGTGACCAGCCCGACCAGCCCGGACCAGCTGGGGAACGGCAGGAAGGTCAGCATGCCGATCACGAAGCAGATGATGATCGAGACCAGCGGCACGCCTCGCTTGCTGATCTTGCTGATGCCGGGGGGGAAGTAGCCGTTACGGCCAAGGCCGTAGGACAGCCGCGACGATGTTCCGATATAGATGAGACCGGTGCCGGCGGGCGAGACGACCGCGTCGATGATCAGCAGGGTGGACAGCCAGCCGAGGCCTGCCGTCGTGGCGAGGCTGGCGTACGGCCCGAACGAGCCGACGCCCGGGATCGGATTCGCCCAGCCGTGCAGCAGGTTCGCCGGGTTCAGCGCGCCGATGAAGGCGACCTCGAGCAGGATGTAGATCACGATCCCGATGATCATCGAGTAGATGACGGCGCGCGGGATGTTCCGCTGCGGGTTCTCGGCCTCGCCGCCGACCTGGATGGCCTGCTCGAATCCCTCGGCGGCGAAGATCACGCCGAGCGCCAGAGCCGAGAACACGCCGTGGAAGCCGTACGGCATGAATCCGCCGCCCGCGGTGAAGTTGCTCGAGTGGAAGACGGTGAACATCAGCGCGAAGATCGTGATGGTCGGAATCAGCAGCTTCCAGTACACCGCGATGCTGTTGGTCTCGGCCAGCCAGCGGACGCCCATGATGTTGATCGCCGTGAACACGAGCATGAAAACCGCGCCCCACAGAATGCCCTTGCCATTCAGGGTGGTGCCCGCGGCGTTGTACACGTCGAAGGTGCCGGGGAACTTGGACTGCAGGTACCCGAGCGACGCCTCGACCTCGATGGGCGCGATCGTGACGGCCTGCAGGAAGGCCATCCAGCCGCCAGTGAAGCCGCCGAGTGCGCCGAAGATCATGAAGGGGAACCGCGCCGTGCCGCCGGACACCGGATAGGTGGAGCCAAGCTCGGCGTGTACGAGCGCGAGGACTCCGAGTACCAGACCAGCGATGATCCAGGACAGCAGCGAGGCTGCTCCGGCTCGTGACGCGGCGTTGAGCGCACCGAGCAGCCAGCCTGAGCCGATGATGGAGCCGAGCGAGATCAGCGTGAGCGGGCGCAGACCCACCTTGCGTTGGAGGTGGTATTCCTCGGTGCCGGCCGATGAGACGCCAGGAGCGGTCGTAGCCATGACTTCCTCCCGATGTGTGAGGCGCCAGGATTCTGCGAATGCCTCCTAACAGGAACCAGGCGCCCGGTGAGTAGGCCTCATGGTAATGATCATCTGCAGGCGTGAGAAGAAGCCCGAAGGTGTCGTTTCGGTAACGCGGAAGGCTATCCGTGTGCCGGGAGATACTGGTGCGAAGTGACTCGCCGGCTACGCGACTGACTCGCCCGAGCCATCCGCCAACTCCTGGCGTTGCTGGCGAAGTGAGGTGACATTGCCTCTGGCCGCAGAATGCTCTGCACAGTAACGGCGTGACTTGTTACTGCTGCCGTCGATGTAGACGCGGTCACACGATGCGATCGTGCAGATGCCCAGCCGGTCCACGCCGAGCTGACTCAGCAGCAGCGCCATGCTGATCACCGATGCGGCCGCGTACCTGTCGGTCATGGAGCCCGCGTCGCTGAGATGGACATGCCAGGGCTCGCCGTCATGCTGGACCAGGACCGGGTGCACCGGGTGCACGGTCAGCAGCGCGTTCAGCCGGTCGGCCGCCGTGCGCCCGCCGTCCTCCGCCGCCGAGGCGAAAACCTCGCCCAGGTCGGTGCGCAGCAGCTTGAGCCGGGCCAGATCATGCTGCGTCACCGGGACAGCAAGAAATGGGCGTTCGGCGACAAACGCGCGAAACGCCTCGCAACTGCGCAGCGGGTCAGCATCGGCGTCACAAACGCCGGAATTGACCAGGCGCACAGCTAGGTCGGCAAAGGATGCCAGATTCACGCCGGTCCTTAGGCAGGGAAGTGAGCCAGCCTTAGCCGGGAGTATCTCACAGCCGCGTGACCCGGCGAGCGGCTTCTCTATAAGCCCTTGCGCGGCATTCGCGCCCTACCGGGCGACCGGGCGGGCAGGCGGTTCGCTAAGGTCCTGCCATGTTCGCCGTCACCGCCGCCAGGATCAGTCCCGACGACCCGCTGTCCGGCCTCGAGCTGGGCGAGCACGCCGAGCCCGCCCAGCGCGATGGCTGGACGACGGTCTCGGTCCGGGCCGCAGCGCTCAACCATCATGACGTCTGGACACTCCGCGGAGTGGGCATCTCGGCCGACCAGCTGCCCATGATCGTCGGGTGCGACGCGGCCGGAGTCGACGAGGACGGCAACGAGGTCGTCATCCATGCGGTGATCAGCGATCCGGCTGCGGGATTCGCCGACGAGACGCTGGATCCGCGCCGGTCACTGCTGTCCGAGCGGTTTGACGGCACCTTCGCCGAGCGGGTCGCCGTGCCGCGCAGGAACCTGGTTCCCAAGCCCGCCGCGCTCTCCTTCGCCGACGCGGCCTGCCTGCCGACGGCGTACCTGACCGCGTACCGGATGCTTTTCGACAAGTCCGGGCTCCAGCCGGGGAGCACGGTCCTGGTTCAGGGCGCGGGCGGTGGCGTGGCCACCGCGCTGATCCGGATCGGATCGGCGGCCGGCTACCGGATCTGGGCTACCAGCAGGAGCGAGGAGAAGCGGGAGCGGGCCCTCGCCCTCGGCGCTGACCAGGTGTTCCCGGCGGGAGCGAGGCTGCCGGAGCGGGTCGACGCCGTGCTGGAGACCGTCGGCGAGGCCACCTGGTCGCATTCGCTCAGGGCCCTGCGCCCCGGCGGCCGGATCGTGATCTCCGGTGCGACCAGCGGCCCGATGCCGCCCGCCGACCTGAGCCGGATCTTCTTCCTTCAGCTCTCGGTGGTGGGCTCGACCATGGGTACCAGGGATCAGCTCGCCAGGCTGATCAGGTTCTGCGAGCAGACCGGGGTGCGGCCGCTGATCGACCGGACCATGCCGATGACCCAGGCTCGGGACGGCTTCGCTGCCATGATCAGCGGCGACCTGTTCGGCAAGGTCGTCTTCACCCTCTGACTAGCGTCCAGGGTCAGGGACACAGCCGTCGACGCGCACCGGGTCCGGGTAGCATCCTCGCCGCGCCGCGGAGCCCGGGAAGCACCGGCGCCGGTCGGTGCCCGCCAGCGCCCGCGAGGCCGGCCGGTCACGGACCGCCCTGGCCGCGCGCTCGAGTGCGTTGAGCAGATTCCTCACGTCTGGTCGCCGCCGGGCTGCTGGCCGGGCTCCTTGGCGGACCCCGGCGGGCGGAAGACCTCGTTCCTGATCCGGTTCAGGGCGTCGGTGAGAATACGGCCGAGATTGCCGACCGCGTCCTCGCTCAGCGCCTCGGCCTGCCAGGCGACGCCGCGCAGTTCCCGCGCGAATGCCGAGGCGAGCCGCTCGAGATCGATGACGAGGTCGGAGTCAGGGACGCGACGGCCGTGCGGGCCGCTCGCCATCCACTCCTGCTTGCTCGCCTTGGCCCACTCTTTCCATTCCTGCTGGCTCGCCCTGGCGCGCCCTGTCCAGTCCTGCCGGCCGGCCCATTCACGCCAGTCTCGCTGCTCGGCCCACTCGGCCCACTCCCGCCAGTCGCGGCGTTCCGCCCAGTCGGCCCATTCCCGCCACCCCCCTGACGGCCAGCGCCGCTGACGGCTGTCGCGCCCATCCGGCTCGTCACCGCCGCCTGTGCCCTCGGCCGCAGGACCTGACTCGCTCGCCTGGTCTGCGCCCGGCATCGACTCGCCGGCCGCCGTACTCCAGACGGACTCCGCGCGGGTTCCCGCGTCCTGAGTGTCTGCGTCCTGAGCGTTCTCACGCTGGGCAGCCTCACGCTGGGCAGCCTCGCTCTGGGCAGCCTCGCGCCGGGCAGCCTCGCTCTGGGCATTCGCGCCCGGGGCTTTGGCGCCCGCGGCCACGTGAGCCGCGGTGGCTTCGGCTCCGGCGGCCCCGGCTCCGGCGGCGCCGGCCTCCTCGGCCCCAGCCCCCGACCCTTCGGCCTCAGCCTGGGCCTGGTCGGCCCTGGACCGGGCCTCGTCGACCCTGGCCTGGGCCTCGTCAACTTCGGCTCGCGCTTCATCAACCCTGGCCTGGGCCTCATCAACCCTGGCCTGGGCCTCATCGGCTCTGGCCTGCGCCTGGTCGGCTCTGGCCTGCTCCCGGTCTGCCTCCGCCTGAGCCTGGTCCGCCTCCGACTGGGCCTGGTCAGCGTCGGCGTCGGTCCGGGCCGAGGCCCGGAACTGCTGAACCCTGGCCTGCATCCGGTCGGCCATGGCTTGCGCCTGGTCGGCTCTGCCCTGCGCCTGGTCGGCTCTGGCCTGCGCCTGGTCAGCGTCGGCCCGGGCCTGCTGAGCTTCGGCTTCCCTCTGGTCCGCGGCGGCGCTCGCGCCGGCCCGGGCTGGCCGGTCCCGGCGGCCAGGGTCACTGCTCCCTCGTCCGGCCTCGCGCACGGCCCAGGTGAACTCGTCTCGCAGGTTCCTGACCGTCTCCCTGACGTCCCTCGAGATCTCCCTGGCTATGTCGCGGACCGAGGCGGACAGCTCGTCCTCGAGGTCGGCCAGGTCATCCAGCCGGCCGTTCAGTTCCTCGCGACCGGCATCGGTGATCTTGTAGACCTTCTTGCCGTCCACCACATCGTGCGTGACCAGGCCCTCTTCCTCGAGCCTGGCCAGTCGCGGGTAAATCGTGCCCGGCGAGGGAGAGTAGACGCCGAGGAACCTGTCCTGGAGCAGCCTGATGACGTCGTAACCGTGCCTCGGTGCCTCATCAAGAAGCTTGAGCAGGTACAGGCGCAGTCCGCCATGCCTGAAGACCGGACTCACGTTGAGATCCCCTCTCGTCCGGACGCGCAAGCCGACTCGGCCGCGTCCATCCCAGCCGATCCTATATGCGATATATCTCGTCTGCAAAGCAGACACATACTCACCTTCCCAGGTCTCCCTGGCCGCCCCAGCCTCCTGCGATGCAACAGCGATGGCCCACCGCTGTTGCTTGGTGCGGGCCGCACGGGAGGCGCGGGCCGGGACGCGCGGGCCGGGACGGGCAGGGGAGGGAGCGGGGGGGCCGGGACGGCAGGGGAGGGGAGGGGTTTTGGGTGGGGCTGGGATTAGCGGGGCGGGCGAGCGGGCTGCGTTGCCCGGCCAGCACCGGGGGATTTGTTAATCCTCCTCGTCGTCATCGCGCGCGAGCCAGGTCGCCAGCCTCTCGACGGCGGCCTCGTGCTCGGGATAGATATCGACGAACTCGGTCAGCTTCTCGGCTAGCCAGGCGAGCGTGACGTTATCCGGGCCGCGCCGCTCGGCCAGTTCCTCGATACCGCGGTCGGTGAAGTACACGGCGCTGGTCCCCGGGTCAGCCCAGCGCGGCCGCGACCAGGGCGGCGTGCTCGGCCGCGTGCTTCTTGGCCGACCCCTGGGCCGGCGCCGAGCTCTCGGGCAGCGCGATCACGCCCAGCCCGCGGCCGAGGGCTCCCGGCAGGTGCATGGCCATGTACGGCCACGCGCCCATGTTGACCGGCTCCTCCTGGACCCAGACCAGCTCGCCGGCGTTCGGGAATGCGGCCAGCTCGGCCGCGATCTCGGCGGCGGGCAATGGGTACAGCCGCTCGACCCGGACGATCGCGACCTCGCCGCGCTGCTCGGCCCGGCGCTTCTCAGCCAGGTCGTAGAAGATCTTGCCGGAGCACAGCAGCACGCGGCGTACCTGGGCCGGGTCAGAACCATCCGCCCGGCCGGGTCCGGCGATCTGCGGATCGGCCAGTACGGGGCGGAACGAGCCGCTGGTGAAGTCGGCGGCCGCGGACGCTGCCGCCTTCAGCCGGAGCATGGATTTGGGCGTGAAAACGATCAGGGGCTTGATCCGGTCCGACCGCACGTGCCAGCGCAGCAGATGGAAATAGCTGGCCGGGGTGCTCGGCATCGCCACGGTCAGGTTGTCCTGCGCGCACAGTGTCATGAACCGCTCGATCCTGGCCGACGAGTGGTCCGGACCCTGGCCCTCGTAGCCGTGCGGCAGCAGCAGCACGACCCCGGAGCGCTGGCCCCACTTCTGCTCGCCCGAGGAGACGAACTCGTCGATGATCGTCTGCGCGCCGTCAACGAAGTCGCCGAACTGGGCTTCCCAGCAGACCAGGGCGTCGGGCCTGGCTACCGAGTAGCCGTACTCGAACCCGACGGCGGCGAACTCCGACAGCAGCGAGTCGTAGGTGTGGAACTTCGCGTTCCCGTTGTTCAGCTGCCGCAGCGGGGTGTACTCCTCGCCGGTGTGCCGGTCGACGAGCGCGGCGTGCCGCTGGCCGAACGTACCGCGCCGGGTGTCCTGGCCGACGAGCCGCACCGCGTTGCCGTCGATCAGCGTCGCGCCGAGCGCGAGCAGCTCTCCGGTCGCCCAGTCGATCTCGTCCTGTTCCACCATGGCAGCGCGGCGGGCGATCTGCGGGGCCAGCCGCGGATGCGGGGTGAATCCCTCGGGCAGGTTCAGCTGCGTGTCGATGATCCGCTTGATCGTCTCCGCGCTGATCGCGGTCGCCGTGCTGGCGTGCTCGATCGGGCTGGAGTGCTGCGGCGGCCTGGCGACCACCGAACCAGGCTCGGCCGGCCTGGTGGTGGCCTCGCGGGTCTCGGTGAACGCGCGCTCGAGTTGCTGCTGGTAGTCGCGGAGGATCTGCTCGGCCTCGTCCAGCGTGATGTCGCCGCGCCCGATCAGGGCCTCGGTGTAGAGCTTGCGGACCGACCGCTTGGCATCGATCAGGTCGTACATCATCGGCTGGGTGAACGAGGGGTTGTCAGCCTCGTTGTGCCCGCGGCGCCGGTAGCAGACCATGTCGATGACGACATCCTTGGCAAAGGCCTCCCGGTAGGCGAACGCCAGCCTGGCCACCCGCACCACGGCCTCGGGATCGTCGCCGTTCACGTGGAAGATCGGTGCCTGGATCGTGCGGGCCACGTCCGTGGCGTAGACGCTCGACCGGGACGACTGCGGGTCGGTGGTGAAGCCGACCTGGTTGTTGACCACGATGTGCACGGTGCCGCCGGTGCGGTACCCGCGCAGCTGGGACAGCTCGAGCGTCTCGGCGACGACGCCCTGGCCGGCGAACGCCGCGTCGCCGTGGATCAGCACGGGCAGCACGGTGTAACCGGGCGTCCCCATGTCGAGCACGTCCTGCTTGGCCCTGACCACGCCTTCCAGCACCGGGTCGACCGCCTCGAGGTGGCTCGGGTTGGCGACCAGGCTGACCGGGATGGCGGTGCCGTCGGCGGCCGTGTAGCGGCCGTCGGCGCCCAGGTGGTACTTCACGTCGCCTGAGCCGTGCGTGCTGCCCGGGTCGACGTAGCCCTCGAACTCGTTGAAGATCTGGGCGTAGGACTTGCCGATGATGTTCGCGAGCACGTTCAGCCGGCCGCGGTGCGCCATCCCGATCACGGCCTCGTGCAGCCCGACCTTGGCCGCCTCGTTGAGTACCGCGTCGAGCAGCGGGATCAGCGACTCGGCGCCTTCCAGCGAGAAGCGGCGCTGGCCGACGAACTTGGTCTGCAGGAACATCTCGAACGCCTCGGCCACGTTCAGCCGCGACAGGATCAGCATCTGCTCGTCGTGGTCGGGGTTGCGGTGCGGCCGCTCGACCCGATCCTGCAGCCAGGAACGCTCCGCCGGGTTCTGGATGTGCATGTACTCCAGGCCGACGGTGCGGCAGTACGCGTCCCGCAGGACCCCGAGGATCTCGCGCAGCAGCATCCTCGGCTTGCCGCCGAAGCCGCCGGTGGCGAATTCGCGCTCGAGATCCCACAGGGTCAGGTCGTGCTGGTTGATGTCCAGGTCCGGATGCTTGCGCTGGGTGTACTGGAGCGGGTCGGTGTCGGCCAGCAGGTGCCCGCGGACGCGGTAGGCATGAATCAGCTCGTGGACCCGGGCGGCCTTGCTGATGTCGTTCTCGTGGCCGGCCGGGATGTCGCGCACCCAGCGCACCGGCTCGTACGGGATTCGCAGCGAGGCGAAGACCTGGTCGTAGAAGTCGTTCTCGCCGAGCAGCAGGCGGCTGATAATGCGCAGGAACTCGCCGGACTGGGCGCCCTGGATGATCCGGTGATCGTAGGTCGAGGTCAGTGTCACCGTCTGGCTGACAGCGAGCCTGGCCAGGGTCTCGGCCGAGGCGCCCTGGTAGGCGGCCGGATACTCCATGGCGCCGACGCCGACGATGCAGCCCTGGCCGGGCATCAGCCTCGGCACCGACTGCATGGTGCCGATCGTGCCCGGATTGGTCAGGCTGATCGTGGTGCCGGCGAAGTCCTCGACGGCGAGCTTGCCCGTCCTGGTCTTGCGGACGGCATCCTCGTAGGCCAGCCAGAACTGGCGGAAGTCCATCTGCTCGGCGCCCTTGATGTTCGGCACCAGCAGCTGGCGGGTGCCGTCAGGCTTCTGCACGTCAATCGCCAGGCCGAGGTTCACGTGCTCCGGCCTGACCAGCACCGGCTTGCCGTCGACCTCGGCGTAGGAGTCGTTCAGCCCGGGAGCGACCTGGAGCGCATTGATGACCGCGTAGCCGATCAGGTGGGTGAACGAGACCTTGCCGCCGCGGCCGCGGGCGAGGTGGTTGTTGATCACGATCCGGTTGTCGACCAGCAGCTTGGCCGGAACGGCCCGAACCGACGTCGCGGTCGGGACGGCCAGGCTGGCCTCCATGTTGGCCGCGGTGCGGGAGGCCGCGCCGCGCAGCCGGATCTCGGTGTGGCCGGCCGGATGGTCGGCGGGGTGGCCGGCGAGGTGGCCGGCCTGCTCGGCGTCGTGAGCTGGTGCGGCCTGGGTGGTCACGCCATTGAGCGCGGTCCCGGCGGCCTGGCCGTCCCCGGACGGCGCGGAGCGACCGTCGCCCGGCGTACCCGTGGCCGGCGGAGCTGGCGGAGCCTGGGCGGTGTCCGGCCTGGCGGTGTCCGGCTTGGCGGTGTCCGGCCTGGCAGCGTCCGGCGGACCGGGACGCGTAGCGGTCGTCGCGGCTGCGCCGGCCGGAGCCTGCCTTCCGGCGGGTGCCGCGGATGTCCCGGCCGGCTGGGCTGGCCGGCAGGCGGGCCTGCGGGCGTCGGCGGGCTCGGGCCGGTAGTCGGCGAAGAAGTTCCACCAGGCTCGGTCGACGGAGCCTGGATCGGCCTGGTAGCGCTGGTAGAGCTCGTCTACGAGCAGCTCGTTCGGCCCGAAGTCGGTTCCCCGCGTGCGCTCGGACCCCGGCCGGACGCGCCGCCCGCCGTCGGCGTCCTGCTCGCCGTGCGGCGGCTCGCTGCGATCCGCCCGGTTCGGCCCGGCGTTCTGGCTGGGATTCTGGCGGGGACTGCGGCCCGGGTCCTGGCCGGAGGATGCTGCGACATTCGCGGGCGCATGCGAGAACTCGGCAGACACGGCCGACATCGCCTCTTCCAGAGCTTGACTGATCCGTACGACCCCTGCTGGCTAGGCTACCCGTTGCCCCCTACCAGCCTGCGCCCTAGCCTAACCTGGCATACGCACTCGGCCATGCGGTTCGTTCCAGTTGATTTGCGGGCCTATAGGCACTATGCCATGTGTGGCATATTTGCTGCCGCTGTTCCCGCTGCCAATCCATTCTGCGGACTGGTAATAGTGCCGCTTGATCTGGCCGAGGTCGGTCGTCTCGCCGAACCCCGGGTGCGTGTACAGGTCGCGGGTGTAGCCCCACAAGTGGTGGTAGTCACTGAGCCGGCGCAGGTTGCAGTTGAACATCTGGTAGTAGACCGCGTCGAACCTGGCCAGCGTGGGATAGAGGCGGACGTCGGCCTCGGTCATCAGGTCGCCGAGCAGGAAACGGCGGCGGGCCAGGCGTTCGTCGAGCGCGTCGAGCGTGGTGAACACGGCCTCGACGGCCTGGTCGTAGCTCGCCTGGCTCGTCGCCAGGCCGGCCTTGTAGACCCCGGTGTTGACGGTGTGGAAGATGAGCGTCGCCAGCGACTCGATCTCGCGCCGCCGCGCCGCCGGGTACAGGTCGGGCGCGCCGGGCCGGTGGAACGGGCGGAATTCTGTTTCCAGCATGACCGTGATCTGCGCGACGTCGTTGCTGACGATCCGGCGGGTCCGCAGGTCCCAGATCAGCGGCACGGTACACGGACCTGAGTAGCCCAGGTCGGTGGCGCGGTACAGGTCCGAGAGGTACCGGGCGCCGGTCAGCGGGTCGCCGTCGCCGGTGAACTTCCAGCCGCGCTCGGCGGCGACGGGATCGGTCAGGGTGAGCCCGATGACCCGGTCGAGGCCGAGCAGCCGGCAGACGACAAGCGTCCGCTGTGACCACGGGCAGCCCAGCGAGGCGTAGAGCTGGTATCTGGCCGGCTCGGCCGGGAATTCGCTCGAGCCATCCCTGCTCATCCGGGCGGTGAACGTTCCCTGGCGCCGGATCAGGCCGCCGGTGATCGCAGGTAGGCTGCCAGTGCTTGGTGCCGAGTCGCTGGGGGCGTAGATGAACGAGCCGCTGCCAGATGGCGCCCGGCCAGGTGGCATGAGGGCGGGCGGTGCGCCGCGCGGCGGGATGGCGGGCGGAGGACCGCCGGGCGGAGGACCGCCGGGCAGTGGACCGCCGGGCGGCATGATGGCGGGCGGCGTCCTGCCGGGTGGCGGGCTCGCGGGCCAGCCAGGGCCGCCGCGGCCTGACGGTCGCGCGCCGGGCGGCGGCGAGGCCGGTGGCGGCTGGGAGGCTGGCCAGGGCGGACCGCCCGCCGGCGAGGATGGCTCGCTCACGGCCCATGGCGGCCCGCCAGCCGACTCCGGCCGGGGCTCTTCCACGGGCCGGGCCTCCTCGATTTCCCACGGCGGCCTGCTGGCCGGCGGCCAGGCTCGGATCTGACCCGGGCGACGATGGCCGGCCTGACATCGCTGGCATCGGCGGCTCCTCTCCCGAGTCGGTTACTAGGACGCATTATGTCCAACTACATCACCGTCTGTGAGCCGATCTAGCAGCAAGGTCTGGCAGCGGCAGTCGATCGGCAGCGGGCGGAGGTGGGCAGGGTGGCCAGTATCGTGAGCGGGCTGACCTCAGCGCTCGGCAACCTGAACGGCTGGCTGGCCATCGGGCTGATCGCAGCTCTTGTCTTCGGGGAGACGGCGATCTTCCTCGGCTTCGTCCTGCCCGGGGAGGCGGCCGTTGTCTTCGGCGGCGTGCTGGCCAGTCGCGGGCATCTCTCGCTGCCGGTCCTGGTCGGCGGCGTGGTGCTCACCGCTATCGCCGGCCCGCTGGTGGGGTACGAGATCGGCCGGCGGATGGGCGACCGGCTGTTCACCTCGCAGAAACTGAACCGCATCGCCGGACCGCTCGACCGGGCCCGGTTGATGCTGCGCGACCGGGGCGGGCTGGCCGTTCTCGGCGGCCGTTTCGTCGCGGTGGTCCGGGCGCTGATGCCCACAGCCGCGGGGGCCGCTGCGATGCCCTACCGGGTATTCGTGATCCACAACCTGATCGGCGGCGTTATCTGGGGCGTCGGCTACAGCCTGCTTGGCTACCTGGCCGGGTCGGCTTACGGGGTCGTCGAGCGCGCGGTCGGGGCCGGCCTGGCCATTGCCGTCGCCGGGGTCGTCGTTGCCGCCGCGGGAGCCTGGGCCTGGCGCAGGCACGCCAGGCTGGCTAGCACGCGGGCCGGGGACGCCGAGTCCGCTGGACCGGCGGCCGCGGCCGCTCCGCCCGCCCCGGCTGACTGACCCGGCTGACTGACGCCGGCTGACCGACGCGCGGGCTGACTGACCCGGCTGACCGAGCGCGCCGGCGCCGGCACGCCTGAAGCGCAGCCTCAGACGCCGACGGCCTGGTCCGTGCGGCCGATGATGTCGGGCCGCCGGTGCTTCAGGCTCGGCAGCACTGCCCTGACGCGGTCGGTCATCTGGGTGTCCACCAGGCCGGCGACGACCGCGGGAGCCGAGCCGAGATCGAGCCTGACCGCGCCCATCGGGTCCACCAGCATGCTCCGGCCGACCCCGGTCGGAGCCGACGTGGCCGGCTCGTGCGGATCGGGTACCTGCCCTGCCGCTGCCACCCAGATGGTGTTCTCGATCGCGCGGGCCCGGACGAGCGTGACCCAGTGCTCCTCCTTGAACAGGCCGGAGGCCCAGGCCGACGGAATGACGATCAGATCGGCGCCGCGTACGGCCAGCTCGCGGGCCAGCTCGGGGAAGCGCACGTCGTAGCAGGTGAGGAAGCCGACCTTGATCCCCGCGATATCGGATATCACGATGTCTGACCCGGGGGCGACGGTCTCTGACTCCCGCTGGCCGAGTGCGTCGAAGAGATGGATCTTGCGGTAGGTCGCTACCAGCTGGCCACTCGCGTCAAAGGCGACGGTGGTGTTGTAGACCCGGCCCCCCGGCGCTGGCTCGAAGATACCGGCGGCCAGCGCAACGCCGCTGGCGCGGGCCGCGGCTGCCAGCCCGCTGCAGAACGGGCCGTCGAGCGGCTCCGCGACCGCCCGGAGGTCGGCGGAGAATCGCGCCTGTGTTCCCTCCGGGAAGACAGCCAGGTCAGACCCCTGCTCCCTGGCGCTGGTCAGTGCGGACTGGACTCGGCTGAGATTGACGGCCGGCTGAGAGCTGGCCGGCATCTGACAGAGGGCGACGCGCATGAGCGAAGCGTACTTCGCGATCGGCCCGGCTGGCCGGACTGGGTGCTGGCCGGTCGGAGTACCTGACCGCCCAGTCGGGGAGCGGGCGGATGCGCTCGGCCCGGAAGCCGAGCAGGCGGCGGGCCGCCTGGGTGGGGCCGCCGGGCGCATGGCCGGACAGGCTGTGCGCCGACTCTTCACGACGGCTGGCGAAGCTGACCAGGAGGATGGCCGCAAGCGGACCTCCGGCTACGACGACGGTGGCCGCGGCCACGATAACGATCCAGATCGGGTTCATCTGTCCTTCCTTTCTTGGTGCGGATCAGCTGATCCGTCGGGGGGCCGGTCCTTGTCCGGCCTGGCGGGCGTTGCAGCTTTACTCACTGCCACTCTCCGTTTAGCATCGAACCAATGTTCCTGCTCATCTCACTCATACCAACCAGCTGGCTGTTTCAAACGATGTGCAGGGGTATGAAGTACCTGTCCAGTTGGTGACAATCGCGGGACGGCGAGGGAGGTCGAGGATGGCCCCGGCCAAGTACCAGCAGATTGCTGATCGACTGCGCGATCAGATCGACAGCGGAGCACTGCAACCAGGCGAACGGCTGCCGAGCGAGCCCGACCTCGTCCGGCAGTTCGACGCCTCTCGCAATACCGTCCGGCTGGCCCTTGCCCTGCTGACCAATCAGGGCCTCGTCGTCACCAGGCAGGGGCTGGGGACCTTCGTGACCGAGCCCGCCAGGCCATTCACTGCCCTGCTGTCCAGGGTCACGTCCCATCCGGCGGTGCAGAGCACGTCAACCGTGCTGCCCGAGGTCAGCAATGCGAAGGCCGAGGCGGAGACGTCCAGGCAGGTCGTCGAGAAGTCGCCGGCCTCGGTCAGCGTGGCCGAGAAGCTGGAAATCCACCCTGGGGACCTGGTCGTCGTGCGGCGCCGGAGCGGCACGATCGGCGATGTCCCCTGGATGATGATGGCGTCCTATTTCCCGCTCGACATCGCCGCCGGAACGCCGCTCGAGCAGGCCGGTGACATCGCGGCCGGCAGCATCCAGCTGCTGTCCGATCTCGGGTACCCCCAGGTCGGGTTCGTCGACGAGATCGGCGCGCGGATGCCGAGCAGCCGGGAGTTCGCGTTCTTCGGCCTGTCGACCGGGACGCCGGTGGTCGTGGTCAACCGCACCGCCTACGCGTTGGACCGGCCGGTCCGCATGACGAGATACGTGTACCGCGCCGACCGGGTGAGGCTGACGCACGAGGTCGGGAGCATCCCGACGAGGTACCACACTGGCTAGCTGTCAGCGGGCTGGCTGGCAGCGGGCTGGCTGTTAACCGGGCTGGCTGTCAGCGGGCCAGCGCGGCGAGCCTGCGCACGAACACGTCGGCGTTGACCGTGCCGAGGCCGGAGGCGAGGTCATATCCGGCGGCGGCGTCCCAGCCGCGGACCGTGTAGGCCTTGCCGCCCTGCTGGAATCTGACCGTGTTATTGCCCTTGGTCACGTCGACGATCCCGGATTTGGCGGCCGCCGCCATCTTGTACAAGTCGGCGTTGATTGACCCCAGCCAGTGGCCCGCGACCTGATCGGCCAGCGCGATCACGCCGGCGAAGAGCGGAGTCGCCTCGCTGGTGCCGCAGATGATCTGCCAGCCGTGCCCGCTGAAGCTCTGGAAGACGTCGACCGGATGAGAGCATGACGCGCTCATCGAAATGTCCGGGACACCCCGGTGCGGTCCGAGCAGTCCAGCGCCGGAATTCTGGTACGCGGGCCGGCTGAACATTATCGACTTGCCGCCGCCGCTCGCCGACGGCGAGCCGACCGGGTCGTTCCACACCTGGTCGGGCGCGGTCCTGAGGCCCTGGCTATCGAGCCGCAAGTCGGTCCCCCCGACCGCCGTGACCAGCGGATCACTGGCCGGCCAGGATGTGACGCGGCGCGTGTAGAAGGTGGTCAGGTCGTTGTGGAAGTCGGTGGCACCCCCGTCGCCCGAGGCGCTGAGGATCGTGACGTCGTGCGAGGGCTGCGCCGCCTCCAGGTAGGCGCCCCGCAGCGGCCGCAGGGTGCCCTTGGGGAAGGTCTCCTCGGTGGCGCCGAAGCTCTGGCTGATCACGCCGCCGAGGTGGTGCGCCATGACGTACTTCTCCGCCGTGACAATCTGAGGGAAGCCGCTGCGGCCCTCGTTCTCCGACACGGGCGTCTCGGCCAGCACGATCCGCGCCGCCGGCGCCATGACGTGCGCCCACTCCACGTCAAGGGTTGTCTCCTCGGCCCAGCTCAGCCTCGTGCTGGTCGGCCTGAAAGCCGGTATCGGGCCCGCCGGATGAAGGATCAGCAGCGACGGCGGCGCAGGCAGCCGGAACTGGCGGTCGAAGACCCCGAGATCATGCCTGATCGTCGGCGAGCCGAAGCTGTCCACGATCACGATCGACTGGCCCCGGCCGTCGACACCCGACTGCAGCAGCGGGCTGACGGAGTAGGCGGCCCTGATCTGTTCCGGGTCGTAGCCGCCGGACGGCGCAGCGGTCATCCGCATCGTCGGGACCCGCAGCATCGGGAACACCGATATCGTCGCGGGCCGGCCAGAGCGCCCGGCGCTGTGCCCCGGCGGCGCTCCCCAGGCGCTCGCGGCCGCCAGCAGTGCTGCTGCCGCCGCGCTGCCTGCCGCCCACCGAATGATCCCGCTGCGCTGGCGCATCCGTGTCCCTCTCTCCGTGAGCCACCCCGTCGGCCCTCGGAGAGCCGCCCCTGTCGGCCTCTCCGTGAGCCACCCCCCCGGCCGCGCTCGCGCGACGTCACCGGAACCGCGGCAACCATAGCGGCTCGCTGGTCGCGGCACGCCGCTATCGCGTCAGCCGGGACGAGCCGGCCACGGACCAAACGGATACCCGGTGACGTTCGCTAACGTCGTGACATGCTCGCGCTGACGCTGGTCGCCCTGTCGGTCGGGTTGTCGAACCTGCCCGCCGCGATCGGAATCGGCATCGGCGGGGTGGACCGCCGCACCAGGCTGCGGGTCGGGATCATCTTCGGGATCTTCGAGGCCGGCATGCCAGTCATCGGGCTGCTGATCGGCCACGGCCTGGCCAACTCGATCGGTCGGCAGACCAGGTGGCTCGCCGCTGCCCTGCTGGTCGGCGTGGGCGGCTACACCATTGTCAGGAGCATGCGCCCGAAGCCGCCGGCCGGCCGCGACCGGGCCATGGGTGGCCTCAGGGATCTGCTGAAGCTCGGCGTCAGCGGGCTCGCGCTGAGCGTGGACAATCTGGCCGCCGGCTTCGCGCTCGGCTCGTACCAGGTCAGCATCCTGGCCGGAATCGTCGTCTTCGCAGTGGTCAGCGTCGTGATGTCGCTGGCCGGACTGGAATTCGGCGCGCGGATCGGCCGCCGGGCCGGGGAGCGCGGTGAGCTGATCGGCGGCGTCATCCTGGTCGGGGTCGGCGCCGCCGTAGGGTTCGGGGTGCTGGCCTGACCCGGCTTACTCGGTGACGCTGAGCGCTGCCTTCGGGCACGAGCGCACCGCGTGCCGGACGGCGTCGGCGAGTGCGGGCGGCACGTCGCCGGCCGTGATGTGCAGGACGTCCTCCTCGTCCACCTGAAAGATCTCGGGCACCAGCCCGGCGCAGATCGCGTTGGCCTCGCAGGCGTCGCGATCGACTTCTACCCTCACGCACGCCTCCGGTCATCAGGACTCTTGCCGTCAATCCCCACCTTAGCGGCCAGCGCGCGGCCATCCGCTGCCCGGCCGGCCGGCGGATTCGGCAGACTGTCCTCATGACCTATGTCCTGCCTGATGAGCACCGGCACTTCGCCGAGGCGGCCAGGGGCTTCATGCCGCCGCCGGAAGGCGAGGCGCTGTTCGCGGTGGCCGCCGCCTACGCCGCAGCCGGGCCGATCGTCGAGATCGGCACCTACTGCGGCAAGTCCACGATCTACCTGGCGGCCGCCGCTGCCCAGACCGGCCAGGTCGTGCTGACCGTCGACCACCATCGTGGCTCGGAGGAGAACCAGCCGGGCTGGGAGTATCACGAGCCCGATCTGGTCGACCCGGCTGTCGGCCTGCTCGACACGCTGCCGTCGTTTCGGTCGACGCTCGCCGCGACGGGTCTCGAGCAGCACGTGATCGCGGTCGTCGGCCGGTCGGCCGTGGTGGCCAGGCTGTGGCACGAGCCGATCGGCATGCTGTTCATCGACGGTGGTCACACGGAGGCGGCGGCCACCGCCGACTACGAGGGCTGGGCCCCGATGATCACTCGCGGCGGTGCCCTGGCCATCCACGACGTCTTCCCCGATCCGGCCGATGGCGGGCAGGCTCCGTTCGGTGTGTACCAGCGGGCACTGGCCTCGGGCGCGTTCAAGGAGGTCAGCGTCAACGGATCGCTGCGGGTACTCGAGCGGATAGCCGACGGCATCGGCTAGCCAGCGGGCGTGCTGACCGGCTGGCTGGCGCTCAGCTGATCAGCGGCTTGGTCTGCGTGACCCAGGTATCACGGACGGCGAAGCCGGCCCGCTCGTACAGCCCGACGGCTCCGGTCGGCGAGTCAGCGTCCACATCGAGTGTCGCGCTGACGAAGCCGTCGGCAGCGGCGGCCCGCATGACCTGGCCGAGCAGTGCCGTGGCTATCCCCCGCCTGCGGCCCGCGCGGCGGGTGCCGACCGTGGGAATGTACAGGTCGAGCCGGCCGGTGGCCTGGGTGTAGGAGTCGTATTCGTGGCCGATCACCAGGCCGAGCGGTTCATCGCCGTCGTAGGCGAGAAGGCTGTAGGCGGGCCGGAACGCCTGGCTGGCGATGAAGTGAGCCCAGCCTTCCGCGGTCATTTCCGTCCAGTCCCAGTGATCGCGGAACGCCTCGTCGTGCACCAGGCGAGCGTCCTGCGACAGCTCGGGCGCGAAGCCGACGATCCGCACCCCGGCCGGGTCCTGGATCGCTGGCAAGCCGGCCGTCAGGTCACTGGTCATGCGCAGGAACCAGCGCGACTCCTGGTAACCGTGGGCCGAGAACAGCGCGACGGCCCCATCGATCCTGGCCAGGCACCTGCCGCTCAGGGAGAGCGGCTGGCCGGGGAATCGCTCTTTGTGAAGGGCCTCGGCCGCCCGCTCGGCCCATTCCAGCAACTGCGAGCCGATGCCGCGCTCCCGGTACCGCGGGTGCACGCCGCCGATACAGCGCATCTGGTGAAGAGGATCCGCCTCGGTCCTGGCGATGATGAGGGAGTAGCCGATCATCTCGCCGCCGTCGTAGACGGACATCGACCCGCTGGCGAAATCAAGGTCCGGATCGGTGAAGAACTCCTGCAGATCCTGCTCGTCGATGAACTCGTCCTGGTGATCTCCGGCCTCGGTCGCAGCCATCAGCGTCGCCCAGGCCGCGGCCTGGCCCGGATCGATCGGCCGCCACTCGAATTGCAGCTCGGAGGTCACCTGCCGAGTGTGCAAGAAGGCAGCGCGCCCGGGCAACGGATTTACCGGCCGCCCGCCGCCCGGCCGCCCCGGCCGCCGCGGCCGCCCCGGCCGCGCCTCGGCCAGCCCCCGGCCGCCCGGCTGGTCAGCTCCTAGTCGGCCAGCGCCTTGCGCGTCACGATCCAGGTGTCCGCAGTGGCGAAGCCGACCCGCTCGTAGAGTCGGACCGCTCCGGTCGGCGAGTCGGAGTCGACCGACAGGCTCGCGCTCACCAGGCCGTCCGCCCGGGCCGCCCGCAGCGACGCGGTCAGCAGTGCCGTGGCGATACCTCGGTTGCGCCCGGCCCGCCGGGTGCCGACCGTAGGCACGTGCAGCTCACGCTGGCCGGTGGCCTGCGTGTGACTGTCGTACTCGTGTCCGAGAACCAGCCCGAGCGGCATGGCGCCCTCGTAGGCGAGGAAGCTGTACGCCGGACGGAAGGCCTCGAAGCCGATGAAGTGTCGCCAGCTCTCGTCGGTGAAATCGGTCGATCCCCAGTGGTCGCGGAACGCCTCGTTGTGGACCAGCTGGGCGTCCTCGGACCGATCCGCGGTAAAGCCGACGATGTCGACTCCCGCGGGGACCTGCCCGGCGGCGATCCCGGCAGTCAGGTCGCACGACATGCGCAGGAATGCCCGAGAAGGCTGGTAGCCGTGCTGCGAGAACAGCTCGGCCGCGCGCGAGTTCCTGGCCAGATACAGCCCGTCGAGTGACAGCGGCTGGCCGGAGAACCGTTCCTCGTGCAGTGGCCGAGCCGCGCGCTCGGCCCAGGTCAGCAGCTCCGTGCCGATGCCGCGGCCCCGGTAGCCCGGGTGCACGCTCCCGCTCAACCGCATCTCGTGGACCGGCTCGGCGGCGGTCCTGGAGAACAGCAGGCCGAAGGCGATCATGAGATCGCCGTCGTAGGCCGCGACGGATCCGCGCGGATAGTCGGCGTCGGGATCGTCGAGGTAGCCGCGCAGATCCTGTTCCGACACGTGCTCTTCGGAGTGGTCCACGGCCTCGGCCGCGGCGTGCAGAGCAGCCCACGCCGGGACCTGGCCGGCGTCGAGCCGCCGCCATTCGAAACCTGAGGTCACCCGGCAGATTGTCGTCAGTGCGAGCGGCGGCGGGCAACTGGTTATCTACGAGACGGACTTGACCTGCGCGATCGTGGTGTCGGCGATCGTGAAGCCAGCCCGCTGGTAGAGGCCGAAGGCCCCGGTCGGCGAGTCGGCGTCGACGTGCAGGGACGCGGCGATGGCGCCGTCGTCCCTGGCCAGCGTCATCGCACGAACTAGCAGCGCCGAGGCGATTCCGCGGTTACGCGCGGCCTGCCTGGTGGCGACCACGGCTACATACAGCTCTCGCCTGCCGGTGGTCTGCGTGTAGGAGTCGTATTCGTGGCCGATGACGACGCCCAGCGGTTCGCTGCCGTCATAGGCGAGGAAGCTGAAGGCAGGCCGGAAGGCCTGGTACCCGATGAAGTGCTCCCATTCCTCGGCGGTCGTCTCGGTCGATCCCCAGTGATCGCGGAAGGCCTCATTGCGGATCTGCCGGGCATCTTCCGAGCGTTCCGGCGTGAAGCTGACGATCTGAACTCCGGCCGGCTCCGGGCCCGGCGGGAGGGCGTCGCCGAGGTCGCAGGTCATGAAATGAAACCAGCGCGCAGGCTGATAGCCGCGCTCGGCGAAGAGCGCGGCGGCTGAGGTGTTCCTGGCCGGGCAGCGGCCCTCGATCGACAGTGGATGCCCGGGATGGCGTTCCTGGTGCAGCACGATCGCCGCCTGCTCGGCCCAGGCAAGCAGCCGGGTGCCGATACCCCGGCCCCGATACGACGGATGCACGCCGCCTTCCATGTGCATGACGTGCACCGGATCGGCGCCTGGCCTGATGCCCAGCACGCCGTAGCCGATCATGATCTCGCCGTCGTACACGGCAACCGAGCCGCGGCGGTAGTCGCAGGCCGGATCGTCAAGCTCCTCGGCGATGTCGTCCTCGCTGGTGAGCACGTCATCGAGCTGGTCGGCCGCCTGGATCGCGACCAGCAGCCGGGACCAGGCCGGAACTTGACCTGGGTCGATCGGCCGCCATGCGTACTGGTCCACCTGATTCACTCGCGCAGTCTGCTTCAGACCAGGTCGGGAATGCCGTCTGAGGCGGGGTCGCGCGGCTCGCAGCCGCAGGCGGCGTCGCCGGCCCGGCCGACGGCCGCTGGGTCGGCCCCGGCATCGCGGAAGATCGAGGAGCCGGCGGTGGCGCCGCAGAGCGCGTCGGCCGCGAGCACGATCGCCGCCGACGTGTAGCTGCTTCGCTCGTCCGGGTAGTGCCGCTTGGTGATGTACTGCCAGCCCGTCCAGTAGGCGCCACTCGGGTCGCGCAGCAGCTGGATCTGGTCGAGCAGGTCGAGTGCGCCCTTCGCGTCACCGATCGCCTCGAGCGCGATCGCGAGCTCGGCCGTCTCGGCCGCGGTGACCCAGGGCTCGTCGTGCACGCAGCGGACGCCGAGCCCGGGCACGACGTAGGTCTCCCAGCTCCGGTCCAGGTGGTTCCGGGCGTCGTCGCCCCGCACGGGGCCGCCGAGCACCGGGTAGTACCAGTCCATCGAGAACCTGCTCTTGTCGGCGAAGGCGTCCGGATGCCGGGCGACGGCGTGCCCGAGCAGGTCGGCCGCGAGCTCCCAGTCCGGCTGCGGTTCGGCCAGGTACTCGGCCAGGTCGATCGCGCAGCGCAGGCTCGAGTACATGCTCGCGCTCCCGGCCAGCAGGGCATAGCTGTCCGGGCGGCCGTCAGCGGCCCGCCGCCAGATGATTTCCCCGCGCGGAGTCTGCAGGCCGAGCACGAAGTCGACCGCGGCCCTGACCATCGGCCACATTCGCTGCGCGAAGCCCTCGTCCCGGCTGACCAGCAGTTCGTGCCAGATCCCGACCGCGCAGTAGGCGGCGTGGTTGCTCTCGGTCGTCAGGTCAGGTTCCTGCTCCGCGCTCTCCGGCGACTGCTTATGCCAGGAGCCGTCGGGCCGCTGGCTGACCCGCAGCCAGTCGTAGGCCCGGCGGGAGGCGTCCCGCAGCCCGCAGACGCTCAGCGCCATCGCGCACTCGATGTGGTTCCAGGCGTCGACATGGCCGTCCGGCCAGCCAATGGCGCCGCTGCGCTGCTGCACGGCCGCGATGGCATGACCGGTGCTGACAACCTGATCCGCGGTCAGGATGCCGGCGACCTCGGGCACCCAGGCGGCCGCGCGGAACCGCGGGGAGCTGTCAGGCTGTCGCATGCTTGTCGGCGTAGACGACGAGGCTCTTGCCGATCAGCGGGTTCAGCGCCTGATCGGCCAGCCGGGTGACAGCTGGCTTGCGCATGATGTCCCAGACGAGCACCTTGTGGAAGGCGCTGGCCAGCGGATGCTCGTCGTTGTGCACGCCGACCGCGCATTTCACCCACCAGTACGGCGAGTGGAGGGCATGGGCATGGTGGTGGCCGGTGATGGTCAGCCCCGACCGGGTCAGCTTGGTGACCAGTTCACGGCGAGTGAAGATCCTGATGTGGCCGCCCTCGTTGTTGTGGTAATCGTCCGACAGCCGCCAGCAGATCCGCTCCGGCAGCCATGCCGGGACGGTCACCGCGGCCATGCCGCCGGGACGCAGCACCCGCGCAATCTCGTTCATCGCCGTCTGGTCCCCGGGAAGATGCTCGAGCACTTCCGCGGCGATCACCTTATCGAAGGCGCCGTCAGGGAACGGTATGCAGGTGGCGTCGCCAGCCACGGCACGCCCGGCGGCGCCGTCGGGAATCTCCCCGGCCTGCACCATCGCGGCGAACGTGGCAGTAACCCGGTCAAGCTCGCCCCGGTCGGTATCCATGGCCACGACCCGCGCGCCACGGCGGGCGGCCTCGAAGGCGTGCCGCCCGCCACCGCAGCCCAGATCGAGCAGCCGCTCGCCCGCGGCGACCGGCAGCCGGCCGAAGTCAACGGTCAGCATCGCCCGCTCCGGTCGCCAGCCTGGATCCGGCATCCGGGCCGGCCGCGATGGCCTGCCGGTACTCGGCCACGGTCGCCTTGGCCACCGCCTGCCAGGCGAACCGCTGCTGGACGCGCTCGAGCGCGGCCGCCGAGAGCCGCTCGCGCTCGGCCGGCGAGTCCTGCAGCCGTCGCAGCGCGGCGGCGAGTTCCTCCGGGTCGCCGGGGCTGACCAGCACCGCGGCGTCGCCGGTCACCTCGGGCAGGGCACCGGTCCTGCTCGCCACGAGCGGGGTGCCCGACGCCATGTGCTCGACCGCCGGCAGCGAGAACCCCTCGTACAGCGACGGGACGACCGCTATCTCCGTGCTTGCCATCAGCTCGGCCAGGTCGGTATCGCTGATCCCGGTCACGAACCGGACCCGCTCGCCGAGCGACAGCTCGCCGATCAGTTTCTCCGTCGGACCGCCAGGGGCGGGCTTGCCGACGACGGTCAGCGACACGTCGCGCTCCGTCGCCAGCTTGGCGAACGCCCGGAGTAGCGTCGGTATCCCCTTCACCGGCGAGTCAGCGCTGGCGACGGCGATCATGCTGCCCGGCACGCGCGGCGCCGCCCGGGGATGGAACAGCCTGGTGTCCACGCCAAGCGGAATGACCCTGATGTTCTCCGGCGCCACCTTGAAGTCGCGGAGGATGTCGTCGCGGGACGATTCGGAGCCGGTCATGATCGGCCCGACCCGCCGGGCGACCCGGGCCTGCATCCGGACGAACGAGTACCAGCGCCGCTTGGTGATCCTGGAGAACGCCCTGGCCTGCGCGAGCTCGATCCGGCGGTCGACGCTGATCGGATGGTGGATGCTGGTGACCAGCGGCAGGCCGAGGCGGGGGATGCCGAGCATGCCGTAGGCCAGCACCTGGTTGTCGTGCACGATGTCGAAATCGGCGCGCCGCGCGCGCAGCGTGCGCAGCGCCCTGATGCTGAAGGTGAGCGGCTCGGGAAAGGCGGCGGTCCACATCATGCCGACTTCGAGCAGGTCGACCCAGTCCCTGATCTCGCTCGGCCGCGGCGTGCGGAACGGGTCCTCGTCGCGGTACAGGTCCAGGCTCGGCAGCGTCAGCAGCTGCGGTCCTGGCTCGAGTTCCGGATACGGCTGGCCCGAGTAGACCTCGACATGATGCCCAAGTGCCGCTAGCTCGCGGGAGACGTGACGCAGGTAGATGCCCTGGCCGCCGCAGTGCGGCTTGCTCCGGTAGGAGAGCAGCGCGACCCTGAGCGGCCGGTCGTCAGTAGGTACCTCGCTCGCTGTGGTCACGCAGGTCTGCCTCCTCGTCGCACGCCGGCCGCGGCGTGCCGGCCGAGGCCGATCCGCTGACCCTGCTGGCAGCGACATTATCACCGGCCACGTGGGCGTCTTTACGCCCCAGAGGGGTCGAGGGGGTCAAGGCCGGTGCAGCAGGTACAAGGTGGTCGGTCAGGGATGCCCCCGCAGCCGCCGGGTGCCGATATGCTGCCGCGACGTAGGCCGTATGCCCCGCGGGCTCGGCCGGCCACCGAATATGGGAGGCAGTCCTGTCACGACGAGCGCTGATCACCGGCATCACGGGCCAGGACGGGTCGTATCTGGCCGAGTACCTGACCTCGCAGGGGTATGAGGTCTGGGGCCTGGTCCGCGGCCAGCAGAACCCCCGGGTACGTCAGCTCAGGCAGTTGCTCGGCGAGGTCAGGCTGATCCGGGGTGACCTGCTTGACCAGGGCAGCCTGATCTCTGCGGTGGAACGGGTGCAGCCGGACGAGGTGTACAACCTCGCGGCCATCTCGTACGTGCCGATGTCCTGGCAGCAGGCCGAGCTGACCGGGGAGGTCACGGGCCTGGGCGTGCTGCGGGTCCTGGAGGCGATCAGGGTCTGCAGCGGCATCAGCGCGTCCCGCAGCCCGGGCCGGGGCCAGATCAGGTTCTACCAGGCCTCCTCGTCCGAGATGTTCGGCATGGTCAGGGAATCGCCGCAGACCGAGCAGACCCCGTTTCACCCGCGCAGCCCGTACGGCGTGGCCAAGGCCTATGGTCACTTCCTGACCCAGAACTACCGGGAGTCGTACGGGATGTTCGCGGTCTCCGGCATCCTGTTCAACCACGAGTCACCGCGGCGCGGTGCCGAATTCGTGACCCGCAAGATCTCGCTGGGCGTGGCCAAGGTCAAACTCGGATACGAGCGGCAAATTAGGCTCGGGAACCTGTCGGCCCGCCGGGACTGGGGTTTCGCGGGCGACTACGTCCGGGCCATGCACCTGATGCTCGGCCAGGACGAGCCGGTCGACTACGTGATCGGGACCGGTGTCACGCATTCGGTGGAGGACCTGCTCGACCAGGCGTTCAAGGTCGCGGGGCTGGACTGGCGCGACCACGTGGTCACCGACGCCGCCTTCATCAGGCCCGCCGAGGTGGACAAGCTCTGCGCCGACCCGTCCGTGGCGCGGGAGCGGCTGGGCTGGGAGCCGAAGATCACCTTCGAGGAGCTGGTCGGCATGATGGTCGAGGCCGACCTCGAGCTGCTGTCCTCCGGCGGGCACGCCGAGGACTCGTTCGGCGACGCCTGGTAGTCCGGTCGCGGGCCGCCGCCCGGCGCCTGCGGGCGGGGATGGGCTAGCCCACAGCGGCGTGGAAGGCCTTTCCGATCGCATACGTCAGGCCGGCCGCGGCCGCGGCCAGCAGCAGCTGACGTACCGCCCCGCGCAGGAACGGGCGGTCGGTGATCCAGGCCACCATGCCGCCGCCGAAGAACGCGGCCACGCCGGCGATCAGCAGCGCCGCCGCCAGCGAGTTGAAGCCGAACAGGTACGGCAGCAGCGGGATCAGCGCGCCGATCGCGAACGTGACCAGCGAGGCGCCGGCCGCGACGTAGGGCGACGGCAGCTCATGGTGGTCGACCCCGAGTTCCTCCTGCACGTGCATGCGCAGGGCCTCTTCGGGTCGGCGTCCCACCTGCCTGGCGACCTGGATGGCAAGGTCAGCGTCTACGCCTCGATGCCGGAATACGGCCGCCAGCTCGCGGGCCTCGGCGTCAGGGTTGTTCTCCAGCTCGGACCGCTCCTTAGAGACCTCGGCTGCGATGAGCTCGTTCTGCGAGGACACCGACACGAACTCGCCCGTTGCCATCGAGAAGGCACCAGCGGCCAGGCCCGCGAGGCCGGTCAGGATGATCGCGTTCCGGCTCACTCCGCCGCCGCCGACGCCGGAGATCAGGGACACGTTGGTGACCAGGCCGTCCATCGCGCCGAAGACCGCTGGCCGCAGCCAGCCGCCCGAGACATCGCGGTGGTGGTGTCCGTGCACCTCGCCCTTGCGCGGGCGACCGCCGGCTCCCCGGCGCCGCTGGGCTGCCACCCCCGCGGCCGGCTGGCCAGACGGGTGCGCGGCCGGCTGGCCTTGCGGCTCCGAGGCCTCCTCAGGCTGAACGCGCTGAACGTCCGGCGCTGCCGGGTCCTGCTGGTCCTCCGCGGATGTCATCGTCACCTGCCTGTCAGCTGCCGCCGCACCTGCCGCCCATTCCCATGCGCGCGACTCGGCTCGGTCAGGGAACTACCAGCATATTCGGACCCGGTGCAGTCGAGGCAGCCGCGGCGCCGGGCCAGGCCGCCAGGCGGCTCCCCGCCCAGCCCGGCTCGGGTCCCGAGGGCCGCCGCAGAACCAGCCGGGTGCCGAACCCGCTCGCCGGGTCGCAGAGAGCCCTGCCTGGCGGCAAACCCAAGATCAACTCGACATATCATTACTTTGCGTCGCGCGAACTTCGTAAGAGGTCGATAATCGGGCGGAAAAGAGGCGCGAAGTAATGATAAGTCATTGCAACGGCGCCGGGCAGGTCGTGCTGGCCGGGTTATCTTGGCCGGAAGGGCCGATTTGCCGGGGTCGGCTGAGCGCGGTCGCGCGGGCACGACCGACCGGCCGGAGCCGGTGCGGCCTGTGCCCGCGCTGCGCGCTAGGACTTGGTCGTGTTGTACAGGAAGATGTGGCCGATGGCCGTGGGGTAGATGCCGTTCACGTTCTTGGCCGAGGCCGACAGGTAGTTGTAGAAGTAGCCGTAGACGATCGGGGTCTGGTCGAGCAGCAGGGTCTCGATCTGGCCGGCGATCTGGCGCTGGCTTTGCAGGTCGGACGAGGCGACATACTGCGCGACCAGCTTGTCGTACTGTGCGTTGTTGAACCTGGCCGCGTTCCAGGCCCCGGCGCCCGTCTTGGCGTTGATGGTCTCGAGCGGGTTGGTCAGGAACGCGTTCGGCACGCTGCGGTGGCCGTAGTCGACCAGGCTCATCGTGCCGTCCAGCCAGTCGGAGTTCCCGAACGTGGCCTTGCCGTAGTAGACCGACGACGGCTCGACCTTCAGGTTGATGTTGACGCCGATCGCCTTGGCTGACTCCACGATGATCTGGGCGTACTGCGGGATCTCCTGCTGCTGGTTGGCGAGGAGCTGGGTCGAGAAGCCCGAGCCGTGGCCAGCCGCCGCCAGCAGCGACTTGGCCTGCGAGATGTTCAGCGCCCGCTGGGCGATGCTGGTGTCGGTCGACGGGAAGACCGGCGCGAACGGGCTGTCGTTACCGACGTCGGCGTTGCCCTTGAACAGCGACTTGACGATCGCGGTCCGGTCCAGCGAGAGCGCGATCGCGCGGCGCACCCGGGGATCGGTGAACGGCGCCTGGTCATTGCGCATCGACAGCTCGCGGTGCGCGCTCGACTTCAGCTTGACGACGTTGTACTGGCCGTTCAGCAGCTGGGGACTGGTCGACACGGAGAACTGGCCGACCACGTCGATCGAGCCGCCGGTCAGCGCCAGGGTGAGCGGCGTCTCCGTGTCATAGAACGTGAACTCGGTGGCCGCTGGCTTGGCCTTGGCACCCCAGTAGCTGTCGTTCCTGACGAACGACGCGCCTTGCTTCTCCGCGTAGCTCTTCAGCTTGAACGGACCGGTGCCGATGAAACTGCTCTGCCACCTGGCCGGGTCGTAGTTGTTCGGAATGATGATCGTGTTGTAGTTGTCCGACGACACCAGGTAAGGGAAGTTGCCGTTCGGTGCCTCGAGGTGGAAGGCAACGGTGTGGTCGTCCACCTTCTGCACGCCCGACGGGACCAGCACTCCAGCCAGCGTGGGGTTGGCCGCCTTGGGGTTGGTCAGCAGCTTGAAGGTGTAGACCACGTCGTCGGCGGTCAGCGGCTGGCCGTTGTGGAACTTGACGTTCTGGCGGATCTTGAACGTCCAGACGTCGGCCGTCGAATTCGGCGACCAGCTCTCGGCCAGCACGGGCTTGGGCGTCAGCGTCTGAGTCGACAGCACGAGGTACTCACCGGTCTGGCCGAGCATGTCGAGCCCGCCCTGATCGGCCACGGTTACCGGGTTGATGGCCCCGGTCGGGGTGAGGATGCCCGCCTTGATCGTGGCGTTCGCCCCGCCGGTGGGGCTGCTGCCGGTGCCCGAGGGCGAGGGCGAGCTGGAGCAGGCCGCGATGATGCCGCTCAGCACCGGCATCGAAATCCCGACCAGCGCGCCGCGCCTGAGCAGGTCACGGCGGCTGAGCCGGCCGGCGACGAACTCGTCGATGACGTGGTTCGCGATCTCCCCCTGGCTCTCGCGCAGATGATCGAGCCGAGAATTATCAACGTTCACGGGTTGCCTCCGTGTGGTCTTCAGCCGACCGTCAGCCGGACAATAGTTTTCCTACCTAATCGGAGTTCTTATGTCCGCGCAATCTCAATGAGCTTTCAGCGCGGCGTTTCCTGCAGCCGCCGCAGCTCCTCCACCGGGATGTGGCAGCTCATCAGGTGACCGGGTTCCACCTCGGCCAGCGGCGGCTCGGTGGTCTCGCAGACACCGGTACTCAGCCTGCGCGGGCAGCGGGTATGGAAGACGCAGCCCGATGGCGGGGTGGCCGCCGACGGGATCTCGCCTTCCAGCCTGATCCGCTCCCGGCGCTGGCCGTCCAGGCTCGGGACCGCGGACAGCAGCGCCTCGGTGTAGGGGTGATGGGGTCCGGCGAACACGGTTTCCGCGGGACCGACTTCCATGAGCCGGCCGAGGTAGAGCACGGCGATCCGGTCGGACAGGTAGCGGACGACGCCGAGGTCGTGCGAGATGAACAGGTACGTGACCTGCTCCTTGGCCTGCAGGTCGGCGAGCAGGTTGAGGATCGCCGCCTGCACGGAGACGTCGAGGGCCGACGTCGGCTCGTCGCAGACCACCAGCCGGGGGCCGCCGCCGAACGCCCTGGCGATCGCCACCCGCTGCTTCAGGCCGCCGGAGAGCTGGCCGGGTCGCAGGCTCAGGTGCCGCTGCTCCAGCCGGACCGACCTGACCAGATCGGCCAGGCGCTCGGTCAGGCGGCTGCCGGACAGCCCGGCGAGCCGGGACAGCGGGCGGCTGATCAGGCGCCTGACGCTGTGGCGGCGGTTCAGCGCGGAGTCGGGATTCTGGAACACGATCTGCACGGCCCGGAGCAGCTGCCGCGGCCGGCGGCGCAGGTCGGCAGGGAGCGACGAGCCGTCGAATTCGACCACCGAGCCAAGGTCGGGCACGACCAGGCCGAGCAGTGCCCGCGCCAGGGTCGTCTTGCCGCTGCCTGACTCGCCGACCAGGCCGAGCGTCTCGCCGCGCATGATCGTCAGGTCGATGCCCGACAGGGCCTTCAGCTCGGTGCCGGCGTTCCGGTACGTCGTCGACAGCCCGCGAATGGAGACGATCGGGTTGTCCGCATCGGGCGGTGCGGGCAGCGAGGCGTCGGCCGGGGTGTTTCTCGGCAGCCGTTCCGCTTCCTCGTGGCGGTAGCACCGGGCCGAGTGATCGGGTCCGATGCCGAACGCGGGCGGGGGCGAGGTCCGGCACTCGTCGACGACCAGCGCGCAGCGGTCGGCGTAGATGCAGCCGGTGATGTCCTGTCCTGGCGCAGGCTGGAAGCCGGGGATGGCGTCGAGCCGGCCGTGATCCTTGCGCTGGCCGCGCCGCGGTATGCAGCGCAAAAGCCCGACCGTGTACGGATGGCTCGGCTGGTCGAAGACCACGCTGGCCGGGCCTTCCTCCACCAGCTCGCCCGCGTACAGCACGCCGACCCGGTCGCACATCTTGGCGATGACGGCCAGGTTGTGGCTGATGAACAGGACCGACGTGGCCATGTCGGCGCGCAGGGCGGCGACCAGGTCGAGTACCTCGGCCTCCACCGTGGCGTCCAGCGCGGTCGTCGGCTCGTCGAGGATCAGCAGCGCGGGCTCGGCGGCGAGGGCCATGGCGATGAGCACCCGCTGGGCCATCCCGCCCGACAGCTGGTGGGGGTACCGGTTCATGACCTGGCCCGGATCAGGGATCTGCACCTTGCGCAGCATGTCCTCGGCGCGGTCCGTCGAGGTCTGGCGGTCGAGCCCGGCGATCTCGAAGACCTCCGCGATCTGCCGGCCGGCCCTGATCGACGGGTTCAGCGCGCGGCCGGGTTCCTGGTACACCATCGACACGGTCCTGGCCCGCAGCTCGCGCAGGGCCGAGCCGGACAGCGACAGCACGTCCTGGCCCGCGATGCTGACTGACCCGCTGGTGACCAGGCCGTTACGCGGCAGGTACCTGGTCAGCGCGAGCGCGACCGTGGACTTGCCCGAACCCGACTCGCCGACCAGGCCGTACGACTCGCGATTGCCGATCTGGAACGACACGTTCCTGATCGCCGGCCGGTTCTGGCTCCGGACCCGGTAGGTCACGTCGAGGTTGGCGACCACCAGCGTGGGTTCTGCTGGACCAGAGGGACCTCGAGGCGCCTTCTGCACGGAGAGCCCGCCAGGGCCCACGGGATCCCCGCGTGGTGAGTCCTCGCCTGTCTCGTGCTCGGTCATGAGGAGATCACCTGCTCGATCGCGTCGGTTACCAGGTTGAGCGCCATCACCAGGGACGCGATCGCCAGCGCCGCGAACAGAGTCTCCCACCAGTAGCCCGCGCCAAGGAGCCCGTAGTTCTGGGCGATGTCGCCGCCCCAGTCCGGGGTCGGCTGCTGGACGCCGAAGCCGAGGAACGACAAGGTCGCGACCGCGAAGATCGCGTACCCGAGGCGCACGGTGAACTCGACCACGATCACCGGCAGCACGTTCGGCAGGATCTCGGCGAACATGATGTAGCCAGGCCGCTCGCCGAGCAGCCGGGCCGAGGCCAGGTAGTCCTGCTGACCTTCGACCAGCACGGCGGTCCGCACGGTGCGGGCGATCAGCGGGGTGAAGATGAACCCGACGACCACGATCAGGGTCAGCGGGGACGGTCCGACCGCCACGATGAACAAGAACGCGACGATGACCACGGGCAGCGCCAGGACGGCCTCCACGACCCGGCCGACCAGCGTATCGACGATGCCGCCGAAATAGCCCATCGCGAGCCCGAGCATCGTGCCGAGCACGGTGCCGAGCAGGGTGGCCAGCGGCGCGATCAGCAGGATGTCCCGGGCGCCGACGATGACCCGCGACAGCACGTCCCGCCCGATCGAGTCCACGCCGAACGGGTGCGCAGCCGACGGCGGGCTGTTCGTCGCGAGCAGGCTCTGGGCGAGCGGGTCGTGCGGCGCGATCGCCCGGCCGAAGATCGCGCACGCGACCCAGAACAGCAGGATCAGCGCGCCGATCAGGAAGGTGGGCTTGCGCAGCAGCAGCCGCCACGGGGCCGGCGGAGCGGCCAGCCCGTGCGCGACCGGGACCTGCCCGGGAGCCGCGGTGACATCCGGTGCCGCGGTCATCCCGACACTCCGACCCGCAGCCGCGGGTTCAGCAGGGTGTACAGCACGTCGGCGATGAGCGTCGCCACCATGTAGACGATTCCGATGATCAGCACGCCCGCCTCAAGCATCGCGAAGTCCTTGTGGGTGGCCGCGCTCAGGATCAGGCGGCCGATGCCCTGATAGCTGAACAGCTGCTCGACAACGACCAGGCCGCCGATCAGGTAGCCGGTCTGGGTGGCGATCACGGTGATGGTGGGCAGCAGCGAGTTGCGCAGGATGTGCCGCCGGATGACGACCGACCTGGGCAGTCCCTTCAGGATGGCGGTCCGCGCGTAATCGGACTCCAGCGCCTCGATGGTGCCCGCCCGTGCCATCCGCGCGATGTACCCGAACAGCACCAGCACGAGCGGTATCACCGGCAGGATCAGGTGATCGAGCTGGCTCGGAGCGGACAGGCCCGACAGGCTCCCGGTCGGGTACGGGAACGCCTTCAGCGCGACCCCGAAGATGATGACGACGACGATGCCGGACACGAACTCGGGCACCGTCGAGGCGGCGAGTCCGCCCAGCGAGATCGTCCGGTCCACGGCCCGGCCGGTGTACAGGGCGGCCAGCACGCCGCCCGCTATGCCGAGCGGAATGATGATCACCAGGGCCAGGATGGCGAGCTTCGCCGAGTTGGCGATCGCGGTGACGATGAAGGGCTCGACCGGCGAGCGGTACTCAGAGGAGAAGCCCATGTTGCCGTGCAGCAGGCCGCCGATCCAGCTCAGGTACTGGGTCACCAGCGGGCGGTCGACGCCCAGCTGATGGTCGAGCTGCCGGACGGCGCTCTGGGAGGCGAACGGCCCGAGCACGGCCCGGCCAGGATCGCCCGGGAGCACCTGGCCGGCGAAGAACACGATGACGCTCAGAATCCAGAGCGTGACGAAGGCCAGGCCGATGCGCCTGAGCAGGTAACGCGTCACGCAAGCCTCCCGGCGGCCGCATTCCTCGCTGTGCGCGCCATGTGAATCAAGTCAGCCTAGTTTTGCCGTCATTGCGCTGCAACGAACTTACCCGGATGTCCGAAGTTAGGCATGGCGGGTGGTGGCGACCTCCCGCTAATGTCTGCTCAGGGGACTAAGGCGCACGTCGTCGCACGGGTCGCGGTGATCGAGGGGGACGGCCGGATGGGCGAACGGTGAAGATCACGGCGATCGAGGTCGTGCGCCTCAGGCGGCCGCTCGACCCGCCCTTCCTGGCCGCCTGGGACCCGGTTCCGCGCACCGCGTTCGACGCCACCCTGGTCCGGGTCCGTACCGACGAGGGCATCACCGGCTACGGCTCGGGCGACACGATGGACGGCTTCGGCGGCTACGCCGGTCTGTTCATCGGCCAGGACCCGCTGCTGATCGCCCGGCACGTCCGCACCCTGGAGACGATCGCCTTCCACGCCGGGCGCTACTGGCCGCTCGAGGCGGCCCTGTGGGACATCGCGGGCAAGGCGTTCGGCCAGCCGGTCGCCACGCTGCTCGGCGGCGCGCTCACCGAGCTGCCGTGCTACGCGTCATTCGGCGAGGCCCGCGGCCCGGCCGAGCGGGCCGAGGCGGTGCTCGCCGCCCGGGAGGCGGGCTTCACGGCGGTCAAGATCCGGATCCCGCGGGGCAACCCCGCGGCCGGACTGGCGGCCGTCCGCGCCGCCCGGGCCGCGGCCGGGCCGGAGCTGGCGATCATGGCCGACCTGAACCAGTGGTGGCGGATGCCGGGCGACATCTCGCCCGCTCTCGACCTGGCCGCCGTGTGCCGGGTCGCCGACGAGCTGCGTGAGCTCGATGTCCTGTGGCTAGAGGAACCCCTGCCCGGCGACGACCTGGCCGGGATGAGGGCGCTGCGGGAGCGGACCGGGATCAGGGTGGCCGGCGGCGAGATGGCCCGTACCCCCGGCGAGCTGCTCCGCGCGGTCCAGAGCGGCGCGCTCGACGTGGTGCAGCCGGACGCGGTGCTCGCCGTCGGCATCTCGCGGGCCAGGACGGTGGCCGAGGCCGCCCTGCTCGCGGGCCGCTGGTTCACGCCGCACACCTGGACCAACGGGCTCGGCCTGCTGGCCAACCTGCACGTCGCCGCGGGAGTCGGCGGCGGGCCTTACCTGGAGTTCCCCTACGACCCGCCGGGCTGGACCGAGCAGCGCCGCGACTTCCTGCTCGCCGAGCCGCTGCGGATCGGGCCCGACGGCTGCCTGCTGGTCCCGCACGCTCCCGGCCTCGGGGCCGACATCGACGAGCGCGCCATCGCCCGGCTGGCCCTGACCGGCTAGTCCTGACCGGGCCGGCCCTGACCGGCTGGCCCTGACCGGCTGGGGCGGCCTGGCCGTCCGGACCAGACCCTGCTGAATAACCACTCCCGAGCGAGAACTGGGGGAGCAACGATGAGAGTCGGATTCATCGGCCTCGGCCGGATGGGCGGCCCCATGAGCGGCAACGTGTTCGGAGTCGCCGCCGGGGTGGACCTCGGCGCGCTGCGGGCCAGCCTGCTGGCCAGCCCGGCGGCCAGTCACTTCGTCGAGGCCGACGTGCTGTCCGTGCTGCGCGACGGCGACTACGACGAGGGCCTCGCGCTCGCGCTGGCCTGCAAGGATCTCGGCCTGGCCGTCGACCCGGCCCGGGCCACCGGCGTGCCAGCCGCGGCCGGTGCCGCCGACGGCGAGGAACCCGGCCTGACCCGCGCCGCCGCGCAGGGGTGAGCATGGCCGCCGGACTGTCCAGCCTTCAGCTGGCCATCGCGCCAACGCCGACCGCTCACTTCGGCTCGGGCGGCATTTACAAGCTAGGACGCCTGCTGGGCGCAACGGGCTGCTCGGCGGCGGTCATCGTCACCGACGCCGGCCTGCTCGCGACGCCGGTCATCGGCGCCGTCCGGGCCGCGCTGGACGAGGCCGGGATTCCGGCCGTGGTGTTCAGCGGGGTGCACGCCAACCCGACCACCGACGACCTGGCCGCCGGCGCCGACATCGTCGCCGATCTGGCCGTCGCCAGCCGCGCGACCCTGGTCGCGGTCGGCGGCGGGTCCTGCATCGACGCGGCGAAGGGCATCGCGCTCGCCGCGGTGAACGCCGAGCGCGGCCGCGACCTGGATTACCGCAACGAGTTCGCCCAGCCCGGGCTGCCGATCATCGCCGTTCCGACCACGGCCGGGACCGGCGCCGAGACCAATGCGTTCGGCGTCGTCACCGACCCGCTGGCGCGCCGCAAGTTCTATGTCGGGCACGCGAGCACGATGCCCGCCGCGGCCATACTCGACCCCGAGCTCACGGTCGGCCTGCCGCCGGCCGCGACCGCCGCCACCGGCGTGGACGCGCTGACCCACGCCATCGAGTCGTACCTGTCGGTCCGCGCCAACCCGTGGGCCGACGGGATCGCGCTCCAGGTGATCGCGATGGCCGGGGCGCACCTGGCCAGGAGCGTCGCCGACGGCGCGGACCTGGAGGCCAGGTCCGCGATGCTGCTCGCGTCGCATATGGCCGGCATCGGGATGGGGACGACCGGGCTCGGCCTGGTACACGCCATCGGGCACGCGATCGGCGGCCGGCACAACCTGCCCCATGGCGTGACGCTGGCGATGGTGCTCCCGCAGGTGCTGCGGTTCAGCGAGCCAGCCAGGCGGGACCGGCTGGCCTCGGTCGCCTTCGCGCTCGGGGTCGGCGATACCGGCCGGGACAGGGACTGGAACGCGGCGGCGGCGATCGACGCGGTCACGAGCCTGCGGGCCCAGGTCGGCCTGGCCGTGCGCCCGGCCGACTACGGGATCGGCGAGACGGACTTCGCCGCGATCGCCGCTGACGCCCTGGACGACGAGGTCATCGCCAGCGCCCCGCGCCGGCCTTCCGCGCCCGAGATCGAGCAGATCCTGACCGCGGCCGCCCGCTCGGGCGACGGGGGATTACCGTTGCACCGTGACAAGCGTTACCAGCGGGCATCAGTCGCCCCGGCGGCGGATCACCAGGGTCGTGCTCGTGATCGGCGCCGCCGCGGTGCTGTCGGCCATCACGCTGCTCGTGGTGGCGTGGGCGGCCGGATCCCGCGCCGCCGCGCCGCGCCGCCAGGACGGGCTGGGTTTCGTCCGGCTCGACCGGCCGGCCCACGCCCTGCGCCTGCCGAGCCTGCGCGGGCCGGGCAGCATCGACCTGACCAGGTCAGCTCGCAAGCCGCTGGTGCTCAACTTCTGGTCGTCCAGCTGCGCCCCGTGCCAGCGAGAGACGCCCGCGCTGGCCAGCGTGGCCCGGGCCATGGGCACGAAGGTCGCCTTCCTCGGCATCGACACGGCGGACCAGCGCGCCGCCGCCAGGGCGTTCATCGCGCGGTACAAGGTTCCCTACCCGGTCGCGTTCGATCCGGACGCGTCGGCGGCCGGCCGTTACGGGGTGCCGGGATTGCCGGTGACGTTCTTCCTGTCGCCATCGGGCAAGACGATCCTGGGCGAGAACGTCGGCGCCCTGACCCCGGGCCAGCTGCGCACGATCTTGCACCGGCTCTACGGCGTGACCTAGGTTCGGCGGATGCGGCTGGCGCGCCGTGATCGGGTACAGGGAAGATGAACGAGTGGCCCCGGCGCTCCGCCGCTGCCAGGTGACCCTTGACCAGTGAGGAAACGCCCATGACCGCTGCGCGAGCGTCAGGCCAGGCGTCGGCCGGACCACGGCCGGTGCGGGCACCCCGCGGAACGGACCTGTCCTGCAAGGGCTGGCCGCAGGAAGCGGCCATGCGGATGCTGATGAACAACCTCGACCCCGAGGTCGCCGAGCATCCCGACCAGCTGATCGTGTACGGCGGCTCCGGCCGCGCCGCGCGCAGCTGGGACGCGTTCGACGCCATCGTCGGCTCGCTGCGCGATCTCGAGGGAGACGAGACCCTGCTCGTCCAGTCGGGCAAGCCGGTCGGGGTGTTCCGCACCCACGAATGGGCGCCGCGGGTGCTGATCGCGAACTCCAACCTGGTGCCGCAGTGGGCCAACTGGGATGAGTTCCGCCGGCTCGAGTCACTCGGGCTGACCATGTTCGGTCAGATGACGGCGGGCTCGTGGATCTACATCGGCACCCAGGGCATCCTGCAAGGCACCTACGAGACGTTCGCCGCCATCGCCGCGAAGAGATTCGGCGGCTCGCTGGCCGGGACGATCACGCTGACGGCCGGCCTCGGCGGCATGGGCGGCGCGCAGCCGCTCGCCGTCACCATGAACGGTGGCGTGGTGATCTGCATCGACTGCGACCCGGCCAGCATCAGCCGCCGGATCGAGCACGGCTACCTGGACGTAGCGGCCGACGACGTCGACGACGCGCTCCGGCGCGCGACCGCCGCCGCCCAGGCTGGCGAGCCGCTCTCGATCGGCCTGCTCGGCAACGCGGCCGACCTGCTGCCGGCCATGCTGGCCATGGGCGCCCCGATCAACGTCGTCACGGATCAGACGTCGGCCCACGACCCGCTGACCTACCTGCCGAGCGGCGTCGCGTTCGAGGACATGGCCGCGCTGCGGGCGGAGGATCCGGCCGGGTTCACCCGCCGCGCCCGCGAGTCGATGGCCGCGCACGTCGAGGCGATGGTCGGCTTCCTGGACGCCGGGGCCGAGGTGTTCGACTACGGCAACTCGATCCGCGGCGAGGCCGAGCTGGCCGGCTACGAGCGCGCGTTCGCGTTCCCCGGTTTCGTGCCCGCCTACATCAGGCCGCTGTTCTGCGAGGGCCGGGGGCCGTTCCGGTGGGCGGCCCTGTCCGGGGATCCCGCCGACATCGCGGCGACCGACCGCGCGATCCTCGACCTGTTCCCGGACAACGAGCCGCTGGCCAGGTGGATCGAAATGGCGGAGAAGAAGGTCCGCTTCCAGGGCCTGCCCGCCAGGATCTGCTGGCTCGGCTATGGCGAGCGGGACAAGGCCGGCCTGCGCTTCAACGACCTGGTGGCCAAGGGCGAGGTTCGCGCGCCGATCGTGCTCGGCCGGGACCATCTCGACTGCGGCTCGGTCGCCTCGCCGTACCGGGAGACCGAGGGCATGGCCGACGGGTCGGACGCGATCGCTGACTGGCCGCTGCTGAACGCCCTGGTCAACACGGCCTCCGGCGCGTCCTGGGTGTCGATCCACCACGGCGGCGGCGTCGGCATCGGCCGGTCGATCCACGCCGGCCAGGTCTGCGTCGCCGACGGCACCGACCTGGCCGCCCAGAAGCTGGAACGCGTCCTGAGTAACGACCCTGGCATGGGCGTCATTCGGCACGTCGATGCCGGCTATGACCGCGCCCGCGAGGTCGCCACCGAACGCGGCGTCCGCACCCCCATGCACGAGCACCACGCATGACCCCGCCCGCAGCCGGTGCTCCCGGCGGCCAGGCGACCAGCGGCGACGCTCCCCGTACCTGGGATCGTCCGCTCTGGCAGTCACTCCTGCCGCTCGGCAGGAGCGACATGACCGGCGGCTACCGGCGGTACTCGTTCACCGAGGCCGACTGCGCCTGCCGCGACTGGTTCCTCGCCGCCGCGTCCGACCGCGGCCTGCGCACCGAGACCGACCGCAACGGCAACCTCTGGGCGTGGTGGGACCCGCCTGCGGGCGGCACGGACAGTTCCGGTGACGAGACGGGCGTCATCGTGACCGGCTCCCACCTGGACTCGGTCCCGGACGGCGGCGCGTTCGACGGTCCCCTTGGCGTCGTCTCCGCGTTCGCGGCGGTCGACCTGCTGGTCGCGAGCGGCGCGGTCCCCGTGCGACCGGTCGGGATCGTGGCGTTCATGGAGGAGGAAGGAGCCAGGTTCGGGATGGCGTGCCTGGGCAGCAGGCTGCTGACCGGCGCCGTCAGCCCCGACACCGCGCGCGCCCTGACCGACGCCGGTGGCGTCACCCTGGCCGACGCGCTGGCCGAGGCTGGCCTGGACCCCGCGGCGATCGGTCCGGACCCCGGGATCGTCTCGCGGATCGCGGCCTTCGTCGAGCTGCACATCGAGCAGGGCAGTGCGCTGGACGGGATGAACGCACCCGTCGGCGTGGCCGGCTCGATCTGGCCGCACGGCCGGTGGCGGATCGACTTCAGCGGCCGGGCCGACCACGCGGGAACCACGAAGCTGCCCGACCGCCGTGACCCGATGATGCCGTACGCGGCGACCGTGCTCGCCGCGCGGACGGTGGCGACCGAGCTCGGCGCGCTGGCCACGTTCGGCAAGGTCATGGCCGAGCCCGGGGCGGCCAACGCGATCTCGTCATCCGTGCACGCCTGGCTCGACGCCCGGGCTCCCGACGAGGAGACGCTGAAGGAACTGGTCAGCCAGGTGACGGCGGTCGCCGAGCTGAGCGGCACCGGCCATGGCGTCACGGCGACCAGCCGGTGCGAGTCGTTGACGCCGGTAGTCGAATTTGATCTTGATCTTCGCGACCGGGTGGCGGCGGCACTGGCCGGAATGGGGATCGAGGCGCCGGTGCTGCCGACCGGAGCGGGTCACGACGCCGGCATACTCGCGGCCGGGCTCCCGACGGCGATGCTGTTCGTGCGGAATCCGAGCGGCGTGTCGCATTCGCCCGCCGAGCACGCGGAGCCCGACGACTGCGAGGCGGGCGTCGTCGCGCTGGCCGCCGTCCTCGAGGAGCTTGCCTGCCGATGACGCTTTCGTCCGGTGCGGGCCAGTCCGGTTCGGGCCAGTCCGGCTCGGGTGCGGCCCGGACCTGGCATGCCGAGCTGGCCTGGCTGCCGGGCGTCGGCGTGCGGCCCGACGTGCTGATCGAGGCCTCCGGCGACCGGTTTACCGTGATCTCCCCGCGAACCGGAACCGCCGGCCTGCCGCCCGGAACGATCCGGCTGCGCGGCCTGACCATGCCCGCGCTCGCGAACGCGCACTCGCACGCCTTCCACCGTGCGCTGCGCGGGATCACGCAGGCGGGCCGGGGCACGTTCTGGACCTGGCGGGAGCGGATGTACCAGGTCGCCGAGCGCCTGGACCCGGACAGCTACCTGGCCCTGGCCCGCGCCGTCTACGCCGAGATGACGCTGGCCGGGATCGGCTGCGTGGGCGAGTTCCACTACCTGCATCACGGGCCGGGCGGGGCTGGCTATGCCGATCCGAACGCCATGGGCCGCGCGATGATCGAGGCGGCGGCCCAGGCCGGCCTGCGCATCACGCTGCTCGACGCCTGCTACCTGTCGGGCGGGCTCGACCCGGCCGGCGGCCCGGTGCCGCTGGCTGGTCCGCAGCCCAGGTTCGCCGACGGGACCGCGCAGGCGTGGGTGAACCGGGTGTCCTCGCTCGGGGCCGACTCCCGCGGCATGCTCGGCCCGGCGGCCCGAGTCGGTGCCGCGATCCACTCGGTTCGCGCGGTGCCGCCTGACCAGATGCCGGCGGTTGCCGCGTGGACCCACTCCTGCGGCGCCCCGCTGCACGTGCACCTGTCCGAGCAGGTGGCCGAGAACGACGCCTGCCTGGCCGCGTACGGGGGAACGCCGACGGAGGTTCTGTACGAGGTGGGAGTCCTCGGCCCGCGCACCAGCGTGATTCACGCGACGCACCTGACGGACGCCGACATCGCGATGCTCGGCGGGAGTGAGGTATTCGCCTGCCTCTGCCCCACGACCGAGGCTGACCTGGCCGACGGGATTGGCCCGTTCGGGGCTCTCGCCGCGGCCGGCTGCCGGCTGACGGTGGGCAGCGACAGCCAGGCCGTCATCGACCTGTTCGAGGAGGCGCGCCGGATCGAGATGTACGAGCGCCTGGCCAGCCAGAAGCGCGGTCACTTCACGGCCGACGCGCTCGGAACCGCCGTGACGTGGGACGGGCACGCCAGCCTCGGCTGGCCGGACGCCGGGGAGATTGCGCCGGGTTCGCTGGCCGACCTCGTCACCATCGCCCTCGACTCGCCCCGCCTAGCCGGGGCGAGGAGGCCGGGCGGGTCGACGGTGCCGGGCGGGTCGACGGCGCCGGGCGGGGCGGATTGGCCTGCCGCGGCGGCCGATCTAGCTTCGGCGGACGGCGGCTCGGATCTGGCCGTTCTGGAGGCCGTCATCTTCGCCGCGAGCCCGGCCGACGTGCGCAACGTGGTGATCGGCGGGCGCGACATCGTCGTCGATGGCCGGCATGTGCTGGTGGACGACGTTCCGGCGGCGCTCTCGGCAGCCGTCCGCGCAGTTCTCGCCTGATCCGGCGAGCCCGGCGTGATGCCACGGGGATGAATCCCTGGATTGATCCCTCGCACGGGGATGAATCCCCGGATTCATCCCGGCGGGATCGCCCCTGGCAGGCGGGCCTCGCACGTCACCCTCGGCTTAGACGTTCCGCCCGTTCCGCCCGCCCGCGAAGCAGAGGCCTCGCCGGATTCATCCGCGTCGCGGCGGGCGGCGAGGCGGGACGCGGCGGGGGCGGCGCGGCGGGACTCGGCGGGGCCCCGGGCGGGGCGGGCGCGAAGAGGGGAGGTCTGCGGGCCGCCGGCAGCCGCCGGCAGCGGGGCGGCAGCGGGCAGTGACCCGCGATGCGGGAGAAGGCGGGGCCGGCGGGGCTTGACTACCGCCATTGGTTAGTTCAGACTTACGGTTAGTGGAAACTAACGGAATCGATGCGATCGGCGCGCTGGGCGACCCAACCAGGCGCGCCATCTTCGAGTGCCTGGTGCGGCAGCCGATGGCGGTCGGGCAGCTCTCTGACGAGCTGCCGGTGACCAGGCCAGCGGTGTCCCAGCACCTGAAGGTCCTGAAGCAGGCCGGGCTGGTCACCGACCAGGCCGCCGGGACCCGGCGGATCTACCGGATCAACTCCGAGGGAGTTCGGGCCATCCACGCGTACCTGGATCAGATGTGGAGCCAGGCGCTGGCCGGATTCCAGCTGGCCGCGCAGCAGATAGCAGATACCGAATCACAGGAGGAAGCATGAATCAGGCCACCATCGCCCCCGTCCGGCAGTCAGTGACGGTGCCGATCTCAGCTCAGCGAGCGTTCACGCTGTTTACCGAGGGCTTCAACACGTGGTGGATCGGCCACCGGATCGGCGCGGCCGAGCTGGCCGAGGCCGTGATCGAGCCCAAGGTCGACGGCAGGTGGTACGAGCGCGGCGTGGACGGCAGCGAATGCGACTGGGGCAAGGTCCTGGTCTTCGACCCGCCGGGTCGCCTGGTCCTGACCTGGCAGCTCAACGCCGAGTTCAAGTACGACCCCGATCTCGACCATGCCAGCGAGGTGGAGGTCCTGTTCACCGAGGAGAACGGCCAGACCAGGGTGGACTTCGAGCACCGCCACATCGAGCGGCTCGGGGCCGGCGCGGACGAGCTGGCCAGGTCGGTGGCCTCGGAAGGCGGCTGGCCCGCCATCCTCGACCTGTATGCCAGGGCGGCGGCAGCGGTCTAGCGAAACGGCGAACGGGCTGGCTACAGCTTGCCGCCCTGCCGGTAGCCAGCCCATAGCCTGCCGCCCGCGCGGGCGAGAACGCCGTCGGCGAGACCTGCCAGCCTGGCCGGTTCGTCGCGGGCCGCGATGAGATCGTCGGCGAGCCGGGGGTCGGTCGCGCGCAGTTCTCGCAGCAGCCACTTGCCTCCGCCTAGCCAGGCGCCCGCCAGCACCAGGGCGAGCTCGGCCGAGCCGGTGATCACGTGCCAGCTGATGACGGCGGTCTCGCCCGGATCGGTGCTTCCGGCCAGGTCGTCGAGCAGATCGCAGAGCGAGTACCGGCGCCAGTCGAGTTCGGCGGGCTCCGGGACTGGTGGGCCGGCCGCCAACACGGCGCGCGCCTGGTCCCTGACAGCGGCCCCGGTGCCGTCGGCGTCGAGCAGGGTGACGCCGTCGGCGCACATCCGGGCCAGCGTCGGACGGCGCCTGGCGACGTCCTTGGCGAACCAGGCCCCGATCGTGCCCGCCTGCTGCACGAACAGCTCGGCCGGCCAGCCGTGCCATTGCAGCGACTCGCGGTAAGGCGCGGGCGGCCCGTCAATGATGACGACGATGTCCAGGTCCGAGGTTGGCGTCCGGCGCACGGACAGGACGCCGCCGCCGAGAAACGCGGCGCGGGCGGCCGGGAAGCGTTCGCGGACGAGCGCTCGGGCGTCTGCCTCAGGATCCATGCTGGCATCTTGGTCCGGCGGCGGCCGCGGCGCATCTGGATTACGCGCGGGCAGGCTGGCCGGCTGCGCGGCGCGCTCGGCGTGACAGGATGCGCACGTGAGCACGCTGATAACCAACATCGGTGAGCTGGTGACCAACGCGCCGGACGACACCGGGGCTGGGGGTTCTGGCGGGGCGGGCGGCGTTCGCGGGGCTAGCGGATCGGTGGCTGGCCGCGGGTTCGCGGCGCTGAGCGACGCCGCGCTCGTGATCGAGGACGGCAGGATCGCCTGGACCGGGCCGGCTTCCCTGGCGCCGGCCGCCGACGACCTGGTCGACGCGGCCGGCCGTGCGGTACTGCCCGGTTTCGTCGACTCGCACGCGCACCTGGTCTTCGCCGGCGAGCGGGGGGCGGAGTTCGCCGCCAGGATGGCCGGCCTCCCCTACAGCGCGGGCGGTATCCGCAGCACCGTGGCGGCGACCCGGGCGGCCGGCGACGCCGAGCTCGGCGGCAACCTGCGCAGGCTCGCCGCCGAGATGCTGGCGCAGGGGATCACGACCTTCGAGTGCAAGTCGGGCTACGGGCTGACCATCACCGACGAGGCTCGCAGTCTCGCGCTGGCCGCGCAGGTCACGCCCGAGGTCACCTATCTCGGTGCGCACGTGGTGCCGCCCGAGTTCTCCGCCGACCCGGGCGGCTACGTCGACCTGGTCACCGGCCCGATGCTTGACGCGTGCGCCCCGCACGCCAGATGGGTGGACGTGTTCTGCGAGCGCGGGGCGTTCGATGCGGACCAGGCCCGCGCCATACTGGCCGCCGGCCGGCGGGCCGGGCTCCAGCCCCGGGTGCACGCGAACCAGCTGGGCGAGGGTCCCGGCGTCCAGGTCGCCGTGGAGGCCGACGCTGCCTCGGCCGACCACTGCACCTACCTGTCCGGCGGCGATGTCGATGCACTCGCCTCGTCGGGAACCGTGGCGACGCTGCTGCCCGGTGTGGAGTTCTCCACCAGGCAGCCGTACCCGGACGCCCGGCGGCTGCTTGACGCCGGGGTGACCGTGGCCATCGCCACGGACTGCAACCCGGGCTCGTGCTTCACCTCCAGCATGCCGTTCTGCATCGCGCTGGCGGTCAGGGAGATGCGGATGACCACGCAGGAGGCGGTCTGGGCCGCGACCGCTGGCGGCGCCCGCGCGCTGCGCAGGGACGATGTCGGCCGGCTGGGGGTCGGCTCGCGGGCCGACCTGATCATGCTCAGCGCGCCGTCCCACGCCTACCTGGCCTACCGGCCGGGTGTCCCGCTCGTGGCCGCGGTCTGGCGGGATGGTCGGCTGCTGGCTGGCCGCGCCTGACCAGCCCGCGGATCAGCGGGCGCCGGGTCAGGCGGGCATAGAGTCATCCGCATGAGGGAGACGCTGCCGCTGTTCCCGCTCGGCACGGTGCTGTACCCGGGCCTGGTGCTGCCGCTGCACATCTTCGAGGACCGGTACCGGCAGCTCGTCCGCGACCTGCTCGACGGGCCCGAACCAAGGCGGTTCGGAGTCATCGCCATCCGGGAGGGACGCGAAACCGGGATCGGCGGCGTCTCGGCGTTGCACGAGGTTGGCTGCACTGCGACCGTGCGCGAGATAGCGGAGGCCGACGCCGGGCAGTACGACATCATCACGGTCGGCACCGACCGGTTCCGGCTGCATGACCTGGACGACTCGCGGCCCTACCTGGTCGGCGAGGTCGAGATGATCGACGAGCCCGCTGGTGACGAGGCCGCGGCCGCGCTGGCAGGCAGCGCGGTCCAGCGCGCTTTCCGCGCGTACCTGAATGTGCTCGCCGACCGGGGAGCGGCCACGATCAGCGTTCCTGAACTGCCGGACGAGCCGATCCTGCTCTCCTACCTCGTGGCCGCGTCCATGATCATCGAGATCGGCGACCGGCAGGAACTGCTGGCGCAGCCCGATGCGGTGCGCCGGCTGTCAGCCGAGCGGGTGCTGCTGGCCAGGGAAACGGCGATCCTGCGCGAGCTGGGCTCGACGCCCGCTCCCGACCTCCGCTCATCGCCTTACAACCCCAACTGAAGCCGGGAGGGCCGCGCGCGGCGCGGCAGAGCGCTTCCACCATGATCACGGAAGGCTGTCTGCAGTTTCTGCTGACTCGCTTCCGTGATCATGGAGTTCAGCGGCGGGGGACGGGGCGACGCCGTCGCGCAGCGAGTAGTCAAATGCGAGTACTCGTGTTTTACTTTGAACATGAATCCGACCCGGCTGTTCGTCCTGGGCGCGCTGGCCAGGCGCGGGCCGATGTACGGTCACCAGCTGCGCCGCGATGCCCGGATGGATCGCGCCGACATGTGGTCCGACGTTCGGCCAGGATCGCTGTACGGGGCGCTGCACCGGATGGCCGCCGAGGGTTTGATCGAGCCGGTCAGGACCGAGCAGTCGGGAAACCTGCCGGCCCGCACCGTCTATGCGATCACCGCAGAGGGGCAGCGCGAGCTGCGCGCGCTGCGGGCCGAGGCGCTCGGCGAGGTCGGGCTGCGCCCCGACCCGGTCGATCTTGCCCTGGCCATGAGCAGCGACCTCGACGACGACACCCTGCGCGGGTTCGTCGAGGACCGGATCAGGGCGCTGGCCGCCCAGGCGGCCCAGTTCGATCACCACCGGGAGCGCGCCTGGCCGGACCAGACGGTGGCTGACGACCTGGTCATGGAGCACGCCCGGCTGCGGATCGAGGCCGAGCTGGCCTGGCATCACCTGGTGCTCGACCGGATCGGCAAGCTGACCGCGGACAGCCAGTACCGGGCCGCGCCGTGACGGTCCGGCCGCTGCGCCTGCTCGGCGATCCAGTGCTCAGGACGGCGTGTGACCAGGTCGTCCGGTTCGACACGTCGCTCGCGCAGCTGGTGGCCGACCTGCTGGACACGGTCCAGGTCCCCGGCCGCGCCGGGCTGGCCGCCAACCAGATCGGCTCGACCCTCGCGGTGTTCGCCTACAACGTCGACGGCCGCCTCGGCTATGTGATCAACCCCGTCCTGGCCGAGACGGACGGCGACCAAGTTGGCGGGGAAGCCTGCCTGTCCATCCCCGGCGTCAGCGCCGTCCGGCCGCGCGCCGCCCGCGCCGTCGTCACCGGTGTGGACGTCGACCAGCGGCCGGTCACGGTCGCTGGCGACGGCGAACTGGCCCGCTGCCTGCAGCACGAGACGGACCATCTGCGCGGCGAGCTCTACATCGACGGGCTCGCCGGCCCCGAGCGAAGCGCCGTCCTGAAGGCGCTCCGCGAGCACGCGCTGGCCTGAGCTACGCCGATGAGAGCGCCGGCCGGGCGCAGCTAGTCGATCCAGTAGCGGCGGTGGGCGGGCGAGCCTGGCTTGGCCGGCCGGGTCGAGTCGAGCTTGCCGCCGCAGGCCTCGATCACGGCTATCGAGCCGGGGTTGTCATCATCGCAGGTCACCAGTACCCGGTCGATGCCCAGCGACCTGGCGATGACGAGAGCCTGCCGCAGGATCTCGGTGGCGTGGCCGCGGCGCCGGCACGCGGGCAGGACGCAGTAGCCGATGTGCCCGCCCTCGCCCAGCAGGAAGTCGTTCAGCTCGTGCCTGACCGAGACCCGCCCGACGATCTGCCCGTCCACGTCGGCGACCAGGAACGTGCTCGGCACGTGCCGGTCGGGCAGGTTCAGCCCGGCCCGGTGATCGGCCAGGATTCGCAGGTACTCATCCCACGTCGCGGCGTTCTCCAGCCGCAGTCCGAAGGTAAAGCCGTCCGCGGCCATGGCGGCGTGGGCCGCGCGGACTGCCGCCTCGTCGTCGGGTCGCGGGGGCCGGAGCCTGAGCATCGCAGCAGGGTAGCTCCGGCGCACGAGCGTGCTCCAGCGAATTACGGCCCGGCGAGCGCGGGGTAGCGGCCGCGGAACCTGATCAGCGGATCACCGGACTCGGCCATGTCATCAACGACCAGCACGCGGGCTATCACCAGCAGGTGATCGCCGGCCGGCACGCGGCTGATCACCTCGCACTCGATCGCGGCCAGCCCGCCGTCCGGGATCAGCGCGCCTGAGAAGGCTCCCCGGTGGTGGCTGACGTCGTCGAGCAGCAGCCTCGCACCCGGCCGACCAGCCGATGCGAAGCGTCCGGCCAGCATCCGCTGGCCGGACGACAGCACTGTCACCGCGAACCGGTCAAGCCGGCCGAGCAGCTCCGCCGGGTACGAGCCGTCGATCAGCGAGATCAGGATCAGCGGCGGATCGATCGACACGGGGCAGAACGCGCTCACGGTGACGCCCACATCGTCCCGGTCGTCGACGATAGTGACCAGGGTGACGCCGCTGGCGATCGCCCCGAGCGCCGCCGCGAATTCGTGCGCTGAGTCAGCGGCGCTGGTTAGTTCGGTCAATGAAATGTCCAGCTGCCGGGCAGCATGAGCGGCCCGGCCGCCGGGAGGCCGCAGCGGGCCGCGAGCTGCCAGACCGGACCCCAGCTTTCGGTGAGCAGGCCGGCTAGGTGCGTCGCCGGGGCGGCCGGGCCGGATCCGGAGGCCGCCGCGGCCCGCCGGTCCTCGCTGTTGGTCGCCGGGCGGAACCGGTCGACCGGGCTCAGCCTCGGGTAGCTCACGAGCGGCGCGCTCGGCGGCAGCCCGGCCCGGCGGCGCGCGATGTCGGCCGCGTCCTCGAGGCCACCCAGCTCGTCGACCAGCTTCCGCTCGTGCGCGTCGGCGCCGGTCCAGACCCGGCCCCTGGCCAGCTCGTGCACCCGCTCCGCGGACAGTCCGCGGCCGGCCGCCACCTTGGCGGTGAAGTCGGCGTAGATGTGGTCCAGCCAGGCATCGACGATCTGCCACTCGTCGTCGCTGAACGGCCTGGAGGTGGAGAACATCGCGGCATGCTGGCCGAGTACCACCGAGTCGGTGCTCACGCCCGCCTTGCCGAGCAGCTCGCTGACCACCGCCTTGCCGCTGAACACGCCGATCGAGCCGGTCACCGTACCCGGCTGGGCGACGATGGCGTCGGCGGCCATCGAGATGAAGTAGCCGCCCGAAGCCGCGACATCGCTCATCGACACGACCACCGGCTTGCCGGCGTTGCGGGCCCTGACGACCTCGCGCCAGATCGAGTCGGAGGCGACATACGAGCCGCCCGGGCTGTTCACCCGCAGCACGATGGCCCTGACGTGCGGATCGGCCGTCGCGCCGCGCAGCGCCGCGGTGATGCTGTCCGAGCCCATGGCGGTCCCGGTCAGCGGGCTGCGGCCGTTGCGGCCGCGCCGGATCCCGCCGGTCGCCTGGATCAGCGCGATCGCCTGCGGCCGCGGCGCCGCCAGCCGCTTAGCCCGGCTGGCGAGCTCCCTTGACCGCTGGTAGCGACCGAGGAACAGCAGGGCCGGGTCGTTGCCGACCTGCTTGCGCAGCGCGGCATAGACCTCGTCGCGGTAGCCGAGCGCGTCGACGAGCCCGGCCGCCAGCGCCTGCTCGGCGAGGTACGGGCCCGCGTCGATCAGCCTGCTGGCCTCCTGCACCGCGAACTTGCCGCGCTCGGCGATCGCCTCGGCGATCTGGCTCGTGACCGACTCGGCGATCCGCTGGGTGGCCTCGCGGTTCGGGGGCGTGAAGCCGCGCTCGGTGAGCTGCTCGGGCGCGCCCTTGTACTCATGCCGCGCGCCGACCTCCATCTGCACGCCCAGCTTGTCCAGCGTGCCCCGGAAGAAGGGCCGCTCGACGGCCAGGCCGGTGAGGCCGAGGTCACCTGACGGCTGGAGGTAGATCGTGTCGAACGCGGTCGCCAGGTAGTACGGCACGTTGCCTGCGGAGAACTCGCCGAACGTCTCGGCCCACGCCCACGTCGGCTTGCCCGAGGCGCGGAACCTGATGACCGCCTCGCGCAGTTCCTGGGCCACCCCGAGGCCGATCGGCTTGCCGCCGACCTTGGCCACGAGGGCCTTGACGCGGTCGTCAGTCCGGGCCGCCTTCAGGCCGGCGAGCAGGTCGGTGATGGTGGGCTGGTGCCTGGTCATCACCGCCGAGAGCGGGTCGGGCGGGCGGGTCTCGATGACGCCTTCTGTCAGGTCGAGCTCGAGGATCAGGGGCGATGTCCGCTGCCCGGTGAACTTGCCGAGGGGCCGGCCAGAGCGCCGGTCAGCAACGATTCCATGCCCCCACCCTAGGCGTGTCCGGACCGGGCGCTGATCCGTGCCGGCGAAGATTACGGGACTCGGCCGGGTCAGCTATCGTCGGCTGGGATGACTGTGCACGACGGGAACGGCTGGACCCGGTGCGGCCGTGGCCATCGGCACTGGGGCAAGCACGGCGCGGCCGGGCTGCTGCTTGCCGCCCCTGACCAGGCCGGTCGGCCGACGGTGCTGCTCCAGCAGCGAAGCTGGTGGGGCAGTTACGGCGGGGCCTGGGGACCGCCGGGGGGCGCGCGGGACAGTCACGAGTCGGTCGTGCGGGCGGCATTGCGCGAGGCGATCGAGGAATGCGCGATCGATCCGCGGCCCGTCCGGGTGCATGGGGTGCTCACCGACGATCACGGCGGGTGGACCTACCAGACCGTGCTGGCGAGTACCGCCGCGCCGCTGTCCGCCGCGGCGGTCAGCGAGGAAACCAGCGAGGTCGCGTGGGTGCCCGAGGCTGAGGTGGAGCGGCTGCCGTTGCATCCCGGCTTCGCCGGGCAGTGGCCGGCGCTGCGGACGGCGCTGTCGCCGCTGACGATCATCGTGGACGCGGCCAACGTGATGGGATCGCGGCCCGATGGCTGGTGGCGGGACCGGGCCGGAGCCGCGCGGCGGCTGGTGGATCAGATCGGGGAACTGGCGCTGAGCGGAGTGACCAGGTTGCCGGAGCCGGTGCCGGCACCGGCGATCGACCGGTGGTTCCCGCACTTCGTGGTGGTGCTCGAGGGCGCGGCCGCCGCCATGACCGACGCCGGCGGCTTGGGTGCGGCCAGCGAGGACAGTCAGCCGCGGATCGTGCGGGCGCGGGGGTCCGGCGACGACGAGATCGTCCGGCAGGCCGCCGGGATCGCCGGGTCCCGGCTGGTGGTCACCGCCGACCGGGAGCTGCGGTCCAGGTGCGAGGCCGTCGGGGCGTTCGTGGTCGGTCCTCGCTGGCTGCTCGACCTGCTCGCAACCTGACGAACCTGCGAGAGCGCTTGGTGTGACGTCGAGTGCGGCCGGATGACTTGCGGCTCGGCTGCTGAGTCAGGAATATCGAGTGTCACCCCGAGCCGAGGAGCGGCCGCATGAGCGACAACCCCATCTACCAGTACGTGCCGCATCGCCGGACGCAGCGGAAGCTGGAGGGAGCCGGGCCCGGGCCGGTGAAGGTCGCCGAGCAGCTGCCGAGCGGGACGGCGGCCGAGCGATTCAACGCATGGCTCGCGGTGAAGGTGACCGCGGGTGTCGGCACCATGTGGTGCGCCTACGCTTTCGGGGCGCTGGCCCTGGTCAGCCTGCCGTCGGCGATCTCATCGGGTAGCCCCATCGTCCTGGTCTCCTGGATCTCGCAGACCTTCCTGCAGCTCGTGCTGCTTTCCGTGATCATCGTGGGCCAGAACGTGCTGGCCGCCGCGGCTGACAAGCGATCGGAAGCCACGTTCAAGGACGCCGACGCGGTGCTGCACGAGGCGGTCAAGATCCAGGAACACCTGCAGGCTCAGGACGCCGTGCTGGCCGAACTGGTCGACCGGATCGCCCGGGTTGAGGCGCGTTCCGCTTCCTGAGGCGGCCCTTCGCCTCGCGGCGGCCTGCTGACCGAGTTAGGCCACCTGGAATGACCTCTTGGCCAGGCCGATCCAGTAGCCGGTGATCGGCGTCACCGGCACCGGCCCGTCGGCCGCTCCCAGCGTCACGAACAGCGGCGCGAAATGCTCGGTGGTGGGATGCGCGTAGCGCGCTCCCGGCGCCCGGCGGAAATTCGCCAGCGCGTCCACGTCGCCCCGGTCGAGCGCCTCGGCGGCCCAGTGATCGAACTCCGTCGACCAGGCGGGCGGCGGAGCGTCGAACCTGAAGTCGCGCAGGAACGGCAGGCCATGGGTGAGGAAGCCGCTGCCCATGATCAGGACGCCCTCGTCACGTAGCGGGCGGAGCGCCGCTCCGATCCGGAGCAGCCGGTCCGGGTCCAGCGTCGGCATCGAGATCTGCAGGACCGGGATGTCCGCTCCCGGGTACATCACGGTCAGCGGCACGTAGGCACCGTGGTCAAGGCCGCGGTCCGGCGCCTCGACGGCCTGCTCGATCCCGCTGAGCAGCGACCTGACCTTCCCGGCCAGGTCAGGGGCGCCGGGAGCCGGATAGGTGGCCTGGTAGTAGCGCTCCGGGAAGCCGTAGAAGTCGTACACCAGCGGCGCGGCGTCCTGGGTCGCGCCGAGGGTCAGCGGTGCCGACTCCCAGTGCGCGGAGACGACCAGGATCGCCGTCGGCCTGGGCAGGGCTCGCGACCAGGCGGCCAGCTCGGTGGTCCAGAGCGGGTCGTCGACCAGCGGCGGCGCCCCGTGCCCCAGGTACATGGCCGGCATCCGGTCCGGGCTGATTCCCGCCGCCGCGACCTGCGTCACGTGCGTCGCCGCATCGGGCGGCACGGGCTCCTGCTCCGGTACGGCCGCCCACAGCTCGTCGTCCATATCCCAGTTCACCTTTCTGCGGACAGGTCTGCCTCACAGTGACGCTAACGCAGCACCAAGCCGCCCGACCCCTGAGGCGTGCCAGGCAGCCCCATGATCGTGGACATCTTTCCGCCCATGCCGCAAAAGATGTCCACGATTGTGCGAGCGAAGCATAGGGCCGGGACCTGACTGGCAGAAACCCTTGTCCACAGGTTGGCCTGGCCCGCGGGTGTTCGTGCACAGGGTGCGGCTCGCCGCTCGCGAGCTGGTCACTCGGGGCCGCACCCTGTCGTCATGGTTACTCCACTGTCGCGTGCGTGTGACGATCTGATCAGTTACCAGTGCGGAGTTCTGGCGCGCTGGCAGGCGGTCGATCGGGCGGGAGATCTGGCCGCTGTCGCCGCGCTAGTGCGCGCGGAGCGGTGGCAGACCTTGTACCGCGGCGTCTATGCCGCTTACACAGGGCCGCCCTCCAGGCAGAGCGCGTTGTGGGCAGCCGTCAGGCGCTGCGGACCCGACGCGGTGCTGAGTCACCTCACGGCCGCGGAACTCGATGGCCTCGCCGACGCGCGGCGCGAGGTCGTTCACGTGACGATTCCAGCTCACTTGCGGGTCCGGTTGTCGGGACGAGACAACTGCCCCGGGCTGCCGCGCATCGTCGTCCATCGCTCGTCTCGGCTGGCGTTATCGCGGCATCCGGCCAGAACCCCGCCCCGAACCCGCATCGAGGAGACCGTGCTCGACCTGACCGACCTGGCGCCGACCTTCGACGGCGCCTTCGGCTGGCTCAGCGCGGCATGCGGCCGTCGGCTCGTCACACCCGGGCAACTTCGGGAGGCAGCGGCGAGCCGGGCCAAGATGCGATGGCGGGCTGACGTCCTGACCGCGATAGAGGAAATCTCCGGCGGGATTCACTCGAATCTCGAACGGGGCTATTTGCGCCTCGTCGAGCGGCCACATCGACTGCCGACCCCGCGGCGTCAGGCGCGGATGAGGCAAGGCACCAAGTCGGCCTACCTCGACAACCTCTACGAGGAGTTCGGCGTTGCGGTTGAACTTGACGGACTGGCGTCGCATCCGGCCGAGGCCCGCTGGCTCGATATGCGCCGGGATGCCTTCTTCGCTGGCTCGGGGATTATCACCCTGCGTTATAGCTGGGCCGACATCACGACCAGGCCGTGCCAGGTCGCGCGCGAAATCGGACTGGTGCTTCGGCAGCGTGGCTGGACCGGCACGCTCCGTGCATGTCAGCCTTCGTGCGAGGCGCGACTTCCGTGATCACGGACGCCTTTCGACGATACTGCACAAAGACGTCCGTGATCATGAAGCCGGAGGAGTGGGCTCGGCGGGGCGGGGCGTTGTAGGTGGCGCTGGCGGGGGGTCGGCGGGGGCTGGGTCGGCGGCGGTTGCGGATCCGGCTTCGGCGGGGTCGTGGACTAGCCAGAGCATGCCGAGCGGCGGAACCGTCAGCACCGCTGACGCCGGCCGTCCGTGCCAGGGCACGTTCACCGACTCGACTACGCCCATATTGCCGACGCCGCTGCCGCCGTAGTCGGTGGCGTCGCTGTTGATCATCTCGCGCCACTGGCCGGCGGACGGCAGGCCGACCCGGTAGTCGTCATGCGGTTCCCCGGAGAAGTTGACCACGCACGCGACGGTCGGCTCGTCCTCGGCGAACCGCAGGAACGAGATCACGTTGCCGAACGCGTCGTTCGCGTCGATCCAGCTGAAGCCGGCCGGCGAGTAGTCCTCGCGCCACAGCGACGGGAGCTGGCGGTAGGCCGCGTTCAGGTCGGTGACCAGCCGCTGGAGGCCGGCGTGCGACGGATTGCCGAGCGCGGCCCAGTCCAGCCCGCGCTCCTGCGACCACTCGGAGTCCTGGCCGAAGTCCGACCCCATGAACAGGAGCTGCTTACCGGGATGCGCCCACATGTAGCCGAACAGCGCCCGCAGCGTGGCGAACCGCTTCCAGTCGTCGCCCGGCACCTTGCGCAGCAGCGAGCCCTTGCCGTGCACGACCTCATCGTGCGACAGCGGCAGCACGAAGTTCTCGCTGTACGCGTACATCATCGAGAACGTGAGCTCGTTGTGGTGATACCGGCGGTACACCGGGTCGTGCGCCAGGTACGACAGCGTGTCGTGCATCCAGCCCATGTTCCACTTCAGGGCGAAGCCCAGGCCGCCGAGGTGCACCGGCCTGGTCACCCCCGGCCACGCGGTCGACTCCTCGGCGATCATCACGATGCCCGCCGACCTCTTGTAGCAGGTGGCGTTGACTTCCTGCAGGAACGAGACCGCGTCCAGGTTCTCCCGGCCGCCGAGCACGTTCGGCGTCCACTCGCCCGGCTTGCGCGAGTAGTCCAGGTACAGCATCGAGGCGACGGCGTCCACCCGCAGCCCGTCGATGTGGAATACCTCCAGCCAGTACACCGCGTTGGCGACCAGGAAGTTGCGGACCTCGCGCCGGCCGAAGTCGAAGATGAGCGTGCCCCAGTCGGGATGCTCGCCGCGGCGCGGGTCGGCGTGCTCGTACAGCTGCGTCCCGTCGAATCTGGCCAGCGCCCAGGCGTCCTTCGGGAAGTGGGCGGGCACCCAGTCGACGAGCACGCCGATGCCGGCCCGGTGCAGCCGGTCGACCAGGTAGCGGAAGTCGTCCGGCGTCCCGAACCTGGCCGACGGCGCGTAATACGACGTCACCTGGTAGCCCCACGATCCGCCGAAGGGGTGCTCGGCTACCGGCATGAACTCAACGTGGGTGAACCCACGTTCGCTCACATATTCAACAAGGGCAGCGGCGAGCTCGGTGTAGGAGAGCCCGGGCCGCCACGAGCCGATGTGGACCTCGTAGACGCTCATCGGCTCGCGCAGCGGATCGCGCCGGGCGCGGGCGGCCATCCAGTCCTGGTCGGACCAGTCGAAGGCGGACTCGAACACGACGGAGGCGGTCGCCGGCGGGACCTCGGCGAAAGCCGCCATCGGATCGGCCTTGCGCTGCCAGCTGCCGTCCGGGCCGCAGATCTCGTACTTGTACGTGGTGCCGCTGCCCACGGCCGGCATGAACAGCTCCCAGACGCCTGAGCTGCCGAGCGAGCGCATGGGGTGGGCCCGGCCGTCCCAGTGGTTGAAGTCGCCGATCAGCCGGACGCCGCGGGCGCTGGGGGCCCAGACGGCGAACGAGGTCCCGTCCAGGTCGGGGCGCACGCTGGCGCCGAGCACCCGCCAGAGCTCCTCATGCCGGCCCTCGCCGATCAGGTGCAGGTCCATCTGGCCGAGGGTGGGCAGGTGCCGGTACGGGTCGTCGACGAGCAGCTCAGGCCCGTCGGTCGAGTACGTGACCGCGAGCCGGTAGTCGCTGACGGCGGCCGACGGCACGGTCACGGAGAAGATGCCCTCGTGCACGTGCCGCATCCCGAACCTGTTCCCGTCGGGCATGACGGCCGCGACCGACCAGGCGAGCGGGCGCAGCGCCCTGATCACCGTGCCATGCGGTCCGGGGTGGGCGCCGAGTACCGCGTGCGGATCGTGGTGGTGCCCGGCCGTGATCCGCGCGATCTCGTCATGGCCGATCGGGTCGGCGACCTCGACCGGACTGGCCAGCGGCTTACCTGCGGCTGTCATCGGCTTGCCTCCGCGATCGCAGCGAGCGGGATCGGCAGCCAGTCCGGCCGGTGCCTGGCCTCGTAGACTGCCTCGTAGACCGCCTTCTGAAGGATGAGCGCGCGCAGCAGCGGGCCGCTGGTGCGCGGATCGCTGCCCATCAACTCCGCATACCCAGCGCAGAACGCGTCCTGACATGATTCTGCCCACGCCTGTGCCGCGTCGGCGAGCCGCCGGTCGTCAGGACTGTGCAGGGACGCGTGCCTGGCGGCGTAGTCGAACGACCGCAGCATGCCGGCGACATCGCGCAGCGGCGGCTGGAACGCCCTCCGCCTGGCGAGCGGCACCGATGGCTCGCCCTCGAAGTCGAGCACGACCCACCCCCTTTCCGTGCCCAGCACCTGCGCGAGGTGATAATCGCCGTGGATCCGCTGGACGGTTACCTGCGAGCCAGGCTCGGTCAGGCGTTTGTAGCAGTCGCGGATCGCAGGCGCGTGCTCGCGCAGCGCGGGCACGACCCTGGTCGCCTGGCTGAGCTCGGTCAGCAGGCCGTCAACCTGGTCGCGCAGGGTATAGGACGACAGGACGCTCGATCCGAATGCCTCGGCGAGCTCGACGTGCAGCTGCGCGGTGGTCTCGCCGAGCAGGCGGGCCTGGCGGGAGAAATCCGGCTGGGCCGTGCGCAGGCTGGTGGTGGCCAGTGACCAGCCGTCGGCGGAGTGGGCGAAGTACACGGACAGGATCGCCAGCACGACCGACTCGGTAGCCGGCCGGATCGCGGTGCTCAGCTCCGGCGCGGTAGTCACTGCCTGCACGGCCGGGCTCTGCCCGGCGTCGGGCATCTCAATCCAGCCGAGCGGCGCGGCGACCAGCTTCGAGCCGTTTCTGGTCAGCGCCGCCGGGACCTCGAGGTCGGGATGATGGCCGGTGAAGGGGCGCCGCAGCAGCTTCAGGATGGCCTGGTCGCCGAACACGATGCTGGTGTTGCTGGCCAGCGCGGGCAGCGCCCGGGCCGCGGCGGTGCCGTCGATGCGCGCGCCGGGCTCGGGCTCGAACCGCAGCGGGCCGGCCCGGCGCTGCCCGGCGATGCCGCGCAGCAAGACGGCGGTCAGCGTGGGGTCACGCGCGCCGTCGTAGGCGATCCGGCCGTCGGCGACGGTGCCGATCGCGGCCGCCGCCAGGTCGGGCGGCAGCTGAGCGCGCAGTCCGAGCAGGACCTGATAGCTGACCTTCTCGGTGCTGGCCTTCTCGGTGCTGGCCCTCGCAGTGCTGGCTTTCTCGGGGGCAGCCCAGACGTCGACCATGAGATGCCGCAGCTCAGGATCGCCCGCGGCCAGTTGGACGTCGGAGGTGATCTCGACCTCGCGCACCAGCGAGCCGCTGCTAGCGAACCAGCGCTGAGCCGGAAGCCAGGCCGACAGCAGATCCGTGAGCGGGCTCTGGGTCACCAGACGAGTCAAGCATCCGGCGGGATCCAGGCCCGATCCAGGGCCGGCCGACTTGTCCGGATCAGTTCGCTGGCGGTTCCATGACGAACCAGTAGAAGCCATGCCCGGGCAGCGTGAGCAGGTAGCTGAGCTCGCCGACGGGCGGGAACCGCACGCCGCCCATGCACTCGACGGGGGTGTAGCCGTTGAACCGGCTCAGGTCAAGCTCGACCGGCTGCGGGAACCTCGACAGGTTGTTGACGCACAGGATCGGGTTGCCCTCCCGTACCTCCGGGCTCTCGTCGCCGTACTCCCTGACGAACGCGAGCACGCTCGGGTTCGAGCTGCTCAGCTCGGAGTAGCGGCCGAGGCCGAAGACCTGGTGGCGCTTGCGGATCTCGATCATGCGGCGGGTCCAGTGCAGCAGCGAGCCGGTATTGCGCTCCTGGGCCTCGACGTTGATGGCCTGGAAGCCGTAGATCGGATCCATGTTCGGCTGCAGGTAGAGCCGCTGCGGATCGGAGTTGGAGAAGCCGCCGTTGCGGTCGGGCGTCCACTGCATCGGCGTGCGCACGCCGTCCCGGTCGCCGAGCCAGATGTTGTCGCCCATCCCGATCTCGTCGCCGTAGTACATGACCGGCGAGCCGGGCAGGGACAGCAGCAGGGCGGTGAACAGCTCAAGCTGGTTGCGGTCGTTGTCGAGCAGCGGCGCGAGACGGCGCCTGATCCCGATGTTGGCCTTCATCTTGGGATCTTTGGCGTACTCCGCGTACATGTAGTCGCGCTCGTCGTCGGCCACCATCTCCAGGGTCAGCTCGTCGTGATTGCGCAGGAAGATTCCCCACTGGCAGCCGGACGGGATCTGCGGGGTCTTGGCCAGGATCTCGGAGATCGGGTAGCGCTGCTCCCGGCGCACGGCCATGAAGATGCGGGGCATCAGCGGGAAGTGGAAGGCCATGTGGCACTCGTCGCCGCCGACGCTGGGGTCGCCGAAGTACTCGACGACGTCGTCTGGCCACTGGTTCGCCTCGGCCAGCAGCACCCGGTCCGGGTAGAGCCGGTCCACCTCGGTCCTGACCCGCTTCAGGTACTCGTGGGTCTCCTTCAGGTTCTCGCAGTTCGTGCCCTCGCGCGCGTACAGGTAGGGCACGGCGTCCAGGCGGAATCCGTCGATGCCGAGGTCCAGCCAGAACCGCAGCACCTCGAGCATGGCGTCCTGGACCAGGGGGTTCTCGTAATTGAGGTCCGGCTGGTGATGGAAGAACCGGTGCCAGTAGTACTGCCCGCGGACCGGGTCGAACGTCCAGTTGGACTGCTCGGTGTCAACGAAGATGATCCGGGCGTCGGAGTACTTGTCGTCGGTGTCCGACCACATGTAGAAGTCGCCGAACGGCCCGTCCGGATCCGAGCGCGAGGCCTGGAACCAGGGATGCTGGTCGCTGGTGTGGTTCATGACGAGATCGGCGATCACCCTGATGCCGCGGGCATGAGCCTCCTCGACCAGTTCCACAAAATCGCCGATCGTGCCGAAGTCGGGCAGGACCTGCATGAAATCCGCGATGTCGTAGCCGCCGTCCCGCAGGGGGGAGTTGTAGATCGGCAGCAGCCAGACGCAGTCGATCCCGAGCCACTGCAGATAGTCGAGCCGGGAGATCAGGCCGCGCAGGTCGCCGGTGCCGTCGCCGTTGGAGTCATGGAAGCCGCGGACGAGGACCTCGTAGAAGACGGCGTGCTTGAACCATCGCGGATCCCTCGGCTTGTCGAAGGAAAACGAGTTCGGCACCGGATCGTTCGCGGCGGCGCTGCTCGGCAGGAAGGTGTTCGGCGGCGCGGGGGTTCCTTGCGGCGCTAGTTCCGGCTCTGCCACGGGGTCTCTCCTGTAATTCCTTACTACCCTTAGATTTGGAATTGGTCTGGGGGTGCGCTGGGGGCGGCGCAACCCGCACGCCGTGATCAGCGGCATCTGGCTAGGGCGGCCGGCCCCGTGCCGTGCATCCGCTCCGCTGTCGTCGCCGTTTCGTGCCTAATGCGCAATCCATGGCCGCCGTCAGGCCGACTGATCCCCGTCGCCTGGCTGGCCGGCGGACACCCTAAAGATATGTGCTGGCGCGATATCCGGATCCAGGCGGACGTAGTTCGCCTCTCCCCACCGGTACGACTCGCCCGTCAGCTCGTCAGTTACCGTGAATCCCGCGCTGACATCGATGTCAAGGGCGGTTCGATCCAGCCAGACCGTGGCCTCGCGTGGCTGGTGCGGATCGAGATTGACGACGACCAGAACTCTGTCGCCGCCAGGGACGCCAGCAGCCGCTCCCACCGTCTTAGAAAAGCACAGAATCTCCGGCCGGTCCGGAAAATGGAATCGGAGGTTGCGCAGCTGATGCAGAGCGGGATGTGATCGCCTGATTGCATTGAGTTGTGCAATAAGCGGCGAGATACCCAGGTTCATTCGCGCTGCCGTAGTCCAGTCCCGCGGCCGATACTGGTATTTCTCGGAATCCAGGTACTCCTCGCTGCCTGGCCGCAGCGGAGAATTCTCGCACAGCTCATAGCCGGAGTAGACGCCCCAGGAGGGGGACAGCATCGCGGCCAGCACCGCGCGGACCCTGAACGCAGCCGGGTCGGCGTGCTGGAGGTACTCGCTCAGGATGTCCGGGGTGTTAACGAAGAAGTTGGGCCGCATGTACGCCGCCGCCGGTCCGGCCAGCTCGGTCAGGTAAGCGGTCAGGTCGGCGGCGGAGTTGCGCCAGGTGAAGTAGGTGTACGACTGGTGGAATCCGATGATCGCCAGCGCGCGCATCATCGCCGGCCTGGTGAAGGCCTCGGCCAGGAAGATCACGTCCGGGTCGGTCACGGCGATCTCGCTCAGCAGCCGGTCCCAGAACGGCAGCGGCTTCGTGTGCGGGTTGTCGACCCGGAAGATCGAGACGCCGTGGCTGATCCAGTACCGCACCACCCGCAGCACCTCGGCGTAGATCCCGTCCGGGTCGTTGTCGAAGTTCAGCGGGTAGATGTCCTGGTATTTCTTCGGCGGGTTCTCCGCGTAGGCGATCGAGCCGTCCGCTCGAGTGGTGAACCACTCGGGATGCTTGGCCACCCACGGGTGATCCGGCGAGGCCTGGAGGGCCAGGTCGATGGCGACCTCAAGGCCGAGCTTGCCCGCCCGGGCCACGAAGTCGTCGAAGTCGTCGATCGTGCCGAGGTCGGGGTGAATCGCGTCGTGGCCGCCGGCCGGGGACCCGATCGCCCACGGCGAGCCCGGGTCATCGGGACCGGCGGTCAGTGCGTTGTTCCTGCCCTTGCGCGCCGTCGTCCCGATCGGGTGCACCGGCGGCAGGTACACGACGTCGAAGCCCATCGCCGCGACCTCGTTCAGCCGCCGCGCGGCGGAGCGGAGCGTTCCGGACACCGGGCGGCGCCGGCCGAGCGGGTCGACCCTGGCCCCCTCCGAGCGCGGGAATAGCTCGTACCAGGAGCCGTACAGCGCTCGCTGCCGGTGCACGATCAGCGGGCACCAGTCCGAGTAGGTGATCAGCTCCCGCAGCGGGAACTCGGCGACCGCCTCGGTGACCTGGGCGGTGAACGCGGTCCCCAGCCGGTCGACGGGTGCCGCCTTCTCGCCGCGCAGCGTTGCGGCGACCTTGTCGTACAGCGCCCGCGCTCCGGCTGCCCCGGCTGCCCTGGCCGGCTCTTCGGCGTCCCGCTCGGCACGGTCAGCCGCCTGGGCGGCCCGATCGAAGAGCAGCGCGCCCTCGGCCAGCATCAGGTCGACGTCCTGGCCGATCGGCACCTTGATCGCCGCGTCGTGCCTCCAGTGGGCGATCGGGTCGCCCCACGCCTCGATCCTGAAATGCCAGAGTCCCTCGCCGGCCGGGACCACCTCGGCCCCGTAGCGGTCGGTGCCCTCGGCCAGCTCGCGCATCGTCACGACCGGCTGGCACTGACCCGCGGGATCGCGCAGGACGACACCGGTGCCGAGCATCTCGTGCCCTTCGCGGAACACGGTGGCCGTCACCGGCACAACCTCGCCGGGCACGGCTTTGGCTGGCCGGCGGCCGCAGTCGACCAGGGGCTGAATGTCGAGAATAGGAATCCTGCCGATCACCACGAAAAGCTACCCAATCGCGGCGGGGCGCATGCACGCGGGCGCCTATTACCGCTCGGTTTCGCCGCCGGCGCCGCGCTGGCCAGTCCCAGGAGCGGGCCCGGGTCAGCCCGACTCTGACCGGGGGTCATGGTCCGGATTGCTCTGCGCACGCATTAGTGTCACTCACCGTGAAAGCAATCCGCCGGTTCACCATCCATCCCGCGCTGCCCGCGACCCTCGCTCCGCTCCGGACCCTGATGCTCAACCTGCGCTGGTCGTGGCACACCCCGACCAGGGCGCTCTTCGCCGAGATCGACCCGCAGGCGTGGGAAGACTCGCGGCACGACCCGGCCGGCCTGCTGGCCCGGGTGCCGCAGGAGCGGCTCGCCGCCCTCGCCGCTGACGAGGACTTCCTGCGCAGGCTCGGCGACGCGGTGGATGAGCTCTACGAGTACCGGACCGGCGGACGGTGGTACCAGCTGTCGGGTCAGGGGTCCGATGGCCCGGCCGCGATCGCGTATTTCTCGCCCGAGTACGGCATCACGGCCGCGCTGCCGCAGTACTCCGGCGGACTCGGCATCCTGGCCGGCGACCACCTGAAGTCGGCGAGCGACCTGGGCGTGCCGCTGATCGGCGTCGGGCTGCTCTACCGGCATGGCTACTTCACCCAGTCGCTATCGGCTGAGGGATGGCAGGCTGAGCGCTACCCGGCGTCGGATCCCGCCGGACTGCCGATCGCGCTGCTGCGGGATGAGGCGGGGGCGCCGGCCAAGGTCACGGTCGGGCTGCCCGGCGGCGCGGAGCTCACCGCCCAGATCTGGGTGGCCGACGTGGGCCGGATCCCGCTGCTCCTGCTCGACTCCTACACCGAGGTCAACGATCCGCTGCTCAGGGAGGTTACCGACCGCCTGTACGGCGGCGGCAGCGACCACCGACTGCGCCAGGAGCTGCTGCTCGGAATCGGCGGCGTGCGGGCGGTCAGGCTGTACTGCGCGATCGCCGGCCACCCGCAGCCGGAGGTCTTCCACACCAACGAAGGGCACGCCGGCTTCCTCGGCGTGGAGCGGATCAGGGAATACCTGGCCCGGGGGGCGTCCTTCGCCGAGGCAGTCGAGCTGACCAGGGCGGGCACCGTCTTCACCACCCACACGCCGGTGCCGGCCGGGATCGACCGGTTCGACAAGGAGCTGATCGAGGGGCAGTTCGGGCCGGACGGCGGGGAGCCGGGCCTGCCGATCGACCAGCTGCTCGCGTTCGGCGCCGAGACGTACGACGGCGGGGACGCAGGGGTGTTCAACATGGCCGTGATGGGCATGCGGCTGGCCCAGCGGGTCAACGGCGTCAGCAAGCTGCACGGCGAGGTCAGCCGGGAGATGTTCACCGGGCTGTGGCCGGGCTTCGACACCTCCGAGGTGCCGATCGGGTCCATCACCAACGGCGTGCACGGACCGAGCTGGGTCGCACCCGAGATCCTGAGCCTGGCTGAGAACGGACATGACGCCGGTGCCGCTGACTGGCTCGCCGACCACGCGCCGGCCTGGGCGGCCGTCGCTGCCGACCCCGGCCGCATCTTCGGAATCAGGCAGGTGCTCCGGGCCCGCCTGGTGGTCGAGGCCAGGGTCAGGCTGCGAGCATCCTGGCAGCAGCGCGGCGCCTCAGAGGCGGAGCTGGCCTGGGTCGCCAGCGCGCTGGACGAGAACGTACTGACCATCGGGTTCGCTCGCCGGGTGCCCTCGTACAAGCGGCTGACGATGATGCTGCAGGATCCGGCCAGGCTGACCGCGCTGCTGCTTGATGTCGAGCGGCCGGTGCAGTTCGTCATCGCGGGCAAGGCTCACCCGGCCGACGACGGCGGCAAGGCGCTGATCCAGCAGATGGTCAGGTTCACCGATGATCCTGCGGTGCGGCACCGGATCGTGTTCCTGCCCGATTACGACATGGCGCTTGGCGGCAGCATGGTCCAGGGCTGCGACGTGTGGCTGAATAACCCGCTCAGGCCGCTCGAGGCGTGCGGGACGTCCGGCATGAAGGCCGCGCTGAATGGCGCGCTCAATCTCTCGGTGCTGGACGGCTGGTGGGACGAGTGGTTCGACGGCGAGAATGGCTGGGCGATCCCGTCGGCGGACTCGGTGGCCGATCCGCACCGCCGTGACGAGGTCGAGGCGGCCGCGCTCTACGATCTGCTCGGCCTGTCTGTCGCACCGATGTTCTATGACCGCGGTGCCGACGGACTGCCCCGCCGCTGGCTGGAGATGGTCACGCACACCCTGCGGACGCTTGGTCCCAAGGCTCAGGCGACCCGGATGGTCAGGGAGTACACGACCGAGCTTTATGTGCCAGCGTCCCGTTCCTCGCGCGCGCTGACCGATGGCGAGGACCAGCCGTTCGCTGGGGCCGGAGAGCTCGCCGCGTGGAAGGCGCGGGTCATGCGAGCGTGGCCCTCGGTCCGGGTCGAGCTGGTCGAGACCGATGACGGGGACCAGGTGCCGGGCACGCCGCTCACGGTCAGGGCGGGAGTCGCGCTCGGCGAGCTCGGGCCGGCGGACGTGACGGTGGAGGTGCTCTACGGCCGGGCCGGAGACGACGACGAGATCGCTGATCCGGTTCACTCGGAGCTGAACCTCGAGGCGGAGCCCGGACCTGACTCGGTCGCGTGGTACGTCGGCGAGGCCATCCTCGGCCAGCCAGGCCCGTTCGGGTATACGGTCCGCGTGCTGCCGCGCCATCCGCTGCTGTCCGCTCCGGCCGAGATGGGCCTGGTAACCGTGCCGGTCGCGACAGCCGGAATGCTCAGCGGCGACCTGCGCTAGCCCCGCCACGCCGGCCGCCTGCAGCGAAGCCTGGCGGCGAAAGGTCCCTAACATGCTTATAGCGGACGTTAGGAGCGGATGGCTTGCTCGATGCAGCCATTCTTGCGGCAAGCGTATCGACGCATTGTGATTGGTGCGTTACTGTACGGAGTAAACCAACATGGACTTCACGACGTCGTTCTAGAAAAGACATCAGACGTCCCCCGACGAAATTTGTCGTCTTGCCGGTTAGAACGCCAGCAAAGTTGAGGGACATGTGACATCCTGTGATTCGACGACTTCAAGGAGTAGTGCCATCACTGGTCACTGTCAGTCACGATGTAGTCACCTAGCTAGCAACGAGAGGATCAGCTGCAGTGAGAACTCAGATCAAGCCGGACAATAGGCTCCTCACGCCAGCCGAGGTCGCGGCCATGCTTCGGGTCGACCCGAAGACCGTGACGCGCTGGGCGCGAGGCGGCAAGCTGTCCTCGATCAGGACGCCTGGCGGCCACCGCAGGTACAGCGAGTCCGAGGTACGCGGATTCCTCAACAGCTGGCAGGGAGTCAACCTGCCACGCGCGGTTGGTGAGTAGTCGCCGATCCCCCCGATCGGGCGAAGTAGTCGGAGGGCCTGTCCTGCAGCCAGCGGGCAGGCCCTCCTTCATGCCCGCGTCCGCTCCCTCCTTTCCGGCTCGCCGGTGCCTGCGTAAGATCACCCGTGCGCGGCGCGCGGTGCGCTAGCTACCGGCCGCGGGCCGGTGGACACGGAGAAGATCGGCGGAGGGCGACATGGGCGAGTTCGTGCGGGTGGAGATCGATCAGGCGATTGCCACGATCCGGCTCGAGCGGCCGCCGATGAATGCGCTGAACGCGCAGGTTCAGTCCGAGATCGCCGCGGCCGCCGCGGCGGTTTCCGACGATCAGCAGGTCAGGGGAGTGATCATCTACGGCGGCGAGAAGGTCTTCGCGGCCGGTGCCGACATCAAGGAGATGGCCGGAGCGAGCTACGCCGCGATGGCCCAGGACAGCCGGCGGCTGCAGGACTCCTTCACCGCGGTGGCCAGGATCGGTAAGCCGGTTGTCGCGGCCATCACCGGATACGCGCTCGGCGGCGGCCTGGAGCTCGCTCTGTGCGCTGACTTCAGGGTGGCTGGCGAGGGCGCCAGGGTCGGCCAGCCCGAGATCCTGCTCGGCCTGATTCCCGGCGCCGGCGGCACCCAGCGGCTGCCCAGGCTGATCGGCCCGGCCAGGGCGAAGGACATCGTCTTCACCGGCCGGTTCGTCGGCGCGGCCGAGGCGCTCGCGATCGGACTCGTCGACAAGGTTGTGCCCGATGGAGAGGTGTACGAGGCGGCGCGTGGCCTGGTCGGCAGGTTCGCCAGCGGGCCGGCCGTGGCGCTGCGGGCCGCCAAGCAGGCGATTGACGAGGGCATGGACGCTGACCTCGATACCGGCCTGGAGATCGAGCGGCTCCAGTTCGCCGGCCTGTTCGCGACGGAGGACGCGAGGACGGGCATGAGCAGCTTCGTGGAGAATGGACCAGGGAAGGCATCGTTCGCCGGACGGTAACACCGCGCGCGGGCAGCCCGGGCGCACCACTCAGGCCAGGACTGGCCGTCCGGCGCCGGACCGACGGTCGCCGCGCGGCTGCGCGGGCAGAGCAGGACGGAACGAAGATGACACAGGCGGGTGATGGCGCTCAGGCCGACGAAAGCCTCTCACTGGAGATGGTGACCGCGGCGCTGCGCGCGGATAGCTCGGACATCGCGATCTACGCCAGGGTTCTGACCGAGTCGCTGGGGGAGTCCCTCCCGGCTGGCTGCGTGACGGTCGAGCGGTCCAGGAGCATGTCCGATCGCGTGCAGAACCGGCCTGGGACGGTGACGCGAGTCTCGGTCCGGCTCGGCGACAAGACCATGACCCTCGGCATGCAGCGCGGTGCCCCCGTCGCCGAGATCTGCCACGAGGTGCGCGGAATCGTGCTCTCCCGTAACGTCGTGCCGATCGCCGAGTGGGCCGCCGAGCTGGCCAGAAGCCTTGTCGTCCATGCCGAGCAGAATGCCGAAGCCGCGACCGCCCTGCGGCGCCTGGTCGCGGGCAGCTAGCTGAAATCCCGTGTACCGGGCATACCTGATCCTGCGGGCAACCCGATCCAGCCGGTTACTCGCCGGGCGGACGGGTAAGAGGATCCTCCCGTTTCGGCGTCGTCAAGCACCGGAGGACGATCCGTAAGCTATGAGGTCATGAGGGTGGCCGATCGCACGCCTGAGCGTCTCGGGCCGTACCGCCTCGTGCGGCGGCTCGGCGAGGGCGGCATGGGCGTCGTCTACCTCGCGGCCGGCGCCTCGCAGGTGCCCGTCGCCGTCAAGGCGCTGCACCCGGGGATGGCGCAGGAGGAGAACGCCAGGCGGCGGATGGCCCGCGAGGTTGAGACCATGCAGCGGGTGCGGAGCCGGTACGTGGCCGAGGTGCTGGACGCCGATCTGAGCGGTGACCCGCCTTACATCGTGACCAGGTACGTCCCAGGCCTGACCCTGGACGAGGTGGTCGGCACCGGCGGTCCGCTGACCGGTCCTGCGCTGGCCAGGCTGGCCTTCGGGCTGGCCGAGGCGCTGGCCGCCGTCCACGCCGCCGGTGTCGTGCACCGTGACCTGAAGCCGGGCAACGTGATGATCTCGGACGGGGAGCCGGTCGTCATCGACTTCGGGATCGCCCAGCTGCCGGAGACGACCAGGCTGACGCTGACCGGCATGTTCATGGGCACTCCCGGCTACCTCGCGCCCGAGGTCATCGAGGGCAAGGAGAGCGGCGCGGCCTCCGACGTGCACTCCTGGGCCGCGACCGTGGCCTTCGCGGCCACCGGCAGGCCCCCCTTCGGCACCGGGCCGTTCGAGACCATTTTCTACCGGATCATGCACGGTGCTCCTGATCTGGACACCATGCCTGAGCCGCTGCGGGCCATCATCTCGGCGGCGCTCTCGCGTAACCCGGCTAGCCGCCCGACGGCGGCCGAGATCGGCCGCCAGGTCGGCGCGCTCGACCCGCAGTCGCTGATACCAAGTCCTCCGGCCGTCGCGACCGGGCTGCCTGACGGCCGGCTGAACCCGGACGCGGGGCCGGCGGTGGCGCTCGGCGCGCTGCCGCGGACGCTCGGCGACGACCAGGGCTGGCAGGCATGGCCGACTTCGACCAGGCCGCTGTCGGTATCGGGATCCTCCGATGTGCGGGACCTGCTGCCGCCGGTGCGCTACCAGCCGCCCGGCGGACTGCCCGCCGCGGGCGGCCAGGCGGCGGGCGGCTACCCGGCGGCCGGCAACGGTCTGGGCAACGGGGCCGGGCTGGCGGCGGGAGCGGCCGGAGCGGGTCTGGCCGGCGGTGCTGGCCAGGCGGGGACTGCGATGACTCCGGGCGGCCCGGGGCAGGGGCACGATCCCGCGGCGCCGTCCCCTGGCGCGCTCTGGCCCGGCGGGCGCCCGGGCGGTGCCGCTGGCCGCACGGTCGGCCCGGTGTCGCCCTGGAGCCCGCTGGTGATCGCGACCGTCGCCATGGCCGTCGCGATCAGTGTCATGGCGCCGATCATCGGGACCGGCATCTCGCTCGTCGTGCTGGTGGCGCTGCGCGCCGCCACCATCACCGCCCGCCAGCTGAGCAAGCGCCGGTCCGCGGACGGGCGCAGGGCCAGCAATCCGCTGCTCGCGGTCGCGCTGTACCCGGTGGCCGCGGTGCGCGCCCTCATCGGCCTGCTGCTCAGCGCGCCCGTGGCCGTGCTGGCCTTCTGCGTGGCGGCGGGCGTCGCGATCATCATCATCCCGGTGCACCCGCTGCCGCAGGCGGTGGCGTTCGGTGCCGGGGCGCTCGTGGCCGTGGTGGGTCTCGGGCCAGGCTCGTCGAACAGCCGGCAGGCGCTGGCCAGCGCCTATACCTCGGCTGCCCGCAGCGTGACCTTGCTGACCATCGCCTATGCCGGGGTGCTGGCCATCGCGGTGTGGGCCGGGCTTACCGCCTGGTACCAGTCACCGGCCCCCGCGTACTGGCCGGTGCACGGCCTGCACGCCCAGCTACTGCATTTCCCGACCATCCGTGCGATGCTCACTGACGTTCGGCGTAACCTGCTCAGCCTGGCTCGCCAGATTGGCCTGTGATCCCGCGGCGATCGCTGGCGGGCAGCCCGGGAGGCCGCGGCGCGGCCAGGGCTCGCACCTGAGCGACGGGCGCCCGGCCGCCGTTCTGCTCGCCAGGCAGCTCGGGCTTGGCCAGGCCCAGTCCGATCACCTCGTTCGCCAGCCTGATCCGGCGGTTCTGGCCCTCCGGGATCCGCAGCTTCATGTACAGCCGGAGCAGGTGCTGCTTGACCGCGGCCTCGGTGACGACCAGGTCGGCGGCGATCTCCCTGGCCGTCGCCGGGGCGACGAACGCGTCCTCGGAGAGCGCAGGCCGGCACAGGGAGGCGATCACGTCGAGTTCGCGCCGGGTCAGCTCGGGCGCGGCCAGCCTGACGTCCTCGGCGTCGGCGATCTCATCGGTCTCGATCCCGATGATCCTGCACCGAGCCGAACCGAACGTGATGGCGTCTCCGTCAGCTAGCACGCGCCGGGCGATCAGCCGCCCGTTCACCCGGGTGCCGTTGCGGGATAAACCCAGATCCGTGATGTAGACATACGGTCCGCGCCGGACGATCTCGGCGTGCAGCAGGGACACGCTGGGATCCGTGAGCCTGATGTCCACGTGCTTCCCGCGGCCGACCGTGGTCACCTCCGGCTGGAGGGGAAGCTGGGCCCCAGTGCTCGCGACCTGGATGTGGGGGCCTTCCATAACAGCACCTTCCGCGCAGGAGACAGGCGCCCTACTGGAGCATGACTACCCGGCTCAGAACGTTCCAACCGGGGCAACCCGGGCAGAGCTGCGCTGGTCCCTGCGTAGGTATCGGATAGGGCGGGAAAGTACACTTCCGAGCGGGCAGTCTGGAGGCGATGCAATGGCGCAGCAGCCATCGAAGGGACTGGCGGACGTCGTAGCCGCGGCGACCGCGCTGAGTGATATCGACGGCCGGATCGGGCGGCTCTCCTACCGGGGCTACGACATCAACCAGCTCGCCGGAGCGGCGACCTTCGAGGAGATTGCCTACCTGCTGCAGCGCGGGACTCCGCCCAGCGCCCACGAGCTGGCCGCTTACCACGCCGAGATCATGGCCGGGCGCACGCTCGGCAGCCTGGTCAGCGAGGACCTGACGCGGATCGCGCACGATCAGGAGCCGATGGAGGCACTGCGGACGCTCGTGTCACTGGCCAGTGCCGGCGACCCGGACAAGGACTCCAATGCCGCTGACGCCAACCTGCGCAAGGCAGCGAGACTGACGGCCCAGCAGCCGGTGCTGGTCGCTGCCTACGAGGCGGCGCGCACCGGCCGGGACGTGCCCGAGCCCGACCCGGAACTCAGCCTGGCCGGCAATTTCCTGCACCAGGTCACCGGCAAGAGGCCAGCGGAGCGGTCGGCCGAGATACTCGACGCTTGCCTCGTGCTGCACGCCGACCACACCATGAATGCCTCCACGTTCGCCGCGCGGGTCTGCGCGGCGACCTTGTCCGATATGCACTCGGCGGTCGTCGCGGCGCTCGGCACGCTCAAGGGCCCGCTGCATGGCGGCGCTAACGAGCAGGTCATGCGGACGCTGGAGGAAATCGCCAAGAATGCCCGCGCTGACCCGGTCGATGCCGCGGCCGCCGAGGTCACGGCCAGGCTCGGCCGCGGCGAGAAGATCATGGGCTTCGGCCACCGGGTGTACAAAGTAGAGGACCCGCGTGCCACCTACCTGCGCGCCATGGCGGCCGAACTGGCGGCGGCATCGGGGGACGATACCTACTACCGGATGTCACGCAGGATCGAGGAGACCGTGCTCGCCGAGAAGGGCCTCTACCCGAACGTCGACTTCTTCGCTGCCACCGTCTATCACTACCTGGGTATCCCGACCGATCTGTTCACGCCCGTGTTCTCGGTCAGCCGGATGGCCGGCTGGACGGCCCACGTGATCGAGCAGCACGCGGACAACCGGCTGATCAGGCCGGACAGCGAGTACATCGGCGAGGCCGGCCTGACCTGGGTCCCGCTGGCGGCCCGATGACGCACGCATCGCACGATCAGGCCGGTCCCGAGCCGGTACGGGCAGGCGCGGCTGGCCGGCACGGCGCCCGGCGGCGGCGGCCCGGGCGCGCCGCACCGCCCGGCCAGCCAGGCGCCGCCGGGGCCAGGCCGGCGGACCAGGCGGCACCAGGGAGATACCAGCAATTGCCGTACTTGCTGGTGCTCTTCGGGGTGGTTGCCGCACTGGCGCTGATCTCACGCGGCGTCCACCTCGTCCAGAGCGGTACGTTGGTACTCGCAGGCGTTCTGCTCATTGCCGCCATGGCCAGGCTCGCCCTGCCGGAACGGCGGGCGGGCATGCTGTCGTCGAGACGGCGGTTTCTCGATGTAGCAATCTTCGGGGTGCTCGGCACGGGCTTGCTGGTAGCCGGGCTCGTGGTGCCGGTGCCCGGCTAGCTGGACGGCAGCGTCGCCGGAGCAGCAGAGCTAGACATGATGAAGGGATCATTGGCATGTCCAAGATCAAGGTGGCCAATCCCGTCGTAGAACTCGACGGGGATGAGATGACGCGCATCATCTGGCAGTTCATCAAGGATGAGCTGATCCTGCCGTACCTGGATATCGACCTTCGCTATTACGACCTGTCGATACAGAACCGGGACGCGACCGACGACCAGGTGACCATCGACGCGGCCAACGCGATCAAGCAGCACGGCGTCGGCGTCAAGTGCGCGACCATCACGCCGGACGAGGGCAGGGTCTCCGAGTTCGGCCTCAAGAAGATGTGGCGCTCGCCGAATGGCACGATCCGCAACATCCTCGGCGGCGTGGTCTTCCGCGAGCCGATCGTGATCGAGACGGTCCCCCGTTTCGTTCCCGGCTGGACCAAGCCGATCGTGATCGGCCGCCACGCGCACGGCGACCAGTACCGGGCCACTGACTTCGTGGTGCCGGGAGCGGGTACGGTCACGATCTCCTACCAGCCGTCGGACGGGTCAGCCGGCCAGCCGCTGTCGTTGGAGGTCGCCCGGTTCACCGGCGGCGGCATCGCGATGGGCATGTACAACTTCGACGATTCCATCCGCGATTTCGCCCGGGCCACGATGCGGTACGCGCTCGACCGCGGCTTCCCGCTGTACCTGTCGACGAAGAACACCATCCTGAAGGCCTACGACGGCCGGTTCAAGGACATCTTCGCCGAGGTCTTCGAAGCCGAGTTCAAGGCCGAGTACGATGCCGCCGGGCTGACTTACGAGCACCGGCTGATCGACGACATGGTGGCCCAGGTCATCAAGGGTGACGGCGGTATCGTCTGGGCCTGCAAGAACTACGACGGCGACGTGGAGTCCGACATCGTGGCGCAGGGTTTCGGCTCGCTCGGGCTGATGACCAGCGTGCTGCTGACCCCGGACGGCTCGTGCATCGAAGCCGAGGCCGCGCACGGCACGGTGACCAGGCATTACCGGCAGCATCAGCAGGGCAGGCAGACGTCGACCAATCCGATCGCGTCCATCTTCGCCTGGACCAGGGCGCTGGCCTACCGCGGCAAGCTCGACGGCACGCCCGAGGTCACGGCATTCGCCGACACGCTGGAGCGGGTGTGCATCGAGACGGTCATGAGCGGAATGATGACCAAGGACCTGGCGCTGCTGATCGGCCGGGACGCCCCGTATCTGAGCACGGAGGATTTCCTCGGCGCGCTGCACAAGAACCTGCAGGCCGCGATGGCGTAAGCCCGCCCGCGGTGCCGAGCGAGAGAGCGAAGGAGAGAACACGTCGATGGCCCGTTCAGGGAAGGTGACAGTAGTCGGAGCCGGTTTCTACGGCTCGACCACCGCGCAGCGACTGGCGGAGTACGACATCTTCGATGAGGTCGTGCTGACCGACATCGTGGAGGGCAAGCCCGAGGGCCTGGCCCTCGACATGAGCCAGTCCCGCCCGATCGAGGGCTTCGAGACCAAGGTCACCGGGCAGACCACGACCCCGGCCGGCGACGGCTACGAGGCGATCGCGGGATCGGGGATCGTGATCATCACCGCGGGCCTGCCGCGCAAGCCCGGCATGAGCCGGATGGACCTGATCGGGGTCAACGCCGGCATTGTCCGCAGCGTGACCGAGCAGGTCGTCAAGCACGCGCCGGAGGCCGTCCTGATCGTGGTCTCCAACCCGCTGGACGAGATGACCGCGCTCGCCGCCAAGGTCTCGCAGTTCCCCGCGCAGCGGGTCATCGGCCAGGCCGGAATGCTCGACACGGCCAGGTTCAGCTATTTCGTGGCCGAGCGCCTCGGCGTGCCGGTCGGCTCGGTGCAGACGCTGACGCTCGGCTCGCACGGCGACACGATGGTTCCCGTCCCGTCGGCGTGCCAGGTCGACGGGACTCCGCTGGCCGACTTGCTCGGCGCGGACGAGATCAGCGCGCTGGTCGAGCGGACCAGGAACGGCGGGGCCGAGATCGTCGGCCTGCTGAAGACCGGATCCGCCTACTACGCCCCGTCCGCGGCCGCGGCCAGGATGGCCAGGGCGGTCGCGCTCGACACCGGGCAGGTCATGCCGGTCTGCACGTGGGTGGACGGCCAGTACGGCATCTCGGGCGTGTACCTGGGCGTGGAGGCGGAGATCGGCGCGGCCGGCATCCGCCGGGTGGTGGAGCGCGAGCTCACCGCCGACGAGCTGGCGGGCTTGCGGGAGGCCGCCGACGCCGTCCGCGCCAAGCAGTCCGACGTGGCCAGCCTCTAACCCGGTCAGAACTCGCCGCGCCGGCGCATGGCCGGCGGCCTGCCGTCCGGGTCGTAGACGAACCGGTACAGCGGCCTGGCGACGACTCGCTGCCAGCGGGTCAGCTCTGGTGCCTGGTAGTGGCGCAGCTGACCGGGCGGCCGGGGACCGCGCCTGCCGCTAGCGTGCCATGCGTCCAGTTCCGAGGCCGCCCGCCAGAACGCGTCAAAGGTGTCGGCGGGGCTCGCGGCCGGATCGAGCGCGGCGCCCAGATGCTCGCTGCTGAGCTGCAGCCGAAGGCTGCGGGCGTAGTCTCCGGCCGGCTCGGTCCTGGTTCCCGTCGCCGCCGCGGTCGCTGGATCGGCCGACAGAGCGCCGCCCGCCACGTAGTCCGCGGTCCAGCGGCTGAGCTCGGCTCCGCGGTCCGGGACCAGAGCCGCCGGGAGCTCGAGGGTGCCGCCGCCGGCTTCCCGGCCGCGGTCCGGATCCGGTCCGGCCAGGTCGAGCACGGCGCAGCTCAGCTCGGAGTCGTGCGTCCACGACCGGCGGTTGAAGTTGTCCGACCCGATGATCGCCCAGGTGTCGTCCACGACGCAGACCTTGGCGTGCACGTAGATAGGCGTGCCGGCCTCGTTCTCCAGGCTGTAGACCGCCACCCGCCCGCCGCCCGCCCGGCGCAGCAGCCGCAGGGCATCGACCCGGCCGATCAGGTTCGGCGGCATGGACAGGGACCCGTCCTGGTCGGGGTAACGCGGGATGACGGCGATCAGCCGCAGCCCGGGGCGCTCCGCCAGCGCCCGGGCCAGCGCCTCGACCACATCCGCTGACCAGAGGTACTGGTCCTCGAGATAGATCAGCGAGCATGCCCTGGACAGTACCTTCAGGTAGCCGCGGGCGATGCTGCGTTCTCCCTTCGGGGCGAAGCTGTAGCCAGGCCGCCGGAACGGGTAGGTGCGCAGCAGCTGGACCGCGTGATCTCCGCACGGCTGCGGGTCCGGCTGCTGGTCGGGCAGCCGGTTGGCCGTGTCGTCCTGCCGGTCGATCAGGTCGTGCAGCCTGGACACGGGGTTGAGCGTGATCGGGACGGGGTCGTTCCACCGCTCCCGGAAGACCGCCTCGACGTCGCCGACCGCCGGGCCGCGGATCATGGCCTGGACATCGTGCCAGGGCGGCCGCTCCCCGAAGACGGCGGCCATCGGCTGGCGCTGCGGATCACCCAGGTGGCTGGCGTCGTCCCGCCGGCTGTGGCACAGGTCGATGCCGCCCACGAACGCGACATCGAGCCAGGGACGATCGGCATGCCGCAGGACGACCATCTTCATGTGGTGCGAGCCACCCGCCCTGACCCGCATGTCGAGCAGGCACTGGCCGCCGTGGGCCACGATGTCCTCGCCGAGGTGGCGGTTCTCCTCGCCGCTGAACTGGACCCGGTCCCAGTGCGAGCGCCAGATCAGCCCCCGGACGAGCACGCCGCGCTTGGCCGCCTCGCAGAGCACCTCGGAGACCGACGGGCCGTCGGGGCCGAGCCGCTCGTCGGGATCGCCGCGCCAGTCCGTGAACAGCAGCAGGTCGCCGGCCTCCATCTCGCTGACCCGCGCGAGCAGCTCAGCGAAGTAGGTCGCGCCGTGAACCAGCGGACGCACCTCGTTCCCGGTCGACCAGGCCAGCCCGTCCGGGCGCCTGCTATCGATCCGGGTCGCCGGATTGCCGCGCTCCGACGCTCGCAGGAACCAGTCTTCGATCCGCATGGCGCTCAGCTACCCAGCGCCGGACCGCTAACTCATGCGGCCGCCGCTTCATATCTGGCGCTGCACCTGACCGGTGCTCAGCAAGTTGGGGCTCAGCATGTTAGAAGCACGGCGGGGCGGGCAACTGTCGGACCATGGCTGTACTACGAGCATTCGCGCGGCCCATGCTGGCGTCGATCTTCATCGTCCAGGGCTTCGATACCTTGCGCCGGCCCGAGCGGGTCGTCAAGAAAGCAGAACCCGTGCTGCGGCCCATCGCCGACCGGGTGTCGTTCGTGCCGGACGACACCGAGCAGGCGGTGCGCCTCAACGGGGCGGTGCAGCTCGTGGCCGGCTCGCTGCTCGCCGTCGGCTGGCTGCCGCGGGCCTCGGCGCTGGCCCTCGCGGCCACCCTGGTGCCGACCACGGCCGCAGGCCACCGGTTCTGGGAAGCCACCGACGACCAGGAACGCGCGCAGCAGCGGATTCACTTCCTCAAGAACCTGACCATGTTCGGCGGCCTGCTGATCGCGGCCGGCGACACCGCCGGGCGCCCGTCGCTCGCCTGGCGGAGCCGTCATGCGGTGAAGGCCGCGCGGCACGACGTGGTCCTGGCGACGAAGACCGCGCGGAGGTCGGGCAAGGCGGCGGCCAGGGCGACCCGGCTGAAGGACCGCCTCCCGGTCGGCTGACCCGCACCACCTCCGGCCAGCGGCCGCCCGGCGAACCAGCGGCCGCCCGGCGAACCGGCGGCCGCCCGGCGAAAGAGATGCCATGAGTATCCAGGCCCGGTCCGACTGGCTGCGGCGCCCGGACGAGAGCTCGGCCCGGAGCGCTCGCACGAGCTGGCGGCTGAGCGCCTGCGCGGCCGTCGGGGTCGTCGCCGGGCTGCTGGCCGCGCTGCTCGGCCAGCCGGGCTACGCGCCGGCCATCGGCTGGGACGCCGCCGCCGCCTTGTTCTGCCTGTGGATCTGGCTGGTGATCTGGCCGATGAATCCGGCCGAGACGGCCAGGAAGGCCAGGGCGGAGGACCCGAACCGCGCGATCAGTGACATCCTCACGCTGACGGCCTGCGTGGCCAGCATCGCCGCGGTGGGCATCGTGCTGGTCGGCGCGCACGCCGCGCACGGCTCCTCGGCCGATGCGCTGGCCGCGCTCGGCCTGCTGAGCGTGGCGGTCTCGTGGTTCACCGTGCACACGATCTACGCGCTCCGGTACGCGCTGCTGTACTACGCCGAACCGGTCGGCGGCGTGGACTTCAACCAGGAGGACCCGCCGTGCTACCGGGACTTCGCCTACCTCGCGCTGACGATCGGCACGACATTCCAGGTCTCCGACACCGACTTGCAGACCACGCCGGTGCGCGTGACCGCGCTCCGCCAGTCACTGCTGTCCTACCTGTTCGGCGCCGTGATCCTGGCCACGACCATTAACCTGCTCGCCAGCTTGTGAGGCCGACGTAGACCAGGATCTAGCCCGTCGGCTGCGCCGCCAGTGCCGACAGCTTGCGCAGGGCCAGCTCGGCGTAGAGCGCCGTCCCGTCGGCCAGCACCGCGTCGTCGAAGACCGCCTCGGCCGAGTGGTTGAACGGCGCGGTCGCCGGGTCCGATCCGGCGGGGCAGGCACCGACCATCAGGAACGCGCCCGGCACCTGCTCGAGCACGTAGGAGAAATCTTCGGAGCCGGTCAGCGGGAACGGGGCGGTCAGGAACTTCCCCTCGCCCAGCAGCTCGCCAGCCGTCCGCTCCGCGAACCCGAACTCGGCCTGGTCGTTCACCGTCACCGGGTACCCGTCGCGGAACTCGGCCTCGGCCTCCAGGTTGTGCGCCGCCGCGAGCTGCCGGATCAGCTGCAGCGCCGCGTCCCTGACCCGCTCCCGCGACTGCGGCGAGAACGTGCGCACCGTCGCGATGAAGGCCGCATCGTCAGGGATCACGTTGTCCGTCGTCCCGGCATGGAAGGTGCCGACGGTCAGCACGACGGGGTCGAAGACGTCGAAACGCCTGGTCACCATCGTCTGCAGCGCGGTGACCATCTCGCACGCCGCCGGGATCGGGTCGGCGGCCAGATGCGGCTGAGATCCGTGGCCGCCTCGCCCCCTGACCGTGACATGCAGGGTATCGGCGGCCGCCATCGCGGTGCCGGCCCGGCTGGCGACCAGCCCGAGCGGCAGCACGCTGGACGCCACGTGCAGCGCGAACGCCGCCGCCGGACGCTCGCCCGCCGCGTCGAGCACGCCTTCGGAGATCATGATCCGGGCGCCGCCGTTGCCTTCCTCGCCGGGTTGGAACATGAAGATCACGTTGCCCGCCAGGTCGGCCTGCCGGGCCGAGAGCAGCCGGGCGGCGCCGGCCAGCATCGCGGTATGCAGATCGTGGCCGCAGGCGTGCATGGCCCCCGGCACCGCAGAGGCATACGGGACTCCGGTGTGCTCGTCGACCGGCAGCGCGTCCATGTCGCCGCGCAGCAGCACGGTCTTGCCGGGACGACCCCCGCGCAGGACCGCGGTCACCGAGCTGATCGACTGTCCGCAGCTGACCTCGAGCGGCAGTCCGTCCAGCGCCGCCAGCACCTTGCGCTGGGTCTTCGGCAGATCCAGCCCGATTTCTGGCTCGCGGTGGATCGAGTGCCGCAGTTCGGCGATCTCGGCGCTGATGGCAGCGGCGTCGTCCAGGATTCCGGCGCCCATGCAGGATCCTCCAGCAGTCGATCGGCTTATCGCGGGCATCGCGAGGTACGGAATGTCCGTTCAGCATCGCACAGCCGGCGCGCGCCGGGGAGCCGGGGACCGGTTGCCTCCGAGGCCCGCCGCGGTCCGGACAGATTCGGGTGTTCGCCCGCCCGCCCGAGACTGCCTAGACTGATGCGCACACCGCGCGACCGCGTGGTTCCTGCCGTGGACGGCAGCTATCAGCCAGGCAGCCGGGGACCACGGCCGGCGGCCGGGATCAGGGATGCGACGTGAATGGCGTCGGCTGGGACGTAGTGGTCGTCCTCGCCTTCATTCTCATCGGCGGGTTCTTCGCCGCCGCCGAGATGGCTCTGGTGTCACTGCGCGAGGGCCAGGTCAGGGCCCTGGCGAAACGCGGGAAGCGCGGCCAGCGGGCGGCGCGGCTCGCCCACGACCCGAACAGGTTCCTGTCCGCCGTCCAGATCGGCGTCACCGTGGCGACCCTGCTGTCCGGGGCGTACGGTGCGGCGACGCTCGCGAACGACCTCAAGCGCGTCTTCGTCCACCGGCTGTCGCCGCATGTCGCTGACGTTCTATCGTTCGTCGTCGTCACGCTCATCATCGCATTCTTCTCGCTCGTGCTCGGCGAGCTCGTGCCCAAGCGGATCGCGCTGCAGCGGCAGGAACGCATCTCGCTCGTCGCCGCGCCCGTGCTCGACCGGATCGCCACCCTGGCCAGGCCGGTGGTCTGGCTGATCAGCGGCTGCGTCAACCTCGTGGTCAGGATGCTCGGCGGCGACCCCAAGGTCGGCCGCGGCACGATGAGCAGCGACGAGCTGCGGGACCTGGTCGCCGGACACCAGAACCTGACGGCCGACGAGCGGCACATCGTCAGCGAGGTCTTCGACGCGGGCACGCGGCAGATCCGCGAGGTCCTCGTGCCGCGGACGGAAGTCGACTTCCTGCCCGCCTCGATGCCGGTGACCCAGGCGATTGCGGTCGCCGCGCGGGCCACGCACTCGCGGTTCCCCGTCTTCGAGGACTCCTACGACGACGTGATCGGCTTCGTGCACGCCCGCGACCTGCTCGATCCCGAACGTAACGGGGCGGCCCGGCTTGGTGACATCAAGCGGCCGGTGAAGATGCTGCCGACCAGCAAGACCGTGATGTCGGCCCTGTCGGAGATGCGCCGGGACCGCGCCCACCTGGCGATCGTGGTCGACGAGTACGGCGGGACGGCCGGGATCGTGACGCTGGAAGACCTGGTCGAGGAGCTGATCGGCGACATCCAGGATGAGTATGACGAAGAGGGTCATCCGTCCCGGCGGCTGCGGACCGGCGAGATCGAGGTCGACGGGCTGATGAATCTCGACGACTTCGCCGAGCAGACCGGCATCGAGCTGCCGGACGGCCCGTACGAGACGGTCGCTGGCTTCCTGCTGGCGGCGCTCGGCCATCTGCCGCAGGCCGGGGAGTCGGCCGAGCTCGACGGAAGCCGGCTGACCGTGACCGAGCTCGACGGCCGCCGGATCGCCAGGGTCAAGGTCACCGAGGCCGGGCCCGTGCCGCCGCCGCCCACGTGGACCGAGACCGCGACCCAAGTAAGCTGACGCGGTGTATCCCTCCGACGACTCACGGCGCCAGGATCAGCGGGCGCCTGGCCTGGCCGATCAGGGCCGGGGTGCCGGACGGCCCGGGTCGGCCCCCGGCGAGGGGCCGGTCCTCGTGGTGGACTTCGGCGCCCAGTACGCCCAGCTGATCGCGCGGCGCGTGCGCGAATGCCAGGTGTACTCGGAGATCGTGCCGTCGACGGCGACGACCGAGGATATTCTGCAACGCAACCCAGCCGCGATCATCTTGTCCGGCGGGCCGGCGTCGGTGTACGCAGCCGGGGCGCCGCCCGCGCCCGCCGGGCTGCTCGAGGCCGGGGTCCCGATCCTCGGCATCTGCTACGGCTTCCAGCTGCTGGTCCGCGACCTTGGCGGCGAGGTGGCCAGAACCGGCACCGGGGAGTACGGCGCGGCCGCGCTGCGCCGGACCGGATCCGGGCCGGACGGCGTCCTGCTGGCCGGGCTCCCCGAGGCGCAGCAGGTGTGGATGTCGCACGGTGACACCGCCGTGCGCGCGCCCGACGGCTTCACCGTCACCGCCAGCACGCCGGGGACGCCCGTGGCGGCCGCCGAGCATCCCGCCCGCGGCTGGTACGGGATGCAGTTCCACCCCGAGGTCATGCACACCGAGCACGGCATGGCGATGCTCAGGCAGTTCCTGGCCGCGGCCGGGTGCCGCGCCGACTGGACCATGAGCAACGTCATCGACGAGCAGACCGAGCTCATCCGCGCCCAGGTCGGGACCGGTCATGCCATTTGCGGGCTGTCCGGAGGCGTGGACTCCGCGGTCGCGGCGGCTCTCGTCCAGCGGGCCATCGGGTCCCAGCTGACCTGCGTCTTCGTCGACCATGGCCTGCTCCGCAAGGGTGAGGCCGAGCAGGTCGAGCAGGATTTCGTCGCCGCCACCGGGGTCGACCTGGTGGTCGTCGACGCCCACGCCGACTTCGCGGCGGCCCTGGCCGGCGTCACCGATCCCGAGGGCAAGCGCAAGATCATCGGCCGCGAGTTCATCCGGGCGTTCGAGCAGGCGGCGACGCGGATCGCCAGCCGCGATGCCCGGGAGGCCCGGGAGGCCGGGGAGGCCCGGGAGGCCGGCAGCTCGGCCGAGTTCCTCGTCCAGGGCACGCTCTACCCGGACGTCGTCGAGTCCGGCGGCGGGACCGGCACGGCCAACATCAAGTCACATCACAATGTCGGCGGGCTGCCAGAAGATCTCGGATTCACCCTGATCGAGCCGCTGCGCGCGCTGTTCAAGGACGAGGTCAGGGCGCTCGGCACCGAACTCGGCCTGCCCGCGCAGATCGTCTGGCGCCAGCCGTTCCCCGGACCAGGCCTGGCGATCAGGGTCGTCGGCGAGGTCACGCCCGAGCGGCTGCGGATCGTCAGGGACGCCGACGCGATCGCCCGCGAGGAGCTGACGGCGGCCGGCCTGGACCGGCACATCTGGCAGTGCCCCGTGGTGCTGCTGGCCGACGTGCGCTCGGTTGGTGTCCAGGGGGACGAACGCAGCTACGGTTACCCGATCGTGCTCAGGCCGGTGACCAGCGAGGATGCGATGACGGCCGACTGGGCCAGGGTGCCGGACGCCGTGCTGGCCGCGATCTCGGGCCGGATCACCAATGAGGTCCCCGAGATCAACCGCGTCGTCCTGGACATCACCAGCAAACCCCCCGGCACCATCGAGTGGGAGTAGCGCGGATCCACCGCCAGCCGAGCAGCATCGATGGCGCACCGGTGTTGCCTGGCGCACACCTCTGGCACATCGATGCGGGGAAGATGCGGGGAAGGTGCGCGCGGGCGTGCGGAGCGGACGCGTTGGGCGGGGCAGGACGGCGGGTCGGACCTTAGGTCACGCGGGAACGGTCGGCCGGGAGGTCCTGGTAGGACTTGTCGGCCGCGAGCTGGCGCAGGCGGTCCAGAGCATCCCAGACGTCGGTGAACCTGGTCGTGATCGGGACCGGGCCGAGCCTGAGCCGGTCCGGCGTCCGGAAGTCGCCGATCACGCCCGCCGCGACCAGCGCCTGGCTGATCCGCCAGGCATCGCGGTGATAGAGCGTCACGTGAGCGCCCCGCCGGGCGTCCGCGCGCGGTGAGGCGAGGCGGAAGCCGTGCGGCGCGAGCCACTCGTCGGCCAGGTGGATCAGGTAACTGGTCAGCGCGACGCCTTTCTCGCGCAGCCGGTCGATGCCGGCCTCGGCCAGCAGCTTCGTGCCCTCAGCGACGGCGACCGTCCCGACGATCTGCGGAGTGCCGGTGGCGAACCGCTCGATGCCCGGCACCGGGTCGTAGTGCGGCCCCATCGCGAACTGATCCTGCTGCCCGAACCAGCCCCAGATCGGCTGCCTCAGCCGGTCCTGGAGCCCGGTCCTGACATACAGGAACGCCGGGGCGCCCGGTCCCGCGTTGAGGTACTTGTAGGTGCAGCCGATCGCGAGATCGGCTCCGCTGGCGTCAAGCCTGACCGGCACGGCGCCCGCGGAGTGGCACAGGTCCCACAGCATCAGCGCGCCAGCCTCGTGCACGAGGCCGGTGACCTGCTCCATGTCGGCCAGCGCGCCGCTCCGGTAGGCGACATGGGACAGGCTGACCAGGGCGACGTCGGGTCCGAGCGCGGCGAGCAGCGTCTGCGTATTCAGGCCCGCGTCGAGGTCGGTATGGATCATCCGCAGTTCGCAGCCCCGCTGAGCGGCGACGCCCGCGAGCACGTACCTGTCGGTCGGGAAGTTGTCATCGTCGGTTATCAGCACCGTGCGGCCCGGCTGCGCGTCCAGGGCCGCACTGACCAGCTTGAACAAGTTCACCGTCGTCGAATCACTGACCAGGACCTGGCCGGGTGCGGCGCCGGTCAAGTGCTCGCCGATCAGGTCGCCGACCTCGCGCGGCAGCCCGACCCAGTGATGCCACGATCGCACTAGGCCGGCGCCCCATTCCGAGCCGATCACCTCGGCGACCCTGGCCGCGGTGGCCAGCGGCAGCGGGCCGAGCGAGTTCCCGTCGAGGTAGATCAGGGACTCGTCAGGCCGCGCGAACCGGTCCCTGAACCGGGCCAGGGGATCGGCGGCATCGAGTTGCTCGGCGTAGATCCGGTCCGATGGCAGTGCCGTCACCCCTCAACCCTACGCATGCCGCCTGCGGCCCCCCGACCAGCGAGAAGCCCAACGACAAGCACGGCATGGAGAGGCGGTGAAGGATTGGTGATAATGACTGCGTAAGCGCCGCTAAGTGAGTACTGTCCGAGTCCCCAGACCGTCTCTTCTCGGCGGAGCGTAGGTGCGGCATTTCGGATATCTGACGGCAGGCCAGGACGAGTGGCTGTTCGACCGTCCCCCGGTGCCGTTCAGCCGGGACAGTGACCGCCTGACGCTGGCCACGGCGCTCGGCGGGACGCTCTACTCGCCCGGGACGACCAGACAGTACGCGCAGCGCGCCGGGGCCCTGGTCGGAGGGGGAGTCATCTCGGCGGTGCTGTGCCTCGAAGACGCCATCCGCGACGCGGACGTCGCGGACGCCGAGCGCAACGTCGCCGCCCAGGTGACCGAGCTGCACCGGATGAGCGCGCCGGCCCCGCTGCTCTTCATCCGGGTCAGACATCCCGACCAGATCCGGCTGCTGGTCAAGGAACTTGGCCCGGCGGCCAGCATCCTGACCGGTTTCGTGTTCCCGAAATTCACCGCTTCGAACGGCGCGGACTTTCTCGGCGTCCTGGCCGAGACGCGGGCGGAGACCGGCCTGCGGCTCTACGGCATGCCGGTGCTCGAGTCGTCGGAAACGATCTACACCGAGACCCGGGTCGGCGAGCTGCTCGCCGTCCGGGACCTGCTGGCCCGGCATGCCGACGCGGTACTGGCGGTCAGGATCGGGGCGACCGACCTGTGCGGCCTGTTCGGGCTGCGCCGCAGCAACGACCAGACCGTCTATGACCTGGCCGTCGTCCGGGAGGTTATCGCCGACATACTCAACGTGTTCGGGCGCGACCGGCAGTTCGTAGTCACTGGCCCGGTATGGGAGTATTTCGAGCGTGGTGAGCGAATTTTCAAGCCCCAGCTTCGCGAGTCGCCGTTCCGGGTCCGCGACGATCTCCCCAACGCCGTCCGGGTCCGCCGGGAGCTCGTCAGCAGTGCCCTGGACGGCCTGCTCAGGGAGGTCGTGCTGGACAAGGCGACCGGCATCCTCGGCAAGACCGTCATCCACCCCAGCCACGTCAGGCCGGTCCACGCGATGCTCGTCGTGACCGCGGAAGAATACAGCGACGCTCAGGCCACGCTGTGCACCGCCGACGGCGGCGTCCGATCGAGCGAGTACGCCAACAAGATGATCGAGAGCAAGCCGCATGCCCGCTGGGCGGCGGGGATCCTGCGCCGGGCCTCCGTCTTCGGGGTCCTGCGGCCGGATCGGACGTTCGTCGACCTGCTCGACATCGAAGACGTCGACGCGTGACGGCCGGCTCGGTTGCCGGTCAGCTCGGCATCACGGTGCAGGTCAGGCCCTGCTTCCCGGACACGGCCAGGTTCGCCGGCGCGCTGGAGGTCGGCCTGCGGCACAACCCGAACCGGGCCCAGCTGCTGGTCTCGCGGCTGCTCGGCAAGCACATCCCGGTCCCCGCGGGCGAGGTCCTGGCCGCCGCGCACGTGCTGGGTGCCGCGGTGCGGGCCGCCTGCGACGGACAGACGCCGGTCGTGCTCGGCTTCGCCGAGACCGCGACCGGGCTCGGCCACGGTGTCGCGTCGGTCAGCGCGCCCGATGGCGGCCCCGCGCCTTACCTGCACACCAGCCGGCGGCCGGCGCCCGCCGGCGCACGGGTGGTCAGGTTCAGCGAGGAGCACAGCCACGCCGTGGACCAGGCCATCGCGCTGCTCGACGACGCGGATCTGCGCGGCGGCCGGCCGCTCGTGCTGGTCGACGACGAGCTCACCACCGGCACGACCGCGGTGAACGCGATCCGGGTGATCCAGGCGTCGTGGCCGCGCGAGACCTACGTGCTGGCGTCGCTGATCGACTGCCGCAGCGAGGCCCGCCGGGCCGAGGTGGCGCGCGCGGTCAGCGCGGCCGGCGCGCGCGCGGTCAGTGTCGCGCTCCTGGACGGCGCGGTCCGGCTTCCCGACGGGATCATCACCGCAGTGCGCGATCTTGTCGCGGAGCTGCCCGGGCCACCCGCCCGACCGCGGGACGCCGCGCGGGCGCCGGTCACCTGGCTCGCGGTGACACTCCCCGACGGCGTTCCGGCCCTGGCCATGCACGGCTGGGGACCCGCGCAGGAGCGCGCCGCCCGGGCGGCGATGGGCCAGCTAGCGGCCTTTCTGCCGGTGGCCGGCGACGGCCGCACGCTGGTCCTCGGCGACGAGGAGCTGATGTATCTCCCGCAGCTGCTGGCCGCCGCGCTCGGCGGTCAGGTGCGGACCTCGACCACCACCCGGACGCCGGCCGTCACGATCGACGGTCCCGGCTACCCGCTGCGGACCGCGCTGAGATTCGCCTCGACCGAGGACGGCCGCCGCCCGGTCTACGCCTATAACGTGGCCGCCAGCAGCCACCCCGAGCCGGGGAACGCACCCGGCTTCGATCACATCGTGCTGGTCACGGACGCGGCCCGCGGGCCGCGGACCGCGCCGCTGGCCGCCGAGCTGGCCGTCAGCGCGCGCCGCAGCGTGCACGTCATCACCCTGCGCCCGGGGGACCGCATTGCTGCGCAGTAGCTACCACCCCGACGAGGTGAGCTTCCTGCTCACCGACCTGTCGGATCACGCGCTCGAGCTCAGCCTGGACGAGCGGGAGAAGGCGATCGCGGCCGGCCGCAACTACGCCGAGATGCTGCCGATCGAGTTCGCGCCCAGCGCCGAGTACCTGGAGCTCTTCGACGCGCTGCTCGCGCAGTTCGCCTCGCAGCTGGCCGAGCACGTCGGCGTCGTCACCGAGATGGCGCTCGCGGCCAGGGGCCAGCGGCCCGTGCTGGTCTCACTGGCCAGGGCCGGCACTCCGGTCGGCATCCTGATGCGCCGGTGGGCTCTGTTCAGCAGAAAGATCGAGCTGCCGCATTACTCAGTCTCGATCGTGCGCGGCCGCGGCATCGACACGGTGGCCCTCGACTACATCACCGCCCGGCACGACCCGCATGACGTGCTGTTTGTCGACGGGTGGACGGGCAAGGGCGCGATCGCCACGGAGCTGACCCAGGCGCTGGCGGCGTATGCCGCAGCCGGGGGGCCGAGCTTGCGCGGCGACCTGGCGGTGATCGCCGACCCTGGATTCTGCTCGGCGCTGTTCGGCACCCGGCAGGACATCCTGGTGCCGTCGGCGTGCCTGAACTCCACGGTGTGCGGCCTGGTCAGCAGGACCGTCCTGAACGACCTGATCCGGCCGGGGATGTTCCACGGCGCGAAGGTGTACTCGGAGCTGGCCGAGGGCGACCGGTCCGCGCAGTTCCTCGACGCCGTCAGCGAGCACTTCCCGCGGGTGGCGGCCGCGGTCGCCGAGCGCTGGCCGGCCGCCTGGGCGGACGACCGGCCGGTGACCTTCGCCGGCCAGCGTGCGGTGCTGCGCGTCCAGGCCGAGTTCGGCCTGCCGAGCCAGCACCTGGTGAAGCCGGGCGCCGGCGAGGCGACCCGCGTCCTGCTGCGCCGGCTGCCCTGGCTGGTGCTGGTCCGGCCGGACTGCCGTGCCATGCTGGAGCACCTGCTGCTGCTGGCCAAGGAACGCGGCGTCGAGGTGCTGGACTATCCCGACATGCCGTACAGCTGCATCGGGCTGGTCCGCCCTCAGGCTGGCGATGAGGCCTGACCCGGGGCGCCCCGTGGCTCCTAGCCCGGTGGTTCCTAGTACCGTCCTGATCACGACCGACCTGGACCGGACGCTGATCTTCAGCCCGCGAGCGACGAGCCAGCTCGGCGGCGGCCTGCCCGCCGACGCCGTCGAAATGGCCGGCGGCGTGGCGGCCGGCGAGCTGTGCCGCGCCGCGCGCGATGCGCTCACCGCGCTGCCCGCCACCGCCCAGATCTGCGTGGCGACCAGCCGCAGCGTCAGCAGGCTGGCCCGGCTGCGGCTGCCTTTCGCGCTGCGCTACGCGATCGCGGCCAACGGCGGGGTCGTCCTGGTCGACGGAACGCCGGATCCGCGCTGGGCGGCCAGGATCAGCCAGCTGCTGGCCCGCGCTGCGCCTGCTGCCCGGGTCAGGGCCTTGCTGCACGGTGCGCCGTGGCTGGTGCGGATGGGCGACGAGGACGAGATGTGCGTCCTGGCGATCACCGGCGAGTCGCTGCTCGCCGCCGGCCAGCTGGCGGACGTCGCCGACCAGTGCGCGCAGCTCGGCTGGGCGGCGTCGCTGATCGGCCGCAAGCTCTACGCGTTCCCGGCCGGGTTCGGCAAGGAGCACGCGGCCGCGTACGTGGCGGAGCGGGTCGCGGCCGAAGCTGGCGCCCCGCCGCTCCGGCTCGCGGCCGGCGACACCGAGCACGACCGGCTGATGCTGGCCGGCGCTGACCGGGCGTGGGTTCCCGCGGGATCGGAGCTCGCGCGATCGCTGGCGGCCAGGGCCGGGGTAGCCAGGACCGGGGTAGCCAGTGCCGGGGTAGCCAGGGCCGGGATGGCCAGGGCCAGGATTACCCGCCAGCCGGGTCACGCCGCCGCGGCGCAGATCACCGGCGAGTGGCTGGCGGCCTGTCTCAGCCGGTGATCAGCAGGGTCCCCTCGGGCGGGTCGGCGATGGTGAACTCGCGCCCCGACAGCCCGGCGGCCGGAAAGACCCGCAGGCCGGCCGGCAGCGCGAGCGCCCCGGCCGGGACCTCGATCCTGGCCGTCCGGCTGCCGCCTGGCATTCTTCCCGCCTCGGCGCCGTCCGTGACGCTGGCCGGGATCGCGCCTTGCTTGGTCATCACGACCAGCTCCGGCAGCCGGTCGGTGCCGGTGACCTCGATGACGATGTTCTTCTTGACCCGGCCCGACCGGCGGACGGAGTAGCTGGCCGTGACGGGGGTCGCGTCCCTGGCCTTCAGCTGCACGCCGGCCGGCGCGGCGAGCTTGGCCGATCCGTCCCGCAGCACCGAGTGGATGCTGAAGTACCAGCCCCGCCCGTCCTGCGGCGCGGGCACGTGCAGGCCGTGGTCGATCTCCAGCTTCGTGTTGGTCGTGCTCCAGGTCTGGGCGGCCGGGTCGTGCGGGCCGGACGGCGGCCCGTCCCGGCGGCCGGCCACGACCGCCTCGGTGACTCCCGGCGGGAGCGTGAACGTGAGCACGAGCTCGGAGCCGGTATCGGTCACGGCGGCGTTGCCAGGCGCGCCCACCGGCAGGTACACGAGGGACGGTCCCGCCACGGCCTGGCCGCCGTCTACGGTGACCGAGGTGTAGGTGGTCATCCCCCTGGCGTGCTCGTCCACCACCCGGCGCGTACCGGCCCCGACGTACCGGCCCCGGCGAGCCAGCTCGGCGAGGTCAGCCTCGGTGTCGGGCGCGGCCAGCGGGCTGTCCGCGGCGTCTGCCGCGTAGATCCGCACCTCGCCGCTCGGGGGCCTGACCCAGCCGATCGTGGTGCGGCCCGCGCTGGTGCTGGCCCACAGCTCGCTGACCGGCTTGGGGCGCTGCGCGACCTTCGCCCTGACGGTGGCGCCCGGAGTGCGGACCAGCACGCCGTCGCCGTCCCGGTACTCGGCGTAGACGTGGTAGCTGAACTCGACCCCCGCGATCGGGCTGGCATCCCGCCACGACTGGCCCTCGGCGCGGGCCCGGCGCAGCGGCAGGCTCAGGCCGGCCTGCGGGTCCACCTCACGCTCGACGACCACGTTTCCCGCGCTGAGCGGGAGCAGCCAGGTGAGCGTGATGCCGGATGCGTCGGCCCGGGCCGCGAGGCCGGTCACGTCGCGCGCCATCAGGATCGGGTCCGTCCTGATCGGGGCCGAGGTCCGGCGCCCCGAGACCGCGCTGACCTCATGGGCGATTATCGCGCCGCCAGGAGCGCCCGCGTCCTCGAACTCGGTCGCCGTGGTTGTGCCGAGGACCCGCGGCTGGACCGCCGAGCCGCCGGCTGCCGCGGTGATGCGGATCACCTTGTAGGAGACGGGACCCGCGGACGGCGAGGCGTCCCAGTGCAGGGCGACCGTGTCCGCGGCGACCTCGGCCCGGAGCTGCGCGGGCGGCAGCAGCGGAAGAGCGGCCAGCAGGTCGATCGCCTCGCCGCAGTCGGCCGCGGTGGCCAGGATCCGGCCCAGCGCGGCTTCCTTCTGCTCGTCGGACAGCCCGCGCGCGGCGGCGATCTCCGCCTGCACGGCGGCCTTCCTGGCCGCGAGCTCGGTGAGCTGGTCGGCGGCGGACTCGCCGCCCGGGCCGGCCACGTCGGCGGCGACGCTGGCGATCCGGGCGAGCCGGTCGACGGCCGCGTAGAGGCGGCTGGCAGCGAGGTCCCGCGCGACGGCCCGCCAGTCGGACTGCGCGGTGGCCAGCACCCGGTCCACTTCCTCGCTCAGCGCGGCGACCTCGCCGTCCAGGGCGGGCGCGCTGCGGGCCGGCCCGGCGGGCCCGTGCGCTACTCCAGCCGCGCTGCGGGCGGTCCCGGCCGCCGAGGTCAGCCGCTCGCGGGCCGCCGACGGATGACCTTGCGCCAGCTCCGCGCGGGCCAGGGCGAGCTGCTCCCTGACGGCCTGGATGGCCAGGAAGCTGGCCCCGCACAGCGGGCAGGCAACCGCGGCCGCCTCCACCTGCTGCCCGCACACCGGGCACTGCTGGTACAGGTCAGCGCCGCAGTACCGGCAAGCCTGCTGGCCGCCGGCCGGCTGCGGCTCCCGGCAGTTCGGGCAGACCAGGTAGTCGACGGCGGGGGCGACCGCCAGCGTCGCGCCCAGCTCGGTGGCCACCCTCCTGATCGCGAGCCTGGCCTGCTCGCTGGACAGGCCAAAGCCGAAGCCGATCACCTTGCGGACGCAGGCCTCGAAGTCAGCCGCGTTCAGCTCACCGTCGACGATGACCTTCTCGGCGACGGTGTCGCGCAGCCGGTCCTTCGCGTCCTCGATGAGGCTGGCCGCGTACCGGGCGGCATCGCCGGTCATCAGGTGCTGCCGCACGTAGGTGAGCAGGTTGGCGACGATCGTCATCTGGTGGTCGTGCTGCCGGCGCTCGTTCTCGGCGGTCAGCTCCGCATGGCGGGCCGCGATCTCCGGCGCGGACGTCGTCGGCGCGATGCCGAGGAACGTCCACAGCGTCGCCGACCGGCTCGACTCGCCGGTCAGCCGGCCGAACTCGTCCAGGTCGCCGCGGATCTGGGCCCGCACGCCCGCCGCCAGCGGCTCGGCATCCGAGCCGTCCTCGATGACGTGCTGCCCGGCAGCCCACGCGGCGAAAGCGGCGTCATCGATGCCCCTGGTCTTGGCCAGCCTGGCCAGGCTCGGCATCCTGGACCGCGGGAGTCCCTGGTAGCGCGCGACCAGCTTCTCCGCGAGGGAGTCAAGCGCGCCGTAGCGATCCGCGTCGGCGGCGGCCCGCGCGGCCCTGACCTTCGCGGCGCAGGCGGCCCGCTTGACCGGGTCGAGCAGGACCGTCTCGAGGTCCGCCCGGTGCTTGGCGAGCTCGGCGGTCAGCGCCTTGTAGTTCGGGCTGCGCTCCTTGTTCCAGAAACCGACCAGCGCGCCGATGCGCGCCCGGATCAGCTCGGTGTCGTCAACGTCGACGGGCAGGTCGACGATGAAGAACGGATCGTTCAGGTCAAGCCGGGAGGCGCTGCGCAGTTTCGAGAGAACACGCTGGCGGTAGCCGGTCGCGTCGAACGCCCCGACCTCGATGCCGCCCATCGTCCTGCTTCCCGCGCTCCGTCAACTCCGCTGCCGCCGGCCGGGCCCCGCGACGACCCGCGGCCGCCCGGCCGCGCCGCCTCGGGCCGCCGCCTTTGGCCAGCCGCCTTCGGCGTCCAGCCGGAACCGATCGTGTCCGACATGCGATAGATATCTCAGGTCTTCTGCTTGAGCAAATCAACCTTGGCCTGCTCCTGCTCGCGCATCGCGCTTGAGGACACGCCGACGTCGATCCGCAACACCAGCGGCTCGGCGACCGCGGCGTGGCGGGCCGTTATCTCGATCGTCTGGTCCCGGCCCATCGCGAACGTAACCTCGACCGGGGTGCCGCGCGGAAAGCCGGCCGGGATGTCGTCGATCGTGCCCTCGATGATGACCTTGTTGTCCTCAGGCTGGGCCGACTCCACGCTCGTGGCCTGCTCGACGACCTGGATCTGGACGACCCGCTGGTCGTCGACGTTGGTGTAGTAAAGCTCCGACACCGTGATCGGCAGCGAGTCGTTGGCATGGGCCAGGAAGTCGACGTACTCGTTGCTGGTCTCCCGGTCCATCACGATGACGCCGAATCCGCGGCTCGTCACGTTGCTGACCTGAGTCTGAACCAGGTCGGCAACGGCCGCGCTGGCCAGGCCGTACTCGGTGGCCGTGGTCGCGACCGCCTTGCTTAGGTCGACCGGGTTCGCGTCGGCGATCGTCTGGCCCTCCGCCAGCTTGCCCTGGGCCACCAGGTCGGAGATGACGAAGCTCTCCAGCTCCTTTTTCTGGCCGTAGATCGCCGCGCCCTTGGCCACCGCGAGGTCGGGGTCGGTCAGATCGGCCGGCGGGAGGTCCGGAAAGGCCTCGGCCAGCCGCCGGGCGACGCACGGCATCTTGCTCATGCCCCCGACGAGCAGCACCTTGTCGATGCCGCTGACGCCCTTCTCCTGCGCCGCGGCGAGAACCTTCTGGGTCAGCGCGATCGTCCGCTCGAGGAGCGCGCTGGTCAGTTCCTCGAACGCCTGCCTGGTGACGGTGACGCTGGCCCGGTCGGCGCCGAACACGACCAGGGCATCGACGGATTCCCGGCCGGTCAGCGCCTGCTTCACGTCCTCGGCCGAGGTGATCAGGTCCTGGGCGCCATAGGTGTCATCGAGCGGATCGCCGGCCGCCGGGGCCGCCTCGCCGAATTTCTGCGACAGGTACTGGGCCAGCCGGTCGTCCCAGTCGGCGCCGCCCAGGGCGTGGTCGCCGTCGGTGGCGATCACCGTGATGTTCTTGTCGGCCAGCGTGATGACGGTGGAGTCGAAGGTGCCCCCGCCGAGGTCGTAGACCAGTACCGTGTGGGCGGCCGAGCCTTCCTGGGCGAAGCCGTAGCTGAACGCCGCCGCGGTCGGCTCGTTGATGATGTCGATGACGTTGAGCCCGGCCAGCTCCCCGGCCAGCTTCGTGGCCTTGCGTTCCTCGTCGCCGAAGTAGGCGGGCACGGTGATGACCACGTCGCGGACCGGCTGGCCCATCGCCCTGGTCGCGTCGCCGGCCAGGCTGGCCAGGATCTGGCTGGATACGGCCGGGGCCGAGTATTCCTGGCCCTGGGCCGCGAAGCGCCATTCCCCCTCACCCATGTGCCGCTTGACCAGCGAGGCGACATCATCGGGCCGGATTCTCGCCTGCCGCTTCGCCTGCACCCCGACGACCACGTCGGTGGGCGAGTCGAACAGCACGACCGACGGGGTCGTGGGCTGAGAGTCGGCATTGATGATCACGGCGGGACGGCCGTACTCGTCGACGTGCGCGATGCACGAGTACGTGGTGCCCAGGTCGATGCCGAAGACCTTGTTAGCCACGGGAAACCTCCATGGTTGGACGCATCATGTGATCTGGCTGCTCGGGGTTAGCCCGACAGCCGGTGCACTTCTACCTCGGCGACGCGTACGACTGACCCGTCGGCGCGGACGAACCCGGCCCTGACCGTGCTGGCGATCGTGCCGTCGGCCGAAGCTTGCGTGGTCGGTATCCGCCGGATCCCGGTGTGGTGCGCGGCGTCGAACCGCTCGCCGGCGGACGGCGTGAACGGCCTGACCGCGCAGGTCAGCTCCAGAATCTGGAGCAGCTGAGTGTGCAGCATGCCGACCGGGCTGGCCGGATCGCTCAGCGCACCCAGGCTGACCATCTGGTCATGCAGCTTGATCATGCCGGTCACGACCGGGTTCAGTGCCGCCGCGATCTCTCCTGTGCGGAGCCGGGTGACGTCGTCATGCAGCCGGGCGATGAGGTCGGTATCACGGGACCGCAGCCGGCTCAGCTCGGCTGCCGCGCGGGCGATGTCGTCCACGCGATCGCCAAGCGCCGTGAGGCCGGCCAGCGCGTCGAGGAGGACCGCAGCGGACGGCTGCTGGGCGGGCGGCTCGCCGGACGCCTCGGGGGCGGGCGGCTCATCTGCGGCGGCCTCGGCAGCGGGCGGCTCGCCGGCGCCTGGTGCGCGCACGCCGACCCGAAAATGGTCACCTTCGGCATCAGCCCGGGCGTCGTCGTCCTGATCTCCGGCCGCCGGGTCGCTATGTTCCGGCCCGGAAGGCACGTCAGCACCGGCTGCGGCGGCGGTCACCTCGCCGCCCCGCGACTCGCCAGCCGCGTTCGCCGGTGCCGCGCTCGGAGCGTCGCCATCCTGCGCAGCGTCGGCGGGAACTTCCGCGCCGGGCGGCTCGTCGGCGGCTCGCTCCGGTGCAGCGGTCACGTCGACGCCAGGCCTGGCATCGGTCACTTGCGGCCTTTCGTCCACGTCATGCCCCAGCCGTAGGCAGCGTCGAGCGCCGACTGGGTGCCGTGGACATACCGAACCTCGCGGCGGACGGACAGGTCGGCGCCGGTGTTCTCGAGCAGCGCGATGGCGCACGTGCGAGCGCCTGGATCGGCCTCGTCGAGGTGGATCTCGATCGGAGCGCCGCCCTGCGGGAAGAGCGTGACCACGGCACTGGCGCCGGCCCAGTTCGGTGTGCCCTCGTAAATGTAGGTGAAGACCAGGATGCGGCGGATCTCGCCGAGCCGGGACAGGTCGATCCTGAGGTTCTCGCCCTCGGTGCTCTCCCCGGTCCGGTCGTCACCGTCCAGCGAGATGATCGGCGGCCCGTCGTTCCGGGACCGGAAGGAATTGCCGAGGGCCTGGACCACGCCCTTCCTGCCGTTGCCGAGTTCGTACAGGCAGGCCAGGTCAAGGTCGATGGCGGCCGAGGCCTGCCGCCTGAACAGGCCGCCCGAAGCCGGCCGGGAGTTCCAGTTCAGGTTGACCCGGAGCTCACCGCCGACGCTACCGCCTGCCTGCTTGCTCAGCGAGACGGTGGGAGCGTTCTTGGTGAGGGTGACCTTGCTGAGACTGACGCCGTGACCTTGCGGTCCCCGGGCCTTGTTGTAGTCGATCGGCATGGTGAGCCCTCCTGGAGATCGGCGTTTCCGGCTCGCGTCGCTGGAGTTCTAATGCCCTCATGTCCCGAGCGGCTCCGGCACGTGGGACGTCTCGGTGACCTGCTCGGCCCGGCGGTTCCGCAGGATCGACGAGATGAGCGCGGCGCCGATGAAGCCGACCCCGATCAGTCCCGTCACGAGGTCTGGAACCTGCACGCGGATGGTCACGAAGAGCAGGATGGCGAGGGATCCGATCGCCCAGTGCGCGCCGTGCTCGAGATAGACGTACTCGGCTAGGGTGCCCTTCCGCACGAGGTAGACGGTGAGGGCGCGGATGTAGCAGGCGCCGATGCCCAGGCCAAGGGCGATTACGAAGATCATGTCCGTGATCGCGAAGGCGCCGACCACCCCGTCGAAGCTGAAGGACGCGTCCAGTACCTCCAGGTACAGGAACGTGAACAGCCCGAGCCGGGCCAGATTCGCGGGAATCCGCACCTGCGGCTCGCCGTCCTCGGATTGCTCGGCTTCCTGGGCTGCGGCCCCGTCGCCGACCACCGCCTCTTCCTCCGCCTCGAACAGCGTGCTGAGACTGTTCACCACAAGGTAGGTGGCTAGCCCGGAGGCACCGGACAGGAGTATCTGGAGGGCGTTCTTCTGGGCGAAGGTGCTGGCCGCGGTGATCAGGAAGACCAGCGCGATGATCGCCGAGGCCTGGTCGAGCTTGCCGATCTTGGCCAGCTGCCGCTCGATCGGCTCGAGCCACTTGATCTCCTGGTCCTCGAACAGGAAGTCAAGGAAGATCATGAGCAGGAAGATCCCGCCGAACGCCCCGATCGCGGGGTGGGCCTTGTTGAGCATGGCGGCATATTGGTGCGGATGATGCAGGGCCAGGTCGATCGCATGAACTGGCGAGATATGCCCCGCGATGGTGACGACGATCAACGGGAAGAGCAGCCGCATGCCGAACACCGCGATCAGGATGCCGACCGTCAGGAAGATCCGCTGCCAGTAGGGGTTCATCTTCTGCAGCACGGTCGCGTTGACCACTGCGTTATCGAAGGAGAGCGAGATCTCCAGGATCGCGAGGATGGCTACTACCCCAGCCACCTGAAGGCCACCGAGAACGCCCGCGGCGGTGATGCCAATGATGGTTACGGCGATCGGAAGCCGGAACAGTGCCAGCACAAACCCTCCAGTGCCCCGTGCGACGTGGCCAGCGCGACCGGTTGCCGGGATCCCGCCTCAGCAACCGGTCGCGTGCGGAACCAGGCCGCGTCAGCCGACGTTGACGCCGAAGTCCTGCGCGATGCCCTTCAGGCCCGACGCGTAGCCCTGGCCGACCGCGCGGAACTTCCACTCGCCGAAGCTGCGGTAGATCTCGCCGAAGACCATGGCGGTCTCGGTCGCGGCGTCCTCGGTGAGGTCGTAGCGGGCGATCTCGCTGTTGTCGGCCTGGTTGACGATCCGGATGAACGCGTTGCGGACCTGGCCGAAGTTCTGCTGGCGGGTCTCGGCGTCGTAGATGCTGACCGGGAAGGTGACCTTGCCGCACTCGGCGGGCACGGCGGCGAGGTTGACCTTGATCTGCTCGTCGTCGCCCTCGGCGCCGCCAGTCAGGTTGTCACCCATGTGCTCGACCGAGCCGTCCGGGCTCTTCAGGTTGTTGAAGAACACGAAGTGGCCGTCGGACAGGACCCGGCCGCTCATGTCCAGCATGATCGCCGAGGCGTCGAGGTCGAAATCCGCGCCGGTCGTCGTGCGCGGGTCCCAGCCGAGCCCGACGACGACAGCGGTGAGGCCGGGAGCCTGCTTTGACAGCGAGACGTTGCCGCCCTTGCTCAGACTGACACTCACTTTTGCTCCTTGGTGAGGATAAGACTGTACGAATGTGCGCAGTCACTGCCAGCTGCCGGCGACATCACGCATCAGCGACATTATACGGTCCTGCCAGTACAAATGAAGGAAGATGAGTCGTCGGCATGAAAGCCTATTAGAGGAGGATATGAGGCTTTACGGGGGAGGAATTTCTCCGGCCGTGTCCGTTCTGTTACCCGCGAAACCCGACGAGCCGATCAGCCCGGCCCCAGCTGCCCTCCGGCCCGGGTGCCGTACGACAGCGATGGCCCATGGGTGTGGATAGAGCACAGGCAGGCCCATCGCTGTTGTATCGCCCGGCGGGCGGTGCAGGGGAGGCGGGGGTGGGGGTTAGGGGGTGCGGTGGCGGCGGCGCATCTTACGGCGCAGGGCCAGGAGGAGCACGGCGGTCAGCGCGGCGAGGACGGGGATCGCGCGCTTCAGCACCGGCATGCCGGCCACCTTGAGCAGGTTGATCGCGTCGTCTTCGAGCTGGTGGGCGGCCTCGCGGGTGGCCGACGCGTGCGGCGTGGCCGATCCGGCGGCGCCGGCCCCGGATGAGGCGGCACTGGGCGCTGCGGCGGCACCCGCGGCGGCCGGCTCGGCCGCGGCCGCTGCTGCTGGCGCTGCCGCGGTTCCGTGCGGCTGCCCGAGGGCCAGGCCCAGGTCGGTGAGCTTCGACTTGATGTCGACGATCGACGCCGGGCCGATTCCGTCCAGGGCCAGCAGTTCGTCTTCGGTCCTGGTCGCTAGCTGGCCCACGGTCGAGATGCCCGCGCGGTGAAGCGTGGCGGCTGCCCTGGCGGGCAGCTTCAGCTCATCGACCGCGATGTCGGCGGCTGGTGACGACGCCGCGGCGGCACCGTTAGCCGAGGCTCCGTCGGCCGCCGTGCTGGTGGCCGCGGTGCTGGTGGCCGCGGTGCTGGTAGTCACGGGGCTGGTGGTCACGGGGCCCGGCTGGCCTGTGGCTCCGGCCCCTGCCGCGGCGGTGGCGGCTCCGGCGGCTGGCGCTCCGGCTCCAGCTTCGGACCCGGCGCCTTCCTGCTCGCCCAGCGTGGCGGCGAGGTTCGCGGCGAAGATGCTGAGCAGCTTCCCGCCGACCTCGTTCATCACGCCGCGGCCGAACTGGGCCGGCTTGCCGGTCACGTTCAGCGTCGTCAGCACGGTGACGCGGGTATCCTCGCCGAGGTCCTCGAGTACCGACCGGACCGAGGCCGACGCGGTCCCGGCCCCCCTGGTCTCCTTGCCCGAGGCCTCGAGGGTGACGATGCCGGCGTCCTCGTCCTTCTCGATGAAGCGGGCCGTGCCCGCGTACATCATGTTGATCGGGCCGACCTTGACCTTGATCCGGCCGTGAATCTCGTCGCCGTCGACCGAATCGAGGGAGGCGCCCGGCATACAGGGCGCCACCCTCTCGACGTCGAGCAGCACATTCCAGGCCCGGTTCTTGGGGACCGGAACAGTGAATGAGTGCTCTAGTTCCATCTCGTTAGACTCCCGCTGCCGCTGCCAGTGCTCGTCCGGTCAGGACACGGGCAAGGTGGCGCCGGTAATCAGGCGCTCCGTGCAGGTCCGCCGGTGGTTCCGTTCCGTCGGCCGCGCTCGCGGCCGCCGCGTTCAGCGCGTCGCGGGTCGCTTCAGCGCCCGCGGCCGCGGCCTCTACGGCACTGGCCCTGACCGGAACCGACCCCATGTTGGTCAGTCCGACCCTGGCCTCGGCCACATGCCCGTTTGATCGCCTGGCCAAAGCGGCCACTCCGACGATCGCCCATGCCTGCGCGGTCCGGTGGAACTTCTCGTAACGATAGCCCCAATCCCCTCCGAGCTTAGGCACCCGTACCCCGGTGAGGATCTCGCCGGGCTCCAGCGCGGTCGTGAGGTAGTCCACGAAGAAGTCGCCAGCGGCGATTTCCCGCTCGCCGCCCGGTCCGCGCGCGATCAGCGTGGCGCCGAGCGCGACGGCTACGGCGGGCAGGTCACCGGCCGGGTCGCCGTGCGCCAGTGATCCGCCGAGCGTTCCGCGGTGCCGCACCGCCGGGTCGGCGACGGTCCCGGCGGCCTGCGCGAGCAGGCCGCAGTGCTCGCCGATCAGCGGGTCGTGGACCACCTGGTAGTGCGTCGTCCGCGCGCCGATGACCAGGAAGTCGCCGTGGTCGCTGACCCCGCGCATCTCCTCGATGCCGCCGATGTCGACCAGGAGGTCGGGGTAGGAGAGCCTCAAGCGCAGCAGCGGCAGCAGGCTCTGGCCGCCAGCGATGATCTTGGCGTCCTCGCCGCCTTCGGCCAGCGCGCGGACCGCCTCGTCGACCGATCCTGGCTTGATGTACTCGAACTTGGCCGGGATCATGCCGCGCCTCCGTTGCTGTTCGCTGCTCCGTTGCCGGCTGCGGCACTGGCCCGAGCGGTGTCGATCGCGCGCCAGACCCGCTCAGGGGTGCACGGCATCGTGATGTCCCTGATTCCGAGCGGGCGGAGCGCGTCGACGATCGAGTTCACCACCGCCGGGGTGGACGCGATCGTGCCGGCCTCGCCGACACCCTTGACGCCCAGCCGGTTGTCCGCCGGGCTCTCGGTCCGGTCCGTGATGTAGGACGGCAGGTCAGCAGCCGACGGCAGCAGGTAGTCGGCCAGCGTCGTGGTCAGCAGGTTGCCGGCCTCGTCGTAGACGGCCTCCTCGTACAGCGCCTGGCCGATGCCCTGGGCGATGCCGCCGTGCACCTGGCCGTCCACGATCAGCGGGTTGACGACCTTGCCGATGTCATCAACGGCGACATAGGACCGGATGGTGACCATTCCGGTTTCGGTGTCGACCTCGGTGGCACACAGGTGGGTGCCGTGCGGGAAGGAGAAGTTCTCCGGGTCGTAAGTGGCCTCGGAGTCCAGCGAGGGCTCCATCCCGGCAGGAAGGTCATGCGCCGCGAACGTCGCGAGCGAGATCTCCTGGATCGAGCGGCCCTGCTCGGGATCGCCCCGGACCTGGAACCGGCCGCCGACGAACTCGACGTCGTTCTCGCTGGCCTCCATCATGTGCGCGGCCACGCGCTTGCCCTTCTCGATCACCTTGTCGCAGGCTCCGACGAGCGCCATTCCGCCGACCACCAGCGACCGTGAACCGTAGGTGTCCATCCCCTTCGGAGAGACCTGGGTGTCGCCGTGCAGGACCTTGATGTCATCGAACGGCACGCCGAGCTGGTCAGCGACGATCTGGCTCCAGGCCGTCTCGTGGCCCTGGCCGTGCGCGCTCGACCCGGTGACGACCTCGACCTTGCCCGTCGGCAGCATCCTGATCGACGCGTGCTCCCAGCCGCCGGCCGCATAGGCGAGCGAGCCGAGCACCCGGGACGGAGCCAGGCCGCACATCTCGGTGAAGGTGGAGATGCCGATCCCCAGCCGGACGGTGTCATTCCTGGCGTTCCGCTCGGCCTGCTCCGCGCGGAGCGCGTCGTAGCCGAACAGTTCCTTCGCGCGGGCCGTCGCCGCCTCGTAGTTCCCTGAGTCGTACGTGAGGCCGGAGATGGTGGCATAAGGGAACTCCTCATGCTTGATCCAGTTCCGCTCGCGCAGCTCAAGCGGCTCCATGCCGAGTTCGACGGCGAGCTCATCCATGATCCGCTCGATCGCGAAGGTGGCCTCCGGCCGGCCCGCGCCGCGGTAGGCGTCGGTCGGCATCTTCGTCGTGAAGATGCCCTTGCACCGGAACGCGTACGCGTCCATCTTGTAGATGGAGTTGTACATGAAGGCGCCGAGAATCGGCACGCCGGGCGTCACCAGCATCAGGTACGCGCCCATGTCGGCCAGCAGGTCGACCTTGAGGCCGCGGATCCGGCCATCGCGTTCGGCGGCGATGGCGATCCGCTGCCACTGGTCCCGGCCGTGGTGCACGGTCATGTTGCCCTCGCTGCGGGACTCGTTCCACTTGACCGGCTTGCCGACCATGCGCGAGACCTGCACGGCGAGCACTTCCTCGGCCGTGACCTGGAGCTTGGAGCCGAAGCCGCCGCCCACGTCGGGCGCGATCACCCGGATCGACTGCTCGGGAATGCCGAAGAAGGCCGCGATCGCGAACCGCAGCACGTGCGGGATCTGCGTGGCGGACCACAGCGTGACATCGTCGCCGGTCCAGGAGGCGACGACGGCGCGGGGTTCCATCGCGCACGGGATCAGCCGCTGCTGGCGGTACTCGCGCTCGACGACGACGTCGGCACCGGAGAAGGCCGCGTCGATGTCGCCGGACGTCGGGAACACGAAGTCGTAGCTTAGGTTCCCGGTGTCGTGCACCGTGGGGACGCCCTCATCGAGCGCGGTCTTCATGTCGAGTACGGGCTCGAGCGGTTCGTAGCTGACGTCGACCGAGCCGACCGCGTCGGCCGCCGAGTATCGGTCGCGAGCCACGACGACCGCCACGGCCTCGCCGACATAGCGCACCTCGCCGGTCGCCATCGGCGGGTGATGGGGGATCACGATGTCCGGCGTGACCGGCCAGGCGCACGGCAGGCTGCCCTGCTCCCCGAAGTCGGCGGCGGAGAATGCGGCGACCACACCGGGCATCTGCTTCGCAGCGCTGAGATCTACTCCGGTGATCCTGGCGTGCGCGTACGGGCTGCGCACGAACGCCATATGCAGCATGCCAGGCAGGACAAGGTTGTCGGTCCAGGTCGTCTGGCCGGTGACCAGCCTGGCGTCTTCCTTGCGGGTCCGGGCCCGGCCGAGCTCGGCCGCCGGGGTCTCAGCGGTGGCGGTCACTGGCCGGCTCCTGCCTGTGCGGCGCGCCGGACGGCGCGGACGATGTTCTCGTAGCCGGTGCAGCGGCACAGGTTGCCCTCGAGCCCGTCGCGGATCTGCTCGTCGGAGGGGTTCGGGTTATCCCTGAGCAGGTCGGCCGAGGCCAGGATCATGCCGGGCGTGCAGTAGCCGCACTGGAGCGCGTGCTCGACGTTGAAGGCCTTCTGCAGCGGGTGCCATTCGCCGTTGGCGAGGCCCTCGATCGTGGTGATCTCGGTTCCGTCCGCCTGCACGGCGAGCACGGCGCAGCTTTTGACCGAGACGCCGTCCATCAGCACGGTGCACGCACCGCAGTTGGAGGTATCGCAGCCGATCGGCGTGCCGGTCTTGCCGAGCACATCGCGTAGATAGTGGACGAGCAAAAGCCGGGGCTCTACCTCGTCGACGTAGCTGACTCCGTCGACGGTGACGTTGATCTGGGTCATGCGCGGGCTCCTCCGGGGACGGCTGATGCGCCTGATGCCAAACTTAGAGCCGCCGGGCGCGGCGCACCAGTCCCCATTCCCCGGATAACCGAGCCGAATACACCGATCCGGAAAGCCCGCGGCGCTAGCCGAACCGGCCGTGCACGTAGTCGGCGGTCCGGGGATCGGCCGGTGCGTCGAATATCTGCTCCGTCGGGCCAGCCTCGACGATGTGCCCCGGCGTCCGGTCGGTGGCGAGGAAGAACGCGCACTTCTGGGAGACCCGGGCGGCCTGCTGCATGTTGTGCGTGATGATCACGATCGTCACCTGGTCGCGCAGCTCGGCGATGGTGTCCTCGATCCGCCTGGTCGAGGTGGGGTCGAGAGCGGAGCACGGCTCGTCCATCAGCAGCACGTCGGGCCGCACCGCCAGCGCCCTGGCGATGCACAGGCGCTGCTGCTGCCCGCCGGACAGCCCGCCGCCGGGAGCACCGAGCCGGCTACTGACCTCGTTCCAGAGCCCGGCCCGGCGCAGGCTGGTCTCGACCAGGTCATCCTTGTCGGCGACCTTGATGCCGGCCAGCTACAGGCCGCTGGCTACGTTGTCGTAGATCGGCATCGCCGGGAACGGGTTCGGCTTCTGGAAGACCATCCCGATCCGCCGCCTGACGTCGGTCGGGCGCTGGCCCGCATCGTAGATGTCGACCTCGTCGAGCAGCACCTGGCCGGCCAGCGCGGCCCCGCGCACCATCTCGTGCATCCGGTTCCTCCTGCGAACGAGATAAGCGCGCCAGCGAAAGCGCGCATTTCTCTGGCCGGTTGGCCGACGGCCATAGCTTCGCGATCGGGCCGCTTTGCGACAAGGGAACGAAAACGGGCGACTATGCGATTTCTTGGTGAACAAGACCCATCCCGCTCATGAAGCGGCAGGTCAGGCCGCACACCCGGAGCTGCTTGATCGCCGCTGCGGCTGCCCCGTGCACGGACGGAGAATCAGCGGCTCAGCCAATAGCCAGGCACGAGTCACTGACTAGATGCTTGACGTTCAGGTAAAGGACGGCCACGTCTCGCGGGATAGCTCAGCGGATGCTGATGACCTGGAACGCCTCGGCGAGCCGGCCTTCGGCGAGGCCGCCGAGTTCGGCGTTGCGGCTCAGCCAGCCGCGCAGCATCTCGGCGAGACTGTCCATGTGCGCGGTCTGGCTCTCGTGCGCGCGCAGGGCCGCGACCTTGCGGTCGAAGGTGTCGGTGACGTCGACGTAGTGCGTCGGCTCGGGGCTGGCCGAGATCCAGACCTCCGGCACGATCCAGGCCGCCAGCCCGGCTTCGGCAAGCTCAGGAAAGGCGAACGGGTTGCGCGCGTCCGGGTACACGGCGTCCAGCGCGGCGGAGCCAGCCGCGCGGTGATCGGGATGGCTGGCCGGGATGCGGGCGTAGTTGCGCTCGGGCGACTGCAGCGCGACCCGGTCCGGCCTGACCTGCCTGATCACCCGGGCGATGTCCCGGCGCAGGTCAAGCGACGCCTCGACCCGCCCGTCCGGGTAGCCGAGGAAGCGGACGTCAGAGACGCCGACGCACTTGGCGGCCGCGATCTGCTCGGCCTGGCGCAGGACGACCATGTCGGCCCGGCTGACCGAGGGATCGCTGCCGCCGGCGTCACCGTTGGTGACGATGCAGTAGACGACCTCGATGCCGGCGTCGGTCCAGGTCGCGACCGTTCCCGCCAATCCGAAATCGACGTCGTCGGGGTGAGCGGCGACGACCAGGATCCTGGCTACCTCAGCTTCGTCGGGCACAACAACTATCGTACGTTCGGCGGATCGCGGCGCTGCGACGTGTGGCTAATCGAGGGCGGACATCACGTGCTTGATGCGGGTGTAGTCCTCGAAGCCGTACATCGACAGGTCCTTGCCGTAGCCCGAGCTCTTGAAGCCGCCGTGCGGCATCTCGGCGACCAGCGGGATGTGGGTGTTGATCCACACGCAGCCGAAGTCCAGCCGCCGCGCCATCCGCATCGCCCGTCCGTGGTCGGACGTCCAGACCGAGGAGGCTAGTCCGTACTCGGTGCCGTTCGCCCAGGCCACGGCCTCGTCCTCGTCCGTGAACCGCTGCACGGTGATGACCGGCCCGAAGACCTCGTTCTGGACGATCTCGTCGGTCTGCTGCAGGCCGCTGACGACGCTCGCCTCGTAGAAGTAGCCGCGCGACCCCGACCGCTGGCCGCCGGCCAGCACCCGGGCGTGGTCAGGCAGCCGGCTGATGAACCCGGACACCCGCTCGAGCTGGTTCGCGTTGTTCAGCGGCCCGAATGCGGCGTCGGCGTTGTCCGGGCCGCCGGTGACCTGGCTCTTGGCCTGCTCGACCAGCGCCTCGACGAACTCGTCGTGCACGCCTGGGCCGGCCAGCACCCTGGTCGCCGCGGTGCAGTCCTGGCCGGCGTTGAAGTAGCCGGCGATCGCGATGGCCTCGGCGGTCTTGGCCGGGTCGGCATCGTCGAAGACCACGACCGGCGCCTTGCCGCCGAGCTCCAGGTGCACCCGCTTGAGCTGCTCGGCGGCGGCCGATGCGACCTCCTTGCCGGCCCGGACGCTGCCGGTGATCGAGACCATCTGCGGCGTCGGGTGCGAGACGAGCGCGCGCCCGGTGTCCCGGTCACCGCAGATGACGTTCATCACGCCAGCGGGCAGGAACTCGCTCATCAGCTCGGCCATCATCAGCGTGCTGACCGGAGTGGTGTCCGACGGCTTCAGCACCACCGCGTTGCCGGCCGCGATGGCGGGCGCCCACTTCCATACCGCCATCATCATCGGGTAGTTCCACGGCGTGACCTGGGCGCAGACGCCGATCGGCTCGCGCCGGATCATCGAGGTGAAGCCGGACATGTACTCGCCGGCCGACCTGCCTTCGAGCATCCGCGCCGCGCCGGCGAAGAACCTGATCTGGTCGACCATCGGCGGGATCTCTTCCGACGCGGTCAGCGCGATCGGCTTGCCGGTGTTCTCCGACTCGGCCGCCACGAACTCGTCCGCGCGGGCCTCGAGCCGGTCAGCGATTCGCAGCAGGGCCAGGCTGCGCTCCGATGGCGTGGCGTCCCGCCAGCTCTCGAACCCGGTCGAGGCCGCCTTGAAGGCCGCGTCGACGTCGGCGGCGTCGGAGACCGGCGCCGTGGCGAACGCGTCACCGGTCGAGGGGTTGATCAGCTCGGCCTGCCGGCCGCTGGCCGCCTGTGTCCACTGGCCACCGACAAAATTTCGCAGCTCTTTCATGAGTGCTTCTCCGTTTCTCTTTCGCAGCGGGGGAGGTCAGCGCGACGGCGCGCGCTCGTCGCAAGCCCAGGGCGAGCCGTAGTCGGTGAGCAGGTCGAGGAACGGCTCGGCGGGCAGTGCCTCGGGCCCGAGCACGCCGGCGCCCGACCACGCGCCCGAGTCGATCAGCTCGAGGGCCACGACGGGGTTGACCGCGGTCTGCCAGACGACGGCCTGCGATCCGTACTCCGCCATCGACCAGGCGTTGTCCACCACGTGGTACAGGTACACCTCGCGCGGCGCGCCGTCCTTGCCGGTCCCGGTCACCCAGGTGCCCGCGCAGGTCAGGCCGGTCATCTTGGCGCCCAGGCCGGCCGGGTCCGGCAGGCAGGCGGCGACGACGTCACGGGGCGAGACCTGGATGCCGCCGGCGCTGACCGGGTCCGTCGAGTCCAGCCCCAGCTTGTGCAGCGTCTTCAGGACATCGATGAACTCATCGCCGAGGCCGTATTTGAACGTGACCCGCCTGGCGCTGACCCAGCGCGGGATCAGCAGCACTTCCTCGTGCTCGACGTTCACGCACTCGACCGGGCCGATCCCAGCCGGGAAGCTGAAGGTCTCGGGCTCGCTGAACGGCGGCGTGGTGTACCAGCCGCGGTCCGCCTCCCAGATCACCGGCGGGTTCAGGCACTCCTCGATCGTGGTCCAGATCGAGAACGTGGGGGCGAAGTCGTAGCCTTCGACGGCGAGATTCGCGCCGTCCCGCACGCCGATCTGGTCGATCTCGCCGAATAGCTGATCGGCCGCGTGCCGCGCGAAGATATCGGACAAGCCCGGCTCGACCCCGATGCCGACAAGGGCCAGCTTGCCACTTTTTTCCCAATCACCCGCCATGGCGAATTGATCGTCACCCAGTTTGACGCCAGTCTTGCCGTATGGAGCATCCTGGTGCGGATGAGACAGCGACATAGCCATGTCTAGATAGTGAACTCCAGACCGCAGCGCAGCGTTATAAAGCGGCATGACGAACCTCGGGTCCGCCGCGTTCATCAGCACGTCGCAGGTGCGCTCGGCGAGCAGTTGCGAGACGGCGTCGCTGTCTCGCGCGTCGATCCTGACCGCGCTGAAGCGGTCGCTGGACGCCGCGGCGCGCTCCGCCCGGGCCAGGTCGAAGTCGGCGATGACCAGCTCGGCGAACTGGCGCCGGGCGGCGATCCGCGCGAACGCGGTGCCGACTCCGCCGGCTCCGACAAGCAGTATTCGCATCTTGGCGATCCTATGAGTCGTATGAGCGGTCACTAGTGGGAAGCATGTTGTTGCCCGACAGCCTCAGCGTGCCACACGCGGCCCGGGCGGAAACCTTCAGGAGGGGTGGGCGATGAGCGTCACCGGACGATCGGCTGAGCCGGCCGAGCTACAAGTGGACAAGGGGCTGAAGTCAGGCGCGCTGGGCCTGATTTCCACCACCATCATCGCTACCGCCTCGGTGGCGCCTGCCTATAGCCTCGCGGCCACGCTGGCCTTTGTCGTCGCGGCCGTGGCGCTCCAGTCGCCCGCCGTGGCCGTGCTGGCGTTCGTGCCGATGCTGCTGACCTCGATCGGCTACAGCGAGCTGAACAAGGCCGATCCGGACTGCGGGACCACCTTCACCTGGGCGACCAGGGCGTTCGGGCCGAAGACGGGATGGTTCGGCGGCTGGGCCATTGTGGTCGCGGACGTGCTGGTCATGGCCAGCCTGGCCCAGGTGGCGGGCCAGTACATCTTCTTCCTGTTCTCTGGGCCGGACAGCGGGATCGGGAAGAACCCGACCAGCGGCTGGGTCCTGCTGGCCGGGGTGATCTGGATCATCCTGATGACCGTGATCTGCTACATCGGCATCGAGGTCTCAGCGAACTTCCAGAAGGCGCTGCTGAGCATCGAGCTGGTCATGCTCCTCGTGCTGTCGATAACGGCGCTGGTGAAGGTGGGGACCGGCCACGCGCCGCCCGGCCACCTCACGCCGACCATCTCGTGGCTCAATCCGTTCCACATCACCTCGTTCAGCGCGTTCGCGAGCGGCGTCATCCTGATGGTCTTTATCTACTGGGGCTGGGACACCGCGGTCGCCGTCAACGAGGAGACCAAGGACAAGACCAGGACGCCTGGCCTCGCGGCGATCTTCTCGACGCTGATCCTGCTGGTCACCTACAGCATCACCATCTTCGGCGTGATGGCGTTCGCAGGCATCGGCACCAAGGGCATCGGACTCGGCAACCCGAACAACTTCGGCGACGTGTTCTCCCCGCTGGGCAGCGCGATCTTCGGCTCGTCCGGGTTCGGGGTCTTCCTGACCAGGCTGCTGTTCCTGATGATCCTCTCGTCGGCGGCGGCATCCACGCAGACCACGATCCTGCCGACCGCGAGGACGACGCTGTCGATGGCGGTCTACAAGGCGCTGCCGGCCGCGTTCGCCAAGATCCACCCGCGGTTCCTGACGCCGACGGTGTCGACGGTCATCATGGGCCTGGTCTCGATCGCCGTCTACATCCCGATGAACTACAGCTCCAACCCGACCGGCGTGATCGGCGACGCGGTGATCGCGATCGGGCTGTACATCGCCTTCTATTACGGCCTGACCGGCTTTGCCTGCGCCTGGTACTACCGGAAGAACCTGACCAGCAGCACGCGCAACCTGTTCATGCAGGGCATCCTGCCGGTGTCGGGCGCGCTGATGCTGTACTTCCTCGGCGGCTGGAGCCTGTGGCTGGACTATGACGTCGCGACCCAGAACGACTACACGGTCTGGACCGTCCCTGGCCTGCACTGGCAGATCGGCGGCGCGTTCGTGATCGCCGCCGTCGCGGCGATCGTCGGCATCGTGATCCTCATCATCATGCGGGTCGTGGCGCCGGCCTTCTTCAAGAAGCAGACCCTGACCAAGGCCACGCCGACCCTGGTCCCCGACGAGTAGCGGCGGCGCCCCGCCCGTCCACCCGGCAGTCACGGACAGCGCTGAACCCCTGCTGCTGCTCTAGCGACAGCAGGGGTTCAGCGCTGTCGCGCGGAAACGCGGAAAGGGCGGGTTGCGGGGGCCTGCGGGTGTCGGCCGGCTCGCCTAAGGTGAAACACGTGACGATGACGGCTGCTGACGCTCTGCTCGAGGGACTCAACCCGCAGCAGCGCGCTGCGGTCCTGCACGAGGGGGGCCCGCTCCTGATCGTGGCCGGGGCCGGCTCGGGCAAGACCCGGGTGCTCACCCACCGCATCGCGTACCTGGTCGCCGAGCGCGAGGTCGCGCCGCACGAGATCCTGGCCATTACCTTCACGAACAAGGCGGCGGGCGAGATGGCGGCGAGGGCCCAGGCCCTGACCGGCGCCCGGTCGCGGGGGATGTGGCTGCTGACCTTCCACTCGGCCTGCGTGCGGATCTTGCGCCGGGAGGCGACCAGGTTCGGCTATCCGTCCTCGTTCACAATCTACGACCAGGCCGACTCGGAGCGGCTCATGGCGCTGGTCTGCCGTGAGCTTGACCTCGATCCCAAATACCACCCGCCGAAGGCGATGGCCGGCCGGGTCTCGACGCTGAAGAACGAGCTGCTCGACTACGAGACCGCCGCCGCCCGGGCGTCGGGATACCGGGAGAAGGCACTGGCCGAGGCGTACGGGGAGTACCAGCGGCGGCTGGTCGCGGCCGGGGCGATGGACTTCGATGACCTGATCATGGTCACCGTCAACCTGCTGCAGGCGTTCGGCGACATGGCGCAGGCGTACCGGCAGCGGTTCAGGCACGTGCTCGTCGACGAGTACCAGGACACCAACCACGCCCAGTACGCCCTGATCAGGGAGCTGGTCGGCGGCAGCCAGGCGGTCCCGGCGGGAGGTGATGACTTCCTTCCCCCGGCCGAGCTGTGCGTCGTCGGCGACGCCGACCAGTCGATCTATGCGTTCCGCGGCGCGACGATCCGCAACATCACCGAGTTCGAGCGCGACTTCCCCGGCGCGCGGGTGATCCTGCTCGAGCAGAACTACCGGTCAACCCAGAACATACTGGCCGCCGCCAACGCCGTGGTGGCCCGCAACACCGGGCGGATGCCGAAGAACCTGTGGTCCGATGCCGGGGACGGGCCGCCGCTGGTCGGCTACGTGGCGGACAGCGAGCATGACGAGGCCGCGTTCGTGACCGAGGAGGTCGACAAGCTCACCGACGCCGGTGACGCGGCCCCGGGCGACGTCGCCGTGTTCTACCGCACGAACGCCCAGTCCAGAGTCTTCGAGGAAGTCTTCATCCGGGCCGGGCTGCCGTACAAGGTGGTCGGGGGAGTGCGGTTCTACGAGCGCCGGGAAGTCCGGGACCTGCTGGCTTACCTGCGGCTGATCGCCAACCCGGCCGACGAGATCTCGCTGCGGCGGGTGGTCAACGTGCCGCGGCGCGGCATCGGCGACCGCGCCCTGGAGTACGTGGCCGGGTTCGCCGCCCGGGACCGGGTCACCTTCGCCGCCGCGCTGGCCAGGCCGGCCGACGTGCCCGGGCTGCCGGCCCGCTCGGCCAAGGCGATCGAGGGCTTCAACGATCTCATCACCGAGCTGCGGCAGGCCGAGCAGGCCGGAACGCCCGTCGGGGATATCGCCGAGGCGGTGCTCGACCGGACCGGCTACATCGCCGAGCTCGAGGCCTCGAGCGACCTGCAGGACGCGGGCCGGGCGGAGAATCTGACCGAGCTGATCTCGGTGGCCAGGGAGTTCGACGCCCGCAACCCCGACGGCGGGCTGGCCGCGTTCCTCGAGCAGGTTTCGCTGGTCGCCGATGCCGACGAGATTCCCGAGGGAGCCGATCACGGCGGCGTGGTCACGCTGATGACCCTGCATACCGCCAAGGGGCTGGAGTTCCCCGTCGTCTTCCTGACCGGCATGGAGGAGCACGTCTTCCCGCACGAGCGGTCCATCAACGACGAGCGCGAGCTTGAGGAGGAGCGCAGGCTCGCCTATGTCGGGATCACCAGGGCGCGGCAGCGGCTGTACCTGACCAGGGCGGTCGCCCGGGCCTGGTGGGGCAGGCCGGCCTACCACCAGCAGTCCAGGTTCCTGACCGAGATCCCGGCCGAGCTGGTCGACTGGCGCAGGGACGCGACCGCGGCGGCGTCGTCGAGGACGCCCGCCTCCGAGCGGCTGGCCCGGCGGGCCGGGGTGAACGCGCCTGGCAACCGGTCCGTGCCCTCGCTCAAGTCCGGCGACCTGGTCAACCACGACAGCTACGGGCTGGGGCGGGTGCTGTCGGTCGAGGGCCGCGGCGACGACCCGGAGGCCAAGGTCGACTTCGGCGACGAGTACGGCATCAAGCACCTGCTGCTCCGTTACGCCCCGATCGAAAAGCTCTAGCCGCTCTCGCCCCCGCCCCCGCCCCCGCTCCCGCCGCTCCCGCCGCCCGCTGCCCCCTGGGGCGGCGGGATACGCTGACGGTGGAACAGTCACGGTGAGAGGCGCAGACGTCATGGGCAGCATCCGGGTCATCATCGCCAAGCCTGGCCTGGACGGGCATGACCGCGGCGCCAAGGTCGTCGCCCGGGCGCTGCGCGATGCCGGGGTCGAGGTCATCTACACCGGCCTGCACCAGACTCCCGAGCAGATCGTGGCCGCGGCCCTGCAGGAGGACGCCGACGCGATCGGGCTGTCCATCCTGTCCGGCGCGCACATGACCCAGTTTGGCCGGGTACTCGAGTTGCTCCGCGAGCAGAACGCGGCGGACATCACGGTATTCGGCGGCGGCATAATCCCCGATGCCGATATCACCGAATTGACGGCAATGGGCGTGGCCAGGATTTTCACGCCCGGTGCGTCCACTCACGAGATCGTCGACTGGGTGCGGTCAGAGCTTGGCGCAAAGGCGGAAACTCGGGCCGGCTGACCGCCGGGACATCCGCCGCCCGCTAGGCTGCCAGGCGGGCCGGCGCTCCCGCGGTGCCAGGCCCCAGGCAAGGGTTGGGCATCGCTGCGAGGCGCAGCATCAGTCAGGACGGACCCCAGAACGTGGACCTGTTCGAGCATGAAGCAAAGGAACTCTTTGCCGAGTACGGCGTTCCCGTGCAGGCCGGAAAAGTGGCGCACACGGCGGCCGAGGCGCGCGAGATCGCGGCCGAGTTCGCCGCCGCCGGCCATCCTCTGGTCGTGGTGAAGGCCCAGGTCAAGACCGGCGGCCGCGGCAAGGCTGGCGGAGTCAAGCTGGCTGACGGACCGGACGAGGCCTACGCCAAGGCGAGCCAGATCCTGGGTATGGACATCAAGGGCCACACCGTGCAGAAGGTCCTGATCGCGCAGGCGTCCGATATCGCGCAGGAGTATTACCTCTCCTACCTCGTCGACCGCGCGGGCCGGCAGTTCATGTCGATCTGCTCGGTCGAGGGCGGGGTGGAGATCGAGGAAGTCGCGCACACCAATCCCGAAGCCGTCGCGCGGATCGGCATCGACCCGCTGGTCGGCGTGGACCGCGCTAAGGCCGCCGAGATCGTCTCGGCCAGGCTGCTCCGGCCGAGGCCGCCGACGGCGCGGTGGAACTCGCCGAGCGCCTGTGGGCGGTCTTCACCGACGAGGATGCGACGCTGGTCGAGGTCAACCCGCTGGTCCTGACCGACGACGGCCAGGTGCTCGCCGTGGACGGCAAGGTCACGCTGGACGACAACGCGGCGTTCCGCCAGCAGCACGACAGGTTCGCCGACCCGTCGGCGGCCGATCCGATCGAGGCCAGGGCCAAGGCCAAGCACCTGAACTACGTCAAGCTCGACGGCGCCGTGGGGATCATCGGCAACGGAGCCGGCCTGGTCATGTCGACGCTCGACGTCGTCGCCTACGCCGGCGAGGAGTTCGGCGGGGTGCGCCCGGCTAACTTCCTGGACATTGGCGGCGGCGCATCGGCCGAGGTCATGGCCAACGGCCTGGACATCGTGCTGTCCGACCCCTCGGTCCGCGCCGTGCTGGTCAACGTCTTCGGCGGCATCACCTCCTGCGACGCGGTGGCGAACGGGATCGTCAGCGCGCTCGGCATCCTCGCCGAGCGCGGCGAGGAGGTGCGACACCCGATCGTGGTCCGGCTGGACGGCAACAACGCCGCCGAAGGCCGCCAGATCCTGACCGAGGCCGGCCTCGGCGTGGTTGAACAGGTCGAGACGATGGACGACGCGGCGCGGCGCGCCGCTGAGCTGGCCAGCCTGGCCGCGACGGGAGCATGAGATGGCGATCTTCCTGACCGCGCAGAGCCGGGTCATCGTCCAGGGCATCACCGGGTCGGAGGGCCGCAAGCACGGCGCGCGGATGATCGCGGCCGGCACGAACGTGGTCGGCGGAACCAACCCGCGCAAGGCGGGCCAGACCGTCGATCTGGGCGGCACCAGCGTCCCGGTGTTCGGGACCGTCGGCGAGGCAGTGGCCGAGACCGGCGCCGACGTGTCGGTCGTCTTCGTGCCGCCCGCCGGCACCAGGGACGCGGTCATCGAGGCTGTCGACGCGGCGATCCCGCTCGTGATCGTGATCACCGAGGGCATCCCCGTGCACGACACCGCCGTCTTCTGGGCCCGGGCGAGCTCGCGGGGCAACGTGACCCGCATCGTCGGCCCGAACTGCCCCGGCGTCGCCTCACCCGGAAAGTCGAACGCCGGCATCATCCCGGCCGACATCACCAGCGAGGGCCGGATCGGGCTGGTCTCCAAGTCCGGGACGCTGACCTACCAGATGATGTACGAGCTGCGTGATATCGGCTTCTCGACGGCGGTCGGGATCGGTGGCGATCCCATCATCGGGACCACGCACATCGACTGCCTGCAGGCTTTCCAGGACGACCCCGAGACCGACGCGATCGTGATGATCGGCGAGATCGGCGGGGACGCGGAGGAGCGCGCCGCCGCCTACGTCGACGCCCACGTGACCAAGCCGGTCGTCGCCTACGTCGCCGGGTTCACCGCGCCGGAAGGCAAGACGATGGGCCACGCGGGCGCGATCATCTCCGGTTCGGCGGGGACCGCACAGGCGAAGAAGGAGGCGCTCGAGAAGGTCGGCGTCAAGGTCGGCCGGACCCCGAGCGAAACCGCCCGGCTGGTCAGGGAGCTCATGCGGGCCCGCTGATCGGCCGGCTTTCGCGGCAGTACCCGGACCTCGGTCCGGCGCGCCTCCGCCGGGAGTGCGTCGGAGATTGCGAGGGTTGGGTCTTGTGACGACATCTGCCCTCGGTGCCCGACCCGCGGGCCAGGGCCGTCCGGACCAGGAAGGCGGCGGCCGGCCAGACGGGACCAGGAGGCTGCTCGCTGCCGGTGCCTCGGCCGCCTGCGCCGCCGCGGGAATCGGCCTGGCCGTGCTGACCATCCTGGTCCTGGCCGGCTGGATCGCCGCGCCCCATCCCGGGCTTGGCCTGATCGGCGTGGTGCGCACCGCTGCGGTGCTCTGGCTGGTCGGTCATCATGTCGCGGTGCAGGTCAGCGGGGCGGGCCGGATCGGCATGCTGCCGCTTGGCCTGGTCGCGCTGCCCGGTGCGCTGCTCTGGCGGGCCGGCCGCTCCGTCGTCCGGGGGCACAGCGTCACCGAGCTGAGGCAGGTACTGGCGGCCGGGCTCGCGGTAGCGGTGCCGTACGCCGCGCTGGCCGGGGCGCTCGCGATCTGCAGCAGGTCGGCTCTGGCGGCCGCGTCGGTGCCCCAGGCGCTGTTCGCGTCGTTCGTGATCGCGCTCGTCGCGGCCAGCTTCGGGGCCGCCCGCGCGCTGGCCCCGTGGGCTCAGCTCGGCTCGCTGATGTCGGCCAGCATGCGGTCGATTCTGGCCGGCTCGGCGAGCGCGCTGGCCGTGCTGGCCGCCGCAGGCGCGATGGCCACCGCGCTGGCGCTCGCCGGTGACGTGCACAAGTTCGGCGAGGTCTACCGGCTGCTCAACCCCGGTGTCGTCGGCGCCGGGCTGCTGCTCATCGCCCAGCTCGCGTACCTGCCCAACGCGGTCCTGTGGGCGATCGCGTACATGCTCGGGCCCGGCTTCGCGGTCGGAGCAGGCACGGTCGCTGCCCCGACGGGGTCCGTACTAGGCCAGATGCCCGCTTTCCCGCTGCTCGCAGCTCTGCCGACGGGCACGCATGGCTCGGGACCTGGCTGGCTGGCCGCCGCGATGCTGGCCTTTCCCTACCTCGCCGGGGCCGTCGGTGGCCTGGTGGCAGCGCGGCTGGCCCCGACCGCCGTGCTCGAAGCCGCTCCGGTCAGAGGGTTCTGCTGCGGCCTGCTGGCCGGGATCGTGCTCGGTATCGGCGCGGCCTTCGCCGGCGGCCCGCTGGGCGACGGCAGGATGGCGGCCGTCGGACCGTCCGCCTGGCAGGTGGCGCTGGTCGCCACGCTGGAGGTCGGGATCGCCGCCGCGGTTGCCGCTGGCGCGGCCAACTGGTGGTACGTCCGCCGGAAGTGCGTGACCGATCCGGCAGCGGTCCCGGCGCGAGCGGGCGCGCGGCCGGGCAGCGCAGGCCGCTGGCCTCCTGAGGCCGGCCCGTGGCCTGGTGCCGACGCCAGCGGGCACGTCATCTACCTGGACAGGTGGGCCGACGACCAGGAGGGAGCGCCGGCCGGCAAGCGGTCAGGCGGACCGTCCGCGCTGCCCTGAACCTGCTCGGCCGATGAGCCTAGGTGGATCGACCGGTAGAACCGGTCCATGCAGCTCTGCTGGGCACCGGATGACTGCGCCTGGCTCAGGCACTTGACGTAGTTGTCCACCTGGGTGGGGAAGGCCAGGTAGGTCGCCAGGATCGGGATCGACAGCAGGGCAGCGATGGCACCGAGCACGATGCCGCCGATCGCACCCCGCGGCCGGTACGAGCCGGCCTTCCTGGCCTTGCGGACGGCGGTGATGCCGATCACGCAGCCGGCGATCCCGATGACGGCGCTGAAGATCAGCAGGTAAACGCCACGGTGCAGGTCACCACCGAGCCCGAGCAGCGCGACCAGGCTGAGCACGCTGAGGATCAGCGAGGCGATCGCCCGGTGCTGCAGCTCGCGCTCTGGGGGCCGGGTCGGCCGTATCCGCTGGGTCCGCTGAGGCCCCGGCGTGCTCGCCCGGGGTCCGCCGGGTTGCTGGGCCGGCTGGCCGGGACCAGGCAGCTGGCCTCGCCCTCCGGCCTGGCCGAAGCCGCCAGCCTGGCCGAGCTCGCCGGGCGGCCCGGCTCCCGGCGGCTGCCCGTAGGGTCGTCCGACGAACTTGTGCTGCTGCTCCGGCTCGTCGGCAAAGAAGATCCTGGGCAGCCCGCCGGATTCGGGCTGGCCGGTTCCGGCAGGCTGGCCCGCGGCGCCTTGCTGGCCCGCGGCGCCTTGCTGGCCCGCGGCGCCTTGCTGGCCGGCCTCGGCAGGCTGGCCAGCCTCGGCAGGCTGGCCGGCGGCGTCTTGCTGGTCGTGGTCGCCCGGCGCTGGTGGCGGGCTGATGTCGGCGGGCAGTGCCGTTCCTCCGGTCATCGCTGACTACTGCGTGCGCGCTGCTAGGTGCACTCGGTCCTATTTCATCACTACTTGCCGGTGCGCCGTACCCGGCGACGAGCACGCCAGGGTCCGCGAGCTGGCTCGGCCGGCCCGCCAAGATTACGCCCGTCTCGTGCCGCCGTGACACGCCTGCCACCCGGTCGGGCGTGCCGCCGCCCGTCTAGGGTGGCCTCATGCGGTCACGCCTGGTTGTCCTGGCCTCTGGCGAGGGGACGTTGCTGCAGCACCTGATCGACGCCTGCGCGGCTGAGCCGGCCGGGCCGCAGGTCATCGCGGTCGGAGCCGACCGGCACGGCGCCAGGGCCGTCAGCCGCGCGGAGGCGGCCGGGATCGAGACCTTCGTCTGCCGGGTGACCGATCATCAGGACCGGGCCGCCTGGGACGAGGCGCTGACCCGGGCGTGCGCCGCCTTCCGGCCTGACCTGGTCGTCTCGGCCGGGTTCATGAAGCTGTTCGGGCCGGAATTCCTCGGTGAGTTCTCCGGCCGGTGCATCAACTCCCATCCCGCGCTGCTGCCGTCCTTTCCCGGCATGCACGGGGTCAGGGACGCGCTGGCCTACGGAGTGAAGGTGACGGGCTGCACGGTGTTCCTGGTCGACGCCGGCCTGGACAGCGGGCCGGTCATCGCCCAGGAGGCGGTAGCCGTACAGGACGACGACGACGAAGAGACGCTCACCGAGCGGATCAAGTCCGCGGAACGGGTACTGCTCGCGACGACCGTCATCGCGATGCTGCGCGAGGGCTGGTCGGTCAGCGGGCGCACGGTAAGGATCGGACGATCGGGGGAGTCGCAGCCGTGAGCAAGGTGGTCATCGCCAGGGCGATCATCAGCGTGTACGACAAGACCGGCCTCGACCGGCTGGCCCGCTTGCTGCACGAGGCCGGGATCGAGATCGTGTCGACCGGCAGCACGGCCGCCGCCATCGCCGCGGCGGGGGTTCCCGTCACTGCGGTGGAAGCGGTGACCGGGTTCCCCGAGTGCCTCGGCGGCCGGGTCAAGACCCTCCATCCGGCCATCCACGCTGGCCTGCTGGCCGACCTCACTGATCCCGATCACGCGGCTCAGCTCGGTCAGCTGCAGATCGCGCCGTTCCAGCTGCTGGTGTCCAATCTGTACCCGTTCACGCAGACGGTAGCCAGCGGCGCGAGCGATCCAGAGTGCGTGGAGCAGATCGACATCGGCGGCCCGGCGATGGTCAGGGCGGCGGCGAAGAACCATGCCAGCGTGGCCGTCGTCACCAGCCCCGGCGCCTACGACCGCGTCAAGGCCGCGATCGCGGCCGGCGGGTTCACGCTCGAGCAGCGGCGCCGGCTCGCAGCCGAGGCGTTCGCGCACACGGCGGGCTACGACGCCGCGGTCGCGTCCTGGTTCGCGTCGGCCTACGCACCGGATGAGGTGGCCCGCGAGTCCGGCTGGCCCGACCTGACCGCGGCTGTCTGGCACCGGCGCTCGGTGCTGCGCTACGGCGAGAACCCGCATCAGCGCGCGGCCCTGTACATCGCACCGGGCGAACCGGGCAGCGGCGGGGTAGCCGCCGCCGAACTGCTGCACGGCAAGGCGATGTCGTACAACAACTACGTCGACGTCGACGCGGCCTGGCGCTGCGTCGGCGAGTTCGCTGAGCCTTGCGTTGCCATCATGAAGCACTCCAACCCGTGCGGCCTGGCCCTTGGCGCGGACATCGCCGCCGCGCACCGTAAGGCCCACGCGTGCGATCCGGTCTCGGCGTTCGGCGGCGTGATCGCGGCGAACCGGCCAGTCACGGCGGAGCTCGCCGGCCAGATCGCGGAGATCTTCACCGAGGTCATCATTGCGCCCGGCTACGAGCCCGCCGCACTGGACATCCTGACCAGGAAGAAGAACCAGCGACTGCTTCGCTGCCCGCCCGCGTCCGGCGAGGCTGAGCGAATGGCCGGCCAGCCCGGCGGCCCGGCTGCTACGGCCGGCCCGGCTGGTCCGGCCTGGCCGGCTGGCCCGGCGCGGCCCGGGCGGCCGGTACCGAGTGGCGGCGGGTCAGCGGCGGGGTGCTCGTGCAGGACATCGACACGGCGAGCGAGCCCGGTGATCGGGTGGCGGGCTGGCGGCTGGCGGCTGGCCCGGCGGCCAGCGACGACGTGCTCGCCGACCTGGAGTTCGCCTGGCGGGCGTGCCGCAGCGTCAAGTCCAACGCGATCCTGCTCGGCCGCGGACTCGCATCGGTCGGGATCGGCATGGGCCAGGTCAACCGGGTCGACGCGGCCAGGCTCGCGGTCACGCGGGCGGCGGACCGGGCGGCCGGCTCGGTCGCGGCCAGCGATGCCTACTTCCCGTTCGCCGACGGCCTGCTGGTGCTGGCCGAGGCCGGCGTGCGGGCGGTCGCCGAGCCGGGCGGCTCGGTCCGGGACGAGGAGGTGATCGCGGCCGCGAACGAGGCCGGCGTCAGCCTGTACTTCACCAGCGTCCGCCACTTCTGGCACTAACCCCCCGCCTCCCCCTGCTCCCTCCCCTCCCCCGCCTCCCCCGCCCCTCCTCCCCCCTCCCCCCTTTTCATGATCACGGAGACTTATCGGGCTCGGGTGCCTACAAGTCTCCGTGATCATGGTGGCGGGTGGGGTGAGTCGCGCGGCGGACCGCGGCCGGGCACAATGAGGCGGTGACCGCGATCATCCTGGATGGCAAGGCGACAGCGGCTGCCATCCGATCCGAGCTCGCCGAGCGGGTCGCCGCCCTCAGGACCAGGGGCATCGTGCCCGGCCTGGCCACCGTCCTGGTCGGCGACGACCCGGGCAGCGCCGTATACGTGGCGGGCAAGCACAAGGACAGCGCGCAGGTCGGGATCGCCAGCATCAGGCGCGACCTGCCGGCCACCGCCAGCCAGCAGCAGGTGGAGGACGTGGTCGCCGAGCTCAACGCCGATCCGGCCTGCACCGGGTTCATCGTGCAGCTGCCGCTGCCGCCCGGCCTGCGCAGCCAGCCGGTGCTCGAGCTGATGGACGCCGCCAAGGACGCCGACGGGCTGCACCCGATGAACCTGGGCCGGCTCGTGCTCGGCGAGCCCGCCCCGCTGCCGTGCACCCCGCTGGGGATCGTCGAGCTGCTGCGCCGGTACCAGGTTCCGGTCGCGGGAGCCAATGTGACGGTGATCGGCCGGGGCGTGACCGTGGGCAGGCCGCTCGGGCTGCTGCTCACCAGGCGCAGCGAGAACGCGACCGTGACCCTCTGTCACACCGGGACCACCGATCTGAAAGCCCATACGGTCAACGCGGACATCGTGGTAGCGGCCGCCGGCCAGCCGCGGCTCGTCACCGCTGACATGATCAGGCCGGGCGCGGCGGTACTCGATGTCGGCATCACCAGAACCGACGCGGGCCTGGCCGGCGACGTGCATCCCGAGGTGGCTGAGGTCGCGGGCTACCTGGCCCCGATGCCGGGCGGGGTTGGGCCGATGACCAGGGCGATGCTGCTCTCGAACGTGGTCAGCCTGGCGGAGCGGCAGCCCTGAGGCGGACCGGATGCTACTGGCAAGTAACATACTGCCCAATGCCATGCCAGGCCCCGGCCTGCCGGCCGCCTGCCCCGTTTGGGAGGCTTGCACTGCCCGGCTTGGCGATAGCAGGGACGGCAAGCGTCCCGCGCGGGCTAGCACAGACAGAGAGGTCGGCCGCCGGTCATGAACATCGTCGTCTGCGTGAAGCAGGTTCCCGACACGTGGTCAGAGCGCACCCTGAGGGAGTCGGACTCCACGCTCGACCGGGACGCAGCCGATGCCGTGATCAACGAGGCTGACGAGTTCGCGATCGAGGAGGGCCTGCGGCTCGCCGAGGCGCACGGCGGCGAGGTGACCATCTTGTCGATGGGTCCGGAGCGCGCTACCGAGTCGATCCGCAAGGCCCTGTCGATGGGCGCGGACAAGGCCGTGCACCTGGTCGATGACGGGCTGGCCGGCTCCGACGTGCTCGGAACCTCGGCCGCGATCGCCGGCGTGCTTGGCCAGATCGGCTTCGACCTGGTCATCCTCGGCTCCGAGTCGACCGATGCGCGGACCGGGGTGCTCCCCGCCATGCTGTCCGAGCGGCTCGGCGTCCCGCAGCTGTCCTACGCCAGCAAGGTGGAGGTCGACGGGTCCGCGATCACGATCAACCGGCTGGCCGACTACGGCTACGACACGGTGGTAGCGACGCTGCCCGCCGTGATCAGCGTGGTCGAGAAGATCAACGAGCCGCGTTACCCCTCGTTCAAGGGGATCATGGCGGCCAAGAAGAAGCCCGTGCAGACGATGAGCCTGGCCGACGCAGGAGTGGATGCCGCCGCTGTGGGCCTGGCCAACGCCGCGACCGAGGTGGCGAGCTGGGACAAGCGGCCGCCGCGGCAGGCGGGCACGGTCGTGACCGACGAGGGTGACGGCGGCGACAAGGCCGCCGAGTTCCTCGCCGCCCGCAAGTTCATCTGACCGACCTCATCTGACCGACTCGTTCTGATCCACCCGCAGGCTGAAGGCGAAGGGGCTGCCGACAATGGCCGAGATCCTGGTACTGGCTGAGCACGATGGCGAGACCGTCAAGAAGGTCACCCTCGAGCTCCTGACGCTCGCGCGCCGGTTCGGCGAGCCTTCGGTCGTCTGGACCGGTCCCGGGGCCGAGGCGGCACAGGCCAGGCTGGCTGAGTACGGCGCGGCTAAAATCTACGTCGCTGCCGATCCGGAGTACGACGACTACGTGGTGGCGCCCAAGGCCGAGCTACTCGCCGAACTGGTTAAGCAAGCCTCGCCAGCCGCGGTGCTGCTGCCGAGCACGGCTGAGGGGCGTGAGGTGGGCGGCCGGCTCGCAGTCAAGATCAGCTCGGGGATCTTGACCGACGTCGTCGGCCTCGGTGATGGCTTCAGCGCCGAGCAGGTGATCTTCGGCGGCGCGATCAACGTGAGTTCGCGCGTCCGGTCCGGCACGCCGATCATTGCCGTCCGGCCGAACGCGATCACCCCCGAAGCGTCCCCGGCCGATCCGGTCATCGAGCCGGTGAGCATCACCGTGAGCGACGCGGGGAAGCAGGCCAAGATCACCGAGCGGGTCGTGCAGCAGCGTGGCGCCCGGCCGGAGCTGACCGAGGCATCCATCGTCGTTTCCGGCGGCCGCGGCGTCGGTTCCGCCGACAACATGGCGCTGATCGAGAAGCTCGCCGACTCGCTCGGCGCCGCGGTCGGCGCGTCTCGCGCTGTCACCGACGCGGGCTGGTATCCGCACCAGTTCCAGGTCGGCCAGACCGGCAAGACGGTGTCGCCGCAGCTGTACGTCGCGGTCGGGATATCCGGAGCCATCCAGCACCGGGCCGGCATGCAGACCTCCAAGACGATCATGGTGGTGAACAAGGACCCCGAGGCGCCGATCTTCGAACTAGCGGACTTCGGCGTGGTGGGCGACCTGTTCAAGGTGGTTCCGCAGCTTGTCGATGAGATCGAGAAGCGATCTGCCTGAGCCGGTGCCGGGAAGGTGCCTGCCGGGGCCTTGCGGCCTTAGGTTCCCGTTAGGCTGGAATCACCATGGTGAACCTCGAATCCGCCAGTGATCGTGATGCGGCCGCCGGCAGGCCAGCCCCCGGCACGCCGGTCTATCTCGATCATGCCGCCACAACGCCGATGCTGCCCGAGGCACTGGCGGCGATGGTGGCCGAACTCGCTCACACGGGTAACCCGTCCTCGCTGCACAACGCGGGGCGCCGGGCCCGCCGGGTGGTCGAGGAATCACGCGAGCAGATCGCGCAGGCATTCGGTGCCCGGCCCAGCGAGGTCGTTTTCACCAGCGGCGGTACCGAAGCCGACAATCTGGCCGTCAAGGGGCTGTTCTGGGCCCGCCAGTCCGGCTCCCGGCCGCGGCAGCGGGTGCTGGCCACGGCGATCGAGCATCATGCCGTGCTTGACTCCGTGCAGTGGCTTGGCGAGCACCAGAATGCCGAGGTCGAGTGGCTCTCGGTGGACAGCGCCGGCCTCCTCAGCCCGGAGGTCCTGCGGGCCTCGATCGAACGCGACCCTGACGGTGTCGCCCTGGTCAGCGTGATGTGGGCGAACAACGAGGTCGGCGCGGTCCAGCCGATCACCCGCCTGGCCGGGGTCGCGGCCGAGTTCGGCATCCCGTTCCACAGCGACGCCGTTCAGGCGGCCGGCCAGCTGCCGGTGAGCCTGGCCGCGAGCCGTGCGACCGCTCTGACCGTCACCGGGCACAAGATCGGCGGACCGGTCGGAGCCGGTGCGCTGCTGCTGGCCAGGGGCGTGGATCCGATGCCGGTGCTGCATGGCGGCGGCCAGGAGCGAGACGTCAGGTCCGGGACCCTGGACACGGCGGCCATCAGGGCCTTCGCGGTTGCCGTCGAGCACGCGACGGCGCGCAGGGACGAGCACGCGGCGCGGATCGGGCGGCTGCGGGACAACCTGGTGGACCGGATTCTCAGTGTTGTTCCTGACGCGATCCTGAACGGCCCGGCTCCCGGTGAGCAGCGGCTGCCGGGCAACGCGCACTTTTCCTTCCCCGGCTGTGAGGGCGACGCCCTGCTGATGCTCCTGGACGCCAAGGGCGTGGCCTGCTCGACCGGGTCGGCCTGCACGGCGGGAGTCGCCCAGCCGAGTCATGTGCTGCTCGCGATGGGCGCGGATAAGTACCGGGCCCGGGGTTCGCTGCGGTTCACCTTCGGCCGGACCAGCACGCAGGCCGATGTGGACGCGCTCGGGTCGGTGATCGGCGAGGTCGTGGAGCGGGCGCGGCGCGCGGGCCGGCAGGGGGCGCCGCCGGCGGCCACATCGCAGGCCGGGCCGGTCGCCGCGGCAGCCGCGTCATGACCGCCCTGCGCGTGCTGGCCGCCATGTCAGGCGGTGTCGACTCGGCCGTGGCCGCGGCCAGGGTGACCGAGGCCGGTCACGAGGTCACGGGCGTGCACCTGGCGCTGTCGGCCAACCCGACCTCGTACCGGACGGGCGCCCGCGGCTGCTGCACGCTGGAGGACGCCAGGGACGCCAGGCGGGCCGCCGACGTGATCGGGATCCCGTTCTACGTCTGGGACATGGCCGAGCGGTTCGCGGCGGACGTGGTGGACGACTTCGTCGCCGAGTACGCGCGCGGCAACACCCCGAACCCGTGCCTGCGGTGCAACGAGAAGATCAAGTTCGCGGCGGTACTCGACCGGGCGGTGGCGCTCGGATTCGACGCCGTCTGCACCGGTCACCACGCCAGGCTCGTGCTGGCCGCAGACGGCCAGCCGGGCAGCGACCTGCCCGGCCCGCTGGCTGACGGGCTGACCAGTCAGGTTCGTCTGGCCCGCAGCGTGGATCCGGCCAAGGACCAGTCCTATGTACTCGCGGTGCTCACGGCCGCCCAGCTGAGCCGGGCCATGTTCCCGCTCGGCGACAGCACGAAGGAGCAGGTGCGCGCGGAGGCGGCCACGCGCGGGCTCGCGGTGGCCGATAAGCCGGACAGCCATGACATCTGCTTCATCGCCGACGGAGATACCCAGGGCTTCCTGGCGAGCAAGCTGGGCGCCAGCCCAGGGCCGATCGTGGATCACGACGGCCAGGTCGTGGGCAGCCACCAGGGCAGTTACGGCTTCACGATCGGGCAGCGCCGCGGCCTGCGGATCGACCGCCCGGCGCCTGATGGCCGGGCGCGGTATGTGCTCGACATCGAGCCGGTCTCCGGCACGGTCCGGGTCGGGCCGCCGGAACGGCTGGATGTCGACGAGATTGTCGCCGTCAGGCCGGTGTGGTCGGGGCCGGGGCAGCTGCCGACCGAGCCGATCCAGGCGCAAGTCCAGCTGCGCGCGCACGGCGAGACCTTCCCCGCGACCTGCTGGCTTGAGGACGGCGCGCTGCGGATCAGGCTCGAACGTCCGGCGCGCGGCGTGGCCCGAGGCCAGGCGGCGGTCCTGTACGACGGCGACACCGTCCTCGGCTCAGGCACCATCTCCGAGACGGCGCTGGCGTCCGTATCTGCGCGGAGCTGAGCTCCCGCCGCGCCCTCCTCGACGCCGCCCGCCGGAGCCGTCAGCAAGCTCCTCGTTGCACCAGCCACTTGCAGTAGCCCCTGGTCGTCCCACCACTTGCAGCGCGTTTCAGTCATGATCACGATGGTTTTGCCGCTTTTGCGGCCACCAAATGTGTGGCAAGTCGGGGCCGGCCCAACTGGCGGGACTGGTGGGGGTAGTGGGACTGACGGGAGTGGTGGCTCGGGGGCTGGCCGGGGTGGGGGGCTGGCGGGGGTGGCGGGGCTGGCAGGGGTGGTGGGGGTGGCGGGGGTGAGGTCCGGGGGTGGCGGGCGGGGGCGTCGGGTCGCGGGCCGGTGACGGAGGTGATCGCTAGGATGTGGCAGTGAGCCGTGACGTAGAGCCGTTTCCCTGGCCTGCGCAGAGCGCGACCGGCGTGGGCTCGATGCCGGGCACGAGCCCGGAAGAGGCGATCAGGGTTGTCCTGGGCGAGCTGCCCAACCTGCCGTACCTGCCCGAGCTGCCCGACCGCGGGCCGGGAGCCGACCTGGTCGGTCGCACGCTGGCCATGCTGGTCGACCTGCCGTCGGAGACGACCGCGCGCGGCTGGCGCCTCGCCGAACGACGGGGCCGCGATCTCAGCCGGGCCAGCGGGCTGCTGGAACGTGACCTCGACGTGCTGGAGGAGGCGGCCGAAGGCTACCGCGGGGCCTTCAAGATCCAGCTTGCCGGGCCGTGGACACTCGCCGCGGCGCTCGAACTGACCCGCAGCATCGAGCCCGTGCTCGCCGATCAGGGGGCGGTAGCCGACCTGACGGCTTCGCTCGCCGAGGGTGCGGCAAACCACGTGCGGGCGGTTCGCGGGCGGCTGCCCGGCGCGGACCTCATCGTCCAGTTTGACGAGCCGAGCCTGCCCGGGGTGCTGGCGGGCTCGGTTCCGAGCGCCAGCGGCCTTCGTCGGCTGGCCCCGGTCGACGTGACCGCCGCCGCCCAGGGCCTCGGCCGGGTGCTGGCCGCGGCGCAGGCTCCGGCCCTGGTGCACTGCTGCGCGCCGGGGGTGCCGTTCGAGTGCCTGGCCAGCGCTGGCGCCCGCGGGATCTCCTTCGATCTGAGCCTGCTTCGGCGCCAGGACGAGGACGCGCTCGGCGAGGTGGCCGAGGCCGGGCTCGGCCTTGCCGTCGGCGCCGTCCCGGCGGTCGATGCCGCGCGGGAGACGGCGGCCGCGGTCATCTCGCTGTGGCGGCGGATCGGGCTCCCGCTGGGGACGCTGACCGAGCAAGTGGTCGTGACGCCCGCGTGCGGAATGGCCGGCACGTCACCGGAGCGGGCCAGGGCCGTGCTCGCGCAGTGCCAGGCGGCGGCCGGGCTGATACCCGAACTGATCGAGGAGGGAGTGCCGTGACCGGACCGGAGGACACCGAGACGGGGCTCACCGAGGCAGGGCTCACCGAGACGGGGCCAGCCGACGCGGGGCCAGCCGAGGTCAGCCAGGCCGACGATGCGGCCAGGCACCGGCACGCGGACCTGGCCGACCAGGTCACCGAGCACAACTACCGCTACCACGTGCTCGACTCCCCGGTGGTCTCGGACGCCGAGTACGACTCGCTGATGCGTGAGCTGCGCAAGCTGGAGGAGGACTACCCCGACCTGCGCACGCCGGACTCACCGACCCAGAAAGTCGGCGACGTCGTCTCGGCGGGCTTCGCGCCGGTCCGGCACCTGGAGCGGTTGTTCAGCCTGGATAACGCGTTCTCGGCCGCCGAGCTCGACAGCTGGTCCGCCCGAGCCGAGCGGCTCGGCGGGACCGGCCCCTTCCTATGCGAGCTCAAGATCGACGGGCTCGCGGTCGACCTGGTCTACCGCAACGGCACCCTGGCCCGCGCCGCGACCAGGGGGGACGGGGTGACCGGCGAAGACGTGACGGCGAACGTCCGCACGATCGCGGCTGCTCCGGCCCGGCTGCGCGGGTCGGGCTGGCCGGCCACGCTTGAGGTCAGGGGCGAGGTGTTCCTGCCGGTCACGGCCTTTCACGAGCTGAACGAGCGCCAGGCGGAGGCGGGTAAGCCGCCGTTCGTGAACCCGCGGAACACCGCGGCCGGGTCGCTGCGGCAGAAGGATCCAGCGGTCACCGCGAGCCGGCCGCTCGGCCTGATCCTGCATGGTGTCGGGGCGATCGAGGGCGAGAAGCAGGACCGTCCGGCCACCCAGTCGGGCTGGTACGACCAGCTGCGGGAGTGGGGCCTGCCGGTCAGCGACCTCTACCGGGTCGTCGATGACATCGACGGCGTCCGCGGCTACATCAGCCACTATGCCGAGCACCGGCACGACCCGCCATACGAGATCGACGGTGTGGTGGTCAAGCTGGACCCGATCGCGGTCCAGGAGCGGCTCGGTTTCACCAGCCGGGCTCCGCGGTGGGCGATCGCCTATAAGTACCCGCCCGAAGAGGTCACCACCCGGCTGCTCGACATCAGGGTGAACGTTGGCCGGACCGGCCGGGTCACGCCGTTCGCCGTGATGACAGCCGGTCAAGGTGAGCGGTTCGACGGTCGAGCGCGCGACCTTGCATAACGAGGACGAGATCGCCCGCAAGGGCGTCCTGATCGGCGACATGGTCGTGCTGCGCAAGGCCGGCGATGTCATCCCCGAGGTGGTCGGGCCGGTGCTCGACCTGCGGTCGGGGGACGAGCGGGCCTTCGATTTCCCGACCGCCTGCCCCAGCTGCGGCACGCCGCTGGCGCGCGAGGCCACCGAGGTCGACTGGCGCTGCCCGAACACCAGGTCCTGCCCGGCGCAGCTGCGCGAGCGGCTGTTTCACCTGGCAGGCCGGGGCGCATTCGATATCGAGGTGCTCGGTTACGAGGCCGCTGCCGCGCTGCTGGCCGCCGGGCTGGTCACCGACGAGGGCGACCTGTTCTCGCTGACGGCGCAGCGGCTGGCGCAATGCCCGTTCTTCGTCACCATCGGCGGCGAGCTGACCGCGAACGCGACGAGCCTGCTCCGCAACCTGGACGAGGCCCGTAACCGCCCGCTCTGGCGAGTTCTGGTGGCCCTGTCGATCAGGCATGTCGGCCCGACGGCGGCCAGGGCGCTGGCCGCCGCCTTCGGCTCAGTCGACGCCATCGCCACAGCGCCCGCCGAGACGCTGATGCTCGTGGACGAGGTGGGCCCGACTATCGCAGGCTCCGTGATCGACTGGTTCACCGTGGACTGGCATCAGGCGATCGTGGCCAAGTGGCGGGACGCTGGGGTCATGCTCGCCGACCCGGATTTCGCCGGCTTCAGCCTCGGCGAACCCGGCCAGGCGGGCCCGCTGGCCGGAGTCACCGTCGTCCTCACAGGCAGCCTTTCCGGCCTTACCAGGGACGAGGCGGCGGAGGCCATTGCTGAGCGCGGCGGCAAGGTGTCCGGTTCGGTGTCGAAGAAGACCAGCTTCGTCGTGGCCGGCGACAGCCCAGGATCGAAGCTGGACAAGGCGGAGTCACTCGGGGTGCCCGTGCTCGACGAGGCCGGCCTGCAGATCCTGCTGTCCGACGGGCCGCAGGCGGCGACTGAAGCCGCGCTGTCCGGGTAGCAGCCCCCGGACAATCTTCCCGCTTGTGCATCTACCAGGAAGCTTCGCAATGTGTAGTCAGTTAGCTACGACAAGGCGCTTAGTAACAGATAGTATGCGTATGGCTTCGTCAAGTGTGGTTTCACAGCTACGCTGCCTGACAGAGACTCTCGAACCGGCACCCCCCCCGGTTGACCGGCGGCCCGTGAGGACGCTATGAGGAACCAGAACGACACGCGTGACGTCGTCCCGCGTTTCGGCTCTCCGCCGTGGATCTATATCACGGCGGTGTCGATCGCCGGCGCGGTGATCCTTGGCCTTGCCGCGACTGATCTGGGAAATGTCCGGCACCTGGTCCGCGATCCCATGTTCTGGGTGATCGGCGGGATGATCCTTACCGGCGAGATCTGGCGGGTGGCGACGCCTGGCCAGTCAGGATCCGATTCCCCCGCCGTCTCGCGCACGATCACCGTGGCCGCGCTGCTCTACTGGGGCTTCCCGGTCGCCGTGCTGCTCCGGGCCGCGTCGATCCTGGTCGTCGGCCTGGCGCGCAGCTCGCCGCACCGGGTGATCTTCAATGCCGCTCAGCTCAGCCTCAGCCTGGGCGCGGCCGAACTTGTGCTCGTGCTGCGCGGGGTCAGCCCGACGCTTGAGCATCCGCTGATCCCCACCACCGATCAGATCCTTGACAACAAGATCCTGCTGAACCTGCTGCTGGCCTGCCTGGCCTACTTCGTGGTCAATTTCCTGCTCGTAACCTGCGCGATCGCGCTGAGTACCCGCACGCCGTGGGGATCGGTCATCCGGGCGAAGCTGCTCTATCAGGCTGGAGTGCACGTCGTGTTGTTCGCGACGGCCCCGCTCCTCGTGCTCGCTATGGCGACCAAGTCGGCGGTCATCGTCGCGCTCTTCGCCTTCCCGCTCACTGCGATCTACTTCAACGCCGCGAAGTCGGCGCAGCGCGAGCACCAGGTCAACCACGACGAGCTGACCGGGCTGCTCAACCGCAAGCTGCTCGCCAGGCGGAGCAGCGAGGCGCTCGCTACCGCGGGCCTCACCGGCACCCGAGCGGGATTCCTGCTGATCGACCTGGACCGGTCCACGGGCCTGAAGCAGGTCAACGACACCCTGGGGCACGCGGTCGGAGACCGGCTGCTGCAGATCGTGGCGCACCGCCTCTCGCACAGCGTCCGGCCCGGCGATGTCGTGGCCCGCCTCGGCGGCGACGAATTCGCGGTCCTGCTGCCCTCGGTCAGGGAGGCCGCCGCGGCCCGGGAGGTGGCCTCGCGGCTGCGGGCCGCGCTGGCCGAGCCGGTCCGGCTCGAGGCGATGACGTTCCAGGTCGAGGCGAGCGTGGGGATCGCCATCTATCCCGACGACGCCGACGGCTTTGACCAGCTGATGCAGCGGGCCGACGTCGCCATGTACCTGGCCAAGGAGCGCCATAGCGGGATCGAGCGGTACGTGGCCGAGGCGGATCGCAACTCGGCCGAGCGGCTGGCGCTCGCCAGTGATCTGCGTACCGCGGTCCTGCACGGGGAGATCGAGCTGTACTACCAGCCGAAGATACGGCTGGCCGACGGCAAGACGATCGGGATGGAAGCGCTCGCTCGCTGGCCGCACCCGCGCCGCGGCGTGCTGGCCGCGGCGGAGTTCGTCGGGCTCGCCGAGCAGTCTCACCTGATCAGCGAGCTCACCGAGCAGGTTATCGACCAGGCGCTCGGCCAGACGGCCAGATGGTGGTCCGACGACCTTCCGGTCCAGGTATGCGTCAACATTCCGGCCCGAGACCTGATGAGCATTCACCTGACTGACATGGTGCGGCAGGCGCTGCAGCGGCACGGGCTGCCGCCGGACGCGCTCAGGCTCGACATCAACGAGCAGGTGCTGGCGGGGAAGGCGACGCAGGCCGCGGCCACTGTCACCGAACTCGCCGAGCTCGGGGTCGGGGTCAGCCTGGACGACTTCGGTACCGGGTACTCCTCGCTGGCCCAGCTCACCAGGCTAGGTATCAGCGAGGTCAAGCTCGACCCAGACCTGATCGCCGGCCTGCCCGGATGCCGGGAGCGGAGCATGACCGTCAAGTCGCTGATCCGGCTCGCCCAGTCGCTCGGTATCCGCTCGATCGGCGAGGGAGTGGAGAACGAAGCGGCCGCGACCGCACTGAAGCTGATCGGCTGCGACGGCGCGCAAGGCTGGTACTTCGCCCGGCCGCTGAACGCGATCATGGCCACCGAATGGCTGGCCGAGCACCACGCGCGGGGCGTGGCGCCGGCCGGTGACGAGGCTCAGCTTCCTGGACGGCAGGCCGATCGGGCCCGCCGCGCCGTGCAGCGACACCACCAGTCTGGTCAGGTGGCGGCCGAGGCGTACGCCGAGGCGGCCGAGATCGGCTCGGTGTCGCCGGCCACGTTCGCGAGGAGCGCGCCGGGAGCGTAATGGGTTCGGCCGGTCCACCGCACGGCCTCTAGGATGACGGGGTGTCCATAACCCGTGACGAGGTAGCCCACCTCGCGATGCTGTCCAGGCTGGCGCTCACCGATGACGAGCTAGAGCGCTTCGCCGGCCAGCTTGACGTGATCATCAGCGCGGTCGCCCGCGTGCAGGAGGTCGCCGCGGCCGGCATCCCGCCGATGACGCACGCGGCCGACCTGGCCAACGTGTTCCGCGAGGACATCGTGGTGCCGCCCCTCGGTGCCGAAGTGGCGCTGGCCCAGGCGCCCGCTGCCGAGCTCGGCCGATTCAGGGTCCCCCGGATCCTGACGGAGGACTGACGATGACCAGCGGAAACGACCTGACTACGCTGACCGCGGCGCAGATGGCCGCCGCCGTGGCCGCGGGCGAGGTATCGGCGGTCGAGCTCACCAGGGCCCACCTGGAGCGGATCGCGCAGACCGACGTCCAGGTCCGAGCCTTCCTGCACCGGGCCGACGAGATCGCCATCGCCGCCGCCCGCGCCGTCGACGACCGGCGCGCTGCCGGTGAGCCGCTCGGCCCCCTGGCCGGCGTGCCGCTCGCGCTCAAGGATGTCTTCACGACTACTGACATGCCGACGACCTGCGGCTCGAAGATCCTGGCTGGCTGGCAGCCGCCATACGACGCGACGATCACCGCCCGGCTCCGCGCGGCCGGAGTGGTCATCCTCGGCAAGACCAACATGGACGAGTTCGCGATGGGCTCGTCGACCGAGAACTCGGCCTTCGGGCCGTCGCGCAACCCGTGGGACCTGGGCCGGGTGCCAGGCGGATCATCGGGCGGCTCGGCGGCCGCGGTCGCCGCCTATCAGGCGCCGCTGGGCATCGGGACGGACACCGGCGGCTCGATCCGCCAGCCCGCCGCGGTCTGCGGCCTGGTGGGCGTCAAGCCGACCTACGGCGGGTCGTCCCGGTACGGCCTGGTCGCCTTCGCGTCCTCGCTCGACACTCCGGGTCCGCTGACCAGGACGGTGCTGGACGCCGCGCTGCTGCACGAGGTCATCTCCGGACACGATCCGCGTGACTCGACCTCGCTCGAGGCCCCGGTACCGCCCGTGGTCGCCGCGGCCAGGAACGCCGACGTGGCCGGGCTGCGGGTCGGCGTGGTGACCGAACTCAGCGGCGAGGGCTACGCCAGCGGGGTGCTGACCAGGTTCAACGAGGCGGTCGAGCTGCTCGAGTCACTCGGGGCCAAGGTCACCGAGGTGTCATGCCCGCACTTCGGCTACGCCCTGCCCGCGTACTACCTGATCGCGCCCAGTGAATGCTCGTCGAACCTGGCCAGGTTCGACGCCATGCGCTATGGCCTGCGGGTCGGGGACGACGGCACGGCCAGCGCCGAAGAGGTGATGAGCAAGACCAGGGCGGCGGGCTTCGGCGCCGAGGTCAAGCGCCGGATCATGCTCGGCACCTATGCCTTGTCCAGCGGTTACTACGACGCCTACTACGGGAAGGCGCAGCAGGTCAGGACGCTGATCGCGCGCGACTTCGCCAGCGCGTTCGAGCAGGTCGACGTCCTGGTCTCGCCGGCCACGCCGACCACGGCGTTCCCCATCGGGGAACGCGCCGACGATCCCATGGCCATGTACCTGGCCGACCTGTGCACGATTCCTTCCAACCTGGCGGGCAACGCGGCGATGTCGGTGCCGTGCGGCCTGGCGCCCGAGGACGGGCTGCCGGTGGGCTTGCAGATCATGGCGCCGGTCCTGGCTGATGACCGGCTCTACCGGGTGGGGGCGGCGATCGAGAACGCCCTTGACCAGCGCCGTGGTCATCCGCTGCTCGCGGAGGCGAGCGGCATCGACAAGGCCGGCCCGGCGGGGGAGGCCGGGCGATGACACCGACGGATACGGCAGTGACCAGCGACCCGGTTTCGTTCGACGAGGCGATCGCCAGGTACGACCCGGTGATCGGGCTCGAGACCCACGTCGAGCTGGGCACGACGGCCAAGATGTTCTGCGGCTGCCCGACCGTCTTCGGCACCGAGCCGAACTCGGCCGTCTGCCCGGTCTGCCTCGGCCTGCCTGGCTCGCTGCCGGTGATCAACAAGGCGGCGATCGAGTACACGATCCGGATCGGCCTGGCCCTGAACTGCTCGATCGCGACCTGGTGCCGGTTCGCCAGGAAGAACTACTTCTACCCGGACATGCCGAAGAACTACCAGATCTCGCAGTACGACGAGCCGCTGTGCACCGACGGCTGGCTGGATGTGGAGGTCGGCGGCGCGACCGTGCGGGTCGGCATCGAGCGCGTGCATCTCGAAGAGGACACCGGCAAGTCGATGCACGTGGGCGGGTCGGGCCGCATCCACGGCGCCGAGTACTCCCTGGTCGACTACAACCGGGCCGGGATCCCGCTGGTGGAGGTCGTGACCAAGCCGATCCCGGGCACTGGTGCGCTGGCGCCGGAGGTGGCCAGGGCCTACGTGGCCGAACTGCGCGACCTGATGCGCGCGCTTGACGTGTCGGACGTCCGGATGGAGCAGGGTTCGCTGCGCTGCGACGTCAACACCTCGATCGCGCCGAAGGGATCGGCTCAGTGGGGGACCAGGACCGAGACCAAGAACGTGAACTCGCTCCGGTCGGTCGAGCGCGCGGTCAGGACCGAGATCGAGCGGCAGGCCGGCGTGCTCGACGCGGGCGGCCGGATCATCCAGGAGACCCGGCACTTCAACGAGAGCACCGGCACGACCACATCCGGCCGCAGCAAGGAAGAGGCGCAGGACTACCGGTACCTCCCCGAGCCCGATCTCGTCCCGGTGGCCCCGCCGCCCGAGTGGGTGGCACAGATCAGGGCGGACTTGCCCGAGCTGCCGGCCGCGCACCGGGAGCGCGTCTGGCGGGAGCTTGGCTGGGACGGGTCGTCCGCCGGCAAGGAAGCAATCCTCAACGCCGGAGCGCTCGACCTGATCGCCGAGACCGTCGCGGCCGGCGCATCGCCGGAGCAGGCCCGCAACTGGTGGATGGGCGAGCTGTCCAGGCGGGCCAACGCTGAGGGCGTGGAACTTGGCTCGCTGCACATCTCCCCCGAACAGGTCGCGCGGATCTGCGGCCTGGTCGACTCAGGGGAGCTGAACAACAAGCTGGCCCGGCAGGTGCTCGACGGCGTGCTGGCCGGCGAGGGCGCACCCGACGATGTCGTCGCGGCTCGCGGGCTGGCCGTCGTGACCGACACGGGCGTGCTCGCCGCGGCCGTTGACGACGCGATTGCGGCCCATCCCGATATCGCCGCCAAGGTCCGCGCGGGCAAGACCGCCGCGGCCGGCGCCCTGATCGCGGCGGTCATGAAAGCGACCGGCGGCCAGGCGGACGCGGCGAGCGTCCGCGCGCTGATCCTGACCCGCCTCAGCTGAACCCGGCTGAACGACATCGGCCGAACGACATCGGCGGACCGTTGATGGCGCCATAGCATCAACGGTCCGCCGATGCCGCTCCCGCCCGAGGCTCCGGCGTCGCGGGCCTGCCGGGCGGAGCGGGGGCGACAGTTCGGCCGTGCGGGCCACCGCTGGCGATTTCAGGGCGAGTCCTCAGGACTTTGTCGTCGGTCGTACGTCTTTCCTCAATCGAAGCGTGACCTCAGGCACGTAGAGTCAGGCTCAGTCGCTCGGGGCGCACAACATCTCCCGCAGGCCGCAGTGCCGCTTTCTGCAGTGGAGGGTCAGGCTGAGCGCGCCGGTGCGGGTATGCCGGGAATGGTCGGCGAGGACCCCAATGGCGGGGCCCGCAACAAATTCAGTACCAGATGAGGCAGCAGGACGCTTGTCGCCTGCCTGCTTATCCGGTTCTTCAGCTGCTCATGGAGACGAGCGAGAGGTCATGGTCGGAGCGAACACGCAGGGCGGCGGGCAGTGAGCCGGGCGATGCTGGCATGGTCAGCAGCCTGGGCTCTCGTTGCCGCGCTGGCGTGCGTGCGGCTGCTTCGCGCGTCGAATCACTCCGAGCCCTCCGTTAAGAACGGATATCGATGGCTTGCCGTCGCCGCGGTCTGCCTGGCGGTGGGGGCCATCGTCCACCAGGCGTTCGGCGGGCTGATCGGGGGCCCGCTCCCGCTGCGGCTGGCCGACTTGATCAGCCTCGGGGCGTTGCCCGCCCTGGTGATCGGCCTCGCGACGCTGACCTCGGACCTGCCGGGGCCGCAGCGCAGCGCGCCGAGACGCGGACGGCTGCTGCGCGAGCACGGCGGCGCGGTGACGGCAGCGACGACGCCGGGGATGGCGGTCGACAGCTGCCTGCTGGTCGGCGCCCTGTTCGTGATGTTCCTGGCCACGCTCTACGGCCCTGACTATCTGCACGGGCAGATCGGGCGGGCGGCGTTCGCGCTGGCCCTCATCCGCCCGCTGGCCGACCTGATCGCGCTCGGCCTCCTCCTGCGGTTCGTGGTGCGCAGCATCAGGCTGACCCTGCCAGCGGTGCTCACCCTCGCCGCCCTGGCCATCGGTGATTCGCTGGCCGTGGCGGACCGCACGGCGGGCCAGGTAGCAGGCCCGGGCACGCGGGCGGCCCTGGTCGTTGCCCTGCTGCTGCTAGCGGTTGCCCCGGCCACCACCTCGGCGCTCGCGAGGCTGGCCAGAAGGCCGGGCCTGGTCAGGTTCGTCCGGTCGGACAACTCGTGGTCGAGCCCGGCGACCATCGCCGCGCTCGTCGCCACGGCCGCGGCCGCGCTGGTGGTCGCCGGGTACACGCTGATCGGTCATCCGCTCTGGACGCGGCCGCTCGCCGCCGCCGGGTCCGTCGTCGTCCTGCTCCTGGTGGCCAGGCTGGCCGGGCTGACCAGGCAGGCTTCCGCCGTGGCAGAAGCCGCGCAGGAGTCGGACTGGATGTTCCGAGCGCTGGCGGCAACGGCCAGCGACGCGGTGCTGATCTGCGACCTCGTCGGCACCATCGAGTACGCCAGCCAGGCGGTCACCGAGTTCGGCTACGCCCCGGCGGAGCTGACCGGGAGGAGACTCGCCGACATCGTGCACCCGGAGGACCGGCCGGCCGGGATCAGGGCCGCGATTACCGGACTGCGAGCCGCGGCCGGGACGGCCAGGTTCGCCGGACGGGTCAGGGGAGCCGACGGCTCCTGGCGGTACGTCGAGTCCACCATCTCGCGTTACGGCGCGGCGGGCGAGCCGGCCAGGCTCCTCATCACCTCCCGCGATGTGAGCGACCGGGTAGCGCTGCGCCGGCAGCTCACCCAGCTGACGTTCCACGACGGGCTCACCGGGCTGCCCAACCGGGCCTACGTCGAGGACCGGGTCAAGGACCTGGCCAGGGAATCGGGCGGCGGAGCCGACGGGCCGGGCGGCCAGGAACGTGATCAGGACCCGCAGCTCCTGGCGGGCGCGATCCTGGTCGACTTCGACGGGTACACGGCGGTGAACGACCTAGCCGGGCACGCCGGCGGTGACCTGGTGCTGGCGCAGGCAGCCCGCCGGCTGCGCGCGGCCGTGCCGCCGTCCGCCACCGTGGCCCGGTGGGGCGGCGACGAGTTCGCGGTCCTGGTGGGCTCGGACGCCACTGCCCAGGAAGTCATCGACCTGGCCGAGCGCCTCGCCGGGCTGATCGCGGCCGAGCCCTTCAGCGTGGCGGCCAAGGAGATCGCGCTGACCGTCAGCGTCGGCGCGGCCGTCGCCGTGGACGGCCAGGCCGACCAGATCCTCGGCCAGGCCGAGATCGCCCTCGCGAAGGCCCAGGATGCGGGATTCGGCAGAGTCGAGATCTTCGCGGCCGTCATGCACGCCGAGGCGCAGCGCCGGGTGGAACTCGCCGATGACCTGCGCCGCGCGGTCGCCGAGCACCGGCTGGAGGTCGAGTATCAGCCGATCGTCGAGCTGGCCACCGGGCGCGTGCGCGGGGTCGAGGCGGTCGTCCGCTGGTCTCGGGGCGACGAGCTGGTGCCGCTGGATGAGCTCCTGGCCGTAGCCGAGGAGTCCGGGCTGATTGCCGGTGTCGGGGAGTGGGCGCTCGGGCAGGCATGCCGGCAGGTAGCCGCATGGCGCGCCGATGGTCTCCCGATCGGGCTGTCGGTTAGCTGCACGGCCCGCGAGGTCTGCGGCCCAGGATTCGTCCGGGGCGTAATCGCCGCGCTCGACGAGGCTGAGCTCCCGCCTGAGCAGCTGACCATCGAGGTCACCGAGCGGGTGCTGAGCGAGGGCCCCCCGCCCGCTGCCGCCGACCTGGCCGGCCTGCGCGGGAAGGGTATCCGGCTGGCTCTCGACTCCTTCGGCACGGGGCATGCCTCGCTCGCCCTGCTGCGGCGGTCAGCGGTCGACGTCGTCAAGATCGACTCGTCCTACGTGACCGGGCTTGAGACCGATCCGACGCTGGCTCTGCTGACCAAGTCCATCATCGGCCTAGCCCTTGACCTGGGCATCGAGGTGATCGCCGAGGGCGTCGAGCGACCCGAGCAGCGCGCGCGGCTCGAAGAGATGGGCTGCACTCTCGGCCAGGGACCGGGCCTGGGCGGACCGCTGCCCGTGATCGAGCTCGGGTCCATGTCGGCCAGCCAGGCCGCGGATCAGGCGCCGGATCAGGCTCCGGACACGGCCTGCACCACATCCTGCTGAACGCTAAGATCCGCGCATGGCGCGAACCATGCGAATTGCGGTGATCGGCGGCGATGGCATCGGCCCTGAAGTGATCGCGGAGGCGGTCAAAGTGCTCAGGGCGACGGTTTCCGATGCCGCCATCGAGACCACGAGCTACGACCTTGGCGCGCAGCGGTACGCCCGCACGGGCGAGATCCTTCCGGACTCCGTGCTCGCTGAGTTGGCGGCCCAGGACGCGATCCTGCTCGGCGCGGTCGGCGATCCGAACGTGCCGAGCAGCATCCTGGAACGCGGCCTGGTGCTGAGGCTGCGATTCGAATTCGATCAGTACGTCAACCTGCGGCCGGTCAGGCTGTTCCCCGGGATCGGCTCACCGCTCACCGCGACCGCCACGGCCCCGCTCGACATGCTGGTCGTCAGGGAAGGCACGGAGGGTGCCTACATCGAGGCAGGCGGGATCCTGCGCAAGGGGACGCCTGCCGAGATCGCGATGCAGGAGAGCATTAACACGGCCTTCGGCGTCGGCCGGGTCACCAGGCAGGCGTTCGCCGCCGCGGCGGCCAGGCCGAGGCGCAAGCTCACCTTGGTGCACAAGACCAATGTCCTCGCGCACGCCGGTGACCTGTGGCGGCGTACCTTCGAGGCGACCGCGGCCGACTTCCCTGACGTGGCGGCCGACTACTGCCATGTGGACGCCGCGCTGGCGTACTTGGTCACCCAGCCGGACCTGTTCGACGTGATCGTGACCGACAACCTGTTCGGTGATGTGCTCACCGCGCTCGGCGCGGCGATTGGCGGCATCGGCCTAGCCGCGAGCGCGAGTATCAACCCGGAGCGGACGGCACCGAGTACATTTGAGCCTGTGCATGGCAGCGCGCCCGATATCGCGGGCAAGCAGAAGGCCGATCCGACGGCGGCGATCCTGTCGGCGGCTCTGCTGTGCGACCATCTTGGCATGACCTCGCAGGCATCAAGGATCGAGCAGGCGGTAGCTGACGACCTGCTTGAGCGCCAGGGCGAGTGGGCCGCCCGCAGCACGGCCGAGGTCGGCGACGACATAGCCGAGCGAGTATCCGGCTAGGCGTTGCCATCGGTGCGGACCGGTCGGCGACGTCGAGCGACTGGTCTCGCCGGTGCCTGCCGACCGGGTGCCCGGTCGCGTTGGTAGGTGGTCAAGATGGTTAATGCGGGCCGTCGGCAGGGACGGTAGCCGCGGCGGGCCAGGCAACGACGCCGAGCCCGCCACGAAGGAGGATCTGCGATGAACGCCAGCCTGATACCAGCGATCAACTTTGATCTGCACGCATCCGAGCAGCGGGTGCCGAAAGAGGTCCGGGCCAACCTGCTCGAGTCGCCTGGCTTCGGCCAGGTATTCACTGACCACATGGTCTCCCTCCGCTGGTCGACCGACCTCGGGTGGCACGACGGCAAGCTCGAGCCTTACGGCCCGCTTGTTCTCGATCCGGCCACGGCTGTCCTGCATTACAGCCAGGAGATCTTCGAGGGACTCAAGGCCTACCGGCAGGACACCGGTCCGATCGTGGCGTTCCGGCCGTATGCCAACGCGGCCAGGTTCCGCCGCTCCGCGGCCCGGATGGCCATGCCCGAACTGGCGGACGAGGTCTTCGTGCAGGCGATCGAGCTGCTGGTGTCGCACGACCGGGAATGGGTGCCGGCCAATTCGGAGCAGAGCCTGTACCTGCGGCCATTCATGATCGCGACGACGGCCGCGCTCGGCGTGCGGCCGGCCGCCTCGTACCTGTTCCTGGTGATCGCCTCGCCTTCGGGCAGCGTGTTCGCCGGCAGCGGGGTCCGGGCCGTTTCCGTCTGGCTGGCCGAGGGCTACACCAGGGCCGCGCCAGGCGGCACGGGGGAGGCCAAGACCGGCGGCAACTACGCCGCGTCCTTCCTCGGCCAGCAGCAGGCCATCGACAACGGCTGCGACCAGGTCGTCTGGCTCGACGCGGTGGAGCACCGCTGGGTCGAGGAGATGGGCGGGATGAACCTGTTCTTCGTCTACGGCTCGGGCCAGGACGCTCGGCTGCTGACACCGCCGCTGACCGGTTCCCTGCTGCCTGGCATCACCAGGGATTCGCTGCTCACGCTGGCACCGGACCTGGGGATCCCGGTGAGCGAGGAAGCGATCTCGGTCGAGCAGTGGCGGGCAGGCTGCGAGTCCGGCGAGATCACCGAGGTGTTCGCGTGCGGAACGGCCGCCGTGATCACCTCGGTCGGCGAGGTCAAGGGCGCGACGGGCAGCTGGACAATCGGCGACGGTCAGCCGGGTCCCGTGGCGATGCGGCTGCGGGAGCAGTTGCTTGGCATCCAGTTCGGCCGCCTGCCTGACCCGCACGGCTGGGTCCACAAGATCGCCTAGCGACCTGGTGTTCGCCCTGGTGGCGACTGCTGGTCCGGACCCGCCGCCTAGGCGGCTGGCGCCATGATCGCGGCAGGCGTTCTGCAGTTTCTGCCGACTCGCTTCCGTGATCATGGATTGCTGGCCGCCTTCGCGGCGAGAGCGCTGGAGGGTGGGTGGCGGGCGGGTTGCGGGGCGGGCCGGTCGTTAGGGTGGGTGGATGGACGACAAGGAGATACTCGGGCGCATCGACGACCTCATCTCGACCGAGCATGAGCTGCGGGCCAGGCTGGCCGCCGGTCAGCTGACGAGCGACGAGGAGCACGCGGCGCTCAAGTCCGCTGAGGAAGCGCTCGACCAGTGCTGGGACCTGCTGCGGCAGCGCCGCGCGCAGCGCGAGTTCGGCGGAGACCCGAGCATGGCCGAGCCGCGGCCCGCCTCCGAGGTCGAGGGCTACCTGCAGTAGCTCGCCCGAACCGCAGTAACTGGCCCGAACTCCAGTAACTGGCCCGAAGCCGGCGTCCGGCGCGGCCACTGCTCCTCAGCGGCGCGGCCGATACCGGCTCGGTACGCTTTGACCATGCGGATCGCGAGGTTCTCCCACCACGGCGAGGTCAGCTACGGGCTGGTCCTGGGAACGGCGGCCGCGGCGGAGACGCCCGGATCCGCCGCCGTACCCGGCCCGGCCAACGGCACCGGCGCTGCCAACGGAACGGGTGCCGCCAACGGGACAGGCGCGGCCAACGGGACCGGTCTCGCTAGCGGAGCGGGACCAGCGGCGGCTAGCGGCAGCGTGCCCGGCTCGTCGAGTCCTGATCCGCTTGGTCACGAGGGCAGTCAGCTGATGATCGCTCAGCTCGCTGGGCACCCGTTCGGAGGCCGGGAAGAGGACATCAAGCTGACGGGCATCAGGTTCGCGCTGGCCGATGTCCGCCTGCTCGCACCCATCCTGCCGAGCAAGGTGATCTGCATCGGCAAGAACTACGCCGACCACGTGAAGGAAATGGGCGGCGAGTCTCCCGAGGAACCGGTGATCTTCCTCAAGCCGTCGACGGCCGTCTGCGGGCCTGGTGACCCGATCTGCCGGCCAACCCAGATCAGCGAGCGGACTGACTACGAGGGCGAGCTGGCCGTGGTCATCGGCCGGCTATGCCGGCAGGTGCCCGCCGACCGGGTCGACGAGGTGATCTTCGGCTACACCTGCGCCAACGACGTCACGGCCCGCGACCTTCAGGCCAGGGACGGGCAGTGGACGAGAGCCAAGGGCTTCGACACGTTCTGCCCGCTCGGACCGTGGATCGAGACCGACATCGATCCCGCCGACCTGCCTATCACGACGCGGCTGAACGGCGAGGTCAGGCAGGACTCCCGAACCTCGCTGCAGCTGCACGACGTTCGCTCGCTGGTCATGTTCGTCAGCCAGGTGATGACCCTGCTGCCCGGTGACGTGCTGCTGACCGGCACTCCGGCCGGAATCGGGCCGATGGACAAGGGTGACCAGGTGTCGGTCACCATCGAGGGAATCGGCACGCTCAGCAACCTGGTGACCGACCGCGACTAGGACCCCGGCCGCTGCTCAGCGCACCGGCCGTCCGGCGTACAGCGCGGTGTTTGGACCGGTCAGCGCATGCGCCGGGACCGGGTGCCAACCGGGTTGGAGGTACCAGCGCGGTTCGGCTAAACTTCTCAGGCGACCCGAGCCCGGCTGGGCTCGATCCCATGGGGTATGGGGTAATTGGCAGCCCGACGGGTTCTGGCCCCGTTAGTCTAGGTTCGAGTCCTGGTACCCCAGCGACGTGCGCTCGGTGCGATCACCCGGAAGGGCGGCCGCGCTCGCATGTCCGGTCCGGCGGGTTTGTCTCATTGCCGCACCACAGGTTGGATGCACCTCTTGTCCGGGTGCCCTCAGCTAGGTGAGGCTGGTGCGATGAGTTCGCCTGGCGGCCGGTTGTACCCAGTAAGTGAAGAGCCTGGCCCCGTCGTCTAGCGGCCCAGGACGCCGCCCTCTCAAGGCGGTAGCGCCGGTTCAAATCCGGTCGGGGCTACGAGTGAAGTTGCAGGCCAAGGGCCTGATCGCTGGTGACAGCGGTCAGGCCCTTGATCATTCCGGCGGGTCCTAAGCATGCAGTTGGACTCTGTTCAGCATCGTCATCCCGCCGTTCATGCATAGCCTGCGACCCAACTTAAGTTGTAAATCTGCTACTCTAAATTCGTTAGAGTAGCAGGAAACCAACTTTAGGAGTTTCATGACTGCATCGATGACGCCGGTCGCGGTGGCCAGCGGCCTGCGGCGCATCGGTGAGGACCTTGCCACGTGGCGGCGGCTGCGGCGGCTAACTTCAGCTCAGGTCGCGGACCGGGCCGGCGTGTCCCGGCACACTGTGATGCGGCTTGAGAACGGCGCTAGTGTCGGCCTGGAGAGCCTGCTTCGGGTCGCACGTGCACTGGGGGTGCTGGACTCGCTGGTGGCGGCGCTCGATCCGTACGCGACCGATGTGGGTCGCATGCGGTCGGAGGAAGCGCTGCCTGAACGGGTGCGCCCGCGACGACCGGAGCCAAGGCCGTGAACGGCGACACCGAGGTAAATGTCGCGGTAGGTGACAGGAACCTGCTGGCAGGTCAGATGTACTCCCACCGCCACCGGGGATCGGAGTCGGCCAGTTTCGTCTACGACAGCAGGTACCTGGCAGACCCAGACGCCTACTCGCTGGACCCGGCGCTGCCCCTGGTCACCGGTACGCTGCAGACCCCCGTTGGGCGTCGGCTGTTCGGCGCCTTCGCCGACAGCTCGCCAGACCGGTGGGGCCGGACGCTGATCCAGCGTGCCGAGCGGGCACGGGCCAAAGCAGCGGCGACGGCTCCGCGCTCGATGAGCGAGATCGACCTACTGCTCGGCGTCCGTGACGACCTGCGTCAGGGGGCCTCGCGCTTCAGGCTTGGCGGTCAAGGCCCATTCCTCGCGACCGAGGAATCGGGAGTTCCTGTCCTGACTGACCTTCCTGCGCTGCTTGATATCGCAGCCCGGGCCGAACGGGACATCGCGAACTACGAAGACCTCAGGCGATTGCTGCGGGCCGGCAGCTCCCTCGGTGGTGCGCGTCCGAAGGCGCACGTCCTAGATGCTGGCGGCCGCGTATCGATTGCCAAGTTCCCCAGCATCGCTTCGGACACCTGGAACGTGATGGCATGGGAAAAGGTGGCACTCGACCTCGCACGGGACGCGGGCGTGATGGTCCCCGACTCTCAGCTGATCCGCGCAGGCGACCGGCACGTGCTCATCGTGAACCGTTTCGACCGCCTCGGCGCAGCTCGTATCGGCTATGCCAGTGCGATGACGATGCTCGAAGCCGGTGATGGCGACCAGGGCAGCTATCTAGAGATCGCGGCAGTGATAGAGGAACGATCCACTGCGGCGACAGAGGACCTGCGCCAGCTGTGGCGGCGGATGGCTTTCTCGATCCTGATCTCCAACACCGATGACCATCTCCGCAACCATGGGTTCCTGCACCAGCGCGGCGAATCGTGGACGCTTTCTCCGGCGTTTGACCTCAACCCCAATCCGGACCCCGGCCCGAAGAACCTCAGCACCGCTATCGACTTCACTGACACGCGCGCAAGTGTCGATACCCTCATCAGCGTTGCCGCTTACTTCCGCCTGGATCCCGGCGACGCGGTCGAAGTCCTCGCTCAGGTCGCGCGAGCGGCCGCACGATGGCGCATGGTTGCGAAGACACACGGGTTGACGCAGCAGGACCTTGACGTCATGGAGCCGGCGTTCGAGCATGCCGAGAGCCAGCGGGCACAGGAACTGGCGCAGATCTGACCGAGACGCACTAGCTGAACCAGCTTGCGTAGCACTGGCATCACCCGCTCCCGCCAGTAGACGCCGATCACTTGGAGAGATGCCTGCCTGGGTTGGACCACGTCGCAGCGGGCCTAGTCGAGTTCCTGGCAGCAGGAAAGGCACCACGGCCGGTGAACCACCGTCCCCATGCGGCGGCTGACCCAGAACCCGGCCGCGTCCTCCGCCATTCGGAAGTGGTGGCCAGCGACGCAGCGCAACGCAATGTGGCTAAGGGGCCCGTCGGTGCTCCGGAGGGTGAAGCGTTCCGCGATCTCGGCCAGGACGCCGCAATCTGGACATGGTATGAGAATAAGCAAAATTCCTCCCGCTGGGCCGTTGCGCGTTAGCGGCGACGGCGGCCACCGCCGCCACGGCCTGGTCGATGTCCGACAGGGTGTTGTAGAGGTAGAAGCTCAGGCGGCAGCTCGCGGGCGGTCTCAGCCTGAGCGCGTGGTGGGCGAGCGTCGCGCAGTGACAGCCAGCCCGCGATTCCACGCCCGCCCGGTCCAGGTCCTCGGCCACGCTGACCGGGTCGCGGCCAGGCAGGTTGAAGGCGACTAGCGACGTGCGCCGCGCCGGGTCGCGAGGCCCGTAGATCGTGATCCCATCGATCGTGGCGAGCCCGTCGAGTGCTCGCGCGGTGAGCTGCTGGTTCCACGCCGATACGCGGCTCATGGCCGTCGCGACGGCTGCGCGCCCGATGAGCTTGCCCGTCCCGAAATACGTCGGCCGCTGCGGGGTCAGCGCCAGGTCAAGCAGCAGCCGCAGTGCTTGCGCGGAGACTATGGCGCCCAGGACGCTGGGCGTTCCCGCGGCGTATTTCCAGGGCAGGCAGTTGTAGGCGACCCGGTCAGGGAACACCTGCCCTTCGGCGATCATGTCGCCGCCATACAGGAACGGCAGCGCCGATGCGAGCAGATGCTCTCTGGCGTACAGGACGCCGATCCCGAACGGTGCCAGCATCTTGTGGAACGAGAAGGCCAGGTAATCCACCTGCATCGCCTGAACGTCGGTGAACGATCCAGGCACCAGCTGAGCGCCGTCGACCAGCAGGTACGAGCGCCGCTCGCCGCTGGGCTGCCGGTAGCCGCTGCCGTTAGCCAGCGCCCGGACCGCTGCGAGCGGGACCCGGGTGCCCAGGAAGTTCGAGGCGCCGGTGCAGCACACCAGCTTGGTTCGCGCGTCGATCAGCGAGGCCAGGTGATCCAGGTCAAGCTCGCCCGTGCATGGGTCGAACCGCGCCAGCCGGTATTCCACCCGCCGTCCGAACCTGGGCAGGATCTCCCGGCACATGCCATACCAGGGGACGTAGTTCGAGTTGTGCTCCATCAGCGTCGTCACCACGTTGTCGCCGTCGCGGAACTCGGTCAGCAGCGAGTACATGACCGCGTTGATCGCCTCGGTGGTATTCCGGTACAGCGCGATGCTGGCCCGCCCGGCCCCGAGAAAGCCGGCGATCGTGTCATAGGACTCCTCGAACAGCGCCGTCATCTCCCTGGACGCGCCCGACTGCCCGCGGTGGACGTTTTCGTAACCAGGGCCGAGCGACTCGTAGAACCTGAGCAGCTCGCGGGGCGGCTGGGTGCTGGCCGCGTTGTTGGTGACGATCCGGCCGAGATCAGGAAACGCGAAGTGGCTGCGCACTGCCCCGGCATCCCAGGTCATCCCTGCTCCTTGCGCTTCCAGGCCGCGATCATCAAGGGCCACAGCAGCGGGCTGTCGCTAAAGTCGCCGGCGTCACGGTCGATCGCGGCCAGGGCCGCGGCGGCGCGGGCTTGGGTCGTGATGCCATTCGCCAGTGCCGCGGGCAGCACGCTGCGGAAGGTGTTCTCCAGTAGCGCGCGGCCGCTGCTGAGCGGCTCGATGCGGCCGGCGACGTCGGTACCGTCCGGATCGCCGATCCCGGCCCGCGCGAATAGCTGTGGCAGCCGCGCGCCCGCGTGCACGTCGCAGCCCACCGCGGTGAACGCGCCGACCAGAACCCGCACCAGCTCGCCGGCACTGTCGAGCGCCGGGAGCACCCCGGCGCTGCGGAGGTCGTAATCCTGGACCACCAGATGACCGCCTGGGGCGACGGCGTCCCACAGCCGCGCCAGGACCGCTGCGCGCTGGGGGAGGTGGAAGAGCAGCAGCCGCGCGTAGACGATGTCGAACGGTCCGTCAGGGATGGGCTCGTCAGCGGTCACGTCGTGCACGCGGAACGTGCACTGATGATGGCCCGCGCCCCGGAGCATGGCCTGAGCCGTGGCTCCGAGCGGGGCGTCCACGTCGATGCCGAGCACGCGGCCCGCGGGCCCGACACGCTGCGCCATCAGGCGCATCGTCTCGCCAGGTCCGCAGCCGGCGTCCAGGCAGCTCGCGCCCTGAGCGAGGCCGACCTGGTCGAGCACCCGCCCGGTCGAGGCTTCCCACATGCGGGCCTGCCCGCGCAGCCGCTCGTACTCGTGCGGATTGCGTCCCAGCGCGTACCTATCTGATTGCCGTTCGGCTTGAGTCGTGCTCATCCGCGTGTCCTTTCTGATTGGTCACCAGGACCGATGCTCGCGATCCGCCGGCCAGGACGCATCGTGGGCGCGGCCACGAAGTTTTCCCCGGCCCGCCACGAGTGCTTGTGCCGGCGGCCCAGGCGGCGTTAGCTTCGAATATGCGCGCGCTGCTGGACCGCGACGTCGAGCTGGCCGAGCTTGGCCGTCAGCTTGCCGAGGCGCGGGCGGGTTCGGGCCGCGTGATAGTCGTCGAGGGCCCAGCCGGCATCGGCAAGTCCACGCTGCTCGCGGCCGCGGGCCAGACCGCCAGGACGGCCGGGGCGGCCGTGCTCCGCGCCCGCTGCAGCCCGCTCGAGCAGGACGCCGCCTGGGGCATGGCCCGTCAGCTCTTCGAGCCGCTACGGACCAGCCCGGAGTGGGACGAGCTGACGGTGGGAGCGGCCGGGCTGGCCGAGCGCGCGCTCGCCACCGAGGCGGCGGAGCCGGTCCTGGCGGGCGACGCGATGCACTCCGCCGCGCGCGGACTCGTCTGGCTGGCCACCAACCTCAGTGAGCGCGGGCCGACGGTGCTCGTCGTCGATGACGTCCACTGGGCCGATGCGCCGTCGCTGCGGTGGCTCGCCCTGCTGGCACGCTCGCTCGGCGAACTACGGGTCAGCGTGCTCTGCGCGCTGCGCTCCGGTGAGCCGCCCGCTGAACCTGAGCTGCTGGCCGAGCTGCTGGCCAGCGTGGCCGAGCCGCCCGTGCGCCCGCGGGCACTCGGCCCGGCGGCGGCCAGGACCCTCGTGCATGAGCGGTTGCCCGCGGCGAGCGCCGGATTCGCCGAGGCCTGCCATGCCGTCTGTGGCGGCAATCCTTTCCTGCTCGGCGCGCTGCTCACTCAGCTCGTCGCCGACAGCGCCGTAGCGGACGACGAGACCGCTACCCGGCTGGAGGCGTTCGGGTCTGACCAGGTCGCTCGCGTCATCGAGCGCCAGCTCGCGCGCCTGCCAGACGGCGCCGGGCCGCTGGCTTGCGCCGTCGCCGTCCTGGGTTCAGGCGCGGCATTGCGCCACGCCGCCGGCCTGGCCGGCCTCGACCTGGCTGAAGCGGCCCGCGCCGCTGACGCGCTGCGGGCCGCCCGGCTGCTCGAGGACGGCCCGGGACTGACGCTCGCACACCCGCTGATCGCCGGAACGCTCTATACGAGCCTGGGCCCCAGCCAGCGGGCGCTCTGGCACGCCGGTGCCGCCGAACTGCTGGCGGGCGAGCGTGCCGACCCGGAACGAATCGGGCTGCATCTGCTGCGCACCGAGCCGTCCGCCGATGCGGCCACCGTCGCGACGCTGCGCGAGGCGGCCAGGCGGGCCATCGGGCGGGGTGCACCGCAGAGCGCGGCGGCGTACCTGCGGCGCGCGGTCGCCGAGCCGCCGATCGACGCTGCAGACAACGCGAGCGTGCGGCTCGAGCTCGGTCTCGCGCTGGCTGCCTACATGCAGCCGGACGCCTTCGACCTGCTGCACGACGCGGTCGCGGCCGCCACCCCGCTGCAGCGCGGGGCGATCGCGCTGAGCGGCGCACGCGCGCTCGGGCTGAGCGGGCGCTTTGACCCAGCCGTCGCACTGTGCCGTCGGGCGCTCGAGCAGGCCGAGGCGTATCCGCCCGAGCTGCGCGAGCGGCTGGAAGCAGAGCTCGCGTGCAACGGCTGGCTGCACCCGTCGACGATCGAGGAGTCGCGCCGTTACGCACGCGCCGGTCCGCAACAGCGTTCGGCGCTCGAGTTGTGGCGGGTGACAGCGGCGGTGGCCGCGATGTTCGAGAACCAGGCGGCGGCCGGGACCCTGGCGCTGCTGCGCCCCATGCTCGAGCAGGAAGCGCTCGCCGCTGAGCCTGGATCCCTGGCGTGGTCGGTCACGGCGATCGTCCTGATCGGCGCGGACGAGCTCGATGCGGCCGTCGCCCAGTGCGAGGGCCTCATCGACATCGCGCGCCCCCGCGGCTGGCTGATGGCGCTCACTCACGGCAGCATGTTCCGCGCGATGGCGCTGGTCCGGGCAGGCGAGATTCGCGATGCCGAGGCGGACGCCAGGCTGGCGTTCGAGTACAAGCTGCCAGTGTCGCCGGCGCCAGCGATGCTGTGGTGCCTGTCGTTCCTCGTCGACGCGCTCGTCGAGGCAGATGACCTGGCTGGGGCGGACGCGGTGCTGACGGCCGCGAGCCAGCAGGCCTCGCCGCCACATACGCTCTCCGCGCCGCTGCTGCTGCAAGGCCGCGCCCGACTGCGGCTCGCCCAGCACCGGCCTGAAGACGCGCTGGCCGATGCGCGCAAGGCTGGCGTCCGCGCCGACGAGCTTGGCATATCCCACCCGGTGTTCGCTGGCTGGCGCGCCGAGGCGGTTGAGGCGCTCGTGATACTGGGCGAGACTGCGCAGGCACAGCAGCTCGCGCGCGAGCAGCTCGAGCTGAGCGATCAGCTCGGCACACCGGGCGCCCGCGGTGCCGCCTTGCGGGTGCTCGCCCGTACCATGACCGAGCCGATCCCGCACCTGGAGCGGGCAGTCGAGCTGCTGGCCAGCTCACCGGCGCGGCTCGAGCACACGCGCGCCCTAGTCGCGCTCGGCGCGGCGCTGAGGCGGGCGAACCGCCGAGCCGAGGCCCGCGACCCGCTCCGGCGCGCACTCGAGCAGGCGGATCGAGGCGGCATGGCCCTTCTTGCCCGGCGCGCGCGAGAAGAGCTCAACGCGATTGGCGCCCGCCCGCGGCGCAGTGCTCTCAGCGGCCCGAGAGCACTCACGCCGGCCGAGTTCCGCGTTGCCCAGCTGGCCGCCAGGGGACTGGGCAACCGCGCTATCGCCGAGCGGCTCTACGTGACGCAGCGCACCGTCGAGACGCACCTCACGCACGCTTTCCAGAAGCTGGATATCAGCTCGCGCGCCGACCTCGCCGCCGCGCTTGAGCCGCTGGCCGCCGCTGAGCCTGCGCTTGCCCGCTGAGCCTGATGGCCGCACTGGCGGCGGCCGCCGCGGATCGTTCGTCGAACTCGGCGCGGCTTCCGGCGGCCGGGATTACCTGTTCGCCCTGTCTAGCCTGGCCTCCGCGGGTGCTGCCGGAGATTCGCTCGCTGTCCCCGCGTCTGTCGCCTGGCCCGAGGCAGCGGAGGCGGTCTCGGGTCCGGCGATCGTGAGTTCGACGAGCAGCACGGCCACGTCGTCGTTCACGCGGTAGCGGGTATGCGCGCGCAGCCGGTCAAGCAGCTCGTCGACAGCAGCCTGCAGGCTGGGCAGGCGCAGGGCTTCGACCTGCTGGTCAAGCCGGAACAGGCGGCCTGCTCGGTCGCGTGCCTCCAGCAGCCCGTCGGTGAAGAAGAGCAGCCGGTCGCCACTGCGCACCGCGAACGTCGACAGACGGATGTCCGGGTGCATACCGAGCGGTGTTGCGAACGCCGCTGGCGACAGCGAATCGAGAAGACCGTCGGCGGTCAGCCTGAGGGGAGCGGGGTGCCCGCAGACGACCAGCTGGATCCAGCCGCGGGGATCGAGTTCGGCGAACACAGCGGTCACGAAGTCCTCCTCGCCGGCCGCCCGGCTGACGGAGAGGTCGACGGCCCTGGTCACCTCCGCGAGCGACAGCCCAGGCTGTGCGCAGGCGTCCCGGAAGCTCGTTGCCGCGACGCTGGCCAGCCGGACCGCGGGCAGTCCCTTGCCGCGGGTGTCGCCGACCAGCCATCGGGGCCGCGGGCCGTCAGCGACTACCTCGAGCACGTCGCCGCCTACCCGTGCCTCGGCGGACGCCGACAGGTACCGCGATGCGAGCTGAGCGGCGGCCACGGTCTGCGGCACTTCGCGCAGGAGCGCGCTCTGCGCCACGCGAGCCACCGCGCGGGCCTGGCTGAGCCGCCGCTGCGCCGCGCTGCGCAGCACGGAATTAGCCACCGCGAACACTGCGAGCAGCGCGAGCACGCTCAGATGGGAGACGATGTGGCCCGCGAGGCCCCCGGTGAGGGCGACGGTCAGGCCGAGCACCATCGTCCAGCCGGCCAGCAGGCCCGTGAGCCGCGGAGTCAGCACCAGGGAAGCCAGCAGCGGGGCAATCGACAGCCAGGCCAGCGTGGTAAACGGGCGCCCCATCGCGAACTGCACGCCCGCCAGCGCCGTGACTCCGACGGCGAGCAGGAGCCCGACTGCCCGGCGGCCGGGAGTCCGGCTCAGGACCGGGCCCGCCGGTTCCAGCCAGATGCCGTCGCGCGAAGCCAGCCGCGCAAGCACCCGGCTGGCCTCCCGCAGGATCGGCCAGCCACCGGTTCGCCGTGGCTGGTCCGGTGCGGGAACTGAGGCGCGGGCCTGAGGGCGCCGCACGGGCCTGATCCGGCTCACCAGCCTTCCCTGTCCGCCCGGCCTGGCGTTTCGCGACCGCTGCGTCGCGCGGTGCAGGCCACGGGACGAGCCCGAATGGTCCGTCGCCGAAGTGGTGAAGCTACCAGCCAAGCTTACGTGCGCTGCCGCGCGGTCCGGCCAGGCTAGCTGGCCAGGTTAGCCAGCGGGTAGCCGGCCGTGCGTGAGCTGGACGCTTGCTGCCGTCGGGCTCGACCAGCGACCGCCGCGCGGGCTGGTCGGCCTGTTACCTGACAACGCCGGGCAAAGCGGCCGGCGGCCCGCTTCCGTTTCTCCTGAACCGTCAGGGGCGTGCTATTAAATGGCTGGGTGACAGGTTCTACCGGACATGCCTTCACCGAGACCGACCTGCGCGCGGCGGCCGGGGAGCGCTCGTTCGAGCGCGGCCTGCGGTACCTGGACGCGGTCGCCGGACTGGAGGTAATTGGCGATCAGATCATTGGCACGGTCCGCGGATCTGAGGACTACCTGGTCGTCTTGACCCTGGGCGGGAATAGGCCGGGAAAACCTGGGCTGAAAGGCCAGTGCGATTGCCCGTACGGGCAGGAAGGCTTCTTCTGCAAGCACTGCGTCGCGGTCGGGCTGACGGTCGCTCGCAGCGGCGCAGCCGCGCTCGCGGGCAGTTCGCGCCCCGCTGCCGGTGCAGCAGGCGCCGCACGCGTACCGGCCCAGCGGGCCCGCGGCCGGGCCAGGCCGAGCGACCTGGAATCGTGGCTGAACTCGCTGAGTCGCGACGAGCTGCTCGCCCTCGTCTTCGACCAGGTGCTCGAGGACGACGACTGGCGGCGTCGGCTTGACCTGCGCGCTGCGGGGGCGGCCTGCGATGTCGCCGAGATCAGCAAGCGGGCTGCCGTCCTGCTCAGTGCCGACGCTGACCCGGGCCAGTACCGCTACACCGGCCAGTACGGATACCTCGAAGGACCGGAAACGTGGCGTTATGCCCGCCGGATCGGCGATGTCACCAGGATTGTCGACGACCTGACCCGCTCGGGCCATGCGGACGGGGCGATCACCATCGCCGAGCAGGCGCTGACCGATGTCGCGGAGTCGAGCCGGAGCGCGAGCGACCGGGCCGGAATCATCGGCGCGTCCGCAGCCGAGCTGGTCGCCGGCCACCACGCTGCGTGCCAGTCCGCGCCGCCTGACCCGCGGCGGCTGGCCGGCTTCCTGGCCCGGCACATGGTGAGCGGAGACGAGGTCCCTGCCATCCGGCTGAGCGACTACGCCGGCCTGCTCGGCCCGGACGGCCTGGACGCGCTGCGTGATCAGGTGGCGGCCGCATGGACGGCCGAACCGTCCGGCTGGCCGCAGCAGCGGGCTCTGGAGCAGGTGCTCACGGCAGCGGGTGACGTCGACGCGCTCGTCGCGATGCTGTCGGCGGAGCCGGATGACCGCGGTGTCAGCCGCCTGAGGATCGCCGAGGAACTCGATCACGCTGGCCGGGCGGACGAGGCGCTCTCCTGGGCCGAGCGCGGCTTGCGGGAGGCGGGCGAGCCGGACCCGCGGCTCGCCGACTACGTAGTCGGCCGATACCGCGCGCGAGGCGATATCGCGGCCGCCGAGGCGGTCCGCCGCGAGTCGTTCATGTCAGCCCGGAGCGTGGCCGCCTACCAGCAGCTACGCGAGATCTGCCAGGAGGCCGGCACCTGGCATGCCACCAGGGAGTGGGCACTTGGCCTGCTCCGCTCGGACGCGGCGCGAGTCGCTGGAGCCAGCCGCTGGCCCCAGTGGACGCCCGCGGCGGTCCTGATCGACGTCCTGATCGCCGAAGGCGACGCTGCGGCCGCCTGGGACTCCGCTCAGGGTGTCGCCAGCGACACTCAGTGGCAGCGGCTGGCCGACCTGGTCGCCGAGACCCGGCCGGCCGACGCCCTGGCCGTGTACCTGCGGCTGATCGACACGCTCAGGCTGCAGACCGGCGACGGGGTGTACGAGCGGATGGCGCAGCTGCTGATCTCGGCCCGCGGTTGTCACGATCGGCTCGGCACCGCGCCGGCGTTCAGGTCGTATCTGCGGGCCTTGCGCGAGGATCAGAAACGCAAGCGCAGGCTCATCCGCATCCTGGACGCCCATCAGCTCTGAGGCTGACCAGATCAACAGTGGCGCCTGGCCGCCTACCCGCTGGGCGTGCGCTCGTCTGAAACCAGCCGAAAGGCCATGATGTTCGCGATATTCGCATACTGTTGGTCTGTGATGCACGATGAGCTAGCTGCGCCAGCCGCGATGGCGCCACCGGAACCCGCCTCCGCTGTCATCGTCCGGTCCGCCTCCGGGCCCGGCGGGCAGACCTGGGTCGGCTCTCCGAGCGCCGTCCGCGTCGACGACGAGATCTTCGTGGCCTATCGCCTGCGCGAACCCGTGCGTCGCGGTTACGCCGTCGAGGTCGCCAAATCGGCCGACGGCGTGCATTTCGAGACGCTCATGGCCGTCACCAAGGAGCAGATGGACTGCGAGTCGCTGGAGCGCCCGGCTCTTGTCCGCACGCAGGACGGTACCTGGCGGCTCTACCTGAGCTGCGCGACGCCGGGTACCAAGCACTGGCGGGTGGAGCTGATCGAGGCCGCCGATCCAGCCGGCTTCGATCCGTCCGCCAGCCGGGTCGTCCTGCCCGGCGACGCCGCGCTGGCGGTCAAGGACCCGGTGATCGTGCAGCATGCCGGGCTCTGGCACCTGTGGGCCTCAGTCCATCCGCTCGACGACCCTGACCAGACCGACCGGATGGCCACCGACTACGCCACCAGTCCCGACGGCCTGACCTGGACCTGGCACGGCACCGCGCTCCGGCCGCGGGCAGGTGAATGGGACGCGCGAGGGGCCAGGGTCGCCGCCGTGTGCTTCGGCCAGGATGGCCTCACCGCTTACTACGACGGTCGCGCGACGGCGGCGCAGAACTGCGAGGAGCTCACCGGTATCGCCGCGGGCTCCGAGCCGGGCTCTCTCACCGCGGTCGGCACCTCCCCGGTGGCCGAGTCGGAGCATCCCGGCCACGGACTGCGCTACCTGACCATCGTCGACCTGGGCGACGGGCGCGAGCGGCTCTACTACGAGCTCACGAACGCCACCGGCTCGCACGACCTGGTGACCGAGCTTCGGGGAGCCTGAGACGCCGGACCGGCTCAGAACTGGCGCGGCCGCCCGTTGCGTGCCTGGTGCTGACCAGTCGGCCGGGCACCGACCAGGCCGCCGGACTCTCCGCGCGGCTCGAGCCAGTCGCGGAAGCTCTCGCCGGTGATGCGTTCGAGCAGGGTGATGTCGGCCTCGAACTGCGGGATCAGGGCTTCTCGCTGCTCCCAGGTGAGCGGCCGCCTCGGCGCGGCGTCCTGCTGCAGCATGTGCTCGAGGCGGTCGGTCATGCCCGCACCCAGGCGGCCAGGCAGCAGCGCGGTGAGCGCGGCGCCGGCCCGCCGTGCCGTCGATACGATGGCGTGCCTGGCCGTCGGATGCGGCTGGACCGTCACATTCTCTCGCGGGAGGTCTGCCAGCAGCCCGGTTTGCACACCCAGGAAGGAGCACACCTGATCCAGCGTGCTCACCGGGTCGGCGATCAGGGACCGGTACCTGAAGACCAGGACCTGATCGGCAGGGAAGATCGAGTAGAGGTATTCCAGCTGCTCCCCGTACTTGCCCAGGCCGACATACTTCCAGAAATCCGCCCAGCCGGCCGCGGCCCGCTCGGTTTCCCGCGCGCACGCCTCCAGGAAGTCGCCACACGGGTCCAGGCCCGCCGACCACAGGTGAGTCCAGTTCGAGTGCGCCCGCTCGACCGGATCGCGCAGGACGATGATCAGCCTGGCGGACGGGACGAGCACCCTGATCCTGCGCAGCGCCTCGCGGTCGTAGAGGTAGAACGGGGTCGACTCGCCCTTCAGCGCGCCCGCCGGGGCCCGGTCGAAGAGCCCCTCATAGTCGGCGCGGCGCCATACGTGCTCACGGTAGGTCTTGGCATCGCCAGGACCGCCCTCGGACGGGGGCGGGCCGTCGGTCAGGAAGAATTTCGGTTCCTTAACCGGCGACATGAACAGCGCCGGATGCCGGGCCAGGGCCGAGTGCAGGGCGGTCGTGCCCGCTTTCGGCACGCCTGCCACGAAGAAGTCTGGAAGTGCCACGGAATCCTCCTACCACCAAGGAAGCTTCTTATTCCCACTATCTTGGTAGGTTATTCCATTTCTGGGCCTTGGGAACTCACCTGACCCGGCGGATCAGCCGCTCGATATCGAGCGGGGGAGCTGCCAGCGGCTCTCCGGCATACCCGCCCACCTCGCCGAACCGGCCCTGCTGCCAGTCGGCGACGGCAGCCGCGATCTCCTGCGGGGTGCGGGCCACGAAGTTCCACCACATCAGCAGCGGCTCGCCAAGCGGCAGTCCGCCGAGCAGCATCATCACCGTACCCGGCCCCGTCGTCACCGCCAGTTCCTCCCGGCCGGGGGCCAGGTACAGCAGGCTGCCCGGAGCGAGGTCGGTGCCCGCTATCCGCGCGGTTCCTCCGGTCACGAACACGACGTGCTCGAACGACGGATCGAGCGCTAGGCGCTGCCTGACGTCGGCCACCGCGGCCAGCTGCGCCCCGACGATGCCGGAGAAGATCGTCGCGGGTGACCGCAGGCCGGCCAGCGATCCGAGCAGGACCGTGATGTCCAGGCCGCCCGCCCGTGCGGACGGCAGCTCGCCGTGGTGCTCGAAGGCAGGCTCGGTCATCCGGGCGGCGTCGGGCAGCGCCACCCACAGCTGCACGCCGTGCAGCTCAGGATCGTGGACCGCGGGAGACTCCTCGGCATGGGCGATCCCGCGCCCCGCCGTCATCAGGTTGAGCTGACCGGGCCTGATCATCTGCTCGCTGCCCAGGCTGTCCCGGTGCAGCACGTTGCCTGCTATCAGCCACGTCACGGTCTGCAGCCCGATATGCGGGTGCGGCGGCACGGCCATGCCCGTGACGCCATCGACGGACATGGGACCGTAGTGGTCGATGAAGCACCACGCTCCGACGCTCCGCCGCAGGCGGAGCGGCAGCAGCCGGCGGACGGTCAGGTCGCCGACGACGGCCGAGCGGGCCGGGGTTAGTTCAAGACCATCAGCATTAACGGGGTGCACGGCCGCATCAAGGTCCGCATCGAGTGTGCTCACCGGGAGTAACCTTCCCTCCGGGAATCATGTTGTGGTGTTTGTTATGGAACTAGGTGAGTGTTGCCGGACATAAAGGGGTGTGGGCATCGACTGGGGCTCGGCTAGCGATCAGGAACTATGGTCGCAGGCTGCCAACTCCTGCGCGGGCGAGGCCTTTGGCGAGCTCTTCGAGCGGCACGCGAACCGCGTCTACGCGCACTGCTTCACCCGTACCGGCTCCTGGTCCATGGCTGAGGATCTCACCTCAGTGGTGTTCCTCGAGGCATGGCGGCGGCGGGCGGAGGTCAGGTTCAGCGGCGACTCCGCGCTGCCCTGGCTGCTCGGGGTGGCGAACAACGCGACCCGCAACGCCCAGCGCACGTTGCGCCGCCACAATCTGCTGCTGGCTAAGCTGCCGCCGGCCGGTGAGGAGGCTGACATCGCGGTCGATGCCGCGGCCCGCGTGGATCAGGAACGACTGGCGCAGCATCTGCTGTGTGCCATGGGGGGGTTGAGACAGTCCGAGCGCGAGGTACTCGCGCTGTGTGACTGGGCGGGGCTGAGCTATTCCGATGCCGCAGTCGCGATGGGAGTGCCCGAGGGAACCGTGCGCTCTCGGCTCTCCCGGGCGCGTCAGCATCTGCGTGATCTGGCCGGCGAGGAACAGCCCCGGTGCGTGCAGCAGCTAAACCGATCCCCCGCACGCCTGTTAGCCGGAGGCGCAGGATGAGTTACTTCCACCCGCAGCGGATGCCCGAGCTGCCGGCCCGCCGCCGGAAGGCAGCGCGGCAGCAGCTTGAGCAGCTCGTTGCCCAGTCAGCGAGATCGCGAGCCAGGCGACACCCGGCGGTGGTCGCCGCCGCGGCCGCGATTGTGGTGCTCAGCACCGCTGCGGCCACGGCCGGGGTGGTCGCCTACGAGACGGTCTCCGACCGTGCGCAAGCGCGATGCTTCACCGTCGACAGCGTCACCAGCCACGACTTCACCCTGATCGCCCAGCCGAGCAGGCCGCTGACGTATGAGATGGTCCGCAATGCGCGCAGCACCTGCCAGGCGCTGTTCAGCATCGGCGTGCTCAGGCCGGGCCATGTACCAGGGCGCCCAGACAGAAAGCCGGGCCACCATCGCGTACCCCATCTCGTTGTCTGCGTCTGGTCGGATCAGACCGCGGCGGTCTTCCCGGGCGGGAAGGGAACCTGCGCGAGACTCGGCCTCTCAGCGGCAGCATGGCGGCAGTTAGGCTCACGCCGCCTGCGGCCCGGCACGGCGGCCCCGATTCCCTGAGCCAGATCGGGGCCGCCGTACCGTACTTCACCTCAGGATCTGGGGGCCGAACCCGGCCCTCAGCACGGCTTGGCCGTGCACCATTTCTCGGAGGATGTCTGATCATTCATCGAACCCAGGCCCGACGCCGAGCTGTTGCGGCTGATCGAGAAGGTGGGGCTGCCGAAGCCGGCATTCTTGTAGAGGGTGTTCGCGCAGCCGCTGCTCGTGATGACGGACGACACGGTGTCGTTCCAGCCGCTTGGCATGCCCGAGGCCTGGAAGCTGCCGCATGCCGACGACTGAGTCCAGGTCAGCGAGTCACCGCCGAAGTTGACGTTGACCCAGTCGATGCTCAGCACGAAAGTCGTCGCCGGAGTGGCTCCGGCATTGAGCTGCTTGATGCTGACCGAGCCTGGCGTGGCCGAAGCGGGCAGATGCACGCGGCCGTGGGTCGCGGCGCTGATCGCCTTGGCGAAGCTGGCATAGCAGGTCACCGAGGGCGTTCCCGGATCGCCGGCGGGAAGGGCCGTGGCCACGCAGTTCTGCTGGCCAGCGGACGCGTAAGCACGGGCCGGGGCGGCGGTTGCCGCAGCCATCCCGCCGTACAGGACCAGGCCGAAGATGGAGACTGCTAAAAGCAGGCGATGTTTCATGGACTAACCTTCCGCGTCGCTATTCTCTGCACTGCGAGCCCCACAGCACTCGTCCATTATCGGCCAGAATAGACCAAGTGTCAATACCTGGTATATCTGTTACCATAAAGTTTGTTAGGGTTGTTAGGGATATTAGCGCCGTAAAGGCTGTTAAGGTAGCTAAGGCTGATAAGCGTGGTTAGCGTGATACGGCGTTACCGGAAGTGGACGATAACCGGGTTGAGCGCCTTTCCCGTGACGGGCGTCTGGATAAACCCGCTGCCGAGCTTTTCCCACGCGCTGATCGCGTAGGAGTTCGCCGCTCCCGTGCGCGCGCCAGCGGGAATGCTGATCTCGCACAGGTACAGTTTCGGCGTCGCCTTCCAGGCGCAGGTCGCCGTCTGCCGAGAGATTCCCGGGCCGGTCATGGTGGCCCTTACCTTTCCTGCCTTGCCGAATGCGGCGGCCGCGGCGGCACTGATCGGCTGTCCGGCCGCGTTGGTGAGGCGGAACTTCACGCCGATGACCCGGGCCGACTTGGAGAGCGTCGTCCCCGAACTGGGAGCCACGAATCCGCCGAAGCCGTAGCCGACCGTGTAGGCGGCCCGCACGGTGCCGGCCTGGCCATTCCCGGCGACGTCGCTAGCCCCCGAGCAGCTGGCCGTGAACGGCCCGACTCCGCCCGAGCCAGTGGTGGTGATCTTGACTGTCGCCGGCCGCGCGACACCGGACAGGTCGTCAGTGGTCTGGCAGGCAGCCTGAGGCACGGCGCCCAGGACGTAGACATGGCCGGCCGATACCCCGGTCACCGCGACGGACGGCGCGACGGTGTCGACGTTCACCTGGTAGCTGGCGTGACCCACGTTGCCGGCCAGGTCCGTGCAGGAGGCCTGGAGCGTGACGGGGTGGCCTTCGCCTGTGGTCGTGGTCGATGCGGGGCAGTCAGCGGCCACGATGGTGCCGTCATCGGCCCACTCCCAGTCGACGGTGACCTTCGAGGTATACCAGCCGTTGTTGCCTGCCGTTCCCGAGGTCACCTGCGGACTTGCTGCCGGGGCGGTGGTGTCGAGGGCGCTCAGGCACCCGTCGACGTACTGGTCGGAGTTGCTGCCGTCCGGGCAGGTCGTATGCAGCCACGTCACCCCCGACAGGTTCGCGCTGGCGATGGTCGCGCCAGTGAGATTAGCGCCGGTGAGGTTCGCCTGCTGCAGGTCGGCGTTCAGGTTCGCGCCGGCCAGGTTCGCATCCGTGAAATCGGCCTGCAAGAAGTTGACGCTGTCCAGATTGAGGCCGACCAGGTCAGCACCGGTGAAATTGGCCTCCTCGAAGTTGATGCCCTGCAGATCACGGCTGGTGAGGTCCTGCCCGGCCATGTTCGCGCCTGCGGCATCGGCACCAGGTCCAAGCAGGTAGCCCTGCTGAGTGAACCAGTTCGCCGGGAGGGCCGATGGCGCACCGGTAACGCCGCCCGACTGGAGCCCGCTGAAGTTCGCGCCGGCTAGGTCTGTGTTAGCGAGCCTGGTATTCGCCAGGCTGCCGTTGCTGATGTTCAGCTGCTCGAGGTCGCGGCCGGACAGGTCGACACCGAACAGGCCCGCGCCGGGGACGTTGGCGGTCGGGCCGATCAGGTAGTGATGGGTCGTGTGACTCGCGTCGGTGGCCGTCGCCACGAACCAGTGCGCGGGAAGAGACGCGGGCTTGCCGGTGACGTCACTGCCCTTGAGGCCGGTCAGGACCGTGGTCGCGAACACGGCGCCGGCGATGTTCGCCTGCTGAAGGTTGGCCAGGATGGCCGACGCCCCGCTGAAGTCGACGCTGGACAGATTGCCCTGGGTCAGGTTGGCCTGCAGCAGGTTGGTATTCGCCAGCGTCGCCCCGGACAGGTTGGCGCCGGTCAGACTCGCGAAGCTCAGGTTGGCGCCGGTCAGGTCGCAGCCGCTCCAGTCCACGCCGGGCGCGGGCGCGGGCGTGACCGCGTGGGTGGTCGGGTCCACGGTCGGGCAGGTCGCGGCCTGCGCAGACGTCGCTGCGGGCCACACGAAGATCAGCGTCATGGTCGCTGCCGCGATCAGCCCGAGTCCGAGGTCGCGCGGCAATCTGAACGTCATGAGGTCTCCAGCGGCATCGAAGATCTCGGCAGCATTGCATGCCGGGCAGATCGGGGAGATCAGGAATCGGGCGAAAACGCAGGGAGCGAGACAGCTTAGCTGCCCGCACACCTTTCATTCAATAGGAGAAATATCCACTCGCCAGCCTGATCCCGTGGTGCAGCGGCAGCGTGCTCATCCGACGAGGGTCTTGACCGAGGCGGTGAGCTGCGCCAGCCCTTTCTTGGCGTCGGCGAAGAACATCGAGGTCTTCGGGTTGGTGTAGAGCTCGTTGTCGATGCCCGCGTAGCCGTGGCCCATCGAGCGCTTGATCACGATGATCGACTTGGCCGCGTCGACGTCCAGGATCGGCATCCCGGAAATCGCCGTGCCGGGCCTGCGCGCGGCCGGGTTGGTGACATCGTTGGCGCCGATGACCAGGGCCACGTCGGTCCGGCCGAACTCGGGATTGATCTCGTCCATCTCCTTGAGCAGCGGGTACGGCACGTTGGCCTCGGCGAGCAGCACGTTCATGTGGCCCGGCATCCGCCCGGCGACCGGGTGAATGGCATAGCTGACGTCCACGCCGCGGGACTCGAGCAGGTCGGCCAGGGCCGCTACCTCGTGCTGCGCCTGGGCCGCGGCCAGGCCGTAGCCGGGGACGATGATGACCTTGGAGGCGTAGGCCAGCTGGATGGCCGCGTCGTCGGCGGCGATCGACTGGACGCCGGCGCCGGCTACCCCCGCGGCCGCGACGATAGCGTCGCCCTGGCCGAAGCCGCCGATCATGATGTTGCCGATCGAGCGGTTCATCGCGTCGGCCATCAGCTTGGTCAGGATGCCTCCCGACGCGCCGACGAGCGCGCCGGCGATGATCAGCGCGGTGTTGTTGATCACGAATCCGGCCATGGCCACGGCGGTACCGGTGAAGGCGTTCAGCAGCGAGATCACGACCGGCATGTCCGCGCCGCCGATCGGCATCACCATCGAAACGCCGAAGATCAGGGCGGCCGCGATAACCACGCCGAGGCCGACCATGCTCGGGCTCGCGATAACGTACGCGCCGAAGCCGACCGCGATCACCGCCAGCAGCATGTTCACGATCCGGGCGCCGGGGAAGCTGACCGGCGCCGAGGTGATCACGCCCTGCAGCTTCCCGGCCGCGATGATCGAGCCTGAGAACGTCACCGACCCGATGATCACGTCAAGCAGGGTCGGCACCGACGTCGAGGCGCCGACGCCGCCGCCAATGGTCATGAAGTCACGGATAGCCACGAGTGCCGCCGCGCCGCCGCCTACCGCGTTGAAGATGCTGACCAGCTGCGGCATGGCCGTCATCTTCACGGTCCTGGCTGTGTACAGGCCGAGGCCGCCGCCGACGAGGATGCCGGCCGCGATCACGATCCAGCCGGTCGCGTCGATCAGCCCGTCGTGGATGACGAGCGCGCCGGTCGCCACGATGGCGGCGACCATTCCGGCCACCGAGACCTGGTTGCCGCGCCTGGCCGTCGCCGGGTTGTTCATCAGGTGCAGGCCGAGCACGAAGCAGGACGCCGCGGCCAGATAGATCAGCTGGATAATGGTATTGAACGTGCCGCTCATGAGGTTGCCTTGCCGTTCGGGCTCGCCTCGACAGCGGGCGACGGGAGTACCGGGGCCGCCCGGCGCTTGAACATCTTCAGCATCCGGCCGGTGACGACATAGCCGCCGACCACGTTCATGGCGGCAAAGGCCACGGCGACGAACGCCAGGATGTATCCGACCAGGTTGTGCGCCGTCGCTGCGATCACGATGCCGCCGGCCAGCACGATGCCGTGGATCGAGTTCGCCGCCGACATCAGCGGCGTGTGCAGGGTGGCAGGCACCTTGCTGATGACCTCGAAGCCGACCCACAGGCTCAGCACGAAGATGATGAAGTCCGTTAGCAGCATGGACCTACCTCCAGATCACTCGGCCGCGGGCTGAGCGGATAGCGCGGGGTGCACGACCCGGCCCTCGTGCGTGATCACGACTCCGGTCACCAGCTCGTCGGCCAGGTCGACGGTGAGCTGGCCGTCCTTGACCAGGTAGAGCAGCAGCGAGCTGATATTCCGCGCGTACATCGCCGATGCCGCAGCGGCCATCGTCGATGGCAGGTTGTCGGCTCCGATGATGGTGATCCCGTTGTCGGCGACGATGGTCTCGCCCGGCACGGATCCTTCGACGTTCCCGCCGAGCGTGCTCGCGCCCATATCCACCAGGACCGAGCCCGGTGCCATCGACTTCAGCGCCTCGCCGGTGACCAGCAGCGGCGGCCGGCGGCCTGGTACCTGAGCAGTGGTGATCACGACGTCGTGCCTGGCGATGTGGTCGGCCAGCTCGGCCTGCTGGGCCGCGCGCTCGGCGTCGGTCAGCGCCCGAGCGTAACCGCCGGTCCCGCTGGCCGGGCCGACGGAGGTGAGCTCGATGAACGTCCCGCCCAGCGACTCGACCTCGGTCCTGGTCTCCGGGCGCACGTCATAGGCGCTGACGACCGCGCCGAGCCGCCTCGCGGTTCCGATGGCCTGCAGGCCGGCCACGCCGGTGCCGAGCACGAGTACCTTGGCCGGCCTGGCGGTGCCAGCGGCCGTGATCAGCAGCGGGAAGAAGCGCCCGAACGCGGCCGCCGCGAGCAGGGCCGCCTTGTAGCCGGCGATGTTGGCCTGCGACGACAGCGCGTCCATCGGCTGGGCCCTGGACAGCGTCCGCGGTATCAGGTCGAGGCTGATCGCCGTCGCTCCCGTGGCGGCCAGCTGTGCGACAAGCTCGGGATCGGTCAGCGGAGCGAACATGCCGAGCACCGCCTGGCCGGATCGGAGTCTGGCGATCTGCGCGGCATCCGGCCGGCCGACCATCAAGACGGCGTCGGCCGAGGCCAGCTGATCGGCGGGGACGACGCTGGCGCCGGCCTCCGAATACGACTCGTCGGGCAGGAACGCACCAGACCCCGCGCCCGTCTGCACGAGAATCTCGTACCCGGCGGAGTGCAGCTTGGCGACCGCCTCCGGCACGAGCGCCACTCTGCGCTCGGCCGGCCCGGCCTCCTTGACCACGGCAACCTTCATGGGGGGACCTCACTAGACGGGGCTCGCGCGACGCAGCGGCTCTTCCTGGTGCCTGATCTTCAGGTGCCGAGTCAGCCGCAGCTTCCCAAGTATGGACCTTACCGTCTGGACGATCCTCCCGGCCGCCAGGGACGCGGCGGTACGGCCGTTCGGCTCGGTCAGTGCAGGCGAAGGTCCCGGCCGGCCCGCAGCGCGGACCGGCGGCCTCGGTGTCCGGCCCGGCGAGCGGATTTGGCAGAGTGGGTGGATGACTGAGTCCGAGTCGGCCCAGTCAGGACTGGGTTCGCAGGCCGACGGCGGCGACGCGCTGGCCGCGAGACTGCTCGCCGCGCAGCGGGTCCTGTGTGCGCTGAACGCCGATCCGGAGGTACGGACGCGGCTGCATCTTCGTTTCATGGCCATCTGCACGTCACTGAAGATGCCCGCCGCGAACCGGATCCGCGGTGCCCAGCGGCTGGATCAGCTCATCGCAGACGCCGAGCGTGCGCGCGGCGGCGATTCAGGGGGTGCAGCTAGGCAGAAGAAGTCCAAGTAAGCGGCGGCCGTGATCCCACCGCTCTTTGCTGAGCGTGTGCCGGGCAGTCGTAAAATCCGCCCTACGACTGCACCTTTTATTACTGAATTGCACATAGTTTCAGTAACGACACGCCTCGTTTGTTGCGCAGATGATTGTGCGGCGCGGTCGCATCGCTTACTTTCAGGCAGGTCAGAGGTCGTGAACACCGCGGTCAGAGAGGCCATGAGGTCCGCGACCTCCCGTTGGGGGACCGCAGGAGTGACGACATGAACAAGCGTGACCTGATCGATGCGATTTCCGGACGGTTGGGGGATAAGAAAACCGCAACTGAAGCCGTGAACGCAGTTCTCGACACCATCCAAGTCGCAGTCGCTAAAGGCGACAAGGTGGCTATTACCGGGTTCGGCGTCTTTGAGAAGACGGACCGGCCAGCCCGTACCGCACGGAATCCAGCGACTGGCGCGTCCATCAAGGTGCCCAAGTCGTCGGTGCCCAAGTTCCGGCCCGGTGCCGACTTCAAGGCCCTTGTCAACGGCGACAAGAAGAAGGTCGCTGCGGGCAGGAAGTAGCCGCCGCAGGGCTGATGGCGGGCGGCGCAACGTTGCCGCCCGCCATCAGCGCAGGCCCGGGCGTCGGGTTAGGGCCGTCTGCAGCAGCCGGTCGATGACCTCGGGAAAGGACAGCCCGGTCGCCTCCCACATCTTCTGGAAATACGACGTGGGCGACATGCCGGGGAATGTATTGATCTCGTTGACCAGGATCTGGCCGTCTGGCGTGTAGAAGAAATCCACCCGGGCCAGGCCCTCGGCCGATACCGCGTCGAACACGGCGGCGGCCATCGCGCGAATCTGCTCGGTATCCCCGGCCGGGATCGCCGCCGGGATCAGCATGCCGCTCGCCTGGTCGAGGTACTTGGCCTCGAAGTCGTAGAAATCCTCGCCGCCCTCCAGGCGAAGCTCGCCGGGAAGGCTGGTGTCGGGCGGAGCCCCGTCGACGCCCTCCAGCACGGCCACCTCAATTTCCCTGGCCTCGATGGCCGCCTCGACCAGGACCTTCGGGTCGAACTCGCGCGCCAGGGCAATGGCCTGGGCTAGCTGATCCGGATCAGCGGCCTTGGAGGTGCCGAGGCTGGAGCCGCCTCGGGCCGGCTTCACGAACAGCGGCCACCCGAGTGCCTCGATCCTGGCCGCCGCCAGAAGCTGGTCCGGGGCCGGGACCGGCGACGCCGGCCACTCGCGGTCACGCACGACGACGTGCGGACCGACCGGCAGCCCTCGGGCCTGGAAGATCAGCTTCATGTACTCCTTGTCCATGCTGACCGCGCTGGCCAGCACGCCGGCCCCGACGTAGGGCACGCCAGCCAGCTCGAGCAGGCCCTGGATCGTCCCGTCTTCACCGTAGGGTCCGTGCAGGACGGGCAGGACAAGGTCGACGTCTCCGAGCACGTGCGGGATGTGCCCGGGTGCGCTGGCCACGACGGCCGAGTCGCCCTGGTAGGCCCACGGCACGACATGAGCGTCGGGCTTGGCGACCGACGCGACGGTGGGCAATTCGCCGCCGGCGATCGCGAGCTTGGCCGGGTCGTCCGTGACCTGCAGCCAGGTGCCCTCGGTCGTGATGCCGATGGGGATGACCTCGTACCTGTCCCGGTCGATCACCCGCAGCACGTTGCCGGCGCCGAGGCAGGAGATCGCGTGCTCGGGTCCCCGGCCGCCGAATACTACGGCGACCCTGATCCTGCGTCCGCCCTCCACCAATTCCTCCCGTATGACGTTATTGCCGCCTAAGCCGGCCTGACCGAACTTCGAGAATCAGGCCCCTTCCGGCTACCTTCTGCCAAGCGAGTCCAGTGCGGCCATCGCATCGGCCAGCAGGTCCTCTCCGTCCTCGAGGCCGATCGAGAACCGCACCGACCCGGGGTCGATCCCGGCCGCGGCCAGCGCCCCGCCGTCCATCTGCCGATGCGTCGTGGACGCGACATGGCTGACCTTGGTGTGCGTGCCGCCCAGCGATGTCGCCAGCGTCGCCAGCCGCAGCCGGTCGGCGAAGTGCATCCCGGCCTCGTGCCCACCGTACGGCGCGACGGTCACGATCGCCCCGAATCTCGTTCCCTCGGGACCGGCGTCGAACTGGCGGCGGGCAAGCTCGTGGCCGACGTGCTGAGTCAGACCCGGGTAGCAGACCGTCCGGACGGCTGGGTGCCTCACCAGCCCGGCCGCTAGCAGCTGGGCTGTCGCACACTGCCTGCGGACCCGCAGCGGCAAGGTCTCGAGCCCGCGGCGCAGCAGGTAGGAATCGTCGGGGCCGAGCGAGCCGCCGGTGTCGACCCGGATACTGCGGATCCGCCTGATCAGCTCGGGATGACCGGTGACGACACCGCCCGTGACGTCTGAGTGGCCGCCGAAGTACTTCGTGGCCGAGTGCAGGACGAGATCTGCCCCGTGCTCGAGCGGGCGGCAGATGACGGGCGGCGCCAGCGTCGAGTCGACGACCAGCATGGCTCCGGCCTCGTGCGCCAGCCTGGCGAGCCCGGCCAGGTCGGCCACCGCGACGGTGGGATTCGCGAGCGTCTCGGCATACACGATCGACGTGCCGGACCGCAGCGCCGCCCTGACCCGGGCCAGGTCGGTCATGTCGACGAAATCGGTCTGGACGCCGAAGCTGGACGCGACATTCCGCAGGAAGCTGTAGCTGCCGCCGTAGATCGCGCTGGGCGCGACGACGTGGGCTCCCGCCCTGGTGAACGCCCAGAAGACGGTAGAGATCGCAGCCATTCCCGAGGCGAACGCTTGTGCGGCCGGCTGGTAGCTCAGGTTGACGCCCTCCAGCGCGGCGACCGCCGAGCAGAACGCCTCCACGGTCGGGTTATCGATCCTGCTGTAGCTGAAGCCGGGAGTCGCGTCGGCCAGCACCGACGCATACTCGGCGGCACTGCCGAAGGTGAAAGCGGCGGTGCGGTAGATGGGCGGGGCCAGCGGCTGCTGCACGGGGGGTGCGGGGACGGGCAGGTGCACGGACCGGGTGTTCTCGCCGTACCGGCGCTGGTGATCGGCCGCTCGCGGCGGCTCGGCGGCCGCCTGCGGGCCGGTGCGTGGCAGCGGGCCCGTGCGCTGGAGCGGGTCAGTTCGGCGCAGCGGGTCCGACTGACCGGCCGGGCCAGGCAGGCCCAGGGGGTCGGTCAGTCCGAGCGGGTCCGTGTGGCGCAGCGGGTCGGAGTGGCCCAGCGGGTCGGAGTGGCGCGGCGGGTCGGAGTGGCGCGGCGGGTCGGAGTGGCGCGGCGGGTCGGAGTGGCCGGGCTCAGAATGACGCTGTGCCGGGCCGCGCGGGTCGACCGCCTGGTCGACTGGTCGAGGCGCCTCGATGGCCAGGCGAGGTGCTTCGATGGCCCGCGGCGGCCCCGCGAGACGGCGGGGGGCAGGATATCCGGCGCGACCTGATAGGCCCCACGGGTCGCTGCCGGCGTGAGCGGCCAGCACCGAACCCGCCATCCGGGGGTCGCCCGCCATCCGGGGGTCGCCCGTCATCCGGGGGTCGCCCGCATCCGGGGTCGCCCGACCGCGGGTCCACGTCGAACCGCGGGTCCGCCATCAGCCGGGGATCGGCGCCGCGCCTTGGGTCCGCGCCGCGCCTTGGGTCCGCGCCGAGCCTTGGGTCCGCGCCGAGCCGGGGGTCCGCTCCGAGCCGGGGGTCCGCGCCGAGCGTTGGGTCCGCGCCGAGCCTTGGGTCCGCGCCGAGCCGCGGGTCTGCCATCAGCCGGGGGTCTGCGAGGCGTGGGTCGACCGTGAGCCGGGGGTCCGGCCCGCGAGCCGCGAGGCGTGGGTCGGCCGCGAGGCGTGGGTCCGGCCCGCGCCGTGGCTCGGCGTACTGCGGGCCGGCGTATCGCGGCCCGGCCCGGCCTGGATCTGCCCCGAGCCGGCGGTCAGGGCCGAGCCGCGGGTCGGGCCCGCGCCGTGGGTCCGCGCCGAACCAGGGATCGGCGCTCCTGCGCGGCTCCGCCACCCCGTTCGGCTCCCCGCGGACTGCCTCCACCCGGCGCGGATCGGGCCGGACTGGGTCGCTGAACCGGGGGTCGGCGACCCGGCGGCTCTCGGCCGGCCCAATGCCGCGCGGATAACCGACGCCAGACCGCTGATCCCGCTGACCAGGCTGGCTCGCCTCGCGCGGGCTCGGCTCGCGCGGGCTCGGCTCGCGCTGGCTCCGCTGGCTCGGCTCGCGCGGGCTCGGCTCGCGCGGGCCCCGCTGGCTCGGCTGGCCCCGGTGGCTCGGCTGACGCTGGCTTGGCTGGCCCTGATCGTCCACGTCGCGCGGATCCCGCTCCGGCCGTGGCCATCTGTCAGATGCCATAGCGCTCTGGTTTCGCCGTTCGGCTGGCCAGCATCAGCGCGGCCTGGCCGATATCCAGGCCCTCGTAGACCACCGCGGCGACGACCTGCGTGATCGGCATCTCCACGGCATGCATGCTGGCCAGCTCGAGGACGGACTTCGACGTCGTGACGCCTTCGGCCACCTGATTCGTGTTGGCCATAACGTCGTCGAGCCGCATCCCGCGTCCGAGATTCTCGCCGAAGGTCCTGTTCCGGGATAGTGGAGAAGAGCACGTGGCGACCAGATCACCCATCCCGGCCAGCCCCGCGAAGGTGTGCTGGTCGGCTCCTAGCGCGGCGCCGAGCCGGGAGATCTCCGCTAGGCCGCGAGTGATCAGCATGGCTTTGGTGTTGTCGCCCAGGCCCATGCCAACCGCGATCCCGACGGCGAGCGCGATCGGGTTCTTCACGGCGCCGCCGAGCTCGCAGCCGATCACGTCCGGGTTGGTGTACGGGCGGAAGTAGCTGGTGTGACATGCCTTCTGCAGGTTCTCGGCCGCCTGCTGGTCGGTGCAGGCCACCACCGTCGCCGCGTACTGGCGCTGGGCGATCTCCTGCGCGAGGTTCGGCCCGGTCACCACGGCGATCTGCTCGTGCGGCCAGCCTGTGACCTCGCCGATGACCTCGGTCATCCGCTTGCCGGTATCGAGTTCGATGCCCTTCATCAAGCTGACCAGGATCGCTCCCTGCGGGATCCGGCCGACCCAGGCGGCCAGGTTCTGCCTCAGCGACTGCGCGGGAACGGCGAGCACAACGACGTCCGCGCCGGCCAGCGCCTCCGCGGGGTCGGCCGTCGCCCGGAGAGTGGCCGGCAGCACGATATCGGGAAGGTAGTCCTGATGGCGATTGGTCGCGTTGATGGTCGCCGCGACGTCCGGCCGGCGGCACCACAGCACTGGCTCGGTCCCGGCGTCGCACAGCACCTGGGCGAATGTAGTTCCCCAGGAACCGCCGCCCATCACGGCCGCTGTCACGGGCCGAGAACCTCGCTGCCCGCTGCATCTGGGCTGGCTGCATCTGGGCTGGCCGGATCCGGGCTGGCCACCGGGTCAGGACCGGAAGCCGGGTCGGGGCTGGATTCCGCGGCCGAGCCCGCCTCCTCCGCGCTCTGCTCGGCAAGCTGGCGCAGCTCGGCACGCTGCTTGCGGCGCGCGACCGCCGGATGGTACGGCCGGGCGGGCGGGTCCTCGCCGCGCAGCTTGCCGGCCAGCGCCGATACCTCTGCCATGATCTTGTCAGTGGCAGCACGCAGCGTCGGGGTGTCGAGCGGCAGTCCGGCGAACTCCGACAAGTCGACCGGAGGACCAGCGATGACGTGCACCGTACGGCGGGGGATCAGGTGCGGCCTGAAGCTTCCGTAGGCGAGGACGTCCTGTGCGCCCCAGTGGGCGACCGGCACCACCGGCGCGCCGGTGGCGAGCGCCAGCCTGGCGACGCCGGTCTTGGCGTGCATCGGCCAGAGGGCCGGGTCGCGGGTGACGGTCCCTTCCGGGTAGAAGACAACGCAGGCGCCGTCCTTGACGCCCTGCTCGGCGTCGCGCAGCACGAGGCCCGCGTCGGCCTGCCCGCGGTAGACGGGAAGCTGCCCGAGCTTGACGATGATCGGTCCGAGGACGGGGACCTTGAACAGCGAGGACTTGGCCAGGAAGGTCGGGTAGCGTCCGGCCTGATCGCAGAAGAGCGCGAGGGCGAGCACGTCGGCGTAGGAGAGATGATTCGCGGCCACGATCATGCCCCCGGCCGGGCTGAAATGCTCCTGACCCTGCCAGTCATGTTTCATCAGAGCGCGGATGGTCGGCCGCAGAATCATTTTCGACACTCCGCGCCAAGCGTCGGAGTAGCTGCCGTCTGCGCGCTTGCTCATATTCACACTCTCCCGCACCTCATGGTGCCAGTCTTCCTGTTCGCCTGACGCAGTGTCGAGGCAAGATCGGATGCTATGGGAACCAATACCCCGCTGACCTGGTCAGTGGTAATCCCCGTCAAAGTACTTGCCCTGGCCAAATCCAGGCTGGCCGACCTCGCCGATACCCACCGCGAAGCCGTGGCGCTGGCCATGGCGGCCGATACGGTGGCGGCGGCCGTCGCCTGCTCTGCTGTCGGGGACGTGATCGTGGTCAGCGACGACCCGGCCGTGCGGACCGAGGTCGAGGCGCTCGGCGCCCAGGTCATCGCCGACCGCCCGGGGGCGGGCCTGAACCAGGCGCTGGCCGTCGGCGCGGAACACGCGGCCGGCCGCTGGTCGGGCCGCGGGCTGGCGGCGCTGACTGCCGATCTGCCCGCACTGTCCGCCCGCGAGCTGACCGCGGCGCTGGCCGCGGCTTCGGCGGTCACGCAGGCCTTCGTGGCCGATGCCGCTGGCTCAGGGACCACGCTGTACACGGCGTTGCCGGGGGTGGCGTTCAGCCCGCGATTCGGCCCGCAGTCGCGGCGGCGGCATCGCGAGGCCGGGGCCGTCGAGCTCGACCTGCCCGACATCCCCGGGCTCAGGCGCGACGTCGACACGCTCGCCGACCTGGGTCAGGCGGCGCGGATCGGGCTGGGCCGGAACACGCTGTCCGCGCGCGAGCTGATCAGGTCGGGGCCGGGGTAGCTGACAGGGCTTAGATGTGAACGATCGGGCAGGTCAGAGTTCTGGTGATGCCGGGGACTCCCTGGATCTGCGCTACGACGAGGCGGCCGAGATCATCGACGTTGTCCGCTTCCGCGCGGACGATGACGTCGTAGGGACCAGTCACATCGTCAGCCTGGGTCACGCCGGCAATCTGCCCGATCGACGTTGCCACGTCGGCAGCCTTCCCGACCTCAGTCTGGACGAGGATATAAGCCTGGACCATGTCGCCCTCCGGTCGTCAGTGTGATCGCAACGCTACCGTAGGCAGCAGTCGCAGGCGCACCAGGATGGTCGGCTCGGCAACGGTGCAGGGAGGCACACATCACCATCGCGGAATTGGGCGAGTTCGCCTTGATCGCAGCCATCGGGGAGTGCTTTCCCGGCGGTGCCGAGCTGATCGTCGGGATCGGTGATGACGCGGCAGTGCTCCGTGCCGCCGACGGCCGGGTGGTCGCCACGGCGGACATGCTGATCGAGGGACGGCACTTTCGCCGCGAGTGGTCGTCGGCCCGCGACATCGGCGGCAAGGCCGCGGCCAGGAACCTCGCCGATATCGCCGCCATGGGAGCCAGCCCGACGGCCCTGCTGGTCAGCTTCGCCGGCCCCGGCACCCTGCAGGTGGCCTGGGTCCTGGAGCTGGCGCAAGGTATCGCGGCGGAGTGCGAGGCGGCCGGGGCCAGCGTCGCGGGCGGTGACACCAGCAGCGCCGATCTGGTCATGCTGGCCATCACTGCGCTCGGGGACCTCGGCGGCCGGCCACCGGTGACGCGCCGCGGGGCCCGGCCAGGTGACGTGGTGGCGATGACCGGGACCCTCGGCCGTGCCGCCGCCGGGCTGGCGCTGCTGAGCGCCGGGCTGACCGCGCCCGGCACCGGTCTGGAGGACCTGATCAGGGCTCATCAGCGGCCCGATCCTCCCTATGACGCCGGACCGCAGGCCGCCTCGCTCGGGGCGACGTCGATGATCGACATCAGCGACGGGCTGATCGCGGACCTCGGCCACATCGCGGCCGGCAGCGAGGTCCGGCTGGAAGTGGAGTCGGCACTCCTGGCCGCCGAGCCGGTTGTCAGCCCGGGCTCGCTCGCGCGGGCGGCGGCGCTGCTCGGCGGCATCGACTGGTTGCCGTGGGTGCTGGCGGGCGGCGACGATCACGCGCTGGCCGCGACGTTCCCGCCCGGTACAGAGCTGCCCGGGCGATGGACGGTTATCGGGAAAGTTTCGCGCGGCGACGGCGTTCTGGTGGACCGCCGGCGCTGGAACGATGCGGGTGGCTGGGACCATTTCCGCATCTAGTTACGCTTCGTGTTCGATCAAATTCTCTATGTCACTCGCCCTGCTGGCCAATTGCTTGATATAACCACACTGATGCCGCGACACCGGCTGGAGAGCCGTCCTCGACTTAGGGCGAAGCGTCAGGGATTCTGGCCTGAACGCCGCGTCCGGCCGAATGCTTCGCAGATTCAGGTTGATGAGGGCCGGGCTATGCCACCGGAACCGGCTGCGATCTACTCGATGCCTGCCGCTCGGCGGACCAGAACCTCGCCTCCCGAGTACGGGCGGATCCTTCGCGGCGCCATGCTGACGCCCTGGTTCGCCGTCAGCGTGGGAATCGTGATCGCCACCTCGCTCACCGTCGCGACGCCGCACCCGGCGCTGACCTTCCCGCCGAGTCAGAGCGGTCGCTGCGTGGACGCGGGGTGTGCGTCGGCTTCCCCGCCGCCCTCGGCGCCGAAGCCTGCGATCAAGCACGTGGTCAGGCTGCCCGCCACCCAGCAGCGTCCGGTCAGCGTCAGCGTCCGTCCGGCCGGCGTCAAGCTCGAGTACCAGTTGCTGCCGAGGCCCTATGGCCAGTTCATGGCGGTGATCGTGATCGTCAGCCGTAAGTCGCTCGGCAAGTGGAGCCTGAAATTCACCCTCCCGGGAGCCCACATCCAGTCCGTCGTGGGGGCCGACTGGAATCGGGAAGGTTCGGTCGGCGTCATTGTCACCGGCTCGCCGCTGCCCTGGCCGAGGTCAGGAGCCAACGAGGCGAGGATCGTGGTCCTGGGCGCGGGATCGCCGGTCGGGCCGGCCAGTTGCTTCTTTGACACCAGAAACTGCAGGTTCATCGCGCTCAGCGCCGGTGATCAGCACGATCCGTCTGGCTGGCCGCATCACCAGGCCGGCTGGCCGGGCGGCGACCTGCCCGTGTCGGGCCGCTAGGAACCCGGGGCCGGGCTACTCGGCCGGCAGCGGGGGCGGGACCTGGCGGGTGCCGGCCCGGTGCCGGTCTCGGCCTACCCTGGCTGGCATGAACGATACGCCGCCTCGGGTGCTCGCCATCGCAGGCTCAGACTCCGGTGGCGGGGCCGGAATCCAGGCCGACCTGAAGACCATGCTCGCCCTGGGCGTGCACGGCATGACGGTGGTGTGCGCCGTCACGGCCCAGAACTCGGTCGGCGTCCAGGGCTACTGGGAGCTTCCGCCGGAGGCCGTTCGCGCGCAGCTCGACTCCGTCCTCGGTGATATCGGCGCGCAGGCCATCAAGACCGGGATGCTCGCGTCGGCTGAGATCGTGCTGGCGGTCAGCGACCGGCTGTCGGCCGTCGACGCGCCGGTGGTCGTCGATCCGGTCGCGGTTTCCAAGCACGGCGACAGCCTGCTGTCACGCGGGGCGCTTGACGCGCTCAGGAGCGACCTGCTGCCGCTGGCGACGGTCGTGACGCCTAACCTGCTCGAAGCCGAACTGCTGACCGGCATGACGATCGCGGACGAGAAGGCGATGCTCGAGGCCGCGCGGCAGATCGCCTCGTGCGGTCCGCGCTGGGTCCTGGTCAAGGGCGGTCACCTGCCAGGCAACCCGGTCGACCTGCTCTTCGGCGACGGGCAGGTGATCCGCTTTCCGGGTCACAGGATCGCCAGCCGTCACACGCACGGAACCGGCTGCACGCTGGCGTCCGCCATCGCCTCGCAGCTCGCATGGGGCTCGGACGTGCCGGCCGCGATCGAGTCGGCCAAGGAATATGTCACGGGCGCGATCGACGGCGGCTTCCCGCTCGGCGCCGGGATCGGGCCCGTCGACCACGGCTGGCGGATCCGGCAGCCGGTCAGCTAGCACCCGGCCAGCCCGGAGCGCGGGTCAGCCGGGAACTCAGCTCAGCCGGGAACTCAGGTCAGCCGGGAACTCAGGTCAGCCGGGAGCAGGCGGTCAGCGAGTGACCTTGCCGGCCTTGATGCAGGAAGTGCACACGTTCAGCCGGCGGGGCGTCTGCCCGATCTTGACGCGGACGCGCTGAATGTTGGGATTCCAGCGGCGCGGGGTGCGGCGATGCGAGTGTGACACGTTATTGCCGAAGCCCGGCCCCTTGCCGCACACGTCGCAGACGGAAGCCACGGGATCGCTCCATTGATTGGTAGTCAGATGGGTCATCGGGCCGACCTACGCCTGCCCGGCCGGTCAAGAATATCCGACTCGCGGCCCTGAGCGCGACTCGGTCGGCATCCGGGCTGTCCGCGGGCTCGCGGGGACCGCGGCAGCGGGCCCGGCCCGCTCGCACGCAGGCGGGCGTTTTCGCCGCGTGCCGACGGCCGTCAGACCGACGAAGTAGCCTGCAAGGCATGCCGGCAGCTGACGCCCTGGACGGCGATGTCGTGCGGCTCTGGTTCCGCCTCGCGGCCGATGCGCTCGGCCGGACCCGGTCAGCCATCGACAGGCTCAACGTGTTTCCCATCCCGGACGCGGACACGGGGACGAACCTGCACCGGACGATCGCCTGCGCTGCAGACGCCGTGGACGGCCTCCCGCCGCACGCCAGCCCGGCCGACATCTGGCACGCCGCCACGACGGCCGCGCTGCGCGGAGCGTGCGGCAATTCGGGCATCATCGTCAGCCAGCTGCTGCGCGGGCTCGCCGACACCTGCGGGCCCGCCGCGCCGTGCGATGGCCAGGTGGTGGCGACCGCCCTGGCCAGAGCGGCGGTCCTGGCCCGGGCCGCGGTATACCGGCCGGTGGAAGGCACCGTCCTGAGCGTCGCCGACGCGGCGGCGCGGGCCGCAGCGCAGGCGGTTGCGGGCCTGGCTGAGGCGGGCGCGAGCCTGGCCGAGGTGGGCCTGGCCGAGGTGGGCCGCGCTGCCGCTCTCGGCGGACGCCAGGCGCTGATCCGCACGCAGCAGCAGCTGGACGCCCTGACGGCCAGCGGCGTGGTCGACGCCGGCGGGGCCGGGCTCTGCGTCCTGCTCGACGCGCTGAGCACCGCCATCAGCGGGACCCATGCCGGGGCCTACGAGATCCCGGAGCCCGCGCCCGCGCGCCCCCTGGTCGCTCCCGCCGGGTCGGCGCGAGCGTATGCCGTCCTGAACGCCGCCTCCGCGCCGCCCGCCGGCGCGGCCGCCGCGTCGACGTTCGCGTATGAGGTCACCTTCCTGCTCGATGCCGCCGAGCCCGCGGTCGCGGCCCTGCGGGATCAGCTTGACCGGCTCGGCGACTCGCTGGTCGTCTCCGGCGGCGAGCCGCTGTGGCACGTGCACGCTCACGTCGCCGACGCCGGCGCGGCGATCGAGGCCGGGCTCGCCGCCGGCCGGCCAACCAAGGTCACGGTCACTTACCTCAACAAAGACCACGCGAGCCCCCCGGCCAGGCTGGCCTGCGCCGGCCAGCCGGATTGTCGCGGTCGCCGACGGGGCCGGCCTGCGCGAGCTCCTCCGCGGAGCGGGCGCGGCGGTCGTGGACTGCTCGGCGGGCGCCGATCCGGTCGCCGAGCTAGACGAGATCGTCAGCTCGAACGAGCCGGCGGTCCTGGTCGCGCACCGGCCGGCTGGCTCGGCGCTGGCCGCCTGGCTGGCCGGTCGTCGAGGTCGGCAGCCTGGTTCAGTCGCTGGCGGCGCTGGCCGTGCACGACCCAGGACGCGACCAGCATGCCGATCTCGCGGCCATGCGGCGGGCCGCGGCCGGGATGCGCTGGGCCGCCATCACCCGGCCTGTATCCGACGGTCAGGCTGACCCGGCCGGCGAGCCGCTCGTCGGCCGGATCGACGGCCAGGCAGTCGCCAGCGGTAGCGAGCTGGCCGCGGTGACCGCTGCCGTGCTCGGCCGGCTGGCTGGCCCGGAGACGGAGCTGCTCACGCTGGTCACCGGCCAGGGGGCGGACCCGATCGCTGGCCGGCTGGCGGCCGGTCAGGTCGCCGCCATCGCCCCGGCGGCCGAGGTTGTCTGCTATGACGGCGGTATGGCCAGTGCGGTGCTGCTGATCGGGGCGGAGTAAGCCATGCCCAAGCTCACTGATCCGCTCCGCGGTGTCGTCGGCGACAAGGCCGCGAAACGGCTCGCCACGCTCGGCCCGGGCCTGCGAACCGTCGGTGACTTGCTGGGTTACTACCCGCGCCGGTACGAGACCAGGGGCGAGCTGACCGACCTCGCCGGGCTCCGCGATGGTGAGCACGTCACCGTGCAGGCGATGATCGCGTCGGTGTCGACCAGGCCGATGCGGAACCGGCGGGGGTCCATCTTCGAGGCGGTCGTGACCGACGGGCGCGGCCAGCTGACCCTGACGTTCTTCGGCAAGGGGCGGCAGGACTGGCGGGAACGCCGGCTCGCGCCCGGCCTGCACGGCCTGTTCTCCGGTCAGGTATCGAGTTTCCGCGGCAAGCGCCAGCTGTCGCATCCGGAATATGAGCTGATCGGAGCCGAACCCGACGGCTCGGCCCGCGCGGTTGAGTTCGCCACCGAGCTGATCCCGATCTACCCGGCGAGCAAGGACATCGCGTCCTGGCAGATCGCGGACTCGGTGCGGCTCGCGCTGGCGGCCGTCGAACTGGACGGCGATCCGCTGCCCGCGCCGATCAGGGCGCGGCACGGCCTGTATGACTATGCCCGCGCGCTGAACGCCATCCACCGGCCCGTCGACGACCAGGACAAGAACCGCGCGGTCAGGCGGCTGAAGTGGGACGAGGCGTTCATGCTGCAGGTGGTGCTGGCGCAGCGGCGGCGCGTCTCCACCGAATACGACTCGCAGCCGAGGCCGCGGACCGACGGCGGCCTGCTGGCCGACTTCGACCGGAGCCTGCCGTTCACCCTCACGTCCGGCCAGGCGGCGGCCGGGGAGACGATCTCGGCCGATCTCGCGCAGGACCACCCGATGCACCGGCTGCTGCAGGGCGAGGTCGGGTCGGGCAAGACGATCGTCGCGCTCCGCGCGATGCTCCAAGTCGTGGACGCGGCCGGGCAGGCGGCCCTGCTCGCGCCGACGGAGGTGCTGGCGCAGCAGCATCACCGGTCGATCAGCCAGATGCTCGGCCCGCTGGCGATGGCCGGCCAGCTAGGCGGCGCCGAGCAGGCCACCAGGGTCGCGCTGCTGACCGGGTCGCAGGGCACGGCGGCGCGCCGCCGGTCGCTGCTGTCGGCGGCCACCGGCGAGGCCGGGATCGTCATCGGCACTCACGCGCTGCTCGAGGAGCACGTGCAGTTCGCCGACCTGGGGCTGATCGTGATCGACGAGCAGCACAGGTTCGGCGTGGAGCAGCGCGAGGCGCTGCGCGGCAAGGCGGTTGGCGGCAGGCCGCACGTTCTGGTCATGACGGCGACCCCGATACCGCGGACGGTCGCGATGACCGTGTTCGGTGACCTCGAGGTCACCGAGCTGACCGAGCTGCCCGCGGGCCGGTCGCCGATCGCCAGCCACGTGGTGCCGGCCGCCGAGAAGCCGCGCTACCTCGACCGCACCTGGGAGCGGGTGAAGGAGGAGGTGGCCCAGGGCCGCCAGGCCTACATCGTCTGCCCCCGGATCGGCGGAGAAACAGGTGGCTCCCCGGCGGGCGCAGGGCCGGGCGAGTCTGGCCCGGATGACCGGCGGGCCGCTCCGGTCCGGGACGACGAGGCAGATTTCGGAATCGCCGATGACGGCGGATTCGACTTCGCCGACGACGAGGCCGAGCAGCGCCGCCCGGCGCTGGCCGTCATGGACCTGGCGGCTCAGCTCACCCGCGGGCCGCTCGCCGACCTCAGGCTGGCCGTGCTGCACGGGCGCCTGGCGCCGGACGAGAAGGACAAGACCATGCTGGCGTTCGCCGACGGCCAGATCGACGTCCTGGTGACGACCACCGTCGTCGAGGTCGGCGTCGACGTGCCGAACGCCACGACGATGGTGATCATGGACGCGGACCGGTTCGGGGTCTCGCAGCTGCACCAGCTCCGCGGCCGGGTCGGCCGGGGCGGTCATCCCGGGCTGTGCCTGCTGGTTACCGAGGCCGAGGCGGGACCGGCCAGGGAACGGCTCGACGCCGTGGCGGCGACCCAGGACGGATTCGCCCTGTCCAGGCTCGACCTCGAGCAGCGCCGGGAGGGCGACGTCCTCGGTGCCGCTCAGGCCGGACGAAGGTCGAGCCTGAAGCTGCTCACCCTGCTGAAGGACGAGGATCTGATCGGGCTGGCCAGGCAGGAGGCCGAGGAGCTGATCGGCGCCGATCCGGCTCTTGCCGGGCAGCCGGCGCTGGCCGCTGCGATCGCCGTGATGCTCGACGCGGAGCGCGCCGAGTTCCTCGAGAAGGCCTGACCGGTGACCAGGATCATCGCGGGCGCCGCCGGCGGCCGCCGCCTGGCGGTCCCGGCCGGCCGGTCGACGAGACCGACGAGCGACCGGACCAGAGAGGGCCTGTTCGCCGCCGTGCTGGCGATGCTGGGCGGCCTGGACGGGGCGGCCGTGCTCGACCTGTACGCGGGCTCGGGGGCGGTCGGCCTCGAGGCACTGTCCCGGGGCGCGGCCGACGTGCTGCTGGTCGAGTCCGACGCGGCCGCGGCCCGGGTCATCAGGCGCAACATCGAGGCCGTGGGCCTGCCAGGCGCGCGGCTGGTGCAGGACCGGGCCGACCGCGCGCTGCGCCGCGGGCCTGGAGCGGCCGCGGCGCGCGATCTCGTCTTCGCCGATCCGCCCTACTCGGCGGCCGACGACGAGCTCCGCACGGTGCTGACGATGCTGGCCGGGCAAGGCTGGCTGGCGCGGGACGCCCTGGTCATACTGGAGCGAGACGCCAGGTCCGGCGAGCCGCCGTGGCCGGCCGGATACGCCAGGGACCGGTCCAGGCGCTACGGCGAGACGATGCTCTGGTACGGTCGCGCGTCAGGAGCCTTGCCCGTTTCCGGAGAACCGGCCGCACCGACGGGAGCGTGAGTCGGCGTGATTCGCGTGGTCTGCCCTGGGTCCTTTGACCCGGTCACCAATGGCCATCTGGACATCATCAGCCGCGCGGCGAAACTCCACGACGAGGTGATCGTCGCCGTGCTGCGCAATCCGTCCAAGTCGTCCCTGTTCACCGCCGACGAGCGGGTCGAGCTGCTGCGCGAGGTCAGCAAGGACCTGCCGAACGTCGCGGTGGCCAAGTTCAACGGCCTGATCGTGGACTTCTGCCGCGCTAACGAGGTGTCCGCGATCGTGAAGGGCCTGCGGGCGGTCACCGATTTCGACTACGAGATGCAGATGGCGCAGATGAACTACAACCAGGCTGGCATCGAGACCCTCTTCATGACCACGAACCCGCTCTACGCTTTCCTGTCCTCCAGCCTGGTCAAGGAATTCGCCAGCTACGGCGGGGACGTGGCCAGCCTGGTGCCGGAGCCGGTCCTGCGGCAGCTCACCGAGCGGCTCACCCGCGACTAGGCGTCGGCTAGCCCTTCGTGGCCAAGTTGGGGATTCCGCAGGCCGACAGGTAAGCTGACCGCCCAGTACCAACTCACCTTCTGCGCTAGCCATGCCAAACGCGAAACTCAAGAGAACTCAGCGGTTGGATCCGCGCGGTCCGCTTGTCTTCGACACCAGGACGCTCGGATCGGCGTCAGCGCGCTCGGAAACGCGCACGGTGCCGGCGCCCGCGGAGCTTGGCGCGGGAATGGTGCGGGTGCCCGAGGGCAGCGATCTCGAACTCGAGGTTCAGCTGGAGGACGTCACCGACGGTGTGCTCGTCACCGCGAGCGTGACGGCTGAGCTGGTCGGCGAGTGCGCGCGCTGCCTCGATGAGTTCACGTCGGGCATCGAGGTCGGTTTTCAGGAGTTGTTCGCCGCCGAGGCCGGTGGCTCAGGCGACGACGGGTATCTTCTGGACGGGGACCTGCTGGACCTTGAGCCCGCGCTCAGGGACGCGCTGGTCCTGGACTTGCCGCTGTCGCCGCTGTGCAGTGCTGACTGTGCGGGGCTCTGCAGCAAGTGCGGCGTCCGGCTCGCCGACGCGGAGCCCGATCACCGTCATCCCGATGACGGCGGGGTCTGGGCGGTGCTGAAGGACTTGTTCCCTGCGGACGAAGCCAGCGGGGCCGAGGAATCCGGCCGGGCTGAGAGCAGGGCCGAGAGTGAGGCGGACCGCCCGCGGGCGCGGGCCGCTGAGAACGGACCGGCCAGCAATGGCCGGCAGCAGGACACAACGTCGACAGGGACCTCCGGTCCCGCCGGTTCGAAGGAGCGCTGAGGTGGCAGTACCCAAGCGGAAGATGTCGCGTAGCAACACCAGGTCTCGCCGCGCGCAGTGGAAGGCGACCGCGCCGAACCTCGTGCGCTGCCCGCAGTGCCACGACCCGAAGCTGCCGCACACGGCGTGCCCGACCTGCGGAACATACAACCGGCGCCAGGTCATCACTCCCTCCTGAGGCTGCTAGCTGGCGGGATACCCGTAGTCACGGGAGGGAGGGGAAGCGGTGAGCGTTTCGCCGGCCGATGGGCGGGCGGCTGATGCCGACATCGCCGTCCTCCTGAGCAAGCTGCAGGTCCGGGTGCGCGACGACCTGCTAGACCGTGCCCTGATGCACCGGTCGTTCGCCTACGAGAACGGCGGCCTGCCGACCAACGAGCGGCTCGAGTTCCTTGGCGATTCGGTCCTCGGGCTGATCGTCACGGACACGCTGTTCCGCAAGCACCCTGACCTGCCGGAGGGAAACCTCGCGAAACTGCGGGCCGCGGTGGTCAACAGCCGCGCGCTGGCGAGCGTTGCCCGCGGCCTGCGGCTGGGCTCGTACGTCCGGCTCGGCAAGGGCGAGGAGAGCACCGGAGGTCGGGACAAGTCCTCGATCCTGGCCGACACGCTGGAGGCCGTGATCGGCGCCGTCTACCTCGACGGCGGGATGGAGTCCGCCGACCCGCTCGTGCACCGGCTCTTCGATCCGGTCATCGCCAGGTCCGCCCGCCTCGGCGCCGGCCTGGACTGGAAGACATCGCTGCAGGAGCTCACGGCGGCTGAGGATCTCGGCGGCCCCGAGTACGTCGTGGACGAGAGCGGGCCCGACCACCAGAAGTCGTTCCGGGCTGTGGCGAAGGTCGGCGGCCAGATCTGGGGCGAGGGCGAAGGGCGCACCAAGAAGGAAGCCGAGCAGCAGGCCGCCGAAGCGGCCTGGACGGCGATCAGCGCCCGAGTGGGTTCGGCGGCCGACGACATCGACGCGGCGGAGCTTGGTTACGGTGACGGCGCCGCTACCCTGGCCGCAGGTCCGCCCGCATCCGACAGCAAGCAGCGCCGGGCCTAGCGCGGAAAGCCTGACGGTCACCGTTGCCTGAGCTGCCGGAGGTGGAGACCGTCAGGGACGGTCTGCAGCGCCATGTCAGCGGACGAACCTTCGAGACGGTGCAGGTGCTGCACCCCCGGGCCGCCCGGCGGCACCTGGCCGGTCCCGACGACTTCGCCGCCGCGCTGACCGGCGGCACCGTCGGCTCGGTGCGCCGCCGCGGCAAGTACCTGTGGCTGCCCGTCGACGCCGATGCCCTGATCGCTCATCTCGGCATGAGCGGCCAGCTGGTCGTCGGCGAGGCGGATCGCCCGCTCACGCCGCATGTCCGGGCCAGGTTCTCGTTCACCGACCGCGGTCCCGATCTCCGCTTCGTGGACCAGCGCACGTTCGGCCACCTGTCGTTCTCGCCCGGCGGCGCCGAGCTGCCGGCGGCCATCGCCCACATCGCGCCCGACCCGCTGGAGCCGGCCTTCGACGATGACCGGTTCGCCGTCCGGCTGATGCGGCGGCAGACCGGCATTAAGCGCGCTCTGCTCGATCAGTCACTCATCAGCGGGGTCGGCAACATCTATGCCGACGAGTCGCTCTGGCGGGCTGGCCTGCACTGGGCCAGGGGCACGGACACGCTTCGCCGCGGTGACGTGGTCCGGGTGCTCCGCGGCGTCCGCGAGGTCTTCGCGGAGGCCATCATCGCGGGCGGGACGTCCTTCGACCGCCTCTACGTCCGCGTCAACGGCGAGAGCGGGTACTTCGACCGGTCGCTGGCCGTGTACGGCCGGGCCGGGCAGCCCTGCCGGCGCTGCGACGCGGCCATTCGGCGGGACAAGTTCATGAACCGGTCGTCCTTCAGCTGCCCGAAGTGCCAGCCACGGCCCCGGCGGGGGCGCTGGTGACCGGATTCGACGACAGCGAAGCTGAAGTCGGCACCGAGCCATCGGGCCGGTTCGCGGACGCGCTGAGCAGGCAGGCCAGGCTGACGGCCTGGGTCCGCGGCCGGGTGCAGGGGGTCGGCTTCCGCTGGTGGGTCCGCAGCATCGGGCTGGAACTCGGCCTGCTCGGAGTGGCGGAGAACCTAGTCGACGGCCGGGTGAAGGTCGTGGCCGAGGGCAACAGGGACAACTGCATGGCGCTGCTCGAGCGGCTCGAGGCACCTGGCGCACCCGGGCAGGTCGTCCAGGTCACGCATCGGTGGGACGAGGCGCGCGGCGGACTCGCCGGATTTGTCGAGCGGTAGCCGATCTGGGTCATCCGACCTTGAACTATGCCGGTGACCTGGGTAGACGCCAACTTGACCGGATGGGGTAGTGGGTGGGACCATGGAGGCGTTACCTGCGCGCAACTGGCGCGTTTTCTTGCGTTTCTGCGTGCGCGACCACTCTGGTCACTCAGTGTGGAGGACCTCAAGCAATGGCGAAGGCTCTGCTTGGCCATGTTGGCGGGCCGGATCCCCGCATGGTTTCTGAGATGCGCCGACTGCAGCGACGAGTACGTGACCTGGAAGCTGAGCTAGCCCGGCTTCAAGAGGTAAATGACGTACTCGCTGCCGGAGTCGGTCATGAGTTGCTGCTCGATGACCGCGAACCCGCGCTCACCTGAGCAGGCTGCTCGCGCCTGATTAACCCCCGCACGGCTCGCGATCAACCGCGACGTCGTCAGTGGAGCATCGGCGTCCGGCTGCTGGCATCTCACCATGCCCGCGCGTGGGTCGCTTGTTCAGCGGCCGACACGTGGGCTATTTGGCGACCGTGCAGTCGGGACATGCCGTCGTCAAAGGCTGGCGCGGTCCGCCGAATGGGCAGCGGCCGGGATGCCGCACGGTAGTGTTCGGTGGAACCCGGCAGACACTGACGACAAGCACAGGCTGGTGAGGAGAACAGGCCGTGTACCTGAAGACCCTCACGCTGCGGGGGTTCAAGTCCTTTGCCTCCGCGACGACGCTCCGCTTCGAGCCGGGCATCACCTGCGTCGTCGGCCCGAACGGGTCGGGTAAGTCGAACGTGGTGGACGCGTTCTCCTGGGTGATGGGCCAGCAGGGCGTCAAGCCGCTGCGGGGCGGCAAGATGGAAGATGTCGTGTTCGCTGGCACGTCGGCCGGCCGGCCCTGGGCCGGGCCGAGGTCACCCTGACCATCGATAACACCGACGGCGCGCTGCCGATCGAGTACGCCGAGGTCACGATCAGCCGGCTGCTGTTCAGGACCGGCCAGAGCGAGTACGCGATCAACGGCAGTCAGTGCCGGCTGCTCGACGTGCAGGAACTGCTCTCCGACACCGGCCTCGGCCGCGAGATGCACGTGATCGTGGGCCAGGGGCACCTCGACGACATACTCAACGCCGGCCCCGAGGCGCGACGGGCGCTGATCGAGGAGGCGGCCGGGGTCCTCAAGCACCGCAGGCGCAAGGAGAAGGCGCTGCGCAAGCTCGAGGCGATGCAGGCCAACATGACCAGGCTGGTCGACCTCACCACCGAGCTGGGCCGGCAGCTGAAGCCGCTCGGCCGCCAGGCGCAGCTGGCCCGCAAGGCCGCGGTGATCCAGGCTGACCTCCGCGACGCGCGGCTCCGGCTGCTCGCCGACGACTACATCGCGCTCTCCGCCGAACTCGCGCGTGACGAGGCCGACGAGACCGCCGCCGCCGCCCTTCGGGCGGAGCTCGAGGCCGGGCTGATGACGGCGCGGCTGGCCGAATCCGAACTGGAGGCGGCCGCCCAGCAGCACGCGCCCCGGCTGGCGGTCGCGCAGGAGACCTACTTCGCGCTCGGCGGGCTGGCGGAGCGGCTGCGCGCGGTCGCCGACCTCGCCGCCGAGCGGCACAAGCACCTGTCGGCTCCGCCCGAGCCCGCCCGGCCAGGCCGCGATCCCGACGAGCTCGACCGGGAAGCAGCTGAGCTCCGCGAGCAGGAGCACGCGCTGAGCGACCGGCTCGGCTCCGCCCGCGAGCAGCTGACCATGTCCGTGTCGGCACGGACAGCGGCGGAAGCCGCGCTGGCTGAGACCGAGCGCCAGATCGCCGCCGACGCCAGGGAGGCCGCCGAGCGCGCCGAGCGGGCAGCCAGGCTGCGCGGCCAGGCCGGAGCGGCCAGGAGCAGGCTCGCCGCGGCCCAGGAGGAGGCCGGCGGCTGGCCTCGGTGCTCGCCTCGGCCAGGGCTCGCGCCGAAAAGGCCCAGCAGCAGTACGGCGAGCTGCAAGATCACTTCGGCGGCCGGGACGAGGACCGAGCCGAGCTGGTGGCCGCCAACGAGCGGGCGGCCGCGACGGTGCAGGCGGCAGCGGCCCGGCTGGCCACGCTCAGGAAGGCAGAGCACGAGATCAGTGACCAGCGGGCCGGGCTCCGGGCCAGGGCCGCCGCGCTGGAGGAGGCGGTGCGCCGCGGTGCCGACGCCTCGGCCGTGCTGCTGGCCGACGGCAGCGGGTTCCCCGGCGTGCTCGGCCCGGTCGCCGAGCTCCTGACGGTCGCCGACGGCGCGTCCGAGGCGATCGCGGCCGCGCTCGGGCGGTCGGCCGCCGCGATCGCGGTCCATGACATCGAGTCCGCGGCCGAGATCCTCCGCATGCTGCGCGACAGCCAGTCGGGCCGAGCCGATCTGCTGATCGCCGACAGCGGCGCCGGAAACAGCGGCGCCGGAAACAAAGGCGCCGGAAACAAAGGCGCCGGAAACAAAGGCGCCGGAAACAGCGGCGCCCGCACCAGCGGCGCCGGAAACGGCCGCGAGCCCGAGCCGCCCGGCCCGCCCGGTGCCGGGACCGGCCCTGGTCAGGACGGTCAGCGGCGGCGCTCCGTTGTAGCTGCGCTTGATCTCGTGAAGGCGCCGGGCGAGCTGGCTGCCGCGGTCGAGCGACTGCTGGCCGGGGTTCTGGTCGTGCCTGATCTCGCGACCGGACTTGATCTCGTCCGGGCCGATCCGTCGGTGGCCGTGGTGACGACCGACGGTGACCTGCTCGGGGCGCACTGGGCGCGGGGCGGCTCGGCCGACGGGCAGAGCCTGCTCGGCCTGCGGGCCGCCGCGCAGCAGGCGTCCGGGCAGCTCGCGGCGGTCGAGCTGGCCGCCCAGCGGGCCGAACGGCAGCTGGCCGACGCGGCCGAGGAAGAGGAACACTGCCGGCAGGTCCTGGCGCAGACGCAGGCCGGCATGCAGGAGGTCGACGCCGCCGCCGCGGAGATCTCGGGCCGGCTCGGGGCGCTCGCCGGGGCGGCCAGAGCGGCGCAAGACGAGGCTGGCCGGCTGGTGGCCGCGATCGCGGCGGCGGACCGTTCGGCCGAGAAGAGCAGGAGCCAGCTGGCCGAGATCGAGGCGCGGATCGCCGCCGAGTCCGGACACGGGGGCCAGGCCGCGGACGGCACCGGCGAGCTGAACGGCCACGGGGCCGATCGGTCCGGCCTGACCGGTCGGACGGCCCGGTCCGGGGACGCTGGCGGGGCGGACGAGCCTGCCCCGCTCGACCTGCTCGGCGGGGCTGGCCGGGCCGGCGACGGCGGCCGGCTGACGGACCGGGCCGCGCGGCGCTCTCTGGCGCGGCGAGGCAGGCGCTCGCCGACAGCGCGGCCGCGGCCAGGAGCGCGGAGATGGACGCCAGGCTCGAGGTCCGGACCGTCGAGGAACGGCTGCGCGCGATCAGCGGGCGGGCCGACGCGCTGGCCTCAGCGGCCACGGCCGAGCGGCAGGCCATCACCAGGGCCGCCGACCGGGCCAGGCGCCGGGCCGCTGAGGCGACCGTCGCCAGCGCGGTGGCGAGCGGTGCCCGGGTGGCGCTCGCGTCGATCGAGCGGTCCCTTCGGCTGGCCGACTCGCAGCGCCAGCAGGCTGAGATCGCGCACCAGGGCCGCGACGAGGAGCTCAAGGTCGTCAGGGCCCGGATCAGGGAGGCATCGGCCCAGCTCGACAAGGTCGTCGACACGGTGCACGGAGCCGAGGTATCACGGGCCGGCCGGCGGCTCCGGATCGAGCAGGTCGAGGCCAAGGCCATCGAGGAGTACGCCGTCGAGGTCGAGGCGCTGGTCGCCGAGTACGGCCCTGACGTGCCCGTGCCGTCCGGCGACGACGACGTGCCGCCCCTGGCCTACGAACGGGACGTCCAGCAGCGCCGCGCCGACACGGCGCAGCGCCAGCTTGACCAGCTCGGCAAGGTGAACCCGCTGGCGCTGGAGGAGTTCGCCGCGCTCGAGGAGCGGCACGCGTTCCTGGTGACGCAGCTCGAGGATCTGCGCAAGACGCGCCGGGACCTGCTGACCGTGGTCAAGGAGGTCGACGACCGGGTTCAGCAGGTGTTCGCCGACGCCTACGCCGACACCGCGCGCGAGTTCGAGCAGATCTTCGGCCGCCTGTTCCCCGGCGGCGAGGGCAAGCTGATCCTGACCGAGCCCGACGACATGCTGGCGACGGGCATCGAGTTCGAGGCGCGGCCGCCCGGCAAGAAGGTCAAGCGGCTGTCGCTGCTGTCCGGCGGGGAGCGTTCACTGACCGCGATCGCCTTCCTGGTGGCGATCTTCAAGGCCAGGCCATCGCCGTTCTACGTCATGGACGAGGTCGAGGCCGCCCTCGACGACACCAATGTCCAGCGGCTGCTCGACATCTTCGACGAGCTCAGGTCGAGCTCTCAGCTGATCATCATCACGCACCAGAAGCGGACGATGGAGATCGCGGACTCGCTTTACGGGGTCAGCATGCGCGCTGACGGCGTTTCCGCCGTCATCAGCCAGCGCCTCCGCGAGCGCGAACCAGCCTGACCCCGCGCCAGCCCTCCCCCACCCGGGGCCGCGCTGCCTGCCACCGGGGCCGTGAGTTTCATGATCGTCGAGGGTTTTCCATCTGCCAGGCGTAAAACCCTCGATGATCATGAACAAGGCCTCCCCCCGGCGCCCGGCGCGAGGGGCGGCCCGGCACCGGCTGGCTCGGTTGGTCGTCTGCTTCTGACAGACTTGAAGCCGTCATGGAAAATGTTCTCATCATTCTCGGGGTCGTCCTCCTCGTCCTGATCGTCGGCGGCGGCGCGCTGCTCGCGCCGCGTACCCGGCGGCGCGGCAAGGCCGGCCCAGGCCCGTCGGGCGGCGACCGAGCAGGCCAGGGCGGTACGGCGACGGCCGCGCCGCCGGCCACGCACGCGCCTCAGGCGCCCGAGGCCGGGGTGGCGCCGGACCTCACCGCGCCGCCGCCGGCCTCGCAGGCGCCGGCGGCACCCACTCCAGAGCTCGAGAAGCCGCCGCCGTCGGCCGGGCGGATGGTCCGGCTGCGGGGCAGGCTGGCCAGGTCGCAGACGGCGTTCGGCTCGGCCCTGCTCAGCCTGCTGTCGTCGGGCAAGCTCGACGACGAGACCTGGGACGAGGTCGAAGAGGTCCTGATCACGGCCGACATGGGCGCCGGGCCGGCCGCGCACCTGGTCCAGCGGCTGCGGACCGAGGTCAAGGTGGCCGGGACCAGCAACCTGGCCGAAGTCAAGGCGCTGCTGCGGGCCGACCTGCTCGAGCAGGTCGGCGAGGACTTCGACCGGACGCTGCACACTACGCCGCACGGCGGCCGGCCGGCCGTGCTGCTGGTCACCGGCGTCAACGGCACCGGCAAGACGACCACGTGCGGGAAGCTGGCCCGGGTGCTGATCGGCGACGGCCGCACCGTGCTCCTCGGGGCCGCGGACACCTTCCGGGCCGCGGCCGCCGACCAGCTGGAGACCTGGGCCAACCGGGTCGGCGCCACCGTCGTCCGGGCCGACCGCGAGGGAGCCGACCCGGCGAGCGTCGCGTTCGAGGCGGTCAGCGTGGGGACCGCGCGCGGCGTCGACACCGTGATCGTGGATACCGCGGGCCGCCTGCACACCAAGACCGGGCTGATGGACGAGCTCGGCAAGATCAAGCGCGTGATCGAGAAGCACGGCCCGGTCGACGAGGTCCTGCTCGTACTCGACGCGACGACCGGGCAGAACGGCCTGCGCCAGGCCCGGGTCTTCGCCGAGGTGGTCGACATCACCGGCATCGTCTTGACCAAGCTCGACGGCACGGCGAAGGGCGGCATCGTGATCGCCGTGCAGCGGGAACTCGGCGTGCCGGTCAAGCTGGTCGGACTCGGCGAGGGACCAGACGACCTGGCACCGTTCGAGCCCGAGGCGTTCGTCGACGCGATGATCGGATAGCGGCCGGTAGCCAGCACAGCTGATTGCAGCACGAAGGAGTTCACCACAGGTGTTCGAGACACTCTCCGACCGGCTGACCCAGGTCTTCTCGTCCCTGCGCGGGCGAGGGCGGCTGTCGCCCGCCGACATCGATGCCACCTGCCGCGAGATCAGGATCGCGCTGCTCGAGGCCGACGTGGCGCTCCCCGTCGTCCGGTCGTTCATCGCCCGGGTGAAGGAACGCGCGCTCGGCGCCGACGTCATGCAGTCGCTCAACCCGGCGCAGCAGGTCATCAAGATCGTCAACGAGGAACTGGTCGAGATCCTTGGCGGCGAGGCCAGGCGGCTGCGGTTCGCCAAGGTGCCGCCGACCGTGATCATGCTGGCCGGCCTGCAGGGCTCAGGTAAGACCACCCTGGCCGCCAAGCTGGCCCTGTGGCTGCGCGGGCAGGGCAACACCCCGATGCTGGTCGCGGCCGACCTGCAGCGGCCCAACGCGGTCCAGCAGCTGCAGGTGCTCGGCGAGCGGGCCGGCGTCCCGGTCTACGCGCCGCAGCCCGGCAGCGGCGTCGGCGATCCGGTGCAGGTCGCACGCGACTCGCTCGACGAGGCCAGGCGCCGGCTGCAGAACATCGTGATCATCGACACCGCCGGGCGGCTAGGCATCGATGCCGAGATGATGGGGCAGGCCGCCGCGATCAGGGACGCGGTCGACCCGGACGAGATCCTGTTCGTGGTCGACTCGATGATCGGCCAGGACGCCGTGACCACCGCCCAGGCCTTCCTCGACGGCGTCGGCTTCGACGGAGTTGTGCTGACCAAGCTGGACGGCGACGCCCGTGGCGGCGCGGCGCTGTCGGTCGCGCAGGTCACCGGCCGGCCGGTCATGTTCGCCTCGTCGGGCGAGAAGCTCGAGGACTTCGACCTGTTCCATCCGGACCGGATGGCGTCCCGGATCCTCGACCTCGGCGACATCCTCACGCTGATCGAGCAGGCCGAGCGGACGTTTGACCAGCAGCAGGCGGCCGATATGGCCGGGAAGCTGGCCTCGGCCGAGGGGCTCACGCTCGAGGACTTCGTCGAGCAGCTGGCCATGGTCCGCAAGCTGGGGCCGATCAGCAACCTGCTCGGCATGCTGCCTGGCGCGGCCCAGAACCGCGAGATGCTCAGCCAGATCAGCGACAAGGACCTCGACCGGGCCGCTGCGATCGTCAACTCGATGACGGTCGAGGAGCGCAGAAACCCCAAGATTCTCAACGGGTCGCGCCGGCTGCGGATTGCGAATGGCTCCGGTGTCACCGTGGGCGAAGTCAACTCGCTCGTCGTCCGGTTCCTCGAGGGCCAGAAGATGATGCGGCAGATGATGGGCGGCGGGATGCCCGGGATGCCGGGAATGCCAGGCATGCGACGCGGTGGCCAGAAGGCCAAGGGCAAGAAGAAGGGCAAGGGCGGCGGCCGTCCTGCCGGTGCGGGGCGACCGGGGAGCCTGCCGGGCGGCAAGCCCGGCGCGCTCGGGCCGGCCGGGCCTGGCGGGCCTGGCGGTCTCGGCGGGATCGGGGCCGGCGGCCGTCCTGGCCTGGGCGGTCTGGGCGGCCCGGGCGGGATCGATCCGAGCATCCTCGGCGACCTGGGCAGCCTGGGCGGCGCGGGCGGGACCGGTCAAGGTCTGCCGCCTGGCCTGCAAAGATCAGGCGCTGATCCGGCCGCCCGCGGTTTGGGTGGGTTCGCCGCTCACGGCGAAGGCGGGCCACCGGAGCGAGACGGCGACGAGGGCTCCGGCGGCAACCAGCTTCCACCGGGATTGCGCGGACGGCTCGGCCGGCGGGACCGGGACGGAAAGAAGGGCGGCTAGGGCACCGCGGCGCGGCGGCTAGCGCGGTCGTGATGGCCAGAAGGGGCCGCTAGGACGTCGCAGCCCCGCGCGTCTGGCAGAATATGAGCGCAACCATCGGCTCCGCGAGGCCCTCTCTAACTCGTCGCCGCCGTACCGAGGCTGGATAGCGTGCCCGGTTCCCACTCCGAACGCATGCTGTCCGCACTGAATCCGCTGGGAGAAGACCACAGCCGTGGCTGTCAAGATCAAGCTAAAGCGCATGGGCAAGATCCGCGAACCTCATTACAGGATCGTCGTCGCCGATGCCCGGACCAAGCGGGATGGCCGTGCCATCGAGGAGATCGGCAAGTACTACCCGAAGTCGGAGCCCTCGTTCATCGAGGTCGACTCCGACCGGGCCCAGCACTGGCTGTCCGTAGGCGCGCTGCCGACCGACCCGGTCCGCAAGCTGCTGGAGATTACCGGTGACTGGCAGCGATTCAAGGGGCTGCCGGGGGCCGAGGGAACGCTCAGGACCGCGGCGCCCCGCAGCGACAAGAAGGAACTCTTCGCCGCTGCCCTCGCCGAGACCCTGACCGACAACGCGACCACGCCGAAGGGCAGGGGCCGGGCGGGCGCCAGGGCCGGTGACGCCAAGGCTGGTGACGCCAAGACCGGTGACGCCAAGGCCGCTGACGCGAAGGCCGGCGACGGCAAGAGCGGTGACGCCAAGGCGGGCGAGGCCAAGGCCGACCGGGCCAGGACCGAGAAGCCCAAGACCGATAAGGCTCAGGCCGACAAGGCGGGCGGGGCCGACAAGGCCGACAAGGCTCAGGCTGACAAGGCCGCGGGGCCGACAAGGCCGCGGGGCCGACAAGGCCGGCGGGGCCGAGAAGGCCGGCGGGGCCGACAAGGCCGGCGGGGCCGACAAGGCCGGCGGGGCCGAGAAGGCCGACAAGCCGGCCAGGGCGGCCAAGCCGGACACCGCGAAGGCGAAGCCGGCCAAGGACGAGCCGGCCAAGGACGAGCCCGCCAAGGACGAGCCGGCGGCACCCGCGGCCGAGGCTGACGCGCCCGCGGACTCCGCACCGCAGGCCGGTAAGCCGGCCGCGGACGCTGGCGCGGCCAAGGCCGAGTCGGGCAGCGGAGAATAACGTGCTCGTGGAGGCGCTCGACCACCTGGTGCGCGGCATCGTCGATTATCCCGATGACGTCCAGGTCTCGAGCCGCAACCTGCGCCGGGGCCGTGTTCTCCAGGTGCGCGTCCATCCCGATGACCTCGGCAAGGTGATCGGCCGGGGCGGCCGGACCGCGAGGGCCCTGCGGACGGTGATCGGCTCGCTGGCGGGCGATTCCTACGTCCGCGTCGACCTGCTGGACGCTGACGAAGCCCGCTAGCGGACATGCAGCTCGTCGTTGGCCGGGTCGGCCGGCCGCACGGTCTCCGCGGCGAAGTCACCGTGGAGGTGCGGACGGACGACCCGGATCAGCGGTTCGCGCCCGGCTCGTCGCTGACGACCGTCCCCGCGGACCGCGGGCCGCTGACGGTCGCCGGGTCGCGCTGGCACTCGGGCCGGCTGCTCGTGCAGTTCGACGGGTACGCCGACCGGGACGCGGCCGATACGATCCGCGACACGTTGCTGGCCATCGACTCCGACGAACTCGCGCCGCTGGCTGACCCGGAGGCTTTCTACGACCATGACCTGATCGGGCTGACCGTGGTCACGGTGGCCGGGGAGCAGGTCGGGGCGGTCGCTGACGTCCTGCACCACGGCCAGGATCTGCTGGTGATCGACGGTGCCGGGCCGCGTTCTGGCGCGCAGATACTGGTCCCGTTCGTGGCCGCGCTCGTGCCGCAGGTTGACGTGGCGGGTGGCAGGCTCGTTATCGATCCGCCGCCTGGCCTGCTCGATCCCGAGGCGGCGATCTAGGTACCGCGTGGCCGGCCGCCGGCCGGGTCCGCCGGCTCCGGGCGGTCCGCGCCCGCACGGGTGCCTGGCTGGACCTGCGTACCAGGCCAGCAGGCCGGCTTGCGTTATCGGAAAAGCAAGAAGGTTTTCTTGCTCAGCAGCGGCCACGGGTCACACTGGGGCTGCGGGCGAACGGACCGAGGAAGGGAGGCGCCGGACGTGCTGCTGGACATCATCACGATATTTCCTGAATATTTTGCCCCGCTCGGCGTCTCGCTGATCGGCAAGGCCGTGCAGCGCGGCGACATCGCCGTCGGCGTGCATGACCTGCGTTCCTGGGCGCACGACCCGCACAAGACGGTCGACGATACGCCGTTCGGCGGCGGGCCTGGCATGGTCATGCGGCCCGAGCCGTGGGGCGAGGCGCTCGACGCGGTGCTCGGCGCGGCGGCCGGGCGCGTGCGGTCCCCGGCCGGACCGCCGCCGGCCGCTGGCGCGGAGCTGATCGTGCCGACTCCCGCGGGCGAGCTGTTCAGCCAGGGAATCGCGGCTGAGCTGGCCCGGGCTGAGCACCTGATCTTCGCCTGCGGGCGGTATGAGGGCATTGACGGCCGCGTGGTCGATTACGCGCGGAACCTGATGCCCGTGCGCGAGCTGTCGATCGGCGACTACGTGCTGGCCGGCGGTGAGCCAGCCGTTCTGGTGATGGTCGAGGCGATCTGCCGCCTGCTGCCCGGTGTGCTCGGCAATGCCGAGTCGGCGCCCGACGACTCGTTCGGGGCCGGGGATGGCCCGATGCACGGCCTCGTCGAGGGGCCGGCCTATACCCGTCCGCGAGCCTGGCGCGGGCTGGAAGTTCCTGACGTCCTGCTATCAGGTAATCATGGCGCCATTGCTCGCTGGCGGCGGGACGCTGCGCTCCGGCGCACCGCACTGACCAGGCCAGACCTCGTCGAGCGACTGCCAGCGGCGGCGCTGAGCGCGCGCGATCGGGAGGTTTTGTCGCAGGCTCGTTTCGCAGTCACCGGGGAAGATGTGGCACACTGAAAGCCACCGCCCCTCGTCGGCTGCTGTCGCGCGGGGCGACGTCGTCTGCCTTCGCAGCGACCAGACCGACTTCAGCGCGTTCGCAGGCGTGCGCGTGATGACAACGAGGACGACACAGCGATGCACACCGCGATTGCCGAGCTTGAGCAGGCGCAGATCCGATCGGACATCCCGGCCTTCCGGCCTGGCGACACCCTCAAGGTGCACGTCAGGGTGACGGAGGGCAACCGCTCGAGGATCCAGGTGTTCCAGGGCATCGTCATCCGCAGGCAGGGCGGGGGTGCGCGGGAGACCTTCACCGTCAGGAAGATCAGCTACGGCGTCGGCGTCGAGCGGACGTTCCCGGTGCACACCCCAGCGATCGAGATGATCGAAGTGGTGACCAGGGGCCAGGTCCGCCGGGCCAAGCTGTACTACCTGCGCGAGCTGCGCGGCAAGGCGGCCCGGATCAAGGAGCGCCGGGAGCCGGTCCGCTAGATCGCCTGCCTGGCGACTCATGCTGACCGCGCATGCCTGACCGCGGCCGGGAACCTGATCACCCCGCCGAGGCGGCGGCCGTCGAATCCGCAGCTGCGGCTGCGGAGTCCGCGGAAGGGGATCAGGCTGACCGGGCGGGCAAGCGCCGGCGGTCGCTCCTGAGCGAGACCATCGTGCTGTTCGCCGTCGCGCTGATGATCGCGCTGCTGACCAAGAGCTTCGTGGTGCAGCCGTTCTACATCCCGTCGGCATCGATGGAGGACACGCTGCTGATCGGCGACAAGGTCCTGGTGAACAAGCTTGTCTACCGGATCCGCCCGATCAGCCGCGGCGACGTCGTGGTCTTCAACGGCACCGGATCGTGGGATCCGCCGGCCCGCCCGCCCAGGCCCATCCACAACCCCCTGGCCAGGATGGCCGGCGCGACGGTGGGCTGGATGGTCAACGAGATCGAGGGCCTGTTCGGGGACATCCACCATCAGACCGATTACATCAAGCGGGTGATCGGCGTTCCCGGCGACCACGTGGCCTGCTGCAACGCTCGCGGGCAGATCACGGTGAACGGGGTCGCGCTGCACGAGAAGGCGTTCCTGATTCCCGGTGCCCGGCCATCGCTGGGCTCCTTCAGCATCGTCGTGCCGCCCGGCCGACTCTGGGTCATGGGCGACAACCGGTCCGATTCCGAGGACTCCCGCATGCATGACTGCGCCTATGCCTCGGCGGATCAGTGCGAGTCGTGGGACAGGAACGGCACTATCGGCGAGAACCGCGTGATCGGCCGGGCGTTCATGATCGTGTGGCCGCCAAGCCGGGTGCGGATCCTGCCGATTCCGGCCACGTTCGACCAGCCCGGGCTGCTGCACGCGACGGGCGGCTCGGCTGGCTCGGGCGGCTCGGCTCGCTCGGCCAGCCCGGTGGCGGGTCGGGCTGGTGACGTCGTGGTCCGGCCGTCCGCTCCGTTCCTGCCGCTCGCGGCCGGCGTTGCCGCTGCTGTCCCGGTCGCGAGGCTCAGGCGCCGGCGGCGGTCGCGCGCCAGGGGCCGGAGTCAGGCCCGCTGAGACCGCCGTATGAGGCGGGCGCAGCCTTTCGTGCTGGCGCAGCTACGTTCGGGAGGTAGGCTGCTCAGCGGCAGCAGGGCTGTTTCGCGTCCGGCTGACGATGCCTTACCGTTTCTCCTCCGCGGATTATCCCGCCCGGCCGTCGCTCGGGCCGCTGGACCGGCCTGCTGGCCGTTAGGCTGGATGGTGATGATGAACGACGAGCAGCGCGCGGGTGACGTGCTCGCTGGCGTGGGCAGTCCCGGCTCGGCGGGCCGGGCCGACAGCACCGGTCTGGCCGCACCCGACGCCACCGCGCCGGCGGCCGAGTCCGACCCCGAGGATGTCGAGGAGCTTGACGACGCCGACGAGCCGGAGGAGGAGCGCAGCCGGTGGTCATTCCTGACCGAAATGGTCGTGCTGTTCGCCGTCGCGCTCACGATCGCGCTGCTGATCAAGACGTTCGTGGTGCAGCCCTTCTTCATCCCGTCCGGCTCGATGGAGGACACGCTCCTGATCGGCGACAAGGTCCTGGTCAACAAGCTCGTCTACCGGGTCCGCCCGATCAGCCGCGGCGACGTCGTGGTCTTCAACGGAGCTGGGTCATGGCTCGCGCCGGCCACCTCGGCGCCGCCCAGCCACAATCCGCTTGGCCGGCTCTACGACGCGACGCTGGGGCCGCTGCTCAGCTCGGTCAAAGGGCTGTTCGGGACCGCGCCAGGGCAGACCGACTACATCAAGCGGGTCATTGGAATCCCCGGTGATCACGTGATCTGCTGCAATGCGCAGGGCCAGATCACCGTCAACGGAGTACCCCTGCACGAGCGCTCGTACCTGATTCCGGGCGCCAGGCCCTCGGAAGGATCCTTCAATATCGTGGTTCCGCCCGGCCGGCTCTGGGTGATGGGCGACAACCGGCCGGAGTCGGCTGACTCGCGGCTGCACGACTGCGCGTATACCTACACGCCGGCCAAGTGCGTTCCGTACGACAAAGCCGGGACCATCCCCGAGGACAAGGTGATCGGCCGGGCGTTCCTGATCGTGTGGCCGCCCAGCCGGTTCCGGGTCCTGCCGATTCCGGCGACCTTCGAGCAGCCCGGGCTGAGTCACGCCGCGGCGCTGCCGTCCGCACCGGCCCGGCCAGTGCGGATCCGGCTAGCGCCGGCCCGGTCAGCGCGGGCCGCCGGGGTACCTGCCCGGCCGTCGGCCCCGTACCTGCCGCTCGCCGGCGGCCTGGCGGCGGCGGTTCCGCTGACCGTGCTCGAACGGCGGCTGCGGCTGCGGGCCGGCCGTCGTCGCCGGGCGGCCAGGGCGCCAGGTGCCGGGCACGGGCCGCGGCGGGGATAGACGTGCGCGCGTCGGCGGCACAGGCAGCGAGACTCCGGGCGCCAGTCCGGGGTGACAGCGTTCGGGGTGACGGCGGCCGTGGTGACGGTAGCCGTGGTGACGGTAGCCGTGGTGACAGTGGCCGGGCGGCGAGCGGCCGGGCGGGGAGCGGCCAGTCCGCGGGCAGTCAGGCGGCCGCGCGACGGGCGGCAGGCCGCCGGGCGGCCCGGGCGCGGGCGCAGGCGAGCGGACGCGGCACGGCCCCGGCCGGCTACGGGCTCGCGGGTTCCTGGCTCGCCGGGTCCGTGATCGCGGGCTCGGGCATCATCGGGACGGAGGCCGGGCGCCGGCCGGTTGCCTACACGCCGAGGCGCGGCACCGGGCTGACCGGCTACGAGCGGGTCCTCGTCCGGGCCGGGCTCGGGCCGGTGGCCGGGATCGACGAGGCGGGCCGGGGAGCCTGCGCCGGACCACTCGTAGTGGCGGCGGTCGCCATCGACCGCTGGGAAGGCGACACAGCGGCGGGCATCGCCGACTCCAAGGCGCTGACCGCCCGGGCCAGGGAGGCGGCCTACGCCACGATCATGCGGTCGGCGCTGGCCTGGCATGTCGTCGTGATCGAACCGGAGGAGATCGACCGGCTCGGCCTGCACGTATGCAATGTCGCCGGGATGCGCCGCGCGCTGGCTGGCCTGGCCGCGAGTCCGGGCTACGTGCTCACTGACGGCTTCGAGGTTCCCGGACTGGCCGTGCCCGCGCTGGCCATGTGGAAGGGTGACCAGGTCGCGGCCTGTGTCGCGGCGGCCTCGATCGTGGCCAAGGTGACCAGGGACAGGATCATGACCTCGTTGCATACGGAGTATCCGGCCTACGGGTTCGCCCGGCACAAGGGTTACTCCACGCCCAGTCACATGGCCGCGCTTGAGGCCTGCGGAGCCAGTCCGGTGCACCGCCGCTCGTTCGTGAACGTATCGTCCAGGATGGGCGGTGCGAGGCCGGCGGGCGGCATCATCGTGCCAGCGGAGAACCTGGAGCACGCCGATGGCGTTGTCCTGGCCGACGGCTCGGTGCTGGCGCTGGACGAGGGGGGAGATAGCCCTATGGTGGAGTTGATCGCGGAATCGCCGCTCAGTGCGCCCGGACCAGCCCGGGCAGCGGCCGAGCCGGCTGCCCGCGTGCCCGCCGCAGCGGAGGGGAGAACATGAGCGCGGAGGACCTCGAGAAGTACGAGACCGAGATGGAGCTCCAGCTCTATCGCGAGTACCGCGACGTCGTCGGCCTCTTCACCCACGTGGTGGAGACCGAGCGCAGGTTCTACCTCACCAACGACGTCGACCTCAAGGTCCGTACCGCCGATAACGGCGAGGTGTTCTTCGAGGTCACCATGCAGGATGCCTGGGTATGGGACATGTACCGCCCGGCCAGGTTCGTGAAGAACGTCCGGGTCGTGACGTTCAAGGACGTCAACATCGAGGAACTGGCCAAGAGCGACCTCCAGCTGCCGGAAGAGACCTGAGCGGCGCGGGGCATCCCGCGTTGCGACCGCGTGAGCTGAGCAATCTAACCAGCGGCCTCTGACAGCGAGAGCCGCTCGTCCACAGGCGGCATGAGGTCTGCCCGCGTCATCCACAGCGGCGTGACGGCCCCTGGCCGCTGCCTGCCGTCCTCCGGCAGTGTCGGGACCGGAGGTGGTGCGCATGCATCCCAAGGACGTTCTCGGCAGGCAGGGCGAGCAGCTGGCCGTGGAGTACCTGGAGAACGAGGGCTTCCGCATCCTGGACAGGAACTACCGGTGCGCGGGCGGTGAGATCGACATCGTCGCCGCTGACCAGCGGATGCTGGTGGCCTGCGAGGTAAAGACCCGGTCTGACCTGCGCTTCGGGACGCCGGTCGAGGCTGTCACGCGCGAGAAGCTGCGCAGGCTCCGGCGTCTGGCGGTGCACTGGGTGCTCACCCACGGCACGTTCTTCGACGGGCTGCGGGTCGACATCGTCGGTGTGCTGCGGTCTCCCTCGGGTGACTTCACGATCGAGCATGTCCGGGGGGCCGGGTAAATGGGACTCGCCCGAGCACATGCGATCGCCCTCGTCGGGGTGCAGGGACATCCGGTGGAGATCGAGGCCGACATCGAGAACGGCATGGTCGCCCTGCTCCTGGTCGGGCTGCCGGACACCGCCCTGCGGGAGGCGCGTGACCGGATCAGGTCGGCGATCGTGAATAGCGGGGAGAGCTGGCCGTCCCGCCGGATCACGGTCGGGCTGTCCCCGGCCAGCCTGCCGAAGCGGGGCTCGGGCTTCGATCTCGGCATCGCGATGGCCATTCTCGCGGCCGCCGAGTCGGTTCCCGCGGCCGGGCTTGACGGGCTCGTCCTGATCGGCGAGCTGGGCCTGGACGGCAGGGTACGGCCGGTTCCCGGGGTCCTGCCGGCCGCCGCCGCCGCGGCCGCCGCCGGATTCGGCGCGGTCGCCGTCGCGGCCGAGAATGCGGCCGAGGCCGCCCTGGTGCCGGAACTGCGGGTCATCGCGACGCCGAGCCTCGCGGCCTTCACCGCGTGGGTCAGGAGCGGGCAGCCGACCGACGGCGGAGAGGTGCAGGTGCTCGAGCCGGGACGCGACATCGCCGCGGCCTTCCGGGCGATGCAGGATGGCGTGCCGCCGCCCGCGCCGGGGTCAGCCCCGGCCACGGACCTGGCCGACCTGGTCGGCCAGCCCGTGGCCAGGCGTGCCGCCGAGATCTGCGCGGCAGGCGGTCACCACCTGATGCTGCTCGGCCCGCCGGGCGTCGGCAAGACCATGCTCGCCGAGCGGATCCCGACCGTCCTGCCGCGGCTCGAGCCAGCGGCCGCCCTGGAAGTCAGCGCCATTCACTCCGTGGCCGGGGCGCTCCGCCCGGGGCGGCCGCTCGTTGTCGAGCCGCCGTTCTGCGCCCCGCATCACACCGCCACCCGGGCGGCGATCGTCGGTGGCGGGAGCGGCATCATCAAGCCGGGCGCGGCCTCCCTCGCGCATCACGGCTGCCTGTTCCTCGACGAGGCTCCGGAGTTCGGCCGGGACGTACTCGACGGGCTCAGGCAGCCTCTCGAATCAGGTGAGATCGTCGTGGCCAGGGCGGGCGTGACCGCGCGCTTCCCGGCGAAGTTCACGCTGATCATGGCGGCGAACCCGTGCGCGTGCGCCAGCGCGCGGACGACCGGATCTGCCTGCAGCTGCACGCCGCTGGCCCGCCGCCGGTATCTGGCCCGGCTGTCGGGCCCCCTGCTGGACCGGGTTGACGCCAAGATCGAGTTCCTGCCGGTCCGGCGGGCCGAGCTGCTGAGCGACCGGGCGTTCACGGAGCCGAGCTCAGTGGTGGCCGAGCGCGTCCTGGCGGCCAGGTTAAGAGCCGCGGCGCGGCTGGCCGCGACGCCGTGGCGGCTCAACGCCCAGATTCCCGGCAGCGAACTCAGGCGCAGGTTCGCACCGGCACTGGGTGCCCTGGCGCCGCTGGAGCACGCCATGGACCTCGGCCGGATCAGCGCCAGGGGTGCCGACCGGGTGATCCGGCTGTCATGGACGCTCGCCGACCTGGCCGGCCTGCCGCGCCCCGGCGCCGCCGAGATCGGCTACGCGCTCGGCCTGTGGCTGGGGACACCCCAGTGACGGCCAGCCAGGCCGGCCCGCCGGACGCCCACGATCGGTACGCGCGGGCCGCACTCAGTTTCCTGGCCGATCCGGGTGACCCGGTGATGGGCGTGCTGCTGCGGTCGGTCCAGCCCGTGGAGCTGCTGGCGGCTGCGGTGTCCGGACTACCGGATGCTGGCTCGGCTCTCGCCCGGGCCAGCTCCCGTGACGGCGAATCCCCCGTGGTGACGGCCGCGGTCGCGAACCGGGCGGTGGAACGCTGGCGGATGCGGCTCCCCGATGTCCCGCCAGCGAGCCGGCTGGCCGCCTGGGAGCGAAGCGGGTACCGGCTGGCCTGCCCGGGCGACGCCGAATGGCCCACCCAGCTCGATGACCTCGGCGGCGCCCGGCCCGTCGTGCTCTGGCTGCGCGGCCGCGCCGACCTGCGCTTCGCGTGCCTGCGGTCCGTGTCCGTCGTCGGCTCGCGCGCCGCGACCGCGTACGGCACCCATGTCGGGACCGAACTGGCCGCGGAGATCGCCGGGTATGGCTGGACGGTCATCTCAGGCGGCGCCTACGGCATCGACGCGTGCGCCCACCGCGGCGCGCTGGCGGTCGGCGGGTGCACGGTGGCCGTCCTGGCGAGCGGGCTCAGCTTTGGCTACCCGAAGGGGCACGACGAATTGTTCGGCACCATCGCCGCCACCGGCGTCATGGTCAGCGAGTGCCCGCCCGAGCGCGCCCCGACCAGACCGGGCTTCCTGGTTCGCAATCGCGTGATCGCGGCCCTGAGCCGCGGGACCGTCGTGGTCGAGGCCGCCCTGCGGAGCGGGGCGATCAACACCGCCCGGCACGCGCACGAGCTGAACCGTCCGGTCATGGCCGTGCCGGGACCGGTCACCTCCGAGCAGTCCGCCGGCTGTCACGAGCTGATCAGGGAGTCCGGGGCCATCTGCGTGACGGGAGCCCGTGATGTCATCGAGCTGGTTGCCCCGCTCGGCGACGCTGAGGGCGGTCCGGACCGCGCGCCTGCCGTCCCGGCTGACCATCTCGACCCGGTCACCGCGTCGGTCCTGCAGGCCGTATTGCGGCGAGCCGGGCGCGGTCCGGCCACAATCGCCACGCTGGCCGGGGTCGACCTGGATACCGCGCTGCGCTGCCTGGGCCTGCTCGCTGCTGCCGGACACGTCGAACGCTGCGCGGAGGGCTGGCGGGCCAGGAAAGGCGAGGGGGCCAGATCAGCGCGTCCCGGGGCCGCCGGGCGCGGCCCGGCCGCCGATCGGCCAGCAAGCTGACTAGCCCGGCGAGTTACTCGCTAATGAGAGGCCGCTAGCCGGCACAGTCGGGCCGGATGTACGCGATACCCCGACATTAGATAGACGGGCATTTACGTAAACTACTGGGCAGGATTTCTCGCGTTGCTAATGTCGCTTGACACACGCGCCTCCGCCCCTAGCATTTAAGGGCGATGGCTAAGGGAGTGTTAAGGTCTGGCTGCGAGCAGGTCCTACTGTCATCCATAGCGAGCGGCAGATCTAATTCGTGGTTCTGCATATTCAACGCCTGGGGGATTGAGTCTTGACCGTCAACTTGCTCGTAATCGGTCTCGGATATGTGGGTCTGCCCCTTGCGCGCGAGGCGACTATGTCCGGAATGAGCGTGGTCGGGCTCGACTTGAATGCCGGAATAGTGTCCGGGCTGAACTCAGGGCGCTCGCATGTCGGCGACATCTCCGATGCTGAGCTGGCCGAGATGCTGGCGAAGGACTTTCGCGCGACGTTCCTCGAGGCCGAGGTGGGCGACCCGGACACCGTGGTGATCTGCGTGCCCACCCCGCTCTCCGCGGCGAGCGGACCCGATCTGAGGGCGGTAACGGCGGCCGCGGAGACGACCGGGCGACTGCTTCGCCCGGGCATGCTCGTGATACTGGAGTCGACGACCTACCCGGGGACTACGGATGAGGTCGTGCGGCCGATCCTGGAGAAGGAGGCTGGGCTAACCGCCGGGATCGATTTCGCGCTGGCGTTCTCGCCGGAGCGGATCGATCCGGGGAATCCGCATTTCGGCATCCGGAACACGCCAAAGGTAGTAGGGGGGCAGACGGCATCGTGTGCTGACGCGGCGGCCCAGTTCTACGGCAAGCTCTGCGATCAGGTGGTGCTGGCCAGATCTGCTCGCGAGGCGGAGATGGCGAAGCTGCTGGAGAACACCTACCGGCATGTGAACATCGCGCTCGTCAACGAAATGGCGATTTTCTGTCACGACCTCGGGGTCGACCTGTGGGACGCCATCAGGTGCGCCGCGACGAAGCCATTCGGATTTGAAGCTTTCTATCCCGGACCAGGCGTTGGCGGTCACTGCATCCCGATCGACCCCAATTACCTGTCCTTCAAGGTCCGTGAGCTCGGATACCCGTTCCGGTTCGTGGAACTCGCGCAAGAGATCAATGACCGCATGCCCACCTACGTCGTCGATCGCGCCGCCGAGCTGCTCAACTCCCGCGCGAAAGCGCTCAACGGCGCACGAGTGCTGCTGCTCGGCGTCACGTACAAGAAAGATGTAGCTGACCAGCGAGAGTCGCCGGTCAGGGTAATCGGCCAGAAGCTCATGTCCCGCGGCGTGGACCTGACGTATCACGACCCGTATGTCGCGAACTGGAGCCTGAACGGCCAGCCCGTCCGGCGGGCCGAGAACCTGGCCGCCGAGTTGGCATCGGCGGATCTCGCCATCCTGCTTCAGGGGCACTCCGCTTACGACCTGGACGAGATCATCGCCAGCGCCAGCCTCATCCTCGACACCCGCGGCCGGATCGCCGGTCCGCGGGTAGAAACGCTATGAGTGACACCTACACCTCGGGTGCCACGTCCGGACTGACTGCCGGCCTGCCCACGCGGGCCAGACACGTACGATCGGGAGCCCGAGCACGCCTGCATGGCCTGGCGCTGGTCGCCGTCCTGGCACTGCTGCTTCTGCTGGCCGTCAAGATCGAGTTCAAGAACCCCAACTCGAATTTCGCCTTCTACGCTTACGGGATCGCCGTCACCACCGTGATCCTGCTCACGATGGCGGTATCGTTCGGGCGCTACCGCGACCAGGCCCTGGTGGCCAGGACAACGCGGCCCGATCTCGATCTCCGGGCTGGCCTCCGGTCCGACTGGCCGCTAGTCAGCTGCATCGTCGCCGTGCACAATGAGCAAGTTCTCGTATCCCACTGCATCGCCTCGATGGTCAAGCAGACCTATCCGAACACGGAAATAATCGTCGTCGATGATGCCTCCGACGACGACACGCCCGCGATGCTGCGAGAAATCGCTCGGTCTAGCCCGATCAAGCTCATCGAACTTCCCGTCAACGGCGGGAAGAAGCGCGCGCTTTCCCTCGGCCTCCTGCATGCCCGCGGATCCATAGTGGCCTTTGCCGACAGCGACACCGTGTGGGCCCGGGACGCCCTCGAGCTGGCGGTTCCGATCTTCATGGCGGACGAGAACGTGGGGGCCGTAAGCGGTCACTGCCGAGCCCTTAACGGCAGCCTCAACCTGCTGACCAAGATCCAGGATTCCTGGTACGAGGGCCAGTTCTCCGTACGGAAAGCGTTCGAGAGCGTGTTTGGCGCCGTCACCTGCGTATCCGGGCCGCTGGCTTTCTTTCGCCTGGCGGCCATCTACAACTTCATGCCAGCGTGGGAGGCCGATACGTTTCTCGGCCAGGAGTTCCGGTTCGCAACCGATCGGACGCTTACCGCCTTTGTGCTCGGCGGAACCTGCCTGGGCCCGAAGGCGCTGCCGAAGTGCGCCGGTTCGCCGTTCGCTGAACCGAGCTATCCGGTGCGTGACTGGAAGATTCTCTACTCCAAGTCCACCAAGGCCTGGACGAACGTCCCGTCGACGTTCAAGGCCATGATCAGGCAGCAGGTTCGCTGGAAGAAAAGCTTCATACGCAACGTCTTCGTCACCGGCCGCTTCTACTGGCGCCGCCCTTTTCTGCCGGCGCTCTTCTACTACGTTCATGTCGCGTTCGTGCTCTTCGGCCCGGTCGTGGCTGCGCGTCATCTGATCTACCTGCCGCTGCGCGGTGATCCGATATCGCTCGTGCTGTACCTGGCGGGCATCACAGTCATCGGGCTGAGCTTCGGCCTGGCGTTCCGATACGAGAATCCCGGGTCCAGGCGCTGGCTGTACCGGCCGGCAATGAGCCTTATGTCCACGATCTGCTTTTCCTGGCTGATCTTCTACTCGGCGGCGACTATCAAGAAGATGACATGGTTTCGCGGCTGAGAGCGAGAAATGCCGGGCGCCGGCGGCAGAGACGGAAGGCAGGAAGGAGGACAGCGAGCGGAGTCGCGTTCAATGTCATCACGGCGGTGCTCATCCTCGCCGTCTACGCCCTGAAACTCGACAACTACGTGGATCCGAATTCGCTGCGGCCTACCGAGATCGAGCACACGGCCGCTGCTGCCATCCACGACACCGTCAGCGCCATCGGCAACCTTCCGTTCCTCAACACGTGCCCGCGCGGACTGACGATGCGGGAAGTATCAGGCGGCTACGTGTGCCTGACCGGGGCACAGCGCGGACCATATAGGACGATCTACAGTTCGTATCCGCTAGTGGGCGATGGTCGTGAGGCCATCTACTCGAGCACGGACGACGGGAGCATCGCTGCCGCCGACGACCTCTTGCACAACCAGGTTGACCTGCCGCGGTACCGCCCCGTGCGACTCTCACCTCAGGTGATGTGGTCGGAGGATCCGAGATCGGCTCCGTACTGGCGGTTCGAGTTCTACAGCCTGAGACCGACGCTGAACCTGCTCTACGCCTACCGGATCACCGGGCAGGCGCGCTACGCCAGAAAGCTGCTCGAGCTGGACTCGAGCTTCATCCGGGCCGAGAACCGCTCTCGCTGGGCGTGGGTGAACCCGCACGCCGTGGCGTTCAGGTGCATGGCGCTGGTGGACACATGGTGGAAGCTGCGACAACTCCACAGCCTGCCGGAAGCCGAGAGCACGGCGATCCTGGGAGAACTGGAGAAGACGGGTCTGTACCTCGCGGACCCGAACTACTACCAGCAGGCAGAGAATCACGGCGCTAATGAGGCCGCCGCGCTTTATGAGCTGGCGGTCGCGTTCCCGACGCTGCCGAACGCGAGGAAATGGCTCGCACTGGCCGAAGCGCGCTTCCGGTGGCAGTTCGGTGGAATTATCGACAAGAACGGCCAGCTGATCGAGAATTCACCGTACTATGACTTTTACATTCTTAGCAAGTACTGGCAGATATACGAATACTCCAAGGCTCAGGGTTATCCGATTAGCGGAGGCTTCGAGTCCAGGCTCCGGCGGATGCTTTACTTCGCGACCTATATACTGCAGCCAAATTCTGCCGTGCCCGTTCTGGGTGCTTCCATTGCGGCGAAGATCAACTACTTCGGCGAGTACCGGAGCATGTCGGCCCTGAGTCCGGAGTTCCAGTACGTCCTCACGCACGGAGATATCGGCACTCGCCCGCCGCGGAACAGCCTGTACTTCCGCTCGTCTAACCTCACCATCATGCGCTCCGGATGGAGCGGCGGTCCCGGGTTCGGGCGGAGCACCTATCTGACCTTCTACGAAGGCCTGTACAGAACGGCGCACAGCGACTTGGATGCGCTGGATCTGACGCTGTACGGCGATGGCGGCAACCTGCTGACCGACCCGGGCCTTTATACCTACGCCCAGGGCCGGTATCACGACTACTTTCACGGCACGGCGTCACACAACACTGTGACAGTAGACGGGCAATCCCAGGTCCGGGGCAGCGGTACGGCGCAGCCCCTGGTGACAAGGGATGGCGTGACATATCAGTCGGCCGAGAGCTCGCTTTATCGGGGAGTCGCTCATCAGCGCATGGTCATGATGATCGACCCTGACCATATTCTGGTGGTCGACCACCTGACGTCGGACAAGGTACATACTTACCGACAGGAGTTCCACCTGTTTCCCGGTGCCAAGCTCTCGAAATCCGGCCTGACGGTGTCCGGATCGGGCGGAACGCCTCGCCGCGAGATTACTATCCAGCAACTCCGGCCCGGCGGCCTCGCGGAAAGCGACACTATCAATCAGCGGGGCAGCAGACTTGACGGACTGTGCTCTGTTGAGTACGGACGGCTAATCCCGTGCTATGCGGTCGCCTACTCAGCGCGGGCCAAAGACGCCAGTTTCGTGACCCTGCTGACGATCGGGCCGCCGCATCGGGCCGGCTTCACGGCCCGGATGAGCGACGGCGGCCAGCGCCTGAACGTCCAGGACGGGTCGCGGGACCTGAGCATCGCGCTAGGGGAAAGCCGGGGGGCCGACGCGACAGCCCGGGCCACCGACCCGGTTCCGCCGCCGGTCAGCCTGACGTCGGTCCCGGCCGCGCTGACGGCAGGCCAGTGGACGGCGGCGGGCACCGGGAGACTTGCGGCCGGCCGGGCCGGCGACGACTCGGGTCGCGCGGAGGTTCGCCTGTCGGATGACGGTGGCCCGGCGTCCATGCAGAATGACGCCATTCGACTCGACCTCATGCACCGGAACGCGCGGCTGAGGCTGAAGGTCACGGGCCGGAACGAACTCACTGGCCTGCGCCTGCTGCTGTCCAATGATCACTGGGCCAGGTCGGTGAGCATGAACCTGCTCAGCGCCTATCCCGCCGACTCGGCCAACGACTGGGTGAGCCTCTTCCTGGCCCCCGGCGGCCGCTGGGGGCTGGAGGGCGGCTGGAGCGGATCGGGCGCGGGCTTCGACTGGTCGAAGATCGACGGCATCAGGATCGAGGCGGACGCCGGCGGAAGCGGTCGGCCCGCCGCGGTGAACATCGACGGGCTGTGGACGTTTCCGGCCCAGAGTGAGGGCAAGCTCGCCTTCGTCTTCGATGACGGCTACCAGTCGATCCTTCCCGCGGCGCGGTACCTCCATAAGAACGCCATGAAGGGAAATGTGGCGGTCATCGGGCGATATGTTGATATCCCGACCATCGATCACCTGAATATGTTTCAGCTCAAGGCGTTGCAGAATAACTGGGGATGGGACATGGTTAATCATTCCCAGCGCTATGTTGACGCGGTGAAGCATTACTACGACCGGAATGATCTCGAAGGCTATGCGAAGGATATCGCCGAGCAGGCCGCGTGGCTTGAAGTCAACCATATGAATTCGGCACCGAACTGGTTTATCTATCCTATGGGCACGGCCAATGCGGCAACCGAGCGAGTGGTGGCCCGGTACTACATGTTTGCCCGAGTGACAGCTGACAATCCGGACACGTATCCGTATGGCGGCACCCGGGCGGTCACCGATCTCGAGATTCGCTATCAGGGCGATGGCCAGGGTGACCGGGTCAGCTCGAGGCCGTCAGCCGTCATCTCCGCTGTCGACCAGGCAGCGAAGCACCATGAGACGATCATACTGACATTTCGCCGGATTAGATCGATGGCTGGCGACCGGACTGGCTATCCGCTGGCCCTGTTCAAGAAGATTGTTGACGGCGTCCGAGAGTCTGGCATTAGGGTAATGACGCTGAGTGAGCTAGACAGGAGCAACGGCATTCCGGTTCGGAACAGAATATTTTTCACGCCCGCGCGGCCAGCGCAGATCACGGTCAGGGTGACATCGGGTCCGTCCGACCGGCATTCGCCGTTCCCGTGGCCGATCAGGGTTGGCTTCCCGCGGTAGCGCCACGGGCCCGGTCGCCTGGCCGGACTTGCACGCAGGGGCGGGGCGCGACCGGTATCTGCGCAGCACTAGACATGCCCGTGGCCGGGAGGTGAGGCATTGCACACCCTGCGGCGGGCGGTTCGCTCGGCGAGCCCGGCGGTGCAGGTGGCGGGGGCCATCGCGGTCATGTCGATGCTCCTTGCAGGGGCCGCGACGTGGACGTTCGCCGAGCGCCGCGGCGCGGAAACGACGGCGGGAAAGGCACCCCCGGCGGTGGCGCCCAGTGGCCGGCAGCGAGGATCGCGGACTCCGCCGCGGCGGACGGCCGATGCCTATGACCGGCAGGTCCTGTCGCTCGGGCCGGTGCTCTACCTGACCATGGCGCATCCGCTCGCCGGAACCGAAGCGGATCTGTCCGGTCACGGTCATGACGGCGTCTACATTCCCCGCCACCGCAGGCCGGCCCTGGTCAGGCTGCCGAACGGCGACGGAGCAGCTGAATTCGACGGCCGCGGCCAGTATCTGCAAGTGCCGTCTGCATCTGTGCTTTCCGTCACGCACGCTGGCTGCCTGACGGTTCAGGCATGGATCCGCCCGAATACCCTGCAGTTCCCGGAGGCGCAGGGATCGGGTTATGTCTACGTGCTCGGCAAAGGATCGCCAGGCAGGCAGGAATACGCGATCCGTATGTATTCATATTTCAATTCTGAGCGCCCTGCGCGCCCGAATCGCCTGTCCGGCTATGTGTTTAACTTGCGCGGCGGAAAGGGCTCTGGTGCCTACTTCCAGGACGACGTCACCGTGGGTCAGTGGATGATGGTGACGTTTGTCATAGACAGCAGGGGCAGCCATGCCTGGCCACATGGATATGTGGCGTTGTACAAGAACAGGCGAGAACGCGATAAGGTTAGCTTGAGCCAGTATGAGGTGCAGCCGCAAGCCGGCGGCGCGCCATTTCGCATCGGGACCCGGGACCTGGATTCCTACTTCGAGGGCGCCGTAGCGAAGGTCGCGGTCTATGACTACGTTCTGTCCGCCGCAGACATATCGGGCACGTATGACGCGATGTATCGGGCATGAAGGCACCGGGCGTGGCGCCTCCGGTCGCCTGCCTGGGTGCCGCACACTGAGGGGGTGCAGCACACTGATGGAGTGCCCGCGCGCGCCGAACCCGGACCGCCGCTGCCGCCGTCGCTGAGCGAACTGCTGGCCGCGTTTGAGCGGCACCTGGCGGCCCGGCGCGGTCTATCCCCGCACACCGTCCGCGCGTACCTAGGCGACATCAGCCTGATGTTCGGGCATGCCGTCAGGTGCGGCGTCGACGAGGCTGCTGATCTGGACATCAGCCTGATCCGGGCCTGGCTCGCGACGCAGTACGCGGCCGGCCATTCGCGGGCCACCATCGCCAGGCGCGCGGCGGCTGCGAGAGCGCTCACCGCGTTCGCGCATGAGCGGGGGCTGCTGGCGTCCGATCCTGGTGCCCTGCTCGGCTCGCCCAAGGCGCGGCGCGAGCTTCCGGAGATCCTGGCCGTCGATGAAATGGCGGCTGTCCTGAACGCCGCGCCGCGGCCGTCCACCAGTGGTCCGCCGCGCCGCGCGGCCGCTGCGATCGAGCTACGCGACACGGCGGTCATGGAGCTCCTGTACGCCACCGGAGTCCGAGTCAGCGAGCTGTGCGGGCTCGACATCGATGATGTCGATCAGGGCCGCTGGACGATCAGGGTGCTGGGCAAGGGCGCCAAGGAGCGCGTCGTGCCCTATGGCAGGCCGGCCGGCCAGGCGGTCAGCCGGTGGCGCGATGCCGGCCGGGCCGAGTTGGCCCGCGATACATCGGGACCCGCGCTGTTCCTGGGGGCTCGCGGGCGGCGCCTTGACCCGCGTGCTGCCCGGCGCGTGGTTCACGCCCGGATCGCCGCGGCCGGCTCGGTACCCGATATCGGCCCGCATGGCCTGCGCCACACCGCCGCCACGCACCTGCTCGAAGGAGGGGCGGACTTGCGCAGCGTGCAGGAGATGCTGGGCCACGCGTCGCTGGCGACGACGCAGATCTACACGCACGTCTCCATCGAGCGGCTGGCCTCCGCGTACCGTCAGGCTCACCCGCGTGCGTGAGGCCGGCCGCTAACGCCCGGGCAGGCGAGGCAGGCCCGCCGGGATGTAGACTTCGGTGACGGTCCCGGTTAGTTCGCGTGCGCGCGCATGTGCTGGAGGCCGAAATTCGCGTGTCTGCAAGCCGCTCGGGAATGCGTCAGCGCTCCCGGCGGAACGCACCTCACCGGTCCGCGGGGCTACTCGCGGCGAGGTCGTACGGACACCAGGACAAACCGATCGCGCCTGCCCGCGGGCAGGCGCACGACAGGAAAGGACACCGGCATGGCTCCGGTCGTCACCATGCGGCAGCTGCTGGAAAGCGGCGTCCACTTCGGGCACCAGACACGGCGCTGGAACCCGAAGATGAAGCGGTTCATCTTCACCGAGCGCAACGGCATCTACATCATCGACCTGCAGCAGTCGCTGCAGTTCATTGACCGCGCCTACGAATTCATCAAGGAGACGGTGGCGCACGGCGGTTCCGTGCTCTACGTCGGCACCAAGAAGCAGGCCCAGGAAGCGATCGCCGAGCAGGCGCGCCGGGTCGGCATGCCGTTCGTGAACCAGCGCTGGCTGGGCGGCATGCTCACCAACTTCTCCACGGTCTACAAGCGGCTTCAGCGCCTCAAGGAGCTCGAGGAGATCGACTTCGACGACGTGTCGGGCTCGAACATGACCAAGAAGGAGCTCCTCCAGCTCAGGCGGGAGCGGGACAAGCTCGAGCGCTCGCTCGGCGGCATCCGGGACATGTCCAGGGTTCCGAGCGCCATCTGGGTGGTGGATACCAAGAAGGAGCACATCGCGATCAGCGAGGCGCGCAAGCTGGGCATCCCCGTGGTCGCCATCCTCGACACAAACTGCGACCCCGACGAGGTGAACTACCCGATCCCCGGTAACGACGACGCGATCCGCAGCGTCGCGCTGCTGACCAGGGTCGTGGCCGATGCCGTGGCCGACGGGCTGATCGCCCGGGCCGGACGGGCCGCCGGCGAGGAGAAGCCGCAGGGCGACAGTCAGATCGGCGCGGCTGAGCCGCTGGCCGAGTGGGAGCGCGAACTGCTCGAGGGCAGGCCCTCAAATGGTGCCGCCGCGGCTAACGGAACTGCTGCGCCGGCACTGGCCCCGGCTGCGGCCGCGCCCGCCGCCGCGGAGCCCGCGGCAGCAGAGCCGTCGGCTAAGGCCGAGGCCAGCCCCGAGCCGGCCAGTCCGGAGGCAGCCAGCGCCGAGGTAGCCGCCAGCACCGGGCCAGCCAGCGCGGCCGAAGCAAGCACCGGGGCGCCCAGCGCCGAGGCGGCGGCCGAGCCAGCGGCGGCCGAGCCGGCCAAGACCGAGCCAGCCGCGGCCGAGCCAGCGGCGGCCGAGCCAGCCGCGGCCGAGCCAGCCAAGACCGAAGCTGTCAGCGACCAGGCCTGACGGCCCGTGCCGAGCCGGCCTAGTTCCGGCCCTGGCCTGGTGCCGGCCGGCGCGGGCATCGGCTCGGCCGGCCCGCGCCGGGCGGAACGCGGGCCGGCCGGCACGACAAGAAGACTGCGAGAGATGAGGACATGGCGAACTACAGCGCCGCAGATGTAAAGCGGCTCCGCGACCTGACCGGCGCGGGAATGATGGACTGCAAGAACGCCCTGGTCGAGGCCGACGGTGATTTCGACGCCGCGGTCGAGGCGCTGCGCGTGAAGGGGGTCAAGGACGTGGGCAAGCGGGCCGGCCGGACGGCGGCCAACGGCCTGGTGACCTCGGCCCTGAACGGAACGAGCGCGGGCGTGCTGGTCGAGCTCAACTGCGAGACCGATTTCGTCGCGAAGACAGACATGTTCCAGCAGGTCGCCGCTGACATCGCGCAGGCTGCCCTGGAGGCGGGGACGACCGACCGGCTGGCCGTGCTCGCGCTGCCGGTCAGGGACGGCCAGAGCGCCTCGGAGCTGATCGAGACGGCGGGCGCTTCGCTCAAGGAGAAGCTGGAACTCGGCCGGTTCGCCGCCTTCACCGGCGGCTATATCGTCAGCTACCTGCACAAGTCCGACCCGGGCCTGCCACCCACCCTGGGCGTGCTGGTGGACGTCGATGACGCCGGGTCCGCCGTTGCCATGGACGTCGCGCACCAGGTAGCCGCCATGCGGCCGCAGTACATCACCAGGGACGAGGTTCCCGAGGACGTCGTGGCTAACGAGCGCCGGATCGCCGAGCAGGTGACGCGCGAGGAGGGCAAGCCCGAGCAGGCGATTCCGAAGATCGTGGACGGCCGCCTGAACGCGTTCTTCAAGGATGTGGCCCTGATCGAGCAGCCGTCGGTCCGCGACCCCAAGAAGTCGGTGAAGCAGCTGCTAGCCGAGTCCGGGACGACCGTGCGTGGCTTCGCCAGGTTCCAGATCGGGCAGGCCAGTTGAGACGGTGCCCGGCGGCCAGTGAGGCGGAGGGAGCCCGCATTGCCAGATAGCACCAGGTCGGGGGACGGTGCGGCGGCGGGTAACGCTGAAGCTGCCGCCGGGCCCAGCTCCGAAACGGCCGCCGGGCCCAGCCCCGATGCTGGCGCGCCTAGCCCCGATGCCGGCGGACACAGCCCGGGCGATGATCCAGGTCCCGAGCGCCCGCGCTGGCAACGGGTCGTGCTCAAGCTATCCGGCGAGGCCTTCGCCGGCGGCGCCGGCCTGGGTATCGACCCTGATTCCGTATCGCACTTCGCCCGGGAAATCAGGGACGCGACGCGGCTCGGGATCCAGGTCGCGGTCGTCGTCGGCGGCGGGAACATGTTCCGCGGCGCGTCTTTGTCCGCGCGCGGTATCGACCGTGCGCGGGCCGACTACATGGGCATGCTCGGAACCGTGATCAACTGCCTGGCGCTCCAGGATGTGCTGGAGAAACTCGGCAACGAGACGCGGGTCCAGACCGCGATCACGATGGGCCAGGTGGCCGAGCCCTACATACCGCGGCGGGCGATCAGGCATCTGGAGAAGGGGCGGGTCGTCATCTTCGGGGCCGGTCTTGGGGCGCCATTCTTCTCGACCGATACCTGCGCGGCGCAGCGGGCGCTGGAGATCGGCGCCGAAGCCGTTCTGAAGGGAACCCAGGTCGAGGGCGTGTATGACGCCGATCCGCGCAAGACGCCTGACGCGAACATGTTCCACCGGCTCGATTACGGCGAGGTTCTGCGCCGTGAGCTGAAGTTCATGGACGCGACGGCCGTTAGCCTGTGCATGGACAACGACCTGCCGATCGTGGTCTTCGACCTGATGGGTAAGGGCAATGTCGTGCGTGCGGTGCGCGGCGAGCGGATCGGCACGCTGGTAAGCAGGAACGGGCACGGCAGGCACGCGCCCTGAGCGGCCGCGCGGCGGCTTGTCCGGCGCGCGCGCTCCGACAGGCACTGAGGAGCCGCAATGATTGACGAGACCCTTTTCGAGGCCGAGGAAAAGATGGAAAAGGCCGTCGCGGTCGCGAAGGACGACTTCGCGAACATCAGGACCGGGCGTGCGCATCCGTCGATGTTCAGCAAGATTGCGGTCGAGTATTACGGCACCCAGACTCCGGTCAACCAGCTGGCCTCGTTCCACATGCCGGAGCCGAGGATGGTCGTGATCCAGCCGTTCGACAAGGGATCCCTCGGCGCGATCGACAAGGCGATCCGCAACAGCGATCTGGGCGTCAACCCGACCAACGACGGCGCCATCATCCGGGTGGTCTTCCCCGAGCTCTCCGAGGAGCGGCGCCGGGAGTACATCAAGGTCGCCCGGCACAAGGCCGAGGACAGCCGGGTGTCGATCAGGAACATCCGCAGGCACGCCAAGGACGCCATCGACAAGCTGGTCAAGGGCGGCGACGAGGGCGAGGACGACGGCCGGCGGGCTGAGGCTGAGCTCGAGAAGCTCACCCACACGTACGTGGCCCAGGTGGACGAGCTGCTGAAGAATAAGGAAGCTGAACTGCTGGAGGTCTAGGCCCGGCGCGGGCCGACCCTCGCCGCAAGGTATAACTTTGCCCTCAAAGAGGAACATCTCGCCAACGGCACGTAGTGACCGGGTGGCGAGAGCATGGCTAGCTGTTAGAACGCGCCGGTCGGGGCATGAGTGATCGCACTGACGGCCAGCCGACCGAGGGGAGGGCGGGCCGCGTGACCGAGCGGAAGACGATCAACACCGGCCGCAACCTCCCCGTTGCCATCGCCGTCGGACTCGGCCTCGGCGCGCTGGTCATCATCACGCTGATGACCGTCAAGGTCACCTTCCTCGTGCTGGTCGCGGTGATCGTCGCGATGGCCATGTGGGAGATCAGCCGAGCGCTGGCCACCCGGCAGGTCAGGATTCCGCTGATCCCGATTGCGCTCGGCGGCGCGCTCATGTTCGCGCTCGCGTACTGGCAGGGGCCCAGGGCCGCCCTCGCCGCACTGGCGGTCACGTTCATCGCCGTGGTCGCCTGGCGCCTGCCCGGCGGAGCCGAGGGTTACGTGCGTGATGTCACAGCCGGCGTCTTCGTGCTGATCTACCTGCCGACGATGGCGGTATTCGTCGCGATGATGGTGGCCCAGCCGCACGGCGCGCACCGGGCGCTGCTCTTCGCGATCCTGACCGTGTGCAGCGACTCGGGCGGTTACTTCGCCGGTATCCTGTTCGGCCGCCATCCGATGGCGCCGGCGATCAGCCCGAAGAAAACCTGGGAGGGGCTGGCCGGATCGGCCGTCCTGTGCCTCGCCGCCGGGGCAGTCGGGATGAGATTCCTGCTCCCTGGCACGGTCTGGGAGGGTCTGCTGCTCGGGGTCGCCGCCGTCGCTGCCGCGACGCTCGGCGACCTCGTCGAGTCCATGATCAAGCGTGACCTGGACACGAAAGACATGGGATCGATCCTTCCCGGCCACGGCGGCGTGCTCGACCGGATCGACGCCATGCTGATCGTCGCGCCAGTTTCCTGGCTGCTGATGACCATCTTCCTGTCCTGACGGCCAGCTGGCCTGCTAGCTGACGACCCAGCTGCGGCTCTGCGACGCCATCTGGTTGACCAGGCTGGCTGCGCCGCGGCTCTGGGCGAGCAGGCGCTCCCGGTTCGAGATGGGGATCATCCACAGCCACCTGACCGGTTCTCCGGTGACGGTGAACCCCGACAGGTCGGGCACCTCGGGGCCGAGCAGGCGGCCAGGGTTGTCCAGGAACAGGATGGCCTCGTTGCCGTTACCGAGCGGGAACGATGACGGCTCGTGATACCAGCGGATCGTCTGGCCGTGCTCGAGCCAGCTAACCTCGCGCCACGGGTGCTGGGCCAGCCACAGGAAGATCCTGGCCGCCTGGTTGCTGGGCAGCGTGGTCGCCACCGCGAGCTCGATCCTGGCCCGGTCGGCGGCGCCAGGCCCGGTCTGCTCGATCCCCGGCATCCGCTGGCAGCTCATCCCGACCGTGGTCAGCGCCGTGTAGGTACGTCGTCCGACCGGCGGCCGCTCGGAGACGCCGACCAGCGGCTGCCGCGAGCCAGACACGTCCCAGTAGCGGGCGCCAGGGCCGATCCTGGCCAGCAGATGGCCGAGCATGCCTTGTTGAAACTGCGCCCAGGCCTGCGGGTCGAGCCGCCAGCGCCAGAAGTCCGATGCCTCGCTCACCCGCGGGCCGAGGCCCTCCATCGCGTCATCGAGTGACCAGCCGAACGGCGTCTGCCCGATCACGTCCCGGCTGTAGCCTGGCATTCCCTTCGACATGTCCGACCAGCCGGGGATGACGGCCAGCAGGTCGCCGCTCTCGAAGATCGCGACCCCGTCGCCCTCCTCGAACCAGATCGCGCGCAGCGAGTTGGGGTCCAGAGGCGGCCGGCCCTCGGGGTGCTTGGTATGGCCGTCCGGCATCTCGGGCGCCTGGCCGGCGTCGAGCATGGACAGATCGATGTCGGCCGGGGCCTGCCGGTGATTGGCGAGCCAGGTCGCGGCAATCGGGTCGTTCGTGTCGTGCATGTACGCCGCGGTGGTCCAGCCGTCATATTCGATCACGAGCCGCCTGCTGCCATAGGGACTCTCACTGTCCAGCAGCGTCGCAGGCCGTCCTGGTTTGGCGGATATCCTGGGTTGGCCTGCCTTGCCGCGCATGGTCTGCATGGTAGGGAAATCTATCCGCATTCCGCGTATCACGTGGCAACTGCCCGGACACTGTGAGGGGATTGCTTGGAACTCGTCGAGATCGGGACACGCCGTCCGGCGCGGGTTCGCCCGTCGCGGCATCTGGCCGACCTCGATGCCGCGGGTCGGCGCTCCGCCGTCGCGGATCTCGGGCAGCCTGGCTACCGGGCTGACCAGCTATCGCGGCATTATTTCGGACGGCTGACCGAGTCCGCCGATGACATGACCGACCTGCCGGCCGCGGTGCGGGACACGCTGATCGAGGCCATGCTGCCCCGGCTGCTCACCGCCACCCGCGAGCTGACCTGCGACCGCGGCATGACCCGCAAGACGCTCTGGCGTGCGGCCGACGGCTCGTTCGTGGAGTCGGTACTGATGCGTTATCCGGGCCGGGTGACGATGTGCGTCTCGTCGCAGGCGGGATGCGGGATGGCATGCCCGTTCTGCGCCACCGGCCAGGCCGGGCTGACCAGGAACCTGTCGACCGCAGAGATTGTCACCCAGGTCTTCAACGGGGCCCGCGGGCTGGCTCGAGGCGAGATGGCCGGCGGTCCAGGGCGGATCTCCAATGTCGTGTTCATGGGCATGGGCGAGCCGCTCGCGAACTACGCCAACGTGCTGGCCGCCATCCGCCGGCTGACCGATCCGGTTCCTGACGGGCTCGGCATCTCACAGCGTTCGATCACTGTGTCCACGGTTGGCCTGGTCCCGGCGATCAGGAAGCTCACCGCCGAGAGGCTGTCAGTCAGGCTCGCGGTGTCGCTGCACGCGCCCGATGACGAGCTGCGCGACGAGCTGGTGCCGGTCAACCGGCGCTGGAAGGTCGCCGAGGTGCTCGACGCGGCGTGGGGCTACGCGGCCGCGACCGGCAGGCGGGTCTCGATCGAGTACGCCATGATCCGCGATATCAACGACCAGGGCTGGCGTGCCGACGCCCTAGCCGGGCTGCTTGCCGGACGTCTCGTGCACGTGAACCTCATTCCGCTGAATCCGACGCCCGGCTCGAAGTGGACCGCGTCCGATCCCGGCGTGGCGGCCGAGTTCGAGGCTCGTCTCGCCGACCGCGGGGTGCCCGTGACCGTGCGGGACACGCGCGGCCGGGAGATCGACGGAGCCTGCGGCCAGCTGGCGGCGGCCGGCCGGGACCCGCAAGCCTGACCGGACGGTGCCTGTTCGTCCGCCGCAGTCAGGATCCCAGCAACCCGTCCGCAGCGCCCCGTGACGCGGCTCAGGGACCTGGACCTGACTCTTCACGAGTTGGTGCAGAAATCGCGCCCGGTTCGTAACTTATTGCGGCCTTCGGCCGGCGCCAACTCGTGATAAGTCGACAGGGCGGCCCAAGCCGTGCGCTGGTGGCCCGCGAAGATCAGCGGCGAGCAGGCGGTTCATGGCGCTACTGTGATGATCAATGTCTGGAATGCCGTCATTGGCGAGCTGGCGCCGCTGGCGTAGGAACGTCGCCGCCCGGCTGGTTCATGCTGCCTGGCGGCGGATTCAGCAAGCCGGAACCATCACGGCCGCTACCGCAGCGGGCGGCAGGTTCGCGGCGTTCGGCCCCGGCTCCCTGATCGCCTTCCCGGTCGGTACCGTCTACGGCGAGCAGTGGATCGAGATCGGCGACGGGACCATGCTCGGGGAGCAGGTCTCGGTCTGCGCCGGCATGATGCCAGGCCACGACCTCGGACCGAACTCAGTGCTGCGGATCGGTGATCGGTGCGTGATCGGCCGGGGCAGTCACATCGTCGCGCACCACTCGATCGACATCGGCGACGACGTCTATACCGGGCCGTACGTCTACATCACCGATCAGAATCACAGCTATGCCGACCCGGACCTCCCGATCGGGCGGCAGTGGCCGGTCAACGCGCCGGTCAGGATCGGGGCCGGAACCTGGCTCGGCACGGGCGTGATCGTGCTGCCCGGCGCGGTGATCGGCCAGAATGTGGTCGTCGCCGCAGGCTCGGTGGTCCGCGGCGAGATCGGCGACCGGTGCGTCGTGGGCGGCGTGCCCGCCCGCGTCATCAAGGGCTTCGATCCGGAGACGGGCTGGACCCGGTACCCGCCTGCCGGAGCGGTCCTCAGCGACGTTCTGGCCGCCGATCCCTCGGTGCCTGGGTCGGTGCTGCCTGGGTCGGTGCTGGCTGAGTCGTTGCTGGCTGAGTCGGTGCTGGCTGGTCCGTCAGTGGCTGGTTCCGGGGTGGACGAGCCTTCGCTGGCCGACCTGCTGCTGACTCCGGCGCCGTCCGAGCAGGCGCGGCATGAGCCGCTGCTGACCGATCGCGACCCCTGAGGCGTTCTGGCCTTCCCGGCCGGCCGGAGACGCCTTCCGAAGCGGGACCCGCTGCCCGTGCCCCTCCGCCCATCTGGCGGACGAACACCTCGCCGTGCAGCGCCCGCTCGACCAGGTCCGCTGCTCGCGCAGCGGTAGCCAGCCTGCTGCCCTCGCTCCGGTAGGCGGTCAGTACCGCCTCGACGGCGCTAGGCGGCAGGTGCGGGCCGAGTTCCGACCTGGCGGTGCGGTAGCCGCCCCTGGCACCCTCGACGCTGGCGCTGAGGTGATGCCTGGCCAGCGCGGCGAGGGCGATCGGGTGACGCCTGAGGACGCCATGCAGCAGGTAGTCAGACGGGATGACCTCGAGCAGCCAGGTCACGGCTGACCGCTCGAACTCGGGGCTGTCCGGGGGCTGAACGCCGGTCGGCCAGCCGGGCGGCACGAATCCTGTCATGACTACAGAATAACGTTAATCGAACATGTGTTCTAGACATGCTGACGTTTCTCGACGAGCGGGGTCGGCGCGCGGCAGCGGGGTCAGCTCGCGCGGAACCGCTCCGGCGGGCCGAAGAGCTCGTCATCGTCGGCCTGGGCGTTGCGGTGCGGCCGCCTGGTCTTGATGTGCCGTCGCGGCTTTCTGGCCTGCCGCGCCACCGGGCCTAGCCCGATGGTGACCGCGCCGCCTCCGCCCGGCGACCGTCCCAGCGTCAGGGTTCCGCCGGATCGCTCGGCGATACGGCGGGCGATGTCGAGGCCGAGACCGGTGGAGCCCGCGCTCGACAGGCCCCGCCTGGACGAGTCCGGGTGCGAGAAACCCGGGCCGCTGTCCGAGACCACTATCCACGCGCCCCCGGCGGTGCGGGGCGAGGCACGGACAGAGAACGCCGTGCCGTCAGGCGTGTGCGCGAACACGTTCTCGAGCAGGATGTCCACGCACGCGGCCAGGTCCTGCTCGGCGACCCGGACCGGCAGGCTGAACGGCGGGAGCTCGACGGTCATCCACCGCTCCTGGTCCTCAGCGAGCGCGCGCCAGTACGCGGCTCGCTCGCCCACGACGGCGGTCGCGTCACTGGTGGCCGCGCCCTCACCGGCCGGTCGCCTGGCCTCGGTGATGATCTCGTTGACCGTGCGAGTCAGCGCGTCCACGTCGCCGATGACCCGGGTCGTCACCTCCTCGTCGTCGCTGAGCGACTCGGCATCGATCCGCAGCGCCGTCAGCGGCGTGCGCAGCCGGTGCGACAGGTCGGCCAGTGTCTCCCGCTCGTGAGCCAGCAGCTCGCCGATCCGGGCCGCCAGCCGGTTGAGGCCGTTGCTCACCTGGCGGATCTCCGGCGGACCCTCGACGGGGGCGCGCGCGGTCAGGTCGCCCTGGGCCAGCCGCTCGGCGGCGCTGGCCACGTTGGCCAGCGGGCGGACCAGGCTCCTGCTCAGCTGGGCGGCCACGACGACGGCCATCGCGAGCAAGCCGACGGCGACCAGACCGAGCAGCAGCCAGGCCTGGACCACGCCGTGCCGCAGCTGGGAGTTGGGAACGAAGGTCCTGATAACGGCCGTTCCCTGGTTCGGGCCGATGCCAGAGACCGCCACGAAGATCGCGACCCCGCCCGGTGCCGCCTCGGTATAACTCTTGCCCGCCGTCTCGGCCAGCCGGACGCCGCGTGAGACCTGCGCCTTAGCGCCGATCCGCGGCCCGGACGGCATGAAGATCGTGACCGGCTCGCTCGGGTTCTGCTCGTTCACCTGGTCGACGGCGACCTGCAGATCCGACGTGTGATGGAGCGTGGCCACCAGCGGCGCCACGAGCTGGGCCCGGATCGTCGCGCCCGACAGCGCGTTGTCGACCGCGAAGGTGCGCAGCAGCAGGGCGAGCGGCAGCATGAACGAGACCAGGATCAGCGACCCGATCGCCAGTACCAGAAGGATGACCCGGAGTCTCATGCGAGCGCTCCGCCCGGCCTCATGACGGCGCGGAGAGCTTCATCCCGACACCGCGGATCGTATGCAGGTACCTGGGTTGCTGAGCGCTCTCCCCGAGCTTGCGCCTGAGCCATGACACATGAACATCCACCGTCTTGTCGGCACCGCCGTACGGCATCCGCCACACCTGGGTGAGCAGTTCCCGCTTGGTGACGACCTGACCGGCCCGCACGGCCAGGTAGTAGAGCAGGTCGAATTCTCGCCGGGACAAGTCGAGCCGCCGGCCGTCCAGTGCCGCCTCGTGCGCTTCACCGTCGAGCCTGAGCCCGCCGACAATGACCGGCTCGCTGCGCCGGCCCTCATCGGCCGCCGCCCGCCGCAGCACCGCCCGTACCCTGGCCTCGATCTGGCCGACGCCGAAGGGCTTGACCAGGTAGTCATCGGCTCCGGCGTCCAGCACGCGGACGATATCTGCCTCGTCGTCCCTGGCGGTGGCGACGACCACCGGAACCTTGCTGATCGCGCGAAGCATCCGCAGCGCTTCGTACCCGTCCAGGTCGGGCAGGCCAAGATCGAGAATGACGAGGTCGGGCGGAGAGTCGAGCACGAGCTGCAGCGCCTCCATGGCCGTCGGCGTGCTCGAGACGGCGTGCCCCCGGTCGGTAAGAGCGCGAATCAGGGCACCGCGGATCGCGGCGTCATCCTCGACGAGCAACAGCTGTGCCATGCTCTGAAGGTAGTGGCTCCGGCCGGCTCCCCGCGCATGATCGTCTCTAGTTAAGCCCCCGATGGCATAGGTTGTCGGGGGAACTTTCGCGTCGACGGTCAGGTGCTCGCCACCGGGCAGGTCTCGACGTTGAGGAAACCTTTACGATGGCTTAACTCGATTCGAGAAAGTCTGTAACCGTGCGTTCCAGGGTGCTTATCGGCGCAGGTGCGTGGCTGCTCGGTGCCGTAGCGGCGACGGCCGGCAGCCTGTATGCGGTCGACCAGCTGGGCCAGGGCCTGCTCGCGCAGCACACCAAGCAGCTCTCGGTGGCCATGGTCAACGCCGAGCTGGCCCAGGACGGCGCGAGCAGGCCGGCTAGACGCCGACGCCAACGCAGTCGACGTCGCCGTCGCCTAAGGCCTCGCAATCCACGCATAAAGCGCGGCCCGTGCCGACCCGCCGGGCAGCGTCGCCAGTGACCAGGAACGCCAGCAAGCTGCTGACGTCAGCGGGCGGCACCGCGGTGGCCATCTGCAAGCAGGGCGGCGCATACCTCATCTACTCCAGCCCCGCCCAGGGCTACGAGACTCACGATTTCGTCCGCGGCCCAAGTACGGTCGCCAGCGTGACGTTCGTGAGCAGCTCGCGCGACGTCATCCTGCGCGTGACGTGCACCAGCTCGGGAGTTCCCGTTCCGCACGTGTCAACGAAGAGCTGGGGCGGGGGACACGGCGACGACTGAGCCGCAGCCCGCGTCTTAGCGGCGGCGCCCCTTGTCGACGAGCAGGGCCAGCGTCGGGCAGGCGGCGGCCGCCTTTCTGGCCAGGCCGATCAGATCGTCAGGGACCGGCTCGTCCGGCACGATCGGATAGCCCCACGGATCCAAGGTGATGAACTCGGGCAGCAACTCCGCGCACATACCGTGGGCCGTGCACTTGATCGGGTTCACTCTCAGCCGCTCGCTCACCAGGACTCCAGATCCCCGGGGACCGGCAGCAGGGGTGCCCGGCGCACGCCGTAGCACGGCCCTTCCAGGTCGTGCCAGCGGGCATCGTGGCTGAATGCCGCCAGCGCACTCGCGGCCAGCTGGGTCGCGCCGTCCGGATGGCGGCACGCGCCGCGGCCCTCGATCAGCGGAATCAGCCCGGCGATCCGGTCGACCGCGTCGCCCCGGCCGCCGTGGTAGGCCAGGTCGGCCAGCGCGTCGGCCAGGGCAGGCAGGCCGAAGATGCAGGGGCCGCACTGGCCCGCGCCCTCGTCGGCGAGATACCGGACCACGCGCGCGGTCTCGGCGAGCCCGCAGGATGACTCCGGCAGGACGATCAGGATCCCCGCGCCCATCGCGCCGCCGACCGAGCGGAGCCCCGGATGCGACATGGACACCCGCCACGCCTCCTCAGCCGGGAGCCAGGTGCCGAAGTACCCGCCGACCAGGACCGCCTGCGGGCGCTCGGCTGGTCCTCCGGCCTGCATCAGGACCTCGCCGATCGGGGCGCCAAGCTCGATCTCGTAGACGCCGGGCCGCGCGATCGCGCCAGCTGACGGTCACGAGCGTCGTGCCCGGCGCGGACGGCGTTCCGGCCTCGCGAAACCAGGTGTGGCCGTACCTGGCGATCATCGCCAGGTGGGCCAGCGTCTCGACGTTGTTCACCGCGGTCGGGCGGCCGGCCACGCCGCGCTCGTGGGTCCGGGGCGGGGCGAAGGACGGCAGGCCGGGACCGCCGTTGAGGTGCTGCACGATCGCCGTCTGCTCGCTGGCGACGTAACGGCCCTCGATGCCGACCACCTGGATCGGGACCTGGTCGATCCCCGCTACCTCTCTGGCCTGTACCGCCGCCTCCAGGCCTGCCATCAGCCTGGCGTCGTCATCGTGCACGACGAGGTACGCCTCGGTGGCGCCCACGGCAAACGCGGCCAGCGAGATGCCGTCCAGCACCAGATGCGGTGTGCGGCTGAGGAGCAGCCGGTCCTTGCGGCTGGCCGGCTCGCCCTCCGATCCGTTGGCGACGACAACCGCGGGACCCGGTCCGGCGGCCACCGAGCGCAGCTTGCGGCCGGTCGGGAATCCGGCACCGCCGCGCCCGGTCAGGCCGGAGCGTTCCACGACGTCGATCAGCCGGGCGGCGGTACGGCGCACTGCGGCCTCGTCGCCGCTCCATGCGGCTTCCGGCAGCGGGAGCGGACCGAAGCTGCGCTCATGCTGATTCAGGCCCGCGGGGCGCCCGCCGACGAGTCCGGCGAGCAGGCGCGGCAGCGGCGCCGCGGGCCGGGCCGGGTACGCCTGCCGCCTGGTGGTCGCGACGACGGTCATCGGGCCAGCCTCCTTGCGGGGATGGCCTGCACGGCCCGGTAGCCGACCGAAACGAGCACGGCACCGATGCAGGCGAAGGTCAGGGCGAGTACCCAGCGGGCGCTGTGATCGGTGCCCGTGCCCAGTCCGTGCGTGATCGCCACCGGCCAGCACAGGTAGCCAGCCCAGTGCACGACGCGCCACAGCCGGTGCCCGATCCGCTGCCTGAGCAGGCTGGTGACCGCGAGCGTGATCATCAGGTCGGAAGCCAGCGCGCCGAGCCCGAGCCACCAGCGCTTGTAAGAGGACACGAACGGCACGATCGCGTCGGGCAGCCCGATCGAGGTGTACGTGTCGATCACGGTGGTGCCGACGTGCAGCGCGAGGAAGAGCAACGCCAGCAGCGACAGATTCCGGTGCAGCCCCTGGACGAGGAAGCGGGGCCAGCGGCGGCTCGCGAACCGCCCCGCGTTCAGGATGCCGAGAACCATGGCCGCGGTCAGCAGGACCAGGGTCACCAGGCCGGCGGCCCTGGTCGCGTACCACAGGAACGGGCCGTGCAGGAAGGCGCTCACTCGGGCCAGCCTCCCGTCGTGACCACCCGGCCGTCCGGCTTGGCGAGCCTGGCCGGCAGGCTGAGGCTCTGCAGCCACTGCTGGGCGGGCCGGCCGCGGATGATCGACGCTGTGCTCGCCGTGTTCGCGTCGACGCAGGTGGCTGCGGCGACGGAGACGGCGGCCCAGTAGATCGCGGCTGGCTGTCCGGTGCTCGGCACCACGATGTGGTGCAGGGCCTGGTCACCGCGCTGCCAGCCGCGGACCGACGGGCAGGACGTGGCCAGCCCGCCACCCTCGATGGCCACGACGGGCGCCGCGGCGGGGGGTCCGACCGGGACGGCGCCGGCGGCCGCCCCAGCTGCCGCCGCGTCGGCTACTCCGTCATCCACCCCGATCCGCCAGCCGCCCTCGGGGGCCTGACCGGCGACCGCGATGTCGCCGCCCAGGTTGACCAGGACGCCGCAGCCGATCTGCTCGCTGATCGCGTCGGCCGCCAGGTCGGCGGCCAGGGCCTTGGCGGTGGCGCCGAAGTCGAGCAGCACGCCATCCGGCACCCGCACCGTCAGCTCGTCGGCGTCGAAGTCCACGCACTGCCAGCCGGCCGCGGGGGCGGGCGGCTGGGTCAGGGCGGACGTATCGTCGGCCAGCCGAGCGAAATCCTTGTCGTAGCCGAGGCTGACGAGCGAGCGGCCGCAGGTCGGGTCCACATCGCCGTCGGTTACCTCGGCCGCCCGCAGGGCGACGTCGAGTGCCTGCGCGAACACCGGGCTGACCTCGACCCGCTCACCTGCGGACCGGTTCACCGCGGACAGCTCCGAATCCGGGCGGAACCGCGAGCACGCCAGGTCGATCGCCGCGAGCTGCCCGGACAGGATCTGCTGGGCCGCGTCGAGCGCTGCCGGCCTGGTGACCAGGACCGAGCAGAACGTGCCGAGCGCCTTGGTGGTGCGGCCCGCGACGGCGGGCACGGCCGGGCGGCCGAGGGTGATCGCCGGCTCGCGCAGCGATGGGTTCCCGTGGGTCGTCCCCTCGGGGAACTGGGGGGATGGGTGGCGGGCAGGATAAACGGGGGCACGAGAGGTCATGTAATCAGCGGGGGTCTCTGGTCTCGGGGTTAACGGCCATCCGAGGGGGTCAGCCCCCGGACTTGGAGCCGCTGGAGGTGGTCTGGGACGGGGTCGGGCTCGGGGCCGGAGGGGTGGGCGGCGGCTTGGGGACCGCCTTGCTCGTCGTCGGCTTCGGCTTCGGCTGAGCGGTGGGCTGGGCGCTGCTGGACGACTTGCCGGCCGTCGGCGAGGCCTTGGCGCTGGCGTTGGCACCGGCTTTCTTGTGGGTGCTCTTGCTCGCACTGGGGCTGGGGGACGGAGTGCCGCTGGCGCCCGCAGCGCCGCTGGTACTGCCGGCGCTCGGCGAGGTAGGTGAGGACTGGGACACCGTGGCTGCCGTCGTGGCCGAATGGTTGAACAGGTTCATGAACCCGACCACGCCGACCGCGCTCAGGAGGGTAGCCCGCCAGGTCATCGTGGACAGCTTGCGCAGGCCATGGTCCCGGTGCGCGCTGAGTCGATCTCGTTGCTTCATGGGCGCTTAGAAAACCGGAAAATACGTTAAGGGACCACCAAGAACGGCTCAAGGGGGCGCTGCATTTGCCGAGTCCTCGATATGCGCGGTTTGCGCAGGGCCAATAGGTCCGGCCGGGTCTGCGTCGCTGCCGGTTGCCCGGCAGCGACGCGGCACCACTCTCCGGGGCCCGGCTCGGACCGACTGGCCTGGTGGGATGATGCGCGCGACGGTTTTCGTTATAAATGAAGCTGCGAGTAGACTAAACAGGCCGTCACTCCGGCGCTTCCCCTGGTTACCAATTGGAGCCTTCCCGCATGCCCGTCAGCCCGGCCGAGCTCGCCGCCGACATCGCCACCCGCGATGACCTTCGCAACGTGGCGATCGTCGCGCACGTCGATCACGGCAAGACGACGCTGGTCGACGCCATGCTGTGGCAGTCGGGGGCGTTCCGGGCCAACGCCCAGGTTGCCGAGCGCGTGCTCGACTCCGGCGACCTGGAGCGGGAGAAGGGCATCACGATCCTGGCCAAGAACACCGCCGTGACTCACGGCGGCCTGACCATCAACATCATCGACACGCCCGGGCACGCCGACTTCGGCGGCGAAGTCGAGCGCGGCCTGTCCATGGTCGACGGGGTGCTGCTGCTCGTCGACGCGAGCGAGGGGCCGCTGCCGCAGACCAGGTTCGTGCTGCGCAAGGCGCTCGAGGCCAAGCTGCCGGTGATCCTGGTGATCAACAAGGTGGACCGGCCCGATGCCCGGATCGCCGAGGTCGTCGACGCCTGCTACGAGCTGTTCCTGGACCTGGACGCGACCGAGGAGCAGATCGAGTTCCCGATCGTCTACGCGTCGGCGCGGGCCGGGCGGGCTTCGCTGACCAAGCCCGAGGACGGCACGCTGCCTGACTCGGCCGACCTGGAGCCCCTGTTCGAGGTGATCAGGCAGTACGTGCCCGCGCCGTCCTATGACCCCCGCGCGCCGCTGCGGGCTCACGTCACGAACCTCGACGCCTCCGCGTACCTGGGCCGGATCGCGCTGTGCCGGATCGAGTCCGGCGAGATCAGCAGGGGCCAGCAGGCCGCGTGGTGCCGCCGCGACGGTTCCATCGAGCGGGTCAAGATCTCCGAGCTCTTCCGGACCGAAGCGCTCGACCGGGTGCCGGCGGCCACCGCATCGGCCGGGGACATCATCGCGGTCGCGGGCATCAGCGACATCATGATCGGCGAGACGCTGGCCGACCCGGATGACCCGCGGCCGCTGCCGTTGATCACCGTGGACGAGCCCGCGATCTCGATGACACTCGGCGTGAACACCTCGCCGCTGGTCGGCAAGGGCGGCTTCTCGGTCGGCGCCGCGGGTACCTCGGCCAAGCCGAGCGGCAGGGGAACCACGAAGGTGACCGCCCGGATGGTGCTCGACCGGCTCGAGTCCGAGCTGGTCGGCAATGTCTCGATCAGGGTTCTGCCGACCGAGCGGCCCGACACCTGGGAAGTACAGGGCCGTGGCGAGCTGGCCCTGGCCATCCTGGTCGAGACGATGCGGCGGGAGGGTTACGAGCTGACGGTGGGCCGGCCGACCGTGGTCACGCGCGAGATCGACGGCGCGGTGCACGAGCCGGTCGAGCGGCTGACGATCGACGTGCCCGAGGAGTACCTCGGCGCCGTCACCACGCTGCTCGCGGTCCGCAAGGGCCGGCTCGAGCAGATGACCAACCACGGGACTGGCTGGATCAGGCTCGACTTCATGGTCCCGGCGCGCGGGCTGATCGGCTTCCGCACCCAGTTCCTCACCGACACGCGCGGCACCGGCATCGCGCACCACGTGTTCGAGAAGTACGAGCCGTGGGCCGGGCCGATGCGGATGCGCGCGTCTGGCTCGCTGGTGGCCGACCGGTCCGGGGTCGCTACCGCGTACGCGATGTTCTCGCTGCAGGAACGGGGCACCCTGTTCGTGGAGCCCGGCACCGAGGTCTACGAGGGCATGATCGTGGGCGAGAACTCCCGCTCGGACGACATGGACGTCAACATCGCTCGCGAGAAGAAGCTCACCAACATGCGCCAGTCCACCGGCGAGGAGCTCGAGCGGCTCGTTCCGCCTCGGATGCTGAGCCTGGAGCAGGCACTGGAGTTCTGCGCGGACGACGAATGCGCCGAGGTGACACCGACCGCGATCCGGCTCCGCAAGACCATGCTCGACGCCAAGGAGCGCGGCCGGAAGCGGGCCAGGACCAGCCGCGAGGCCTGAGCCCCTGCGGCGCCTGAGACCGGGTGAGCCTCGGCCGGCGCCTCCTGGGCCTTCGGCCGGCGCCTCGCCGCCTGCTGGGCCTTCGGCATTGACTTTTCCTGACTTTGCGTCAAAACTGCGCCGGGAGTGGCGCTCAATGCGAAGCTTGCGGGACGCAAAGTCAGTAGAAGTCGACCTGGCTACTCGAGGTCTCCGCGATGCCGCGACGCTCGACGGGATGAACTGCTCATTCATACGGTAAGCGGGCGGGCAATTGCGGCCCTCGGGCCCGCCAGGGCCGAGCGATATGTGCGGCGGAATGTCCTTTCGGCCAGAGCCCGCGAACGCGGTTAGGGCCGGCCGGGTCTGTCCATAGGAACTCCGGAACTCCGTTTGGCTCCTGACGGCACGTATTGGCCGGCCTGACGGCCCGTGCAATGGTCCGGCCGGGTTACGCGGCGCTGCGCTGGGCATGAACGCTGCGCGGTGAAATCGCTCTCTGCGATCATCGTGTTACGGGGCGTGCACGACTAGGGGGATCTCATGCACCACGCTCTCGCGGTCAACGTGAACTTTGGTCAGAGTGTTCAGAACCTGATCAACACGGTCGCGCATGCGATTCCGAAGATCGTCGTCTTCCTGCTGATCCTGATCGTGGGCGGCTTCGTCGCCTGGCTGATTGGTCGGCTCATTATCAAGGGACTGCAAAAGGTCGGCTTCAACCGGTTCGCGGAGCGAGGCGCCGTCGGCCAGTCGCTGTCCCGCGGCCGTTGGGACGCCAGCACGCTGGTCGGCAAGATCGTTTACTACATGATCTTGCTGTTCGTGCTGCAGATGGCGTTCGGCGTGTTCGGCCCGAACCCGATTTCCGTCTTGCTGACGGCGGTCGTGGCCTGGCTGCCGAAGGCGATCGTCGCGATCGCGATCATCATCATCGCGTCCGCTATCGCCAAGGTCGTCAAGGACCTGATCAACAACGCCATCGGCGGGCTGTCGTACGGCCCGTTCCTGGCCGGCGCGGCGTCGGTGGTCATCATCGTGCTCGGCATCATCGCCGCGCTGAACCAGGCGGACATCGCGACGACGGTCACCGAGCCGGTGCTGATCGCCGGCCTGGCCACGGTGGCCGCGATCGCCGCGATCGGAGTCGGCGGCGGCCTGATCAGGCCGATGCAGTCGCGCTGGGAGCGGATACTCAACTCGGCGGAACGCGAGACGACCCAGCAGGTCGCGGCCTATCAGCGGGGCAGGCAGGACGCGACCGCAGGGCGCGCGCGTGCGACTGCCGGGCAGCCTGAGCAGCTCGCGCCGTCGGCGGTCGGGACAGGCGGAGGCGCGACGAGGCAGGAACCGACTCGGCCGCAGGCCGGTGGGCCTGGCTCGGGCGGCCCTGGCTCGGCGGGCCGGGTGGCGGGCCTGGCTCGGGCGGGCCGGGTGGCGGGGCTGGTTCGGGCGGGCCGGGTTCAACTGGACCGGGTTCGGTGCCGGGGTCGGGGCCCGGTCCGACCACGCCGGGGACAGGTGCCGGTCCGGCCGGACCAGCAGAAGGCTCGGGCGCGGGGCCAGGCAATCCGGATCCCCATCAGGGTCCGTCCTGGCCAGATTCCGGCCGATCATAATTGCCCGACCATGATCGTGGTCGTCCGTCAGGGCTATTCACTGACATACGACCACGATCATGGTCTTCCGGGCGGTCTGCCGGACCGGGCGGGGCTGGCTAGTGCTCGCGGTCGGCGTTCTCGGGTCTCTCGCTGAGCGCCGTCACCAGCCGGCAGACCGCGGCGAGGCGCATCGACTCCCAGTCCGGCCGATCAGCGGCCGCCCGAGACTGCCAGCCGCCGCCCGTCGCGGCGGCGACGAACCCGCTCGCGTACGGCACGAGAAACGCTAGCAACTGCTCGGGGTCGTCGCGCTGAGCACCGAGCACGGCGGCTGCGGCGTCGGTGACGGCCGCCATGTGCTGGTCAAGCTCGGGGTGCGCCCAGTCAGCCAGCCGGTCGAGGGTGGCCTGCCCGATCTGCCCGGCGAGATAGGGCGTCAGGTCACCGGCTTCGAGCATGCCAACAGCGAGGTGTATTCCATCTGTCACGCGTCGATAATACGCAATTCGGGCGGTAGCTGGGCCCGCCGCCGAGGAGGTTGCTGCGACGCTACTTGACGGCGAGGTAGATGTAGGCGCCGAGGCCGAAGACGACGCAGTAGATCGCGAACGGCGTCAGGGTCCTGGTCTGGAAGTACTTCATCAGGAAGCGAACGGACAGGTAGGCCGCCACGCCGGCCACGATGCTGCCGACTAGGATCTGGGGCCGGATTCCGTTGCCGAGCGGGCCGAGCAGGTCGGGAACCTTGAGCACGCCCGCGGCCAGGATCACTGGCGTAGCCAGCAGGAACGCGAACCGGGCCGCGTCCTCGCGGGACAGCCCGCGGAACATGCCGGCCACCATCGTGACGCCGTCCCGGCTGATGCCGGCGAGCAGCGCCAGTATCTGGGCGCTGCCGATGATGATGGCCTGCCAGTAGCTGAACGACGTCAGGCGGCGGTCGGCCTGGATCGCGGTGGCCACTTCCTGCTGGCGGACGGCTCGCTGACCCGACGAGTGCGCGCCGCCGCCGACCCGGCCCGCGCCGACCAGCTCGGGCTCGGCCTCGCGATCGGCGAGCACCTGCTGGTCGGCCTCCTTTGACCGGCGTGGCCTGAAGCGCTCCCCGGCGTACAGGATGATGCCGTTGATCACGAGGAAGATCGCGGCCCGGCTCGGGACGCCGAAGATCACCCGGAACTTGTGCTCGAACACTAGGCCCACGAGGCCGACCGGGATGGTGGCCAGGATGATCATCCAGGCCAGCTTCTGGTCCGGGCTCGTGATCTTGAGCGGGCGCCTGATGCTGGGCTGGAAGGAGGTGAAGAAGCCGCCGATGATCCGGACCCAGTCCCGCCAGAAGTAGGCCGTGATGCCGATGGCGGTCGCCACGTGCAGGCCGACGATGAACGCGAGGTACGGCGACTCGGGCTTGGATACGTTGAGGTCCTTGGCCCAGCTGCCGCCGACGAGCGCCGGGATCAGCACATTGTGGCCGAGGCTGGAGACAGGGAACAGCTCCGTGGTGCCCTGAATCAGGCCGACGATGATCGCCTCGGCAAAGGTCAGGTGTGTCATGTCAGCCTCTCGCTCGGCGGGCCCGAGTGCACCCGCGCCAGCAAGGATATTCGTGCCAAACCAACCTTGCCGCCAACTCACCAGACGCCGGGCTTGATCTTGTCCGACATATTACGGACAGCCCGTGCCGACCGGACGTTGAAGCCGAAACAGGAGTGTTTCCTTAACCAGAGATTAGTAAGTCAGCTCGTTCGTTTACATCGGGGCCGGGTAGTCGGGTCGCGTGGGAATTCCCGCTGACACAGGCCCGATGAAGGAGAACGAGCGATGTTGCACCTGGCCGGCTTGCACTCCGCGGTGGCGCTCAACCCGCTGAGCTCTACCTCGCTGCTGGCGAGCCTGGGAGCGCTCGGCGTCTTCCTGGCGCTTTTTGCCGAGACCGGACTGCTGATCGGGTTCTTCCTGCCGGGCGACTCGCTGCTCTTCACGGCGGGGCTGCTGTGCGCGGGATCGTCCACGGGCAAGATTCACCTGTCCTTGCCGCTGGTGCTGCTCGCCGCGGCCGGCGGGGCGCTGCTGGGCGCGCAGACGGGGTTCGTGATCGGGCGCCAGGGCGGCAAGGCGTGGCTGAGCCGCACCGAGAATCGACTGCTGCTGCGGGGCACCGAACGGTCTCAGCACCTGCTCTCCCGGTACGGGTACGGCAAGGCCATCGTGCTGGCCAGGTTCGTTCCGGTGGTCCGGACGGTGCTCAACCCGATGGTCGGCGCGCTGGACGTGCCCGCTCGCACCTTCACGATCTGGCAGGTCGTGGGCGGGCTGCTCTGGTCCGTCGGCGTGACCATGATTGGCTTCGGGCTCGGCTCGACGATCAGCAACGTGGACAAGTACCTGCTGCCGATCATCGCGCTGATCATCGTGATCTCGCTGCTGCCGTTGGTGATCGAGTTCTTCCGCAGCAGGAAGAGTCAGCACCACGAGCCAGGTCACCCGGCGCGGCCGAATCTGCCGCTGCCGACCGAGGTCCGGGCGACCCGAACCGGCGGCCGGGCGCGGGGCTGAGTCAAGACCGCGGGCCGGGAACCTTCGGGGTGTCGTGGTGGCCGCGCCTGCCGATCTTGCTGCCGAGCCAGACGAGCGGGTCGTACTTGCGGCTGACAACCCGCTCCTTGAGCGGGATCAGCGCGTTGTCGGTGATGTGGATGTTCTCCGGGCAGACCTCGGTGCAGCACTTGGTGATGTTGCACATGCCCAGGCCGAAGTCCTCCTGCGCGATCTCGCGGCGGTCGGCGGTGTCGGCCGGGTGCATCTCTAGCTCGGTGATCCGCATCAGGAAGCGGGGCCCGGCGTAGGCGGGCATGTTCTCCTCGTGGTCACGGATCACATGGCAGACGTTCTGGCACAGGAAGCACTCGATGCACTTGCGGAACTCCTGCGACCGCTCGACATCCTCCTGCTGCATCCGGAACTCGCCGAGCCCGATCGACGGGTCCGGCGTGAACGACGGGATCTGCTGTGCCTTCTGGTAGTTGAACGACACGTCCGTGACCAGGTCCCTGATCACCGGGAAGGTCCGCATCGGCGTGACCGTGATGGTCTCGTCCGGCTCGAACAGCGACATCCTGGTCATGCAGGCCAGCCGCGGCATGCCGTTGATCTCCATCGAGCAGGAGCCGCACTTGCCGGCCTTGCAGTTCCACCTGACCGCCAGGTCGCCGGCCTGGGTGGCCTGCAGCCGGTGCAGGATGTCCAGCACGACCTCGCCCTCGTTGGCCTCGACCTCGTAGTCGACTAGCTCGCCCTGACCGGCGTCGCCGCGCCAGATCTTCAGCTTCACCTTCGCGCCCATCGCCGTGCCTTTCTCGCGCGACTCCGTCACCGCATCTTCCTCGCGCGACTCCGTCACCGCATCTTCCTCGCGCGACTCCGTCACGACGTCTCCTCACCCGCGGTGGCCGTCTCCTGCGCCGGAGGCTGGGCCGGCTGCGGGGGCAGTTCCTCTTCGGTCAGGTACTTCTTGAGCTCGGCCGGGTCGAACAGCGCGAGCAGGTCCTCGCGCATGGGCGGCATCGGCTTCTTCTCCAGCGCGACCCGCCCGTTCTCGTCCAGCGAGCAGACGAGATTGACCTTGCGCCACTCGGGCGACATGCCGGGGAAGTCGTCCCTGGTGTGGCCACCGCGGCTCTCCTGCCGCGCCAGCGCCGCCTCGGCGACGCACTCGGCCATCAGCATGATGTTGCGCAGGTCCAGGGCCAGGTGCCAGCCCGGGTTGTAGGCCGGACCGCCCTCGGCGCGGACCAGCGTGGCCCGCTCGCGCAGCTTGTCCAGCTCGGCCAGGGCGGCCTTGATCTCTTCTTCCTTGCGGATGATGCCGACCAGGCTGCTCATGGTGTCCTGGACCTCGGAATGCACCGTGTACGGGTTCTCGCCGACGGTGCGCTCGAACGGTGCCATCGCCTCGGCCTGGGCGGCCGCGATCTCACCGTCGCCCGGTACCGGCCGCTTGTCGCCCAGCGCATCCAGGTACTGCGCCGCGCCCATCCCGGACCGGCGGCCGAACACCAGCAGGTCGGACAGCGAGTTCCCGCCGAGCCGGTTCGACCCGTGCATGCCGCCGGACACCTCGCCGGCCGCGAACAGGCCGGGGACGGATGACTCGCCGGTGTCCGGATCAACCTCGACGCCGCCCATCACGTAGTGCTGGGCCGGCCCGACCTCCATCGGCTCCTTGGTGATGTCGACGTCGGCGAGTTCCTTGAACTGGTGGTACATGGAGGGCAGCCGCCGCAGGATCTCCTCGGCCGGCAGCCGGGAGGCGATGTCGAGGAAGACGCCGCCATGCGGGGAGCCGCGGCCCGCCTTGACCTCGGCGTTGTTCGCCCTGGCCACCTCGTCACGCGGCAGCAGTTCCGGCGGGCGCCGGTTGTGGTCAGGGTCGGAGTACCACCGGTCGGCCTCCTCCTCGGTCTCCGCGTACTGGGCCCGGAACACGTCCGGCACGTAGCCGAACATGAACCGCTTGCCCTCGGAGTTGCGCAGCACGCCGCCGTCGCCGCGGACCGACTCGGTGACCAGCAGCCCGCGTACCGACAGCGGCCACACCATATGGGTCGGGTGGAACTGCACGAACTCCATGTTCAGCAGCTTCGCGCCGGCCAGCAGCGCCAGGGCGTGCCCGTCGCCGGTGTACTCCCAGGAGTTCGAGGTGACCTTGAAGGTTTTGCCGATCCCGCCGGTCGCCAGCACCACGGCAGGCGCCTCGAACACGACGAACTGACCGGTCTCGCGGATGTAGCCGAACGCGCCGGCGATCCGGTCGCCATCGGAGAGCAGCCGGGTGATGGTGGTCTCCGCGAAGACCTTGATCATGGCCTCCGGGTCGCCGTGGTCGCGCGCGTCCTCCTGCTGCAGCGCCACCACCCGCTGCTGCAGGGTGCGGATCATCTCCAGGCCGGTGCGGTCACCGACGTGGGCGAGCCGGGGGTACTCGTGGCCGCCGAAGTTGCGCTGGCTGATCTTCCCGTCCTTGGTGCGGTCGAACAGCGCGCCCCAGGCCTCGAGCTCCCAGACCCGGTCAGGTGCCTCCTTGGCGTGCAGTTCGGCCATCCGCCAGTTGTTCAGGAACTTGCCGCCGCGCATGGTGTCGCGGAAATGCACCATCCAGTTGTCGTTCGGGTTGACGTTGCCCATCGCGGCGGCGCAGCCGCCCTCGGCCATGACCGTGTGCGCCTTGCCGAACAGCGACTTGGAGATGACGGCGGTCCGCTTGCCCGCCTGGCGGGCCTCGATCGCCGCCCGCAGCCCGGAGCCGCCGGCGCCGATCACTACGACGTCGTAAGGAAGTCTGGTGATGTCCGTCATGACAGTTTCGGCACCTTCTGCCTCATTCTAGAAGAATCGCGGGTCCGCGAATACGCCGCTGGCGACCAGGCGGATGTACAGGTCGGTGAAGAGCACGAAGCCGAGCGAGATCCAGGCGAACTGCATGTGCCTACCGTTCAGCTTCGATACCAGCGTCCACGCCTTGTACCTGACCGGATGCTTGGAGAAGTGCTTCAGCCGACCGCCGGTCACATGCCGGCAGGCATGGCAGGACAGTGAGTAGAGCCACAGCAGCGTCGCGTTGACGATCAGCACCAGGGTGCCGAGGCCCATGTGCCCCCACTGTCCCTGGTGATTCTTGAACGCCAGCACTGCGTCGATGCTCAGGATCACGTTGAAGATCAGCGCGATGTAGAAGAAATAGCGGTGCACGTTCTGCAGGATCAGCGGCAGCCGGGTCTCGCCGGTGTACTTAGCGTGCGGCTCCCGCACCGCGCAGGCCGCCGGGGCCTGCCAGAAGGCCCGGTAATAGGCCTTGCGGTAGTAGTAGCAGGTGAACCTGAAGCCCATCGGGCCGCCGATGATGATGATGGCCGGGGTCAGCGCGGTCAGCCACGGGATCCAGTGGAAACCCGCGCCCGCCGTGCAGGTCGTGGCCAGGCACGGCGAGTACAACGGCGAGATGTAGGGCGCCCAGAAGTAGTCCTTGTTGATCAGCGAGGCCCAGGTCAGGTAGATCACGACGATGGCCAGGAAGGTCGCGGTGATCGCCGGCTGGCGCCACCACGGATCCCGGCGCAGCGTCTTGCTCGCGATCTGCGCCCTGGTCTTGGCCGGCGCCTGCGTTACCTGCGTCATCGACGCCTCCGCGTTGAGACTGAAGTCGATCGTCCAGTGTCGTAGCACTGGGTCATCGCCCGCGCGCTGACCGGTCCGACGGGGCGTCCCGTCCCGGTAGCGCAGCGCTGCCCGCGTTGCCCACAGAACCTTATTCCTACGGTAATCATCATGCCGACCTGGGTGTAGCTTCTGCCGGTGTGACTCTCGCTACACGACGACCGTGGCCGGAGTGATATCGAGAGCACGGCGCAGGAACTCGACCTGGAGCAGCAGCAGGTTCTCGGCGACCTCCTCCTGCGAGGCCATGTGAGTCACGCCGGACAGCGGCAGGACCTGGTGCGGCCGCCCGGCGGCGAGCAGCGCCGAGGACAGCCGCAGCGTGTGCGCGACCACGACGTTGTCGTCGGCCAGGCCGTGGATGATCATCAGCGGCCTGGACAGCTTGGGCGCGTCGGCGAACAGCGAGGACTGGTCGTAGGCGCCGGGATTATGGTCGGGGTGCCCTAGGTACCGCTCGGTGTAGTGCGTGTCGTACAGCCGCCAGTCGGTGACCGGCGCGCCGGCGATCGCGGCGTGGAATACGTCGGGCCGCCGCAGCACCGCGAGCGCGGACAGGTAGCCGCCGAACGACCACCCCCGGATCGCCACCTTGGACAGGTCAAGGTCAGGATTCAGCTCCGCGGCCGCGGCGAGCGCCTCGACCTGGTCCTCGAGCACGGGCCCGGCCAGGTCGCCGGCGACGGCGCGGTCCCACTGGGGCCCGCGGCCCGGGGTGCCCCGCCCGTCCGCGACGATCACGGCGAAGCCCTGGTCGGCGAACCACTGCGAGGTCAGGTAGGCGTCGGCGCTGGCGAGCACGCGCTGCCCGTGCGGCCCGCCGTACGGATCCATCAGCACCGGGAGCCGCACCGAGCCCGGCTGGTACCAGGACGGCAGCAGCAGCGCCGTGCGGATCTCCCGCCGTCCGGCCCGCAGCAGCTCGACCCGCAGGCCGCCCAGCGCGGGCCGCTCGGCCAGCGAGGCGATCGTCGTCGCGACCGCGGGCCCGGCCGGCTGGTCGCGCAGCACCGTGACGGTCAGCCCGTGACCGGCCATCGACCGGCTGGTCAGCACCGTCGTGCCGCCGGCCCGGATGGCTCCGTGCACCCCACGATGCCCGGCGGCCCCATGACGGTGCCAGGCCGCCTGGATGCCATCCGGCCTGACTGTCCCGTCCGGCCGTACCGTGGCGTCCCCGGAGACCCGGCTCAGGCCGCCCGGACCGTAGGCCCAGATTCCGACCTCCGTAGCCTCGCCGTCCGAGCCCGAGAACAGCACGGTATCGCCGTCCACCGACAGGACGCCTCGCACCTGCAGGTCTGGGGGAGTGACGGGTTCCGCGGTGCCGTCGGACAGCTGGCGCTCGCCGGCCACGAGCAGCCTGCGGGCGCCATCGGCGTCCGCGGTCCAGGCGATCCGGCCGTCCGCCAGCCGCCCGGGGATGCCGGGCACGATGTCCAGCCAGCAGGCGTCCGAGTCGTCCCGCAGCAGCGAGGTCGCGCCGGTCTGCGGATCGACGGCCAGCAGCTGCATCCGGCGCTGGTCCCTGGACTGCACGGCGATCAGCGGCGCACCGGAGTCCCAGCTAGCCGTGGTGAGATAGCCGAACGCGTCGGCGTCCCACCGGACCGGGACCGAGCTCCCGTCCAGGTTCACGATCATTAGCTGAACAAGGGCGTTCGGGGTACCCGCCGCGGGATAGCCGATCTCGGCGGGCGGCTTGCCGGGATTAGCCGGGTCGGCGATGAACCAGCGGTTGACCGCGGAATTGTCGACCCTGGCCACCAGCAGGGCCGACCCGTCCGGAGCCCACCAGTACCCGCGCATCCGGGCCATCTCCTCGGCCGCGACGAACTCGGCCAGCCCGTAGGTGACCTCGCCCTGGCGGTCATCGCCATGCGGCCCGATCAGCTCGGCGTCGGTGCCGGCGGCGAGGTCGGTGATCCGCAGCGCACCGTTGCAGACGTAGGCGACCCGCCGGCCCGCCGGGTCCGGCCGCGGATCGATGGCCGGGGACTGGGTGCCGGCCCGGCGGGCATCGTGGCCGCCCGGCGTCAGTTCGGCCGTGAATACCTGGCCCGCGATGGCGAACGCGGCCATCGTGAAGCCGGCGTCCGTGGCAAATGCCACCACCCCGCCGGCCTGCTCACGAGATCGCTCCCGGCGAGCCCGTTCCTCTTCTGGCTCGTCCTGGCCAGCACCGATCGCGATCGGATCGACGACCAGCCGCTCCGACCCGGCCGCCGGGCTGTCGTTCGGATCAGCGGGCAGGTCGAGCACCCACAGGCAGGTGACCGGATCGCTGCCGCCCTTGCTGCGCAGGAAGGCGATCCGGCTGCCGTCGGCCGAGATCTGGAACGAGCGCGGGGCGCCGAGACTGAAGTGCCGGGTTCTGGCCTGCTGGCGCGGGAAGGTGTCGGTCATGGCAGTAGATCCTGCCAGGCCGCGCCGGCGTCGGCCGGCGGGCGGGCGGCTAGCTATCCTCACCGGATGGACGAGGTTGACGGCAGGCGACTGATGCTCGTGCACGCTCACCCGGACGACGAGTCGATCGGGACGGGCGCCACGATGGCCAAGTACGCGGCGCAGGGAGCCCAGGTGACGCTGGTGACCTGCACTCTTGGCGAGCTCGGCGAGATCATTCCGCCGGACCTGGCCGACCTGGCCTGGGACCGGGAGAACAAGCTCGGCCAGTACCGGATCGGGGAGCTGGCCGCGGCGTGCGCCGCGCTCGGGGTCACCGATCACCGCTTCCTGGGCGGACCCGGCCGCTGGCACGACTCGGGGATGATGGGCACGCCGTCGAACGACTGGGACGGCGCGTTCTGGCGTGCCGACGTCGACGAGGCTGCTGATCAGCTGCTCGAGATCATCACGCAGGTGCGGCCGCAGGTGCTCGTGACCTACGACTCGAACGGCTTCTACGGGCACCCCGATCACATTCAGGCGCACCGGGTCGCGTGGCGGGCCTTCGAACTGGCCAACGGGCTGGTGCGCAAGTTCTACGCGACCGCCATCCCGAAGTCGGTCCTGGCCGAGGGGATCAGGCTGATGCGGGAGTCCCAGGCCGACGGACCCGGGCCGGACCAGGCGGCCGGCCCGGCCGGGTCGGAGTTCCAGGCTGCCGGCTCGCCCGATGACCTGCCGTTCGGCGTGCCGGACGACCAGGTGACCACGGAGATCGACGCGCGGGACTACCTGGACGCCAAGCTGGCGGCGATGCGCGCTCACGCCAGCCAGATCGCGGTAGACAGCCCGTTCTTCGCACTCTCCGACCGGGTGGGGCAGCGTGCGTTCGGCGTCGAGTACTACACGCTGCTCGCCGGGCCGCGCGGTCCAGGCGCCGGCAGTAATGGCCGGGAGTCCGATCTGTTCGCGGAATTGACTAGTCTCCCATCGTGACCCGCGGCCTGACGACGATCACCTACCTCGCGCTGTTCCTGTTCGGAGCGGCGCAGGGAGTGCTTGGCGCCTTCTACTACAACTCCGGGCCGCCGCCACTGGCATCGCTCGGGTTCGACCTGGCCATCGCGGCGACCTGCCTGCTGGCCGCATGGGGAACCGAGCGGCCGGCGGCGGCGTTCCTGCCCGCGCTGGGCTGGTTCATCGCGGCGTTCGTGCTGGCCTCGGGGACGAAAGGCGGCAGCGTCATCGTCACGGCCAGCAGCGGCGGCGAGTGGTTCCTCTTCGGCGGCGCTGCGTGCGCGATGATCGGCGCGCTCGCGGGCTTTACCGTCTGGTCCAGGCGCAGGCCGGCCGGCTCCCGCGACTGACGGTCGCTGACCGCCGTCGTGCCGCGCTGGGTTAGCCGAGCGCCTCGGCGGCCGGTGAGGTGGCGTCCACCGCGAGCGGGCGGGCCGGCGCCGGGGGCGGCGGGGCCGGGGCGGCGAGCATCAGCGCGCCGGTCAGCATCAGCGCGACGACGAAGACGCAGTAGATCCAGAACGCGGGCGTCAGGCCGGAACTGATCGTCAGCCCGGCCCGCGCGGCCTGGCCCGGCGTGATCCCGAACTGCAGCGGTGAGGCGGCCTGGCCGACCGCGATCAGGGCCGAGATCGCCTGCGCCGCCAGCGGAACGACCGCGCCGGCCAGCAGCACGGCCCCGTACCTGACCGGGCGCCAGGCGGCGGCCGCGAGCACCACGGCGACGACCGCGACCATCACGGCGACGTCGCCGGCGATCACCAGGGCCGGATTCGCGAACGCGTTGCCCGCGGTCAGTGATTGCGTTGCCCCGGCCGCGGTCCGCAGGACGTAGCTGTCCCAGGACGGAGCGAAGGCGATCGCGGTGCCGAGCGCGGCCACCGTCGCGAGGGCCAGGGTCAGGGTGGTCTCCATGCCGCGCGGCCGCCCCGGTGCGCCGGTCGGGGTCAGCCAGACGGCTACCGCCGAGCCGGCCGCGCACGCGGCCCAGCCGATCAGGCTCAGGGTGAGGCCGACGCTGAACAGGTGCGGGCCGCCGGTGATCGCGGTGCCGGCGTCGGCGAGGAACAGGCCGAAGGTGACGATGCTGGTCCCCGCCGCGAGCAGCGCGCCGGCTCGCTGGCGGCCGCCCCCAAGCAGGATCAGGACCGCGGCCGCGGCCCACGCGGCGAGGTAGATCGCATGCGGCACGACTTCGGCCGCCTGCCGGGACAGGCTCACCGCGCCGAAGTAACCGGGGAACAGCCCGGCGATGCCGCAGCCGACGCCGATGGCGAGCAGTGCCGCCGCGACCAGGGCGGACCGGCTGCGGCTGGCGGCCGGAGCGGGCCGCTGGTCGGCCGGGATGGCCTGCGGGCTGACCGGGACGATCGAGCGCCCGGCCTCGATCTCGGTGAACCTGGACCACGCGTCCTGCCAGCCCTCGGGGTTCTCCGGCCACCACTCCAGCGGCTGCGCCTGCGCGCCTCCCGCCGGCCAGATCCCGTAGAAGCCGGTCCCTGCGCCGATCTCGTACCTGGCCCCTCGGTGCGAGATGATCACTTCCTCATGCACGGTTCGCGGCCCTTTCCGCTCAGTTGGATCCGATCTCAGCTCATCGCGCCTCGCGCCATGCTACGGACCAGGAGCGTAGGTTCCGAACCTCCAGGCTGCCTGGACGGAACCTGAGGCCTTCCTGATGCCAGGACCGCGGCGGTTAGCGCGGCGCGAGGACCGGGGCCCAGCTGCCCAGCCGGATCGCATGACCACCGCCGTCGCGGCGACGGCCGCCCCGATGATCAGGCCGACCCGGCGTGTCCACGTATCAGTCCCATCCCCGCTGGAGCTCCGTTCGGGCCCGCCCGCCGTGACGGGGAGTGCCTCGCCGCCGGTCAGGGCGAGCTGACGGGCAGCAGCGCGGCAGGGATGTCGGCGAGCGCCGCGCGGAGTTCCTCGCCGAGCGCCTTGGCCTGCGGGTCGAGCCGGGTGCTGGCCGCGACGCCGCGGCCGAGCAGGCCGACGATCACGAAGTTGAGCGCCAGCAAGTTGGGCAGCCGGTACCGCTCGATCCGCAGGCCGGCCGCTGACGGGATCAGCTTCGCCAGGCGCTCGGTCGTCAGGTAGCCGTCCAGCCAGGCGAACTCGGCCTCGGTGCGGACCCAGACGCCTACGTTGGCGTTCCCGCCCTTGTCACCGGACCTGGCGCCCGCGATGACGCCGAGCGGGACCCGCTGTGCGGGCCCGGCGGGTAGCGGCGAAGCTCCGTCCGCCGCAGGCTCGGACGGCGGGGGCGAAGCGGCGCCGGACGGCTCGGCGCGGGCCGGCCCGGTCCACACCGGTTCGCCGTCGATGACGACCCGGGTCCTGACCAGGCCGGCGGGAACGGCGCTCGGCCAGAACACCCCGTACATCGAGGCATCGCCAGGCGGGGTCAGCGCGTAGAAGCCCGGATAGCTGGCCAGTCCCGTCTCCACCACGGCGGCCGAGAACGCGCGCCCGACCTTGGCCTTGTCCTGGTCGAGCACGGCGATCCGCAGCAGCGCCGGCTCCGAGCCGACCAGCTCGACGGCGGCGGTCTGGAACGCGTCCTTGCCGCCATCGACCCGGGACCAGATCGCCTGCTCGGCCAGCTCGGCCTTGGCGGCCACGTCGAGGCCCTCGATGGCCAGGATCATCGAGTTCCGGTAGCCGCCCGCGTAATTAAGCGACACCTTGAGGTCGGCGGGCGGCGACTCGCCGCGCGCGCCGGTGATCCGGACCCGGTCAGGCCCGGCCTGCTCGAGGGCGATCGTGTCGAACCGCGCCGTCACGTCCGGGTTCAGGTACCGCGGGCCGCCGATCTCGTACAGCAGCTGGGCGGTGATCGTGCCGACCGAGACCTGCCCGCCGGTGCCGGGATGCTTGGTGATCACCGCTGACCCGTCGGCCGCGAGCTCGGCCAGCGGGAAGCCCACGTGGACGAGGTCGGGCACGTCAGCGAAGAACGCGTAGTTGCCGCCGGTCGCCTGGCAGCCGCACTCGATCACGTGGCCGGCGACCACGGCGCCGGCCAGCGCGTCCAGGTCGTCGCCGGTCCAGCCGAACCGCCACATGCCCGGGCCGACGACCAGGGCCGCGTCGGTCACCCGGCCGGTGACCACGATGTCGGCGCCGGCCGACAGCGCCTGGGCGATCGGCAGGCCGCCGAGGTAGGCATGCGCGGTCAGCGGCGTGACGCCCGCCCCGGCGAGCGTCTCGCCGGTGTCGGAGTTGGCCAGCCGGTGGCCGGATCGCATCAGCTCAGGCAGCCTGGCGAGCAGGTCGTCGCCTTCGACGTGCGCGACCACCGGCGTCAGCCCGGCCCGCCTGGCCAGCTCGGTGACCGCCGCCGCGCAGCCCGCTGGGTCGAGGCCGCCGGCGTTGGCGACGATCTTGATGCCGCGTTCCAGGCAGGTCGGCAGCACCTGCTCGACCTGGGTCAGGAACGTCCTGGCGTATCCGGGCCGTCCACCCAGCATGGCCTTGCCGAGCAACAGCATCGTCAGCTCGGCCAGCCAGTCGCCGGTCAGCACGTCGATCGGGCCGCCCTGCACCATCTCGCGCGCGGCCGACACCCGGTCGCCGTAGAACCCGCTGCAGTTGGCGATCCTGAGCACGTCCTGGCTGGTCATCTCAGCCGCCCAGGTCGGCCGGGACCCAGGCCGGATCGCGCTTGGCCGCGAACGCGGTCATGCCCTCGCGGGCCTCGTCGGAGCCGAAGTACTGCCCCGACAGCTCGGCCATCCGCGCGAGCCCCCCGGCCACGCTCTGTGCCGGGACCTCCCGCAGCACGGCCTTGGTGCCCGCCAGCGCCGCGGGCCCCCCGCGGAGCAGCATCCCGGCGTACCTCGCGACCTCGGCATCGAGGTCCTCGGCCGGAACGGCCCTGGTCAGCAGTCCGATCTCGGTCGCGCGCGCGGCGCCGAAGACCTCGCCGGTCAGGAAATACTCGGCGGCGGCCCGCGACGGCATCCGGCGCAGGCAGGGGACGGAGATCACGGCCGGGACCACGCCGATCCGTACCTCGGAGAACGCGAAGCTGGCCCGGTCGACGGCCACCGCCACGTCACTCGCGGCGACCAGGCCGATCCCGCCGGCCCTGGCGGCCCCGTTGACCCGGCAGATCACCGGCTTGGGGCTGTCCCAGAGCAGCTGGATGACCCCCGGCATCAGCGAGGTCGCTCCGGTCGGGCTGGTCAGCGCCTCCTTGAGGTCAGCGCCCGCGCAGAACACCCGGCCCGCCCCGGTCAGGACGACCAGCCGAGCGCCCGGGTCGCTCATCGCCTGATCGAGCGCGGCCCGCAGCTGGGTCAGCAGCCCGGTCGACAGGGCGTTGGCGTTGTGCGGCGAGTCGAGCGTGACCGTGCAGATCCCGCCCGCGGTCTCCGCCCGGACGACCGGCGCCGGGTCAGCTTCGGTCATCATCGCTCCCCGTATCGCGCGGCCCGGCCTCGCCGGGGCCGACCTGGCCGGGGCCGACCTGGCCAGGCCCGGCAGAGGTGACGATGGCGAGCAGGTCGCCCGCGTTCACCTGAGCGCCGGAACTGACCCGCAGCTCGGCCAGAACGCCGGCCGCCGGGGCCACGATCTGGTGCTCCATCTTCATCGCCTCCAGAACCAGGACCAGCTGCCCGGCGAGCACTCGGTCGCCAGGGCCGGCGGCGATCCTGGTCACGCTGCCGGGCATCGGCGCGATCAGCGAACCTGACTCGGTCGCCCGCTCCGGTGCCGGCAGCCGCTCGAGCAGGGTGAGCCGGACCGAGCCGAGCGCCGAGTCGACCCACAGCGTGTCGCCCGCCCGGCTCACGGTGAACTTACTGCGCACCCCGGCGATCTCGAGGGTCACCTGCCCGGGTGCGAACGCGACCACCTCGGAGTCGAGTTCGGCGTCCGCGATCGTGATGCCCGTCCTGGTCCAGTGATAGCGGACCTCGATCCGGCCGCGCGGCCCGGTGAAGGAGGTCAGCTGCGGCTGGCTGGCGACGTTGCGCCAGCCGCCGGGGATGGACGCGGCGACCTCGGCATCGCGCCGGTTCGCGGCGGCCACGGCCATCGCGGCGGCGGCCGCCGAGATCCGGCAGGCATGCACGCTGGGCTTGAGCCCGGCGAGGTCGTAGTCGTCGAGGAGGGAGGTGTCGGCGCCGCCGCCGAGGAAGACGGGATTACGCAGCACGCTGACCAGCAGGTCGCGGTTGGTCGCCGGGCCGGCGATCCGTGCTCCGGAAAGGCTCGCGGCTAGCCGCCTGGCCGCTGCGTCACGGCTCGGCGCCCAGGCAATCACCTTGGCCAGCATCGCGTCGTAGTGGGCCGAGACGACGGTGCCGGGTTCGACCCCGGAATCGAGCCTCAGGTAGGTACCGGGCCCGCCAGGCAGGCTGAAGGCGGCGTCGACGTCAGGGACGGCCAGGGCGTGCACGGGACCGCCGGACGGCCGGAATCCCTCAGCCGGGTCCTCCGCGTACAGCCGCGCCTCGATCGCGTGCCCGGCCGCGGCCGGCGGCTGCGCGGGCAGGGGGCGCCCTTCGGCGATCGCCAGCTGCAGGGCGACCAGGTCGATGCCGTGCACGCACTCGGTGACCGGGTGCTCGACCTGGAGCCTGGTGTTGAACTCCAGGAAGTAGAACTCCTCGTGCTGACCGTCGCTGGCGAGGAGAAACTCGACGGTGCCGGCATTGACGTACCCGACCGACCGGGCCAGTGCGGCGGCGGCGGACAGCAGCCGCTCCCGGAGCCCGGCGCCGACCGCGGGAGACGGCGTCTCCTCGATCACCTTGGCGTAGCGGCGCTGGACCGAGCAGTCGCGTTCGGTCAGTGACCAGACCGTCCCGGCCTGGTCGGCCAGCACCTGCACCTCGATATGACGGGCGCCGGTCAGCAGCGGCTCGCAGAATACCGTCCCGTCGCCGAAGGCGGCCTGTGCCTCACGCCGCGCCGACTCGATCGCCTCGTCAAGCTCGCTGGCCGCCAAGACCGCCCGCATCCCCCGGCCGCCGCCGCCAGCGGATGCCTTGACCAGGACGGGGAACGTGGTCACCGACCCCGGGTCGAGCTCGGGCAGGACCGGGACACCGGCCGCCGCGGCCCTTTTCCGCGCCTCAATCTTGAGTGCCATGGCTTCCATGGCCTCCGGCGGCGGACCAACCCAGACCAGGCCGGCAGCGAGCACCCGCCGCGCGAATCCCGGGTCCTCGGCGAGGAACCCGTAGCCGGGATGGACCGCGTCGGCGCCCGCGGCGAGCGCGGCGGCCACGATCGCCGCACCGTTCAGGTAGGTGTCGGCCGAGCTCGCGCCCGGCAGGCGGACCGCGCGGTCGGCCTCGGCCACGTGCGGGGCGCGCGTGTCCGGGTCGGAGAACACGGCCACCGTGGTGATACCGGCCGCGCGGCACGACCGGAAGACCCGCCGGGCGATCTCGCCGCGGTTGGCCACCAGCAAGCAGCTGATCACGGCACGCCCCTCACATCCGGAAGACGCCATAGCGGCTCGCGCCGGCCAGCCCAGCCGCGGCCGCCGGCCCCGCCCCGGCGCCGTCGGGCCGTCCGGTGGGACCGGCAGCGCCGTCGATCACCGACAGGCACATGCCCAGCACGGACCTGGTGTCGCGCGGATCGATCACGCCGTCGTCGTAGAGCCGTCCGGACAGGAAGAACGCCTGCGACTCGGCCTCGATCTGCTCTTCCACCATCGTCCGCATGGCCGCGTCGGCTTCCTCGTCGTACGGCTCGCCGCGCGCGGCGGCGGCCTGGCGGCCGACGATCGACAGCACTCCGGCCAGCTGAGCCGGTCCCATCACCGCGGACTTGGCACTCGGCCAGCTGAACAGGAACCGCGGGTCGTACGCCCGGCCGCACATACCGTAGTTCCCCGCGCCGTAGGAGGCGCCCAGCACGACGGTCAGGTGCGGCACCCGGCTGTTCGCGACCGCGTTGATCATCATCGCGCCGTGCTTGATGATGCCGGCCTGCTCGTAACTGGCGCCCACCATGTAGCCGGTCGTGTTCTGCAGGAACAGGAGCGGCACGCCGATCTGGTTGGCCAGCTGGATGAACTGCGCCGCCTTCTGCGATTCCTCGCTGAACAGGATGCCGCGTGCGTTGGCCAGGATGCCGATCGGGTAGCCGTGCAGGACGGCCCAGCCGGTCACCAGGCTCGTGCCGTAGAGCGGCTTGAACTCGTCGAAGTCCGAGCCGTCGACGATCCGCGCGATGACCTCGCGCGGGTCGAACGGGACCTTGAGGTCCTCGGGGACGATGCCGAGCAGTTCCTCGGGATCGTGCGCCGGCTCGGCCGCGGCGAAGGCCGGCCCGCGGCCAGGCTTGCGCCAGTTCAGCCGGGCCACGATCGACCGGCCGATCCGCAGCGCGTCGTGCTCGTCGTCAGCCAGGAAATCGGCCAGCCCGGACTGCCTGGCGTGCATGCCGGCACCGCCGAGGGACTCGTCGTCCGATTCCTCGCCGGTGGCCATCTTGACCAGCGGCGGGCCGGCCAGGAACACCTTGGACCGGCCGTCGATCATCACGACGTAGTCGCTCATCCCCGGCACGTAGGCCCCGCCCGCGGTCGAGTTGCCGAACACGAGCGCGATCGTCGGGATCCCGGCCGCGGACATCCTGGTCAGGTCACGGAAGATCTGGCCGCCGGGGATGAAGATCTCCTTCTGGGTCGGCAGGTCAGCGCCGCCCGACTCGACCAGGTTGACCAGCGGGAGCCGGTTCTCGATGGCGATCTGCATCGACCGCAGCGACTTGCGCAGTGACCACGGGTTGGTCGAGCCGCCGCGCACAGTCGGGTCGCTCGCGCTGATCATGGCTTCGGTGCCCGAGATCACGCCGATGCCGTTGACGCCGCTGCCGCCGACCGGGAAGCCGGTGCCGTGGCCGGCCAGCGCCGACAGCTCGAGGAACGGGGAGTCCGGGTCGATCAGCAGCTCGACCCGCTCGCGGACCGTGAGCTTGCCGCGGTCGCGGTGCCGCTGCACGTACTTGGGCCCGCCGCCCGCCAGCGCCTTGGCGTGCTCGGCGTCAAGCTCAGCCAGTTTCGCCAGCATGGCGGCGTGCCGGCCCGCGTACTGAGCGCTGCCGGTGTCCAGCGCGCTGGCAAGAACAGTCACAACCGGAACCATATGACGCGGCCGGCCATCCCCGACAGCCGCGGTAGCGCTGCTAGACCCGGACGACGGTGATTCTCTCGCGCCGGACGCGCTCTGGCTCGTCCGTCAGCCGCCCCATGTCCTTGGTGTCGCTGGTGAGCAGTACGGCCGGCCGCGGCTGAGCCAGAGCAACTACAGCCACCAGGGCTTCGAGGGCGTGACTGTGCCCCGACAGCCCGACGCGGCCGAGCAACTCTCCTGCCATGCGGGCTGTGGACTCGTCGATCGGCGATATCTCGATCCGGCCGAGCACGCGATGAACCGGTGAGTCTCTGGGCCCGCCGCGCAGCACTTCCGTCAGGGTGGAGGAGGCCACGACAACGGGCGTCTTCGAATCGTAGGCATCCATCGCAAAGGAAACTGCCCGCGAGTTGCCCGCGGCGAGCTTGGCCAGCCCGTCAGCGTCAAGGACTAGTGCGCCTACTCGTCCTCGAAGTCTGGCCATTCCCGCCTCGTCTGCTCGCGTATTTCGGGCGGCACGGGTCCGTACTCGGCCTCGAGCTCATCGATCAGGTCGCCGAGCAGGTCATGCCTGATCTCGCGCTCGACGGCTTCGCTGACGTAGCGGCTGAACCCGCCGGCTCCGGTGCGGGAACGGACGGCCTCGGCTAGCTCTTCCGGCATCGACACGCTCACCTTCCTGACCTTGCCGCCATGCAGCCGGGCGCCCTCGTCGACGAAGACCGCTGCTGGCAGGACCGAGACGATGCACTTCACGACCTGATCGCGCGGAGCCGAGCCCAGCGCCTGCCGAAGTGCCCGCTCCAGCGCGCTCAGCTGCGGCAGCGAGTCCGACGCCGCCCCGCGTTCCGGCTGGTCCGGACCTGATCGAGCGCTCACGCGATCGATGCTACCACTGGTAGCAACATGTTCCTATTGAGCGCCGACGGCCGTGCGCAGGGCGTCAAGCGCATGCCGCAGGGCGGTGGCCGCGTGGCCGGTGATCTGCCCGTTCGCCTGGTACTGGTCATAGACCTGCACGAGCTGGTCGTACTGCTGCTGCACCTGCTGGGCGGTCTGGCCGGGCTGGCGGAAGAGCAGCTGCTGGAGCTGGTTGAACATGTTCTGCCCGGCCTGCTCGCTCACCTGGCCGGCGGCCACCCCCGCTTCGAGGTCGCTGACGAAGGCGCCGGCGGCAGCGGCGGCCGGCGGGACCCGGCCGGGACGCGGGCTGGACCCGCGGCCGGGATGGTTCTGCTGACTGGCGTGGTGGGCCCGGTCGGACCGGTGGCTGGCGGTGGTCGGCCCGGCCGCCGCGCCGGCCCGCGGCGCAGCGCTTCCGTGACCGCCCAGCAGCACTACTACCAGGGCGGCAACGCTGGCGGCCAGCGCCGCGCTGAGCATGAGCTCGGCCAGCGTCGGCCATCGCCGCCCGTGACGGGAGTGGTCAGGCGGGGCGTCACCAGGCTGACCGGGCGCGGCCCCGCCGGGCTGGCCCGGCTGGCCGGGCTGGCCGGGCTGGCCGGGCAGCGCCGCGGTCCGGCCGGGCAGCGCCGCGGTCCGGCCGGGCGTGAGAGCCGCGAGCAAGCCCGCCCGGGCGGCAGCCGCGCCAGGGGGCCGGTCGGCCGGGTTCTTGGCCATCAGCCGGGTCGTGATCCAGTCGACCTGCCCCGGCAGGCCAGGACACCGCGCCGACGGCGGCCCTGGGTCATCGTGCACCTGCCGGTACGCCACCCCGACCTCCGAGTCGGCGGTGAACGGCGGTGCGCCGGTGAGCATCTCGAACAGGACGCAGCCAAGCGCGTACAGGTCGGCCTGCGGCCCGACCGGCAGGCCTCCGGCCTGCTCGGGCGACAGGTAGGCCGCGGTGCCGAGCACGGCCTGGGTCCGCGTCCCGCCCTCCGGGCCCTCCAGCCGGGCGATGCCGAAGTCGAGCACCTTCACCTGGCCGCCGGACAGCACGATGTTGGCCGGCTTGATGTCACGATGGACCAGGCCTGCCGCGTGCGCCGCCTCGAGCGCCTCGCACACGCCGACCGCGACCGCGACCGCGTCGTCCGCCGGGAGGGCTCCCGACTCGTCCAGCACCTGCCGCAAGGTCCGGCCCGCGACGAGTTCCATGACGATGAACGGCGACGCCCCGTCGACACCTGAATCGAAGACGGTGACCAGCCGCGGGTGGCTCAGTGCCGCGACGTGCCGCGCTTCCCGCTCGAACCGGGCTCGAAAGGCAGCGTCGGCCGCATGCTGCGGGCTGAGCACCTTGACCGCCACCTCGCGGCCGAGCACCTCGTCCCTGGCCCGCCAGACAGTTGCCATCCCGCCGGTGCCGAGCACCTCGAGCAGTGCGTAACGGCCACCGAGCACATTGCCCACGGGGATAGCTAACCATTCATATCGGGGCCCGGTGTCACCTTCCTGGCGGTATCGCCGGGCCGCAGTACCAAGGCCGCGAGCAGCCGGTCCGCGTCGGCGTCCGGATCGAGGGTCAGCCCGGTGTGCACGGGGCCGGGCTGCACGACCGTGCTCCTCGGCGCGGTGAGCCACCGGAACCTTCGCCCGACATCCTGCTGGCCCGCGGACCCCGCCGCGGGACGCTGCTCGCAGACCTGGACGACGGCGGCCAGGGCACGCTCGATGCTGGCGATATCGGCGGCCGGGTCGAGCGCGAGCACGCGATCGGCGTCCAGCGCCACCCGGGCGCCCAGGTACCGAAGCGGCCGGCAGTACAGCAGCACCCCGGCGTTGATCAGCTCGCCCCGGTCCACCCTCGGCATGACCCGCAGCACCGCGTACTCGAAGCCGTGCCGTTCGCCTGTCATGACGTGCCACCGCCGTCCGCTCGTCGCCGCGGCGACGGCAGCAGCCAGTCGGGCCGTCCCGATCTGGTCGGTACCCGTCGCGACAGGCCGGGCTGCCACGTCGCCTCGCGAATCCCGGTCAGCCAGGCCGGGCGGTCAGCCAGGCGCCGGCTGAGCTGCCTGACGTGGGCGCGGCGGATCACGTCGGGCTCGTCCAGACCGGGCTCCGGTTCGAGCCACTCATCGGGAACGGCCGCCACGGCCTCCCGCAGCACGTCGGGGGTCATCCTGGGCGCCAGCTCGCCGTCGGCCTCGTCGATCTTCGGGCCGCAGCCGAGCAGCGCGTGATCGGCGACGTCGTACGGCCGGGTCGCCGCGGCCCCGGCGGTTTCCCAGCGGTGCTGGTAGGTCAGGGTGGCCCCGTGATCGATGAGGTAGAGCTCGTCGCGCCAGAACAGCATGTTCGGATTGCGCCACGACCGGTCGGCGTTGCTGACCAGCGCATCGAGCCAGATGATCCGCCCGGCCAGCTCGCCGCTGACGGTCGCGGCTTCGGCGTCGAAGTCGACGGCGCCCGCCAGGAAGTCGACCCCCAGGTTGAGGCCGCCGCTGGCCCGCAGCAGGTCCTGGATCTCCTGGTCGGGCTCGCCAGAGGCGAGGTCAGGATCCAGGTCCACGGCGACCAGCTCCGGCACGAGCAGGCCGCAGGCCCGGGCCAGCCGCGCGGTCATCACCTCCGCGACCAGAGCCTTGCGTCCCTGCCCGGCCCCGCGGAACTTGACCACGTACGTGCCCAGGTCGTCGGCCTCCATGATGGCGGGCAGCGAGCCGCCTTCGCGCAGCGGCGTCACGTACCGGGTGGCGGTCACCAGAGGCAGCACGTCCCAGAGCCTATGCAGGATCGCCGCGGTCCGTTGCGGCGGCGGTCATCCTCGGGCTACGTTCTGGCTCCATCGAGCAACGCGCCAGCAGGCGAGGGGAGCCCGCATGAACAGGGTGGTGACCGGATACGACGGCAGCGGCAAGCCCGTGATCATTCACCAGGGGGAGCCGCCGACTGTCATTCACGCCGGCCGGTACGTCACGACCGAACTCTGGGTCTCGGACCGGACGCCGACGGCGGTGGTCGGCTCGGATACCTCGACGCGTCCCTGGGAGCTCGAGCCCCCGCCGGGCGGGACCTGCTTCCGGATCGTCGAGATCGAGCCGGCCGGCGGTGCGGAAACCGGCGGCCAGCCGGCCTCGACGGACGCCGATCAGGTCGACGCCGAGCACGAAGGCTTCCAGGACGCCCACGCCACGCAGACCCTGGACTACGTCACGATCGTCAGCGGGCGGGTGACACTGGTCGTCGGAGACGCTGAGGTCACGCTCGGGCCGGGGGACTCGGTGGTCCAGCAGCCCGGCGTGCCGCACGACTGGCAGAACCGCTCGGCCGAGCGCGCCGTGATGGTCGGCGTCCTCCTCAGCGCCCGCTAGCCCCCCGCCCCGCCCTGCCGCCCCCACACCCGCCCTCGCCGGCGCCCACGCCGAACGACATCGCCGATGTTCCTCGGCAGGCGGAGCCCGGCAGCTGGCCGGGCGGAGGGGCGGTAGCCGGCCTGCGGCTAGCGGACGATGACCTCGAGCTGGTCGATGGCCCAGTCCAGGTCGTCCTGGCTGATCATCAGCGGCGGAGCGAGCCGGATCGTGCTGCCGTGGGTGTCCTTGGCGAGCACCCCGGCCGCCATCAGCCGCTCGGAGACATCCCGACCGTCGAGGGCGGTGAACTCCACGCCTGCCCACAGCCCGCGGCCGCGCACTTCCCGCACCGCGCTGGCCGGCAGGGCATTGAGCCGGTCGTGCAGGTGCGTGCCCAGCTTGGCCGACCGCTCCTGGAACTCGCCCGTACTGAGCATCGCGATCACTTCGCGGGCGATCGCGCACCCCAGCGGGTTGCCGCCGAACGTCGAGCCGTGCTGGCCGGGCTTGAACACCCCCAGCACGGCGGCGGAGGAGACCACCGCCGAGACCGGGACGATGCCGCCGCCCAGCGCCTTGCCGAGCACGTACATGTCGGGGACGACATCCTCGTGCTCGCAGGCGAACGTGGTCCCGGTCCGGCCGAGGCCGGACTGGATCTCGTCCGCGATCATCAGGGCGCCCCATCGCGAGCACAGCTCGCGGACGGCGGGCAGGAAGCCGGGCGGCGGGACGACGACACCAGCCTCGCCCTGGACCGGCTCGATCAGCACGCCGACCACCCGGTCGTCCATCGCCGCGGCGAGCGCCTCGGCGTCGCCGTACGGCACCAGCCGGAAGCCCGGCGTGTACGGCCCGTACGAGGCCCTGGCGTCCGGGTCGGTCGAGAAGCTGATGATCGTCGTGGTCCGGCCGTGGAAGTTTCCCTCGAAGGCGATGATGACCGCCTGGTCGGCGGGCACGCCCTTGACCTCGTAACCCCACTTGCGCGCCGTCTTGATCGCCGTCTCCACGGCCTCGGCGCCGGTGTTCATCGGCAGCACCATCTCCATGCCGGCCATCGCGGCCAGCTCCGCGCAGAACGGGCCGAACTGGTCGTGCTCGAAGGCCCGGCTGACCAGGGTTACCCGCTCGAGCTGCCGCTGCGCGGCCGCGACCAGGCGCGGGTGCCGGTGGCCGAAGTTGATCGCCGAGTAGGCGGCCAGCATGTCCAGGTAGCGCCGTCCGTCAACGTCGGTGACCCAGGCGCCCTCGGCCCCGGCGATCACGACCGGCAGCGGATGGTAGTTGTGCGCGCTGTGCACGGCGGCCTGGGCGCTGAGCTGCTGCGCGGTGAGATGGTTAGCCCGCACCGGTACCCCCGCTTACCTGAGTTCCAGCGTGCAGCACTTGGGACCGCCGCCGGCCTTCTTGAACTCGGACAGGTCGACGGGCACGACCGTGAATCCCGCTGCCCGGACATCGGCGGCCAGGTCCTCGGCCTGCACCGGCATGACGACGTTGCGGTCATCGCTCAGCCCGTTCAGCCCGAGCGTCTCGGCATCGGCCCCCTTGGCCTCGATCAGCTCAGGGAAATGAGCAGCCAGCGCGGCCTGCCCGGCCTCGTCGAAGGCGGGCGGGTAGTAGGCCGCCGTGTACTCGTCGAGGACGATGAGCGCGGTGTCCAGGTGGTAGAACCTCGGGTCAACGAGCCGGAGGCTGATGACCGGCAGGCCGAACAGCGCCTCGACCTCGCCGCTGATCTCCTGGTCGCTGCGGAATCCGTACCCGGCGAGGATCGCCCGGCCGGTGAACACGAGATCGCCCTCGCCCTCGTTCACGTGCAGCGGCTCGACGACGGGATATCCGTTGCGCCGGAACCAGTCCATGTAGGCGGCGCCTTCCGGGTGCCGCTCTGGGTGCTTGAACCGCGAGCCGAGGACTTTGCCGCCGATGGCGGTGGCGCCGTTGGCGGCGAAGACCATGTCGGGCAGGCCGGGCTCGGGATCGATGGTGTGCACCGTGTGGCCCAGGCTGAGGTACGTCGCCCTGAGCTGCTCCCACTGCCGCTTCGCCAGCGACAGATCCACCGGGTGATCCGGATTCATCCACGGGTTGATCGCATACTCCACCGTGAAGTAGTCCGGCGGGCACATGAGATAGGTCCGGGCATGCGTCGACACGCGATGGGTACGGTCCGTCGACGTCATTGAGCCTCCAGATGACAGGGATCACCAAGAGCCTAGAAGCCAGCAGCTGTTATGTACCCATGCTGCTCATGCGCGTCGGCGGAGATTCGTTGCGCAGTTCGCGGCTTTGGCGGCGATTCCTTGCGCCGACGCGCCGCGGGGGCTAACGCACGGAACGGAGCCGGGCGGCCGCCGCCGCGATCCGCTCGTCCGTCGCCGTGAGCGCGACCCGGATGTGGCCGGCTCCGGCGGGTCCGTAGAACTCGCCCGGCGACACCAGGATGCCGATCTCGCTCAGCACGCGGACCGATTCCCAGCAGTCGTATTCCGGATGGGCCGCCCACAGGTACAGGCCGGCCTCGGAGTGGCTGACCGCCCAGCCGGCCTGCTCGAGGGCAGGCCGCAGGACGGCCCGGCGCGTGGCGTACCTGGCGTACTGCTCCTCCGCGTGGGCGTCATCACCTAGCGCCGCCGTCATGGCGGCCTGAACTGGCGCGGGGACGATCATCCCGGCGTGCTTGCGTACCTCGAGCAGCGCGGCCACCAGGCCAGCGTCGCCGGCCACGAAGCCCGCCCGGTAGCCGGCCAGGTTGGACCGCTTGGACAGCGAGAAGACGGCCAGCAGCCCGTCGTGCGATGACCCGCAGACATCGGGATGCAGCACCGACACCGGGGTCGCTTCGAAGCCGAGGTCGAGGTAGCACTCGTCGGAGGCCAGCACCGCCCCGGTGGCCCTGGCCCAGCCGGCCAGACCGCGCATCCGCTCTGGCGGCAGCACCCGGCCGGTCGGGTTCGACGGCGAGTTGAGCCAGGCCAGCCGCACGGGCACGCCGTCACCGTCGTCAGGCCGGTCCGGCTCGTCAGTAGCGATCGCCCGCGCTCCGGCCAGCCTGGCCCCGATGTCGTAGGTCGGGTAGGCCAGCGCGGGGAAGCTGACCGCATCAGGCGGCCCGCACCCGAGCAGGGTCGGCAGCCAGGCGATCAGCTCCTTCGTTCCGATCACCGGCAGCACGTCGTCGGGACTGACCGTGACGTGATGCCGGCGCTCCAGCCAGCCCGCTGCCGCGGCCCGCAGCTCGCCGGTTCCCCTGGTCAGCGGGTAGCCAGGGGAGTTGGCGGCGGCCGCGAGAGCGTCCTGAATCACCGCCGGAACCGGATCGACTGGCGTTCCGATGGACAGGTCAGCGATGCCGCCGGGGTGCGCGGCGGCCGTTGCCGAGGCGGGCGCCAGCCGGTCCCAGGGAAAGCCGGGCAGCCGCGACGCGAGCGTCCGTTCCGCCGGACCGGCGGTGGTCACGGCACCAGCGACTGCCATTGCGTTGCCGCAGCTAATCAGTGCTCAGTGGCCTGCGGCGGGAGCGCGGCCACGACCGGGTGGTCCTTGCCGATCTTTCCCGTCTTGGACGCGCCGCCCGGGGAGCCGAGATCCTCGAAGAAGTCGACGTTGACCTTGTAGTAGTCCTTCCACTGCGCGGGCACGTCGTCCTCGTAGTAAATGGCCTCCACCGGGCAGACCGGCTCGCAAGCACCGCAGTCGACGCACTCGTCCGGGTGGATATAGAGCATGCGCTCGCCCTCGTAGATGCAGTCGACGGGGCATTCCTCGATGCAGGCCCGGTCAAGCAGATCAACGCAAGGCAGGGCGATGATGTACGTCACTTACAAACTCCTCTGTCAACCGCTGCTGGGCACCGGTGCGGAGCGGCACCCGACTCAGTATCGCGGAATCAGGCCGACCTCGCGAAGCCGGCCCGGCACGGTCGCGGTGCCGGCGACTCCGCAGGCATCGCAGGCTATCAGCCGAACGAGACCCCGGGGCGGGCTGCCGGTCCGTGCCGGGCCTTCGGCTGGCTGGTCCAGCCCTTCCTGCCGTGGGCGGCGGTCCACTGGTAGCCCTGATAGCTCACGTGCCTGATGCCGAACCTGCTGGCATGGCTCACGAGCCACGCGGCCACGGCCCACCCCGTGTCCGTCCCGTGCACCCGGACCAGCGCGACGGGATCGCCGGCGTGGCTGATCGGGAGCTGGCCGAAGGTCTTCCTGAGCTGGGTTCCGGCCGCGCTGAGCTTGGCGCGACCGTGGATGCCGGTTGGGTACCAGCACCAGACATCGCGGGGAAGATGACCGCTGAATCCGCCCGCCATGGCCGCGCCCTGCGGTGCGTACTGGTCGTAGGCCGATCCGTCCGCGCTGCGCTGCACCGCCTGGGCGGCCTGGTAGACGCGCAGGTGCTGGTAGCGCGGGACCGCGGCCAGCGCGGCGAAGAACCGCGTGCTGGCATAGACCGGGTCGAGCAGCTGGCGCCTGGTCCCCCAGCCTTCCGATGGCCGCTGCTGGAACACGCCGACCGAGTCGAGGTCCCCGTAGCTGAGATCCTGCAGCTTGGATTCCTGCAGGGCCGTCGCGTAGGCGATGGTCACCGCGCGCACCGGCATCGAGCGGTGCGCGGCCACGCCCGCGATGGTGGCGGCGATGCTGGCCTGGCCGGTATCGAGAGTCACCGGAAACTGGCCGCCGTGCACCACGCAGCCGCTGGCGCCCACGACCGGGAAGTGGACGTGCTTGAATTTCGCGATCGCCAGGGCGGCGACGATGAGCACGATGACCAGAACGGCTCCTGCCGCGACCCGGCGAGAGCGAGTTGCTGCCACGCATCAGAAGTTACCCGCTATCGCGCACCCGCTAGGCTCGCTCAGCATGGACAAGACTTCCGTCGCGTCGCCGGCTGCCTCTGCGCTGCCGGCCGAGATCGACCGGCTATGGGAGGATCGCGCCGCGCTGACTCCGGACCAGACCGCGGCCCGCGACGAGATCACGGCGGCGGTTGACCGGATCGACTCGGGCGAGGTCCGGGTGGCCTGGCTGGATCCCGACAGTGATGCCGTCGTCGTCGACGAGCGGGCGAAGCGGGCCATCCTGCTGGCCTTCCGGGTGCTGCCGATGGTGCAGTCACAGGTTGGCGACTTCCGCTACCACGACCGGGTGCCGCTGACCACACAGCTCGACGGCGTCAGGGCGGTCGCGGGCTCGATCGTGCGGTGGGGTGCCTACGTGGCCCCGGGCGCCGTGCTGATGCCTTCTTTCGTGAACATAGGTGCGTACGTGGACTCGGGCACGATGGTTGATACCTGGGCGACCGTCGGATCATGCGCGCAGATCGGCAAGAACGTCCACCTGTCCGGCGGGGTCGGCATCGGGGGAGTGCTCGAGCCCCCGAACGCCGTGCCGGTCGTCGTGGAGGACGAGGCCTTCGTCGGTTCCCGCTCCATGGTCGTGAACGGGGCCAGGGTACGGACCGGGGCCGTGCTCGGCGCGGGGACGATTCTCACGCCTACCACCCACGTGATCGACGTGCAGACGGGGGAGGAACTGCCGCGCGGCGAGGCGCCGGCCTGGTCAGTGTGCGTCGGCGGCACGCGCGGCCGGACCTTTCCTGGCGGCGAGTTCGGCATGCCGTGCGTGCTCGTGCTCAAGCGGCTGGCCGAGGGCGGCCGGCACGATAAGGCCGCGCTCAACGACGTTCTGCGCGACCACGGCATCAACGCCTGACTGCAGCCCGCTCCCGGCCGGACCGGCCCGCCTGATCTGCGGCGGAATGCCTGGCCGTAGAGGTGCCAGCATCGCCGTGGCCGTGGCACGATTCTCGTTGTGTACCTCGTGCTGCTGGCGGCTGCCGTCGCGATCCTGGCTGGCGTGGTCGCGGTGGCCATGGGCGGGGGCGGTGAGCTCGCGATATCCCGCCGGGACCTGCCGGTGATACCGCCGCGGATCAGGACGGCATCGGACCTGGCGCGGCTGCGCTTGCCGCTCGGCCTGTTCGGCTACCAGACGGACAGTGCCGACGAAGTGCTGCAGGTCCTGGCCCGGCACCTCGCCGAGCGGGACGCCGAGATCGCCCGGCTGCGCCAGGAGGTGCAGTGGCTCGGAGCCCAGCGGAACGGCAGTACGACCGCCGCCGTGCCGCCGCCCGCCGCCGTGCCGCCGCCCGCCGCCGTGCCGCCGCTCGCTGCCGTGCCGCCGATACCTGCCGGGCCGGCGATCGCCGTCGTGCCGGATGCTGAGTCACCTGACGCGGCATGGCCTGACGCCGAGTGGGGTGGCTCCGAGTCGCCGAGCAGGGAGTTGCCTGCCACCGACGTGCCTGTCACCGAAGTGCCTGCCACCGACGTGCCTGCCACCGACGTGCCTGCCACGGATTTGCCTGCCACGGAGTCGCCGGGCAGGGCGCCGCCTGCCACCGGGTCGCCTGATATCGAGTCGCCGCTGTCGGCGAGCGGTCCTGCTGGAGGGCAGCCATCGGCACCGAACTAACTGGAGGGCAGCCATCGGCACCGAACTAAGAGGCGCGGCGGCCGGACCGGACGGGCAGCCCCGCTGCCCGTGGTCCCTGGGCGCTCCCGACAACCTCGACTATCACGACCAGGAGTGGGGCCGGCCAGTCCGTGACAACACCGGCATGTTCGAGCGACTCTGCCTCGAGGCCTTTCAGTCGGGCCTGTCCTGGCTGACCATCCTGCGCAAGCGGGAGAACTTCCGGGCCGCGTTCCGCGGGTTCGATCCGACGGCTGTGGCCGCGTTCGGCGCTGACGACGTGGCGCGGCTGCTCGCTGATGCCGGAATCGTGCGCAACCGAGCGAAGATCGAGGCCGCGATCAACAACGCCCGGGCCGCGCTCGACCTGCCGTCAGGACTGGCCGCCATGGTCTGGAGTTACGCGGAAGATCGGCCAGCCACGCCGCAGACGCTGGACGACGTGCCGTCCTGGACGCCGGCATCCAAGGCGCTCTCCAAGGACCTGCGCCGGCACGGCTTCCGGTTTACCGGCCCGGTCACCGCGTATGCGGCGATGCAGGCGTGCGGCGTAGTCGACGATCATCTGGCCGGCTGCTTTCGCCGCGGAGCCTACCTGGCCTGACTGGCCTAGTCTGCTCGGGTCTGGCCTGGCCTTCCTGGTCTGGTCAGGTGTGGCCCGGCCTTGAAATACCGACCTGAAAGGTCCCGGTATCATACTTATCATCGGTTTGCCGTAGTCGGCGAGACGGGGCCCGCCGCTCATGGCAGGTCATAACAGGCGGGAGTCTCGCCGTACCGGAGGGCGGGACCTCATGCCAGCAGACGGCCAGATAACCTCGCGGCGCAAGCCGGCGGTAACGGTCATCCGCACTCACCCGCCGGCCACGGACGGGGCATCCGCCCGCACGGCCGCCGCGGACCGAGGGTCGGGTTGCTCGGCGGCTGTGGACGGGGGGCCGGTTCGGGCGCCCATCGCGGACCAGGGGTCGGCTCGCGCGGTGGCTGCGGACGGTTCGCCGGCTCATTCGTCGGCCAAGCCGACGCTGGAGTGGCTCCAGGTTGACCTGGCGGCGCTCGATTGGCAGCGGTCCGGTACCGAGGCCGGATCGTTCGAGGTCGCTTTCATCTCCTTCGCGGAACCTGGCCGGGCCGACTGGGTGCTGCTCCGGGTGGCAGACGATCCCGAGGGGCGGGTGCTCGTCTACGACCGGACCGAGTGGCTGTGCTTCATCGACGGTGCCGGTCGCGGAGAGTTCGACGGCCCGTCCGACTAACTCCCCTCCCCCGCCTCCTCACGCCGCCCCCGGCGCCCCGCCCCCGCCGCCTCATCCCCGCCTCCCCGCACCCCCGCGTCGCCGCCCCCCGCCTCCCCGCCCCCCGGGCACCACAACAGCCATGGCCCATGACTGTTGATACAGAACCAGCAGGCCCATCGCTGTTGTATTTCCGCGCTGGCGCGATCGCGGCGGCGGGGGAAATTGGGCTGGTCTGGCTGGCTTGGGCGGTTTGGGTGCCGAGGAGGAGGCTGGCCGGGGGCGGGAGGGTCGGGGTGGGGTCAGGTGGGGCGATCTTGGCTGTCATGCCAGGCGCTTCTCGGGCGATCGGCTGATGACCCATGATGTACCTGCTGAAGCGGGCCGATCATGGCCGAACGGCTTCTGCGGTTTCGCGAATTTAGTTACGTAACGATTGAGGGCATGACTTGTGAATCGCAACTTATGGCACGCTAAAGTAGCTACACGGAGGTGCGAGGAGGCTGACGATGAGCGATGACGCCTATGGCGCCACCATCGCCAAGCTCCGTCTGGCCCGCAGGCTGAGCGAGCTGCGGATTGCAGCCGGGTACACCGCCAACCATGTCTGCGACATGCTGAACTGGGGCCGCGGCAAGGTCGGGCGCTTCGAGGCGAACCAGTGGAAGCGCCCTGAGATGAGCGACATCAGGGACCTGCTGCGGTTCTACGAAGCCGACGAGTTCGCGACCAGGGAGATAGAGTCCCTGGCCCTGCAGGCCAGGGTCAGGCCGTGGTGGCGGGACTTCCAGGACATCTTCGATAACGAGTTTCCTGGCTTCGAGGCCGACGCCTCCCGGATCCGGGTCTTCTTCCCGCTGGTCGTTCCCGGCCTGCTGCAGACCGCCGACTACGTCGATGCGCTGATGCGGTCCGGCGGGAAGCCGCCTGCGTGGCGCCGCCGCGCGACCGAGGCGAGGCTGCGGCGCCAGCAGATCCTGGAACGCGACAAGGGCACGCTGCCCCAGTTCCAGGCGGTCATCACCGAGGCGTCATTGCTGTACCGGTGGGGAAGCCGGGCGGAGCGCCGGGAGCAGCTTCTGCACCTGGCCGATATGGGCGAGCGGCACGGCGTGCACCTGCATCTGCAGCGGTTCGCCGACGGGCCGCCGCCCGGACTGTTCTCGGCGGTGCAGATCTTCGACTACGAAGGCGGCGAGGGCAGCCTCGTCTTCACCGAGCACGACCACGGGATCCAGGAGGTCAGCGACGCCGAGTACATGAACAGCTACATCGAGGCCTTCGACCGGGCCGTGGACGTGGCGCTCGAGCCCAGGGACACGGCCGTGTACTTGAAGCAGCTCTCTGAGCGACTGGAGTAATCGTGACTGACCTGTCTCGTGCCGTCTGGCGCAAGGCCAGCGCAAGCTACGCGAACGGCGGCTGCGTCGAGGTAGCCGCCAATCTGGGCGACGTCGTCGCCATCAGGGACAGCGCCCGGACTGACGACGGCGCTCACGTTGTCCAGCGCGCGCGGTTCGCGGCGCTACTCGCCGATATCAAGAGTGGCCGCTACGACATTTAACGTCGCTGCGAAACGGCTGAGCAGCCTGCGCCCAGAGTGACGGGATTGCAGGCCAGCAAGCGGGAATCCCCCCGAGGAGGGAGCCTCGGGGGGATTCCTTTTAGCGACTGCGCCTGTCCCGGGGCGCCTGACGGTCTAGCCTGGATAGGTACAATGCCAATCGCGACTCTACACTTAGCAATCCGACGTCAATGCACAAAACGTTTCTATCGCATTAAGCGCCCTTATCGGGTCTATCGGTTGGAAACGGGCAGGCGAGATGACCAAAGTGTTCGGCGATGTAGCTCAGGGTTATATCTGCCGGGGTCATTGCGAAGAGTGCCAAATGACTCGTAATCTGTGCTTCACAGATGCTGAAACCTGAGGAAGGCGGGGCCAGGATGTTGCTGACACCCGCCGATCGAGGTCCGGGCGCCCAGCCTGACGCGGGACATACTGCTCCGGCAGATGCCTGGCTGGCGGCTCCGGTATCCGAGCTCTCGGCTTCAGTTACTCCGCGTGCAGGCCGCCTGGCACAGGCGGGCGCGCTGGCTGGCGGGACCGCTGACGGCGATCCGGAGCCCGGGCTGGCCGAGGCGAGCATCCGGCATGGCGGCTGTTTCGTCCGGGCACTGCCGCTGGACGGTACCTGCGCCGGTGCCGCCCGACGATTCTTCCGTGAGGCGCTGGCCGGAACTGACCTTCCAGGCGACCTGATCCACGACGGCGTCACGATGGCCAGCGAGCTTGCCGCCAACACGATGAACGCCCACGGCAATATCGAGTACGGCGGTCAGGGCCACCGGCCGGTAAGCGGCATGCCGGAGTTCTGGCTTTACCTGCGGGGCTGCGGCTCAGGCCGGGAGATCGTCTGCAAGATCTTCGACTCCGAGCCCGGCTGGGACGCGGGCGAGCCGCTGCCGGTGGGTGCGGCGGTGCCCGCGGGCCCTGACTCGATCCGCGGCCGCGGCCTGCAGATGGTGGCCGGCCTGTCCGCCGGGCACTGGGGTCATCACCTGAGCCGGGGTCGGCTTGGCGCCTGGAAGGTTCAGGGCAAGGCGGTCTGGTTCGCGCTCCGCATTCCGGCGACGAGCGACCTCGCCCGCTGCGAGCGGCTCGCGCCCCGTGGCGCCAGGGCGGTCGCCGAGCTCGCCGCGGCCCTGGCCGACCGCGGCCTGGGAGCGGGGCTGGTGCCGGTCACCGAGTCGAGCGGAGACCTCGCGGTCCTGTCCGTCAGCCGTCAGCTCACCGTGTGGTGCCGCGGCGAGGTCGTGTGGTGGCGGGAGCCGGATGGCGGTTACGACCGGCTGACGGTCGCCGACCTGGTCGAGGCGGCGGAGCGGATCGTCTGCGCGCACGAGGACCTGCTGGCGGTCCGTGCGGGGGCGGACGCGGATGCGAGCGATGCGTCCGGCGACGGCCGGGGCGACGAGTAGCGGCTGGCGCGGATGCGAGCGATGCGTCCGGCGACGGCCGGGGCCGCGGAGTAAACGGGTTCCGCAGCTCGGGGCGGTCGCGGCTGTCGCCGGCTTATCGGCTAGTTGGCCTTCGAGCTAGACGCGCTGTCGATCGCTGGAGCTTCCTCGGCTGCGGCCGGACGAGCGGCCGGGACGAGCGGCCGGACGGCCAGTGCTGCCCGCCAGGCAGCAGTCGACGAACCGCGCGGCGGCGGGCAGGAGCCGGTCGGCTTCGGAGTGAAACAACTCGGCGGCATCGAGGCCGGGCCAGCGTGCGGGCAGCAGCTCAGCCGGGAGCCCGGGGTCGGAGAACAGGAACTTCCGCCACACGTGCACGAGCTCGCTCCTGATCGCGAACACGGTCTCGTCGGGCAGGTCGTCGCGAGGCCGGACGAGTTCGCGAGCCCGTCCGAGCCATTCGGTGTAGGCGCCGGCCAGGCCGTCGAGGTCCCACGCCCTGGCCGCTAGGCCGCGGGCGTCGCCCTCGTAACTGGCCCTGAAGCCCTCGGCGCTGACGCGCTCCGCCGCGAGCAGCGAATCGAGCTCGACCGACGGGCGCGGGCTGATCCAGGTCGAGCGATCCACGCGGGCGTAACCGAGATATCCCAGCGCCGACTTCAGTCGCTCGCGCCCGGCGCGCTCGGCAACCCGCTCGACCACGACCACGTGCCAGTGCCCGTCCCAGGGCGGCGCGCCCTGCCGGTAAATCCGGTCGGACGCTTCCCGCAGGCGGCCGACAGCGCGCGGAGTGAGCCGGTAGCCCGCTCCGCCCGAGAGCCTGACCGGCGCCAGCCAGCCCTGCCTGGCCATCCTGGAGACCGCCGTGCGCACGGCAGGCGCCGAGATCCCCAGCGGTGCGAGCAGCCTGACCAGGCCCGCGACGGGCGCCTGCTCGCCGCGGGAGAGCAGGTGATCGCCGTAAATATCGAAGAGTGCCGATCTGGCGTTCACGGACCCAGTCTCACCCGAGGACAGGCTCGGGGCGACGGTCTAACGGTGATCGATGCCACCAAGCTCAGGGAACTGAACGATAATAGAGGTACCGATTGATGTAGATGTGGTTGGCGGCTCCGGGTAGCGGATGGCTGGCGGCACGCTTGACGTCACGGCGCTGAGGTAAGGCTCTGACGCAGCGCCGGCGTCCTGCGGCGCGGCAGGCCAGGTGCGGCTCGATGACAGGAAGGGGAGACGGATGGCGGCGATGAAGCCGCGGACGGGTGATGGTCCGCTTGAGGTCACTAAGGAGGGCCGCGGGATCGTCATGCGCGTGCCACTTGAAGGCGGCGGCCGGCTCGTCGTCGAACTGACGCCAGACGAGGCTAAGGCGCTTGGCAAGGCTCTTGATTCGGCCGTCGGCTGAAGCAGTGTGACGGATGCCTGTTATCAGTACTGTCAGTCCGCTTGGCGGTGCCGACCTCGGTACGGCGGGAGACTACCTGCGTGCTGCGGCCGCCGGCCGCTTCGAGCTGCCCGACCTTGTCGTTGTCCCGGTCGGAGCAGACGGTGAGGCGCCTGCGGACGCCGCCCTTGACCTGCTGCTCCCGGTTCCCACAGCAGAGGTGGCCAGGGCAGTCCAGCTGAACGGCAAGGCCGGCCAGATCGCCCAGACGGTGGCCAGAGCCGGCGATTCGACGGTCAGGATCGTGTTGCTCGGCGTCGGCGACCGGTCGGCGAGCGCGCTCCGCCGGGCGGGAGGAGAGCTGGGCCGGATGCTGCGGCCAGGCGACCGGGCCGTGGCGTCCGTCGTCGTCGGCCAGCCTGGCGATCAGGTCCGGGCGTTTGCCGAGGGGGTGCTGCTCGGGTCCTACCGGTTCACCGAGAAGTCAGCGCCCACCCCGGATCCAGGGCAGGACGCCGAGGTGACACTGCTCCTCACCCACGCAGGCGGCGAGCCGGGCGCGCGAGCGGGCGAAGCCGGCGGCCAGGACGGCTCACGGCCGGACGGAGCGGACACGCTGGCCGCGGCGGCGGTCAGCGAAGCCGTCACGTTCGCTACGGCGGTGGCACTCGCCAGGGACCTCACCAACACCCCATCGGTGCGCAAGAGCCCGCAGTGGCTGGCCGATGCCGCGAGCCAGGTCGCGGCGGACAAGGGCCTGGACATCAGGGTCTGGACCGACCTTGAGCTCGCAAGATCGGGTTTTGGCGGCCTGGTCGCCGTCGGCTCGGGGTCAGACCGGCCGCCGCGGCTGATCGAGCTGCGCTATGCGCCCCCCGGCGCGCAGCGGCACGTCGTCCTGGTCGGCAAGGGCATCACATTCGACAGCGGCGGGCTCTCGCTGAAGCCGAATGACGGTATGAAAGCTATGAAAACGGACATGGCCGGCGGTGCTGCGGTGATCGCGGTGATGTCGGCCCTGGCCAGCCTCGGCGTCGCCGACAAGGTCACCGGCCTCGTCGCGGCGGCGGAGAACATGCCGTCGGGGTCGGCTTACCGACCCGGCGACGTCTTCACCGCCTACGGCGGCCGCACCGTGGAAGTGCTGAACACGGACGCGGAAGGCCGACTTGTCCTGGCCGACGCCATCGCCTACGCCGACGCGATGCTCGAGCCAGATCTCATCGTGGACGTCGCGACCCTGACCGGAGCGGCACGAATCGCGCTCGGTAGCAGCCGAGCAGCGCTCTACTCGACTAGCGATGACCTCGCCGCGGCTCTGCTCGCCTCGGGTGAGACGAGCGGGGACCGACTCTGGCGGATGCCGCTGACCGATGACTACCGGAGCGCCCTCGACTCGCCCGTTGCCGACCTGGCCAACGTCTCGCGCCGCGACGGCGGGGCTGGCTCCATCACGGCCGCGCTGTTCCTGCGCGAGTTCGCCGGAGGCACGCCCTGGGCTCACCTCGACATCGCCGGGGCCGCCAGGAGCGGCGCGGACGACGGTGAGTTCACGGCAGGCGGGACCGGATTCGGAACTAGGCTGCTGCTCCGATGGCTGCTGGCGGCCTGAAGCCGGGATCAGCCGTCCCGCTTGACCGCCGCGAGCAGGCCGTCACCGGTCGGAAGCAGCAGCGGCACCAGGTTCTCGTCGGCGAAGACAACCTCGCGCAGCTCGCCGACGGAAGCGGTATCCGGGTCGCGGTGGGCCAGGTTCGTGCCTTCATCAGCCCAGAGCGCGTTGTCGAACGCGACGATCCCGCCCGGCCTCAGCAGGCGAAGCGCCGCCGTCAGGTATTCGGGGTACTCCCGCTTGTCGGCGTCGCAGAAGACCAGGTCGTAGGCACTGTCGGCGAGCCGTGGCAGAACCTCGAGCGCGCGGCCGGTGATCAGCCGGTACCGGCCCGACCCGAAGCCCGCGGCCATGAAGACGGAGCGGGCCAGGCGGTGGTGCTCCGGCTCGAGGTCGACGGTGGTCAGCACCGAGCCGGGCCGCATCCCCCTGAGCAGCCAGATGCCGGACGCGCCGCAGCCCGTGCCGATCTCGACCACCGCCCGGGCGCCGATCGCGGCGGCCAGGAAGCGCAGGACCATGCCCGTCAGCGCCGCCACCGGGACCGCTCCGCCTGTCTGCTCGGCGTTCGCGCGGGCCGTCAGGAGCGGTTCGTCCTCGCTGACGAATTCCTCGAGGATTCCGGTGACGTCTGAGCGGAAGATGGCGACCTCCGATTACTTCAGTAAACTTCCCCCGCGCCGCAGCCTAGCGTTAGCCGAGGTCAGCCGGGAACATGCCGTGCGGGCTGTACGTTAACGGTTTGCGGGCCGGCCGCAGGGTCAGAGATAGCGGTGGTAACAGTGAGCCGCTTGCCGGAGCGGGCCGCGACGGCAACCACGATCACGCAAGGGACGGCTGATGCAGACTGAGGCGGTGGAGGAAGCCGGCCCCGTGCACGTCAGCACCGTGCCAGTCACCACCGGGCAGGCCAGCACCGGGCAGGCCACCACCGGGCAGGCCGCCGCGGTGCCTGCCAGTCCGGGGGCGGCCGCGGAGTGGACCCCGCCGACCTGGGAAGAGGTGGTCAGGGACCATTCGGCGCGGGTCTACCGGCTGGCCTATCGGCTGACCGGGAATTGCCATGACGCCGAAGACCTCACCCAGGAAGTCTTCGTTCGCGTCTTCAGGTCGCTGCCGACCTACACGCCAGGGACTTTCGAGGGCTGGCTGCATCGCATTACCACCAACCTGTTCCTCGATATCACCCGCAGGCGGCAGCGTATCCGCTTCGAGGGGCTTGGCGAGGAGACCGCGGCCAGGCTGAAGGGGACCGAGCCGACGCCGTCGCAGGCCTTCGATGACCGGCATCTCGATCACGACATAGCGGTCGCGCTGGCCGCCCTGCCACCCGAGTATCGCGCTGCCGTGGTCCTGTGCGACATCGAAGGGCTGACCTACGAGGAGATCGCCGACGTGCTCGACGTCAAGCTGGGCACGGTCCGCAGCAGGATCCATCGCGGCCGGGCCCAATTGCGCGCCGCCCTCGAGCATCGCCGTCCGAAGCGCGGCACGGTCGCATGCCGCCGCACCGGCGACTCGGCGCTGCTGAGCAGAGTCCCGGCCTGCGAGCTTCCCGGTGCCGCCGTAGCCGCCGAGGTGAGCCGACGGTGAGTCATCTCGGACGCTGGCTGTCCGCGCTGGTCGACGGCGAGCTAGACGGCGAGGAGCGGGACCGGGTCCTCAATCACATCGCCGGGTGTGAGGCATGCCGTCAGGAGACCAACGCCATGCGTGCGCTGAAGCGCAGGCTGACGGCTCTGGGCGGCACATCGGATGACTCGGCCATCGCCGGCCGGCTGATCGAGCTTGGCCGCGGCGACCACGCTGCTGCGCCGGGCGCGATGCACGGAGCCCTGTCCACGCGGCCGTCGCAGCTCGGACTGGCCGAGCGGGGGCCACGTCAGATCATCCAGGGCCTGCGGATGGCGGCCGGCTCGGCGGGCGGCGCGCTGCTGGTGATCGGGTTGTTCGCCTTCCTGCTCGGCAACACCGATTCGCAGCCGCCGGTACCGAAGGTCACGCCGTCCGTTGACAGCTACTTGCTCCAGCACACTCGCGACGCGGGTGAGGCGCCCGCCGGATCGGTCCCGGTGACCGGGGCGGCGCAGGCTCCCGCGGGATCTCAGGGTTACGCGGCAGCGGCGCCGGGACTGCCCAGTTCCGGGCAGTTCGGCCGGCGGCTCGCGGTTCTGGCCGGGGTCGCCAGCCCCGGACCCGTCGCGTCGGCGGCTGCCACGCCGGTCACGTCGGCGGCCGCGAGCCCGGTTCCGTCGGCGTCGGCCAGCCCGGCCGCGGCGACCCCTGGAGCCGCCCGCGCTCCTGATCTCCGCGTCGCGAGTCATAGCTCCAGGTAGCCCAGATGATCTGGCTCTACTGGCGACGCTCGCGGCTCGTGGTCGGAATAGCCGGCCTGGCCCTCGGAACGCTCGCGGCGCTCGCCCTGATCGCCGCGGCGCTGGCGGATGCCGGCCAGCGGCCAGGATCGGCCGAGCCAGCCGCGATGCGCCGGGCCGGCGCCATGCAGCGGGGCTTCACGCCGCCGTCTGCCGCCGACCCGCAGGTACACCGCGGCCTGGCCCTGATGGCGGCCGCCGTCAACGCCTGCCGGACGGTTTCCTACCGCGGCGTTCAGATCGTGGCGTGGTCGAGCACCGAAGGGTCGTCGTCGTACCTGCTCGACGTGTGGCACCGGTCGGGCGAGCCGGAACTGGCGGAAGGCGACGGCGATGTCGACGACCGGAACTCGCCGGCGCACAGCCCTGGCTCGGCTGCTGGCGGTGGCGGAGCGGTCGGCGTGCTGAGCATCTCGCCCGGGATGCTCGATCTGCTGCGGATCAACTACATCATTGAGTACGCCGGACCCGGATCATCGAGCGACAGGCCCGCTCAGATCGTGGCGGTGCGGCGCCGTGACGGCACGCTGGCCGCGCGGTACTGGCTCGACCGGCAGACCGACCTGCCGCTAAGGCGGGAGATGTTCGACCGCAGCGGGCACCGGGTCAGCGAAGGCGCCTTCATCGATCTGGAGCTCGGAGACAGCAGCATCGGCCTCGCGCCCGCCATCCAGGGGCAGGCGTGGAGCACCTACATTCCGCTGTCCCAGCGGCAGGCGCCGAATTCCAGGCCGACGGCAGCCCGGCTGACCGCCCTGCACGCGGATGGGTGGCCGGTGCCGAGCAGGCTGGTCGGCAACATGGTCCTGGCCGGGGTCACCAGAACGGCAACCTCGTCGGGACCGGTCGTCGATGCGTCCTATTCGGATGGATTGTCGGTCGTGTCGGTCTTCATGCAGCGCGGCGAGCTTTCCGGAAGGCTGCCCGGGTGGCATGAAGAGCAGGTCGGCGGAGTGCCGGTCTACTCGACCGTTCCCGGTCAGCTGGCCGATGAAGGACTGGCCTGGTCGGCGCACGGTGTGGTGTTCACGGTCATCGCGGACGCACCGCCTGAGGCGGTCACCAAGGTCGTCGCTCAGCTGCCCCATGAACGTCACGGCGGCTTCTGGTCCCGGGTGGCCCGCGGGCTGAAGCGGATCGGTTCCTGGTTTGATCCGTTCGGCTGACCCGATAGCGGCCAGCGACGGTTAGTCTGGTTCAAGCGGACCTCGTCAGCGGGAGGGGTCACGACGGCAGGAGCGAGAGCCAGCTTGTTTGATCTGTCTATCATCAAGATCCTGGTCCTTGGCGTGCTCGGGCTGGTGATCTTCGGGCCTGAGCAGCTACCTAGGATGGCCGCTCAGGCCGGCCAGGCGCTGCGGGACCTGCGGCGGCTCGCCGACTCGGCCCGGAACGACCTGACCGAGAGCCTCGGGCCCGAGTTCCGCGATTTCGACTTCAACGACCTCAACCCACGCTCGTTCGTCCGCAAGCACCTGCTCGAGGACTCAGGCGACAACGGCTCGTGGTCAGGGGACGGGGCACCCTACGCTGACGTGCCCGAGCCCGATCCGGTCCCGGCGACACTGATGGCGGGCGAGATCCCGCCCTTCGACTCCGAGGCCACCTGACAGGTCAGGAAACGGGAGTCAGGCCCAGCTGCCGCCCTACCAGGCTGCGTGATCTGCCGCCGATGAGCTGCGCGATCCTGGTCAGCTCCTGGGCGGCAGGCGCCTGCGGCTCGCCCAGCACAATCGGCACGCCTTCGTCGCCCGCCTCGCGCAGCCGGAGGTCGATCGGGACCTCGCCGAGCAGCGGCACGTCCGCGCCGATGAGACGGCTCAGCGTCCGCGCGACCTGCTGGCCGCCGCCCTTGCCGAAGACCTCGATCCGCTCACTGCAGTGCGGACACAGCAGGTAGGCCATGTTCTCGATTACTCCGACCACGCGCTGGTGCAACTGGCTGGCCAGCGAGCCGGCTCGCTCCGCGACCTCGGACGCGGCTAGCTGCGGGGTCGTGACCACGATGAGCTCGGCGCCGGGAATCAGGTGCCCGGCCGAGATCGCCACGTCGCCCGTGCCGGGCGGCAAGTCGAGCAGCAGCACATCCAGGTCGCCCCAGTAGACATCGGCGAGGAACTGCTGGAGCAGCCGGTGCAGTATCGGCCCGCGGAGTGGTAGCGGCTCGTTGCCCTTCTTCAGCATCCCGCTCGAGATGGCCTTCACGCCATGCGCCACCGGCGGCATGATCATCTGCTCGACCTGGGTCGGCCGGGCGGTCACGCCGAGCATCCTGGGCACCGAATGCCCGTAGATGTCAGCGTCGAGCAGGCCCACCTTCTGGCCCATGGCGGCCAGGGCGACGGCGAGGTTGACGGTGACCGAGGACTTGCCGACGCCTCCCTTGCCGCTGGCCACGGCGTATACCTTGGTCAGCGAGGCGGGGCTGGCGAACGGGATCTCGCGCTCCGGCTTGCCGCCGCGCAGCTTGCCTTGCAGCTCGCGGCGCTGGTCCTCGCTCATCACGTCGAGTTCGACCCGGACGGAGGTAACGCCGGCGACGTTGCCAACGGCGCCCGTCACGTCACGCGTGATGGTGTCGCGGAGCGGGCAGCCAGAGACCGTGAGCCACACGTCCACCCTGACCGCGCCGTCGGCGGCGACCTCGACGTTCTTGACCATCCCAAGCTCGGTGATGGGCCGGTGGATCTCCGGATCCTGCACGCCGGCCAGAGCCTGCGTAACCTGCTCGACGGTCGGGGGGCCGATCCCGGTGCCAGGTTCAACGGAAGAGGTGGAGGTCATGCCCTCATGCTAGAAGCACCCGCAGACCGCGTCGAACGCCCGGCAGGGGATCATCGACTCATGCGCAGCGCCGACCGCCCCCGCCGAAGCTGCCTGACGGTGCCGGGCAGCAGCGAGAGGTTCCTGGCCAAATCCATCCAGATGGCTGCCGACGAGGTCATCCTGGACCTGGAGGACTCGGTCGCCCCCGGTGCCAAGCAGCAGGCACGCGAGCTTGTCGTCGCGGCCCTGGCGGCCCCCTGGCCGGAGCGGCGACTGCTCGCGGTGCGAGTGAACGGCGCCGCCAGCCCGTGGGCCTACCGGGACGTGATCGACGTTGCCGAGCACTCGGGCGGCAGGCTGGACGCGATCGTGCTGCCGAAGGTGTCGGGGCCCGATCACGTGGTCTGGCTGGACCTGCTGCTCGGCCAGATCGAGCAGGCGGCCGACCTGGAGCCGGGCAGGCTGGCCATCGAAGCGCAGATCGAGGACGCGGCCGGGCTGGCCGCCGTCGAGCGGATTGCCACCGCGTCGCCGCGCCTGGCCGCGCTGATCTTCGGGCCGGCGGACTTCATGGCCAGCCTCGGAATGCGGTCGCTCCGGATCGGTGCCCAGCCCGAGGACTACGCGGGAGGCGACGCCTTCCACTACCCGCTGATGAAAATCCTGGTCGCGGCCCGGTCGGCTGGCCTGCAGGCCATCGACGGGCCCTACGCCGCCATCGGCGACATCGCCGGCCTGAGGGCCGCTTCGGCCAGCGTCGCGGCACTCGGCTTCGACGGCAAGTGGGTCGTCCACCCCGATCAGATCACCCCGGTTAACGCGGCCTTCGCGCCCAGCCAGGACGACTACGACCGCGCCGAGTCGATTCTCGATGCCTACGAGCACGCGACGGAGGTTCAGCGGCGCGGCGCGGTCATGCTCGGCGGCGAGATGATCGACGAGGCATCACGCAAGCTGGCCCTGACGCTGGCGGCCAGGGGCCGGGCCGCCGGCCTGACGAGGAGTTTACGGCTCGGATAAGCGGAGCATCGTAGGTAGTAGCTCATGTACGGCGATCGACCGGGGGAATTCGGGCATGGTGCCGACGGATCTGTCCTGCCCCCGGTGCGGCGATCCCGTTGCGGCCCCGAGTGCCTGGTCAAGCAGCTGGCGGTGCGCTCAGCACGGTGGTGTCGACCCGCTACGGCAGCTGCGCAGCCTGTCTCCGCAGGGCGTTGCCGCGCTCGTGCGCGACGCAGCCGTTCCGGTCATGCTGCCCTGGCCGCTCCCCGGCGGCTGGCTGCTGACCGGCTTCGCGGCGGCTGGTGACGAGCGCAGTGGCACCAGAGCGTGCGCCGTCGCCCTGTCCGGACCCAACCCGGGGGGCGGACCAGGTGAGATGCTGCTGATCTCGGAAGAGCTGGGGGTCGGTCTCGGTGCGCACTGCGCGGGCCTGGCGGGCACCGACCCCGGTGACGGCTTTCCCGACTGCCTGCCGCACGCGCAGGTCGAGTTCGGCAACCACGAGTTCCCGCTGTGGCACATCGACACGCCGGGCCGCGCGGCCTTCGCCGGCGAGGTGATGGGCAGCTGGCTGTGGATCGTGCTCTGGCCCGATACGGCCGGCCTGCTGCTGGTCCAGCCGATGCGGTTGCTCGACCTGCGCGATCCCGGTCAGGAACTCGACCTGCCGTTCGGGGCCCGCTCGCCGCGGCTGCCTGGCGAAACCGGTTAAAGTCGGCTGGTGCGCGCCGATCTGCACTGCCATAGCTCAGCGTCCGACGGCACCCGGCGGCCGGCCGAGGTGATCACGCGCGCGGCGGCCGCCGGCCTCGATGCGATCGCCCTGACCGACCATGACACGGTGGCCGGGATGTCCGAGGCGGCGGCGGCCCTGCCGGAGCGGCTGACCCTGATTCCGGGTATGGAGCTGTCGTGCCGCCGCGACGGCCACAGCGTCCACCTGCTCGGGTACCTGTTCGACCCCGGGCACACCGAACTCGCCGCCCAGGTCCTGGCGATCAGGCAGAGCCGGGTCGAGCGAGCCAGGGCCATGGTGACCAGGCTGAGCGAACTCGGGGTACCGGTGACGTGGGAGCAGGTGAGCGCGATCGCTGGCGACGGCGTGATCGGCCGGCCGCACATCGCGCGGGCCATGATCGAGGCCGGCGTGATCTCCTCCGTCGGCGAGGCGTTCACGCCGGAGTGGATCGGGCCAGGCGGGCGGGCGCACGTGAGCCGCTACGCGCTGGATCCCGCGGACGCGATCGCGCTGGTCCACGCGGCGGGCGGGGTCACCTCGCTCGCCCACCCGCTCGCGGTGACCCGCGGCTGGATGGTGCCAGATGACCTCATCGCCGAGCTCGCGCTGGCCGGGCTCGACGGCGTCGAGGTCGCCCACCCTGATCATGATCGGTCTCAACGGGACCAGCTCCGGATTGTCGCACGCCGGCTCGGACTGGCCGCGACGGGCGGAAGTGACGACCACGGGCAGCTGACCGGCGACCGGATCGGCTGCGAGTCGACCGGGCCGGACGACCTTGGCCGGCTGCTGGAGCGGGCGACGGGAGCGCCAGTGATCAGCCGGTGACCGGGCTGCTCTCCGACGTCAAGTTCTTCTGGGAGGTCTTCGTCACGCTGCTGGTCATCACCGACCCGCCCGGCATCGTGCCGGTCTTCCTCGGGATGACGGGCAACCGCTCGGCGGCCGACCGGAAACGGCTCGCCTGGCAGGCCGCGGTGGTCGCGCTGGGGGTCATCATCGTGTTCGCCGTCTTCGGCCAGTCCATCCTCGGCTACCTCGGCGTGCAGCTGCCTTCGCTGCAGGCCGCCGGCGGCCTGCTGCTGCTGCTTGTCGCGCTCGAGCTGCTCACCGGCAAGGCAGCCGACCCGGCGGAACTGGAGATGGCGAAGGCCAACGTGGCGTTCGTGCCGCTCGGCACCCCGCTGCTCGCCGGGCCAGGCGCGATCGTCGCGACGATGCTTTTCGTTCAGCGCGTCGGCTCGGTTGGCAGCGCCGTCGCGTTCGGTGCCGCTATTGTCGCAGTCGTCATCGCGCTCTGGCTGGCCATGCGGTTCTCCGGGGTCATCCTGAAGCTCTTGCGAGACAGCGGCGTTGAGCTGCTGACCAGGATCGCCGGACTGCTGCTGTCCGCGATCGCCGTGCAGCTCATCGTCGACGCGATCCGGACGCTCATCCGGATCGGGCTGAGTTAGCGCAGGGAGGACGGGCCAGATGCAGGCCAGGATCGACCGGGTCGCCGGCACAGTGAACACCTGGATCATCGGAGATGACGACGAGGTGATCGTCATCGACCCCGGTGAGTCGGCTGACGCGGTCCTGAACGTGGTCGGCCAGCGCGAGGTGCTAGCGGTGATCTGCACACACGGTCACGCGAGGCACGTCGCGGCGGCGTTCGACGTCGCGGACCGGGACGAGGCACCGGTCGCGCTGCACAACGCTGACCGGCTGGCCTGGCGCGAAGCGCACAGCGGCGCCGATCCTGATATCCAGATGGAGGACGGCGGCATCTTCGAGGTTGCCGACGTGACCCTGGAAGTGATCTACGCCCCCGGTCACACCCCGGGGTCGATCTGCCTGTACTGCGAGGAACTCGGCGCGCTGTTCGCGGGCGACGTGGTCCGCAGCGGCGGCCCGGTTCCGCACGAGGGATTCTTCGAGGACTTCCCGCGCCAGCTGAGCTCGATCGGCGCCGGGGTCCTGACGCTGGACGGCAAGACCAGGATCCTGTCCGGGCACGGGGAGGAGTTCACGGTCGCCGACGCCGAGCGGCGGTTCGACTCGTGGGTATCGGCCGGCCCGGAAGAACTCATCGACCAGCCGGCGGACTAGCCGCGCCAGCCCGCGTGATCCCGGCGCGCGGCCCGTTTCACCTGAAAACTCGGGCAGGATAGAACGGTGCAGCAGCTTGGATTCGACGGCATGCCGCGGCGGCTCTATCCATGTACCCCGAGCCGGCTGCGGACCTGGCTGGACTGCCCGCGCCGGTACCGGATGACGTACCTGGACCGCCCGCCGCCGCCCAAGGGGGCGCCGTGGGCGCACAACAGCCTGGGCGCCAGCGTGCACAACGCGCTAGCGGGCTGGTGGCGGCTCAGGCGCGAGGAGAGGACCGTCGAGGCGGCCGGCCTGCTGCTGGAGCGGGGGTGGCTGACGGACGGGTTCGCCGACGACGCTCAGTCGGCTGAGTACCGGCGCCGGTCAAGGACGATGGTCGAGGGGTACGTAGCCCGGCTCGACCCGCAGTGCGAGCCGGTCGGGGTCGAGCGCACGGTGGCGACGAAGACGGACCTGATCGCCGTCTCGGGGCGGATCGACCGGCTCGACGACCGGCCGGCGGCTCTGGCCGGGCGCGACTTGTTCGGGCCGGTCTCGGCCGGGAGCGACTTGGCCGGGAGCGACTTGGCCGGGAGCGACTTGGCCGGGAGCGACTTGGCCGGAGCGCTGGCCCGGTCCCGGACCGCAGCGCGGCGCGGCGGGGTCCTGACGCTCGTGAGCTGGTCGTCGTCGACTACAAGACGGGCCGATACCCGCTCACGGTCGACGACGCGCGGTCGTCGCTGGCGCTCGCGCTCTACGCGCTCGCGGCCGCGCGGGTGCTGCGCCGGCCCTGCCGCACGGTGGAGCTGCATCACCTGCCGACCGGGGGCGTCCTGCGCTGGGAGCACACCGACGAGTCCCTGAGCCGGCAGCTGCGCCGGGCCGAGGACATCGCCGGCGAGTGCTCGGCGGCGGACGAGAGGTTCCGCTCCGATCCTGACGCCGGCCGCGGCGACGAGGTCTTCCCGCCCGCGCCCGGCGGCTGGTGCGGCTGGTGTGACTTCCGCGCGCAGTGTCCCGAGGGCCGGACGGCGGCCGCGCAGCGACGCCCCTGGGACGGTCTGGCCGCCGACGAGACTGCCGTGGACCCCGCCGCCCGCGGGTAGCGGCGCCGCCGCTCACCGACAGCGCTGAACCCCTGCTGTCGCCAGGGCAGCATCAGGGGTTCAGCGTTGTCGCTGACGTTGACTCAGCCTGGTTCCAGAATCTGGTCAGCATGGCGGCGGTCGTCTCCGGCGCTTCGACGGCCGGGGAGTGGGCAGCACCGGGAATGCAGATCCGTTCCGCGCCGAGCCGGTCGGCCATCGCGTCCTGGATCTCGGGTGGCCACGCGTCATCGTTCTCGCCGTAGCTGACCAGCTTGGGCAGCTGCTCGAGGGCGGCCAGCTCGGCGGTGCGGTCGGGGAAGTTGAGCAGGTGCCTGGCCATCTCGGCCAGGCCGAGCGGGCAGCTCAGCAGCGCGCGCTCAGCGAGGAAGTCGATGATCTCGCCGGGTGTTCCCTCTGACACGGCCTGCGGCCGCAGCTGGCCATGCCAGACCTGGGCGATCATGGCCCCGAGCAAGTCGACATCGGCGCCCGCCGGCTCGAGGAAGTCGAGCAGGTTGCGCAGCGTCTGCGCCCTGACCCCGCCGATCGTGCCGGGACCGGAGCCGAGCAGGGTCAGCGACAGGAAGGCGGTCGGCGCGGCCAGCGTGGCCTGGCGGGCGATCAGCCCGCCGAGGGAGTGGCCGAGCAGGTGAACCCGTCCGGCGTCGCCGGAGATCGCGACGGCCACTGCGACCAGGTCTTCGGCCAGCTGGTCAAGCTCGTAGCCGGTCCGGCTCGGCGCCGGCTCGGACTGATACTGGCCCCGCATGTCGATCGCGATAACGGCCCGTCCGGCCGAAGCCAGTGACTCGAGCACGGCGAGGAAGTCTTCCTTGCTGCCGGTGTACCCCGGGACGAGCAGCGCGGGCTGCCGTTCGCTGACGCCGCTGGCCGACCGGGCCGTCAGTGCCGCGAACGATCCGCGCGGCGTCTTGAGCTCGAGCGGCCGGACGTGATGGGACATTTGCAGCGATCGCGGAGTGCTCACGGGTTGGCAGCCTACCCAGACGGACTGGCCCGGACCGGACCTGTCGCGAAGTACCGGTATGAGTGACTAGCTGGCTTCGATGTCATGCTGCTCGGCGTGGCTGGCCGGGCGGGTCGAGCCCTGCTGACCGTCAGCTGCCTGCTGACCGGCGGGGCGGCCGTTACGGCTGCGGCTGCGGCTGCGCCCGGAGCGCCGTCGCTTGCGCGGCTCGCCGCCGGCCGCCTGGCCGGCCTCCGGTGCGGGTCCCCCGCTCTCGGTGGCCGTCGCGTGCTCGGCAGCGGGCCCCGCGGTCGCGACCGGCGAGCCGGCCCTGGTCCGCCGGCGCGGAGACCTGGTCCGCCCGGCCGCGGCACGCTCGCTGCCCTGGCTGCCGTGCGTGCCGTGGCTGCCGTCGCCGCTGCGGCGGCTTGAGTCATGGTCCCCGCTCGGGCGCCGGGTGCTGGGCGTGTGCTGGCGCGACCGGCTCTTGCCGGTCTCCCCGATGTCCTCCAGGTCCTCGGCCTCGAGCCCGGCGCGGTCGCGCCGGACGCTCGGCAGCGACCCGGTGGCATCGGCCGGGATGTCCAGCGCACTGAAGAGATGCTCTGACGTCGAGTACGTCTCGAGCGGGTCTGGGTGACCGAGGTTCAGGGTGTCATTGATGAGCTTCCAGCGCGCCATGTCCTGCCAGTCGACGAAGGTCACGGCGATGCCGGTACGCCCGGCGCGGCCGGTCCGGCCGATCCGGTGCAGGTAAGCCTTCTCGTCTTCCGGGCACTCGTTGTTGACGACATGGGTCACGTCGTCAACGTCTAGCCCGCGCGCGGCGACATCGGTAGCCACGAGCACGTCGATCTTGCCGCTACGGAACGCGCGCAGGGCGCGCTCGCGCTGACTCTGACCCAGATCACCATGGACCGCGGCGGCCGCGAAGCCGCGCTCGGTCAGCTGGGTGGTGACCTGGTCGCAGGCCCGGCGAGTGCGGCAGAAGACAATCGTCAGGCCGCGCTCCCTGGCCTGGAGCACGCGGGCCAGGATCTCGATCTTGTCCAGGTGGTGCGCCCGGAACACGTGCTGGTCGGTGGTCGGCACGTGGGCCGGCTCGTCGTGCTGCTCGGCCCTGATGTGCATCGGCCGGTGCAGATGCCGCCGGGCGAGCGTCACGATCTCTGACGGCATGGTGGCCGAGAAGAGCATGGTCTGCCGGTGCGCGGGCGTGAGTCGCAGGATCGCCTCGACATCGGGCAGGAAGCCGAGGTCGAGCATCCGGTCGGCCTCGTCGAGCACGAGGATGTCCACGGCCGACAGGTGCAGCTGACCCTGGCGGGCCAGGTCGAGCAGGCGGCCTGGGGTGCCGACGACGACGTCGACCGTGGCCAGCGCCTCGATCTGCGGTTCGTAGGCGCGGCCGCCATAGAGAGTTACCACGTTGACGTCGGTACGGGCGGCCGCGATCCGCAGGTCGTCAGCGACCTGGATGGCGAGCTCCCTGGTCGGCACGACCACGAGCGAGCGCGGCGAGGCCGGCTTGCCGCGCTCGGTGTCGAGCAGGTGCTCAAGGATCGGGATCCCGAAGGCCAGGGTCTTGCCGGTGCCGGTCCGCGCCTGGCCGATGACGTCGTGCTCGCCGAGCGCGATCGGGAGCGTCAGCGCCTGAATCGGGAAGGCCCGGGTGATGCCCGCGGCTTCCAGGGCGGCGCAGATCGGCTCGGCAACGCCGAACTGGTCAAATGTCATGGGCTCGGCCTGGCCGGTCGCGCTCGCGATGATCTCGTCAGGAATCTCGTCCGGTACACCGGTCGCCTGAAGGGTGCCGTTCTCGGTGGCCAGGGTGACGGCCACGGTGTCTGCTGACATGGTCTCGATGTCTGTTATCAGGTCTGAGTTCGCTGGCAGCTCGTCGTGTGGCGCCAGGTCTGTCGTTAGGTCTTGCGTAGTCAGGGCGTTCCGCCTCCATCGGTGGTCCGCGGCTGGCCGGGCGGGTAATCACCCAGTCTGGTCGCCGCAGGACGGCAGTTGACTCATCCGGAGGGCGGGCAATCGCGCACCCGCACCGGGCCAGCTACATCTGGTGCTGGCCGAGCAGTGACCGGGACGAGCCGGGCGCGGCGCACCGAGAGGATTCTCGTACCACGCTACGTATTGAAACGCGCCTCGGGGTAATCCCATTCCAAGATGACGTCGCTGACCAGTGTAGCAACGTTGGCTGACAGTCGATCATCGGCTGAGCTGGCGGTCGATCAGCGGCTAGCGCTGTTGTTACGCTTCCGGTGTGACCGAGCATGAGTCCGCGACCGTGGCGGAGCATCAGCCAGCGTCGACGGCGCCGCACGAGCCGGCGACCGACGGTGTGATCGAGCTGCTGGGGCTGCTTGCCTATGCGTCGCTGGTGGCGTTCTTCCGCCTCGCTGACGATGCCGCGCTGGCGGCCTCGCTGCCGGACAAGGCGGACCTGGGCGGGATGGCGGTGGCGCAGTTCGGCCACTTCGAACTGCTCAGGACCCGGATCTCCGAGCTCGGCGCGGATCCGCAGCAGGCGATGCAGCCGTTCGTCGAGCCGATCGACGCGTTTCACGCCAGGACCGCGCCGTCCAGCTGGCTCGAGGGCCTGGTCAAGGCCTACGTCGGCGACGGCATCGCCGCGGACTTCTACCGGGTCATCGCCCAGTTGCTCGATCAGCCGACGCGATCGCTGGTGCTCTCGGCGCTCGCGGACTCCGGGCACGCCCAGTTCGCGATCACGCGGGTGCGCGAGGCGATCGCTGCGGATCCCGCAGTGGCCGGACGGCTGGCGCTATGGGCCCGCCGCCTGGTCGGCGAGGCGCTTAGCCAGGCGCAGCGAGTGGCCGCGGAGCGGGAGGCGCTGGCCCGGTTGCTGGCCGGCGGCTCGGCGGCCCAGCTGGGCGAGATCGGCCGGATGTTCGCCGCGCTGACCGACGCCCACGCGCAGCGCATGGCGGCCCTCGGCCTGGCCGAGTAGGCACCCCGGCAGGCGCGCCCTGGCGAGCCGCCCTCAGCTGGGCCTGCGCGGGCGGTCAGGAGCCGGAGCGGGCGGTCAGGAGCCGGAGCGGGCGGTCAGGAGCCGAAGCCGATCCGCCGCGGCTCGGTCTGATCGAGCTCGACGTAGGCGATCTTGTCCCCTGGCACGAGGATCGTGCCGCCTTTGCTGTCGGTGACCACGAACAGCTTGTTCTCGGCGACGGCCGCCATCAGGGCCTGCTTCACTTCCTCCGCCGACGCGCCGGTGTCGACCACCAGCTCGCGCGCGGCCATCTGTATGCCGATCTTGACTTCCACGGCGATCCTCCGCTCAAGAACGCTAGCCCGCGGCTCCTGTCCGAAGGTTAGCCCGTAGCCCGCCGGTCGGCGGGAATGCGGGAGTTACTCGTGCGCGCCTTCGGCGCGCGTGCGCTCGGCATGGGCGCCGTCGGCATGGGCGCCGTCGGAATGGGCGCCGTCGGCCAGCGGCCAGCTCCTGATCCCGCGCCAGGCCAGCTGCGCGAGCAGCTCCTCGGCCAGGTTCTGGTCGATCGCGCGCTCTGTGCTGAGCCAGTACCGGGAGCCGACCTGAGCCATCCCGACCAGCGCCATGCCGAGCAGGTCCGCCTCGGCATTGGAGACACCGGCGTCCTCGCGGATGAACTCGCTGACCATCTCGGCGCACTCGTACATGGCCCGGTCGAGGCGGTCCCTGACCTCCGGTTCGTTGCTCAGGTCCGACTCGAAGACGAGCCGGAAAGTCTCGCTCGCGCCGCTCACGTAGTCGAAGAAGGCACGGAAGGTGGCCGGCACCCGGTCGCGGTTGTCGGTGGTCGAGGCCAGCGCCGCCGAGACCGCGCCGACGAGATCGGCCACGCTCTCATCCAGCAGCGCCAGGTAGAGCTCGAGCTTGCCGGGGAAGTGCTGGTACAGCACTGGCTTGCTGACCCCGGCCCGCTCCGCGATCTCGTCCATGGCCGCAGCGTGGTAGCCCTGCGCGACGAAAACCTCGAGAGCGGCCCCGAGTAGCTGCCTGCGCCTGGCTGGGCGCGGCAGCCTGGTGCTCGCCGGTCTGGCGGTCTGCGGCGTGGCGATCACAAAGACTCTCCGAATATCTATCGGCGGCGGTCGGAAAGCTGCCCGGGGTGTCATCCTACGGCCGGGTAACCCCGGATGCCGAACATCGCGAGGCCGGCGACGACCCGCAAGCGACCGGGCCGGGCCCTGCGCTGGCGCGCAGGCCGGCAGTCTCAGCGGTAGTCGTCGTCGCTCAGGCGAACCGCGCGGGCCTGCTCGGCGACATCGGCCTCGTTGGCCTCCAGCGGCCGCTCGTCGGCTTCCGTCTCATCGGGCTCGTCCTCTTCAGGCACGACTTCCTGGTGCTGCTCGACCACATCAGCTACTGGTTCGTCTAGTTCTCGCTCAGTCATGCCGACCTCCTCTGAAGAAGTCTGGTCCTCGCCGCGGGCGAGGATATTCGCACCCTCGAACATATTGCCGAATGGCTACAGTAGAGCAACGCTGGTTGTATAGGGTTCCCATCTGCTGGGGTAAGGAGACGACGTGCGCAGCATGTGGAAGGGCGGGATCTCCTTCGGACTGGTCATGATTCCCGTGCGACTCTACGCCGCGACCGAGCAGAAGGACATTGCCTTCCGCCAGGTGCACCGGACCGATGGCGGCCGGATTCGGTTCCGCAGGTTCTGCTCGGTTTGTGACGAAGAAGTGCCTTATGAGGACGTCGTCAAGGGCTATGAACTGTCGACCGGCGAGATGGTGGTGCTGGACGACGAAGATCTTGCGGATCTCCCGCTTCCGACGACTAAGTCTATCGAGGTCCTGCATTTCGCTCCGGCCGAGCAGCTTGACCCGATCTTGTTCAACCGGAGCTATTACGTGGAGCCGGAGGCGGCCGGTGCCCGTGCCTACGTCCTGCTGCGCGACGCGCTCGAGCAGTCGGGCCGGATCGCGGTCGCCCAGGTCGCTCTGCGCCAGCGAGAGTCGCTCGCGACCCTGCGCAGCCGGGACGGCGTCCTGGTCCTAGAGACCCTGCTCTGGCCGGACGAGATCCGCGACGCCGCCTTCCCCTTCCTGCAGCAGGAGATCGAGGTGCGCCCGCAGGAACTTACGATGGCCTCGTCCCTGATCGACTCGATGACGACCGATTTCGACGCCGATGCCCATCACGATCGCTACCGGGAGGCGCTGATCGAGGTGGTCGACGCCAAGGTGCAGGGCCGGGAACTGACCCAGCCCGCTCCGCTGGAGATCGCGGCCGGGCCGTCGACCAGCCTGGCCGATGCGCTGAAGGCGAGCCTGGCCGCGGCTCAGCAGGGACCGGGTGCCGGCGAGAATAAGGGGACCAAGGCAATCGGAGATAAGCCGAAGGCCGGGTCGGCCAGGTCCGGTTCGGCCAGGTCCGGTTCGGCCAAGACCGGCCGGGCTAAGGCCGGGGCCGCAGACGAGGCGGCGGCCGCCGACGAGGATAGTTCCGATGAGGCGGGCCCCGCCAAGACTGGCCCGGCGAAGGCTGGTGCGGCGAAGGCTGGTGCGGCTAAGGCTGGCACGGCCAAGACGGGCCCGGCTAAGACGGGCCCCGCTAAGACTGGCACGGCCAAAACGGGCACGACCAGAAGGCCCACGCGGAAGGCCAGCTGACGCACTCGACCGACGTCGGCCGGGGGCTGGCCTGCCGTCGGCGCTCCGACCAGGCCGCGTCAGCAGATGCGAGGCGAGATGTCATGTTGCAGGTGACCGACGATCCGACGCCCAGGGATCCGGTTCCGGCCGGCTCAGCGCCGCCGGATCCGATTCCGCACTGGCCGGGCCAGTTCGTCGACCTGCCCGGCAGCCGGGTGTTCGTCCGCACCGCTCCCGCGGCTGAGAGCGCCGAGCCCGCCGTGTTCATCCACGGCCTCGGGGGATCGTCGACCAACTGGACCGACCTGATGGACCTGCTGTCCAGGCCGGTCGAAGGTCAACCCGGACGCGCCGGTCCTCGCCTGCTGGGCCATCGACCTTCCGGGCTTCGGCTCGTCGCCGCCGCCTGCCAGCGACGACTACTCGATCAACTCCCACGCCACGGCCGTCGTCGAGCTGATCAGCAAGCTCGGCCGCGGACCGGTTCACCTGATCAGCAACTCGATGGGCGGCGCTGTCAGTACCCGGGTCGCGGCCTGCCGACCCGACCTGGTCCGGACGCTCACGCTGGTCTCGCCGGCACTGCCTGACCTTCGCCCCCGGCCGCTGCCGCTCCGGCTGGCGCTGGCCGCGCTGCCCGGAGTTGGCCCGGCGATCATGGACGGGCTGCGGAGGCTGCCCGCGGAGGTCCGGACAGACCGGGCGCTCCGGGACGTCTACACCGATCCGGGCGTGGTTCATCCGTCGCGGCGCCAGGAAGAGATCGCCGAGGTACTCCGGCGTGACACCCTGCTGTACGCCAATCACGCGCTGATCAGATCGGCCCGGAGCCTGGTCACGGAGTACTTCAAGGTCGGCCGGAGATCACTGTGGCGGGACGCCGCCCGAGTCGAGGCGCCCGCGCTCATCCTGCACGGAAGCCACGACCGGCTGGTCAATCCGGTCATGGCCGGCAAGGCCGCGCGGGCCTTCCCGACGGCCAGGGTGCTCGTGCTTCCCGGTGTCGGTCACGTGGCCATGATGGAGCGTCCTGGCACGGTAGCGGCCGAGGTCAGGGCGTTCCTCGACTGGGTCAAGACGGCCGGCGGGCCGGCGATGGCGGCGGGACGGCTCAGCGACGAAGCCACGCTGAACCAGGTGCAAAGTTAGCCATATCAGGCGACAAGCCGCGGACCGGATGCGAAGCTAGCCAGATGCTGATCGCGGCGTCACGGATCATCACGGCCAGCAGCGTCAGCCGAAGCGCGGCCACGATCCTGGCTCCCGGTTATGTGGTCTGCGAAGCCGGGACGATCACCGGCGTCGGATCCGGGCCGCCTCCTCGCCGCCCGGACGCCGAGCTCACCGACGGCTTTCTGCTGCCCGGCTTGGTCGATCTCCAGGTCAACGGTTACTACGGGGTCGAACTTGGCGACGCCGACCCGTCCGGCTGGGCCTCGGTCGCCCGCCGGCTGCCCGAGACCGGCACTACCGCGTTCCTGCCCACGTTCGTCACCAGCCCGGCCGAGGCGACGATCGCCTCGCTGCGCCGCGCGGCCGCGTTCGTCCCCGGCATGGCCGGATCCCCGGCGCTGGCGCGGGTACTCGGCGTGCACCTGGAGGGTCCGTTTATCTCCAGGAAACGTCGCGGTGCCCACAACCCGGCCTGGATCACGACCCCCGACCCGGCGACCATCGATGCCTTCCTGGACGCTGGGTCCGGTCTGGTGCGCGCGGCGACCCTCGCACCCGAGATCGACGGCGCCATGGCCGCGATCAAGCAGCTAACCGCGGCTGGGGTCCTGGTCAGCATCGGGCACTCGGACGCAACGGCTCAGCAGGTCAGCGCGGCGGCCATGTGCGGCGCCAGGATGGTGACGCATTTGTTCAACGCACAGCGTCCGCTGCATCACCGCGAGCCTGGCGTAGTCGGTCAGGCGCTAGCTGACACTCGTCTGGTCAGCGGCGTGATCGCGGATCTGCATCATGTCGCCGGCCAGGTCCTCGCGCTCGCGTTCGCCGCCGCGCCGGGCAGGATCTGCCTGGTGACGGACGCCGCGGCTTGTGCCGGCATGCCGCCGGGCCGTTACATCCTGGGCGGCGAGCCCATCGAGCTGACCGAGGGCGACGGGACGCCGCCCGTGCGCGCCGACGGCACCCTCGCTGGCTCGGTGCTCAGGATGGACTCGGCGGTGGCGAACATGGTCGCGGTCGGGGTCGGGCTCTGTGACGCCGTCGCGGCCGCGACCAGGATTCCCGCCGACCTGCTCGGCCGCCCCGATCTCGGGCGGATCGCATCGGGGGCGGCAGCCGACCTGACCTGGCTGAACGACGACCTGCGCACCGTCGCGACCTGGATCGGAGGCCGGCAGGTCTACGGCCCGAGCCTGGGCTAGGGTAGAGCCCGGACAGAAGGCCCATAAAGCCTCTCTATATTGCGAAAAGGACGGGCTCGCGGTGGACTCGGCGACCGACCAGCAACCGACGACACACATGCGGGCTGAGATCGGCGAGCAGCCGGCGGCGTTGCGCGCGACGATCGATGCCCTGCTCCCGCGCACGGCCGAGGTCGCGGCGCTCTCGCAGCAGGCCCGCCAGGTGCTGTTCTTCGCCCGCGGGACATCGGACAACGCCGCCGTCTACGGCACCTACCTGGTCCAGACCAGGACCGGGCGGCTGGCGAGCCTCGGATCGCCCTCGGTGGCGACCACCTACCGGAGCCGGATCGACCTGTCCGGCGTGATGGCCGTCGGCCTGTCCCAGTCCGGCCGGACGCAGGAGATCGTCGAGACCCTGGAATGGGCCCGTGACTGCGGCGCCAGCATCGTCGGGATCACCAATGGCGCCGGCTCGCCGCTCGCTGAGCTGGCCGATGTCGCGCTGGTGACCGAGGCCGGCGTGGAGCAGGCCGTCCCCGCCACCAAGACGTTCACCTGCCAGCTCGCTGCCCTGGCCGTGCTCGCGCTGGGGCTGGGCGCCGATCTGGACGCGGGCCTGCTGCGCCAGCTTCCCGAGGTGGTCGACGAGCTGCTCGGCCGGGCGACCGGCCCCGGCTATGGGATCTCCGAGATCGTCGCCGAGCTGGCCGCGGTTGACGGCCTGGTGGTGTCGGCACGGGGGCTGGCCTACTCGGCGGCCCTCGAGCTGGCGCTGAAGATCAAGGAAGCGTGCTATCTGCACGCGATGGGCATCTCGTACGCCGACCTGCAGCATGGCCCGATCGCGGTCGTCGACTCCGCCACCCCAGCGATCATCATGGCCGCGGACTCGGGCCCTACTCTCGACGCGGCCGTCGGCCTGGCCAGGCGAGTTACCAGCGCGGGCGCCCGCGCCTACGCGATCGGCGGCGGGGCCGAGCTGGCCGCGGTGAGCAGCCGGGCGCTGGCCGGAGCCGCGTTGCCCGAATGGCTGGCACCCATCGGCCTGATCATCCCGGGGCAGCTGCTCACCGAGGAGCTGTCACGCCGGCTGGGCATCAACCCGGACAGCCCGCGCGGCCTGAGCAAGGTCACCCAGACGTCCTGACCGCCACCTGGGGCCGGCGCCCCGCTCCGCCAGCAACAGCGATGACCCACATCTGTTGATACAGCAACAGCGGTGACGCATCGCTGTTGTTCGGACCCGCGGAGGCGGGGGCGGGGGGCGGGGGGCGACGAGGCGGGGGCGTGGTGGGGCGGGATGGGCCTGGTGTGGTGAGTGGCCGCGGGGATTGCGTACTGCTTCGAAGTTGACTCAGGGTTCGCGGTGGACTTTGTGCTGGGCGGCCTGGGCGCGCGGGCGCAAGACCATGAGGTCCACGTTGACGTGCGAGGGCCGGGTGACGGCCCAGGTCACCGCGTCGGCCACGTCGTCGGCGGTGAGCGGCTCCGCGACGCCGGCGTAGACCGCGGCCGCCTTCGCCGCGTCGCCGCGGTACCTGGTCAGCGCGAACTCATCGGTCTTGACCATGCCGGGAGCGATCTCGATGACCCGGACCGGCTGGCCGCAGAGTTCGAGCCGGAGCGTCGCCGCGATCGCGTGCGTCCCGTGCTTCGCCGCCACGTAACCGCCGCCGCCCTCGTAGGCGGTGAAGCCGGCCGTCGAGCCCATGATGATCACGGTGCCGTCGCCACTGGCGATCAGCTTGGGCAGCAGCGCCTGCACCGTGTGCAGCGTGCCGAGCACGTTCGACTCGTACATCGTCAGCCAGTCCCGCGGTGCGGCGTCGGCGATCTGCTCGCCGCCCAGCGCACCGCCCGCGTTGGCGACGAGGACGTCACAGCCGGCCAGGGAGTCGGCCAGCGCGTCGACCTGCGCCTTGTCGCCGACGTCGAGCTGGTTTATCTGGGCGCTTCCGCCGGCCTCGGCGATCCGGTCAGCTACCTCGTTCAGCCGGTCGAGCCGCCGGGCGGCGAGCACCACGTGATAGCCCTCGCGGGCGAGCCGCTCCGCGGTCGCCGCTCCAATTCCGCTGCTTGCGCCGGTCACCACCGCTGTCCGCTGCATGCGGTGAATTCTGCCAGCCCCGGCCAGCCCGCCTACTATCGGACTTGTGGCCGAACCATCCTCGACCGTCCGTGCCGTCATCTTCGACTGGGGCGGGGTGATCACCAGCCCCATCGTGGACACCGTCACCGCGTGGCTCGAATCCGAGCGGATCGACCGCGGCAGCTATGCCGCCGCGATGCGCCCGTGGGTCCGGCGGGCGTACGGCCCCGAGGCCGCCGAGTCGCCCATCCACGCGCTCGAGCGCGGCGAGGTGAGCGACGAGGAGTTCGAGGTCATCCTGGCCGCGCTGCTGGTCAGCGTCGACGGCGAGCCAGTCCCGGCGGCCGGGTTGCTGAAGCGGATGTTCGGCGCCTCGGTGCTGCAGGCCGAGATGCTGGAGCTGATCAAGGAGCTCCGGGCCAGCGGGCTGCGCACCAGCCTGCTGTCCAACTCGTGGGGGGTGCGGGACGGCTACCCGCGGCACCTGTTCGGCGACCTGTTCGACGACGTCGTGATCTCCGGTGAGGTCGGGATGCGCAAGCCGGAGGAGCGGATCTTCCAGCTCGCTGTCTCGCGGCTCGACGTGTCACCGGCCCAGTGCGTGTTCGTCGACGACGTCGAAGGCAACATCGTCGCGGCACAGGAACTAGGTTTCCTGTCCGTGCATCATCAGGAGTCGGCGCTGACCAGGAGCGAGCTAGCCGGGCTGCTGGCCAGGCCGGGCAGCGCGGCCTAGCAGCAATCCGACCTCACGTTCCCGGCGTCGGTTCCGGTGGTCCGGCTGGCACTAGCCTGGTGCGCTATGACGGAAGATGTGGCGGCTGGCGGGGTGGGCGAGAGCGGGGCTGGCGCCAGCAGGGCGGCCGACAGCAGGGCGGGCGAGAACGGAGACCTGGCGCAGGCGAAGAACTCGGCGCGCCCCGCGTATCCGCACCCGTCCAGCGCCGGCCGCTCGGCGAACATGAAGGCCAATCGGCGCGTCGACACCAAGCCCGAGCTGGCGTTGCGACGGGCACTGCACGGCCTCGGCTACCGGTACCGCAAGGATTACCGGCTCGACCTGGCTGAGGGCGTGCGGGTGAGGCCCGACATCGTGTTCACCGCGCGGAAGGTCGCGGTGTTCGTCGACGGCTGCTTCTGGCACTGCTGCCCCGACCATGGAACCCAGCCAGCCGCGAACACCTGGTACTGGGAACCGAAGCTCCGGCGCAACGTGGACCGGGACCGCGCCGCCGATGCCGCCCTCGGCAGGGCGGGCTGGACGGTGATCAGGTTCTGGGAGCATGAGTCGATCGACGCGGCAGTCGCTGGGGTGGTCGACGTGCTCGCCGAGGCGCAGGTCGGGCGGGCGGCCGAACCCGCTATGGGCCGGGCGGCGAAGGCGGCCGCGCACGTGCCAGCGGAGCGGGCCGCGGAGGCGGCACCGATTCCGTGATCTGGCTGAGCCACGTGATGATTCGGGCGTCGTCGCCTGCGTCTGGCTGGCAGACTCAGTAGGACTCTTCGCTGCACGCCGATGGGTGTGCGCAGAGCCAGTGAATCTATCTGCAGTGAGCAATGTGGGGACCTCATGCGCGTCTACCTGCCTACCACGCTGGCGGCGCTGGGGGCTGCGCTGCTGGCGGGCCAGATCGGCCCCGCTCCGCTGACCGGTTTCGCGGTGACTCCGGCGTTGCGCGAGTGGTACGCGAGCGGCGAACTCGAGGAACTCGAGTACGTGGCGATGATGCAGGCCGCGCGAGCGTCGCTGCGGATGCTGCATGTCGACACCAAAGCGCCGCGGCGCCGGGTTGTGCTCGCGGCCGAGGTGCCTGAACCCATGATCAGCATCAAGAACGGCCTCGACCGGCCGGGTCAGGTGGCGGTCGCGCTTCCCGTCCAGCTCGCTGATGTGGTGGCCGGCCACGTGGACGCCATGGACGCGGCACCTGACATAGACGCCGCGGCGGCGGCCCTGCCGGCGGCGGACGCTCATGATGGCGACGCTCAGTTCATCGTCGACAGCGCCGAGGGCCACGAATTGCTCTGGTACGCGACCCAGGAGCTGATCTACCTCATCGGCTAGATGCCGGACGGGGCGGCCGGGCCCGGCTTGGGGCGCTCTCGGCAGGTGGCCCGGTTCGTGGCACGATGAAGGTCGTACAACGTCGTACGCATTTGCCGAGCTGTGGGAGCGATCCGTGTTCGATGCCGTCACCAGCGTCCCCGTTCCGGCCAACGAGCCGATCAAGTCCTATCCGTCGGGCAGCCCCGAGCGCGCCGCCCTGGAAACCAAGATCAAGGAACTGTCCGGGGAGGCAGTCGACCTGACCATGACGGTCGGGGGCGTGCAGCGGATGGCCGCCGGCGAGTGGACCGACGTCGTCCAGCCGCACAACCACGCGCATGTCCTCGGCCGCCTCGGCGACGCCAGCGACGAGGACGTCGCCGCCGCGATCGAGGCGGCAAGCCTGGCCGCGCCCGGCTGGCGGGAGCTGTCGTTCGACGACCGGGCCGCGATCTTCCTGCGCGCGGCCGAGCTGCTGGCCGGCCCCTGGCGGTCGGTGATCAACGCGTCGACGATTCTCGGTCAGTCGAAGTCGGTCTACCAGGCGGAGATCGACGCGGCCTGCGAACTGATCGACTTCTGGCGCTACAACGTGCACTTCGCCAGGCGGCTGCTCGCCGAGCAGCCGACCTCGGCTCCGGGGTCCTGGAACCGGCTCGAGTACCGGCCGCTCGAAGGTTTCGTCCTCGCGATCACGCCGTTTAACTTCACCTCGATCGCCGGCAACCTCCCGACGGCACCGGCCCTGCTCGGCAACGTGGTGATCTGGAAGCCGTCGCACACTCAGCAGTTCTCCGCGCACTTCCTGATGCGCTTGCTCGAAGCGGCCGGCCTCCCCCCTGGCGTGATCAACATGGTGACCGGTGGCGGCCGGGCGCTGTCGCGGGTCGCGCTCCCGCACCGGGACCTGGCCGGGATCCACTTCACCGGCTCGACCGGCACCTTCCAGCACCTGTGGCGGACCGTTGGGGAGAACATCTCCGGCTACCGCAGTTATCCGCGGCTGGTCGGCGAGACCGGAGGCAAAGACTTCGTGATCGCGCACCCGTCGGCTGATCCTGACGTCCTGCGGACGGCGCTCGTCCGAGGTGCGTTTGAGTACCAGGGGCAGAAGTGCTCGGCCGCCTCCCGTGCGTACGTCCCGCGCAGCGTGTGGCGCAAGATGGGAGACGATTTCATCGCCACCGTCGAGGCACTAACTATGGGAGACGTCTCCTCCGACCTGTCCGTCTTCATGGGCGCCGTCATCGACGACAAGGCCTTCGCGACCCACGCCGATGCCATTGACCGGGCCAGGTCACGGCCAGCGGTATCGGTGCTGGCAGGCGGCACTACCGACGCGACGCACGGGTATTTCGTCCGGCCGACGGTGCTTGAATGCTCGGACCCCACGGACGAGCTGTTCACTACCGAGTACTTTGGCCCGATCCTCGGCGTGCATGTTTTCGACGACGGGGATTACGATGCCGTGGTCTCGCAGGCGGCGGACATCGCGCCCTATGCGCTGACCGGGGCGATCATCGCGACCGACCGGGCCGCGATCGCCGCGGCGACTCACGCGCTCCGGTTCTCGGCCGGTAACTTCTACATCAACGACAAGCCGACCGGGGCGGTCGTCGGCCAGCAGCCCTTCGGCGGGGCGCGGGCCAGCGGCACGAACGACAAAGCAGGTTCCATCTTCAACCTGACCCGGTGGGTCAATGCCCGAACGATCAAGGAGCTGTTCGTCCCGCCGACCGACTATCGCTATCCGCACATGGGGTAACAACCGGTGTAGTAATTTGTGCGATATCGGACGTACGCGGCGGACGGCCGCCGTTCCGATACCGACTGCGCACCCGGAGGATTCTCATCCACCGCCTCATCTTGTGGAACATCGATCTCACTCTGGTCGACGTGGCCAGGGTCTCCCGCGATGCCTACGCGGAGGCCTTCAGGCGGGTAACCGGCCGCCCGCTCGTCGCCCTGCCGCAGCTTGCCGGGGCGAGCGACTCAGAGATCTTCTTCGAGTCGCTCGCCCTCAACGAGGCGCTGCCCGGCATGGGCCAGACCGAGGACAACGATCTGCTCACGCGGTACGCGACCGAGCTGGCCGCCGCCTTTTCGGCCCGCACGGACCTGCTGGCCGAGCAGGGCAGGGCGTTGCCTGGCGCCCGTGCGGCACTAGCCGCCGCATCCCGGCTCCCGCGGGTGATCCAGACCGTGCTCACCGGGACGATCCGGCAGAACGCCGTGCACAAGCTGCACGCCTTCGACCTGGACAAGTACCTGGACCTGGACATCGGCGGCTACGGGTCCGACGTCTACCCGAAGGGAACGCAGATCCTGCGCTCGCTGACAATGGGAGCGGAGAAGTACGGCGTTGCGCTCACGCCGGCCGGCACCGTCTACGTGGCCGACTCCGTGCGCGACGTGGCCTCGGCGGAGGTCGGCGGCATCCGCTGCGTCGGCGTGGCGACCGGCCGGTCGACGGTGAGCGAACTGCGGGATGCCGGGGCCGACCCGGTCCTGGCCGACCTGTCGGACACGTCGCGAGTGCTGGCGGCGATCGGCCGGTGAGCGGCTGGGCGCTGACCACGTACGGGGTGCTCGCGCTGACCTTCATGATGACCATGTACGGGCTCGAGGGGCGGCATCGGCGCTTCGTGCTGGCCTTCGCGGCTGGCTGCCTGCTGGCGAGCAGCTACGGGTTCCTGTCCGGCGCGTGGCCGTTCGGCGTGGTCGAGGCGATCTGGGCTGTGGTGGCGCTGCGCCGGTATCAGCGGGATGATCGGCAGGTCGGCTGACCAGGTCAGGAAATCCATACTGGTATAAACGTCCAGTCAACCGATCAGGGGCGGTGAAGTGGGGCGGGAACACGCGATGGCTCATGACCAGGATCTGCCCGCCGGACGTGGCTACGGCGCGACTCTTTCAACTCCGACCGCGGCCGACATCGAGCGGGCCAGGATCACCGACTACGCACGCTGGCTGGCCGAGCGCGGCGGCGTGCGAACCGACGGCAGCTATCTCCCGCTCTGGCAGTGGTCGGTCGACCAGCCGGCCGAGTTCTGGTCGTCGATCTGGGACTACTTTGGTGTCCTGGGCCGCCGCGGCGACGGCCCGGTGCTCTCGGGTGGCCCGATGCCGGCCGTCACCTGGTTTTCCGGATCGACGCTGAATTATTCGCGCAACGCCCTCCGGGTGGCCAGCACGGACCCGGACCGAACGGCCATCATCTACCGGTCCGAGGCCGGTCACCAGGGCAGCATCAGCTATGGCGAGCTAGACGAGCAGGTCGCGACGGTGCGCGCGGCGCTCTTCGCCCTCGGCGTCCGGCGCGGCGACCGGGTCGCCGCGTACCTGCCTAACTCACCGCAGGCCCTGATCGGCCTGCTCGCGACGGCCAGCCTGGGCGCGATCTGGACCTCCTGCTCGCCTGACTTCGGCGCGCCCGCCGTGATCGACCGCTTCGCCCAGGTGACGCCGAAGGTGCTGATCGCCGTCGACGGCTACGTCTACGGCGGGAAGAGGTTCGACCGGCAGCGTGAGGTCGCCTCGATCGCCGCCGCCCTGCCCGGCCTGAACAGCGTGATCATGGTCGACTACATCGGGACCTCGGCCGGCCACCCGGCCCTGGCCGTGCCGACCGTCGCCTGGGATGCCCTCGGTGAGCTGGCCGGAGCTGACGCGCCCCGGCGCACGGAGTTCGACGACGTGCCGTTCGAGCACCCCTTGTGGGTGCTTTATTCCTCCGGCACGACCGGCCTGCCGAAGCCGATCGTGCACGGCCACGGCGGCATCGTGCTCGAGCATCTGAAGGCGCTGTGCCTGCACCAGGACCTCGGTCCCGACGACGTGTTCTTCTGGTACACCACAACTGGCTGGATGATGTGGAACTACCTGATGGGCGGGCTCCTGGCGGGCGCGGCCGTGGTCGCCTACGACGGGAGCGCCGTCCATCCCGGTACGGACGAGCTCTGGCGGCTGGCCGCCGACGTCGGCGTGACCTACTTCGGCACGGGCGCGCCGTACCTGGTGGCCTGCATGAAGGCCGGCCTGCGGCCGGCGGCCGAGCTTGACCTGTCCAGGCTGCGCGGCGTCGGCTCGACCGGCTCGCCGCTCCCCCCGGAGGGGTTCGACTGGGTCTACGCCGCCGTCGCGCCCCCGGACGGACTCCATCGATGTTCCTTCGTGCTGGGGTCGTTCTCGGGGGGGACCGATATGTGTACCGGGTTTGTCGGGCCGTGTCCGTTGCTGCCGGTGCGGAGCGGGATCATCGCGGGTCCCTGCCTCGGCGCGAAGGTCGAGGCGTTCGACGCCGAGGGCAAGGCCGTGGTCGGCGAGGTCGGCGAGCTGGTGATCACGGTGCCGATGCCGTCGATGCCGGTCAAGTTCTGGGGTGACGAGGACGGCGAGCGGTACGCGGCCAGCTATTTCGCGCAGTACCCGGGGATCTGGCGGCACGGCGACTGGATCATGAACCTGCCCGATGGCGGCTGCGTGATCTACGGCCGGTCCGACGCGACCCTGAATCGTGGCGGCGTCCGGATGGGGACCAGCGAGTTCTACCGCATCGTGGAGGAACTGCCCGAGGTCACCGACAGCCTCGTGATCGACACGGGAACGCTGGGCCGGGAAGGCAGGCTCGTGCTCTACCTGGTCCTCGCGCCGGGGGCAAGCCTGGACGACGACCTGCGGAGCAAGATTCGGTCCCGGCTGCGGTCCGCGCTGTCACCCCGGCACGTACCGGACGAGATGCACCAGGTTCCCGGCGTGCCCCGGACCCTGTCGGGCAAGAAGCTCGAGGTCCCCGTGCGCAAGATCCTCACCGGCACGCCGGTCAGTGAGGCGGCGGACCGCGATTCGCTGGCCAATCCCGAGGTGCTGGCGTATTTCGCGTCAGGAGACGACGAGGGAGACGAGACGTAATGGCGGCGCCTACCGGGCGGAGCTTCGGCGAGGAGGGCGGCCGCCTCACCTACGGCACCTACCTGCGCCTGCCTGAGCTGCTTGACCAGCAGGTGCCGCTGGCCGATCCGCCCGCCCACGACGAGCTGCTCTTCATCACCGTCCATCAGGTCTACGAGCTGTGGTTCCAGCAGCTGCTGCACGAGCTGGTCGCGGCTCGCGACGCGATGGACGCCGACCAGACCTGGCGGGCCAGGCACCTCATGCAGCGCGCTCAGGTCATCGAGCGGCTGCTGGTCAGCCAGGTCGACGTGATCGAGACCATGACGCCGCAGGACTTCCTGCAGTTTCGGTCGACGCTCGCGCCGGCCAGCGGATTGCAGTCGGTCCAGTTCAGAGAGCTTGAGTTCCTGTCCGGAGCCAAGGACCATCGGTTTGTGGCGCGATTCCGCAATCTGACCGACGCCGAGCGCGAGCGGCTGTCACGCCGCCTGGCCGAGCCGTCGCTATGGGACTCCTACCTCGGCCTGGTCGCCCGTCGCGGACTGGACGTGAGCTCGGACGAACGGACCTGCGAAACCCTGCTGACCATCGCCAGGGACCGGGCGGCCTACGACGACCTATGGCAGCTCGCTGAGGGCCTGCTCAGCCACGACGAGGTGGCGGCGCTGTGGCGGGCACGCCACGTGCAGATGGTCGAGCGCCAGATCGGCACGAAGTCAGGGACGGGCGGCTCGACCGGCGCTCCCTACCTGCATCGCCGGGTGCCGTTGCGTTACTACCCGATGCTTTGGGAACTTCGGGACAAGCTCTAGGGGGAGTCTCGTGGATCCGCGAGACACCCCCAGATCCACGAAGGAGTGGGACTGATGTCGGAGCACCAGAGCGCCGCCAGGCAGGCGCTGCTAACCGAGGCGGCGGCCGAGCTCAGCAACGGCGTCAAGGTCGGCGACCGCGACAAGTACCTGCACGGCTACTACCGGCACGTCAACTCATCGGACCTGATGGCCGCCGGGCCCAAGCGCGCGGGATCGGTCGCGGCCGAGCACGCCGAGCTGGCGGCGAACCGGCCGCAGGGCCGGGCCGTCGTGCGGGTCAGGGCGGGAGCCGACGCGACGCTGCTGGCGGGCCGGGACGTGATCGACGTGGTGACCGACGACATGCCGTTCCTGGTGGACACCATCACGATGACGCTGGCCGCTCATGATGTGGCCGCCGAGCTGGTCGTCCACCCGCAACTCGCCGTGCGCAGGGACGTGACCGGCTCGCTGCGCGAGGTGGTCCGCCCGATCGAGTCCGTGCGCCCGGCCGACCGGCCGCGGGTTCCCGGCACCGACGGCGCGCCCGACCGGATCGCGGAATCGTGGTCGCACATCGAGGTCGGCAAGCTGGCCCGCGGCAAGGCCGAAGCCATCGCCGCCGACCTGGAGCAGGCACTGGGCGACGTGCGGATGGCCGTCGAGGACTACCCGAAGATGCGGGCGACGGCGCTGCGGATCGCCGACGAGCTCGCGGCCGCCAGCTCCGGCGCGGGTCAGCAGCAACCAGGCGGATCGACCGAGCTGACCGGAGCCTGGGCGGTTCCCGGATCGCGCACTGGCGGCGGTCCGAAGTCGGCGGGATGGGTGGTCCCGGCCAGCCCGGCCGAGTCGCCCTCGGAGATCGAATCCCTGCTCCGCTGGCTGGTCGACGCGCACTTCACGTTCCTGGGCTTCCGCGAGTACGACATCGTCCCCGAGACCGGCGGGCTGGCGCTGCGCGGCGTTCCTGGCACCGGCCTTGGCATCTTGCGGCACGACAAGCCGGAATCCACCCCGCTGTCGGCCCTGTCGGAGCAGGCCCAGGAGATCGCCACCGATCCGAGCCACCGGCTGATCATGACCAAGGCGAACTCCCGGGCGACCGTCCACCGGCCGAGCTATCTGGACTACGTCGGGATCAAGCGGCTGTCCGCGGACGGCAAGGTGATCGGCGAGTGGCGCTTCGTCGGGCTGTACACGCACATGGCGTACACGGACAGCATCACCAGGATCCCGATCCTGCGCCGCAAGCTGACCGAGGTATACGAGGCGTGCGGGATCCCCGCCGGCAGCCACGACGGCCGTGATCTCGCCGAGTTCATGGAGGTTTACCCGCGCGAGGAGCTCTTCCAGACTTCGGTGGACGAGCTGGCCGACGTGGCCAGCGAGGTGCTGCGGCTGCGCGAGCGCATGCAGACCAGGCTGTTCCTGCGCAAGGACATCTACGGCCGGTACGTCTCATGCCTGATCTACCTGTCCAGGGACCGGTACAACACCAAGGTCAGGATCGCGGTCCAGGAGATCCTGCGGCGGGTGCTCGGCGGCGCGCAGATCGACTACAGCGCGGTCGTGGACGAGGGCCCGATCGCCAGGCTGCACATCGTCGTGCGGGCCGCGCGCGGCCGGAACCTGGTCGACGCCGACATCGCCAGCCTGGAACAGGCGATCGCCGCGGCGGTCCGGTCGTGGGACGACGACCTGGTCCGCGAGGCCGTCGCCCAGCTCGGCGAAGGGCCGGGCCGGACGCTGCTCGGCGAGTTCGCCGACACCATCTCCGACACCTATAAGGCCGACGTGCCGGCGGCGGCCGCCATCTCGGACCTGGCCAAGATCCGGCAGATGCGCGAGTCGGGGCCGGATATCTCGTTCGAGATGTGGGAGTCCGCCGGATACGTCGGCGGCGTGCCGGTCGAGCACGAGCAGGCGGCGCTGGAGGCGCAGGGCCTGACCGGAATGGCCAATCCGGCCAGCCCGGCCGGCTCGGTCGCGCGGGCTGGCCAGGCCCAGACGCCTGTCCGGGATAGCACGGGCCGGGATGGCACGGGCCGGGATGGCACGGGCCGGGATGGGCAGGGCACGAAGCGGCGGGTCTGGCGGCTGACCATCCACCGGATCGGATCACCGATCACGCTGACCGACGTCCTGCCCCGGCTGCAGCACATGGGCGTCGAGGTCGTCGACGAGCACCCGTACGAGTTTCCCGGCCGCGAGCCGTTCTGGATCTATGACTTCGGGCTCCGCCGCGAGGGCGTCGCCGCGTCCGGCCCCGGCGGCCGAGCGACTCAGGTGCCCCCGGTCTCGCTGGCGTCGGTCGCCGGACAGCTCGAGGGGGCGCTGTCGGCACTGTGGAACGGCGAGATCGAGGACGACGAGTTCAACACGCTGGTCCTCGACGCGGGCCTGACCTGGCGTCAGGTCGTGGTCCTGCGCGCCTACGCCAAGTACCTGCAGCAGGTCGGGACCACCTTCAGCTCGGGCTATATCGCGCGGGTCCTGCGGTCGAACCCGGTGATCGCCCGACAGCTGATCCGGCTGTTCGAGTCCAGGTTCGACCCGGACCGGCAGTCCGGCCAGGTCGAGCGGAGCGAGGCGCTGGTCGAGGAGATCAACGGGGAGCTTGACGACGTCGCCAGCCTCGACGAGGACCGGATCCTGCGTGCCTACCTGGGCCTGATCAGGGCCACCCAGCGGACCAACTACTTCAGCGGCCAGCCCGACACCGGCGAGCGGGCGCCGTACCTGGTCTTCAAGCTCGACGATGCGCTCGTACCTGACCTGCCGGCGCCGCGGCCGAAGTTCGAGCTGTTCGTGTACTCGCCCCGGTTCGAGGGCGTGCACCTGCGGTTCGCCAACGTCGCCCGCGGCGGACTGCGCTGGTCGGACCGGCGCGAGGATTTCCGCACCGAGATCCTCGGGCTGGCCAAGGCCCAGGAGGTCAAGAACTCGGTGATCGTGCCGTCCGGCGCCAAGGGCGGCTTCGTCTGCAAGCAACTGCCCAACCCGGCCGACCGCGATGCCTACCAGGGCGAGGTGCTCGCGTGCTACCGGATGTTCATCAGCGCCATGCTGGACATCACCGACAACCTGAAGGCCGGGCAGGTTGTCCCGCCCGGCCGGGTCGTCAGGCACGACGGTGACGACCCGTACCTGGTGGTCGCGGCCGACAAGGGCACGGCGACCTTCTCCGACACGGCCAACGAGATCGCGCTGAGCCGCGGCTTCTGGCTCGGCGACGCGTTCGCCTCGGGCGGCTCGGCCGGCTACGACCACAAGAAGATGGGCATCACTGCGCGCGGGGCATGGGAATCGGTCAAGTTCCATTTCCAGACTCTCGGCGTCGATATCAGCCAGACCGACTTCACCGTGGCCGGGATCGGCGACATGTCGGGCGACGTCTTCGGCAACGGGATGCTGCTGTCCGAGCACATCAAGCTGGTGGCGGCGTTCGACCACCGGCACGTCTTCATCGACCCCGACCCGGATCCGGCGGCCAGCTTCGCGGAGCGGCGGCGCCTGTTCGACCTGCCCAGGTCGTCCTGGGAGGACTACGCCAGGGGGCTCATTTCCAGCGGCGGCGGAATCTGGCCGCGCACGGCCAAGTCGGTTCCGATCACGCCGCAGGCTCGCGCCGTGCTGGGGATCGAGGACGGAGTTACCGCGCTCGCGCCTGACCAGCTGATTTCCGCGATTCTGGCCGCCCCCGTCGACCTGCTCTGGAACGGCGGCATCGGCACGTACGTGAAAGCCTCTAACCAGGTGCAGGCCGATGCTGGTGACCGGACCAACGACGCGGTCAGGGTGGACGCCGCCCAGGTGCGGGCCAGGGTCATCGGCGAGGGCGGGAACCTCGGGCTCACCCAGGAGGCCAGGATCGAGTACGCGCTCGGCGGCGGGCTGGTCAACACCGACTTCATCGACAACTCCGCGGGCGTGGACACCTCGGACCACGAGGTGAACATCAAGATCCTGCTCGACGAGGTGGTCAGGGACGGCCAGATGACAACGGCCGACCGGGACGCGCTGCTCCAGACGATGACCGACGACGTCGGCAAGCTGGTGCTGAGCCACAACTACCACCAGAACCGGGCGCTCGCCGCGGCTCGCGCGCAGGCGGCGCAGATGCTGCACGTGCACGCGAGGTACATCAGGAAACTGGAGCGCGAGGGGCGGATCAGGCGTCGCCTGGACGTCCTGCCCGCCGACAAGGACATCGCCGAGCGCCGGTCGACCAGCCGGGGGCTGACGCTGCCCGAGTTCTCGGTGCTGCTCGCGCACACCAAGATCGCGGCCGGCCAGGAGGTGCTGGCCTCTGACGTCCCCGACGACCCGTACCTGCGCCGCGTGCTGACCAGCTACTTCCCGGTCGCGCTGCGCAAGCGGTTCACGGACCGGATGACGTCGCACCGCCTGCACCGGGAGATCATCACGACCGAGGTCGTGAACGACATGGTGGACAGGTCAGGCATCACGTTCGCGTTCCGGCTGAACGAGGAGACGGGCGCCTCGGTACCGCACATCACCGAGGCGTGGCTGGTCACCCGCGAGGTCTTCGACATGACCGGCTTCTGGAGCCAGCTCAAGGCGCTGGACGGCGAGGTCGACACCTCGGCCCAGATCCTCGCCCTGCTCGAGGGCCGCAAGCTGACCGAGCGGGCGACCAGGTGGCTGCTGCATTTCCGCCGGCCGCCCTTCGACATCCAGGCGACGATCGACTTCTTCGGCGACGGCGTGCTGACCGTCGCGGGCGGGCTGCCGAAGATGCTAGCCGGGCTCGACATGAGCAGCTTCGAGGAGCGCCGCGACGCGTTCGCCAGCCGCGGCTTCCCTGACAACCTGGCCGACCGGGTGGCCGCGATGGTCCCCGCGTACTCGGCGTTCGACATCGTCGAGATCGCGTCGCAGACCGCCTGCCCGGTCGAGGAGACCGCCGAGGTCTACTTCGACCTGGCCGACCGGCTCCAGATCACCAGGCTGCGCGACCGGATCACCGCCCTGCCACGGGACGACCGGTGGAACACGATGGCCAGGGGAGCCTTGCGCGACGACCTGTACAACGCGCACGCCGCGCTAGCCAGGGACGTGCTGAACGTCACCGAGGCGGGAACGCCCGAGCGCCGGCTAGCCGCCTGGGTGGCGCGGAACGAGCCGGTGGTGAACCGGGCCGCGCAGACGCTGGTCGAGATCTGGGAGAGCGACTCGTTCAACGTCGCGACGCTGTCGGTCGCGGTCCGGGCGATCCGCACGCTCGTCGCGACCAGTACGCTGCCTGCCTGACCGGGCCCGGCCTGCCCGCGCACGGGCGGGCGGAATCGTTGGTGGGGCAGTTTCGCGTAGGCTTCCGCCATGGCAATTGACCATGCGAGCGAGCTAGCGGAGCTGACGTCGAAGCTCGCCAGTATCGAGGCCGTCCTGAACCTGGACGGAATGCGGAAGGAGGCCGACGATCTGCGCGAGCGATCTGTCGATCTCAGGCTCTGGGAGGACCCGGAGAACGCGCAGGCCGTGACGAGGCGGCTGTCCTACCTCGACGCCGAGCTGTCCCGGCTGGACGTCTTGCACAGCAGGCTGGTCGACCTGGCGGTGATGTTCGAGCTGGCGGAAAGCGAGCATGACGAGCCGACGCTGCAGGAGGCGCTTCGCGAGCTCACCGCGGTCAAGGGCCAGATAGATCAACTGGAAATCCGCACGCTGCTGGCGGGCGAGTACGACTCGCGCGAGGCGCTGATCACCATCAACGCTCAGGCGGGGGGTGCCGACGCGGCCGACTGGGCCGAGGGGCTGCAGCGAATCTACCTGCGGTGGGCCGAGCGGCACGGTTACCCGACCGAGGTCTACGACACCTCATACGCGGAAGAAGCCGGGATCAAGTCGACCACCTTCGCGGTCAGGGCCCCGTATGCCTACGGCACGCTGCGCGGCGAGCACGGCACGCACCGGATGGTCAGGATCTCCAAGTACGACAACCAGGGCCGCCGGCAGACGTCGTTCGCCGGGGTCGACGTGATCCCGGTGGTCCAGCAGGCCGACCACATCGACATTCCCGACGACGAGCTGCGCGTCGACGTCTACCGGTCCAGCGGGCCGGGCGGTCAGGGCGTGAACACGACCGACTCCGCCGTGCGGATCACCCACCTGCCGACCGGGATCGTGGTCTCCTGCCAGAACGAGCGGAGCCAGATCCAGAACCGGGCCAGCGCGATGGCCGTGCTCCAGGCCAAGCTGCTCGAGCGCAAGCGCGAGGAGCAGGCGGCCAAGATGAACGAGTTGCGAGGGGACGGCGGCCGCAGCTGGGGGACCCAGATCCGCAACTACGTCCTGCACCCGTACCAGAACATCAAGGACCTGCGGACCGGCCATGAGACGGGGAACACCGCGGCCGTGATGGACGGCGAGATCGACGATTTCATCGAGGCCGAGATCCGCTGGATGCGCAAGCAGGGCCTGTAGCGGGGCGAAATTCAGTGGGCGAGGTGCTGCACGGCGATGGCCACCGCGAGGGCCAGCAGCAGCAGCAGGACGACCTGCGGAATGCTGATGCCGTGAGTGTGGTGGTGCAGATCTGACTTGGCCGCGCGGCACACCGGGCAGCGGGCCTCTGCGACCGGGCCGGCGCACTGGGCGCAGATCAGGTGCTCGCAGCTCATGGGGGTCCCTCCTGGGACGTGCCGACTGCTCAGTTCGACAAGTTGGACGTTCCAGCCCAGTTTCCCCCCTAGACTGTCCCGTGATCAAACCGGGGCGCCGTAGCGACTCGGTACGTCTTCATTATCGAGCGTTGTGATGGGCCTGTGATTCACTTCGAAAGCGTCACCAAGACGTACCCGAATCAGAGCCGACCCGCCCTAGAGAGCGTCAACCTCGACGTGGAGAAGGGCGAGTTCGTCTTCCTGGTCGGGCCGTCGGGGTCGGGCAAGTCGACCTTCCTCCGCCTGATCCTTCGCGAGGAGCGGCCGACCGACGGGCGAATCTACGTGGCTGGCCGGGACCTCGCCCGCCTCACGAACTGGAAGGTGCCTCAGCTGCGGCGCAGAATTGGCTGCGTTTTCCAGGACTTCAGGCTGCTCCCCGGCAAGAACGTTTACCAGAACATCGCATTCGCACTCGAGGTCATTGGCAAGCCGCGCCGATTCATTCGCAAGGTGGTGCCCGAGGTCATCGATCTCGTCGGTCTCGAGGGCAAGGGCGACCGCATGCCCGACGAACTGTCCGGCGGTGAGCAGCAGCGCGTGGCGATGGCCAGGGCGTTCGTCAACCGCCCGATGATCCTGCTGGCCGACGAGCCGACCGGGAACATCGACCCGGCGACCTCCATCGGGATCATGAAGGTCCTCGACCGGATCAACCGGACCGGTACCACGGTCGTCATGGCCACTCACGACGCCGCCATCGTGGACTCCATGCGTAAGCGCGTCATCGAGCTTGAGTACGGCAAGGTCGTGCGCGACCAGTCGCGCGGCGTCTACGGTCAGGCCTACTAGCGCCAGGCGTTCGGACGGGCCGGCAGCAGCCGGCCGAGCGAGGACAACCAAAGGGATCAGCTACATGCGTGCGCAGTTCGTTTTCGGCGAGGTGTGGGTCGGCCTCAGGCGGAACCTCACCATGACGGTCGCGCTCATCGTGGTCGTCGCGATCAGCCTCTCATTGCTCGGCACCGGCCTGCTCTTCGTCAAGCAGGTCGATCACACTAGGGCGCTGTGGCAGAGCAAGGTGCAGCTCTCGATCTATCTGTGCGACAACAACCCGCTCAGCCCGCAGTGCACGAAGGACGGCCCGGCGACCGCCGCCCAGACCGCCCAGATCGCCGCGACGCTGCGCAAGCTGCCTCAGGTGGTCCAGGTCACGCACCAGACCCAGGCGGCCAACCTGGCCCAGTTCAGGAAGGAGTTCGCCTACGACCCGGTGTTCATCGACTCCGTGCATCCCGGTGACATCCCCGCGTCGTTCCAGGTGAAGCTGAAGAACGCGCAGGCGGACGCCGGCCCGGTGACGGCGGCCGTCACCGGCATGCCGGGCGTGGACTCGGTGGGCAACGACTCGTCGATCCTGACGAATTTCTACAAGCTGCTCGACGGCGCGCGAAACGCGGTCATCGTGGTGGCGATCATCCTGATCATCGCGGCGATCCTGCTGGTCGCTAACACCATCAGGCTGTCGGCCTTCAATCGGCGCCGGGAGACGGCGATCATGCGCTTGGTCGGCGCGTCCAACTTCTATGTCCAGCTGCCGTTCCTGGTCGAGGGCATGATCGCGGGCCTGTTCGGCTGGCTGGTCGCCGTGGCGCTGCTGGCCGGGGCGAAGGCCGGGCTCGACGGGCTGCAGAACTACTTCCCCTTCCATGCCCAGCTGACGGTCGGTGACCTGATCGAGGTCGTGCTCGTGACGATGGCGATCGGCCTGCTGCTGTGCGGGACGACCTCGTTCCTGACCCTTCGGCGCTACCTCCGGGTCTGAGGGGTCAGACTTATACCGTGGCGGCGACGCAGGGTAAGAAGGCACAGTCAGGCAAGGCTCAGGCAGGAAAGGCACATCAGGGCAGGAAGATCATCGCCAGCAATCGGCGGGCCCGGCATGACTACACGATCGAGGATGTGCTGGAGGCTGGCCTCATGCTGACCGGCACTGAGGTCAAGTCACTGCGCGCCGGGCGGGCCACGCTGACCGAGGGGTTTGCCCAGATCACCGACGGCGAGATCTGGCTGCACGGCGTGCACATCCCGGAGTACACGCAGGGCACCTGGACTAATCACGAGCCGCGCCGGATCCGCAAGCTGCTGCTCCATCGCAAGGAGATCGACCGGCTGGCGCGCGCGACGTCCGAGGGCGGGCTGACGCTCATCCCGCTGTCGCTGTACTTCTCCGGCGGGAAGGCCAAGATCGAGCTGGCGCTGGCGCGCGGTCGGCGGACCTACGACAAGCGGCAGGAATTGGCCCGCCGGGACGCCACGCGGGAGGTCGAGCGTGCCCTGCGGCGCCGAAGGTAGCACAATGGCGACTGATGGCCGACATGGCTAGGCGGGGAGCTCACTCAGCCAGGCATCGGGCGGAAAGATCCGACCCGGATGCGGCGGGTTCTGACGCGCAACCCGATAATCGGCCCGGGCTCGGTGCGGAGCGCTTCGGGCCGGAGCCTGACGGCGGCTTCGGCTTCGGGCAACGGCAAGATACCTGGCCCGGGCCCGGACGGGCCAGGGCGGACGGGTTTGCTGCGCCGCCAGCGGGCCAGGCCGAGTTCCCTTCGGCCATCGGGGACGGAGTCCCGGCCGAGCCCGCCAGCTCCCGAGCTACGGGGCCGCCGAAGCGCGGACGGCCGGTCCGGCCGCGTCCGGCCGGGGGGTCGAAGAAACGAAAGGGCCGGTCACGCGGCACGATGATCCGCCTCGGGTCGCTGCTGTGCGCGGCGGCCGTGGTGATCGTCGCGGGGGTGACGGGCGTCGGCCAGTCAGATCCCTCGGCGGCCGCGAGTGTCAAGAACTTCCTGCTGGCGTGGGAGTCCGGCAACTACGCCGCCGCGGGAGCCCTGACCACCGGCCAGCCCGTGGTGGTGGCGCGCGCGCTGCGGAACGCGTACAGCCAGCTGGGCGCCGAGGATCTCTCGCTCGCGATTGGCCGGATAAGCGTGAGCGGAAACACCGCTAGCGCCTACTTCCACGCGTCGGTTGATCTGGGTCGCGGCGGGCGACCGTGGACGTACGCTGGCCACTTCGTGCTCCGCCGGCACGGCGCCGGGTGGCTTGTGGTCTGGGCGCCGTCCGTGATCGCGCCGGGCCTGCGCCCCGGTGACCGGCTGGCCGTGCTGACTACGGTTCCGCCGCGAGAGCCGCTGCTCGACTCGGCCGGCCGGCCGCTGATCCTGCGGTCGCCCGCGGTCGAGGTCGGAGTGCGGCCAGGCCGGGTGGCCGACCCGGTCGCGACGGCCACGAAGCTGGCCAGGGTGATCGGGCTGGCCCGATCAGAAGCCGATCAGATGGTCGGCCAGATCCTCGCGGCCCCGCCGAACACGTTCCTGGAGCTCGTCCAGCTGGCCCCGCGCAAGTTCGACCGGCTGAGCGCGGCCCTGGGCAAAGTGCCGAACCTGACGCACCGGGTGATGACCACGAGGCTGTTCCGAAGCGCCGTGCCGGCCGTTACCGGCCAGGTGGGAACGGAGGCCGCCAGGGAACTGGTCGAGGACGGCGAGCCGTACCGCCCGGGCACCACGGTCGGGCTGTCCGGCCTCGAGCAGGCATACCAGGCGTCCCTGGCCGGCACGCCGACCACCAAGGTGGTCGTGCAGAGCGCAGCCGGGCGCCAGGTCGCCGTGCTGAAGAGCTGGCCTGGCCACGCCGGAACCGCGGTGCGGACCACCATCGACGGCGGAGTCCAGCGGGCGGCGCAGCGCGCGCTCGCGGGTCTTGGCCTGTCGGGCGCGGTCGTCGCCGTCCGGGCCAGCACCGGCCAGATACTAGGCGTCGCCGAGCACCAGGCCGCCGGGATGCCCGCGGTCGATCCGCTCGGCGGCCACTATCAGCCCGGCCAGGCGTTCACCATCGTGCCGGCCGCGGCGCTGCTGGCCAAGTATCCGACTCTCGGCCCGGACACGCCTATCCCGTGCTTCCGAGTCCGCGCCCTGGTGGGCGGGCAGACGTTCGTCAACGTTCCCGCGGTACCGAAGCTCGGCAATCCGACGTTCAGCGACGTCTTCGCGCACGCGTGCACCACGGCCTTCGCTCAGGTGTCGCTGCGGCTCGATCCGACGGACTTCTACGGGGCCGCCGAGCAGTTCGGCATCGGCGCCCAGTGGCGCCTGCCGCTGCGCCCGGCCCCGTTCGTCGGCAGCATCCGCAAGCCTAGCGACCAGGGGGAGCAGGCCGCCGACGCGATCGGGACGGGCACGGTTCTGGTCAGCCCGCTGGACATGGCGCTCGCCGCTGGAGTAGTCGATTCGGGTTCCTGGCATCAGCCGACGGTCGTCACCGGCCCGTCAGGACCGACACTCACGTCGCGAGTTAAGTTGAAAAGCCTGGAAGGTCACGTCGTCAGCCGGCTGAAGGAGCTCATGGCCGATACGGTCAGGTCGGGCGTGGCCCGGGCCGCCCGGCTGCCCGGCACCCCGCTGTACGGGCAGGTCGGCACGGCTCCGCTGGCCGGGCATCGCGGTGTCCGGGCCATCTGGTTCGTCGGGTTCCGCGGTGATGTGGCGTTCGCGGTCGTCGCGTTCGCGCGGTCGTCGGCGTTTGATCCGGCAGTGCAGATCGCACGCCAGTTCGCCGAGCGGCTTCGCGCGGGCTCCTAAGTCCGGGCCAGCGCCGCTGAACCCGGGCAATCTCGGGTCGGGCGAGCCCTAACTAAGGGAGTGCGGATTCCCTTACCTCAGGAGTCCTAACGAGATCGTTACAGGAAATCGTCACAGGGAGCAACCAATCCGCTACGCACCGGCGTCTTACATAATGAGGCTGGTCTGCCGCTTGGGGGGTTGCGGCCCAGCCGTCGTGATGAGAACCGGGCCTCATCTCGGGGGAGGCCCGGGCCATTGGGACCGGCCCCGACCCTGCCGGTCAAACCCCTGCGGGCGCGTCTTCGGCCACCGCCAGCGCCCGCAGGGGTTTCTCATCCCCGCAGCCGCGCAGGCCCAGACTGGCCGTCGGCCAGGCCCAGAAAGCCCGATGGACGACGCGATCCGCGTCCTGTCCGTCGGGCCTTGTGCTGTCTGACTGAGGGCGGCGCGGGCTGGCCGTGGTGCGGGCTGGGCCGCGGGAATGCCGGCGGGCGCGCGGCTGTTGTGCTCTGCGCTGATGGAGAACTGGCCACGCTGATCTTGCTGACGGCCGGCCAGTGAGTATCATCAGGGAAAACTGCATAGGGGGTGACTGGCTTCGACTTCGGTAGTTGATCCAGGGGAAGCGGGCCGAGGGTTGCGGTGATGACCTCGGAAATCCTGTTGCCGCAAACGATAAGTGCCAAAACATCGCGCACTAGTCTCGCCCTCGCTGCCTAAGCGAGCGCAGCGAGACCGTCAGCCCGGGGGTTCCTCCGACCCGGTGCCTGGCGTCAGCTAGGAGGATCCACCGCTTAGCCCGGTCGCGGGACTAAGCGGGACATCTAACAGCGACTGAGCCTGTCGGCGGCTTGCCTGCATGACCGCCGGGGCTGAGAAAAGCAGAGCAGGCTGCGCCCGGAGAAGCCCTGGTGATGTACTGAAGGACGCGGGTTCGATTCCCGCCACCTCCACCCATAACACCCATAACACCTATAACACATAACACCCATAAACGGTCAAGCGGCCCCTGCGGGGGTCGCTTTTCTGGTCCCAGGCCGCCGTGCTGGGCCGGCCGCTGCGGGGCCCGCCGGGCGCAAGCCCGACGGGCCGTAGCTAACCAGCGCCAAACCTGGCAATGTTCGCGCCGCCCGGGCCTGCCATCCGGGCGATAAATGACTTCCCCTTACTTGGCGTCAAAAGAGCGGCGGTTTTCATACTTTTTGCGAAATTCGGCTGACGCGAACTCGGGGTAAGTGCTTCTTGGGGCTGCGGCGCGGGCGGCAACGCGGGCGGTAGATTGGCCGCGAGGGTGGCAAATCGGGTTAAATGGAAAATTGAGTCCGCGTTTGCTCCTCCGATCGGGCAGGATGGTCGATCGTGCTGCTGACGATCACGACGACCGGGCTGCCCGCGGCGGATTCAGCGGCCAGTGCTAGCTCGGTTGGCGTCAGCCCGGCTACGGACCTGGGGTTCTTGCTGCACAAGAACCCGGGCCGGGTTCAGTCGTTCGAGCTGTCGGTCGGGACTGCGCACGTCTGCTACCCCGAAGCGACTTCGGAGCGGTGCACTGCCGCCCTGCTGCTCGAAGTCGACCCGGTCGGCCTGGTGCGCGGCCGCCGCGGGCCGGACGGCGGGGAAGGGTTCAGCCTCGGCCAGTACGTCAACGACCGGCCGTACGCAGCCTCGAGCATGCTGGCCGTCGCGATGTCGCGGGTCTTCAAGACGGCGATGGCAGGTCGCTGTGAGTCCCGGCCTGAACTAGCGGCGGCGGCCATCCCGCTCGAGATCGCGCTACCGGTGCTGCCTTGCCGTGGCGGGCCCGACCTGGCCCGCCGGCTGTTCGAGCCGCTCGGCTGGCAGGTCGCCGCAGCCCCGATCGCACTCGACGAGGCGTTCCCGGGCTGGGGCGACTCGCGCTACCTTGACCTGCGGCTGTCTGGCCGGATGCGGCTGGCCGACGCCCTGAACCATCTTTACGTGCTGCTCCCAGTCCTCGATGACGCGAAGCACTACTGGGTCAGCACGGACGAGGTCGACAAGCTGGTCAGGGCCGGCGGCGGCTGGCTGGCCGGCCACCCGGAGAAGGCACTGATCACCCGGCGCTACCTGGCTCACCGGTCAGGGCTTTACCGGTCGGCCCTGGCCAGGCTGGCCGAGGTCGACGACGCCGAGCCTGAGTCCTTCGATAACGCTGTCCCGGTGCGGGACGCAGACGGCGCCGTCCCGGGCCCCGATGCGGTCGGGGACGCGGTCGCGCCGCCGGCCGATCCCGGGCCCGCTGCTTCCGATCTGGCGGGCGACGGGGATCCGCTGGTGCCGCTGGCCGAGCAGCGGCGCGGGGCGGTCCTCGCCGTGCTCCGGGCCGCTGGTGCCCGGCGCGTCGCGGACCTTGGCTGCGGTGAGGGCGCGCTGACCGCCGCGCTCCTGGCTGACCGGCAGTTCACCGAGGTCGTGGCGGCGGACGTGTCGTCACGAGCACTGGAGATCGCCGAGCGGCGGCTGCGCCTGGACCGGATGCCGCAGCGCCAGCGGGACCGGCTGCGCCTGATCCAGTCGGCGCTGACGTACCGGGACCAGCGGCTGGCCGGGTTCGACGCGCTGGTGCTGATGGAAGTTATCGAGCACGTGGACCTGCAGCGGCTGCCCGCCCTGGAACGGACGGTGTTCACCGATGCGGCGCCCGCGCGGGTCATCGTGACCACGCCGAACGCTGAGTTCAACGTCAGGTTCGAGTTCCTTGCGCCGGGTGCGATGCGGCATCGCGATCACCGGTTCGAGTGGACCAGAGCCGAGTTCGAAGCCTGGGCGGAGCGGGTGGCTGCCGAGCGCGGCTACGACGTGAGGTTCCTGCCGGTCGGGCGGGAGGACCCCGAGGTCGGGCCGCCCACGCAGCTGGCCGTCTTTACTCGCCACGACTCCGCTGCCGCCGGGGCGGTGAGCCGATGAGCAGCGCGGACGAGGCTGGCGTGCTCGCGCCAGGGGGACGGGTCATCGACGTGCCGGAACTCAGCCTCGTCGTGCTGATCGGCGCGAGCGGGTCGGGCAAGTCGACGTTTGCCAGCGCTCACTTCGCCCCGACGGAGGTGATCTCGAGCGACTTCTGCCGCGGGCTAGTCGCCGACGACGAGAACGACCAGTCGGCCAGCAGGGACGCCTTCGACGTCCTGAATTTCATCGCGGCAAAGCGGCTCGCCGCTGGCCGGCTCACCGTGATCGACGCGACCAACGTGCAGCCGGAGAGTCGCAAGGAACTGATCAAGCTGGCCCGGGAGCACGACGTGCTCCCGGTCGCGATCGTGCTCGACCTGCCCGAGCGGGTCTGCGTCCTGCGGAACGCGGCCAGGGCCGACCGCCAGTTCGGGTCGCACGTCATCAGGCGGCAGCGCGACCAGCTCAGGCGAAGCCTGCGCGGGCTGGACCGGGAGGGATTCCGCCGCGTCCATGTGCTGAGATCGGAGGCCGAGGTGAGCACCGCGCTGCTCACCAGGACCAGGCTCTTCAACGACCTGCGGGACCAGGCCGGCCCGTTCGACGTCATCGGCGACGTGCATGGCTGCCGGGCCGAACTGGAGGCGCTGCTGACCGACCTCGGTTACGAGCTGACCGTCGACGAGCAGGGCCGCCGGCTGCGGCGCGGCATCCGGCCGGACGGCGGGCCGTCTTCGTCGGTGACCTGGTTGACCGCGGTCCCGACACCCCTGGCGTGCTCCGGCTGGTCATCGGCATGGTGCGGGACGGCGACGCGCTGTGCGTTCCAGGCAATCACGAGAGCAAGCTGCTGAGGGCACTGCGGGGCCGCAACGTCCAGGTGACTCACGGCCTGGCCGAATCACTGGCCCAGCTGGAGGCCGAGACGGACGGCTTCCGGGCCGAGGTCGAGTCGTTCCTCGACGGGCTGATCTCGCACTACGTGCTGGACGGCGGCAAGCTGGTGGTGAGCCATGCCGGCCTGATCGAGCGTTACCACGGCCGGGCCTCGGGCCGGGTGCGGTCGTTCTGCCTGTACGGAGAGACGACCGGCGAGACCGACGAGTTCGGCCTGCCGGTCCGTTACCCGTGGGCGGCCGACTACCGCGGCCAGGCGATGGTGCTCTACGGCCACACGCCGGTGCCCTCGCCGGAGTGGGTGAACGGCACCTTGTGCCTGGACACTGGCTGCGTCTTCGGCGGCCGGCTGACGGCGCTGCGTTATCCGGAGCGCGAGCTCGTCTCGGTCCCAGCCGCCCGGGTGTATTACCAGCCGGCCAGGCCATTCCCGGTCAGCGCGGAGGCCAGGGCCAGCGTGGACGCCGCGGCCGAGGAGGGGCCGGCCGGAGCGAGGCCAGCCGACGGGAGACCAGCCGGGTCCGGCCGGCCGGCCGGACGTGATCCTGACGCGCTCGATATCGCCGACGTGACGGGACGCCGCACGATCGAGACCGCCCGGCAGGGCCGGGTCACCGTCCGGGAGGAAAACGCCGCCGCCGCGCTCGAGGTGATGAGCAGGTTCGCGATCGATCCGCGCTGGCTGCTGTATCTGCCGCCGACGATGAGCCCGGTCGCGACCTCGGCCAGGCCCGGGCTGCTCGAGCATCCGGACCAGGCGTTCGACGCGTTCCGGACCGACGGCGTCGAAGCGCTGGTGTGCGAGGAGAAGCACATGGGCTCGCGCGCGGTCGCGCTGGTCGGCCGCGACGCCGAGATCGTGCGCGCCCGGTTCGGTGCCGGCGCGTCGCTGCCTGGAGCTGCGGCGGCGGGCGGGCTGAGCGGGACCCCCGCCGCCAGCTCGACCGGAGCGGTCTGGACGCGGACCGGCCGATCCTTCTTCGGCCCCGCCCTGACCGAGGAACTGCTCGCCCGGCTGCGGGCCGCGGCGGAGGCGGCTGGTTTGTTCGACGAGCTGGGCACGGGCTGGCTGCTGCTCGACGCCGAGCTCATGCCGTGGAGCGCGAAGGCGGAAGACCTGCTCCGCAACCAGTACGCGGCAGTCGGCGCCGCGGCCCGGGGCGCACTTCCCGCGGCCGTCCGCATCCTCGAGCAGGCGGCCGGTCGCGGTCTCGACGTGCGTGCGCTGCTCGAGCGGACCAGGGCGCGGGCCGTCAACGCCGAGGCGTTCAGCGCGGCGTACCGGCGGTACTGCTGGCCTACTAGCGGGCTGGACGGCGTCCGGATCGCTCCGTTCCAGCTGCTGGCGACCGAGGGCGCGACCTACAGTGACCGGCCGCATTCCTGGCACCTCGATATGGCCGACCGGCTGGCTGGCGCCGATCCGGGGCTGATCGCGCGGACCGGACGGATCTTCGCTGACTCGACCGACCCGGCCTCGATCGCGGCCGCGACGGCCTGGTGGGAGGAACTGACCGCGTCGGGGGGCGAGGGCATGGTCGTCAAGCCGGCCGCGAACCTGGTCCGCGGCCGCCGCGGGCTGGCTCAGCCCGGCCTGAAGGTGCGCGGGCGTGAGTACCTGCGCATCATCTACGGCCCCGACTACACCGAGCCCGCCAACCTGGACCGGCTGCGCACCCGCGGTCTCGGGCACAAGCGGTCGCTGGCGGCACGGGAGTACGCGCTCGGCGTGGAGGCACTGGAGCGAGCGGCCCGCGCCGAGCCGTTGTGGCGGGTACACGAGTGCGTCTTCGCGGTCCTCGCACTGGAGTCCGAGCCCGTCGACCCCCGGCTCTAGCCCTCGCCGCAGCGGCCACGGCTCTAGCGATGGACGGGAGTGATTGTGGTGAGATGTGCAATGGGGGATCAGATCTACTAACTTCACCGGAGCCGGATATGAGTAACGGTCTGCCAGCCACCGAGGGTTATCTGCCTTTCGCCGGTTACCGGACCTGGTATCGCGTGACGGGCAAGGCCGAGGAACCGGGCAAGTTCCCGGTGCTCTGCCTGCACGGTGGCCCCGGCGCGACCTGGCATCACATGGAGCCGTACCAGGAGCTGGCCGCCGGCGGTCGCCGGGTGATCTGCTATGACCAGCTGGGCTGCGGCAACTCGGCGGTCAGCGAGCCGCACGACACCTCGATGTGGACGACCGAGCTGTACCTGGCCGAGCTGGCCGAGGTCCGCAGGCAACTCGGCCTGGATCGCTGCCATGTGCTCGGTCACTCATGGGGCGGCATGCTTGGCATGGCCTACGCGATCACCAGGCCAGCCGGGCTGGTCAGCCTGCTGGTCGAATCCTCGCCCGCCGATGTGTCGTTCTGGCTGACTGAGCTGGCCAGGCTGCGCGCCGACCTGCCGCCTGGGGTCGACGAGGTGCTGCGGCGGCACGAGGCGGCCGGTACCACCGACAGCGCCGAGTACCAGGCCGCCATGGTCGCCTTCTACGACCGACACGTGTGCCGGATCCGGCCCTACCCCGACTGGCTGGACCGCTGCTTCAGCGGGATCGACGCGAACCCTGAGGTCTACCACACGATGAACGGACCCAGTGAGTTCCACGTGATCGGTCCGCTGAAGGACTTCAACGTCACCGCCGAGCTCGGCTCGATCGACGTGCCCACGCTGGTCTTCTGCGGTGAGTTCGACGAGGTGACCCCGGCGACGGCAGCGCAGGCCCACGACGGGATCGGGGGCTCGGAATTCGTCGTGCTGCCGGGTTGCTCGCACATGAGCCAGGCCGAGCGGCCCGACCTGGCGCTCGGGCTGGTCCGTGGCTGGCTGGCCGGCGTGGAGGCGTCGCTGGCCCGCTAGCGGCTGGCGGGCTGGGTGCTCGGCGCGAGCGGGCCAGCGGCCAGCTGAGCGGCGGCGTGCTCGACCAGGGTCACGAGCGCATCCCGGCACAAGCCTCGCCGGCGCGCGTCGCACCTGACCACAGGCACCTGCGCATCGATGTCCAGCGCCTCTCGCACCTCGCTGATCTCGTGATCGGGCGACCCGTCGAAGCAGTTGACCGCGACGACGAACGGCGACTGGCGGTGCTCGAAATAGTCGATGGCCGGGAAGCAGTCGGCCAGTCTCCTGGTGTCGGCTAGGACGACAGCCCCCAGCATGCCGTAGGCCAGGTCGTCCCACATGAACCAGAAGCGCTCCTGACCTGGCATGCCGAACAGGTAAACGACGAGTCCGTCGTGGATCGTGATGCGCCCGAAGTCCATCGCCACGGTGGTCGTCCGCTTGCGCTCCACGCCGACTACGGTGTCGGTGAGAACTCCTGGCCCGGTGAGATCCTCCTCCGTCCGTAGTGGCCGGATCTCTGTCAGCGAGCCCACCAGCGTCGTCTTGCCCGCGCCGAATCCGCCGGCGATGAGGATCTTGGCGGCGACCGGAGCCCAGCTGTCGCCGCTGCCGTCCGGATCGTCATAGTCGTCGCAGGCCATCGGCCACCTCTCTGAGAAGCCGGATGTCGGTCAGCCCTGCCGGGCGAGGTCGCCGGATTCTGATCAATCCCTGGTCACGAAGGTCGGCCAGCAGGACGCGGACGACGGCGAGCGGCAGCATCAGCCGCGCCGCGAGGTCCGCCACCGACGTGGGCCGGCAGCACAGTTCGTGCACCGCCAGGTGCTCTGGTTCAAGCTCGGCGGGATCGGGCGCCAACGCGCGTACCGCGTGCACCATCGAGATCACGTCTAACATCTCGCCGGTCAGGCTTGGCCGTCCCCTGACGAGCCAGTAGGGACGGACAAGCGGGCTGAATCCGGCGTCAGAAGACTGATCGCCAGCTGGAGGCATAGCGGCATCACTTCGGCTCTTCGGCTGGAATCGGTCGCCGGCCCGGCTCCATGTGCTGTCCAAGCTGCTTGACCAGGTGCGCCATCTCGTAGCCGACCAGGCCGACATCGGCGTCGCCGTCCGCTAGGACGGCCAGGCAGCTGCCTCGGCCCGCGGCGGTCACGAACAGGAAGCCCTGGTCCATCTCGATCAGGGTCTGATGGACCTGGCCCGCGCCGAAGTGCTGGGCGCCGCCATTGGCCAGGCTCGCGATGCCAGCCGCGAGGGCCGCGAGGTGGTCGGAGTCCTCGCGGCTGAGTGCCGCCGACGATCCGATGGCGAAGCCGTCCCTGGAGATGACGGCCGCCCGGTGGACGTGCGGCGAGCGTGTCACCAGGTCGTTGATGAGCCAGTTGAGGTGGCTGTCGGTAGTCATGGCCCGCTGGGGCAGCTGCTCGCTGAAGTTCGTGGTCATCGGTTTTCCCCATCCCGCGCTACGGCGGTGTCATGGTCGGTGTCCGTTTCGGCGTGCCCGTCGGACTCGGAAATGCCTTCCTGCCAGCCGCGCCGGAAGGCCGACATGGTGCTGCGCGCATGCTCGGGCGAGCGGGGGCCCGCGAGCGGGTCCTCGGCCGGGGGCGGCGCGGTCGCCGCCCTGAGCTGCGGTGCCAGGCTTGACTGGCGGACCCGCCGCGGCATGCCGTTCTCGGTCAGCGCGGGCGCTGGCCCAGCCAGCTCAGCCGGGTCCCCCACGACGGGCGGTTCCGCCAGCACGGGCGGTTCTGCCAGCACGGGCGGTCCGCCAGCACGGCTGATTCCGCCGGGCCGGCGGGCTCGGGCCGCTCCGCCAGCCCGGGCGGATCGGCGACGGCCAGCATGCCGACTGATCCGCCCGATGACGGCGCCCCGTTGACGAGCCGCGTCGAGACGGCGTGGCGGCCCGCCGTTACCAGGAGGCCGTTCGTGTTCTGGCGGGCCGGGGCGCCCGAGCCGATCGGATCGGCCAGGACTACCAGATCGCGCGGGATCAGGACGATGGCCGTCACGCCGCGGTAAGGCGACTCGCGCAGCGTCACGGAGATCCCGTGCCGCCTGGCCAGCCTGGCGGCGACAAAGAGCCCGAGCCGGTCCGAGCCCGACATGTCAAACAGCGGCGGATCAGCCAGGCTGGCGTTGACCGACGCGAGCTCCGTGGCGCCCATGCCCGGGCCGCGGTCCTCGATGTCGACGGCGTAGCCGTTTGCGACCAGCGCGCCGATGATGCGGACCTCGGTATCGGCGGGAGAGAAGAGGGTGGCGTTCTCCAGCAACTCGGCCAGCAGGTGGATCACGTCGGAGACGACGGGCCCGGCCAGCGCGGCTGGCGTCCGGGCGATGACCTTGATCCGCTTGTAGTCTTCGACCTCGGTAGCGGCCGCCCGCAGGACGTCCACGAAGGGCACGGCATCGCGGAACGCGCGCCGAGGCGAGTCGCCGGCCAGCACGAGCAGGTTCTCGGCATGGCGGCGCATGCGCGTGGTGAGATGGTCGATCCGGAACAAGCCGTCCAGATCCCCCGGGTCGGCCGCGCTGCGTTCCAGCGCGTCGAGCAGGCCCATCTGGCGTTCCAGCAGCGACTGACTCCGGCGGGCCAGGTTCCGGAACAGGTCGTTGATGCCGCGGCGAACCCTCGCCTCATCGACGGCCGACTCAACGGCCGTACGCTGAGCGCTATTGAAGGCCGCCTTGACCTGGCCGATCTCGTCGGCACCCGGTTCAAGCGGTCGGATCAGGGTGGCGACGTCCACTTCCTCGCCGGCGCGCAGGCGGCTCACCAGGCCCGGCAGGGAGACGTTGGCCAGTTCCAGCGCCGAGTCCCGCAGGCCGTGCAGCTGCCTGGCCAGCCGGACGGCGATCCACAGGGACACGATCAGGGAGACGATAACCGCGGCCAGGCCCAGGCCGCCGTCGAGGTAGAGCGACCGAAGCTTGGCCGAGGCCTGCGCGCTGACCTGCCGGGCCAAGCGGGCCACGGCCTGCTCGACCGCCTTGCCGGTCTGGCTGGTGAGCGCGGCAACGGTAGCGTTCCAGGTCGCGGCCAGCACCGGGGGCACCGCCTTCGGGGTGGCGGGACTGGCTACGAGGACATCTTCCAGCCTGGTCAGAGTGTGCGCGGTCCGCGGGTTGACGTCGTGGTCCAGATTCGCGCGGTCGAGCGGGTTCAGGTACGAGTAACTCTGGGCGTACAGCAGCCGGTGGGCGCCGACCAGGCTGACGAAGGCCTGCTGGTCCCTGGCCGGGAAGGAATGAGCGGCGAAGCTGCCGTCCAGCAGCGCGCTCTCCTGCTGGAGGTACTCGCTGGAAATCGCCAGCTCGATAACGGCGATCGCGGGCAGCACCTGGCGGGCGTTGCCCACGGCAATGACCGACTGCTCCAGGATCTGGTAACTGGCGGCAATCAGGTCGTTGTATGCGGTGAACGCCTGCTGACCGCTGATCGAGCGCCCGGTGACCTTGGCCCGGAGCCCCGGCAGCCCCGCGAGCCCCGCGCGGAGCCCGGCAATGGCCTTCGCCGTGGCCGCCGTGGTGCTCTGGCTGACCGCCGGCGAGGCGGCCGCCGCGAGGAAGGACGTGATCGCGCGGTCGGTAGCGGCCTGCTGGCGCTGGAGCGCCGAATACGCGGTCGGCGCGGGCCTGGTGGTGTACACGAGCGTCTGTGCGCGCTCGTCAGCGAGCGCGTGCTGCAGGTTGGCGACCGGCTGCTTCAGGTCGTTGATCACCGATCGTGCCCTGATCAGCGTCAGGGCGGCGGTCGCCGACGAGGTGATCGCGTAACCGAAGATGCCGACCAGGAAAACCAGCGGAACTAAGACGAGCAGGGTAACCCTCAACAGCACGGATCGGCGTCTGAGATTCATGGCTACTGTTCCTCTGCGCAGGTGACGGGACGGGTGTGTCCTGCTAAAGGCTCACAAGCTAACAGGTAACTCCCTGTGTCGTAGTAACAACGGTGAGTTTCAATCGAACCTCCCACGCAGAGGGGAAGGAGTTGCCGCGCGCACTGCCCGCCGCGGGCTCGCGAAGCCGTCGAAGACAGGGCATAACTATGCCGCATGCGCTGTTATCGCCTTTGCCCGAGTAATCGCGGATGTCCATTGGTATGAGCCCAGGAGTGCCGACGTGACCGTGCGTGACATCGATCTTCAGACCCTGACCGGCGACCCGGCCACCCTTGACGACTTCGCCGGATCGGCGGTACTCGTCGTCAACGTGGCGTCGCAGTGCGGCCTGACTCCGCAGTACGCGGGCCTGCAGCGGCTGCAGGACCGGTTCGCCGAGCGCGGCTTCACGGTGGCGGGATTCCCCTGCAACCAGTTCGGCGCCCAGGAGCCTGGCACGCCCGGGGAAATCAGCGATTTCTGCTCGCAGAACTACGGCGTCACGTTCCCGCTGTTCGCCAAGATCGACGTCAACGGGCCGGAGCGGCACCCGCTCTACGCGGAGCTGACCGAGGTCGCCGATGCCGAGGGCAAGGCAGGCGACATCCAGTGGAATTTCGAGAAGTTCCTGATCGGCCGCGACGGCAAGGTCGTGGCCAGGTTCAGGCCGATGACCGACCCGGAAGCCCCGGAGGTCGTCGAGGCGATCGAGGCGAGCCTGGCCAGCTAGCGGCTCAGGCCAGGAGGCCGGGACCGCGCTTGATCATCTGGTCCGCGATGATCGAGCGCTGGACCTCGCTGGTGCCTTCCCAGATCCGCTCCACCCTCAGCTCGCGGTAGAACCGCTCCGCGGCGTACTCCCGCATGTAGCCGCGTCCGCCGAAGACCTGCACGGCACGGTCGGCCACCCGGCCGGCCATCTCGGCGGCGTAGAGCTTGGCCATCGAGCACTGGGCGTGCTGCACCTTGAGGTCGGCACCCGCATCGATTCCGCGCGCCGTCTCGTAGGTCAGTGACCGGGCCGCGAACAGCTCGGTCAGGCTGTCGGCCAGCATCGCCTGGACGGCGCCGAACTCCGCGATCGGCCGTCCCGAGACGATCCGCTCCTGCGCGAACGAGGTCATCTCCGCGACCAGCCGCTCGGCCGCGCCCAGGCACCGGGCGGCGACCATCAGCCGCTCGAACCTGAACCACTCGTACGCGAAGGCCATCCCGCCGCCCTCGGCGCCGACCAGCTGCGCGGCGGGTACCCGCACATCCTCGAACGCCACGATCGGATGCTGGTGCGCGTGGCCGAGCGTGTGCATGTAGGCGGGTGTCCTGACCACCCGGACGCCGGGGGTGGGCAGGTCGACCAGGAACATCGCGTGCTCGCCGGCGTGCTGGCCGCTGGTCAGCTTGCCCTGGAAGAACGCGTAGTCGGCGGCGTTGTACGAGGTCACGTGCCACTTGACGCCGTTGAGAACGTAATCGTCGCCGTCCCGGCTGGCGGTGGCCTCGATCGCGGCGACGTCGGAGCCGGCTCCTCCTCGGTGATCGCGTAGCACTCGTCGCGCTCGCCGCGGGCGGCCGGCTTGACGTACCGCTCCAGCTGGTCGGCCGTGGCGACGTCCGGCAGCCAGGACGGCGGCGTCGCGACGACCCAGGCCAGGGCGTTGGTAACCCGTCCCACCTGCTCCTGGATCAGGACCTGCTGCAGGGAGGTGCACCCGCCGCCGCCGACCGCCCTGGGCATGTTCGCGGCGTACAGCCCGAGCTCGATCGCCCGCGCCTTGTGCCCGGCCTCCTGGTCGGCGGGCAGCTCGCCGCCGGCCAGCTCGACCCCGGTCTCCAGCGGGATCAGCTCGTCGGCGAACTGGCGCGCCCGCGCCTGGATGTCCCGGTCCTGCTCTGACAGGCTGTACATCGATCCCCTTCCAGGCCAGGCGCCAGCCAGGGCCCGCACCGGCCTCGCCAGCAAGCTTGACTGAACGTTCAGTCTAGGCAAGAATCGGCGACATGCCAATGGCCTCGGACGTGGCGGACGCGGTCGTCGTCGGTGGCGGGACAGTCGGCGCGTGGTGCGCTTACTTCCTGCGCGAGTCCGGCCTGGACCGGGTCGTCCTGCTTGAGAAGGACCGGCTGGGCCAGGGGGCCAGCAGCCGGGCGGCCGGGGTGATCAGGACCCAGGGCGGGACCCCGTGGGCGGTCCGGCTGGGCGAATGGTCCCGCCGGTTCTACCTGAGCCAGGCCGAGATGCTCGGGATCGACTCGGGCTTCACGCCGCACGGGTACGTGCTGCCCTGCTTCTCGGCGGCGGATGTCATCGCGGCGCACGAGCGGATGGCCATGCAGAACTCGCTCGGCCTCGATGTCCGCTGGCTGGAGCCCGCCGAGGTGGACCGGATGAGCCCGGCCATGGCGCCGGGCAAGACGCTCGGCGCGACCTACTGCGCGCAGGACGGCTACCTGCATCCGCCGCGCAACGTGGCCGCCTACGCGCACGCGCTCGCCATCAGCGGCGTGCGGGTCCTGGAGCGGACCAGCTTCACCGGCCTGGAGGTCACCGGCGGCGTGGTCTCCGGGGTCCGGACCAGCGCCGGGCCCATCGCCGCGCCGCTGGTCGTCCTGACCGGCGGACCCGAACTGGCCGCGGTCGGCAGGCTGGCCGGAGTGACCATCCCGGCCGGAGCGGTCAGGCACCAGGTCGCGGTCACCGAGCCGCATCCTGACCTGGCCCCGCCCCGGCTGCCGATGGTCTTCGACCTGTCGGTCGGCCTGTACTGGCGGCCGGAGGACGGCGGCATGCTGTTCGGGATGTCGAATCCGGACGAGCCACCCGGCGAAGCGCGCTCGGTCGACGTCGAGTACCTGGAGCGGATCCGCGAGCGCCTGCACGAGCTGGTCCCGGTCACGGCCGGGCTCGGCCTGCGCCGCACCTGGGCGGCCACCATCGACTACACGCCCGATCATCTGCCGATCATCGGTCCGGCGATGATCTCTGGTCAGATTATTAACGGGGCCACCGTGGCCAGTGCCGGCGGCGCAGGGATGATGTGGGGTCCCGGAGTCGCCAGGGCCACCGCCGACGTGGCCCTGACCGGAAGCTCAGCCGTTGTCGACACCGCCGACCTCGGCCTCGACCGGTTCGACGACCAGGGCCGCAGCCGCCTGGCCACCGACCCGATCGCGCTGCCGTTCCCCGAGCACGCTACGAATACCTGAGCGACCACGACGAAGGGACCGTCTTCATGACCGACACTAACCCGGCCACCCCGTACCTCGCCGGAGCGGCGACCGCCGAGCTTGAGGACTGGGGACCGCTCGATGAGGCCACCGGCGAGGAGATGACGACGAGCGGCCTCACGCTGTGGCAGGACGGCGACCAGGAGGTCGGCGTCTGGCAGTGCACTGCGGGCCCGTCCTACTGGAAGCTGGAGACGCACGAGTTCGTGCAGATCGTGGCGGGCCGGATGACGGTGACCCCGGACGGCGGCTCGCCGACCGAGATCGGCCCCGGCGATGTGGCCGTGTTCCCGCGCGGCTGGGCCGGCACCTGGCAGATCCACGAGACGATCCGCAAGGTCTACGTGATCTTCGAGTAACGCCAGCATCGGTCAAGGCGGCCCGGGCCACCGCGGCCGCCACTGCGTCAGGGCAGCCTTTCAGGCTGTCTCGTCGGGCTGACCCGCCGGAGTCAGCGGGACAGTCCGACGAGGCAGATTTCAGCCGCGCGGCAGCGTGGCGTCGACTCCGGTCGTCACCTTCGCCGCGCTGACTCGGACGACCGTGGCGCCCTGGCTGGTCCGCGCGTTCTTGTACCAGCGGGTCGCGTAGCCGCTGGCATCGCAGCCGGCGGTGAACCTGACCTTGTACGGGCCGGGCTGCAGGTCAGCTATCCGGTAGCCGCCGCCCGCGGTGACGGTCACGCCGGTCGGCACGCCGGCGGACAGCGGGAGAAGATCCCGCCCGCCTGCGGCACGGCCTCGGCGCAGATGCCGGCCACTGGCTTGCCGCCGGGCCCGCGCACGACACCGGCGATCGCGCCGGTGACGTGCAGCCCGATGCTGACGCCCGCGGTGGTCTTGCCCGCGGTCACCTGGATCGGGCTGGACACCCGAACCGACAGGCTCGGAGCGTTGCTCGAGCACGTCGGGTCACCGGCCAGGAGCACGTACCGGCCGGGCGCGAGGTTGGTGGCCGTGAAGCTGCCGCCCTGGAACGAGAAGGTAACGGAGCCGCCTGCGGTCGGGCCGAGCGGCAGGACGTCGATGCACGTTCCGGGGGCCGGCTGGATCCGCCGGGGAGGATCGCCGAGGTCGTTCCGGAGATCGATCCGCCGAGTACGAGTTGCTCGTTCACCGAGCGAACCACGTGGCCAGCGACAACACGCACGCGGCCGGCCCTAATCTGAGTGGCCAGCGCTGTACCGCCGATGCACGGCTCGAACTCGAGGATGTACCGGCCGGTGCTGAGCCCGTCGATCGAGTAGCGGCCGCGCCGGTCGGTGAGGCCCAGGGGGGCGCTGCCGCCGCTCGGCGTGAAGGCAAAGACGCAGACGAAGCTGACCGGCCGCTGATTGGGCTGGTAGGTGACCTGGCCGCTGATCGTTCCGCCGGGGGTCAACGCCGCGTCGATGTTCGGGGTGATCTGGCCGCCCCGGACGACGACCGAGGCGGCCCCGGCCCGAGTGGCCCGACCCTTGTACCACTGGCTCGCGAAGTTGGGGCTGGTCTCGCCGAAGAAGAAGAAACCGCCTCCGCAGCTGGCGGAGAACTCGACCTGATAACGGCCGGCCGGGAGGCCGGTCAGGGTGTACTGGCCCTTCGAGCCGCTGAAGTTCTGGGCCGTCGTGCCCGTGCGCGGATCGGTCGCGGTCACGCAGATACCGCCGATGACGCCCCCGGCCTTGTCCGTGACGGCGCCGCTGATCTTGCCGGCCAGGGTCAGCGCCGCGTTGACGCCGGCGGTGATCTTGCCTGCCGCGGCCGAGATGAGATCCGGCCGGGCGCCGAAACCGGCGCCGCTGAACTGCTGGTCCGCATAGGGCGAACGCCCGCAGCCGCGGTGCCTGGCGAACAGGCCGGTGAACAGGACGTTGTACTGGCCCGGCGGCAGGTTGGCCGCCGAGTACCGCCCGCCGTGGTCGATCACGGACGCGCCGAAGTCACCGAAGCCGCCGGCGCCGGTGACGCCCAGGATGAACACGCAGACCGCGCTCACCGGCTTTCCTGCCTGGTCGGTGACGTGACCGGCGATCGTGACTCCCGGCTTCATGCCCGCGTCGATGCCGGTTGTCGTCTGGCCGGCGGTGACCGAGATCGACGCCGGGCCGAGGAAGGTCGGGTCGCCGCGGTAGGCCTGCGGCGCCACGCTCTGCTGGTTGCCGCAGCCGCCCTCGAAGCCGACGAAGTAGCTGCCGCTGAACAGCTGCCGCAGCCGGTAGGAGCCGTCGCCGTGGGTGACGGACAGCCCGCCGTAGGGGGAACTAGAGAAGGCGCAGACGCCGGCCAGCGGCTTGCCGTGCGGATCGCTGACCACGCCCGAGATGACGCCGCCGGTCGGCAGCACCGCGTTGGCCGTGCTGGTGGCCTGGCTGGCGACCGTCACGGTCTGCGCGGCCGGCAGGTAGTTCCCCTTGTTGCCGCAGTTGGAGAAGACCCCGCCGGGGATGAACTCGACCTGGTAGCTGCCCGGCGACACCTTCTTCGCCGTGTACGTGCCGTCGGCCTTCGTCCGCGCGAACGCGAAGCCGAAGTTGCTGCTCTGCGCGACCACGCAGATGCCGCCGAGCGGCTGGCCGTGGGAGTTCCTGACGACGCCGGTGATAGATCCGTCGAACGGCAGGACCGCGTCGACGCCGGACGTGACCTTGCCCGCCGCCACAGTCACCTGGCTCGGCAAGGTGACGGTCGCGTAGGGGCCGTTGTTCCCGCAGCCCGGGCCGAACTGCATCTGGTATCCGCCGGCGGCAACGCCGATGATCTTGTAGGTTCCGTTCGCCTGGGTGCTGACGCCGTAGAAGTTCCGGTCCGATTCCGCCTGCGCGCATATCCCCGCGAGCGGCTTGCCGTTGGAGTCCTTGACCGTGCCGGTAATGGTTCCGCCGAGGGTCAGGACCGCGGTCACGCCGGCGGTGGTCTTGCCGTTGGTCACGGCGACCGGCTGGCGCAGCGACCGCGGCAGGTAAGGCGACGCGGTGCCGCACCCTGAGGTGAAGGAGATCCGGTACTTCCCGGTGGCCAGGCTCGGCAGCCGGAAGCTGCCGTCGGACCTGGTCGTGGTGAAGCCGACGAACGGGCGCTGGCCGCCCGTGCCCAGCGCCTCGACGCAGAGGCCGCCCAGCGAAGGATGCGGGTTGCTGTTCGTGCGCACCCGGCCGGTGATCACCGCGCCGACACCCAGGACCGCGTCGATCTTGGTGATCAGCTGACCTGCCTTGACCCGCAGCGCCGTCGCCTTGGCCAGAGAGCCCGCGCCCTTCCACAGCTGGGGGGCGTAGTTCCCGCGCCGGGCGCAGGCAGGCAGGAAAGCCACGTCGTAGCGGCCCGGCTTAACCCGGAGCCGGTACCGGCCCGTGCTCGAGGTCCGAGCCAGGAACCCGAAGCCGTTGCCGGGGGCCGTCGCGAACACGCATACCTTCGCGACCGGGTGGCCCGCCCGGCTGGTCACGAGGCCGGAGATGTGCCCGACCTGGCCCGGTGCGCCGGGCGCCTGAACGGCCGGGCCCGATATCAGCCTGCTCACGAGCGCGCCCGCCTGCGACGCCGCGCTGGGGTGCCGCTGCGCCGGCGCGCGGTCGAATCGTGGCGAGATCATGCCGAGGGTGACCGGCGCGAGTTCGGCCGGCGCGGCGCCGCTCACGTCGACCTTCGCCGCCGATGCCCGGGTCAGGCCGCCGTACCACTGGCCGGTGAAACGGCCGATCGGCGAGCAGCCCCGGTACTCGATCCGGTAGGCGCCATGCGGCAGCCCGGCGATCAGGTACCGGCCATCGGGCTGGGTGAAGACCTTGCGCGTGGCCAGCAGCCCAGTGGCGACGACGCATACACCTGCCTCAGGAGCGCCGCTGCTGCTGCGGAGAATCCCGGTGATGATGCCTCGCTGGTGGCGCACCGCCGCGAGCTTGGCCGCCTGCCGCTGCGCCGGCGTCGGCGATGCGCTCGCCCGGCCGGCGACCTGGCTGGCGCCCAGGGTGCTCGCTCCGGCGGGGAGCGCGGAAAGGCTCATTCCGAGCACTGCGCCTGCCACGGCCAGGGACTGTGCGATTCGTCGCATCGTTCGCTCCTGCATTCTCGGCCGCATCCAGCATCAGCCCAGCGAGAGCATAGACCGAACGAGTCACATCATGTGTGATGGCATATAGATATTTAGGAATTTCGGTCGCCTTCAGCCCGCACGGGACGCTCCCGGCGGGCGGATGGCAGGCCGGAATTGCTGACCCGGTAGTTATCGGGTAACAGCGCGCTAACTATGACAAGAGCCACTAGGATTCTCACCGTGAGCCAGGCCGAGCACGACGTGCAGCACATCGACCCGGGAAAGGCCCTGGCGCGGCGGCGCGACACGGCCGGCCAGGACGATTGGGCGGACCTCCGGCCGACCTTCCGCTGGTTCGGGCACAGGCATCCCGTCCGGCTGATCGCCATCGGGCTGGTCGCCGTTCAGCTGATCTGGAGGGCTCAGTTCCTGGCCGGCATGTATTTCTACCGGCAGGATTTCTTCAACCTGGACTTCGCGATCAGGTCGCCGTTCAGCTGGCACTACCTGACCTATGTCGGAACTGGTCACCTGATGATCGGCCAGCGGGCCATCATGTGGGTGCTGGCCAGGATCTCGCTCTACAACTGGGGACTGGCGTCGGTGGTGAGCCTGGCGTTCGTGGCCGCCGCGGGACTGGCCGCCTTCGCCGTGCTGCGGACGCTCTTCGGCGAGCGCCCGGCGATCCTGGTCCCGCTGGCCGTGTACCTGCTGACGCCGCTCGGCGTCGCCGACCTGGGCTGGCTGACGGTGGCGCTGGAGTCGGTGCCCCTTCAGCTTGCGCTGTTCATGGCGCTGAACTCGCACATTCACTACGTGCGCACGGGCGGCCGGCGGCACCTGGCAGCGGCCGCCGGCTGGGTCGTGGTCGGGCTACTGGCGTTCGAGAAGGGCCTGGTCGTTCCGGTCCTGCTGTTCGCGGTCACCTCCGGCTTCCTGGTCGGCGGCGGGTCGTGGCTAGGCGGCGCCCGGCGAGCGCTGGTGCTGTTCTGGAAGGCCTGGCTGCTGTACGCCGCCGTGCTGATCGGCTACGGGCTCGTGCTGGCGTCAGCCCTGCGGACCTCGACCAGCCAGCCGCTGGTCCCGAGTGCGTCGGCCGTAATCACCTTCAGCTGGGGGTTGCTGAAGGACGCGCTGCTGCCCGGTGCGGTAGGCGGGCCGTGGAGCTGGTGGGCGCTGCCTGGCCACTCCTACGCGCTCGCGGCTCCGCCCGCCGCCCTGACCTGGCTGGCGCTGGTTATCGCCGTCACCGTCGTGGTCGCGAGCACCATGCGCCGCCGGGTCAGCGGGCGCGCGTGGGCGACCTTCGCGGCCTGGATCGTCCTCGCCGACATGGTGCCGATCGCTATCGGCAGGCTGAACTGGTACCCGGCACTCCTATCGCTGGACACCCGGTACGTCGCGGATGCCGTGGCGGTGCTGGCCATCTGCGTCGGACTGGCGTTCCTGCCCGTGGTCGACGGACAGGCGGTCGTGACCGGGCCGGCCCGAGCGCGCGTGGGCCGGCCCGCCCGCGCCGCCGCCCACTTCGACCGGGCCCGGGCGGAGCACTCGTGGCGATACGCGGCCAGCGGCCTGCTCGCGGTCATCGTGGTCGGCTCGATCTGGTCAGCGAGTGCGTACCAGTCCGTGACGTCCGGGCAGCCGGCGGCCAGCTACATCGCTCACGCCACCGCGGCATCCGAGCTCGCGCCGCGCGGCTCCCTGGTGCTGGACGCCGCGGTCCCCGACCCGGTCAGGGATAGTGCCTACGGCACCCGTGCCGTAATCGGCCCCATCCAGCCAGGGAAGCTGCACTGGATCGAGCACCCGAGCGGGACCATCGACGGGCTGCGCATGTTCGGCCCCGATGGCCGGCTCTATCCGGCCTGGGTCTACGGCGCGTCCACCGGACGGCCCCCGGCCCCGCATGCCTGCTGGCCCGACCGGCACGGCCAGATCGTCCTCAGGTTCTGGCATACCACGCCGTACCTGACCTCGGTGCTCCGGATCGGCTATATCTGGGCGCCGCCGACCCCGGGTGTGGTCATCGTCGTGTACGGCACCATGGCGCAGGAACTGACCGTCCGGCATGGCCTGCACACGGCGTACCTGCCGGTGTCGGGAGCGGCGAGCAGCATCACCGTGACCGGGCTGCGCGGCAGCAAGATGTGCGTCGGCGATGCGGAAGCCGGCACCGTGGAGCCCTCCCTGTCCGGGCAGGCACAACCGTGAGATCGAGGAAGCAGCCGTGAGCCAGGCCGGCGAAGAGGTCTATCTGCCCGATCCGGGCCAGGTGGTGGCCCGTTATGAGCCCGCCGGCGATGACTTCGAATGGGCTGACCTGCGCTCGGCGGTCAGCTGGGTGCGGAATCACCGCGTCCTGGTCGTGGCCATCGTCCTCATCGCGGCCCAGCTGGCCTGGAAGGCACAGTTCCTCAGTCATTTGTATTTCCGCCAGGACGACTTCCATGACCTGGACCTCGCCGTCGACCACCCTCTGACCTGGAGTTACCTCACCTACATCGGGTCCGGGCACCTGATCATCGGCCTCCGGGTCGTGGCCTGGGCGCTGGTCAGGGTGTCCGGCACCTACAACTGGGGTCTGGCATCGGCGGTCAGCCTGGCGTTCGTGGCTGCGGCCAGCCTCGCCGCCCTGCGGCTGCTGCGTCAGTTGTTCGGCGAGCGCCCGTTCATCCTCATCCCGCTCGGGATCTACGTGCTGAGCCCGCTGACCATGCCCGACCTGGGGATCTGGTCGTCGGCGATGGAATCAGTGCCGCTGCAGCTGGCCATCTTCATGGCGCTGAGCGCGCACGTGCACTACGTCAGGACCGGACGGACCGCCCACCTCGCCGCGGCCGCGTTCTGGGTCGCGTTCGGGCTGGCCTTCTTCGAGAAGGGCCTGGTCCTGCCGCTGCTCCTGTTCGCGGTGACGGCTGCCTTCCTGACCGACACGAGATCGCTCCTGGCCGGAAGTCTGCGAACGCTCGTGGCGTACTGGAAGGCGTGGGCGCTCTATGCGGCGCTGATGGTCGGCTACGTGATCTTGCTGGCGATATCGCTGCGGACGTCGGCCGCCCATCCGCACGCGCCTGGCTCGCTCAACGGCATCCGCACGTTCGCGTGGGGGCTGCTGAAGGAGTCGTTCACGCCGGCCGCCGTCGGCGGGCCCTGGCAGTGGCTGCCGGTCGCGGACCGGTCTTACTCGTTCGCCGCCCCGCCGACCGCGCAGCTCTGGCTCGCCGGGGCCGTCCTGGTGGCCGTCATCGCCGTCAGCATCTGGCTCCGGCGTACGGCCTGGCGGGCCTGGGCGATTCTGGCTGGCTGGATCGCCCTGGCCGACATGCTGCCCGTCGTGATCGGCCGGCTGAACGCGTTCTCGCCGGCCGTGCTCGGCCTGGAGACCCGGTACCTGGCGGACGCCATCCCGGTGCTGGCCATCTGCCTCGGCCTGGCTTTCTCGCCGGTGACCGGCACCCGGCAGCCGGCGCCCCCAGCGGGCCGACATCTCGCGGAGCAGGCCCTGTCCGGCCAGCACCTGCGTACCGCCGCCGCGGCTCTGGTCGGCCTGTTCATCTTCGGCGCCATCTGGTCCGCCCAGTCCTACCAGAGCGTCACCAGCGGCAGCATCGCTGCCTCCTATATCGGGAACGCGGCCCGGGCGGTGCGGCTCGTCCCGGCTGGCACTCCGGTCTTCAACCGAGCCGTGCCCGGCGACATCGTGGAGGGCCTGTTCGGGTCGTACGCGATGCAGTCCAAGGTCCTTGGCGATGTGGCGCCAGGCAAGCTGCGCTGGATCGCCCGGCCTTCCGGCACGCTCGACGGGCTGACGATCTTCAGCGACGACGGCCGGCTGCACATGGCCCAGGTAACGGGTGCGCCCAGCCTGCCCCGACCGGCCGGGAAGGCGTGCTGGCCGGCTCGTCACGGCCGCATCACGGTCAGGTTCTGGAGGTTCTCTCCCGCTTATACCGGAATTATGCGAATCGGATATCTTGCCTCGGCACCCGGGCTGATCGATATCCAGTTCGGCGACGTCACGCGGTCCCTTGCCGTCGAGCGCGGATTGCATACGGCCTACTTGTCGGTGACCGGCAGCGTGAATCACGTTGTCGTGCGACCAGGCGGCACCAGCGGAGTGTGCGTCGGTGACGCCCAGGCCGGCAATCTCGGGCCCGACCCGCTGGGGCGGGTGCTGCCGCCCCCGGCTAGCGGGGGATAACCAGCGCGTCGACGGCCACGGCACCGCCGGGGCCGCAGATCAGCGGGTTGATATCGATCGCGTCGATGTCCTCGCCGAGCTCGCTGGCGAGCTCGGCGAGGCCGGCGATGGCACGGGCGATCGCGCCGAGATCGGCCGGCGCGGCACCGCGGGCGCCGGCCAGGAGCTTGCTCACCTTCAGCCCGGCCACCAGCCCGGCCGCCTGGTCCTGCGTGAGCGGTGGCAGCGCGACCGCCCGGTCGGCGATCAGCTCGACCAGGATGCCGCCGGCGCCGACGACGATCAGCGGGCCCAGGTCGGGATCGCGGACGATACCGAGCGCGAGCTCGGTACCGCCGGGAACTGTCTCGCAGACCAGGACGGCCGGCCCGAGCCGGGCGGCCAGGTCAACGTAAGCCGAGCTTAGCTCGGCGTCGGAACCGACGCCGAGCACCACGCCGCCGACGTCAGACTTGTGGGCGACGCCGGGCTGGTCGGTCTTGAGCACCACGGGGTACCCGATGCTCGCGGCGGCGGCGAGCGCCTCGCCGGGGCGGCAGGCGCGCTCGGCCCTGGCGACCGCGATGCCGTACTCCCCGAGCAGCGCGAGCTGGGCGGTGCCGGTCTGGCGGCCCTGCCTGAGCAGCTTCCTGGCCCGGGCCGCCCTCGCCGCGTCGGGCTCGCGGCTGGCGGCCTCAGCGGCTGGCCGGCGGTCCTGCCAGTCGAGCATGTGACGCAGCGCCAGCAGCCCGGTCCGCATGCTCTCGAGCACCGGGACTCCGCTGCCGCGCAGCATGGCGGCCGCATCGTGGTCGATGGCGCTGGCGAGGTTGCTGATCACGGCGACCGGCTTGTCCGTGCGGGCGGCGGCATCGAGCGCGGCGAGCTGATAGGAGGTGTCGCCGTCGAGTTCGGTGACGAGGTCGACGGCGAGTGCGACCACGTCGACGCAGTCGTCCTGCGCCAGCGCGGTGAGCGAGTCGGCGAACAGCTCCCGGGTGCTGGCGCCGGTGCCCCACACATCCAGCGGGTTGGTGGGGAGCAGGCCGGGGTCGAGCAGGTCCTCGAGCCGCGCCCTGGTCGTCTCGCTGATCGTCGCGAACGGGACACCCAGGTCTTCGGCGACGTCGGCGGCGTGCGCCCGCTCCAGGCCCGAGTCGTGCACGGTGGCGATGCCGCGGACCCGCGGCGGGTCGTCGGCCGCATCGGGCGCACGGCGATGGCTGGGGCTGGGCTGGCTGGGGCTGGGCTGGCTGGGGCTGGGCTGGCGCGAGCGGTGGCTGGTGCGGAGCGAGAACAGCTCGAGAGTGTCCGCCATCTCAGCCAGGTCGGCGACGCGGTGCAGACCGTAGGCGCGGGCCAGTGCCTCCCAGCCGCCGTCCGAGCCGGCCAGCGCCCCGGAATGCGCGGCGACCATAGCCCGGCCGCTGGCCGAGTTTCCCGCGGTCAGCAGAACCACCGGCAGATCGCGTTGGGCGGCCGCGGTCAGCACGTCGCGGAGCATCGCGGGCTCGCGCATCGCCTCGAGGACCAGCGCCAGCACCTTCGTTTCCGGCTGCCGCAGCGCGTAGGACAGGTACGACGGTGCGGCGGTGACGAGTTCCTGGCCGGAGGAGACCGCCAGGGTGAACCCGAACGCGCGGCGGGTGCGCAGCAAGGCGGAGAAGACCGACCCGGAGTGCGTCACCAGGGCGACCGGGCCTGCGGGCAGCGGCTCGGGCTCGACGTATCCCATCGCCCGGAGCCCGTAGCTCACGTTTGCGAAGCCCATGCAGCCGGCGCCGCAGAGCTCCATCCCGGCGGCCAGCGCGATCGAGGTCAGCCGCTGCCGCAGGGCCGGCCGGGCGATGACCGGCCCGGGCCGGGCGTCCGCGCCGCCCGGGCCGTCCCGCGCGGGGCCTGCCGTCTCGGGTGCCGGGTCTTCGTGGGCGTTCCCGAAGATCACGGCGGACCGGCAGCCGCGCTCCGCGGCCACGGTCAGCTGGTCCTCGACCGCGGCGTCGGGAACGGCGAGCAGGACGAGGTCGGCGGGCTCGGGCAGCTCGGCGAGTGACGGGTAGCAGCGGCGGCCGTCGATCTCCGGGTACCGCGGGTTCACCGGGTAGATGGCGGGCCTGGCCGGTGACTTCGCGACCTCGGCGACCATCCGCGCGCCGAAGCTGTCGGGCCGCCTCGACGCGCCGACCAGCGCCACCGACCGGGCCTCCAGCATCGCCGCGAGCGGTGGCCTGTCCGGGCCGGGATGCGGCCCGGCGGCCTGTTGCGAATGAAAATCAGTTGTCATGCCCAGGGCCGTGCTCGCCCTAGCCTGCGGCCCGCTGGGCCCGGGCGGACTTGCCGACCTTGCGGTCGGCCAGGGCGGCGCGGGCCGCCTGCCAGCCAGGGATGCCGCAGACGCCGCCGCCGGCGTGGGTCGCCGAGCTGCCGTAGTACAGGCCCGTGACCGGCGTGCGGTAGTCGGCGTAGCCCGGCGCGGGGCGCATGTGGAAGAGCTGCTCGAGAGAGAGTTCGCCGTGGAAGATGTTGCCGCCGATCAGGCCGTAGTCCTGCTCCATCTCATACGGCCCGATGACGTCGCGGTGCAGGATCGAGGCCTTGAAGTTCGGCGCCACCTCGTCGTAGAGCTCGATCATGCGGTCCGCGTAGGCCTCGAGCTCGGCGGTGTGCGGCTCGAGGTTCCAGTCGGACGGCACCCACTGGGTGAACAGCGACATGATGTGCGTGCCCTCCGGGCAGAGGGTCTTGTCGAAGGCGGTGGGGATCACTCCGTCGCTGAACGGGCGCAGGGCGGGCTTGCCGTCGCGGGCGTCCTGGAAGGCGCGCTCGATGAAGTCCATCGTCGGCGCCATCTCCACCGAGCCGGTGTGGTGCTCGGCGAGGTCGGTGCCCGGGTCGGCGGTGAAGTTCGGCAGCTCGGCCAGGGCTAGGTTGATCTTGACCACGCCGCTCCTGGTCTTCCAGGTCTTGATGTCCCTGGCGAAGTCGGCCGGCAGGTTCTCCTCGCCGACCTGGTCGAGGAAGGCGGTGCGGGGATGCAGCGTGCTGACGATGGTTCCGGCCCGGATCTCGTCACCGTTGCCGAGCGCGACCCCGACGGCGCGGCCGTTCTCGACCAGGACCTTGCTGACCCCCGCATTCAGCCTGACCTCCACGCCGAAACCGCGGGCAGCGGCCTCGATCGCGTCGGAGACGGCGCCCATGCCGCCCTCCTGGAAGCCCCAGTTGCCGAGGTGGCCGTCGCCCACGTCCCCGATCGAGTGGTGCGCCATCACGTACGCGGTGCCCGGCTCGTACGGGCCGGCCCAGGTTCCGATCACGCCGTTGACCGCCAGTGCGCCCTTGACCTGCGGGGACTCGAACCAGTCGTCGAGCAGGTCAGCGATCGACATGGTCATCAGCCTGGTGGCGTCGGCAATCGTCCGCACGTCCAGGCCGCGGTGCTTCCAGGCCAGCTTGAGCGTTCCGCGCAGGTCCCGCGGCTTGCGCGAGCCGATGTTCGGCGGTGCGGTCAGCAGCATCGGGCCGAGCACGTCGGCCAGGCCGGCCAGCCAGGCATCCCAGCGCGGCATGGCCTCGGCGTCCTTCTTCGACCACTTCGAGACCGACTCGTAGTTGCGCTTGGCGTCGTCGGCATACAGCTTGATCGACCCGCCCTCGGGAAATGCCTGGTAATACGGTCCCATCGGGTAGACCTTGTAGCCGTGACTCGCTAGCTTGAGATCGTTGATAATGGTCGGCGGCATCAGGCTCATCACGTAAGAGAGCCTCGTCACCTTAAACTCTGGAGCGTCTGGCCATGGAGACTCTGTGGTCGCCGCGCCGCCAGTCTTATGCCGGCTTTCGAGCACGACTGTCCGCGCGCCTGCTCGCGCGAGATAAGCGGCGGCCACGAGGCCGTTGTGCCCTCCGCCGATGACGATGGCGTCGTATGTTGCGGCCATGGTTGTGCTTTCCTTTCCGGGCCGTCGGTCTCGCTTGCGGGCCGGGCCCGTTGCGTCTGCGGGCCGGCACCCTGAGCGCCAGGGCGGCGCTCGGAGGAGACTGACTGAACATTCAGTCTAGAAATTTGCTACGGTTACGACAAGTGGGGTGGAGGATTTGCGGATGACTGAGCAGGCCGAGAGCGCCCCCGCCGGGCCTGGTATCGCAGACCAGCGGCGCGGGCAGATGCTGCATGCCGCCCTGGACGTTATTTCCGAGCGCGGGTTCGCTGACACCAGGATCGCCGACATCGCCGAGCGGATCGGGATCAGCCCCGCGCTGGTCATCTACTACTTCAAGACCAAGGACCAGTTGCTGACCGAGGCGATCAGGCATTACGAGGACACCTGGTACGCCGAGGGCCAGCGGCGGATGGCCGAACTGCCCACCGCCGCCCGGCGGCTGGAAGAGTTCGTGGCGATGAACCTGCTGCCTGACTCTGATCCCGAGCTGGAGAGCAACTGGCAGCTGTGGCTGGATTTCTGGGCCCAGGCCGCGCGGAATGCCAACGTGGCCATCGTGCGCCGCGAGTTCGACGAGCGCTGGCGCGAGGTCATCGTGTCGCTGGTGCGGGCGGGCCAGGAGGCCGGCGAGTTCGCCGACATCGACCCGCATCCGTTCTCGATCTTCGTATCGGCCCTGCTGGACGGGCTGACTATACAGATTGCGCTGGATGATCCCGTAGTTGATCCGGTAAGTGCATATGAACTGTGTATGCGGTATGTAGCTGATCATCTAGGCTTCCCCTGGACCCCTAGCCACCGCGAGCGAGTGACCGCACCGGCGGTCCGTGCTGGAGCAGGAAGGTGACCGCCTTATGCCTGGTGGACACATAGAGCTGGTCTCGCTGAGCAAGCGATTCGTCGACCTGGCGGTCGACGATGTCGACCTGGTGGTCTCCAGCGGTGAGTTCTTCTCGCTGCTCGGGCCGTCAGGCTGCGGCAAGACCACCACGCTGCGGCTGATCGCCGGGTTCGAGCAGCCGACGGCCGGCAAGGTGCTGCTCGACGGCGCGGACATGACGAGCGTGCCGGCGAACAAGCGCAATGTCAACACGGTGTTCCAGAGTTACGCGCTGTTCCCGTTCCTCGACGTGCGCGAGAACGTGGCGTTCGGCCTGCGCAATCGCGGCGTGGACAAGGCCACGATCCGGCGGCGGGTGTCCGAGGTGCTCGAGCTCGTGCACATGACATCGTTCGAGAAGCGGCGGCCAGGTCAGCTGTCCGGCGGTCAGCAGCAGCGGATCGCGCTGGCCAGGGCGCTGGTGCTCGATCCGGCGGTGCTGCTGCTCGACGAGCCGCTCGGCGCGCTGGATGCCAAGCTGCGCCGGTCGCTCAAGGTCGAGCTGAAGGCGCTGCAGGAACGAGTCGGGATCACGTTCCTGTACGTGACGCACGACCAGGAAGAGGCGCTGACGATGTCGGACCGCCTCGCCGTCATGCGGGCCGGAAAGATCGTGCAGATGGGCGTGCCGAAGGAGATCTACAACGAGCCCGCCGACACCTACGTGGCCGACTTCCTCGGGGTCTCCAACCTGATGGAAGTCGACGTCATCGAGCGCGGCCCGGGGTCGGCCTGCAAGGTCAGGCTCGGCGAGTCAGTGCTCGCGGCCGACTACGGCGGCGAGGGAACGCCCGACCGCGCGCACGCCGTCATCCGGCCGGAGCGGGTCAGGATCGAGCCGTTCGAGTCCGCGTCGGGCCGGGATGAGCAGGCCGGGTCGAACCGGGTGCCCGCCATGGTGGAGCGCCTGGTCTATCTCGGCTCGTCGACCCAGGTGATGCTGCGGCTGGCGGCCGGCATGCAGGTGCAGGCCCTGGTCCAGAACGACGGCGACCAGGTTCACCTGTCCCACGGCACGCCCGTCCACGTGCACCTCGCGCACGACGCGCTCCGGGTCCTGGCCGGCGAGGCGATCAGCGCGACCGGCGAGGATCTCGACACCGAGAAGGCGGCCCAGCACAGCCTGGCCCGCTAGCGCTGGCCCGGCAGGCGACCGCGCCTCCCGGATAGAGCGGCAACGACAACGCTGAACCCCTGCTGTCGCTATAGCAGCATCAAGGGTTCAGCGTTGTCGTGCGCGGCGGGGTTTCGGGGGTCGGGGGCCGGGGGGCAGGCGGGAGGGCGGTGGTGAGCGCTAGGTGCCCGCGCCGCCGGGGGCGCGGTCGAGTATGACGTAGATCTTCCGCACGTCGGGGGAGTTGGCCCAGGTCAGGGCCGTTCCCTTGCGGATCGCGAACGCGTCGCCCGGCTTGAATTCGCTGATTCCCTCGGCGGTGGTCAGGGTGATGCTGCCCGCGAGAACAACGCACACCTCGTCCACGGGATACGACTCGATCACGGTCTCCTGGGCGTCGGCCGCCCAGACGCCCGCGAACAAGCCGGGATCGTCGCCGACGAAGTTGTTGACGTAGTACTCGCCGGGATTGGCGGGGTCAGGCGCCAGCGAGGCCTGCGGGTCGATCTTAGCGATACCAGTCATCGTGCTGCCTCCTGATGCAGATCGGCTAATAGTAGGCAAGCCGCAGTCGCCGGTCGTCAAGATCTCGGACTTCTCTCAGTGGATATCACTGACAGAAGTCCGAGATCTGGCTGCCGCGAAGATCGGCGGCTACCGCATTACCCGGCGATGCGGATCACTCGCTCCATCCCCAGGGTGGTGTGCTCCCGGTGGTCCTGGGTGTCCATGAAGCAGGCGATCACCCAGTAGCCGGGCTTGGCGTGCAGGACCATCTGCTGGTAGGCCCGGTGCGAGATCCCGCCGTCGAACGTCGCGAACCCGTCGGCCAGGTGCTGGGCCTTGCGGTCCTGGCCCGCCTTCAGGAGGGCGGCTAGCTTGCGCGCGTTGGCGAGGCTGCTCGCCCGGGCGGCCACGATCATGTGAATGAGGAAGCCGTTGTTGCCGAACCGGACGAGCTGGCGGTCGTGCAGCACGGACGGACCACGGAACGCGAACTCGATCGAGGTCACGGTGGCGGCCGGCGCGGGCAGCTTGGCCGGTGCGGTCGCCTTGCTCACGGTGAAGGAGACAAGTGGCGGCTTGCTGCTCTGGCGGCCCAGGTCAAGGGCGACGTACTGGCCGGGAGCCAGCGTTACCTGGACCGAGCTCGTGCCCTTGGGGGCTCCCGCCGACATCACGATCGAGCCAAGCCCGTCCAGGTTGTTCGGGTCGGCGGAGATCTGCCTGAAGTGCTTGAACAGCTCGGCCAGCGTGACGCCGGGGTCCAGCCGGACGAAAGTCGGGCCGCCCGTCTGCTCGTTGGTCACCTTCGAGACGACCTGCACGCCGCCGGACTGCAGCGCGCCGGACACCGCAATCGACTTGCCGTTCATGGCGACCGTGATGACGGGCAGCGCCGCGGCCGGCCTGGTGTGGTGGGCGACGGGCGCGGCGCTCGCCGTCCCGAGGCTGAGCGCGACGGACCCGGCCGTCACGAGAGCCCCGGCAACAGCCGCGCTCCGGATAGGGAAAACAGTCATGAAATTGTCCTCTCGGCCTTGGATTTCGCAGCTGGCAGGCCTGATGCTATTGGCGGCCATCCGGCGCGGAAACGTGGCAAGCCACACACATTGAGGTGGTGCTAGCACGGGCCAGCCAGGGCTCGCAGGGCGGCGTTACGCAGCCATTACGCGCTGCCGGTTGGCTGGGTCCATCGCAGTCCACGATGGGGGACACAGTGAAGATTCGCACGCTCAGCGCCGCACTCGCCGCCAGCACGGCCCTCACCCTGGCCGCCTGCGGCGGCACGGGCACGGCAGGCAACGCACCCAGCCAGCCGCCGGGGTCCGCCGGCGCGAGCCCGGCCGGGGCCAGCCAGCCGCCGGTGTCGAGCCAGCGGCAGAGCATCGACGTGTGCGCCGCCCTGCCCGCGGCCACCGCGTCGAAGATCACCGGCACGACGCTCACGAAGGCCAAGGGCAACAGCGTGGAGCACGTGGTCTTCGGATGTGACTATTCCGGGCCAGGCAGCGCCCTGCTCCAGATCTCGGTCGCGACCCAGGCCGGCAAGCTGGCCTTCAACACCGACGTCACCGCGCTGAAGGCCGTCAACCACCCCCCGGTTCGCATCTCCGGCGTCGGAGACGAGGCCTTCTCCGAACCTGACCCGCAGGGCAACGCGGGGTCCGTGGGAGCGGCCAGTTTCGCGAGCTACGGCGCGGTGTTCGGCGGCACCTATATCAAGATCGGCGGCCTGACCTACGTGACCGCCAGCCAGGGCAAGCAGATCGTCGAGCTGCTGCACAGCAAGCTCTGAGCGACCGCCTGGCTCACGAGTTGAGGTAGGCCAGGACAGCTAGGACGCGCCGGTTGTCGTCGTCGGAGGGCTCAAGGCCGAGCTTGATGAAGATGCTGGTGCTGTGCTTGCTGACCGACTTCTCCGAGACGTACAGGCGCTGGGCGATCGCGGTGTTGGTGCGCCCTTGCGCCATCAGCTCGAGTACCTCGAGCTCCCTGGGGGACAATGCCGCGATCGGCTGGTCGGCTGAGCGCTTGCGGAGCAGCTTCCCGATGACCTCGGGGTCAAGGACGGTGCCACCCGCGGCCACCGTCCGGAGCGCCTCTAGGAACGTCTCGTCGCTGAGGACCCGGTCCTTGAGCAGGTAGCCGACGGCGCCGGCCTGATCGGAAAGCAGCTCGCGCGCGTACAGCTGCTCGACGTACTGCGAGAGGACGAGCACCGGCAGCCCGGGCACCTGCCGCCGGGCCTCGAGCGCGACGCGCAGTCCCTCGTCGGTGAAGGTGGGCGGCAGCCTGACGTCGATCACGGCCACGTCCGGCCGGTGGTCGAGCAGCGCAGGCAGCAGCTCGGCACTGGTGCCGACAGCCGCGATGACCTCGAGTCCGTGCGCGGTCAGCAGCCGGGTCAGGCCGTCGCGAAGGAGGAAGAGATCTTCAGCGATGACAACGCGCATGGCACCTCGATCGCGATGATGGTCGGCCCTCCCGCTGGGCTGCTCACAGCGAGAACCCCGTCGAATGTACCGAGCCTGCGCTCGAGGCCAAGCAGGCCAGAGCCTCGCTGCGGATCGGCGCCGCCGCAGCCATCGTCGATCACGGTGATCCGCAGCCTGGCGTCGGCATGGCGGATCCGTACCTGCACCTGGCGGGCGCCTGAGTGCTTCACCGCGTTGGCCAGTGCTTCGGCGACCGCGAAGTAGCACGCGGTCTCCACCGGCAGGTCCGGCCGCCCGGGCAGGTCGATGTCGACCTCGGTGGCCAGCGGAGTGTCGAGCGCGAGGGCCCGGATCGCGTCGGCCAGGCCGCGGTCGGCCAGTACCGGCGGGCAGATACCTCGGACCAGGCTGCGGAGCTCGTCCAGCACCTTGACCGAGGTCTCCCGCGCCTCGGCCACCAGCGCCACGGCGGCGTCCGGTGCGGTGGGGATCAGCCGTTCCGCTGCTCGCAGGCTCATTCCCAGCGCCACCAGGCGGGCCTGGGCGCCGTCGTGCAGGTCCCGTTCCAGCCGGCGGAGCTCGGCGGTGGCGGCGTCGACGGCGTCCGCGCGAGTCCTGGTCAGCCGCTGCACCCGCCCGGCCAGCTCGGCGTCGGTCGCGGACCTGAGCAACGACCTGGTCCACGGATCAAGCGCGCGCGGAACGAGCCACAGGCCGAACGCGATCAGCGCGAGCCCCTGGACGCCGGCCAGCACGGCCGTCGGCCGGTTGACGACCCAGATCGCGCCATAACGCACGGCCCACGTGTACGGCGACGGCAACGGAAGGCCCGGCCAGAACGCGGCCACGGCCAGGCCATAGAGCCCGAACAAGATCAGCCCAGCCAGTGCCAGATCAGCGGCCACGGCCGGCAGGCGGACCACCAGGACCAGAGCGACGAGCCCGACGGTCAGCGTCAGGCCCATGCTCCACCACGTGGTGCCGAGCCAGAACGTCGGGCCGAACAGCTCCACCAGCAGGCCGTACACGGCCAGGAGCAGCAACCCCCACCGAGGGCGGCTGCGCCCGGTATGGGCGTCGTCAGGCTCCCGCAGCAGCATCCGGCCGACGCGTGAGCCAGGGTCCATCCGCCGCCAGGTCAGCCACAGCCCGCCGGCCAGGAACGCGAAGGTCTGCACCAGATCCAGCTGCGCGTAGCCCGGGCCGGATCCGCCGCCAGCCAGGCCATACCGAGTCACCCATGGCACCTCCCGGGCGAATTGCCGCAGGACCGTGAAACCGTACAGGCCGAGCAGCACCAGCGACAGGGGAGCCACCTTCGACTTCACGTAGCCGGGTGCGAACGTCCACACGGCAAGCGCGAGGCCGAGCAGGACGAGCGGCACGAAGCTGCCGCTGGACCCGCCGAAGTTGATGCCAAGAAGGATCACCGGCAGCAGCAGCGTGTCCAGGCTGAGTGCCCGCAGCTGGTGTCGCGCCGGCCTGGAGCGCAGCCCCGCGGACCGTACCCGCCTAGTGAGGAGCACCGCGAACCAGGCTAGGTAGCCGGTCCAAAGCGCGAGAATGGCGATCCCGGCAAATGTCCAGTGCATGCGGCCGCTCCTTCCGCCACTGCCGGGGGACCCGGCGGCGCCGACCTCATCCTGACGCACGTCAGCCGGCCGGGGTAAGGGACCGCTGCCTACAGCTGAGGGTGGGCCTAGGCCTACCGCCGATCCCGGGGCGTGCGGCTCGCGCCCGTCAGGGCGTCAGGACTCGGCGAGGATGCGCAGCCGCTTGGGGTCGTAGAACGGCGCGATCTGCAGCCGGGCTGGCCAGTCTGCCTCGTCGGACCTGACCCGGAAGTCACCGGACTTCAGCCACTCGGCGCTCACGCCGTCCTCGCACGCCACCTGGGCCAGCGCGACCGGGCCGCCGACGGTGTAGCCATAGGCAGCGGCCCGCACGTAGCCGACCCAGTCCCCGCCCAGCAGCACCGGCTCGTTGCCGAACAGGTCCGCGGCCGGGTCGTCGACGAACAGCCCGACCACCCGGTGCCGCGGCGGACCGGCCTCCCGCGCGGCTAGCAGGGCGTCCCGGCCGGTGAACCCGCCCGGCTTGTCCCAGGCGACGGCGAAGCCGAGTCCGGCCTCGATCGGGTTGTCGGTGTTGTCGATGTCGACACCCATGTCGCGGTAGCCCTTCTCCAGCCGCAGGCTCGACATGGCGGACAGCCCGACGGGCCGGATGCCCAGCTCAGCGCCGGCCGACATCAGGTCGTCGTAGACGCCCGCCGCGTACTCGGCCGGCACGTGCAGTTCCCAGCCGAGCTCGCCGACGTAGGTGACCCGCATCGCGAGCACCGGCGCGTAGCCGACATGCACCTGCCGCGCCGACAGGTACGGGAACGCTTTGTTCGACAAGTCAGCGTCAGTCAGCCGGGCGATGAGCTCCCTTGATGCCGGGCCCTGGACCGTGAGCAGGGTCGTGCCCGAGGTGACATCGGTGACGGTCACGACCTCGCCCGGGCGGGTCTCCCGGCGGATCAGCGGCTCGATCCGGCGGTGGATGATGTCGCTGGCCACGACGAGGAACTTCTCCTCCCCGAGGCGGGTCACCGTGAGGTCGGCGATGATGCCGCCCGCGGTGTTCAGCCACTGGGTGTACACCAGGCGGCCGGCCTCGCGGGTCACGTCGTTCGCCGACAGGCGGGACAGCACCGCCGCGGCGTCCGGGCCCGCCACGATCAGCTTGGCCATCAGGGTCATGTCGATCACGCCGACGGCCTCGCGGATCGCGCGGTGCTCACGCTCGACGATGGCGTGGCTGGCCTGGCGGCGGTAGGCCATCGCGGCGGCCGGGACCTCGCCCGCCTCCGTAGTCCCGAACCACTCGGGGAACTCCCAGCCCGCCGACACGCCGAAGTGAGCGCCGGCCGCGGCCAGCCGGTCGTGCAGCACGGAGCGGCGGATGTTGCGCGCGGTCCTGGGCTGCCATGGCGGCCAGACCGCGTCGCCGAACAGGACCCCGAGCTGCTCGACCGTGCGCAGCGAGCGGAACTTCCTCGACGTCTCGTAGGTCGCGGTCCGGTCGATGGCGACCGCGGTGGCGTCGACCGGCGGCACCCCGTCGACGATCCAGTGCGCGATCATGGCCCCGACTCCGCCGCCGGACAGGATGCCGAGGGAGTTCAGCCCCGCGGCGACGAAGTAGCCGTCCAGCTCGGGCGCGGGCCCGAGCAACGGCCGGACGTCGGAGGTAAACGACTCCGGTCCGCAGAAGAACGTCCGCACGCCGGTATCGGCCAGCGACGGGATCCGTTCCATCGCATTCGCCAGGTACGGCTCCATCCGCTCCCAGTCCGGCGGCAGCTTGCCGAACGCGAAGTCCCTGGCCACGCCGTCCAGCGACCAGGGCGCGCCCACCGGCTCGAACAGCCCGACCAGCATCCCGTCGCCCTCCGGGCGGTAGTAGCCGTAGCTGTCCGGGTCCTCGATCACGGGCAGGTCGGCGTCCATCCCGGCGACGGTATCGGTGAGCAGGTAGTAGTGCTCGGCAGCCTGCAGCGGCACGTGCACTCCGGCCAGCGCGCCGAACTGGCGCGCCCACATTCCCGCCGCGTTGACCACGACCTCGGTCTCGATCTCGCCGTCCTCGGTGAGGACGCCGGTGACCCGGCCGCGGCTGGCCCGCACTCCGGTGGCCGCGATGCCCTCGATCACGGTGGCGCCCAGTTGCCTGGCCCCCTTGGCCAGCGAGGTGGCCACCCCGACCGGGTCGGCGCGGCCTTCGTCGGCCACGTAGAACGCGGACAGCACGTCGTCGGTCCTGGCCAGCGGCCACATCTCGGCCAGCTCGCGCGGCGATATCTCGGTATCGGCGACGCCGAAGCCGTGCATCCAGGCCGCCTCGCGCCGCAGTGCCGCCTGCCGCTCGGGCGAAGTCGCGAGCGAGATGTGGCCCACCGGGCGGAAGCCCGTGGAGTGGCCGGTCTCCTCCTCCAGCCGGGAGTACAGATCGCGGGAGTACCGGCTGAAGAACAGCGCGGTCTCGTCGGTCATCCCCGCCGAGGTGATCAGGCCCGCGGCGTGCCAGGTCGTGCCCGCGGTGAGCCGGTTCTGCTCGAGCAGCACGATGTCGGTCCAGCCGAGATGAGCCAGGTGGTAGGCGATGCTGCAGCCGGTAACTCCGCCGCCGACGATGACTACCCGGGCGCGGCCGGGGAGGCTGGTCATGCTGGTCAGGCTCCGGCGATCGTAGTCAGCGTGCCGGTCGTGCTGCCGCGCTCGCCGCGAGTCATGGCCCGGTAGCCGACGTAGCCGAGGATCGCGATGATAAACGACATCAGCAGCATGATCGTGCCGAGCGCGTTCAGCGCCGGGCCGCCGTTGCCGCCGTGCTGCTGACTGTAGATGTAGACCGACATCGGCGTGTTAGCGGCGCTGTTGCTCAGCAGGTCGACGATGACGAAGTCGTCGATGACGCTGGAGAAGACCAGGATGGCGCTGGCGAAGATGGCCGGGAAGAGCAGCGGTAGCATCACCCGGCGCATGGTCTGGAAAGGCGTGCAGCCGAGGTCGGCCGCGGCTTCGGAGTACGAGTCCCCGATCGTGGCCAGCCTGGCCTGGACGATGATGGCCGGCCAGGAGACGTTCCAGGTCACCAGGGCAAGCGTCTCGGCCAGGGTGCCGAGGCCGACAGGCCGGAACAGCGAGGTGAAGACGAAGAACATGGCCACGCCGAAGATCAGCTCGGGGATCACGAACGACAGCAGCATGACGAAGTTGAACGAGGCTGACGTCTTCGTTCGCCAGCGGTGGATGCCGAGCGCGAAGGTCACGCCCAGCGGGATCGCGATCAGCGTGGTGTAGGCCGACAGCTTGACGGTCTGCAGGATCGCCAGCTGGAGGACGTTGCTGTGCGCGACCGAGTTGACCGGGTCGGTGAAGTACCACCGCCAGGAGAAGCCCTGCCAGACGCTCTGCGACTTGCCGTCGTTGAACGAGAAGAGCACCGCTATCGCGATCGGCACCAGCGACCAGATCAGGTAGAGCCAGGTGAAGCCCTCGAGGAACCACGGGTGCCGCCACGGGTTCCGCTTCGGCCAGGGGAGACCGGTCTTGGCCGGGACCGCGGCTGTCGCCGGGACCGCGGAACTGGTCGCCGTCGAGGTCATGACGCCTCCCTCGCGGACTTGGCAGTCGCCCGCACGTAGTAGACCATCGGGGCGATAAGGACCACGAGCAGCAGCAGCGACAGCACCGCCCCCTCGCCCTGGAAGCCGTTGGTCGCGAGCTGGCCCTGGATCACGTTGCCGATCATCGCGGTGCCTCGGGTGCCGGAGAGCAGCGTGTTAGTGAAGTAGTCGCCGAGCATCGGCAGCACCGTGATCAGCATCCCGGTCAGGATCGGCTGGCGGGACAGCGGCAGCGTCACCTTGATGAAGGTGCGCGTCCGGCCGAGGCCCAGGTCGCGCCCGGCCTCGAGCAGCGAGCCGTCGATCCGGTCCAGCCCGGCATACAAGACCAGGATCAGGTACGGGATGTAGCCGTACACCAGCCCGAACACGACTGTGTACCACTTGCCGCCGAGCCAGTTGGTATCTCCCGGCAGGCCGATGGCCCCCAGCACCTTGTTGACGTAGCCATCGGTCTGGAGCAGGCCGATCCAGGCCAGCATCCGCATCATGTAGCTGATCCAGAACGGCGCGATCAGCAGGACGAGGAACAGGGCCTTGCGCCGTCCGGCGAACCTGGCCACGAAGTATGCCGCGGGGTAGCCGATCAGGACGCACAGTGCGGCCGCGACGGCCGTATACCAGATCGTGCGCCAGATGATCGGCAGCGCGAAGGAGCCGACTCCGAAGATGTCGTGCCAGGTGGTGACCAGGGTCGCGTGTGACCAGTTCAGCGGGTTGTAGACCGGGACGGGCGACTCGGTCAGGAAATTCAGGCGGCCGCCCGCGATCGCGAATACGTCGTAGAACGGCACGATGAACAGCAGCGCCAGCCAGATGATGCCCGGCGCGGCGAGCAGGATGAAGAAGATCTTGTTCTGCGGGGGGCGGTCCGCGGTCTTGCGGTCGCCGTTTCGCCGGCTGCCGCCGAAGCGCAGGACGCTGGGCATCGCCATCGGTCAGTCCCCCTAGATGCCGAGGCTGACGACCTGCCAGGCTTGCTGCCAGGCGAGGTCGGCTTGGATGGGCAGCTGAAGTTCCCACAGCCCGTGCTTGAAGTTCTCCTCCAGCACGACCGTGGAGATCAGCGACTTGGGCAGGATTCCCTCGTGCACCAGCCGGGTCGGGGTGACGCCGTGGACCGGCTGCATGTAGCCGTTGTAGCTGATGTTGGTCAGCGCGTTGGGCAGGTCCTGCAGGTAGTTGAGGAACAGGTGCGCGAGGACCGGGTTCTGCGCGCCGCGCAGCACGGTGAGGGTGTCGTTGGCGGTCGGCCCCTTGCCGTCGGACGGGAACCAGTAGCCGATCACGTCGGCCGGGACGCCCTTGGGCAGGTACTGCCACGACGCCGCCATGTCCCCCGACCAGGAGTGGTGGATCCACATCTGCCCGGTGGGGATGTTGGTGTAGTCGTTGTTGTCGATGTGCACGTCGGTGAGCTTCGCCAGTTCGAGCAGGGACTGCCTGGCCAGCGTGATCTGCGCCCGGTCAGTGGTGTTCAGGTTGTAGATGCCGTTCTTCATCAGGGCCAGGCTGGGTGACTCGCGGTAGTCGTCGAGGATCGCGACCTTGCCCGCGTACTTGGACTGCCAGGGAAAGGCGTATCCGTTCGGCCAGGAGCCGGGATCGTCGGGGATGTGATCCTTGCGCCAGGAGATCCCTGTCGTGTAGATCGTGTACGGCACCGTGTACTGCCAGTTCTGGTCATAGAACGGGCTGGTGTACTCGCGCCAGGTCTGCCCGATGTTGGGGATGTAGCTGTGGTTCAGCGGCTGGATCAGCTTCTGGGCGACGGTCTTGCCGATCACGTCGTTGGTCACGCCCATGAACACGTCGAAGTTGACCTTGCCGCTGCTCAGCTTGGCCAGGGCCTCGGTCATCGTGTTGAACGTCGTCACCTCGACGTTGCAGTTGTACTTCTTGCCGAAATCCTTCAGGCACTTCGGGTTCACGTAGGCGACCCAGTTGTAGATCTTGAGCGTCGCGTTGCGCTCGGCCTGCATGCCGCTGGGGATCGGCTTGTTGTCCGCGTAGATCGGCCAGGTGACCGGGTTATTCGGGCGGGGGAGCGGCAGCGCGCGGTGGCCCGTGTCCGCGAGCAGTTCCGAGCTGCACGCCGCGAGCAGGGAACTGGCCCCGCCGGCGCCGAGCAGCGCCGCCCCGGCTCCGGCGCCGCGGCGCAGGAAACCGCGGCGGGACACGCCGGGGATCGGCGGCTTGCCGTCGCGCCAGCCTTCTTTCGGATGCATGAGGTGCCATCCCTTCGCTCAGGGATTCCAGACCGGCCGGTTCGGGGCGGGCGGTAGTGCTGTGTATTGCCCCCGCAGGCTGAACGGCCCTTCAACTACTCCTGATTACTCCTGATGGTACGTGGTGGCAAGGTTTTCGAGATTACAGGACCATCACATAGGGCTAAGCGGATAAGTCGGTAAAAGACGTTGAAGCTGGTCAAGGGCGTGCGCGCACTACGGTCCGCCAGGCTTGCTGCCAGAGCTGGTCGGCCGCGGGCTGGAGCTGGACCTCCTTGTAACCGTGATCGAGGTACGTCGACAAGACGATGGCGGAGGTCAGGCTGGCCGGCAGCAGGCCGCCGGACACCAGCCGCTGCGGCGTCACGTAGGTCAGCGGCTGCATGTAGCCCGTCCCGGCGATGTTGTGCATCGCGTTGGTCTGATTGAGCAGGAAGTTCAGGAACAGGTGGGCCAGAACCGGGTTCTGCGCGCCGCGCAGCACCGTGCCGGTGTCGTTGGCCACCGGGCCCTTGCCGTCCGGCGGGAACCAGTAGCCGAGCGCCTCGACGGGGACGCCGCGGGGCAGCTGGCGCGCGGCCGCCACGACCTGGCCGGACCAGGCCTGATGGATCCAGGACTGGCCGGTCGCGAGCTGCTGGCTGGTGTCGTTGCCGATACGCAGGCGGACCGCGCGCTTCAGGCCGAGCAGGGCCTGCCGGGCGGTGTTAATGATCAGCGGGTCGGTGGTGTTGACGTCCGTGACGCCGCCGTACAGCAGCGCCAGCGTGATGCCCTCGCGATAGTCGTCCAGGATCGCCGTCTTGCCTGACCGGTTCGCAACCCACGGGAAACCCCAGCCGTTGACCAGCGCATACGGGTCGATGTCGACAAGGTCCTTACGCCAGGCGAGCCCGGTCGTATAGACCGTGTACGGCACCGTGTACAGCCAGTGGCTGTCGTAATAGGGATCTGTGAACGCTGGCCACACATGCCTGATGTTCGGGATGTAGCTGTGGTTCAGCGGCTGGATGATGCCCCGTTCGGTCAGGATGCCGATGATGTCGGTCGGCGCGCCCAGGAAGACGTCGAACCGGCCGCGGCCGCGCCGCAGCGCGCCGAGCGCATCGGTGATCGTGGCGAAGGTCGTGAGCTCGACCTGGCACCGGAACTTCCTGGAGAAGTCGTCCAGGCACCGCTGGCTCACGTGGTCGACCCACGCGTAGACCTGCAGCGTGGCGCCGGTCTCGGCCGCCTGCCCGCCGGCGATCGGCTGATTGGCGGCCAGGATCGGCCACCTGACCGGCTTCTTCGGCGTCGGCAGCGGAGTGAACTGCGGGGCCGCGACCGCGCCCGACCCGCACGCCGCGACGAGCGAGCCGAGCCCGCCCGCCGCCAGGCTGGCGCCCGCGGTCCTGGCCAGGAAGGACCGCCGGCTCAGCCCGGCGGGATCTCGCGGATGCGCGCCTGGATTCACGCAGCGGAATCTAGCATCTTTTGCGTCTCACCCGATGCTAGAAGCAAACCTCATGACATTACGGTTAAAGCGATCTATATCACTCTCATCGTGCTGAACCGAGATCAGCCACTGCTCGGACTTGCCCCACGGCGGCAGGAAGACACCGCCGTTGTGCTGGAACAGCCAGTGCGCGTGGCTGTAGGAATCGTTGATGGCCAGGAAGTCGCGGAAGTCGCGGACCGGCTCCTGGCTGAAGACGATGCATCCCTTCGCGCCGACCGAGACGACGCTGGCCGCCAGCCCGTAGCGGGCGATGGCCTCGGACACGCCGTCGACCGCGAGCGTGCGAAGGGCCTCGATTCGCTGGTAGGCCTCGGGCGTGACGACCTCGTGCAGCATCGCGCGCGTCGCGGCCATCGCGAGCGGATTGCCGTTGAACGTGCCGACCTGCTCGTAGTCGCCGTTGGCGACGTGCTTCATCACGTCGTGGGTGCCGCCGATCGCCGCGACCGAGATGCCGCCGCCGATCGCCTTGGCCAGGCAGATGATGTCCGGGGTGACGCCGGTGACGCCCACCGCGCCTGACGGGCCGGCCGTCAGCCCGGTCTTGACCTCGTCGAAGGCCAGCAGTGCGTCGTGGGCGTGCAGAAGTTCCTTCAGCCCGGCCAGGTAGCCGTCCTCGGGCAGGATGATGCCGGCGTTCATCATGATCGGCTCGAGGATCATCCCGGCGACCTGGCCCTCGTACTCGGTCAGGACCCTGCGCACGGTGGCGAGATCGTTGAACCCGACAATGACCGTCAGGTCGGTCAGCGCGCGCGGCACGGCCGCGCCCACCGGCACGCTGGCCGGCCGGTCGGCCGGGCCGATCTCGTCCGGGTCCGGGTACACCGAGACCTGAACCGAGTCGTGGTGCCCGTGGTAACAGCCCTCGACCTTGATGATCAGATCCCGCCCGGTGATCGCGCGCATCAGGTGCACCGCGTCCATCGTCGCCTCGGTGCCTGAGTTCCCGAACCGCCACTGCGGCAGCCCGAACCGGCGGCTGAGTTCCCTGGCCACCGCGAGCGCGTCCCGGGTCGGCTGGGCGAAATGGGTACCGCGGGTCACCTGGTGCTGCACGGCGGCAACGATCGCGGGGTGCGCGTGCCCGGCCAGCGAGACGCCGTAACCGCCGTGCATGTCGACATACTCGTTGCCGTCGACGTCGTAGAGCTTGGAGCCGCTGCCATGACTGAGCCAGACCGGCTGCGGGCGGGAGATCTGCCAGCTGGACGTCACGCCGCCCGCCAGGGCCTCGCGGGCCTCGGCCGCTAGCCGGGCTGACTCGGGCTGGCGGTCGATGAAGATGCGCTCCTGCTCGCCGATGATCTCGGCTAGGGACGGGCGCGAAGCTGGCCGGGTCGCTTCGTGCGCCGCCTCCGGGCGAGCGGGGTCGGCCAGGTGAGCGGGGTCGGCCAGGGTGGCGGTCTGACGTGCTGATCTTTCGTCGTACGAGGCCTGTCTATCGGCCATGACTAGCTCCCTAACGGAGTTTGACTGAATGTTCAGTCTAAGCTCAGGGTGACGGGCGGAGCAAGGAACAGGGCGTGGCTGGCAGGGAACGAGGCGGGCCGGGCGCGATGCGGTTATGCTCCGGGCACATGCGCCGTCTGCTGTTCGTGCACCACACGCCGTCACCGGCGATGCAGGCCATGTTCGAGTCCGTGCTGACCGGGGCGCGCACGGACGAGATCGAGGATGTCGACGTGACCGTGGTGCCCGCGCTGACCGCCGGCGCCGCCGACGTCCTGGCCGCCGACGGCTACCTGCTCGGCACGCCGGCCAACATCGGCTACATGTCAGGAGCGCTCAAGCACTTCTTCGACGGCATCTACTACCCGTGCCTCGAGGCCACTCAGCGGCGCCCCTACGGGCTCTACGTGCACGGTGCCAGTGATACGACCGGCGCGGTCAGGGCCGTCGAGTCGATTGCGAACGGGCTTGGCTGGCAGAAGGTCAGGCCGCCGGTCTGCGTGACCGGGCCGCCGACAAGGGCCGACCTGGATGCGTGCTGGGAACTCGGTGCCATCCTGGCGGCCGAACTCACCGCGGACAGCTAGCGGGATGGGTCAGTGCGTGCCGTAGTTGTACAGCTGCTGGTTGACCGGGCTCTCGTCGGCGCTGGCCAGCACGCTCGTGATCGTGAACGCCACGGCGAACGCGAGCGCGGCGCCGGCCACGACCGAAATCAGCAGCAGACCTAGTCGAGTCACGAATGCTCCTCCTTGCCGGACCCGCACCGAGATCCTGGCGGCTTGGCCCCCTAGCTTAGGGAATGTCCGGGCTATCTCGCCAGACCGATATGAAATAGATATTTTCCGCAGCTAGCAGGCATTGCGGATGGTGACATTCATCGCGGCTCACGGGCCGGCTGGCGGCGCCGCGGGCAGGCGGAATAGCACGAGGTCCGGGCTGGCCTGGAGGACCCGGGCGCCCGGCAGGCGGGCCAGCACGGCGAGCTGGCCGCTGCGCTGGCGGTCCCCGCGCTGCCGGTCGAGGTTGAGCAGCGGGCCCGCATCGACCACCACGTACCGGACGCCGGCCGCGGCCAGCGCCGACGTCATCGGGCGGCCCGAGCTGATCACCGGGCTGAGCTGGCGTGCTCGCTCGCTCTCGGCGGCCACCGTGGTCCGGCCGACCTGAAGGGCGTCGTTCCAGATCGCCGGGCGGGCCAGCAGCCGGGGCCAGGGATCGAAGACGGCCTCGCCGTGGTTCCACGGATAGCGCCGGTACTGGGCCCACGGCAGCAGCAGCACCGAGCCGGCGTGCCGGTCGTGCGCGATGATCTGGCGCGCGCGCATCCAGTCGGCCGGGTACTGCACCGCCTGGAGCCGGCCGGCCGCTCCCCAGGCGAGCCCGGGCAGCAGGACGACCGGAGCGGCCAGCGCGAGCACGCCGAGCATCACGGCTGGCCCGAGCGCGGACTGCGTGCCCCGGATCAGGCGGGAACCGCCCGGCGCGCTGGCCGCCTCGATCAGCGCGCCGACCCCGGCGCCGAGGCCGATGGCCACGGCCAGGGCGGCCGGCGCGACAAACTGCTGGCCGTCACGGAGCAGTGCGAATCCGGGCCAGAACGTGATGGCGGCGCGCAGGGCCGCCAGCGTCGGCCCGGTCAGCCCGACCGCCGCGATGCCGATGCCCGCCGCGGCCGCCAGGCCGGCCCCGGGCTGAGCCGCCTGCTCCTGGCCGCCACCAGGTACCCGGCTCCGGCCACGATGACGACGGCGAGCCAGCAGGCGGAGGCCGGCCCGCCGTAGCCGGCCGGGACTGCCTCGGCGTTCCAGATGCCGCCCAGCATGACCAGGCTGCCGAGCGCCCCGAACGGCGTGTCAGCCCGGGCCGTGAACGCCGCCGCGCCGCTCGGGTCGGCGTGCACCGGGTTGACGAGCGAGGGGATCAGCCAGGGCAGGCTGGCGATCGCGATGACGCCCAGCGTGAGCGTCAGCCTGCGAGCCCGCTCCGGCCAGGGATAGCCGCCGCAGAGCGCAGCGGGCACGGCCGCGAGCACGGTGATCGACATCGCGGCGAAGCCGCCGATCGCGGCCGGAACCATCGCCGCGGCCAGCCACCAGACGCGGATGCGGCCCGCCCGGCCGCAGACCTCGCGCACGACCCACGGCAGTCCGGCGTAGCCGAGCAGCATCGCCCACTGCCCCATGATCAGCCGCTCGGCGACGAACGGGTTCCACGCGTAACAGACCCCGGCGACCAGCTGGGCGAGCAGCGGCAGCTTTCCGCCCCCACCGCGATCCGGCCACCTGGCCGCAAGCAGCGCCGCCGCACCGGAACAGGCCAGCACGAAGATCGCGATCAAGATCATTTTCTGAACAAATTCGGCCGGGACGATCCTCGCGGCCAGGGCGACGACGACATCGCTGGGGACCGCCCGAGGCGGACCGCCGCCCAGGCCGAGGTCCGCGTAGCCGACCGGTGGTTCGGGGACGAAGACCATGTCGTAGGAGAGGACGAATCCGCGGCCCAGGGCCGGGCCGAGGGCCAGGAGCCCGAGTACCAGGCCGGTCAGGGCCGGCCACAGGTGTGGCCGAACCCGGTTCAGGTTCGTCCCCCGGCCCGGGGCCGGCGGGGTAGGTGGGACGGCCGGGGCCGGCGGCGAGGCTGGGACGGCCGGGGCCGAGGCCGAAGCTGGGTCGGCCGCGGCCGGCGTGGTCTGCGGCCGCGCTCGCAGGGCGAGCTTGTGCAACATCACGCCTTGCGTGCCTGCACGAGCAGGATCGAGGCCGCGGACGGCCAGTGGCAGAAGATCCGGTCGAGCGGTCGGAGCACGGCCTGGCACGTCGTGGTAGCGCGCGCCAGCGACCCGCACGCACTCCAGGCCGTAGGCAGCGAGGAACTCGACCAGGGCGCGGCGGGTGAACATGTGCAGGTGACCTGCTACCTGGCGGCCCGGCCGGCCGAAGACCGAGCGCAGGCTGACCTCCGAGAAGACGGGCTGGATGCCGAGCGCCAGCAGGCCCCGGTTGTACCAGGCGGCGAGATTCGGCGTCGAGAGCAGCAGCGAGCCGCCCGGCCGGAGCACGCGGTGGGCTTCCTCGACGGCGGAGTCCGTGTCCACGAGGTGCTCGATGACCTCGCTCATGATGACCACGTCCACGCTGCCCGACCGGACCGGAAGCGGCGCGTCGAGGCCTGCCCGCACGACGGTTAGGCCTCGCGCGGCGGCCTGCGCCAGCGAGGGAGCCGACCAGTCGAGCCCGACGAACTGATGGGCGTCGTTCCAGCGGGCCGCCACGCTGGTGGCGAAACCGTCACCGCAGCCGACGTCCAGGATCCGGGCCGGCGCCGCCATGGCGGCTAGCAGGCCGGCGAGCATCTCGGCCTGGCGGTTCGCGCGGTCGGGCCCCGAGCTAGCGGGCACGGCGGGGTCTTCGTAGAAATCGCGGAGCGGATTGGCGGCGGGCCCCGCATTCCGCGCCGGGCCGTGCGCCGGGTCGGCCCGCGGAGTAGCCGGCGCGCTCATGCCGGCTCCGACGGCGCCGGGCCGGAGGGCTGGGCCAGGTAGCCGACCGCGTCAGCGACCACCGGCTCGTCGGCCCCGGCTTCCGCCCGGACCTGGCCGGTCCTGACCTGGCTAGCCGAGACCTGGCCGGCCACCCTGGCCCGCGCCAGCGCCTCGTCGGCCACCAGCGAGAAGCCGTCGACGGCTGCCGACCAGTGCAGCTGCAGGGCGCGCTGGTGCGCGGCACGGCCCATCGCGTGCCGCTTCCGGTCATCGATCGCCAGGGATGCCCACGCCGAGGCGAACTCGCCCTCGGTCCTGACCAGCAGGCCGGTCTCGTTGTGGACGACCGAGTCCCGGAGCCCGGGCACGCTGAACCCAATCGCCGGCGTACCTCGGACGGCGGCCTCGGCGACGACGATTCCCCAGCCCTCGATGCTGGCCGGATGCAGCAGCAGCCAGGCGGCCGACAGCAGCCGGTGCTTTTCTTCCTCCGACACCCGGCCGGTGAACTCGACGCCCGGGCCCGCCTGCGCCTGGAGCCGCTCGCGCTCGGGTCCGTCGCCCGCGATGACCAGCCGGCCACCGGTGACATGCCGCACCCGGTCCCAGAGCCTGAGCAGCAGGTCGATCCGCTTGTAGCCGGCCAGCCGGCCGAGCGCGAGGAACAGCGGCTCGGGTGCCCGGGGTGCGGGCGGCGGGCCGGGTTCGACGCCATTGCAGATCAGCCTGATCCGCTCGGTGTCGACGCCGATCTCCCGCAGCGCGGCGAAGGTGGACGCCGAGACGGTGAGGAACAGGTTGTCACGGTGCACCCACGGCATGACGGCGGACTCGGTCAGCCGCCCGAGGGTGGCGAGCGGCGGCGGGAAGCGTAGCCGCCACAGCTCGGTGTGTACGTGATTGACCAGGCAGACGACGGGCCGCCTGGTCCACAGCGGAGCCAGGTACGGCATGCCGTTGCAGACCTCGACGATCAGGTCACAGTCACGCAGATGCCGCCGGAACGCGAACGGCGCCCGCGCGAACTGGGTATAGGTGCCGCCGCTGCGCCGGACCTCGTACGTCCGCTCGCCGACCGCACCGCCGCACAGCAGCGTCACCCGGTCGCCGCGCTCGGTCAGGCCCTGCGCCAGCCGGTCGACTAGGAGCTCAGAACCGCCCGCGTCCCGGTTCGCGAGGTCACGCCAGGCGATGAAGACGATGTGCCGCTCTGAGCTCATGCTGGTGCGCTCGCCTCGTGGCTCGCGCGCTTCCGCCGCCTGACGGGAGATCGGCGCTGCTTCACGGACGTGAACCTCCCGGGTTGCCGTGTCCGACCGCCGAGCCTGAGCGGTGAGCACTATTGTGGTGATTTCGCCAAGATCGTCAAGTGTAAACACGGGCGGCGGTGCCCGGGGCGGTCGTTGCCGGATTGTGCGCTCCTGGCCGGAGGACCTCATTACCGTCCAGATGCGATCGCACCGCGACTGGCCCGGCCGAATCAGGTCTAGGGCCGTGAAGTGCTAGCTAGGCTGACAATCAGGTGCTACTGAAAAGTAGCATGTGTCCCTGCAACCGCCCCAGCTTGACCGGGTCGCGGCCGCGACACGCGGAGCAGAGGGCCATGCAATCGAGGAGCCGGCGCATGTCGAGGTCCGTCCGCCTGTTCCGCCTTTTCCTGAGCGAGCAGGCGGATCCTGACGGCTTCTACGCGGCGCTGGCGCAGGATGCGGCGAGCCAGCTGGCCGAGTTCACCGCGGTCCAGGGCCGGACGGTGCTCGACATCGGCGGCGGCGCGGGCTACTTCACCGAGGAGTTCAGGTCCCGCGGCGCTCACTGCTACCTGTTCGAGGTCGACGCCGGCGAGATGATGAGCCGCGGCGAGACGCCGCCGGGCGCCGTCATCGCCGACGGCTACTGGCTTCCTGTTCGTGACGGCGGCGCCGACATCTGTGTCTCGTCGAATGTGCTCGAGCACGTCAGGGACCCGAACGGCCTGATCGAGGAGATGGTCAGGGCCACCAGGCCCGGTGGCCTGATCTACCTGTCGTACACCAACTGGTACTCGCCGTGGGGCGGTCACGAGATGTCGCCCTGGCACTACCTGGGCGCCCGCCGCGCCGAGCGCCGGTATCAGCGCAAGCACGGAAAGCTTCCGAAGAACCAGGTCGGCACCAGCCTGTTCCCCGTGCACATCGGGCCCGTCCTGCGCGCGATGCGCGGCCGGGCCGATGTCGAGGTGGTCTCGGCCAGGCCGCGCTACTACCCGCTCTGGTGCCGCCCGCTGCTGCTCGTCCCTGGCCTGCGGGAGGTCGCGACCTGGAACCTGCTGCTGATCCTGCGGCGGACCGGGTGACCTTCGCGCCTGCGGCCTGGCAGCACCGGACGCCAGGCCAGGCGGGTCCGGTGACCGGCAGCGGCGCAACCGCGACGGCGGATACCGATGGCGCTCGCACCTGGCGGCTCACCGCGGCCGTCTTCCTGGTCGCGCTCGTCATCCTGATCCTGAACGCCAGGGGCCAGATCTTCTTCGACACCAAGCTCGGCGTCGATCTCGATCCGGCTGGCTTCTACAGCCGGCTCTGGCACCTGTGGAACCCGGACGAGTGGTTCGGCACCCTGCAGGACCAGTACATCGGCTACGCGTTCCCGATGGCGCCGTTCTACCTGGCCGGGCAGCTGCTCAAGGTTCCGGTCTGGCTGACGGAGCGGTTCTGGCTGTCCCTGCTGATCGCGGCCGGGTTCGCCGGGCTGGTGAAGCTGGCCGAGGCGCTGCGGGTCGGCACCGACCGGTCGCGCATCGTCGCCGGGCTGGCGTTCGCGCTCTGGCCGACCTTCACCATCGTCATCGGCTCGACCTCCGCCGGGATCCTGCCCGGGCTGCTCGTGCCGTGGACGGTGCTCCCGCTGGTCCGCGCGGCCGGCGGCGGGAGCCTGGTGCGCGCGGCCGCCAGGTCGGGCGTCGCGGTTCTCTGTATGGGCGGCGTCAACGCCACTTCCACGCTGGACGTGCTGATCCTGCCCGCGGTCTTCATCCTGATGCAGGTGCGCGGCCGCAGGCGGATCGTGCTGGCCGCTCTTTGGACGGGGGCAGTGGCGGCGGCCACGGCCTGGTGGGTGGTCCCGCTCCTGCTCCAGGCGAAGTACTCGTTCAACTTCCTGCCCTACGTGGAGCAGTCGGCCACGACGACGGGGACCATGTCGGCGGCCACCTTCCTGCGCGGCGCGGGGAACTGGACGGCCTACCTGAACCTGGGCCAGCCGTGGCTGCAGGCCGGCTGGGTGATGGTCGCCGACCCGATGGCGATCCTCGCGGCCGCGGTCGCGGCCGCCATGGGGCTGCTCGGGCTGGCCCGCCGGGATCTGCCGGCCGGCGGCTGGCTGCGCCTGTCGCTCGGCCTCGCGGCGCTGGTCGCGCTGGCCGGTTACCCTGGCCCGCTCGGCGGCCTGCTCCACCAGCCGGTAGACCAGTTGCTGAACGGGTTCGCCGCGCCGTTGCGCAGCGTGTACAAGGTCGAGCCGGTGGCGGCGGCCGTCCTGGCGCTGGGCATCGCGCACGCGCTCGTGCTCCGGACCAGGCGGGCGGCCCTCGCGGCCGATCCGGCGCCGCGGGCCCTGTGGCACCTGATCGCCGCGCCGGTGATCGCGCTCGTCCTGCTCGGGCTGGCCTACCCGCAGGTCTCCGGGCGGGTCCTCAATTCCGGCTCGTTCGGCTCCGTGCCGCCCTACTGGTACCAGGCGGCCGCGTACCTGAAGCTGCACTCACCGCGGGCGCCCGCTCTCGTGGTGCCTGCCGCCGCGCACGGAACCTTCCTGTGGGGCGAGCCGATCGACGATCCGCTCGAGCCGCTCGCCAGCTCGCCATGGGCCGCGCAGGGCCTCGTGCCCTACGGCGGCGCCGGATCGGAGCTGCTGCTCAGGTCCGTCGAGGCGGCCGTGAACTCGGGCGAGCGCATCCCCGGCCTGGCCGCGACTTTGAGCAGGTCAGGGATCCGCTACATCGTCGTCCGCAACGACCTGAGCCCCACCTCGATCGGGTATACGCCGCCGCAGGTCGTGCACCAGGCGCTGGCCAGCTCCGGATTCCGCCGGGTCGCGGCCTTCGGCGGCGGCAGCAGTGGGACGGCAGGCAAGGGCGCCCCGCACGCCGCCCTGACGTCATATCCGGCAGTTGAGATCTTCGCGGCGGGAAACGCCGGCACACTCCCGCCGGCGGCCGCCGTCGCGCTGCCGGTCAGCAAGACGGTCCTGGTCAACGGCGGCCCCGATGCGCTGCTCCAGCTCATCGGCCAGCGCGTGCTGCCCGCGTCGGCACCAGCGGTGATCGCGGGAGACCGGCCGGCCGCCCGGCCGGAACTGTGGGCCATCACCGATGCTCTCCCCCGCGCCGATCACGCGTTCGGGGTGATCGACCCGGGCGCGTCTTACACCTACACGGCGACTGGGACCAACCCCGCGCATGACCCGCTCGGCGATGCCGGGGCGCCGCCCAGGCAGCTGCTTCCGGTGTCCAGCGCGGGTCACCAGACCGTCGCCGTACTGAGGGGGGCGGCAGCGGTTACCGCGTCGTCCGCCGGGTCCTGGCTGGCCGAGACGCCGCAGATCGATCCGGTCAACGTGTTCGACAACAACCCGAGCACCGTCTGGTCGGAGGCTGATCCGACGACGGCGGTCGGGCAGTGGGTCCAGATCACCTTCGACCACCGCATCGATCTGCCCGGCTCGATCGGGGTCACCTTGCTGGCCGACCAGGCGGCCCGGCCGGTGCCCGTCCGGCTCACGGTCCGCACCGATGCCGGGGTGATGACCAGCGCGGTGCGGCCGACCGCTGCACCCCAGGCGCTGCAGGTGCCGCCCGGCCCGACCAGGACGGTGCGGATCACCATCGCCGCCGTCCGCGGCGGCGTGCCAGGCGGCCCGGGCGCGGGGTTCGCCGACGTCTCCATCCCGGGCGTCACGGTGACCCGATACCTCAAGGCGCCGCAGGACGCTGCGGGCCAGCGTGCCGCTGCGGCCGCGTTCTCGTTCGAGCGGCCGGTGCCGTCGCCCGCCAGCCTGGCCAACGTCGCGGCCTTCCCGCCCATGGCCAGAACCTTCACGACGACGACGCAGGGCTGGTTCAAGCTCACGGCCAGCGGGCTGGCTGTTCCCGGGCCCGGCCTGGACGCGATCCTCAGCACGCTCACGCCGTCCCGCAGGAACACCCTCGAGGTGACCGCCAGCTCGACCTGGGCATCGCTGCCTGGCCTGGCCGCTGCCAACCTGCTGCGCCGCGATCATCCTGGCGCGTGGGTCGCGGGCGGCCCGAAACCGGTGATCAGGCTGACCTGGCAGGGCCGGCGCACGATCAGGCGAATGGTGATCCAGCCGCTGCCCGGATTCGCGGCCGCGCCAGAAGCCATCAAGATCACCAGTCCGCAGGGCACGAGGTACGCCAGCATCGGACTCGACGGGCTGACCGAGATCGTGCCGCCGCTGACGACGAGCCAGATGACGATCAGCTTCCCCGTGGTCCAGTACGCGGCCAGCGGCAGCGCGGGCCAGATCCAGCAGCTGCCGGTCGGGTTGTCGAGGCTGTCGATTCCCGCCCTGGCCGGCTTGCATACCGCGACCCTCGCGGCGAGCACCAGGTTCGCGCTGCCCTGCGGATCCGGGCCGGACGTCACGGTCGACGGTCACGCGTTCCGGACGACGGTCGCCGGCAAGGTGGGCGGGCTGATCAGGTTCCAGCCGGTCCGCATCAGGCTGTGCGGCACTCGCTCGGAGGTTCTGCTCACGCCCGGCCGGCACTGGCTGGCGGCGGCCCGCCCCGGCGCGTTCACGATCACCGACCTCAGCCTGTTCAGCGGCCGGTGGTCCGCGGTAGCGGGCGGGGGACAGGGGCCAGCGTCAGCGTCGGCCGGACCGGCCAGGTCGGTCGCGGTGCTCGCCTGGCAGCCTGAATCGCGGCAGGTTCGGGTCGGTCCCGGCGTGGCTTCGTATCTGGAGCTCCATCAGAACGCCAACCCGGGCTGGGCCGCGAGCCTGGACGGGCGAGCGCTGACGCCCGTGCGCCTCGACGGCTGGCAGCAGGGGTTTGTCGTCCCGGCCGGCAGCGGTGGCGTCGTAACCCTGACCTTTCAGCCGGTTAAGTTCTACCATGTCTGGATAATCCTTTCCGCGGCCGCGGCGCTCGCTCTGCTCCTCGTCGCCACGGTCCGCCGACGGCGCAGGAGAGTCACCGAGCTGATGGATCGAGCATTGCCCGCCGGGTACGTGCCGGCCGGCCTGCCGCCGCGCGCGGCGGCGCCCGGCCAGCAGGCCGTTCCCCAGCCGGACCCGCCCGAGCCCGCCTGGGATGCCTTTCACAGGGGGCAGACCGACGCGGACGCGCCGTTGTACTCAGCGGCGGCCTGGGAGGCGTACACCGCTGGTCCTGGCGGGCCGGGTCCTGGCGGGCCGTTCGAGGTCGATGCGCCGTATAGCGGGACCGGTCATGGCGAGTCAGGTGATGACCCTCAGGACGATGGCGCGCGGTCAGGGCAGGCCACCGCTCGGCGGGCGCTGGCCGCTTTCGCGCGCGCCCGGGCCCGCGTTGGCTCCGCACCCGCGGCTCAGGGCGGGCCGCCGCCGGTCGCACCAGGGACTCCCGGCGGAGCGCAACCGCCGGCCGCGGCCGGCTGGCGTTCCTGGCTGGCCCGGTACGGTGGCCAGCCCTGGCTCGGCGTGCTCGCGCTCGCTGCTCTGCTGGCCGTCATCGGCGGGCCCCTGGTGCTCGCGGTGCCGGTGGTCGCGGTGATCGGCTACCGGTGGCCGGGCTGGCTCAGCGGGGTCGCGGCGGCCGGGATGACGGCCGCCGGCGTCCTCACCGCGCTGGCCGCTCATCCCGCATTGCCTGGGACGGGCGCGTTCGGCGCTCCGGCACAGGCTTGCGCGCTGATGGCGCTGGCGGCGGCTCTGCTGCCGGTCCTTCCGGTCCGGCCGGCGGCTGCGCCGTGACTGAGCGATTCGCCGTGGCAGACGAGCTGACCTGCTATTACGACCGTCCCGCCGAGCCGGCCAACGTGCACGTAGAGGTCAGGGTCCCGGGGCAGCTCGACGAGTCCGCGCTGCGGGCCTGCGTGCAGGCCGTCCTGGCCGCCGAGCCGAGAGTCAGGGCCAGGCGGCTGCGGACTAGCCGCTGGCGGCCGTCGTACTACTGGGAGTTCCCGCCCGTTCCCGACGTCGATCCGGTCCGCGTTGCCGAGTACGCCGACCAGGCCGATCTGGATCGCCAGCGGGACACGTTCTTGTCGCAGTCGCCGTCCCTCGCTACCTCGCCGCCGCTTCGGTTCCTGCTCGCCTCCGGGCCTGGCGGGGCCAGCCTCATCCTCAACGCCCACCACGCCTGCTTCGACGGGCTGTCCTGCCTCCGGCTGCTGCGCAGCGTGGCCCAGGCGTATGGCGTCGCCGGGGGGAGGGCGCGGGCAGCCCAAGCTGGCTCCGAGGCCCGCCCGTGGTCGGCGGCCGGTCACGCGGCCGCGGCCGGATCTCTTGCTCCGGCGTCGACGGCGGCCCGGCCGCCCGCACGCCCAGCCGCTCGGCGCTGGCGCCCGGGCGGCCCGATCACGCGGATCGCGCCCGGCCAGGGCCGCGACCGTTCCCGGCCCGGATACGGCAGCTACCTGCTGACCTGGGACGGGCTCGACGTCGCCGACTCGCTCCGGTCAGCCGGCGCCAGCGTAAACGATCTGCTCATCGCCGCCCTGATGCTCACGATCAGCGAGTGGAACGAGTCGCGCGGCGCCCGTCGCGGCCAGATCAGGATCACGATGCCGGTCGGGGACCGGGCCCAGGGGGGCGGCGACGGCCAGTGGGCCAACGTGTCCAGGCTCACCGCCGTCACCGCCCGGTTGACCGGCCGGGTGGCGCCGGGTGAGCTGCTCGGCCAGGTGGCGCGGCAGACGCGTCACGCCAAGGACCATCCCGGGCCGCAGCTTGACCTCGTGTCCCGCGCGCTGGCCGCGGCACCGGTCCCGGTCGCGGTCAAGCACCTGCTGCTGCGGACGGCGCTCCGGGTCGCTGGTCCGTTCTTCTGCGATACGTCTCTCGTCTCTAACCTGGGCGTGATCGAGGCGCCAGCGTTCGGTGCCGCCGGTGCCGCCGACGTGTGGTTCTCGACCTCCGCGCACATGCCGCGCGGCCTGTCGCTCGGCGCGGTCACGGTCGGCGGCCGGCTCCGGCTGGCCTTCCGCTACCGGCGCTGCCTGTTCGGCGCCGCCGACGCCGCTGAGTTCGCCGGCCGGTACGCCAAGGTGCTCGACCTGTTCGCGGGACGGGAGGCGGCCTCCCGATGAGCGGACCTGGCCTGGCCGTAGCCGTGGCGCTGTTCGCCACCACCGCCTACCACCTCGGGCTGATCCTGGAGAAGCGCGCTCTCGCCCAGCTGCCGGCCATCGACGCCCGGCATGCGCTGCGGCTGCTGCGCGTCCTGCTGACCGCGCCGGCCTGGCTGGCGGGCTTCGGCCTGATGCTCTGCGGCTTCGGTCTCCAGGTGGTGGCCCTGACCCTGGCTCCGGTCAGCGTGGTCCAGCCCGTTCTGGGGTCGGGCGTGGTCATACTCCTCGCGGGGTCCAGGATCGTGCTGCGGGAGAGGCTCGGCCGCGTGGAACTGGCCTGCGTGCTGGCGATGGTGGCGGCGATCATCATGATCGCCCTGTCCGCGGTCGGTCCGGCCGGGCACGTCGGCGAGCGGGCGAGCGGCCCGCTGCTCGCGGCCGTCGCCGTGCCCGCTTGCCTGGCCGCCCTGGCCCTCGGGGCCCGCGCGCTGCGCTCAGAGCCGAGCGGCCGGCACCGGCTGCCGGCGATCGGGGTGTCCTACGCGCTTGCCTCCGGTCTCCTGTATGGGGTCGCCACGCTGGCCATCAAGGCCCTGTCCGGCACGCTGGCGCATCACCTCGTGCTCGGGGCCGGCCTGCTGCTCGCGGTGGCGGGCTCGCCGTACCCGTACGTGACCGTTGCCTGCTCCGCGGTCGGCATGCTCATCTTCCAGACCGGCCTGCAGCGCTGCCGGGTCTCGATCGTCGGCCCGGTATCCAACATCACCGGGACGGTCTTCTTCATCGTGGCCGGTACCTGGCTCTTCGGCGAGCGGCTGCCGGCCGATCCGGTGAAACTCAGCCTGCGGCTGACGGGCATCGTGGTGGCGGCCGTGGTCGTCGTCGTGCTGTCCAGGAGGCCGGCCAGCTCCGAAGCCGAGCTGGCGGCGGTACCGGATGCCGAGCCCGCCGACGGCGCCGCCCCGATGATCGGGGCCGCGTGACGGCCGGCCTGCCGCCAAGCCCGCCGCGACCTGCAGAGAGAAGAGTTGATGATGCCGATCGAGCGCCCCTTGCTTGACATTCTGGCCTGCCCGATCGACAAGCAGGGCCTGCTCTATTTCGAGGACGAGGCGATCCTGTACAACCCGCGGCTACGGCGCATCTACCGGATGGCTGACGACCACCTGGTGATGCTGGCCGCCCGCGCCGAGCCGGCTCCCGAACAGGAGCATGAGCGGCTGATCAAGCGGGCAGCGCACGGCGATGCGGTGGGCACGGCGGGCCTGGTTCTCGACGAGATCGGTGCGGGTTAAGGGCCGGCTGACGGCATTTCCCCGGCCGCCTTGGAACGTCTATTTAGAGCGTTATCGTCGCAGCTCAATGCACATGGACGTAAACCACGGTGAGCCAGGTATCGGGTTGTTACGATCGCGTGTCCGAAGTCGTAGTGACACCACCAGTCTTGATCAGTATCATACGTCAAAACTTGCACAATCCCCGCTAGCCGCCAGATTTGAACGCCAATCACCAGGAGGGCCCATGCGCCGCGTCGTCTGGTCGGTACTGACCGGGGTAGGGGTCTTCCTCATCGTCCTCGCGATCCTGTCCAGGTTGTTCATCCCGGACCAGGCGGTCAAGTTCCCCCTGAACGAGTTCACCAAGACCACGCTGCAGGCGACCAACGCCTCGTACTTCAGCCCGAAGTTCGTCACCGAGGAGTCGGGCGTGACTCTGCAGGCGGTCAGCACCACCAAGGGGGACGTCGCGGCGGCTAAGTCGATCGGCAGTTCCGACACGGCGGTCTGGCAGTCGTATACGGCGATTGAGGACGTTACCCACCACACCGCGGTCTCGATCCCGGCGCAGGGAAACAACTTCGCGTTCGACCGCAAGACGGGCGTCCTGGTCCCGTGGAGCGGCAACTCGGTCAACGGCAAGCCCGTGGACCTCACTGGCGTGACCGCCCAGGGCAGCCTGTTCCCGATCGGCACCAAGAAGCAGAACTACCCGGTCTTCGACACGACGCTGCTCAAGCCGGTCACGTTCCGCTACCAGGGCACCGCCACCACAAACGGCGTCTCGACCTACGTGTTCGTCGCGAACATACCGGCCACGCAGGTCGGCACGGAGTCCCTGCCCGGCTCGCTGGTCGGCATGACCGCCAGCGAGGTGACCCTGCCTGAGTTCTACAGCGCCCAGGAGACGTACTACGTGGACCCGGTGACCGGCGTGCCGCTGGCCGTGGTGCAGAACGTCAAGCAGACACTGCAGGACAGCACGGGAACCACCCGCCTGGTCCTGCTCGAAGCGAACTTCAAGACGACGCCCGCCAGCGTCGCCGCCAGCGTCAGTATCGACAACAGCGGCCGGTCCAAGATCGCCTTGCTGGAAGTCATCATCCCGATCGTCGCCGGCGTGCTCGGCATCATCTTGCTCGTGGTCGGTCTGGTGCTTAGCCGCGCCAGGAATGAGGATGATGAGTACGAGGACGACGACGCGACCGTCGGCGCGTCCGCGTAGCTGACGGTAGTTCTGCTCGGTCCGGATCGGAGGCGGCTGGTGGGGTTCTGGGAGCGTGCGCAATCCGATCCGGACTGGATTGCGGTGGTGGAACCCGACGGGACCGAGCACCGAGCCGGTGACCTGCTCGGCCGCGTCAACCAGCTCGTCCACGCGTTGCGGGCCATGGGCCTGCGCGAGGGCGACGGGATCACCGCGCTGGTGCCGAACGGGATCGCGCCGCAGGAGCTGTGCCTGGCGGCCCTGCAGGCCGGGTGGTACTACACCCCTCTCAACTGGCACTTCACCGCTCCGGAGATTGCCTACATCGTCGCCGACACCGAGTCGAAGGCGTTCTTCGTGCACGAGCGCTTCGCCGACGCGGGCCGGGCTGCGGCCGACCTGGCCGGGGTGCCGGCCGCCGCGCGGTTCAGCTACGGCTCGGTACCCGGGTTCACGAGCGTCGACGACCTGCGCGCCGGGCAGCCGACCACGATGCCGCAGGACCGGACGGCCGGCGCCGCGATGCACTACACCTCCGGCACGACGGGGCGCCCGAAGGGCGTCAGGCGCGCGCTGTCGGGGCTCGATCCCGATGTGTCCGCTGATCTGCTGACCGGCTTGCTGCAGTTCTTCGGCATCACGGGCGGCGCGCCGAACGTGCACCTGGTGACCTCGCCGAACTACCACACGGCCGTGACGATCTTCGGCGGCAGCGCGCTGCAGTTCGGCCACACCCTGATCTGCATGGACGCGTGGAATGCCGAGCGCGCCCTCGACCTGGTGGAGCGATACCGGGTCACGAACACGCACATGGTTCCCACCCAGTTCAAGCGGATGCTGTCGCTGCCCGAGGAGGTCAGGGCGAAGTACGACGTCTCGTCGATGCGCTGGCTGATCCACGCGGCCGCCCCGTGCCCGGTGCCGATCAAGCACGCGATGCTCGACTGGTGGGGGCCGTGCATCTACGAGTACTACGCGGCCACCGAAGGCGGCGGCACCATCGTCACGCCGACCGAATGGCTCGAGCGACCCGGCACAGTCGGCAAGGCCTGGCCGATGAGCGAGGTCATGGTCGCCGACGATGACGGCGAGCAGTGCCCGGTGGGCGTTCCCGGTACCGTCTACATGCGGATGGGGCTGGAGTTCGAGTACAAGGGCGATCCGGAGAAGACCGCGGCGAGCCGGCTCCGCGGCTTCTTCACCGTGGGCGACATAGGCTTCCTCGACGCGGACGGCTTCCTGTTCCTCTGCGACCGGAAGTCGGACATGATCATCTCGGGCGGCGCGAATATCTACCCGGCCGAGATCGAGGCCGAGATCATCACCAATCCCAAGGTCGCCGACGTCGCGGTCTTCGGCATCCCGGACGAGGAGTGGGGCGAGCAGATCAAGGCCGTCGTACAGCCGGCCGACGGAATCGAGCCGTCGGACGAGCTCGCGGCCGAGATCCTCGCGTCGCTGGAGGGCCGGCTGGCCAAGATGAAGTGGCCGAAGACGATCGACTTCGTCGCCGAACTGCCCCGCGACCCGAGCGGGAAGCTGCTGAAGCGCCGGCTGCGAGACCCGTACTGGGCCGACCGGGCCGCCGCGATCTAGCCAGCCGCAGTCGCGGACGTCCAAGCCGGGATGAATCCGGGGATCCATCCCCGGAACAGGGATCAATCCCGGGTTTATCCCGCCAGCCGGCGGCCATCCGTCCTCCTGGGCGGCGTCAGCCTCTTGGCAGCGGATGAATGTGCCATCCATCCTTCATTTCGCAGCTGGATGGCACATTCATCCGGCCGGTCGCGAGATGGCGGGTGGGGGGTCAGGCGGGGACTCGCGGGAGGGGCTGGCGGCCTCGGTTGCGTCGGCACGGAACCGATCGGCGGCTTTCGCCAGCTCGGCGAGCATGGCCGCGGCCGCAGGCCGGACGGACGGGCCGCCATAGGTTACGGCGAGGATCTGCCTGCGGATGCCGGGCAGCTCGGTCGCCGTGATTCCCGGATGGCGCATGGCGCGCAGGGCCAGCCCGGGCAGGATCGCGATACCGAGGCCGGCCGCGACGAGCGCCTGCGCGGCGACGTAGTCGTCCGTGGTCACGGCGATATCAGGGCTGAAACCCGCCGCCCGGCACAACCGGAGCAGGACATCCTGGCAGCGCTCGCACCCGGCGATCCAGCGATGGCCGGCATAGTCGGCCAGACCTACGGCCGGCGGCGCCGGCTCGCTGCCGTCCTGCCCCGGCCGGACGCCGGCGGCACTGGGGGTGCCAGGCTCGCCCCGAGTGATCAGGTACACCGGTTCGTCGAGGAGCGGCTGATACCGCACATCGTCGGTGCTCGCCGTGCCGTCCGACCCGACTGTCGAGGCGGCCGGCGATCCGGCTGCGGATGGCTCAGGCACGAGCGAATCGGCCACCGCGTCCACCGCCACCGAGCGGGCCCCGGCCGCATCGGCCTCGTGCAGGTACCTGAAGACCAGTGCCACGTCGACCTCGCCGACCCGGAGCAGCCGCAGCGCCTCGGCCGGCTCGGCCTGTGCGAGCGAGATGTCGGCTCCGGCGCGCTCGGCGCGAAGCGCCGACCCGGCCGCCGAGGCCAGGGTGCCGAGCGCCGATCCGAAGGCGGCCAGGCTGATCTTCTGCTGCCTGAGGCCGACATGCGCGGCTAGTTCTGCCTCGGCCGCGTCCAGCCGGCCAAGGATCTCCTCGGCGCGCTCGGCGAGCAGCCGGCCAGCCTCGGTGAGCCGGATTCCGCGGCCCGCTCGCTCCATCAGCTTCGCGCCGGTTTCCGACTCCAGCCTGGCCATATGGTGGCTGATGGACGGCTGCGCGTAATTCAGCGCCTGAGCTGCGGCCGTAACCGAACCGTGCCTGGCGATCGCGACGAGCACGCGGAGCCTGGTCGCATCCAGCATGCTCTCAACTATAGATCGGACTGAATTCCGGCAGCAGAATCATCAACCCTGGCGGTCACCGTGGCCGCCGCGCCCGCGGAGCAGTGGCCAGTGCGGCTCGCGCGGTGACTGCCCGGCGGCGCGCCGGCGACGCCAGGCGATGCCAGACAGCGCCTCGAGCACGACCCGGTTGGCCAGGTAGGCGGTGACCTCCGCGTGGTCGTACGGCGGCGCGACCTCGACGACATCAATCCCGGCCAGCGGAAGCTCCATCGCGATCCGCCGGACCGCGTCCAGCAGCTGCCTGCTCGACAGGCCGCCGGGCTCCGGCGTCCCGGTTCCCGGGGCCAGGCCCGGATCCACCACGTCCACGTCGACGGACAGGAAGACGCCGTCGCATTCGTCCAGCGCGATGGCGAAGGCCTCGGTCAGGCACTCGTCGAGGCCGCGCCCGACGATCTCGGTCATCTCGTAACTGCGCATGCGCTGATCGGCCATCCAGTCCAGCGTCTCGGGCTCTGGCCAGTAGCCGCGCAGGCCGATCTGCAGGAACCGGTCGCCGCGGACAGCCCCGGACTCGATCAGCCTGCGCATCGGGGTGCCATGTCCGTACAGCGAGCCGAACTGGGTGTTGCCGGTGTCGGCGTGGGCGTCGAAATGGATCATCGATAGCCTGCCCCAGCCGACATGCCGGGCGACCCCGGTGGCATCGGGAAACGCGACCGTGTGGTCGCCGCCGAGAATCACCGGGATCGCCCCGGCCGTCGCGGCGGCCTGGACGGCCTCTTCCAGCCGCCGCAGGGACAGCTCGGTGTCTCCCGACGGCATCTCGATGTCGCCGGCGTCGGCCACCCTGAGCTCGGCCAGCGGATCGACTCCCAGGGCCAGGTGCGGCCGGGAGCCGTCGTGCGGCAGGTAGTCGGTGAACCTGATGGCCTGCGGGCCGAATCTGGCGCCCGGCCGGTGCGAGGTTCCGCCGTCGAACGGCGCGCCGATGATCATGATGTCCGTCCCGGCCCAGGATGGCGGGTCGGACAGGTCGGCACTCGGCACGCCGAGGAAGGTCGCATCGGGGCCGTACAAGTTACCTATGCGCGTCATCGCCGTCCTCCCGGATTCCTCCGACCTTAGCGTCAGCGCACGGGCTGCCCGCGGGCCACCCGCGAGCGACCCGCAGCGGATGGCAGAGCCAGCCGGCCAGATAGCCTGCTGTAGCGCTGTCGGACCACCGGAGGTAGGCGTCACCATGGCGGGATCTCATCCCGAGGACCTGACGTGGGCCAGGACGGGACGGGCGACCTGGGCGATCTGGGTGAGCTGGACGACCTGGGCGAGCTGGCCGACCTGGCCGACCTGGCCGACCTGGTGCAGGTCATCGGCGCAGCGCCCCGCCGTCATCTGCCGGTGCCGGGGACGCTCAACTTCCGCGATGCGGGTGGCTACCCGACCGCGGATGGCGGCGTCACGACGTGGCGGCGGCTGCTCCGATCTGACGGGCTGCACCGGCTGGGCCAGGGAGCGGCCCGCCAGCTCGGAACGCTCGGCCTGCGGACGGTGCTCGACCTCAGGACCGGCGCGGAGACTCAGATCGCGCCGAGCCCGCTCGACGACCTCGCCGCTGGCGGCGCCATCACCATGCATATCTCGCTGATCGGCGACGACCTCGACGCGCTGCCGGCCGACCTGGCCGAGATCTACGACTTCATCGTCGACCAGCGCGGAGCCGCGATCGCAGCGGCCATCCGCGCGCTGGCCCGGCCGGGCGGCCTCCCTGGCCTGGTGCACTGCACGGCCGGCAAGGACAGGACCGGCATCGTGGTGGCGTTCGCGCTCGCCGCCGTCGGCGTGCCCGATCAGGTCATCGCCGCCGACTACGCGCTGAGCAGCCTGTATCTCGATCCGCAGCACACGGCGACGATCGGCCGGGTGCAGGAGGGCACCGGTCTCGGCGACCGGCTGACCGCCGCACTGCTCGCCAGCCCGCCCGATCTGATGCTGCGGGTGCTGGCCAGGGCCAGGCGGGATGGGGGCAGCATCGCGGGCTACCTGGTCGGCCACGGAGTAACGTGCGCCGAGCTGGCGGCACTGCGGTCCGCGCTCGTAACGCCGGCCAGGAACTCGACGAGGGCGGATGAGTCCGATGTCCCACGATGAGCTGGACCGGCGGATCCTGCGTGCCCTCGTCCAGGACGGCCGGGCCAGCTACGCGGAGATGGGCGCTGTGGTCGGGCTGTCGGCTCCGGCAGTCAAGCGCCGGGTCGACCGGCTCAGGGCGACGGGTGCCATCACCGGCTTCTCCGCCCGGCTCAGCCCAGGCGAGCTGGGCTGGACCACGGAGGCCTACGTCGAGCTCTTCTGCCGCGGCCGGACCTCGCCGTCGGACATCGCCGTCGCGACGGGCAAGCATCCCGAGGTCGTCAGCGCGTGCACCGTCACCGGCGATGCCGATGCGCTGCTGCACATCAGGGCGGCCGACATGCGGCACTTCGAGCAGGTCGTCGAGCGGATCAGCGCGGAGCCCTTCGTGGTCAGGACCAGGAGCTCCATCGTGCTCTCCAAGCTCGTCGACCGGCCCGACGCGCTGCCCGAGCTCAGCTACTGATCCAATACGAAGGAATCTATGCTGATCAGGCGCTTGCGCCGCAGTGGATCGGCTAAAGTCGGGGCATGTCCGAGCACGACGACCGGTATGCCCGTCATGATCTGCCGACCACGACCGGGGAATTCCGCGCGGCCCCGGATATCTCAGCGAGCACGGCAGAGTTCAAGGCCTTCGTGTCGAGCCAGGATCGCGGTCCCGCCGAACCCGGAACCGGCGGTGCCTGGCCCGAGCAGCCGTGGGCCGGTGAGGCGTCCGGCAGCGGCTCGAAGCGGCCGATCGTCCTCGCGGTGGGAGCGATCGTGATCGTCGCGATCCTGCTCGGCATCTTCCTGGCCGTCGGCTAGTCCGGCCCGCCAGGAGGCCGCCCGCCAGAAACCGCCCGCCTTGCCGACTGGCGGCCGCTAGAAGCCGTCGCCGATCTCGCTCCATGCCGACCAGCCGCGGCCCGAGTTGCTGGTCACCGCGAGGTTCAGCTGGCCGTCGAGAACCGCCGCCCCGGCTGCTCCCGATGTGTTGAGCCAGCCCACCGGGCTGCCCAGCACCCGTCCGCCCGGCACGGCGCCGATCGATGACCAGCCCGACCAGCCGGCCGAGCCAGCGGCGCCGGCGTGGCGAATGTAGCCGACCTGGCCGCGGCGCAGCCTGGCGTAGACGACGACGTTCCCCGACGGCCAGGTCGCCGCGGACGGCGATCCGCCGATCTTCGTTCCGGCGCCGGCCGCCGAGCCCGGTCCGGCGAGCGGGCTTCCCCACGTCCAGGCGCCGTTCAGCCCGGACGCTCCGGACGCTCCGGACGGTCCGGGCAGCCAGGCGTCGACCAGGCCGCCAGCGGCCGTCGCGGCGAAGAACTCGACCTGGCCAGTACCGTCGACGACGGCCGCGGGCACCGCGGTCAGGTTGGCCGGGCTGCCAGGCAGCGTGATCCAGCCGCTCCAGGACTTGCCGTTCCAGCGGTCCGCGGCCGCCGACCGGCCGGCCGTGATGCAGAACACATCCACGCCGCGGCCGGAAACCACCGGCACGGGCGAGCTGGCGCAGTTCCCGCCGATGTCCCGCCAGGGCGTCCAGCTCGCGTTCTGGTTCGGCCGCTGCTGCCGGGTAGTGGCGACGCTCCCGTCGGCGGCCGTCAGGTACAGCGCGACGTCGCGGCGGGGCAGCAGCACCGCGGCCGGGTCGGTCCCGGCCCGTGCCTGCTGCGGTGGCGCTGGCAGCGGCGTCCCCCATTCCCAGTCGTTCGGGAAGCCAGGCTGCTGCCAGGCATGCTCGACCTGGCCGGCGCCATCGCGGGCGAACACGGTCAGCCGCCCGTCCGCCTGCGCGACAGCCGACGGGTTGCTCGCGATGGACGTCGGCGACTGGCCCACGGTGTGAATCGCCGACCAGGTCAGGCTGCCGACGGGCTGCTGCCACGAGTGTGCCAGCGCATGGCCGGCGGACCGCGCGAACCACTCGGCCGTGCCGTTGCTGTTGATCGCGACGGCGATGCGGTAACCAGGGTGCCGGGCGGGCGCGACTGTCCCGGTGAGGCTGACGTCGAGCTGGTCATTATCGATGTCGATGGTGGCGCCGCCATGGGTTTCCAGGTGCCCGCCCTGGTACTGGTGGATCCGCGCGTGGCTGGTCCACATGTTGGCCGGCATGTAGGGGCTGGTGGTCGTGGCCTTGCCATCCCAGTCGGCGTAGTAGATGACATCGGGCTCGGTAATCGAGCCGGCGGCCTTGATCAGCGCGCCGATGTTGGTGAACGACTCGTAGACGCCCGCGCTGTAGCCATGCCCGTGCAGCTCAGCGTCCCAGGCGGACAGGAACGTGGTGACCTGGGCGTTGCAGGCCGGCGCGTAGGCCTCCATGTCGAAGCTCAGCGGCGTGCCCCGGCCGATGCCTAGGCTGGCCGCCTGAGCGGCGGCGTCGTCGGCCGCCGCCTTGCCCTGCGCAGCGGCGTGCGCAGTGGTGATGGTGGCGTCCCCGGAGGCCAGCACGCAGCTGGACTGAAGCCCCGGGTAGATCGGGAAGTAGTGCCAGCCCTGGCCGACGATGCCGGTCAGCCACGATGGTGTCAGGCTGGCCTGGGCGCAGGCGCGGTTGACGCCGCCGATGTAGATGCCGACAGCGCGGTAAGTCGAGGCCAGCCACTTGGTCATCGTTCCCGTGCTCGGCGCGGCACAGCTGTCGAAGCCGCTGCCCGTGAAGATGCTCTGCTGCGTGCCGCGGCTCGCGGCGGCGCTCCCGGCCGGGGCCCGGTCGGCCCGGGCCGCTCGCGGCCGTCCCGGTCCGGTACCGCCCAGTCGGATCGAGGACCGGATCTGGTCGGCCAGCGCCCGGCTGGCCCGGTACGAGATCGCGACCCGGATGCCCGCGCGCGGCAGCACGTCGATGATGGTCCTGCTCGCGGCCTGGCTCGCGGCCTGACTCGCGGCGGGCACGGATCCGGCAGCAGTGCTGCCGCCCGCCCGGATCGATCCGATCATCACCGCCTCGCTCCGGCCGACCAGGCCGGCCGGGCAGATCGGGTCCGGTCCCGGAGTGCCCAGGTAGACGGCGTGCACGTCGAGCCGCGGGCAGGCCGACGGATCCGTGGCGAAGCTGACCACGGGCCAGGAGGCGGGGACGCGCAGGCTCACGCCGTGGAACGTCACTGTGTGCCACCGGCTCGCCGACCCGCTGACCGCTGTAGCGAGGCCGGGAACAGCCAGCAGGCTAGCAAGGCCGACCAGGGAGGCGGCATAGCTTCGAAAACGCATACTGGCCATGGTTGCGCTTTGACGCGGAAACGGTCCGCGGTTTCCGATTACTGTGCGTAGTTAATAACAAACCTTTGATGAGCGAAACGGCTCGCACGCGCCGGTCATCACGCCAGCACCGGACTGGTCGGTGCTGGCCCGGTCCTGAGCGGACTGCACCGGTTATCGGCCAGCTCGCTCCGCATCGGGCTGAAAACGGTAGCCCATCCCTGGCTCGGTCAGCAGCCAGTGCGGCCGGGCCGGGTCTGGCTCCAGCTTGCGCCTGAGCTGGGCCATGTAGAGCCTGAGGTTGCCCGTCGCGTCGGCGTAACCGGGTCCCCAGACCTCCTGCAGCAGCTGGCGCTGGCTGAGCAGCTTGCCGGGATGGCGGAGCAGCACCTCGAGCAGGTGCCATTCGGTCGGCGTGAGCCTGATGTCCTTCTCGCCCCTGATCACCCGCTTGGCCGCCAGGTCGATGGTGGTGTCGCCTAGGTTGACCTGGGGCTCGCTCTCGGCCGCGCCGCGCCTGGTCACCGCGCGCATCCGGGCCAGCAGCTCGTCCATGCCGAACGGCTTGGTCACGTAGTCGTCCGCCCCGGCGTCGAGCGCCTCGACCTTGTCGGTGCTGTCGGCCCGGCCCGACAGCACGATGATCGGCGCGTCGGTCCAGCCACGCAGCCCGTCGATCACCTCCACGCCGTCGAGGTCGGGCAGCCCTAGGTCGAGAATTACCAGGTCAGGGGGATGATGCGCGGCCTCGGCGAGTGCCTGCGCGCCGGTCTGGGCGGTATAGACCTCGTACTGCCTGGCCCGCAAGTTGATCCGGAGCGCGCGCAGGATCTGCGGCTCGTCGTCGACGACGAGCACCCGGGTCATGACGGCACCTGATCGGCGCCCTGCGGCTCGGTGTGCTCACCGGGCAGCGTTTGGGCGGTGCCGGGGACCGCGGGCAGGGAGAGCGCCATCGTCAGGCCGCCGCCCGGCGTCTCCTCCGGTTCCAGCGTTCCCTCCATCGCCTCGGTCAGGCCCCGCGACAGCGCCAGCCCGAGGCCGATCCCGGTCGTATTGTCGGTGTCTCCGAGCCGCTGGAACGGAACGAACATCCGGCCCGCCTGCTCTTCCGGTATGCCGGGCCCGCGGTCGATGACCCGGAGCTCGACCCGATCGCCCAGCGAGCTCGCGGTCAGCAGCGGCGGCGAGCCCGGGGGAGAGTAGCGCAGCGCGTTGGCCATCAGATTGGAGATCACGCGCTCCAGGATGCCAGGGTCGACGAGCACCTCGGGCAGGTCCGCTGGCATCTCGACCAGCACGACCTTCCCGCCCGGGCCGAGGTCGTCGAGCGACCGGGCAACGATCTCGCCGAGGTCGGCCGGCCTCGGGAACACCGACATCGCTCCCGCTTGCAGTCTGCTCATGTCGAGCAGGTTCTCGACCAGCCTGGTCAGCTTGTCGAGCGACTCGTCCGCGGTCGCCAGCAGCTCGTCGTGATCCTCGGCCGCCCACTGCACGTCATCCGAGCGCAGGCTGGTGACCGCCGCCTTGGCCGAGGCCAGCGGTGTCCGCAGGTCATGGCTGACCGCGGCCAGCAGCGCAGCGCGCATCCGGTCGGCCTCGGCGATCGGGCGGGCCGCCTCGGCTTCCGCCGTCAGCCGCTGCTGCTCGAGCGCGGCAGCCGCGTAGGCCGCGAACGCGCCCAGCACGCGCCGGTCGGCGGCCGGCAGGGTCCGGCCCCGGGCCGCCAGGCACAGGTCGTCGTTGACCGGCATCGACACGTCGCCGTCCTCTGGCCGGGTGAGCTGGCCATCGCCAGAGGTCGCAACCGCGTTCCAGGTCACCGCCGACCGCCCGCCGTCGGTCCCGCTCGGGCGCTCGAGCAGGGTCACGGCCTGCATGCCGAAGGCCTCGCGGACCCGATCGACCACGGCCTGCAGTGGCTGCTCGCCGCGCAGGATGCTGCCGGCGGTGGTGACCAGGAGGTCGGACTCGGCGCTGGCCCTGGCCGCCTGCTTCGACCGCTTGGCCGCGTCGTCGACGATCGTGCTCACCACGACGGCCACGACGACGAACACGGCCAGGGCGAGCGCGTTATCGACCTCAGAGATCGTGAACGTGTAGAACGGCGGCGTGAAGTAGTAGTTGAGGAAGAGCGATCCGGTCACCGCCGCGATCACCGCGGGCACCAGGCCGCCGACCAGCGCCACCGCGATGACGCCGATCAGGAAGGCCAGCATGTCGCTGGTCAGGTTCAGGTGCTGCCGCAGGTTCGCCAGCACCAGTGCCAGCAGCGGGGCGAGCAGCAGCGCCATGGCGTAGCCGGCGACCTTGCGCGGCAGCGAGAGCCCGCCGCGCTGGGTGGGCAGGCCCCGGCCGCGGCCCATCTGGGCGTGCGTGACGATGTGGACATCGATGTCGCCGGAGTCGCGGATGGTCCGCAGGCTCACCCCGGGCCCGGTCAGCAGCGTGGACAGCCAGCGGCGGCGGCTGGCGCCCAGGACCAGCTGGGTCGCGTTCTCGGCCCGGGCGAAGGCCAGCAGGGCCTCCGGCACGTTTTCGCCGACAACCTGGTGGTAACTGCCGCCGAGCGACTCGGTCAGCCGCCGCTGGGTCGCCAGCGCGGCCGGGTCGGCTCCGGTGAGACCGTCGGACCTAGTCACGTAGACGGCGAGCAGATCGCCGCCGGATGATCGGGCCGCGATCCGCGCGGCCCGGCGGATCAGCGTCTCGCCCTCCGGGCCGCCGGTCAGCGCGACCACGACCCGTTCCCTGGCCTCCCAGGTGTCGTGGATGTGATGGGCCTCGCGGTACTGCTGGAGGCCCTCGTCGACCTTGTCGGCCAGCCAGAGGAGCGCGAGCTCGCGCAGGGCGGCCAGGTTGCCGGTGCGGAAGTAGTGGTTGAGCGCGGCGTCGACCTTCTCGGCCGGGTAGATGTTGCCGTGCGCCATCCGGCGGCGTAGCGCCTCGGGCGTCATGTCGACCAGTTCGACCTGATCGGCGGCGCGGACGATGGCGTCGGGAACGGTCTCCCGCTGCGGCACGCCGGTGATCTTCATCACCACATCGTTCAGCGACTCGAGGTGCTGAATGTTGACCGTGGTGATGACGTCGATCCCCGCATTGAGCAGTTCCTCGACGTCCTGCCAGCGCTTGGTGTTGCGTGAGCCGGGAACATTGGTGTGGGCCAGCTCGTCGACCAGGGCGATCTGCGGGTGCCTGGCGAGGACGGCGTCAAGGTCCATCTCGTCGAAGAGGGTGTCCCGGTACCTGATCCTGGCCCGCGGAATGACATCAAGGCCGAGCATCTGCTCGGCCGTGTGCCGCCGCCCGTGCGTCTCGACGAAGGCCACCACCACGTCCGCTCCGCGCGAACGACGGCGGTGGCCCTCGCCGAGCATCGCGAAGGTCTTGCCCACCCCCGCGGCCGCGCCCAGGTAGATCCTGAGCTGGCCGCGGCGCGCGGGGGCGGCAGCGCCTTTCACGTGCGTGCCTCCTGTCTCGGTCATCTCCTACATCACGGTACGGGGTGCTGCTGGTCGAGCGCGATGTTGAGGAGCAGGACGTTGACCCCGGGCTCGCCCAGGAAGCCGAGCGGCCGACCGAAGGTGTACTTCTTGACCAGCGCCCTGACCGTCGCCGGGCCGATGTGCCTGGCGGTGGCGACGCGGTTCACCTGGATCGCCGCGTTCTGCGGCGAAATGTAGGCCTCGAGTCCGGAGGCCGACACCGTCACCGCGTCCGGCGGGATGGCCGAAGCGGGGACATGGTCGAACTTCTCGATCGCCTTGATGCGCTGCTTGATGTCGGTCACCAGCACCGGGTTATTCGGCCCGAGGTTGGACCCTCCGCTGGCGAGCGGGTCGCAGCCGCCCGTCTGGTTGGTGGCCGAGGACTCCGAGGCCGATGGCCGCGGCTGGAAATACTGCGGCAGGGGGTTGCCCTTGGCGTCGGTGAATTCCTGGCACAGCAGGCTGGAGCCCACGACCCGGCCGTGGAAATGCACCAGCGAGCCGTTGGCCTGCTTGTTGAATGCCACCTGGGAGATCCCGAACATGAACAGCGGATACGCGATGCCGCAGATCACGGTGAAGATCAGCAGGCCACGGAACGCCGCGATGAACTGGCGCACGGTAGAAGGTAGACGCGACACCGATTTGGTTGGCACAGTGATCAACCGCCGAATCCTGGGATGAACTGAATGATGAGGTCGATGAGCTTGATCCCGACAAACGGGATGATGAGACCGCCGACGCCGTAGATCCACAGGTTCCTGCGGAGCATGGCCGCGGCCGAGGATGGCCGGTAGCGGACACCGCGCAGCGCCAGCGGGATCAGGGCCACGATGATCAGCGCGTTGAAGATGATCGCCGACGTGATCGCCGATTCCGGGCTGCTCAGGTGCAGGATGTTGAGCTTGGCCAGTCCGGGGATCACGCCCTCGAACATGGCCGGGATGATGGCGAAGTACTTCGCCACGTCGTTGGTGATCGAGAAGGTGGTCAGCGCACCGCGGGTGATCAGCAACTGCTTGCCGATCTCCACGATCTCGATGAGCTTGGTCGGGTTGGAGTCCAGGTCCACCATGTTCCCCGCCTCCTTGGCGGCGGAGGTTCCGGTGTTCATGGCCACGCCGACGTCGGCCTGGGCAAGCGCGGGGGCGTCGTTGGTGCCGTCGCCGGTCATCGCGACCAGCTTGCCGCCTTCCTGCTCCTTGCGGATCAGCGCCATCTTGTCTTCCGGGGTCGCCTCGGCGAGGAAGTCGTCCACGCCGGACTCGTCGGCGATCGCCTTGGCGGTGAGCGGGTTGTCACCGGTGATCATGACGGTCCTGATGCCCATCTTGCGCATCTCGGCGAACCGCTCGGCGATGCCCTCCTTGACGATGTCCTTGAGGTAGATGACGCCGAGTGCCTTGGCCGATCCGTTGACGCGCTCGGCCACTACGAGCGGCGTGCCGCCCACGGCCGAGATGCCGTCGACCATTCCGCCCAGCTCGTCGGGCACGGTGCCGCCGTTGTCGCGGACCCACTGGGTCACCGACGAAGCGGCGCCCTTGCGCACCTGCCGGCCGTCGGCCAGGTCGATGCCGCTCATCCTGGTCTGGGCCGTGAACTCGACGAACTCCGAGTCCTTCAGCTCGCCCTCGTGCCGCTCGCGCAGGCCGAACTTGTTCTTGGCCAGGACTGCGATGGAACGGCCTTCCGGCGTGTAGTCGGCCATGCTGGACAGCTGCGACGCGCTGGCCAGTTCCGCCGCGTCGACGCCGGTCACCGGGAGGAACTCGGTCGCCTGCCGGTTGCCGATCGTGATGGTGCCGGTCTTGTCCAGCAGCAGCGTGTTCACGTCGCCGGCCGCCTCGACCGCGCGGCCCGACATGGCCAGCACGTTGCGCTGGACCAGCCGGTCCATGCCCGCGATCCCGATCGCCGACAGCAGCGCGCCGATCGTGGTCGGGATCAGCGCGACCAGCAGCGCCACCAGGATGACTAGCGACTGCGGAGCCTTGGAGTAGAAGGCCATCGGCTGGAGCGTGACGACCGCGAGCATGAAGATGACCGTCAGCGCCGCCAGCAGGATATTGAGCGCGATCTCGTTCGGGGTCTTCTGCCGCTGCGCACCCTCGACCAGCGCGATCATCCGGTCGATGAACGTCTCGCCCGGCTTGGACGTGATCTTGACCACGATCCGGTCCGACAGCACCTTGGTCCCGCCCGTGACCGCCGACCGGTCACCGCCCGACTCGCGGATCACCGGAGCCGACTCGCCGGTGATGGCCGACTCGTCGACCGACGCCACGCCCTCGACGACGTCACCGTCGCCGGGGATGGTCTCGCCGGCCTCGGCCACGACGTAGTCACCGAGGGTGAGCTGGGTGCCGGGCACCTCTTCGATCCGAAGCTGCGTCTGACCTGCCTGCCAGCCGATCAGGCGGCGGGCCATCGTCTCGCGCTTGGTCTTGCGCAGGGTTTCGGCCTGCGCCTTGCCGCGGCCCTCGGCCACGGCCTCGGCCAGGTTGGCGAAGACGACGGTCAGCCAGAGCCAGACCACGATCGTCCAGTTGAAGACCGACGGGCTGGTGATGGCCGTGTAAGTGGTCAGGGCCGCGCCGACTTCGACGACGAACATGACGGGGTTCTTGAGCTGGACCCGCGGGTCCAGCTTCTTGAAGGCATCGGGCGTCGACTTCCAGAGCATCTTGGGGTCGAGCAGCCCGCCGCCGATCCGGCTCTGCTGGGCGGCGGCGCTCTTGCGCGCCCGAACTTCAGGCGTAGTTGTCACAGACATGTCAGTACTGCTCATTTCAGTGGAGGCCTTCTGCGAACGGGCCGAGCGCGAGCGCGGGGAAATAGGTCAGGCCGACCAGGATGAGGATGACTCCCACGAGCATCCCCACGAACAGCGGCTTGTGCGTCTCGAGCGTGCCGGCGCTGGCCGGCACCGGTTGCTGTCTGGCCAGCGACCCGGCGAGCCCGAGCGCGAAGATCTCGGGCGCGAACCGGCCGAGCAGCATCACGATCCCGCCGACGGTGTTGTACCAGTCGGTGTTCGTCGTCAGGCCGGCGAAGGCCGATCCGTTGTTGTTCGCCATCGAGGTGAAGGCGTACAAGATCTCCGTCAGGCCGTGCGGCCCAGGATTGAGAATCGAAGCCTGGGGCGTCTTCATCGCGATCGACAAGCCGGTGGCGGACAGGACGAGGACCGGCAGGGTCAGAAAGTACAGCGCCGCGTACTTCATCTCGACCGGCCGGATCTTCTTGCCGATGTACTCCGGTGTCCGGCCGACCATCAGACCGGCGACGAAGACCGTCACCATGGCCAGCACCAGGATGCCGTACAGTCCGGCACCCACGCCGCCAGGCGCGATCTCCCCCAGCGCGATGTCGAAGACCGCGATCCCGCCGCCGAACGCGGTGAAGGAGTCGTGGAACGAGTTCACGGAGCCGGTCGAGGTGACCGTCGTCGAGGCCGCGAACAGCGAGGACCCCGGCGTGCCGTAGGCGACGTTCTTGCTTTCCATCGCGCCGTGCGCGAGCTGGGGGGCAACGCCCGCGCCCTGGGCCTCGAAGAAGCTGATGCCGCCGACGGCGGCCAGCCAGATGATCGCCATGACCGCGAGCAGCGCGTAGCCCTGGCGGTTGTCCTTGACCATCTTGCCGAACGTGCGGGGCAGGCAGAACGCGGTCAGCAGCAGCAGGAAGATCTCGAACCAGTTCGTGAACGGGTTCGAGCTCTCGAACGGATGCGAGGAGTTGGCGTTGTAGAAGCCGCCGCCGTTGTTCCCCGCGTCCTTGATGACCTCCTGCGAGGCCACCGGGCCGCCGGTGATGGTCTGGTGCCCGTGCACCACGGTCGTGACGACCTGGTTGGCGTGGAAGTTGTCGATCACGCCCGCGCTCACCAGGATCAGCCCGCCTATGACGGACAGGGGGATCAAGTACCGGACCGTGATCCTGGTGACGTCGACCCAGAAGTTGCCGAGCTTGTCGGTCCTGGACCGGATGAACCCGCGGACCAGCGCGATCGCGACCACGATGCCGACCGCGGCGGACAGGAAGTTCTGCACCGCCAGGCCGGCCATCTGCACGACGTAGCCCATCGTGGTCTCGCCCGAGTAGTTCTGCCAATTGGTGTTGGTCACGAACGAGGCGGCCGTGTTCCAGGCCAGCGCCGGCGGTACGCCAGGTAGGCCGAGGGAGAGCAGCAGGTAGTGCTGCAGCCGCTCCATGCCGTACAGGAACAGCACGCTGACCGCGGAGAACGCGAGCATGCTGCGCAGGTAAGCGGACCACTTCTGGTCAGCTTGCGAGTCGACGCCGATCAGCTTGTAGATGCCGCGCTCGACCCGCCAGTGCTTGTCGGTGGTGAAAATGTGCGCCATGTAGTTGCCGATCGGCACGTAGCACGCGCCGAGCGCGACGATCAGCAGGCCGAGCTGGAGCCACCCGGCAGTTGCGACAGACATCAGAACCTCTCGGGCTGAACCAGGGCGATGAACAGGTAGATGGTCAGGGCGATGCCAACGATCAGCCCGAGCCAGTTGCTAGCGCTCAAAGCGCTCGACCCCCTTCAGCAGCAGGTAAAGCACGGCGAAAACCACGATCGTCAGCCCGATGTACGCGAGGTCTTGCACAACGCCTCCTTCAGGCGCTCGTTATGACTGGCCCAGTAAACCGGCGATAACAGGCGCATTACCGTTCACTAGCGACGCCCATGCGGGCGGGCCGTGATCCCTAACGAAGTCCATGCGCAACGTTGGCCACCGCGTTAGCTAGCGCCGCAGGTCCCGGTTGGCAAAGACTGGCCACACCCTGCCGGGCGGCTGTGAGACCGGCCGCCAGCTGGGCATAATTCCCCCGATCCGCGCCAGGCAGATGGACCGGGGGACAGCTGATGGGTGAGTTCGCGTCGTTCGCCGCGCTCGGCGACAGCTTTACCGAGGGCGTCGGCGATCCGTACGCCGGCGCTGCTGGCGGGGCCGGCGGTGCTGGCCGGGCCGGCGGGGCCGGCTGCCGGGGCTGGGCGGACAGGTTCGCCGGCTATCTCGCCGCTCGCTCGCCGGGCCTGCGCTACGCGAACCTCGCCATCCGCGGCAAGGTGCTCGGCGAGGTTCTGGACGAGCAGGTGCCGGCCGCCGTCGAGATGGCTCCCGACCTGGTCAGCCTGGCCGCGGGCGGCAACGACCTGCTCCGGCCCCGCACCGACCCCGACGACCTCGCGGCCACGTTCGAGACCGCGGTCGGCCGGCTGGCCGCGGCTGGCGCCACCGTCCTGGTGTTCACCGGCTTCGACCCGAAGGCCTTCCCGCTGCTCCGCCTGATCAGAGGCAAGTCCGCCGTCCTGACCATGCACGTGCGGGACATCGCGAGCCGGCACGGCTGCCTGGTAGCTGACCTGTGGACGATGCGGATCCTCACCGACCGGCGCCTGTGGACACCCGACCGGCTGCACCTGACCCCCGACGGGCATCGCCGGGTGGCGCTGCTGGCCTGCGAGGCGGCCGGGATTCCGGCCGGCGCCGACTGGCGGGCGCCGCTGCTCAGTGCGCCGCCCCGGCCGGGCGTCGGCGGCGCGGCGGCGACCTGGCTGGCCGCCCGCTGGAACGACGTCGAGTGGCTGTCGCAGCATGCCGCGCCGTACGTGAGCAGGCGCGTGCACGGCGTCTCCAGCGGCGACGGCCTGCTGCCGAAGCGCCCGGAGCTCCTGCTCCTGGACAACGTCGCCGAGGCACCCGAAGCCGGCCGGGCTATGCTGCCGGCGTGAAACTTGACCTGTCCCAGCGCGCCAGCGACCTGACCGCCCAGCTCGTCGACATCGAGTCGGTGAGCGGGGCGGAAGAGCCGCTGGCCGAGGCGATCCACGCGGTGCTGCAGGATCACGGTCATCTGAGTCTGACCCGTGACGGCAACGCGATCGTCGCCCGGACCGGGCTCGGCAGGGCGCAGCGGGTCGTGCTGGCCGGGCACATCGACACGGTCCCGGTGGCCGGGAACCTGCCGTCCAGGGTCGACGACGGCTTGCTGTTCGGCTGCGGGACCTCGGACATGAAGTCCGGCGTGGCCGTGCAGCTGAAGCTGGCCGCCGAGGTCACCGCCCCGGTCATGGACGTGACGTACGTGTTCTACGACTGCGAGGAAGTCGAGTCCGAGCGCAACGGGCTGCTCAGGCTCAGCCGGAACAATCCGGCGAGTCTGGCCGCAGACTTCGCGATCCTGCTCGAGCCGACCGACGGCGTGGTCGAGGGCGGCTGTCAGGGAACGCTCCGCGCGGACGTGCGGGCTCGCGGCGAGAGAGCCCACAGCGCCAGGTCCTGGATGGGCCGTAACGCCATCCACGACGCCGCCGGGATCCTGGACGTGCTCCGCGGCTATCAGCCGCGCCAGCCCTACGTGGACGGCCTGGCCTATCGAGAAGGCCTCAATGCGGTCGGCATCAGAGGCGGAGTCGCGGGCAACGTCATCCCGGACGAGTGCGTGGTGACGGTGAACTACCGGTTCGCGCCTGACCGGTCCGCCGGGCAGGCGGCCGATCACGTGCGCGAGGTGTTCGGCGGCTGGGACGTCACGATCACCGACGCCGCCGGCGGGGCGCGGCCCGGCCTGGACAGCCCGGCCGCGGCGTCCTTCACCGCGGCCATGGGCGGAACCCCGCGGGCCAAGCTGGGCTGGACGGATGTGGCCCGGTTCGACTCGCTCGGCATCCCCGCGGTCAACTACGGTCCTGGCGATCCGACCCTGGCGCACTCCCGCGGCGAGCACGTGGCGCTGGCCGCGGTGGACGAGTGCGAGGCGAGAATGCGCGCGTGGCTGCGCGGTGCCGGTTAGTCCGGGCTGGTCAGTCCGGGCTGGCTAGTGCGGCGGAGCCTGGATCAGGACCAGGTTGCCGGTGTGCGTCTGGCCGTTGACGTCGACCCAGGTGACCTTGACGGACATGCCCGGCCTGAAGCCCACCATGACGCCGGTCAGCTGCTTCGGCGAGGAAATCCGGTGCCCGCCGACCGAGGTGATCACGTCCCCGGCGATGATCCCGGCCTTGTCGGCCGGAGTCCGGCAGAGTTCGCCGATGATGAGGGCTCCGCTGGCGACCGGGGCAACGTGCGCCGGGACTCCGGCGCCCTCCTGGTTCTGCAGGCAGACCGGGGCTGACGGCTGGACGGGGAAGCCGGAGGACCCCTGGTCCTGCTTGAGCTGCCGGTCCCGCTGCTGCTGGGGGTTGCTGGCCTGGCTCGCCTGGCCAGCCGGCACGAGAACCCCGAGGAAGCCGGTCGAGCCGATCTGGACCGAGGGGCCCGCCTGGCCGCTTATGATCTGCCTGGCGATCCGCAGTGCCTTGTCGATCGGGATCGCGAAGCCGACGCTTTGGCCCGTGCTGCCGAAGCTGCCCGTGGCGGCGGCCGTGTTCATCCCGATGACCTTGCCCGCGGTGCTGGCCAGCGGGCCGCCGGAATCACCCTGCACGATGCCGGCATTGGTCTGCAGCATGCCGTGCAGTGTCTCCTTGGTGGCCGCGCCGCTGTCGCTGGCGGTGATGGTCCGGTTCATGCCCGTGATCGAGCCGACGACCGGGGAGAAGCGCCCGGCGCCGTAGGCGTTGCCGATGGCGATCACCTTGTCGCCGAGCTTGACGCTGGCCGAGTTGCCGAGCGGGACGGTCCGCAGGTTGTGCGCCCCGGTCAGCTTGATGACGGCCACGTCGTCGGCCGAGTCGTAGCCGAGCCATTTAGCTTTGTACTGCTTGCCGGTGGCCAGAACCCTCGCGTACAGCTGGGTGGTGTCGGTAATGACGTGGTTGTTGGTCAGCACGAGACCGTCAGGGCTGATTACCATGCCCGTCGCGGCGGCCTGGCTGCCCTGGTACCCGAGATTGCTGGAGATGTCCACCAGGCCAGGCCGGACGGCGCTCACGACGGCCTGCTTGGTCGAGGCGCTGACCCCGCCACTCGAAGTGCCGCCGCCGGAGAAACCGCCGGGAACGCCCCCTGAGTTGCCGGTTCCGCCCCCGGCGGGCGCGCCGTTGGCGGACGGGGTAGCACCCTGGCTTCCGTTGACGGCGTAGGCGGTGACCCCAGCGCCGGCCGCCGCGGCGACGACGGCGACGGTGAGGTAGGTCAGCAAGGTCCTGCGGCGTCGGGCGCGGGTTCCCGGCTGCGGATAATAGCCGCCCGCCTGCCCGTAGCCGCCCGGATAGCCAAGCGGGGTGGTATAGCCGTAGCCGGGCTGGCTGTAATCCGGCGTCGGACCTGCGGCACCGTATCCGGGGCCAGGAGTTCCGTATCCGGGGCCAGGAGTTCCGTATCCGGGTCCTGGCGGGCCGTAGCCCGGTCCTGGAGTTCCGTATCCGGGTCCCGGCGGGCGGTATCCGGGCTCTGGAGTGCTGTACCCCGGGCCTGGCAGGTCCGGCTGGGCATGCTCCGCGGCCTGGCCGGGCTGGCCATCATCGCGGCCTGCGCCACCAGGCACGGAACCAGATTCGTCAGGCATCTGGCTCTCGCTGCTGCCCTGATCGTCCTGCATCTCCACCACCTTCGCCCCGGTGCCAGCGTACTGGCTGGCCGTGCCTCATCCGATCCCGCCCTGAACCGATCCGACCGGTCTGCCCAGGTGTCTGGGCTGCTGCGCCAACGCGCCCGAGCTGTCCAGCCGCGGCAAGCCGGACAGCGTCGGGCGGCGTTGCAGGCGGGGCCCGATTCCGCCCGGGCCCTGCTACACCCAAGTAAGCACCAGCAGGCTGGAAGCTAGCTGAAGGCTCGCTGAGGATCCTCTGTTGTTGGCGAACTTCCCGGACTAGTACCCGCCCTTCGACGTCGTGCTCGCTCTGCCGCCGGGCAGTGCCTGCATATTCCCCGCGATGAGCGGGATTCAAGCGTCGCCCGATACAAAATGCACCCTTTATGGCAATTATATTCGGAACTAGATCGATAGTTGATCTGACACCAATCTCGTCTAGTGAAATTGCGTCATGATTCGCTATGGTGCATTAGCGCAGCGTGCACCAGGATGCGCACAAGGTGATTTTACCGGCTCCGCTTGAGGCGCATCAGGAGAGGGGAAGGCTCGTTGGTCTGGCCGCGACGCCGGGTACTGCTCGTGCCCGGCTCGAGCAGTACTGGCCGCCAGGCGACGGCGATCGCGTGCGCGACAACGCTCGAGGCGCTTGGCTGGACGGCACAGACCATGGACGCGTCGTGGCTGGGCAAGGACGGGCATGGCTGGGGATCGGCCGCTGAGGCCGGGATCCGCAGGATCCTGACCATCCCCGGCCTGCATGATGCCTTCCACTTCGCGGCGCTGCGAACCGGCAGCCACCTAGCCGTCCGCGCGGACCGCCTGACCCGGTTCAGGCTCGTGCCCCATCTGCGGGATTACCTCGACCGTCACCCCGTCGAACTGGTTCTGTCGCTGAGCCCGGCCGCGGCCTCGGCCGCGAGCACGGTCGCCGCGAGATACCCGTTCATGCGCCATGTCGTGTTCTGCACGGAGGCCTCGCCGCACCGCCTGTGGATCCATCCGAACGTAGACCTGTACCTGGTCCGGTCGGCGGCGGCCGAGCCCGCGGTGCGCCGGTTCAGTCCCGACGCGCGGGTGCTCGTCATCCCGCCTCCGGTCCGGCCCGAGTTCTACCGGCCGCCGGCCCAGCGCACCGCGAGGATCGGCCTCGGCGTGCGCGAGGAGGGCCGGTGCGTCCTGCTCGTCGCCGGCAGCGGCGGCGATGCGGTACTCGCTGACATCGCAGACGCGCTGGCCAGCGCCGGGCTGAACGTCCTGGCCGTGGCGGGTAACAACGCCCGGCTCGAGCACAAGCTGTGCGATGTCGCCGAGCGCCAGCCCGCACTGCAGGTCTTCGGGTTCACCGACCGGATGCCTGAGCTGATGGCGGCGGCCGACCTGGTGATCACCATTCCGGGCGGCACCTGCATGGAAGCGCGCACCATCGGCCGGCCGCTGCTGCTGCTCGACCTGGTGCAGGGACACGGCCGGGACGATCTGCTGTACGAGCTCGAGCTTGGCGATGCGTCCGTGACCTCCAAGCGTCCGGTGGAGGTGGTCAGGGCGGCGCTCGCCAGCCTGGAGCGGATCAAGCCCGCTCCGGCCGGCCCGACCAGGTCGCTGGCCGCCTGGGAGGACAGGTTCCGCCTGGCCCTGGAGACCATCCTGCCCTGACCCGCGTCCAGGTCCCTGACTGGGGCAAGTCGCCGGTGGCCGGGAACCTTGCGGCCCCCTGCGCCATTCTTGGGATATGACGGGGAGTCAGGGGGCGACGAGGCGGGTGTTCCTGCGCCGGGCGGCCGGAGCCGCGGGTGCGGTCACGGCCAGTGCCGTGGGCGGCAGTGCCGTGGCGACGGCGGTGTCCGGCTGCACCGGCTCGGGCGGCGGGCACCCGGCTCCCGGAACGAGCCGGATCCGGCTGCGCCGCTCAACGGCGGAGAACTCGCTGCCCGGGGAGCGGCACTGGTGGATCAAGCATGTCGGGGCCCCCGATGCCATCCAGGGCTTCACTGGCCAGGCCAGCGTGCCGCGGGGTGACCCGGTCACGCTGTTCGTCTCGACAACGGCGCGCGAGTTCCGGGTCACGGCGCTGCGGATGGGCTGGTACGGCGGCTTGCTGGCCCGGCGGGTCTGGCACTCGGGCTGGGTCCGCGGGCACGTGCAGCGGCGCCATACGCTATCCGCCGCGACCAGAACCGTGAGCTGCGACTGGCAGCCGTCCCTGACCTTGCCGACCGCCGACTGGCCGGAGGGCACGTACCTGCTGCGGCTGGACGCCTCGTCGGGCGCCCAGCGGTACGTTCCGCTGACCGTGCGGTCGGTCAGTACCGCGGGCAAGATCGTGATCAAGAACGCGGTCGCCACCTGGCAGGCATACAACACCTGGGGCGGCTACGACCTGTATACCGGCCCGCACGGCTACAACGACCGCTCGCTCGCGGTCAGCCTGGACCGGCCGTATGACGGCGAGGGCGCCGACGAGTTCCTGGTCTTCGAGCGCAAGCTGGTCAACCTCGCGGAGCGCCTCGGCCTCCCGCTGGCCTACACGACCAGCATGGACCTCGACCGCGACCCGCACCTGCTCGACAAGGCGGGCGCCCTGATCTCGATGGGGCACGACGAGTACTGGTCGCCCTCCGAGCGCGACCACGTGACCAGGGCCAGGAACGCCGGGACGAACATCGCGTTCTTCGGCGCCAACGCGATGTTCAGGCGGACCAGGCTGGGCGGCACCAAGCTGGGCGCCGGCGGCTGGTCATCTGCTACAAGACCAGCTACCGCCACGATCCGATGTACGGCAAGCACAACGCCCTCGTCACCAGCGACTGGCGCGAGCCACCGGACCCTGAGCCAGAGTCATCGCTGACGGGCACGCTGTACGAGTCGAACCCGGTAACGGCCGACTACGTCGTGGTGCGTCCCGACGCCTGGATGTTCCGCGGCACCGGAGCGCGGGCGGGCACCAGGCTCCGCGGCCTGGTAGGGGACGAGTATGACCGGGTGAATCCGGTCTACCCGGTGCCGAGGCCGATCGAGATCGTGGCCCACTCGCCGCTCACCTGCCGCGGCGTCCATAGCTATTCGGATTCCGCGTATTACACCCATTCCGGCGGAGCCGGCGTGTTCGACACCGGAACGATGCGCTGGGTGCAGTCGCTGGCTCCGCCCTACCGCCGGGAACTAGCTCCCGGCGGCGGTCGTTTCACCAGAAAGGTGACGGCGAACGTGCTGACCGCCTTCGCGGACGGCCCGGCGGCGGCCAGGTACCCGGCGCGGGATGACCTGGCGGCGATGCACGAGTGGCGCGGCGACCCGATCGCCGCGCACCACAATCTGTGGCCGCCGGTCGTGTCGTGACCCGGGTGGGTGCTCCGGCCGGTGCCCTTCGCCGCCCCGGCGCTGGCTAGTCAGCGCTGGGTATGCTTCGGGCAGGGCAGCCTGCCTTTCGCCGGCTGCCCGGGGAGGTAGCACGATGAGACGTCGAGGTCGGCTCAGCATCAGGGCCCGGTGGGTCCTGCCCGCCGCGGCCGTCGTGGTCGCCGGGGGAGTCCTGGCTGGGACCGTGCTCGCCAGCGCGGCCATTCCCGCCCTGCCGCGCCAGACGCCGGCCCAGCTGCTCGCGGCCATGCAGCATGCGACGTTGCCCCCGGCCATGACGGCGACGATCTCGGAGAGCGCGAATCTCGGCTTTCCCGCACTGCCGGACATCGGCGGGATGGCCTCGTCCCCGATGTCGGCGGCGTCCCTGATCTCTGGCACGCACACGATCCAGGTCTGGTACGCCGGGCCACGGCACCTGCGGGTAGCACTCCCGGTTTCCTTCGGTGAGACCGACCTGCGGGTCAACGGCAGCCAGGTGTGGCTATGGGACAGCCGCGGCCAGACCGCCACCCACTTCGTGGCGCCGTCGTCCGGTCGCCCGCTGCCGGGTCAGATGAAGCCGGCGCCGGGCGCCCGCGAGGCCGACCCGTTCGCCGGGCTGGGCCCGCTCCAGGCTGCCCAGCGCGTGCTCGCGATGGTCGGGCCCACGACGAAAGTCACCGTTCCCGGCACCATTGAGGTCGCCGGCCGGGCTGCTTATCAGCTCGTGGTCGCGCCGCGGGCCAGCCAGTCGCTGGTCGGCCGGATAGTCATCGCGGTCGACGCCAGGACCCACCTCCCGCTGAGCGTTGAGGTTTTCGCGCGCGGCTCGTCCAGCCCGGCCTTCCAGGTCGGGTTCACCTCGCTGAGTCTGGCCAGGCCGGCGATGTCCAACTTCACGTTCACGCCACCGCCCGGGGCCAAGGTGAAGACCTCTACGCTGCCGGTGCCTGGCAGCATGCCGGGCATGGCCAGCATGCATAGCGTGGTCCGGCCAGGAGCCGTGCCTAGTCGGGGGCCGATGGCGGGTGCGCAGACCTTCGGCGCCGGCTGGCTGTCCGTCGCGGCCATCCCCGCTGGCTTGCCAGCCGGCTTCGCTGGCACCGGCGCCAGCAATGGCGCGTATCACTCGACGCTGAAGATCTCCGGTCCGGCCGGGCAGGGACTCGGGCTGCTGCGCGTGCTGCTGAAGGCCGCGACCCCGGTGCATGGTCCGTGGGGTTCCGGCCGGCTGCTGCGCACCGCCTTGTTCTCGGTTCTGCTCACCAGCAAGGGCCAGGTGCTCGTCGGCGCGGTGACCCCGGCCGTGCTGTACGCCGACGCGGCGAAGGTCAAGTGACGCTGACCGAATCCGCGCCCGCCGAGGCGTCGCCCGACGGCGCTGACCTCGCGATCACGACCAGCGGCCTGGCCATGCGGTTCCGCGGCGGCCAGCTGGCCGTTGATCACATCGACCTCGCCGTCCCGCACGGCAGCGTCTACGGGTTCCTCGGCCCGAACGGGTCAGGCAAGACCACCACGATCAGGATGCTGCTCGGCCTCGTGCACCCGACCGCCGGAACGTTCGCCATGCTCGGCACGGACCGGCGCGCCCTGGACTCGGTCCTGCCGAGGGTCGGCGCCCTGGTCGAGGGACCGGCGTTCTACCCGTTCCTGACTGCCCGGCAGAACCTGGCCCGGTGCGATGCCGCCGACCCCTCGGCGGACCTGCCGACCGCGCGGGCCAGGATCGATCACGCGCTCGACCAGGTCGGCCTGCTCGCCGCGGCCGACAAGCGGTACCGCGCGTACTCGCTCGGCATGAAGCAGCGGCTCGGCATCGCCGCCGGGCTGCTGCGGCCGCGGGACCTGATGATCCTCGACGAGCCGACCAACGGCCTGGACCCCCAGGGCACCCGCGAGATCAGGTCGCTGGTCAAGCAGATCGCCGCGGACGGCACCACCGTCTTCGTCTCGTCCCACCTGCTGGCCGAGGTCGAGCAGATCTGCTCGCACGTGGGCGTCATGAGCACGGGCCGGCTGGTTTTCCAGGGACCCCTGTCCGACTTGCGCAGCCGGGGCGAGTCGCGGATCCTGGTCCGCACGACCGACCCGTCGGCGGCGGCCGAGGTACTCGGCAAGCTCGGCCTGGCCGACATCACCAGTTCCGACGGCCAGGTGAGCGCCGTCCTCGGCGGTCAGCGGCCGGAAAAGATCAACGCCGACCTCGTCCACGCCGGAGTTCCGGTGGCCGGGCTGGAGACGACGCGGCCGAGCCTGGAGGACCTGTTCGTCGAGCTGACCGGAGAGGGCTTCGATGTCAACGGCTAGCCTCACCGAGGTCCCGCCGAGCACGTCCGCGGGCGGTGCCGCTCCGGTCCGGCACTGGCTGCGGTTCTTTCTTTCCGAGCTGAGAAATGTCTTCCTGCGGCCGCGGAACCTCGCCCTGCTCGCGGTGCTGGCCGGAGCGCCGGTCTTTCTCGGGACGGTGCTCAGGATCAACACCCCCGCGCCGGGATCCGGCGGCCCGGGCGCCGGAGTCTTCGTCGGGCAGATCGCCGGGAACGGGGTCTTCCTGTCGCTGTTCGCCATCTACGTTCTGCTGACCGTGCTGCTGCCGCTGGCCGTCTCGGTGGTGTCCGGGGACTCGGTCGCCGGGGAGGCCGGGCTGGGCACGCTCAGGACACTGCTGACCGTGCCGGCCGGGCGGACCAGGCTGCTGGCGACCAAGTACGCGACGATCGTCGTGTTCTGCTTCGCCGCGACGCTGATCGTGGCCGGCCTCGGGCTGGCCATGGGCGCCATCTTCTTCCCGGTCGGCCCGGTCACGCTGCTGTCCGGTGACACGGTTCCGCTCGCCGACGGGCTGGCCCGGCTGGCGCTGATCGTCTGCTACGTGGCGCTCGCGATGTCGGCGCTCGGCGCGATCGGCATCGCGCTGTCGACTTTCACCCAGCACGCGATCGCGGTGATGGCGACGCTGCTGGTCGTCGTGATCGTCAGCGAGATCCTGGACGCCGTCTCGCAGGTGGCGGCCATCCACCCGTACCTGCCGAGCCATTTCTGGTTCTCCTTCGACGCCCTGCTGCGCACGCCGATCGCCTGGTCAGGGGTGCTGCACGGGCTCGCGTCGTTCGCGGCCTACGTCGTCATCTTCGGTGTCATCGCCGGGGCCCGGATGCGGCGGGCCGACATCACCAGCTGAGCCGCGATAGCGTTCTGAGCCATGCCCCCCGACCAGAGCGCCAAGGTCGCCGGCCTGCTCGCCCTGGCCGTGGCCGGGATCGGCGGAGCCGAGCGGCCAGGCCAGGTCACGATGGCCCGCGCGGTACAGCACGCGATCGAGACCGGCGAGCACCTGGCGGTCCAGGCGGGAACGGGAACCGGCAAGTCGCTGGCGTACCTGGTGCCGGCGGCGCGGCATGCCGTCACCGAGAGCGGGACCGTCGTCGTGTCGACGGCGACGATCGCGCTCCAGCGCCAGCTCATCGACCGGGACCTGCCACGGCTGGCGGCCGCCATCACGCCGGCGCTGGGCCGGGAACCGGTGTTCGCGATCCTGAAGGGGCGCCGCAACTACCTGTGCCTGCAGCGGCTGCGCGGCGGCCCGGCCGACGACGCGGAGGAGGCGCTGTTCGATCCGGGAGCGGTCTCGGCGATCGGGCGGCAGGTGCAGCGGCTGCACGACTGGGCCGCCACCACGAAGACCGGCGATCGCGACGAGCTAGTGCCGGGAGTCGGGGACCAGGCCTGGCGCCAGGTGTCGGTCAGCGCCCGCGAGTGCCTCGGGGTGCAGCGCTGCCCGTTCGGCACGCAGTGCTTCGCCGAGCAGGCCAGGGACGAGGCCGGCCAGGCCGACATCGTGGTGACCAACCACGCGCTGCTGGCGATCGACGCGCTCGAGGAGTTCGACATCTTTCCCGAGCACGACGTCGTGATCATCGACGAGGCACACGACCTGGTCGACCGGGTCACCTCGGTGGCCTCCGACGAGCTGTCAGCGGCTGCGGTCGAAGCGGCCGCCCGCCGCTGCGGGCGCATGATCGAGGAGAAAGCCGTCGCCAGGCTCCGCGACGCCGGCGTCGGCGCCGAGCACGTGCTGGCCGGCCTCCCGGCGGGCCGGATGGACGTGCTCGACGAGGTCCTGGCCACGGCACTCGAATCGGTCAGGGACGCGGCGGCCGGCTGCGCGGCCGAGTTTCGCACGACGGCCAGGAACAACGAGGAGGAGCCGGACCGGCTCGCCGCCAGGCGGTCGGCGCTGGCGGCGATCGGCGAGGTCGGCGACGCAGCCGAGCGGATCCTGGGCGCCTTCGGGGCCGGCATCGCCGACCGGGCCGACGTGGTGTGGATGGACCGGCCCGCCGCGGAGGAGTCGGCCCGGCCGCCGACGCTGCGGGTCGCGCCGCTGCGCGTGGGCGGGCTCCTCGCCAGCAGGCTGTTCGGCCGCCGGACGGTGGTGCTGACCTCGGCGACGCTCGCGCTCGGCGGGTCGTTCGAGCCGCTCGCCCAGCAGTGGGGCCTGGCCAGGTCGGCCGGCGAGCCGCCGCCGGAAGCACCGGACGATCCGCCGGATGAGCCGCCGGAGCCGCCGGCCGGCTCGCCCGAGCAGGCGGCTGTGGATTCGCCCGGACGCGGGGCCGAGCAGCACTCGCTGGCCTGGTCGGGAATGGACGTGGGCTCCCCGTTTGACCATCCGCGCAGCGGGATCCTGTACATCGCCAGGCACCTGCCGCCGCCGGGCCGGGACGGGCTCGCCGAGTCGTACCTCGACGAGCTCGCCGAGCTCATCGAGGCGGCCGGCGGCCGGACGCTGGGCTTGTTCTCCTCGATGCGGGCCGCCCGGCAGGCCGCGGCCGAGCTGCACGGGCGGATCGGCTACCCGCTGCTCTGCCAGGGCGACGACCAGACGTCCCAGCTGGTCAGCCAGTTCGCCGCCGACGAGGCGACCTGCCTGTTCGGCACGCTGTCCCTGTGGCAGGGCGTGGACGTGCCCGGGTCATCCCTGCAGCTCGTGGTCATCGACCGGATCCCGTTCCCGCGGCCGGACGACCCGCTGGCCTCGGCGCGGCAGCGGGCCGTGGCGGCTCACGGCGGCAACGGGTTCATGTCCGTGGCCGCCACCCAGGCCGCCCTGCTGCTGGCCCAGGGGTCGGGGCGGCTGCTGCGGACGATGACCGACCGGGGCGTCGTGGCCGTGCTCGACCCGCGGCTGAGCACGGCCAGGTACTCCGGGTTCCTGCGCGCCTCGCTGGCGCCGTTCTGGACGACCACCGACCCGCAGGTCGTCCGCGGCGCGCTGCGCCGGCTGTCAGCGGCCGCCCTGTCACCGACCGCCCCGTCACCGACCGCCCCGTCAGGCGACCACCCAGTCGACCGCGAAGTGCGCGTCGGCGAGGTGACCTGAGCTGTCGTAGCACTGCACGTAGGCGATCGGGGTCAGGCCCGCGCTCCAGCCGTCGCTGATGCAGTGCCGGCCCGTATCGCCGACCGCGCTGACCTGGACATCACCGCCGTTGGTCCGGTTGCCCCGCGAGCCGACGAGTGCGACCTCGTACATGCCGGTGTCGGTGTGGATGATCGTCACCCGTGCTCCGCGGGCGCTGTCGTACTGCACCGACGGCTGGATCAGCGCGGCGCCGCTGCCTTCCAGCGCGTTGGCGGTGGTCTTGCCGTTCAGGCCCATCAGGTTGTTGGCAGCCGCGTAGGTCACCGTGAACTGGCGGTTCGCGAAGGCGCCGGCGGCGTTGCGGCAGTCCACGTCGACGACCTCGCCGGTCGCTGAGCCGTGCCAGCCGACTGGCTGGCAGTCGCCGGCCGTGAGTCCGTACGGGCTGACCTTGACGGTGCCCTGGACGCCGGAGGACCGGGGTCCGCCGAAGGTGACCACGTACTGGCCGGTGTGCGGGTTCGCGACGGAGATGTTGCGGTGCGCCGAGTCGTACTGATAGGTGCTGGTCAGCTGGCCGGAGTTCTTGTACACGTAGGCGTAGTCGTAGGTGCCGTGCGGCGGCGACAGCGGGTGGGACACGAGCACGTCGAACTCGGCATCCGCAGGCGCGTGCCCGCTGAGCGAGTAGCAGTACACCGCGGCGACTAGGTTGACCGACTGTGAGCCCCACGAGGCTATGGTGCAGGTGACCGCGGCGCTGTACGGCGTTACCTGGACGACGGACCTGGTCGCGATGCTGCCGAGGCGGGGAAAGGTCACGGTGTACTGGCCGGTGGCGGTCCTGGTGACCGTTCCGGGGCCGCCGGCCGAGTTGAACGCGTAAAAGGCATCCACCGGGCCGCCCGAGGTCGAAGAGGTCCAGAGGTAGGCGGCAGCGGCGGACCCGGTGGCCGGGCGGGCAGAATGGGTGCCAGCGGTGACCCGCTGCGCGCTGGCTCCGGCCGGAGCCGCCAGTGTCATCGCGGCCAGGGGAACGGCCAGGATCGGGATCATCCGGCCAACGTGAGCAGCCTTCATGCGTGTTCATCTCCTGTTGCCGGATGTGTTGATGGATCAACCCTGTCATCCGTATTGGGAGACTAGCGGTCGCGCCGTCCGACCGTCCGCACTTTGCCGCCGTCCGGGCTAATCCTGATCAGCGGATCCCGCCGGGACGACCCACTCGGTCGGCTGGCCGGTGATCTCCGCGATCCGCTCGTAGTCGCGGCCATAGTGCAGGACAGTCAGGGAGAAGCGCTCGGCCGTTGCTGCGATCAGGAGGTCGGGTATGGACACCGATCGGTGCTGGGCCCGCTGGGCGAGCAGTCCCTGAACTTCGACGGCCCGCCGGGCGATTTCGTCGGTCAACGGGAAGTACTCAAATGCCTCACGCTGACCGCGAAAGTGCGCGTGCTCGGCACCTGTGCGGGCACTGAACAAGATCTCCAGATCGACGATCGGACAGGTACCGATCAGCCCGCGCGCCACGAACTTTTCCATGACGGATCTGACGGCCGGCTGACGCACTCTCGCCCAGACGCTCTTGTCGGCGAGATAACTGGCTACCGCCACGCGGCCTGCATGATCTCGGGGTTACTGAGGTCAGGAAGGGCGCCCGCAGCAAGCTCATCGAGGTGACGACGCCTGGCCTCGGTATGAATGACGCGCCGAAGCGCCTCGTTGACCGTGGCCTTCTTGGTCTTCGTGCCGAGGATGCCGGCCGCCTCCTCGAGCAGATCCTGATCGAGCTCGATCTGAGTGGTGGACATAGTCACCTCTCAGTTTGTCCATAAACTCTATTAGTTAGTGTACATCGAATCAGCCGGAGTAGTCCATGGCCTGGCCTTGGCGCGCCCAGTACCGCGCCCGCGCAGCAGCGGCCCGGGGCCGGAGCGTGACGTCGGATTCTTGCCAGACTTCCGCTCGATCCGACGGCAAGCTGGCTTTCATGACGACGACACAGCAGGCGACGAGGTCCTTCGAGGTCCGGGCTATCGATCCGGAGGTGCTGGCCGGGCTCCGCGTTCTCGACGACGCCGGCCAGGCACCGCGGCTGATCGCAGACGCCGCCGGCGGCGCTCCGCTGCGGTGCTGCCTGCGGGCCAGCCGACCCGGTGAGTCGATCGCGCTGGTCTCCTACGCGCCGCTGCGCCGGTGGGCGGCGCGGACCGGCGCCGATCCCGGCCCGTATGACGAGGTCGGGCCGGTGTTCATTCATCCCGGTGAGTGCGAGGGGCCGGACGGAACGGACTATCCGGCGGCGTTTACCGGCGAGCGCCGGGTCCTGCGCAGCTACTCAGCGGCCGGGCACATCCTCGGTGGCCGGCTGGTCGAGCCGGATGAGGTCCGCGATCCTGCGGCGGCCGACCTGGTGCTCGCCGGTATCTTCACCGATCCGCAGGTCGTGCTGGTGCACGCCCGTGCGGTCGAGTTCGGCTGCTTCACGTTCGAGATCCGGCGCGCGGACCCGGCTGAGGGTCGCCGAGTCAGCGGAGGCGTCCCGGTTCAGCCCAGGGACTGAGCGGGACGCGTCGGCAGGTCGGCCGCCTTCCAGGCCTGGAAGCCGCCCTCGAGGTAGGTCACCTCGTGCAGGCCGAGACGTCGCAGGCTCGCCGCCGCCAGGGTGGAGGCATAGCCTTCCGAGCACATCACGATCAGCCGGGCATCGGGCCGGGCCAGGGCGGGAATCCTGGCCTCGCTGCGCGGGTCGAATCGCCACTCAAGCACGTTGCGGCCGATGATGATCGCGCCGGGTATCTCACCCTCCACGATCCGGGTTTCCAGCGGCCTGATGTCGACGATCACGGCTCCGTCCGTGATGGCGGCGAGGGCCGCCTCGGCCCTGAGCCAGGCGCATGCCGCCGCGGGCCTCGGCCAGCAGTTCGTCGATGCTCGGCGCCCCTTCGGGAAGGTCCTCGGACGTTAGCTCGGCCGCCGACGCTGTCGCTCCGGCTAGCGCGGTCTGGGCGCCGCCGCGCCCGCGGGCACCCTCCGGCCCGTCGATCGCCACGGTCTCCCGTGCGACCAGCCCGTAGGGAGACTGGCTGTAGTAGGTCATGGCCCTCAGCGGCGGCGAGTAGGCGTGGATGCTCGTGGCCGAGATATCCCCGCCATGGGCCACGTCATGAACGTGCGCGGGACCGAAGGCCACCACGTCGCCGACGAGCATCCGCCGGTGACCGAGCCCGCGGCCGCTGGCGATCCGGTATCCCTCGACCAGGCTTCCCTCGGCCACCGCGAACGACCCGGATGATCCGCCGTGATCGTGCCAGTCGGTGTCCTGGCCGCGCTCCCAGGCCAGGAGCCAGACATCACAGGCGTTGGACCGGTGCAACGGGAGGAACCAGCGGACGTCTGCGTCGCGGACGACCAGGTCAGCCCACAGATCCGGGCGTGAGGCGATCGCCAGCGTAACGGCTCGCAGCTGGGTCGGTGACAGGCGGCCGGTGTCCTGCACCAGGCCCTGGAGCGTGTCGACGATCGCCTGCTGGCGCTCCGGGCTGACGCCCCAGCCGGGCTTCAGCCCGGTGCCGGCCTGGTCGCGCCAATCCGGTCCTGCTCCATCGGGGGTGTAAGTGACAACCGACAACGCGACCTCCTGCTTGCAGTGTCATCCTACGCCCGGCTGGTCGTCAGATGAGTCGGACTTTACCGACTATTGCCTCGAATCATTCGATTCCATCGATTCCTTCGATTCCGGCTATCCATGGCATCAAAGACTGATCCTGGCTCTGTCGGCCGGTTCCGGGCGCGCGCCGTGAGGTCGGGTGTTGCCTCGGTTACAGGACATCGTGACCGGGGTGCGGATCGGCCGGGACCTCGGTCCGCCGGGCCGGGACCGTGCCGAGCCGGCCGGCCTGGTAGTCCTCGAACGCCTGCACCAGCTCGGCCCGGGTGTTCATCACGAACGGGCCGTAGGCGGCCACCGGCTCCCTGATCGGCTGGCCGCCGAGGACCAGCAGCTCCATGCTCTCGCTGGGGCCGTCCGAACGCTGGCTGGCGCTGAAGGTGAGCACGTCGCCGGGGCCGAACACGGCCAGCTGGCCGGTGCGCACCGGGCGCTTGTCGGCGCCCGCGGTCCCCGAGCCCGCCATCACGTAACCGAGCGCGTTGAAGTCGGCTCGCCAGGGCAGCCGCAGCTGCGCGCCGGGCTGCAGCGTCGCGTGCAGCAGGCTGATCGGCGTGTGCGTGATGCCGGGACCGTCATGACCGGCGACGTCTCCGGCAATGACCCTGATCAGGGTGCCGCCATCGGGCGAGCTCAGCAGGGCGACCTGACCTGCCCGGATGTCCTGGTAGCGGGGCGCGGTCATCTTCATCGCGCTGGGCAGGTTCACCCAGAGCTGGAATCCGTGGAACAGCCCGCCGCTGATCACCAGCTCCTCGGGCGGCTCCTCGATGTGCAGGATGCCGCCGCCCGCCGTCATCCACTGGGTGTCCCCGTTGGTGATCAGGCCGCCGCCGCCGTTGGAGTCCTGGTGCCGGAACGTGCCGTCGATGATGTACGTGACGGTCTCGAAACCGCGGTGCGGGTGCCAGGACGTGCCCTTCGGCTCGCCCGGCGCATAGTCGACCTCGCCCATCTGGTCCATGTGGATGAAGGGGTCGAGCGCCCGGAGGTCAACGCCGGCGAATGCGCGGCGGACCGGAAAGCCCTCGCCCTCGAAGGCCGACGGTGCGGTGGTAACGGCGAGCACCGGCCGGTCCTGCGCGACGGCCTGGTCGGGCTCGGCTACCCGCGGCAGCAGCAAGATGTCTTCGACGGTCACAGCTGGCATGTTTCGATCCTCCCACCTGGGCGGATCACTGCCCAGTCCGGGCACCTCCGCCGTAAAGTTCGTGTCCGGTACAACTTTAATTGAACGCGCAACATTCCCGCTCACGGCGAGCTCCGGGAGCGGGCGCGCCGAGGGTGGGCGCGGGGGGCCGGAGGGCGCCGGGGGTGCCCGCGGCCGACTTCAAGCATCTCGCCGGTCCGTGGCCGGCTTCCTGCGTCGGCCGCCATGATCATCGAGGGTTTTACACCTGACGGCCGCAAAACCCTCGATGATCATGGAGTCGGCGGTGGCTGGAGCGCGGAGTGATGGGAGCGGGCTGGCTGGGCGAGGGCTCGCGGCGGGCTAGAGGGGGAGGCCGGCTTCCAGGTGCGCGAGCCCGGCGTCGATCCGGTCAAGCATGTCCGAGCCCGCCGCTTCATCCGCCCAGTCGCTCCACGGCATGGTCGCGGCCATGATGACGCCGACGATGGCTCCGGCGACGTTCCGGACGGCGAAGTCGTTCGGGTCGCGGCCCGACCGCCTCGCCGCTGCCTCCGCGATGACGCCGATCGTCCGGGCGAACTCGTCCATGGCCCGGGCCCGGATCTCGGGCACGGTCAGCGTGAGCTCGGCCGTCTCCCGCAGCCTGGCCAGCTCGTCCGCGCCCAGCGAGCCGAACGCCGTCCTGGCCGCGGCCCGGAACGCGGCGACCGGCGAGAGGTCGGCAGACTGCGCCTCGAACGCGCCCACCGCCAGGATGTCGAACTCGTCCAGCAGCACGACGTCTTCCTTGGTCGGGAAGTACCGGAAGAACGTGCTCGGCGAGACGTCGGCCGCCTCGGCAATCTGGTCGACTGTCGTCGCGTCGTACCCCTGCTCGCGGAAGAGCCGGAGCGCGTGCTCCCTGATGGCCGCTCGCGTCCTGGCCTTCTTCCGCTCCCGCAGCCCGGGCCGCTGCCCGGCTGGCGCCTCGTTCATGTGGTCATTGTGCTCTTATCGAGCGGTGATGTCGCCGGACCGCCAGCGGCACCGCTCGTGTCGTCGCTGGTGCCTGCGGCGGTGCCGGCGGCGGCGCTGCCGCCGGGAGCGCCGACCTCCGGCCGCCCGGGCAGGAACGCGAGCGCCAGCAGCGCCGAGGCGATGGCAATTCCGCTGCACATCCACAGCATCACGTCCAAGCCATGCACATACGCATTGCGGACCGTCTCGAGCAGGACCGGGGACCCGGTGGCCCGTGCCGTCGCGATGCCGCCGGCGACACTGCCGCGGACCGCGTTCCCGGCGGCGACCGGGAGTCCGGTCAGGTGCAGCCTGCTCCGGTACACGGTAGCCAGGACGGTGCCGAGCACGGCCACCCCGATCGTGCCGCCGACCTGGCGCATCGCGGTGATCAGCGCCGAGCCGGACCCGCTTCTGGCCGGAGACAGAGCACCGAGCGCCGCGTTCAGCGCGGTGGGCATCGCGATGCCCAGGCCGAACCCGGTGCTGGCGAACCAGATCGCGGCGAACCCGGTGCCGCTGGCGATGGTGGTTCGGGTCCCGACCGCGAGCGCCGCGGCCATGATCGCGAACCCGATCGCGACCAGGATCTTCGGGCTGACCGGAACTCTCGCGGCCGGGCCTGATGCGCGCCGGTCAGCCTTGCGCGGCGTCTGGAGCCGCTGGCCGAGGACAAGGCCGAGCGCGAGCCCGCCGATCATCGGCAGCATCCGCAGCCCCGCCGCGAGCGAGTCGAAGCCGCGCACGTCGAGGAAGTACTGCGGCATCGCGAAGACCAGCCCGAAGAGGGCGAACGACACCAGCGTCGACAAGATGGTGCCCCAGGTGAACCCGGCCGAGCTGAACAGGCCGAGATCGACGAGCGGCTGGGCGTCGCCGCGCGACCGGCTGACCGTGCGCTCCCAGATGACGAAGGCGGCGAGCGCGAGGACGCCGGCCAGCATGGTGGCAACGGCAGTCGGGTCGGTCCATCCGTTATCGCCCGCCTTGATCAGTCCGTACGTCAGTGATGTCAGGCCGGCGCTCGACACCACGATGCCGGTCACGTCGACGTGAAGGCGGCGCTCGCCACGTGACTCGGGCATCAGGAAGGCCACGGCGACGATGGCGATCACCACGACCGGGAGGTTGATCAGGAAGACCGATCCCCACCAGAAGTGGTCAAGAAGCCAGCCGCCGAGTATCGGGCCGATCGGGTAGCCGAGGAACGTCGCGCCGCCGACCGCTGCGATGGCCCTCGGCCGCTCTGCTGGCGTGAACAGGACCGGCAGGACGGCCAGCGATAGCGGCAGGATCACGGCAGCGGCGAGGCCGAGAACGGCCCTGGCCGCGATCAGCTCGCCCGCGGAGGTCGAGTAGGCGCAGGCGAGCGAGGCGACGCCGAAGAGGGCGAGCGCGCAGACCAGCAGCCGCTTCCGGCCCATCCGGTCGCCGAGCAGCCCGGCCGGGAGTAGCGCCGCCGCGAGCACGAGACTGTAAGCATCGACGAACCACTGCAGGTCCCCGGACGAGGCGTGCAGGTCAGCGGAGACCGTAGGCAGTGCGAGCGTCAGCACGAACAGGTCGAGCGCGACGACAAGGACGCTGAGGGCCAGCGCGCCAAGGGCCCACCACCGGCGCGATTCCGTCGAGGTCGTCGACGTCGACGAGCTGCTAGCTGCGGCCATGGCAGTCACCTTCTTACAAGAGTTAGTTTCAAAAGCAGGTTAGACGTTTATGATAGTTACTGTCAATTAGTTGCGCATCTCGAATTTGCTGCGCCGGCCGCATGACGTTGACAGCGTGGGGGACACTGGTGTCGTGCGGGACAGCCGGTGCAAAGCGGCCGTCCCGCCCCAGGGCCGACCATGGCAGAGCCAGGAGATAGTCATGCCGCAGCCAGAGGGCAAGGAACTCGAGCAGGTCCGCGCGCGCAGGGAAGAGCTGCGCGAGAAGTACCTCAGACCGAAGGGCAGCCGTCCGCCGACGACCGTTCAGGGCGTGCATCACCTTGCCCTGATCTGCCGGGACACCGAGGAGACGATCAAGTTCTACCAGGAGTTCCTCGGCTTCCCGCTGGTCGAGCTGGTGGAGAACCGGGACTACAAAGGCTCCAACCACTTCTTCTTCGACATCGGCAACAACAACCTGCTCGGGTTCTTCGACTTCCCGGGCCACGCCCACCCGGCGTGGATGGAGACCATCGGCGGGGTTCAGCACCTCGCGATCTCGGTCTCGCCGGCCCAGTTCGACGCGGCCAAGAAGAAGCTCGACGAGTCCGGCGTGGACTATCTCGGGCCCGACCGGGGCGTCGAGGAGAGCATGTACTTCCGTGACCCCAATGGCGTCGGGCTGGAGCTGTACCGCGAGGAACTCGGCATCTTCAACGGTGAGCCGCTGCTCGACTAGGCTCGCCGGCGGCTGCCGGGCGGGTGCCGGGAGGGTGCTAGCGGAGCTCGCGCCTGATAACCAGGCGCACACCGGTCCAGATCTCGTCGATCGCGCACACCTTGTTGTCGACCAGGCCGGTCGGCAGGGCGATCTCCCTGATCACGTGGTCGGTCATATCCGTCGGCACCTTCGAGGCCCGCTTCGGCCAGGCGATCCACAAGCCGCAGGCCGGTGCCATCCGGGCGCGCAGCAGGTCGAGCTGGCTTTCCAGGTCGACCCGCCAGGTGACGAAGCAGACGATGACGTCGTATAGCGCGGCCGCGGTCAGCTCGGTGTGGATGACCGCCTCGTCGCGGACCTGGGCTGCGAGCCGGTCGGTAAAGCCGTCGGGCGCGCCGACGATCACGATCTCATCGTCCTCGCCGATGCCGAGCTTGCGCGCCAGCGGCGTGCCCGAGTAATCCGCTTGCTCGGCCATCGATTCGGTCGTGTTCCTCTCCTATGCGCCAGACTACGCTCGGGCCCGTGCCAGACCGTCAGATTGGAGCATAACGCCGGCGCGATCGGCTGATCGGCCCGCGAGCACAGTCCGCGCGGCATATGAATGTGCCATCCATAGGCCTCTCGCCGGATGAATGGCACATTCATCCGGCTGCCTGGCCGAGCTAAGGGGCGGCGAAGCGGGCGAATGGGGTGAATCGGCGTCTGGACGTGCGCCTGGGGTCGGGCCGCGGGGCCGGCGGCGCGGACGGGCGGCCTGCGGCGCGGACGGGCGGCCTGCGGCGCGGGCGGCGGGCTGGCGGGCCGAGCTGGGCTGCTAGTCGAAGTGGAAGCCGCCGGGGCGCTTGTTCCGGTCGGCGATCAGGCCAGCGAGGGTGGCGATCGCGATCTCCGGCGGGGTCTTCGAGCCGATGTTCAGGCCGATCGGCCGGTGCACCCTGGCCACCTCATCGGGCCGAACGCCCAGCATGGCCAGCGCCTGCAGGTGCGGCGGCTCGGCCCGGGGACTGCCCATGATCCCGACCCAGCGCGCGGGAGTGGCGAGCGCGTCCCGCAGCATGATGCCGAGTTCGTCCCGGTGGTGGTCGGTCACGACCACATCGGTCCCGGCATCGGGCACCGAGCCGACGCCTGGCCGCACGTCGAACCCCGCCTCGCCGGCCTCCTTGGCGAGCTGGGAATCCGGCTCGACGAGGACCGGCTGGTAGCCGGCGTCGGCGGCATAACGCAGCAGGTACTGGGCGACTGGGGTCGCGAAAACCGCCACCAGCACCCGGCCGTCCCTGGCCGCGGGCGCGGCCCGGCCGTGCGCGACCTCGCAGGCCGCGTCGTGGACATGGTCGGGCCCCCCGTGCTCGTGCCCGTGGTGCTCGTGCCCGTGGTGCTCGTGCCCGTGATCATGCTCGCTGGTCATAGAACTGAGCTTGCCACGCGTCGGCCGCCGGCGCCATGCGAGGCGCGGTCAGCCGTCCAGCAGCTCGCGGACCGCCTCGCGGAGCGGATCCATCCGGGCCCGCGCGGCCCTGCGGGCCTCGGTCAGGCGGCCCGCGATCACCGGCTCGACGATCTCGAGATAGGCCTTGATCTTCGGCTCGGTGCCGCTCGGCCTGATCACCACTCTCGCGCCGCGCAGCCAGTACCGGAGCACGTCGGCGGACGGCAGCTCGTCGGTGCCGCCGGTCAGGTCCGAGTTAGCGGTGAGAGGCTGGCCGGCGAGCTCCTCCGGCGCCGCGATCCGCAGCCGCGACATGACCTGCACCGGCTCCGTGGTCGGAACCGTGATCTGCTCGGTCAGGTGCACACCGTGGGCGATCTCCAGCGCATCGTAGGCCTCGAGCAGCGAATCACCGCCGGATCTCGCCTTCGCCGCCAGTGACAGCACGGCCAGTGCCGCACCGATCCCGTCCTTGTCCCGGACGGCCGTGCCGACTGTGTAGCCGAGGGCCTCTTCATAGCCATAGATGAAACGGACCTCGGGGCGCAGATCGCCTGCCCTGGCGATCCACTTGAAGCCCGTGAGCGTCTCGGCGTACTTGGCGCCGGCCGCCGAGGCGATGCTAGCCAGCATGGTCGCCGACACGATCGTGGTCGCGACCAGCGGGTGGCCGATGACGGATGGGTCCGCGGCGGCCGTGGCGGCGTCCTTGCCGAGCAGGTACGCGCCGAGCAGGGCGCCCACCTGGTCGCCGGACAGCGTCCGCCAGCCGCCCGCGGCCTGGTCGTCGGGGACGGCCACGGCCAGCCGGTCGCCGTCCGGGTCGTTGGCGATCACCAGTTCCGCTCCCGACCGCCTGGCCTGGGCCAGCGCGAGGTCGAGGGCGCCGGGTTCCTCGGGATTCGGGAAGGCCACGGTGCGGAAGTCAGGGTCGGGCTGGAATTGAGCCTCGACGATGTCTGGCTCAGGGAACCCGGCCTGCTCGAACGCGCGCAGCGCCAGGTCGCCGGCGACGCCGTGCAGCGGGGTGTAGGTGAACCTCAGCCAGGCCGCCCCCTTCGGCGCGCGTGACGTCGCGCAGATCGTGTCGAGGTAGGCGGCCGCGACCTCGTCGCCGTACCGGGCGATCAGCGGATCGCCGGGCGGGGCGACGGCAACCTGCGAGAGCGGGCCGAGCGACCTGGTGGCCGCCTCGATCTCGAGGTCGGCTGGCGGCACGATCTGAGCCCCGTCGCCAAGGTAGAGCTTGTAGCCGTTGTCCGCGGGCGGATTGTGGCTGGCCGTGATCATGATTCCGGCCGCGGCGGCGAGGTGCCGGACGGCGAACGCGAGCAGCGGCGTCGGCTGGCGCGGCGGCAGCAGGTGAACCGCGATGCCCGCACCCGCCAGCACCTGGGCTGCTTCCTGCGCGAACTCGTCGGACCTGTGCCGGGCGTCGCAGCCGATCACCACGCCGGACTCGGCGGCGGCCGGGTCGATGTACAGCAGCCAGCCCGCCAGGGCGGCCGTCGTGCCGCGCACGACGGCCCGGTTCATCCGGTTCGGGCCGGCCGCGACGGCACCGCGCAGGCCGGCGGTGCCGAACTCAAGCCGCCCGGAGAACCGGTCGTCAAGCTCGGCGGCCGCCCGGCCAGCCTCCTCGGAGTCGGCTCCGCTGGCCGACCTGAGCAGGGCGGACAGCTCGGCGCGGTCACGCTCGTCGGGGTCGTCGGCGATCCACGCCAGAACCTCGCGGTGCAGGTCGTCGCTGATCACCCGCGACCGCCCGCGGGTTCGGAACCTCGGCCAGGATCGTCGTCGGCCTCGGCCGCGACTCCGGGCAAGATCTGGGCGAGCAGGGCGCCGACCCGGGCGGCGGATTCACGGCCCGCGGCGATCACCTCGGCATGGTCGAGCCCGGCCGCCGACAGCCCGGCGGCCGGATTGGTGATCAGCGAGATCCCGAGCACCTCGGCGCCGAGATGCCTGGCCGCGATGGCCTCGAGCGCGGTGGACATGCCGACCATGTCGGCGCCCGCGCCGCGGAGCATCCTGATCTCGGCCGGAGTCTCGTAGTGCGGCCCGTGCAGGGCCGCGTAGACGCCCTCGGCCAGCCCGGGCTCGGCCCGTCTGGCCAGTGCCCGCAGCCGCGGCGAGTACAGCGTGGTCAGGTCGACAAACCGGGAGGCATAGCCCGCCGGCGGCTCCGGCCCGGTCAGCGGCGACCGGCCGGTCAGGTTCAGGTGATCGCTCAGCAGCACAGGTTGCCCGACCCGGTAGCTCTGGTTGATGCCGCCCGAGGCGTTGGTCAGCACGATCACCCGGCAGCCCGCGGCGACGGCCGTCCTGACGCCGTGCACGACCGCGTCCACCGGATGACCCTCGTACAGATGCGTGCGCCCCAGGTAGACCAGGACCCGCAGCGAGCCGACCAGGACGGACCTGGCGACCGGCCGGTGGCCGGGGACGGTCGGCTGCGCGAAGCCGCCCAGCTCGGCCAGCGGGAACTCGGCGGCCGGCGCGCCGAGTGCGTCGGCGGCGGGCAGCCAGCCGGAGCCGAGCACGACCGCCACATCATGGGCGGGCTGGCCGGATACCCGGGCCAGGTTCGCCGCGCTGGCCGCAGCGGCGGCGTAAGCGTCATCAGTCACGTTGTCACCACCGCAGCAGCGTAACGACCGGTACTGGCGATCATGCCTTGACGTAGGGTTTTCCGTCGGCGGCCGGCGCCCGCACCTTCCCGACCAGGCCGGCGACCGCGACGATCGTGGCCACGTAGGGCGTCATCAGCAGGAAGAAGGACGGGATCGGGATATTCAGCGTGGAGAGCACCAGGGCCAGCGTGGTGGCGAATCCGAACAGCAGGGAAGCCGCGACGGAGCCGAGCGGCGTCCAGCGTCCGAAGATCATGGCGGCCAGGGCGATGAAGCCGAGCCCGGAGCTGATGTCCTTGTTGAAGAAGCCGACCGAGCCGATGGTGAGGAACGCTCCGCCGATGCCGGCCACCATGCCGCCGAGCACGACATTCCGGTAGCGGATCCACAGCACCCGGATGCCGACCGTGTCGGCAGCGGTCGGATGCTCGCCAACCGCTCTGACCCGCAGGCCCCAGCGGGTGCGGAACAGCCCGACCTGGATCGCGATGATCAGCGCGTAGGCAATGTAGAGGAAGATCGTCGAGTCGAAGAAGATCGGCCCGATGATCGGGATGTCGCCGAGCAGCGGGATCTTGACCGCGTTGAAGGTATTGCCGGAGTTCAGGTTGGCGTTGGGCACCATCAGCCGGTCGTACAGGAACCCGGTCAGGCCGAGGGCCAGCACATTCAGCACGACGCCCAGGATGATCTGGTCAACCAGGAAGGTGATCGCGAAGACGGCCAGGAGCAGGCCGAGCAGGCCGCCCGCCAGCGAGCCTGAGATCAGGCCGAAGGTGAGCGAGCCGACCGCGCTCGCGATGGCGGCCCCGGCGAAGGCGCCGACCAGCAGCTGCCCCTCGATCGCGATGTTGATCACGCCGGCCCGCTCGCACATGCAGCCGGCCAGCGCACCGAAGACGAGCGGCAGGGACGCCGCGAAGGTCTGCTGAAACAGGCTGACCAGGTTAACCGCGGTTGCATTGCCCGCGTCGGCCCAGCACAGCAGGGCGATCAGGAAGCAGATCAGAACGCCGGCGGTGCTGAGCCGGGCGGCCAGCCGGCCGGGCTCGGTGACGCCGCGCCAGATGCCGATGGCGATCGAGATCGCGCCGACGACGTAACAGACCAGGGCGGCCGGCGCGTGAATATCCGGCACCTGGATTCCGGCGCCGGAGATCGACAAGCCGAAGGTGGCGTGACCAGAGTGCGCGAAGAATCCGAACAACACGATGTCGATCACGCCGAGCAGGATGAAAGAGACCGGGGCGAGGTACCGGCGGCCCACCGTTGTCGGCATCCTCAGGCTGGCTGTCAAGGTCGTCACCCGTTCCACCCCTTCGCGACCGCCTCCATGCCGGTGGCCCTGGCCGCGCGCAGCCGGAAGATGGCTCTGATCAGCGGCGGAGCCGCGACGAAGAGCACGATCAGGCCCTGGATGACCTCGACGATGTCGACTGGCACCTGCGGGTTCGTCGCCGCCTGCATGACCGTGCCGCCGGCCTGGAGCGCGCCGAACAGCAGCCCGGCCAGGACCACGCCGACCGGGCGGGCCCGCCCGAGCAGCGCGACCGTGATGCCGTCGAAGCCGTAGGTGCCGTACGTGTTCGTCGTCAGCGGCGGCGGCGGAGCGCCGCCCTGGATGACGGTGGAGGCGGCCAGGCCGGCCAGCCCGCCGGCGATCAGCATGACGAGGGCCCAGTTCCGCTCGACGCTCATTCCGGCGCTGCGGGCCGCACGCGGATTCGCGCCCACGGTGCGGAACTGGAAGCCGGTAGTACTGCGAGACAGCAGCCACCAGACCACGCCTCCCGCAGCGAGCGCGATCAGGAACCCGAGGTTCGCCTGCGGCGGCGGGCCCCCCACGTGCGGGAACTCGGCACTCGGGTCGATGGGCGGGGCAACCTGGTTGAACTGCTTGGGCTGCTGGATCAGGTTCGGGCTGGACAGCAGGTAGCTGAGCAGGTTGTACATCACGTAGTTGAGCATGATCGTGACGATGACCTCGTGTGCTCCGGTACGTGCCTTGAGCTCACCGACGATCCAGCCGATCACGGCTCCGCCGACGAACGCGCCGACCACGCACACTGCGATGTGCAGCACGGCCGGGAGGTGCACCGCGTAGCCGAGCCAGGCGGCCACGATCGCGCCGCCGACGAACTGGCCGGCGGCGCCGATGTTGAACAAGCCGGTCCGGAAGGCGATCGCGACGGACAGGCCGGTCAGGATCAGCGGGGTCGCCTCGAACGCGGTCAGCGACAGCGGGTAGAAGATGGCCGCGATCGAGCCGCCGTGGAACGCCGCGGCGACGGTCGCCGGGCTGAAGATCGAGCCTTCGAACAGGGCCGAGTAGGCCGTCGCCACCGACGTCCAGGTCAGGGACAGCGCGGTTCCCGGCTCGGCGAAGAATGAGCCCCAGGCGTTCAGCACATTGGGATCGCTGAACACGATCAGCAGGGCGCTGATGACCAGGGCCAGGAAGATGGCCAGGATCGTGATCACGGCGGGGCTGCCCTCCGTGATGGCCTGGATGAACACGGCGCCGGTTGCCTGTCCGCGCTTGCCCTGGCCGGCCGGTGCTGAGCCGGCTGGTTCGGAGCGGCCGGCCAGGGTCCAGCCGGGCCGGGGGCCGGATCAGGGGCGGCCGGTAGCGACTCGTCGGTCATGGCTGCTCGGGCTCCTCTGGGTCTCCGGCATGCTCGGGCTTGGCCAGCGAGGGCGGTGTTAGTTCGGGCTGGGCTAGTTCGGGCTGGGCTAGTTCGGGCTGGGCCTGCTGGCCGGCGGAGCCGCCCGCCATCATCAGGCCGAGCTCGGCTTCTGGGGTGTCGGGCGGGCAGAACCCGACGATCTGGCCCTCGTACATCACCGCGATCCGGTCGGAGAGCGCGTAGATCTCGTCGAGCTCGGAGGAGACGATCACGACCGCCACGCCGCTATCGCGCTGCGCGACGAGCTGCTTGTGCACGAACTCGATGGAGCCCACGTCCAGACCCCGGGTCGGCTGGCTGGCCAGCATCACCTTGCTCTCGCGGCTCATCTCCCTGGCCACGATGACCTTCTGCTGGTTGCCGCCGGACAGCGTGCCGGCGTGGGTCAGCACCGAGGTGGTCCGCACGTCGTAGGCGGCGACCTGCCGCTCGGCGGACTCGCGGATCTCGGTCAGGTCCATGGCGATCCGGGAGGCGTACGGCGGCCGGTCGAAGACGTCGAGGATCAGATTCTCGGCCACCGAGAAGTCGCCGACGAGCCCGTCCTCCTGGCGGTCCTCGGGGATGTAGCCGATGCCCGCCCGCAGCCGGTCCCTGGTGGACAGGCGGCTGATGTCCCGCCCGTCGAGCGACACCGTGCCGGTCGACGGGAGCAGCCCGATCAGCGCCTCGCAGAGCTCGGTCTGGCCGTTGCCCTGGACGCCGGCGATGCCGAGGATCTCGCCCGCCCGCACCTCGAAGGACAGGTCATGGACGGCGACCCCGCCGTGCTCGCTGGGCACGGTCAGATTGCTGACCTCGAGCCGGACCTCGGCGGGCCGCGCCTCGTCCTTGCTCACCCGCAGCTGGACCGCCCGGCCGACCATCAGCGCCGCGAGCTCGCCGTCGCTGGTGGACGGCGGCCGCTCGCCGACGACCTGGCCGCGCCGGATGACCGTGATGGTGTCGGCGATCGCCTGGACTTCCTTGAGCTTGTGCGAGATGAAGATGATCGACCGGCCGCCCTCGCGCAGTTCCCGCATGATCCGGAACAGGTCCTCGGTCTCGTGCGGGGTCAGCACCGCGGTCGGCTCGTCGAGCACGAGAATGCTGGCATCGCGCAGCAGGACCTTGATGATCTCGACCCGCTGCTGGACGCCGACCGGGAGATCCTCGACGCAGGCATCCGGATCGACCTTCAGGCCGTACCGCTCAGACAGCTCGAGCACGTCGCGGCGGGCCTGCCGCCGGTCGAGCAGCCCCAGGGTCGGGATGCGCAGCTCCGGCACCGACACCGGGCCCAGATGCAGCGGCGGGGTGCGGATGTGCCGCAGCCGCTCGGTGCCGAGCGTGACGTTCTCGGCCGCGGTGAAAACCGGGACCAGCATGAAGTGCTGGTGCACCATGCCGATTCCGGCGTTGATCGCGTCCTTGGGGGAACGGATCGGCACCGGCTGATCGTCGATGAGGATCTCGCCCTCGTCGGGCTGAACCAGCCCGTAGAGCACGTTCATCAGCGTGGTCTTGCCGGCGCCGTTCTCGCCGAGCAGCGCCCGGATCTCGCCTGGCTGGACCACGAGGTCGATGTGATCGTTGGCTACCAGCCCGCCGAAGCGCTTGGTAATACCGCGCAGCTCAAGCTTCATCCAGCCGCCCTCCCCTCCAACTGGCTCCGGTCAGCTGCCCAGGCGTGCTTGCCTGGGCAGCTGACCGGCCTAGACGGTAGTCATCGCCAGTCCGGGGTTACACCGGGCTCTTGGTGGCGGGCTTGATCTGGCCGCTCTCGATCTGCTGCGTGATCGTCTTCAGCTCGGCCTGCAGCGAGGCCGGGACCTGGGTGTTCCACGGAGCGTGGAATGGAGCCAGAACAGCGCCGCCGTTCTGCAGGGTCCCGACGTAGGTGCCGCCCTTGAAGCTGCCGTTGACTGCGGAGAGGATCGCGGTCTTGACCGAGGTCGTGATGCCCTTCTCCACGCTGGTGATGAAGTACTTGCAGTACACGGCGGCGCTGACGCATCCGTCGGTGTCGACCCACATCATGCTGACGTGCTTGCCGGCGTTGTTCGCCGTCTGGACCGCCTTCGCCGTGCCGAGGCCGACGCCTCCCGCGACCGGGAAGATGATGTCAGCGCCCTCGTTGATGAAGGTGTTGGCGATCTGCTGGCCCGCTCCGAGGTTGGTGAAGCTGCCGGCCATGGTGCCCTTCTGGGTCTTCTCGTTCCAGCCGAGCACCGTCACGTGGGTGTGGTGCTTGGAGTTGTAGTACTGGACGCCGTCCCAGAAACCGTCCTCGTAAATGGTGACGGTGCCGAACTGCATGCCGCCGTAGGTCGCGACCTTGCCGGTCTTGGTCATGCCGGCCGCCAGGTAGCCGGCGAGGAAGCCGTCCTGGACCGTGTTGTAGACCAGCTGGTTGATGTTGGTGAGCGGCTTCGCGCCCTTCTTCAGCGGCAGGCAGAAGGAGGCGTACGAGCAGTCGACGATCGCGAACTTCTGGCTCGGGTCGGCGGCCGCGGCCGTCTGGGTGGCGCTCGCCATCAGGAAGCCGACCGTGATGATGATGCCGCAGTGCTCGCCCTCGAACGTGGAGATGTTCTTGGCGTAGTCGGCCGTCGACGTGGAGGGAAGGTTCTTGATCGCGATGCCGGAATTGCTCGCGGCGGCGGCCTGGAAGCCCGCCCAGGATGACTGGTTGAACGACTTGTCGTCCAGGCCGCCAGTGTCGGTGACCATGCACGCGGTGAACGACGGGCTGGCGGCGCCTGTCGAGGCCGGCGTACTGCTTCCGCCCGAGCCGCCTGACCCGCCGCTGCCGCATGCGGCGGTCAGCAGCGCCAGCACGCTCAGCGCGGTGACAGCCCTAAATGTCCCTCTCACGGTACCTCCTACTCGGGGGGCGGCCTTGCTGCCGCCAAGACATCACCGGCCTGTTGACCCTGGCCCGACCGGCATGGGCATAAAGATGACCCCGGAGTCCCCCCGGGATGATCTGGAATCTATTACCGTCACGTGTGTTGCGGTAGCGGGTAATGATGGCAGTACGGTGCTGTTGTGAAATCGATACGCTGACAATCACGATCAAATCGGCTAATTCTACCATAGCGACCGGAGCCATATGCTGACCATCGACTGGCCTGCGCTGCGGGCGGCGGCCACCGCCGCGGCGGGTAACGCCTACGCGCCTTACTCGCGGTTGCGGGTCGGTGCCGCCGGGCAGGCGGCCAACGGCGCGGTGGTGACGGGCTGCAACGTGGAGAACGCATCGTTCGGGCTGACCCTGTGCGCAGAGTGCGGTCTCGTCAGCGCCCTGCACGCGGCCGGGGCGGGCCGGCTGGTCGGGGTCAGCGTGGTCGCCGCCGACGGCGCGCCCCTGGTGCCGTGCGGCCGGTGCCGGCAGCTGCTGCTCGAAGCCGGCGGCGCCGGGCTGCTGATCGACTCCGACGACGGGCCGCGTCCGCTGGGTACGCTGCTGCCCGACGCGTTCACCGGGACCGACCTGGCCGAGCGGCGCGATATCCGTGCCTGATGCGGTCGACCTGATCCGGGCCAAGCGGGACGGCCTGCAGCTCGCCGAGGCCGATATCCGCTGGCTGATCGACGGCTATACCAGGGGCGTTGTCGCCGACGAGCAGATGTCGGCAATGGCGATGGCCGTCTTCTTCCGCGGCCTGGCGCCCGCCGAGCTGCGGGCGTGGACCGACGCCATGATCGCCTCCGGACAGCGGCTCGACCTGAGCGCGGTGCCGGCCCCGACGGTCGACAAGCACTCGACCGGCGGGGTGGGCGACAAGGTGTCGCTGATCCTGGCTCCGCTGGTCGCCAGCTGCGGTGCCGCCGTGCCGCAGCTCTCCGGGCGCGGCCTCGGCCACACCGGGGGAACCCTCGACAAGCTGGAGGCCATACCCGGCTGGCGGGCCGGGCTGGCGGCGCGCGAATTTGTTCAGCTCCTCTCGACGGTCGGCTGCGTCATCTGCGCGGCCGGTGCGGATCTCGCGCCCGCCGACCGCAAGCTCTATGCCCTTCGCGACGTCACCGGGACCGTCGAGTCCATTCCGCTCATCGCGAGCTCGATCATGTCCAAGAAGATCGCCGAGGGCACGCAGTCGCTGGTGCTCGACGTCAAGGTCGGCCGGGGCGCGTTCATGCGGGAGCTTGACGCGGCGCGCGAGCTGGCCCGGACCATGGTGCGGCTCGGCACCGAGTCGGGAGTGCGCACCGTGGCGCTGCTGACGGCGATGGACGTGCCGCTCGGCCGGGCCGTCGGCAACGCGGTCGAGGTGGAAGAGTCGGTCCTGGCACTGCGCGGCGAAGGTCCCGATGACCTGGTCGCCGTGACGCTGGCGCTCGCGCGGGAGATGCTCGCGCTGGCCGGGATCGAGGCCGATCCGGCCGCCGCGCTGGCCGACGGCCGGGCCCTGGCGACGTGGCGCCAGATGATCGCCGGGCAGGGCGGCGACCCGGACGCGGCGCTGCCGGCCGCCGGGCACGTGCGGACCGTGCCGGCGGCCGAGTCGGGCTGGCTGCGTGACCTGGACGCACTGGCGGTCGGGACGGCCGCGTGGCGGCTGGGCGCCGGCCGGGCCCGGAAGGAGGACCCGGTCAGCGCCGGGGCCGGCGTCATCTGCCTGGCCAAGCCGGGGGAGCGGGTCGAGCGCGGCCAGCCGCTGCTTGAGCTGCGGACCGATGACGCGGCCAGGTTCGACCGGGCGATGGACGCGCTGGCGGGCGGGATCGAGATCGGGCCTGAGCAGCCGGTGATCGGGCCGCCTGTTCTGGAGCGGATCGCATAGCCGACAATGGTCGGCATGGCCCCGACCTCTGACCAGCTCCGGCGGGTACCCAAGGTCCTGCTGCACGATCACCTGGACGGCGGGCTCCGCCCGGCCACGATCGTCGAACTCGCCGCGCGTTCCGGCTACGACGGCCTCCCGACGACCGATCCCGCCGAGCTGGGCGGGCTGATCAGCGCGGCGGCTGCCTCGCACGGCAACCTCGAGGTCTACCTAGAGACGTTCAAGCACACGGTCGGCGTGATGCAGACGCGCGACGCCCTGGTCAGGGTGGCGGCCGAGTGCGCCGAGGACCTGGCCGCCGACGGAGTCGTGTACGCGGAAGTCAGGTTCGCCCCCGAGCTGCATGTCACGGCGGGGCTGAGCCTGGACCAGGTGGTCGAGGCGGTCCTGCAGGGGTTCGCCGCCGGCAGTGCGGGCCGGGGGATCAGGGTCTACGCGCTGCTGACCGCGATGCGGACCGCGCCCAGGTCGCTGGAGATCGCCGAGCTGGCCGTGCGGTACCGGGACGAGGGCGTGGTCGGCTTCGACATCGCGGGCGCCGAGGCGGGCAGCCGGCCCAGCCGGCACCTCGACGCCTTCCAGTACGTCGAGCGGGAGAACTTCCACATCACGATCCACGCCGGCGAGGGGTTCGGGCTGCCGTCGATCTGGGAGGCCGTCCAGTGGTGCGGCGCCGAGCGGCTCGGGCACGGGGTGCGGATCATCGACGACATCACGGTGCTGCCAGACGGGACGGCGCAGCTCGGCCGTCTGGCCAGCTTCGTGCGGGACCGGCGGATCCCGCTCGAGATGTGCCCGACCTCGAATGTGCACACCGGCGCGGCCCGGTCGATCAAGGAGCACCCGATCGGGCTGCTGCGGCAGCTGTCGTTCCGCGTCACCGTGAATACCGACAACCGGCTGATGAGCGGCGTGACCTTGTCGTCGGAGTTCGCCGCGCTGTGCGATGCGTTCGGCTACGGCTGGTCCGACGTGCAGTGGCTGACCATCAACGCGATGAAGAGCGCGTTCGCGCCGTTCGACGAGCGGCTCGAGCTGATCAACACCGTGATCAAGCCGGGATTCGCCTCCGCGATGGCCCCGCCGGTGACCAGCAGGCACACGGTCGGCAGCCGCCGGGCCTGAGGCAGGCTATCCGCCCGGCAATGCGTCCGCCGGGTCCGAGGCTGCCATACGTCGGCCAGGCTCCTGGCAGTCCTCATTGTCAGAACCGGTCAGCATGCTGGCTGACATGGCCAAGAAATCTCGCCCGCCAAGGTCGTCCCGGAAGGAAGACTGGTTAGGTTCAAGCCTGACCGCACCGAGCACCAGCATTCGCCATGATAACATCGCTGGTATACCTTGGGGAGAGATGGAGCTCGAACCCGAGGTGTCTGAATGGCTCGGCAGTCTGGACGACGATCGGTGGGCGCAGGCACTGTTTCACCTGGATTTACTGGAGCACCGTGGTGTGCACCTCGGCGAGCCGTATACCCGGCAACTGCTCGGCAAGCTGCGTGAGTTGCGGTTTTACTGCGGTGGCGAACGGATCCGCATTACTTACTGGATTGCCCCAGGTCGCCGGGTCATCGCCTTGACGGTCTTCACCAAGACCAGGATGCGGGAGTCTGCCGAGGTCAGCCGCGCTCAGCGAGCGCTTGCCCGGTGTCTGCGCGAAGGTCATACGCCGGACGAAGATGAGGACGAGAGGTACCAGCGATGAGCGATCCCGGAGTACAGCGGACAAGGCTCGCTGGCATCCGAGAGACGCGGATGAACAAGCCTGAGGTCGCCGAGGCCTACGCTCGAACCCGGCTGCGCTTCGAACTGGCAGAAGTGGTCCGCGCTCGGCGAGAGGAACTCGGCTGGTCACAGCGCCAGCTCGCGGAACGAGCCGGCATGTCACAGCCAGGCATCGCGCGGTTCGAGGCCGGCGGAACTACGCCTACGCTTCCGATGCTGACCGCATCGCGTCTGCGCTTGGGCTCCGCCTAACCGTCACGCTGGCTCCTGATGTACCGCAGTCGGCTTGACGTGACAAGCCGCCGGGCTCGCGGGCCGGGCTACTCATGCGGGCGCGCCCAGGGTAGCGTCGGGGCGTGGCAGTTGACGTGAGCAGCGGGGCCGGCCAGGCGGTGGCCGACGGGCGCAGCGGGCCCTTGTGGTCGGCGGCCGGATCCTGGCTGGCCGACGTCGCTACCTCGGATGCCGGCCTGCGGCAGGTGCTGCACGGCCTGCCGGGTGTCGACCAGGTCGGGGCCGAGGCCCGGGCGGCGAGCCTGGCGACCCGGTCGATCAAGAAGGACTCGAAGATGGCCGCGCTCGACCTCGCGGTCGCGATGGTGGACCTCACCACGCTGGAAGGCGCCGACACTCCGGGCAAGGTGCGCGGCCTGTGCGTGAAGGCGATGCGGCCCGATCCGGCCGACCCGGCCGTGCCGCCGGTCGCGGCCGTCTGCGTCTACCCGGACCTGGTCCGCGTGGCCAAGGACGAACTGGGCGGCAGCCGGGTGGCGGTCGCGTCGGTCGCGACCGCGTTCCCGTCCGGCCGGGCGTCGCTGGCCGTCAAGCTGGCCGACGTGGCCGACGCGGTCGCGGCCGGCGCGGACGAGATCGACATGGTGATCGACCGGGGCGCGTTCCTGGCCGGCCGGTACGGCCAGGTCTACGAGGAGGTGCGCGCGGTCAAGGAGGCCTGCGGCGCCGCGCACCTGAAGGTGATCCTGGAGACCGGCGAGCTGGCCACGCTCGACAACGTCTCGCGCGCGTCGTGGCTCGCGATGCTGGCCGGCGCCGACTTCATCAAGACCTCGACCGGGAAGGTCAGTCCCGCGTCGACGCCGCCGGTCGCGCTGGTCATGCTGTCCGCGGTCCGGGACTTCGAGCACGCGTCGGGCCGGCGGGTCGGGGTCAAGGTGGCGGGCGGCATCCGCACCGCCAAGGACGCGATCCGCTACCTGGTGCTGGTCAACGAGACCGCCGGGCCGGCCTGGCTGACCCCTGACCTGTTCCGGATCGGTGCCTCGAGCCTGCTCAACGACCTGCTGATGCAGCGGCGCAAGCAGCTCACCGGGCAGTACTCAGGCCCGGACTACTTCACCGTCGACTGACGCCGGGGGGTCGGCGTCAGGACGGATCAAGGTACCGGACCGGGCAGCGAGGTCCGGCAGCGTCGGCCAGGCGCTTGTCGGCGGTGATCAGCTCGGTCTCCAGCCATTCGGCCAGTGCTACGTACCAGGCGTCGTAGACCGTGAGGCTGTCTCTCAGCTCCCAGGCTCGCCGCGCGAAGGGCTCGAAGGGATAGCGCAGCATCTTGACGGACAGGATCTCGCTGACGGCGGTCGTCGCCCGGATCGGGCTCAGGGCCTGCCGGTGCACGAGGTTTCGCAGCGCGGAGATGACCTCGGCGGTGAAGATCGCAGGAACCTGCAGCTCGCTGAGCTTGCGCAGCTCGGCCCGGCCGAGGTCACCTGCCGGGCCCGTCACGACCAGGGCGTCGACGACAACTGACGCATCGAGCACCGGGATCGCCGGCCATCAGTGAGCGCCGCGGTCGGCGGAGATGACGTCGGCCGAGGACTCGGTGCTGAAGCCCTCGGTTCCCTTCCTGGTGCAGCCGGCGCTCGACCTCGATCGCGATGTCGGCGGGCGTGCGCAGCCGGGCGCCCCGCACGATCTCGGCCAGCATGAATTCCTGCAGGCTCATGCCGGACGCTGCGGCCCGGGCCTGGTAGATCCGGTGAACGGGCTCGGGAACGTTGCGGATCTGGATCGTCGCCATAGCGCTATTTTAGCGCTACAAGCGCTGGATAAGAAGCCTGCTGCGCTCAGCGGGCCGGGGTGAGCCTGGCGGAGTAGATGTTCACCGCGCGGTGGCTCAGCGACCAGACGCGCACCTCAAGCCGCTGACCTGGTTCCGGCGGGACGAACGTGGCCCGGAACGGACCCCAGCCGGAGTAGACGCGCCTGGTGGTAGGCGACGGTCGCGTCGACCGGAACGAGTGACCGTCACCGTTCCGTGCGTCGCGATCACGGTCCGCCGGGCCAGCAGCCTGTCGCCGTTGTCGTTCCAGACTTCGACGTTGACCGGGCCCGCGCTACGACAGTCCGGACCCGCTAGCGTACCGGCCGACCGGCTCCAGCCACTCGATCTGATCGGCGACGTAGCCGGACCGACCCGTTGAGGTGGCGTGCCATCGCGCTGATCGGACCGCCGATGACCGCCTGCCCGGCCGTGCCGGCCGCCGTCCACGCCGGGAATCCGGCGGAGCCGTCAGGGATCACGCAGGCACGGTCAGCCGGGCCGGAGGATGCCACCGGAATGCCCACACGCCGGCGGACTGCGCGACCAGAGTGGCGTGCAGCGGGCCGGCGAGCTCGGCGACCAGCGCCATGGAGCTGGCCGTGGTCTGGAGTTCGGTGCCGACCGACGGCGCGATGACGAACCAGACGCTGCTGCGGTTGATCGGCGTCTTCGACGAGTTGGCCAGCGCGTGGACGTCGGCGCGGTCGGAGAACGGGCCAAGGACTCCCTGCGAGACGACTACCTCCGCCGACTGCGGGATCTGAGCCTTGACCCGCGCCAGCGACCGCGGCGGACGCGGCGCTGACTCGGAGCCAGTGAACCGGGAGCTGCGGGCGCCCAGACGACCGCCCAGCCGACCGCCTGAGCTGATCAGTACCGCAGCTATCACCAGGGCGCTCCGCCGCCATCGGCGGCCAGCCAGCCCAGCGCGGCGACCGTTCCCAGCGGCACGAGGACGTAGACCGGCAGCAGCTGGAAGGACGGCTGCGCGAACCGCCAGCCCGCGCTGAGCATCGACGACAGCAGCGCCACCAGCAGCCAGGGCAGCAGCGGCCGGAACCCGATGCCCAGGAGCCCGCCCGGCAGCAGCGCGGCCGAGACGTCCTGGCGCTTGTCCCACAGCGCCTGGATGATCCGCAGCGGGTGGCTCAGGATTCCCTTCACCATCTGGCCGGTCGTGAGACTGGTGCCGCTCGCGATCCGGCCGTGCGCGAAGCTGGCCGTCGCGGCAATGGCCAGGTACCCGTAGTGCCGGGCCAGCGGCGCACCGTTGTCGCCGTGGATGGCCACGATCAGCCCGGAGTAGCTCATGCCGATTGCCGCCAGGCTCGCGCCCTTGCCGCGGTAGCCACGCCCGGCCAGGACCGCGCCGAGGCCGATGCCGACCACGTAGACCGCCGACGGCGCGCCGGCCGACAGGACCGGCGCTATCCAGACCCACATCCGGCGCCGACCCTGGTACAGATCGCGGGCGAGCAAGACCGCGAAGGGCAGCGCCGATCGACTCCAGGTGAAAATCGAACGATGCCGACCACCAGATCCACGGGCTGAGGATCAGCAGCGCCAGCCCGGCTGCCGCCAGCCAGGCCGCTTCCCGGTCACGCAGTCTGCGCCTCGCGAGCTCGCACATCCAGCCGAACGTGACGGCCTCGGCGACGACGATGCCGATGTCCTGAAGCCAGAGCAGGACGACGTCGTGCGGCCAGATCCAGATAGAAGGGAGCCAGCGGCCAGATCGCGAACTCGGAGTCATTGCGCCAGAAGGTCATCGACTCGACGCTGGTTCGCGGATCGAGGTTTCCGTGCGCTATCAGGTACCAGGGCTGGTGATAGACCGCGAAATCCCAGGTCAGCGCGAACCGGCTGTACAGCAGCGCGCTCCAGGCGCCCAGCGCCGACGAGCTGGAGGGCCAGGATCGCGTAGCCGACTCTGCGCAGGACAGGTAGCGGCGGCAGCGCGCGGCATGCCGCCCTGCTGCCCTCGCCGGCCCTTCTGTACCGCCTGGCTGCCGCGGCACCCGGGCGTGCCGGGTGACCCGGGCGGCAGTTCTGTGGCCCACAGCGCTGTTGCTCATGGACTGCAAGACCTCATCGGTGCCGACGTCGGTCATCGGCGGAACCTGACGGCCAGGATCGGCGAGTAGCCGTACGGATAGAACGATCGCGAGTTGACGAGGTTCGCTTCGAAATAGACCGGCTCGCCGGTGGGGTACGAGGAGTGAATCGTGAAGACCGCGACCCCGTTGGAGTTCGTCAGCGCCTGAACCGGCGTCTGGCCCGGCAGCCCTGATTGATGATGGCTTCGCTGAATTCCTGGCCGTGCTGGGTGTAGGTGACCTGCCCCAGGTATACCGGCACGTGCGAGACGTGCATGGGCCGGTCGAGCCGGTTCACGATCTGTGCGCGCACGGTGAACTGCTGCCCCGTCGCGACCGGGCTGTTGACGGTCGCGGGCGTGAGCAGCACCCGCCACAAGGTGGCCACGTAGGCGCCGGTGCGGCTGACCGCGGGCGGCCCGCCGGTGAAGGCCAGGACCTGGAATCCGTTGCTGATCGACGGCATGGCGAAGTAACTGGGCGCCTGGATCGTGTAGCTCGCGCTCTGATGCGGGCCGAGCACGGGCGGGCCGCCCACCCGCCGCCAGAACGCGGTCATGGTCATGCCGTCCTCGATGGTGAAGGAGGGGCGCACGGTCCGGCCGGTGTTGTTGCTGACGGCCAGCCTCATCTGCTCCACCGTGGCCAGCTGACCGGTCGTGCGGACAGCGGCAATCGAGATGGTGAGCGGGCTCGACGTCGTGAGAGCCACGGCGATCGGCGAGCCCGCTGGCGCACGCCCCGGCCGCGACGGCCCAGCGCCACCGTGGCCAGCGCAGTGCCGGCGGCGCGCGCCGGACGGTCGCGGCCGCGGCGACGGCCGCCGGAATCAGCATCGCCAGGTAGCTGCCGAACGACCGCGTCGCGAAGAACAGGACGACGGACGGCAGCAGGAACGCGGCGGGCTTGAGCGCCGGGTAGGCGGCCGCGAAGCTCAGCAGTACGGCGGCGAGGACCACGATCGCGGCCAGGTTGTAGGCGTGCAGCGATCCGCCGCCGATCGGGAGCGACAGGCTGAGGCTGATCAGGCCCTGACCGGCGGGAACGGCTCCGGAGGAGATCGGCGTGAGAATGCCGTGCAGCCAGGCGGCGGGCGAGGCGATCAGGTAGGGCAGGTTGGGGACGAGAAAGGCCGCGGCGGCGATTCCGCAGTACCTCGCGCCGTCGCGCCCGGCCCGCCGCCAGCCGCTGCGCTGCTTGCGACTCCACCACGATGCCGACCACCACGAACGGCACGATCAGCCAGGGCGTCTGCTTGATCGCCATGGCCAGGCCCATCAGGACCGGACCCCGCCACGCGGCCAGCCCTCTGCGTCGACGGGAACCGGTCCCAGCCGACGGCGGCGCCGACGAGCATCGGCACGAACAGGAAGTCGGTGACTCCGCCGACCGCGTAGCCGATGTACAGATCGAGGCTGATCACGATGATGGCCAGCGGTGCCAGCCGCTTCGGCAGGACGGCGTAGAGAATGATGCCGCTCAGCGCCCAGGCGGCGATGTCGACCCACACCGCGGCCTGGACCTTGACGCCCAGGGCCAGCAGCGGCAGGTAGACCTCGAACGAGAGCGCCGGATACGACAGCGTGGTGACCGGCTTGCCGTTGAGCAGGAAGGTGTAGCCGTTAGGCGAGACGTGAAACAGCGGGAAAGCGCCCGCCATCGAATGCAGGTAGGGATTGATGCCGTGCAGCACGAGCTGCGCCGCGTACTGGTCGAAGGCGATCTCGTCGGTCCCGTAGTCGGGCGCGATGTAGACCTGGAAGTAGCTCCACAAGGCCAGCGCCACCACGGCCGCGACCAGCAGGCCCCAGCCGATCCGGCGCTGACGCCGCTCGTCGAGCACTGATCGGGGCAGCCAGGCCGCGATGACGGCCAGCAGCCCGGCCAGGCCGAGCGCGGTGACGGCGATCGCCAGCCACGGGGCAAACGTGAGGTACCCGGACAGCCGGAACGACCAGGTGAGAACGGCTACGCCCGCGAGTGTCCGCAGCGCCCGCCCGGTCCACGCGACCTCGCTGCTGACGCTGCCGGCGGCGCGTCGCCGGCGCAGGGAATCCGGTCGGCAGCTCCGCGGCCGGCGAGGGAAGCCTGGCCGGCGAGCTGAGCGCGGCCGGCGGGCTCGAGCGCGGCTCGGCGGCAGAAGGGTGACCGGCGTCCAGCCAGCCGGCCGGGCCTGGCACGGTGCCGGCCGGGTGCCGTCCTCATCGCGCCCGGGTCTGGGCGACGCTAGACAGCGAAGATCTGGATGTTGCCATAGTGTCTAGTCCCCGCGACCTCGTAAAGCTGCTTCCCGCTGGCCGACACCAGCACCTGGACGCAGTGACTGGGCGCCGGCAGGACGCGGCGCACGCTCTGCGTGGCGACGTCCACGACCGCCACGTTGGCGACGGCCGGGGTTCCCTTCAGCACGTAGAGCGTGTTGCCGTCCGGGCTGAGGGCCAGTGACCGGCCATGATCACGGCCGATGCTGAACCGGGACGGCGGTGCGCCGCCGGAGATCGAGATGTCGCTGATGAGGCCGTTGCGCTCGAGCACGTACAGATCGGTCTGCGGAACATCGGGAGCGACCGAGACCGTGTCCGCGGGAACCGCGACGGTGCCCCTGACCACCCCGGTTCTGTGAGTTGACCAGCGTGACGCTCGCGGAATGAGCCCAGCCGCTCAGGACATAGAAGGTCGTTCCGTCGCTGCCGAGAGTCACATATCGCGCGGGCGCCGGCAGCGGCACGATCTTCGAGGACCTTCGAGGTCCGGCCGTCGAACAGTTCCAGCGCTCCTGAGGTCTTCGAGCCGAGCGCCAGGCCCAGGATGCCAGGCGATGATTCCGCGACCGAGCGTGCCGCACCGCTCACGGAGAAGCTGCCCATGACCCGGTCGCTCGTCGGATCTATCTCGTACAGGCCGGAGCTCTTGCTGCCGGCCAGCGTCCAGATGATGCCGTTGGACTGAGGCTCCGCCGCTGAGACGACGTGCCTGGGGGCGCGCACGATCTGCTGCGGGAGAAGCTGGGCGCGGCTGGTCTTGGCCTGTCCCGAGCCCGTGGCGGAGCCACCCCCGCCGCAACCTGCTGCGACGAGGGTGGCCGACGTGAGCGCTAGGGCCGCAGCCAGGCGACGCGTGGCACTCGACATCATTCAGTTTCCTTTCAGCACAGGGGGTTCCGGTGGCTAGCGTCGCCAGACCGCGACGCTGCGGACCGGCATGTCGAGCGCGTGCGCCCATCGCGGCGCCAGAACGCCGATCCCGGGAAGCATCGAGCCGAATGGCATGCGGAACAACGCGGCGAGGAACGAAGCGCCGAACCCGAACTGACGGACCGCGCTCTGCGAGGCCGCGCCGAAGGTGGTCCCGAGCGCTCCGCCAGCGCCACCGGAGGTTGAGCACGGGTCCAGCGCGTTGCCGGTCGGTGCGAGCACCGCGTAGAAGCTGTACCCAGCCTTCGTGATCTTGAGGGTGGCGACGCCGTTGCGCGCTGTTGTGCCCAGGCGCACAAATTTCCGGCCATTCCAGCCCACGATGATGTCGCCCGCCTTGATGTTGGGCGAGGAGATCGTCAGGACCAGCGGGTGGGTGAGGAAGGAGTAATCGACCGCTCCGCTGCTCGGATTCTGAATGACAACACCAATGCCCGCTACCGCCTGATAGCCGCAGAAGCCGGCATTGCCGATTCCCGCGACGTCAGGCTCGGTGATGGTGACCTGGAGTGGCGTCAGGAAGGCTCCGGCCGGCACGACAAGTGTTGCCTCGAGGTTGCCGCCGCTCACCGGCCCGATCGTCCCGCCCCCCGGGCCGATCGTCTGACTGGTCACGACGGTCAGGTAGCCGCCAGGAACCGGAACAGGAGGTGGTGGCGGCCCGTAGAGCGCCTCAGTTGCGCCGGCGACGCCTGAACCTGCGAGGAGCATGGCGCCTGCACCTAGCAGTGCGAGGCTCAGGCGCGGCACGACCATCCGCCGTCGAATGCGTGGCATGAGATATCCCCCCGTGCAGAGAGTTCGAACAGTCAGTCCATTACGCGTGGCTGCCTAGAGTAACAGTCTGACTACCTACTGTCACTGAAACCGTTGGCGCCCGCGAGTCCGGGCGATGCCAAACTCGGCCACGGTGTAGCAGAGGGACATGCGTTCGCCTTCGCCCTCAGCTAACGCCAGCTTGAGCGCTGGTTCTCACCGTTACGGTTCCCGTTGAACTCTGCTGCGTCAGGCGTAATTCCGGTCCGCTTGGCCGTCAGGCGTTTTTCCGTCACTCCTCTTGGAGCTCGTGTTATCGCATTTCCATGGCCACTGCTTGTAATCCTGTCGGTGCAGGCGACTCTGGCAATGCGGCTGGTCCGGTCAAATACTGCATACACGGACGAGGCGCTCTACCTGTGGGCCGGTCGTCCTGAATGGTCGCACTGGCTCCACGGTCAGCCGATCCCAGCATTTACGGCCAGCTTTAGCGGTGCGCCGGTTATCTATCCGCCAATCGGTGCCCTGGCGAATGCGGTCGGCGGCCTGACGGCGGCCCGGCTGCTGTCGCTGTTCTTCATCCTGGGCGCGACCACGTTCCTCTGGTCCGTCACCTCCCGCCTGTTCAACCGCCGGGCGGCGTTCTTCGCATCCGGGCTCTGGGCCGTCCTGGGCCCGACGCTTCGGCTGAGCGTGTTCGCGACCTATGACGCCATGTCCGTCTTCCTGATCGCGTTCGCCGCGTGGTGCGTCGTGCGCGCCGAGCCGCGGCGCGCGACGACTCCGTGGATGATCGCGGCCGCAGTGCTCCTTGCCGCAGCCGATGCGACCGCCTACTCGTCGGCCATCTTCGACCCGGTGATCATGGCCCTGGCCTTCTGGACCGCGCGGCCGCAGTCACGGCAGCTGGCCAGGACGCGGGCCGCGGAAGTACTGATCTACGCCGTCGCGCTGCTGGCCGCTGGACTGACGATCGGCGGCCGCGTCTACATCAAGGGCCTCAAGCAGACAGTTCTGGAGCGGCTCGTCTCTACGGACCCATCGCCAGCGGTGGCGGTGACCTCGTGGAGGTTTACCGCTGCCGTCGTCGCGCCTGCGCTGGTCGCGGTGCTTATCTGCCTGATGATTCGCACTGAGCGGCGCCATGTGGCTTTGCTGCTCATCTTCTTCGGCGCCGCGCTGCTCGTTCCGATCGAGCAAGCCCGGATCCATACTCTCGTGTCGCTGGACAAGCATGTCGATCTCGGCGCGTGGTTCGCGTCGGTTGCCGCGGGTTATGCGGTCAGCAAGGTGACGTCGGCCGCGTGGCTGAGGCGCGGCCAGCTGGCGGCCGTGGCCGTGTGCGCCGGCCTGCTCGTCGTGCCAGGCGTGGTCGGGTTCGGTCAGGCGCGCGTGCTGTACGCGTGGCCGAACGCGGCGCGTTTCGTCGGTGCGCTGAAGCCGCTCATGGCGGGGATCCGGGGTCCGGTGCTGATCGAGTCGCCGGCGGTTCCCGAGTACTACTTCGGTACCAGCCCGCCGTGGTGGCACTGGTCGAGCACGTTCAGCATCGAACTGCCTGACGGACGCTCGCTGAGCCCGGGGGTGGGCCGCAATCCCTGGTTCGGGGAGTATGCGCCGCTCATCAAGCGGGGATATTTCGCGCTGATCGCGCTGCGGCACAATAGGGTCCTCGATCGGCCGATTATCTCCCAGATCTGGCGGAATAAGAACTACTTCGCCGTCTCAGAGCCTAGATACGGGCCTGATGGCCGCTATACGATCTGGATCAATTCGTCGGCCGTTACGGCCGTCGCCGGGCGCCGCGTGCGGGCCAAGGCCTTTACCCGCGAACTGCTGAGCATCTGGCTGCCGTCAATTCATCCGAACCGCTTCATCTATATCGTTGGCCTGTGCTTCGCGTGGTCCGCGGGGCGGCTCTGGTCATCACTTTGCCCATCATGTTCTTGTGGCGCCGGGGGAAAGGCCTCGAGGATCTATGAAGCACGTCTACGCGATCCCAGCAGTCCGCATCCGGTCGGCCCGGGCTCTCGGGTGGATGCCGGCGGTGTCCGGCATTTCTTCTGCTGGTCATCGTCCGGCACATTTGGTACATCAGCACCTGGCCAAGCTTCCGTATGATCGCTACGGTCTGGACTCTCGCATCACTGTTCGCCTCGATTCAGTGGGCGCTTTCCTGGCTGGAGAGGCCATACACAGTAGACAGACGTCTGGCAGGCGCGCCTGGATCGCATGAAGGTCACCGTCAACGTTCCGGTCTATAACGAGGAACCTCTCGTCCTGGACCGGGTGCTCTACGCACTCTTCTCGCAGACTCGGCTGCCGGACCGCGTCGACGTGGTCGATGACGGGTCCGGAGTGGATTACGGGAATGTCCGGGACTACTGGCTGAGCAGGCATCCGCCCGGCGTCAGGTTCTCGTGGATCCGCCAGCAGAATCAGGGCAAGAAGCTGGCCCAGGCGCGCACGTTCGGCACGGACGATGCGGATATCTACATCACGCTGGATTCGGATACCACCTTGGCGAGGAACGCCATAGAGGAGGGCCTGAAGCCTTTCGCTGATCGCCGGGTTCAGTCGGTCGCCGGCCTCGAGCTCGCGTGGAACTATGACGCGAACCTGCTCACCCGCATCAAGAGCGTTAACACCGTCATCTGGCAATTCGTGACCTGCTCGGCGCAGAACGTGGCGGGCGGCGGCATCCTGGTTAACCGGGGGACCTTTGCGCTCTACCGCGGCAACCTGATCCGGCGCAACCTGCTGTTCTTATGTCAGCGAGACGCTCTTCGGACGGCCGGTCCTTATCGGTGATGATTCGATGCTGACATTGCTGGCGCTCGGGAGCGGCCGCGCTGTTCAGCAGCCCACGGCGGTGTGTTTCGCGATGTATCCCGAGACGCTTTCCCATACCTTGCGCCAGTGGACGAGGTGGATGCGCGGCACATCGATCCGGACGATGTGGCGGCTGAAGTACCTGCGCTTGCTCTCGTGGGGGTGGTGGTACAACTTTCTGGCCACGTGGTGGTATCTGGCCTTTCTGTCCGTGCTCGGCGCCGCGATTCTGGACTGGCAGCAGGCGTCGCGATTCGTGCTCACCGCGATGGTGTTCAGCATGGGCTGGATCTGGATCATCGCGGGCCGCATTCTGATGCTGCATCGCGATGATCAGCGTCCGCTCCAGGTAGCTGAGTCACTGGCCCTGGTGCCGCTGGCCACGGTCTGGATGGCGGTCGTGCTGAGGCCGCTGCGCCTGTACGGGAATCTGACCATGCTGCGGCAGGGCTGGGTGACGAGACAGGCTGGCGCGGAGACATTCGCGGTTCCCGAGCGTGCTGCCGAACTGCAGGGCGCGGGGGCTGACTGAAGTGATGGTCTCGGGCAACGTCATCCGTGATTCGTCAGGCACCAGATCGGCGGAGTCAGCATCGCGATCCCGCGGCGGGCGGACTGGGCCGGCCGGTCGAAGGCTCTAGTCGGCTCGGCGGGGCGCGGCGAGGCGTCGCGTCGCACCGGATGCCTCCGCCGTGGCCGGACGCACGGCACCGGGCGTTCGTCATCGCGACGATGACGGTGGCGGTCGCTGGCCTGTACGAGCTTGAGCGGCTGTTCTGGCCCAGGACTCCGCTCGGCCACAATGACTTCTCGCGGGCCTGGGCCATGGCGTCGGTCGTGTGGCTGAGCGCGGCGCTGCCGGCCGTGATGGAGCTAGCGGGCCTGCTGGCCCATCGCTTTCCGCGCGATCTGCGCTCGGTGCAGCCCATCCCGCAGCTCGTCTGCTGGCGGATCGTGTCGCGCGGCCTCAACTCCGAGGCGCTGACGGAGACGATCCTGCGATGCCGGTACTGAGTCGAGAGCGAACCCGCTGTTTCGCTACGTCATCGAGGTGATCACCGACACGGTGCATGACGGGCTGCCGCCCGCGGCCGATGACCTGACCTACATCAGAGTGCCGTCGAACTATCAGACGCCCGCAGGGACCCGCAACAAGGCCCGGGCCCTTGAATACGCCCTGCACCACTCGCGGCTGCCCGGACGACGCGTGGATCGTCCACCTCGACGAGGAGACCCAGCCCTCGGCCAACGGGATCAGCGGCATCGCGAGGATGATCGCCGAGGAGGAAGCCTCGGGCAGGCTGCGGATCGGGCAGGGGACGATCCTGTATCACCGGGACTGGCGGGCGCATCCGTTCTTCACCCTGTCCGACTGCATACGAACCGGCAGCGACCTCGGCCGGCTGTACATCTCGATGCGGATGGGCGTTCCCCTCTTCGGCCTGCACGGGTCCTTCATCGTCGTTCGCAATGACGTCGAGAAGAAGGTGGGCTTTGATATCGGCCCGACCGGCTCGCTGACGGAGGATGCCTACTGGGGATGCCTGCAGATGCAGGCGGGCCAGCGCTGCCGCTGGGTCGAGGGATACCTCGAAGAGCAGTGCACGCAGTCGCATGCCGGATTTCCTCAAGCAACGCCGCCGCTGGTTCAACGGCCTGGTCAAGGTCGTCGATTTCACGCGCCGACTGAATTTCGCTGGCGGCTGATGCTCTGCGTGAGCATGGCGGCCTGGGCGCTAACCCCCTTTGCCTGGGTGTACACACTGGCGCACTTTGTCGTGGGCGGTGCGATTTATCCCTGGATACGGCTGGCGGCAAATGGCTCGTTCGCGGTCTATATCACGACTACTTTTGTAGGGCCTAAAGGTCAATCTGACCGAGCATGGCATCACAGCCAAGCGGAAACGCATAGGCTGGTTCGTGACTTGGCTCTTGCTGATGCCCGCATTCAGTCTAATGGAGAGCGCCAGCGTCGCTTATGCGATTGCTCGGCCCAGCAAGGGCTTCCATGTTGTGAGAAAGTGAATCGTCATGCGCTACATCCTCTGCACCGCCGCTCTGGCAGTGGTTCTGGCGGTGACCGGGTGCGGAGCCACTAGCGCGTTGCATTCGAGGGGTTCGGCGATTTCGGCGATATCTCCGCCAGCCGAGCGCCTGGTCGGCGTCTTCGAGCCAGATGACCCGGGATCCTACGGGCAGCTGACGGCTTTCAGCCGGGCGGCCGGCGTGGCGCCCGGCGTCGTCGTGTACTACAGCAACTGGGGCATGCCCTTCGCTTCGGCGTTCGCCGCTGAAGCCGCCGCGCACGGTGCGCGGACGCTTGGTGCAGATGGATCCGAGGAACGTCTCGCTGGGCGCCATCGCCGCCGGCCGCAGGACGGGTACCTGCGCAGCTACGCGGGAGCCGTCCGATCCTTCAGGCGCAAGGTGATCATCTCTTTCGGGCAGGAGATGAACGGAACCTGGTATCCGTGGGGTTCGGGGCACGCGGCTCGGCGGTCTTCGTCGCGGCGTGGCGCCACGTAGTGACGCTGTTCCGGTCGGTCGGTGCCGCGAACGTGACATGGCTGTGGGACGTCAACTGCGACCTGAACGGCCAGTATCCGGTCGCGCCCTGGTGGCCGGGCGCCGGTTACGTGGACTGGGCCGGAATTGACTGCTACTACGCCCATCACGCCGATACGTTCGACGGCCTGTTCGTCGCGACCATTACTCAGGTCAGGCGGCTGACCCGCGGTCCGGTGATGATCGGCGAGACGGCGATGACCCCGACGGCTGACGAGCCAGCGCGAATTACCGCGTTGTTCGCAGGCGTGCGCGAGTACGGGCTGTCTGGGCTCGTCTGGTTCGACCAGGCGCAGTCCGGCGGCCTCTATCACCAGAACTGGCGGCTCGAAGGGCATCTGGCGGCGCTCGCCGCCTTCCGCCGGGCCGCCCGAGCGTATCGCGAGTCACCGCATGAGGGTCCGGCCGGGCGCGTCGGCACTCGCGCTGACCCTGACGCTGACGGTCAGCAACTGCGGCCTGGCGAGTCCCAGCGATGCGGTCGCGACATCAGGCCCGTTCCTGGGCGTCTTTGCCCACGGGATGCCCGGCTCCTACAGGGCGGTGACGACTTTCGCGAACGCGGTCGGCCGGAGCCCGAATATCGCGCTGTACTACAGCAACTGGGGACTCCCGCTCCAGACTTCCTTCGCCGAGCAAGCGCGCGCGCACGGCGCCATCCCGCTCGTCCAGATGCAGCCGCTGGGAATCAGCATCCGGGCCATTGCAGACGGCCAGTACGACGCCTACCTGCGCTCGTTCGCTCGCGCGGTCGGAGCGTACGGGAACACGGTCCTGCTCAGCTTCACACACGAGATGAACGGGACCTGGTACTCGTGGGGCCTCGGTCACACCAATCCTGGCGTCTGGAAGGCCGCGTGGCGTCACATCGTCAGGCTGTTCCGCCAAGCGCGGGCAGACAACGTCATCTGGATCTGGACCGTCAGCCGGTACGGTCCGGACGTCGGGCTGCTGAAAGTCTGGTGGCCTGGCTCGAACTTCGTTGACTGGGTCGGCATCGACGGGTACTACTACCGGCCATCGGACAACTTCGGCAACACCTTCCAGCCGACGATCGACGCCGTGCGCCGCCTCACCGGCAAGCCGATCCTGCTGTCGGAGGTCGGTGTCGGCCAGGTCGCCGGCCAGGCGGCGAAGATCCCCGGGCTGTTCGCCGGCATCAAGGCAGATCATCTGCTGGGTGTCGTCTGGTTCGACGTGACCCAGGACGACGGGATTCTGCACCAGGACTGGCGCCTGGAGGGGCACCCCGCCGCCATCGCCGCGTTCCGGGCGGGACTGCGATCCCTCGGGCTCGAGTCCTGAGCCGCCCCAGACGCAGGCGATCCCGGCTTAGCTCATCTGTTGGCCGCGGTCAGGGAACCGTGCTGCAGCTACGGCCGACGCCGACTCCTGAGCGCTACGGCATCGCTCAGGTCGAGACGAGGACGGAGTCGCTACCGATGAGCACTGAATGGACCCCGGACGGAGGGCTCCGGCCGGACGACCCCGCCGCAAGGCTGCGGCGGGGGCGTTCCGGGCAATCGCTCTTCGTATGCGCTGCAGTCCGTCCTCCATGGAAGCGAACTGCTCTAACCCGGTTCAGCCACCGTGCTGCACGGGTCCAGCGCGCTGGTACCGGTGGGAGCCAGGATGGCGAAGAAGTGGTAGCCGCCCTGCGTCAGCTTGACGACCGCCGTGCCGTTGGCAGTAGACACGCCGACTCTGACGAACTTGACGCCGTTCCACTCCACGATGATGTCGCCCGGCTTGATGTCGGGCGAGGTGATCGTCACCACGAGCGGGTTGGGGAAGAAACTGTGGTTGACCGAGCCGTCAGACGGGTTCTGGATGACGACACCGACGCCGGCGACGGCGTTGTAGCCGCAGATGCCGGCGTTGCCGATGTCCCCAACGTTCGGCGTGGTGATGGTGACATCCAGACCAGCGGTGAATGCGCCGGACGGAACCGTGACCCCCGTCTCGGTGTTGCCCGCGCTCACCGGTCCGACTGACCCGCCGCCTGTTCCAACCGACTGGCTCGTGACGACGGTCAGGAAGCCACCGGGCACCGGAACGGGCGGCGGTGGTGGCCCGCAGACGCCGTAACACGACGGCTGGGCGGCCTGGTTCTGCGCAGCGACCGCCATGCTCGTCACACCGGTCGCCAGCAGCGCGGCGCCGACTAGTGCAAAGCCAGTTCTTGGCTGCATTATTCGCATGAGAATTACCTCCGGCGCGCAACGCTAGCAGGGTGCCTAGGGGCCTGCAATGACAAGGCTCCGATCGGCCGGAAAATTGTTGCTGACCATATCGTGAAAGAACCGGACAACAGTGCGGCTTACTTTGGCGCTGAGCTCTAGCTAAGGCATGCTTCTAACAGTGTTAACCGTAGGTCAATATGAGCGGCGACGGAAGCTGCGAGACGGAATCGCTGAGCTCGCGTCAGTAGGTCTCTGAACTGGCAGGATGTCGCATTCGATCGACTATGCGGGAGATCGTTCAGTGTCGGAGACGGCGTCTTTCCGGCTTAATCCGGACGGACGATCGCCGCACCAGTAAATGACCTGCGGACAAGATCGGAGATCGCCTTCACCTGAGCGATCTTCCCGATAACATCAACCCCGCGGTTAACGGGGGGTGGCTTTGCGAATTCTCATGGTGAGTCGCGGGGTAGTGTCAATAGGTAAAGGCTCGGGAGGGGCCGAGCATGTCGCTTACGAACTGGCGAGGCACCTGGCAGAAAGAGGTGACGACGTTATTCTCGTCGCCGATGTCGACGCAGAGGTGCTGCAGCAGTCGCCGCCGACGCTGAGCGTGGCGCCGGTTGGCCGGTACCGCTCGCTCGCATGGCTGGCGGCGCACGTTCCGCTGGACTTCCCGCGGTGGATCCTGCAGCACCTGCTCGGGAATATCAGGGCGGCCAGTCGAGCCCGTCAGCTGCTGCGCAGCGACCCGCGCGGGTTCGACGCGGTGCACGTCGCACGGCGCGCTGGCCACGATCCTGCTCCGCCGGACGGTCAGCACCGTCGCCGGCGCCGTCCCGCTCGTCTACACCGAGCACGACTCGACGCCGTGGTCCTGCCGGTATCGCCGGTGGTCCGAGCGGCTGGTGCGGCGCTGCGTCTACCGCCAGATCAACCTGAGGGCCTGCCGGGCGGCGACGGTCGTCGTGACGAACTTCCCGGCGCTGGCCGACGAGATCTCCGCGCGCGCCGGGATCCCCCGCTCGCGCTTCACGACGGTCGAGAACGCGACCGCGGCGGCCCGGCAGGCCAGTCCAGCCGGTGCGGCGAGTGTCAAGGCCCGGCATGGCTTCGACAGGTACTGCCTGTTCGTCGGCTCGCTGGTCGACCGCAAGGGACCGGACATCCTGCTTGCGCGCGCTGTCGCAGGTGAACATGCCCTGCATCTTCGTGGGCGACGGCCCGATGAGGTCGACGCTGGAGCGACTTGCCGCACGGGCCGGGATTGCCGACCGCGTGGTGTTCACGGGCGCGCTCGAGCGGCGCGAGGTCAGCACCTACTACTCGGGGGCCGAGGCGCTCGTCCTGCCCTCGGTGTCCGAGGGCGTGCCGCTGGTGGCGGTCGAGGCGCTCGGTGCCGGCGTCCCGGTGGTCGCCAGCAACCTGACCGGAATCGCGTCGGTGGTCAGGCACCGGGAGAACGGCCTGCTGGTCGACCCGGGCGATCAGGCCGCCCTGACCCAGGCGCTCGCGCTGATCGAGGCCGATCAGATTCTGCGGGCGGTCCTGCGGCAGGGCGCGTGCGACAGCAAGGGTCAGGCCGGTACCTGGCCGGAGGTCGTGAACAAGCTGAGCGACATCTACATTGAGCGCCGGGCGCTGCTGAGCCGTGCCCCGACAGCGCGGTATGGCGAGCGGACCGACCGGGCGACGGGTGCCCTGGCGTCGGCTGGCCTGGCACTCGGGTTCTCGCCCGCGCTCGCCCTGGCTCCGGCAGAGGTGCGACGGGTGCCTGAGGCCACGCCGCCGCTGGTCGTGTTCCTCGTCGACGCGTTCCGGCACGACTTCCTCAGCGAAGACGTCACGCCGCACCTCGCCGCGCTGGCCGCCAGCGGGCTCCGGCGGCCGCTGAAGCCGATCCTCGGCTACAGCGACGCGATCCGGGCGACGTTCTTCACCGGGCGCTAGCCCGACGAGACCGGCTACTGGATGGAGTACTGCTTCCGCCCGGAGGCGAGTCCTTATCCGGGCCTGTCCCGCCTCGCGCCGCTCGACCGGCTGCCCAGCGACCTCGCGCTGCGCGGGCTGAAGCTCGGTGCCTCGGCCACGGCGATGCGGTACCTGGCGAAGCGGCGGGGCGTCCCGCACCTGAGCCTGCGCCACATCCCGTTCCGCGCGCTCGACCGGTTCGACTTCACCCTGCACGAGCCGATGACCGCGCCGAAGGCGCTCGGCTACCCGAGCATCTTCGACGCCTGCACGGCGACCGGGCGGCCCGTGGGCCTACCTGGACGCCTCGCGGGTCCGGCGGGCGAGCGACCTGCTCGGCCAGGTCGACCAGGTGCCCGACGACGTCGGGCTGATCTTCGTCTACCTGCACCAGGTCGACATGGCCGCGCACCTGTTCGGGATCACCTCGCCGGTCTTCTGGCGGCGGGTGCGGTCTACCGACGAGCTGTTCGGGCGGCTCGCGAGCGCATCGCGCGCCGGTTCGGCGACGTCACCACGCTCGTGTTCTCCGACCACGGGATGTCACAGCTCACGCGCCAGTTCGGGATCCCCGAGCTGACCAGCCACCCCGCCTTCCCGGAGCGGTTCTTCGTCGCGCTCGACGCGACGATGGTCCGGCTCTGGTACCTCGACGACGACGAGCGGCTGCGCGCAGGAACTGCGCGAACGCGTCGCGGCCCGGTACCCCGGTCACTTTCTCAGCGCCGAGGACCTGGCCGCGCATCACCTGCAGTTCAGCGGCCGGCTCTACGGCGACGACATCTACCTGCTGCCGCCGGGCATGGCGATCTTCCCGAACTTCCACTCCTTCATCAAGCCGAAGGCCATGCACGCCTACGACCCGGCCGACCGGGACCAGTGGGGCATCTTCATCGGCCCGGCCGATACTGCGGCGCCGCGTGTCGGATCCGGTCGACCTCACCGAGGTCACCGCCTGGTGATGGATGCCCTCGACCGCACGGCTGGTACGATCCTGATCGGCCGACCAGACTCGCAGCGCAGCTAACGCGCAATCCTGGCCCGGTGGTGAGCGGCTGAAATGAGCCAGCCGAGCCGAGGTTCTCGACAGCGCGCGGCGTTCTCGCAGAGGAGCTGCCGAGCGGACGGCCCGGCGCTGCAGGCACCGACTGGCCTGAAGCGGATGATCAGCGGGGCATCGCTGGTGCTCGGCGGCACCATGGTCTGGCAGGTGTCGAACTTCGTCTTCAACGCCGTCGGGGCTCATTCGCTTGGCCCGGCACGCTACGGGGTGCTCGCGGCCAGCATGGCGTTGCTCAGCTTCGCACGTCCCCTGCTCGCTGCCGTTCAGGCAGTCGCCAGCCGCGAGGCCACCTCGCTGGTGGCCGAGCGGAGAGCTCGCAAAGGTGGGGCCGATGCTCCGGCACTACGGTCTCCGGGTCACCGGCGGCGCGCTGGCGCTGGCCGGGATAGCCGCCGTCGACCAGCAGCTGGATCTCCGGCCTGTTCCATCTCGGCTCGCCGTGGCTGGTGGTGATCGTCGGGGCGACGATTCCCGGCTACATGGTGAGTCACTTGCTCGGCGGCCTCCTGCAAGGCGTCGAGCGCTTCGCCCGTTTCGCGCTGGAGAGCGTTGTCGAGGGATCGGCCAAGGCGATCCTCGGGACGTCTGGCGATGGGGCTGCTGTGGCGCTCCGCGTTCGCGGGCGTGATGGCGGTCTCCGTGAGCTGCGCCACAGGACTCGTGACCTACCTGCTTCTCACGCTGCCCATGCTGAACCGGATAGCGCTCTTCGCCGGACGCCGGCAGGACGCCTAGCCATGGGCGCCGCCGGAGTCGCGGCGCTCACCGGCGAAACTCCGTAGGCGGAGCGGCCCGGTGTCGCCACGCTACTCGGTGACGGCCCTCGTGACCTACGGCTGCTGCGCTGTCATGCTCTCGTCGGACACACTCGTCGCCAAGCACTACCTCTCCAACCACCAGGCCGGCCTGTACGCGGGCGTCTCGCTGACCGGCAAGATCGGCTTACTTCGCCGCGTCGTCGCTGTTCGTGGTCGCCTTTCCCCTCTTCTCCCGCCATCACGATCAAGGCATCGGCACCGGGAAATGGATCCTCACCGCCGGCGGCCTGCATGCGTGATCACCGGTACGATCGTGACGCTGTTCGCGCTCGAGCCCGCATTGGTGGTCATTCCTCTTCTCGGCGACCGCTACCGTAGCGACCGAGGCACTACGTCCCGTGGATGGCCGCGGTCTTCGGCCTCTACGCGCTCGGGTTCCTGGTGTCCATCTACTTGCTCGCCCGCAAGCGCCGAGGCGTTATCGCCGTGCCTGGCTGTCGCGCTATCCGTGCAGTTCGCCGGATTCTTCTGTCTTCCATTCGACGATCACCGAGCATGCTGGCGGTCCTGCGGTCGCGTTCGGGGTGCTGCTCGGCGGCGGGGTGCTGCTGGTCGCCCTAGGGCGCGGAGGTCGGGGAGGCCGGAGGAGACACGCGGGCGGGATGTCCGCGCCCGCGCGCCGGTGCGCAGTTCGGCCGGCGCTGTCACAGTACTCTGCGAGTGCGGCAACCTCGTGCGCGGCGACCCGGCGAGGACCTGGCGGGAGCAGATCGTCGCTGAGGTTGCGCGGCGAGTGGGCTAGGTTCCCGTTCTGCTCGCCGGCAGCCGCGCACTCGGGACCGCTCACGCCGGTAGCGACTACGACGTCGCCGTCGTGCTGCCTCTTCCGCGGATACCCCGCGCGGCCCGCGTCTAGCTCTGCGGGGCGTCAGACCTGAGCGCGGACCTCGGAGCGCACGTGTCGGTCAATCCCGGTGCCGGCTTCGGCATGCGGCGGCCAGGGGCAGTCTCTTCGTGCGCAAGCTCAGGGCCGAGGCGTCGTGTTGGCGCCCTCCCGGCTGGATGGTCTTCCGTAGCCAGCCGCTGACCAGCGTGACGACGTTCGCCGCCAGGTCGGCGCTGCTCTCGGCCGCGCGGAGCCTTCTGGAGACGTTCGACACCACGGTCATTAGAAATGGACCCGCTTCGACGCAGGCCGACAACGCGCTGCGCAAGGCAGCCCTTCACGTCGCCCAGGTGCGACTGTTGCGTTCGGGACGCTATGCGTCCGATCTCGAAACTGCGCTCGCCAGGCTGCGCGGCATGGCGTCGGCCGAGAGCTGCGAAGCTTCAGCAGCTGACTTGTCCTTCGGACTCATGTCAGGGCTGATGGCAGACGACGGGGTCGAGGGGTTCTTGCGGCTGCGACAGTGCATCCTCGAGCAGATGGCAGACATAGGGGCTGCGCCGTTCAGCCTACCCATAGTCAAGAGCATCGTCCGCAACGCCCAGTACGCCGCTGTCGCCCACCTGCGCGGTCGGAACCGCTGGCGCCTCGCGCTGAGTCGGACGCCGGTAGAGGCCGCGCTAGCAGCAATGCAGCTCGCCCTTCTGCGTGCACTCGATCCGCGTTCGGAGAACGGCTTGGACGCCACCCAGCTCCACGTAGCCCTCGAGGTCTGTCCGGTGCCGCTCGGCGCACCCGGCAGCCGCAGTTGGGAAGAAATGCGTGATCTTGCCCTGGCCGAGTGGCTCGACGCCCACCCTCTCGTGGGACTACTGGCATGAAAGATATGCCAGAGGTGAAGATGGCGGCGGGCCTTCGCAGGCGCTTCGCCTTCCACCTTCCCGGTCTCGGCCTGCTGGCGGTCGTGGCTGTCTGCCTGATGCGCCGGTTCGTCTCTCCCGCAGGCATCCCGGCCGGCACCGACATGTTCGGATTCATCTCACGCGCGGCGCAATACGCGTCATTCGGGCGGATCTTCGACTCCTGGGCGCCGAGTTCGTTCGGATATCGGCACGTCTTCAACTTCGACAACATCCTCGGCCTGGTAACGCTGCTGACGCGGAACTCAATGCTCACAGTGAAGCTGCTCGACGTGCTGACGCTGATCGGCGCGGGGCTCGGTGCTTACGTGCTGGCATGGTCCTGGTACCGCCGTCGGCTGGTCGCGACAACGGCCGCGCTCTTGTACATGGCATCGCAGGCCAGCCTCACCCGATGGGGCGGCGGTCAGCTCGACACGGAGATCATCATCTCGCTCGCCCCGGTCATGTTGCTGACTCTGTCATCCTGTCTGGAGCGGTTCACGCTGCAGCGGTCCGCTGGTTTGACCTTCACCTTGGGCACCGGCTTTCTCGTCGCGCCCTACCTGGTGCTGTGGGTCATCCCGTTCCTTGGCCTATACCCGGTATGCGCACTGGTCTCCCGTCGGCGATTCCGGGCTGGACTGGCCAACCTGGCGCGGACTCTCGCGATCGCCGTGCCAGGGGTACTGCTGCTGAACGCCGCCTGGCTGGTACCTCTGATGACTGGCTATCGTGCGCAATACGAGACGCTGAACCAGATCTTCAGCATCAGCTCGCTGTCCGCCCGCAGCCTAACCCTGTATCAGTCGGTACTCGGATTCGGTCGCCTTATCGGATACTTCGCGTTCACTGGAGCCGAGACATCTAATTCGCATCCGTGGCTTCCCCCGTGGGGTTACTTCGCGTTCGCGACCTTCGTGCCGTTGCTCGCCTACGCGGCGTTGCGGTGGTATCGCGATCGCCGCACCGTCTTTCTGGTCCTGTCAGCGGTTCTGGCCACGCTGGCCGCGCCGGGGACTCGTCCTCCACTCGGCGGGTTGTACCTATGGGCGGCGCAGAACATCCCCTTGTTCGGGAACCTCCGGGATCCCAACAACTGGCTCATTTTCCAGGCCATCGCTTATGCGCTGCTGGCCAGCCTGACTACCGGCCATATCGCCAGCGCGGGCGCGACCTTCTGGAGCCGCTGGTCACGACGCTATCCCAGGCGGTTCAGTCAGGCCTGGGCGCCGGCGGTCCGCGGTGCCGTGGCACTGGCCGTCGTAGGGCTCGCCATCGTGCCGGTGCTGCCGACCTTCGTCACAGGTCTGCGGACCTGGCATGTGACGCAGCGGCAGCATGCGCTGCTTAGCCGCCTGCGGGATGCTCCCTTGGCGAGCAGAGTCGCTTCGGTTCCTTTTGGCCAGGCGTACCGATTCCTGGCGCAGGGCTCTTATCGGGGATATGAGCACGATCTCGGCTACGACAGCGCTCTCTTCACCGAGCGACAGGACGTCGGTATCGGCGACTGGAACCAGCGCTCGGCGAACTTTGCCACCTACGAGGCGACCTTGCTTGACTCGGGCGATCCGGCATTCGCGCGCATGCTCGCGAGCGCGGGCGTCAGCAGATTGGTGAGCTTCAATTACCCGTTGATCGCACCGCAGCTGCTGAGCGGGACTATCCATCACTACTCTCAGCAGCGCATCGTCTCGGGTCTGGCTGGCCTGAAGCCGATTGCGTCAAACTCGGCGGGCACTGACTTCTCTGTGAAGGATGCTGCGGCACAGCTTAGCTTTCGGCGGGACGTGGCTGTGGTACTGGGAGGTAGCCAGGGGGTCGCGGCGCTGGCCGACCAGCCTGGAGTCAGGATTTCCGACTGGGCGGTCTTCACCGCGGACGACGTTGTCCAGACTCAGGGGTTTCCTGAGTTGCTTGCCCTCATCCGCAAGGCCGACCTCGTCCTGCTGGCAGACGAACGGCCCATTGACATCGCGGTAGAGGGAACAACGCCGCTCACGAAGCTCACAGGCATCTCGGGCGACCCTCAGGTGGACAGGGCGATCACGGCTGTTCCCACCGATCAGAGCGCGCAGGCGGGGTCCCTCAACGACGTTGCCATACCGATTCCCCCGCCCCAGTCGGCTTCCAGCAGCTCCGTCTTCTCGGTCCGCTCGCCACGAAGCGTCGCCATCTGGGTCCGTGTTCTGGCCACGCCGTTCGCTGCGACCATCCACGTCAGTCTGGACGGCACGCAGGTCGGCTCGATCACGCCCGTAACCTTGGGCCGTGGTTTCGAGTGGGTGCGCCTCGCCACGGTCAAGGTCGGCTCAGGAACCCATAGGCTCGCCCTCTCGGCGGTCCCGTCCAGCTTCGGCGACACGTACGAGATACAGGAAGCACGGGTGCTCGCTCCCGGCGCCCTCCGGTCAACCGAGGCGCAGCTCACTCGTGTGCTAACAGTCCGACGACGCCGGATCGCCTACGATCTCGACCTCGCTGACGTCTCGAAGTGGTCATGGCAATCGCTCGCGCACCGACTCCGCCCCACGGGTAGGGCCTTCGCGCCGCGCGGGTGGGCCGCGCCGCCGGGTGCCGACGCCAGCGTGACGGCCACGGCCGCGCCCGGCGGTGCGCGGGCGCAGCGCTTCATCGCACAAAGCGGACGCGCAGTCTATACCTTCGCCAAAATTCGTTATAAGAGGCCGCGAAACTGGGCGCACAGGCCATACATCTACCTTGAGTTCAAGGGCAGCGGATTGGGCGAGCTCTACACGCTCGCATTCAATTTCGGCCGCCGAAGTGGCAATCAAGCCCTGTATACGTTCAGGGACAACTCCAGGAGATGGGAGACGCTCGCATTCTCGACCGACCATCCGCAGTTGAAGAGCGGGTCCATCAACTGGTCGAAGGTGCGGGCTGTCCGCGTGGCTTCCTCGAAGCAGGCATCCAGGACTCTAGCTCTCGGCATGCCGCGCCCCTCGGGAGCGGTCGACCGTCTCGGCGTACCGCTGCCGATCCTGCCAGGTAACAGGGCACACATAGCTGCCGTGCGCAGGTCCGCATGCGTCCGCGGTGCCCGCCTTGGCGGGCCTCGCGGGCGCACCTCGACAAGCACCTGGCTCGAGCTGCCCGTCTCGAGCATGAGTACTTCCTGCCGAATCTACCTGGACTCGGCCGCCGGCTACCGGCAGCACCCAGCAATTCCGGTGAGGTTGCTTCCCACCGGGACAGAGAGCTGGTCATATTCATTCTCGGCGGATCTGCCCGGAGCGCTAGTCTGGACCCAGTCCTACGATCCGCTCTGGCGGCTCTCGGGGGCCGGCGGTCATGGCGCGCCAGTACCTGACCTCTCCCTTCTCGATGGGTACCTCGTCGGCCCCGGTCCCCATGCCGGAACTATTGCCTATACGGGAGAATCCAGCGCGATCGCGGGTGTCAGCGTGACAGCCGGCACGTCACTTTTTCTGCTGACTGGCGCCGTGGCCAGCAGACGCCGACGCCGATCAGGAGCTCGAGGCCGACGGCACGTCGCCACGAGTGGCCGCATGGAACGCATCGATCTATCGCCGCCGCCGCCGCTTCGGCGTGCTGCCCGGCTGTGCCTCACTGTCGGTGCCGTGTTCCTCGTGCTGTGCCCCTATGCGAGCTTGTCCAGGCTCGACGGAGCTCTCCTCCCGCTGAGTTCTGGTGCCCTTCTGGCTTTCGGGCTCGCAGCGGTGCTCATCGCCGGAAGTCGGACCCGTCCGCTGCCGACACGATCCGAGCTGCCCAAGCCCCGCGAGGAGCGGGTTTTTGATGGCATCGCACGCTGACTGGAACAGGGACAAGATGCGGGCGGTGGCCGGATACCTAGCCCCGGCCGAGCCGACGGACTCGACGCTCTCCGATGCGGCTCGTGCTGGCGTTCCCCGGCCGTCTGCGGTGGCACGGCTCCGCCAGCAGCAGCGCCGACGATTCTGGTACCTCGCCGCTATGGTCACTGTTCTCGATGCCGCGATCATTGGCCCCCTCTTCGGCCGCGGCAGCTTGCTGCTGCTTGACTTCGGCGATTACCCGCCGGGACGCCATCCCCCCCTCACGCTGTCTGCTTTCGGCTTTCCGCCGGGCATCACCAGCCGCGCGCCCGTCGATGCCACGGTCCATTGGGTCTTCCAGAACCTCCCCTGGCCGGTTCTCCACCTGGTCCCCTTCGCTGCCGTCGCTCCCATTGCGTGCGTCGGCTTCGCGCGGCTGTTCCCTGAACGGCGCCTGGCGGTCGGGGCAGCCGCCTTGCTGTTCACGGTGAACCCGTTCGTCTACGAGCGGATGGCCAGCGGCCAGGTGTACGTAGTTATGGGCTACGCGTTGCTACCGGTCTTGCTAGCGCTTATCGTCCGGCCACTCGACTCGCTGATCGCGACTGCGGCGCTCGGCGGACTGCTCCTCGCCCTTGATATCGCCTTGTCCGTCCATTACCTTTTCGTCGCCGGCCTGCTGCTTGTGATCGTCGTGTCAGCCCACGCGGTCTTCCGCCGGACAACGGTCGTGCGAGCAGGCGCTAGCATCGCGGCCTGTGCCGCCGTCCTCAACCTGTACTGGCTTGTTCCGGCGGTGCGAGCCATCCGTACGATGCCGTCCCATGTGACCAGCCAGGATCTGTCAGCCTTCCAGACCCTGGCCGACCGGACCTGGGGGCTTGCTGTCAACGTCGCTGGGATGTATGGATTCTGGCGTTCCGGACCGCCCCTGGTGAAGAGCCATATCTCCGGCTGGCCATTCTTGCTGCTGGCGATCCTGCTGGTCATCGGGTTCGGCTTGTACGAGATGCGGGTTCGAGAGCAGTCTCCGGGCCCCGCGCTGGCGTGGACCTGTGTCGCGCTCGTGATCGTGGGAGGCCTGCTGGCTATGGGGGAGCAGGGTCCGACCGGGGGCTTGTATACCTGGCTCTTCGGCCACATTCCCGGCTTCAAGGTTATGCGGGAAGCGGGTAAGTTCTCGGCCCTGGTGGCGCTCGGTTACGCGACCTGCTTCGGCGCGGGCGCGGATGCTGTCGTGCGACCGCTGACCCGTCACCTGTCGAGGGTGCTGTGTGTGTGCTGCCTTGCCGCCGTCCCCCTCCTGTACGGCTACACCGAACTCTGGGGTTTTGACGGCTACGCGCGACCAACGTCATACCCGGCGAGCTGGGCAGCTGCCGCCCGGTCGATGAGCCAAGCAGCGACAGCTCTTGCCCTGCCCTGGCGGGCGTACTTGCGGGTGCCGTGGGCTGGGGGCCAGGTCATCGCCAATCCGCTTCCGAGCTACTTTGCCCGGCCAGTGATCTCTGCCGATGACCTCGAGGCCGGAAGTATCGAGACCGAGACAAGTAACCCCAGGTCGCTATTTCTGCAGTTCTGCCTGAGCGAGGGCGGCCGAATCACTGAGTTCGGCCGCCTGCTCGCGCCCCTCGGAATCCGCTACGTGCTCCTCGCCAAGGTCCCGGGGGTACGGAGCTTCGGCTGGCTGGAACGGCAGCACGACTTGAAGCGGGTCTTTGACTCGCGTGCCATCACCGTATACAAGAACGAGGAGGCAGTGGCCCAAGCGTACGAGCCAAGCCGCCATCTGGTAGTCCGGGATTGGGGCGCGGTGGTGGCGCTGGCGCAGCGGGTGCCCCTCGTCGATTACCTCATTCAGGTGCGCCATGCCCATCCCGGGCCACTGTACGCTCCGGCAAACATAGCCAGCGAGCCGTCCAGCGCGCCCTTGCTCATCAGGACCGCAGGCGGCTCACCCGTCTCCCAACCCCTCGATCTACCGGGCGCGACCCAGACAGTCGTGCTCACCGACCCCGCCTACCCGGGCTGGCGCCTGCCCGGGTTCCGCACTGCCTCGCAGTTCGGGGTCACCGTGGCGTTCACAGGCCACGCAGATGCACCCGGCCATGTCAGGCTGGTCGCCGGCTACGGGCCATGGCGGCTCGTCGAGGCATGCGACCTAGCCGGCGCATTCATCCTGGCGGCAGATGTGACGCTGCTGTCTATCTTTCTCGTCCGCCGCCGGTCACGAGCTGCCTGAGGCTCAACGGCCGGCTTGCCGAATGTGATGTCCTAGGAGTTATTCAGTGAATGTGGTGCTGTTCTTCACCGGCCTCGACAAGAGAGGCGGAATCTCACCCGACGTTTACCATCTGGCCGCTGCTCTGAGTGAGGTGGGCATCGAGCCAAAGGTCACGTCCCACTTCACTGAATTGCTGAGATCAAAGAGCGGCCAAGGAACGATCGTCAACGTATACGGATGCCTGCCCTCGGCTAAGAGCATCGGTGCCATGCTGCTCGCCCGCGCGAGAGGCCAGCGGCTGGTGTGGACTCCTGTCTTTCATCCTCGGCGCTGCGCGACGTGGAAGGGTTCCGGGCCATATCGCGTGATGGCGCTCTTTGACCGGATCGCGCCTCACCTGGCGTGCATAACCCATGGCGTCAGCGCGGCAACTGAAGAAGAAGCCGCATTCTTCGCCGCCATGGGTGCGCCTCGTGCCGACGTCATCCCGCTGGTAGTAGACCAGACTCACCGCAGGCTAGAAGGCAGTGGCCGGGAAGACGCGCGACGGAGCTTCGGCGTTGGTGACGGGCCAGTTGTCCTAATGATCGCCGCACACAGCCCGAGGCGAAAGGGAATGGGCTTCGCGCGCGACGTTCTGGCGGAACTTCAACGAAGACTTCCCCAGGTGACCTTTCTCGTCGCGGGAGGCGGCGACCTTGGTGTCCTGGCCGAACAGCCGGGTGTCGCGGCGATCGGATGGTGTTCAGATGAGGTGCTGCTCGACGCGTACAGGTCAGCGGACATTCTCTTCGTGCCGTCCCTCTACGAGCAGTTCTCTCGCGCAACTATCGAGGCGTGGGCCTGCGAGCTGCCGGTAGTCCTCAGCGACGGCGTCGCCTTGGCCCCGATTGCCCAGGCGTCCGGCTCCGGGACAGTGGTCCCGTTTCGCGATGTCTCGAGTACCGTCTCGGTGCTGACGGAGGTTCTAGCCGATCAGCAGTGGCGTCGGCGTGCCGGGCAGCATGGCCGTGAACTTGTCGAAGAGAGATTCCTTCGTGGCGGTCATCTGCGGGCGACCCTCGACCTGTACCAATCCGTAGCCGCGTGTTTGCCGCATGGCGAGCCTACGGCCGACGTACGAGAGTAACCGCTAGGCCCGTCGCACCGAATGTCCCCGGTAGCCGCTGAAGCGCCGCCTCGACCGGGTAGGACAAGCCGACCGTGAGCCGGTGCGCGCCTCGCAGGAGGGCACGGTCGCGCCCGTTCCCAGCGATTGCCGAGGGATCGTCCGGGGCGCTCACGCCACGCTTGAGCTTGGCGAGCGCGCTCAACGCAGCGCCGAACAGTATCCCCGGGCTGATGTACTCCTCGCCGAGAACAAGCGATGGTTCCAGGCCGTGCCGGCGGAAAAGGTCAAGCCAATCCTTGCGGTTACGGGGATAACACCAGGCGCCGCTCGGAATTGTATCGAGGAGGACCACAATGAGCGCATAGCCTCCCGGTCGAACGACACGTGCCAACTCCGCCGCCGCGAGTTCCTGCTCACGATGCTTGAGGTGATGGAGCACGGTAATTGATGAGGCCACCTGTACGCTGCCATCCCCTGCGGGAAGCGACGTGGCCGAGGCGACGTCGAAAGTCAGGCTTGGGGAGATCTGGCGCGCCCGCTCGACCATGCTCGGTGACACGTCCAGCCCGCTTACCTTCAGGCCCGCATCCGCCAGGGCGCGCGTCCACCTGCCGGTGCCGCAGCCTATGTCGAGCGCGAGGTCGCCTTGCGAGTAATCAACTGCAGCGAGAAGTCGCGAGAATATTCGCTGCTGGCTCCAGTCGATGAATCGGTTGACGTACAGCGGGGCGCCCCGATGGCACACGGCTGCCCAGCCTTCTCTATCGCTGTGAGCGAATGCCTGTGCGCGTTCTTCCCAGAACTGGGATGTGGTTAGCGATGGCTCTTCTGGCATGCTTGAAATGATCTCACAGATTTACCGAGCACAGGATGAGCCGCCCGGTTTTTGTGCACCAATTTACGGCACGCTTACGGATCATTAACATAGCAGCGCTAATTTCTAAGGTTAATCATCGAAGATCCGATATCATTGCGTTCCTACGGCCATCTGCTTGCGAACAGCACATTATGGCTTGCGGGCGATCCAGCGGAACTCACGCACAAAGGGGCCAGCCTTCACTTCCGACCATTCCACGGTAAACCCGGCGTCCGCGAGCATCCGCGCGACCTGCCTTCGGTATAGCGGGCGGACCGGCACCCGGAATGCCTTGGAGTAGAGCCATCCGGTCGCGCGTGTCTTACGCCACATGAATCCGAAGGCCGCGGTCATCACCTCGTTGACGGCGGTCACCGCGGCGAGGGCAACCCGCCCTGCCGGGTGGGCGCCGCCGCGGGGTGACTGCATCAGGCGGGCAAGAGGGTTGGCGCCGATCGTCGTGATCACGGCGCTGCCACCCTGGCTGAGGACGCGGTGAAACTCCTTGACCGCGCGCCACGGGTCGTCTAGGTGGAGCAATGCCTCCAGGCAGAACACTACGTCGACAGCTTCGTCCGCCATGTCGAGGTCGGCTGTGTTGCCGAACCTGAAATCGACGGCGACGCCTATACTAAGCGCATTCGACCGGGCAATGGCCGTCATGTCCTCGGATATGTCGAGACCGGTGACCGAGGCAGCTCCTTGTTGGGCGGCGGCGATCGCCATGCGGCCGCGTCCCGTGCAGCAGTCGAGTACTCTCTTTCCGGCTACCGGGCACTTTGCGAGCAGATCCTGCTGCTGGTCGATCGAATACCGCTTGAAAGGCTGGTCATCCTCGCCCAGCGGATCCCACCACGAAACGACCGTCCCATGCGCGGCAAAGTAATGCTCCGAGGTAACGCTCAGCGCGCTATCCGCTTGGGTTTTCTCAGACATTGTCACTCGGCTAACGATAACACCTGCGGCAACGCAGTGTAATGAGTTTACTACTTGGCGTGACGGACACTTTCCCGGTCGTGGGTGGCCGCGAGCACGTTCAACTCGCGCACCAGTTGCGGCCGCCCGGTCCAGTTGTGCCCTTGCAGCCAGAGAGTGCGAGAATGTGACGCGATGACGGTCGGCAGAGGGGACACCAAGGAGGCGGCCGGCTCGGCCCTGGGGGCGGGGGTCGGGCTGGGAGTACGCGTCGCGCCTGAGTCGCGGGAGATCGTGTCCATCGCGCCGGAGTACGGGCTGTTCGTGAACGGGGAGTTCGGCTCGGCGCAGGGCGGCGAGACGTTCGAGACGGTGAACCCGGCGACCGAGGAAACCCTGAGCAAGGTCGCGCTCGCGGGCGGCAAGGACGTCGACTGGGCCGTCAGCGCGGCCCGGACCGCCTACGAGCAGGTCTGGGGCCCGATGCCGGGCGCGGAGCGGGCCAAGTACCTGTACCGGATCGCGCGGATCCTGCAGGAGCGGGCGCGCGAGTTCGCGGTACTGGAGTCGATCGACAACGGCAAGCCGATCAAGGAGACCAGGGACGTCGACATCCCGCTCGCGGCCGCGCACTTCTTCTACTACGCGGGCTGGGCCGACAAGCTCGAGTACGCGGGCTTCGGACCGGCTCCGCGCCCCCTCGGCGTCGCTGGCCAGGTGATTCCGTGGAACTTCCCGCTGCTGATGGCGGCGTGGAAGCTGGCGCCCGCGCTGGCGGCGGGCAACACCTGCGTGCTGAAGCCGGCCGAGACCACGCCGCTGAGCGCGCTGCTGCTGGCCGAGGTGTGCCAGCAGGCTGACCTGCCGCCGGGTGTGGTCAACGTGCTGACCGGCGCGGGCGACACGGGGGCGGCCGTGGTGGCGCATCCCGGGGTCGACAAGGTCGCGTTCACCGGATCGACCGAGGTCGGGATCGCGATCGCCCAGGCGATCGCGGGGTCGGGCAAGAAGCTGACCCTGGAGCTCGGCGGCAAGGCGGCGAACGTGGTGTTCGACGACGCGCCGATCGACCAGGCGATCGAGGGCATCGTCAACGGGATCTTCTTCAACCAGGGGCATGTCTGCTGCGCCGGATCGCGGCTGCTGGTGCAGGAGTCCGTGGCCGACCACGTCGTCGACCGGCTCCGGCAGCGGCTGACGACGCTGCGGCTCGGTGACCCGCTGGACAAGAACACCGACATCGGGGCGATCAACTCGCGGCAGCAGCTCGACAAGATCACCGAACTCTCCGCCGCCGGCGAAGCCGAGGGCGCCCAGCGCTGGTCCCCGCCGTGCGAGCTGCCCGCGCAAGGGCTTCTGGTTCGCCCCGACCGTCTTCACGGGGGTCAGCCAGTCACACCGGATCGCCCGCGAAGAGAATCTCCAGCCCACATCGGCTACCAACTTGGCCCAACTCGGGTCCATTTCAGCAGGCACGACGCGCTGATCCCAGAGATCCTGCGCGATCTGCGCGAGAGGCGCGTCCTTCTCTCTCGCCAGCTCTACAGCACAGCGGCGGACCTCCGGTGGGTGCGATGCAGGCGTCCGGACTCCTCGCCAGGCGACGACCAGTGTCGCCACAGAACTGGTGTCCCCGGAAAAGCGGGGAAGCTCAAAGCGCGCACGCCGACCTCCTTGCACCGTCGCGCCGCCAGCCATTATGCGCAGAATTGAAACCAAAACTGCTCAATCAAGGTTGTCGTCGTGGTATAGAGCTGATCTCGGCAAAAAGAAATTGGACGGTTACGTCACAATGCGTCCAGAACTCGTTGGCGTCCTGATCCTGCCTTTTTGAGATGGCCCTTAAGAACCTTGGTTTGGGCTCCAGAAGAATGGCGGGCCTTGTATTGTTGCGTCTCCGGGGCGCTGCTGTCTTCGGAGGAGGATGTACGCGTGGCGACGAGGCCTAGCCCGTCGAACCGCTGCACGGCTCGTACTTAGAGCGCCTCCGACCGGGGTCAATCCGAGTCAACTTCGCGCGAATCGAATCAAGGATCGGTTCGCGCTAGTTCAATCGCGCCACGGCGGCGCGATGCGGGAGGTCATGCGTAGTGGCGGACATACACATCGTCGGTAGCGGAGTCGTCGGCACAGCTACCGGGCGAGGATTCGCTCAGTTGGGTCATAACGTCACCTTCGTCGATATCGCGCCGGAGAGAGTCCGGCAACTTCGAGGAGAGGGATTAAACGCACAGGCGAGCACGACCCTCGGTGACGAGTCGGCTTACATCTTCCTCACCCTGCCCACACCAAATTCCGGAAGACGATACGACCTCAGGGCCTTCGCCGACGGCGTATACGCGATCGGGCGGGCGATAGCGACGTCGTCGGCGGCTCACACGGTGGTCGTGAGGTCTACTGTGTCGCCCGGAACTACCGAGTACATGGTGCAGCCGCTTCTCGAGGCAAGTTCCGGGAAGATCGCGGGCAGAGACTTCACGCTCGCATCCAACCCGGAGTTCTTGCGCGCAGCGTCCGCCGATGAGGACTTCTGCCGCCCGTGGATGACAGTGATCGCGTCGCGCGACGCTCGAACGCGCGAGAGGCTCGGTGACCTGCTATCGCCGTTCGGCGGGGAGACGCGGTTCTTTGACAACCCGGCCACGGCGGAGTTCATCAAGTGTTCTCACAACATCTTCAACGCCGCGAAGATCAGCTTCTGGAACGAGATGTGGCTCGTCGCCAGGAGTATCGGCGTCGACTTGGATGACGTCTCGTCAACCGTCGCGCGGTCAGCGGAGGCATCCTTCAATCCGCAGTACGGGATCAGGGGCGGCGCCCCCTACGGGGGAGCATGCCTTCCCAAGGACACGAACGGCTTCCTCGGCTTCGCCGCCGACCGCGGCATAGCGATGCCTCTCCTAGAGGCAATCGCGCACACCAACGAGCGCTTGGCTGCGCTGCAGGGCGTACGGGTGGAAGCACTTGCTGTCGGCAGCGATCCGCGGCCGCAAGTAGTCGGGCCGGACTCCGGCACCGCAAGCGATGACATGACCCTCTCTATGACGGGTCGCTGATGACAATGAACTGGGGAAGCTCGTTGCCGAGCAAGCTTCTGTGGCTTCTGCTGCTGGCTTACTTCCGTCCATTGTTCGAGATGATTCTGCTGCTCTTCGGGGAGTGGTGGTATCAAGTACGTTTCAAGGAAGCCCGGTCGAAGTTCAACCGCTACATCATTCAGATCACCTCAGTCGGGCGCGAGGTCGAGCGCGTTAATGAGATAGTCAACGAGATCAGGTCCTACCCGATGTCGATGGCCTATCAGATCTGGGTAGTCATCGAGCCCGGGCACAGTGAAAATTATCCGGGCGCGGACCGCGTTGTAGTCGTGCCCAAGGAGTTCGTGGCCAAGTCACAGTACAAGTGCCGGGCTCTCGAATACAGCCGGACCTTGCGTCAGGCGCTGGGCTGGACGGGATACGACACCAAGATAACCTTTCTGGACGACGACACGTCTCCTACCTGGGAATTCCTCGAGACCGCGTACGCCGGCGACTACGACATCTGCCAGGGCCTGACCGCTCCCCGCGTCGCGTACGGATGCCGCCCATTCAGCCACTTTCTGCTCAGTCATATCGACGACTTGCGGTTCCACAACTGCATGACGTACTGCTCATCTTTTCAGGGAATCTTCAACGCGCCGCTCTTCGTCCATGGTGAGGGACTCACAATAACAGCGAGCACGGAGAACCAAGTCGGCTGGAACTTCCGGATCTTCGCGTCGGAAGATCTGACCTTCGGCTGCAATGCTGCCCACCAAGGACTGCGATGGGGCTGGTTCCACCAGTACATCGAGCTGACGTCCCCCTGGACGTGGGGCGCATACTTCAAGCAACGGCGCCGCTGGATGTGGGGCAACATCCACGCCATCGTCAACCGTGATGTCCTGCCACTGGGGCCGGCCATCCGGGTAGGCATCCGGTACGTGCTCAGCCTGTTCACATTCCTCGGCTCGGGCATCGCACTCGTCCTGACGTTGCTCGGGAAGATCCACATCGAGCAGATCTGGTTCTCGCTGTTCTGGTGCTCGCTGGCCATCTGGCTTCTGAACTTCGCGATGAGCGGCTGGGTGAACGCTGGCCGTCGGTCGGCGATCAGCCGGCACGCAGCTTCTGGGCTAACCGGATCCTCCAGACTATCTGCGCCATTGTCCTGTGCCCGTTCTCGGCCAGTTTTACCGTCATAGCGCTGATCACGACGCTGTATATGGGCAATCCAAAGGCCTTCGAGGTAATTGGGAAGACGCAGAAGACGTCGGATGTAGAGGTCTATACCGCAGATAGTGAATCGGTGGCACTCGTATGATGGAAACCAGGCGGCGCAGTCGCGGCGGCTACATGATCGTGGTCGCCACCGTGCTGGGCTTGTCGTCGATATGCACTTTCGTGTTCGGTCGCTCCTACAGTGCGCTAGCACTCCAGAAAGAGCCCTTTCGCCGACTGTCGTATGTTCCTTCCTTCGATCCTATCGAAGACGTGACGCTAGGACTGTCGCCAAATGCAGGAAATGCCTTCGCGGCGAAGCCCGATCCCTCCATACGGGCCATTGTGGTCTTCCCGACTCAGACACTCCTCTATGCCGGGGGAAAGATCGTCCGGGTCATCAACATCCACGCTCCGGCGACGCTGGCCAAGCTGGACAAAGTGGTGGCCAACCGTCGCTGGATGTCTGCCGCCAGGCACTCGGTGACTCTGCGCGCAGCAGTTGTGATCGAGCACGGCAGCTCCATGAGGATCGCGGCTCCGGTCACCAAGGAACTCATCCTGACCGTCCGGCGCGGGGTGTTCCTAGCCGCGGACCAGGGACACCTTCACCTAGCACGCGTCTACGTTCACGCCAGTGACAGCAAGGTGCCCGACACTTTCACCAAGCCTGGCCCCGTCGCGGGACGCCCGTTCATTCTGGCGTCCGAGAAATCTTCTATGACGGTCAATCGCTGCGTCTTCCGGTACCTCGGCCGTGACTGGAATTCATCCTACGGTCTCAGCTGGTCCAAGGGATCCACGGGCTCAGTTCGCAACTCACTCTTCGAGCACGACTTCATTGGGGTTTACTCGAACGATGCGTCTCATCTTAAGGTCACGCACAGCAGGTTCTATCATAACTCGCTGTACGGCGTCGACCCGCATAGTTACTCGTCGCACATTACCATCACCTACAACACCTCAGATTTTAACGGCCGGCACGGCATCATATTCTCTAATCACGTAACCGACAGCGTGGTACGGCATAACGTCACGGCGGGAAACGGCCTGAACGGCATCATGATGCACGAACAGTCGAACCGTAATGTCATCGAAGACAACACCGTCCTCGACAACCACTCGGGCGGCATCGTCATAGCCGACTCGAGCAAAGATCGAGTCTCCGGAAACGTGATACGCAACGACCGCGTCGGCATAGTCGTGCGTGGCCATTTCAGTGACGTCGCCGTGGCCGGAAATACCGTGACCGGCAACCAGATGGCCGCCCAGGGTGTCAGCCTGGCCGGTAACACCGTGCACGGTAACGGCGGGCAGTGGTCGGGACGGCGCATCGCCATGATCTGGCTGCTCGCCTTGGGCGTCCTCCTGGCACTTCTTGCCGTGACCTGGCTGAGTGAAGTAGGCCAAGGAAGCCATGCCCTCGCCGATGGCTCACCTTCGAACGCATAAGAACCGAGGAACGTAAACGGAGATGAGCACACTAAACCGCGTTGCCGCAGATTCGAGGCCCATTGACAGCCCCGCTAGGCGGGGGATCCGAAAGTTCCGGCCGGATATCGAGGGCCTTCGCGCGGTCGCCGTCACTCTCGTGGTGCTGGCGCACCTGGGCCTCGGGTTTCCGGGTGGCTATATCGGAGTCGACGTCTTCTTCGTCATTTCCGGATTCCTTATCACCCGCCTGCTCGTGGGCGAAGTCGAGCAGACAAATAGTATCTCGTTCAGGAAATTCTACGCCCGCCGGGTGCGGCGGATACTGCCCGCTGCATGCGTGGTCATCGTCGGCACGACACTGGCCTGCCTGAAATGGGACTCGCCGCTGCGGGTCAGAACCGACGCAATCGACGGGTTGTACTCAGCCTTCTCGGGCATCAACTGGCGGTTGGCAGCAGGAGGAACTGACTACTTCTCCCTCGGCGCGGCGCCCAGCCCGTTTCAGCACTTCTGGTCGCTCGCCGTCGAGGAACAGTTCTATTTCGTCTGGCCGATGCTGCTGCTCGTCACTGGGGTTCTGGTCGGTCGCCGGTACGGGCGGCGCAAGGCTGTGGTCTGGGCGCTGCTCTCCATCATGGCGATGTCGCTGTTCTTGAGCATCACGACAACGCAGTCCTCCCCGTCGTGGGCTTACTTCGGCACGCAGACGAGAGCCTGGGAGCTAGCTCTTGGCGCGCTGATCGCGGTGACGGTAGACGTATGGACGCGGATGCCGCCCGCGCTCGCGTCGCAGATGTCCTGGCTCGGGCTGGGCCTCATCGGGCTCTCGTCGCTCGTCTTCACCAGCTCAACCGAGTTCCCCGGCAGGGCGGTGATACTTCCGGTCGTCGGCTCGGCCCTGGTGATCGCGGGAGGATGCCCAGCATGGCCAAGGAGCGCAGAATGGTTGCTGAGGCGGCGGCCGATGCAATTCGTGGGCAAGACTTCCTATTCGTGGTATCTCGTGCACTGGCCGATATTGATGATCCTGCCCTTGGCGCTCGATCATGCCCTGAGCTTTACTGAGAAGTGGATGGTCCTGTTCGGGTCGCTCTTCGTCGCGGTGCTTATGCATTATCTCATTGAGCAGCCGATCAGAGTTCAGCCCTCGCTGGCGCGCCGGCCGCGCCGCCAGCTCTCGCACTCGGCTGCGGACTGGTGGCGGCGTCCGTAGGCACAACTGCCGCCGTGTACTACGGAGTGACGATTCCTGGTAGCGGCAGCGGGCCGGTATCGAAGATCGCCGCAGCGGCAAGCTTGCAGGGCGTTGAAGAGGCGGTGGCGGCAGGTACGAGACTTACTCGGCTGCCATCGAACGTCAGCCCATCGCTCGCTAAAGCGTCCACCGACCGGCCGTTCACCACCAGGCGCTGCCTAGTGGCCGATACCGTTGCCGTCCCGCCGCCTAACCGCCGCTGTGCATTCGGCGACCTGGCACAGCAGGCGCGTCATGGCGGTGGTCGGCGACAGTCACGCTAACGCGTGGACTCCCGCGATAGACGTGTTCGCAAGGTCACATCACTGGAAGGCCATCTTGTTCGCCAAGGCGGGCTGCCCGCCGGGTCTGTATCCCAACTACATCGATCCGCTGACCAATCGCATTAACACCAAGTGCCATGAGTGGCGGCGCCGGATTTGGTCGAGACTCAGCAAGCTGAGGCCGAATGTTGTTCTCGTCACCTCTGAACTGCGCACGATAGATATCGATCCGACTGGCATGGTGGCGGCCATCCGGTTCTATGAGTCGACCGGGGCGAAGGTGATCTATCTGCAAGACACCCCTAATCCCCAAGCGGTTGGCCCCGTTCCCGACTGCCTGGCCAGGAATCCTGGCAGCATTCAGTCCTGCTCGCTATCGAGGACGGATCCGGCCACGCGCCTGAACGGACTCATCCAGCGACGGGTAGAGGCCGCGGCGGTGCGGCGGGCCGGGGCCAGTGTGATAGACCCGACGTCCTGGTTCTGCGGCGCCTCCGTGTGCCCCGCCGTGATCAACGACATGATCGTTTACGCGGACATCAGCCATCCCACGGCCACGTACGTGCGCTGGCTGGCCCCAGTGCTCAGTGCTGCCCTGAAGACGGCGATTAAGTAATGGGCGTCCGCGAATCCAATGCGGGCAGCCTGGTCGGTAAGCTAACGCGGCGGGGTGCGCTGGTTCTGGCGTTTGCCGCTGTTGTGGGCACGGCGGAATACGTCGGTACCAGAGCGCGCCATGGAAAGGCAAGCGGTATGCCGCAGTCCGGTCATATTTTCATCAAGCCATCCCAGGTACTCGACCTGCGGCTCTGGAAGCTCAATCTGCCGACTGGCAATAAGCAGGTCACACAGCCGCAATTGTCGAAATATCATGACGACGCCTTCAAGGTGGTTCCGGCGGTCCAGTTCACGGCATGGTGTGGAGGCCAGGCTCAGCCGGGGTCTAAATATCCTCGATCGGAATTGCGCGAGATGAACCGGGACGGATCCGAGGCGTCGTGGTCTACTTCGGCAGGTACCCACGTCATGGAGCTGACCCAGCGCATTACCCATCTTCCAGTAGCCAAGCCGCAGTTGGTATGCGCGCAGATTCATAATGAGGCTGACTACCTGATCCTCGTGGAATTGGACGCCCAGAAACTTTACGTCAGATACAAGGACGCGACGGTTGGCGTTCTCGACGGAAACTACCAGCTCGGCTCCTACTTCGATATGAAGATCCTGGCCAGCCGGGGATACGTGGACGTCTTTTACAACGGCGTTCACAAGGTTCGCCAGCCTACGCGCGCGGCTGGCTGCTACTTCAAGGCGGGCTGCTACGTGCAGTCGAACACGAGTACTGGCGACTTGCCGACCGCGTTCGGGCAGGTTGAGATCGCGCGCCTGGAAATATCCCATGGCTGACGCAACTCAGCTGATCACGAGGGCAAGCGCTGTTGCGGATGGCTCCGCGATGAGCTCCTGGGCGGCGGCCTGCCGGTAGCCTCAGCTGCGGCGTCAGACCGGGCGGGTGCGAGAATATGGGCTGATGGCAGCGAGTAGCAGGGAACCGGACAAGGCGGTCGGCTCGGCCTTGGCTGAGCGGGGCTGGGAGTACGCGCCTGCGCCGGAGTCGCGGGAGATCGTGTCCATCGCGCCGGAGTACGGGCTGTTCGTGAACGGGGAGTTCGGCCCGGCGCAGGGCGGCGAGACGTTCGAGACGGTGAACCCGGCCACCGAGGAGACCCTGAGCAAGGTCGCGCTGGCGGGCAGCGCGGACGTGGACCGAGCCGTCAGCGCGGCGCGGGCGGCGTACGAGCAGGTCTGGGGGCCGATGCCGGGCTCCGAGCGGGCCAAGTACCTGTACCGGATCGCGCGGATCCTGCAGGAGCGGGCGCGCGAGTTCGCGGTGCTCGAGTCGATCGACAACGGCAAGCCGATCAAGGAGACCAGGGACGTCGACATCCCGCTCGCGGCCGCGCACTTCTTCTACTACGCGGGCTGGGCGGACAAGCTGGACTACGCGGGCTTCGGGACCGACTCCGCGGCCGCTCGGCGTCGCCGGCCAGGTGATCCCGTGGAACTTCCCGCTGCTGATGGCGGCGTGGAAGCTGGCGCCCGCGCTGGCGGCGGGCAACACCTGCGTGCTGAAGCCGGCCGAGACCACGCCGCTGAGCGCGCTGCTGCTGGCCGAGGTCTGCCAGCAGGCCGAGCTGCCGCCGGGCGTCGTCAACGTGCTCACCGGCGCGGGCGACACGGGGGCGGCCGTGGTGGCGCATCCCGGGGTCGACAAGGTCGCGTTCACCGGATCGACCGAGGTCGGGATCGCGATCGCCCAGGCGATCGCGGGGTCGGGCAAGAAGCTGACCCTGGAACTCGGCGGCAAGGCGGCGAACGTGGTGTTCGACGACGCGCCGATCGACCAGGCGATCGAGGGCATCGTCAACGGGATCTTCTTCAACCAGGGGCATGTCTGCTGCGCCGGATCGCGGCTGCTGGTGCAGGAGTCCGTGGCCGACCACGTCGTCGACCGGCTCACGGCAGCGGCTGACGACGCTGCGGCTCGGTGACCCGCTGGACAAGAACACCGACATCGGGGCGATCAACTCGCGGCAGCAGCTCGACAAGATCACCGAGCTCTCCGCCGCCGGGGAAGCCGAGGGCGCCCAGCGCTGGTCCCCGCCGTGCGAGCTGCCGCGCAAGGGCTTCTGGTTCGCCCCGACCGTCTTCACCGGGGTCAGCCAGTCACACCGGATCGCCCGCGAGGAGATCTTCGGGCCCGTGCTGTCGGTGCTGACCTTCCGCACCCCCGAGGAGGCCGTGACGAAGGCGAACAACACGCCATACGGACTCTCGGCGGGCGTCTGGACCGAGAAGGGCAGCCGGATCTTGTGGATGGCGCAGAAGATGCGGGCGGGCGTGGTGTGGGCCAATACCTACAACCGGTTCGACCCCGCGAGTCCGTTCGGGGGCTACAGGGAGTCCGGGTACGGGCGGGAGGGCGGCAGGCACGGACTCGCCGCGTATCTCGATGTCTGATTCTAAGAAGAACAAGCTCGCGCCCGGTGATGTGCTGGCAGCTAACGACTCGCCTGGCGCGGCTGAACGCGCGCCAGACGACTCATCAGCCACCAGCACTCGGTCGCGGGCAGCAGCTCCCACCAGGACCGATGCGCGGCTTGCTGTGCGGAAGACGTACAAGCTGTATGTGGGCGGGGCGTTTCCTCGGTCGGAGTCGGGGCGGTCGTATGGGGTGCACGCCGCCAAGGGCCGAGAGCTGCTGGCCTATGCCGCTTTGGCGTCGCGGAAGGATGCGCGGGACGCGGTGGTCGCGGCTCGGGCGGCGGTCGGGAAGTGGGCTGGGGCGACGGCTTATAACCGGGGACAGGTTCTGTACCGGGTCGCGGAAATGATCGAGGGTCGTGCCGGGCAGTTCGCGCAGGAGATCGTTGACGCTGAAGGGGTTTCCGCGGCCGTTGCCCGGCGGACAGTCGATGCCGTCATCGACCGGTGGGTCTGGTACGCGGGCTGGCCGGACAAGGTCGCGCAGGTCGCTGGCGGCGCCAACCCGGTCGCCGGACCGTACTTCAACTTCAGCGTGCCCGAGCCGACCGGGGTGGTCGCCGTTATCGCGCCGGCGGAGTCCAGCCTGCTCGGGCTGGTCAGCGTGATCGCCCCGGTGATCGCGACCGGGAACACAGCGGTGGTGGTCGCGAGCGAGGACCGGCCGCTGCCGGCCATCACGCTGTCCGAGGTGCTCGCCACGTCGGACGTGCCCGGCGGCGTCGTGAACATGCTGACCGGGCGCACCGCGGAGATCGCCCCTGTCCTGGCCGGTCACTTCGACGTGAACGCGATCGACCTGACCGGCGTGGCCGCGGGCGCGCGGGCCGAGCTCGAGCGGCTGGCGGCGACCAACGTCAAGCGGGTGTTCTGGGCCGACGATGACTGGGCTGGCGCGCCGGCGCCGCGCCGGATGCTGGCGTTCCTCGAGACGAAGACGGTCTGGCACCCGGTCGGGATCTGACAACCGGCTCAGCTCCTGGCGGCCGGCGGTGGCGTAGTCGGGCTCGAAGCGGTCGTAGCCGTCGGTCAGCAGCGGTTTGGAGATTCGGGTTCGTGGAGCGGAGGCATAGCGCGCCACTGGCCCGGTCGCGTGTCCCTATCTCCGGTCAGTGACCAGATCACCATCTGATGGCAGACGACGATGATGACCTCATGCCCGGGAAGGCCGCTGACGGCAGCCCGGAGCGCGGCCGTGCATCGCTCTCTCAGCTGCGACAGCGGCTCCCACGAACGCGGCCTTCCGTCCGGCCACTCCCCGCCATGAGCATCGAAGTCATTGACCGCGGCGCCGACGTCGTCGGCGGAACGCCAGCTGAACGTGTCATCCGGCAGCCATTCGCGCAGGTCGAACTGCACGCTCAGCGGAAGCCCGAGGAGCACGGCGACGATCGCCGCCGTCTGCAGAGCGCGCGTCATGGGCGAGGCCACTACCGCGGTAGCGCCCGCGCCTGCCAGCCCGTCAGCCGCCTGCCGCGCCTGCTCGACCCCCAGACCCGACAGCGGGGCTAAGTCCGTCGCCGCGCCCGGCCAGCCCCGCTCATTGATCGGTCGATAATCCGCCTCGCCGTGCCGCAGCAGGTAGACCAACGCCATGCGCATCCTCCATGCCGATGACCGCCCTCCGCAGGCGCGATCGCCTGATCCCAGCCTAGGCAGCACAGTGAGCCTGAGGTCAGTACCTCGCAGCGCACTTACTGAGCCAGGTCGGGTCACGCTGCCCGAGGTGCTCGCCACGTCGGACGTGCCTGGCGGGGACAAACCCGGCCGCCTGCGCTCTGAGCGTTCATTCGCTCGGCGCAATGCAGCCTAGGCCGGCAAGCGGGCCGGAGTGAGGGTGCCGGTGGTCCGCGAGTGCACGGTCAGACCGGCCCTCTCCTCGTGTCAGGCAGCGGGTCGCTTCCTAGCCGGCCTTCGCGGCCAGGGGCTCATAAGCGGGAAACAGCTCGCCCATCCGCGCAGCTGCGTCGCAGCGCTCGCGTCCCGCCAGATAGGCGCCGAGGTCCTCGACGTGGACCTGGATCCCAGCCCCGTAGCCGGCGAGATAGGCCACCGGCATGCCTCTTTCCTCCCACACGACAATGGTCTGGTCACCGTCGGCGGTCAGGGTGATCTCGATGGCCTGCTCGTCAGGCTGGTCCGGTTCCCGGTGCAGCAGCAGCAGCCGTCGCGGAGCCTCGCAGGCGTGCACTCGCCCCGTGCCTTCCCATCCGCTGGCAAACACCCGCTCGCGATACTCCCCGCCCAGCTGGAGGTTGCCCTCGACCTCACCCCACCAGCTTGCCAGCCGCGCCGGATCGGTGATTGCTGACCACACGGTCTCGATGCTGGCGTCGACGCGGTCCTGCACGCGCACGACGCCCTTGCCGTCCGCGGTTCCCAGGGTGCCCAGGAGACGGGTGCCCATCTGGCAGCTCCTCAGTTGCTGATCTTTGATCAGGAAGACGTCCGTTCCGGTCGGGCGAGACGTCACGTCACGCTACACGCAGCCGGTCCGGTCACCGGGCCGCGTTGGTACGCAGCTGCGCGACCGCACCGAAAGCGGCCGAGAAGTTCCCGCCGCGACTAGTGAGCTAGGGCGGATGACAGGATTTGCAGCGCCCGGACGAAGCTGCGGCGGTCGGCGGGCGGCAGCAGGGCGAGCAGCCGGTCCTCCTGGCGCTGGATGCCGTCCTGGGCCTCGGCCCGCACGCGCTGGCCGGCCTCGGTGAGCGACAGCAGGTGCACCCGCCGGTCAGCGGGGTCGGGATCGCGGCGGATCAGGCCGGCCTGCTGGAGCCCGTCGAGCACGCCGATGATGCGGGTCTTGTCCGCGCCGATCGACTCGGCCAGCGCCGCCTGGGTCCGCACCGGCTCCTCGCCCAGGGCGAGCAGGACGATGTAGCCCCACATGGTCAGCCCGTGGCCGCGCAGAACGGGCAGCTCGGCCGCGGTCAGGGCGCGGCCGAGCGGGACGATCATCGCCGCCAGGTCGGGCCGGCCCGGTTCCGCCCGCTCACCCGGGGAAGGGATTCCTGCCATGTGACAAAGATACGCCTTGGCTGATCGTAAGCATTCGCATATAGTTGGTAGAGGCGTATCGATGACCGGCATGGGCCGGGTGAGGAGACGACGCAATGACCGCAACCGACCTTCGTGACGTGCGCGACCTGGATGCCAGGGCGGTCCGGGCCAGCGCCGAGGTGGTCGCCGGAGTGACGGCCGCCGATCTGTCCCGGCCGACACCGTGCGCCGAGTGGACGCTGGGCGACCTGCTCTCGCACATGATCGCGCAGCACAACGGGTTCGCGGCGGCCGCCGCCGGGCGGGGAGCCGACCTGGACGTCTGGACGGCGAGCGCGCCGTCGGCTGACCCGGTCACCGAGTACGTCGTGGCTGCCGAGCTGGTGATCGCCGCGTTCGCCGCGGAGGGGACGCTGGAACGCGGGTTCGCCCTGCCCGAGATCATCCCGGGCGTGGAGTTCCCGGCGGCTCAGGCGATCAGCTTCCATTTCATCGACTACGTGGTGCACGGCTGGGATGTCGCGCGATCGCTCGGTCTCGCTTACGAGCTTGACGCCGACCTGGTCGAGGCCGCGCTTCCGGTGGCCGAGGCGGTTCCCGAGGGGGAACGCCGCCTGCGGCCGGGCGCCGCGTTCCGCCCGGGCCTGCCCGCACCGGCCGGCACCGGCCCGATGGACCGGATCCTGGCCATGCTCGGCCGGTCACCCGACTGGTCCCCGCCCGCGACCTAGGCCGGCCGCCTGACTGGCCCCGCTCGCGGCCGGTCGGCCGGGGCCAGCCGCCGAGAGCTCAGCCGGTCAGACCGTCCCGAACAGGCGGTCGCCGGCATCGCCGAGACCAGGGACGATGTAGCCGCGCTCGTTCAGGTGGTCGTCCAGGCCGGCCGTCACCACCTTGACCGGGATCGGGTAGTCGTCGCCGAACGCCGTCTGCACCCGCTCGATCCCCTCCGGGGCGGCCAGCAGGCAGATCGCGGTCATCGACGCCGCGCCCCGCGAGGCGAGCATCTCGAAGACGGTCACCAGCGTGCCGCCAGTGGCCAGCATCGGGTCGAGCACGAACGTGTCACGTCCGGACAGGTCGGCTGGCAGCCTGGTCGCGTAGGTCGAGGCGACCAGCGTCTCCTCGTCCCTGGCCAGGCCGACGAAGCCGACATCGGCCTTGGGCAGCAGCCGCGCCATCCCGTCGAGCATCCCGATCCCGGCCCGGAGCACCGGGATCACCAGCGGCTTCGGGCGGGACAGCGTGACGCCCTCGGCGGCGGCGACCGGCGTCTGCACGGTTACCCGCTCGACCCTGATGTCACGGGTGGCCTCGTAGGCGAGCAGCGTGACCAGTTCGTCGGTCAGGCTGCGGAACAGCGGCGTCTCGGTGGCGATGTCGCGCAGCGCGGTGAGCTTGTGCGCGACGAGCGGATGATCGGCGACGAACGTCTGCATGCCCGTAGTCTGGCAGGCTCCGCGACTTCTCGGGCGGTGGCATGGCAGCAAAGGTGCCTGCCTCGCGGGTTGCTAGGTATCGCGCTGTCCGGGCGGCCAGCCGTGCTTTGGCTGGTACCACGCCGCCGTGCAGCCGGGCGTTCCGCACCGCACGCACTGATGGCCCTTGCCCGGATGGGTGAGCGCGCCCGGGCAGTCGCACGGCGACCAGCTGACGATTACCTGACCCGGCCCCCACAGGTGCCCGGCCGGGCACTGCCCGGGATACGGCCACCACTCCGGGCGTGCACCCTCACTCACTCTCTTAGTAGAACACAGGTTCGATCTTCTCGCCGCTACAAGGCCGGCTTCGGTCTAGTTGTCGTCCAGGTCCGCCGCCGAGCGGGCGCGCTGCTCGGACAGCTCGCGCTCGCGGGCGTTGGCGGTCAGCTCGCTCGCGCGCCGGAACTCGGCCTGGGCCTCCCCGGCCCGGCCTAGCTTCATCAGCAGGTCGCCGCGCACGCTCGGCAGCAAGTGGTATCCGCGCAGCGACGGCTCGGCGGCGAGCTGGTCGACCAGCTCGAGCCCGGCCTGCGGCCCGAGCGCCATCGACACCGCTACCGCCCGGTTCAGCTCCACGATCGGCGACGGCATCACCTCGGCCAGGACGCCGTACAGCGCGGTGATCCGGACCCAGTCGGTCTCCTCCGGCCGGAACGCCCGCGCGTGGCAGGCGGCGATCGCGGCCTGGAGCACGTAGGGCCCGCGGTCGCCGCCGAGTTCCTGCGCCCGGGCCAGCGCCGCGAGGCCGCGGCGGATCAAGAGCTGATCCCAGCGGGCCCGGTCCTGGTCGAGCAGCAGGACCGGCTCGCCGGACGGGCCGGTCCGGGCCGCTATCCGGGAGGACTGGATCTCCATCAGCGACACCAGGCCGTGTACCTCGGGCTCGTCCGGCGCAAGCTGAGCCAGCACCCGCCCCAGCCGGAGGGCTTCATGACACAGGGCAGGCCGCATCCAGTCGTCGCCGGCAGTCGCGGAGTATCCCTCGTTGAAGATGAGATAGATGACCTCGAGGACGGAGGCCAGCCGGGCCGGCCGCGCCTGGCTGTCCGGCGTCTCGAACGGAACGCGGGCGCCGGCCAGCGTCTTCTTGGCGCGCACGATGCGCTGGGCGACGGTCGGTTCCGGCACGAGGTAGGCGCGGGCGATCTCGGCCGTGGTCAGGCCGCCGAGCAGGCGGAGCGTCAGCGCGACCCTGGCCTGCACGGGGAGCACCGGGTGACAGGCCGTGAAGATCAGCCGCAGCAGGTCGTCGTCGATGTCATCGGAGATGGCCCGGTCGAAGTCCCCGGTCCCGTCGTCGTCCCCGGCCTCCAGGTCCCGGCCGATCTCGGCGTACTTGCGTTCCAGGTCGCGGTTGCGGCGGAAGAGGTCGACGGCCCGGCGCTTCGCGACGGTCATCAGCCAGGCGCCGGGGTTCCTGGGCACCCCGTCGGCCGGCCACTGCTCAAGGGCCGCGACGACCGCGTCCTGGGCCAGTTCCTCGGCGAGGCCGATGTCGCCGCCCGCGTACCTGGCCAGCCCGGCGATGAGGCGGGCCGACTCCAGCCGGATGACCGTCTCGATCGCGGCATGAGCGTGGGGCGCCTGCGAGCCTGTCACGAGGACCGATCCCACCACCCCCGCCCCAATCCAGCAACCCCCGCCCCGCGCCGCGCCCGGCCCGCCCCGCGCCGCCCTTGCCGCGGCGGCGGGCTCGCGCCCTAAACGACAGCGCTGAACCCCTGCTGTCGCTATAGCAGCAGCAGGGGTTCAGCGATGTCGCTCGACTTGGGCTGCGCGGGGCCGGCCGGCGCTGGGCACCCGACGTAGGTTCGGCGGGGCCGGCAGCCGCTCAGGAGCGCCGGCCCCGCCGCGAATCGCGGATCAGTAGACCTGCCTGATGGTGGACTCGCCCGGGCCGGCGATCGCGAGGAAGCGCTTGGTCCACTCGATGGCCTCGTCCTTATCGCGCGTCTCCATCAGCGCCCAGCCGCCGATCAGTTCCTTCGCCTCCGAGAACGGGCCGTCCAGCACGGTGAACTCGCCGTCGGCGTACCTGACCTTCGTGCCCTCCTCGACCGGTCCGAGCCCGCCCGTGGCCACCAGCACGCCGGCCTTCGTGGCCTCCTCGATGAACGCGCCCATCTCGGCGAACATCTCGGGGCTCGGCGGCGGGATCGGGATCGACGGGTCGGCGAGGGTGTATCCAAGGAATCGCATCTGCCTAGCTCCTTCGGTTCTGCTGGCCGGCCGGATGCCGGTCCAGACTGCGTCTAGCGGGGTTCTGCGACCTCCGCATCTGCCCTTCTGCCCGTGCGTCGAACGCCGCGCCCCCAGATCGACACCGCCCGGAGACTCTTTTTCGGCCCGCCGTCGCCGCCCGCTCGGTGCCCAGTCCATGATCATCGAGGGTTTTGCGGCTCTCAGGAGGAAAACCCTCGACGATCATGGACCCCGGCGGGTCAGGGGCTGCCTGCCTCAGCTAGGCCGGCGGGAAGGGGGCGACCGGCTGCCAGTCGGGCTGGCTGCCCGCGGTGAGCGGGACGGCGTCGCGCTCACGCGCTGGCCGGGTCATTGACGGTGGTGTAGATCTCAGGCCCGGCCCGACGGTCGCGGACGAAGGCGATATGCCGGCCGAGCGGCGAATAGACCGCTTCGTACGCTCCCGGCAGGATAACGGAGCCGAGTATCTGCAATTCGATTCCGGTATGGGTGCACCCGGTCGACATGCAGGATTCGACCGTTGTGAGTACGTCAGTATCGAATTGCGGCATGATCGGATACCAGTCAGGATCGGTCAGCCTGGTCGGCGCGGAAGTCGCGTCTTCCACGCTCGGAAAGCCGTTCCTGAACTGGTTCTCGCGGCCGAGTCCGAGCGCGTCGAGGCAGTAGCGATGCGCCGAGCAGAGATCACCAGCGCCTTCGTAGATGATGAAGTAGCCAGGCGGGTTGCCGGGGTCGAGCGCACGCGCCCAGGCCACGGCGGTCCCCGGCCTGGCGGAGACGCGGATCAGCCCCGGTGGCGAGACCGTGGTGGTGAAGGTCCGCAGCTGGCCAGTGACGGTGTCGTACCTGGTCAGGTAGCCGAGTCGGGCGTGCCGCGCGGACTGGACGAAGGCCAGGTACCGCCCGCTGGGCGACCAGGTCGGCCGCGCGTCGGTGCTCCCGGGCGCGCCGCTGGTGATCCGGCTCTTGTGGCGGCCGTCGGCGTTCATGATCCACAGGCTGCCGTTGTCCAGGTAGGCGAGCTTCGATCCGTTCGGTGACCAGCGGGGTCCCGAGTTGTGGCCGCCCCCGGCCAGCAGGTGCATTCCGGATCCCGACGGCTGGATCGAGTAGATGTTCCCGTGCCTGACGAACGCGACTCGTCCTTCAGATCCGAGGTAAGCGGCCCGGGCCGGCCTGGTCAGGCCAGTCCCGGCCAGCGCCAGCGCGGCGAGCGTGACAGCGACGGCAATGGCCGCACGTGAGAGTCCGCTCGGACTCGACGGCCAGGTTGCGAACATGTGACCTCCACGGCGTCCGGGCTAGGCCTGCAAGTCCTGCCGCGATCGTAGGGCGGCTGGTTTATGACCGCAGGACAGTTTGCTATTTGAGCATGTCGTTTGCGCCCAGCCTGTAATACTGGCCCCTGACTGAGTATTCAAAGGCACTTTCCCGGAGCGGACAGTGGCGGAGCCTCCAGTATCTGATATGCACGCATATAGTCCTCGAGGTGTTCCTCATTCGGTTGCTCCCGGCTACTACCTGGCGCAAGGCCGACTAGCCGGGATGCTGCCGCTGGTCGGCCTGACACTGGCCGATCACGGCGGATGGGATTCCTGGGCGGCTCGCCGGCGCAACGCCGATACTGCCATGGCGGCCCGGCACGGGTACGCGGCCGAGCAGTATGCCGATCTGCTTGGCCGTTCCCGCGGCGTGGTCATGAAAGCGTGCCAGCTGCTGTCGCTGGCCAGCCTGCCGACGGTGGGCACGCCGGAACATCAGGCGGTCTACCAGTCAATACTGGCCCGGCGTGAGGACGACACCCCGTCGATGCCGGCCGGCCTGGCCGCAGACCTGGCCGAGAACGAGCTCGGGCTTCCGCTGCACGAGGTCTTCACCGACTTCGACCCGCATCCCATCGCCGCCGCTTCGATCGGGCAGGTGCACGCCGCGCGGCTTCATGACGGCCGGGACGTGGCCGTGAAGATCCAGTACCCGGGGGCGGAACGAGCGATCCGCGCCGACCTGTGCGACAACGAACTGCTCGCTTCGCTGCTCCGGCTCAGCTGCGGGATGACCTGCGTGCAGGCTGACGTGCCGGCCATCGCCCGCGAGCTCGCGGCCAGGATCACCGAAGAGATCGACTACCGGGTCGAGGCCGCCAACCAGGAGGCGTTCGCGGCCGCGTACCGGGGTCATCCGCTGATCAGGATCCCGGAAACCGTGCCTGAGCTTTGCACGGCCCGGGTGCTGACCATGGACCTGAGCGACGGCTTCTGCTGGGCGCGGGCCGCCGCGGCGCCCCAGCACCTGCGGGACCGGTGGGGCGAGGTCATCTACCGGTTCTCCGTCGGAAGCCTGACCAGGCTCGGCATGCTCAATGCCGACCCGGATCCCGGCAACTTCCTGTTCCACGCCGACGGCAGCGTGACGTTCCTCGATTTCGGATGCGTGCGGCGCTACACCCCGACGCAGATCCGCACGGTGCAAGCTGCGATGCAGGCGATTGTCGATTCCGATTCAACGCAACTCCTTCGCGTACTGTCGCACGCCGGCTACGTGAACCGGGCCGACCCGCCGGACGCCTCGGCGCTGATGGCCTGGCTGCGGGAAGCGCACACCCCGGTCGTGGCCGAACAGCCTTACACCTACTCGCCCGACTTCGCCGCCGCGCTGCGCGGTGCTGACCTCGCCCGGCCAGGCCGGTATGCCGACGTCATCCGGCGGCTGACGATACCGCCGGACTTCCTGGCCGTTGTCCGTGTCAACCTCGGCGTGACCCGGGTCCTGGCCGGGCTCGGCGCGACCGGCCACTGGGCGGCCATCCACCGCGAGCACTGCGGAGCCGCCGCGCCGGTTCCCCGGCCAGCGTCGGAGTAAGCCGCGGTCGCTAGCCCGGCGCGCGACTACGAGCGGCTAGCTGTCGAGCTGGAGCTGACCGTCTCGCCGTCGGCAGCGCTGTCCTCGGGCGAGCCACCTTCGGGGGCGGCGGCCGAGCTGGCTACCCGCCGCATGGGCGCGCTGGCCGGTTCCGGCTTGCTGACCTGCACGGGCTCCGGCTCGCGCACCGGCTCGGCGGCGGCCGAGAACGCAGCGGTCGAGCCGGTGCCGACGGTGGAACCGACCGGAGTCGCGCCGGCGACAGCAGGCCTGGTGACCGTGGCCGGCCGCTCGGCCGCGTTCGCGTCCCTGATCGATACCAGCGACAGGCGGCCAAGCGCGACCGATGCGATGCACACGATCGCGACGCCGAGACCGGTGAAGTACCCGATCTGCTCCATGGCCCTGGCCAGTTGCCCGCCCACGGGGAAGCCCTGCGCGGCCACGGTGTTCGTCCACAGCGGCGCCAGCGCGCTGCCGACCGCGAACCACGCGCCGCTAGCCGCCGCGAGCGACGCGCCCAGCAGCGCCATCGGCCGGAACTTGCTGGCTAGCAAGATGAGCCCGCCGAGCAGCGTTCCGGCGGCCGGCAGGATCTCCAGCCAGATCCGGCCCGTCGTGAAGGTCCAGGCATGATCTGGCGTATACGCGTAGTGGACATATGGCCCGACGAGCGGGATAAGCCCGCCCCAGATTCCCAGGAGCGCGAGCAGCACTCCGCTCAGAGCGCCACGGCTCCTGGAGACTCTCAGCATCCCAGCCATTTCCGATCACTCCCTTGCTGCCGGACTAACCATCTCTAAATGGCACCCAATATGTAATTGGAAACAATCAGCCCGGGCCAACTGCCCGGAGGCAGGCGCGCCAAACCTGAGGCGCTGCGTGCCGTACCCCGGCAGCCAGCCGGCCCGGCCGCGGCGGCAAGATGGCACAGGACGAATCGTCGCGAGTTCCCGGCCGCGGCGCTGACCGACAGGAGTGTCGCACGATGCAGCTCGGACTTCAGGTTCCCGATTTCACCTGGCCAGGAGGGCCTTCCACGCTCGGCGCCGACCTGGCTGCCGTGGCTCGCACCGCCGATGACGCGGGATTCGAGTTCATCAGCGTGATGGACCATTTCTTTCAGATTCCGGTCGCGGGCCCGGCCGAGCACGAGATGCTCGAGGCCTATACCACGCTGGGTTTTCTCGCCGCCTGTACCTCACGAGCGAAGTTGATCACCCTGGTCACGGGGGCGATCTACCGCCACCCCGGCGTCCTGGGCAAGATCGTGACCACGCTCGACGTTCTCTCCGGCGGCCGCGCGTGGCTCGGAATCGGAGCCGCGTGGAACGAGGAGGAGTCGAAGGGCCTCGGCATACCGTTCCCGCCCGTCGCCGAGCGATTCGAGCGGCTCGAGGAGACGCTGCAGATCTGCCTGCAGATGTGGAGCGGCGACGAGTCGCCCTACCGGGGCACGCACTACGAGCTTGACCGGCCGCTGAACTCCCCGCAGGCCCTCTCGAAGCCACACCCGCCGATCATGATCGGCGGCGGCGGGGAGCGGAAGACGCTGCGCTTCGTGGCGCGGTACGCCCAGGCGTGCAACCTGTTCCCCGGACCCGACCTGGCCCGCAAGCTTGACGTGCTGCGCGCGCACTGCGACGCCGAGGGCCGGGTCTACGACGACATCCGCAAGTCCTGCTACTTCATCTTCGACGTCGGATCCAGGGGCGAAAAGGTGAACGAGGTCATCGACAACCTTGGCCAGCTCGCCGCGCTGGGCTTCGACACCGCGATCGGCGCGGTCGCGAACGTATGGGAACTTACCCCGCTTGAGGTGATCGGCAGCCAGGTGATCCCGGCCGTCGCGGGTCTGTGACCCTGGCGCCCGGAACTCGTTCGTAGCGGCGTGACCGATTTCTCGCGTCGGCGCCCTTCGCCGGAGGCGCTCGCGTGGGCTGGACGGGCGCTCGGCCGCGGATTCCGGGTCGTCGCCTGGCGCCGGATGACCGGCGGCATCACCTCGGCCGTTCACCGCCTGACCGCCGAGCGCGGCGGGCTCCGCCAGATCGTCGTGCTGCGCCAGTTCGAGCGGGGCCAGTACGAGCAGGACCAGTACGAGCAGGACCAGTGCGAGCAGGGCCAGTGCGAGCAGGGCCAGTACGAGCAGGTGGCAGCGGACGGCACGCGGGAGCTCATCGAGCGCGAGGGTCGGATTCTCCGCCGCGCCCGGGCGGCCGGCCTGACCGCACCTGAACTGCTGGCGGCCTGCCCTGGCGGCGAGGACTCGGGCGGGCACCCGTCGATCCTGATGACCAGGCTGCCCGGGCACATCGATCTGACGCCTGCGGATCCCGGCCGATGGCTGGAGCAGATCGCCGTCACGGCGGCCAGGATCCATGACGCTCCGGTTGAAGCGCCCGCCTTCGAGAGGTGGATCGATCCCGCGGAACTCGCCGCCCCGGAATCTTCGTCGGACCCGGCGCTGTGGCAATCGGTGATCAGCGTGCTGCTGGAGAACGCGGGCTCGCCGGAGACCTGCTTCATCCACCGCGACTTCCAGCACTTCAACTTCCTGTGGGCACGCGGCCAACTCACCGGCGTCGTCGACTGGGGCTCGGCCTCGGCCGGGCCGCCCGCGATCGACGTGGGGCACTGCCGGCTCAACCTGGCCGTGCTGTTCGGGGCGGCCTGGGCGGAGCAGTTCCGGCTGGCCTATCGGGCCGAGACCGGTCGCGAGATCGACCCGTGGTGGGACCTGCACGCGCTCGCGTCCTACGGCGACGCCTGGCGGCGATTCATCCCGTGCCAGGTCGGCGGCCGTGCACCGGTCGACATCGCCGGGATGACGGCCCGGGTCGAGGAGGTGATGCGCGGGACGCTGGACCGGATCTAACTGGCTGACCAGCCGGTCCAGCGGTCGACGCGGATGGCGATGACCGGCCCAGCCGGCTGGCTGTCGCGGTACTGGGGGTAGCGGCCGGCGAGCAGCCGGACCGGTCCGGCCATCTCTGCCGGGTCGTCCAGGATGGCGGCTGCGCCGTCGGCGCGGACCCACCACAGCGCCGACCAGTCCTCGTCGTAGTGATCAGCCAGCACCGCGACCCGGTGGTTGTCGCGGATATTGGCCAGCCGCCGCAGCCGCGTCGTCGTCTTGGGCTTGGCGTCGACGGCGGTGAACACGAGATCGCCTTCTGCCGCGAACGTGATCGGCACCAGGTGCGGCCGACCGTCGGCCGACACAGTAGCCAGCCGGGCAACCCGCGCCGAGGCCAGCTGCCGCCGCGCGTCCTCCGAGTCCATCCTCACGGGTCCTCCGCTCGCAAACGCCGGGCCATGTTCTCGTAGCTGGTCAGAGCGCTGCCATAAGATCAGACCACGGATCGCTGACAGGATGGCGCTATGGCTCCCAGCTACAAGCCGATGACCCTGGCTGGCCTGGCCCGGCATATTGCGGTCACGGAGGCAGCCGACGTCCGGTGGAAGCTCTTCTGGGAGTTCCTCGAGGAGTACCGCTGGGAGCTCCCGGCTGTCCAGCTGGCGCTGCTCGAGGCCGAGCCGCAGTCTACTGGTGACGAGCGATGGGACGTACTGTTCGCGGCGCTCGCGGAGCACCTCGCCGCGCAGCACGATCTGGCCCCTCCTGCGTGGACCGAGCATCGGGTGTTGCGCCGGCCCTGGTTTCCGGCCGAGCTGGCGATTCATCGGGCGGACGCGCTTGTCTGGGCACCAGCGGCGTTCCGCAAGCACGGCGTTTACATGTCGATCCACGATTTCGAGGCCGCGTGAGCATCGAAGCCGACGGCGCGCTGCTAGGCCGTGCCCAGCTGGAACAGGCGTTTACCCGCCTGGGCGAGCGCCTCGTGCGTCGCGGCGTGGTCGCGGACCTGTTCGTGGTGGGAGGCGCGGCGATGGCACTTGCCTATGACGCCAAGCGTCTAACTCGCGATGTCGATGCGCTGCTGGTCCCGCACGGAATCGTTGTCGAGGAGGCCCGTGCCGTCGCCGATGAACTCGGGCTCCCCCCGTGGTGGCTGAACGAGCAGGCCAGCGTGTATGTCTCTAGTAAGGAAGATGCCGGGAAACGGCGAGTATTCGATCACCCGGGCCTGCGGGTCATGGCGGCGTCACCTGAGCATATCTTCGCGATGAAGGCCTTCGCCGCCAGGCCACGCGACGTTGCTGACTTGCGGACGCTCACGACGATCGCTGGCATCGGGTCACTCGATGAGGCGCTGCGGATCTGCAGGGACTTCTATCCGGACGAGATCCTGTCTCCCCGTGCCGAGGGTGTGCTCAGGGAGATCTTCGGCGCAGAGTGACCCTGCTTTCCGGCTGCGATCGGAAGGCGGCGGAACCGGCGGCGCATTTCATGATCGTGGCGAGTTGACCGCGCTCCAACACGAGAAGTCGCCACGATCATGGAAAGGGCGGGGCGTTAGTGAGGTTGGTCGGATGGTTCTTCCTCGGGCGACGACCAGAGCGCGCGCTGGAAGTGCAGGCGGCAGATGATCACGTTGGCCGTGCCCTTCTGAATGGCGCGGTCGAGCACGAAGCCGCGCTGGTTGTGCAGGATCCGCTGCCACGGCCTGGCCGGCTGGACCTCGGGGATCAGGACCACGATGCGGTGGAACCTGTCTTCCGCCTCCAGCGCGCGCAGGTACTCCACGATCGGCGGCCCCAGCGCCCGGTGGCCGGTGTACAGCGTCACGAGCGGAACGCCAGGATGCCACTGCTCCCACTGCTCGCGGAAGCTGGCATCGCTTTGCGTCTCGTCCGGGTCGGTGTAGCTGACTGTCACGGCGATGACCTCGTCGCCGAGGGACTGGGCCGCCGAGATGCCCTCCTGCGTGAGCCGCGACATCCCGCCGACGGGGACGACGACCAGGGCCGCCCGCGGCTCGGGCGGCGGCGGGATCCGGCCGATCTGGAGCAGCGAGCCGATCCGGCTGTACGCCCGGCGCACCCGGGTGAACATCAGCACCAGCAGCGGGATGATCAGGACGATCAGCCAGGCGCCCTCGGTGAACTTGCTGATCAGCTCGACCGCCAGCGCGGCCAGGGTCAGGACCGCGCCGAGCCCGTTGATGGCGGCCCGGCCGACCCAGCCGGAACCGCGTTCTTCGCGCCAGTGCCTGACCATCCCGGCCTGGGACAGCGTGAAGCCGACGAAGACGCCGATCGCGAACAGCGGGACCAGCCGCTGGGTGTTGCCCTCCGCCACGACCAGCAGGATCCCGGCGGCGACGGCCAGCACGCCCACGCCGTAGCGGTGCACCTGGCGGTCCGCGCGCAGGAAGAACAGGTGCGGCAGGAAGTTGTCTCTGGCCAGCAGGGAGGCCAGTACCGGCAGGCCGCCGAACGACGTGTTCGCGGCCAGGGCGAGCAGCACCGTGGTGATCAGCTGCACGAAGTAGAAGATCATGCCCTTGCCGAGGCTGGCCGCCGCCAGCTGGGCCAGGACGGTCTCGGCCGGTGCCGGGGTGACATGGAATTTCTTGATCAGGATGGCCAGGCCGATCAGCATGAGGCCGAGCGTCACGCCGAGCCACAGCTCGGTGTTCTGCGCCCGCCTGATCCGCGGCCGCCGGAAGGCCGGCACCGCGTTGGCGATCGCCTCCACGCCGGTCAGCGCCGAGCAGCCCGACGCGAAGGCGCGGAGCAGCAGCAGCACGCCGACAGACTCGGCGACCTGGGGCAGGTGCGACGGCGGGGCGACCACGGGATGACTGCGGATCAGCCCGCCGACGATGACGGCGGCAATGGCGGCGATGAACGCCAGCGTCGGCGCGATGAACAGGCGGGCCGACTCACCCACGCCCCACAGGTTGACGGCCGTGATCAGGGCCAGCACGATCAGGCAGATCGGCACGGTGGCGCTGTAGAGGCCGGGGAAGGCCGAGGTCAGCGCCGCGACTCCGGCGGAGACGCCGACGGCGGCGTTCAGCACGTAGTCGACGATCAGGGACGCCGCGGCGAGCAGGCTCGGCGTCCGGCCCAGGTGCGCGGCGGCCACCGCGTACGCGCCGCCGCCCCCGGGGAAGGCGGCGATGACCTGCCGGTAGGAGATCACGAGCACGCCGAGCAGGATGACGATCGCGTAGGTCACCGGCAGCGTGTAGGCCAGCCCGGCGGTCCCGGCGGCCACCAGCACCACGACGATCGCCTCGGGTCCGTACGCCACCGAGGACAGCGCGTCCAGCGACAGCGCGGCCAGGCCGGACAGGGTCGTCAGCCGGTGCCGGTCCTCGGCGTCCGGCTCCGCCGGACCGGCAGACGCCGACGGATCGTGCGTGCTCACGAGTGCTAATACAAGCACGGCGGCCGGGGGAAGCCCGCACCTAGCGCGGCGCCCGCGCCCTCGGCAGCCGCAGTTACGGTCGCCGGCCGTCAGGAGCCGGAGGTGGGGGCGGGGCCGGCAGTGCGGATCGCTGGTCTCACTCGGCCAGCGCGCTGACTCGCCTGACCACTTCGTCTCGGCCCAGCACCCTGGCGACGGCGGCCAGGTCGGGGCTCCTGGTCGACCCGGTCAGCGCCACCCTGATCAGATGGGACGCCTCCGTGAGCGACCCCGGGTAATCGTCCGGCGCCTGCTTGTACTGCTTGGCGCTGACGAAGCCGTGCTTCGCGGCGAGGTCTCTGATCTGGCCGAACCATTCCTGCGGGTCGTCGATCTCCTGGTAGCCCGCCACGAAGTCCGCGGCGAACGCGCGCACCAGGTCGGCCGGCAGGCGGGCGAGCCGCTCGTTTCCGGCCAGCCGCTCGTCTCCGACACTGACCAGCGTGAACAGCTCGGGGAAGAAGAACCCGTAGGCGGACCGGAAGTCCGACCACTTGCGCAGGTCCTTCCTGGGGTTCGGGGCCCCGTCCCGCTCCACGGTCAGCGCCGCCAGCGCCAGGTCCTGCTCGACCCCGAGCACGCTGGCGAGCTCAGGATCGTAGCTGGCCGCCCAGTGCCGCATCGCGGCCAGGATCTCGGTGTTCGGCAGGGTCGCGATGTGGTCGGCGCTGATGTCCTCCAGCTTCACCTGGTCGATCAGCGGGCCGGCCTCGCCCAGTTCCGCGAGCCTGATCGGCGCCGCGAGCGCCTCGTCGAGCGGCAGCTCGGCGAGCGAGCCGTTGGCCAGCCCGCGCAGGTAATACAGCACCGCCTTGGCGGGGTAGCCGGCTTCGATATAGAAGTCGACGTTGGTCTCCGGGTCCTTGCGCTTGGACAGCTTGCGCTTGCCGCCGGGGATCTGCTTCATCAGCTGCGATGTGTGTGCGTACTCCGGCGGCTCGAATCCCAGCGCGGCGAACAGCTGCAGGTGCATCGGGACGGACGGAAGCCACTCCTCGCCCCTGATCACCAGGTTGACCCGCATCAGGTGATCGTCGACCGCGTGCGCGAAGTGGTACGTCGGCAGCCGGTCCCCGGCCGGACCGCCGGGCGGGGGCTCGGCGGCGGACTTCAGGATCACGACGTCGTTGAAGTTGTCTTCGGTCGACAGCCGCCCGCGGATGGCCTCGGTGTACTCGATCCGCCTTCCCGGCACGCCCGGCGAGCGGAACCGCACCACGTACGGTGCGCCCTCGGCGAGCTTGCGCCGCACCTCGTCATCCGGCGCGTCCCGCCAGATCGCCCATTCACCGTAATAGCCGGGCGGGACCTTGGCCGCCTGCTGGCGGTTCCTGATGTCGCTGAGCTCGGCGGGCGTCGCGAAGCACAGGTAGGCCTTGTCCTGGCGCAGCAGCTCACGCGCGTAACTCATGTAGATCGCCGCGCGCCGTGACTGGTAATAGGGGCCGTAATCGCCGCGGCCCTCTTCCTCGTCCGGGGTCAGGCCGAAGTAGTCGAAGGCCCGCGCGAACTGGTCGAGGGCGCCTTCAACCTCGCGTGACTGGTCGGTGTCCTCGATCCGGACCAGGTAGCGGCCGCCCGACTGATCGGCGATGGCGCGGTCGATCATCGCGCTGTAGATCGTTCCGATGTGCATGGAGCCGGTCGGTGACGGCCCGACCCTGGTGACCTTGGCGCCGTCGGGCAGCTCCCGGGGCGGGTACCGCTCTTCCCAGTGCTCCGGCAGAGGCAGGTCGGCCGGAAACAGCGCATCGAACTCCGTGCTGGCTAGCATCCGCCCAACGTACCAACAAGCGCGGGCTGCGCAGCGGGCCGCGCAACCGTGCGACACGCCGTCGTTACTCAATCAGGAACAACCGCGCGAGCTCCGGCGATGATGGGTTCCGACCTCAACCGTCACCCCCGTCACGATCGCTGGAGCGCCGATGAGACTGCTCCACACCTCGGACTGGCATCTGGGGCGGACGCTGCACGGCGAGAACCTGCTGGCGCACCAGGCGGCCTTCCTCGACTGGCTCCTCGACCAGGCGGTCAGCCGCGAGGTGCACGCGGTCATCGTCGCCGGCGATGTCTACGACCGGGCGGTGCCCCCGCTCGACGCGGTGGCGGTACTCGACCGCGCGCTCCGGGGCTTCGCCGAGGCGAGAATCCCGGTGCTCATCACCAGCGGCAACCACGACTCGGCGGTCCGGCTCGGCTTCGGGTCCCGGCTGAGCGAGCTTGCGGGCGTCCACCTGCGCACGTCCGTCGCCGACATCGCGCGGCCCGTGATCCTGGCTGACGAGCACGGTGACGTCGCCATCTACGGCATCCCTTACCTGCTGCCCGACGCGGTGATGGCCGATCTGGGCGCGGACCGCTCGCACGCCTCCGTGCTGGCCGCCGCGACCAGGCTGATCCGGGCCGACGCGGACGGACGCGGCATCGGGCGCACCGTCGTCGCCGCGCACGCGTTCGTCACCGGCGCGATGCCGTCCGATTCTGAACGAGACATCCGCGTCGGCGGGATCGGCGATACGCCGGCGTCGGTGTTCGCCGGACTCAGCTACGTGGCCCTCGGCCACGTGCACGGGCAGCAGGACCTCAGCTCCGGTGCGGCCGGAACGACGATCAGGTACTGCGGATCCCCGCTGGCGTTCTCCTTCTCCGAGCGGCATCACGCCAAGTCGGTGACGCTGGCCGAGATCGACGAAGCGGGTCAGGTGACGACGGCCCGGCTGGCCACCCCGGTGCCGCGGCCGCTGCGCGAGGTGCGCGGGAAGCTGGATGACCTGCTGGCCCGCTCCGACCCGGAGGACGCCGGGCTGGCTGGCGCCTGGGTCAAGGTCGTGCTCACCGACCGGGTTCGTCCCGCCGCGCCGATGGAGCGGCTGCGCCAGAAGTGGCCGCACACGCTGGTGCTCGACTTCGAGCCCGAGGGCGCGCTGTCGGGCTCGGCGACCGACTTGCGGCGGCTGGCGCGCAGCGGCGACCCGGTCGAGATCTGCGGGCTGTTCGTCGAGTACACCAGCGGCGGCCCGGCCGACGCGGACCAGCGGGCCGTGCTGCGGGATGTGATCGAGGCGGTTCAGCATCGCGACCCGACCGAGCGGCCGGGCGATCCCGAACTGGTCGGCGCGGCTCCGGCTGGCCCGGCGGAGCCGGCTGGCCGCGGCGGAGCGGGCTGGCGTGCCGGAGCGGGCTGGCGTGCCTGAGCGGGCCGGACTGGCGGAAAGGGCTGGCCTGGCGGCCAGTCCTGACCGGTCGGGGCTGGACGAGGCGGATTCGGTCGACGAGTGGCTGGCGAACGCCGGACGGTCGGCCGACTGGCTGACCCAGGCCGAGCTCGAGCTGGCGTTCCCCGAGCCGGACAGCACTTCCGCCAGCAGCAAGCGCGCCGGGCAGCAAGCCGCCGGGCAGCGCGCCAGCCGGCCGAAAGCACGGCCGCGGAAAGCGCGCGGGCAGTAAGCCCGCGGCGGCCTGATGCGGCTGCACGGGCTCGAGCTTCAGGCGTTCGGGCCGTTCGCGGTGCCGCAGCGGGTGGATTTCGACCGGCTCGCCAGCGGCGGACTCTTCCTGCTCGAAGGCCCGACCGGCGCGGGGAAGACGACGGTGCTCGACGCGATCACGTTCGCCCTCTACGGCGGCCTGTCCGGTGCGGACGCGGCCGAGGACCGGCTGCACTCGCACTTCGCCGACCCTGGCGCCGAACCTTCCGTGACGCTGGAATTCTCGGTGCGGGGGGTCCGTTACCTGATCACCCGGGTGCCGGAGCACCGGCGGCCCAAGCGCCGCGGCACGGGCTACACCACCGAGGCGATGCAGGTGCACCTGCGCCGCCGCGACGGCGGCAGCTGGGTCAGCCTGTCGTCGAACAAGGCCGAGGTCGGGGATCTGATCGCAGACATCATCGGGCTGAGCCGGAGTCAGTTCACCCAGGTCATGCTGCTGCCACAGGGTGAGTTCGCGCGGTTCCTGCGCTGCGACGACGATGCCAGGCGGGCCGTGCTGACCAAGCTATTCGGCACGCAGCTCTACGACGACATCACCGTGGAGCTCGACCGGCGCAGGTCGGCAGCGATCCGGGCGCGCCAGGCGGCGGACGCCGACATCGGCGCGGCGGTCTCGGCCGCCGCCGAAGCCGCCGGGCTCGACGCCGAGGCCCGCGGCGAGCTGATCTCGGCGGCGGCCGCCGACCGCCGGGTCAGGTTCAAGCAGATCGGCGACGACCAGGCCGCTGCGCTGGGCCTCGCCGCCCGGGCCGCCAAGGCGGCGTCCGGCCGGACGCGGACGGCGCTGGCGGCCGAGCAGGCGGCGGCCGGCCAGGATGCGCTGATGACGCGGCTGACCGCGGCGCTGGCGTCACTTCGCGGTCACGAGGCGGAGCGTCCCGAGCATGACCAGCGGGCGGCGCGGCTGGACGCGGCCCGGCGGGCCGAGCCGGTGCGGCCGCTGCTGGCCATCCTCGCCGACCGCGAGGCCGCGGCCGGCCGTGAGCGCCGGGCGCTCCGCGAGCTTGTCGGCGCCGGCGCCGACGCCGAGCTTGCTTACCTGCTCGCCGAGGACGCCGACAGCGAGGTAGTCTCGCGGACCGGTCTGCAGGCCGCCGCCCGAGCCGAGGCGGACCTGCGGGAGACGACTGCCCTGAACCATCTCGTTGAAGCTGAATCGGCAGTGCCAGGTCACCAGACCGCCCTCCTGGCACTCGAGACGGCCGCGGCGAAGGCGGCCGCCAGCGTCGCATCGCTGACGGCGGCCAGGGCCGAGCTGCCAGGCCGCATCGCCGCGGCCGAGGCCAGGCTGGCACAGGTCAGGGACGCGGCGTCGGGCCTGGACGCGGGGCGGAAGCGGCAGGCAGAACTGGCGCGGCTCACCGCGGCGGCCGGGCGCCGGGCCGAGCTCGAGCCGTTGCTCGACCGGAAGGCAACGGCGATGCGCCAGGCGGTCGACACCCACCAGCAGCTGGTCGACGCGCACCAGCGCGCGATGGACGCGCGGCTGGCCGGCCTGGCGGCCGAGCTCGCGGCGGATCTGGTCGACGGGCGGGCCTGCCCGGTCTGCGGGTCGGCCGAGCACCCGGCGCCGGCCGTCGCGAGCGGCGTCCAGGTGACCGCCGACGCCGTCACGCGCCGCGCGGGCGCAGCGGGACGCGGCCGAGGCTGGCCAGGCAGCGGATCGAGAAAGAGCACGCCGCGCTTGACCGGGAGGCGGCCAGGCTCGCGGCCATCGCGGCCGGGAACACGGTCGGCCGGCCTGGCCGCCGAGGCGGCCGAGGTCGCCGGGCGGGTGACAGCCGCGGAGCGAGCCGCGGCCCAGACGCCCGGGCTGGAGGCGGAGCTGGCCCGCCTGCGCGGCGAGCAGGAGCAGCTCGGCGAGAGGCTGCGCGCCGCCGCCACCGCCGAGGCGGAGGCGCGCCAGGAGTTCGCGCGAGCCCGGGCGGACCTGGCCACGCTGCAGGAGATGCTGGCCGAAGCGGCCGGAGACGACTCGTCGGTGGCGGCGAGACGGACCGCGCTGAGCCAGGCGGCCGAGGCCAGCCGCCTGCTCGCGGCCGCGCTCGGACGGCTGGCGGCGGCGCTGGCGGCCGAGCAGCAGGCCCGGGCGGCGGCGGCCACCGAAGCGCTGGCCAGCGGATTCGATTCGCTGCCGGAGGCCAGGTCGGCGGTGCTCACGCCGGAGCTGCAGTCGGCGCTCGGCGATCAGGTCGCGTCGTGGGACCGCGCGCTGGCGGCGTTCCAGGCCGCGGCGCAGGCACCCGACCTGGCTGCCCTCGACCCGGCCCGGGCGGGCGAGGTCCGCGCGGCCGCTCAGCGCGCCGCCGACGGCTTGACCCGTGCGATGAAGGCCGAGCAGGACGCGCGGACAGCGCACGACGCTCAGCTGGTCCGGGCGGAACGGCTCAGCGGGCGGCTGGCCGAGCTGCGCTCCGCCGAGGACCGGGCGGCCGAGCTCCTGGCCGCCACCGGGCCGGTGATCTACCTGGCCGGGCTGGCCAAGGGCATGGACGGGCACCGCCGGGTCGCACTGACGACCTACGTCCTGCGGCACTGGTTCGAGCAGGTTGTCGCCGCAGCCAACGTGCGGCTCGCGGTGATGTCGTCCGGCCGGTACGAGCTGCGGCGCAGCGACGAGGGCGAGTCACGGCGGCAGCGCGGCGGGCTGACCCTGTCCGTGGTCGACCGGCACACCGGCGACGAGCGCAGCCCGAAGTCGCTGTCGGGCGGCGAGACCTTCTACACCTCGCTGGCCCTCGCGCTCGGGCTGGCCGACGTGGTCAAGGCCGAGGCCGGGGGAGTGGACACCGAGACGCTCTTCATCGACGAGGGATTCGGCTCGCTCGACGCCGACACACTCGACCAGGTACTCGGCGTCATCGACGAGCTCAGGGACCGCGGCCGCGCGATCGGGATCGTCAGCCACGTCGCCGACCTGAAGGACCGGGTCGCCGAGCGGCTGGAAGTCCGCCGCCTGCCCGACGGCTCCTCCACCCTCCGGGTCGTCGCGTGACCAGCGGACCCGCGCCGGGCGGGTCGTCAGGGACGGGAGAAGATCGAGTGGGTGCCGATCCGCCGCCAGCTGACATGCGGCTCGCCCTGGTGCAAGGACGCGCCGTAACTGAAGGTCGCGCGACCGTCAGGTGCCCAGGTCATCTCGAAGACGCCGCGACGCCCGCGAACTCCCTTGACTCGAAGGCCCGGTCTGAAGCCATGGCCGCCACCAAGATCTTCGACGAACGCGGCGATCGCGGCGCGGAACCGATCACGGTCGGCAGGAGAGAGCGCCTTCCAGTCGGCGTCGAAGGCTGGCAGACGAGTATAGGTGGGCACGCGCGTTAGTCATCGGAATCGAAGGAGGCGAGGAACTCGCGATCGGAGCGGTACACAACACCCTCGGCATTCGCCATCTGGGCATCTGCCTCCGCTTCCCCGGCCTGCCAGTCCTCGGTCCAGAACCATGCCTGATCGCGGGGGATCAGTGCCGTCGGGGTGAGCACGATCCGGCCTTCTTCGACGGTAAGGAGAAGGCTGTCGCCCTCGCGCAGGTCCAGCTCGTCGCGCACCTCTTGCGGGACGGTGATAACTCCCTTGCGGCGCAGCGCTAGCGACCGGCTCCGCCTCGCGCGACGCGTGGGCGCGGACATGTCGCCTCCTCATTCCTCCAGTCGGATACGTTGAGCATACCAGTGATGGACGATTATCGTCCTAGCTGATTTGCCGATAATCTGCCCCGCGCATAGGAGGACACACCATGCCGCCAGCGGGGATGGCCCGCCACACCGCGATCGTGACCGGGGCCAATCACGGGATCGGGGCGGCCACGGCCGTCGCGCTGGCCGCGCGGGGGTACGCGGTGCTGTGCGCGTTCTGGCCGGTGCGGGACTTCGCCGACCCCGGCATCCCGCAGGCGTACCGCGATCACCGGGCGGGCGGTGCCGACGAGGTCGTGGCCGAGATCGAGGCGGCCGGCGGCCGGGCCGTGCCGGCTCAGGCTGACCTGTCGGATCCGGCCACCCCGGCGGCGCTGTTCAGCCTGGCCGAGGAGCGCCTCGGCCCGGTCGACATCCTGGTCAACAACGCGACAGGCTGGCTCGCCGACACCTTTACCCCGGCGACGGACGACCGGCTCGGCCGCTCGCTCCAGCTGGTGACCGAGGCGTCCTGGCGCCAGCAGTTCGGCGTGGACGCGATGGCGCCGTCCCTGATGATCGCCGAGTTCGCGCGCCGCCATGTCGCCCGCGGCGCGAACTGGGGTCGGATCATCGGCCTCACCTCGGGCGGCGACATCGGCTTCCCCGGTGAAGTCTCCTATGGCGCGGCGAAGGCAGCGCAGGAGAATTACACGATGTCGGCCGCGCTCGAGCTCGGCCCGTTCGGGATCACGGCGAACATGGTTCACCCGCCGGTCACCGATACCGGCTGGGTCACCGACGCCGTCCGCGCCCTGGTCGCTGACGACCCGGCCATGCTGCACATCGCGACCCCGGCGCAGGTTGCCGAGGTCATCGCCTACCTGGCCTCCGACGAAGCCGCCCTGATCACCGCCAACGTCATCAGGCTCCGCTGAGCCGGCGGGCCGAGTCGTCGGGCAGGCCCGGCGGTAGGGTGCAGGCGTGCTCTCTCTCGTCCTGCCCAAGGGGTCGCTGGAACGCTCCACGCTCGAGCTGTTCGACGCCGCGGACCTGACCGTCTGGCGTGCGTCCGACCGCGACTACCACGCGTCGATCGACGATCCGAGGATCGACCGGGTCAGGTTCCTGCGGCCGCAGGAGATCCCGTCCTACGTCGAGGAGGGGCTCTTCGACTTCGGCATCACCGGCCGGGACTGGATCACCGAGACCGGCGCGGACGTCGCCTCGCTGGGCGAGCTTCCCTACTCCAAGGCGACCAGTAATCCGATCCGCGTCGTCCTGGCGGTTCCGGTGAACTCCGGCTGGGACTCGATCTCCGACCTGCCCGACGGCGTCAGGATCTCGACCGAGCTGCCCTCGCTGACCCGCCGGTTCCTGGCCGAGAACGGGATCAAGGCGGTGGTGACGCCCTCCTACGGCGCGACCGAGGCGAAGGTGCCCGACATCGTCGACGCGATCGTCGACCTGACCGAGACCGGCTCGTCGCTGCGCAGGAACGGCCTGAAGATCCTGCACACGCTGCTGAGCAGCTACACCGAGCTGATCGCCAATCACGACGCTTACCAGGACCCGGACAAGCGGGCGGCGATGGAAGACGTGGCCCTGCTGCTGCGCGGGGCGATCAGGGCCCGCGGCAACGTCCTGCTCAAGCTCAACGTCGCCGCCGCCGAGCTCACCGCGGTGACGGAGATCCTGCCGGCCATGTCATCGCCGACGATCACCTCACTGGCCCGCGGCGACATGCACGCCGTCGAGGCGGTCGTGCCCAAGCGCGGCGTCAACACGCTGATTCCCGCCCTGCGCGCGGCTGGCGCCCGGGACATACTCGAGATCCCGATCTCCAAGATCATCGAGTAACTCGCCTGGGTTTCACCAAGGATCGACAGGCGACGGGAACGGGCCTGCCCTGGCGATCATGAAGTCCGCTCGCCGATGGCGAGCTTGTGCCCGCCCGGTATCTCCACGACGAAGTCACGCAGTCCCCATGGCTGGTCTGTCAGCGGCGTGGTGATGGTCGCGCCTCGCTCCCGGCACACGACGTGAAGCTCGTCGACCCCGGTGACACCGAGATAGACCGACGTCGTCTCGTTCACGCCCGGCCGCGCCGTCCGCACCAGCGCCAGGCCGACCGCGTCGCGCTGCAGCAGCACTAGCCCGTAGCCAGGCTCGTCCAGCTCGACCGTGAAGCCGAGTACGTCTCGCAGGAACTCGGTCGCGGCCCTCACGTCGCTGACTTCCAGGTTCGCCCGGCAGCTCAGGAATTCGCTCATGCGCCGGATCTTACGGCCGCCGCAAGACTTAGCCCCGCAGGCAACTGGTTCGCGCGGCGGCAGCGATTAGGCTGGCGGCGTGCTCAACAGGATCGATCTTCGGGGAAAACCGGTCGCCACGCTCGGCGTCAGGCAGCTGGCTGAGCTGCTCCCGCGCGCCGAGCTTGACGTCGAGGCGGCGGTCGCGGCCGTCCGGCCGGTCTGCGACGACGTGCGGAGCCGGGGCGCCGAGGCGGTCCGCGAGCATACGGCCAGGTTCGACGGGGTCGACCTCCCGACGACCCTCGTGCCGCGCGAGGCGCTCACCGACGCCCTGGCCGCGCTCGATCCGGCCGTGGCCGCCGCGCTGCGGGAAGCAGCCCGCCGGGCCAGGCTCGTGCACGAGGCCCAGCTGCCGACCGAGACCGTGACCTACGTCGCCGACGGGAGCTCGGTTACCGAGCGCTACGTGCCCGTCGCCCGGGCTGGCGTTTACGTACCTGGCGGCCTGGTCGCCTATCCGTCGTCGGTCGTGATGAACGTGATCCCCGCGCAGGTAGCGGGAGTCGGCCAGATCGCGGTGGCCTCGCCGCCCCAGCAGGCCAACGGCGGTCTGCCGCACCCGTCCGTGCTCGCCGCCTGCGAGCTGCTCGGGATCACGGAGGTGCACGCGGCAGGCGGCGCGCAGGCGATCGCGATGCTCGGCTACGGCACCGGGGACTGCGCGGCCGCGGACACGATCACGGGTCCGGGCAACGTCTACGTCGCGGCGGCGAAACGGCTGCTGCGCGGCGTCGTCAGCACCGACGCGGAGGCCGGCCCGACCGAGATCGCGGTCGTTGCCGACGGCAGCGCCGACCCGGCGTTCGTGGCCGCCGACCTGATTGCCCAGGCCGAGCACGACCCGCTCGCGGCGTGCCTGCTGATCACGACCGATCCCGGTCTCGCCGACGGCGTCGACACCGAGCTGACCAGGCAGCTCACGACGACCCGGCACGCGGGCCGGGTCAAGGAGGCGCTGACCGGCCAGTCGGCGTGCGTTCTGGTCGACGACGTCGACGCCGCGCTCGCGGTGGCCGACGCATGGGCGCCCGAGCACCTGGAGATCCAGGCCGACCGCGCCGACGAGCTGGCCAGCCGGGTGCGCAACGCGGGGGCGATCTTCGTCGGGCCGTACACGCCGGTCTCGCTCGGCGACTACCTGGCCGGCTCGAACCACGTCCTGCCGACCGGCGGAACGGCCAGGCATTCGGGCGGCCTGTCGGTGCTCACCTTCCTGCGCGGCATCCACGTCGTGAGCTGCACGGCCGCCGCGCTGGCCGACGTCGCGCCGCACATCGACGCCCTCGGCGGCGCCGAGGACCTGGCCGCGCACGTCAGGGCGGTCCGGGTCAGGGTGCCGGCGGACGGCGGGGCTGGCGGGGCTGGCGGGGCTAGCGGGGCTGGCGGGGCTAGTGAGGGCAGATCCGCTCCTCCGCTGCGGCCCGACCTGGTCGGCCGTACTCCTTACGGAGCCCCGCAGATAGACGTGCCGGCCAGGCTGAATACGAACGAGAACCCGTTCGGCCCGTCGGCCGCGCTGGTGCACGACATCGCCGCGGCGGCGGCCACCGCGGCCGCGGCGCTGAACCGGTACCCGGACCGGGACGCCGTGGGACTGCGCCGTGACCTGGCCGGCTACCTCGGCCACGGCCTGACCGCCGATCAGGTCTGGGCGGCTAACGGGTCCAACGAGATCATCCAGCAGCTGCTCCAGGCGTTCGGCGGGCCCGGGCGGACGGCGCTCGGGTTCGAGCCGTCTTACTCGATGCACCCGATCATCGCCCGGACCACGAGCACCCGCTGGATCAGCGGGTCGAGGGAGACCGACTTCGGCATCGATCCTGACCGCGCTCTCGCGACGGTCGCCGAGGTCCGGCCCGACGTGGTCTTCCTGACCTCGCCGAACAACCCGACCGGCACGGCCGTCCCGCTGACCGTGATCGAGCAGATGTGCGCGGCGGCGCCCGGCATCGTCGTGGTCGACGAGGCGTACGCCGAGTTCGCCCGCGACCAGCGGGCGACGGCGCTGACCCTGCTCCCGCGCTTTCCCCGGCTGGTTGTCGTTCGGACCATGTCGAAGGCTTTCGCGCTGGCCGGAGCGCGAGTCGGCTATCTCGCGGCGGACCAGGGCGTGGTGGACGCGCTCCAGATCGTCCGGCTGCCTTATCACCTGTCGTCGCTGACCCAGGCCGCCGCGCGGGCGGCGCTCGCTCACGCCGCCGAACTGCTGACCGCGGTCTCCGCGATCAGGGCCGAGCGCGACGAGCTGACCGCCTGGCTGCGGGCACGCGGCCTGTCGGTCGCCGACTCCGACGCGAACTTCGTGATGTTCGGAACCTTTCCCGACCGGCGGGCGCTCTGGCAGGCGCTCGTCGACCGGGGCGTGCTGATCAGGGAGGTCGGGCCGCCCGGCTGGCTGCGGGTCACGATCGGCACTCCCAGGGAGCTGGAATCGTTCCGCGCCGCGCTCGACGCAGTGCTGGCATGAGGGGGCTGGCATGAGGGGCTGGCATGAGGGGGCTGGCATGAGGAGGCTGTCGTGACCGGGCGCACCGGGCGGGTCGAGCGCGCGACCAAGGAAACGCAGGTCGCGGTCGAGCTCGACCTGGACGGCGCCGGCGCCACGGACATCTCGACCGGCGTCCCGTTCTTCGACCACATGCTGAACCAGCTCGGCAAGCACGGCTGCATCGACCTGCGCGTCCTGACCAAGGGCGACACGGAGATCGACGCGCACCACACGGTCGAGGACACGGCGATCGCGCTCGGCGAGGCGCTCCGCCAGGCGCTCGGCGACAAGGCCGGAATCTGCCGGTTCGGTGACGCTCTGATCCCGCTCGACGAGACGCTCGTCCGCGTCGCCGTCGACCTGGCCGGCCGCCCGTACGTCGTGCATAGCGAGCCAGACGGCATGGCGCCGCTGATCGGCAGCTACGACACCAGCCTGACGCGGCACTTCTTCGAGACGCTGGGCGCGACCGCCGCGATCTGCATTCACGTGACCGTCCTGTCCGGGCGCAATCCGCACCACATCGTGGAAGCTCAGTTCAAGGCGTTCGCGCGGGCCCTGCGGGCGGCCGCCGCGCCAGACCAGCGCGCGACCGGGATTCCGAGCACCAAGGGCGTCCTGTGAGCCCCGCCCGGCCGGGCGTGGTCGTGCTCGACTACGGCTCGGGAAACCTGCGCTCGGCCTTGCGGGCACTGCAGCGGGCCGGGGCCGACGCCGTGGTGACCGCCGACGCTGACGCCGCGCTGAAGGCGGACGGCCTGGTCGTGCCGGGCGTCGGCGCGTTCGCCGCGTGCATGCGGGGGCTGCGGGCAGTGCGCGGCGACGAGATCATCGCCAAGCGGCTGGCCGGGTCGCGCCCCGTGCTCGGCATCTGCGTGGGCATGCAGGTGCTGTTCACGGAAGGCTTCGAGCACGGCGACCGGACCGCCGGCTGCGGCGCCTGGCCGGGCGTGGTCGACCGGCTCGAGGCCCCGGTACTGCCGCACATGGGCTGGAACACCGTCGGCGCGCCGCCCGCGAGCAGGCTGTTCGCCGGGATCGGGCCGCAGGAGCGGTTCTATTTCGTCCACTCCTACGCCGTCCGCTCGTGGCCGGCGCCAGCCGGGGGCCCGCTGCTGACCTGGGCCGTGCACGGCCAGCCGTTCGTCGCGGCGGTCGAGGACGGTCCGCTGTGCGCGACCCAGTTCCACCCGGAGAAGTCGGGTGACGCCGGCGCGGCGCTGCTCGCCAACTGGCTGGAGCTGATCAGGTGACCGGGATCCTCACCCTGCTTCCGGCCGTGGACGTGGCCAGCGGCCAGGCGGTCAGGCTGGTCCAGGGCGCGGCCGGCACCGAGACGTCGTACGGCGACCCGCTCGACGCGGCGCTGACCTGGCAGCGTGCGGGCGCGCAGTGGATCCACCTGGTCGACCTGGACGCCGCGTTCGGCCGCGGATCCAACGCCGATCTCCTGGCCGAGGTAGTCAGGCGGCTCGACGTAGCGGTCGAGCTGTCGGGCGGCATCCGGGATGACGACTCGCTGGCGGCGGCGCTGGCCACGGGGTGCGAGCGAGTGATTCTCGGGACGGCCGCCCTGGAGCAGCCGGACTGGGTCGGCGGCGTGATCGCCAGGTTTGGAGAACGAATAGCAGTGGGCCTGGATGTCCGCGGCACGAGGCTGGCCGCCCGTGGCTGGACAACGCTGGGCGGCGAGCTGCTCGACGTGCTCAGCCGGCTCGAGGCTGACGGCTGCCAGCGCTACGTCGTGACCGACGTGGCCAAGGACGGCACGCTGGCCGGGCCCAACCTGGACCTGCTGCGCCAGGTCAGCGGGCTGACGAGGAGTCCGGTGATCGCCAGCGGCGGCGTGTCGGCCCTCGATGACCTGCGCGCCATCGCGGCCCTGGTGCCGCTGGGCGTCGATTCCGCGATCATCGGCAAGGCGCTGTATGCGGGGAAGTTCACGCTGCAGGAGGCACTCACGGCGGTCGGGGCATGACCGCGGCGCGGCTCCGAGCGTAGCGGTCAGGGTGATCCCGTGCCTGGACGTCGACGGCGGCCGGGTGGTCAAGGGCGTCAACTTCCTCGGCCTGCGCGATGCGGGAGACCCGGTCGAGCTGGCCGCCGCCTACGACGCCGACGGCGCCGACGAGCTGGTGTTCCTCGACATCACGGCGTCCAGCGACGAGCGGCAGACGATGCGCGAGGTCGTCGCGCGAACCGCGGACCAGGTATTCATCCCGCTGACCGTGGGCGGCGGAGTCCGCAGCGTCGCGGACGTGGACCAGCTGCTGCGGGCGGGGGCCGACAAGGTGTCGCTGAACACGGCGGCGATCGCCCGGCCCGCACTGCTGACCGAGGTGGCGGCCAGGTTCGGCTCGCAGTGCGTGGTCATCTCGGTGGATGCCAGGCGGGTCGCAGGTCGCGGCGGCGCGTTCGAGGTGACCACCCACGGCGGACGGCGCGGGACCGGCCTGGACGCGGTGGAGTGGGCCGCGCGGGCGGCCGAGCTCGGGGCCGGCGAGATCCTGCTGAACTCGATGGACGCCGACGGAACCAAGGCGGGATTCGACCTGCCGCTGATCACGGCGGTGCGGGCGGTCGTCGACGTGCCGGTCATCGCCAGCGGCGGCGCCGGGCAGGCCGCGGATTTCGCCCCCGCCGTGCGAGCCGGCGCGGACGCGGTGCTGGCCGCGAGCCTGTTCCACTTCGGCGAGCTGCGGATCAGCGAGGTGAAAGAGTCGCTGCGCGCAGCGGGGTATCCGGTCCGCCAGACCGGACTGACACAGACCGGAGCGGGCCGGACCAGGGCAGGAGAGCGATGAGCACGCAGCCGGACGCCGGGCTCGACCCCCGGATCGCGGCCAGGCTGAAGCGGGACGCCGCGGGGCTAGTCCCCGCTATTGCCCAGCAGTACGACACGGGCGAGGTGCTGATGCTCGGCTGGATGGACGACGAGGCCCTGCACCGCACCCTCACGACGGGCCGCTGCACCTACTGGTCGCGCAGCAGGCAGGAGTACTGGGTCAAGGGCGACACCTCGGGTCACGTGCAGCTGGTCAAGTCCGTGGCGCTGGACTGCGACGGTGACACCGTGCTGGTCAGGGTCGACCAGACGGGCGGAGCCTGCCATACGGGTGAGCGCACCTGCTTCGACGCGGACGTGCTGCTCGATGACCGGCCGTGAGGCCCGCGTGGTAGCTGGCACCGCCTGACCGGCCGTGGCATGATCGCCGGTGCCGGGCTGCGACGGTAGTGCCCGGCGCCTTCCCTGGCGATGGGGGACGTCGGGAATATGACCGGAATGGTGCGTTACTTTAGCGAGCGCCGGTCAGGCCGCACCCGCGATGGCTAGGTGGGAGGGGCCGTGGATCGGCCGGACCGGCGTGCGGCTGGCGCTGACGTTCATCGCCGTAGCGTTTGTGTCGATCGGTACGGTGCTCGGCATTGCGGCCGCCACCATCTCGGCCGACGTGCACCAGCTTGTCCGGGCGCAGGGAACGGACCTGACCCGGGCGCTGGCGCTGGCGTCAGCGGCCGCTTACGGGCGCGGTGGCTGGGCGAACGCGAAGCTGACGCCGGTATTCGAGCTGGTCGAGCAGGAGGGCTCGGCGGCCCAGGTGCGGGACTCGGCCGGACGGGTGATCCGCGCCTCACGAGGATTCACGAGCTTTCCGGCCGGGCTCGTGCGGCACCAGCCCGTGATCGCCGGAGGAAGGACAGTGGGCTCGGTCACGGTCAAGTTCGACGACCGGGGTCTCGGCGCGGCCATCGACCATTACCAGACCCTGCGCTGGCACGTCCGGATCGCGGCGGCCGTCGCAGCTCTCCTGGTGGCGCTGGTGATGTCGGTCCTGGTGTCACGCAGGCTGACCGCCCCCGCCGCCCGGCTGATCCGGGCGGCTCGCGCGATGGCGGCGGGCGACAGCTCCGCGCGGGTCGGGACGGTGCGCGGTGTCGCCGAAGTTCGCGAGCTCTCCGCCACCTTCGACCAGATGGCCGATGCACTGGAACATGAGGCCCAGGTCCGGCGTGACATGATCGCGGACATCGCGCACGAGCTGCGCGCTCCGATCGCCGTGCTGCAGGCCGGCCAGGAGGCCATGCTCGACGGCCTGACCGAGTTCACGCCGGAGAACCTCGCCGCGCTCCAGAACGAGGTGCAGCGCCTCGCGCAGATGGCCGGCGACCTGCAGGTGCTGGCGTCGGCTGAGCCGGCGACACTGCAGTTCAAGCTGCGGCGGCAGGATCTGGCCACCATCGCCGCCGACGCCGCCGACAGCCTCGCGGGTTCCTTTGCCGCCGCGGATGTCCACCTTGTCCGGCAGCTTCAGCCGATCCAGGTCACGTGCGACTCACGCCGGATGCACGAGGTGGTGGTGAACCTGCTCGGCAACGCCGTGAAGTTCACCGGGCCAGGGGGCAGCGTGACGATCGCGACGGGCCCGGCTGGCGAGCCATCGGGCCGGCTGGCGATGCTGCAGGTGCGCGACACCGGCATCGGCATTCCGCCGGACGAGCTGACGCACGTCTCGGAGCGCTATTTCCGTGGTCAGCGAGCCGCCCCGGTGGCGGGCAGTGGCATCGGGCTGGCTGTCGTCGACCAGATTGTCCGTGCCCATCAGGGCGAGGTGCACATCATCAGCGAACCGGGCCAGGGCACCCAGGTAACGATCACGCTGCCCGTGACGACCGGCTGAGGACCTCCATGAAGACTCCATCTGCCGGCTGCCTCGACTGCACCGCCAGCTGCTGTGCTGGCTCGCGGAGGCCGGGGAGTGCCGGGTCGCTCCGTCAGGGTGCCCTAGCTGCCCGGCGCCGGCGGCTGCTCCCGGTTCGCGATCTAGTGACGGGGGTGACGGTCAGGCCGGCGTGGCCTGCTCTTCGAATGCGCAACCGCCGAATCCTCGGAATCGGGCAGCTCGGACGCCAGCTTGTGCTGGCGTTCGTCGCTGTCGCGCTCGCGGCGATCGCCGTGCTCGTCTTCATCGGCTCGCTGAGCACCGCGAAGGACATCACGAAGCTCACCATCCATCAGGAGCAGAGCCTGGGCGCCGCGCTGGCCGTGGCGGCGGGAGGCGTCTACAGCCACGGCGCCTGGCCCAGGGACGACCTGGCGCCCGTGTTCATGCTCGTCGCGCGGGATAACGCCGGCGTCCAGATGCGTAACCTGGCCGGGCGCGTGGTGGCGTCGTCGCCCCGGTTCGCCGCGCTGCCGCCCGCGGATCAGCTGAGCGAGCCGATCAGCGCCCAGGGCCGGCGGGTCGGCGTCGCGACCATCCGATTCGGCGGCAAAGGCCTCGGCGGCGTGCCCAGGGCCTTCGAGGCGACGCGATGGCGGGCCAGGTTCATCGCGGCGGGAGTCGCCGCGCTGATCGCGCTCCTGGTCTCGCTCGTCATGGCCCGCACGATCACGGGGCCGCTCGAGCTGATGCTCGAGGCCGTCCGGGCCCGGGGGGCCGGAATCCGGTCAGTTCGGATCAAGAAGATCCGCGGCGTGGGCGTGGTCCGTGAGCTGCTGGAGTCGTTCAACCAGTCGGCCAATGCCCTGGACCGGCAGGATCGGCTGCGGCGCAATCTCGTCGCCGACGTCGCGCACGAGCTTCGCACGCCGGTCGCCGTCTTGCAGGCCAGCCACGAGGCCATGCTCGACGGGGTGACCGATCCGACCCCGCACAACCTCGGGTCGCTGCATGACGAAGTGCTGCGGCTGGCCCGCATGGTCGATGACCTGCAGCGCCTCGCCGCGGCCGAGTCGGCGGCGATGCAGCTGACGCTGACCCCGCAGGATCTCGCCGCCATCGCGGCGGAGGCGGCCGACAGCCTCCGCAGCGCGTATGGCGCGGCCGAGGTCGACCTGGTGCAGCGGCTGCCGCAGGTCCGAGTCGCCTGCGATACCGACCGGATGCGCGAGGTGATATCGAACCTGCTGACCAACGCGCTGAAGTTCACGCCTCCTGGCGGAAGCGTCAGGCTGGAGACCGGCTCCGGCCAGGACGGGCTGGCCAGGCTGCGGGTCAGCGATACAGGCATCGGAATACCGTCCGACGAGCTGCCGCACGTGACCGAGCGGTTCTTCCGCGGCCTGAGATCGTCGCAGATGGCGGGGGGCAGCGGGATCGGCCTGACCATCGTGGCCGAGCTCGTGCACGCGCACGGCGGCGAGCTCGAGATAGCCAGCGAGCCCGATAAGGGGACCGAGGTAACGCTGGCGTTCCTGGCCGCGCACGCGGCGGTGGGCCAGCGGCTCGCCCTGTCCAGGCTGGCGGCGCCTGCTGCTGAGCCTGGATGATGGCTGGGTTCAGGCGGACTGGCCGGCGCTGGCCCGGACGCTCGAGGTTTAGGCCGGATGGCGCGTCGGGCATTTCCCTGCAGTCATGAGGAACCGGCGCATCCTCGGGATCGGCGAGCTCGGACGCTGGCTGGTGCTGGCCTTCGTTCTGGTCGCCCTGCTCTCGATCGTCGTGCTGTTCGGCCTCAGCGCGACGGCCAGTGGCCGGGACATCACGCGGCTTGTCGCCCGGCAGGAGCGGATCCTGACCCGCTCGATAGCCGTCGGCGCGGCGGCGACCTACGACCCGGCCGGCTGGCAGTACTCGAACGTCGAGCCGGTGCTCGCGCTGGCGCGCAGCGCCGACGCGAGTGCCCAGGTGCGCAGCGAGACGGGCGGGATTGTCAACTCATCGCCTGGTTTCGGGGCCATTGATCACGGCACCGTCCTGCGTGAGCCCGTGATCGTGAGCAACCGGCGGGTCGGGCAGGTCGTCGTCAAGTTCGACGACCACGGCCTCGGCTCGGCCGTGGCCAGCTTCGAGGCCACGCGGCTGAAGGCGCTCATCCTCGCGGCCGGCATGGCCGCGCTGCTCGCGGTCCTCGTCTCGATCGCGGTCGCGCGGCTGGTCACGTCGCCGCTTGAGACGATGCTCGACGCGATCCGGGCCCGGGGCGCTGGTGACCGGCATGCGCGCATCAGCCCGGTGCGCGGTGTCGGCGTGCAGCGGGAGCTGCAGGATGCCTTCAACTGGTCGATGGATGCCCTGGACAAGCGAGACCGGCTGCGGCGCAACCTGGTCGCTGACGTGGCGCATGAGCTGCGCACTCCGGTGGCCGTCCTGCAGGCGAGCAACGAGGCCATGCTCGACGGGGTGACCGATCCGACCCCGCGGAACTTGGAGTCGCTGCGCGAGGAGGTGCTGCGGCTGGCCCGGATGGTCGAGGACCTCCAGCGACTGGCTGCCGCTGAGTCGGCGGCCCTCCAGCTGAGGCTTGTTCCCTGCAATCTCGCGGCCGTCACGGCCGAGGCGGCCAGCCAGCTGCGTGAATCGTTCAGCGCGGCCGGCGTCAGCCTGGCCGAGCGGCTGGCGGAGGTTCAGGTCATGTGCGACCCGGGCCGGATGCGCGAGGTGGTCTCGAACCTGCTCACCAACGCGCTGAAGTTCACTCCGCCAGGCGGCAGCGTCGTGCTGGACACCGGCCCGGACGAGACCGGGATGGCCAGGGTTGGAGTCCGCGACACCGGTATCGGCATTCCAGCCGATGAGCTGCCGCACGTGACCGAGCGGTTCTTCCGCGGCCACCGTTCATCGCTGCTGCCGGGCGGAACGGGAATCGGCCTGACCATCGTCGCCGAGCTCGTGCAGGCCCACCGCGGCCAGCTGGACATCGCCAGTACTCCCGGCCGGGGCACCCAGGTGACGATCACGCTCCCGGTGGCCGCATCCGAGTCACGGCGGCTGGCGCTGCTGCAGCCGGATGCTGACGGGAGATCGTGACTGGACGTGATCGACGCCGGCCAGGCCGCCGCGGCTGCGGGCCGTGCCGGTCGCGCCGGACCTCCCCGGGACGTCCCCCCGTGACATCCCGGTTCCGCTCGGCTGCCTCCCCCAAGGCATCCGACCTGGCCCGGCGCGACCCGGCGCGATCGCGGGATGGCGATCGCGGCGCGGAACGCCGCTTGCTCATCCCTCCCCCGAACGTCGCTCTGAGGTCGTCCCGAGCGCGTGTTCACCAGATGTAACGCACCCGTCGTGGTAGGCCTGTGCACCCGTGATGGAGAACATGTGGATCTACAATTTCGCGCTGTGTGGCTCCTGAACTCGGGGCAGCGGTGCTGACATGGGATTATTAGGGCGGGCAGGCAACTGGCTGACGACGGGGGTAGCTGGATGAGGCTGTCGGAAGATTCGGGACGCCGCACGGTGATCGGGGCGCTATGACGGCAACGGTGCTGCTGGTGGAAGACGAGCGCAAGCTCAGAGAGCTCGTCCGCTCGTATCTGGAGCGCGCCGGATTCTCGGTGCTGTCGACCGAGTCAGGCGCGGAGGCCATCAGCGTGGCGGGGACGGCCGCGCCCGACCTGATCGTGCTGGACCTCGGCCTGCCTGACGTGCCGGGCGAGACGGTGGCCAGGGAGGTCCGGGCGATGGGCCCGACGCCGATCCTGATGCTGACCGCGAAGACCAGCGAGGAAGACCGGATCGCCGGCCTCGAGCTCGGCGCTGACGACTACGTGACCAAGCCGTTCAGCCCGCGCGAGCTGGTGCTTCGGGTGCAGGCGATCCTGCGCCGCAACGCGCCACCGGCCAACGACCAGGGGGTGAGCCGGTTCGGCGACGGCATCCTGGTCATCGACGAGCCGCGGCGGGTAGCCGAGGTCCGCGGCGCCGAGGTCGAGCTTACGCCGACAGAATGGGGCATACTGGTGGCTCTGGCCACTGTCCCAGGCCGCGTCTACTCGCGGTTCGAGCTCATCAACCGCGTCCGCGGCTACGACTTCGAGGGGTATGAGCGGACGATTGATTCCCACGTCAAGAACTTGCGCCGCAAGATCGAGGAAGACCCGGCCAACCCGGTGATCGTGCAGACTGTACTCGGCGGAGGCTACCGGCTCGGCCTCGCCAGGGATGGCTAGAGCACGCAGTCCCTGGATCGGCCAGCTTGGGCTCCGGCTCGCGCTCGCGTTCGTCCTCGTCGCGCTCGCCGCAGTCACCTCGTCGGCCCTGATCGGCGCGGTGACCACCTCCAGGGACGTCGGGCAGATGGTCAGGGGCCAGCACTCTGACCTGACGAGAGCGTGCGCCATGGCGGTCGGCCGGGCTTACCACAACGGCTGGCAGCCCGCGAGCCTGCTGCCGCTGACCGATCTGGTCGCTCACGCCGGCGCGGCGATGAGGGTGACGAACCTGACCGGGCACGTGATCCGTGCCTCGTACGACTTTCCGAGTTACGGCAGCAGGACGCAGCTCACCGACGCGGTGGTGGTGCACGGGCGGCGGGTCGGCTGGGTGACGGTCAGGTTCGCCGACACGGGTCTCGGCGGGGCGGTCGAGCGGTTCCAGGACCAGCGGTGGCCCGCCCGGATCCTGGCCGCCGGCGTCGCGGTGCTGTTCGCGCTGCTCGTCGCGCTCGTGGTGTCCCGCCGGATTACCGCGCCTGTCGACCGGCTCATCGACGCGGCCAGGGCCAGGGGCCGAGGCGAGATGGCGGCCCGCGTCAGCGGGGTACGCGGGTTCAGCGAAATCCGGGAGCTGGCCGAGGCATTCGACCAGATGGCGGCGGCGAGGGAAGAGCAGGACCAGGTGCGGCGCAACCTGGTCGCCGATGTCGCGCATGAGCTGCGAACTCCGATCGCGATCCTGCAGGCGGGCCACGAGGCGATGATCGACGGCCTCGCCACGCCGACCGCCGATCACGTCGTGTCGCTGCACGATGAGGTGCTGCGGCTGGCCCGCATGGTTGATGACCTGCAGCGGCTGGCGTCGGCTGAGGCGGCGGCCCTGCAGCTGAGCCTCGTTCCGTGCGACCTTGCCGCCGCGGCCGGGGGCGCGGCCGACAGCCTGGCCGACTCGTTCGATGCCGCCGGCGTCACGCTGAGGCGGCAGCTGTCCGCCGCTGTGGTGCTCGCTGACCCGCTCAGAATGCACGAGATCGCCACGAATCTGCTGACCAACGCGGTGAAATTCACGCCGGCCGGCGGCAGCGTCCTGCTGGAAACCGGGCCGGACCAGGGTCAGGCCGGCGGACTGGCCATGCTGCGCGTCAGCGACAGCGGCGTCGGCATCCCGCCCGACGAGCTCCCGCTGGTGGCGGAGCGGTTCTTCCGCGGGCAGCGATCGGCCGGGATCGCCGGCAGCGGGATCGGCCTGACCATCGTCACCGAGCTCGTGCGTGGTCATCACGGCCGCTTGGAGGTCACGAGCGCGCCTGATGCGGGCACCGTGGTGACGGTGCGGCTGCCAGCGGTCCCCGGCCGAACGGCCGCTAGCCCTGTTTCCGCTAGCCCTGTTTCCGCTAGCCCTGTTTCCGCTAGCCCTGCTTCCGCCGGACGATTCCTGGACCGCACCTGACCGCGCGGCGCCCGGCGGGCTCGGACAGTCCGTCATGCCGCCGTCCTGTGTCAGACTATGGCGGCAGACGTCCGACGGAGGCGAAGTGTCCGACCCCGAGCACGTTCCGGCTGGCATCGATCCGAGCAGGCCAAGTCCGGCCCGCATGTACGACTACATGCTGGGCGGCAGCCACAACTTCCAGGTGGACCGGGATGCTACCGAGCAGTTCAGGGCGCAGATGCCCGACCTGGAAGACGCGGCATGGGCAAATCGCGGCTTCCATGGCCGGGCGGCCAGATGGATGGCGACGGAGCACGGTATCCGGCAGTTCATCGACATCGGATCCGGGCTGCCGACCCAGAGCAACACGCACGAGGTGGTGCGCGCGGTCGCCCCGGACGCCCGGGTCGTCTATATCGACAGTGACCCGATGGTTCTCGTTCTGGCCAAGGAACTATTGACCGATGACGGGGCGACCGCGGTGATCCAGGCGGACCTGCGCGAGCCGGACGTGGTCCTGAATCACCCGCGGCTACGTGCCCTGATCGACTTCGGCCAGCCGGTCGGCCTGCTGATGACGGCGGTCCTGCAATTCGTCAGTGATGAGTCCGACCCGTGGGGCCTGGTCGCCAGCTACGTCGCCGCGCTCTGCCCGGGGAGCTATCTCGCGCTGTCGCACATAACCAGCGACAAGCTGCCGCCCAGGCTGGTGGAGACCGGCGTGCAGGTCTACCAGCGCGCCACCGAGAGCGCGCATCCGCGGACCAGGGCCGAGATCGAGCGGTTCTTCACCGGGCTCGAGCTCGTCCCGCCCTACGAGGGCGCCGGGCCGGTGGTGACGAACGTGGGGCTGTGGGGCTCGGAGGACCCTGACTCGGCCGACAGCGACGGGTCGCGCGCGTTCTACTGCGGGGTTGCGCCCCGGCCCTGACCGCTCGGCAGCACGCGAGCGCACAAGAGTCTGCGCTGGTGGCGTCTTGGCGTGCCAGCTCACCGCCGGATGGGTCTGCGGAGATATATGCGCGCGAGAGACGAACTGCCGGTAAACGGCGAGACTATTCCTGGCAATGACTGAGTAAATCATTCCAGTCGCTAATTCTGCCTTTTACCGGATTGGCAACTAGGCGGACACGCCGAATTTAACTAGAGATTTGCGAGCGAGCCGTCGAGGCGTTCGGAAAGTTGTAAGGTCTGCCTCGGAAGCCTCGACGAGGCAAATAACAATGCCGCAGGGCGATTGAATTCCGTCGTTCGGGCGAGATCGCAGTGAGGTTCGCGAATATGTGGGCCCGTCGCTCAAAGGCAGGCTCGTTGCCTTAGCCGAGTTACAGAAGAACGAAGTACTTCGTCCCGTGCCGCCAGCTACAAGTGTGCCTGGCGTCACCAAGAAACCTAAGGAGAACTGGTGCGGAGACTATTCACGACCAGAAGGCGAGTGGCCGTCACGGCGGTCACGACCGCGCTGGCGCTTGCTGGCGGCGGTGCCGCTCTCGCGTACTTCACTACGACCGGAACCGGTAGCGGATCGGGGTCGGTCGGCAATGCGACAACCTGGACCGTTACGTCCGGGGCACCGACCGGTGGACCGCTGCTCCCGGGAGTCGGGACGGAGACGATCGTCTACACCATTCACAACCCCGGCACGAGCACCCAGCACATCACGGCGGTCACTGCGACCGTTGCCTCAACCGGTGGCGACGTCCTGCGCGGCGTGTCTCCCGGCACCGTCGTGACCGGATGCCTCGCGACATGGTTCACCGCCGTCGCCGGCACGCCATCGGTCACGACCGTTCCTGCTGGTGGCGATGCCACCGTGGACGTGACGCTCACGATGAGTGATCCGGCCGTCAACCAGGACGCGTGCAACCTGACGCCGCCGCTCACCGACGGCCCGAATGTCACGCTCGACGTCACCTGACGTATCGGCGCGGCGCTGACCAGAGGCGCGCCTCGCGAGTCCGGCTGGCGTGACCGACCAGTCCAGGCCGGGCGAACGTCAGCACCACCCGCCGCCTGGCCGGGTATTCCGCCGCTCTTGTAGTTGGCTGAGTACCCGGCCGGCGCGGAAGTCCCTGTCCGTCGCCAATTTGGTGCTAACCAGACCGGCGGCTAGCGATGAAGGAGTAAAAGGACGTGCTCGGATTCTCGCGATGGAACGCGCCGCGACGCAAACGATGCATTTTCGTAGGCGTCGTCCTAATTGCCTCGCGAGCGTCCCCGCAACTGGATACTTCGTCGCCGGAGCTCTCGCCTCGCCGACGGTTCCGGAGCCAGTTATTAATGGACATCCGGCAAATCCGTCGACGTCCACCACAGCCGCATTCAGCTATGCCGATTCTCAACGTGGCTCTAATTTCAGATGCTCACTCGACGAGCGCCATCTTCTCGTTCTGCCCGGCTGGCGGAATGATCTATAAGAAGCTGCGCCTACCGCGGTGGTAGCCCCGATATGGTCAACGGAAACGGCGACACCACGACCTTCGCGGTCGAGGCCGGCATCCTGAGCGCGGCTGTCACCTACCAGGCGGCACCCGAGGCCGCGCTGATCTCGTAGGCGAATCAGGCAGCCACTCGGCGCTCGACCGCAACATCGTCTCGCTATCCGAGCAACCGCGCTCGGCCAGTGGCACCTCACCTAAGCGACAGCGTTCTGACGTTCGATCGAACGGATGCACTCGGCGACCTGCCGTGCACGGTTCATTCTGCCGCGCTGGACGGCTGGCAAGCCCCTGATGAACTGTACGGGGACACGACCGTGTTGATCGCATGATCCGCGCGACCAGTATCGCATCGCAGGGCTGTCGCAATGGGGCAGTTCAACGGCCTATCTCCCGGCATGCACGTGCTTCTGGATCGTGTCACGGCCGTCGGCAGCGGAGATCTATCATCGGCGTCGGTGGGGTCGCCGAGCCAGATGCACGTAGAGATCATCTGCTCCGCGACCGTCTCGAGGGGCGCCGCTCACACTTCACGGATCGGCGGCGACCTCGACAAGAAGGGCCATGGCTGTTCACCAAGGGCACGCAAGCAGAGTCAGGCTGGCGACTATGACCTTCACCAACCCCAACGCGAGTGCTCCATCACTCGATCGCGGCCGGCGCGGTGACCGCTGCCAACATCTCCATCACCACCGACAAGCCGGGCTGCGCTATCTCGAACTTCGCCGTGACGCAGGGGCTGACCGTCAGCGTCACGATCCCGGCGCAGCAGATCCACCCGATCTCCCTGGCTGGCCTGGATGTTCCCCAGAGCAACTGGCCGGTCATCACGATGCTGGAGACGGGAACGAATCAGGATGCATGCCAGGGAGCCAGGCTGACCATTACCTACTCTGGAATCGAGGCGACCGGGTGACATGTGCCGACTTCAAGCATCGCGCCCGCGCTTGGTCCGGACGATCTCGGTGTGCGACCCGCAGCCAGGTCAGGCCACGGTTGCAGGCAAGGCCGATGGCAAGTTCTCGGACCGCGCGATGAGGCACGGGCGCCCACGCGGCCGGTCCAGGCTGATCCGGCGTATCGGGCGGGCCGTGGCCCGGTCGGCGCTCCTGCGGCGCGCCAGTGCGGCGCTGCCTGTAGTCGCCATTATCGCAGCCGGGGTGGGCACGGCGGAGGCCTACTTTACGGCAACTGGGACCGGAACAAGGTCGGCCAGCACCGGCTCGGTGACCCTAGCCAACAGTGCGATCGCGAACTGCCCGGTGACCGGGCATGCTGCCCAACGCCACGCCGCAGTCATGCACGTTCACCGCTACCTACTCGGGTACGACGGCAGCGTATCTGGCGGCCGACGTGCTGATCGAGACGCAGGCGGGCACAGGCGGAACGCGGCTGTACAACCCGGCCGATTCGACCGGCTCGATGCAGGTCACGATCACGTCGGCAAGCCCCGCGGTGACGTACGCAGTGCCGACGTCCGCCACGACCTGCCCGGGCAGCGCACCGTCCGGCTCCATCTGCTACGAGCTCGACAACGACCTGATCTCCACGACGGCGCTCGCAAGCGCCAGCGTCACGTTCAGCATCGTCGCGGCGATGCCAGCCACGTCGGCGACGGGATACCAAGGCGGAACAGCTCAGGTGATCGTGACCACTCATGCCGTCCAGTCCGGCAACAATACCTTGTCTTGCACGACGACGCCGGCGGCTGGCTCGCCGTGCGCGGCGAGCGGATCGTTCAGATGGAGCTGAGATGACAGCGAGGCATCGTCGCGGGCATCGGCTAGTGGAGCAGGACCAGTGGCCGAGCGGGCGGGTGGCTGGCCGCCGTCGGCGCGGACTGCGGCCAGCAGCCGTGATGGTGCTAGTAAGCGTGGCGCTCGCGATGCCCAGCATGGCCTGGCGGTCTTCTCGAGTACGCCCGCAGTCTCGGAGCGCCGGGATGACGGCGGGAACGATCTCGCTGCCGACCACCTTCACGGCGACGGCGACGGGAGCCTCGACGGCGAACCTGTCGTGGTCCGGCCCGGCCACCAAGACCGGCTACACGCTCTCGCAGACTCCTGGCACGCTGGCTGGCTGCTCGTCGACACCCACCTCGGGATCTACCGGATGCACGGCCACGGGGCTGTCGGCCAGCACGTCGTACACGTGGACGCTGAACGCCGTGTACAACAACTGGACCAGCGGCCAGATCCAGGCCAGCGCTACCACGACTGCCGGGTCGTTCGCCACCGACATCGGCAACTCGATGGCGACCTGCGATACCTCGAGTTGCACCGGTCCGTCTGTCGCGACGACCAGCGGACGCGGCGAACTGATCTTCATCTACGTAACAGGTACCACAGCGAGCACCGTCAGTTCGGTCACCGGTCCGTTCCCGAGTGCCACTCAGTACGCTGTCGAACCATTCCCGACGTCCGGCAGCTTCAGCTACGTCTACGCCTACCGGGCCACGGGAAACGGCACGGGCCCGACCGCCGTGACGGTGAACTTCAGCGCGCTCAGCGCCGGGCCAACCGCGTGGGTCGATGTCGTGCAACTTGATGCGGGAGAGTCGGCGCTTTCTAGCTGCGATAGCTGCAGGGCCCGGGGAACGAGCACGTCGGCCCTCGCCACCGTGAGCGTCCAGGGACCTACCGACAAGAAGATCTCCTTCCTGGGCTCCACGACGGGCACGTTCACGACCGCATCCGGATTCTCGGTCATCGCCGGGGGCGGCAGCGCGCACTTCGGAACGTACGCACGAGCGCCGATCCAGCAGGATTCGACCTTCCCGGTGAGCCCGTCCGCGCCGTGGGGCTCGATCAGCCTGGAGATCACGCCGTGACGGCCTACTGAAGTTACAGATTGCACCATGAGCAGGCATGTTCTCGTACCGGTGCGCTTCTGCCACCCGGCGCCTGGGTACCTCCCCGGCCGACATTTAAACGCCTCATCGGCGTGAGGCTGACGGAGTACGGGGTGCCGTTGTGGATCGACATGGCGTGGTTTCAGCGTGGCGCGGCGGCAGGTCGGCGCTGATTGGCGCGGCCGTTGCCCTGGCTCTGGCGGCGGCAGGCTGCTCAGCCAGCGCGACCGGAGCGGAGCCGGCCAAGGCGGCCCCGCTCGCCCGCCTGACGATTACGCCCGCCGATGGCGCGCGGAATGTCAGTCCCGGCCGGGGCATCACGGTGGCCGCGCGCCATGGCCGGATCGAGAGCGTGCGGGTGAGAGTGGCCGGCGGTCCCGTCGCCGGCCAGCTGACCGGCAATGGCACGATCTGGCACAGCACGTCGCCCCTGGATGCAGCGCAGGCCTACACGGTCCTGGCGACGGTGGCAGGCGCCGGAGGCAGGAAGACGACGGTGACCAGCTCGTTCCGGACGCTGACCCCCCACAAGGTCTTCCACACCACGGTCCTCGAGGCCAACCACGGAGTGTACGGCGTGGGCATGCCGATCGTCCTCACGTTCAGCCGGAGCATCAGGGACCGGGCCGCCGTGGAACGGGCGCTGAGCGTCACCACCTCCCGGCCGGTCGTCGGGGCCTGGTACTGGGACGGAAACAAGACGGTGGAATTCCGGCCCAGGAGCTACTGGTCCCCGGGTACGCGGGTCAGCTTCACGGCCCACCTCGGCGGCGTCGAGGGCGCGAAAGGCGTCTACGGGGCGCGTGACGTGCGGGTCGACTTCACCATCGGGCCGTCGCTGATCGCCAAGGTCAGCACGGTCACGCACTACATGGACATCTACTACAAGGGCCGGCTGTTCGGCCACTGGCCGATCAGCACGGGCAGGCCGGGCGACGACACGTCGGACGGACATTACCTGACCATCGAGAAGGCCAACCCGACCTACATGACCGGCCCGGGCTACGCGCTGTGGGTGCCGTGGGCGGTCCGGTTCACCTGGAGCGGCCAGTACATTCACGACGCCTACTGGTCGGTATGGGCGCAGGGCTCGATCAACGTGAGCCACGGCTGCGTCAATACCTCGCCTGCCCACGCCGAGACCTACTACAAGCTCGAGCTGCCCGGCGATCCGGTCATCGTCACGGGCAGCCCGCGGCCCGGCACGTGGGACAACGGCTGGACCGAGTGGTTCCTGCCGTGGCGGCAGTACGTCCGCGGGAGTGCGCTGCACCAGGCGGTCGTCGCCGGGCCACGTGGCAGTTCGTTCGTGGACGCGAGCACCGTGGTGCCGCCCGCCGCCGTGGGACCGCGCGGTCACGCGCTGACCTGACCAGGGTCCGGCTGACTCAGGCCGCCCGGCGCATGATCTCCTCGTGTTCTATCGAGGCCTCCGGTGCGCTGGAAATGTCCCTGGTCCGCAGCAGGACGGCACTGACGACCGCGCCCACGGCGGCGCTGATGGCCGCCACCCACAAGATGCGGTCCAGGCCGGTCACGAACGAGTAGCGCGCCGCGGACGCGATCACCTGGGCGCCTGGCCCGCTCGGGCGGACGCTGCTGAGCCCGCCGCCTGAGGTAAGCGAGCCGGCCAGCTGGTCGGCTCGGCTGGCCAGCTGCGGTGAGCGGCCGGCCAGGTCACTGACGAAGCTGGCGCGCACGGTGCTGGCGAAGATCGCCCCCAAGCCGGCAATACCGACCGCGATGCCCACCTGGCGGAACGTGTTGTTGATGCCCGATCCCACTCCGGCCTTCTCGCTGCTGACCGTGCCCACCGCGGCCGAGGCAAGAATGGGATTGGTAACTCCGGAGCCGATCCCGGACACGACCATCCCGGCCAGCAGGACCGTCCAGCCCGAGGTAGCCGAGAGCAAGGTCATCAGCGCCAGGCCGACCGCGATCAGCCCGAGCCCGCCTCCGATCAGCAGCCGCGCCGGAACCCGCCCCGACAGCCGTCCGGCGACCGGCGCGGCGAAGATGATGGGGATGGTCAGCGGCAGGAACCGCAGGCCGGTCTGGAACGCGGAATACCTCAGCACGTCCTGCAGGTAGAGCGTGAGGTAGAGCAAGACGGAGAAGATGCTGGCCGAGATCATCAGGGCGCCGATGCAGGCACCGACCAGCGCAGGGTTGCGGAACAACGCCAGTTCCAGCATCGGCTGCCGGTTCCGGCGCTGGTGCTCGACCAGACCGAACGCGGCCAGCAGGATCACGCAGCAGGCGAACGCGGTCAGGATCGTCGTACTCGTCCAGCCGTCCTGGTTGCCCCTGATCAGCCCGTAGATGCCGGCCAGCATGGCGCCGGCGAGCGTCACGAAGCCGAGCCAGTCGGGCCGGACACCTGGCCGGCGCGGCGCCTCGTCGACCCGGGCCAGGGTGGCGGCGAAGGCGGCGATGCCGATCGGCACGTTGATCAGGAAGATCCACCGCCAGCTGATGCCGGAGGTGAGCGCGCCCCCGACGAGCGGCCCGATCGCCACCGCGCCGCCGGCGGTGGCACCCCAGGCGCTCAGCGCGATGCCGCGGTCCCGGCCCCGGTACTTGTGCGCGAGCAGGGCCAGCGAGGTCGCGAACATGGCGGCGCCGCCGATGCCCTGGGCGGCACGGAAGGTAATCAGGAAGGCCGGCGACTGGGCCAGGCCGCAGAGCAGCGAACTGGCGCAGAAGATCGCGAGTCCGGCGAGGAAGACCTTCCGGGCGCCGGCCATGTCCCCGAGCGAGCCGGCGATGAGCAGCAGCGACGCCAGCGAGATCGCGTAGGCGTCGATGACCCACTCCAGGTCGCTGAACGAGGCGTGCAGGCTCTTGACCAGGTCGGGCAGCGCGATATTCACGATCGTGATGTCCAGCAGCAGCATGAAGATGCCGGTGCAGACGACGACGAGCGTCCACCACTTCTGCGTCACCTTCGGCATGGCTCGGCCCTCCCCCCGAATCGGCCTGAGTTCACCCCTACCCGGTGGCCAAGGGCCAAACAGTGGCCGTCAGGCGCCGCCGGCGAGCACGCCGCGGGCCCACCGGTAGTCCGCCTTGCCCGACGGCGAGCGGACGATCGCCGGGACGAACTCGATCCTGGCCGGCACCTTGTAGCCGGCCACGGCCGCCCGGCAGTGCTCGCGCAGCTCATCCGCACCGACCGGGCCGGACCCTGGGCGCAGCTCGACCACGGCGGCCACCCGCTCGCCGAATCGCTGGTCGGGGATGCCCGCAACCAGCGCGTCGAGCACCGCGTGGTGCGCCTTGAGCGCCTGCTCTACTTCTTCCGGAAACACCTTCTCCCCGCCCGTGTTGATGCACGTCGAGCCGCGGCCGAGAACGACAATCGAGCCGTCGGGCTCGACCTGGGCCAGGTCGCCGAGCACGGCCCAGCGGACCCCGTCGATGACGGGAAAGGTGGCGGCCGTGGCGGCCTCGTCGCCGTAGTAGCCGAGCGGGACATGGCCGGACTTGGCGATCCTGCCGGTCTCGCCGGGCCCGACCGGCCGCAGGCTGTCGCCCACGACGCACACGCCCGGCTGGGGAATCAGCCGCGGATGACCTTCGGTACCGCGCTCGATCTGGCCATCCGTGCCGGTCTCCGAGCTGCCGAAGCGGTCGGTGACGAAGAGCTCGGGACGGACGGCCAGCAGTTGCTCGCGCACGCTGGGGGACAGCAGCGCCCCGCCGGAGCCGATGACGAGCCAGGACGAGAGGTCGTACTGACCGGGGCGGGCGGCAAGCTCGTCGGCGATCGGGCGCGCCATCGCGTCCCCGACCACGGCCAGCAGCATGATCTGCTCATCCTGCATCAGCCGCGCGATCCGGGCCGCGTCGAACCGGCGGGTGATCACCACCTTGCTCGCGAGCAGGAACGCGGTGAAGATCGTGTACGTACCCGAGCCGTGCATCAGCGGCACGGCGAGCAGGTAGCCCATCTCCGGTGTCGCGGCGGCGGCCGCGACAACTTCCGCCGCGCTCTGCCGCGGCGCGCCGTAGTGGTTACCGCCGGCCAGCGCGGAGAAGAAGAAATCCTCGTGGCGCCACAGCACGCCCTTGGGCAGCCCGGTCGTGCCGCCGGTGTAGATGATCAGCTTGTCGTCGCCGCTGCGGGCCAGATCGGGCCGGATCGCCGGCATCGCGCCGACCGCGCTCGCGTAGCTCAGCACGGTCACCGAGGCGGGGAACGCGACATCGCCCGGATCGCCGCCGCCGGCGATCAGGACGTGGCGCAGGGTCGGGCAGGATGCCGCGACCTCGGCCGCCAGCCCGGCGTACTCGGCATCCACGACGAGCGCCGCGAGCCTCGCGCCGCGGAACAGGTGGGCGAGTTCCGCGCCGGTGTAGCGGTAGTTGATGTTCACCGGGATGGCGCGGGCCACCATGCAGCCGAGCAGCGACTCGACGTAGGCCGCGGAGTTGGGCAGGTAGAGCCCGACGGTCTCGTCCGGCCGGATGCCCGCGGCGGCGAGATGCTGGGCCACCTGCTCGCTGCGGGAGGTCAGCTCGCGGTAGGTCAGGCGCTGGCCGTCGCAGACCAGGGCACAGCGGTCGGGGACCGCGTCCGCCACCACGGCGCACAGATCGGCCAGGTTAAGGTCCATGTTCTCGCCCCGTCCCGCCGGCCAGGTCCCCGCCGGCTGCGAGATCCCGGCGGGCCAGGTCCCTGCCGGTCAGGCCGAGGCGGCCGGCCAGCCGGCCCAGGTAGGCGATCACCTCGTCTTCCGCCCGGTCCGGCATGCCGAACAGCGCTTCGGTGACGCCGAGGTCGCGCCAGCGGGCGAGCACGGCCGGGTCTGGCCGCCCGGCCAGTACGGCGATTTCCGGCGCTGCCGCCCGGCCCGCGCCCTGCCAGGCGCGGTTCAGCTGGCCGATCTTGTCCTCGATGTCGCTCTCGCCGGGCGTGGTCAGCCAGCCGTCGGCGGATCTGGCGATCCAGGCAAAGGTCTGGTCGCTGCCGCCGGCGCCGAGCAGAATCGGCATGCGCGGCTGCTGAAGCGGCTTCGGCCACGCCCAGGATCCGCCGAACCGGACGAATTCCCCGTCATAGCTGGCTACCTCCTGCGACCAGAGCGCCTGCATCGCCTCGAGATACTCGCGCAGTACCGTGCGCCGCCTGGCGGCTGGCACGCCGTGATCGGTCAGCTCGTCGATGTTCCAGCCGAACCCGACCCCGAGCGTCACCCGCCCGCCCGACAGGTGGTCGAGCGAGGCGATGGTCTTGGCGAGCGAGATGGGGTCATGCTCGGCGGGCAGCGCGACCGCGGTACCGAGCCTGATCACGGAGGTGGCCGCGGCGGCCATGCTCAGCGACACCCACGGGTCCAGCGTGCGCAGATAGCGGTCATCGGGCAGTTCCGCGGTGCCGGTTCGAGGATGCGGCGCATCGCGCCGGACCGGGATGTGGGTGTGCTCGGGAACATAGAAGCAGTCGAATCCCGCTGCCTCCGCGGCTCGCGCCGCCGAGGCCGGCGTGATGCCGCGGTCACTGGTGAACAGCACCACGCTGTGTCGCACTCGGACTCCTACCGGCCTCGCCCCGTCAGCGCCGCGATCTCATGGCCGGAAGATCTGGCCGCCGTCGACGTTGATGACCTGCGCGGTGATCCAGCTGGCCTCGTCCGACAGGAGGAACAGGCAGGCGCCCACCATGTCGCCGGGCTGGCCCAGCCGCTGCAGCGCGGCGGATTTCACCAGGTCGGCGGCGCCCTCACCGACAAACTTGCGCGTGCCCTCGGTGTCGGTGGGTCCGGGTGCGATCGCGTTGACCCTGATGTTCAGGTAGCCGAGCTCGTGCGCGAGCTGCTGGGTCAGGCCGTTGATGCCCACCTTGGCCAGGCCGTAGAAGCTCGCGTAGTGCCAGGCCGCGATCGACGACTGGTTGACGATCGCGCCGCCCCCGCGCGCGGCGATGTGCTCGTAGCACGCGCGGGTGCAGGCCAGGGCGCCATCCAGATTCACGCCCATGAAGGCCTTGTAGTAGTCCCAGTCCACCGCCAGCAGCGTGTTGAACTCCATGTCGCCGTAGATCGCGGCGTTGTTGACCAGGTAGTCGATGCCGCCGAAGCGCTCCACCGCGAGCTCGGCCATCGAGCGCGCCGACTGCGGATCCGCGACGTCGGCGGGCGCGAAGACGGCCTGGCCGCCATCCGCCTCGATCCCGGCCACGACCTTCGCTCCCGCTTCGGCATTGAGGTCGGCGACGACCACGGCGGCACCCTCGGCGGCCAGGGCCCGGGCATAGGCCTCACCGATTCCCCGGGCCGCACCGGTCACAATCGCGACTTTGCCCGCAAAGCGGTCACCAGGTCTGGACATTTGTCCAGACTACAGTTCAGTCGTCGGCCGCGCGTAGGGACCATTCTGGCGAATTCGATCCTGTCTTCGGGTTCAACCAGTCGGCTTGATTTCCGGAAGCAGATCGTCCGGGATCGGGCCTACGATGCCAGCCATGACAGCAACCGATGATCAGATGGCTCAGCGGCCGCAGTGGCAGGATGGCAGGGTGGACGCGCAGTTCGGGCCGCACCGTTTCGGGGGCGGCGACGGCGGCGGCGGCACCGAGTTCCGGGCCGCCCGGTTCGACGTCGCTGACCTGCGCGGTGCCCGGTTCACCGACTGTGACCTGACCGGCGTCACGATCCGGGACGGCTGGCTCGTCGACGTCAGCATCTCCGGGTACCTCAGCAACGTCACCGTCAACGGCGTGGACGTGACCGGCTTCGTCAGCGCCGAGTTGGACCGGCGGCACCCGGAGCGGGTGCAATTCCGCGAGGGGCAGGACGCCGACGACTTCCGCGCGATGTGGGACACCATCGAACGACTCTGGGCGGACGCGGCCGGGCGGGCCGGGCGGCTGCCCGCGGCCGCGCTGACCGAGCATGTCAACGAAGAGTGGTCGTTCGCGCAGACGCTGCGCCATCTGGTGTTCATCACCGACGCCTGGGCGAGCCGAACGGTGCTGGACGAGCCGATGCCCTACCACCCGCTCGGCCTGCCGCAGAGCTGGTACCCGCCCGCGGACGCGGCCGCGCTCGGCATCGACCTGACCGCGCGGCCCGGATACGCCGAGATCCTGGCCGCCCGCGCCGACCGGATGGCCGTGATGCGGCGCATCCTGGCCGGCCTGACCGATGCCGACCTCGGACGAGGCTGCCAGCGCTCGCCCGCTCCTGGCTACCCGGAGGAAGAGCGCCCCGTGGCCGAGTGCCTCGCCGTGGTCATGGACGAGGAGATCGAGCACTACCGGTTCGCGGCCCGCGACCTGGCAGTACTTGAAGGGCGGTAGGTGCCGTCTGCGACCCGGAAGGTGCCGGTGACCCCGAGCCTGATCGTGCTGCGCGGCAACTCGGGCTCCGGAAAGAGCAGCGTGGCGGCCGAGATCCGCGCGCGGTACGGGGGCGGGATCGCCCTGGTCGGCCAGGACCACCTGCGCCGTGTCGTGCTGCGGGAGAAGGAGACGGCGGGTGGAGCCCACATCGGGCTGATCGACCTGGTCGCCCGTTTCGCGGCCCGCAGCGGCTACCACGTGATTGTCGATGGCATCTTGCGCGCGGAGGTCTACGCGGAGATGCTCGACGGCCTGCGCCGCGATCACGAAGGCCGGGCGTATTTCTACTACCTGCATGTTCCGTTCGAGGAGACCATGCGCCGTCACGCGGCCCGGCCGCTGGCGGCGGAGTTCGGCCGCGCCGAGATGTCCGCCTGGTACCGAGAGCTTGACCTCCTGCCCGGCGGTGTCGAACAGATCATCCCGGCCGCTAGCTCTCTGGAGGCGACCGTGTGCCAGATCATGTCCGAAACGGGCCTTGATGTCGCGGCCAGGGAGCAGGACGAGAGCGGGCGGTCTATCGCGCCGATGGCCGGGACCGGGTAGGCGCAGACGGTAGGGCCGGCCATGGTTGAGGGAGGAATGATGTGGGAGCACATCGCGCGGCTGCACGAGTTCTACGGTGACGTGCCGACGGAGATGGGCATCCTTAAGCTCACCGAGGAGATAGGCGAAGCGGCCGAGGCGCTGATCGTGATGCGGGGCATGAACTCACGCAAGGGGGTGTGCCGCACCCGCGAAGACCTGCTGAATGAGCTCGCTGACGTGATCATCACTGCCGCCGTGGTGATGGCTGAGGTGGCTGGCGGCGCGGAGCAGGCCGGTGCGCATTTCGGCAGGCGCCTGGCCGTGGTCACTGGTCGCGCCGGGCTGCCCTAAGCGCAGCGCGTACGACGCCCAGGCCGCGCGATGCCTGGCCATATCGTCCGCGGGCTCTACAGCACCGCGCCAATGGCACCGCCAACAGCTGCGCAGCGACGCTGGATGAGCCCGACGGAGGGGTGTATCGGCCGGCGCCCGCTAGCTGGCAGGCTGCGGCGGAACGGGGACCGCTATGACGGCGAGGCCATCGATCTTGGCGAAGTCGGCGGGGTTACAGGTGTACACCGGCAGGTTCCGCGAGATCGCGGTGGCGGCGATCATCGCGTCGTAGGCCCGGGCTGAGGGCTTGCGTCCAGCCTGGCGGAGGGAGGCTGCCACGCGCCCGAAGGCGCGCGCCGCCGGCGCGTCGAAGGGCAGCGGGTCAAAGTCCGCTTCGGCCTGCTGGACATGGGCCTGACGCGCGGCACGTTCCTCGTCCGTGTCCGCCACGAGGGGCCCGACGGTCAGTTCCGCGAGCGTCACCGCTGTGATGAGCGGCTCGGCGGGCAAAGCAGCCGGGTCGGTGATGCGGGGCAGCATGATCACCGTGCTGGTATCGAGCACGCCCTGCAGATAACGCGGATCGCTCTCTGTCACAGTGCCGGATCCAGCAAGTCGTCGATATCCGCCCGCAGCCGCGCTGGGTCAACGGAAGGCAAGCTCCGCCACCGCTGGAGCACAGAGGCAGCCTGCAATGGCCGCCGGGGCAGCGGCCGCAGCTCGGCGATCGGATGGCCATCACGGGTGACCGTCATCGCCTCCCCGCCTGCGACGCGGTCGAGGATCTCACCGCCATGGTTGCGTAGATCTCGGATCGGAACTTCGGTCACGGCCGTAGTGTATCACGCGTGAGACACCATGCCGTCGAAGCGGGCGCAACCGCATGGCCTCGGGCAGCTCGGCCACCGCTGCGGTGTAGTCATGCACGACGACCAGGCACGTTGCCACGCGCCCGGCTAGGTCGGCTCGTGACTTGAACTGCCTTTCAGTCGTGATCGCAGCCAGGGTCCGAGATCGGCGATAAGCATCCAGGCGGCCAGGGCGCTGAATCCGGATATCACCCACCACTGGACGCCGGGGTGCCTGGATGGGCCGGTAAGGAACCAGACACCTAGGATCACTTGCAGACCGGCGAGCGCGAGCACCGCCACTTTTGTGCCCGATCCTCATGCTCAGATGGGGCCGCAGTGCGGCGCCCGGCCATCAGCGTGCTGAGGCCCTTGCTCGCCCAAATCGCGGCCGTGCCGATAAATATCCAGCCGGCGATCGCGTCTGTCATCGATCTCACGGTTCCATCGGGGCTTGCGTGGCTGCAATCGCGTTGGGTTTACGGTCTGCCCCTCGGAGGTGTCATCCGGCTCCGCGGCCGCTCACGGCCTGGGCTGGGAAGTTACGGGTGCGCCGCCAGGGACTTGAACCCCGAACCCGCGGATTAAGAGTCCGCTGCTCTGCCAATTGAGCTAGCGGCGCTGGAACCTCAGTGATGCTACCAGCGACTCGCGCACCCGCGCCAACTGGACGATAAGTCCGCTCCGGTCCGGACAGCAGGCGCTCTGTCCCGTTCGTCGCCTGGTCCAGGCCGCGATCAGGACCGCAGGAAATTACTGACGGCCGCGGCGGCCCGCGACGGGCGCCCGGTCCTGGCCTCGGTCCGGTCGGCCCACGTCATCACCCGCAGTCCGGCGTTGACGCCGAGCCAGCGCAGCGGCTCGGGCTCCCACGGCGGTGACCGGTGGCCCACCCACGGCAGCCGGGTGATGTCGGTGTCCGCGCCGGTGATCAGATCGGCCAGCGTCCGCCCGGCGAGGTTGGTCGTCGAGAGCCCATCGCCGACGTAGCCGCCAGCCCAGCCGACTCCGGTCGCCTGGTCGAGACCGACCGATGCGCACCAGTCCCTCGCGATGCCGATCGGTCCGCCCCAGGTGTGCGTGATCGTGACGTCCGCCAGGACGGGGAAGAGCTCGATCAGCGTGCTGCGCAGCGCGGCGAATACCGCGGGAACCCGGTCAAACGACGGCTCGACCGCGGAACCGAAATGGTACGGCGCGCCGCGCCCGCCGAAGACCAGGCGACCGTCGGCCGTCCGCTGGCCGTAGATGATGAGATGCCGCAGGTCGCTGAAGGTTGGCCGGGTGGCCAGCCCGACCTGGCCGAGTACGTCCTCAGGCAGCGGGGCGGTCGCCACGACGAGCGAGTAGACGGGCACGACGGCCCGCTCGTAACCCGGCAGCCTGGGGGTGTAGCCCTCGGTAGCGCGGATGACGTGCCGGGCCTTCACCACCCCGCCCGAGGTGACCAGCCGGCCAGGCTCGAGCCGCCGGACCTCGGTCTTCTCGTAGATCGTGACCCCCGCGGACCGCAGCACATCAGCCAGCCCGCGCGCCAGCCTGCTCGGGTGGATCGCCGCGCAGTGCGGCGTGAAGACCCCGCCGAGCACGTCGGATACGCCGCCGAGTTCCTGCGCTTCTTCCGCGGACAGCAGCCGCAGGTCGGACTCGTCGAAGCCGTAGAGCCTGGCCTCGCTGATCTCCTCCCTGGCCCGCTCCATCTGGGTGGGCGAGCGGGCGAACTGGATGGTCCCGCCCTTGGCCCAGTGGCAGTCGATTCCCTCGTCCGCTGCCGCCTTGCCGACCTCGTCGACCGTGTGCTGCATCTCCCGGTACATCGCGATCGCCGACTCGCGGCCGGCCATCCGCTCCAGCTTGGTCAGCGATGCGGGGAACAGCGCCGAGCACCAGCCGCCGTTACGTCCCGATGCGCCGAAGCCGGCGATCTCGCGCTCGCACAGCACGATCCGCAGTCCCGGGTCGGCCTTGCTGAGGTAGTACGCGGTCCACATGCCGGTCAGCCCGGCGCCGACGATCGCGACGTCGGCCTCGGTATCCCCGTCGAGGCGGCCGGCCGGTTCTAGCTGCCCGGGCACGGAGTCATGCCAGAAGGACAGCCGACGGTACTCGTCGTCCTGACTCATAGCACTACCGTCCCACCTGCTCGGGGAGGCCGGCCCGCCGGCCATCCTGGTGTTATGCCCGCTGAACATCCCACTTTGCTGCCGCCACCGGCACCGAAGGATTCGTTGCGAATATACAAGGTTTGCGTGGTATGCCTCGGCAACATCTGCCGCTCGCCGATGGCAGAAGCCCTGATCAGGGCCGAGCTGGCGGCCGCTGGCCTGTCGGAGCGGGTGAGCGTGGAGAGCGCCGGCACGGGCGACTGGCACCTGGGCGACCCGATGGACAGCCGGGCCAGGGCCGAGCTTGCGCGCCGGGGATATGACGGCTCGGCCCACCGGGCCAGGCAGATCAGCCGGGCCTGGCTCGACCGGTTCGACCTGGTGATCGCGATGGACGCGGCCAACCTCCGCGATCTGAAGCGGATGGCTTCCGGCCTGCCGGGCGGGATGGCCGGGCGGATCAGGCTGTTCCGCTCGTTCGACCCCGCGGCCCCCGACGGAGCGCAGGTGCCCGATCCGTACGGCGGCGGTCCTGACCAGTTTGCCCATGTCTTCGACCTCAGCCTGGCGGCGGCGCGCGGCCTGGTGGCCGGACTGGCCGCGATCCTGGCCGAGGCCGGCGCCCCCGGTGAGTGACCTCGAGTCACGGCTCGCCCGCGAGGCCGGGTCCGCGGTCACGCGGTGCCGCCCGGCCGGCGGCGGGCACGGGGCTCGGCATTACCGGGTCACCCTCGCCGATGGCCGCGACATCTTCGTCAAGGAGGCCGTCGACGGTGCGGCTGGTCCGGCGGCGCTGGCGGCTGAGGCTCGCGGGCTGAGCTGGCTCGCTCAGGCGGGCGCCGTCCCGATACCCGAGCTGATCTCAGCCCAGGACGGGCTGCTGGCGCTGGCCTGGGTGCAGCCGGCGACTCCCGATCCCGGGGCTGCGGAGCGTCTTGGCCGCGACCTGGCCAGGCTCCACGCGGCCGGGGCGGCTCGGTTCGGGGCTCCATGGCCCGGGTTCATCGCCAGCCTGGCCCTGCCCAGCACCGAGGCGGACGAGTGGCCCGGGTGGTACGCCGAGAACCGGCTGCTGCCGTACCTCAGGCTGGCCCGGGACCGGGGGGCGCTGGCGGCGGCCGACGCGGAGCTGGTCGAGTCGGTGGCCGGGCGGGTCGGCCAGCTCGCCGGGCCCGCCGAGCCAGCGGCGCGGATCCACGGGGATCTGTGGTCGGGCAATCTGTTGTGGTCAGGCGGACGCGGATGGCTCATCGACCCGGCGGCCCACGGGGGTCATCGGGAGACCGACCTGGCCATGCTGGCGCTCTTCGGAGCGCCGTACCTGGACCGGATCCTGGACGCGTACCGCGAGGTGACCCCGCTGTCGGACGGCTGGAGAGCCCGGGTGCCGCTTCATCAGCTGCACCCGCTGCTGGTTCATGTGTGCCTGTTCGGCGCCAGTTACCGGGAGTCAGCCCTGGCCGCCGCCCGCGCCGCCCTGCGAGCCTGACGAAGCGGCCCGGGGCCGGCCTGACATCGCACCGGCCAACGTGAACCTGACTGCGCTGACCTGACTTACTACACCTTTCCTAGCCGCAAATGCCGCGAACCGGTCGTGGTCATGACTGAAACGTGCTTGAAGTCGGTTGTGGAGGAACTTAGTGTCAGCGGCGGGTGAGATCGTGTCCCCATGGAAGCCCAGATTCTGCCTGATTCGAGTCGTTTAGCCGGTATTACGACGACAGCCGAACTGGCTCATGCGGGCATTACCAGTGAACGGATCCGGTTGTTGGTGCGCCGGGGTGTCTTGACGAAGATCGACTGGGGTGTATACGCGAGAAGCGACCTAGCCGAGCGGCTTGCCGTCACTCAACGGGGCCGGCGAGTTCTCAGGATCGCTGCCGCTATCGCGGTGGTCGGTCCCGGGGCCGTCGCGAGCCATCAGGATGCAGCGATCCTGCACGGCCTGGCTTTGCTGGAGAGGCCGGATGCTGAGACTCTCGCGCTGACCGTACCCCGCGGGCTGGCGGGCATCAGAACGAGAAGGCCCTATGTCCGGGCCTCGACGTCGTGGCTCCCCGAGGAGCACATCGCGATTCGGCATAAGGTACCGGTGACTTCGGTGGCCAGGACGGTCGTCGATCTCGCGCGGACCACGCCGTTCAGGTCCGGGGTGGTTCTCGCCGACAGCGCGCTGCATGACAAGAAGGCCTCCGAGGCCGAGCTCATGGCCGTCGCGGCCGGCTGCACACGGTGGCCAGGCATCGGCCGGGCTCGGCAGGTCATCGAGTTCAGTGACGGTCGGTCGGAGTCGCCGTTCGAGTCGATCGCCAGGGTGGCCTTCCGGGACGGCGGCCTGCCGCCGCCGGAGCTCCAGGTATGGGTAGGTGGCGAGGGCCGGGGAGTTATCGGCCGGGCCGACTTCTTATGGCGCGAGCACAGCACCATCGGCGAAGCTGACGGAGCGCTCAAGTATGCGGATCCCGATCGGGCCAGGAACCAGCTCCGCAGGGACGCCGAGCTGCGCGCGGCGGGCTTCGAGGTCGTCCACTTCACCTGGCACGACCTCACGACCGCGCCGGATCAGGTGATCGACTCGATCAGGATGGCTTTCCGGCGAGCGAGCGTGCTCCGAGCGGCGGAGCGGTCGTCCGCTTGACAGGGACCTGCCGCGGTGGGCGCGTGGCTGACCAGGCGCGGATGCGGGAGCCGGGTGGGTCGTAGCGGGGGACGGCGTGGCGGGTGGCGGGGTAACGGGTGGCGGCTACCTCGATCTCGAAGGCCGGCCGCTGATCCGCGGTCTGGGCCGTCGCGTCGGCGACGGCGGCCGGAAGGTAGGCCGAGAAGATGCTGCGCCCGATCGTGTACCCGAAACCGGCGCTGCGGACGCTGGCCGTGAAGTCGTGATCGGGGTGCGTGACCAGCTCGCCGTCGGATATGAGCACGTCAGTCTCGGCCGTCGGCCCGGCGGGCAAGTCGGCGGAGAACCAGCACAGCCGCTCGGTCGGCCCGCTGTCGCGGATCTTGCGCAGCGCGGGCCCGGCCAGGAGGCCAGGCTTGTCGGGCCGGACCAGGGCACCGAGTCCGGCCGCGTAGGGGTTGTCATCGCTCCTGACGTCAGCCGCCCAGGCGAGGTAGTGCTTCTCCAGCCGCAGCGAGTTCACCGCCCGGTAGCCGACATCGCGAAGAGCGGGTCCAGCCGAGGCGGGGTAAGGGCCGGTCTCGGCGATGTCGGGGCCGGTTTCGGGGCCGGTTTCCGCCCGGTCACCCTTCCCTAGCCTCGGGTGCCAGCGGGAGCGCGAGGCCGAAGGTGGCGCCCTGGCCGACCTGCGAGTCCACCCAGACCCGGCCGTGATGAGCACTGATCATCGCGGCGACGATCGCCAGGCCGAGCCCGGTCCCGCCCGCCTTCCTGGTCCTGGCCCGGTCGGTGCGGTAGAACCGCTCGAAGACGTGCTCCTTCTGCTCGTCGGTCAGGCCGGCGCCTTGGTCGGTGACCTCGAGGATGATGGCCGGCTCGCCGTCGGAGCCGGGCGGCTCCCCGGCTCCCGGCGGCAGGGCACCAGCCGCCGGCCGGTGGCCATTGCCGAGCGATCCGGACCTGATGCTGATGTCGATCGGCGTGCCGTCCGGAGTGTGCGTCATGGCGTTGCTCATCAGGTTGCCGACGACCTGCCGCAGGCCGACCTCGTCGCCAGTGACCAGCGGCGCTTCCGGCGTCCCGACGGTCAGGTTGATGGTCCTCTTCGGCGCGATGACACGCGCGTCGTGCAGCGCGTCAGCGGCGATCGCGAGCAGGTCGACGGTCCGGAAGTCGAGCTGCCGCTGCTGGTCGAGCCGGGCCAGCAGCAGCATGTCGTCGACGAGCACGCCCATCCTGGTGGCCTCGCTCTCGACCCGCTCGATCAGGTGGTCCAGGTCGGCGCGGGTGAGCGGACCAGCCGGGACACTGGCATCGGAGCTGAGCGCTGGCCAGCCGGCTGGCTGTCCGCCGGGCTGTCGGCCGCCAGGCCGCTGACGCCGCCGCGCTGACGGTAGTACTCGGCGTAGCCGCGGATCGCCGTCAGCGGCGTCCGCAGCTCGTGGCTGGCGTCGGCGACGAACTGCCGCAGCCGGTCCTGCGACCGGCTCGCGGCGAGCGCCGACCGGCGGGCCGCCTCTTCTGACCGCCTGGCCGATTCCTCGGACGCGGTTCGCGCGCGAAAGGCGGACTCGATCTGGGCCAGCATCGCGTTGAGCGAGCGGCCCAGCTTGCCGACCTCCGTGCGCGGGTCGCGCTCAGGCACGCGGCGGCCGAGATCACCCGCAGCGATGGCCTCCGCGGTCCGCTCGATGTCGGTGAGGGGACGCAGGCTGGAGCGGATGACGGCGATGCCGAAGATCGCGAGCACGACGAGCAGCGCGCCGCTGACGATCAGGTCGATGACGGTCAGCTCGTAGATGGTCCGGTAGGGCGTGGTCACGTCGATGCCCAGGATGATCGTGCCCTTGACGATCTGGCCGCCCGGTCCGTGGAAGGCAGCGGCTGAGCTCACCACGCGCCAGCGGCCGCTGCCCGACGACGCGCGGACCGTGACCGGGGCCGAGACCGGCGCCCCTTGAGTGTGAATCCAGCTGGTCGCGCGGCTATTGGCGGGACCGGGCTTATAGAGCCAGCTATCTGACCGCTGCACCGCTGGTCCGGGGACCAGATGCGGCTGCCCGCCCCTGAACCCGGAGGACTCCGCGACCACCTGCTGCAGCTGGCCGCTGGCCGGCAGCCACTGGATCGACAGGCCGCTGTACTGCGGGGGCCCGGCACCAAAGTAGAGGTAGGAGGAGATGATCGAGCCGGCGTTGCCGTTATACGCGGCGGCGCGGAGTTCCTGATCGGCCTGGTGGAGCAGGTAGCCGCGCAGGAACGCGATGCCGGCGATGCTGATCACGGCCAGAGCGGCCGTGACCAGTGCTAGCACCGCGGCGGTCAGCTTGACTCGGAGCGGCGTCCGGGCTGGCAGCTCCCGGAGCGATCGCCAGAAGCCGGCCGAGGCAGCGGTTGCGGTGCCTGGTGACGAGGCCATCGGAACGTACCCGGCTAGGACGACGGAAGGCGCATGACATAGCCGACACCGCGCAGCGTGTGCAGCAGGTGCGGCTCGGACGCGTCGATCTTGCGGCGCAGCACGGAGACGTAGGACTCGACGATGCCGGTGTCGCCGCGGAAGTCGTAGTCCCAGACGTGGTCGAGTATCTGCATCTTGGACAGCACCCGGCCCGCGTTCCGCATGAAGTACCTGAGCAGCTTGAACTCGGTTGGGGACAGCTGCACCTGGGTGCCGTTGCGCCACACCTCGTGGCTGTCCTCGTCGAGCTCGAGATCAGCGAAGGCCAGCCTGGGCGACGGCTCAGCGGCCCCGCCCCGGGTGCGCCGCAGGACGGCCTGGATCCTCGCGATGACTTCCTCCAGGCTGAACGGCTTGGTGACGTAGTCGTCGCCGCCGAGCGTCAGCCCGCGGACCTTGTCCTCGGTGGAGTCGCGGGCCGTCAGGAACACCACCGGCGTGCGGGTGCCGCCGCCGCGGAGCCGGTGCAGGACGTCGAAGCCATCCATGTCGGGCAGCATGACGTCGAGCACGATGAGATCCGGCCGGTGCCGCTGCGCCGCCTGGACGGCGTCGGAGCCCGCGGCCGCCGTGATGACCTCGAACCCGGCATAGCGCAGGCTGGCCGCCAGCAGCTCGAGAATATTCGGCTCATCCTCGACGACCAGCAGCTTCGCGGTGGGCGGCTGGCGATCTCCGGCGGCGGTGCTCATCTTGCCATTGTCCGCCTTCTGGCTGAACGTTGCCTGAAGGCGGGCTGAGACAGCACTGAACTCGCCATGAGCACCACCGCCCCGCCTAGCCCGCCTGCTTGGACCCGGTGATCAGGCTCTTGGGTAGCGGCCGGTCGTTGCGCAGGTCGCGGAAGAGCTGCAGCGCCTGGGTGCGGTCCCAGAGCACCGCGCTCTCGTTGGTCGGCGTGATGTAGTTCGCGTTCCCGATCGGGACTGTCGTCGTGATCGGGTTGCGCAGCGCGAACGCGACCTTCAGCAGCTGATACAGGTGGGTGCCGCTGTCGACGGTGAGCGTGCCGGCCACGCCGGACGCAGCCGGCAGGGCGGCGAACGGATTGGCCAGGACGCCGGCGCTGGTCAGCTTGCGGAGCAGCGCGCGGAGGAAGAGCCGCTGATTCTGGATCCGCTGCAGGTCCTGCGTCGCGAAGTCGTGCCTGGACCGGACGAAGCCGAGCGCTTCCGCGCCGTTGAGCACCTGACATCCCTTGTGCAGGTGCAGGCCGGCGGCCGGGTCGGTCAGCGGTGCCTTGAGGCACAGCCGGACCCCGCCGATCGCGTCGACGACCCGGACGAAGCCGCCGAACCCGATCCCCATGTAGTGGTCGATGTGCAGCCCGGTCACGTTCTGCACCGTCTCGGCGAGCAGTTTCGGGCCGCCCAGCGAGTACGCCGCGTTGATCTTGTCCGACCCGTGACCAGGTATCGGCACGTACGAGTCGCGGGGCAGGCTGACCAGCACTGGTCTCCCGCCGTTGCTCGGCAGGTGCAGCACCATGATCGTGTCCGAGCGCCGGCCGCTGATGTCGTGCCCGGTCGCTAGCTTCCGTTCCTCCTTGCGGGTCAGGCCCTGCCTGCTGTCCGAGCCGGTGATCAGCCAGTTCTGGCCCGCGCCCGGAGCGGGCCGCCTGGCGTAGTCGACGAGGATGTTCTTCCTGGTCAGCTTGGAGTCCATGTAGAAATACGTGGCGATGCTGCCGACGACCGCGAGGGAGAGCACGACGGCGATCAGGGCGAGGATCGGCCGCGGCCGCAGCCACCGCCGCCAGCCTGGCTGGCCGGAGTAGCCGCCTGGTCCCCGCCCGCCGGACCCGGAGCCCGGCCGCAGCGGCGGCCGGGCGGGCCGGTTCGGCGTGCGCGCGGCAGGCTGAGCTGGCCAGCTGCCCGGCGGCAGGCCTGGCCCGCCGGGGCCGCCAGTCCCGCCAGGTCCGACAGGACCCGGAGGGCCGGGACGCCCGGCCGGCCCAGCGGATCCGGGGCGGCGCTGACCCGGCCTGGTCACCGACGCGGCACCGGCCGGCCTGCCGAGCGGTGCCGCCGGCCCGCCTCCCGGCGCGCGATGAGGGAGCTGCACGGTGGGCTCGGCGTTAGCCGGGCTAGCATTTCCGGATCCCGCGGTTCCCGGTGCGGGTGCGGATCCGTCTCCCGGATGTTTCGCTCCTGCCGCGGGGTCGCGAAACCAGTCGTCTGGCCAGTCGGTCATGAAAGATGCCTCACCGTCGTCGCGCTGTCCTATCGTCTCTACAACAAGACGTGCGAGCAGCCAAATCGGCTAGCCCCGGGCCGGATTGCCGGCCGATGTCGGCTCGCTTCCCGACGTCGGCTCGTGCCGCCAGTGTGCTAATTCTGCCCGCCGCCCTTCCACCAGATGGTCAGGACATCCCGGCCGGACGAGCCGAGGTCGAGCGGATGGGCCGGATCGACGCCGGCCTCGATCAGCGCGTCGGCGACTTCGCCGGCCCGATCGGCCGGCAGGCACAGCCGCCGGCGGGTCACGTCAGTCAGCTCGTCGAGGCTCCCGTAGTCCGGACCGCCCGGCCGCTGCCATCGCTGGCTCGAGATGTCCAGGTCCATGGCCCGCAGGATCGCGAGCAGGTCGTCTCCGGTGGGGCGGTCCGGCCGGCGCAGGCCGTGGAATCTCAGCCACAGCTGGTTCAGGGACGTCATCGGATGCGAGCTGGCGGTCTCGACCACGACCAGGCGGCGGGCATGACTGGTCAGCGCGGTCACGAAAGGAGCCAGGTCTGGAACGTTGAACAGGACATGATGGCAGGTGACGACGTCCGCGACGGGCACCTCGGAAGCGACCTGCGGCCACTGGCCACGCACGCGGCGAGCCTGCGCACCCCGCGCATCGGTCCGCTCCGCGAGCAGGGCGAGCATCCGCTCGTCGGCATCGACCGCGGTCAGGCTGGTGGTGCGAGCCAGCAGGGGCAGGCAGGCGGCGCCGGCTCCCGAGCCAACGTCCAGCACGGTCCCGGGCGGATCGAGCGCTGCCCAGGCCCGCTCGAACGACGGGCCGGCCGGCGCGGCGGCCAGCTGGTCCGCCCGCCGGGCGAAGACCTGGCCGGGCAGCACCCAGGGAGAGTCCGGCACCGCGGCGAGGATGTGCTCAGGGATGGCCCACGACGCCAGGTCATCGTTCCAGCGCCGGAGCAGCCCGGCCAGCTCGGCGTGGCTCGTCCCGGCCCGGTTCGCTGCGGTCACTGGTGCATGGTATGTCCCCGCGAGGCACGCGACTCCGCGGCTTCCTCGCGGCGGGCCAGCGGGATCACGAACCAGAGCGCGGTGATGAGACTGGCGAGGAAGATGCCGACGACAACGGCGGGAACGCCGCCCTCCACGAAGCTGACCACCAGAATCACCGCTACGGTCACGGCCAGCCCGACGGCGGCCAGGCCGGCGATAGCCATCCCGTTGGCCATCCTGACCAGCCGCTCCTTGAGGTTCTGCCGGAAGACGAGGCGGTGATAGGCGACCGGGGCGAGCAGCAGCGCGGTCGACAGGGCCGCGAGCAGCAGGTCAGCGACGTACAGCCCGCGCTGGGCCGGACTGAGCTTGATGAACCTGTTCGTGAACGGGAGCGAGAGCAAGAACCCGAACAGCACCTGGACGCCGAGGCCAGCGACCCGCAGCTCCTGAAGCAGTTCCATGAGATTGCGGTCATCCCGCTGCTGCGGGGACTCGTTCCTGTGGTCGTCCGTTGTTCTCATCCCGAACCCTGAGTCAGCGCCCTGCCCCGCGACGTGCGGCGGCCGGTGTCCTCTTCCCGCGATGCGGTGAGGTAATCCAGGCCAGCGCCGGACCCTGATTACCGGCCGGGGAGCTTGACCACCGAGACGAAGAACTCGTCGATCTGCCGGACCACGGTCAGGAAGCAGCTGAAATCGACAGGTTTGGTGACGTAGGCGTTGGCATGGAGGTCGTAGCTGCGCAGGACGTCCTCCTCGGCGTCGGAGGTGGTCAGCACGACCACCGGAATCCGCTGCAGGTCGACGTCGGACTTGATTTCCGCGAGTACCTCATGCCCTGCCTTCCTCGGCAGGTTGAGGTCGAGCAGGATGAGATCCGGCCGCGGCGCGGCGGCGAAATCACCTTCATGACGCAGGAAGGACATCGCCGTCTCCCCGTCGGAGACCACGCTGAGATGATTGCGCACCTTGTTCTCGGCGAAGGCTTCCCTGGTGATGAGCACGTCCCCAGGGTCGTCTTCGACGAGCAGGATCTGGATCATGACCGGTGGATCGCCGCTGGTCACGTGGCCTCCCTCTGCTCGTCGGACTCGGGAATTGTCCACCGGATTGTAGTACCGGATCCGCGATCAGCGCCCGTGTCGACCCAGATGGTCCCGCCGTGGAAGTCGACGATCTTCCGGCACAGCGCAAGTCCGATGCCGGTGCCGGGGTAGGCGTCCCGCGGATGCAGCCGCTGGAAGATCACGAAGACCCGTTCCGCGTGCGCCGGGGCGATGCCGATCCCGTTGTCCTGGCACGCGAGCTCCCAGTGCCCGTCCTTGTGCTCAGCCGTGATCCGGACGAGCGGCCGCTCGTCCAGCTGCCGGAACTTGATCGAGTTGGCGATGAGATTCTGGAACAGCTGAGTCAGCAGCGTCGCGTCGCCGGTCACGGTCGGCAGTTCCCCGACGACGACCTCCGCGTCGGTATCGGCGATCGTGGCGTCCAGCCGGTCGACGGCCTCGCTGGCCACGGCGTTCAGGTCGACCGGACCGCGGACGGTTCCCGGCTGGCCGACCCGGGAGAACGTCAGCAGCTCGTTGATCAGCAGCTGCATCCGCTTGGCGCCGTCGACAGCGAAGGCGATGTACTGGTGGGCGCGGTCGTCCAGCTGCCCCGCGTACCGGGATTCCAGCATCTGGCAGAAGCTGGCCACCTTCCGCAGCGGCTCCTGGAGGTCGTGCGAGGCGACGTAGGCGAACTGCTCGAGCTCCCGGTTGGACCGCTCGAGCTCGGTGGCCTTGTAGGACAGGTCGTCAAGGCCGGCCAGCAGCTGGCGCCGCATGGCCTCCAGGTCGGCCGCCAGCTCCATGACTTCCTGCGGGCCGCTGACCTTCAGCTCATGGTCGAGCCCGCCCGACGCCACGACCTGCGCCTCGTTCCCGAGCTGAGCCAGCGGCCTGATGACCCACGCGTTCATCGCGGCCCAGGCCGCGGCGGCGGCGGCGATCAGCGCGATCGCGCCCGTGATCGCCACGACGATCACCGCGGTGGTGGCGGCGTGCAGCCGGCGGAGCGCTGCGGCGCGCTCGGAGAGTATCTCCTTGTTCAGGCTCGCGAGATCAGCGCGGAGCTGGTCGAAATCGGTCTTGCCCGTCGTCTCGAGCGCGGGGGGGACCTGCTTGCCACCCATGACGGTCGTGATCGCGGGCTCCGCGTACTGACTGCGCCACAGGCTGGCCTGGCCCTCGACGGCGTGCAGGCGGGGCCGGAGCGCGGGATAGGCATCGACGAGCCGGTGCAGCTCGGAGATGTAGCCGGCCGTCTGACGGACGCCCCGCTGGTAGGGCGCCAGGAAGGACGGCTGGCGGCTGATGATGTAGCCGCGGACGCCGGTCTCCTCGTCGACCACCGAGGTGAGCAGGTAGCTGGTGGTGCGCGCGGCCGGGTCGAGCCGGTCAACCTGGAGGCTGACCGCGCTCACCATGCCGTTGAGCGCGAGCGCGCCGAGCACGCTACCGATGACGAATACCGTGCCCGCCACGATGAAGGCCAGTCCCAGCCTGCGCTTGAGCGACCAGGTTCCCTCGCTGAAGGTGTGACGGGTCCTAGCCCAGACGCTGGACGGGCCGTCCTGGGCGGCGCGCGCGGGCGCGGTCCTGGCCAGCTGATCGGTCACGAGTGCCGCCCGATGATGATCACCGCGACATCATCGGCCAGCGGTCCGCCGTTAAGCCGCTCGACGGTCTTGAGCAGCGTGTCGGCCAGCGTGTCCTCGAACCCTCGCGCGGCCGGCCCCGGCGACGATGCCGCGATCAGGTCGAGCAGCCCCTCCGGGCCGAGCACCCGCCGGTCGGATCCGCCGCGGCCCTCGATGAGCCCGTCGGTGTAGAGCATCAGCGCCCATTCGCGGCCGAGCGAGACGGGCACTTCCGGCCAGTCCTCGTCGAACAGCCCGAGTGGGGGACCGGCGCGCCCGTCGCCGAGGGCGGACGGCAGCGATCCGAGCAAGACGGGCGGCGGGTGACCCGCGATGTGCATCACGCCGTCGCCCGTCGCCACATCGATGCTCAGCGTCGCAACGGTGGCGAATACCTCGCGCCGGTGCCGTTCGCGGATCAGCACCTCCTGCAGGCAATTCAGCGTGTGGCTTGGCTCGTGGCCGGACAGCACCAGCGTCCGCCAGGCGACCCGCAGGCAGACGCCCAGCGCCGCCTCGTCAGGCCCGTGACCGCAGACGTCGCCGATCAGGGCGTGCAGCGTGCCGTCACTCGTCTGCACCAGGTCGTAGAAGTCGCCGCCCAGCAGCGCCTGATCTCGGCCCGGCTGGTAGCGCAGCGAGTGATAGAGGTTCTCGTCTTCCAGGATCGGAACCGGAAGCAGCCCGCGTTCCAGCCTGGCGTACTCGGCCTGCCGCAGCGCGGCTTCGCGCAGCTTGCGGGCCGATTCGTTCGCGCGCTTCCGCTCGATCGCGTACCTGATGCAACGGCTCAGCGTCGCTCCGTCCACCTGACCCTTGACCAGGTAGTCCTGCGCTCCCGCCGTCATGGCCGCGATCCCGAGCGACGCGTCGCTGGCCCCGGTCAGCACCAGCACCGCAGCATCGGGCGCCAGGCGCAGTACATGCCGCAGCCCCTCGAATCCCACTGAGTCGGGCAGCCCGAGGTCGAGCAGCACGCAGACCGGGCCGGCCGCGAGTTCCGGGGTGGCAGCGGCGAGGCTCTGCTGCCAGGACAGCGAGACGCCGAGACCGGCGTCGTGCAGGTACTCTCGCACGAGGATGGCGTCGGCTTCGTCATCCTCGATCAGGAGTACAGGTACCACCTCGTCAGCGGTGCCATCTGTGGCAAGCTGGAGCATTCCGTGAATCCCTCGGGCGGTCTCGCCGGGTCGGTTCATCGAGGGAGCTTACTCGTGACGGGGGAATAGTGCCTTGTTCGAGGGCAATCGGCGGGATGCAGGGGGCATGCTCCCGCCGGATCGCCCGACCCGGAATGCCGGACCGTGGCCAGACTATTTCCGGATGTGGCGGTGGTCCGCCAAAATAGTAGATGGTGGTTGTTATCGGAAGTGAATCGCAGGTACGAGGTGGCGGTGTCTGAAGCGGAGTCACGCGACCTGAGCGCGGACCTCGCGCAGGCCGCGGGCGAGCTGCTGACCCTGGCCAGTGCCTCAGAGTCGCGGGCCATGCACCGGCTGGTGGAGCTCGCGGCCCGGCACGTGCCGGGCTGCTCGGGCGCAACGTCCGTGCTGTGGCACGACACCGAGCCGGCCATTACCGCGGCCAGCCACCCTGACCTGTCCGAGCTCGCCGAAGTCCAGCAGGCCTGGCGGCGCGGGCCGGCGATAGCGGCGCTCGCGGCCGGCAACCAGGTCAGCTGCCCGGACACGCTGACCGAGACGCGGTGGCCGGAGTATGCCAGCAGGGCGCTGTCGCTCGGAGTCCGCTCGTCGCTCACGCTGGTGCATGTGTCAGGAACGCTCGCGCTGACGCTGACGATGTACGCCACCAGGCCCCGGGTGCTCGACCCCGAGCGGGTGCCGATCGGGGAACTGCTGATCGCTTTCGGCAGCGCGGTGATGCGCAACACCTCGGACTATGACGCGGCACAGCGGACCGTCCGCCAGCTGAGCGAGGGCGCTGACTCCAGGGCGGTGGTCGATCAGGCCAAGGGGATCTTGATGGTCGGCCTCAGCTGCAGCGCCGACGAGGCGCTGCGGCAGGATGCGGGAGATTTCGCAGACCAGCCAGATCAAGGTCACCGAGGTCGCGAGGCGGATCGTCGAGTCGCACGAGCTTGAGCGCGGCTGAGCCTGTTTGCCCCGAGCGGGCCCGGGGTAGCTGCTGCTCACTGCCAGCCCCGGGCAGTCCAGCAAGACAGCAGTCCGGCGGGCGGGCGACCGATGCAGACCCAGGTCAGAAGGACGATGAATCTCCCGGCAGGATACGTATGGCCCGCGGAGCGGGTCCGCGCGTGGACGACGGCGCTCGATGCCTTCGCGGCAGCGGGCGGCGCGGCCGTGGCCGCGACGGCCGAGCGAGATCTCCAGGCCGGTACCGCGGACGCTCTGACCGGGCGCTTTGCTGACTGGGTCATCGTCGACCTGGCCCCATGGGGACCGGGCTCCCGATCGGTCGCCGGCCGCCGCCGCGAGCCCGGGCTCACCGCGGCCGTGGCGAGGCTGCCGGTGCACAGCTGCCCGCTGATCATGTCGGCGATGACGCAGCGAACGCCGCTGGTCCAGGCCTCGATGGCAGACCCGGCCGAGCTGGGCATCCTTCCGGACGGCCGGCGCGTGGTGGAGGCGCTCGGCGCCGGATCCTATGCCGTGGGGCCGGTCTCGGTCGATGACGTATCAGTCGGCGCGATCACTATCGTCCGCCAGCGCGCCGAGCCGCACGTGACCTTCCTTGAGCTGAGCGTCCTGGCCCATATCGCTGACCTTGCCGCGGCGGCGATCGAGCGGCTCAGCGGGCCCGGCCGGCCGCCCGGCGGCCGCCGGTGGCGACATCACAGCTGACCCGAAGTAGCCGGCACTAGACGCTCCCGACGGACGCCTGATCTAGTGGGCCTGTAGTGCCGCGACGAGAATAGGACACCAAGTGCCGGTAATGCCAGAGCCTGACGACGCGTCGAGTCAGGTGGCCGAGCTCGAGAAGCGCCAGGCGGCGCTGCGGCAGGCAGCGAGCCTGCCCGCCGCCGATCTCGGCGCGGTACTCGACGCGGCCTTCACCGAGCTTGAAGGTGCCATCGGCCTGCTGGCCGGGCCGTCCGCTCGCCCTGGCCAGGCGGGCGGCGGGCGCTCTGCTGACGCCGACGGCGTCGGAACGCCGCCTGCTGCGCGCCGCCTTCTCCGATGTGCCGGTGCCGCTGTTCCTGCTGGCCAGGGACGGCACCGTGGTGCGGGTCAATAAGTCAGCCGCCGAGCTGCTCGGGTCGAAGCCGGGGTACGCAACCGGCCGGCCCTTCACGGCCTTTGTCGCCCTGCAGAGCCGGGCCGCTGTGGAGACCAAGCTCAGTGCCGTGGCCAGAAGCGGCCAGGAGGCCAGGGTCAGGTGCGGTCTGCTCGGCTCGGCCGGGGCGGCCGCCCCGGCTGCTGACCATGGGCCTGGTCAGCGTCAGCGGTGACACCGACCGGCTTGTCGTGGCCGTCACCGACCTAGTCGGCGAGGTGGCGAAGCCGGCCGCGCCGATGACCGGCCCGGAGCTGGCGCCGCGAGGCGAAGGCGAAGGCGAAGGCGAAGGCTAAGGCGAAGGACAGTCGCCGCGGTGCCGATCCCGCGGCGCCGGCGACAGGACATCCGGCCGGGGCGATCGAGGCCATCACCCAGCGGATGGACCTCGTGACCGCCGTGACCAGGATCCTGCTGGAGAACGAGAACTTCAGCGAGTCGATGATCCTGCAGCGCTGCGCCCGGCTGCTGGCCGGCGAGCTGGCGGCCTGGGTCATCGTCGACCTCGACCGCCGAGGACGGCTCAGCCGCCAGTTCGTGATCGGCCCGGAAGGCCCCGGACTGGCCGGGATCAGGGATTCGGCCGCGGCCCTGAATCCAGCGCCAGGCTCGCTGCCGCAGCAGGTCCACGAATCTGGCCAGGCGGTGCTGATCGCTCATGCCGAGGACGCGGGAATACTCGGCCCAGGTCCTGGGGACATCCCGCTGCTGATGCTGCTTGGCTCGACATCCGTGCTGTCGGTTCCGATCACCGACGGCGAGAAACGCTACGGCGTCCTGACGCTGGCGAAGCGCGGCGGCGAGGGGCACTTCGAAATCGCCGACCTCGGCCTGGTGTCCGAGCTTGGCGAGCAGCTTGCCCTCGCCATCCGAGTCGACCATCTGTTCCGCCGGCGTACCGAGGTAGCCGATGCCCTCCAGGCCAGCCTGCTGCCGCGCCGCCTGCCTGAGATCGCTGGAGTCGAGCTGGCGGCGGCCTATATCGCAGCCTCGGAGGGCGTCGAGATCGGCGCGGACTTCTACGACGCCTACCGCACCCCGGCCGGCTGGGGACTGTCCGTCGGCGACGTCTGCGGCAAGGGCGAGGAAGCGGCCGCGGTCACCGCCGCCGCGCGGCACGCGATCAGGGTGATCGCCCACGGCACCGCCGACCCCGCCGCCGTGCTGTCCGGAGCCAACGAGATCCTGCTGGCCGAGGAACTCAGCGGCGGGTTCGTGACCGCCAGCATCGCCCACCTGGACTGGCGAGATGGGGTCCTGCACCTCGTTCTCGGCAGCGCGGGGCACCCGAGCGCCGCGGTCATCCGCTCGGACGGGCGGGTTCAGCTGCCGGGAGGCGGCGGACTTCCGCTCGGATTGCTCGCCGACGCCGAGCCCGGCACGCATGAGCTCACCATGCGCAAGGGCGACATTCTGTTCCTCTATACCGACGGGCTCACTCAGGCGCGCGGTCTGGACAAGACCTACTTCCAGGCCCGGCTGATCGACGAGCTGGCCGGCCTGACCGGGCTCCCTCCCGCTCAGTTCGAGGCCGCGATGCGCCGGCGGCTGCTCGAGTTCACGGCGGGCAATCTCATCGACGACATCACGATGATGGTGCTGAGGGTCGGCGACGCCCCGAAGCGGCCCCCCGCAAGAAGTGACGGCGGTGGCGCTACGTGCGGATGAAGTACGAGATGCGGCAATCTCGGGCAGTGGAACGCTGGCCAATCACGCAATGACGGCGGCGCCTGCACGATGGCGAGTTGCGCGCCCCAGGAAGACTGATCGCGATGACGAAAGCAGATGCCGACTGGCGCGCGCGAGGCGCCTGCCTGACCGCCGACCCTGAGCTCTTCTTCCCGCTGTCCTCGGCCGGCCCTGCGGTCGAGCAGCTGGATCAGGCGAAGATCGGTCTGCGCTGGCTGCCGCGGTACGGGCCGAGTGCCTGGACTTCGCCCTGGCCACACGCCAGGTGCACGGCGTCTGGGGCGGCACGTCCGAGGACGAGACGACAGCGGATCCTGGCGCGGACCGCACGAGCCAGCCGCGCCGGCGTGCGAAGGTGGCCGCGAGCCGGGCCGCCCGCGGGCGACTGGGACGCGCTCGGCCCGCGGCCGTAGCTCACTTCTCGATGTACTCGACGATCGACTCTCGCTCGACCTGGCCGTCGACGACGGCCGGCGCGGACTCGGCGGTGCCCAGCGGAGCCATCGGCTTGCGCGTCATCGGCGTCGACGACCTCGGTGAAGTCCGGGGAACCCTTGACGAGCACGCTGCGGCGCAGCCAGCCCTTCCCGCGCCGGGGGATGACCAGGCCGGTGATGCCGGTCAGCATCAGCACCCAGCCGAGGACCTGGATGTTGAGGAAGGACGGATGGGCGGTGACGGCGAACGCGAAGATGGCGCCAACGGCCAGAATCGTCAGTGCTGTCGCTGACTTCATGGTTTCGGTCCCTTCACAATGCTAGGCCGGGGTTGGGGAACGGCTGCGGCTGCCTAGGCGGGCTCCAGCAGGCGCTCGCGCAGGTAGCCAAGCGCTTCGGCGAGGAGCCGGGAGACATGCATCTGGGAGATTCCCAGCTGCCTGCCGATCTCGGCCTGCGTCATGTTCCCGTAGAAGCGCAGGAGCAGTAGCTGCTGCTCGCGGTCGGGCAGGCCGCGCCAGGTGCTTCCAGACCGCCTCCATGTCCAGCACCTGCTCGAGCTGGGGGTCCTCGGTGCCGAGGAAGTCGGCCAGGCTGGCCCGGCCGTCCTCGTCGGCCAGCGGCGCGTCGAGCGAGGACGACTGAAATGCCATCTCGGCCGCTTGACCTCGCGCAGCTCGTCCTCGGTGATGCTGAGCCGGTCGGCCAGCTCGGCATCGGACGGTGCGTGACCGAGCGTCTGGGTGAGCTCGGCGGTGGCGCTGCGCGCGGCGAGCCGCAGTTCCTGCAGCGACCGCTTGACGTGCACCTGCCAGCGCTTGTCGCGGAAGTATCGCTTGATCTCGCCGCTGACGCAGGGCAGCGCGTACCCGGCCAGCCCGGTGCCGGCCGCCGGGTCATAGTTATTGATGGCCTTGATCAGCCCGACGTAGCCGACCTGGAGGAGGTCCTCGTACGGCTCCGGGCTGTTCTGGAACCGCCGGACGCAGGACCGCACCAGCGGGCGGTACCGGTTGACAAGCACTTCGCAGGCCGTTTCCCGGAGCGGGCTCTCACGCGGCAGGGAGCGGATCATCTCGAGAAGCGCGGCGTCGTCGCGTTGCTCAAGCTCCTGGGCGGGAAGCTCACTGATCGGACTCGGCTCGATGGCCACTGCTGGTCGAGTCATTTCCCGGTCACCTCCGGCGAGCCAGTTCTGTGCACGGGCCATTGGTGCCCCCTGTGCGAATTTCAAACATCGGCAGGCAAAAGCGCAGGAAGAAAGGCGGCCGATGGCTGGCCGGTCCGCCGCGCTTCAGGACTCAGCCGGCCCGTCGACGCGCTCGGCAGCCGCCGGGATCCGGCTGGGCCATGAGCTGGTCGAGACCGATCCGGCGGCCACGATCCGGGGCCAGCCGGGCAGCGAGGCGATCGATGGCGTCTGCTCCGCGAGTCCAGATGACCCGGACCGCCCGCGCTGCCTCGGTGCGGTGCTGCGAGAACCGGGCCAGCCGGCGCTCCCGGCCATCGGACAGGGTGAACACCAGGAGGATGGCGACCAGGAACACCAGGAACACCGGGAACACGACGGCCATGATTGCTTCTTTCTGCAGTTCCTGGCCGCACACACTGCCCAGACGGTTTCGTTTAAACATCCCGGCTCGGGATGACCTGACCGCCGTACCCGATCAGACGTATATGTCCGAGATGGGATCAATGAAGTAAACAGGAGGAATATAAGGTTTCACGGCGCACGCCAGTCACGCGGCAATTGATGGCTACGCTTGCGGTATCGGGGTTTATGTAGCGGAACCGATGGTAGTTGCGGGTCGCCAGCGGCGGCCGGCGGGTCACGTTCCCGCCCGATCCCCGTGGCCACGCCAGGCGCTCACAGCGATCGCCTTGGATGATCGGAGGTATCCATGCGGATCCTTGGAATCGTGCTCGTCATCTGGCTGATCATCGGTGCTATCGCCGGAGCTCAGCGCCACTACTACAACTCAGACCCAGGCTGCGCCCGTACCGGCACGATCATCGTCACCGTCCTGGCCGGACCGCTGAATTACCTCGGCGCCAACCCGAAGGTGGCGTGCCCCCACCCCAGCAAGTGACGCGGCGAGAGCGGTCCGGCGGTGTGTGCCGCTAGGTGTCAGTTCCGCCCAGCGGTACGCACCGCATGGCCAGAAAGCTATCGCGCTGATGCGGCCTGCTGCCCGTCGTGAAACTCGTCGCGCAGCGCGCGCAGGAGCGGCAGGGCAGCGAAATACGACCCGGTGACCGCGATCCCGCCGACGCCGAGGTCAACCGAGATGCGGCCCTGCTGGGCCCAGTAGACATCCTTGAGGTCGAGCAGCAGCGCGAACTCGTCGACGATCAGGGCCAGGCCGCTGCCGTAGCTGACGGCCACCGCTGGATGCTCCCGCTGCCGGTCGGTGCCGCGGACGGCGACCGCGCCGACTCCGGCCAGCATGCCGATGCCCCACAGGTAGTGGTGCAGGTGCTCGCCGCCAGCGCTGAGGTTGCGGAACGGGCCGCGGCCGGCCCTGATGCTCCAGGTGATGCCGCGGACCACCGTGAAGGTACCGGTGAAGGCTACCCACGAGGCCAGGGCGGCCCGCTGCCGCTGATCCAGGTCGTCGCGCAGTACGCGCCTCAGCCGCGATCCAAGATCGGTCACACGCGCACCTTACGCCTGATAGATACTGTCGGGTGCTCCGTGACACGCAGGGGAGGCATGCGTGGCAAAGGCAAGGCCAGCGGCACCGGGGTATGTTCACCACACGCCATGGGGCGACTGGAGCTTCGCTCAGTTCAGGTCCGGTATGGAGTACGTAGGCACCGTGTTCGCCGGACGCCGCTACCAGGTGGTGCACCTGATCAGGGAAGGCAGCCTGGTGGCGGCGTACCTGACTTGGACCGCTACCCGGCGGGCGGACGGGTCGGCGGTGGATGGCCGTGGTGCCTACCATTGCCGGCTGGCCGACGGCCTGATAGCCGAGGACTGGGACGCGTTCTTCCCCGCTAGCTGACGACCGTGAGGCGGCCCCAGTCCAGCTGGGTGACGACATTCATCTCGAGCAGGCCGTCCACCGCGTAGGGCCCGACCAGGTCGGCCACCTCACCGTCGAACGCGGCGGAGTCCTCGGCTGGCATCAGCTCTCGGGCCAGGCTGGCGGTCGAGTGGAAATGCTCCACGTAACTCGCCACGGACTGCCTGATGTGGTCCGGGATCACCGCCGCCTGGCCGGCGGTCTCGAAGAGCCCGCTGCTGCAGAGGGCATGGACCAGGGAGAAATCCGGGTCATAGCCGGGATTGCGGGAATGGCGGCCGATGATCTCGACCAGCTCGTTGCGCCAGGGCAGGTGGTCGTAGCCGTGCTCGACGATCGCCAGGTAGGCGTTAGCCGTCATCGCGGCCGCGAGCCGGGGCAATGTCCGCGGCCACGACATCCAGTGCAGGCTGGCGCCCGCGGTGACCAGGGCGTACGGACCATCCAGGCCGGCCGTCTCGGCCGGGCCGACCACCCAGCGCAGATTGGACCGGCGGCCGCCGGGGCGCCGCCTGCCCGCGCTGACCATCGCGGCGGAGATGTCCAGCGCGTCGACGTGATCGACCAGTGCGGCCAGCGGCCTGGCGAGGGCGCCGTCGCCGGCGCCGAGATCCAGTACCGTCCTAGGCCGGTCGGAGATGAGCCGCTCCAGGATGCCGAAGACCTCGGCCGGGTACGGCGGACGGTGCTGATATGCGCCCGCCACGCCGGGGTGGGTGAAGGTCGCGGCCAGCCGCTCGCGTTCGCTCGGGCAGTTCACTGCCCACGATCATCGCACGCGGCGGCCGAAGTATCCTCGGTCAGGCCCGCCCCGTCCGGGCGGACGTCGCTTCCGGGTCGCCACCCGGAGATGGTCAGCGGCGTCGGCCGCTGCCCGCGAAGAAAGGACCGTGCCTGGACTCGCCCGGCAGCAAGCGGACCGGCTCGGCCCGTGCTGACCTGCCCGACCCCTTGCCCGGCTTGCTGCTGATGCTGCACGGCGGCCGGTCGGTCAGCTCGGAGGTCACCCGGCCCGGCCAGCTCAGCGTCGTCCGGATCGCAGCACTGGCCTGGCCGGTCCGGCGGGCCTTGCGCGGCAGCGGCGTCATCGTCGGCCGGCCCAGGTTCCGGCTGCGCGGCTGGAACGGCGAGCTCGCCTCCCCGGTCGCCGACCTGAGCCGGTGGCTCGACGAGGCAGCGGAGCGGTTCGGACCGGTGCCGATCGTCCTGATCGGCCACTCGATGGGGGCACGAGCCGCACTGCGGGCCGCCGGGCATCCGCAGGTCACCGCGGTAGCCGGGCTGGCCCCCTGGCTGCCGCCCGGCGAACCCACCAGCCAGCTGGCCGGGACGCGCGTGCTGCTTGCCCACGGTGACCGGGATCAGGTGACGAGTCCCGAGATGACCTGGGCGTACGCGGACCGCGCCGAGGCAGTCACCCGCGTGCGGCGAGTCCTGGTCACCGGCGGCGATCATGCGATGCTGCGCGGCCAGCCGCGGTGGCAGGGTCTGGCCGTCGAATTCGCCCGGTGCGCGTTCGGGCTCGCCGGCCGCGCCGAGCCGGGTCGTTAGGCAGGTGGCGCGGTCACGAGCACGTCGGTGATCGCGTCGATCCCGGCCAGCCTGCCGGCCAGGTCGTCACCGAGGTGATACCGGGCGGCGAGAGCGTCCGGCGCGTTGTAAGAGACCTTGGTCTGCACTCCATCGGCCCAGATCAGTACCTTGAGCGGCAGGTCGAGGGCCGCTAGCGGCGCCGCGTCCATCACCGGGGTCCCGGCGGCTGGGCTGCCGAAGAGCACCAGGACGGTCTCGCGCAGGTCCAGGCCGGCCCGCCGAGCCTCCTCGCGCTGATCGATGACGGCGAACAGCCGCATGCCCATGCTGTCGACGAGGCCGGTCATGCGTGAGACGGTGGCCTGCACCGAGTCCGGGCTGAGCTTGGTGATGATCTCGTTCTCTGGTCCTGCCTGGGCCACCTTCTGACCTCCTCTGGCCGGGCCCGCACGGTCCCTCAGGGCCGAGACTAACGGCCTCGCGTTCGGTCATGGCAGCGCCGCCCTGCCGTTCGGACCGGACGAGTCGTCTGACTGATGTACGGCGGATCCGCCCGCGGCAGGCTCGTCAGGTAGGGCAGCACGTACGTGCGGCCCATGGTCACCGCTGTCGACCCTGCCCGTGGCCCGGGTGCACCTGCCGGCCCGCATCCCGCTCGGCTTTCACGGCAGCTGGATCGCTGACCGGTAAGTCTCAGCGCAGCTGGGCCACGGCGGAGGATTCCCGCCGCCGCCCGGTCCAGCGCCGCGTGCATGCTGGCGTGTCCCGGCAGTACCAGCGCACATCGGAGCACGCGCTGCCGCCGTCGGCAATCATCTCGCCAGCTCGCAGGCGAACGCCGCACATCCAGCACGACTCGTTAGCGGCCTGCCGAACCCAGGCCACAGTCTCCACGTCGTTCATGCTCATCCCCCCTCCGGCACGGGTGACAGGTGCCGGACGGCTCCCGGTCCCGGCAGCGGGAGCTTGACGCCGACCGTCGCATCGCGGCTGACGCAAATAACTGTTCCTGCGGAGTCTGGCAGGTTAAGGGCACGTGGTCCATAGCTTGCCGTGTCCGCTACCGAACGTAACCGCACGGTACTTCTGCGCTGTCAACGGGTAAGTCCAGCTTGGACGGCAGGATGCCATGGTGACTGCCACTTCAACAGGAAGCGCTTGAGTGATTGCCCAACGAGGTGTTAGCGACCCGGTCCGCCGCTTCACGGCGGTCAGCATCGTTGCCGGCCTGGTCATCGCGGCCGCGATCGGCATCACCATCTGGCGCTATGAGGAAGCCCTCGCCCAGTCGCGGACCGCGCTCGACGCCCGGCATGACGCGCGGCTAACCGAGAAACTAGTCGGCGGCTTCTGGCATGAGCACGAGGCCATGAACGAATACATGATTGCTCCGGCGTCGTCGCTGCTGCGCGAGGTAGACGCGCAGCGGGCTCAGTTCGCTGCTGCGTCCGTGATTCTCGGAGCGAGCCAGACGGGACCTGAGAAGCGTTTCCGAACCGGTGCCTCGGCCGCGAATACTGCTTACGTCACGCTGTTCGACCGGGTCCGAGCGGCCGCGGGGACGACGGTCCCGCTCGAGATCCGGGCCATCTCCGTGCTCGCTGCCGCCGAGCATAACGTGCTTGGACCGCTCAGCCGGCTGGACCACGCTCAGCAGCAGCGGGCCGACGCGGGCCAGGCTCACGCTGCGTCGGCCGCGGGCCAGGCGCTCGTAACCGGTGTGGTGGCTGGCATCCTCGCGGTCCTGGCGATCTGCGGATTCTCGCTCTTCGCCATCCGGTTGCTGCGCCGCGCGGCGGAGCGGGAACGGGAACTGACCGCGACCCTCGGGCGGCTGAGCGAACTGCTCAGCCGGCTGCGCTCGACCTCGGTCGTGCTCGGCGAGGTTACCGGCGAGTTGCGGCTCGCGGCTAAGAACGCGGCCGCCGTGACCAGCGAGCAATCGTCCGCGGTCGCGGAGACATCCGCGACGATCGAGGAGCTTGCCACGACGGCCGGCGCCATCGCCGACAACGCCCATGCCATCGCCGTGGCGGCCGAGCAGACCGGGGACACCATGGGCGAGTTGCAGGCGAAGATCGACGATATTACCGAGCGGGCGCTCTCGCTGAGCAAGCACGCCCAGCAGATCGGCGAGATCCTCGACCTGATCAATGACATTGCCCGGCAGACGAACCTGCTCGCCCTGAATGCCGCGATCGAGGCGGCGAGGGCGGGTGAGGCTGGCAAGGGCTTCGCCGTCGTGGCGGCCGAAGTGCGCAAGCTAGCCGAGCGGTCAGTTCACTCGACCGACTCGATCAGCGTCATCATCGCCGGAGTTCAGGACGGGACGAACTCCACCATCATGGCCACCGAGGAAGGAACCCGGCAGGCTCGGCGGGTCGGCGATCTGATGAGCTCTACGGCGACGATGCTCGAGGAGTCGATTCTCGCCACTCAGCAGCAGAAGTCTGCGGCTGACCAGGTCGACCTGGCCATCCACCAGATCCGGGCGGCGGCCGATCTGCTCGCGACGGAGCAAGCGCAGTGGTCAGCGACGGCCGGCGGCTCGAGGCTCTGGTCGACGAGCTTGAGGGCGCCCTCAGCGAGAGCGGCGAGAAGCTCCCATCGTGAGTATCTACGTGCGGCTGCAAGTGGGATCCGAGGCTTACGCGGTGCCCGTCGAGCAGGTCAGCGAGGTAGCCGCCCGCGGCCCTGTTCGCCCCGTGCCGGGTTCCGGGCCCGAGCTAGTTGGCGTATGCAACCTGCGCGGGCAGATCGTCCCGGTGGCCGACCTGGCCCTGCTCCTCGGCGTCGCGCGAGTGGCACCGCCGGGCTGCCTGCTGGTCACGGACGTCGCAGGCCGCCGGGCCGGGTTCGCGATAGACGGCGTGAGCGCCGTCTGTGAACTGGAGGATCCGGCCGATGACACGCGGTCAGGGCTGCTCGTCGGGGCCGCGCTGGCCGGGGACTGCCTGATCGGCGTGCTCGACGTGCCGCGCGTTCTTGACGTGCTCGAGCAGGTGCGGCCATGAGCGATCCCGACGCCAGGCTGATCGAGCTCTTCCGGGACGAGACATCGAAGCGGCTTGATCAGATGGACGCGGCGCTGGTCGCGATTGAGGCTGAAGGTGCGGCAGCCGGCGACGTCGACTCGCTGTTCCGGCACGCGCACACCATCAAGGGCGCGGCCGGGATGCTCGGGTTCGGCGACATCCAGGCCGTGGCCGCCGCCGCCGAGAACGTGCTGGCCCAGGTGCGCGGATCGGGGGACTCACCGCGCTCGATGGCCGCGCCGCTGCTGCGCGCGACCGCTACGATGCGCGCGCAGGTGACTGGACAGCCGGCGGGCCCGTCCGCGGTCGGCTTGCTTGACGCACTCGAGAGATGCCGGAGTGAGCTTGCCGCCAGCGCGGCCGAGCCGGCCCCGACCGCAGCGCCGGTACCAGCGGCCGAGCCGGTACGAGCCGCGGGGTCGCCACCACTGGTCGGGCCGGCCCCAGCCGCCCATTCGCTGCGGGTGCCCGCCGCCAAGATCGACGATCTGCTCGACATTGCCGGGGAGATCATGCAGGACCGGCGGCGGCTCGCGCACGCCCTCCGGGCAGACGGCCCGCCGACGGCGGAGGTCGCCGACGCGCTCGGAACTGGCACGCGCCTGTTCGGTGAACTGCAGGACACCGCCGTAGGGATGCGAACGCTGCCGCTGACGGTGATCGCCGGCCGGCTGCCGCGCGCGGTGAGAGACATGGCCCATACGGCGGGAAAGGATGTCGAGTTCGTCATTACTGGCGCCGAGACGGAACTCGACCGCGTCATCATCGAGAGCCTGACGGAGCCGCTGGTTCACCTTCTGCGCAATGCGGTCGTGCACGGCGTCGAGCCGCCCGGCGAGCGTCAGCGAGCGGGCAAGGCGTCGCGCGCCAGGATCGAACTGCGAGCCGAGCCGCGAGGTGCCGTGGTGCGGATCACCGTCACCGATGACGGCCGGGGAGTGACCGCGAAGGTGGCCGAGGAGGCCAGCCGCGCAGGATCACTCGCGGACCTTCTCGCCCGGCCGGGGTACTCGACGGCCGCACAGGTGACCGATCTCGCCGGTCGCGGGGTAGGCCTTGACGCCGTCGGCGCATACGTGCGCGCCATGGGCGGAAGCTTCGAGATCCGCAGCGAGCCTGGCCGCGGGATGGAGGTCATCCTGCTGCTGCCGCTCGCGCTGGCCCTCGTCGAGGTGCTCCTGGCCGAGCGCGGCGCGGATGTCTACGGGGTACCGCTCGCCGCGATCAGCGAAGTGGTGACCGTGACCCGGACCCTGGTCCTGCAGGGCGTGCAGTCGCTGCACCTGCACGGCAAGGCCGTGCCGATCACTGACCTTGCTGTGCTGCTGGGCGCCGACGTGCCGGCACTGCCCGTCAGCCCGCCTGCGCTCGTCATCTCCGTCGGCGGCCGCCAGGCCGTCGTGACCTGCGACGCGCTCCTCGGCCAGGCACTGGTCATGATCAAGCCGCTCGGGACGCTGCTGGCCGGCGCGGACGGATACCTCGGTGCTGCCATCCTGGGGGACGGCCGGATCGCCCTGATCATCGAACCGAGCATGCTGACCAGGGAATCCAGCCGGCCCGGCACGACAGCAGCACCCGAACCCGGATCCCGGCGGCCCGCTGCCCCGAGGATTCTCGTGGTCGAGGACTCGTTTACGGTCCGTGAGCTCCAGCGGGGCATTCTCGAAGCCGCGGGCTATCCGGTCGTCACCGCGCGCGACGGAATGGAAGCGCTCGACTCGCTCGACCGAGATCCGGAAATCGCGCTCGTGATTACTGACCTGCAGATGCCCGAACTGGACGGGATCGCGCTCACCCGGGCCATTCGCGCCCACGCCACCCGCTCGTCGCTACCCGTCATCATCCTCACGACGCTGGGTTCGGAGGACGACCGCCGGGAGGGGCTCGAGGCCGGCGCTGACGCCTATATGGCTAAGCGAAGCTTTGACCAGCAGGCCATGCTCGCGACCGTCGAGCGGCTCGTGGGCCAGGTGCTGACATGACCGCGTTGCGCGTGCTGGTCTGCGAGGACTCCGGGGTGTTCGCGGCCGGGCTGCGGCGGATGCTCGAATATGACGGCGATATCGAGGTCGTGGCGTTCGCCGCGACTGCCGAGGAAGCAGCGGCAGCGCTGCCGGGCATGGAGCCGGATCTGCTGACCATGGATCTTGAGCTGCCCGGCATGGACGGACTCAGGGCGGTCGAGGAGATCATGAGCTCGCGGCCCATGCCGATTCTCGTGCTGTCCTCCTATGTCGGGCCCCGCAATGAGATGACGTCAGCCGCCCTGGCGGCGGGGGCGCTGGACGCGCTGGCGAAGGACGATCTCGACCTACGTGATCCGGCCGGGGTCGCCGGAGCCGCCTTCCGGCACCGGATCAGGACGCTCAGCCGGGCCCGGGTCATCCGCCATCCGCGGGCCAGGCTCGGGATCCGGCTTCGCGCTGCCGTGCAGGGCCGCCGCGCCTCGGTGATCGGCATCTGCGCGTCCACCGGCGGCCCCCAGCTCCTGATGTACCTGCTCGAGGCGCTGCCCGCCGAGTACCCGATTCCGGTCCTGATTGTCCAGCACATAGCGACCGGGTTCACCGACGGCCTCGTCCGATGGCTCGACCAGTCGGTGGCGCTGCCGGTGCGGCTCGCGACATCGGGGGCGATGTTGATGACCGGAGCCTCGCTCGCGCCTGAGGGCGCCCACCTGATGCTGGCGGCCGGGGGGCGGTTGCGCCTTGACCGGCTGACGGCCGCCGGGGCGCATCGGCCATCCGGCGATGTCCTTCTCACCAGCATCGCCGACGCCGCCGGCAGTGCCGGAGTGGCCGTGGTGCTGTCCGGCATGGGCAGGGACGGCGCCATCGGCGCGGCTGACGTGCGCCGCGGCGGCGGGCTCGCCATCGCCCAGGACGAGCAGTCGTCGGCGGTCTTCGGGATGCCGAAGGCCGCGACCGAGCTCGGGGTCGATGTCGTCCTGCCGCCGGCGGAGATCGCTGCCTGCCTGCTGGCCCTGCGCCATCAGCCGCTGCGATGAAGCGCGAGTCCGGTGCGCTGGCCGGGATCACCGAGCTGATCCGCGCCAGAACCGGCATCGTCCTGCCACCGGCGCGGAAGGCGGCCATTCTGGCCGCGGTGGACCGCGCGGCGCCGGGCCTGGATCCGGCCACGTTGGCCAGCATCGCCGCAGGCCCGGATGGCCGCGACCTGCTGGACCGGCTGATCGACGAGGTGACCATCCAGGAGACGTCCTTCGTCAGGGACCGCGGACAGCTCGATACGATCCCGTGGCGGCGGCTGCTGGAGTCGGCCCGGGCCGCGGGCTCACCGGGCATCCGGGTGTGGAGCGCCGGCTGCGCGAGCGGTGAAGAGGCCTACACGCTGGCGCTGCTGGCGGCGGACACGCTGGCCGTGCCTAACGTGCCGTCCGTGCCAGTCTCCGTGCTCGGGACCGATGTGTCCATCGCCGCGCTCGCTGCAGCCGCGCGCGGCCGGTACGGTGCCCGCGCGGTGCGCGGCCTGGAATCCCCGCTCCGCAGGCGCTACCTTGACCGGCAGGCCGACGGGCATTTCCTCGTCCGCCAGCACCTGCGTGACCTGGTGCGCTTCCGGCGGCACAACCTGGCCTGCGACCAGTCGCCGCCGGCCGGCGAGGCGGCCTTTGACCTGATTGCCTGCCGCAACGTGCTCATCTACTTCGACCCTGCCCTCGTGCAGCACGTGATCGAGTCACTCGAGCGCTCCCTGCGGCCGGGCGGCATCCTCCTGCTCGGTGCTGCCGACGCGCTGCTGCGGCCCTGGCCGGCCGCGGGCGAGACTCGAGCATCGAGGGCGCGTCAGCGCCGGCCGCAGCGGCCGCCGTCGCCGCTCACCCGTGAGCAGCGGCTGGACGCGGCCCTCGAAGCGGCCGACAACGGCGACCGAGGTGGCGCTCTCAGCCAGGTGGACGCGCTGCTGGCGGATGACCCGCTCGATGCCGACGCTCATTTCATCGACGGGATGGTCTGGCTCGAAGCGGGCCGCCCGGCGAGATCGGCGGCCGCGCTGCGCCGGGCGCTCTGCGCCGACGCGGCGTTTGCGCTCGCCGCCTTCACGCTCGGCCGTGCCTGCGACGCGCTGGATGACGAGCCTGCGGCCCGGCGCGCCTACGAGCAGGCGCTGCGGACGTTCGACCCCGATGACGACCGGCATGAGCGGATGCTCCAGCAGATCGACATCAGCGACGTCGCGGCGGCCTGCCGGGCGCGGCTCGGAGTGCGCGACACAGAGACGGGGAGCGAGGGAGTGGGCCATGAGCAGCACCAGCGGTGACGGGTCGCCCGGCCGGGTACTCGTAGTCGAGGACGATCCGGTGACGGGCCGTTTCCTCACCTACCTGCTGGGCGAACGCGGCGGATTCGACGTCACGCACACGACCGATCCCGCCGCCGCACTGCAGGACGTCAGGTCGCAAACGTGGGATCTGGTCATAACCGATGTCGAAATGCCGGGGATGACGGGCATTCAGCTGCTCCGCCGGCTGCGGCAGATATCACCCCAGCTGCCCGTTGCCGTGCTCACCGCGCACGCATCGTTCGACAACGCGGTCAGAGCGCTGCGCGATGACGCCGACGAGTTCCTGGAGAAGACGGTGCCGCCCGATCAGCTGCTGGCTACCGTCGCCTCGCTCGTGGCCAAGGGCCGCGCCGCGAGGCTGGCCGCCCGCCAGGCCGTGCTCGCGATCGGCGCTCACCCCGACGACGTCGAGATCGGCGCCGCCGGCGTGCTCCTCGCCCATCGCGGCATGGGCCACGAGGTCTCCATCCTGACCCTGAGCCGGGGGGCGCGCGGCGGCCAGGAGAGCACCAGAGCCGGCGAGTCCGAGATGGCCGCGCTAGCCATCGGCGCCGACCTGTACCTGGAAGATCTCCAGGACACCGGCATCGCCGAGGGCGATCCCACGATCTCGACGATCAGCCGCGTCGTCGAGACCGTGCGTCCGACCGTGATCTACACGCACTCGCTGCACGACGTGCACCAAGATCATCGCAACACGCACCAGGCGGCGATGGTGGCCGGCCGGGAGGTCGGGCGGGTCTACTGCTTCCAGTCGCCGTCGGCCACGGTGGATTTCCGCCCCAACCATTTCGTGACCATTGATGACCAGCTTGAGGGCAAGCTTCTGGCCATCGGCTCCTTCGGCTCGCAAACTGAGATCCGGGATTACCTCGAGCCGGAGCCTGATCGAATCGACCGCGCGTTACTGGTCGCGCTTCAGCGACGGGCACTATACCGAAGCTTTCGAGGTAATCCGCGATGCGGTCACGGCCAGCCCGTCCGATGCACCCCCGGGAGGTAGCCCTTCATGACCGATGGCCGGCGCGGCGCCAGCGGCCTCAGCTGAATTCGGCGATCTGCCTGAGGGCGGCGAGGTTGCGGGTCATCGCCGGCCGCATGTCGGTGTGCTGCGGCATCAGCCGGCGGTAGAGCGCCAGGAAGGGCCGCAGCGGGGGCTGGGTGACGGCGTAGGAGTGGGTGACCCTGGTTCGGCCGTTCCCGGGCGTGAACCGATAACTCCAGGTCGTCGAGTCACGGCGGCTGAGGTCCGCTCGCTCCGGGATGGTGCGGTACGCGAATTCCTGCCCTGGCTCGGCGGTGGTGACTTCGCATACGCGCGACCACCGGATCGGGCCTTTCTTGTTCTGCCCGCGAAAGCGCGCGCCGACGGTGTGCGGGGCCGGGCCAGGCAGCCACTTCGCCGAGTAACATTCGGGGCTGCGATCTCCGATGCGTGTCACGTCCGCAACGAGGTCGTACAAGGTCTGCGGCGAAGCCTGAATGTCCAGGCTGACCTGGCCGCGGACGCGGTACCAGCCGTGCTGCGGGCTGTGATCGGCGTCGCTGGCGGGCTTGCGCTTGCCGAGCGGCGTGACCTCGACCTGCGGTCCCCAGCGGGTAGCGCATTCCAGCCGGTACGGCCTGGCCATGGCGTGCAGCAGGACAAATCGTGGCAGTGCTCCCACGGTGTGCACGACCACGTCGAAGCGTTCGGGATCCAGGCTGTCGATCAGCCAGTGTCCCTCGCGGCCGAGGTCCTTCTTGGACTTGGCGGCCACATGGCTGGCGTTCTCGTAGGCCTTGAACTGAGCGTCGGTGATGCTGCGCGAGACGATGGGCATCATCTCGTCCTCTTCGCGCCGCAGATGCGGATCGAGAACCGATCGGAGCATCTCGATCGCTGCGACCAGGGTCTCCCGGGCGGCGCGTGAGGGGCCCGCCTGGTAGCGTGCGGCGGCGTCGGCGACACGGTCGATCTGCGGCCCTATCCTGGCGTGGTCGGCGTCCATCTGGTCGAGCATTGCGCCGGCCTCCGGGTTGTGCGCCCGCACGAGGGGCCAGAGGCCCTGATCCTCGCCGGTGTGGTGCGAATGCAGGAAATCCATCAGCCACCGGACGTGGAGCGCGATCGCGACGCGCTGGCGGTCGGGCGGGGGCGGCTCCGATGAGATCGCGGCGGTGGCCCGGCTCAGATCGCGGCGCAGGGCGTCGTGGACGATGCCCATGATCGTTGTATCGGCGGCCTGATCGCTCATCGTTCGCTCCGCTGAATGAGTTCTGTCAGCCGTTCGGCGAGCCACTGCTCGTACTGGGCGTTGCCCCAGCCCGATGTGCGGACCAGCAGGGCGTACACGACGGAACTGGTCAGGACGGCAATCTCGTCGACCTCTGGCGTCGTCACCGGCCGCCGGGCAACCTCTGCCGCCGCGGATGCGACTGCGGCGCGGCGGCTGGCCTCGGACGAGGCGAGCCGGTCGGCCAGGACCGGCTCGACCGCCGCGCCCTGCCGCAGGGCCTCGTCAAGGCGGTGGATCCGGATGTTGATCGCGGTCACCACCTGAGCGGCGGTCCGCGCCCTGGCCGCGATGGTGGGACCAGCGCTCATCGCGGAAGCCTCGGGCCGCCGCGCGAACGGCACCGGCTCGTCGTCGCCGACGATGGCCACATCCAGTGCGGCAGTCAGCAGCCCGGCTTTCGACCCGAAACTGGAGTACAGCGTTTCCACCGAGACGGAGGCTTCGCGGGCGACGTCTCGCATATTGGCGGCCATCCATCCGCGCTCCGCGAAGACGCGGCCAGCCGCGGCGATGGCGCTGGCCCGGGTCTGCTCGGCTTGCATCCGCCGGTGCGTGGACCGGTACCGGCGCTTGCCAGCCGGCGAGTCGGCGTCTTGCGTGACAACCGCCGACAGCTGCTTATCCGATGTCATCTGCTGAGACTAGAACATGATTGTTTTTAATACAATGCTGTTCTAGTAAAAGAGCGACCGGAGTCCTTGAGCGGGAGCAGCGGATCGGAACGATGCGCACCATCGGCCTGAGCAGGTGCCTGGGACCTCACCAGGGCTGTGGCGAACCGGATACCGCGTTGACCCGCGCCGTCCAGCGCTGCGTGCATCCCCGCGTATCCAGGCAGTACCAGCGGACGTCCGGGCACGCAGGGCCGCCGTCGGCGACCATCTGGTCGGCTCGCAGGCGGATGCCGCACATCCAGCACGACTCGTTGCTGGCCTGGCGGATCCAGGCCACAGTCTCCTCGTTGTTCACGCTTACCCACCTCCGTCACGTGGCAGAGCCGCGATGACAGTTGCCGAGCAGCCGACGAGCAAACTGCTCCGGGGAGTCTGGCACGTTAACGGTACGTGGTCCGCAGCCTGCCACTAAAGGTAGGGTATCTGCCAATCTGATAGCGGGCGCGGTGTTGCCCGAACCCGAATCCGGCCGCTCACCCAGCCGGCTCGTCGCGATCCGGCCCGGCGGGCTGGCGGGGTGCGCCGAGCAGAGCGCGTGCCCGGGCGGAGTGGACGGCGTCGGCGAGGGTGCCGATGTCGTAAGCGCCGTGGTGCCGCTTGCCGTTCACAAAGAAGGTCGGGGTGCCGGAGACGCCGCTGAGATCGGCGGAGTCGATGTCCTCGGAAACCCCGGCGTCTCCGGCGTGCGTGCGCAGGTCCTTGATGAACTGTTCGGTGTTCAGGCCGATGTCGCCCGCGTAGCCGATGAGGTCCTTGGCCGTCAGCTGACCCTGATGGTCAAGGAGCTGATCGTGCATCGGCCAGAACTTGCCCTGCTTGGCGGCGGCCTCGGCGGCCTCGGCGGCGATTCGTGCGTGCGGATGAACGTCGCTGAGCGGCAGGTGACGCCACACGTAGCGCAGGTCGCTGCCATCGGCGAGCAGTTCGCGGATCACCGACTCGGCCTGGCCGCAGTAGGGGCACTCGAAGTCGCCGTACTCGACCAGGGTGACCGGCGCGCGATCCGGGCCTCGCACATGGTCGCGTTTGCTGTCCACCGGCACCGCCAGGTCGATGACGGTATCGGCGGTGCCGAGGAGCGCGCGCAGGCGCAGCCGCTTCGGCAGCATCGCGGTCAGCCGGAAGACCAGCCAGGTGAGCGCGGACGCGCCTGCCGCGGCGGACAGGATGCCGATCTTGGCCTCGGCCAGCTCGGTGCCGCGGAAGGCCAGCGAGGCGATCAGCAGGGACACGATGAAGCCGATGCCCGCGATGGTGCCGACGCCGGTCACGGCGGCCCAGCCGATCGGCGGGCGGATGCGGCCCCGGCTGACCTTCGTCAGCAGCCACGCCGCTCCGATGGTGCCGGCCGGCTTACCCAGCACGTAGCCGAGCAGGATTCCCAGCGTGATCGGCGACGTGAACGCGCGGGCCAGGAAGGCGCCGCTGATCGTGATGCCGGCGTTCGCCAGCGCGAAGAGCGGCACGATCAGGTAGCTCGTCCAGGGGTGGAAGATCTGCTGTAGCCGGTCGTTCGGCGAGATCGCCGTCCGCACGCTCTCCTGCGCGTCCCGGGCCAGGTCAGGCGTCGGCTGCTCGCGGAACAACCGGAAAGAGGTCGATGCTCGCTCCAGATCGATCCTGGTCGCTGGGTAGGCCAGGGCCGCCAGCCCCATGAACAGGCCGACCAGCACCGGGTCGACCCCGGATTTGAAGAACGCCGTCCAGGCCGCCAGCCCGAGCACCAGGTACGCGGCGCCGCTGCGGACGCCGCGGGCGCGGACGACGAGAACCAGGCCGATGAGGGCCAGCCCGATCGCGAGCGCGGCGAGATCGATGTGGCCGCTGTAGGCCAGCGCGATGATCACGATCCCGGCAACGTCGTCGACGATCGCGAAGGTCAGCAGGTAGGTGCCGATCCGGTCCGGGGCGTTCCGGCCGACCAGGGCCAGCAGCCCGAGCGCGAACGCCGTGTCGGTGGACATGGCCGTGCCCCAGCCGCCGGCCGACGCGCGGCCCGCATTGAGGGCCAGGTAGATCCCGATCGGAACGACCATCCCGCCGAGTCCCACCACCAGCGGCAGCGCCAGCCGCACGCGCACGCGCAGCTCGCCCATGTCGAACTCCCGGCGCGCTTCCAGGCCGGCGACCAGGAAGAAGAAGGCCATCAGCCCGGAATTCACCCACTCGCGCAGGTCGGCATCCAGCCCGTAGCTGCCGAGCCTGATCGAGAACTCGGTGCGCCACGTGGCGTCGTACCCGGACGGACTGATGTTCGCCCAGGCCAGCGCGGCGAGGGTGGCCGCGAGCAGGACAGCTGCGCTGCCCGTCTCGGTGCGCACGAACTGGCGAAGCGGCGTCTCCAGTCGCCGCGCCCACGCGGTTCGGGGCGAGAACTGCGACGCCGCGGTGCTGGGCTCCGTCACTGCGGAATCCTATCCCGTGCCGCTCGGTGGCAGTGATCTCAGAACCCGCTCGGTCCGGCTGCGCGCAGCGAGCCGAAATTGGCACTGGCGCATTAGACGCCGTGTTCTTAAGCTCGTGTCTGCTGATGCGCGCTGGCCTGGCGTGAGGACTGATTATGCATCTGATACCGGCGACGTCGAGCGTGCTGGCGATCCGCACTGATTTCTCGGATCACGAGGCGTGGAAAACCACCGTCTCGGCCATATCGCAGCCAGCCGGGGAAGGGCTGCTGGCCAATGTCGAGTTCCTGGATGACCCGGCCTGCGCCGGGAAGATGGCCCGGCAGCTGCTTGGCCTGGTGCCGGCGGGTTACCCGCACTCCTTTCTGCTCGTCATCGACGATGTGACGGTCAGCGGGCACGACCATCCGGTGCTGGTCGTCGACATCGCTGAGGAGCCAGGACGGCAGTTCCGGGCCGTTCCTGAGCTCGCGGTAGTCATCGAGCATTACCTGTCCGCCGGCGATGCCGGATTCGCGGACTTCGCCGAATCGGCCGATGCGGACGGCATTGTCCGCGGGTCCTGATCCGGCTTTACGGCGCGGAAAGCAGCGGCGCACCGGAGCGGAGCCGCTCTAGCGGGTGCGTGCGCTCGCCGTCAGCGTGTCAAGAAACCGGATGCCAGGGCCGCGTTCAGGCAGTGGGGCGGCCAGGACGGGGGCCGCGCTCGCTGACCCGGGCGAGTCGGTCCGGTCCGCGGTCACGGTCAGCCGCGACGGGACCGGCGACACCGTGCCAGGGCCCTTCTTGGGCTGGCCGGTCATCGAGCCCGTCTGAGCCGGCGTGGTCACTCAGGCAACCCGCCGCGGCCAATATCTAGAACCTGTTCTAGTTGTCGAGTCCGGCGTAGAGTCGGCACCGGGCCATCGCGCAGCCGAGCTAGAACGAGTTCCTCCTGGTGCCGCAGCCGCGGCCGTCGGCCTTAAGGAGATCGACGATGCACAGTCATGACCGCTTCTACATCGGCGGGCAGTGGGTGACGCCAGCTGGTTCCGACACCATCGACGTCATCTCGCCGCACACCGAGGAGATCGTCGGCCGGGTGCCCGAGGGCACGGCAGCCGACATGGACCGGGCCGTGACGGCCGCTCGGGAGGCGTTCGACAACGGGCCTTGGCCGCGGATGGCGCCGGCCGACCGGGCCGACGCGGTGGCTCGGCTCGCCGACCTGTATGCCGGGCGGCTGGGCGAGATCGCGGCGCTGATCACCGAGGAGATGGGCTCGCCCATCACGTTCTCGCAGCTGGCGCAGGCACCGCAGCCGCAGCTGATGCTCAGCTACTTCGCCGATCTCGGCAAGACCTTTACCTGGGAAGATGATCGCCCCGGCCTGTTCGGGCCGGTGACCGTGCGCCGGGAGCCCGTCGGCGTCGTGGCCGCGATCGTGCCGTGGAACGTGCCGCAGTTCACCACGATGACCAAGCTTCCCGCCGCCCTCGTCGCTGGCTGCACGGTGGTACTCAAGCCAGCTCCTGAGACACCGCTCGACGCCTACCTGCTGGCCGAGCTGATCGAGCAGGCGGACCTGCCGCCCGGCGTGGTCAACATCGTGCCTGCCGGGCGGGAGGCAGGCGAGCATCTGGTCTCCCATTCCGGTGTCGACAAGGTCGCTTTCACCGGCTCGACCGCCGCCGGGCGGCGGATCGGCTCCATCTGCGGGCAGCAGCTGAAGCGGTGCAGCCTCGAGCTCGGCGGCAAGTCGGCCGCGATCATCCTCGATGACGCCGACCTCAGCGCGACCGTCGGATGGCTGGAGATGGCCTCGCTGATGAACAACGGGCAGGCGTGCGTGGCCCAGACCCGGATTCTCGCCCCGCGCAGTCGTTATGACGAGACCGTCGACGCCCTGGCGGCGATGGTGAGCGGGCTCGCGGTGGGCGATCCGGCGGATCCCGCCACCCAGGTCGGCCCGCTGGTCGCGAGGCGGCAGCAGGACCGGGTGGAGGGTTACATCCAGGCCGGCCAGGACGAGGGCGCGAAAATCGTGACCGGCGGCGCCCGCGCCTCGGGCCGGGAGACAGGCTGGTATGTCGCTCCCACCGTGTTCGCGGATGTGGATCCGGCCATGCGCATCGCCCGCGAGGAGATCTTCGGCCCGGTGCTCGCTGTGATCCCCTACGACGACGAGGCGGACGCGATCCGCATCGCGAACGACAGCGAGTACGGCCTGGCCGGAACCGTCTGGACTGCGGACAACGAGCGCGGGATGGAAGTGGCCAGGCGAGTGCGGACCGGCACCTACGGGGTCAACATGTACATGATCGAGACCTGTGCCCCCTTCGGCGGCTACAAGGCGAGCGGCATCGGGCGCGAACTCGGCCCGGAGGGTTTGATGGCCTACCTGGAGTACAAGTCGATTGCCCGCCCGGCCAGCTAGGGTTGCTGGCCACGGAGCTGATGTGCGCCGCGACCGGCTGCCAGCCTGACCTGGACTAAGGCCCGCTGATCAGGGACATAGGTCCAGGGGGGAGGCATGCAGCTCGAACCGAGGATGGACCGCACGCTGGGGGATCATAGGCCGTGATGGGTTCAGGTGCGGGCCTGCCTGGTGCCGGTCCTGCCGAGCTCGTGCTGATGCACGATCTCTGGCTCAGGCTGCCCGCTGGGGTGGCTTATGTGGCCGGCCCTGACCTCGTCTTCGAGTTCGCCAACGAGGAGTTTCGCAAGGCGGTCGGCGGGCGTGACCTGATGGGCGTTCCGCTCCGCCAGGCCCTCCCGGAACAGGCATGGGAGCACCTTGACCTGGTCGAGAACGTGGCCCGGACCGGAGAGCCCTGCCGTGGACGCGAGTCTGAGGTGTGGGTGCGCGGGCCCGGCCAGGAGCCCGAGCAGCTGTTCGTGGACTTCGTCTACCAGCCGGTGCGCGACGAGGCCGGCGGCGTCGCCGGCGTGCTGCTGTACGGCACGGACGTCACCGCGCACGTCAGGGACCGGCGCCGGCTCGAGGAACTGGCCGAGCGCCTGGCGGTCACCGAGGAGCGATACCGGACCCTGTTCGAGACCCTGCCGCCCGGCGTGATCCACTACAACGCTGGCGGGTCGATCCTGGGGGCAAATCCCGCGGCGGCCGAGATGCTGGGCCTCGCGCCGGACGCGATCACCAGCTGGCCGCTCATCCAGGCCGGCCGCGCCGTGCATGAGGACGGAACGCCGTTCGAGCCAGCGGACGTTCCGGTGATGGTCGCCCTGCGCACCGGCGAGGTCGTCGCCGACGTGGTGGCCGGACTGCCGCACGGGCGCACCGGTGAGCTGCGGTGGCTGCGGATCACGGCCGTTCCGGACGCGCGCGACGAGCAGGGCCGGCCGCAGCGCGCCTACGCCATCCTGACCGACATCACCGAGCAGCGCCGCGCGGAAGATGCCGTGCGGCAGAACAACCGCCTGCTAGGGCGGCTCAGGGAGGCCAACGTCCTCGGCGTGGTCGTGGCCAGCGAGGCGGGCATTCACGATGCCAACGACGCCTTCCTCGACATCATCGGCCGTTCCCGCGACGACCTGGCGGGCGGGCGGATCTCCTGGCGCGCGATCACGCCCCAGAAATGGGCCGCCACCGACGATGACGCGCTCGCGCAGCTGCGCCGCACGGGAGCGTGCCAGCCGTACGAGAAGGAGTATCTGCACTCCGACGGGCATCGCGTGCCGATCCTGATCGGCGCGGCGGTCATCGACTGGCACCCGCTGCGCTGGACCACCTTCGCGGTGGACCTCACGGCGCGCCAGCGAGAAGAACACGAACGGGCCGCCTTGCTGCGAACCTTTAACGCGGAGCTTGAGGAGCGGGTCAGCCAGCGCACGTCCGAACTGGTCCAGGCGGAGGCCGACCGCCGGGCGCTCGAGGCCGAGCTGCGGCGGGCCGAGCGCCTGGTCACCGTCGGGCAGCTCACCAGCGGCATCGCTCATGACTTCGGCAACCTGCTGGCGGTCATCGTCGGCTACGCCGAGATGGCCGCGGACGTCACCGATGACCTGCATCCTGAGCTGCGCCGGATCCTCGACGAGATCCACGTCGCTGCGGACCGCGCCGTTCATCTGTCCAGCGACCTGCTCAGCTTCAGCAGCCGGGCCAGGACCCGGCCCGCCGCGATCGAGCTCGACGCCCTCATCGCGGGCATCAGGGACCTGCTGGACGCCAGCATGAGCGGCTGTGCCGAGGTGAGCTTCGAGCCATGGCCCACGGCACTGCCGCCAGTACTGGCCGATCGCGGTCGGCTGGAGCAGGTGCTGCTCAACCTGGCGGTCAATGCCCGCGACGCGATGCCCGGCGGCGGCAAGCTGACGATCACGACGGCGCCGGCGGATCTCGACGGCCAGGGCGGATGGCTGCGACCTGGCTCCGGCCACCGACGCTACGTCGAGCTGGGCGTAGCCGACACCGGTTGCGGCATGAGCAAGCAGGTCCAGGCGCGGATCTTCGAGCGCTTCTTCACCACCAAGTCGCCGGGCACGGGAACCGGACTGGGGCTGTCGACCGTGCACGGCATCATCGCCGATGCCGGCGGCGTCATCGACGTCGAGTCCGAGGAAGGCCGCGGCACCACGTTCCGCATCTACCTGCCCGCTGAAGCACCCGCACGATCATGAGCGGGCGGCTAGGGCGCGCGAGGTACTGCGCGCGGCGTTTCGCCCGCGATGGCGTGGGTCAGGTACCGGGGTCGGGCAGCTCGGCGGGGTAGGTAACGTCGACCTCGGTGATTTCCTTCGGGAAGTCGCGCTGGTTATTGGTGATGAACCGGTCAGCGCCGGTGCTGACGGCGGTGGCCAGGTGGGTGGCGTCGGCGGCCCTGAGCCGGTATCTGGCCGACAGGGAGGTGGCCAGCTCGGCGGTGGCCAGGTCCGCCGGCCGCAGATCGAGCTTGGCCAGGAACCCGGCGAGGATCCTGACCTCGCCAGCCGCGCCGTCGCGCAGCGGCTTGCCAAGCACCTCGGGCAGCAGCAGGACCGAGCCGGTGCCGGCCGCGCCGGGCGTCCGCGGAGCGGATCAGGGCTGCTACCCGCCGACCTAGTGGGTGGCCGGGCACGGCGGCGTAGATGAGAACGTCGGCGTCGAAGGCATCCATCACCGGGCGTCGCGCCCGGTCCTGATCTCCGCGATCAGTTCCTCGGCCCGGGCTTCGGTCAGCCCCGGCCCCTCCGGCAGTGCCGCCGACTTCGCTCCGGCGAGCAGCTGATGGACTGCCTCGGCGCCGTCGAGTGCCGCACGGGCACGGCGGCTGCGGAGCGCGTCCGGGCGGACCAGGACAGCTACCGGCCGGCCGTGCCGCGTGATCGTGACCTCCTCGCCGCTCTCAACCCGCGACAGCAGCTCAGGCAGCGCGGCCCGGGCCTCGGAGGAAGTCATCATCACCATGGCTTGATTGTACAGTCATGTACGAAAGAGTACAACGAGGCTGGGCCGGGCAGCTATAAGCCCGGCCGCCATCCGGACCGGGCTCCCTGCGAGGGTGCGGAAACTTTGGGGTGGACGATGGGACTTGAACCCACGACATCCAGGACCACAACCTGGCGCTCTGCCAACTGAGCTACGCCCACCATGACCGCCGTGGCGGCTTGTCGAAGCATACCGGTTCCGGCTCACTCAGCAGAACCGGATTCGGCCCCCTCGCCGGGAACGTGCGCACCAGGAGCGAACTTCGCCGCGATCTCGCGCGCCGTGGCGGTGTCGGGCCCTGGCATGGGAACGAAAACCGCTTCCCGGTAGAAGCGCAGCTCGGTGATGGATTCCCTGATGTCGGCGAGCGCCCGGTGCCCTCCCACCTTGGCCGGGCTGGCGAAGTACGCACGGGGATACCAGCGCCTGGCCAGTTCCTTGACGCTGGAAACGTCGATCATCCGGTAGTGCAGGTACTCATCGAGCCGCGGCAGGTCGCGGGCCAGGAACGCACGGTCGGTGGCGATCGAGTTCCCGCACAGCGGCGCCTTCCTGGGCTCGGGCACGTGGCCGCGGACGTAGCTGAGCACCTGGTCCTGCGCCTCAGCCAGCGTCATCCCGGCCGCAAGCTCGGTCAGCAGCCCGGACGTGGTATGCATGTCGCGCACCAGGCCCGGCATGTGGTCGAGCGCCTCGGCAGGCGGCTTGATGACGAGGTCGACGCCTTCGTCCAGTTCCTTCAGGTCACGGTCGGTGACCACGCAGGCGATCTCGACCAGCGCGTCGCTGGCAAGATCAAGCCCGGTCATCTCGCAGTCAATCCAGACCAGTCGGTCAGTCACTGTCCTAGCCTAGGGCAGTTAGCTACCGCCGGTGCCCGCGCCGCCAGCTTGGGTCTGAAGTTCGGTGATGTGCGCGGGGACGGATATGCCTTCCCTGAGCTGCGGGTCGGACTCAGCGGGCCCGACGGTCATGGTGATGGGAAGCAGGCCTGCCCAGTGGTCGAGCTCGTAGTCCTCGTCGTCGTCCTTCGGCCAGCCCGCCCGCGCCTTGACTGAGGCCTCGTCGAGCGGCAGCGCGAGGACTGACGTCGCCGCCATCTCCTTGCGGCTTGGCTGCCTGGAGTTGTCCCAGCGGCCGGGAATCAGATGCTCGGTGATGGCCTGGACGGCGGTGCGGCGCTCCGCGCTGTCGGTGACCAGCTGCGCGGTTCCGTAGATCACCGCGCTGCGGTAGTTCATCGAGTTGTGGAAGACCGACCGGGCGCAGACGAGCCCGTCGAGCAGGGTCACGGTCACGCAGACCTCCGCCCCGTCGGCAGCCGCCAGCGACCGGTTGGCCGACGATCCGTGCAGGTACAGGGTCTCCTCAATCCGGCCGTAGCCGGTCGGCAGCACGACCGGGGTGCCGTCGATCACGACTCCGAGGTGGCAGATCAGGCCTGCGTCGAGCACGTCGTGCAGCGCGGCCCGGTCAGCCAGGCCGCGCTCGCGCAGCCGGCCGAGCGTGGTTCGATCGGTGGTCGAGAGGCCCGAGGTCGCCGAGGTCGTCGAGTCCGCACGAAAGGGGTTCATAACGCCCTACGTTAGCTGGCGCCGTGGTCAGGGCGCGACGCAGCCGTGATCACACAGCCGGTGCGCCAGTGCCTCGTAGAACACCCTGAGTACCTGCGACGGGTCGCTGATCTGGTACGCCTGGCCACCGGTGAAGTTCGCGATCTGCTTGAGCTCGCCAAAGTCAGCCGAGGGCGAGAAGGCGATGATGATCACGGCTACCCTGCGGGCCGGGTCGGCGAGCTTCGCGAGCTGCTTGAGCAGCTTGCTGGCGGTGATGTCGCCGGGCGCGTTCTCCACGCCGGAAGCGAGCACGATCACGGCGTTGAAGAACTTCGGCTTATAGGTCGACTGCATGTACTTGTAGGCGTCGAGGATCGAGCCGTACAGCGCGACATGCGGGCCGCCGGTCGGCGGAAGATTTCCGTTGATGCGCTCCAGCTGGGCGCGCCTGCTGATGACGCCGACGCTCTGGGGCAGCGGGCCGACGGACACGAGCTGCTTGTAGGGCAGCGCGCCGCCCTGGAAGTGATCGGCGAATTCCCACAGGCCCAGGTTGGCGGTGTCGGCGAACAGCGCGAGGCCGAGCGATGCCGCCTGGGTCAGTTCCTGCTCCAGCGTCGGGCCGGTCGGATCGGACGGGCTGGCCGGCGCTGGCCATCGCGGAGGAGACATCCACCAGCGTCAGGTCCCGCGATCCGAGGGCCAGCTTGTTCCACACCTGCAGGGCGGCCGGCGCCTCGGTCGCCGTGGCGGGCGTGGCCACCTGCAGCAGCTGCTTGCTGAGTCCGTACGAGGGAGCGAATCGGTCCGGCACGTTGCTGCCCGACCGGAAACCGGCGTACCGGATCACGCTCCGCGCGTAGGACCCGGTCAGCACCTTGCCGAACAGGGTGGCCGCGTCGAGCCTGACCGGGTCTGACGCGGTCAGCACGTACGGGTAATCGAGCTCCGGGCTGCCGAGACCGACCGCGCGGCCGGCCGGATAGGTGGCCGCGAGCGGCTGGCGCGGGTTCTGCTCGTCGTAGGCGAGCACCGCCTGCTCGGTCGTGATGGTCACCGGGTCGCCGTTCAGCGGCGGCGCGGCCAGGCTGACGAACGACCGCAGCGAACTGGGGTCGTCGAAGTACGAGGTGACCTCGGACCCGAGGACGAACCTGGTGAACCGCACCCGGGCCGAAGCGCCCTGGCCGAGCAGGCGGCCGACTTCGATCAGGCTGGCCAGGCCGGCGGCGCTCTGCGTCGGGTCGGGCAGGTCCACGCGCATGCTGGCCGGGACGACCGGGCCGCCGGCCGAGCGCGGGAGCAGCAGCCGCCAGCCGGCCTTGCCGAAGGCGGCGGTCCGCGCGGCGGCGGCCTTCGGCATGACCAGGAGCAGCGGGGACAGCGCCACGCTGAACCCGGCCGGCTGGACGGTCTTGGCGCCGAGCGCGAACCCTCTGGCCTGATCGATCCAGAGGCTGGAGTCGGGGATCCACGCGTCGATGGCGGGATCCGGGCTCGGCCGCTGCCCGTCGATCTGGCCCGCGGCCAGGGCCGGCGCCTCGGCGTTGACGTAGACCGATACGCACCGGCCGTCGGCCTCACGGCCCTGGCGGTTGAAGTAATCGGCGACCCGCTGGATCGCCGGCGCGATATCGGTGCTGACCGCGACGTTGAGCACGATCTGGTTGTTCTGGCAGGTGACGCGGCCCACGATCTGGGCCGTGCCCCGCCCGACCAGGAGCATCAGGCAGCCCGCCACGGCCAGGAAGACCAGGGTCTTGGTCCTGATCCGGTGCCTGCGGTGCCTGTTCGCCCTGCTGCGGGGGGTGCTCGGAGCGGTCACAGTGTCCTTCGATCGGAAGCCGGGGTGCTAGCGGCCCCTGGACGGCGATTGTACTGAATTGCCGAACATCTGACCGGCAGAGGCGTCAGGCTCCGGCCGCCGGGCGGTTGGCGAAGGCCGCGCGCAGCCGCTGCTTCGCCTCGAGCGAGGCCGCGGCGAGATCGAGTCCGATCAGTGCCGCCCCGGCGACCGGGACCTGCCTGAGCACGCGCACCTCCGCGGCCGGGAAGGCGGCGGCGATCAGGCTGGTCGTGTGCTCGATCAGCAGCGAGTTGCCCGATGCCACCACCCCGCCGCCGAGCACGACGGGGACCGGCTCGGCGGCGAGCCCTAGCCGCGTCACGGCGCTGGAGACCAGCAGGAAGATCTCCTGCGCCAGGCGCAGCACCAGGCCGCGGGCCACCTCGTCCCCGGCATCGGCGACCTGCAGGACGATCGGCGCCAGACCGGCGATCCGGTCCCAGGAGATCTCGCCGAGATGCAGGGCCTCGGCGACGTCGAGCGGATCCTTCAGTCCGAAGTACGCGGGCACCGCCTCCCGCAGCGCGGTCTGCGGCCCGCGGCCGTCCTCCGCGCGGACCGCGTTCCACTGAGCCTCGAGGCCGAGCCCGCCGCCGCCGCCCCAGTCCCCGGTGGTCATGCCGAGGGCCAGGAATCCGGCGGTCGAGCCGTCCGGAGCCAGGCCGACGCAGTTGATGCCGGTGCCGCAGGTGACGCCGACCCCCCAGTGCCGCTGCGCGCCGGCCGCTGGCACGTCGTCGAGGCCCGCTCGCAGCACGGCGTACGTGTCGTTGGCGACCAGCGTGGTGCCGGTCCAGGCCTGCTCGCCCAGCATGCGCTCAAGCTCGCGCTCCTCGGCCGGCAGGTCGACGTTGGCCACGCAGGCGACCAGGTGCGCGGCGACGGCCGCGGTTCCGGCTTGCTGGCCGCTGTGCTGCTCGAGCCCAGCCAGCCGGACGGCCGACCGGATCAGCTCCGCGATGACACCGACGGTCTGCCGGCCGAGCCTGACCGGCATGCCGGGGCCGCGGACCAGCGCGAGCAGGGTTCCGTCCTGCGCCACGAGGGCCACGTCGGTCTTGCTGTTCCCGCCGTCGATCGCGAGAGCAGCGGGAAGAGCCTCGCTCACCGGCCGCTCGCCCAGGGCAGGTACGCGGCGTTCTCGGCCAGCAGCAGATCGGTCAGCGTCTCGGCCTGGTCGTACTGCCCGATCAGCGGATGGGCCAGCATCGCCTCGACCACCCGGTCCCGCCCGCCGAGCGTGGCGGCCTGCACGGCCAGTTCCTCGTAGGCGGACACGTGCCCGGTCAGCCCCCGCATCAGCGGGTTGAGCGGGGCGAAGCCGACCGGTGCGGCGCCGTTCCGGCCGATCACCGACGAGACCTCGATGACCGCGTCGTCCGGCAGGAATGGCATGGTGCCGTTGTTGCGGACGTTCACGACCTGGGTGTCGCCGGTGTCGTTGACCAGCGAGGCGAGCAGCGCGACCGCGGCCTCGGAGTAGAACGCGCCGCCGCGCTGGCCGAGCAGTTCGGGTTTGCGGTCGAGTGCGGGGTCCGCGTACATCGCCAGCAGTTCCTGCTCGATCTGCGCGACCTGCTCGGCCCGCGTCGGGCTGGTGCGCTGCTCGGCGACGACCTGGTCATGCGCGTAGAAGTAGCGCAGGTAGTACGACGGAATCGAGCGGGTCAGCTCGAGAACGGACAGCGGCAGCTCGATCAGGTCGGCCAGGTCCCTGCCGTGCCGCGCGATCAGGTCCGGCAGCACGTCGGCGCCGTCGAGCAGGACGGCGCGCTCCCAGGTCAGGTGGTTGAGCCCGACGTGTTCCAGGCTGACCCGGTCCGGCTCGACACCGAGCATGCCGGCGAAGATCCGCTGGAACCCGATCGCGACATTGCACAGGCCGATGGCCCGGTGCCCGGCGTCGAGCAGCGCCCGGGTGACGATCCCGACCGGATTGGTGAAGTCGATCAGCCAGGCGTCGGCCAATGCGCGGGCGCGGACCCGTTCCGCTATGTCCAGGACAACCGGCACGGTCCGCAGTGCCTTGGCGAACCCGCCGGCCCCGGTCGTCTCCTGGCCGATGCAGCCGCACTTGTGCGGCCAGGTCTCGTCCCGGTGCCGGGCCGCCTGGCCGCCGATCCGGAGCTGGAGCAGGACCGCGCCCGCGCCGTCGAGCCCGTCGTCGAGGTCGGAGGTCCAGCGCACGGTGGCCGGGTGCCCGTAGGCGCGCATGATCCGGGCGGAGAACGGTCCCACCACCGACAGCCTGCCCTGGTCCGGGTCGACCAGGACGATCTCGGTGATCGCGACCTGGCCGGCCAGCCGGGCGAATCCGTCGATGAGCTCGGGGGTGTAGGTCGAGCCACCGCCGACCACGGCTACCTTCATCAGAATGCCCTCAGTTCAGCGTCTGCCGTCGCCACGTGGCAGGCGGCGGAATGGTCGGGGAGCAGTTGGCGGAGCGGCGGGGAGACCTGGTGGCACGCGTCGACGGCCAGCGGGCAGCGCCAGCGGAACCGGCAGCCGGGAGTCGGGTCGATCACCCGCGGCGGCTCGCCCCGGTCCGTGTCCGCCCCGACGCTGAGCTCGGCCCGCGGGTCGGGCACGGCCGAGACCAGGAGCTGGGTGTAGGGGTGCCGCGGCCGGGCGAGCACGTCCTCGACCGGGCCTGACTCGGCGATCTGGCCCGCGTACATGACCACGAGGCGGTCGGCGACGTACCGGGCGCTCGCGATGTCGTGGGTGATGTACAGGATCGAGACGCCCTCGGCGTCGCGCAGCCCGGTCATCAGGTTCAGCAGGCCGATCCTGATCGACACGTCGAGCATCGAGACCGGCTCGTCGGCCAAGATCAGCTTCGGCTTCATCGCGAGCGCCTGCGCGAACCCGACCCGCTGCCGCTGGCCGCCGCTGAGCTCGTGCGGGAAGCGCTGGAGAACCTCGGCTCCCGGGGCCAGGCCGACGATCTCGAAGATCCGGATCGCCTCGGCCCTGCGCTCGGCCCGGCTGAGCTGGGGCCGGTGCAGCCGCAGGCACCGCTCGATGCCGTGCGAGACGCGGAAGACCGGGTTGATCGAGGCGAACGGATCCTGGAAGACCATCGGGACGTCGCTGCGGTAGGCCAGCAGGTCGGCGCGTGACCTGATCGCCGACAGCCGCCTGCCCTGCAGGTAGATCTCGCCCGCCGTGGGCAGGTAGATCTTGGCCAGCAGCCGGGCGATCGTCGACTTCCCGCTGCCGCTCTCGCCGACCAGCGCGACGATCTCGCCGGGCCCGATGCTGAGGCTGACGTCATCGACCGCGTGCAGGATCCGCCGGTGCAGGCCGCCGCCGATCCTGAAGTGCTTGGTCAGCCCGTCGGTCCGCAGCAGTGCGGGGGGTGCCGTCGCCTGCGGTGTCGTCTCCTGCGGTGCCGTCTTCTGCTGGGCGGCCTGGCTGGCTGATGGCTCGGTCACCGGGCGCTCCCGTCCGCGTGCAGCAGGCAGCGGACCTGGGTGCCGTCGACCAGGTACAGCGGCGGCGGCGTGGTCTCGCACTGCGTCATCACCTTCGGGCAGCGCGGCGCGAACAGGCAGCCGTCACCGATTCTGGCCAGGTCCGGCGGATGGCCGGGAATGCCGGTCAGCGGGATCCGCTCGCCCTTGATGGACGGGAACGCGTCCATCAGCCCGCGGGTGTAGGGGTGCAGCGGCGACCCGAAGACGCCGGAGGTGGCGCCCAGCTCGGCGACCTGCCCGGCGTACATCACCATCAGCCGGTCGGAGAAGTGCCGGACCAGCGACATGTCATGGGTCACGAAGATGATGCTGAAGCCCAGCTCGGCCTGCAGCTCCTTGATCTGCACCATCAGGGAGCGCTGCGCCACGACGTCGAGTGCGGAGGTCGGCTCGTCCATGATGACCAGGTCGGGGGTGAACAGCAGCGCCATCGCGATCATGGACCGCTGGCGCATGCCGCCGGACAGCTGGTGCGGGTAGCTGCGCAGGTGGGTGGGATCGATCCCGACCATGCGCATCACGTGCGCGGACCGGTCCGCGATCTCGGTCTTCGACCGGACGCCGTGCGCCCGCATGGCGTCCTTGAACTGAGCGCCGATCGACGTCACCGGGTTGAGCGCGTTCATCGCGCTCTGCATGACGACCGACATGTCCTTCCATCGCACGGCGGCGAGCTGCGAGTCGGTCATCCCGACCATGCTGACGCCCTTGAAGACCACGTTCCCGCCCGCCAGGCCGGCCGGGGGAGCGAGCAGCTGGGCGATCGCGAACAGCAGCGTCGACTTGCCGCACCCTGACTCGCCGACGATGCCGAGGAACTCACCGCCGTCCAGGTCGAAGCTCACGTTGTCGACGGCCCTGACGTTGCCCTGCTTGGTGGCGTACTCCACGGTGATGTCGCTCACCTGCAGGATCGGCTCGCCGGTGACCGTGGCCCGGCCGGTGCCGTCAGCGAGCGCGCTTGACACGGTGCCTCCGTACCGGCCGCAGCGCCGGGTTGCCGATCTCGTCGAACGCGTAGTTGAGCAGGGCGAAGGAGGCGCCGAGGATCGCGATCCCGAGTCCGGGCATCAGCGCCCACAGGTACTGGCCGATCGAGAGGGCCTCGTTGTTCTGCGCCCAGTAGAGCATCGTCCCCCAGCTCACCGAGGCCGGGTTGCCGAAGCCGATGAACTGCAGGCCGGCGGCGAACAGCACGTTGAACACGGCCGTGCCGAGGAAGGTGGCCACGATCAGCGGAACCATCGTCGGGATGATCTCGACGGCGATGATGTAGGAGCCCCGCTCGCCCCGGACCCTGGCTGCCTCCAGGTGGTCTCTGCTGCGCAGCGAGAGGGCCTGGGCCCGCAGCTGCCGCGCGCCGTAGCTGTAGCCGGTGATGACCAGGATGGCGATCAGCACCACTACGCCGCTGTTCGGCAAGTAGGCGGCGATGATCAGCAGCAGCGGGAAGCCCGGGATGACCAGCAGGGTGTCGGTGATCAGGTTCAGCCCGCCGTCCCAGGCCCCGCCGAGATAGGCGGCCGCGACGCCCATGATGACCGACAGCAGGGTGGACAGGAAGCCGCTGACCACCGCGATGATCAGGGTCTCGCGTGCGCCCCAGATGAACTGGGAGAAGATGTCCTGGCCGTAGACCGTGGTCCCGAACAGGTGCCTGGCCGACGGCCCGAGCGACCGGCCGTAGATCTCGAGCCGCGGCGGGTCATGGGCGATCAGGCCGGGTACCGCCGCCAGCACGCACACGAAGGTCAGCAAGATGAAGCCGGTGGCGGCCTTGGGGTTGGAGCGCAGGGTCCGGTACAGCCGGTGCAGTGCCTGGCCGCTTCTGACCGCTGCCTCCCGCGCCCGGCTTGGTGGTGATCCTGGCTGGGCGTCGGACTGGCCCGCGCTCGGCGCGGCGGCCGGGCCGAGCCCGGGGGAGAGTTCGGTGCTCGCCATCGGCTTACCTCGCGGTCCTGGTACGCGGATCAAGCAGCGCGGTGAGGATGTCGGCGATCAGGACGGCGATCAGCACGGCCAGCGTGATGAGCAGGAAGAGGGCCTGCATCAGCGGGTAGTCCTCGCCTTCGACCGCCTGCACGAGCCAGAAGCCCAGGCCCGGATAGTTGAACACGTACTCGACCAGGACCGAGCCGCCGAGCACGAATCCGAGCGACATGGCCAGGCCGCTGAGATTGGGCAGGATGGCGTTGCGCGCCGCGTAGTCGAACATGATCCGCCTGCCGGGCAGGCCTTTCGCCCGGGCCATCTTGATGTAGTCCTCGGACAGCACGGTGACCATGTTGTTGCGCATGGTCAGGATCCACAGCCCGATCGAGGTGATCAGGATCGCCGCGGCCGGCAGCAGCGCATGCTGAAGCAGGTTCAGTATGAACGGCCAGTTGAACGCGGGAACCATGGTGTTGTCGAAGGTTCCGTTCGACGGCAGGTGCGGCCCGTGCAGGCTGAACGCGACGATCAGCAGCATCCCGATCCAGAAGAACGGGATCGCCGAGGTGATCACGAACACCGGCGGCAGCACGTTGTCGAGCCAGGTGCCGCGCCGCCAGGCGCCGATGATGCCGATGCTCGTGCCGAGCACGAAGGCCAGGATCGTCGTGAGGCCGACCAGCCCGAGCGTCCAGGGCAGCGCGTTGCTGATGATCTGGGTCACCGGGGTGGGGAGCTGGCTGAGCGATATCCCGAGGTGTCCGGTGGCCGTGTTACGCAGGTAATCGATGTACTGGTGGATATAGCTCTCGTTCGTGTGCACGCCGAAGGCAATCTCCAGCGCCTTCAGTGCCTGGCCGCTGATCCGGCCGTGGAACTTGGCCAGCAGCGCCAGCGCCGGATTGCCCGGCATCAGCCGCGGTAGCACGAAGTTCAGGGTTAGGCATGCCCAGAGCGTGAGGAGGAAGAAGCCGAGCCGGCGAAGTGCGTACCTCATGCTCTCCTCCTGCGTGTCAGCATTCTCATCCCCAAGGTCAGCCAATCCGCGCCAAACCGCAAGAGGTGCGGGCGGAGTGCCCCGGGACCCTGGGATGGGCCCCGGGGCGCAGGCTCAGCCCTTCGGCGTGAGGTGGAGGAGCTGGATGCCCCAGTCAGGAACGCTGTAAGGGGCCGGCTGAGCGTACGGGTCTTGCTGAGTGACCCAGCCGCTGAACTTGCTCGTGTCGTACTGGAACCAGTCGACCGACTCGGTGATCGGGATGACCGGGACCTGGCTGAGCATGACCTGCTCGAGCTGGTTCACGATCGCGTGCTGCTGAGACTCGTCGGTCGTGCCGCCGTACTCGTTGAACAGCTTGTCCGTTGCCGGGTTGCTGTACCGCTCGTAGTTCGTGCTGGCCAGCTGGCCGATCGGGGCCGTGTTCGGCCCGTAGAGCAGCTGCCGCAGCTCGTAGTAGGGACTCGGCCCGCCGGTCTCGCTCGCGTAAGCCAGCTGGAAGTCCCCCTTGTAGAGGCGGTTGTTGTAGTCAGTGCCGGCCAGGTTGATCGGCGTGATCTTGATGCCGACTGTCGCCAGGTTCTGCTGGATGACCTGAACGGACGCCACCCAGTCGGAGTAGCCGCCGACATTGACGATGCTGAACGACAGTTCCTTGCCGTTCTTGGCCATGATCCCGTTCGAATCCTTCTTGTAGCCGTCCGCGGTCAGGATCGAGGTGGCCTTGGCCGGGTTGAAACTGTAGTTGCCGAACTTGGCCGCGGCGGCCGAGTCCACCCAGGTACTGAATGTGGGCGTGACGATTCCGGTCTGGTTGCTGGCGGGCTCGTAGCCGTACTCGCCGACCGTCGAGACCTTGCTCCGGTTGATCGCGTACGCCATGGCCTGGCGGACGTGCAGGTCAGACAGGATCGGGTCCTTCAGGTTGACGAACATGGACACGTTGGCGACCGGCGGGAACCAGTAGTTATAACTCGGGCTCTTGGACTTGTAGAACTTGTCGATGCTCGGGATGAACTGGCCGCCCCACTGGGCCTTGCCGGTGGCCAGGTCCAGGTTGGCCGGGTCGTTGGAGGTGTACGAGGGGTACAGGACAGTGCCGATGTGCGGCTCACCTGGCTGGTAGTAGTGCTTGTTGGCCGTGTAGGTGAGCAGGGCCGGACTGCACTTCACCGTGTAGGCACCAGTACCGATGGGGTTGGCGTCGGTGAAGTTCACCGGGTTCGGCACCTTGGACCAGATGCTCTGCGGCACGATGCCGACCTGGTCGGCGATGTAGTAGAAGTACGGAACGGCCGCCGTCTTGAAGTTCATGACGACCTTGTCGGAGCCCTGCTGAGTCACGCTGGAGAGCACCGACCAGACCGCGTTGAGGTCGAGCGCGGGGAACTTCTTCAGCATGTTGAAGGTGAAGACCACGTCGGCGGCGGTCATGGGCGTGCCGTTGCTGAACTTCACGCCGTGCCGGATCGTGAACGTGATGGTCTTATTGCCGTTAGACCAGGTATAGGCGCTGGCGAGCCACGGGGTGGCCTTGCCGCTCTGCAGCGTATTGACGAAGACTAGCGGTTCGTAGACCGGCCCGAGAGACAGCCCGAGCACCGAGCCGTTGAACGGGCTGAAGCCACAGGTCCAGGTGGCGCCGGACTCGTTGGAAATTTGCAGGACCCCGCTGGGGCCTGACGAGGACGAGGGCCCCGTCGACGGGGCAGGACTGGATGAGCAGGCTGCGGCCAGCAGACCTGATGCGATGACGACCCCGAGTTTGGTAAGGCGTCTCATGGCTTCGGCCCTTCTTGAATGCTGCATGTTGGCGAGTTGGAGTGCGTCACGGCGTGCCGGGATGCCGGACGAAGACCAGCCGGCGACGGTGCTCGGCTAGCCGGGTGCCGACGATGCCGGTGTCGGCGATGGTGCCAGTAACCATCATGAATGTCGAGAATCTCCCCGAAATTCGTAAGACTCGTGACTTTGGTCGCCTTCTTCGGTGACCTTGGTAATCGCGAACTGTCCGACCATGACCCTGCCAGTTCAGTAAACGACGCCGCGACCCACTATCGTGGAGATTGTTAGGACAGTATCCTAACTATCCGAGACGTAACAGAGGTCGTGGCCGAACCGTGATCTGGCGCGTGAATCCTGAACGCCCGCAGGCAGAAATCTGGCCGGCCGGGTGGCCAGCGGGCCGGCGGCGGCGCACGTTGCGGGAGGCTGTTTCTCGTTGGACATGATCTCGTTCGGGCTGGTCTTCCTCGAGCTGGTCTTCGGCCAGCTGGACCGGCTGCCCGGCCGCGGTGAGGAGGTTTTCACCGACGAGTTCGCGATCTCCTGCGGCGGCGCGGTCACCAGCGCCACCGCCGCGGCCGGCGCGGGCGTGCGGGCCGGGCTGTGCACGTGGCTCGGCGACGACCTCGGCTCGCAGGTCGTGACCGAGCACTGCGCCGCGGCCGGCGTGGACCTGTCGCCGTCGGCACACGTGGCCGGGCCCACCGCCGGGATCACGGTCGTGCTGAACTTCGACGGCGACCGCGGGTTCGTGACGCACCTGCCGTCCGCCGCGGCCAGCGAGCGCGCCGAGATCCAGCGCTGGCACCGCGTGCTGCGCGCCGAGCGCCCGGCCTGGTGCTACCTGCACGCCGGGCGGCTGGTGCCGCCGTTTCTGCGCGAGGCGCGTGAGCTTGGCTGCAAGATCATGCTGGACACCTCGCTCGGCGACGAGCGCGAGCGCGAGGCCGTGATCGAGTGCGTCGCGCTCGCCGACATCTTCGTGCCCAACTCCGACGAGCTGCTCCGGCTGACCGGCGCGCCCGGCCTGGGCGAGGCGGTCGCGTCGGCGGCGGCGTGGGGCACCCAGCTGGTGGTGACCAGGGGCCAGGCCGGCGCTCTGGTGGCGGGGCCGGACGGCTCCGTCACCGAGGTGCGCGACGGCGTCAGCGAGGTCACGGTCAGGGATCTGACCGGCGCGGGCGACAGCTTCGCCGGGGCGATGATCGCCGCGCTCATCGGCGGTGCATCGGTCACCGAGGCTGCGGTCGCGGCCAACGCCGCGGGATCGGAGGCCGTCGGCAGGCTCGGTGGTGTCGGCCAGGTCGGTGCCGCCGGGACGGGCGCGGGCTGGCCGTTGCGCCCCATGGTTGTCAAGGACGTGGCCACGGCGCTCGCCGCAGCGATGCGGCCGGGCGGGACCGAACAGGGTTAGGGGAGCAGGGCGATGAAGCTAGCCATTCTCGGTGGCGGCGGCGTGCGGATGCCCGCCTTCGTTCGTGCCGTGCTGGCCGGACGGCCAGGAGCCTTCGACCAGATCTGCCTGTTCGAGCCCGACGCCGCACGGCGGGCGACGACGGCCAGGCTGGCCGCCGAGGTGGCGGTGGTACTCGGCCAGCCGGACGTCGTCACCGTCACCGCCGACGTGGCTGAGGCGTTCACCGGCGCGGACTACGTCTTCTCGGCCATCAGGGTCGGCGGGGACCGCGGCCGGGTGATCGACGAGCAGGTGGCGCTGCGGCGCGGCATCGTCGGCCAGGAGACGACCGGGCCGGGCGGGTGCGCGATGGCGCTGCGGACGATCCCGGTCGTGCTGTCCTACTGCGACGTGCTCAGCCAGTGCGCGCCGGAGGCGGTCCTGATCAACTTCACCAACCCGGCGGGCCTGATCACCCAGGCGATCAGCGCGCAGGGCAAGGTGCGGGCCGTCGGCGTCTGCGACACCCCGTCAGGGACGATCGCTGACCTGGCCAGGTTCGCCGGGGCGGGCCGCGGGGAGCCGGCCGCCGCGGGCCGGGTACAGCGGCCTGAACCACCTGGGCTGGGTCACCTCGTTCGAGGTCGGCGGCGAGGACCTGCTGCCTGACCTGATGGCCAGGTTCGAGGACCTGCAGCGGTCGGCGCACCAGTTCGCCGCCTTCGACGCCGACGAGGTGCGGCGGGTCGGCGCGATCCCGACCGAGTACGTGTACTACTACTACGACGCCCGGCGCTATGTCGACGGTGTGCGGCAGGCCGGCTCGAGCCGCGGTCAGGACGTGGCCGGCCTGAACGCCGAGCTGCTGACCGCGATCGGGAAGGCCTTCGCCGACGGCGACGTGCACGCGGCGTGGTCCGCCTACGCGAACCTGATCGGCGTCCGGCACGACACCTACATGAAGACCGACACCCAGGGCGACAGCGGGCAGGCCCAGGCACGGGCGGAGCGGGCGGCGGCCGGCGCCGTCCCGATCGAGGCCGGCGAGCTGGGCGGATACGAGGGCCTCGCGCTGCGGGTGATCGACGGGCTGGCCGGACGGGGGGCCAGCGACGTCATCGTGAACATGCGCAACGACCAGGCGCTCGACTTCCTCGATCCCGACGACATCGTGGAAATCCCCGCCCGGGTGGACGCCGGCGGCCTGTCCAGGCTCGGCCCGCCGGCCGACCTGCCTCGGTCAGCGCGGGCCCTGGTGCTGGCTGTGAAAGAGTACGAGCGAGGAATCGTGGAGGCCGCGATGTCGGGTAACGCCAGCCTGGCCGCCGTCGCGCTCGCCCAGCATCCGCTGGTGCCGGGAATCACGGCCGCCAGGGAGCTGGTCGCCGAGTACACCGAGCTGCACGGCGAGCACCTCGCCTACCTGCGCTAGATGACTGACGCCGCCGCCGGAACCGGGTTCACCCCGGCCCGACCTCAGCTCATCAGGACCATGAACGAGCAGCTGCTGCTCAACCAGATCCGCCAGCTTGGCCTGTGCTCGCGGGCCGACCTGGCCCGGCTGTCCGGGCTGTCGAAGCCGACGGTGTCGCTGGCGCTGGCCAACGTCGAGCGATCCGGGCTGGTCAGGACGGCGGGCCAGCGGACCGGCGTGCCCGGCCGGTCAGCGGTGCTGTACGAGATCCGGCCGGATGCTGGCTACGTGCTCGGGCTCGACATCGGGCACGAGTACCTGCGCGGCGCGATCGCCGATCTGACCGGCGAGATCAGGGCCAAGGCCGAGTCGCGCTGCCCGGCGGCGAGCGTGAGCAAGCGGGTCAGCGAGCTGGTCAAGCTGGCCGACGGCATCTGCTCGGCGGCGGGCGTGACCAGAGCCGAGGTCACCCAGACGGTGCTGGGCAGCCCCGGTGTGTACGACCCGAGGCGCGATGCCATCTCGCTGGCCGGCGGGATGGCCGGCTGGGACCGGCCGGCCGTGCTGGCCGGCCTGCGCAGCGCGTTCGGCGAGAAACTGGCCGTGGAGAACGACACCGACGCCGCGGCCCTCGCCGAGCGCGAGCACGGTCACGGCCGGGAGTTCCCCAGTTTCGTCTTCGTGTCGATCGGGACCGGGATCGGAATGGGCCTGGTGCTCGGCGGGCAGCTGCACCGGGGGGCGCACGGGGTCGCCGGCGAGATCGCGTTCCTGCCGATCACCGAGGGTCCGGCGGGCGAGCCCGCCGACGACGAGGTCCGCCGGCGCGGCACGCTCGAGGCGGTCGGCTCGGCGGCCGCGATCGTGCGGGCCGCCCGGCGGGCCGGGCTCCGCACCCAGTCGGCCCGCCAGGTCTTCGCCGCCGCCGCGGCCGGTGACGAGCGGGCCGCGGCGATCGTGGCGGCCGAGGCGAGGCTCGTGGCCAAGGCGATCTGCGCGATCATCGCGGTGGTGGACCCCGGGCTGGTCGTGCTCGGCGGCGGCATCGGGCAGGCGCCGGGATTCGCCGTGGCCGTGGGCACCGAGCTCGGCCGGATCGCGCCGGTGCTGCCCGAGCTCAGGGTGAGCGCGCTCGGGACGAGCGCGGTGGTGGACGGCTGCCTGGCCTCGGGCGCCGACCTGGCCTGGGGCCGGCTCACCGCCCAGCTCGCCCAGGCCGATCAGCTGCCGGCCGCGGCGGACGGCGAGCGGGGGGACCGGATCGTAGCGCTGCCGGGGACGTGAGTCACCGGGCGTAGTAAGCGCTCGACTCCTGCTGCCAGAGGAAGAAGATCGCGCCCAGCCCGACCAGCCACATCGCGGCCGAGTAGATCATGTTCCCGATCGTGATGGCGCCGAACAGGTGACTGACGAAGCTCCAGGTACTGAGCGCGAACAGGACGCTGGCGGCGATCCTCGCCCACTTGAGTCCGCCGCGGTTGGCCCTGGCCATGAACAGCCACGCGGCGATCTCGACTAGTCCCGACACGACCGCGATCGTGATCAGGAAATTCTGGGTCGCGTGCAGCTGGGCCGCGGTGGCGTGCCGGTGGCTGGCCCGCAGCGCCTTCTCGCCGGTCGCGATGGCGACCACGCTGATCACCAGGCCGACGGCGGTCACCGCGGCGCCCGCGTACATGAGGCGGACGGCGGTCACGATGGACTTCGGCGGGTCGGGCCTGACCGGCGCGACCGCGCCGGCGGGCTCGGCCGGGCCGGCCTTGGCGACCTTAACGACCTTGGCGGCCTTGCGGCCGGGGCGGCCGGGGCCTTGGCGGCCTTCGCGGCCGGGGCCTTCGAGTTGTCCATCGGCTGTTCCTTGGTTGTCACGTGCGGAGCCTACCCCGCCTAGCTCCGGTGGCCGGGTTTGTACTGCCACAGCCAGATGCTCTTGAAGTGCGGGCACTGCTGACCCGGCTTGATGTTCGCCAGGCACATGCCGTTGTTGTGCTGGAAGCCCAGCGCCTCCAGATACCGGTCGATGTGCCCGAGCCGCTCGATCGGGTGCCACTTCGTCCACAGGTTCCGCCATTCGACGACCCAGCCGACATTCATCGTCCGCAGGTCGGCGGCGGCCTGGCGGGTCTGGGCCGGCGAGGGGGTCTTGCTGTGCTCGGCGATATACAGGTAACGGAAGAACGCGTGCTTCGCGACGCCCTTGATGGCGAGCTTGGATACCCAGGCGGTATAGGAAATCGCCCGCGGATGCCGGTCGTGGGTGGCGATCAGCATCGCGTTCGGCGCGATCTCCGAGCCGGTCACGGCGACGCCGCCGCGCAGGCCGTAAGGGACGTCGACGACGATCGACTTTGAGTGGTCGCGGGTGAGCGGGCGGTCGAGCGCGGGCAGGGTGGTCCGCATCGTGCCGTGGAATCCGAGCGAGGTCGGCGAATTGCCTGACCATCCGGCCTCGAGCACCCCGAGCGCGACGATGACCGCGATCACCGGCATGGTGACTTTCCGCCGGCTCGCCCACTGCACGGCCAGGCCGGCCAGCATCGCCGCGCCGATCAGGCCGACGAGGGCGAACCGGTCTGCTTCCCGCAGGCCGGACAGGCCGGGGATGCGGACCAGCCAGGTGTAGGGCATCAGGTTCGACACCACGACGTGCTTCCACACGTACGTGGGCGGGTAGCCGGGCAGGGTGACCTTCGTGGCGTACGTCTGGCCCATCAGCGGCAGGTACTGGTGGCAGAACTGGCCGTAGATCTTGCCTGGCCGGTGATAGATGCCCTGGCTGATCTGGCAGTTCCGGCCGATGGTCAGGCTGGTGCCGAGGGCCAAGGCTGCGCTGACGACCCACAGGGCCAGGAAGGCCCAGGTGCTGCGCTTTCGCCAGCCGGCCGCCAGGCCGAGCAGGGCCAGGCCGCTCAGCACCACGCCGAAGGTCGGCAGCCCTTCGAGCAGTTGCGAGTTGTTGCTGTAGCTATACGCTGAGGCCAGCTGGCCCAGGCCGAAGGTTCCCAGCCGGGGGGACGGCGCGAACAGCGTCGGCAGCGATGCCCCGAACTGCGTGTAGTTCAGGGCCAGCTGGCCGGGTGGCGGCTGCGCGCCGCCGGCCATGGCCTGCTGCACCATGCCGATCAGCTCGGGGCTCGCGACCACGATCGCGACCACCGCGCCGATGGCCAGCGGAATGATCGCCTGGCGGAAGAGCGACCGGTCCCTGATCAGGGCCGCCACGAGCCACGGCAGCAGGATCGCCGCGGCCAGGAAGATGGCGACGACCGTGCTTTCCTGGTTGATCAGGATCGAGGCTCCGATGGCGATGCCGAGCCAGATGGCGGGCGCCAGGTGCGGCTGGCGGCGGAGCCTGACGGCCGCCTCGATCGTGACCGGCAGGAAGATCGTGCCGACGGCGATGTTGACGTGATACCAGTTCTGCCACAGCAGCATGGAGGACAGGCCGAAGAACGCGCCCGCGATGATCGCTCCAGGCTCGTTCAGCCACAGCCGGGCGGCGCGGTACATGGCATAACACAGCAGGCCGGGGGTCACGATCGTCAGCAGCGTGAACGACGCCGACGGCCCGTACAGCACCGTCACCGGCGCGCTGAGCCACCCGGCCAGCGGCATCAGCGTGCTGAAGGCCAGGTGGGTGCCGACCGGCGCAGCCATGTACCTGGTGAAGAACGGGTTACTCAGGTGCAGCATCTGGTGGCCGGACCACCAGATGTTCCAGACGAAACTCGACACGTCGGCGGTTGCTGGCAGCTTGCCGTCGGCGAGGTAGGTGAATCTGGGCCAGGTCGCCGCGATGCCGGCGCCCACGTAGACCACCAGCAGGATCAGGTGGCGCACCCAGATGTGACCGAGGGCCCGGCGCAGCGGGCCAGCCACCGCGTCGGCGGCCGTCGCCCTCTCGCCGGCCTGGCCCGTCACCTCCGCATCTGAGGGTGCGGCGCCGTCGTCCTCGCGGGCGGCAGAGGGGTCACCTGACCGATCCGGGTCCGGCTCGGCCGGATCCGGATCCACGGGCTGGCCGCCTTCGCTACGGCCTGCACGGATCATCGGACCACCTTGTTCTACGCTCTCGGCTCGCTCTGAGCTCGCTCTGACCGAGTCCTTATATACCGTTTGGGCAGCGGCTTATCCAAGGATCGACCAGGCCGGGGAGCCTGCCGATGACCGGCCACGCACGAGTACCGGACCTGGCGGTCGCAGCGAACCGCTGGCACATCAACGTCGACGGCACAGGCTAGAGTCCTTCAGGTGGCACTCAGGGAGACCAGCCTACGCCCGCCGCCGCCATGGCTGATCCGGTGGGAGATTTTCGCGGTCTTTGCCGTGTCACTCGGTGCCAGCGCGCTGAACGCGGTGCTCAACCTGATCGGCTCCCTCCTGCAGAGCAAGTCTCTCGCATCCCAGCAGGCCCTGCTCGTCGGCTCGCTGGCTCCGTTCAACCACTGGCTCGACCTCACGTTGCAGCTGGCCAGCATCGCCGAGAACCTGGCGCCCGTGGTGCTCGTGCTGTACCTGATGGCGCGGTCGGGCGAGCCGCCGTCACTGATCGGGCTGGACGCGAGCCAGCCGGCCAGGGACACGGCCCGCGGGGCGGTGCTGGCCGCGGTTATCGGCGGCAGCGGGCTGGCGCTCTACCTCGCGGCGTTCCACCTCGGGGTCAGCCTGAACGTGGTGCCCGAGCACCTGCCGGCGGTGTGGTGGCGGATTCCCGTCCTGATCCTCGACGCGCTGCAGAACGGCCTGCTCGAGGAGATTCTCGTCATCGGCTACCTGCTGCTCAGGCTGGAGCAGCTGGGCTGGCAGCCGGGCTGGGCCATCGCGGCCAGCGCGCTCCTCCGCGGGACCTACCACCTCTACCAGGGACTCGGCGGCTTCGTCGGCAACGCCGTGATGGGCGTCATCTTTGCCCTGCTGTACCGCCGGTGGGGCCGGGTCATGCCGCTGATCATCGCGCATGCCCTGATCGACGCGGGTGCCTTCGTCGGCTACGCGGCCCTGCACGGGAAGGTCTCCTGGCTGCCCTAGCGGCCGAGGCCCTCGATGATCACCGCGCCTGGTATATCGGCCAGCGTCTTGCCGGCCAGGGCCAGCTTGGACCGCCGGACGCCGCTGCCGATCACTACCGCGCCGGCGGCCGCCACGGCCGCGTCAACCAGCACCGGCCACTGCGCGGGCAGCCCGATCGGGGTGATCCCGCCGTACTCCATCGAGGTCTCGGCGACGGCGACGTCGGTGGCCGCGAACGAGGCCTTCCTGACGTCCAGGGCCCGCCTGGCGACGCCGTTGACGTCCGCCCGGGTGGTCGCGAGCACGACGCACGCGGCGAACCTGATCTCCCCGTCTCGCTTGCCGGCGATCACCACGCAGTTGGCCGACTCGGCCGGGGAGACTGCGTACCGGTCGCAGAACGCGGCCGTGTCGGCCAGGTCAGGGTCGATCTCGGACACGCCGACGTCCTCGGCCGGTCTCGGCCACCAGGACGGGTCGGTCAGCGCGGCGGCTACTGGTGCTGCCAGCAGGCCGGGCTGGCTGGCCGCGGGCCGGAATTCGAGCTTGCCAATGGTGAAGGTCACCAGCGAATTCTAGGGAGGGAAGCGCCGGGCCGGAAACTGGTCAGCTGTTCAGGCTGCCGAGCGTGACCATGACCTCTCGGGGATTCCCCTTGCGGAGCAACTCGACCCTCACGCGGTCGGCCGGCTGGTAGCGGGTCAGCACGTTCTCGAGCTCGGCGATATCCGCGGTCTGCTGCCCCCCGATTCCGGCGATGACGTCTCCTGGCTTGATCCCGGCCTTGGCCGCGGCGCCGCCCGACCTGGCCGCGTCCACCGTCACGCCGTCCGGCTTGCCCGAGGAGTTGACGTGCGTCTCGCCCTCGATCTCCAGCGAGGCCCGGTCGGACCTGGTCACCTTGCCGTGTTTGATCAGCTGGCGGCTGATGTCCACCGCGGTATTGGACGGGATCGCGAACCCGATGCCCTGAGCGGACCCGCCAGCGTCCGGATCGGTGGCGGTGAGGGTCGGTATCCCGAGCACGTACCCGGACAGCAGCACCAGCGCTCCGCCGCTGTTGCCCGGGTTGATGGCCGCGCTGGTCTGGACGGCCCCGGTGATCACGGTCGGCGGCTGGCCGGGGATGGTGGGCCCGGTGACCGTTCGCCCGGTCGCGGACACGATGCCCTGCGTGACGCTGTCGATCAGGCCGTACGGGCTGCCCATCGCGAGCACGATCTGGCCGATCTGGGCCTTCGACGAGTCCGCCCACCGTACGGGCCGCAGGTCCCGCCCGCCCTTGGTGACCCGGATGACGGCCAGGTCATCGGGCGTGAACACGCCGACCAGCCGGGCCTTCAGCGGCTCGCTGGTCACCGACACCCGCACGTCGAACTTCTTCAGCGTCCCCACCACGTGCGCGTTGGTGACGATGTCGCCCTTCCGGTCGAACACGACCCCCGAGCCCGTCGTGTTGCCCGCGTCGATCTCGACGACCGAGGGCAGCGCCTTCGCGATCGTCGCCTCGTAGTCGCGCTGCAGCGGGGCCCGTGGCGAGCCGGGGGTGCCGCTGCCTGCGTTTCCTGACGAGCAGGCGGTCACGCCCGCCAGCACGAGGGCCGGCATGAGAGTCAGCGGTGCGCCCCGCCGTCCCGCGGCGAGCGCACGGCTCCGCCAACCCCGAACCGACGACATCTCACATACCCCCCGCAGCCGGAAACGCCGCTCTCCTAGTCTTCCACCATGACGTTCTCTGAATCTCCCGGCGAAACCATCGGCCGGTCAGGCATCAATCTGGACCGGGTGACGGTGGCCGGGCTCGCTCAGGCGATGGCGGCCGGGACCCTCACCTCGGCCGAGCTCGTGCAGTTCTACCTGCACCGGATCGCGGCCTGGAACCCGGTGCTCGGGGCGGTGATCTCGGTCAGCCCGGATGCCGCCGACCAGGCGAGCGCGGTCGACCAGGCACGGGCCGAGGGCGCCGTGCTCGGCCCGCTGGCCGGCATCCCCGTCCTGATCAAGGACAACATCTCGGTCGCGGGCTCCCCGGCGACCGCCGGCTCCCCCGCCTTGCTCGGCGCCTCGGCGCAGGACGCCTTCCTGATCGGCAGGCTCCGCGCGGCGAGTGCGGTCATCATCGGCAAGGCGAACCTGTCCGAGTGGGCGAACTTCCGCTCCACCCAGTCCTCCAGCGGCTGGTCCAGTCTGGGCGGGCAGGCGGTCAATCCGCATGGCACCGGCCGCAACCCGTCCGGGTCGAGCTCAGGCTCGGCGGTGGCGGTCGCGGCCGGGCTGGCGCCGCTGGCGGTCGGGACCGAGACCGACGGCTCGATCGTGAGCCCGTCCCACGCCTGCGGCATCGTCGGCATCAAGCCGACGCTCGGCCTGATCAGCCGGAGCGGGATCGTCCCGATTTCGGCCGAGCAGGACACGGCGGGGCCGATGACGCGGTCGGTTGCCGATGCGGCCGCCCTGCTCGGCGCGCTGGCCGGAGCCGATCAGGCCGACCCGGCCACCGCGGCTGCGGCCGGGCAGCCGGCCGACTACACCCAGTTCCTTGATCCGGCCGCGCTGGCCGGGGCCAGGATCGGGATCTGGCGCGACGGATCGGCCCAGGCGACCGCCGCGGCCGCGGACGTGCTGGACGTCGTCGTGAGCCTGCTCCGCGAGCAGGGAGCCGAGATCGTCGACCCGGTCACCCTGGACGGCGCGGACAAGATCGGCGAGCACGAGTTCGTGGCCCTTCGGCACGAGTTCAAGGACGATCTGAACGCCTACCTGGCCGCGCTCGGCGGCGATCACCCAGGATCACTCGCCGAGCTGATCGAGTTCAATCTCGCCCACGCGGACCGCGTGCTGACGCATTTCGGCCAGGAGATCTTCGAGCAGGCCGAAGCCACCTCGGGCCGGTCCGCGCCGGAATGGCAGGCCGCGAGGCAGGAGGCCAGGACCCTGGCCCGGTCGGCCCTGGACAGCGCGTTCGGCGAGCACCGGCTGGACGCCGTGCTGGCCCTGACCGGCAATCCGGCCTGGCTCACCGACCATGTGCTCGGCGATCATTACAGCGTCGGGACCTCGTCGCCGGCGGCCGTGTCCGGGTATCCGGCCATCACGGTCCGGGCAGGCGAGGTGAGCGGGCTGCCCGTGGGGATCTCGCTGATCGGGCCGGCCTGGAGTGAACCGCGGCTGATCGCCCTGGCCCATTCCTTCGAGCAGGCCCGCGGCTGAGGTCCCCCGGCGGGCTGTCACCGGCGGCTGCGGCGGGCTGGTACGGGGCGGGGGCGGCTGATAGCACGCAAGTCGAACGATAATCTGGCCGCCATGGACTCCTGGCCTGCTGCGCGCGTTCCCGGACTGCCCGGACGGGCACCCGAGCCCGTGATCTGGGATACGGCGAGCGGCGGCCCGGCTCAGGCCGCGCAGGGACGGCAGGCGGCCATCTACGCCTGCGGTATCACGCCGTACGATGCGACGCACCTCGGCCACGCGGCGACCTACATCGCCTGGGATCTCCTCATCCGCGCCTGGCGTGACGCCGGACACGACGTGAGCTATGTCCAGAACGTCACTGACGTTGACGATCCGCTGCTCGAGCGCGCCGCGCGGGACTCGCAGGACTGGCGCGAACTGGCCGACCGCGAGATCGACCGCTACCGGGCCGACATGACCGCGCTGCGGTTGCTGCCGCCTGATCACCTGATCGGCGCGGTCGAGGCGCTCGATGTCATCGAGGACTTCAGCGGGATACTGGCCGACCGCGGCGCCCTCTACGAACTCGATGGCGACGTCTATTTCCTCCGCTCGGCGGATGCCGGTTTCGGTTCCGTCTCCCGGCTGGACGTCAAGGAGATGATCAGGCTGTCGGCCGAGCGCGGCGGGGATCCGGGGCGGCCGGGCAAGAAGGATGCGCTCGATCCGCTGGTCTGGCTGGCCAGGCGGCCGGGCGAACCAGCCTGGGACTCCAGGTTCGGGCCGGGCCGGCCAGGATGGCACGTGGAGTGCGCGGCGATCGCGACCCGGTACCTCGGCACCGCCTTCGACGTGCAGGCGGGCGGTTCCGACCTGATCTTCCCGCACCACGAGATGAGCGCCTCGCATGCCAGGGTGGCGTTGGCCGGGTCCGGGGGCGAGGTGTTCGCACGCCGATATGCGCACGCCGGGATGGTCAGGCTCGGCGGCGAGAAGATGTCCAAGTCGCTGGGCAACCTGGTGTTCGTCTTCGAGCTGCGGCTGTCGGGGATCGATCCGATGGCGATCAGGCTGGCCATTCTCGCGCACCACTACCGGACTGACTGGGACTGGACCGACGAGGGACTGACGGCAGCGTCCGCGCGGCTGGATCGCTGGCGCGCGGCGGTTCGGGCCGGTTCCGGCGGCCAGGACGGCATCACGGCCGGCCCGGGACCCGGCCGGCCGGGCTCGGCCGGCCCGGCGGCCAGCGGCGAGCGGGTACTGGCGGCCGTCCGCGACCGGCTCGCGGACGATCTGGACGCTCCTGGCGCGCTGGCCTGCGTCGACGAGTGGGCCAGCGCGACCCTGGCCGGCGCGGGAGGCGCTGGCCGACGCGACCGCCGCCCGGGGCTGCCGCCGGTGACGAGGCAGGGCAGGCGGCGTCGGCGTGGCTCGTCCGGGATGCCGTGGACGCGCTGCTTGGGGTCGAGTTGTAGCAGTCCAGCCGTAGCAGTCGAGCCCCGGTGGCGGTCAAGCGGCGCACGTCGTCTGTGGAGAAAGACCGCGGTTATTCACACCCCGTTATTCGCCAATGGCCCCGGGTTGGCCGGCTGCGCCAGCCTGGTCACATGACTAACTCGCAACCTCGCGACTCCCAGGATCCGCACTCCGCTGACTCGCACTCCGCTGACTCGCACTCCGCTGACCCGCACTCCGCTGACCCGCACTCCGCTGATCTCCCCACCGCTGACCCGCACTCCCTTGATCTCCCCACCGCTGACCCGCCCTCCGCTGACCCGCCCTCCGCTGAAGGGCGCGCCGCCGATCCGAACCGCGCCGACCCCCGCACGACGGGACTGCGCTGCCGGGTTCGCGTCGGCTCGGCCGACGGCATTCTCGCGGTCGTCCCGCACCTGCTTGGCTTCCATCCGACTGACAGCCTGGTCATGCTCGGCATCGGCGGGCCGCACGCCCGGATCAGGCTCGCGTTCCGCTACGACCTTCCTGATCCGCCCGAGGACGGCCTGGCGGCCGACATCGCTGCGCATGCGGCGACCGTGCTGCGCCGCCAGCACCTGACGATGGCGATTGCGGTCGGATACGGCTTAGGCAGCACAGTCACTCCCGTCATGGACGTCGTGGCGACCGCGCTGCGCGAGGCCGGGATCGCGGTCCAGGACGTGCTCCGGGTGGAACGCGGCCGGTACTGGTCCTACCTGTGCGACGACCCCGCGTGCTGCCCGCCGGACGGCGTTCCCTTCGACTCGTCCGGTCATCCGGCGTCGGCCGCGCTGGCCGCCGCGGGCCTCACGGTGCGCGCGGACCGGGCCGCGCTGGCCGGGACGGTCGCGCCAGCGGCTGAGGCCGCTCAGCCGATGCGCGAGGCGATCGAGCGGGCCCGGCGGAAGGCGGGTCAGCTGATCGACCTGGACGTCGCGGCCGCTGGCGGTGATCCGCTGTTGCCGTTGGCCGACGCCGGGCGGCGGTCCGTCAAGCAGGCCATCGCCCGGTACCGGCGGGGCGAGGAGGTGGCCGACCACGACGAGCTTGCCTGGCTCGGGTTCGCGCTCGCCGACCTGCGGGTCAGGGACGACGCCTGGGCGAGGATGGACCCGCAGTTCAACGAGGCTCACCAGCGGCTGTGGGTCGATCTCGTGCGGCACCTGCCGCCGGATTTCGTCGCCCCGCCAGCCGCGCTGCTGGCCTTCACCGCCTGGCAAGCCGGCGACGGGGCGCTAGCCAGCATCGCGATCGAGCGCGCCCTTGAGGCCGATCCCGAGTACTCGATGGCGCTCCTGGTCGCCGACGCCCTGCACGCGGGCCTGCCGCCGTCCGCCGCGCGGCTGCCGATGACGCCCAAGCAGGTCGCGGCGAGTTACGCGCGGCGGCGCCGGCCGGTCCGGACGAGCCAGCCCGGCTGGAAGCGGGCCTGCTGCGCCGGCGGGCGGCCGCAGCGTCAGACCGTGAGCCCAGGCGCCGGATCGCGGCCGACACCGAGCAGCGCCAGCTCACGGCCGGGCCGGTAGAGCCGGGCCGCGGCCGGCAGGTCCGCCCGCCGGCCGCTGAGCAGGACGGTGAGCGTGCCGGCGTCCGCAGTGCCGACCGGATCAACGGCGGCGCCAGCCCGGAGCGCCCGGCGGAGGGCCTGCGCCGCCACGGCAGCGGCGGAGCCGAACAAGGCGGTCCCTGGCACCGCGACGCCGATCTGGTCGGCGGCCAGCTCGTACTCGGTGCAACCCATCACGACCGCGCCGCAGCGCCGGCGTCCGCCGGGCCGCATCGGCGATCGCGACCGCGATCTCCCCCTCGTCACCCGCGTCAATGGCGGTCGCGAGACCAGGGCACGCGACCGGCGTCACGGTGGCCCGCCCGCCGAATTCCTCGATGAGCTTGCGCTGGTACTCGCTCGCCGTGGTGGCGACCGTCGCCCAGATGGCGACGGAACTTGCGACGGCCGCCGCTGGCTTGATCGCCGGAACCGTGCCGACGACCGGGATGCGCGGCTCGAACTCCGCGCGCAGCGCATCGAGAGCGTGCACGCTGCCGGTGTTGCACGCCATGACGATCACGTCGGGCTCGTAGCGGGCGGCCGCCCTAGCGATGGCCAGGGACCGCTCGGCGATGTCCTGCGGTGTCCGTGGGCCCCAGGGCATGCCGTCCGGATCCATGGCGATGACCAGGTCAGCGTCCGGCCGCAGCCGGTGCAGTTCGCTGGCGGCCGCCAGCAGCCCGAGGCCGGAGTTGAGCAGCGCGAATCGCATGCGCCCACTGTAAAAGATCAGCGGGCGGAGCTTGGTTAATCGCCGGTAACAAGACCGTACGGTCCGGCCCAGCCGCGCGGACCCAGCCTGGCTCGCCCAGCCGGGCCGATCCTGGAACACGAGCCGCCGGTGCTCCTCTGGGGGCAGGGACCGGGCCGGGGATCGGGGCGAGCCGAGGCAGGCGTAGGCGGGCTGGCGCTGGGGCTGGCAGGCGGGATCAGCCGAGCGCGGGGAGGCCGTCGATGCTGGTGGCGTTGTGCTTGAGCCGGTACGCGGCGAGCTCGTCCGCTGACCGGCGCTTCGACCACCGGGTCAGCAGGTCACGTTCCTGCCTGAGTTCCATGACCGGGACGGCGTAGCCGCACGAGTCGGAGATCCGGTCCGCGGCGACGACGATGATCGCCCGCTGGTTCCCCTGGTCGCCGCCGGCCGCCGCCGCAGCGGGGAAATGAGCGGCCAGCTCGGGCCAGTCGGCATCAGCCGGCTGCACCGCCCGGCCCGTGCCGTAGATCCGCAGGATCTTGGGCGCCGAGCCGAACGAGCAGAACATGATCGTGATCCGGCCGTTCTGCCTCAGGTGCGCGATGGTCTCCGCGCCGCTCCCGGTGAGGTCGAGATACGCCACCGTCCGCGGGTCTAGCACGGCGAAGGTGTCTCGATACCCCTTCGGGGACACATTGACATGTCCGCCGGCGCCGGACTCGTCCAGGCAGGGCGCGGTGGCCACGAAGAACATCGGCTGGCTGGTGATGAAGCTCCTGAGCCGATCGTCGAGTTCCGGGTGGATCTGACCCATTTTCTCCTCCTGACGCGATGGCTCATCCGGGGTTCCGCGCTCGCTTCATACTCGCTGGCGCCTCAGCGCGAGCGCGATCCGGGTCGATCGCCGCGGCCGCGCGAGACTCGTCCGGGGGCTGAGCAGGCAGCGGGGAGCTACTGGACGGTAGGATTAGTCGATTAACCGTCATTCTGGCCGCGGCAGCGCGGATCGGCACGCAGCAGCCGGCTGGTCAGATCCGCAGATCGCATCTGTTGTCGGCACCGGAACCTGGGAGGGCTCTGTTGACAGAGGTCGCTGATCACGGGCAGCAGGTCAGTCCCTTCCTCGCCAGCCGGCACGCTGCGGCAGCCCGGCTGCGGCATGCCTACGCCGCGATCCCGCCCGGCACGCCGGTCCGGCTGGCCAAGTCCACTTCCAACCTGTTCAGGTTCCGTGACGACGGCGGCCCCGGGCTCACCACCCTCGACGTCTCTGCCTTCAGCGGCGTGCTGTCCGTCGACCCGGCGGAACGCACGGCCGTCGTGGGCGGGATGACCACCTACGAGGATCTCGCGGACGCCACGCTGCGCCACGGCCTGATGCCGCTCGTCGTGCCGCAGCTGAAAACCATCACTCTGGGCGGGGCGGTCTCGGGCCTGGGCATCGAGTCGTCCTCGCTGCGCAACGGGCTGCCGCATGAATCCGTGCTCGAGATGGACATCCTGACTGGCGACGGCCGCGTGCTGACCGCCTCGCCCGACTCCGAGCATGCCGCCCTGTACTGGGGCTTCCCCAACTCCTACGGGACGCTCGGCTACGCGCTGTGGCTGACCATCGCGCTGGAGCCCGTCGCGCCGTACGTGCACCTGCGTCATTTCAGGTTCGCTAGCCCGGCCGAGGCCATGGCAGCGGTCGCCGAGATCGCCAGCGACGGAAGCTACCAGGGTCACCGCGCCGACTTCGTCGACGGCACGGCGTTCAGCGCGACCGAGATCTACCTCACCGTGGCGGCCCACAGCGAGGTCGCGCCGTGGGTGAGCGACTACACGGGCCGCAGCATCTACTACCGCTCCATCCGCGGACCCCAGGAAGACTTCCTGACCATCAGGGACTACCTGTGGCGGTGGGACACCGACTGGTTCTGGTGCTCGCGGCCGTTCGGGGTGCAGCGGCCGCTCATCCGCCGGATGTGGCCGCGCCGGTACCGTCGCTCCGACGTCTACCGCAAGCTGGTCGCCTTCGACCGCCGGCACGGGCTGACCCGGGGGCTTGATGCCCGCCGCGGCGCTCCGGCGCAGGAGGCGGTGGTCCAGGACGTGGAGATCCCGGTCGAGCGGAGCGCCGAGTTCTACGACTTCTTCGCCGCCAGCGTCGGCATGAGCCCGGTCTGGCTGTGTCCGCTGCGGCTGCGCGCCGACCGGGCCTGGCCGCTCTACCCGCTGGAGCCCGGCCGGGTGTACGTGAACTTCGGCTTCTGGGGCAACGTCGCGCTGCCGCCGGGAGCCGGCGACGGGTTCTATAACCGGCAGGTCGAGGACAAGGTCACCGAGCTAGGCGGCCATAAGGGTCTGTACTCCACCTCGTACTACACCCGCGAGGAGTTCGCGCGGCTGTACAACGGCGCCGCCTACTCCGGCCTGAAGCAGGAGTACGACCCTGACGGCCGGCTAGCCAGCCTCTACGACAAGTGCGTTGGCGGAAAGTAAGGAAGGAGAGCGAGCATGCCGCTAGCTGAGGTGTTCGAGCAAGTCGCTGGCCCCGATGCCGATGTCAGGTTCACGGCATTCGACGGCAGCGCGGCCGGGAACCCGGGATCGCCGGAAGTGACGATCTCGGTCAAGTCCCCGGTCGCAGTGTCCTACCTGGCGCAGGCACCGGGAGCCCTCGGCCTGGCCCGGGCGTACGTGTCAGGTCATCTCGACGTCGACGGCGACATGTACACGGCCCTGTCCAGGCTGGCCCGGGCGCAGCGGATCGGCCTGTCGATGACCGAGCGGCTCTCCGTGCTGTCCCAGCTCGGCGGTCCGAGGCTGCTGGCTCGCCGGGTCGCGCCGCCGCCGCAGGAAGTGCGGGTCAACCGCCGGTGGCTGTCGGGGCGCCGGCACTCCAAGAACCGCGACGCCACGGCGATCTCGCACCATTACGACGTGTCCAACACGTTCTACGAGTGGGTGCTCGGCCCGTCGATGGCTTACACCTGCGCCTGCTACCCGCGCGCCGACGCCACCCTGGAGCAGGCGCAGGAGCACAAGTTCGACCTCGTGGCCAGGAAGATCGCGCTGAAGCCCGGCATGCGCCTGCTCGACGTGGGCTGCGGCTGGGGCGGCATGGTCATGCACGCGGCCCGCAAGTACCGGGTCCAGGCGCTGGGAGTCACGCTGTCCGAGCAGCAGGCGGCCTGGGCCCAGCATGCGATCAAGGAAGCGGGCCTGGAGGATCTCGCCGAGGTCCGGCACCTGGACTACCGCGAGGTCAGCGAGACCGGCTTCGACGCCGTCAGCTCGATCGGGCTGACCGAGCACGTCGGCAAGGCGCAGCTGCCCGGCTACTTCAGCTTCCTGTACAGCAAGCTCAACCCGGGCGGACGGCTGCTGAACCACTGCATCACCAGGCCGGATAACCTCGGGCCAGCCCGGGTCACGGACGGTTTCATCTACCGCTACGTGTTCCCCGACGGTGAGCTCGAGGGTCCAGGATTCCTGGTCTCGCAGATGCATGACGCCGGGTTCGAGGTCCGGCACGAGGAGAACCTGCGCGAGCACTACGCGAAGACGCTCGCGGCCTGGTGCGCGAACCTAGACGAGCACTGGGACGAGGCGGTGACCGAGGTCGGGGAGGCCACGGCCAGGGTCTGGCGGCTGTACATGGCCGGATCGCGGCTCGGCTTCGACCGGAACCAGATCCAGCTGCACCAGGTGCTCGGCGTGAAGCTCGGCGCGCACGGCGAGTCCGGCATGCCGCTGCGCCCGGACTGGGAGCCCCCGGCCGGCTGAGGCCAGGCCCGGAAACAGAGCGAGCTGGGTCACGGGCGGCGGTAGCTCTCGGCGACCATGAAGGCGAGATCGAGTGCCTGGCTCCGGTTGAGCCGGGGATCGCACGCGGTCTCGTACCGCTGGTGCAGGTCGCCGGCGACGATCTCGTGGCTGCCGCCCACGCACTCGGTGACGTTGTCGCCGGTGAACTCGATGTGGATGCCGCCGGGATGAGTGCCCTCGGCGCGGTGCACGTCGAAGAAGCCGAGCAGCTCGGCGAGCACGTCATCGAAGTTCCTGGTCTTGTGGCCGCTGGGGGCCTCGAAGGTATTGCCGTGCATCGGGTCGCAGACCCAGGCCACCGGCGCGCCCGCCTCGGCGACCGCGCGGACCAGGCCGGGCAGCACGTCGCGGATCCGGCCCGCGCCCATCCTGGTGATCAGAGTTCAGCCGGCCCGGCTGGCCGCCGGGGTTCAGGGCTCCGATCAGCGCGAGCAGGTCGGCGGGCGTCGTGCCGGGGCCGATCTTGAGGCCGACCGGGTTGCTGATCGAGCGCGCGAACTCGATGTGGGCACCGTCCAGTGCCCTGGTCCGCTCGCCGACCCACAGGAAGTGCGCCGATGTGTCATAGGCCCGGCCGGTCCGCGAGTCCGCCCTGGTCAGCGCCTGCTCGTAGTCCAGCAGCAGCGCCTCGTGGCTGGAGTACAGCTCGACGGTACGCAGCTCGGCTGGCTCGGCGCCGCAGGCCCGCATGAAGCCCAGCGCCCGGTCGATCTCGCCTGCCAGCCGCTCGTACCGCTGGCCGGCCGGGCTGTCGGCGACGAAGTCCTGGTTCCAGGCGTGCACCTGGTGCAGGTCCGCGTAGCCGCCCGTGGTGAACGCGCGGCACAGGTTCAGCGTGACGGCGGAACTGTGGTAGGCGCGCAGCAGCCGGTCAGGATCGGGCGTCCGGGACGCGGCGGAGAAGTCGAAGCCGTTGACCGCGTCGCCGCGGTAGGCAGGAAGCTCGATCCCGTCCCTGACCTCGGTGGCCTTCGAGCGCGGCTTGGCGAACTGGCCGGCCATCCGGCCGATCTTGATGACCGGCACGCTCGCGCCGTAGGTGAGCACCACGGCCATCTGGAGCAGCGTCTGCAGCTTGGCGCGGACCGCGGCGGCGGTCGATCCGGCGAACGTCTCGGCGCAGTCACCGCCCTGGAGCAGGAACGCCTCGCCCCGCGCGACGGCCGCGAGTCGCTCGGTCAGCAGGTCGCACTCGCCGGCGAAGACCAGCGGCGGCAGCTGCGTGAGCTGGCCGGTCACGGCGGCCAGCTGGCCAGGATCGGGCCATTGCGGCTGCTGAGCGGCCGGGTGCTGACGCCAGCTGTCCAAGCCGGGCGCCGCGGCATCGCCGGGCTGCTGGGCGCGCCCGGGCGCGAGGTCCAGCCAGTGCTCAGAGGGCACGGTAGCCGTCATGCCAGCGGTCCGGACAGGGGGCGGCAGTCACGAATCACGACTCTAGCTAAGCGCAGAGCCACCAATGCTCGGACCGCGGGAGGCCGGCTTCCATGATCGTGGTGAGTTGACCGCGCTATCGCACGGAAAGTCACCACGATCTCGGACCGCGGGAGGCCCGGCTTCGCGGGAGGGCGCGAGAAGTCGATCTGACGCTGGGGTCACCTGGCGGGCGGGGTGCGTTTCGCGGATCGGGCCACTGGCAGTGAGAATGGCAGCATGGATTCCGCGTCACCCGGTCGCCAGCGTGACCTCGTCCTGCTCGGCTCCACCGGGTCGATCGGCACGCAGGCCGCCGACATCGTGCGGCGCAATCCCGGCCGGTTCCGGCTGACCGCCCTCGCCGCGGGCGGCGGCAACCCGGCCCTGCTCGCCAGCCAGGCGCTCGAGTTCGGCGTCGAGGTCGTCGCGGTGGCCAGCGAGAGCGCCGCCCCGGGAGTGCACGACGCGCTGCAGGCGCTGGCCAGCGAGTCAGGCGAACCCGGCAAGCCGCTGCCGAAGGTGCTGGCCGGCCCGGCCGCCGTGGCCGAGGTCGCGGCCTGGCCGGCCGACGTGGTGCTGAACGCCGTGACCGGCGCGGTCGGGCTGGCCGCCACTCTCGCGGCCCTCGACGCCGGGCGGGTGCTGGCACTGGCCAACAAGGAGTCGCTGATCATGGGCGGCCGCCTGGTCACCGACCGGGCCGCACCGGGCCAGATCGTTCCGGTCGACTCCGAGCACTCGGCGATCGCCCAGTGCCTGCGCAGCGGGCGGGCCGACGAGGTGCGCAGGCTCGTCGTGACCGCGAGCGGCGGCCCGTTCCTGCACTGGACCCGCGAGCAGGTGGCGACGGCCACGCCGGCCCAGGCGCTCGCGCACCCGACCTGGAACATGGGCCCGGTGATCACGATCAACTCCGCCACGCTGGTGAACAAGGGACTCGAGGTGATCGAGGCGCATCTGCTGTTCGGCGTGGATCTTGATGACATCGAGGTGGTCGTGCATCGGCAGTCCGTCATCCACTCGATGGTGGAATTCACCGACGGCTCCACGATCGCCCAGGCCAGCCCGCCCGACATGCGGATCCCGATCGCGCTCGCGCTGGCCTGGCCCGAGCGGGTGGCCGAGGCCGCCAGCCCGGTCGACTGGTCCGCGGCCCACACCTGGACCTTCGAGCCGCTGGACCACGAGGCCTTCCCGGCCGTGCCGCTGGCGAGGGAAGCGGCCAGGGCGGCGGGCACCGTGCCCGCGGTCTACAACGCGGCGAACGAGGAGTGCGTCGCCGCGTTCATGGCCGGGCGCATCCCGTTTGCCGGGATCGTCGACACCGTCGCCCGGGTAGTCTCAGAGCACGGTGGTCCGGGTCCCCGGGTCGCCGGGCTCGACGACGTGCTCGGGGCGGACAGCTGGGCGCGCCTGCGCGCACGGGAACTGACGCTGGCGGGTGACCGGTGATCAGGCATCGGGGTCGGCCCGGCGCCGGACGCGGACTTAGCCAGGAGGGAGAGTCGGCACGGTGAGCTTCCTGATCGGCGTGCTCATCTTCGTTGTCGCCTTGCTGGTCTCCGTGATGCTGCACGAGGCCGGGCACTTCGTGACCGCCAAGGCTTTCGGCATGAAGGCCACGCAGTTCTTCGTCGGCTTCGGCTCGACGATCTGGTCGACCCGGCGGGGCGAGACCGAGTACGGCGTCAAGGCGCTGCCGGTCGGCGGCTTCGTCAAGATCACCGGAATGACCACCATCGACGACGTGGACCCGGCCGACGAGCCGCGTTCGTTCCGGGCCAAGCCAGGCTGGCAGCGCGCGATCGTGCTGGCGAGCGGGCTCGTTCATGCACTTCACGATCGCGTTCGTGCTGCTGTGGATCCTGGCCGTCGGCGTCGGCGTGGCCGACCAGTCGGGGCGGACCGTCAGCGTGCTGCCGTGCGTGCCGGCCAAGGCGACGGCCCAGTGCGCGCCGGGTGACCCGCGGTCGCCGGCCGTCCTGGCCGGATTGCGGTCAGGCGACAAGATCCTCGCCGTGGCGGGCAGCCGGTGCACAACTGGACCCAGATCGGCAAGGCCATCAAGGCGCACCCGGCCGGCACGCCCGTGCCGTTCACGATCAGCCGCGACGGCCAGCAGATCACCAAGCAGGTCACCCTGGCCAGCGTCAGCTGGCACAAGGGCGCGTTCCTCGGCGTGTCGCCGGTCGTGGTGTACACCGGGCCAACCCGTTCTCCGGGGTGTCGTACGCCGGGAACCAGTTCGGCAGCATCGCCACCCAGTCCGTGACCGCGCTGGGCCGGATCCCGAAGGCGATCCCTTACCTGTTCTCCAAGAACCGGGCCAACACGCCTGGCGGCCAGGTCAGCAGCATGGTCGGCGCGGCCAACATCACCGGCGACGTGGTGGCGGCCAGCATCAGCTGGCAGCAGAAGGTCTCGGTGGTCCTGCTGATCATCATCGAGGTGAACATCTTCGTCGGGATCTTCAACCTGCTGCCGCTGCTGCCGCTGGACGGCGGCCACCTGGCGGTCGTGTTCTACGAGCGGGCGCGGGCCGGGGTCGCCAGGCTGCTGCACCGGCCGGACCCGGGGCTGGTCGACATCAAGCGGCTGATCCCGGTGAGCGTCGGGGTGTTCGCTCTGATCGTCGCCTTCGGCCTGCTGCTGATCGCCGCCGACATCATCAACCCGCTGTCCCTGACCCATTGACCCGGCCGGCCCGGCAGCCCGGAGGTCCGGCGAACCGATGCGACCATGAGGCGAGGAATCAGATGACCGTCAACCTGGGCCTGCCCGAGATACCGCCCGCACCGCTGGCACCACGGCGGGCGTCCAGGCAGATCATGGTGGGCAAGGGCAAGCACGCCGTCCCGGTCGGCGGCGGAGCGCCGGTATCGGTGCAGTCGATGACGACCACGCTGACCGCGGACGTCAACGCCACGCTGCAGCAGATCGCCGAGCTGACCGCGGCCGGCTGCCAGATCGTCCGGGTCGCCGTCCCCTCGCAGGACGACGCGGACGCGCTGCCGGCGATCGCCCGCAAGTCGCAGATCCCGGTGATCGCCGACATCCACTTCCAGCCCAAGTACGTCTTCGCCGCGATCGACGCGGGCTGCGCGGCTGTCCGCGTCAACCCGGGAAACATCAAGGCCTTCGACGACAAGGTCGGCGAGATCGCCCGCGCGGCGGCCGACGCGCAGATGCCGATCAGGATCGGCGTCAACGCCGGATCGCTGGACAAGCGGCTGCTGGCCAAGTACGGCAAGGCCACGCCGGAGGCGCTGGTGGAGTCCGCGCTGTGGGAGTGCTCGCTGTTCGAGGAGCACGGCTTCCGCGACATCAAGATCTCGGTGAAGCACCACGACCCGGTCGTGATGATCGAGGCCTACCGGCTGCTCGCGCGAGCGCTGCGACTACCCGCTGCACCTGGGCGTGACCGAGGCCGGGCCCGCCTTCCAGGGCACGATCAAGTCGGCGGTGGCGTTCGGCGCGCTGCTGGCCGAGGGGATCGGGGACACGATCCGGGTCTCGCTGTCCGCGCCGCCGGTCGAGGAGGTCAAGGTCGGCACCGCGATCCTGGAGTCGCTCGGCCTGCGGGAGCGCGGCCTGGAGATCGTGTCCTGCCCGTCGTGCGGCCGCGCCCAGGTGGACGTGTACAAGCTGGCCGACGAGGTGACCGCCGCGCTCGACGGCCTGGACGTGCCGCTGCGGGTCGCGGTGATGGGCTGCGTGGTCAACGGTCCTGGCGAGGCCAGGGAGGCCGACCTGGGCGTCGCGTCGGGCAACGGCAAGGGCCAGATCTTCGTCCGGGCGAGGTGATCGCCACCGTGCCCGAGTCGCAGATCGTCGAGCGGCTGATCGAGGAGGCCATGAAGCTGGCGGCCGCGGCACCGGCGGCGGACGCCAGCGCCTGAGCCGGCCTGACCGGCCGACGAGACCGAACGGACTGCTGAGATGAAGCCAGGTGTGCTCGCCGTCGCGGCGACAGTGCTGGTCGCCGTGGCCGGCTGCACCCAGGGCTCACCGGGACACTCCACCGCCAGCCAGCCCTCCGCGAGCCAGGGCAGCCAGCCGGCGGCTCGCCGGCCGCGGCCGGGCAGGCCGCCTGCAGCTGGCGCGCGTGCGGAAGCGGTAACGGCGGCCTGCAGTGCGCCCGCCTGCGGGTGCCGCTCGATTACGCCCGGCCGTCCGGCCGGAAGATCACGCTCGCGCTCTCGGAGGTCCCCGCGACCGCGCCGCGCAGCCAGCGGCAGGGCGTCCTGCTGGTCAACCCGGGCGGTCCCGGGGGCAGCGGGACGCGCCATGGCGAGCTTCGTCGCGCAGGGACTGAGCCCGGCCGTCGCGGCCAGGTACGACATCATCGGATTCGACACCAGGGGAGTCGGCGCGTCGGTGCCCTCGCTGCACTGCGACCCCGCGTTCTTCGCCCGCGAGCGCCCCAACTACATCCCGGCGAACGCCGCCGCCGAGCACGTCCTGATCGGCCGGGCGAAGTCCTACGCCGCTGACTGCCAGAAGAAGTACGGCTGGCTGCTGCCCTACATGACCACGGCCAACATCGCCAGGGACATGGACCAGATCCGCGCCGCCACGGGCCAGCAGCAAGCTCAGCTATCTCGGCTACTCCTACGGCACCTACATCGGCCAGGTGTACGCGACGCTGTTCCCGCAGCGGGTCAGGCGAATGGTGCTCGACAGCACCGTGGACCCGACCGGCGCGTGGTACGCCGACAACATCGCCCAGGATTACGCGTTCCAGGGCCGGATCCAGGCCTTCTACGCGTGGGCGGCCCGGTACGACCGCGTCTACCATCTCGGCCGCACGGCCGCGCAGGTCAGCCGGTCCTGGTACACGGCGCAGGCCAGGCTGGCGGCGCATCCGATCGCGCAGTCGTCCGGGCCGGCCATCGGCCCGGACGAGTTCAACGACACGTTCGTGGCCGGCGGCTACGACAACGGCTACTGGCCCGCCCTGGCCGCCGCGGCCGCGTCCTACCTGCATTCCGGCTCGGGGAGTCAGCTGGTGCAGCTCTTCAACCAGGCCGGCAAGCAGGGCGAGAACGAGTTCGCGGTCTACAACGCGGTCGAGTGCGCCGATGTGGCCTGGCCGCGCAGCTGGGCGAAGTGGAACGCCGACACCAGGCGGGTCTACCGGTCGGCGCCGTTCGAGACGTGGGACAACGTCTGGTTCAACGCCGCCTGCGCGTTCTGGCCGGTGCACGGCCCGGCCAAGCCGATGCACATCGGCGCTCCCGGCCTGCCCGGCATCCTCATGCTCCAGGGCACCCTGGACGCGGCCACCCCGTACGCCGGCGCGCAGAACGCGCACCGGCTGCTGCCGACGGCCAGGATGGTCGTGGTGCGCGGCGGCGGCAACCACGGGCAGTCGCTCGCGTATCCCGCTAATTCCTGTGTCAACGGGTATCTCAACCGGTACCTGGCGACTGGCGCACTGCCGTCGCGGCCGGGCCTGGTCAATGCGACCTGCGCGCCGCTGCCTGACCCGCTTCCCGGCGGCTGACGCCGGCCGCGGCCGATGCCGTTACGCTAAAGGAGTGCTGCGCACCAGGACTGGGCATTCGCCCGCGCTCAGGCTCCTCACCGATCGCGATCGCGGCGAGGCCCTCGCGGTGTGCGATCGCGACCCCGTCGCGAATGTCTTCGTCAGCGCGAGAGTCCAGGCCAGCGGGCTTGACCCGATGCGGCTAGGCGCTCAGGTCTGGGGCTTTCAGGAGGCGGGCCGCCTGGTCTCGCTCTGCTACGTGGGCGCCAACATGATCCCGGTCGAGGCCGGGCCGGCGGCGGTGACGGCCTTTGCCGAGCGGGCGAGACGGCAGGGCCGCCGATGCTCCTCGATTGCCGGGCCGGCGCCGGTCGTCGGCGACCTGTGGCGCCAGCTCGCCCCGTTCTGGGACCGGCCGCGCGAGATCAGGGATCGTCAGCCGCTGATGGCGATCGCCGCTGACCCGCTGGTCCGCCCCGATCCCGCGGTGCGCCAGGTTCGCCCGTCGGAGACCGGGATCCTGCTCCCGGCCAGCATCGCGATGTTCACCGAGGAAGTCGGCGTCTCGCCGATCGGTCCCGACGGCGGAGCCGCGTACCGCGCCCGGGTCCACGAGCTCGTCGCGGCCGGCCGGTCGCTGGCGAGGATCGAGCAGGGCAAGATCGTCTTCAAGGCCGAGATCGGGGCCGTCACCCCGCACGCCTGCCAGGTGCAGGGGGTCTGGGTTCCGCCCGAGCTGCGCGGCCGCGGCCACGCCAGCCAGGGGATGGCAGCCGTCGTCGCGTTCGCGCGGCGTACCCTGTCGCCCGTCGTCAGCCTCTACGTCAACGACTTCAACGGCCCGGCCAGGGCGGCCTACCGGCGGGTCGGCTTCACCGAGGTCGGCACCTTCATGTCGGTCCTGTTCTGACCGCAGCCCGCCCGCCGCGACCAGGCCAGCCAGCGATAATCGAGTGACGACCGGCCGGTCCGGTGCTAGGCTCCCTTGCCCTTGTGCCTTTCTCCCACGCCATCGAGGAGTTGCACCATGGCCTCGGCCATCGACGATAACAGTGGCGCGGACCAGGTGCTGGCCGTCGAGCGAGACCATCTGGCCAGCGCGCGGGAGTTCCTGCGGCTGATGCGCGAGGACGTGCTGTCACTGCCGGCCCTGGCCGGCGACCGGGTATCGGAGGAGTACCTCAAGGCCGATCTGTACCGGCGCGCCGAGTCACTGCGCGACCTGCCGGATGCCCCGCTCTTCTTCGGCCGGCTCGACTACGCCGCTGGCGCCCGGGCCCCGAGCATCGGCCCCGGCGACCGCGGCGAAACGGCCGAGGACTGGCATCTGTCGGCCGACGGATTCCACATCGGCCGCCGCCACGTGCACGATCCCGACGGTCACCCGGTGGTGATCGACTGGCGGGCGCCGGTGTCCCGGCCGTTCTACCGGGCCAGCCAGGGCGATCCCATGGACCTGGCCAGGCGGCGCCGGTTCGGTTTCAGCGGCGGGCAGCTGACCGCGTTCGAGGACGAGATCTTCACCGCCGCCGGCGCCGGAACGGTCAGCCGCGGGCCCCGCGAGCACGACCAGCCCGACCAGCACCCGCAGCTCAGCCGGCTGGTCATCGAGGAGATCGAGCGACCCAGGTCCGGCTCGATGCGCGACATCGTCGCGACGATCCAGCCCGACCAGGACGACATCGTGCGGGCGAGCGCGGTCGACTCCGTCTGCGTCCAGGGCGCGCCAGGGACCGGCAAGACCGCCGTGGGCCTGCACCGGGTTGCCTACCTGCTCTACGCGCACCGGGAGCGGATGAGCCGGGGCGGCATGCTGGTGCTCGGGCCGAACCGGGCTTTCCTGGCCTACATTCGCAACGTCCTGCCCGCGCTCGGCGAGTTCGACGCCGAGCAGACTTCGGTCACCGAGCTGATCTCCGCGGTGCCGGTCCGCGGCGCCGACTCCGAGCAGGCGGCGCGGCTCAAGGGCGATGCCCGGATGGCCGAGGTGCTGCGCCGCGCGCTGTGGGAGCGGGTCGGCGAGCGGGCCGAGCCGATCCTGCTGACCCGCGGCGCGCGGCGCTGGCGGGTGCCGGCCGAACGGCTCGAGGAGCTGGTCGACGAGCTGCGCGAACGAGGGGTGCGCTACGGCACGGGCCGGGAGATGCTGTCGCACCGCATCGCGCACGTGATTCTGAGCCAGCTGGAGGCGGCCGGCGAGACCTGCGACGACCGGACCCATGAGGCCGTTCGCCGGACCAGCCCGGTCCGCTCGGCGGTCAACGCGATCTGGCCGAAGGCCGATCCCGTGCGGGTTGTGTTCAGCCTGCTGGCCGACCCCGGAGTGCTCGGCCGCGCCGCCGAAGGCCTGTTCAGCCCGGCCGAGCAGGCCGCCCTGAACTGGCCGAAACCGCCTCGCGGCCCCGGCTCGGTACGCTGGTCGGTGGCGGACGCCGTCCTGATCGACGAGGTCAAGGACCTGCTCGAACGGACGCCGAGCCTGGCCCACATCGTCGTGGACGAAGCGCAGGACCTGTCCGCGATGGCCTGCCGGGCGATCGGGCGCCGGTGCACGACCGGGTCGGTCACGATCCTTGGCGACATCGCCCAGGGAACCACGCCGTGGGCGGCATCGAGCTGGGACCAGCTGCTTCGCCATCTCGGCAAGCCGGAGGCGACGCTGGAGATCCTCACCACCGGGTACCGGGTGCCCCGCCAGATACTCGACTTCGCGAGCCGCCTGCTGGCTCAGATCGCGCCCGAGCTCGCCCCGGCGTCGTCGGTACGCCAGGATCCGGGCTCGCTGGTCGTTACCGCGGTACAGCCGTCCGGCCTGGCGGACGCGCTGTCGGCCGCGTGCGCCGACGCGCTGTCCCGCCCGGGCTCGATCGCGGTGATCACGGCCGACGGCGACACAGCCCGCATCGCGACCGTGCTGGCCGGCGCGGGCGTGCCGCATGCGATTCTCGACGGCGAGGCCGACGACAGTCAGCTGGTTATCGTCCCGGTCAGCCTGGTCAAGGGCCTGGAGTTCGACCAGGTCATCGTCATCGAGCCGGCCAGGATCGCGGCCGCCGAGGCGCGGGGCCTGCATCGCCTCTATGTCGCGCTGACCCGCGCCGTGTCCCGGCTGACCGTGCTGCATGCCGAGCCGCTGCCCGAGTCATTGCGGGTGAGCCCGGCGGTTGCCGCCAGCCCGGCAAGCCGCTGATTCCCCCGGTGACGGCCAAGCCCCGCTCGTCGGAATGTCAGGCGACTTTACTCTCGAAATGGTGCGATGTGGGTGATCGGGGCGTGCAAGCGCCATGAGTTTGTCAACGGAACTTGCAGGTCAGCCCTTCGTCAGTGCATTCTGTGAAGGGTGCATTACTTTCTGCGATTCAGCGAATACGTTAGGTGACATGGTGGCCCTGGTAGCTGGTCAAGCCAGCGGCGACCCGGACACGGAGCCCTACCTGCCGTACTTTCTCGACAAGCTGGAGGGCCTGGCCGCCGAGCTCAGCAAGCACGGGCTCATGACCAGGCTAATGGCTCCCGCGGGACGAGTTCCCAGCCTGCATGTCGTGAACCCGGCCGTTTCCAGGCTGGCCGAAGATGTCTATGTCGGCCGGAGCCAGGACGGCCTGTGGTGGTTCTGGTGGCCGTGGGCGGAGCGGATCGCGCCAGGAGACGAGCTTGCCGCCGCCGCCGCGCTGATCGCGCGGGTCCTCAGCGCGCTGGACTAGCCCCGTGGTGGACTAGCTGTCCGACCTAGCTGCGCCGAGCGCGCCGCAGCGACGACGCAGGCAGCCCGGGAAAGGCCTGCGAACGGTCACTCCAGCGCGCCTCCCGGACGGCGGCGTCCCGCATGCTCTGCGCGGCGAACGCGCGCAGGGAAGGCTCGGAAACCGCGACCAGTCCCAGATAGGCGGCGGTGACCTGCCGTTCCAGCATGAATCGCCAGCGCCATCGCCTGCTTATTCGTGGTCACCGTGACCGGCAGCCGGTAAGCGGCCGCGGCCGGGCGCGGCCGCCCGCCGCGCGCCGCGATCATCGCGGTCAGGGCGTCCCTGGCCCGCTCGTGCGCCACGCAGTCCGCGGCGGCGGCCGTGAACCTCGACCCGGTCAGATGCGAGCCGACGACGCCGTACCCGTAGCTGGCCGCCTGCTCGGCGGCCAGCGCGGCCTGCATGGCGGCGATGGCATGGCTGGCCGGCCCGCTGGTCGCGGCTCGCCGGCGGCCGTGCGCGCCGGCGGTCACCGGGCGATCCTTCCCCGGCGCAGCAGCACGACGTGGGCCGCCTCGGACGCGGCGATGCTGGCCATTAGCTGCGCGAGCTCCGGCGGCACCCGGGCGAGCTGCCCGATCAGCCGGTCCGACGCGGCTGCCTCGGCGGTGGCGAGCGCCGTGAGAATGCGGTGCTCGGCGTGCGGCACGGGCGGCGGCGTCGGGCTCGGCCGCGGCGAGGCGGTGGCCAGCCTGGGCGGCAGGACGAGCCGCGCCCGCAGCTGCAGCAGGTGGGCCTGATGCTCGGCCAGCAGGTCAGCGACGAGGGACCGGGCGCCGCCATTGGCCGGGCTGGCCTTCCCGCCGGACGCCGCCAGCGTGCTCTGAGCCGACTCGTACCTGGCGACCATCAGTTCCTCGGCGACGATGGCGTCACGGAGAGTCACGACGTCGGCTCCGGGCTTGGGCAGCGGGCCGAGTACGCTGATGCCCCGGCAGCCCGCGAGCGCCAGCGAGCCTGAGGCCGCGGCGGCGAGCATCAGCCGCCGAGTCGGTTCGGCCGTCACCTGACCCTGCTCCTCCTGTCCGCTCGCCCGCCAGGCCGGGATCAGCCAGCCACGGAACAGCCTGCCCCGGATCAGCCAGCCACGGAACAGCCTGCCCGGATCAGCCAGCCCGGATCAGCCAGCCCGGATCGGCCAGCACAGCGTTCGTCGATGCGGCACCCAGCATGCCACGCGCGGCGAGCCGCGGCGCACGATCCGAGCGCTCGCAGCCCTTCAAGCTGCAAAGTCGTGTCCCGGTCAGCGCCGAAGAGCAACAGGTCAGACCGCCAGGCTGCGGTCCCGGCTAGGCTAGAGCCCGGGTAGCAGGGTCCTGGTCGCCGGCGAGGAGGCGTGATGCGCGAGAACTCCCGCCGCGGCGCGCCGCGGCAGGCCCGGGCCGCGGGCCGGGCGGGCGCCCCGCGCGACGCCCGCGGCCGGGATTCCGGTGGCCGCGGTCCCGGTGCGGGCCGGTCCGGCTATGACGGCGGCAGGCCGGGACCAGGGAATCGCGGCAGCGCGCCGGGCACGACCGACACGGCCAGGGTGGCCAGCCTGATCGAGCCGGTGCTCAAGGCGATGGACATCGACCTCGAAGGAGTCAAGATCGCGGCGGCCGGTGCGCCGGGTGCTGCGCATCATCGTGGACGCCGACGGCGGCGTCAGCCTCGACGACATCGCCGAGGTGAGCCGGGAGGTCGCGGCGCGGCTGGACGCGAGGAACGCGATGGGCGACGCGCCCTACACGCTCGAGGTGACCTCGCCCGGCGTCGACCGGCCGCTCACCCAGCCCAGGCACTGGCGGCGCGCGATCGGCCGGCTGGTGATCGTCGCGCTGACCGAGGAAGATCATCCTGCCCGGCGGGAGTCGCCCGGCAGCCCTGTTGACCATGAAGCAAGAGTGATCGACGCCGATCAGCAGAGCGTCACGCTGGAGATCGGCGGTGCGCAGCGCACGGTGAGCTACGGCCAGCTCGGTCCGGGCCGGGTGCAGGTGGAGTTCGGCCGCCTGCCGGAAGACGACGACGCCGACCCGGCCGGCCTCGCCGACCCCAGCAGCCCGGACGAGTCCTGGAACGGCCCGGACGAGGAGGGACCAGATGGACATTGATGTAGCGGTCCTGCGCAGCCTGGAGGCCGAGAAGGACATCTCGATGGACCTGGTGATCAAGGCCATCGAGGATGCTCTGCTTGTCGCCTACCACAAGTCAGAGGGTGCCGCCTCGACCGCGAGGGTCGAGGTGGACCGGAACAGCGGGCACGTGACCGTCTGGGCCGCGGAGACCGACGAGAACGGCCTGCGGCTGCGGGAGTATGACGACACGCCGGCCGGCTTCGGCCGGATCGCGGCGACCACGGCCGGCCAGGTCATCTTGCAGCGGCTGCGGGACGCGGAGGACGAGCTGACCTTCGGCGAGTTCGCCGGCCAGGAGGGCAACGTCGTCGCCGGCGTCATCCAGCAGGGCAAGGATCCCAAGGCCGTGCTGGTCGACCTGGGCCGGATCGAGGCGATCCTGCCGCCGACCGAGCAGGTGCCTGGCGAGCGGTACGTGCACGGCGAGCGGCTCAAGTGTTACGTGCTGCACGTGCGGAAGGGATTCAGGGGACCGTCGGTCACGCTGTCGCGAACTCATCCGAATCTCGTGCGCAAGCTGTTCGCGCTCGAGGTACCCGAGATCGCGTCCGGCGCCGTCGAGATCGCGGCGATCGCGCGGGAGGCCGGCCACCGGACCAAGATCGCGGTCATCGCGCGGGAATCAGGCGTGAACGCGAAGGGCTCGTGTATCGGCCCGATGGGCAGCCGGGTCCGCAACGTCATGGCCGAACTGCACGGCGAGAAGATCGACATCGTCGACTTCTCGGAGGACCCGGCCGAGTTCGTCGCCCATGCGCTGTCGCCGGCCCGCGTGTCGGAGGTGCGCGTCCTCGACGCGGCCAACCGCGTCGCGCAGGTCATCGTCCCCGACTACCAGCTGTCGCTGGCCATCGGCAAGGAAGGGCAGAACGTCCGGCTGGCCGCCCGGCTGACCAACTGGCGGATCGACATCCAGCCCGACAACCAGCCTGACGCGGGCGGCGGCCCAGCCGGCCAGCCGGACGCGCCGGCCAGGCGCGCGGGATCGCCGGGCACGCCGCGCGGAGACGCGGGCAGGCCGCGCGGAGAGGCGGGCAGGCCGCGCGGAGACGCGGGCAGGCCGCCCCGGGCGGCCGGCGGATCGCGGGCCGCCCAGGTGCCTGGTGCTGCCGACGCGCCGGCCCTGTAAGCTAGGTGCAGGCGGCTATGCGGTCCACGCTTTCGAGTATGCCCGGATCAGTGATCAGGACATGCGTCGGGTGCGGGATCCGAGCCGCCAAGTCGGACTTGCTCCGCGTGGTGGCGGTCGACGGCGAGATAGTCGCCGACCCCGCGGCACGCAGGCCGGGTCGGGGCGCGTATCTGCATCCCAGCCCGGACTGCTTGGAGCGAGCCAGGCGCCGCCGGGCGATTCCGAGAGCGCTGCGCGCTACGGGACCGCTCGCCGATGGCGGGCTCGTCAGGTATCTCGCTGGGACCTGACCGGGTCGCGGGCCGCAGCGTGCGGCACCCGGTCCGGTCGTCACGTGCGCGATGGCGGGCGAGGAAATCAGGCGGCAGAAGATGTGCCGGAAAGACAGGCTGGATTGTAATGAGCGCTCGATGAGCAAGCGGCGATGAACAGCAGGAACTGACGCCGGACGGAGCATGCGCTGCCCCGGACCGGCTGACTGGCCCGGGATCCCGGGCCGAGTAGAGGGAGCGTAGTGGCGAAGGTCCGGGTTTACGAACTCGCTAAAGAGTTCGGCGTCGAGAGCAAGGCCGTGATGGCCAAGCTCCAGGAAATGGGCGAATTTGTTCGCTCGGCGTCATCGACAATCGAGGCGCCGGTCGTCCGCAGACTCAAGGAGGCGTTCGCCGGCCAGGCCGCGACCGCCAGGGCATCAGCAGACCAGGCATCCGCAGCGAACGGCAGGCGGGCCGCGAACGGTCGCGCCGCCGCGGCGGCAGCACCGGTTGCTGAGCCCCCCGCGCCGGCCCAGCCGGTCGCTCAGGAGCCCGAGCAGTCCCGCCCGGCGGCGGCAGCGCCGCCTGCCGCGGGTCAGCCCGTCCGCCAGGGCGACGGCGCCGCGGGGCCCGATACGCAGCTGCCATCCGATGGCCGGGCCGCGACTTCGGGCGTGCCGCAGGTGCCGTTCTCGCAGCCGGAGCCGGGTACGGCGACCGGCGAGCGGCCAGCTGGCGGCGGCGCCGATGGCGGCGAGGCCAGGCCGGTGCCCGGCCCCACCAGGCCCGCGCAGCCAACGGGGGCGCCAGGGCCGAGACCGGGAGCACCCCGTCCCGGGCCGCGTCCGGGCAACAACCCGTTCAGCCCGACAGGTTCCGGGATGGGATCGGCGCCACGCGGCCCGCGGCCCGGCCAGCCGGGCACGGCGGGACCGGCCGGGGCTGCCGGCCCAGGTGCCGGCGCTCCTGGCCAGACAGCAGGCCGGCCCGGCGTGCCGGGCTCAACCGGCGGCCCGCGACCGCAGGGACCGCGCCCGATGGGCAGGCCAGGGCCAGGCGGTCCAGGCGATGCCGGACGGCCGGGCGGTCCGCGCCCTGGTGGTCCGCGGCCGAGCCCCAGCAGCATGCCGCCACGGCCGTTCGCTGGCCGGGGCGGGCCTGGCGGCGGCGGTGGCGCCGGCGGTCCGGGAGCTGGTACCAGGCCAGGTGGCGGCCGGGGCGGCCCGGGTGCCGGGCGTGGCGGCCCGGGCGGCGGCGGCGCGGGAGCGCCCCGTACCGGCGCCGGACCGGCGCGTCCAGGTGGCGGCGGTCGGGGCCGTAGCGGCACCCAGGGTGCGTTCGGCCGGCCGGGCGGCCGTCCGTCGCGGGGCCGGAAGTCGAAGAAGCAGCGGCGTCAAGAGTTCGACAACATGCAGGCGCCGTCGATCGGCGGCGTGTCGGTACCGCGCGGCAACGGCCAGGTCATCCGGCTGTCCAGGGGAGCGTCGCTGAGCGACTTCGCCGACAAGATCGGCGTCAACCCGGCGTCGCTCGTCCAGGTGCTCTTCCATCTCGGCGAGATGGTGACCGCGACTCAGTCGGTCAACGACGAGACGCTGCAGCTGCTCGGCGCGGAGCTCAACTTCAACGTCCAGGTCGTCTCCCCTGAGGAAGAGGACCGCGAGCTGCTCGAGACGTTCGACATCGAGTTCGGCGAGGACGAGGGCGAAGAGTCGGACCTGCAGGCCAGGCCGCCGGTGGTGACCGTGATGGGTCACGTCGACCACGGCAAGACCAAGCTGCTCGACGCGATCCGGCACACCAACCTCGTCGCGCACGAGGCCGGCGGCATCACCCAGCACATCGGCGCGTACCAGGTGACGACGGACGTGGACGGGCAGGAGCGCACCATCACGTTCATCGACACGCCCGGTCACGAGGCGTTCACCGCGATGCGAGCCCGCGGCGCGGAGACCACCGACCTGGTGATCCTGGTCGTGGCGGCCGACGACGGCGTGAAGCCGCAGACCACCGAGGCGCTGAACCACGCTCAGGCGGCCGGCGTGCCGATTGTCGTGGCCGTCAACAAGGTCGACAAGGAGGGCGCCGACCCGGCCAGGGTCCGGGCCCAGCTGACCGAGTACGGCCTGGTGGCCGAGGAGTTCGGCGGGCAGTCGCTGTTCGTCGACGTGTCGGCCAGGAACGGCACGGGCATCAAGGAGCTGCTCGAGGCCGTGGTGCTGACCGCCGACGCCGAGCTCGACCTGCGCGCCAACCCGCACCAGCAGGCTCAGGGCGTGGCGATCGAGGCGCACCTGGACAAGGGGCGCGGTCCGGTCGCGACCGTCCTGGTCCAGCGCGGGACGCTGAAGGTCGGCGACTCGATCGTCTGCGGCGAGGCTCATGGCCGCGTCCGGGCGATGCTCGGCGACAGCGGCGAGCAGGTGGCCGAGGCGTCCCCGTCCAGGCCGGTGCAGGTACTCGGCCTGACCGCGGTGCCTGACGCCGGTGACAGCTTCCTGGTCGTCGACGACGATCGGGTGGCCAGGCAGATCGCCGAGCGCCGCGAGGCGCGGGAGCGCACGGCCCAGTTCGCCCAGCGGCGGCCGCGGGTCACGCTCGAGGACCTCGAGTCCGCGCTCAAGTCGGGTGCCCGCGAAGAGCTGCTGCTCATCATCAAGGGCGACGTGTCCGGCTCGGTCGAGGCGCTGGAGGACGCGCTGCTCAAGATCGACGTGGGCGAGGACGTCGTGCTGCGGGTCATCGGCCGCGGCGTCGGCGCCATCACCCAGGACGACGTCAACCTGGCGATCGCCTCGGACGCGGTCATCATCGGCTTCAACGTCCGGCCGGCCGGACGGGCGGGCGAGCTGGCCCAGCGCGAGGGCGTGGACATCAGGTACTACTCGATCATCTACCAGGCGATCGAGGAGATCGAGGCCGCGCTCAAGGGCATGCTCAAGCCGGAGTTCGAGGAGGCCCAGCTCGGCACGGCCGAGGTCAGGGAGGTCTTCCGGGTACCCAGGATCGGCAACGTCGCCGGGTGCATCGTCCGGTCCGGCACGATCACGAGGAACTCCAGGGCCCGCCTGGTCAGGGACGGCGTCGTGGTCTCCGACAGCCTCAGCATCGAGTCGCTGCGCCGGTTCAAGGATGACGCGACCGAGGTCCGTGAGGGCTTCGAGTGCGGTATCGGAATCGGCTACGGCGACGTCAAGGTCGGTGACGTGATCGAGACCTTCGAGATGCGCGAGAAGCCACGGGCCTGATCAACTCGACAAGCTAGCGGTTGACGAACCAGCCGCTCCCGGTAGCTAGCTCGGCTGGCCGGCCCTGAGGTTTAGGGTCGGCCAGACTGGGCTGTCTATCCGGTGGTCTTACGCGGATACCTGAACGAGAGGCCCTGGTGTGTACGTGGGTGCGCTGACACTCGACATGCTGCTGGGTGACGTGCGGTCGCTGAAGCAGAAGCGGTCGGAGGTCCGGCCGCTGATTGCCGAGGTGCACCGGAAGTTCCCGGGCCTGGCCGTCGCCGAGACCGGGCACCTTGACCTGCACCGCAGGACTGAAATCGGAGTGGCCGTGGTGGCCTCGACGGCGTCGCATGCGGTCGAGGTTCTGGAGGCGTGCGAGCGGTTCGTTGCCGCGCGCCCGGGCATCGAGTTGCTGTCGGCGCGGCAGCGGCTGTTCAACGACGAAGGGGAGTGAGCACCGATGGATCCGGCGAGGGCGCGAAAGCTAGGCGAGCGGATCACCCAGATCGTCGCCGAGATGCTCGAGCGCAGAATCAAGGACCCCCGGCTGGGGTTCGTGACCGTCACCGACACGCGGCTGACCGGCGACCTGCGCGAGGCGACGGTGTTCTACACCGTGTACGGCTCGGACGAGGAGCAGGCGGCGACCGCGGCGGCGCTGGCCAGCGCGACCGGCGTGATCCGCTCGGAGGTCGGCCGGCAGACCGGTATCAAGCACACCCCGTCGATCGCCTTCAAGCAGGACACCCTGCCCGAGGGCGCCCGGGCCATGGAAGATCTCGTGACCAGGGCCCGCGAGGCCGATGCCCGGCTAGCCGCGGCCCGGGCAGGCGCCGTGCACGCGGGTGATCCTGACCCGTATCGCAGCGCGGACGAGCCTGAGGACGAGGAGTCATGACGCCGCCGGCAGGCGGCCGCGGGTCTGCCCGCCCTGGTCAGCTGGAACGCCGCTCTCCTGGCCGGGAGAAAGCCGGCCGTAGGAAGCCGGCCGGGAGGAAGCCGGCCGGGAGAAGGCTGGTCCATTAGTGGTCGAGTCCGGGCTGGTCATCGTTGATAAATCGGGCGGGATGACGTCGCATGACGTCGTCGCGCGGGTCAGGAGGCTGGCCGGAACCCGGCGCGTCGGGCACGCGGGCACGCTGGACCCGATGGCGACCGGGGTGCTGGTCGTCGGCATCGAGAAGGCCACCAGGCTGCTCGGTCACCTGGCGCTGACCGAGAAGGAGTACGCGGCGACGATCAGGCTCGGCGAGTCAACGGTGACCGACGACGCCGAAGGCGAAGTGCTGCCGCCGGCCGACGGAGCGACTGGTGACGCCGGCCAGCTCACCGAGCCGGCGCTGCGCTCGGCACTGGCCCAGTTCACCGGCGAGATAAGCCAGGTGCCGCCGCGGATCAGCGCGATCAAGGTCGACGGCCAGCGGGCCTACCGCCTGACCCGGGCGGGTGCCGCGCCCGAGCTGGCCGCGCGGCCGGTCACGATCAGGCAGCTCGAGCTGCTTGACTGCCGCCCGGCCGGCGGCGACCTGCTCGACATCGACGTCGTGGTGACGTGCTCGAGCGGCACCTACATCAGGGCTATCGCCCGCGACCTCGGCGCGGCCCTGGGCACGGGCGGTCACCTGACGTCCCTGCGCCGCACCAGGGTCGGCACGTACGAGCTCGGCGCGGCGAGGACGCTCGACCAGCTCGCCGCGGAGTTCGAGTTCACCCCGCTGGCCCAGGCCGCCGCCGCGGCGTTCGGCTGCCTGCACCTCAGCGCCGAGGAAGCGCGCCTGGTCTCGCACGGCGTTCGGCTGCCCGCCGCCGACCTCGCGGCCCGGGTCAAGCCCCGCGACGTCGTTCTGGACGGCGCGACTGCCAGCGGAGCTGGCCGCGACGGTGCCCGGGCGGGTCATGCCGTACCAGGTGGTGCCGCAAGTGGTGCCAGCCTGGACGTTGTCATTCCGGACGGTACCGCCGCGAACGGATCCGGCTCGGCCGGGGATGACGCGAGCGCTGCTCCGGTGGCCGCGTTCGGGCCGGACGGCGGCCTGACCGCGCTGCTCGTCGAGCAGGACGGCGAAATGCAGCCGTTGGCAGTATTCGCGCCCTAGCCGACGTCCCTGCCTGCAGCCGCCGCGCGGGGTAGGGAGGGGCAGCGGTATGACGGGTATGTGGATCAGCAAGCGGTTTGACGGCTTGTGACGACGGTGGCTTGGCCCGCCAGGGCCGGCCGTCCAGGCCGAGTGCGCTGTCGGGCTTGCGGGCCCGGACTCACTACGCTGGTAGGCCAGGCGCCGGCCCCGGATCGGGCCGGCCGGGCGAGGAGCGGCCGGCCCAGCCGGGCCGGCCATCCCAAGTCCGGACGGCAGCGCTGCCGTTCGCGTGGATTCTGCTGGAAGGACGTTGACGGTGTACCGCTGGCAGGGGCTGCATGACGTCCCGACGACCTGGGGCAGGTCGGTCGTCACCATCGGCGTCTTCGACGGCGTGCACCGCGGCCATCAGCGGATCGTGGCCCGGGCGGTCGAGAAGGGCGCCGAGCTGGGGCTGCCGCTCGTGGTGGTCACCTTCGACCCGCATCCGGACGAGGTGATCCGGCCCGGGTCGCATCCGCCGCTGCTCTGCACGCCCCGGTACCGGACCGAGCTGCTCGGCTCGCTGGGTGCGGATGCCGTCTGCGTGCTGCCGTTCAGCTATGAGTTCTCGCAGCTTCCGGCCGAGGAATTCGTGAAGTCCGTGCTGGTCGACGGCGTGCACGCGGCCGCTGTCGTGGTCGGCGAGAACTTCAGGTTCGGGCACAAGGCGGCCGGCAACGTCGCCCTGCTTGACGAGCTGGGGCAGAAGTACGACTTCGCCGCCGAGGGCGTTCGGCTGCTGGCCGACCACGGCGTCATCGTCTCCTCCAGCTGGATCAGGGATCTGCTCTCGGCCGGGGAAGTCGCCGCCGCAGCCGTCGACCTCGGCCGTCCGCACCGGGTCGAGGGCGTTGTCGTCCGCGGCCACCAGCGGGGCCGGGCACTCGGATTTCCCACCGCCAACGCCGAGCCGCCGCCGCACACGGCCATTCCGGCGGACGGCGTCTACGCGGGCTGGCTGGCCAGCCTGGACACCGACGGCGCCGAGTCACAGCGCTGGCCGGCGGCGATCTCGGTCGGCACCAACCCGACCTTCGACGGACAGCACCGGACCGTCGAGGCGTACGCGCTGGACCGGGATGATCTTGACCTGTACGGGGTGCACGTGGCCGTCGAGTTCACGGACCGCATTCGCGGCCAGGTCAAGTTCGAGTCGGTCAGCGACCTGGTCAAGCAGATGGGCAAGGACGTCGTCGCTGCGCGCAGGATCACCAGCTAACGTTGCCTGGTGGGCTGGCCGCTGCGCACGACGAAGTGCATTCCGGCGGCCGGGGCCAGCGAGAAGCCCTCCGCAAATCCGGGCTCGACGTCGAGCACGAGCGCGGGCCTGGCCCAGGCCTGGTACAGCCGCTGGTCGATATAGAACGGGCAGCCGTCGACCTCGCCGAGCAGCAGGTCAGAGTCGCCGATGAGGAACTCGCCCAGCCGGAAGCACATCGGCGCGGTACCGCCGCAGCAGCCGCCGGACTGGACGAACATGACCGTGCCCTGGCGGCACAGCTCGGCGATGGCCCGCCGTGCCGCCGGGGTGGCGACGACCTGCTCGGTCGTCCGGTCACCGATCACCTGGCCTCCCTGATCGCTGCGAGGCTGACTCAGAACAGTCCCATCGGCTTCGGGTCGTAGCTGACAAGCAGGTTCTTCGTCTGCGAGTAGTGCTCGAGCATCATCTGGTGGTTCTCCCTGCCGATGCCGGACATCTTGTATCCGCCGAAGGCCGCTCCCGCCGGGTACTGGTGGTAGCAGTTAGTCCAGACGCGGCCAGCCTTGATCGCGCGGCCCATCCGGTAGGCACGGCTGCCGTCGCGGGTCCACACGCCCGCGCCGAGGCCGTAGAGGGTGTCGTTGGCGATCTCGAGCGCCTCGGCCTCATCCTTAAAGGTCGTGACGGCGAGGACCGGCCCGAAGATCTCCTCCTGGAATACCCGCATCTTGTTGTTGCCCCGCAGGACGGTCGGCTCGTAGTAGTAGCCGCCGGCGAACTCGCCGTCGACCTTCGCATGGTGCCCGCCCGCAAGGACCACGGCGCCTTCCTCGCGTCCGATGTCGACGTAGGAGCTGATCTTCGCGAGCTGCTGAGCAGATACCTGCGGCCCGATCATCGTCTCGGTGTCCAGCGGATTGCCCTGCCGGATCCTGGCGATCCGGTCCAGGCACCTGGCCATGAACTCCTCGTAGATGCTCTCCTCGATCAGCGCGCGGGACGGGCAGGTGCAGACCTCGCCCTTGTTGAAGGCGTAGAGCACCAGGCCCTCGATGGCCTTCTCGAGGAAATCGTCGTGGGCCGACAGCACATCGGCGAAGAAGATGTTCGGGGACTTGCCGCCGAGCTCCAGGGTCACCGGAATGATGTTCTGCGCCGCGTACTGCATGATCAGCCGGCCGGTCACGGTCTCACCCGTGAAGGCGACCTTGGCGATCCGCGGGCTCGTGGCCAGCGCCTTGCCGATCTCGCCGCCCGGGCCATTCACGACGTTCAGCACGCCGGGAGGCAGGATGTCGCCGATGACCTCAGCGAGCTTGAGTAGCGACCATGGCGTCGGCGACGCTGGCTTGATCACCGAGCAGTTACCCGCCGCGAGCGCGGGCGCGAGCTTCCAGGCCGCCATCAGCAGTGGGAAGTTGAACGGGATGATCTGCCCGACGACGCCGAGCGGCTCGTGGAAGTGATACGCGATCGTGCTGGCGTCGATCTCCGTCGTGGAGCTTTGCATCGACCGGGCCGCCGCCGCGAAGTAGCGGAAGTGATCGGCGGCCAGCGGAATATCGGCCGCCAGGGTCTCCCTGACCGGCTTGCCGTTCTCCCAGCTCTCGGCGACTGCGAGGCTCTCCCGGTGCGCGTCGATGGCGTCGGCGACCGCGTTCAGCACCTCGGCCCGATGCGCCGCTGGAGCCTCGCCCCATTCGGTCGCTGCCGCCTGCGCGGCGTCCAGCGCGGTCTCGATGTCCGCCGGAGTGGAGTCGGGGACCTCGCAGATAGCCGTCGCGGTGGCCGGGCTCAGGTTGACCCGGTACTTGCCGTCAGCCGGCGGCAGCCACTTGCCGCCGATGAAGTTCTCATAGCGCGGCTCGACCGCGACGATGCTGCCGGGCTTGCCCGGGGGTACGTACTTCATGTTTCCTCCTCTGCCGGTGCGGGTTGTCCGCGGTTCCGGTCTGGAGGACGGTCAGCGCGCGGCAGGCCGCGTGCGCCGCCTTCCATTTCCACGCTGGCGATGGCGCGACCGGTTCGGTAGGGACCAAAGACCGTCGCCTGGTCACCCAGGCCGGCGTGATACCGTAGCGGTGGCTGAAGTATCTGGCCTGGCTTGCTGCGCCCTCATGCGGCTTGCCAACCTGGGTCACGGGCAGTTCTGCCCGCGCCCTCCCCGCCGCCCGGTGCGGATTACGCATACCTGCGCATACCCGCCGCCGCCGGCAAACCGACGATCACGACGTAGAGGGAGCACTGTGCCGCTCGAGACAGAGGTAAAGAAGGAGATCATCGCCACGCACGCGACCAGTGAGGGTGACACCGGCTCGCCGGAGGTCCAGGTCGCACTACTGACCAGGCGGATCAACGATCTCACCGAGCACCTGAAGGTGCACAAGCACGACCACCACAGCCGCCACGGACTGCTGATGCTCGTCGGCCGCCGCCGCCGCCTGCTGCAGTACCTGTCGCGCGAGGACATCAGCCGCTACCGTGCGCTGATCGAGAAGCTCGGCTTGCGCCGTTAGCAAGGCCAGGCCCGCTCGGGGAGCACGGGCGGCGACGTATCGCCCTGCGCCGGCCGCTGGCGCTACATTGGTGGTCGGGGCCGGGGCGCATCGCCGCCCGCCCGCAACTGAATAGAACCATTAACCAGACGTAAGAGGTACAACCGGATACGTCCCGCGGCCCCGGCCCGGAGCGCTCAGCGTTGCCTGAGGGCCGGTCCTCGGTAGTGGTTCTCGGATTGAGGTTCGTCCGGTTCGTCACCGGACCTGGCCAATCCGAGAGCTTCGATCGAAGACCGGTCGGCAACCTCCGTCCAGCAGGCTGGACGCCGACGAAGCTCCGCAAGGTGGCGGGCAGGCGCGGGACCTCATTCAAGGAGGTCTCACCCCATGGAGGGTGTGCACACCGCCGAAGCCGTTATCGATAACGGCGCTTTCGGCGTACACAAAATCAGATTCGAGACTGGCCGCCTGGCGAAGCTGGCGTCCGGCTCCGCCGTCGTCTATCTGGACGACGAGACGATGGTGCTGTCAGCGACCACGGTGTCCAAGCATCCTAAGGAAAACCTGGACTTCTTCCCGCTCACCGTGGACGTGGAAGAGCGGATGTACGCAGCGGGCCGGATTCCCGGCTCGTTTTTCCGTCGTGAGGGCCGGCCGTCCGAGGACGCCATCCTCACCTGCCGCCTGATCGACCGGCCGCTGCGGCCGTCGTTCGTCAAGGGTCTGCGCAACGAAGTACAGGTCGTCGAGACGATCATGGCGCTGCACCCCGAGCACCTGTACGACGTCGTGGCCATCAACGCCGCCTCGCTGTCTACCCAGCTGTCCGGCCTGCCGTTCGCCGGCCCGATCGGCGGCGTGCGGATGGCCCTGATCAAGGGCCAGTGGGTCGGCTTCCCGACGCACTCCCAGCTTGCCGAGGCCACCTTCGACATGGTCGTCGCCGCGCGGGTGCTCGAGGACGGCGAAGTCGCCATCATGATGGTGGAGGCCGAGTCGACCCCGAGCACGCTCCGGCTGATCGCGGACCCGTCCAGCGGTGCCGTGGGCCCGACCGAGGACATCGTGGCCCAGGGCCTGGAGGCGGCCAAGCCGATCATCAAGATCTTGTGCGAGGCGCAGCAGCAGGTCGCCGCGGCCGCCGCCAAGGAGACTGCGGTGTTCCCGATCTTCGTGGACTACCAGCCGGACATGTTCGAGGCGGTCGCTGCCGAGGCCACCGCCGACCTGGCCGCGGCGCTGACCATTCCTGGCAAGCAGGACCGCGACGCCGAGACCGACCGGGTCAAGGCCGCCGTCATCGAGCGGGTCGGGGCGAAGTTCGAGGGCCGGGAGAACGAGATCAGCGCGGCGTTCAGGTCGCTGACCAAGAAGCTGGTCAGGGAGCGGGTCGTCAGGGACGGCGTGCGGATCGACGGCCGCGGTCTGGCCGACATCCGCCAGCTGTCGGCGGAAGCCGGGGTCATTCCCCGGGTGCACGGCTCGGCCCTGTTCGAGCGGGGCGAGACGCAGGTGCTCGGCGTGACCACGCTGAACATGCTCCGGATGGAGCAGATGATCGACACGCTCAATCCCGAGCGGACCAAGCGCTACATGCACAACTACAACATGCCGCCGTACTCGACCGGGGAGACCGGCCGGGTCGGCTCGCCGAAGCGCCGCGAGATCGGGCACGGGGCGCTGGCCGAGCGCGCGCTGGTCCCGGTGCTGCCCACCAGGGAGGAGTTCCCGTACGCGATCCGGCAGGTCTCCGAGGCCATCGGCTCGAACGGCTCCACCTCGATGGGCTCGGTCTGCGCCTCCACGATGGCGCTGCTCGACGCCGGCGTGCCGCTGAAGGAGATGGTGGCCGGCATCGCGATGGGCCTGATCTACGAAGGCGGCAATTACGTCACGCTGACCGACATCCTGGGTGCCGAGGACGCGTTCGGCGACATGGACTTCAAGGTCGCCGGCACCAAGGACGTGATCACCGCCTTGCAGCTGGACACCAAGCTCGACGGTATCCCGGCCTCCGTGCTCGCCGCGGCGCTGACTCAGGCCCGTGATGCCCGGCTGACCATCCTCGATGTCATGCGCGAGGCGATCGACGCTCCCGGGCAGATGAGCGAATTCGCGCCGCGGATCATCACGGTCAAGGTCCCGGTGGACAAGATCGGCGAGGTCATCGGCCCGAAGGGCAAGATGATCAACTCGATCCAGGAGGACACCGGCGCGGAGATCACGATCGAGGACGATGGCACGATCTACATCGGCGCCACCGACGGCACGTCGGCCGAGGCCGCGCGGTCGGCCATCAACGCGATCGCCAACCCGCATGTCCCTGAGGTCGGCGAGCGCTTCCTCGGGACAGTGGTCAAGACCACCACGTTCGGAGCGTTCGTGTCGCTGCTGCCGGGCAAGGACGGGCTGCTGCATATCACCCAGATCCGCAAGCTGCACGGCGGCGTGCGGATTGAGAACGTCGACGACGTGATCAAGGTCGGCGACAAGATCCAGGTCGAGATCCGCGAAGTCGATGACCGGGGCAAGCTGTCGCTGGTGCCGGTCGAGGTCGTCGAGCGCGAGGCCGCGGGCGAGGATCTCGGCGGCGGCGGCGACCGCGGTGACCGCGGCGGTGACCGCGGCGACCGGAACCGGGACCGGGGCAGCCGGGGCGGCGACCGCGGCCGGGGCGGTGACCGCCAGGGCGGCGAGCATTACCGGACCAGGCACCGCGAGCGCGAATCCGGCAACTCGTGACCACCCCGCCCGGGGATTCCGGGGGGTCGTCCCCCCGGGCGAGCCTGCAGGAGGGTTCCGGGGGGTCATCCGGCCTGCGGGGGGATTCCGGGGGGTCATCCCCCCGGGCTAGCCAGCGGGCCGACTCCGAAGGCACCGAGCGGCTGGCGGATGGCGACGCCACCGTCTGCCGCACCGTGCTGCCCGGCGGCCTGCGCGTCATCACCGAGTCGATGCCGACGGTCAGGTCGGCGTCGTTCGGGATCTGGGCCGGGGTCGGCTCGCGTGACGAGGACATCCCCCACGCGGGCGCGACCCACTACCTGGAGCACCTGCTGTTCAAGGGCACGTCCAGCCGGTCGGCGCTGGACATCTCCGCCGCGATCGACGCGGTTGGCGGCGAGCTGAACGCGTTCACCGCGAAGGAATACACCTGCTACTACGCGCGGGTACTCGACGCCGACCTGCCGCTGGCCATCGACGTCCTGTCCGACATGGTGACCGCGTCGCTGCTCGAGCCGAGCGAGGTCGAGGCCGAGCGCGCGGTCATTCTCGAAGAGATCGCGATGACCGACGACGACCCGGCGGACACCGCGCACGAGGCGTTCGGGTGGCAGCTGTTCGGCGACACGCCGCTCGGCCGTCCGATTCTCGGCACGGTCGACTCGATCAACGCGATCACCCGCGAGCAGATCGCCGAGCACTACCTCGCGAAGTACGGGCCGGAGAACCTCGTCGTGGCGGCCGCCGGCCGGCTCGATCACGACGAGGTGGTCGAGCTCACCAGGCGCAGTTTCGCTCAGGCCATGAACGCGCGGGCGGTGCCGGCGCCACCGCGGCTGCCGGCGCCGGCCGGTCCCGAAGTCGGATCCGGCACGGGCGTGCGGCTGATCTCGCGCCCGATCGAGCAGGCCAACCTGGTCCTCGGCTGCGTCGGCCTGTCCAGGACCGACGAACGGCGGTTTTCGCTGGGCGTGCTCAACGCGGCGCTCGGCGGCGGCATGTCGTCCCGGCTGTTCCAGGAGATCAGGGAGAAGCGCGGCCTCGCCTACTCGGTCTACAGCTTCAACTCCCAGCACGCGGACGTGGGGCTGTGGGGCATCTACGCGGGCTGCCTGCCGGCCAAGGCCGACGAGGTGCTCGCGATCTGCGCCGAGGAGATCGCCAAGGTCTGCGACGGCGGCCTGACCAAGGAGGAACTCGACCGGGGCAAGGGCCAGCTGCGCGGCTCGATCGTGCTCGGCCTCGAGGATCCGGCGTCGCGGATGACCAGGATCGGCAAGTCCGAGCTTGTCTACCCCCGGCTCGAGCCGGTCGATGAGATCCTGGCCCGGATCGACGCGGTTACGCTCGACGAGGTGCGCGAGGTGGCCAACTCGATCCTGTCCCAGCCGAAAGCGCTGGCCGTCGTCGGTCCGTACGATGACGCCGACTCCTTCGCGGCGGCCATCGCCGCCTGAGCGAGCCGGGAAGGAGAAGCATGGTGATCAAGGTCGGTGTGCTCGGCGCCAAGGGCCGGATGGGTTCGCTGGTGGGCCAGACCGTCCTGTCGGCCGGGGACCTCGAGCTGGCCGCCGAGGTCGACGCCGGCGACCCGATCGACGACTTGAGCCGGTGCGACGTGGTGGTCGACTTCACGAGCCCCGGTGTCGTCATGGACAACCTCCGCTGGTGCGCGGCCCATGGCAAGGACCTGGTCATCGGGACCTCGGGGTTCGACGAGGCCAGGCTCAGCGAGGTCAGCGAAGCGCTGGAGTCCGCGCCCGCCGGGGCCGGGCAGCCGGGGGCGAGTCGCCCGCGGGTTCTCGTTGTGCCCAATTTCTCAGTCGGCGGCGTGCTGATGATGAAGTTCGCCGAGCAGGCGGCGAGGTTCTTCGAGTCCGTTGAGGTCATCGAACTGCACCACGCCGGCAAGGTCGATGCCCCGTCCGGGACGTCGGCGCGGACCGCCGCCATGATCGCGGCCGCCCGGTCCGCGGCCGGAGTCGGCCCGGGTCCGGACGCCACCACAACCGAGCTCGCCGGCGCGCGTGGCGCTGTCGTCGACGGGGTACATGTGCATTCAGTGCGCCTGGCCGGCCTGGTGGCACATCAGGAGGTGCTGCTCGGCGGGCACGGCGAGACGCTGACGATCAGGCACGACTCGCTTGACCGGGCATCGTTCATGCCGGGAGTGCTGATGGCGGTGCGCGGGATCGCGTCACTGCCTAGCGGGCTGACGGTGGGCCTGGAAGGTTTGCTCGGCCTCACCTGACCGGGCCCGCACGTGCGGAGGGGGTATGGCGTGCGAGTGATCCTGAACGTGATCTGGCTGGTCCTGGCCGGCTTCTGGATGGCGATCGCCTACGTACTGGTCGGCATTGTCGCCTGCATCCTGATCATCACGATTCCGTTCGGCATCGCATCCTTCCGGATCGCGAACTACGTGCTCTGGCCGTTCGGGCGGACGACGGTGCCCCGTCAGGATGCCGGCGTCGGCTCGCTGATCGGCAACATCATCTGGATCATCCTGTTCGGCTGGGAACTCGCCCTCGGCCACCTGATCGCCGGCGTGGCGCTGTGCATCACGATCATCGGCATCCCGCTCGGGCTGGCCAGCTTCAAGCTGATCCCGATCTCGCTGTTCCCGCTCGGCGTGCGGATCGTGGACGCCGACGAGGTACACCCTTCCTTCGCTGCGTAACTGGCCGCGTCACCGCCCGCCGCCGCCGGCGTCAGAGCGAGCCGACGGCGGTGACCCAGATGACCGCCTCGCCCGCCTCATCCGATCCGGCCAGGTCCACCTCGGCCGAGAACCCCCAGTCGTGGTCTCCCGCCGGGTCGTCGAAGATCTGCCGCACGCGCCACAGATCCTTGTCAGTGTCGTCGATAATCAGCATCGCCGGGCCGCGAGCGTCGGCGTTCGTGCCGATGTCGCCGTGCATGGCGAAGTACGGTTCCAGCGCGCCGGCCCAGGCGTCGGCGTCCCAGCCGGCCTCGGCATCGAGCTCGCCGAGCTCCTGCCAGCGGCGCAGCGACGCGAGCTCGACGCGGCGGAACAGCGCGTTGCGGACCAGGACCCGGAAGGCCCGCACGTTGCCGGTGACCGCGGGCGGGCGCTCGTCCAGCTGGCTGGCCTGTCCCGCGCCGTCAGAGGCGTCCGGGTTGGCGAGCCGCTCCCACTCGTCGAGCAGGCTGGAGTCCACCTGCCTGACCAGCTCGCCGAGCCACTCGATCAGGTCGGCGAGCTCCTCGGTCTTCGCCTCGTCGGGCACCGTCTGGCGCAGCGCCTTGTAGGCGTCGGCCAGGTAGCGCAGCAGCAGCCCTTCTGACCTGGCCAGGCTGCACCAGCTGATGTACTCGCTGAACGTCATCGCGCGCTCGAACATGTCCCTGGCGACCGACTTGGGGTGCAGCTCGTAGTCGGCGACCCACGGATGGCCCTGCCGGTAGATGCTGTAGGCGCCCTCGAGCAGCTCGGCCAGCGGCTGGGCATAGCTGACCGACTCGAGCAGGTCCATCCGCGTCTCGTAGTCGACGCCCTCGGCCTTCATCTCGGCCACGGCCTCGCCGCGCGCCTTGAACAGCTGCGCGGCGAGCACGGGCCGCGGGTTGTCGAGCGTCGCCTCGATCACCGAGAGCACGTTGAGCGGGTAGTCGGGCGAGGTGACGTCCAGCAGCTCGATCGCGGCCAGGGCGAGCGGGGAGAGCGGCTGGTTCAGCGCGAAGTCTTCCTGCAGGTCGACCGTGAGCCTGACCATCCGGCCCTGGTCATCAGGCTCGTCCAGTTTCTCGACCACGCCGCCGGCCAGCAGGGCACGGTAGATCTGGATCGCGCGGTGGATGTGGCGGCGCTGGGCGGCGCGATCCTCGTGGTTGTCGGTCAGCAGGTGCCGCATCGACGCGAACGCGTCGCCCGGGCGGCTGATCACGTTCAGCAGCATGGCGTGGCTGACGGCAAAGCTGGACTTCAGCGGCTCGGGCTCGGCGGCGACCAGCCGGTCGAAGGTCGGCTGGCCCCAGGAGACCATGCCCGGCGGCGGCTTCTTGCGGACGACCTTGCGGCGCTTCTTCGGGTCGTCGCCGACCTTGGCCAGCGCCCGCTCGTTCGCGACGACGTGCTCGGGGGCCTGGACCACGACCAGGCCGGCCTCGTCGAAGCCGGCCGGCCGGCCCGACCGGCGATCTGGTGGAATTCCCTGGCCTGGAGCAGCCTGGTGACGCTGCCGTCGTACTTGCTCAGGGAGGTGAAGAGCACGGTGCGGATCGGCACGTTGATGCCGACGCCGAGCGTGTCGGTGCCGCAGATCACCTTGAGCAGGCCGGCCTGGGCGAGCGTCTCGACCAGACGGCGGTAGCGCGGGAGCATCCCGGCGTGGTGCACTCCGATCCCGTGCCTGACCAGCCGGGACAGCGTCTTGCCGAATCCGGCCGAGAACCTGAACCGGCCGATCAGCTCGGCGATCGCGTCCTTCTCGGCCCGGCTGCAGACGTTGACGCTCATCAGCGCCTGGGCCTGCTCGATCGCCGCGGCCTGGGTGAAGTGCACGATGTAGATCGGCGCCTGCTTGGTGGCCAGCAGTTCCTCGATCGTCTCGTGCAGCGGCTCGAGAACGAAGCGGAAGGTGAGCGGAACCGGCCGCTCGACGGACTTGACGACCGCGGTGGGCCGGCCGGTCCGCCGGGTCAGGTCTTCGGTGAACCTGGTCACGTCGCCGAGGGTGGCCGACATGAGCAGGAATTGCGCCCGGGGCAGCTCGATCAGCGGCACCTGCCAGGCCCAGCCCCGGTCGGGGTCGGCGTAGTAGTGGAACTCGTCCATGATCACCAGGTCGGCGTCGGCGGCCGCGCCGTCCCGCAGGGCGATGTTGGCGAGTACCTCGGCGGTGCAGCAGATGATCGGAGCCTCGGCGTTGACGCTGCCGTCGCCGGTCATCATCCCGACGTTGACCGGACCGAAGATGTCGCACAGCGCGAAGAACTTCTCCGAGACCAGGGCCTTGATCGGCGCGGTGTAGAAGCTGCGGTCGCCGCCCGCGAGGGCGGCAAAATGGGCCGCCGTCGCGACCAGGCTCTTGCCCGAGCCGGTCGGCGTGGACAAGATGACGTTCGCGCCGGAGACGATCTCGATCAGCGCCTCGTCCTGGTGCGGGTACAGGGTCAGCCCCTGAGCGTCGGCCCACTGGCTGAAGGCAGCGTAGAGCGCATCGGGGCCGGCGGACTCCGGCACCAGGTCGGTAAGTGTCATGACCCATCCATGGTGCCAGTTCCCGCCAGTGGTCGGGCCAGGCATGACTAGCGCGGCAGGGCCCGATCTCGGCCCAGGACCGCCAGCCGTCGGTGATCTGGCCGGGGAGCGGAGCCGCTAAGTTGGATGCATGTGCCGAAGCATCAAGACCTTGCGTGAGCCTTATACCGAGCAGGTAACGGACGCGGACGTGCGGGCTGCCGCCCTGCAGTACGTACGCAAGATCAGCGGATTCCGCGCCCCGGCGGCGCACAACGCCGACGCCTTCAACGCGGCCGTAGATGCCGTCGCCCGGGCGACCGCTGACCTCCTCGACCGCCTGGAAGTGCGCGCCGCCCCGGTCAGATCCCGCTGATGACCTGCTGCCGCTGAGCCTCGTACTCCGACTCGGTGAGGATTCCCTTGTCGAGGAGCTGCTTGAGCTTGGCGATCCGCTGTTCGGGTGTGCCCTGGCCGGCGCCCGTGTTGAACGAGCCGAACGCGTCCGGCGTGCTGCCCGGCATCGGCGGGCTGACCTGCTGGTACGGACTCGGAGCGGCTGGCTGGCCGAACGAGAAGGAGCCGGCGGGCTCGCCGAACGCCGCGACCGGCTCGCCGAAGGCCCCGGTGCCCCGCGCCGCGATGTGCCGCGACGTGCCGATCTCGTCGAACGTGCTGGGACCAGACGAGCTGGAAAAGCCCTCGGGGCCAGGCGCCGGGCTGCCGCCGGCCTGATGCTGCGCCTCCGTCGCGCGCTGCCGGGCCTGGTCCCTGAGCTGGTGCAGCCGGTCGGCGGCGGCCTGCCGGGCGGCAGGGTCACCGGACCTGATCGCCTCGGCCAGGTTGGCGATGTCGCCCGGGTTCACGTGCACCGGGAGTTCCTGGCCGTCCGGACCCATGATGTGCACGGCGGCGCCGCCTTGCGACGCGGCGCCGAGCGCGCTGGCCAGGGCGGCGATCGACGCGGCTCCGCCGACGGCGCCCGCGGGGCCGGCCGCGCCCGCGCTCGCCCGCATCTGCTCGGCGACCTGCATCATGCCGCGGATCGAGTCGGTCCGCGCGTTCGGATCGATCCGCATCTCGCCGGACTTGGAATGCATCTCGACGGCGACGACGGCACCGACGGGATGGGGGAAGCCGCCCTTCTCGGTGACGTTGCCCCTGATCAGCTCACCGGTCGGGGTGCGGACCTCGATCACGTAGCGGCGCTCGTGGTGGTGCGCGTGGGCTTCGATGACCGTCCCCTGGGCTGGTTCCCACTTGTGTCCCAGCATGGTTCCCCTCCTGTGCCGTATCCAGAATGGACTATACAGGCGCGAATGAGCAGGTGGCAGACGCTGAAATGGCCGGCTCCGAGGCGGCCGGCGCGGTCAGCCGGCGGCCGCGCGATCGCTGGCTAGGGCTGCCCCATGGTCGTCGCGTGCCTGATCAGAAAGGAATCAGGCGGCACGAGGTCGAGCCCGTCAGGATCATTCAGATATCCGGGCGCCCGGCCGGCGATACCGGTGTGGCCGTACTGCCACACGATGTGATTGTCAGCTGGATTGACAACGATAATTCGGTGGTTGAAGTCGTCGTTAAGGAGCACGTCGCCGTTGGGCATCGGAATCGCCAGTGACGGCTGGTTCAGGCCGCCGAAGCGCCAGAGCAGCCGTCCGCCCGGCGTGAATTCGACGACCTGGCCGGGGTCGGAGTAGTCGGCGGTCAGGAACCGGCCCGGGTAGACCTCGTTGGTGTCCGACGGGTAGAAGACCCCGGGCGGGCTGACCGACCACCGGACGTGTCCGTTCAGGCTGATGCTGTCGGCCCAGTCGCCGTTGATCTCGGTGACGACGTATCCGCCGTCGCTCATCGGGAACGCGCCGTTGGGACTGCCGAAATGCCGGGGCGGATCATGCCAGCAGGCGTTCATCGTCCGGCCGATCGTGCGCAGCGGCCGGTGCGACGGCGGGGCGATGACGATCACCCGGCAGTTCTTGATGTCGGCCGCGATGATGTCGCCTGACGGCATCAGCAGGGCATCGTCGGGGTTGTCGACGCGGTTCGGGCCCAGGCCCGGCGTGCCGGGCTGGCCGTACCGATAGACGATCTTAGAAGTGGCCACGTCGATGACCGAGATGACCTGGTCGTCTTCCTGGGTGGCGATGATGTACCGGCCGTCGGGGGAGAAGAAGGCGTCGTCGGGTACCCGGAAGGTCTGGCCTGGGGCCAGGTTGCCCGGCCGGGGGAACGCCCATCTCACCCGGCCCTGCGGGTCGATGATCACCAGCCGGTTGTTCAGGTGATCGGCGACGAGAACATCCGCGGGAAGAGCGGAGGGACGCGAGCCACGGGCAAGATGGCCGGGCCCCGGCGCCGGGGCCAGCCAGGGTGCGGAACGCTCAGCCTGCCTGGTGGCCGCCGCGCGGCCGGTGCGGCCAGCCGTAGAGCCGGGAAGGGCGTCGCGGGCCTGAACCAGCCGGAGCGTGACCACCGCCGGTACGGGCTGCGTGCCGTCCGTTCCCCCGACCAGGTAGGCCGTGCCGTTGATCACCGCACTGGCGGCGTGGGCGACCGGCGTCGGGAGCAGGCCGGCGGCGGTGACCCTGGCATGAACCGGATCGATGCTGAGCACGGTGTCGCTCGCGCCCGCGCGTCCGCGTGGCCCGGAGGCGTGCTGGCTGGCGGCCAGGCTGGTCAGGCCGCCGGCGACGAAGATCCGGCCGTCGAGGACGAATGCGCTCGCGGCCGCGAGCGGCCTGGGCAGCCGTCCGACGACCTTCGCCTGACCGCTGGCCAGGTCGACTCGCTGAATGACGCTTGTCAGGCCGGTCGGCGTCGTCCCGCCGAAGACCCACAGCCGGCCGGCGGATGCGACGGCGGCCGCGTCCGCGACGGGGACTGGCAGCGAGGCTGCCGTGGCGAAATGCGCGCCGTCCGTCGTCCTGAGAACCCTGGCCAGCCGGCTGGTACCGCGCGCTCCGCCGACCAGGTAGGTCACGCCGCCCGTGGTCACCGCGGCCTGGCCGGACGTGGCCTGGGGCAGGCTGGCCAGGTGCCGTGCTGAAGCCCGCGGACCGGCAGGCACGAGTGCCTGCACGCCGGAGGTGGCCGGGCCGGTCCCGCCGGAGGTGACCAGGCCGCCCGGGCCGCCGGGGACGTGCGCGCTGGCCCGGGCGGCCGGGCTGGGCTGACTGGCCCGGCCGCCGAACAGCAGGAGCCGACCGCGGACCATGGCCGCCGCGGCGCCGGTCACCGGCACGGTGAGCATCCCGACGCGTCCGCGCTGGCCGGTGACCGGATTGAGCCGCGTCACCGCGCCCGCCGGGGCACCGGAGCCCGGCGTCCCGCCAGCGATCAGCAGTCGCCCGCCGTCCGGGACGGCCACCTCGCCCGAGATCGCCCACGGCAGCTGATAGGGAGCCCAGGTGGCCTGGAGCACCATCGGCCGTGCCGGGCCAGGCCGGTTTGCCGTCCTGCTCAGCACCGTGTGACCGGAATGGCCGCCGGTGCAGGCCGCCGCCACGGCCGCCGCGAGCAGCAATCCAGCCGCACGACCCAGCAGGCGTGAGCTGACCCTGGGCGTGAGTGCTGACCGAGCACCAAGCGTCCAGCGATGATCTCGCCTGCCCGGCGCCCGGGCTGACCCGTCGGTAATGTAGACCCCCAGTAGCTAGTTGATTACGAATCGTATCCACACAACTACTAAGGGTGACTCTCGATCGGGGAAAGTCTCGCCGGACTGGGCGGGACTGGGCCGGGCTGGGCCGGGCCGAGGCCGGACTGGGGCCCGGCTGGGGCCCGGCTGGGGCCGGACTGGGACCGGCGGGCGGCTCACCGGACTGGCGGGCGGATCACCTGGAAGGTCGTCACCGCGCTGACCGTTCTGGACCCGTCCAGTCCGCCGACCAGGTAAGCGACACCCCCGGTCACGGCCACTGCGGCATGGGCGACCGGCACCGGGAGCGTTCCGGCCGCGGCGAACGACGGCCGGGCCTGGTCGAAACGCAGCACGGCGGAGCTCGTCACCAGCCGCGATGCGCCGCCGGTCCGGGCTGACGAGCCCGGAGTCAGTCCGCCGGCCACATAGATCCGGCCGTCCAGGGCAAAGGCGGCGGCGGCCGCGAGCGGGCGCGGCAGGCTTCCAGCCAGCCAGGCCCGGCCGGCGTGCAGGTCCACCCGCTGGACGGCGCTGACCGGGCCGGCCGGCGTGAGGCCGCCGAAGATCCACAGCTGGGCCCCGGCGGCGACGACCCCGGGGTAGCGGACCGGCAGGGCAAGGCGGGCGACGATCCGGAAATGCCGGCCATCCGTCGTCGCCAGCACGGTCCTGGCGTAGGTGCCGCTGCCGTGGCCGCCGGCGAGATAGGCCGTCGCCCCCTCGGTGACGGCGAGCAGGTCGGACCGCGGCGCCGGCAGCGAGCCGAGCACGGCGCCAGGGGCCGGCGACGGGCGCTGGACGGCAGCGCTGCTGGAGTACGTTCCGCCGCCGAAGACGATCAGCCTGCCGCCGAGGATCGCGGAGGCTGCGTCGTGCACGGGCATGGCCAGGTGCCCGGCGCTAGCCGAACGGCCAGTTCGCGGATCGATCCGGATGACCGCTCCGCTGGTCGACTGGTCGGCCAGCAGGCCACCGGAGACCAGCAGGCCACGGCCGTCCGGGCTGACGGCCTCGCCCGAGACCGCGACCGGGAGCCGGTAGGTAGCCGACCTGACCTGCAGTACCTGGCGGGCCCGAGTCGGCGGCCCGGCCTGACCCGCCCGGCCCGCCGTCGGCCCGGCCTGACTCGCCCGGCCGGCCTGACCCGCCCGGCCGGCCTGGCCCGCTCCTGGCTGCACGGCGGGGACAGCCGTGCACCCGACCGTTAGCACTGCGGCGGCCAGCACTGCTGCGGCCAGCACCTTGCCCACGATCATCCCCCGGAGTACGCCCTGACGACGAGACGTACTCAACATGCCACCCGCGGTGATCGCGGAAACGGGAAACCGCGCGAAGAAGCCGGCCCTCGGCCGGCCCGGCTCAGGCGGTCCGGGTCTGGTCCGCCTCCTGCAGGCCGAACTCGCCGATCGAGGTCTCGCGCATCTTGAACTTCTGCACCTTGCCGCTGATCGTCATCGGGAAGTCGTTGGTGAACCGGACGTAACGCGGGACCTTGTAGTGCGCGATCTTGCCCCGGCAGTACTCCCTGACCTGGTCCGCGTCGAGTTCCTGGCCGGGCCGCAGCTTGACCCAGGCACAGAGTTCCTCGCCGTACTTCAGGTCGGGAACCCCGACGACCTGGACGTCCTCGATGGCCGGATGCGCGTAGAGAAATTCCTCGACCTCACGCGGGTAGATGTTCTCTCCGCCGCGGATCACCATGTCCTTGATCCGCCCGACGATGTTGAGATACCCGGCCTGGTCCATGACGGCCAGATCGCCGGTATGCATCCAGCGAGCCGAGTCGATCGCGTCGGCGGTCCGCTCCGCCTCGTTCCAGTAGCCGAGCATCACCGAGTAGCCGCGGGTGCACAGTTCGCCGGGGGTGTCCCTGGGCAGCACCCGGCCGGTCTCCGGGTCGATGACCTTGACCTCGACGTGCGGGTGAACCCGCCCCACCGTCGACACCCGGCGGTCCATCTCGTCGTCGGCGGTGGTCTGGGTGGAGACAGGCGACGTCTCGGTCATCCCGTAGCAGATCGTCACCTCGGTCATGTTCATCTCGCTGACCACCCGCTTCATCACCTCGACCGGGCACGGCGATCCGGCCATGATGCCGGTCCGCAGCGTCGACAGGTCATAGCTGGCGAAATCAGGCAGACCGAGCTCGGCGATGAACATGGTCGGCACCCCGTACAGCGACGTGCACCGCTCGGCCTGGACCGTGCGAAGGGTCTCGGCCGCATCGAACCCGGGAGCCGGAATGACGATGCAGGCGCCGTGGGTGGTGCAGGCCAGGTTCCCGAGCACCATCCCGAAGCAGTGGTAGAACGGCACCGGGATGCAGACCCTGTCCTGCTCGGAGTACCGGCACCCCTCGCCGATGAAGAACCCGTTGTTCAGGATGTTGTGGTGCGACAGCGTTGCCCCCTTGGGGAACCCGGTCGTCCCGCTCGTGTACTGGATGTTGATCGGGTCATCGAACGACAGGCTCGCCTCCCGCTCGCTGAGCGGATCGGCCGGGCCGCCGAGGTCGCCGCCCGCGGGCCGGCCGGCCTCGAATAGCCGATCCCAGGCCGGAGTGTCCAGGTAGATCACCTCATGCAGGTCCGGCAAGTCCGGCCTGACCTCGTCGATCATGCCGCGGTAATCGCTCGTCTTGAAGCGCTCGGCGCTGACTAGCACGCGGACCCCTGACTGCCGCAGCGCGAAGCCAAGCTCGTGACCACGGTAAGCCGGGTTGATGTTGACCAGGATGATGCCGGCCTTGGCCGTCGCGTACTGGAGCTGAACCCACGCGGCGCAGTTGGGGGCCCAGATTCCCAGCCGGTCGCCCGCGGCCAGTCCGGCCGCGATCAGGCCGCGGGCCAGCGTGTCGGTATCCGCGTCGAGGTCCGCGTAGGTCCATCTGCGGCCGGCCGGTACGTCGACCAGCGCCTCGGCGTCCGGGAACGCGGCTGCGACGCGTCCGAGGTTGTCGCCGATCGTCTCGCCGAGCAGCGCGATGCTGGACGTGCCGTGGCTGTAGGACAACGTGACTTCGGTGGACATGACCGATCCCTTCGCCGGCTGATGTCCCCATCGTGCCCCGTTATGCCGCCGGGTGTGAAGCTCAGCCGGCATTCGCGCAAAAGGATGAGCCGGCCGCCGCGCAAAAGGAAAGGTGCTACTGGCGCTATGCGGGATTAGGGTGATCATTGCAGGATTCGATTGGACTTAATCGGAGCGGCACGTGGTCCTCTTGGTCGTCTGGCTGATTGCAGCCGCGGCGCTCGGCGTGGCCGAGATTCTGACCACGACGCTCGCGCTCGGGCTCGTGGCCGCGGGCGCTCTCGCCGCCGCCCTGACGGAGGCGGTCGGCGGCAGCCCGGTGATACAGGTCGTGGTCTTCGTCGCGGTCTCGCTCGCCGGGATCGTGCTGATCAGGCCGGTCGCGCTGCGGCGGCTGCAGCGCAGGTCGACCCTCCGCACCGGTACCGCCGCGCTCGTCGGCCAGACCGGCTACGTGCTCGCGGACGTTACTCCGCACGAGGGGCGGATCAGGATCGGCGGCGAGGAGTGGTCGGCTCGCCCCTATGACGAGATGTCCGTCATCCCGGCTGGGTCCACGGTCGATGTCCTGCAGATCAGGGGCGCCACTGCCCTTGTTCACCAGAGGGAGTGAAGATGTCGCCAGGTACCGTGGCCACGCTCGTGGTGGCCGTCATCGTGGTCGTGCTCGTGATCGTCTTCCTGAGCCGGTCGATCTGGCTCGTGCCGCCCGCTCGGGCGCGCAACGTGGAGCGCCTCGGCCAGTTCCACAAGACCCTGGAGCCCGGCCTGCACCTCGTCATCCCGATGATCGACCGGGTCAAGGACCTGATCGACCTCCGCGAGCAGGTGGTGTCGTTCACGGGCCAGCGGGTGATCACCGAGGACAACGTCGGCGTGGCCATCGATACGGTGCTGTTCTTCCAGGTCACCGACCCGCGGGCGGCCGACTACGAGATCAACAACTACATCGGCGCGATCGAGCAGCTGGCCGCGACGATGCTGCGCAGCGTCATCGGCAGCATGGACCTGGAGCAGACGCTGACCTCCCGCGACCGGATCAATACCGCGCTGCGAGGTGTGCTGGACGACGCCTCTGGCAAGTGGGGCATCCGCGTGACCCGGGTCGAGATCCGCTCGATCGACCCGCCGCAGTCGATCAAGGACGCGATGGAGAAGCAGCTCAAGGCCGAGCGGGAGAAGCGGGCGGCGATCCTGCACGCCGAGGGGGTGCAGCAGTCGCAGATCCTGACCGCCGACGGTGACAAGAAGGGCACCATCCTGCGGGCCGAGGGTGACAAGCAGTCGGCGATCCTGCGGGCGCAGGGCCAGGCGGAGGCGATCGCGACCGTGTTCAATGCCATCCACGCGGGCGACCCCGACCCCAAGCTGCTCGCCTACCAGTACCTGCAGACCCTGCCGCAGCTGGCCCAGGGACAGGGCAGCACGGTCTGGATGATCCCGAGCGAGCTCACCGGCGCCTTGCGGATGCTCACCTCGGCGTTCGGCGGGCAGGCCGACGATCAGAACGCGAGCGCTGCCATGGCTCAGGTCCCGGTTCCGGACGGCCGTCCCGCGGTCGGCGTGCCGCTGCCCAGCGCGCCTGCCCCGGGCGAGATCGGCCCGGCCGGCGGCAACGGTACCGACTACCGCGGCCTTCCTGGTCCGGAGTCAGGGGCGAACGGCTAGGCCGACGGTCAGCAGCAGGCCGAACGCCAGCTGCAGACGGCCGGTCTGGCCGAGCACGGCGATCAGGCCCGGACCCGTGGTCGCGCGCAGTACCTGCCTGACCGGCGGGATGGCCAGCGGGACGGCGGCCAGCGTGATCAGGGTCAGCGGGGCGACGGCAGCCATCGCGGCGGCCACGGCGAACGGCGCCGACACGCAGCCGGCGTAGAGCACCCGGGTCCGCCGGTCGCCGAGCACGACGGCCAGCGTGCGCTTGCCGGTGGCCTCGTCGGTCGGGATGTCGCGCAGGTTGTTGATCACGAGGAGCGCGCAGGCCAGCAGGCCGACCGGGACGGCGGCGGCGATGGCGAGCCAGGCCAGCCTGTCCATCTGGACATAGGCGGTGCCCGCGACCGCCCCGACACCGAAGAAGGCGAAGACGGAGACCTCGCCGAGCGCGCGGTAACCGTATGGCCGGCTGCCCCCGGTGTAGAACCAGGCCGCGCCCAGGGCGGCGACGCCGAGCAGCAGCAGCCACCAGGAGACCACGGCCGCCAGCACGAGGCCGGCCAGCCCGGCGACCAGGAAGCTGGCCAGCGCGGCCGTCAGCACCTGCCGCGGCGTGGCCAGGCCGGAGCCGACCAGCCGGACCGGGCCGACCCGCTGCTCGTCGGTGCCGCGGATGCCGTCGCTGTAGTCGTTGGCGTAGTTGACACCGACCTGCAGGGCCAGCGCGACGAGCAGCGCGAGCCCGGCCCGCCAGGCGACGAACTGGCCGTAGCCGCCCGCGACGCCCGAGCCGACCGCGACCGGGACGATGGCGGCGGGCAGGGTTCGTGGCCTGGCGCCCGCCATCCAGTCTCGTGCCGCCGTCACACCCTGTCCTGTCTGCCGCAGATGGAGGGTCACAGACTAGCCGGGCCGATGCACTGGGCCGGATCAGGCCTCAGTTCAGGGGCGGCAGCGCGCGTGCGGCGGCGGCGAAGACCATGGCGATCTGCCCGGACGTGAGGCGGTGGGCGGCGGTGGCCTTGGACTGGCGCCGGAAGTAGGTGCCGACGCGGCTGCCGTCGAACACGTCGACGCCCTTGAACTTCATGATCACCCACGGGATGTTCGGCCCGTACATGACGATGGCCGGCCGTACCCTGACCCGCTGCCCGACTTCGGCCGCGATCAGCTTCGCGGTCTGCCTGGCCTCCATCTGAGCGTGATCCATCCGGTCCTCCATGCTGGACCGGCCGTAGTACAGCATTCCGCCGATGGCCTTCAGCTGCAGCCGCTTGTCGAGCCGCTGCGAGTCGAGCGTGAACACGCCCGCGGGGCCGACGACGAGATGATCGACGACGTGCGTGGTCCCGGGAATGGTCCGGGCGTGCAAAGCCATGTAGCCGGCCGGCTGCAGCACCTTCAGGCGGCGCCTGGTGTAGCGCTGGGCCGAGGTCACCCGGACGGCGGCCGGCACCACCGCAGTGGTCTTGGAGCGATAAATAGCGTCCGCGGCAGCGTAGATGGCCGCGGCGGTCAAGCCGTACCGCCAGCCAAGCCCGATGCTGAAGCCGATGAAGACGACGAGCGCGACGACGGTCCGGACGACCCAGACCCGGAAACGCGGGTCGGCCCGCAGCCGCGGGTTGACGAGCGGCCGGCTAACCAGCGGGTAGACGGGCTGCCGCCGGGCCGGTCGGGCGCTGGCCGCCGATCGCGTCGCGCCGGCCGGCGAGGTGCGGGCAGCCGGCGGGGTGCGGGCAGTCGGCGGGGTGTGGGCAGCCGGCGGGGTTCGGGCGGTCGCGCGGGAGGCCGTGGTCACCCGCGCGGCAGCGGCGGCACTCGGCTCGGTCTCGTCCGGCTCGGCGTCGTCCGGCTCGGTCTCGTCCGGCTCGGTGTCGTCCGGCTCGGGGCCGCCAGGCGGTACGTTCTCGGCGCGGGGCGGGGCGCCCTCCGCGCGGGGCGGCACATCGCCGGCGCGGGACTCGGCCAGCTCGGCGCCGGCCGCGACTTCATCGATCCCGGACCCGCCATCCGCCGCGGTGCCGTCGTCCTCCGCAAGGGACCGGCGGAACAGCGCGCGCAGACCCTTCAGCTCACTGGCCTGCTGCGCCGACTGGCCGGGCGGCTCGGGCACGTCCGCGTCCACATCCCGAGAGTAGCCGATTGACTGCCCGCTGAACATGCGGGTGCGGGGTACGGAATGCCCGGTCAGATAGGCCTAGACGGTGTAAGCCAGGCCGTCTACTGTTCGGTAACGTGACTGAGATTCATGACATGACCGCGCTTGAGCTCGCCGATTCCATCGCCAGCGGCGAGTTGTCCCCGGTCGAGATCACCGACCACTACCTGGACCGGATCGACCGCCTGAACGCTCAGACCGGCGCCTTCTACACGGTGACGGCGGACCTGGCCAGGGAGCAGGCGACAGCCGCGGAGAAGCTGGCCGCCGACAGCCGCCGGACCGGCGACCAGGCGCCGCTGCCGGCCCTGAATGGCGTGCCCATCCCGATCAAGGACCTGAACATGGTCGCCGGGGTGCGGATGACGATGGGCTGCTCGCTCTTCGCGGACACCATCGCCCCGGAGGACGACTATGTCGTCGCCGAGCTGCGCAAGGCCGGGATCGTGATCACCGGCAAGACCGCGACCCCCGAGTTCGGGCTGCCGTGTTACACCGAGACCAAGATCGGCCCGCCCGCGCGGACGCCGTGGGACCTGACCAGGTCGGCGGGCGGGTCGAGCGGCGGCGCGGCAGCGGCGGTCGCGGCCGGCCTGGCGCCGGCCGCGCAGGGCAGCGATGGCGGGGGGTCCATCAGGATCCCGGCCAGCGTGTGCGGCCTGTTCGGGATCAAGCCGAGTCGCGGCCGGATCTCCGGCGGCCCGCTGATGCCCGATCTCAGCGGCCTGTCCACCGACGGGCCCATCGCCCGGACCGTCGCTGACGCCGCGCACCTGCTCGACGTGATGACGTGCGCTTATCCGGGCGACATGTACAGCACGCCGCCGCTGCCGGACGGCGAGACGTTCCTCGGTCACTCTCGCCGCGAGCCGGGCAAGCTGCGGATCGGGCGCTCGCTGACCAATGTCGTGCCGGGCGCGACCGTGCATGACGACTGCGTCGCGGCCTACGAGGACGCGAGCAAGCTGCTCGCCGATCTCGGCCACGAGGTCACCGATGTCGAGCTGCCGTTCGGCTCGGACGCCGTGCCGATGTTCGAGCTGCTCTGGTACTCGATGGCGACCCTGGCGCCGATCGAGCCCGCCCAGGAGGAGGAACTCCTCCCGCTGACCCGGTACCTGCGGAGCAAGGGCGCCAAGGTGACGGCCGGGGAGCTGATCTTCGCGCAGGCGTATCTCCAGGGCGTGATGCGGCCGGCCATGGCGCTGCTGAACTCCTACGACGCGTTCCTGAGCCCGACGCTGGCCTCGCCTCCGGTACCGGTCGGCTACTTCGACGAAGTTGATCCCGCGGAGAACTTCGAGCGGCAGAAGCGATTCACCCCGTATACAGCGTTGTATAACATCTCAGGCCAGCCTGCGGTGAACCTGCCGCTGTACTGGAACGCTGAGGGGCTGCCGATCGGGGTGATGCTGGCCGGCCGGCTGGGCGATGAGGCCACCATCATCGCGTTGTCGGCGCAGATCGAGGCGGCCAGGCCGTGGCGGGACCGCCATCCGTCGATCTGGTAGGCGGCCGCCAGGGCCAAACCGGTAAAGATTCTCGCCTGGCTGCCCGAACGCGCGCCAGGTCCTACCATCGGTGATTAACTCCGCTTGCTCTGCGTCGTCGAATGCCGACGCAGAGTGAGCGAGTCCATCCTGTCATGCGGGTGGCAACGGGGATCCGGAGGTAATCGCGTGGTGCCGGGGCGTCGGCGCTGGGGGCGGGTACGACAGGTCAGCAATGGTGTGGCTGCCGCCTGCGTGGCGGCGGCGATCCTGCTGCTCTGCGGGGTCGGCTACGCCGGCCTGCCCGCGCTCGGCCCGCTGCTCGATCCGCAGCACGGCGCGTGGGCGTCAGCCTCCGGGGGCCAGCTGCCGAAGTCGCAGGTTCTGTCCCTGCCGGGACTGTCGAGCACGGCGCTGGTGTCCTTCGATGCCAACGGCATCGCGACGATCAACGCGGTCAGCCAGGCGGATGCGATGACCGCGCTCGGTTACCTGCACGCCAGGTTCCGGCTGACGCAGATGGACCTGCAGCGCAGGCTGGCCGAGGGCAGGCTGGCCCAGCTCGTCGGGCCTTCGGCGGTCTCATCGGACGAGTTCGAGCTGCGGCTCGGGCTGCTGCGTACCGCGCGACGGGAGTGGGCGGCGATGCCGCGGACCGGCGTGGCCGCCTCGATGCTCGCCGGGTATGCGCGCGGCGTCAACGACTATCTGGCGCAGCTGCAGGCCAGCGGTCAGTGGCCGGCGCTGTACTCGGTGGCCGGTGTCTACCCGGCCCGCTGGACTCCCGTGGACAGCCTGGCGGTCCAGGGTGACCTGGCCCAGGAACTCGACTTCACGACCAGCCCGCTGGACTACGCGCTGCTGGTCAGGTCGCTGGGGATCCGGCGGACCAGGAGCTGGTTCCCGGTCGCGCCCGCCGGTGCGCAGGGCAGCTTCGATCCCGGCCCCTACCGGATCCGCGGGATCGGGCCCGCCGCCCGGGTCGCCGCGACGGCCGCTCCGGCACGGGGATCGAACGGGGTGACGGGCCAGGCGTCGGCGGCGGTCGCGCGATCAGCGGCTGCCGTGCTCGCGGTGACCAGCGCCCTGCCGCCCGGGCAGGTGGCCAGCGAGACGGCATCTGGCCAGGCCGGCGGCGAGGCCGCCGCGGCCAGCGCGTGGGCGGTGAACGGGCCGAAGGTCGCGGGTCGCGGGTCGATGCTGGCCGGCACCGCGCCGCTGGGCGGCACGGTCCCGTCGGCCTGGTTCCAGGTCGCTATCGCGGCCCCGCGCTACGACGTGACGGGCGTCAGCCTGCCCGGGCTGCCAGGCGTGGTGATCGGCCACAACCAGCGCATCGCCTGGTCGGTCAGCCATGCCCAGGATCAGTCGACGCTGTTCTACGCCGAGCGGACCAGCCGCGCCCGGCCGGGGCGCTACCTCTGGCACGGCCGGTGGCGGGCCATGCGCCGGGTGCGCTACGAGATCCCGGTCCGCGGCGGTCAGACCCGGCACCTGGCGGTCGCCCTGACGGTACACGGCCCGGTCCTGACCCAGGCGGGCCGGACGATCTCGGTCGACTGGACCGGCAGTGCCGGATCGGCCGACATCGCGGCGCTGGCCAGGATCGGTGCGGCGGCCAATTTCACCCAGTTCCGGGCCGCGCTCGCAGGCTGGCGCTCACCCGCCCAGACCTTCGTCTACGCCGACGACCGGGGCCAGATCGGAGCCATCGCGGCCGGCGACTACCCGATCGTGCGGCACGGGGTGCCGTGGCTGCCGCTGCCGGGGACCGGCGCCGATGACGTGACGGGCGCGATCCCGTTCGCGGCGGAGCCGCAGAGCCACGATCCGCCCGGCCACGTGATCGCGACGGCTGGCCAGCGGCCGGTCACGGCCGCGTATCCGTACTACATCGGCACCACGGCGGGCAACTTCGACCCGGGCGGCCTCGCTGGCCGCCAGTATCTGGTCCTGAGCCGCCGGTCGGGCATGCAGCCGGCCGTCTTCGCCGCGCTGCAGGCCCGGTCGGCGGACCAGATTGCCGCCCGGCTGGCACCCAGGCTGCTCGCGGCGCTGCACCGCGCGACCCTCACGTCGGCCGAGCGGCAGGCCGTCGGCCTGCTCAGCGGCTGGGATCACGTGCTGGACGCGCAGTCCGCGGCGGCCGCGGTCTGGTCGACGTTCTGGCCGGACTACCTGTCGGCGACCTTCGGGCCGTGGTGGAAGGCGGCCGCCGTCCCGGTCCGGCTGGATCCCGCCGGGCTCGCGATCTCGGCCGGTCAGTTCGGCCTGGTCCAGGCGCTGGTGCACTGGACGCTCGCCGATCCGTCCAGCCCGGTCTTCACGCGGCCGGGCGGTCCGGCCCGGACCGCGACCTCGGTCATGCGGACTGCCTTCGGCGTGGCCGTAGCGCACCTGCGCGCGCGGCTCGGCGGCTCGCCGGCCAGCTGGACGCTGGCCGGCCTGCGCGGCGTCACGGCCGCGTCGCTGCCGCGGGTGCCCGTGCGCGGTGCCGGGACCGGTGCCGGCACTGGCGCTGGATGGACCGTCGCGGCCGGCTATTCCCTGCCCGCCGGAACGGCCGATCAGGGCTGGCGGATGATCGTCTGGCTGCCCGCGGCCGGCGGGCATCAGGGCATCGAGGCCGAGGGGATCTATCCGGGCGGCCAGAGCGAGAACCCGGCCTCGCCCTGGTACGACAACCTGATCGCCCGGTGGGGCGGCGGCGGATACCTGCCGATGCCGGCCGCCGGCGCGACGGCCTCCGGGCGGATCAGATGGGAGCTGCGGCCATGACCCGACCGGTGAGCCGGTCGGAAGTCGACCGGATGGGCAGGCGCGGGTCCTACCGGCTCGGCGGGCTCGGTCCGCCGGGCCCCGGCCCGGCGAGGGCGCCCCGGCCGCTGCGGCCGTGGTTTGTCCGGCCGGAGCACCCGGGCACGACGGCGGGCTGGGTTCTGGGCGCCGTCGCCGGGACCGTCCTGATCGCCGGAGGTTCCTCGCTCGGGCTGTGGTTCACGCCCTTCCTGATCGGCCTGGCGACTGGCCTGGTCATGCGCTGGGGCGGCTGGCGGCTGCGGGTATCCGGCCCGGCCGTTGCGGTCATGGCAGCGGCCGGCTGGGGACTGGCCCTGTGGGTTCCTGTCCTGCGCGGGCTGCCGCTCGGGGCGACGGCCCGCACGATCGCCGTGACGGCCGGCCTGCCCGCCATCAGCGTCCTTGCCTTCGGCGTCGCGCTCGCGGTCAGCGTCGCGCTCGGACTGGCCGGGCTGTGGCTGGGCCGGGCGCTCACTCCCCGGCCCGCGCGGGACTAGCGGCGCTCGGCCTCGTTGCCGACAGGCTCGCGGCCAGCGCGCCGCCACAGGTGAGAATCGCGCCGAGGATCTGCAAGGGAGTCGGATGCTGCCCGAGGATGACGGCGGCGAGAGCCAGCGAGGCGGCCGGCTGGAGCAGCAGCATCAGCGAGGAGACGGCCGCGGGCAGGCGCGGCAGCGATGAGGCGATCAGCAGCCAGCCCGCCGTCTGGCTGAGCAGCGCGAGCAGCGCGAGCCATCCGATGGCCGGCCAGATCGGGTCCAGCCCGAGGCCGCCGAAGACCAGCCCGAAGGCGAGGGCGGCGACCGCCGTTCCGGCCGTCGCGTCGGCGACCGGGCCGGCCACGTGCGGGGAACTGGCCGACGACCGGCGCAGGGTCAGCAGATAGCCCGCGTAGGCGACGGAGGTCCCGACGCCGTACCAGATGCCCGCCAGCGGGTGCAGGCCAGCGGACGGCGTGCCGATCAAGCCGGAGACGAGCACGACGCCCACCATCACGACCGGCAGCGCGAGCGCCACGGCGCGGCTGGGGCGCTCACGCCAGAGCACCCAGGCGATGCCGGCCACGAACAGCACCTGAAGGTTCCCGAGAACGGTGGCCACGCCGGCGCCGACATCGGCGATGGCATGGGCCCACAAGATCAGGTCCACGGCCAGGAACAGGCCGGCGGCCGCGGCCCGCAGGCGCTGCGCCAGCGGCCGGGCGCCGTGCCGGCGCTGCTCGATCACGGCCAGGGCGATCAGCACGGGAAGGGCCAGCGCGGCCCGGTAGAACGCCGTGCTGACGGGACTCGCGCCGGACAGCGCGACCAGCACCGCGGAGGAGGAAATGGTCGCCGCACCCAGGCCGGCCAGCAGGAGCGGGCGCCGGTCAGGCATGGCAACGGCACCGGAATTGGCGGTGCCGTCCTTGCTTGTAAGGACCGTAGACTTGTACGGTGCTGTCACGCTGTTCAGCATAACGGCCCAGGCTGGCAGGGGAGGACATGGGATTCGGCGCCGACCAGCTCGAGGCGCTGGCCGAGTGCGTCGACCTCATCAATACCGGGCGGGTCACGTCGGCCTCGCCGTCCGGCTCGGCCGAGCGGCTGGCCGCGCTTGACGACGTGGTTGCCTTCGGCCGCCGGCACCGGGTCGAGAACCTGAGCGCGGCCCGCGCCAGTGACGTCTCGCGGCTGCGTGAGCTGCGCGGCCGCATCGAATCGGCGGCCGTCGCCTGCCTGGCCGGCGACGAGGCCACGGCGATCAGGATCCTGAATACGCTGCTGGCCGAGACGGGCGCGGTCCCTCAGATCGTCACGCACGACGGGCGCGGCCCTCATGTCCACGTCTCCCGGGCCGGCGCTCCCCTCGCCGACCGGATCGCCGCGCACAGCGCGATGGGCCTGGCCGAGCTCATCGTCGTCGGGGTCAGCCGCCGGGTGCGCAGCTGTGCCTCGCCGACCTGCGACGCGGTCTTCGTCGACCTGTCCAGGAACCAGTCGAGGCGCTACTGCGACGGCCGCACGTGCGGCAACCGCATCCACGTGGCCGCTTACCGCTCCCGCAGGCGGGCAGCGCCGCACTTCCCCCGCAGTTGAGCCATGTGAACGCCCGTATTGCGGCCTTTGCGGGGACGAAATCCGGGGTAAGTGCGGAACTGGCGGGCGGCAGGCTCGCCGCTTGCTCGACTCATCCGGCCTGCTGGGCCCCGATGGCCGATCGGAGCAGCGGGATGTCGCCGAGAGCATCGGTGCTGTCCACGAACTGGTCGACGGCGCCGGTGACCGGCAGGCGGCGGATCTCGTCCGCGGCGATCGAGTCGCGCAGCGCCGCGGCGAATCGCCCCGCGTCGATGACGCGGTAGGGGCGGTCGTAGTACGGCCTGGTGGCGACGTCGACCGGCTCGGTCAGCCGCAGGTCATTGTGCATCCGGGCGACGATCTCGTAGGCCGCGCACAGGTTCTGCTCGCGGTCCGGCCAGGACGGTGACCGGAGTGCGGCGGCCAGGTGCGGCCCCAGGGCGTCAGGCACGCCGGGCAGCCGAGCGAAGGCCGTCCCGAGCCATTTGCTGTACGGCGGATAACGCCGCCGCATCAAGATGGTCAGCCGGATCAGGTCCCTGACCAGCCGGGCGGTCACGACGAGGCAGCCGAGGTCGTCGCCCGCCTCGGCGCACCGGCCAGGAAACGCCTCCTCCTGACCGATCCGCGCCCACTGGCAGGCGAGCACGTAGCACCAGACATCGCCGGGATACCAGTCCAGCGCCTCCCGCGCGGCCCGCAAGCCGCCCGCGGCCCGCAAGCCGCCCGCGGCCGTATCCGGCGGCGAGGCGAGCCCGTCCCAGAACACGGCGCCGCCGGTGAACTCGGCCAGTACCTGGGTCGGGGTCGACAGCCAGTCCAGCAGGCCCGCTCCGGCTCGCGGGTCGAAGCCCAGCCGCCCGGTCAGCCAGTCACCCAGTTCCGCGACCTGGACCCAGGGCACCGGTTCGGGGCTCGCCGCCGTCACATCGGGAAACCTGGTCGGCCAGCCAAGGAAAGTGACCGGGAGATCTTCCGCCAGCATCGCGGCCAGGCCGGCCACGCGGTCCGCATCCCCGGTGCCGACGAAGATCTGGCCACGCGGGCCCCAGCCGTGGTCGGTCGACCGCGGCGAGTCGAATCCCAGGACATCCGATCCCCACCCGATCAGCGCGGCGGAGTGCGCGAGCCATGGGGCGTGGCGGTCGAGCAGCGGCCTGACGACCTCGGTGTAGTAGCGCCGCGCCAGCTCGGCACCGGGCAGGAACGCTGTCGGCACGAACCGATCCTGCCAGGTGAGTGCATGCCTCGCTCAGCCGAGGACATCATGGAACCTATGACCGACCGCGAGCTGATCACCAGGGCCGAGGAGCTGGGCGTGTCGGTGAGCTACCTGAACTGGCGGAAGGAGACGGTTCAGGTACCGCCCCGGACGCTGCGGGCGATCGTCGATGCCCTCGGCGACCCGCCCGAGCCAGGGTGGCCCGCGGCCAGCGCCTCCGGGCCGGCGGCCAGACCGAGGGTCCCGCGCAAGCGGTCCTGGGGCCTGACCGTCCAGCTCTACTCCGTGCGGTCGCGGCGTTCGTGGGGTCACGGTGACCTGCACGACCTGGCCGACCTGGCCCGCTGGTCAGCCCGGCATCTCGGCGCGAGCTTCGTCCTGATCAATCCGCTGCATGCCGCCGAGCCGGTGTCGCCGGTCAGCAATTCTCCGTACCTGCCGATGAGCCGCAGGCATCTCAGCCCGCTGTACCTGCGGATCGAGGACATCGAGGAGTACCAGCTCCTGAACCCGGCTCAGCGGCAGTACGCGGAGGAACTCGCCGGCCCGCTGCGGGCCGCGAGCAGTACCTCCGACCTGATCGACAGGGACCGGGTCTGGGCGGCGAAACGGCTGGCCCTCGAGCTGGTCCACGCGGTCGGGCGCAGCCCGGCCCGGGAGGCTGACTACCGCCGGTTCGCGGAGCGGGGGGGCGCCGAGCTGGCCGCCTGGGCCAGCTGGTGCGCGCTGGCTGAACAGCACGGTGCTGACTGGCGCCGCTGGCCGGCCGGGCTGGCTGACCCGGACCGCGCGGCCAGGCTCACCGCCTCGGGCCCGCTCGCCGAGCGGGCCGAGTTCCACGCCTGGCTGCAATGGCTGACCGACACCCAGCTCGCCGGAGCCCAGCGCGCGGCGCTGGCGGCCGGCATGAGCATCGGGCTGATCAGCGATCTTGCCGTCGGCGTCCATCCCGGGGGCTCGGACGCCTGGGCCCACCAGGACATGCTGGTCCGCGGCTTCAGCGTGGGCGCGCCCCCGGACGCCTTCAACCAGCGCGGGCAGGACTGGGCCCAGCCGCCATGGCACCCGCAGCGCCTGGCCGCGGTGGCGGCCAGGCCACTGGCCGACCTGCTCGGCGCCGCGGTGCGGCACGCCGGCGGACTGCGGGTCGATCACGTGATGGGCCTGATGCGGCTGTGGTGGATACCGGAAGGCCTGACGCCGGACCAGGGGGCTTACGTCAGCTACGATCACCGGCTGATGGTCGGGGCGCTGACCGAGCAGACGGCGGGGGCTGATGCGGTCGCGATCGGGGAGGACCTCGGCACGGTCGACCCCTGGATCAGGCGCTACCTGGCCCGCCAGCGGGTACTCGGCACGGAGATGGCGTGGTTCGCGCGCGAGCCGGACGGGTCGCCGCTGCGCCCCTCCGGCTGGCGGCGCCGCTGCATGGCCACGGTCGGCACGCATGACGTTCCGCCGGTCTCCGGCTTCGTCACCGGCGATCACGTCACGGTGCGGGCGCAGCTGGGCCTGCTCAAAGATCCAGACGGAGAACGAAAAGCCTCGGAGCTGAGGTTGTCCGGCTGGCAGGACGCCCTGACGGCGCAGCACCTGCTCCCGGCCGGACCCAGGCCGCCGGCCGAGGAGTTCACCGTGGCGATGTACGGCTACCTGGCGCTGACCCCGGCCGTCCTGGTCGGTGTCTCGCTGGCCGACGCGGTCGGGGACCGGCGCACCCAGAACGTCCCGGGCACATCCGACGAGTACCCGAACTGGCGGGTGCCGCTCTGCGACAGCGAGGGCCAGGCCGTGCTGCTTGAGGACCTGCCGGATAGCGAGCTCGTGCGGTCAGTGGCGCGGGCTGCCTCGGCGTTCACGCGACGCTGAGCGCCTGCCCGCGTTGCGGAAGCGGTCAGCCTGCCCGGGCCGCCTGCGCGTCGCGCTCCCGGCAGCGCAGGGCGCGGGCCACATCGTCGCGGCCTTCCGACAGCAGCCGGCCGAGGGCCGCCGGCGGGCGGGCCTGCTCCAGGTATCTGGCGGCGGTGTCGACCGCGTGCTGAGTGACCACCGTGGCCGGGTAGGCGTTCTCGGCGAAGAACTGCGCCATGTCGCTGCCCCAGTCACGCCATACGTCGCCGACGACGTCGAAGAACCGGATCGCGTATGGGGCCAGCAGGTCCTCCTGGTCGGCGGAGTAGAACCCGCCCAGGGCGGCCCGGAACGGGGCGTTGGGCAGCTCGCCCGACACGATCTGCGCCCAGGCGGCCTCCTTCGCGGCCGGGTCAGGAATGGCTGCCTCACAGCTCAGCGCGTGCCGGTCGCCGGCATCGGTCCTGTCCCGGTCGTGCTCGGCGTCGATCGCGTCCTGGCCTGCCACGCCGCGGCTGACCAGGCGATGCAGCAGGTGCCAGCGCAGGTCGGTGTCGACGGCCAGGCCGCCGATGATCGCCGAGCCGTCGAGCAGCCCGCTGAGCAGGTCAAGGTCGTCCTGCGACGTCGCCACCGACGCGAGGGCCTGGGCGAAGGTCAGCTGGAAATCCGACCCGGGCGCGGCGTCGAGCAGCTCGGCGCGCAGCACGGTGGCCAGCCGGGCCAGGCCCTCGGAACGCCAGTCCGGGTCGGCGAACCTGCGCACCGCGGCGATGGCCTGGCGCAGGATCGTCTGCAGCATCGCGATCTCGGTAATCGACTCGACGCCCGACAGCACCAGCGCGACATAATCCCTGGCCGCCATCTCGGCATCGCGGCACATGTCCCATGCGGCGGCCCAGGACAAGGCGGCCGGAAGAGTCTCGGCGAAATCGCCGATCGAGGCGATCAGGGTGCGCAGCGATCGCTCGTCCAGCCGGATCTTGGCGAAGGTGAGGTCGTCGTCGTTGACCAGCACCAGATCGGGGGCGCGCTGGCCGGCCAGCTCGGGCACCTCGGTGCGCTCGCCGGTCACGTCGATCTCGACCCGGTGGCGGCGGGTGAGCCCGGCCGGGCCCCGGTCGTACAGGCCGATGGCGATCCGGTGCGGCCGCAGGACGGGATGGGACTCGGTCGCCGACTGCAGGACGGCGAAGCCGGCGAAGGTGCCGTCGGCGGCGGTCCGGTACTGCGGCCGCAGCGTGTTCACTCCGGCCGTCTCCAGCCACGCCTTGGACCAGATCGCCAGCTTCCGCCCCGATGCCTGCTGGAGAGCGTCGAGCAGGTCGGCGAGCGTCGCGTTGCCCCAGGCATGCCTGCCGAAGTAGGCGCGGACGCCGGCCAGGAAGTTGTCCCGGCCCACATAGGCGACGAGCTGCTTGACTACGGCGGCGCCCTTGGCGTAGGTGATGCCGTCGAAATTCACCTCGACGGCCGCGATATCGACGATGTCGGCGGCGATCGGGTGCGTCGAGGGCAGCTGGTCCTGCCGGTACGCCCAGGCCTTCCAGGCCGTGGTGAACGTCGTCCAGGCGTGCGGCCAGCGAGTGGCCTCGGCCTGCGCGACGGCGCTCGCCCAGGTGGCGAACGACTCGTTCAGCCATAGGTCATCCCACCACCGCATGGTGACCAGGTCGCCGAACCACATGTGCGCCATCTCGTGCAGGATCGTGTCGGCCCTGACCTCGTGCCGGGCGTCGGTGACCCGGGACCTGAAGATGTAGTCCTCCAGGATCGTGACCGCGCCGGCGTTCTCCATCGCGCCGGCCTTGTACTCGGGCACGAAGAGCTGGTCGTACTTGGAGAACGGGTAGCGCACGCCGAAGGCGTCGTGGAAGTAGTCGAAACCCTGCCTGGTGACCTCGAAGATCTCATCCGGATCCAGGTACGCGGCGAGCGACTGCCGGCAGTAGATGCCGAGCGGGATGCCGTCGTGCTCGCTCCGCACGACGTGATACGGACCAGCCGAGATGTGGGTGATGTAGGTCGACATCGGCGGAGTCGGCGGGAAGTGCCAGCGCTCGACGCCGGGACCGGCTGGCTCGCCGGCCAGGTCAGGCGCGACGTTGGAGATCACCCGCCAGGTGTCGGGGCAGCGGACGGTGAACTCGAACGGTGCCTTCAGGTCCGGCTGGTCGAAGCAGGCGTAGATCCGGTGCGCGTCGAAGGTCTCCAGGTCCGAGTAGAGGTAGATGCCCTTGTCAGCCGGGTCAGTGAACCGGTGCAGGCCCTCGCCGCTCCGCGAGTACGCGCAGTCGGCGCTGACGGTCAGCTCGTTGGACTCAGCCAGGTTCGGCAGGGTGATGCGGTCGCCGTCGAACGCCGTGCCGGGCAGCGCGCGGCCATTGAGGGTCACCTCCCTGACGTGCGGCGCGATCAGGTCGATGAACGACGCTTCCCCGGGGCGGCGGCAGCTGAACCGCACCGTGGTCTGCGATCCGAACGTGGTCTCTCCGCCGGTCAGGTCGAGCTCGACCTGATAGGACTCGACGCGCAGCAGCCTGGCGCGCTCAGCCGCTTCGTTGCGGGTCAGGTTGCTGGTCACGGTCGCTTCCTTTGCTCAGCCGGTGCGGCTACCCGGCAATGATTTCACGCGGCCAGGCAGGAATGCGGTGCCGGTTCGCCGGGTTGTCAGCTTCCGGGGGCGGATTGTCACGCAGATAGATTCGCAGAGGAGATGTTGTGACGGATCAGTCGCCAGTGCAAGTCGATTTCTGGTTCGACCCGCTCTGCCCGTGGGCGTGGATCACGTCCCGCTGGATGCTGGAGGTGGCGAAAGTCCGCCCCGTCGCTCCGCGCTGGCACGTGATGAGCCTCGCGGTGCTGAATGAGGCCCGGGACGACCTGCCGGAGGGCTACAAGGAGCGGATGGCGCAGGCCTGGGGGCCGGTCAGGGTCTGCGTCGCCGCGGAGCAGAAGTTCGGTTCCGACGCCGTCCTTCCGCTCTACACGGCGATCGGCACGCGGTTCCACGACGAGAAGGCGGAGCGGAACCGGGCGACGATCGAGGCCGCGCTCGCCGATGCTGGCCTGCCCGCCGAGCTGGCCGACGCGATGGACTCCACCGAGTACGACGACCTGGTCCGCGCCTCGCATGCGGACGGCATCGACCGGGTCGGCGTCGAGGTCGGCACGCCGGTGATCTCGGTCGGCGGAGCCTCCATCTTCGGTCCGGTGGTGACGCCGATTCCGCGCGGCGAAGCGGCCGGGAAGTTGTGGGACGGAGTGCTGCTCTGCCTCCAGACACCCGGCTTCTTCGAGCTGAAGCGGAGCCGGACGAACCCGCCGATCTTCGACTGACAGCTCTCCGTCTGCCCGGCGGTCCTGCTGACCTCGGCCCGCCTACTTGGAGTGCTTGGCTTTCTTCGGGTGCTTGGCTTTCTTCGGGTGCCGGTCCTTCGGCCCGCGGCGCGCCGGTTGCCGGCGGTGGCCGTTTCCGACGGCCCTTCCCGGCTGTGAGCCGGCGCCCTGATCGCCGGCGGGCAGACGCGGCAAGACCACGCGGACGGTCCACGTGCAGCGGGAGACGATCAGGAGGGAATGCTCGCCCGGATCACTGGTCTGCCAGTAGATCCCGTGACCAGCCGGACCGGTGATGCCAACCCGCGGACGCCCGTCAGAGTCGTCGCGAGAGTAGTGGTCGGAATCCTCGCCGCCATCTCTGATGATGAACCTGCTGTGCTGGCCGGGCGGGCACGTGAAGGCCCAGGCAATGCCCCAGTCGCCCGGGTCGGCGACCCGGAAGCTACGGTGACTGACCGGGCCCGCGCCGTGATAGGTGGCCAGCGTCCGGCCGATCATCAAGCGGGCCGCCGGGCTGGCATGGCCGCTCACGTCGCTGGAGGCCGGGCTCGGGGCTGGATGGGGCGTGCCCCTGACGGTAACCCATGCCACCATCGCGAGGACGAAGCACATCCCGCCCGCCGCCGTCCCGGCCGTCGCGATCAGTCTCAGGGCGCGCCCCAGTGACGACCGGCTGGGCCCGCCCCACTCCGGGACCTGGCCCGGCGAAGCCATGTCATTACTGGCCCGGCGCAGATGACGGGATCGCGCTCGCGTCCGATGGGAGTGCCGTGCCAGGGGACGCCGCACCAGCCGCTCCTATCGCTCCGCATTGCTGGCCAAAATTGACTACGTAGCGAGAGCGTTATATCACATATTGCAGTGACGGTTGCGGAACATTCGCCGATGCCATAATCGGTGCCGATCTGCCCGTGCGCTTTATGGCTGGTCAGCCGGACGCGGGTGGCCGGGCGGCGGTCTTCGGCAAGATGACGCTGACGGTCCACGAGCAACTAGTGCTGACATCGAGGACGTGGAGGCCGGCGTCGCGGGTATTCCAGGTGATTCCGCGGCCCGCTGGGCCGGCGGCATCGAACCCGAGGTCATGGCCGGCTACGGTCGCCCTGGCGGTCAGCCGGAAACTGCCCGGCCGCCCCGTGGAGCAGCTGAATAGCCAGGAGAGGCCCCAGATACCTGGCTCGCGGACGGCGAACCGGTTCCGCGCCGGGCCGGTGCCATGGAAAGTCGCGATCGCCGGGCCGGCGATCCTGCTCCCGGCCGGGCCGGCCGACGCCTCGGAGTTGCCGGACTGAGCCGCCACGATCGGCCGGCCTGAAGCCGTGCGCGCGACGCCGGCGGCGCCCAGCTGCACGGCTAAGACCGTCATCGCGAGTACGAGGCAGACGCCAGCGGCCGCCGTTCCCGCGGCGATCACCAGGCGCAGCGCCCGGTGGACGGCAGGCCTGCCCGGTGCGCTCGCGGCGAGCTCGGGCCACCGGAGGGAGTTTCGCCCGCGAGGACTCGGCAGGCTGACGTTCGCGGGGCCAGCAACAGAACTTCGTGCTCGGGATTGCAGCACAGGCTCTCCCATCATTCGGACCGTCACGGGCTCGAGTCGGCGGTTCCCTCGCCGCCGGGCGCCGGCGGTTCGCCTCCGCCGCCGCTACAGGTTGTTACTAAAGTCGATCATATTACGAGAGTGGATGTATCACGAAATGAAATGGCGGCTCAGGAGTGCACGTGTTCTAGCAGGTAAGGACACTAGAAAATGGAATGCACACCTCGCGCGGCGCGAGGTGGCGTATTGGGAATGATCGCCTAATGGTCACGCCAAGTAACTAAATGGTGCAGCGGGTGCGGCGCGGCGCAGCGGGTGTACACGGTGCAGGGACGGGCATCGAGCCGGGCCGTGGCGGGCGGCGGCGTCGCCCGGGCGGGTTCGATACGCGAGAATGCAGGCATGCGCAGTAACTACATCAACGGCACCTGGACCCCCTCGGCCGATCCCGGTGGCATCGACGTCGTCAACCCCGCGAACCAGGCGGTCATCGACCGGGTGCCGGCCGGCCATCCGGCCGATGTCGACGAGGCGGTCCGCGCGGCGCGGGAGGCGTTCGCCGGCTGGTCGACGACGCCCGTAGCGGAGCGGGCGCAGCGCCTGGACGCCGCCAGGCAGCTGCTGGAGGAACGAGCCGACCAGGTGGCCGCGGTCATCACGGCGGACATGGGCTCGCCGCTGGTCTTCGCACGCAAGGTCCAGGTCGGCACGCCACTGGCCGTCCTGGCCAGCTACGTCGAACTGCTCGCGGGCTACGACTTCGGCGGCGAGCGGGTCGGCAACGCGCTCGTCGTCCGCGAGCCCGCGGGCGTGGTGGCCGCGATCACGCCGTGGAATTACCCGCTGCATCAGGTTGTGGCCAAGGTCGCCGCGGCGCTGGCGGCCGGGTGCACGGTGGTGCTGAAGCCGAGCGAGGTAGCGCCGCTCGCGGCCTACGAACTGGCCGACATCTTCCACGAGAGCGGGCTGCCCGCGGGCGTCTTCAACCTGGTCAGCGGAACGGGGAAGGTCACCGGCGAGGCAATGGCCGGCCATCCCGATATCGACCTGGTGTCGTTCACCGGATCGGTCCAGGCTGGGCGCCGGGTCGCCGAGGTGGCCGCGGCCACCATCAAGCGGGTCACGCTCGAGCTGGGCGGGAAGTCGGCCAACGTCATCCTCCCCGACGCGGATCTGGCCACCGCCGTGAAGGTGGGGGTCGCTAAGGCCTTCGTCAACTCCGGCCAGACCTGTAATGCGCTGACCAGGATGCTCGTCGCGGCCGGCCACTACGACGAGGCCGTGGACCTCGCGGTCAAGAACGCGGAACGGTACGTGGTCGGTGACCCGCTCGCCGACGGAACCAGGCTCGGCCCGCTGGCTTCGTCGGCGCAGCGTGACCGCGTCGTCGGCTACATCGAGCGCGGTGTCGCCGAGGGCGCCAGGATCGCGGCCGGCGGTGCCGACCCGCTGCCTGGGCTGGAGATCGGCAGCTATGTGCGGCCGACGGTCTTCGCCGGCGTGACGCCCGCGATGACCATCGCCCGCGAGGAGATCTTCGGGCCGGTCCTGGTGGTCCTGGCCTATGAGACCGAGGACGAGGCGGTGGCCATGGCCAACGGCACGCCTTACGGACTGGCGGGCGCCGTCTGGTCAGCCGACCAGGAACACGCGGTCCGGATCGCCGGCCGACTGCGGGCCGGTCAGGTGGAGATCAACGGCGGCGCCTTCAACGTCGCGGCGCCGTTCGGCGGGTTCGGCCAGTCCGGATACGGCCGGGAACTGGGCGTCCACGGCCTCGAGGAGTTCCTCGAAGTCAAAGCGCTCCTGTTCTGACGGCATTCGGTCCGCGCTGAGCGGCCGGCCAGCCGGCCGGCGGCGTCAGAACATCATCGGGGACCAGGGGGCTGGGTCCCACCACATCGCTGCTGAAAGCTCAGCCAGCGCGCCGGGGCGATGCTCGGCTACCTGGCCGGCAGCGTGCAGCCCGCCCAGCCTCGTCCCGCCCAGGTAGGCGGCGCCGAGGGCCGCCACCGGCAGCGTGATGTCGGCGTCGGCGCTGGTGCGCTCGCAGGTCGGCTTGGAATCGTCGGCGACGCCGCCGGCGACCAGCCGCCAGCGTCCCTCGTTCGCTGGCAGGAGGGCATCAGCGACCTCGATCACCAGGTCCACGGAGCATGAATACCGGCGCCGCGCCAGGGCCTCGGGCAGGTCGATGATCCTGACCCAGAGCCCGTCGGAGACCCGGGTCCGGGTCCGGCGGGGGTCGGCGAGCAGGTGCTGTACCGGGTCGTCGGCTGGTCTCATCCGCGTCCTGACCTCGGTCACCAGGTCCCGGGCGAGCAGGTCAGCCCACAATGCGGCGGCCGAGGCCGGATCGGTCCAGAACAGCTCGCGGACGAAGAGCACCTGCGCCGGCATGCCATCGCCGACCCCAGTCGGGCTTGGCGGCGTACAGCGCGTAACCGCGCGGGCCGGACTGATCCTCGGCGATCACGCAGCGCAGGGGGCTGTTGCCCTGACGCAGCGACTCCGGGTCGGCCACACTCGACTCCCACCAGCCATCGTGCCTGGTCAGCATGCCGGGCCGGGTCGGGCGCACGGCCTCGTAGACCGCCTTCATCTCCGCTACCGCCGACTTGGGCTCGGCCAGCCTGAGCGTCGGCGCGGGATCGGCCGCCCCGGCCTGGAGCGGGCGCAGGCGGCCGTCACCGCGGTTGAAGGTGAAGGCGTGCTGGTCCGCGGCAGCGCCGTATCCGTATCGGCCGTAGATGGCCGACTCGGAAGCAAAGAGCGCGGCGACCGGCTCACTGCCGGCGGCGATGTCGGCCAGCTGACGGCGCATCAGTGCCGAGAGGATCCCGCGCCTTCGGTGTGTCGGCAGCACGCTCACGCCGCTGATCCCGGCCGCACCGACGACATCGCCGCCGGGTACGGTCAGCCCGAACGAGAACGCCAGCGTCGTGCCCACGGGCCGGTCACCGTCAAAGGCGACCAGCGTGCGCTCGGGCTCGATGACCAGCAGGTCGAACTCGAGCATCGTGGCCGGAGGAATGCTGGAGTTGAAGGCGTGGTCGGAAACCTGGCCGAAGGCGGGCAGCTCGGAAGTGTCGACTGGCCGGATCGGATAGCTGACATCCATGCTCGCCTTCGTACCCCATGACCGGCCGGTCGTGCCACATCTTTATCGCCGGTCCAGTGCCGGTAAGGCTGCTGCGCTCTGGCGGACGGGTCAGGAACCGGTACAGTTTCGCCATCATGGTTTCGAGTTCCGGCCGTCGGCCCTGGTCGACGATGCAGGCCGCGGTGCAGTCGTCCCGCGGCCTCATCAGGCGGCAGTTCATCACGCGGAACCGCCGGATGGCGTTCGTTCTCGCGCTGGCCGTGGTCGGCATCGGCATCGCCGCCGTGCGGGTTTCGGCGTCCTGGTTCTCGCCGGGACTGATGATCTTGCCGATCCTGGCTGGCGGCCTGCTGCTCTGGCCGCGCGCACTGCTGATCCTCTACGCGATCGTGGCCGCGATGATCGGCTACGACGTGGCGCTCGACGCGCGGACGGGCGTCGGAATCATCGCCACCATCACGATCACGGCCCTGTTCGCCTTCCTGCTGGCCCGGACCCGGGCCAAGCTCGGCCTGCTCGGCCTGCGCGGCGATCAGATGCTGGTCGAGCTGCGGGACCGGATCCGGGCGCAGAGCGCGCTGCCCACCCTGCCGGAAGGCTGGGGCGCTGAGTGGATACTCAGGCCCGCCGGCGGCGCCTCATTCGGCGGGGACTTCGTCGTCTCCACGTGCGACGGCAAGACGCTCGAGGTCTCCGTCGTGGATGTCTCCGGCAAGGGCATCGACGCCGGAACCAGGGCGCTGCTGCTGTCCGGCGCATTCGGCGGCCTGCTCGGCTCGGTGCCGGCGTCGGAGTTCCTGTCGGCCTGCAACGCCTACCTGCGCCGGGCCGAGCGCTCCGAGGGTTTCGTGACGGCCGTGCACCTCGCGCTCGACCTGACCACGGGCGCCTACGTGATCAGCTCAGCCGGGCATCCGCCCGCCGCCCACTTCGAGGGCGGAAGCGGGCAGTGGCGGCTGACCCAGGCGCGCGGCATCGTCCTTGGCGTAGTTCCTGACCTGCGCGAAGGGGCCGAGCACGGCATGCTGCGGCCTGGCGACGCGCTGATGCTCTACACCGACGGGCTCGTCGAGGTGCCCGGACGGGATATCGATGTCGGGATCGACCGGCTGCTGGGCGAGGCGGACCAGCTCATCACCGGCGGATTCACGGGTGGTGCGGCCCGGGTGGTGCAGGCGATGCAGGACAGCGCGGGCGCGACGGACGACTGCGGCCTGGTCCTTATCTGGCGGGCGTGACGGTCCGGCCGCTGCTCAGCCTGGCCACGGCGTGCTCGACCAGCGCGACGAGCACGTCGCGGCTTGACGAGCGCTGGCGGGCGTCGCAGAGCAGGAGGGGAACGTCGTCGGTGAGGTTCAGCGCCGACCGCATCGTCTCCGACGGGTAACGGCGTGCGTCTTCGAAGCAGTTCACCGCGACCACGAACGGCATGCCGTTGCGCTCGAAATAGTCGATCGAGGGAAAGCAGTCGGCGAGCCGGCGGGTATCGGCCATCACCACGGCGCCGAGCGCGCCGTAGGCGAGCTCGTCCCACATGAACCAGAATCGCTTCTGGCCGGGCGTACCGAACAGGTAGACAACGAGATCATCGCTGATCGAGATGCGGCCGAAGTCCATCGCGACCGTCGTGGTGGTCTTGCGCTCGACGCCCTCGAGCTGGTCGACGAGGGAACTTGGCTCGCTCATCTCCTCCTCGGTGCGCAGCGGGCGCACCTCGCTGACCGCGCTGACCAGCGTGGTCTTGCCGACGCCGAAACCTCCCGCAACCAGGATCTTGATCGCGACAGGAACAGGCGAACGGTCGTCGGTCGGATCAGAGTCTGCGTAGGGCATCGGCCACCTCCTTAAGGATCCGCACGTCGTTGAGCCCGGACGCAACGGGCTGATTGATGTTCACCAGGCCGCGTTCCCGCAGGTCGGCGAGGAGGATGCGGACCACGCCGAGCGGAAGGTCAAGCTCGGTCGCCAGATCGGCGACCGACGCGCGCCAGCGGCAGAACCGCAGCAAGCGCATATGTTCAGGTCCAAGCTCCAAGGCATCCTCGGGCGCAAGTTCAGTTCCTGTCCTGCTTCGTATGGCGGATACCAGGGCCACCATGTCGATGCTCGCGCCGGCTGGCCTGGTGCGCCCGGCGGTCAGCGCATAGGGCCTGACAACGTGCTCGCGGCCATCGGCGCGCCCTCCGGCTCGCCTGGGATTCGCACGGGTCACGCGGCACCTACGAGCTAACCTGCGCTGGCCGCGGCCGGACCCCGAGATGCTGGCCGACGCGCTTGACCAGCAGGGCCATCTCGTACGCGATCAGGCCCGCGTCGGCGCCTGCCCTGGCCAGCACGGCCAGGCAGCTACCCTCTCCGGCGGCGGTCACGAACAGGTAGGCGGACTCGAGCTCGACGATCGTCTGGAGCGGGCTGCCGCAGCTGAAATGCTGGCCGAAGCCGCGGGCCAGGCTCTGGAAGCCTGCCGCCACCGCCGCGAGGTGCTCGGCGTCCTCCCGGCTGAGGTCGGCGGAGGCTCCGATCGCCAGGCCGTCCCTGGACAGGATTACTGCCTTGTCGATCTGGGCGACCCTGGTGACGAGGTCGTCCAGCAGCCAGTCCAGATTGCCGCTGGTGTTCATAATGATCCTCCTTCGTCTGGCGAGTCACCCGAGCGCTCCGGGCCGGGACCGGTGGGGAGCTCGTCGTCGGCCGCGCCGGTCACGGAGCGGCCGCGCTGCCAGCCAAGCTGAATGGCTGCCATCGTGTTCCTGGCCGCTTCAGGAGAAGGTCCTGCGGATACGTCCGCGGCTTCGCTGGGGACAGTGGCATTCTGCTGCCGTAGCTGGGGCGCCAGGTTAGCCTGCCGTACTCGCACCGGCAGGCCATCGAGCTCCGCCAGTTCGCCGCTCTCCGGTTCGGCACCGGGCGGTTCGGCACCGGGCGGCTCGGCACCGGGCGGCGTGATTCCGGCCAGCCCGAAATCGGTGCGCGAGATGCCGGTGAACGCGGTGTCGGTCGGCGTGCTGCCGGTCAGGGCACTGTCCGCCAGCATGGGGGCGCTCGACCCGGTACCGTTTGACCCGGCCGCGGCCGATCCGGCGTCGGCCCAGTCCGACCGGTCCCCGGCGGGCACGGTGCCGGTCGGCTCGGCCAGATTGCCGTCAGGGTCGGCGCCCGGCTCAGCGTTGTCAGAGCCGGCGGTGTCATCAAGGCCGGCGGTGTCATCAAGGCCGGCGGTGTCATCAAAGCCGGCGTCGTCAACGCCGGCGGCGTCGTCAAGGCCGGCGGCGGCCGGGCCGGCTGGCTCGGCGCCCGTCCCGTTCGGGCCGGCCCGGTCGGCGGCCAGCTCGAATCCGGCCAGGTCGGGTGCGGTTGCTGCCTGCCCGCCGCCGGGGCCAGCCGCGGTCCATTCCCAGCCGGCAGGCGTCCCGTTGGCGTTCCAGCTGGGGCTGGCGTCGTCGGCCCACCCGGCGCTGTCGCTTTCCCACGGGAGACCGGTCTCGGCCGGCTGCTCTCCGGCGCGCCGCGTGGGCAGCTCAGGCGTGGCGACACCACTGCCGAACGACGCAGCGGCTGGCCAGGGATCCGGCTCCCCGGCTCTGGTCGGCAATTCCGGCAGCTCGGTCATCCGGTCAGATCCCGATGACGCCGGGTGCGGCTCGATGTCGATGACCTGCGCTGAGCTAGCCATCGCCGCGCCGCTGGCGGCGAGGGTGCGCGTCGGTTCGGCCGGGGGACCGGGCAGCTCAGGAACCGGTCGGCCGCCGAGCTCGCGGATTCCGGCGATCGCCGGACTTCCCTCAGGTTCCCCGACGTCCACGATGAGGTCGGCGGGTATCAGCACGACGGCGGTGATCCCGCCGTAGGCCGAACCGCGCAGGGTGACCTTGACGCCATGCCGCCTGCCGAGCTGTCCGGCGATGAACAGGCCAAGCTGGTCGCTTCCCGACAGGTCGAAGAGCGGCGGATCGGAGAGCGTCTCGTTGATCTGCGCGAGCTGGTCGTCGCCCATGCCGAGCCCGCGGTCCTCGATCTCGACGACGACGCCGCGAGCGACCTTCTCGCCGTCAACCCGGACGGGAGTCGAGGTCGGCGAGAACGTAGCCGCGTTCTCGACCAGCTCCGCGAGCAGGTGGATGATGTCAGCGACGGCGTGGCCGGCCAGAGCGGAGCTCGTCCGCGAGGTGACCCGGATCCTGGTGTAGTCCTCGACCTCGGCCGCCGCGGCCCGCATGACGTCCACGATCGGAACCGGCTCCCGCCACGTCCGGCCGGACGAGCCGCCCGCCACGATCAGCAGGCCTTCCGCGTGCCGGCGCATCCTGGTCGTCATGTGGTCGACCCGGAACAGGTCGGCCAGCTCCTCCGGATCGTGAACCCGCCGCTCCATCGAGTCGAGCAGCTGGAGCTGGCGGGTGAGCAGCGACTGGTTGCGCCTGGCCAGGCTCCTGAAGACGTCATTGACGCCACGCCGGATCTTGACCTCGTCCACGGCAGCCGAGATCGCGGTCCTGGCGGCCGTATTGAATGCCTCCCTGACCTGCCCGATCTCGTCGTTGCCCGGTGCCAGCGGCGGGACTTCGGCGGCGACGTCGACGTCCTCGCCCGCCCGCAGCCGGCTCATGGCACCCGGTAGCTGCTCGGTGGACAGCTTGACCGCGGACTGCCGCAGATCGCGGAGCTGACGGATCAGACCCCGGCCGACGGCGATGCCGATGATGATGACCGCCAACACCGCGAGCAGGCCGATTCCCGCAATCACGAGCAGATTGATGACCATGTGCGTCGCTTGCGTGGTGGCCTGACGGGCCAGGCTGGCCGTCCCCTTCAGCAAAGCTGAGAGGAAACCCTGCTGGTAGGCGGTCTCGGCCGACGTCCAGGCCGGCAGCGACACGGCCCTGGCACCCGAGGGGCCGCTGGCGAGCTGGGCCTCCATGGTCGCTAGCTGAGTCGACGCCGCCTGGGGGAGGACGGTTCGGAAGTAGACGCGCAGGCTGGGTTCCAGGTCGCCATACACCTGGGCCCACTCTTCCTGGTGCCGCACGATGAGCTGGTTGATGAGCATCAGGTCGGCCGGCGGGAACGTCCCGGCGATCAGATCGGCTCTGACCAGGTCGCTTTCCTCGCCGACATCCTGCGTCGCCTTGGCCATGGAGAGCAGATCGTTCGCCTGGATCCCGAGCGGTCCGGTCAGCACGGGCGCGATGGCCTGACTCAGCACATTGTCGCCCTCGGTCAGCATGGTCGTGTAGGCGCCGGCCGCGTCGATCTTGCTGAGGCCGAGGCTGACCACCGACGTGCGGAGCTCATTCATCTTGGTCAGCTGAGCCTGCCAGGCGGTCAGGGCCTGTCGCTCCTTCGCCACCGGCCCGCTATCGAGGGCCCGGCGTACCGCCGATCGGAAGGCCTTGATCTGAATATCGGTCCTGGCTTCTTGCTTAAGCAGCAGATCCAGAACGCTATGGCCGGGCCGGGCCAGATACTCGAGGGCGAGAGTTCGCTCCCTGGCCAGCTGTTTCTGGACGTGGGCGACCGGCAGGGCCACGAGCTCGCGGATCGCCGCTTCCTGTCTCAGCGTGAGGACGTTACCGAGGGAGAGATTGACGACCTCGGCATACAGGCCGATCAGCGCGACAACGGGCACCAGCACGAGCACGATGATTCGCGAGCGGATGGACCGGCGACGCAGCATAGCTAGGTCCTCAGGATCGTGTCAGCATGGCCGGCTGACGTTGTTACCCGGGGCTGAGCAGAGATATGTGAGCCTACTCGGCTATTAGCGGTGTTACAGCGGCATCCGGCGTGCCTGCGCATGGTTTTCGCAATACCTTCCGCGCTGCCTGCTATGTTCAGCGCTCATCACGGGGCAAGATGGCAGCTGCCGGACGGGGAGACCTGGCGATGACGGTGCCCGCGCCGCCCGAGCGGGTAGACCTGCCTGCAGCGGGCGCCGGATACACGCTCACTGACGTGAGCGTGCCGCGTCGTGGCTACGATTGGGTCGCTGGCTGGCCACAGACGCATGGCCTGCACAGCCCGGCATTCGCATGGTTCAGCCTTCGGAGAATGGGACGTAGATGACATCACCCCGCGGCTCCTCGGCCGTAGGACGGCCGGCTGGCGGCGATGACGGCAGGACCGGAACGGCGGCCAGCGGCGCGGACCACGCCGATGTCCTGACCGCGGCGCCGCCTCCGGCGGCCAGCCAGCCTGGACTGGCCGAGGGCGAGTTGCCGAGCTTCCAGGCCGGCCCGGTCTGGGCTCGCTGGCTGCCGGCCGTGGTAGCGCTGGTCTTGTCGCTATGGCACATCACTACGCCGTCGTACTGGCGAGACGAGGCGGCGACGATCGCCGCGATCCGCCGTCCGCTCGGTGACCTGATCGCGATGCTGGGCAACGTCGATGCCGTGCACGGCGCCTACTACCTGATGATGTGGCCGATCGAGCACGTGCTCGGGTCGGGTGCCCTCGTGCTCAGGCTGCCCTCGGCGGTCGCGGTCGCCGTGGGGGCCACGGTGGTGGCCGCGACCGGCCGCCGCCTGATCTCGCCCTGGGCCGGGCTGGCCGCCGGGCTGCTGTACGCGGTACTGCCCGTGACCAGCCGGTACGGGCAGGAGGCGCGCTCGTACGCCATGGTGATGACCGTGGCGGCGATCGCGAGCTACCTGCTCGTGCGCGTGCTCCAGGCGGAGCCGGCCAGGCGCCGGCGCTGGCTGGCCGCCTACGGCGCGAGCATCGCGGCGCTGGGCATTCTGAACATCTTCGGCCTGCTGCTCGTCCCGGCGCACGCGGTCACGATCGCCGTGGCCTGCCGCCGCGGCCTGCGCGATCCCGGCCCCAGGCGGGTCGCCATCGGCTGGCTGGTGGCAGCCGTGGCCGGGATGGCCGTGGCCAGCCCGCTGCTCGTCTTCGGCTGGCTCCAGCGCGGCCAGATCGCCTGGCTCGGGGTCAACACCTCATCGTCCGGGCTCAACACGCTCTTCTCGCTGAGCGGCTCGTTCCTGGTCACTACCACCGTACTCGCGGTGGTCGCCGTCGCGCTCGTGCTCAGCACCGAGATGAGCAAGGAACGGCGCGGGGCGGCGTGGCCGGGACGGCTGGCCGAACTCAGCCTGCCCTGGCTGATCGTGCCGCCGCTCGTCCTGCTGGTGGTCTCGACGGTGCAGCCGGTCTACACCTCGCGCTACATCCTGATCTGCATACCGGCGCTCGCGCTGATCGGCGGCGCGGCCGTCGCCTTCTACGGCCGGCTCGCCGGGGCCATCGCCCTGGCCGTGATCCTGATCGCCGGAGCGACCACTCAGCTTGGCCAGCGCACCGCCGCCGGGCACTACGACGACATCATGGCCCTCGATCAGATCGTGGCCGCGAACGCGCGGCCTGGCGACTACGTCCTGTACACCAACCCCAATGCCGAGAGCTTCGGGGCGGCGTACTCCTACGGACTCGGCAAGCTGCGCAATATCGCGCTGAAGGAGGGCCCGAACCCGTCCGGCACCCTGGCCGGAACGAGCGCGTCCCTGGCTGAGATCAGGTCGCGGCTGGCGCACGCCAAGCGGGTCTGGGTGGTCGAGATCAACAGCCTGAGCACGGACCCGCTGCTGCTGGGCCTCAACGGCCTGCCAATCTCAACCACGCCGATAATGGACAACCAGCCGTTGCAGTTCACCCAATACTGGCGCGAGCGCGGCGACTACCTGATCCTTTGGACCCGCTCGACTAGGTGACCTCGGGGCCTGCCCCGCACCGGCGCGCGGGCGGACCTAGGGCCGCGCGGTGCCGCTGATCTGGTCGAGCAGAGCCCGGACCTCGGCTTCCGGATAACGCCGGTGACCGCCCAGGGTGCGGACCGACGTCAGCTTGCCGTCCTTGGCCCAGCGGGTGACAGTCTTCGGGTCGACCCGGAACATGGCGGCGACTTCGGCCGGCGTCAGCAGCCGAGTGAACTCGGGTGCCTGTCGACTAGTGCTCATATTGACGATTCCTCCCCACGATCGCTCACGGACTAGGCAAGATCCAGCGAACGATCATAATCGTGTCTATTAAAGCATAAACAGGGCACCGTTGAGAAGACGTTATGACCACGTGTCGTTTTCAAGTACCCGAAGAGATGAAACGTCCGGCAGCTAGGCCGGGTTCAGCGCCGCAGCCTCGGCGTTGTCGCGACCAGCGGCCGGGTCGGCCTGGCCGCCGCCACGCTCGGCGACGGAGCCCGCCAGGGCGGTCCTGGGCTGGTACCCAGCCGGCAGCGCCAGCTCGCACCACACGACTTTGCCCGTTCCGGTCCGCCTGGTCCCCCAGCGCTGCGCGACCTGGCTCACGACCTGCAGGCCCCGGCCGCGCTCGTCATCCTCGTCGGCCTGCCGCAGCCTCGGCGCGGCGGCCGAGTCGTCCAGAACCTCGCAGAACAGCCCGCCCTCGAGGACGAGGCGAAGGCTGATCTTGCTCTGGGCATAGCGGACGGCGTTGGTCACTAGCTCGGAGACGACCAGTTCCGCCGCCGGGATCAGCTCGGCCAGGCCCCACTGGCGCAGCGGACGCCGGATGAGGGACCGGGCGCGCCGCGCTGCGGTCAGCTTGGGCGCGAGGTTCCACGAGACGTGCCGGTCCGACCCGATCCGCCGGAGCCGGGCCAGCAGGATCGCGATGTCGTCCCGCTGGTGGTCGTCGTAGACGCCGGCCAGGGCCCTGCGGCACAGGTCGTCCAGCGGCTCGGCGGACGATCCGGGGCCGAAAATCTCCTTCAGCCCGGCGAGTCCCTGGTCGATGTCCTCGGTCCGCTTCTCGACCAGCCCGTCGGTGTACATCACCAGCAGGCTGCCGTCGTCGATCTGCAGCGTCCGGCTGGCGATCGGGCTGGCCCCGATGCCGAGCGGCGGCGCGGGGGAGACGTCGAGGAACTCGCTGTTGCCGTCCGGGCGGACGAGCAGCGGCGGCAGATGCCCGGCCGACGCCACCTCGCAGCTTCCGTCGACGGTGTCGTAGATGGCGTAGACGCACGTGGCGAAGTGCGGCTCGAGCTCCCCGAGCTCATGCATCAGGTCATCAAGCCGCTGCAGCGTCTCAGCGGGCGGCAGCTCGAGCATGGTCAGCGTCTTGATCGCGGTGCGGAGCCTGCCCATCGTGACGGCCGCGCGAACGCCGTGCCCGGCGACATCGCCCACTACGAGTGCCACCCGGCCGCCGGGCAGGGCGATCGACTCGTACCAGTCGCCGCCGACCTCGATCAGCTTGCTGCCCGGCAGGTACCGGTGGCGGACCTCGACCGAGGCCGGATGGGACAGGCCCGTGGGGAGCATGCTGCGCTGCAGCGTCAGCGCGGTCGCGCGTTCCCGGCTGTAGCGGCGCGCGCTGTCCATGAACAGGGCGGCCCGGCTGGCGAACTCGGTCCCGATCTCGGTGTCGTAGGCGTCGAAGCGATGGAATCCGATCCGCCGCACGCAGACCAGGAATCCGAGCAGCGAATCGCCGGCCAGCAGCGGGAGCAGCAGCATCGACGTTCCCGAGACCAGCCGCGACACCGGGGTGCGGAACCACGCCTCGGCCAGCTCGGCGGCCGCCTCCTCGCTCATGATCACGCACACCGGCTTGCGGCTCTCCAGGCAGCACGTGTACGGAGTGCCCGGCGGATAGCGCAGGATCTCGCCGACCGGGAAGGCCGCCTCCCAGCCGGGATCGCCGTCATCGTGGGCGACGGCGAGCCGACGGACCAGCTGCGTCCCGTCGCGGGCCATCTCGGGGTGCTCGGAGTCCCCCATGACGCTCTCGAGCATCAGCAGGCCCGCCGAGTTGCAGAAATGCGGGACCAGGATGTTCACGAGCTCGGGTGCCATCTGCTCGATATCGAGGGCGCCGCCGATCCGCCGGACCGCGCCGTCGAGCATCGCGTGCCGCATGAGGGCGGGATCGATGAACCGCTCGGCGACCGGTGGCGGGATGCGCATGATCACCTGAGCGAGCAGCTCAGGATTGTTCGAGCGGATCGGCTCGACGGTCACGACGGCGTCGACGACCGACCGGCTCGCCGTGCGGACGGACAGGACGGTCGTGATCTCGCGGTCCGAGCTGATCGCGTCGATCAGGCCGCCGAGCGCCTCGGCCGGGTCGCCAGGGCCGGTGATCAGCGTGCGGAGGTCGGTTCCCAGCAGCTTGCCCGGCTTGTCGGCCAGGATGTCGCCAGCCCCGCGGTCATGCTGGAGAATCAGGCCCGCCCGGTCGATGCCGAGGGTCAGCGTCTGTGCCGAGGTACTGGAAAGGACAGCGGACACCTCGGCTGCCATTGCCGATGCCACCTCGCCCCGGCCTCCTCGCTGCGCATGCACTGTACGACCCAGTATGAAACATCGCGCCGCCAAAAGAGCATGAAAGGCTGATCGCCGGGGGACCAGCCGCCCGAAACCTAGGCGTCTCTGGCTGGCTCGCCGTGCCCGGCGTTGCCGCGGCCGCGTCCCCAGTACGCCTTCGGAGACATCTGGTCCTGGCGCAGGCCGCGGGCGGCCAGGATCTCGCGCAGTTGCAGCACGACGGCCGCCTCACCGAACAGGTACGCGTGGCCCGCGCCGGCCGGCAGCTCGATCTCGGCCGCGTCGGCAGCTAGCTGGGCCGGGTCGCCGGCCTGCCCGCCGAGCCGGTGCAGCCAGGTCAGCCTGGTTCTGGCCGGCGCGAGCAGTTCCTGCTCGTCGTCGGGTCCCGGCACTTCGATGACGAGCGTGGCGTCGGCGTCGCCGGGCAGCGATTCGGTCATCGCGAGAATCGCCGGCATCGCCGACTCGTCGCCCATGAACAAGTGCCAGTCCGCCTCCGGCGACGTGGTGATCTTCCCGCGCGGGCCGATTCCCTCGATCGTGTCGCCCGGGCGGGCCGCCCGCACCCAGCGCTCGCCGGGGCCATCGCCGTGCAGCACGACGTGGAGCGTCAGCGTGAGCGTCGCACGGTCCAGGGACCGGATGGTGTAGCGCCGCCGCACCGGCCTGTTCCCTTCGGCCGCGACCAGCACCATGACATCCTGTCCGGGGTCGTAGCGGAACCCGGCGAGCTCGGGCGCGGTCAGCAGGATCCGCTGGACGCTCGGGGATATCGGCTCGGACTCGACAACTTCGAAGGAGAGCCGCCGGGCGGCGGCCAGCGGGCCGGTCAGTTCGGCGAACGGGTCGTCGAGCTGCGTGCGAACCGATTGCGGCAGGGCGTCGCTCACGCGTGCGGACCATCCTTCCAGCGGGGCCGTGACCGGGCGATGCGATGGATCTCTACAGTAGGCGAGCACTCCGCGGGCCTGCCGCACGGGAGCCCATCGCGAGCTTCGTTGCGCAAAATGTTCGTTACCTGCCCGCGCGGACGACAGGGTGCAGAGCAGCGGCATCCCGTCCATTTCGATTACTCTACGTGACTGTCTCTGTCACGAACAATCAGTGCGCACCATTTCCGGTTGCTGCCCTGACGGGACCTGTTTGCCGGGCCACTCTTCTGCCGTTATAGCAGGACAGAGGGCATGCTCAGGTCCGATTGGTGACACCGGGCAGAGAAATTCAGCCGAGAATCGTCAGAGCATTTGGTTACCGACAGCCAGGCAGTGGTAACGTCACGTAGCGAACTGGCAGGGCGGGAATAACTGAGCGCTACCTTTGCCAGCCCAAGATCTTCGCCGCAGACCGGTCAGCTTGACCGCCCAAGCACACCGGAATGCAGCAGCGGCAGACCCAGAGGAAGGAACTACGCGATGCGCAAGCGCTTTACCCGGGCGTTCTATGCGGTATCGGCGGCGGCAGTGGTGGCTTCTAGCCTCGGCCTGAGCGTCGGCACGGCGAGCGCTGTCACCCACGTCAAGAAGGACACGGTTGCCTGCGGTGCCAACTGCATCAGCCTGTTCAGCGCCCAGCTCGGCTCGGCCACGACCCTGAACGCCTACGTCCCCGGTGACACCGGGGCCGGCGGCAAGGTCGGGCAGAAGGTCAACATGCACCTGGCCGGGAACTTCCGGCCGAATGGCGACTTCGAGCCGTCGATCTCCGGGTTCGTGTTCCAGTACTGCGGCTTCCTGGCGAATGACTTCTTCTCGCCGACGTCGTACGTCTGCACCCACTACCCGTTCTTCGATGTGATCGAGATGAACTGGGCTCCGTTCGGCAACGAGTCGGCCCTGTGCGCTGGTGTAAAGAGGGGCGGCGTGGCGGGCGAGAGCGTCACGCTGCAGGACTGCGGCATGAGCGCCAACACGGTGTGGATTCTGGACCGCAACAACGCCACGAACGGCACTGACTGCCGCGTCGCCACCACGCCGCCTGTCGGCCCCGGTGTCGACCCGTCAGTCAACTACTGCCCATGGATCAACGGCGGCGACACCAAGTTCAGCCAGCCGCTGGTCATGACCCTCAACACCGGCACGCAGAAGCCGACCAACCAGGTCATGCTGCAGCCGGAGAGCCACGTGGGCGGTCTCGTCAGGACTAACCAGCTGTTCGCCTTCTACTTCGGCCCGGTCTAAAGACCCGAAGTAGGTAGCTGGTTGACGGCAGCCCCTCCCGGGCCCTGAGCTCGGGAGGGGCTGCCGCGTTGCACGACCAGTTCCAGGCACAACCAGTTCATGGCGTGAGTGGCGCCGGGAGGCCGAAGAGGGGCAGGCACGGGCTGAGACCCTCGATCATGACCTCGCCGAAGCGGGCCTCAGAATCTGCCCGCCGTGCCAGCCAGTCAGCCCGGCCGAGTCTCAGCCGCCGCAGCTCGGCTGGCCGACCTCGAATGACCTGCCGTTTCATCCCGTCGTCGCGATAGCCGAGCTTGCCGGACACCGCCAGCGACGCGGGGTTGTCGGTAAAGGCGGCCGAGAGCGCGAACTCGGCGCCGAGCCCGTCGAACGCCAGTGTCAGGGCCGCGGCCCGCATCGCGGTGCCGATGCCCTGGCCCTGATACGGCCGGCCCAGCCAGGACCCGGTGCCGACTTCCCTGAGGATGGCGAAGTCCTTGGCGCCGACGGCCTGAGTCCCGACCACGGTGCCGTCGCGGACCACGGCCAGGTTCAGGTCCCATTTCTCGGGCCTAAAGGACGCCAGGCAGGCCCAGTGGAACTGGAGCACCGACTGCGCGCGTTCGGCGGGCTCGACGTCTGTCCACGGAACACTAAACGGCTGCACGTGCGGGTCGTGCAGACCAGCCTCGGCCAGGGTGGCGAGGGCAGCCAGATCGGCCGCATCGGGGAGCCGCAGCTCAAGCTGGCCGGACCGGCCCCGAGTGCGCAGCCGGAGCCCGGCGAGCGGCCAGTACTGGAGCTGTCCCGGTACCGCGGGAGGCTGGATTCCGTGGTCAGGCGGCAGGCCGGGTGGCGACGGCATGCGCCGATTATCGCGGCGCTCCGCCCCGCCGCTCCACTGATTTGTCCCCGGTGAGGGGACCGATTCCATGATCGTGGCGAGTAGTCGTGCTCCAGCGCGGTTAAGTCGCCGCGATCATGGGATGAGGTAGCGGGGTCAGCGGCGGCCGGGCAGTCTGAACGCTCCGGTGGCGAAGCCCGTGGCGATGTAGGTGACCGCGACGACGAACCAGATCGCGACCAGGAACTCGCGCTGGTACTCAGCCATCCGGTAGGCAAACATGGTGAGCGGGACTCCGGCGCCGACGGCGCCGACCGCGACGCCGGCCAGCACGGAACGGCGCCTGGCGATGACGGCCGGGTCGGGCGCAGCAGGCCGTGCCCTGGGCTGCGGCACGCTGGCGAGGTGAGCCTCAACCCGCGCCCTTATCTCGTCGTCGATCTTTCTCATGAAGGACTCGACTACCGCGTCGCCGTACTCCGGCCCGAGTTCCCTGTGTACCTCGGCAGCGGCGCGGATCTCTTCCGATGACATCCGCGGGGTGGTCATGGCCGGACAATAACTGACCCGCGCCCCGATCCGTTCGTGCCACGCCCTGCGGCCGCCCGCTCCCGGCCCGGGCGGAGCCCGGTCACTTGCAGGACGGAAGGAAGTTCACGGTCACGGTCCTGCCCGCCACGACCGTGACCGGGCGGGCGGGCAAGTACGCCAGCGGGGCGCTGATCACATAGGCGCCCGGCGCGAGTCTCAGCCGGTACGGCGGGCCAGGTGACCTGGTCAGGGCGACGCGCCTGGACGCCACGACGCGCCCGTTCCGGCGTGCGAACACCGTCACCGATGCCTGACCGGGCCGCGTGACTCCGGCACACGGCGCGGCCCGGCCGGAGATGGTCCCGAAGCTGCTCTGGGCCTGGCTGCAAGCCACCGGACCGATCAGAACTCCCAGCGCCAGCGCTGGTGCGATCCGCGAGCGCCTCATCGCACCTGCCTCTCGCTGGGTTTCAGCCGGTCAGGATCAGCCACGTCCTGCCGTCGATGAGCTCGCGGACGGCGTCCAGGTGCCCGGCATGACAGGCCGTCTCGGTGATCACGTGCAGGATCATCTCGCGCAGATCGTGCAGCCGCCAGCTGCCGAAGAGCTCCGCGGGCCACCATGCGGGCGCGGCATCCAGGGGAGTAGCGGCGATGATCGCGTTCGCCAGCTCGATCTCCCGCCGGTACAAGTCAAGGACGGCCTTGGCCGGGATGTCCGGGGAGACCTTCCAGGCACCGTCGGTTGGGTCGACGTTCTCGCCGGGGTCGGCGTTCTCGTCGGCGTCGGCGTGCTCACCGGCGAGGACGCGGCGGAACCAGAACTGCTCGACATCCAGGGCGAGGTGCTGGACCAGTCCCAGGCATGTCCACTGCGACGGGAGGACGGGCCGGCGCAAATCGTCGTCGGAGAGGCCATCCAGGATGCCGAGCACGTGTTCGCGCTGGCTGTTAAGCGACGAGAGGAGAACGGCGGTCTCTCCTGCCATCATGGGCTTCGACATGGCTGCTCCGCTGCTGGGGACTTAGCTCAGGATAGGAGCGCCAGGAGCGGCCGGCAGTAGATTGAGCAGAGCCTGCGCCGGCCCCGTCGGCGGCCGTCCGGCGGCCACGACCGCGCAGATGTCGCGCCGAAGCGGCGGAGTGATCGGAACGCCCCGAAGGTGCTCGCCAGCGGCATGGACCGCCATGGGCGGCAGCACGGCGATGCCCAGCCCGTGCCGGACGGAATCGACGAGATACTGCATGTTCCCCATCTCGCAGGTGATCCGCCGGGCGAGGCCGGCTGCCGCGCACGCCGCGTCGATCTGGGCGCGGAGGGCGGAGTCGGCGCGGTAATCGACGAACTCGCGCTGCCTGAGCGCCGGGTCGGCCAGCCTGATCGATGCCCGCCGGGCCAGCGGGTCGCCGCGGGGAACGGCCAGTACCAGCTCGTCGCCGCCGATCTCGACGCGGGTGAGCCTGCCCTGATCGACCGGGCCGTCGATGAACGCGATATCGAGTTCCGCGTCGGCCGCGGCTCGCGCCAGCGCCGAGGCGGCGTCATGGCTAAGCCTGACGCTGACCTGCGGATGCGCGCGGCGGAGCCTGGCCAGCAGCGCAGCCAGGTCGACTACCCCCAGTGTCTGGATAGCGCCCACGTGGAGCTGGCCATGCAGCACGCCGCGGACGCCGGCGACCGCGAGACGGCCCTCGTCGGCGGCGGCCAGCGCCCGTCGAGCGGCGGGCAGGAAGGCCCGTCCGGCCTGAGTCAGCGCCACCCGGCGGCTGTCGCGGACGAACAGCGCGTCGCCCAGCTCGCGCTCCAGCGCGGTGATGGAGGAACTCAGGCTGGACTGCACCACGTGCACGCGCCCCGCCGCCCGGGTGAAGTGGAGCTCCTCGGCGACCGCGACGAAGTGGGCGAGCTGGCGAAGCTCCATACATCGATCATATCGATGTTGATCAGTGAATACATCTGTTGGACAGATCATGAATCCGGGGTCGACAGTAGGAGAGCCAACCACGCGCAAGAACAGGAGCTTCACAATGAACTCGAGCGTCAGGCAGCAGTGCGGGGCCGTACTGGTTCGGGCCGGCGAGGCCGAGCAGCTTCCGTCGATCGGGCACACGCTGCTGGCGGATAGCAGCTCGACAGGCGGCGCGCTGAGCAGCCACCGGGTCAAGCTGGGCCGCGGAGCCGACGGCGCGGTGCCGCACCGGCACGACTCGTCCTCAGAGCTGTTCTTCGTCCTTGATGGCCGGCTCGACGTCCTGGCCGGCGATGGCGTCATCACTGCGGGCGCGGGCGACCTGCTGGTGGTGCCGCCTGGCCTCGCCCATGCGTTCGGCGCGCACCGAGGATCGGTCGCGGACGCGCTGGTCGTCATCACTCCCGGGGTCGAGCGGTTCGACTACTTCCGGCATGTCGTCCGGCTTCGCGAAGGTACGGAACCGCGGGAGATGCTGCTCTCCATGCAGGGCCGTTTCGACACGCATTTCGTCGACAGCCCGGAATGGGCGAGCGCCCGGCGGCCCAGCTAGCCAGATGTGCGGGCGGTGCCGAGAGGCGGAACCACCGTCACGCTCGGCCAGCGCTGAGCGACTCGCTGGCGAGCAAGCCGGGCGGCGGAGAATTCCGCGCTCACGCGGGCCGGGTTCCGCCGCCAGACGCCGTCAAGCAGGTCCGCTAGGCCGTAAGGCGCGCAGACGTCAGTCCCCGCCGGTGTCTTGCGTACGGCGACGCACGTGGCGGTCTCCGGCCAGGTGCAGACTGCGTCGTGCACGCAGGTGAACGCCGGAACGGCCGGGCCGCCGAAATGCTCGGGATACCAGGTATGAACGGCGGCCTGGTTGGTGGCTTCCCAGGGGCGGTCGAGCAGGGTCGCGAGCCTCTCGTCGGCCGCGCGGTCGCGTCGCTCGCGCAGGTCGGCCGGGTCGAAGAAGGCGACGTCAATGTCATGGACATGGGCGGCATCGAAGCCGTCGTTGAGCTGGCCCCAGACCACGTCACGGATCACGCCGGCGCCGATCCACGCGTCGGGCAGGCCGCTGGCGGCCACGGCCTCAAGGGCCTGCATCAGCCACGGCTCGCGTCGCAGGCGGTCGATCAGCTCATCCACGCGTTCATCGCCGGGGTGGGAGCGGCGCTGGCGGTGCATGCTCATCCTCGTCACTATCCTGGCCAGCGCGGGTGAGCCGAAGTGTCGCGCGTGCTGCGTTGTGGGAGCGTAGCCGTCACGCCCGTCAGCAGTCGAACACCGACCAGCAGATCTCGTTTCGCAACCGCTGATCCTCCAGGACGAGTTCGCGAATCGAATCCGGAAGCTGTTCGCGCTGCCACCGGCACTCGATCCGGCCGGCGTTCTCGCCCTCGCCTCTGGGGGCCGCCGCACGCGCGGACTTGATCGCGTAGGCCGCCGCACCCAGTTCGTGCGCGGCGACATGGGCCACCACCGCCGCCTGGCCGGCTGCATATGCGGCGTGCCGAGCGGCTCCGCTCAAATCTCTTGCCGCAGCCATGGCATGGCCACCCGCCGCGCGGGACTGAGACATGCTGATCTCGCCTCGCGCCCATGCCCGGATCTGCTCGATCGCCAGACGGGGCCGCGGGTCCGAGGGCTGCACCGACTCGAAGAGGTGCAGAACGTGCTCTGCGCACGCGGCAGCCCACAAAGCCAGGAGGCGATGGTCGAAGTCCGTGAGCGTCCCTCCGCGGCGGATGGTGATGAAGCGGGGGTCGCGATCTTTTGGCAGGATCACGGTGCCGCCGTTCCTGAATGCACCTGCCCAACCTAACTAGGACGTCCACACCAGACAGAAGGGCTTGCCAGCCGGATCGGCGTAGACGCGCCAGTTCGGGCCGGCGCCTTCCAGCCGGGTGGCACCGATGTCGAAGGCGGCCTGTTCCGCCGCATCCGCGTCCTGGACGGTCACGTCGAGGTGGATCTGCTGCGGATATGCCGGATCCGGCCACTGCGGGGCGGTGTACTGCTCCACCTTCTGGAACATCACCGGCTGCGCACCATCCTCGCCGATCATGGCGACCCCGTCCGCCTCGTACGTCACCGGCTTGCCGAGCAGCTCCGCGTAGAAGTGGCTCAGTGCCTTCGCGTCGGGGCAGTCGAGCATGACGCCCATCAGGGTGGTCTGCGGATCGCCGGTGTTGACGCACAGGTCGAACGGGTGGCCGGCCGGGTCGGCCAGCGTGTGCCACCGTTCGTTGCGACGCAGCAGGCTGGCGCCGAGCTGCTGGGCGCGTTCCGCCGCTGCATCGATGTCCGGTACCCGGAAGTCGAGATGGGCCTGCTGCGGACGGTCCTGGTCCGGCCAGCGGGGCGGCACGTGGTCGGTGGCCTGTTGCAGGCCGAGCCGCCAGCCGTCACCGGAGTCGATCGTGATCCAGTCGTCTTCGTCGTCGCCGGGGACGCGCCGCCAGCCGGCGAGCTGTTCGTAGAACGTGGCCAGGAGATCGATGTCCGGGGCGTCCAGCGCCACGGCCCTTAGCGTGCCGATCGGCCGCCGGTGCGGTTCGGAGTTCATGCCCCCGATACTGCCGATCCCGGGGCCCGCCCGCCACCGGAAACCGGTCGGCGTGAGCGGGATGGCAAAGAGTTGCCTTGTCACTGCGTTGGCCACAGCCGGTGGCCTGGCTGCGCTTGCTAGGGCTCCTCGGGCTTTGACCGCATGAGCCGGCGATACCAGTGGCGAATGCTCTCACGCAGTCTTACACGTGCCGTCTGGTCACGGGCTAGGTCTTGCTGAGGTTCCGGCGGTGTGCAGCCGTCGGCTACTCCTCAACCCAGCCCGGTTTGGGCTGGCCGCGCACTGTGGCCTTCCCGGCCGAGCTGGTTCCTGATTCGCGGTGGCATCGGGAGCGGTCGCAGAGGCGGGGGAACTAGGCCTGGTGTTTGTGCCCGAAGGGAGCTGGTAATTGACCCGGGCTTAAGAGGGCGGCCGACCTGGGGATTCGAGTTGGAGCGGGCGAAGGGAGCGGGCGAAGGGAATCGAACCCTCATGACCAGCTTGGAAGGCTGGAGCTCTGCCATTGAGCTACGCCCGCACGACGGCTGAGCCGCCATAACGTAGCGTACCGGCTTTGCCCGCGTGCGGGTGCAGGGGCTCAGCGGACTGATCGAACTGGAGGCGAAGCCTACTGGCCTGGCTGCGGATAGCCGGTGGGCTCGCCGGACGCCCAAGTTGGCTTCGTTCATGACAAGATGAACCCCGGGGTCCTACGGGATGTGGCGCAGCTTGGTTAGCGCGCCTGCTTTGGGAGCAGGAGGCCGCGGGTTCGAATCCCGCCATCCCGACATATCTGTGCTGGTAAGGGCACATGTAGATCCTGCTGAAGATCGTCTGCGAGGCCGCAATGGGAGTCAAGTGTCCGCGTCTTGAGCACGGCGGAACACGGCGGATCGTAAGAAACGCGGCCATGGCGAGGGCGCGGTCCACTTCATCACGCTTTGAAGTGTCGCGATTGCGAGCATCACCTGGGCTGCTGAGGGCTGTATACGGCTGATCGAAGCAGTCCAAATTCACTTGGGGTCGGCACGCTTTGGAGCTGCGAGCTCAAGATGATGAGTCCGTTGTGAGACGTCTCCGCAGTTCAGCGGCAGCAAGCATGATCGCGGCCTGGTGCGCGCATCGGCAGGTTCGCGCGTCCTGCCACGAAAGAGGATCGGTGGCGTGGGGTGCGATCTGGACGATGAGGTCGGCATCCAATGCGGCGGAGATGCGCTCGAGCAGGGGGATGGTCGGGATGACGCCGCCTGCTTCCAGGCGGGAGAGGGCCGGCTGGGTCATGCCGGCGCGGGAGGCTAGGTCGACCTGGGAGAGCCCGAGGGCCAGGCGCCGCTCGCGGACGGCCTGGCCGATCAGGTATGCCCGCTGCGCCTCGGCGTAGCCTTCTCGGTAGTCCGGGCTGCCGCGCCGGGCGCTGGCCAGCTCCCCATAGGAGCTGTGGCTGGCGGTCATGTCAGGTCACCTCTCGGTCGATGGTGTCGTGGGCCAGGTCGTGCTCGGCCTCGTAGATCTTCTGGGCTTGTAAGGCACGGGCCACCTCCGCGGTATGGGCGTTCCGGGTCTTGCGGAATACCGTGAGCAGGATCAGCCGACGGCCCGGGCGAGCCGCTAGGTGAGGTCGGCCTGCTGGGCCAGCAGGCGGAACTGCAACTCCATGACCTTGCCGCCCAGGTGACGTGTGTAGGGCTCGCCTAGGTTCTCAGCGTGATCTGCAAGCAGGCCGACGAGGAAATCGACTCGGCCGACGTCACGATCGGTCACGGTCCACGAGAACAGTCCAGATCGCCCGCAACGGTCTGGCCCGGGCGATCCGGCCCGCCAAAGCAGACGATCTCGTCGTCACGAACGTCGCTGCACTCGGTGACCCGCCCAGGTGTCGGGCTGCCGGGCGGCGTGTAGCCGTCCACGTCGGCGGCCGTCGGCTGCTGCTGTAGCCATGCCAATCAGGTGATATCGACGTAATGATCGGCGGGAAACGATTCGGCTCCGGGAGACATCGATAGAAAGTTGTGACACTTACTGCTGGAATCTGCGCCAACGATGAAACTACGCTCGGCGTGAACCGTAGCCAGGGCAAAGGTGTCGCAGGCGCGGTTGCCCCGCCAGGAGCGCAGGTGGCTTTTGGGCGGCGCTGAAGGGAGAGGCGGCGCGCGATAATGCAACCGGCGCTTGTGGTCTCCCGTCCGCATCGGCCCGCATGGGCGGAGCGGGGGCGAATCAGGCAGGCGCGCGGGCCGATACGCGCATACGGATCATCGAGGCGCCTCGGCATCGTCCGGTATGGCAGCACGCGCGAGCAGGCACGCCATGACTAAGGAGCGACATGAATCTATGGAGAAGGAAGCTGCGCCTTGCGGCAGTTGGCGCGGCGGCCGCGATCGCGATGGTCGCCGCCGGCTGCAGTTCCGGCGGCGGTAGCACGTCAGGCAGCTCGGGCGGAACGCCGGTCAGCGGCGGGACCGCGACGGTCGCACTGCCGCCGGGCACCACCCTTTCCTGGATCTTCCCGTTCTACGCGATCACCAACGCGAGCGTTTACAACTCCGAGCAGTTCCAGTGGCTCATGTACCGGCCGCTGTACATGTTCGGCAACAACACCAACGGCAACGTGGCGATCAACTACCCGCTGTCGCCCGCCAACCCGCCGACGTACAGCAACGGCGGCAAGACCGTCGTGGTCAACATGAAGGGCTGGAAGTGGTCCGACGGCTCGACGGTCGACGCCAAGAGCGTGATCTTCTACATGAACATGGTGGAGGCCGAGAAGGCGAACTGGTACGCCACAACGCCCGGCCTGCTGCCGGACAACGTGTCGTCCTATAAGGCCACCGGACCGAACCAGATCACGTTCCAGCTCAACAAGGCCTACTCCAGCCTCTGGTACACCTATAACCAGCTGGCCGAGCTCACCCCGATGCCGCAGGCCTGGGACGTCACCAGCCTCAGCGCCAAGGCGGGCAGCGGCGGCTGCACCACCGACAGCGCCGCGGACGGCTGGGCCAAGTGCAAGGCCGTCTACACATTCATGACCGCGCAGTCGAAGCAGGCCGCGACGTACGCGAGCAGCAAGCTCTGGGCGGTGGTCAACGGACCGTGGAAGCTGTCCGCCTACAGCACGACCGGCAACGTCACGATGGTGCCGAACACGAAGTACTCGGGCAGCCCCAAGCCGAAGCTGGCGGCCATCAAGTTCCTGCCCTACACGGCGGACTCGACCGAGTACACCGCGCTGAAGACCGGGCAGGTCGACGTGGGCTACATCCCCTCGGCCGACCTGCCGCAGCGGACGGGGAGCAGCGCGCTGCCGCCGACCAACCCGCTGGGCAGTGGCTACAACCTGCAGCCGTTCTATTCGTTCGGCATCTTCTACGCTCAGCCCAACTTCAACAACCCGACCGTGGGCTTCATGGTCCGGCAGCTCTACATGCGCCAGGCGCTGCAGATGGTGTTCGACCAGCCCGGCATCGACAAAGCGATCTTCCGCGGGTACGCGGTCCCGAACTCGGGGCCGGCCCCGAACACGCCACCTGGGAACCAGTGGCAGCCTGCCATCCAGAGGGACAACAACAGCCAGGGCCCGTACCCGTTCAACATCGCCAAGGCGAAGTCGCTGCTGACCAGCCACGGCTGGGCCTTGCAGGGCGGCGTGATGGCCTGCCAGGACCCGGCCAAGTGCGGCACCGGCATCAAGAAGGGCCAGCAGGCGAAGTTTACGTACGTCTACTCCACCGGCAATGCCGCGGTCACAGCCCAGTGGCAGACCTACAAGTCCGACGCCAGCAAGGCCGGCATCGCCATCAACCTGGTCGGGGAGACGTTCAACTCGATCATCGGCCAGAGCGCGCCGTGCTCGCCGATGTCCTCGAAGTGCGCCGTGCAGGTGTTCGCCTTCGGCGGCTGGGCCTTCAACGGCCCGGGCTTCGAGCCGACCGGCGAGCCGCTGTTCGCGACCGGTGCGGGGTCGAACTCCGGCAACTACTCGGACCCGAAGATGGACAACCTGATCAACGCGACGCACACCAGCGGCAGCCTCACGACGTTCCACAACTACGCCACGTATGGAGCGCAGCAGCTGCCATTCATCTGGGCGCCGAACGCATACGGGATCCAGGCGGTCAGCACCAAGCTGCACAACGTCACGTTCAACGCGCTCTACACCCTGCTCCCTGAGTACTGGTACTTCACCAAGTAGCAGGGAAGTAGTAAAGCAGTACTAGGAGGCCTTGGCTGCCGCCGCGCCCGCGTCCTGCGGGTGGGGCGGCGGCCGTGGCCGGAGCGACGCGCGGCGTGTGAGAAGCCGGCCGGAACGGGAGGACTCATGACATCATGGCGTGGCGCGGCCGGTGACCGGCCCGCAGGCGGGGTAGTGCCGCGATGACCGGGTTCCTGATCCGCCGGACCCTGCAGGCCGTCCTGGTCCTCTTCCTGGTGAGCGTGTTCACGCTGGCCCTCGTGCACCTGTTCCCTGGCGGGCCGATCCGGTCGCTGCTCGGCCCGCGGGCGACCCCGGAGCAGGTCGCCCACTACAACCAGCTGTACGGCTTCGACAAGCCGTTCTACGTGCAGTACCTGAAGTGGGTCGGGCAGATTCTGCATGGCAACCTCGGCTTCTCGGCCAAGCTCAACCAGTCGGTCACCAGCCTGATTGCCCAGGACCTGCCGAAGACGATCGTGCTGGTCCTCCTCGGCACCGTGGTCTCGCTGCTGTTCGGGATCCCGCTCGGCCTCTACCAGGCCGTGAAGCGCTACACGACCAGCGACTACGTCCTGACCGGGATCTCCTTCCTCGGGTATGCCACCCCGACGTTCTTCGTCGGCCTGCTCCTCATCCAGTGGTTCTCCATCGACATTCCGCTGTTCCCGCCGTTCGCCCCGCAGGGCACCACGGTGGCCCAGATCCTGTCCGACCCGAGGGCGCTGGTGCTGCCGGTGATCGCGTACTCCTTCGTGCTCTACGCGCTGTGGAGCCGGTACATGCGCTCCTCGGTAATGGACAACCTGGTGCAGGACTACGTCCGCACTGCCCGGGCCAAGGGCGCCAGCGAGCGGCGGGTGCTGTGGGGGCACGTCTTCCGTAACTCGCTGATGTCCATCATCACCCTGCTCGGGCTCTCGCTGCCCACGCTGGTCGCCGGAGCGATCTTCATCGAGGTGGTGTTCAACTACCCGGGGATGGGGCTCGCGTTCTATAGTGCCGCGCTGAACGTTGACTACCAGGTCCTGCTCGGGTTCACGCTCGTCGCCACACTGGCGACGATCGTCGGGAACCTGCTGGCCGACGTGGGGTACGCGGTCCTCGACCCGAGGGTGAGGTATAGCTGATGGCCATCATGCCGGGCGCGGATCCCCGCGAGATAGAGACCCCCCTCGTACCCGAGGTAACCCCCGGGGGGGTGCTCGCCGCCACGAAGCCGCGCAGTCTGCTGCGCCGCGGCTGGGAGGTGTTCGCCGAGAACAAGCTCGCGCTGGCGAGCCTCGGCATGATCGTGTTCATCGTGCTGTTCTGCTTCGTCGGACCGCTCATCTACCACACCGACCAGGTGCACACCAACCTGGGCCAGACCCTGTGCCCGCCTGGTGCCGCGCACCTGCTCGGCTGCGACAACCTCGGTTACGACCAGGTCGGCCGGCTGATGATCGGCGGCCAGACCTCCCTGGAGGTCGGGTTCGCCGCCGCAATCGTGGCGGTCTTCATCGGCACCCTCTACGGGGCCTTCTCCGGATTCATCGGCGGCCCGGTCGACTCGTTTCTGATGCGCGTCGTCGACGCGGGGCTGTCCATTCCCTACATCATGGTGGTCATCATCCTGTCGGTGGTATTCCACCCGAACACGGTGATCATGATCTTCATCATCGCCGTGTTTTACTGGCTGGGCGTGGCCCGGCTGGTGCGCGGCGAGACGCTCTCGCTGCGCACCCGGGAGTACGTGCAGGCGGTCAAGGTCATCGGCGGAGGCAGGTCCCGCGCGGTCGTGCGGCATATCGTGCCGAACGCGATCGGCACGATCATCGTGCAGACCACGTTCGCAATCGCGGACTCGATCATAATCCTGGCCGGCCTCGGCTTCCTCGGACTCGGCGTCCAGCCGCCCGAGACCGACTGGGGGGACATGCTGTCCGGCGGACTTACCTACCTGCAGAGCGGCACTAACTACTGGTGGCTGATCTACCCGGCAGGCATCGCGATCATCCTGACCTGCATCGCATTCAACTTCATCGGCGACGCGCTCCGGGACTCGTTCGAGACCCGGTTGCAGCGCCGGTAGGAAGGTTAACCAGGTGGCGCCGCTACTCGAGATCAGTGACCTGCGCACCGAGATCATACTGAAGCAGGGTGTTGTGCACGCGGTCGACGGGGTGTCGATTCACGTGGAGGCCGGCGAGACGCTCGGCATCGTGGGCGAGTCGGGCTGCGGCAAGACGATGACCGCGCTGTCGATCATGAATCTGCTGCCCACCGGCGGGTCCGTCGTCGCCGGCAGCATCATGCTCAACGGCCAGGAGATCAGCAACCTGCCTGACCACGACATGCGCAAGATCCGCGGCAACGAGATCGGCATGATCTTCCAGGACCCGCTGACGTCGCTGAACCCGACCATGACTGTGGGCAAGCAGATCGCGGAGGCAGTCAAGCTGCACCGGGGCGCCAGCACCGAGCAGGCCCTGGACCGGGCCACGGAGGTTCTTGACCTGGTCGGGCTGCCCCGGGCCAAGGAGCGCGTCGCGGAGTACCCGCACCAGTTCTCCGGCGGCATGCGGCAGCGCGTGATGATCGCGATGGCGCTGGCGTGCGAGCCGAAGCTGCTCATCGCGGATGAGCCCACGACCGCCCTGGACGTAACGATCCAGAAGCAGATCCTCGAGCTGATCGACGACCTGCGGAAGCGGCTGGGGATGTCGGTCGTCCTGGTCACCCATGACCTGGGGGTGATTGCCGGCCGCGCCGACCGGGTCGCGGTGATGTACGCCGGCAAGATCGCAGAGACCGCGGACACGGGGACGCTGTTCGGCAACCCGCGGCACCCCTACACGGAGGCGCTGTTCCAGGCCCTGCCGGACAAGGCCGCGGAATCCAAGGAGCGGCTGTACTCGATTCCCGGGCTGCCACCGGACCTGGTGCACCCACCCGGGGGCTGCCGGTTCGCTCCGCGCTGCCGGTACGCGACGGACCGATGCCGCGCTGAAGACCCGCCGCTAGGCGGCGAGGTCGCAGGCCACAAGTTCGCCTGTTTCTTCCCGGTCGGCGCGGCGGAATGGACCCGGGGCCCGGCGGCCGTGCACGCGACGCCGCGCGCTCCCGAGCTCGCCACGATCGACGGCGGCAGCCAGGCTGACGTGCTGCTGAACGTCGAGCACCTGGTCAAGGACTTCCCGGTGACCAAGGGCGCCGTGCTGCAGCGGCGGGTCGGCTACGTCAGCGCCGTCGCCGATGTGAGCTTCACGATCCGCAGCGGCGAGACGCTCGGCCTGGTCGGCGAGTCCGGCTGCGGCAAGACCACGGTCGGCAGGCTCGTCGTCGGCCTGGATACGCCGACGAGCGGATCGGTCTGGTTCCGGGGCAAGGATCTCGCGAAGAGCAGCGGCCGCGAGTACCGGCGGGAGCGCCGGGACATCCAGCTGATGTTCCAGGACGCCTATGCGTCGCTCGACCCGCGGATGCGGGCGGGTGCGGTCCTGCTGGAGCCGCTCACCGTGCAGCGCATCGGCTCGCGCACCGAGCGGAACCAGCGGGTGGCGGAGATGCTGGACCACGTCGGGTTGCCGCGCACGTCGACCGAGCGGTACCCGCATGAGTTCTCCGGCGGCCAGCGGCAGCGGCTCGGGTTCGCCCGCGCGCTCATGCTGTCGCCGGACCTGATCGTGGCCGACGAGCCGGTCTCCGCCCTCGATGTGTCGATCCAGGCCCAGGTCTTGAACATGATGTCCGACCTGCAGCGCCAGCTCGGCCTCACCTACCTGTTCATCTCCCACGACCTGGCCGTGGTGCGCTACCTGTCCACCCAGATCGGGGTCATGTACCTGGGCAAGCTCGTCGAGATCGGGCCCGCGGACGAGGTGTACCTCAGGCCGGCGCACCCCTATACCAAGGGGCTCCTCGACTCCGCGCCGGTCGCCGACCCCAAGACCGAGCTGGCCAAGGTGAAGGCAGGCATCTCGGGGGAGCTGCCGAGCCCGATCCATCCGCCGTCGGGTTGCCGGTTCCGCACCCGCTGCCCGCTGGCGGAGGAGATCTGTGCCGAGGTCGAGCCGCCGCTGCGGCCGTTCCCCGGCCGCGGGCACATGGCGGCCTGCCACTTCCCGTTGCAGCCCGTCGTGACCGCGGAGAGCATAGCCAGCGAGGCCCCGGCCCCATAGCGTTCCGGAGCTCGGGTCAGCAGGCTTGCGCCCCGCCATGGCGGGTCCGATACTTCTGGGTATGCGGGCTTCACGTGCCCGGCCGGAACATCCCTCGCCGCCGGTGCGCGTCTGGGAGCCAAGTTGGGAGCCAACAAGGACAGGCATCAGGCGACATCAGGCCACGTCCAGCGATCATCGATGCAGGTGGACGCCACGTCAGGCGATGCCAGGCGACGTCGGCCGACGGCTGGGATGTGCTTGGGAGCAGGAGTCCGCGGGTTCGAATCCCGCCATCCCGACTGATCGAGCTATATTTCGAATCTTCGAGCTAAAGTAATCTTTCCGTCAAACCGTCCCAGCCGCTGATGCCATCGAACGGCCAGTCACCGGTTGGGTGGGGGACGCCTAGCTCACGAGTGTCGGCTAGCGCAGCGGGCGGAAGGCGGCGCGCAACTCTTCCGAGAAGAGCCGCGGTTCCTCCCAAGCGGCGAAGTGACCGCCCTTGTCCACCTCGTTGAAGTAGATGACGTTGGGGTACGCCTTCTCGACCCAGCTGCGCGGGGTCCGCCAGATCTCCCCGGGGAACGTCGTGAAGCCGACCGGAATCGAGACCGGCGTGGGAGCCTGGCCGGCCGCACGAGCATTTTCTTGTCCTTCTTCCCAGTACGAGCGTGCGGCTGACGCCCCGGTGCCTGTCAGCCAGTACAGGGTGATGTTGTCGATGATGTGTTCTCGGGTGAGATTGCCCGAAGGTTGTCCGTCGACGAAACCGCGGGCGATCTTCTGGTAGCTGTCCGTATCGTGATCGATCATCCACGCTGCGAGCGCGATGGGTGAATCCAGGAGGGCGTAGCCAATCGTCTCCGGGCGCGTCGCCTGCTCCAGGAAGTACCCAGCGCCGGTCGCTTGGAATTCGGCGAGCGCGTCGAGGGCGGCACGTTCTTCTGCCGAGGGCGGCGACTCGCTCAGGGCCTTGGCATCGCCCAGCGCCGGCGTGAGCAGGTTGGTGTGGATGCCGATCAGCCCGTCGAGTGAAAGCCGGCCCATCGCGTCGGTAACCTGGGAGCCCACGTCGCCCCCCTGCGCGACGTACCGGGCATAACCCAGCCGCCGCATCAGCTCCTCCCACGCCTGTCCGATACGGATGGGGCCCCAGCCGAGCTCGGTCGGCTCGTCGGAGAACCCGTAGCCGGGGATCGACGGCAGCACGAGGTGGAACGCGTCCTCAGCGCGGCCGCCGTGCGCGGTCGGGTCGGTGAGCGGACCGATAGTCTCGAGCAGCTCGACGACCGAGCCCGGCCAGCCGTGCGTCATGATCAACGGCAGCGCGTTCTTGTGTGCCGACTCGACATGGATGAAGTGGATGTCCAGCCCGCCGATCTCGGTCTTGAACTGCGGCAGCGCGTTCAATCGCGCCTCGCACCGGCGCCAGTCGTACTCGGTCGTCCAGTAGCGCGCGAGGTTCTGTATCGCCGCCAATTGCACACCCTGCGACCGATCGGTGACGAGTTCCCTGGTCGGCCAGCGCGTCGCATTGATGCGGCGGTGCAGCTCGTCGATCTCGCCCTGAGGTACTTCGATTCGGAACGGCCGGACCGCGCTCTGCGTGCTCGCAGTCGTAGTGTCGCTCATGATCGTGTCCTCCCCGTTCGCGTCCGCCGGGCGTCTTGTCGATCGTCAAGTGCCGCTATGTCGAAGCGAAGATCTCTTGATGAGCATAAAGTCGAGGACTCCTTGAAGCGAGAGGCGGCGCACGACTCAAGCGTGCCGTTCGCGGTCAGCCGCCGACACCGCTGGGACTGGCCGAATCAACCGTTTTGTAAAGATTGATGGCGGGTACATCAGCGGCGTGCCCGCCCGCGTGCTATTTCATACCGCGCCGCGCTGCGTGGAGATCAGGGAACTGCCCACACCGCGGCCTGCGGCCGGTGAAGTCCTCGTCCGCACCTTGTGCTCTGGCATCAGCAGTGGCACCGAACGGCTGGTGTACCGCGGCGAGATTCCTGCCGAGCTGGCGCTGGACGACACGATCGACGCGCTTGGCGGCACCTTCTCCTATCCCTTCGCCTATGGGTATGCATGCGTCGGCGGCGTAGCGGGATCCGGCCAAACGGTTTTCGCGTTCCATCCGCACCAGGACGTTTTCACGGCGCGGGCTGATGAACTGATTCCGCTGCCCGCCATCGATCCCGCATCCGCAACGTTGTTTCCGCTGGTCGAGACGGCGTTGCAGGTGACGCTCGATGCCGGGACCGGATATCGCGACCGGGTCATCGTGCTCGGCGCCGGCGTGCTCGGGCTGCTGACCGGCCTGCTGCTGCAGCGCTCCGGGTGGCGGCCGCTGATTTGCGAGCCGCAGGCGTGGCGTCGCGCCATGGCCAGCAGCCTCGGCGTCAACACCGCAGCACCGGAGGAACTGGTGCAGGCGGAGGTTCCGCTGGCTATTGACGCCAGCGGTAACCCGGATGCGCCAGCGATGGCGCTGAACATGCTGGCCCACGAGGGAACCCTGTTGATCGCGTCGTGGTTCGGCACCAAACCAGTGGTGCTGCCGCTCGGCGGTGCCTTCCACCGGCGGCGTCTGACGATCCGCAGCACTCAAGTCTCGACCGTGCCGGCCTGGCTGTCCGGGACCTGGACCCGGTCTCGGCGCCGCCGGGAGACCGTTGAACTGCTGCCCGAACTACCGTTGGCACAACTGTGCACTCACGTCTTCGACTTTGGCCACGCCGCCGAGGCGTTCCGAGCTGTCGACGAGGGGAAACCCGGGTTGATGCATGCCGTTCTTGACTACGACAGGAGTGCTGCCGGTGACCTGTGAAGTCGGGTTGAGCCGAAGCGTCCGTGCCTTCCACATCATGCCGGGACTGCCCGGGCCTGAGGGGCAACTCCATGATCATGACTACCGGATTGAGATCGTGGTGGACCGAGAGCAGCTCGACGGGCGGGGCATGGTCTGTGATCTGGATGAGCTGGAAGCCGCGCTTGCCGAGCTGACCAGCCGGGTCGAAGGCCGCAACCTGGAGGAGGTACGCCCAGTCGGGGCCGAGGCGGTCACCGTCGAGGTGTTCGCCCGCTGGGTGCATGACAGCCTCTCGCCAGCCGTCGCTGCCGCAGGCGGCGAGGCACTGGCAGTGCGGGTGTGGGAAAGCCCCAGTGCGTTTGGCGGATACCGCGCACGGTGCTGACATTCTGCCTGACTACCCCGGGCGACCAGGGCATCCTGACGGGCGGGCACAGGTGCCAAGATCGGTGTGGCCGGCCCGGCCAGGTCGTGCGGCATGGGTACTGTGACGAGGCTAAGGGCGGGCAACTGAACCGTACTGCTGGCATCTTCGTCTGCTGTCATAGGAACACACAAATTTCGTCATCATCGCGGGGGCAGCCATATGACTCTAGGCTGGGATAACCCCACGGCAGATCCCACCACCACCGTCCTGCTGCGGCACGGCGATACCCAGCTGTCACCCGAACACCGCTTCAGCGGGCTGTGCGACCTCCCTCTTAGCGCCGACGGCACCCGGCAGGCCCAGGCGGCCGCCTGCCGTCTCGCCGGCGGCGCTCCGATCGACGTCGTGGTCAGCTCGCCATTGCAGCGCGCTGTCGCCACCGCTGCCATTGCGGCCGGCGAACTGGGCTTGACCACAGCCATCGATGATGATCTCCGTGAAACCGACTTCGGTGACTGGGACGGCTTCACCCTGGAAGAAATCCAGCAGCGATGGCCCGCAGCCGCGGCAGCCTGGCGGCGCGACCCTGAACAGGCACCTCCCGGCGGGGAGAGCTTCGCCGACACCTCGCACCGGGTGAACCGGGCCTGTGACCGGCTGCTGCGGGACCACGGCGGCCAGACCATCCTGATGGTCACTCACATAACCCCGATAAAGATCCTGCTGTGCCGGGCTCTCGGCGTCCCGCTGGGCACCCTTTACCGGCTATATCTCGGCTCTGCCTGCATTAACGAGATCCGATGGTACGGCCGCGAATTTGCCGCCGTCCATCGCGTCAACGACACCGGTCACCTTCCCTGACTCGCCGGCCCGTCTCGTCCGCAGAGGTCCGCTTATACCGGGGCCGGGCCGCGGGCCGCCGGCATGGGGCGCTCCGAGCAGGCAGGCGGCGTCGAGGCGGCCGGGTCAGCCGTCATTCGACTCCTTGTAGTTCCTCGAGTGCCAGCCGCAGCGCACACAGCGCGTAGTAGGTGCGGGCCTTCACCGTGCCGGGCGTGATCCCCAGTGCGTGCGCAGCTTGTGCAACCGAGCTTCCGCGAAGGTACAGCTCTCCCAGGACTTCCCGATGCTCCTGCGTAAGCCGGCCTAGTGCGACGGCCACCAGATGGCGGTTAACCAGCGGGTCGCTGGCGTCGCCGATTGACTGGGCGTGCTGCTCATCCAACTCGCGCAGCAAGTCCGCGTCGTGGCTGCCCGCTCCCTCGCGCGGCAAGCCGCTTTGGCCGACGACTGCGCTGCGCACTGGCCGGCTCCGCTGCCATCTGCGCCGCCATTCCTGTCCCGTCATACGCACAACGGCTGCGCTTTGTTCACCGGCATCTGCTCCGTCCCGGATCGCGTGACCTGGTTCGCGAGAGCAACCGATCGTACCGCGAGCGGCAGTAGAAGGCGGCGAGCCGGCGCCCACGACGGGCGGCCGATGGTGAAGCGGCGACGGCGAGATTAACCGCCGAGTTGGTGGCGGCTGCGAGCCGGCTGAGAAGCTGTCACCGGGCTCCGCTTACCGTGGTCCATCGGGCGTTGCGGGTATGTGGGCCGACACCGCTTGGGACGTGGCGGTGCTGAAGGCGCCGAGGAACTGGCTGCGGAAGGCATCCATGGGCTCGAGCGGAGCTTCGAGATCGGCACCTCATGATTGGCCCCGGCGCCGCTAACGGTGGTGTGGGGCTGGTGGTCGCCGAGCAGGATGAGCACGAGGTTCGGGTCGTTCAGCTCGGTGATCCATGAAGTAAGGGCATTCAGCGAGTATTGGATCGACTGGCCGTAGAACCGCCGCACGGTGCTGGCGTTGCGCCAGACCGCGGCTGCGGATTGGCTACTGGCGGGCATGGGGTATGTGCGAGGAAACCAGGTCGATCTCGGCCATCACGGGCTTGCGGCCGGGGGGCGAGCTCGAGCCGCTGGAACTCGGCGCGTAGTGGTAGAAGGACCTGCCGTGTGGCCAGAAGATGTCGTCACAAGGGTCGTCGCTGACGGTGTGCCATCCAGCCTTGCCGAAGGCGTCGCTGGGGGTGAACCGGCGGCTGGTGAGGAGCTCTGCATATCGCTGCGTGCTACCAGCCACAGCCCTGACCGCAGGGTGGAGCCCGCGAACGGCGCCACGGCGGTGATGGGAGGCCACAGCGGTGATGGAATCGATGCTGCCCCAGTCGTTCACCGGGTTGAACGCCCGGTCGAGCAGCACCAGCGCGACGGCAACCAAGACCAGCGCTTCCACTGGGATGCGGATAAGGCGGCGGGGGTGAACTGCCAGGCCGGGTCGGGCGCCACCAGGTCGATCCACACGAGCACTAGCGTCAGCACGGTAATGGCGATCGGCACGGTCAGGCGGGTGCGCTGGTCGGCGCCCCGGTACGGTACAGCCAGATCACGTCGCGGCCGAACGACTCGGCCAGCAGCAGCAGTGCGGCGGCGACCGCGATCATCCCGGCCATGCGGCCCGGCACTCCGGATGCGGCAACGGTGAGCACGATGCCCTGGACCGCGGCTACGACCTTGCGCCAGTAGCGGGGCGGCAACGGCGCGGCCAGCCAAGGGATCAGCCAGCCCGCCAGGAGCAGCGCGTAGCGGGCGGCGCCGATGGCCAGCACCCACCAGCCGTAGTCCCGGGAAACGATGATGCTGAGCAGCAGGATGAGGAAGGCGTCGACCTCGCCGTCGAGGCGGGCGCCTAGCGGGGTGGCGGTGTCGGTTTGGCGCGCCACCTGCCCGTCCACCGCGTCGAGGAGCAGCGCCATGATGGACAGGGTGACCAGCGCTGTGATCGACACCGGCCGGCTGAACGAGTCCGCAACCAGGCCCGCGACCCCGGCGACCAGCACCGCCCGGATCAGGGTGACCCAATCTGCCGGGTGTACGAACGGCTGGTCACTGCGCATGCGAGCGCCAGCAATCAGCGCGGCGGCCGCCGAACCGGTGGCCAGCCCGGCGATCCAGCCGGCCACGCCGAGACCGGCGGTGGCCGACACGACGCTGAGCAAGGCAGACGTGGCGAGCGTCCCCAGGATGGTGGCGGACCGAATCGACGGCAGCACGCCTTCATCCGCGGGCAGAATCAGACGCATCGAACCTCCGTCTCAGCAGCCAGCTGCCGCCGTTCCTGACGGGAACAACGGGTCCGCGGTCACGCCGGTTCACCGAGACCGGCCGCGGGCACGAGCTGCTACCGCAGCCAGACGGTTGAACTGCGTGCCCAATCGGCCCGTGTAACCCGTATGGCACCCCCGCGCTCTTTTCCGGTCGGGGCCGGTCCGGGCGTCCGCCGGCTCGGCCCGTCGTTGCTGCGCCTAGCCGCCGGCGTCACCGTGCTGTATTTTCTCGTGCGGCAGGTGGGCGCGGCGCCGTTCATGAACGGGCTGCGCGCGGTCACCTGGCCGGCGGTCGCGGCCGCCGTCACGCTCACGGTCCTGACCACGGTGTGTTCGGCTTGGCGGTGGCGGGTCGTCGCCCGGGCACTCGGCGTTGGCATCGGCCTGCCCGCCGCGACCGGCGCCTACTACCGTTCCTTGTTCCTCAACTCCATTCTCATCGGCGGGGTTGTTGGCGACGTGCATCGGGCGGTCACGCACGGCCGCCGTTCCGGAGACGTGGCGCGGGGCCTGCGAACGGTAGCGTGGGAACGGCTATGCGGTCAGGTCATTCAGGCCGTGGTGACGGCTTTCGTGCTGCTGATCCTGCCCTCTCCGGTTCGGCCGGCCCTGCCGTACGTTCTGGGAGGTCTGGCGGGCGCAGCCGGGTGTGCTGCGCTGGTGGTGCGCGGCGCTGCTCGCCGCGGGCGGCCCCGACTGGCACGCACCGCCCGGGCCGTTTCTGACGACCTGCGTTGCAGGCTGCTGACTCGAGAAGTGTGGCCCCGGCTCGCGCTGGCCTCGGTGCTGATCGTGGCCGGCCACACGGCCACGTTCGTCATCGCGGCCCGGGTCGCCGGCTGCACCGCACCCCTGGGCGAACTGGTCGCGCTGCTGATGGTGGTCCAGACTGTAGTGGTGATCCCCCTGAGTATCGGCGGGTGGGGGCTACGGGAAGGTGCCGCCGCCTGGGCCTTCTCCGCGGCCGGGCTCGGCGCGGCCGCTGGGGTCACGGTCACTATTCTGTATGCGGTGCTCATGCTGGCCGCGGTTGCCCCGGGCGCTGGCCTGCTGCTAGGCGACGCCGTCCGCCGCCGTCAGGCCGCGGTCAGCCCAGGCCAGTCGAGACGACCCGATCTGGCCGCCGTGACCTGGCGCGAGGCCGAACGGATGGTCCCGTGACCGGGGCCATCCAGGCGCCAGCGGTCCGCCGCCGTATTCGCATCCCGCTGCGCTTCGCGGACGGATATTCAACCAATGCCACGGTCATCACCTTCACTGGGCTGGCCGACGCGCAGCAGCATGTGGCGCTCGAACTCGGCCGACCCGCCGCGGCCGGGCTTCCGCTGGTACGGCTGCACAGCGAGTGCCTGACTGGTGACGTGTTCGGCAGCCAGCGATGCGACTGCGGGCCGCAACTGCGCGAAGCGGTCGAGCGGATCGCCAAGCACGGCGGGTACGTGCTGTACCTGCGCCAGGAAGGGCGCGGCATCGGGCTGTATGACAAGCTCGACGCGTACGCGCTGCAAGATCGCGGTCTGGATACCTACGAGGCGAATCTCGCGCTCGGTCATCAGGCCGACGAGCGCGACTACACCAGCGCCGCCCAGATGCTGGATACGCTCGGCGTCAACTGCATCGCGCTGCTGAGCAACAACCCGGACAAGGGCGCTCAGCTGACCCGGCTCGGCATCACGATCGCCAGTCAGGTGCCCACCGCGCTGCACCTTACGTCGACAAACGCGGCTTACCTGACCACCAAGGCGCGGCGCGGCGGGCATGACCTGCTGTCGCGGGGGCTTGAACGCGCCGCCGAGCCGCACCGGCATGCCGACCCGCTGGCCGGTCCGGCACCCCCCGGGATCGCGGACCGATGACCGGCATCCGCGGGCATCCGCAGCCCACCGCCTTGCCAGCCGCGCCTGCGACCGAGGCCACCCGGCCGGGCCGCGTCGTCGCCTGGACGGCCTCCGGGCCTGGCCGCCCTAGCCGGGGGAGCGGCCCACGAAGTCAAGCTGGTGGGCGATATAGACCAGTTCACCCGCGGCTAGCTGCCGCCCGCGCTCGGCCAGCCAATCGGCCAGGTCCGTCGGATCCACCCGGTCCCGGCGGTTCCGCAGCGCGTCCCGGATCGTGTTAAGGATGCTCCGCAGGAAGTAAGCCTCATCGCCCAGGTAGGCCCCGTCCGGGTCGGCGTGCACGACCCAGTCCGACGACCCCGCCGCCAGCGCGGGCGCTCCCGCAGCCCGCAGGTGGTGAAACAGGCGGCGGCCCGTCCTGCTCTCCCCGGCCGGGCGGCCGTAGCGAATGCGCTCATCCATGTCGCGGTGGTAGGCCCGCATGATCTGGTCGTCGTGGGGGTGGCCGGGCGCGAAGATGCTCTCGCCGTCGTAGTTGATCGTGAACCAGTAGACGCCGCCAGGGACGAGCAGCCGCAGCAATCCGGGCAGGACGGCCGGCACGTCCACCAGGTCCAGGACGGCGTTCGCGATGAGGACATCGGCCTGCGCCCCGTGAGCAGCCTCCAGGTAACTGCCGAGCTCGGCGTGCACCAGGCGCACCCGGAGATCGCCCACCCGCAGGCCATCCGGCAGCGGGTCACAGCGCAGGCCCCGTGCGGCCGCCCAGTCGCACAGCCACCGGCGAGAACAGTCCAGCAGCTGCCGATCCGCATCCAGCAAGGTGTACTCACCTGTGACGACCGCAGCCCAGTCCATCAGACGGGCCGCCATCGTCCCCAGACCGGCGCCGACCTCCAGGACCCGCGGCGCATCGGCGGGCATCAGGCGGCTCAGCTCGGCCAGCACATGCCGGTTGAGTGCGCGGTCATCCACGGTTGTCTTTGCCGCCAGGTAGCGGGCATAGTCGAGGGTCATCGAGGCTTCATCGAAGAAGGCCGTCGCTGCTCGGCCACTATCGCGAACTTGCGCACCCGGCCGCTGCCGAGCCATTCACTCCACAGCCGATGCGCTGTGATCAGGTCAGCGGTAGCCTGCGTCCCGATCTGGCCGGCGATCCGGGATGAGTCAGCTCGATAGCAGCGATGCAGGGCCGTCGCTATAGCGTGGTGGGGGGAGCTGTACTCCTGCCGCCAGATCACCGTCAGCCCCGCCCGGCGAAGGACGCCCGTCAGCTCCGCCGGCTCGATGGGCCAGACCGTCTCGGCGCCGGGCATCCGGGCCTGCTCCTGCCGGGCGAGCGGCCGGCCTTCCTCGACCGTGAAAGCGAAACGCCCGCCTGGCTCGAGCACGCGCGCCACCTCACTGACCAAGGCCGCCTTGTCGGGAAAGGCCAGCATTGTCTCCAGCAGGAGTACCACCTCGAAGCAGCCGTCTGGCAGCGGCGGGAGGTGAGCCTGCTCGAAGCGGCAAGGCAGGTTCCCGGCCAGCTCCCGGGCGGTGGCCAGTGCGCTGGCGGAGTGATCGACACCCAGGTAGCAGCATCGCGACTCCGCCGTGATCATCCGACCGGGACCGGCCACACCGCAGCACAGGTCGAGCACGGAAACCGCGGGGCCGATCCCGGCCTGGTCAGCCAGCATCCGGATCTCGCTCGCCCGCATGAAGCTCTGCTGGCCTACGTACTCTCCTGCGGGGTAGGCGGCCGCCTGAGCTCGCTCTAGCGCCGCCGACGATGGTGCTTGCTGATCCTGCCTCACGTCAGATCCACCCGCAGTGTCTGGCCCGGCAGTGCATTGCCGTGCACGCTGCTGTTGGGCGGACGCCGATCGTCTCGGATTGAACCGCGTCCACCGCTGCTACGTATCATCCTGTGCCAGATATGACGGATCGACGGCGGGCGTGGTTCAGCCCGGCCTGCCTGATCCTGCTGCGATCGGAGCGCACTTGCAGACGTCTCAGTCAGGCTGTAGCGTCGCTGCAGACTTCACGCAACCGGAAAATGAGCGACATAAAGTCCGTCCTATGACATTCAGAACTGAGAGCCGCATAACAATCGCCGGCGGTGTCCTTGAGGTTTGGGAGTATCTCTGTGACGTCGGACGCTGGCCGGAGTGGGCACCGACGGTTCTCAAATGCTGGGTTCGCGGAGCGGAACCGTTTCGGCCTGGCGCGCGGGTAGAGCAGCGGGCGAAGGGACCCCTCTGGTTCAGTCGCGGCCGGAGCCAGGAGGTGACGGTTGTCGAGGCACCCCACTTCATGGCGTTTGCCGGGCCGATGGGTACGTCCGCAGCGCGCTGGGGAATGGAACTCAAGCCGGTGAGCGATGGGCAGACCGACGCCATGATGTGGATCGAGGTCGACCTCGCTGGCATCATGCGCGCGGTGCCCGGCATCCTCAAGGGCAGCATTCAGCGCGTAAGCGATCGCGAGATGGTGGCGATCAAGGCCGCTGTCGAGTCCGACGCGCGGGCAGGCGCGGAGTCTTAGGTGGACCGTACGCGAGAGCACCTGATCGAGACATACCGCAAGAAGGCGAAGCACTACGACGCCACCTCCCGGCTCTACCCCGCGCCCGGATATCCCCAGCGGGCACAGCGCCTCCGGACCGTGCAAGCGCTCGGACTTCGCGCGGGTGACAGCGTCATCGACATGGCATGCGGCACAGGACTGAACTTCTCGCTCATTGAGGAGGTGATCGGTCCCAAGGGCCGGATCATCGGCGTCGATCTGACCGACGCGATGCTCGCCCAAGCCCAGGATCGGATCGAAACGAACGGCTGGAGCAACATCAGCCTCGTGCAAGCCGACGCGGCCGACTTCGACTTCCCAGCCGGAGTCGACGGGATCCTGTCCACGTATGCCCTGACACAGGTGCCGGAGTGCGCGGAGGTCATCGCCCACGGCGCTGCGGCTCTCGCCGCAGGCGGACGCTGGGCCGTGCTGGATCTCAAGGTTCCCGGCCACACGCCCGGGTGGCTTGCGCAGATCGGAACCGCGGTTGTGCGGCCTTTCGCCGCCATAGATGAGTGGATCGTGCGCCGTCCGTGGGAGGCGATTCGCGACGCCATGCAGGAGGAACTGGCCGACCTCTCCTGGACCGAGTTGTTCTTCGGAACCGCATTCCTCGCTGCCGGGTCGCGCGGCCCCGGAACCTCCGGTGCACGAGACGCGCATCCCGGCCAGCCGAGATCGCAGTAGCTGAGACGTCCAGGATCGACCGGAGTGCACCCGCCACAAAGTTCCTCGCTGGCAGCGCGGCGATCGCAGCGCTCGTCCTCAGCTCGTGCAATGGATCGGGCCGGAGCAGCACATACTCCACGGCTCCCGCGACTTCCCCTAGTCCGGTGCAGCGAGAGAACTCGCGGCCGGGCACCCGTGGCTGGGAGATCCCGGCCGGCGCGGGGACGGTGATCACTGGTTATGCGTCGGAGACCAGCGTCGCCCCGGGGCAGACCTTTCACCTGCACGTGGCCGGTCCCGCCGGGCTCGCGCTATCGGGTGCTCGTGTACCGGCTCGGGTGGTACCGGGGGTCGGGGGGCGCCTGATCATGTGCTTGCCTGGTTGCCGCTCCAGCCACGCCGTGATGGCACAGCCGCCGCCCACCAAGCCCGGCTCCGTCACCGGGCTGTCCCGGGCCCCCTGGCGGGTGACCGATCGTGTCGAGATCCCGCCCGACGCGGTCTCCGGCTACTACGAGGCCAAGCTCGAGACCGTGGGTGGCGCGTTCGCCGGCGCCGTGGGGAGCGTTCCGCTGATTGTGCGCCAGAGCCCGGCGGCGCCCGCGTCCGCGGTGCTGGTCCAGGTGCCGGTCAATACGTGGGAGGCCTACAACCAGTGGGGCGGCAAGAGCCTCTACCAGTTCGGCACCAGCATGCACGCCGACCCGCACGTGGTCGCGTTCGTCAAGGCAGCCTTCCGCGATCTGACTCGTCCCGCGCCCCCGGCCGCCTTGATAGTCCGGCATCGGGCGACGGGACTGATCGTCTCGGCCCGCCTGCGTGCCCCGGACCCGCGTATCCTCCGGCTGATCGTGCGCCCGGTGAGGGGCGGCCGCGGGTGCGCGGACAGCCTCCGGTCGGTATGTCGGCTACCGCTCCCGCGCCGCGCCACCCGTTATGCCGCGGTGGCAATCGACCAGTGGGGGGCGTCACAGCCGCTGACCGTCACCGTGCAGCCGGGAAAAGGCGGGAGGTGAGGTTGCTGTGCAGGGCCGGAACATCCTGCGCGTCCACGTAGTAGTTCCCGAGGGGTTCGACGATCCCGGCCAGCCTACCGGCGGCAACATCTACGACCGGCACGTCTGCGCCGGGCTGGCCGAAGCCGGATGGGATGTGCTGGTCAGGACCGTCGCCGCGACGCAGCCGGGACCCGGCTCGGGCGCCCGCGCGGAGCTGGCCCGCATCGTGGCCGCCATTCCCGACGGGGAGACCGTCCTGATCGACGGGCTCATCGCCTCGCCGGCCGCCGCGCAGCTGCTGCCACACGCCGGCCGGATACGAATGACAGTGCTGCTGCACATGCCACTGGCCACCGCCCTCGACACGCGCCATGATGCCAGCGCGCGGCGCTCCGAACGGGTCGTGCTCCGCGCGGCCACCGGCGTGGTCGCTACCAGCGAATGGACCCGCCAGCAGGTATTGACCCGGTACGCGATCCCGACCCGCCAGCTGCACGTCGCCCGGCCCGGCGTCGATCGGGTCGCTGGCCGGGCCCGGCCCGTCCGCGGGCACCTGATCTGCGTCGGGGTCCTCAGCCGCCACAAGGGGCAGGACGTCCTCGTCGAGGCGCTCGCTCACCTTGCTGAGCGGGACTGGCACTGCCTGCTGGCCGGACCGCTCGACCGCGACCGGGACTTCGTCGAACAATTGCAGGCCCGAATCACGCACCTCGGCTACGGCCACCGCGTCCGGCTCACCGGCGTGCTGACCGGCGCCGCGCTCAGCCACGCGTATGCAACGGCCGACCTGCTCGTCGCTCCGTCCCGCTCGGAGACCTACGGCATGACGGTCACCGAAGCGCTCGCCCACGGCCTGCCGGTCATAGCAGCCGCCGTCGGTGGGCTGCCCGAAGCGCTCGGCTCCACGGCCGATGGCACCCGCCCCGGCCAGCTTGTCCCTCCCGGCGATCCGGATGCCCTCGCCGCCGCGCTCGGAGACTGGCTAGGTGACGAGCATCACCGACACCGGCTGCGGGCCGCCGCACGACAGCGGCGGACGACCCTGCGCGGCTGGGAGCAGACCACACAAGAGATAGCGAACGCACTGACCGCGCGGCTGGGCCCCTGCTAAGACGCCGGCGAGGGTGTGCCCGGGGTACGAAAGCGCCGTCAGCGCCGGCCGCCGGCCAGGGCTGCCCGCGAAGGCGAGAAATCGACAGCCCCAGCCAGCCCTCCGGCCGGAACAATGGCGCCACCGGGTCGTGCGTCCGGCCGGCGGTATCGCGCGTCTAACGACGGACCAGGTAGCGAATGATGAGGCGATATGACTGAACGTGAGCAATGGCTCCGCCGGGGACCGGATAAGAAGGCGCAACGGCCGGCGCCCGCTGGCCCGCGCCCGCGGCGCGAGCGGGCGGGATATACGCTGCGGCCGCCAACGCAGAGGCTGGCCCCGGCGGCGATAGTCGCGGTCGCAGCGGTGCTCGCCGGGCCGGGTCTGGCCGCGTGCGGACGCGCCGCCGGGCACGCTCCGCCCGGCGGCAGGCCCGCGGCCGCGGATCCGCCGCTCGTGGCCATCGCGGGAAGCTCGGCGCGCGGATCGTCCTCGCGGATTGAGCTGATCTCGCCCCGGACCGGCCGGGTGGCGAAGGTCATTCCCCGGGTCGGGACGGGCAACGGCCTCGCGCTCTCGCCCGATTCGCAGAACTTGTACGTGGTCGGCCCGGCAGGCCCAGCGATCGAGATCCGGCGCATCTCCGTCGCGACCGGCAAGGTCAGCATGGTCGCCGACGGAGCCTACCCGGCGGTCAGCCCGGACGGCCGGTATCTGGCCTACGCGACGGGGGACCGATTCAGCAAGGTCGCCGTCCGCGACCTCCGCACGGGAAGCATCCGCGTGATCGACCTGCGGTCGCTGCTCGGCAACGGCAGCAACCTCCTCAATCAGGGCGCGATCACCTGGCTGGGCGACGGCGACGAGGTAATAGCGGTCCCTGGGATCCCGGCCAGCGCGGCCGCCGCGGGAGTCACCGCCGGTGCCGACGGCCGGACGGCAGGCGGCGACCAGGTTCCGCCCGGCCGTCAGAGCCTCATCGTCGTCAAGATCCGCCCGGACGGCCTAGCGGCACGGCGGATCGTCGTGCCTGATCCCTACCAGGAGCCATTCCTGGTCATCAGCGGCGATCTTAGCCAGCAAAGGGCCGTCCTCATCGCCCGGATGGGCTACGCGGCGGCGGGCACCATCACCCGGGTGAGCCTGCGCGGTCATGGGTACAGGGCGCGGGTGATTGCGAGGCTGCCGCGCGGGGCGATGCCGGTCGTGATCGCGCCGCGAGGCGACCGCGTCCTTTACCTCGTCGGCCACACGCCGCCCGTACTGTGGGTCGCAGCCATCAGGAGTGGCCGTCTGACCGGCCAGCATCGTCTCCTCACCGACAACGGCAAGTTCGGTCTCGATCAGGTGGCCTGGTAGCAAGCGCCGGCCGACGCGCCGCGCCGCAGGAGCCGGGCGGCGGGACGGCCGCCGAGCGCGCCAGCAGTACCAATGACCGAGACTGCTAACGTCGGCTCGCGGTCGCCGCCGGGTTCGGAGGCGGACCAGTCCAGCGCGACGGCGGCCGTCCAGGACTGCTGCGTCGAGCCGAGCGGTTTCCCGGTGAACGGCTCGAAGTACTCGGCGAACGTCCCGGCGGCATCGATCTGGCCGAGCGAGTCGCGGCGGAGATCGTCCGCGCGGTCGCTGAAGCCGCCCAGTCTCAGCGAGCGCCACAGCAGCCAGTCGATGATCGGCCAGATCGGGCCGCGCCAGTAGTTGTGGGGCTCGAAGGCCGACTCCGCGGGACTCATGCTGGGCAGCAGGCGCCAGGGGAATCGCGGGTTGCCGCAGAAGTCTTCGGAGTCGAGCAGCGGCAGCTGGGCGGCGAGCTGGCCGGAATCGGTGGTCTGCGCGAAGAGCGGCGCGAAACCCGCGAACGTCCGCAGCCGGATTCGCTCGCCGGTTCGGACGTCGTAGTCGAGGCAGAGACCGGACTCCGGGTCGAAGCAGCGCGCCAGGCCATCGCGGCCGCGTTCCAGCCAGGAGGTCAGCTGCTCGCGGTCGCCGTCACTGGCCGCGGCCACGTCGGCCAGGTCGAGGAGCGCGGCGTTCGCGGAGACCAGGACCGCGCTGAAGAACACGTCCTTCATCAAGAACGGGTACCGGCGGTATATCTGCGCATCGTCGTACCGGTATTTCCTCAGCAGGCCGACGAGCCAGAGATACCTGTCGTAGTCCCAGTCGGTCGGCCGCTGCGACGGGTCTCCTATCTGGCTGATGTCCAGGCGGGTGTACGGGCCGGGCTCGGCTACCTTGATGCGCGCCAGCGCCTGGTCCCAGCGCGGGGAGTTGTCCGTGCCTTCCCACGGGTGGTAGACGGTGACCAGTCCCGATGCCTCCGGGTCGCGCTGGGTGGCGAGGTAGCGATGCCAGCTGACCAGCCGCGGGTAGAGCGCCTGCAGGCGCCCGCGGATTTCCGGCCGGAGCTCCCGCGGCGTCAGCTGCCAGATCCGCTGCAGGGCCAGAGCATGCACCGGTGGCTGGCAGATCCCGGTCGTCTGGATCGGGGGGGCCGGTGCCGCCGGCGCGATGGCGCAATCCCACCACTCCGGTCCGGGAAAGTAAGGCTCGCCCGGGCCCGAGCGGAACACGATGTGCGGCACCATGCCCGTCGACCACTGCGCCGCGAACAGATGCTCGAGTTCCGCCATGGCTCGCCGGCAATCCAGGTGCGCCCAGCCGATGGCGATGAAGGCACTGTCCCAGCTCCACTGGTGCGGGTACAGGCGCGGCGCGGCCTTCGTCCAGGTGCCAGCATCGTTGTCATGGAGCACTGCCGCTGCCCGGTCGCGCAGCAAGGCCCGACTGTCGGCGGTGACGCTCAAGGCGTTCTCCTGACGGTCTAGCTGGCATGAGAAGGCAAACATTACAGTGCTGCTCCGTGCCCCTGGCCAGGGCGGAGTCCAGGAGCGCTGGCACGAGGGCAGGATCCGGCGCCGGGCTTGGGCGCCGGGCTTTAGGCGCCGGGGATCTGTCCGATGATCCAGCCGAATTCTGAGACGATCCGGACGCCGAGACCTTCGGCGGATAGCGGTCGGATGGCCCCGCGGATGGCCTCGGCGAACCGGTCATAGCCCGCTGACTGCAGGGCCGGCCAGGACGGGCCGCTTGAGGCGAGTGCTCGCACGGCCACATCCGCGGAACTGATCGAGCGCTCAGCGAATCTGACCCAACCAGCGAGACGGCTGGGAGGTCCTAGCTCCACTTCAGCGGAGGCCCGGTCCTCGCCTACGGCCAGGGCCTGCTGAAGACCTCGAACGCGGGCGCAAGCTGGAAGGCCGTGCCCATTCCCTGACCGATCCGGGCGGACCGCGGCGACCGGTCAGAACTTGACGTGCAGCAGCCGCGTCGCCGTGGTCCACCTGAAGATGACGTCGGTCGGAGCGTGACCGCAGACGCCCACCAGCAACTCCGTCTCGCTGTCGCCGTACTGCTTGCCCGAGCCGATGTAGCCCGCTCCCATGGCCAGGTCGGACGCGGTCCCGCCGCACCGCGTGCGGTTGGCGTACCGGCCGAGGATGTTGTCGCGGTGCCCCCAGCCCGGGCCGTCGTCATACATCCACGCGTAGTTCGAGCCGAGCGGGCTGCGCCAGCCGCCGGCCCAGTTGCCGCCCGCGGAGATCCAGCGGCCGCCGCCGGGCAGCCGACTCGGCAGCTGGCTGAGCGGCGGATCGTCGTCATTGCGGGCACCGGTCTGCGCGATGGCGTCCAGCGAGGTGGTCAGCACGGCGGCCGGTCCCAGGCCGCGAGCGACGCGCTCCAGGTTGACGGTCACGAACAGCTGCTTGACGTGACTGAGCTTGCGGTACGCGGTCAGCGAGAACGACATCCCGTGCATGTGCTCCAAGATGCTGCGGGCCCGGCCGGTCGCGCGCAGGACTTCCCGGTCGCAGTAGGACCCGTCCCTGGCGGTGGAGCATGCGCGCACGGTGAGGAAGTCGGGACTCGGCGCCAGGCTCCGGCTCGGGTTGCGCGGCGGGAGGATTCCGGCCCGGGCGACGGCTGCCGCGCCCGGCCCGGCCGGGGAGTTCGGCGCCGCGAGCGCGGCTGGGGAACGAGGTGCCGCGACCGCGGCGGGCGAGCCGAGCAGCGATGCCGTGGCCGCGGCTGCGGCACCGAATCTGACGACGAGCCGGCGAATCGGCATGAATGTCTCCTCCCTCTCCGCAAGAGAAGCTAGCGGCGCGGGGGCGCCAGGGTCTGGCCAAGCCGGAAATGCGATCAGATGGGCGGCTCGGGCGGGCGGACGATTACTGGTCCCCTGGTACCCCGTAGCTCGCCGCGGCCGCCGGGTCGAGCGCGCGCCTGACGTAGTCGGCCTCCTGGGGCTGCCAGATCGCCCACAGCCGGGACAGCTCGGCGATCGGGTCGGCCTGCCAGTCGACTCGCAGGTCGGTCACGGGCCAGGTCACCTGGTCGACGACGAGCAGGCCGCAGGAGTGCACCGGGCCCTCCTCGCCGCCGGCCGCCGCGCCCGCCAAGATGGCGTCCAGGAGCCGGCTGGCCAGGTGGTCCACGGGCCGCTGCCCGAAGGCGTGCACCATGGCCGGGATGACCTGCTCGCCAGCCAGCAGGTTGCCGGCGGCCAGGCAGTCCGCTCCCGCCCTGGTGGCGTGCCGGCCGAGGGTGCGGGTTCCGGAGTACGCCGCGGTCCGGCCCGCCGCGTCGATGACCGCCAGCTGGCGGTAGTCGGCGTGCGCCGCCGTGGCCATCACTTCGTCCAGCGCGGCGGCCGCCGCGCGTCCGGCCGCCAGCAGGTCGAGGACCCGCGGGCCGAGGGCGGGATCGGTGACGTTCTGGGTCGCGACCGCCCCCGCGCCGGCCCGCGCCCAGGCACACCGCGCCGCCACCGCCGGACTGGACGAGGCCACCACCAGTCCCAGCATCCCGGTGCGGCCGCACCGTCCCACCAGCGAGAACGTCATGGCAGCACCGCGACGGCAGTCATTTCCACCAGCCACTCCGGCCGGGCCAGCGCCTGCACGACCACGCCGGTAAAGCAGGGATGCACGCCCTGCATCCGCTCGCCGAGCACCGCGTACACCGCTTCGCGATAGCGGATATCGGTCAGGTAGACGGTGCAGGTGACGATGTGGTCAAGTCGCGCGCCCGCCTCGCCGAGCAGCAGCTCGATATTGTCCATCACCTTGCTGGCCTGGCCGGCCGGATCGCCGGCGGCGACCGATTCCCTGGTGTCGAGGTCCTGCGCCACCTGCCCGCGCAGGTAGACCGTGCTGCCTGCCACCACGGCCTGACAAAGGTCGTTGGAAAGGTGCTGCTCGGGGTAGCTGTCCGCCGTATTGAAGGGGCGGATCCGGCGGTGGCCTCCGACGACGATCGGCTCGGTCATGCGAGCGTGCCCTTCCCGGTGCGCAGCGGGTCATCGAGGCCCGCGGACTTCGCCATCGCCGCCACGGCCGGCCCGAAGTCGTAGTTGTTGTAGACCGCGAGCAGGTGCGAGAACGGCGGCGACTGAGCGAACAGCTGGAACGTGAGCCGGTGGCCGGCATAGTCGGAGTTGAGCAGGTCGCGGGCGTAGGCGAGCAGCTTCCTCCGGTCCTCAGCCTCGATATCGCCGACCCGGAAGTACTTCTCCAGCCAGTCCGCCGAGCCGGGCGCGCGGAACGAGGCCGCGCTCGGTACCAGGCTGATCTGGCAGCCGCAGAGGTCGCGGACCAGGTGCATCATCTCCGGCAGCTGCGAGCAGGCCTGCGCCCGGCCGGTGTACAGGAGGGCCTGGTTGGGCATCAGCAGGCCGCCCGGGCTCTCCTGCGCCAGCTCGATCGACGCGGTCAGGTGCGCCGCGATGCCCTCGCGGTAGCACGCCAGCTGGGCGATCTTCTCCCGCACGCCCTGGTGCATCTTCACCCCGGTCTGCTGCGCGTTGGCGTAGGCCAGGCCGAGCAGCAGGTCGGCCAGCCGCAGGTGCCGCTGGACGAAGGAGTACATGCTGTAACGGTGCAGTGTCGCCCGGATGAAGGAGGCGGCCCTGGTGTGCCGGTAGAAGAAGACGTTCTCCCACGGGATCTCGACGTCATCGAAGATGATCATGGTGTCAACCTCGTCGAAGCGGTTGCTGAGCGGGTAGTCATCGGCGCTCTGCCGTCCCGCGAAGCCGGACCGGCAGATGTGCCTGATCCCGGGCGCTCCCATGTCGGCGATGAAGCCGACGGCGTACTCCGACAGGGTGTCGTTGCCCCAGTCGCCGATCGTCGGCTTGACGAAGGCCTGGTTCGCGTAGGCGGCCGCGGTCTCGAACTTCGCGCCGCGGACCACGATGCCGCTGTCGGTCTCGCGGACGACGTGCAGCAGAACGTCGGGATCCTGCTCGCGCGGGTGCCTGCTGCGATCCCCCTTCGGGTCGGTGTTGGCGGAGACGTGGAACGGATCAAGCAGCGCGGCGCGCCGCACGTGATCGCGGATGTTCGCGGCGAAGCTCGGATCGATCTCGTTGAGCACATCCTGGCCGTCGTAGAGCGACCACATCTCACCCACGGTCTCGTCGCCGACACGAGTGACCACGCCGCCCACGTCGTCGAGGACGGCCTCGACGGCCGCGTGCTTGGCGTGCCAGTCCTGCCTGCTCACGGGTGGCTTGCCGCCGATCGCGCAGAGCTCGCCGGTCTCCTCGTCGGCGTACGTCATCGTCGCGGCGCTGCCGCCCGCGTGCGCGAGGTCGTAGATCCGCGCGCGCACGTCGACGATCGGCTTGAAGGCCGGGTGCGTGGCGACGTCGCGCACCCGCTCGCCGTCGATCCACACCTCGCGGCCGTCCGTGATGGACTCCCGGTACTCCTTGCCGGTCCTGATCATGATGCGTTCCTCGCGTTGCCGATGGTCATCGGTTCTCGGCGCCGGATCCGTATAGCTGGGTGACCTCGCGCCGGAACGGCACGACGTCGCTGCCGGGCAGCTCGGCGTCGAACTCCTCCGCGTACCGGCGGCCGGACCAGACGGCGGCCGCGATGGTTCCCGGGGCCCAGGCATCGCCGATGGCGCGGACCGACGCGATCTCGCCCTGCTCCCGGCGGGCCAGCAGCTGCTGGAAAAGCTCGTCCTCGGGCAGCCTCGCCGTCACCATGACGACGCTGTCCGCCGCGACCTCGCCGGGGTGGCCGGTATAGACGTTCGCCACGGTGACCCGGCCGTCCCCGATGGCGGTGAGCGCCGCGCTGGTCCGGATGGCAACTCCGGCCAGCAGCAGCCGGCGCTGGATCTTGTCGACCTCCATCGTGTTGACCGTCCAGGCCGACGCCTGGGCCGCGGGCGTGACCAGCTCGACCTCGAAGCCCTCGCCGCGCAGCAGTTCCGCGAGGACGCCGCCCAGGTAGTAGTGGTCGTCGTCGTACACCACCACGCGCGGACCGCGCGGCCGCCGCCCGGCCATCACGTCGTCGGGGGTGAGCACGTCGGCGCCGGCGTCCGCGAGCAGGGGCTGGGTGTGCCAGCGGGCGACTCCGTCGCGCCGCCACGTCGCGCCGGTCGCGACGGCGATGTGCTGGAACTCGAAGCCGACGATGTCGTCGGCGCTCATCCGGCTCTCGCGGTAGACCTCGACGTTGGGCAGCGCATCGATCGCCTGCTGCCGGTAATCCAGGACCCGCGCCCAGGAGGCCAGGCCGGGCAGCCTCGCCTCCCGGGCGACGCGGCCGCCGAGATCGCGTCCGGCCTCGGTCAGCACGACGTCGTAGCCGCGCAGGCCGAGGGCACGCGCCGCCTCGAGCCCGGCGGGGCCCGAGCCGACCACCAGGATCCGCGCGCCGGAGCCGCGTACCCGGATCCGCTCGGGATGCCAGCCGCGGCGGAACTCCTCGCCCATGCTCGGATTCTGGGTGCACCGGATCGGCGACATCGTGAAGTCGCCGGAGACGCACACGTTGCAGCCGATGCACTCGCGGATGGTCTCCAGCCGGCCGGTGCGGATCTTCTCCGGCAGGAACGGGTCAGCGATCGACGGACGGGCGGCGCCGATGAGGTCGAGCACCCCGCTCGTCACCTGGCGCACCATCAGGTCCGGTGACGTGAACCGGCCGACTCCGACGACCGGCTTGGTGGTCAGCTTCCTGAGCCCGGCGACGTACTTCTCCTGCTCGCCCTCCGGGCCGAACCGGGACGTGGTCGAGTCGACGTCCCAGCTACCGCGGACGAAATCCCACAGGTCGGGCAGCTCACCGAGCTCGCCGAGGATCTCCTCGATGTGGCCGCGGCTGATCCCGGCCCCGCCGAGCCCCTCTTCCACGCTGATCCGGCAGGCCACGGCGACGCGGCCGTCGGCGACTTCCAGCGTGTCCTCGAGGATCTCGCGCAGCAGCCGCATCCGGTTGCGGGTGCTGCCGCCGTACTCGTCGGCGCGCTGGTTGAACCTCGGCGACAGGAAGTACTCGATGCCGCCGAAGGAGTGCCCGGCATAGACATAGACGAGGTCGTAGCCGGCCTGTCATCGACCTGGCCACCGCGTTGCGGTGCCAGCGGCGCAGGTCGGCGATGTCCTGTTTGGTCATCATCCGGGCCTGGACCGGGTGGTAGCCGTAGGTCGCCACCGGCAGGTGCTGCGGGCCAAGGGGAATCTCCCGGCTGTAGAGATTCGGCGCGTTCATGCCGTTGTGCGCCAGCTCGATCCCGGCCAGCGCGCCGCCCTCGTGGATCGCGGCGGCGATCCGGGCCAGGGACGGCAGGTCCTCGTCGTCCCAGATCCGCAGCTCGATGAAGGGCGTGATGTCCGAGGTCGGATGGATCTCGACCTGCTCGGTGCACACCACGGCCCAGCCGCCCTCGGCCTTGACCCTGCGCATCGCCGCCTGGGCGCTCGGGTCGCGGTAGCCCATGCCGTTGCAGTGCGGCACCTGGAAGAACCGGTTCCTGGTGACCAGCGGGCCGACGGCGACCGGCTCGAAGAGGACGTCGTACGGGGCAGGCGGCGCGCTCGCCTCTGGGTCGGCCATGACTGCTGCGAGCCTTTCTTTGCGGTTGAGAGCAAGATATGCTGGAGGCCGGGACAATGTCCAGCGGGCAGGCCGAGGCACCGGCCCAGCCCCTGGCAGGCGCCGACCGGAAAAGGCGGCCGATGGCACGCACGAAGGACCAGGCCGCTCGCCGGCTGCAGCTGGTGTCCGCCACGATCGAGCTCATCGCCGACCACGGGATCGAGAAGCTCACCCTCGCGGCGATCGCCGAGCGCGCCGGTGTCTCGCACCGCCTGGTGGCCTACTACTACGCGGACCTGGAGTCCCTGGTGCAGGAGGCCTACGAGGCCGCTGCCGAGCGCTACTACTGGGCGCGCCTCCGGGCGCTGGACGAGACCGCCGCCCCGGCGCAGCGGCTCTCGCAGCTGATCCGCTCCGGCCTGCCCAGGCAGCAGGACCGCCGGCTGAGCCAGGTGCTCAACGAGCTGAGTGTCAGCGCCAGCCGTCGCCTGGCCCATGCCGAGCTGATGACCCGGCTCTTCGACCGCGAGGTCTCGCTCTACCTCCGCGTCCTGCAGGACGGTCAGGCTGGCGGGGCGTTCCGCCTCACCCAGCCGGCCCTGACCATCGCGCGCAATCTTGTCGCCCTGGAGGATGCCTACGGCTTCCAGTTGCTCGCGAGATCCTCCTCGGTCGACGCGGCCGCCGCGCTAGACGCGCTGGCCGGCTACGCCAGGACCGCCACCAGCGCCGCCGCGCCCGGCCCGGCGTGACCTAGTCGGGCGACCGCGGCGCCGCCTCCGGCTGGTCAGTCCGGCTGGATGCGCCGCCCGCTGATCCGGGTCGGCGTGATACGCACGTAGACGTCGCGGGCGCCGCCTGCCCATGGCTCCAGGTGCGTCCCGTCCTCGAGGTGTCGCATTTCACGTTCATCAGCGACCTTGTGCGCGTGACCCTGCACCAGGACACTCCAGCCTTCGCGGAGCGCCTCGTCCAGGCGGTCGGCCTCGAAACTAACCTGGCCGTCGGCGTACAGGGCAAGCAGCGTGTCCGGTGCGGTGCGGAAGATAATCGCCTTCCCAGCTATGGCGAAGTTGACCGGCAGCATCATGATCCCGTCTGCGCTCACGAAGCCGACACGACCGACGCCTCCCGGTTCAAGCAGCTCGAAGCACTCGGCTGCGTCCAGGGTCCTCAGGGCACGCTGGCCGGCCGCCGGCTCGTGGGCTGTGGGCTCTCGATCAGGCACGGCCCTCAGCCCGTCCGGACTGCTCGTCGGCCCTCTCCTGACTGTCATCTAAGTCACCTCCGCCGCTCGCGTGGTGTTGTCTCTTCAGCCTCGCCGGGCGACGTCGTCTGCCGCTGCGGCCCGAGGTCCCGCTCGGAAGGGCCGTTTGGCCCTGCGGTACGGTCTACCTCAGCCGCTGCCCGCGCCGGAACCTGGCACGACCAGGCCTGACTCGTAGGCGGTGACCACCGCCTGGGTTCGGTCGCGCAGGCCGAGCTTGCTCAGCACGCGGCTCACATGCGTCTTCACGGTCTCCTCGGTGACCACCATCCGGCCGAGGACGTTGCCGGGCGAACTCGCTGATGAGGCGCCGGGTGACAGCCGGCGCGAGCAGCGCGTCGCCGGCGGCGATGACCCGCACCGCGTCGAAGAGCCGCTCGGCGGTGACGTCCTTGAGCAGGAAGCCGCTGGCCCCGGCACACAGCGCGTCGTAAACGTAGTCGTCCAGGTCGAAGGTGGTCAGGATGAGGATCCGCGGTCCGTCAGGCCCGGCGCCGGCCAGCTGCCTGGTGGCCTCGATGCCGTCCATGCCGGGCATCCGGATATCCATGAGAACCACGTCGGGGCCGAGCTCGAGGCAGATCCGCACGGCCTCGGCCCCGCTGGCGGCCGTGCCGACGACGGCGAAGTCCGGCTGGGTGCCAAGCAGCCCGGCGAAGCCGGCCCGCACTACCTGGTGGTCATCGGCGACGACGATCCGGATCGCCGGAGGCCCGCTGCTCATGCCGCCGCCTGCGCTCTGGCGGGCAAGCTCGCATCCACCAGGAAACCGCCGCTAGCAGGACGTAGCACGTCGGCTCTCGCATCGTTCGAGCTCGGATAGTCATGCAGTGAAGATAAGTAGTTCATCGATATGTAGTCAACCGAGGTAGCGGCACGCACAATCGTTGCATGGTCTACGACATCGCAGGCGACAGCAGGCTCGATCCGAGGATCAAGGCGATTCTGGCTGGCCTGGCCATGGAAGCTCCCGGCGACGTCGGCAGCCGGGAGGAGGTGCTGGCCGAGGCGAACTCCGAGGAGGCGCGCCGGGAGGCCGAGCAGTTCCGCGCGTTCACGGAGCTGTGCGACACCGAGGAGGCGGCGCCCTCGGCCGGCTTGCGGGTGCACTCGGAGAAGGTCGTGTCTCAGCCCGACGGAAACACGATCAACCTGCAGGTCATCCGGCGCGACAGCGACGAGACACTACCTTGCGTCTACTACATCCACGGCGGTGGCATGGCGTCGATGTCATGCTATGACGGGATGTACCGGGGCTGGGGCAAGCTGATCGCGGCCAACGGCGTCGCGGTCGTGATGGTCGACTTCCGCAATTGCGTGACAGCGTCCTCGGTGCCTGAGGTGGCGCCGTTCCCGGCCGGGCTGAACGACTGCGTTTCCGGGCTGAAGTGGGTTACCGCCAATGCCGCGCAGCTGGGCATCGACCCGGCGCGCGTGATCGTCGCGGGCGAGAGCGGCGGCGGCAACCTCACACTGGCGACCGGCCTGAAGCTGAAGCAGGACGGTGACCTGGGCCTCGTCAAGGGCTTGTACGCACTGTGCCCCTACATCGCCGGCCAGTGGCCGACGCCGGAGTGTCCCTCGTCGAGCGAGAACAACGGAATCCTGCTCGACCTGCATAACAACCGCGGTGCCATCGGCTACGGAGTCGAGGCCTTCAACGATCGCAACCCGCTGGCCTGGCCGTCGTTCGCGACGGTCCAGGACGTACAGGGTTTCCCGGCCACCGTGATCAGCGTCAACGAGTGCGATCCGCTGCGAGACGAGGGGATCAACTTCTACCGTCTGCTGCTCAAGGCCGGCGTTCCGGCGCGAGCCAGGCAGGTGATGGGCACCATGCACGGGACCGAGATCTTCACGATCGCCTGCCCGGAGATCAGCCGGGACACCGCGCGCGATCTTGCTGCCTTCTGCGCCGGCTGAGGTCGACTAGGTCTCGCGCGGCACGGATGAGGTCGGCATTGTTCCCGGCGGGCGTCCCGTCCGGCAGCCGGAGGACGTCTTCGAGACCGATGCGTATGCGCTCGGGGCAGGCGAGAAACCGCCGCGCCGCGCCGGTCCCGGAGTAGATGCCGGCCTCGATGCCGATGCCCCGGTCGAGCAGCGCGGTCGCGACGGCGGCCGCGCCATCTTCGTGCCAGTTCACGGAGGCTTGCGGCGCTGCGGTCGGAGTCCAGCTGCCGGATCTCGCTTCAGTTGCGCAAGCCCTATCACTCTACTAGTCTAGTAATAGACTGATAGCCCTGGGGGCGGACATGTTCCGTGTTGATGCCGGGTCGGGTGTGCCGATCTACCGGCAGCTGGTCCAGCAGGTGCGCCGGGATGTGATGCTGGGCCGGCTGCTGCCCGGTGATCAGCTGCCCAGCTTGAAAGAGGTGGTCGACTCGCTGTCGGTCAATCCGAACACGGTGGTGAAGGCGTTCGGCGAGCTGGAGCATCAGGGGCTGGTGGTACGCCGGCAGGGCGTAGGAACCTTTGTGGCGGCGGCACCGCCAGTGACGTCGCTGCCGGTGGCGCCGAGGCTACTGGGCTCGCTGGTCCGCTGGGTGGACCGGGCGAGGCAGGACGGGCTGTCTTCGGAGCAGATCAGGATGCTCCTGGAGGTTGCCCTCGACGAGCCGGCGGTCAGCCCGGATGACCGCCGCAGCGCCGGTGGTGCCGCATGAGCTCCGCGCTACGGTGCGCAGGCCTCGGGCACTGTTACGGCCGCAAGATCTGGGGCCTGCGCGACTGCGACCTCGACGTGCCAGCCGGGCGCGTGGTGGCGCTGGTCGGCCCGAACGGCTCCGGTAAGACGACCCTGATGAGCATGGCGGCGGGCCTGCTTCCGGCTAGCACGGGAACTGTCGTGGTCGCCGGCGGCGCCCCAGCGCAGCAGCTCGACAAGATCGGGTTCGTCGCCCAGGAGGCGCCGCTGTGGCCGCGCCTTCGCGTCGCCGACGTCCTGGCGATCGGCCGGTGCATGAACCACGGTTTCGACACGATGTCGGCGTCACATCGGATCCGGCAGCTGGGCATCCGGCCCCGGGCGCGAATCAGCACCCTGTCCGGCGGCGAGCGCGCCCAGGTGGCTCTCACTCTGGTGCTGGCCAAGAAGCCGGAGTTGTTCTTGCTCGATGAGCCGACGGCCAACCTTGACCCGCTGGCGCGGCGAGAATTCCTGAGTTCCATATTCGAGGCCTGCACGGAGACGGGCGCTACCGTGTTGTACTCCTCCCACGCCGTGGCGGAGCTGGAGCGCATTTGCGACTACCTGATCGTGCTCCGCGCCGGGCATGTCCGGCTCGCCGGCGACATCGACGAGCTGCGCCAGCAGCACCGGGTCATCTCCGGGCCGCATGGCTGGCCCGACGGCGGAGGCTGGCAGGTGATCAGCCAGCGCAGCGCGGCAAGCCGGACTACGGCTCTGGTGCGCTGCGATGGCGCCCGCCTCGCGGGTCCGGGCCTGCAGGACGCGGCACCCACATTTGATGAGCTCGTGCTCGGCTACCTCGAAGACGATGCCGCCATGCTCTCCCAGGAGGCTCTGGCATGATCTGCCTCATCTGGCGACAGCATCGCGGCCAGGCCCTGTGGACCGTCATCACCGTCACCGCCCTGTGTGCCCTCATGGTCAACTTCGGGCTCAGCGCCGAGCACTGGCTGGCTGGTTATCATGTCTGGCTCCGGCAGCTAGCCGCCGCCGGATGCCCGCCGCCCAGTGCGCATAGCGGCGCATTCCACGTCCAGTCGGCCGCGACCTGCGCCGCGCTCAAGAATCGGTATCCGGGTAGCCTGCAAGCCGCCTTCGCGTCCCGCTACAGCTTCGCGATCCTTCTCTCCCAGGACGGACTGCCCGCCGCGTTCGCGATCATTGGAGCCATGATCGGCGCCCCGCTGGTCGCCAGGGAGGTCGAGCAGCGCACCCACCTTGCGGCCTGGACCCAGTCCGTGTCACGACGCCGTTGGTACATCACCAAGACTGCCACTCTCGCCACCGGCCTGGCCGTGGCCGGCCTGACCGCCGGAGCAGCCAACGCCTGGCTGCAGCACCAGCTCACCGCCGGCGACACCACAAGCACACGCTGGTCATGGTTCGTCTCTATCCACCTGGCCCTGGCCGGCGAGGCCGCGCTCGCCTTCGCCCTGGGTGTGGCATTCGGCGCCTTGCTACGGCGAACGCTGCCCGCGATCGGAGCGGCCGCGGGCGCATTTGCTGCCCTGCTCCTGGGCGCCCGATGGATAGTGCAAGACCTGACACCGGTCACTAAGACGACCGGGCCGCGCTTTGCCGCGCCCCCCGGCAGCTGGGTCCTCGGCTCAGGCACCAGCGTCCCGGTGCCCTATCACCCAGCTAGCCAGTATTGGCCACTGCAACTGGTTCTGCTCACCGTCCTGCTAGCGGCCGCTGCGGCGGCACTGGCATCGGGCTGGCGCGCCACCAGCACGCGCGCGGTCTGAGCGGTGGGAGGCCGAGAGCACCTGCGCGGTCCTGACCGGAGTGTCGAACATCCGGTCAGAAAGCCTGAACCGGGTCGCCGGCCAGCCGGGCATGGAGATGCATGTCGTGCCAGCCGTCGGCGTGCAGCGCCTCGCGCCGTTTCGTTCCTTCGAGCAGGTAGCCGGCGTTGCCCGCAACCCGGCAGGAAGCGAGGTTCGCGGTGGAGTGACTGAGCTCAAGCCGGTGCAGCCCGGCGGCATCGATGAGCCACCCGCTCAGCGCGCACAGGGCTCGCGTGGCCACCCGGCGGCCGCGGGCCGCGGGGACCACCCAGTAGGACACCTCGCCGATGCCGTCCGGCAGGTTGAGCCGGCGCAGGCTGATCTGGCCGAGCAGGCCGGACGAGGCGTTCGCGATGGCCCAGCCGCCGCCGCTGTCCTGGCTCCATCGGCCCGGCCACGACTCGATCCATGCCCGCGCCTCATCCTGGGTCAGCGACCGGACGTGCCAGCGCTGGATGGTGGGCTCGGCGTAGGCCGCCGTGACGGCGGGAACGTCCGACAGATGCCACGGCCGGACGACGAAGTCGGTCAGATCGAGCACTGGCTGGCGCCATCGCGCGAGACTGCCGGCGGGCATAGCGTGATCGACGAGTCGGGGCACGAGATCATTATCGGCGCCGTCCCGACGGCGCTCGGCTCGGCGTGATCAGCTGCCGGGCGCCGTCGCTGGCTCGTGCCCGTCTCGGTAGTGCGCGGCCAGGATGTCGTCCCCGAAATCACTGCGGGGGCGGCGGAGCACCGTGTGCGCGTGGTTGCCGTCGTCGGTCGTGTTGTCGTACTCGATCAGCAGGTCGTCGCCCTGGACCCGGTAGTAGTGCCGGGTGCCCGGCATGGCCGGGCCTTCCCAGGCGAACAGCAGCTCGCTGCTGTCGACGCGGGCCGCCTCCTGCGCCGCCAGGTCGGCGGGCAGGCGGTCCAGGTACAGCGCGACCAGCTGCCTGAGCATCGACCGCGGCGTGGGTGCCAGCCGGCTGGCGGCGATCCCGGGCGGCTGGATGGTCCGGTCGACCCGGTGCCTGGTACCGGTACGGATGTCGGCTGGCGCCCGATCGGCGACGACCGCGGCCGCCCGGCCCGCTGGCCCCAGCTCCTGCAGCAGCGCCCGGGCCAGGTCTTCCTCCGGGGCGAGCGGTCGGGACACGGCCAGGCCGGCGTAGCTGACGCAGGCCGGGTTGGCGCCGAGAAACAGCGGTGCGGGCGACACGTCGTCGCCCAGCAGCGTCATCGTGACCGACAGATGATGCCCTTCGAATCTCCATGACCACGGCGCGCCGCCGGCCGGGTCGCCGAAGATACTGACCCAGTAGTCGCCGCTATGCCGGCCGCCCTGCCACTGCTCCCGGCGGTCCAGCACCTCTTCCAGGGCGATGATCGCCATCGCCTGCGCGTAGCCGCGGTCACTCAGCGCTGTGGCTAGCAGCCGGTGAGCGGCCTTCCGCGCGGCCGGGCTCAGCTCCGCGAGGCAGGCGCCCGGTCGCCGGGCCGGCCTGTACTCCAGCCACCGCCGGGCCGCCTCGTTCTCGAACGGCAGCGCGCCATGCGCGCGCTGCTCGTCATCCATGGTCCGCAGCAGCGCCATCGCGGCCGACCGCATCTGAGCGGCAACAGAACGGGCTGTCATGATCCCGGTATATCAGGACAGCCTGGCCCCGCGCGGTGCCAGTCACCTCGTCCAGAAGTCCAGGGAGCGGGCCGACAGGTCAGTTGCCACCCGGGCTGCCGCGTCCCGTTGATCCGCGCGACCCCCTCCGTTCGCGCGGATCAGCTATCCGGCGGTGAGCGAGACGCAGCGCGGCCCGCACTCCCATCGGTGCCTTGCGGTGCCGACCGGAATACGGCAGGTAACTGGGCTGGCTGTCGCTGTCGAAAGCCATCATCGCGCTCAAGGCAACCGCGTTCGCGCCGGATGCCGCTGCCCGATCGTGTCCGTTAATGTCATGTCAGCGAGTCTTCCCCCCAGGTGGGCATAGGCCGGCATTTCTCCTCCGGCGGAACACAGCCAATCGTCTGCTCCGCCAGCGGCGCTATCCCCGAACTCCGGGATGCTCATACGTCCGGCCAGGCGCCTAGAATTCGCACTACCGCATGATCCGGGCGTGCCCGGCCGGGTCTGGCTGGGGAAGCGCCACCTGTCGCTGGCGCAGGCAATGGGCGGCGAACAGCAGGGCGAGCAACGCAGCGCGGACAATCAAGATGTCAGATGGGCAGGCAATGGCGCTCGATTCAGGCGCAATGGCGCACGTGACCACCCCGTCCGGACGTGTGATCGCGGTTCCCGAGGGATCCGTCCTGGTTTTCGGCCGAGGGCCGGACGCCGACCTGGTCATCCCCGCCGGGCGCGGGCTCTCCCGCCGAGCGGGGATCATCAGTGCCCTGGCTGGCGGCGCGCTCGTGGCCAATATCAGCTACACGCATGCGCTGTATACCGAGGGTGACGGATTCCGGATCCGGCTGCCGCGCATGGACCAGGGATGCGAGCCGGCCGGCGGATGGCTCGTCCGGCGCGGAACGGCGCTGGTCGGTTCGCGGGCGATGCTGGACGAAGGCCAGCCGCTGCGGGTGGCGGTCGGCTCGGGCCGGACCAGCCTCACCGACGCGGACCGGGCCGCGAGCGCCAGGAGCGCCGGGGGCGATCCGACCCTGCTGCCGCTCTACCTCGACCCGAACACGAAGCTGTTCCTGGTCGCCCTGATCTGGTGCCGGCCATGGCTGATCGACCCGGCGCGCGGCATGCCGCTGCCGCGGACACCCGAGATTGCCCGGGCAGCGCTCGAGGTGACCGGCGCCCAGCATGAGATCGAGTGCTTCGACACCGATCCGCAGTACCGGGACCGGCTGGCGGCGCGCGTCGGTGAGCATCTCAAGGTGATCCGGCGCAAGATCATCGAGCGCGGGCTCGTCCGCCCTGGCGTCCGCCTGTCTGACGAGGTCGCAGTCGGAGCACTGATCGAGAACGGCATCATCTCGCCCGATGATCTGGGCCGGTTCGGCGACCCGGCCTGGTGCTCCAGGCAGGAGGACCTGTGGTGGACCCAGGTGATCTGACTGACCTCCGCGGCTAGGCGGGCCCGGGCGGGAGCGGGCTGTTGTTCACCGTGAACGAGACGGTTCGCCGGACGCCTGCCGCGGTGACTACGACCTGGTAGAGCCCGGGAGGCAGCGGACCGCGGAAGAACTCGTGATTCTGGTTGATCACGTAGTTGAAGAAGCCGGTGTTATCCGCTTTCGGATGATCGGGCGACACGCCCACGCCGACGAGCCGGACGGTGACGGGCGCTCCCGCCAGAAAGCCGGCCCCGCTCACGTCGAACGTCGTGTTGCCATCACCGGTCGGCTGGCTGATGTCCACGGCCGGCTTGCCGGTCGCGGCCGCCTGCCCCCGGGGATCGAAGCCTGGCGGCGGGCCGACACCGGGCGGCGGCGGGCTGAAGGTCGGTGTCGTGCCCGCTGTCGTGCTCCCGGTCGTACTCGGATTCCGGCCCGTCGCGGCGCGGGGCTTGCTGGCGGCCAGGTAACCGCCGATCACCGTGCCCGCGGCGAGCAGGACAATCGCGGCCAGGCAGCACCCCAGCACGAGCATGGCCCGGCCGTGCGGGCGCGGATGCTGGCCGCGGGCGTTCCGGCCGCGCGGCGGTGCCGAGCCGTTGCCGGCGGCACTGGCCTCAGCGGGGATGGCCAGTGCAGCGGGGCCGGCCAGTGCGGGCCCGCCCAGCGCGGGCAGCGAGCCGAGCGTGTCGTCGCCGCCGCTGCCCGCGGCGTCCGGCTGGGCCAGCGGCCTGAAGTCGCGGCGGTAGTCGGCGATCAGCGCGAGCGCGGGTTCGGACAGCAGCGCCGGACCGAGGTCGTGCGGCTGGTTCCCGTCGCTGATGTCCCAGGCTAGCCGGGTCAGCAGGGAGGCCGACGTCGGCCGCTGGCACGGGTCAGGGTCCAGGCACGCCGTGACCACGTCAGCCAGGTCGGCGGGCAGGTCGCTCAGGTCGGGCGGCCTGGTCGCCAGCTGGGCGAGCACGTCCATGACCGTGTCGCCGTGGTACGGGGCGTGGCCGGTGGATGCCAGCAGCATCGTGGCGCCCAACGAGTAGACATCGCTCGCGACCGTGGCGTGACGGCCGTCCCTCGCCTGCTCGGGGGCCATATACGCGGGCGTCCCGACAGCGCCGCGGGTCAGCGTGAGCTGGATCCGCTCGGCCGCGCGCGCGATACCGAAGTCGATGACCCGGGGTCCGTCCGGCGAGACCAGCACGTTGGATGGCTTCAGGTCCCGGTGCACGAGACCGGTTCCGTGGATCGACTCGAGTGCCTCGGCGCAGCCGGCGGCCAGCCAGCGGACCGCCGGTACCGACAGCGGGCCCGCGACCCGAACGAGCGTGCTCAGCGAGGGCGCGGGAACGTACGCCGTGGCCAGCCACGGCACGTCAGCCTCGGGATCGGCGGCGACGACCGCCGCGGTGAAGGCGCCGCTGACCCGGCGCGCAGCGGCGACCTCCTGGGAGAACCGGGTACGAAAGTCCGGTTCGTCGGCGTACTCGACCTTGATCGTCTTGACCGCGACGAGCCAGGCCGCCGACCGGCCGAGATAGACCTGGCCCATGGCCCCGGCTCCGAGCCGGCCGATCAGGATGTAGCCGCCGACCTGCACGGGATCCCACCGGCGCAGTGGTTCAACTAATGCGGAATGCACCAAAGAATGTCCCTCCTCGGATCGCACATTAGCTGGTGCGATGCGGGCATGGGTAACTTTCATATGGTGCGCTCGCGGGCGTGCCATTGTCAGCCGGGCTTAGTCGTCGTCGCTAGCGCCAGCGTCGGCGGTGCCCCGCCCGGCCGCGGCGGCCGGGCGGAAGCTCGACACGAGCTTGGCGACCAGGACGGAAAGGAAGATCTGGCCCGTCATCGCCTCGAGCATGGCGACCGCCCGCCCGCCGCTCTGGAAAGCCGTGTAATCGCCGTAGCCGAGCGTGGTCAGCGTCGTGAAGCTGAAGTACTGGAAGATCGAGACGCTGCCGGTCTGGTGGCTGGCGAAGAACGGCTGCGGGCCGAGGTAATACGCGGCCGCGTAGAACGCGGCGAACATGAGCCCGATGATGAGGTACGCGCTGATCGCGCCGTAGATGCTCTGGACCGTCACTTCCGGGTGGGACAGGACCTGCCGGACGATGACCACGGCGATGAAAAGAAGCAGGATTCCCGTCCAGATCGAGGCTGCGCCCCGGCCCTCGGCGCCACCATGGTGGACGCCGATGACGATCGTCAGGATCGAGATGAGCAAGCCCGCCGAGACGATCAGGCGGACCGTGTGCCGGCGCAGCCCCATACCGCGAATGGCCAGGAAGCCGGCGAAGGTGAACAGCGCGAGCTGGGCGTCGTTAATCCACTTGCTGCTGAAGAACGCGGACAGCAGATACGAGGTGATGAGGATGATCAGGAGCAGCCCGTACCGGCCGTGAAATCTCAGTGCTCGCCAGCCGGACGAGCCCGCGGGACCCGGGCCTGACGGCGGGTCGCCGGCGTCGCTGCTGGCCTGATCGCTGGCCGTGGTCGTCTCCTCGTCCGCGGGACCGTGAGCCCCGCCGCGGAAAGTACCCGCGACGGGGCCGGTCCCGGTCGCCGGCTACAGGCAGGTGCGCCCGAGGCCGGCGGCCGCTAGAACTCCCCGCGTACCTGACGCGGCGTGAGCAGCGCCCAGATGATGAACGCGTCGATGACGATCAGGATAATCGACCAGATCGGGGTGTACGGGATCAGCATGAAGTTAGCGATCGCGCTGATCACCGCCAGGGCGGCACCCAGGTAACGCGCCCAGGTCATGCCGAGGAACACGCACACGCCGACGGCGAACAGCACGATGCCCAGGCCTAGCATCGCCCAGCCCCAGTTGTGCACGCTCCAGTGATACGTGTAGCTGGAGTTCGGCGCCGTGATGTAGATGTGGCTGGTCGACAGCGCGACGATGCCCTCGATCACGCCCCACAGTCCGCCGAGGACCAACAGCGTCCCCGCCAGGGCGGTGAAGCCGACGACGGCACCGCGGTGCTCGGTGGCCTCGTGGCGGCCAGCACCCGCGTAACCTCGGTCGGACGCGCGCTCCGTCTCGTACTCCCGGCCCGAAGCCTGTCCCTGCTCGTACTGGCCAGGAGCCTGCCCCTGCTGGTACCCCGTCGTGGAGCCTGACGTTCCGGCCGGCCGCTCTTGTGGACTACTCATTCAAGCCGCCCCCCTTTTCTCGCAGGCCACGAGCTTGTGCTCGCGGCCGTGGCCCCGCAGGCGCCTGTCGTGCTTCCCCCTGGCGGCCAGCGAGTACTGCGATCGTTCTGCGTCATACCCTTCCTGCGGCATAACCCACTTCCCCGCGAACTAAGCGGATGTCAGATGTCCGGGCTCCGAGGCCTGCGCGCCGTGCCGGCGGAGGCTGAATGCCGTGATTGCCATGATGAGTCCGTATACCAGGAGCCAGATTCCGATCACCCGGACGAGGACGATCACGGTAATCGCCGGCCAGAAGAGCACGATGAGCCCCGCGAACAGGCTCAGGATTCCCGCCACCACCGTGAGCGTCCGGCCCGGGAACGGGCCGCCGAACAGCCCGATCGCGATGTCGGCGATGCCGTGAATGACCCAGAACAGGCCGACGATGATGGCCAGCACGCCGATGACGAGGTTGTAGTGCCTGATGCAGTACAGGCCGACGATGATGGCCAGCAGGCCGATCAGGACGTACGCCACCCGCTTGCCGCCGCTCGCGTCGTGCGCCGTGAAGCCGTCGATCAGCCGTAGCAGCCCGGCGACGATGAGCGCGATCCCGATCAGCACGGCGACGATCGTCAGCGTCGCTTTCGGCCAGACCAGCAGCACCACGCCGACCGCGATGGCGCCGAGTGCGGCCGCCAGGAAGGCCGGCCAGGCGCTGGCGGCGAAGTCGGGCCCGAACCCGGCCCGGTCCGGTCCGGCGTCCGGCCGGTAGCCAGGCGCCGGGCTCACCGAGCGAGCTTAGCCGGCCTGCGGCGGAGTGACTGGGCCCTGTTCCCCGGCCGCGCCCGACCCTGGCCGGCCTGGCTCACCCGGCCGGGTTGAGTGGGGTGTGGACATGTACCCTCCTTCAGCTTGACCCGGTCTCCGCGGGCTCGCGGCGGGTCGGGCTGCCTTAACCGTCGGCAGGTGTTGGCCTGCGCCAGATCCTCATGGTCAGGCCGCGGGCCGGGCCGATCACCACCCGTGACGGGTGAATGTTGCCGCCAGGCCATAGACTTGGCCGCCGTAGCCGCAAGCGACTGAGCCATTGACTGCGCGGCGGCAAAATGACCCCATCCGACCGGAAACGCGGTGCCTGGGACTCTGGTGCCGGACAACCGGTCCGCCAGACACCAGGGCCGGGAACGACTAGCCGGCCGGCGAGAAGCCGGATATCCGAGGAGTGACAGCGTCGTGAAGACCGACGTCGAGGAGCTGAGCCCGACCCGTGTACGCCTCACGGTCGAGGTGCCGTTTGACGAGCTCAAGCCGAGCCTGGACCAGGCCTACCGCGAGGTCGGCAGGCAGGTGCGGATTCCGGGGTTCCGGCCCGGCCACGTTCCGCGGCAGGTTCTCGACCAGCGGGTGGGCCGCGGCGCCGTGCTCGAGCAGGCGATCAACGAGGCCGTCCCCGAGCTGTACGCCAAGGCGGTCCGCGAGGCCCAGGTATTCGCCCTGGGGCAGCCCGATGTGGAGATCACCAAGCTCGACGACGGCGCCGAGATGGCCTTCACGGCCGAGGTAGACGTCCGGCCGAGCTTCGAGATCCCCGACCTGACCACCCTTCAGGTCGTCGTCGACGACGCGGACGTGAGCCCGGACCAGGTGGAGGAGTACCTGGGTGCGCTCCGCGAGCGATTCGCCTCGCTCCGGGCCGCGGCGCGCCCGGCCGAGTCAGGCGACTTCGTGTCGATCGACCTGGCCGCCGTGGTCGACGGAAAGCCGGTCGAGGACGCCCAGGCCACCGGGGTCTCCTACGAGGTCGGCAGCGGCACGATGCTGGACGGCCTGGACGAGGCGCTGGCGGGCATGTCGGCCGACGAGACGGCGACCTTCACCACCGAGCTCGCGGGCGGCAAGCTCGAGGGCGCCCAGGCGGACGTGACCGTCACCGTGCGCAGCGTCAAGACCAAGGACCTGCCGGACCTGGACGACGATTTCGCCCAGTCGGCCAGCGAGTTCAACACCGTCGGCGAGCTGCGGGCGAACACCCGCAAGCAGATGGAGGCGATGCGGAAGGCCGGCCAGGCCGGCCAGGCCAGGGACCGCGCGATCGAGGCGCTGCTGACGAGGATCGAGATGCCGCTGCCTGACGCGCTGGTCGAGCACGAGATCGAGCACCGGCGCGAGTCCCTGGATCGCGACCTCGAGCAGGCCGGCCTGACGATGGAGACCTATGCCGAGGGCCGGCAGGTCTCCGCGGCCGACATCGAGAAGGAAATCGCCGACGACGTGCGGCGCTCGGTCAAGGCCAGGTTCATCCTCGACCAGCTCGCCGAGACCGAAGAGCTGGGCATCGAGCAGGACGAGATCGGCCAGTACATCACCCAGCTGGCGTACCAGCAGGGCGTCGCGCCCGACCAGTTCGCCCGCCAGCTCACCAGCTCGGGCCAGCTGGCCGCGGTCGTCTCCGACGTGCTCAGGTCCAAGGCGGCCGACCTGCTCGCCCAGCGGGTCAAGGTCACCGACGAGTCGGGCCGCAAGGTCGTGGTCGGCGACCAGGACGAGACCGGCCCGACCGACGGCGACGAGTCCGGCGACGACGAGACCGCCGCCGGAAGCCAGGCCGGCGCGGCCGGCTCGGCTCCCGCCAAGGGCCGGTCCCGGCGCGGGGGCGGCAAGGCCGCCGGAGGCCAGGACGCCGCGAGCTCGGCAGGCCAGGACGAAGGCGCGACCGTCAAGCCGAAGACCCGCGCCCGGCGCGGCCGCAAGGACCAGGACACGCCGGGCGAGGCCGCGGCGCAGGACTAAGGCACCAGCTCAGGCCTGGCTGGCCACTGCTCCAGGAGCGCGGCCGTGCCGGTCAGGTCACGCGGTCGGCCCGCGTCCGGACGGACGGCCGTCACCGGGCCGATCTGCCTGCGCCCAGAGCGAACAGGCCCGAGCGGTGGACGTTCCGGCCTCGGCAGGGAGTTAGGGTCATTTTCATCAGAGCCAGGAAAGTCAATGGCGCGGTACATGGCACGGGGCGGCACGCGCACGGGCCAGATCGCCACAAAGAGGAGGCCACGGTGACCAGGTCGCCGGAAGATCAGCCGCCTGAGTATCAGCTGCCAGGCCGGGTGCTCGCGCGGGCGGGGGACGCCCAGATGCTGCCGATGGGCGACCAGCTGTTCCAGCGCCTGCTGCGGCACCGGATCATCTTTCTCGGCCAGCAGGTCGACGACGATCTCGCCAACCGGATCAGCGCCGAGCTCATCCTGCTCGCCGCCGAGGATCCCAAGCGGGACATCAGCATCTACATCAACTCACCGGGCGGCTCGGTCAGCGCCGGCCTGGCGATCTACGACGTGATGCAGTACGTGCCGAACGACGTCGCCACCTATGCCATGGGCATGGCCGCGTCGATGGGCCAGTTCCTGCTGTGCGCCGGCGCGAAGGGCAAGCGGTACGCGATGCCGCACGCTCAGATCATGCTGCACCAGCCGCACGGCGGCATCGGCGGCACGGCCTCGGACATCAGGATCCAGGCCGAGCAGATCCTGTACGTGAAGCGCATCCTGGCCGAGCGCACGGCGATGCACACCGGGCAGAGCGTGGAGCAGGTCGAGACCGACTCGGACCGGGACCGGTGGTTCACCGCCGACCAGGCCAAGGAGTACGGATTCGTCGACCACGTGGTGCGCAGTGCCGTGGAGGTCCCAACGGAAGGCGCGGTGTCATGAACAACCAGCCGAGAGCCGAGCACCTGAACGCGGCCACCGGACTCAGCGGGTCGGCCCGGCCCGGCCTGGCCGAGGCGCGGTATGTCCTGCCGTCGTTCGTCGAGCGGACGCCGTACGGGATCAAGGAGATGAACCCGTACAACAAGCTCTTCGAGGAGCGGATCATCTTCCTCGGGGTGCAGATCGACGACGCGTCGGCCAATGACGTGATGGCCCAGCTGATCACCCTCGAGTCGATCGACCCCGACCGGGACATCCTGATCTACATCAACTCGCCCGGCGGGTCCATGACCTCGATGATGGCGATCTACGACACGATGCAGTACGTCAAGCCCGACATCCAGACCTTCTGCCTGGGCCAGGCGGCCTCGGCCGCCGCCGTCCTGCTGGCGGCCGGCACCAAGGGCAAGCGGATGGCGCTGCCGAACTCGCGGATCCTGATCCACCAGCCGGCCATCGAGAGCGGCTACGGCCAGTCGAGTGACCTGGAGATCCAGGCCCGGGAGATCCAGCGGATGCGCCAGGCCATGGAGGCCGTCCTGGCCAAGCACTCCGGTCGCGACGAGGAGCAGATCCGCCGGGACATCGAGCGTGACAAGTTCCTGACGGCGTTCGAAGCGAAAGAGTACGGGCTGGTTGATGACGTACTCACGATGCTGAAGCGCCAGCCCGATGTAGTGTCGTCCTAAGCGCGCGATGCGCTCGCGCGACGCGCGCGCAAAGACGACCCGGAGGAAGCAACTAGGGCCTGAGACGAGGTACCGTCTAGTTCCGGTCCGCGGCAGCCGCCGCACGGGAGCAAATGGCCGTAGCTGGTTCGAATCGCCCATATCGGCGACGGCGGGAGAGGGAGTAATGCGGTGGCACGCATTGGCGAGGGCGCTGACCTGCTGAAGTGCTCGTTCTGTGGCAAGAGCCAGAAGCAGGTCAAAAAGCTGATCGCTGGTCCAGGCGTGTACATCTGCGACGAGTGCATCGACCTGTGCAACGAGATCATCGAAGAGGAACTGGCCGAGCCGTCCGAGATCAAATGGGACAGCCTGCCGAAGCCGAGGGAGATCTACGAGTTCCTCGACTCTTACGTGATCGGCCAGGAGAAGGCCAAGAAGGGCCTGTCGGTCGCCGTCTATAACCACTACAAGCGGATCCAGTCCGGCGGCGAGCGAGTTGCCGAGGACGGCGTCGAGCTGGCGAAGTCCAACATCCTGCTGCTCGGGCCGACCGGGTCAGGCAAGACGCTGCTCGCGCAGACCCTCGCCCGGCTGCTCAACGTGCCGTTCGCGATCGCTGATGCCACCGCGCTGACCGAGGCGGGCTACGTCGGCGAGGATGTCGAGAACATACTGCTCAAGCTGATCCAGGCGGCCGACTACGACGTCAAGAAGGCCGAGACCGGGATCATCTACATCGACGAGATCGACAAGATCGCCCGCAAGAGCGAGAACCCGTCGATTACCAGGGACGTGTCCGGCGAGGGCGTGCAGCAGGCACTGCTGAAGATCCTGGAAGGCACGACCGCCTCGGTGCCGCCGCAGGGCGGGCGCAAGCACCCGCATCAGGAATTCATCCAGATCGACACCACCAACGTGCTGTTCATCTGCGGCGGTGCCTTCGCCGGGCTCGAGAAGATCATCGAGCAGCGGGTCGGCCGGAGCGGCATGGGCTTCGGCGCGGTGCTCCGGGTGAAGACCGACCGCACCCCATCGGACCAGTTCGCCGACGTCATGCCGGAGGACCTGCTCAAGTTCGGCATGATCCCCGAGTTCGTCGGCCGCCTGCCGGTGATCACCAGCGTGCACAACCTGGACCGCGAGGCGCTGATCAGGATCCTGACCGAGCCGAGGAACGCGCTGGTCCGCCAGTACCGCAGGCTGTTCGAGCTGGACGGTGTGGACCTGGAGTTCACCGACGACGCGCTGGAGGCGGTGGCCGACCAGGCGATCCTGCGCGGCACCGGCGCCCGCGGGCTGCGGGCCATCCTCGAAGAGGTCCTGCTGTCCGTGATGTACGAGGTGCCGAGCCGCAAGGACGTCGAGCGGGTCGTGATCACGGCCGAGGCAGTGCTGGAGAACGTCAACCCGACGCTGGTGCCGCGGGACGTCGCGCGGCGGACGCCGCGCGAGAAGTCGGCCTAAGGGCGCTGCAGGTCGTACCTCATCTTGAGCATCAGGGCAGCTAGTTCCCTGACGCCTGTGTCCCGCACCGGCGAGGCCACGACGCCTATCGTCCGGTCCGTCGCCCAGCCGCAGACGGCCACCGAGGTACTTGCCAGCCAGGCGACTGTGCAGTTGGCGGCGCCGCCACGGTGGCCGGCCAGGACCGGCCACGGGCCGATCTTGCTCCAGTGACCGAGTATCCCCATCATCAGGCTGGTCACGCTGGACCCGGGCGAGCCGAGCTTGGCCGTCGCGTCGAGGCCGAAGTACATGATCCAGGCCGGCCGGTTCGTGACCGGATCGAGGTGACCGGGCTCGCCGTACAGTCCCGAGGGCGTCGTCGCGGTGATCTTCGGACCCGCGGATCCGCTCCCGGCCCGCTCGGCCGCCGCGATCAGCTGGGCGCCGACGGCGGCGAACCGCTGATGCACCTGCGTGGCAACGGGCCTGGACGCCGGATCGACGCTGGAGTCAGCGCGCAGCGGCAGGTTGCCCGCGGTGCTCGGCGCGGGGACGACCAGCGGGCCGGCTGACCGGCTGGCGGTCGCCTCGGCGGCCGCAAATCCCGTTCTGGCCAGGCTGACGGTGGCCCAGGCCAGGAACACCGCGGCGCCGGTCATCACGGCCAGCAGCGGGACGGCCCACCGGGCGCCGACCGGCCGCCGCAGGGGCCGGACGCCGGCGCTGGCGGCCGGTCCTCCGGCGGCGCGCTGGCCCTGGGGCTCGGGCCGGAACAGCACCCCGGGATTGCGGATCAGCAGCGTTCGCCGCGACCACGACCCGATCCGGCTGAGCACGGCGCCGAAATCCGCGCGGCTTTCGCCGTCGCGCCGGTCGCGACTAATGGTCCACGGCCCGGCCAACGGATCATCACCTCATCTTCGTGACATAGCCAGCTTGCAGCGCTCAGCGGAAGAGATAACCAACATGGAAGGAAGTAAGCATATGTTGTGAATGCATAATAGCGACGGATCTGCGCGCTGACCGGGATGCGCTGCTGCGCGCACTGGTGCCCGCGCGTGTCTAGACTCTGCTGACGTGACGACAGCTGATCAGACAGAGCCCGCCCGCAGCGCCGTGCCGCCGCCCGACGGGCGACATGAGCTGCCCCCGCAGTACGTGCCCGGCGACGTCGAGTCGCGCCGGTACGAAGGCTGGGTGCAGGCCGGCTACTTCACCGCCGACGCCAATTCGCCCGCGCCGCCCTTCACGATCATGATTCCGCCGCCGAACGTCACCGGCTCGCTGCATATCGGTCACGCGCTCGACCACACGCTCATCGACGCCCTCGTCCGGCGCCGCAGGATGCAGGGGTACAACGCGCTGTGGCTGCCGGGCATGGACCACGCGGGCATCGCGACCCAGAACGTGGTCGAGCGCGAGCTCGCCAGGGAGGGGCTGTCCCGGCACGATCTCGGCCGCGAGGCGTTCGTCGAGCGAGTCTGGCAGTGGAAGGCCGAGTACGGCGGCCGGATCCTCGGTCAGATGCGCAAGCTTGGTGACAGCGTCGACTGGACCCGCGAGCGGTTCACGATGGACGAGGGCCTGTCTCGGGCCGTCCAGACAATCTTCAAGCGGCTGTTCGACGACGGCCTGATCTACCGGGCCGACCGGATCATCAACTGGTGCCCGCGCTGCATGACCGCGCTGTCCGACATCGAGGTCGACCACTCCGACGACGAGGGCGAGCTGGTCAGCATCAGGTACGGAGACGGCGACTGCGCGGTCGTGGTGGCCACCACCAGGGTCGAGACGATGCTCGGCGACACGGCCGTGGCCGTGCACCCGGACGACCCGCGCTACGCCCGCCTCGTCGGCACGACCGTCGAGCTGCCGCTGACCGGCAGGCACGTCCCCGTCGTGGCCGATCCGCATGTCGACCCGGAGTTCGGCACCGGTGCGGTCAAGGTGACTCCCGCCCACGACCCGGACGACTTCGAGATCGGCCGTCGGCACGACCTGCCGAGCCTGACGATCATGGACGAGCGCGGCGTCGTCACGGCCTCCGGGCCATTCGAGGGGCTAGACCGGTTCGAGGCGAGGCCGGCCGTCCTCGCGGCACTGCGCGCGGAGGGTCGCGTTGTCGCTGAAATCCGGCCCTACGTGCACGCGGTCGGGCACTGCGACAGATGCGGCACCACCGTGGAGCCGCGGCTGTCGCTGCAGTGGTTCGTCAAGGTCGATCCGCTGGCCAAGGCGGCCGGCGACGCCGTGCGGGACGGCCGGGTCCGGATCTACCCGGCGCAGCTCGCCGCCCGCTACTTCGACTGGGTCGACGACATGCACGACTGGTGCATCAGCCGGCAGCTGTGGTGGGGGCACCGGATCCCGGTCTGGTACTCGGCGGACGGCGAGGTGCGCTGCGTCGGACCGGACGAGGAGCCGCCGGGTCCGGGCTGGACGCAGGATCCCGATGTGCTCGACACCTGGTTTTCCTCGGCGCTGTGGCCCTTCTCCACGCTCGGCTGGCCACAGGACACCCCGGATCTGCGCGCGTTCTACCCGACCAGCGTGCTGGTCACGGGATACGACATCCTGTTCTTCTGGGTGGCCAGGATGATGCTGTTCGGCCTGTACGCGATGGCCGGCGCCGGGCCGGACAACTCGGTGCCGTTCCGGCAGGTGGCGCTGCACGGGCTGGTGCGAGACGCCCAGGGCAAGAAGATGTCCAAGTCGCGCGGCAACACCGTCGACCCGCTCGACTGGATCGCCAGGTTCGGGGCCGACGCGACCAGGTTCACCCTGGCCAGGGGGGCCAGCCCCGGCGGTGACGTCGCGCTCAGCGAGGAATGGGTGGCGGGCGCGCGGAACTTCTGCAACAAGCTGTGGAACGCCACCAGGTTCGCGCTCCTGAACGGAGCGGAGGCGACTGGTGCCCTGTCCGCGCCCGAGCGAGCCAGGCTCAGCGTCCCTGACCGGTGGATCCTGTCCCGGCTGGCGGCTGTGATCACCGAGACCGACGCGCTGTTCGAGGAGTTCGAGTTCGCCAAGGCGTGCGACGCGGCATACCACTTTGCCTGGGACGAGTTCTGCGACTGGTACCTGGAACTGGCCAAGCCGGTGCTCGCCGGACAGGACGAGGCGGCGGCCGGGCTGACGCGTCGCGTGCTCGGTCACGTACTCGACCAGCTGCTGCGGCTGTTCCATCCGGTCATGCCGTTCGTCACCGAGGAGCTGTGGACCGCGCTGACGGGTGGCGAGTCGGTGGTGGTGGCGCCGTGGCCGGTGGCGGCCGACGACGGCGACGAGGCGGCCGAGGCGGTGATCGAGTCCCTGATGCGGCTCGTGACCGGGGTCCGCAGGTTCCGCGCCGATCAGGGGCTGCGGCCCTCGCAGCGGGTGCCGGCCGTGCTGGCGGGGATCGGTGACTCGCCGCTCGCGCCGCACGAGGCCTCGCTCCGCGCGCTGCTGCGGCTCACCGAGCCGGCCGACGGCTTCAGCCCGAACGCCTCGGTCCAGGCCGAGGGCATCACCGTCCGGCTGGACACGTCCACTGGGATCGACGTCGCCGCGGAGCGGCGCAGGCTGGCCAAGGAGCTTGCTGCCGCCCAGGCCGATGCCGAGGTTTCGCAACGCAAGCTCGCCAGCCCGTCGTTCGTCGAGAAGGCACCCGCCGACGTGGTGACCAAGAGCCGGGACCGGCTGGCCGCGGCGCAGGCCGAGATCGGCCGCCTCGAAGAGCGCCTCGCCGCGCTGGCCGGCTCGTGAGTAGGGTCGTGCCGGAGGCGCGCAAATGAGCACGGGCGGCGCGGAACTGCGGGAGGTCGAGCAGCAGATCCTGGTCCGGACGCCCGAGCATTCGATCGACCCGTCGCTGGACCGGATCAGGGAGCTGACCGGCCTGCTCGGCGACCCGCAGCGCTCGTACCCGGTGATACACCTCACCGGGACCAACGGCAAGACCTCCACGGCGCGGATGGTCCAGACCCTGCTGCGCGCTCGCGGCCTGCGCACCGGCCTGTTCACCAGCCCGCACCTGATCTCGATGCGCGAGCGGATCAGCGTGGACGGCGAGCCGCTCAGCGCCGAGCGGTTCATCGAGGTCTACCGCGAGATCGAGCCGTACCTGGAACTGGTGGACAAGAACCAGCCGGTGCCGCTGTCGTTCTTCGAGGTGCTGACGGGAATGGCGTTCGCCGCCTTTGCCGACGCGCCGGTCGATGTCGCGGTCATTGAGGTCGGGATGGGCGGCACCTGGGACTGCACGAACGTAGCCGACGGCGCCGTCGCCGTGATCACGCCGATCTCGATCGACCACGCGCAGTACCTGGGCGACACCGTGGCGGCGATCGCCGCCGACAAGTCCGGCATCATCAAGCCGGGTGCGGTGGCCGTGATCGGCCAGCAGCCGGTCGAGGCGGCGGCCGGGCTGTTGCGACGGGCGGCCGAGGTCGGCGCCACGGTGGCCAGGGAGGGCATCGAGTTCGGGGTGCTCGGCCGTGACCTGGCCGTCGGCGGTCAGCGGGTGGCCGTGAAGGGCCTGCTCGGCGAGTACCACGACCTGTTCCTGCCGCTGTTCGGCGCGCATCAGGCGGCCAATGCTGCCTGCGCGCTGGCCGCTGTCGAGGCCTTCTCCGGCGGGGCCGGCTCCCCGGACGGGCTAACGGCCGGTTCGCCGGACGCTGCTGGCGCTGGCCGGGCCGGATCGGCCGTCAACCTGCGCGGTACCGTCGCGCTCGATGCCGACCTGGTCGCCGAGGCCTTCGCGATGATGAACTCGCCCGGACGGCTGGAGATCGTCAGGCGCAGCCCGGTGGTGCTGATCGACGCCGCGCACAACCCGGCCGGGATGGCGGCGACGGCGGCCGCGCTGTCCGAGTCGTTCGGCGCCACCGAGGTGATCGCGGTGCTGGCAGTGAGCGCGGACAAGGACGTGGCCGGCATCATGGACGAGCTTGAGCCGGTCGCGGCGGCGGTCGTCGCGACCAGCAACTCATCGCCGCGCTCCCTGGACGCGGCGGCACTGGCCGAGCTGGCCAGGCCGGCGTTCGGCCCCGACCGGGTGCACGTGGCCGAGCGGCTCGACGACGCGATCGAGCTGGCCGTCGGACTTGCCGACGAGGCCACCGCGGCGATCGGCGGCTCGCTGGCCGGCCTGATGACCGGCGACGAGGACCTGGGCGCGGCGGCGGCCGGGACCGTGGTGCTGATCACCGGCTCGGTGATCACCGCCGGGGACGCGCGGCTGCTGCTGGCCGGCCGGAGCGGATGAGCAGACACCGATGAGCAGACACCGATGAGCGGGCCGCGATGAGCAGGCTGACCTCGACCGTGCTGATGCTCGAGGCGATCGTGATCGCGCTGACCATCGTTCCGGCGGTGAAACTCGCGAACGTCGCCCCGCTGGCCGCCGGGCTGGTCGCCGGGATCGCGGTCGTGGCGGCCGTGCTGCTGGCCGTGCTGGCCAGGCGGAGGCTGCCGGTGACCCTGGTCGGCGGGAGCCTGCTCCAGGTTCTCGTCATCGCGTCCGGCGCCGTGCTAGCCGTTATGTATATTCTCGGCGGAATTTTCACATTGCTCTGGGTGACCGGAATCTGGCTTGGTCATCGGGTGGAAAGCTCGTCGTAACGTTATTGCAACTTCTGGCGACTCGCTATCTATTTACCCGGCCCGGTGAGAATCGGTGCGAGGTTGCCGGGTAGCATCATTCCCTGCGGCTAGCTGATGCCCGCGCTGACCAGATGTGGGCAATATGCGGCTATAAAGAGTACCCATATGCAGAGCCCGTATTTGCGAACTTCGTAGTACGCGCACTCGCTGGACCATAGGGAAGCAGATGAGCAACGCGCTGGCCTTTCTCGGCCGTGACATGGCCGTCGACCTGGGTACCGCCAACACCCTGGTGTATGTCAGGGGGCGCGGGATTGTTCTGAATGAACCGTCAGTGGTCGCGCTGAACACCAATACCGGACAGATAGTCGCCGTCGGGCTGGAAGCCAAGCGCATGATAGGCCGTACTCCCGGCAATATCATCGCTGTTCGGCCGCTAAAAGACGGGGTAATCGCGGACTTCGACGTCACCGAGCGCATGCTGCGTTATTTCATCCAGAAAGTTCACCGTCGCGGCGGCCTGGCCAAGCCGCGAATCGTCATCGCCGTGCCCAGCGGGATTACGGGCGTCGAGCAAAGTGCCGTCAAGGAAGCCGGCCATCAGGCGGGCGCGCGGCGCGTCTACATCATCGAGGAGCCGATGGCGGCGGCGATCGGGGCTGGCCTGCCGGTCAACGAGCCGACCGGCAACATGGTCGTGGACATCGGCGGCGGCACCACCGAGGTCGCCGTTATCTCGCTCGGCGGCATCGTGACCGCTCAGTCGATCAGGGTCGGCGGTGACGAGCTCGACCAGGCGATCATCAACTTCGGCAAGAAGGAGTACTCGCTGACGCTCGGCGAGCGGACCGCCGAGGAGATCAAGATGGCGCTCGGCTCCGCGTACCCGGCCAGCGACGAGCCGAGCGCCGAGATCCGGGGCCGGGACCTGGTCAGCGGCCTGCCCAAGACGGTGCTGATCTCGGCGGCCGAGGTTCGCAACGCGATTGCCGAGCCGCTCGCGGTCATCGTCGACGCCGTGCGGACCACGCTCGACAAGTGCCCGCCCGAGCTGGCCGGCGACGTGATGGACCGCGGCATCGCGCTGACCGGCGGCGGTGCGCTGCTGCGCGGGCTCGATCAGCGGCTGCGGGAGGACACCGGGATGCCGATCCACGTCGCCGACAACCCGCTCGACTCGGTGGCGCTCGGAACAGGCAAGTGCGTGGAGGACTTCGACACGCTCCGGCAGGTGCTTGTCCCCGAGTCCCGTCGCTAAGGACAGGCCGTCGACGTGCGCGACACCCGGCGCAGCAGGCTGGCCCTGGCCATCACGCTGGCCGCAGCGCTGGTCCTGATCGCGGTCAGCTACCAGAACAAGTCGTCCTCGCTGATCACGTCGGCGCGTGGTTTCGCCGGCACGGTGTTCGGCGGTGCCGAGCGCGCCGTTGCCTCGGTGACCAGGCCGGTCGGCCGGTTCCTCGGCGCGGGCGTGGCAGGCACCGGCAGCTCGGCCCGGACGGCCGCCATGCAGCGGCAGCTGATCGCCATGCGGAGCGAGCTGAGCCAGGCCAGGCTGACCAGGGCCGAGTACCGCCAGCTCGGCAGGTTGCTCCAGGTGTCGGGCCGCGGCGGCTACCGGGTAATCGCCGCTTCGGCCATCGGCTTCGGCCAGGGTTACCAGCAGACGGTGACACTCGACGCCGGACGCGGCGACGGGATCAGGCCGCAGCAGACCGTGCTCGACGGCGCGGGCCTGATCGGACAGGTCGTCTCGGTCAGCGCCAGGACCTGCACGGTCATGCTGGCCTCTGACCCGAGCTCGGTGGTCGGGGTCCGGCTGGCGCCAGGCGGGCAGGTCGGCTGGGTAACCGGTCAGGGCCGCGGCGCGGCCGAGCCGGCCTGCTCAGGCTCCAGGTACTCGACCCCAGCGCGCTGAAGAACGGGGAGCAGCTGGTGACCGCCGCCTCGGTGCGGGACCGGCCGTTCGTGCCCGGCGTTCCGGTCGGCGTGATCGTGTCGGTCAGGAACAAGGCGGGCGGCCTGACCGGGCAGGCGCTGGTCCGGCCGTACGCCAGCTTCGGCGCGATCGACGTGGTCGGGATCGTCGTCTCGCCGCCTCGGCACGACCCGCGGTTCTCCGTCCTTCCGCCCCGGCCGAAACCAGCACCGCCGAAACCAGCACCGCCCAGCCCAGCGCCGTCCAGTCCGGCCCCGTCTGGCACGGCGTCATCCAGCCCAGCGCCAACGTCGTCGCCGGCTCGGTCCGGCCACGCACACACAAGCATGCGGGCCGGCTAAGAGATGAGACGCAAGATCGTCGCGGTCGTGGCACTGGCCGTCGTGCTGCTTGTTCAGCTGACGATCGTGAACGGCCTGGTCCTTCCGGGCGGGGGCACGCCGGATCTTGTCCTGCTGTGCGTTGTGGTGCTCGGCATGACGGGGGGGCCGACCGCCGGGCTTCTGGCCGGGTTCGGCGCCGGGCTGGCACTCGACCTGGCCCCGCCGGCCAGCCAGCTGGTCGGCCAGTATGCGCTCGTGCTGTGCCTGGCCGGCTACGTCGGGGGCAGGGCGCGCCCGGCCTTGCGGCACTCGGCCCTGCTCGCGCTCGCGGCCGCGGCCGCGGTGGCGGCAGCCGGCGAAGGACTGGCCGCGATCGTGACGCTGGCCCTCGACACCCCCGAGGTCACCATGGCGGCGGTGGCCCAGATGCTGCCGGCGTCGGTGCTGTACGACGTCCTGGCCATCCCGCTGGTCATGCTGGCCGCGGTCAGGCTCGCCGTCGCGCTCGGGGTCAGCTTCGACCCGGTCGACGATTCGCCCGCGCTCGAGACCGGCGGGAGCGCCGGTCCCGTCACGGTGGCAGGCAGCGTCGGCGGGCCGGGAACCGTCAGCCAGCGGATGCGGTACCGCCGGGCCGTCGCGGGCGGCAGCCGGGCCGCCGCCAGCGGGCGCTGGCTGGTCGGCGACGTCAACGACGACGTGCCGGCGATCGGGGCGATCGGCTGGCTGGCCGGGCCGGCCAGGTCCCGGCGGGCCCGGCGAGAGCAGGCCAGGCTGACCGCCATGGTGACCGGGGCTAGCTCGCGCAAGGGCGCGTTCTGGGTCGGCAGGCGGCCGCCAGGGGTCACGCCGGTCATGCCGCCGGTGCTGGCCGGACCGACCGGGCTGGCCCGGCTGCGGCCGGGAGCCGGGGTGGCCGGGTCGGCCGTGTCGACCGCTCGGGCCGGTCAGGGCAGCCAGGCCCGCCCGGCCCGGCCGGTCCGCCTCCGGCTGGCCGATGAGCAGCGCAGGAGATCACGGGCGGTCGGCCGGAACCGGCGCGGAGGCACCGGCCTTGGCGCGGCTGGCATCAGCCAGCACGGACTTGACCGGCACGCGCTCACCGGCCCTGAGCTGCCCAGCATCGGGTTCGGGACCGGCAGCTTGCCAGGCGCCGGGCGGCCGGCCGGCCCGAAGACCCCCAGGATCGCGTTCGGCCGCGGAGGCGTGCCAGCGCGCCGCCTTCCGGGAACCAGCCGGGCGGCCGCCGGGCGGGTACCGCGGATCGCGTTCGGGACCGGGAGCCTGCCGGGGCCGGCCGGGCCGCGGCCGGGCGGGTACCGCGGATCGCGTTCGGGACCGGGAGCCTGCCGGGGCCGGCCGGCCCGCCGCGCGCCGGGTGCCGCGGATCGCGTTCGGCCGCGGCGGCGTGGCCGCCGGAGACCGGCCCAGTCAGGCCCACCGGGCGGCACCGCGGTTCCGGGCCGCCCCGTCGCGATTCGCGTCCGGATCCTGGCTGGCCGGAACGGCGGGCGCCAGGGGCGGCGGTGGCGGCCTGTCGGTACGCTTCGGCGGCCCGCTGACGGCGACCGGATCCGGTCATCCGGGCGCCGTGACCGGACGCGCCGCCCGCAAGCGCAAGCAGCCGCGGTTCGCCCGCGCCGCGTCCGGGAACCAGGCGGCCCGCTCACGGCAGCCGAAGACGGCCAGGATCAGCGCCGGGCGCGGGCCGTTTCGCCGGCTGAGCTGGCTGCGGCGGGCCGGTGGCCGGTCCACGGTCTGGCGGATCGGCAGCAGCCGGACGGCAGGCTCCCGATGATCCCGGCCTCGCGGCCCCGGCTGATCGTGCTGTACGTGGTCGTCGCCGCCCTGCTCCTCGGCCTCAGCACGCGAGTCTGGTACCTGCAGGTCAGGACCGGCACCGTGTACCTGGCCCAGGCGAACTCCGAGCGCGTCAGGCAGGTGATCCAGCCGCCGGTACGCGGCCCGATCGTCGACGACACCGGCGCGCCGATGGTCGACAGCCACTCCGCGCTCGTCGTGTCGGTCAGCATGCCGACGCTGTGGAAGCAGCGTGACGGGGGAGCGGCCGTGCTGAGCCGGCTTGGCCGGCTGCTGCACATCAGGCACCGCCGGCTGCTGCGCGAGGTCCGGCTGTGCACCGCCGGAGTGAGCCAGCCGTGCTGGCCGGGCTCGCCGTATCAGCCCATCCCGGTCGCCGAGCACGTGCCGACCAGGATCGGCCTCGAGGTGCTCGAGAACCAGCGCCTCTATCAGGGGGTGACCGCCGCGGTCCAGCCGGTGACCCGCTACCACCAGCCGGTCTCCACCGACCTGGCCCAGACCCTCGGCTACCTGCAGCCGATCACGGCCAGCGAGCTGCAGCGGGAGGGCCTGCCCGTAACCGGGTTCTCCAGCGTCGACCTGGTCGGGCAGGCCGGCCTGGAGCTTCAGTACGACCGCGCGCTGCGCGGCACGCCCGGTACGACCAGGCTCGCCGTGAACGCGGCGGGGCAGGTGACCGGAACGGTCAGCGCGGTCAAGCCGCAGCCGGGGGACTATCTCGTCACGAGCATCAACGCGGCCCTCCAGCAGGACACCGAGGCGGCCCTGGCCAGCGCCGTCCAGCGGGGCCAGTTCGCCGGCAACCCGGTCGGCAAGGGCGGTGCGGCCGTGGTGATGACGACCACCGGCCGGGTGCTCGCGCTGGCCAGCTACCCGACCTACAACCCCAGTGTGTGGACCGGCGGGATCTCCACGGCCGAGTTCGCGCACCTGTTCAGCACGCACGGCGGCGAGCCGATCCTGAACCGGGCGACCCAGGGCCAGTACGCGCCAGGATCGACATGGAAAGTCACCTCGGTGGCCGCCGCGGTCGCCGCGGGCTTCCCGCTGAACGGCACCTATCAGTGCCCGGCGGCAGTGAACATCGGCGGCCGGTCCTACGTCAACGACGGCAGCCCGTCGCTGGGGGCGATGAGCTTCTATACCGCCCTCGTCGTGTCCTGCGACACCGTCTTCTACAACCTCGCCTACCAGATTTACCTGCGGGATCATCCGCGCGCGAACGACGTGCGGTCACCGCGCGCTCCGGTCCAGGAGATGCAGAAGATGGAGCTGGCCTGGGGATTCGGCCGGGCCACCGGAGTCGACCTGCCGGCCGAGAACCCGGGCAGCGTGCCGACCCGCAGCTGGCTGTACTACCTGTGGAAGGACAACGCGCACCAGGGCCAGAACTGGTGCAAGTACGGCAAGGCCAACGGCAGCTACGTCCAGCAGATCGAATGGGACGACTGCCGGTCGGGCAACATCTGGACGGCGGGTCAGGCGGTGATCGCCTCGATCGGCCAGGGCTACGTCTCGGTCACGCCGCTGCAGCTGGCCCGGGCTTACGCGGCCCTGGCCAACGGCGGCACGCTCTACAGCCCGCGCATCGGCGAGGCGCTGATCGGCCCGGGCGGCCAGGTGGTGCGCAGGATCACGCCTCCGGTGGCGGGCCATCTTCCGGTGGCCAAGTCGACCCTGGCGTATATCAGGCACGCGCTGGCCGGCGTGGTCACCAGCGGCACGGCCGCTGGGACGTTCGGCGGCTTCCCGCTCGGCAAGGTGTGCGTGGCAGGCAAGACCGGCACGGCCCAGGTCAGCGGCAACCAGTCGACCTCGGTGTTCGCCTCGTTCGCGCCGTGCGACCACCCCAAGTACGTCGTGGTGATGATGATCCCGAACTCCGGTTTCGGCGCGCAGGTCTCCGGGCCAGCGGTCCGGCAGATCTGGGACGGGATCTACGGCCTCGAGGGCCACAAGGCGGCGCTGCCGGGCGGGGTCCTGCCCGGCCTGCCGCATCTGGACCGGGCCGGCCAGCTGGTCCCGCCCGCCGGGTTCGGGCCGGCGGCCGCCAGGCCGGGGCAGGCCGGCCAGGCGGCCAGCCGCCGGAGGCGGCACCCGTGAGCTGGGTCAGCAGCCAGTCCCGCAGCCGGAGCAACCCGGCCTGGGTGGCGGTCCGGCGGGCCGCCGCCAGGGCGGCCGGCCGGGACTCGGCGCTCCGGCAGGCCGACTGGCTGCTGCTCTCCACGGTGCTGGGGCTCACCCTGCTCGGGACGCTGATGATCTGGTCGGCGACCCAGCCGATGCTGCTGCAGCAGGGCGCTAATCCGCACGGCTTCCTGATGAAGCAGCTGCTCAACATTGCCCTGGGCCTGATCCTGATGCTGGTGGTGGGCTCGCTTGATCCTCGTCAGCTCAGGCTTCTGGCGCCAATCGTCTACGCACTGTCCTGCCTCGGGCTGCTCGTGGTGCTGACCCCGCTCGGCAGCATCGTCAACGGGGCACGATCGTGGATCTCGATCGGAGCCGGGTTCCAGATCGAGCCGTCGGAGTTCGCCAAGCTGTCAGTCATCGTGATCAGCGCGATGCTGCTCTCCGGGCTGCGGGCCGGCGAGAAGAGGCCGGGGAGCAAGGCCGTGGGGCTGACGCTCGCAACGGCCGCGGTCCCGATCCTGCTCGTCGCCGCCGAGCCCGACCTCGGGGTGATGATCGTGCTGGTCCTGCTGGTGGTCGGCCTGATCGCGCTGTCCGGCGTCCGGCTCCGGTGGCTGGCCGGGATGGTGGCCGCGTCGGCCCTGGCGGTCACGGCCGTCGCCAGGCTGCACCTGCTCAAGGCCTATCAGCTCAGCAGGCTGACGTCGTTCATCAATCCGTCGGCCGACCCGCGCGGTACCGGCTACAGCGCGGCCCAGTCGAAGATCGCGATCGGGTCGGGTGGCCTGCACGGCACCGGCCTGTTCCACAGCCCGATGATCGCCGGCAGCTTCGTCCCCGAGCAGCACACCGACTTCATCTTCGCCGTGGTGGGCAATGAGCTGGGCTTCACCGGCTCGCTCATCGTGATCGGCCTGCTCGCGCTGCTGCTGATCTGCGCGCTTCGGATCTCGGCTCGCGCCGAGGACCAGTTCGGCATGCTGGTCGCGGCCGGCATCGCGATCTGGTTCGCGGTACAGGCCTTCGTCAACATCGGGATGACGGTCGGGATCATGCCGGTGACCGGCCTGCCGCTGCCGTTCGTCTCCTACGGCGGGTCGGCCATGTTCGCCGACATGATCGCGATCGGCCTGCTCCAGTCGGTGCGCAGGCCGCGCAACATCTTCGCCAGCTAGCTCGCGCGGCGGTAGGCCATAGTCATGACGCGGTCGAAGCCCCGGTCGGGCAGGATCCGCCGGGCCAGCAGCAGGGGCCGCGCGCCAAAGCCCGTGACATAGCGGGTCTTCGGCCGGCGGCTGGTCACCGCCGCGGCGATGACCCGGCCGACGACGGCCGGGTCGGTCGCCCGGCGCGGGTTGGTTCCCATCGCGCGCAGAACCGCGCTGACCCGGTCGGCCTGACCGGCGTACGCGGTGACACCCGACGTCTTGTCCAGCTTGTCAGCGGCGATGTCGGCCCACTCCGTCCTGATCGCGCCCGGCTCGACGATCACGACGTCGATCCCGAACGGCTTGAGCTCCAGCCGGAGCGAGTCGCTGAGACCCTCGACCGCGAACTTGGTGGCGTGATACCAGGCGCCGAGCGGCTCGTAGATCTTCCCGCCCATCGAGGAGATGTTGACGATCCGGCCCGAGCCCTGCGCGCGCATGTGCGGTGTGATCAGCTGGATCAGCCTGGCCAGGCCGAACACGTTGACTTCGAACTGGTACCTGGCCTCGGCCAGGTCGACGTCCTCGAGCGCGCCGTAGGACCCGTAGCCGGCATTGTTCACCAGCACGTCGATCCGGCCCTGATCGGCGATCACCTGCGCCACGCCGGCCTGCATCGACGCGTCGTCGGAGACATCCATGGCCAGCGCGTGCATGCCGCGGCCGGCCAGGCCGGCCAGCCGGTCGACCCGCCGCGCGGCGGCATAGACGACGTAGCCGCGCTGGCGCAGTTCCAGGGCGGCGGCCTCGCCGATGCCCGACGTGGCCCCGGTGACCAAGGCCACCAGGCCTGGATCCCGCTTGTCCGCATGCCGCTCCCGCTCGTCCATCCCTGCTCCCGCTGGTTGGTGGCCGGTGGCCCGGCACTGGCCTGGCCGCGCCACAGTACTTAAGAGACCTTCGTTCTGCTAATAAAAGACTAGTGTTCTGCTAATCCGGTACGATGTCAAATCGTGAGCAGCACGCAGAGCTTCGCCCGCGCCCGCCGGCCCGAGCACAAGCGGCAGCGCCGCGACGCGATCCTGGCCGCCGCGCGGGACCTGGCCCGGCGGGAAGGGGTCCAGGGCGTCACCCTGGCCGCGGTCGGCACGGCCGTTGGCCTGGCCAAGTCCAACGTCCTGCGGTACTTCGGGACCCGGGACGAGATCTACCTGGCGCTGGCGGCACAGGAGTGGCAGGGGTGGACGCGGGAGATCACCGCCCGCCTGGATGGCTTCGCGGGCGGCCCCGCCGAGCTGTCGGCGCTGCTGGCTGGCTCGCTCGTCAGCCGCCCGCTCTTCTGCGACCTGCAGAGCGTGCTGGCCACCAGCCTGGAGCAGAACGTCGGGCTGGAGGCCGCGCGGGGTTACAAGCGGGCAGCGCTCGAGTCACTTGACCGAGCGGGCGGCCTGATCGCCGGGCGGAGCAAGCTCACGCCAGCCGAGGGATTCGAGCTCGCCGCGGCCGCCACGACGTTCGCGGGCATGCTCTGGCCCATCGCCCACCCCCCGGACGTCCTGCGCGCCCTCTACGCGGAAGAACCGGGGCTGGCCAGGGCCTGCCCCCCGTTCCGCCCGACGCTCGAGCGCCTTATCCACGGCCTGGCCGAGGGCCTGCCCCGGCTCCGGGAGCCCGGCCAGGCCTAGCGGCACATGCTGCGTCGCGGGCTAAGCGCCCGCGGCGATCCGCAGGAGGCGCCTGATCAGCGGGAGCGTGGGCAGCCTGGCCAGCGTGTCAGCCACCTCAGCCGACGCGTAATCCCGGTCATCGGGGCTGGTCGCCGGGTCCAGCGCCAGGCCCGCCTGGCTGTGCAGGAAGTTGAGCCGGCCAGCCAGGTACATGCCGAACGACCGCTCGTCGCGCAGCCGGCCAGGGCCGCCGGCGGCGTAGTAGCCGCGCAGCGTCCGCTCGACGGCCGCCTCATCGGCCGCGCCGTGGTCGTCGAGATGCCAGAACATCAAGAGCCCGGCCAGCTCCTGGCTCGGGCAGGCGGGCCCGGACTCGTCCCAGTCCAGCGGGACCAGCGCCCCGGAGCCGTCGACCAGGACGTTGTCAGGGTGCAGGTCCCGGTGGCAGGTCAGCATCTGATCTCTGGCGGTCGGCCCAACCAGGTGAGCCAGGCCGCGCAGCAGGCCGGCCCGCTCGGTCAGCGGCCGGCTCCAGACGACGCCCTGGGCCCGCCCGGCCTCACCGAGCTGGGTCCAGGTCTCCGGCGCTGGAGCCGTCTCGTACCAGGGGTCGGCTGGCCCGTGCGGCGGCAGCGCGTGCGCGTGCAGCGTTCCCAGCAACCCGCCGATCCGGCCGGCGACGCCGGGGTCAGCCAGGTCAGCGGGTTCTCCGTCGATCCACTCGTAGAGCCGGAGCCAGCCGCTGCCGGCCGGGCCGGTGCCGTCGCCGGTGCCGCCGCCGGTGCCGTCGCCCGTGCCGTCGCGGGTGGCGTCGCGGGTGGCGTCGCCTGCGCCGTCGCGGGTGCCGCCGCCGGGCAGCGGGACGACGAACTGACCGTTGCGGCCGGGCAGGCTGCGCGGCAGCGGGATGCCCGCGGCCGCCAGGTGGGTCGTGAACGCCGTCTCCTGGCGGACCGACAGCTCGTCGGGTTCGTCGAGCAGGTGCTTGACCGCGTAGCGGGCCGGCTGGCTCGAACCCAGGTCGAGGCGCCAGACTCGTCCGGTCGCGCCGCGCGACACCGCGGCGATCGAGGTTCTGGGCCCCGCGGTCAGGCCGAACGCCGAGCAGACAAGCCCGGCCGTCACCTGACCCGGGCGGACGGGCCCGGCCGGGCGGGCAGCGTCCGGGGATGAATCCCGGGATTCATCCCCGGACGAGGGATCAATCCCGGGATTCATCCCGGCCCCCTCCAGGTTGGACAGTTGCCTGTGATGCTGGTGTGACTGATGTGACCAGCGGGCTGGTCGAGCGGGCTAGTCGAGCGGGCTAGTCGATGCCGGCGCTGGGCGGGGGACTCTGCCGGTCAACGGGAGCGGCGGTGCCGTTGAGCGAGGCCGTGCCGTTGGGCGTCGCCGTGCCGTTGACCGGGGCCATGCCGTTGGGCGCGGCGGTGCCGTTGACCGGGATCGTGACCGGCGCGGGCACCTGGGCACCGCTGACGTGCGTCGCCGGCGCGGGACCGGCCGCCGCCGCTGCCCCCTCGCGACGCCAGGGCTGCGCCCGGATCAGCCACACCGCCAGGCCCACCACGAGCACCGTGCCCAGGATGATCCCGAGCGCGCTGGTGGGCACGCCGACGTACTTCAGCCCGGACGCGAAGATCACGAAGGTGATGATCGGCCTGATGTAGCGGTCCGGCGCGTGGGAGGAGAAGTACGAGCCGACCAGCACGGCGGGCACGCTGCCGATCACGATCGACGCCGTCACCCCGAAGACCGGCGAGCCCCAGATCAGGGCGCCGGCCGCAGCGGCCATGGTGAGCGGAACGGCCTGCGTCAGGTCGGTACCCACCAGCCGGTTCGCCCCGAGCAGCGGATAGACGAACAGCAGCAGCACGATCATCAGCGAGCCCGAGCCGACCGAGGTGAGGCCGACGATCAGGCCGCCCACCATGCCGATCGCGACCGTGGGCAGCGGCCGCACGGTGATCTCGGACATCGTGCCGAGCCGCTTGTGGCCGCTGCGCCGGTCGAGCACATAGCGCAAGACCATCGCGCCCGCGCCGATGAGCAGCGCCACGCCCAGCACCAATTCGACGTGGGTCTGGGCGGCCGTGCCGCCCGCGCCGAGCAGGTGCAGCAAGTACGTCCCGAGGAACGCCATCGGCACCGAACCGATCACCATCCAGCCGACCATGCGCAGGTTGACGGTGCCCTTGTGCAGGTGCATGGCGGCGCCGAACGGTCGCATCAGCACGGCGGCCACCAGGTCACTGGAGATCGCCGACGACGGCGTCACGTTGAACAGCAGGATGAGCATCGGGGTCATCAGCGCGCCGCCGCCCGCCCCGGTGAGCCCGACGAGCAGGCCCACGATCGCGCTGCCGAGAATTATGTACAGATCGAGATGCATGACGATCCGTTCCTCACCCGCTCGAATTACCTACACTTCTGATCTGGAATAGGGCGTAAGTATATATAATTCCCGATCGGCATCCAATGGAAATCACCGTCTTGGCCGGATAATCGCGGCCCCATGCCAGACACCGGCGCCTCGCATCGCATCTGCCGACGGTCGGTAAGCTGTAACGATGCCTGTCCAGTCCGTCTACCCCCGGCTTGAGTCGCTGCTCCCGCTGGTGCGCAAGCCCATCCAGTACGTGGGCGGCGAACTCAACAGCGTCGTCAAGAACTGGGACGACGCCGATGTCCGCTGGGCGCTGATGTACCCGGACGCGTATGAGGTAGGCGTGCCCAATCAGGGCATCCAGATTCTTTACGAGGTGCTGAACGAGCGCGATGGCGTGCTCGCCGAGCGCACTTACTGCGTCTGGCCAGACCTGGAAGCACTGATGCGCGAGCATCAGGTGCCGCAGTTCACGGTCGACGCGCACCGGCCGGTCAGGGCGTTCGACGTGCTCGGGGTCAGTTTCGCGACCGAACTCGGCTACACCAACCTGCTGACCGCGCTCGACCTGGCCGGGATCCCGCTGGCGGCCGCCGACCGGGGCGCCGGCGACCCCGTCGTGCTGGCCGGAGGGCACGCCGCGTTCAATCCCGAGCCGATCGCCGACTTCATCGACGGCGCCGTGCTCGGCGACGGCGAGCAGGCCGTGCTGACGATCACCGACCTGATCAGGGACTGGAAGCGGGCCGGGCGGCCGGGCGGCCGCGATGGCCTGCTGCTCCGCCTGGCCGCCGACGGCGGCGTCTACGTGCCGCGCTTCTACGACGTGCGCTACCAGCCCGACGGGACGATCGGCGCGGTCGCCCCGAACCGGCCGGCCGTGCCGCGTGCGGTCGCCAAGCACACGGTCTCCGACCTGGACTCGTGGCCCTACCCGAGCAAGCCGATCGTGCCGGTGGCCGAGTCGGTGCACGAGCGGTTCAGCGTGGAGATCTTCCGCGGCTGCACCAGGGGCTGCCGGTTCTGCCAGGCCGGCATGATCACCAGGCCGGTCCGCGAGCGCTCGATCACCACGATCGGCAACATGACCGAGGCCGGGCTGGCCGCCAGCGGGTTCTCCGAGGTCGGGCTGCTCTCGCTGTCCAGCGCCGACCACAGCGAGATCAACCAGATCGCCACCGACCTGGCCGACCGGTACGAGGGCACGAACACCGGGCTGTCCCTGCCGTCCACCAGGGTGGACGCGTTCAACGTGACGCTGGCCGACGAGCTCAGCCGGAACGGCCGCCGGTCCGGGCTCACCTTCGCCCCGGAGGGCGGTACCGACCGGATCCGCCGGGTGATCAACAAGATGGTCACCGAGGATGACCTGATCTCGACGGTGTCGACCGCCTACGCCAGCGGCTGGCGGCAGGTCAAGCTCTACTTCATGTGCGGGCTGCCGACCGAGACCGACGACGACGTGCTGGCCATCGCCCGCGTCGCGCACCGGGTGATCGAGGCGGGCCGGAAGGCCAGCGGGCGGCGCGACATCCGGTGCACCGTGTCGATCGGGGGGTTCGTGCCAAAGCCGCATACGCCGTTCCAGTGGGCGGCCCAGTGCGACCACGAGACGGTTGACGCCCGGCTGAAGGCACTGGGCGCGGCGATGCGGGCCGACCGCGGCTACGGATCGTCGATCGGCTTCCGGTACCACGACGGCAAGCCCTCGGTGGTCGAGGGGCTGCTGTCCCGCGGCGACCGCCGGGTCGCCAAGGTCATCAAGGCGGTCTGGGAAGACGGCGGGCGATTCGACGGGTGGAGCGAGTACTTCTCGTTCGAGCGCTGGGCGGCCTGCGCCGACACGGCCCTCGCGGGTGACGGGGTCGACCTGGCCTGGTACACGACGCGAGAGCGCTCGTACTCGGAGATCCTGCCGTGGGATCACCTCGACACCGGGCTCGACCGGGACTGGCTCTGGCAGGACTGGCAGGCCGCCATCGACCCGGCGGGCGCGGCCGAGGTCGAGGACTGCCGGTGGACGCCGTGCTTCGAGTGCGGCGTGTGCCCGGCGATGGACACGCAGATCGAGACCGGGCCGACCGGTGCCCGGCTGCTACCGCTGACGGTGGTCGGCGCGCGGGGTGACGGCTAGGTGGCCCGGCCGGTGCCGGGCGGGCCGCCACCAGCGCCCACGGTTCAGCGGCTCGCAATCAGGTACGCTAAGAGAGGCAGGATGCGCTTCGCGAGCCACCGGGATGTGGCGCGCGCGTTTGAGCGGGGAGTGCGCAAGGCCGGGATCCCGGTCGCTTACTCTGCGGGGTTCTCGCCGCATCCGAGGATTTCGTATTCGGGCGGGGCTCCGACGGGATCAGCGAGCGAGGCGGAATACCTCGAGCTCTCTGTTACCTGCCGTTGCGAGCCGGACGACATCGGTCGGCGGCTTGACGCAGCGCTGCCGGACGGGATTGACGTGATCGAGGTTGTGGAAGCGGGCGGCAAGTCCGCTGGGCTACAGCTTGAAGCCTCCGAGTGGGAGGTGAGCTGGCCGGGCGTGGCACCGGACGATGCCGCCTGCGCGGTGCGGGCGTTCCTCGCCGCGCCGAGCGTCGAAGTCGAGCGCCTGACCAGCAAGGGAACGCGAATCCTGGACGCCCGCGCGGCGGTGGTCAGTCTGACGAGCACGGCCGCCCCGGCGGGTGCGGACGGTACCCGGCGGGCCGGAACGGACCCGGCTGCCGGATGTGCGATACTTCGAATGATTGTTCGGCAGATGACACCTGCCGTCCGACCAGATGACGTGCTGGCCGCGCTTCGCCGGTTGTCGGCCCTTGAGCCTGGCTCGCCGCCGCTGGCGACGAGGTTGTGGCAGGGGCCGATGAGTGCACTGACCGCGGCTCAGACGGGAGCCCAGACGGGGATGAGCGTGATCTGCGAGGCGGCCCTGACCGGCCCGGGCAGCCGATGGCAGCCACTTCCTCGCCCGCGCGCGACATCGCGGGACTCGCCGTCGCGGGCCCGGTGCCCGTCATCCACCAGCCTGAACAGAACTTGCCGGAGCCGAGGCCAGCACGCCAGGGCCCTGCTGCCGGTGTAGGAGAACTCAGATCAGGACGCACGACAGACAAGGCAGTGCGCCTGGAGGCGGAGAGCGCCGATACGGCGCCAGCCACCCAGGCGCGTGCGAACGAACAGCTTCCGCGCGGCACGCTCGGTCAGCTTGCTGACCCGCGCGCCCGGAAGCCCGACGGAAGAGATTGCCCGGATGCTCGAAACCGAGCCGCAGAACAGACAGCCAGATCCCAATGAATCAGAAGGCGCTGGCCAGAATCAGAATCCCGGCCAGGAAGGCAGCCACAGGCGCGGACTGCTGCGCAGGGGCCGCCGAGGGGTGACCAAGGGGGCCGGACTGCCGGCCTTCAAGTCGGGCGCTCCGGCCGAGGGCGAAGCACCCGCGTCCGGCGCCGGCGAGGCGGCCGGCTCCGGCGCCGCGGGCAGTGCCGTTCCGGCCGTGCCCGTGGTTCCGGCCAGCCAGCCGGTCAAGGACAGCTCGGCTGCCCGCGGCGGCGGTTCGCAGGCGCCAGTCCCCGCGGCGGCGTTCCAGCCGCCCGTGGTGGTGTTCCAGCCGCCTGCCCTGACCGACCGGCCGCAGGCGGAACCCGCCCGTCCGCACAGCGAGGACGCCGCCGAGGATGACGGCGACGGACCCGGCGCCGCTTCTCGCCGGCGTCGTCGTGGCGGACGTGGCCGCGGCAAGGGCGGAGCCGGCGAGAACGGCTCGGGTGATGCCGCCGGCGGAGGCGCCGCTCAGGGCGACCAGGGTGCGGCCGCCCAGGGCGGGCCGGGCCGGTCAGGCGCCGACGCAGGCACGGGCAACGCGGACAAGCGGGGCGGCGGAGCGCAGGAGCGCTCCGCCGCGGCCAAGGCTGAGGCGGGCCGGACCGACGGGACCAGGACGCCAGCGTCCAGGGACGGCGGCCGCGAGCAGGCCGGCGACGACGGCCCGGACGGCGACGGCGTCAGCTCGTCCACCAGGCGCAGGCGCCGCCGCCGGCAGCGCACCGGCGCGGTGGTGCCGGGCGGCGAAGTCCCGGCGACCGATGAGCCGGCCGACACGGTCGTCCACATTCGCGAGCCGCGCCCGGCCGCCGAGCCTGACGACGTCCGCGCGGTCAAGGGCTCGACCAGGCTCGAGGCCAAGCGGCAGCGGCGGCGGGAGGGCCGCGACACCGGCAGGCGCCGGCCGCCGATCATCAGCGAGTCGGAGTTCCTGGCCCGGCGCGAGGCGGTCGAGCGGGTCATGGCCGTGCGCCAGCAGGGCGACCGGACCCAGATCGCGGTGCTCGAGGACGGCGTCCTGGTCGAGCACTACGTGGACAAGGCCAGCCACCAGTCCTATGTCGGCAACGTGTACCTGGGCAAGGTGCAGAACGTGCTGCCGTCGATGGAGGCGGCGTTCGTCGATATCGGCAAGGGGCGGAACGCGGTCCTGTACGCCGGCGAGGTCAACTTCGACGCGAGCGGCCTCGAGGGCGTCGCGAAGCGGATCGAGTCGGCGCTCAAGTCCGGCCAGTCGATCATGGTGCAGGCCACCAAGGACCCGATCGGGCACAAGGGCGCCAGGCTGACCAGCCAGGTCAGCCTGCCGGGCCGGTACCTGGTCTATGTCCCCGGCGCCTCGATGACGGGCATCAGCCGCAAGCTGCCCGACACCGAGCGGAACCGGCTGAAGCAGATCCTGAAGAAGGTGGCACCTGAGGACGGCGGCATCATCGTCAGGACCGCCGCGGAAGGCGCGTCCGAGGAAGAGCTGCAGCACGACGTGACCAGGCTGGTCGCGCAGTGGCAGGCGATCGAGCGCAAGGCGAAGACGGCCAGCGCGCCTGACCTGCTGTACGGCGAGCCCGACCTGACCATCAGGGTCGTGCGGGACATCTTCAACGAGGACTTCACCAAGCTCGTCATCGCCAGCGACAGCGAGTGGGACCTGGTCGACGAGTACGTGCGCTACGTGGCGCCGAACCTGGCCGAGCGGCTCGAGCGGTGGACCGACGACAAGGACCTGTTCACGGCCTACCGGATCGACGAGCAGCTGACCAAGGCGCTGGACCGGAAGGTCTGGCTGCCGAGCGGCGGCTCGCTGGTGATCGACACCACCGAGGCCATGACGGTCATCGACGTGAACACCGGCAAGTTCACCGGCCAGGGCGGCAACCTGGAGCAGACGGTCACCAGGAACAACCTCGAGGCGGCCGAGGAGATCGTCAGGCAGCTCCGGCTGCGTGACATCGGCGGCATCATCGTGATCGACTTCATCGACATGGTGCTCGAGAGCAACCGTGATCTGGTGCTGCGGCGGCTGATCGAGTGCCTGGCGCGGGACCGGACCAAGCACCAGGTCGCCGAGGTGACCTCGCTCGGCCTGGTCCAGATGACCAGGAAGCGGGTCGGTTCCGGGCTGCTCGCGGCGTTCTCCGTGCCGTGCGAGCACTGCAACGGCCGCGGCCTGATCGTGTCGGGCGAACTCACCGAACTGCCTCAGGCACCCGGGCGCAACGGGCAGCAGGGCGGACCGCCGAAGCCCGGGCCGGCCAGGTCCAGGTCGGCCAGGAGCAAGGCGATCGCTCAGGTCGCCGCCAAGACGATCGAGTCGGAGGCGGCTGCCGACGGTGCCGCGAACGCCGAGACCGCGACCGCCGAGACTGCGACCGCAGCGCCGGCTGAGCCCGTGCACTCGGCAGGCGCCGAGCTGGCGGTGGCCGCGGCCGAGTCGGCGGGCGCGATGGTGACCTCGCCGGGGGGCCAGAGCTCGGCGGCGGTCGCGACGGAGGGGGCGGTCGCGACGGAGGCGGCGCCGCGCCGTCGGCCGCGGCGATCAGCCCACCGGGAAGCCGGGCCGCCGGACACGGTACTTGCCGCCGAGGCGGGCGCGACTCCCGAGGCGAGCGCGACTCCCGAGGCGAGTGCGACTCCCGGGGAGTCGGCAACGGCCGCCAAGGCTGGTCCGGCCGCCAGGGCTGGTGCGGCCGCCAGGGCTGGTGCGGCCGCCAGGGCTGACGTGACAGCTGGGGCTGATCTGGCCGCCAAGCCTGACGCGACTGCAAAGAACGACGCGACCGCTAAGCCTGATGCGGCTGCTGATGCAGCCGCAGAGGCGTCCGGTGACCGTCCGGCCGCTGAGGCCGGGCCGGACCCGGCCGCGGGCAACTGAGGGGCGCGTAGTCTGATATTCTTTGTCGTCGGCGTGTCTGGCTGCCCAAGGCAGTGATCGCGGGCGCATGCCGGTCGTGACGACCGGCGGGCGACCGGGATCGTGAGCTCGGCGGGCGAGTGGCGCGTAATGTCGGCAGGCCCGGTCGCCTCGACATTCGGACGAGGCCGCGGTTCGCGCGGCGGGCTGGCACCAGGGAGAGAGAGTTCTTTCGTGTACGCGATCGTTCGCTGCGGCGGCAGGCAGAGCAGGGCGTCGGTTGACGACGTCCTGACCGTAGACAAGCTCGCCGGTGATGTCGGCTCCACCGTGACTCTGCCGGCCGTGCTCATCGTGGATGGCAAGAAGGTGATCAGCGACAGCGCCGAGCTCGGCGGCTACGAGATCACCGCCGAGATCATCGGGCCGGCTAGCGGTCCGAAGATCAACATGATCCATTACAAGAACAAGACCGGTTACCGGCGCCGTCAGGGTCACCGGCAGAAGTACACGCAGGTGAAGATCACCGGCATCGGCACGGACAAGGCCAGCGCCAGCAAGAAGAAGGCCTGAGAGGTAACGCAGAGATGGCACACAAGAAGGGCGCCTCGTCCAGCAGGAACGGGCGTGATTCCAATGCCCAGCGGCTCGGCGTGAAGCGGTTCGGTGGTCAGGTCGTCAACGCCGGGGAGATCCTGGTGCGCCAGCGCGGCACGCACTTCCACCCGGGCGTCGGTGTCGGCCGCGGCGGCGACGACACCCTGTTCGCCCTGGTGGCCGGCAAGGTCGAGTTCGGCTCGCGGCGCGGCAGGCGCGCGGTCAGCATTGTGCCGGTCGCGGAGGCGTCGCAGGCTAAGGCCAGTTAAGGCCGGAGTCTTCGGCGACCGGCCACGCTGGCCGGCGCAGACTCGAAATGCAGTGGCGATGGGCCATCACTGTGGGATCACCGACAGTGATGGCCCATCGCCGTCACAAGGGAGCTGGCATGGCGGAATTCGCTGATCAGGCAGAGCTCCGGATTCAGGCGGGCGACGGCGGCCACGGCTGCGCGTCGATCCACCGGGAGAAGTTCAAGCCGCTCGGCGGCCCGGACGGCGGGAACGGCGGGCGGGGCGGCGACGTCATCTTCCGGGTCGACCCGAGTACGGCGACGCTGCTTGACTTCCACCGTCGTCCGCTACGGCGCGCGGGCAACGGGAAGGCGGGAGCCGGGTCCAACCGGAGCGGCGCCGAGGGTGCCGACCTGATCGTCAGCGTGCCCGACGGGACCGTCGTCAAGACCGCCGACGGCGAGGTGCTGGCCGACCTGATCGGCGCCGGCACGCAGTTCGTCGCCGCTGAGGGCGGCCACGGCGGCCTGGGCAACGCCGCGCTGGCGTCCACCAAGCGCAAGGCACCCGGCTTCGCGCTGCGCGGTGAGCCGGGCGAGCACAAGGAACTGCTGCTCGAGCTGAAGACGATCGCCGACGCCGGCCTGGTCGGCTTCCCGAACGCCGGCAAGTCGTCGCTCATCTCGGCCATGTCGGCGGCCCGCCCGAAGATCGCGAACTATCCGTTCACCACGCTGATCCCGCACCTGGGCGTGGTCGAGGCGGGCGACACCCAGTTCGTCGTCGCCGACGTGCCGGGCCTGATCCCCGGCGCCAGCCAGGGCCGCGGCCTGGGCCTGGACTTCCTGCGGCACGTGGAGCGCTGCACCGCCCTGGTGCACGTCATCGACTGCGCGACGCAGGAACCGGGGCGTGACCCGATCACCGACCTCGACGTGCTCGAGGCCGAGCTCACCGCCTACGACGAGCTGACCGGCGCCGACATGGCGAGCCGGCCCCGGATCGTGGTCCTGAACAAGATCGACGTTCCCGAGGCGCGGGACCTGGCCGAGATCGTCGCTCCCGACCTGCAGGCCAGGGGGCTGCCCGTCTACCAGGTATCGGCGGCCTCGGGCGAGGGACTGCGCGAGCTCGCGTTCGCCCTCGCGGCGATCATCACGCAGGCGCGGAGCGCCGCTCCGCAGGCACTGCCGACCAGGCTGGTCATCCGGCCCGAGCCGGTGGCGGGACCGGACTTCGAGCTGGTCAGGACCGGCGAGAACGCCTTCAGGATCCGCGGCGCCAAGCCGCGCAGGTGGATCAGGCAGACCGACTTCAGCAACGACGAGGCGGTCGGCTACCTGGCGGACCGGCTCGAGAAGCTCGGCATCGAGGAGGCGCTCGCCAAGGCGGGCGCCGAGCCGGGCGCGGAGGTCCTGATCGGCGAGGAGGACAACTCGGTCGTGTTCGACTGGGATCCGAAGCTGCCGACCGGCGCCGGGTTCGGCCCCCGTGGCAGCGACCCCCGCCTGGAGCGATAGCAGCGGACGGCAGGTTACCGGCACGAGGCCCCGGCACTGGCGTCGATTCCAAGCATATGCTTGACATGCCGGGTGCGTTCGGGGTTATATTCCAAGCATGTCTTTGGAATCTGAACGACCGCCGGGGCAGCGGCTGCGGCTGCTGGACGATCCCCGCAGCATGCGGGCGCTGGCTCACCCGCTCCGGCTCGAGCTGCTGCAGATCGTCGGGCGATCGGGCCGGATCACCACCGCCGGCGCGGCCCGGGAGCTGGCCATCAGCCACGGGCTTGCGTCCCATCACCTGCACCAGCTGGCCAAGTACGGGTTCGTCGAGCAGATCGGCGGCTCCGACAACCGGGAGCGGCCGTGGCGGCTGGTCGCTACGTCGCTCAGCCACGAGGGGCTCGACGAGAAGCCAGGCGGCGCGGCCGCGGTGGCGGTCTACGAGCAGGTCGCGGCGGAACGGACGCTGGAGAACTTCCTGGACTGGCAGGACCGCCGGTCGCGCTGGCCCGCCGGCTGGCGCGAGCACTCCGGGCTGGGCCGCAGCACCGTCTACCTGACCGAGGATGAGCTGGCCGGGCTGGTCGCGGCCTTCGAGAAGCTGGTCACCGACTACACCGACCAGCGCCCGCTCGACGACCTCGCTGCCCGTCCGGACGGATCCGTGCCGGTCGATTTCAGCCTCTTTGTCGTGCCCCGCGAGCCAACCTCGGGCGGGCACTGACATGGACGCGATCCGCGCCGCGCTGCGTCGCCCCGCGCTGCGGCTGCTCCTGGGCGCGGGCCTGATCTCCCTGACCGGCGACTGGATCCTGCGGGTCGGGCTCGCCTACTACATCTACGTGCTGACCGGATCGACCCTGGCCTCGGCGCTGATGCTGCTGGCCGCGTTCATCCCGCAGATCGCGCTGAGCTCGCTGGCCGGCGTCTTCGTCGACCGGTGGGACAGCAAGCGGACGATGGTCGCCGCCAACCTGCTGCTCGCCGCCGGGCTGCTGCCGCTGCTGGCCGTGCACAGCTCCGGCCAGGTCTGGATCGTGTACGCCGTCATGACCGTCCAGAGCTGCGTCCAGCAGTTCTTCCTCCCGGCGCAGCAGTCCCTGCTGCCCGCGCTCGTCGACGACGCCAGCCTCGTGACCGCCAACGCCCTCAACGGCCAGGCCGGCGACGTCTCCCGGCTGGTCGGATCGGCGGCCGGCGGCATCCTGGCCGCGGCGGGCGGAATCGCCGCGCTGGCGTTCGCCGACATCGCTAGCTTCCTGCTGGCCGCGGTGCTGATCAGCCGGATCGCGAGTCGGCTGGCCGCGCGCGGCCCGGCCGCCGGCCAGCGGACGCTGAGCGCCCGGCTGGCGCAGCTGCGCGGTGAGTGGGCGGACGGCCTGCGGCTGGCGAGCCGCGAGCGGGTGCTCCGGGTCGTCCTGATCTTCCTGGCCGTCACCTGCGTGGGCGAGGGCATCATGGCCACGCTGTTCGCGCCCTTCGTGCGGTCCGTGCTGCACGGCAGCGGCCAGGACTTCGGCATCATCGTCTCGGCCCAGGCCATCGGCGGCATCGCCGGCGGACTGGTCGCGGCCTCGATCGGCAACCGGGTCCGAGCCTCCTGGCTGTTCGGGTGGGGAGCGGTCGCGTTCGGCGCGATCGACCTGGTGATGTTCCTGTATCCGCTGGCGTGGGTGGCGATCTGGCCCGCGGTCGTCTGCATGGTCGTGGTCGGCCTGCCCGGTGCGCTGCTGCTGGCCGGGGCCATGACGCTGATCCAGCGTGAGGTCGCCGACAGCCACCGGGGCCGGGTGTTCGGCGCCCTGGGTGCGGTCGAGGGTGCCGCGATCGTGGCCGGCACGATAGCGGCCGGGCTGCTCGGCCAGATAGCGGGGATCATCGGCGTCCTCGCGGCCCAGGGCGCTGGCTACGTGATCGCCGGCCTGGCCGTCATCATCGCGCTGCGCGGGCAGGCTGTGGCTGGTGACCGGCCGGAGGCCGACCGGACGGCGCCGAGCCCGCTGACCGCCTGACCGAGTCCGGGCCGGCTGACGGCCGGGCGGCCGGGCGGCCAGGAGAGCGTTGGTCGCGAAAGGCGACTAAGCTGTATGGGCGAATTTCAACGGTCGAAGGGACACTCGGTTGTCGAAGCAGGACCGCTGCGATATCGACCAGGACCACGAGCAGGAATACATCACCCGGCTGTACGACCGGCTCGACGAGCTCAGGAAGCGAGCCACGGACCGGCTCGCCGGCGTGCTGCGCCAGACCGGCGGGACGCCGGCCGCGCGCACGGAGCGCGAGGCGCTCACGGTCATGTACCGGCAGCAGCTCGCCCAGCTCGATGCGGCCGAGAACGGGCTGTGCTTCGGCCGTCTGGAGTTCAACGACCGGGTCAGGACCTACATCGGCCGGCTCGGCATGCACGCCGACAACGAGAATTACGACCAGCTCCTGATGGACTGGCGGGCCGACGCGGCCCGTCCCTTCTACCTGGCCACGGCCGCCTCGCCCGGCGAGGTCAGGGTCCGCCGTCACATCAAGACCCGGGCCAGGAAGGTGCTGCGGCTCGACGACGAGGTGCTCGACCTGGCGGCCGCCGACCCGAGCAGGCACGAGGGCCTGACCGGAGAGTCCTCGCTGCTGGCCGCGCTCAACGCGAGCCGGACCGGGCGGATGCGCGACATCGTCGAGACCATCCAGGCCGAGCAGGATCACATCATCAGGTCAGCACTGTCCGGCGTGCTCGTCGTCCAGGGCGGCCCGGGCACCGGCAAGACGGCGGTGGCGCTGCACCGGGCCGCGTACCTGCTCTACACCTACCGGCGGCAGCTCGAGAAGCGCGGCGTGCTCGTGATCGGGCCGAACGCTACCTTCCTGCGCTACATCGGCCAGGTACTGCCGTCGCTCGGCGAGACGAGCGTGCTGCTCGCCACCGTCGGTGACCTCATGCCGGGCATCGCCGCGGCCGGCCCCGAGCCCGACGAGGTGGCCAGGGTCAAGGGCCGGGCGGCCATGACGAAGATCGTGGCCGCCGCGGTGCGCGACCGGCAGCGGGTGCCGCATGAGGGCCTGGAGGTTAGTTTCGACCGGATCAGCTACCGGCTGAGCAGGCCGTCGCTGCACCAGGCGAGGGAGCGCGCGCGCCGGTCCAGGCGGCCGCACAACCAGGCCCGCCAGATCTTCGTCCGGGAGGCGTTCGACGAGCTGGCGCGGGTCGTGGCCGGGCGGCTCGGCGCGGACCCGCTGGGCGGCGGCAACCTGATGGGACGCGCGGACATCGACGAGCTGCGGGCCGAGCTGCGGGACGACCCCGAGGTGCGGGCCGCGATCGGCAGGCTCTGGCCGGTACTGACGCCACAGCAGCTGATCGGCGACCTGTTCGCCTCGCACCGGCGGCTGAGCGCCGCTGCTCCCGGTCTGCCCGCCGCCGAGCGCGACATGCTGCGCAGGCCGGCCGGGTCGCCGTGGACGCCGGCCGACGTCCCGCTGCTCGACGAGGCGGCCGAACTGCTCGGCGAGGACGACCGGGCCGCGGAGGCGGCCAGCCGCCGGCGGCGCGAGGAAGAGGAAGCGTACGCCCAGGGCGTCCTGGAGATCATCGGCCGGGACGATGAGGACGACCCCGAGATCCTGATGGGTGCCGACATGCTCGACGCGGCCAGGCTCGCGGCCCGGTTCGACGACGACGTCTATCTCACTCCGGCCGAGCGGGCCGCGACCGACCGGACCTGGGCGTTCGGGCACGTGATCGTCGACGAGGCGCAGGAGCTCTCGCCGATGGCATGGCGGATGGTCATGCGCCGCTGCCCGGCCAAGTCGATGACGATCGTCGGGGACGTCGCCCAGACCGGCGACATGTCCGGGTCGTCCTCGTGGGCGGAGGCGCTCGGGCCGTTCGTCGGGGACCGCTGGCGGCTGGCTCCGCTGACGGTGAATTACCGCACTCCGGCCGAGATCATGACCGTCGCAGCGGACGTGCTCGCGGCGATCGACCCGGGGGCGAGCCCGCCGCGCTCGGTCCGGGACTCGGGTACCGTGCCGTGGCGGCTGCGGGTCGGCGACCCGGCGGCCTTCGCCGGGGTGGTGGGTGACGCGGCGGCCGCGCTGGCCGCCCAGACCGGCGACGGGACGATGGCGGTGATCGCTCCGCACGGCCGGGTCGACGAGCTTGCGGCGGCTGTCGCCGCCGTGCTGCCCGATGTTGGCGTCGGAGATGCCGGTGCCGGTGCGGGCGGGGCAGAAGCGGCCGGGGAGCGGCCGGGGCAGCAGCGGCCGGGGCAGCAGCGGCCCGGGCAGAAGCGGGCCTTGTCGGGGGCCGGGTGTCCGGCCAGCCTGACCTGGAGCGGCCGGTGGTGGTGCTGACGGTCCGGCAGGCCAAGGGCCTGGAGTTCGACTCCGTCCTGGTCGCTGATCCCGGGATGATCCTGGCCGAGTCACCGCGCGGACTCGGCGACCTGTATGTCGCCCTGACCCGGGCCACCCAGCGGGCCGGCGTGGTTTACGGCGGCGACCTGCCGCCCGTGCTGAGCGGTCTGACCGAAGTTCGCGCCGCCGCCGAGATCCCCGCTGCCGTCCCGGCTGACGGCGCGCCGGAGTCCCCCGATCGCGCTGGCCCGGCCACGGCTGAGGTCGCCTAGCGCCCGTGCTGTCCCTAACCGAACCGACCGCCTCGCCCGGGCCAGCTGACTTATCACTACTTCGTGCAGCGGGAACTTCGCGTACGGCTATATATAGGGCGCGAAACTGACTCAAACCAATGAAGAGTCCCGCGGGCGGTTCTGATGACCGAGCGGCGAGCCCGACACGAGGGATGAACGGCGTTAATCGGGCGTCGGTCGGCCGCGCCAGCGGCGGTCGGGCCGGGCTTGGCTGGGCCGGCGACGCCCGCCGCTGGTCCACGGTCGCCGAGGGATGCTAGCTCAGCGGTCCGGCCGTCCCGGTTGCTTAGCGGCAAATAATTCGCTGGCCAGCCCGGGCGGGATGGCCTACGTTGGCTCGGGCGGCAGGGGCCGGGCCGGTGGTGCGGCCGGCCGATCTCGCCGCCCCGGATTCGAGCCGAGGGAGCGACCATGGTGATGGTCATGTTCTTCCGTGCCCGGGCGGCCGCCGCGGCCGCCGCGTTCGGCACGGCCGCCGCGCTTGTCGCGGCCACTTCGGCCGTCGCCGAACCCGGCCGGGGCCCATTTTCTCACTGACCGGCAGCTAATCGATCAGCTCGTCCGGGCCAGCGGCGCGGGCGCCGGGGACCTGGTCTTCGACCTCGGCGCCGGCTACGGCGCGCTGACCGGGCCGCTGGTCAGGGCCGGGGCCAGGGTCATCGCGATCGAACTTGATCCCGGGCTGGCCGAGCGGCTGCGGCGTCGGTTCAGCGGGGAGCCGCTCGTCGGCGTCGTCGAGGCGGACCTGCGCCAGGTGCCGCTGCCGCGGCGGCCGTTCCACGTCGTCGCCAGCCCGCCGTTCGCGCTGACGACCCTGCTGTGCCGGCGGCTGCTCGGTGATCAGAGTGTCCGGCTGACCGGCGCCGAGCTGATCCTGGAGTGGGGTGCGGCTCGCTGGCTGTCGAGCCGCCAGCCGCGCGACCCGGAGACCGCCCGGTGGGCGGCCAGGTACGAGATGCGGCTGGTGCGCCGGGTGCCCGCGGAGAGTTTCTCGCCGCCGCCGCGGTCCGACGCCGCTTACCTGCGGATCAGGCCCCGGACCAGAGCTGGCCCGAGCCATCCGGGCTGCTGGGCCATCCCGGGCTGCTGAGCCGGGCCGGGCGGGCTGCTGAGCCGGGCCGGGCGGGCTCACCGGCCGACCGACTCGAGTGCCGTGGCGAAGGCGCTCTGCCAGGCGGCCTGGGTTCTGGTCGCACCGGCAGTCGCCGGCTTGGCCCGGTCCAGGGCGGCCAGGGTGCCGCGGACGACATCGGCGGCCCGGCCGGACGAGACCGCGGCATCGCCAAGCTCCAGTTCGTGCTGGAGATTGTCCCGCCCGTGGCCCTGGACCACGTCGAGCAGCAGTAGCGGCCGTCCGACCGTGCGGGCCTCGGTGCAGGTGTCGCCCGAGCTCGTGACGACCAGGTCGCTGGCGGCCATCAGCTCGGCGATCCGGGTCGTATAGCCGAACGGGCGCACCCGGGGCTGCCGGGCCGCGGCCGCCCGCAGGTTCCGCTCGAGCCGGGTGTTGCGTCCGGCGACCGCCAGGACGTGCACGCCGGCGTTGCCCAGGGCCTCGGCGACCTGGGCGACCGGCCCGATACCCCAGGCTCCGCTCATTAGCAGCACGCACCGCTCGTGGCCGGGAAGACCGAGCCGGCCACGCGCCTCCGGCTGGGACGGCGGGTCGTAGAACGGTCCCCGCAGCGGCGCCGGCACGACCAGCACCCGGGCGCCGGGCTCGAACCTGCGCACGGCCTGTTCCGCGACCGCCGAGGTGACCAGGTACAGGTCGACGTTGCGGTGGACCCAGAGCCGGTGCGGCGTGGCATCGGTGCAGAAGACGACGTGGCTCATCGCGGGATACCGCGCCGCTAGCTGGCTGACCGCGGATGCTCCGGTAGCGAACACCGAGATGACGAGGTCCGCCGGGTCGGCGTCCAGCCTGGCCTGGAGCCGGGGCAGAATCTGACGGCGGGCGGCCGTGTCGGCCAGTCGCGCGAGGCCGTTCCCGGTCCTGAGCGCGGCGAAATGGAAGGCGTCATAGAGCCCGGGCACCGCCAGCATGGACCTGAAGACCACGTCGCCCGCCGAGTCGGCGCCCCGGCCGAGCAGCCGCATCAGGTCCAGCGTCTGGGTGGACCAGCCGTCGGATTCCAGCTTGGCCGCGCATGCTTCAGCGAGCGTGTCGTGGCCCATGCCGATCGACCCGGACAGGAGCAGAGCACGCTGTCGCGTCATCGGGCGCCATCCTGGTCGAGCCAGGTCAGGTACCGGCGGATGCCCTCCGCGAGCGGCGTCGTCGGCGACCAGTTGAGCAGTTCCTTGGCCAGCCGGTTGGAGATGGTCACGCCCTCGTAGTCGGCAGCCCGCCCCTCGACGTGCCTGACCGGCACCGGGCCGACCAGATGCTGCACGGTTTCCGCGATCTCGGTGACCGACACCGGCGTATCGCCCTCGAGAGCGAGCGTCTGGTTGGCGGCGGCCGGGGCGAGGGCCAGGACATGGGCATCAGCGAGATCCTCGACGTAGACGAAGTTCCGCTGCTGATCGCCGGTACCGGCGATGGTGATCGGCTGGCCCTGCTGGGCGGCCCGGACGAACCGGGCCACGACCAGCGCGTCGCGCATCCTGGGACCGTAGGGGATGCCGTACCGCAGGATGGTGAATTCCTGGCCGTACATCTGCCGGTAGCTGTGCATGAGCAGCTCGGCCGAGAGCTTCGTGGACACGTAGAGGTGGCCGGCCCGACCCAGGTCGACCGGCGCGTCCTCGGTCCGCTCGCCGGTGCCGACGGTCGCGCCGTAGACCCAGACGGTGCTGGCCAGGACGACGCGGCCGCAGTTCAGTCGGCGGGCGGTGTCGAGGACCCGGCCGACGCCCTCGACGTTCAGCCGGACCGCGTGCACCGGATCGGCGGTGACCTCGTTGACGTCGGCCATCCCGGCCAGGTGGTAGACCACGTCGCGGCCGCGCAGCCCGGAATCGAGCGCGGGGCCGTCGAAGACATCGGTGATCACGTAACCGGCCTTCGGGTTCGTCCATCGCTCGTGCTTGTCAATGACGAGGACGTCATGGCCGGCGGCGACCAGGTGGTCGACGACGTGCGAGCCGATGAAGCCGCAGCCGCCGGTGACCGCTATGCGCATGCGGGGTCCCCCTGGCCCGCCGGCGCATCGGCCGCTACCTTGGCCACGGCCTCGAGTACCTGGTCCACCTCGTCGTCCCGCATGTCGGAGTGAACTGGCAGGCACACATGACGCTGGCAGATGTCCTCAGCCGAGGGCAGGCCCCGGCCGGACGCGTACTCGGCGAGCACGGGCTGCACGTGCAGCGGCAGGTCGTAGACCTCGCCCGCCAGCCGGACGTCGTGGCTCTCCGCCAGCCGCCGCTTGAACCAGGCGCGGTCAACCCCGGGCGGCAGCAGCGCGACGTACTTGTAGATGTTGCTCAGGCAGCCGGGCGGCTCGGTCAGCGGACTGAGGAAGCCGAGGTCCGCGAGCCCGGCGTGGTACCGGGCCGCGACCGCCCGGCGGCGATCGATGAACTGGTCCATCCGGCGCAGATGGACCAGACCGGCGACCGCGTGGAGCTCGCTCATCCGCCAGGCGTACCCGTGCCTGACGTGATGATTCGCCCCGAACGCAGCCTTTCCCTGATCCCGGTAAATCCTGGCCTCGTCGGCCAGATCCGCCGAGGTGGTCAGGATCATCCCGCCCTCGCCGCAGGTCACGACCTTGGTCGGGTAGAACGAGAAGGCCGCGGCCGTCCCGAACGAGCCGGCGAACCGGCCGCCGAACGTCGAGCCGTGCGCATGGGCGGCATCCTCGATCAGCGGGATTCCGTGAATCTCGCAGAGCCGGCGCAGGTCGTCAGCGTCCGGCGTGATCAGCCCGGCGATATGCACGAGCACCACGGCGGCGGTATTGCGGGTCAGGGCCGCGGTCAGGGTCCGCGGACTCAGCGCGAAGGTGGCCGGATCAACATCGGCGAAGACCGGCCTGGCGCCGGCGCTGATGGCCGCGGCCGCCGTGGCGTAGAACGTGTTCGCCGGGACGACGACGTCGCGCCCCGCCACGCCGGCGATCCGGAGCAGTATCTCCAGGGCGGCCGTCCCGCTGGAGACCGCGACCGCGCTGAGCGGGTGGCCCGAGTCTGTCCCGCCGTCGTGCGCGGCGGCGAAGGCACTCTCGAACTGCCTGGTATGCGGGCCCAGTGTCAGCGCGCCGGTAGCCAGGATATCGGTGACGGCAGAGGCAATCTCGGCCCGGTCGGGCTCGGGAAAGACGATGCGCGCTGCTGGGACTCCCACTCATACCCCCGTGTATCGGACCCTGTCGTCCTTCGTGCTCGCAGGTCCGGTCGCCGCGCGCCCCCGCTCGGCAGAACCTGGACATGACATGATTGCAGGAATGGCCGGGGCCGTGTCTGCCGAGTTCGGCGCGTGCCCCGAAATAGCGCTGTCTTGGCAGCACTGCAAGGCGAGTTCCCTAATATGCGGGAAAGGCCGTGTCTGATCGGAACAATAGTGGTGCGTGAAACCCATGAATAGCGAATATGCCTGCTGAAACCTGGTCGTCTGGGACGCGAGGCGGCCTGATGCTGGCCGCGACGGCCGGACTGGCCGTCGCTCATGCTGGCCCGGGGATCACGGCCATCCGGACGGTCCGAACCACCTTCTTTCCCCGGCTGTCCGGCCGGGGACGGCCTGACCACGTGGCCCTGACCCTCGATGACGGTCCGGATCAGGCCGCGACGCCACTGTTCCTCGACCTGCTGCGAGAGCGCGGCGTCCGCGCGACCTTCTTCCTGATCGGATCTCAGGTGTCGAAGTCACCGCGGCTGGCAGCGGATATCGCCGACGCGGGCCACGAGATCGGCGTGCACGGCTGGCGGCACCGCTACCTGCCGCTGCGCGGCCCGCTGGCGACGCAGGCCGATCTGGCCCGGACCAAGGAGATCATCACCGCTACCGCCGGGGTGGAGCCGTGGCTGTTCCGACCGCCCTACGGAGTGCTGAGCACGGCGGGACTCATCGCCGCGCGCCGCCTCGGGCTGACGCCGGTGCTGTGGAACTGCTGGGGGCGCGAGTGGACGCCAGGCTCGACGCCGGAGTCGGTCTACGCCACCTTGACCGGTGACCTGGCTGGCGGGGCGACGGTGCTGCTGCACGACTCCGACTGCACTTCGCCTGCGCTGTCGTGGCAGGCGGCGCTCGGGGCGCTGAGGCTGCTGCTCGACGAATGCGACCGGCGTGGCCTGCGGGTCGGTCCGCTCGGCGAGCACGGCTCGCACTGGCGCGCTCCCTAGCGACGGCATTGCGCGCGCGGCGAGTTCGTGGCGTCGGTCGGCAATGCGATATATCTTGCTGATGTGAGCAGCCCGTCGCTAACCCCAGACGAGATCCGAGCCGCGGCCGAGACGCACCACGAGATCGGTCCCGAGTACCAGCCGGCCGTCATCGAGTCCTTCCTCGAGAAGGTCGGCCTGGAGATCGATGCCCGGGTCGACGCACGGCTCGCGGGCCGCCAGGGGCCGCAGCCGGGCCAGTTCGCGCAGCCATTCGGCCAGCCCGGTCAGTTCGGCCAGCCCGGTCAGTTCGGCCAGCCCGGTCAGTTCGGCCAGCCCGGGCCGTACGGTCATCATGGCCCGCTCGGGCAGCCTGGACCGTTCGCGCCGCCGCAGCCGTATCCCCAGCCGGTTCCGCCCGCCCGCCCGGCTCGCGAGCGCTCCGCGTTCGCGCTGGCCGTGGTGTCGATGGCGCTCGGCATCCCGCTGAGTGCGATCGCGGTAGCGGCCGGGTCCAGCCCGGCCGGGCTCGGCGGCCTGGTCGTGATCTGGATCGCGATCGCCGTGATCAACGTCTCGTACTCGCTGCACATCCGGCCGCCAGGCGACCGCCGCTGAACCGCTAGGGCGCGCGCCGTCAGCTAGTCAGCGGGCCGGCCGGGTGGTCAGCGGGTCCGCCGGTGCGGGCGGGGCTACTCGTTCGGGTCGGTGTCGTCGTCCCGGCGGGTATTGAACCTGTTCATCAGCCGCTCGCCCGCCCCGACCGCCGAGCCGGCCACGCCGCGGACAGCGCCGATCAGCGGATCGGCCGAGCGGTTCCAGGAGTCCTGGTACGACTTGGCCGCCGACTTGAATTCCTCGCCGACCGAGGCTTCCCGGTCGGAGTCACGGCGCGGGTAATGGCCGGCCAGGATGTCGCGGTACTCGCCCTCGGAGGCCCAGCGGTCGATCTCGGCGAACCGGACGACAGCGAACGGGTGGGTGGTGCCGATCAGCTGCAGCAGCTTGAGCAGCCCCTCGCGGACGTCGGGCACGGCGTCGTACTCACGGGCCTGCTCGAGGAACGCGTCGTGGCTGAGCTCGGCGAGCTGCGGGCCGCCGGCCAGCTTCATCAGCGAGCGGCGAGCCGCGGGAACGTCCTGGCCAGCCAGCAGCCCGGCGCGGTCGGAGGAGAGCTCGGACTTGCGGAACCACTCCTCGAGCCCCCAGATGACGGCCTTCAGGCCGATCCACGCGAACGGCACCAGCGCAAGCCGGGCGGCCAGGCCGACCAGGTAGAACAGCATCGTGCGGTACACCGAGTGCCCGGAGAGCACGTGGCCGAGCTCGTGCCCGATGACGAAGCGGATCTCCTCGGGGTCCATCAGGTCGACCATGCCGGTCGTGATCACGATGAACGGCTTGTCGGTGCCCAGTGCCATCGCGTTGACCCTCGGGTCCTGCGTGATGAACAGCTCGGGGACCCTAGGCAGGTCGAGCACGTACGCGCCGTCCAGCATCATCTGGTACAGGTGCGGGAACTGCTGCTCGGACGCCCGGACCGAGCTCGCCAGGAACATCAGCCGCAGGCTCCGGTCGCTGAACAGTCCGGCCAGGTTGCGCAGGATGACGTCGAAGCCGGTCAGCTTGCGCAGCGCCACGAGCGCGGACCGGTCCGCCGGGTGCTCGTAAGCGCGTGAGCTGATGTCGGGCAGACGAACGCGGGAGCGATCGGGCACAGTGTTCATGCCGTCATGCTATGCGTCATAAGGAAGGCTGACAGCCATGCTCGCAATGCGTTTTGATAATGATCCGATTCCGCCGATATTCGAGCCTGAGGCCGAGACGATGCCCGCCGACGAGCGGGCAGTCCTGCAGGCAGAGCGGCTGCGCGCCCTGATCGGCCGGCTGCTCGCCGCGGGCGGGCTCCAGGCGGGCCGCCTGGCCGAGGCGGGCGTGGCCAGCGGGTCCGATGTCACCATCGGCGATCTGGCCAGGCTCCCGACGACGACGAAGCGGGATCTGTGGGAGACCTATCCGTTCGGGCTGCTCGCGGTTCCGCGAGCGGAGGTTGTGGCGGTGCACGGGTCGAGCGGCACCGGCGGGCGGCCGACACTGGTCTCCTACACGCGGGGCGACATCGCGCTGTGGTCGCGGATGTGCGCGCGGGCGCTGGCCGCCGCTGGCGCCGGGCCGGGCACGATCGTGCACAACGCCTATGGCTACGGGCTGTTCACCGGCGGCCTCGGGATCCACCAGGGGGCGATCGAGCTGGGCGCGACGGTGGTTCCGGTCTCCGGCGGGATGACGGCGCGGCAGGTGACGCTGATCGCCGACCTGCGCCCGGAGATCCTGACCTGCACGCCGTCGTACGCGATCCGGCTCGGTGAGGCGCTGGCCGAGGCGGGACTGACCCGGGCCACCGGGCTGTCGCTGCGGACCGGCGTGTTCGGCGCGGAGCCGTGGACCCAGGAGATGCGGGTCAGGATCAACGAGCTGCTGGGGATCCGGGCGCTGGACATCTACGGGCTGTCCGAGGTGATCGGCCCCGGCGTGGCCGCTGAGTGCGTCGTCGCGGCCGACGGGCTGCACGTGAACGAGGACCATTTCCTGGTCGAGGCGCTGGACCCGGTGACCGGGGAGCCGGTGCCGGACGGGACCCCGGGTGAGCTGACGTTCAGCACGCTGACCAAGGAGGCGCTGCCGCTGCTGCGCTACCGCAGCGGTGATATCGCCGCGCTGCGCCGCGGCACGTGCCCGTGCGGCCGGACCCTGGTCAGGATGTCCAAGGTAACGGGCCGCAAGGACGACATGCTCGTGATCAGGGGAGTGAACGTCTATCCCAGCGAGATCGAGCGCGTCCTGCTGGCCGAGTCCGCAGTGTCGCCGGACTACGTGCTGGTGGTCGACGAGCGGGACGGCGGCCGGGACCTCATTGCCTGCTGCGAGCGGATCACCGGGCGCTCCGAGGACGACCTGCGGGCCGCGCTCGAGCATCGGCTGCGCGACGTCCTCGGCCTGCGGGTCGCGGTCGCGATCGTGCCGCCGGGCTCGGTGCCGCGGACCGAGGTCGGCAAGGCGGTCCGGGTCAGGCGCTGGTCAGGCGGCGAGCCCCCGGTCCCGGGTTTGCACCGCTGACCGGCACCGCTGACCGGCGCGGCTGACGGCGGCGGGATCAGCGGCGCGGCGCGGTCGACGTCCGCAGGATGACCTGCGTCGGCAGCCGCACGATCTGGACATGCGCCGGCCTGGGTCCCAGCGCCAGCTCGACCGCCCGGGCGCCCATCTCCGCCATCGGCACCCGGACGGTGCTGAGCGGCGGCCACACGTCGGCCGCGACCGGGATGTCGTCGAAGCCCGCGATCGACAGCTCAGCTGGCACGGCGATACCGCGCCGCCTCGCCTCGTGCAGTGCGCCGATCGCCATCACGTCGTTGAGTGACAGCACGGCCGTGAGGTCCGGCGTGGCCTCGAGCAGCTGGCTCAGCCCCGTGATCCCGCTGTCCCTGGTGAAGTCCCCGACGACGACGCACCGGTCAGGCAGCTCGAGGCCGGCCTCATTCAGGCCGCGCTGGAAGCCGGTCAGCCGGTCGTGCGTCGTCGTCAGCGACGCCGGCCCGGAGATGACGCCGATCCGGCGGTGGCCCAGTCCGGCCAGCGCGCGAGCCATCTCGTAGGCGCCGCCCTCGTTGTCCGGCCGCACGGAGTCGCCCAGGATGTGGTGGCGGCCGATGAGCGCCACCCGGCCGCCGCCGCGCTCGAACGCCTGGATCTCGGCGGTCACCCGGGCGCCGAACTCGCGGTCCTCGAACCCGCTGCCCGCGAGCAGCAGGGCCTGGACCCGCTGACTGCGGAAATGCCGGACGTACTGGAACTCGCGCTCGGGGCGGCGCTGGGTGTCGCAGACAAGCACCATCCTGCCGCCGACCTCGGCGGGCCCGAGCATGCCGCGGAGGATCTCCACGAAGTAGGGGTCACTTGTATCGTGCACGACGACGCCGATGGCGGCGTCCTCGGACCGGGCCAGGGCCTGCGCGTGCGGATTCGGCGAGTAGCCGAGAGTCTGCGCCGCCTCGAGAACGCGAAGCCGCAGTTCCTCGCTCACCGGGCGCGAGCTCCCGAGCGCCCGCGAGACGGTGGACTCCGAGACGCCCGCCAGGCGCGCCACGTCATCGATGGTCGGCGCGCCGTCACCGGCGCGGCCCGCCCTCACGGCCCTTCCAGTACGTGCTCGACATAGCGCCTGATCAGGGTGCCGACTACCGCGTCGGGGTCCGCTGCCCACACGTCGGCGTTCAGGATCTCGACTTCGATATCGCCGGCATATCCGGCCGCTGCGAGCATGGTCATGATGGCCCGGAAGTCGATGTGACCGTCTCCCATCATCCCCCGGGAGAGAAACGTGTCGGCGGGCAGCGGGGTAATCCAGTCACACACCTGGCAGGCGCCGATGCGCGCCCCGGCCCGGTCGATCATCGCGGCCAGGTCCGGGTCCCACCACACGTGGAAGGTGTCGACGGTCACGCCGACCTGCTCGACCGGGAAGCACTCGGCCAGGTCGAGCGTCTGGCCGAGCGTCGACAGGACACCGCGATCAGCGCAGAAGATCGGATTCATCGGCTCGAGCGCTAGCTGGACGCCGCGCTCGGTCGCGTAGGGGGCGAGTTCGGCGATCCGGTCTGCTACCCGCCGTCTGGCGTCCGGCAGGTCCCGCGAGCCGGCGGGGAGCCCGCCGACCACCATGACCAGGCACCGGGCTCCCAGCGCGGCGGCTTCCTCGATGGCCCGCTGGTTGGAGCTGATGGCGCGCGAGCCGGCCGCAGTCCCGGGCTCGGTCACGAAGCCGCCCCGGCACAGCGACGAGACCCGCAGGCCCGATGCCTCGATGATGCGGCAGGCCTTAGCCAGTCCGGTATCGGCAACTGGCTCCCGCCACAGCCCGATCGCGGGGATGCCGGCCCGCAGGCAGCCCTCGACGGCCTCGGGCAGCGACCATCGCGCCGTCGTTCGCTGGTTGAGCGAGAGCCGGGCGAGCCGCGGGTCACCTGGCGCCGGGGTGGCAAATCTGGCCCGCTCGCCGGACGGGACGTCCACGGAGGTCACGGCGTGATCCCGCCGACCGTCAGCAGCGCTGACATTCGGCGGGCCGCCAGCGCGGGGTCGGGAATCAGGCCCGCCTGGTCAGCGAGCGCGAACGCGCGGGCCAGGTGGATGGTGCTCCGCGCGCTCTGCAGGCCGCCGAGCATCGTCAGGTTGTCCTGGTACCCGCAGATCCAGGCCAGGAAGGCGATCCCGGTCTTGTAGTAGTAGGTCGGGGCCGAGAACAGGTGCCTAGCCAGCGGGACGGTCGGTCCCATGGCCGCGTCGTAGCCGTCGAGGTCATCGCGGTCGAGGGCCTGCAGCGCGGCGGACGCGGCTGGCGCTATCGAGGCGAAGATGCCCAGCAGCGCGTCGCTGGTGCCGGTGGCGTCGCCCAGGATGAGCTCGGCATAGTTGAGGTCGTCGCCGGTATAGACGCGGACGTCACCGGGGAGGGCGGCGCGCAGGTCCCGCTCGCGGTCGGCATCCAGCAGGGACACCTTGACCCCGTCGATGACGTCATGGTGCTCGGCCACGATGGCGGCCAGGGCCCTGGTGGCCAGGTCCAGGTCGGCTGCCCCCCAGTAGCCGGCCAGCGCGGGGTCGAACATCGGGCCCAGCCAGTGCAGGATGACCGGGCGGGTGACCTGGCCGAGCAGCGTCCCGTAGACCAGGGCGTAGTCGTCCGGGCCGCGCGCGATGGCGGCGAGCTGGCGGCTCGCCATCACGATCAGCTGGGCCCCGGTCGACTCGACGAACTCGGCCTGCTGCTCATAGGCGCGGGTCACCTCGGTGAGGGTCGACAGCGGCCCGGCAACGTGGTCCGTCCCGGCTCCCGCGGCCAGCCACGCGCCCTGCTGGCGCGCCTCAGCCGCACTCCGCCTGATCAGCTCCTGAGCGGCCGGCCAGTCCAGGCCCATCCCGCGCTGCGCGGTGTCCATGGCCTCGGCGACGCCCAGGCCGTAGGACCACACGTGCCGCCGGAAGGCGAGGGTGGCCTCCCAGTCCACGGCCGCCGCCGCTCCCGGCACGTTGTCTGCGAACGCGTCGGCGGCGACGTGGCAGGCGGCTAGTGCCTTCCGTGAGGTGATCGCGGCCGCCGGGCGGGCCCACGCGGCCGGCTCACGGAGCTGATGCTCGGTCAGGGTGCCGTCCGGCTGCGGCAGCTGGATGGCGACCGTCACGGCAGCAGCGCTCCGAGCTGAACCCGTCGTCCCTCGGCCGACGACTGCAGTCCCGCCTGGGCCAGGCGCACGCCCCTGGCGCCGGCCAGGAAGTCGTACTGGTGCGGCAGGCCCTGCGCCACGTCCTGGATGAACTGCTGCCACTGCACCTTGAAGCCGTTGTCCATGACCGCGTTATCGGGCACCTGCTGCCATTGCGCCCTGAAGGCGTCGGCCCGCGCGACATCGGGATCCCAAACCGGCTTGGGAGTGGTCGCGCGATGCTGCACCACGCAGCCATGCAGGCCGGCGACGGCACTGGCCTCGGTTCCGTCGACCTGGAACTCGACGAGATCGTCACGATGCACCCGCACGCACCAGGACGAGTTGACCTGGGCGATGACCCCGCCGGCCAGCTCGAAGATCGCGTAGGCGGCGTCGTCGGCGGTCGCCGGGTAGGGCTGCCGCTGCTCGTCCCAGCGCTCAGGGATGTGCGTGACCGCTCTCGCCGTCACGGCCTCGACCGGGCCGAACAGGTTCTCGAGGACGTAGCTCCAGTGACAGAACATGTCCATCACGATGCCGCCGCCGTCCTGCGAGCGGTAGTTCCAGCTCGGCCGCTGCGGCTCCTGCCAGTCACCCTCGAAGACCCAGTACCCGAACTCGCCGCGCACCGAAAGTATCCGCCCGAAGAACCCGCCGTCGATCAGGCGCTTCAGCTTCCGCAGGCCAGGCAGGAAGATCTTGTCGTGCACGACCCCGTTAATGAGGTCGCGTTCCTCAGCTAGCTGCGCGAGGCGCAGGGCGCCGGCCACCGATCCGGCGAGCGGCTTTTCGGTATAGACGTGCTTGCCGGCCCGCAGGGCCCTGGTAATGCATGCTTCGCGAAAGGTCGTCAGCTGCGCATCGAAGTAGATGCCCATCCCGGGCTCGGAGAGCGCGGCGTCCAGGTCTGTCGTCCACCGGGTCAGACCATGACGCTCGGCCAGCTCGCGGAGCTTGGCCTCGCTGCGGCCGACGAGCAGCAGTTCGACCTGAGCGCGGCTGCCATCGGACAGCGGCACCCCGCCTGCCTCGCGGATCGCCAGCAGCGACCGGACAAGGTGCTGCCGATAGCCCATCCGGCCGGTCACGCCGTTCATGACGATGCCGATGCTGCGATCAGCCATCCGCGACCTCCTCGGCAAACGCTTGCCCGAGTCGGACAGTACCGGCTGGCCTGAACGACGGCAAGCGAGGAGACCAGCCTGGTGCAACCGCTTTCCTCCACTCGCGGCAACGGCCGTCACGCCGATGCCGGGTGTTCCCGCCGGGCGGGCTAGAGTCGGCGATCATGAGCGGCGGAAAGCGGATCGGCGTGCTGGGGGGAACCTTCGATCCGATCCACAACGGTCACCTGGTGGCGGCGAGCGAGGTCGCGCACGCGCTGGAGCTCGCCGAGGTCATCTTCGTGCCGACCGGGCAGCCGTGGCAGAAGGACGACCGGGATCTGGCGCCCGCCGAGGATCGCTACCTGATGACGGTCATCGCGACCGCGTCCGACCCGCTGTTCTCGGTCAGCCGGGTCGACATCGACCGGCCGGGGGAGACTTATACCACCGACACGCTGCGCGACCTGCGGCTCGAGCGAGGGGATGGCCCCGAGTTCTTCTTCATCATGGGCGCCGATGCGCTGAGCCGCATCGAGACCTGGCACAACACGGAGAACTTGTTCGCCATGGCGCACTTTGTCGGATGTACCAGGCCTGGTCATCCGATCGACATGGACGGTCTCGACGCGGACGACTTCACCCTGATCGATCTCCCGGGACTGGAGATCTCGTCGACCGGCTGCCGCGAGCGCGTGCGGGCCGGCCGGCCGATCAGGTACCTCGTGCCGGACGGAGTGATCCAGTACATTGCCAAACGCGGCCTGTATCGCGAATAGGAGGCGGCCTTGCGGCTCGATCGGGTTGGCAAGCGGTACGGGATCAGGATGCCGTGGGTCGTCCGCGACGCGAGCCTGGAGATACCGCCGGGCGGGCTGGTCAGGTTCGAGGGCAAGAACGGCAGCGGCAAGTCGACGCTGCTGCGGGTCATCGCGGGCGTATCGACACCGAGCCGGGGCACCGTGACCGGCCAGGCGACTGGATACGTGCCGGAGCGGTTCCCGGCCGCGCTCCCGTTCCCCGCGCACGAGTACCTGTCGCACCTCGGCCGCGTGCACGGGCTGACCGGCCCCGACCTGGCGACCAGGATTGACGCGTGCCTGGACCGGCTCGGCGGCCGGGAGCTCGCGCCGGTCCCGTTGCGAAATATGTCGAAGGGCATGTGCCAGAAGGTCGCCGTTGCCCAGGCGCTGCTGCCCGGGGCCGGGCTGCTGGTGCTGGACGAGGCGTGGACCGGGCTTGACGTGGAAGCCAAGGCCGCGCTGGACGAGGCGGTGGCTGAGCGGCTCGCCGACGGCGGATCGGTCGTGTTCGTCGATCACGAGCCAGGCCGGCTCGCCCGGCTGGGCGGCGAGCGGTGGCGGCTCGAGAACGGCCATGCGACGCGGGTCAGCAGCGGCAGCGCGTCGGTCGGCAGCGCAGCAGTCGGCCAGCCGTCGTCCGGGGCGGCGTCGTCCGGGGCGGCGTGGGCCGGGGCGGGCGAGGCCCCGGTCGTGGTGATCGAGCTGACGGGCGAGGCTCCGGACGTGGCCGGGCTGCCCGGGGTGATTGGCGCGCAGCACCAGGCCGGGCGGCTGACCCTCCGGGTGCAGGGCGACGCCTCGGACGCCGTCCTGCGGACGCTGCTGGCCAGCGATTCCGTGCATGTCGTCCGCGTCGGCGACGAGCCGCCGGAGACGGAGGGCGGCCGGTGATCGCGCTCACCAGGTATCAGCTGTCGCTGCTGCTCAGGTCGCACCGGTGGATCCCGCCCGCCGTGCTGTACGCGCTCGGGGTCGCCGGTCTCGGCGGCGCGGCGCTGCCGCACGGCGCGGGCCTGACCCAGGGACTGGCCTGGGCGGCTCTGATCCTGGTTCCGGTCGAGGCCTGGCTGACCAGGTCGATGCTGACCGCCGAGCCCGCCCCGGCCAGGGCCTGCGTGGCGGCGGCCGGCGGCCCGCGGCGCGCGCAGGTCGCGGCGCTGATCGCCGCTCTCCTGGCCGGCGCGGCGTTCGGGCTGCTCGGCGTGGCCTGGGAGGCGTTCAGTCTCGGCCTCCCGAGACTGCCGGCGACCAACGCGATCAGGACGGGCGCCGCGTTCGCCGATCTGGGCGGCGGGCTGGGCGCCGCGCTGATCTGCCTGCTCGTAGGATCGGCGATCGCCGCGCTGCTCAACCCGCCGGTGGTCAGGCGCCCGGCGGCCGGGATGCTCGGCACCACGGGAGCCGTCGTGCTCGCGCTGGCGTGGAACGTGTCGCCGGCGAACGCGGCCGTGCGGAGCGTGGGCTACGGGTCGCAGGAGAAGACCTGGCCGGACGGCGTGGCGCTGCTGGCGGCCGTTGTCCTGCTCGGCTTGGCTTGGGCTATTTCGGCACAAGTTGCCGCGCGCCGTGACGGCTAAGGGTTCGGCATTGTCGGCTGGGCGGGATACGCTGAACATGCCGCTGTGGCGTTCTGTACCGGGACGGCAGGTCCGGAAGTCACCGGAGGTCGCAGCTTCAGCTAAGGAGGGCATGCGCCACTCGTGACTGCCACAGAACGGGCTACCGAGCTCATCAGGATCGCGGCCAGCGCCGCGGCCGAGAAGCTGGCCACCGATATCATCGCGTACGACGTCAGCGAGCAGCTCGTGATCACTGACGCATTCCTGCTCTGCTCGGCGGCGAACGACCGGCAGGTGCGGTCGATCGTCGACGAGATCGAGGAGAAGCTGACCAAGGCAGGCGCCAAGCCGGTGCGACGCGAGGGCGAGCGCGAGGGGCGCTGGGTGCTGCTCGACTACCTCGACGTCGTAATTCATGTCCAGCACGCCGAGGAGCGGGTGTTCTACGCGCTCGAACGGCTGTGGAAGGACTGCCCGCAGATCGAGCTGCCGGAGGCGGTTACGGCGGGCCGGTCGAGCCGGGACCGGCACTGAGCGCGGGCGAGGCGGCGGCGCCTGGACGCGGCCGCGGCGTCGCCGACGGCGGGGCCGAGCGCTCATCCGGGAGCCGGGCCGAGGGTGGCAGCGGGCGGTCGAACCTGCTCCGCCTCGTGCTCTGGCGGCACGGCCAGACGACCTACAACGCTGAGCGCCGATTCCAGGGCCAGCTGGATGTGCCGCTGAACGCGGTCGGCCGGGCGCAGGCACAGCGGGCTGCGCGGCACCTGGTCACGCTCGAGCCAGTTCAGGTCTGGTCCTCCGATCTCATCCGGGCCAGCACGACCGCGGGGTACCTGGCCAAGCTGACCGGGCTCGATGTGCAGCACGACAAGGACCTGCGAGAGCGGCACGGCGGGGTCTGGGAGGGCCTGACGACCGAGGAGATCAGGCAGCAGTATCCCGACGACCTAGCGGCCTGGCAGCCGCCGGGTGGTGAGACGGCTGAGTTCGTCGCCGAGCGGACGGCGGCGGCGCTCGAGCGGATCGCAGCCCAGCAGGAGCCCGGATCGCTGGTCGTCGTCGTCGGGCACGGCGCGTCGCTGACCTGGGGAATGTCGAGGCTGCTCGGCCTGGACGACCGCGTCACCGGCGGGATGGGAAACTGCTGCTGGACGCTGATGTCGCGACGGGTTGGCGGCGGCCGGTGGCGGCTGCTCGAGTTTAACGTCGGGGCACTGCCTGAGCCGGTCGAGGTGGCTGAGCTCGGAGGCGAGGACTGACGCTCGGCGGAGGTCGGTCGAGGCAGGGTTTCTCCGCCCGGGGAGGCTGCCGCGCGACGGAGTTGCGCTAGTTTCTTGTACACTGGCGTGGCGCTGTCGACGGGACCGGCCGAGCCGTCCGGCGCAATTGAGGGGCTATAGCTCAGTTGGTAGAGCGCTTGCATGGCATGCAAGAGGTCTGGGGTTCGAATCCCCATAGCTCCACTCCCAGGTCAGAGCATAAATTCGAACAATAGCTCCTCACCTGATTGCGTCCGCACGAGGCCAGGTTCTCGGTTCCTTTGACGCGGCCGAGGTGCGTCTTCGCAGCTCAGCTGCGTGGCCGATGACTCTAGCGAGCGGCTACCGGACCCCTTGCGCCGTGTGCAAGAGGCCTCGCAACTGGATTTACCAAAGCTCCAGCTCATGTACCTTAATTCGAAAGCTGGCCGCGACGTACAGCAGCGGAGTACCGCAGCGCGCATGATGGCGGCACCGGCGGCCGTGCGCCCGTTTTGCGCGCCGTTGTCCGCGAGGCCGCCTGGTGGCGGGCCGACGACGCTGGCCGTACGCGCCCCTCGCCGCCGTCCCGTACATCCGCGCCGCCGTCGGCCGTGCACGCGTCCCCGCGCTGCAGGCCTGCCAGGACATGGCCGGACCTGTCGGCCAGCAGCCTGGCTGACCACGGTTCACCGCGGCTGTGCTGTTGCCGCGCCGTGCCCCGCTCGTATCCAATGGCGCTATGGCACCGCGTCCCCGTGCCGGCTTGCCCGAGACGGCGCCCGGCCTGATGGCCGCCCCGAACGCGGTCCCGCCGGATGCGGCAGTGAACCGGGCCGCGTGGGCGGCGGTCAATGCTGAGTACACCGCCGCGCACGCGGCGCAGGCGTGGACGGCCGGTGAGTTCGGCTGGGGTATCTTCGACATTCCCGAGCGCGAGCTCGGCGTGCTCGGGGACGTGGTCGGCCTGGACGTGCTGGAGCTGGGCTGCGGCACGGCGTACCTGTCGGCGTGGCTGGCCCGCCAGGGAGCGCGACCGGTCGGCCTCGATGTCACGCACGCCCAGCTGCTGACGGCGCACCGCTGCCAGCAAGAATCCGGGATCTGGTTCCCGCTGATCGAGGCCGACGCCGGCCGGGTTCTCGTTCGCCGCCGCGACGTTCGACCTGGCGGTGTCGGAATGTGGCGCGAGCCTGTACTGCGAACCGGGTCAGTGGACCGTCGAGGCCGCGCGGCTGCTGCGCCCGGGAACCGGGGCCTTTCACGTTTCGGCTTGTGAGCTTTTAGCTGCGAGCGGCGGGCGGTCATCCGAGGTGTTGACGCGGAGCTGGCAGACTCATTCTGATAGGTAGAGCCAGGCGGCCTTCCGTGGCGAGTGGGCGCAGTTCGCCGCCACGGTCGGCGGCGTGCTGGGGAGCGGTGCCGCGGAATCGGCGGGTGCGGCGGTGAGAGTTTGCTGGGCTGGCAGCGGCCAGTCCGGGCGGCTTGAGGGCGTCGGAGGTGGCTTCGGCTTCAGCCGGTGTCGGCCGAGCCGTTCGTGACGTCACAGTTCCGTAAGGTCTAGCTGGCCCTTCTGCCCTTGCAGCCGGCGGCGGGGGCGCATGTAATGCTCTGCGTGCGGAACACCTTCAACCCTCGCGAGGCGGACCTCGTGGGGGGTACTCCGCAGATGGCTGGCGGGGTATGGCAGGACGGGATCCCGCCGCGCGCACGGGCCGCCAGGCGGGTTGTGCCGCGCACCTTGCTGTGCGCCGCCGCGCTGGCCGGAGGCGCTGCGATCGCCACTTATCTGGTCATCGCACTGAGTCGGTTGACCTATCCCTTTCCGCTCGAGTGGCTGGAAAGTAATTCGCTGATCGAGGTGCACCGGATACTCGCCGGGCGTCAGCTCTACCCGGCTCCCACGATCAGCTATGTACCAGATGGCTATCCGCCGTTGTACTTCGTCCTCGGCTGCATTGGCCAAATTGGTCGGTGTGTCGTACGTGCCGCTGCGGCTGGTGTCGGTGGCATCGTCGCTGGCCTGCTTCGTGCTGCTGGCTCAGTCGATCCGGCGCGAGACCGCGAGCGCCTGCGCTGGCATCGCGGCCGCCGGGCTGCTGGCCGCGACCTATCTTCGCCACCGGATCTGGTTCGATGTGGGCCGGGTGGACTCTCTTTTCCTCGGCGCTCAGCATCGCTGCCATCTACGCAGCACGCCGGATGCAACGCTCCCGCGGAGCAGTCATTACTGGGCTGCTGCTCGCGGCGGCGTTCCTCACCAAGCAGACCGGGCTCGCCGAGGGGTCGCCGTGCTCGCGGTCCTGGCATTTGGATCGCGCCGGCGGCTGGCGTTGCAGGCTGCGCTGATCGTGCCGCGGTGCTGGCGGTCAGCACCGCCGTGCTGGGCCTCGCCAGCCATCGGGTCGGTACCTGTACTACGTGTTCGTGCAGATCGAGTGAGCACAAGCTGAACCATCCGTCGAGCTCGGCTGGTTCTGGACCAGATCGCTGCTGCCGGCATGCGGGATCGCATGCGGTGCGGCGGTTCTGGGAGCCAGGAAGGCCGACTGGGTGCTGCTGGCCGGCTGCGCCGCGCTGTTCACCGAGAGTGCCGCGACGCTGGTGCACAGGGGCAGCCAGCAGCAACGACATGCTGCCGGCCTACCTCGCGGTCGCGTTGCTGGCCGGATTTGGCATGGGCCGCGAACGAGGTAAGCGCATAGCTCCTCGCGGCTGGCGCAAACCCGCCGAGGTGAGTGACGGCCGTCCCGTCCCCCTGCGGTGGGCGGCCCTGGTGGCCACCATGCTGGTCATGGCTCAGACCGTCCTGCTGCTCGGCAGCTTCATCGTGGCCAGGCGGTGCCAAGGAGCTCCGACCGGGCGGCTGGCCAGCAGCTCGTGGCGGGCCTGCGCGAACTCCGCGGCACGATCCGGACTTCTCCGACCCTGGTCTCGACCTAGCGGCAGGACTGCCGCTCGTCGCGCACCAGGGCGCGGCCGACGACATTCTGCGCGCGCCGGGCTCCGGGCTTGCCAGCTACGAGCGAAGTGCCGCCCGTGCGGTAACCGGCTGGCGCTTCAGCGCGTTCATCACTGACTTCGGGGGAGCGCCGCGCGGCTTTCCCCCGGACCTGGCTCGCTACTATCGCCGCTGTCCGGAACGGCTGCGGCCCGGGCCGCCGCATGCCGTTTTCGAGTCGGTGGTAGGCCCCCTGGCCCGGCCGGCCTTCGTCTGGCTTCCGGTCGGCCGCGGCTCGTGCGCGCTCACGGTGCGAGCGCTGGACGGCGCGCCTGCTGCGGCGTCGGCCGAGCTGCGGCGGGGGCTCGGCGGCTGAGCGGACGCGTGTCAGGTTCGGTCCCGGCGGCCGCGGTTCAGTTCGGTGAACCACCGGCCGGTGCCGCCCAGACATGCGCCACCTGGAGTGCGGCCGAATCGGCTAGGGCGCCGACCTGATCGACGCCCACCCAGGCCCATGGCGAACCACGCACCGGCTTGGTCGGATGTCCGCAGCCGTACCTGCTCACGGCGAAGCTGCGCCCCCGGGGGCTGCGACTTCGGCCACGATCACGCCGCCGGGCTTCAGCAAGCTCCGGCTACGGCGCAAGAGGATGGCCGGATCGCCGCCGATGCCGATGTTCCCGTCGCGAGGAGCACCGTGGCCCAGCGCCCGGTCGCCGGCAGGTCAGCCGAACACGTCGCGCTGCAGTGCCAGCGCGCCGCCGCACCGGGCCAGGCTGACCGCATACGGTGCGACATCGATGGCCAGCGCGGGGACCCCCCGCTCGGCGAGCGCGACGGTCAGCCGCCCAGGACCGGCGCCCACGTCCAGTGTGCGGCCCCTTGCACCGGCCGAGCAGCGAGTCATCACCGGGCGCGGCCCGCAGCCATCGCTGCGCGGCCAGAGCAGTCGCGTTACCGTCCGGGTGCTCGACCACGGGGTGCTCCAGGCCGGCCAGGGCCCGCTCGTAGAGCTCGCCGATCATCCCTATCCCTTCGACTTCACAGCGCATGCCGCGGGCGGGGCCACCAGCCGGCAGGGCCGCCAGCCTAGCGTCAGCTCTGCTTCGCGACTCTTACGAAGCTGTGACGGATGGGCGCGTGTCGTCTTTTCGGCGGTGAGGTGACTACGGTGGTGCTGTGAGCTGCGAAAGCGCGGCCGCGCCGATGTCGCAGCGGAGCCGCCGGATGCTGAGGAACCCCGTACCCGCCGGGCCGGATCGTGGTTGTCGATGATGACCCGACGGTTGCCGACGTCGTGCGGCGCTACTTGATCCGGGACGGTCATGAGGTGGAATGCGTGCCCGACGGCGCCGCGGCATTGCGCCTGGTTGAGCTGCATCCGCCCGATCTCGTGGTGCTGGACCTGATGCTGCCTGGTATCAGCGGTTTGGAGGTATGCCGGCGGCTGCGGGAGCGCTCGGCCCATCCCGGTCGTGATGCTGACCGCGCTCGGAGAGGAGACCGACCGGGTCGTCGGTTTCGAGACCGGGGCCGATGACTATGTCACTAAGCCGTTCAGCCCGCGCGAACTGGCACTTCGCATCCGGTCGGTGCTGCGCCGGGCCCGCGGTAGCGGCTCGCTGGCGGACAGCGCACGGCACGATCAGTGACGGCGATCTCGGAATCGACCTTGGCGCGCACGAGGCGCGGCTCGGCACCACGCTACTGGCGCTGACCTCGCGCGAATACGACCTGCTCGTATTTCTGCTGCAGCCACCCGCGGCAGGCGTTCAGCCGCGAGCAGTTGCTCGAGCAAGTCTGGAACTGGTCATTCGGGGATACCTCAACGGTTACGGTCCATGTACGCAGGCTGCGGGAGAAGATCGAGCCGGACCCGACGTTGCCGACGCGGATTCACTCACGGTCTGGGGAGTTGGCTACCGAATATCAGCCGGTGGATGACCGATGACGCCGGCTGATGGTCGGACGGTCAGCTACACCGTCGCCCTGATAGCGCTAGCCGTCATGGCCACCGGGGTCGTCGCGGTGCGCATGCTGGCGGCCCGCTCGGTCGCCACGCTGATGGCAGTTATCGCGGCGGTCACCGTTGTGGCCACGCTGGCCGGCGTCGTGGTCGTCGCGATGAAGATGTTCATCTGCAGCGGGCGATCTCGATGTCGTGCTGGCGGTGGTCCTGATCGCCGGGATCGCCGGCTTCGGCGTGTCGGTGACGGTCGGCCGGCGCGTCGACGGCCAGCCGCCTGCTGCTTGCCGCGGTTCCAGGAGGTAGGGAAGCGGGGGCCGGTCGGTCCCGGGTCAGGTGCTCCGGCCGAGCTGCAGGGTCTGTCCGGGAGCTGGAAGGCGCGCAGAACGAACTGGCCGAGGCCCGTGACCGCGAGCAGCGGCGCTGGAGGCCAGTCGCCGCGAGCTCGTGGCCTGGGTCAGCCACGATCTGCGCACCCAGCTGGCAGGCCTGCGGGCGATGGCCGAGGCGCTGGAGGACCAAGTCGTGACCGACCGAGCAGACCGTGCGCCGGTATCACAGCCAGATCCGCGGCGAGACAGACCGGCTCACCCTCATGATCGATGACCTCTTCGAGCTGTCGCGCATCCACGCGGGCGCGCTGCGGCTGTCACGCTGCCGCGTCGGCCTCGATGACCTGATCGGCGAGGCCCTGGCCAGTGCCGGAGCCCTTGGCCGGGCCAAGGGCGTGCTGTTGCGAGGCTCAGCGGCCTGGCGGCCTGCCCGTATGGGTGGACACCGCCGAGGTCGGGCGGGCGCTGCGCAGTTGGTGATCAACGCCATCCGGCACACGCCGTCTGACCACTCGGTCGAAGTTGTGGGCGACTGTGAGTCGGGGATGGCCATGGTCAGCGTGTCGGGACTCGTGCGGCGGGATTCCCGCGGACCAGCTGCCGCGGATCTTCGATGTGGGCATTCCGCGGTGAGACCGCCCGCACGCCGGGGCCCGGCGAGGGCGCTGGCCTCGGCCTGAGCATCGCCCGGGGCATCGTGGAAGCCCATGCCGGCAGATCGCCGTGCGCAACACCGGACCAGGCTGCCAGTTCGTGATCCGGCTGCCGCTCGCGCCCGCCCAGACCGTGGCCGATGGCCGAGCCTCGCCGCCCTAGCGGTTCGTACGAGCGTTCGTCCTGGCCGCTCGATCAGCCGCTTCCTGCGGCCGGGCCCGGCGGCGAGCACCGGGGCCCGGGCTAGGGCAGAGGGCGTCGCGGCGCAGCGGCCTGGGCTGGCCTCCCTCAGCGGTGCCCGCGCGAACTGCGCCATCCCGGCCGAGAACCGGGTCGCGGCCCGGAAACCCAGCTCGCGCCGGGCCAGCTCGGGCGAGGCCACCACGTCGCGGACGTCGCCGATCCGGTATTCGCCGGTGACGCGGGCAGCGGGCCGCCGAAGGCGCCCGCCAGCGCGCTAGCCATCTCCCAGATCGTGTGCGCCTCGCCGCTGGCGACGTTGTATGCGTTCACCGCCTGGCCACCTGCCTGCAGCGCGGCCAGGTTTGCCGCCGCGACGTCCGTCACGTGCACGAAGTCTCGCCGCTGGGCACCGTCCTCGAACACTCGGGGTGCCTGCCCGTTTCGAGCGCCGAGCGGAAGATGGCCGCCACGCCCGCGTAGGGCGTGTTTCGCGGCATCCTCGGCGTAGACATTCGTCGATAGCGCAGTGCCACGGCGCTGCCGCCGGTGAGGTCTGCCCAGACGCCGCGAGCTGTTCCTGCGCAACCTTGCTGACCGCGTAGGCGTTACGCGGGTCCAGCGGCGCGGATTCCGGTACCTCGACGGTGCGCAGGCCTGCCGCAGCACGGGCAGCGGGCCTCGAACCTGCCTTGCCGCAGGTCGGCTCGCTCGCGCGCGCGGCCTGCCGGACCTGACCGTGCGCCGCGCACGGTAGCCGCCCTCGCCGTACACGACCATCGAGGGGCCGGCACCAGCGCGGATATGCTCGCTGCCCATCTGCTCGAACAGGACGGCAGTGCCGGTGACGTTCACATCGGTATAGGCGGGCAGGTCGCCGAGATCCACTCCGAGGCCGACCATCGCGGCCTGGTGGCAGACCACCTCCACGCCGCGCAAGGCCCGGCCGATCGCCGCTGGATCCCGGATGTCGGCGGTGACGAGTCCGCCGCCATCGGGCCAGTACCCGGCACGCCGTCGTGCACCGCCGGCGCCATCGAATCGAGCCCGCGGACCTCGTGCCCGCAGCCAGTGCCGCATCGGCGATGTGCGAGCCGATGAACCCGGCCGCGCCGGTGATCAGTATCCGCATAACCGCAGCCGAGCATGCTCAGGCAGGCGTGCGGCTACCCGTAGCGCATCGTAAGAGTTCGATCGTGGCCGCCGCCGATAGCGTCAGGGCCATGCCGATTGACGTGGTGCTGCCCTGCCTCGACGAGGCCGCCGCCCTGGCCCTGGGTGCTTGGCCGGATGCCGCGGACTCCGCTCGATCGTCGCCGACAATGGCTCGAGCGACGATTCGCGCAGGTCGCGCGGCGGCACTGGGCCCTCGTCGTGGACGCGCCGCAGCGCGGTTTCGGGCAGCCTGCCATGCTGGCCTGCTCGCTGCCACCAGTCAGG
>CAWFKU010000006.1:0-104887 GCA_963816485.1 uncultured Actinomycetota bacterium
CCAGGGTGCCAATCCAGGTCTTGGTCACCGGCTCGCTGGGCTCGGCGAGCGCGCGAGGGATCACGTGCAGCGACTCGGTCGCCTGCTCGGCCATGAGTACCTCCTGGAGTCCGGCCGGCCTGGCGGGACACCGCCGGGGCATCATCGCCGCTTGCAGGGATCATGCCTTCTTTTACGCATTGGGGGTAGATGTTCGGTTCACCAAATTCCAGCCCGGCGCGCGTAGCCTTGGCAGCTATGGACCTGACCATCGTGGGCTGCTCAGGCAGCTTTCCCGGCCCGGACAGCGCCGCGTCGTGCTATCTGGTCAACGCCGATGGCTTCCGCCTGCTGATCGACCTGGGCAACGGCGCGTTCGGGCCGCTGCAGAGATTCGCCGGTCCCGAGCTGATCGACGCCGTGCTGATCAGTCACCAGCACGCCGATCACTGCCTGGACATGTGCTCCTACCAGGTGTTCCGCAAGTTCTATCCGTCCGGCGCGCTGCCGCCCATCCCCGTCTACGGGCCCGCCGGCACGGCGGACAGGCTCGATCGCGCGGTCGGCGTCGACGGCGGCCTTCGTGTTTCCGAAGCCTTCGACTTCGTGACGCTCGCGGCCGGGACGATCGAGATCGGCCCGCTGACCGTGACGGCCGGCCACATGAGCCATCCGGTGGAAACGTTCGGCTTCCGGCTGGAGCACGGCGGGCGGGTGATTGCCTACTCGGCCGACACGGGACCCACGGACCGGCTGGTCAGCCTGGCCGCGGGCGCGGACGTGCTGCTCTGCGAGGCGTCGTTCACCGAGGGCCCTGACCTGCCCGCCGACCTGCACCTGACGCCCAGGCAGGCCGGCGAGCACGCGGCCCGCGCGGACGTCGGCCGGCTGGTGCTGACGCACCTGATGCCCTGGAACAACCGGGAGCGGGCCCAGGCCGAGGCTGCCGCGAGCTATCCTGGCCCGCTATCGGTGGCGGCGCCGGGCCAGGTCCTCTGACCAGCCCGGCCGGTGCGCCTCCCGGCCTCTGACAGCCCGGCCGGTGCGCCTCCCGGCCTCTGACCAGCAGAGCAATAGACTGCCGTGACATGCGCGTCATTGTCACCGGCGGGGCCGGGTTCATCGGATCGCATCTTACCGACGCATTTCTTGCCCGGGGAGACGACGTCACCGTCGTCGATGATCTCTCGACCGGCCGGACCGCCCGGGTCGACGACCGGGCCGTCCTGCACAAGCTCAGCGTGACCGACGCGCGGCTGCTCGGCCAGGTCGTCGACTCGGTCGGGCCCGAGCTGATCTGCCACCTGGCCGCGCAGATCGACGTGCGAGCCTCGGTCACGCGGCCGGCCGCCGACGCGCAGACGAACGTGCTCGGCACGATCAACGTGCTGGAAGCGGCCAGGACGGCCGACGCGCGGGTGCTGTTCTGCTCGACCGGCGGCGCGCTGTACGGACGGGATGCGCCGATACCGTCGCTGGAGGACGTGCTGCCGCTGCCCGAGTCGCCGTACGGGATCGGCAAGCACTGCGCCGAGCAGTACGTCGGCCTGTACAACCGCCTGCACGGGACGGCGCACACCGTGCTGCGGCTGGCCAACGTCTACGGGCCGCGGCAGGATCCGACGGGCGAGGCTGGCGTCGTGCCTATTTTCTGCTCCCAGATTCTTTCCGGCATCCGCCCGACGGTCTTCGGGGATGGCACCCAGACCCGCGATTACGTCTATGTCGGCGACACCGTCGCGGCGTTCCTCGCGGCCGCGGATCAGCGGCGGCCCGGGACCTGGAATATCGGGACGGGCATCGAGGTCAGCGTGCTGGACCTGGCGCGCGTCATCGGCGAGGTAACCGGCCGGGCGGTAGCGCACACGCTGGCCCCGGCCAGGCCGGGTGAGCTGCAGCGCAGTGCGCTGGCGGTGGAGCGGGCCTGGGCCGACCTCGGCTGGCGGGCCGGGACCGCGCTTCCCGACGGGGTCCGCTCGGTCTGCCAGTGGATCGAGGCGGGCACCCCGGACCGAGCGGCGTACTGATTCCCGGTCCGCCGCAGCGGCTACGCTTGCGGGCATGTCTTCCCGACCTGACGGCCGTCGACCGGATCAGCTCCGCGAGGTCACGATCACCAGAAACTGGCTCGACCACGCCGAAGGCTCGGTGCTGGTGGAGTTCGGCTCGACCCGGGTGCTCTGCGCCGCGAGCGTGCTGGAGGACGTACCGCGCTGGCGGCGGGGGAGCGGCCTGGGCTGGATCACCGCCGAGTACGCGATGCTGCCCCGGTCCACCAACACCCGCAGCGACCGCGAGTCGGTGAAGGGCCGGGTCGGCGGCCGGACGCACGAGATCTCGCGGCTGATCGGCCGCTCGCTGCGGGCGTGCATCGACCTCAAGGCGCTCGGCGAGAACTCGATCATGCTCGACTGCGACGTGCTCCAGGCCGACGGCGGCACCAGGACCGCGGCCATCACCGGCGGCTACGTGGCGCTGGCCGACGCCGTCCGCTGGCTCGAGGGCCGGAAGCGGACCAAGAGGAGCCCGCTGACCGCCTCGGTCGCCGCCGTCAGCGTCGGCATCATCGACGGCGAGCCGCGGCTCGACCTGTGCTACTCCGAGGACGTCGCGGCGGAGACCGACATGAACGTGGTCTGCACCGGCAGTGGCGAGTTCGTCGAGGTGCAGGGCACCGCCGAGCGCGAGCCGTTCGACCGGAAGCTGCTCGACCAGCTTCTCGACCTGGCCGTGGCCGGCTGTGCCGACCTGACCAGGTTCCAGCGCGACGCCCTGGCCGCGTCCTGAGCGCGGACCCGCCGCCACATCCCGGCGAGGGGCTGCCCCGGCTGGTGCTGGCCAGCGCGAACGCCGGCAAGGCTGGTCGAGCTGAACCGGATCCTGGCCGCCGGTCACGTCGGCGTGCAGCTGGCCGGCCTGGAGGAGTTCCCCGGTGCCCCCGACGTCGCCGAGACCGGCGCCACGTTCGCGGACAACGCCCTGCTCAAGGCCAGGGCACTGGCGAAGTTCACCGGCCTGCCGGCGGTCGGTGACGACTCCGGCATCTGCGTTGATGCCATGAACGGGATGCCGGGCGTGCTCTCCGCTCGCTGGTCAGGGGCGCACGGCGACGATGCGGCGAACCTGCGCCTGCTGCTCGGCCAGCTGAGTGACGTGCCGGACGAGCGGCGCGGCGCGCACTTCTACTGCGCCGCGGCGCTCGTGCTGCCGTCCGGGCGGGAGCACGTCAGCGAGGGCAAGCTCCGCGGCCGCCTGATCCGCGAGCCAAGGGGCAGCAACGGGTTCGGCTACGACCCGATCTTCGTTCCTGACGGGCACGAGCGGACGACCGCGGAGATGACCCCGGCCGACAAGGACGCGATCAGCCACCGCGGCCGCGCGTTCCGCGCCCTTGCTCCCGTGATCGCTGCCCTGGTCGGCTAGCGCCTGCCCGGGCGCCGGGCGGCGTCCTGGCCCGGGCCGTCTCCGACGTGCGGCACTTACAGCTTCGGCAGCGGCGCGGTCTGGCCGGTCTTCGGCAGGCTGACGTGCACCGGCTGGTTCACCGAGGTCACCGTGAAGGTCGTCGTGACGGTCTGGCCGCGCACGCTCTCCGTGTCGTCGGCCATCTTGATCAGGTGCTGCGCGTCGATCCAGACGTGGAAGTGCACGGGGTGGGTGCCGATGGACCGCAGCATCGGACCGAGCAGCTTGCGCATCGGCGAGGTGAGCCCCGAGTAAGCGGCCTGCGGCGCATAGGTGCCGGCGAACTCGGTGGTCGGGACGCCGTCGATCGTCCGCGTGCCCACCACGCGGACGTCCTTCGACGCCGTGAAGAGCTTGGTCTGGTCGAGCGGGTTGCTGCCCTCGAGATTCTGCAGCAGCGAGCCGAAGCTGACGCCGGACTTCGAGGAGAGCTGGGAGATCCGGACCTTGACCCAGGGCTTGCCGGCCGACCTCGCGAAGGCGGGGTCCTTGAAGTAGATCGCCTGGCCGGTCAGGATCTCGTCCAGGTGGATTTTCGACGAGCCAGCGGAACCGACGTCGAATTTCGCCTCGATGAGCTTGGCGGGCCTCAGCTGCATCTCGATGGTGCCGGTCAGGCCGCCGCCGTGGGCGCCCACCGAATGCACGCCAATGCTGGCCTTCAGCGAGTTCACCTTGGCCGATGTGTTGGCGGCCAGCTTGATCTGCTTGAGCGCCGGGCTGTTCGCCGCAGCCTGCGGGCTGCCCTTTGAGCAGCCGCTTATCGCGATCGCGGCCGCGCCCGCAGCGGCCACGAGGGTAATCCACCGAGATCGGGGGCGGACGAGCAGATTGCTGTGAAAGGCCTGATAATGAGTCGACGGAATCATAGCGGAATGTTATCAGCGCGGCCCGATGCCTATCTGCGTGATTGTGTAACTCCCTATATGAATGACATCGGGGCTATTTGGATATTATTGCTTGGAAGAATTCTTTTCGACCCGGTGCCGGGCGCGGCGGCTCAGCCGAGCACGTCGTGATGCCCGCGCCGCGGCCGGCCCCGGTACGGTAGGTACCGACCGGAGGGATGTGCACGTGAGCGATGTTCGGCTGGAACCAGGCGACCCCGCACCGGACTTCACTTTGCCCGATGCTGACGGAGGTCAGGTCAGCCTCTCGTCGCTGCGCGGTCAGCGGGTGATCATCTACTTCTACCCGGCGGCGATGACACCTGGCTGCACCAAGCAGGCCTGCGATTTCCGGGACAGCAAGACGGACCTGTCCGATGCCGGGTTCGCGGTGCTCGGCATCTCGCCCGACAGCCCGGCGAAGCTGGCGAAGTTCCGCGACCGGGACAGGCTCACGTTCCCGCTGCTCTCCGACCCCGACCGGACCGTGCTCAAGGCATACGGCGCGTACGGCGAGAAGATGCTGTACGGCAAGAAGTCGGTCGGCGTGATCAGGTCGACCTTCGTGGTCGGCGCCGACGGCGCCATCGAGCGCGCGTACTACGGAGTCAAGGCCACCGGCCATGTCGCCCGGCTGCGCAAGGAGCTCGGCCTGATCAGCTAGCACTCCCGGGGCCGTAGCCCAATGGCAGAGGCACAGGATTTAGGTTCCTGCCAGTGAGGGTTCGAATCCCTCCGGCCCCACCTCCGGCCCCACCGGCCCCACCGGCCCAGTCAGTTAGCTGCGCTCTTCCGCACACGGGTAGATCATTGTGCGAACCTCCGGTCTCCTGCAGCTCAGGCGACGCGGCGCCAGGAGTCGCCGAAATCCGCGATGACCTTCAGTTCCCCGCCCAGGGCCCTGATGTAGTCGCCCAGGGTGGCCAGTTCGGCGACGGCTCCGTTCTCGATGGCCGAGACACGCTGCTGGGACACCCCCATGGCGTCGGCGACCTCGGCCTGTGTCAGGCCTGCCTTCTTGCGCATCTCGGCGAGGTACTCGGCGCGGACCTGCAGCGTGCGCTTGTCCCGCGCGTCGAGCACCGCGGCCCGGTCATCGGGGTGGACGAACTCGTCCAGGAACTCATCGCGCGTGTAGGTGAAGAACTCACCCTGCTCGCTCACCGCAACTCCTTCATGTACTGGTCATACAGGGCCTCGGCCATCGGGATGGCCTCGCGGTACCACTGCGTCCACCGGCCTGACTTGTCGCCGGCGATCAGCAGCACCGCGTTGCGCACCGGGTCGAAGATGAACAGGATCCGCACCTCGCTGCTGCCGCTGGATCCGGGCCGGAGTTCCTTGAGGTTGTGCAGCCTGGATCCTGCGATCCGGTCGACGAGCGGCCGGCCAAGTTGCGGTCCTTCGTCTAGGAGCTGGTCGATGGCCTGGGAGACCAGCCGCCGGGTGACCGGGTCACCTGTCCGGAGCGCATGCAGCCAGTCCCTGACCTGTCGGGTCATGACCAGCTTGTGGGGCACCAGACCTCCCGGGCGATTCCTGCAACGGCACAATAATATCATTGTTGAATTGCCGGGCCGCTGGGACGAGCTCGGATCATGCGTACAGCAGGCAGTATTAGGCCATGTCCACTGGACCTGCAGGACGGCCAGTTGCGCTGGTAACAGGAGCCGGCCGACGACGCGGGATCGCAGCGAGAAGACCAGGAACGGGACCGTGTCCATCACCACGGTCGCCCTCACCGGCCACGGCCGCACAGCACTCGGCAGCTACACCCAGGCGCTGCGCAACCTGCTCGATGGCCTGTAAATGGCCCGGCTGGCCCCCGGTCTTCCCGGACAGCCCCTCGACCAGGGGCTGTCCGCCGTTGCCGAGGAGCACCTGAGCGAGCAGTTGCTTTAGGAGCAAGCTGCGCGCGACGAAATGGCGGTCACTGCGCGGCGCCAGGACAGGTTGCCGGGCGGGTCTTACCGGCAGTGCTCGATGAGCGTGCGGTTGAAGCCGCCGCTGTTGTCGTTTCCCGCTGCCCAGACGCTGGTCGGCGTGAGCGCGTACAGGGCATCGAGGTCGTTGCCGGCCGTGCCCGGGTTCCGGCTCGGCACGACTCGCCAGTGCTTTCCGTCCCAGTGCACGATCAGCGTCTTCGAACTGGAGCCGTCGATGGTGAGGCCCACCGCGTAGGCATTCGCGGGCGAGGTGCCCCCGATCGCGCTGAGGTCGTTGCTGCCCGTCCCGACATCAGGACTGGAAGTCACCCGCCAGCGATGTCCGTCCCAGCGCTCGATGAGGGTCTGGTCGACGGTGCCGTTGTAGTAGTCGCCGACCGCCCAGGCATCGGCCGGGGAAGAGGCGAGCGCCCCGCGGAGCGTGTTGGTCTGGGTTCCGACGTTCGGGCTAGGGACGATCCGCCAGTGGCCGCCGCTCCAGTGCAGGATGAGCGTTCGCGAGGCCGGCCCGCCGACGTGGCTCCCGACGGCCCACGCGCCGGCCGGGGACACCGGCCGCACCCCGTTGAGGAAATTCGGCTCGGCCGGCACGCTCGGGCTCGAGCTGACCCGCCACCGGCGTCCGTCCCAGTGCAGGACGAGGGTTCGTGTCACCGGGTAGCTGGTGACGGTATCGCCCGCCACCCAGATGTTGTGCCCGGAGGTGCCCCGCACCGAGGTCAGCTCGTTCGTTCCAGGTCCGACGTTCGGGCTTTTCACCACGGACCACTTCTTGCCGTTCCAGTGCTCGATGAGCGTCCGGCCCGCCGTGCCGTTGTAGTAGCTTCCTGCCGCCCAGGCATCGCTCGCCGACACGGCGTAGACCGCGTAGAGAGTGTTGTCCGGGCCTGGGTTCGGGCTCGTCACCACGGACCAGGACTTGCCGTTCCAGTGCTCGATCAGGGTCCTCGTGTCGACGCCGACGAAGTACTCGCCGACGGCCCAGGCGTCGGTCGCGGATACGGCGGCGATCCCGAACAGGTTGTTGTCGCCGGTTCCGGCATTCGGGCTGGTCGTGTGCAGCCATTTCGTGCACGCACCTGACGAGGTACCCCGGGCGCTGGCCACCGCCGCTGCCGCGGGTGTCATGATCAGCACCGTCAGGATCGCGGCCATGTATGTCCCGAGCTTCCGCACCATGAGCCCTCTGTCTTCTTGCCGATCAGACGCTGGCACGCGGCCGCGCGCGACAAGAGCCGCGGGCCGCCTCAGCTCAGTTGACAACGAACCAGGCTACGCTGACCGACCTGGCTGGCGCCCGGTTGAGGTAGATCGTGATCTCCCCGGTTACCTGATTTGGCTCCGCCGCCCGCACCCACAGGTTGGCGACCGGGGTCTGCAGGAGCGCGAGGACCAGGGCCGAGGATGACAAGCCGCCGGGAACGCTCACCGTTGCCGCCGCCTGCCCCGTAATCGCCACCATTCCGGAGCGATTGAACAGCGCCGGGCCGCTGACCTCCAGAGCCGTTCCGCCGCTGCTGGCCTCGGCGAATACGCCGATGCCGCCAGAGCCCGTCAGGCCCTCCACAGCGATGCCGCCGCCGCGCGACTCGCCCTTCACCCCTGGTCCCGATCCCAGGTTGACCCCGGTCACCGCCGGATTGCCGTTAACCCCGAAGGTCGAGGTCGCGCCCGCAACCCCGACCCCGCCGCCCACGGCCTCGCCCCATACCCCCGAGTCCGTCGGGCTGTCGGAGACGCCGTGCACCCCGTTCCTGGTCTGGCCCGGCCTGGTCCCGCTGGTGATCCCGCTCTGACCGTAAAGGCCCTCGCCGCCGCCGGAGAAGCCGTAGAGCGCGGCGCCACCGCCGCTGTTGGCGGCAAACACGGTCTGCGCGAGGCTTTCGTTCACCATGGAGAGCGCTCTGGCGTCCGCGGCGGCGAGCGCCACCGTGTTCTGACCGCTGGTGACGGTGTCGATCGTCGTGGTGGAAGATGCGTTGTTCAAGGACCCGAGCACGACATCGCCGTCCGTACCAGCCTGGGCGGGCGTCGCCGGCGCGATCGCCTCTCCGGCCAGCAACCCGAGCGCCCCGGCGGCACCCGCGAGCAGCAGGCGCCTGGAACGTCCCCCCACCGCACTCGCGTGCTCGTCCTGCGGACTAGTGCTTGTCATACGACCACCTCTCGAGGCACCACGCATGAGGCCATTTCGGCCGTGGGGCCTCATCTTCGCACTTAGCGCGTGGAACGGCATCCGGATGACGCGCCTTCGGCTGGCCGGAATTCAGCTGCCGGCCGTGTCGATCTGGCCGCTGCCCCTTCGACGCACGGGTAGCAGCGGCCGAATCCTGCCGACCCGCCAGCGGAGCCGTGACCCACGTGACTCACAGGCCGGGCCGATCCGCGGGCAGCGGCGCGCTAGGCTCGGCAGGCATGGCGGGAACGAGTGATGCCGTTTCGGCATTCGACACGGCGATTCCGAATGCCGCCCGGATGTACGACTACTGGCTGGGCGGCAAGGACAATTTCGCGGCCGACCGGGACGCTGCTGAACGGTCGGCGCTTGCCGTGCCGCAGCTGCCGTGGCTCGCTCGCGAGAACCGCCGTTTCCTCGGCCGGGCCGTCCGCTGCTGCGCCAGCGCGGGAGTCACCCAGTTCCTCGACATCGGCACCGGCCTGCCCACCATGAACAGCGTGCACCAGGTCGCCGAGCGGGTCACGGCGAGTCCGCATGTGGTCTACGTGGACAACGACCCGGTGGTGGTCAGCCACGCGCGGGCCCTGCTCAGCACTCCGCGCACCGTCGCCGTGTACGGCGACCTGACTTGCCCCGACGAACTGCTGAGCGATCCGGACGTCCGCGCCGTGATCGACTTCAGCAAGCCGGTTGCCGTCCTCCTCGTCGCGGTCCTGCACTTCGTTCCCGACGAGGCCGACCCGGCCGGATGCGTCGCGACGCTGCGGGATGCCATGGCCCCCGGCAGCCATCTGGTGATCTCTCATGTCGAGTTGTCGCCTGGCCAGGTGGTCGGCGCGCAGCCCGCGACCGGGACCGCGCGCGAGCTTGGCGAGGCCCGGCGCGGCATGCCTCCGGGCCGGGCCCGCACCAGGGCGGAGGTCGGTGTCTTCTTCGGGGACATGACGCTGCTCGACCCCGGCCTGACGGACGTGTGGGCCTGGCGGCCGGACGATGACTCGGTCACGACCGCCAGCGACTTCATGACGGTCGTCGGCGGGGTGGCGAGGAAAGACTGACCGGGCTGCGGCCAGCGGAGCGGGCATCGGGTGTCCCACTGGCACCACCAGGCTCAGTAATCCCGCTGGTCACGGCGGACGGGGCAGAGCGTCCAGTCAGCCGACTGACCGTAGAATGGCGTGCGTGGTGCATGTCGAAAGTCTGCCGGGCCCAGATCGCGGCCTGAACGATCTCGAAGACGTGCCGGCGGACGGCCGCGCAGCCCGCTCGCACCGTACTCGCCTGGCCATCCTCGACGCGATGCGATCGCTGCATGCCGAGGGAGACCTCCGTCCGACCGTTCCGCGGATCGCGACCCGGGCCGGCGTCTCGCTGCGAACCGTCTGGCAGCAGTTCGCCGACCGCGAGGCGCTGCTGATCGAGGCCGTGAAGCGGGATCGGGAGATCCAGCGGTCGCTGGTGGCCAGGATCGACCCCGATCAGCCGCTAGCCGTGCGGGTCGAGGCGTTCGTCGCCCAGCGGGCCCGCGTCCTCGAGGTGATGACCCCCACCTGGCGCGCGGCGCGCGTTCACCAGCCGTTCTCCGATCAGCTACAGCGCGACCGCAAGCGGCGGAACGCCGGCGGGCGGGCGGAGATCGAGCAGGTCTTCGCCCCTGAGCTTGACCAGCTCAGCGGACAGGACCGGGACCGGCTGGTCGACTCGCTGCACGCGATCAGCCTCTGGTCGTTCTGGGAGACGCTCCGCACCGATCTGGAGCTCAGCCCGCTCGGTGCCAGGCAGATTCTGATCAGCACCTTTACCGCCCTGCTCGTGCAGGCCGGCTTCGATCCGATTTCATAGCGGAGCCGAGCCGGCACGAATCGCTATTCTCGGCGCACACTATTGATCTTGCACACATAGTGCAGATATCTTGACCTCGAAGCCTGGGCTACCGGGCGCGTCACCCCTGACAATGGTGAGGTCCGCATGAGTGTGACCGCAGACGAACTGGTCGCTGACCGTTCCGGCGGAGTGTCATGGATATGGCGCCGCCAGCTCAATCACTATCCCGACACCCGGCCGCGCGTGCTGTACCTGGGCATCACGGTGCTGGCCACGATCACGCTGTACTACGAGCTGTATGTCGGCGGCTCGGTCTCCACGTTCATCTTGCCTAACCTGAAGATGAGCTTCACGTTCTTCGTGCTGACCCTGGCCTTCGGGAACCTGATCGGCGCGTTCGGGTCGCTGTTCGCCGGGCTCACCGACCGGCTGGGCCGGGCCAACCTCGTCGTCTTCGGCCTGCTGTTCACCGGCATCTTCGTGGCCTTCATCCTGCCCGCGGCCACGAACAAGTGGGTCTTCACGATCGAGGGCTTCGTGGTCGGCGTGGTCGAGGGCATCTGCCTGGTCGCCACTCCCGCGCTGATCCGGGACTTCTCACCGCAGGTGGGCCGGGCGACGGCGATGGGCTTCTGGACCAGCGGCCCGGTACTGGGCAGCCTGATCGTCGCGGAGGTCGGCAGCCTCACCATCCCGGCCACCACGACCCCGCAGAACGACCCGAGGTTCTGGACCAGTCAGTACCACTACTGCGGGATCGCCGGCCTCGTCGTCTTCGTAATCGCCCTGATCTGGCTCAAGGAGCTGTCACCGAATCTGCGGGACCAGCTGATGGTGACCCTGCGGGACCGGGCGCTGATCGAGGCCAAGGCCAAGGGCATCGACGTCGAGGCGGCGCTGCGGCACCCGTTCCGCCAGCTGCTCAAGGTGGACGTCGTCGTCTCGGCACTCGCGGTGTCCCTGATGCTGATGATCTACTACACGGCGGTCGGCTTCAGCGTCATCTACCTGTCGAGCATGTTCGGCCTGTCGACCAAGGATGCCAACGGCCTGGGTAACTGGAACTGGGGCTTCAACGTCATCGCGGTGATCCTGATCGGCGTGATCTCCGACCGGTTCAAGGTGCGCAAGCCGTTCATGGTGGTCGGCGGCGCCGCCGCGGCGATCATGACCGTCATCTACCTGCTGCAGGCCGGGCTCCAGCCGAGCTACTACACGCTGGCCATCATCCTGGCGCTGCTGTCCTTCTCGCTCGGCATCGCCTACACCCCGTGGATGGCGAGCTTTACCGAGACGGTGGAGCATCACAACCCCGCGCTGACCGCGACCGGCCTGGCGATCTGGGGCTGGATCATCAGGATCGTGGTCTTCCTTACCTTCCTGCTGCTGCCCACGGTGATCAATTCGGTCACCCCGCTGGTGGACTACGGCAGCTCGGTCGCGGCGTTCAACGCCAAGTACCCCGGCTTCGCGTTTGCCGCCGCTAATCCCGCCGTCGTCGCCAAGGCCCAGAAGTACAGCGTCCAGCTAGCGAACGCGCAGAAATTCCAGCCGGAGCTGACCGCGCTGCAGAAGGACCAGACGAACGTCGGCACCGTGTACCTCAACTGCGCGACGCCGAACAAGGTCCCGAAGGCGGTGATGGCCGCCGCCATCGCGTCCGCGGGCGGCGGCGCGACCGGTCAGGCCGTCCTGTCGACGATGTGCGCGAACGCGGTTGCCATCGCCGGCGTCATCAAGGTGGCGCCGCAGCTTCAGTCGCTCGCGCCGTTCGCGAAGCAGCTGACGGAGTTGGCCAGCATTCCGAAGCCGGTGGTCGCCTTCATGACCGCGCACGGCCCCGGGGTGGCCAAGGCTGCCGCCGACGCTCCCGGCCAGTGGAAGACGTGGTACTGGATCTGCTTCGGCGGGATCATCTTCTTCCTGCTCGGCATCCCGCTGCTGCGCGGCCGCTGGACCACGGCCGACGCCCGCCGGGACGAGGAGGAGCACGAGGCCATGATGGAGGCCGAGCTAGCCGCTCTGAAGGCCTGAGCCGCCGCCCCCGGGCGGCCTAGGTCGAGCACTGGCCCGGCAAGTGAGTCTGGCCCGGTGGGTGACGCCGTGACACCCGCCGGGCCAGACTCGCTATGGGCTCGGATCAGCGCGGCTGGGTTAGTTATGCCATCGTGGGCAGTCGGTGCAATCACAGTCCCGGAGGATGACAGCTCATGCCTGACGACGTGCTGGCGCTGGCCGACCGGCTCTGGCGGGGCGAGCTCGGCCCGGGCGACTATCACCCGGTCAGTCACCTGGGCGGCCTGGCCGAGATCTGCGACGGGGTCGCGTTCGTCCCCTCGTTCGCCAACGTCTCGGCGTTCCGCACCGGCGACGGCCTGGTGCTGGTCGACACCGGGAGCTCGTTCGTAGCCGCCGCCGTGCACGACGACCTCAGGCGGTGGGACGGCGGCCGGCTGAACGCGGCGGTGTACTCGCACGGCCACATCGACCATGTCTTCGGCGTGCCGGTCTGGGAGGCCGAGTCGGCGGAGCACGGGTGGCCGGCGCCGGTCGTGGTCGCGCACGAGGCGCTGCCCGCCAGGTTCGACCGGTACGTCATGACGGCCGGGTACAACGAGGTGATCAACCGGCGGCAGTTCGGCGTGGACGGGTTGCGCTGGCCGGTGGAGTACCGGTATCCGGACCGCACGTACGCCAGCGAGCTGGCCCTGGCGGTCGGCGGCGTGAGCTTCGAGTTGCGGCACGAGAAGGGCGAGACCGACGACCACACGGTGACCTGGATTGCCGACCGGCGGGTGCTGTGCTGCGGCGACCTGTTCATCTGGGCCTCGCCCAACGCGGGCAACCCGCAGAAGGTGCAGCGCTACCCGCGGGAATGGGCCGGCGCGCTGCGCCGCATGATCGCGCTCGAGGCTGAGTACCTGCTGCCCGGGCACGGGCTGCCGGTCATCGGCGCGCAGCGGGTCAGGCAGGCGCTGACGGACACGGCCGACCTGCTCGAATCGCTGGTCGACCAGACTCTGGCCGTGATGAACGCCGGAGGCAGGCTCGACGACGCCATTCACGGCGTCGTGCCGCCCGCCCACCTGCTCGACCGGCCCTACCTGCGGCCGGTCTACGACGAGCCCGAGTTCATCGTGCACACCGTCTGGCGGCTGTACGGCGGCTGGTGGGACGGCAACCCGGCCAGCCTCAAGCCAGCTCCCGAGCGGGCGCTGGCGGCCGAGCTCGCGGCTCTGGCCGGCGGACCGCAGGCCCTCGCCGACCGGGCACTAGCGCTGGCGGGCGGCGCGGGTGGCGCGGCTGGTTCGGGCGGCGCGGCTGTTTCGGGTGGCGCGGCTGGCTCGGGTGGCGCGGCTGGCGCGGGCGAGCCTGGCGGTGAAGCCGCGCTGCGGCTGGCTGGTCACCTGGCTGAGCTGGCGTGGCTGGCAGCGCCTGCGGATCCGGGGATCGGGCGGGTCCGGCATCAGGTGTTCACGGCCAGGGCCGATGCCGCGACGTCCACCATGGCGAGCGGCGTCTTCCGATGGGCGGCCCGCGAGTCCCTGCCTGCCGACCCTGCCGACGCATGCCGACTAACAGGCCTGTGCCGCGCCCGGAGCAGCCCGGGCGTGCCTCGAGGCAGCCTCCCGGCCGATGAATGTGCCATCCAGCTGGCCTGCAGTTGATGAATGGCACATTCATCGGCGGCGGCTGGGCTGTCCAGGGCGGCCGGCCAGGCCGGACTGTTACCAGGACTCGATCAGGGGGAGCAGGTCGGACAGCGAGTCGATCACGGCGTCCGGCGTGGCGTCGGCGAAGGTCGGAACGTCGGAGTTAGGGACCAGCACCGCGCGCATGCCGACGCTCTGCGCGCCGTGGATGTCGTCCCACGGCCGGTCGCCAACGAAAACACAGCGCTGCGGATCGCTGACGCCGACGGCGGCCATCGCGGCGCGGAACGCCTCCGGGTGCGGTTTGGTCCAGTCGATCTCGCTCGAGTAGACGGCGCCGTCGATCAGGTCGAGCACCCCGTCGCGGCGGAACACTTCCTCGTGCCAGTCCCGCGGCCACATGGTGTTCGACAGCACGCCGATCTTGATGCCCTGCTCCCGCAGCTGCCGCAGCACGGCAACCCCGTCCGGATCGGTGAACGTGTGCGGTTCCCACTCCCGCAGGTACGTGGCGATCAGGTCGTCGGTCGGCTCGATCCCGGCGCGCTCCAGCACGCCGAAGATCGTCGCGCTGCGCTGCTCGGTCCTGGCCAGTTCCCACAGGGCCACCTCGGCCTCGTTCGCCGCGGCGGCGCGGTCGTGGTGATCGTCGGGATAGTGCGGCTCGCAGACGACCCGCCATAGCTCGGCGTGGTCGATCGTGTGCCAGGGAGTCAGGGTCCCGCCCCAATCGAAGATCACCGCGTCAACCGTCACCTCCTGATGATATCCATCCCGAAAAAGCATGCATCGATGCAGATCAGAGCGATGTCGACGGTGATGGGCAAATTCGGCATTGCCTGCCGTGCCCTTTAAAGACAGGATTACGGAGGACAGGGTGCGCGCAGGATTGGCTCAGACTTCGCATACCTGTCGCTTCGCGTTTGATTCCGGCTTTTAGCGTGACCTGCCGGACGGTCCGGCACCGCCGCCGGATGCGGCACACGAGGAGGATCGGATGCACAATCTGGAACACAAGGTCCGACGGCGGCTGTCCGCCCGTGCAGTCGCGGCGGCCAGCGCGCTCGCGGTCAGCTCGCTGGCGCTAGCCGGCGCGGTGGCACCCGGGATGGCCTTCGCCGCCCGCTCCGACCCGGCGCGCGCCAGTGCAGCGGCCGGAGATCCGGCGCACGGGTGCCGGCTCGGGAACGGCGTCAAGCACGTCATCCAGATCTCGTTCGACAACGTCCACTTCTTCCGCGACAACCCCAATGTCCCGTCCGACCTGCAGATGATTCCGAGCCTGATGCAGTTCGTCCAGAACAATGGCACGTGGATGTCGAATAACCACACGCCGCTGATCGCTCACACCGCCGACGACATCCTGACCACGAACACCGGCCTGTACGGTGACCGCCAGGGCATGCCGGTTTCCAACGGCTACCGCAGCTTCAACCCCGATGGCACGGCCGATCCAGCCAGTTCGTTCGCCTACTGGACCGATCCGATTTTCAACACGGCCAGTACCCCGACCGCCGGACACGACACCAACCCTTCGATGGTGTACGCGCCGGCTCCGCCGGCCACAGCGGCGAACCCGCCCGCGCCGACGACGATCACCCCGGCCCCGTGGGTGCCGTTCACCAGGGCCGGCTGTGACGTCGGCGACGTTTCCACCGCGAACCAGGAACTGGAGAACACCGCGGTCGACCTGCCCAAGGTATTCGGCGCGAACTCGCCCGAGGTCGCCCAGCTGACCGCTGACCCCGATTCCTTCAAGGACGCGGAGACGGCTGACTACGTGGGCCTCGGCGTGCACTGCGCGCAGGGACCTGGCAGCCAGTTCTGCTCCAGCGCGCAGGGCGTCAAGTTCGGGCAGACGACCCCGAGCCCGACCGCGGTCGCCGACCTGCTGCCGAATGAGCCTGGTGGTTACAGCGGCTACACGGCGCTGTTCGGGCACCGTTACATCGCCCCGCAGCTCGGGGCTGGCACTCCAGATGTTACGCATAACGGGTATCCGGTCACCAATGCCGCGGGCAACCTGGTCGACCTGAACGGGAATCAGATCAACGGCGCGTTCCTCGGCAATACCCCCGGCTTCCCGGGCTTCGGCCCGATCAACGCGTCGCAGACGCTGGCCTACATGTCCGACATGCTGGAGTCCGGGGTGCCGGTCGTGAACGGCTACGTCGCCGACATCCACGGCAACGAGGGCATCCCAGGGCTTGCAGCGTGCACCGGCATCAAGTCCGGGGCACCGCTGGGGCCGGGCAGCGCGTGCTACGTGGCGCAGGCGCAGTACTACAACCAGGCGTTCGCCGCGTTCTTCCAGCGCCTGGCGGCCGATGGCATCACCCCGAAGAACTCGCTGTTCGTGATCAGCTCGGACGAGGGCGACCACGTGGCGGGCGCCAATGTCGGGCGCGCAGTCACGCCGCAGCCGCCCAACTGCGACGGTGCGACGGTCAGCGGCACGATGGTGAAGCCTGACGTGTCCTGCACCTACGCGGCAGGCACGTTCGGCGAGCTCGCCGGCAACCTGACCGGCCTGCTGGCCACCGAGGCGAGCAACACCACGCCGTTCACGCTCGAGTCGGACAGCGCTCCGGAGTTCTACGTGACCGGGAACCCGGCCCCGGCGTCGCCCGTGGTGCGCACGCTGGAGCGGGACACCGCCGGGCTGACGGCGGCGAACCCGTACACCGGGACCACCCAGCCGATTACGAACTATCTCGCTGATCCGACCGAAGAGGCCATCCTGCACATGGTGAATGCCGATCCGGCCAGGACTCCCACGTTCGCGCTGTTCGCCAGGCCGGACTACTTCCTGTCGCCTGGCTCGGCGTCCTGCTCGCCGTGCGTGAGCGTCAACTCGGGGTTCGCGTATAACCACGGTGACTACGCGGCCGAGATCGACACGAACTGGCTCGGCATCGTGGGACCGGGCGTGAAGAACCTCGGCGTGGATGGCCCGCAGCCAGCGGACGGTCCGAGCTCGGCCGGCGCGGACAGCGGGCAGGTGACGGTGCCCGGCAGCGGAACCACCGGTACCTGGATCGACGAGACCGACATCAGGCCGACGATCATGTACCTGGCCGGGCTGCGGGACGACTACGAGCATGACGGCCGGGTCATCACGCAGATCCTGACCGACCCGAACCACGCGCTGTCCCAGCCGGGGGTGGCGCTGCTCGGAGCCTGCTACAAGCAGCTCAACTCCAGCGTCGGGCAGTTCGGGACGGACACGCTGATCGCGTCGACCGCCGGGATCGAGAGCAATGCCGCCGGCGACGCGACCTACAACCACGTGGAGCATTCCCTGCGAGTGCTCGACGTGGCCAGGGACCGGCTGGCCGGAGTCATCAAGGGTGAGCTCGAGGCTGCGGCCTTCAGCAACACCGAGATCCATGGTGCCTTCGGGCAGACTGCCGCGTGCGGGGCACTGATTGCCGCCGCGCACGCGCTGGCCAGCCACAGCTAGCAGGTCTGACCCGTGCGGCGGCGGTCCCCGGTATCCGGCCGGGTGACCGTCGCCGCACGGGGCTGACCAGACGGGCTGACCCGCCGGGGCAGGCCGGGCCGGACGCCCGGAGCGAGAATCAGGCGAGGTTCCGGGCGGCGAACCAGCGGGGCGAGCGTGCGGAGTTCCCAATCGCCTGGGACACTAGAGACAGGCTTGGACCGACGTGCTCCGGCCAGGGAAGGTGTGCGTGAGATGGCCGACCAGGAGGACCAGGCGCAGCCGCGCCGGGCGGTGGCAGTTAGCAACGGGGCGGTCGCGCCCGCCGGCAACGGCAGGGTCGCGAAACGTGATTCCGACGAGATCGTCGCGGAGATCGAGCGCACGCGGCAGAACCTCGCGCGCACCATCGACTCGCTCGCCGATCGGGTCAGCCCGGCGAGCAATGTGCGCCGGCTGCGCGAGCGTGCGGCAGAAGAGATGAGCAAGCCGGAAGTCCAGCTGGCCATCGCGGCGGTCGCGCTCGCGGCGACCGGCATCGCCATCTACCGAATCTGGGGCCGCCGCCGCGGCTAGCAGCCGTCCCAGACGCGCTCGTGGCTCATTTTGCCGTCGGCCATGCCTATTCTTAAAGCGGCAAGGTACGGGAGAAGGTGGCCTGCCATGTTCGAGCGCTTTACCGATCGGGCCCGCCGTGTGGTAGTCCTGGCGCAGGAAGAGGCCAGGATGCTGAGTCACAACTACATTGGCACCGAGCACCTGCTTCTCGGGCTGGTTCGCGAGTCCGAAGGGATCGCCGCGAAAGCACTGACGTCGCTCGGCATAGAGCTCGGCACGGTTCGCGAGCACGTCGAGGAGATCGTCGGCCGCGGCGGCCAGGAGCCGTCGTCCGGGCACATCCCGTTCACGCCGCGGGCCAAGAAGGTCCTTGAGCTGTCCCTGCGGGAAGCGCTGCAGCTCGGCCATAACTACATCGGCACCGAGCACATTCTGCTCGGCATGATCCGCGAGGGCGAGGGTGTCGCCGCGCGGGTGCTGGTCCAGCTGGGCGCCGACCTGTCGCGGGTCCGGCAGGTAGTCATTCAGCTCCTTCGCGGGTCCGGCAGCGTCACTGAGGTCACGGCCGCAGCCGGGCCGCTGTCGAGGCTGACCGGCCGGAGGGATCGCTCGCTGACCGCGGGCTTCCGCACCCGCCTGGCCGCCATCGAGTCTCGCCTGACGGCGGCCGAGTATCGCGTCGGCGCGGGACCGGACCTGAGCGCGCTGGACTATCGGATCGAACGGGTCACGAGCGAGCGGCAGGCCGCGGCTGACGCTCAGCAGTACGAGCAGGCCGCCGCGTTGCGCGACCAGGAGCAGCGGCTGCTCGCCGAGAAGGCGTCCCGCGAGCAGGAATGGGCGGTCACGCACCCGGACCTGCCGTCGCTGGCCGAGACGGTTCGCGAGCTCGGCGGAGAGGTCCGGCGGCTGCGTGCGCTGCTTCGCCGGCACGGCATCGAGCCGCAGGGCGACCGGCCCGACGAGCCGGGGGACGAGCCACAGGCCCGCGGGCCGAGGGACGACGAGTCCCGGGATGCCGGGCAGCCGGACGAAGGGGCATCAGGCTGACGCGCGGCCGGGCGTTGAGTCCGGTCAGGACCGAACGCGGATCAGCCGACCTTGGTCGCGTGCCCGGCCCAGTACGGCGCGCGTAGCTGGCGCTTCAGCAGCTTGCCGGAGCCAGTCCGCGGCAATTCCGCCATGAACGACACTGACCTGGGCGACTTGTACCCGGCCAGATGCTCGCGTGCGTAGGCCGTCACGTCGGCCTCCGACAGCGATGCCCCCGGCGCCAGCACGACGGCAGCGTGCACCTGCTCGCCCCATTCCTCCGAGGGGATGCCGAACACCGCGACGTCAAAGATGCCCGGATGCTGCTCAAGCGCGGCCTCGATCTCGGCCGGGTAGATGTTCATGCCGCCAGAGATGATCATGTCGTTCTTGCGGTCGCAGATATAGAGGTATCCCTCCTCGTCCCGGTAGGCGATGTCGCCGACCGTGTGGAAGTCACCGTGCCGCGCCGCCTCGTAGCTGTCCGGCTGCTTGTAGTACTCGTTGAAGACTCCGGCCGAGCGGACGTACAGCTCGCCGGGATGGTCGGGGCCGGTCCCCGTCACCTCGCCGCCAGCGGCGTCCAGCAGGCGGATCTCGATGCCCGGAGCCGGCTTGCCGCACGAGCCTGGCTTGCGCAGCTGGTCCTGGGGCTCGAGCACGCAGTTCACCCCGAGCTCGGTCGACCCGTAGATCTCCCACAGCGAGTCGGCGGGGAAGTCGGCCAGGTAGGCCTGCTTCAGCGCGAAGCTCCACGGCGCGGCGTTGGCCAGCATCCGCTTCATCGACGACCGGTTGTACCGCTGCTTGACGTCCGCGGGCAGCGCGCACACCAGGCGGATCAGCGGCGGCGCGGAGAACGTCGAGCTGACCTGGTAGGTGTCCACGAGGCGAAGCCAGTCCTCGGGCTCGAACTTGCGCTGCAGCACGATCGTCTGGCCCAGTATCAGCCCGGCTCCCATGAACGCGCTCGGGCCGCTGTGGTACAGCGGGCCGGAGGTCAGGTAGACGTCCTCGGGGGTATAGCCGATGAAGCCGATCAGCGCCATGCCCGTGGCCGGATCGGTCGTGTTCCGGTAGGCGCCCTTCGGCTTGCCGGTCGTGCCTGAGGTGTAGATCATCGTCGCGCCGGCCTGGTCGGCCTCCACGTCCGGCGGGGGCTCCTCCGACGCCTTCGCGACCGTGTCATCGCCCAGCTTCCCGGCGGGCGGCGCGCCGCCGTAGACGACCACGTGCCGCAGGTTGCCGAGCGGGCCGCCGGCCGGAGTCTCGAGCAGGTGGGTGTATTCCGCGTCCACGTACGCCACGCTGGCATCGGAATGAACGACGATGTACTGGGCTTCCTCGGCCGTGAGGCGGTAGTTCAGCGGTACGGCCACCGCGCCGATCTTCCTGGTCGCCGCCATGATCGCGACCACCTGCGGCGAATTGGGCCCGCACCAGATGACCTTGTCGCCGCGCCCGGTGCCCAGCGCCGCCAGCGCGTTGGCCAGCCGGTTGGCCGCTGCCTCCAGCTGAGCGTAGGTCCAGGTGGTGATGCCCGCGCCGGCCCGGTCGTCGATGACAGCAAGCTTGTCTGGCTGAGTTGACGCGTAGATCGACAAGATGTCTGGCATGTGGTCGTGTCCTTTAGCTCCGGCTTCGTGATCAGGACTAGCCTGTCGTGCTTCCGGCCCGTTGTCACCATCCAGGCTGCGGGCAGGATGGTGATGGCGCAGGATCGGAACTGATACCGGAGCACGCAGCGAGGAGGCTGAGCGATGGCCACCGTCAGCGTCCGCTACATCGTCCACGATGTCGATGCGGCGATCGCGTTCTACCGCGACAACCTGGGCTTCACCGAGGTCATGCACCCGGCGCCCGCGTTCGCCATGCTGTCCCTCGGGGACCTGCGCCTGGTCGTGAGCGCACCGGGCGGCGGACCGGGCGGCGGTCAGGCCATGCCGGACGGCACGGCACCGGAGCCGGGCGGCTGGAACCGGTTCATGATCGAGGTCGCCGACCTGGCCGCGATGGTGGCGAAGCTGCGCGGCAGCGGCGTCAGGTTCCGCAACGACATCGTGACCGGCGTCGGCGGGAAGCAGATCCTGGCCGAGGATCCGTCGGGCAACCCGGTCGAGCTGTTCGAGCCGACCGCGCGGGAGGCGAGGCTCCAGGAGCCATCCTGAAATTATCCGCCGCTGGTGTCGATTCGGCTGCCGGGCGTTCGTAGCCAGGGTAGATAGCCGGCCAGACGCCGGTTACGTACCGGGAGGAACGAGACCATGAAGCAGTACCTGCTGACCGTGAACCACGTCGAGGGCGCTCCGATGCCGTCCGAGGACGAGATGCAGCGGATCTTCAAGGACGTGGACGCGCTCAACGCCGAGATCCAGTCCAGCGGCGCCTGGGTGTTCGCCGGCGGCCTGCACCCGCCTGCGACCTCGACCGTGGTGCGGGTGAGCGACGGCGAGATCGTGACCACGGACGGGCCGTACGCCGAATCCAAGGAGTACGTCGGCGGGTTCTGGGTGATCAGGGCCGCCGACCTGGACGATGCGCTGGCCTGGGCGGCCAAGGCGACGCGGGCCTGCGCCGTGCCGGTCGAAGTCCGGCCGTTCCAGGAAGAAGCGCAGGACTAGCGACCGCGATGGCGCTGCAGCCCGGCGAGATCGACGGCTACTTCCGGCGCGAGTACGGCCGGTGCGTCGCGACCCTGATCCGCTTCCTCGGCGACATCGACCTCGCCGAGGAAGCGGTGCAGGAGGCATTCGCGGTCGCGCTTGACCGCTGGCCGGTGACAGGGCTGCCGCCGAACCCTGGCGCGTGGATCACCACGACCGCCCGCAACCGTGCCATCGACCAGCTGCGAAGGGAGGCCTCCCGCCATGACCGGCACGCCCAGGCCGCCCTGCTGTACGGGCAGGACGAACCGCCCGGCCCGGCGGGCCCGGTGAAAGACGACCGGCTGCGGCTCATCTTCACCTGCTGCCATCCGGCACTGGCCAGGACCGCCCAGGTGGCGCTCACCCTGCGGCTGCTCGGCGGCCTTGAGACCCCGCAGATCGCGCGCGCGTTCCTGGTTCCCGAGGCCACGATGGCGCAGCGGATCGTGCGCGCCAAGAAGAAGATCAAGGCGGCGGGCATCCCGTACCGGGTGCCCGGCGACGCCGAGCTGCCGGACCGGCTGACCGCCGTGCTGGCGGTCATCTACCTGGTGTTCAACGAGGGCCACACGGCCACCGACGGCGACGCCCTGATCCGGCTGAACCTGTGCGACGAGGCCGTCAGGCTGGCTCGGGTGCTGGCCGAGCTGATGCCCGACGAGCCCGAGGTGCTCGGCCTGCTCGCGCTGCTGCTGCTGACGCACTCGCGCACCCCGGCGCGCACCGCGCCCGGGCAGCCGCTGGTGCTGCTGCCCGACCAGGACCGGTCGTTGTGGGACCGGGCGATGATCGACGAGGGCCAGGCGCTGGTCCGCCGGTGCCTGCGCCGCAACCAGCCCGGGCCCTATCAGATCCAGGCCGCGGTCGCGGCCGTGCACAGTGACGCGGCGACGGCGGAGCAGACCGACTGGCGCCAGATCCTCGCGCTCTACGAGCAGCTGACCGCCTGCGCGCCGACCCCGGTCGTGGCGCTCAACCGTGCGGTCGCGCTGGCCCAGGTCGACGGCCCGGAGGCCGCCCTCGCCGCGACCGACCGCCTCGACCTCGGCTCCTATTACCTGTTCCACGCCACCCGGGCGGACCTGCTGCGGCGGCTGCACCGGACCGCCGAGGCGGCCCTGGCTTACGATGCTGCGCTGGAGCTGACCACCAACGCGGCCGAGCGCGCCTTCCTCGAGGGTCAGAGGAACGCCTTGCCCTCGCCGCGGTAGGTCGGCACGGTCGCGGCCACGGCGCCGCCGTCGACCAGGTACAGCTCGTTGAACCGCTCGCACAGCTCGCCGGCCTTCGCGTGCCGGAACCAGACCCGGTCACCGATCCGCAGGTCATCGGCGGCCGGGCCGAGCACGGGGGTCTGCACCTCGCCCGCGCCTTCGTTGCCGTCGAGCGTCAGCCCGCCCGGCAGGTGCGGGCGGGGCAGTCGGCTCGGGTCGCCGGGCCCCGATGCGACGTAGCCGCCGCCGAGCACGGTGACCACGCCCGGGCCAGGCCGGCGGACGACCGGCAGCGCGAACAGGGCGGCCGGCCTGCCGGAGAACGAGCGGTAGGCGTCGAACAGGGTCGGCTGGTACAGCCCGGAGCCGGCGCCGATCTCGGTGACCGCGTCCTCGGCCGCCGTCGCGGCGATCGAGCCGGTGCCGCCGCCGTTGACGAACTCGATCGGGGCCACGTCGCGGACGGCGCTGACGATCGCCGCCCGGCGCCTGACCAGCTCGGCCGCCGACCGGCGCTGCATGGCCCGGATCGCGGTGCCGTAAGCGGGCCGGCCAGGCGGACTGTCGCCGACCCCGGCGATCTGCGCCTCGTAGGCCATCAGGCCGGCCAGCCGCAACATCGGCCTGGTCGTGATCGCCCTGGCCAGGGCGGCTGCCTGAGCCGGGGCGCGGACCGGCGAGCGTCTCGCGCCGGCCCGCAGCCGTCCGGCGATGGCCTGGTAGCCAGCGTCGATATCGATGGCCACCCGCACCGGGTGCGGATCGCGCACGGCCGCGGCCGCCCTGGCGATCAGGTCGAGGTGCTCGACCGAGTCGACCATCACGGTGATCGCCATCGCCGCGGCCGGGTCGGCCGCCAGCCTGGCGAGCGCGTCGGAGTCGGCGGTCGGGTAGGCGACCACGATGTCATCGCTGGTCCGGCATTCCGCGAGCCACAGCGCCTCGGGGAGGGTGAAGGCCAGGACGCCGCGGAATCCGTCCAGCGCCAGCGCGTCGCCGATCAGCCGCCTGCACCGCACCGACTTGCTGGCCAGCCTGATCGGCGTGCCGGCTGCCCGGCGTGTCATGTCGGCGGCATTGGAACGAAAGGCCGCCAGGTCGATGACTGCGAACGGCGGCTCGAGCTGGGCGGTAGCCGCGTTGAGCCGGCGCAGGTCATCGGCCTCAGCGGCCGGACTCACTCCTGCTCGGCCGTGAGGGCGTTGTACTCGGCCGCCGAGAGCAGTCCGGGCGGCACCTGGTCACCGGAGTCAAGCTTGATCTTGAACAGCCAGCCGGCCCCGTACGGGTCGGAGTTGACCAGGCCGGGGTCCTCGTCGATCTCGGGATTGACCTCGGTCACCTCGCCGTCGGCCGGGCAGTAGATGTCGCTGACCGACTTGGTCGACTCCACCTCACCGCACGGGTCACCGGCCGTCACCCGCGCCCCGGGCGCCGGCGCCGTGACGTAGACCACGTCTCCGAGCGCCCGCTGGGCATAGTCGGTGATCCCCACCCTGGCGGTCGCATCGGAGATCGCCACCCACTCGTGCTCGGCGGTGTAATACAGCTCCTCAGGAACGCTCACCGTGCCACCTTTCTCGTGCCAGTTTCGCGGGCCGGTCCTTGTTATCGCAGAATCTGAGTATCAGCGGGCCGGAACCGGTCAGTTGCCGGCCGGCCGCTTGTAGAACGGAAGCGGTACCATCTCCGCCGGCTCGGCGGTGCCGCGGATATCCACGGCCAGCCGGTCGTCGTCGGCGCCGGCCGCGGACCCGGCCTCGCCTGCCGCGCTGGCGCTGACGTAGGCCATCGCGATGGGCCGGCCAAGCGTCGGGGACGGCGTTCCGCTGGTCACCGTCCCGCATGGCTCACCCTCCCACAGCACCGAGTAGCCGTGCCTGGGAACCCGTCGTGACTTGCCGACCAGGCCGACCAGCCGCCGCTCGGCAGGCGCCTTCGCTCGCTCCGCGAGGGCAGCGCGGCCGACGAAATCGCCGGGCTTATCCAGTTTGACCACCCGGCCGAGCCCCGCGTCGAACGGCGTGACGTCGCGGCCGAGCTCGTTGCCGTACAGCGGCATGCCCGCCTCGAGCCGGAGCGAGTCGCGGGCCGCCAGGCCCGCCGGGACCAGCCCGTCGGCCTGCCCGGCGTCGGTCAGTGCCTGCCAGACGCGCACCGCGTCCGGCGGCCGGACGAAGAGCTCGAACCCGTCCTCGCCGGTGTAGCCGGTCCTGGCCAGCAGCGCATCGTAACCGCCGACCCGCGCCGGGTAGCTGGCGTAGTAGCGCACCTGGCTCAGGTCGGTGTCGGTCAGGCTGGCCAGGATGCCGGCCGATCGCGGCCCCTGGATCGCGATCAGCGCGTAGTCCGCGGTCCGGTCGGTCACGGTGGCCCCGCGGCCGTCGGCCCGCTCGGTCAGCTCGGCGGCGACGGTCGCGGCGTTGGAGGCGTTCGCGACGACCAGGTACTCGCTGTCGGCCAGGCGATAGACGATCAGGTCGTCGATGACGCCGCCGTCCGGCGCGCAGATCATCGTGTACCGCGCTCGTCCGGGCTGGATCGCCGACGCCTCGCCGACCAGCGCGTAGTCCAGCGCCGGGCCGGCCCCGTCGCCGGTGATCAGCAGCTCGCCCATGTGCGAGAGGTCGAACAGGCCGGCGGCGCGCCTGACGGCGTTATGCTCGGCCGTCTCGCTGCGGTAGCGCAGCGGCATCAGCCAGCCGGCGAAGTCGGTCATGGTCGCGCCGAGCCCTTCATGCACGGCGGCCAGCGCGGTGCGCCTGGGCGCCGGGGACTGCGGATCTGGCATCTGCGACTCCGTAAGCAGCGGGGACTTCAGCGGCCGGGACTTCAGCGGCGGGCCAGGCGTGCGCAGCAGGCAGGCTCGGTGCTGGCCCAGCCTATCGCTGACCGGGCCGCCGGAACTGGCCGGCGGCGAGCGGCGGCGGCTACTGGGCAGTGCGGTGCCCGGCTGCGAGGATGGGACGATGACGCTGCTTACCGAAGAGGAGATCACGGCCGCTCTGGGCCACGCGCCCGGCTGGGAGCGGACCGGCAACGCGATTGCCAGGACGGTCACGCTGGGCGACTTCGCCGGCGCCGTGCTGTACGTCGGCGCGGTGGCCCATCTGGCTCAGGCCGCGAACCATCATCCGGACATCGCGATCGCGTGGAATAAGGTGACGCTCACGCTGTCGACGCACTCCGCGGGCGGGCTGACGGGAGCAGACTTCTCGCTCGCCAGCCAGATCAGCGCGCTGCCATGACGGGAGGCTGATGCCGCGTGGTCGAGATCAAGACCCGGGGGGAGATCGACGCGATCCGCGCCGCCGGCCAGGTCGTCGCGCGGGCGCTGGCGGCGGTACGCGATCACGCGACCGCGCGGACCCGGCTAACCGAGCTGGACGAAGTCGCCAGGTCGGTGCTCGCCGCGGCCGGGGCTAGCTCACCGTTCCTTGGCTACCATCCGTCGTTCGCTCCGGTTCCCTTTCCCGCCGTCATCTGCGCCTCGCTGAACGACGCCGCGCTGCACGGAATCCCCGGCCGCCGTCGGCTGGCCCAGGGTGACCTGGTCAGCATCGACTGCGGCGCCACCCTCGACGGGTGGGTCGCCGATGCCGCGATCTCCTTCACGGTCGGGCCGCCGGATGCCGCCGACGACCGGCTGATCGGCACCGCCAGCGCCGCGCTCGAGGCGGGGATCGGGGCGGCCGTCGCCGGCGGGCGGATCGGCGACATCTCGGCCGCCATAGGCGCCGTCGGCCGCGCGGGCGGGTACGGGATCAACACCGATTTCGGCGGTCACGGCGTGGGCCGGTCCATGCACGAGTCGCCGTCGGTCCCCAACGAAGGCCAGGCCGGGCGCGGCATGGTGCTCAGCCCGGGCCTGGTCGTGGCCATCGAGCCATGGTTCATGGCCGGCGGGAGCGACAAGTACCAGATCGACGACGACGGCTGGACGATCCGCACGACCGACGGCAGCCGCGCCGCGCACGTCGAGCACACGATCGCGGTGACCGAGGACGGGCCGGTCGTACTCACCGCCGCCTGAGGCTCCCGCCTGCTCGCCGCCGCGTGGTGGCAGGGCCCGGGCCGTCGCTCAGACCGCCGCCCCGGACCGGCGAAGCCCCCGGACCGGCGAAGCCGGGCCTGGCCGGTGTGGGACCCGGGGCCACGACTCGCCGTGGATCTTGTCCTGCGGACGGCACCGCGCCCCCGTGCGGCACCGTCCGCAGGACAATGACCCGGCCACTCGCCGCGACCCTCGTCATCTGCGCGTGCCAGGCCCTGGCGGATAAAGCCAGAGCGGCACCGCGCCCCCCGGACGAAAGTCCCCCTCCGCGACGTGCGGCTTCCCCCATTCCCAGCGCCGCAGTCCCGGGGTCCGGCAGGAGCCGGGCTGTGCGTCGCTTGGGGTTCTAGTTATACACGTTACGCAGGCATGACTACAGCTAGTTACAAGAATGGCCAAGGAAAGTGACGGAACGCGTTCACCAAATGGCTCTGATCGAGCCGAGTGCACCGTTCAGCCGCGGTCATGATCCCGACGCTCGCATCGCGCCATGATCACGGAAGCCTCTCGACAGAATCCGCTGAGAGGCTTCCGTGATCATGAGATGCGCCGGACCGACCGCGTCCGTTACGGATCACGATTCTCCTGGCCGGGGGCGGGGGCGGGGCCGGGGCCAGGCTGATGGTGGCCCGCCGTCCGTGAGCGGAAACGATGCGCCGCATCGCGCCCGGCCGGCCGACGCGAACGGACATCCGGCCCCCTGGCAGTCCGCCGGGACCGGCGAAGGCGCAGGCGGGCATCGGCGCCTCAACCCAGTTCCGCCCGGGCCGGCGACGATCTGGCCGGCCGCCGGACCGCCGGCCGGCAGTACTACCTGGACACGGCCGTGCAGCGTCCTCGGCGCGGCGAAGTAGGCCCGATTCGGCCTGGCCACGACGAGACCCTGCGGTCGCTGCCGGCTGACATAGCAGGGCGGCAGCACGACCTGGACGTGGCCGGCCGCGATCTGCCGCTGCGGCAGCCCTGGGGCTCCGGCCGCCCCGGGGACGCGGGCAGGTACCTGGAGCCCAAGGATCCTGGATCCCGCTGAAGAGGGCGTGCGGAGTTCATGTGAGAACTGACAAAACCTTAGAGTCAGCGACGTGCCGCGCGAGCTAGCTGAGCTCGCAGGGCAGGTGCTTGATGCCGTTGATGAAACTGGACAGCAGGCGGTCTGGCTCGCCCGCCGCGCGGATCTCCGGCACCCGCAGCAGCAGTTCGCGGAGCATCACCGTAATCTCACGCCGGGCCAGGTGAGCGCCCAGGCAGAAGTGCGGGCCGGCGCCGCCGAATCCGACGTGCGGGTTGGGGGAGCGGGTGATGTCGAACCGCAGCGGGTCGTCGAAGACAGATTCGTCGCGGTTGGCTGACCAGTAGATCAGCGCGCACTTGTCGCCCTCGCGGAACTGGTGCCCGTTGACGACCGCATCGCGGGTGACGGAGCGCCGCATCCAGATCACGGGGGACACGTACCTGACGATCTCCTCGACGGCACCGGCGATCCGGCCGTCGAAGTCGGCCAGCAGCAGGTCGCGCTGGTCGCGATGGTCGGTCAGCAACACCAGCGCGTGGGACAGCGCCGTGCGGGTGGTCTCGTTCCCGGCCACGACCAGCAGGATGAAGAACGAGGCGAGCTCAGCTGGAGTCAGCTGCTCGCCGTCGACGTTGGCGGAGGCCAGCGCCGAGATGAGATCGTCACCCGAGCTGCCCTCACGCTCGGAAGCGAGATTAGTGACCAGGCCGGCCAGATCGCCGCCCGCGGTCAGGATCTGCGCGATGGCCGTGTCCATGTCCTCGCTGAGGAACTCAGGATCGCCGCCGGCCAGGATGACGTTGGTGTTCCGCAGCACCATGTCGAAGTGCTCGTCGCCGATCCCCATCATGTCGCAGATGATCTTCAGCGGAAGCCTGGCCGACACGTGGCTGACGAAGTCGCACGGGCCGGTGGCCAGCAGGTCATCGACGACGACGGCGGCTGCCCGCTGCACGTCGTTCTCGAACTTCTTGATCATCTTCGGGGTGAACGCGCGGGAGACTATCCGGCGGAGTCTGGCGTGCCGCGGATCATCCATGTTGATCATCGAGCCGAAGTACTCGTTGAACTCAGGTGGCAGATCGACCAGGCTGGTGGCGCCGCGGGCCGAGGAGAAGACGTGGGCGTGACGGCTGGCCTCCAGCACGTCGGCGTGCTTGACGAACGCGTAGTAGCCCTGGTTCTCGGTCGTGAACGGGGTCTCCGGGTCGGCGAAGAACGGCGGGGCATCGAGCCGCCGCAGTTCGGCGAAGGCGGTGTGCCGATCGGCGAGCGACAGAGCCCAAAACTCGTTCTGTGACAGGTCGATGTCGCTGGCGGTCGGCGTCGGGGATGCTGGCGTGGTCACTGCGGGCCGCCTTCCGGATCACGTCACTTCGTCTGATGGTCTCAGACCAGCACAATGATAGCTACCTACCCCTTTATCACGTAGTGATCCGCTTTGCGGTTCGCGCGGGCCGAGGATCCGCCCGCTGTGATCAGGCGTCCGTGAGCTGGGTCGACGCCAGGCGCAGGCCCTGCTCCAGGGGCCCGGCGTCGCGCATCCGCAGCGCCCGCCAGACGATCAGCGTCTGCCCGGAGGCGTCGGTCACCTCGGCGTCCCAGGCCGCCCCGGATGCCTGTCCGTGGAGTGGGCCAGGTGCCTGCCTGGGCCTAGGAACCGCGTCCGCTGGCTGCTCGGCCTGGGCTGGCTCGTCCTGGGTGACGAGGATCGTCACCCTTCCTTGCGCCGCCCGGCCGGAGAACCAGACGCTGTCGCAGCTAGCGAGGCTGAGCCTGCGGTGCGGAACGCACGCCTGCACGAGCTGGAGTGTCGCGTCGGTCAGCCCGGCGCTGCCGAGCACGAGCTCCGGCAGGTCCGTCGATCGCTGCGCGGGCACAGCGCCGAACCATGGCTGCTCGTCCGCGCCGTCGGCGATGCCGACCGCCGATCGCGGCCCGGTCAGGCGCACCGTTGCCAGCCGCCTGAACCGCCCGGCCTGGAAGTAGACCGGCCCGTACAGCTCGGTGCCGGGGACGGTGCCGGCCGGCTGGTCGCGGGGGCTGCCAGCGGGCCGCGTGCCGCCTGGCGACCGCGTGGTGCCGGGCGGCCGCGAGCCGGCCTGCTCCGGCTGCGCGCCGCCAAAGGTGGCACGGCCGTGGTCGACCGTGAACCCGCTGTTGCCGGACCGGATGGCGACGGTGACGGCGTCGCCGTCGCGCAGGGCGCAGAGCCTGATCTCCGTCTGCGATCCGGGAGTCCCGGCGGGCAGCACGATCGGGGCGCTGATGGAGACGGCGGTCGCGCTCCGTACCGGCATCCCGGTCAGCGCCGATGCCGCCTGCGCCATCGCCTCGAGCACCATCGCGGGAGGCAGCACCGGAACGCCGTCGACCTGGTAGTCGCCCAGGTACGGATCGGCCAGCAGGGACAGGCTCGCCTCGGCGATCAGCTCCACTTCCGGGTAGTGCACGAGGATCCGCTCGACGAACCGCGAGGACACCCGCCCGTCGTCAGTCCTTGGACGGCGGCCGGGGCTGGCGGCCGCAACCGGCCGCGGCGCCGGCCCGCCGACCCGGCCGTGCAGCGCGAACCGGCCGCTCAGCCCGTCGGTCGCGAGCAGCCGGAGCAGCTGCCTGGAACCCTCCTCGGGCGGGATGGGGGTGAACCCGGCGCGCTCCATAGTCGCGGCCAGATCGGCTCGCTGGCCAAGGCCCTCGCCCGACCAGGCCGGCCAGTCGACGTGCAGCGCGCGGCAGCCCGGACTGGCCGCGGCGAGCTGCACGCCGTAGTCCGCGATGGCGCCCGTCACGAGCGCGCTCGCGCCCTCCCCGGCTAGCCCGTACCGGCCGGTGACGGAGCCGAAGGTCACCACGAACCGCAGCGGGCTGGCCTGCCGCCCGCTCGCGCGGGCCACCGCGCGCACGGCCGCCGCCATCTGATCGAGCGGACTCGTGTTCGTGCGCGCCAGCTCGTCGGCACGGGCCGGGGTCAGCTGGCTGAGGGCGGCGGGGGGCACCTGACCCGCCGCGTGACTGATCGCGGTCACGCGGCCGAACCGGGCCTCGATCCGCCGCACGGCCGCCGTCAGCGCCGCGTGGTCGGCCAGCCCGACCAGCTCGTAGCCCACCTTCGCGCCTGCGCCGCGGAGCCGTTCGAGGCCAGCGACGGCGGCCTCGTCGTGATCGGGGTGCTCGCGGCCGACGACGGCCACTGTCGCGCCCGAGCAGGCGAGTACCTGAGCGAGGGCCAGCCCGGCGGCGGCAGAGCCCCGGCTGATCAGTACGACGTCCTCGGGTCCGAGCGGGAAGTCGCCGCCGCCGAGGCGGTGCATCGGGCCCATCACCGGTTCCGTGACGGTGCCGTCCTGGCCGATGGTCAGCTCGCGATAAGCACCCGGGGTCGCCGCCGCGATGCGCTGTGCCGCGGCCAGGCCGTCGGGGGTCATCGGCGTCCGGATGACGGTAATGCCGACCGCCGGATGCTCGGCGTGCAGCGTTGCCCAGAGCCCGGCGGCCGCGAGCCCGGAGCTGATCGCAACGAGGTGGCCCGTGCTGATCGCGTCCCTGGCGGCGAGCATGGCGGCGCCCCGCGACGCGGCGTCGTCGAGGCGGCCGACGATGGCGAGGGTTCGCGGCGCCGCGGGATCATGCCGGAAAAGCTGACCAGCCTTGCGGTCCAACGGCCCGCACCCGCCGGTGTGCAGCCGCCAGGGCCGGTCGTCGCCGGCGGGCACCGGAAGCGCCGGCTCCTGCTCCCGCTCGGCGTAGCAGCGGAACCAGGTGGCCAGGCCAGCGCGGGCGCCGGGCTGCTCGGCCGGATCAGGCGGCCCGGCCGGGTCGGGCTGGGGTTGGGACTGGGACTGGGCGGCCGGCGGCTCGGCCGGGTCGGGCTGGGGTTGGGACCGGCCGCCGGCGGCTCGGCCGTGGTGGGCTGGGTCCGCGACTCGCATGGATGGGTGATGAAAACCTGCTCGCGCCAGATGTCGACCGGCCGGCTCGGCTGCCGGGCGTACAGCCCCTCCGGCCGGGTCAGCGCGCCCGCGGCAAAGAGGGCGGCGGCGGCATGCGCGGCGCTGCCGTCGGCGGCGGGATCGCCGTCGATGCTGACGATCACCGGGCCGCCCGCACTGGTGTCCCGGCTGGCCTGGCCCTCCCTGGCCTGGCTCGCCCCGGCCTGGCCCTCTCTGGCCTGGCCCTCTCTGGCCTGGCCCTCTCTGGCCTGGCTCTCCTCGGCCTGGCCCTCCTCGGCCTGGCTCTGGCCGGCCTCGCTGCCGCTGGTCTGGCTGCCGCCGGTTCGGCCAGCGAAGGCCCGGCCGAGGACGCTGGCCAGATGCTGGTCCGTGCCGGTCTGCACCAGGAGCCCGGCACCGTCGGCGACCGCCGCGAGCGCCGCGGCGAGGGAACGGGCTGCGGCGGGGTCGCGCCCGGCGGCGCCATCCCTGCCGTCCGCGGCATCCGCGCCGTCGGCCGCCACCCCGGCCGCGAGCCGCGCCTCGAACAGCTCGGCGCAGAGCACTTCGGCGACGGCTTCTGGCCCGGTAATCTCCCGTCCGGTTGAACCAGATATCAGCCGGCGCCCTGGTGGCCGGAACGCGAAGCTGCCGAACTTGCCGATCGCGGCGCCGAGCTGACCGGGGGCGGAGTCGGCTGATGCCGCCAGCGCCGCGGACCGCAGTGCCGTCAGCGTCCGGGCGTCGGCCGGCGTGGTGCACCCGGCCCAGACCAGGCCGGCGATCTCGCCGATGCCGTGCCCGACAGCGGATGCTGCCTCGACGCCGAGCTCGTCGAGCCAGCGCAGGATGACGAGGATCCGGCTGAGCTGACGTTGCGGAAGGTCGGGCAGGTCGTCCGGCTGCCCGGAGATGACGAGGGCGATGCGACTGTCGGCTCCTGGCGAGCCGGTGTCGCTGCCGGCGCTGGTGGCGGCGAAGATGCCGGGCCGGGCCGTCACCGGCGGGCCGGCCAGCTCGGGCAGCAGCACGGCGGCCTCGCTGGCCAGCCGGGCGAGCTCTTCCTGGCCGGACGCGGTGAGCGCGATCCTGATTCCTGGCCGGCCCGCTGTGCCGGGTTCAGACGCTGCCGTCCGGGCCAGGTGGACCGCGAGATCCTGCAGTTGCGCGTCGGACAGCCATAGCGCGATTTCCGTCAGCCTCGACAGGATCGCGGCCATGGCCGCCTGGTCCGGTGCCTGCAGCAGATAGGCGAGCGGATGCTCCGGACCCGCCGGGTAGGTACCTGTCGAGCGGGTCGCGGCGAGCCTGAGCGCCGGCTCCGTCAGGTTCTGCGGAACCGGCAGCGTCCTGGACCTGATCCTGGCCGGGCGCAGCGACCTGGCCGGCACCGGAGGCCGGGTCTGGACCGCGCGCGGCAGCAGGGCGCGCGGCCGGACCTGGGGCGGCCTGGCGTCCGGGAGCTGGGCTGGCTCGCCGCGCAGGACCAGGTGGATGGCGAGCCCATCCGGGCCGACCGCGCTGACCCCGGCGTGCCTGGTGCCGCCCGGCCACGGCTCGGGCGAGGCGGGCAGGCGCAGGGCGGCCCGCCCGTCGCGGAGCATCGGGTGCGGGGTCCGGACGCCCGTGGACGGCGGGAGAACGCCGTTGGCGGTCACGAGCACGGTCTTGATCAGCGCCGCGGCGCCGGCGGCGGCTCCGGTGTTGCCGATGTTCGCGCTGATCGACCCCAGCACCGCGACCTGCCGCGCACCTGCCCGCAGCTCGGCGAGCGCGGTCAGCTCGGCCTGGTCGCCGGCCGGCACAGCGCTCCCGCAGCCTTCGATGAGCTGCACGTCGCCCGGGTCCACCCCGGCCATTTCGTGGGCCCGCTGCATCGCGAGCAGGTGCGCCGTCACGTCCGTGCCGGGCCCGTCGGGCTGGCCGTTTGACGCAGCTCCCCAGCCCACGATCTCCGCGTAGACGGGCAGGCTCGCGGCCCGCGCGTCGGCGGTCCGCATCAAGAGCACCACGCCGCAGCCCTCGCCGGGCAGGAAGCCCGTCGGGTGCTCGTCGTAGATCCGCATGTCGGACGTCGCGAGCAGGCCGGACTTGGCCAGGCCGACGAGATCGAGCGGATCGATGCTCAGGTCGACCCCGCCGGCCACGGCAACGTCAAGTTCGCCGGCGGTCAGCGCCAGGCAGGCGGACGCCATCGCGGTCAGCGAGGACGCTCCTGCCGCGTCCACCGTCAGGCCGCCTCCGCGCAGGCCGAACTGGCGGCAGATGGCCGTGGCCAGGCTGGCGGGCGTGCTGCCGGCCAGGGTCTGCGCGGTGACCGCATGGAACGGGGCGAGGTACCGGTCGGCGGCCGCCGCGAGCACGCGCCCGGCCACGTCGGCGGGCACACCCGAGGCCGACAGGGCCTCGGCCAGAACGCGCCGCGAGTAGGGCCAGCGCAGCCGCAGCGCGGCCGCGGGTGAACCGGGACCGGCCGTGGTCGTCCCCATGAACACGCCCGCCCGTTCGCCGGCCAGGCCGGTGCCGCCAGGGAATCCGGCGGCCGCCAGGGCGCGGGCCGCGGTCTCCAGCGCCAGCCAGTGGACCGGGTCGGCGCTCGCGTAGGCCGACTCGGTGATGCCAAAGGCGCCGGGGTCGAAACGCCAGCCCTCGATCAGGGCGGCTCTCGTGCTGTAGGTCGAGTCCGCCGCACCGTGGTCCGGGCTGTAATAGTCGGCCAGATCGACGCGGCCGCGCGGGATACGGCGGAAGGCACGCCGGCCGGTGAGGACCGTATCGAGCAGGCCGGCCGCGTCATCGGCGTCCGGATACCGGCAGGCCAGCCCGATTACCGCGACCGACCGCCGGCTGTCGTCGGGCAGGCTCTCGGCCTCCTCAGCGGTCATTTCATCAGCCCGCAAGGCGCCTGACCACGCGGGCCGGTGCCTGTTTCCGCGCCTATTCCGCCCCCGCCGCCGCAAGGCGCAATCAGAAGGCCAAATAGCAGCGCGGAACCAAATGGCAGCGCAGAACGCCGTATATCCATCATTCCCCCGAATGCGGACTGTCTTCCCCCCGGCCCGATCACGCTTGAGCCGTCCCCCGAATGCCCCGCCTGGCCCACCGCAAGCACGTCAAAGGCCGCCGCGGACCGTCCGTCGGCCGCCTCGGCGGTGACCCATGCCGTCGGCCAACACGCCATTATGTGCGTGTGAGCAGGCCCGGTCAAGGCCGATTAAGACGCGCGTCATGATGCCTTAATACCGCCGCTACCGCACGGTGATAATTCTGGCGGCTGGCGTTCTGGCCAATTTAACGATTAATGCTGGAATGCTTGTCGCGCCAAGCCGGGTGCCGACCGCGCGATCCCGGCCCGGCCCGCGGCGTTCAAATGACGGACCGGCGGCCGGGCCGTCCGATGGCGCCGGCCCTCCGCTCTGCGATATCCTGTGCCCGTGCGTTGCACCATGCTGCTCCTTAGTTAGCCGCGCCGACCTCCAGGCTCGTTGGCGCGGCTGCCCCTCGTGACCGGGGGGCTTTTTGTTTGGAGCCACCGGGGTCGACCCTGGCGGTGCAACCCGACGAACCAATCGCGAGGACGCAATGACATCCGTTGAGAACGCGGAGGCGGTAGCCGCAGCCCGGCCGCGGGCAGCTAAAGCCGACCAGCAGGAGAAGTGGGATCCCCGGTCGGTCCAGGACAAGTGGCTGGCCAAGTGGGACGAATTGAACGTGTTCCTGGCCAGCGACGATCCGGCCGACACCCGGCCGCGCAGCTACGTGCTCGATATGTTCCCCTACCCGTCCGGCGACCTGCACATGGGTCACGCCGAGGCGTACGCGGTGGCGGACGCGCTGGCGCGCTACTACTTCCAGCGCGGCCACAACGTCCTGCACCCGATCGGCTGGGATGCCTTCGGCCTGCCCGCCGAGAACGCCGCGATCAGGGGCAATTCCCATCCGGCCGACTGGACGTACCGGAACATCGAGGTCCAGGCGGCGTCCTTCCGCCGGTACGCCCTGTCCTTCGACTGGACCAGGCGGCTGCACACCTGTGACCCCGAGTACTACCGCTGGACCCAGTGGCTGTTCCTGCGGCTGTACGAGCGGGGCCTGGCCTACCGGGGCGACGGCCACGTCAACTGGTGCCCGAAGGACCAGACTGTGCTGGCCAACGAGCAGGTGGTCGACGGCCGGTGCGAGCGGTGCGGCACCGAGGTCGTACGGCGGGTGCTGACCCAGTGGTACTTCAAGATCACCGAGTACGCGGACCGGCTGCTGACCGACATGGAACCGCTGGAGGGCAGCTGGCCGGATCGCGTCCTGCTGATGCAGCGCAACTGGATCGGGCGCAGCGAGGGCGCCGAGGTGCAGTTCGCGATCGAGGGCCGCGACGAGCCGGTGACGGTCTTCACGACAAGGCCGGACACGCTGTACGGTGCGACCTTCTTCGTGGTGGCGGCCGACTCGCCGCTGGCCGCCGAGCTGTGCGTTCCCGAGCGTCGGGAGGAACTGGACGCGTACCTGGCTCAGGTGCGCAAGCTGACCGACATCGAGCGCCAGTCCGCCGAGCGCCCCAAGACCGGCGTGTTCCTGGGCCGATACGCGATAAACCCGGTGAACGGCGAGCGGATCGGCGTCTGGGCCGCGGACTACGTGCTGCCCGACTACGGGACCGGCGCGATCATGGCCGTGCCTGCGCACGACCAGCGTGACCTGGACTTCGCGAAGGAGTTCGGATTGCCGGTCCAGGTGGTCGTGCAGACCGACCTGCCCGATCCGGGTCAGACCTGGCAGGCGACGCCGGGCGACGGGACGCTGGTCAACTCGGGCCCGCTGGACGGCCTGAGCAAGGCCGCGGCGATCGCCGCCATCACGGCGACACTGGCCGACAAGGGCCTGGGCCGGGCGGCGGTCAGCTACCGGCTCCGCGACTGGCTGGTGTCCCGGCAGCGGTTCTGGGGGGCGCCGATTCCGATCGTGTACTGCGAGTCCTGCGGCGAGGTTCCGGTCCCTGACGACCAGCTGCCGGTCACGCTGCCCGACCTGCGCGGCCAGGACCTGGCACCGAAGGGGATCTCGCCCCTGGCCGCGGCCACCGACTGGGTGAACACGCAGTGTCCCAAGTGCGGAGGCCCGGCCAAGCGTGACACGGACACGATGGATACCTTCGTCGACTCGTCCTGGTACTTCCTGCGCTACTGCTCGCCTGGTTACACCGCGGGCCCGTTCGAAGTCGAGTCGGTCCGCCGCTGGTGCCCGACCGACCTGTACGTGGGCGGTGTCGAGCACGCCATCTTGCACCTGCTGTACAGCAGGTTCTTCACCAAGGTCCTGCACGACATGGGCATGATCGACTTCGAGGAGCCATTCCTGCGGCTGATCAACCAGGGCCAGGTGATCAACCAGGGCAAGGCGATGTCGAAGTCGCTGGGCAATGGCGTGGACCTGGGCGCCCAGCTGGCCGCCCACGGCGTGGACGCCATCCGGCTGACGATGCTGTTCGCCAGCCCGCCTGAGGACGACATCGACTGGGCTGACGTACGTCCGGAGGCCTCGGTCAAGTTCCTTGGCCGGGTCATCAGGATCGCCACCGAGGCGGGCGCGGCGTCGGCGCCGGGCGGAACGGTATCGGGCGGCGACATCGCGCTGCGCAAGGTGACGCACAAGACCGTCGAGGAGGTCACCCGGCTGATCGAGTCGGCCAGGCTGAACGTCGCGGTGGCCAGGCTGATGGAGCTGGCGACCGCCTCTCGCCGAACGATCGACTCTGGTCCGGGCGCCGCGGACCCGGCGGTGCGGGAGGCAGCCGAGACGCTGGCCGTGCTGCTGTCGCTGTTCGCGCCGTATACCGCTGAGGAGAGCTGGGCGCTGCTGGGACACGAGCCGTCGGTCGCCAAGGCCGGCTGGCCGGCCGCCGATCCGGCCCTGCTGGTCGAGGACGAGGTCACCTGCGTCATCCAGGTCAACGGCAAGGTACGCGACCGGCTGGAAGTGCCGCCCGGCATCTCCGAGGACGAGCTGCGGGAGCGGGCGCTGGCCGCCCCCGGCATCGCCCGGGCGCTCGGCGGCCGGGGGGTCGCGAAAGTCATCGTCCGGGCTCCCCGGCTGGTGAACATCGTGCCGGTTCCCGACTGACCGCCGCTGACCAGGCGGAGCACGGGCCGCGCCACTGGCCCGGTGCGCGGCGCGTCACGGCGAGTGCGCGAGGGCCGCGGCCAGCTCGGCCGTGCGCTGGACGAACCCGGCCCACGGTGCCGGCGTCGCGGCCAGCTGCGGCGCGGCATCGGCCGGGCTGCAGCGGCGCTGGGACCACTGGCAGAGCCGTCCGCCCCGGATCCCGAAGCACACGAGCATCCCGCCTGACCATCCGCTGGCGTCGAAGTCGCGGGTGTCCATGGTCGTGACCCGCTGGGCGCTGGTGACCCAGTCAAGCGCCTGGATCTCGGCCTGCAGCGGCCGGCCAGCTCGAACGCCAGCGCCTCGGCCGCCTGGTCGCGGAGCCGTTCCAGCGCGGCGCGGGCCGCTGCGACGGCCGCGGGCTGGCGCTCGAGCACCGCGATGATGCGACGGGCGAGAATCCGCCCGTCGGCGCCTGGCCCGCCGCGTACCCGCGCGATCTCCAGCCGGGCGCCGCGCAGCCTGGTGCCGGTCGCGGCGAGCGGAAAGATCCGGCCCAGTGCGCTGGCCGCCTGCCGCGCCCGCAGGCCGCCGAGGTACGGGCCGAAGTAACGCGCCTCGTCGCGGGGCAGGACGAGGTGCTCGACCGTGAGCCCGGGCGCGGCGGGCTGGTCGTCCACCCGGACATAGACCACGGTCTCCTGACCGCCTGACGTCCGGTTCCAGGGCGGCCGCGCGTCCTCGAGCAGGTTGCGCTCTAGCCAGGCGGCCTCGTGGACCGAGTCAGTGACCACGGCCTCGATGCGCGCGATCGTGGCCACCATCGGCGCCAGGTGGTCTCGCTCGCGCAGGTCGGACCAGTAGGACCCCACCCGGCCGCGCAATGAGGTGGCCCGGCCGATGTACAGGACGCGGCCATCGGCATCACTGAACCGGTACGCACCCGGCGAATTAGGCAAACGCGCGATGCGATCACGCATGCCGGTACCGCCCGGCGATCTCAGACCCGGCGCAGCACCGCCACGACCCGGCCGAGAATCTCCGCCTCGTCGCCGGGGATGGGCGTGTAGGCGGGATTGTGCGGCATCAGCCAGACGTGGCTGCCCGAGCGCTTGAAGGTCTTCACGGTCGCCTCGCCGTCGATCATGGCCGCGATGATGTCGCCGTTCTCCGCGACGGGCTGCTGGCGGACGACGACCCAGTCGCCGTCGACGATGCCAGCATTCATCATCGAGTCGCCGACGACCTTGAGCAGGAAGAGGGTTCCCTCGCCGACCAGCTGGCGGGGGAGCGGGAAGATGTCCTCGATCGACTCCTCGGCCAGGATCGGGCCGCCGGCGGCGATCCGGCCGACGACCGGAACGTAGGCCGCCTCCTGGGACGTGATGTCCATCGCCATGTCGTCATCGAAACCAGGGTCTGGCCGGACCGCGGGGTGGCCGGGCAGCCGCACCTCGACGGTGCGCGGCCGCCCAGCGTCGCGGCGCAGGTAGCCCTTGTTCTGCAGGGTGGAGAGCTGGTAGCTGACGCTGGACGTGCTGGTGAGCCCGACGGCCTCGCCGATCTCACGCATCGAGGGCGGATAGCCGCGGCGCTGCACGGACTCCCGGATGACCTGAAGAACCTTGCGCTGCCGCCAGGTCAGCACATGATCGGGATCGGGCTGATCGGGCAGGTCAGGAACGGGCACGGGAACGCTGCCCCTGGGTTTCCGACCTGGCTTGCCGCGCGGCCGGTCGCCGCTTCGGTCGGTGTCGGTGTTCTCGGGCTGGTCGTCACCGAGCGCAGTCCGGCTTCCGCGTGCCCCTCCGCCTTCTGTGTCGCCGCTCATTCGGGCCTCCGGTTCGTGGCTTGTGTCAAGGCCGACGCTAGTGGTTAGAGCCGGCGAGATCAAACATCTGTTCGACCGTTTTGCAAAAGTGTCGGACCCCTGCGATATAAACACGATCGTATGTTCGTTCGATCGAACGTTAATCCGATCGAACAGGGATACTATCGAACAGTCGTTCGTAACGAGGAGGCGGGCAATGGGAATCACCAGCGCGGCCGAGGCAAAGCTCGACGCCAGGATCAGGCCGGACATCACCGTTCTGCGGTCCCGCACCTCGTACCCGAGGCGGCATCGCCCGCCGCTGTCCGTGATCGCGGGTGGACTCGCAGCCGGGCCATCGGCCGCGGCCGCGGCAGTGGAGAGCAGCCAGCAGTTCGCGAGTTCGACGAGGTCGCAGACCTTCGCCAGGACGGTGAGCACCGAGCGGACCACCTGGCGAGTCGCGCGCACCGAGCGAACGGTCGTGGCGCGGGCGGCGGCGAGCAGGACGACGGCGGCGACAACCGGCGCGGCGCCTTCCGGGCCGGTCACGTCCCGCCCGGTGCCAGCGCCGGTGCGGCTGACCAGGCGTGGCCGGATCGTGGTCGGCGTGCTGATCACCATGGTTGCGGCGGCGACGACGGCGCTGATCTGGCTGGCGGTGGCCGGGCAGGCGGACGCGGCCAGTCACGTCCGCACCGGCGGGCCGGCCGGTCACTCGATGCTTCGGGTGGTGGTCCGCCCCGGCCAGACGCTCTGGGGCATTGCCGCGAAAGCGGACCCGTACGCCGATCCGCGCGCCGTCATCCAGGAGATCGTCGACGACAACGCGCTAGCCGGAACGTCCGTCCAGGCCGGCCAGGTGATCTGGGTTCCGCGCAGCTAGGAGCGGGACGCCGGGCGCGGCGCTGAGGGCAGATGCTCGGCCGCGACCCGCTTGGGCACGACCATCCGCCACGCGTCGGTGATGAACTCGCGGGCCTCGCTCACGGTCAGAGCCGACATCCGCGCGTCGATCCAGTTGTAACGCTGATCGCTCGGGCGCTCCAGCAGGAACCGGTCCGGCTCGGCGGCGATCAGAGCCGCGCGTTCCTCGCGCGGGAAGCCGAAGCCGAGGATGGTCTCGTCCGGGGAGACCGTCGCGTAGACGATCCGGCCGACGCGGAACTTGACGTAGTCGCGGATCAGGTGCTCCTCGGTGCGCGGCAGCGCCATGGCCCACTCGCGCACGTGGTGAACGGTAACTTTCGGCTCGATCTCCGCAGCTGCCACCGTCCCATGCTCTCAGCCGCGCGCCTGACCCCGAATCCGGCCAGATTCCTGCCCGCTGGGCCGGCCCTGCCGGGGCGGGCAGAATGGTGCCGTGGAACAGCGGATCGCCTCGGCCCGGCTGCCTGACGGCACCGAGATCGCGTATGCGACCGCCGGCCAGGGGCCGTTTCTGGTCTATGCGCCCGGCTGGCTGACGCATCTTGAGCTCAGCTGGGCGATGCCGCCCGAACGGGGTTTCTGCGAGGCGCTCGCCCGGGGCAGGACGCTGCTGCGCTATGACCGCCCGGGGTGCGGGCTGTCCGATCCGGTCAGCGGCCCGATGTCCATGGATCTGGAACTCCAGACGCTGGAGGCCGTTACCCGGGCGGCCGGTGCCGAGCAATTCGACCTGCTCGGTACCTCGCTTGGCGCACCGGTCGCAGCCAGCTGGGCGGCCGCGCATCCGCACAGCGTGACCCGGCTTGTGCTGTACGGCGGCTGGGTGAGGGGGCAGGAACTGATCCAGCCCGCCCTGCGAGAGCACGTGCTCGGGTTGCTGGTCCAGCACTGGGGCCTCGGCTCTGACGTGCTGGCCGACATCTTCGCGCCGGAGGCAGACGCCGCCACGAGAGCCGGGTTCGCCCGCTACCAGCGCGCGGCGGCGCCGCCGGCGACGGCACGCGCCATGCTCGCGCTGTGCTACGACACCGATATCAGCGCCGTGCTCCCGATGATTTCGGCACCGACCCTGGTGCTGCACCGGGACCGGGACCGGGCCGCGCCGCTTGACCAGGGCAGGGCGCTCGCCGCTGGCATTCTCGCCGCCCGGTTCGAGGTGCTGCCCGGCAGGTCCCATCTGCCCTACATCGGCGACGTGGACGCGCTCGCGCTGGCCGTCCGGCGCTTTCTCGGCCTTCCTGCGCTGCGCCGGCCCGCGGCGCTCGCGCTGACGCCGCGGCAGCGCGAGGTCGCGGCGCTGGTCACACAGGGGCTGACGAACCGTGAGATAGCCGCGCGGCTGTGCATTACCGAGCGGTCGGCCGAGTCGCATGTGGAGCGGATCAGGGACCGCATGGGGTTCCGCTCGCGGTCGCAGATCGCGGCGTGGTTCGTGGCGAGCGGCGGGCCAGGTTGAGGTATTTCCCCCGCTGACATCGGTCCGCTCGCCGCCCATGATGGTGGCCATGAGACAAACCGGGAAGGCGGCCAGTCCGTCGGCGGGCGGCGTGACTGACCTGCCGAGAGTCGGCGTGTTCGCGCCCATCGACCTGCTCGACAGGGGCGCGGCCGCCGCGAGCGCCCATCTTTCCAGGATCGCCGATGCTGGCCTTGACCATGTCTGCTGCGGTGACCATGTGAGCTTCTTCGTGGGCCTCGGTTTCGACGGCCTGGTTCAGGCGTCCGCGCTGACGATGCTGCATCCGAGCCTGCCGGTCTACACGGGCGTCTACCTGCTGCCGTTGCGGCACCCGGTGCTGGTGGCACGCCAGCTGGCCGACATCGGCCGCCTGGCCCCCGGCCGGCTCATCTTCGGCGTCGGCGTCGGCGGGGAAGACCGGCACGAGATCTCGGTGTGCGGGGTCGACCCGGCGACCAGGGGGCAGCGGATGGACGAGTGCCTGGCTATCGTCCGCGCGCTGCAGGAAGGCGGCCCGAGCACCTTCCGCGGCAAGTTCTTCGAACTTGACGACGCGGTCATCGCTCCGGCGCCAGCGGTGCCCGCGCCGGTCATTGTCGGCGGCCGGTCAGACGCGGCGATCAGGCGCGCGGGTCGGCTCGGGGATGGCTGGCTGGGCATCTGGAACTCGCCACGGCGGTTCGCAGCCGCGGCGGAACTGGCCGCTCAGGAGGCGGCCCGCGCCGGGCGTCGGAGCCATCCGGCCCGGCACGGGATGCAGGTCTGGTGCGGGCTGGCGGACTCGAGGCGGGCCGCACGTGACAGCCTGGCCCCGGCGATGGAAGCCTTCTATCAGCTGCCCTTCGAGCGTTTCGAGCGCTACTGCCCCTATGGCACCCCGGAGGACGTGGCCGAGTTCCTCGCGCCGTACGTCGAGGCCGGATGCACCGAGTTCAACCTCATCCCGCAGTCACCCGATGAGGACTGGGCCGTCGCGGGCGCGGGTGCGGTCAAGAAACTGCTGGCCCAATGAACGGGATCCGCGGGCTGGCCATCATGGCGTACGCCGCTCTGGCCTACTCGGCCTTCGCGGCCACCACCCTGTGGGCGATCGGGTTCCTGGCTGGCTGGCGCGGCCTGCCAGCCGTGGATGGTCCTGACTCGTTGCCGGCCTGGGCGGCCGTCCTCATCGACGCCGGCCTGCTGCTGGTCTTCGCCGTTCAGCATTCGGTGATGGCCAGGGCCGGATTCAAGCGGCGCCTGGCCGAGATGCTGCCCCCCGCCGCGGAGCGGAGCACGTACGTACTCGCAGCGAGCGTCGCGCTGCTTGTGGCGTTCTGGCTGTGGCGGCCGCTGCCAGCCGTCGTGTGGCAGGTCGGTGCGGAGCCATGGGCGGCCCTGATCTGGGCGGTGTACGCGGTCGGCTGGCTGGTCGCCGTGGCCTCCACGTTCATGATCGATCACCTGGACTTCCTCGGCCTCAGGCAGGCCGGCTGGCAGCGCGGTCGGCAGGCCTACGAGCCGCCGCGATTCACCGAGCGGCTGCTGTACCGCCTGGTGCGGCACCCGATGATGCTCGGCCTGGTCGTCGCGTTCTGGGCCGCGCCGGTGATGACTGCGGGTCACCTTCTCTTCGCGCTGGCCAGCACGGGCTACATCACGGTGGGTGTCCGGTTCGAGGAGCGAGACCTCCGCCGTCAGCTCGGGGACGCTTACCGTGACTACGCCGCCCGCGTGCCGGCGTTCGTCCCGGTCCCTGTCCGCGGCTCCACGCGCCGGTGACCAGCGTCCGGCGGGCTCGTCGAGGAGCTAGTGCGTGCCGACCGGGAGTGTGCGCGCCGGCCATCGGGGAACGGAACGGGCCAGGGGGAAGGAGTGGTGACGATGTCAACCACGGCATGGCGGTTCACAGGTACCGAGGGAGCCGATCAGGCGGTACTGCGGCTCAAGCAGCTGAATTCCCAGGATCTGATCGATGTGCAAGATGTGGCCGTGATCCGCTGGCCGCAGTACGCGGACGCGCCGACGGCCCAGGAGCACGTGACGGCCGGGGGGAGCAAGGTCTCCTCGCTGGTGAGCAAGATCAAGAAGGGAACCATCGACAGCTCGATGATCGAGTCCGTCAAGACCGACCTGGCCCCGGGGAACTCGGCGCTCGTCCTGCTCAGTTCCGACGCCGTCATCGACACGGTCGCCAGAACGTTCGAGGGCGAGCCGATGGAACTGATCCGCTCGGACCTGTCCGTGCAGCAGCAGGACCGGCTCCGGGCCGTCTTCGGCGGGCCGGCCGGCGGCCAGGGCCAGCCGCCGCCCGCGCCATAGCCCGCACCGGAGAGGAAACGTCGCTGGGCGCCCGGGGCTACGGCGCCGGGCGCTCCATCCAGCGCTCCGGACTGAGCAGGTCGCCGTACCCATGGCGGCGGTACAGGCTCCGGCCCGGATGGGCCATCAGGAGCTGACGGACATCGGCCACGTCAGGGTGCTCGACGGCCGTCTGGACCAGGAAGCTGCCCGTGCCGCGGCCACGGTGCCGGGCGGCCACGAAAACATCGCACAGCCAGGCGAAGGTCGCCCGGTCCGTGACGAACCGGGCGAAACCGACCTGCTCGCCGTCGGCGGTGTAGAGCCCGAGCACGAGCGAGTGCTCGATCGATCTGGCCATCACCTCCCGCGAGCGGCCGGCGGCCCAGTAGCTCTCCTGGCTCATCCAGCCGTGCACCAGGTCGAGATCGAGTTGGGAGCGTTCGTCGCTCACCCAGTACCCGGCCGGCCCCTGCCATCTCACCGTCGGCACAACCTCTCTTCAGGATGCTGCGGCACGGAGCCGTCCGGTTGCGGCTCAGGTGACACGATAATTCCTTTTCCACGCCGTGCTGGCGGCTACCGGTTCCTGATCGCGGCCGAGAACGGCTGAGGCCGGGGTGGATCCGCGCTCCTGGCCGGGCCAGGATGGGCGGGTGAGCAGAGACTGGGTGGCGTGGCATCAGGGGTACGACGATCCGGCCTCCTCGCTGAGCTGGCGGCTGGAACGAGTGCGCGCGCACCTGTCCGAGGCCCTCGCGAGCGCCCGGCCAGGGCCGATCCAGATCCTCAGCCTGTGCGCAGGTCAGGGCCGCGATGTCCTCAACGTACTGCCTGGTCATCCGCGCCGCGAGGATGTCCGGGCGCTGCTGGTCGAGGCCGATACCACGAACGCCGGCGTGGCGGCCGAGCACGCCGCCGCGGCCGGCCTGACCCGGGTGTACGTGCGGCAGGCTGACGCGAGCCTGGTCAGCAACTTCGCCGACGTCTTGCCGGCGGACGTGCTGCTGCTGTGCGGCATCTTCGGCAACGTCAGCGAGAGCGATATCAAGCGCACGGTCGACGCGGCCGCCGCGCTGTGCGCTGACGGCGCGACGGTCATCTGGACCAGGCACCGGCGCCCGCCGGACCTGACTGGCCAGGTGCGGGGCTGGTTCGCCGCCAGCGGTTTCGACGAGGTGGCGTTCGACGCGCTGGACACCGGCCGGCTGACGGCCGTGGGCGTCCAGCGGCTCAGGGCGGCGCCGGACCGGACCGGCGGCTACCCGGCCGGGCCGCTGTTCACCTTCGGCAGCGACCAGACCTGAGCCGGCGCTCGCGGCGTCGCGGGACCGGCTGACTGTCGGTGGCCGGTGAGATCGTGGTGCTATGAGCATCCTGGCCGGCCGCGGCCGCGGCGCGACACGCCGGCGGTCCGGCCTGCTGGATCTCGGCGCCGGACATCCAAACTGCTGGCTACCTGGCCTCGGGCCGCAAATGGGCTCGGCCCGCCGCCGTCCGGCCCAGCGGCAGCACCGAAGGACTTGCGCTTCCGAGGCCGGTGGACCACAATATCTAGTAGTTACAACGCTGTAGTTCTTCTACAACTTGTGATCAAGGGAAACTGTTCATAACGGGCTGCAGGGGGTGATCGCATGTACTGCCCGTACTGCCGGCATCCGGACAGCAGGGTGATCGACAGCAGGACCGCTGACGACGGCGCCGCGATCCGCCGTCGCAGGTCGTGCCCGGAATGCGGGCGGCGGTTCACCACGCAGGAGACCGTCATCCTCATGGTCGGCAAGCGCAGCGGCGCTACCGAGCCCTTCAACCGGGACAAGATCGTCAGCGGTGTCCGGCGGGCCTGCCAGGGCAGGCCGGTCACCGAGGACCAGCTGGCGATCCTGGCTCAGCGCGTCGAGGAGGCGATCAGGTCGCGCGGACTCGGCGAGGTCCCCTCTCACGAGGTGGGCCTGGCCATCCTCGGGCCCCTCCGCGCGCTGGACGAGGTCGCGTATCTCCGGTTCGCGTCGGTCTACCGGGGGTTCGAGTCGCTGGACGATTTCGAGGCGGAAATCGCCGCGCTGCGGGCCAAGCGCGACGAGAAGTGGCGGGCGGCCGTCGCTGAGCTGGACGGCGATCGGGTGGCCGAGGAGCGGACGGGTGATGACGGCAAGGCGGTTGCCTGGCAGTCGGCAGGCACAGACGGGACCTAGCAGCGCGGTTACAGCGGGACGGCTAATGACAATCATTCGGAACAAGAGCCGGAAAGGGCTCGTGGTGGAATCAGCGGTGATTCCGAAGGGGGATGACATGACCGAGACGGCGAGCGGGTCAGCAGCTCAGGACGGCAAGGGCGGCCGGAAGGGCCTGCAGATCCGCCGTGTCTACACGCGTGAGGGCACGCACCCTTACGACGACGTGACCTGGGAGCGCCGCGACGTCGTGATGACGAACTGGCGCGACGGCTCGGTCAACTTCGAGCAGCATGGCGTGGAGTTCCCCGACTTCTGGTCGGTCAACGCGGCCAACATCGTGACCACGAAGTACTTCCGGGGCGCGGTCGGCACCCCGCAGCGCGAGTGGAGCCTGAAGCAGCTCATCGACCGGGTGGTCGGCACATACGGCGAGGCCGGCCGCAAGCACGGTTACTTCGCCTCCGAGGACGACGCTCAGATCTTCGAGCACGAGCTCACCCATGCCCTTGTTCATCAGATATTTAGCTTTAACTCGCCGGTCTGGTTCAACGTCGGGACCTCGTCGCCGTGGCAGGTGTCGGCCTGTTTCATCCTGGCCGTAGACGACCAGATGGAGTCCATCCTCGACTGGTACCGCGAGGAGGGCCTGATCTTCAAGGGCGGATCCGGCGCGGGCGTGAACCTGTCGAGGATCCGGTCCAGCAAGGAGCTGCTGGCCTCCGGGGGGACGGCCAGCGGGCCGGTCTCGTTCATGCGCGGAGCCGACGCGTCGGCCGGGACGATCAAGTCCGGCGGCGCCACCAGGCGAGCCGCGAAGATGGTCGTGCTCGACGTCGATCACCCCGACGTGGAGGAGTTCATCGAGACCAAGGCGCGCGAGGAGGAGAAGATCCGGGTCCTGCGGGACGCCGGCTTCGACATGGACCTGGGCGGCAAGGACATCAACAGCGTCCAGTACCAGAACGCCAACAACTCGGTTCGCGTGTCCGATGAGTTCATGCACGCCGTCGAGGCGGGCCAGGACTTCGATCTGCTCGCCAGGCAGACCGGCGAGGTCGTGCAGACGGTCGGGGCTAAGGACCTGTTCGAGAAGATGGCGAAGGCGGCCTGGGAGTGCGCCGACCCGGGGATCCAGTACGACGACACCATCAACGACTGGCATACCTGCCCGGAGTCCGGTCGCATCACGGCCAGCAACCCCTGCTCGGAGTACGTCCACCTGGACAACTCCTCGTGCAACCTGGCCAGCATCAACCTGCTGAAGTTCCTGCGGGACGACGACACGTTCGACATCGAGCGGTTCCAGGCGATCACCGAGCTGATCATCACGGCGATGGATATCTCGATCTGCTTCGCCGATTTCCCGACCGAGAAGATCACCGAGACCACCCGGGCGTACCGCCAGCTCGGCATCGGCTACGCCAACCTCGGCGCGCTGCTGATGGCGACCGGCCATGCTTACGACTCCGACGGCGGGCGGGCGATCGCCGGGGCGATCACCTCGCTGATGACCGGCACGGCGTACCGGCGCTCGGCCGAGCTCGCCGCGGTCGTCGGGCCGTACGAGGGTTACGCGCGCAACTCGGTCGCGCACAAGCGGGTGATGGCCAAGCACTCGGCGGCGAGCCTGGAGATGGCCAGGCCCGCGGGCAAGGACGCGGAGATCCTGACCGCCGCGAACCAGGCGTGGCGGGAGTGCCTCGACCTGGGCGAGAAGAACGGCTACCGGAACGCCCAGGCATCGCTGCTCGCGCCGACCGGCACTATCGGGCTGATGATGGACTGCGACACGACCGGTGTCGAGCCGGATCTCGCGCTGGTCAAGTTCAAGAAGCTGGTCGGCGGCGGCTCGATGCAGATCGTCAACCAGACCGTGCCGCGCGCCCTGAAGAACCTCGGCTACCAGCCCGAGCAGGCCGAGGCGATCGTCGAGTACATCGCCGAGCACGGCCACGTCGTCGGCGCTCCCGGCCTGCGGACCGAGCACTACGAGGTGTTCGACTGCGCGATGGGGGAGCGCTCGATCAGCCCGATGGGCCACGTCAGGATGATGGCGGCGGTGCAGCCCGCGCTGTCCGGCTCGATCAGCAAGACGGTCAACCTGCCCGAGAGCGCCACTGTCGAGGACATCGAGAAGGTCTACTTCGAGGGCTGGAAGCTCGGCCTCAAGGCACTGGCCATCTACCGGGACAACTGCAAGGTCGGGCAGCCGCTGTCGGTCTCGAAGAACCAGTCCGCCGAGGCGGCCGCGCCGGCGGACAGCGCCGGGCAGGCGGTGGCGGTGCAGTCCGCTCCGGTGGCCGGCCGGCCGGTCAGGCGGCGGCTGCCCAAGCAGCGCTCGGCGGTCGTGACGCGCTTCGGCGTCGGCGGGTCCGAGGGCTACATGACCGCGTCGACCTACCCGGACGGTGACGTCGGAGAAGTGTTCCTCAAGCTCGGCAAGCAGGGCTCGACGCTGGCCGGGGTGATGGACGCGTTCTCGGTGGCGATCTCGGTCAGCCTGCAGTACGGCGTCCCGCTGGAGAAGTGGGTGGAGAAGTTCACCAACATGCGGTTCGAGCCGGCCGGGATCACCGACGACCCCGACATCCGGATGGTCAGCTCGGTGATGGACTACATCTTCCGCCGCCTGGCCCTCGACCATCTGCCCTACGATCAGCGCGCTGACCTGGGCATCCTGTCGGTCGCCGAGCGCTCCGCCATCCTGGACGGTGCCGATCCGCAGGCCGCCAGCGACGAGGTCGACCCGGAGGAACTGGCTCAGTCCGCACCCCGAGAGGAGTGGAGGTCGGCCTCGGTTGACCGCAAGGCCGGCAGCTCGCCAGCGCAGCCGGCCCGCGCGGCGGCACCCGCCGTGCCGCGGAGTTCGACCGAGCTGATCGAGTCGCATCAGGGGCGGGTCGCCGACGCGCCGCTCTGCATGACCTGCGGCACCAAGATGCGCCCGGCGGGCAGCTGCTACGTCTGCGAGGGCTGCGGTTCCACCAGCGGCTGCAGCTAGCCGGCAAACAACAGCGGTGGGCCACCACTGGTGATACAGCACCGGTGGTGGCCCACCGCTGTTGCCCGGATCGTGGGGTGAGCGGGAGCTAGCGGGCTGACTCGGGGCGGCCGCGGTGGCTGGCCCAGTCGGGGGCGAGGATAGACATCACGGTGGCGTCGACGCGCTCGCCTTCCCACAGCAGTGACTCGCGCAGGACGCCTTCGGCCACGAACCCGGCTTTCTCGTAGGCCCGGCGCGCCCGCGGGTTGAACGCGTAGACCTCCAGCGAGATCCGGTGCAGGCCGAGACGCTCGAAGCCGTAGCCGACGATCAGCCGGGTGGCCTCGGTACCCAGGCCCCGGCCGTGGACCCGGGCGTCAAGGGCGATTCGGAAGCTGCAGGCCTGGTTGGCGGGATCCCAGTCGTTGAGCACGACCTCGCCGACGCAAGCACCGGTGGCCCGCTCGACGACCGCGAGATCAAGCCGGTCGGCCTGGTCGGCCCGGCTGGCCAGCCAGGCCGGCCCGCTGGCATCGTCTGGCACCATGTCCGGTCCTGGTCAGGCCGGGCCGAGGGCGGCCGTCTCGCGCGTCGCGGCGACCCCGTCAAGGAACAGGGACGTGCAGTCCTCGGCGAACCTGGCCAGCGGGTAATCGGGGGCCGGCTTGAACCAGCGCACCGACAGCCAGATGGCATCGCGCATCAGCCGGTAGGCGATTCGAGGCTCCAGGTCGGCCCGGAAGGCGCCGCGGGCGACTCCGTCGCTGATCACCTCGAGCCACGCCTGCCTGACGTCGGCGGCCGCGGCGGTCAGGTAGCCGAAGCGCCCGAACTGCGTGAGGTAGTTGACGTCGGACTGGTAGATCTCGGTCGCGTGCGGATGTGCCTCCACGACCTGCAGCGAGGCGACGACCAGGTCGCGCAGCTTCGTCCGGGGGTCGGCCGCGCGACCCAGGACGAGCTGATAAGCCGCGCGCAGATCCCGCAGGTAGGGCGCGAGGATCTCGTCGACCATCGCTTCCTTGGAGTCGAAATGGTGGTACAGGCTACCGGACAAGATGCCGACCTCGTCGGCGATCTCGCGCACCGTCGTGGCCGCGACGCCCTTGCGCGCGAATAGCCCGGCGGCGACGGCCAGGATCTGCTCGTGCCTGTCCACAGGCTCTCGGCTCATGTCCGGCCTGAGTATAGTGACGTCCGAGATATCAAACAAGCGCTTGCTACATCCCGCTGGAAGGGCGGCCCATGAGGCAGAAGCTGATGACGCCGGCCGCAGTGGTGGCGGAACTGCGCTCGGGGATGACGATCGGCATCGGGGGCTGGGGGTCGCGCCGCAAACCGATGACCCTGGTCCGCGCGATCTGCCGGTCCGACCTCACCGACCTGACCATCGTCAGCTACGGCGGCCCCGATGTCGGCCTGCTGCTGGCGGCGGGCAAGGTCAGGAAGCTGGTGTACGGATTCGTCTCGCTGGACTCGATTCCGCTCGAACCGCACTTCCGGGCGGCCAGGCAGTCGGGAGCCATCGAGGTGGCCGAGTACGACGAGGGCATGCTGCAGCTGGGCCTGTACGCGGCGTCCTGCCGGCTGCCGTTCCTGCCGACCCGGGCCGGGCTCGGCTCGGACGTGCTGCGCGTCAACCCGGACCTGCGCACCGTGCGGTCCCCGTACGACGGCGAGGAACTACTCGCCATGCCGGCCCTGCCCCTGGACGCGGCGATCGTGCACGCCAGCCGGGCCGACGGGGCCGGCAACGCCCAGTTCCTCGGTCCTGATCCGTACTTCGACGACCTGTTCGCCGCCGCCGCTCGGCGGGCCTATGTGTCCTGCGAGAGGGTCGTGCCCACACCCGAGCTGACCGCCTCCGCGCCGGTGCAGACGCTGCGGATCCAGCGGTGGATGGTGGCCGGCGTGGTCGAGGCGCCGCACGGCGCGCACTTCACGTCGTGCGAGCCGGACTACGGCCGGGACGAGGAGTTCCAGCGTGAGTACGCCGGCGCCGCTGCCGATCCGGCCGCCTGGGCGGCCTTCCGCGCCAGCTATCTCGACCGGGACGAGACCGGCTATCAGGCCGCCGTGGCAGCCCGCCGGGACGCCACCCGGGCGGCGTCATGACCGGCGCCGCGACCAGGGCCGAGATCTGCATCGTGGCCTGCGCCGAAGCATGGCGGGACGACGGGGAGATCCTGGCCAGCCCGATCGGGCTCATCCCGACTATCGGCGCCCGGCTGGCCAGGGCCACCTTCTCGCCCGATCTGCTGCTCACCGACGGTGAGGCGATGCTGGGCCAGGGCACCTGGGCCATCGGCTCTCAGCCGCAGGTGATCGAGGGCTGGATGCCGTACCGGGCGATCTTCGACCTCATCTATAACGGCAAGCGCCACGTCATGATGAGCCCCAGCCAGATCGACGTCTACGGCAACGTCAATATCTCCGCTATCGGGGAGTTCAGCCGCCCGAAGGCCGCGCTGCTCGGGGTGCGGGGAGCACCTGGCAACACGGTCAACCACCCGACGAGCTACTGGGTGCCGCGCCATACGACGAGGGCGTTCGTTGACCATGTCGACATGGTGAGCGGCGTCGGATACGACCGCGCCGCCCAGGCCGGCGAGTCGGCCTCGCGCTACCACGAGCTGCGCCGCGTGGTCAGTAACCTCGGCGTCTTCGACTTCGTGACCAGCGGCCACCGGATGCGGCTGGTATCGGTGCACCCCGGGGTGACGGTCGCCGAGGTACGCGAGGCGACCGGTTTCGAGCTGGTCGTTCCTGACGCCGTGCCGCTGACCCGCGAGCCGACCGCCGCGGAACTCCGGCTGGTCAGGTCGGTGATCGACCCTGGGGGAGCCCGGGACGCCGAGGTGCGCGGATGACGACCGCGCTGCGCACGCCGATCTGTGATCTGTTCGGCGTGCGCTATCCGATCGTGCAGACCGGCATGGGCTATGTCTCAGGGCCGGCGCTGACCGCCGCTACCGCTAACGCCGGCGGCCTCGGCATCCTCGCCAGCGCGACGATGAGCTACCCCGAGCTGGCCGCCGCGATCGTCCAGACGCGGAGCCTGACGCCGGCCCCGTTCGGCGTCAACCTGCGTGCCGACTCGCCCGATGCCGGGCGCCGGGTGGACCTGCTGATCAGCGAGGGGGTCCGGGTCGCCTCCTTCGCGCTCGCTCCGAAGCAGGAGCTGATCGCGCGGCTGAAGGAGGCCGGGGTCGTCGTCGTGCCGTCGATCGGCGCCCGCCGGCATGCCGAGAAGGTAGCCGCGTGGGGGGCGGACGCGGTCGTCGTGCAGGGCGGCGAGGGCGGCGGGCATACCGGCCAGGTCGCCAGCACGATCCTGCTGCCCCAGGTGGTCGATGCCGTCGACATCCCGGTGATTGCCGCCGGCGGGTTCTTCGACGGTCGCGGGCTGGCCGCGGCGCTGTGCTACGGAGCAGCCGGGATCGCGATGGGCACCAGGTTCCTCCTCACGTCCGACAGCCAGGTGCCGGACGCGGTCAAGCGGCTTTACCTGGCCGCCACCGTGGCCGACACGGTGGTCACCGACGCGCTGGACGGGGTCCCGCAGCGGCTGCTGCGCACGCCGTTCGTCGATCGCCTGGTCCGCGACGGCGCCGTGGCCCGGCTGCTGCGCTCGGCTCGCAGCGCCGCGACCTTCCGGCGGCTGACCGGCAGCTCCTGGCCGGCGCTGGCGCGCGAGGGACTAGCCATGCGCCGGTCGCACGACCTGGCCCTGGGCCAGGTCCTGCTGGCGGCCAACACCCCGGCCCTGCTCAGGGCTGCGATGATCGATGGCAGACCGGACTTCGGCGTGATGGCCACCGGGCAGGTCACCGGCCTGATCGACGACCTGCCGAGCTGCGCCGAGCTGATCGACCGGATCGTGACCGAGGCCGAAGCCGTGCTGGGCAGGCTGAGCGGAGGGGAGAAGCCATGATCGGCTCGTCGGTGAGCGCGGACGGGGTCGCCGAGTGCGTGATGGACCACCCGCCGGTCAACGCGCTGCCGGTGGCCGGCTGGTTCGAGCTGGCCCGGGTGCTGCGCGGCCTGGGCGAGGATCAGGCGGTCAGGGTCGTGGTCCTGCGCGCCGAGGGGCGCGGCTTCAGCGCCGGGGTCGACATCAAGGAGCTTCAGGCGAGCAGCGACTTCTCCGCCCTGGTCGGGGTGAACCGCGGCTGCGCGGCCGCGTTCACGGCGGTCTACGAGTGCCAGGTTCCGGTGATCGCCGCGGTGCACGGGTTCTGCCTGGGCGGCGGAGTAGGGCTGGCAGGCAACGCCGACATCGTGGTGGCGAGCGACGATGCCACGTTCGGGCTCCCCGAGGTGGACCGCGGGGCCCTGGGTGCGGCGACCCACCTGGCCAGGCTGGTGCCGCAGCACCGGATGCGCGCGATGATGTACACCTCAGCCACCGCGACCGCCAGCGAGCTGCACCGCTACGGATCGGTCCTGCAGGTGGTGCCCAGGGACCAGCTGCGGGACGCCGCGCTGGCGGTGGCCAGGCAGATAGCGGCGAAGAACCCGGCCGTGATCCGGGCCGCGAAGGAGTCGCTCAACGGCATCGATCCCGTCGACGTGCGGCGAAGCTACCGCCACGAGCAGGGCTACACCTTCGAGCTGAACCTGTCCGGCGTGGCTGACCGGGTCAGGGACCAGTTCGGGCAGTGACGAAGAGCGGGCGCTGACCGCCGCCGTCCACGACGAGGTTCGCGCCGCTGATGTAGCCGGCCAGCGGCGAGGCCAGCAGCAGGCACGCATCGGCGATGTCCGCGGGGGACGCCATCCGGCCCAGCGGCACCGTCGCGGCCACCGCGGCCAGCGCCTGCTCGTCGCCGTAATGAGCGGCACTGTCGTCGGTGCGCACTAGCCCCGCCGTCACGCAGTTGACCCGCACGGCGGGTGCCCACTCGATCGCCAGGGCCTGGGTCAGGGTGATCAGGCCCGCCTTGGCCGCGGCATAGGCGGCCGTGCCCGGAGCGGGCCTGATGGCCGAGACACTGCCGATGTTGAGGATCAGGCCGCCGCTGTCCTGCGCTTGCATGACGGCGTTCGCGGCCTGCGCGACGAAGAACGGGGCCAGCAGGTTCAGCCGCACGACCGAGGTGATCAGGTTCGGCGACGCCGTCGCCGCGGGCACGGACGGCGAGCCGCCGGCGTTGTTCACGACGATGTCCAGCCGGCCGAAGCGGCCCGCCGCCGCGCCGACGATGGCGGCGGCCTGCGCGGGGTCGCGCACGTCAGCGGCCGCGAACTCGATCCCGGCCGGAACGCGCTCTGGCTGGGACCGGCCGCAGATCAGGACCCGCGCGCCGTGGTCGCGCAGCCGCTCCGCGATGGCCAGGCCGATCCCGCGGGTACCGCCGGTGACCAGGGCCGCCCGCCCGGTCAGCTCGGCCTGGTGCGGCGGCTGATCCGGCGAGGAACGAGACGACGGAGCATTGGCCATGGCCGATTATGGCAGCGGCCTGGTCAGCGGACGGCTGCCGAATCCACTTCTACTGACTTAGCGGCGGCTCGAATGCCGCATAAACGGCGAAATAGGAAGCGATCATGACGCCAAGTCAGTAGAAGTGAGGCACGGAGATCCACCGGATCGCCCGGTCAGCAGCGCGGCACGCCAGGTAGCGGATCTCCGCCCGTATTCAGCAGCCGGCCGGTGACGTAGCCGGCTGCCGGCGAGATCGCGTGATACCAGACCGGATCGTCGAAGACTGGCGTGCCCTTGATGTAGCAGTCGACCCTGACCTTGCTGCCGATACCGCCGATGTAGCCGGCGATGGTCGCCGTCGTCGACGGTGCCGTGCGGATCTTCAGGTTCGCCTCCAGCGTGTTGAACTCCGCCCTGAACGCCGGCGCCAGGCAGTGCGGCATGCCGACGGCCGGCGCGTAGTGAGCGTTCAGGCTGAACGCTGAGACGTAGCCGGGGACTGGCGCGGAGATCTCGTACCAGACGGTGGTGTCCTTGTAATACGCCCCCGTTGTCCAGCACAGAACCCTGACCCCGGTGCCAAGGCCCGCGAGCTTGCCCTTGACGGCCCCGCTGTCGCTGGCCGAGGTGAAGACCCGGACCGAGCTGAAGAGCGTTTGCAGGCTCCGGCCGGTCGTCTTGTGCCGGTGCGAAGCCTGTGTCGCAGCGGCAGCCGAGCTGGCGAGCACGACCGTGGCCGCGGCCGCCGCGACCACCACGGCCGTCGGCCTGACCGTCCGTCGCCATGCGCTGAGCGCCCCCATCATTTCCGATTGCCCCCTTCAGTGACATCCGCGCCTGCACGCGGCGCCGCCGCCTGGTCGGCCCGGGCGACGCGATGCCGCGGGCCCAGGCGGCGTTACGCGGCCAGTCTTGACGGGGGTGAGCGGCGAAGCCAGCTTCGTGCGGCCGACTTGGCGTGATGCAGGGAGGACTTTTAGGCCGGGCGTTCTAACCTTTTACCCGGCGGCCGCCGGACCAGACGGCGGTGATGTGCTCGGGCCTGGCGAGCACCGCGATATCGGCGAGCGGGTCGGCGCCGACCGTGATCACGTCGGCGTCGTCGCCGGCTTCCAGGCGGCCGCTCCTTGGCGCCTGCGGGCCGAGGGTGAGCGGAGCGGTGGCCGTGGTCGCCTCGATCGCCTGGAGCGGCGTCATCCCGAGCCTGGCCAGGTGGGTGACCTCAAGCCCGTTGCTGCCCCACGCGTTGGGCCGGTCGGGCCCGGTCACGCCGATGTCGGTGCCCATCGCGATGGTGACCCCGCGCTCGATGGCGCGCGAGACCGCCTCCGCGTGCGTGCTGGCCAGCGCAGTGAGCTTGCCGGCCGCGTAGTCGGGGACAGCGCCCAGGTTGGCCAGGATGTCCTCGACGATGGTGCGGGTCGGCACCAGGATGGTGCCGGTCTCGCGCATTGCGTCGCAGGCCTCGTCGTCGGCGTAGGTGCCGTGCTCGATGGTGCGGACGCCGGCCTCGATGGCCGCCATGATGCCGGGCTTGCCGTGGCAGTGCGCGGCCACGACCCGGTCGGCCATGGCGGCGACCTCGACGATCACGCGCATCTCGGCGACGGTGAACTGCTGGTGGATCGGGTCATCGATCTCGGACAGCACGCCGCCTGACGCGCATACCTTGATCAGCCGGGCGTTACGCCGCAGTTGCTCCCTGACCGCGCGCATGCACTCGTCCGGCCCGTCGGCCAGCCGGAGCTCGCCGCAGTGATGGCCGAAGTCACTGACCCAGGACAGCGGGTAGGAATGCAGGTCGGCGTGACCGCCGGTGGTGCTCAGGATCGATCCGGCCGCGTAGATGGCCGGGCCGTCGAGCACGCCCTCGGCGACCGCCCTGGCCAGGTAGACGCCAAGACCGCCGACCTCGCGCACGGAGGTGATGCCGGCGTCGAGTGCGCTGCGCAGATCGCGCGCGCAGCGGGCGGCCCGCAGCGGTATCGGCTCGAGCGGCAGCTGGCCCAGGTCAAGCGTGCGCACGCCGAGGAAGTGCCCGTGGCAGTCCCACATCCCGGGCATCACGGTCTCGGTCCGGTGCACGGTGGCGCCCGGCGTCTCGGGCGCCTGCAGGGCCGGACCGGCGTAGGTGATCAGCGGCCCGTCCAGCACGACCACGCCGTCGGTGACGGGTTCCCCGGCGCCTGGCAGCAGCAGCTCGGCCTCGATCCGCTCCATCTCGTCCTCCTTCTGGCCCGGCCGCGGAGCCGGCCAGGACATCATGGCCGCTTTGGCCCGTCAACCGCAACGACGTGCTCTAGGTGGCAACCGGACGGCGATCGGGGAGAATGGACAGGCGGATGCCTTCTTTTTGCCATCTCATCTGAATGTGTATCGCCGGATCCGCGCGTGAATGCGCTATACAGGTAGCGGTGCAAGGGAGCGAGATGCCGCCTGCGGACGGGTCGTTGTCAGCGCCAGGCCAGGGCCGGCGCGCAGCGTCTTCAGCCGACTCCGCCGCTCCTATGACGCGGCGCCGCTGCCGGTCAAGGCTCTCATCGTCATCGTCTGCTGCGTCCTGTGCGTGCCGTTCGCCGCGGTTGTTCTGCTCGGGGCGCTGGTGTTCGCGCCGTACGCGGTATGGACAGGGCGGCGTGACGCGTGGGCGACGGCTTCGGCCACGCTGTGGGGGGTGGTGCTGGTCGCGACCCAGGCGCACGGCGTCTCGCTGCCGCACTACGCGCTCCTGGCCCTTCCTGTCGTGGCGGCCTTCGCCGCGCATGCCGGAGCGCTCGGCCGGTGGTTCGCGCCGTGCCGGACGGTCACCTGGGTGCTGCTGCTCGCCTTGCTGCCGGGTATCGCCGCATTCCGGCTGGTCGGCAAGGGCCATTCGCTTATCGGTCCGGCACTGGCCTGGCTGCTCGCCGCCGTCGTGCTCGGCTGGCGGCTAGCCAAGGCCTGGCAGGACAGCCGCCAGAGCGGCCGGACGCAGCAGGTGCGCGGGGGCGGCCCGACGGCTCCCGTCACCTGGTCGCCGGGCCAGCAGTCGCGGCCGAACCGGGCCGGCGGTCAGCCCGGTCAGGCGCCGCCCGGCCCGCCCGGCCAGCAGCGCCCGGCCAGGCCCTCCGTCGGTCCCGCCGGCGTCCGGCCGGCGGCGAGTGCCGACGGGCGGGTGACGGCCGCGGGACGGACCGGCCGCAGCGGCCTGCCAGGGCCGGTCACGGGGCCGACTGGCGCCGACGCGGACTATGCGACCGTCGAGCAGCCGGTGATCACCGTGGATGAGGCGATGGCGGAACTCGACGAGATGATCGGACTGGCCGCGGTAAAGGACCAGGTCAGGTCATTCTCGGCGTCGATCGAGGCGGCCAGGCGGCGGGCCATGGTCGGCATCGGCGCCGAGAAGCCGATGCAGCACTTCGTCTTCCTCGGCCCGCCGGGGACCGGCAAGACCGCCGTGGCGCGGATCGTGGCCAAGATCTTCTACGCGTTCGGCCTGCTCGAGGTGCCGGCGGTGGTCGAGGCACAGCGGTCCGACCTGGTCGGCGAGTACCTGGGCGCCACGGCCATCAAGACCAACGAGCTGATCGACTCGGCACTCGGCGGCGTCCTGTTCATCGACGAGGCTTACAGCCTGGTCAACGAGGGGGACGGGCAGAACGACCGGTTCGGCAACGAGGCGGTCCAGGCGCTGCTTAAGCGGGCCGAGGACGACCGCGACCGGCTGGTGATCATCCTGGCCGGATACGAGCGGCAGATGGAAATGTTCCTGGCCTCGAACCCTGGGCTGACCTCCCGGTTCGCGATCAGGGTGAAGTTCAGCGGGTACTCGCCTGCCGAGCTGCTCCAGCTCGCCGACCTGACGGTCGCCCGGCGAGGGGAGCTGATCGACCCGCAGGCGCGCTCGGTGCTCTGGCGGATGTTCGAGGAAATCGGGCGCCGCAGGCTCGGCGACGAGCTGGGCAACGGCCGGTTCGTCCGGACCCTGCTTGAGCGTGCGGGCCAGGCCCGGGACGTCCGGGTCATGGGGGCGTCCGCCGAGCCCGATGCCACCGAGCTGATCACGCTGCGCGGCAGTGATCTCGAGCATGCTTACGGCGAGCTGACGTCGCGGTACCGCGGCTACGACGAGACGCCGACGCTGGAGAGCGCGCTCGCCGAACTGGACGGGCTGGTCGGGCTCGAGCCGGTCAAGCGCCAGGTCCACGAGATCGCGGCCCAGCTTCGGGTGGCGCGGCTGCGGGACGCGCAGGGACTGACCAGCCAGCCACCGGTCCGGCACTTTGTCTTCACCGGACCGCCCGGCACCGGCAAGACGACCGTGGCGCGGATCCTGGCCCGGATCTTCGCCGCCCTCGGCCTGCTGGTCCGGCCGGGTGTGGTGGAGGCGCACCGGGCCGACCTGGTCGGCGATCACCTCGGGTCGACGGCGATCAAGACCAACAAGCTCGTGGACTCGGCCCTGGGCGGCGTCCTGTTCGTTGACGAGGCCTATTCGCTCTATAACGACGGATACGCCGGCGGTGACGCGTTCGGAGCCGAGGCCGTGGCGACGCTGCTGAAGAGAGCCGAGGACGACCGGGACCGGCTGGTCATGGTGCTGGCCGGCTACACCGACGACATGAGCAGGTTCCTGCGCACCAACCCAGGACTCGCCTCCCGGTTCAGCGTCAGGATCGCTTTCCCCAGCTACGGTCCGCCGGAACTGGTCAGGATCGCGACGATCTTCGCGGACCAGGCCGGGGACAGCTTCGCTCCCGAGGCGCTCCCGGTGCTGACCCAGATCCTCACCCAGGCCTGCGAGCAGGGGCGGATCGACGAACTCGGCAACGGAAGGTATGCCAGGTCGCTGTACGAGCGCGCCTGCGCCTCGCGCGACCTGCGTGTCGCCCAGCTGGGCGATAGTGCCAGCGCCGCCCAGCTGACGACGATCTCGGCCGACGACCTCGAGACGGCCTACCGCGGCATCAGCGGCTGAGCCCGGCGATTTAGCCCGGCGGCTCGGGCGGCAGGTCGCCGAGCGCCATCCTGATCGCCCGGTGATCCGGCCCGGCCGCCTCGATCGCGTGGATCAGCGCGTGCACGACGTCGTGGCGTGGCATGCCCAGATCGAGCAGGCGCTGCGCGGCGTCCCAGAGCTCAGGCGGATCGCCGCGCCAGAGCCGGTCAGCGAGCGCCACGTGCTGGCTGAGATGTTCCTGGCTGACCTGGCGCATGCCCTGGTCATCGTGGTCCGCCGCGAGCAGGATCCGCCGGTGGTCCGGGTCCGCTGGGTCGAGGGAGCTCAGGTCCGAGCCGCGAAAGGTGCCTTCCAGGACCCCGAAGGCGAACGCGCGGCGCGGCAGGGCCTCGAGATCGCGGTCGGGCAGCAGCCGTCCGACCAGGTCAGGCTCGAGGCCGAAGGAGGCGGGATCGCGGTAGACGGTGATGAAGGTCGACATCGCGTCGAACACCGCGTCCAGCGTCTTGCTGATGGCCGCGATGTCCAGTCCGGACCTTGCCCCGGCCCAGCGGGCCCAGGCCACCAGCACATGCGGCATCGCGTGCTGCTCGGCCGGGGTCAGCATGACCTTCCTGGGCAGCCAGTCCAGCAGGAACGTCTCCGCCTTGGCCGGGCTGATCCGCAGCGGCCGGCCGAAATCCTGGTCGCAGCCGTAGTCGACGATGTGGTCGGAGCACCGGCTGGCCGCCTTGATGTCGGACAGGTCCTCGGCCTCGTCCGAGGCGAGGAACTCGGCCACGAGCATGGCCCGGTGATCCCCGCGCCATGCCGTCCGCATGCTAGCGCCCGGACCGATCAGGCCGATCTGGCCGGCGCTGCCTGACCGGGTCCGGCTGCCCGCGCCGTAGCCGTAGCCGTAGCCGTAGCCAGACCCGGAGCCGAGCGGGCTGGCGGCTGATCTGGCGCGACCGGCGGGCTCGTGCCGGGCCGGCGCGGCGGCCGCGCTGACCGCCGCCGGAGCGCGGGCCAGGGCACTGGCCTGAGCCGGCGGCAGCGTGCGGATCCGGGCCCTGATGAAGGCGTGATAAGAGGGGAACGACTTGCTCACCGGCGGGTCGGCGATGGTCTCGGTGACGGTGAGCGCGGACTGGAGCAGCCGCCTCGCGCTGGGCGGGTCCACCTGGCTGAAGATCGCCTTCGGCCCGTCCGGAGCACCCAGGTCGCGGCAGTACGCGAGCAGCTTGTCGACCTGGGACGTGACCCAGCCGTCCTTGATCATCCCCCCGGCGTTGTAGTCGACGACCACGACGAGGGCGTGCCGTTCCTGTCCCGCGTAGCTGAAGACGCAGACCACCTCGTCGCGGTCGCCGTAGGCGTCGGTGCTGACGTAGCAGTCGCCCGCGGCGACGGCACCGGCGTGCTCGGCCCAGCGCGGCCTGGCCACACCGCGTTCCATCAGGTCAAGCGCGGCCACCTCAGCCTTGACGGCCTGCCGGGTTGTCCCCAGGCAGGCGATACCGGACAGCAGCGCCAGCGCGGCGGGACTGCTCTGCTCAGCGGCATACTCGACGAGGCCCTCGCCGACTAGCTCCTCGACGTCGGCGCGGCGCCAGGCCGGTGCCCGGCTGCTCCGGGCGCTCGGTCCGGGGTGCTGGCTCCACCAGGTGCCGAGCAGCTCGCTGACCATCAGCTCGGCGTCGAGCGGGCTGCGCACCGCGAGCAGTTCCCTCGCCGCCCTCAGCATCTCGGCGAAGAGCGCGTTCGGCGGCTGCGAGCCGGCGCCCCGAACGAGGCGTCCGGCAGAGCCGGAGCGGCCCGGGCCGCCTGAGGAATCGGCGCGTCTGCTCTGCGGGCTCATTTTCCTAGCTTTTCAGATCCGGTCGCGGCGACGCCACGCTTAAGCACGGCGCGCCGCCGGGAATGGCAGCGCTGGCAGGAGATTACCCGGCGGGCTGGCATGGTCTGACCCCCTCGGTGGACTAAAGAGCCTAATCACGCGGTTGCCGCCAACGTTGTCATAACGCGCGAGAAGTACCCTTGCGGCAAGCCTGCCGGCGGCCGCGGTGACTGCCTGCCGGACCACAGACGGTGACCGGCGCGCCCGGCGATGGCTTTGGCCTGACAAACCGGATCCGCCGGCCTCGATGGCCGAAAGTCAGTTCCCGTCGCAGACAGCAGGCCTTTGGGCCATGATGCCGATAGCCTTCTTGTGTTGGACGTCGCAGGGAGGGGCTCGTCCATGATCGATCTCACCGAAGCGATGCGCGCACGATGAGTGCTGCGACATCAGCGCCCGAGCCAGCGCCGGCGGAGCTAGTGCCGCCGCCGCGGCCCGGTCCAGCGGCATGCGATGCGGCGATGCTCGACGCCTTGATGGCCGAGTCTCCGACCGGATTCGCCTTCATCGATGCCGAGCTTCGGCTGCGCCGGGTCAGTCACTCGCTGGCCGAGCTGATCGGCACGAAGCCAGCCGAGCACCTGGGAAGCACTCCCGCTGAGGTCTGGCCAGCGGCGCTGGCGGCCAGTGCCGAATCCGCGGTGCGCAAGGTGCTCGCCGACGGCCTGCCGGTCAGCGACGGCGCGCCGGACGGGCGGCCAGAGAACGGGACATCGGCCGGCGCGCAGCTGGCGCTGTCGTGGTATCCGGCGCACGATCAGTCAGGAAACGTGACCGGCGTGACGATGATCGCCGTCGACGTCAGCGGCGACCGGCAGTCGGCTGAAGCCGTCCGCCGGACCGGGGAGCGCTACCGATCGCTGGTGCAGGCCGGCAATCAGGTGGTCTGGGTCACCGATCCGAAGGGAGAGGTGGCCGAGGACTCACCCGAGTGGCGATGGATTACCGGCCAGTCGGCAGATGACTATCTCGCCGACGGTTGGCTGGCCGCCATCCACCCGAACGACCGGGGCCGGATCGAGCGTGACTGGCGCGACTGCATTCGCACCGGGACCGTCTTCGACGGCAGCTACCGGGTCCGCACCAAGACGGGCTCCTACCGGCACTACGACGTCCGCGCCGTGCCGATCGAGCGGGACGGCGCGATTATCGAGTGGATGGGGGCGAGCACCGACGTGACCGGCCAGCGTGAGGCCGACGAGATGCGCGGCCGGCTGACCGAGCAGCTCTCCGCCGCTGCGCTGCGCACCTCCCGGCTGCAGCAGGCGACCTCGCTGCTGGCCGAGGCGCTGTCCGTCCAGCAGGTCATCACGGTCATTACCGACGTCGGGCGCTCGGCGATCGGCGCCGACCGGTCCGCGGTCGCGATGGTCGTCGACAACGACCGGCTCCGGTTGCGGGTCATCCGCTCCGACGCGTCCCCTGACGGTCCCGCGCAGCCGTCGGGGGAAATGGCGCTCGACGTGCCCGGCGTGATGACGGCCGCTATCGCGCTGCGCCGCTCGGTGGTGTTTGACAGCCCCGATAGCCTGCGCCGTTACTTCGAGGCCGATCAGGACGGCGAGCTGCTGCTCGGGTACGGCGACGAGCAGGCCTGGGTCGGGCTGCCGCTGACCACGTCCGGGGCCCCGCTCGGAGCGCTGCAGTTCACCTTCACCAGCCCGCACCAGATCACCGACGAGGAACGGGTCTTCCTCGAGGCGCTGGCCGGCCAGGGAGCGCTGGCGCTCGAGCGGGCCAAGCTGTACGAGCGGGAGCACGCGACCGCGGAGACGCTGCAGCGCAGCCTGCTCCCTGACACCCTGCCCGACGTGCCGGGGATCGCGCTTCGGGCCACCTACAAGCCGGTCAGCATCGAGGTCGGCGGTGACTGGTACGACGCGTTCCGGCTGCCTGATGGCAAGCTCGCCGTCGCGGCTGGTGACGTGATGGGCAAGGGCCTGACCGCGGCGGCCGGGATGGGCCGGGTCAGGAACGCGCTGCGCGCGCTGGCGCTGACCGACCCCAGGCCGGCCGCGGTCCTGGCCGGGCTCGACCGGCTCTTCCTGGCCACCGAGCTTGACGAGCAGGTGACCACCGTCTGCTACCTGGTCGTGGACCCGCAGACCGGGCAGGGGGTGGCGGGCAACGCCGGTCACCTGCCGCCCCTGCTGCTCAGTCCCGGCGAGCCGCCGAGGCTGGACCAGACAGAGGCGGGTACGCCACTCGGATGGGCGAGTCCGCGGCACCAGTACCCGTTCAACCTGCCGCGCGGGAACACCGCGGTGCTGTATTCCGATGGTCTGGTGGAGAACCGCCGGCGCGGGCTCGACACGGGGCTGGACGAACTGGTCGCCGTCGCCGGGCAGGCGCCGCCTGACGTCGTCACTGATCCGCAGCGACTCATTGATTACCTGGTCGAGAAGATGCTGGCGGGCTACGAGCAGGATGACGACGTCACCGTGCTGGTCCTGCAGATGCCGGAGCCTTCGCCGGCCGGGCAGCGCCAGCCAGATCAGCAGGGCAGAGCAGGACGCGGGCGCGGGCTCGGGCGCGCACGCGGCTGAGGGCGGGTAAGGAAGGTCAAGCCGTGAAAGTTGTGGGTACGCTTTCGCAGCGTGCAGTTGTCGGGCAGCTATCCGATCGGGGGGTACGGGCTTGGAGTGGTACGACCTACCTTCCAACTCCACCTAAGGTGGGGGACGGAAGCGGTGTTCCCGCTGCCAGGCAGGGCAGAGCGGGGGCTCTGCGGACGGTGAGAAGTGCGGCGACCTGGCAGTAGGGGCCAATTTCTTGCCAGACGATCGCAGGAGAGCGTCGGTGCCGCCTGCTAGCTCGGTCGGATGGGGACTGACCGGGTCGCGGCGGCTTATCGGCCAGCGAAGGAAGGGGTGACCGCGGTGGCAGGCGCTGCAAGCTCCGCGGCGCGGAGGCAGCCGACGCCGACAGGCCGAGGCGCTCGCGTTCCGCAGCAATCCCGGGTCGAGCCAGCCGATTCCGCCGGCGGGCCTGCCGACGCTGCCGTCACGCTAGTGCCGGGCAACCCGGCGGCCGCTGACAGCCAGCAAGTGGCCCGGCGGTCCGGCGGTGGCTCGCGCCGGTCGGCCAGGCGGTCTGCGAAGAAGGATCGCGCCGGAGGTACGACCTCGTCGGGCGGAGCGGATACTGTAGTTGATCCAGCCATCCCGGCCCCGGCCGGTCCTGTCTCGGCAGGCAGCCGGCCCGCCAGAGCCGCGAACGCCAAACGTGGCGCCCGCGGTGCGGCGGCTAATGGCGCGAATGGCAAGGGACCTGGCCCAGATGGCGAGAATGCTCTCGCCGGACTCGCTGACCTGGAAGGTGACGTGAACCTGGCGGAAGCGACCGATCTGGACGTTGATCCGGATCTTGATACGGCTGCGGATCTGAATGGTGATCCTGATCTTGGTGCGGTAGCTGATCTGGAGGGCGATCCCGATCTGGCCGCCGTGGCCGACCTTGATGTCGATCTCGACGATCTGTCCGGGCTGGACAGCGACGACGCGATCGACCCGGAGGCGATCGGCGAAGTCGAAAGCAGTGACGACGACGCCGAAGCCACCCCTGACGACACCGAGGAAGAGCCCGGGCCGGCCACCGCCACGGTCGGCGTCGTCGCCGTCGGCGTGACCGTGACCGCCGCCGCCGCCGAGGAGAGCGAAGACGAGGCTTTCGTCTACGGCGATGATGACGAGGATCTGCCGGCGGCTCAGGTTGCCGTGGCTGGTGCCACTTCGGACCCGGTGAAGGACTACCTCAAGCAGATCGGCAAGGTGCCGCTGCTCAACGCCGAGCAGGAAGTCGAGCTGGCCAAGCGGATCGAGGCCGGGCTGTTCGCGGAGGAGAAGCTGGCCGATGGCGGCCGCGCGATGCCGCACGACGTCAGAGGCGATCTGGAGTGGATCGCGGAGGACGGCCGCCGGGCCAAGAACCATCTGCTCGAGGCGAACCTGCGGCTGGTGGTCTCGCTGGCCAAGCGGTATACCGGCCGCGGCATGCTGTTCCTCGACCTGATTCAGGAGGGCAACCTAGGCCTGATCAGGGCGGTGGAGAAGTTCGACTACACCAAGGGCTACAAGTTCTCGACCTACGCCACGTGGTGGATCAGGCAGGCGATCACCCGGGCGATGGCCGACCAGGCGCGGACGATCAGGATCCCCGTGCACATGGTCGAGGTGATCAACAAGCTGGCCAGGGTCCAGCGCCAGATGCTGCAGGACCTGGGCCGGGAGCCGACGCCCGAAGAGCTGGCGGCCGAGCTCGACATGACCCCTGAGAAGGTCATCGAGGTGCAGAAGTACGGCCGGGAGCCGATCTCGCTGCACACGCCGCTCGGCGAGGACGGTGACAGCGAGTTCGGTGACCTGATCGAGGACTCCGAAGCGATCCAGCCGGGCGAGGCGGTCAGCTTCACCCTGCTGCAGGAGCAGCTGCACTCGGTGCTCGACACGCTGTCCGAGCGCGAGGCGGGTGTCGTATCCATGCGCTTCGGCCTGACCGACGGCCAGCCGAAGACGCTGGACGAGATCGGCAAGGTCTACGGCGTCACCAGGGAGCGGATCAGGCAGATCGAGAGCAAGACGATGTCCAAGCTCCGGCACCCGTCTCGCTCGCAGGTCCTGCGCGACTACCTGGACTGACCGCGACCGCGCGGCTCGCCGGCCACGCACCACGAAACAGGCGGTCTCCCCGAATACGGGGAGACCGCCTGATCGTCGTCTAGCCTGTGTGGCAGCCGGTCAGCGGGCGGCTGCCGCTCCTTCGCCGGGCTTGTTGGTCAGCCTCGAGGTCTCGTCCTGAATCTCGACCGCGACCTTCGCCAGGGCGGGCGCGTGCTGGCGGTTGTGGTGCGCGCAGAAGAGCAACTCCGCCGAACCAGGCAGGATCACCCGTACATACGCCGGGGCACCGCACCTGTCACACAGGTCGTTGGCGTTCAGCGGCTTCGTTGGGGCCATCGCTCCGGTCATGTCCGCCTCCCTTGCCCGATTCCCGCCGACGGGTTTGCCGACGGTTTCTACAACCTGCGATCTCTACCGCATCACAACACCTAGCCAGTCTGGTGTCATCCCATGCAGGCCCTGCGTACGCCGTGGGCGAACACATTACGGATCACTGGCCCGATCTTTATACATGACGCGTCGGAGGGCAAGTTGTCCCAGGTCGCCGGGTATGCCGACGGCGTGCCTCAGCAATCCAGGCAGTTCCGGCCGCTAGGCTTCGAAGCAGATAAATTTCCCGGCGCGGGGTAGCAGGCTGCCGCCAGCCGGGCCTGACGACGAAAGTAGCGTGAGAAGCGCCGTGACTCCGGGACAAGCGCCGTGACCACCGCGCTGCGCGAGGCGCCGCGGAAGGCGGCCCAGGGCGATACCTACTCGGCGCGTCATCTGACCGTCCTCGAAGGCCTCGAGGCGGTGCGCAAGCGGCCCGGCATGTACATCGGGTCGACCGACGGCCGCGGGATGCTGCACTGCCTGTGGGAGATCATCGACAACTCGGTCGACGAGGCGCTGCACGGAACCTGCACCAGCATCGACATCGTGCTGCACGCGGACCACTCGGCCGAGGTCCGGGACAACGGCCGGGGCATCCCGGTCGATATCGAGCCCAAGACCGGCCTGAACGGCGTCGAGCTCGTGATGACCAGGCTGCATGCCGGCGGCAAGTTCGGCGGCGGCTCCTACACCGCCTCCGGCGGCCTGCACGGCGTCGGCGCCTCCGTGGTCAATGCACTGTCCGGCCGGCTTGACGTATACGTCGAGCGGGAGGGCTTCGAGTGGGGCGCCAGCTTCCGGCGCGGCGTGCCGGGAGAGTTCGCGGCGGACGGCCTGGACGCCAGCTTCACGCCGGGCTCGGGGCTGCGCAAGACGCGCAAGGTCCCGAAGACGCGGACCGGCACGAGGACCAGGTTCTGGCCGGACCGCCAGATCTTCGTCCAGGGGGCCGATCTGGCCTTCGAGCCGCTCGTCCAGCGGGCCAGGCAGACCGCCTACCTGGTGCCAGGGCTGTCGATCACGGTCACCGACGAGCGCCCGGGGACCGGCGACGAGGCGTACGGGCCGTGCCGGACGGCCGAGTTCAAGTTCGACGGCGGGATCAGCGAGTTCTGCGCACACCTGAGTACCGGCACGCCCGTCACCGACGTGCTCAGGCTGAGGGGCGCCGGCCAGTTCACCGAGACGGTGCCTGTCCTGGACGACCTGGGCCACCTGACGCCCACCGAGGTCGAGCGGGAGCTTGAGGTCGACGTCGCGCTGCGCTGGGACAGCGGGTACGACACGACAACCCGGTCGTTCGTCAACGTGATCGCCACCCCCAAGGGCGGCACGCACGTGACCGGTTTCGACCGGGCGCTGGTCAGGACCCTGAACGAGCAGCTTCGCGCGGCCAGGATGCTGCGCAGCGGCGACGAGCCGGTGATCAAGGAGGACGTCCTCGAGGGCCTGACCGCGGTCATCTCGGTGCGGCTGCCCGAGCCCCAGTTCGAAGGCCAGACCAAGGAAGTGCTCGGCACGCCCGCCGCCTCCCGGATCGTCGCCCAGGTCGTCTCGGGCGAGCTGAAGTCGTTCCTCGAAGGCCGGGTCAGGGGCAGTAAGCAGCAGGCCAAGGCCGTGCTCGACAAGGTCGCGGGCGCCGCGAAGACAAGGGTGGCGGCGCGGGAGCACCGGGAGAACCAGCGCCGCAAGTCGGCGCTGGCGTCGTCGGCGCTGCCGGCCAAGCTGGTGGACTGCCGGTCAGCCGATGACCGCAGCGAGCTGTTTATCGTCGAGGGCGACTCGGCGCTCGGCACCGCCAAGCTGGCCCGTGACTCGGAGTTCCAGGCGCTGCTTCCGATCCGCGGCAAGATCCTGAACGTGCAGAAGGCGTCCTTGTCGGACATGCTGAAGAACACGGAGTGCGCGGCGATCATCCAGGTGCTCGGCGCGGGCTCGGGCAATGCCTTCGACCTGGACGCGGCGAGATACCAGCGGATCATCCTGATGAGCGACGCTGACGTCGACGGCGCGCATATCAGGACCCTGCTGCTGACGCTGTTCCACCGGTACATGCGCCCGATGGTGGACGCGGGCCGGGTGTTCGCCGCGGTCCCGCCGCTGCACCGGATCAAGCTGACCAGCCCGCGCAAGAACCAGGACCGGTACATCTACACCTATAGCGACGCTGAGCTGCACCGCACTACGCTCGAGCTGGACCGCAAGGGACAGAAGTACGAGGACCCGCCACAGCGCTACAAGGGACTAGGGGAGATGGACGCCTCGCAGCTCGCCGAGACCACGATGGACCCGCGGCACCGCACGCTGCGCCGGATCAGGATCGACGACGCCGCGGCCGCGACCGCGATGTTCGAGCTGCTGATGGGCAGCGAGGTGGCGCCGCGGCGGGACTTCATCGTCGGCGGCGCCGCCGAGCTTGACCCGACCAGGATCGATATCTGACGGCCGGCATGATGAGCCAGCCAGTTCCCAGCCGAGTTCTCTATGCGGGCGCCGCTGTTGCGGACGGCCTGAGTCCGGCGCTCCGCAGGCCGGTCAGCATCGCGGTCGACGGCGGGATCGTGACCGGGATCTTCGACGGTGACGGCGACGGAGCGGACGCGGGCACCACGGTGGTCGACGCGAGCGGCGCGACCGTCGTGCCCGGTTTTGTCGACTGCCACAGCCACCTGACCCTCCAGGGCGGTGCCCAGTGGATCGCCCGCGGCGCCGACCCGACCCCCGATCTGGTCGACGCGGCCGAGCGGAACGCCGCGGCGCTGCTGCAGGCCGGGGTCCGGTGGGTGCGCGACGTCGGCTCGCCGCGCCGGGCCGACGGCGGCGACGGACGCGAGCGGGCGCTGGCTCTCGGGCTCAGGGACCGCTGGCGGGATCGGCCCGGCTACCCGTATATCAGAGCGGCCGGAACCTGGCTGACTAAGGCCGGCTCGCTGCCGGCCGGCCTCGCGGTCGAGGTGACCGATGCCGACGGCCTGCTCGCCGCCGCCCTGGCCCAGCTCGACGACGGCGCCGACCTGGTCAAGCTGTACCTGGACGGTCCAGATGCCGGCGTCGCGCCGTGGTCGGCCGACGAGGTGGCCAGGGTGGTCGCGGCCGTGCACGCCCGCGGCGCCACCGTGGCGGCGCACGGCTCGGGCCTGGCCAACTGCAAGCTGGCCGCGGATTCCGCCGTCGACACCCTGGAACATGGCTTCACGCTCGATGACGAGATCGCTCGCACGCTCGCGGCGAACGGCGTGACGCTCGTCTCGACCCTGTCGGTCATGCACTCGTGGCTGACCTTCGGCTCGACCACGACGCTGGACCGCTTCACCGGCGACGCCAGCCGCAGCGCGATCAGCGAGCGGCTCGAGGTTGCGGAGGAAAGCATCAGGATCGCGCACCGGGCCGGGGTCGCGATCGCGGCCGGCAGCGACTTCGGCGGCGGCTCAGTCCGGGCCGGTCACCTGGCCTGGGAGGTCGAGGCGCTAGTCCGGGCGGGACTCGAGCCGTGGGAGGCGCTCGGCGCCGCGACCTGGCAGGGCGGATCGGTGTTCGGCGACCCCGGCGCGGGGCGCATCGCAGTCGGCGGCCCGGCGCACTTCACGCTGGTGCACGGTGACCCGCTGAGCGATCCGGCCGCGCTCTGGCGGGTCTGGCGCGTCGTCTAGGACGCTGGCGGCGGGCCCTCGAGGGACCCGCCATTCGCGACAATGACCCGCGAAGCTTGGCGCCAGCCGAGCCTGAGCTGAGGAAGTGCTGCAAGCGCGGCGGGTCGCGGGCGGGTCATGCGGGCCGGGCGGCGCCGCCGATCGCCGCGAGCGGGTCGCGGACCCGCTCGCCCGAACCGTCCCTGCGGCCCTCAGGCGGCGGCAGCGGGACCGGCGTGCCCGCCGCCGTCGCGCCCCGGGCCGGACCTGGCCCGGCCCAGGCGAGCACCAGCCCATCTTCCCCCTTCAGGAACCGGTGGCAGCGGACGCCGCCGGTGGCACGGCCCTTGGACGGGAATTCGGCGTACGGCGTCACCTTCGCGCTGGCCGGCGCCGTCCCCGGCAGGGCACCCGCGCTGCCGGCCACGGTGACCACAACCGGCTCGGCGGCCTCGGCTCCGGCCGAGCCGTCGTCCTGGCCGGCCGCCGGGTCCACCGCGCCGAACCAGACCACCGACGCGCGCGGGGCGAGCCTGATGCCGGCCATCCCGCCGGCCGCCCGGCCCTGCGGCCGGACCGCCGCCGCCCCGAACCTGAGCAGCTGGGCGTCACTGGTGATGAAGACCAGGTCCTGGTCCTCGTGGTCGAGCTGGGCCGCTCCCACCACCCGGTCACCATCCTTGAGGGAGATGACCTCGAAGTCGGCTGCGTTCTGCGGGTAATCGGGAGCCACTCGCTTGACGACGCCGTTGGCGGTGCCGATGGCGAGCCCGGCGCCCGCCGGTTCGGCGGCGACGATGGCGACGACGGTCTCGCCGCGCTCGGTGGTGACGAACTCGCTCGCGGGCGCCCCGCCGGACAGGCCAGGCGCGTGCGCCGTCGGCGGCAGGGCTGGCAGCTCGAGCACGCCGAGCCTGATCAGCCTGCCATGCGAGGTCAGCACGCCGACGGTTCCCCTGGCCGTGGAGGGTACGGCCGAGACGATCACGTCATGCGCGGACCGTGGCTCTGCTGACCGGCCGCGCCCTCTGGCCGCTGCCGCCTGGGCAGTTCCGGGCTGGCCCGGTTGACCATTGGTCGTTTCATCGGTCAGCTCAAGCTGGCCTGGCTTGCGCACGGCAGTACGCGCGAGCAGGCCTGCCGAAGACAGCAGTACCGTGCACGGGTCGTCGGCCACCTCCAGCGGCACCGCGGCGGTCCGCTGGGTGCCGCTGCCTTCCAGCAGCACGGTCCGACGCGGCGTGCCGAACTTCTCCGCTACCGCGGCCAGCTCGGCGGAGACCAGCTCGCGCAGCCGCTGGTCGGAATCGAGGATCGCGGTCAGCTCGGCGATCTCGGCCTGCAGCGTCTCCCGCTCGCGCTCGAGTTCGAGCCGGTCGTACCTGGTCAGGCGGCGCAGCGGGGTGTCGAGTATGTACTGGGCCTGGATCGCGGACAGGTCGAAGATAGCCATCAGCCGTTCCTTGGCCGCGGCCGCGTCGTCGCTGGTCCTGATGACCTGGATGACCTCGTCGATGTTGAGCAGGGCGATGACCAGGCCGTCGACCAGGTGCAGCCGGTCCTGGCGCTTGCGGCGGCGGAATTCTGTCCGGCGCCTGACGACCTCGAGCCGGTGATCGACGTAGATCTGGAGCAGCTCGCGCAGGCCAAGTACTCGCGGCTGGCCGTCGACTAGGGCCACGTTGTTGATGCCGAACGTGTCTTCCATCGGCGTCAGCCGGTAGAGCTCGGCGAGCACCGCCTCGGGGTGGAACCCGCTGCGGATCTCGATGACCAGCCGCAGGCCGCGATGCCGGTCGGTGAGATCCTTCAGGTCGGAGATCCCGTTCAGCTTCTTGGCCTGCACCAGGTCCTTGATCCTGGCCACGACCTTCTCAGGTCCCACGCCGTACGGCAGTTCGGTGACCACGATGCCGGTGCGGCGAGGGGTGATCTGCTCGACTCTCGCCGCGGCCCGGGTACGGAAGATGCCGCGGCCGGTCTCGTAGGCCTCCCTGATCCCGTCCAGGCCGGCGATCTTGCCCCCGGTGGGCAGGTCCGGTCCGGGCACGAACCGCATCAGGTCGTCGAGCGTGGCGTCCGGGTTGGCGATCAGATGCCGGGCGGCGGCGATGACCTCGCCCAGATTGTGCGGCGCCATGTTGGTCGCCATCCCGACGGCGATGCCGGCCGCGCCGTTGACGAGCAGGTTGGGCAGCCCGGCGGGAAGCACCTCAGGCTGGTTCTCCGTGCCGTCGTAGTTTGGGATGAAGTCGACCGTGTCCTCGTCGAGCGAGGCGGTCATCTCCATGGCCGCGGCGGTCAGCCGGGCCTCGGTGTAGCGCATCGCGGCCGGCGCGTCGTCGCCGCCCAGCGAGCCGAAGTTGCCGTGCCCGTCGACCAGCGGAAGCCGCATCGCGAACGGCTGGGCCAGCCGGACGAGGGCGTCGTAGATTGCCGTATCGCCGTGCGGGTGCAGCCGCCCCATCACCTCGCCCACGACCCGGGCGCACTTGACATGGGCTCGGTCGGGTCGCAGGCCCATCTCGGCCATCTGGTACAGGATCCGGCGCTGCACGGGCTTCAGCCCGTCCCGTGCGTCGGGTAGCGCCCGCTGGTAGATGACCGAGTAGGCGTACTCGAGGAAGCTGCCCCGCATCTCCTCGGTGACGTCGATGTCGACGATGTTCTCTTCGAAGTCCTCGGGCGGCGGGGTTGTCGTGGTGCGTCGTGCCATGCCGCCATTGTGCCGCGTTCACGCCGCTGGCAGCGACGACGACCCGCGACAGCTAGGACAAGATGACGGCTCCTGATAGGTTCGCCACGTGTCGGTACTAGTGGAGCCGGGCGACCGCGTCCCGGGCTAGGCCGGTGAGGGGCGCGCGATGGGGTTTCCTGATCAGCCTTCGGGCCAGGGGCAGCCGGGATATCCCGGCGATCAGCCGACAGTCGGCCGGGAGCTGGGCGGCTACGGCCAGCCTGGCGGCTATGGCCAGCCCGGCGGCTATGGCCAGCAGCCCGCGGGCTACGGCCAGCAGGACGGCGGTTACGGACAGCCCGCCGGTTACGGCCAGCAGGGTGGCTTCGGCCCGCCGGGCGGGATGCAACAGCCTGGCGGATACGGTCAGCCGGGCGGGTATCCGCAGCCCGGATACCAGGGCGCGGCAGGGTGGACCGGCGGCTCGTATGGCGGGCAGAACAACAACGGGCTGGCCATCGCCTCGCTGATCTGCGGAATTGCCCAGGTGTTCCTGGGACCGCTGAGCGGCATCCCGGCGATCATTCTCGGGCACATCGCGCGCAGCCGGATCAGGCAGACCGGCGAGCAGGGCGCGGGCATGGCGCTCGCCGGGCTGATCCTGGGCTATGTGGGCCTGGCCCTGACGGTCATTCTTGTGATCGCCGCGATCGCCGCGGTAAGCACCGTCAACACCAGCAACTAGTCCTGAATCGCCGACCCGCCCGCTCATCCGGACCATCGGCCGCAGCGGTTCGGGATAGCATGTCCCCATTGCTGAATGTGCGTCCTTCCATTCAGTGACGTCGGGATCAATCGGCCATGGCCTGAACTCGTGACGTAGTCACGCGCGGTCAGCGGGCTGACTGCGCGGAGGGAGCCGGATGGCTGACATGCCCTGGGAACACGCTGCGGAAGCTCGGGCAGCGCTCAATGCGATTGTGACCGATCCTGAGCACGGCGTAGCGGCGCTTTCGAGCCCGAGGACAATGTCGAATCTGCTCAAGGACCTGCTCCCGGACGCGCCCCGAGAGAAGAACCTGCTGGTGGCGGCGGCCGAAGCGGGCCTGGCCGACAAGCTTCGCGGGCATGTCGCCGAGGGCATGGACTCCAGTACGGCGATCAGGCTGACGGCGTCGACGTTCTCCGACAGCACCCCGCTCACTCCCGACGCGTGCAGCTGGGTGGCCGGCGAGATCGCCGTGGCGCTCGGCATCAGTACTCCGGCCGACATCGCCGAGCCGGGCGCGACAGCGGCGAGCTCCGGCCAGACCCGCAGCGCGCCGTCGGCGGCGTCCGGACCGGTCGGCAGCTCCATGAGCGAGGCTCCGACGCGCGAGCACGCGCGTCCTGGTGCCCAGGGGTTCGGTTCAGCTGGTGCCCAGGGACCTGGCCAGGCAGCGGCCGGCAGTTCCGGCCAAGCCTGGGCAGCCAGCTCTGATCAGCCCTCGGGTGGTCAGGGTCCTGGTCCGCAGTCGGATCCGGGCTACCCCGAGGCGCAGGTTCAGAGCCATCCGCAGGGGCCGGCCAGCTTCCAGAAGCCGACGGACTACCCGCAGGCCGGTTATCCGCAGACCAGTTCCGCAGACCAGTTACCCGCAGACCAGTTACCCGCAGACCAGTTACCCGCAGACCAGTTACCCGCAGACCAGCTACCAGCAGGCCGGATACCCGCAGACCAGCTACCAGCCGGGCGCGCCCGCTTGGCAGGGCACTGGAGGATACGCGGCACAGAAGACGAATAGTCTGGCGGTTACCGCAATGATCTGCGGAATCGTCCAGTTCTTCGGGATCTGGCTGCTCGGCACGATCCCGGCGATCGTTCTCGGACATATGGCACGAAGGCAGATCCGGCAGCGGGGCGAGCAGGGCGCCGGTCTTGCTCTGACCGGCCTGATCCTCGGATATGTCGGCCTCGCGCTGACGGTGATCGTCGTGATCATCATCATCGCGGCCGTCAACTCGTCGCCGTCCACCTAGTCCCCGGGCCAGGTAGCTGCGGGCGGGCGCTTCGTCGTCTGCTCCGCGGATCTACGCTCAGGTCGCGGAGAAGCCGCCGTCCACGCAGATCAGCTGACCGGTCACGTAATCGCTCGCGTCGCTGGCCAGGAACACCGCGATGCCCTCGAAGTCGGCCGCCTGGCCGTTACGCCCGATCATCGTGCGCGCCGCAAGCGCGGCCGAGCGGACCGGGTCGTCGGCCACCTGCCTGGTCATCGGCGTCGGGACGAATCCCGGTGCGACGGCATTACACCGCACGCCCGACCCGGCCCAGGCTTCCGACTGCGACCTCGTCAGCGCCACCAGGCCGCCCTTGGACGCGCCGTATCCGCCGCTGTTGCCGAACGCCCTGATGGCCTGCTGAGACGCAACGTTGATGATGCGCCCCCAGCCGCGCTCCACCATCGCGGGGCCGAACTCCTGCCCGAGCAGGAACGGCGCGCTGAGATTGACTGCCAGCGAGTGGTCCCACTCGTCGGCGGTGAGCTGGGCCAGCGGTGGCCTGATATTCACCCCGGCTGCGTTCAGCAAAATGTCTGGCGCCCCGAATTCCGCTCTGAGCCGGTCGCAGGCCGGCCCGATCTCCGCGCGCCGGCCCAGATCGGCGCGGATGCTGCCCGCCGCACCTCCGGCCGCGCGGATCTCGCTGACCGTCTCGTCGATCGCTGCCGCCTGCCGGGCGACGATGACCACGCGGGCTCCGGCGCCCGCGAGTGCCCGTGCCATCGCCTGGCCGATACCTGAGCTGCCCCCGGTAACGACGGCCACCCGGCCGTCAAGGGAGAACAGGCGATGCAGGAAATCGCTCATGGCTCAAGTATGGCCGGAGGCGATGCTCGGGCCGTGGGCCGCTAGAGCAGCGGCCTGGCTCCCACCAGAGCCAGGGCTCTGGCCGCCAGACGGCATCCGCTGGTCAGCGCCTCACCTGGCGGCTTCTTGTCCAGCCAGGACGGCAGGAAGCCCGCGCAGAAGGCGTCCCCGGCCCCAGTCCGGTCCACGATGCGCTCCACCGGCGGCCCCGGTACCCGGACCGGGTCCGGCCGGCCGTTGGCGTAGAACAGCGCTCCGTCGGCACCCAGCTTCATCACGACGTGCGGATACCAGGCATTGAGCACCCGGGCCGCCTGCTCGGGCTCGGGCCGGCCGGTCAGCACCCGGCCCTGGTCGGAATTGACGAACAGCAGCGTCGCGCCATTGGTCATCTGGAGGAACGGCTCGGCGCCGACGCGCTCAAGCGGTGCGGACGAGGCGCCGTCCACGGAGATGGTCATGCCGGCCCGCCGCGCCATCGCGATCGCGGCCAGAGTGGCCTGCCGGGAACCGGTGTTGAGCAGCGTATAGCCGGAGACGTGCAGGTGGCATCCGGGCGTGAACAGATCCTTGGGCAGGTCATCAGGGGAGAGCGCGGCGTTGGCGCCCGGATCGGAGAGCATGGTCTGGTCGCCCTTGTGGGTGACCATGACGACGCAGGTGCCGGTGGGCCGCTCGGGATCCATCACCAGCCGGGCGTCGACACCATAGCCCATCAGCTCCATATCCCGGTTGCGGCCGGCGATGTCAGCGCCGCGGCGACCGACGAAGGCAACCTCGGCGCCGTCGACGGCGAGCCAGGCTGCGATGTTGGCGCCGGAACCACCGCCGTGCATGGTGACCGTCGCGGGCGTGTCGCTGCTCTTGGCCAGCGGCAGCATCGCATGCGCGACCGTGTCGGTCATGAGGTCACCTATGACGACAACGCGGGTCAATGCCGTCCACCACCTTGATTTCAGGGCCGATCGAGCGGACCCCTGGGGCATCCGCCGCAGGACGCTAGCCCATAGAACTTAACAGTTTCGCGGCGCTGCCTCGGCCTGTTCGCAGCCTGAATTCCAGATCAATGCCGAATTCCGGTCAACTTGTCCGAAGCCTGGTGCTGGCGAGTCAGGTGTGATGGCGGTGGCGGGATTGGCCGCAGGGGCGTCGCAGGAGCCAGGAGACCGGATCCGGCGGGCCGGCGTTCCTGGCCAGGCCGCGTAGGCCATAGTGGGGAGGCATGACCTGGACATGGCAGTTTGAGAAGGCCGACGGGACGGTGGCCGCGTCCCGCAGCCTGCCGAAAGAAACCTTTGGCAGCCAGGGTGACGCCGAGACCTGGCTGGGCGAGCACTGGCGAAACCTGCTCGACGCCGGGGTCGACCAGGTCAGCCTGATGGACGACAGCCGGCGCGAGTACGGGCCGATGAGCCTGCACCCGCCGGAGGACTAGCCAGACACCGCGGCCTGGTCGCTCCGGAGCTGGCGCGGCGTCGGCCGCGCCCGTCACGGCCCGGCGGGCGGGCTGACCGTCTGCGCCGGGTCGCGCACGACTACCGGGCCCAGGATGTCATCGATCCGCTCCAGCAGTGCCGGGTCGAGCGTGACCCCGGCTGCCTTGACGTTCTCGCGTACCTGCTCGGGCCTGGTGGCACCGACGATGGCCGCGGCGACGTTCGGATTCTGCAAGGTCCACGCCACGGCCAGCTGCGAGAGCGTCAGCCCGGCCTCGTCGGCCACCGGACGCAGCTGCTGTACCCGGCCCAGGATCTCCTCGGTGAGGTACTCGGTGATGAAGAACGAGCCGCGGCTGTCGGTCGCGCGGGATCCGGCCGGCGGCGCGGCGCCCGGGAGGTACTTGCCGGTCAGCGCGCCCTGAGCGATCGGCGACCAGACGATCTGGCCGACCCCCTCCTTCTCGCACAGCGGGATCACCTCGGACTCGATGACCCGCCAGATCATGTTGTACTGCGGCTGGTTCGAGATGATCCGGTCCAGGCCCATCTCGCCGGCTATGCGCAGGGCGGCGGCAATCTCCTCGGCGCGCCACTCGGAGACGCCGATGTACAGCACCTTGCCCTGCCGCACCAGGTCGTCGAAGGCGCGCATCGTCTCCTCGAGCGGAGTCGCATGGTCGTACCGGTGGGCCTGGTACAGGTCGACGTAGTCGGTCTGCAGCCGCTTCAGGGACGCGTTGGCCGACTCCATGATGTGCTTGCGGGACAGCCCGCGGTCGTTCGGCCCTGGTCCGGTCGGCCAGAACACCTTGGTGAAGATCTCGACCGAGGAGCGCCTGACGCCGTGCATCGCGCGGCCGAGCACCTCCTCGGCTTTCGTCCCGGCGTAGACGTCCGCGGTATCGAACGTCGTGATGCCCTCGTCGAGCGCGGCCGCCACGCAGGCCCTGGCGGCGTCCTCGGCCACCTGAGATCCGTGCGTGATCCAGTTGCCGTACGCGATCTCGCTGATCTTCAGGCCGCTTCGGCCCAGATGACGGAACTCCATCAGATCGCCTCGCCTCGAGTTACCCGCGCGGGTGGGATACGTGAACTCCGGAGCCTGATGCTGCGCTTCGCTACGTACCAGGCGATCCCGCGCGTGCTCTGGCCAGGGAAGCGCTGCCGGGCCAGGCGGCTCACCCGGGAGGCGTGGTACAGCGCCTCGAGGGCGATCAGGGCGACGATGCCGATCTCGAGGTAGAGGATCACCGCCGAGTTCTTGGCCGCGCCGAGCAGGAAGACCAGCAGGATGAGCGCGAAGACGGCGAACAGGATGTACTCGCTGATCACCAGCCGCCGGGAGTCGATGTAGTCCCTGGCCAGCGCGCGCACCGGGCCGCGATCCTTCGGCGGCAGCGCCCACTCCTCGCCCCGGCGCATGGCGTCCATCCGGCGCTTCTGCTCGGTGCGCCTGCGATCGCGCTGCTGTGCGGCAGCGGCCTTCTTGTCGGCTGGCGGTGCGGTGTAAGGCTGCCGCCTGCGCCGCTCGACCTCGCTCCGCTTGGGGGTGGGACGGCCCTTGCCCGCCTGCTTGACAGGCTGGCCAAGAGCCTCGGTTGCCTCGTCGCTCTCCGGTACCGCGGAGGCGGTGGCGCTGCGTCGTCGGAACACGCTGACAGCCTACCGGGGGTGAAAGGACGAACCTCCCAGAACGCTCGGCAGCGGTCCCCGGCGCTAGATACGGTGCATTGGCGAGGCCGCCGTGATGACGTTCCTTGTCCTAGGTCATAGGCTGGGAATCCAGCATCTGGCGAGGATTCCCGTTGCTGCGCCGGATGGCCGCTTGCGGCAGGTTGCGCCGGTGCCGCACCGGTTTAACAGGATGAGGGGAAGGCCGCGCTTATGGGCGTGATGAAGCGGGTTTCGACGATCTTCAGGGCCAAGGCCAATAAGACGCTTGACAAGATGGAAGATCCGCGGGAGACCCTGGACTACTCCTACCAGACGCAGCTCGAGCTGCTTCAGAAGGTCCGGCGCGGCGTGGCTGACGTGGCCACTTCCCGCAAGCGGGTCGAGCTGCAGATGAACCAGGTCCAGCAGACGACGGACAAGCTGGACCGGCAGGCGCGTGATTCGCTCGCGGCCGGCCGCGAGGATCTGGCCCGCGAAGCCCTGTCCCGCAAGGCAGGCGTGCAGTCGCAGCTCACTGACCTGCAGGCGCAGTATGCCTCGCTCCAGGGCGAGGAGGAGAAGCTGACCGCGGCGTCGCAGCGGCTGCAGGCCAAGGTGGACGCCTTCCGGGTCAAGAAGGAGACCATCAAGGCGACCTACACCGCGGCCGAGGCGACGACCAGGATCAACGAGGTCTTCACCGGCATCTCGGAAGAGATGAGCGACGTCGGCCTGGCGATCCAGCGCGCCGAGGACAAGACCGAGCAGATGAAGGCGCGGGCCGGGGCGATCGACGAGCTGATGGCCTCTGGTGCGCTGACCGACGCGCTCGGCGGCCCGCCGCCCGACGACATCCAGGCCGAGCTTGACCGGATGGGCGCGAGCCACGGCGTGGACGCGGAGCTTGCGCGGATGAAGGCCGAGCTGGCCGGCGGCAGTGCCCCCAAGGAGATCGCCGGCACGCCCGGGCAGGCTGACTCAGCGGTCGGCCAGCCGACCGGTGCCAGCTTGCAGAAGGAGCAGCCCGGCCCAGGGGAGGCCTAGATGATCATCCGGATCATGGGCGAAGGCCAGCTCAAGCTGGACGAGGCGGCCGTGCAGGAGCTCAACAAGCTTGACGCCGCCCTGGAGCACGCCGTCGAGCAGAACGACGAGGCCGCCTTCTCCGCCGCGCTGCAGGCGCTGCTCACGAAGGCACGGGCGGTGGGCACGGTGCTGCCCGCCGACGCGATCGAGCCCTCGGAGCTGATCCTGCCGCAGGAGGGCGCGACCATCGACGACGTGCGCGAGCTGCTCGCCGATGGCGGCCTCATCCCGGGCTGATCCGCTGGCTGATGCTCAGCTGAGACTTACCTCTGACTTGGCTGAGCGCAGCCGGGCCGCAGCGCGGGCGAGCCGGTGCTGAACCGCAGGCAGACCGCACGATTCGCGGTCTGCGTGCGGGAACGTCCAGGCTGCTGGCCTGATGCCGCGCGGGCGGACGAGCCGACCGCGCTCCGACCATTGCCGCTGTTGAGATGTAATGAAGTAGGTAGGGTTCCCGCGATGGCGCGGGATCGAAACGGAGGCGGCGATGGCTCGGACACGCTACGCCCCAGACCGGGGGCTGATCGCGCGGATGGGCGCGACCATGTTCCTGCTCGGTCTGGTGTTCACCGCGTTCATCATCGTGATCGTGCTGCTGCTCACGCGGTACAGCAATGTCGGCAACGGCGGAATCGTGTTCATCGCGGTCCTGTTCGGAGCGGCCATCTCATTCGGCTCGTTTTACTGGTCCGACAAGATCGCGCTCAGCACCGCCGGGGCCAGGCTGGTCGGCCCCCAGGACGGCCCGGACGCGGCCAGGGTGCATGGCGTGATCGACCGCATCTGCGCGCTGGCCGACATGCCCAAGCCGCGAGTGGCGATCGCGCCGGCCGATATGCCGAACGCCTTCGCGACCGGGCGAAGCAGCAAGGTGGCCGTGGTCTGCGTGACGCAGGGCCTGCTCAACCGCCTGGACACCAACGAGCTCGAGGGCGTGCTCGCGCACGAGATGTCCCACGTCGCGCACAAGGACGTAGCGGTCATGACCATCGCGTCGTTCCTTGGCATCATGGCCGCCCTGCTGGTCAGGTTCGCGTTCTACTCCGAATTGTTCGGCGGCGGCGGCCGCGGCCGTGGTCGCGGCGGGAACAATGACCAGAACGCCCTGCCGGTGATCCTGATCGTGATGCTCGTCGGGATGGTGGTCTACGCGATCAGCTTCCTGCTCATCCGGCTGCTGTCGCGCTATCGTGAGCTGTCCGCTGACAGGTCAGGCGCGTTGCTGACCGGGCAGCCGTCGGCGCTGGCCAGCGCGCTGGTCAAGGTGACCGGCGACATGGCACGGATCCCGACCAGGGACCTGCGGGCGGCCGAGCCGCTGAACGCGTTCTACTTCGCGCCCGCGCTCTCGGCGACCAGGGGTCAGATGACGCTCTCCAACATCTTCTCGACGCATCCGTCGCTGGAGAAGCGGCTGGCCAACCTCGACAAGATCTCGAAGCAGCTCAGCCAGTAGCCAGCGGTACCAGCAGCCGGAGGTAGGTGCAGGTGGGATTCCTCGACACCCTGCTCGGCAGGACGAAGCCAGTGGCGCCGAACCTGGACGCCCTCTTCGCCCTGCCGTCGGCGGCGATCACGCTGCAGGCGGCCACCGACTTCACGCCCACCGGCATCGGATCGGCCTGCTTCCGCGCGGCCGAAGGCAGGGCCTTCTCCGACATCGAGAAAGATGTCAAGGACCTGCTCGCGATGGGGGAGAGCAAGGCGCCCGTCCAGGTGACCGCGGACTCCTACGGCTTCACCTGGCTGGTCTGCACGCACGCCGCCGACGACATCGAGGGTCTGGTCACCGACCTGCACGCGGTGAACTCCACGCTGGAAGCTGGCGGTTTCGGGCCGCAGCTGCTCTGCACGATCCTGAGCTTCACCGATAGCTCGTCCCGGCGGCTTGGCCTGGTCTACCTGTACAAGCGGGGCACCTTCTACCCGTTCGCGCCGAAGGCCGACCAGAGCAGGGACAACGCCGCCGAGCTCCAGGTGCGCGGCGTGCTCGGCAATGACCTCAAGATCGAGCCCGACCTGGGCCGCTGGTTCCCCGTCTGGGGCGCGCCAGGACTGTAGTCAGGGCCCGCGAGTCAGGGCCGGGCTAGTCAGGGCAGGGCTAGTCAGGGCAGGGCGAGCATCTGGTCAAGCGCGGCCTTCGCCTCGATAGCCGTCTGCGGGTCAACCGTGATCTGGTTCACGACCTGGCCCGCCGCCAGTGACTCCATCGCCCAGACCAGGTGCGGCAGGTCGATCCTGTTCATCGTGGAGCAGTAGCAGACGGTCTTGTCGAGAAATACCACCGTCTTGTCCCGATGGGTGTCAGCCAGCCGCTGAACCAGGTTCAGCTCGGTCCCGACCGCCCAGGCCGAGCCGGCCGGGGCCTGCTCGATCGTCGAGATGATCTTCTCCGTGGAGCCGATCTGGTCGGCGCTCGTGACGACCTCGTGCACGCATTCGGGGTGGACGATGACATTGACGCCGGGAATACGCTTCCTGGCCTCCGTGACGTTGCCGGCGGTGAAGCGGCCGTGCACGGAGCAGTGTCCGCGCCACAAGATCATGGTGGCCGCCCGCAGCGCGTCGGCTTCCAGGCCGCCGCCAGGCCGGTGCGGGTTCCAGACCACGCAGTCGTCCAGGCTCATCCCGAGCTCGAGCACGGCGGTGTTGCGGCCGAGGTGCTGGTCGGGCAGGAAGAGCACCTTGCTGCCCTTGCTCAGCGCCCATTCCAGCGCGCGCCTGGCGTTCGACGACGTGCAGACCGTGCCGCCGTGGCGGCCGGTGAAGGCCTTGATGTCAGCCGATGAGTTCATGTAGGTGACCGGGACGACAGCATCGGCCAGCCCGAGATCCTCGAGGTTTTCCCAGCATTCCTCGACCTGGCTGTAGGTCGCCATATCGGCCATCGAGCAGCCCGCGGCGAGGTCCGGCAGGATGACCTGCTGGGACGGCGCCGTCAGGATGTCGGCGGACTCGGCCATGAAATGCACGCCGCAGAAGAGCACGAACTCGGCGTCCGGCCGGGCCGCGGCGTCGCGGGCGAGCTTGAAGGAGTCCCCGCTGACGTCGGCGAATCTGATCACCTCGTCCCGCTGGTAGTGGTGCCCGAGGACGAAGGCCCGGTCGCCGAGGGCGGCGCGGGCCCGCTCAGCGCGGCGCACCAGCGACGGGTCGGACGGCAGCGGCAGCTCGCCGGGGCAGGACACGCCGCGCTCGCTGCTGCGGTCGGACCCGGTGCCCAGCACGAGCAGCGGCAGCTGACGGCCGCGCTCGCCGCTGCGGACGGCCGGATCGGTGACGGTGAGCTGACTGGACGAGCTGGACATGGCGAGCCCCACTTCGCGCGACTTATCGTCGAACTGACGATACGACTAGGATACTCCTGCTGTTCGCGGTGAGTTCACCGTGGCCGCCCGATCTATGGTCCGTCCTGTCCGAATTGCCGCAGACCGGCGCTGTCGCCGCGGCCAGCCGTCCGGGAGAACGCCCGGGTCAGGCGGAATGAGCGCGGCAGGCATATCGTTGGAAGGCATGGACGACATGCAGCACCGGACGTGCGGTGCCTTTGACCACGGGAGCTAACCAGATGACAGTTCAGGACGACATGACGGCTCAGGGCGTCCTCCTTACCGAGGTTGCGGCGGCCAAGGTCAGCAGCCTGCTGGCCGCCGAAGACCGTGATGACCTCCGGCTGCGGATCGCGGTCCAGCCCGGGGGTTGTTCTGGCCTGCGCTACCAGCTGTACTTCGACGAGCGCCAGATCGACGGCGACATCGTCAGCACCTTCAGCGGCGTGCAGGTCGTCACCGACAAGATGAGCGGGCCGTACCTGAGCGGCGCCACCATCGACTTCGTGGACACGATCGAGAAGCAGGGTTTCACCATCGACAACCCGAACGCGAGCGGATCCTGCGCTTGCGGAGACTCCTTCCACTAGCCCGGGTTTTCACCAGCCCGACCAGGGTCGGCCGGCGCCGGAAGGCGCCGGACCGATGCTGGCCGCGGCGAACCCTCCGCGACCGGCGGCACAGCCTGTAGCCTGAGACTGAACTCGCAGACCGTGCACCCGTGCCGCCAGAACGCTCACGAGGCCATGACCGGCCCGCGCTCCTAGCGGTTCCGCGTCGTCAGAAGGGCCGCCGTGCGCATAGCAGTAACCGGATCGATCGCGACCGACCACCTGATGACCTTCCCGGCCCGGTTCGTCGATCAGCTGATGCCCGACAAGCTCGACAAGATCGCGCTGTCTTTCCTGGTCGATACGCTCGTGATCAGGCGCGGCGGCGTGGCGGCCAACATCGCCTTCGGTCTCGGCTGCCTGGGCCTGCGGCCGCTTCTCGTCGGCACGGCCGGGCGGAGTGACTTCGCCGACTACCGCGAGTGGCTGGAACGCCATGGCGTCGACACGAAGGGCGTGCGGGAGTCGGCCCAGCACCACACGGCCAGGTACATCGGCACCACCGACGTGGACATGAACCAGATCGCCTCCTTCTATCCGGGCGCGATGACGGAGGACCGGGAGATCGATCTGGCCGAGCTGGCCGGCGACGTCGAGCTCGTCCTGATCGGCGCCAGCGATCCTGACGCGATGCTCGCGTTCACCAAGCAGTGCATCCAGAATCAGATCCCGTTCGCGGCCGACACCTCCTGGCAGCTCGCCCGCCTGGACGGCGAGCAGGTCAGGACGCTGCTGACCGGCGCCGAGTACCTGTTCTGCAACGAGTACGAGGCGACACTCACCGAGCACAAGACCGGCTGGTCGACCACGGATCTCAATGACCGGGTCGGCGTCAGGATCACGACGCTCGGCGCGCACGGTGCCAGGATCGACCGGGCCGGGCATGCGCCGATCATGGTTCCGGCCGTGCCCGGCGTCGAGCCGCGAGAGCCGACCGGCGCGGGAGACGCGTTCCGGGCCGGATTCCTGGCCGCCGTGTCCTGGGGCCTGAGCCTGGAGCGCGCGGCGCAGCTCGGCAACATCGTGGCCGTCCATGCGCTGGAGACCACGGGCACGCAGGAGTACCAGATCCAGCCTGAGCCGCTGACGAGGCGATTCGCCGCCGCTTACGGTGACGTCGCGGCCGCCGACATCGCCACGAACTTCATCTAGGGCCTATCTGGCCATCGGCGCGGCAGCAGGAGTACTAGTAGGCGCGCCGGATCAGGAATGCCCAGCCGCCATCAGCAAGATCGGCATATCCGGCGAAGTCGTGTGACTTCAGGCCGCACCAGGCCGGCACGTCGGTCTTGGCGGCCGGATCATCGGCCAGGACCTGCACGATCTGGCCCACCGCGACCTCGCCGATCCGCTCGGCCAGCAAGATGATCGGGATCGGGCACTTCCTGCCCAGCGCGTCGATGCTCAGCGCGGGAGCCTGCGTGGCGCCTGGCAGGTCCGCCTGCGGCGGGGGATTCAACTGCTCACCTCTCGCGGTTCGGCCTCGGTGTCGGTCTGCTAACTCCACGGGTGCACACGTTATCCGGCCTGCTGCGGCTGGGCCGCCGTGCCACGCAGGCGGCTGACGATCTCAGGGAGCACGGCGAGGAAGTCTGTCACCGATTCGCCCGTCGTGCCGCGCGGCAGCGAGACCCGTACGTTGCCGTGGGTGATGGCTCCCATCGCCGCCAGCACATGGCTTGGCTGCTGCGTGTCGGTGGCGCAGGCGCTGCCGGATGACACCGAGAACCCGGCCTTGTCGAGTTCTATGACCAGCGCCTCGCCGTCGATGTACAGGCAGGAGAACGTGACGATGTGCGGCAGCGAGCCCGCGCCGTCGCCGTGCACCACGCAGTCCGGCACGAGCGTCTTGAGCTGGTCCCTGATCTGCCCGGTCAGCAGGCGGAGCGCGATATCCGCCTCGTCGCGGTCTGCCTCGAACGCCTCGAGGGCCGCGGCGGCCGAAATGATCGCGGGCAGGTTGGGGAAGCCGGGCACCCGGTGTCCCTCGCGGTTGCCCGCGGGCATCGGTGACCGCCAGCGGACCGACTTGCGGATCACCATGACGCCGACGCCGGGCGGCCCTCCCCACTTGTGGCCGCTTGCCGCCAGCATCGACCACTCGGCAGGCAGCGGCGCGCGCCCGGTCGAGGCGGCCGCGTCGACGAGGAGCGGCACCCTGGCCGCCTTGCACTCGGCCGCGACCTCCTCGACCGGCTGCACGGTGCCGACCTCGGGATTGGCCGACTGGAGGCAGGCCAGAACGGTCCGGTCCCGGCGGACGGCATCGGTGAAGGCGGCCACGTCCGCACGTCCGTCGGCGGCTACCTCGCCGATCGTGATCTGGCTGCCGGACTGCTCAAGCTCGGCCGCGGCGTTGAGCACGCTGGAGTGCTCGACGGCGCTGACCACGATGTGGCCCGGCCCGCGGGTCGCCGTCTGACGCGCCCGGACAGCCCCGAGCATGGCGAGCTGGACCGCCTGGGTGCCCGAGCTGGTGAAGGCCAGTTCGTCCGCACGGCAGCGCAGCACGCCCGCCACCCGCTCCCTGGCCTGATCAAGCAGGAGACTGGCCCGGCGCCCCTCCCGGTGCAGCCGGACCGGATCCGCCCAGCCGTCGTCGAGCGCCGCCAGCAGCGCATCCCGCGCCGCAGGCGATATCGGCTCGGCCGACGCGGCATCGAAGTACGCCATAGTCCGACCCTACGGCGCTGAGCTGCGGCTCGCGTGCCGCCCCCTGGCTCTGCCCGCCGAACGCCGCCTGCCCGGCTGACCGGCTCTTCACTATCTGGCGGGGGTCCCGGGCAATCGGAGGCGATGGCGTTGTACTGTTTGCACGACAGCCTGTAGGACAGGCCTCGGACAGGCACGGGAAAACAGCGCACTGCCGCTGGAAAGGCAATCTGTGAGTCCCATCCGCAGTACCCCACGCCACGAGGGGAGCCAGCCAAGGCTCCGGCGCTGGGCGCCGCGCGCCGCGCTACTGCTCGGCCTGGTGATCGTCACGACCGGCTGCCAGTCCAACGCCTTCACCCGGCAGGGCCTGCTGGTTCCGGTGACCAAGCAGGGCCAGGTCATCCTGTCCATGTGGCAGGGTTCCTGGCTGGCGGCCTGGACGGTCGGGATCATCGTCTGGGGCGGCATCCTGTGGGCCGTCATCTTCCATCGCAAGCGCGGCGACCAGCTGCCGCGCCAGGTCCGCTACAACCTGCCGATCGAGATCCTGTACACCGTGCTGCCGTTCATCATGGTCGGCGTGCTGTTCTTCTTCACGGCCAAGAACGAAAACTACATCGGCAAGAACCCGTCGAATCCCGCCGTCAAGGTCCACGTGATCGGCGAGCAGTGGAGCTGGCAGTTCAGCTACCCGCAGTACTCGACCGCCTCCGGCCAGCCGGTGACGGAAATCGGCAGCCAGTGGCGCCCCGGCCTGCCGTCCAGCGAGCTGCCGCTGCTCGTCATCCCGACGAACGAGACCGTGCAGTTCAATCTCACCTCGATTGACGTGATCCACGCGTTCTGGATCGCGCCGTTCGAGTTCAAGCGGGATGTCATCCCCGGCTACGCCAACCGGTTCACGGTCACGCCGATCAGGACGGGTACCTTCATCGGCCGCTGCTCGGAACTGTGCGGCGTCTACCACAGCCGAATGCTCTTCCGGGTCAAGATCGTCACGCCGGCCCAGTTCCGGGTGTGGATCCACGCGCAGCAGGCGCAGCAGAGTTCTTCTGGGGGTGCTCAGTGACCGCCGTCAAGCCATCCGAGCCGACGGCATACGCCGCGCCGGGCAGTTATCGCAAGGGCTCGATCCTCGCTGACTGGCTGTCGTCGACCGACCACAAGATAATCGGTCACCTGTACCTGATCACCTCGTTCGGCTTCTTCCTGATCGGCGGCCTGATGGCGCTGATCATCCGCAGCCAGCTGTTCGAGCCGAACCTCAGCCTCGTCTCCGACCAGCAGTACAACGAGCTGTTCACCATGCACGGCACGATCATGCTGTTGCTGTTCGCCACCCCGCTCTTCGTCGGGTTCGCGAACGAGATCATGCCGCTCCAGATCGGCGCCCCCGACGTGGCGTTCCCGCGGCTGAACCTGCTCAGCTATTACATGTTCGTGTTCGGCGGCCTGATCCTGCTGCTCAGCTTCCTGACCCCGGGCGGCGCGGCGGCGTTCGGCTGGTACGCCTACTCACCGCTGACCAGCATGACCTACTCGCCCGGCGTCGGCGCCGACATGTGGATCATGGGACTGACGCTCAGCGGCCTCGGGACGATCCTGAGCGGCGTCAACTTCGTCACGACGATCTTCTGCATGCGGGCGCCCGGCATGACGATGTTCCGGATGCCCATGTTCACCTGGAACATCCTGCTGACGTCGATTCTGGTGCTGCTCGCCTTCCCGGTGCTCGCCGCCGCGCTGCTCGTGCTGGAGATCGACCGCAAGTTCGGCGCCAAGGTCTTCGATGCCAGCAGCGGCGGGGCGATTTTGTGGCAGCACCTGTTCTGGTTCTTCGGACATCCCGAGGTCTATATCGTGGCGCTGCCGTTCTTCGGCATCGCCACCGAGATTCTCCCCGTCTTCAGCCGCAAGCCGCTGTTCGGCTACAAGGGCCTGATCGCCGCCACCATCGCGATCGCGGGCCTGTCGATGACCGTGTGGGCGCACCACATGTTCACCACGGGCGCTGTCCTGCTCCCGTTCTTCTCGTTCATGACCTACCTGATCGCCGTGCCGACGGGCGTGAAATTCTTCAACTGGCTGGGCACGATCTGGCGCGGTCAGCTGACGTTCGAGACGCCGATGCTGTTCATTCTCGGCTTCATGATCGTGTTCTTGTTCGGCGGTCTGACCGGCGTCATCCTCGCATCGCCTCCGCTGGACTTCCCGGTCAGCGACTCCTACTTCGTGGTCGCGCATTTCCACTACGTCTTGTTCGGAACCGTCGTGTTCTGCATGTTCGGCGGCTTCTACTTCTGGTGGCCGAAGTTCACCGGCAAGATGCTCGACGACACGCTCGGCAAGTGGCACTTCTGGTTCGTCTTCATCGGGTTCAACACGACATTCCTGGTCCAGCACTGGCTCGGCGTCATGGGCCAGCCGAGGCGTACCGCCAACTACCCGCTGCTGCCGCACCTGGCCACGACGCTGAACCAGGTCTCGACCGTCGGCGCTTTCATACTGGGCGTCTCCAACCTCTTCTTCTTCTACAACGTGTACAAGACGTGGAAGCACGGCGAGCGGGTCGTCGACGACGATCCATGGGGCTTCGCCAACTCGCTGGAGTGGGCCACGTCGTGCCCGCCGCCACGGCATAACTTCACCTCGATCCCGCGGATCAGGTCCGAGCGCCCGGCCTTCGACCTGCACCATCCGGAGGTGCGGGCAGGCCGCGACCCCGCGGAGCGGCAGGCGATCGGGGCGAGTCACTGATGGTCACGGCGATAACGGCAGGGGTACCGGCATGAGGGTCGAAGGCTGGCTCTTCCTAGGCTGCGCGATCTTCTTCGGCGTCGCCGACATCTTCTACTGGAACCTGGCCCACGACCCGACCGGCGGCACCGCCCTCGCGCTCGCCGTCGGCCTCGCCTTCCTGACCGGCTTCTACGTCCTGTTCACCGGCCGTCGTCTGCCGCGGCGGCCGGAGGATGACAACGAAGGCGAGATCGAGCAGGGGACCGGCGAGCTGGGCTTCTTCAGCCCGCACAGCTGGTGGCCGCTGTTCGTCGGCCTGGCCGCCGCGACCGCCGCCGTGGGCGTGGCGATCGGCTGGTGGCTGTTCCTGATCGGAGCCCTGGCGCTCCTGCTCGCCGTGGTCGGGTTCGTGTTCGAGTACTACCGCGGCCACTACGCTCACTAGCGGATGGACGTCTACGAGGCGCTCTACACGACGCGGGCGATGCGGCGGGTCCGCCCCGACCCGGTTCCGCAGGACGTGCAGGCCCGGATCCTGGACGCCGCGATCAGGGCGCCGAGTGGTGGCAACTCGCAGAACTGGCGGTTCATCCTGGTCGATGATCCGGCGGTCAAGGCTCAGCTCGGCCCGCTGTACCGGGACTGCATGGCCCAGCTGTGGGACACCGCGTACCGTGAACGGCTCGAGCGGGCCCGGGCGACGCCGGACGACCCGGCGAGCGCCTCGATGCTCCGGGTCCAGGCATCAGCACAGCACCTGGCCGATCATTTCGAGGACGTACCGCTGTTCTTGATGGCGTTCGCGCGGAACGACCGCAGCGGCGGCTCGATCTTCCCGGCCGTGTGGAGCGCGCAGCTGGCCGGCCGGGCCGAGGGCATCGGCAGCGCGATCACGACGGTACTCGGGATGTTCCGTCGCGCCGAGACCTTCGCCGCGCTCGGCGTGCCGGAAGGACGCGGCTGGGACATGGCCTGCTGCGTGTCGTTTGGCTATCCGACGGGCCGATGGGGGATCGCGCCGCGGCGGCCGGCGCACGAGGTCGCATACCGGAATACCTGGGGCAACGAGCTAGGTCTTGAGATTCCCGAGCCGCTCTGGACCGCTGGCGGGCCGGCCCCGGCGCCATTTTCCGCGCAGTAATCGCTCCCGACACGTCGCGACTCTAAGACATGCCTCTTGTCATTGCGTAACAATGCAACTACACAGTGTTACGACATTGACTCGGGGGATTACATGCACAAACGAACCATGCAGGTGGCCATTGGTGCGGTCGCGACCGCATCCGGTCTGGTCGCCGGCCTCGCGACGATGGCGGCGGCGCAGGCCGCGCCGGCCCTGCCCGGCCGTCACCATCGCCTGTAACGACGTCGCGGGTCTGGTCGCCGCCATCACCGCCGCCAACGGGGTTGGCCCGTCCACCATCGATCTGGCGCCGAACTGCACCTACCTGCTGACGGCGGCCAACAACACCTCGCTCACCCAGGGCGCGAACGGCTTGCCGATCGTCAGGAAGACGGTGGTGCTGGTCGGCTCCAACACCACCATCGAGCGTTCGTCAGGCGCGAACTTCCGCATCCTGGAGGTCGCGGGAGCGAGCCTGAGCCCGGCGAGCCTGACGCTCCAGGGCGTCACGGTCAGCGGCGGTCACACCAGCGGCCTGATCGGCAACGCCGGCCGCGGCGGCTGCCTGCTGTCGACCTACACCGGCGTGCTGCCGACCAGAAGCACGCTTACGCTTGCAGAACAGCGCGGCGGAGGACTGCACCGCCATCTCCGGAGGCGGCATCTACGCTGGCTCGCGGGCCAGTCTGGCGCTCTCCAGCAGCTCGGTGAAGAGCAATGAGGCCGTTAGCGGCGGCGGCATCGATGTGGACTCGAGCGCGAGCGCCACGATCAGCCACAGCCTCGTCAACGGCAACTCGGCGGGGCGCGGCGGCGGCCTGCGGAATAACGGGGACACCACGTTCAGCAGCAGTACGGCAGCGGGTAACTCATCGCTGATCGACGGCGGCGGAATCTACAACGCCGGAGACCTGTTCCTCGGCGCGTCGTTCCTGCTGCAGAACCGGACCGGCGTCGCGGGCGGCGGTATCTACACCACCAGCAGCTCCTCGACCCACATCGCGGCGACCAGGCTTCAGTTCAACACCTCCCTGATCAGGGGCGGCGGCCTGGACAACAACGGGAGTACGTTCCTGCAGAACTCGTTCGTGATCGTGAACACGGCACCGCTCGGCGGCGGCATCTGGGAATCGCCGAGTGCTTTCATCGCTGTCGTGAACAGCCTTATCGCGGGCAACACGGTCTTCAACTGCAGTCCGCCGGCATCAGTGCCATCGTGCGTTAACTGACCGCAGCACAGCGAAGAGCGCTGGCGCGGGCCGTGTCGACGGTCCGCGCCAGCGCTCTCTGGTTTACCTGGGTCGGGCCTGGCGGCCCGCTGCGGGCCGGACAGAGCCGCGCAGCGCCATCTCCGGCCGGTGGCCGGCCCTAGCTGCCCGGGTTGCCGTCCCGGTCGGCCTCGCGGCTCGCCGAGCCGATGGCCGCCGGGGCCTGCTCGCCATCGGTGACGGCGCCATGGCCGTCCGGACCGTGCCCGTTGCCGTCCGGGCCATGACCGTTCGCGCCATGGCCGTTCATCGGCACGGTCTCGGACACGATGCGGTTCAGCCTGGCCCGGACCCGGCCGATGCCGCCGCGCATTCCCGGCGGCGGCACGTCGTCCTCGCCACCGTTTGCGCCGACGGGCAGCGCCTCGCGCTCCGGCGCGGACAGCGCCAGCTTGGCCGCCTCTTCCTCGCTGAGCGGCCTGGTCTCCTCGATGAACTCGCCGTTCGGCAGCTGCCTGATGATCCCGGTCTCCACCCCGTGCTCCAGCAGGTGCAGGTCCTTGCGCTGCAGCCCCAGGCAGATCCGCTTGGTGAGGAGGTAGGCCAGGATGGGAACCACGAAGACGGCAACCTGCGCGATCTGGGTGATCGTGTAGAGCGGGACATCGAAGTGCTGGGCCAGCAGGTCGTTGGCCCCCTCCAGCCAGAGCACGCCGTAGAACGCGACAGCTGCCATTCCGACTGCGGTCCTGGTCGGCGCGTTCCGCGGCCGGTCATTGAGATGGTGCTCAAGCCTGTCGCCGGTGATCCACTGTTCTATGAACGGCCACAACGCCGCCCCGGTCATGATGAGACCGAGCGGCAAGAGGGCCGGGATGAAGACGTTGAAGGCGAACGTATGCCCGAATATCACCCACTGCCAGGCCGGCATGATCCGCAGTGAGCCCTCCAGGAAGCCCATGTAGAAGTCGGGCTGGGAGCCTGCCGAGATGGCCAGCGGGTTGTACGGACCGTAGACCCAGATCGGGTTGATCTGGGCGAACGTGGCGGCGAGCGCACACACGGCGAACACGAACAGGAAGAAGGCCCCGGTCTTGGCCATGAAGTACGGATACATGGGTGCACCCATGACGTTCTTGTTGGTGCGTCCCTTGCCCGGCATCTGGGTGTGCTTCTGATGGAACATGATGAACAGGTGCGCGCCGATCAGGGCCGCGAACAGGCCGGGGATCAGCAGCACGTGCAGGATGTACATCCGCGGGATGATGTCGTTGCCCGGATACTGGCCGCCGAACAGGAAGAACGACAGGTAGGTGCCGACGATCGGGATGGACTGGAGCACTCCCTGGGTGATTCGCAGTCCGGCCCCGGACAGCAGGTCGTCGGGGAGCGAGTAGCCGAACAGGCCCTCGAGCAGCGCGAGGGTGAACAGCACGATGCCGATCAGCCAGTTGACCTCACGGGGCTTGCGGTAGGCGCCGGTAAAGAAGATCCGGAGCATGTGGACCAGGATCGCCGCCACGAAGAGGTCGGCCGCCCAGTGATGGATCTGCCTGATCAGCAGCCCGCCGCGGACGTCGAAGCTGATGTTCAGCGTCGACGCGTAGGCCCGGCTCATGTGCACGCCATCGAGCTTGACGTACGAGCCGTGATAGACGATCTCGGACATGCTCGGCTGGAAGAACAGGGCCAGGAACGTGCCAGTCAGCAGCAGGATCACGAACGAGTACAGCGCGATCTCGCCGAGCATGAAGGTCCAGTGGTCGGGGAAGATCTTGCGGAAGAAAGTCCTGAACCCCTTGGCCCCGTGGAACCGGTCGTCCAGCCAGCTGCCGGTGCCCGACAGCGCCTTGTCGATTGCCATTAAGACGGCCCCCGCTCCCAGAAACTCGGGCCCACCGGCTCGATGAAGTCGTGCCTCGCGACCAGGAAACCCTGGGCATCCACCGTCATGGGCAGCTGCGGCAGCGCCCTGGTGGCCGGACCGAAGATCACCTGCGCTCCCCGGGCCGCGTCAAAGGTCGACTGGTGACACGGACACAGTATGTGGTGCGTCGTCTGCTCGTACAGGGCTGCGGGGCAGCCCACGTGCGTACAGATTTTCGAGTACGCCACGATGTTATCAACCGTCCAGTTGTGCACGACCTTGCCTGGCTCCGGCCGGGCGCTGTACTGGACGATGTCGGGCGGGAACTTGATGATGATCACCGCCGCCTTGGCCAGGGCGTTGAAGTCGTCCTGGAAGCCGTCGGGAACCACCGTGATCATCCCGCCGGGCGAGGCGAAGTCAGCGGGCCTGATCGGAGTGTTGGCGCCGTAGTTCAGCAGCCGCATGCCCTTGCGCCAGACCGTGTGATCCAGTTTCGTGCGGGGGAGCGGCCCGAGGTCGCGGAGCAGGACGATCGGGGCCAGCGCCACCGGCACGGTCGCGGCGATCAGCGTGCGCCGGACCATCGGCCGCTTGGTGAACTGACTGGCCTCCGCGCCCTCCTCGAATGTCTCGGCGAACGCGGCCCGGTCCTCCGGGCTTGACCGCAGCGGCTTGCGGGCCTCGGTGAGCTCGACCGTCGGCATCAGCCGCCGCACCCAGATGACCGCGCCGACGGCCAGGGCCAGGAACGCGAGCCCCATCGTCGATCCCAGGGCCAGGTTCGAGTGCAGCACGTTCTTGACCGAGTGCACCGGGAAGATCAGGTAGGAGGCGATGAACCCGAGACCGGCCAGCGTGCCGATCAGGAAGCACGCCACGACGACGCGCTCGGCGCGCCTGGCGATGTCCGGGTTGTCGGAGTCGGCGGGCAATTCGCGCTGCCGCGGTACTGGAGGGCCGCCGGGCTCACCAGGCAGCGGCGTCTTGAGCAGGGACCTGGCCTCGGCGGGAGACGGGGTACCGATGACCCGGTGCCGCGTCTGCTCGGGCTCCTCGTCGCCGGTGCCGCTGGCATGGGCGGCGCTCAGGCCGGCGGTCAGGTCGTCGGTCGGTTCGTTGTCGCCTGGCTGCGGGCCGGCGGTCGAGTCAGTCATGAGCCTTCCCGTGCTTCGCAGTGATCCACATTGCCGCGAGCACCATGAACAGCAGCAGTCCGATGAACGCGACCAGCCCCTCGGTGACCGGCCCGACGCGGCCCAGGCTGAATCCGCCCGGGTTGGGCTCGGCCCGGGTCTGGGTGATGTACGCGATGATGTCGCGTTTCTGCTGCGGGGTGATCGTGGTGTTGTTGAAGACCGGCATGGCCTCGGGGCCGGTGAGCATGGCCTCGAAGATCTGCCTGGGCGTCGACTTGGTCAGCGGCGGCGCGTACTTGCCGTACGTCAGCGCGCCGCCGGCGCCGACGAAGTTGTGGCACTGCGCGCAGTCGGCGACGAAGAGCTGCTGGCCGAGCCCGGGATTAGCGCCAACCTGGCTAACGTCCGCGTTGGTGGGGATGGCCGGGCCGCCGCCGAGCGAGGAGATATACGCGGCGAGGGCGTGGATCTGCTGGGGCGTCAGGCTGACCGGCTTGCGCGGCTGCTCGGCGACCGGCTCCTTGGCCGGCATCCGGCCCGTGCTGACCTGGAAGTCGACGGCTGCGGCGCCGACGCCGATGAGGCCCGGCGCCACGCCAGGCGTGCCCTGCGCGAAGAGACCGTGACAGCTCGAGCACTCCTGCAGGAAGATCGCCCGGCCTTCGGAGATCTGAGCCTGCCCCGTGACGCCGTGCGCGGCCGCCGAGGCTGAGCCGTCGGTGACAGCGGCGTAGCTCAGGCCCGCCAGCATCAGCCCGAGCAGGACAACGGCATAGCCAGCGGCTGGGTGCCGTCGCCGGGCGGTGATCGGTCTCACGGCGATACCTATTTTCCGGTCAGGGGGAGCAGGTAGATGGTGGTGAACAGCCCGATCCAGACGACGTCGACGAAGTGCCAGTAGTAGGACACCACGATCGCGCTGGTCTGCTGCTCATGAGTAAAGCGCTTGGCGGCGTAGGTACGGCCGAGCAGGAAGAGGAACGCGATCAGCCCGCCGGTCACATGCAGGCCGTGGAAGCCGGTGGTAAGGAAGAATACCGAGCCGTAGTTGCTCGAGGACAGCGTGAGATGCTGCTTGAAGATCAGGTCCAGGTACTCATATCCCTGGCCGGAGACGAAGTACAGGCCCATCAGGAACGACAGCACGTACCACTCGCGGAGCCCCCACCTGCGGACGTCGAAGACCGAGCCCTGCCGCCCGATCTGACCGCGCTCGACGGCGAACACGCCCATCTGGCAGGTCACGCTGGACAGGATGAGCACGATGGTGTTGGCGGTCGCGAGCGGGTAGTCCAGGGTCGCCTGCGGCCACGGCTGTCCCAGGCCGGTATCCACCGACTTGATGGTGAAATACATCGCGAACAGAGCCGCGAAGAACATCAGTTCGGAGGACAACCAAATGATGGTCCCGACGCTGACCAGGTTAGGTCTGCTCGCAGGGGTACGCGGCATCACCGCCGCGTCTGGTGCTGTCGTCACGCGCCCATTATTACGACACCCGGTAGGGGAACGCGCCACGACCCCCGTAATCCAGGGTCGGCGGGTCGCGCCCCGGGTCGGCAGAGTCGGGGGTCGGCAGAGTCGGGGGTCGGTCGCGCCCCGGGTCGGCAGAGTCGGTAGCATCCAGTTATGAAAGTTGTCGTGTATAGCCATGACGCTGACACCAGGGCCAGGATCCGGATGGCCATCGGCAAGCGCCCCGCTCCGGACGTGCCGGTCGCCGAGGTGATCGAAGTGGCTACCCATCCCGCTCTGATCCGGCTGCTGGACGCCGGCGGCGCGGACGTCATGGTGCTCGACGGCGAGGCTCAGCCCTCCGGCGGCATGGGCGTCTGCCGTCAGGCCAAGGACGAGATCTTCAACTGCCCGCCGGTGCTGCTCATCATCGGCCGGGCCGACGATGGCTGGCTGGCCACCTGGTCCCGCGCGGACGCCGTGGTGAGCCACCCGATCGAGCCCGCGGGGCTGGCCGCGGCGCTGGCCGGCCTGATGCGCCAGCGTGCAGCCAGCTCGGCCGACGCCGCCCCGGCGTCGGCCTGACCGCGGCACCGGCCGGCGCGGTGGCGGCACCGGCGCGGCAGCCAGGGCCTCTCCGGGCCAGCCCGGTCCGCGACTCGAACTCCAGGAAGCGCGATGGATTCTGCTAACTCCTGGCCGGCGCTGCTCGGCCGGCTGATCAAGGGCGAGTCGCTGACGGCTGAGGACACCGCCTGGGCGATGAACGAGATCATGGAGGGCGTGGCGACTCCGGCCCAGATCGCCGGATTCGGCGTCGCGCTCCGGATGAAAGGCGAGACCCCGGCGGAGGTTGACGGGCTCGCGGCAGCGCTGCTCCGGCATGCCGCTCCGCTCACCATCCCCGGCCGCCTGACCGATCTGGTGGGCACCGGTGGGGACCGGGCCAGGACCGTGAACATCTCGACGATGGGAGCGATCGTGGCGGCGGCCGCCGGCGCGACGATCGTCAAGCACGGGAACCGCGCGGCGTCATCGGCGTGCGGCGCGGCCGACGTGCTCGAGGCGCTCGGCGTGGTCATCGACCTGCCGCCGGCCGCTACGGAGAAGCTCGCCCAGGAGACCGGCGTGGTGTTCCTGTTCGCGCCGCTGTATCACCCTGCGCTGCGGCATACCGGCGCCCCGCGCCGTGAGCTCGGCGTGCCGACGGTCTTCAACTTCCTCGGCCCGGTCGCGAACCCGGCCCGGCCGCAGGCCCAGGCGGTCGGCGTCGCGGACCCGCGGATGGGCCCGGTGCTGGCCGGCGTGCTGGCCGCGCGCGGCTGCTCGGCACTGGTATTCCACGGCGACGACGGACTGGACGAGCTGACCACGACCGGACCGTCCACCGTCTGGGTCGTGCGGGAGGGCGCGGTGGCGGAAACCAGGTTCGATCCTGCCGCGATCGGCATCCCGCGCTGCGATCCCGGCGATCTGCGCGGCGGAGACCCGGCCCGCAACGCGGCGGTCGTGCACTCCGTGCTGGCAGGCGAGCGCGGACCGGTGCGGGAGACGGTTCTGATCAACGCTGCCGCGGCGCTGGTCGCCGAGGCTGGCGCGGCTGAGCCTGCCCGGCTGTCCCAGGCGCTGGCCGACGGCTACGGCCGGGCGGCGGCGGCCGTGGACTCCGGCGCGGGCGCGGCCCTGCTTGACCGCTGGACACAGGCCAGCAAGCGCCTGGCGAGCTTAGTGCCGCCTGCCTAGGCGCCGGGCGGACAGCCCGGTGGCCGCCGCCGCTCGGACCGACTCACTGGCTCAGACTGACTCAGGGTAGCCGAGCGAGAAGGCGGCATCGAGGTCGTGGCGGGAGTAGGTGCGGAACGCGATGTGCGTCTCGGTGTGCGTGACGCCAGGGACCTTGTTCAGCGTTCCCGGAATGACGTCGCCGAGTTCCTCGTGGGCCCGTACCCGGACCATCGCGACCAGGTCGAATTCCCCGGTCACCGAGTAGACCTCGCTGACCTGCCTGATCTGGGCGATAGCTTCAGCCGTCTCGGGAATGCTCGCGACATCGGTCTTGATCAGAACAATCGCGGTGACCATAGCCGCCTCCTGGATCCTGGGAACCCGCGCCCCGGCTGCGGCGACATCGTAGCGGCTCGGCCCCTCCTGACTCACCGGCACCCGGGGAGTGGCGGCCGCCGGCGGGCACCGGGGCGAGGTGTACACGGGCGGCCCCGGAGTCGGCCGGGGACCGCGGCCGAGCAGTCCGAGCAGGCCCCTCAGCACGGCCGCGGTGGCCTTGGCGTCGGCGAGCGCCCGGTGACAGGGCCAGGTCGGGGCGCCGAAGTGGCTGGAGAGCGTCGCCAGCCGGTGGTCAGGTACCTCGGCCTGGCTCAGCAGCATGCGCGAGAGCACGGCGGTGTCGATGACCGGGCAGGGCGGCCAGTCGATCCCGCAGTCGTGGCAGGCCGCGGAAAGGAAGCCCATGTCGAACGGTGCGTTGTGGGCGACTATTACGCCGCCGCTGGCAAAGTCGAGGAATCCGGGCAGGACGTCGGTGATCCGGGGCGCATCGCTGACCATGACATCGGTGATCCCGGTCAGCGAGGTGATGTCAGCGGGGATCGGCACTCCCGGATTGACCAGGGCGGAGAACTCGGTCATCGGCCGGCCCGGGCTGAGCCTGACCGCTCCGATCTCGGTGATGCTCGCCGCGTCGGCCAGCCAGCCCGTCGTCTCGACGTCGACGACGACGAGGTCAGCCGGTGGCAGGAACGGCGCGGCCGGCAGCAGGCCGGACAGGAAGCGGAAGGGCTGATGCTCGCCCGCGCGGTGGCCCTCGCCGGGACGGCCGTCATCCGGCCCCGGCCGGCCACCAGGGGACCGCTCGCGCCGCGGGCCGGGGTCTGCTGGGTCGAGCCGCATACCGGGGTGCGGGTCGAGCCGCGTACCGGCGTGCAGGTCGAGGCGGTCGCCGAGCGGCGGGCCGGGGTCAAGCGGCGGGCCGGGGTCAGGCGGCGGGCCGGCGTCAGGCGGCGTGGCGGCCTCCGCCTCCCCGGCGGGCAGGCCCGAGCGGGCGGCCCGGCCCCGAGGCGAGGCGGCGAGCCGCCGGCTCGCCAGCGGCTGGCGGGACTGTACCGGTGCGCTCACAAGGCCACGCTATGGCCAGGCACTGACACTGCGCCGGGATCTGACGCCCCGCCACGCCGGGCTGGCCCGCCGGGAAGGCCGCGCCCGCCGCGCCCGCCGCGCAGGCAGCGCCGCGCCCGCGGGGGCCGCCGGCGCCCGCCGGCGCCCCTCGGCCCGACCGGGCCAGCTGGCCGGACGTGCGGGGACAAAACTTATGCGAGACTGCGCGAAGTGGTTGAATGCGCAACGCGTGCTTACTACTGTGGCTGACCGAGCCAATCGCTTGGCAGCCGCTTCAAGAGCGGCGGCGATGGGCCGCTACCGAGTTCTTGGTCTGGCCGCGAGGCTGACGGCGAACCGGGAGCCCTCTGGATATCGCGAGCGCAGCCGATGAGGCAATGGTGAGCGATGTCCCGAGCGCATCGGACTGGCCGAGGCCAGCGCCGACGGGCAGTTGCCACAGCCCGGGCCCGTAAGCAACTCGGCAGGTGAGCGTGGGAAAAGGAGCGTGCCTGGCGCGTGCGTACGCCGCTTGCAGTTCCCAGGGTCATGAGTCAGAGCAGCACCGAGGCCGGTGAGGTCGCTAGCGAGCGCAGGACCGCCGGAGGCCGGAAGGCCACCAGAGCCGCAGGCTGGCGGCGGGGCTGGGTGATCGGCATCAGCCTGGCCACCGCGAGCGCCGTGGTCGGGATCGGCGGATCGGCGGCCGCGCTCCCGCAGCCGAGCGTGACGCAGGTCAAGGCCAAGCTCGCCGAGCTCAACACCAAGTCAGCCAAGCTCGGCCAGCAGTACGACCAGGTTCTGCAGCAGCTGTCAGCGGCCAATCAGCGGCTGAAGGTGCTCAACAAGGAGACCGCCAGGTACCGCAAGACGTTCGACGCGATGCGGCTGGAGATCGGCCGGCTGGCCGCCGTCGCCTATGAGCAGGGCGGTGCGAGCTCGCCGGTTGCGCTGCTGACGTCCGAGTCACCGCAGCAGGTCCTGAACCAGTCCTCGATCCTGACCGAGCTGTCGATCGCGAACAGCTCTCAGATCGATCAGTACCGCGCGGCCAGCCGCCAGCTGCTGAACGCCCAGCAGGCCGCGACCAGGGCCCGGGCCGGAATAGTGCTGCTGAAGCACTCGCTGGCCAAGCGGATCGCCGTGCTCAACAAGCTGAAGCAGCAGCAGGAGACGCTGCTCGCCCAGCTGACGCCGACCCAGCAGCAGGGCGTGGGCCCAGGTGGCGGCGGCGGCACGGGCGGCGGTCCGCCCGCGCCGTCCGGCTCCCAGACCGGGAAGGCCGTCAACTTCGCCTACGCACAGCTCGGCTGCCCGTATGTCTACGGGGCGACCGGGCCGTGCAGCCAGGGGTTCGACTGCTCGGGGCTGACCAGCTCGGCGTGGGCCTATGCCGGAGTCTCGATCCCGAGGGTCAGCTACGACCAGATGGGCTCGCTGCCCGCCGTGCCGCTGCACACCTCCTCGGGCGCCTTCACGACGAAGTACCTGGCCCCGGGCGACATCCTCGGTTTCGCCGGCAACTCCCACGTCGGGATGTATGTGGGCGGCGGATACCTGATCGATGCGCCGGTCCCCGGCGCGAACGTCGAGAAGGTCGCACTGTCGGGCTGGTACCTGTCGAACCTGGACGGAGCGGTCCGGCCGTAGGCCCGTGCGGGGAAGTCGTCCCGTCAGTGGTGGCGGCTGGGGGAAGGCTGACCGGATGACCTTGGTGTCTGTCGCCTTCGGCGTGAGCGCGGACGGTCGGCCGGTCGCTGAGGCCCTGATCGCGAATCCGGCCGAGGGCGAGTCCCTGCTCGCGCAGGCGCGTGCGGCCGGGTCCAAGCTGGCCTGGGCGCACAGTGCCGCTGACCTGTCGCCGCTCGGCTTCCGGAGCAGCTGGGGGTTCCGCAGGCTGGAAGGGCCAACTGGAGGCGGGCCGGCCCGCGGCGCCGGTCCGGACAGCGCCCGCGGACAGGACGTCGTGCCGCTCGCGGCCGAAGACGACACCGCCGGGCTCTGGGCGCAGGCGTTCAGCGGCCAGTGGGGACACAAGACACCGGGGCAGTGGCCGCCCGACCGGCCGGCCGGATCGACCGCCCTCGCGCTGCGCCGCGACGGCCGGACGGTCGGCGTCTGCCGGGTCTTCCCGGCCAGCGGCCTGATCGACGGTCCTGGCCTGATCGGGGCCGACCCTGACGCGGTCGGCTACTCCACGCTGCTCGTAGCGGCGCTGGCGGCGGTGCACACTCCGTCAGTCGCGGTGGAGTCCTGGGGCGACGGCCAGGACCGGCTCGAGGCCTGCGAGCGGCTTGGCCTGGCGACGGCCGAGTATGTCCCTGGCTGGGAGTTCGATCTGGATAGCTGACGGCGATGGGTAAGGTAACCATCGTCATGCAGAAGGTCCTGATCGTCACCAATGACTTCCCGCCGCGCAGCGGCGGGATTCAGTCCTTTGTGCATGCGCTGGCGACCCGGCTGCCGGCCGGGCGGGTCGTGGTCTACGCGCCCGCCTGGCCGGGCGCGGCGGACTTCGACGCCCGGCAGCCCTTTCCGGTGGTGCGCCATCCGACCTCGCTGATGCTGCCGGTGCCCGCGGTGGCCAGGCGGGCCAGGGCGGCGCTGACCGAGTATGGCTGCGACACCGTGCTATTCGGCGCCGCGGCTCCGCTCGGGCTGCTCGCACCGGGATTGCGCCGGGCCGGTGCCCGCCGGATCGTCGCCCTGACCCACGGGCACGAGGCCGGCTGGGCGGCCCTGCCCGGCGCCAGGGCTTTGTTGCGGCGAATAGGCGATCACGTCGATGTCCTGACCTATCTCGGGGAGTACTTCAGGATCCGGCTGGCGAAGGCGCTGACTCCGGCGGCGGCCGCCAGGATGGTCAGGCTGGCGCCAGGGGTGGACAACGAGTCGTTCAGGCCTGGCGCCGGCGGTGCCGCGATCAGGGAGCGGCTCGGTATCGCGGCGGCCGCGCCGGTGGTCCTGTGCGTATCGCGGATGGTGCCGCGGAAGGGACAGGACACGCTGATCGAGGCCTGGCCGCAGGTGCTGGCCAGGCTGCGGGTCGAGCCGGTTCCCGAGGGCGCCGGGCCGGCCGCCGAGCCGGCCCTGGTGCTCGTCGGCGACGGTCCGTACGCGCGTGACCTGCGCCTGCTCGTGCAGCGCAGGCAGCTCGCCGGATCGGTCATCTTCACCGGGCCGGTGCCGTGGGAGGAGCTACCGGCCTACTACGACGCAGGCACGATCTTCGCGATGCCGTGCCGGACCAGGCGCCACGGCCTCGATGTCGAGGGGCTCGGCATCGTCTACCTGGAAGCGTCGGCGACCGGCCTGCCGGTCATCGGCGGCGACTCAGGCGGCGCGCCCGACGCGATCCTGCGCGGCGAGACCGGCTACGTAGTCGGCGGCCGCGACGTGGCCGCGCTGACCGACCGGCTGGTCCAGCTGCTCGGCGATCCGCGCGGCGCGACGACCATGGGAGAGAAGGGCATCGCCTGGGTCGACCGGGAATGGCGGTGGGACATCGTGGCCGGCCGCCTGGCCGAGATCCTGGCGGGATGATCGCCCCTGAGGCCCCGGCCGTTCCCTCCGGAACGGTTCAGGAGTACAGGGCCTCGATCTCGTCGGCATAATCCTTGGTGACGAGGTTCCGCTTGACCTTCAGCGACGGGGTCAGGTGCCCGCTCTCCTCGGTGAAGTCCGACCCGAGGATCCTGAACTTGCGGATCGACTCGGCCCGTGACACGACCCTGTTCGCGTCGTCCACGGCGGCCTGCAGCTCGGAGATCAGCTCGGGGTCGCCCGCCAGGTCGGCCGCGGTGGCGCTGGCTGGCTTGCCGTGCTCCCGCTTCCAGAAGTCCAGGGCCTCGGTGTCGAGCGTGATCAGGCAGCCGACGAACGGGCGGTTGTCGCCGACGACCATGCACTGGCTTATCAGGGGATGCGCCCGGAGCCGGTCCTCGAGCACCGCGGGGGCGACGTTCTTGCCGCCCGCGGTGATGATCAGCTCTTTCTTGCGGCCCGTAACGGCGAGGAACCCCTCGTCGTCGAGCGAGCCGATGTCGCCGGTGTGCAGCCAGCCGTCCGGGTCGAGCGCTTCCTGCGTCGCCTTCTCGTTCTGCCAGTAGCCGCGGAAGACGACCGGCCCCCTGATCAGGATCTCGCCGTCATCGGCGATCCGGATGGTGGTGCCCGGAATCGGCAGGCCGACCGTGCCGATCTTGTTGCGGCTCGGCCGGTTCACCACCGCGGCCGCGGACGTCTCCGTGAGGCCGTAGCCCTCGAGAACGGTGATGCCCGCCCCGCGGAAGAAATGCCCCAGCCGCTCGCCGAGCGGCGCTCCGCCGGAGATCGCGTACCTGACCTGCCCGCCGACCGCGGCCCGGAGCTTGCCGTACACGAGCCGGTCGAAGAGCGCGTGCCGCGCCTTCAGGGCGGATCCGGCGCCTCGGCCAGCGGCATCGGCTCCCGGCGTCACTGACTGCGACCGGCTGTAGGCGATGGCGGTGTCCGCCGCCGCGGCGAAGATCTTCTTCCTGGCCCCGCTCGCGGCGGCCTGCTGGCGGGCGGAGTTGAACACCTTCTCGAAGACTCGGGGCACCGCGAGCAGGAACAGCGGGCTGGTCTCGACCAGGCCGCCGGCCAGGGTGGACGAGTCCGACCAGTGCTCGAGGACCGCGCCTCCCTCGATGCAGGCGACCTGGATGATCCGGGCGAAGGAGTGAGCCAGCGGCAGGAATAGCAGGGTCGAGGAGCCGGCGATCTCGAATAGCTCGGCCAGCGCTCCCTGCGCCGCGTTGCGACCACCGGAAAGCAGGTTGCGGTGGGTGAGCTCGCAGCCCTTGGGCCGGCCGGTGGTGCCCGAGGTGTAGATGATCGTGGCCAGGTCATCGGCCGTCCGGCCCGCCATCCGCTGGCTGAGCTGCTCGTCGGTGACGGCGGTGCCCCCGGCCGTGACGACGCCCATGGTGTCGATCAGCCAGATGCTCTGCAGGTCGGTCAGCGAGGCCTTGATGCTGTTGATCGTCGCGGCATGCGCGTCGTTCTCGGCGAAGACGGCGCGGGCTCCTGAGTCGGAGAGTATCCACTCGACCTGCTCGGCCGAGGAGGTCTCGTAGACCGGGACCGTGACCGCGCCCGCGGCCCAGACGGCGTAGTCGATCAGCGTCCACTCGTACGTGGTGCGCGACATCAGGGCGACCCGGTCGCCGGCCTGGACCCCCGCTGCCATCAGGCCCTTGGCCAGCGCGCGGACCTCGTCACCGAACTGCCGCGCGGTCACGTCGGACCATTTCTTCTCGGCCTCCCGGCGGCGCATGATGACCGCGTCGGGCGTGCGGCTGGCGTTGCTGACGACGATGTCGGTCAGGGTGGCCGCGGCCGGGATCTCCGCCAGGGCGGGAATGCTGAACTCGCGCAACCGGGCCTCCTCGCCATGTCCGCGCTCGTAACTCAATCTTCGTGGACGGTATCGCGAGCGTTCAAGCAAACCGGCCCCGGGTGGCCTGGTTCGGTGCGGATGATCTGCTTATGGTTGG
>CAWFKU010000007.1:0-14346 GCA_963816485.1 uncultured Actinomycetota bacterium
CCCCCGCTCATCCCCACGGATGAGGTCGGCGAGCTTGCCACCTGTCCGATTCAGGCATAGCGCAGCCGCTGTTCCGGGCGTACACCTTGGCGGCATCACCGCTTGCGCGCTGAACATGGCAGCCGCGCGGACTTCCCACATTCGTTGACGGTGAAGTCGGACAGTGGATGTCGGGACCAGCCGGTATTATCTGCAACAATACCTCTCCCGAACGGCATCTTGCGCATTCCCGGCAGGCATTGACACTGGCGCGATGCGAAAGACGGTAGCAGTGGAAGGAACTACGTCATGCCTTATCGAGATCCCGATAAGAGGCGTGCAGCACAAAGAGCGGCTCACGCTAGACGTATGGTCGATCCTGAGTATCGTGAACGTTATAGCAATTATCATCGGGCATATCGCATGCGGCATCCTCAGAGGAATGCGCGACGAAATCATAAGGCGCTCTACGGGCTGACTCGCATTATGTACGACCAGATGGTGATGATCCAGTGCGGAGCCTGTGCTATCTGCGGGCGAGTTCCGAACGCGCGCTGCACCTCATGTGCGGTCAGAGCGGTGACAGCGCGGAGCGACTGGATGCAGCCGCGAAGTACATCCGAGAATGGGAGAGCAGCAGATGAAAACGCCTGGAAGGCTCACTGTTGATAGTGAAGGCAAGGTTCGCGGCAAAGCCATAGTTAATTACAACGATCCCTGGCCGTGCATCAACGGACGGCTCGGCGTCACAGGGAAGATGAGCGGCGCTGTCGAACATACCATGGTGGCGAACCTGCCGTCGTGCGTGGCGACCTTTAACAACCCCAACCTGCAGGTTTCTGCTCACTTCGGCATTGCCCAGGATGGCACCGTTCATCAGTTCGGCCCTCTGGGCAAAGGCTGGGAAGCCTGGCATGCCATGGCCGCTAACGCGACATGGTATGGCATCGAACACGCCGACGACGGTAACCCCGATAATCCGCTCACCGACGCGCAGGTCGCTGCGTCTGCGCAGGTTTTCGAATGCCTTAGCGCGTTCGCGGGTTTTGCTCTGCAGGTCACCGACAGCGTCACCGGCCAAGGTTACGGAACGCACAGTATGGGCGGTGCGGCGTGGGGCGGCCACACGTGCCCGGACCTGCCGCCGAAACATATCCGGTCGGCGCAGCGAGCGGCGATAATCGAATTGGCGAAGCAGGTCAGGGTAGGCACCCAGGCGCCGTTGCCGTCTGGCCGCTTCCATGCGGACGGGCATATGTCACTGGCCGGACTCGCGCAGCGGCAGGGCTGCGAGGTTCCTGACATCTGGTGGTCGACGGCGGCTGCCCTAGGCGCAGCCGGCACCACAGGGTTCGGCCCCTTGCAGCGGCCGTATCTGGCGGCAGGCCGGTGGGACGCGCTGATGCCCTCGGGCATGGTGCTCTGGCTGCCGTAGCCGACAGCCGCCTCGAGAAGGTCAACGGCATGAGTTTTCCGGGGCGGGCCGGTCCCTGGCGCCTGACGTCATCCTGATGGACCTGAGGATGCCGGACAGTGATGGGGCCGAGGCGATCGGCATGATCAGGCGGCGGAGCGCGAGGCGGTCAGCAGCTGGTCTACGAGGGCAAGGTCGGAGCCGGATTCAGCCAGGCGACGCTGGCGAGCCCGGGTCAGTCATTGAGCAAGATCGAGCGCAATGACCCGCCCTTCGACTCCGGCCTGCGGCCCACGTCGGGCAGCGGCAGGCTGCCGCGCACCGGCGTGAACTGGTGGTGCGGGAGGCATAGCTAGCTCAGGATCGGGCCGCCCCGGCTGGCCGAGTCGAAATCGCCGGTGCCGTCCGGCTCGGCATCGAAGCTGTTGCTCGGATAGACCGTGCGCCCGTGCACCGGGATCTGTTCCGGATGCGCACCTGATGCCGATATCTGCTTGATCTTGACGAAGCGCTTGATGTCCTGCCAGCCGTAGGCCAGGGCGAGGCCCAGGCCCGCGACGGCAAGCAGCTTGAATATGTTCCTGGCCAATTGCGCCATCCCCTCATAACGCGGCCCGATCCGGCCGCAGCCATCAGCTGGCCGCGCGGCAGCTACGGTGCGAGCACCTGGCTTCCCCGCCGCCATCATCGCATGATGGCGGGGACATCAGCGACTGCTCAGGGTGGCTTCCCCAGTGCGGTCAGTGACGGTCAGTGACGGTCCCCCCGGGCCGGAGCCTGCTCGGGGACTGATTCCGTGCGCGGCCCGGGAACCGGCGGCTGGGTGCCTGGCCGGGTCGCCTCTGGCCCGGTCTGTCCCCGGGCGCCTGGCTGCTCGGGAACGGTTGGTGCCGCTTCCTGGTCTGGCCCGTCGTCATGGACGATCGGCTCGTCCGGGTCGGGCATCACCTGGCGCCCTCCCTGGCGGGCCGCGAACATGCCGCCGATGACTTCCCGTTTCTGAGCTGCCTCCCGCGGCTGGCCTGACTGGTTCTTGTCGGCCCTGAAGACGAGCCCGATCCAGACGGCCAGCGTGATCGCGAGGACGACGGCCATAATGCCGAGCCAGTAATTAGGCATGGCCCTCACCTCCCCCTGACAGTCATTTCCCCTGCTCACGCGGGCAAGCATGAATCTGCCTGCCCGCGTGAGGCGGGGGAGGGGGCGGAGCGGAGGGTTAGGCCGCGCGGCGCTGCTCGGCGGCGACGGCCGGCCGCCTGGCGGCCGCTGCCGCAGCGGCTCCGGCCACCCTGGGAGCCGGGGCGGCCAGGCAGCGCTCGTAGGCGGCCGCGGTCTCGGCGGCGATCCGCTCCCACGGGTAGCGGGACCTGGCCCGGTCGCCGGCGGCAATGCCGAAGGCCGTCAGCTTCATCGGCGTGGACAGCAGGTCGCGGATCCGCCTGACGAAGGCCTCAGGGCCGCCCGCGGGCAGCAGCAGCCCGGTCGTGCCGTCGATCACGGCATCGGCGTAGGCGCCTACCGCGTGGGCCATGACCGGCGTGCCGCAGGCCATCGCGGCGATCGCCGCGGCGCCATAGGGCTCGAAGCGCGCCGCGCTGACGAAGATGTCGGCCGAGCGCATCAGGGCCGCGAGGTTCTTGCCGGCGACCTGGCCGGTGAAGGTGACCCGGTCGGCCACGCCGAGCCCGGCGGCCAGCTTGCCGAGCTTCTTGTAGTTGAGGTCGGAGTCCAGCTCGTCCTGGTCGGGGCCGCCGGCGATGACCAGCTCGGCTCCTGGCAGGTCAGGAAGGGCCCTGATGAGCTTGTCGAGGCCCTGATGGTCGGCCAGGGAGCCGACGTGCAGCAGCCGGAGCTCGGCGTGGCGCTTGGCCGCCGGGCCCTCGGGGTCGAAGCGGGCGGTGTCCACGCCGCAGGGCACGATCCTGACCCGGGCGCCGGGAACGCCGAGCCCGGCCAGGCCGGCGACCTCATCGGTGGTGTGCGCCAGGACGCCCGTGACGGAGCGGGCGACGAGGGCTTCCATCCGGATCCTGGCGCTGTCCTGCGGCCCTGGCACGCCGTGGCGCTGCTCGGCGGTGCCCAGCGAGCCGAAGCTCGCGGCGATCGGGACCGGCACCTCGCGGGCGGCAAGCAGCGCCGCCAGGCCGCTGGTCCAGTGATGCGCGTGGACGATGTCCGGCGTGTCCTTCTTCCAGCGCGCTGCGAGGTACCTGCCGATCTCTCCGACGTACTGCGGCAGCTGGTCGGCGGGGACGGGTGCTGGCGGCCCGGCCTTGATGTAGCGCGCGGTGAGGCCCGGAGCGAGCGTCTCGCGGTCCGGGAGGCCCGGAGCGTCCTTGCGGGCGTAGATAACGACGCTGTGGCCCTGAGCGGCGAGCGCTCGGCCGAGACCGGCGATGTGCGCGGCCTGCTCGGCGGCGTACGGGTCAGACGGGGTGGCTGGCGCTGAGACATGCCGTGCGACGAGGGCGATCTTCATCCCTGGGATCTCCTTGCGGTGTCAGGCTGATGTCACCGCGAACGCCCGCTTGGAGAGCCAGTCCTGGAGTTCAGAGCGCTACGAAAGAGTCGCTAGTCCCGCCGTGAAAACGGAAAGGCACACCCAGCAACGTCACACTGTGACAGATGGGTGTGCCTGCGTCGTAAGCACTGCCCATGAAACTACACCAGGCTGGCCCCGCTGTCCAGTTCGCTGGTCCGGCCGGTGTCAGGTTCGCGGGTCCAGACCGGGCCGGTTAGACCCGGGCCGGCCGGGTAGCGCGAACCGAGACCCGGGCTGGCGCCAACCCGGGACAGGCCGGCGAGCACCACTCGTCAAGGCCCCGGAGCAGCACCCGCAAGGAGGCGGCATGACCGACACATACGCTCTGGATCAGGATGCGACGGCCCAGCTCGCCGGGCTCGCGCAGCAGCTGCGCGTCGACGCGGTGCGCAGCAGCGCGGAGGCGGGCTCCGGGCACCCGACGTCGTCCCTGTCGGCCGCCGACCTGATGGCAGTGCTGCTGGCCAGGTACCTGAGATATGACTTCGACGCCCCGGGCGCCGCTGGCAACGACCACCTGATCCTGTCCAAGGGACACGCCTCGCCGCTGCTTTACTCGATGCTGAAGGCGGCCGGCGCGATCAGCGACGACGAGCTGCTGACGTACCGGACGCTCGGCAGCCGGCTGGAGGGCCATCCCACGCCCCGGCTGCCCTGGGTGGACGTGGCGACCGGCTCCCTCGGCCAGGGGCTTCCGGTCGGCGTGGGCCTCGCGCTGACCGGCAAGCAGCTCGACCGGCTGCCCTATCACGTCTGGGTGCTGTGTGGCGACAGCGAGATGGCCGAGGGGTCGATGTGGGAGGCGATCGAGCAGGCGGCCAGCAGCGGGCTGGACAACCTGACGGCGATCATCGACGTGAACCGGCTGGGCCAGCGCGGCCCGACCAGGCATGGCTGGGACACCGGCGCCTACGCGGACCGGCTGCGGGCATTCGGCTGGAACGCGATCGAAATCGACGGTCACGACATCGCCGCGATCGACCGGGCCTACGCCCGCGCCCGGGTCACGCTCCGGCAGCCGACCGCGATCATCGCGCGGACCATGAAGGGACGCGGGGTGAGTGCCGTCCAGGATATGGAGGGCGCGCACGGCAAGCCCGTGCCCGACCCGGACGAGGCGATCAGCGAGCTGGGCGGCCGCCGCGATGACCGGGTGCGCGTCCTTTCGCCCGACCGCGGCCAGCAGCCGCATGCGTTCCCGGCCGGGGAGCTGCGGCTGCCAGAGTTCCGTCTGGGTGACAAGGTCGCGACCAGGACGGCCTTCGGGCAAGCACTGGCGGCCGTCGGCACCGCCCGGCCCGACGTGGTCGCGCTGGACGGGGAAGTCAGCGACTCGACCAGGACCGAGTTCTTCGCCGCCGCCCATCCGGAGCGGTTCTTCGAGTTCTACATCGCCGAGCAGCAGATGATCGCCGCCGCGGTCGGTATGCAGGTGCGCGGCTGGGTGCCGTACGCCGCGACCTTCGCGGCATTTCTGTCCCGCGCTCAGGACTTCATCAGGATGGCCGCGATCAGCCGGGCCGCCGTGCGGGTCGCCGGTTCGCACGCGGGCGTGTCGATCGGCCAGGACGGCCCGTCCCAGATGGCGCTGGAGGACCTGGCCGCCTTCCGCGCCGTTTACGGCAGCACGGTGCTCTACCCGTGCGATGCCAATCAGGCCGCGGCGCTGACCGCGGCCATGGCCGACCTCGACGGGATCAGCTACCTGCGCACGAGCCGGGGCGACATGCCCGTCATCTACCCGCCAGGGGAGGAGTTCCCGGTCGGCGGCAGCCGGGTCCTGCGGTCAGGCGAGCAGGACCAGGTGACGATCGTGGCCGCCGGCGTCACCGTGCACGAGGCCCTGGCGGCCGCCGATCGGCTCGCCGCCGATGGCATCGCGGCCAGGGTGATCGACGCGTACTCGGTCAAGCCGCTGGACACGGTCACGATCCGGCAGGCGGCGGCCGACACAGAGCGCATCCTGACCGTCGAGGATCACTGGCCGCAGGGGGGCCTCGGCGACGCGGTCCTCGAGGCCCTGGCCGTGCCGGGCGGCCCGCTGCCGGTGGCCACGAAGCTCGCCGTCAGCGGCATGCCGGCCTCGGCGACTCCGGCCGAGCAGCTGCATGCGGCCGGCATTGACGCGGACGCGATCGTCGCGGCGGCCGCCGGTCTCGTATCCGGCTGAATTCGCGGCTGGTTCGCGACCGACTCCCGGCTGGCCGAGCCCCGGACTGGCTGCGCGGCCGCCAGGGCCCGCGCCGGTCGGATGGGCTGGCGCAGCTAGTCCCGAACCCACGGCGCGCATAACATGTCCCTGATGCGGCTTCGGTGTCCTGGCTTGGTCCCGGTGCCGAGGTGTCCCGGACGGCCAGCCTGATCCGATTGGGGGTACAGCGTGCCAGAGTTCGAGCTCTCGTCCGAGCATCGCGATGGCACTCTCGTCGTCAAGCTCGTTGGTGACCTCGACATCGTCACGAGTCGGCAGCTCGACGAGACCCTCGCTGAATCGAGCCGGACCCTCGACCATGTCGTGCTCGACCTGGCCGCCGTGGACTTCATGGACACCAGCTCGCTCGCGGTGATCGTCGGTCACTGGAAGGGACTGGTAGCGGTCGGTGGAACGCTGGCTCTCGCCGGAGCGAGGTTCGAGTACACGAGAACCTTGTGGATCACCGGGCTGGCTGACCGGATCCCGATGTACGACAGCGTCGACCTGGCGATCGCCGCCCAGCAGACGGCAGCTGGCGGGACTGGCTGAACCCTAGTCAGCTTCAGCGCCGGACAGCTCCGGGCCGGTCTCCAGTATCCGGTCGCGCAGGTAGCCGAGCGCGTGCGCGAGCAGACGTGAGACGTGCATCTGGGAGATGCCCAGCTGGTCGCCGATCTCGGACTGGGTCATGTTGCCGTAGAACCTCATCATCAGCAGGCGCTGCTCCCGGTCAGGGAGCTCGCCGAGGTGCCCCCAGACGGCCTCCATGTCCAGCGTGTTCTCGAGCTGCGGGTCCTCGCCGCCGAGCAGATCCTCCAGCGTCCCCGCGTCGGTGCCGTCGGACAGCGGAGCGCTCAAGGACGAGGCCTGGAACGCGAGATCGGCCCGCTGGGCATCGAGCAGATCACTGGCACTGACTCCGAGGTACTCGGCGAGCTCGGAATCGGTCGGAGTCCGTGACAGCTCCTGGGCCAGGTCGCCTCTGGCTTTCCTGATCTCCAGCCGCAGCTCCTGCGCGGACCGGCGGACATGCACCTGCCAGCGCTTGTCACGGAAGTGGCGCTTGATCTCGCCGGTGATGGTCGGCGTCGCATAGGCGGCCAGACTCTCGCCGATGTCCGGGTCGAAGTTGTTGATGGCCTTCAGCAGGCCGACGTAGCCGACCTGCATCAGTTCTTCCTGCGGCTCGGGGCTGTCCCGGTACCGCAGCACGCACGAGCGGACGAGCGCCTGGTAGCGGCCGACGAGCTCTTCGCAGGCCGCCTCGCGGACCGGGGTCCCGTGCGGCTCGGACTGAATAGTCTTCAGCAGCTCGTTGTCTGCCTGTTTGCCGAAGTCAGCCGGGTCCGGCGACGTCCGGCGAGCGGTCGGGGGTACCAAAGCTCGTCACCTCCACTGCTAGAGCACGAGTAGGGCATGCCCCCTGTAGAAGCTCCAAACATGGGACTGCCGAGAACCACACCGGCTACCCGGCTCCGGACCGGGTAAACGCTAGCCCGGCTCGTGCTCCCGCCCGCGCGCGCAATCGCTCCCGCTGCGGGACAATCGTGTACTTGGGATCAGCGGCCGAATCCATGCCAGCATGAAAGATCCCCCACCGGGTCACCACCGAGGCCGCGAGCAGCGTCGCGCCGGATGCCGCGCCGGCCAGCCGGCTGCGCCGCGCCAGCATTGACCCGGCGGCGCCGGCTACCGACAGCACCTGGCCGGCCCGCAGGTACGCGCCGCCCCGGCCGCTCCGGTACGGCTCGGCCACCATCCCGATCCGCCGCTTGAGCCGGCTCGACGCGGCTAGTTCCGCGGCTATCCCGAAGATCGCCAGGTACCTGGCCGGGTCGGACTGGCCGGCCGGCGCGGCCAGCAGGCCGAGTCCGCCCGCCGCGGTGGCTGCCGACCCTGCGAAGACGAAAGGAAGCTCCGGGTAACCCTCGTGCCAGGCCGGCACGGCCGTGTCGCTGATGAGCGCGGCCGTGTAGACGGCCACGCCCGGCCCGAGCAGCGCCGCCCCGGCGGTAGCCGCGGCCCCGATCCTGGACATCCGGCCGGTCGCCGCCGAGAACGCCGCCACTCCCGCGGCCGGTACGTACGCGGACAGCAGCCACGAGCCGATGCTGAGCGGGGAGGTGACCTTGAACACGCGCAGCATGTTGAGGAATCGGGCCGGCCGGCCAAGGTCATGCACGAGCGCGCCCACCGACACGCAGCCAGCCCCGAAGGCGCCTGCCTTGGCGGCGCGCGCCAGGGCAGGCCGGCCAGTCACCTGAGCACCCGCTCCGATCAGCGACGACGCGCCGGCCAGGCCGCCGAGGAACAGGTAGCCAGGAACCTGCGGTGACTTCCAGACCGGCGCGTTGATCACCGGCTTGCCGTAGTAGGAGTCGAACTCGGCCGGCGGCACCATGACCTGCTCGGCCCGCCGGTGGCGGCCGCCGCTCACCTGCGCCTCCCCGAGGCCGCGAACGCGGCTGCCGCGCCCGCGGCGAGCAGGGCCGCGGCGGCGGCGGCGTGCCGCCAGATCGACGGCAGGTCCCTGGTCGTGACCACCGGGTCGGGCGGCAGCCCGTAGACCTCAGGCTCATCGAGCAGCAGGAAGAACGCGCCGTCCCCGCCGACACCGTCGCCGGGATCGGCGCCGTAGAGCCGGGCCTCACTCACCCCGGCATCGTGCAGGTCGGCCAGCCGGCCCGCCGCCCGTTCACGCAGCTCGTCGAGCGGGCCGAACTGGATGGACTCGGTCGGGCAGGCTTTCGCGCAGGCTGGCTCGAGCTCAGCGCCGAGCCGGTCGTAGCACATGGTGCACTTCCACGCCCGCCCGTCGTCCTTGCGCTGGTCGATAACGCCGTACGGGCAGGCCGGAATGCAGTATCCGCAGCCGTTGCAGACGTCCTCCTGCACGACGACGGTCCCGAACTCGGTGCGGAACAGCGCGCCGGTCGGGCAGACGTCCAGGCAGGCGGCGTGCGTGCAGTGCTTGCAGACGTCAGAGGACATCAGCCAGCGGAAATCGCCGCCGCCGTCGTCCGTCTCAGCGGGCCTGCGCTGCTCGATGAAGGCCACGTGCCGCCAGGTGTCCGCGCCGAGCCCGACCGAGTTGTCATAGGACATGCCGGTCAGCAGCAGGCCATCCTCCGGCAGGTGATTCCACTCCTTGCATGCCACCTCGCAGGCCTTGCAGCCGATGCAGACGGAGGTGTCGGTGAAAAAGCCCACCCGCGGCTGCCGCTCCGCCTGGCCGGAGCTGTCGGCGGTCTCGGGATCGCTCATAGTCCCATCCCCGTCTGGTCGGTAATGCCCGCTCGCGCCTGGTACTGCCGGACCAGCTCCAGCCTGGCCGGCCCGCGCGGACGCCGGCCTGGCCTGATGTCACAGGCGAAGGCCTTGACTTCCTGGATGTGAACGTTCGGGTCGAGGCTCAGCGCAGCGAGGTCGTTGGCCGAGTCTCCGGTGGTATAGCCGTTGCTGCCCCAGTGATAGGGCAGGCCGACCTGATGCAGCGTCCGGCCCTGCACGGTCAGCGGCCTGATCCGCTCGGTGACCAGCACCCGGGCCTCGATAGCGGCCCGCGCGCTGACGATCGTTGCCCAGCCCAGATGCTCGAGCCCGCGCTCGGCTGCCAGCTGGGGCGAGACCTCGCAGAAGAACTCGGGCTGCAGCTCCGACAGGTACGGCAGGAACCGCGACATCCCGCCCGCGGTGTGGTGCTCGGTCAGCCGGTACGTCGTCGTCACGTAAGGAAACACAGCAGAACCGGGCTCGTCGCCGCTGGGCTGGAGCCGGTTGTGCTTGTGCCGGAACACGGTCACCTGGCGGACCGGATTGTGCTGCTGGCCGTAGAGCAGGTTGCGGAACGGCGAGTCCTGCGGCTCGTAGTGGGCGGGCAGCGGTCCGTCGGTCAGCCCGGCGGGCGCGAACAGCCAGGCTTTACCGTCAGCCTGCATGATGAACGGGTCGATTCCGGAGATCGCGTCCACCCCGGTGGCGTCGTCAGGCGGCCGGTACGACGGCGGCCTGTCGGGCACGAAGTCAGGGATGTCATGCCCTGTCCAGCTTCCGTTGTCCTGGTCCCACCAGATCAGGGCCTTGCGCTCGCTCCACGGCTTGCCGTCAGGATCGGCCGAGGCGCGGTTGTAGAGCACCCTGCGGTTGGCCGGCCAGGCCCAGCCCCACTCGGGCGCCACCCAGCTCTGCTCCCGCCCTGGCTTGCGGCGGGCGGCCTGATTCACGCCGTCCGCATAACAGCCGCAGTAGATCCAGCAGCCGCAGGCCGTGGAGCCGTCGTCGGCGAGCTGGGTGTAGGCCGACAGCGGCTTGCCGTCCGCGTCCCAGCCGTTGATCTCGGCCAGCACCGCCTCAGAGTCCGGCTCGTCGATCCGGCCGGACGTCGGATAGTCCCAGGTGAGGTCGAGGACGGGCCGGTTCATCTCATCCGCCGAGCCGGGACCTCGCCCCAGCTTCTCCCTGATCTTCCGGCCGAGGTGGTAGGTGAACCACAGCTCGCTCCGCGCATCGCCGGTCGGCTCGACCGCCGTGTGGTGCCACTGCAGCATCCGCTGCGTGTTGGTGAAGCTGCCGGACTTCTCGGTATGCGCCGCGGCCGGCATGAAGAACACCTCGGTGCGGATGTCCTCGGTGCGCAGCTCGCCGCTCTCGATCTCCGGGCCGTCCAGCCACCAGGTGGCGCTCTCGATCAGCGAGAAGTCGCGGACCACGAGCCAGTCAAGGTTGGCCATGGCCAGCCGCTGCATGCGGCCGTTGGCCGACCCGACGGCGGGGTTCTCGCCGAGCAGGAAGTAGCCCTTGCAGTCGCCCGCGAGCTGCGCCAGCACGGTCTCGTAGGTGCTGTGCGAGCCGGTCAGCCGGGGCAGGTAGTCGAAGCAGAAGTCGGTCTGCGCCGTCGCGGCCTCGCCCCACCAGGCCTTCAGCAGGCTCACCGTGTACGCGCGCATGTTGGCCCAGAAGCCGCTGCGCACGGATTCGGCCTGCACGAAGGACTCAAGGTCCTCGTTCGAGTGGGCGTGCGGCATCGGGATATACCCCGGCAGGAGGTCGAACAACGTCGGGATATCGGTGGATCCCTGGATCGACGCGTGGCCGCGCAGCGCCAGGATGCCGCCCCCTGGCCGCCCGATGTTGCCGAGCAGCGTCTGCAGGATGGACGCGGTCCTGACGTACTGCACGCCGACCGTGTGCTGGGTCCAGCCGACGCTGTAGACGAGGGCGCTGGTCCGGTCCCGCCCCGAGTTCTCGGTGAGCAGTTCGCAGACCCGGCCGAACACGTCGGCCGGCACACCGCAGATCTGTTCTACCAGCTCAGGCGTGTAGCGAGTGAAGTGCCGCTTGAGGACCTGGAACACGCACCGGGGGTGGGTCAGCGTCTCGTCCCGCCTGGGCGTACCGGTTCCCACGTCGGCGCCGCCCGAGCCGTGCGCCTCACCGCGGGCCGCCTGCCTGACCGAGGCGCCCGCATCACCGGAGCGGTCATCGTCGTACTCGAGGTCCCGCTCGCCCGAGGCGGCCTGGACCTGCATGCCCTCGTACTGCCAGGCGCGATAGTCGTACACGCGATGCTCGGTGTCGAGCCCGGCGAACACGCCGTCAAGGTCCTCAGTGTCGGCGTAGTCCTGGGTCAGGATCGTCGCCGCGTTGGTGTAGTTCAGCACGTACTCGCGAAAGTACTTGTCCTGGCTGAGCACGTAGTTGACGATGCCGCCGAGGAAGGCGATGTCGCTGCCCGCGCGGAGCGGCACGTGCACGTCGGCGAGCGCGCTGGTCCTGGTGAAGCGCGGGTCGACGTGCACGATCTTCGCGCCTCGCGCCTTGGCCTCCAGCACCCACTGGAATCCAACGGGATGGCACTCGGCCATGTTGGAGCCCTGGATGATGATGCAGTCGGAATTCTGCAGGTCCTGCTGGAAGGTCGTCGCGCCGCCGCGACCGAAGCTAGTTCCCAGACCGGGAACTGTGGCGGAGTGTCAAATCCGGGCCTGGTTCTCGACCTGGATCGCGCCGAGCGCCGTGAAGAGCTTCTTGATCAGGTAATTCTCTTCGTTGTCTAGGGTCGCTCCGCCGAGGCTCGCGAAGCCGAGCGTCCGGCGGGTGCGCACGCCGTCGACGTCCCACTGCCAGCCCTGGCGGCGGGCGTCGATGACCCGGTCGGCGATCATGTCCATTGCCGTCTCCAGGTCCAGGCTCTCCCATCGGGTGCCGCCCGGTGAGCGGTACAGCACCCGGTGGAGCCGGGCGTCACCCGTGGTGAGCTGCAGGCTGGCCGAGCCTTTCGGGCACAGCCGGCCCCGGCTCACCGGCGAGTCAGGATCGCCCTCGATCTGCGTGACGCGGCCATCGCTGACGTAGACATTCTGGCCGCAGCCCACCGCGCAGTACGGGCAGACGGACTTGACGACCTGGTCCGCGGTGGCGACGCGCGGAGTCAGCCGCGCGGTCGCCGCGCTCTTGGCCGCCAGGCCACGCCCGGTCCGGTCGGCGGTAATCAGCTGCCGGTAGGCCGGCCAGCTCTCGATCCAGGTCCGAACGCTCACCCGCCCCGAGTACCCCGGCCCGCCCTCCCGAAACGGCGTCGTGGTTACTTTTGCGCTTCGCCGCAGATCCGGTTTACTGGGGCGGCCCTGGGTAGCAGGCTGCGGAGCTCATTTCAACGGGGAATGCACATCGACGGAGGGAATAGCCATGGCCGACGCGTTCAGCGTCCTCAGGCGTGACCACGAGAAGGTGGAGCGCACGCTGGCCGCTCTTGAAGACGGCCCGAACGCTGGGAGCGGTGCCGACCAGGGCGAGCTGCTAGCTCGGCGGAAGCTCACGCAGCAGCTCATCATCGACGAGGCCGTTCACGAGGCCATCGAGGAACAGTACTTCTGGCCCGTGGTCAGGGACCGGATGCCGGGCGGCAGCGAGCTGGCCGACGAGGCCATCGGCCAGGAGCAGGCCGGCCAGCAGGTCCTGAACCAGCTAGACCAGCTCGAGGCCTGGGACGACGGCTTCGAGAGGCTGCTGCGCGAGTTCATCGCGGCGGCCCGCGATCACGTGGCGTTCGAGGAGACCAAGGTGTGGCCAGGGCTGCGTGAGGCGCTGAGCACGGAGGAGATCAACGGCCTCGGTGAGAAGCTGGAGGCGGCGAAGGGGCACCCTCGGACCTGAGGGACAACGCTGAACCCCTGCTGTAGCTCTGACAGCAGGGGTTCAGCGCTGTCACAAGCCAGTTAGGCGGTGCGGTAGCGGGCGGCGTCGGGGGCGCGGAAAGCTACTCCCATGCCGGGGCTGGTCAGGTCGGGAGTAAGGACGCCGCCGGCGCGGCCAGGCATGCCGTCGAAGAAGAGCGCCTCGATCCGCTGGTGGTCGTGGAAATACTCGAGGTGCCGCAGGTTCGGCGTCGCCGTCGCGACGTGCGCGTGCGCACCGGGCGCGCAGTGCCCGGAGACCTGGATGCTGTGCGCCTCGGCCAGTGCCGCCGCACGCAGGAATCCGGTCACTCCGCCGCATCTGGTCGCGTCGATCTGGAGGCAGTCGACCGCGCCGGCGTCCAGCAGCCGGGCGGAGCCGCCCAGGGTCCAGCTGTACTCGCCGGCGGCGACGTCCGGCGTGATCTGCGCCTGACACAAGCGAGGCCGGCCAGGTTCTGGCTCGAGACCGGCTCCCAGCGCTGGCGGGGAATCCTGCGCTCACGTTCGGCCCTGCCTTCCCGTTGCTCTGGCCGGGGGAAGCGGCAGAGGCCGGTCAGCTACCGGGACAGGCCGCCGCCAAACCTGGCGCGGCCCGGGGCCGGACCTGGCATGAGAAGCCTGTGCACGCGGTAGCGGAAGGCCGCGTCCCGGGGCAGCCGATGCCTGGGAGTGTGATCGGCGCCGGAGCGCCGGGGGAGGAGCGAGGCGATGATCGGCAAGCACAGCAGGCGCCGGGGGGCGCTGGGGCACCGAAAGGATGCCCAGGCCCCTGGCTCGGGCGCGGCGACTGCCGCCACGGACGGGGCCGCCAGCCCGAGCGCCGATCGAGATGCCGACGCGGCGCAGCTGGAAGGCTCGGCTACCGGCCGAACGTTAACCAGGTGCGGCACGAGCCGCTGCCGGCCAGCCACGATGCCGATCAGCGGCCGGAAGCGGTGGTCAGGAACGAGGAGCTGGTTCCGCCGGGCGAGGCCGATGACGCCGCCGGCTACCGCGGCGGCGGCCGCCACGGCGGTTACCGGGCTGGCGTGGCGGGACA